>CALNXY010000019.1:0-355104 GCA_942490705.1 uncultured Caldilineaceae bacterium | reverse complement strand
GCGCCGGAGGTGACCCAGTCCTGATGCCCCTCGAACACCCGCAGACAGTCACCAGATTCCAGGTCCCAGAGCCTGAGGGTGTTGTCCCAGCTGGCGGAGAGCAGCCGGCGACCATCGGGGGAGAAGGCGCCGGAGGTGACCCGGAGCTGATGCCCCGCGAACACCCGCAGACAGGCACCAGATGCCAGATCCCAGAACTTCGAGGGTGTTGTCCGCGGCCGGCGGAGAGCAGCCAGCGGCCATCGGGGGAGAAGGAGCCGGAGTTGACCGTGTTCTTGATGTCCCTCGGGAACACCCGCAGACAGTCACTCGAGTCCAGGTCCCAGAGCCTGAGGGTGTTGTCATGGCTGGTGGAGAGCAGCCGGGAAGGTCATCGGGGGAGATGGCGCTGGAGGTACTGGGCTGGGATGCCCTCGAACACCCGCAGACAGTCACCAGATTCCAGGTCCCAGACCCGAGGGTGTGGTCGTTTAGGATGGCCCCATCGGGGGAGAAGGCACAGGAGTCGACCGCCCTGATGCTCTCGGAACACCCGCAGACAGGCACCAGACTCTAGGTCCCAGAGTCTGAGGGTGTGGTCCCAGCTGGCGGAGAGCAGCCGGCGTGGTTATCGGGGGAGAAGGCGCCGGAGGTGACTGGACCTTGATGCCCCTCGAACACCCGCAGACAGTCACCAGATTCCAGGTCCCAGAGCCTGAGGGTGTCGTCCCGGCTGGCGGAGAGCAGCCGGCGGCCATCGGGGGAGAAGGCGCCGGAGGTGACCACGCTCTGATGCCCCTCGAACACCCGCAGACAGTCACCAGATTCCAGGTCCCAGAGCCTGAGGGTGTTGTCCGAGCTGGCGGAGAGCAGCCGGCGACCATCGGGGGAGAAGGCGCCGGAGGTGACCGAGTTCAGATGCCCCTCGAACACCCGCAGACAGTCACCAGAGTCCAGGTCCCAGAGCCTGAGGGTGTTGTCCTGGCTGGCGGAGAGCAGCCGGTGGCCATCGGCGGAGAAGGCGCCGGAGGTGACCCCGCTCCGATGCCCCTCGAACTCCCGCAGTCATTTACCAGCTTCCAGGTCCCAGAGCCTGAGGGTGCGGTCCTCAGCTGGCGGAGAGCAGCCGTCGGCCATCGGGGGAGAAGGCGCCGGAGTTGACGGCGGAGTGGCCGGTGAGCAGGTCTAGGGGCGGGCGGGCGGGGGCGGCGGTGGTCGGGGCCGGGGCCTGGTGCGGGTGGGTCAACCCATGCTCGCCGGGCAAATCCTCGGTCACGGCCTCGGGGGCCTGGGTGCAGTGGAGGAAGCAGGTGCCGCGGCCCAGGGTGTCCGCCCAGCGGGCGCCGGAGAGGTCGGTCTGTCGAAAGACGGTGCCGGAGCAGCGGGCCTCGGACCAGTCCGCGTCCATGGCGTCGCAGCCCAGGAACTCCGCCTGCGCCAGTGCGGCGCCGTGGAACCGCGCCCCCCGCAGCCGCACGCCGTCGAACACCGCCCGGCGCAGGTTGCAGGTGCTGAAGTCCGCACCGGACAGGTCCAGCCGGGGGTGGCCGGGGATGGACTCGAACTGCCATTCCTCCAGCCGGCTGCCGCCCAGCCGGATGCCGGTCAGCAGGGGCATGGGCCAGCCCTGGCGGTAGGCGTGCAGGGCATAGGCCAACAACAGCTCGCTGGTCTCGGCGCGGTAGTCGGTGCGCCAGGCGGACAGGGTCTGGAGCCACTTGCCGCCGTCCTGCGCCTGTCGCTCCGCCAGCATCTTGCCCCAGAAAGGCCAAGGTCTCCGGGCTGGGCGTCGGCATGGCCCAGCGGTTCGGGGCGTCGTCGCCGATGGCCTCCAGCAGATAGTCGGCGAGGAAGAATTCCAACAGCGAGGTATGGGCGAAGCGGAAGCTGCCGTCCTTGGCGGGTGCTTGGCCATTGCGCTTGGCGGTTGATTGGCCGGCGCCGGACCCGTCCTGGCGGGTCAGGAAGGTGGCGGTGCGCAGGTCCTCCTCCAGCTGGTCCGGGTGCAGGTCCCGGTAGCGTCGTTGCAGGCTGGGTTCGGACTCCAGCCAGGCGTGGAACCAGTCCTCGATCTGGTCCGCCGGCAGCAGGCCGGCGCCTTGGCGCCACAGGTGGGCGGCCAGGTGGGCGGCGAGGCGCAGCTTGTGGCGGGGCTGGATGTGGTGCTTGCCGCCGTCGCGCTCCAGCCAGCGCTGCACCATGCGCCGGTAGAGCGTGACACCGTAGACGGTGCGTCCGGCGGCGCGGTCCTGCTCGATGCTGGGGATGAACTCCGCCACCAGCCGCAGGGTGTAGGGGCGCTGGGTCAGCTCGGTGAGGTTGTGCACCGAGGCGATCATGGCCAGCAGGGCGTCCGGGTCGGTCTCCGGCAGGGCCTCCACCAGGTAGCGGCGCACCTGGGCGTCGGTGAGCGGCAGCAGCAGCAGGGCGCGGTAGGCGTCGGCGCGGGTGCCGCCGCGCTCCTGGCCGGTGAAGTGGTTGCGCTGGTCGCGCAGGGTGCGGAAGTAGTGGGTGCGGCAGGAGATGACGAGCTTGACCTTGGGCGGCGCGGCGTCCGCGGCCTCGGTGCCCTGCCCGGCCTCACCCGCCTGTGCCGCCTGCGCCGCCTGCGCCGCCTGCGCCGCCTGCGCCGATAGCCCCGGCAGGCGCAACAGCTCGCCGGTGAAGACCTGGCCGTCCGCCTCCTTGAGCTTCACCAGGGCCTCGTCCAGGCCGTCGAAGATGACCACGGCGCCGAGGCGCACCCAGTCCAGGAAGGTCTGGAAGCCGGCCTGCGCGGCCGCCGCGGCATCGACGCCGAGGCCGGACCATGCGGCCTGGTCCCAGCCCCGGGCCATGCACTCGTTCACGATCTCCGGCAAAGTCGGCACGCGCCGATCCAGCCCGGTGAGGTGGCGCAGGTCCAGGTAGAGCGGCAGGGGGCGGGTGGGGTCCTGGGCGCGCTCGGTCTCCAGGGCCTTGGCGAGGCGCTGGCAGTTGACGGTCTTGCCCATGCCGTATTCGCCGAGCAGCGCGAACAGGGGCGGGGCGTCGGTGCTGTGCACCCATTGCAGCAGGTAGCCCAGGGCATCGACGCCGTCGTCCTTGCCCGCCTCCGCCACCAGCGCGTCCTTGGCCAGGGTCTCCGGTCGGCCCTGGCCGTCCGGGATCAGCACCTCGATGGCGTCCATGTCCCGCAGCCCCATGAGCCGGGCCGCGGGCGGGTGGCCGCGGCGGGTCTGCTTGCGGGATGAGGTTGCGCGGTTGCGTTCGCCTGCGTGCTCCGGGTCCGGCGACGGCCTGTGCTGATAGAGGGCGTCCAGGCCCAGCGCCGCATGCACCACCAGGGCGGCGTGGTCGGCGGCGAGGCGCTGGTCCCGGTCCTTGTCGACGGTGCCCTTGTTGCCGTCGGCCCAGTCGCAGATGGCCTTGACGATGATCCAGTGCACGTCGTGACGCTGGGCGGCGAGCTGAATGCCCACCGCCTCCATCTCGCCGCCGATGGCCTCGGTCTCGATGGCCCGCAGGCTGTCGCGGTAGTCCAGGTTGTCGACCAGCTTGTTGCCGGAGAGCAGGCAGCCGAAGCGAAGCCGGGGCCAGTGCATGCAGGTGTCGGCGTCGGCGCGGCAGGTCTGGTCCAGGGTATCGAACCGGTTCAGCAGCACCGGGGATGCCTCGGGCTTGCTGTTGCGAGGGGTGAGGCTGCCGTCGTGGTTGACGCGGGCGAGCTCGTAGCCGCGGATGGTGTCGGAGATGAGCACGTCGCCGATGCTTTGCTTGCGCGCGTTCATGCCGAAGGCGATGCCGACGGCGATGAGGGCCTTGGGTCGCCAGGCGGCGATGGCGTCGTGGGCGGCGTTCTGCGCCTCGCCCTCCCCCTGGCGGCTGACCCGCTGGACGATGCGCATGCCGCGCAGGGTGCCGAGCAGGTTGTAGGTGATCTGCTCCCGGGTCTCGGTCTCCGGCGTGCCCTGCGGGCAGAAGCGGTGGATGACGGCGGCGGTCTCGTGCGCGTTGAAGGTGAGCAGCACCACCACCGGCAGGTCGCCGGCGGGCAGGCCGCGCTGGTCGGTGACGAGCTGGCCCGGCGGGATGGCGTCCAGCTCGTCCAACCGCGCCAGGGCCGGACCCGGGGGCGGACCCTCCAGCCAGACCCAGCGCTCGGCGCTGCCGGCCTTCTTGTCCTTGGTGATCTCCATGCGCAGGGCGACCTGCTGCTCGCTGGCGGCGGTGTTGATCTCCCGCAGCAGGCGGTTCAGCGCCGCATTGGCGCTGGCCTTGGTGCTGTCGGGGTAGATGGCCTCATGGATGCGCGCAACCTGGATGCGCCCGTCCGGCTGCATCAGGCCCAGCAGCTCCGGCACCCGGCGTTGCAGGCTCGCCTTGAGCCGGACCCGCTTCAGGGCCTGCTGGGCAAAGTAGGGGTTGAGTGGCTGCATGGTCCGGTACCCGGTGGTGCTGTGGCGGTGAGGTCTAGGCTACGGGCGGGCGCGCCCCGGGTCAAGCGCGTGATGATTGAAGTGTTGTAATAGCGTTGGATATGCAGAAACACGGCTGAAAACGTCACCATGGCCGACGCCAGAGGGGCTTGAGCCGCACTCGGCGCGCCCCTGGTGCCCCGCGCAGGGCACCTCTGCGAGTCATCGCCACCGATGGGCGGACGGCGTTGCGCGACCCAACCCCACAACCCTTCGCGAGCGGAGTGACATGGCAACCCAGCGCACCATCGGCGTCCTGCTGTTTCCGGGCTACGAGCTCTTCGATGTCTTCGGCCCGCTGCGGATGCTCGGTGCCGCCGAGGACGATTCTCGGATTCGCATGGTGTCCCGGTACTGGTGTCCCGGCACGGGGAGCCGGTGGCGAGGCGGCAGGGGCCGCGGACGCTGGCGGATGATCCTAGAAAGCGCAAAAGACGGGGTCACGCAAAAGACGGGGTCACAAAAGACGGGGTCTTGCAATGCAACACCGAAGACGCATCGAAGACGGGGTCTTGGATGACCTGACTTCGAGGAATCTACGCTGATCCCATTTTGATGACCAGGCGTAGGTTGGTGCGTGGAAAAACGGTTTCGGTTTCGTTGAGTTCCTCGCAGAGTTTCGCGATCGCCCGGTCGTTGGCGGCATTGGCACCATGGTGTAGGCGCACGGTCAGGGTACCGGCGTCAGGGTCGGGCAGCAGGTCGGCCTCGCTGGTATAGAGCGCGCAGAGCAACCGACGTGCCTCGTCGGGTCGTGAGAGGTGCTCGCGCAGGCTGTTGGCCATCGCCGTCTCGGCGCGATAGGCGATCATCTTGATGGTATCGACGAGCTGTTTGCTCTGCGTGCTGAGCTGGAGAAAGCGTGCTTCCTCTGGCAACTCCTCGATGTCGATATGGTGCGCGGTTTCCTTGCGCTTGGCCTTGAGTGCGTCGAGCTCATGCTGCAGCGTCTCGATCTCCTCTTGCAGCGCCGCTTTGCGGCGGATGAACGGCTCGACATGGGTCGGCTCGATGGGTTCATTGAGCGTCATGGCGGCGAAGTTCGCCAAGCGTCGGGTGAGCTTGCCGGTGGCTGAGCGCACCTGGCCGTCGAGCTGGCGGTAGTCGGGGTTGACCACCCGTAGGGGCTCGGAAATCGCCTCCACGCGATAGTCCGCCAGGCGGTCTAATGCGTAGTGTTGGCGCGCATATTTGAAGAAGTTTTCCTGAGACCAACGGGCGAACATCGCCGCCGCCAGCCCCGGCGCCGGTGAGCGATAATCGGTGCACAAGATCGCGGTCTGATGCCCCCGCTCGCTGCGCTTGCGCAGCTCCCGCACCCAGAGTTTGTTGCTCAACCGACTGCCGCGTTCGGCCAAGTCCATGCGCACCACCTCGCCGCTGGCGAGGCGCACCTGATGGGCGCTGAACTCCTCCTCGGCCCAATCCTCGCTCGGGAACTTGTGATACGTCAGGCAGGCGATGCGCTGCGCCTTCATGCGCTTGAAGAAGTCCGGTGAGTAGCCTTCGCGATCGAACACCAGCGTGAAGCGATGCGCCAGTGGATCGGCTTGCAGCTGTGCTGCATTGGGCTGAGCGGGAACCTGCTGCTCAAGGCGCGGCACGATGTCTTGCTCAATGACCTGAATCAATCCCGGATCGACCACTTGGTTGACGACGAAGAACGGCTGCCCGTCCATGGCGTTGACCCAGTAGTCGGTGGTCGCGCGCAGACATAGCCGTTGGCGCGCAACGTGATGGCGCGGTAGTTGTGTCTGAGAGCCGTTATAGACGCGCACATGGCCGTCGATGTAGAGCACGCCGGCCTGTTCCGGGGCGGCCGCCATCCAGCGTTCACACAGCGCCGCGCTCCATGTGGCGGGCTGGTTGTCTTCTGCCAGCAATTGGATCTTTGCGCGCAGGGTGCGCACTTCCGGTACCCGGTCGAGCCCGAGCAGATTGCCCCATTCCCCCGGCGCGCGGTAACGCAGCGCTTCGATCGATGACAGTCGCGCCAAGGCCATGAACGCCATCAACAGCAACAGGCTGTCGAGTCCGTAGTAGCCCTTGGGCAGGTGCAGATGACGCTCGACGCCGTCGAGTAGCCCGATGGCCAACAACGCTGGTAAGGCACACAGCACACCGGCGTTGGGCACATCGAGCGCTGGGGCGAAGCGCGGCGCCACCGACTCCAGCTGGCCGACGCTGGCCGCTAGCCGTCCCTCGGTGTCGGCCGCGCCCATCCCCATCGGCGCCGCATGATCGGCCGCGCTGCGCTCGCTCTTCGTGCTCGCCTCGCCGCTGGGCGTCTGTGCTGGTCGCTTGTGCACGCGCCCCGCGCGCACCGCCTTGGAGAGGGTGTCGTGCTTGACGCCCAACCGATCGGCCACCTCCGAGGTCTCTAATCCCGCATCGAACAAGCCCTGGGCCTCGGCCAAGACCGGTGCCGTCAATACCGCCGGCCCGCGCCGCTTGCGCGGTAGGTAGAAGCCTCTTGGACCTTGCTCGCGATAGCGCTTCACGGCGCGCTTCATGCTGATCTTGGTCACCCCGAACGCGCGCACGATGTCCGCCTGCTTGGCATTACCGTTGACGCAGAACTGCGCGGTGATCATGCGAAACGAGTCCATGTCGTCTGCGCCATGGATGAACACCGGCATGGCTCCGTTGAAGTAGGTGATCTGCCCGTCCTGCTTGCAGAACGCCAATAGCGCCGTGATCTGAGTCACCCCTTCGGGAAAGAACGGAAACGCCGTCTGAAGCATTGGCTTGCCACCTTGGATTAGCAACGCGTTCGCCAGCGGCACAAGACCCATCCGGCGCCGAAAAACGGTATCGTTACAGAATCCGACCCGCACTTGAAGCCGCGCCGCTCACACAGCGCTCGCACACTTGCTTGTGATTGAACAGAAACGGGATTTTCTGCCCTGCGCGGGGCTGGGGCCAAGGGACGAGATCAGGTCATCTGACCTTTGGGGCAGCGCCCTCGTCGGAGGGATTGCAGGAGACCACCAGCACCAGGATCGGCATCAAGGCCGCCATCAAGGAGGCAACGCGGCGCAGGGTCAGGCGAGCCGGTCGCCGGGCCGGCAGCGGGGATAGCAGAGCAGACATAGGGGACCTCCATGGATGGGTAAAGTACAGACCTCCCGGAATCGGAATTTTCGAGGCGCCCAACCAGCTGATATATTTGCAAACTCGTCGATAATTGGACAATTCGCCTCGCCGATGCCGGCGGATTTCAAGATCGTTGTCGTTGTCGTTGTCGTAATCGTGATCGAGTATTCGCACGATTACGACAACGACAACGACAACGACAACGACAACGACAACGACAACGACAACGACAAGACTGTCCAAAAATCGAGGCGGTTTTCTAGCCTTTCCGGGAGGTCTGAAAGTAAAGGTGATCCAGGTTAATCTGTCGCAGCCGAACCTGCCACCGGGCGACGGAAGTTCGGTAAAATTTGACGGCGTTGGCCCGGCCCCGTCATTCCCAGTCGGCCAAGTCGGCCCGCGCGATGCGCAGCCGGCGCAGGATCGCTTCGCGCTGCAGGTTGAATGCAACCATCCCGGCGGTGACGACGACGCCGAGGCCGATCAGGATCATCGCCTGGGCCAGCCCCTGTTCCGGGTAGAACCGGACCAGTTGCCCGAGCACGTTCAGGATCAGGAAGGCGACTCCGGCATAGAGAAACACCCGGATGCGCAGCGCGATGCCGAGCACCACGCTGACCAGCGCCAGGGCCAGGGCCAGCACGAACAGGCCGAGTCCGGGCCGCAGGAACAGGTCCAGCCCGGCCCCCGCGTAGAGCGCGCACAGGGCCGCCAGCCGCGCGCTCGACAAGACCGCCGGGCGCAGTTCGCGCCGGTGCAATTGCAACAACACCAGCACCGCGACCGCGGCTGGCACGATATAGAACTGCAAGAGGCCGTAGCGCTCGGCCCACAGCGGCGCCCACAGGTAGACCAGCGCGGTCATGGCCAGCACGCCGAGGTACAGCGGCCAGGGGTTGCGCAGCCGCCCGGCCATGGACAGGTAGAGCAGGGCCGCGGCCAGCAGGGTGCCACCGGTCCAGGCCGAGGCCAGGTGCCAGGGCGCGGTGGCCACCGCGAGCACCGGCAGCCACAGCGCGAGCCGATACAGCGCGGGCCAGCCAAGGGCCTGATGGAGCACGAACATCAGGGCCGCGGCGGCGAGCAGCGCGGCGCTGTCCCACGGGGTGATCGGCGCCAGTCCCCAGAGGATCAGCCGACCGTAGAGCGCGAGCAGACCCAGCAGCAGCAGCGCGGCGTAGGCCAGGTCTCGCCGGTCCGGTGCGCGCCAAGCGCGAAGCCCAGCCATCCCGGCGAGCAGCAGCAAGGTCGACCCCGCGGCCAGCGGGTCCGCCACCGGTCCCAACTGCCAGAATGGGGCGAGTTGCCAGGTCTCCTGGCGCACCAGGACCCAGACATGCCAGCCAAGCAACCCCAGGCTCAGCACCAGCGCGGTGCGCGCCAGGTCGTCCAGGGCCGGTGCGAGCACACCGGCCCGGTCCGGCCCGTCCGTCGGCACCTGCAGGGTACCCAGGCGGCGCCGGGCGACCAGCAGCAGGGCGAACACCAGCGCGGTCTGCAGCGCCCACCAGGGCAGCAGCCCGAGCAGCCACGTCAGGTCGGGGCTGAGGCCGGTGCTGGGGCCGGGGCTGGGACCGGGGATGAGCCAAAGGCCATAGCCCGTCAGCAGCAGCAGGACCAGACCGCCGCGCACCGCCGACGCGCTGACCTGCCACCAGCCGCGGGCCAGCGTCACCAGGGTCAGCAGCGCCAGGGTGGCAACCGCGCCCCCCGGATGGTCCGTTGCCGTGGGCACCAGCAGCACCAGGCTCACCAGCGGCAGCAGCAGCAGCCATGGGTGCAGCACCTCGCGCCAGCGCGCCCAGCGCGCGGGCGTGAACCGCCAGGCCAGCAGCAGCAGGCCGGCCCACAAGGCCAATAGCAGAGGCAGACCCGCCCGCCAGCCGAGGACCAGCAGCGGGGCGATGAGCAGCACGGTCAGCGCCCCCAGCAGCACCTGAGCGGTGACCGGCCCAGGCCGCGGCCAGGCCCCATGGGCCGCGGTGACCACGAGCAGGGCCGCGGTGAACAGCCAGCCCGCGGGCTGCCCAAGACCCAGCGGGGCTGGCCCCTCCAGAGCTGGCCCCATCAGCGCCAGCCACTCAACAAGGATCAGCACACCCAGCACCGCGATCACGAGCGCAAACGCAATCCGCAACAGCGGGCTCGTAAGGTCGGGCTCTCGCCAGCCCAGCCAACGGGTCAGGACCGGGCCGTACCGGCGCCAGGCGGGCACCAGCAGAAACAGCAGGTTCACCCACAGCAGGGTGGCCAGGAGACGGTCGGTCAGGTGGCTGACCACACCGCCGGACCACCCGCCTACTGGGTCCCATCCTACTGGGTCCCATCCTACTGGTTCCCATCCTACTGGTTCCCATCCTACCCCCAGATGCCGAGCAGCCCGCTCGCCGCCAGGACCGTCACCGCGCCCCAGGCGAGCCCCGGCCACGCGATATTGGCCAGCAGCAGGAACAGGTAGGGCGCGAGGCCGGCCAGGGCCAGCGCTGGCGACAAGGCGCCGACCACCGTGGCCGCGAACAGGCCGCCCGCCACCAGCACCAGGCCCGCCAGGGGCCAGGTGGTCGCGTCCACGGCCCAGCCCGGCCAGCGGCCATTCCAGCGCGGCAGCGCCAGGTTGGCCAGCGCCCAGAGCCCGTAGCCCAAGCCGACCAGCAGCGCCGCCCAACCCGCCGGGTCCAGGCTGCCCCCTGTCAGGCGCCAGGCCAGGCTCCAGACCAGGGCACCCGCGAGCACCAGCAGGCCGATGCCGCGCAACAAGGCCGCCCCCGGCGCTGACCGGACCACCGGAAAGAGCCCGATGCCCAACAACACCAGGAAGGACGGTAGGCCGGGGCCATTCGACATCAGTAGCCCGACGCCCCCGGCCAGGGCCATCAGGTACAGCAGCCCGCTGACCCACCGCAGGGGTTGACCCCAATACGCGTGGCGCCCCCCGGCGGCCACCGCGGCCCCTTCGGCCGCCACCGCGAGCATCAGGCTGGCGAGCCCGTTCCACCAAGGTTGCCCCAGCGCGAACAGTGCTGGGTGCAGCCAGTGGGCGGTGAGCCAGCCACCGACGGTCAGGGCGCCGAGCACCGGCCAAACCCGATTCGAGCGCCGATTCGGGGTCGGGTCCTGCTGAACCAGACGCAGGGCCAGGGGCAGGCTGGCGGCGACCGCCGGGAGCAGGTCAGCGGCCTGGACGCCGACCAGCACCAGCCCAGGGGCGGCCAGGACCGGGACCACGGCGACCCCGCGGGCACAGGCCCAGAGTCCGGCCTCGGCGCGCTGACGGCCCCCCGCCCCGTCCTGATGCGTCCAACCGAGCACCCGCGCGAGTCGCCAGGTGCCTGGCCACGCGAGCATCAGGGTGCCGGACTGCCAGAGCACCAGCGCGGCCAGGACCGCCACGGCCCCGAGCCAGGGCATAGGCGTGCCGAGTAGCCCGAGCAGGGCAACCAGCCCCGCGATCCCGAGCAGCATTGGCACCGCGACGAGACCATAGCAACGCCAATGCCCGACCAGCAGCAGGCCGACCCCGGCCGCGAGCCCGAGGGTCCAGGGCCAGGCCAGGGGCGAGCTGCCAGCGTGGACGGCCAGAGCGCACCGCAGCAGTCCTAGGGCCCAGAGCAAGACCATGGCCTGTTCCAGGGGCGGTCGGACCAGCGCGAACAGGTCCGCCGCCGGGGTGCCTGGCAGCGCGATGCCCAACGGGGTTCGGTGAAAATTAACTTGGCCGGCGTCGACCCGCCCGTCCGCGCTCGCCCCCAGCAGCGTGTCGCGCAGGCGTTCGCGCAGCCCCAGCCGCCAGAGCAGACCCCACAACGCCAGCGCCAACAGCAACAGCAAGACCCCGGTACCCGGCCGCGGGAACCAGGCGAGCTTGGCCAGCACCCCGACCGCCCCAAGGCACAGCAGGAAGCCATAGAACAGCCAGCGCCGACGCAGCCGCAGGCCAATCCACAGCAACATCGGCGCGGCGACGCCGAACAGCGCGATGGGTTCCGGGCGCCCGGCCGGCCCGACGACCACCCCGAGGCCCCCCAACGCCAGCGCGATGCCGATGGAGATCAGTCCGCCCAGCGCGAACAGGGTGCGGCTGATCGGCGTCTGCCCGCGGTGATGCAGGGCGAGCCACAGCCACAGCAGCGCCAGCGCCAGTGCGCCAACCGCGGTCCGGGTGGCCCAGCCCACGGCGGGCCAGTCCGGCCACCAGGCCACCGCGCTTAGGGCTAGCGCTATCACCAGCGCATCGCCCCAGGCCCAGCCCGGACCGGCCCCCGGCAGCCGCAGCCCCACGCGCACCATGCCATAGACCAGGGCCGCCGCGGCCGCCAGCGTTGCACAGCCGGCGGGCATGCCGGGCGTGGTCCAGGCCAGGCTCCAGAGGGTCAGGCCCAGCAGCAATAGGGCGCTGACCACCAGGCACTGCCGACCCAGTTGGGCGGAGACGCGGCCCACCGCGTGGCCCAGAGCGAGCAGCCCGAGCAGCCCAGGCAGGCTCGCCAGCGCGTGCAACGGGGGCGGCAGCCAGGCCAGTACCAGATAGCCGTAGAGCCCGGCGACGCAGCCGCCCATCAGATACAGCGGCGGCCAAGTCCGGTAGCGCCAGGTCATCCAGCCATAGAGCCCCGCGCCCAGGGTCAGCGTGGTCAGCGCCGTCGCTCGGCCCTGCAGCGCCACCGCGATGGCGGTCACCGACAGGCCATAGAGCGCGAAGGTGAAGCGCGACAGCCAGGCGCGGGTGCTGACCCACTCCTTAAAGGCCGCGTCCACCGGCAGCAGCAGCGCGCACAGGGCCATCAGAAAGACCCCGAAATAGCCGACCGGCAGCTGCCGCGGGCCAGACCCAGGTCCAGACCCAGGTCAGGTGTATGAAGGAGACCAGGGCGGTGTAGACCAGCATCCCGACCGCATACCAGGTGGTCCGCTGCCGGTCCACGAACAGGCGCTGTAGCCAGCGCCCGGTGAAGGTCGCGAGCCCGTAGCCGAGTAGCATCAGCAACAGGGCATGCAGCAGGGCCAGCAGCCACCAGCCCTGCGCCAGCGCCGCCAGGGGCACGGTCAGTTGCACCGCGGCCAGGCCCGTCAGCAGCCAGGCATAGCGGCCCTGCAGGGAGCGATCCAGCAGCGCACTGGCCAGGTGTACGGTGAAGGCGAAGGCCCCCAGCGCCACCAACGCGGCCAGCACGCCGAGCCCCGTGGCGAGCCCGGCGCCCGCGGCGGCGGTGATCAGGCGCACCGCCACCGCCAGCACCAGCGGCCCAAGCAGGGACGCCAGGGTCAGCAACACGGCGCTCGCCACCCGCAGGGCCGGCTGCCGCCGCTGCAACTGGTAGCCGGCCCAGAGCAGCAAGGCGCTGCTGCCGAGCAGGCTGCCAAAGACCACCAGGGCGTTCAGTAGGCCGCTGGTGTTCGCGATCAGGAATAGCACCCCCGCGACCAGACAGAAGCCGCCGATGAACCAGCCGATGTTCTGGACCAGGAACGGCGCAATCAGCCGCGGCCAGCCGGACACCTGGCGCAGCGCGAGCTCCCAGGGAGCGGGTGCGGCGGGCCGCCAGACCGAGGCCGGGGCGGGTTCCGACCGGGGGGCCGGCGCGGGTTCTGACAGAGAGGCCGGGCTGTGCTCCGAGGCGAGTTCTGTCCGGGGGGCCGGAGCCGGGGGCACGAACAGCGGTGGCGGCGGGTCGAGCGCCGGGGTCGGGATCGGGGTCGGGGTCGGGGTCGGGGTCGGAATCGGGGTCGGGGTCGGAATCGGGGTCGGAATCGGAATCGGGGTCGGGGTCGGGGCAGCGGGCACTGGCTGGCGGACCTGGGTCGCGGGGGTCGGGGTCGCAGGGGTCGCGGGCACTGTGCCGGGCGCATGGGCATCAAGGTCCGGCAGGTCCAAGTCCAGATCCAGGTCCGGCGCCGCCGGCTCGCCAACCAGCCCCGCGTCGCGATCCTCGGCGTGCCAGGGCGGTGGGCCGGGCGGGGCCGGCGACCAAGCCACCAGGGTCTGCCAGCCCCGGTCGCGGCGGGGCAGTCGCTGCTCCGACTGGGGACAGGTCGCCGCCAGATGCGCCGTCCACAACCCATCCAACGCATCCAGCAGCGTGGCCGCGCGTGCGGCCGGGAGCGCCCCGGTCAGGGCCAGGCGCTGCAGCTCAAGCCGCAGCAGGATCAGGTTCTCCAGCTCAACCGGCGCGAGCCGGGGGTCATCGCGCCGGGCCCCGGTCCCGGCCTCGCGTGACGCCAGCCCGGTCCGGCCCGCCGCCAGGGTGCGGCGCAACCGGCCGACCTGCGCGCGGGCGATGACCAGCGCAATCAGCAGGATCACCGGCGCCACCGCCCACAGCACCAGCACCACGATCAGCAACCCGTCCATGCTCGGCCTCCCGCGCCGGGCCCCGCGTCAGTCCTTGACCGCGGCGCGCAGCGCGGCCAGTTCGGCCTCCACGGCGGCGTCCGTCTCCAGCTTCAGAAACTCGCGCTCCGTCTCGCTGTATTCGCCATAGATCTCATCGCGGGCCGCCATGCGCGCCTCCATCTCCTCCACCTTGCCCGCCATCCGCCCTAAGGTCTGGTCGAGCTCAAGCCCGGTGCTCAGCCGGTCGCGGATCTGGTCCATCTGCTCCGCGGCCTGTGCCGCCCGCTGCCGGGCCACTAGGCTGCCCTTTTTGAGCCGGGCCTCCTCCAGCTTCGCCTCCAGCGCCCGCAACTGGGCCTTCAGCCGTGTACTGGTGCCCTGGGCCGACTCCCAGGATGCCTGCAGATTCGCGATGATGCCGTCATGCTCCTGCTTGCGCATCAGCGCCTCGCGCGCCAGCGCCTCATTGCCCGCGGCCATGGCGCGGCGCGCCCGCTCGTGACATTCGGTCGCCTGGCGGCGCTGGCCCTCGAGTTCCCTGGCCAGCAGCTTCTCGCTGGCCACGGCATCGACCACGCCCTCCCGGGCGCCGCGGATGTTCTCCTCCATCTCGCGGATGATCTGTTTGATCATGCGCTCCGGGTCCTCGACCCGATCCACCAGATCGTTCAGATTGGCGGCGATGACGTCACTGAGGCGCTTGAAGAGACTGGCCATGGGGTTCCTCCGGGGCTGGGCGAGGTTTCGCCGTTTAATGGGTCGCGCGCGGCGCCACCCAGCCGGGGACGCCCGCGACGCGGGATGGCCAAGGCGCAGCGCAACCCATCCGCTGCCCCCAGCAACCGGTCCGGCCAGCGCCGCGGCCCCGCACCCTGGGCCGACCGCGGCAAGGCACTACGATGTCATAATCGCTTCATCTCGCGGGGTGGCACTGCGCTATGCCCGTTAGCCAAGTATAGTCAGGGATCGGCCAAACGGCCTGCGTCTGCCCTAGGGCGGAACCTTCTGGCATCCGGCGTGGATGCGCATCAATATCGCCAGGCCGGACGAATCGAGCATGCGCACATCAGTCAAATCAACCATCGGCACCGGAATCCGCGGCGGCTTGCGTTCCGGGGCCATGACTGTCGTTTTGGCCACCGCAACCCACAGCGTGCGTCATCAGGCCATCTTGGCCTGACACCATCAGGGCTGGAAGGCATCACTGACGCAGGTCACGCGCGCGCGGTGATGACCGCGAGCGATGATGATCGGCAGTCGCGGCTAAACTATGCGGATTGCTTCCGCTATCAGGATCGCATCGCACGCATGACCCGCCTGAAACTCCCCATCGGCATCCAGACCTTCCGTGAGATTCGCGAGGATGGCTGCTACTACGTCGACAAGACCGCCTTCATCTTGCGCCTGATCGAACAGGGCAAATACTACTTTCTATCCCGCCCGCGACGCTTCGGCAAGTCGCTGCTGCTGGATACCTTGGCGGAGCTGTTTACTGGTAACCAGGCCCTGTTTCAAGGGTTGTATGCGCATGATCGCTGGGACTGGGGCCTACGCTACCCGGTGATTCGGATCAGCTTCGGCGGTGGCGTGATCCAAGACCCCGATCAGCTGACCCGTAAGATCGGCGAGCAACTGCGCATCAATCAGGCCGCCCTAGGAGTGACCTGTAGCGAGCCCGACATCGAAGGCTGCTTTGCGGAGTTGATCCGCGAGGCCCACGCCGCCACCGGCCAGCGCGTCGTGGTGCTGGTGGACGAATACGACAAGCCCATCCTCGACAACCTGACCCGGCCGGAGACCGCGAAGGGCATTCGCGATGGGCTGCGCAACCTCTATTCGGTGATCAAAGACGCCGACGCCCATATCCGCTTCGCCATGCTTACCGGGGTGAGCAAGTTCAGCAAGGTGAGCCTGTTTTCGGGCCTGAACAACCTGCGCGATATCACCGTGTCACCGGAATATTCCGCCATCTGCGGCTACACCGAATCGGACCTTGATGAGGTCTTTGCCCCCGAGCTTGACGGCCTGGATCGCGACGAGATCCGCCGCTGGTACAACGGCTACAACTGGACCGGCGAATCGGTCTACAACCCCTTCGATGTGCTGCTGCTGTTTCAGGAGCGCGATTTCCGTCCCTGGTGGTTCGAGACCGCGACACCGAGCTTTTTGATCGATCTCCTGCTGGAACGCGAGGTCTTTGCCCCGCGGCTCGGACAACTCGTCGCCAACGAGGCCCTGCTCTCGGCCTTCGATGTGGAACATATCGCCACCGAGGCGTTGCTGTTCCAGACCGGCTATCTCACCATCGAATCGGTGCGTCGGCGCGGTGCCCTGATCGAGTATCAGCTCGGCTGGCCCAACCTGGAGGTCTACGCCAGCCTCAACGATGCCTTACTGCGGCGCTTCACCCCACCGTCCGGGGCCGCCGTCGCAACGCCCAGCCCCGGTCGCCTCTACGACCTGTTGCTGGCCAACGACTTCGCCGGCATGGAGACGCTGATCCGCGCGCTGTTCGACGGCATCCCAGGCCAGTGGTTCATAAAGAACGCCATCGCCGAGTACGAGGGCTACTACGCCAGCGTCTTCTACGCCCTCTTTGCCTCCCTGGGCCTCGACCTCCCCGTCGAACAAAGCAGCAACGCCGGGCGTCTGGACATGGCGGTGCGCTTCAACGGCCAGATCTATCTGTTCGAATTCAAAGTCGTCGAGCTGAACCCGGACGGGCGCGCCCTGCAACAGATCAAGGATCGGGGCTATGCCGACAAATACGCCGCCGAGGGCCAGCCGATCCATCTGATCGGGGTGGAGTTCAGCCGCGAGCGGCGCACGCTGGCCGGGTTCGAGGTGGAGAGCCTTGTGCATTGAGACGGGCCGACTGGAAATCGCCGGTCCCAGGGCGCGGTCGATGATGGCAGCGGGGCGCGTTCGTGTTAAAACTGCATCCCCCGACGGATACGCGCCCCGCGGCGAGGTGATCGACCTTGCCAATGCCCCGCGCAGACAACACCGAGAGCCAACACGAGCACGCCCCATGACCACACAAGACCGCCTGATCATCTTCGATACCACCTTGCGCGACGGCGAACAGAGCCCAGGCGCGTCCATGACCCGCGATGAGAAGGTGCGCATCGCCAAGGCGCTGGAAAGGCTCAAGGTCGACGTGATCGAGGCCGGCTTCCCGATCGCCAGCCCCGGTGACTTCGAGTCGGTGAAGGCGGTGGCGGAAACGGTCAAGGACAGCACCGTCTGCGGCCTGGCGCGGGCGCTGGACAAGGACATCGATCGCGCTGGCGAGGCGCTGAAGAACGCCAACTCGGGCCGTATTCACACCTTTATCGCCACCTCGCCGATCCACATGGAGAAGAAGCTCAAGATGAGCCCGGATCAGGTGGTGGAGCAGGCGGTGCATGCGGTGCGTCGCGCGCGCCAGTTCACCGATGATGTGGAGTTCTCGCCGGAGGACGCCGGTCGCTCCGAGATCGACTTTCTGTGCCGGGTGCTGGAGGCGGTGATCGACGCCGGGGCGCGCACGCTGAACATTCCGGACACCGTCGGCTACGCGGTGCCGCACCAGTTCGGCAGCCTGATCTCGCAACTGCGCGAGCGCATCCCGAACGCCGACAAGGCGGTGTTCTCGGTGCATTGTCATAATGATCTGGGTCTGGCCGTGGCCAACTCGCTGGCTGCCGTGCGCAATGGCGCGCGCCAAGTGGAGTGCACCATCAACGGTCTCGGTGAGCGTGCCGGCAACGCGGCGCTGGAGGAGGTCGTGATGGCCGTGCGCACGCGGCAAGACCTGTTCGAGTGCGACACGGGCCTGGATACCACGCAGATCGTCAATTGCTCGCGGCTGGTGTCTGGTATCACCGGCTTCCCGGTGCAGCCGAACAAGGCCATCGTCGGTGCCAATGCCTTTGCCCACGAGTCCGGCATCCATCAGGACGGCGTGCTCAAACACCGCGAGACCTACGAGATCATGCGCGCCGAGGACGTCGGCTGGACGCAGAACCGCATGGTGTTGGGCAAGCACTCAGGGCGTAGCGCCTTCCGCGCGCGCCTCGGCGAACTGGGCATGACCTTCGACAGCGAAGAAGAACTCAACCTGGCCTTCAGCCGCTTCAAGGACCTGGCGGACAAGAAGCACGAGATCTTCGATGAGGACTTGCAGGCGCTGGTCACTGACGCGACGCTGGACGCCGCCAACGAGCGCGTCAAGCTGGTGTCGATGCGGGTCTGCTCCGAGACCGGCGAAACGCCGCATGCCGAGGTGGTGCTCAGCGTCGATGGCGAGGAGAGGCCGGGCGCGGCCAGCGGCGGCGGCCCGGTGGACGCCACCTTCCGCGCCATTGAGACCATCGTCAACAGCGGCACCACGCTGAAGCTCTACTCGGTCAACGCCATCACCAGCGGTACCGATGCGCAAGGCGAGGTCACGGTTCGCCTGGAGCGCAGCGGACAGATCGTCAACGGCGCTGGCGCCGATACCGACATCGTCATCGCCTCCGCCAAGGCCTATATCAACGCCGTGAATAAGATCATGCAGCCGCGCGAGCGGGCGCATCCGCAGACTGGGGATGTATGACGGAAGAAGGGCCGAGGGGCTAGTACCTTAGTGCAGATGTTCCGAGATAGTCTCCGGTCGTTGTCGTTGTCGTTGTCGTTGTCGTTGTCGTTGTCGTTGTCGTAATCGCCTTAGCCGAGTGCCCGATAACGATTACGAAAACGACAACGACAACGAACGGCCTCGGGATTTCCGTACCGCTCCACTAGGGCCGAGGGCCGCGGCACAGGGCGATTGCGCGGGGGCAAGCCACTGGTCTATCGATTGAGCGAGTTCATGAACTTAGGCGATTGCCGGAAACAAACATACCGAATGGCGCAGCACCGAACTGTTATGAACGAGGCCCGACGATTGCACTATTTGGATGCGATGGGCATCCGTGTCTGGCGGCTGCGGTCGGCCGATGCTGGGGTGGCCGGTGACGGGGTGGCCGGAGCGTTTGAGCCCGATGCCGTCGAGGGTGAGCCCCCAGGACGGGAGCCGGTGATCAGATCGGAACCGCCGGTAGCGTCCGCGAATTCGCGGAGCACCGAGGTCCGGCCGGCACCACCGGTGCCGACGTCGCTTGCAAGCCCTGCCGTTGGCCGTGGGCGCGGGGAGAGCGCCGCTTCGTCGGAACCTGAGCGCCCGTTCACCGCGTCCCCGGCTGAAGCGGGATCGACGGCGAGCGGGGCGGCTTCAACTGGACTTGGCGCAAGCGCAGCACCGCCAAGTGCGTCACAGGCCGACCGTTCGACTGACAAAACGGCACCGCTTAGCGCTGCAAAGCCTAGCGCATCGCCGCCGCCAGCGGACGACAGGCCACCGATGTCCGACGAGCCGCCGCCCTGGACCGAGGCGGAGATGCTGGGCATGCCGCTGGATGATTCGCTAGACCCGCTCTTTGACCTGCCTTTCGACGACGCGCCGCCAGCACCGGACCCGATTGCGAGCATGGACTGGGCGACGCTCGAACAGACGGTCGCTGGCTGTCGTGCCTGCGGTCTGTGCGAGCGGCGCCACAACACCGTGTTCGGCATCGGCGATCAGAACGCCGAGCTGATGTTCGTCGGCGAGGCGCCGGGCCAAGACGAGGACCTCAAGGGCGAGCCCTTTGTCGGTCGCGCCGGACAGTTGCTAGACCGGATGCTGGCCGCGGCGGGCCTTAGGCGCGAGCAGGTCTACATCGCCAACGTGGTCAAGTGCCGCCCGCCCGGCAACCGCAACCCGACCCCGGACGAGGCCGTCGCCTGCCGGGCCTATCTGATGCGCCAGATCGCGCTGGTCCAGCCAAAACTGTTGGTGAGCTTGGGCGGCGTTTCGGCGACCAACCTGCTCGACACCACCGAGTTGATCGGCGAGCTGCGCGGGCGCATGCATGCCTTCGGCCCGGACCGCATCCCGCTGCTGGTCACCTACCACCCGTCGTACTACCTTCGCTCGCCGGCCGAGAAGGCCAAGGGCTGGCAAGACCTGCAACAGATCGTCAAACGGTTACGCGGCGAGCAGGCGGCAGTCGGCTAGCGAGCCAAGTTGCGCAGCACGACACCCGCGGCGGAACCCGCATGACCTGCCAGCATGGTCATCGACTCACACGGGGAAGCGGGGAGCCGCGGGCGCCTTGTAGGGCGGGAGAGCGAGCGCATCCCGCCGCAATGACCGCGAAGATGGCGGGATGCGCTATCGCTTTCCCGCCCTCAGACCTCCCGGAATCGGAATTTTCGAGGCGCCCAACCAACTGATATATCTGCGAACTCGTCGATAATTGGACAATTCGCCTCGCCGATGCCGGCGGATTTCAAGATCGTTGTCGATCACGGTAGGACGGCCAGTTACCCGACCGCCCCCGTACAGATCCCGGCGTGCGGATTTCCCGCACCGGGCTCCTCGAAGTGACTCGCTTTGCACATGGCGACATAAGCTGATACTCAGAAGGTGTGACAGATGCGTGGTCGCTCGAGCTTGAAGACCTTGAGCAATTCGGCAAAGCCGCTCCAGTTGTAGCTGCGCCGCTGACTGCGACGGTTGAGCTGCCGAAAGAGCAGGCGTTTGGCCTGATAGAAAAAGCTCGCCAAGCTCTCGTAGTTGCCTCGGATTCCGTAGTAGTTGTAATAGCCGCGCAGCTTTGCGTTGAGCGCGGCAAACAGCGCCTCCTTGCGCATCCGACAGTGCGTGCGACACCATTCCTGGAAGCTCGCTAGGGAGGCCCGGTAGCGCTTACGCGACGTGCGCCGCTTCAGCACCGGTTGACCCCAGCGACCGCGCCCCCAGCGAAACTCGAAGCGCAGGAATTCAAAGGCACCGCTGTTGTGTCGGTCTAGGCGTGAGAACCGCAGGAGCTTGGTCTTGTCTTCGGCAAGCTCCAAGCCGAACGACTCCAGCCGACGTCCAAGCACTCGATAGAAGCGCTCGGCATCGGATTCGCACGCGAACGCGCAAACGAAGTCGTCGGCATACCGGCAGAGGTACGCCGGCCCGCGGCAGTGCGCCTTGACGGTTTCCTCGAACCACACATCCAGGGCATAGTGAAGGTAGATGTTCGCGAGTATCGGTGAGACCTTCCTTCTCTCCCCCACCCCGTGCTGCCGTGTCCGGTCGGGTCGCCCCGGCCCCCTCTCCTCGTGGTGGTCTCGATGCGCTTGTCGTCCGGTGTTCCCGGTGTTATCCGCGTGCCGTCGTGCGCCGCGCGATCCCCCCGGGATGCCGACCCGCCTTGACCGGCATGCTGGCGGGGAGTTCGACGGCGCACAGCGAGCTGAGGACTGGCCTCGGGCGAACGACTGTCGATGACCCTCGGTTGCCGCAAGAGCCGGGATGCCTGCTGGAGATGCCGCTGTGCTGCTCTGCGCCGCCGTTCGGCATGCTGTGATGATCTGTTCGGCCGCTGCACGCTGTCGTTTCTTGCCGCGCGTTCGGGTGCTGCTGCGCGCCCCCCCGGCCCGGCGGCGGCGCCTTGTTTGTTGTCCTCTGCGCTCCCCCCGGTGGCCGGCCCGCCGTTGGCGTCTGGCCGCCTTTGGCGCGCTCTTCGCCTTCTTGCCGTTCGCTGTGGCGCCCGCGCCCCGCCTCTGGCGCCGCGGCGCGCGTGCCGTTTACGTTCTCCTCGTGCTCTTGCCGGCCCCCGCTCGCTGTCGCCGGGGCGCGTTGCCCCCGCTCGGCGCCGCTGGGCGCCTGCGCCGCGCGCGCCCGCCCGCGCGCGGGCGCCCCGCCGCCCCGCCCCGGGCCCCCCCCCCCCTGCGCCCGGCGCCCCCGGCGCCCCGCCGCGCGCCCCCCCGCCCCGCCGGAGCCCCGTCCCGCCCCGGCGGCTCCCCCGCCGTCGGTGTTCGCTGTGCGTCCGTCGGCGCCCGCGCCGTGCGCGCCGCTTGGCGCATGCGTTGCGCGCGTGGTCCTGTCTTGGCGTTCGTTTCGGCTCAGCCCTGCATCTGCCCGTTCTTCTTCCGGGCTGGTGCCCGCTGGGGCGCCCCCCCGGCCGCTCTTCCTGGGGGTGGGGGTTTCCGTGCCGCCGGGGTGCTGGCGCCCCCCCCCCCGCCCCGCCGCGGCGCCCCTGGCCCTCGGCCCCCCCCCCCCCCCGCGCGCCGGGGCGCCCGCGCGCGCCGGCGGCCCGCCGGGGCCCGCGCGGGCGCGCTCGGGTCGTCTCGTTGCGCGCTCCCGGCTCCGGCCCGCTTCGGGCGTCTTGCTGGCCCGCTCGGCGCGGCCCCCCCCCCCGGCTGCTCTGGCCCCCGGTCCCGCGCCGTCGGCGCCGCGCGCCCCGCCGCGGCCCGCGCCCGCGCGGCGTGCGGCGGCCGGCCGCCCCCGCCGCCCCCCGCCCCCGCCCCCCTTCCCGTGGTTGCTCTTTGTTGGTGGCGTTACGATCCCGCCTTGCGGCGAGCCCGCGTCCGGGTACTGTAGCGCGCCATCGGGCTCCAATACGCCCGCTTTCAGCCATTTGCGGATGAGCCGCAGGAACGGCTCGTCGTCGATCCGTCGACGCAGCAATTCGATCAGTCGGTCATGATCGATTCGGTCGAAAAAGCTGCGGATGTCCGCCTCGACCAGGAAGTGATAGCGCCCGCTGCGCAGCGCCTCGCTCAGGTCTCGTACCGCATCCAGGGCACCGATTTTGGGCCGGTAGCCGTAGCTGCATCCGAGAAAGTCCTGTTCGTAGATTTCTTCGAGAATCTTCATCACCCCCATCTGCAAGACTTTGTCCGCAATGGCCGGTATCCCCAGTGGTCTCGTTTTCCCATCGAGCTTGGGGATGTATTTTCTGAGCACCAACTGGGCGCGATACCTGCCGCCTTTGAGCGCTGCCACCAGGGCTTCTACATTCTCCTGCAGGTTGGCTTCATACGCCCGCGCATCCTGACGGTCAACACCGCAGGCCGCACGTTTGTTGATCAGCCTCCAGCAGGCGAGCAGATAGCCGACAGTGAGCATCCCAATGAGGTTTTGGAACCGATGCGCCTTGTCCGATGCCGCCTTCTTCGCTATTCCCAACAGGGAGGTTTGCTTCATGGATCAGCTCGACTTGTCTGGGTGAAGTTTCCTTTGTTGGCTGCGTCACTTCGCCGGCCCCTTCCCCGTGTACGCGGCTCTCCCGCGCTCGGAGTATTATGAGCCGGTCTGACTCCCCACCCACTTCCGGCGCTCCTCCCTTCTCGGTCGGTCGCGCTTCCCCGGTAGGCCGGCTTCAGGCTTCGGTCTAACGTTGTGTCCGGGTTTCCCCTTGCGTACTTCAAATACCGCATGCCATACCTCATTGCCTCCGGGAGCCGATGGGGTCTCCCAAGTTCTCTGACGCTTCTCTTCATGCATGCCAGGCGCTTCAACCCCGACAGACCCTCGGGAATCTCGCCGTGAGCGGACCTTAGGGCGATGTTTGTTTTCTCTGTTTGCTGCCTGGTTTCCCGGCAGTGCCACAATATCTCGCCCATAGCACGCTCTAGTGATTCCTCTGTGTTGGCTTCCAGTCGACAAACACTGTCGCCGTCTGCTTTATTCGACTTAACGAGGCTGCTTTCGCTTCAGGACGGTGCAGTCGTCCCTCTGGCCTACATGATTCTCTGTGTACGCTTCACCTCTCTTGTTCACGCTTGCGACAGTCTCCTTACCATGGCAGCGCTGTCCGCCAGAGGCGCAACACGCGATACGGGTGGGGTGAAAGGTAAAGTTGCTGGTGACGCTGTGCAGGCGAAGGGAGCAAAGGCACACCACCAAATAACAGAGTGATCTACTTCAATATCGTGAGGTCAAGGACGCAGTGATTGCAAACCGACCAGGCATTGGCAGAGAACACCACATACGGCTCAGGTGGCGCGGTCAAACCTGTGCTGCGAGGTTGGAAATTTATGGGTGATTCGGAGACAACCCACCGGTTTGAAGGTGAACTGCCAGAATACGACAAGACGACGAGCGAAGATCTACACAGGGAGATTGATGACCTGAATGAACTGGCCTGGGCCTTGCGAGATACTGACCTTCAGCGAGCGCAATCCATGGCCGAAAATGCGCGCGCGCTGTCTAGGTCACTTGGTAGTAGCTCAGTCTCGTACGACCTGGGTCTGGCTGAAAGTCTGCGTTCGTTGGGGTATCTCGACTTTCGGCTGGGCAACTATCCGAGAAGCTTCAGCCAATCGCTCGAAGCACGGCAGCTGTTCGAATCATTAGAACACCTTGAGGGTTTGTCCGATGCGCTTGATATCATCGCCAGCGTATACGCCGGTATCGGCAATCTCCCCGACGCGCTGGCCGCTACGTACAAACAACTCGATGCAGCGGAACGTGCCCGTGACAAAAAACGGATCGCCAACGCGTACAATAATCTGGCCCATCTTTACATCGAATCGGATAGGCCCGATGATGCCATCGAGGCCTGTCATCAAAATCTGCGTTTGGCGACGGAAAGCGCATATCATCGCAATGAATTTCTGGGCTATGCCAATTTGGCGATCAGCTATCTGCAAAAAGGCGAACCTCTAACAGCATTAGAACATGCGACGACAGCATTGCCAATCAGTCGGGATGCCGGTTTCGAGCTGTTCGAAGTCTACACGCTCAATATTCTGGCGGAAGCGCACCTGAAACTCGAGCATGTTGCCAATGCATTGGCGTATCTAGTGCAGGCGTTGACCCTGTCAGAGCACTTGGATGCAAAACCAGTCGCCATCCAGGTACTATCGAATATTGCTCAGGCCCATCGCCAACAAGAGGATTTTGACCGCGCGCTCGAAGTGCTTGACCGGGGCATCGCGTTGGCCAAATCGATTGACGGCAAACCAGAATTGGTCAAACTTCACTTATTGGCCTCTGAAATCACCGAACAACAGGGCGATTTCGCCACCGCATTGTCGCACTACAAACAGTACCAGGGGCAACAGGCAGCTGTCTTGGGTGATAGAGCCAATCAACAGCTGCAGATTCTGCAGGTTGCCCACGAAACCGAAAACGCAAAACGACAAGCGGAGGTACTCAAGCAGAAAGCCAAAACGCTTCAGGAGGCCCACGATCTGCTGGAGCGGCGTGTAGAGGAGCGGACAACAGACCTGAACCACACAGTAGAATTGCTTCAGGAGGAAATTGACGAACGCCGGCGAGTGGAGGTCGAATTACAACGCCTTACCGAGAATCTGGAAGATCGTCTGATTGCCCGCACACGAGAATTGGCCGCTTTTTTCGATCTTGCTACGCTGAATCGCAGCGGCGACGATTTCACCCAGATCCTGTCGCCTGCCATCACTCAGATCCTCAGTACCGGCCAATGTCACGCATTTTGCTTACACTTGTACGATTCTGATTTGCAGTCCTTGCAGTTGGTAACGGCGGACGGACTTTCGCCTAGACGTTTGAGTTCTTTGCAGGTGGTTCCAATCACTGAGCCATTTGTGACACACTTTCATCAAGACGGCGGTCACTGGTCTACTACGGATTTACGACAGGCCGAATTGTTGCCCGAGGCGTTCAAACTGTCTGGCTTTCAGTCCTATTTGGGAACGCAGTTGCGAACCCAGGGACGCACGTTGGGTTGGTTAAGCTGCTATCGTCGCGTCGAGACAAATTTCAGCCTGGATGAGATCTCGTTGATGGTGGCGCTGGCGGAGCAATTGGCCGTAATCATCGAGAACCATCGCCTGCGTGAACAGGCAGAAGCGATGGCGGTGCTGGAAGAGCGCCAACGACTGGCGCGTGACTTGCACGACTCGGTCAACCAATCGCTGTATGGACTCACCTTGCTGGCCCGCTCCGGTGCAGAAGCTGCCGCGGAAGACAATGTCGACCGGCTTCAGACCAGCCTGGCGGACCTGGAAACGAGTGCATTTCAAGCCCTGCGGGAAATGCGCTTGCTCCTCTTTCAACTGCGCCCCCAGGCGCTCGATCAAGTCGGGCTGGTGGAAGCACTGATGTTGCGGTTGAATACCATCGAACGCCGTTCAGGCATGACAGCGACGTATGAGGGTGTCGATGCGGTGGCTCTGCCATCGGCAACGGAAGCGGAACTCTATCATCTGGCCATGGAGGCGTTGAATAACGCTTTGAAGCACGCACAGGCCAACCATGTTGCCGTTAGAATTACAGTCGAAAACGATCAGCTCATTTTGGCAATCAGCGACGATGGGCGCGGCTTTGACCTCTCAGAAACATCCGGCGGTCTCGGTCTGCAGAGCATTCGAGAACGCGCAGCAGCGTTGAATGCACAACTGGCGATCACGGCCGAGGCCGACGGCGGTACTCAGATCGAAGTCTGTTTGCCGGTCAACCACTCAGAGGAAGAACGATGACCGATCTGATTCGGATACTAGTTGCAGATGACCACGTGGTTGTGCGGCGCGGGTTGGTGTCCATGCTGGTGCCCAGCCACGGCATGGAGGTGATTGGAGAAGCAGACGATGGTCTGGAAGTCGTCGAGATGGCGCGCACACTCAACCCGGACGTCATCTTGATGGACATGGTGATGCCAGGGCAGAGCGGCGTCGAAGCCATCAAATCCATCAAAGTGAAAAACCCGGATGCCCGGATACTGGTGCTGACCAGTTTCGGTGAAGAAGATAAGATCGCAGCAGCGATTAGGGCCGGCGCGCTTGGCTACCTGCTCAAAGATTCCTCCTCTGCCGATCTGCTACAGGCGATTCGTAACGTTGCCGCGGGTCAACTGTCGTTGCCCCAGCCGATGGCGGCGAAATTGATGCAAGGCTTGCAAGCGCCGGCCGAACCTGACTCGCTGTCCCCTCTCACCAAGCGGGAATTAGACGTACTTACGTGCCTGGCTCAGGGCTTGTCCAATCAGGAAATCGCAGCCCAGCTCCATATCAGCGTCAATACGGTACGCAGCCACGTCAGCCACATCCTCGCCAAATTGCACCTCGCCAATCGGGCACAAGCAGCCCGCTATGCCGTGGAACACAACCTCCTCTCTGCATAGAAAGATTCGTGCCCATCTCATCCGATTGAATGAATCAAACATAGTCCAATCGGACGAGTCCAATTGGACGGGGATTTCGCTGTAAAAGATCGTCTGCCTGCATGATTGCGGCTATTTCAAAGCATGATATCGTTGTCAGGGCTTGAATCTCGGCGACGGAGGCAGATGATGATCCATGACAAATAACAAACACAAACCAATTTGTGTTGTGATCGCGGCTCGCCGTGGTGTGATTCAGGAAGCGCTCAAGGCGATGTTGGCCGATCTATCCTGGCTGAACACCATCGCATTTGCCGGTGAAACAAACATGGTCTTACGCACCATTCAAGCGCAGAAATCTGATCTCCTGCTACTTGATAGTGATTTAGTCGCGGGTGATGTTGCATCGTTGCTCTGCGAAGTCAAAAAGGTACAACCCGACATTCGCTGTCTTGTCTTGACCGAGACCATCAGGCAGCAAGATCAAGCACGACTCGGCAAGGCCGATGCCGTCTTTCCATACGACGGTTCAGTGGACAGATTGCACAGTGCGTTGAAGGATCTTTGTGCCGCACGATGACAGATCAGCGACATATGTTTCTCAAACAGAAGCTAATCCGATGCCATTTCTGATTCTGGAAGCCCACGCAGCGAATCAGACGATAGTCGACTCCGTCACCATGATGATACCTTGATAAGGAAGAAGGCCTGATATGACACGAATTGCTACAGTGATCTCCCAGCTTGCACTGTCGATGCTACTGGCGGCGTGTACATTCGATGTAGCACCGATGGCTACCGATCCTGGCATTGCACCTGATGAAACACAACAGGCGAGCAACCAGAGTCTTGCGGAAGAATCTAGCATTGCGACCGAAGTTCAGGATATGGAGGTGTCGCAGTTTGAGCTGGCAGACGAGTGTTTCGTCGTGCCGGATGAACGGTTCTCCTCAGAATGTGGTTATGTTGCTGTGCCCGAATTTCATGATGTCAACAGCGATCGTGCGTTAAAGCTCGCGGTGATTCGCTTCACGGCCGAGAATGAGATGCCTGGCACGCCACTCTTCTTTGCCGCCGGTGGTCCAGGCGGCAGCACCACGAACAATGCTATGGACTTGTCCTACTACGAATCGATCCTTGAGGACCGAGATATCGTCTTTTTCGACCAGCGCGGCACCGGCAACTCGGTCCCTTTCCTCAATTGCCCGGAGCAAAGTGACGCGCGCCTACAAGCGCTGACTCAGCAACTCACTGCCAGCGAGAGACGCATTGCCATCAACGCGGCCACCGAAGCATGCTTCAATCGGCACGCGGCGGATGGCGTTGATGTCACGGCATACAACAGCATCGAGAACGCTGCGGACGTCAATGCGATTCGCGCGGCGCTTGGCTACGACGCCATCTTCTATCACGGTGGATCGTACGGCACGATCCTCGGCCAGCATCTGATGCGTGATTATCCCGAGATGCTAGAAGGCATGGTCCTCGATGGTTCGGTCAGTCTTGATTCCTGGCAATCCTGGACGGATGACAACGCACGCAAGCTGGACAACGCGCTCAACGCGGTCTTTGCCGCGTGTGCCGTCGATGAAACCTGCAACGCTGCTTATCCCGATCCTGCCGGTACCCTGAATGAAGTGCTGGCCTCTCTAGCAAATGAGCCGGCCACAGTGAACACAGAGAATGGCGACCTGATCATGGACGACGTCGCGCTTTCCCGATTTATCAACACCGCATTGGCGGTTCCCTTTCTGAGAACCTTTGTCCCTCAGATTATCTATCAGGCAGCCGCAGGCGATTACAGCAACCCATTCCTGGGGCTGTTCCTGCCCTTTGACGCGCAGACCGATGAAATGGCCGTGCTGATGCACTACGCAGTGGCCTGTGCTGAAGACCCGGTGTTCTCCGTTTTGGACATGACGGACTTCCCCGGCAACATCACGAACGATGCCGCCATGCTTTGGGCGCTAGACGATGCCGAGGATTATCTCTTTGCCTGTGCACTCTTGGATGTTCCTGTCCTACCATCCTCTGCACGCGCGGCCATCAACAGTAATCTGCCCACGCTCTTTCTGAACGGCGCGCTCGATCCGGCCACGCCCATCTATTCCAGCGAGGCATTGGCGGCTCTGCTCCCCAACAGTTTCTCGTATACCTTTCCTGCCGGTTCTCACGTACAGATCGCGCCGACAGGCGCACCATGTGCGAAAGAGCTGATGGTGCAGTTCTTGGCCGATCCGAAGACAGCGCCTGACGGCAGCTGCATCGAAGCAGAACCGCCCGCGTCCTTTGCACTGCCAGACTAGTGAATCCCGGCAGAAATCCTTATACAGTTCCTATCACATTTGCTCACTTGAATTTCACATACAGAGAGGTGTTTCACGATATGATGAAAATTAGATGGAAGGCTGTCCTGACAGCCCTATTTGTGGTGGGAACGCTTTTGTTTCCGTCCAGCAACGCACACGCCCAGGATGAGTGTCCGGCCATCCCCGCCGATGGGCCGGGCGTTCAGCGCATCGAAGGTCAGGGTTCCTATAGCTTCTACGGAATCCCGACAATCGTCGTTGATCAGCCGGTGATTGCCTTGGTCGACAATGGATTGGCGGCTCAGGGTGAAGAGGATTCATTCCCGCCAACTGAGGGCCAGGTCATTGGCGCATTAACATCTGACTTCTTTACGACGCCCTTTTCCTACACCATCAATCTGCCGGCCGTAGGCAGGGGACTTCAGGTGGATCTCGACCAAGATGCGGAGGAAGACACAGGCGTCCAAATTTACCAAGTGTCTCTGGCGCAGAACGTCCTCAATACGGTGCCTCTGACAGGGATCGCGCAAAGCGGGATCCTGAACTCCTACTACCGCGACAACGAGACTAACGAGATTGTGGAAGGGGCCGTCGTCATTTTCGCGCCGGACGACCAACAGGGCTTCCCCTGCGGCTATGGCGAAGACGGCCAACTCTTCACGGCAGACGATCCCATTGTCGACCTGCCGTCGGGCTTTACGGTGGCCAACATTGCTGCTGACGGTACGATTACGTTTGACCGCTCGGTAACGGCGCGCGTGGATGTAGCCGATTCTCCAGGATCCGCGTCACCCGACTTTTCCGATCAGGGCATTGTTGAGAGTTTCGACACCCTGACCGACTTCCTGCGTGAGCGCTATGTCTTCAATGAGTTCAACGACATCGACTGGGATGCCCTCTATGCCGAGTACAGCCCGCGTGTCGAGGAAGCCGAGGCCAATGAAGACCTGGGTGCGTATTTCCTGGCGCTGGTTGACCTGGCCCATGATCTGTTCGATGCCCACGTCTATGTGCAACCCGGTGATATCGTCAGCGATCCAAAAGCCTTGCAGACCGCGCGGGAAGGCCTGACGAGAGACGGCGGCGGTGTGGGCGCCGAACTGACTGAACTCGATGACGGTCGCATCATCGTATCGGATATCGATCCGGAAGGTCCCGCTGCCGCCGCCGGTCTTGCGTTTGGCGCTGAAGTCGTTCGCGTGGACGGTGTGCCCGTCCAGGAAGCGCTGGACGAGGCGGTCCACTATCTCGTCTTCCCGGGTACGCCAGAGTCCAAGCGCATTCTGGATGTTCAGTATCTGTTTAAGCAGCCGATTGGCACTGAATTTGAGGTGACCTATCGCCTGCCCGATACGGACAATGAGGTGACGACGACGCTGACGTCGATTTATGACGTGCCGACGCAAGCCGATCGGCCAATCATGCCGATGGAGTACCGGCTCACGGACGGTGTAGGCTATGTGACCTGGCCAGGATTTGCGCGCACGGGTATCGCCACCCACATCTTTGCCGACTTCATCAAGGTGATGAACCAGCAACAGATCCCCGGGATCATCATCGACCTGCGAAGTAATGGCGGTGGTTCTGCGCTGATGGAATTTGCGGTCATGTCCTACCTGTTTGACGAAGAGAATCCGCTGAATCTTGGCATCGCAGACGACTACCGGTTCAATGTAGGAACGGGTGAATGGGTGCGGGAACCCAAGAACAGTGAACTCTCAGGCCCGGCCGGTTTTCAGCCCTACCAGGGGGACGTTGTCATGCTGGTGAATGAGACGTGCGCCAGCGCGTGCGAGTTCATGAGCTATTGGCTGCAGGCCAGCGGACGCGCCGATATCGTCGGCCAATATGGTACCGAAGGTGCGGGTGGCAACACCAATGGGATCTTCCTGCCCGGCAACATGCAGTTCAACTACACCGCCGGGACAGATTTGGACAACGAGACCGGTCTCCCCACCTTCCAGGGCATCGGCGTTCAACCGGATGTACGCGTGCCGGTTAGTGAAGAGACGGAGCGAACCAAATTTGAGGGCGGCGACCCGGTGCTGGACGCCGGCATCGAACATCTGCGTCGTTTGGCCTTCGAACGGATGGACCTGCAACCGACCACCTTTGTTAGTGAAACGGTCGCTGCGATCGTACCGACCCTGTGGACGCCGGACGAAACGGGGACTGCGTACACCAGTCCAGACGCACCGATTCAGCTCTCCGTTTCTGCCTGGACCGAAACTGACGAGATGAACCCTGACAGCATCATGCTCAACGCCTACCCCGGCGTGCTGAAAATTTCCGACTTGGAAACCGATGCCGGCACCTGGTCGATCTACGGCGTTGAGGGGACCGTTGACGGGACCGATGTCTACACAATCTTGGGTGTCAGTGTGATAAACGAGCAACCGTACATTGTTCGCACGTCAACGACGGATGAGAATCTGGCTGTGTTGATGGTTGAGTACGTATTGTTGCCTGTTTTGCGTGCTTTCGAGGTCGTGGAGTAGGCTGTGCTTTGCTGTCACTCGATACGGAAAAGAACGTTGTTTCTATATCGAGTGACAGCATCAAATCCGTACCCGAGCCAAGCCGTATTTGCGGCGAAGTGATGAAGGTAGGAAAACGGGCCGGTCGCCTCTTGCTGCTGGACGACAGCGGTTAGCTTATGCAAATTGAAGAGGGTTGAACACTGTGATAAAACGTACGACAACGATACTTCTGATTTTGAGCACAGTATTGCTGGCCGCCTGTAGCACGACGTTGGTTCCAGCGTCACCCGAAATGGACGCGACCTCTACGTCAGAGAGTACAGCGGAAACACCGGAGCAAGATAAGGTCGCACTTGAGGCCGATCTCGCCTTCTTTCAGGAGAAGGCCGGCGAGTCGAATACCAGAGTGACAACCGCCCTCCTGGAATCATGCCTCGAAGTCATCATTCCAGGCATGCGGGCTTTCCCGCTGGCCGAGCCGGCCTATGACGGCAAACGTGCCCGCGATCTCAGCCCCTTTGCCGCAGCGTTAGACAACTTCAGCGCCGAACGCGCCGCGCAACTGGACATGCTGTTGGCTGGCCAGGATATCCCGGGCATCCAGGCGCTGATGGAGAGCGGCGAACTGAGTGCGGTCGAACTGGTGACCTACTACGTCGACCGCATCCAGCGCTACGACATCGACCAACTGAACTCGGTGATGATGCTGAATCCCGAGGCGCTGGCCATTGCCGCGCAGATGGACGAGAAACGGGCGGCAGGCGCCGAACTCGGGCCGCTGCACGGCATCCCTGTGCTGCTCAAGGACAACATCGCAACCGGCGACGGCATGCCGACCACGGCCGGCGCCTATGCGCTCAAGGACTGGCAATCTGACCGCGATGCCTTTTTGGTCCAGCAACTGCGCGACGCCGGCGCCATCATCCTGGGCAAGGCCAACCTCTCCGAGTGGGCCAACTACATGGACCCGTGCATGCCCAGCGGTTTCAGCGCTGTCGGCGGCCAGACCCGCCATCCCTACGGCCCCTACGATCCACTCGGCTCCAGTACCGGCTCCGCGGTCTCAGTGGCCGCCAACCTGGCCACCGCCAGCGTGGGGTCGGAGACTTCCGGCTCGCTCATCCAGCCCGCACGCGTCAACAGCGTGGCCGCGCTGCGGCCCAGCCAGGGCCTAATCAGCCGGGATCGGATCGTGCCGCTGGGTGAGGCGCTGGATACGCCCGGCCCCATGGGTCGAAGCTTGATGGATGTGGCCTTGATGCTTAACGCCATGGCCGGGGTGGACGAGAATGACCCCAAGACCGCAGATACTGCGGCCCTGGCCGATGTCGATTTCAGCGAATTCCTGTCGCTGGATCAAGCCCGGGATCTGCGCGTGGGCGTGATCATTCCCGCTCAGGATGCAGCTGCGCGGCTACAGTCCAAGGAGCAGTTGTTGGCCGCTGTGACGGAGCAGGAACTGAGCGACGAGGATCGCGAGGCGCTCCTGGCTGAGGTGGTGCTGCCCGAACTGGGCGGTGACCCGGATGTGGCCATCGAGGCGCTCAAGGCGCAGGGCATTGAAGTCGTCGAGATCCCCGACGACACGCTGCCGCCCGCTGTCGACACGGCCCAAAGTCTCCTCCCCTACGATTTCCAGGATGGCGTGGCCCGATTCTTCGCCGGCCTGGAGACGCCGGCCCCGATCATGGGCCTGGCCGATGTGGTTGCGTTCAACAACGAAGACCCGGCCAATCGTATGCCCTATGGCCAGCGCTTTGTCGAGTGGTCGGCCGAGACCGATATCACGGCTGAAGAGTATGCCCGCATCCTGGCCACGGCCCAGGGATTGGCCGACAACTGGATTACGACCATCCTGGAAGAAAATGACGTGGATGTGCTGGTCTCCGGCATGAGCTATGCCGGCAATGCCGGCGCGGCCAATGTGCCTGCACTGACCCGTATGGTCAAAAACTCCGTCGACTCGACGAAGATGTTGGCCCATGCTGGATACTTACGTCATCCGCCGGTATTTCTGGGTTGGGCAAGGCGCCGACTGATCCCAGAAATGCTGGACTACGTAGTGAACTGAGAGAAGTTGCTGTGTGTCGAACCATAAGTGACACATTTGGTCTTGCGGAGAGTTGCTGTCGCTGAAATGTGTCGGGGAACAAATCGTACCAAGCTTGTACACGTGAGGGATCGACTCCCGTCGTCTCCGCTAGCCTATAGTCGAAGACTATAAGATAGAAAGGGTCCTCAGGAAACATGAGGGCTCTTTTTGTTTCCTCATGATGTCCGCTCTGAATCCAGGTAGGGAATCAGTGTTTTCTGATTCATGTCGTTTGGTTCCTATGTTTCCAATAGCCGGTCCAACAAAACTATGGGATATGGGCGCAAGAAGGCTGATACTGATGGGAAAGCATTCCAATCGTATCCGCGACCTGCGCGTTTCGAATGTATTCGAAATGAGCTAGCCATGTAATCAACTCGCGTCATTTGCAGGCGTCTCGGTTTTGTGACGCGCCTTCATTATCAAAGGACGCGCCTTTTCAGGATCAAACGACGCACTTTTCGGTTGATTAAATACACGTGTAGCAGTGTCCTGGCAGAGACCCTGCTGCCCCTCCCTCCCGTAGACGATTTTAGTCCGCTGGCTCTAGCCCTTTTGTGGTCATGTTGACAGACCATAATGTGGTGCTTTATAATGGTCGTATGAAGCCAGAATTGCTTAGGGTTGTCGATATGTCTAAGGCTAGGAGCATGATCATGACACTCAACGTTTCCACAAGCGAAGCAAAAGCGAAGCTGAGCAGCTTTGTGCAGCAGGTGGTTGGAAATCGGGAGGAGGTCGTTATCGAAAACCGCGGGGCGCCGCAGGCTGTCTTGATATCTTACGGCACCTACGAACAGTTCAGTATATGGAGAGAGCAGAATCGCCGGCAGCGAGCATTGGAGGAACTCCAGGAACTCGCCGACTCAATCCAATCCGGAAATCAGGATTTGAGTGAGTCGGAAACCGATCAGATGGCCGATCGTTTGTCGCGTGACGTCATCGATGAGATGATTGCCGATGGCAAGATCAGTTATGATTCTGGGAGAAAATGATGCGGGTGCTGCTGGATGCGAACATCCTCATCAGTTATCTGCTGAATCGCAGGGCAGATAGTCCCATCACCCGGATCGTTGAGGCTGGCATTCTCGGAGAGTTCACGCTCCTGTTGCCGGAGGCACTCCTAGAGGAGTTTTCGACAAGCATCCCGAACAAACCTTACTTAGCCAATCGCATCACTCCGGCAAAGATGGAGCAGTTTACTTCCATCCTTTTGGCGCATAGTGATACGATCCCAAAAATTACAGAGACAATACCCGCTGTGACTCGAGATCCAAAAGATGACTATTTGTTGGCCTATGCTGTGGTAGGAGAGGCAGACTTCCTGGTCTCCGGCGATGACGACTTGTTGGTTCTCGGGCAGGTTCAAGGCGTGAGAATCTGTCGTCCGCGCGAATTCTTGGAGCAGTTACGCTCGTTATGAACTGACAGAGCGGTAATGCTTGCTGTTCTGGATCGTATCCTGGACAAGCGTAGCAACGGTTGCAATGTGGTGTGGCATAAATACCAGACGAAGGGTACACGCGAGAAATCCACTCCCGTCGTCTCCGCAGGCTTATAGTGTACGACTATAAGATTGGAAAGAGTTCTCAGCGAATTGCTGGGGGCTCTTTTAGTTGTGGCGTGTCCTCTCACTGATTTCCTCTGGTGGTACCGACATGTGGCATCGCGAAACTGTCAACCATCTCAGGTTCCACGACCTGGCTGAAGAATCTATGGGCCAATAGCAGCCGAGAGCCAGGACTGCTAGAAAGCCATTCTCTAGGCTTGACATCAAACGAGAATATGGTCCTTATGGCGCGGAAATTGCTTCCCAGAGAGAAACCGGCCTACGCAGCGAGATTGAGCAGGTGGCTGTTCATAGGCTGTGAGGGTACATGGTTGGTGATTTCAGCGATTGAGAGCGATGCAGATGCTTCAATCGTTCACCCTGACAGCCTATCTTGTCAAGTAGCCCATCCTTGCTGAATTATCCGGCGTTCCCGCAGGGAGTACCCTTGAGTTTTTCTATCGGTTTGCAAACCATACCCTGTAAAGCTGCAACGGATCGTGGTTGGACGATTCATCGTCAACGGTTTCGAGATCGCAGAATGGATAGACGTAGGATTTCCGTCCCCGCTTGACATCCGCCAGCACTCCATATGAATCATCAACGATGTTGATGCCCAGTACCCGAAGCCGGTCACCGTAGCGGATGGGCCCGCGTTCGAAAAGCATCTCCACCACTTCTGCTTCAAACGGGAAGCTGAGGGTTTGTCCTAGATAGTCGCCCCAGCGCTCGATCGCCGCCATCTCATCATCCGGGTCGACACCGGCCAGGACAGCATTCATGTCCCGTCCTTCTTCGCCCAGATGACTGTAGGCATAGCGAGCGCTCAACTCGGCGATGGCGGTTTCCACGTCTGCTGGCGTATCTCGGGGCGGCACGACCTCCAACTCGTTCGGGTCTGCTCCATACTCCGACCAACTCAGCCCATCTTCTTCACAAGTCTCGATGTACCCGCCGGGCATGTTGCGCAGGGTGATGCTGTCGAAGGCGACCATCACAGTGTCATATTCCGTTAGTCGAATCACTCGACCCTGCCACCCGCCAATATCAGCGTCGAAATCATAGTCTCTGACTCCGGGGTGAAAGCGTACAGAATCTCCTACTGTAAATTTGGCCATTGCTCACGCTTCTCCGAAAATATCTCATCATAGATGGAGCGAACTGGCTTCTTACCTCCCCTGCTGGCTACTTAACTCATCCGCCAGCGATTCAGTCAGGCAGTTCGCCGATAATGATGATGCAGGCCACCCAATACCGGAAGAGCGAAAACCTCGCCGGAAGCCGACGGATTATCCGATGGTATCGGGATTGACTGTGCCAATCCTTGATGCGCCTCAAGACCGTTTGTGCGACGAATCGAAGTCGATTGGCAATGGTTCGAATCATACAAATATTCCGCTGTTGGGCTGTTTTCAACTAGCGGAATCGCAACGGCGTATTGCTGTCAGATCAACCTGGTTCAGTCTGGAAAAGACGGACGGATGAGTTAATTAGCCAGCACGGGCCACGTGTCGCCGCAACCGCTATTCCATCGTCGAATGGCGACTGCACTCGACTGAAATTGGTCGTGCATGAAGTTTATTGACCATACGAGTCCTTTCAGCTTCGCCAAAGTCAATTCTCCACGAGAGCAAGCATGAAGTCCTGCTCACTCCAGGCAAGCATGAACTCGTTCCATTCAGATCTTTCTGGTGCATCGGCAAATACGGGATCTTTGAGAAACACATGTTCGTCGTCGTATCCAACTACGACGATGGCGTGCGAGGTGTTGTCTGGCCAGTATGATAGGTCGCCCGTTTTGACAAATACGATGACAGGTTGGTTTCGGTCGATTGCACCGCGAATAGTGAAATCGTCTCCAATCGCAACTGTTACTTGAACTCCGAGTTGGTCAAGGCGTCGAATGTAGGAATAGGGTGCACCGATGCTGGTAAGGTTGAATAGGTGATTCAGTCTGCTCTGCGTAGTTTCTACACCGATATGCAGTAAGACCATCTGCGCGCAAGCCGCAAGGCAACCTGCTTCCTCTTCTTGCAGTCTATGTGGCGTGGACAGCAAGCGCGTCGGCACTGGAAATCAACTCCTTGACGAGAGCTTCGGATTCATCGACTTCGCCTGTGATGGCATTTGTAAGCATGCGACCGATGAAATGGCGTGTGGCTTGGCCTGGCCTGTCCAGTCGCGGTTTTGAGAGGATCACATCGAAGCGCCACCGGAGGGGTTCATTGAGCAGTAGCTCGGGGTTCTCAGCCATAAGCAAGTGTCCAGCGTTCATGGATAACCATACGTTTGCCTTGTGAGCTGCAACTTCAGGTGCCATGACCGTGGTTTGGATGTGTACGCTTACTTGTAGTTTAGCCTCGGTTCCATTCCCCGCTTGACCAGGCGCGGGCAGAATCATTGACGCCATGTTTGCCTCCGAAACCCCAAACAGGATTCCTTCTGCTACTGTATGCTAGAAGCTGGCACACTTTTCCGCGCGATGATGCTCACACCACGGGATGACCACTGTTTTCCAAAGCAGGATACCCCATCTAGGTTAGATGGCGCAAGGAGATGCGAACCAAGATGTGGAAACATCTCGTGCTGGCTACTTAACTCATCCACTAGCGATTCAGTCAGGCAGCTCGCCGATAATGATGATGCAGGCCACCCAATACCGGAAGAGCGATGATCTCGCCGGAAGTCGGCGGATCATCCGCTGGTATCGAGATTGACTGTGCCAATCCTTGATGCGGTCGATTCCGGTTGTAATAGTCGACGTAGTCGCGGGTGATGACATTGAGATGCTTCTGGTTGAGCACAAGCATATGATCGAGGCATTCTCGGCGTAGGGAGCCAACAAACCTCTCGCAAACGGCGTTCGCATCGGGGGCGCCGAACGGGATCTGAATCTCCTCTATGCCAGTTGCCTTGGCCACAGCTGAGAATCGGTGCCCATACTTGCGATCCCAGTTCGATAAACGAGGCCGCTTTTGGCTACGTCTGAGAACAATAAGTTGCTGGCGAAGTAACGCGTTTTCTGCAAGCAGGTCGTGCTTGCTGCGTGTCAGGTCGATGATCAGGTTGCCGGCGCCAGATCTGTTGGCTGGTCTCGTCACCTGTTTGATGCGCTTGACTATGGCATGTGCGACGAATCGAAGTCGTTTGGGAATGGTCTGAATCATTCAATTGCTCCGCTGTTGGGTTGTCTTCAACTTGCGGAAGCGTAACGGAACAACTCTGTCTGATCAACCTTCTTCAGTCTGGAAATGACCGGCGGATGAGATAATACGATATAGACGAAACCGTCATCGAAGAGGCGTGGGCGAACGCCCGTCAAGCCTCCGTAATCGATCGGGTAACTTTTCATGTCAGAGTTGGAGGCGATGGTACGCTCAACGGTCGCTATGAATTGGTCACGGCTACGGGATTTATCCTCGATATGGCCAACCCGATTGAAGTATTGAAGGTCGTGCGTCGCCTAGCTGGCAAAGATGGCGCCGTGATCGTGACGGTTGAGCACGGCTCGGGTTGCGTGCTGGAACGCTGCGTGCGCGAGGTTGGCTTCCGCTGTGCGGAGGTATTACCCATCCAGAGTGGCATGTATGACTTTTATCATTTACGAACCGCAGATGACCTCGACTTTGTACAATTTGAATGGAACAAAGCCAAGGTGTTGCTCATGGGTGCAATTCTCTGTACAGGTAAGCGGACGGTCACATCGGCGCTGATGGTGATGGGCTACAGCGACAGGGCGGAGTTCTCCACCTATCATCAGGTACTGAACCGTGCATCGTGGTCGCCAAGGGCAGTCAGCCAGGTATTGCTGCGTCTGCTGTTGCGCTATCTGGATCGTGGCGAAGGACCGCTGGTCTTTGGGTTGAATGAAACCATCAAAAGGCGATGGGGTTCCAAGATCAACGCTCGTGGCATCTATCGGGATTCGGTTCGTTCGTCGAAGAGTCATTTCGTGAAAGCCAGTGGTCTACGTTGGGTCTGTCCCATGTGGTTGACTGAAAAATCCTGGGCAGAGCGGGTTTGGGCATTGCCCTTCTTGACTGTGTTAGCGCCATCAGAACGTTTCTACGATGAATCGAAGCGGTCAGCGAAGACGCTGTTGGACTGGGCTCGCCAAATGATCTACCAGTTGCGGCGCTGGCTACCCGACCGTCAACTCATCCTTGTCGTGGATAGCACCTACGCCGCACTCGACTTTCTGCATGCGTGTCAATCGCTACCCAATCCTGTGACCGTGATCACTCGTCTGCGTTTGGATGTAGCGCTCTACACGCCCAAACCGAAAGAAAAGGAGGGTAAGCGGGGCCGAAAACGGAAGATCGGATGGTCTCGACGTTCACCCCGGCGGTGCCGGCCAGTTCGCCAATGGATAGACTGTCGGTTTGGTTGTCCACTAGATTCCCCGTACGTGGTTTGCGTCGTACAATGGAACTCAGTCTGCCTGGTTTGGCAGAGATTGGCGGCGGCTGGCTGATGTGGCAGTGGTTGCGCGAGGGTAAAGCATTGTGGGTGGGTGTTGCCGGCGGGCTGATTTTGGTGTTCTATGGCGTTCTGCCTACGCTGCAATGAGAAGCCGCTTTTGGCCGCGTCTATGCCGCCTACGGTGGCATCTTTATCGTTCTGTCGCTGCTGTAGGGGTGGCAGGTCGACGGCTGGCTGCCTGATCGCTATGACATCGCAGGCGCAGCCGTCGCCCTAGCGGGCGTGGTGATCATCATGTGGGGGCGGCATCTGTAGTCCATTCAGATACTACCCACCAAGCTGGACCAGTTCCTGCTGGGCAAGCGTCACGCGTGCGACGGTGAGCTTGGCATATTCGCGGCGAATCTTGTCGATGTCGCCGGCGATGATTGCCTTCAGCAGGTCGCCCTCCAGTTCGGCCACCTCTAGCCGTTCGTAGTAGTCCAACATCTCCTTGAGATGGACCAGCACGATCTTGGCTGTGAGGATCGGGTGGTTGTTGGTTACATTGGCGTCGGAGAACTCCAATCCGTGTTCGAGTTCGATCTCTAAACCTCGCGGAAATGCCTCGGTCCGAAATCTGGGTCGCCTCGGCGCCCGTCATCTCCTGCAAAACGCTCGCTTCGTCGGGTAAGACATCGGTGGAACTGAGCGCCGTGTCATCTCGCGGGTGATAATGTACCAGGCGTTCGCGGTTATATGTCCCACTCATTCGCGGATCGTATGTACCACCTGTTCGCGGCAGGGATGATCCAATTTGGTGGTGGAACTCCTGAAACTGACAATCCTCTCGCATTCGAAACGAGTGAAGAGAGGGAACCATGTCAAACAGGAGAAAAAGCACAATGGAAGTACGCACAATTTTGAATCATGTACGAGCAGGCGAGAGCAATCGGCGCATCGCCAAGGATGTGGGGCTGGACCGGCGCACGGTGAGCCGGATCCGAGCCTGGGCCAAGGAGGAAGGTCTGCTGGAGGGAGAGCTGCCGGAAATGGGGGAGTTGCAGGCACGAATGAGCACGCTGTATGCCGATGACGACACGCCCCAGAACCGCTCATCGGTTGCCCGCTACCGAGAGCTGGTGGTGCCGTCTGCACCGGGAAGGGGTGGAGAGTGCAGCCATCTGGGAACGGCTGAAAGAGCGTGGCTTCAAGGGCAGCTACTCAGCGGTGTGGCGCTACGTGCAGAAGCTGGACCCGAGCACGCCCGATGTGACCGTGCGCGTCGAGACCGAACCGGGGGCGGAAGCGCAGGTCGACTTTGGATACGCAGGCAAGATGATCGATCTGGAGACAGGCAAAGTGCGCAAGAGTTGGGCCTTTGTCATGACCCTCTCCTGGAGTCGCCACCAGTACGTTGAGTTTGTCTTCGACCAGAAGGTGGCGACGTGGCTGCGCTGCCATGTCAACGCCTTTGCCTACCTGGGTGGTATACCGAAGCGAGTGGTTATCGACAACCTCAAAGCCGGGATCACCAAAGCCTGCTGGGAAGAGCCGCAAGTGCAACACGCATACGGAGAGTGCGCCGAACACTACGGCTTTCTCATCGCCCCCTGCCGACCGGCCACGCCCCAACATAAGGGCAAGGTAGAACAAGGGGGTGTGCACTACGTCAAACGCAACTTTCTGGGCGGTCGAGAAGTGACATCGCTCACCCAAGCCAACCGTGACGTATTGGTCTGGTGTGAGACGACGGCCGGGTTGCGGACCCACGGCACCACCAAAGAGCAGCCGCTGACGCGTCTTCCTCGAGACCGAACAGAGCGATTACAGCCGTTGCCCGATGCCCCCTACGACCTGGCAGTCTGGAAGGTCGTCAAACTACATCGGGACTGCTACGTCGTCTTTGACAACGCCTACTACTCGGCGCCCCATCGGCTAGTCGGGCAGCAACTGCGGGTACGCGGCGGCATCCAGGCAGTGCGCATCTTCACCATGGACTATCAGTTGATAGCCAGCCATGAGCGGGCGACCCAACCGGGTCAGCGCTTCACCCATCCAGGGCACCTGCCGCCAGAACTATTGGACGGCCTGACCATGGACCGGGATGCCTGTCGTGCTGCCGCCCAGGATATCGGTCCGGCCACCACCGAGGTCACCGCCCAACTGCTGGACGACGGTGTGGTGGACCGGCTGCCCACCGTGCGACGCCTGCTCGGTTGCGCGACCGTTTCAGCGACCAACGCCTGGAAGCGGCCTGTGCCCGGGCCTTGCGTTTCGACGATCCCAGCTACCGCACGGTGAAGCATATCCTGGAACAGAACCAAGATGCGCTCAAGGCAGAACCCGAACCGATCCGGTCGGCAGCCACCCTCTTTGCCCGCAGTGCCGCTGACCTGGTCGGTCACTTGGTCGGGGTGTGACATGGAACTGATGCACCAGATGACGCCCCACCTGAAACAACTGCGTCTCTCCGGTATCCTGGAGACGCTGGAGGCTCGCAACCGCCAGGCCATCGATGGGAAGTGGACCTATGTCGATTTTCTGGCCCGCCTGTTGGAAGACGAGGTCGAACGCCGTGCCCAGAAACAACTGGCGCTACGTCTGCGCCGGGCGACGGTCAACACCACCAAGACCCTGGAAAGCTTCGATTTCGACTTCAATCCGACCCTCAACCGCCAGCAGGTCTTGCAGTTGGCCAGCTGCGACTTCATCCGTGCGCGTCACAATGCGCTGGTATGCGGCCCGACCGGGGTCGGAAAAAGTCACCTGGCTCAAGCGCTTTCCCACGAAGCGTGCCGACTGGGCTTCGACGTCCTCTTCGTCAACACCCACAAGATGTTGCAGCATCTCAACGGCGGACGGGCCGACAACACCTTTGACCAGCGTCTGCAACGTCTGCTACGGCCCGATCTGCTGGTCTTGGATGACTTCGGCCTCAAGCCGTTGACGCCGCCCGGCCCCGAGGATCTCTATGACATCATCAATGAGCGCTACGAGAAGGGCAGCATCATGCTGACCAGCAACCGTGACCCGTCAGAATGGCCCGCCCTCTTTGGCGACCCGCTCTTGGCCAGCGCCGGCATCGACCGCCTGGCTCATTACGCAGAGGTGGTCGTGATAACCGGGAACAGCTTCCGCGCGCAAGGCCGCAAACGGTTGGAAGAGGAGGTCTCCCTGTGAACAGACCCCGCCGCAACCGTTACGAAATGCCGCGCCGGGGCGGGCCCGCCCCCCCGGCCCCCCCCCCCCCCCCCCGCCCCGGGCCGCTCCCCGCCCCCCCCCCCCCCCCACTCAAGACCCTGTCCATCGCCACCGCCGCGCGGCCTTCGTCGCGTCGGTGCCGGGGTGTGGTTGGGCCCCCCCCCCGCCCCCCCTTGCCGCTCGCACCCTGTTGCTCTCTTTCCGCAGCGATGGCGGGCGCGGGAGCGGTTCGGCGCCGCCCTCCCTGGTGCCCGGCTTTGTGCATTTTCCGGGGCTATCGATGATCTGAGGGTCGCTCGCCGCCCTGGTCACCATCGTGGAGACCTTTGTGCGGTCGTCACTCTTGCCGGCGGTCCCCGCGGGGGTCATCGCGGCGCGGGTCATCCGCGCGATTGACCCCGCCGTCCATCTCGAAAACTGAGTTCTTCACAGACACGCTGAACTTCTTGGCGGGCCACGTATTCGGGTACGTTCATGATTTCCTCCTTGGAATGGTTAGCTTTCTCTTGTCGGGGGCGGACATGCGGCTTCGGCCCCAGCAATGACGGCGACCGGAGCGGGTTGTAGTTCGTGCGCGAAATAGCGCTTCTGGAAAGAGAGCGCCACGTTGACCAGGGCGATCATAACCGGTACCTCGATCAGCGGGCCGATGACGGCGGCAAAGGCCACGCCGGAGCCGATGCCGAAGACGGCCACAGCCACGGCAATGGCCAGCTCAAAATTGTTGCTGGCTGCGGTGAAGGCCATGGTCGTGGTCTTCGAATAGTCAGCCCCGACCTTGTGGCCCATCCAGAAGCTGACCAGGAACATGACGACAAAGTAGATGGTGAGCGGGATGGCGATGAGCACCACATCCTGGGGAATCTGGACGATCAGTTCGCCCTTGAGGCTGAACATCACCAGAATGGTGAAGAGCAGGGCTACCAGGGTAATGGGACTGATGCGTGGGATGAAGACGGTCTCGTACCACTCCCGACCTTTTGCGCGCAGCAGGAAGAAACGCGTGGCAAAACCGGCGATCATGGGGATGCCCAGGTAGATGAAGACCGTGCGCGCCAACTCGCCGATGCTGATGTCGACGGTCATGCCCGAGCCTTGCAGGCCAAGCGCGCCGGGCAGGAAGGTGATGAAAATGTAAGCGTAGACGCTGTAGAAGAGGACCTGAAAGACGCTGTTGAAAGCGACCAGTCCGGCGGCATATTCATTGTCGCCCTTGGCCAGCTCGTTCCAGACAATGACCATGGCGATGCAGCGCGCCAGCCCGATCAGGATCAGTCCGACCATATACTCCGGATAGTTGTGCAGAAAGAGTACGGCCAGCACAAACATGAGAATGGGGCCGATGACCCAGTTTTGCAGCAGAGAGAGTCCCAGCACCTTGGTGTTGCGAAAGACCTGGGGCAGCCGTTCATACTTCACCTTGGCAAAGGGCGGGTACATCATCAGGATCAGGCCGATGGCGATGGGGATGTTGGTCGTGCCCACCTGGAACTGATTGATGAACGCTTCGACGCCGGGTACGAAGTAACCCAGGGCCACCCCCAGACCCATGGCTAAGAAGATCCAGAGGGTCAGATAACGGTCGAGGCGCGAAAGCTGTTTCGGGGCTTTGGTCGCATCAGGGGGAGCAGTAGATACAGTGTTGGACATAATGGCTTGGCTCCTTGACATTCGTAGGGCGAACATTCGCTGATAGAAGGTGAAAAGTGGACGAAATCGCTTCGTTTGGTGAGTGGTGTCAGGCAAGACGCAATCAGTTGCGACTTTCGCGGCCTGTGTTGGCACGGCAAGTGGGATGCTCGCCAGATACGATCAAGAAGATCGAGCGGGACGAAAGACGCCCGTCGATGCAAATTGCTGAATTGCTCGCCGAAAACTTGCAGATTTCCGAAGCTGAGAGGGAAGACTTCATCCGTCGGGCACGGGGGGCGTTTGTGTCTCGGTTTGGCTCGCCGCAAGAAATGTCGCTGGCAGAAGCCCAGGCCCCCGTTGCCGAAAAAGATCTCCCTGAACATAACTTGCCCCCACAGACGACTGTTTTTATTGGCCGTGAAGCAGAAATCGAGGCGATAGGCGCAAATTTGACGGACCCGACCTGCCGTTTGCTCACGATTTTGGGCGCCAGCGGTATGGGTAAAACCCGACTTGGCATTGAAGCGGCCGCGGCCCAACTGCCGAATTTCACCGATGGCCTTGTCTATGTCCCCTTGGCGCCTATCGCCAAGTCCGATTCAACGGCGGAGATAAATTCGTTGGCAGGCGCATTGGCCGACGCTCTGAAAATCTCGTTTCATGGTGGAGCATCACCTGAAGATCAGTTACTCAATTATCTAAAACGCAAAGAGCTGTTGCTGATTCTGGATAACTTCGAGCATCTGCTAGAGACCGCCGCTTTTGTTGGCGACCTTTTGGCCCATGCCCCAGACATAAAAATAGTGGTCACCTCGCGTGAACGACTCAATTTGCAGGAAGAATGGCGCTTTCCCCTGGAAGGTTTGCATTTCCCCAAAACGCAAGAGGCCCAACCTTCGGGTGCGGACCACAGTGCCGTTCAGCTCTTCGGGCAGCGCGCCCAACAACTAAAGCCTTCCTTTGACCTTGATCGCGAGTTGCCCGCTGTGCTGCAGATTTGCCAGTTGGTTGAGGGCATGCCGCTGGCATTGGAGTTGGCGGCCGCCTGGATCCACCAAATGCCTTGCGCGATGATCGTTGAAGAGATCGAGGCCGAGATCGATTTTCTATCAACGAACATGCGCAATGTCCCCGCGTCACCGCAGTATGCGCGCGGTCTTTAGCTATTCGTGGGAAAAGCTGACGGAGAGAGAACAGGACGTTTTGCAAAAGCTCTCTGTTTTTCGCGGTGGGTTTGAACGGAACGCAGCCAAGGTTGTGACGGGTGCGTCATTGAGGCTACTTTCCGGCTTGTCCGGGTTAGGGGATTCTGTTGCAAAAGATATTTGATGGACTACCGTTGGTTTGATGTATCCAATACCCTCAAGAAATTTGCCTTGCTTCTCCTTCCCCAACGGATGTCGAAATGAGGACGGCAGGTGTACTTTCTGCAGTCAAACCCAACGCATGTGCTCTGGCAACGGCATTCTCACGTTTGTTCACGCCTAGCTTGGCATAGATATGGCGGATGTGGGTGCGCACAGTGTTGATACTGACACCGAGACAGTCGGCAATATCTTGATAGCGGATCGGCTCTATCAGATGCATCAGCACTAGGCGCTCATGATCGGTCAGTTGTGCCGCCTGCTGGCGCTGGGCAGCAGAAACGGTGGCGACCCACATGTCTGTCGCGGCTGGATAGTTCAAAACTGCCAGCAGGGGCGCGAGCGCGGGGATGTCGAGGATGAAGCGCACGTAACCGGTAGCAACGGCCAGATCGAGGGCTTGCACCAGGGCGCATTCAGCCTGCTCTCGCCGGCCCATCTGCAGATGGGCCCACCCCAAGAGGGCGTATAGCTCAACGGCAAACAGCCGGCTATCTACGCACTCTGCCTGGGTGATGGCGGCTGCAATCCGCGGCGTGACGGCATCGAGATCAATCCCCCTGGCGATCGTCACCTCCAACAGCGAGATAAAATACCCCAGGTTTTCGGCGGAAATTTCGCCATCAACTTGCACACCAAGGTCCGTGACGAAATGTCGGGCACGCTCGACCTGTCCCTGTCGCACCAACATATGCAGGTGCAATCTGTTGAGCTGCACAACCGAACCCATTGTGTCCAGGGGAAAAGCATCTTCAATCTCATTTGATTTACCCGTGGCACGCGCCATGGCAAAGAGTGCGGCTAATGAGTCTATCTGGCGGATGAGAGCAGGGTCAGCCAGGCGCTGGGCCAGAACCAAGGCCGACTGCTGCTCGCGCTGCGCGCCCTCTACATCATCCATCCAGTAATGAAGATAGATAGCACTCGCATGTGCTTCAAGCAACTCATTCATCGCAAATGAACTGTTCGGTTGCGCGGTGGCCACGATTTCTTGCAGCATTGCCAGTGCTTCTCGTGGGTATCCATAATGGGCTGAGATCTGGGCACGATTGCGCCGAACGGATATCACGGCATCGTCAAAACCTGCCTCTCGGAACGCCTCAATTGCTTGATTACCCTTTGCCAACGCGCTTTGTCCTTGCCCCCCGTACCAGGCGAGAATAAATTGCATGTGCACAAACCAGGCCTGGCTCAAAGGGTCGGCATCAGCCAGGCGCTGTTCTTCGTCCTGAACTAGTGCCCTGACACGCTCAAAGTTACGCCTGTAGAACTGGGCATATATTTGTAGGACAGTAGAGTTCGGCTTGGGTGCGTCGGCGTTCTTTGTCGGCCAACTGGGCAGATGCCAGGGCGGCGTCCGTGCGCGCGACCAGGTCCGCCAGGTTCGCCTGGATGCGTATCAACCCGAGCAGGCAGAGCTCCAACAGGAGGCGCGGGTGCTGGTCGAGGGCATCGTCGGGGAAGAGCGCCAGCCAGCGCTGGGCCTGCTGGGTGCCGCCGCGCAGAATCTCCGGGCGCACGGCCGCTTCCAGTATGGAGGCAGCCAGGGGCAGATCGTCGGCGCGCAGGGCATGCTGCACCGCGGTGGGGACCTGGTCATGCCTGGCCAGCCAGGCCGCGGCGCGGCGATGCAAGGTGGCGACAGCCGCGCGGCTTTGCTCCTGCCGCAACTGGTCCTGCAGCACTTTCTGAAAGAGGTGGTGGTAGCGAAACCACTCCTGCCGGCTGTCCAGCTGCACCACTGGCAAGCCAGCCTTAATCATCGCCGAAAGCAAGTCATCTGTAGCCCTCATGCCGGTGACAGCCGCGGAAAACGACGTGTTGAAGCGGTCCAGGATCGAGGTCTCCAGCAGGAATGTACGCTGCGCGGGTGGGAGGCCGTTGAGCATCTGGGTGGTCAGGTACTCGGCCAGCCAACCGCGCCGGCTTTGGATGGCAGCCAAGAGTTCGTCGACGTCGCATGGTTTGCCTGCGCTCGCGGTCATCAACTGTAAAGCGACGATCCAGCCTTCGGTGCGCGCGGCCAACCGCGCCAGCGTCTCGGGCGTGAGGGTCGGAAAGCCGCGCTGGACCAGGTAGGCCTCCATCTCGTGGGGCTGAAAGCGTAGGTCGGCCTCGCTCATGTCCAACACCTGTTCTGCCGCGTAGAGCCGGGTCAGCGGTCCGTACGTGGCCCGGCGTCCGAGGAGTATGATGTGCAATCGCGCTGGGCGCCGTTCCAGGAACCGGGTCATCAGTGGCGCCAGCGCGGGTGAATCGACCTGGTGCAGATCGTCGAGCACCAGGAGCAAAAGGTCATTGTCGGACGTGTTTGGGTCACGCTGGAGCATACCAAGTAACAATCCGAGCGCGCGCACGGGATCTGGCTCCGGCGCGTCGAGCACCAGATGGGCAGCGGCGGCAATGCCCGGCACGATCGGCTCCAGCGCGGCCGCCAGGTAGCGGACAAATTGCTGAGGATCGTCATCGCCAGGATCCAATGATAACCAGGCAGTGTGCGACGCCAGCCCGCGCACTTCGAGCCAGCGGCAAACCAGCATGGATTTACCGTAGCCGGCCGGCGCGTGAACAAAGACGACCGGCGTTGTCTGCCATTGATCGAGCCGCGCGTACAGGCGTGGCCGATCCACGAACTGGGATGGCGGTGCAGGCCGCGTTACCTTGCTGGAGAGGATGTGCATTTGGGCAATCTCACGACGATCTTGACGTGCAGACACGACTTCCAGCGGCATTATATCACATGTTTTTTTCAATTCATGTGATAGATTTCGTCTGTTTCCTCCTCTATATTTGTATTGCTCAAACTTGCATCTCTACGAGGTATCGTTGTGATAAGGAACTCCTCCAATGAATAGAAGCAACCCTGGCCATTTCGTATCGGCTCTTTTGGCCATATTGACTGCTCTATCCCTGTTGACCGGTTGCGGTGCTGTGCAGAGGGCCGAACTCTCAGGCATGCAGGCGGCCGCCGGTCTCAACGGCGCGGATACCTGGGATGACCTGCTGGTGAACTTCACCGAAAACCCTTTTTTGTGTGACGCTCCCGGCGCTGTCCTGTTGGTTGAATCGCCCCAAGGTCGTTTCCTGAAGGCCACCGGCGTTTCCAGCGTCGAGGATCAAACGCCCATGGACGTGGGTGATGCCTTCGAGATCGGTAGCATTACCAAATCCTTCACCGTCGCCGTGGCCCTGCAATTGCAGGAGGAAGGCGCCTGGTCCCTCGACGATCCCCTGGCCCAGTGGCTGCCGGAGATGGCTGCCCTGGTACCCAATGGGGACCAGATGACCTTGCGCCAGTTGGCCGGCAACGCGGCCGGGACCTGGGACTATGGCGATCCACTTCTGGAGGCCGGTGTGTCTGATGCCAATGTGCGCCAGCAGGCCTTTTCACCGGAGGAGATAATCTCCTATGCCGTACAAAACGGAGAACCGCAATTCGACCCCGGAGAGGATCGGTCTTACAGCAGCACCAACTTCATCCTGCTGGGCATGGCCCTGGAAGCGGCGACGGGCCAGTCGATGGCTGAACTCTACCAGAAACGCATTTTCACTCCGGTGGGGATGACCAGTACATGGCTTCCGGAAGGTATTCCGACAGAAGGCCAGCTTGCGGAAGGCTACTTTACGGCAGAGGACGATGGTGATGAAGGCAGCAGACTGGTCAATGCGACCGATTGGAACGTGTCCCAAGGTTGGACCGCGGGCGCGATTGTCAGCACGGCCGAGGACATGGCCCTCTATGCCGAATCCCTGGCCTCCGGGGCGCTTTTTAGTAATCCCGACTCACTGGCCCAGATGACTGCTTTCCAGAAAGTGGATCCGGTCAAATTTGGCTTGATGACCAGTTACGGCCTGGGAATTGGGGTGATGCCTCTCGATGCCGCTGAAGCCTGGGGGCACACCGGGGGGACCCCGGGCTACGCGACGCTGATGATGACCATTCCCGAAAAAGCGACCAACCTTGTTTATCTGGCCAATAGCGCGGATTGCAACGTCGCCCTACTGCCCTCAGCCATCGAGAATTCATTGCTGGACAACTGATCAAGCATCTGACGCAGCACGCACTCCTCTATGTGGTTCCGTAAATACGTGGTTCCGTAAATACGTGGTTCCGTAAATACGTGGTTCCGTAAAGCATACGCGTTCAGCGCGGGCATTCTATCACATGATTTGGCTGATTCATGCGATAGATTTCGCGCGTACCGTACGCTATAGTTGCACCATGTCAACAGCCTGCGGACAGGCGGCGTGTACGCGTGTCGGGGCAGTGAAAATTTATCCTACCGCGAGGTGAAGAGATGAACCAGCACGAAACCAAGCAGACAGGCGCCGCACTGCGGTTGTTTATGTACATGATACTGATCGCAGCGTTGCTGCTGCCTGCATCCGCGACCACAGCCCAAGCCGCGCCCGTCCAGCAGGATGCCTCCGTCCAGCAAGTGGGCGCCGCGGCAGTGCCAACGACCTACACCGTCACATCCACCAGTTGCACCGGGCCCGGTTCGATTACCGAGGCCATGGCCAAGGCCAACGCCAATCCCGGTACTGACACCATCACCTTCACGCCAGGCCTGCAGATCGATGCGGCCCAATGCCTACCAGGTTTTCAGGGAGCCAGTAATGATTACTTTATGGTCCAGGCGACCGAGTCGGTGATCTTTGAGGGCAACGGCGCCAGATTGGTCGGAGCTTGGGTATGGATTACAGCTGGGGGGTTAGTCACACCGATTGGTCCTAGTGGTGGCTGTTACGACCCTAGCATCGGCGACTTGATTACTTCGCAGACGCCGGGTTTCATCAAGGTTGGAGCCTATGGCCAGGATAACTCGGCCATCACCGTCACCGTGCGTGATCTAGACATGCACGAACTCAACAGCGTGGCGCGGATTGAGAAGAATGCATCGCTTATCCTGGAAGACCTGACACTTAACCGAATCATCAATGGATTCAGAGGTTGTAACAGGTCTGCAATCGATGCCGATGAAGGTGCGAACTTTACGGCACGCCGCACCGAATGGGATACGATCTGGAATGGCACAGAAGATGCATTTACTGCTCCCGACACGACTATTGCTGCAATCAGTGGCGTACAAGGCCCTCTTAGTGATCGTAAATATGCGGGCAACCTCAACATTGAGGACTCGTATTTCAAAGACGTTTATAAGGGAACAATCAACTGGGGGGGACAGGCTGGCGACAAGGCCAATATCGTCACCTCGCGCTTCGAAGTAGCGGGAGGAATCCACATCAGCGGCGCTGCTGAGACCAATATCGTTAATTCAATCTTGTCAGGCCAAGCAATTGGTCCTTCAAGGGTAACAGACCATCTTATCAATAGTTCCACCCAGGAAATGAATATCAAAGCATCGACTGTCTTGTTTCCGGATGTTGAATGTGACAGTAGTTGCCAACAACGTTTATACGTTGGATGGATTTATCGCCAACCTGGACGCGGGAAAATCAACTTCATTCAATCCGCGGTCGGCGTGAACTTTCCTGACACACTCCCCCCCTCAGCCCCGGCCACCAGATTGCTGGATCCCGATACCGAGCTGCGGGATTTTTCAGGCGATCCGGGTCAGGGCTTCAGCGCCGATGAATACACCTGGATTCAGCCTACATCTCAGCAAGACGCTGCTGCGTTGCAGGCGGTCACCTTTCAACCAAACCTGCTCACTAACCCGCCAGGCCTGCCCATTGAAGGGTCGTACACCCTGGCCGAATGGGCGACCCCGCTCGATCCGGGCGAGCTCATCGACCGTGTTCCTGATGCAGCTTGCGGGCAGGCTAACCAGCTGCTCAATCCCATCGATAACAGCTGTATTACCGTAGATGCCCTGGGCAATCCCCGGGTGGATGCCAACGGCAAGCGCAACATCGGCGCCGTGCAGTTGATCCTGGCGCCCTACCTGACGGTGGTCGGTACGGGCGACGGCACGGTTGACCTGAGTTGGACCAAGCCCCAGGTCTCCTCCCCTTCCACCATCACCGGCTATGAGCTGCGCTACCGTGCAACCGGCGCGGCGAGCTGGACGACAGTCCCCCCCCCCGTCCGGTCCCGACACATTGGCGCGTCAGGTCACCGGTCTGACCAACGGCACCGAATACGAGTTCGAAGTGCGCGCCACCTACTCCCCAGCGGAGAGGGGCCCTGGAGCAATACCGCCACGGGCACGCCGCTCGGCCCCATCGGCGCGCCGGTGGTGACCGCAACCCCGGGTAACGGGCAGGTCGATCTCGACTGGACCAAACCGGCTGACGGCGGACACGTGATTTATGCCTACCACATCCTCTGGCGTCCGACCGGCACGACAAACTGGATCGGCGCCAAGAGCATTTTTGGCAGCACCCCGCCTGGCACACAAACGACCATCACCGGCCTGACAAACGGCACGGAGTATGAGTTCGCTGTCAACGCCAGCGCGGTTGACGGCGCCATCGGCTCTCTGGGTACGACCAAGGCCACGCCTTTCGCCCCGGGCGCAATTTTTATCAGAAAAGATACCGCGCCTGCCGGTGGCACAGGATTCACCTTCACCCAAGATATTGACAACAGCGGCAACTTCACCCTAGACGACCACCGGGTACCAGAATCTTCTCCAACGTGCGCCCTGGCACCTACACGGTTACCGAAATCGATCCCAGCGGTTTGGGCTATGAGTTGGTCGCTATTAGCTGTTCAGTTGGCGCTGCAACCGTGGATGTGGCCACCCGGACCGCCATGATCACTGTTGGTTCCGGTGAGGCGGTGAGTTGTCTTTTCGAAAATGCTGAGGATGAGATTGTCGTCATCGAAAAGCGGACGGTGCCGCCGGGCGGCAGCGGCTTCACCTTCAGCGACGACCTCGGCACGCCCAACAGCTTCAGCCTGAACGACGCCCAGACCCGCACCTTCACCCATGTGCCGGGGGGCAAATACCAGGTCACCGAGGGCGCCATGCCCGGCTACGAACTGACGGCCATCGACTGTACCGTGGAGGGGGTGAGCGTCCCCGGCGACCTGACCTCGCGCACGGCCAATATCAGCCTCACGCAGCCCGGCGGCAGCGCCCACTGCACCTTCACCAACACCAAGCTGGGCACGCTCATCATGCGCAAGCAGACGCTGCCCGATGGCGCTCCGGATGCATTTGGCTATACCATCAGCGGGCCGAACACCAACGACAGCGGCTCCCTGACCGACGGTGGTTCGACCCAGGTCGACAACGCCAAGTCCGGCACGTGGGAGTTGACGGAGTCGCTGCCCGCCGCGGACTGGCATCTGGGCGACATCAGCTGCACGTCAACGCTGGGAACCAGCACGTTCGTCAAGGACATGTCCAACGGGAAAGCGACGGTGCAGTTGGCCCCCGGCGACACCATGGACTGCACCTTCACCAATGTGGAGGATGAGACCATCACCGTGGAGAAGGTGACCGTCCCCGCCGGCGATACGGCGACCGACTTCGCCTTCACGGGCAGCGGTTCCATCGGCGGCTTTGCCCTCAAGGATGGGGAAAGCCAATCCTTCACCGTGGACGCCCAACGCCGGACCGTACACCCTGACCGAGAGCGATCCCAGCGGGTCGGGCTATGAGGTGACCGAGATCCGCTGCGTCAACACCAAACAGGAGAGTGACACTGGGCGACCTAGGCGCCCGCTCCGTTGACCTCGACACCCAACCGGGGGAGAGCCAGCACTGTACCTTTACCAATGAGCGCCATGGCCAGGTCGTGATTCGCAAGGCGACCGCACCTGGTGGCGGCAGCGGCTTCGATTTCTATGGTAGCTTCGGCTCCTTCTCCCTGAACGACGGCCAGGCGGAGACTATCCTCGATGTGACGCCGGGCGTCTACTCGGTGAGCGAGGTCGATCCCGCCGGCCTGGGCTATGGGTTGAGTGGCATCAAATGCAGCGACAGCGACCCCAATGGCACAGCCTCTACCAGCGATCTGGCCACCCATACGGCGAGCATCAACGTAGAGGCCGGGGAGACGGTGACCTGCACTTTCACCAACAGCCAACTCAACACCGTCTCCGTCTTCAAAGTAACCCTGCCGCCCGGCGGGACAGGTTTTGATTTTGGCGGAAGTTTTGGCTCGTTTAGTCTGGATGACGATCAACTGACGACCTTCGGCAATGTCGCTCCTGGCGCCAAGATCATCAGCGAGGACGACCCGACGCCGGACTACGACCTGGCTCTGATCCTCTGCTACGACGCCGCCACCGGGCAGTTCTTCCAAGGGGACGCGGCCACCCGTAAAGTGGACCTGTCTCTAAAAGATGGCCACCAGGTGCTCTGCGAGTTCGTCAACGTGCAGCGGGGCACGGTCATCATCGAGAAGGCGCCGGGCGCCGGTACGGGCTACGCATTCAGCGGCGATCTGGGCGACTTCAGCCTGGACAGCGAGCAGAAAGAAACCTTCGTCGAACTGCCGGTGGGGCAGTACAGCGTGACCGAGCAGACGCCGCCCGGCGATACGCTCACCGGGCTGACCTGTACGGACAGCGATGCCAACGGCGTCGCCTCCACGGGTGACGTGGCCTCGCAAACGGCGACCATCAACCTGGACCCGGGCGAGACGGTGCGCTGCACCTACACCAACCAGCCCGGCGGCAGCGTGGTCATCAAGAAGAAGGTCACATCCGGTCCCAACGGTGACTTCACCTTCCTGGACAATATCGCCACTCCGGCCACCTTCGATCTGAGCGACGGCGGCGAGCAGCGCTTTGACAACGTCCTGCCCGGGACCTACACGGTGCAGGAGACAGCCCTGCCCGCTGGTTCTGCCTTAACTGCCATTGAATGTACGGACTCCGATACGCAAGGCAGACCATCCGGCAGCGATCTGAACGCGGCGACGGCCCTCATCCACCTGGATCCGGGCGAGACGGTGGAGTGTCTCTTCACCAACGAGAACAACGTGGTCCCCGTCACCCTCGGCTGGTTCCTGGCTGCGGGCAATGGCGAAGTATTCACGCCGAACGGCAATCTTCCGCGAGCAGCCGTTGACCGATGGCAACCAAGAGGGTCCGGTTTCTTCCCAAACCCGACCCTTTTGGTTGCCTTGACCGCAATTCAGGCCACAGCGAGCAGCCTTGTGCATTTGTTGCGATCCGTGACATACGCCGCGACGGCCAGCGGAGACATAGGGGCATACAAAAATGAATCTGAGCGAGAAGGTTATTTCTCGTGAGAAATCAATGCGCGGTACACCGCGCGACTACTCAAGTGACATGTATCGCGTCTATTTTGAGGTTGGTGAGCACGAAGAACTCGCCAAGAAGATTATCGAAGACTATCTTGGGCCGGAACGGTCCAAAACGTTGATCGCGTTGCCATATGGATACGAGTGCGAATTGGCGATTCAGTGCGTGCCCGATATCGTGGCACTGCTAGCAAAAAGCAACATCGGTGTCTACCAAGTAGTCCGCTATGCCAAAATAAGCGATGTCTGATTGAGAAGAAATTTGGCAAGACGATGCGCAAGGCATCGAACCGACGTGCTGTCACAATGTCAAATTCAGTAGTTCACGAATTGTCATTCCGTTCACGAAGGACGGCTGAATGCGCCATGACCGTAGGGAAGAGGAAGCCAGGTTCGCACAGGAGAGATTCATCATCGCTCCTCGGAATGACAATGGCGCTGAAATCGTGACTACTGGAAGCTTCCAAAAATCCCGGCAGAATTATCACGAATTGTCACGAATTTTTCTCTGGCGCCAAGCTACATTTCGTGTATATTCGTGTCCAAATCCCTTTTTGCAGTGGAGTCACTGAAATTAGCGAGTCTGAAAGCGATGGGTTGATGAAAAAAATGGCGTTCATTTTACTGATTGTAACAATGATGTTGGTCGTGGCATGTCAGGGAACAGCACTGGAAGCAACCGTGGCTCCGGAACCAACCGTGGCAGCGGAGGCCACGCCCGCGGCAGAGCAGGAGCCGACAGAAGAGGCTTCAGCGACCGGGGACACAATGGACAGCAGCCCGGATGAGGAACTCGCGCAGATGGCCGCCATCGCGCCCCCGCCGCAATTGTCGGACAGGGAACTGGGTGTTCACACCGTCCCTTGTTTGCCGGACGTATCTTTTGGCGTGCAGCTTGTCGAAGGTGAAGATTATACCTGCGGTGTTTTTACGGTACCCCAGAACTGGGATGATCCGGATGGGCGCAACCTCGACCTGGGCTTTGTTGTCGTCAATGCGATTGACGACGAACCCAGAACCGATGCCCTGCTCTATCTTGCAGGTGGTCCTGGCAATGCTTCTGCAATCCTATCGACAGATATCAGCGGATACAGGAATCTACGACCACGATATCATTCTTTACGATATAGCGCGGCGCCGGATTCAGTCAGCGTATCGGCTTTGAAGAGTGCCTGGTGTTGGCCAAACAGAATGATGCGCCCCCGAAGACCAGATCGAAGCCTTATGGGCGGCGAATGCCACCATATGGGCGGCGACACACAGTGAAATGCCGGAGATAGAGGATCTGAAAATTTGTGAAGTCGAATTCCCTCTCCTCAACAAGATCTGCTGGGAACAGTACACCGGGCAGGGCTTTGACCTCAATCAGTTCAGTACGGCGTCCAATGCTCGCGATGCCGTCGAACTCATCAAAGCGTTAGGCTATGACAGCTTCGACATCCACGGCGCCTCCTATGGCACGCGCCAGGCAATGACGATCATGGATGTGCTGCCCGAAATCGAATATGCACCGCAACTTCGCGCTGTCGTTCTGGACTCCACCTTCCCGCCATCTGTCTATTTGATCAGAACGATCGTTCGCTCTCGCCATGACTTCGTGGTGCAACTGCTCGAAGAATGCCAGGCAGATGCCGCCTGCAGCGCAGCGTATCGGAATCCAAAAGAGCGGCTCGCCACCTTGCTGGACAGGCTTGAGGAAGAGCCACTGACAGCGAACGGGGAGACAGTCACGATTGATGATGTCGTTAACCCAAGTTGACGAACTTGATGCGATCGCAGGCCGCTTACATACCGAAGCTGATCGCCGAACTGGAGACGGGTGTGTTGGACACCTATCTGGCCCTGCGCAATGGAGAAGTCGGCACAGATGCTGTGGAAGCCCTTCCGTTATTGGATCTGGACCGAGTGACCCGGTACAGGCGTTTATCGCTGATGTCCCTGGACCTTCTCAGCGGTGATACTGCACTGGAATTTGATCGTCTATGTCAATATTGCCTTCGTCGAGGAAGATCCGATGGTGACTTTGCAGGCTATCATCGAAGAGAGCTACAGCGGCGAAATCGGCGACCAGATGCTGGAAATGCTGGCGACCTTGACCGCTGAAGACTATCGCCAATTCACCGTATGTTTTGCAACAGCTTGCAGCTTCGCATGCCGAGATGGGCACCGACCCAGGAGTTAAGACTTGGGCCAGGAGCCGCCGTTCAGTTGTCGGCAGGCATCCCGAGACCGCTGTACAGTTCGGTGCACTGCATCGAAGATATCCAACACGAACGGTTTGAGGATGCGGTGAACAGCTACAACGATCTGCAGTTCCCGCAGCTGACGAACCTGGTCGAATCGCAAGCGCAGGCAGGTCGATGTCGAAAACTGGCCTGTTGCCGCGGCGCCCATCGAGGTCAAAGACCCGGTGAGCAGCGAGGTGCCGGTGATCATTCTGCAGGGTGCATACGATGGTCCTACGCCTGTCTACATGGGCCGTCGCGCCGCCCGCGAGCTGGAAAACAGTACCTACGTGCTTGTGCCGCAGCAAGGGCATGGAACCTGGACACGCGCAGACGACTGCGTGGGCCAGATCGCCGGCGCATTTATTCAGAGTCCGGACGCAGCGCTCGACCTGAGTTGCCTGGACGCGCGCAACCGCAATGGGCATTGCCCGGCAATGGCGAGCTGACTACGGGTCAAATGACACCGGAGCAGATGGGGAACGCAACCTACAGCGGCATCTACGACGAGTCGGTCACGTTGACAGACGGCATCTACGAGGGAGAACCATTCGTGGAGGGCGGTGTGTCGCGGCCGGTCGTCACCTACGTCGACAATACGCTGGCCCACGGCGGCGATCTGGATGGCGACGGACTGGATGATGCCGTGGTGCTGCTGATCGAAGACTCTGGCGGCAGCGGTACCTTCTCCTATGTGGGCGCCCAGCTGAACCGCGATGGCCAACCTGCTGACGCAGGTGCGGCATTGCTCGGCGATCGGGTTCAGCTCATCGCTATGCAGGTTGAGGATGGCCAGGTATTCGCGGAGATCGTAACGCAAGGACCGGACGAGGGCCTCTGCTGCGGCACGCTCAAGATGCGCAAGACGCTGGGCCTCCAAGATGGACAGCTCGCTGAGGTCGCGTCGGAGGAATTGGGACCGGTCTCGCTGGACGATCTGATGGGCACGCAATGGCGGCTGCATCGCCTGAACTTCGATCAGGAGCCCCTTGTCGATGTGACGATCTCGGCCGAATTCGCCGAGGGCACGGTGTCGGGCACCGGCGGCTGCAACAGCTACAGCGCCGATGTCACCAGCAGCGGCGGCCAACTGCTCGCCGTCGCACCCGTCGAGACGACCGCAATGGCCTGTGACGATGAACTGGAAGCGCTGGAGACAGAATACCTGGCAGCGTTGCAGAGCGCAACCGAGTGGCGTTTCTACCCAGGACAATTGGCCATCGGTTACACGGCAACCAGCGGTGATCAGGCAACGCTCTTCTTCAACCCGGTGGAGAGCGCAGACTCAGGTCCGACGTCCGAATGATCTCGACGATCTATCCACGCACGATCGCCGACGCCAACGCCTATGGATATAGCGGGGAGGGCGATTTGAGCATCGCCTTTGGCCCGGAGGCAAATGCACTGGTATTTGTGTCGGTTGCTGATCGAAGCGAGGCCATCTTTCTTGTTTTTCTGCTCGTCTAATATTGATTGCAAAGGATACATCTTCTCAATACTTTGGGGCGCAGAAGTCAGGCTTTTGCCAAAAGCCTGACTTCTTGGACCGCATACCCCTCATCATTGAGAAGATACAAAGGACTGCCAAAAAATATGTCACGTCGTCGGTTTTATATGCTATTTGCCAGTGCGCTCTGCGGGTTGCTGATTTTGTTGAGCGTTCTCCACCTTGAGACCCACGCCCAAGCGCCGACCAAAGGCGTCGCCTGGACGGACGTCCCCTGTAGCGAGTTTAATCTTTCACTTCCGGCCGAGAGCAACGTGAGCTGCGGCTATGTGACCGCACCCTTGCGCCACGCCGCGCCGGACGGTCCCACCATTCAGCTGGCCACCGTGGTGCTCCCCAGCAGCGCGGCCGACCGCCAGCCCGATCCGCTCTTTATGGCGCAGGGTGGTCCCGGCGGCTCGACCATCGGAACCTATGCCCAATATCTGATCCAAAAACCAGATGCGCGGCCCACACAGAATCGCGACATTGTGCTCTGGGATCAGCGCGGCACGCTCTTCTCTAAACCAGCGCTCATGTGTCCCGAAGTGTCGCAAGCCGACTTGACCAATGCGTTAGCCGACACCCCAGCAGACCCATCTGACGATGGTCTTGGCCCCTATCAAGCCTGTGGCGATCGGCTCGCCGCGGAAGTGGGCGATCTCTCGGCCTTTAACTCCGCCGAGAATGCCGACGACGTGGAGGACGTGCGCGTGGCGCTGGGCTACGATGAGATCAACCTCTATGGTGTTTCCTACGGCACCGAATTGGGCCAGTTTGTCATGCGCCAGCAACCCGATCATCTGCGCAGCGTGATCCTGGATGCCGTGGTGCCGCTTGATTACAACTTGATGACCGAGCCCGCCTTTGCCAAGGAGCGCATTGCCGAGAAATATTTTAGCGCTTGCGCTACCGATGTGCGCTGCAACGCCGAGTTTCCCGATTTGGCGGCACGCTACCTGGCACTGATCGACCGGTTGAACGAAGAACCGGTTGTGGTGGCGATGGCGCCCGAACTGACGGCGAGTGAGACCTATCAGATCCGGCTGACCGGCTCGCTGCTAGAGAGCGCGCTCTATGGGGCGCTCTATTCCAATGTGCACAATCTGATCCCGCTGATTATTGATCAGGCCGACAAGGGCAATTTCACCTTCGTGTCGACGGCTCTGTTGCCGCAATCGCTGATTGGCGACACCATGGCCACGGGCATGTATATGACAGTAGCCTGTGCCGATCGCGGCGACACCGACCCCAGCCTAGTAGATTACAGTACCATTAACCCCCGCTTGGCCGAAGAAGAGCGGCAAGGTGCTGAAGCTGTGATGAGCATCTGTCAGTCGTGGGGGATCGACCTACTACCGCGTAGCGACTTGGACCTGGTGGTGAGCGATATTCCTACGCTGCTGCTTTCGGGCGATTTTGACCCGATCACACCGCCGCAATATGCGGAAACCTTGTTGCCGAATCTCGCCCAGGGAAAGCACGTGATCTTCCCAAGTGGCTCGCACGGGCAGGCCGTTACCAGCGTATGTAGCAATGGCATTATTAGCGGCTTTTTAGATAGTCCCACCGGCGAGCTTGACACCGCCTGCACCGATGCGCCCGTGTCGGGCTTTGTTACCATTGACGATGTGATTACGCTACCGCCGCTGCAACATGCGCTGGCGGCTCAGGGCCTGAGCCTGATGGGGCTGCTGGGGCTTGGGCTTACTGTGGCGCCGGGGCTGCTGATTGGCCTCTTTCTGCTCAGCGTAATTCCGATCTATGGCATTGGTTGGATTATCAGCCTCTTCCGTCGCCAGCCTCAGGCCGAGAAACAGGGCTGGTCGCGTTCCTGGTCGCGTGCTGCTCCGTGGTTGGCGTTGGCGGCCGCCATTGTCCTCCTGGCGTTCGTGCTGCTGCTGGGCTTTACGGTTGGGTCGACGTTCGTCGGGGACCGGAATCTGCTGCTGCTCAGCGCTATCCCCGGCAGCTTTCGCTGGATTTTCTTCCTGCCGCCGCTCTTGGTGGTGCTGGTTGGGCTGATGCTGATTGCCACCATTGCGCTGTGGCGCGGCCCTCAGCGTTCGCTCATTGGGCGGCTCTACTATACGCTGTTGACCCTGGCGGGCATCTCCGGTGTGTTTGGCCTCTATAGCCTGGGTGTTATGGCGTTGGGTTTTGGGTAAAATACTGGAACGCCGCGTTTCAAGCGACCCCTCTATCTTTTCTGGACCGGTCCCACGTCTGTGGCTCTGGTCGACCTGGCTCGCATCTATTCAAATAGTGAATGCCACCTATGGCGGCATTTATGATGCGCCGATCACGTTGGTCGATGGCCTTCAAGATGGACAGCTTGCTGAGGTCGCGTCGGAGGAATTGGGACCGGTCTCGCTGGACGATCTGATGGGCACGCAATGGCGGCTGCATCGCCTGAACTTCGATCAGGAGCCCCTTGTCGATGTGACGATCTCGGCCGAATTCGCCGAGGGCACGGTGTCGGGCACTGGCGGCTGCAACAGCTACAGCGCCGATGTCACCAGCAGCGGCAGCCAACTGCTCGCCGTCGGACCCGTCACTGTGAGCGCAATGGCATGCGACGATGAACTGGGAAAGCTGGAAGCGGATTATCTGGCAGCGCTGCAGAGCGCAACCGATTGGCGTTTCTACCCAGGACAATTGGCCATCGGCTATCTGACAACCGGCGGTGATCAGGCAACGCTCTTCTTCACCCCGGTGGAGAGCGCAGACTCAGGTCCGACGTCCGAATGATCTCGACGATGTCTTCACGTAGGATCGCTAGCGGTTGTGTTGCAAAGAATCGTTGTGAATTGCTTGCGGGCAGGGTCGAGCGAAATGAGCGATTTGGAGCTAGATGGTTGGGCCGATAAAGAAGAAGAGTGCCGGAAAGAGCACAAAATCCAGATAGCCGACCAGCCAGCTTGCGCCGACAACGCCGGCCAGGATCACGAGCACGGGTGCGAACCGACAGAGCGCAGCGATGGCTGTACCCACGATGCCGAACCCCAACAGACCTTTGTTGCTCATATACCAAGCTCCAATTCGAAATTCACTGATTGATGATGGCCGCGGGATGGCCAGTTTGGGATTCCTGTTCCACCAAGGTAGCCAGGACCGGGCATTCGCCGTCTGGACCACCTTGGTCGCAGGACGCGGCCATGGCCGTCAACGCATGTTGCATTTCCTGTAGCATACGCAGCTTGGACTCGACCTCGGCCAATTTGTCCTCCACCTGCTGGCGTACCCGGTCGCAGGTGGTCTCTTCATCGACGCGCAACTCAAGTAGCTCATCGATCTCGGCGAGGGTAAAGCCTAGTGTTCCGCCAATCTTGAATTGGCGATTCGTTTTCCTGTGGCGGAACCTAAATGCATCGGCACGAACAAGTTCGCAGACTCGTCAAATAGAGATTGCCGATGCACTAGCACCTCAGCTCGACTTTGTACAATTTGAACAGTCGAGCAGATAGATTTTCGAACAAATAGAAAGGCAAGGTACCCTGGCATTACCTAACAACCACGAAAGGAATGTCATGGGAACCTTGCCGGTCGAAATTATACTGTTGCTGAGTGAATTTGCCCCAATGTTCGATAGGCGGACATGGAACAAAGCCAAGGTGTTGCTCATGGGTGCAATTCTCTGTACAGGCAAGCGGACGGTCACATCGGCGCTGATGGTGATGGGCTACAGCGACAGGGCGGAGTTCTCCACCTATCATCAGGTACTGAACCGTGCATCGTGGTCGCCAAGGGCAGTCAGCCAGGTATTGCTGCGTCTGCTGTTGCGCTATCTGGATCGTGGCGAAGGACCGCTGGTCTTTGGGTTGGATGAAACCATCAAAAGGCGATGGGGTTCCAAGATCAACGCTCGTGGCATCTATCGGGATTCGGTTCGTTCGTCGAAGAGTCATTTCGTGAAAGCCAGTGGTCTACGTTGGGTCTGTCTCATGTGGTTGACTGAAAAATCCTGGGCAGAGCGGGTTTGGGCATTGCCCTTCTTGACTGTGTTAGCGCCAGTCGCAAGCCCAGATGTCTGAGGCATGATTCTTCAAGAATGTAGCCCATGTTTGACTGGTCGGAGCGGGTGTCCGAAATCTGTGCAAATACTTCTGGATAGTTCGTTTGCTGATTCTGATGGAGAGCTTGAGTAGCTCTCCTCGGATCCGTTCAGCACCCCAGATCGTATTCTCGGCTTTCACTTGTTGGATCAAGTCGATCGTCTCTTGGTAGCTTCGACGCTTGCGGCTCCTGGATCGTGACTTCCAACGCCAGACGAACCGAAAAAGGTCTCGGCGCCAGCGTAGCAACGTATTTGGCTGAACGATGTGCAGCGCATCTTTCCAGTTTGGTGTCAGCCTCGCCAGACACATAAGCGTGAGCAAGATCGTCGGATGGCGGGAGTTCCAGAAGGTCCGATGTCAGGACAGGTCACTTCTTGTTCTCACTTGACAGTGTCAACTTAAGATTGGTATTGCATTTGGGGTATTTACCCACCTAGACTCTTGGGACATTCTTCCCAAACCTGTGTGACTCTGGCCCGATGACATTGGGACGATTATCTTGTACTGTCTCCTTATCAATGTTTTTTGCTCATCAATAAATAAGGAGATTGAAAAATGAGTAATGTAGGTCCTCTTGTAGGCACTGGCCCCGATTGACAAAGTTACGGTTGGTATGCCCCTCTTAGTACGCGGAATGGCAGGCAATCCAGACGGTATTTGCGCTGAAACGCGAAACGCTCCAGGTCATCGCGAATGAAAAACTGGTTGCCACACGCGGCGGATACCGTTCCCGATCCCAGCACCAGATCTCACGACCATTGACCATAAGATGAACGGTTCGTTGTCATAGTGGTAACGATGTGGTGACGTTGGTTTGGTATCTTGATTTCAACCAATTTCGGTTGCCAACTCAATCGCAAGGAGATTCAGAATGGCCAGAATGATTGTTACACGTCCCGTCAAGGAAGATGGCAACAATGTGGCCGTCACCCTCAATGTGCATGATATGGAGGGGGTGATGGCGATGACGGATATCCCGAATCACAAGGCATTGGAGCAGAGGCGCGTCATTCATCCTCCACGCGCCATGTATTTTGAAGCGACCTGCCGATGCGCGTCCTCGCGCCGCGGTTCCAACGCCAGTTCAGGTCGCGCCAGCGTTTGCGCCTCCTGATACGCTGCCCAGCGCTGGGGAAACTTCCCGACCACTATAGGAGCGTGCCCCCATGACAACGGGAACTATTCGATGTTTTACTTGTCTGTGTAAATTTGTACGTGTTAACCGTTATTCGGATCAGGGCATAGAGTGACTGATCCGCGTGATCTATCCAATCGACAAGTTTGCGTTCGCAGCCTTGACCGGCGGACGCAAACCAATTTCCAACCCAACATAGCTGGAGAACAATGATGAGTATGTATCGATTTAAATGTTTCTCGGTTGGCGGCAGGATGCTGCACTGGGCGCTGCTGCTCTTGGTTTTAGCGCTGATCAGCCCCGCGCCGGCACTGTACGCAGCGCCGCAAGCGCAGATTCCGTCCACCATCAACTATCAGGGCACGCTGCGCGATGTCCAGGGGAACTTGGTCACCGGCGAGCGTGACATGACTTTCCGCATTTATGTGGTCGGCACGAAAGTGCCCAACGAAACCGTCCTGCACACCGAGACCATCACGGGCATCCCCATCCGCGACGGCATCTTCAATGTCGTGCTGGGCGAACAGACGCCGTTCGCCGCAAACGTCTTTGCCGAAGCCCCGCGCTACATCGGCATTACCGTTGCGCCAGAGGCCGAGGAGATGGTGCCGCGCCAGCGCTTGTATCCGGTGCCGTGGGCGCAGTTGGCCACCAGTGCAACGAATGCCGTCAATGCCGCCAACGCGACCAATGCCGCCAACGCGGCGACGGCGACAACATTGGTCCCCAATGCGACGCTCAACGGCGGCTTGAGCATCGCGAATTCACCGTTCACGCTCAATACCGGTAATTGGTACTGGGACGTGCAAACGGATTCCGCCGGTACCTTGAGATTTGTCTCTCGCAACGTCGGTGCTCTCCGATTGAGCATTAATCCGAACGGCAATGTGCTTGTGCCGGGCGATTTCAACACCCGCAGCGTTGCGCTGGATAGCGGGACCACGATCAATGGCGCTGGGGCCAACATCAAAGGCAATATCCAGACAGATGGTAAAGTTATCGCTGCCCTTGGCTTTAATGGCAAGTGCGCTAACGTGCTGAATTCCGTTGGCGCTGCCCAATTTTGCGATCAAGACATTGCCGAAACGTTTGGCACTGACGCGCGCACAGAGCCAGGCGACCTAGTCGTCCTCATCCCGGAAGATCGCGAAATTCCGGCGGTTCAGCTCTCCACACAACCCTATGCCGCGGCCATTGTCGGCGTCGTCTCGACCAAACCGGGCCTCGTGTTCGACCAAGGCGAAACCATCTTGGCGGGCGATACCAGCAATTTGATCACCGACGAAAAGACCGTCGTGGCCATGGTCGGCCGCGTCCCCGCCAAGTTCTCGCTCGAAAATGGCCCCATTGCCGTGGGCGATCCCCTGACCAGTTCCAGCACGCCGGGCGCGGCCATGAAGGCTACCCAGGCCGGACGCATCATCGGCTACGCGCTGCAGAGCTCCGACGCGGCCGCAGACGGCAAGATTCTCGTCTGGCTCCAACTGAGCACCCATATTCCTGAAGCCCAGTTGGCCATGCTCAACAGCGGGACGCCGGCGGCAACCAGTCAGTCTAGCCCGCTGCCGTGGGGATTGCCCCTCTTTGGCGGCATCATGATTGGCGGCCTCTTCCTGGGCAACAGCTTCCTCAACCAGCGCTCCCGCCGCAGGGAGCAGCTATGAAGATGAAGAATTTCACTTTGCTCGCTACCGTTGCGCTGGGCGCGGCGCTGCTGCTGTCGCTCAGCTTCCGGATCGCGCAGGCCGCTTGCGATCCTGTGCGCGAAAACGAAAGCTGTTCGGCACTCTACCGGCTGAGCGGCAGCGTGAGCGCGGTCGCCGGTCGCAGTGAAGAGCCGGGCGGCGCCCAGTCGGCGATCGACGAACCGCGCTTGCCGACCGCCGGCATCTTGATTCACGAAGATCACAGGCTGATGGAGAGCGAAGCGCGGGCGCTGCTTGACAAGAGTAAGACCTTTCGCCAGACCATTTCGCCCCATACCGAGCGCGACGACTTCGACACGATAGTCGCCAAGTTCGACTATGAGTCGGGCTTCGACCGCACCTTGCCGGGGCAGAGTAAAACCTTGGCGCAGCGCATCGACGAAGCGGATCAAGATCTGCGCCGCGCGCGCAATCTATACGCTTTTCTCGCCGTCTATGCCGATGAAGATCGCTTTCGCGAGGAGAATATCTGCGGCGCAGCCGTTCTGGACGACCCGATTGCCGACCCGCCCGTGGTGGATATGTGCAACTTTGCCGCCCGCATGCGCGAAAGCGTGCGCGAGGCCGCCTATCTGCGCATGATCTTCGGCCAGCAGTTCACGGCCGATGCCATGGGGCTCCACTTTAGCGGCAACGAAATCGTCGGCGGCGAAGCCTTTGTGATCGATGAAGTGCGCAAGCTCCAGCTCGCCGAAAGCCAGTATGATCAGGCGCTCAACATCGTGAAAGAGGGGCTGACCATCGCCCTGGGCGACGGCTGCTTTGTCTCGGACTTCTACACGCAGCCCGAGTGGGCGCTCCTTTCGCGCGCGATTGACGGCAAAGAGCGGGCCCAGCACCACATCGCCGTGCGCATGAGCTATCTGGATATCTTGCCCAATCTGCCCACTGGACAGGCCGCGGCCCAGGATGAGTTTCGCAACGCTTCGGCCGCCCAGTATGTCACCATGATCGGGACGGCGGGGCAGGCGACGCGCAAGTCGTCTGAACATTGCGCCCGCGGCACGAATCCCGATAACGCCATGATCGCCGAGATGGCGCTGCGCATGTTGGACACGCGCCAGGCCGCACGCACCCTCGACCAAGGACGCAACGTCTTTGGTTTTGACGTCCGCTTTACGCCTGCCCGCCCCTTCCGCACCAGCACCATTCCCGGCAGTATGGATATCGGCATTCTGGATGAGGCGAAGGATGCGGCCGCGTATGCCAAGGAGTTACAGGGCGATGAAGAAGCCGCAACCCGCACCTTTGATCACAAGCAGACCGAGCTGATCAAGGCCATTCAGGCGGTCAAAAACGGGCGCGACGAGCGCATCCAGGCCATGAGCGGCTGCGATCGGGCCGCCATCCCAGATGACGACGCCTACTTTGCCTGCGTGGAGCGGGTGTTGACCCACTTCGAGAGTTGCAACCCCATAACCACTGATTCAGCCGCCTTCCAGCAGTGCACAACCGCGCATCCCGATGCGCTGGTCGGCACGATTCGCCAGAGTCGCCAAGAATTGCGGGGAAGCTATCTTGGCATTGTGAGCGTCGAACGCGAAATTGCCAATATGCATCAACGCATCGCCAACGAGCAGTGGCGCAACACGATGGTCAACAGCGCGGTCTTGACCAATTCCCAGGACCAGTCGGTCTACGCCCTTGTACAGGAGATTGCCAACTGCTGCGCCGTGCAGGCCGGGACAGATGGCATCTCGTTCACCACCAACCCGGGTGCGCCTCTATCCGCGGCCATGTCCACGGCCTCGATCATGCGGCAGGCGGCCGCGGATATACAAATTGCCAGCATTGAGTCCGAGTCCGTCATTCGCGACTTCTTGCTTGATCTGGCCGAGCTTCAGGTGAAGCTTGAAGTGGCGATTGAGGAGTACAACGCCAGCCTGACCGAATATGAAGGCAACCGCGATCAGGTGCGCCACGATTCGATCGAGGCGCAGCGCGAGCGCGCCTATCTGCAGAATAGCCCGGCCAATGACCCCAGCTTCCGCCTGGTGCGCGATTCCAAGCGTCTGGTCCTGGCCAGCCAGCTTGACTATGCCGCGCGCGTTGCCTATCTGGCCGCCCGCCGGGCCGAGTACGAGTACGCGGCCCGGCTGCCTGCGAACAACATCAGCATGGCTGAAATCTATCGCGCCCGGACGGCCGACGACATTCTGCGCTTCCTCACCAAACTCGAGTCAACCGCGAACAGCCTGATTGTGGCTGACAACGAGATCAATCAAGAGGATTTCACCCTCTCCGTGGCGCTGCATGTGCTCGGGCTGACGGATGAGTTCCTGGGCCTGACGGGCGAGGCAGCCGAAGCTGAGCGTAGACGACGCTTCCAGGCTTGGGTCGCGCAAAATGTTCAGGAGGACGGTGACGGTGATCCGGTGCTCAATTTCACCTTCACCACCTCGCTGGCGGACAAGGGCATCTTTTCAAACGTAATCCAGGAGGGCTTTGACAGCAACTGGCTCTTCAAAATCGGCGGCGTTGGCCAGCCCAAGCCGGGGAACAGCGGCTTCAGTCTCAACCTGGTCTCGACGGAAGAGTCGCTTGGCTATCGCCGGGTGAATGTTGCTCAGAGCGGCGTCACCCATCTGCGTACGCGCGCCGGCTGCATCTTTGACTATCGCTTGCTGCACCCCGCGGCGCTGATGGGCCTTGAGTGGCCGGACGATCAGCCGGCTGAAGCAGCCCTGAGCGCCTTCAAAGCCGGGGTCAACGGCGCCAATGGCGAGGCGACCAGCGCTTTTCTCAACCGCCCGGTCTCGGCCTCAGACTGGCAGGTGACCATCTCTGCCGGTGCGCCTGAAGCGGGATTGCCTGACATGGATCTGCTCAAGCTCACCGACATCGAGCTCAAGTTTAGCACCACCCGGGCGACACGCGCGCCTGGCGAAAAGGATCCCGGTCATCCCGATTGCGTGCGCACGGACTTCTAGGAAAAATCGCGGGTGACAGCCGCGCCAGATTCGGCTGTCACCCCACAAGGAGAGCTTCATGAAGATCAAACAAAACCGTCGGCGAGCGATCAATCTGCTTCTCGGCGCCCTGGGCGCGGTGCTGGTGTTGGGCGCAGCGGCTTCATCCATCAACCTGATGGCCACGCAAACCGCGGCCCAGGCGGAGTCCATGCCCGCCCAATCCGAGTCGGTGACGCTCCGCCCGGCAACCCAGGCGGCCACCGCCGTTACGGGCGACTATCGCGGCAACGTCACGCTCAACCATGTGGTTGCGGGCGTTTTCAGCGACTCATTAGCAACGCCGGTTCCCGACCAAAACGAAACGTTGGCCGCGCCGTATCTTGGCGAGATCAACTTGGCGTTCAACCTCACGCAGGAGGGCGACAACGTCACGGGCTATATGCTGCTGGATGGGACCTATGCCTTTCCGGAGATGCAGCGCGTGGCGCTTCTCCCTGGGGCCGATCCGGTTGCCGTGGGCCCGCGCGTCACCGGCACGCTCGTCGGCTCGACGCTTCAGCTTACGTCCGAGCAATTTACCACCGAGGCTTCGGGGCAGACGGTCACCCGCCAGTTTCGCCTGATCGCCGATGCTGTACCGCAAGATCGCATGACGCTCAGTGGCGAATATCGCGAAACGATCTGGGGCTTTGGGATGGGCGAGTCAACCGTTATCGGTGATTTTTCCATCAACCGACCGGCCTATGGTCTACGCACGACGCTGCCGGAAGGGAACAGTCCTCCCCTGGCCGTTGATGACTTTGCCACAACCTCCGTGGGCAGGTCCGTTGCCGTCAACGTCATCAGCAACGACATTGACCCTGACGGCGATCCCTTGCGCATCACAGAGGTGGCTGCGCCTGCTCAGGGCACGGTGACAAATGACGGTACAACCATCGTCTATACGCCGAACGCCGGTTTCGTCGGTACGGATTCCTTCAATTACACCATCGCCGACGACCAAAGCGGCACAGCCGCGGCAACGCTCACCATCACCGTGGGCCGAGGATCCACCAGCGAGCCGCCGGCAGAAGGCGCCAACATCTACTTGCCGCTGATTAGCAATCAGTAGGGACAGGTCTCAGACGTGTCCCCACGTAAGCGCCGTCTTGTCAATCAATTATCCGTCCCGATCCGTTTCAAAGCTGTCTGAATGAAATTGTCGGGTAGCCAGAATCTCGATCATGGATCAAATAGCGCAACTCCGTGGCTTGCTCCTGCAATTCCCATATCAAGTTGCGAGCTTGCGGGGTGATCCAGGCTGTACCAGGATTGCTGGTACAGCCGACGACATGTCTGGGCATGAAATATATCAGGTTTGTACCCGTGAGGGGTCGACTCCCGTCGTCTCCGCTGAGTACAAAAAGTGTTCAATCAAGAAAGTCCGCTGGCTGCAGCGGGCTTTTTTGTTGTGCGGGGTTCGATGCCCGGTATCTCTTATGCGTATGGTGCGGAAATTGCTTTCCTGGGAGGAAATGGCCTACCCGGGGGACGATAGCAGTTGTGAATGATATCGTATGGTCTGAAAATTCCGTCGTACCAGTTGGTGATGCCAGCGCAGAACGGTCTCCGGCTGGAAGATGCGATGGATAGTTCATTCTACCAGCGGAAAGCGCAAAACCTTGTCACCAAATGACTTGCGGATGGATTTTTCGGACCATACGAGAATCCACTGTGACTCTATGTCACTCGATCAGAAAAGATGTTGATGAAGTGTTTGGACCCGACGGGATGGGCTGGTCGACTGCTGGCTAGTAACTGGCTGACTGACGATGGAGTGTCGCCAATCGGCCGGCAACGCTTATTTATCGGTAACTGCTCAGCCTCACCAGATTTGACGCTTAAGGCGCCAAATCTGGTGAGGCCGCCGTCCAGGCGGGCGGAGCAGGGTGAGGCAGGGTCCGGCGTGCTAGCCTGAATAAGTTACACTTATGGATTATCCAGGGGCGACAATGCCGCCGCCTGGTCGACTCGGAAAGGGGCGCGGCCTGGGCCGTGGCTTAGTCAGGGCCGCTTCCCAGGGCATGACGAAATTATTGCTGCGCAGCGCATCTACCGTCACATAGTGCATTTTGGCAATCCGGTTGTTGGTGACGCGACTATAGCGGAAGCCTTGAAATGACGGGCCCGGCTTGTGCTCGTTTTCGGCCTTATCCTTGCGCGTGTTCACACCGGGTCCCAATGCACCCGTCTGGCACAGAAGCGGTCGATGGGTATCCCACCAGATGCCGGGATCGGAAGCATCATTCAGCGACTCGGCATATTGGGGGATATCAAGCTGCAGCCATTCCTGCCAAAACGCGTCCGGACGATTGTCGCGCACGGTGCGCACGCTGCCAGCCATGGGAATATTGCGCACGCGTACGTGCACGTTTTCGGCGAAGCCATTTTTACGCACTTGATAGTAGGCTGCCGGATTCTCAGTGTAGAAGTCCATAAAGTAGAGCAGCTCTTGTCCGACGCTGTCCCATTCCAGTCGATACTCGACGTTCCGATGGACATGACCAAACAGCACAAGATCCGCTGCGCGGCCGACATTGCCGGCTTGACCCACGCACATTTCCAGCAGTCGCAACGTTTGGCCTTCCGTAGGCGAAGCGACGCTCCAATCCAGTAGATTGTTGATGCCACCGCGCTTAAAATAGGGCGTCGCCCGCAGCTGCCACCGATCAAAATTTAACGAAAAAGTCCCATTTTGGCCCTGTGGCAGCAGTTGCCACTCGTCCCAGACGGAGAGTGAATGGAGCGCGCCCTGTCGTGCCAAGTAGGCGATGATCTCGCGCTTATCCGCGGTGGCATGTTCCGATTCGCGGAAATAATGAGGATATTCGGATCCCTTGGGATTGAGCGGCGGTGCGTGCATGCCGACAATCACCAGGCCGGCGTCGCCTGCATCCAGCAGCGCACTGCGCAAGAGATTGATTTCATCGTTGTCCACGCCGACAGAATTGGGCGCGCCTGCCGCTAGATTATTCTTATCCTCAGTATTGAATTCCGCAGCAGCGAGCAAGGCATCCAACTCGCTGTCAAACAAGCCGGCGTCACGACCCGTGTCCAACATCACGATGCGATGCGGTCCCAAAGCCACGCTATAGCGGGGCGGGCCCAGCGTGCCGATGTATCTGTCGGGTGCATAGATGGCTTTAGCCGCTTCAGCCGTGGAGATAGACGAAATGCTGCCGCCGACCAACGCTCTGGCTTCGTCCAGCGTCAGGTTGAAGTCGGGGTATTGCTCGATATCCTTCTTGAGGCCCAACTTCTTGACCTCGGCCGCCAAGGCATAGGGTTTGCTGCGGTAATCGTGGTTGCCCAGCGTTGTAAAGATGGGTACCCGTAACTCTTCATGCAGGCTGGGGCTTTGGTCTGGATAGGGAACATTGCCGAGCAGCAGCTGACGCAGAAATTCCCAGTTGGAGCTCTCCCCCTTTTCCGACCACGAGTAGAGGCGAGAACGATCTTCCGGTTCCCACGCGTTGGCCGACCACTCGTATTCATAGTCGACCAGATCGCCGGTGGCAAGGATGATGTCCAGTAAATTGCGCTCGTGCAGATGGTTGGCGTAGCGGATTAAGTCGCGGAAGGCGTCATTCCAATTATTGAGGCTGTCTGCGCCAGCGTTCTTGCCCGCCTGTCTCAATTTTTGGGCGAAATGATCGATGCGCCGGCTTACATGCACGTCCGTGATGTGTAAAAAGCCGAAGTTCGTCCAATCATTTCTGGCGTAGGCGGCGTGGGGCGCCACCAGAAATGTCTTGTTTGGGTTGAGCCGATAGCCAATATTGTAGAGTGTGCGCGTGGCAGGTTGCTGTGCGCCTTGGCAGGCTAAATCAAGTGAAAATCTGATGATATCGCGGGGCGGCAGGGGATCGGGCGGATCGATAGGCGGCAGCGGATCCACGGGCAACAATGGGTCCAGCAGGCTGGGCGCGTTGTTTAGCTGATTGGTCGAGATCATGCGCAAAAGCGCGTTTTCGAAGTCGGCTCCCGAGCCGGCGGCAGCGATCGTGGCGAAGGAGATCACCGGTACGCTCTGCTGCCCGATCCTGCTTTCCTGACGTGCGCCTGTTGCGGCATCCAACATCTCCACAAGGCGTGCAGGCAAGTCGCCCAGCGCTTGCAGCGGAATATTTGGAAATGCCCGCAAAATCGGCCCGACAACCTGAGGCGACTGGGTATCCGTCGTCAGGGTCAGCACTTCATCCGGCTTGCTCACCTGCTGCAACACAAAGCGCGCGTCGATGATTTGCGCCAGCAGATTGGGCTGTTGCGCAACGATGGCGCCCCAGCCATCTTGCTCTACGCGTACAACGACAGCAAGCGGAAATGATTGCGCCGGCTGCAGCACCCAGGGCCGACCAATCTGTGGCCACGCAAAAAAGAGTTCGATGATTTTGTTGTCGGTAGCGGGACCGACAAAGAGAGTGTAGTGGCCAAAATGAAGCGCATGGCCGCCGGCGACAGCGACCGGATCGGCAATCGGATAGTCGGCGGGAAAACTCTGCGCAATGGGCGCAAACGCGCCCTGATAAAATGCGCCGTAAACGCTGACCGCGCCCACGCCTCGAATCCAAAAGATGGCCCCATGTTGAAAATAGCTGACGGGAAACGCGTGGCGCGGATCGAGCGTATGCACTTCGTCCGTCACCGGAAAGCCAAAGAGCAGACGGTTCGTTCCCGGATCGATGCCGGCCTCGCCTTGGCTAATGTACTTTTGCAAAATGCCGCCATGCACTTCATGCGCACCGGTTTGGGAGGACCAGTAGATTCGACCGTTGGCATAGGCGCGCACCAGCCCGCCGTCACCCGCCGGTAGATGGTTACTCTGCGCGGGGCCTAGATCGAAGCCTCCCTGCTTGAGCGCAGCATGTTTGGCAGTAATCGCCTGGCTGCCGACCGAAGGCGGTTCGGGTGGGGCAAGCTCGTCATTCCCGGTAAATTCGAACATCTCAATTCCTCCGTTACGTGCAGTGATACAACAAAGAATGCATTAGAACTGTTTTTCTGCGGTTGAACGAATGGGGCGCCCCACGGTCAGCGCCTGACGCAGGCTATTGTCTAGCGCCATATAGGCTTCATCCGGTTCAACGCCCAAGGCATCCAGGGTCTTGGAGAAGAAGCAGCGGACGGCAGCGGTTGTCGTGATGTCGAGGATCTCGGCATCTGTGAAGCCGTGTTGATACAAGGTGTCGATATGGGCTTGGGTAACGGCCGTTGCGTCCGCCACAATCTGTTCGGCATAAGCCATCATCGCCACTTCAGCGGGGGTCAAATCGGCCGTTTGATCATCTTGGGCGATGCGGGTCAATTGTTCGGGGGAGAAGAGTTCTCGTAGCATAACGGAGCCATGCGCCAGCATACAATAGCTGCTGTGCAAGGCACGCGCCGCCGCCAACGTCACGAGTTCATAGCGTCGTGCATCCATTTCTTGACTGAGGGTTCCCAGGAAGTGCCCCCACGCAGCCATCACATCGGGACGCAGGCTAAACGCTTGCACATAGTTGGGCAGGTAGCCGAACTCAGCGATATTTTCCGCATACATCTTTTTGACGTCAGCTTCGGCTTGTTCTTCTGGAATCGTGTAGATAAAGGTCATATTTCCTCTCCTTGTAGTATTAGGAATGATAGGCAAAATCGGTGGCAAACCCACAACGGCCGTTAACTTCCCACTTCAGACTTTGATCATCTACTCGAAAATGATCCGCCACAATTTCTTGGCCTGGTCTGTCATGGCCGGGAATGCCGCATGAGACAGGCTGGTCTGTGGTGGCAGCACGAGCGGTGACGGCGGAGACAAAGCTCTTTACTTCCATCCGTTCTTGATTGCGGCTGTGTTCAAGCTCAATCTTTGCCGGTCGTATCGCCGCCACCTCGCCAATGACCGCCGAAAAATTACGCCTTGTATCACCACCAGCCTGCCCTAAGAAGATATCGGCTAGGGCTTGCTGCTGCTGCGTATTGCCTTTTTCGTCCACGTAAAGGATAACGCGCCACGGCGACCCTGGTTCATCATCGTCGTAGGAACCGGCCAATACCACCGAGAGATTGCCCAAATCTACATTGGAAGCCTGCCCTTTGGTAATGTGCCAGGATAGGGCAAAGTCGCAGAAACCGTAGGTAGATCGTCCACCCTCTTTCTCGCCATGCCGTCGGCAAGGGCAAACGGCTTCACAGTTACACACTTCGTAATAGGTGCCGGAAACGTTCCAGGTGTTCAAGTTTGTCATGGGAATCCTTTGCGTAGTGAGTAGAATCGAAGACTACGCACGAGTATGCTTGCCCGCTTCTCCAAAAACATCAACCATAAAGTCTGATGCGTCGTTCATGGTTCATGGTTTTGGCTTGATCTTCGCAATCTGATGCGCTATTAACTCCACAATAAAACTCTGAGACTTCGCATGACTTTAAGGCAGCGCCCCGGCAATTAACCAACCGCCCCAACAAATCATCAACACACCAAAAGCCCAGCTAATTTTACGGCCATGGGGCAGCACTTTTTCCAGCAGCACATAAGCTGCGATAACAGCAATCCAAAACAAGTTCATGACGCCGGCTACAAAGAGCAGCGCCATAATCAGCCAGCAGCAACCCACACAGAAAGCGCCATGGCGCACGCCCATAATCAATGCGCCCTGTTTGCCGTCGCGCCATTCCGTCATGAAGTAGCCCAGGGGCGTGCGGCAGTGGGAGAGACAGGCTTGTTTGAGCGGCGCAAGCTGGAATACGCCGACAGCAATGAGGATGACGCCACCGAGAATGGGATTAGTGGTTTCCATCATGGGCGAAAGCAAAGCGGCGTTGTGCAGCCCGCCTTGCACGAGTGTGGCTGCCGCACTAAACGCCGTCCAGACGAGCAAATAGCCAAAAAAGAAGATGGCCGTTCCCCAGACTGGTTGCAAATCAACTTGCTGCCGACGACTGATTTTGGTATACGTGAGCACCATGGGCGCAGCCGACGGCGTCATCATGGCAAACATCATCACCGCCCACATGACAAACATCAGCCAATAATCGACCGCACCCCAGGGCTGGATGGCGGGCATTGCCATCTCCATGCCTATCTCCATGCCGATCCCGGTAGCGGGCATGGGCATCATATCCATCATGCCCCAGGCCAGATAGATCAGATAGACCCAAGACAAGAGCACGACTATGCCCAGCCCCGTCAAGACAATAGTACGGTCGCGCCGTAGCACAGTTTCGGTCACGGTTGTCAGAGACATGGATTTAATCGCTCTGGTACATGAACGGAGAATAAAAGCCGTTCTTGTCCGAGAATTGCCAGTCAAAGCCATGATCCTGATAGCTGGCATGGGTGGATTTACTAACGACCGCCCGGTAGCCGGGCGCAATGCAGAGCGGATGATTCTCAACCGTGATCTCTGCGCCGCCCTGGCCGGTCGCAAGCGCTTCGATTTCGGCATTCGCCACGCCATCGATCTTCAAGCTGCGGCGCCGGCCCTCCGCTGCATAAGTCATGGGCTGGCTGCTGACGCCCAACACATCGCCAATATGGGAGACCAAACGGCCGGGATGCCCGCCCGCCTGCCCGGTGAAGATTTGCATCAGCGCCGCTTGCTGGCGTTCAGAGGCGCGCTCATCAAAGTAAACGGCCGCCGTCCACTTCACCGCCGCCATATTACCCGGACTAAGAACTGCCAGAGCTACATTCAGATTATCGAGAGCAACGCCATCAAAGTTCCCTTCATCAATATGCCAGGCCACCAAAGCGGTGCAATCGCTTTCCGTCGGGTCACTGAGGAAGATGCAGGGGCAGGCGGCCTCACAGTTACATGCCTCAAAGTAGGTTCCATTTATTTTCCATGCTTGCGTCATTTTATTCCTCCTTATACAAATCGCCAGCTAGATATTTCAAGCCAGAATCAACGGCAATGGTAACAACGGTATGCCCCGAGCCTAATTCCCGGGCAAGTTGAAGTGCTCCAACAACGTTCAGTCCGGTTGACGTTCCTGAAAATATTCCTTCTTGTCTGGTTAGTCGTCGCGCCATCTCCCGTGCTTCGGCTTCATCAATTCCTCTGGCTTCATCATAGTAATCCCTGTTCAGAAGTGGCGGGACAAATCCAACCCCTATCCCCTCAATCTGATGCGACCCGGCTGTTCCGGTCGAGATTGCGGTCGAAGTAGCTGGTTCCAATGCAACTATTTGCGTTTGAGAATTGCCTTCTCGCAAGGCACGAGAAACCCCCATCAGCATTCCGGCTGTACCCACGCCACCGCAGAAAGCTTCAATGGGGCTGGTCACTTGTTGCAACAATTCATAGCCGATCTGCATGTAACCCTTGATTGAATCAGTACTGTTAAATTGGTCGGAAAAATAGGTGTTATCGGCCTGAGCAATATTCTTCGCTCTTTCAATCATGCGTGGAATTAAGTCAGGCGTGATTTTTCCGTCGTGGCTGGCAACAATTTCCAGTTCCGCACCAAAGGCACGCATTGTATCCAGTTTTTCTCGGGCAAAGGCATCAGACGAAACAACCTTAAACGGATATCCTTTTACGGCGCAGACAAAAGCCAGAGATGAACCGGTGCTGCCGCCGGTATATTCGACAACCGTCATGCCTGGACGCAAATCGCCCCGCTTTTCAGCCTCTTCTATCATCGCCAGGGCCATACGATCTTTATACGAGCCGGTTGGATTGAAGTACTCTAATTTTATGAGCACATCAGCGCTATTGGGGGGAACAACTTTTTGCAGTTGTACAATTGGGGTGTTGCCAACGGTATGGATGATCGAAGAACTCAATTGGCTTACTCTATCTGCCATTTTTCCTCTCCTTTCCATTGGTATGTATTGGAAGGTCAACTTCTCTGCAGAAGTTGACCTTCCAATACACGTTAACCGACCGCTTCGCCTTTGGCGAGGGCCAAAACATCGCCCGTTGACAAGGGATTGCCGGCAATGCCCCAATCGCCACTTTTCACCTCTTCCAAGACGCACCACGTCACTGGGCGCATATTTTCGCCCTCGATAGATACCATGGCATCGGTGAGCTTGTGGATTATTTCTTGCTTTTGCTCGTTGCTGAATACACCTTCGATCAGTTTGACATTGATAAACGGCATGACATATCCTCCAAAATCATGGTTGGATGTCTGGTTTGGGCATTGATTCTACAGCCGCATCCATGAACCATAGATGCCCCGGCGCTGCCAACGGCCAACGTGTCGTCCGGACAGAACCGTATGTTGTTACGCAGTTATCTTATTCGATGTGCGGGTGGAAATCTTCCGACGAAGGTTTGTTTTTGATCTAAATTTTTGATTGAGGAACCCAACTTTGGTTGGGTGAAGGGGTTATTCGGTGGGAATGAGGTTCAGTTCATGCGCGCGGGCAACGGCCGTTACCCGGTTCCGTGCTCCGAGTTTGCCATAGATTTGACTTGTATAAAACTTAACGGTGCCGCCGGCAATACCCAGTTCGTCGGCAATTTCTCCATTGGTCTGCCCTTTACAAAGCAGTTGAAGAACATCGAATTCACGGGTGGTAAGCGGCTCCACAAGTGTTCCGGCGGGGTCGGACAGCGTCTTCTCTGTGGACATTGTTGTGGGGGTCAGGGAGAGTTGATCGAACAAGTCCGCTGTGATTCCGGCCAAATCGCTGGCTTGCCCTCTGGCGGTCGCTGTTGCCAGCAGATCGGACGAGACCCTTCCACGATAGACATCTGTTAGCAGTGTTTGCGCTTTCTTTCGAGTTTCGTGATCGGTCTTGGGGTTATGAATGGTGTAGGTCAGGAGGGTTAACGGCCGTTCCCGCTGCCCCACCTGCCACAACAATTCCGCGATATTGACCAACAATCCAAACAACACCGGCCGATAATCGATCGCCACCGCAATCGTCAACGCCTCTCTAAAATAGCCCTGCGTGCGGACAAAATCACCCAGTTCACAAGCGACCTTGCCCAGTCCCCAATTGGCCGCCGCCAATCCCCCTTTGTCATTGATGTCCTGGTAGATGGTGCGACTGCGCTGAAATTGATCTTCTGCCTCTGCCAAGTCGCGCTCTTTGAAAGAAAGGTTGCCCAGATTGATCAGCGCCAACGCCATACCTTCCGGATCCGCAAAGTCGTGGCGAATCTCGTAACTGGCTTGGAAATGGTTTTTGCCCATGCGGTTATCGCCCAATGTCACGGAAATTTGGCCCATATTGTTCAAAATATAGGCCCGAAACCAACGGTCTCCGGTCATGAGCGATTGAGCATAGGCTTGTTGGGCATAATTTTGGGCGGTTTCATAGGCGCCCAAGCCCACATGCGCTTCAGACAGCAGGTGATAGGCAAATTGACGGTTGATGGGGTGCTGCTGCGCTTCGGCTACGTCACGAACCTGTTCGGCTAGTTGAACGGCTGTTGCATAGTCGCCCCGCGTCAACGCCACAAAACTAAGCGGTGCGTTAGGGTCAGACTGATAACCAGGCAGCCTCGGAATTTTCAGACGGCGATAGATTTCTAGACTCTGCGCCATACACGCTTCCGTTCCTTCAAGCTGACCAAAGCGCAAAAAATACCACGCTTTGCTCATGAGGATGCCTAGCAAAGCAACATCAGCCGCTTCATTTTGTAACTGGGCTTGCAACACGTCAGTCGCCTGTGAAAACAGCATCATGCCTTCCAGGTAACCGCCTTGAAACTGATAATACATCCCCAAAGCATCGCATGATTTTCCCAATGCCGCAGCATCCCCTTGTGCCACCGACCACAACCAGGCAACACGGATATTGTCTAAATCAGCCCTGATTTCATGTAAAGCATCCCTTTGATGATGCCCGAAAACGTTGCCACTGCGTTTGTGCAGGAACTGGATGTAGAAGTCGGCATGATCGGCCTGCGTTTGCAACAGATCGTCCGCACTTTTTTCGAGTTGTTCGGCGGCATATTGGCGCAGGAGTTCATGAATATGATAACGACCGGCCCCATCAAGGCGCAGCAGAGATTTATCCGCCAGCGCAGACAAAATCGGCAGTGATGCGCCCGTCACGGCCGCAACTGCATCTCGCTGGAAGCCACCGCGGAAAACGGATAGACGCTTAAAAACAGCTTGCTCGCGCTCATTCATTCGCTGCCACGTCTGGTTAAAGACCGTCTGCATGCTATGATGACGTGCCGGTACATTCCGATGTCGTGCCGTCAGGAAGGCCAGGCCGCCCCGAATCTCGTCTGCAATTGCGTGACAGTCCAAAGTTTTGCGCCACGCCGCGGCCAATTCCAAAGCCAGTGGCATTCCCTCCACTAATCGGCAAATTTCAATCACCGCGTTCACTTCTTTATCCAGGACAAATTGGGGATAAACGTGCTGCGCTCGCTCCTTGAACAACTGGACTGCATCATCATTTTGACCGGCCAAACCATTGTCTACATCGGTCGGATAGACGAGTCCGGGCACAGAATATAGCCACTCTTCCTGCAGATTTAAGGCTTCCCGCGAGGTGATAAGGTATTTGACGTGAGGCGTGGACGACGACAAGAGTGTCAGTTGTTCGGCCGCATCCAAAAGGTGCTCAAAATTGTCCAGGAGGATGAGCGCTTCTTTGTCGCCCAAATATTGGGCCAACTGCAGCAGCGGCGGCGTTTGGCCGGTCAAGGCAATGCCCAGCGCATCGGCCACAGCCGACTCAAAAAACTCAACTGTGCGCAAAGGCTGTAAGTAGGCGACAAAGAAACCCTGGGCAAACTTGTCGCGCAGCACTATGCTCGCCTGCAACGCCAGCCGTGTTTTGCCGATGCCTCCCGGCCCGACCAACGTCAACAAACGACAGTCCGGTTGGGACAAGAGCTGCTGGATGTCCGCAGACTCTTTTTCTCGGCCAATAAAGGATGTGGGATCGGGCAATAGATTGTTCCCTGTCTGCGTGCCGGCATGCATTCCGGCTTTGACTGATTCTACCGCCTAAATCCGGGGCAGGCCGCCGGGGTTAAGTATACCGCAAGTTCATCCTTTGCGATTGGGCGCCGTTTCGTTACGAGATCGCGCAGGGCAGAGGAGTTCGTTCAAAAGCGCTATTTTATCATTCCTGCCCCCAACGTGAAAGACGTCTTTTGCGACTTTTGCGACTTGCGACTCCGAAAATTGCCGCCACGCTGCACCAAATGGACACTGCAACTTAGATGTACAATGAATTAATTCGCATATGGTCAAAAAACTCCCGTATGGTGAAAAACTCCGTCGACACGATAGAATGACCTATGCGGCTGCACGATAGTAGTCGTTGATGATGCCGCCCAGCACTGGCCCAAATAGCGCGGAAATTGCTTTCCAGGGAAAACCTGGCCCTTGCAGCCAGTTTTCGTGTGACCCGTTGGTCGCGATATAATAAAGGCCAAGTGTTCAGCCGCGTTCAACAGAGACCCAACATGGCGACTGTACAGACACTCGAAGGGCCGGTCACTCGAAATGCCGAACTGCGAAATGGGCGACCGATCATTGCCGGTACTGGCGTTGCAGTTCGCACCGTCGTCGGCTACTACAAGCTCGGAATGACACCAGAAGAAATCTCCGATGAAATGGGAGTTGCGCTGTCTGGTGTGTACGGTGCTCTGGCCTATTACCATCTGAACCGTGAAGAGATTGAAACGGATATCCAGGCGAATAGCGAAAAGGTAGTCATGGAGTCATTGTGCTGTGTCTGAACGGCATTGTGCTGGACTGGCTTCGTGATTCTATCGTTGAACAGGAACTACTTATTGTGACCACAACTTCAGCCTATGTCTCCACAGTTGGTGCAGATCGTACGATCGTATTGCCCGAAAGCGTTCCTGTCGGCGCAAAGGTTGCTGTTGTCCTGCTGCCGGACGACGAGACAGTTGATGGAGGAGAGGCCCGCAGCAGCCGATTTCAAATCGTGATGGATGCTATCCAAGCTGCAATGGACAGCCACTTCGCCACGCGTGAGGTCACTGAAGCAGAACTGAAGCAGTTGATCTATGAGGCTCGTCAGGCGGCAAAGGCATGATGAATGCGCATCACGATCGATACCAACCAATTCGTTCGCGCATTGATGCGCCCACCAGAACTGGCGACGTTCGTCATGGCGTGGGAGGCCAGGCGATTTACGGCTGTCTGCTCTGAGGAACTGCTGCAGGAATATGAGGCGGTTCTCCGCTATCCGCAGATTGCCGAGTTGATTGATCCTGAGCTGCGTCGTGTCTTCTTGACACAGCTGGCATCGGAAATGGAAATCGTTGGGTTACCGGAACCGCGGGCGATTTGTCGGGATCCGGACGACGACAAGGTGATTGCCACGGCGGTATATGGCAGAGTAGACTACTTGCTGACTGCTGATGAAGATTTGCGAGCAGAACCTGTTGCAAGCGTATTGCGCTTGGCGGGGATCGAGTTGACCACCATCGATGATCTTCTGGAGATGCTTGACGGTGTCGCCTGAACTAGAGTGGGTTTCTGGGGCTTTGCATCCTTGTTTGGAGCATGTTTTAGAGGAAAATGCTTGGGCAGAAGGATTACAAGTCTTGTACACGTGAGCGGCCAACTTCCGTCGTCTCCGCTCGCGTACAAAGCTGGATCAGAATTGATTCCAGTGATGAATGGGTCAACCGTGTATTCGGTTGGCTCATTTTTTTATGCCCGTGCTGGCTACTTAACTCATCCACTAGCGACTCAATCAGGCAGCTCGCCGATAATGATGATGCAGGCCACCCAATACCGGAAGCGCGATGACCTCGCCGGAAGCCGGCGGATCATCCGGCGGTATCGGGATTGACTGCGCCAATCCTTGATGCGGTCGATTCCGATTATAGTAGTCGACGTAGTCGCGGGTGATGACATTGAGATGCTTCTGGTTGAGCACAAACATGTGGTCGAGACATTCTCGGCGTAGGGAGCCAACAAATCTTTCACAGATGGCGTTCGCGTTTGGCGCACATACCGGAGTGAGGATTTCTTCGATACCTGTACCAGTGGCGATTGCGGAGAATCGTTGTCCAAATTTGCGGTCACGATCGTGGATGAGGAATCGTGGTCTTTGACTCCAAGGCGTTGCTTCTTTCAGTTGTTGTGCCACCCAGGCATCAGTGGGATGCGCATATCGCTGTCAGATCAACTTGGTTCAGTCTGGTAAAGACGGGCGGATGGATTAAGTAGCCAGCACGGGATTGGGTGGACGGAGATGCAACGTCCCATCGGGCGCCGGATGAATAAGCGAGAGTACGCGTTTGTGCTGAGACTCGGAGTGGCAGACCCACTTCTCGTGATTCCAACCGGTGGACCTGCAACTTGAAAACGCCCCATCAGTGTAGTCTGACAAACTTGATGGAACGCATCTTTGATGGCACGATGTACTTGATAGAATCCGGGTATGTATGCACACAATGGTGCCACATGGAAGAAAAATCTCCGCACAAGCTACCGCTTGAACGCATACTTGCTTTGGCAACCGACGCAATGATTACCGTTGATACATCTCAGCGGATCATTATGTTTAACCAGGGCGCTGCTCAGATTTTTGGCTACTCTGAACATGAGGCGTTTGGTCAGCCGCTCGACATGCTCATTCCGCATAGTGTGGTGGAGATGCATCGCCGCCAGATGCGTCATTTTGCGGCCACAGCAGAAGCGGCACAACCGCGTGCCATGGGCCGGCAGCGCGAGGTCTTTGGCCGCCGAAAGGATGGCAGCGAATTTCCCGCGGAGGCAACAATTGTCAAGCTGATTGACCGGGGGCAAACGACCTTTACAATCATACTGCGCGATATGAGCGACCAGAAACGCGTCGAAGATGAGCTTCGTCAGACCGAAACGCGTAATCGTCTCTTGGTTGATAGTGTCCAAGACTACGCAATCTATATGCTTGATCCCACCGGCCATGTCATGAGCTGGAACTATGGCGCGGAGTGTATCAAGGGCTACAAGGCGTCTGAGATCATTGGGCATCATTTTTCATGTTTTTTTACCTCGGCGGACATTGCACGCGGTAGGCCGGAGACCGAACTGCGCACCGCTGCGGACGCCGGGCGTTGCGTCGAAGATGGGTGGCGGTTGCGCAAGGATGGAACGCTCTTCTGGGCGAGCACAGTGCTCACGGCCGTGCGCGATGAGCAGGGCCCGCTGTGTGGTTTTGTCAACGTAACCCACGACAGCACCGAGCAGCGTCAGGCTGATGAGACGCTCCGGTGGTATGCCAATCAGCTGCACATACTCTATGAAATCAGCCGCGCGATTCTTGTAGCCCAATCCCCCCGAGAGATTGCCGAGGCAACCCTGTATCGGCTCCGACGCCTAGTGCCATGTCAATATACGCATGTCGCGAGCGTTGAAAATATTGATCCATCTGCCGCGGTGTTGATCCGCGATACAGATGATACACTTAAGATGCCTCCGGCCGGTTGGACCGTTGCGGCCTCACTGACGTTGTCCGCAGTGTTGCCTCAGGGGCAAGCGGCAACAGTCATTAATCTGGAAACCGCGGATTCGTCTGTGCCTTATTTCGATCCATTTCGTCAGGTTGGGCTCCGGGTGCTCGTCATCGCGCCACTGGTAGCGCATGACGAGCTGATCGGTGAACTGGTGTTGGCGAGCACTGATCCGGACGTTTTTTCTGCAAGCCAGCTTGATATCATCCGGCAAGTCGCTGATCAACTGGCAGTTGCTCTGCAGCATGCTAGGCTCTTTGAAGAAGTCCAACAGAGTCGTGAGCGATTGCAGGGCCTCTCGCATCGGCTGATTGAGGTGCAAGAGGCTGAACGCCGCACCATTGCTGGCGAACTGCATGATGAAATTGGCCAGGCACTTACGCTTGTCAAAATGAACTTGCAGGCAGTTGAGCGCCTTTCTGGAGATACCGAGGCCGGTGTCCACCTCGGCGAGAGCGTCGCAATTGTCGAACGAGCGTTGGAGCAGGTACGCAACCTTTCGCTTGATCTCCGCCCATCCTTGCTTGACGACCTTGGATTGGTCGCTGCGCTACGCTGGTATGTTGCCCGTCAAGCACGCGTGGCCGGTTTAATGGTGCATTTCAAGGCTGAAGATCCGGGAGGGCACCTGGCCCCGACTCTGGAGACGACATGCTTTCGTGTTGCCCAGGAGGCTCTCACAAATGTCGTGCGGCATGCACGGGCGCGCGAAGTCTGGGTCCAACTGACGTGTGAGAATGAACTATGCCTGACGATCCGTGATGACGGCAGCGGCTTCGACGTTGTTGCGGCGCAGGCGCGTGCGTCACGCGGCGAAAGCTTCGGACTCCTTGGCATGCGCGAGCGCGTGGACATCGTCAACGGACGCCTGACGATTTCGTCGTCACCCGGGAAGGGCACGCTCGTATGCGCTTGCTTTCCGCCGCAGATGGTTCCGGTTGCTGATGACGATAACGAGCGAAGTGTGTCACGATGAACGCGATTCGCATCTTGATCGCTGACGACCACGATCTGGTCCGCGCGGGCTTTCGCGCGCTCTTGGAGAAACTTGACGATTGCGAAGTCGTGGCAGAAGCAGACGACGGTCGCCAGGCTCTGCGCCTGGTCGAGCAGTTGCGACCTGATGTAGTGCTGATGGACGTAAAGATGCCGAGTCTCAACGGCCTGGAGGCAACGGCGCTTATCACCCGCGACTATCCCAGCGTTCGTGTGGTGATCCTCTCGATGTATACCACTGAGGAATATGTCATCCAGGCACTGCGTGCCGGCGCCTCCGGTTATCTGCTGAAGGATGCAGCGACCACCGAACTGCGGTTGGCCGTACAGGCAGCCGTGCGGGATGAGATGTATCTCAGCCCATCGATCTCAAAGCGTGTGTTGCAAGACTACATTCAACTCGTCGGAAGCGGAGGCGGCATGCTCGACGCACTCACGGCACGCCAGCGGGAAGTGCTGCAGTTGATTGCCGAAGGCCGCACGATGAGAGAGATTGCACAGATTCTGCATGTCAGCGTCAAGACCGCGGAAAGTCACCGATCCCAACTCATGGAGCGCCTCGACATTCACGATGTCCCCGGCCTGGTGCGCTTTGCCATCCGGGTCGGATTGGTGACACTGGAGTAGGCTGGGTTTGTTGCCTCGCAAACATGCGGGCGCCCGCATGTTTGCGTTTTCCTCAATCACTGCTCTTTTCGCACCAGGTTTTTTCCGGTCAATTTCAGGCTTTCCCCGAACCAATCTTAGGTTTTTCCTCATAGCCGGCCCATTGCGAATCAGATATGCTTAAAGGGTGACAGAATCGACAGAAGTGCCATCTGCCGTCATGACCTGGGCAGTTGACACCTCTGACGGGGCGCAACGAGGCGCTACCTTATGGTCACATTATTTGAACCTCGTACATTCCTCCAGAACGAAAACCGGCCGGAATGTACGAGGTTCAAGTGACGTCTCTACTAGAGACCGCGTACCACCTCGCCGGATTCTGTGTGCATCGTGTGCTGCATATGGTATCTCACAGCGTATTGATCGAAGACGACTATCTGGCGTTACTCAATTTGGTGGGGTGACTTCGCGTATCATTGAGACGGGGTTTTCTGCTTCGCTTCCCGGCCGGCAGCTACACGCTATCGGCCTGATACCAATGATTCGCCAAGACCGTGGTTACTCACATTCACTCGCTTCTGAATCAAGGCGCCGTCCGGTAACGACAGCCGCGGCAACATCAGCCTCGCACGCCACCGGGCTTCACGTCGGACCATCTAGCCCGTTGACGTAGAACCGCTGGAGGGCAGAAAAATGCGCAGATTCCGAAATATACTTGTCATTGTCGATGACGTCAACGACAATCACGTCGTTCTGGAGCAAGCCGGCATGTTGAGTCTGCAGAATTATGCTCAGCTGACCGTGGCCGCTGTGGTGAAAGAGATACCTCTCTCCGTGCGTCTGCTTGCGGCGTCGAAGTTGTCCACCCAGTTTCAGGAACAAATCGTTGAAAACCGTCGGAGTCAGTTGGCCGCCGTGGTTGCGCCGTTGCAGGACAGCGGCGTTCAGGCCGAAGTGCGGGTGTTGTATGGAACACCTTTCCTGGAAATCATCCGCCAGGTTCTCTCCGCCCGACATGATCTAGTGATCATCGGTGCAGAAGGCAGTGACGGACGACGCCAGGCGCTATTCCACAGCACCACGATGCACTTGATGCGTAAGTGTCCATGTCCGGTGTGGGTGCTCAAGCCAACACAGGCCGAACGCTTTCGACGCATTCTGGCGGCCGTGGATCCTGATCCGACGCATGCGGATCAGGATGAGCTCGATAGCAAAATCATGCAGTTGGCCACATCACTGGCGCGACAATATGTCGCAGAGCTACATGTTGTTCATGCCTGGGTCTTCGAATATGAGTCGGTTTTCCGTCGGCAGGAGGCCAATGTTACGCAGCTCGAAACCAATCGGCTGCTGCATGAAGTCCGTGAGGGAGAGAAGCGACATCTTGATGCGCTCCTTCGCCGGCATGACTTGAGCGACTTGCCTCACAAAGTGCATCTGGTAAAGGGGGCGGCTCGATTGGTCATCCCCAAGTTGGTGCGTAGCCAGAAGATCGACCTTCTGGTCATGGGAACGGTCTGCCGTACAGGTGTGGCGGGCTTGATCATGGGCAACACCGCCGAAGACGTCTTGCGCCACGTCGATTGCTCAGTGTTGACCGTAAAACCGGACGGATTCAAGACACCTGTGACGCGTGGCCTCGGTTTGGACGCTCCATCGTTCGCGCCATGAAGGTCGAAACTGCCGAAAAGACGATATTGGTACGATGTTGTCTATCCTTCCATTGACGGGAGATCTCAATGTCTGCCTGGTTTCAGCAAGAGTGCGACAGCGTTTTACAGGAACTCAACACCAGCGTGCGCGAGGGCCTAAGTCAGTCCGAAGCCCAGCGTCGCCTGGCTCAGTACGGCCCCAACCAACTGGTCGAACGCGGGGCTAAGAGTCCGTGGCTCATTCTGAAAGATCAATTGATGGGCGCCATGATGGTCTTGCTCATCGCGGCCGCAATCATCTCTGCGGCGATTGGCGATTTCAAAGACGCAGTCGCCATTCTGACCATTGTGGTGCTCAACGCCATCTTGGGATTCAGCCAGGAATATCGGGCGGAACGCGCCATGGCCGCGCTCAAGCAGATGGCCGTGCCCATCGTCCGCGTGCGCCGCGCTGGCCATCTCCGGGAGATTTCCTCGACGGAGCTGGTGCCCGGCGACATCGTGTTGTTGGAGGCCGGATCGGCGGTACCGGCCGATGCACGCCTGCTGGAGAGCGCCAGCCTGCAAGCGCAAGAGGCCGCGCTCACCGGTGAATCGCAGCCCGTGGACAAGAGCCCCGATGTTCTCACAGAAGAAGACCTGCTGGTGAGCGACCGACACAACATGCTCTTCATGGGCACAACCGTCACCTACGGACGGGGCGTGGCCGCGGTCACCGCAACGGGTATGCAGACCGAGTTGGGCCGCATCGCCGATCTGCTGCAGACGGTCGAACGGGAGCCGACGCCCTTGCAGCGTCGTCTTGCTCAATTGGGACGCGGGTTGGCCGTAGCGGCTCTGGTTGTGGTCGCCGTCGTCTTTGGTCTTGGGTTGTTGCGAGGCGAAGAACTGCGTCTCATGTTTCTAACCGCTATCAGCATGGCCGTGGCAGCGGTGCCCGAAGGGCTGCCCGCAGTCGTGACCATCGCCCTGGCGCTGGGCGCGCAACGCATGCTCAGGCGCCGCGCGCTCATTCGCAAGCTGCCTGCGGTGGAGACCCTCGGCTCAGCGACCGTCATCTGCTCGGACAAAACGGGCACCCTCACCGAAAATCGCATGACCGTCACCGCGCTGGATGTTTTGGGCGCACGGCAGCAGTATGACAGCCTGCTCGAACACGGCATTCCGGTGATGGATGCCATCTTCAGCCCAGAGGCGCAAACCCACGTGCGCAGCCTGGACCTGCTGCTCAAGGCCACCGCGCTGTGCAACGATGCCGTGCTGGAGCCGTCTGAGGAGAAAGATGGGCGCTTCCATACAGTTGGCGACCCCACCGAGGGCGCGCTGGTGATTGCTGCGGCCCAACTCGGCATGGAGAAAGCCAACCTGGACAGCCGCTGGCCGCGCGTGACCGAAGCGCCGTTCACCTCCGAGCGCAAGCGCATGACGACCGTGCACCGCATGGCAGTTGACCCGGGCGAGACCGACGCGCCATGGCGCGATGCGCCCTATGTCGCCTTTTGCAAGGGCGCGGTGGATGTGCTGCTCGATCTCTCCAGCCGAGTCTGGTCCGGCAACGAGGCCATCGCCATGACGGACGAACATCGTCGGCGCATCATCGAAGCCAACAATCGACTGGCACAGGAGGGGCAGCGTGTGCTGGGCGTAACCTTTCGTCCGCTGGATGAGGAACCCGATGCGACCGACGAAGCCGCACTTGAGTGTGACATGGTCTTCATTGGCCTGGTCGGCATGATCGATCCGCCGCGACCGGAAGCGCGCGCGGCCGTGCAGACAGCCACTACTGCCGGGATTCGCTCAATCATGATCACCGGCGACCACCCGCTGACGGCTCAGTTCATAGCTCAGGAGTTGGGGATCACGCAGAGCGACCAGGTGTTGACCGGGCGCGAATTGGCTGATCTCTCTGCCGATGCGCTCTCCACGCAGGTGGACGCGGTCTCTGTCTTTGCCCGCGTGTCGCCCGAGCACAAGCTAAGAATCGTCGAAGCCCTCCAAGCAAAAGGCGAGTTTGTGGCCATGACCGGTGACGGGGTCAACGATGCGCCGGCGCTCAAAAAGGCCGACATCGGCGTCGCCATGGGGATCACGGGCACAGACGTCGCCAAAGAGGCGGCCGACATGGTGTTGCTGGACGACAACTTCGCCACCATCGTCGCCGCCGTGGAAGAAGGGCGGAGCATCTACGATAACCTGCGAAAGTTCATCAAGTACACCATGACCTCCAACATGGGCGAGATCTGGGTCATGTTGTTGGCGCCCTTCGCCGGGATGCCGCTGCCGCTGCTGCCCCTGCAGATTCTGTGGATCAACTTGGTCACCGACGGTCTCCCCGGCCTGGCGCTGGCCGTGGAACCCAAGGAACGGGACACCATGCAGCGTCCGCCCCATAACCCGAGCGAAAACATCTTCGGCCGCGGGATGGGCCGCCACATCATTTGGGTGGGTTTGTTGATGGGGCTGGTTACGTTGCTGGTCGGCTGGGTCGCGTGGCGCGCTGGCAATCCGGCGTGGCAGACGCTGGTCTTCACCACGCTGACTCTGTCGCAGATGGGGCATGTGCTGGCGATCCGCTCACATCGTGATTCGATCTTCACGATTGGTTTCTGGTCGAACAAGCCGCTGCTGGGTGCGGTCCTTCTCACCTTCTTCTTGCAGATGGCAGTGACCTATGTGCCCTTCCTGCAGGAGGTTTTCAAGACGCGGGCGCTGTCGCCGCTGGAGCTAACCATCGCGCTGGCGCTCAGCACGGTTGTCTTCTGGGGCGTGGAATTGGAAAAGTGGTGGGACCGCCGTCACGGCGACCATCCACCGCACAGTGCCTTAGGCCACGAAGAGCCGGCTCTGTTGCAAAAAACTGTCGGCCTCGGCTAACGTGCATCTCATCCATTGAAAGTCGGCACGAATCAGGATGAGGCGACAGCATGAGCGATCTGTTCAAATGGCGACAGTACGAAGGCGAAATCATCCTCACCTGCGTCCGCTGGTACCTGCGCTACGCGCTGAGCTACCGCGATCTCGAAGAGATAATGACTGAACGCGGCCTGTCAGTCGACCATTCGACGATCTTTCGTTGGGTCCAACGGTATGCTCCAGAACTCGACCAAAGATGCCGCTCCTGCCCCAAGCAAACGACCGATTCTTGGCGTGTTGACGAGACCTACGTCAAGGTCCGAGGCAAATGGATGTACCTGTATCGGGCAGTCGATTCTACCGGCCAGCCCCTCGATTTCCTCTTGAATGAGACCCGCAGTACTCGAGCAGCCAAGCGCTTCTTTCGCAAAATGTTGGGAAGATCGCACATCACAGCGCCTCGTGTGATCAACGTGGACCAGAGTCCTTGCTACATCGGGGCTGTCCACGACTTGAAACAGGAAGATCTACTGCCTGACCACTGCAAGCGAAGGCCGAGTCGTTACATAAACAACATCGTGGAACAAGACCATCGATTCATGAAGCGTCTCATCCGGCCAGGGCTTGGGTTCGGTTCATATCCAACGGCATGGCGTACGATTCAGGGCTGCGAGACGATGCACATGATTCGGAAGGGACAGATCGAAGGAATCGAAAAAGGAGATATTCAAGGCCAGAATCAGTTTATCTCAGAGCTGTTTGGTCTGGCTGCGTAGCCCAGACTTGACCATTTTGATTTGTCGCGCCTTCTTCCAGGCCGCAGCCATTTCTTGCAACAGAGCCCAGATCGCAATCAACCACGTTACCGATCCCATCCTTAAACAAAACGTGGTTGACTGGCCATATGACTCAACAGAAAAGTAGTCGCGTACTCAAATTCATGCAGTGGTCCTGCATATCGGAACGACGGTGCTGGCTACTTACGTCATCCACCGGGGTACAATCGGTCAGCACTGCAAAAATGAAGCAATATCGCCAGGAGTGGGCAGTAGTCGGGCGCAAGTTTCCTCGCGGACTCGATGTGAGTGCTGTGGATGAATTACAGCATATGTGTTGGTCGAGATTGGCGCCCATGATATAATCCGAGGCAGTGGAGTGCCGGAGAGCCATTGCAGGGAGGTGCAAGCGCGATGTCTACAGAAATTGTGCTCGATCGACACATTCAAGTGACGCCTGGAGTGAGAGGCGGAAAACCTCACATTACGAATACGCGAATCACCGTAGATGACATTGTGATTATGCATCTCCGTATGGGGGCATCATTGGAAGAGATCGCCGGAAAGTATGATCTCTCGCCGGCTGCCGTTCACGCAGCGCTGGCCTACTACTATGATCACCGTGACGCGATTGATCAACGGATCGCTGACGACGAGGCATTTGTGGAGGCATTTCGCAGAGACAACCCTTCGCTTCTCCGAGAGAAGCTACATCGCTTGAACCTTGACTGAACGCATTCGGTTCCATCTCGATGAGAATGTTGACCCCGATGTTGCCCGCGCATTGCGCCGGCACAGCATTGATGTAACGACGAGTGTCGAGGCCGGCATGCTCACAACTGAGGATGTTGCCCAACTGGCATACGCGCTGAAAGAAGGTCGGGTGATCGTCACGCATGACGCTGACTTTTTGCGGATGGATGCCCAAGGTGTTGAGCATGCAGGCATTGCATATTGCCACAAATCAGCCCGTTCAGTGGGTGAAATCATCCGAACGCTGATGCTCATCCGCGAAGTGCTTGATCCAGAGGAAATCAAAGCAAGGGTTGAATATCTGTGGGCGAGGAGATGGATCTGCTGCGCCGTGCAAGATCGTGATCCAAATCCGAATCAGGCAGCGAGATTGGACTGAATGTGTCGGGGGATGAAATGGATGAGTTTTGTACACGCGATCGTCCGACTCCCGTCGTCTCCGCAGGCTTATATTTTACGACTATAAGCCTGCGGAGAGCTCTCAGCAATTTGCTGGGGGCTCTTTTTGTTGTAGCGTCTCCTTTCCCGAATTTCCCCTGGCGACGCCGACTGTCGGCGCAGCAAGGCTGTCAGCAATTTCTTGTTCCACAACCTGGATTGATCATCTATGGGCCTATGGCAGCCAAGAGGCGCAACTGCTAAAGAGGTGCTACTCTCAGCCAAACAGAAAGAAAAGATACGCGTGCTAAACTGACGGCTCTACGAGATCATGACTGTCACCCATGGTCAAAAGTCATGATCTGAGACGACCATCAGTTTAGCTACGGAAGTTGCAGTCCAGGAAAATCTATGCAACGAGCGACAGTCCTTCTGCCTTCCTCCAAATGGATTGTCGGGGGGTACCCGGTGGATCGTCCAGCACCGGGTGGGACTGCGGTCGACCGTCAGAGTGAAGCGGAATGTCCACGACGTCAGCGAACCATCGTGATTCCATGACAAACCGGTAGGGCGTTGTCACTTCAGAGCACTCACGTGCAAGCTGATCCCGGCCCTGACTGGCCAGCAGCCATGCGGCGATTGGAAAGAAGAAGAGGATTAGGGGAAAGCTGCGCTCGGCGATCAGGAGATCGCGAGCTTGATGCAGACAAGTTAGTGCGTCTATGGGGCGGCCGAGCATTTGCTGAACTACGGCCAACAACGTCAATGGAAGGCCCTGCCTGGTGTGCTGTCCGAGCTGCTTATACAGTTGAAGGCTCTTGCTCAACCATTTCTCAGATTCTACATACTTTTCTTGGGCCAAGGTGATTTGGCCGAGAAGTGATAGCGTCACTGCCTGCCCGGGATGTGATGCTCCCCGTCGATAGACCCCCTGTGCTTGCTCATAGGCTTCGCCATACTCGCCCATATGCGTTAAGAGCAGCGCTTTTGTGTTGCGCAGATCGTCAGCGGCGTTACTCCTGGCAGCGGCTGTATAGAGTTCGATTCCTTCGTCAATGGTTGCTTGTGCTGCGTCAAATTTGCCGCTGTAGAGCAACGTTGTTCCCAACAAGTGGTGAAGGTTGACCAGTTTGTCCAATCTACCCTGGGTTCTGACAATGGCGTCTATCGCCTCCCGCAAAAATGCTTCCCCTTCAGCCAAATCACCGCGATGGAGTGAGACCGTCCCCAAACCGGCGAGATAATTGCTCAGATAGAGCGTATTTCCCTGGTCTTGCCACTGGTTACGTGCCGCAACAAAGTGAGAATACGCATCCTCATGATTGCCGGCTCGGAGGGCCATCCATCCCAGGCCTGCGGTCTTGTATGTTGCCCATTCAGAATCTCCAAGTTCCTCGGAAAGGCGCAAACTCTCGCGCCACAAACTCTCGTCAGTGCCATGGTCGCCGCGATCGCGGGCGACGCGAGCCAGCTGTATCAGGAGTCGAGCGCGTTCGCGGCGGACATCGTACGCGGTCAAGCTGGGGTCGTCGAGTAAGGTCTGCGCTTGGGCCAACAGATCGGCGGCCATTTCTTTTTTTCCCAGAAACTCGCGACTAAATTCCGCCTGCCACGCCAGCAGCCTAACTTCTGCCAACAAAGCGTCGACCGTGACGTGATCAGTCTCTATTCGATAGGCGGCAAGTCGCTCCGCTGCAAAGCCGAAAATGGCTTCTCCCTCAGCGTAGCGAGCCTCCCAAGTGTAGAACTCTCCCATACTCTCTATCGCCTGCATCAGCCAAAGAGGCTGGCGGCGCGTCGCCGCCCAGCGCCATGCAATCCGGAGGTTTTCATGGTCGGCGGCCATGGCTGCGAAGGCGGCGACTTGCCGGCCATGTTTCCAGTCATGTTCATGCGCTTTTAGGTCGCCGCAGAAATAAGCACTGTGGTGGTCGCGCAATGTGTCACTGTTTGATTCTGCCGCCGTCAAGCGAACCTCTGCGTATCGATGCAACAGCTCATGCATCACATAACGCCCGTCAGTCGTACGCTGCAGAAACGACTTGCTGACCAGTACCGTCAGCGCAGGTAAGCTTGCGTTGGTCACTGCTTCGGCCGCTTGACGCGTGAAGCCGTCCCGAAAGACGGACAGCGCCATCAAGAGTTTCTGTTCATCTGCCCCCAACTGGCTCCAAGCCGAATCGAAGACTGCGCGCATGCTGCGATGACGATCCGGCAGATCTTGCAGGTCCGCAGCCAGAAAATCTAAGCTTGACGAGATACGATCATCGATTTCCTGGGCAATCTCGGCAGGTGATAGCGTTTCCATCCACGTCGCTGCCAACTTAAGGGCCAAAGGCATCCCCGAAGTCAGCTGGCAGATGCGCTGAAGGGCAGACCAGTCTGCTTCCTTCCACTCGTACGCAGGGCGTATCCTTCGGGCGAAGTGGATGAAGAGCTGTGCAGCATCTGACTCTTGTAGCGCCGGCGGATCTACGACCTCGTTTTCAGGTGTCGGCCGGGGGAAATTGAGCACGGCAAGGGGATAAAGCTGTTCGTTCTGCAAGTTGAGTTTGAGACGAGACGTTACTAGAAGCCTGATGCCGGGGGCTTGATGCAAAAGAGTTTGAATAAATGTAACATCCGGCAACAGCTGCTCGTAGTTATCTAGAACAAGTAGGAGCCGTCTCGACTGCAGATAGAGGAGCAACTGCTCTTCGGGCAAGCCGCCTGGATAAAAAGAGAAGTTCAGCGCCTGAGCGACTGCGGGAATGAGGTCTGACGCTTCGGTCAGTGCCGCCAGAGACACAAAGTGGACCCCGTCTGCAAAAGGAGTCCCGCCAATAGCTGTCTCCAGCCGCTCCAGCGTGGCCATGGCTAAGTGCGTCTTGCCCATCCCCCCGGCCCCCACAACCGTCAGAAGCTGTACGTTTGGCTCCATCAGCAATTTATACAGGGCGTCTAGGTCTGCTTCCCTACCGATCAACGGGCCGGGTTGTCGCAACACATGCCGGCGCGCTATCTGACTCCGTTGGACTGTGGCGTGATGCTTGAAGTCAGCTGGCGTTGCCGTTGAGGGATATTCATCGCGGCAGATGGCTTGCCAAACGCTCACAGTTTGCTGGGATGGTTGAACGCCAAGTTCCGCGTCGAGGAGTTCTCTACACGTTTCATACTGCATGAGTGCAGCGGACCGTTCGCCGCTTTCTGCCAGCAGTCGCATCAGATGCCGATGGGATTCTTCCCGCCATGGTTCTGTTGCGATCAGGCGCTTTGCATAGCCTATGGCTGTGGCCGTATTCCCGGCGACTGCATAGTGTTGAACCAAGCTGTCCAGGCCATCGATGGCCAGTTGATGTAGTCTTGCACGCTGTGATAGGACCCAGAATTCGAACTCGTCGGCGTTGCGCAGATCGAATCCGGATAAGAAGTCGCCGGTGTAATGGGTGACTGCCCTTTCTAACTCATCCATATCGGGTGACGCAGTCCCTAAGCGGCTGTGAAAACCGGCCTCGAAGTCAGCCACGTCCAGTGACGACTGGACAACACGATTCATCTGCACGTCTGCATGATGAATGGTCAGGTAGGGAGCTACGAGTTGACGCAAGTTGCTCAGAACCTTGCGCAAATTGGCGCGCGCCGCTGTCTCCGGCAGGTCGCCCCATAGAAGACCGGCCAGAGCAGAACGGGAATGGGGCGTTGCCGTTACCGCCAGATAACAGAGCATTGCCTTAGACTTGCGGGAATGAAAGCCGGTTACGGGCGCATCATCCAGAAGAATCTCCAATCCTCCAAGGCAACGAATACGCAATCTGGACATTTTGTCAGGACCTCGTCACGCTTTCGACACGGAATGGCTACGATGGCGCCACGTTCGTCGGTTAAGGTAGTGGCTATCAGATGTCAGTGAGTATACCATGTCCGCTCAAAGAGTCATCGCTCGGTTTCTACTCTTGACTATCTGAAACAGTCAAATATGAAGACAAGCTTTGGCTCGACTACAAGGAGGAAACCAATGAGGTATCGGCAAGCTATCGTTCTACTGCTCATGATCGTCGCCATCAATGTATCAGCGTGTGCGGTGACCCCAGAGCAGGCCACAGAAATAGCCCAATCTTATGCACTAGACTCCAGCCAACCCTTCTATCAGGACGATACCACGACGCCCGACGGAGATACGCCTGTCATTGAGGGGAGTGAGCAACGCATCAGCCCGTCCTACTACCGTGATGATCCCGGCGTCGTCGGCGCAACCGTACCGGCCACGGGCCGGGTTGAGCAGCGCATCAGTCCGTCTTACTATCGTGACGATCCCGGCGTCGTCGGCGCAACCGTGCCAGCCACGGACCGCGTTGAGCAACGCATCAGCCCGTCCTACTACCGCGATGATCCGGCCGTTGTCGGTTCGCGGTAGGGCCAATGCCCTTTGCCTTGCGGATTCATTCCCCTGGCCGCAAGGCAGGGCAGGTCATCTCCCGGCGTACAACTTACAGTTACCTACATCTCTTTCAGTGGTTGCCGTTGATCCGGCGCCGAACCCTGGTTTTCGCATGACTGGCTGGTTGGGTGTGGAGAAGAAGACGCCATTGGCGCCAACGGTGTTGCCCTGAGCGACGGAATACTCTACGTGGCAAGCCTTGCCAAGGGCTTGCTCGTGCAAGTTCCCATCCTCAGCGACGGTTCACCCGGTGAACCAGCAATCGTGGCGGGAACTCCTGAATGCAATCCTGACGATCTACTGTATGGAATGGACGGAATCGCTGTGGGAAACGATGGCATCGTCTATGCAATGTTGGTACTACCACACAAATTGGTGCGTATTGATCCCGCAGATGGTGCCGTCACAGTCCTTCTCGATGAGGAAGACGGTCTGTGGAACCCTGCAAGCATCATCTTTGGTACGCGTGAGTTTGACGCCGGTAGTTTGTACATGACGAACTATGCCGTACTTCCTCCGGAACCCGCCAATAGTCTGGGGCGGCGCTGTTGCGGTATGATATTGAGAATTGACCTTGATGCGGTCGACTCTTGTTATAATACTCGACGTAGTCTCAGGTGACGACACTGAGATGCTTCTGGTTGAGCACGAGCATGTGGTCGAGACATACTCGGCGTAGGGAGCCAACTAATCTTTCACAGATGGCGTTCGCGTTCGGCGGCCGTATCGGCGTGAGGGTTTTATCGATTCCTGTACCGGTGGAGATTGCAGAGAATCGTTGTCCAAACTTGCTGTCACGATCGTGGATGAAGAATCTTGGTCCTTGACCCCAAGGCGTGGCCTCTTTCAACTGCTGTGCTACCCAGGCATCGGAAGAATGCTTGGTCGATTTCGCCCGGATACGGCGGTCTCTCCCGGTCTCTGACGACCTGGAATTGGGCAATTGCGCCAATAGGATCGCGACGGAACTCAACGTATGACGGCCTTTGGCCAGCTAAATCGGGCGCAATCAGCCCAAAAGCGTTCGGTTCTGTGCACTTTGCAATAAGTTCGCGGTTGCCCTAGACAGGCGGATGAGTTAAGTAGCCAGCACGACCCCTGGTCATCTGCCAATTCTTCGAAAAATATCTGACTCAGGAGCTACAATGAACACCGCAGAAATCGCCGCCGTTATCGCAAGTGTGCTGCTGGCGACACTGATCATTTTTCAATTGCTTTTGGCTGCCGGACTGCCGCTGGGTGCCTACGCCTGGGGTGGCCAATATGACGGCGTCTTGCCAACCAGCCTGCGCTGGGCCAGTCTAGTCGCCATCCCGATTTTGGCCCTTGCTGCCTGGTCGGTGCTTGCCGGCGCTGGGCTTGTGCTATTGGGGGCGGAATCGCGCGTGCTGGGGATTGCCGTGTGGGTCTTTGCCGCCTATTTTGCGCTGAATACGGTGATGAATTTGATATCGAAAAGCCCGTCTGAACGGCTTGTCATGACGCCGGTATCGCTGGTGTTGACGATCTGTTTTGTGATCGTGGCCCTTTCATGAACGTCGTGCAGAACGCCAGACTGTCCGTATGGTATAGAAGTCGAAAGGGAGATGCGTTATGTCCTCCAGAGATTGGCAGGAACGTATTCAGGATATTCTCGACTCCGTAGCCGAAATCGAGTTATTTACGAAGGGCGTGAACGCAAAGTCGTTCCGCCAGGATCAGAAAGCAGTCCGGGCCGTCGAGATGAATTTCATTCTGAGACCTAGATGGTTGTCGGTGGCGTGTTCTCTCCCAAATTCCTTCTGGCGACACTGGCAGTCGGTCCAGCGAAGCTGTCATCCCTGTGGCTTTCCACGACCTGGCTGAAACACCCGCAGGCCAATGACAGCCAAGAGCCAAAACCGCTAACAAGGCGCGACGCTCACCCAAACGCAAAGGATCGATATGCCCGTCATTTTTTAATCGTCACACCAGCATCCAGAACAGCACGAACGAGGTCGGCAGCCAAAAACTGCGCGCGTAAATCTGATTCATCAATCGTGCCAGCCAAGCGTCCAATAATCGCTTTTGCGCTTTGGTAAGCTTGCTGCGCCTGGTCTTGCTCTCCCTGCTCGACATAGAGCGCGCCGAGCGCCGCCAAAATTGGCCATTCCTCACCTGGGAGGCCAATTGCCCGCGCCAAAGCGAGTGCAGCGTCCAGATGGGCAATCGCTTGGTCAGGGGCGCCATCCCACTGCGCCAGCACCGCCTGCGAGCGCAGCAAGGGCAGGTGATAGCGCCGATTCTGACCCACGACAAGGGCCTGGCGCTCGACGCCCAACCGCGCCAGGTCGCCATCGCCGCCGCGCAGCATGGCTTCGGTCTCGTACCAGCCGGCCATGCCCATGGGCAGAACGTCACTGCCGGCATGAAATTCCAGAACTTGCTTGGCATAGTCGTGCGCCTGGGCCCACTCTCCAGCCATGGCGTAAACCGCGCATAGTTCCGACAGCGTCCAATCAGGAAAGGGGTTAAACCCTCCTGCGGCTGTTGCGGCCATGACCTCCAATTGGTATTTCTGGGCAATGTCCAGCGCCATGATCGCACGATACGTAAACCCCACCGCAGTTTTTGCGTTTGTCATGATCGGCTCGCCCACCTTCTGCGCCTGAGTGATTGCCTCTCGGGCCATCTTGAGCGCCTCGCCGTAGTTGCCCAACTCCGCATAAATGGTTGACAAAAAGCGGGCTGACTCCGCCTGTCCCCACAGGTTCTCGACCTGCTGGCTGAAGGCTAGCGCCTCTTCCATCGTCGCCAAACCTTTTTGCGGATAACCCGATTGCAGCTGACACCCGCCGACCATGCGCTGGTTATCGGCCGCCATAATCAGATTGCCGACCTCGGCATACTGCTTTTGGGCTTCCGCAGCATATCGTTCCGCCTCTTCCCACTGTCGATGTTGGGTTAAGGCAAAGGAAACCCCTTGGACGCCTCTGGCCAACAAGAGGGGATGGTCCAGCTCACGAGCCAGGGTCAGGGCTTGCTGCGCATGTTCGAGCGCCCTGTCCCGTTCTCCCATATGAAGGTGCGTGCGCGACAGATTCCATTCGGTCTCCGCCATTCCCCGCTGATCGCCGCATTGCTCAGCCAGCAGCCGGGCACGTTCGAGAAGTGCAATACCCTGTTGGGGGTTGATCAGACCGGTGTTGTAAACGGTGGCCAGGTGGTTGAGGCCCATACACTCCATCGCCTCCGCGTCCATCTCCTGCGCGGCCGCAATCATCGCCTCGTAGCAATCCTTTGCCTGCGTCCACGCCTCGGTCAGCTCATACGCACGGCCCAGACCGCTGTACAGGGCTTGTCTATCTGCGCCCGAAAGCTGCTCGGGCCAACCGTGCTGCGCCACCGCCTGCCAGGCGGTTTGGTAATGATGCAGCGCCACGCGCACCGCGAACAAGGCCATCGCTTCATTGCCGGCAATCAGGCTGTGGCGAACGGTTTCCACGAGCAGTCCAGCGTGGCGCGCGTGATGAGCCAAGTCGGCCGCAGGCGCGTCGTGCTCTCGCAAGGTTGCGAAAGCCCGTCGATGCAATATCCGCTGTCGCGTGGCGCCTAAAATGTCATAGACCACTGCCGCGACATTTTGGTGCGAAAAGTTGAACGTGGATCCCTGGACGCCGAACGGTGCCCCGCTGCTGAATTCCAGCAGCAATTGTATGCTCAACAATTCATCCAACGCTGTTAATGCCTCATCTTCGGCAAGTTCGGCCACGCTGCAAAGCTGATCAAAAGTGCGTTCTTGCGTCAAAACGGACGCTGCTGCCAGTAGCTTGTTGGCTGGATCCGTGATGCGCTGTGTCCACTCTTTGATAATTTGCTCTATGCCCGAGGTGATATGACCGCTTTCGCCATCCCTCACGGCCTCAAACCTGGCTTCATCCAGCTGCCAATGCACTGAAGTCGGAGTTGGACGCAGTACCTCGTCGGCAGCCAATGCCTTGAGCATTTCCGTCAAAAAAAGTGGCTGGCCGGCCGTTTCTGCAAAGAGCCAATCGCTGAAGCGGGTGAGCGGTTCGCCCATTTGTGGTTCGCCCGGTTGCGATTCGAGCAGCGTCTGCACGAGCTGGGTGGTCACAGCCTGGGACAGGGCATCCAGCTGCAACGCTTGCACAGGAACGCTGTGGTTGAGGCGCGTCAGCCAGCTTTGCACAGCGGACGATGCACTGATCGCTTCCTGACGCAGTCCCAGCAGCAACAGAATGGGTAATCCCTCTTCTGCCCAACGGACGGCCGCATAATGCAGCACATCCAGCGAGGCAGCATCGGCCCAGTGCCAATCGTCAATCACGATCAGCAGTGGCCGGCGCTCGGCCAACGCTTGGATCAGTCGGGCAATCGCTTCAAACAGATGCTCGCGCGCCGTGTTCTCTTCCTGAGTCGGTTCCGACAGATCCGGGTAGCGGTCACGCAGCTCCGGCAGCAGCCGGGCCAGTTGGGACAGCCAGAAATCGGAGAGCAGATCATCCGGCGCATTTTCGCGTTCAAGCCGGCGGCGTATCAGCTGCGTCAACGGCTGGTAAGAAAGCTTCTCGCTCGTTTCAAACGCGCTGCCTTGCAACACATCCGCTCCTTGCATGGCTGCCCAGGCGAGAAACTGCTCGGTTAACCGTGTCTTGCCGATCCCGGCATTGCCTTGGAGCGTGACCACGCGCAGGCCTCCGTCGGCTGCCTTTTGATACGCCTCGACCAGTTCAGCATATTCAGCCTGACGCCCCACAAAGGGGATGGTGAGTTGGCCGGCAGTTGCATCGCTCATCCTGGGCGCAGACGATTGGGCTACCTGTTGTCTCCGGATGCGGGCGGCTAATTCCGTGGTTTCGGCCGCCGGTTCCAGCCCCAATTCCGCGGCCAAGACCGCGCGACAGGTTTCGTATTGGGCAATCGCTGCACTACGCTTCCCTTGCAGCGCCAGCGCCTGGATCAGCTGTTGGTGCGCTTCTTCGCGCCACGGCTCCAGCGTGAGCTGCTGCCGCGCCAGATTTTGGGCGGTTTGGAAATCTGCCTGAGCCAATTTTTGCACGGTGAGGTTGAACAGGGCATCGAGCACCAGGCGGTGGTACCGCTCCCGTTCCTGCCGTAACCAGTCATCAAAAGTGAAGCTGTTGCAGGTGAAGGCGGGGAGGAGGTCTCCCTGGAAGTGGGAAACGACCGTTTCCAAATCCGAACGCTCAAGCGCATGCAATAAGTCAACCACATCCAAGCTGTATGCACTGTCGGGATTAAACTGCACGGTCGCGCGACTGATGAGCAGAAATGGTTGTTGTACGGTGTCGTCATCATCCCCCAGCAATTGACGCAGTCGATAGAGCGAAACGCGCAGGTTCTGCTTCGCCGCGCTTTCGGACTCATCTGGCCAAAACAGGGCTGTCAACCCGTCGCGAGAATGGGCCTGCTGTGCGGTCAGCGTGAGATAGATCAGAAGCCCCTGAATCTTAGACGAGCGAAAATTGGTCAGGGGCTGACCATTCACTGCGGCCTGAAAAGCGCCGAAATAGGATAAGGAGAGTTGTTTCATCGATCAGAAATCCATAGAAGCACAGCAAGCACGCGCAAAGATCTACCCATTATACCTGCTTGCCCCAGATGCGGTAACGATGTGTTGACTGGTAACGATGCGGGTTGAACTGGTAACGGTATGGACACGGCCATCTGCTATCTTGTGCTCAGTCGATTGCGGAACAATCAGAATCAAAAGGAGATAGGCAAAATGGAGAGCGCCCGAACAATTGTGAACCCGGTCAACGGAGACAAAGTCACCTTTTTGAAAACATCTGCAGAGACAGGGGGAGAGGTTACCTTGTGTGAGTTGGAGGTTTTCCCATACGCGCAAGGGAACTCAGAGATGCCGTTACATTACCATCTTTCCTACACAGAAACCTTTCGCGTCCTCGAAGGCGAATTGACCGTAAACACCGATAAAGAAACGATGATTTTGAAAAGCGGAGAGAGCGCGACGATACCGATTAGGACGCCGCACTCGTTTAGCAATGAATCATCGGCGCCCGTCAAGGCAATCCTTGAAATCTCCCCAGGAAATGAGGGCTTTGAGAAGAGTCTGTGCATATTGTATGGATTGGCCACAGACGGAAAGGTAAACAAAAACGGCTTGCCGAAATCAATCACCGACATGGCGCTCAGCATGACCATGGGAGAGGTGCGACTGCGCGGCGTTTTTTCCGTCATCTTCCCGATTATGAAAATATTTGCAAAACGGGGAAGAAAGAGTGGAGCCGAAAAAGCATTGGTCGATACCTATTGTAAGGTTCTTGCCCAGGGCACATGAGCAGTTGCCCTCCCGGTCTTGGCGAATCTGTGGTAGATAGAGGGTATCTTGATGATATATGTTGCCATTCGGCACGTGGTGTGCGACTACCGACGATGGAAAGAGAGCTTTGACATCCATGCCGCTGCGCGCCAGGCCGGGGGAGCCACCGGCGAAGTCCATGTCATGCGCAATCTGGATGCAGCGGATGAGATCACCGTTCTACTGGGGTGGCGTAATCTGCAGCAGGCCAAGGCCTTCACGCAATCGGTCAGTTTACAGGAAGCGCTGCAGCAGGCTGGCGTGGTTGGTGTGCCGGAGGTGCGCTTCTGCGAGAAGGTGGCGTAACGTAGGGCTACAAGACTTCGTCACTCTGGGAGAAAGACCTATGCAGCGAGTCGATCGTTGTTCCGCCCCCGAATGGCGACTGCACTCGACTGAAATCGGTCGTGCACGAAGTTATTGACCCTACGCGGCAATCTCATCGCCAATCAGATTCAGGGCTGAAATGATCGCGCTGAGGCGCAATCTACTCGTGCGGGCTTTTGTGATTTCTCAGATCGTCTCAGCGCCGCACTTGACTTCTCGACCAAGGTCATCTTCAGAGCAAAATTGCTGCGACCCCATCGGATTGTATGGTACAATACGCAAACCTCGGTATCGATGGCAGGTGACACCCTGCGGATGCAGTCAAGCCGACCCGGCCTTCGCTTCTATCGTTTTCAAGGCAAGTACACGAGGAGAACCATGACGGTTACATCGCGAATCAGACGTTCAATATTGGGACTGACTTTGGGAACGACCTTCTTTTTACTGATGACCCTGCTGATCACGCTACCCGCCAAGGCAGATAGTGTGACAGTAACCAACAACAATGACAGCGGGGTCGGTTCGCTGCGACAGGCCATCGCCGATGCCATCGACGGCGATACCATCCTGTTCGACAGCAGCCTGAATGGACAAACCATCACCCTGACCAGTGGTGAACTGCTCATCACCAAAAACCTGACCATTGACGGCCCTGGAGCGAACCTGCTGACGATCAGTGGCGACAACGCTGCGCGCGTTTTCAACATCACGTCTACCGTAACAATCAGTGGGGTGACGATTACGGACGGAACGGCCGATGCCGGAGGTGGGATCTTCAGCAGTGGCAACGTTGCCCTGACCAACAGCATCGTCGCTGGCAACACGGCTACCAGCAACGGAGGTGGGATCGTCAACAGCAGCGGCAATGTCACTCTGACCGGCAGTATTGTCTCTGACAACACCGCCGCTGCCGGCGGTGCGATCTTCAGTAGCGGTAGTGTAGCCTTGACCGACAGCAGTGTCGTGAGCAACACGGCTACCAGCAACGGAGGTGGGATCGTCAACAGCAGCGGCAATGTCACTCTGACCGGCAGTATTGTCTCTGACAACACCGCCGCCGCCGGCGGTGCGATCTTCAGTAGCGGTAGTGTAACCTTGACCGACAGCAGTGTCGTGAGCAACACGGCTACCAGCGACGGAGGTGGGATCTTTAACATAGGGGAGGGTAGTGTAACCCTGACCGACAGCAGTGTCGTGAGCAACACGGCTACCAGCAACGGAGGTGGGATCGTCAACAACAGCGGCAATGTCACTCTCACCAACAGCACCGTCTCCAACAACACGGCGGCCGCCGGCGGTGCGATCTTCAGTAGCGGTAGTGTAACCCTGACCAACGGTACCGTCGCAAGCAACACCGCCACCGTTAGCGGTGGTGGGATCGTCAACTTAGGGGAGGGCAGTGTGGACCTGGCCAACACCATTGTGGCCAACAGCCCAGGCGGCGCTGACTGTGTCGGTATCGTTACCTCGCAGGGCTACAACCTTGACAGTGACAATACATGCAGTCTCACCGCTACCGGCGACATCACGAGCATCAATCCCCTCCTTGGGCCACTGCAGGACAACGGTGGCGCCACCTTGACCCATGCCTTACTGATCGGGAGTCCGGCCCTTGACCATATCCCAAGCGGAGCCAACGGCTGCGGTACCACGATTACCAGCGATCAACGTAATGTTGTTCGACCGCAGGGATTGGGATGTGACATCGGGGCGTATGAAGCAGAGTACAGTAGCCTATATCTACCCCTAATCATGCGGATGATTGAGAATTAGATTCTCATTTGATGATTCGGCATGGCCCGGAGATCTGACCTAAGAACTGCGCTCCAGTCGCAAATATCAGCGGGCCATTCTTTATCAGTCAAGAAAAACTAGTGGGTCACTTGCTTTGATCGTAGGTATATGATGTCAATGGCCCGCTTGCCCAGTTCGCCGGCCAGCGGCATGAGGACGACCAGCCCGACGGCCGCGATCACCATCAGGTAGGTGATGACGTCCAGGCTGAAATTCTGGCCGGCAACCACCAGCGCTGCGGAGATGTTGCGCTGTCCGGCGCCCAAGCCCATGACGCTCTTGACGCTTCCGTCCGCGCCGCCCAGCAAATACCCTAGCGCCAGGAAAGCCACAATAAAGAGCACGCCGGCCAGGATGCCCCGGGAGCCCGCCAGCCCGATCATCTCGCGGAAGTTGAGGCCCAGGACGGTCAGCACGAGAATGGCAATGTTGGACGCCTGCCCGAGCTGTATCTCCTTATTTCTCTTCAGTATAGGAAATGGAGAGGGGTAAATATTTTTCTTGACAACTTGTCAAGAAAAATATTATACTGTGGCCATGAATACATTTACGGTTGGCGACTTCAAGACTCATTTCTCAGAGATTATCGAGCGGGTTCGGGCTGGTGAGGAGATCATCATCAGCTATGGCAAGAAGAAAGAGAATGTTGCGGTTCTCATTCCATACGCTGCCTATAAAACCAAAAAGATTCGCTTGGGCTTATTGCAGGATAAATCGCTCAAAGTTCATGATGATTTCAAAATGACAGAGGAAGAGTTATTGAACTTATGATTTATCTGCTCGACACCCATTACGTTCTCTGGTCCTTATTCGAACCCGACAAAATCGCAGATTCTGTGCGGCGGATTCTCGAAAACGAAATGGACACAAAGCTGATTTCGGGGGTCAATCTGTGGGAAATCTCGCTTAAGTGTTCACTTGGCAAGCTCGAACTGGGCGGCATCGAGCCGAGTGAAATTTTAGATGTACTGCTGGAATCCGGATTTGCTGTGGCGGAATTGGAAAGCCGCTTGTTGGCAACCTCCCATAAATTGCCCCAAAAAGATGACCACCAAGATCCCTTTGACCGTCTGTTGATCTGGCAAGCTATTTCAAGCGCCTACACCCTGATTAGCCACGATAGGTCCATTGATCAATACCGAGCTGACGGTCTTCGACTTTTGTTGAGTTGAAGGTATCTTCTCAGTCAGTCGGGGCCAGAGGCCATAGGAGTCGGACTTTTCTGAGAAGCCCGACTCCTGTCACCGGCGTGAGATGCACTCCGTCCGACCGCAAGTTTTTCGATACAGACCCTCCAACACTTCAAGGAAACCGCAATGGCGCCGGCGCCGTGCTGGCTACTTAGCTCATCCGCCGGCATTTCAGTCAGGCAGCACGGCGATAACCATGGTGCAAACCGCCAAGTATCGGAAGAGCAACGACCTTGCCGGAAGCCGGTGGGCCAGCCGGAGGAATTGGGATTCTCTGCGCCAATCCTTGATGCGGATTGAATTGTGACAATATTTTGAAACTATTTTTGGGGATGGTGCTGAGCGTACAGTTCGTCGAGCAGTTCTTTGGCCACGCATAGGTCTGGCGTGTCAAACCCTTCGGTGAACCAGTTGTAGACAACACTCAGCATCAATCTACTCTCGGAGGCGTCACCGTCCATCCGCCGCAGCCGGGCCAGATGGACGGCGGCGCGCAACTCGGAGGTCTTGGCGCCCAACTCCTGGGCAAGCGTCATGGCCGAGTGATAACTGGCTTCGATCTCGTCTTGGCTTGCGCCCAACGCGAGCAGGGCCTCGCCGCGGATTGTCCACAGATCCGGCGCGCAGAGCAGATCCCGGAACTTCTCGAAACAGACGAGGGCCTTGTCTGCCACATCAACGGCCTCGGCGTACTGCCCCGCCAACATCAGGCATTCCGCAAACATAGCGGCCAGTTGACTGTAGTGGACCTTCTGGTCGTACTCCTCGACGGCGGCCATGGCCTGGTGCGCCAAGGTCAGGCCCTCGGCGGTCTGGCCTTGCATGGACAGACTCCAGCCCAGCAGCCCCATACCCAAAATTCGTGAGTAGGGATAGCCTTTGTCTATGCTGATCTGCAGGGCGGGTTCTGCGAACTTCTGCACGGCCGACGGATCGCGCAGCAACTGGTGGCAGAGACCTGCGTACGCATACGCATCGGCAATGTTGGCCGGCAAGGACAGTTCTTGTCCCAGGCCCGTCGTACGCGCTAATTGGCGACGCGCCTGATCCAGATAGCCCATGTTCCAAAGCGCCAGTGCGCTCTCGTAGAGCGCACACGAACCCGCATCATGCACGCCATAATGAACGCTGAGCGGTTCATGTTCGGCCCGATCATAGATGGCCAGGCCGATCTCCATGTGCGCGAGGGCCTGTTCATAGTCGCCGAGGAAGAAACAGGGTCCCCAGATCGCATGATGCGCTTCCAGTAGTAGCCCCGGATCGCCCAGATCCGTGGCAATCTCCAGGCATTGGCGGGCGAGGGCCAAACTCTCGACATATTCGGCTCGATAGAGCGCGACCTCATGCAGGCCCCAGAGGACCGTAAAGAGATGCGGCGTCTGTTTAACCTGGCGACACAATTCGAGCGCCCTGGCATAGGCAACATCGGCTTCTTTGCCATGATAGCTGGTGATGGATGCCCACGCGGTGCAGAGGCGTATCTGCAACTCCAATTCCAACTCGACGCTCGTCGGGCTGGACGGGAGCAATCGCATCATCGACAAACCGGTTTCGAGCATCGTGATGGCGTCCTGGTAGGCAAAGAGGCGCAACGCCCTTTCCGCGGCTCGCTGATACCAGCCGATTGCCGTCTGGGCATCCCCGGCCAGACGAAAATGGGCCGCGATCTGACCGCTGATGCTGTCGTCCGCCGGCCCGTGAACCTGTTCCAGTGCCAGGGCGACGCGACGGTGCAGCAGACGCCGCCGTGCTGGCTGAAGCTCGGCATAGGCCACCTCGCGCAGCCGGTCATGGGTGAAGTCGTAGCCGTTGACGTCTTGCTCGCGCACGATGCGCCGCTGCCACAGTTCGTCCAGGCTGCGTGCGACCGTCTCGTCATCCTGTTCACAGGCGGCGCTCAAAACATCCGCGGTGAAGGAGCGGCCGATGGTGGCCGCCAATCGGGCGAGGTCGTGTGCGGGCGCTGAAAGCTGGGCCAATCGCGCCCCAATGACGGCATGAACCTTGGGCGGCAGTGCGAGCGAACTGCTGGGAGCGCCGTCGCCAGAAAGCTGGGCGCGCATGGTTTCGACGACGAAGAGCGGATTGCCCTCGGTCGCAGCGAAGAGCGACGTAGCCATGGCCTTGTCTAGCTTGCGTTCGACGATACTTTCGGCCAACGCTGTGGTTTCGGCGGCGTTGAGCGCGGCCAAGGGAAGGTCTACCAGCAGGTCGTGCCGGCGCAGTTCAAGGAGGAAGGTGGTTGCAGGATGGCTACGCGCCAACTCGTCGCGCCGCAGCGTTGTCACAATCAAGAGCCGTGCGTGTATGTGGTGATGGGCGATGAAGAGCAACCAGGCCAATGTCTCCTCATCGCACCACTGTAGGTCATCCAATGCCAAGATCAGCGGACGATCTTCGATCAGGATGGCGTGGGTCAGGGCTTCGAAGAGTCGGCGGCGTTGTCCCCGTTCGGTCAGCGGCTCAGGTGGAGCCAGCAATGGGTCGGCGCTGAGCAATTCGGGCAGCAAACGCGCCAGCTCGCTGCGCCAGACGTTCGTCAGGCGCTCCAGTCTGGTTTGGAGAGGTGCGCTGCGCAGACATTCCACCAAGGGCCCGTAAGAGAGGCCCTCTTCGGCGGCGTAGGCACGGGCATGAAGCGTGCTGATGCCCTGCAACTGTGCCCAATGAGTAAATTCTTCGGCAAGGCGCGTTTTGCCCAGGCCCGCCACACCCTCGATACAAACAATGCTTAGGCGTCCGCGGTTCACGGCGCGCCAGAGCGCTTGCAGCCTCTGCCACTCGGCTCGACGCCCCACCAGCGGCATGCGTTTGCTGCGGATGGGCGAAGGCACACCGTCCAGATGGAGCAAGCGATCATAGACCTCGCGTGTGGCTGAACTCGGTTCTACGCCCAGTTGCTGCTCCAGTAAAGAGGCGCAGGCGTGATAGACGCGCAGCGCAGCCGTCCGATCGCCGGTCAGGGCAAGGAGGCGCATGAGCCGACGGGTTGAGGCCTCGTGAAGGGGGTCATAGCGCAGCAGCGTTCGCGCGTGGGCGATGGCCGCTTCGTAGTTGCGTTGCTCTTCGTGCAGCAGGACAAGCTGCTCCATCGCGGCCACGTAATCTTGGGCTAGGCGTTCGCGTACATGAATAAGCCAGTCGTCATAGCAGTTCAGCAACAGATCCCCAGCGTAGGCGGCCACAGCTCGCTCCAGGGCGCCAATTTTGTCCGGGCCATCCGCATCTGACGCCTCCTGCAGCGCCTCTTCAAACGCCTCTACATCCAGCGTGTAGTCAGCGTCGATTCGCCAGCCCACGGTATGCTCGTCCACCGTCAGAAGTTCGTCGGCTTTTGGCAGTCGATTTCTGATCCTGTAGAGCAGTTGGCGGAGATTGGTCTGGGCTTGGGCATCCGACGTGTCGGGCCAGAAGAGAAATGCGATCTGCTGGCGCGTCTGCGGCGCAGCGCGATGAATCAGCAGGTAGGCGATCAGTGATTGCAGACGCGCGGCATTCAGCGAGGTAACGGGCTGGTCGCCATCAAAGAGATTGAACGTGCCAAACAGATTTATTCGTAGATGCTCCTCGGTCATAGCGCAGTTGCCCCACACCGCAGGCGGAAACCCCCTGCAATCTACCCGTCGTCTCGAATCGCCAGCAGATCATGCTTGTGAGCGGAACAATTTGGAAATTGGATTAGCAAATGCCGGCGGAAATGAACCGACAGTTTCTACCAGTGGTAGAAGGGCCGAATTTACGCCGTGTTATTTGCGCCGTAGTGTACCTAGATGAAGACTGTTGGCAGTAGGCGAGTGTAGCACAGGTCGTTTGACGGTGCAATCAGGGAAAAAACTGCAGGTTGCATCCCAACACGCTCTCCGGGCGTTCGGTATCGTACATGTAGAAGCCGGGATGCTCATGAAGCAGAGTTCAACCGGGGTAATGCCAACGGTGAGGGGAGGAGGATCGGCCTGAATGTGAAAACGAGCGGCTTGGCACGACCAAGCCGCTCGTTTTCACATTCACCGGTCAAGACCGGACGCTAGGGCATCTCCTCCATAACGTCCATATCGGCGATGGGGACCATGAGATGCTCATAGGGCGTGCCGTCCCACATGATGTAGGGATAGCCGGAGCCGTGGTCGGTCGTGAAGAGGTCGGCGTCGAAACCGCCGGGCACGAGCAGCATCAGATGAGGGGGCGTGGTGATCCACTCTTCGCCTTCGGCGGGGCCGGTGGCCATGGGATCGGTGTTGCTCTCGTCGGAACCGCCGGCCAACATGTAGGAGACGCCGACACGCGTGACCTCGGGTGGTTCGGCCGCGCCAAAGAGCTCCTCCCACATGCTATCGTAGCAGGCCGGGTCGTTGCCGGGCGACACGAGGCGGTCCGCGTAGCAGACCCAGCCGCTGTCGCCTTCCTGCAGCACGACCATGTCGCCGCCCTCTTCGGTTGGATTGCCGAGAATCGTGGCTTTTTGGATGATGCCGGCCGGCGCTGAACTCATGATGCTGGTCAATTCGGCATCGGCGTCGCCCGCATCTTCTGCGGCCGCCTCTTCTGCGGTCATGGGCACAACCGGGACCATGAGATGCTCGTAGGGCGTGCCGTCCCACATGATGTAAGGTTCGTCCGGCTTGGGTTCGGTGGCGAAATTTGCGGCATCGAAACCGCCGGGGGCCAGGATCATCATGTGCGGCGGCGTGCTGATCCATTCCTCCCCTGCGGCCGGTTCCATGGCAAAGGGGTCGGTGTTGGAAGGGTCTGAACCGCCGGCCAGCATGTAGCTGAGGCCGGGACTGTCGAGTTCCGGAACTTCGCCGGCCATGTAAGCATCACTCCAGGCGGCCCAGACCGTGTCGAAACACTGGGGGTCGTTGCCGGGCGACGCCGGCCAGTCGGTGAGACAGGTCCAGCCGTTTGTGCCTTCGCGCAACAGGACAGACGGCATGCCCTCTTCGTCCCAATCCATGATTGTGGCATCCTGGGTAATGGCGGTGATGCCGGCGCTCTCGGCGTTGGCAATCAGCGCATCGGCTTCGCTTTCCGGACGTCGCGTGCTTTGCAGAAGGGTGTTTTGCCAGCGGCCGTCACGCAACTGCCAGATCGATGTGGTGTACTCATCGGCCGAGAAGGAATCCCCGGCATAGCTGCCGTCAAATTCAATCGTGTAGACGATCACGGCAGCGTCCGGGGAGAGGATCTGTACCTCCACATTGTCACGCACCGGCTGTTCGAAGGAGAGCGCCATGTCGCTGACCACTTCCAGCAGGTCCTCACGCCCCAATCGCGCGCCGTCTGCGTTGATCCAGATGAAGTCTTCGGCAATCACAGCCTCGGTTCCGGCCACGTCGTGGGCAATCAGCGCGTCGAACGTGCCAATCTCCGCCGCGAGAATCTGCGCAGCGAGCGTCTCATCACCCATCTCCATGGCGTCCATATCGGCGATGGGGACCATGAGATGCTCATAGGGCGTGCCGTCCCACATGATGTAGGGATAACCGGAGCCGTGGTCGGTCGTGAAGAGGTCAGCGTCGAAGCCGCCGGGCATGAGCAGCATCAGATGGGGAGGCGTCGCGATCCACTCTTCGCCTTCGATGGGGCCGGTGGCCATGGGATCGGTGTTGCTCTCGTCGGAACCGCCGGCCAACATGTAAGAGACGCCGGCACGCGTGACCGCGGGCGGCTCGGCCGCGCCAAAGAGTTCCTCCCACATGCCATCATTGCAGGCGGGATCGTTGCCGGGCGACACGAGGCGGTCGGCGTAGCAGACCCAGTCGCTGTCGCCTTCCTGCAGCACGACCATGTCGCCATCCTCTTCGGTTGGATTGCCGAGAATCGTGGCCTTTTGGATGATGCCGGACGGCGCTGAACTTATGATGTTCGTCAATTCGTCATCGGCGTCGCCCGCACCTTCTGCTGTCATGGGCACAACCGGGACCATGAGATGCTCATAGGGCGTGCCGTCCCACATGATGTAGGGTTCGTCCTGCTTGGGTTCGGTGGCGAAATCTGCGGCATCGAAGCCGCCGGGGGCCAGGATCATCATGTGCGGCGGCGTGCTGATCCACTCCTCGCCTGCGGCCGGTTCCATGGCAAAGGGGTCGGTGTTGGATGGGTCTGAGCCGCCGGCCAGCATGTAGCCGATACCGGGACCGTCGAGTTCCGGATCTTCGCCGGCCATGAAGGCCTCGTTCCAGGCCGCCCAGACCGTGTCGAAGCACTGCGGGTCGTTGCCGGGCGACGCCGGCCAGTCGGCGAGGCAGGTCCAGCCATTGGATCCCTCACGCAACAGGACAGACGGCATGCCCTCTTCGTCCCACCCCATGATTGTGGCATCCTGGGTAATGGCGGTGATGCCGGCACTCTCGGCGTTGGCAATCAACGCATCAACCTCCTCGTCTGCCGGCGGTACGGCGTGGGCAAGCTGTGCTGTGCCAAAGCTGACAAACAGCAAGGCAAGCGCGATCGGGACTCCGAACCAGAATAGACAGCGTTTCATGCGGTTTCCTCCTTGGAGACAACAGACAGAACGGACTACGTATACGAACTCCTCCCATCGCCCCCTCGTAGCTCATGGACGATGCGATGGATCCAACCAACCCAAAACGTAATTGATGAGCGGCGGCCAGGCGTTAAAGTAGCGCGTCTCGCCGGTCAACACGTGGCGGATCTGCATGTGGGGCGCAAGATCGCCAGCTTGCTCAATGTCGCACCAGATGCGCAGCGTGAACAACTGGGAGTGGGGCTCAGGCTGATGTGGATTATCGTCATTGGTCATCGTCGCCTCCCTTCCACGATGATGCTTGAGATCGGGCAACTGTGAGGATATGATGACAAGGGGTGCGTTCTAAAGGCGTTCTATGATGATATTGAGCGTCTCAAACATGTTGCGACCCAGCCGGCTCGGCTCGGCGACGATGAGCGTATCGCCGTCGGCCAGCTAGGCGCGCAGTTCGTCGATGCGGCCTTCTTTGGCGTTTCTTGGGGAGGAGAGTTCGACTTCGATGGTTTAGCCACTGGCGTAAGAATAGAAGAGGTATGGCTGCACGCGCGCTGTCCAGTGCTCACACGCAGTCCAACGCTCGATGGCTGCGCTGCCGATGGTTGCATCGGATTCGAACTGGAGCCGCACATCGACCTGTCCAATCAGACGGTCGAAATGTCCATGGCCCGTTGCATTGGCCGAGGTTGGGTAGGGAAGCCACGAAAATTCTTGCGGATGCCGGCTCCTGATGCAGTTCATCAGATGTAAACCAGCGCTCACCGGGCGCAGTCCGAATCTATCGAGCACATGCAGCATGACGCCATTGCAGGCTTGGTCCGCATATTTGCCGCCGCACGGTGTAAATTCAACGGCGCGGGCGCGTACGCCTGGCAGCCCGATCTCGTTGAAGCAATTAGCTACCGCAATGTGATCGAGCCATGGCGCACCGCACTGCTGGAAGGCATTGCCGGTGCCACGACCTTCACTCAGGTTTGTGCCTTCGAAGAGGCAGGCGCCGGGATAGAGCAGCGCCGCCTCGAAGTTGGCCATGTTTGGTGAGGGCGGCAGAAAGGGCAGACCGGTATCGGGCCACTGTTGGCCACGCTGCCAACCCTCTACGGGAACGATTTCCAAGTCTACGCCCAGGTTTCGTGATTGATTCCAGTAGTGCGCCAATTCGCCCACAGTGAGGCTGTGACGGATCGGCATTGACCAGCGCCCGACGAAGGTGGAGAGTACAGCCTCATCGAGCATAGGGCCTTCGGCAGCGGCCAGATCACCGCCCAGCGGGTTGGGTCGGTCGAGTATCCAGAGCGGCAGACCTGCGTCGGCGCAAGCCGCCATGACATGGGAGAGCGTCCAGATGTACGTATAGAAACGCGCACCGATGTCGGGAATATCGAAGAGCAGCAGATCGATTTTTTCCAGCGCCTCTTGACCGGGGCGAAGCGTCTCGCCGTACAGGCTGACTATCGGCATGCCGGTCAGCCTGTCGATATCATTGCTGATGGCCGCGCCGTCGGCCGCAGCTGCGCCCATGCCATGTTCGGGTGAAAAGAGCACAACCAGATTAACGCCCGCGTCAAGTAGCGCGCTGCGGGTGGGCGTCAAGACATCTCCATTTGCCTGGGGCGCCATGGTTGTTGCCACGTTGTTGGTGACCAGACCAACGCGCAGATCTTGAAGCTCATCAAGTCGAGTGCGCAGCAACACATCAATACCCGCTCGGATTGTCATGTTCCCTCCTCAAGAATGGGTTCTTTGCGATTTTGGTATTTCATTCTACCAGCGGACAGTGTGATATCCGGTCATCAAGTAACTTGCGGATCGATTTCTTAGACCACACGAGCCATGCGCCTAAAGAGGTAGATGGTTCTGAGCAAAGCCTTGCATCGTCATGCGAATCTCTTCGGCGTTTGGCCCATTCTGCGCTATCATGTGGCCCCTGGTTGGATTGGTGGGTGGGGTTTGTCAACCTCACTCAACGGGCCAAACAAGGTTCTGTGAAATCTGTCGCACGTTTCGTCCTAAAATCGGGAACGACTGAAGTTTGTTGTATCCCCTTGGCCGAAGAAACCGACAACCGCCATCCTCTGGAAGCGAGACCCATGACCTCTGCACATGAGCATTCACCACGCGCTTTCCCCACGCCCCCAGCCGACATTGATCCGATTTCGCTGGAAATATTGTGGCAGCGGCTGATCTCGATCATGGACGAAGTGGATCAGATTATCGTTCGCACCACCTTTTCTACGATCCTGCGCGAGAGTCGAGACTTCGCCTGCATCCTCACCGACGCCAACGGCTTCTCGCTCTGCCAGTCCGTTCTGAGTACGGCGAACTTCGCCGCCGTCTATCCGCGGACGGCCAAGGCGCTCCTCAAAGACTTCCCGGTCGAGACGTTGTCCCCGGGCGATGTGCTGGCGACGAACGATCCCTGGATCGGGACGGGCCATCTGCCGGACTACATCCTGCTGACGCCCGTCTTCTGGAAAGACCGGGTGGTGGCCTGCATCGGGACCGTGTCGCACATGTCGGACGTGGGCGGACACCCGGGCGAGATCGAAGGCGACGATATCTTCAGTGAAGGGCTCAGAATGCTGCCCTTTAAGCTCTATGAGGGGGGGAAGGAGAATCGCGTCGCGTTCGACATCATCGGTGCGAACTGCCGCGTGCCAGAGCTGCTGCTGGGCGACCTGCGGGCCATGGCCGGGGCGGCCAAAATTGGCGCCGAGCGCCTCCAGGAGTTTCTGGTCGACTACAATATGGACGACCTGGATACGCTCGCCCGTACCATCCTTACCCGCTCCGAAGCCTTTATGCGCCGGCAGATCCTTGCCCTACCGGACGGCAGCTACGAATACGAACTGGACATCGACGGGTATATCGAAACGGTGCACCTCCAAGTGACGGTGGAGGTGCGGGGCGACATGGTCTTCATCGACTACACGGGCACTTCGCCCCAAAGCCGGCACGGCGCGATCAATGTTCCCTTTAGCAGCACGCTGGCGACGAGCATGTATCCGTTCAAATGCGCGCTGGCGCCGGCCATGCCAAACAACGAGGCGCTCTTCCGGCCGATCCGTGTCTTTGCACCGCCTGACTCGATCCTGAACGCCGCCTTTCCCGCTGCCGTGAAGGCGCGGGCCAAGACAACCAACAACCTGAACCAGGTGCTTTTCGGGGCGCTTTGGCCCATCTTTGGCGAACGGGTTCAGGCGAGCAACGGTGCGATCTGGCCGTTCGTGCTCAGCGGCGCCGACGCAGAATTTGGACGCTTCCTCATCGACATGCTGCCCCATGGCGGACGCGGCGCCCTGCCCACAATGGACGGCATGCTGCCCGTTTCCTACCCGAACAACAGCACGATCACGCCCTGCGAAGTGATCGAGAGCCAGGCGCCGATCCGTTTTCTGAAGAAGGAGCTGCGGCCCGATAGCGGCGGACCGGGAGAGTTTCGTGGGGGCCTTGGGCAGGTCATTGCGTTCCAGCATATTGGCAGCGACCCGATCATTCTCAACCTCACCCCGGACCGCCTCACAACGCTGCCCCAGGGGCTGAATGGGGGGCAGCCCGGTCGGATTGGTGAGGTCTACATCAATGGCGAGCGCACCTATCGCTTCCCGCCCATCGAGCTCCGGCCAGGTGATGTGGTCGAGCTACACATCGCAGGTGGGGGTGGCTTCGGGCCTGTGGAAAGACGCGCCGAGCAGCGAATTCTCCGCGATCTTGCCTTCGGCTACATCACGCCCCAGTCGGCAGAAGAGGAGTACGGGACGAACGGGGTCACCGGCAACCCAATGTAAATCCGTCGCCCCGCGCGCATCGACCTCGACGGCGGGCAAGCAACTGCATGACTCTGGAAGCACAGGCGAAGCGGGAGAAACGCGCTTCGTCGACTACGCCCTCGCATGGCGACGGCTGGAAAGGAGCAGAGCTTTGGATCGTGAGAATCTAGCAGCACTCGACTCGTTCGTGCTGGAGCGGATGCAGGAGACGCATCTTCCCGGTATGGCCCTCAGCCTCGTCGCATCGGGTGCGGAGTGCGATCACCGCGTCTTCGGCTTTCGTGACATTGAGACACGCCGGCCGGTTACGCCGCGCACCCAATTCGGCCTCGGGAGCATCACCAAGGTCTTTACAGCTCTGGCCATTTTTCAACTCTGTGATCGCGGCCTCCTTGATCTCGATGACCGGATCGACCGGTGGTTGGATATCGATCTCGAGCCCCGTGGGGAGCCGATCCGCGTGTGGCACCTGCTCTCTCATACGAGCGGCATTCCTGCCCTTGGCTACTCAGAATCCAAGATGTCGGACGAGTGGTTCATGAGTGGGATTCCCATCGCCACGGAAGCAGATTTGCTGGCGTTCTTGCAGGGCGCGGACGCATGGGCTGTCAGCCCGCCCGGCGCGCGCTGGCTCTACTTGAACGAAGGCTACCTTCTGCTCGGTCGTCTGATCGCGCAACGCACCGGCCAACCCTACACGACCTACGTGGAGCAGAACATCCTTGCGCCATTGCGCATGGAGCGGACCCACTTTGCGCGCACGCGCTTCGAGCCGGACGCGGACGCGGCAACGCCCTATATGCGTGATCGTGACGGCAATTTCTTCGTGGGCGCCAGTCTCTACAGCGAGATGCCGGCAGCCGGCGGCCTGGTGAGCTGTGCAGAAGATATGGCGCAGCTCGTCGTCGCCCTGCTGAACAACGGCCAGCTCCCAGACGGTACGCAACTGATCAGCAGCGAGGCCCTGCAGCAGATGCGGACGCCTCGAGTCCCTTTGCCGCAAACGGACACCAGCATCACCTTGGGACCCTTCCGTGACGAGGCAGATCATGTGGAAAACGGTGCGCCCGTCCACGAGGGTCACTTCGGCTGCGGCTTGCAGGTTTTGCGCAATTTCTATGGGGATGACCTGGTTGGGCATGGGGGCGGCATCATGGGCGGCACAACCTATCTCGCCCTGATGCCGGAGCGTGGCGTCGGCGCCGTGCTGCTGTCCAACGCACATGGCTACCCGATGTCGCAGCTCTCCATGGTGGCCCTGGCGCGCATGCTGGGCGAGTCGCCGCAGCATCTCCCCTTTCTGCGCATTGAGCATGTGCTGGCGCGCCTCGCCGGATCCTACGCCAGTTTCCGCAATACAATCCGGGCAGAGGTGACGCCCCTGGGGGACTTGCTGCGTTTCACGATCTGCTACCACCACGAGGATCGTTCCTCAATCCTCATTCCCCTGCACCTAAGCGAGGATTGCGCACGCTTCCAGACGTTTTCGAACGGTCGCAACATGGTGGTGGAATTCGGTTTGGACGACGAGGGCATTGGCCTGGTCTTTGAACGCTACAAGTTCCGGAAGCAGTGAGAACGAAACGATTCTGTTATTCATTTAGCACCGCCGGCATGTAGACCGAGAATCTTAGCTCGTCGATGCGCGTGAAGGTGAAGGTTCCAATGGGCGCATCAGAGAAAGGGAACTGGTTGCGTAGCGAAGCGATCAACTGGGCAGGATCGGAATCAGCGTTTGGGCTGGTGTAATCAATGCCGCTGTCTGTGCCGGCGTCATAGGGGTAGAGCGTAAACGTCTTTTCCGACGCCCACTGCCCGTCTACACTCAACAGCGATTCGCCGCTGATCCCCACAAACCAGTCCGGGCTGGGTGCAATCATGGTCACAAATGTAACCAGGGGGTAGCCAGCGCTGATGTTGACTTCGCCAATCACGGTACTGCCCGGCGAAACCGCGCCGGCGCCACCGACCACTGCCAGCGCTGAGCCATCGTCAATGGCAGTCAAGATCTCTCCCGTCAACAAACCTGTCGCTCCGGTCTCCGCCATCTGTTCTATCCCGACACTCGCCAATTCTCCAGTTGCCCAGAAAGCGACATCCGAGTTGTGCACCGCGCCAATCAGTGGCGAAAAGTGGGCGCTGGCCGCGGGGAACTCACCACCTGGGTGGGGGTGAGTTGCTTCGCTCCACGAGGCAATGAATTCGACGCGGTAGCGTGCGCTGTCGTCCGGCCCGGTTGCACGTTCTTGGGCGAGTAGCTCTGACGCTGATGCATTCAGCCAAAGCAAGCCGATGATCAGGATGATGATCGCACGTTGTGCAGGCCGGTCAATCGATTGCATGAGCCACGCTCCTGATGTTTGATGGCATCTGTTGATGGGCATCGTAAGACGGTCACAGACTGATTGTTAAGCCGGGGCATGGCACGGAGATGAATCAGAGCTTACAGGATTGTTACAGAATGCCATCACTGGTCGCTCTGCTCGACCACGGCCAGGGTCAGGCGTGCAACGCACGTCAGGCGTTCAGCCTCGTCTTCAATGCGTATCTCCCACACCTGAGTGCGGCGGCCGATGTGCAGCGGTCGCGCCGTCCCGGTCACCAGTCCGGCGCGCGCGGCACGGATGTGATTGGCGTTAACCTCCAGGCCAACACAGACGAACCGCGACGTGTCGACACAGAGGGTTGCGGCGTAGCTGCCCAGCGTCTCAGCTAAGACGACTGAGGCGCCGCCATGCAAAAGACCCATCGGCTGAATCGTGCGTCGATCAACCGGCATTGTCGCTTTGACATAATCATCGCCAATTTCGGTAAACTCAATGCCAAGGTGATCGAGCATTGTGCCTCTGGAAAAGTCGTTGACCGCCTGGACGGGAGGCGCTCCCTGGAACCAAATCGTCATTTTTTTCTCCCTGATATGGGCCGCGTTCCTGTCTGATTAGCAATCACTCGGGTCGTGCTCTTTGTGAAACCGCGCCACCCGTTCTTGGAAGCGTGCGGGCGCCTCGAGATGAACGGTGTGGCCGGCGTTTTCGATCGTGTACAACTGAGCATGTGGCATACGCTCCTGCATGAGGCGGTTGAGGGTGCAGAATTTTTCATCAAGCGCCCCGACGACGAGCAGGGTCGGTGGGTTGATTTCGTGTAGCGATGGCCAGCATGAAGGCTGTACTCCTGTGCCCATGCCGCGCAGGCTGTTGGCAAGACCCACTGGATCATTCTTCAGCCGCTGCGCGTGCAGGGCTGCCCGCACGGGCGCGGCCAAACGCGCCTGGTTGGCAAAGAGGGGGAGTCGCTCCCAGCGTTTTACGAACGCACTGATTCCATCCGCCTCGATTGCAGCTGCCAGCGCCTCATCTGCCGCGCGTCGCTGGGCACGCGCTGCGGGATCCGCCAATCCCGGCGAAGCGCTTTCTAGCGTCAGCGTCTTGACCAGATCGGGGTACGCCAGGGCAAAGTAGAGTGCCAGCCTGCCGCCCATGGAGTAGCCCAGCAGGTGGATCGGTTCAGCCACCGTCTGCTCGATCAGAGTTGCCAAATCGGCTGCGGCGTTCTCCATGGTGTAGCGTGTAGGCGCGTCCGGCGCAGCGGTTTGGCCATGGCCCAGAAGGTCCGGCGCCAGCGCTCGTCGCCCGAAGTGCGGCATAAACTCGGCCCACGTCGCGCTGCTGCCCGTGAAGCCGTGGAGCAAGAGCAGCGGCGTAAGCGCTTGCGCGTCGGCATCTACAGGTCGATGCTCACGTAGCCAATAGGAGACGCCGTTCAGCTCGATCGTCGTCACCGACCCTGCTCCTCTCCTGACTCTGTCGCCTCTGCCGCGTGGGCAGCAACCCACTCGCGCACCGTCTGCCGCGCAATTTTTCCTGATGCGGTCAGCGGCAGTTCGGCGGCAAAAAAGAGACGGCGCGGGCGCTTGTAGCCGGCCAGCCGATTTGCGGCATACTCGAGCAGGGTCGACGCGTCTACTTCTGCCCCGGGCGCGCGCTCAACCAGCGCAGCCACGCGTTGCCCCCACTCCAAATCGTCAATGCCGACCACGCAGGAACGCGCCACAGCCGGGTGACTGTCGAGCACCCGTTCCACCTCCGCCGGATAGACGTTTTCGCCGCCCGAAACGATCAGTTCGCTGCGTCGCTGGACGATCCAGAGATCGCCCTCCGCGTCCAGGTAGCCCATGTCGCCCGTGTGCAGTTCGCCGCCGCGGATTGCGTTGGCTGTGGCTGCCGGATCGTCCAGATAGCCCGGCATGATGCCTGGGCCGCGCACCACTACTTCGCCGATCTCGCCGGCTGGCAAGGTGTCACCATCCTCATCGATGATGCGGACCGTCGTAAAGAGGAGCGGCTTGCCCACCGTGCCTGGCTTCGTTGCGACCGTCTCCGGAAGTGCCGTCGCAACCTGGGACGTCGCTTCGGTCAGCCCATACGTCGTCGCGACGGGCAACCTCTGGCGTGCGGCCTTGGCGATGAGGGCAGGCGACGCGGCTGCTCCACCCAGCAGGACGAGCCGCAACGTCGATGGCCACGGCTTCTCGCGGGTCGCCAGCAACCGGTGGAGCATGGTTGGAACCAGCGATGTGAGCGTCACTCCCTGGCGATCAATGGCCGCGTGATAGGTCGCTGCATCAAAGCGATTTTGCAGGAGCACGGCTGTGCCGTATAGGCACGAACGGAAGAGGACGGCCAGGCCGCCCACATGGTACAGAGGAAGGCAGCTCAACCAGCGGTCGGCCGGATTGACGCCCAAGCGGTAGGCCGACGCTGTGGCGCTCCAAAAATGATTGCCAAACGAGAGCATTGCCCCCTTGGGCGTGCCGGTCGTCCCCGACGTAAAGAGAATTGCCTGTGTTGCGGCAAGATCAAACGGGGTGAACGGCGCATGGAGAGGCGAACCTGCGGGCAAGGCGGTCGGCGTGGCAACGGCTACGCTCAACGCAGAGGCTTGCGCGTGCCGGCCCTCATCAACGAGCAGCAGCTTGGGCTGAACACGCTCGACCTGCTGGATCAGTTCCGCACTGGTCAATCGCGTGTTCAGCGGAACGAGCACGGCTTGCAGGCGCGCCAGCGCGTGAATTAGCTGGGCAAATGCCGGGCCGGTAGGTAGGAGCGTCGCAACGCGATCCCCCGGCGCGATGCCCCACGCCATCAACCGTCCCGCCAGTGCAGCCACAGCAGCGTCAAGTTCGCCATACGTAATTTCTGTGCCATCTTCCGCAATCAGCGCCAACCGCTCAGGCGTCACTGCCGCGCGTTCTGCCAGCCAGTCGTTCATGCTTGGAGCGCCTGCAGACGATTGGCGAGGGAGCGGACGAGCGCGCGTACGTGGTCTACGTCGGCCGCACCGTCGGTTTGGATTTCCAGCAGCGTGGGCGCCTCATGCCCCAGGGCGGTGGCAAAAGCTTCGCCAAAGTCCTCCAATGACGTGCAGGGGATGTGACTGAGACCATAGAGCGCGGCGGCATGGGAAAAGTCGAGACCATGCGGCGTCACAAACAGGTCTGTGAAGGCGGGATCAAGCCCGGCCACCGGCAGCCGCCGGAAGATGCCGCCGCCGTCATTGTTGAGCAAGACAATGATCACGTTGCGCAGATCGTGTTGGCGCAGCGCCAGCAGGCCATTCATGTCGTGATAGAAGGCTACATCACCGGTCAGGAAGACGAGCGGACGCGCCGGCTCGGCCGCGGCAATGCCCAGTGCGCTGGACGTCGTGCCGTCGATGCCGCTGGCGCCGCGGTTCGCATAGACGTGCAGGGGCGCGACGCGGCGAAAGCCAAACTGATCCACATGGCGGATAGGCAGACTGTTGCCGACAAAAAGATTGGCGTCAGCTGGCAGCAGATCAACCAGCGCAGCGACGTAGGCCGCATCAAAGGGCTTTGCTGCAAAATAGGCGTCTGCACCGGCCCGGGCTGCATCATCGGCCGCCATCCAGCGTTCTGCCCACATTCTTCTCCCAGCGGGGCCAATGCGTCTCATTAGTCCCGCACAGAACGCAGCTTCATCGACCTGTAAGAAATGGGTAACGCTGTGATTGTCATCGGCCCAGGCGCCGCTGGCGCGAACGTGGATGACCGCTTCGGGATCGCCCGCCGTCAGGTAACCGTTCAGCCACTTCGACGTCGGCACGGCGCCGAAGCGAAGGATGAGATCGGGCGGCTCCCAGCCCGGAGCTGCCGGGCTGAGCAGGGACTCGTAGGAGGAGACGATGGCGCTCCCTTCAACCTGGGGACCATAGCGAACGCCGGAAAGGGAATCGGCGAAGATGGGCATTCGGCTCAGACGACTTAACTCGGCTACCGCTTGCGGGAACTTGCCGCCCGGGCAGCGCGGCCCGCAGACGATGACCCCGCGCTTGGCCTTTGCGACCTTGGCTGCGATTTCGTCGAGCTGGCGATCATCCGGCAAGAGTCGCCCTCGCGCAATCTGGGTATGGGGTCTGGCCAGGCTCGTGGCGGGCACCGCTGCCAGCGTTTCCGGCTCGAGCGGTTTGCGGAAGGGGAAGTTGAGATGAACCGGCCCCTGCACGATGCCGTTGGCGCAGGCGTATGCCCGGGCTGCAAGCGTGCGCAAGTTGGCCAGTGCCGCGGGCTCCTCCGGTTCTGGAAGCGCAACGTCCATTGACCAGAGAACCTGGTCGCCGTAGAGTTTGACCTGGTCGATCGTCTGGTTGGCCCCGCTTTGGCGCAGCTCGTGGGGGCGATCCGCCGTGAGCACGAGAAGCGGGACCTGCGACTGTCGCGCCTCAATCACGGCGGCGAAAAACTCCGCCGCTGCCGTACCCGACGTGCAGACCACGGCCACCGGCCGATCGGTGGCCAGCGCCATGCCCAGGGCTGCAAAGCCGGCGCTCCGTTCATCCAGGTGAAGGTAGACGGCAATCTCCGGATGACGGTCAAAGGCCAGCGTCAAAGGGGTCGAACGCGAGCCCGGCGCAATGCAGACTGCCTCAAGACCAGATGCGGCCAATTCCGCCACGAAGGTCGCTGCCCATTGAATATTGGGATTGGGTACCGAATCAGACAGCACGGGAACTCCTTTACATTCGGGATATGTGTACATTCGGGCTGCGTCTACAGCTGGGACGTATGATTCACGCCCCCTACGCTACGGCCCCTTCATCAACACCCAGCGCCTGCTGCATGGGGCGAAACTTCCAGCCGGTCTCTTCCCACTCGCGCGCCGGTTTGGAGTCCGCCACAATACCGGCGCCGGCATAGAGCCAGGCTTTGCGTTCCTGCGCCACGGCCGAGCGAATCGCCACGGCAAAGGCTCCGTCCATCTGCTGGTCGATCCAGCCGACCGGCGCTGCATACCAGCCGCGCGGCATTGGCTCCGCCTCCTGAATCAAGGGCAATGCGAGTTCACGGGGAGATCCGCCCAGGGCTGGTGTCGGGTGGAGCAGATCGACCAGGGCCAGAATTCCCTGGGCCGTATGGAGCCGACCGCTGACTGGGGTGAAGAGATGCTGGATATTGCTCAGCTGGTAGATTTCGGGCTGGGGCGGCATTTCCAGATGGGCAGCGACGGGCGCAAGCCGCTTGCGCATGGCCTGGACAACGAGGTCGTGCTCATGGCGATCTTTGGTTGAATCGAGCAGAGCCTGGGCAAGCCGCGCATCTTCCGCCTCATCCGCACCGCGCTCGATAGAGCCGGCCAGTCCCATGGACGTGAAGCTTGTGCCATCAACTTCCACCAGTAGTTCCGGTGTAGCGCCAAAAAATGCATGATAGGGCCGTGGCTCGAAGAGAAAGGTGAAGCATTCCGGATAGCGCGCCAGCAAACGCGTCAATGCCGGGACGACCTCAATCCGTTCGGCCCGAATCACTTCGCAGACGCGGGCCAACACCACCTTTTCCAGCGGCGTCGTTGCAAAGCCTGCCAGCGCCTGATTGAGCATGGCCGTCCAGGCCGGCAGATCCATCGGGTAGCGAATGATGTCAGGCTGCTCTGGAAGCGTTCGGGGCCGTGCAACATGGTTGCTGAGCACGTCATACCAGGCATCCAGCGCCTGCTCGAGCTCCGGCAAGCACTGTGCCGGCGCTTCTTCCCGATCGACCAGCGCGTTGATCGTAAGCCAGCTTGTGCCGGCATCATGGACAAGCTGGACATGGGGCAGAATGAAGTGACCAGGGTTGAAGCCGGTCCAGGTGACGTCGGGTACAAAATCATTGCGAAAGGCGAAACCGCCAAAGAGGCGCGGCGCCGCTGCTGGATGGTCGGCGCCAATCACAATTGCGTGGGCAAAGAGCTCACGTGCCTGGCGCTCAATAGCCTCAAAGCGCATCTCGCCCCAGCCCATGAGATCGACGGCAGCACCCATGCCGGCAAGGGTAAGGCCTGTGCGACCATCGTGCCAGAAAAATCGTTCGCGTCCCAACGCACTTTGCAAAAAATCCGTGGGGCTCAGGCCGGGCGCGCGCCGGCTAAAGCTTACCAACCGACCGTCCAGCTGCGGATGATACTCGTTGGCCGAGAGCTTGACCGAACCGAAGGATGAGGGCACTTTGTTCATGATGCGCTCACTCCACGACGGCGCGCTGGAGTTCCGTGTCGCTCTGATAGCCGACGCTGCGCAACAACGTCGGCACGAGCGTCTCGATAATGCGGGCTGGCTCCGGCTCGCCCGTGTAGACCCAGCGGATCACCAGGCTATAGATGGCGCCCATCCAGGCGTGGGCCACGATCGCGGTGTCCACCGGTTCGATTTCGCCAGCCTCCACGGCTTCCCGCAGGTAAAGCTCGATGAGGCCAGCAAACCGCTCGTTGATCTCAATCCGCTTCATCTCGAAAGTATTGCCCAGCCCGGATGCCTGGACGAGCAGGACCTTGGCCTGGCGGCGATACTTGCCAAACGTGGCCAGACAGGCTTCCAGCGCCGCCTCTACTTTGCCCATTGCGGTCGTCTCTTCGGCGATGGCCTCGGTGATACGCCGTTCCAGCAAATTGGCGAACTGATCGACCAGAGCAAAGAAGAGCCGTTCCTTGTTGGGAAAGTAGAAGTAAATCGACCCCTTTGACGTGTGGGACTCGTCGGCAATCTCATCGAGGCGGGTGTCGTGATAGCCTTTGTTTGAGAAGATGTCGAGCGCGGCATCGAGAATGCTCGTGCGCGTCTTTTCCGGATTGCGTGTCTTGGTTTCACTGTTTTTTGCCACCGATTTGCTCCTCACACTACGCTGCAACCGGGTCGCAAGCTCTCAATTTTGCATGTGAACCGACTGGTCAGTCTATTATCATTGCACACGGCCTTTGGTTCCGCACGCCTGCATCCAATTTCACCATAAGAAAGGGTCCCGACGCTACGGCGTCGGGACCCGTTTATCCGATGGCCAATCGCCGGTTTCTTACTTGCGCTGCACCGTGACACCGGCGTCTTCTTCCAGCGTCTTGATAAAAGCCGACGCGTTCTCATCGCCCCAGCCTTTGTTGACGCCGGCCTTAATGTTTTCGCGAATGATCGCCGCCGCCGGAATGGGTGAATTGAGCTCCTGCGCAAACTGGCTGATCAGATTGGCGTCCTTGAGCATCAGGTCCAGGGCGAAGAAGGTGCTGAAGTCGCGGTTGATCAGCATATTGCCGACACCGTCAAAGATCGGTGATTTGAAGTCGGTGACGTGCAAGACACCAAGCACATCTTCCGGATCCAAGCCGGCCTTGGTCGCCAGAATCATGGCCTCGCCGATCGCTTCCAGCTGTGAGGCCACCAGCAGATTGCCGACGAGCTTCATCGACGCGCCTTGGCCATTTGCACCCATGTAGTGGGTCGTCTCGCTCAGTGGTTCGAGGATCGGCAGCATCTCATCATACAGGGCCCTGTCGCCGCCCACAACGATCCACAAACCGCCCTCGGCTGCTTCGTTCTTGCTGCCGAAAACCGGCGCATCAAGAAAGCGCACGCCTTTTTCCGCGTAGGCAGCGGCTTCCCTGCGACTCGTGTCCGGATGCAGAGTGGTCATGTCGATGGCAATCTGCCCCGGCGTCACGGCTTCCAGAACGCCATCGTCGCCGAAAACCAACGCCTCAACAGCCGCATCGTCGCTAAGGCAGTAGAGGACCACGTCGGCTCCGTTCACAGCTTCGGCGATGCTGGCTGCTTGCTGTGCGCCTTGCTCCACGAGCGCCGCGCAGCGTTCCGGCGAGCGGTTCCAAACGGTGACGGGGTAGCCCGCCTTGAGCAGGTTGGCGGCCATGCCGCCGCCCATCGTTCCCATGCCGAGATAGGCAATCTTATTCATAGCACTGTCCTTTCGTGAGATGATTTGCATGACAGCGCGCACTACGTCACAGAGGCAGTCCAGACCGTTTGGGAAACGCTGCTTTCTCTAGGCCGTTAGAACGCTTCCTCTGTCGTTTTTGCGCGTGGCTTTTCCTGACGCTTCTACTGTCGTCCAATCCGCCGCTGCTGTCGTTGTTCAGTGTAGTAGTTGATGACCATGACCAGGAGCAACAGCGCGCCCCAGGCGAACTGCCGGAAGAAGATCGCTGAACTGGAACCGGAGAGTTCCAGCATCAGCATGTTGAGACCGGTGGAGAGAAACTGAATACAGAGGACGGCCAGCACGAGCCCGGAGACCGTACCCACACCGCCGGTGTAGCTGACGCCGCCCAGAATCGCGATGAGAACCGTGAGCAGAATAAACGACGCGCCGTAATCCGGCTTGGCCGAGTTGGCCCGGGCAAGAAAGATCAACCCGGCAATGCTCGACACGACCCCGGCGATCCAGTAGGTGCGAAGGAGCACACGGTCGCTGTTGATCCCGGAGAAGAGCGCGGCCGTAGGATTCGTCCCCAGCATGTAGACGTTGAAGCCAAAGGTCGTGCGGTTGAGCATGATCATAAAGACGATGGCGATCACGATGAAGATGATGACTGGAATGGGGACGCCCAACACCGAGCCGTTGCCGATCAGCGCCAGTTGGGTCGTGGTGATGGCCGGACCGCCGGTGATCACGTAAGAGAGGCCGGTGTAGAGCGACCCCGTACCCAGCGTGGCCAGAATGGGCGTAATGCCAACCCTCGAGACAAGCAGGCCGTTGATCAAGCCACAGACTGAGCCAACGAGGAGCGCGGCCACCACAGCCAGCGGAATGACGACGAATGGCGTCATCCCCGCGCCGGGATCGCCGCCCAGACGGGTCAATATGAGCGCCGCGGCAATGGCCGATAAATTGGCCGTGCCGGCAATGGAGAGGTCAATGCCCCCGGTCAGCATGGTGATCATGATGGCAAAGGCCAGGATGCCAAACTCGGGAAACTGTACGGCCATCGACTGCATGTTGCGCACGGTGAAAAACTTGCCCGGCAGCAGCAGGCTAAAGGCGATGAAGATCACGACGGTGATCGCGAGCAGGCGCAGCGTGTGGCTATCAAAATTGAAGCGCTTGCGTGGTTGTGTGGGTTCAAGCTCTTGCATGAGAATCTGGTCCGTCTTTCGTGTCAAGATGGAAGCCGCGGGATCAGTCCGCCAGGCCGAAGCTCTGCTTGCCGGACCGGCGCGCCTGGATGGCGGGCAGGCCCGTGCCGATCAGGATGATCATGCCGATGACGACGCGCTGCCACACGGACGGCACACCGATCAAAATCAGGCTGTTGTTGGCGATCACGACCAGGATGACGCCCAGCACCGAGCCGATGACGGTACCGCGCCCGCCCGTAAGCTGGGCGCCGCCCAGCACGACCGCAGCGATGACGGCCAACTCGGTACCCACCAGGTCCTGCGGATTGGCCTGGCGCGCCATGGAGCCGAAGGTCATGCCCGCGATGCCCGAAAGCAGGCCAACAAAGCCGTAGATGAAGTATTGCGTGCGTGCGATGTTGAAGCCGGCACGCTCTGTCGCCTCGCGCGAGCCGCCCAGCGCGTAGACGCTGCGGCCGAGCATGGTGAAGTCCAGGAGCAACCAGACCACGATGGTTGAAGCCAACGAAATCAGAATCGCCGGGTGCAGGTTCGCAACACCACGCCCCTGCGGCACCGTGACCAGCGCCGAACGGGCAAACTCCGTCATGCTCGGCGGCACGTCGCGAATGATGTTGTTGCCGATGGCAAAGAGAAGGAAGCCGTGGAACATGCTCAGCGTGCCTAAAGTGACGATGAGCGTCGGTAAGTTGAACTGCGCAATAAAAAAGGCGTTGATCAAGCCGAGCAGCAGGCCGATCGAACCTGCGATCAGGAAGCCGATCCAAATAGGCGCATCGGGCATGAATGCAAGCATCAGGCGAGTGGTCGAATAGAGTGCAAAAATTGCAATGGCGGTAAAGGAGACATCGATTCCACCGGAGATGATCACGATCAGCACGCCCATGGCAAAAATCAGCATGACGCTCATGCTGCGCAGCAGATCAAAGAGATTGCCAACGGTGAAAAAGACTGGGTTGGTCAAGCCAATGAGCAGCGAGAGGGCGAGAATGGTAATGGCAACGAGGGCTTCGTTGCTGCGTAAGATCCGATTCACAACGCTATTCCTCAATCAATTTGGCGGCCAGTTCATTTTCACTGGTCTCTTCGGGCAGCAGCTCCTCTGCAATGCGCCCATTGCGCAGCAACAGAATGCGATTGCAGGTCTGGAGCAGTTCCGGGATATCGTCGGAGATCACTAGCAGGCCCATGCCTTCACCGGCGAGTTCCTTTATCATTTCATGTAACTCATTCTTGGATCCAATATCAACGCCGACGGTGGGGCCGTTCAGGATCATCAGCCTTGGATTACTGGCCAGCCATTTGGCCAGCACAACGCGTTGCTGGTTCCCGCCGGAGAGCGTCTTTGCCGGCAGCGCCGGATTGGGCGTCTTGATGCGCATCTTGTCCACCCACTCATCGACCTCCTGGTTGACTCGATTCAAGTTCGTGAGACCGAAGGCGCCACGCAACTGATCGATGGTGCGCACGACAACGTTGTTGGCGATAGATTGTTCGAGAAAAAGACCCTCGGTCAACCGATCCTCGGGAACGTAACCGATGCCCAGCGCAATCGCGTCCTGGACATTCTTGATTTTTGCGTCGGTCCCGTCAACGACAATACGACCCGTTTCAATCGGGATCAGACCGTAAAGCGCCAAGGCCAATTCTGTGCGTCCCGACCCGAGCAGCCCCGTGACGCCAACGATCTCCCCGCGTCGCAGCTCAAACGTAACCTCTTCCAACACGTCGCCGGCGCTCAGGTCCTCGACGCGCAACAGGGGCGTTTCGGTCATGTCTGGCTCGAAGAGGTAAGCTTCCTCAGTGATTTTCTGACCGGTCATCTCGAAGATGAGGCGGGCCGTGTCATATTCCTCGGCATCGCCGGTACTGACGATGCGCCCATTGCGCATAACGACCATTGTTTCGGAGATGGCCAGTACTTCGTTAAGCTTATGGCTCACAAAGAGGAAGGCAATGCCTCTGGCCTGCAATTTATGAATCACGTCGAGGAGAGAGCGGATTTCGCGTTCGGTTAGGGCGCTGGTCGGCTCGTCCATGATGATTAGGCGAGCATTTTGGCGTAAGGCCTTGGAAATCGCGATGAGTTGCTTGTTGGCCACCGAGACCTCCTCGACGCGGGCATCAAGCGGGATGTCGACTTCAATCTGCTCCAGCGCGTCGGCAGCAACCTCGCGCACGTAGCGCCAGTTGACAAAGCGGCGACCGTCGGCCAACTCCTCGTTGAGCGCAATGTTTTCGGCCACGGTTAGATTGGGAAAGAGGGAGAAGTCCTGATAAATGACTTGAATGCCTTCCCGAATCGCGTCGATTGGGTGGAGGCGTTCATACTGGTTGCCATTGATGAGAATTTCGCCGCGATCTCGGGCATAAACGCCGGCAATGACTTTGATCAGCGTGGATTTGCCACAGCCGTTTTCACCGACCAGGCAGTGGATGCGACCCGGTACGATAGTCAGGTCGACGCCGCGCAGGGCGCGCACGCCGGCAAACGATTTGTAGATGTCGGTGAGGCGGAGTAATTCTTCAGCCATGAGAGGAAGAACCTACTGGGTTGGTGAGATGAGGATGCAGTAGAAACGTCGTGAATCATGGGGGGAAGACGTTGAACTGTAGAGACGTTGCAATGTAGAGACGTTGCATTGCAACGTCTCTACATTATTAATTACACGTCTGCTAATTATGCGTCTGCCACCTAGAACGGATAGTCCCCGGCCGTTTCGGCATCGACGTAGACCGCGGCATCGCCGTACAGGACGTTGTCAATGGCGATCAGGCTGTTGTAGCCCTCAATGCCGAGATCGGTGCCTTCACCGATTTCCTCGCCGGCAATGTGCATCTGGGCGATGCGATTGCAGGCTGCACCCGCCACCGCGGGATCCCAGAAGCCGATGGCGTCAATCGCGCCGGTCGTCAACAGGTCACCAGCGATCGAGGGCAGACTGGTGCCGACGACGGCCACGGAGTCCTGCAGGCCCGCTTCTTCAACGGCGCGGCCGATGCCGGCGACGTCAGTGGAAGCGCTGCCCTGGAAGCCCTTAATGTTGGGATAGGCAGCCAGGATTTCCTTGGCCTTCTGGTAGGCAATCTCAGAGTCATCAAAGCTCTCGTTCTTGTCGCCGACCAGGACCATGTTCGGGTAGGCCTCTTCCTGGCGTGCAATGCCGCCATCAACCCACTCGTTGTGGGTCTTGGAGCCAAGGCTGCCGACGAAGACCGCGTATTCGCCTTCTTCGCCCATCTCGGCGGCCAAGAGGTCCATCAGGCCGGCGCCAAAGGCCAAGTTGTCGAAGGCTTCGATGTCGTAATCCATATTCAGCTGATTCGATGCCTCATGGGTGATGACCGTGATACCGGCCTCCATGGCCTTTTGCAGGACCGGATCAAGCTGTTCCGGATCCATGGGCACGACGCACAGCGCATCGACATTCTGGGCGATCAAGTCTTCGATGATCGGGATCTGCTGGGCGGCATCGGCCTCGGCCGGACCAACCAGGCTGGCATTGACGCCACTCTCTTCGCCCCAGGCGTTGACGCCATCTTCCATGCGGTCAAACCAGTTGATACCGGCGATCTTGACAACGGTTGTAAAGACGAGCTCGTCACCGCTCTCCGCAGCTGCGGCTTCGCTTCCGCTATCGCTCCCTGCGTCGGTGGCCGCTGGGGCCACGGGCGCAGCACAGCCGGCGATCAGCGCCAGCACAACTGTTGCTGCCAACAATACGAACAACTTTCTCATGGGTCTAGCTCCTTTTTGAATCGGTTGAACTACACAATTGACAAAATGCGAATCGACAGTTCGTCGAGGCTTTATCCCACGTGCGTAAGACGCTGCGTCGAATCACCACGATTCGCTCAGGGATTGACAATGCCTTCCAACACGAGCACAAACATGGCACAGCCGGCATCCAGCTGGCCCTCGCTGCGTTCACCCAGCCAGCTGGCCCGCCCGATCTTGCTGCGCAGCGGCGTCACGCTGTCGCGGCCCTCGGCCGCGGCTTCAAGCGCACGATGACCAGCCTCTTCCCGCGTTGCGCCGTCGTCGATGGCAGCTTCAAAGGCCTGGGCTGCGGGGTGAATGGCGTCGATGATCGTCTTGTCGCCAAGCTTGGCCTTGCCCCGGTCCTGCATGCCCTGGTCTGCCGCGTTGAACATGATCACCAGATCGGCGTTGCTGAGGGAGGACTGCCCCTTCACCTCCTTGCCGGCGCGCATAAGCGCCGTTGCAATTAGCGTGCCCATCGTCGACGAGCCGGCCCGGTTGGCAGCCATGCCGGCCTTGGCCAGGAATTGACCGATGTCTTCGGCGGACTCTTCCGTGGCATAGGCTTCAAGGGCCGTGGCAATCTTGGCCATCGTAATGCCCATGTCACCGTCGCCCATCGCTTGGTCGAGCGAGGTGAGGTAATCGCTCTCTGCGGCCAGCACCTCGGCGGCGCGCTGCATGGCGGCAACCACCGCGCCCGCTGAAATCTGTTCAGCCACTATCCACTCCTTCATTCACTGAGTACGGAAACTCGTCGTCAAACCTCTTACAGACTTCAATCGCAGTTGAAGACCCTTAAATTTGGGTGAAGAACGGCGTCTGAGCCGGATGGTCGAGCAACTCGGCCAACTCATCATCGACGTTGAGCAGCGTGATCGATGCGCCCGCCATTTCCATGGAGGTGGCATATTCGCCCACATAGGCCCGGTAGACGTCGATCCCGCGCTCGTTCAGAATATCGTGGACCTTGCGGTAGATGATGTAGAGTTCTTCAGGCGGCGTTGCGCCCAGGCCGTTGACCATCACAGCTAAGCGATCGCCGGCCGCGGGCTGCAAGTCCTCTAGGATGGCGCTCATCATCCGCTCGGTGATCTGGTCGGCGCTCTGCAGCTTCTCCCGCTTGACGCCTGGCTCACCGTGGATGCCCATCCCAATTTCCATCTCATCCTCGCCGATGGTGAAGGTCGGCGTGCCGGCCATGGGCACCGTGCATGGAGAGAGGGCGACGCCCATGGTTCGGGCGCGTGCAAGGGTCTTTTCGGCAACACGCACGACATCATCCAGATCGCCGCCCATATCAGCCTTGGCGCCGGCCGTCTTGAAGGCGAAAACCATCGCCGCCACGCCGCGGCGGCGGTCGGCCTCTTCCGGCGGTGCTGAGGCAACGTCATCGCGCACGAGCACGGTTCGCACGTCGATGTCCTCCATCTCGGCCATTTCAGTCGACATGTCAAAATTCATGACGTCGCCGCCATAGTTGCCGTAGATGTAGACGACGCCCTTGCCGCCGTCGATGCGCTTGGTTACGGTCAACATCTGGTCGGCGCTGGGGGAGGCAAAGACGTCGCCAACTGCGCAGCCGTCCAGCATGCCCTTGCCCACATAGCCCAGGAAGACGGGCAAGTGTCCCGAGCCGCCGCCGGTGGCCAGGGCAACTTTGCCCTCGACCGGCGCGTCGGCGCGCACGATGCACTGGGGCTCTTCCTCAAAAGCCAATTGATCCGGGTGCGCTTTGATGAGGCCGTCAAGCATTTCAAATACAAAATCGGCGGGGCTGTTTAAGATCTTTTTCATGGGAACCTCGGTTCTGACTAATTGAAGTTGGCGATAAATGGTTGCTCGACAAGTCTGGGCGACGGCCCCTCGCGGGCGGGCGTCAACCGTACGCGTGCATCGATCGGAGAATTGTCTCAACCGCGTCGGGCCGCTTCTTCACAAGTAGACTTGTGAAAAGATGCTGAGCCCTGGCGGGCATTGATAGGTGGGTAGGGAGACGCATAGATCTATCAACGACGTCAGTCAGTGACCGGCGCAATCATGCTTCGCAATGACAGGTACTATAACACCATTTGCAGCAAGCGCGCAACGGTAAGGAACTATCAGAATTCCTCAATTTCCGCCGAAAATTGCTTTCGGTTCGGAGGATTGGCGAGATTTCCTGTGCAAACGAACAAGAACCGTAAATCGTCGCAGCCGGGAGAGACCCTTCTCCGTCGGCCGCGCTGCACCAGCACGCGCGATCAGAAGAGATGCTCGTCCATCGCATGGGGCGCCGGGCCTGGACCGCTGACGATGGTCCGCTTGACGCTGGCCAATGCGCTCAGCCGTTCGAGCAATGGTTGTACGGTGTTCCGCTCGCAGATGAGGTGCACGTTGGGGCCGGCGTCGATGGTGAAATAGACCGGCAGGCGATCATACTCGCGCCAGCGCCGGACGGCCTGGAGGATCTCCAGAGTGCCTGGCTGCCAGTAGAGCAGGCTGGGGGTGCTCGTCATCATCACGCCGTGCATGGCCAGGGCATCTTGCTCGATCACTGGACCCAGGCGGTTCAGATCGCGACGATCAATAGCCTCGCGGACGGCTGACAGGGCTTCGTCAAGGCTAGCGATGCGCCCTGCGTTGAGGGGGCTCGTGGCCGCCAGGGTGTGGCCGCCGGCGCTGCTGACGTGCTTGACCGCGCTCGACACGACCACGACGACATCGACCAGATCCCAGTAGTCTGCTGCGTGGCGTTGAAAGGCGACGCTGCTGGCATCGTCATGACCCTGTTCCCATTCAACAAAGCCGCCAAAGAGACTACGGCTGGCCGAGCCGCTGCCGCGGCGCGCCAATGCAGAGAGCTCGGTTGGGCCCAAATCGAGCCCCAGTGAACGGGTTCCTGCCACAGTTAGGGCGGCAAAGCCGCTGGCGGAGCTGGCAATGCCGGAGGCCATGGGGAAATTGTTGCGACTCACGACACGCGCGCGGTAGTCGACATGAGTTAGGCCGCGCAATAGATCAAGATGAGCGACCAGTCGAGTTGCGGCTTGCGGCGAGAGACGCTCGCCATCAAGGGTAATTTCGTCACTTGCCAGTCCCTGCTCGACCCACTCCAAAGTCGTGGTCGTAAAGGCTTCGGCCAACGTCATGCTGATCGAGTTGTTGAGCGGCAGGTTGATTGATGGGTCGGCAACGCCCCAATACTTGATGAAGGCGATATTGCTGCCGGCGCGAACGGTCGTTTTTTGCATGAGTCACTCACTGGCTGTGGCTGTCTTTACTGGAGGTTACGACGCCCGATCAACCCATTCTTCGAATCGGCGAATCAGGTCGTCGAGTAATTCGTCATGTGCATTAAAGGTCACGGCAACGCCGTCCGCGGTCGACGTGATTTCCGCTTGCCAGCCGATGCCCTCCACCTTGGTTTGCTCTTCGTCGACGCCGCCGCCCAGACGCTTGAGATAGGTTTTGGCCTGTTCCGGCGTGATGCCTGAAAATTCGAGCGTTTCCTGATCATAGAGGTCGTCAGACTCATACTCACCGTAACGGCCATCGCGTTCATCGCCGAATGAAGAGGTACTGATTGGCATTGGGATCGTTGCCCTTTCTGGTTCAAATGACGTCCACCGCTGTTGCCAAGCCAGTATAGCATAAGCGATTTGCCGTACGGTAAGCAGCAGTTGCATGGGGCGTCAGTGCACCCGAGGCCCGCCGCTGACGCTGGCCGAATGCGTTATGTTGCGGTAAGCGCAAAGGGCGAATCAAAAAGAGGTGTGAGGGGTGTCCGCCGTTTTCGTGTAGCTATTAAAAGGCGACATCAGGTTTTTTTAACCGACATCGTAAATGTGAATAATGATCGAACATTTCTTTTCAAAATCGACGATTCTTGTGTTATGCTAACGTTTATATGTTTGAAACAATTCAGACAATAATCAGCATGTCAGAACAATCATCTTTTCCTTGGAGGGAGTAACAAACATGTCTGCGTATGCCGTGCAACAGAACAAGACGCCATGGTGGCTTACCCTGATCGGCGGTATTGCCGCCATCATCTTGGGCATCATGCTGTGGAGCAACCCGTTTCAGGTCAGCAATGTGCTGGTCTGGGCAATTGGTCTCTACTGGCTCATCACCGGTATCTACTATCTCGTTAGCTTGATTTGGGATCGTCGTCAGTGGGGCTGGAAGATCTTTGGCGGTATCATCGGTATCATCGCCGGTTATTGGTTGATTGATGCAGGAGCCGCTCAGCGCTTGGCGTCCATGGGCTTCGCCATTGTGCTGGTCCTGGGTATTCAGGGCATCATTATGGGCATCATGGGCTTGATCGCTGCCTTCCAGGGCGGCGGTTGGGGCGCCGGCATCATGGGCGTGATCTCGATCGTCATCGGTATTCTCTTGCTCATGAACATGGTCGCCGCGGCCGTTGTCCTGCCGTGGGTCATCGCCATCTTCCTGATCATCGGTGGAATCTTCGCCATTATTGGCGCCTTCACCATGCCACATTAGTGTATAACTGCGAGCGCAAAACGGGACCGGCACAACGTGCCGGTCCCGTTTTTTTATTGGCCTACGCCGGCTCGTTTAGGATGAGGCGCATAGTCGGCCCATCGATATTGCCGCCACTGATGATGACGCCCACACGGTCATCGCGTACCTGCACTGCCTCGCTCAGCAATGCGGCCAGGCCCAGCGCTCCAGACGGTTCTACGACTAATTTGAGCCGGTAGAAGGCAAAGCGCACGGCTTCCATGATCGCCCCCTCGCTTACCGTGATCATCTCATCCACATACTCGAGTACGAGCGGAAATGTAAGCCTACCCAGTGAGGGCGTGCGCGTGCCGTCGGCAATCGTGGGCGGATTGTGGACCGTATGCAGCCTTCGCGTATTAAACGAGCGCGTGGCGTCGTCGGCCACCTCCGGTTCGACGCCGACGACGCGGCACGCCGGCGCTGCGCCCTTGGTCGCGATGGCGCAGCCGCTCAACAGTCCACCGCCGCCACAGCAAACCAGCAGCAGATCCAGCTCTGGCACGATTTCGTGTAGTTCAAGTGCCGCGCTGCCCTGGCCGGCGATCACATCGGCATGATCGTAGGGGGGGATGATGGTGTAGCCGTGATCCTCTGCCAGCGCTGCCGCCACTGCCTCACGTTCCTGTCGCGCCGGATCGTACTCGATCACCGTGGCGCCATAGCCTTCGGTGGCCGCGCGCTTCGTAAGCGGCGCGTTGATCGGCATGACGATGGTGGCATCGACGCCCAGCAGTGCGCAGACTTTGGCCACCGCCTGGGCATGATTGCCCGACGAGTAGGTGAGTACGCCGCGTGCCTGCGCTTCGGGCGAGAGTTGGCTGATTGCGTTGTATGCCCCTCGAAACTTAAAGGCGCCGATACGCTGGAAGTTTTCGCATTTCAGAAAGACGCTGGCGCCGGTCCATTCATCCAATGTGCTGGACGTCATAACCGGCGTTTCATGTGCGATGCCGCGCAAGCGCTCGCGCGCCGCCAGCACATCGGCATAATCGGTCATCAAGGAAATCCTTTCGCTGTTCGTACGTCTTTGGTGAGTGGCTTGAGACGCCAGGTGCACGCCGTCTCACCAGGCGTAACTGGCGTCTCGTCATCTTAGGGCGTTAAGCGTCCCATGTCACGCGGGAAGAGCGTCGTCAACCGCAGGTTTTTTGCGTCCAGCAGCTGCATGAGGAATCGTTCCAAGCCGATTGCAAAGCCGCCGTGGGGCGGCATGCCATAACGAAAAGCTTCGAGATAACTCTCAAACGGTTCCAGCGCATAGCCGCCACGTTCCAACGCCGCAAGATAGTCGGCGTAGCGGTGGAGGCGCTGGCCGCCCGTCACCAATTCCACACCCCGGAAGAGCAGGTCAAATGAATTGGACAGCTCCGGATTGCCAGGATCCGGGTGGGTGTAAAATGGCCGCTTACGCATTGGATAGCCCGTCACGAAAACGAAATCGCTATTGTGTTGCTCCTTGGCCCATTGTGCGACCCATCGTTCATCCTCGGGCGACAGATCGGGCTCGCCGCGCAGGTCCAGGCCCGAAAGCTCTCGGACCAGTTCCTGGGCCGCGGGAAAGCTAATGGCTGGGATCTGGTTGGGCATTTGGGGCAGCGTGGCGCCGGTCAACGTCAGTTCCTCTGCACTTGTCAGCCTTAGCTCGTTCAGAATGTGCGCAATCAGTCCGGTGAGTAGCGCCATAACGGTGTGATGATCCTCAATGAAGCCGAATTCGACGTCCAGGCTCACATATTCGTTAATATGACGAGACGTGTCGTGGGGCTCGGCCCGGAAGACCGGCCCTACTTCATAGACGCGTTCAAAGACGCCCACCATAATCTGCTTGTAGAATTGCGGACTTTGCGCCAGATACGCGGTTTGACCGAAGTAGTCCACGCCAAAGACGTTGGCGCCGCTCTCCGTGGCGGAAGCGACCAGCTTCGGCGTCTGAATTTCGGTGAAGGCCTGGCTGTTCAAATAGCTGCGAAAGGCAGCCATCATGTTGGCGGCCAGTCGATAAACCGCGCGCCGGCTCGGGTGGCGGTTGACGGTTACCGCATGATCCAACTGGCTGGGAATGGCCGCCTTCACCGTGCGCTTGCTGATCAAGACCGGCAGCGGTTCGTCGACCGGCGTGATTGTCTCAATCCGCGGTTGCTGGAGTTCAAAGCCGCCAGGCGCGACCGCGTTGGCGACAACAGTGCCCTGCAGCGTAATCACGCTTTCCGGCTGAAGGTTGGAGTCTGTGATGGGCGCGAGATCGGCTGCCTCCTCGGTGACGGCCTGAATTGTACCCCAGCCGTCCCGCAGGATGATGAAATTGACGCCGCCTAATTTGCGTATGGTTTGCAGCCAGCCGTGCAGCGTGACCCGCTCGCCGCAATGTTGCCCTGCTTCGGTTGTGCGGATTTGCCGCAGTAGTTGATCGCTTTGCGCTTGCATGATGCTTTCTTTCTCATGTGGTTCCAGACCGGGTCCGTTATGACGGCAGGGATGGCGCGCCCGGACCCAGGCAAGCGCTATCCCTCGGGATCATTGTCGTCGTTGCAATCGTCATCGTCAGGCATGACGTTCCTCCTCTCGGCGTCCTCAGACGCCCAATACAAAAAGCCCTCGTCCATTTGGAGGACGAGGGCCTGAGCCGCATCGTGGTGCCACCACCATTTGTTCAGTCCAGTCACCTTGCGTTGTGACATGGCCCAAACCTTAGTCGACTCGGCGCATCAGCGCTTAAGTCGCTGCGCGATAACGGGCGCATCCGGAAGCCGGCTACTGCACAAAAAAACATTCACCGGTCGGCTCGAGGGTGTCATTGGCGAGGTTCAACGTCCGGTCTTGCACCATTCACCGGCTCGCTGAGCGTTGAATCTGCTCGTCAACCTGTCCCTGTCTAAGCCTTTGCTAGATAGTTGGCGCAGTCTAGCACAGAAATCACTCCAAATCAAGCCCCAAAATCACGATAGAATTGTTGGGTGCGCTCGGAAGCGTGTGGTACAATCGTGCATCTATGAATCAACGAACAGCCCTGGTTCTTGTCAGCTTCGTCAGCCTGGTCGCGATTGCCTTTGGCGCCGGGTATGCCTCTTATCCGCTCTTCCATCCCGTCAGCGAGCCGTCAGCGTCGCTGAGTGAACAGGAGAGCGTACCTGCGGATCCGCTGGATCTGAACGTTTACTGGCAGGCCTGGCAAATTCTGGATCGAGATTTCTACGGCGAGCCGCCTGACGAGCAGACGCAGATATACGCAACGCTGCGGGGGCTGGTTGAGTCCTTTGACGATCCCTATACCTATTTCGTGGAACCCCAACCGCGTGAGCTGGAACGGGATCAACTACGCGGCAGCTTTGGCGGCATTGGCGCCTTTATCGAGGCAAGTGAGACAGGTTTCGTCCTCAACCCGATGGCCGGCCAGCCGGCTGATTTGGCAGGAATCCAGGCTGGTGATCTGTTGCGTCGCGTTGATGAGGTCACGTTGACGAATGAGATGCCGGTCGACGACGTGGTCGCCCTGGTGCGCGGGCCGGTCGACACGGCCGTGGAACTGACGGTGGAACGCGCCATTGGCGACGAGTCGACAGGCTCAGATACGCTGGAGGAGCGTTCGTTGTCGGTGGTCCGTGCGAACATTGAGACGCCTTCTGTCTCCTGGGAGATGCGAGCCGATGGGGAGGGCGAGCCGGTTGGAATGATTGCGCTCTCGCTCTTTAGCGAGCGTAGCGCAGAGGAGATGCGGACGGCGGTGGAGGAATTGCGGGCGGCCGGTGCAGAGCGCTTCGTGCTTGACCTACGCGGCAATCCCGGCGGTCTCGTCACCGCGGCCGTGGAGATCGCCGACATGTGGTTGGACGAGGGTGACATTCTCATCGAAGAAAAGGCGGACGGGACGCGTAAGACCTTTCGTGCCGAGTCCGGTCAGGTCGCCGATGGTGCGCCCCTGGTCGTCATCGTCGATCGAGCCTCTGCCAGCGCAGCCGAGATCGTGGCGGGCGCGCTGCAGGACAATGGCCGGGCCCAACTTGTCGGCGAAAAGACCTTCGGCAAGGGCAGCGTCCAATTGATTCACGAACTCACCGATGAGAGTAGTCTGCATATCACCAACGCCGAATGGTTCACACCCAGTGGCGCAGCCCTTACAGGCGTCGGCCTCATGCCGGACAAAATTGTGGAAGAGGGCGACGACCCCGTGGTCGATGCGCTTGAAATCGTACGTACGTTTGAGGTAGCAAAGAGCTAATATGAGCCTTGACTCTGAACCCCGACCGCCCCGCCAGCCAGGCGGCTGGAGCGTCCCGCCGCTGCTGGTCGGCTGCGGCGCCGTCGCCGTGGCGCTCGTTCTCTTTTTGACCGGGCTGGGCATTGGTTTTGGCGCCGGTCGCTTGGGCGATGCCGCGGCCAGCATTGCCGGCCGTGACGTCATCGACGCTGTGACCGGTAGACCGGGCGTTAACTCCCGCGAGCTGCTCGATCCTGAATTTGATGTCTTTTGGGAAGCGATGGATCTGCTCTACCGTGATTTCTATGGCAGCGCGCCGGAAGACGAAGACGCGACCTATGGTGCGATCCGTGGCGTGGTCAATCTGCTCGATGATCCGAATACCTCCTTCCTCACGCCGGAAGAGGCGGAGTTTTTCCGTACCAGCATGCGCGGCAATTTCGAAGGGATCGGGGCGCGCGTGCGCTGGGATGAAGACTTCAATTCGCTGGCGATTACCGAGCCTTTTGAAAATCAGCCAGCATGGAATGCAGGCATTCGTCGTGATGACATTGTGATTGCGGTTGACGGAGAAAGCATAGTGGGCACGGACCTCAATGACGCCGTCAGCAAGATCCGCGGTCCCAAGGGCAGCACCGTTCTCCTCACGATCGTGCGCGAGGGGGAGACGGAGCCCTTCGATGTTGAGGTTGTACGCGACCTGATTGAGACGCCTACGATCAGTACCGACAGCCTGGGCGATGCAGATGAAATCGCCTATGTGCGACTCAATACGTTCAACGAGAACGCCGGCCAGCTGGTGCGTCAGGCCGTCGAGGATGCCGTTGATCGCGGGGCCGCCGGTTTGATCTTTGATCTGCGCGGCAATACCGGCGGTCTGCTGCGCGAGGCGGTCAAGGTCACAAGTATCTTCCTGGGAGAAAACGAACGGGTTTTGATCGAACGCTTTAATGACGACACCGAGGATATCTACGAGACAGAGGGAAGCTCTGTCGCCGAAGATTTGCCCATGGTTGTTCTAGTGAATGGGGGCAGCGCCAGCGCTTCGGAGATTGTAGCCGGCGCGCTGCAAGACGCCGACCGCGCCGAGCTACTCGGCACGACAACCTTTGGCAAGGGGAGTGTTCAGTTACCGCATACCCTAAGCGACGGCTCCATCATGCGTGTGACGATCGCCCGCTGGTACACGCCTGAAGATCGTTCCATTGACGGAACGGGCCTGGAGCCAGATATCGCCGTCGAAATTAGTGATGAAGAATTCGAGGCCGGGGTGGATCCACAATTGGACGCAGCGCTCGAGCATCTGCAGTCCCTGCTCGGCGAAAGTACGGCCGAGGCCGCTAGCGAGTAGCCCGTTCAAGGCGAGACGATCGCTGGTTTCAGGCGCCACAGGCGCAGCTCGTGACGGTACCTGTAGCGCTCTATTTTAGAACAGAGTTATGGCCAAAAAGAAAAAGCAGTCCGACAATCAACCGCGTGGACCGCGGACCGTGGCGACAAACCGCAAGGCGCGTCACGAGTATTTTATTGAAGAGACGTTCGAGGCCGGCATGGCGTTGACAGGCACCGAGATCAAGTCGGTGCGCGACGGCAAAGTCAACCTGCGCGACGGCTTCGTGCTTGTGCGCAATGACGAGGCGTGGCTGATGAATGTCCACATTGCCCAGTATGAGCACGGCAATCGCAACAATCATGACGAGACGCGCAGGCGTAAATTGTTGCTTCATCGCCGCGAGATCGAGCGGTTGCATGGTCAGGTCACCCAGCGCAACTGGACGATTGTGCCGCTCAAGATGTACATCAACGAGAAGGGGCTTGCAAAGGTACAGGTCGCGCTCGTACGCGGCAAGAAGCAGTATGACAAGCGCGGCACCATCGCCAAGCGCGATGCAGAACGCGACATCCAACGCGCCCTGAAACAAGCCTATTGAGATTGCGGATTTTGGATTGTGGAAGTCGGACTTGCCCGCGATCGCCAACAATCCGCAATCATGAATCCCCAATCCGCAAACCCAAATGTCCTCCATGCCCACTTCTCCAGCCCAACAACTACGTGCCCTGGCCGACCGGCCCGAGGACCAGGCGCGCTACGCCGTCACGTTACTGCGCCCCAAGCAAGCGCGCGATCTGCTGCAGGCTGCGTTGACGGCTGTCCGTCGCTACCCGCTGCTGGAGGCCCGTACGCCACTGCTGAAGCTCTATGCCCATTTCAGTGAGCAACCGGAAAAGCGTGATCCGGGCGGCTATATGCGGCGCCCGCTGCTCGACGCGCTCCGGCCGCTGGCCATGCCCGAAGACCTTCCGCTCTTTCTGGCTGCAGTGGCGACGTACGAGCGCTACCCGCCCAAATTTCAAGAGGAGGCGGGACTGGTCCGCGCGGCGGGATTGGTCGCGCTCAACGAACTCGATGACCGGCTGGCTTGTTTTCACGCTGCGCGGCTGCTGGCTGATTTGGCGCACACTGATGCCATGTCGGGGGAGCCTGCGATGACCGCCACTGGCGTCCTAGCGGCACATGATGAATTGATGCCGCTTTATCTTTATGCCACCCTGCCTCCGAGCCTCGAGCGCAGCGAGGTCACGGCTGAATGCCTGCGTTCACTCACTGCGCTGCCTGCGGCGCTCCTTGGACCATTGACCGCTCAGTACGCCGATTGTGAGGATTCGTTGGTGTTGGTCGGGCTCTTCGATTTGCTCCTGGGGCACCAATCCGGTTTGCAGGAAGAGGCGTTCCTGTCAGATCTCCTGGCACGCGCCAAGGAGCCAGACCTTTATCGCTATTTGACTACCGCACTTGTTGCTGCAAGCACACCGGCGACGTTGGATCTACTGCTGGCCAGCATACGCTGGGAGACCGATCGTGAACGGTGCGCAATTGCCAGAGAGGCGCTTATGTTGCGCACGGACGAGCCACGCGTCGTCGAGGCGTTGATAAGACTGGATCAAGTTACGGAGAAATGATTTGGGCGCTTGTTTGAGAAGATGACGGGGATCTGGAGGGAAGAATCTTTCCGCCAGCGTCAGGCCCTCACCAGTACCTGCCCCGTCACCTCCTCAAACAAGCGCCCAAACTAAGCCAATGGTGTGGAAAACCGCCGAAAACGTGTGGGGCTGTATAGAAGATGACGCAGACCGAGGATAAAAAGTTACGGGTATGGATGCTGGCAGCGCGGCCGAAGACGCTACCGGCCGCGCTCAGTCCCGTCCTGGTGGGGACGGCGCTGGCCCTGCACGATGGTCGTTTTGCCCTCGTTCCGGCGCTCGCCGCAGCGCTAGGGGCATTGCTGCTGCAGATTTTGAGCAACTTTGCCAATGACTATTCTGACTTCTTCAAGGGCGCTGACACAGAAGAGCGTTTGGGTCCTGTGCGGGTGACAGCCACAGGCCTGATCTCACCCGCAGCGCTGCGGATAGGCATTGGTGTCGTGATCGTGCTGGCTGCGCTGGTTGGCCTCTATCTCATTAGCGTAGGCGGTTGGCCGATCCTGGTGATTGGAGTCGCTTCAATACTGGCGGCCCTTCTCTACACGGGCGGTCCTTTTCCCTTTGGCTACTATGGGCTGGGCGATTTTTTTGTGTTTCTCTTTTTTGGCCTGGTCGCGGTGTGCGGCACCTACTACGTTCAGGCGCTGACCGTCACGGGGAATGTAGTCATGGCAGCCGTACCGATCGGCGCGTTGGTGACCAATATTTTGGTCGTGAATAACTACCGTGACCGCAAGACCGACGCGGCTGCCGGTAAGCGTACGCTGGCGGTTCTGCTTGGCCCGCGGGCAACCCAGTTTGAATACATCGCGTTCATGTCGGTTGCTTACCTTACGCCGCTTTACTTCTGGCTGGCAACCGAGCATGGCTTCTGGGTCCTCGCCCCGTGGCTGACTGCGCCATTGGCGCTGGGCTTGATCCGGCAAATGCGTACGCAGGAGGGGAGGGCGCTCAACAAGACGCTCGCCGGGACGGCCCGTCTAAGCCTGCTTTTTGGTCTGCTCTTCGCCATCGGTCTGTTACCATAAGCGCTATTCATCCTGATCCTCCAGCGCGGCCCTGCCGCGCCGGCGAGCCTGCGCACGCAGGTCGCTCACCCGGTCGGTTTCGTCGACGATTGCGCCCGTAAGGGTCTCCAGAACATCTTCGAGACTCACCACGCCAGCCACACCGCCATACTCATCAATCACAACGGCAAGGTGGTGCCGGCTGCTGCGAAAAGATGTCAGCAGGTCATCCGCACGCACGCTTTGGGGCACGAAGTAGGGCTCGCGTGCAAACTCGCTGATCTGCATTTCGCCAAGCCCCTCAATCAGAGCCGTCAACAATTCATTTTTTAGCGTAATACCCAGCACATCATCTACAGAGTCGCCCACCAGCACAATCCGACTGTGCGGCGAGCCAATAATCTCGTCTTGAACGCTGGCCAGGCTGGCATCGGCGGGCACCTGCGTCATGGCAACCCGCGGGGTCATGAGCTGCTCTGCCGTGACGTCGTTCATGCGAAAGACGCGCTTGATCATCTCCGACTCGTCTTTCTCAATCATTCCCTGTTGGTGACCCAGGTCGGCCAGCAGCTGGATCTCGGCTTCATTCGTGGCCGGCAAGAGCGGCCGCCCTTTGGTGATGGGCGATGTAATCAGTTCGATGAGCCAGACCAGGGGCGTGAACAGAAAGGTGAGCAAGAGCACCGGACGGGCCGCGGCCAAGGCAATGGGTTCGGCGTGGCGTTCCCCCAGCGTCTTCGGGATGATCTCGGCAAAGATGATGACCAGGAACGTAAGCACGCCGGAAACGAGGCCAAGCCAGGCTTCGCCCAAGACCTGGGTGGCAATCAACCCCACCGTGATGCTGCCGACGATGTTGGCCACATTGTTGAGAATCACGATCGTAGCAATTGGTCTGCTCATATTCTCGCGAATACGCACCAGCGCGTGAGCCGCCCTGCTATCGCCCTGGGCAAGCTGGCGCGTGCGCAATAGAGGAATTGAAAAGAGGGCGGCCTCCGTGCCTGAACAGAGCGAGGACATGAGGAGGACGGCTCCAATCGCAAGTATCAACTCAAACATCGATGGTACCGACGCTGCGTCTTAAGGTCTTGATCACGGTGGATGTGTTCAGGAAGATGCCAATTGTTTTCCGACGGCCGGGCGCCTGCCTGCCCAGAGGTCGTCTGATGACGCCGCCGTTTTGGCTGCGTTTTGCAGGATGAGTGTAGCCCATTTCTTCCGGAATCCGAAACGGCAAGCAAAATCAGCGAGCGGGACAGACGGAAAACTGGTCACTTGGCCGTTGCGGCCCGTCAGAAGTTGTGCTAAGAAAAAGAAAACTCCGTGCAGCCGCCAACGAGAAAGGACGGAACAGAATGTCTGATGTAGCCGGATTGATCGGGACCATGCAGGACAGCGACGGCTTGACGCGCCAGAAGGCGCGTATCCAGCTAGAAGAGCTGGGGGCGCCCGCGGTTGATCCCCTGATCGACCTGCTGGAAAATGGCCAAGGACAGGCCGTCTGGGAAGCCGCCAAAGCGCTCAGAACGATCCACGATCCCCGTGCGGCCAAGGCACTGGTGGCCGCGCTCGAGCGATCTGATCCTGGCGTGCGCTGGCTGGCTGCGGAAGGACTCATTGCTCTGGGTGCGCAGGGGCTGGAGCCGCTGCTGACCGGACTCGCGGCCAACCCCACGAGCAGCAACCTGCGTCAAGGCGCCCACCATGTGCTCTACGACCTGATCTCCAAGAACTATCTGCTGGACAAGTATCAGATCATTGCAGAGCCTGTGCTGGCCGCACTCGACGGCGCAGAGCCAGCCGTAGCCGTGCAAGGCGCGGCCTACGCAGGGCTAAACGCTTTGCGTGCGCTATAGGATGGCTGGATCTGTTCGGGGTTATGCGTTGCTTTTTTCACGAATACTGCGCGTGAGCGCGTGGTTGGCGGTTGCGTTGATGCTCGGCGCAGCCGCCGATTCGGTCCGTGCTGAGTCCGTCGGCCAGGATGACGTCCTGCCGCCGCCAACGCTCACGCGGGCGTTGGCGGCCCAGGGTGAGCTGCCAGTGCTTGTGGCGCTGAACGTGCCCGCATGGCAGACCGCGCCCCGGGGATCGCCAGAACTCGCTGCGCGTCAGCAGGTTGCCGTCACCCAAACACAAGAGCAGCTCCTCACTCGTTTGGCTCCCTACGAACTTTCCAGCGTCAAGGATTTTGGCCACCTCATTCCCTTCATGGGCGTCACGCTCTCCTCGCCGGCCGCACTGACGGCCCTGGCCGCGGACCCAGCAGTCAGCAGCATCGCCGAGGACACGGCTGTGCCGCCCGATCTCTTCGACAGCGTGCCGTTGATCCGGGCTGACCTCATCCATGGCCTCTCGTATGCAGGCGAAGGCTGGGCAGTTGCTGTGCTTGATACAGGCGTCGACAAGAACCACAGCGCGTTATCAGGCAAGGTTGTGGCCGAAGCCTGTTTCTCCAGTACGACCGCTGAGGCCACAACCCTCTGCCCGGATGGCTCTGAGGAGATGATCGGCCCCGGCGCTGGTGAAGATTGTCCGGCGTCGGTACACCAGTGCTATCACGGCACCCATGTCGCCGGGATTGCGGCCGGCGTTGCGCCGGCGGCAGATCTGGTGGCGCTGCAGGTCTTTTCACAGTTTGGCCCGGCCGCGTGTGGTGGTCGATCGTCGTGCGTCAAGGCATACTGGTCGGATATCCTCCAAGCTATGGCCTACGTTGCCCAGATTGGCGAAACCCAGGGCATCGCATCGGTCAATCTGAGCTTGGGCAGCGGACTCTACAGCGCTCCCTGTCAGCGCTCGGTTGGGGATGAATCGATGGGCGCCATGGTCGTAACCTTGCGCGCTGCCGGGATTGCGACGGTGGTTTCCGCCGGCAATGACGGCGCACGTGACGCAATCAGTTCCCCAGCCTGTATTGAGGGCGCGATCAGTGTGGGCGCAACGGACAAGCAAGATGCGTACGCTTACTTCACGAATGTCTCTCCGTATGTGACGGTACTGGCTCCTGGCGTCAGCATCTATGCGAGCGTGCCGGACAATGAGTACCGTTACTTGAGCGGTACGTCGATGGCGGCCCCGCACGTAGCCGGCGCCGTGGCGCTCCTGCGCAGCGTTCTTGGCGAGCGAGTCGGCGCCGGCGAGGTTGTGGACCGCATCCAGAGCAGTCTGGTCGACACGGGCGTGCGCCTGACCGACCAGCGCAGTAGTGGCACGGTGACCAAGCCGCGCATCGATCTCTATGCTGCGTTTTGCTCTCTGGTCAATTGCGCAGACCTCCGTACGCTGGACGTGCAGGCCTTGGTCACCAAGGGTGATGATCAGTATGAGGACGCCGCGCTCATCACGATTGCGCCAGATCAAAGCGGAGTCTACATCAACAACTCGGCCATCGAAATTACCGTCGAAGAACCTGCGCATGATGACGATTGGCGTTGTTTGGTGACCTGGTATTGGTACGTGCCCGACGTCTCACCCGACTGGCACGCCCTGCCGAATCACGAACAGACCATCGGCGTCACCATGGATCACGACAAATGGTTCCGGGCCGAGTGGGACTGTGCGTTCACGGGCGGCAGCGCCCAGCGCTCTCTGGCAACTACAGCACGCGTTTCACTGGAAGGTGACGCGTATACCGACGACGCCCTGATCTCGGTCACGCCCCCCAATTCTGGCTCCTATGTAGACGGTATGCAGGTGGAAATCAGCGCGTCTGAGCCGAGCTTGGGGGCAGGATGGGGCTGTCAACTGACCTGGTACTGGTATGTGCCCGACGTGTCGCCCGAATGGCACGCGCTGCCCAATCACGACCAAACCATCGGCGTCACCATGGATCACGACAAGTGGTTCCGCGCCGAGTGGTACTGCATCTATGCAGAGGAGCAAAGCTACGCATTGCACACCACCGCCATCGTCCAGCGCAACGGCGAGGCGCCCTTTGTGGATGATTCGCTGGTCTCTGTCGCGCCCGACACCGGCGGCGATTACCAGAGCGGTTCCGTGATTGAACTCACTGCTGGCCTGCCGGATCTTGGCAGCGCGTATGCTTGTTTACTGGACTGGTATTGGTTTGTGCCGGAAGTCTCGCCCGATTGGCATCTACTGCCCAATCATGCGCAGACGATTGGCGTTGTTATGGATCACGACAAGTGGTTCCGTGCCGAGTGGCGCTGCACCGAGGTTCCTCCCACGCCGGCACCGCCATCGCCCACGCCGACGGGAACCTTGACGCCTACGCCATTGCCCACGGCCACCCTGACGCCCACACCGACCGCGTTGCCGCTGAAGCAGTACTGTTTGGTTACCCTAAACACAGTAGGCGCTGGCGCGATCACCTATGGTGAATTGGGCAGCGCCGCCAATGCCACGATACGCCTGGTTTGCGATACGCCGATTCTGCTCAGCGCTCGTCCCCACAACGGCTGGCGCTTCGATCATTTCGAGCTCAGCCGTGCCACCAGCCAAACGACGATCACCACGCCTGCGTACGAACTGGTCGTTGAGGAAGGTGATCGCGTCACGGCTTTCTTCGCGCCGGCAGCAGACCTCGAGTATCTTCCTCTGATCACGCGCTGAGCTACGTCGTCCGCAAATGACCTGGGAAGCGATTCTTGAGAATCCGCCGTATCCGCAGAAACGCACGGTCGATTCTCGCTAAATCTGGACGTGCCGGGCAGGAGCCCCCGCAAACTTGCCAATCAGTTGGAAACCGATCAAACTGTATGCAATTTGGCATGCGGCGTGCTGCAACAGCGCATCCACCAGCCACCGCCTGCCCCATCAACGTGCGATCAACCGCAATGGGTTGGAACGATGCTTGATTGGTTTGTCCAACTAAATCCGGTCACCCAGGCCTTTCTCGCTACTTGCTTCACCTGGGGCGTAACCGCGTTGGGCGCTGCCGTGGTCTTCTTTTTCAAAACGATTGATCGCCGCGTACTCGATATCATGCTTGGTTTTGCCGCCGGTGTCATGATTGCCGCCAGTTTCTGGTCTCTGCTTGCACCGGCGATTGAGATGGCCGAAGTCTTTGGCATGATACCTTGGGTGCCGGCCGTCATCGGCTTCTTGGCGGGTGGAGCCTTTCTCGTTGCCGTAGACAGGGTCTTGCCCCATTTGCATTTGGGCTTGCCGCGCTCGGAAGCGGAGGGTCTGAAGACAAGCTGGCACCGCTCGGTTCTCCTGGTGTTGGCAATCACGCTCCACAACTTTCCCGAAGGCCTAGCTGTCGGCGTAGCGTTTGGCGCAGCAGCAGCGGGCGCGCCGGGCGCCACCATCGGCGGCGCAATGGCCCTGGCCATCGGTATTGGGTTGCAGAATTTCCCCGAAGGCGCGGCCGTTTCCGTACCCCTGCGACGTGAAGGCATGTCGCGGACGCGTGCCTTCTTCTATGGTCAGTCCTCGGCCATGGTGGAGCCAGTAGGCGGCGTCCTGGGCGCGGCCCTGGTCTACTACATGCAGCCGGTCCTGCCCTACGCCCTCTCCTTTGCCGCGGGTGCAATGATCTATGTGGTGGTTGAAGAACTGATTCCCGAGGCCCACATGGGCAAAAATGGCGACCTGGCAACCATGGGGGCAATGATCGGCTTTGCCGTCATGATGCTGCTCGATGTCGCCCTCGGCTGATCGCCTCTCCGAAACTAGCGCTCACTCTTTGACGCGCGTCAAAGTACTCGCTCCAATCCTCGCATCAACCTGACACCTGCTTAGAAAAGTTGGGACAAATGACCCTGCCTCGGCATGCAACTTTGGGGCAAGCTAAGTACAATTAGATGACCCTCATGCCGAAAAGAAGGTGATCCAATGTCCCGCACTGCACCACTGTGTATCGTATTGCTCGCACTGTTCATGGTAGTACTATCTGGGAGCGTCCAGGCCCAGTCCGTCGCGCCGGAGGGCGAAAACGCCTACGCCACCTGGTTTGAGCTGACGCCGGACGGCGATGCCCGTATCCACCTATATTTCTTCTGGTCCAAGACCTGTCCCCACTGCCAGGAGGCCCACCCTTTCATCACCGCACTGCCCGAGCAGTTTCCATGGCTTGACCTTCATGATTATGAGCTGAGCGAGAGCCAAGAGAATGGCCAGCGCTACGCCGAAATGGCGGCAATGACCGGGTCCGAAGCCATGTACGTGCCTGCCTTCTTCTTCTGTGGCAACATGACGTCCGGCTACGGCTCCCACGAAACGACCGGGGCAACGCTGGTGGAAGGTCTCGAAGGGTGTCACGAGTTTGTGCTCAAGAACTTTGCCGTCGCGCCCGTCACCTCAGCGCAACCGGCCGTCCCTGCTGCCGTCGAGCCCGAACCGGCCGTACCCGCCGTCGGCGAGCCAAAACCAGCGGCTGCGGCCGTGGCCGGCGTGGCTGCAGCGCCGGTGCTGCCCGCGGTTGATTCGCTGGCTGCCGCGCCGGCCCTCGCCTTGCCGCTCGTCGGCGAAATCGGCGCCGAGAGTATGTCGCTGCCGGCGCTGACGATGGTGGTCGCTGGACTTGATGCCTTCAACCCGTGTGCCTTCTTTGTCCTCATGTTTTTGCTCAGCCTCATGGTGCATGCACGCAGTCGCAAGCGCATGCTGCTGATCGGTGTGACCTTTATCTTTTTCTCCGGCTTGATCTACTTTATCTTTATGGCGGCCTGGCTCAACGTCTTTCTGTGGGTGGGCGAACTGCAGTTGATCACCCTCGCCGCCGGCATCATCGCCGTGGCGATTGCGCTGATCAATATCAAGGACTACTTCTGGTTCAAGCAAGGCGTGTCGCTCAGCATTCCCGAACGGGCGAAACCGGGCCTCTACCAGCGCAGTCGCAATCTGGTTCGTGCCACCAGCCTGCCGGCCATGCTGGCCGGAACGGTCGTCTTGGCCGTGGCAGCCAATAGCTACGAGTTGCTCTGCACGTCAGGCTTTCCCATGGTCTACACGCGTATGCTTACGCTCCATGACTTGCCGACTTCAACCTTTTACGCGTACTTGGCAGCGTACAACATCGTTTACGTGCTACCGCTATTGCTTATCGTGCTCCTCTTTACCGTTCGTTTTGGCGCACACAAGCTGACGGAAGGACAGGGGCGGGTGCTCAAGCTGCTCTCTGGTCTGATGATGCTCTTCCTGGGGCTGATTCTGATCTTTGCACCGGCGATGCTGAACAACCTGACGACCGCTTTTGCACTCCTGCTCATGACCCTACTCGTCACGGTGCTGATCGTGTTGATCGACAGATGGTGGCGGGCGCACCGCGGCCCGCCGCCCCTGGCGACATAAAACCATTCCGCTGCATCATTCAATGTTGGAGGAGGCGTAACATGTCTGTCTACAAGGTGATTGAACTGATCGGGACCAGTGAGGTTTCTTGGGAAGAGGCGGCCAAGTCGGCCGTGGAACGGGCAGAGTCAACCCTGCGTGACCTGCGCATCGCCGAGGTGAAGAAGCTCGACATGAAAGTGGAAGATGGCAAGGTCGTCGCCTATCGGGCCCGCATCGACGTTTCGTTTAAGTACGAAGACTAGATAGGGCGATTGCTCAATCGAAAATGAAGAACGGTGAATGACCAATGGACTTGACGCTCCATTAGTCATTCACCGTCATTCGTTGCCACCGTGTAGCAAACTTTCCTACTCCGCGCCCCGCATTCCCCGCTGCGCGCTTCCTACAACACCGCCTTGGCCAGTGCCTCTAGCTCCATGATGGCGTCGATGTCCAGCCATTGGAGCATCACGCGCTGGACGCCGGCTTCGGCCAATGCTGCCAGTTGATCCTGCACGGCGGAGGGGGTCCCCACAATCATGCCGCGTGAACGGACTTCATCGCCACTGCGCGCTCCGAGCTTCTCGCCGACGGCCACATCGGTACGGCCGAAGACCAGCCCGGTCATGAGCGAACGGCCGACAGCATCGTGGGCACGGCCGGCTTCATCCAGCAGTTCGTCGAGCCGTGCACTGCGTTCGGCAAAATCAGCTGCGGTCAGATAGACGCCGTTCCACTCGTCGGCATAGCGGGCGACAAGCGGCAGCGTACGCGTGCGGCCATTCCCGCCGACGAGCAAGGGCGGACCGTTTTCGCGTTGAGCCTTGGGCAACAGCACGGCGTCGCGCAGCGTGTAATAGTCGCCGGAAAAGCTGACTGGCTCCTCGCTGCGCAGCAGGCCGCTCATGACTTCCAGGCTCTCTTCAAAGCGGTCAAAGCGCGGGCCCACCTCCAACAGGTCGTAGCCAAACATATTGTGCTCGAGTTCTTGCCAACCTGCGCCAACGCCCAGCGTCAGCCGGCCGCCGGAGAGGTCATCGATATCTTTGGCGATGCGCGCCGTGAAGACAGGATCGCGGAATGAGGTCGGCGTGACCATGGGGCCGAATTCGATGCGCTTGGTGTTGGTTGCGAGCCAGGTGAGGGATACCCATAGCTCCAGAGAGTCGAGCGCAGGCAACTCCATATTTGTGAAATGGTCTGAACGGTAGAGTCCGACGAACCCCAACTCTTCTACCGCCTTGGCCATCGTCTGCCAGCGGGCCCAATTTACCCCGTCCTGGCCTTCGATCATGATGGCGACATCCATGTCATCTCCCCCTTTGGTGGCACGCGTTTTGTGTGGTGTCGACTTCACTCCCAGTATAGCAGATGCGAGCGAGAGGGGCGATGGCGCCATCTGCGTTGTTTTCCATCCGTTCTGAGCAAGAGACGGGCGCATTGAGCCAACTCCGTCTTCTTCGGCGCGTAGTGCTCTATGAAGTGCTCCCCATCGCCTCGTGATCATATTGCTCCAAGGTTGGGGAGGAACTGTTCTGAGGCGCCTTTGGGGTGGTTTGTGCGCGCGGAAATCTGAGTGCTATACTGCCTGGACCCTGAAAATATGATTGGCTGACCAGCAGCCGGTGTCTGCACGGTGCAACACCGCAAGAGAGGACCAAAACACGCAGTGACCGATTATCTAGCTGCTGTTAGACTGTTCAGCCGCGACATCCGATATTTTTTGCTCAGCGTCGCGCTGAATGGCTTCGCCTTTTTCGGCATCTACGCACTGTTGTTCAATCTCTATCTGCTGCGACTGGGCTATGACACCGCCTTTATCGGCCTGGTGAATGCAGTGGGACCGCTGGCGCTAGCGTTTGGTAGTCTGCCTTCTGGCGTGTTGAGCCGGCGAATCGGCAGCCGGCGCGCCCTTTTGAGCGGCTATCTTCTGATGGGGGTGACCGTACTCCTTCTGCCGCTGGGCGAAGGCTTTGTGCAACCGTGGGCAGGCCGCTGGATTCTGCTGAACTATGCGCTGACCTGGCTGCTGGCTTCGGTGGCCGTGGTCAATTTCAGCCCCTTCCTCATGGCCCATACAACACCGCGCGAGCGGCAATATGCATTCTCCATTCAGTCAGCGCTCTTCCCCGTCTCGGGCTTTGCGGGCAATCTCTTGGGCGGTATCTTGCCGGGCTTACTGGCCCTGCTGCTTGGCCTGACATTGGATGACGCAGCGCCTTATCGCTATGCGTTGATGCTTGCGGGCGTGGTCTATATACTCGCAGCCGGCGTCATGTTGCAGACGAGCCCGGCGAAAACGCCGGTTGCCACAGCGACAACTACCGATGAAACACCGCGCCGGACGCCTATGCCAGTTGTATTCATCAGCGTCATCGCCGGCGTGTGGTTGCTACGTGTTGCCAGTGAATGGGCCATGCGCGTCTTCTTCAACGTCTATTTGGATACCGAGCTAGGCGCCTCGACTGCGTTGATTGGCCTGTTGTTGGCCGCAGGACAACTGTTAGGCTTAGCAGCACTCTTCTCCCCCTTTGTCGCTGCTCGCTTTGGCCCGACGCGCACCATCGTTGGGGCGATGATCGGCATGGCTCTGGCTTTTTTGCCTCTCATTTTGATCAGCCAGTCGCTAGCGGTGGGGGCAGGCTTCATTCTCATGATTGCGCTCGTCTCCGTCTCGACGCCGATCTACACACAATTGTCGCAAGAAGGGGTGACAGAAGAGTGGCGCACCGTCAGCGCCAGCGCCTTGACCACCTGCCTGGGGCTAGGCATTGCCCTCTCCGCCATTGCCGGCGGGATCATCGTGACGAGGGTGGGGTTTGACGCACTGTTTGTGGGCGGTGCGCTGCTCGCTCTGATCGGTGCGGGCATCTTTGGCGCCTACTTCCGGCCACCGCGTGGAGACCTTGAGAAGGCCGTCGAGCCGGTTACTGAGCCGCCTGTCGAATCGGCCCTATAGTTGCCGAACGCTGGCAAGGCCTGAACGAGGCGATTGCCTGCTTCTGTGGGCTATCGTAACATCTGCCCGCCATGTGCCCGGTACGCTCCCAACATCATTCGGCAATCTGCAAAATGTGGGACCGTGCCAGGCACGTTTTGTACCGATTGCATGCGCCTAATCAGCCAGGATCTCCACATCTGCGCTCATGCCCCAGCGCAGGTCGGGTGGCTGTTCTTCAAACGCAATGACCACCGGGTAGACGACATCACCGCCAATGACAGTGGCCTGAGGCGAGATGCGGATAACGCGACCGGGATAGCGTTCATTCAGCGCCTCGACGAGGATTTCTGCCGCCTGACCGACCTGCACGCGCGCCACGTCTCGCTCACTGAGGTCAGTTGTTTCGACCTGGAGATTGGCTAGATCAGCTAGGGTTAGTACGACTTCGCCCGGCTGCACCATTTCGCCCGGATTGATCTCCAGATTGGTAATCGCACCGGCGAAGGGCGCACGCAGGGTACGCTCGTCCAGGGCAGCCTGCGCGCGTGTGTGCGCCGATTCTGCCTGGCTGACAGCGACCGCTGCTGCTGCCACATCACCATCGCGGGCGCCGGCCGTCAGCAGGCCAAGCTGGGCCTGGGCGCTGCGCAGCTGGGCGGCCGCCTCTGCGACCTGATTCTCCGAGCCGGGGCTCAGCAGGCGCTCCAGGCCGGCTTGAGCCTGCTCGATCCGGGCCCGGGCGGCGGCGACCGTTGCGGCATTGGGGTTGGCGAAGAGCGCGTCATAGCGGGCCTGGGCCGCTTCCAGGTTGTTGGTCGCCTCTTGCAGGGCACGGCTTTGGGGCAGCATACCCACGTTCGCCTGCCACGAAACTTCATTATAGGCCGATTGGGCCTGCTGGCGCGCGGCCTTGGCATTGGCCAGCGCGGCCAGCGCATCGATTCGTTCACCCTCGGTAGGGCCGGCAAAAAGTTGCTGGTACGCGCTCTGCGCGGCGGTCAGCTCAGCCTCGGCAGCCTCGACTGCTTCCGGGCGGGCCGCCTCGGCTAGCTGATCCAGCCGGGCACGGGCCACGTCAACCTGCGCCTGGGCGATGGTGATCTCCTCGGTGCGCGGACCGCCCGTTAGGTCGGCCAGCGCAGCCTCGGCTTCAAAGAGGGCGGCTTGGGCCTGCTCCAAATCCGCCTGGGCAGCGACCTGGTCCAATGCTACGAGCGCCGTTCCCTCAGCAACTTGCTCGCCCGCGCCGACGGTAATTTCGGCCACGCGACCGATCACGGGGAATCCCAGATCTGCACTACGCGCCGGCTCGATATTGGCCGAGGCGCGGATAGAACCGGAGGTGGCATTCAAGGCAATGGCGGGCAAAGGCGTGGCCGCCGGGGTAGGTTCGGGCTCGGGCTGGCGATTACAGCCGCTTAGTCCCGCCAGGACAACAAGGGCCGCCGCCACGCACATCAACCGACGACGTTGACTCATCTCCATCCTCATTTCAATTGACGGGTTATGCCGCGGCAAACTCAGACTCCATGATTAACCCCGCGCTCTCATTGCCATCGTCGATGATCTTACCGTCGACCATGCGCACGATGCGCCGGGCATAGGACATGACGCGCGGATCGTGGGTGGCGAAGAGGAAGGCCGTGCCCGTCTCTTCATTGAGCTGCTGCATGATGTCCATGGCCTGCTTGCCATTTTCCGTATCCAGGTTGGCGGTCGGCTCGTCGGCCAGGACGATCAGCGGGCTAGGGGCCAGAGCCCGGGCAATTGCCACGCGCTGCTGCTGGCCGCCGCTGAGCTGATCGGGCCGGTTGTCCAAACGGTCAGAAAGGCCCACGGCGTCGAGCATCGCCAATACCCGTTCTTTGCGCTCGGCCTTGCTCACCCCATTGAGCAGCAGAGGCAGTTCCACATTTTCGTAGGCGCTCAAGACAGGCACCAGGGCAAAGAACTGAAAGATAAAGCCAATCTCTTCTTTGCGCAGATCGGCGCGTTGGGCCGACTTGTAGGCGGTTACATCCGCACCGTTGACGAAGACGCGCCCGGTGTCCGGCAGATCCAGGCAGCCCATCAGCTGGAGCATGGTCGTCTTGCCCGAGCCCGACGGCCCCACGATGGCCGAGAACTCACCCTGCTCAATGGTCAGACTCACGCCGTTGAGCGCATGGGTAACGACCTCGCCGATCTTGTATGATTTTGTCACATTGTCCAACTGCATAATTGCCATCTGAAAGCTCCAAAGAATTGAACTCGCCATCGACCATCAATCATTGACAATCAACCATTAACTGCCGCCATCTTCTACAACGCGTGCAACGCGTCTACCGGCTCCTGTCGCGCCGCGTACCAGGCTGGATAGAGCGCCGCCAGCATGGTGATGATCATCGTCCATGCCGAGAGTGAGAGCATGCCGGGCGGGTTGAACTCGGCGTTCAGGCTGGACCCGATGGCCATGTTGGCCGCGGCCGCGCCCATGTCGCCGGCGGGGATGCCGTAGGCAGCCAGCGCAGCTACGCCGGCCGCACCCAGAATGTTGCCCAGAAGGACACCGAAGACGCCTAGAATCACGGCTTCGATCAGGAACATGAGCGTGATTTGGCTGCGCCGCATCCCCAACGAGGCCAGGATGCCAATCTCGCGCATGCGCTCGAAGACCGCCATGAGCAGCGTGTTGGCGATGAGTACGGCCACAATCAAGATGACGATCCCGTACATATAGACATAAAACCCTTTGCCGGCTTCAAAAGTCTCAAGCAGCATTTCGTTGAGGGTGCGCCAGGTAAGCGTCTCCAATTCCGGCCTGGCAAGGGCCGCGGCCACCGCTTCGGCGGCTTCTTCATCGGTCAGCCACATGGTGACCGCGCTGGCGCGGGCGCCGGTGTTGGCGAAGGCTTGGGCCTTGGCCAGCGGCATGAGCAGAGAGCTGTCATCGTAGCTGAAGACGCCCGTCTCATAGACGCCGCGGATCGTAAACTGGGCTTCGTCCGGCTGGCCATCGGAATTGATGATCGCCGCGCTGACCGTATCGCCCTCGCCCAGCCCCAAGCTGTCGGCCAGGCGCTTGCCGATCAGGATGCCGCTGCGGTCGTCGGCAGTCAGAAACTGGCCGCTGACCATGTTTTCGCTGAAGGGCGAATAGATTTCCGAGCCGGTGTCAATGCCGTAGATGCGCAGCCCCACCGACTCATCGCGCGTGTTGAGATAGCCGTTGGCCCAGAGTACGGGCGCAGCCGCCTCGACCTCAGCCAGGGCGCTGGCTTGCGCCGCAAGATCCGCTGGATTCTCAAGCAGATCCTCCCAGAGCAGGCTCATATTCTCGATTTCATAGGAGGGCGCTCGCAGCTGCAGGTGACCGCTCTCCAGGCGAATCGAATTCTCGAGCGTGTCGCCAAAATAGCCGGTGACAAAGCCGTCCATGACGATCAGGAGGGCCAGCCCCAGCCCAACGGCCAGGATCGAAAAGAAGGATCGTCGTTTGTTGCGACCCAGATCGCGCCAGGCAATGGTACAAAGCTTGCTAAATGCCATAATCAGACTTCCTTTCGCCCAGGAAAAGACGAAGAATTAACGGAACGAAACGGTCATCGCTGCCGCACTTTGTGCCAGGCGTCATGCAAGTGCTAGACGTGATGCAATGCCTCGGCCGGTTGCTGTCGTGACGCTTGCCAGGCCGGGTAAAGCGAGGCGAGCATGACGATGAAGGTCACAAGCACGCCGCGGCTGATCACGCCGGCGGGCGACACATAAGGATAGAGCCGGTCGCCCATCAGGGCGGTGAACTCCCCCATGCCAGAAACAAACGATATATCAATACCGACGCGGCCTACCCAAGCCAGCAGCGCCACGCCGGCCAGGCAGCCGATGAAGGCGCCCAGCGCACCGATCATCGTGCCTTCCAGCAGAAAGAGTCCCATGATCTGCCGGCCCTTCATGCCCAGGGCGGAGAGGACGCCCATCTCGCGCGTGCGCTCGAAGACGGCCATGAGTTGAATGTTCAGAATGCCGATACTGGCCACAATGATGACAATCAGCCCGATAACGGTGGTGAAGGCCAACTTGGTCGTCAGCGCCTCTTTGACCTCGGGCTGCAGCGAATCCCAGGTGTCGATGTCGTAGCCCGGCAGCATGGCAACCAGCGCCGGCATCACCTGCGCTTCCTGGCCGACCTGCTCCAGGTTGATTGCCACTTCTGTGACCTGATCGCGCAAGTTGTAGAGACTTTGGGCCTCGGCCAGGGTCATGAAGAGCGTGCCCTTTTCAACTTCCGGCATGCCCAAGTCGTAGATCCCGACGATCGTCATGGTGCGCTGGCGCATCTGCTCCTGCTTGCTGCGCCCGACCACGTTGACCCGGTCGCCCACGCTCGCTTGCAGCCGCTCTGCCAACCCGCGGCCGATGAAGATTGCATCGCCTTCACCCGGACGCAGATAGCGACCTTCGACGACATTTTCGGCCTGGATGCTAAAGCCGGCCTCAATCTCAGGCTCGATGGCGTTGATGACAACCGGGAAGGCGCCTTCGGCGCTGCTGACGATGCCGGCGGTCTTGATGCGTTTGGCTGCAGAAAGCACTTCAGGTTGGGCCGTCGCAGCCGCCACGACAGCGTCAGCATCCTCTAATGGCAGGATGGGCAGCCGCCGGGCTTTGTCGCGGTAGCCTTCATCGTGGGCCTGGATGTTGCCGCCATAGAGACGGACGGCATTGCCGTAAATTGCCTGATCGGAGCCGGCGATGAAACCGTCGAAAAAGAGCAGGAGGACCAACCCCAACACAATGGCGATCATGGCGATTGACGTGCGCCGCCAGTTGCGCCACATGTTGCGCCAGGCCAGCTTCAAATAGGTTCCCATGATTCACTAAGCTCCTTCGTCTGCCAACGTATCGCCCATTGGCGCAGTCGCCTGAGCAGACGGTTGCCCGCTCAAGCCATACTCAAGAATACGCAACATCTGGACATATTTGTCCTGAACTTCGGGAAAATCGAAGAGCGGCCGCTGCCCCTGCCACGCCGTCCCGTGTTCCTCGATCGCTTCACGGATGATGCGGGGACCGATTTCGGTCATGATGACCTGAAAGAATTCTGCGGCCATCTTGTCGTCGATGTCAGGCGCGATATCGCCTTGGGCCTTTCCAAGCTTGACCAGACTCTCGTAGTAGGCCCGTGATTTCTCAAGCGCCTGGCGGAAGATTGGACTCTCGTTGGGGTTGCCCTTGAGCATGCGGTAGCCGATCCTGCTAAAGCGCGGGTTGCGCAATTCGAACTCGACGCTATTCTGGAGGATCCACCGCATGTAGTTGAAGAGACCCACATGGTTCGGATCTGGGTGCTCCAGGGAAAACATGCTCGCTTTTTCCTGTGCAATCAGGTCGACAACATAGCCGTAGAGATCATTTTTGTCTTCAAAGTATTGATAGAAACTGCCCTTGGCAATGCCCGCCCGCTGCACAATGCGGCTAATCGAGACATTCTCATAATCGTTTTCCGCGAACTCATCCACCACAACGTCGGTAATCAAGGCACGCTTTTCTTCAGGTAGGTTATAAAACGTCTGTTTTGGCATAGCGCGACGCTTTCAGAATATGTGACTGGGTGGTCATGTGACTACCTAGTCACATGGTATTTCGAAACTCAGACTTTGTCAAGCAACTCGCTGGCGTATGGATGCATACCAAAATGGGATACACCCGCTGGACCTGCCAACGGCGCCTATTTGGGCCAACTGTTCCAACGCTCACAAAAAATCGTTTGGTGGTGCGTTAAGATACATAGTTAGCGCGTGCCGCTCGGTTAGGTGAAGAGCGTCGCACGGGCTGGGAAGAGGCCGCCCCATTTTCTCGCTTGGCGTTTGGAGAAGCCGACAATGAGTGACTATCGCTTTCCGTCATTGAACGACACTGCATGGCATGACACCCGTGATACGATCCAGCTTGTGAGTCAGCTCATGGGCAAGATTCGTCGCGTCACCACCCCCAGCCAGAAGCACTGGTGGCATGTGAGCCTGCGCTGTGCTGCGGCCGGTCCCTACACAACGCCCATGCCTTGCGGCGTGCAGACCTTTGACCTGCTGCTCGACCTAACGCGGCACGAGCTTGCATTGACCACAAATCAGGGAGAGCGCTGGAACAGGCCGCTATCGGGCACGTCGATTCACGCGCTGGCCGATGATCTGCTTTCCCACCTGGCGCGGCTGAAGATCGACGTTCCGCTGGATCCGGCCCTATTCGATGACGAGTTGCCGCTTGCCTACGACGCCGCCAGCGCAGCCCGGCTGTGGAGCGCGTTCTCGCAGATCAACTCGGTTCTGCGCCGCTTTCAGGGCGAGATCCGCGGTGAGACGAGCCCCGTGCAGCTTTGGCCCCACAACTTCGACCTGGCGCTCCTCTGGATGACGGGCAACCTGGTTGAGGGGCAGGATCCGGAGATTGCCGAAAGCGCCGATGAACAGATGAATTTTGGCTTTGTGACCGGCGACGACTGGATTCGCGAGCCGTACTTCTACGCCACGGTCTATCCCTTGCCCAAGGGGCTCGTCGAAAGTGCGCTGCCGGCGCCTGCTTACTGGCATGAAGAAGGTTTCACCGGTGCAATCCTGCCCTATGCTGCGCTCGTCGACAGCACAGAGCCAGACCAAGAGCTCATGACTTTCTTTCGCACTGCCTATCAGGCCGGACAGCGCCTGATGCTCCCCGTCGCGTGAGTCGCGTGCCATCTCAAAGGCGCGCCGGTGCTATGCCCCCGGCGCAAACCAGATCATATCTTGCCCATATCGGCGTTCCCGAAGCTGCGCCATCGCTGGGCTATCTCGCTGCGCTTCAGCATGCCCATCTGTTGCGCGTGCCCTTTGAGAATCTTTCGGTCATGCGCGGCGAACCGATCCTTCTGTCGGAGGAGCATCTGGTTGAAAAAGTTGTCGGACGTGGGCGCGGCGGATTTTGCTTTGAGCTCAATGGGGCGTTCTTTGCACTGCTGGAGGCGTTGGGGTTTGCGATTGCGCGGATTGGCGCTGGTGTGAAGATTGACGATGGGTTCACGCCTGACCTGGATCATATGGCGCTCATCGTCACCCTCGATCAACCCTACCTGGTTGATGTCGGCTTTGGCGATTCGGTCCGTCAGCCCTTGCCACTGCATGGAGAAACCAGAACTGACGTAAGTGGTTGCTATCGCGTCTGGCGAGATGGGGAGGCTGCTGACTATCTCCTGCTGCAGAAAGCGGAAGGGGACGCCTGGATCACCCAGTACCGCTTCACAACCAAGCCCCGCGACCTGGCAGACTATCGCAGCCGCTGCCACTATCTAGCCACCTCGCCTGACTCGAACTTCACGCAGCGGACGATTTGCTCCGTGGCAACGCCTGGCGGCCGAATCTCCCTCACCAATGAGCGTCTCACGGTTACTGATGGCGACGAGCAGACCAAGCGGCCCATTGCCGACGCCGCGGCTTTCAATGCTGCACTGCTCCGTTACTTCGGCCCGGCCTTTCTGCCTGCTGTAGATGGATAAGAAGGAGCGGCAGGGGCAGGCGCAGAGACAAAAAACCGCGGCGTGCGCACCCGAGAACCGGCATCTCTCTGCCGCTCATGGATGTGCACGCCGCGACGGATTACGACCGTGTGCCAAAAGGCGCTGGATTGATCAGTCACGACAGGTTAGTGATTACGGCAATTGCTCCTGTCCGCGCTCCAGCAGGACTGTGCCGACCTCAAATTCTGCGACCGCTTGCTGCAGGGTCGTCAGGTCAGCATCGGTCAGACCCTGCGTCAATAGCTCCGCTACCTGATCGAAGGAACCGATTGCGCTCTCCAAATCGATCTGGGCGCCGATGAAGCGTTCCGGTGCAGTGATCGTGCGGATTTCTTCGCCCGCACGCGTGAGCACTTGTCCTGCCGTTTCGAGTTGACCCTGCCATGTCCCATCTTCCAGTAACGTAGCGTCGGCTGCGGCTGTGGCGATGAGTTCCGTTACACTTGCAGCCGTGGTCTGCAGGCGCTCGGCAATCACGGTGACCTGATCGACATAGAGCGTCTCATCAGCGGTCAGCGGCTCAGCCTCAGCGGTAGCCGCTGCCGCATCGGCCGCACCGGGTGTCGGCGTGGGCAGGATTGCCCCGCCGGATGGCGCAGTTTCGGTCGCGCCGACTGATTCGGGCGTGGCGTCATCGGGCACCACCGGCAAATCAGCCGGCGGATTGACGACCAGCGTCGCAAAAACCCAGCCGCCATTGTCAAGCAAGTACCAATCCCCCGCTTCATTCTGGCCGATGATGGTGATCGCCTGATCCGTCACCGTCCCGCCAATGACCTCGAATTCGGTGCTGGGGCCAGCGCGCAGGTTGGCATCGACTGTCACGGTCGATGCCGCGCCATCACCAGCGGGAGGCGAATCCGCCGCCGCCGGCGCTTCGTCTGCAGAAGTCTCTGTCGGCGCGGGCGTTGCCTCTGCCGCAGGCTCAGGCGACGTGTCTGCTGCGGCCTGTTCCTCCACTTCCGCGATCAGTTCCGGCGTGGCCAGAGGCAGATCGGTCGGAGCCGGATCGGCCAGCGAGTTGAAGAGCCATGCGCCCGAGCCCAACAGATACCAGAGACCATCCTCTGTAACGCCGACCAACTCCACCGTGGCGCCGGCGGGCAGGGTATCGGCGATCTCATCGTTGGTGGTGGGGCCGACACGTACGTTGGCCGTCGTCGTCGTCGTCGCCTGTACCGATTCGGGTCCTGTGTCCGCTTCCCCGGCAGGGACCGGGGTCGCACTCTCCGTGAGCGTATCGGTCGGCGTAATCGTGGCTGGTAGCGTGACCGGCGCGGTCGCGGTAATGGTAGCAGGTAGGGTGACGGCTTCAACATTGGTTACCGTCGCCGGAAGCGTAACGGCCTCAACGGCGGTCACGCCCTGGGTAGCGGTCACAGAATCGGTCGGCAGCAGACTCAGGGCCGTCACCGTGACCTGCGCAGTGGGGGAAACGCCGACTTCGAGCGAGATGGGCAGAGTGCCGGTCACTGTATTCGTCATGCCATCGGCCAGCATGATGGTCAAGGTGGCCGGTACAGTGGTCGTCATCGTTTCGCTGACCACAAAATCGAGCGCTAGATCAAGTAGAAAGGTGACGACCTGATCGGCAGCAATTGGCACAGCATCAGTGGCGGGCGTCGTGGCCTCAACTGCCGCCTCTGCCGCAACCTCCGCCGCACCCGCCTCAGTAATCGCCGTCGTGGGCGTCACAGGCGCCGTCGCGGTGATTCCGTCATCGGTGGAGAGCATGGCCGCCAATGTGGCCGTAAAAGGAATCTGCTGGCGGATTTGAATGCGCACGGACGGCGAAATTGTTATGGTGGGTGACACCACGTCGACCGCTGCAGAATCCGCTGCGGTTGGCGGCGTTTCTTGCGCGGCCGGTGCGGCAACAAGGATCGATTGCGTGAACAAAAAGAAGGTCGCGACCGCAAGTACGAGCGCGAAGGGAGCCAGATGTTTTCGATTCATGGCGGTGCTCCTCCAATGGCTGGCGGGAAGATGATTTGGCCAGCCTTAGGGTATCTGCTACAGGCGATTTTGTAAAGTGGAAAAAACGGCTCTTGGCCGACAACCTTATGCATCAGGCGACTAAATCATGCCACATCGTAGGAGGCAGATGATAGAGGATCAATGCGCGGCACGACCATTCCCAATTCTCCGTTTTCGAGGTTCGATTGACCATCTTGTTTAGTTCTTCAATTCGCGCGGACGCCACAGCGCAACGAGCGGATAGCTCTGTCCTTCCTCAAGCTCGCGCCAGCTACGAATCGGGAGATCGACCTGGGCCAGGGCCGCAGTTGGCATGGTCTCTTCAGCGTCGGTCAAGACCGTGACCAATTGCTCTGAGTCCGGATTGTGGCCCACGATCATCACCGTGTCGAAGGCATCATCCGCATTGCGCAACGAGTTGAGGTAAGCACGATAGCCGCCCATGTAGAGCGATGAGGCCCAGACCACATCGCCTTCGTACTCGCAAGCCTGGGTGAGTAGTTCGACCGTGTCGTGGGCGCGGCGTGCGCTGGAGCTAATGATGAGATCCGGGACGATGCCTTCCGCAACGAGAAGCTGCCCCATACGTGGCGCATCGCGGGTGCCGCGTTTGTTAAGTTGGCGGTCATGATCGACCAGTCCTTCTTCTTTCCAACTGGATTTCGCATGACGCAGGATGAGCAGTCGCTTCACTGGTTACTCCTTCTTGCTGAATGGTCTCTGTAATTGGTCGCGATCTAGACTCCAATCGCCTATATCATCGTGGTGAGCGCCTGGGGATGGCGCGCCAGAAAGGGCGCCCACGGCAACCGGCTCGGATCCGGTTCGACGCCGGCCAGGCCGCGCAGGAGACGCAAGGCCGCCAGCTGCCCTGCCAGCAACGCTGCGTGCACGGTACCATAGTGCCCGGGACTGGCCGCTTCGCCCGCCAGGTAGAGGCGCGTGCCAACCGGCTCGGCATAGCGTAGGCGATGCGCTGCGGTGGTCTGTGGCTCCGAAAACGAGTAGGAACCACGGGCCCAGGGATCGGAAATCCAGCGCGTCACGCGATAGGCGCAAGGATCGGGAGCATCAGGGCCGAAGACGCGGCGGATCGAGGTCATAGCCTCAGTCAGTATTTCTTCGTCGCTCGCCTCCAAGTCCAGATATGCACCTTGCGCGCCGCTGGTGAAGCCTAAAAGGACTGGCGCGCCCACGACGTCGACGAGGCTCGACCAGGTCACAAAGCGACCGCGCGTGTCGAAACTCGTCGGCAGGGCAACGAATCGATCGTTGGTATCCGGCCAAAATTGATTCTCAAAGCGCAGAAAAATCTTGTTGAGCGAAGCGCCGTCGCCGAAGCCAATTGCTGCTATGGCCTCCCGCCAGACCGGCGGCAGGGGTGGCTCAACTTTCAGCCGCTCTGTCTTAAGCATAGAGAGAGGCGCGGTAATGATCACGGCGTCTGCCTGGAAGCGCTCGTGCTCGGTCTGTGCGTGGACGCCTTCCTCGTCCCAATGGATGCTGTGGACCGGCGTGGCCCGGCGTATCGTCAGACCCTGAGCGGCATCCTCGATCAGCCGCTTGTAGCCGCCCACGGGCATGGCGTTGACGCCGCTGGCTTCATGCGGATACCAGCTGGCGACGTCAATGCGGTCGAAAGGCGCACCTTCCACGCCCTCGGCCATCGCAACGAGGTAGCCCAACATCTGCCGGTCGAAGATCGGAAGCGTGTCGAGCTGGTCCAACACAGGCGCCAGCGCATCCGCCAGCGTGAGTTGGCCCGGGTGATCGTGCCAGCGCTCGATCTGGGCTCCTGCGGTGGCCGCGCCCAACGCCAGGCTGACCGCGCCCATGCCGCGCCAGGCCCGCTGCATGGCCTCATCGTAGCGCAAGCAAGCGGACGTGCCATCAAAGATGCGCCGGCCATCGCCCGGGGTGTTGAGCAGGGGGATCCCCAGCGTCTGGCACCATTCCGTGAGCGGATTGTCGTCGGCGCCGTGGATCCAGGAAGCGCCCAGGTCAACGGGCAGCCCGTCGAAGTCGTCCGTCCACATCCGCCCGCCAATGCGTTCGCGCGCTTCCAGTATGGTTACCTCCACGCCACTTTCGTGAAGCAAGCGACCCGCGACCAGGCCGGCCATCCCCGCGCCGATCACCAGGACACGGAGCGGGTGGGGCAGCGATTGTGCAGCTGGCAGGAGGCGCCAGGAACGATTGTTTATTGACATAATATTATCGCGTCGTAGCCTAATGGAGTGAATCAGCGAATTGGCAATCGGACCAGGCGGGTGCGGCGTGGCCGGATGAACAGCATTCGTACCAGCGCAGAGCCGTTGCGGTTCGATCACAGTATAGGCAAATCGGCCAGCAAGCTCAAGTGCTGCTTCGGCTACGCGAGAAATCATGCATAGCAGGAACATGGGTCCCGACGGGTAGAAAAAGCGCTTTATTCTCTGTTGAAAAACTCCAATTTTGCTTTCGAAATGATTGCGAAGCAACCGGTTGCGTAACATGCGCCTTGGGATTTGCCAAACCAATGAACTTTGCTATGATGCATGACTAGATGGGCACATTTATTGAGCGATTTTCGCTCTATTTTCGTCTACTATCAATGTCTGAATCATGCAGTGGCGCCGGTTGTAGTCAGGCTGGTTGGCCCTGAGTGTTTACGCATCGAAGACCGCACCTTTTTGAGGAGAACGATTATGATTAAGAAGAGCAAGGGCAAGGCGCCCAATAGCACCAAAATCAGCTTTGTGATTCCCCACAATCCTGACCAGGAGACCGTGACAGTCGTCGGCGACTTTAACGAGTGGGATCCCACTGCGTTGAAGCTGATCAAGCGCAGCAACGGCACGCGCAGCGCTTCCGTTGAACTGGCCAATGACGCAACCTACCGCTTCCGTTATTACACTGCGGACGGCCAGTGGTTTAACGACGGTGACGCCGACGGTTACACGATGGGCGACCACGGCGCAGAGGATTGCCTGCTGATCGTCTAGAGCGGTTGGCGTCTGTCGCGGCGCTGTTCCCGTCGTCCCTCTATCAGTGCCCATTCGCCTGGAATGGGGGGTCACGTCAATGGCCCTCACTCCAGGCGTTTTTTACGTGCCAAGATTGGCTTTAATGCTCAGCGTAATGCTCATCACGGCGCCTCAAGGCAAGGACCATCATACTGGTTTCATGCATTGGGTATTCAATTGACGCAAGGAGCATCGAGATGGCAAAGGTCGTGTGGAAGAATATTGTACTGGCCGAGAGTGACGCTGGCATCGTTGTCGAGGGCAACATCTACTTTCCGCCTGAATCGTTGCAGCAGGACTATTTCCAGGCGAACGATCATCAAACGGTCTGTCCGTGGAAGGGGACGGCGAGTTATTACGACGTGGTCGTCGACGGCGAAGTAAACGCCAATGCCGCCTGGTACTATCCGACGCCCAAAGATGCTGCGAAAGAGATCGCCAATCACGTGGCTTTTTATCGCAACCGGGTGACGGTTGAAGCGTAGGCGCGACATGGTTGTCCTACAAAAGAAGCGCCCGATCATACAGATCGGGCGCTTCTTTTATTTCTTGTCGGGGACCGTAGTTGGTGCAACGTGGGTAGCCAGATACTCCCAGGCCGACAGCGCTGCCTTGCCCCCCTCGCCGATGGCGACGGGCACCTGTTCGGCATGGACGCTGGTCACATCGCCGGCGGCAAAGAAGCCTGGGAGGCTGGTTTCGCAGCGTTCATTGATGATGACAAATCCGTAATGGTCCAGATCGACCAGACCGCGCACAATATCGTTGTGGGGCATGAGTTCGTACTGGACAAAAATGCCTTCTACAGGCAGAAAGCGCGTCTCGCCGTTGGCTCCGACCAGATTGATGCCGGTTACATAGCCTGGCTCTTCTTCGCCGTCCGCCTTTATGGTATCGCCAATCACCTGCTGGATCTCCCATCCCTGAAAGATTGAGAGGTTCGGATGCTGCAACAGCTCCTTGGCGGTCGGTACCTCGGCGAGACCATGAAGCAGCGGTGCGATCAGATAGACCTGGCTGGCCAACGGCAACAGCTCGAGCGCCGCAATGATCGCGCGCTGGCCACCACCGATGACGGCCACGTCCTTGCCATGAAAAAAGGGCGAATGGCTGACCGCCGAAAAGCTGACACCCCGGCCGCGATACTCTAATTCGCCATGGACATACATGCGCTTGGCGCGCGCACCGGTGTTGAAAATGACCGTACGTGCCAGGATCACCTCACCATCATTCAGAATCACTTCAAAGATTTCATCATCCGTTCTGTTGATGTCAACCACATTGGCATTGATGATCGAGGCCGCTGAATCCTCTACCATGGACTCGAACTGAAAGACGAGATCGGCCCCCCAGACCGGGTCAACCACCTCCATGTCACGCAGGCTGAAGGGGTAGGTAACCTTGCCACCCATTGACCGGGCGATGAGCGCCACGTCCAACTGGGCGCGTAGCGCGTAGACTGCAGCCGTCAATCCGGCAGGTCCACCGCCGATAATCGCAATATCATGAATGGGCATGGGCTTCTCTTTCTAGTACGGGATAGCAATGGATCACGGTAAACGTGCGACTCATGTCCGATGTGCTGCACGTTTACCGTGATGATCTGCCGGTGGAGGCCTCAGATGTCCTGCATCTTAGCCGACCGTTTGGCTTTGTGCAACGCAGCCAGGAGCTGCTCTGGCGGGGCGGCCTTGCTCACGAAGTCGCTCGCGCCAGTGGCCAGAGCCGTGCGGCTCGCCTCGGGGCGACCACTTAGCACGATAATCTGCACGTGAGGATCGGCATGGCGCAGATCGCCGAGCAAATCGCATGCGGCCTGGGCCCGGCGGACGCCCGGGAGCTCGCCATCCAGAAGCACGAGATGGGGCTGCAGCTCCTTGACCAAATTGACTAGCGCCGGTACGTCCCCCGCTTCGCCGACGATCACAAAGTCCTGTTCCTGCTCCAGCAGGAGCTTGACGGCAGAGCGCAACCACGCCTGGTCATCGGCCAGGAGGACGCGGATTTGTTGACGGTTTTCTTGTCGCTGGTCAGTCATAGCGGTCCGTTTTATCGCGCTCCCGCCCGCCACTGTCGCGGACGATCTATGCCCCGCATCACCTGTGCGCGGTCTCATTTTCGGTGACGGGGGCGAAATGCACCCATTCGAACGGGTACGCTTGACCGGTTCCGGGCTGCAATGATCACACGGCAACTGGGCCGGTCTCAGCGATTTCGTAACTGACTTTGCCGGCGAATTTCTTAAAGTTCTCGTCAAACATGCTCGCTAGCTTATGCGCCTGGACGTCATACGCCTCTTTGTCCGCCCAGGTCGAACGCGGTTCGAGCACGTCGTCGGGCACCTCCGGGCAGTGGACAGGTACAGCCAGATTGAAGATCGGATCGATTTTCGTTTCTACCTGAGCAAGGGCGCCGTCGAGCGCCGCGTGGACCATGGCTCGAGTATAGGCGATGGAAATGCGTTCACCTACGCCGGGCGGGCCACCGCTCCAGCCGGTGTTGATCAGCCATACATCGCTGCCGTGGGTGCGGATTTTCTCGCTGAGCATGTCGGCGTAGACGGTCGGATCATGCACCATGAACGGTTCGCCGAAGCAGGCGCTGAAGGTCGCCTGGGGCTCCGTGACACCCTTCTCCGTGCCGGCAACTTTGGCCGTGTAGCCGGAGAGGAAGTGGTAGGCTGCCTGTTCAGGCGTCAATTTCGAGATTGGTGGCAAAACGCCGAAGGCATCGGCCGTCAGCATGATGACATTGTTGGGGTGACTGGCCAACCCGGTGCGTGTCGCATTGGGGATGTGGCTGATCGGGTAGGCCGCCCGCGTGTTCTCGGTCAAGGAGTCGTCGTCCAGGTCGATGCGACCGTTGGTCGTGTCGTAGCCGACATTTTCCAGAATCGTGCCAAACTTGCGTGTCGCGGCGTAGATGTCCGGCTCGGCCGTGGGGGACAGACGAATCGTCTTGGCGTAACAGCCGCCCTCCATGTTAAAGATGCCGATATCGCTCCAGCCATGCTCATCATCGCCGATAAGGATGCGTGCCGGATCGGTGGACAGGGTCGTCTTGCCCGTGCCTGACAGGCCGAAGAATATGGCCACATCGTCATCCATACCGACATTGGCCGAGCAGTGCATCGGCAGCACCCCTTGCATGGGAAGCAAGTAGTTCATGACGCTAAAGATCGACTTCTTGATCTCGCCCGCGTATTGTGTCCCGCCAATAAGAACCAGCTTTTTGTCAAAATGGACGACGACAAAGACTTCGGAATTTGTGCCGTCCTCTGCCGGAACCGCGTGGAAATTGGGCGCCTGAATCACGGTGAACTGGGGAATGTGTTCGGCCAGCTCCTGGTCACTGGCCTGAATAAACATGTTGCGTACAAAGAGATTGTGCCAGGCCGTTTCGGTGATCACGCGTACGGGCAGGCGGTAGGTTTCGTCCGCTCCGGCGAAACAGTCCTGCACGAAGAGATCGCGCCCTTGCAAGTAAGCCATCAGACGCTTGTAGAGTTGATCGAAATGCGCCTCTGACATGGGTTGGTTCACCGCACCCCAGTGCACCTTGTCCTGGTGGACCGGTTCCTGGACGATGAACTTGTCACGCGGCGAACGACCCGTATGCTGGCCGGTGCGGACGACCATCGGCCCCAGATGGGCCAGGTGACCTTCGCGCCGGCGGACCGCCTGTTCATAGATCAGTGGCGTCGTCAGATTCCAGTAGACGGTGTCAGCGTTGCGGATGCCATGATTCTCTAAACCGAACGTACTGCGCGGGCGCTGGGACATATCTGCCTCTCCTTGATCACTTCCTTGTGAAAATAAGAATAGTCGGGCGCGCGAAGCGTGATGAGCATTCAATCGTCGCTGCACTAAGTGTAACGGAATCGTATCATGAGTTCGCCGGACGAAAGACGAGAAAAGCGCCCGTACGCGAGGATAGTTTTTCGCCTGGTCAACTGACTAGGGTGTATGTCAATCGACAATGGTCAACTGGCAATTGACCCCCATCAATTGATGCGTTTAGAGCACCAGATCTTGCTGGAGGGCGTACGCCACCGCTTCGGTGCGGCTGGAGACGTGGAGCTTGGAGAGAATGTTGGAGACATGAAATTTGATCGTCGAGCGGCTGACGAAAAGCTTTTCAGCGATGGCTGAGTTGTTTAGTCCCTCGACCATCAGGCGCAATACTTCACGTTCGCGGTCGGTCAAGTCATAGCCGGGTTCACTGTCTTGTTTGCGTGCGGCATTCTGGATCAGCGCTTGGGCCGCTTCAGGGGCCAGGGTGGGCTTTCCAGCGTGGGCGGAGCGGATGGCGCCGGCCAGGTCATCAGTGGAGACATTCTTGAGCAGATAACCGATGGCGCCGGCGGCCAGCACACCCTGGACGAGGTCGTTTTCCTTGAAGCTGGTCAGGGCAATAACCTTGATGCGCGGATAGCGCTCGCGGATCAGGCGTGTGGCTGTAGCGCCATCCATCTCCGGCATGACCAGGTCCATGAGGACCACATCCGGCTGGACTCGACCGCAGAGATCCAGCGCTTCGGAGCCGTCGGCCGCTTCGCCCACCAGTTGCAAATCGTCATACGCCAGCAAGAACGCGGCCAATCCGCTGCGCACCACCGCGTGATCATCGACCAGCACGATCCGAATGCGTTCAGATGGTTGACTCACGATCTCTCCTTTGGTTCGTCGGCTGGCCACTGCACACGCACTTCCGTGCCCGCACCGACTTCACTGTGAATTTCCAGGCGGGCGCCAATGCCTTCGGCCCGTTCGTGCATGATCGTCAAGCCCAGGTGCTCGGCCGTCACCTCCTCGATGACAAAGCCGCGGCCGTCGTCCTGCACGCGTAGACAGGTCTGTTCGCCGTCGCAGGTAAGCGTGACTGTGGGCTGACTCGAGCGCGCATGCTTGGCCACGTTGTTGAGCGCCTCTTGGGCAATGTGGTAGAACGCAATCTTGACGTCTGGCGGCAGGTCGCAAATCTCGCTTGTTTCGAGCTTGATTGGCACGCGAGCGCGTCCAGTGATCGCCTCCGTCAGTTGGCGCAGCAATTCGCTGATCTCGACTTCGATCAGCGTGGCCGGGCGCAATTCTAACAGCAGCGTGCGCATCTCCGCCAGCGCGCCGCGGGTGAGCTGGCGGAGCTCCGCCAGCCGCCGGTCGCTCTCGGCGCGGTCACTCTCCCATAGCTTTGGCAGCACCTCAGCAATCAATGTAGCCGAAAAGAGCGTCTGCGTCACTGAGTCGTGGAGATCGCGGGCGATGCGATTGCGTTCTGCCGCGACCGCGGCCCGCTCCACCTGGGTGTGCAGACGTGCGTTTTCGATTGCCAGTGCGGCTTGATCCCCAACGGTCATCGCAAGCTCGATCTCTTCCGGCGAGAATTTGCGCGGCTCATCATAGTAGAGCATGAGCGTGCCGTAGACCTCGTCCTTGACTACCAGCGGCACCGAAAGCAGCCCCTGATATTCGCCGGCGTGGAAGAGATCCTCTTCCGTCTGCGGGTCGTCACGATCTACCGCCACAATGTGCATGCTGCCATTGGTGACGGTCAGCCGCTTGCCTTTGGGCGACACGGTGGCGAAAGAAGGCGATGTCGCCTTTTCAAATTCCTCCGTCGAAAGGCCAAAACCGGTCTCCAGCACAAAGGCGTGGCCCTCTTCCTGCACACTGTAGATGGCGCTGGCGTCAGCAAAGAGCAACCGGCACGCCTGCTCTGCAATGTGATCCAGAATCTCGTCCTGGGTGCGGTTGGAGTTAAGCACAGTCAGCGTATCGCGCAGTCCGTCAGAGACCTCGCGGCGACGTTCCAACTCGCGCGTACGTTCGCGCACGCGCAGCTCGAGCATCTCCTCCGTCTGCTTGCGACGGGAGATGTCGCTGATCGAACTGATGATGATCGTCTCGTCGCCAAAGCGGGCAAAGCTGAGCCCCGCTTCGATGGGGAATTCCGACCCATCCCGGCGCCGGCCCGATAAGTCCATGCCTGAACCCATGGCGCGCACGTGAGGATTCTCGCCATAGCGGGCCCGGTGCTCCACATGCAGCTTGCGATAGCGTTCGGGAATCAGGCGTTCGATCGGGCTGCCCGTCAGCTCGGCGCGCGAGTAGCCGAAGAGTTCCTCCAACCGATGGTTCGCATAGTAAATCAGCCCATCCTGGCCGGTGGTCACTACAGCCACGGGCATCGACTCGAGCATTTGATGAAGGTGGGCCAAGGCCGCAGCGTTCTCCGGCGCCGATAAGGCTGGATCAGCTGGCTCGGCTCGGTTTTCTGCAACAGTACGTTGCTCGGTCATCGTCAATTCCGATTCGGATCCGCGTTCAATTATTTCAGCAAAATGGGTTTGTCATGCGGCACGATTATAGCATAAGGGGATGGCCAGCGCGGAATGAGGCGGGGGCGGATCAGGATTTCTGGTTGCGGCGATGGCGGCGTGTCGAAGCAACCGGTGCTTCGCCAGCCGGGGATGAAGTCCCCGGCCTAGCAATGCGCCCCATGAAGTGGGGCTATGGATGTCGCGCAGTCCCGGTGACGCCCCATTTTATGGGGCGCCCCTGCCAGCAAGGGCATTCATGTCCGGCGGGCTAAGTCGCGCACGCGCGCGCTCTCCACCTTTCACCCTGCAACTTCTGTCCTTCACGTGCGTATTGTCTAGTACAGGTGCCCAATCATTGCACCGATTTCTCATTGCACGCCATTTGGAGGCAGCCATGGCCATTGAAAAACATCTGACCCGCAGCAAGAGCAACCGCATGATCGGCGGCGTCTGCGGCGGGATCGGCGAATACTTCAGCATCGATCCGACGCTGATTCGGATCATCTTTGTCGGTATCTTCTTCCTGGGGGTGGGCTTCCCGCTGATCGGATACATGCTGCTCTGGATCATCATCCCGCCCGCGCCGCCTAAGGTAGCCGGCGAGTTGACGGAGACAGCGCCCGAAATCACCGATAGCCAGAGCGTAGAAGCCGATACGCAGGCATAAAGGACGATGGAACGCGGATCGGGCGGAGTAAGCGGATTACGGCGGATCTTTTTGAAAAGAAAAATCTGCGAAAATCCGCCAGATCCGCCTAATCCGGGTTCCATCCTTCTTCCTCACTCTCTGCGACCTCAATCAACGCCTGACCATTGGTGAGGTTTGTCACGGTCGCTGAAAAAGTGTCGATATGCTCCAGGGGCAACTGGAGCGTGTACGTGACATCCACCGCGAACTCTTCCTCCAAAATTGAAACTTCATACTCATCCCAGAGCCGCTGCAGGGGCGTGACCGTGGCATAGTCGACCACCAGCGTCAGCGTGGCGCAGGGCACGCGTTCGGCGCGGGGCAGAGTGGCCAACGCTTGCTGGACGCCGCCGCTGTACGCGCGCACCAGCCCGCCTTTGCCCAGCTTTGTGCCGCCAAAGTAGCGCGTTACCACCGCGGTGACGTCGCCCACGTCGGCGTGGAGGAGCACGGTGAGCATGGGCTTGCCCGCGGTGCCGTGGGGCTCGCCGTCATCGCTCATGCCGATCTGCGCGCTGGAGCCGGGCGGCCCGACCACGTAGGCCCAGCAATTGTGGGAAGCATCGCCAAATTCCGCTTTCATCTGCTGGACGAAGGCGCGCGCTTCGTCTAACGTCGGCGTGTGGGCCAGGGTGGTGATGAAGCGGCTGCGCTGGATCTCTTCTTCCACGCGATGGGTGCGGGCGGGTATGGGATAGCGGGCGGACATGGGCAGACTCTCTTCGGCAGACTCTCTGGCGTGAACGCGCTGAGGCAACGGTTATTGGCTCACCGGCGTGGCGCGGCGCTGCAGACGCAGGAGCGCGAGCAGGGCGCCCAGCGCTATGCAGCAATAGATGATGGGCAGGGTGAAGCCGGCCGCGATGCCGGCCGCGTCGATGGTGATCCCCATGACCCAGGGGCCCAGCGCCCCGCCCAGCCCGCCAAAGGCAAAGAGCAGGCCCAGGATCGCGCCCTGGTTCTGGCTGTGCTGGCCCGAGACCTCCGCCGTGGCAGTCGGAAAGACAATCGAGAAAAAGAAGCCGGTGAAGGGGATCAGGACTGCCAGGCCGGGCGGGCCAAAGATGCCGGCGGCGAGACTGCCGATACCGCCGAGCATCGCCAACAGCATGATGCGCAGATAGCCGATTCGGTCGACCACAAAGCTGCCCAGCAAACGGCCCAACATCAAAAAGACAAAAAAGAGCGAGAGATAGAGCGAGCTACGCGCCAGCGACATGCCCTTCTCTTGCTGCAGAAAGACGACCAGCCACGACGCAACCCCCAATTCCGCCGCCACATAGGTCGTGATCAGCAGATAGTAGAGCAGCATGGGACGGGTGAAGCCCACTGCACGGAGTGCGCCGAAATCGACGCGTGTCTCGCTGCCGCGGACACGGGGCGGGTAGCGCACGAGCGCAAAAAAGAGCGCCAGCGAGACCGTCAGCACCAGCGTCACCTGATAGACCTGACGCCAGGAGAAATCGTTGATCAACAGCTGCGCGGCCATTAGCGGCGCGCAGAAGGAGCCGATGCCGTGGAAGACGCCCAGCAGGTTGAGAAAGCGGCCGCGCCGGGTGTCGTGCACCTCGACGATCAGCGCGTTGCCGCCCACCTCGATCGCGCCCAGCCCCAGCCCGGCCAGCGTCATGCCGCCGAGGAGCCACCAGAAGGTTGCGCCCACGCTGAAGAGCGCCAGCCCTGCCGTGAGCAGCAGGCCGGCGGCCAGCAAGATAACCTTGTTGCCGACCTGGTCGGCCAGGATGCCGGTGGCCAGCGTTGCCACCAGAAAGCCGAAATAGGAACCCAGCAGCAGCGTCCCGCCGGAGGTGTAGCTGAAGCTGAGATCGTCGAGCAGAACCGGCAGCACCGGCCCCTTGAGATTGTCGACATAGCCAAAGATAAAGAAGGCGAAAAACGCGCCCGCGGTGAGCAGCCAGACCGACGCCGGTCGGGCGCGGCGCTGCAGGGCGATGGTACGCTCCGTCATGGAAGAGCCTTTCGTGCTGAGATGGGCGCTGTTGTGCGCCGAGCCTCTGGGCACGCAAACCGCGAGGCTAAACGCGTCCGTTCATCATACCGCCTCCGCCCCATTGCACCGAATGGCCGCCCATTCAGCCGCGCCACGCCTCCCGGGAACGCCGAGCCCCGGCTCGGCCCGGCACGGAGAAGGCGGGCGCCGGAAAATGGGATCGCCCCGGCCGTGGAGCGAGACGGTCAGCTTTGGCATGCAAAAAGTCGGAGAAGAAAACTCCCGTCCACGCCCCACTCCGCATTCCCTACGCCGCTACGCCGCACTTCAATTGACATCCCCACAGCGCCAAGATAAAATGCGCTTCATGGCCGACATAGCAAACACCCCGGATCCCACTGCTTCCAATAACCCGCCACCACTTCAGGTGCGGATCGCCCATTTTGTCGATGCCCAAGGTGATCAGCCCGTGGGCGTACGCGCGGTCGAGCCGCCGCCGGATTCACGCCAGGCCCTGCGCGGCAACCTCTACGCCGTGGTGGAACTGACCGGCGACAATCCTGACCGTAATGAGCTTTCCGAGCGCGTACTGAGCGCGCTCCAACGCACCTATTACACGGCCAAGGGCAGCCAGGCCCAAGTCATGCGCCAGGCCATGGACGCGGCGCGACAGAAGGTGGACGAGTTTAACCAATTCAATGCTGAGCAGCCCCTGGGCGCCGGCATCATTTGCGTGGCGCTACTCCAGTCTCACCTGCTTATGCTCCATAGTGGTCCCGCCCTGGCGCTGGTCTCTACGGGCCTGGCGGTGGATCGCTATCCGGCCGATATCTTGAATTTTGAGAACGCCGATGCCTCGGCCGCGGCGCCCGACTTCTATCGCCACGAAATCACCAACGCTGCCACGCTCTTCATCGGCGGCGCCGAGTGGCTGGATGTAGTGCCGATCCGCACCCTTGCGGCCACGGTCTCGTATACAGATTTGGCCAATTGCGGCGATGCCGCGGCCGGCCTGCGCGATCAATACCAGCTTTCTGAATTACCCGGCATCCTGGTGGTGATTGAGCCCGCTGGGGGACCGCGCACCCAATCCGCTGCAACAAAGCAGACGACGGCCCCGATTGCAGAAACGCAGTCCCCGCCGCCGCCCGCCGCGACGTCCGGCCGCCCTCGCCCTACCGTGCCCGGTGGCTTACCGTCAGCCGTAAACACGTCGCCGCCCGTGCGCGATGTGCCCAAAACGCCGCCTCCCTCCAGGGCCACGGCCGGGCCAGTGCAGCCGTCCCCGCCGCCGCCTGAACCTGCCTCCGGCCCGCCCGTCGCCGACGCGGTTGAGGCGCCGTCAGCAGACGACGCCATCGTGAACGACTTTGGCGTACCCGGCTATTTGGATGTTTCCACTTCTCCCAGCCCCGTCAGTTTTGAAGCAGCCGCTGAGCCCGCAGCGCGTGAAGAGTTTGTTGGGGATGAAGCCGTCAAGACCGGCGGCGTGGCGGCTTTTGCTGCGTCCCTGGCCGCCAGCATGCAGCGCGGCGCAGCGCAGGGCAGCGCGTTGCTGGCAAATTTTCTGCCTGACCGCTCGCGCTCTTCTGCGGCAACCGCGGCTCCAGATAACGTCCAGGGCAGTGGCGACACTATGGATGACGATGCGCTGGATGATCGGTATGTCGAAACTGGGCTCTCTAACTTCGAGCAGGCCATCGCTGCCGCACAAGAACAAGACTATCCGCCACCGCAAGCCGCGCGTGGCGGACGCGCTCGTCTTTTTGTCCTGCTGTCAGTGCTGATCTTGCTCCTGGTTCCGGTCGTGGTGGCGGCGGTTACGTGGGGACAGGGCGGCACCAACCGCGCGGAGGCCGATTCGCTGATTGAGCTCTCCCAGGCCCAGCTTGCGAGCGTGAACGAGGCGCTTAACGCCGGTGACGGGGAGACCGCACGCATGCAGCTGCAGTCTGCTATGGAAAATCTAGAGGCCGCGGAGATGCTCATTGGCGCTTCGCCGGAGATTGATGCGATTCGCGCTCAAATCGAACGCGAGTTGCAAGACATTTTGCAGGTCCGCCCGCTGAACGCGCTGGTGCAACCTTTGCTGCGCTTTCCAGATGGCGCCTTGCCCACCCGCGTGCTCGTCGTTGATCAGAATATCTATGTGATGGACACCGGCCGCCAGGTGGTCGAACGCTATCGCCTCGATCCGAACCTGGAATTTGTGCCTGAACCCACACCCGAGACGGTGCTGCGTGAGGGTGACGTCATCGATGGCTTCACCGTGGGACGTCTGGTTGACATGGCCTGGCAGCCGTCAGTCGCCGGCGTGCAGGACAAGCCGGGGCTCCTGGTGCTCGACCGCAACAACCAGTTCTTCCGCTACGACGATCGTGTAGAGGGCGCATCGCATGTGGAACTGGGTGATCCGGCTGCGCTGCAGCTGCCCAACCAGGTCGAAATCTACAGCGGGCGCACCTACGTGGCCGATGAGGGGGTGCAGCAAATCTTGCGCTACGAGCCGGGCGGCTTTGGCCTAACGCCGACACCCTGGTTTGCCGAGGGAGCATCGGCTAACCTAACCGGTCTGCGGCGCATGGCGATCGACGGCGACATCTGGCTACTCTATCCCAATGGAATGGTCCTGCGCTATAACCAGGGTGAGTCGGTCCCCTTTTCCATCAAGGGCAACGTGGCGCAGATCGGTGACCCGGTTGATATGGCCGTGGGTCAAATAACGGATGCACTCTACATCGCTGATGCGGCCAATGATCGCATCTTCTCCTTTGACAAGAACGGCAACTATCTTGCCCAATACGTCTCCCCTGAAGGCGATCAACTCAATAACTTGCGCGGTCTCTTCCTGGATGATGTGGCCGGCCAGTTCTATATCATGACTCAGTCCTCACTCTTTCAGGTCCCGCCCCCCAACTAGGGCCGCTTGCCTTTCTCCACTTTGTAGGGGCAGGGTGGTGGTCTTGTGCGACTCGCCAGGGTGACCGCCCGGACATCAACGCTGACTGACCCTCCAGTTTGGCAGCGTTTCGGATCCAACTCAGACCGCTAGCCTACGTCGTGCCGCTGACGCGTTTTGCCTGGCCAAAATACGGCGCAAATACGCCTTGTTGCCACAGTTGATCTTGCTAACCTGCCGTCTTGCTATGCTATAATTCGCATTCTATGGAAAAGCGCCAAGCAGATTCACCACAACCGAAAAGCAAGCGTACCTTCTCCGCACCCATCTTGGCGACGGCGCTATACAGTTTGCTGATCCTGACTTTTTCGGTTTTTGCCAGTACTCAACTGTTTGATTGGGCGCGCAATCGGATTGTCAATACGTCCCCCTTGGCCGGTATGGAGATGCTGACGGCTTCGCTCCAGTCGAACGCACCGGCCGTCGCGCCTGTGGCGGAGGATACAGCCGGCGTCGAGTCGGCCGACGCTGCTGTGACGGACTCGGTTGAGGATCCGGCTGCATTGGCCATGGCCAACATGCCGTCGATCAACATCCTGGCGCTCGGCGTTGATGCCCGGCCTGATGATGCTGGGCTGCCTCTGACCGACACCATGCTGCTCATTTCGCTTGACCCCGCCAGCCAGTCGGCCGGCATGCTCTCGCTCCCGCGCGATCTCTGGGTGCCGATTCCGCATACGGATACGACGGCCAAAATCAACACAGCGTACATGCTGGGCGAGTCCGGCGGCTATCCCGGTGGCGGCCCTCAGACAGCCAAAGACACGGTCGGCAGCTTCATCGGTCAGCCGGTTCAGTATTACGTGCGCATCAATTTTGATGGATTTGTGGAATTGGTCGACCTGATCGGCGGTGTCGATGTCATGGTGCCCGAAGCAATTCATGATGAGGCCTTTCCCACGCTCGACTACGGCGTGGAGACGTTCCACTTGGACGGGGGACTCCAGCACCTGGACGGTGAGACCGCGCTCAAGTATGTGCGCACCCGCAATGTCGATAGCGATTATGGTCGCGCCCGACGCCAGCAGCAGGTGATCCGCGCGATCGCCGACAAGGTAATGCGCGCCGATATGATCCCGACGCTTATCGCCAAGGCACCACGACTGCTCTATACCATGCGCAGCAGTATCGAGACGGACATGCCTATGGCTCAGGCGCTGGATATTGCCAACTATTTTCGGACCGAATCTCTGCGCGAGGTGCGCCAACTCGTCCTCGACAGCCGCTATGGCGAAGAGACCTACAGCGACGACGGTCAGTGGATCCTGCTACCCGATCGCACGCGGGTGCGCGCGGCGCTCAATAGCTTCTTCGCGCCTACCACGCTGAGCGGCTCCGTAGCCCAGACGGATCCGAGTTGGGTGCGTGTCGAGATCCTGAACGGGACGGGCGAGCCGGGTGTCGCCGCCCAAGCGCGCGAGATGCTGCAGGCGCGGGGCTGGCAGGTCGTTTCGATTGGCGACGCCGACCGCAATGACTATAGCCACACGTTGATCGTCAACTACGGGATTCCCGAGTCGGTCATCGATCAGGTTGGCAACGATCTGGAGCTGGAGCCGGGACTCTCTACGCTGGAAGGCCTAAATACCGCCGCGCCCATCGACATGCGTATCGTCGTCGGACGCGATATGCTTGGCCAATTGCGTTGATCAGACGTTGCTGCCCATCGTTTTTACCAGAGTTCTCCTGATTCCGTACTGGCGTTGAATCCTAGACGCCTCTCCCGACTGATACGCGCAAAGGAGGTATTATGCGCAGAAGCTGGCTGATCCCTTTCCTGGCCGGCGGTAGCGCAGCTGCGCTTCTCCACAGCCTGTTGCAGACTCGCCCTATATTCGACTCCACGCCGCAAGACCCTGCGTCGGACTATGCAGGTGCATTGCAGCGCATGACCGCTTTGACGGCGCTGGATACGTCCCGCGTCAAGCCCGCCTGCCGTTCACGCCTGCTCACACACGGTGCACGGGCGGAGCGGGCGATTGTGATGTTCCACGGTTTCACCAATTGCCCGGCACAGTTTACCAAACTGGCCGAAGCGTTTTTTGCCCGGGGCTACAACGTACTCGTACCGCGCTTTCCTCAGCATGGTCTGGAATCGCTCGCTCCGGATCTTGGTCAGCTTTCGCCGGCTGATCTGCTGACCACGGCGCGCCGTAGCCTGGATATTGCCCATGGACTGGCGTCACATGTCACAGTGCTGGGCTTCTCCATGGGGGGCGGTTTGGCCGCCTGGTGCGGGCAGAATCGCGCCGATGTGGATCGGGTTATCATGATTTCCCCCAACATTGGCCTTGCAGCGGTGCCAGGCTGGGCTGCGCGGCCCTCGGCCAATTTGTTGAGTACCTTGCCCAATGTTTTCCGCTGGTGGGATGAAGAGAAGAAGGATGCCCGATCCGGTCCGCCTCACGTTTATCCCCGTTTTTCCAGCCGGGGTGTCGGTACGATGCTGCGTATGAATTTGGCGGTTCTGAAACAATCACTTAGCGCCCCCCCAGCGGTCAAGGAACTCGTCGTCATCACCAATCCCTGTGACGATGTGGTGCGCAATGCGACGACCGCCGAACTGGTGCGCAATTGGCGCAATCATGGTGCGACGGTCACCACGCACGAAGCGCCGGCTGAATGGCAGTTGATCCACGATCTGATGGACCCCGCTCAGCCTGAACAGCAGGTTGACCGTGTCTACCCCTTTCTGCTTGAACGAATATAACAGGTAGAAAGAGTGGGGAAGCGGTACGCGGAAAAATACGCGGAACGGTGTAGGAAAACGAAGAGCCACTGGACGTCCAAGTGACCGCCAGTGGCTCTTCGTTTTTTGTGACGACTCCCGGTGCAACAATCTTTCTACCAGTCCGTGTGCGTCACCGTGGCCGGCATACCCTGTTCGTGGAAGACGATGCCGCCCATGTAGCCCTGAATGATCAGGTTGTCCAGGCGATAGACGCCGGTCACGGGCATGCCAAGTTGCTGCTGGCGGGCATAGACAGCGAGAGCACTGTTTTGGCCGCCCTCGAACCCCAATCGGAGCCAGGCCGAGCCGCGCAGGCGTCCCATGTTTAGCTGGACTGCATCGCCGATCTCGCCGCCGGGCGCGTCAACCGGACCCGCATCCTGCTGGGCAGCTGGTTGTGCGCTTGGTCCAAAAACGAAGGGCAGAAAAGTGTTGTGATCCTTGGTGCTGATGGCCTCGCCCGTGTCGCCAATGCCAGGCGTTACGGGGCGCCGGACCGCCTGCCAGACGACGAAGGTCGAGACGTGTTGCTTGCCCGGCAGACCACCGCCTTGGATTACTTCGACTGCGCCTTCCGGCGCCCAACACCAGGGCCCGGACTGGCCTTCCCCAGGCCAGAATGCGCTGCTGGGGCCGATGGGAATGTTGGTCCAGCCGGAATGATGCTTGGTTGTGCGCTCGATGAAGCCGTTGTAGCTGGGATCACCGAGCTTTTCAAAGCCATCCGACCAGAAGTAGATCTTGTGGTTGGGCAGCAGCTCGCCATCCGGGCCAATAACGGCCGCAAACAGGTGGTGATCGGCGCCGGCATCGTCGAAATAGTCGGGCGCTCCCCAAGGTCGCAAATAGGACATACGCGCCCAGATCGGCAGTGAGTAGGGCAGCTCCTCCACCTCCCATGAGCCGTTCCGGGTGGTAAATATATCCTTCACCACGTAAACGTAGTTGCCATCAGCAGCTGAAAGATTGCTCTGCTCGTCAAGTGACCGGGTAACGAGATTCATCTCTCTCGCCCATTCACTAATTCGTTGGGTGACGAGGCCTGGCGTCACCGGTGCGGTAGGCTCACTACCTTCGGCGTCCACAACCTTGCCATCGTCGCCTTCCACAGACGATTCAATCGCCCCGCGCGGCGCCTCCTGCCAGACAACGAAGATGGAAACGTGCTGTTTGGCGGGCAAACCACCGCCGGCAATCACTTCGGCAGGACCGACCGGCGCCCAACACCAGGGACCTGACTCACCTCGCTCAGGTACGAAACTACTGTCTGGGCCAATCGGAATGTTGATCCAGCCGGAGCGTTCCTTGGTCTCCCGGTGTACGTAGCTGGCGTACGTTGGATCGCTGAGCTTGTCGAAGCCGTCCGACCAGAAGATGATGGGGGCTTGGCGCTGCAGCTGCCCGTCCAAACCGATTACAGCGGCGAAGATGTGATGATCTGCGCCTGCATCGTCAAAATAGTCGGGCGCGCCCCACGGCTTCAGATACTCATCACGCGCCCACTGCGGAATGGCGTACGGGGCATCGCTGACCTCCCACGAACCATTAATGGTCGTGAAGACATCTTTGATCAGAAAGACACTCTCGCTCGCTTCATCCACCTCATCCCCGCGCTCGTCGATGGCGAAAAAGCGCATATTCATATGGTCGATCCAGTCGCTCACGCGCCGCTCGATGGCGGGAACGTTCCCTGTCTCCCCGCCTGGAACGGATGGCTCGACCGGCTCGACCGGTTCTGCTGGCTCGATCGGTTTGACCGGCGGCGTTACGGGCTCACTTGGCTCAACGGGTGGATTGACGGGGGGCTTGACTGGTGGGGCGCCAGCTCCCTCACCGCGCAGGGCGGCATCGTAGGCCTCGCGATCCATCTCTTGCCAGACTGCAAAGGTGGAGACGTGATGACGTGCCGGCAAGCCGCCGCCAGTCACGACCTCGGCGGCGCCTTCCGGCGACCAACACCAGGGGCCGGCCTCGCCGCGCTCCGGCACATAGGAACTGCCTGGTCCCAGCGGGTTGTTGGCCCAGCCGGAATCGTCTTTTGTCGCGATGACGGTATAGCTGTCATAAGCCGGGTCAGCCAGCTTATCCAGACCATCAGACCAGAAACGAATCTTGGCGCCCTTGATCAGGTTGCCGCCGCGATCGAGGACGGCGCCAAAGAGATGGTGGTCAGCGCCTGCTTCCAGGAAGTCGGCGCTCAGATAGGTGTCGCGCGCCCATTGGGGCACTGACGCCGCTTCTTCGCCCGGTTCCCAAGAGCCCAAGTAGGTGGTGAAAAGGTCGCGCAACACATAGACGGTGTCGCCCGCGAGATCAGGCGCGTCGGGGCGCTCGTCCAGCGTGCAATAGTCAATGTTGTACTGAGCGAGCCAACTGCTCAGGCGTCGGGTGATGGGGTCCGTGCTTGGAAGATCGCTTTGGGGACTGATTGGTTCGGCCGCCTCATGCCCAGCATTGGCATGGCGGTCATCCGGTGTGATTTCGCTCACGATGGTCCTTCCTTCGTTGTCTGGGACCGCGTCGGGTCCGCTGGTGAACAGATCGTGGGGCGTGCTGTCACGAGGCATCATAGATCATTTTGTAAACATAATCAACCAACGTGCAGGCTGTGATTAGATGACTGTTGCGAGGTGCAACGCCCACGAGCAGGAAGAGGAAATGGGAATCGAGCAAGCGCGATTCCCATTTCCTCCCGATTGGGTACTCTGTCTAGTCGCCGTACTCGGACTCTGGCACGCCATGATGGGTCGTCTGCTCGTGCGCGAGTTCACTACCATCACTGTTGGCGCCACGACGCTCGATCGCCACCGCACCCTCTTCGAACTGGGTGACTTCACCGGCTGCTTCCTTCTGGAATTGCTGGGTGTAGAGCCGGTAGTAGTGACCACCCTCCGCCAGCAGCTCGCTGTGCGAACCTATCTCGGCAATCCCGCCGTTCTCGATGACGAGAATGCGGTCGGCGTTGCGAATCGTGCTCAGGCGGTGGGCGATCACAAAGCTGGTGCGGCCCGCCATCAGCACGTCCATGCCGCGTTGGATCAACGCTTCCGTCAACGTGTCAACCGAACTGGTCGCTTCATCCATGATGAAGATGTCCGGCTCCGCCAACACGGCTCGGGCCAGGCTCAGTAGCTGCTTCTGTCCTACGGAAAGCAAGTTGCCGCCTTCGCCCACTTCTTCATCGTAGCCCAACGTCAGTCTCTGGATGAACTCATGGGCTCCCACCATCTCGGCCGCCGCCTCGATCTCTGCATCGGTGGCCTCCAGGCGCCCATAGCGCAGATTCTCGCGGATCGTACCGGAGAAGAGATGGGGCGTCTGCAGCACCACCCCGATGCGGGATTGAATCGCCTGCTGCGTATAATCGGTGTAATCAACCCCACCGATCCGGATTTGTCCGCCTGTGGGCTCATAGAAGCGCGAAACCAGGTTCACGATGGTTGACTTGCCGCCGCCCGTCGGGCCAACCAGCGCGATGGTTTCCCCTGGCGCCACGTCCAGGCTGAAGTCAGTCAAGACGGGCTTGTCTTCTTCATACTGGAAGTCGACATGGTCGAAAATGATCCGGCCCTGCATGCTACCAGGGTCGTAGGCATCGACTTTGTCAATCACCTCGGGCTGCGAGTCGAGCAGCGAGTAGATGCGTTCGCCCGAAGCAATGGCCTGCTGCAGGCTGGCATAGACTCGCGCCAGCTCCTGGATCGGCCAAAGCATGAAGGTGATGTACGAGATGAAGGCCTGGATACCACCGATGGTGATCCCGCCCAGTTCGACCTGAATGCCGCCGTACCAGATGATCGCGCCCACTGCCAGCGATGCAATCAGCTGCACCATGGGCAGAAAGAGGGCGGAGAGCCACGCTGCTCGATACCCGGCCTCATACATGTCATCGGAGCGCGTTTGGAATTCGGCCAGGTTGGCCTCTTCGCGGCGCAGCGACTTGATGACGCGCACACCCGTAATCGTCTCATTGTAGTGGCCCGTGATCTGTGAATTGATCCGACGCACGTGACGATATTCGACGATGATATACTTTTTGAACTCCATGGCCACAATCACGATAATCGGGATGATCACGGCCACGATCACCGTTAGTTGGGGGCTGATCACCCACATGAAGATTAGGGCCGTACCGATGTTGAAGATGCTCCAGGTCACGTCAAGCATGCCCCACGTGACCAGTTCGGCCACCCGGTCGGCATCGGACGTCACGCGCGAAATAACCCAGCCAACCGGCGTGCGGTTGTAGTAGCCCAGCGAAAGCTGCTGCAACTTGCTGAACATTGCTTCGCGCAGATCATAACGGATCTTGTGGCCCAAAATGCCTGTCAGGTAGATAAAGCCGAAGACCGATATCGCCTGGACAAGGATGACCGCGGCATAACGCGTGAGGATGGCACGTAGCGCTTCAACATCCTGCGCCATGATGCCGTCATCGATGATCAGCTTGCTAAGATACGTAAAGTACGAGTCCAGAAAGGAGACGAGCGCAATCAGGCTGATGAAGGCCAGGGTCTGCCGCCAGTAGGGCTTCAGCTGCCCAATCAATCGCCGAATGGTCTGGCCATTGAATTGCGTATCGAATTCTTCTTCCTCGAATTGATCATAATGTTCTGACACGACTAAGTTCCTCCTCGAGTTCGCTTTCCATGCGTGTCTGAGCCGCAAAGATATTCTGGTACATGCCCGCCTGGGCGACCAGTTCATCATGCGTGCCCCGTTGGACGATCCTGCCCTCATTCATCACCAGGATTAGATCGGCATCCATGAGACTTTGGATGCGGTGGGCGATGATGAAGGTCGTCCGGCCTTCCATCAGCGTCTCCAGCGCCTGGCGGATCAGCGCCTCGGTCTCCGTATCCACGGCCGACGTTGAGTCATCCAGGATCAGGATGCGAGGGTCCTTGAGCAGCGTACGAGCAATGGCCACGCGCTGCTTCTGACCGCCTGAGAGTGTTGTGCCCCGCTCACCGACCAACGTGTCATAGCCGTCAGGGAACTTGGTAACAATCACCTCGTGAATCGCCGCCGCGCGCGCTGCTTCCTCGATCTCTTCCTGCGAGATGGCCCGATCCACACCATAGGCGATGTTTTCCTTCACCGTCCGTGAGAAGAGGAAGGGCTCCTGCTCCACGATGCCGATGTGGTTGCGCAGGTAACTGCGCGAGTAATCGGTCAGCGGCGTGCCGTCCAGTAGGATGACGCCGCCGGTATAGTCGTAGAAGCGCGGCAGCAAGTTCATCAGCGATGTCTTGCCGGATCCGGTTGCACCCAGAAGGGCGATGCGCTGGCCCGGTTGCGCAACAAAGCTGATGTCCTGCAGCACCGGTCGCTCGGTACCTGCGTAGATGAAGTCAACATGCTTGTATTGAATCTTGCCAGCCAGTGACTGGGGCGCAACGAATCCGTCCTCGTCGATCTGCTCGCGCTCCTCACGTACGACCTCGGCCACGCGCCCAAAGGAGACCATTGCCGTCGACATCTGGATAATGAGCCGGCCCAGGTTGCGAATGGGCCAAATAATCCAGATTAGCATGCCGGTATAGGCCAGGTACTCGCCCACGCTGATCCGTCCATTGATGGCCATGACGGCCCCGACGCCAAAGCCAAAGAGCATCTGGAATCCGCAAAGCGTGTCGGAGATTGGCCAATAGAGCGAGTGCATGGTCAGCAGTTTCCGACCCCGGTCATACATCTCGCGGTTGACTGCACCGAATTTTTCTTCCTCATAAGACTGACGTGCAAAGGCCTTGACCACCCGAACGCCACTTAGATTTTCCTGTAGTGCGCTGGAGAGTGTCGCCTCCTGCTCCTGATAGCGCTCATAGATATCCGAGACCCTACGGAAGAAGTAGAGCGATATCACCAGCACCACCGGGATGACAACCACGGAGAGCAGGGCCAGCTGCCAGTCGATGAACATGATTGCCACCAGGTTGACGACAAAGAGCATGATGATACGCCCCGTTTCGATGGCCTGTTCGGCAAAGAAGCGGCGGATGGCATCAATATCGGATGTGGCGCGCTGGATCAGTTCACCGGTTGACATCTTGTCATGGTAGGTGAAGCTGAGGCGCTGAATGTGATTGAGCATATAGTTGCGCAGCCGGCGTGAGATCCCTTCCGACGTACTGGCGGCCAACCGTCCACCGAGAAAGGTGAAGATGCCCTGTACCAGAGCTAGCGCTACGAAGCCGAAGGCGACGAGCGGTAGCGCCACAGGTTTCTCGTCGGCCACCAGGAAGGTGTCGACAAAGTAGGCCAGCAGTATGAAGGTCGCGGTGCGCGCGATTGTAGCGACCGCCACACTGGCCGCCGCGCCGAAATACTGTGCGCGGAAGCCGTCCATGAGCAGCCACAGCCCCTGTAGGCGATTTTCAGATGCCGCGTTACGCACGTCATCCTCTTGTCGGGTTTGCTCTGCGTTGTGTTCAAATGTCGATACGGCCATGATCAACCTCGAGTTTTGCTTCAAACAATCTTGTTTTACCTGCCGCTGTCCACGTTGTTTCGCGTAAGAACGAAAAAAGCGTGGGTCATCGGTTCGATCCCCGATGCCCACGCTCATGGTTGATGGAGCGATCGCTCAATCCTGAGCGAGCCGGCTTGCACCAATCAAAAAAGTCGCAGGCACCGTTGCAGTGCGCTGCGACTTTCGAGTCAGCCTGTGAAAGACTTAACCGACAGCAGACGCACTGCTCCCCTTGAAAACATCTTCGCCGCTAGCGAGGCGGATGCGAATCGTGGTTGGGAAGTGATACATATTTCGTGCGTCTCCTCTACAGATTAGTGCAATCTACAATTTGGCGCTCATTCCAAAACAACTTCGCAAGGCATTTTGCCCGCGGCCAAAAGGATAGCATAAGCAGGATGCAGATGTCAAGCCTTGCGTTAATATTTTTTTTCGAATCCGCCCATCGAGTGGCGCCCGTGCGCCGGTGCGCTCTGCTAGAGGCGGATCCAGCTGCGCTCTTCGCTTGCGGTACGTGCCGCATCAAGCATTCGCTGTACGGCCATGCCGTCGTAGAAGCTGGCGGCGTCCGGCAGGATCGCTTCGCCCATAGGGAGGGCGGCGGCAATGGTCTGGGCCAGAAAGAGCGTGCCGACGCCAAAGGGTCCCTGATTGGGCAACTGATCGATCAACGTTCGGTCGGAAACCATCACCCGCACGGGCTGCCATTCGCCGCCGGCAATCTCGTTGCCTTGCATGCTCCACAGTTGGTCCTTTTGGTCGATCTTGAGCGCACCGTTGGTGCCATATACCTCAATCGTCATGCCATTGCTGCCCGCTGTCGTCGAACTCACGGTGATGTCGCCCAGCGCGCCATTGGCAAAGCGCAGCATGATTTGGGCGTGATCATCCGCCGTGACCTGACGCTGGCCGCCCAAGGCCGGATCGGTGCGATAGAGATGGCCGGTAGCCAGCTGGGCGGTGAGCATGTCCACGCGGCCGATCATCCAGCGTGCCAGGTCGAGCAGATGGCTGCCCACGGCGCCGAGCATGCCGCCGCCTGCCTCGGCATCACTCCACCAGGTCCAAGGCAGATCACGATCGAGCCGATTCGGGCCCAGGCGCGTCATGCGTACAGAGATCACCGTGCCCACCGCGCCGTCCTTGATCATCTGGCGCATCTGGCGGCGTTGCGGATGAAAGCGCAGTTCATGGTCGAGAATGGCCATCTGCTCGGGCGCGGCCTGGGACGCGGCCAGCATGGCCTCGGCTTCGTCCAGGCTGAGCGCTGTCGGTTTCTCGCAGATGACATGCTTGCCGACTTCAAGTGCAGCGACCGCAATTTCCTTATGCAGCCCCGGCGGCGTGACGATGCTAACGATGTCGACACTGTCAGAGGCAATCAATTCCTGCCAGGTCGAATAGACTTCCGGAATGTCGAGCGCCTGAGCCACCCGTTGCGCATTTTCCGGCCGGCCCGACGCAATGGCTTGGGCGGTTAGCCCACCCAGGCGAAAGGACGGGATTTGAACACGCTCGGCCCAACCGGTGCCGATGAATCCGACTCGGAGCATTGGGTTTGTCATGAATTAGTTCTCCTTTGGTTGATGGTGGGCGGGGCGAAGCGGAAAGCGATATGCCTGAGCCATTGCGCTGTGACTCACGCATCCCGCAACAGCGTTGCAAACAGTTCATCAAGGATTGGAACGATTTCTTCCCACGTATAATTTGCAGCCACGAAGTCATAGGCTGCCTCTCCGAGCTGTGCGCGACGAGCCGAGCCATCGCGTATTAGCCCAAGGATCGCATCGGCCATCGCTTGCGGCTCATCGGCGATCAGCATCTCGCGCCCGTTTGTGACGTCGATTCCCTCAACGCCCAGTGAGGTGCTGACCGTGGCCTTGCGTGCGGCCATGGCCTCCAACGCCTTGAAGCGCGTGCCGCCGCCGATACGCATGGGGATAACATACGCCGTGGCCGCGTACAGATAGGGGCGAACATCCTCAACTGCCCCAGTAATCTCGACTCCGCTCATGGTGCGCAGGGGATCCAGTCGCGCATGGGGATTCATCCCCACAATTTGGAAGCGCACCTCGGGCGCTTCCGCAGCGACAAGCGGCAGGACCTCCTGGCAAAACCAGAGCACCGCGTCAATATTGGGACGATAGTCCATCTTCCCGGTAAAGACCAGCGTTGCCGGCTCTTCGTTCACCGCCACATGCTCATACTGACTGAGATCAATGCCGTTGGAAACGACCGTTGGCGTCAGCTCCGGGACGATGTTCTGCAGGGCCGCGCCGTCGGCCGCGCTGACAACGGCTACGGCATCGGCGGCGCGACAGATGGCCGCTTCATAGCGCACAAGCTTCTGCCACTGTACGAGGCTGTAGCCGGCCGCCGGGAGCCGGTCGGCGCTGCGCAGATCAGTGAGGGCGTTGCGTTTTTGCAGCAGATACTCGCAATTATGATTATCGAACACGAATTGAGGACGGCGAGCCCCCCGGTTTGCGAGACGACTCACCAGTGCGCCATATTGTGCCATCTCGATCCCTTCAACCTGAACAATATCATAGGCGTGAGCGCCTGCCCAGGCTCGAACCAAGGCCCGCATGGCCGAACTCTCCAGGCGCAGCGCCATATCCGGATGGGGCGAAAGCGCCGTGTCACGGATGCGGCTGCTCTGACTGCGTACGGGCTGATCGACCGTTGCGATATGCCGGCAGAGGGCGTGAAGCGGACTGTCGTCATGCAGACTCTCGCCCGGAGCCACGAAGGTAAGCAGGTCGATGGTATGGCGTTTTGCGAGCTGTTCGATCAAGTTGTAATTGCGCAGCGTCGTGCCCTGCCGTGGCGGATAGGGCAATTGGGGCGTTAACAACAATAGTTCCATAGCTTGGTTCCAGGCCTGCTTCCGGTGCGTTTGTTGCGACCTGACTGCGTCTTGACCACAGCGGGCGTTTCGCTGGCTGACTCACGGCGTGACCGGATGTTCCGCTCATGCCGGGGATGGCTACGGCTGGGTGGGTTGCTGAAAAGAGGAGGCTGACTTGGCCGATTCCACAGAGTTCATCTTCCCTGCGGCCACAGTTTCGTAGACTTGAAGAGTTTGGCGGGCGGCGAGGCGCCAACTGAAACATTTTGCCCGCTGCAATCCTTTGCGACGGAGATCGGCGTGCAGCTCATCGTCCGTGAAGAGGCGCTGAAGTGCGACGGCAATCTCCTCCCAGTTGCGCGGGTCTACCAGCAGCGCGGCATCGTTGACCACTTCAGGCATGCTGCTCACATTGCTGACGATGGTCGGGGTGCCGCAGGCCATGGCTTCCAATGGCGGGAGGCCGAAGCCTTCGTAGTAGGCCGGGTGGGCGTGGCAGCGGGCGCCGACATAGAGCTTGTGCAGGTCTTCGTCACTCACGCGCCCCAGCAGGCGGGTCCGATTGCCCAGATCGAGCGTTTCGATCGTCTCGAGCGTCTCTTCGTATAGCCATCCCCTGCTGCCCGCAACGACCAGGCCGACGTCGGAAATATTGTAACGGTCCGTGAGGATTCGGAAGGCTTGCAGCAGGCCATTCAGGTTTTTGCGAGGTTCAATCGTGCCGACGAAAAGCGCGTAGCGCTCGGGTAGGTCATATTTCTCCATCATCTCCTGGCGCGTCTCCGCCTCAGGCAGCGGTACAAAAGAGGGGTCGGCCGCCTCGTAGATTACGCTGACCTTGTCGTCCGGGACACCGAGGCGGGCGATGAGATCCTTGCGCGTGTGCTCACTCGGCACGATGATGTGGCGCGCGTGCGTGACGGCGCGATCTATCTGGCCGTAGTAGGCTGCACTGTCTTTGGTGATAAAGTGCGGCCAATGTAGAAAGGCCAAATCGTGAACTGTGATAACGGTTGGGATGGGCGAGTGCAGGGGCGGGATAAAGTCTGGGGCGTGGAAGAGGTCAAGGGGGTAGCGGATCAACTCTGCTGGCAGCAGGTATTGCTCCATGCGACCCCTATGCACAGGTGCAAAAAGGGTTGCCCTTGAGAAGTTCGCCTCATCGACAAGCGCCGTCCGATGGTTGCGGTGTTGAAAAATCGTAAATTCGTGCGGGGCTTCAATCTCAGCCATGGCATGTAAGAGATGCCACGTGTAACGACTGATGCCTGCCGGCTGATGATGAATCAGCCGTGCGTCGACGCCGATTTGCATAAGAGAATTTGTTCGTTTACGGATTCAGGCTGGATCGGTCAAGTCTCGAACTGTGTAGAGATTCTAGCAGCCCCTTTCTCATTTGGTCAAACTAACCGGTGGCTGTCCTGAAGTTCCAAAGCGCGACCGAATAGACAATGGATCCACACAATTATGATCGGGGGACGAGAATCAAATGATCGAAATCAGTTTTCATGCGCTCCTTTCGCACGAAGCCGCGACCAATTCGTTATGCCGCGCACGGTTGCCGGGGCAGGACGCAAAATGATTGGTTAGGCAACCAAAAAGATGCTATACTAGAGCCACTTCATGACGCCATTTCGGGTAGTCATTTTGCATGCCTCTGCCGATCATCACAGCTTTGGAATCATCTACAGTTTGGGTAGAATCGTCACAGTGTGAAAGCGCTCAGCGCCTCCGATCGTGCATGCTTGAGGACAGGTGAAACTGGATGGATATTGCACAACTTGCTCAGATGGTTAACTGGCTCGACGAAGAGCATCGCCGCGACCGCGCCGAGATCGCGCGCCTGCAGCAGCGCCTCGAAAGTCAGACCGCCGACATTGTCGAACAGACGCGGCGGATTCAAGAGTTGGAAGGCCGCTTGGCGACAACGCAAGGTCAATTGACGCGTTTTCAGCAGATCGAAAACGCGCTTCAAAATACGAAATCTGAAGTCACGACGATGGTTGAGGCGCGCGATGAAGAGATCGGCCAGATTCAGCGCGATGTAGAACGCACGCGCATGAACGACCGCGAACTATTCAACCGCGAGATTAGCGAGATTCGCCGCGAATTGCCTCGTCTTGTGCGCCTGGAAGAGGCGGTCGAGATTCGCGCCATCGAAGATGAGCGCCTCTCCGAGCTCATTATGGGCGTTCGCAATCAGGTGGGGGGGCTGGCGAAGGAGATCGAAGAACGGACGCGACAGATTCCCTTCCTGGCCGAGCAGCGCACCAGCGATACCAAACGAATCGCGCAGCTCCAGCAAGAGACGGTTGAGCTCTTCAAGCGCATCGAGGCCGTTGCCGGCCGTATTCCGGTGCTCGAAGAGTCGGTCCGCAAGTCAGCATCGGAGATTGAGAAACTGCCGCCACAAATCGATACCTTACGCGAGGCGCAGCAAGATTTCATGGAGACGGTGCGCAGCTCCCTGGTCGAACGTGATCAGACCATCAACCGCTGGAAAGAGGCCATTGAAGAGCAGAAGACGCTGGTCAATCAGGCCCACCAGCGCGTCCAGTCGTTTGCGCAGCAGATCGACGTTGCTCGTCGTTCGGTGCAGGAGGTACAGGAGTTCAAGGATTTGGTCCTCCGTGAACAGAGTCAGGTGCAGGAACTGCAGCGCCTGGCCGAGGAACGCATGCGGCGGGAGATGGATGAGTTTCGTGAGGAGTACGAAAAGCGCCGGCGCAAGGCTGAACTGCGCCAGGAGCATCTCTGGGCCGAGCAGGACAAATATAATGCTGAAGTGGTGGAAAAATTCCCGCCGCTGCTGCATGATCTAGAGATCCATGACGCGCTGCTGCAACATCTCTGGAAGCTTCAGGAGAGTTATAGCGCCTACTTCCTGGGCACAGCCCAGTCGTGGCTGGAGGGGCTTGAAAGCTCCGTGCGCGAGCGTGATGACAAGGTGCGCAACATGGAAGAAGCGTGGCAGCGTCGCCAGCGCAATGCTGAGCTTTATGCCAGCCAGGCTGGGCAACGACGCGCTGCCGGCGTTGTTTCGGGCGACTCTTCCGGCCCGGCTAACGGGCGCCAGCAGTAGCAAGTCATGCGCGTTATTGGAACCGCCGGCCATGTTGATCATGGCAAATCGACCCTCGTTCAGGCTCTCAGCGGCATTGATCCCGATCGCCTAAAAGAAGAAAAGCAACGCGGCATGACGATCGATCTAGGGTTTGCCTGGATCGATTTGCCAATTGGCGCGGGCGAGGTCGAAAACGTGGGCATCGTCGATGTGCCCGGCCATATCGACTTCATCAAGAACATGCTGGCCGGCGTCGGCAGCATTGACGCCGCAATCCTGGTGATTGCCGCCGATGAAGGCGTCATGCCCCAGACGCGCGAGCACCTCGCAATCCTTGATCTCCTCGGCGTAACCAATGGCGTCATCGCACTCACCAAGACGGATGCGGCGGAAGACGAAGAGTGGCTGGAGCTGGTTGAACTTGATATTGTCGAACTGCTGGAAGGGACCCAATTGGCTGACGCGCCCGTGGTTCGCGTCAGCGCCCAGCGCGGCGAAGGGTTGGAGGCGTTGCGGGCCGCGCTCGCCATGACCCTTGCTGACCTGGCGCCCCGGCGCAATCGCGCCCGGCCGCGTCTTCCCATCGATCGCATCTTCAGTCTCAGCGGCTTCGGCACGATCGTGACCGGCACCCTGAGTGACGGTCATCTGACCGTTGGAGAGAGCGTCGAAATTCTACCCGCCGGCGCGGTTGCTCGCATTCGCGGTCTTCAGAGTCACAAACGCCCAATTGAGCAGGGGGCGCCAGGCAGTCGCCTTGCAATCAATCTGAGCGGCGTGGGCGCTGAAGCGTTGCATCGCGGCGATGTGGTTGCTAAGCCCGGTACGCTGCGGCCAACCGTGCTGCTCGACGTGTCGTTTCGTCTGCTGGCGGATGCACCCAGAGCATTGGAGCATAATCTAGCCGTCGATTTCTTTTCGGGCGCCACGGAGACGCCGGCGCGCGTACGTGTGCTCGGCGTAGAACAGATTCAGCCAGGAGAGGCGGGCTGGCTCCAGTTGCGCCTGGATCGACCGGTCGTCGTTGCTCCCGGCGATCGCTACATCTTGCGCCAGCCCTCACCGAGCATGACGCTGGGCGGTGGTGTTGTGTTGAGTCCTCATCCGCGCCGCCGCTGGAAACGCTTCGAGCCCGCAGTGATAAAGCGCTTGGAGACTCTGGCGCGGGGCGCTCCGGATGAAATTCTATTGCAGGCACTTAGCCGTTCTCCCCTCATCGGGCATGAGGAGTTGTTGAGCTTGAGCGGTCTGGACCTGGACGTAGCCAACGCTGCTTATGCCGAACTTGTCACCGCAGGCGCGGTCATCGACCTCAATGGTGCGTTGCTGACGCTTGATCAGTGGCAGCGACTGCTCGATCAACTGTCTGCCTTGTTGGCCGATTCTCACGAACGAGCGCCACTGCGGCAGGGAATGCCGCGTAGTGAGGTACGCAGCCGCGTCGACGCTGCACTCGGCCGCAAGCTGGCGCCGCGCCAGTTTGCGGCTGTCACGGAGCGGGCTCAGGCTGCCGGGTTGGTGGAGATGGATGAGAGCGCGATCTGGCAGGCTGGTTTCGCGCCAACGCTGACCACAGGCCAGAAGGGCGCCGTGGCGCGTACGCTGGAAGCCTTTGCGGCAGCACCATATGCCCCCCCTAATCAGGGCGCTACGCTCAAACTCTTGGGTAACGACGAGGCGCTTCTGGAGATGCTTGTAGAACAAGGGCAACTGGTCCGTATCGGCGGCGTGTTATTGCGTCGTGTCGATTATGACGCTATGTCTGCCGCGGTCGTCGCGTTTCTAGAGACCCACGGTCAGATCACTCTCGCGGAAACACGCGATCTTTTTGATACCAGTCGCAAATATGCCCAGGCACTCCTGGAGGAGCTTGATGCGCAGCGGATCACCCGGCGAATGGATGATGTGCGGGTCCTGCGCGGGGGGTAATTTGGCGCGCTGCCGGTCTGGTTTGTTCGATCTTTACGTGGTATCTTAATGCAAAGGCAATATAAAACGTTTTGAGCCAAAACGAAATCGTTTGGCGCATTAAAGGATAAGTATGCATTATCGAAAACTGGGTAGATCGGGGCTGAAAGTCTCTGAGCTGTGCCTGGGTACCATGCAGTGGGGATGGTCGGCTGATACGGATGCTGCCTTTGCTGTGATGGATGCCTTTGTAGAAGCGGGCGGCAACTTCATCGACACGGCGGACGTGTACAGTCAGTGGGCGGAGGGCAACTCCGGCGGCGTCAGTGAGGAGATCATCGGTCGCTGGATGAAGAGCCATGGCAAGCGTCATGAAATTGTGCTCGCCACCAAGGTTCGCGGCGCCATGTGGCCGGGTCCCAACGGCGAAGGGCTAAGCCGCAGCCACATTCTCCAGGCGTGTGAAGATAGCCTGCGCCGCCTGCAAACTGACTATATTGATCTCTATCAGACCCACTGGTACGACGCGGAAACGCCGATTGAGGAGACCATGGCCGCGCTCGATACGCTGGTCCAGCAGGGCAAGGTGCGCTACGTTGGCTGTAGCAACTATCCCGCCTGGCGGCTCATGCAGGCGCTTTGGGCGAGCGCTGCCGATAGCCTTGCACGATATGATTCGCTGCAGCCCCACTACAACCTCGTCAACCGAGCCGAATATGAGCGGGAACTGGCTGAAGTCTGTACGACGTACGGTGTTGGCGTAATCCCCTATAGCCCGTTGGCCGGTGGCTTTCTTACCGGTAAGTATCGCCGGGACAGTGTGCCCGACAGCGTGCGCGCCGATGGCGTAAAGGGTCGCTATTTCAACGAGGCCGGTTGGCGGACGCTGGATGTGCTGTTGACCGTAGCTGAAGAGCAAAATGTTTCGCCCATCGCAGTCGCGCTGGCCTGGCTACTCCAGCAGCCGGCTGTCACGGCGCCAATCATCGGCGCCAATTCGGTCGAGCAGTTGGCCGCTAGTCTTGCGGTCACCGATTTGACCCTCTCTGGAGACCAGCTAGACCGGTTGAGCGATGCTTCTGCCTGGTCATAAGGTATGCACTTCATGAATCGCGCGTCAGATTCGCTTCCCGGAACCAGTTATCCCCTCGGCGCAACGCTTAGCCCCGACGGTGTGAACTTCGTGGCTTATTCGCGCACAGCGCTGGCCATGGAGTTGCTTTTCTTTGATCATGTGGATGATACAACGCCTTCGCGCATCATCCAACTCGATCGCAAACTAAACCGTACATTTGACTACTGGCATATCTTTATCCCCGGCATTACGGCGGGCCAGCTTTATGGCTATCGCGTCTACGGCCCCATGGATCCTGCTCGCGGTCATCGTTTTGATTTGGATAAGCTGCTGCTTGATCCATATGGTCGTCTGGTTGCTACGCCGCAGGACTATGATCGGGGGGCGGCCTGTCGGCCGGGCGACAACGCCGGCCAGGCAATGAAGAGCGTCGTCGTTGATCTCAGCACCTATGATTGGGAGGGCGATCTGCCGCTCCAACATTCTTTTAGCCGCACGATTGTCTACGAAATGCATGTCCGCGGCTTTACGCAGGATGTCAGTTCAGGCGTGCGTGAAGAAAAGCGGGGCACCTATGCGGGTCTGGTTGAGAAGATTCCTTATCTCCAATCGTTGGGCGTGACGGCTGTCGAATTGCTGCCCATCTTTCACTTTGATCCGGCTGATGCACCCTACGGATTGACCAATTACTGGGGCTACAGTCCTGTCGCCTTTTTTGCGCCTCACTCACACTATGCCGCCGCCCCTGACTTGGCCGGGGTGCTGGATGAGTTCCGCGACATGGTCAAGGCCCTACACCGGGCCGGGATCGAAGTGATTCTCGATGTGGTTTACAATCACACGGCCGAAGGCAACGAAGAAGGACCAACCTTCTGCTGGCGCGGCTTTGACAACGAAACCTATTACTTCCTGGAATCGGATCGCACCACCTACGCCAACTATAGCGGGACGGGCAATACGCTCAATGCCAACAATCCGGCCGTGCGCCGTATGATTGTGGACAGTCTGCGTTTTTGGGTGGAGGAGATGCATGTCGACGGCTTTCGGTTCGATTTGGCCTCGATTTTGTCGCGTGGCTTTGACGGCAAGCCTTGGGCGAACCCGCCGATCTTGCTCGATATCGACACCGACCCTGTTTTGGCGGGAACCAAATTGATCGCCGAAGCCTGGGACGCGGCCGGTCTCTATCAGGTTGGCCGATTTGTGGGCGACCATTGGAAAGAGTGGAACGGCCAGTATCGTGATGATGTGCGCGCCTTTGTGAAGAGCGATCCTGGCATGGTGAGCAAGGTGGCGACCCGCTTCTTGGCCAGTCCGGACCTGTACGGTCACGCCGGCGAGGGGCCGGAGCAAAGCATCAATTTCGTCACCTGTCATGATGGCTTCACGCTCAACGATCTGGTCTCGTATAACGAGAAACACAATGAAGCGAACCTGGAAGGCAATCGCGACGGCCACAACCATAGTTTGAGCTGGAACTGTGGCGTTGAGGGGCCGACTGACGATCCGGCGATCGAGGCCCTGCGCAATCGGCAGGTGAAAAACTTCCTCACCCTCACGCTGATGTCTCTGGGCGTGCCCATGCTCCTAATGGGCGATGAGATGCGGCGCACGCAGCAAGGCAACAACAATGCCTACTGCCAGGATAACGAGATCAGTTGGGTCAACTGGACGCTTGTGGATGAGCATGACGACATCTTTCGCTTTACCCAAAACCTGATTCGCCTGCGCAGGTCGCTAAATATGTTTCAGGGTGACATCGATATGTCACTCAATGAAATGCTTCATTATGCGCGCGTGCAGTGGCACGGCACCGAGCTCTTTCAACCGGACTGGAGTGACGATTCGCGCACGATTGCCTTTACAATCCGCGGGCTGGGCGGGCATCACTATTTTCACATGATCCTCAACGCCTACTGGGAATCACAGCGTTTTGCGATCCCGCCTCGTCCGGCCGGCACGCCGGGATGGCGCTGTATCGTCGACACGGCGCTACCGCCGCCAGACGACTTTCGCATGCCCAATGCAGCGCCAATGGTGCACGACACCTACTATCATGCGTCTGACCGTTCAGTGGTATTGCTGATGGCGGAGGCCAAGCGCTTGGCGCGTGGACGCCAAGCGGGCAGCTGAGTGCAACGTGGCGTATGAAGTACGATCAATAATCGAACCAGGCGGGGTGCCAAAGCGTTGGCGCTCTTCCCCCTGTTGACAAATGAAGGTGAGATGACCGATGACAAATGCAATCTACATTGCAACTGTCGAGCCGAACTGCGGCAAGTCTTTGGTTTCCCTCGGATTGGCCGAAATGATTCTGCGTCGCACGCCGAGGGTTGGCATTTTCCGGCCGGTGATTCGTGGATCTCACGCACGGCGCGATAAGAATATCGATCTGTTGCTGACCCATTTCGACTTGGCCCAGAGTTATGAAGAGACCTATGGCTTCTTTCGTGCCGAAGCGGCCGGCCTGATCTCACGTGGGCGCTATGACGATGCCTTGAACCACGTGATTCAGCGCTACAAAGCGCTTGAGAATCGGTACGATTTTATCATTTGCATTGGATCAGACTTAGAAGGCGTTGGCGCGCTCTTCGAATACGACATCAACGCCGACATTGCGCGCAATCTGGGCACGCCAGTCTTGCTGGTGGGCACGGCAGCCGGACGCGAGATAAATGAAGTGGTCAATACGGTTAGCATGTCAGTGGACCATTACGTAGACCGCGGCTGCGATATCATCGGTACGATTGTCAACCGGGCCGGCATCGATCAGGTTGAGCCGTTGCAGGAGGCGCTGGAACAGGTCGTGGGCGACAAGAGCCCCTTCATTTCAGTAATTCCCACCAACAAAGTCTTGCGCAGCCCGACGATTCGTGAGATCGCCGAACACCTTGAGGCCGAAGTTCTCTATGGCGAGCAGCATCTGGGACGGCTGGCCTACCAATACCTGATCGTCGCTATGCAGTTGCCCAACTTTCTGGACTATTTGACCGAGCATGCCCTGCTCATTACGCCGGGGGATCGGAGTGATGTGCTCCTCGGCGCATTGCAGGCCCATCGCTCGCATAATTATCCGCAAATTGCGGGCATTCTTCTGACCACTGAGCAACGACCGCCTGCCTCGGTTCGTAAACTACTCGACGGACTCGATGAAGCCATACCCATTATCTCCGTCGATATCGACACTTATGATACAGCCCTGCGGGTGGGCGACGTACGATCATTTATCACCAGCAGCAATCGCTCCAAGATTGATCTGAGCTTGAAGCTTTTTGAAGACTATGTCGATACGGACGCGCTAGAGTCGCAGATTTCTACGGCAAAGCCGCGGGGCATCACGCCCAAGATGTTTATCTTCAACCTGCTCCAACAGGCGCGTTCGGATAAGCAGCATATTGTTTTGCCCGAGGGCCAGGATGAGCGCATTTTGCGCGCAGCTGCTGTCTTGACCAACCGCGAGATTGTTGACTTAACCCTGCTTGGAGACGAGAATGTGATCCACGATACGGCTGCCCGCTTGGGCCTGGATCTCGACTTCAGTAAGATTGCGGTCATCAAGCCGGAGACTTCTGCACAGTTTGACGACTATGCCGAGACGCTCTATGGGTTGCGCAAGCATAAGAATTTGGCGCCTGCCCAGGCCCGGGACTTGATGACCGATGTCTCCTACTTTGGCACCATGATGGTCTACAAAGGCGACGCTGACGGCATGGTCTCCGGGGCGGCCCATACGACCATGCACACGATCATGCCGGCGCTACAATTCGTCAAGACCAAGCCGGGTTGTTCTGTTGTTTCGTCCGTCTTTTTCATGGCGCTCAGCGACCGCGTGCTGGTCTATGGCGACTGTGCGGTCAACCCCAATCCCTCGTCGGAGGAACTGGCCGAAATCGCCATTGCGTCAGCCGACACGGCCCAGACCTTTGGCGTCGACCCGCGGGTCGCCATGTTGTCCTATAGCTCGGGCGCCTCGGGCCAGGGCGAAGATGTCGAGCGCGTGCGCCAGGCGACCAAGCTGGCCCAAGAGCGCCGCCCGGACCTGCTCATTGAGGGGCCAATCCAGTATGACGCCGCCGTCGACCCCGGCGTGGCGGCCAAGAAGATGCCCGGCTCGCGGGTGGCGGGCCAGGCGACCGTCTTCATTTTCCCCGACTTGAACACTGGCAACAATACCTACAAGGCAGTTCAGCGTGAGACCGGCGCCATCGCCATCGGTCCCGTGCTCCAGGGTCTGCGCAAGCCGGTCAACGATCTCAGCCGCGGCTGTACGGTCGAAGACATCATCAACACCGTCGCCATCACCGCTGTCCAGGCACAACAGGATTAGTGGAATTGGGAGTTCAGAGTGCGGATCCTACGTAACAATCCTACAACCTGACACCCCCATCCAGGGAACCGAAAACATCCATGAAGATCCTCACCATCAATGCCGGCAGCTCATCGCTTAAATACCAACTCTTTGAAATGCCGGGCGCGCACGTGATCTGCGATGGGCTGGTCGAACGGATTGGCGAGCCATTGGGGCGCATCAAGCATCGTGTGGGGGCGGGAGAGACGCTCGTGCTTGAGGAGGCAGTGGCCGATCATGCAGCCGCTCTGGCGCGGGTGGCTGCACTGCTTATGACGGGCGAAGTTGGCGTGCTTGCCGACGCGGACGCGCTGGACGCCGTTGGCCATCGCGTGGTCCATGGCGGCGAACGTTTTCACGCGCCCACGGTTATCACTGCGGAGGTGAGCGAGACCATCCACGATCTGAGTCCCTTTGCCCCGCTGCACAATCCAGCCAATCTGGCCGGCATCGAAGTGGCTGAGAAGGTTTTTCCAAGCGCTACACAGGTGGCAGTCTTTGACACCGCGTTCCATCAGACCATGCCGGCCCATGCATACCGTTATGCCGTGCCGGCCGATCTCTACACGGATCATGGCGTTCGGGTCTATGGCTTTCATGGCACGTCTCACGCTTATGTGGCGCGCGCTGCTGCGAAGTTGCTCAAAAAAGCGCCCGAGACCTGCAACCTGATTACGGCGCATCTTGGTAACGGGGCCAGCATCACCGCCATCAGCAACGGTCGGTCGGTCGACACGTCGATGGGGTTCACGCCGCTGCCAGGACTGATCATGGGGACCCGGTCGGGTGATGTGGATCCGGCCCTCATCTTTTACTTGAGTGCTCGGCTTGGCCTCTCCTTGGCCGAAATCGACGCCATGCTCAACAAGCAGAGTGGCCTGCTGGGTCTCTGTGGCGACAACGACTTGCGCGACATCGAAGAGCGCGTCGATGCCGGCGATGCCGATGCCGTGCTCGCGTTGGAGATGTATGCGTATCGTATTCGGAAATATATTGGCGCGTATGCCGCAGTGCTTGGACGCGTCGATGCACTCGTTTTCACGGCCGGTGTGGGCGAGAACAGCGATGTCGTCCGTGCTAAAGTGTGTGACGGACTTGGCGCGCTCGGCATCAGCTTGGATCCAGCCAAGAACGCGGTCACCATACGCGGGACCTCTGGCCCGATTCACAGCGACGAGAGCCGCGTCGAGGTCTTTGTGATTCCCACGAATGAAGAATTGGAGATCGCCCGGCAGGTCATGGGCGTGATCGGGTAAGCGCGCGGCCGCAACGTCCGCCGTAGTAGAGACGCTGCGCTGCAACGTCTCTACTAGACACAATGAGGGGGCGATCCGTTTCGGATCGCCCCTCATTTGTGCAGGTAATGGAAAGGCTATGCTCGGCAGGACATCGCAGCCCTCAAACTACTGCTGTGCTGCTTCCCATGCGCCGTATCCGGGCGGGAAGGAGCGTACGTTGTCCAGGCCCAGCGTGTGCAGGGCGCCGGTGGACATGGCGGCGCGATGGCCAGAAGCGCAATAGACGATGACCGGTGAATCGGTCGGAATCTGATCCAGGTTCTGGGCCAGGTCACGGATCGGAATGTTGATCGCACCGGTGATAGCGCCGGCATCGAACTCGTCCGGCTGGCGCACGTCAATGACCGTGGCGCCCGCGTCAATCGCCGCTTCTAGTTTTTCGACGTCGGAACCCAGGGAGAAATAGCCCTCAGGAATGTTGTTGAGGAACTCTGCGACGGCGGCCAACATGTCACCGTCTGCCTCAGGCACCTCAAAGGTTCCAGGCTCGGTGGCCTCAGTGCTGACCTCACCCTCGGCCGCGCTCCAGCCCTTCCAGCCAGGAGGATAAGATCTGACATTGTCGTAGCCCAGGGCTTGCAGTGAACTCAGGGCCATGCCGGCGCGATGACCGGAGGCGCAGTAGACCATCACCGGCTGATCGGCAGGCACCTTGTCTAGGTTGTCGGCCAGAGTGCGGATCGGAATGTTGACGGCGCCAGGAATGTGACCTTCGGCGTATTCGCTCTCTTCACGCACGTCGATGACGTAAACGTCCGTGTTTTCCATCATGTCCTGGAAGGCTTCGGTGTTGCCAACGGCCAGGTAACCTTCGGGGATGTTGGTCAGGAAGGCATCCACGCCGGCAACAACAGCGTCGGATTCCAGCGATGCCGCGACTTCTTCGGGTACGTCGCCGGCCGCTTCATCTTGAGCCGCTTCCCAAGCGCCGTAGCCGGCCGGGAAGGATTTGACGTTGCTGTAGCCCATGCTCTGGAGAGCAGCCAGGGACATGCCGGCGCGATGGCCGGAGGCGCAGTAGACGATGACCGGTGCGTCAGTCGGCACTTGGTCCAGGCTCTGGGCCAGGTCGCGAATCGGAATGTTGGTCGCGCCGGCAATCGCGCCGGCATCGAACTCTTCCGGCTGACGGACGTCGATCACGACGGCGCCATTTTCCTGGGCGACTTCCAGGTCTTCTACGGTCTTGATCGAAAGCCAGCCCTCGGGAATCGTGCTAAGGAAGGCTTCGGCTGCGGCCAGCATGGCCGGATCAATCTCGGGTACGTCGTAGGTTTCGCCCTCATTCGCCTCAGTGCTGACCTCTTCTTCCGCTGCGGACCAGGCTTTCCAGCCGCCGGGGAAGGCGCGGACATTGTCATAGCCCAGGGCTTGCAGTGAACTCAGGGCCATGGAGGCGCGATGACCCGAGGCGCAGTAGACGAGCACCGGCTGATCAGTCGGGATCTTGTCCAGGTTGTCAGTCAGGGTACGCAGTGGCACATTGACCGCACCAGGGATATGCCCTTCGGCGTATTCACTTTCTTCGCGCACATCGATGACGACTGCGCCGGCATCAATCACGCCCTTCACGGCATCGATTTGACCAACGGCCAGATACCCTTCAGGGATTTCGCTCAGGAAGGCGTCCCAGCCGGCGACGACTGCATCGGCCTCGGCGGCCATGTCATCAGCGGGCTCTTCGGCCGCTTCTTCAGTGGCCTCTGCAACCTCTTCGGCTACTGCTTCTTCAGTTGCTTCCTCAGTAGCTTCTTCGGCCGGTGCTTCCGTCGCTTCTGCAACTTCTTCAGCTGCTTCTTCGGCTTCGTCCGCCAGCGGCGCAGCGGCTTCCTGGGCAGCAGCGGCTTCGTCGGCAGGCGCTTCTGCAGCAGGCGCTCGGCCTCCGCCGCAAGCGCCCAGGACCAGCATGAGCACGACAAGCATAGATATGAACAGGTGGTTACGCTTTAACATACTTCTCCTCGTTTCGGTGCACTGATTGGTGACAGTGCGGTGAAATTGATAGATTGAATCGTACCTGCTTTCATCCGGTCGGGCCGGATGGATTTGCCTTTGCAACCTTTACTCTCCTGGCTCGAGCACGCCGTCACGATCCTCTAGCTCAGCGACCCACTTGGCATGCTCCAACCGCGCTTCCTCCTCATCAACGTATCCGGTCGTCATGCCCGAGAGCGCTTTGTAGACGAAAGTGAAGTAGAGATGACCAGCCAGCAGTACGGTCAGGACGACCATGGAAATATCGTGGATGCTGGCCGTCAGCGCCAAGCCCGTCACGCCCAGGCTGCCCTTGCCAAACCAGAGCAGAAGGCCGGTGATGACGATGATGGCGGAAAAGATGACCACGCCGGCGTGGTGCAGCTTCTGACCGGCATTGAGGCGACCCTGGGGCGGCATGTTGCCGGCGCGGCCCATGAAGTAGCGATAGGAGTGGGCCAACCAGCTTGCGTCGTCCCGGTCATAGTGAAAAGAATCCCACAGCAGCTCCTTGGCGCCGTGACGATCGAGCACAAGGTAGAGGATCGGGATTGCCATGAAAATGACGGCGCCGATCCGATGTAGCAGTCGTGAGGTGCCGCCCGCCGCATATTCGGAGAGGAAGGGCAGGAAGATCACTAGCCCGGTAAAGAGTAGCACCAGGAACGAGATGGCCAGGAGCATGTGAACGATACGCGGGGCCTTGCGATAGCGCAGAACCTTGCGATGACCGTCTTCGGGAACTGCCGTGTCAGAGAGTATCTGGGTTGCCACGATTATGCCTCCTCTTTTTCCGTCGTGGGATCAACATCGAACGGCACAGACGGGCCGTCAGCTGCGGCAGCCTCGCGGGCATGAATCTCTTCCAGTTCTTTCATGTGATTGCGCCGGGCGATGATCGCCGCAAAGCCGGTGACAGCGATGCTCAGGCCGGTGACTGCTGCGCTCATGGGCTGTACCATCTTCTGCCAGGCGTTCATGACCAGGGGCACGTCCGGATTGGCGGGCAGGTCGAAGGCTTCGGGCGCGTCAGGCAGGACCATGATCACCCCCAGACCGCCGGCTTCCGTCTCGCCATAGATGCGGGCGTTGGGATAACGCGTTTGGAGCGCAGCCAAGCGGGTACGTGCTTCGGCCAGAATCTCTTCCCGTTCGCCATATTGGAGGGCGTTGCTGGGGCAGGTCTTGACACACCAGGGTGTGCCGCCTGCTTTGACTACTGCTGCGCAGCCGTCACACTTGCTCGAGAAATCGTCATACATCTTGGGGATGCTGAAGGGGCAGGCATCCACACAGTAGGAACAACCGCTGCATGCGTCCCGATCCAGACGAGTCAGGCCATCTTCTTTGTAGAGGGCGCCCGTCGGACACGCTGTTACGCAGGCTGCATCGGTACAGTGCATGCAGCGCTGGTTAAGCACGTTGCTGGCGATGTCCGGGAAAGTACCCGTCGTTTTTTCGCCAAAGTTAATGTACTGGACGCCGCCGGGCAGTTCATTGCCGGTCTTGCAGGCCGCCACGCAGGCTTCGCAGCCAATGCAGCGCCCCATGTCCAGGAGATAGGCATAGGTCGTCACGTCACGCCTCCTTCACAAGCCGTACGAAATTGATCCGCATGCCGGCGCCACCGCTGATGGGATCGAGGGCATAGCGGGTGATGAGCTTGGCATCGCTTGCGCCAACGCCATTGGCCTGGCTCAAGTGCGGTGCTGCCTGGCCGAAACCATGGGGCATAAAGACCGCATCGGGTCGAATGCGCTGGGTCACCTTAACAAGGACTGGGCCGCTACTCACGCCATCCTGGTTTTCGACCAAGACGCGGTCGCCATGCTTGATGCCCATCTCGTCAGCCCGGGCTGCATTGAGCCAGATCTCGTTCTCAGGATTTAACTCGTTGAGCAGTGGCGTGTTCTGCGTCTTGGCAAAGGTGTGGACCGGATGGCGTCCGTAGAGGAGCCGGAAGTAGCCGTCGGGCGGCTCTTCTGTCGGCTCGTAGACGGGCAATGGGTCGAATCCGCTGAGGGTCAGATCGTCGGCAAAGAATTCGATCTTTTCCGAAGGCGTGGCAAAGGGGGAGTTGTTGCCGTAATCCGCAAAGTACGGCTTGCCCTTCTGGATGACGATGCCCTTTTCTTCCCGCATCTTCTCGATGCTCGAACCGATTGACATGAGGCGGGTGTTGAGATACTCCTCAATATCGACCCATTTGAAGTACTTCTCCAGGCCGACGCGCATCCCCATTTCCCGGGCGATCCACCAACCGGGCTTGGTGTCGTAGAGGGGCTCGACGGCCGGCTCGCGCAGGGCGATATAGGGGGTCTTGTGAGCCAACGTCCACAGATCGTCATAGCGCTCCAACGAGGTCGCTTCGGGCAGGACAACGTCGGCCCAGGCAACGTGTTCCTGGGGGAGCACATCAATCACGAGGACGAAATCCAACGCTTTGAGCGCCTCGATTGTACGCTCGGTATCCGGCAGCGAGTTGAGCAAGTTGACGCCGTAGACGATCAGCCCCTTAATCGGGTATGGCTCGCCGGTGATCATGGGCGGAATCAGTTCCTGCATGGCAGTTGCGCCGCGCATAAAGGACTCGCGGGCGCCGTCGGCGCGGGCTTTGCCGCTGGGGCCGACGGGCAGCACGTCGCTCTCTGCACCGGGTTCGGCCGAACAGCCGCCTGAACTGCCGGCGACGGCAAAAGGCGGGTGGGGATAGGCTTCGATATAGGGCGACTTGTTGAAGTAGATGCCGCCCTCGCGTCCGTACGCGCCCATGAGTGCGTTGATCATATAGACGGCGCGCATGCGCTGGGTGTCGTTGCCGTACCATGTCACGTGGCGGCCTGGCATGATCGCCGACTGAGGCAGCTCTTCGGACATGACGCGTGCGGTTTCACGGATCAGCTCGGCGGGCAAGTCGGTGATCTCCGCCGCCCACTCCGGCGTAAACTCGGCGACATGCGCCTGGAGTTCTTCAAATCCTACGGTCCACTCCTCGACGTATTCGACATCGTAGCGCGCCTCGTCGATGATGACGTTCATCCAGGCCAGGAGCAGGGCAGTATCCGTCCCGGGCTTAATTGGCAGCCAGTAATCGGCTTTGGCCGCCACCTGTGAGAAGCGAGGATCGACGACGATGACTTTCATACCGCGTGCCCGGGCATTGGCAAAGTCCTGCATGACCGTGTTGCGGGCGTCCTCGCCGATGTGACTGCCGATCAGCGTGAGACATTGCAGCCCGTCCCAGTCCATGGGTTCGTGGCCGCCGACGGCAGAGCCATAGGTTAGCTTGGCCGCTTCTTCGCGCGGGCTGGTGCAAAGCGATGAGGAGGGCTTGGCCGCATTGGGCGTACCCCAGGCCTGGGCGAAATAGTCGGTAAACCAGAAGTCGCCGGCCGTGTGGCCGAAGACCGCAATCGACTCGGGACCATATTCTTCGGCGATGGCCATCAGCTTCTGCGCCGACTCGTCCAGCGCCTCTTCCCAGGTCACTTCCTGGAATTTTCCCTCGCCGCGCTCGCCCGTACGCACCATGGGGGACTGTAGGCGGTCGGGGTCATACATAAAGGAGACGCTGCCCTGGCCGCGGGCGCAGAGCATGCCCCGGCTCTTGGGATCCGCCGGGTTGCCGTCGACCTTGAAAACCTCTCCATCGACGCTGGAGACGATGATGCCGCAACTCCACGGGCACATGCTGCAGCAGCTGTAGCTCTTCTTGATCTCGCCAGTGGCAAACCAGGTCGGATCCAGCCGACGGCTTTCCCCGCCGGCTGCCAGGACCGGCATTCCCGGGCTGGCCAGGGCAAGGCCGCCGCCACTTGCCGCTGCGGCTTTCAAAAACGTTCTGCGGGTAATCTGCAAATCTACTTTAGCCATTGATTACTCCTCGCACCGTCTCTCGTCAGGACGGCGTAACAATTTGTTGATCCAATTAGCTCTTCATTTCAGCAAGGGGTGGCGCACACGTAAGCTCGATCCGGAGCTTCTGCTCGCGCTGCATGGCACGGTACATGACGCAGAGAATGCTGGAGAGCCATTCCTGGTCCATGTGTTCTTTGGGAATGCTATTGCACGCGCCCGCATCCCATACACGCTCGCGATATTGACGAAAGTCCAAGGGAAGCAAGGCGACAATGCGAATCTTGGGGTTGCACGCTACCAGATCTTCGACCAAGGCAGGCGTTGCGCTTTCGGCCACGAGCCAATCGACAAAAACGACGTCGTCGACCGCGGTGGAAATGCGTTCGATGAGTGCTGCACGACTATTGACGCTATCGACCTCTACCTCAGGGCAGAAGAGATCGGCGGCCGACGCCAGCAGCGAATTCAGCAGATCGAGCGATTGCTGATCCGGGGTCGCAAAAAGCACCTTAATGCGCATGACCGCCTCCCTTCATTGAACCAAAACGTTGCTGTGAAATCATTCACAATCAGTGGCTGGCAGTGTAGCAAATGGAAACTTATCTGTGTATCGGGAAAAGTCTGACGGTTTGAGGGGGAAAAGTCTTACAGGGGGGAGGTTTTAGGGGTTTGGGGTCTTTGGGTCTTAGGGTTGCAGGGTTGTGGAGTGGGATTCCGCATTCCGCATTCCGCACTACGTATATTCCGTGAGGAGGCCGCGGGCGAGGGCGTACTTGACGAGGTCGGCGCGGCCGTGGAGGTTGAGCTTCTGCATGATGCGCGTCCGGTATGTCTCCACCGTCTTGGGACTGATCGAGAGCTGCTCCGCGGTTTCGGCTGCGGTATGGCCCAGGGCCAGGAACTTGATGACCTCGCGCTCGCGCTCACTGAGGCTGTCATAGGCGTCTTGTACGGGGCCGGCCTGCATCTGGCCGAGATAGTCTTCCAGCAGCATACGGGTAGCGGAGGGGTAGAGAAAGGCGCCGCCCTGGGCGACGGTGGCGATAGCATCCAGCAGCTCGGTGTCGACCGTCGACTTGAGCACATAGCCGGCGCCACCGGCCTTGAGTACTGGAAAGAGATATTTTTCCTGGGCGTGGACGGTCAGAATGAGCACGTGGCACTCGGGCAGCTCATTGCGAATGCGACGCGTCGCTTCCAGGCCATCCATTTCCGGCATGGAGATGTCCATCACGATGACGTCGGGCAGCAAGGCGTGGGCCTTATCAATGGCTTCGACACCGTTTTCCGCCTCGCCGACGACGGTGAGGCCGGGTTCGCTATCGATGAGCGCGCGCAGACCGATGCGCACAACCATATGGTCGTCGACCAGGAGCACGCGGATGGGATCATTCTGCATGTTTACGTTGCTCGCCTTGGGGCGGATGCGCCGGCGCGCTTGCCCGGATGCTGGTGCCGGAACCAGGTACGGATTGAACTGTCAGGTTGCCGCCGATCATGGCCATGCGCTCGTGCATGCCGACCAAGCCAAGGCCGTGTACGTCATCGGCGTAGGGGTAGGCGGGATCGAAGCCGCAGCCGTCATCCTGGATTTCAAGCGTGATGTCACCATTCTGCGCCACGAGCGCCACATTCACGTGTTGGGCCTCGGCATGTTTTGCCACATTGCTCAACGACTCCTGGCTGACGCGGTAGAGGGCCAACTCCGTCTCTGCCGGCAGGCGGCGCTCGAGGCCGCGAATCTCAATCGTGGCCTTGACGCCGTCGGCTTTGTTGAATTCGTCCACGCGCCACTCCAGGGCCGGCGCCAAGCCAAGGTCGTCGAGGATGGTCGGGCGCAGGTCCAGTGCCACGCGACGCACCTCTTCCAACGCCTGGGCCGTCAGTTCGCGAAGCTCTTGTACGCGCGCCTGGGCTTCCTCGGGAGTGTGCGCACGTTCCAACAAGCGCAGGTGAACCAGCAGCGACGTGAGCGCCTGGGCGGCCTCATCGTGCAACTCTCGCGCCAAGCGCTGGCGCTCTTCTTCCTGGGCCTGGAGCAGCCGGTGGGAAAGCTGATGCAACTCCACAGCATTCTCATCTAGCCGGTCCAGCATCTGATTGAAGGTGTCGGCAAGACGATCGAAGCGCTCATCGGAATTGTCGCCCAGCGCCACGCGAACGTGATAATCGCCACGACCGACCTCGTCGACCGCTTCTTGCAGGCGGTCAAGTGGCTCCAACGCACGCTGAACAACCCAATTGTTGACCAGGAAGCTGATAATGATGCCGACTGTGCCAAAGAGAAAGATGAGTTCGTGATGGACATCATCGGGGAACTGGCGCACGTGCCAGACTGTAATAATCGTGCCGGCGATGGCTCCAGCGGCAACAATGGCTGAATTGGCGACGAGAATTTTGTAGGCAAGCGGGATGCTGAGTAGGCGTTGGCGCAACGTTTTAGACTGACTTTTTTGTGACATAAATGTTCGATCATCAAGCGCGATCGTGCGCTCTCCACATGTCTGATTGGCCAGGCTAGTGTACCACAAATCAAGCAAAAAGCCGCACTCGAACGCGCGGCTTTTTGGCTTCATTTATGTGATTTGACCGCCACTTGGCCGGTCGATGCGTTAGCGAAAAAAGCGCAGAATCAGGTTGAGCACAAGGGTCAGCAGTAGGCTTATCACCAGCATGCTGCCAAGCGGGGCGATCAGGGTGAAGTTGTCACGTTTGACCACCACATCGCCCGGCAGGTTGCCCAGCCACGGCACGCGGCCGCTCAGGCTGATCAACGCACCGACGATAAATATGACGCCACCGAGCAGCATCAGCGTCCGTCCCACATCGCCCATGGCCTAGACGTGCTGCATCAAACGCTGGCGCAGGGCTGGGGCCGGCTGCGCGCCAATGATCTGATCGACGACCTCGCCGTTCTTAAAAATGTAGAGCGCCGGGATGCTCATAATGCCATACCGACCGGCGATTGCCGGATTCTCATCGACGTTGAGCTTACCCACGGTGGCGCGGCCCTGAAATTCTGTGGCTAGCTGTTCAACTGCCGGGGCCACCATGCGGCAAGGACCACACCAAGGCGCCCAGAAATCGACCAGAACCGGCCCGGGCTGATTGATGATGCTGTCAAAATTGGCATCGGTCAGGGTCACGGGTTTGCTGTCACCGCCCTGTGGGCGTGGCTGGCCGCTGGCCGTGCTGGTTGTACCGTTTGTGTAGGTCTGCCGGGGCGCAGATGTTCCGACGATCGACTCGCTGGGGCCGGTAGGCAATGCTGGCTTGGCGCCGCCATTGATCAGGTAGTCGACCCAATCCGTGAGAGTGCGTTCATCACCTGCACCGCTGGCCGTTCCCTCCGTGGCGCCGGCTTTGATAAAGACAATACTGGGGACGCTGGTAATCTTGAAGCGCTCGGCCAGCGCCTGCTCGTCGCGCACGTCTACCTTGGCTATCAGGGCTTTGCCGGCATATTTTTCTGCCAGCTTGTCCAAAATCGGGTCCAACTGCTTGCTGGCCGGACTCTCGTCGCGCCAAAAAACGAGGAGTACGGGGAGGCCGGCGTTGAGCACGCGGTCCACGCTCTGGGCATTGGTGTGAATAACAGAATTAATTGCCATCTATTTCGATCCCCTCCTTGGGTATGTTGCCATCTGCTACGCGCCCACTAAGAAACAGCCGACTTTTGCTGCTCATGCAGACGCGTTTCCATGCGATGCCACCAGTTTAGCGCAAAACTATCAGATTCACGTCTGAAAAATGTTTGCGCTCTGTATGCAGTTTGGCGAGATGCATTTAGGCGGTGAGCCTACCGCAAACTGGCGCGCTGATATGATTGCTCAAGATTCTGAGGAAGGGGGAGCGGGCCGCGTCATGGAAAAAATGTCGGTAACGCGCGTGTAGTTGGGGCCAGCGAGGCGACCAATCGGCTTGAACTGATCCAATTGCACATAACCGTCCACATAGATGTCATCGCGGATGTGAATGCGCTGCACCTCGCCCAGGATGGCGGCCCCGCCGTCGGGAGCGTCATTGACTACAACGATCTGCTGCAGGGTGCACTCGAAGGCCACGGGCGCCTCGGCCACTCTGGGCACGCGGATCGTTTCGCTGGGTATGGGCGTGAGTCCGGCGAGCTCGAACTCGGACTGGCCCGGCGGCAGGATTGCCGCAGTGAGGTTCATGGCTGCGGCAGTCTCTTCATTGGTCAGGTTGATCACAAACTCCGGCACCGCTTCGATGTTTAGCCACGTGTCCTTCTTGCGTCCGGTTTCACGCGAAATCTGCGGGCAGAAGAGCAACGTCAGCGGCTCGCTGCAAACGCCTGTAAAGTAAGAAAAAGGCGCCAGATTGGGGGTTCCCTTCGCATCGACGGTACTCACCCACGCAATGGGACGGGGCAGGATCGTGCCAATCGTCAGTTTGTAGACTTCTTTGGGCGTTAGCTCTGCAGGGTTGATGATCACGATTTTTCTCCGGTTGAGTCGTCAGGCAGCGGGTCAACTGGCGGCATCAGAACGTCGGCTTCCTCCGCTTGATTGCGGATCTCTTCGTAATTCGCGTAGTCATCGAGAGTAAAGGTCAACAAGCGTTCAACCAGGCGAAAGGGCGCATCAATCATGGGGGCGTGGCCCACACCGCGCAGTACCTCCAGGTTGTTGGCGCCCGGAATGGCGAGCAGGGTCCGGCTGACGCTGTCCCGTTCGACCAGCGCGTCCTGGTCGCCCCAGATAACGATGGTGGGCAGGGTGAGTTGTTTGGCCTCTTGAAGCCGGTTCCATGAAGCCAGCGCGACGGCTAGCTCGGTGAAGGCGGCAGGGGCCTGGACCGCAGCGTCGTCCACCAGCTGCTGGAAGAATGCCTCGTCGGCGCTTGATGGGAACGACGCCGTGAAGGCCGGCATCATGGCTGCCAGCCCAGCCGTGAGCAACTCGCGGTTGATGCGCATCTCTTCGAGCAGCATCAGTCCTTCCACGGGCGTCACGGCGCCTTCAAGGGGCGGCGGATCGATCAGGGTCAGGGTCGCAACGCGATCTGGACGGGCCAATGCCACATCCAGGCCGATAGCTGCCCCAATTGCGTGGCCCGCCAGGTCAAAATCACGCAGGTCCAGTGCATCGATCAGTGCTTGGATATCGCTCGCCATGGAGGTGAGATCATAACCGTCGTCAGGCTTATCGCTCTGACCGCAGCCACGCAGATCGGGGGCAATGGCGCAAATCTCATCGGGTAGATAGGCAAAGAGAGGTTCCCACCAGCGACTGGTCGCGAAGCTGCCGTGGAGGAGCAGCAGGGGCACGCCATCGGGATTGCCGTGAGTCCGGTAGTGGAAGCGCAGGCGGGGGGTATCGAGAAAGGGCATGGACGTCAGCGTTGCTCCCGTCGTTGCGACTCGGCGTCTTCGGGTAGAAAGATCAGCAGCAGGGCGGCTGCGGCTGCTGCGCGTTGCGGGCCCTCTACGCGCCCCACGGTCTCCTCACCCAAAATATAGCCTCCCTGAACGACGACCCCGTCTGGGTCGAGCCAGCCCAGTTCACCGCCTTCGAAGAGGCCGTGACTGCGCACGGCCCCGTCGTCGCTTACCTGTCCAACTTCGCGCTCGTCGTAGGTTGTCTGGCGAAAGACCCGTCCATCCTCATCGACCCGCCCGATCACCGTATCGGATTGCCCGTCTCGGCGAAAAATCACGCGTTCGGCGTCAACGTGTCCGACTTCAAGTTCACCATGTTGCGTCTGCTTAAGAATCTGTGTTGATGTGTCATTTCGTGTAGCCATACAAAGCATCTCTCAACTATAAATAACCATCACAACGCAATAAGCGCCCAGGCCGAAGTAGCAGATCGCGAACGACTCGGTTTGCTGCCGACACTTGAGTGCATTATGCCACAGTCTGTGCATTGGCCACTGCTGTCAGCATCAGTTGATGCATAGGAGCATTGGCCGCCGCAAGGATGGCAAAGTCATGCTGCGCATAGTCCTGAAATACGGCAGGGAGGGGGAAAACGTCTGAGCCGTCCTGTCGGGTTAGCAGCGCACCGGCTTCCGCCAGAATAATTGCGCCTGCCGCAATGTCCCAAATCTTCGGCGTGGCTTCAACGTCGGCCAAAGCTGCGCCTTGCGCCACCTGCATGAGGTGATAGGCCGCGCTCCCCAACATGCGTGATTTGAGCGGCGTCTCGATCGTGCGCTCGCGCGCAGTGCGGGTGCACTGGGTCATGAGGTGTTGATCTGTCGGGATTGTTTCGCGTGCGCTATGGATGGGTCTGTTGTTAAGGGTGGCGCCTTGTCCCGCGACCGCGCTATAGGTTTCTTGCAACAACGGCATGTGGATAACGCCTACGACTGGATTTCCTTGATGCAGGAGGCCGATGGCGACTCCCCAAAAGGTCATGCCGCGGGCGAAATTGGTTGTGCCATCAATGGGGTCTATGACCCAGGTGAACTCATCGTTTGGGTCATAGATCGTACGCTGTTCCTCGCTGAGCACGGCGTGGTTGGGGTAACGCTGTTGCAGAGCGTCGCAGATCAGACGGTCTACGGTTTCATCTGCAACGGTGACGAGGCTGCCGTCGGCCTTCCGGCGCGCATCGATATGGCGGAAGTAGCCGGCCGCGGTTTCTCCTCCCATGTGGGCAAGCTCAGTCGCGGTTTGAAGATAGCCGGACAATTCATTTTCGTGTAGTAAACTGGGCATTTTGATCCTTCCCGATCGGCTGATCGACGGGATTTAGGAGGGGGCTGGCTTGTTGCCTAAAGTAGCTCTAAGACGCGCGTTGCCCACTGGTAGAGGCGCTTACGCACTTCAGCAATGCGCGCATGGTCAGGCGGCTGCATTGGCGTATCGGCCGCCTGGTCGCCGACGAAGAGCCCACGGTTCACCTCGACCAGCATGGCGGGCGCGCGCGTCATGCTGGTCGAGGTGCCACTATAGGCGAGATAATCGGGGCGAAGATACTGTTCGACGATAAAGCCTCCCCGAAAGGGCCAATTGATGGCTGCCGCAGGGGGCGTAACGCCTGGGGTCGGTTCAACAAGGGGCATCCCCTCGAAGAGTTCTGCGGCAATCTGCGCAGCCGCACGAATGAACTCGCCGGAGCAGCTGGTGGGGCCGCAGTTTGCAACCGGCTCGCCGCGCACATCACCATTATTGGAGAGGCAGATGAGCGGACGTACCGCGCCTGGATAGTCGTAGGCAGTTGGGCCCCGTTGGGCCATACTGTGACAGTCCAAAAAGAGCTTCATGCGGCCGGCGTTGTTTTGCAGCGCGGCATGCAATTCCAAATGATAGGCGCGCCAATAATGCTCCAGCAGGCTTTGTTGAAGGCGATAGTCGATTGTTTCACGATAAATCGCGCGTCCATAGCTTGTCTCAAGCTTCACAGGACCGTCTGGATTGCTCAGATCTTCCGGGTAACGATTGGGGTCGATCAGCGCGCGTGCGATCGGTGATTTCACAAACGCCAGCGTACCACGCGTGTAGCCATCGGGGACATATGGATCTAAATCGGCGTGGGCAAAATCGTAGTGTAGGTCGGCCCAAAGATCACAGTCGTTGTAGAGATCGACGGTGGAAATCGCCAGCTTGTCTTGAACCTCTGGCGGTATGCCCATGCCGGCGTGAGGGCAGCTCTGTACGATTGGAAGTGGATTTTGGGACATAAAAGCGGACTGCTTATCCATTCATCGATTAATGACAAATTGCAACTGCCGCCAAATACAAGGTGCGGCTAGCCCAAAATAATCGGTTCCTCGGGATAATGCACGAAGCTGGGCTGCTGGCGCTGGGCAAGGGCAACAACGATTGTCAAGGGCCCCAACCGTCCCCAGAACATTGTAAACGCGATCAGAAAGCGTCCAAAATTATCCATGTCACCCGTAAAGTCGAGCGAATAGCCGGCGTTGGCGAACGCGCTGATCACCTCAAACCCAACGGTGAAGATTTCCCCTTCATGATTAAGCGACAGCAGGAGCGTGATCACCAGGACCAGCAACGAACTGACAGTCATAATGGCGACGGCTTTGGCAATCGTCTCGACTGGGATCGTGCGCCGGAAGCTGATGGTCTCACCCAGACCGCGGGATGTGGCGATCACGGCAAAGATGATCACCGCGACTGTGCTGGTACTAACGCCGCCGGCCATGCTCGCTGGCGCCCCGCCGATGAACATCCACAACATGATGATCAGTTGCGTCGCCTCACCCAGGTCCTGGAGCGGCACGATGGTCAACCCGGCTGTACGCGACGAAACAACGGAAAAGAGCGCCACGGCGAAGCGTTGATTGAATGGCACATTGCTGAAGAGCGTATTGTGGAAAAGGGGATCAGCCATGAAGACCATGACGCCGATTAAAGTCAATACGGCGGCCATGAGCAAAGTGAAACGCGTGTTCAAACCCAGAAAACGATAGCCGGGATAGTTCCACAGATCGTACATCACGGTGATGCCAAAGCTGCCCAGCACGATCAGCGTGCCCATGACGGTCAGGGTGTACCAGTCCGTGCCAAAGCCAAAGAGCACGCCTTTGTCGGTGCCGGAGAAAAGATCGAAGCCGGCGTTACAGTAGCTGCTGATGGCATGAAAAATGGCGTACCAAATGGCGTCTCGTTCGGGCATGGCCGTTCGCCAGCGCAGCCAGAGCAACACCGCGCCAATCGCTTCCAGGGTTAGGGTGATGCCAAGCACGTAAAGCGCCAGCCTTAGGACGCCGCTGGCCTGGCGCGTGCCCAGAGACTGCTGCACAATCAGGCGCGTCTGGAGGTTGATTCGCCGACCAATCAGTCGGAAAAGCAGGACAGAGAAAGCAACGAAACCGACACCACCCACCTGGAGCAAGATGAGAATAATGACCTGGCCCAGGAAGGAAAAGTCAGTTGCGGTCGTCAAGACCACGAGGCCGGTGACCGTTGTCGCGCTGGTCGCCGTAAAAAATGCTTCGCCCCACGTGATCGAAACGCCAGGCGCGGCCGCGGCCGGCAATTTGAGTAGGAATGCGCCAATCACAATAATCGCGGCAAAACCGATGATAAGGGCCCACGGTCCTTGATAAAGCGAAATGCGCCGCCGCCGCCGTCGGACGGGCGTTTCATCGATGGCAAAGTCAGCGGATTGTTGGGCGCCCAATGGCTTCTCGCTGCCACCGTCGGGCCGCGAAGTGGAGATCTTGACCAGGTAGGGCTGGTTGTCTTGGCGCCGTTCCTCGCCAAGGTCGTCATTTTGCGAACGATTCTGCTCATTTTGTGGAGAAGAGTGTTGCTGATCGTCGGTCATGGCTATCCGAATCGTGGGGCGTTGGCGTCGGCTAGCTGATTATGCAACGGCGAGACAGAACGGTCAAACAGGCCTGGAACAGGCGTTGCAAATTGGCGAATCGGATTGGTCGTCACCGCTGAATTATGGTACAAAGAAGCTGAAATGGTCCGCAATGGACCTGAACAACGCGCAACGCAATTACAGAAGGGGAAATACCCTATGCAATTCTGGCTTGGCATGGCCGCCGGCCTTCTCATCGGTTGGATCGGTGAGTGGCTGCTGACTCGGCGCAGTAGTGATAGACGACAAGCCACAGCAGACCCCGTCCTCTACAGTGAGCTACACCAGGCACGCCAAGAGCTTGAGCGTCTAAAGTCCGGGTACGAGATTCCGGATCCGACCGTAGCGACGGACACCACCGAGGTTGCGCCATCTGGGCAATCGGTGGAAGACCAAGCTGCTGATGTCGCTGATGACTTGACCGTGGTCAAGGGAATCGGGCCGGTTTTTGCCGAGCGGCTGAACGCGGCCGGCATCGTCTCATATGCCGACCTGGCACAGGCATCGCCGCAAGCCTTGGAGGCAGCCGTCGCGACAAACCAGAAAATTGCGGCGGAAGATTGGATCGCACAGGCCAAGACCCTGCTCTAGCTCGGCTCGCGCATCGGCGGCAATTAAAATGATGGCCGCTTCAGCAACGAAGGATTGTACCCCATGTCACCACGACATACCCCCCGCGAAGTCAAGCGCTATGACCAGGCCAAATTTGCGGTAGCCGTACTCATTCTCCTACTCATTGTCGTCCTCTTTGTCTTTGGCAACGTACGTGGATTGAACCAGCCTGAGTCAGATGAAAACGAAATGACGCTGTCCACGCCTGTTCCCACCTACACGACCGACGTTGAGTTGGCGGCGCAGGTCGGAGTTGCGCGTGACGCAGTCACTGAGACAACCACTGAGACATCCACTGAGGCAGCCACCGACGATGAGACGGTGGGAACCGGGCGCGCTGCGGCAGCTGAAAGCGATGCTGAAAGCGATTCGGCAGCCCCGGCACAGGCAGCCACCGAGGAACCGTTGGTCGTACCGTCGATCGATCCTGGCGTGGAGACTGCGCCCCTTGAAACAGGCCGAACGACCATTGTTGGGACGGCTGCGCCGGCTGACGAAGTGGAACTCTTGCTGGACGGGCTTTCGCTTGGCACGATCGCGGTGGCTGACGACGGCAGCTGGTCGAAAGAAATTCAGCTGCTGGCTCCCGGTGACTATGTACTGGTCGCACAGAATAGTCAGGGGGGCGCCAGTGATCCCGCACGCCTGACCGTGATCGCTCCGGCTGAACCGCCCCAGTTCGACTCGCTGGCGCTTGGCAGCGCGCTGACAACCGGGCTCAATTCGATTTCCGGTCAGGGAATGCCGGGCAGCGAGGTTGAAGTGTTCCTTGACAGCCTGCTTCTGGGACGAGTGCCCGTCGATGATGACGGTGTCTGGACGTTGGACGCACGCCTCCTTTCCCCGGGCCAGTATACGCTTGACGTGCGCAGTAGCGACGGTGTGGCTGGCGAGTCTCTGACGATTGCCGTTGACGCGGCCGCGACGTCGACCGATGATGTGGTTGCTGAGGCCACCGACTCTGCTTCCGACTCTGTCGCCGGATCTGCCAGCGAGACAGCGGCAGGTGAGACAGCGGATGAAGCGGTGACGGATGATGCGGTGACGGATGATGCGGCGGCTGTTGCTCCGCCAACGATTGACGAAACGATGCTGAGCGGCGATTTGCCGGTCGGCCCCCTCATGATTCAGGGTACAGGCGCGCCTTCTGAACAAGTCATCGTCTTTATTGACACACTGCCTTTGGGCGAGGCCGAGGCGGATGAAGCCGGACAGTGGGCGCTAAACGCGCGCATCCTGGCGCCCGGGGCATATGAGTTGACGGCAGAAGGCGCACAAAGTGGGCGCAGCACGCCGATGGCGATCAGCGTTGTTGAAGCACTCGTGGACGAAGCGGATACGATGGCGGATCCGGTGGCGGATCCGGTGGACGAAGCAGCCGTTCCGGCATCGCTAGATGCAGAACAGTTTGCCGATGCATTGACGACCGGGCCGATTACGATCAGTGGCCAAGGCAATCCCGGCGAGGAAGTTGAGGTTCTGCTTGACGATTTGCTAATGGGTGTCGCCATGGCTGACGAGACGGGTAGCTGGACCCTGGAGGCGCAGCTGCTAGCGCCGGGCGACTACACGATTCGTGCCGCCAACGCCGCAGGCGGCAGCGAGCCCGTGGCCATTTCTGTCCTCACCGCGCCCGCCATAGCCGATGCAGAAGCGACACTCCCTCCGACAGAGCCCGCTGCAGTTGCAGCCGCAGCGACAGCGGTTGAGGCCACGGCCACGGTAGAAGTGCCAGTGCCGACCTCTGATGAGATCGCTTTGGTTGAGACCGTCACAGCAATTACGCCGACGATCGACGTCACCGCAACTGTGCCGCCCGACGCCGCCGGCGTGGTTACGGTTACAGCTTCGGCGACGGTGTCAGCAACAGTTGCCGCTGTCACACCCACTTCAATACCAACTTCAATACCAACTTCAATACCAACTGTGACACCGACGGTTACGGCAACTTTGGCTGCGACTGTTACTTCTACGGAAGTCGTCGTCACGGTTGATGATGCCGTTACGGGGACTGCAGTTGCGATTGCGACGTCCGCTCCCATCACCATGACGCCTGCCGCTGATGCGGAGCGGGATGCGATCACCATCGCCGCGACCCTTACGCCGACCGAACTTCTCACTGACACGGTCGACGACGGACTGACGACGCTCACGCTGACGCTGCCTGTGACGGAGACAACGCCAACTGCTGGGATTCGGCCCATTCCGCCCACGCTTGAGGTTGCGGCTGCCGGTGCAATGGAGCCGGGGCGCATCGCCTTGGCGGGCGCGGCACGCCCCAACAGCAGCATCGAAATCCTGGTTGACGAAGCACTCAATGGCGTCGCCTTCACCGGGGATGATGGCCGCTGGTCGTACGAGATCAATCTGGCCGAGCCTGGCAGTTTTGACTTGGCCGCACGCTACGTGGACGGCGCAGAGAGCGCCCCGAGCCGTATTCTGATTCTCGCCCAGCCAACTGCAGCGCCAACACCGACTGCCGCGCCTACGCCCATTCCCGTTGTCGTCGACAGCGTTGAGCTGATCTCTGACGCCGCACAACTGGCGCTGCTGGTGCGCGGCACGGGACAGCCCGACGCGATCGTACGTCTGGGCATCAACGCTGCGCCGTCGACGGAGACGCAGGTCGCGGCCGATGGCGCGTGGTCCTTGCAGGCCGGAGTGGAAGACCCGGCCGAGATCGACCTGGAGATCGAAGGCATCAGCGCCGATGGCGCCACGCTGCCCGTGATGATCCCTACCGGCGCATTGCGTTCACTACTGGCTGCGGCCCTTCCGGAGCCGACCGCCACATCGACCAATACGCCCGAGCCGACGGAAACGCCGACGGAAACACCGGAGCCAACGGCAACCGCAACGGCGACGCCTGAACCAACTGAAACGCCTGTGCCTACGGAAACGCCGACGGAAACACCGGAGCCAACGGCAACCGAAACGGCGACGGAACCGACAGAGACGCCTGTACGGAGACGCCGACAGAGACGCCTGTGCCAACGGCAACCGAAACGGCGACCCCGGAACCCACTGCGACCAATACGCCCACGGCTACGCCAATCCGTCCGGCATTGGGCGCCGTGATTCTGAACAGCGGCATTATTAGCAACAGCCTGACGCTCAACGGAACAGGTGCGCCGGAGAGCACCATTCAGATTTCGCTGGATGAGAGTGCGATCGCTACGACGACGGTAGATGCCAGCGGCCTGTGGACGGTGACGACGATCTTGGAGGATGTTGGCGAGTTCCTCCTGCGTGCCGACGAAATCGGCACTGATGGCCTCGTTGCGGAGCGTGCGGCGCCAGTCCGACTGGTCGTGGATCCGCCGCCTACGGCCACTCCTGAGCCCACAGCCACGCCAACCGAGACACCGGAGCCCACGGCCACATCGGCCAATACGCCTGAACCAACGGCAACGCCTACGGAAACACCAACCGAGACACCGGAACCAACGGCAACCGAAACAGCGACCTTAGAACCGACGGAGACACCGACAGAGACTCCCGAACCGACGGAGACGGCAACTGCGACTCCGGAGCCCACGGCGACGCCAATCCGTCCGGCATTGGGCGCCGTGATTCTGAACAGCGGCATCATCAGCAACAGCCTGACGCTCAACGGAACAGGTGCGCCGGAGAGCACCATTCAGATTTCACTGGATGAGAGTGCGATCGCTACGACGACGGTGGATGCCAGCGGCCTGTGGACGGTGACGACGATCTTGGAAGATGCCGGCGAGTTCCTTCTACGTGCCGACGAAATCGACGCCAGCGGCGCAATCGCTGAGCGTTCTCCAGTGCTGCCCCTGTCTGTCGCGCCGCCGCCGACGGCCACACCGGAGCCAACGGCGACAGCCACGCCGACAGAGACGCCTGAGCCGACGGCTACGAATACAGCCACGCCGGAACCAACTGAAACGCCAACCGAAACCCCCGAACCAACGGTGACGCCGACGGAAACACCGGAACCAACGGCAACCGAAACGGCGACGCCTGAACCAACTGAAACGCCTGTGCCAACGGCAACCGAAACGGCGACCCCGGAACCCACTGCGACCAATACGCCCACGGCTACGCCAATCCGTCCGGCATTGGGCGCCGTGATTCTGAACAGCGGCATTATTAGCAACAGCCTGACGCTCAACGGAACAGGTGCGCCGGAGAGCACCATTCAGATTTCACTGGATGAGACGGCGATCGCTACGACGACGGTGGATGCCAGCGGCCTGTGGACGGTGACGACGATCTTGGAAGATGCCGGCGAGTTCCTTCTGCGTGCCGACGAAATCGACGTCAACGGTGCAATCGCTGAGCGTTCTCCAGTGCTGCCCCTGGCTGTCGCGCCGCCACCGACGGCCACACCGGAGCCAACGGCAACATCAACAGCCAACGCCAACAGAGACGCCTGAGCCCTGAGCCGCCACGTACGGCCACGCCTACGCCTGAACCAACCGAGACGCCGACAGAGACGCCTGAGCCGACGGAAACCGCCACACCGGAACCGACCGCGACCAACACGGCAACGCCGACACCTACATCAACCGCTACGCCACTGCCGCCACAGGTTGACGCCGAGGCGTTGCAAGACGGCTTTGAAGCGGGCGACGTGATAATTTCTGGCGTTGGTCAGCCTGAAAGTGAATTGGAAGTACTGGTGAACGGCGTGATATCCGGTACTGCGCTGGTAGATGCCCGGGGCGTCTGGTCTTCCACGCTGCCCTTCACGCGTCCAGGCCTCTATGCGATCAATGCCCAGCAGCGACGCACTGATGACTCTGTCGTCACGGGGCGTCGTGCAATCATGCTGCGCATCCTCGAGCCGACGCCTGCACCCACAGCCACGCCGACTGAGACACCCGAACCGACGTCAACAAATACCCCGCGGCCGACGGCCACGAATACAGCCACCCCTGAGCCTACAGAGACACCGACAGAGACACCGACAGAGACACCAACGGAGACGCCAACCGAGACGCCTGCACCCACAGCAACTGCCACGTCGACCCCAGAACCAACCGCGACGAATACCCCGACGCCAGAGCCCACTTTGACCCCGACAGCGACAAGCACGGCTACCCTTGAGCCCACGGCAACAAGGACAGCAACGCCGCAGCCAACTTCGACGGCGACGCCTGTTCCGCTAACGGTGGACGAACTCTCACTATCACCGTCGAATGCTTTGCTGACGCTGCGTGCAAGCGGAAAGGGATTACCCGGTGCGGTTGTGGAACTTGCCATCGCTCGTGGTGAAACGATCTCGGCAACCGTCGATGAGGGCGGCGCATGGGAAATATTGACCCCTGTTGATGATACAGATGAATTGGGGCTCAATATCCGGGCAAGAAGCCTGGAAGGGAGGCGTCTACCGGTTAATATTTCGGGCGGTTCGCTGGCAGAGTTGCTTGCGGCTGCCATGCCGGAACCAACGGCTACAAATACTGCTACGGCGACACCCACAGAGACCCCGACACCTGAGCCTACGTCGACGAGTACAGCAACAGCGGAGCCCACAGCCACACCGACGGCTACAGCTACGCCGACCTCCGAACCGACAGCAACCAATACAGTAACGCCCGAGCCGACGCCAACCCGCACGCCGACTGCCACACCGGAACCCACGGCCACGTCGACGGCAACTGCTACGCTGGAGCCGACTTCAACGGCGACGAATACACCTGAGCCGACAGCAACTCCTACAGCAACTCCTAGTGAGACGCCGGCGCCTACTGCCACAAATACGCCGAGACCGACGGCTACAAGCACGGCTACAAGCACGGCTACGGTCGCGCCTACGGAGACGCCAACCCCAACGCCGGAACCGACGGCAACTCCTACTGAGGCGCCGACAAGTACGCCTACGGCTACAAATACCCCTGAACCTACCGCCACGAGCAAGCCGCAACCATCTCCGACTGCAACGGAAACGCCGCTTGCAGAGCCGACGGATGCGAGCATGGCTATGCCGGACCCGAACGCCACTGGCGCAGCACCGGCGGTTACGAATATGGGTGAGCGGCCAACTGCGGCGCCGGTCGCTGATGGCCTGGCGCCAGGCTTGCCAGATACGGGCCTTTCGCTTACTGCACGCAGCCAGGGCGGCGTTGGCGTTGTCTTGCTGCTGCTCGGTGGTCTGTTCCTGCTTGAGGCAGTGCGAAACCGCCGCCGGTAGGGGGCATTAACTGAACGTATAGTGGGGCTCCGAAGCTGGAGCCCCACTGTCATTTGCGCCATACGTCGTCACAAGGACGCAACTTCGCATAGTCTAATTGCTGTGTAAGCAGTGCGTTCCGTCGCCCATGGGGCATCTAGGCCAAGTGCTGGCGCCACAGAACCCAACGGAACGTAACGAATCGACGCAACCGCGCGTTTTGCTGACATCAAATACGCCTCTGCGGGCTTACTTGCACGCGCCATCTATGCAGGATAGTCGCTGGGCGCTCCTTGCCGTCTCTATAGCTGGCGTTTCGCGACGTCATATATCCTAGCGAGCCCGGAGGCAAATAGAAGGCAAAACAAGGGCTTGACACCGATGCCCTTTTTCGGTTAATATAGATACCGATAATTTATCCTTATCGGAAGCTATTAGCGAGAGAAAGCCCGTGAGCGATCAATCGAACAAACTGACCAGGGTCACAACTGCCCCCAAGGCGCCGCTGGATGCGCAAGAACGTAGCCGTCGCGCAGCACTGGGTCAGGTCGCCAATCAATATGCCGGTGCGGCGGCGTTCGACGACTACACAAGCCGCAAAGCGCACAACACGCTGCGAGCCCAGGCCGCGGATCTTGACACCTTTGCCGAGTACCTCGCTGCCATCGGCGACTCAAGTGGGCTGAGCGCAATAGAACTGCAGAGTTCCCCACAAGCGTGGCATGGGGTCACGTGGGGCATCGTTGAGGGGTACGTGCGCTGGCTCTTGCAGGGTGGCTATTCGATCAGCAGCGTCAATCGCAAGCTTTCAACGACTAAGGTCTATGCGAAGTTGGCCAGCAAAGCGGGGGTGATCGATGCCGAAGAATCGACTTTGATTCGGAATGTGTCGGGCTACAGCCTGAAAGAAGGCAAACGCGTCAATGAACGCCGCGCGACCCAACGCCTGGGGGACAAGAAGGCTGAAAATGTCACCATTACCGCGGCTCAGGCTCGCACGCTCAAGCAGCAGCCCGATACGCCCCAAGGGCGCCGCGATGCTGTCCTACTCTCCCTGCTCCTCGACCATGGCTTGCGCGTCGGCGAATTGGCGCTGGTCCAGCGCAAAGACGTAGACTTACAGCGTGGCCTACTCACCTTCTTTCGCCCCAAGGTGGATAAGCGGCAGACCCATCGGCTCACAGAGGACGCACTGCGCGCGGTCCAGCGCTGGATCAACTTTGGCCATGCACCGAGTGACGGCCCCCTTCTACGCGCAAGCCGCAAAGGGGGACATTTGGGGAAGCCTGGGATGAGCGAACGCGCCATTACCGCCCGCGTCCGCACGCTTGGTGAAGAAATTGGGCTCTTTGGCCTTTCGGCCCATGACTGCCGGCACTACTGGGCGACCATGGCTGCCCGCAATGGCACAGATCCCTTCGCCCTGCGCGATGCCGGCGGCTGGAACTCTCTCTCCATGCCCAGCCGCTATGTCGAGGAACAAGACATTGCCAATGACGGTGTAGTGCTGGATTGACAAGAGCGCAATTACCGACCCAGGTAATTGCGCTCTTGATTTATTGGCTATGCGAATGTTGTGCTAGATCCCGTTGACAGTTGGTCGTAACGTCCCCGGTACGAGCGGCAGAATGTCCGATTAGCAGACTTGTAGGCGCCCGTGCCCGGGACGTGCCAGGCGCAAAGCAGGTGGTTCTCGAGCCGATGCATTTAGGTTCCGCCACAGTTAAACGAGTCGTCAATTCAAGATTGGCGGAACACTAGGCTGCTTAGAGCCCAAATCTTTATACAAGCTGAGCCATCGCTTGCGCGGCAGCTTCGACGGTAGCGTCGATTTCCTGCTCGCCGTGTGCCGTGGAGAGGAAGCCGGCCTCGAACTGCGAGGGTGCGATATAGACGCCCTGCTCCAGCATGGCATGGAAATAACGGCCGAAGCGCTCTGTATCCGATGCCGACGCCGATGCCCAATCGGTAACCGGACCGGGCTGGAAGAACATCCCAAACATGGTCCCCACCCTGCTGACGGAGACTGGAACTCCAGCTGCCGCAGCGGCTTCGCTGAGCCCGGTCATCAGCTGCGCGCCGCGCTGCTCTAGTCCGTCCCAGACGCCCGACTGATTGATGCCGCGTAGCGTCTCCAGCCCGGCCGTCATGGCCAGCGGGTTGCCGGAGAGCGTGCCCGCCTGATACATGGGCCCGGCTGGCGCGACCATTTCCATGATTTCACGCCGGCCGCCATAGGCGCCTACCGGCAGCCCCCCGCCGATCACCTTGCCCAGTGCCGTGATGTCTGGTTTTATGTCAAATAATGTCTGGGCGCCGCCAGGATGTACCCGAAAGCCGGTCATCACTTCATCGAAGACGAGTAGGGCGCCATGATCGGTCGTGATCTGACGCAAACCAGCCAGAAAACCGGGCTGTGGCGGCACCAGGCCCATGTTGCCTGCCACCGGCTCGACGATAATCGCTGCGATTTCATCGCCTGCCTCGTCGAATAATTGCTCAACGGATGCCAGGTCGTTGAAGCGTGCGGTCAACGTATCGGCTACGGTGGCCGCGGGCACGCCCGGCGAATCGGGCAGCCCCAGCGTGGCCACGCCCGAGCCGGCCTGGACCAAGAGCATGTCGGCATGACCGTGATAATTGCCCTGAAATTTGACGATCTTCGACCGCCCTGTAAAGGCGCGGGCCAAGCGCAGTGCACTCATGGTGGCTTCCGTGCCCGAGTTGACAAAACGGACCATCTCCAGGTTGGGCATCATCTCTGTCACCAACTCGGCCAGTTCAATCTCCAGCGGCGACGGCGCACCAAAGCTGGTTCCTTTGGCCGTGGCTGACTGGAGGGCCGCAACCACGGCCGGATTGGCGTGGCCCAAGATCAGCGGACCCCATGACATGACGTAATCGATATAGCGGTTGCCGTCCACATCGATCATGTAGGCGCCTTCGCCGCGCTCGATAAAGCGCGGCGTGCCCCCTACGGACTTAAAGGCCCTGACTGGCGAATTGACGCCGCCAGGGAGTACATCAACCGCGCGGGCAAAGAGCGCTTCAGATTGGCTTGTGTTCATGATCTCTCCAGGTTGGTGCTGGTTTACGCCGCCGGCTGCGCGTCCGGTTGCCACTTGGCGGCCGCGGCGTTGATGAGCTCGACAAGGGTATCGATATAGAGCGGATCCTCATTGAGGGCCGGCGGTCGCTCCAGGCGGATGCCCAATTCTTTGGCGACGGCCTGAGCCTCGATGTCGATGTCATAGAGGATCTCGACGTGATCCGATACAAAGCCGACGGGGATGCTAACAATGTTCTTGACGCCCTGCTCAGCCAAATCGGGAATGTACTCTTCCAACTGGGGCCCCAACCAGGGTTCCGGACTGCGCCCGGCGGACTGGTAGCTCCACGACCAGCGATCCTCGGCCAGACCGGCCTTTTCCGCAACGAGCCGGGCGGTTTCGCGCAACTGGCTGTCATAGGGGTCGCCCATCTTAATGATGCGCACGGGCAGGCTGTGTGCACTAAAGATCACGTGGACGCTCTCCTGTTCGTCTTCGGGCCAGCGCTCGATACCTTCTGTAACGCGATTGGCCAGTGCTTCAATCAGCTTGGGGGCATCGTGATACGAGGAGATGTTCTCAAACTCGATGGTCCCATGCTGCATCTCCAATCCTGCCGCAATTTTGCCTTGATACTTGGCCACGCTCAGCTTGGAGTAATGGGGCGCAAGCACGAGGCCAACGGCGTGGGTCACGCCGTCATCAAGCATCTGGCCGATCACTTCCTCGATCCAAGGCGCCCAGTGCCGCATGCCGAGATAAATCTTGTAGCGTTCCGGGTCCAGCTGTTTGCGCACGGCCTCAATCTGGCGCGTGGTGATCTCCAGCAGGGGCGAACTGCCGCCAATGTTGCGATAGTTGTTGCTGATCTCTTCCAGTACGGCCGGCGTGGTCGGTCGACCTTGGCGAATGTCGGCGAGATAGCCTGGCAGCTCGTCGAGCGAATTAGGCCCGCCATAGGCCATAATCAACACGCCGATCGGATAATGGATGTCACTCATTGGATTCTCCAGGTTCAAAATGATCAGCCGCGTGCAGTCTGCTCACGCACGTATGCCAGAACGCGGTCGACGGTCTCGACGGGCGTCTGGGGCAAGATGCCGTGGCCCAAGTTGAAAATGTGGCCTGGCGCATCGCCGGCGCGCGCCAAGATATCATCGATTTGATAGCGCAACTCCCGCCACGGTGCAAAGAGCGCAATCGGTTCCAAGTTGCCCTGGATCGCCTGCTCCGGCCCGATGCGCTCGCGTGACCAGTCCAGCGGCATGCGCCAGTCGACCCCGACCACGTCGCCGCCACACTCTGCAACCAGGTCGACATAGGCTGCCGTGCCGGTGCTAAAGTTGATCACGGGTACGCCCGCGCGTTGGAGCATTGTGAAGAGCTGCGTATTGTACGGCGCCACAAAACGTTCATAATCCTGCCGGCCCAGAGCGATGCCCGCCCAGGAATCGAAGACTTGCAGCGCCGCGGCCCCAGCCTTGGCCTGCTTGAGCAAATAGTCAGCCTGAACCGTGACCAGCTTATTCATTAGCCGCTGCCAGGCCGCGGGCTCGCCATACATCAGCGCCTTGGTCTTGGCATATTGCTTGGAACCGCCGCCCTCGATCGCGTAGGAGGCGAGGGTAAAGGGCGCACCGGCGAAGCCGATCAGCGGAATGTCGCGCGGTGCAAGCTCGCCTGCGACCATGCCAATCGCTTCCAAGGTCGGCCCCATGCTCTGTTCGGCCGGTGGCGTGGCCAGCACATCGATGTCATACGTGGTGGTCAACGGATTGTGGATGACTGGTCCTTCGCCCTTGACAAACTCCAGGTTTAGCCCCATGCCGATCAGCGGCGGCAGGATGTCGGCGAAGATGATCGCCGCGTCGAAGCCAAAGCGGTTGATCGGCTGCAGGGTCACTTCAGCCGCTAGCTCGGGCGTGTTGATCACGTCCAGCATGGCATGCTGGGCACGGATGGCCCGGTATTCTTCCATGTAGCGGCCGGCCTGGCGCATAAACCAGACCGGTGTGCGCTCTACCGGCAGCCGCCGGCAGGCACGCAGAAAGAGCGCAGTTGGTTCTTCAACGACGTCGGCTGCAGTTGTCTCCACATTCATTGCTTCGCTCATTTCTCGTTGTCCGGTTGATTCTGCCAGATCGCCTTGCCCACAAAGAAGGGGCCAAGCCGCTCTAGGTGAAGGGACGTCTGCTTGGTTTTACGCATGCGCTGCACAATCGACGACAGGGGCGATAACTCTGGACCCAACAGGGCGACGACGAAATCATTATCGTTCTTATCCATGCCGTGGCAGGCAAGGCGAATGTCCGTGCCCAGGCCGGCCCGACCATATGCACGACCAATCCCGCCATGCTCAGCCAAGATGGTGCGCTGCTCTTTGGCGTCAAGCTGCTCAAACGAGCCGGCGCGACGCAAGGGATACCAGACAACCCACGGCATGGCGGGATCGACCACACGGCGTTTGGGGCGATCCACCAGCGTGTCATCCAGGTCGGTCTCGTAGCCAATCGAGTAGGTGCGACCAAGCATGGTGTATTCCGGCTTGGGCGTTAGGTCGGCGAAAGGCGGTTGCAGGAGGAAGTTGCGTAACGCATCGATGAAGTAGTCGGCTTCTTCACTCCATGTGAGCAGGCCAACGCCACGCGGGTCGTTGATGTCCGCGTAGAGCGTTGCCGGCAGATCGGCTGCAGCCAAGGCGTCGATAAGCGGCTGCGTATCACTGCAGTTGCCGAACGCATAGAGCTGCATGAAGAGGCGACGATTCGACTTGATTACCTCGCCATCAGGGCCGCGGCCGAGTTCGTATATCTCGACTGTCTCCGTCGCTGCGTCATCCTGTGGGCGCTGTTTTCGCAAAACTTCTTCGGGCATTATGGTGTCCTCAACATGTTCACGTATAAGAATTGTCAGATCGCGCTTGCTGCGGATCACTGCCGGTGCTCGGTTGATTCGGGTACGGGCCCCTTACCGGGCGGACAATGACCGGGCAGCCTCGATCGCATGATAGGTAATGATTAGATCCGCTCCAGCACGCTTAAAGCCCAAAAGCGTTTCCAGGATCGCGGCTTCGTCCAGCCAGCCGTTGGCAATTGCAGCCTTCAACATGGCGTATTCGCCGCTCACGTTATAGGCGACCATGGGCAGTTCAGGAAACGCTTCCTTCACTCGCGCAATGACGTCGAGATAGGCCAACGCAGGCTTCACCATCAGAAAATCCGCCCCCTCGGCAACATCCAATTGCGCCTCACGCAGCGCCTCGCGAACGTTGGCCGGATCCATCTGATGGGTCTTGCGGTCGCCGAATTTGGGGGCACCGTCGGCCGCATCGCGGAAGGGACCGTAAAAGGCGGATGCGTACTTGACCGCATAGGACATAATCGGGATGTGGGCAAAGCCGGCGGCGTCCAGGCCCTGCCTGATCGCACTGACCATGCCGTCCAACATACCGCTGGGGGCAACAATATCCGCGCCCGCCGCTGCATGGGAGACAGCCGCTTTTGCCAGGATCGGTAGCGTCTCATCGTTGAGCACGTAACCTTCGGCCAGGTGTGCGCCGCTATCCTCTGGATGATGGAGCAGCCCGCAGTGGCCGTGATCGGTATATTCACAAAGACAGACGTCCGTGATGACGATCAGGTCGGGCAACGCTGCCTTGATAGCGCGCACAGCTTGCTGCACGATGCCGTCCTGCGCAAAATTTTCCAGACCGATCGGATCCTTTTGTGCAGGGATGCCGAAGAGAATCACCGCCGGCACACCCTCGGCCGCAGCGACGCCCGCTTCGAAGACTGCTTCATCAACAGAAAGCTGTGCAATGCCCGGCATGGAGGCAATGGGTGCGCGTACGCCCTCGCCATGGGTGACGAAGAGGGGATAGATGAAGTCGGTCGGCGTCAATTCAGTCTCGCGCACCATCGCACGCAGGGTCGGCGTGTGGCGCAAGCGCCGCGGGCGGATGGGTAGCTGAAGCTGTGGCGATTCTGCGGCATTGGCTGTACGGCTCATTTCACATCCCTGGTTGATTCTTTGGCAGACCGGCTCTTTGACTCGTAGTAGGCGCAAAGCGCATCCAGCAGGCCATCGGTCGTGTAGGTGTCCGCCACAATGTCGGCTTTCAGCCCCTTGCAGTGAGCCTCAGCCGCCGTGGTCGGCCCGATGCAGGCGATGGCTGCGCCGGCGACAGCTTGGTCGAGTGATAATTGATCGACCAGCGCAAAAAAATTGCGCAGCGTCAGCGGGCTGGTAAAGGTGAGTACATCCGTCCCCTGCCGTAACGCATCCACTTCTGCGCTGGTCGGCGTGGCAAAAATGGTGCGATAGATCGCGAGATCATCGACCTCTGCGCCGCGACTCAGGAGCCCCTCGCTAAGCTCTGGACGGCCCTGCTCGGTACGCGGCACGAGAATGCGCTGGCCCGTCACGTTGGGCAGCGTCGCGGCCAGCGTTGCGCCAGAAAAATCGGCGGGCACAAAATCGCAGACATAGCCGGCCGCCCTGAGCGTTGCCGCGGTTTGCGAGCCGGTCGCGGCGATTCGGGGGTCCGTCAACACCGTCTGGGCTTCTTCCAGCAAATCGAGAAAAAAACGCACGGCATTGGGGCTGGTGAAGAGGATCCAGTCATACGCTTGCAGATTCGCCAATGCCTGGTCAACCTCTTGGGAGCGAACGAGCGCAAAGTCAATCGTCGGAAAGCGGACGGGCTCGGCGCCAAGCTCCGTCAAGCGCCGGCAGAATGACTCTGCCTGCTCGCGCTGGCGCGTAACCACCACGCGGCGACCGCTCAGGCAGGCTAGAGCACTCATTGCAAGAGCGCAGCCGCACCCTGCGCAAGTACATCCGCAGCCAGCTCGGCGCCAAGGGCATGCGGGTCGCGCCCGCTGCCGTCGACACGCAATACCCGGCTGCCATCTGCCGCGCCAACGAGGCCATGCAGCGTAAGCTGGCCCTCGCCGTCCTGTGTGGCGTAGGCGGCAATTGGCGCTGAACAGCCGCCGCCCAATGCGCTCAGGAAAGCCCGCTCTGCCGTGACGCAGGCGCGGGTAACTGAATCATCAATGGCTGCAAGCAAGCCTAGCGTCGCTCTATCATCTTGACGGCACTGCACGGCCAGCGCGCCTTGCCCCGGTGCGGGGAGCATGAGGTCCAGGTCGAGCAGGTCGGTGACCTTAGGGGTCAAGTCCAGGCGCTCCAGGCCAGCCATGGCCAGAATCGTTGCTGCGTAGTGGCGCTCGTCCACCACCTTGCGAATCCGCGTCTCCACATTGCCGCGTATCGATTGAATGTCGAGATCGGGGCGGCACGCGAGCAACTGGGCGCGGCGCCGCACGCTGCTTGTTCCCACGACGGCGCCTTGAGGCAGTGCGGCAAGAGCTAAGCCATCCCCGGCCACCACGGCGTCACGTACGTCTGCCCGTCCGGGAATCGCACCAATTGTCAAACCTGGCGCGTCATCTACGGGCAGATCCTTCAGCGAGTGGACGGCCAGATCGATCTCACCGGCGCTGAGCGCAGCTTCTAGTTCAGCTGTAAAGAGACCTTTGCCACCGATTTCGGGGAGCGGTTTGTCCAGCGTCTTGTCACCTTTGGTGACGAAAGGAACCGTGATACAAGTTAGCTGGGGCCATGCGGCGGAGAGTTGGGCAATTACATGTTCGGTTTGCCACCGGGCCAGGCGAGAGGTGCGCGTGCCAAGGCGAAGAACGGGGGCGGCCATCAGGGCGTATCCTGGATATCGCTAAGATCAAAGAGATCGCGGATCGTCTCGGCGTAGGTGTCGGCCTGGCCATTGTGGGCGACCTGGCGCAGGCGCTGAGTAGGGGAATGGAGCAAACGGTTGACCAGTGCACGTGAGAGGTGATTGAGCTGGGCGACAACCTCCTCGTCTACATCGTCCCCCATGTAGCGCAGCGTGCGCGCCAACTCCTGCTGGCGGATTTGCTCTGCCCGCTGGCGCAGATCCACCACCACGGGGCGCATGGCAAGTTCATGGAGCATGGCCGCAAAGCAAGACGCCTCCTGATCGATGATCGCCTCGACCTTGGGAACCTCGCTGCGCCGTGACGACAAGGCTTCATCCAAGCCCGCGTTCAGATCGTCAATGTCGAAGAGTCGTACGCCAGGCACGGCTGCCGCAGCCGGCTCGATATCGCGGGGGAGCGCAATGTCGACCAGAATCAACGGACGATGCGCTCGCTGCGCCTGGAGCATCTGGAGCTGGTCGGCCGTCAGAATGAACGACTCGGCGCTGGTCGCGCTGACAACCACATCAGCATCCAGCACCGCCTCATCCAGGCGATCAAGCGCGTACACCGTATGGCCTTCGGAAGCGTACGGAAGCGCCCGTTCCGGCGTGCGGTTGACCAATGAGATGCGTTCCAGCTTGCGTGCCGCCAGCGCTTTAAGCGTGAGTCGCCCCATCTCTCCCAGGCCGATTACCGTAATGCGCTTTGTCTTCAGAGCCCCCCCGGCTCGGCCGGCCAGGGCAATGGCAACGGAGCTAATGCTGGCAGGATTGTTGCTGATGGCCGTCTCGCTACGGGCACGCTTGCCGGAGCGGATGGCGGCAAGCATCATTTCATCAAGAAAGGGGCCAATTACGTGTGCTTCCGTTGCCGCGGTGTAAGCAGAGGTCACCTGCCCCAAGATCTGTGATTCGCCTAAAACGAGTGAATCGAGACCTGTCGCAACGCGTGCCAGATGGCGCATAGCATCAACGTCCACATAGCGATAAAAGGGCGCAGCAGCGCTGTCAGCCACGCCGCTGGCCTCTGCCAAAAGCGCGCGCAGCAGGGCTTCGCCTGCGTCGATCGTTAGGTCTAGATCTAATGTGGCATAGAGTTCAAAACGGTTGCAGGTGGAGAGAAGCGCAAATTCGCGAATTGCCCGAAAATGGGCGAGTTCGGACTCATCCTCGGCACGGCGGCGGACGTCGGCCAGTGCGTCCAACGAGCAGCGGAAATGTTCACGTACATCGACGGAGGCCTGGCAATGATTCAATCCGAGACAGAGGAGACGGGCTGATTCCATGCTCAACACTTAAGTCCGTGGCTAGAACGTCTTTGAAACGGGCCTTGGGTCAGGCCAAAACTGGGCCAAGAAATCTCGCGAAACCTGCGCGAACCCTAGTAAATCTAAGGGATTGTGAAAATAGTAACCGATGGGGTGAAATCCGTCAAATCCGGTGCAAAAGTGTATAGCGCCATTAATGGTTGTTGTTAACGTTGCTTAATTCTTGAGCAATCGATTTTCTTTCTGTTAGACTTGAGGTTGCGCTTGGGCTGGGTCCACGCCCTTGAATATCGAGCGCGACTGTCAACGACCAGGCCGTGCCGGCCCCATCAGAAGGATTGAGCGTCATGCTAAACCATCAGGCGACATTGATCGCAGCCGATTTGGAGGGTGTGTTCCTCCCCGAAGTCTGGATCGCCGTTGCCGAGGCGACCGGCATCGAACAGTTACGGTTGACCACGCGCGACATTGCTGACTATGGCGAACTCATGCAGCTGCGCATGGAGATCCTGCGCGAGCATGGCTTGACGCTGGGCGATATCCAGGCCGTCATTGCCGGGCTCGAACCGTTGCCGGGCGCTGTGGACTTCATGGATTGGGTGCGCCGGCAGTCACGGCTGATCGTCCTGACGGACAGCTTCTACCAGTTTCTCGAGCCCTTCATGCCAAAGCTGCGCTATCCGACGATCTTTGCCCACCGGTTGGTCGTAGACGACGACAATATGATCGTCGATTATCGGTTACGGGTTCCCGACTCAAAACGGGTCGCCATGGAGAGCTTTCACACGCTTGGCTTTCGCACCATGGCCTTCGGTGACTCATTCAACGATACCAGCATGCTCAAAGCCGCAAACGTAGGCGTCTTCTTCCGCCCCCCGGACGGCGTTGCCGAACGTTTCCCTGACTTTGCCGTGACCCACACCTACGCGGCGCTGCGCGGCGAGATTGAAGCCTTCCTGGCGCAGGCCGGCGCCGCCCAGGATCAGACCTAATGCAGCCGAGGCATTTAGGTTCCGCGACAGCAAAACGATTCGTCAATTCAAGATTGGCGGAACGGTAGCATGGCGACGATTGGCCTCTTCTATGGGACGACCGACGGCGCGACCGAGCGCGTTGCCGAGCAAATTCAGGCGCTCATTGCCGCAGGCGGTCGCCATACGGTCGAACTTAACAATGTGGCTGAGTTCTATCTGGAAGATATGACCCAGTACAGCTACCTGATTCTTGGCGTCCCCACCTGGAACATCGGCCAGCTGCAGGACGACTGGGCCACATCCCTTGACGAGCTGGATGAGATCGATCTGAGCGGCGCCACAGCAGCCATTTATGGACTGGGCGATCAGGCCGGCTATTCGGAGACTTTTGCTGATGCTCTCTTCTTTGTTGCCGATCGGATACAAGGCAGCGGCGCACGAATGGTGGGGCGTTGGCCTACCACCGGCTATACCTTCACAAATTCCTGGGCGGTGGTTGAAGGCGATTTTCTTGGCCTGGTGCTCGACGAGCACAACCAGCCCGAACTCACCGAAACGCGCTTGAGCCGTTGGCTGGCGATTGTCTTGGCGGAATTCGGGATTTAGGCGGATGTAACAAGCAAGTTAAGCTTGGTTTAGCAAGACGCGGGCCGCCGCCGCAACACTTTTTCGAGAAACATTGGATGAAATACTGCCGTAGGACGTTACCGTTCGAGTATAATGGCGTTTTCATGGGTTCTCTGCCGCCGTTTCATATAAGTTGCACCGCGGCCAGTACGTGGATCGACAGTTGCTTCATCGTGACCGATAAGACGACCGACGAACAATTTACCGCACCCCAGCAGACGGAAGCTGGCGCCAACGCGCCCCAAGACTCCATGTCCAGCCTGGTCAGCGCCATCGGTTATATCTTGGCCGTTTCGTATCCGGTCTTGGCCATCTCCACCGGCACACGGGCAGTCTACCAACTCTTCTTCAAGGAAGGTGTTGTCTACCTGCTGCCGTCGATCCTCAGTGGCATTGCCGCGCTTTGCTACCTGGTCGCGGGCTTTGGCTTTGCGTACCGGCGACGTTGGACCTGGTGGCTGTCGGTTAGCGTATTGCTGTTCGAGAGTCTTATGACCCTTACCGTCGGCATCTGGAGTTTTGTGGCCCCGGCGACAGTCGGCAGCACGGTCTGGCGCCACTTTGGCGCGGATTACGGCTATTTTCCCCTCTTCCAGCCGCTGCTGGGGTTAATCTGGCTCTTCTGGCCCACCACAGTCCGTGAGTATGGCGTCACACTCCCCTGGCATGATCAGGGGCAGATTGAGACAAGCGACGCCCATGCGGCCCATGATTGAGTCGCCAGTTACGCCCTCGGGGTCCCAATCCGCCGTGGCGAAGAATCGATCGCGCTTGCTGCCCCGCACGTCTGCCCCACACATGCTGCTCAACGTCATTGCGGCGCTGATTGCGGGCATGATGCTGCTCCCGCTCACCTACTTGATTTGGCGCTCGCTGAGCGCGGGCAATGCCCTTGAGCTCATCTTTCGCGCCAGCACCCTGCGCATTCTCTGGAATAGTGTGTTGCTGGCCCTGTTGGTCACTGGCTTTTCCCTGATTCTCTCTTTGCCGTTGGCCTGGCTCACGGTGCGCACTGACTTGCCTGGACGGCGCCTATGGAGCGTGCTGACCACGCTGCCGCTCGTCTTCCCCAGCTATGTGGGGGGATATGCGCTCGTGGCCATGTTGGGCCCGCGCGGGATGGTGCAGAACTGGTTAGAACCGCTGGGTGTAGAACGCCTGCCTTCGGTCTATGGACTTGTCGGCGCTACCTACGCCCTGACACTCTTCACCTATCCCTATCTGCTGCTGACGATCCGCGCCGGATTGCGCAATCTGGACCCCGTGCTCGAGGAGGCATCGCGCGGCATGGGCTACGGGCCGTGGCAGACCTTTCGTCGGGTGACATTGCCGGCGTTGCGTCCTGCGATTGCCGCGGGCGTGCTGCTGGTGGCGCTCTACGTCTTGAGCGACTTCGGGGCCGTCTCGATTCTGCGCTACAACAGCTTTACGCGTGCGATCTACATCCAATATCTCAGCAGCTTTGACCGCAGCTATGCTGCGCTGCTTTCGCTCGTGCTCGTCGTCTTGACCCTGCTGTTGCTCTTCGGCGCCCAACGCATCCAGGGACGCGGGCGCCCCTACTACCGCATGGGCGCGGGCGCGGCTCGATCGATGCAGCTACAAAAGTTGGGCGCCTGGCGCTGGCCGGCCCTGGCCCTTTGCAGCCTGGTCGTACTGGCCGGATTGATCGTCCCGCTTTCGGTTGTGACCTACTGGCTGGTCCGTGGATTGCGCGCCGGCGAACCGCTCTTGCCCGCCTTCCAAGCGACGTTCCACAGCGTACAGGCGAGTACGCTGGCTGCCTTGGCCGCCATTGTTCTGGCCTTGCCGGTAGCCTACCTGGCCGTACGCTTCCCAAGTCGTTACAGCAATCTGATCAGTCAATCTGTCTACGTCGGTTATGGCTTGCCCGGCATCGTCATCGCATTGAGCCTGGTCTTCTTCGGCGCCAACTTTCTCCCGTGGCTCTATCAGACGTTGACCATGCTGATTTTTGCCTATGTGGTACGTTTTCTGCCCCAGGCTACCGGCACCGTGCACACATCCCTGCTACGCATGAGTCCGCGCCTGGAGGAGGCAGCCCGCAGCATGGGAGCCAGCCGCAGCCGCACCATCAGCCGCGTCACGTTGCCCCTGCTGCGCCCCGGCATCTGGACGGGCGCGGCCCTGGTCTTTTTGTCGACGATGAAGGAGTTGCCGGCCACCTTGCTGTTGGGGCCGACTGGCTTCACTACGCTGGCCACACAAATCTGGTCGGCAACGGAGGAGGCATTCTTCACGCGTGCAGCATTTCCCTCCCTCATCCTGCTGGCTGTTTCGGCAGTAAGCATTGCCATCATACTGGGCCAGGAAGAACGCGACGCATCATGAACGATTTGAAGCATTCAGCGGCGCCAGAAACGCCCGCCATCCGCCTCCAGGATGTTGAAAAGCACTTTGACGATGTAGGCGCGGCCAATGGCGTTACCTTTGATCTGGAACAAGGCGAGCTCCTGGCCTTGCTCGGGCCCAGTGGCTGCGGCAAGACTACGACGCTGCGCCTCATCGCGGGCTTCGAACGACTGGATGGCGGCGTCATCGAGATCGGCGGCAGCGTCGTTTCATCACAGTCAGTCCATCTCCCGCCGGAGAAGCGGCGCGTTGGCATGGTTTTCCAAGAATATGCCCTCTTTCCCCACATGAGCGTTGCCGACAACATTCGGTTTGGGCTCCATGCCTATGCCGGCGAAAAAGACGTGCGCATCGGTGATGTATTGGAGTTGGTCGGCCTACAGGGCCTGGGGCAGCGCATGCCGTCGGAGTTGAGCGGCGGTCAGCAGCAGCGAGTGGCCTTGGCGCGCGCGCTGGCCCCCGAGCCCGAGCTGATCCTTCTTGACGAGCCGTTTAGTAATTTGGATGCCGGCTTGCGCGTACGCGTGCGCGCTGAAATTCGTGCTATCCTTAAGCAGGCCGGTGCAACCGCGGTCTTTGTCACCCACGATCAGGAGGAAGCCCTCAGCCTGGTCGACAAGATCGCCGTCCTCATGGATGGCCGGGTGATACAGGTGGCCTCGCCCCAACAGCTCTACCATCAGCCCACCAACCATGCCGTGGCAGAGTTCATCGGCGACGCTAATTTCTTGCCAGGCGTGGCCAGCGGCTATCAGGCTGATAGTGAGCTCGGTACGGTTCACCTCCAGTATCCGGCGCAAGGTGACGTGGAGATCTTAATTCGGCCTGAGAATGTGGCCGTTGTCCCGGGACCACCCGACTCCGTGGCGCGTGTCGCGGAAACGCTCTTCTTCGGTCACGACCAGCTTGTCACGCTACGTCTACCCTCTGGTCGCACCCTCAATACGCGCGTCGGGCCAATGTACAACTTCGCCAGCGGCCAGCCCGTCCAGGTTGAGGTCAAAGGCTTGGTGATGGCCTACCCGCATGAATAAGCGTTGCCGGCTTGATTAGCGACGGCACGGGCATGCGTCGATTCCGCAAGCCGGGACAAATCTGCAGTCCAGCAGCGGCTATCTGATCTGTCGGCCCGTATTTGGCGTTACCGACCGTTTTCACATTATGCGATAATGTGGCAGCAATCAACCTACCATCAGTAAACACCTGGAGAATCTAGCCTTATGCGTATCGCGGTCGGCACAGATCACGGCGGATTTCCGCTCAAGGCGCCCGTCATCGATGAATTGACAGAGTTGGGCTATGAAGTGATCGACGTAGGGGCCCATAACACCGAATCAGTCGATTTTCCTGATTACGCGGCCAAAGTCGGGCGACTGTTGCAGGCCGGCGAGGCGGAGCGGGGCGTCTTGCTCTGCGGCAGTGGCGTCGGCGTGGCCATCGCAGCCAATAAGATTCGCGGTCTGCGCGCAAGTGTTGCGCATGACACCTATAGCGCGCATCAAGGCGTCGAGCACGACGGCATGAATGTGCTCTGCCTGGGTGGGCGCATCATCGGTGATGAGTTGGCGCGTGAGATCGTGCGCGCCTTTGCCGGTGCCGAGGTTCAGCAGGAAGAGCGCTTCTTACGCCGGGTCGGCAAGATAAATGAGCTGGAAGCGGGAGAGTTGGGATGAACGGTCGCACAATCCCACCCATGCAGATAATCGTCTTTGGCGCCTCCGGCGATCTGGCCAAACGCAAACTCTTGCCCGCCCTCTACAGCCTTTACCGCCAGGGGCTGTTGCCCGATCACTATGCCTTTCTCGGCTATGCGCGCACGGAATACACGGATCAAGCCTATCGTGACGAGGTTCGTAAGAGCATGGAAGCGTTTACGAACAAGCGCCTGCCCGATGAGGAATGGGAAGAGTTCGCACGCCATATCCATTATCAGAGCGGCGGCTACGATGACCGTGAGAGCTTCGAGGGCCTAGCGGCGCGGGTTGATGAGATTGATGAACTCCATCAAACCGAGGGCAACCGTCTCTTCTATCTCTCCACGCCGCCGTCGGTCTTCAAACCGATCACGACCTTGGTAAGCGAGGTCGGACTGACTCAGGCTGCAGATGACAGCTGGGCGCGGATGATAATCGAAAAACCCTTCGGACATGATTTGGCCAGCGCCGAGGATCTCAACCGGCATCTATTGGAACACTTTGACGAAGGTCAGCTCTATCGTATAGACCACTATCTGGGCAAGGAGACAGTGCAGAACATCCTTGTCTTCCGCTTTGGCAACGGCATCTTTGAACCAATCTGGAATCGCAACTATGTCGATCACGTACAGATCACGGTGGCGGAGAGTCTTGGGGTCGAAGACCGTGGCGGCTATTATGATAAAGCCGGCGCGATTCGGGACATGATCCAGAATCATGTGATGCAGCTCGTTGCGTTGACGGCCATGGAACCGCCGGTTGCCTACGAAGACAAAGCCGTGCGCGATCAGAAAGTCAATGTGCTGCGCGCAATCCGCCCGTTTGAGCAGGAAGACGTTGCCGGTTGCGTGGTACGTGCGCAATATACTGCCGGCAAAACGAATGGCAAAGAGATTCCGGGTTATTTGGAGGCGCCGGGCGTCGATCCGAACTCCACGACGGAGACCTACCTGGCCTGGCGGCTGGAGATTGACAACTGGCGCTGGAACGGCGTTCCCTTCTATATTCGCACGGGCAAGGCAATGGCGACCAAACTCACGGAGATCAATGTGATCTTTCGTCAGCCGCCACTTACATTTTTCCAGGATCTGGAGAATGACATGCACATTCCCCAGAATATGATCACCTTGCGGATCCAGCCCGATGAAGGGATTCGTCTGTCCTTTGATGCCAAACACCCGGGCCCCATAATCGATGTCAATCCCGTGTCTATGGAATTTACCTACGCCGACGCCTTTGGCGCGGAGTCGGCCGAAGCGTACGAGCGCCTGTTGCTCGATGCACTCCTGGGCGACGGCACACTCTTTATTCGCCGCGATGAGATCGAAGTGGCCTGGGACCGGGTGACGAAGGTGCTGGAGGGATGGGCGCAGGAAGAAGAGGCCGACGGCCCTGTCCGCCTGGCTACCTATCGCGCTGGGAGTTGGGGGCCAAGCGAGGCAGATAAGTTGCTTGCTAGGGAAGGGCGCTACTGGCGCAATCCGTACAAATCGAATCATTCCTCCTAGCGTGACGTACCTTCGCGGTCCGTCAAAGGTCCGTCGTCAGGAATCCGGCGATTCCTGACGAGGTTTTTGGCTATTCCAGCAAGGTACAAGTACAATGGCCCCCGACACCGGCGTGTGCAAACGGTTGCACGTGCTGATGGAATTTTGGCGGCGATGACCTGCTGCTGCAACATTGATGCCATACTGAGCAGAACCAAATCTGAACAGAGTCTAAAGGAATTCTTATGAATCTTATTGGGACCGTTTCGGTCTTGCCCAAACTCCCAACGGAGATCGCTCGCCTGCAGGAGCTAGCCTATAATCTATGGTGGAGTTGGGAAGCCGAGGCCCAGGATCTATATGCGATCATCGACCCTGGGCTGTGGGAAGCAACCAACCACAATCCAGTCAAGTTCTTGCGTGCGGTGCAGCAGGAGAAGCTTAACACCGTCGCCAAGGATGCTGACTATATCGCTGCCTTTCAGGCCGTCCTGGCGCGATTCGATGAATACATGTCTCCTGACGCCAAGACCTGGTTCAAAACCCATCATGCTGACAAGCGCGACCAGGTAATTGCCTATTTCAGCGCCGAGTTTGGCCTGCACGAAGCGCTTCCCATCTACAGCGGCGGTCTGGGCATTCTGAGCGGCGACCATTGCAAAGCCGCCAGTGATCTGGATCTGCCCTTCATCGGTGTTGGCTTTCTTTATCCCCAGGGCTATTTCACCCAACTCATCGACGCCGAGGGCGTCCAGCAGGCCCAGTATGAGAAAGTGAACTTTGCCGAAGTGCCCGCCACCCCGGCCGTAGATCCTGATGGCAACGAAGTGCTGGTGCACGTCGATCTGCCTGGCCGTACCGTGTACGCCAAGGTGTGGAGAATCCAGGTCGGCCGCATTCCGATCTACCTGATGGACACGGACGTAGAACGCAACGCCCCCCAGGACCGTGAGTTGAGCGCCCGCCTTTATGGCGGCGATCGCGAGATGCGCATCAGCCAGGAGTTCGTGCTGGGTATTGGCGGTGTGCGCGCCGTGCGCGCGCTGGGCATTGCCCCAGCCGTCTGGCACATGAACGAGGGCCACAGCGCGTTCCTTGGGCTGGAGCGCGCACGGGAGAAGGTGCGGGAAGGCGGCATCAACTTCATGCAGGCCGTTGAGGCTGTGCGCGCCAATACGCTGTTCACGACGCATACGCCGGTTCCGGCCGGCAACGACACCTTCTCGTTTGAGTTGGTGGAGAAATTCTTCTGGCAATATTGGACACAACTGGGCATTGGACGCGATGAGTTCATCCATTTTGCCAGCCAGCAAACCGATTGGGGGCAGCAGTACAGCATGACTGTATTGGCGCTCAAGCTCAGCGCCTATCACAACGGCGTGAGCGAGCTTCACGGTCACGTTAGCCGGGCCATGTGGAACTTCCTTTGGCCCGACCTGCCTGTCGCGCAGACCCCCATCGGCCATGTCACCAACGGCGTTCACTCCAAGACCTGGATGGTTCAGGAATTGAAGGATCTCTATAGCGCCTATCTTCCCGCTGACTGGCAGGAGGAGATTGATGCGCCCGCGACGTGGTCGTCTGTCGACGCAATTCCCGATGATGAACTGTGGCACGTGCACGATGAGCGCAAGCATAAGCTCATTGATTTCACACGTGATCGGATCGAACGCCAGTACCTGCGGCACGGCGAGGGGCCACGCCGCATCGAAGAGGCCGCCCACCTGCTTGATCCCAACGCACTCACCCTCGGGTTCGCCCGGCGCTTTGCTACGTACAAGCGGGCCACCCTGATCTTTCGCGACCGTGAACGCCTCAAAGCGATGCTGCACAACCCGGATCGGCCGATGCAGATCATTTTCAGTGGCAAGGCTCATCCGGCTGATGAGCCGGGCAAGTCCCTCATTCGTGAGATATATGAACTGAGCCAAGACCCTGACTTTGCCGGCAAGATTGTCTTTGTCGAGAATTACGACATGAACATTGCCCGCCACCTGATTTCGGGCGTCGACGTGTGGCTCAACAACCCGCGGCGTCCCCATGAAGCCTCTGGCACTTCCGGAGAAAAGGCGGCAGCGAGCGGTGTGCCAAATCTTTCCGTTCTGGACGGTTGGTGGGTTGAAGGCTATGACGGCAGCAACGGGTGGGCAATCGGCGAAGAGCGCGAGTATAAAGATGAAACGACCCAAGACGAAGCTGATGCGCTGAGCCTCTACCAACTCCTGGAGGATGAAATCATCCCCCTCTACTATGACCGGGACGAACATGGCGTGCCCCATGGTTGGGTGGAAGTGATGAAGAATTCGATTCGTTCGTGCGCCCCGCAATTCAGCATGCGCCGCATGGTCAAGGATTACGTGAATCAGTATTACCTGCCGGCTGCGGTGAGCGGCGTGCACTTCCAGGACGACGATTACGCCGTGGCCAAGGCTCTCGCAGCATGGAAGGCGGATATCCGGCACCGTTGGAACACCGTGAACATCGAGATGCTTGATCGGCCGCAGCTCCAAATCGAAGTCGGCCAACCCATGTCGCTAGCCGCGCAAGTCTGGTTGAATAGCGTGCCGGAAGAGAGTGTGGCGGCCGAAATCGTCTACGGCGTGACCGATGCTGACGGCCGCATGGCGGATCCTGTAGTCGCCGCTATGGAAAAGAGCGATACGCAGGGCAACGCGCTCGTCTACAGCGGTGCGCTCCAGCCTGAGGAGAGCGGTCAGTTTGCCGTTGGCGTGCGGGTGCGCCCGTCAAATGAGGATCTCATCAACCCATATGAGATGGGTCTCAGCAAATGGGCATAGTGGCTGCTTGAGGCAGGGTTCAACACGTGAGTTAAAGGTGATTTCTTTGCGCTCACCAATATAGAGTATGATAAGGGGGCGTCGGAAATCCGGCGCTCCTTCAATTTTCAACAATGCAGGAGTTCATCGAATGAGCAAGCACGCGAAAAAACCTCACCACAGCACAGGCACGAGCAAAGAAGTAAAAAAACCTCACCGCAGCACAGGCATGACCATCGTCCTGATTCTGGTTGTGCTGGGCAACCTCATCATGACCGGCGTCTACTGGGTCACCGTACGCCAGGAAGGCGACCCTTCGCTTGCGCTCTGGCTGCTCTTGCTGTCGTCGGCTGCGGGTGTTATTTCGGCCTTGGGGATCTGGAACTGGCAGCGCTGGGGGCTAATTCTCTACCTCATTTCGGCTGCAGTTACAGCGGTCGTTGCCTTGGTGTTAACCGGCGACTTGATCATGGTCTTTGGCGCCGTTTTGATTCCGATCATTGTGCTCTACTTCTTACGCCCTCACTACGGCGACTTCACCTAATCGTTTCGCATCAGGTGTGAAGAATCTGGCCTTATTGCAAAACAAACGACCCCGGGGCGAAATCGCCCCGGGGTCGTTTGTTTTGCAATAGCGTGCGCTCAATTCGTCTCGTGCGCCCGATTATGGGATAGGAACTGAGCCAGACTCTGCGCGCTCGATCAGAGGGAGAAAGACCGAATAATCGCCATTGGCTGCGGCGTAATTGGCCGTTACGACAAGGCCCGTCAGCACGATCATTACAAAAAAAATTGCCAGAAGCGCAAGTTGTCGATGGCTGGGACTAAAGCGGGGCATGGCGGTGCTTCCTTTCTACAATGCTTAAAGTAGCGATGCAGCCAGCGCCCGTTGAGCTTGCGCTGTCCTGAGCTTGCCGAAGGGTTGAAACCAAGTTAGATCGCTACGGTTAACACCGGTACGAGTCAGCCTGGTTTCGATTACGCTAACTGCCTTAACGCAAGATCATACGCTGTACGTTCGCTAAGGATTCGGACGGTTCGCCTACGCCTTGCCTATTCCGCAAACCAGACCGGCTCGCCTTCAGGCGTTTGACCGATGCCGTAGATGCGGGCGCCGACGTATGCCATGAGACCATGTTCGAAGGTCTGAATCAGCGCTTCGCTCTTGTTCTCGCGCACCTGGGCCCATCCGAGCGCCTCACGCAGCTCGGGGTTTTGGCGCCAGATCTTGCCAAAGCGCGCGCTGGCTGCTGTAGGCCGCCCGGCGCAGTCAGCGCCGGATCGATCTCAGGCTCTCCCTCTGCAAACGTGTCCTCAAACGCGCGCCAATTCTGGCGACCATCCTGCGTCCAGAGCGCAAATATCTGCCCCGTATCGCTGCGCCAGAGCATCACGCCATGCTCGAAAGGCTGAGCAACCACCGTTGCGCTGCTTGGTTGGGTCTCCAGCGCCCAGCCAAGGGTTTGTTGACGAGCCGGATCAGCGGTCCAGGCCCCCGTGAAGGGAATAGAAGCCGTGAAACGGTCGCTTGGCGGCTCCTCCTCGAATGTTTGCGCGACAAAGGTCGGCAACGGTGTCGGCGGCGGCAGGGGCGTGGGCGCGGCTACGGTTGGCGCACTCTCCTCGGCGGCAGCCAGGGTTAATGGTGATTCGGCGGAATCATCATCTGTTGGCTGTTGCGCAAGCATTGCACCAAGCAGATCGGCCTCGTCGTCTGCGGCGTCTGCCCCAGCCTGAAGCCGGGTGATTTCGTCCGTTAGTCGCGCGTTTTCATCCTGCAAGAAGACAATCGTCGCTTCGGCCGCAGGCGAAATCGGCGCTCGTTCCGGACTGCACGCCGCCAGCAATGCCGCCAAGGCAAGCGTGAGGAAGAGCGTCGTCTGCTTCGATTGGTGGAACATTGTAGTCCTCCTCCAATGGCGCGGTGCACCAGCAGTCAGCACCGCGCAGATTTTATGGTACCATCAATGAAAACCAAAAATACGCTCGGCTAGTTCCCTGCTCCGCTCCCCACAACCCGGGTCTCAGAGTTGCGTAGAAAGGCAATCCCATGACTGCAAATCCCAGTTCCCTGCCGCGCGCTGCGCTTGACGGCATCACCGTTGTTGACCTCTCACGCGTTCTGGCCGGGCCCTATGCGACGATGCTGCTGGGCGATCTCGGCGCACGCGTGATCAAAATCGAGCAACCAGGTCGTGGTGATGACACCCGACGCTGGGGCCCCCCTTTCGCGGAGAATGGTGAAAGCGCCTATTTTTTCAGCGCCAATCGCAACAAGGAAAGCATAACGCTGAATCTGAAATCGGAAGCGGGACGTGAGGTATTGCGCGGGCTCGTGAAGGAAGCAGATGTGCTAATCGAGAATTTTAAGGTTGATACGATGGATCGTTTGGATATTGGCTATTTATCACTACGCGAAATAAACGCTCGATTGATCTATTGCGCAATTACTGGCTTTGGCCAGGACGGTCCCTATCGAGATTTTCCAGGCTACGACACGGCCATACAGGCCATGGGCGGGATCATGAGTATTACCGGGCCGGCGGGCGAGGCGGGTGAGCCTCATAAGGTCGGCGTGGCAATCACGGACATTACCACAGGCATGCAGGCTGCAACCGCTATCCTCGCCGCGCTCTACCATCGCACCGTCTCAGGCAAAGGGCAATATATCGATATTGCGCTCTTCGATACGCAACTGAGCTGGCTGGCCAACGTCGCTACCGCCTACTTTGTCTCGGGCGAGATGCCTCGCCGCTATGGCAATGCCCATGCATCCATCGTCCCCTACCAAACGGTGGCGACCGCTGACGGCTGGCTCATGCTTGCCGTGGGCAACGATGGTCAGTTTGCACGCCTCTGCACGCTACTGGGCCGGCCGGAGCTCGCCGCGGACACTCGTTTCGCCACCAATCCGCAGCGTGTCGCTCATCGCACAATTTTGATGCCATGGCTGGAGGAGATTTTTGTGCGGCAGACCACAGAAGATTGGCTACCGCAACTTCTGGACGCGGGCGTTCCGGCCAGCGCAGTAAACGACATTCCAACTGCACTGGCTCATCCACAGGCGACAGCCAGACAGATGGTCCAGAATGTGGAGCACCCGGAAACCGGGCCCGTCACGCTGCTGGGGCCGGCGCCGAAATTGAGCCAAACGCCCGCGCAAATCCGTATGCCCCCGCCCCTGCTGGGCGAGCATACGGATCAGGTATTAAAGGATTTGTTGGGGTATGACGAGGAGCAGTTGGCGACACTGCGTGCGGACGGCGCAATTTGAGCGACCGTACGCTCAGGCGACGCCGTTCCGACTCCGCCACCAGATGCCTGGCAGCCGGCCAATTTTGCCCCACTTGGAGACATAGGCGCGGCGGGAAAATACGTCATAGTCATGACGCTCAATGTCATCAAGAATCGCACGATAGAACTCGGCAGCGGCGCCAATCGCAAAGCGGCCACTCGGATCAAGGTAGCCGATACCGGGCATAGCCTCCATATACAGACGGCGGTTGCGTTCAATCTGAAAACGCATGAACGACCGCCACGCATCCGTTACGACGCCGGCAGCAATATCATCTTCACACAGACCGAAGTGCGCCAGCTCATCTTGGGGCACGTAGACGCGGCCGCGCGCCCAATCCTCGGCGATATCACGCAGAATGTTTGTTAGTTGAAGTGCTACGCCCAGCTTGATGGCATAGGGCAGGGCCTCTTCATCACTGTAGCCGATAATATGCATGGACATGAGGCCAACCGTAGAGGCAACACCATAGCTGTACTGGGCGAGCTCATCAATCGTTGCGTAGCGATCCTTTTCGAGATCAGTCGCAACGCCATCCAGCAGTTGCTCGGCATATCGGAGGGGAATGTCATAGCGCAGGCGTGCATCCGCCCAGGCAACGGCGACCAAATCCTCTTCCGGCGGATGGGCCAGCGATGCTGTAGCACGCCATGCGGCCAAATCCTGCTTACTCTCCGCCCCACCTTCATCAACGATATCATCACTCACACGACAAAACGCATAGAGTGCACGCGCGGCCCGCCGCTTTCCATCGGGCAAGAGGCCAGAGGCAAGGTGAAAGGAACGGCTATTGATGGCCGTGACTGTCTCACAATAGGCATATGCGCGCTCGAGAAGCTGTGAATCAATCCGGTGCGATGTATCAAGCGGGGAGGAATAGTGAGCTTCACGGGCCAGGGAGAGAAGAGTCCCTTCCCAGGGATGAGTTTCTAGTTGCATAGATTCGTCTCTCCGGTGCATTGCGTGGAAGTGTTTTTGTTCCGGGTAAATTTTGCGCAGTCGGCCGCAACGAACTGCCCCATTCATCGGAATTCTACGCCCAACCCACTACTTTGTCAAGGTATTTATCATACATTTGTCGAATCTTTTTCTGGAAAAAGTATGGACAAATACTTTACAAAAAGCATTTATGTCGTATTGTCAGTGAATAAGCAGAAGGTCCAGACAGTTGTGGGTTTATGGCAATCAGGTCATATTCTGCAACTGATCCTAGATGGAGGCAGTGGAATCCGTGAACGCAAATGATAATACGCCCATTTATAACGTAAAAGCGGTTGTACGAGAAACTGGCATCAAGCCGGATACCTTGCGCGCATGGGAGCGACGGTATGGGCTGCCCGTTCCTAATCGGACGGCCAGCGGCCACCGACTCTACTCTCCCCGCGACGTTGAGACCGTTAAGTGGCTCATCGCCCGGCAGAATGAAGGGTTGAGCATCGGCCGCGCAGTAGATCTTTGGGAGCGCCTGAGTGAAAACGAAGGGGACCCGCTTGCCACGCCAGGTCATCGTCACCCTGACGCACCGCGAGCGGCGACCAAGCGCGGTCCCCAACTGACCGCCTTAATCCACGGAGCCGATCGCATCGTTGGCTTGCGGACGGCTTGGGTCAACGCCTGCCTCCATTTTGAAGAGGCTCAGGCAGAAGCCGTGCTGAGCGAAGCTTTTTCCCTGTTGACGACCGAGCAGGTTTGCACGCAGATCATTCAGGCAGGGCTGGCTGAAATCGGCAAAGGCTGGCACGATGGTCGAGTGACCGTACAGCAAGAGCACTTCGCCTCAGCGTTGGCCATTCGCCGCCTGGAAACAATGCTTGCCGCAACGCCGATTCCCTCGCGACGCGAGCGAATCCTGATTGGCTGTCCGCCACAAGAGGAACATGTTTTTCCACCATTGATGCTTGCATTGTTGCTGCGCCGCCACGGCTTTGACGTGATCTATTTGGGCGCAAACGTGCCAATGCGTAGCCTGGAGAAGACGCTACAAGAGACGAAGCCAAAGCTCGTCATACTGACGGCTCAGCAGCTTTCTACTGCGGCCAGTCTTCGGGAAATGGCAAAGGTGCTGGCCGATAATCGGATTCCTTTGGCCTATGGCGGCAGCGTCTTTGCCACACGCCCGGCATTGGTGACCAAGATTGCGGGCCATTATCTGGGCAATCAGCTCGATATGGCGCTCGAAAAAATCGAGTCGCTTGCGGTCCGCCCTCACTTACAGCCGGCATTGCAGGAGACACCGCTACGCTACCTGGAATCGCGTGACCGCTTTGCCCGTAGGCAGGCGGAAATTGAGAGTGAGATCTGGCAACGCTATGGCGGCAGCGAGATGGAGCAAGGCCAGCTTGCCCAAGCGAATGCGCATGTGGGTCGTGCCATTCAGGCTGCGCTTTCGTTTGGGGACATGAACGTCCTCGGTTCTGACATTCGCTGGATTCAGGATCTGTTGGCAACGCACTATCAGATGTCGCCCTCGATGCTGATGGCCTATCTCCACGCCTATCGCGATGCTGTCAATACCATTCTTGGCTCAGACGGCGAGATAATTCGCCAGTGGCTTGCTCAATTGCTGGACATCACGGAAAATGATGATGTGCAGGGTAAGACTGAAAGAGACATCTCGCGTAACGACGTTAGCCAATTCAAGGGCGAGCGCTAAGACAGGGGGACAGACGATGCGAATCATCATTACTGGCGGTACCGGGCTAATCGGCCGCGCACTAAGCAAAGCGTTGGTTGAGAATGGTCACAATGTGACCGTGCTGAGCCGCAACCCAATTGAAGCCAAGGCCATGTCAGAGGGTGTCCACATGCATCGCTGGGATGGCAAGACCGCTGAGGGTTGGGGCCATTTGGTCGACGGTGCGGATGCCATCATCAACCTCGCCGGCGCCAACTTGGGCGAACGCCTCTGGACTAAGTCATATAAGAAAGAAATCCGCGACAGCCGTGTTGACGCCGGGAACGCAATCATGGAGGCAATCCGTGCCGCGGAGGAGAAGCCCGACGTTCTGATTCAAGGCTCCGCTGTGGGCTACTACCCCAGCGATACGAGTGATACCGAATACACCGAGGCGAGCCGAGTAGGCAACGATTTTCAGGCAAAGGTGCTCTTTGACTGGGAAATCTCGACCGCGGCGGCATCGCGCATGGGCATTCGTCGCCCCGTTATTCGCACGGCCCCCGTCTTCAGCAACGATGCCACAGTGTATAAGCGCCTCAAGCTGCCCTTCAGCTTCTTCATCGGCGGCAAGCTAGGCAACGGTGAGCAGTGGATGTCGTGGATTCACATGGAAGATGAAGTGCGCGCCATCTTGTTCCTGCTAGAAAACGATGCGGCTGATGGACCCTTTAATCTGGTCGCCCCCGATCCGGTGAGGGCCGGTGAATTGGCCACTGCTCTCGGCGAGTCCATGGGGCGCCCTTCCTTGATCCCGGCCCCTGGCTTTGCCATTAAGGCTGTCTTGGGCGAGATGTCAAGCGTCGTCCTCGAAGGGCGCAAAGCTGTCCCCGCCAAGCTGCTCGACATGGGGTTCGAATTCAAGTATCCCACAATTGAGGCGGGATTGGCGGAACTGACGGGCAAATCAGAAGAGAAGAAGCAGGCCGATCCGGTACCGGCCTAGTGGTCCGCTGAGGAGCAAAGATGCCTACCTATCGTCACGAATTTACAGTTGATGCACCGCTCAGCGCAGTGCGCGCGTTTCATCGCCAGTCTGCTAGCATGGGGGCGATTACGCCGCCTCCGGTGATCGTGCGTATCCACGAAGCGCCGGACCTGCTGGATGAAGGCGATGAAATGCGCTTCACGATGTGGGTAGGTCCCCTGCCTATTCAGTGGCATGCCCGCATTCAAGATGTGGGCCCAACCGGTTTTGTTGACCGCCAGATCGATGGCCCATTTAAGCGCTGGGATCATACACACACCTTTGCGAAGATCGATGAACATACGACCCGTGTGATCGACCAGATCGTAATCGAGTATCGCGATGGGTTGTGGTGGCGCACGCTTGGCACGGGCATGCGCCTGAATCTGCCGGTGCTCTTCGCCTTTCGCGAATGGAAGACGAAGCGTTTGCTGCAGAAGCAATTGAACACGTCGTATCAGCCCTCCTAGGTCCGAAATATGAACAGACCCAAAATCGTTGTCGTCGGCGCAGGCATTGGCGGCCTAACGACAGCGGCTATGCTTGCAAAGGCTGGGCTTGACGTCACCGTGCTCGAAGCGCACGTCTACGCGGGCGGCTGTGCCGGGACGTTTTTCCACAAGCAATACCGTTTTGATGCCGGGGCAACCCTGGCTGGCGGCTTCTACCCTGGCGGCCCTATGGACATCGTGGCCAAGGCGGTCGGCATCCAGTCTTGGCCTGCCCACGGCACAAATGAAGCCATGGTTGCCCACCTGACAGACGGCGCGCAGATTACCCGTTACGGTGATGATGAGCGGTGGGCCGAGCGCATCAGCCAGTTTGGCGAAGAAAGTCTGGAGTTCTGGCGCTGGCAGGAAGCAACTGCAGATGCACTGTGGGCGCTCGCTCTGCGCACACCGCCCTGGCCGCCTCAGTCTACCGGCGAAGCGGTCAGATTGCTCTCAGATGGGGTTGGCTGGCTGGGCGCCTCCTTTCCCACTCATCTCAAGCCGGGTCTTTTGGCCGACGCTTTTCGCCCGGTGGCGACCCATTTGCAGGGCGCATCTCCCAGGCTTCGTCAATTCATCGACGGCCAGCTACTGATTGCGGCCCAGACCACAAGTGAGCGTGCAAATGCTCTTTATGGTGCCTCGGCGCTCGATCTGCCGCGGCGGGGCGTCGTCCACCTGGAAGGCGGGATCGGCGCGATTGCCCAGCGCCTTGTAGAATCTGTCCGCGCCAACGGCAGCAGCGTGCAGTTCCGCCAGGAAGTGACGAAGATCGTCATGCATGGCGGTCGTCCGGCGGGCGTTACAACCAAGCGCGGCGATCATTTTGCCGCCGATTTAGTCATCATCAACCTGCCGCCGTGGAACATTGCCAAACTTCTCGGCGAGGACGCGCCCGGCAAGCTCAAAAAGCTGCCTCCCATGCCCAAGGACGGCTGGAGCGCTTTTATGACCTATGTCGGGTTCGATGAAACCCTCGTCAGCCCGTCTGCGCCGCTGCACCACCAGGTGATCGTTGACGAACCGCTGGGCGAAGGTAATAGCGTTTTCCTTTCCCTGAGCCCTGCATGGGATACGAGTCGAGCCCCCACAGGCCGGCGTGCGCTCACGCTCAGCACTCATACGCGCCTGGCCCCCTGGTGGAGCCTGTATCAGGATGATCGCAGCGAATACGACCGGCGCAAGCGGGCCTACAGTGAAAGCCTGCTGACTGCAGCGGAACGAGCCCTACCCGGTTTGCGTGAGGCTGCCGATCTGGTCCTGCCCGGCACTCCGGTCACCTTTAATCGCTTTACGCGACGCGAATGGGGTTGGGTGGGCGGCTTCCCGCAGACGAGTCTCTTCCGGGCATGGCGACCACAGCTTGGTCCCAACCTATGGATGGTTGGCGACAGCATTTTCCCCGGCCAGTCGACCGCCGCTGTGGCACTGGGCGGAATGCGCGTCGCCCAGTCCGTATTGGCAAAATATCGCGTTCCCAGCGCTGCACCCGTCGGTAAAGAGGCGCTCCAGCCCGGACAGCGCAGCGCAGAACCCTCCTCAACCTAGCCTCTGCTAACTAAGCAACGATTGCGAGTACCCACAATGAGCACAGCGATTTGGTGGATCCGCCGCGACGTACGGCTGAGCGACAATCAGGCGCTTCACGCATCCTTAGCCGGCTCAGATCAGGTTGTACCGCTCTTCGTCCTTGATCCAACCCTGATCAATTCCTCCTATGCCAGTGCGCGACGTACGGCCTTTTTACTGGGCGGTCTGCAGGCGCTAAACGAACGTTTGCAGCAGTTGGGCAGCCATCTCATTGTGCGCAGCGGCAATCCGACTGAAGTCGTTCCGGCACTCTCCCGTGAACTCAACGGTGCAGAGATTTTTGCAGAGCGCGATTATTCGCCGTATGCGACCGCACGCGATCGCGCCCTGCTGGAGCGGGATGACGTCTCGCTTACGCTGGTAGAGGGTGCGAGCATTCGGCCCGTGGGCAGCGTGACCAAAGACGATGGCGCACCTTATACGGTTTTCACTCCTTATAGCCGCCGCTGGAAGCAAGCGCCCCCGATCGAACGACATGAGCTTCTTCCGGTCCCACAAGCCTTGAATCCACTGCCAGATTTGCCAACCGAACTGGTACCGGCGCCTCCGCGGCAGGCTAACCACGAGGCCTTCCCGCCGGGCGAAATCGAAGCCTTGAGACGGTTGACCAGATTCACTGACTCATCGGTTGAACAACCGATTTTTGACTACGCGAAGTTGCGTGATCGACCGGATTTGGACGGCACTTCGCAACTCTCGCCCTATCTCCGTTTTGGCATGATTTCGGCGCGCCAGGCGGCCGTTGAGGCTCAAACGGCTATACGCAATGCGCCCAATGCTGAAGCCCGCGCGGGCGCCAACACATGGCTCGACGAGCTGATCTGGCGCGACTTCTATTTGACGATCCTGGCCGCCTTCCCCCGCGTCCGTTCCGGCAACTTCCGTGCCGACTACGACACCATTGCCTGGCATAATGACAGAGCGGAATTTGATGCGTGGTGTGCCGGGCGCACCGGCTATCCATTCATCGATGCGGCCATGCGCCAACTCCTCCACACAGGCTGGATGCATAACCGCGCCCGCATGGCGGTGGCTTCCTTTCTGGTGAAGGATCTGCTCATCGACTGGCGCTGGGGCGAGCGCTGGTTTATGCAGCAGTTGCTGGATGGAGATCCCGCGGCCAATAATGGCGGCTGGCAGTGGGCGGCGGGAACGGGAACAGACGCCGCCCCCTATTTCCGCATCTTCAATCCGGTGTCACAGGGCAACAAACACGACCCCAACGGGGACTACGTGCGCATGTGGGTGCCAGAACTAAGCGGCGTGCCGCAGAAGTTCATCCACGAGCCATGGAAGATGGGCCCAGGCGACCAGATCCGGGCCAATTGTGAGGTCGGGACCGACTACCCCCGTCCGATCGTCGATCACAAGTGGGCGCGCGAGCGCACATTGGCTGCCTACAAAGCGGCCCGCGCGAGCGCATCGCCCATGTGACGGCAATTCACCGCGAATCTGCCGACAAAACAAGAATCCATTGCAAAACAAGGAGTGATTCTGTATGATGGAAGGAGGAAAACGCATAGCCATCAACGCAACATCATGTAGCGGCACAATGATCCAGTAGGATTATGATCACGGAAAGCGTAGCATTCATCCTTGGCGCAGCGATTGGCGGCTTGCTTGTCTGGATCTGGATTCAGGTACGAGCAAGCTATACGAGCGTACGCGGTTCGCTGGCAGCGCGTGAAAAGGCCAAGCAAGAGAAAGCGAAACAAGCCCAAAAGGCGCGCGAGGAGATCACCAAAGGCCGCCGCGCCCTCCTGCGCACCAGTGCATTGGCATTCACAGCCATTCTCCTCATGAGCATTATCGCGGTCGCAGTCTTCTTTATGTTTACCGCATAAGCGCCACATTGCCCACCCCTCCAAAAGACCCGCACATAAGGCTTGCCAACACCCTGCGCTACTGGTAGGATGTAACGAGATTGGGCCGCTTCATCACTACATCATCTTATCGACACCGCAGTCGCGCCCATCCATACTCCAAGGAGGACAACCTATGCGACGACACCTTTGGTCCGCGATCTTGTTGGCGATTCTTATCTGCCTGACCGGATTCTTTGTCGGCGGCAGCTCTGCTGCCGTGGCCGCTGATCCCCCCAACCAACCATTCGACCTGATCTACAGCGTAAAGGATGTCAAATACCGGATTTACCAAGACGGTGTCGGCATGCTCAACAAGACGGAGGGCACGCTCATTGCGCCGGCCTTTAACGGGCCCGGCATTGTCAAGGCCTACCTCGTCTGGGCCGGTCTTGGGCGCGATGCCGATGGCGTCCTTATGCGCCGCGATGCGGAGCCGGACGTTCGCATTACGCCCGGCTTAATTTGGAATCGTGATACATTTGGCGGCCAGCCGACGTGGGGATGCTGCGGCGAGGAATTGACGGTTTACGCAACCGACATTACTGACCTGGGCATTGCCCTGACGGGCAACCATACCTACACGGTATCGGATATGGAGATTACCCACACCGTCAACGGCGAGCCAGTCGTGGAGAATTGGGGCTTCAGTCTTCTGCTCGTGTACGACGACCCCACGTTAGACCGCACGCGTGACATTGTCATCAAATTGGGAAACGACGGCCTATTCTCCGACTGGACGGGGTTGCTTGGTCCCAATAGCGATGTCCAGTGCTTCTCCTTTGAATCCAACGGCCTTGAGCGCCGCGCCAATTTCAGCGTCGTTGTTGGCGGCGTGGAGAACGCGACACGACCCAACGCACTCTGGGGGATGGCCAGCAGTGAGAATTACGTCGATCCGAATGTCGAGGGGGGCACATGGACGCAAAACTCCGGATTGATTAACCTCCCCCCCAATATTGTCGGCGTTCCCGGTTCTACGCAGCTTGATGGTCCCTTCGCCGATGATTCTGTCTTCCCCGATGACAACGACACGGGATCTCCGTTCCGCGATCGCAATGGGGATGAATGGGATGAGTATCAGCGCTTTGACGTCATGATTGATCCCACGGACGAATGGGTCTGCGTGCAGGTCGAATCAGCCACGCAGCAGAACCGCCCCGATCTGCCGGCGGTGGTGCCCGGCACGACAATTAATCGGTCGGCCAGCATTGGCTTCCTGGGCTTCATTGCGCTGATCGAAAACGTCGGAGCAGATCCTGAAATCGACATCGTCAAGTTCACCAATGGCCAGGACGCAAATGATCCTGACGGGACCGGCGTCCCTGTTGTTGCGCCAGGCGATGACGTCACCTGGACCTACGCAGTCACCAATGTGGGTGACGTCGATATTCCCGAAGCAGACATTACCGTCACCGATAGCGTTGAAGGCGACGTGACGCAGATTATCGATAAGGGCGATGGCGACGCGATCCTGTCGCCGGCAGAGACGTGGGTTTATCAGCTCGAAGGCACGGCGATCAACACGGCCCTACCGCCGGCAGGCGAGAACTTGACCCTGGTCGATGACGTCTGCACGCAGGATGGTGCGGTTTCACCGCCGAGCACGGCCTACACCAACGTCGGTACCGTGACGATCCCTTCGAAGGAGGCGACCGACCCATCAAGTTACTGTAACCCTGGGTCTGACCCGGCGATCGACATCATCAAGTTCACCAATGGCCAGGATGCAAATGATCCTGACGGGACCGATGTCCCTGTTGTTGCGCCAGGCGATGACATCACCTGGACCTACGCAGTCACCAATGTGGGTGACGTCGATATTCCCGAAGCAGACATTACCGTCACCGATAGCGTTGAAGGCGACGTGACGCAGATTATCGATAAGGGCGATGGCGACGCGATCCTGTCGCCGGCAGAGACGTGGGTCTACCAGCTCGAAGGCACGGCGATCAACACGGCCCTACCGCCAGCAGGCGAGAACTTGACCCTGGTCGATGACGTCTGCACGCAGGATGGTGCGGTTTCACCGCCGAGCACGGCCTACACCAACGTCGGTACCGTGACGATCCCTTCGAAGGAGGCGACCGACCCATCAAGTTACTGTAACCCTGGGTCTGACCCGGCGATCGACATCATCAAGTTCACCAATGGCCAGGACGCAAATGATCCTGATGGTGTTGATGTGCCGATCATTCAACCAACTGCCCAGGTGATCTGGACCTACGCAGTCACCAACGTCGGCGTTATTGACATTCCCGAAGCGGACATTACCGTCACGGATAGCATCGAAGGTGACGTGACGCAGATTATCGACAAGGCCGACGGCGACGATACGCTGACGCCCAACGAGACGTGGGTCTACGAGCTCAGAGGTACGGCCATCGACCTGACGGCCCCCCCGAGCGATCCGAACCTGGTAATCGTTGACAACGTCTGTACGCTGGGCGGCGCAATCGGCCCGGCATCAAGCGCCTACACCAACGTCGGTACAGTAACCATCCCGACCATGAGTGCAACGGATCCGTCCAGCTACTGCGGACCGATGGGTAATGCGATCGACGAACCCAATGTACCCGCTCGACCAGACAATGGCGGGCAGATCTTCATGCCATTGCTGAGACGCTAGGTGTAAGGCCGGTATAACCCAGCCGGCAGTTCTGCTACTATGTAACGTATCACAATAGATGGTCGGGCATCCTCCTTGAGGGATTGGAGGCATGCTCGACCATCTAGCGTTATCAACCAGAAAGGTTTTACGGCAATGACGAGTGAACGCCACAGTGACGCCTCCGCTGACCGTCAACGCACGCTGCGCAACGTAACCATCTTTAGCATTGCGGCACTGACATGCGGCTGGGTAGGCTTGTGGATCGACACATTGCTGGGCCAGGGCGGCGATCAAACGCTCGGCATGCTGATCTGGCTGGGCACGCCGCTGGCGGTCTCCCTTTTGCTGCGCGCCTTTGCCGGCGACGGCTGGCGCGATCTCGGCCTGCGGTTGAATTTGCGCACCAATGTCAGCATGTATCTTATCAGCCTCCTCCTCTACCCGGCGACCGGGTTGATCGTCATCGGCGCTGGGGCGCTAACGGGCAACGTCACCCTGACGAGCCGGAGCATCGCCGAACTCCTGCCGCTGTTTGGCAGCTTTCTGCTCCTGGGTATTCCCAAAAACATCATCGAAGAATTCGCCTGGCGCGGCTATCTTGCGCCCAAGCTCTTCCTGCTCAATATCGACACGCTGGCCGCCCACGTTCTGACTGGACTCATTTGGGGCGCGTGGCACCTGCCCTATCTGGCATTTGTATTGGCCTACGTACCTGAAGGTCCGCCGACGGTCGTGACACGATTTCTCATTGGCTCCGTGGCGGCATCGCTCGTCTACGGCGAGATCCGCTTGCGCACCGACTCCGTCTGGCCTGCCGTGCTCATGCACACGGCAGGTGGTGCGTTTATCGCCACCCTGCTGCTCGAAGTCCTCATGACTCCGGAAACGGCCTTCCTCTTCTCGCCAGGGGTCGAGGGCACCTTGACCATCGCCATCTTCACGCTCGTTGGGTTGGGGCTCTACGCACGGCGTGTCAGCTCAACCGCTGTTCACACATCTCCGGAAAGGTCACCATCATGATTACCGCCCGCGGTTTTGAGGGTGAAGAAGATTTCTGGCGGGTACGAGCGCTCATCGTTGCCACCACGCCGATCACACCGGTCGGCCTGAACTGGGAAGTGCGCCGCTGGGACGGACAACGCTTTCATCACCCTACCGGCGCCATGACGCCAACATTCATGGCGCGCATCCAGCTTTGGGAAGATGACGGACAGCTAGTTGGCGCCGTTCACCCAGAAGATGGGGGCGATGCCCACCTGCAGCTTCACCCGGATTATCGGCACATTGAAGAAGAGATGCTGCTTTGGGCCGAGGAGCATCTTGCCCAGGCGCATGAGGATAGCCCGTCGCGCACGCTTGATGTGGTGGCGCGTGCGTATGATGCACGCCGGCAACGGCTTTTGACTGACCATGGCTACACGAAAACGGAATGGGTCGACGTTATGCGTCACTTGCGGCTGGGGCAACAGCCGCTGGAAACCCCACACGTTGCTGCAGATTACCAGATCCGCACGACCCGGCCCCAGGAACTCGCTGAATGCCAGGGCATCGCCGATCTTCTCAACGCGGCGTTCGGCCGCACCACGCACACCGCCGCCGAATGCGAGGCATTCACTCGCCTCGCCCCTTCGTTTCGAGGCGATCTCGATCTCGTTGCCGTCGCCCCAAACGGCGCAATCGCAGCCTACGTTGGCGTGGCATATGACGAAGAAAATCGCCTGGGGATCTTTGAGCCGGTCTGCACCCATCCCAACCACCTGCGACACGGTCTGGCCCGGGCGCTCATGCAGGAGGGTTTGCTGCGCTTGCGTGCCCTGGGCGCACGCAACGTTGTGGTCAGCACAGGCGATATGGTCCCCGCCAACCGGCTCTACGACACCATCGGCTTCACCGAGGCCTATCGGGGCTTCGTCTGGCGCAAAGAGTATCATTTGCGCACCACCGCGTAAATGGTCATGCCTGTTGGCAGCCACGCCACGCTGGCCCCCGGGCCCGGATCTCTGCGCACCTTACGTCGACCGCAAGGCAGGGCTTCACAAAACAGAAGGGGAGCAAGGCGTAAGCCCCGCTCCCCTTCTCACTTCACCCCAAATTCAGAAGTTCACGACCTCATGGCAGTTGTCATGACCGACTGCATTGAAGAGACCGGATCTCCCTACTGCATTGCATCCACCAGAATCTCCACGTCAGAGGTGGGAGCGCCCTGGGTAATGACCGGAATCACCGTCGTGTTGCGGAAGAGCAGCGCACCGCTGCCGTCCGTAATCGTAGCGCTGACGGCATAGGTGAAGCGCTCGTCAATCTCGTCCGGATCGTATTCGACCACGTACGGAATCGGCGGCTGCCCCGGGTTGTCGATGATCTGTTCACCGATCACGATTGCCGCGGCACCGGCCCGAGAGACATCTTGAATCTGTACGGTCACAACCGCATCATCAGGCAGCGCAATGCGTTGTAGATAGGTCAACGTCCCCGTGACTGCCGCCTCAGGCGCACGGCTCTCAACGGAGATACGATCACCGGCGAAGACTGCGCCCTGAGTCGGATTGGCCGCCACAACATTGATGGCATAGGTGCGATCTCGATCGAAAGGCACCTGAACGTCGAGCGAGGTGGACCAGAAGCCCGATCCCGGATCAACTTCCACCGGAATTACAAAGAGGATGTTGCCCAATCCGTCCACCACGTTGACAAAGACCTGCTCCTCAAAGACGCCGTCGGTGATGCCGGCTACCGAGATCAGACGATCCGCATAGGTGTAGACTTCGTTCGGCAGCGGATGGGTGATGACGGCAAAGCTCTCCTGCAAAGTAGGATCACCGAAGTAGACGTCGAGCCCAGCTGAAGCCACAATGCTACCATCGGCCGGGCTATCGGAATAGGCCTCGATACGACCTCGGCCCACGTAGTCGATCTCCAGGTCGATCGTCCATTCGCCTGCGCCGCCAACTTCCGCAGCGTTGAGCGTAGTCGGCTGCTCAAGCAGCACGTTGTCGCGATTATCTACCAGACGTACGACCACGTTGCCTTCGAAAAGAGCTGCGCCACGTCCACTCACCGTCAACGTACCGTCTGTCGCCACCATGCTGTAAGGCAGCGGTGCATCAATTGTCAGGTAGGAGCCTGAGACAGGCGGGCCATAGACCACGGGCACAACCGCACTCGTCTCCACGCCGCCGTTCAGCGGCGAGACCGAGTAGGCAAAGATCATGCCATGGGTCCCGGAGATCACGTTGCCAGGATCCAGTTCGGCCTGCCACGTCCACATGCCGTTCTCGTCCGGCTCGCTGGCCACGACGCCGCGTGTGTTGTCGATGACGTTGCTGTCGGCATCCAGCGCACGCAGGAAGATGTTGCCAGGCAGGACGCCAACCGCTTCGCCCTGGACGATGATTACGTCGTCCACATCAAGCGAGGCGCCGGCTTCTGGCAAGCTGATCGTCAGCTCTGGCGTCACTTCAACATTGCCAGCGTCCGGCAAACGCGGCACGTGCAGACGCTGTCCGACGGTGACGATATTCGGATTGGACAGGCAGTTGGCGACGGTCAGTTCGCCAACCGTGCTGCCCGTACGCTGGGCGATTGAGAAGAGCGTATCACCGCGCTGAACGACGTAAACCGGCCACTCGTTGCGAACACTGCATGAGCTGGCAAAGGTCACGCGGATCGTGTCATTCGTCACGACGCTGCCATCGGCCGGCGAGGTGGAAAAGGCCGTGACTGAACCCGGCGTACCGTTTGCAATCAAGAAGACCAGGCTTGCAGACCAGTTTCCGTTCTGATCGGCCGTTGTAACGACTTGGCGTAAGAGCTGGCCGTAGGCATCGCGGGCCTGAACGATGACGTTGTTCTCGAAGATGCCCACCGCACGTCCACTGACCAGGAAGCCGCTGGTGGCATTCACGATGCCGCCATTCTGGGGCCGCTCAATCACGATCGAAGGAGGAATCGGACGAGTGGTATTGGTCACAAAATTGACGTCGATACGATCCTCGACCATCCGGCTGTTATCGGCCGGTGACGGCGAAAAGGCGATGATGCGCCCCGGACCTTCGAGCGGGCCCGTGTAGAGGTTGACGCTCCAGTTGCCGTTGCCGTCAACCGTCGTCGCCCGCTGCGCAACGCGACGACCCTCGCTGTCACGCACTTCGACGACCACATTGCCTTCGGGCAGATTGGCGCCCGTGCCGCTTACGCCAAAGCCGCTGTCGGTGTTGATCGTTGCGCCGTTGCCCGGCGAGCCAATTGAAAGACGCGGTTCTGCATTCACGCGTCCGTAGCGCACGTCCACCGCATCCTCAGCCACGATCGAGCCGTCTGCCGGTGAAGTGGAGAACGCATAGATGCGGCCGTTCGTCCCCGGGTTAACGCCCGGCGCCAACGTCACGCGCCATTCACCTTCGGCGCCCAGGTCGGCAGCAACCGTTGTAGCTTCTTCATCCAGCACGCGACCGCGGCTATCCAGCGCCTGGACCACGACGTTGTTCTCCGGCAGGCTGCGGCCCGTGCCCACCACGACGACCTCGACCGGGCTTACTTCCTCGCCGTCCAGCGGGATGTTGATCGAAATGTCGGCGGGCTGAGGCTCTTGCGGCTGGAATCGAACATTGATGGTGGACTCAGCCATGGTCGTGCCATCGGCCGGCGAGGATGCAAAGGCCGTAATGCGGCCCACATCGCCGGGCGTGGCCGCATAATCAAGCGTCACTGACCACGGACCGGTTCCGCCAAGGGGTGCGTCGGCCGTGGCGCTCTCTTCGGCAATGATCGCGCCGCTGCTGTCAATTACGTGTATGATGACATTGTTTTCGGGCAGTGCGGTCCCTGTACCCTGCACCGTCACCTGGGTAGCGCTGATCGTCGCGCCGTCAACAGGATTTGTAATCGCAATATCAGGGTCAGTCGGCGTTGGCGTTTCCGTAGGCTGCGATGCCTCGCCATACTGCACGGGGATCGTGCTCTCGGCCACGACTCCGCCAGCGGCGGGATTGGGTGAGAAGGCTCGAATCACACCCTGGGTGCCAGGGGCAACGTTAATGTCCAGCGTAACGCGCCATGCACCGGCGCCGCCCGGAGCAGCGGCGTCAACGATCGTGGCCTGTTCGGCGACCACGTCGGCCCCGGCAATTGCCTGAACGACTACATTGTTTTCCGGCAGACCGCCGCCTTCGCCAACCACAACAACCTCAACGAAGCTCACAATTTCATTAGCGTTGGGAATGTCGATCGTGATGAAGGAGTCGACTGGCTCTTCGGTCGGCTCTTCGGTCGGTTCCTCTGTCGGTTCTTGAGTGGGCTCTTCTGTTGGCTCTTCTGTTGGTTCTTCGGTCGGTTCTACCGTTGCAATGGGCGGAACAGGAGCGACCGTAGGCTCTTCTGTCGGTTCCTCTGTCGGTTCCTCTGTCGGTTCTACCGTTGCGATTGGTGGAACGGGAACGACGGGCGGCTCTTCCGTCGGTTCCTCGGTGGCGATCGGCGGCTCAATCGGCGGCGCCGTCGGTTCCTCGGTGGGCTCTTCCGTCGCGATGGGCGGGGTTGCGCCTTCGCCAAAGATCACGTTGATCGCGGTCAGACCAAGCTGCGCGCCGGTTGCCGGATCAGGTGAAAAGGTGACGATCTGGCCGGGCATGCCCGGTGCGATACGCAGCGTCAGGTTGGCGGACCAGGGCCCCGCCCCACCCGCGTCGGCCTGGACCGTTGCGAACTCCTGGTCGAGCAGATTGCCGGCGTCGTCCAACGCCTGAACCACAACGTTGTTTTCGGGCAGGCCTGAAGCCGTACCGCTGACTTGGACTGACGTCGGACTCACCACCTCGCCTTGTTGAGGCGAAGTGATGGCGATGACCGGGGCGTCCTGGGCCAGTGCAGGTATGGCAGGCAGGAAGAGCGCCAACGCCATGCACCAGACGAGGAAGCGTGAAAGCTTTTGCATCATGATCTCCTTGAACATCGTGGTTTTGGTACTTGGGTAGCCAGCCACGGCACTGCCGTTGTCGACGCATCCACGGGCTGGCTGGTTGTCCACCCATTCAGACGTCTCACGGGCACAAAAGGTTCGCACGAGTTTCAATGGTTTGAAAGATTGCCCAAATCTGCTCCGACTTTCGCCAACTTCCCACACCTCGGCTATACTGTGCGACGAAGCAGGTAACGATCACAACGGGTACAGAAGCAAATGGAAATTCTGGGGGGGCCTCTCTTCGGCGTAGGCGGTGCCGGGGAATCACATGGGCCGGGCATCACGACCATCGTCTTTGGCTGCCCGGCCGGCTTGCGACTCAGCCGACTTGAAATCCAAGACTATCTGGATCGTCGTCGGCCAGGGTCGAATCGACACGGCACCCCGCGCAACGAGAAAGACAAGGTGCTGTTGCTCTCCGGCATATACGATGACGACCATGACGCACTCACCGCCGGGCCCGAACTTACAGCCCGGGTCGACGGGATTGAGTCGGTCACGAGCGCCTACGAGGCGGGCTACACCACGGGTGAACCAATCGCAGCCCTTGTGCTCTCCACGGCCAAAAAGTCCGGCGATTACGCCCAATTAACCGGCGGCAGCGGTGAGGTGCGCCCTGGCCACACGGACCTGGTCAAATATCACAAGTCCCAGGGCTTTGTCGATGTGCGCGGCGGCGGACGCTCAAGCTATCGATCGACGATCTCAGACGTGATTGGCGGTTCAATCGCCCGCATCTTTTTGCGCGAGCGCTTTGGGACGGTCATCCTTTCGAGCATCAGCCAGGTGGGCGATCTCCGCAGCGAAAAGAGTCTGGCCGAGCATTTTGGCGCGTACAGTCAGCGCCACGAAACACTTCGGGTTCCGCACAACGAGATTAGCGATGTAGAAGAGGCATTGACCAACGCAGAGATCCACAGCCTTGATGCGGATTTCGCCCGGGCAGCCGGCGACCTGATCAAACGCACGCGCATTGACGGTGACTCCATCGGCGCCCAGGTGGAAATTGTGGTCGTCAACGTCCCGGCGCTGGCGGGAGAGCCCCTTTACCAGAGTTTGAAGCTGCGGCTCATGGGGACGCTGGGCGGACTCAATGCTGCGCAGTCGGTTGAGATTGGCGCGGGCGTCGACGTCATCGGCCGGTTGGGCAGCGAAAACAATGATCCCATTCGCAGGGGCGGCTATCAGGCCAATAGCCATGGCGGCCTGCTCGGTGGAATCACGACAGGATCGCCCTTGGTCTGTCGCGTTGGGTTCAAGCCGACGTCGACCATCGTCAAGCCCCAGCAGTCGGTGCGCAAGAATTTGGAAGAGATCGACTTTGAGCTCAAAAAGGGGCGGCATGACCCATGCGTCGGCGTCCGCGCCGGCGTCACCCTGGAATCTCGTCTGGCTATCGAGTTGATGAATGCGGTGCTTATGCATCAGGCCGGACGCATCGACGCCACGAATTTTGACTTGTTCTGAAGCTGAGAACACCAAATCACACGCCAATGGGCGGCGGAGAGGCAAGAACGATACTGGACTTGCTAACAGGTTAGGCGGTTTGTCATAGCCTTTTGGGGCTAACCCGCTACGACTCCCAGTGCTTGCCGAGATCCGCGGTCCATCCCGCTGAAATCAATGGATTTATGACCGACGCAACCTCGAACATCACCCTGACCGGCTTCATGGGCACGGGCAAAAGCACCGTGGGCCGCCTGCTGGCCGAGCGACTTGACCGGCCCTTCGTGGATATGGATGAACAGCTCGAAGCGCACTTCGGAAAATCAATTGGCGAGGTCTTCGCCGACGAGGGCGAGCCCGCGTTTCGTCTGGCCGAAATTCGGCTTTGCACCCAACTGGCAGAGCAGCAGGGCCTCGTCATCAGCACGGGCGGCGGCGCGCTGGTCAACCCCGGCAGCCGCCATGCGCTGGCCGAGAGTGGTCCAGTTATCTGCCTGACGGCATCGCTTGACCAGATCTTGGCGCGCATCGGTCAGGCCGTCGATCGGCCCCTCCTCCCGGGCGACGCGGATGCCCAGCGCCAGCGCATTCGCGACCTGCTCCACGAGCGCCGGCAAGCCTATGCCGCGATCCCGCTTCAGGTCGACACGACCAATCGTTCTCCGGATGAGATCGTTTACGCTCTGCTGGCAACGCTGGACGGACATGACGAAGTCGCCGATATGACTCGGATCCCTGTGCGCTCGCCGGCAGGGACCTACGACATCTGCATCGGCGAAGGCTTGCTCGCGCAGGCCGGCGGCCTGCTGGCGCGGCGCGGCCTGCGCCCCGGCGCGACCGCGATTGTGACGAACGACGCGATGCCGGAAGATTATGTCAATATTTTGCGCGAGAGTCTCGCCGTCAGCGGGTTCGAATCGATCGTCTGCACCATGCCCGAAGGGGAAGAGCACAAAACGCTCGCCACGGTCGCCGCGCTCTACCCGCAATTTCTGGCCGGCGGGCTCGACCGCAAGAGTCCGGTCATCTCGCTGGGCGGCGGTGTCGTGGGCGATATGGCCGGCTTTGCCGCGGCCAGCTATCTGCGCGGCGTACCCTTTGTGCAGATTCCCACGTCCCTCCTTGCCATGGTCGATGCCTCGGTTGGCGGTAAGACAGGGGTAGATCTGCCCCAGGGGAAAAATCTGGTTGGCGCATTCAAGCAACCGGAGTTGGTGATCATCGACACCGCGGTGCTGCAGACGTTGCCGGCCGCCGAATTCAAATCCGGGTTGGCCGAAGTGGTCAAGCACGGCATTCTGAGCGATCCTGACCTCTTTGAAGAACTGGAAACCCACGGCCCCACCAGCATGATTCACCTGGTCGCCGCTGCCGTGCGCGTCAAGGTAGATGTCGTAGAAGAGGATCCATTCGAGCAAGGCCGACGCGCCACCCTCAACTTGGGCCACACCTTTGGCCATGCGCTGGAACTGGTGAGCGAGTTTTCGCTACGCCACGGTGAGGGCGTAGCGCTGGGGCTGATCGCCGCCGCCAACATGGCGGCAGAGCTGGGGCGCTGCGATCCCCAACTGGCCGTGCGCATCCGTGACGTCATTGAGCGTCTGGGGTTGCCGACGCGGATCAGCGGTTACGACAGCGATTCAATTATGCATGCCATGACCTTTGACAAAAAGCGTTCCGGCAAGACGCTGCGCTTTATCATCCCCCAGGGATTAGGGGATGTGGTCGTCATCGACGACCCTGGGGACGCGGTCGTGCGCCGCGCCCTGGCCACAATTCTGGACAATTGACAATTATCAATTGACAATTGTAATTGTCATTTCACCATTTGGGCGGTGACTATGACAGCAGTTGCGATTCTGCATGGGCCAAATCTGAATTTGTTGGGTAGCCGCGAGCCGGAGATCTATGGCAGCATGACGCTGGCTGATATCGAGGCGGAGCTGCGCGCCCGTTTTGAGGCGGCGCACGAATTCCGCTTTTTTCAGAGCAACCACGAGGGCGCGCTGATCGATTTCGTCCATGATGCGCGAGGATGGGCCCAGGGAATTGTGATCAATCCCGGGGCATTCACGCACTACTCATATGCGCTGCGCGATGCCATTGCGGCAGTGGCGCTGCCCACCGTCGAGGTGCATTTATCAAACGTTCACGCCCGCGAGGAATTTCGCCATCGGTCGGTCTTGGCGCCGGTCTGCGTCGGTCAGGTCATGGGCTTTGGCTGGCGCAGCTACGCGTATGGCGCGCAGGCGCTGCTTGACCATCTTGCCGCTCAAGCGTAGGGAAAGGCTATTGACCGTGAGAGTCACCAACAGACATGCGTACACCAGCGCCCGCCCGTACGGCACGTCCTCTCGAAATCTCCTGCAACTAGTGCTCGTTCTGCTGTTGGGCTTCCTGGCAGCCGGCTGCAACCGCAGTCTGGATGACTCGTCTGCACTCCCACCGGCGGGTGAGCCAGAGGTAATTGCAGTCGCACCGGCAGAAGCTGCTGACGCCAACGCAACCGCAGAGGCAGTGCCGGCGGCTGGCGCGGAGGCTGAACCGACGGCCACTGCGGCAGCAGTTTCAGCCACGGACGAGACCGACAATGACGAAGCAGCTCCGGGGGAGGCGTCAGAACCACCCTCGACACCCGAAGCCACGGCAACCGCCCTCCCGGAACCAACGCCCACACCGGATATCGCAGCGGGCCGCGTCGTGTTGTGGCACAGCTATGCGGGCCCCGATGCCGACGCGCTGGGCGAGATCCTGGCCGAAATTAGACGGACCTATCCAGACCTTGTGGTTGAGACTCTCTTTGTCGCCTATGACGATCTGCCCCAGGCCTACGCCGATGCTGTGCTGGCCGGCGGCGGGCCGGATCTGGTGGCAGCGCCGGCTTGGTGGCTTACCCAGATGGTCGACGCCGGCGTCGTTCAGGCGCTGGATGCGCTGGTCGTCCCAGAGCTGGCAGACGAATATTTCCCGGCAGCGCTGGAAGCGCTGCGGCGCAATAATGCACTCTACGGTTTGCCCGTCACCTATGAACTGGTTAGCCTCTTTGCCAATCAGGCGCTGACCGGCACAGCCTCGCCACCGGCTACCACGGCGGAATTGCTGGCGCGCGGCCAGGAGGATCCGCGTCAAGGTACGGGTATCTACGCCAATCTCTTTCATCTGGCCTGGGGGCTGCCGGCCTACGGCGCGACCCTGCTCGATGGCGACGGGGTGGCCGTCCTCGATCAAGGCGAGGGCGCGGCCGGTTTCCTGGGTTGGCTGGAGACGCTGGACAACGAGGCCGGCGCCTACGTCGAGCAAGATTACGGCATGCTGCTCGACCGCTTCAAGAAAGGCGAATTTGCTTACTTCATTGACGGACCGTGGGCGATCAACGAGTTGCGCGGCGTGCTGGGTGATAGCCTGACCGTCATGCCTTTGCCGGCCGGACCGGCTGCGCCGGCGCAGCCGTGGTTGAGCGCAGACGCTATGCTGATCAACCCGGCCAAAAGCGCGGATCAGCAACAGCGAGCGCTGCTCGTAGCCCAGAAGCTGACCGATGGTGCGGCCGGCGCGGCATGGGCTGGGACGGCACAACGGCTGTCTGCCAATCGCAATGCCCCGGCTGTCGGCGATCCGTTGCTCAAAGGCTTTGCAGTCCAGGCGGAGTCGGCCCAACCCATTCCCCATGCGCCTGAAATGGACCAGGTTTGGGGGTATGCGGGAGACATGCTGATCAAGGTACTCAATGACGTCATGACGCCAGCCGAAGCTGCTATTGAAGCGGCCGCGCTGATTAACGAGGCCAATGACAAATAGCCGATCCGTTGACCCCCAATCGACTGACGAGCCATTTCAGCTCTTCAATCTTCAAACGATGTCGGGGGTCTTTCCCGGCACCCGCACTGCACGCTTTCAGCGTATCCGCCTGGCGCCGCAAGAGCCGGCAGACGCCCCAGCAAGCTGGGCACGTCTGCTCTGGTATGATGAGCCTCGGGCGTGTGTTGTCATGATGCCGCCAGGCAGCGGTAAAGCCGTCGAGACGCCTCTGGTACGCCTGGGCGATCCGTCCATGCGTGACGTGCAGCAACGCTTGCGCCAGGGTCTCGACGCCGCCGGCTACGTCGCACGGATCTGCGGCGCCTGCAAGCACTGGCGCCCACTCGGGCAAACGAATGGCGAAGGCTTGCCCGTCGGTCGCTGCACGTTCAATGCGAGCGAGGATGAAGTGCCGGAACAGCTTGCGCCACTAACGGTACAGTCGACGCTGGCACTCGACTGCGCCCACTTTGAGCAAACTGCCAACCCAGCCGGGGCTGACTGGCCAGCGACGGCAGAGATCACGATCTTCGAGCTCGACCTGCGCCGTGCAGCTGAGGTGCGCAAGGAAGAGGAGGCGCATCGGGAATCCTGGCGTGGTCGTCTGGGGCGACTATTTGGCCTCGATAAGACCCCCGAGCGCGCCCCGTCATGGACCGAGCAGTTGTTAGAGCGTACCGGCGTGGGCGCTGGCGCAGAATCATGCTTTGGCTGTCATGGCCGTATCGCCAACCTGGGCGCTTTGGTCGTTGCCTCCCCAGAGGATGACAAGCAGACTTACAGCGTCTGGCGCTGTCGTCAATGCTTTGCGACCTACTTCAACCGCTGGATCGATCGCTGGGAGCGGCTGGATAGTCTGGAGACGGATGAGACCTACTGGCGCATTGCCCCGGCCGAGGCCATTGCGTTGCTGGACGTGATGGCGGGCGTAGCGGGCGGTGAGCATCCCGAAGGACGTCACGAACGGGCGGCGGAGCGCGACCGCTTTGAGGCATTCGTTGCCGACCGTCCGCCGGTTAGCCATCAGATCAAGTTGGGACGATAGCGGCTGTTTTGTCCTCAACAAGCACAGGAGATAGGAACGGGAATGAGCGAAGGCGAACAGGAACAGACCGAAGCGACCACACAGAGCAGCGTTGAAATGCGGATCGAAACCCGCCCCCAGCGCCTGCTTGCCGCGCGTTACGATCAGCTCCCTTTTCCCACAATCGGTCCCATGCAGGAGGTGGCCCTTGATGTTGGCGTCAGCGCCTATCACAACGCGCTGGAACTGGTCGGCATGATCTTCAAGGGCTACAGCGATCACCAGCTTCTCTTTGAGCAGCGCTGGCCAGCACGCGTGATCCGGCAGCGTATCGGCGAGAGCGATCTCGTGATGGAGCCCAACACGGGAATTGCCGTGCGTTCGCTTCAATTCATGCTTCATGCATATGAATCGCTTACGATGCTTGAGATCACCGCCGTGGCCAAGGTGGTGGGAACCAGCGACACGATTCAAGCCGTGGCTCAGGTCGGCGTCGAGTATCCCGAGCAGAAGACTGACCTGCACTTTCCCCTGCGCGGAACATGGTGGGCCATCCAGGCAGCCGACTGGAGCGATCAGCACAAGATGGAGGTTTACAGCCAGACCTACGCCATCGACTTTGTGAAACTAGGGCCCAATAACTCCTTCTTTGCCGGCACGGGCATGGCGCTGGAAGATCACTTCAGTTGGAATCAACCAGTATACGCCACAGCCGGCGGCAAGATCGCCTACGCCTGTTACGACATGCCCGACCTGGAGCCTGGCGTGCCGCCCGATCCGCACATGTTCCGTGACGACCCGCGTCGCATTCTGGGCAATGCCGTCGCCATCAGCCATGCAAACGGCGAATTTAGCTACTACGGTTGCCTGCGTCAGGCCGGCCTGGCAGTCAGCGAAGGCGACATGGTCAAACGTGGCGCTCTCCTCGGCTACGTCGGCAACAGCGGGCAGTCGCCCGGCCCGCATCTTCATTTTCATCTTGCCGAAGGGCCAAACCCCTTTATCGATCAGGGCTTGCCCATCAAATTCAGCCACTTCTCTGCAGGCGGGCAACGCTTTGAAGGTTCCATGACCATCCCCACCCGCATGATCGTCACCGGAGACGAGGAGGAGGCGTAATGGCCAAACGGAAGAATTCAGGACCGGAGCTATTCACGAGCGTCGATGATGATCTCTACGAAGAGCTGCTCGCCCTGCGCGGTCAGCGCCTGGTCCAGGTTGCGTTATGGGAAGACTCGCTTGCAGACGACCTTGCCGCAGCGCGCCAGACGCTCGATCACGAAGCATTTTTCGATCTGGATCTTTATCTGGAGGAAGGTGTGTTTTTTGAGCTCTACGGCGCCAGCGGCTACCCGAGCCTCCAGGACGACCCAATTGACGAAGCTGAGGACTTGAATCGCAGGCTCGTGGCACTCGTCAACCAAAACGCGACACTGACTGACATTGCCGTAGACGAGGAAGAAAACCTGGTCCTGGTGCTGGGCCGGGGTAAGACGCCCCGTCTTTATCTGGTTGCAGGCGGGTGGCTGCCAAATGAATGGGAAGAATTGCCGGACGCCTAATCGACTCAGTGCATTTTTTCACTCTTTTCATTTTCGACGAACCGTGATATAAACGGAAGCAAGATAGACCATCATTTCACCTGAAAACAGCGCTATGCGTTCAACCCCATATGTAAGGAGTAAATGGCATGATTTCGCTGACCGCAGCAACGGCACCCGTCAGTCAAGAAAAAGCAAACCCGTGGATGGGTGCGCTCTACGCCGGTCTTTTTACTGCGGCTGCCTGCGTCATCGCGGCGCTGGTCACCCAGACTGAAAATTGGATCTTTATTCTCTTGGCGCACATCCTCGTCGGGATTGGGCCCGTATTGGGCTATCAGTTGGCGCTTGGCCGCTTGGGCCAAGACTGGATGGCGCTGCTCGGTGGTGCGCTGGGCGCGCTTGTCCCCGTGCTGATGTTCCTGATTTGGCCGCTCACCGTAGGTTTGTTGGACCGCACGCAATCTATCGGCCGGCTCTATCTCGGTAGTATTCTCGGCTTTATCCTGGGGGTGGCGGTCTTTCTGATTCTTGGCACCGTCATGGGGCAAAACCCGGCCTGGATCGGCACCGGATTTACCTTCCTGTGGGCCGTTTGGGGCGGTACGGTCGGCGCCTTTGCCACAGCCTACGCTCGTACATAACGAACGCCTCGTTAGTCAGGCGGCGGGCCGTAGCGGCCCGCCGCTTTTTTTGTGCTCTGCGCCAATCGAAGCCCGTTCTTGGCATGCTGCACAAGCACAGGCTTTTCGTACAGATTGCCCAAATCACGGAAGCCGAATAGTTTGCATCGCCCGCACACTCACCGCTATAATTGATAGAAGGGCGGGGTTTCCGTCCCAATTATCGGCAGGACGCGCCTCGCTTGCTCGGAATAGCGGGGAATGGCGTTGCTCTCCCAATAGGCAGCTTGTGCAACATGTACAGAAGTTCCGCAACGATTGACGACATTTTTCGCCTGGCGCTGCCGCCGGGCACACAGCTACTGACCGGGGCCGAATACCTCAACCGACCAGTTAGTTGGGCATGCAGCCTTCGTCCCAGCCCGCCGGCCTTCCCCAAGCTGGATGGCAACGAGCTGGCGCTGGTCGACATGAAAGACCTGGCGCGCCTCGATCCCCAGTTGCGACTGGAGCGGGTCGTCCGCAGCCTGCGCCGGGCGCAGATATCGGCCATGGCCGTGGCCGGTGAGATCAGCCCACTGGCCGTTGAGACAGCGATCAATCATGAGCTGCCGGTCTTTCAGCTGCCCGCGGGCAGCCAGCTAATGCAGGTTGAACGCACGGTTATTCGCCTGATCGTTGATCGGGATTCGTACATTGCGCAGCGTTCGGCAGATCTTCAACGTGAACTCAATCAGATTGCCCTGGATGGCGGCGGGTTGGAGCGGCTGGCCGAGCAGCTCTATCGCTTCAGTCAGGAGCCCGTTGTCCTGTTGCGGGGCGAAGGCAAAGTGGCCGCCATTGCGGGTATGGACCACCTCTCCACGAGTGGTCGACAAGCCACACTCAAGTCGATCCCCAATATCATGGCCCTCCGCAGTTGGGCTGCGCAACAGGCGGTTGATGACCCGGCGGGGGCAGTTGGCACGCTGATGTTGGAGCCGACCGGCGAGAAGGGCTTTCAACGGGCGGTCGTCTCCCCCGTTTTTGCCAACGATGCGGTCCGTGGCTTCTGTATGGTACTGCGTGGCGGCGCCTCGGAGGTCAGCGCAGTCGAAGAGATCACGGTGGTGCAGGGTGCGGCGGCGGCGGCGCTGGAATGGGCCAAGCAAAATGCCGTTGACGTGGCCGAGGAGCGCATGCGCGCCACATTTGTCGACGAGCTGCTGGCGACCGAAATCGCTGACGAACAGGCCTGGATTCAACGAGGCGCCTCCCTGAACTATGACCTAACTCGTCCCCACGCGGCGTGGATGGTGGAAGCCAACAAGATCCCGGATTGGCCCGCCCCGCTCCTGGACTTTGTGGCGGAGCAGGGCATCAACGCCCCGTTCAGCCGGCGCGATGAGGGCGTGCTGCTCTTCTGGCCAATCGACAACGCCAAGAGCGCGCGTGAACTCAAGAATACCGCAAACGATTTCGTCAAGCATGTCCACAACCATTATCCCTCGGCTGAGTTGATCTTGGGGCTGGCGCGTCCGGCGGCATCACCTGCGCTGTGGCTCCAAAGCCAACAGCAGGCGCGTGAGAGCTGGCGCATGGGCAAGGCATGGAAGGGCTCGCCCGTCACCTACTTTGGTGACTTGGGCCTCTACCAGCTGCTCACCGCGCTGGGCGATAACGCCGAAGCGCGACGCTTCTTCCGCAAAACGCTCGGCCTGCTCATCACGCATGATAAGGACCACAATGGCGAACTGGTCGAAACGCTGGAAGGTTTTTTTGAGTGTCACGGCAACTTGAGCCAAACGGCCAATCGCCTGCATATCCACCGCAATACGCTCTCCTATCGTCTGGATCGCATCGCCGCGATTACGCGGCTCGACCTCAACGATCCCGACGCACGCTTCTCGCTCCAACTGGCGTTGAAGCTGCGGCCTATCATGCAGTAGCTTCGGCCGCTTGAGTCCACGCGACAACAGAATACGTCTGAATGTCATCAATCTCTTTGCAACGATCTCTCTGAGGAATTAAACGATGGGCGCGTCAGTCTTTTTCTTTCTTGTGGCCGGTCTGGTGCTGCTCGTTCTGAGCGCCGAGCTTTTGGTGCGTGGGGCATCAAGGCTGGCCCTTGCTGCCGGCGTCTCCCCCCTCATCATTGGCTTGACTGTCGTTGCCTTCGGCACGAGCGCGCCGGAAATGTCAGTCGCGGTCGTGGATAGCTGGCAGGGGCAGGGGCAAGTTGCCTTAGGCAACGTCATCGGCAGCAATATTTTTAATGTGCTCTTTGTACTGGGGTTGGCAGCCCTCATTATGCCTTTAACGGTTGACCAACAATTAGTGCAACTGGACGTGCCGCTGCTGGTTGGCGTTTCATTTGGCGTTTGGTTGCTCGCTTCTGACGGCGTCCTCGGCCGCACTGATGGGCTATTGCTCTTTGCGGGCGCCCTGGTCTACACGGCCTTCCTGATTCGCCAAAGTCGTCGCGAGTCCAAGGCGATACTGGCGGAATACGCGAGTGAATTTGGCGCGGACAGCACGCGGTCAACTCCATCGCGCGCTATTGATTTGGCACAGGTCGGATTGGGTTTGGGCGGCCTGATTCTGGGCTCGCGCTGGCTGGTGGCCAGTGCCGTGGAAATTGCCACTTGGTGGGGCGTAAGTGAACTAGTGATCGGCTTAACGATCGTGGCTATTGGCACCTCATTGCCCGAGCTTGCCACCTCACTCATAGCCACTGTGCGCGGCGAGCGAGACATTGCAGTTGGCAATGTGGTGGGCAGCAATCTCTTCAATCTCCTGGCAGTACTTGGCCTATCCGCGCTAGTTGCGCCGGGAGGGCTGGTCGTCACGCAACAGACGTTGAGCTTTGACCTGCTGGTGATGACCGCTGTTGCCGTGGCCTGCCTGCCGATATTCTTTACCGGCCACACCATTGCACGCTGGGAAGGTGGGCTCTTCCTTGGCTATTATGTCGTTTACACCCTTTACTTGCTCCTGGCCGCCCAGGGGGACGCAAGGCTTGAGATGCTCCAAGCCGGCCTGCTTTTTTTTGCAATTCCGCTCACGATCGTGACACTACTCGTGCTTTCCTGGCGCAGCCGCGGGCATCGGCAGCGGATGCCGTAGAGCAACGCAATACGGTCAATCACCGCCCGCCAACCAGGCACATTCCCGGGGCGTCAGTTCGATGGAGAGTGCGGCAATGTTATCCTCAAATTCAGCGGGTGTGCGGCAGCCGACGAGCGCATAGAGGTCAAATGGGGCATGCATGGCGTAGGCAAGCACAAGCTGCGTCGTCGAGACGCCCTTCTCGGCGGCCATGGCCTCCACCCGATCGAGGCGGTCGAAGTTGTCCGAACTGGCATAGGCCGCGACCGCGACCTGATCGTAGTATTGGTCAAACGAATCGAGGTTGTCACGCCGAAATCGACCGCTAAAGATGCCGCCGCCCAGGCTTGACCAGGCAAAGACCGGCATCTGCTCTGCAGCGTACCAGGCGCGCGCATCGGCTTGATCCGGCCCGGCGAGGCTGATGCAATTGGGCCATGGCTCCTGCTGCTGTACGGCCAGGCTGTAGTGGGGGCTGCTGGCCACAAAGGGCGTCAGGCCATGCTCGGCCGCATAGGCGTTGGCTTCGGCCAGGCGCGTGTAGCTCCAATTGGAGCCGCCGAAAGCGTCGATCCGGCCGGCGTCGCGGTGCTCGTTGAGGATCTCGACGATCGGACCGACAGGCACGCTGGGGTTGTCACGGTGGAGGATGTAGAGGTCGAGTTTGTCGACCTGCATGCGGGCGAGCGTGTCGAAAATATCGGCCGTGATGTCATAGGGCGTGACCCGCTCCCGATCTGCATTGTGATGCGCGCCCTTCCCCAAAATGACGACGCTGTCTCTTTGGCCGCTATGCTGAAGCCAGCGTCCAAAGGCGCGCTCCACATCTCCCTGCCCGTAGACGTGGGCGGTATCAAAGGTCGTGCAGCCCAACGCGAAAACGGCGTCGAGCAGGTCATTGCTATAGCCTGGATCAGCGGTGGAAATCATCACCGTGCCCTGGACCAGACGCGAAACGGGCTTGTCGATACCGGGGATTGTGCCGTATTGCATGGTGGATTCGTCTTTCGTTGTGGTCGGGATAAAGTTGCTCAACTATTTAACCCCAACTCAACATTCCGCGCCAACAGGATGCGCAGCAAATGAGGCGTACCGGTTGTGGGTAGGATGGACCGCTGATTTACGCGAATGGAGACGGATCAATGCCGGCTGGCATCGCTGAATTCAGCGACACCACGATCATCACGGGCACTGGCATCATGGGCACTGGACAAATCCTTGTGCCCACAGGCAGCCGCCGCAGGTGGGAAAGCCATTGCCGGTGCAGTCTTCAAAGTTGGCGGGAAAGCGCTCACAGCCGCCGCAGGTCGTGCAGGGGGAGAAATCCCAATCGCAGAGTTGGGCACGGAAGGCCGTGAACGCGGGTGATTGCCAGATCTCTGTCAGGGGTTGTTCATGGAAATTGCCAAAGGAATGATGGGTAACTGCCTTGCGCCGCCCATGGACGTACTCTGGATGAGAGTGGAGCAAGGAGAGGCAGGGCGCCACCTCGCCATCCCAACGGACGGCAGCATATCCCTCATGGGCAAAGCGACAAGTGTCGCCGTAGCTGCTCAGACTTGTGCCGAGCATGCTGATGCTGGCAGTTGAGTTGTAGACGTCGCGTAGCGGCTCGAGCGTATCATCGCTAAAGTCCAGCTTGGGCAGGTTGAGCGCGGGCGCCCATTGCGAGGCACGGTAGGCGGGCGCACGCAGCGCATGTTCGTAGAGGATTTCCTGTTCCATTTCCCGGCTGTGGGGGACCAGGTTCGAAACCTGAATCCAGCGTGCGTGAAGTCGATTGGCCAGAAGCGGCAATCGGCCCAAATCTTGCACATTGCTACGCATGGCGACGAAGGCAATGCCAATATGGGGCTTGCCGCGTCGTCCTCCGTGGCGCAAGACCAGGCGGTGCAGCCGCTCGACGTTGGCGATCACATCCGGCAAGCTGCCGTCGACGCGGATGGCGGCAAAGCGCTCCGGCGCGACACCGTCGATCGAGATCGTTATCCGATCCAGGCCAAGCTCGACCAGCGCTTCCGCCTTGGCTTGATCCAGCAGCATGGCATTGGTCGTCAGCTCGACCTGGGCGCCCGTTGCCTTCGCCAGCCGCACGAACTCAATAAAATCGGCATGACACATCGTCTCACCATAGCCGCTCAGATGGATGGTCGGTGCTATGGAGAAGTCGCTGAGCTGTGCCATGAGCAGGGCAAAGCTTTCCAGCGCCATCTGACCAGTCGGTTCGTCCCACTCGCGACGGACGCACATGGCGCAGTCCAGGTTACATGCGGTCGTCGGTTCAATGTAGAGCTTGGTCAATTGATCGGTCATGAGGATGCTCCTGTGCAATGGCGGGGCGTGCGCGACATTCTCTATCATAGACCGTGCGTCTCGTGGCGCCAACAGCCAAATGGCCAGGTTTGCGATTGTTGACTCGACCAAACGCTCTATGGCAGATTCTTTGGATCAATCCGCCTCTACTTTCGCCTTCCAACTGTAGCGGTGCTCCGCGATCCGATCTGCTTCTATTGTGAGTTGCCGCGGCAGATTTCATCCATTTGACAGTGTAAATTTGTCGTCGCATAATGACAGACGGCCTTTCCGTGCGCATACTCGATCAGCATCCAAATCATGACTCCCCGGCCAAAATGACTGCCCTGAATTGGTCTCGTCGCTTTGGTATTCCATCTTTCCTGTGCGGCGCCATCACACGTCGTCGCAACCACAATCCAATCCAGTTAGGAGGGTATCAATGAAGAACTCCCTGCGAACAATCGTCCTCATCAGTTTGGTGCTGAGCGTCCTGCTTGTCTTCAGCGCCTGCGTGGCGCCTCCGCCGCCGGCCCCGGCCGCGGGCGACAGCGGCGAAATGGAAGCCAGCACCGAGCTAAACGTACTCTGTACGCCCCAGCCCGAATGGTGCGAAGGCATGAAGGTTGAGTTTGAAAAAGCGCACCCCGATATTACCGTAAATTTCGTGCGGATGTCGAGTGGTGAGTCGCTTACCCGCCTGCGCAATGAGCGGGAGAATCCCCAGTTTGACATCTGGTGGGGCGGGCCGGTTGACAGCTTTATTGCCGCCAAACAGGAGGGACTGCTGGAGCCGTACGACTCGCCCAATCTGGCAGCCATCAAGGATCCGAACCTGATGAAGGATCCTGACAATGCATGGGCCGGGATCTACGTCGGTTCCCTGGGCTTTGCCACCAACGAAAACTGGCTGGCGGAGAATCCCGGCGTCGAACCGCCGCGCAGCTGGGACGACCTGCTGAAGCCCGAATTTGAGGGTCAAATCATGGTTGCCCACCCGTCCAGTTCGGGCACCTCCTATACTGCTCTGTGCACGATTCTACAGCTCAAGGGCGAAGAGGCAGGCTGGGATTATCTCAATGACTATGCAAGTCAGGTGCTCCAATTCACAAAGAGCGGCTCTGCGCCTGGACGTTTCGTCGGCCAGGGTGAAGCCGCGGTCGGCATTGTTTTCTCGCATGACATCGTCGCCAATATCGAGGATGGCATGCCGCTGGTGCTGACCTTCCCCGAAGAGGGCACGGGCTACGAAATTGGTGGCATGGGCATCATCAAAGATGCCAAGCACCCAGACGCCGCCCAGAAGTGGTTTGACTGGGCGTTGGAACCGACCACGCAGGAGATGGGCCCCAAGTATGCCGCCTATCAGGCCCCCACAGTAGAAGGCGCGGCCGCTTCGAAGCCGGAACTGTTGGAAGTCAACCTGATCGACTATGACTTTGAATGGTGTGGTCAGAACAAGAAGGATTTCGTGGATCGCTTCACCAACGAAGTCGCTACTGCCGACAGTCTGCGCGAATAGTCGCCAGTTGGGTTCGAGAATCAGTCAGACCCTCCCTCCGGTCGCCGCCATGGCCGGGGGGAGTCTCCCTCCCTCACGTGAAAAGAAAAATCGTTCATGACTGTTGCGCAACAAACCCCAAACACCCCCTCGTCTTCAGGCCGTGGCGGACGATCCGCACTCTGGCGCCGCTGGCAGGAACTGCGGATGATTGGCCAAGATCCGATTTTGGGCGCTGGCCTCATTCTGGTCGGGAGCTTTGTCTTTCTTTTTGTCGCGTTACCGTTAGTACGCGTCGTCTGGCAAGGCTTCTTTGATATCGAAACGGGCGAGTTCAGCCTTGAATATTTTTCACATTATGTCGACCCATTCTATCGCAATCATGCATGGCGCGTCGTCTACAACACGATGGTCATGGGTCTGGGCGCGGCCACCGGCGGCACGCTCTTGGGCTTCATCTTCGCCTACACATTGGTGCGCTGCAACGTGCCCTTTGCACGCTTCTTCCACGTCGTAACGCTGCTGCCGACAATTTCACCGCCCTTCGCCATCGCCATCGCCGCCATCCTGCTCTTTGGTCGCAATGGCCTGGTCACCCGGCAGATTCTAGGGATTCGTCCAGTCCCGGGCATGAATGACATTTACGGGTTGGACGGCCTCATTTTTGTGCAGATCATCACCTTTTTCCCCGTCGCCTACCTGATCATCCGCGCCATGCTGGAGCGGATTGACGCCTCGATGGAAGAGGCGGCCCTGAGCCTGGGCGCCAGCAAGTTTCACATTTTCCGCACGGTGACCCTGCCGCTGCTCATCCCAGGCATCGCAGGCTCATTCCTGCTCTTATTCGTTGAATCCCTGGCAGATCTCGGCAATCCGTTGCTCTTGGGCGGCAATGCCACCGTGCTTTCGACCGAAATATTTCTTGCCGTCAATGGTCAGTACGACCAACAGAAAGCCGCCGCCCTCTCCCTGGTTCTGCTCATCCCAACGCTGACGATCTTCTTGATCCAGCGCTACTATGTGGGACGCCGCTCCTATGTGGCGGTGACCGGCAAACCAACAACCGGACAAATTTTTGTCAAAGAGCCACTCATCCGCTGGAGCTTTATTGGTGCGACCTCCTTGGTGCTGCTCCTTATCATCGTGCTCTACATGTCGATCGTGCTCGGTTCCTTCACTCGTCTCTGGGGCATTGATAACACGCTAGACTTCAGCCACTACTCAATCGCCTTTGGTCGCGGCCTCAACGCCATTCTATCGACGACCTTCCTTTCGGCGGTGGCCACGCCCATTGCCGGCCTAGCCGGGATGATCATCGCCTATATGGTCGTGCGCAAGGCATTTACGGGCAAGCAAACGCTCGACTTTGTCTCCAATCTAGGCGGTGCAGTGCCCGGTACGATCCTGGGCATTGGCTACATCATTGCCTTTATCGGCTCGCCCTCTTTCGCCGTGATTCTGGTCTATACGGCGCTGGGCGCATATGTAGCGGCGAACGCCGTTCGCACGCGCTGGGCGCAGGCGAGCGTATTGATTGTCGGCACCGCGCTCGGGTATGGGATCAACTGGCTGCCGTGGCTGCTCGGCCTCACGGAAGATGGCTGGCGCTATCTGTTGGCCGGCCTCCTGCTGCTCCTGGCCGGCGTCGCCTACTTTGTCGCCGAGCCCAAACGGCGCAAGATGGTAATCATCGGCCTCCTCCTCATGGCGACGGGCCTATGCGTCTACAACCTCAGCCCGCTCGTTATCCAGCCGCTGGTTGCGTGGGGGCGAACGTTACCAGGGAACACGCTGCCGAAAATCGTGGCGCGCCTAGGCAGTTTCATCGGCTTTTTTACCCAACCGACCATGACCATTTTCGGCTTTACGTACCTCGCGGCGAGCATCCTTCTCACGCTTTCGATCCGGCAGCGCTATCGGCCCTTCTTCGCGCTTGCGCTCATCGCCATTAGCGCCTCGTTGACCTTCTTCGGTACGCCGCTGGCGTTGATCGGTACACCCTATATCGTTGTTGCCGCCTATGCCGTGCGCAGCCTGCCCGCCTCTGTGCGCGCGGGCGTGGCCTCATTGCAGCAGATTGACCCGTCAATCGAAGAGGCCTCCAACAGCCTAGGCGCGGATGCCCAATACACCTTCCGCAACGTTACCCTTCCCCTCATCATTCCGGCATTCATCGCCGGGTTGATCTTTGCCTTCGCCCGTCACATGACAAGCCTTTCCGCCATCATTTTTCTGACGACGGCAGAATGGCCGATTTTGACGGTTTGGATTCTAAGTGAGGTCGAACAGGGCGGCATGAGTACGGCGGCGGCCTACTCGGTTATTCTCATCTTGATCGTCCTGGCAGCGATTGGCCTTGTCTATGCCTACTTGGGGCGCAGCTACGGCCAGAGTAACCAGATCGACCTGAGCATGGGCGGCGGATAAGCGCAGACGGAGCAAGCGAGAGTTTCGTCCACCACGCACGATTGGAGCAACATTTTGTTTTTGACGTTGGAGCACCTGAGCAAGTTCTTCATCAGCCGCGACGGCAGCGGCCAGGTCCGGGCAGTCGATGATGTGAATCTGGTGATTCAGCAGGGCGAGTTCGTGACGCTCCTGGGGCCATCCGGCTGCGGAAAGACGACGACACTACGTCTGATCGCCGGCTTTGAATTTCCAACCGAAGGGCACATCGTATTGGATGGCGAGGAGATCAATGAACTGCCGCCCAACAAACGTGACATGGCCATGGTCTTTCAAAGCTATGCTCTCTTTCCTCATTTGAGCGTCTATGACAACATTGCTTATGGCTTGAAAATCAAGAAGCTGCCTGCTGCCGAGATTCGACAACAGGTCGTCCGCATCATGGACTTGGCGGAACTGACAGGACTGGAGAATCGCGCGCCGAACCAGTTGAGCGGCGGCCAGCAGCAGCGCGTCGCTTTGGCCCGCGCGCTCGTGATGGAGCCAAAGGTCTTGCTCTTCGATGAGCCTCTCAGTAACCTGGATGCAAAGCTACGCGTGCAGATGCGCAGCGAAATTCGTCGCATCCAGCATGAAATGGGCATCACGAGCGTCTATGTCACCCATGACCAGGATGAGGCTATGGCCCTCTCCGATCGAATTGTCGTCATGCACAATGGCCGCATCCAGCAAATTGGCAGTGCGGTTGAAATCTATCGCCGGCCGGTCAATCGTTTTGTGGCGGACTTTATTGGCCGGGCCAATTTTCTGCCGGTCACGATTACCGAGCGGAAGAAGGACGGGTGGCAGGTCAACCTGTTCGACAAATCGCTCTTTGTGCCGGCTGCCGCTGACGAGTCATTGGCTGCAGGCACAGAAACGATTTTGATGGGCCGACCCGAATCCCTACGTTTGGCCGCCGACGCCGATCCAGCAAGTGGGTACTGGGGTAAAATTCTGCGCCGGACCTATTTGGGCATGCAGGTCGAGTACGTTGTCGACATCGATGGCCATGAAGTCGCAGCCGTACACTACGATCCCAGCGCAGAAGACCTGCTTCCTGAAGGCTCCAACGCTGTCGTTACCTTTATAGCAGAAAATCTCTACCTGCTGGGCGTCGAAAGCACAGACGAAGAAGCGCAATGACGTCGAGGATATGCGGAGCGCGTACCGACGTCATGCGACTCCGCCCACACGAAGGCACGTTGTCAAGAACGTGATGCATTCCAGAGAGGAATTGTTTTCGCCTCTGGCGTTGGGCATGGTACAATCACTTGTCGAACCGCCGATAGGTCTCTGGCATCGAGCCAGTTTCGGCGGTGCACAACGAACGCATTAGGCAGTACGCAATGACAAAGGAGTAATTCCCAATGGCCTACAGCTACACCAACGAAAAAGGCAGAACCTACATTCTGCATTCCAAGACCACCGATCTCAAGAACGGCAAGCAGCAGACCATCTACTTCTTCGCCAAGGAAGAAAAAGATGGCGCCCTGGACGCAGTTCCGGCCGGCTACGTGGTTGCCGAGACCAAGAATGGCCTGCCCGTTCTGAAGAAGGCCTCCTAACCCCTGCTGACGCGATGAGACTGGCCAAGTCAAGAGCACGCGGCGCGACTCCCGAACGTAGCGCCCTCTCATGATGAGCCATTCAGTAACAAAAAGGGACGTTGACCGCCAGGTCAGACGTCCCTTTTATCGTTCAGATAGCGCAGCCTTCACGCAGAATCAGTGCTCGTGGTCGTCATCCGGACCATGCACGTGATCATGTTCCAGCTCTTCTTCTGTTGCGGGCCGAACGTCGATAATTTCAAGCGCAAAGCGCAACGTCTCGCCCGCCAAAGGATGATTGAAATCCAAAACGATGTCGTCGCCGTCGATTTCTATGACGGTCGCCTCAATCACAACTTCCTCTTCCTCATCGTAGAGATCCACGCCAAGACCAAGGGCCACATCAACCTCAGCCGGGAACTCTTCGCGTGCAATCACCTGATAGGCCTCGTCATCCACAAGACCAAAAGCCAACTCCGGCGGCAACGTCACCTCTTTCTTGTCACCGGCATGCAGACCGGCGATGGCTTCCTCCAGTCCGGGCACGATATGGCCTCGCCCCTGAATCAGCCATAGAGGTTCATCGCTCATGTTTGACTCGATGACTTCACCGTCGTCCGAGAAAAGCGTGTAGCGCAGGCCGACAACCATGTCGTCAACAACAGCTAGTGCATTCATGAAGGGGCGCTCTGTCTAGGAAAGCTTGATGACATCGGCGGCGGCAGGACCCTTGGGCCCTTCCGTGATTGAAAACTCAACCCGCTGACCTTCTGCCAGGCTGCGATAGCCATCGCTCTGGAGGGCCGAATAGTGAACAAACACGTCACTTCCGCCACCATCACGGGCAATAAAGCCAAACCCCTTGGCATCGTTGAACCACTTTACGGTGCCAGTCAAACGTTCCTCACTCATGAAATCCTCTCTTCTTTGTGTAGCTGTAGTGGTTTGTGTAGCTGTAACGGATGGGCGCACGCCCGCAATATGCCGCTAACGACAAAAAGCCGCCCGGGATGCGGCAATCCTGGGCGACGGACTCACATCATTCAAGGCAGAACAAGCGCTGATTCTATCGTTAAAATCATACACGCAATTATTTGGCAAGTCAAGAAAAATGGCTAAAACTGAGTTGGCAGCGTATCTCCCTGCACGTCGTTGACATCCCTCTGCTAGACGCCAACGAATGTGCCCACTGTCAACCACAAATAAAGGAACTCTTGATACCCATGCCAATCATTCGACCCGCCGCCGTCATCTTCGATATGGACGGCCTCATGCTGGATACGGAAATCATCTATCACACGGTCTGGAAGAAGGCGGCCCGGCAGCTCGGCTACGAGCTGGACGACGCCCTCTTCTATGACCTGATCGGCATCCGTACGGAGGACTGTGAAGCGCAGATCATGACAGCCATGGGCGCAGACTTCCCGCTGGATGAATTTCAGCGCCTGTGGGAAGCGGGCTGGGATGAACATGCCTACACCCACGGCATTGAAACCAAGCCCGGGCTCTTCGAACTGCTCAATCTACTGGAAGAAATTGGGATTCCCAAGGCCGTTGCCACATCAAGTACCGCGCCCGAAGCAGAACGCAGCCTGGGATTGACGGGGCTAAAGGCACGCTTCCCCATTGTGGTAACGGGCGACCAGGTGGCGAACGGCAAGCCGGCGCCGGACATCTATTTGGCAGCGGCGCAGCGCCTGGGCGTGGCGCCGGCAGCATGCGTTGCCTTCGAGGACTCGAACGCGGGTACGCTGGCGGCGTCAAGCGCTGGCATGCGCACGTACCTCGTCCCGGACCTCAAAACGCCAAATGCCGAGGCAACGGCCGCTGCAACCGCCGTGCTCGCCAGCCTCCATGAAGCGCTGCCCCTCTTCAGCGGCCCGCCCGCGGCATGAACGCCGCAAGTGGATGCCTGGCCGCGCAGGCGCAGTGTGCGGCGCAGCGTGCGGCGCAGCGTGCGGCAGCGTGCGGCATCGTTTTCGTGGAGCATGCGACGCTGCTATACTGAAACCAATTGAATCGATTCGACCAGCTCCTTGATCCGCTTGGTCAGACACAACTGATGTGCAATACCGATTTGCTGGAAAGCGCCGCCTGCCGATGACAATCAATCCAGATCAGCATTTTGAGATTGCAGTGTTCGCGGCCTCGCGTTGGGAAATCGAATCCAAATCAATTAGTTATGTCAACTCAGATTATCACTCCGTCTACAAGGTGCGCCATCAGGGCCAACCTGCCTTCTTGCGGCTGGCCGAACCGCGTGTGCGCTCCTTTGCGGAAACCCAGGCCGAATGCGATTTTCTGGCCCATCTGGAAGAGGCCGACATCACCATTGCCCGGCCCATCCGCTCCCCGCGCAATCGCAGCGTCGAGTCGGTGACCGCGCCCGGCGATGCGTCCGGCGCACTCTGGTCCGCAGTGCTCTTCACGGCCGCACTGGGTGACGCCATCCCCCTGCATGGATCGGCAGCGAGTGAAGCGGTTGCAGAAGCATGGGGGCGAAATCTGGGACGTATCCATTGCGCTTCAGCCGCGTTTCGTCCTGTACCGGGCTGGCAACGCAAGCACTGGAATGAGGAGGCGTGGATCCGCGACGCGCCGCTTCTGCTGCCGGCAGATGATGAATACCTGCGACTTCAGTTCGAGGTGCTCATGGCCTTCTTCCGTGACTTGCCGCAGACGCAGGAGAACTATGGGCTGAACCATGGCGACTATGCGCCCGATCATGTCCACGTGACCAGCGAAGGCGCGCTGACGACCTTTGCCTTTGGCCATGCCGGCTATCATTGGTTTATGTGGGACGTGGCGGCTGCGCTCAGCTATGCCCTGCAACTGCCCAAAAACGCACGCCATCGCGTCCGCACGGCCTTTCTGCGCGGATACAGCCGCGCATACCGGCCCGGGCTGACGCTGATCGACAAGCTGGACTGGTTTTTGCGCTTGTGGATCTTCAATCTCTATTTACTGCGCCTGTGGCGTCTTGATGGAGCCCAGCCGACAGCGTCCGAAGCCGCGGCCCTGGAAAGCCTGCACAACATGATCCATCACTCAATCAGCTGGCGTGATGCAGCCATCCCTGACTGGCGCGGGCCATAACCCCCGGATGTAACGGGATTGAGCGGGTTCCGCCTGTAGCCTTGATCTGCGCAGATCCGCCCAATCCGGCAAATTAGCGCTCTATCTTGTCAGCAGGACTTATCTTTTCCACTAGATTTTGCAAAACAAACAATTCTCACAAAGGAAGATTGACCATGACATCGATTGGATTACAGCTCTATAGCATCCGCGCCATTGCTGCGGCGGACCTCTTGGGTACGCTGACCAGGGTGGCGGAGACTGGCTATGACGGCGTGGAGTTTGCCGGCACCTATGGCGTGGATGCCGCAACCGTGCGCCAGGGGCTCGCTGACGCCGGTCTGGCCGCAGCAGGGGCACACGTGAGCGTTCCCCTCTTGGAGGAGTCGTTGGCAGAGCAGATTGAGCTGGCGCTGGCGCTCGGCTGCCCGGCGATTGGCTGCCCGGGCTTCTGGAACGTGGACTATACGTTGCCCACCTTTGAGCGTATGGCACAGCTGTTCAACCAGGCAGGCGCCGCCTGCGCCGATGCGGGGATTGGCTTCTACTACCACATCCACGGCCATGAGTTCGTCGAAGTGGCGCCGGGCCAGAGCGGCATGGACGTTTTGCTGACGCAGACCGATCCCGCGCTGGTCACGCTGCAGCCCGACGTCTACTGGGTGGCCAGAGCCGGGGTGGATCCGGTCGCCTTTGTGCGTGAGCATGCGGCGCGCTGTTCGTCCCTGCACCTCAAGGACGCTGCGGACACAGTCGATTGGCGAGACACCGAAGTGGGTGACGGCATCATTGACACCGCGGGCGCAGCTGCAGCCGCGCCCAACGTCAGCTGGTGGATCGTCGAGCAGGAAGCGTTCGAAATGGATCCCATGGCGAGCATCGCCGTCAGCCTCAAAAACCTCCGCGCCTTGTAAAATAATGGGCCGCGGATGACGCGGATAGGGCGGATCGATACGGATATATCCTGAAAAAGATCCGTCTTAATCCGCCCTATCCGCGCAATCCGCGGCCCATCTCAGTCGAGTTCGACGCGTTTGAGGCGTAGCGCGTTGGTGACGACGCTGATGCTGCTGAAGGCCATGGCGCCTGCAGCCAGGATCGGGCTGAGTTGGCGCAGGAAATCAGGCGCCCAGGCAAAGGGCGCAAGCACGCCGGCCGCGATCGGGATGAGGGCGACGTTGTAGCCAAAGGCCCAGCCCAGATTCTGATAGATGTTGCGCATGGTGGCGTGAGAAAGCTCGATGGCCTGGGGCACGCTGCGCAGGTCGCCGCGCATGAGCGTGACGTCGGCCGTTTCCATGGCCACGTCTGCCCCCGTCCCAAGGGCCATGCCCACATCGGCCATGGCCAGCGCCGGGGCATCGTTGATGCCGTCCCCGACCATGGCGACGAGATAGCCCTCCTCCTGCAGCTGCGCCACCTGACTGGCTTTATCGCCCGGCAGCACCTCGGCAAAGACGCGGTCAATCCCGACTTGCTGGGCGATGGCCTGGGCCGTCGCTTCGTTGTCGCCGGTCATCATCACAACCTCGAGCCCCATCTCCTGCAGGCGCTGAATTGCCTCGACCGAGCCCTCCTTGATCGTGTCGGCCACGCCGATGACGGCCGCGGCCTGACCGTCCACCGCCAACCACATGGCCGTCTTTGCCTCTGCCTGCAAGGCCGTGGCTTTGGCCGCCAGCCCGTTGAGCGCAACCGCCTTTTGCTCCATGAGGCGCCGGTTGCCCAGCAGGATCGCATGGCCGTCGACCGTGGCGGCGATGCCGTAGCCGGCGATCGCCTCGAAGGCGGACGGCTCAACAAGCGCCAGACCCTGATCCTGCGCCGCACGGACGATCGCTTCACCCAGCGGATGCTCTGAGCCGCGCTCGGCTGACGCAGCCAGCGTCAGCAAATAGGTCGCCGGCACGAAGGGCGCGGTGTCCGCAGCGCCATTGGCTGAGCCATTGCTCGTGCCGCCAGCAGAGCCGTTAGCAGACCCATTGACGGACTGGTTCGAGGCGCCGGCCATGGCCGGCACGAGCGCCGGCGTGGGCAGCATGCCGTGCACGCCTTCGGCGATGCTTCGGTGACGCCCTCAGCAACAACCACATCGGTCACCGCCGGCTCGCCCTTGGTGATGGTGCCGGTCTTGTCCAGCACCACGGCAGTCAGCTTGTGCACCTGTTCGAGCGCGGCGCTGTTCTTGAAGAGGATGCCATATTCGGCGCCCTTGCCCACGCCCACCATGATCGAGGTGGGCGTAGCCAGCCCCATGGCGCAGGGGCAGGCGATCACCAGCACTGCGATGAGCCGCAGCAGGGCCGGCACGAAGCCCGCCCCGGCCAGCAGCCAGATGGCGAAGGTCGCAAAGGCAATCACAATCACGGCGGGGACGAACCAGGCCGCGACCTGGTCGACAATGCGCTGGATCGGCGCCTTGCTGCCCTGGGCCTGCTCGACCAGCTTGATAATCTGCGCCAGGGCGGTCTCCTTGCCAACCCGGGTCGCCTCAAACTTAAGCATGCCCTGCTTGTTGAGCGTGGCGCCGATGACCGGGTCGCCCGCTTGCTTCTCCACCGGCAGGCTTTCGCCGGTGAGCATGCTCTCGTCTACAGCCGAAGCACCGTCGAGGACCACGCCATCAACCGGGATTTTCTCGCCGGGGCGGACGATCACGACGTCGCCCGCCGCGACCTCGGCAATGGGAATGTCCATTTCGACGCCGTCGCGCACGACGCGTGCAGTCTTGGCCTGCATGCCCATGAGCTTCTTGATCGCCTCGGAGGTGCGCCCTTTGGCCCGCGCCTCCAGCAGCTTGCCCACCACGATCAGCGTGATGATCATGGCCGACGTTTCAAAATAGACGTGATGGCCCAGCGCGGTGATGCCGAACGTCAGCGCAATGACCAGCACCACGCTGTAGAAGTAGGCCACAGAGGAACCCATGGCCACCAGGACATCCATATTGGCGCTGCCGTTGCGCAGGCTCTTGTAGGCGCCGACATAGTAATCCCAGCCCACATAGAATTGAACGGGCGTGGCCAGCGCAAAGAAGAGCCAGTTGACCCAGTTTTCCATGGCCCACGGGCCCAGCAGACCGAAGTCACGCGCCATGCTCAGCGTGAAGAGGGGGACCGTGAAGATCACGCCCACGATCAGGCGCTTCCACTGGTGATGAATCTCGGCTTGCCGGGCCGCGGCCTCGGCATCTTCAAGTAGTTCGCCGTCGGCGCTCTCCACCACGTCAAAGCCCGCCTTGCGCACCGCCGCGACCAGTTCGGACCGATCGACGACGCCGGGCACGTAGGAAACGGACGCCTTCTCGCTGGCAAAGTTGACCGACGCGTCGAGCACGCCATCCACCTTGTTGAGACGTCGCTGGATGGTGTTGGCGCAGTTGGCGCAGGTCATGCCCAGCAGGGCAAGCTCGGCCTGGGCCGTGGGCACTTGATAGCCGGCGCGCTCGACGCGGGCAATCACATCCGCCAACACTTCAGCGCTGGGCATGGCGGCCGGATCGTATTCGACCGTCAGCTTTTCGCTGGCGTAGTTGACGTTGGCCCCGTCGACGCCATCCACCTTCTTGGCGTTACGCTCCACCGCGGCAACGCAGTTGGCGCACGTCATGCCGAGAACGGGAACAGTTAACGTTTTGGTAGCCATGGAACCTCCAAGGCAGTCATCTGAAAAGGCGTCATCAAGAAGTCAGGCTTTTGGCAAAAGCCTGACTTCTTGATGACGCGGGCACGTCGGCGATCAGCGGCCGCGCCTCACTCATCGGCAGGCGCGAAGTCGATCTCACGCAGCAGGGCCGCGATCTCTTCCCAGGTGGCCGGCGCTTCCCATGCCACGGCCACCTGCTTGCTCTCCTGATCCGCGCTGACGGACTTGACGCCGGCCAGCTCTCCCACTTCCATTTCAATCGTGTTGGTGCAGTGGCCGCAGGAAATTGCGGGTACGGTAAAGGTCTTGCTCTCCATGTCTGGTCTCCTGGTCTGAGTAAGGGGTGCTGTGCGTGGCAAATGCCCGGCCCCGTCTACGCCTACTTCTTGCTTGTCATGGCAAAAACGCTGGTGATCTCTTCGAGCACGGCCTCCCGCTCGGCTGCGTCATCGCCCTGGATGGCGGTGGTGACGCAGGTGCGCAAATGGTTGTCCAGAATAAGCGTGTTGACCTTATTCAGCGCGGCCTGGACGGCCTGAATCTGGCGAATCACGTCGATGCAGTAGTCGTCCTCCTGCACCATGCGCTCGATGCCCTTGATATGCCCGGCCGCGCTGGCCAGCCGCTGCGCCACCTGCTTTTTCGTCAGATCGTCCATGCGTCTTCTCCTTTGCCAAACCCTACCCCCGGTGGGGGGGGATACACAATTAGTATAGTGGTGGTAAGGGGCGCGTGTCAAGTAAGGAAAGATTCAATTGACAATGACAATTAGCAATTGACCATTGCCAATTGCTAATTGTTAATGGTCATCGCGCAGAGACGCTTGCAGGGCGCGCGTCTCTGCCGCATTCTTGGTCATGCCCAGGGTGTCGAAGGCTGCAGCGGATTGCTCGAGCACAGGGAGCGCTTCCTCCCTATGGCCTGCCCAGGCCAGCACCTGGCCCAGCAGTGAGCCGGCAAACGCAATGCCGTCGACGCGTTGAAGCTGTTGCAGAAGTGCAAAACTTTCAGCCAGTTCATCATAGATTTGCTGCGCCTCGCCCTGCTTTAGCCCGCCGCGGGCAAGACGCATGCGTGCGCAGGAGAAGCGAACGTGGGCAATGAGGTCAACGTCCCCCAGCGCCTGCGCCACAGGCAAGACTTCTTCTAGCTGGATCCGCAGCGCCTCGGCCGTCTCACCACGCTGCTGCAGGATGTCCGCTATCTTGCCCATCGTCACCGCAATCGAGCGCACGTCGTTCAGACGCTCAAAGACGCTGCGTGCCGCCTCGAACGCGGCCAGCGCCCGTACCGGGTCGTCTTGTTGGGTCGCGTCGGCATGCTCCACCGCAAGCTGGGCACGCTCGCCTTCATCCGTCGCCGGCACGGTCAGGCCCCGCTCCAGCCAGGCAGCTACCACGCGTGCCGGCCCATCTGCCCCTCTCATCGCCGGCGTCGTTCAGACGCCAAAGACGCTGCCGCCACAGGCCAGCGCCGTACCTCTCTTTCCCGCCATCCCACCAAGCTGGGCACGCTCGCCTTCATCCGTCGCCGGCACGGTCAGGCCCCGCTCCAGCCAGGCAAGCTGCCACTGCGGTTCGCCGACGCGGCCGGCGCGACCGCCATCCACGCGTTTTGGCTCAAACGACCGATGTGAGTATGATTAGCGCTTTGTAATCGGTGAAATGAAAGCAGATAGACGCTGATGTGCATTGAATCCATAAGAGGTTGGGGTCCGGTTGCAGCACGCATGCGTAATTCACGCGGCGTCGGGCAAATCGCCCGCCTGGCCATTGCCGCGCTCGTGCTGAGCGTTGCGAGCCTCTTCCCGGCCGCTTCACCGGCCCTGGCTGACGAGCTGCTGGAGAACGAGGAGCCGCTGGCCTATCGTGCCGCCTGGCCGCCGCTGCCGGAACGGGCGCCCCGCCTGGGCCCCGATCTCACCCACGGCTACCATGCGCATGCACACATCGCCACGCCCGACGAGCGCTGGATTGACGTGGATCTGAGCGAGCAGCGCGTCGTGGCCTACGAAGGCACGCGGCCCGTCCGCTCCTTCATCGTCTCCACCGGTCGCCCCGGCCGCCAGACGCGCGAGGGCGCCTTCCGCATCTGGACCAAGACGCGCATTCAGGACATGGACAGCGATGATCCCGCGGCCGATGACTACTATTTTCTGCCGGATGTGGAGTGGGTGCAGTACTTCGACGGCGAGATCGCGTTCCACGCTGCGTACTGGCACGATGACTTCGGCACGCCGGTGAGTTCGGGCTGCATCAACATGCGGCCCGAGGAGGCGCGCTGGCTCTTTGAGTGGGCCGGCCCGTGGTATGACATGGACGGTCCAGCGTGGCAGGCGCCGTCAGCCGGCGAGCCGGGCACGCTGGTCGTCGTCCACGAATAGACGCTACGCCCGTTCTTCGTTGCGATCGTTGGCCAGCGGCGGCGTGTAAGAAAGCGCCGAAATCTCGTCACGCCACTCGCGCGTCATCACGACGTCGGCGGCAGCGAGCGAAGTCTCGAGCTGCGCCATATTGCGAGCGCCAATCAGCACCGAAGAAATCGCCGGGTGAGCGGCTGCCCAGGCTACGGCCAGCGTGGCGGGCTCGTCGCCCCGCTCCCGGGCATAGCGGGTGAAGCGGGCGGCGATTTCACGCACGTGCTCCTCGCCAAAGCGCACGGCATACATGGGGTTCTCCACCAGACGCCCCTGGCTGGCCTCGTTCTCCACGTACTTCCCGGTCAACAGGCCGCCACCCAGTGGGCTATAGACGATCACACCCAATCCTTCGGCTGCAGCCAAGGGTAGAATCTCCACCTCGGCCTGGCGCTTGACCAGGTTGTACATGGGCTGCATACAGGCAATCCGGTCGAAGCCGCGGCAGTCGGCGATGCCGAGGCCGCGGGCAACCTGCCACGCGGCCCAGTTGCTGACCGCCGGGTAGAGGATCTTGCCACTCTGCACGAGTTGGTCCAGCGCGCTCAGCGTCTCTTCAATGGGCGTGGTTGCGTCAAAATGATGGATGAAGTAGATGTCGATGCGGTCGGTCTTGAGGCGGCGCAGGCTCTGCTCCACCTGCGTCACAATGTGGAGGCGCGAGGCGCCGCGCTGGTTGCGTCCCTGTCCCGTCGACGAGGCCACCTTGGAGGTCAGGACGATCTCCTCGCGGCACGGCGCGATCAGCTTGCTCAGGACTTCTTCCGCCCGGCCACCGCCGTAAACGTTGGCGCAGTCAAACAGGTTGATGCCGGCGTCGCGACTGCGCGCGAAGATGCGCGCCGATTCTTCTTCGTCCGTTGCGGTGCCGAAGAGCATCGTGCCCAACGACAGAGCCGATACCTCTACACCCGTTGACCCCAGCAGTCGGTACTCCATAAAGTTCGTCTCCTTCGAAGTGTTTTGCATGATTGTCAATATGTGCTGCATCGTAACGGTTTCATGAGGAAGATGCAATTGAAGTGCCGCTACCGCTGCGTTGGCGCAACAGGTTAGCGAGCACGCCTTCGTGCGAGCGGGTTGTGGGGACGCGCATGGTCGAGTGGCGGAGAGGCTCGGATAGAAGGAGCTGTCGGGGCGGCGACCGTCCGCACGGGGCGTGCGGACTAAGCGGGGGAGCGGCGGCTGAAGGCTTGATGAGTACCGGAGGCGAACGCGACGGGGGCTCGGCACCAGAATGATGCCGAGCCCCCGTCCAATATTTATGATCAACACACGGCGGGTATGCGACACGAATTGGGTGGGTCCGCCGCGTGGTATCTTGTCGTCGTTACTGCATTCTCAGCATGCCCTGCGATTGTTAAGGAAGGATCAGCAACCTGGTAACAAGCTGTTATGATCGGCTCCATTCTTCGGTGACGGTAGTTTGCCATAGGGCATCGCACAACTGCGTTATGTTCCTTCCATTTTCATCTGATTTTTATCTTTGACTACGCGAAATGCTGCAAAATCGACCGCCCGACAGTCCTGCGCATAGCCATTTTTCTCTCTGGGAATAGCTATGCGCGCGCCGCAAACTCAACGTTGCAATGCGCGCCGGCGTGTGCGACAATTTTCTCAAGATAAGCGCACCCCCCACCGAGCCTTGGTTCGGCCTATTTGAGGAAAACGACGGTATGAATCGGATCCATTCCGCCACCAGAAAACGCGCCTCAGGCGCCAGCCGCACAGCATCTGTTCTGGTACGCTTCCTGCTGCTGACGACCCTGCTCCTGGCCGGGTTAAGCCTTGCCCGCCCGGCCCGCGCCCAGAGCGGCGTTCACACGGTTACCGCTGGCGAGACGCTCAGCGAGATCGCCCAGCGCTACGGTACCGATATGAGCACGCTCGTTTCGCTCAACGGGCTGAGCGACCCGCGTACGATTTGGATCGGCCAACGGCTGAGCGTGCCGGGCGCTGGCACTGCCGTCGCCTACAGCCCGCCCGCCGGCTCGTCGACCTATGTCGTTAAGGCCGGCGATTCTCTCTCTGCGATTGCCGCGGCCTCAGGCATCAGCCTGGACGAACTGGCGGCGATGAACGGCATTGCGCCCCTCACCCACGTCATCATCGGCCAGCGATTGGCGGTGCCGGCCGGCTTTGGCACACGTGCAGCCGCCACTGCGGCGGTCGACCAGACGCTGCGCTACAATGAAAGTATGCATGTCGTGAGCAGCGGCCAAAGCCTGGGCGCGATTGCCAACCAGTACGGCGTCACGACCGCTTCCATCATCGAACGAAACGGCATCAGCAACCCAAGCCTGGTCGCCGTCGGCCAGCGCCTCGTGATTCCCAACGCCCAGGTGCAAGCAACCAACTCAGCCCACGCCAGCGGTTTTCCCAGCAACGTCTCTTTCCCGCCTACCAGTGGCAAATGGATCCGGGTAGACCTGAGTACCCAGCAGCTAACGGCCTACGTCGGGTCGACGCCCCAACAGGTTTTTACCATCTCGTCTGGACTGCCCGAGACGCCAACCGTGACGGGCGCTTTCCACATCTGGTCGAAGTTGGCCAAGCAGGATATGAAGGGCGGCAGTCGCTTTGCCGGCACGGATTATGACTTGCCTGACGTGCCCTGGGTCCAGTATTTCCATCGGGATTACGCCTTCCACGGCGCGTACTGGCACAACAACTTTGGCACGCCAATGAGCAACGGCTGCATCAATATGCGAATATGGGACGCCAAGTGGCTCTTTGACTGGGCAGGGCCCAACTGGGGCGGCGGCTGGCAGGAAGCATCCAGCAGCAATCCAGGCACGATGGTGATCGTCCACCCCTAAGTAATTGTCGATGGTTAATGGTCAATGATCATTAACCATCGATCATTGATGATTGACAAAGGTTTTCCATGTTAAATATTTCTCACTCTCGACGCTTTCTATGGTTGCTCGTGCTTGCGCTGCTATTGGCCGCGCCGGGCGCAGCCCGCGCGCAAGATACGGGAACGCACACCGTGCAAGCGGGCGAAACGCTTTCCGAGATCGCCAAGCAACATGGCACCAGCACGGCCATACTCATGCAACTCAACGGCCTGGCCAATGCCGACGTTGTCATGGTTGGCCTCCCCCTGCGCTTGCCTGCCGCCACAACCGCGGCGGCAGAAACAGCCTTGTCCACCGTCACTGAAACAGAAACCGAGCAACCGCGAACGCTCGCCACCGTTGCGGTTCCCGAGCCCAACCGTTTTGTGGAAGCAGACGGCGCCTTTCCCTATTTCACCGAGCCGGGTGATACGCTCACTACGATTGCCGAACGCTTTCGGGTGGGGCCGTCTGTGCTGGTTGACTTGAACCGGATGTCGCCGGCTCAGCAGTTGACGCCAGGGCAGCGGCTGCTCATCCCCTACTCGCCCTTTGGCGGCGGTCTGGAGCGCACACACATCGTGCAGACGGGGCAGAGTCTGACGGGGATTGCTCAGCGCTACGGGACAACGCTGGAGGCGCTGGTTGACCGCAACAGCATTGTGAATCCCAGCCTCATCTCACCGGGCAGCGAGCTGATCGTGCCGCCGCCGCCGCCGGTCGAACGGATGAGCCTCTTTCCGGTTGACGCAGAAGGCGTCCAGCGTCCGCTCATCTTCCCAACCATGGAAGAAAAATGGATCGACGTCGACTTGAGCGAGCAGCTCGTCACGGCCTATGAAGGCACAGAACCGGTAGCGACTTTTGTGGTTTCGACCGGCAAGGCCGAGACCCCTACGGTGACGGGCACCTTTCGCATCTGGATCAAGACTGCAATTCAGGACATGTGGGGCGGAGAACGGGGCGCCGGCGATTATTATTACTTACCCGGCGTCAAGTGGGTGCAGTATTTTCATGAAGATTACAGCTTTCATACGGCCTACTGGCATGACAAATTCGGCCAGCCCACCAGCCGGGGCTGCATCAACATGACCGAAGAAGATGCTCGATGGCTCTTTGAGTGGGCCGGTCCCGCCTGGGACGATCTAGGCGAAGGCTGGCAGGAACCAAGTGAGGAGAATCAGGGGACGCTCGTGGTAGTCCGCGACTAGACGGCTGCGCAGGGGTCGCGTAGGGTAGGAGGCGGCCTTCGTCAAACAAACGTAGCGCATTCGTCACACTTTTGCCATTGACTTACGCCAAATCCGCCCTATAATTGGGTCAAAAGGTCGACTGTGTGAGCTACGGCTCATCTCACATCCCACCCACCTCTTCGGGATTGTGATCGGGGGACGCAGTCGACCTTTTTTTCTTTTTCCTTACGTCTAACCGAACACACATAAAGGCCACCGGCAGTGTCGATTGGATCGACAATTTGCCCGGTGGCCTTTATGTGTGCCCAGACGCTTCCGAACCCCGTTTTGAGCTATGCGGCAACTTCCTCATCGTTATCCAGATTGACTTCATCCAGCGTACCGGTCACGAGATAGACCACTCGTTCAGCAAGGTTCGTGGCCAGATCGCCAAAGCGCTCCAGCTCCCGCGCCAGACGCAAGAGCTCATAAACGGCTTCAACCTGCGTCAAGCCGTCAGTTGTCGCCAAACGCTTCATGGCGAAGTGAAAGACCTCCCCATAGAGTTCATCGACGCGATCATCCAGGGGCCCGACAGCTTGCGCCAACGCAACGTCATCCTCCGCATAGGCCTTCATGGCCATTTCAAGCATGGACGTCACGAGCGCGGCCATTTCAAAAAGCTGGGGCGGCTTCTGTTGATCTGGGTGCTTAACCAGGTAGGGAATGACCTTGGCGATCCCTTTGGCCTGGTCGCCCATTCGCTCCAGGTCGGTCGTCATGTGGAGCGCACTCAAAATAGCGCGCAGGTCACGCGCTGCGGGTTGCTGCATCACGATAAGGCCGACGCAATCATCCTCGATCTTGAAACGCTGCTCATTCACGCGGCGGTCATAAGCCATGACCCGCTCAGCTGCATTGACGTCCAGATCGCGGTATGCTTGTACAGCCAAGCTAAGCTCTTCCCCAACCTGGCTCCCCATTGACAGGATCGCATTGCGTAGCTCCTGAAGTTCGTTATTGAAATGAGTTCGCATTACGTCTTCCCTCCGGCTGACAAGTGGGGTCGATGGGCGCGGAAGAACGCGCCAGCGGCACACGGATCGACTGTATTCGGTTGATCGGAGTTGATCACACAGCGCTACTTTAGCACAGATCGCCTCTGAAATGGAAAAGAGCGGCAGTCACGGACAGAGGCATTTAGCGGCAAAAGAGGATCGGGACCGCTTCACTTTGGCGTAGTACTTCGTCCACAGCGCTACCGGCGACCAAACCGAACAGCGGCGCCTTACCGTAGCTGCCCATAATCAGCAGATCAGCCCCGCTAATCTGTAGCGCGTGAGTGATTGCCGAGCCAACGGATGCCGGATTGTCTGCACGGGCGCCAAGGGTCACGACAGCGTGGGGAACGCCACCCTCCAGCAAATAGTCGACGGCCTGATGCAGCGTATGCGTCGTAACGCCACGCGCGCCAACAATCCCCGTGACGGTGAGGCGAAGCCCCCACTCGACGGCAAGGTAAGCGGCGACAAATAGCGCCTCATCTGCCTTGCGGCTGCCGTCATATGCCAGTAAGGCATGTTGAAATGCAACGGGCGCGCCGGGCACCGCCAGCAGCGGGCGCGGGCAGCGGTGGAGCAGAGAGCGAAAGCCGTTGCCCAGGCGCGCGAGGCCACCCCCTGCCGGAGGATGACTCAGGGGCAAGACAACAAGGTCCGCCCAGCGCGCTCGATCAATGATCTTGTCCTCCACAGTGCCCTGTTCGACGCTTATGCGACCCGGCACGTCAGACTGGCCGCTGCGCCGCACAAATTCGCTCTGCAGCGCTTGCGCTTTGGCGTCATTCGTCTGGACCTTCAAGTCAACGACGTGGAGCCCGTGGACGCGCCCATCCTCACGTTGAGCGACAAACCACGCCTGATCGGCTGCGTCCCAGCCCCGTTGCGTGCCGTCGACGCCCACGAGGATGCTTGAAAAGAGGCGATCATCGCGGTGAGTGGCCGCCCAATACTCGCGCCAGCGGCCCGCTCCCGGACCCCGTTCAAGCAGCCCCGGAACCATGCTTTCGCGGATGCGCCGTCTGGCCCGGCCCAGCATGCGGCTAGGCATGGGGCTGTAGCGCTCAATGAGCTTGTCCAGCGCCAAGTCCGCTTCCGGCTGCCAGCCCAGTACCTGCTCAACTTCCCCCCGGTAGCGGATCAGCCAGGCGTATAGATCGGTCGTTGTGCGCCCCGGAAATTCCCGCAGCATGCCGCGTCGCTCGATTTCGGCGACGGCGGGTCGGTAGATGGCATCATACCAATCGAGGACAACGCAGGCCGCGATGACGGCTTCGTCCCTCTGCTCATCTACCGTGCCGCCCATTTCATCCCAGTGGAGACCAATATCATGCAGGAGGTCCTGATAGGCCCCGAACTCAGTGACCGCAAAGTCGCTGTCTGGGCGAGCCTGATCGAGACCGGTCAATGCCAGAAATTCGGCCCGTTCAGCCTTGAGCAAGAAGTCATTGATGTCGTCTTGCGGACTAAGGGGAACAGGCGTGGGCACTTCAGTGACGTAGGCGTCGATCTCAGTCGCACCACGCTCGCGTGCGACCGAGACGCGATGATTGCCGTCCTGCACAAAGTAGGCGTCGCCCACCTGATAGAGATGAACCGGCGGCAGTTTCTTGACCGCAGAGGCCGCATCAACGCCGGTCCAGCGTCCGCTTATCTGATTATCACGGGGCAAAAATGAGCGGGTGAAGTCCTTATAACGGCCGACGCTGCCGATGATGGAATCGATGGGGATTTTGCGCAGCTCAGAACGCCGGTCGTCCGGCTCGCCGAGATAGCGGCGCACCTCTTCAAATGGGATCAGGTCGGCCGATCGCCCGCGTAGACGGGCGACGATGCGCTCCATGTCGGCGCGGGACTTTGCAGCCCGAAAATGAAGCAGTGCCTGGTTGTATGGAGAAGACGGCCTTGTCATCTCGTCACGCTTTCAGATGTGAATGTTCCGAAAATTTGCCGCGTCGCCGGGCAGGCGTTTAGAGCGTGCTCGGTAGATAGAATAAGCCCAGTGACCGGTCTTTTCCGCCAGAACCTCGGTCGCTTCGCCTAAGATGCCGGCGATGGGGATGATCGCAAGCGCAGCCGTCGCGAAGACGATCAGGTCGCCCCAATGAAAGATCTCGGCGGCCAGAGCAACGGGGAAAAACAATAGGAGGAAGCGCAGTTTCTTCATGGCCGAGTTCAACTACCTTTGGCGAATATGCCGGGCCGCGCAAATGCAATGTGCGCGGCCCGGCAGTGGATCAACGAGACAGCTCAGCCCGCGCTTGCGCAATCCAGGCCTGGAAATCGGGGGTCTGGAAGGCCGGCAACTTGGCGATTTGCGCCAATGCCTCCACGGTCGAGGAAGCCAGCGCTTCGTAGGTACAGATGCCCGCAGCATAGAGGCGACGCTCCAACACCGGACCGATCCCGGCCAGAATATCAAAATCGTCGGGCTCAGTACCGTCCCACGTATGGCCCATGGTGTCAGTCGACGCGGCCAGGCGCAGGGCGTCGGCCTTGATCTCGGCGAGATCAACATCCTGGAATTCCTTGATTTCCAGGATGTCGGTCAGCTCTTCTTCGGCAAGCATACCAACTTCCCAGAAGGAGCCGATCCCCACATCATAAAGACGCTGCTCATAGACGCGGCCCACGCCAAAGATCTGTTCCAGATCCTGCGGGCAGGCGCGGCTTTGCACGGCGCCGGTGGGGACAGGTCGGGTGCGGGTTGCCTTGCGTGGGACCCGTTTGCCGGCAGCGCGGAGCTTCGCCTCGGCGATCCACGCATCAAAGTCGCCGGCGCGCACGCCGGCAGCGGTGAAGAGTGCGCGCAACTGTTCCGGCGTTGCATTGGCCAAATCGGCGTATGTGGCAATGCCGCCATTTTCGAGCACGTCGACGGACTGCGCGCCTACGCCGTGAACAAGTCCCAGATTATCCTGCTTGGGACCCGCTAGATCAACCTGGAAGGCACGCAGTGCCGGTTCATCGCCGCCGCTGGCAAGCTTGGCTTGCGCGATCCAGTTAGCAACGTCGAGTCGGCGCCAGGCCGGCGCACCGATGATCTCATCCAGCGTTGTCTCGTCGCTGGCGGCAAGCTGACCGAAGCTGATGATGCCGGCAGCGCGCAAGCGCGTGGCGTAGCTCGGGCCAATGCCGGCTATCTGGGTTAGATCATCGCCGATATGAACTGTGCGTGGATGGTCGGCCAGGCGTTTGGCCTCAACGACCCATTCATCGGTGTCGACCTTTTGCCAGTTGCGCACGCCGGCAAGTGCGGCCAGATCCGCCGGATCGATCGCGGCCAGATCTGCATATGAATGCACGCCGGCATCGACCAAGCGAGCAGCGTAGGCCGGCCCAATCCCCTTAATCTTTGTGAAATCGTCAAACTCGATTTCGATTGTCTCCACCCGCAACGGACCGAGATCGACTACTTCAACATCAATCATCTCTACATCGGCCGGATCCAGTTCATTGATGGCGGCGCGGGTCGCGGCCAATCCGGCAGCGGCAGCGGCCTCGGAGTCGGCGAGCGAATGCTGCAGAGCAATCAGTTCAGCATCGCGGGCGGCTAGTGCGCTCGCACAGGCCGCGGCCTCAGTCTGTAGCTGGTCGACCTGGAGCCGATGGGACTGTTCCAGCGCCGCCGCGCGGCTGTGGCATTCGCTCAGGTCGTTGGTGCTGGTTTGAAGATCGCGTTCAAGCTGCGAAACACGATCGGTCAGCTTCTGCTTGTCGGCGCGGCCAAAAAACCAGGCCAACAGCCAGCCAAGGAGAATGCCGATGACGAGCATCAGCCATGGAGATAGGTTTTCCATGCGATTTTTCCTTTCTTGTACGAAGCAGTTTCGTAGGTGAAAACGTGGTGACGAAAACTATATAAGCGCGCACGCCTCCCTATCACTGGCGCGGGCCCCGAAACAGTTCACGTGCTTCAGCGCTGTACAGATAGAGCAATTCGTTGCGGATCTCTGCCCTGGCGACTTCTTCCAACGCAGCAAGGAAGCGTTGCTCCTGCTCCATGAGCGCCGGCGGGCAGAGCATGCGCGTCGCGCGGGCCGGGCCGATGGTGAGCCGATCGCCATCCACCGTGTAGGTTGCCATGATGCGATTGCAGCTTGCGTTGCCGCTGAGACGGCCTTCCTCGCCAAAGGTCAGGCTGGCCGGGCTGTAGTCAACCACAGGCCGTTCGGCAATCCATTCGACAAGCCAGCTTCCGCTTATGTCCTGGGCTTCGACGTCAGTCATTCGACCTCCTTCTGATTGAAGTGGGACGGGTTTGCAGATTGTCCGAATGGGGAAAAGGAGTCACCAAGCGCTTGTTCATCAATGCTTCCAGGGAGGCCGATTAGCACCATGCGGCTTTCAGGCGGCTCTTGGCGCCACGGCTCACCGGGCGTGACGCTCCAACGTGCGCCAACGAGATGGAAGAGATGACGGCGCGACGGCTCATCAGAGAGATAGAGGATCCCTTTGGCACGCAAGATCCCCGCCGGCAAGTCGTCGACAAAGGCTTCCAGCGCCTCAGTGGTCATGGGTTCAGAGGCAGTAAAGCTCCAGCTGGCGTAGATCGACGCATGGTCTTCGGCTGTCGAATCCTCGTGATGATGAGCATGGTTGCTGCCGACCGCGATGCCGGCATCGCCAGGCGTTTCGAGCGCCTCGACATGAAGCCCCTCATCATGAATGCCAAGGAGCAGGTCGATTGGCACTTGTCCGTATGCCGCCGCGATCACGGGCACATCCGGCACGACGTCTTGCAGCCAAGTCTTCACTTCCGCCAGTTCGGCCGACGTGAGGAGATCAGTCTTATTCAGCACAAGCAGATCGGCCCCCTGCAGTTGGCGCATGATCAAGTCGCCGAGATAGACGTTGGTCGCAAGTGTGCGGAGTTGCTCGGCGTCGGCCAGCACGATTACGCCGTCCAACGAAAGCGCAAGCATCGCGCCGACTTGCCCGACGCGTTCCGGATCCGAGATGCCGCTGGCTTCGATGATGATGTGATCGATTTCGGCGGCGTGATCCTGCAATTTAGCCAGGGCACTCATGAAGCCGTTGACCAGGCTACAGCAGATGCAGCCATTGGCGAGATTGAGCGTTTCGCCGTCATGCGCCGCAATGAGATCGGCGTCGATATTGATGTCGCCAAAATCGTTGACGAGAATCGCCAGGCGGAGTCCGGGATTGTTGCGGAGCAGGTTATTGAGCAAAGTCGTCTTGCCGGCGCCCAGAAAACCGCCAATTACGGTGTAGGGAATGGACTCTGTCATGATGCTCCAATGGATGGTGACCAACGCACCCGGGGCGCAACGCTCCTCCGGACAAAAAGGCTAAAAAATGGCTGCGATAATTGGGTCGAGCAGATAACGATTGGCCAGGAAGATCACAAAAATACTCAGCACGATAGTGAGAATCGTCTTGCCAGTCGACAGTTCCAGCCCCTGGCGGATGCCGACAAAGGCCGCGGCCATGGCCCAAAACCAGGCGATCAGGCTGACAAACCAGCCGATGCCGGGAAAAAAGGCCAGCCCGCGCAGGGCCAACGGAACCTGGGCAAAGCCAAGGATGCGAAGCATTTCGCCAAAGCTCGTATCCCCTTTGAACAAGTAAACGCCGAGCAGGTAGGTGGTCACCGACCACAAGATCCAGGAAACGTAGGTTCCAAAAAAGGTGCTGGCAAAGGCGCCCACGGGGTTGAAGATCGGCAGGCGAAAGCCGATGTCGCCCAGCAACATTTCGCTGGCGCCAAGACCAACATTCAGGAGCCCAAAGCCGGCAGTGAAGAGCGCGGCCGAGATAGCGGCGCCTACCGCACTAATGAGCGCGACAAATGTAACAATGATAAACGCGCCGACTGTCGCCCCCTTGTCGGTGCCGACGGCCTCAAAGACGCGCTTGTCCAGCAGGAAGACACGCAGGGCTCTTTGGACAAACTGAAGCATGATGGATCTCTTTCAATCGCATGGGTGGAGAGTTTGATCTTGTTTTGGGTACGTATCGGTCATTCAACGCAGATGCGATCATAGCTTAACGATCAGGATTCTCGCCGAACCACTCAAAGTAGAGTCTGTCGTACACCCCGTTTTCGCGCAGGCGCAATAGCGAGCGATTCGTCTCTTCGCGCAGCGGGCTGGCGGGCGCAAACGCAATCCCATAATCCTCTTTATCAAAGGGAGCGCCTACGACTTCGAAGATTCCGCTTTGATCATTAAGGGCATGATAGCGCAAGACGGGAAAATCATACACAACGGCATCCACCCGCCCATTCTCAAGCAGCGCATAAGCGTCTTCCGCGAACTCAACGCCGACGTGGTTGATATTCTGCCGGGCGAGCCAATCCGCGGCCGTGCTGCCTTCCACGGTCGCGACTGGTTTGCCATAGAGATCTTGCGGCCCGTTGATCGCGTTTTGAATCTCATTGACGGTCAGTTGCGTGGTCACCGAGGCCGTGAAGTTGGCAATAATGAAGAGACCGGCAAACATCCAGAAAAGACCAAAGATCCGCCCAAAGCTGCTTCGGGGTGTGCGATCGCCATACCCCACCGTCGTGACCGTCACGGCTGACCACCAGATCCCTTCCCAGACGCCCGGCAGGTAAGCTCTGGGGAAATCGCTATTGCGCCAGCGTTCGGCGAACCAGATGATATGGCCGGAGATAATGATGATCACCGCCAGCAGGGCAACCAGACGCAGAAGAGCGCCCGTAAAGGGAGTGGCAACGATCGCACTAAAAACGTCGCTGCCGCCGCCACCGGAACGGACAAGGATGCCCAAGCCAGAGTCAAAATAAGAGAATGAAAAATCGGCGTCCTCTTCCCGCTCCTGCGTGATTGTGATGGCCGCAATCGCCACATCCGCAGCCCCCGACTGTACGGCCTCAAGCTGCTGCTGAACCGTGTCGACGATGACGTATTCGAACTCGAGCCCGGCATCGAGCGCAATCAGATCCCATAGATCGATACTGAAACCGGACGGTCCAGCATCACCAAGAAAGACAAAGGGTTCAATGGACTTCGTGGCAACACGCAAAGACGTCACCGGCGGCGTCTGCTCTTGCGCGTGCGCCAACGAGAAAATCGCGCTGACAGCTGCCAGCGCGACCGCAAACATAAAAGAGAGTAGAACAATCTTTACTCGAGACATAGAAGAAGCGTGGGAGCCAAGCGCGAGGCATGGGCCGCAAACAACGGTGGCGGGCCGTCATGCCTCACGTCTCGAAGCCTTGCTCTAAGTGGACGAGGGGAGAGATTTTTCCTGATTGCGCATGACGAAGGACCAGGCAATGCCGGCGCCTCCTGCAATCAAGAGAATCCATGCGCTGACGTTGGCAAGATCGATCGCCTGACTGCGAGTGAAAAAGATCAATACGCCCCACAAGACGAGGGCGCTATTGATAATAATCGGCCCCCACTCGAAATCCTTCCCACCACGGTCAAAGAAGTTCACCCAGAGGCCCAGGCCGCCAAAGACGATCAAGCCAATGGCAAGCAACGTGTAGCCGCCCTGTACCGTGCCCAGATTCAGGAAGTACATGCCAAAGAGGAGCGCGCCAATGATCAGGCCCGCAATGCCGCGATACATCAAAGTCTTCGATCCACTGGCACCGTAACCGGAGATGGTTTGTACAAGCCCCGTGACAAAAACGTATGCGGCAGCAATCAAGCCAATTATCAGGACTGCCTGGTCGCGGGCGAAGAAGATATAGAGAGCGAGCGCGACGCCAACGATCCCTTGAATCAACATCAACCACCAGGGATTGTCTTTCATGAATCAGGTCCTTTCCAATGCGGCGTTTGAGTGTGTAATGAGATGCGATGAGTCCAGAATATTGCAAGCGGTTTGCACGAATCCGGATGTAGTCTAACCAATCTATAGCTTTTTAGAAAATCATCACGCTGGAAAATGACGCCATCTACAGGTCGGACAATGCAATACCAGGGATGGAAAAGAGATCGAGACCGGTGTTCGGGGCAAGGATACGCAAGGCGCCCGGAATTAGCGTCGTCGTCAACGGTGTATTGCCGGCAGGCTCTGCATCTAAGTGATAGGGAGCAGGGGCCTTGGTCTCGATGCGCACGCGGCTGCCGGAAAAGACGCGGATCTTGCTGTCAAAGTGGTGGGCCTGCATGCCGACCTTGACAGAGTGTTCAACGACCTGTGCAAGTCCTTTCCCTTCAAAGGCGAAGACCTCAAACGCACCGTCGTCCATGATGCCGTGCGTGTTCAGCTTGACCTCACCGCCGGCATAGAGACGGCAGTTGCTCACATTGATCATGAGATACTCGCCGCTCACGTGCTTGTCATCGACCCAAATCTCGGCCTCCATGCTTGATGCCTTTGGCAGACCAATCAAAAATTTCGCGGCGTAGCCGGGCATGCCAAAGCGTTTGAACCAGCGTGACCGCGGTTCGATTTGTTCGATCAGGAAACCGTCCAGCCCGGCGCTGGCCCACAACAGCCAGTAGCGGCCATCGTCACACTGTCCCAAGTCCATGCGTTGGACGCGGCCGTCAACCAACAGCTTCGATACTTGCAGCAACCAGGCGTCGTTGAGGAAGGTGCGCATAGGAATGCCCAACTCCTTGGCCAGAACGTTGGCGGTTCCCAACGGAAGCGGGGCAAGCACGGTCTCGCTGCCGGCAAGACCATTGGCGACTTCGTTCAGCGTTCCGTCGCCACCGGCCGCAAAGACCATGGCATCTCCGCGCTCGACCGCATCTCGGGCCAGCGCTGTGGCATGGCCGGCGTATTCAGTCGGCGCCAGGCGCACCTCCCAATCGTACAGCAGCCAGAAAGCCAGAAACTGGGGCAGCGAATCGGATGCCTTGCGGATGCCAGCGTGGGGATTATAGATAAGGGTTGCTTGTCTAGCGGGCATAAATGACCTATTCCAAGGGCAAATCCACGGCAGCGCGGACGATCAGGCGTTGAGGTCAACGACGACACGACCAACCTGCTCGCCCTGGAGAATCCGCTCGATCTCGTCGTCCAGTTGGTCTAGCGAAACCGTGCGCGTCAGCGTTTCCAACTGGGGCAACTTCCAGTCATAGGCAAGCTTTTCCCACAGTTCGCGACGGAACTGAATCGTGCACTGGGCCGAATCGATGCCCAGGAGACTCACACCACGCAATATGAAGGGGTAGACTGTCGTGTTCAGTGCGTGACCAGCCACCAAGCCGCAGGCGGTCACAACGCCATCGTTTGCCGTCGCTGCGAGGGCCGTGGCCAGCATATCGCCGCCCACCGTATCGACTACGCCCGCCCAGCGCGGCTTCAGCAGAGGTCGGGAGGAATCCGTCACAGCTCCGCGGCTCACAACCTCAGCCGCGCCCAGCTCGGTGAGAAATTCGGCCTGATCCGGCTTGCCGGTCGCTGCGATGACGCGGAAACCTTCGTGTGCCAGCAGTGCGACCGCTACGCTGCCCACGCCACCGCTTGCGCCGGTGACCAATACCTCGCCCTGCGAAGGATCGACGCCGGCCATGAGCATCCGCCAGACCGACATGGCTGCGGTGAAGCCTGCGGTCCCGTAGATCATGCTTTCGCGCGCAGTGAGCCCTTCCGGCAGAGCCACCGCCCACTGCGCAGGGACACGAATATACTGGCCAAAGCCGCCGTCTGTGTTCATGCCCAAGTCGTACCCGATGACGACAACGCCGTCGCCGACCGCAAAATCTGGCGTGCCACTGGCGACCACGATCCCCGCGGCATCAATGCCTGGCGTATGGGGAAAAGTGCGGGTAACACCCCGGTTGCCCGTGGCGGAAAGCGCGTCCTTGTAGTTGAGCGAAGAATGGCTGACGCGGATCAAGAGATCGCCGTCGGGCAGGTCAGCGATGCTGCGCGCTTCGATTGAGCGCGTGAAGACGCCCTGTTCCGATTCTCGCACGACCAAAGCGCGGAATTCTTTGTCTTCCATTCATTTCTCCATTTCTGGGCGGATTGGAATTGACACGTGCGGGATATTCTAACACGGTGGTGGAGGACGGCCAATGAAAACGCATTATGCTCGGTGCCAGAGGGACTCATCGCCCAGCCTGCCGGCTAGGCATCAGCGAGATGGGCCGCGCGGTTCTGACGCCGCTCGACAGCCTGGAGCGACCAGTTGAAGAAAGCGGCCAGCAATGCGACCATCACCGAACCGGCAACAATCTTGTCGTAGCGCCCTTGGGAAATGCCATTGAAGAGTAAGGTACCCAGGCCGCCGGCGCCGAAGAGTGCGCCCACGGTTGCGATCGATGTGGCCACGACCGCGGCCAGACGCAGGCCGGCAATGATGATCGGCGAGGCCAGCGGCAGCTGTACCCGGTAGAACTGTTGCCAACGCGTCATGCCCAGTCCGCGGGCCGCCTCCATCACGTTGGGGTCAACTGAGGATAGTCCGGCGATTACGTTGCGCACAAGAATGATCTGGCAGTAGATGACCAATGCAGCGATGACGGTACGTTCGTTGAGGCCAAGGAGGGGTAGGAGCAAGATCATCATCACCAGACTTGGAATGACGTAGAGGATGCCGAGCCCGCCCAGAACCACGGTAGAGACGCGCTCACGGCCATAGATTAAGTAGCCCAACGGCACGGCAATCACCGTAGCAATGAGGAGCGCGCCGACCGTTAGGACAATGTGTTCCCACGTCAGTTGGAGGATGATGTCAGGATTTTCGAAGATGTAGCTCATATAATATGGGGGGGCGCGCTCAACCGATGGCGCCGCGAATGTCATCGATATCGATCACGCCGACGGGCTGGTCGTCACCATCGACGACGACAAGATAGTCGGCGCTGGAAGTGAGGAAAGTCGACAGGGCCTCACGCAGGCTCTGGTAGCGCCCAACCGTATCGGCGACAGCTTCGCCATTCAGGGGACGCATGACGTGCTCGGACTTGAGCAAACTCAGCTGGCGCACGATGTCGGAAGCGCCGATCAGTTGGTGGACGAATTCGTCTGCCGGCTTGGTCAGAATATTGAGCGGCGTGTCATACTGCACGACCTGTCCCTCGCGCAACACAACGATGCGATCGGCCAGGCGCAACGCCTCGTCCACGTCGTGGGTGACAAAGAGAATCGTCTTGTGCAGGCGGCGCTGCAATTCCAGGAACGAATCCTGCAGTTCCGCACGCGTGATGGCGTCGATGGCGCCAAACGGCTCATCCATCAGAATCACGCCAGGATCGCCGGCCAGCGCGCGCGCGACGCCAACGCGTTGGCGCTGGCCGCCCGACAGTTGCGCAGGGTATCGATCGCGGTACTCATCGGGCGGCAGGGCAACCATCGCCAGCAACTCATCGCTGCGCGCGGCAATGTGCGCGTCGTCCCAGCCGAGCAGGCGCGGAACGACGGCTACGTTCTCGGCCACGGTCATGTGGGGAAAGAGGCCGATCTGCTGGATGACGTAGCCGATCCGGCGGCGCAAGGTCGTCGTATCTACGGCATGAATCGGCAGATCATCGATATAGACTTCCCCGGATGTCGGCTCATAAAGGCGATTCACCATCTTCATGAGCGTTGTCTTGCCGCAGCCGGACGGGCCCAGGAAGACGATGAACTCACCAGACCCCACCGTCAACGTGATACCGTTGACGGCGGGGCGGGACATATCCGGGAATACCTTTACAACATTCTCAAAGCGGATTTCAGACATGCATCACGTCACACGCTTGCCTCGTTGCCTATTCTGCGCCCAGCAATCCCTGCGCAACCAGGAACTCACGCGCCACATCTTCCGGCTCATCTCCATCGCCCGTGACGCGATTATTCAGTTCCTGCATGGTGGCGTCATCCAGCAGCGGGGCGACCGCATTGAGCACGTCGGCGATCTCCGGGTTGGCGTCCAGGATAGCTTGGCGCACGACCGGGGCAACCTGATAGGGCGGATAGAGACCCAGGTCGTCTTCCAGCGAGGCCAGGCCATTGGCGAAGATCTCGCCGTCGGTACCAAATGCGACCACGACATCCGCATCACCACTCAGCAGCGTGGGATAGCGCAGACCGAAGTCCACGGCCAGGAAGTCATCGAACTCGAAGCCGCCGTAGGCTGCTTGCAGGCCGGGCAGGCCATCTTCACGCTCGGCAAATTCGGGCGGGCCGGCCAGGACAAGGTCGCCAGCCTGGGCGGCGAGGTCCGAGAAGGAGGCGATGCCCAGTTCCTCAGCACGGGCGGCGGTCATGGCCAGGGCCTGGGTGTTGTTCATGGGCGCAGGCTCAAGCCAGGCAAGATTGAACTGCTCGGCATAGGCGTCAGCGACGGTGCTGAAGACCTCGGCCGGATCACTCATGACGTCCATCTGCAGCACGGTCAGCAGCCCCGTGCCGGTGTATTCAGGGTAGATGTCCAGCTCGTCGTTGATCAAGGATTCGTGGAGCACGGGCGTGCCGCCCAGAGCGCCCTTGCGGTCGACCGTAAAGCCGGCATCTTCCAGCAGCAGCGCGTACACTTCGCCGAGCACGAATTGCTCGGCAAAGCCTTTGTTGGCGACGGAAACGGTCGGTAGCGCTGCCTCACCGTCGCCGCCATCACTCACGGGCGCGACACAACCGGCCATAACCAGGGCAAAGAGCAAGACAGGCAGAAAAAGCCAGGTGGTTCTACTACGCATGATTCTCTCCTTCTGTGGAAAATTCTTGGGTGGATATAGAAATTCAGCTTGATGACTATGCGGAACGCAGCCCGTCACAGATCGAACCGTGCTCCAATGAATCCATCGGCGAGCGAGGGCCCCAATCTGCCAGCCTAATCCGGAGCGGGCGGGCGAACACGCTGTTGTATGCGGCTTAACACAATTTCCGCCACGACCGCCATGATTGCCACCGGAATTGCGCCAACAAGCAGAATCGACGGCTGGTACATGGCATAGCCGCGCTGCACGAAAAGGCCCAAGCCACCGGCGCCGATGAAGGCAGCCAGCGTGGCGCTGGCAATCACTTCGGTAGTCGAGGTGCGCACGCCGGTCAGGATAACAGGCATGGCGAGGGGAAACTCAACCCGGCGCAATACCTGAGATTGGGTCATGCCCATTCCCGCTGCCGCCTCGCGGATCGCAGGGTCAATCGTGCGGAAGGCAGCGTCCGTGTTCACCAGAATTGGCGGCATGGCCAGGATCGTCAACGCCACAATTGCGGTGTCCAAACCAACACCCATGTACGGCACGGCCAGGAACAAGATCGCCAAGCTGGGAATCACGCGGATTGCATTGATGCCATTGATCGCAATTGTGTTGGCGCGGGCCGAACGCGAGGTCCAGACGCCCAATGGAACACAAATAAGCAGACTAATGATCAGAGCGACTGTGACCAAAAACAGATGTTCGACCGTTGCCTCTCGCAGTTCATCCAGATGATCCAATGCATAGGCAATCGTTTCGTTCAAAATGTCCATAACAGGGAAGAGTATACCATAGGCAATGGGCACAGTCCTGCGGGCTGGCCCACAATTTTCAGCGCGCATGTGGATGGATCTTCGGCCTCATCGGGGCAGCGGGTCATGGAATCGGTTCTTACCATTGCTGCCCCATGGTATACTGTGGCATCAATGCCCTTTTCGCTCGCTTCTCTGATCGTACTCGCGCTGCGACCAGGATATTCGCCTTATATCACTTCAGCCTGTCATGGAAATCTCAGCGTCGCTGTCTAACTTGCTGCCAGCCAAAATGAGACCGCCTGCTCTCATCGGGCCAAGTGTGGATCGACCACAGCTAATCGCGCGCCTGGAGCAGAGCACTGACTTGCCACTTACGGTTGTCTGCGCTTCGGCCGGGTATGGCAAGAGTCGCCTGGTCACCCAGTGGGTGCAAGCGGTCAGTCAACCGGTCGCCTGGGTCTCACTAGATGAAGATGACGGCGACATAGGCGATTATTTCAGCTACGTGATTGGCGCAATTGATCACGCAGTACCTGATAGCGTGCCGGAAAGCGCAGCGCTGATAGCTTCGCTCGAATGGCCTAGTCCGGCGAAGATGGCCGCAATCCTTCTGCAGGATCTTGAGTCGTTGCAGCAAAGAATCGTGCTTGTCCTCGATGATTACCACTTGGTCGAAAACAAACAGACTCAGGCGTTCATGGCACGCCTCCTCAAGACGCCGTCCCGCTCTCTGCATATTGTCATCCTGACGCGGTCGGATCCGATTCTGCCGCTGGCGCGCCTGCGCGGCACGATGATGATGGCCGAAATCCGTAACGAGGATTTGCGTTTCAACCAAGCGGAAGCGACTTCACTCATCTATCAGATTGTGGATGCGCCCGTCGACGACAGCATGATCGAGTTGCTCGAAGCGCGGACGGAAGGCTGGGCCGTTGGACTGCAGTTGGCAGCCGTGCTCCTGCGCGCATCGAGCGATCGCAGCAAGTTCGCTGACCAGTTTGCCAACAGCAGCCACCAGTGGGTGATGGAATATCTGGTCGACGAAACGCTGATGAAGTTGGATGACGAGTGGCGGTCGACCCTGCTGACCATGTCGCTGCTGGATCGCTTTTCCGGCGATCTGCTCCAGGAAGCTGTCTTGCCATCGCCCGAGGCCGATGTGGGAGCGGCCATTCTCCGGTCGCTGGTCCGGGCCAATCTTTTCCTTATCCCGCTGGACGAACAGGGTGTCTGGTATCGCTTTCACCATCTTTTCCAAGAGATGCTGCGCCATCGGCTAAAACAAGAATCAACCCTGCCCGTGCGTCAGGCGGTCTACCACAAAGCGAGCATCTGGTATGAGCGTCAGGGTCTATTAGAAGAGGCAATTGCCCATGCCCTACTGGCCGCAGATCACCAACGGGCCGTCGCGCTAGTCGAGCAAAATCTACATGTGGCCATGAATGCGGAAGACTGGCGCCGGATTGATCGCTGGCTCGGGCGCTTGCCGGTTGAGCGCACGGCGTCCCCAGGCATCCTCGTGGCTGCGGCCGTGCTCGAGCATTTCCGTCACCATATCGACGCAACGGTAGAACTGATCGAAGAAGCGGCGGAAATGCTCGAGCATGAACGGCAGGTGGATAAAGGGGACGAGTCACGCCGGCAGGAATGGTCCTATTGGCTGGGCGCGGTCTACGTCTTTCGCGCTCAACACCGGCAATTCTCGGGTGAAGCAGATGCCTGCATCCACTTTGCCACGGAGGCACTGACGCTCCTACCGCAAGAGTGGCGCTTCCTGCGCGCACTCGCCGAATTTTATCGAATCAGCGGGCTGCACCAGGCGGGGCGCACTGCTGATGCGGTTCGCTACGCTCAGCAGCGTCTGGAAGAACAACGTTCCTCGCCCGATCAAATGACCTTGCGCATCTTCCTCGGGCTCTGCGCAATCTATCATTCGGTTCCCGACACATTTGCGTTAGAACAAGTGACGCCGGTCTTCATCCAGCTGTCTGGCGATCTTGAGCGACCGATCAGTCTTGGCTGGGCCCACTACTTACGTGGGTGGACGCTCTACCAAAGCAGCCGGGTGGCCGACGCCGAGAGCCACTTTCGCATCGTTGTCCAAGACGCTCACCGCGTTCATCTGCGTGCGGCAATTGACAGTTATACGGGATTAGCCCTAACGCTTGCAACGCAAGGGCGCTTTGACGAAGCCAAGGCAACGGTGGACAGCATGAGCCGCTATATCGCAGATATGAATGCCGTCAACCTGATAGCGATCGCCGACAGTCTGAAGACACGTCTTCGACTCATGGAGGGCGAACCTGCACGGATTCCGGTCGTTAATAACCTGGCGGGACAGTTGACATTCAGCCTGTGGGAAGTACCGGCCTTGACAACGGTACGCGCAATGCTCGCCAGCGGCGAAGCAGCACGTTTACCAGAGGCCGATGAAATTCTCACACTGTGTCGGGCGCGGGCGGCAGCGACCTATTCCGGTCGTGTCACGATTGAGGTTGGCTTGCTGACTGCTATGTACTACGCAGCGCAAAACGACATCCCGCTTGCATTGAGAGAGCTACGCGACGCTGTGAAAGTAGCTGCACCAGGCGGGATGACCCAACCCTTCCGAGAGATGGGCCCTAGTCTACACCCATACCTGAGCATGCTTTCCTTACAGGCGTCTGAACGCCAGTTCGTCCGGCAAGTTTTGGCAACCTCATCGCCTGCGCGCGCCACAGACCAAGCTAAATTGGCTTTGGATCGAAAAAACGGAGAATCGGCAACGGTTTTGTCCCCTGAACAGCTTCGCGCAGAACTCACGCACAGGGAGTTGGACGTTCTCCTTCTGCTGGCCCAACAGCGGACTGACGCAGAGATCGCCGACGCGCTTGTGATCACCCATGCAACGGTAAAAAAGCATGCCGGCAACATCTACCGCAAATTAGGCGTCAAAAATCGACGGCAGGCCGTCGCCAGCGCGCGGGTCTCTGGGATCCTTCCACTGGCGCAATAGCGATCAAGCGTCAGGCCCCTCCTTCTTCAGCACCGTCCCTCTTCAGCACCGTTCTTCTTCAACCCCTCCCTTTTCGTCCTGGTTCAACCCACCGCTTAACTTTATGTCAACATCAGGCATGAATTGCTCTGTCGCAAACACGGCCGAAGCACCGTCCCAGCCCCCAAGATACTCCTTTTGGTAGCCATCAATAAATATAAAACTGTCGTAAGATAGCTCTACCGCGACTTTCAATAGTTCATGATCAGTGGTTCATGACTTGTCATTCCGATGGCCAGGAGCTATCTCAGGCTCGCACAGTCTAGACCACTTGTGGCTTCGCGCCATCGTCATGACCAAGGGTCCGAAATCGTGAACTGCCGGGCAGTGCAATCAGGTTTGCACCCAATCAAGGACGGCACGCATATGGTCACAGACCGGGATATACCCACTATTTCGAATAGTACGCCGGTAAATTACTGCGTTGAAGTGCAGGGTCTACTGGATGAGAGTTGGTCAGATGTTCTGGGCGATATGACCATCTACTTGAAGCAACCGTCGGTGGAGCCCGTTGTCACGGTCTTGCGTGGGCAGTTGCCGGACCAGGCGGCGCTGGCGGGCATGCTCAACTACATCTTTTTGCTTGGCCTGCCACTGCTATCCGTGACATGTCTGGGCGTTGGGTCTGAGCCAGAAGGCCAGTGAGCGCGGGTAGGATCGGCTGACAGTTATGTGATTGTCGGGAATCAAATTCGCAAGCTTCCTGGAAGCTGTACGAACAACCAGCCTGACAGAAGACTTCCCGGAAGGTGCAGCGGACAGTTATTTATCTGGATCGACGTAAGTCAATTGCCATTCAAGTGAAAGGACATTTCAAATGCAAGAAGATCCCCTCTCCTTGTGGAACGCTGGTGATGCCAAGGCACGAATCCGTCACTTCGTGCACAGGACGACACAGGCAGACGGACCTGATTTCATTGAACCAACGGATCGGATTGCTGTCTTTGACAACGACGGCACGCTTTGGGTCGAACAGCCATTCTACACGCAGCTACGCTTTGGCTTGGAAAGCCTTCAGGCACAAGCGGCAGATCATCCCGAATGGCAGGATGACCCGATCATGGCTGCGGCCCTACAAGAGGATATTGAGGCGTTGGCTTCGTTTGGTCTGCCCGGCATCGCCAAGATTGTGGCGGCAACCCATACGGGCATGACGACCGAGGAATTGGCGAGCCATGTTCGGGCCTGGATTGAGACGGCGCGCCATCCCGATTTAGACCGCCGCTATGTGGACCTGATCTACCAGCCGCAGCTACAGCTCATACAATTTCTGCGCGCGCATGACTATCGCGTCTTCATCGTTTCGGGCGGCGGCGTTGAGTTCATGCGTGCATGGGCGGAAGATGTTTATGGTATTCCCCCGGAACAGGTAATCGGCACGAGCGTACGAACGGCCTACGAGCTTGATAACGGGCGGGGCGTGCTTGTTCAGTTGCCGGAGATCGATCTTGTTAACGATGGCGCGGGCAAACCAGTCGGCATCAATCGCTATATCGGTCGCCGCCCGACCATTGCCGTGGGAAACTCCGACGGCGACCTGGAGATGCTTCAATACACGACCACGGGCGACGGGCCGCGTCTTGGTATCTACGTTCACCATGACGACGCCCAGCGCGAATTTGCTTATGACCGCGGCTCTACCGTCGGCGGTCTTGATGAAGGACTTGCTGAAGCGGCTGCGCGTGACTGGATTGTTGTCAGCATGAAGAACGACTGGAATGAGATATTTGCATAATGGACGTACCCATCTATCTCTTTGCCAAGGTTCGTCATATGGGCCATGAAGCGAAGGAGCCCGAGCATTATGCGGAAGGTTGTACGGCAGCGCACATCGCCCAAAAGTAATCGCAGTCCGGCTGGACAGTTCAAGTAGTTTTCGCAATAGTCAACATTGCTATTAGGAGAAGATCAATGGCAGACAAGAAACCCAATATCCTGATCATGTTCGGTGACGACATCGGCTGGTTCAACATCAGTGCCTACAACCACGGTCTGATGGGGTATCAAACGCCCAACATTGACCGCATTGCCAAAGAAGGCGCCATGTTCACCGACGCCTATGGGCAACAGAGCTGCACCGCTGGCCGCTCGGCCTTTCTCACCGGCCAGAGCCCCTATCGCACCGGACTCACCAAGGTCGGGCTGCCCGGCTCACCGCTGGGTCTGATGAAGGAAGATCCGACGCTGGCCGAGTTCCTCAAGCCGCACGGATACGCCACGGGCCAGTTCGGCAAGAATCACCTGGGCGATTTGGACGAGCACATGCCCACGATGCATGGCTTCGACGAGTTCTTTGGCAATCTCTACCATCTGAACGCGGAAGAGGAACCAGAACACCCTGACTACCCGAAGAACCCCCGCTTCAAAGAGAAGTTCGGCCCGCGTGGCGTCATGCATTCCTGGGCCCAGCCGGATGGCACGCAGAAGATCGAAGATACCGGCCCCCTGACGAAGAAGCGGATGGAGACGATTGACGAAGAAGTCCTCAGCCATGCCCAGCGCTTCATCAAGGAGAAGACGGCCGACGACCAGCCGTGGTTCTGCTGGTTTAACACCTCGCGTATGCACGTCAACACCCACCTGAAGCCCGAGTCACAGGGCGTAACCGGCAAGGGGATTTTTGCAGACGGCATGGTCGAACACGATGGTCACATCGGCCAAATGTTGGACCTGCTCGATGAGCTTGGCGTTACCGACGACACCTTTATCGTCTACACGACCGACAATGGCGCCGAGGTCATGTCCTGGCCCGATGGCGGCACCACCGTCTTTCACAGCGAAAAGAACACCTCGTGGGAAGGTGGGTATCGGATTCCGCTAGTGATGCGCTACCCCAAGGCGATTGAACCAGGCACCATCAGCAACGGCATTGTCTCGCTCGAGGACTTCGTGCCGACCATCATGGGCGCGGTTGGCGAGCCTGACCTGAAAGAGAAGCTGCTTGAGGGCCATGAAGTTGGGGGCACGACCTACAAGGTACACCTGGACGGCTATAATTTCGTTCCCTATCTAAATGGCGAAGAAGAAGCGTGGCCCCGCCGCGAGTTCTTCTACTTCACGGATGACGGCGATCTGGCTGCATTGCGCTTCGACGACTGGAAGATCTTGTTCCTGGAGCAGCGCGCAGAAGGGTTTGACGTCTGGGCCGAGCCCTTCGTACCGCTTCGATTACCGCGCATCTTTAACCTGCGTTCCGATCCATTGGAAAAGGCGATCCATGAGTCGTGGGGGTACCAGCAGTGGCAATTCGACCATGCATTCATGCTCGTGCCGGCACAGGAGGTCGTGGCGAAGTTCATGAGCACCTTCGCCGAGTATCCGCCCCGCCAGAAGGCTGCAAGTTTTAGCGTAGACCAGGCAGACGCCAAGCTGAGTGATGCCGCGACGGGCGGCCACTAAGCTGCCAGAGGTCTAACACCCATTGTGCAAGGGCCTGGCCGCTGGCTGCGAACAGGCCCTCTGTGGGTGGCCAACTAACGAACATTAGATTAACTGAAAGGCATATCACATTATGACAACCGAGAGCTTTAGCGCCGACAATGCCGTCTGGACTCAGGTCAAGCTGCCGCCGTGGTGGCTGGTCCTGATCGAGGGAATTCTGCTGATCGTCCTGGGCGGCTTCCTCCTCTTCAATCCATACAGCACGTTCTTGTCAATCATCTGGGTTTTGGGTATTTTCTGGCTGATCCGCGGCGTGATGGATCTTGTGTCGCTGATCTGGGATCGGACGATGTGGGGGTGGAAGATCGTTGCCGGCATCCTGGGCATCATTGCCGGTTGGATCGTGATCCAGAACCCAATCAGCAGTACCGTCGTGCTCAGTAGCGTCACGGTCTGGTTCATTGCATTCACCGGCATCTTTCTGGGCATCACCTCCCTCGTACGAGCGTTTAAGGGCGCCGGCTGGGGCACGGGGATCCTGGGGGCGATCAGCATCGGTCTGGGCATCTTGCTCTTCTTCAATACGGGTGCAGCGATGGCCGCCCTTCCCTGGGTCATGGGCATCTTCGCCATATTTGGCGGCATCATGTCCATTTTTGGTTCTTTCCAGGTGCGCAACGCACAGAAGACGCTGGACCAGCTGCAGGGCTAGTTCCGGCACGACAAACCCAATCGCCGATTCTACGCATAGGGTCGGCGATTGGGTTTGTCGCGGGACGGAGGGCTGACACGATCAATTGCGTCACAAGGCGACGGTTTGCTACGCAATCACCTGAAAATATGGTATAACGTGCATATCCTTCACGCGCAAGGATACGCCAACGAAGCACTCACAATACAAGGAGCAAACGCATGAAAAACGACAACAACAAATTGGTCGTTAGCTACTACGTCAATGCAGCAGCAGCCGAAGCAGCTGCCGACGATCTCAAGAAGTGGGACGATGCCAATGATGCTGTCAAGCTGGGAGCGATTGCGATCCTCACGATCAATCCCAAGAACGGCAAAATGGAAGCCAATGAGGTCGGTCAACGCGAAACCAAGGGGGGCACCCTTTGGGGCACGGCAATCGGCGCCACTGTTGGCATCCTCAGCGGCGGCATCGGCCTGATTCCCGGCCTGCTGCTGGGTGCGGGCGGCGGCGCGGCTATCGGCTCCATGTTCCACAAGGACATCGGCATGACCGATGCAGAGCACGATGTCATGGTCGAACGCCTGCGCCACGGCGGCGCCGGCCTTGCCGTGATGGCCGATGACTTCGAGGTGGAAGCGACTGCTGCCAAGATGGCGGAGATCGGCGGGATTGTCGAACAGTACAATCTGCCGGACGACGTTGCAGCGGCGGTCACGACGGCCGCTGCGGTCCAGACTGACGCCGTTGCCGCGGTCGACGAGGCGGAAGCGGAAGTTGTGGTCGAGAGTGTCGATCTGGATGACGAGGTGGTCGAGTCTGTGCGTTCAGCCACGGTGGACCTGGTCCCGGAGACTGCAACCGCGGTCACGGGTTTGGCGCTGGCCAGCCGCTTGGGTGCAGATGATGCGCTGAAGCTGCATGAGGCTGGCGTCACGAAGGCATCAGAGCTACTCAAGCAGGGCGCAACGCCTGCCGGGCGCGAAGCGCTGGCCGCGGAGACCGGCCTGAACGTCGATACAATTCTGGTCGCCGTCAAGAAGATGGACCTCATGCGCATCAAGGGCGTAGGCGCACTCTACGCCAACCTGCTGTTGGCGAGTGGCATCGATACGGTGCCGGAACTCGCACGTCGCAACGCTGAAAACCTCTACGCCGCGATGGAAAAGACCAACGCAGCCGACGCGATCGTCAAGGAGATGCCCGGCCAGGGTGATGTCACCGGTTGGATCAACCAGGCGAAAGAACTGCCCCGGGTCATCGTATTCTAGTAGCGCGGGCATGGTAACTTCCTGCCGATCTCAACGCAGCGTCGTTGGGGTCGGCAGGCCCATTTTATGCACGCCGCAGAGCAACTCTCTTTCGTTGCATGTTCGGAAAGGTATTTTTCATGGAAGCTGGCGGAATCGATTTCGCAAGAATATTTGAGATGTTCATGCTCTTGCTGATTGGCGTCGGGCCCAAAATTGCGCTGGTCCCCTTCATCAATCTAACTGCGGATCTAGACAAGGAAACGCAGGTAGCCGTAGCCAACAAATCAGTACGCGTCGCAATGAGCTGGGCCTTGGTCTTGGTTGTGCTCGGCTGGTTCTTGATGCTTCTGCTCCATTTTTCAACAGGTTCCGTCTTGGTCGCAGGGGGAATCGTGCTGCTTCTGCTCGCGCTGAATATGATGCTCAGCGGTGCGCGCGAAGGCAAGGCAGAGGATGGCGCGGAACATCATAGCAAGGACCCCATGGAGATGGCGCTCTACCCGCTGGCCGTCCCCTACATTCTGAATCCGGTCGGGATTGCGGCACTGGTCATCTTCTCCACGCAGATCACCAGCATTCTGGACGCAGTCATCCTCATCGGACTGGTTCTGCTCGTGGGTCTGATTGATCTGCTGCTCTTCCGCAACATCAAGGCAATCTCCAAGTATATGAATCCCTCTGCCATGGTGGTGACGGAGGCCGTCTTCGGCGTACTGATCGCTGCGCTGGCCGTCGAAATGATGGTCTTTGGCCTGTCAGAAATGGGCGTCATCACGGCGGTCATTAGCCACTAACTTTGTGACCCGCATTTACGGCATTTATCGGAGCCGATAGGTGCCCCATTCTGTTACCAAAGGAAACGCATCGATGTCAACTGTTACGGAAACGTCAGATCTGGTCGCAGGCGCCGACCACACGACGCCGGAAGAAGAAATCGTCTCTGTCGACTTGTTGGGCACGGTAAATCCGGCATGGCTTGCCAAGGTTGAGCGCACGGCCCTGATTGCGACAATCGTAGCCAGTCTGGCGGTATTCGCGATGGTGCTCATCATCGACCTGCCCAACGAATTGACGCCTTTGTCCGGCGGCCTCGGCACCGTTGCCTCTCAGGCGCTGATTGCGAGTCTCATTCTGAGCTTGATCGCGACGCCGTGGGCTTTTTTGTCCGGCATCAAATATCGCAATACGTTGAAGTCTCCCGCTTTGCAGGCGCGCAGAACGTGGGCAACAATACCAGTAACAATCGGCGTGACCCTTTTGATTGCGCTGCTCATCGTGGGCGGCTTTGAAATCTTCACCCGTACATTCCAAGACGTCATGATGGATAGCGCCTCTACAGCAACGGTCCTGGTGCTCATTATCGGCGTCCTTGCCTACAGCATTGTGCGCAACATCATGCCGGTCAAGACGGCAACCACGCTGGTAAACTTGTCCGCCTTCTATCTCCTGGCCACGCTCTTTTTTGCCGCCTATTTCAACGATAATCCGCTCTGGTGGCAGAAGTCCTTTAGCTATTTGGGCATGACCGATTCCAATTCACGGTACATTTTCGACGTCGGGCTGCTCTTCACCGGCATCTTGATCGTCACCTGGCAGGTTTTCTTCATGGAAAACTTCACGATTCTCGAGGCGCATGGCAAGATTGATCACAGGACGTACAACATCATTCGCTGGATCCTGATCATCGCCGGTGTCGCCCTGGCTACGGTGGGCGTGGTCCGCTTCGGGATCAACCTCTTCTTCAACATTATCCATGACCTTGCCGCTACCGGAATGGGTGTGATGGTGGCGCTTCTCATGGTCGGGCTCTATAAGCTCGTTCCGGGGTATGATCGTTCGTTTTACGTCCTCTCGATCTTGATGGCGTTGGCGACAGGGGCGGCCGCGATATTGAAAATTACGGGCAGCTTTAACCTGGTTGGTCTGGAGCTGGCCGCATTTTCACTAGCAACGGTCTGGCTTGTGCTCTTTCACCGCAACACCGAACTGCTCGTAGCCGAGACACTTGTCGAGGACAACGATTCAACCGTCTAACCAATCCGGCGGATAACGGCACAGCTTTTCATCATTTTCAACGTAAGGAAATGGCAATGTGGCAGACACTGTTACTTTCCCTCCTGGCGCTGGGCGTTGGCCTGCTGCTCCTCCTGTGGGGCTACCGAGCATTTCTCGTAATGCTACCGATCTTTGGCTTCTTCGCCGGACTTTGGCTGGGCGCACATACCGTCACGCTGCTCTTTGGCGATAGCTTTTTTGCCACCGTTTCCGGCCTTGTTGCCGGCTTCTTCGTCGGCGCGATCTTCGCCCTGCTCGCCTACCTCTTCTACGCCTTTGGCGTGGTCGCGATTGCAGCCATCATTGGCTACAGTCTGGCAGCAGGACTCATGCAGGCGATTAACCTGGATGTGTGGTGGCTGGTGCTTCCCGTTGGCATCTTGGCGGCCATCCTCGTTGTGGTCCTGACCCTCGGCTTCAACTTGCAGCGATACGTCATCATCGCATTGACCGCCATTGCCGGAGCCAATGCACTCGTCTTGTCCGTCCTTACGCTGTTCGGACGGGTAACGCCGGAAGAGGTCCAACGCGCGGGCGACGCCATTCAGCCCGTCCTTCAAGATGGTTGGTTCTGGGCGCTTGCATGGGCGGTTGTCGCGATTGTTGGCGTCGTCTATCAGGTTGTCAGCACGCGCATTACGTACTTCCCCCCTGACGACTACGTGATGTACTATACCTAACGAGTTGCGATTTGGCCGGTGCACCAAAGCCATCTTGCGATCTGACATAAGGACTGCAAGGAAATAGCCCATGTCCTATCTATTCTTTGATCCCACCTATTTCTGGTGGGTCTTCATCCCAACGCTTCTGATCTCTTTCGGTGTGCAGATGCACTTACGCCGCACTTTTAAGAAGTGGAGCAAGGTCGAGAATCAAGCTGACCTGACCGGCGATGAAGTAGCGCAGGAGCTGTTTGACGAAACGTCGCTCGAGCCGATTCCGATCAAGTCGACCAAGCAACCGCTAGGCGACCACTATGATCCAAGGCAGAATGTCGTGCGCCTGTCACCGCCGGTGGGCCAGGCTGATTCCGTCGCGGCCATGGCCGTCACGGCCCATGAATTGGGCCACGTCCAGCAATATCAGACCGGCTCCGGTCTGATTAAAATGCGCAGTTTTCTGCTGCCGGCCATTCAATTCAGCCCGCCGATCATGTACATGTGTGCGGTCATGGGTCTCATCTTTAACATGACCAACCTCCTCTGGGTGGCAATCTTTTTCTTTGGATTGACGGTGCTATTCTCGCTCTTGACGCTCCCGGTGGAGTTCGATGCCAGCAAGCGTGGCATGGCCATGCTCCAGGAGGCCGATCTCTTCGGCTCGCCGGAAGAGCAGGCCGGCGCCAAGCAGGTACTCACGGCGGCGGCGCTCACCTATATTGCTGCCTTCATCACATCGGTCTTGCAGCTGTTTTACTACATTCGCATCGCGGCGCAAGAGCAGCAGAAGGATCGTGCGCGCGAGGAGCGCAAACAGCAGGCGGCTGTCAATCGCAGCCCCCAAGTCCGAACAAGTAGACGCTAAGAAAGGACACTTACCCCATGGGTAAAGAGAATAATGAGATTGTCGTCGCCCGGTTCAACTCAAGGGAAGAAGCCCAAAAAGCGCTGAAGCGGCTGGAAGATGTTCTGGAGGCGACCGGCGGCACGCTGGCGGAAGGCTCCCTGGTCACACGCAAGGAAGACGGCGAAGTCGACGTGGTCGATCTGCAGGATACGGACCTGCGCGACATCGTCGCCGGCGCCGCAGACCTTACATTCTTCATCGCCACAGGTCTTGCCAAAATTGCCTTCAATACTGCGGTCTCAGGCGTGGCGCTTCTCATGCGCGGCAGCGGGCGCCTCTTTGACCTGGCCAGCTCTGTCGTCACGCTACCGGTCAAGCGCTTTGTTCGCCGTTTTGTCCCGGTCAAGAGCCTCGCCAACATCGCGCTGACGCTCAACCCGGGTGCGGCGGCCGTCGTGATCGAAGCGAACGAACGCCTCCGCGGCGCGTTGGAAGAGACGCTCGCCACGGCCGGCGGCGAAGTCGTCAACCTTGGCAACGCGCAGGAAATTGAGGTAGACGGCATCCAGGAGGCGCTGGCCGATCTTGAAATCATCGACACAGCCCAGGAAGTTGCCCTGGAGACCGCAGCTGCCGTCACCGATGCGATCGACGAACAGACGACGCAACTGAGTGACGCCGGCGCCACTGTCGTCGACGTGCTGGAAGACCAGGCGACGCGCCTGGAGGACGCTGATGACGCGGTCATCGAGGTGCTTGACGAACAGGCATCGCGTGTCGAAGAGCTAGCCACCCCCACAATGGACGCCCTGGAAGACCGTTTGGGTGGCCAAGATCTCAGCCAGATTGAAGGCATTGGCCCCGTAATCGCCAGCACCCTCAATGCGGCCGGCATCGTCTCTTTTGCCGACCTGGCGGCAACCGATGTCGACGCCTTACGCGCCATCCTGATTGAGGCCAGCGTCGGCGCCGACCCGACCACCTGGCCGGAGCAGGCTAAGCTGGCCATGCGGGGCAAATGGGAAGCCCTTGAGGCGTTACAAGACAGGTTAAAAGGCGGGCGTCAAGCCTAAATCTACGGTCAGTTTATGAACCCACGGCAGGAACCAAATGGGTACATCCCATTTTGGAGGGCGGTGCACGAACGGACTAGTGAATCCCGGCAGAAATTCTCATACAGTTCCCACCAGTGGTAGATTCTCCGAATTTCTGTCGTGGTATTCACGCCGATCTGTACTAGTCACCTTCTCTAGAGCAGCCCCCAATGTGGTATGCACCCGGGACCAAATCGATGCATTCCGCTACCATCCTGGCTATGGTATACTTTGCCTAGTTATAAGATCAATGCATGGAGCGTAAGGCCCTTATTCTTTCACTGCCGCACAAAGGATGAAACATCATGAGTGACTTGACAACAGACAGCCTGGAACAGGTCAAGCGGTTCGCGCCCTGGCGTACGAATTTGCCATGGTGGGTTGTGCTGATCGAAGGCGTCGTTATGGGAATCGTCGGCATCTTGGTGCTGCTGGACCCACAGCAGACCTCGGTCAACGTCGCCCTCTTTCTCACCCTCGTTCTGATTATCTCAGGCGTGTTACAGCTCTGGTCAGCGCTGCGCGACAAGGTGACGCCAGAGGCGGAGAGCCTCGTCACGGCCCGTGGCTCCATCGCCCTCTTCTCCGGCATCATCATCTGGATCCTGCTCTATATGGACGCCTTGTCGCCGGATGTGGGTCGCATCATTTTTGGTCTGGGCAGTCTGACATATGGCCTGCTAGGCATTGGCGTGGTCTTCAATACTCGCGGTAACCAGCGGCGCACCACGATGATTGAGTCGATCTTCTTCACGATTATCGGTCTGCTGATGATCTATGTCCTATTCGCCGGACCGGACGCGATTGTCGTGGCCACCAGGATCGTTGGTTGGGCGGCACTGCTTGCCGGGCTTGGACTGATTGGTCTCGCCTTCTTGCGCTGGCGCGATCAGAAGCAGGCAGAGGAAACCGTCGACCAGGTGAGTGGCGCAATCGAAGAGCAGGCTGACACGAATAGCGCCGCAGTGGAGAGCGCCCAGACCGACGAGAGTTGGGACGATATGGATGCGACGATTGAGAACATCAGCAATGCTGCGCCCAAGGCTGCCGACACCCTCTCCGATGCGGCGGCTGACGCGGGCACAGAAAAGCCGGTTTCTTGAGCCCCAAATTGACAAAAACGGTTATTCGTTGGAAACTGGCAGTGTCCGATAACAATTTTGTATACCAACAGCACTAGGAGGCATTTCAATGTCGTACCAACCAGCCAAACGCGATCGAACATTCGCGATCGTAATCCTCGCCGCACTGGCGGTGATTGCGGGCATTCTCTCTCTGTTAGACGCAGCCAAGTACATGGGCTGGCTGCCCATCGCAACCTTTGGCGACATGAATTTCGTCTTGCCCCAAGCGCAATGGTTTGCGGCCATTATGGCCGGCATCGTGGGCATCATCTTCTTTGTCGTCGCCATGTGGCTCTGGAACCTGAACCCGTCGGGTTGGCTCTTCGTGGTCGTCATCACGATCTTTAACCTGATTTTCTTGGGTTTGGCGCTGATCGGCCAGACGAGCTTCAATGATGTCATGCTGCAACTCGGCATCAATGCCCTGGCACTGATCCTGGCTTTGATTCCCAGCACGAAGCAGGCATTTTTGCCAGCGCCGCCAACGCCTGAGCAGGTGAAGGCCGCAACAGACGCCGCCGCTGACAAGCGCGTAGACGCCACCGCGAAGGTTGCCGCCACGACGGCCGCCGCCGCAGATCGCGCCGCAGCCGCAACCGATTCGGCTGCCGATAGCGCAGCGGTAGCCGCCAAGGCCGCCGCCGACACAGTGAGCGATGCCGCCGATGCCACCGCCGATGCAGTGGGCGATGCTGCCAATGCCACTGCAGATGCAGTGGGCGATGCTGCCAATGCCACTGCAGATGCAGTGGGCGATGCTGCCGAAGCCACGAGTGAGACGGTCAGTGAGACGTTTACACGCGTGACGGGTATTACGCTGACCGATGAGCAGATCGCCGAAATCGGCAGCACGAGCCTCACCGAGATCGAAGGCATCGGCCCCAAGATTTCCGAAACGCTCAACGCTGCCGGCATCAATACGTTCCTTGATCTGGCAGTCACGCCGGTTGACGATCTGCGCAAGATTCTGGCCGATGCCGGCCTGCGCGCCGATCCGAGCACGTGGCCGGAACAGGCTACCCTGGCCGCTTCCGGTAACTGGGACGACTTGAAAAAGCTCCAGGATAACCTGACGGGCGGTCGCCGCACCTAGGTAGAAGACGAAACAGTGCGCCTGGGCCCTTTCATCCAACGGGTGGATTGGGTCCAGGCGTTTTTTATTTCAGCGAGCGATACGCCGGCTTCTATCCCCGAATCCCGGTTTTGCAAACTCATCTTGCTGGATAGATCAAGACAAGGATGCCATGGACGGACAAACGACGCCTATCCCACTGCTAACGATGCCCGACGGCGCCCCACCCCGTTTTCATCTGCTCGTGAAGCCAAGCGGTTCGACGTGCAATCTGGACTGCACCTACTGCTTTTTCCTCTCCAAAGAAGCGCTTTACCCGAACGACAAGAGTCGCATGGCCGAGGCGACCCTGGAAAACTACGTCCGTCAGCTCTTGGAGTCACACACGGCGCCTCTGGTTACAATTGCTTGGCAAGGGGGCGAGCCGACGTTAATGGGCCTGGATTTCTTCAAGCGCTCCGTTGAATTCGCCGAGAAGTATCGCAGGCCGGGTCAAGAGGTTGAATATACGTTCCAAACCAATGGCGTCTTGCTGGACGATGCATGGTGCGCCTTTCTGAAAGAGCACAATTTCCTCGTTGGGCTCAGCGTCGACGGGCCGGAAGAAATCCACAATACCTACCGCCTCAACAAGGGTGGAGAGGGCACCTTCAGCCAGGTCAAGAGCGGCTGGGAAGCGCTGCGCCGTCACGGCGTCGAGTATAACATCCTCTGCACGGTCAACGCGGCCAACCAGCATCAGGGGCGCGAGGTCTATCGCTTCTTTCGGGACGAGCTGCAGGCAACCTGGATGCAATTCATCCCCATCGTCGAGCGCGCCACGCCAGAGACGCTGGCCCTGGCCAACGAAGGCTGGAGTGAACGCCCGGGCGGCGAACGCCTGCTCTACACGCAGACCGGCAGCCTGGTTACCGAGCGCTCTGTGGGTGGCGAGCAGTATGGCCGTTTCCTCGTTGACATCTATGAGGAGTGGCTGCGTGGCGATGTCGGTAAGATCCACGTGCAGCTCTTTGACGTGACCCTGCACGCCTATTTTGGCGAGCACATGCTCTGTATCCATGCGCCAACGTGCGGCTACGGTCCGGCCCTGGAGCACAACGGCGACCTCTACACGTGTGATCACTTCGTCGAACCCGACTATCTCCTCGGCAACATCAACGAAACCCACATGGTTGAGTTGGTCGCATCGCCGCAGATGCGCAAGTTCGGCGACGACAAGCGCGACACGCTCACCCAGCAGTGTGTGGCATGCGATGTGCGCATGCTGTGCAACGGGGGCTGCCCCAAAGATCGCTTCGTTGAATCACGCGATGGCGAAGCCGGACACAATTACCTCTGTGAAGGGCTCTATCATTTCTTTAGCCATGCCCGACCAACCATGAACATCATGGCCCAGCTTGTGCAGCGAAGACAACCGGCTGCCCGCGTCATGGAATGGGTAGCGGCGGAAGACGCCAAGCGGCAGCGCAACGATCCGTGCCCCTGTGGCAACGGACGGAAGTTCAAGCAGTGCCACGGCAAACTTCAATAGAGAAATCATCTTGAGCGCATCGGTCACCACGCCAAGCACAGAATACGTTGCGCCGCCCCGCCCCAATTTGCTCATCCTAGCTTGCTGTCTCGCCGGGATGACCAAGACGCTGGAGCCCCATTTCTGGGACTTTTACCCGCCCCATGCGGCCCCTTTTGGGGCCGGTTGGGCAGAGGCGCGCCTGCTCTCCAGCATTTGGGGCGTCATTCTGGTCGTCACCATCATCGCCGGCGGCGCCCTGGGCGATTTCTATGGTCGCCGCCGCTGCTTGCTCATCGGTTTGGCAATGACCGTCGCCGCCAACAGCGCCGCGATGATCACCGCGGCCAATCATTTGCACATCGTGACGCACCTGGCGACGCTCGCTGCAGCCGCCCTGGTGCTGCCGCTCGCCCTGGCCCCCCTCTACATTTTCTACCGCGGTCGTGAACGCGTCCTGGCCTTTGCCTGGTATATCCTCGCCACCAGCATCGCCAGTGTCTTCGCTTCCAGCTTTACACAGCTGGGGATGCGCCTCTTCGGCTGGCGCGGGGCTTATGTTCTGCCCTTTATCATTGGCATCGTGGCGCTCGTCCTGATCTTTCGCAACCTGCCGGAAAGCTACGTCCACGGCGAACGGCACCTTGATGCCGTTGTCTACGCCGGCTGGGCGCTGGTCGTATTGGCGGTCGTCTTTGGCATCGTGCAGTGGGGGTTCATCGATGAATGGTGGGGCGCGCTCCTCATTGTGCTGATGGTGACAGGCGGATTCGGCCTGGCCCTCGTCATCTGGTGGGATGTCAATACGCCGGGCAACATCTTCCACAATGCCACGATCCACACCCGCGACCTGACCATGTTGATCATGATCGGGGTGGTGATTCAGCTGGTGCTGATGGGCTTTACCTTGACCACCTTTCGCTACTATGATGTCGTCAAGGGCTACAGTCTCGTGGTTCGTTCGGTGGCGCTGTTACCGATTTTGATTGGGATGCTCCTCAGCGTGCGTCTGGCCCCGCGCCTGTGGAAGCTGCAGCAGGTCAGCAAGGTGACGGCGGGCGGGCTCTTTGCGACCGGCATTGCCGTCAGCATCATGGCGATTGCGCCCAACGCCATGCCGTATTGGATGCAGATTGTCCCGCTGGCGCTCTTTGGCTTTGCCATCCTCTCGACCAAGACCGTCTGGGCAAATGCCTTTTTTCAGACCGTCATCGATGATTACATTGGGCTTAACGCCGGCATCAATAGCGCCACCATGCTGATTGGCGGCGCATTGGGCAGCGTGCTCACCGGGGAACTCATCGTGGCCTTCGGCCATGCAGATTTCGCGGCGCGCCTCGATGGTTTCATGGCACAAGAACGAATCGATGAGCTCTTCCAGCTACTCAATACGCTCACGGAACGGCCGGAGATCACCGAACGTCTCGACCCCACCCTCTTGGGCGACCTGATTTTGCAGGCATACGTGGCAAGCTATGCCTTTGCCTACGGAAACACAATGGGGGTGATTGCCGGCATCAGCATGTTGACGGCCACGGCAATTTGGCTGCTGCTGCGGCGCACGATTCGTTACACCTCGACCGAGGTACCGGTCGATATGGCGGCCTCGGTTTTTGAAGAGATTCCCGATGAGATCGACCTGATTCCAGACGAGTTGAGCGCGCTCATCCCGGACGAACTTGAAGAGATGCTGCCGGATGAACTGGGCGATATGCTCACGCGTGGGGACGAGGACGAGACGCATGAAGCACAATGATATCGAACTGCGCAGGGCAGATGCGCAGGATCACGACGAGTGGCTCCGATTGCGGATCGCGCTATGGCCCCGCCAAACGCCGGCCGAACTTGCGGCCGAACGAGACGAGATCGCGGCAGACCCCATGCAGCCTGTCTTCGTCGCCGCACTGCCGGATGGACGACTCTGTGGCTTTCTCGAGGTCGCCGTCCACAGCGAGGCGCCCGGCTGTACGAGCGATCGCATCGGCTATCTGGAAGGTTGGTATGTCGATCCCGCCCTACGTGGCAGAGGCATCGGCGCCGGCCTGGTTGCGCTGGGGGAGGCGTGGGCCCGCGAGCAGGGCTGTACGGAAATGGCCTCGGACACGGACGGCGACTATCCGGTCAGCCCCCAGGCCCATGCCGCGCTCGGCTATGGCGAAGTCCATCGCGAGATCTTTTTTCGCAAACCGTTGGAGGACGAAGAGCGTCCGCGGCGGCGAACGGCCCAGGCATGAATGCCGCGGGCCAGCGTGCTGTGCCCCACCCAATGGGCCTGCTCCGTCGATGATCAGAGCCTCCCTTCACGAGGCGCAGCTTGCTAGGCCGGGCATTCATGCCCACTCGCTCGAATGGCGGTGATCCTGCGCTCGCCGCGATGCTGTGTGCCCCATCAAATGGGCCTTCTCTGTCGACGATCAAGCCTCACTTCATGAGGCGCAGCTTGCTAGTCAGGGCATTCATGCCCGGCGGGCTCGCTCGCGAACGTCCCGGTTGTCCCGTTGCACCTTTTCTGTCGACTTGTGGGTGAAGGTAAGTGCGCAGAGCAGAGAGCCTGCTTTCTGCCCACGAAGCCTGTTGAACGTCACACGTCTGGTGTATCGGATGCGATGAGTCGCCAACGCCGGGCAACCGCAATCGCCCGATCCCGACGTGTGACGGACAGTTTCTTGTAGATGTGGCGCACGTGGGTGCGAACCGTATTCACGCTGATGACCAGTTCTTCGCCGATCTGTCGGTACGTCAACTCCGCGGCAAGCAGGTCGAGCACCCGCTGCTCTTTCGCCGTCAGGGGCACGTAGGGATCCGTTGTAGGCAAGCGATCCTCGCGCTGTTTCTTGCTGCTGCTGGGCGTCAAATCCAGCTGCGCCAGGGCATCCGCTACTTCAGCAATATCGAGCAACACGCGAACATAGCCTGTCTCCCGCGCCAGTGCTGCAGCCCGGGTCAAGGTCGGAGTTGCGGTGCGCAAGTCGTATAAATCCAGCTGCTGCCAGGCGCTCAAAGCCAGTAGCTCAAGCTCTTCAAGACGCTTCTGCGTGGCGCACGCGTGGGCACACGCTTCGTCAAGCAGCAACGTAATGGCTTCCGGGTCCCGGCCGTCTATAAGGTAGAGGCGCAGAAAAGGGATCAGTTCCCGGTCCTGCACACCCGGCAGTGGACCGGCGAGGTCAATCCCCCACCTTACCGCCATGGCGGCGGCATTGGCGCGGTACCCTGGTGACAAAAGCAGGCGAGTCTCAAAGTCCTTTAGCAGCTTTGCCGCGCGATTGGGGCTGGGCTTGTCGAAGCGCACGGGCGCCGCTTTCCGTTTTGCGTCCGCTTTCCCTTCGAGAAGTGCAAGAAGATGCTCGACTATGAGCGCGCCCTGGATGATCGCGCCGCGGTCCAACTGACGTGCCAGAGCAAGCGCTTTCTCCTGATGTGTTCGGGCCTGATCCAATCGATTTTGCAGATAGTAATTGCCGGCTGCCACCCAGTGTGCCAGGGCGATCTCTCCCGCTACCCCGAAGCCATGCGTTTCGTAGCAGCCAAAGATTTCATCAAAATGGCGGCCAGCAACATGAGCGCGCCCGCGGCTCATCATCCAACGCGCCTGTTCGCGACGTAGCGCAACGGCGCCTAACCAGAAGCCGGCACGCTCATAGGCGGCCAGGGCGGCTTCCGCAGCTTGGGCCATCGAACCATCATCGCCGGCATGTCGATGCAGGTGCATCCATGCAAAGTGCAGGGTGCCGGCGTACTCATCCGCCAACTCATGTGCAAAGCCGCCTGCCTCGTCAAGATAGGCAGCGGCGGCGGTGAGATCATCTTCAAGCCAGGCAACCCCGCTCTGCAAGACGAACCATTCGGCATAGAGGTCCGGCGCATTCTCTGCCGTCACGCATTGACGCCGCACTGTCGCAGCGGCATCGTTCCGCCACCCAATGACATCCTCGCCACCATAGAGGATGGCCAAGAAGCAGCGCGCCAACACGAGACGCGGGTATTGATTCAACACGCTGCGGGGCAGGAGATTAAAGAGAAGTTCGGCTGCGTTGGGGTCAGGAAAGAGCACCGTACGCACCTGCTGCTCGACCAGCGCCGCGGCCGCGTCACCATTCCCTGCTGCCAGATAATGGCGTACGGCTTCTGCGATCTGACCGTCGGCAGCAAGCCACGCCGCGGCACGGCGATGGCAATCGGCAATCCCTGCAGCAGTGAGCTCAGCGCGCAGGCGCTGCTGCAATAGAGTCTGAAAGAGATGGTGGTAGCGAAACCATTCGCCACGCTCATCAAGCGTAGTGAGAAACAGGTCTGCCTGGACGACCTCTGCCAGGAGCGCGTAGGCATTTTCTGCGCCCGTCACCGCGGTGGCAAGCGGTGCATTGAATGCGTCGAGGAGCGAAGTCTGGAGGAGAAAGCGGCGCCGCGCCGGCGTTTGACGATTCAAGACCTCCTCCGTCAGGAATGCGGCCAACCAGCCGGTGTGGCTCTGTAGCCGCGCGGCCAGTTTGCTGGCGTCACGCTCTCCGGACGGCGAAGCGAGGACGGCCAACTGCAAGGCCGTCACCCACCCCTCGCTTTGTCCCACCAGCGTCGCCAAATCAGCCTCTTTTGGCGGCGCAAAGCCCTGCTGCAGGAGATAGGCATTCGTCTCTGCAGCGGTGAAGCATAAATCAGCCTTGGTCAACAAGACAATGTCCTGATGTGCAAAGAGCCGCGACAGGGACAAGTTCACGCGGTGTCGCGTAAGCAACATAATGTGGAGCGTTTCGGGTCCGTGTTCCAGCATCAGTTGCAGAAAGACATCCACTTCCGGAGACGCAGCGCGATGCAGATCGTCAAGAACGAGCAACAGGTGCTCGGCACGTTCACCTGCGTCTGTCTGGAGGGCAACCAACAGCCGGAGCAATGCGCTACGGGGTTGACCCTGGGGATCGTCGATGATGGGCTGCACGACGTCAATCAGGCCTGGGAGAATTTGGGCCAATGCGGCCGCAAGATAGCGGACAAACTGGCGCGGTTCAGCATCGCTTTCATCGAGAGAGAGCCAGGCATAGGCAAGCGGATCCGGTCTGCAAGCGATCCAATGGCTGACGAGTGACGACTTGCCATAGCCGGCAGGGGCTTGAATGAGCAGGGCGCGCTGGTCGCGCCAGCGATCAAGGTGTGCATAGAGTCGCGGGCGGTCTACGAAGGTGGAGGGTACGCGTGGTGGTGAGAGTTTACTGGTCAGTAGCATGGAGATAATCGCATCAATCGCTAGCCGGATCGTTTACACGGTGGACAACTAGCATACCGTACTCTTGGCCAAATTGCACTATCAACGGCCGGAAATATCACATTGAATGCGATGGTATTCCGTCATTGGTGATGATATGGTTTTCTAGTTGATCTTTCTGCTGCCGACGTTGCGCGTCGATCGTTCCACTGTCGTATTCGAGACGACGGCCAGAGGCAGGGAGATTCACACAGAGTTGACAGTAACGAAAAATAGAGGAGAAACTATGACTATCAAGCATTTGCAACATGTTGGAAAGCGCGCCCTGCCGTGGCTGATCATCACCCTGGCGGCGCTGATCGCGCTGCCCCAGCCGGCGCAGGCGGCCCCCGGTGACCTGGTTTTCACGATCGAGGAGCCCGGTGAGCAGGCGTGTCCCAGGTGACTTGTCAGAGACGCCATCGGTGGAGACGTTCGATGCTCAAGTGCGGGCGGCCTTTCGACGCTGGATCTCCGTTCCCATCGGGGAGCTATGCAGCCGGCAGCGCACAATTTCGAAATCAGGGTATTCGCTGATCTCTTTGGTGGCGCAGGCGGCAGCGGCCAGTACATCAGTACCGAGATTGAAGGAAGCTACACGCTGACTCTGTTGCAGCCGGCCGGTTACTTCGGCTTCTGGTGGAGCGCCGGCAACGGCCTGAACACGCTGACCGTGAACATGGCCGACGGCACGAGCCAGACGTTTAGACACGCAATCCATCCTCGATTCGGGCGAACTGGTTGACGGCAGCCCTGGGTCAGTGCTTACGGTGGCCACTTCGGCAACCCGACCCGGGCTTTGAGCAGCCGGAAGCCGAAGAATCTTCGCCTTCGTCAACATCTTCGCCGTGAACGATGAGGCCCGCATCAAGATCGCTATCTTTGCCGAGAAGCTTCAGAGGTGTGGGAACAATGGCGCTTTTGAATCGGACAACCACACGGTCTGTCCGGAGCTGCTAAGTACTGACGGTACGCCCATTCCACAAGAGGGCAGCATCACCATCGTCAAAGAGGCCATTCCGGAGAGCGAGCAAGAGTTCGAATTCTTGACCAATATCGGTGGCGCTGGCAGTTCATTCACGCTCAGTGGATAACGGCAGCGATCCAAACTCCACTACGTTTAACAATCTGCTGCCCTTTAACTACGATGTAACAGAACAAGTGCCCGCAGGCTGGAGCCTTGACACCATTGTCTGTAGAGGGGGGAGTGACATCGTCATCGTTGAAGTGTCTGCCAGCGTTCAGATTAATCTGGGTGGCAGCGAGGACGTCACCTGCACCTTTGTGAACGTGATTCCTCCCCCCGCTCTGCGAAGGCTTCGCAGCCCGGTTGAGCTAACCTTCAACGACCAGGCCGCAGGGACCAATATCTCGACCCAACAACCCTATACCGAATTTATTGGCCCAGGAAGCGGCATCATGTTTAGCCACAACACCTCACGGCCGTTGACGCTATACGACACGGAAGGCGTAGGCGGCGAAGATCCGGACCTGGAGCGCAACAATACGGCTGTGTCACCGTTCCCGCCTGCGCCGGCGACGCCTATCCCGGGCTACTGGGCGGAAGGGAATCTGGGCAGTACGCCGGTCGGCAATGGGCTCATCATCCACACTGATCCGAATGATGCCAATACGAATCCGATCAACATGCCCGACGACTGGGCGCCGCCATCGGGGCAGATTGGCGACATCACGATTATGTCGGACCTCTTCCTCACCAACTTTGCGTTCGATTTCATCGACTTTGAGAATTGCAGCGAAGGCGATGTCGTCGTGGAGAACAGCTTGACCGGTCAGTCCGTAGAGATACCCTTCTGCGACTTCGAGGGCGATTCGGGTCACCTTCGTCTGATCCCGGCGTTGAATTCGGCGACCGCGCCGGCAATCGCATCACCGATGTGGCCAAGGGCGGCGCTGTAATTGGCTTCCGCTTCGACAAGATTACCTACGAGTTGGGCGGTAGCGGTTCAGTCGGCGCCATCTGCTTTGACAAAACCGATCAGACCGTCCCCGTCACCCTGGGCTGGTTCCTGGCCGAGGCCAACGGCGATCGCGTCGACTTCCGCTGGCAGACGAGCACGGAGACGGCCAATGCCGGCTTCAACCTCTACGGCGAAGGGCCTGACGGTCTGGTGCGCCTGAACGAGGCGCTGATTCCGTCCTCCGTCGTCGACTCGGTCGAGCCAACGGATTACGCTTACACGGCGGTGACAACGGCTACGGTCTTCTATGTCGAAGAGGTGAGTCTGGAAGGCATGACCGACCAGATCGGACCGTTTGAGCTGGGCAGGGAGTATGGCGTCTATACTGCAACCGGAGACGAGATCGCGCCCAAGGTCTGGCTGCCGATCATGGTACGCTAGTACATAGGGGTCTAAATACGCCGGTGGTTCGTAGGTCACGCTATCAGCGTGACAGGTTCCGTATACCGACGAGCTATCAGTGAAGACCGAGACTCGTCCGGCTGGTAGCCGGACCTACGAACCATGGGCTCATTTCAGCCGCCGTGTACTCGGGATCTGCCTGGCAGTGCGTGCACTCGGTCTTGTGCGCGCACCGATATTCTCCCGTTTAGCGAGCACGCCCCATGCGGGGGGATTGACGACATTCAGCTCGACCGTATGTCGCGATGGCGTCGTGCGCACGGGGCGTGCTCACTGGGCTGGTTGGGAACCGATCCCCGCCCTCCCGCTTAGTGAGCACGCCCTGTGCGGACGAATCAACGATACGCGGCTCGACCTCCTGTTGCGACGGCGTCGTTCGCATGAGGGCGTGTTCACTGGGCTGGTGGCCCTGGTCCTGGCTGCTTTCTCGGCGTCAGCTTCCCGGCTTTGATGACGAGCGGTCCGTCACGACCGGGGAATATGCTGGAAGACGGAGTGCCAACATCGCAGGCGTCAAATCACACTTGCGGCGGGCCCGCCGCGCGCGCAACGTCGTCCGCACGTGGCCACGCTGACTGGCTAGTACAGGGCGGCTTAAGTTAGCCGATAGCTCATTGTACTCAAACCCCGTTTACGGGGTGCTGTTCCATAGCTTCGTGGGGTTTGCCCGAGGCGGCGTCCGGTGACCTGACTGTTCGAGATGCCCGCCCCCCGCCCCGGGCTAAAGCCACGGGGCTACAGAGCAACGCCCGCTCAAGCGGGCTGGTACACGATGGCGCAACTATGTCTATGGATTGACAGGTCCGGCTACCCGCCGGACGAGGTCGCCAATCTCTGGATCTGTCCGGAAATTGAAGCTTTCGCGGGTAGCGTACCCTGCCCAACCACCGGCTTACTTACGCCGCAACGTACTAGAGAGTTACACTGCCTGTGCCCGCTGCACAGCATGTCGAGCGCAGGTTTGCGTTGGGAGCCCATGTGCCCCGTTGGATGTCGTACGGCCGTTGAATCAATCGAATTTTGAAGGTACGAGGAAAACAGATGCTCTGCCTATTCAGCCAGGCGGCGCCAGCGTTGACCTGGACAACGACGGTGAGCTAGATTCCGGCGTGCAGATTTTTGAGGCTAATTGATGAGAAACAACCAATATGCAGTACTAATGCTTGTGCTCCTGTTTGTGACAGCCTGTAGTGCGCCGGCGCTGCCCACGGGGGAGATGCTGATAGAACCATCTGCTGACGTTGATCCTGCGGCCACCGCTTCGCCAGCGGCCGGCGAGGAGATCTCCGAAGCGCCTCCAGAGGCTGGGACTGATCTCGACATGCTTACGAATCACCTTTGGCAATGGGTCTCCTTCAGCAGTCCGGAAGCGACCTTTGACGTCGATACTCCCGCAAGGTACACGCTGACCTTCGGCGAGGATGGCATCGTCGAGATTGTCGCCGATTGCAACACGGCCATTGCCAGTTATGGAATCTTTGGCGCGGATGACAGCAGCCTCTCCATGGACGTCGCGCCCCGCAGCACGGACAACTGCTCGCCTGACTCGCGCAGCGAGCAGTTCTTGACGCTTCTGGCGGCAGCGGCCGAGTACGCCTATGTCGACGGTCAGCTCCACATCGATTTGATGGCCGATGAAGGAACTATGGTCTTTGCCCCGTAGAGGGAAAGTGAGCGGCACAGTTGGAGGTGCGTCGCCTTCTCTGCGGCTCGACCGCCTGTCGCCATGGCGTCGTTCGCACGTGGGCGTGCTCACTGGGCGGGCTGCGGACCTCATGACGCGGCCGGGGCTGACTATCATGATCAAGGTCGAAATCACATTGCCAGAGCAACCAATATCACATTCGATGCGATAGACTTCATGCGCTTCATGCGATAGATTGGGGAGTCGCAGGCCGGTCCGATCGGCTCGAGCTTGCCCCCGTCAAGCGGTCTGGCTGCTGCGAGTATGCAGCCAGACCGCTTGAGATCAATCGTCCGGCAAGTGTTCAAAGCATTGATCAAATTCCACAAGGAGAACCTCAAGATGGCAACAGATATGCTGACCAGTCTCGTGAATTCGTTCGGCGCACCCGCGCTGGATAGCCTCGGCAAGCGCCTGGGCATCCCCCCTTCCGTCGTCAAGGCAGCCACGCCCATGGTCATCGGCCTGGTCCTGGCCGGCGTACGCCGCCTTGCGGCCCAGCCGGACGGCGTCGCGGCACTCGACACCCTGGTCCAAGGCAACAGCCAGCGCGTCGGCAACCGCGACCTGAGCACCTTCCTGCAGGAGGCCAGCCCCACCAAGAGCGCGGAAACGCTGGATGCGCTCACTGGCAGCAATACTTTCGAGCAGGTAGCCGACAACTTCGCCCGTAAGACCGGCATGGATCCCCACGTGGCCGGCGAGCTGATCGGCGTCATGGCCCCAGCCGTGCTGAGCGAGGCCCAGAGCCTGGCCAAGCAGCAGGGGCTGGACATCGACGGTGTCGTCCAGGCCATCGATGCCCAGTCCGACGCTCTGAGCGCTCTGGGCGACCTGGACTATATGCTGGACGACGTACCAGGCATCAGCGATGACATCATGCGCGGCTTCGACAAGCTCTTCGGCCGCGGCTAGACGGCGCGCAACGGGCGGTCGCAAGGGCACGCCCATGCGCAAACGGGCCAGCATCAGGTCCGATCGTTTACAACACGAACCATCGCGTCGGGGCGGGGCTCGCCCCCGCCCGAAATAACTACATTATCCGCACGGGGTGTGCGGATCGGCATACACATCAAATCGCCTGCGCTTGCGCTGCGAAACACATGCGGCGAGCGCAGGTCCGCGTCTGGAACGATTGCGCCGCACAGATCGTCTTCTGCTCTTTGAATGAATCCAATACGCATCCCTAACGATAAGAACGCAAGTTTCATGCATCAAGCTCATATTCTGCCACTCGTTCCACTCACGGCGCTGGTGCTAACCGGCTGCAACCAGGTCTGGAATGCCGGCGATCTGGCGGAATGGGTGCGCATCCAGGCGGGCGACCAGGGCTGCGATCCGGCCACCACCGAGTTGAACGAGTGGGTCGACGCAACCGAAGATGGCAACGTCTGGTCCGGCACTTGCGTCAACGCATTGTCGAGCGCATCCATGAGCTTTGGCATCAACGTCGCTTCCGTCTGGACGTCGTCGGAAGCGCCGGCTGACGGCACGACGGACTCCCGCCGTGTGCGGCTTTCTCCCGCAGCGCTTGCCAATGCCCCCAACAGCGGCATCGAGGATGCGGCATCGAGGATGCCGTCGTGGTCCTGAAGGAGCGGGACGGCGGCACCAACTATGGTGCTGACGTCGATGTTGTACTACAGGCGGGGCTGGAAGCCCTCCCCGCAGGAGCCGACCGTCTGACCGCCGCGCAGCTGCCAGACGCGCAGCTGCCAGCCGCGACCTGACAGATGGTCGAGGCGATTGGAGTAGACAGCCTCAGGGCACTGAGACAGAGCAATAGTGAGACAGAGCAATAGTGAGACAGAGCAATAGTGAGACAGCGGAATTATGGGCGACGCGCAGGACGGCATGCAGATTGTTCCCTGAGCTCCGGTGGCTGAACCTCAGGCCCGATGCCCGTACCGCAACCTGCGCTAACTGCATAATATTTGAGACTCACGGAAAGGAAGCCATGCGAAAGCATATCCTGTTGGTGCTGATCATTGCCTCGCTGGTACTGGTGGCCTGTGACGGCGCAATACCAGAGACACATATCCCCCCCGAGGCGGCTGCCAGCCTAGAGGCAGACGCCTCGGAAGCAGCTGTCCTAGAGGCAGATGACTCGGAAGCAGACGCCATGGAAGCAGACGCTGAAGCCGCCGTGCTAGAGGCCATGGTTTCGGGGATCTTGGCCAACCCTTGGAAATGGACCACCTTTAGCAGCACAAACGAGGCGATCATTGTTGAGGAACCCGCAAGCTATATTGCGACCTTCAAGGACGACGGCACGGTCGAAATTCAATCTGACTGCAACAGCGCCTCCGGCACCTACGCCCTTGACGGCGCAAATGTCACCGTCGAGATCGGTCCTACAACACTGGCTCTCTGTCCGGACGATTCTCGCAGCGAGCAGTTTCTGCAATTTCTAGGCGACGCCACCCAATTGCTTCCTATCGGGGGCCAGCTTTACGTCACCCAGAAAACCGAGGGCAGCACGATGATCTTTGACGCCATAGTCACCACCGTCGCCGATCTGTGCGGCGAGCAGGCGCTGGCGATCAACACCATCGAAGACACGCTGTCGCCTGAGATCAGCGCCCTGCTCGACCAGGGGCTGGTGAGCCTGGTGCAGGAGGGGGCGCGGCCCGGGCCCGGCGCCTCCATGCTGATCATCACGCCGGAAGGACGGTACTTCAAGTCAACCGGCGTATCCGACGTGAGCGCCTGCGATCCGCTGCCGGCCGATTCCCCCTTCCAGATCGGCAGCAACACGAAGATGATGACCGCCGCCATGCTCTTCCAACTCCAGGAAGAAGGGGTGCTTTCCACCTCCGATCTTCTGAGCGCCTGGCTCCCCGATCTGGCGGCCCAGTTGCCCAACGGCGATCAGATCACCATCGACATGATGATGACCCACACCAGCGGCCTGCACGACTACTTCGACCTGCCGACCGAAGACGGCACAACCATTGAGGATGGCGAAAAGGACAAGGCCATGCTCACCCGCGCTTTCACGCCGCAAGAACTGGTGACCCTGGTCGCCGACGCCGGTCTCAGCACCTTTGCGCCTGGCGCAGAAGGGCAATGGAGCTACAGCAACACAGGCTATATATTGCTCGGTCTCATTATTGAAGAGGCCACCGGGCAAACGTACCAGGAGAATCTGAACGCACGCATCATTGAACCCTTGGGCCTCACCCAAACCTATCTGCAGACAGGCGTACCGGAAGCGGGGACGCCGGAATCGGGGCCGCTGCCCCAGGCATACTACCAGACGCCCTTTGACTTCACCACCAGCGAATGGAACGCCAGCCAGGGTTGGTCGGCCGGGGCTGTGGTCTCCACCCCCGATGAGTTTGCCGTCTTCCTCAAGGCCCTGTTCACCGGCCAGCTCTTTGAGGACCCGGCCACCCTCGATCTGATGAAGGAGCATACCGAAGCAGGCGTTGACGCCCTCGCACCGGGCGCCACCTATGCCCACGGCATGCTCGACAACAACGGCGTGCTGGGCCACGGCGGCCAGACCCTGGGCTTCCTGAGCGACGGTGGCTATATCCCTGGCGAGGATGTGACCATTGTGATCTGGAGCAACGCGGCCGAGAGCAATGTCCAGCGAACCATTGTGCCTGCTATCGCCGGCGTCGTTGTGGGCGCCGACCCGAGCGGCCAAACTGACCAGACCGGGCAGGTCGCGCTGCCACGCTTCGAGCCCCTGGACGAGTGCTTCGCGCAAGTGCCGGCGGATCTGCCGCTCGATCTCGACCTCGATTGTGGCTACGTCGTGGTGCCGGAATCGCGCAGTGGCGCCGGCAGCCGAGAGGTGAAGCTGGGCGTCACACGGATCAATTCGGGGCAGGGAACGGCCAACACGCCCTTGTTCATGCTGGCTGGCGGGCCCGGTCAGGCCCAGATCAACCCCGCATTCTTCAGCCTCATACAGACAGAACTGCTGGGCGGCATCCTGGACGCTCGTGACATTGTTGTCGTCGAGCAGCGCGGCACCCAGCACACGGATCCCTTCCTGACCTGTCCTGAGGCTGACTCTGCGGCATGAGCTGTCTACGAACAGGGATTGACCGGCGACGATGCCAGCGCCTACGAAACCGGAACCGTGCAGGAATGCATCAGCCGCTTCGAGGAAGAGGGCATCAACTTCGACAACTTCAACAGCGTGGAGAACGCGGCTGACGTGAACGCCGTGCGTGAGGCGTTGGGCTATGAGCGGATCATCTACTACGGCGCGTCCTACGGCGCCCAGCTCGGGCAGCACGTCATGCGCGACTTTCCCGAGATCCTGGAGGCGGTGGTGCTGGACGGCGCCAATTCGCTCTCGCGCAAAAGCTGGGTGGAGGACCGGGCGCTGGATGCGCAGTGGGGCCTCGATAATCTGACGGCGCTGTGTGAAGCGGATGAGCAATGTGCGCAAGCGTATGATGTCCCGGCCCTGGTGGATGCTGCGCTGGCGCTCTTCGACGACGGCCCGCTGCCCTTCTCCTACACCGATCCCGACGACGCCTCACTAACGATCGACGTTGAGGTGACCGCGCAGGATATGGCGGACTACATCTACGGACAGCAAGGCAATCGAATCGGAACCTTTAGCCTGCCGGCAATTCTGTGGGAGTTGACCCAAGGTAGCACAGATGAGGTAGCGGAGCTATTGGGGACGGGCAAGGCTGGGGAAATCCTTGCCGGCCGCAGTGCCCTTCTCTTATGACATACCGTTTGTAACATAGCGTTCAATGGAGCTCTGTGATGAAAAAAAGTGTTTTGGTCATGCTGGCGATTGCATTGTTGTTTGTGGCAGCCTGTAGCGCGCCAACTCAGTCCACGGCGGGCACTATGGCAGCACCTTCCAGTGACCCCGATCCTGCGGCCACCGCTGCAGCCGTTGAGGAGATGCCCGAAGCGCCTCAAGCAACTGGGCCGACTGACCTGGAGATGCTCACGAACCAGCCATGGCAGTGGATCTCCTTCATAGATTCGGAGGCGACCTTTGATGTCGACATCCCTGCGACGTACACGCTGGCATTCGGTGAAGATGGCATCGTCGAGATTGTGGCCGACTGCAACACAGCCATTGCCAGTTATCGAGTTGTCAGCACGGATGCCGGCAGCCTCTCCATGGACGTCGCGCCCCGGAGCACGGACAGCTGCTCGTCGGCCTCGCGCAGCGAGCAGTTCTTGACGCTTCTGGCGGCAGCGGCCGAGTATGCTTATGTCGACGGTCAGCTCCACATCGATTTGATGGCCGATGGGGGGACCATGGTCTTTGCCGCAGCAGAGGGAGACAACCCTAGCGATGAATCCGAAGGCGCATCTACCGACACTCATGCCCAGTTGGTTGAAACCCTTGGCAATCTGACGTACAGCGGTCTCTTTCCGGAGCGGACGATATCTCTGACGGATGGCGTCGCCTTCTATGAGGAGGAAGGCCCGGGCACGCCCTATGTTCTGCTGATGGATCAAATCATTGCCACCGGCGATCTGGATGGCAACGGCGTCGAAGACGCCGCGGCCTTGTTGGAGGACCATTCGGTCGGCTCGGGAACGTTTCTCTTCCTGGCCGTGGTGTTGGATGCAGCAACCGGACCTACGCCGCTCACCGCGCTGATGGTCGGTGATCGCATACAGGTGAAATCGCTGGCGGTGGAGGATCAGCAGGCGGTGGCGGAACTCATCGCCCATGGAGCAAGTGACCCGGCCTGCTGCCCGACTTGGAATGTGCGAAAACGTTATGAATTGCAGGAGGGAACGCTGGTAGAGAGCGGCAGTGAAGAGCTGAGCCCGGTCGGATTGATCGATCTGAGTGACACGACCTGGCGGCTCGTCGATCTTGGCGACGGACAGGCGCCCGTACTCTCCACCACCGAAGTCTCGCTAGCAATTACAGACGGCCAGGTTAGCGGTTCCGGCGGCTGCAATGACTATCGCGCTGCACTGTCCGAAGCTGAAGATTTGCTCCAATCCTTCGTGGTCGGACCGATTGCCGCAACAGAGATGGGCTGCCCCGATGCGGTCTCGGCCCAGGAGACGACCTATCTAACCCTGCTGGAAAGTGTGTTGGGGTGGCGCTACGATGCCGGTCGCTTAGCGCTTGCCTATCCGGCAAGTGACGGTATTTACGACTACCTGCGCTTTACATCGGCAGGAACGACAGACTGAGGCGTCATGGTCAATCCCTTTCGCCACGGGATTCCTCGCTGCGCATCAGCATGACAAGTGGAGTCTTGGGCAACAGGGGGTCCAAATATTTCCATATGCCGCGCACGTGACTGATAATTGTAAGGACACCAGTACGCGACGGCGCAAGCGGACCGATGGATTGTAGATCACGCTACCAGCGTGATAAGCCTCGCCGATCAGAGTGATCCAAGAGTTTCCGGAGTCGTCCGGCTGATCGCCAGACCTACGACCCATAGGCTCACGTCAGCCGCCGCGCACTAGGCCTATCGTTGACAACATCAAACCACTAGAGGAGCATTGAAATGACAATCATTGGTACAATTATAGGCGTCTTGATCGGCGCGCTCTTTTCCGGTCTCATCATTTGGCTGGTCGGCAAGCTGAACCTCGGTCTGGAGGTGGATGGCTTTGGCCCTGCCTACATCGCGGCGATCATCATCGCCGTGATCAACCTGGCCATCATGTGGCTGCTCAATGCGCTGAATCTCACCATCGCCGGCGGCTTCCTGGGCGCCATCATCCACCTGCTGATCGCCGCCGCCGTCCTTGTGGTCAGCAGCAACTTCGTCTCCGGCATCCGCACCAAAGGCTATGCCGGCGCGCTGGTCGCCGCGCTGGCGATTGCTGCCGTGGGCTGGCTCGTTGCGTTGATGCTGGGTGCGTTCTTGCCGGCGTAGCGCAGAGCTGCTAAGGGGACGTACCGCGGTGCATGCATGCGCCGCGGTACGTCCCCTTAGCACTTCAATTGTCTTCCTAGCCTGCCAGCGTTGCAGCAAACGGGATATAGGCGCGGTACGGATTGAGTAAAATCTGCGTTACCGCAAAGCGATTCATCTCCTCATTGTCTCCCCTGATCTCGCGGTCACAACGATCCACCGGGGGCTGGCGTTAGCGGCCACTGCACCAAGCTGGTAGCGAATCACAACGGCATTCTGTGCCGGCACCTGGCCGGACCAACTGACGCGCTGTCGACCATCTTCTTCGACCAACGAGACCACGCCGCCTGAAGCGTGAAGCGAGTCCGCCAGAACTTCCAGCTCAGCGGGCAGGGAACTCGCAAAAGTGACGCCACGCTGTACCAGATCGGGATTGGGATTCTCGATAACCGCGATGATGCCTATGCGCTCGCCGGGCATAGCCTTGTTCGGCTCTGGCTGGAGATAGAGGACATTCTGGGCTAAGAATCGTTCGTCGGCGCCGATGTCAGCCCGATAGACGTTGTCGCCGTTGCCGTCCAAAGGCCGGGGCTGATGATCAATATCGGTCAGCAGAGAAACCGGTCCATAGTCACCGGCGCGATCGATCAGCGCAGAAGTGGGCTGCAAATGTAGATCGCCGGCATCGATGTCGACAAAGCCCGGATCGCCATGCAGGTCGGTTGGTGACGGACTGACGCCGAGGGTGTCGACATCGTTGAGCCAGAAACTATTTTCGGCGAGCTGAATTGTCCCGGTCATGTGCAACAACCCGACGCTATGCCAGGCCAGAGCCGTTGCCATCAGATCTACGTCGCTGTTCGTCGACTGGATACCACAGGACTGGCCCGCCTGCCCATCAGGAACACCGCCGGGCCCCGCACTGGTCTGGACGATGCTGTTGTGAGCAAGTGTGAGCTGCGTCTCTTCTAGCACAATTCCGTTGGCGTCCCCTCCGTCTGTGGCGCCTCTGCTCGTCTCGAACGAGCTGGCGCCTGCACCCCCACGAATCCCCCAGATGCATTATTGCGATCTCGCCCGCCCCATCGCGGCGCTGATGGCGACGGCGCGCCTCCTGTACGCCGGGATGCAGAAATAGACGCCTGAGCCTGGGGCACGCTGGCGTCAGGTCGCGGATCTCGTGCCGTTGATCAGCAACTGTCCGATCTCGCTGAGCGAGATGCCGCGGGTCGTCAGATTCTGATAGCCGCCGTGCAGAGATCGATAAACTTGCCGTCAGCGACACCTGTCAGCGGCAAGATAAATGCCACCGCTTTTCCCCATACCCCTCCCCACACGTTGCGAATGCTGAGATCATTCAGGGACACCTGATCCGCATTTTGTACTCGCATCGCGTATACCGACAGCGGCGGCTCAACGCAGTAGGGAGAGTCGGGGCTATCGGGCCTCAAAGCTGCACGCGGGGTGGTAACGAGTGACGCATTCGCAAGAAACGACGTCGTCCTCGGTTCAAGACGTACGCCGTCGAGCACCACATCCCTGGAATCTTGCACGAAAATACCGGCGTTAACGGGGCTCCTGTGCGCAGCACGCGCGCTGAAGTCACTGAGACGCGAATCGGTTACGGTAAGCGTGCCCCCACGGACAGAAATGCCCCGATAGGCGCCGGCACGGTAATCGCAATACTGCGCCAGACCCGAGCAAGGCTTGCCGCCGCGGAGCTCGCGGATGGTAATCTGATCCAGCCGGACATCGCTGCCGTCAGTCGCAATGCCAACGGCCTGACCGCCCCGCCCATGACAGCCATAGGGGTCCTCCGTAGAGCTGCCGGCATCGCCGCCAACAAGGCCGCTGATGAGCGTGTTGTCAATCTGAATCATATAGGTACCGGTCACAGCAATGCCGCTGGCATCTCCGCCACGATAGTCCTCTTCAAACGCCCACGTGTACGTTGTAACCCGCTACCGCAATCGCTGCGCAATGCGCAACTGCTGGCACGGATCCCGCTCCTGCCAGAAATGGCCGTGACGTCATCTCCTCAACCGCCTCGCCGTCAGCACCGCCTAAATTGTGGATGGTGACAGAGTCAAGTGCCAGGTTGACGTCCGTCATCGCAATGCCGACAGTCAGCACGCCGCGTCCGTCATTCGAGTTGGCTGGACTACGGACTGGGGCTGGTGGCGCTGATCACCGGCCCGTCAGTGCGTCAGCGTCGGCGTGGCAGATGCCACGAAGGCGAGCCGCGAGCGGGGATCGAAAGACGCCGCCTTGACGGGAGAGTGCCAGCGCAGCGTCGATGCCGCCGACAGCGAAGTCGGGGGCCAACAACCATCCTCTGGCCAAACAGCGCATTCCTGTCACGTGTGAAGATAGGGGAAAGGGAGGATTCCGCACGGCTTGGGTCATCGGTCCGTCGATCCATCCAGTCAGGAGTCACTGTGTGGTATGATAAGCTGGCTGGTAAAACCATGGTCGGGCAGTGGCTTAGCGACCATCGGGTGTCAACTCACTTGACGTCACCTTTACCCCCAATTTCTCCGACAGCGTTCACATTTCCGTAAGAACTCCCCGCCCACTTTCATGCTAAGATTGAGATCGACAGAGGTCTCGTTCTGCTTTGAAAGGAGGCGCGGCGATGAACAAGCAACTGCTCACAGCGCTGGGCTTGATCATGGTGCTGGGCATGAGCGGCTGCGTGGCGCCTGAAGCATTGGAGGCGCTGGCGACGGAGGGTGCAGCGCCTCCAGTCGGCGCGGTCGTGCCTGAAGCAGTAGCGTTGCCGGAGAGCAGCGGCGTGGAAACGACCGAGCTTACGCCGGCACAGCTTACCGCACTGGCGCGCATCACCGATTACGGTCCGGCGCCCGAATTGGTCAATGACGTCTGGATCAACTCCGAGCCGCTGCGGCTGGCCGATCTGCGCGGCAACGTCGTCATCGTTGAATTTTGGACCTATGGCTGAATCAACTGCATCAATGTGATTCCCTCGGTGAGGGAATGGTATGAGCAGTACCACGATCAGGGGTTGGAGATCATCGGCGTCCACACGCCGGAATTCAAGTACGAGCACCATCTCCCCAACGTCGAAGCCGCCGTGGCCGATCTCAACGTCACCTGGCCCGTGACGCTGGACAACGAACGCACCACCTGGCGCGCCTATCAGAATCGCTACTGGCCGGCCATGTATATCGTCGACAAGCAGGGTAATATCCGCTTCGCCAAGTTCGGCGAGGGTCAGTACGACGTCACGGAAGCGGTCATTCAGCTGCTGCTGGCGGAAGAGAGCTAGTGTCTGGAGGGCTCCAGTACGAACTTACCCGGTGCGCCGGCGTCAAAGGCTGCAAAGGCTTCAGGTCCATTGGCAAGCGCCATGCGCCGGGTCACGATCGGCTCGAAGCGCACGTGACGTTCGATCATGAAGCGGGTCAACTCCCAGTAGAGCGGCGCAGAGAGGACCTTTGAGCCAATCAGGGTCACCTCCTTGTGAAGGAACTGTTCGGGACTGATGCTCTTGCGCCCGTCGCTCAGCCCCACAAAAGCCGCTTTCCCCTTGGGCCGTAGCGCGTCGACGGCGTCGCTCTGGCCGGCCGCCGATCCACTCGTTTCCAACGCCAATTCGACCCCGCGCCCATCTGTGAGAGAACGCAGCGTCTCCGGCGCTCGGACAGTGGATACGTCGATAATTTCGTCGGCGCCAAGCGTGCGGGCCAGCTCCAGCCGACCGGGAAGCGGATCCAGCGCCACCACACGGGCGCCAAGCGCCTTGCCCACGACGACCGCAGAGAGCCCCACCGGTCCCATCCCAAAAATCGCCAATGTCGACCGGCCTGAGGGGCCAAGCTTGCGCAAGGCCCCGTAGGCCGTGGCGCCGGTGCAGGCCAGAAACGCGCCTTCGACGAAGCTCAATTCCGGCGGCAGATGGAAGCACGTGTGGGCCGGCAGCAGGATCACATTGGCATCGCCGCCAAAGCCCGCTGCGGCAATGCCCTGATCCTCCGCACAGAGCACGGGCTCGCCCGCACTGCAGTAGGCGCACTGCCCGCAGCCAAGCGTGTGATTCACCGTGATGCGGTCCCCGGGCTGAAAGCGCGTCACGCCCGGCCCGACGGCCTCAACAATCCCGGAGGGCTCATGGCCGATCACGACGCCGCGGCGAATGCCCAGTATAGCCGGCGGACTGCGGTAAAAGTGAAGATCGCTGCCACAAATACCCGCAGCTTGAACCAATACCCGCACTTCGCCCGGCCCGGGCTCTGGCATCGGGAAATGATGCGGACCTCCGCACGACGATCGCCCAGCAGGACCAGCCCCCTACGTTCCAGTTCTTCCATGGCATGCTCTCCGGTGTGATCCCACATTTCGACAGCATCGACCCAGTTTCACGCTTCACTCTTCAGGGTAAACATCTTTAGTCACCGCCTAATAGGCCGTTGTCCGCACGGGCCCCAGATCAACGGCACGCGCCATATCGTCAAAGCTCTGCTTGAGCAAGCGGAAGCGTACGTCTGCATAGGCGGGATCATCCCACAGGTTGTTGAACTCATGGGGATCGACAACGAGATCAAACAGTTCTCCCCTGTCATGGCCATGGTAGGCGACCAATTTATACTGGCGATTGCGAATCATCGTGCCGTAGGAACCCGGACGGTCCCCCTCCAGATAGTCGAGCGTCCGATAATATTCACAGTGCACGTGGGGGCGATGGTCGGACAGGTCGGCCTCGCCCGCAACGAGTGGCAGTAGCGACTTGCCCTGCATGCGCGGCGGATGCGGGAGTCCGCAAATATCCAAGAGCATGGGCGCGATGTCCGTCAGTTCGACCAGGGCGTCACTGACCCGACCGCCGGCAAATGCTTCCGGCCAGGAGATGATCAGCGGCACGCGCACGAGTCCCTCGTAGAAGCGACAGCCCTTGAGCAAGAGGCCATGATCGCCAAGCGTCTCCCCATGATCGCTCATGAAGATCACCAGCGTATTCTCACGCTGCCCCGTCCGGTCCAGCGCATCCAGCATGCGGCCCACGTTGTGGTCGATTAGCTCGATCATGGCGTAGTAGGCGGCTTTGATCTCCGCCAGCGAGGCCGATGCCGATTCCTGCAGCGCGGCATGGCCGAGCTTGCCAAAGTAGTCGGCCAGGTTCAACGACTGCGGCGGGCCCGGTTCCGTCTGGAAGATCACCTCTTCCAGCAACGCCTGGGCTGCGAGATCGCCCTCGGCAAAGTGGGGCGCCGGCATCTGCGTCGGATCATAGCGGTCCAGGTAGGATTGCGGCGGATCGAAGGGGACGTGGGGATCGTAGAAGTTGACGCTCATCAGCCACGGCTGATCCCGCTCCTCTCTCATAAAATCGATTGCCATGTCGGCACACCAAGACGACTGGTGCAGCGCCGGTGGGATCAGGGCCGGGTCGTCAAAGAATTCAGCCGGATCCACGCCCTGCTCGCGCAACCAGTCGACGTAGTCATGACCTTCCGACCAATCATCGCGCGGGTGGTGGCTCCAGTGAAAGACGCGGTAGCCGTCATCCCCGCGCGGCTCGACCCGACCGGCCGCGCCGGCCAGATGCAGCTTGCCGGCCAGGCCACAGTCATAGCCGGCGTCGGCCAGGAGCTTCGTCACCAGCGGCGCGGCATCGGCCCAGACGTCATTGCCATTCATGCAGGCGCGGATGCTGCTGGGGTACATGCCCGTTAGGAAGCTGGCGCGGCTGGGCGTGCAGATCGGGTTTTGACAGTAGGCGTGGGTAAAGGCGATCCCTTCGCCGACCAGCCGGTCGATATTGGGCGTGTTGGCCCAATCATAGCCGAGCGCATGGATGGTGTCGTAGCGCTGCTGATCGGTGCAAATCCACAGGATATTGGGTCGTGCGTCGCCAGTCATAGGCCTGCTCGGGTCCTTTCCAGGTTGCGTGTTGAAGTGCACAACGATGGGCCGCGGATCAGGCGGATTGGGGCGGATCAACCCCGATCAATCTGTGGCAATCCGCTGCATCCGGCTGTTTTCGCGGCCCATCATCACAGTTTAACAATGGCAGAATCGGTCAAGCAATCAATTGACGTTGGCGCTGTCCTGTGGAATTATAGCGTCTGACAAACCAATCTGCATATGAGATCAAACGCATGGCCGACTCCGCCATCAAAGCCGACGTTCAGCGCAATGTCACCTGGAACTTCAACGTCAACCTGGTCGACATCATCTTCATCACCATCGGCTTTAGCCTGATCTCGCGCGAGACAGTCATGCCGGTGCTGGTGAGCAGCCTGACCGACTCCAAGATCGCCATTGGTCTGATCCCGGCGGTTTGGGCCCTGGGCTACTACCTGCCCCAGTTGCTCACGGCCAGCTTCACCGAACAACTGCGCTACAAGAAGCCCTTCGTCATGGCCGTCGGCAGCCTGGGCGAGCGCCTGCCCTATTTGCTCATCGCGCTCTCGATCTGGGCCTTTGCGCTCACCGCGCCCACGCTGACCCTCACGCTTTTTTTCTTCTTCATCGGCATGGCCTCGTTCAGCGCCGGCATCGCCACGCCGGCCTGGTTCGACATCATCGCCAAGGTGATCCCCGTGCAGCGACGCGGCATCTGGATGGGACTGGGGCATGGCGTGGGCGCGCTGCTCGGCGTCGCTGCGGCCGCGGTGGTGGCACGCGTGCTGGAAGAAGTCGCCTATCCCAACAATTTTGCGCTCCTCTTCGCCCTGGCGTTCGTCTTTGTGATGATCTCATTTGGCGGCTTTGCCCTCACGCGCGAGCCGCCCAGCGAGAGCGTCAAAGAGCGGGTCACGCTCAGCCACTACCTGCGGCAGCTGCCGGCCGTCATGCGCCGAGATCGCAACTACTCCCGTTTCCTGCTCAGTCGCACCACCATGCAGTTGGGCGCCATGGCCGCGGGCTTCTACATGGTCTTTGGCACGGAGCGTTTTGCCATCAGCGGCGCCGGCGTGGGACTCTTCACCGGCGTGCTCATTGCCAGCGTGGCGAGCATGAATCTTGTCTGGGGCGTGATCGGCGACCGCATTGGCCATAAAACCGTCCTCACTTGTGCAGCCTTTGCCATGGCCCTGGCCGCGCTTGTCGCGCTGGTGGCCCCGTCGCCGGCCGTGCTCCTGATCGCTTTCGTGCTCATGGGCGCGCATCTGGCGGCCGACCAGGTCTCATCGCTCAACATCATTTTGGAGTTCTGCGAACCGGCCGATCGCCCCACCTACATCGGTCTGACCAATACGCTCCTGGCACCCGTGCTGATTCTTTCACCCATCTTTGGCGGCTGGCTGGCCACGGTGGCCGGATACAACGGGCTCTTTCTGGCCGCGCCATCATTTCCCGCTGATTGGCGGCCTGATGATGGCATTCTGGCGTGCGCGGCTCAAGTCGGGCATCACGCCGGCCCCTGTCATACAAACCGATTGAACGTCGCAACTATACAGGTGAATGGTAGCGACGCCGGTTGAGCCTGCGCCGTCCTGAGCCTGACGAAGGGCATATCGAAACCAAGGAGCGGGTCGACCCGTTTGGTTTCGATACATCCACATACTGCCGTGGACTACCGGGCGTCCCTTTGGGCGCGGCACCAACCTGTAGAGTTACTAAACGTCTACCAACAAGGCATGGAATGAACCGATGAACGACCGCCGTCCCAATATCCTATTTTTGCTGACAGATGATCAGCGTTTCGACACGATCGCCGCGCTGGGCAATGAGCAGATCCTGACGCCCAATTTCGACTACCTCGTGGAACGGGGAACCGCCTTCACCCACGCCGCCATCATGGGCGGCACGTCGGACGCCGTCTGCATGCCCAGCCGGGCCATGCTGCTGACGGGCCGCACCCTCTTCCACCTCGAGGGACGGGGTGAATCGATTCCGCCAAACCACACCACCATGCCGGAGCATTTTGGCGATGCGGGCTACCAGACCTTCGGTACAGGCAAGTGGCACAATGGCCCCGACGCTTACGCCCGTTCATTTTCGGACGGCGCGGAGATCTTTTTTGGCGGCATGGACGACCACTGGCAGGTGCCTGCCTGTGACTTCCACCCAGACGGCGATTACCTGGACCCACGCCCGCATCCGGTGTACTGGCTACCCGGAGAGCGCGCAATGACCGACAAGCGCTACGACCACGTCGCCCAGGGCGTCCACTCATCCGAACTCTTTGCCACGGCCACGTGCGCCTTCCTGGCGCGCCGCGATCACTCCCGCCCCTTCTTCGCCTACGTCGCCTTCATGGCGCCCCACGATCCGCGCACCATGCCGCCGGAGTATCTGGCCCTATACGATCCGGAGCAGCTCGACCTGCCACCCAACTTTATGTCGACTCACCCCTTTGACAATGGCGCCCTCGACGTGCGCGACGAAAAGCTGGCCCGCCAGCCGCGCGACCCGGATGAGATCCGCCGGCATCTCGCCGACTATTACGCCATGATCACCCATCTGGACGCACAAATCGGCCGAATTTTATTATCACTACGCGAAATAGATCAGCTGGACAATACCATCATTGTCCTGGCGGGTGACAACGGCCTGGCCTTGGGGCAGCATGGGTTGATGGGCAAGCAGAATCTCTACGACCATAGCGTACGCGTCCCCTTGGTGATCGCGGGGCCTGGGGTGCCGGCAGGCGAACGGCGCGACGCGCTCTGCTATCTCATCGACATCTTCCCGACGCTCTGCGACCTGACCGGCTGCCCCACGCCTCCGTCGGTGGAGGGCCACAGCCTGCAGCCGGTGCTGGATGATGCCGACGCCGCCCATCGCGACGTGCTGCTCTTCGCCTATCAGGACGTTCAGCGCGCCGCGCGCGATGAACGCTACAAGCTAATCGAGTATGCCGTTGACAACAGCCTGACTCGCCAGCTCTTCGACTGCGTGCAGGATCCTTGGGAAATGCACAACGTAGCTGCCAATCCGGTCCACAGCGAAAGGCTGCAAGCATTGAGCAGTGAGTTGGACCGCTGGCGCACGGAACTCGACGACTGGGGTGACGCGCTCTGGACAGTGCGCGAGGAGGGCGAACGGGGTCTGAGACGCCTCTGCAACGCCCCAACATTGTGCTGATTCTGGTCGACGACATGGGGTGGAGAGACCTGAGCTGCTATGGCAGTAGCTTCTACGAGACGCCCAACATCGACAGCCTGGCGGCGCGGGGCATGCGTTTCACCGACGCCTATGCCGCCTGTCCCGTCTGCTCGCCGACCCGGGCCAGCATCCTGACCGGCAAGTATCCGGCCACGGTCGGCGTGACCAACTACATCGACTGGATCGGCGACGCGCACTCCGCGCAGGGCAGGCTGATCGACGTGCCCTACCTCCACGAACTGCCTGCATCAGAAACGACGCTTGCCGCAGCTCTTGGCGCCTCGGGCTACGCCACCTGGCACGTGGGCAAGTGGCACCTGGGCGGACCAGGCGAGGACTATCCCGACCGCCACGGCTTTGACGTCAACATTGTCGGCGGCTGCGAGGGGGGCATGCCCCAGCCAGGCTACTTCAGCCCCTGGGGCATCCCGACGCTGGCGGATGGGCCAGAGGCGAGTACCTGACCGACCGCCTGACCGACGAGGCCATTGCACTGATCGAAAACAGTGACGATGGCCCCCTTCTTCCTCAACTTGTGGTACTATTCGGTGCACATGCCCATCCAGGCCAAGGCCGAGAGAAAATCGCCAAGTACGAGCCAAAGGCCAAGGCGCTGGGCCTGGACAAGAGCTTGAGCCCTTTGAAGAGGGCGAGTATTTCCCGCTGCGAGCACAAGAGGACCAGCGCATCGCCGCCGCCTGATCCAGTCCGACCCCGTCTACGCGGCAATGGTCGAGAGCCTGGACGAGAACATCGGCCGCCTGCTGGCTGCGCTCGAGGCGGCCAGGCCGGAGAACACGCTGGTCATCTTCACCTCGGACAATGGCGGCTTGGCCACGACCGAGGGCTCGCCCACCTGCAACGCGCCGCTGGCAGAGGGCAAAGGCTGGATGTACGAGGGCGGCACGCGTGAGCCGCTGATGGTCCGCTGGCCCGGCGTTGTGGAGTCAGGCGGCGCCTCTGTGCGACGCAATGCCGGTGACCAGCCCGGACTTCTACCCCACCCTGCTGGATGCAGCCGGCCTGCCCCATGCCGGAGCAGCACCGTGGACGGCGTCAGCTTCGATGCCCTTGCTGACCGGGACAGCGTGCCAGCCGCGAGGCCGATCTTTTGGCACTATCCCCACTACGGAAACCAGGGCGGCACGCCGGGCTCATCTGTACGCGACGGCGACTACAAGCTAATCGAGTTCTTCGAAGATGGCCGGCTCGAGCTTTACAATTTGCGCGATGACATCAGTGAGCGTGTCAATCTGGCCGAGAGGGAGCCCACAAAGGCGGCAGAACTGCATGGGCTACTGTGCGCCTGGCGCGCCAGCGTCGAAGCCAAGATTCCCCAGCCTAATCCCCATCATCGCTCTTGCCGCCCATGATCACGACCCTGGGCAGCATGCGCGCAATTGGTTCGACGAGCACGCCATCCTGCAAACGCATGACCATGTCGATGTCCTTGTAGGCCATGAAGGTTTCATCCGCTTCCAGGCCAAAGTAAAGGACGTCCTGTTTCACCATGTGACGTACGCGTTTGGCCTCGTTGCGGATAAGGGACCGCACCGTTGGACGATGACTCCAGACTCTGCTTGCTGCCAAGCCCCTCGACCAGATAAGAAGGGGTGCCGCTGGAGCCGGGGATGATGCCGGCCATTTGCCCTGCGTCTGCCGGGGTCGCGCCTTTGCGATGGATGACTGTCCCGTCCTCGTCCACCCAGGCGGAAGTTGTGGTGATTCTCGTACTGGATGCAACTGACTCCAACCCGGTGCGACTGAGAAAGTGCTCATGGATCAGGTGGTGATTCGCCTGGGCATAGCGGCCCATAAGGTCCATGACGGCGAGATATTCACGCCCCGAATCCATGGTCCGGTGTCCAGCCATTCGTAGCCTCTTGGGATGCCTTTGGCGTTGTGCCGGGTCTTCTTTGGGCGGCTAATTTGACATAGTGCGTGGCCAGCTTGTGACCTGTGCCCCGGCTGCCCGAGTGAGTGACGATGGCGACAGACGCATCACCGACGTCATACGAGTCATACTCGGCCAAAAACTGCCAACCACGCCGGTCATGGCATCAAAGAAGTGGTTGCCGCCGCCGCTGGAGTCAAGCTGTTGCCAGGCCTTTACTGTTGCAGGCTGGGCCAGCGTACGAATACTTACGCCAAAGCGGATCGTCCATCACGCGGTGGGTGCGGCGCTCGCCATCCGCAAAGTCCGGGCCGCGTCCCGAAAACTGGTACGCCGCGCATATCCTTGGCGAACGCGTCTGCTCGCCCATGAACTCAGCCGGCGTGATATCCAGCACACTCATCTACATCCGGCAGAGGATGTCGTAGCCCACAAATGATGGGCTGATCACGTGGTCCAGGCAGACACGCCGCCGATGGGCATGGCATAGCCCAGATGCGCATCGGGCATCATCGCACCGCCCACGGTGACCGCGGCAGGCGCATGACCGTCTCCATTTGCTCGATGGCATTGGCGGGAATCTGCGTTTCCGGCGCGCCAAAGAGG
>CALNXY010000018.1:0-251637 GCA_942490705.1 uncultured Caldilineaceae bacterium | reverse complement strand
TTGTACCCGGCGATTTCCTCCACAAGCTCTTCGTCGAGCGCTCGGTCGTCATCCTGAAACCGAATGAGGTCAATGAGTATCTCGGTCCGCTCATCGCGCGCGGCTTTCGGGCGCTGATCGAGCGCGGCTTCCTGCAAATCGTTTACGGCGGCGCGCAAGAAGGGCAATACCTCTGCAACCATCCGCTAGTCGATGATATCCACGTAACCGGTTCGGACCGGACTTTCAACGCCATCGTCTTTGGACCGGGCGAGGAAGGCGAACGCAACCGCACGGCGCACACGCCGGTTCTGGATAAGCCGGTCAGCGCCGAATTGGGCAATATCTCACCCGTCATCATTGTGCCCGGCCCCTGGACCGAGAAGGAGATCGAGCGCCAGGGCAGCAAGCTGGCGTCGTGGCTGACCTCCAACGCCGGCTTCAACTGCTTGACGCCGCGCATCTTGATCCAGCAGCGTCAGTGGGCGCAGCGGGACGCAGTGAATGAGGCCATCCGCGCAGGGTTAGCGCAGATCGAGCCACGTCCGGCTTACTACCCAGGCGCCATGCCGCTCCACGCCCGCTTTGTCGAGGCCTATCCAGACGCCTGGCAAAGCGACAACGCGGATCCCGACGCCTTGCCCTGGACCTACATAACAGACGTCGATGCAGCCAATCGAGACGACATCGTCTTCCAGACCGAACCTTTCTGCAGCCTGATGTCGGAGACGGCGCTGGATGTGGCCGAAACCGCAGACTTCATTGCCGAAGCCGTGCGCTTCGTGAATGAGTCCGTGTGGGGCACGCTGGTGGCCATGATCGTGGTCCACCCTGATTCTGCCAAAGAGCCGGCCATCGCCGCGGCACTCGAGGCAGCAATCGCCGACCTGAATTACGGCACGGTCACCGTCAATCTCTTCTCCGGCCTGGGCTATGCCCTGGCGAGCGCGCCGTGGGGCGGCGCACCCGGTCAAGAGATCTACGATGTTCAGTCCGGCATCGGCTTTGTCAACAATCCGTTCATGTTCGAGCACCCGATTAAATCGGTGTTACGGGGCCCCTTCCTGCAGTCGCCGGACATCAACGCACCCGGCTTCTCCAAATTCGATCAGTTCGGCCGCAGTTTCGCCGAGCTACAAGCCGATCCGGGCTACGGCAAGCTGGCGCGCTTGGTTTGGGCGGTCATGACGGGGTAGACTTCGTTTAGCATCGACGCCACTATCGTCCCATATATCTTCACGTCATCAGTTTCTACAGAGTTTCTACAGAGAGGAACAAGCACATGCACCCCATTACCGACCCGCAATTGGCGGCAAGTCTGGCAGCATTCGAAGAAATGGTGCCCGGGGGTCTCACCCTCGATGACATTCCTGCCAGACGCCTGTTTTTGAACGAGCTCACGGCGGCAATGGCGGCTCAGGCGCCGGACATACCCGGGGTCACGAGCACGGATTACCATGTACCGGGCCCAGATGGCGCGCCTGACGTGATGGTACGGGTTTACCAGCCCGAAACACGTCCCGAGACGTTACCGGCCCTGCTGTGGATACATGGCGGCGGATATGTCGTCGGCAATGTCCAGAGCGATGACCTGAAGGCAAAAGGATTGGCGCTTGCGTTGAACTGTGTCGTCGCCTCGGTAGAGTATCGTCTTGCGCCGGAACACCCTTTCCCAGCGCCGCTGGAAGACTGTTATGCGGCCCTAAAATGGCTGGCCAGCAACGCTGATCAGCTTGGCATTGATCCAACACGGATTGCAATCGGCGGTGCGAGCGCTGGCGGCGGCTTGGCGGCGGGCCTTGCCCTGCTGGCGCGCGACCGCGAAGAGGTGGACGTCTGTTACCAGCTACTGATCTACCCGATGATCGACGACACAAACATTGAACAGGCCGGGCCGGATGTGGCCGACGCACCGCTCTGGACGCGGGCCAACAATCTGATCGGATGGCGCGCCTATCTTGGGGAAGAGCCGGGCGGAGAGGGCGTTTCAATCTACGCGGCGCCATTCCGGGCCGAAGATCTACGGGGTCTGCCGCCGACCTACATTGGGGTTGGCACGCCGGATTTGTTCCGCGATGAGGATATCGCGTACGCACAGCGCCTGATGCGGGCCGGTGTTCCGACTGAGCTGCACGTCTATGCCGACGGTTTTCATGGGTTTGACGGCTTCGCAGCGGAGTCTGAGGCGGCGCAACGGTTCACAGCCGAGTACCGCGCCTGCTCACCCGTGCGCTTCACGGCTAACCCATGCGAGACGTCGTCAGCGGCGCGTGGCCAATGCCTGACTTCTTGTCATTGGCCACGCGCCTCCGGTTGGTACAGCCGGAGAGAGTCCAACGCTAAGTCTCGGTCCCGCTGACATTTGGTCATAACGTCCCCGGCACGGGCGGCAGAATATCCGGTTCGCAGACTCGTAGCCGCCCGTGCCGGGGACGTGCCGCGCGCAAAGTCGATGGTCTTCGAAATGTTAACAGTACCTATTCTAGACGGCGTTCGCCGTCTTTGACTTCTCGGCTTTTCCGATCTCTACTACAGACCGTGATTAGCCAGCTATTTACCAACGAGGTAACCCGTGTCACTTGCTGTAAGACTGTCCGGCATGGCGGATCGGCTGCGCGATGCGGCCGCATTCGGCCTGCACTATACGAAAGACCCATATGACCGCGAGCGCTTTAGCGCGATTCAAGATATCGCGCTGGAGCTCTTTGCGCTGGCGACCGACAGGCCGCTTGCGTCCTTCGAGCCCTTGCGGGGGGACGTGCTCTCCCGCCCCACGCCCTTCAGCGTGGGCGATGCTGCGATCATCGACGATGACGGGCGGATCTTGCTGATCCAACGCGCCGACAATCATCTGTGGGCCATGCCGGGCGGCGCGCTGGAGGTGGGCGAAACGCCGGCGGCCGGCGTGGAGCGGGAAGCGTTCGAGGAAACAGGCGTACGCTGCCGGGCAACCGCGCTGATCGGGGTGCATGACTCCCGGTTATTGGGTGGGGAGAGCGCGTTCCAGCTCTATCAGCTGCTCTTTCTCTGCCGGCCGCTGGATACGACCGCGCTGGGTCACGGCAGCCACCGCCACGAAGTGATCGACGTGCGCTGGTTTGCCGAACGTGACGTGCCCATGGAGCAGATGGACCCCGGCCACCGGGGACGCATTGCGGAAGCCTATCGCGTCTGGCATGGCGACACGCAAGCCTACTTCGACCGCACGCCGGAGGCATGACGGCATTGGCGCAGCAACTAATGGCGTGCGCGATGCAGCAAGAAGCAATCAAGATTGATCCGCCTCTATCAGCCGGATCAGCGCCAATCCGCGGCCCATTCTATCCTTAGTACGAATCCCCATACCGCCCATACACCAGATTGCTCAAATCCGGCACCTATGCTAACTTTCTGCAAATTCCACATAGCGGCGAGCGTCACGGGGCAAGACTTTCGGCTCTTTTTGTCGGATAATCCCAGCCAATCATCGCCATGATGTGAATAGTATGAAGTACGTTCGCGTCGATTTTTGCATTTTTATCCTCAGCAGACGATCGATCAATGCATGGCGACCTCCCAACAATTTGCAAAGGAAAACCCCGTGAATCCAACCAAGGTCTCTTTGACCGCCTTCTTCGCCGTCATTTTTACCGCTGTGCTCTGGAGCGCGGCGCCCCTGGCCCCGGCCTATGCGGCCGGGATTCTCGTCAATACGACCACAGACGACAGCACTGCAGGCAACGGTTTATGTAGCTTGCGCGAAGCAATCACCAACGCCAACAATGATTCCGATAACTCAGGCGGGGACTGTGTCGCGGGCAACGGCGCCGACACAATCACCTTCAGCACCGGTGGTACGATCACCTTGGGGTCAGCGTTGCCGCCAGTCACCACCGTGATCACCATCGACGGCTCCGGGCAGAGCCTCATCGTGAGTGGCGCCTCGACCTATCGCGTCTTCCAGGTGACCGGCGGCGCGAGCCTGACGATTGACACCCTGACGATCGCCAATGGGTCCGCCGGGGATGGCGGCGGTATCTTTAACGAAGGCACGCTGGCAGTCACCAATAGTACCTTCTCCCGAAATGTAGCGTCTGGGGGCAACTCCGGTGGCGGCGCTATCTGCAATCTAGGCGGCACCGTTTCCAGCATCAACAACAGCACATTTTCTGAAAACGTGGCCACCACCAGCGGCGGCGGCGGCGCCATCTATCATTTTGGCGGCCGTTTCTCTAGCATCACCAACAGCACCTTCTCCGACAACATTGCTAACACATCCAGAAGCGGCGGTGGCGCCATCAGCAGCGGCAGCAGTTTTGGTATAATCGCCAACAGCACGTTCTCCGGCAATCGTGCGATCGCCACCGGTAGTGATCCAACAAGCGGCGGCGCCATTTTTAACAACGCGGGTATCAACAGCATCCTCAACAGCACCTTCGTCGATAATTCGGCTGGTCTAGGTGATGCGATCTTTGGTTCCGCTAATTCTGGTTCTTCCATCACCACCGTCGCCAACACCATCATCGTCGACAGTTCCTCGACGCCTACCGGAGCCTGTGTTCACCCGACCCCAACCAACCTGACCAGCAATCTCACGAATAGTGGATCCAGCTGCTGGAATATCACTGCGACCCTTGATCCGGCCAGCCAGCTTGGTACGCTGGCCAACAACGGCGGCCCCACGCAGACTATTGCCCTGATCCCAACAGTGGTTCAGGCGGCCCGCGGGCAAGATGTGGCCGCCGCCAATCCGGCCATCGACACGGGTGACGCCGCCACATGTGCCAATCCGCCGGTCAATGGGCTCGATCAGCGCAGCTTCATCCGGCCCGCAGGCAGCTGCGACATCGGCGCCTTTGAACTCGACGCCACGGTCGCCGTCACCCTCGGTTGGTTCCTGGCCGAACGGAGCGGCGATGAAGTAGAGATCCGCTGGCAGACAGTCACCGAGAGCGGCACCGCAGGCTTCAACCTGATCGGCCAAAGCGCAACCGGACGCACGCAACTCAACGCCGCGCTGATTCCGTCGCCGGTGATCGACTCGCTTGAACCGACCGACTACAGCTTTACGGCCACCACCGATGCCACCGTCTTCTATTTGCAGGAACTCGAGATCGACGGCGGCATGAATGAGCATGGGCCATTCAGCTTGGGCGAAGCCTATGGCATCCAGGCGCAGGATGACGTGGATGCGGATGCGATGGAGCTCTTCTTGCCGCTGATCACGCGTGAATAGGCTTCGAGACTGACGGTCGATACACAACAACGGGGCCCAGAGGCTGTGCGCTGGGACAACTGGAGCATTAAGGGCTAGGGGGCTGACCATGGCAGCAGGTCCCGGTCCTAGTCGATAATTCGCAGGGACGCTTCAGCAATGCTACGGGGCGTTCCCCGACTCAGCCAAACGCGATATTCTGCGCTGGATCAAGCTGGCCAAAAAGCCTGAAACCCGCGCCAGGCGGATCGCCGAAGCAGCGGCGCTTGCTGCGCAACACAAGCGGGCATCGGGAACCAGTTAGGGCTAGCGCACTCGGCAAACGCTGGTCCTACTCACCCATCCCCGCCTGCCGGGCTTTCACAATGGCCTGGGCACGGTCGGCGACCTGCAACTTGCCAAAGATATTGGAAATATGGTTGCTCACTGTCTTTGCGCTCACGTGGAGGTGGCCGGCAATCTCTTGATTATTCTCACCGGCCGCAATTCTCTCCAGCACCTCGCGTTCACGCTCTGTGAGTTCAGGGAAAGGAGCGAGGGCATCCCCGAGACGCGCCGTTGCGCTGGAGCTTTGGAATAGCGCGGTTAACCGCCCAGCGATCGCCGGGCCAAAGAGCGCTTCGCCGTCCGCTACTGCCCGAATGGTCTTGAGCACCTCCGCTTTGTCGGCCCCTTTCAAGATGTACCCCCGTGCGCCGGCGCACATGGCCGCAAAGAGCGAGTCGTTGTCCTCCAGCATGGTCAGCATGATGATGCCCGTATCGGGCTGGCGGCCCAGCACCTGTTGGGTCGCTTCAATGCCGTTCAACTCGGGCATGTTGATGTCCATCAACACGATGTCCGGCGTCAGACTCTGCGCCTGGGTCACGGCTTCACGGCCGGTACCGGCCTCGCCCACCACGTCCATATCGGCCACGCTCGTCAGAATCGCGCGCAAGCCATCGCGAAACAAGGTGTGGTCGTCTACGATCAGAACACGAATTGCGGTCATTGCGCCCCCCTGGCTGTAAACGGCAGCACGGCCGTGATCCAGCGTGCCCTCGCTTGGATTCGAACTCACCTGACACGTGCCGCCCAACTCTTCGGCCCGCTCCCGCATCGAGATCAGACCGACTCCGGACCGGGAACTGGCGGGCAAGCCGACGCCGTCGTCCGCAACGGTAAGCACAAGACGGGACGACTGCTTCTCTTCCGCAATGACGAAGCGAATGCGGCAGTTGTTGGCCTGGGCATGACGGATCACGTTGGTCACCGCCTCCAGCGCGATCCGATAGGCGGCTACCTCAATCGCTGCGGGCAGCGGGGGCAGGGGCTCCGGCACAGCTTCAATGCCAATGCGCAACTGATCATGGGCGCCGCCCATTTGGGCCACGTGGGCGCGCAGCGCTTCCAGCAAACCCAATTCGTCCAACGCCGGTGGACGCAACTCATAGACCAGCCGCCGGATATCAGCCACCACCTGTTGGGTTTGGCCCTTCAGCTGTCTGACCTGCTGTGCGGCGGCTTGGCTGTCGTTCTCCGCCAGCGAATCCAACACCGAGTCCAGCTGTAGCGTTTGGCTGGCCAGCGTAGGCCCGAGACCGTCGTGCAGGTCCCTACGGATGCGGCGGCGTTCCTCCTCGCGGGCGAGCACCAGTTGCTCGCGGGAGCGCTGCAGCGCCAGGGTCAGGCGCATGGCCGAGGCCGCCGGGCCGGTTTGGGCCGCGATATCAGCCAGCAGTTGCTCCTCTTTGGGCGTGAATTTTTCATCCGGTGCGCGGGGAGAGACGATCAGATGGCCAACGGTCTCTTGTTGGTAGCGCAACGGCAACTCAACGGTCTCGCCCTGTGGCTCGCCCACGGCGGCCTCTCCAACCTGCGCGTCCTGCTCCACCAGGTCGATGGCGACGTAGGGCAGCTTGAGCGTGGCGGCAATCGTGGCCACAATCGAGGTCAGCGTTTCAGCCGGCACAGCCGTCGTCTGTAGCTGTTGGCCGAGCTGGGAAAGCACGGCGTAGGGATCGTCGCGCTGCCCGTACATCAAGCGGTTGACGCCCTGCTGGAACCGTTCACGGACCGGGTTGAAGGCCACGGCAATCAAGCCGGTCGCAAGCAGCGAAATAACCAAATTGCCGCTGGATTGAAAGAGGAGGCCCAACCCGACTACGGTCAGGGCATAGATCAGGACGATGGCAAGCGTCAGCCCGCCATAGACCAGCGCGCGGTTGATGACGACATCGATATTCCACAACTTGTAGCGCTGAATCGCAATCGTGATCGCCACCGGCAAAATGAGAAGGCAAAATGCGTTGATGAAGTACCAGCCACCCAGATTGGCCAGGAGCCGTAGCTGCCCGGCCGGAATCGCCACCACGCTGCCGAAGACCAGAATCCACACCATGACGCCAACAATATAGGTCAATACGCCAAAGATGATCCACTTGGTTTGTTGACGCTCGACAGGATTGGAAGCTCGGGCGTAGCGGTAGACCTGCAGGCTGCCGCCAAACAGGACGAGGCCGACGACAGTAGGTTCCAGCCAGGCCAGGGCTTGCGCAGAAACGGGCAGGTGACCATTTTCGTTCAGAACCATCATGCTCATAAGCAGCAGGGTACAGATCATGGGGATGTAGGCCCATGTTGGCGAAAAACGACCGTTGGGCATCAGGTAGAGGAAGATGATCATGATGGCGGTCCCCGAAATCGCGACGGCCATCGCCAGGAAGAACAGGACGGGGTTGATCCCTGACCAGTCGTTCGAGCCGGAGATCGTCGCGACCGGCAGAGCGATCAGTGCCAGGGAGACTGTCAGCCCGAGCCAACTGGCGCCCTGGCGCCACAAGATCAGCGCACCCAAAGCACCATAGACCAAGAGAAGAATCACCGCCGCGACGCTCATGGCCGTCGCGTAGAAATGCAGCGTCAGCCCCCACGATGCCAGGACGGCTTCCTCTGCCGCCGAAATTGCCAGGAAGTTACACGGCCCGTCAATTCCCAGCATCCCTTCACAGGGCGCCAACATATCAGCGTAATCTGACGCCAGATCGAAACCAAAAAAGAGCAGATTGGCCAGCACGATCAGCACCCAGCCAACCAGCGCGACCCACCGGATCGTGGTATTTGATTGCGTTGCGGGAACTATGATTGAAGAATTGTTCACCAGCACTCGCGCTCCAATAGGATTCCTACTCGAGGTCAGAATCGCGTCGTTGTATCTCTGCGTCTTTGCTTTGCCGTGGCAATGAGGGTTGCTGTCGCCCCCCTCATTGCCGGAGTGCCTTTGGCCTAGCCGTCGCCGGGCATGGCGCCAAGCTGCTGCATCATCCCCATGGTGTCCATCTGGCCCCAATGTTCCGCAAACTTGCCATCCGCAACGCGGAGGATGTCGAAGACATCAATGGTGAAGCGTTTGCCGCTCGGCGGCACGCCCATAAACTCGCCCGCTTGGGCGCCGCTCCAGCCCCCCAGTATAGACGATGGAGCGAATTTTAGGCAGCGTTCATCTCTGCCTGGGTCATCTCCACCGCATTCGACGGATGACCACCGCCCAGGTAGCGCAGGCCGATGGGCGCTAACGCCATCAGAAAGGCCACGGTCGCCAGCGGCGTGAAGACCTTTGTCTGCCACGAGGCAATATCAGCACCACCGCCCACGCCAATGGCAAGAAAGACCGTACCGACAATCAGCAGCCCTGCCGCCCATCGCGGGATGCCGCCCTTCCAGAAGAGGCCGACACCCAACAGAAGAAGGCCAAGCATGCCCAACAACGACGGAAGCATGACCAATAGAGCGCCTGGCATAGACTCCACTACGGTCCAGATCGATTCGTTCAGGCCCGCGTTGATAATGCCCATCTGGACAATCTTAAATACTGCCGCCACGACAGACATCCCCCAGCCCAGCCCCAGAATTGCACAGATCAACCCGAAGACCGGGGAGCGTTGCCCCAAAATCCGGGCCAGTTCAAACGAGACGGGGATCATCAGTAAGAAGCCATAGGCCGAGACAAGGCCGTCGACCCAACTGTCCGTTCCAAATGGGGTCAGGCCGATGCCCGTCAGATAGGCGGCTGATCCCAGCGCCAAGAGTAGGGGCGCCAGGATAAAGGCCACACCCAACGCTTTGTGTTGCAATGTTTCGTACGAGTTCATCTTGCTCTCCTGTTCGTAAGTCGTTTGTCAAATTGTCATGCGCAGACAAGATAGCATGCGTGGTTTCCCGCCGTCATGGGGGCCTGCTCCTATATGCATCGGGAAGTTTTCCCGACGCATATTAGGGGTGCGACATGCATTTCGGGCATCCCTTGCCACGACCTGCCAGACTGGCTACAATAGCAGAACGTGCGCGACAAAATACAACAACGGGGCCCAAATGGTATCCGCCACAGGCTTCGCCGGCATGTGGGCGAAATAGGCCGTTGGCGATTGAGGATGTGATGACAAACATTGGATTGCTCAATGAAAAACCGCTCCATGCTTCCTTGAAGGCATGGTACGCGCAAGCGGGCGACCGGTTTGAAGTGGCGGTCGATGGATATGTCATCGATCTTGTGCGCGACGACCTCCTGATCGAGATTCAGACCGGTAATTTTGCCGCGATCAAGGCAAAGCTAAGCAAGCTGGTGCGCACCCATCGGGTCCGCCTGCTCTATCCCATCGCGGTCGAGAAGTGGATCGTAAAGCGGGCGCCGGACGACACGGGAGACTTGACGCGGCGCAAGTCACCCAAACAGGGACGGGTGGAGGATCTGTTCTGGGAGATGGTGCGGATCCCGCAGGTGCTGGCGCACGAGAACCTGGCCCTGGAGGTTGTATTGATCAGGGAAGAAGAGTTGCGGCGCTATGACGAGAAGCGCAACTGGCGTCGGCGAGGCTGGGGCACAGAAGAGCGCCGCTTGCTCGCCGTCGTGGAGCAGAGAGTGTTCGCGAATCCGGCGGATTGGCACGCGTTGCTGCCCACAGACCTAAGCGAGTCATTCACCACCCGGGATTTGGTGCAAGCGGCCGGAATCCGGCCACAGCTGGCGCAAAAAATGGTCTATTGCCTGCGCGAGATGCGGGTGATCGAGTTGGCGGGTAAGCAGGGGCGTTTCAATCTGTATATGCAATAAGGACCTCGCGGCGCAGGAATTCGTTGCGCAAGCCCGAGGATGGCCGAGAAAGGTGATAAGCATTCATGGCAGCAATCGTCAACAACCTCACGGTTCTGGCCGTTGCAGACCTGGACGTTTCCCGGTCATTCTACCTGGACAAATTGGGGTTTGAGGAATATTTTCGCACCGACGGCTGGTCTTTTCTACGCCGCGGCACGCTCTTGCTGCGTGTGGGCCACTGCCCTGGGATCGAACCGATCAGCCAGTTTGCAGATCATTCGCTCGTCATTCAGGCTGTGGTTGACGACGCTCAGGCGCTCTATGAAGAGTTCAACACACGTGGCGCGGACGCGGGCGAACCCGAAGACAAGCCGTGGGGGCAACGCGAGTTTGTCGTCGTCACGCCAGACGGGCATCGGCTCCTCTTCACGCAGACGCTGTGAACCTGTAGCCAAATCGGAGGCACTGTCGAATGGCCGGTTATTCAGGGACACCACTGGTCAAGAAACTGGGCATCAAGCCCGGTTTCCGTATCAAGACCAGGAACGCGCCGCCAAACTATCGGGACCTCATTGCGCCGCTGCCGGAGGGCGTTCAGCTTTCCGCCACCCTGCGTACGAATATCGATCTGTGGCATCTGTTCACGGCAGCGGAAGGCGAGCTAGCCCGCAGCCTGCCCAAGGCGCAGCAGCAAATCAAGCAGGACGGCATGATCTGGGTCTCATGGCCAAAAAAATCCTCTGGCGTACCGTCTCAAGTCACGGAGGATACGATCCGCGCGGTTGCTCTGCCGCTGGGTCTTGTTGACGTGAAGGTATGTGCCGTGGACGCCACCTGGTCTGGCCTCAAACTGGTCATCCGGAAAGAGAATCGCGTCTAGACACACCGGTTGAGGCACCAGCATCCACAATCCTTCTAGCGCGAGATCTCCCTACGCGCCATGAGCCTACAACACTGGACATGAAGGCATGACATCTCCTCAAACGCAACAACTCTACGACGACGCGCTGGTTTGGGACGCGCACGTCTGTTTTCCGCTCAACCCCAAGGCTGAATTGGACGAGTTGCAGAGGTATCGGGCCAGCGGTGTGAGTTTTGTGTCAATCAACATTGGGATGGACATGGATGCGTTCGACAAGATCGTGCAGGTCCTGGCCGGCTTTCGGCACTACATCCAGTCCTGTCCTGATGAGTACATATTGGCTCGCACCGTCCATGACCTCCGTACCGCCAAAGCGGCCGGCAAACTGGCCGTCGCCTTTGACCTGGAGGGCTCGGACCCGCTGCTTGGCAACGTGAACCTGATTTCCCTCTACTATGATCTCGGCGTGCGCCAGATGCTGCTGGCCTACAACAAGGATAATCAGGCATCCGGCGGCTGCATGGAAGGCGCGATTGGCCTGACGGCCTACGGTGAGGACGTGATTGCTGAAATGAACCGCGTCGGCATGCTCGTCGATCTCTCCCACATGGGCCACCAGGCTACGCTGGATGCGTGCGCGTACTCGACCGCGCCGGTGATCTTCTCGCACTCGAACCCCAACGGCGTGCGGCAACACGCACGCAACATCAGTGACGAGCAGATCCGGGCCTGTGCGGCGACCGGCGGCGTGATCGGCATCAACGGCATCGGCGACTTCCTCGGCGACACGCGCAGTGAGACCGTGGTGCAGCATATCGAGTATGTACTGGAGTTGGTAGGGCCTCGCCACGTCGGTCTGGGTCTGGACTACGTCATCGACAAGCAGGAGCTAATCGACTACATCAACGCCCATCCGGACCGTTTCCCGCCTGACAAGACCCAAGACTATCTGGCCTTTGTGGAGCCCGAGCAAACGCCCGGCATTGCTGCAGTTTTGCTACGTCGCGGCCACAGCGAAGAAGTCGTACGCGGCATCTTAGGCGAGAATTTTCTGCGGGTTGCTGAGGCTGTTTGGCGCTAGGACAGCCTGGCGCAAATGGACCCGCAGTCCGGATACCAGGATTCCGTCCTCCGCCCCCGATCCTGGATTCACCTTTCCCCACAAGTCGACCGAGACAGCGCAGGGAGACAACCGGAGCGTTCGCAAGCGAGCCCACCGGGCCCCTACCAAATCTGTTCGTAAATCGGTACGCCGACAAGGCGGGCCGAGTCGGCCAGATCGCGCTCAATGCGCAGACACTCGTTCCGCTTCACCATGCGCTCACTGCGGGCAAAGAAGCCGACCTTAGGTCGCCCCGCATTAGTGGCGACGGCCAGATGCGAGATAAAGGCATCCACGCCAATCACACCCCGCGCGATTTCACCCTTGACATGACCAATCGCCTGGAAAACCGACTTACCCCGGAAACGCGCGATCGCCATCACGCAATTCCAACGCCTCAAATTCGACCGTCGGCATGCCGCCGCTTCTTCCTCATTCTGATGCATTGACCGCCATCCGTGAGGCATCGGCACGCCGGTTTCAGTGTCACAATGACTGCGCCCCCACCGGACGCACCATTTTCAGATCGGGAGGACCTACCATGTTCGATGACATGCTTCATCTACAGATCGCTGGACAACTAAAGGAGAAACAGATCATGACCAAAGCAACACCGAATACGCTATTACGCTTGCTGCTGGCCGCGCTCGTCAGCGCGCTGGTCGCAGCAGGCCTCGCCGCCGCGACTGGCGCAGAGGCGGCGCCCCTCGCGCTGAATGCAGACGCCCTCACCGCCTACGAATCGGGCTTCACGTACCAGGGCACCTTGACCGACAACGGCGCCGCGGCCAACGGGCTCTACGATTTTCGCTTCGAGCTGCTGGCCGACGGCGGGGCCGTTGGGGCCGAATATGTGGCCGACAACGTCACGGTGACGGATGGCCTCTTTGCCACGACCGTCGCCATCACCGGGAATGGCATGTGGAACGGCCAGCGTCGCTTCCTGCGCGTGGCGGCCCGCGCCGACGGCGAGGCAGACTTCGTCACCATCGGCGAGCCGACCGAGATCCAACCGGCCCCCTACGCGTTCCACGCCCGTCAGGCCGGGAGGGCGGCGGAAGCCGATGTCGCCACCACGCTCGCCAACGTTGGCCCGACCGTCGTGCAGGTTGGCACGTTCAACATGTTCCAGGGCGGAACCTCGGACACCATGGACTTTGCCGCCCGGGGCACCGGTATGATGGAAGTCACCTACGGCGCCGGCACTGAGGTAGGCTTCGTCTACCTGCCCGTCGATGTGCCCAACCAGGTGCTGGGCTTTGAGCAGAAGCTGGCCGCGCTGCACTTCTGCTATAGCGGGGCCGCAGACAACGGCATCGGTCCGCTGGCCGGCATCGACGTGGTGCAGATTCGCCAGGTCGACAAGTTCAACCAGACCACGTTGTTGGATCAGCAGTATGGTTCCTATCAGACCAATGAGAATGAGTGCATCAACCTCACGCTCGACAACCCGGCGACGGTGAATGGCTCGGTCTGGATCATGTTCCGGGTCATCGTCAGCAATGTGCCGCTGGAGTTTGGCGAAGTGAAGCTCACCTTTGTGAATCAATAGCCGGAAAGCACGGGAGACTACCATGAATCGTAATCGATTGTTCCCACTCTTGCTCGCGCTGCTGCTCTTGTTGATCGCCGTTGCGCCGGTGGCAGCCGAGCCGGCAGTGACCTACGCCCTCGTCAATCAGACCATCGACGGCGGCGGTGCGATCCAGAGTGACGGGGGCCGCTTCACCGTCGGCAGCACGATCGGCCAGCACGACGCCACGGCGCAGCACAGCAGCGAACGCTTTGGACTGGCCGGCGGCTACTGGGGCCCACGGGTCAGGATTGAGACCAACGCAACCATCTTCCTTCCCATCGTGACGCGATGAGGGGAGGCGCAGAATGACGGGCCGCGGATGACGTGGATGCGGCGGATGTGAGCGGATCGATGAAGAAAGAATCCGCTTTCATCCGCCGCATCCGCGCCACCGCGGCCCGTGCATGTCCAGCCTTGCTTGCGGTCATCATTGTGATTGACTAGAATGAATCCTCGCACATCAAGCCGCCACCCAAACAAGTAAACGGAGTTCCGTTATTCTCAGACTCGAAGGCAGCAAGATCCGCCTGCGCGACCTGTGCCTGAACGACCTCAGCGCCTACCGTGACTGGCAGCAGCCGGGCCACGCCTGGCAAGCGCTTAACGGCCCCTATTCCGCGCGCGCCACGCCACCCGAAATAGAAAAAAACATCACCGCGCTTCAGGCCAGGATTGAGGCTGGAGATTGGCCGAATCCGCGGACACGCCTGGCGATCGCCAGCAGGCGCACAGACGACCTTCTCGGATTGGTTTCGCGCTATTGGATCAGCGAGGAGACCGACTGGGCCGCCGTCGGCATCGTCATTTATGATGCAGCCTCGTGGCGAACGGGAATTGGCTATGAAGCGCTCGGCCTGTGGTCCGACTACCTGCTTGCGAACTGTTCCGAGTGGGTCCGCCTCGACCTGCGCACGTGGTCGGGCAATCACGCTATGATCGGGCTGGCGCAGAAGCTGGGCTACCGAGAAGAGGCGCGTTTCCGCCAGGCGCGCATCGTTGACGGCGCCTACTATGACGGACTAGGTTTTGGCATCCTCCGTCAAGAATGGGTAGCTCAATTCCCAAACGGTTTTGCGGCGTCGCTAGCCGTAAACGATCGCGAAATCGACGGAGCCAAACCAGACCGAGCCAAACCAATCCGTCAAGGCGATATCTACTGGATCGACCCTGGAGCATCCACAGACTCGGAACTGGGCCATCATCGCCATCCCTATGTGGTGGTCCAGGACGATCTCTTCAACCGCAGCCGCATTCACACAGTGGTCGTCTGTGCGTTGACGTCAAACCTGCAGCAGGCAAACGAGCCGGGCAACCTGCTGCTTGAGGCCGGCGAAGCCAACTTGCCGGCGCAAAGCGCGGTGGTCGTTTCGAAGGTCTCCACGGTTGATAAAGCGCAGTTGGGCGCCCACATCGGGTCGCTTAGCAAGCAACGCGTTGCGCAAATCCTGGCTGGCCTGCGTTTTCAGCAGAGATCGTATTGGCAAGCGTGAGTACCCGGATGGATATTGGCAAAGCGATTGGCGCGAGCCTCACCCTGCTTCGCCTCCTCAGTGGAGGCTTCGCGTCCCTCTCCGCCGGGCGGAGAGGGACCGCAACCATCCCAAAGAAAAGGAGCCGCCAAAATGACATTTGCGGCATCATTCCAAGGAATCGCAGCGCCCGAGCATGTAGACGCGCTCCAGACGTCCCTGGCAATTCTTGAGCGCGAGAGTAGAAAACAGCCCGGAACGATTCGCTACGACTTCTACCAATCCGCAGACGATCCAACGATATTCATGCTCTTTGCGATCTGGGAAAGCAAAGCGGATTGGCAGGCCCATGTTGCATCTGCAGCACATCGGCGCCATATCGAATCACTGCCGGAAGGCGCCTGGACAACACGGCCAGCGAAGACGGAGTGGCGGCCGCTAAACGATCAATGACGGCAAGGAGCGCAAGTAGAACTGGCTAACTATCGAGGTGATTTGGGTGGATGAGCATATCCGGGGCGGCGGGATTGGCAAACGATTGATCAGCGTCCAGATCACGTGTAACAAGAGTGATGGTATAATGCGGAAAATTTTTTTGAACCTGCGGAGTGATGACGAGCGTCCCAACAAGTATAGCGGCCGCTAGCGCACTACCTGGCCATCTCCGCCTCAAGATCATCATTGCACTCGATTCCAGTCAGCCGGAGTTTGATCTATGACGCTACCTGCTTCCAATCCATCGAACAGCAAGAGTCTCGCCGCCAAGATTGCAGATGAGTTTCGGCCGCGCCAGTTGCTACCTAGCCTGACGGCCGGCCTGATTATTGGCGTTATTGTCATCATTATTGAAATTTCATTGGCCTCACTGATCTTTGCCGGTCCCGTAGCCGATTTTACCTCCACCGGCATATCATTGGTCCTCCTGAGCGCAGTCATTATCGGCACGATCGTCGCATTGTTCAGTTCGCTGCCGGGGATGATTGCCGCCCCGCAGGAGGCGCCAGCCGCCATCTTGGCGATAACGGCAACCGCCATTGCCAATACCATGCCGCCCGGCTCCACCCCAGAGGCGACATTCTTAACGGTTGTCGCCGTCATCGCCATCACGTCCGTCTTGACGGGCCTGTTGTACCTGGTCCTGGGCCATTTTCAATGGGGAGAGCTCATTCGCTTTCTGCCCTATCCGGTAATCGGCGGGTTCCTGGCCGGGACGGGCTGGCTGCTGGTCGTCGGCGCCATCGCCGTGATGACGGGGATATCTCCGAGCGTGTCGACGATCCCCGCCCTCCTGCAGCCCGAAATGCTGCTCCGCTGGCTCCCGGCGCTCATCTTTGCTCTTCTCCTGCTGGCGGCTCTGAACCGCTACGACCAATATTGGATCATGCCGGCCATGCTTCTGGGCGCTGTCGTGCTCTTTTATGGTGTGGCGTGGCTGACCAACGCGTCGGTTGCGACGCTCAGTGCGCAAGGCTGGCTGTTGGACCCGCCGCAGGAGCAGCTTGCGCAGTCATTCGCTTTCTCCGACCTCGCGCAGGTGAACTGGCGCGTGATCATCGGGCAGGGTTGGAACATCGCCGCGATCCTCGTGATTAGTGTCGTGGCGTTGCTCCTGAACGCCAGCAGTATTGAGCTTAGTGTCGGAGAAGACGTTGACCTAAATCGTGAACTGCAGGTAGCGGGCATAGGCAATGTACTCACTGGTTTTTTGGGCGGTCTGCTTGGCTTCCAAGCCCTAAGCCTCTCTGCGTTGAGCTATAAGGTGGGAAGAGGCAACCGCTTGGCAGGATTGATCGCCGCCGCGTTGTGTGGCCTGGTGCTCTTTTGGGGTATGTCGCTGCTCTACTTTTTCCCCAAATTGCTCCTGGGCAGCATGCTCATGCTACTTGGTCTATCCTTCTTGGTAGAGTGGGTGTACGAGGCGTGGTTCAAGTTCTCACGGTCAGATTATTTCATCATCATCGCCATTCTGTTCGTGATTGCCACGGTCGGTTTCTTACAGGGGGTCATGCTGGGCATCGCATTGGCCCTGGTCCTCTTTGTGGTGAACTACAGTCGCGTAAACGTCGTCAAGCATGCCTTAACGGGTGAAACGTACCAGAGTCGCGTCATCCGCAGCCGTACCCAGCGTCAACTTCTGGCCGCAAAAGGCAATGAAGTCGAAATTTTTCAATTGCAGGGCTTCATCTTTTTTGGAACAGCCAACAAACTGCTCAATCAAGTTCGTCAGCGGTTGGATGCCGCCGATCTGCCGCCCTTGCGCTATGTCATCCTCGATTTTCGCCAGGTATCCGGACTCGATTCCACAGCGGCGCTCAGTTTTGCAAAGATGCAACAGCTTGCTGAGGCGCGGCAGGTCTCGCTGGTCTTCACCAATCCTACCATCGAAAATCCTCTGCCCGGTCAAGATGACTCTGTGACCAATCTCTGTGCGGAGCTAGATGACAGTGAGAAGGCGGAACCAGAGAGACTTGTGCGCATCTTTCCAGACCTGGATCACGGCATGGAGTGGTGCGAAGACCAAATTTTATTGAACGCCGGCATTGATCCGTTTGTGGGCCGGGAACCCATACGGGTTCAGTTGCGCCCTTTGCTGCCAGATGATGATTCAACCCTGGATCGCATCGTGAGCTATTTCGAACGACTGGAGGTCGATGCCGGATACTGTTTGATGAAGCAAGACGATCCGCCGGACAATCTCTACTTCATCGAGGCGGGCCAGGTGACCGCGCAACTTCAGTTCGCGGATCGTCCGTCTCTCCGGTTAGAGACGGTGCGGAGCGGCGCCGTGGTCGGAGAAATCGGCTTCTACCTGAATCAACCCCGCTCCGCGGGCGTCTTTACCGATGAGCCGAGTACGCTCTACCGCTTATCCGCACAGGCCCTGCAAAGAATGGAACAGAACGATCTGGAAGCGGCCGCTGCCTTCCATCAGGCCATTATTCGCCTGGTGTCGGAACGGTTGACCCGCTCGCTCAATACAATCAACGCCCGGCTCGGGTAGAGTTGGCAAGTCATAGCTTGCACACGACATGCTCGAACGCGCTGAATGAATAATCACGCTTTCGAATTGATGATGTCTACTGGAAGATAGGCAAACCGGCATGCACTATCGAGTGAAAATTGGCTACCACACGAACCTACCATGACCATTCCTAAACGATATGAACCGTTCTGGCAAGCCTTTGCCGAGACTCAAGCGGTCGACCCGACGCCCCGCTTCCTGGAAGCGTTCTATTTTGACGTCAACGAAGCCAGCGCCAATGAGTTGGCTGCGCTGGTCCTGGCCGGCCGCAAACGTGCGACCGCGTCGCTGCTCTGGGCCTACGAGCATGACCAGGAACCATTGCCCAAGCCGGGCGACCTGAGCATCGTCACCGACTACGGCGGCACGCCCCTTTGCGTGATCGAGACGACGGCAGTGGAGGTCACGCCCTTCGAAGACGTAGGCGCTGAATTTGCCGCAACCGAAGGCGAGGGCGACGGCTCGCTCGCCTACTGGCGCGACGTCCACGACGTCTACTTCGCCGGCGAGTGCGCGCGCATCGGCCGCACGCCCACACCCGATATGCCAGTGATCTGCGAACGCTTCCGAGTCATTTATCCTGCGCCCCGACAATAGGGAACCCTTTGGCGGGCTCCATTCCGAGCAGGGCCCGCTGACGCGGCAACGGGCTCTGGCCGCGCTATTCTGCCGGCGAGCGTCTACTTGATTCGTCGTTTCTGATCGGCAAGAGGAATTATGCAAACGCGACCGATACTCTTGGCGCTGCTTTCCGCCCTGCTCTTTGGGGCGGCGACGCCGGCGAGCAAGGTGCTGCTCGACGGCTTCACGCCTTTTCAGCTGGCCGGCCTGCTCTACCTGGGCGCGGCCCTGGCCGTGGCGCTGCCGGCGCTCCGACATGGCGGGGCGTCCCTGCCCGGGCGCAACGATCGGCCCAATCGCGTCCGCCTCTTTGGCGCGATCCTCTTCGGCGGCATTCTTGGTCCGTTGGCGCTGCTCTTTGGCCTGCGTTTCGCTGAGGCGGCGTCGGTCTCCCTCTGGCTCAACCTGGAGTTGGTGGCCACTGCCGTGCTGGGCGTGCTCTTCTTTCATGACCATATCGGCCGGCGCGGGTGGCTGGGTGTCGCCGCGGCGCTGGTCGCCTCGGTGCTGGTCGCTTGGGGACCGAGCACGGCCGGCTTTCTGGCCGGTGTGCTGGTCCTGCTGGCCTGCATCTGTTGGGGCCTGGACAACCACCTCACGGCGCTGATTGACGGCATTACGCCGGCACAGAGCACGCTTTGGAAAGGAATTGTCGCGGGCAGCGTCAATCTGGCCATCGGGCTGCTGCTGGCGCCCATGACGGCCGCGCCGGGCAGCATTGTGCTGGCGCTGTTGGTGGGCGCCTTTTCCTACGGCGCCAGCATCACGCTCTATATCCGCGCCGCGCAAGAGATCGGCGCCACGCGCGCGCAAGTCATCTTTGCCAGTGCACCCTTTTTCGGCGTGGCGCTCTCGGTCCTCTTGCTCGGCGAAGCCTTCTCCTGGATTTACGCACTGGCGACACCGCTCTTTCTGGTCGGCATTGGACTGCTGCTGGCCGACAGCCACGCCCACGACCATGGCCACAGCGAAGTCACCCACGAGCACGCCCACAGCCACAACGACGGACACCACACTCATGCCCATGACGACCTTCCCTCATCTGCCCGCCACAACCACCCCCACACGCACCAGCCGCTGGAGCACGCGCATCCCCACTGGCCCGACCTCCATCACCGCCACGGACATGCATCACAAGAGCAATCTTGAGCGCCGCCGGGATGGGGCGGGAATTGGGTCCAACCGGCGTCCGACAGAGGGGTCTCGCCATTCTGCGTATTGATGGCCCGCTAGCGTCATGGGTTGACCAGCGCCGGCGTCTTGGTAAGATTGTGAAACGATAACGAAACGTGGTGTATACAATGTATAAAATCGGCGACTTCTCACAGATGGGGCAAATCTCCGTGCGCATGCTGCGGCACTATGACAAGCTGGGCCTGCTCACGCCCGGCCACGTGGATGAGTGGACGGGCTATCGCTACTACACACTCGAGCAGCTGCCGCGCCTCCATCAGATCCTGGCCTTGCGCGATCTGGGGCTTTCGCTGGAGCAAGTGGGCGATCTGCTTGATGATCCGGCGTCCGAGCAGCGGCTCTATGACATGCTGCAGGTCAAGCAGCAGGCCATCGAAGCGCAGCTCGCCGAAGAGCAGGCGCGCCTGGCACGGGTTGCGGCCCGCCTGCAGCAAATCGAACTTGCGCATGAGCCAATCCCTTACGACGTGGCCCTCAAATCGTGGCCTGCACAGAAGATCATTGCCATTCGGGAAGTAGTGGGGCACGTGTCGCAGATGGGCGAATTTCGCGACCGCATGCTGCGGCGTCTCTATGCGGGGCTCGAGTCCTACAAGATCAAGCCGGGTGCCGAACTGGCAATCTATCACCTCCAGGCCTACGCCGAGGAAAACATCGATATGTCGCTGGCCGTTGAAGTCGGCGCGAGCGCAACGCTGCCGGACGGTGAAGAGACGCTCCATCACTTCACCCTGCCGGCGGCGCCCCTGGCCGCCAGCATCGTCTTCGATGGTGATCTGTGGCTGATTCCCGACGTAGTCGCCAATCTCTATCGCTGGCTGGGCATGAACGGCTATGCCAGCGCCGGCGCCTATCGGGAACTGCATCTTTTTGGCCGCGAGCTAGACCTCTTTGCCACCGACCCGCCGGGTGAAGGCGTGGTTGAAATCTTGGTGCCCGTCGACAAGCTATAACTCGTTACGCGCAATCCAACGAAATATTCCCCGGGAGGAGATCTAGGGCATGGGCTCCTCAAACCGAAAAAGGCTGACGGATCCGCGGATCCGTCAGCCTTTTTTATTTGTTCTCAAATTGGCCCTTGACTCTGACACTGTGTCAGGCCTTATTCTCCCAACAGTTGCGCAAGAATCATCGACCAACAAGGAGAAGTTCCGTGAATAGCAACATGAAAAATAGAGTCTGCATGGTGACGGGCGCCACGGCCGGAATCGGCAAAGCGACCGCTATGGGCCTGGCCGATATGGGGACCACGGTCATCGTCGTCGGCCGCAATCGGACCAAGGCCGAGGCCGTTGCAGCCGAAATCAGCAGCACAACCGGCAACGCGCGGATCGAGGCGATGGTAGCCGACTTCTCATCGCTGGAGCAGGTTCGCCGGCTCGCCGCCGAATTCAAGGCGCGGTTTGACCGGCTTGATGTGCTCGTTAATAATGCCGGCCTCGTCACGCAAACGCGTCAGGAGAGCGCAGACGGCTACGAGCTCATGTTTGCCGTCAACTACCTGGCCCCGTTCGTGTTGACCAACTTGCTGCTCGAGCCGCTGCAGGCAGCGGCCCCAGCCCGCGTCGTCAACGTCTCGTCATTCGGGTACAAGCAGGGGGTCATCGACTTCGATGATCTGCAATCCGAGCAATCGTTCGATCACCGCCAGGCCTACTACCAGACGCGGCTTGCCATGGTCCTGTTTACGCTGGCGCTGGCCCGTCGCCAGGATGGCAGTGGTGTCACCGCCAACGTCCTGCACCCCGGCATTGTCAAGACGGCCCTTTCCCATGATTACATGGCCAATCCGATTTTCCGCTTCTTCGAGCAGCTGATTGCCGTCAGCCCGGAGACCGGCGCCCAAACAAGCATCTACCTTGCCACATCGCCAGAAGTGGATGGGGTAACGGGCAATTACTTTGAAAAAGGAGAGAGTAAGCCGGTAAACGAAATGGCGCGGAGCCAGGGGCTGCAGGAGCGCCTTTGGGAAGTCAGCGAAACGCTGGCCGGCGTCGGCGAAGACGTACCGGCCTAGGATTCGATTGTCACCTGTTGGACCGGCCGGACAGCGGCCAACCGGCCTGCTGCACGGTTCGCGCAGTAACCCAAGCATCGCAATGCCCATCATACTTGTCTAGAACAGAGAGAGAACCATGACCAACATCACCCTTCCCGTTACCGAACCCTTCACGCAGACGGCGCGCGCCGATAGCCTTCGCCGCAGTGCCATTGTGCTGCTCATTCTGGAATTCCTGCTGATCTTTCCGCCGATGATCATTCTGGGTGGCGCCATTAACTGGCCGGCCAGCCTGGATGAGCCGGCCAGCGTCAACCTGCCCCTGATTCTGGAGCAATATGCCGCCGTCATGAGCGGCTACGGCATCTATCTGATCTATTCGCTCCTCTTTTGGCCCGTGGCCTACCTGACTGGACGCGTGATCGTGGGCGACGACACGCAGAACCCGCTCTTCCAGGTTGCCAATGGCTTTGCGGCGCTCTCGGCCCTGGCGCGCTCGCTGGGCATCGTGCGCTGGCTCTTTGCCATGCCGGTGCTGGCCCAGCTCTACACCAGCGCATCGGCGACACCCGAGAGCCAGGCAACGATCAGCGTCGTCTATGAGATGCTCAACGCCTATGCCGGCGGCGTCGGTGAACTGCTGGGCGTCAGCCTCTTTGCCGTGATCTGGCTGGTACTGATCAGCGTGGTGATCATCCGCAAGCCGGAATGGCCCAGCTGGCTCGGCTACTTTGGCTTTGCAGCAGCGGCTACACTTGTCCTCGTGCTACTCGAAGTCGTGGGCATCGACATGGGACCCATGATCACAATTTCTGTCTCCATGCTGCAATTCTGGATGCTGGCGGCCGCGATCGTCTTCTGGCGCACGGGACGCGCCAGCCGCTAGCGTTTGCCAGAACACTCAAGGGGTCGCCGTTCCGCGCGACCCAGGCTGAACTCAGTGCACACAAGTCTGAACTATGCTGCTGTCACCGTGCCACAAATTTCGGGGAATGATTCCCCCGAAGTTTGTGGCATACTGAGAGTGGCAAGCTTCAAGTCCAGGCAAGGAGAGGAGATGGAGAGCCGTGATTGACCTTCTGGTTAGAGACTACTACACGGATCACGTGGAAGAAGAGTGGACGCGACTCACCGAAGATGCCTATCACCGTCTCGAGTTGGAGACGACGCTGCACTACCTCAAGCAATATCTGCCCCAAGGTGGACGCATTCTCGACGCCGGAGGCGGTCCCGGGCGCTACACGATCGAATTGGCGCAACGCGGCTATAAAATGGTCTTGCTGGACATGACGCCAGCCAATCTGGACTTCGCCCGCCAACAAGTCATCGAGGCCGGCGTGCAAAACCGCGTGGTGCAGATCAGCGAAGGCTCAATCGTCGATCTATCCCGCTTTGACGACAACATGTTCGACGCCGTGCTCTGTCTCGGCGGCCCGCTCTCTCACGTCCGGGCGGTGCGCGATCGAGAGCGGGCAGTGGCCGAGCTTGTGCGCGTGTGCAAGGATGAGGGTCATCTGTTCGTTTCGGTAATGAGCCGCCTGAGCGTGCTGGGGCTGATACTGGTGCTGGCGCCGCATGAATTTGAAGAGCCATTCTTCGCAACGCTGCGCGACACGGGCGACTATGGCGGCGGTTCCGGCTTCACCGCCTGCCACTTTTTTCTGCCGGAAGAGTTGGCGGACGCGTTCCGCGTCCACGACGTCGAAATCTTGACCATGGTTGGCCTGGAAGGCCTCGGCAGTCGTCACTTCACGGCAGTGAATGAGCTGGCGACAAACGCCGAGCGATGGCCGATTTGGCTGGAAACGCATCTGCAAACCTGCGCCCACCCGTCGGTTGTCGGCACGAGTGAGCATATGCTCCTTGTGGCAAAGAAGGCGCAGGCGCGTGACAAATCGATCTCATGACAAGCAAGAGGGAATCGAGCATGACGGTAGATCTCGAGCACAACGATGACAACCAGCCTGAGCCCGCAGTGCCGGATGCGTTTGCGCGTGCGATGCTGGAAGGCCGCCACATAGCCAGCCTGGCCACCCGGCGCGCCGACGGCTCGCTGCACCTGACCGCAATCTGGTACCTCTACCAGGACGGCCTGCTCTACTTCCCCACCAGCTCAAAGAGCCAGAAGGCGCGCAATGTGGCGGCCAATCCCCACGCCACCGCCATGATCGACACGCGTACCCCGGGCCAGGAGCAGGGCGTCATGGCATCGGGACCGGCGCGCGTCATCGACGGCGAGCGGGGCAAAGCGCTGGTCGCCGCGGCCCAACGTCGCTACTTGACCGCCAAAGCGCTGGCCGATCCGGTGGTCGGCCCGGCCTACGCGAGCTTCGACGACGTGGTCATTGCACTGACGCCGACGCGCTGGACGACGTGGGACATCGGGCAGATGAACGAAGCCCACTTCAACGGCAAGCTGGGCGTTGAGACGGGCTATCTCTATCCGCTGGATTGAAGCAGCGAGCGACGCACTCTGCAGCAGCTAGAGGATCGAAACCGATGAAGATTACCTGTTTCGCAGCCGGTTCACGGGGCGACATTCAGCCGTGCCTGGCCCTGTGCAAAGGGCTGCTGGAGGCCGGCTACGAGGTGCGTCTGGCCGCGCCGGAAGATTTCGCCGCCTTCATCCGGGAACACGGCGTAGCGTTTGCACCCTTACGCGGTGATGTTCAACAGATCATGGCCAGCGACACCGGGCGCAGCTTTATGGAGAGAGGCGGGGCCAATCCACTCAAGTCGATTCAGGCCGTCCGAACCATGATTGGCCCGGTCGTCATGGAGATGGCTGAGGACGCCTACGCCGCGTGTGAGGATGCAGACGGCATGATCTGCCTGGGCGTTTTCAGCGCCTTTGGGAACTCGATCGCCGATGCGCTGGGCATCCCGATGATCAACGTCGAACCGACGCCGCTGCTGCCGACCCGGGCATTCCCAGCCCCATCCTGGCCGATCCAGCGGAATTTAGGCGGCTGGCACAACACTGTCTCCGGCGTGGCCATGCTGCGCGTGGTCTGGCTATGGTATCAGCCCTTTGTCAATGCCTTCCGGGAGCGGCTGGGGCTGCCGGCGCTGAACGGGGCCCGCTTCATCGCGGAGCTGCGCACGACGCCAATGATCAGCGCGTACAGCCCCGCCATCATTCCGCACCCGCCGGACTGGCCTGGCACCACGCACGTCACCGGCTATCTCTTTCTGGACGGTGTCGCGGGCTGGCAGCCGCCGGCCGACCTGACCGCGTTTTTGGACGCGGGCCCTCTGCCCGTCTACATTGGCTTTGGCAGCATGGCGGGGCGCAGGCCGGAGCAACTGGCCGCGCTTGCGGTCGACGCACTCGCCCGCTGTGGCCAACGGGGCATTCTCATGACAGGTTGGGGCGGACTGCGCACCGAAGCGACGGCGCAAGAAATCTTCGTGGCGGAATCAGTCCCCCATAGCTGGCTCTTTCCTCGTATGGCCGCGGTCGTCCACCACGGCGGTGCGGGAACAACCGCGGAAGGGCTGCGGGCCGGTGTGCCGACGGTGATCACACCGTTTGTCCTGGATCAACCCTTCTGGGGGGCGCGGGTCACGGCGCTGGGACTCGGTCCGAATCCGATTCCGCAAAAAGGCCTGACCGCTGACACGCTCGCCCGGGCCATCGACGAGGCCGTGAATGAACCGGCAATGCAGGTTCGTGCGCACGAAATTGGCGTGACAATTCGCAATGAAGATGGTATCGGCAACGCCATCGCGATCGTCAAACACTATTTTGGCCCACCGCGAGCAAAAACCCCGGAAAGTGAGCAAGCGTGATGCCAAAACGCGCTGACCATACGGTTCGCCCCTACCCGCGCAATCGACTGCTCATGGTTGACGGTGGACGGTTGGGTCGCAAGAAGCACACCATTCATGGACTGGTCGAGTTCGACATTTCACATCCCCGTCGCGTCATCCAGGACTACAAGGCGCAAACGGGCGAGGGGCCCTCGTTCTCGGCATTCTTGCTGGTCTGCATTGGTCAGGCAATTGACATGAACAAACAGATGCATGCGTATCGAAACGGGATGAATCAGCTGATTATCTTCGATGACGTCGATGTGAATACACTGTTTGAAGTTGAGGTAGCAGGCCGCAAAACAATCCGTCCCCACATCATCCGCGGCGTAAACAGGCGCTCGGTCTGGGACATCCACCACGAAATCCGGGCGTTTCAGCAAGAGCACACGCAGAGCCAGGAATCGAAATTCATTGAATGGTTCGTCCTCCTCCCAGGCTTTGCCCGGCGCGCGTGCCTCACCTTCTTGTTCAAGAATCCGCACTGGATCAAGGACTATTACGGCACGGTGCTCCTGACCTCCATCGGGATGTTTGGGGAAGGCGGCGGGTGGGGGATTCCCGTCTCGAACCATACGCTCCAGATAACGTTGGGCGGAATCGCCGAAAAGCCACACATCGTCGACGGGCGCATGGAAACGCGTGAAACGCTCAGCGTGACGGTTACCTTCGATCATGACGTGGTCGATGGCGCGCCGGCCGCGCGCTTCACCCAGCGCCTGAAAGAACTCGTCGAGAGCGGTTATGGTCTCAGTGAGCCTCTCTGAATACAGCTTCCAGGAAGGTCGGATAGCCAATATCTTGGTATGGCCTTAAGTCAACGAAAGCCCCAATACCAGAAAGGACGTACCATGGATCTGCTTGATATCGTCAACCGCCGGCGCAACCCGATTCCCTGGGCGGAAGGCGAAAAGATCCCCTGGCATGATTCGGCCTTTGGCCAGCGCATGCTGCAGGAGCATCTGTCGCAGGAGCATGACGCGGCAAGTCGCCGCTTTGCCATCATCGATGAGCACGTTGTCTGGATTCATGAGCAACTGCTTGCTGGAGAGCGAACGCGGATTCTCGATCTCGGCTGCGGGCCCGGTCTCTACACCTATCGCCTGGCGGAACTCGGGCATCAGTGTGTGGGCATTGATTTCTCGCCGGCTTCGATTGCCTTCGCTACGGCACAGGCGGAGCAAGCGGGGCTTGACTGTACCTACCGGGAGCAGGACATTCGGACCGCAGCGTATGGCTCCGGATATGGCCTGGTGATGTTGATCTTTGGAGAACTGAACGTTTTTCGGCCGGAAGAGGCAAGACAGATACTCGAGCAGGCATATTACGCCCTTACGCCCGGCGGGCTACTCCTGCTGGAACCGCACACGCATGAGCAGATTGTTGCGCTCGGGCAGGAACCAGCCACCTGGTTTACAGCCACAAGCGGGCTGTTTAGCGCAACCCCTCACCTTTACCTGCAGGAGAACGTGTGGGATGAGCCGCACGGCGTGGCGATTGCGCGTTACTACATTGTTGATGCGACGACCACTGCCGTGACGTTGCATTCGTCAAGCATGCAGGCATATACAAATGAGGCGTATCGTTCCTTGTTGAGCGAGGTCGGCTTTGATGACATTCGATGGTATCCTGCACTCGGGCAGTACAGTAAGGACCTTGAATGGGCGCTGCCTGCCATCGTGGCGCGCAAGCCGGAAGATGCTCGATGAGAGAGATCACCGTCGTCAACGTCGGCTATCGCTCGACCAACTATTGGGTTGTCAGCGCCGGCAACAACCGACTGCTGGTCGATTTGGGCTGGCCGGGCGGTATGGGCGAACTGCAGGCGAATCTGCGCCGCATGGATGTGCCCCTGGCGGAGTTGCGCTATGCGCTGGCGACCCACTATCATATTGACCACGCCGGCCTGGGCGAAGAGCTGAAGCTGGCGGGCGTGCCCTTGCTGGTAGTCGACGTCCAGGCTGATGCGATTCATGACATGAAGCGCTGGACCAAGCCCCGCGACCGCTATGTGGAGATTACCGAGCGGGGGAACGTCACGATCTCCTGCGCGCAGAGTCGTAGATTGCTGGCAGACTTGGGGATTGCCGGAGAGATTTTGCACACGCCGGGTCATTCCCATGACAGCGTCTCCCTGCTGCTTGACGACGGGCGGGCCTTCACGGGCGATCTCACCCATCCTGGCTTTACGGGCCTGGAGGACCCGGACGTTGTAGCCGCAAGTTGGCAGTTGCTACGCGACCACGGCGCTGCCACCGTTTATCCAGGCCACGGCCCAGTACGAGCGATAGCGCGCACCGGCAATTATTCACAGACGCAGTGATGGCAACCGCAAGGAGCAATCGATGGAAGTCGTTGAAAATCTAGCGCAGTGGCAGGCAGAGTTTGAAACTGGCTGGCTCGCCCATCTCGATCAAACGGGCGAAACCGACTGGTCAATCTATCCGAAAATCAAGAATCAGAGTGCACCGAGCGGCAAAGGGGTCGATCTAGCCCAGAGCCGCCTGCTGCTCATCTCCACCGCCGGCGGCTATCTGCAGGCGAGCCAAACGCCGTATGATGCAGCCAGCCTGTTTGGCGATTACTCCATACGCCGTTTCCCCGTGTCCACAGCATTTGATGAGCTTGCCTTCGCCCATGATCACTACGATCACACGAGCGTGACCGAAGATCCGCAAGTCTTGTTGCCCCTGCGCCATCTGGCCGCCATGGTTGACGAGGGCACGATCGGCGAGCTGGCGGCCAACGTCGTCAGCTATAGCGGCTACCAGCCCAACGTCACCCGCATCCTCAATGAAACCGCACCCGCCGTCCTCGAAGCGGTCCGGGCCGAGCAGGCGGACGCCGTGCTCCTGGTACCTGCCTGACCGCTCTGCTCTCAGTCCGTGGGACTGATCGCACGCGTGTTGGAGATGAACGGAATCGCCACGACGTTGACCAGCTGGAACGCCGGTCGCATGCGCCCGACCGCGCCGCCCAGAGCCACGTTGACCCGCCTCAAGCGGGGCGCCACGCTGGGCGAGCCGCACGATACTGCGCAGCAACGGCGCGTCCTGGAAGCAACGCTGGCCCTTCTGGCTCAGGATGCGCCGCTGGAGATCGTGCGCCTCGACGAAGAGGCATTGGAATAGATCATTTGAGGCGCGGTGCATGAAGTCGTGAGACGTAGGAACCTCTCAAGCCCTCACGTCTCCCATCCGCCCGCTATCCACGGAAGTCTCACTGTCCAATCGACAAGCCCGTGTCCACCGATGATGGCCGCCGCCTGGCGGCGCTACAATTTCATGATTTTCGCCTGATGTGGGCCGGCAACTTCGTGTCAGTTGTCGGCTCGCAGATGCAGTTGGTTGCCATCAACTGGCACGTCTATCGCCTGCTGGCGGGGACATCGATCACCATCACGCTCTTTGGCCGCGAGGTTGCCTTGGGGGCCGAGGCGTTGGGGCTCGGCGGCGTGGGGCTGGCGCGGGTAATCCCGATCATGATCTTCGCCATCATCGGCGGCGCGCTGGCCGACACGGCCAACCGGCGCAAGTTGCTCATCGTCACCAACGGCATCGCGGGGCTGCTGGCGGCAGTGCTGGCCTTGCTCAGCTTTACCCAGCGCGACACGGTATTGGCCATCTACCTGCTGACCGCCGCCGGCGCGGCCACGGCCGCATTCTCATCGCCCGCGCAGCAGGCGCTCATCCCTAACCTGGTGCCCCGGGCCGACCTCACCAACGCCATCAGCCTCAACTCCACCATGCGCCACATCGCCACCATCGGCGGCCCCGCGCTGGCGGGCCTGATCATCGGCGCGGCCAGTGAGTCCTGGGTCTACGCCATCAACGCTGTCTCCTTCGCTGCCGTGATCGTGGCCCTCTCCCTGCTCCACTACTCCGGCCGGGTCGTCCAATCCACCACGAGCGGGCTGGGCTGGAGCGCAATCGTCGAAGGCTGGCGCTTCGTGCGCGGATCGCGCATCATCTGGAGCAGCATGATGCTCGACTTCATGGCCACCTTCTTCAGCTCGGCACGCACCATGCTGCCCCTGGTTGCGGGCGAGATTCTCCAGGTCGGTGCACAGGGCTATGGCGTGCTGGCCACGGCCGAGGCCATGGGCGCGGTGACCGCAGGCGCGGCCCTGTCACTGCGCCGCGACATCTACCGCCAGGGCGTCGTCCTGCTCAGCAGCGTGGCGGTCTACGGCGCGGCCACGGCGCTCTTCGGCCTCTCGACCAGCTTTGCGCTCAGCTACCTGCTCTTCATGCTCATCGGCGGCGCAGACACGGTCTCCATGGTCATCCGCCAAACGATTCGCCAGAGCACCACGCCAGATCGCCTGCGCGGACGGATGACCGGCATTAACCAGATCTTTTTCATGGGCGGCCCACAGCTGGGCGAGGTAGAAGCCGGCATCGTGGCGGCCCTCTTCGGCGTGCCTTTCGCCATCGTCAGCGGTGGTCTGGCAACCGTGGCCATGACCGCCGTGATCGCGCAGCGCTATCCGGGACTGCGCGCCTATACGCGCGACACGATGATCGAAGACGAGCGACGCGTGACCGAAGGCGCAGCCGCGTGAACGGAAGTCGTCGCCGCCCCCTGCGTTTCCAGATAATGCCGAGGACGGTGCCGCACTGTAGGGCGGACTTGTAGTGCCTATTGACCGAACGATCAATCACAATGAAAGAGACAAAAATGGCAAGACCAATTGTCCATATGATCGGCCAGGGGCACCTGGATCCGGTCTGGCTCTGGCGCTGGACCGAGGGCCGGGCCGAAGCCCTGGCCACGAGCCAGTCGGCGGTGGATCGCCTGCGTGAGTTCCCTGAATTCCACTTCGTGCGCGGCGAAGCGCAGGTCTATCAATGGATCGAGCAGGACGACCCAGCGCTCTTCGCCGCCATCCAGGAGCTGATTGAGGCCGGGCGCTGGCATCTGGTCAACGGCATGTTGATCCAGCCCGACATGAATCTGCCCAGCGGCGAATCCTTCGTACGCCAAGTGCTGCTGGGCAAGGCCTACATGGCTGCGAAGTTTGGCATCGAGCCGCGCATTGCCTACTGCGTCGACAGCTTTGGCCACGCCGCAACGCTGCCCATGATCTTGCGCCAGTGCGGCTTCGACGCCTATGTCTTCATGCGCCCCGCGCCGCACGAAAAGGAATTGCCCGCCAACGTCTTCTGGTGGCAGGCGCCCGACGGCAGCCGCATCCTCTCTTTTCGCATTGCCGGCGCCTACACCACGCGCCAGGACGAGCACGCCGAGCACATCCAGCTGGCCGTCGACGCCATGCCGCCCGAACTCAACGAGACAATGTGCTTTTTTGGCGTGGGCAACCACGGCGGCGGACCCACCAGAGCCCAGATCGAAAACGTGCAGCAAATCGCCGCCGGCAGCGACCGCTGGGAGGTGCGCTTCAGCGATCCCCAGCGCTACTTTACAGCCATTGCCAGCGCTGCGGAAGCGCTGCCCACCGTGGCCGAAGAGCTGCAATTCCACGCCATCGGCTGCTACTCGGCCGTCAGCGACCTCAAGCGCGCGCATCGCCAAGCCGAAAACGGATTGCTGGTGGCGGAGCGCATGGCTGCGCTGGCCGCACAGTGGGCAAATCGACCCGCGCCGCAGCAGCAACTGTACGCGCTTTGGCAAACGCTCTGCTTCAATCAGTTTCACGACACGCTGGGCGGCACCTCGCTCAAGCAGGCCACCGACGACGCCATCAGCGCGCTGCGCGGCATTGTGGCGGCGGCCGAGGAGATCAGCGTCGACGCCGGGCGCGCGGTGGCCATGCAGATCGATACCTGGCGTGGCATGCCGGACAGAGGCGGCGCCGTGGTTGTCTTCAACCCGTCGGCTGCACCCCTTGCGCAGTATATCGAATATGAGCCCTGGACCGACTGGGGCCCCTGGCAGGGCGAACAATGGGGGCTGCTCGACGAGACGGGCGCGCCCGTACCCTACCAGCTGCTGGAGCGCGACGCGGCCATGTCGAATCCGGCGCTGATCCCGGCCAAGCTGCTCTTCCGCGTCCAGGTGCCGCCGCTGGGCTATCGCCTCTACCATTTCGGGCCGCGGCAGCCCCAAGCGCCGCCAGCGGGCGACACGACAGGCGCCCTCCACTCGCTCGAGAACGATCTGCTACGGGTGCAGCTTGATCCAGCGTCGGGCAATATCGTCTCCTGCATCGACAAGGGCAGCGGATGCGAGTGGGTGGGCGCAGGCGGTTGGAACGTGCCGCAAGTGGTGGACGACCCCAGCGACACCTGGACCCACCGGCTGGCCGGCTATGGCGCGGCGAGTGACGCCTTTGGCGCCCCCACCTTCACGCTGATCGAAGAGGGTCCGCTGCAGGCGTCGCTGCTGGTGGAGCGCCGCTTTGGTCCCAGCGTCTGGCTGCAGCAGCTCAGCCTGCGCCAGGGCGAACCGGAGATCTTGATCCGCAACTGGCTGAACTGGCAGGGGCGCTGGACGCTGCTCAAGCTCGCCTTTGACGTAGCGGTGACGGCGCCCATTGCGAGTCACGACGTGCCCTTTGGCTGGATCGAGCGTCCGGTCGACGGTCGAGAGGCGCCCACGCAGATGTGGCTGGACGTGACGGGGCGTGCGTGCGACGGGAGCGACGCAGTGCTGGGCGCAGCGCTGCTCAACGACGGCAAGTATGGCTGTGACGTTATGGGGTCGGTCATGCGGCTGACCGTGCTGCGCAGCCCGCCTTATGCCTACCACGAACCTCATCCCCATGGGGCCAAGCGACGCTATGATTGGATCGACCAGGGCGCGCAGGAGTTCAACGTGGTGATCCGTCCCCACGTGGGGCCGTGGCAAGACGCAGGCGTGATGGAGCGGGCGCGGCAGCTCAACCGGCCGCCGCTGCTTGTTACCGTGCACGGTCATCCCGGCACGCGGCCGCCGCTCGACTCACTGCTGGCAATCTCAGATGAAGGGATTGAGCTGACCGCATGCAAGATAGCCGAAGACGGCCACGGTCTCATCGCCCGCTTCGCCGACCGCCATGGGCAGGGAAACCGGGGCCGGGTGCACCTGGGTGAGCAGTCATTTCCTGTGCACCTCGCCCCCTTCGAGGTGGCCACGCTGCGCTTCACGCAACGCAAGGGCGTCTGGCAGGCAAACGCCTGCGACATGCTGGAGCGGCCGCTGCCGGATTGACGAGACGGGCGTGGACGTCCGGAGAACCCCACGCTGCTAGCGTGGGGCGACGGCATGAGGAAAGGCCCTGATAATGACAGATGCCGGACTTTTTAAAAAAGTCCGGCATCTGACCATCCCCCTAACGCGCAATCAGCGGCAGCCAGCTGCGTTCGCTCAGCTCCACATTGCCCGGCAGGCTGTAGACGCCGTAGGCCACGCCCAGCTCGAAGGGGCCCTCCTCATTCACGCCGCCGTCGATCTGCACCTCTTGCAGTACGAATTGCGTCGCGTCACTGGGCGCACGCAGGAAGTAGTCGGTCGGTTCCAGCGAGTCGATCACCGGCGACGGCACCAGTGCATCGTTGAGCTGCACCCGCGCGCCGGTCTCGCCGACGGCCAGTACGTGGAAGCCGGCCGTGCCCGTCTCCGTCGCCGTCTGCCAGCGGATGTCGACGACGCCGCGATCCTCCCCACTGCGTTCGGCCAGGAACCAGCCCAGCGTCACCGCCACAGTATCATCCACTAACTCAAACGCCCCGATGTCGCAGCCGCTGCCCTGGGGACGGGTGACGCCGCGCTGATCGGTGTCAGGGACGAGACCGCCACAAACCACATTGGCGCTCTGTGTGCCATCCAAGCGCGCGACGCTGAGGGGGATTGCATTGATGGCGTTGCTGCCGGTCAGGAGCGCATGGGTCAACGTCGGCCCGCCGTTGTCTCCCAGCGTCGAATCGAAGTTGGTCACGGCGCCAATACGAAAAGTCTCCCCAGAACAAGGTCCCGAAGTATTGTCAATTAGGTTCCAGCCACCACTATATGCTTCGTTCCCGAAGCAATCTCCGCCGTCTGTGCTGACGCTTACTCCGGCTTAGCCTAGGAGGAAGAGTCCGAGGACGGCACTCGAAGTGCTGGCACGGGCCGGTCCTCGAATTCCAGGTCCAGAAGCCAATAGCCAATCCTACTTCAAAGCACTACCTCGATTTCACAGCAGCTACCAATAGTCCACCTGAAATCATCCGGCGATCAGTTGGGCCTTTGCGCGGCTTCGACCCGGGCTGGACAAGGAGAGTATAATTGAGCCATGTCCGCGCCCATCCTTGCCACAAAACTCTTCATTCCGCCCCGTCGGCCCATGGTGGTGCCTCGCCCCCACCTGCTGACGCGCCTCGACGACGGCCTGCACCGCAAGCTGACCCTCGTCTGCGCGCCGGCCGGCTTTGGCAAGACGACCCTGATCAGCGAGTGGGCCGCTGAATTGCAGAAGACCCACACCACAGAGTTAGCCTGGCTCTCGCTGGACGCGCGCGATGCGGATCCACTACGCTTTCTTACCTATCTGATCACGGCGCTGCAGACGCGCGCCGGCGAAGCGAACACTGTGCCCTTTGGCGCCAATCTGCTGGCCATGCTCCAATCCGCCCAGCCGCCATCCCTTGAGCCGCTGCTGACCAATCTGCTCAACGAAATTGCGACGATCCCGCTGAAGATCGTGCTGGTGCTCGACGACTATCACGAGGCCGAATCGCCTGCGGTCGACGAGACGCTCACCTTCCTGCTCGACCACCTCATGCCCCAGAACGGCATGCACGATCAGCCTTCGCAGGGCCTGCATCTCGTCATCATCAGCCGCATGGACCCGGCCATGCCCCTCTCACGCCTGCGCGCCGGCGACCAGATGACCGAAGTGCGCGAGGCCGACCTGCGCTTCACGCCGGCGGAGAGCGCAGCCTTCCTCAACGAGACGATCGGCCTCACGCTGGCCGCAGATGATGTCGCCGCGCTGGCCGCACGGACCGAAGGCTGGGTGGCCGGACTGCAGCTGGCCGCACTCTCCATGCAGGGGCTCAGCGGGGAGACGGAGATCGCGGACTTTGTCCAGCGCTTCACCGGCAGCGATCGCTACATCCACGACTACCTGACGGACGAAGTGCTCCAGCAGTGCCCGCCGGACACCCAGCGCTTCCTGCTCCAGACCTCCATTCTCGAGCGTCTGAGCGCATCCCTCTGCGACGCCGTCACCCAGCGCGCCGATAGCGAGGCCATTTTGGCGACGCTCGAAGCCGCCAATCTCTTCTTTGTGCCGCTGGACGACGAACGACGCTGGTATCGCTACCATCACCTCTTCGCCGATCTGCTGCGCCAGCGTCTGCAACATGACTCTCCAGCAATGCTGCCGACGCTCCACCAGCGTGCCGCCGCGTGGTATGCCGCAGCGGGCTTCACCGATGCGGCAATCGAGCACGCGGTGCAAGCAGAAGATTTCGCCACGGCCGCACGCCAAATCGAGTCGCTCGCCGATCAAACGTGGGCCAGCGGCAGCGACAGCCGCCTTGCGCGGTGGCTGGCCCAGCTGCCGCTTGATTCACTCGTGGCCCGACCCCGCCTCACCATCTATCGCGCCTGGTATCTGCTCGCCAACGGTGCGCAAACCGAAGCCGACGAGCTGATCGCGCGCACCACCGCCCTGCTGGGCGAGGATTCAGCCAGGCTGATCTGTGATGAGGCAGAGCGTACGCTATTCGCCGGCCGGCTGGCCGTCTGTTGCGCCTTTTCCGCCTTTTACCGGGGCGACGCAGCCGGCATCATCCAGCACGCCAACCGGGCTCTGACGCTGCTGCCGTTCGACGAGGCCGCGTGGCGTGGTCCCGCCGCGCATTTGCTGGGCGACGGCTACGATTTTGCCGGTCAGATGGAGCAGGCGTACCGCGCCCGTCTCTACCACGGCGCAGGTGAGCACACGCCCGGCGGCCTTTTTCAACAACTGATTGCCAACTTGAAGCTAGCCGTCACCGTGCGTCATCTCGCCCAGCCCACGGAGACGCAGTCACTCTGTGCCGAACAGTACCGCTTGGTACAGCAAGCCGGCCTCGACGAAAGCGCGCTGGCAGGCTGGCTGCTGGCCATCTGGGGCGAAGCGTGTGCGGAGAACGGCGATCTCGATGATGCGCTGGCCAAGGCCGCGCGCGGCGTCGCTCTCACCGAACGGGGCGGCGATCTGGCCATGCGCGGCTGGAGCTGCATCTGCCTGACGCGGGTGCTCTTCTCCAGAGGCGACTATGCGGACGCTGCCAACGTGGTGGAGACCCTGGCGCAGCTGGCAGAAGATGCGTTCGTACCGCCCTGGATCCTGCACGCTGGTTCTGCCTGGCGCGCGCGCCTGCTGCTGGCTCAGGGCCGCACGGAGGCCGCGGTGCGCTGGGCGCAACAGCATGACCTGCGAGCGCAGGACCGCCTCGACTACAACCGGGAAAGCGAACACATTGCGCTGGCGCGTATTCTCATGGCTGGCGCGCGCCATGAGGAGGCTGCCCAGTTGCTCGCGCGCCTGCTCCATGCGACGCGTGCCGGCGGGCGCACTGCCCGCACCATCGAGCTGCTCATCCTCTCGGCCCTGCTGGCGGCAAAGCGGTCGGACGACGAGGCGGCCACGGATGCGCTCTGCGCAGCGTTGCGCCTGGCCGAGCCGGGCGGACTCATCCGCGCCTTTGTCGACGAAGGCGCAGCGTGTGCGGCCCTGCTGGCTGCGCTGCCCGCGGCCACCCCGCACGCGTCCTATGTCCAGCGCCTGCTGGCGGCATTCCCACCTGTAGCCGTCGACGCAGCCGACGGTTCCGGCACACTCACTTCGCTGATCGAACCCTTGAGTAACCGGGAGCAAGAAGTGTTAAGTCTGGTTGCCCAGGGCATGTCGAACGCCGAGATCAGTGACCGTCTCTTTCTCTCGCTGCACACGGTGAAGGGACACAACCGCAACATCTTTGGCAAGCTGGGCGTCCGCCGGCGCACCGAAGCCGTGGCGCGCGCCCGCGCGCTGGGGCTGCTCTAGGCGCCACGGCTCTGAACTTCCGGGAAGGGGTGAAAAAGAATCACCCTGGACGGCAACCTGGGTGACCCCTTCCCGGAACTTCATGCACGCTCGTGACGAGCGGGCCGCGTCAAAGCCGCAGCTTTCCCCTCCCTTTCCCCGCAAACAATACCTTGAATAATACTAAAGTGTCTGTCCTGCCGTGCCACTCCTGGCTATGCTGGGCCTAGTGACTCTTTTCCGATATTTGCCGGCAGGGAGTCTTGTTGTGAGCCCCTTACGGGGGGTTCGATATCCGACCAGTAAGTTGCCCATACGGCAGGTGGCATAATGAAGGCTGATTCCGTCACGGCGCCGCAATCAAACCCGTGTCCGATCTATGAGATCAAACTCAAAGGCCACCTGGGGCCCGAATGGTCCGACTGGTTTGACGGCCTGACGATATGCTCGGCAGCACATGGCGAAACCCTCCTCACGGGGCCGGTCGTCGACCAGTCAGCCCTGCACGGGCTGCTCAACAAGGTGCGCAACCTGGGCCTCCCCCTGCTCGCCGTCACCTGCCTGCCGAGCGAGGATGCAGTCAAAGACAGCCAGGATTGCGACCGTGACAGAGGAGACACAGACGATGATTGAGGCCATTCAGTTCAAGCTGTCCGCGCTCTGGATTGCGCTCATGCTCACCTATCTACTCGGCGACGTGTTACGCATTTTCGCCGGCGACTTTGAGGCCGGCCAGATCGGGGGGCAGAGCGTGTCGCAATGGATGTGGGTCTTGATGGCCACGCTGATGCTGTTGCCAATTTTCATGGTCTATCTGTCGCTGACGCTGAGCAATCCGGCCAATCGCTGGATCAACATCGGGCTTGCCATCGGCTTCTTTCTCTTCAATCTGGTGGGCTTGCCGACTTATCCCGGGCTCTACGATAAATTCCTGATTGCGGTCGGGCTGGGCATCAATCTGTTGACGCTCTGGCACGCCTGGAGGTGGATGTAATGAGAGCCGTCATCTATGAGGCCTATGGACCGCCGGAGGTTCTGCACCTCAAAGAGATTGACAAGCCTCGCCCAAAAGAGGACGAGGTCTTGGTCAAGGTGCAGACCACGACCGTTACCATCGGGGATGTGATCATGCGCCGTGGACGCCATCCCGACTCGACGTTCCAAACGGCCATGCTCCACCTGTTCATGGGCCTGCGCAGACCCAAGCGGCGCATTCTCGGCATGGAGCTGGCCGGCGAAATCGAAGCAGTCGGTCGCAACGTGACGACTTTTCGACCCGGCGATCAGATCTTTGCATCGACCTTTGAGGCCAAGTTTGGCGCTTACGCTGAGTACAAGTGCCTGCCCGCCCGCGGCATGCTCGCCAAACAGCCGGCGGAACTGACCCAGGGCGAAGCCGCGGCCCTGCCTGGCGGCGGCCTGACTGCGCTCAACCTGGTGCGCAAGGCGCAGCTTCAACCTGGTAGCAGCGTGCTGGTCTACGGCGCGTCCGGCGCAGTGGGCACCAACGCGGTGCAGCTTGCCAAAGCGCATGGAGCAGTCGTGACTGGCGTCTGCAGCACGGCCAATCTGGAGCTCGTGCAGTCGCTGGGCGCAGACGATGCGCTCGACCACACCAGCGAAGCCTTTGCCGCCCATAGCGGTACGTACGATGTGGTGCTCGATGCGGTGGCCAAACTGCCGCCTGCGCAGGCCAAGGCGCTGCTAAAGCCGAGAGGACGTCCTGCTGAACGTCATCAAGCATGCGGGTGGCAAGCAGACGGTCGGCGACCTGCGTTTGCTCGGCCAAATGGTTGAAGCGGGCACGCTGCAACCGGTCATCGACCGGCGCTATCCGCTGGCTGAGATGGTCGAGGCCCATCGCTACGTCGAGCAGGGTCACAAGCGGGGCAACGTACTGATCGATGTAATGCCGCAGCAATCACGGTGATTTGAGAGGTCTGGTCCACGACAGGCTCAGGCCTCTTCAGTGCATAAATTTCAGGAAGGAGAAAAAAGATGTCGACGCAAGACCAGCAATCGCGTACCAAGGGCATCAGCGGCGTCGTCTTTGTCGCCTGTTTCTTGATCAGCCTGGCCGTCGGACTCTATACGGGCCAGATGGCGATCGCGGTCCTGGCAGGGCTTGGGATCAGCTTCATCGCGATGGCCATCACCCGCTATCTGACCGGCGAGTGGTAAAAAGCCTGTAAGACGGGGCTTCTCCCCATATCGAGCCTACACCTCCGGAAGGGGCAATCAGCAGTTTGTTCAGCGCATGTTGCTCAGCCCCTTCCGGAGGTGTAAGCCGTTCTCTGAGGTGATCGCCACCAGACGCGCCGCGCAACCCGCAAACCCCAGATAGCGCGCCAGACTGCCTGATGTATAATTGCGCCATGTCTGGATCTGTCCTCGCCACCAAGCTCTATATCCCGCAGCCGCGCCCCGACGTCATTCCCCGCCCGCGTCTCGTCGCGCGGCTGGATCGGGGCCTGCTGCGCAAGCTGACGCTCATCTCCGCGGCCGCTGGCTTCGGCAAGACCACCCTGATCAGCGAATGGGCCGCCACCGCATCAATCCGCACGCCGCACGCCGCACTCCGCAATCCAATCGCCTGGCTTTCCCTGGACGAAGGCGACAGCGACCCGGCGCGCTTTCTGATCCACCTCGTCGCTGCGTTGCAAACGCTTAGGCCGCCGGCAGCAGGCGAGGCGCCCATTGGTCAGGCGATTGCGGGCGCGCTCCACGCCCCCCAGCTGCCGCCCCTGGAAGCGATCCTCACGCCCTTGCTCAATGATCTCGCCGCCCTGCCCGATCACTTTGTGCTCGTGCTCGACGACTATCATCTGGTCGACGCTGCGCCTGTCGACCGCGCGCTCGCCTTTCTGCTCGAGCATGGACCGCCCCGGATGCACGTGATCATCGCGACCCGCGAGGATCCGAATCTGCCCTTGGCCCGCCTTCGCGCCCGCGGCCAGCTAACGGAGATACGCGCGGCCGACCTGCGCTTCACGCCGGCGGAAGTCGCGGCATTCTTCAACCAGGCGATGGGCTTGCAGCTCACCCCGGCCGAGATAACGGCGCTGGAGGCGCGGACCGAAGGCTGGGCCGCGGGTCTGCAGCTGGCTGCACTATCGGTGCAGGGCCAGGACGACCGGTCGACCTTCATCCAAACCTTCAGCGGCAGTCATCGCTATGTGCTCGACTACCTGGTGGAAGAGGTGCTGGAGCAGCAGCCCACTCACATCCAGCGCTTTCTGCTCCACACGTCGATTCTCGACCGTCTATGCGCTCCCCTCTGCGATGCGGTGCTGCGCGACCCGAGCTCGCCGGGCCAGGAAACGCTGGAGGAGCTGGAGCGCGCCAATCTATTCATCATTCCCCTGGACAACAACCGGAATTGGTATCGCTATCATCATCTTTTTGGCGAGCTACTGCGCCAACGCCTGGCGCAGCAACCGGAGGCCGCCGATCTGACCGCCGAACTCCACACGCGCGCCAGCATCTGGTACGAGGCCCAACGTCTGGACGTAGAGGCATTTCAGCATGCCACTGCCGCCAATGACGTAGACCGCGCCGCGCGTCTGGTGGAAGGGGACGGCATGCCCCTGCTCTTTCGCGGCGCGGTCATGCCGGTGCTCGACTGGCTGGCGTCGCTGCCCACAGCAGTCATGGATGAACGACCGGGTCTCTGGGTGCTCTATGCGTCGGCCCAACTTTTTGTCGGCCGCCTGCCCGCCGTGAAGGAAACGCTGCTCGCGGCCGAAGCCGCGCTGCGCGACGCCGAACCGACGCCCGCAACAGACGACCTGACCGGCCACATCGCTGCCATTCGCGCGGCGATGGCAGTGGCCCGCGCCGACGGCCCCACCATTCTTGCCCAGTCGCTCCGGGCGCTGGACCATCTGCATGCCGACAATCTGCCCGTGCGCACGGCCACGATCTGGACGCTGGGTGTGGCCCATGATCTGCAGGGCAACCGGGTGGCGGCCGGTCGGGCCTATGCGGAGGCGATTGCCGGCAGTCAGGCCATCGGCCACTTTATCATCACGATTGCGGCATTGATCGGCTTGGGCGGCGTGCAGGAACGCGAAAATCAGCTTCCCCTTGCAGTCGAGACCTACCGCAGCGTGCTGGGCCTGGTCGGCGACGCGCCGCTGCCCGTCGCCTCTGAGGCCCATCTGGGTTTGGCGCGCATCTGCTACGAATGGAACGATCTGGAAGCTGCTGAAGAACATGGGCAGAAGAGTCTGCAGCTGGCGCGCCAGTTAGAGGAGACAGACCGGGCCATTGCTTGCGAACTCTTCCTGGTACGCCTGGCGCTGGCCCAAGGGGATGAAGCCGAGGCCGACGCCAGGCTGGCCAAGGCCGGGCAAGCGGTGCGTGAGGAAACCTATGCCGGCCAGCGGCCCAACGTAGCAGCCGCCCAGGTACAAATGCTGCTGCGCCAGGCCGCGCGCCGTCCGGGGGCCATGGATGAGGCTGCACGCCTGGCAGCCGCACACGATCTTCCGGTGAGCCAAGCACGCGTGTCCCTGGCGCAGGGAGACGCTCCGGCAGCGCTGGCCTTGCTGGAGCGTCTACACGAGGAGATGACGACCAGAGGCTGGGCGGATGAGGCGCTCAAGTTAACGGTGTTGCTGGCCTTGGCAACACAGGCGCAAGGCGCACACGAAGAGGCCGTAAACCTGCTGGCGGACGCTTTGGCCCAGGGCGCGCCGGGCGGCTTCGTCCGTCTATTTGTCGACGAAGGGGCGTCCATGGCAGAGTTGCTGGCCCGTGCGGCAGCGCATGGCATCATGCCCGACTATGCGCGTCAACTGCTGGCGGCTTTTCCCAGCCAGGAAGCGCGCCCTGCCGCCGAGGCATCCGGCCAAGCGCTGATCGAACCGCTCAGCGAGCGCGAGTTGGAAGTCTTGGCCCTGGTGGCTGCAGGCCTTTCCAATGCCCAAATCAGTGAACGGCTCTTCCTCGCCCTGAGCACGGTCAAAGGGCACAATCGCAACATCTTCGGCAAGCTCGGCGTCAAGCGTCGCACCGAAGCCGTGGCGCGGGCGCGCGAGTTGGGACTGGTGCAGGACGCGACCGGTTGATCGTTCCAACACCTATCCCATTTCCCCGCCAACAATACCCCGAACCATACTTTGGTAGCTGTACGTCAGTGCCCCCTGCCGCTACACTCTGGTCATGTAGAGTAAGGCAAGCCAGTAGGTGTCGAGCAACGCGGCAGGACAGAACCATGTCAGTAAAAACGGATTCAACAGCCCAAACGACCCGACAGCCGGTCTATCAGATTCGCGTTCAGGGTCATTTGGAAAACCAATGGACAGAGTGGTTCGACGGCATGGCCGTCGTCCGTGAAGCGAACGGTGAGACGTGTCTGACCGGCCCGGTGATCGATCAGGCGGCGCTCTTCGGTCTGCTAAAAAAGGTCCGTGACACGGGCATGCCCTTGCTCTCCGTGATGCGCATCGAAGCGGCTGAGCTCGATGCGATAGTATGCCGAGTCAGCCATCAGCACAAGGAGATGAACCATGAATGGATTCCAGGGGGTTGGAAGAACACTATGATGGCCAGAGATCAAGCAACGATGGATTCACTTGTCACCACCGAGTGGCTCAGCCGGCGCCTCGATGACGCCGATCTGGTCATACTCGACTGTACGGTGGCCGTGGAACCAGACGCAGAAGCCGGCTTTCGCCTCGTCAGCGGGCAGGCGCAGTATGAAGCCGGCCACATCCCGGGCGCAGGCTTTGCCGACTTGCTCGGGGCCCTCTCCGCACCGGACAAGCCCGAGTGGTGGATGCCCATGCCGACACCCGAGCAGTTCTGTGCCGCCATGGGCGCGCTGGGCGTGGGCGACGACTCACGCGTCGTGCTCTATGACGCCAGCGGCCGTATGTGGTCGGCCCGGGTCTGGTGGATGCTGCGCTGGATCGGCTTTGACAATGTCGCACTGCTCGACGGCGGGCTCGGTCTCTGGCAGGCTGAGGGACGACCGCTCTCCACCAAGCTGCCGGCGCGGGCGCCCCGGCAACTGACGCCGTCGCTCCGGCCAGAGGCAATTGCCGATCAAGGCGAGATCCTGGCCGCGATCGAAGCGGGGGCCGTCGACGCCGGCGCGGTCTGTCTGATCGACGCACTGGGCGAGGAGAGCTATCGCATGCGACACATTCCCGGCGCTGCGCCCGTGGACGCCAACGGGCTGCTCGATGAAACGGGTCGCTATCTGCCCGAGGATGAGCTTGCCGCCCTCCATGCGCCGCATGCATCACAAGACGACGCCAGTGCCCGCATCATCACCTATTGCGGCGGCGGCGTGGCGGCGTCCTCCAACGCGTTCATTCTGACGCGATTGGGCTTTGAGAACGTGGCCGTCTATGCGGCATCCATGCAAGAGTGGGCGACAAATCCCGCCAATCCGCTGGTCGTCGCAGACGCGTAAACCCGACGAATTGCCCGACCCAATCGAGGAAAACTATGAAAGCAATTGTGCTAAACCAATACGGCTCCCCTGATGTCGTTGAGCTAAAAGAACTGGACAAGCCGGCCATCAAAGAGACTGAAGTGCTGGTGCGCGTAAAGGCAGCGAGCATCAACGCCGGCGACCTCTTCTCCATGCGCGGCAGTCCCTGGCTGGCGCGACTGAGCGTCGGCTTCCCCAAGCCGCGCGACTACGTGCTCGGCTGGGATATGGCCGGGCGCGTGGAGGCGGTCGGCGAGGGAGTCACGCACTTCCAGCCTGGCGATGAAGTCTACGCCTCCTGCAGCGGCGCCTTTGCCGAGTACGCGGCCGTCGCCGAAGAGAAGCTGGCGCGCAAGCCGGCCACGCTTTCGTTCGAGCAGGCCGCGGCCGTGCCAACAGCCGCCATCACCGCGCTCCAGGGCCTGCGCGATGCGGGCAACGTCCAGCCCGGACAGAAGGTGCTGATCAACGGCGCATCCGGCGGCGTCGGCACCTTCGCCGTGCAGATCGCCAAGGCCCTGGGCGCCGAGGTAACCGGCGTCTGCAGCACGCGCAACGTGGAGCTGGTCCGATCCCTGGGCGCGGATCACGTGATTGACTACACGCAGACCGATTTCACAAAGAGCGACGAGCGCTACGATCTGATTCTGGACAATGTGGCGAGCCGCTCCTTCTCCGACCTCCGTCGCGTGCTCGCGCCCCAAGGCATGATCATTCCCAACAGCGGGCACGGCGGCATGACCTATGTGATCAAAGGCATGATGCTGTCGCCCTTTATGGGTCAGCAGAAAAGCCCGCTGATGACGTCGCCTAACCGTAAGGATCTGACCGCGCTGGCGGAACTCATAGACAGCGGCCGGGTCACACCGGTCATCGATCAATCCTTTGCCCTCGAGAACGCTGCGGCCGCGCTCTACCATCTGGAAAACGATCACGCACGCGGCAAGATCGTGCTCACCGTGGAAAAGGACCAACCAGATGCAGCATGACGCAATGATGAACGCCGCCATCTACACCGAATACGGACCGCCCGAGGTGCTCCACAGCGCAGAGGCGCCAAGGCCCATCCCCGCTGAGAATGAAGTTCTCGTCAAGGTCTACGCGACTTCGGTGACTGTCGGTGATCTCATGGCGCGCAACTTCAAGGCCATTTCACCCGGCCATTTCACCATGCCCGCCCCGCTCTGGCTGCCGACGCGCATCATGTTTGGCGTCTCGAAGCCCAAACGGCAGATCCTGGGCAGCGAGTTTGCGGGCGTGGTGGCGGCGGTCGGCGAGGACGTGAACGAATTTCAGGTCGGCGATCCGGTTTTCGGCTACCGCGGCCCCCGGTTTGGCGCCTATGCCGAATATCTGACCACAGCCGCCGATGGGCTGGTCGCGCTCAAACCGCCCAACGTGAGCTTCGCCGAGGCGGCCGCACTTTCCTATGGGCCCCTGACTGCGTTAAGCCTGTTGCGCAAGGTGGAGATCCGACCGGGGGACAAGGTGCTGATCAACGGGGCATCAGGCAGCATCGGTGCGGCCGCGCTCCAGCTGGCCAAGCAGGCCGGCGCCCACGTGACCGCAGTGTGCGGGACGCCGCGGCTGGCGCAGGTGCAGGCGCTGGGCGCAGATGCCGTGGTCGATTACACGCAGGAGGACTTCACGCGCAATGGTGAGCGCTATAATCTGATCATCGATATTCTGGGCAAGCGTTCGTTTGACGAGGTCCGACAATCACTGACGCCCCATGGGCGCTATCTGCTGGTGAGCTTTAAATCCAAACAGCTCTGGCAGATGCTGCGCACCGCCCGGGGCAGCGATCAGAAGGTCATCTGCGCCCTCTCTTCGGAATCGCCGCAAGATCTTCAGACGATCAAGACGATGATTGAAGCAGGCAGCATCAGGGCGATTGTCGATCGCACCTTTCCCTTGACTGAAGCGGCAGCAGCCCACCGCTACGTGGAATCGGGCAGCAAGCGGGGCAGCGTCATTCTGGTCGTCGCGGGTGCGGACGAGCCAGGCGCCATGAGCGCTGAAAAACTACGCCAGACCCCATGAGCGACCGCCAAGCAATCAACGTCATCCTCATCGGCGGCTCCTCCCATACGGGGAAATCGACGGCAGCCGCAGCCCTGGCCGGGCAGCTCGGCTGGACGTACCGCGCTACCGACATGCTGGCCCGCCATCCCGGTCGCCCCTGGAAGCCGGCCCCTGAGCAGGTGCCGCCCCATGTGGACGAACACTATCGCACCTTGTCGGTCGACGCACTCATCGCCGATGTCTTGCGTCACTACCGGGACAACGTCTGGCCGCAGATTGAGGAGATTGTCGCCCGCCATGCAACCGATCCGACCCATGGCGGTCTGGTGCTGGAAGGGTCGGCCATCCTGCCCGAGCTAGCCGCCGCGTTGGACCGCGACACCATCGCCATGGTCTGGCTGACGGCGGATAACGAACTGTTTCGAGCAAGAATCTACGCCGAGAGCGGCTACGCCGGCAAGACCGAAGCGGAGCAAGTGCTGATCGACAAATTTCTGGCGCGCACGAGTCGCTTCAACCAGCGTCTGGAGCAGGAGATCGAGCGCCTCAGCCTGACCGGCCTTGCGGTGAGCGATGGCGTCGACACAGTGCGCAACATCCGGGATCTGCTTGGCGTATAGGCGGCCGCAATCTGTGATTTGTCATTCCGAAATCGTGAACTACTGAAATTGGTTGACAGAGCATTCGTCAGATGGTATATTGATCTCAAACTGGTTTGCAATACAAACTAGTTTGAGATCAATATTGTCAACACGCCCTGATGAGAGGTGCAGCATGGATCGCGCAAATCAGTCGTTGGAAGTGAGGCTCAAGCAAGCAGAAAGGCGGGCGCATCAACACTGGTACGAGGATGGCCTGGCGGAAGCTGCAGTCGGCGTCTATTTTTTGCTGCTGGCTCTCCTCTTCCTTGCCCAGGAGCGCCTAACTTCACCGTTGGTCATGGCCATCGGCCTGCCCGTCGTTACGATCGTGGGCATCTTTGCCCTCGCTCCCATCGTCCAACGTCTGAAAGTTCGCTTCACTGCGTCCCGCGCGGGATTTGTCCAGCACAAGCAGGCCAGACCACGGCGCCGCTGGACCGTGCTTGGCCTGGGCATCGTGGTCGGCGTTGCCGGCGGCGTCATTGCCGGCGTCTTGAGCGTGACGGGGCCGAGTGAAGCCGGCGCAGCAGGCAACAGCGACGCAACAACAGGGCTATTGCTCTGGCTGCCGCTCATCCAGAGCGTCATTCTCGCGGCTCTATTCGGTCTGATGGCGCATCGTTTTGGGGTAACGCGCTACTACATATTGGGCGCAATTTCTTTGCTCGCAGGCATCGCAATCGGCGCGGCTCAGCTAGACCTTGAACTCGGCAGCGCCGCCTACTTCGCGGTGATGGGGGTTGCGTTCATCATGTCCGGTTTGGTCACGCTGCGCGCCTTTTTGAACCAGCCCGCTCACAAGCAAATGAGCGACTGACTGTGGCCATCCATCCCGATGACATCACTAGCCTTGATCCGCTCATCCACCAACCAACGCGGTTGCTCATTCTCACGACGCTCTATCCAGTGGAGCGTGCCGATTTTCTCTACCTGCGCAAGGAGACGAGGCTGACAAAGGGCAACCTTTCCGCCCACACGGCCAAATTGGAAGCGGCCGGCTATGTTGAAATCGAGAAGACCTATGCGGGCAAGCGTCCGCTAACCATCTACACGATGACAGAGCAAGGCCGGCGCGCGTTTGACGCCTACCGGCAACAGCTGCAAACGTTAGCGGCTGCCCTGCCCGATTGAGGAGAAACGCCATGGAAGTGGATCACATCTTCATCGCGGCCAAGCGCGGCGCGCCCGAGGCTGAACGCCTGCGCGCATTCGGCTTGACAGAAGGCGGCGCCAATGTTCATCCGGGCCAGGGCACGGCGAATCGGCGCTTCTTCTTCCACAATGTTTTTCTTGAGTTGCTTTGGTTGGCCGATGCAAATGAGGCGCAGCGCCCGCTCACGCAACCGACCCGGCTCTACGAACGGCTCACGACAATCGGGCTCGACACATCCCCCTTCGGCTTTGCTTTTCGGCCCGAGCGTACCGGCGAAACGGACGCGCCCTTCCCGCACTGGGCCTATCGACCGGACTATCTGCCCGCGCAGATGAAAATTGACGTGGGCCAAGCGCCCCTAAGCGAGCCCATGTGGTTCTTTCTGGCCTTTGGCGGAAAACCGGCCCTTGCAACCGGAGCGAGGAGGCAACCGCTCGAACACGAGGCCGGTTTGCGCGAGGTCACATCTCTCCGTCTGACCATCCCCACCGGGGCGCCGCTCTCCGATGTCGCCCGGCAAGTGGCGGCCATCGACAATTTGGAAATCGTCCGCGGCGAAGCACATCTGCTTGAACTCGGCTTCGACGGCGAAGGCGTGGGGCGCCGGCATAGCTTTCAGCCGCAGTTGCCCTTAGTTTTCAGCTGGTAGCGAGGGCTCAGGCGCCCTACTTATGCCGAAAGTGAACAAAGACACGCCCGAAGTTCTTGCTGTCTTTGTCGATACGATGATACTTGGCGCGAATTTCGGGCTGATTCAGAAAGCGCAAGACCCGCTTCTTGAGCTGGCCGCTGCCCTTGCCCGGTATGATCTCGACCAGCGCAATGCGCTTCTCCACCGCCTCGTCGATCACCCGATTCAGCTCCGCTTCGATGCGGTCGCCCTTGTTGTAAATGTCATGCAGGTCCAGCTTGAGCTTTGCCATGGAGTCCTCATCATGGGGCGTACAACCGAGTCGGTTGCACGCTCCATTTTCAGTTGAAGCAGTACAGACCTACGCCGCTGCGGTCATAGCGTCCGACCCTACCGCGTAGGTATCGATCAACGACTGTATGTGAATTGCCTCCTCGACCTCAGCCAGCGTCGCCGCAGTCGTCAGCCGAATCGTGCGCGGTTCGCCCGGTCGCACGTGGAAAAAGTTGTCCGCAAACGCCGCCTCGTGCTCGCCCAGCGTGAGCCAGGCCCAGAGCGCCGGCGCCTGCGCATCGACGGCGACATCGTACGCGCCGTCGCCGGCCTGCGCGACTGCCAGCGTAAAGGCCGGCGGTCGCAATTCGAGATGCTTGGGGCGGGCCAGCAGGACCAGATTCTCCGAGACGGTTTCGCCATCCACATCGAACGCCAACCAGAGCAGTGCGCCGCGCGGACCAACCTGGGCCAGAGGCGCACTCACGTCGAGCGTGGTCAGCAGGCTGTCGGCCAGGGCCGGTCCCTCAGCCGCAAACTCGCCCTGCGCCAACGCAGCGCCGGTCAGATCGGTCAGCGTCCAGCGCACGGCGCCGTGCACGGCCTTGCGGCCGTCGTTGGTGAGGTGTAGGGCGACTGTGCCAGCGTCCACGTCTTCGATCCCCGAGAGCAGCAGCGGTGCAAAGAAGTGGCGCGCCATGTAGTGGAGCGCCTTCCAGCGGCCGAGATAGTCCAGCGAAGACCAGCTTGCCACGGGCCAGCAGTCGTTGAGCTGCCAGTAGATCGTGCCCATGCCGCGCGGCCGCGAGCGCCGCCAGTGTTCGACAGCGTACTTGATCGCCATGCCCTGCAAGATCTGACTGAGCCAGAGCGTGTTATCGAACGAGGTCGGCATGCGGTACCACGAGAGCATGTAGTGCATGATCACGCTGTTGCCGATGCCGCTGCGCTGATGATGCTCCATGACGTAACTCGTCACGTTGCGATCCTCGGGCGCGGTGAAACCTTCGACCGTGCGCGGCTCGGGGAAAGACTGGAAGCCAAATTCACTATTAAAACGATGCATGCAGGTGCGGTAGAACTCAAAGGGCTGGAGTCCATGCCAGACGTCCCAGATGTGGGCATCGCCCGAGCGGGGATTGTTCCAGTCGAGGCGATTGCCCAGCGGCGTGTGGGGGCTGCCCGGCCAGTAGTCGGTCTGGGGATCCAGTTCTGCCGTCAGCAGGGCCAATTCCTGGTCGAAGAGCTGGCTGTAATCGGCCCAGCTCATGGTCGTGGCGGTCCATTCCTCGCCGACCAGCCCCTGCTCCAGTTCGTTGTTGCCACACCAGAGGGCGAGGGAGGCGTGGTGACGCAGGCGGCGGACGTTCTCGGCCGCTTCCACACGGACAGATGCCATGAAGTCCTCGTCGAAGACCGGATAGGTGGCGCAGGCGAACATGAAGTCCTGCCAGAGACAGATGCCGAGTTCGTCGCAAATGTCGTAGAAGGTGTCCTGTTCATAGATGCCGCCGCCCCAGACGCGCAGCATGTTCATGTGCACGGCCGCGGCGTCGCCCAGCAGCATACGGTACTGCTTTTCCGTCACCCGGTTCTGGAAGACATCGGCCGGAATCCAGTTGGCGCCCTTGGCAAAGAAAGGCACGCCATTGGCCTCGAAGTGGAAGCTCTCGCCCCACTCATCCGGCTTGCGCACCAGCTTGAGCGTGCGCAGGCCCATGCGCCGTTCCCAGCGGTCGATGAGTTCTCCGGCCGCGTCGACCAGCTCGACTCGCACCGTGTAGAGCGGCTGCTCGCCCAGATCGCGCGGCCACCAGAGCTGGGGCTCCTCAACCACGATTTCAGCGACGCCTGTACCATCTTCCAGGCTGATTTCTGTCTCTGCAACTGTCGAGTCAGCCAGGCTAAGCGTAACCCGTGCCGCCAGCCCCTCACTTCCGCTCGCTGCATGGGCCAGATCGGCTGCAACGTCGACGGCGAGGCTGACGCGGTCGTCGTCATGCGCCTGACGGACGTAAACATCGGCCAGGCGCGCCGTGCTCAGGCCCAGCAGCGTCATGTCGCGCCAGATGCCGCAGGTAACGAGCTTGGGCCCCCAGTCCCAGCCGAAATTGCACTGCTCCTTGCGCACCCAGTTGCCGCCGGGCAGCTTGTGCGAATCAGTGCTCCAGGCATGAATGTAGCGCTCAGCCAGACGCGCCTGGCCATAGTTGAGGGCCGAGGCAAAGCCCACTTCGATCTCATTCTCGCCCTCGTGCAGCAGTTCCTTGACGTCAAACGTCCACGTGCGAAACATGTTGTCCGTTTCGCCCACGAGTTGGCCGTTGATCGTAATCGTGGCCAGCGTGTCCAATCCGGCGCAGTGCAGCAGCACCGCCTCTTCGTCCAGCAGCGCAGCCGGTGCGTCAAAGCTGCAGCGGTAGAGCCAATCCGTTTCACCGATCCACATAACTTCATGCTCATTGTCACGTACGTAGGGATCTGGAATCAGGCCGGCCGCCAGCAGGTCCGTGTGCACGCAGCCGGGTACCGTTGCCGGGGCGCGCAGGTCGCCGTCCGCCTGTTGAAGCTGCCAGGCGCCGTTGAGGGAAAGTTCAATCATGGGAAGCATCCTGTTTTGATTGTGGATTTTGGATTGCGGATGGGGGGGGTGGGGAACCGGCCATTTCATTTAGATGCTGTGCGATGGCGCGTTGGAATAGCTGGGCAATCGCGAGCAGGAAGGGGCGGGCCAGAGCGCGTGTGGGATAGAGGGTGAAGGCGCGCGTGACAAGGGTATCGTCCCCATCCGGCTGAAAGCGCCACTCCTCGACAAAATGGCTGGCGAGCTGACGCAGCGGCGGCGTGAAGTCACCCAGCCGCAAAACAATCCGCTCGCCCGGCTCCCATGCAAGGATCTCTTCAACGTGTTGGGAACCATCCGTATTCGTGACGCGAATACGCGAGCCAACCATAGCCGCGGTACGCCGTTCGTACTCGGCCTGCGCAATGCCCGGCAGCACGCCGTAGCCGCCGAATTCGGACCAGCGCGTGACGTCGGCAATCTCGTCGCAAATCTGACGCGCCGACCTGGGAATTCGTTTGACAGACTCAAAGCGGATTGGACGCATTGCAGGCAATCCCCGTAGCCTCAGATCGAAATTCCTAAAACGCTACACGATCAACATCGAAACTGTATTCTATCGTCTGGCCCGCCTATCTCCAGAAAACGCTACGGCTTGGTGTGGGGTTTTGGCAACGCATGGTCCGTCATGCTTGCCGCCGTTGATTGAGCGCTGTCCGGCAAAAAAACGGGCGCTTCCGGATCTTAGGGGGGTGACCCGCTTGGTTTCGACAAGCTCAACCGGCGCTAGCTTGGCGCTGACCTGTCACCCCCTGCGATCCTGAAGGGCCAAAATGGTAGAGAGCCGTCAATCAGCAACAATCTGCACCGACCCGCAGGTTGTCGTGTTGCCTGTCGGCGCGCCGGTGCTGTCGAGCAGCCCCACGACAATCGGATAGTCGCCATTGGGCGTGACCGGGTTCAGGTTGACGTCGATCTCATCGCGCACGATCTCGCCCGGCTGCCAGGTCGAAGTCGGCGCACGGCGTAGCGCTTCGTTGTCGCGATAGAGACGATCGCCCCAGACACCTTCCGGACCGACCATCTGCACGGTCGCCACATAGTCGTCGCCGATTGGCCCGACGGCTTCCCACCACAGGCGCACGTGCACCCAACCGCTGGGCGGGTGCATAGCGTCATCGGTCGCCGCCAGCCGCGGCGTGAGGATCTCGCACGCGGCCAGGGCGAGGCCGGGCGCAAGCTCAGCTGCGGGATAAATGGCGGTCTCACGCAAGTCAGGCAGAACGTCGTAGCGATAGCGCAACGCATGGCCCGTCAGCTTGACGCCGGCCGGATACTGCTCGGTAACGAGGGGGAAGTTGGCGTTGAGCCAGTTTTCCACGACGCGTTGCTCATCTACGCCCTCCAAATGGCTCTGGGTAAGCCAGAGCGTCTCCATCCCCAGGTCGACTATGCCCTTCAGGGGGGGCGCCACCACGTCGTCCACCATGTCAGGTGCGAGTGTGCCGCCATACGGAAAGAAGAGGGGCAACACCTCCTCATCCAGATCCTGGCGCAGATACCATTCTACGGGGCGGCGCGTGTAGTCGACATGGGCAACCATGGACGCCGGCAACTCTTCACTCTGCAATTGATAATTGGTGACGTACTCGACGGCCGCGCGCCAGTTCTCGCGATAGAGGTCGGGCGTCCACAAGCGAGGCAACGCCAGCACAAAGAGCATCACGACCAGCGCAGCCAGGATTGCGCCGGCAACCGCGAACCTGCGCCCGATGGCCGTCACACCCCGGGCCAGCGCCCAGAGTGCAAACGGCGCCATGAAGAGCAGATAGCGATCCTCCTGGAAGACCGAATCGCTGCGACTGAGCAGCAGGTTGGCGATGAGGAAGGGCGTCGCGATCCAGATGAGAAGCCATGCCTGATCGAGGTAGCGGGGCGCTGCGGGCGCGTTGGCCGGCTTTGTCTGCGGGCTTGGGGATGACCACGGCAGGGCGACGCCGATAAGCATGAGAAGGCCCAGGAGCGCGATCACGACGGCTTTGAACTCGTCGGGCCAATCGACGCGCCAGACGGTCACGTTGCGCAGCAGTCGCTCCGTGTTGGCGGCGAAATCCTGAAACGCGCGACCTGGCGTACTTTCGGCCTCGTTGACGAGCCAGGCATTGCGCGCCAGCGGCAAAAAGAGCAGCCCGGCCGCGCCCACGGCCAGCGCGCCCTCCACAAAGCGCCGCGTGCGCCACGCCCCGTCTGCACTGCGGTCAAGCAGGAGCAGCGCAATCAGCGCCAACCCGGCCGCGGGAAGCATGAAGGCAGCAAAGAGATAGCTGTAGAGCGCCGCTTCCATCGTCAGCACAAACCCCAGCCACCAGCCCAATCGCGCCCGCCAATCGTTGCTCTGCCAGCCGCGCAAGAGAAAATAGGCCGACCAGACCAAGCCTGTCGCCGCGGGCTGAAACATGCGCAATTCCTGGCTATACCAAACGAGCAACGGGGCCAGCGCCACCAGCACCCCGGCCAATAGGGCGGTGACGCGGCCGCTCAGACGGCGCACCAGGAGCAGCATGCCGAGGACCGTCAGCACACCCAGCACTGCGCCAAACGCGCGCAGCGCCGCGTCATTCTGCCCCAGTTGGAACCACTCCAGGAAAGCCTGCCAGTAGTGGAGACCCACGTAGTAGACGGGCGGATGCTTCTCTTCGACCAGGCGCGTCGTCACCTGCCAGGTGTAGCTGGGATCGGCCCCGGCCCAGGCCAGGCTGACCGCCTCGTCAAACCAGACGCTGTGATAGTTCAGACGCCAGAAGCGCGTCAGCGCAGCGATGAGCAGGACGACAAGCTCCGGCCAGGGTTCGGCATAGACGCTGGCCGCGGCCGGGCGCATGGAGGTAGCTGCCCCTGACTTGGCGCTCGTTATGGCTGACTCACTCATTCCTCATCACTCCAACCCGAGTTCACGTAGGGACGCGGTGCGATAGAAGCGTCGCCGCGCCCGAACTTCGCTCAGCTCCTCTTCGAGTCGCGCCTGGCGCAGGGCCGTCTCTTCTTCGTTGCGCGCCCCCGGGCCCGGCCCGATCCGCACCGCGTCGCCGGTTTCGTCCGCAGGCGACCACTCCAGCAGCTCGATCAGCCCCCGATGGCGCAGCCAGAGCAGGCTCTCGTGAATGACGCTCTCAGTCATGCCCAGACGGGCGGCCATCCGGTCGATATGGAAGATGCCGCCCTCCTGGTTGATAGCGAATTTGCACATGCCGGCGACCTGACGCAGCACCCCGGCGAGTGAATCATCCGTCGTCGCCTGATCGCAGAGGTAGACCTCGCCGGTCGCACTCGTTTCTACCATCCGCTTCAATAACGTGAGCGACGGTGGGGCGTTCCAAACCACAAGTGCGTTGTCCGACGCCGCCTGGATCTGATAGCGCGGTGAAAAAACCGCCTGCCCGCTATCCTCCTGATTGCCGGCAATAGGCAAGTGAACGCCCTCAGCATACCAGGTTGCTTGTCCAGGTATCGTGGCCGGTGCCACCGACTGTCCGCGCCAGTCATGCACAACAAGAGGCGGCGCAGGGGGCGGCGGGCTGTCCAGCGTGGGCGGTCCTTCCGCCGCGGCCCTGCGGATGCCTTCAAACATCAGTTGGAGCGAACGATTGCCCTTGTACTCGTTGATGCTAAGCGTGTAGGCAAGATCAACCGGCCCGCTGGGGATGTCGACGTCAGCGCCGTTGAACCAGACGACCTGCTGACGCGCATCGCCCTGGCTGACGGTCAGCCGTCGGTGGGTGCCTTCTTTGCCCATGCGCTGGTCTTGCTCAATCGTCACGCCGCGCGAGAGCAAGCGGGGGGCCGGGTTGCCGTTGCCGAAAGGGGCCAAACGCTGCAGATCCTCGGCCAGGGCAAGGTCCAGTTCATCCAGCGTCACTTCAGCGTCAAGGACCAGACCGGTCGGCGCGTCGGGGATCTGATGCACCTCAATCTGCCGGCTCAATTCGCGGCGGAAGGCGTCGACCTTGTCGGCCTCCAGCGTGACGCCGGCCGCGCCCGGGTGACCGCCATGGGCAATGAGCAGGTCACTTGCACCAGCGATGGAGGCGCCGATGTCCACGCTCGGGATGCTGCGCGCGCTGCCGCGGGCATTTTCGCCCGGTGGCGTCAGTAGCAGAACCGTCGGCTTGCCAAACTCTTCGACCAGGCGGGAGGCAACGATGCCGACGATGCCGGCGTGCCAGGCCGGATGGGCCAGGACCAGACCGTTGAACTGCAGCAGCTCGGGATGGCGCTCGATCATGTCCAGCGCCGCCGCCGTCGTTTGGCTGGTCATGATGCGCCGCTCCTGGTTGAGGCGATTCATCCTGGCGGCCAGTTCGCCGGCGCGCAGCGCGTCGCGCGTCGTGAGCAGATCGACGGCCACGGTAGCGTCTTCCAGCCGCCCCAGTGCGTTCATGCGCGGCCCGAGCTGGAAGCCGATGCTCTCGGCGTCGACCTTCTCCGGCGCAACGCCGGCCACGTCCATCAGCGCCAGCAGGCCAATGCGGTCGGTGGTGCGCAGGCGCTCCAGTCCGCGCTGGAGCAGGTAGCGCGCGTCGTGCACCTGTTCAGCCACATCGGCGACGATGCCCAGGGCGACCAGATCAAGGAACTCCCGTTCTTCACCGGCCCGGCCCATGTCGGCATAGAGCTGTTGAATGAGCTTGTAGGCGACACCTACGCCGGGCAGGGTGCGCAGAGGATCATCGGGCGGCTGGAATTTCGGGTTGACGATCGCATCGGCCCGGCGCACGCTGGCTGCGCCGACCTCATCTGCCCCCTGCCCCCACAGCGGATCGACGCCGGGCGTCAACCCTGCAAACTCGGCGGTGAGATCATGATGATCCGTAATCACCACCGTCATGCCCTGTTCCTTGGCATAGGCCACGGCATCGGCATCGGCAATGCCCGTATCGCACGTCAGCAGGAGGCTGGTGGGCGGCAGGGTTGCCAGAATTTCGGCCAGTTTCTCGACCCGGATGCCGTGCCCTTCACGAAACCGATTGGGTACGTGATAGGCAACTCGCTCCTCGCCGACCACTTTGCGCAGCGCCGCCACCAAAAGCGAAGTGCTGGTCTGCCCATCCACGTCGAAATCGCCCCAAATCAGCATGCGTTCACCCCGCTCGATCGCGGCCTGAAGCAGCTGCGCTGCTTCCGGTACGCCGATCAGTGCCGCGGGCGGAGCGGGGGTGTAGGCTGCCGGGTCGAGAAAGCGTGCGGCCTGCGCCGCCGTAGTGATGCCGCGTTGGGCCAGCAGGCGCGCCACCAGCGGATGACCGCCCACGGCAGCAGTCAGTTCAGGTGTCGATTCAGTTGGCGGCAACAGGGTCCAGGACATGAGAGATTCTTGCGTGCTGCTTGCGGATTTGAGCGTGCGGATTGGGCATCCACACTGGCTAGAATTCGATTTCTTCGACGTCGTCGAGGGTGAACTCCAGGGCTTCGGTGGGATCGACCACGAAATAGGTTTCCGGATCGTCCAGTTCTTCCAGATCACCGGCGACCGCGCCCCGGTTGCAGCGGCTGCGGTAGATGCAGTAACTGCAAAAGCGCTTGCGGTTGAGTTCTGTGTCTTCTACCTTGGGAAAGTCTTCTTCCGTCGCGCCGCTCAGAATCTCGGCCAAAAGCGAACGCAGCAGGGCGTCATTGGCCGCATGTTGCTGCGCGCTGTAGGGCAGAACGACGGGACGGCTGGGTGCAGCCGTAAACCAGTAGCGCATCTCCACCTGATGCGGCTCGATCGGCCCCCAGGGCAGCGCCTTGCTCGCCTCGATCAGCACATAGGGGTAGACGATGCTCTGCAGGCGCCGGCGCAGCCCGCCTTCATCGCCCCGGCGCTGCGAGGTCTTCCAATCCAGAATCACCGCTCGGCGCTGTGGCTCGATGGCGATGAGGTCATATTTGGCGGCGAGGCGGAATTTGATTGGGGATTGGGAATTGGAGATTGGGGATTGGTCGGGCGTGCCGGGCGGTTCTTGTGGACCGAAGGGAATTGAGAGTACTTTTTCAATTTCGAGATTGATCGGAAGATCGCGCGGGCGGTAGCGTTGGTAGGCGTCGAACCACTCGTCCAGGGGCCGCTCGAGACCCAGCTCAATCTGCGCAGGCTCCATGCCGATCTCGGCGCGTTCGACCAGGCGGTGAAAGAGCCCGCCCTGACGCATGCGTTCCTCGTATTCCTGAACGGGCGACGCCTCGACCGCGGGCCAGGGCAACTGCTCGACATAGGCCAACCAGAAGCGGCGCGGACAGTCGGTAAAGGCCTGCAGGCTCGACTGGCTAAAGGCAAAGGTTTCGGGCAAGCGCTCGACGATCGACGGTGTGCTGGTCATACCGGAGATGATAGCACAAGTGTGCGCAAAGTGCAGGCTTATCCCCTCTCTGCTACCCGTCGTAGTTTCCTTCGTTTTGCCAGATGTCCAGGATCAACGCGTAGCGTTCGAGCGGCATGCCGGGATAGACGCAGTTGCTGGTCGAGAAGATGTAGCCGCCGCCGGGCATGCCATGCGTTAAGGCATAGCGCGCGGACTCGACAACCTCTTCTTCCGTGCCGGTCTGCATCAAGCCGCAGTCGACATTGCCGCAGAGGCAGAGCAGATGGCCGCACGCAGCCTTGACCTCGGCAATGTCGACGCCGGCCTGGGGATCCAGTGAATGAAGCGCGTGCGGATTGCAGGCGACCAGGTCATCGAGAATCGGCATGATGTTGCCGTCGGTGTGCTTGATCGTGTAGAAACCCAGGTCACGATAGCCCTGGATTAGCTTGGCGAGGTAAGGCGTGACAAACTCCGAGAAGCGTGCCGGCCCCAGAAACGGCCCCTGATTGAAGCAGTAATCGGCGCAGAGTGCATAGCCGTCAAAGAGACCCTTACCCGCCAGTCTCTCGGCCTTGGCCAACTGGCGCGCAACCGCCTCTTCCTGCTCCGCTTTGATTGCCTCGGGTTCGTCGGCCAGTCGATAGGCGAGTTCCGTCATCGCGCTGCCGCTGCCGGGAATGCCCATTGTGGCGTCGCCATGGCGCATGAGGAAATACTCATCGCCCGTCTCCTCGCGGATATACTCGGCAATCAGGCTTTCGCCATTGCGTACGCCCGGGAGGGCCTGGACAAAGATGGCCGAATGGTCATACTTGCGCGCAATGTCGATGTAGCAGCGGGCTGCGTCCTCGATGTGCAGGCGCCGATCCAGCTTGCTCATCTGTCCCCACTGTTTCAGATTGCGATGTTCCGGGTGAACCTTGCCGAGCACTTCCATGGTGAGAAAGAAGACCAGCTCAAAGGTGGGCACCCGCCCTGGCGGCTGTTTGCCTTCCAGCGCCATGGTGAACCGTTCACGATGGGAAAGCATGAAGATACGCTACCTTTCAAAGTTCAAGAGTGGAAAGTGTCAATGGCCCGTTTTCTTCGAGATGCTGCGCCGCAAAACGGTCGACTGTCAGAACGGCCGAGCGTCACGAATCTGCCGGCGACCGGCCCATCAGCGCTTTGGCGACCGCAACCGCTTGGCTCGCATCGGGTGCATAACCGTCAGCCCCGACATGTTTAGCAAAGGCGGCCGTCACCGGCGCGCCACCCACCATGATCTTGACGCTGTCGCGGACGCCCGCTTCCTCCAATGCCTCAATTGTGGCGGCCACGCTGGGCAGTGTCGTGGTGAGCAGCGCCGAGAGTCCGAGAATATCGGCGCCTGCTTCCACTGCATCCACGAATTGTTCGGGGTCGACATCAGTGCCCAGGTCGATGATCTCAAAGCCGGCGCCATCCAGCATCATCGCCACCAGATCCTTGCCGATATCGTGCACGTCGCCTTCCACCGTGCCCAGTACGACGGTGCCGGCCGACGTCACGTCTGAGTCTGCGAGGTAGGGTCGCAGGACGGCCAGGCCTGCTTTCATGGCCCGGGCGGCGATCAGCATTTCCGGCACGAAAAATTGATCCTCTTCGAAAAGACGACCGACCTCATTCATCGCCACGATCAATCCATCTTGAAGAATCGTGGCGGCTGGAATACCGGCGTCGAGCGCAGCCTGGACATAGATCGGCGTCGCCCGCAGATCGCCATCCAGCACGCCTTCATACACATTATCAAGCGGATCCATGGTTTGCCTCTCTCAGCTCATTTTGACGTTGATGATCCTACAGTGATTCCAGCTGTGTTTCAACACCGAATTCGCTACCGAGCTCAACTAGTTCCGCGTAGAGCGGCGCAGAGAGGGGAATGCCCTGGGCACGGCGTTCTTGCTCCGTCCGATATTCGATTTCGCCGGGGATGAGCATTTCCTGGGCTTCGTCCTGCATGGGCGACTGCTTGATGGTTTCCGTGAAGGCCGCCATCTGGTCGGCGAAGTCTTCCTGATCCATGATCGCCAACGGATTGATCACGATCATCATGTGACCAGTCAGGCTCGGCTCATCGGCCTGCTGGTACATGTTGCCCAACTGATGCTGGAAGACACCGCCCGCAATGACCCCGCAGAAAATGTCGACAACGTAGGAGAGCCCCAGCCCCTTGTAACCGCCCATTGGCAGGAGAAAACCGGCGAACGCTCTGGCCGGATCATCGGTGGGGTTGCCTTTGTCGTCGGTCGCCCAATCCAGGGGAATCTTCTTCCCCTCCTGGTCGGCCAGTAGCAGCTTGCCATCCGCAACGCGAGACAACGACATATCCAGCACAAAAGGGAATTCGCCAAAAGTCGGCACGGCAACGGCAATAGGATTGTTGCCGGTAATGGGGTGACTGCCGCCCGGCGCAACCATATTGGGCTTGACGTTGGTCATGGCGATGCCGATCATGCCCGCCTCGGCCGCCATACGCGCATAGAGCGAAGCCGCGCCAAAATGGTTGCTGCGCGCCGCACCCACCGCGCCCACGCTATACGTTTCGGCCAGTTGAATGGCGCGCGCCATGGCTTTGCGTCCCACCAAAAAGCCCATGCCATCCTCGCCGTCGAGAAGCTCCATGCCCATGGCGCCGGTCGCAATGGTCATCGTCGGCCGCGGGTTAATTGCGCGCTGGGCCACGCGCCTGGCATAGATCGGCAGGCGCAAGACGCCATTGGCATCGATGCCCCAGAGGTTGGTCTGCACCAGGCATTCGGCGCAGTAGGCGGCATCCTTCGCCGGCAGACCGGCCTTGTGCAAGACGTCGGTGGCAAAGCGTTGCAACAATGGTGCGGAAATGTGGACGGTTTGGTCGCTCATGGTTTCTCCATAGTGATTTCTTTTGACCACCCCTTGTGCTTAGTTAAGCAGGACTGCGTCATTTCAAGCAAAGCGAGAAATCTCGCGTTGGCAACCGTGAGATTTCCACCTTAACAGAGTCTGATGAATCCCGACGGAAATCCCGATTCAGTGTCTCCCAGAGATAGATTCGCCGGATTTCTGGCGTGGTATTCACGCCGACCTGTACTAGGTGAGCAGTCGCCCGCCGTCGACAGGAATGATGGCGCCGGTTGTATGCGGCATATAGGCTGCAACCGCCAGGACGGCTGCGCCGACGTCCGCAGGCTCAGCCAAACGGTTAAGCGGCGTCAAGTCGACTTGCGCCTGCCGCCAATCGGGATCAAACGAGCGCGCGTATTCGCCGTCAACCAGGCCGGGAGCCAGGGCAACCACCCGAATCCTGGGCGCCAGGGCGCGGGCCAGCGAGAGCGTCATGGCGTCGAGCGCGGCCTTGGACGCGCAATAGGCGACGTTAGAGCCGTTGCCGGTCGTGGCGGCAATCGACGACATATTGATCACCAATCCGCCGTCGTCCGCTTCCAGCAGGGTGCGCAGCGCGCGTACGCCGGCAAAGGCCCCGCGCCAATTGACCCGAAAAATACGGTCGATAAGCTCATCGTCTAGCCCGTCCAGATCGTCATGGGCCACGAAGCGCGTCACGCCGGCGTTATTGACCAGAATGTCCAATCGACCAAAACGTTCTGCAACCGCTTGCGCCAATGCGTCCAGGCTCTTGCTCTCTTCGACTGACGCCTGGATCGCAACGTGGCCCGCGCCCGGCAACCGGGCTGCCAGCGCTTTCGCACGCGTTGCGTCGCGATTGTACGTGATGATGAGCGTGCACCCGGCGTCGGCCAATGCCTCGCAGATGCCGGTCCCGATGCCGCCCGCGCCGCCGGTAACCACGGCGACTTTTTCTTTGAGTGGCTGTTGTTCCATCATTTTTTTACCTCGCGCTAGCCAGACTCATTGCACCTGCCTCGAGCTCTATTTGCCAGAAACTGCCCAGCTTGCCAGCAGACGGAACGCGGAGGAAGCGGGATGAGGCCGATTGACGCTGATTATGCTGGCTTTATCTGCGCTGATTCGCCTCATCCGCCCGATCAGCGTTCCATCAGCTGCAGCTGAATCGGGGCACTCATCCTAGGCGTCAGGATCGTCGCCGTAGCGCTGCACGCGCAAATCGGCCTGGGCCTTGTGTCCCCAGAAGTTTTCGATCGCACAGAGGCGCGAGCCGACCTCGCCAATGCGTGCGCTGGCGTCAGGCGTACAGGTCTGATAGGTGACGGTCTTGATGAACTTGCCGACCCACAGGCCGCCCGTGTAGCGTGCGGCCCCCCGCGTGGGCAACGTATGGTTGGTGCCGATCACCTTGTCACCATAGGCAACATTGGTCTCGGGGCCGAGGAAGAGCGCACCGTAGTTGGTCATATGCTCCAGGAAGTAGCGGGGATCTTCGGTCAGTACCTCGACGTGTTCCGAGGCGATGGCGTCAGCCACTTCCACCATTTCATCGACGGAATCAACCAAGATCACCTGTCCATACTCCTGCCAGGCGACGCCGGCAACGTCGGCTGTCGCCAGCGTTTCCAGCTGGCGGCCGACTTCGACCAGCGTCTCCCGAGCCAGCGTCTCACTGGTCGTCAGCAGGATCGCCGGCGACGTGGGACCGTGCTCCGCCTGGCCGAGCAGGTCGGTGGCCACCATCTCAGCATCAGCCGTCGCATCGGCGATGACGAGCACCTCGGTCGGTCCGGCCAGCAGGTCGATACCGACGCGGCCAAAGAGCTGGCGCTTGGCTTCGGCGACGTAGGCATTGCCGGGGCCGACGAGCATGTCAACGGGCGCGATTGACTCGGTGCCAAGGGCCATAGCGGCAATGGCCTGGACGCCGCCCAGCAGATAGATCTCGTCGGCGCCGCCCAGATGCATGGCGGCAACGGTGGCTGCCGGCACCTCGCCGCTGATGGGGGGCGTGCAGGCGATGATTCGCGGGACGCCGGCGACCTTGGCCGTCAGCACGCTCATGTGAGCCGACGCCACCATGGGATAGCGCCCACCGGGCACGTAGCAGCCCACGCTGTTGACGGGAATATTCTTGTGGCCCAAGGTGACGCCGGGCAGCGTCTCGACTTCGATATCGCGCAGGGCAGCCCGCTGCTCTTGGGCAAAATTGCGTACCTGTTCCTGGGCAAACTGGATGTCTGCAATCACCTGGGGATCGAGCGAGGCGATGATCGCGTCAATTTCGTCCTGGCTGAGTCGGAATGATGCTGGCGACCAGTTGTCAAAGCGCAGGGAGAGCGCACCCACGGCATCATCACCACGTGCTTTGACGTCAGCCAAGATCTCTTCAACCGTGGCCCGAACCTGAGCGTCCGCTTCGCTCCGTTCCCCTTCGGACTTGCCTTCTTTCAAGAAGCGTTTCATCTGGATGGCGATCTCCTCAATGTCGGCCACGAACTTGGCTTGGAAATGGTTCTGAATAGGTATTCAAAATGGTATGGCAGAGCCGCGGCGATGTCAAGACGCAGTCGCGAATCCGCGAATCTCGAACTGACAGAGAGCCGCAATCTAGGGGCGACGGAGAGCAGAAAGAGACGGGCGCGGCAGAACATTGCAGATCGTTCAGGATTGATCCGCCAATATCCGCCGGATCAGCGTGAATCTGCGGCCCATTTTTCTCAGAGTGCTCAGTCCTGACGTGGATGACCGCGGATTGACGTATTTTCGATCTCCGGGTATACCTGACTACCTATTCACCTTGAACTCATCAGGCGCACGTTGGCCCATTTTGCAGAGAGGAACCCCATGAAACTTGCCTGGCTTGCCCACGCCGCGTTTCTCATCGAAGGCGATGGATTGCGCATCATCACCGACCCCTACGAACCCAACGAAATCATGAACCTGCCGCCGATTACGGAGCCTGCCGACATCGTCGTGCGCAGCTCCGACGACGACGAAGCCCACTGCTACGTGGAGACGATTCCGCCCGGCTTTGAACTGGTGACGGCAACGGATATTGTCGACACCGGGGCAACGGCCAAGGGCATCGACTTTGCGGCGATCTGGTCGCAGGAGAGCGTGGACAAGGACGTGGTGCGCGACAACGCCATGTATCGCTTTACGGTCGACGGCATCAACATTACCCACATGGGCGACGTGGGCAATGGCCTGACTGAGGCACAGATGGACGCGCTGGCAGGGACCGACGTCCTGCTGGCGCTGGCCGGCGGCTTTCCGACGATTGCCCTGGACGATCTGCATGCGGTGATTGCTGCGGTCCAGCCCAAGGTCGTCATCCCCATGCACTACCGCATCCCCGGCCCCCGGTTTGCCATGCTGCCCGTCACTGACTTCACCGCCTATTATGATGACGCCATGGTCGAGGTATGGGATGGCAGCACAATCGAGCTTACACGCGCCACGCTGCCCGATTATACGCGCATTGTTGTGCTCCAACCGACGCTCACGGGCGGCGAATAATCATCATGCGCCCCAATCCATTGATCGAAGTCTGGCGCCGCGGCGACTATGCGCTGAATGGCTGGATGCATATTCCCGACTCCTGGGCGGCCGAGGTCATGGCCCATGCGGGCTGGGACAGCATAACCGTCGATCTGCAGCATGGCTTTGCCGATTATGAGACCCTTGTCTCCATGTTGCAAGCCATCTCCACCACCGAGACCGTGCCCATGGTGCGCGTCACGTGGAACGATCCGCTCCAAATCCAGCGCGTGCTGGACGCCGGCGTCTATGGCGTCATCTGCCCGGTGGTCAACACGCGAGCGGAGTGTGAGCAGTTCATCGGCGCGTGCCGCTACCCACCATTGGGCTATCGCAGCCTGGGCCCGACGCGGGCCAACGTTTACGGCGGCCCCGACTATGCCGCGAACGCCAATCATACAGTCGTCACCTTTGCCATGGTGGAGACCGCCACAGGCTTGGAGAATATTGACGAGATCTTAACCGTACCGGGTCTGGACGGCATCTTTGTGGGGCCGGGCGATCTGGGCCTGACGCTCGTCGGACAGTTTGGGATTGATCCGAGCCATCCAGTTGTGGCTGATGCCATTCGGACCATCGTCAAGAAAACGCGTGCCGCCGGCAAAGTGGCGGGCATCTGGTGTCCGTCGGCGCAAGTGGCGCTGGAAATGGGTGCACTCGGCTATCAGTTTCTGACCATTGCCAGCGATGCCCGCCTGCTGGCGGCTGCGTCCAAGCAAGCCATTGCCGCTGTCAAGGAATCTATGGTGTAATTGACGGGCGGGGTGCGTTGATTGCCCTGCGCAACCAACAACCTAAGGCTGAATGAGCCGTCACGGAAACGCACATTGAATCGAAACCTCTTTCTAATCGTCTGGCTGATGGCGCTCTGGGGCGCCGTCGCGATCATTCCTTACTCACTCACAACCCAGGCGGATGCACTGAGCGGTGCAACAGCCAGCATGCCCTTGCCCATACTGATTCTCCTGAGCCTCGTGCAGAGTGGCGTGCTGTTGGCGCTCCTGACAGGCGCCGGCCTTTTTCTAGCGCCGCGCAGTGGGTTGAGTCTCCCCTTCCTGACGGCATTGGCGGATCGTCGACCGGTCGCACCCGCATGGGGCGGGACTTTATTGCGTGCCGCCTTGATCGGCGCGGGCGCTGCCCTGGCGATCTTTGGGCTGGAACGCTTTCTCTTCATGCCCGCCATGGCCACGCAAGGCTTGGCCTTTCCAGAGCCGGTGCCGACACCCGTCTGGCAACGGTTCCTGGCCTCGTTCTATGGCGGCATCACGGAAGAGGTCATCGTGCGGCTCTTCTTGATGACGCTGCTTGTCTGGTTGGGCGCCAAGGTCAGCCGCGGTGCGACCGGGGAGCCGAAGGCTGGCGTATACTGGATTGCCATCATCATCGCAGCGCTGGTCTTTGGCTTGGGCCATCTGCCCGTTACGGCTGCAATGGGCTTGCCCTTGAACGGACTCATCGTCACGCGCGCGCTTGTGTTGAATGGCGTTGCCGGGCTCGTCTTTGGCTGGCTCTACTGGCAGCGGGGGTTGGAAAGTGCCATGGCGGCCCACTTCACTGCCGACCTTTTGCTTCTGATCCTCCTGCCGCTCTTTTTATGAGATCGATCTCGCCCTTGGCTGGAGCCCACTAATCAACTGCACACCTGGAGAAAACCGACGTGGACAGCGAGCAGATTCAACGATTTTCAATCACAGACAAGCGCGCCCTGGTGAGCGGCGGCTCCAAGGGCATCGGGGGCGAGATTGCAATTGAGCTGGCCAAAGCCGGCGCTGATGTGGCAATTGTCGGCCGCGACGCAGAGGGGTTGGCCGCGACGCGCCAGGCAGTTGAAGCGACCGGACGGGAGTGTCTGGTGATTGAAGCGGATCTGAGCACCGTCGACGGACCGCGCAACGCGGCCCAGGCTGCGCTCGATCACTTCGGCGTGATCGACATCCTGGTCAACAACGCCGGCATTGCCCAGAACGACTACATCCTCGACATTTCCCTGGATGACTGGGACCGCACTCAGGCCGTCAACGTGCGCGCACCGCTGATTCTCGCCCAGACCCTGGCCCCCGCCATGATTGCCCAGAAGCAGGGCAAGATCATCAACATTTCGTCTCAGGCCGGCGTGGCCGCGCTGGAGCGTCACGGCGCCTACTGCACGTCCAAAGGCGGCCTCAACATGCTGACCAAGGTAATGGCCTTGGAGTGGGGGCCCCATAATATCCAGACCAACGCGGTTGCGCCCACGGTTATTCTCACGCCCATGGGCGAACGCGTGTGGGGCGACCCGGAAGTCGGCGCGCCCATGCTGGCCAAGATTCCGCTGGGGCGCTTTGGGCAGCCGGTCGAAGTAGCCGATCTGGTCCTCTTTCTGAGTTCCGCTGCCTCTGATCTGATTTGTGGCGCCGTAGTTCTTATCGACGGCGGCTACACCGCGATCTAAATTGAGGCTTTGACCGGCGCGTCGGTGATGAACACCCGCACCTGAGCCTTTAACGGAGACAATTCATGCCCGAACAGTTTGAGTTTGCCACGGTTGGCCGCTTGCCCGCCCCGGGCGACAATGTGGCCATCGCCACCCGTCGCCTGGAGGCCGGGACGGAAATTGCCTACGCCGACAGTCTGATTACGCTGGACTACACCGTGATGGAGGGACACCGCTTCGCCGTGGCCACGATCCCGCCCGACGCGCCGCTTCTGTCGTGGGGGCTGCCATTTGGCATTGCAATCGAGCCGATCGCGCCGGGGGAGTACGTCCACAACGCGGACATGCTCGAAGCGCTGGCCGGACGCGCCATCGATTTCGAGATCCCAACCGAACCCAACTTCCGCAACCGGATCAAAGCCTATACGCTGGATGAGGCGGCGTTCGTGCCCGGTGAACAGGTTGCCCGTTACCCTGACGAACGCACCTTTCTGGGCTATCGGCGCGCCGGTAACCGGGGCGTGGGTACGCGCAATTTCGCGGTCGTGCTGGGGACATCGGCGCGCAGCGCCAGCTACGCGCGGACGCTGGCCCAACGCTTGGCGCACGAGGCTGACGCCTACGCCAACGTAGACGGGATCTCGGCCGTCGCCCACACTGAAGGCGATGGTCATGATCCCATCAACAACTGGGATTTCCTCCTGCGCACCTTGGCCGGTCTCGTCGTCCATCCGAACGTCGGCGCAATCTTGATCGTCGACTACGGTCCGGAGCAGGTCAATAGCGACGTGCTGCGCGCATTCATGACCGAGCACGGCTACGAACTGGATGCAGTGCGCCACGGCTTCCTGCGCCTTTCGGGAGACTTGGCCCATGATCTGGAAGCCGGTACGGCGGCGCTGCGCGGCTGGTTGCCCGCGCTGGATGAAGACCGCCGCACGCCCTGCTCGCTGGCTCATCTGAACATCGCGCTACAGTGTGGCGGTTCCGACGCTTTCTCCGGCGTGTCGGGCAACCCGCTGGCCGGATCGGTGGCCAAAGAGGTCGTGCGCTACGGCGGGCGCGCCAACCTGGCCGAGACGGATGAACTGATTGGCGCCGAGCCCTACATGCTGCAAAACATGCGCGATCTGGACGTAGCCCGGAAATTCCTGGACTTTATCGCCGCCTTCAAGGAGCGAGTTGGCTGGCACGGTTCCTCCGCCGAGGGCAACCCGTCAGGCGGCAATCGCTACCGCGGACTCTACAACATCGCGCTCAAATCGATCGGCGCGGGCATGAAGCGTGACCCCGAAGTACGCGTGGATGACGTGGTCGACTACGCCGAGCCCATGCGCGAGCCGGGCTTCTACTTCATGAACACGCCGGGCAATGATCTGGAAAGCATCGCCGGTCAGGTCGCGGGCGGCTCCAACATGATCTTTTTTGTCACGGGCAATGGCTCGATCACCAATTTCCCCTTCGTGCCCACCCTCAAGCTGGTGACAACCACGCCCCGCTTCGAGATGCTGGCTGGGGAGATGGATGTTAACGCCGGCGCCTATCAAGACGGGCGCTCCATGGCCGAGTTGACCGACGAAATGCTCGACTTGACAGTACGTGTGGCCTCGGGCGAGCCTAGCAAGGGCGAGCAGGCCGGCCACTCCCAGATCTCGATTTGGCGCAACTGGCGCCAGACGGACGACTCCGGGCTGGCGGCAATTCTGGCCATGCCCGGTCCGGACGGTAGGCCCCTGTCCGTGCGCGAACATGAGCTATTGAACGCTGATTATGCCTTCCAGGCCACGCGCAAGAACGGTCAATTTGTGAGCCAGCAAATCGGCTTGATCCTGCCGACGAGTCTTTGTTCGGGCCAGATTGCACGACTGAGCGCCGAACGCTTGAATCAAGGCGACTGGGCGCGGGTAGGCGGTCTCACCCATTTCGTGGCCCTGGTGCACACGGAAGGCTGCGGCGTGGCCATGCCCGGCAGCCGCGAGATTTTCAACCGGACGATGGTCTCGTACATGGCCCATCCCGTGGTCCGCTTTGGCCTCTTTCTGGAGCATGGCTGCGAGAAGACCCACAACGACTACATGCGCCACGCGCTTGATGAAGAGGGGCTGAATCCGGCTGACTTTGGCTGGGCCAGCGTGCAAATGGACGGCGGCATCGATGCGGTGATGGAGAAGATCGAGGCGTGGTTTGCCCAGCGCATGGCGAGTGCGCCGCCGCCAGTATTTGAACCGGCCGGGTTGGCACACCTTCGCCTGGGCCTCATGGGGTTGGATACGGATGTGTCGGACGACGCGGCAGAGGCACTGGCGCAGCTTGTGCGTACCGTCGTGGCGCGGGGCGGAACGGTCGTCGCGCCGGAGAACGCAACCATCTGGCAGAACGAGCGTTTTGTGATGGAGACGCGGGGCGCTAGTCAGCCCGAGCTTGCGCCGACCCTGGCCTACGGCCAGGCGATCACCGCGCCCGGCCTCCACATGATGGCCGCGCCCTCCCGTCACTGGTCGGAGACCATCACCGGTCTGGGCGCAACTGGGGTCGAACTGATTTTGGCCTACGAAGAAGAGCCCTACGCCGGCCATCCCTTCGTGCCCGTTCTGCGCGTCGGCAAGCACGGGCAGAATCTGGACCTGACGCTCGCTGGCAATCCGGCTGGATGGGCTGACGCAATCCTCCTCGCTTTGGCGGATGCGCTCAATCGCAGCGCAACGCCGAGCTCGATTGAAGCCGGACTGGTAGACTTCCAACTGACGCGCGGACTGCTGGGCGTGTCGACGTAAGTGGCGATTCTTCGGCGCAACGGCCTGTCATGCCAATCACCGACTTGCGCGAGCCCATTCGACAAGACTTGCTTGGCCGGTGACGGCACAATAACAAGAGAACGTCGAACGCTACGCTACCCTTATGCACGCAGCCGCAGGGTCACAATCTGGAAGGGATGCACGGTCAGGGTGACGGCATTATCCTTCACAATCAGATCCTCCTGCTTTTCCTCCATGATGTTGACGCGCTCAGCTCCGGTCAAGGGGAAGCCGGCGCGCACCGTGATCGGTCCGCGTTGGCGCAGGCTTTCGTAAAGGCGCACGATCAGGCCGTCGCCATCCTCAGCCGGCTTGACCGTTTCAATCACCACATTCTCGTGATCGGCGGCGACCAGGGAGGCCGGCGCCTTCTGTTCGATGGCCGAGCTTGCTGCAGCACCGGCATCTGCACGGCGGAAGGCAAAGGGCGGGTTGTTGACAGCATAGGCATGCGCAATGGTCTCTGCACCGACGCGGCCTGCGTGGGGCAGCAGGCTGTAGCGGAAGCGATGCACGCCCTTGTCGGCCGCGGGATCAGGATAGCTGGGGCTGCGCAGCAGGCTCAGCCGCATGACCGTACCGCCCGCGCCGGTATCCTGAATGTCGTAGCCATATTTGCAGTCGTTGAGCAGACTGGCTCCGTAGTTTCCCTCGCTGACATCGGCCCACTTCTGGGCCGCGGTCTCAAAGCGTGCCCAATCCCAACTCGTGTTGCGGTGGATCGGCCGCTCGACATGGCCCCACTGAACTTCATAGGACGCGGCCGGGGTCAGTACATCGACCGGAAAGGCGACTTTGAGCAAGATCTGACGCTCATTCCATTCGATCTCCGTGTCGAAGTCGAGGCGCGAACGATGATGGCAGAGCGAAATGCGTTGGACAAATGGACTGTTGAGCACAAGCCGCCTGATTTCGAGCGTGGCGCGCAGCGGCCCCTCCTCTACGACAGTGATCGACTCCGCCGGCTCAGCCAGCCATTGCTTGTCGTCGTAGAAGATGTCAATGTCCCAGGCGTCCCAATTCTTGGGTCGATCCTCGAAAGCAAGAAACTGATTCGCCACGCCACCGGCGGGCAGGACTTCGCGATCGGCCGCCTTGTCATAGATGCGCGTAATGTCGCCGGCATCGTTCAGCTCAACCCGCAGCAAGTTGTTCTCCAGATGGCGGGGCGAAACAGAGAGCGGCAAAGACCTTTGCCCGCTTGCGATCAGTGGCTGCACGCTATACGGGGCCAGTTCGCCGACGTCGATGAGGGCGCCATCCATGACCGGCTGGCTGCCTGCCGGCGCGTCTTCGATTCCGCCCGGCAGAAAGAGTATCTCGTGCATGGGCTGGCCATTGGGGTTCACGAGCAGAACATCCCCTTGCCAGGCCTCAGCGAGCGCTTCAAGCGCTTCGGCGCTGATCGCCTCGCCAATTTGGCGCACCTCCTCATACTGGACGGCTGAGTCTTCATAAACCGACGCAATGCTGCTGCCGGGGATGATGTCGTGAAACTGATTGAGGCAGACGAGTTCCCATGCGCGATTGATTTCGGATTGCAGATTGGGGAAGGCGGATTGAGCGACGTGGAGCGCCGCATACGTGGCGAGAAAGTCGGCGTTGTGGAGCAGAAATTCGCTCTTGCGGTTGGCGCGTTTATTGCGCGCCTGCGAGGTATAGGTGCCCCGATGGTATTCGAGATAAAGCTCACCGTTCCAGACGGGCAGCACGTCGCCGCTGTTGGCTTCCAGCGTACGAAAGAAATCGACGGCCCTGGCGTGGCGGATGCGCGGCGTCGCCGGGAAATCGGCCATGGCCGCGATGTTTTCAAGCATCTGGCGCGTGGGGCCGCCGCCGCCGTCGCCATAGCCAAAGGCCATGAGCAGATCGCGCGACTGCTCCTTCTGCTGAAAGTTGGTCCACGTGCTCAGAACCGATTGGGGCGTAGCCATGGCGTTGTAGGTGCTGGCATGGGCGGACGCGCCGTCGTTGGGCGTGGGGCTGTAGTGGGTGAGGACGCGCGTGCCGTCCAGTCCCTGCCACCAGAATGAATCATACGGCATGCGATTGTACTGATTCCAGCCGATCTTGATCGTGAAGAAGTACTCCAGTCCGGCTTCTTTGATCAACTGCGGCAGGTTCCAAGCATAGCCGAAGACGTCGGGCAGCCAGAGGATGGGTGATTCCGCGTCTGGGCCGAAGTGTTCGCGGAAGAAGGTGCGGCCAAGCAGAAACTGGCGCGCCAGCGACTCGCTGCCCGAAATGTTACAGTCCGCTTCCACCCACATGCCACCCAGCGGCTCCCAGCGCCCTTCGGCAACGCGGGCTTTGATTTCCTCAAAGAGGGCCGGTTGATCCTGCTTGATGTACTCATAAAGCTGAGGCTGACTCTGGGTAAAAATATAGTCGGGGAACTGCTCCATGAGACGCAACACGGTGTGGAAGGTGCGCTCCGTCTTGCGCCGCGTCTGGTCTAGCGTCCAAAGCCAGGCCACGTCGATATGGGCATGGCCCGCCGCGAATATGTTGACGTCGAGGGCAGGTCCGGCGGCGTTGACAGCGGTCTCCAACGCCGCCTGGGCTGCGGGAATGGAGTCGTAAAACGCCTCCGCCAGCGGCGCGCGTGTGTCGAGAAGCTTGAAGGCCGCGTCCAGACCATTGAGCAGGATGCCCTGAGCCGGATGATGCTCATCGAGACGGGTGGCGATGCCGAGTGCGGTGCGGGCCAGAATGGTGAAATCACGTGTCGGCTGATCGATCTGCACGACTTGGCACGGACGCATGAAGAGTTGCGTCTCGGTTTCACCGTGGAGGCTCTGAGCCAACCCGGTCCAGCCGCGCAGGGCCAACTCGTGCTCGGCGCCATCACACCATTCCGGTCGCAGTAATACCTCCTGGTGGTGGCGGTCGCTCGCCGCGTAGGGCTCACCGTCCACGTGGATCAGCGCTTCGGGATGGCTGAAGCTGCCGGCCTCGCCCAGTGGCAGGTAAAGCGCAATCGACGCATCTGTCGACCAATCTGCCGGCACCGAAAAGCTGCTGCGTAAGACGAAGTCGGTCTGCCAGCGGCCCCAGTAGGTGTTGGGATTGATGACAGGCCAGCTTTCGATGGCGGATGGCGGATTGTGGATGGCGGATTGGCTGTTGGGATCGATTGGACCTTCCAGGGCAAGCAAGCGGAAGGGCGGGATCTCGCTGCGACGGCGGTAGACATAGGGCTCGATCAAGGCGAGCCGCTGGGTGATCTTTTCGGCTGTCCAACGTTGTTGGTGAATCATGAGAGTGGATACGCTTTCTAAACGCGGTGCGCAGAGACCTGTCGAGCCAACCAGATGGCGGCCGAAGATGGGGTGAACGGGACATGAAGCGCTCTGTCGCGTGCTTCTGGTTGCCTTTTCGATCTCTTCCCTATCGATCTCTGTGTAGTGGTTTTCTGGTCGCTTGCACTTCGTAAACATCTCTACGCACGTAAGGTACGATTGAAGAAGTCATTTACGAGTCGTTCGGTTTCGGGGCTGTCTAGATCATGCCCCATGTCCGGCAACATGTGCAAAGCAACGTCGACGCCGGCTGCCTGCATGGCTTCATAGAGTACGGTTGCATGCCATGGAGCCACAAGCGGATCCTGCGCGCCATGGACGATGAGGTGGGGTGGATTCTGCTTACCGATGTAACTCGTTGGGCTGGCAGCGCGGGCGCGCTCGAGGTTTTCGGCCAAGGGGCCGCCCACCACACAAGAAACCAGGTCAACCATTCCGTCACCCGGCGCCGGGTCCGTCAACGTACGGACGAGATCGGTCGGTCCGCACCAGTCACAAACGGCGCGTACTACACTGCTGAACTCTTGACAGGGTCCGTCACCCTCCCACTCAGGCAGGTTGTTGGTGACGCCGAGAAGCGCGGCCAGATGTCCGCCGGCCGAGATGCCCCATGCGCCAAAGCGGTCAGGGTCAAAATTGTATTCCTCGGCGTGGGCGCGCAGCCAGCGCACGGCCGTCTTACAATCGAAGAGCATGGCCGGGAAGGGCATCTCCGTACAGAAGCGATAGGTGATTGCGGCGATGGCAATGCCCTGATCATAGAAGCGGGGGCGAAAGGGCGGGCGATACTGAGTCCCTTGACTCCAGGCCCCGCCGTGGATGTAGACAATCAGTGGCGTCGGTTCGACTGCTTGCGCCGGCAGCCACAGATCCAGTACCAGGGTGCGAGTTCCCTGCGCCGTCGGCACAGTGTGAAAGGGCAGATCGAGCAGAACGCGTACTTCGTGGGGCATTGGGCTTATCCTTTCACGGCCCCGGCCAAGCCGGAGACCAAATAGCGTTGCAGAACCGTGAAGATCACCAAGACGGGTATCACGTTGATCAATGACGCGGCGGCCAGGAGGCGAAAATCCGATTCGTCAGGCCCGATCAGCTGAAAGGTGCCGACAGTGAGCGGCACCAGGTCCGGATCGCGCAGCAGTACGGAGGCGGTGGTGTAGTCGTTCCAGTGGCCGATGAATTGCAGAATCAATAGAGCTGCGAGGCCGGGAATCAACGATGGCATGAGCACCTGCCAAATCGTGCGGAAGCGCGACGCGCCGTCCATCCAGGCTGCCTCGTCCAGCTCTCTGGGAATGGCGTCGATGTAGCCCTTCATGAACCAGGTTGCATAGGCGATCCCGCCGGCGCCGTAGAGCAAGATGATGCCAATGCGCGTATCGACCAGACCCAATGTGCTCATCATCACGAAGACAGGGATCACGCGCACCAGCGCCGGCACCAGCTGGACGACGAGTAGAAAGGTAAGGAAGAGACGCTTGCCCCGAAAGAGATAGCGCGAAAGCCCGTAGGCAACCAGCATCGCGAAGAAGACGGTTAGCAACGATCCGCCGATGGCATAGAGAATACTGTTGCCCAAATACCGCAACATCGGCGTCGTGAGAAAAATCTCGCGATAGGCGTCAAACTGAAATTCTTGCGGGATGAGGCGGAGAGGATGGCGGTAGATCTCCGGATTGGATTTAACAGATGCGCTCAACATCCAGACGATGGGATAGATAAAGATCAGCGCGGCAACCGACAGGACAAGATAGCTAAATCCCTTGTCGATGTGCCGATAGTTCAGCCCCTTCGAGCGTTGACCACTCATCGCCTACGCCTCCTCCTGATCAAACATCACGAGCCGCAGATAGAAGACCGCAAAGATCATAACGATCAAAAACATGACGACGCCGATGGCTGAGCCGCGACCGAGCAGACCGGCGGATGCCTCGCCGCCGAACGCAGTCATGTACATGCGAAAGCCGACCGTCGAGGTCGCCCGGCCCGGCCCGCCGTTGGTGAGGGCCAGGATTTTTTCGAAAATTTGAAAGACGCCCACAAAGTTCAAGATGATGGCCAAACCGGCGATTTGGCGCAGCATGGGCAGCTTGATGCGCCAGACCTTTTGCCACGCGCTCGCGCCGTCGACCGTAGCCGCTTCGACAACTTCGGCGGGAATAGTTTGCAGTCCGCCGAGCATAAAGACCATCGTATAACCGACGCTCTGCCACATGTTGACGATGAAAACGGAAATGCGCGCCATAGTCGGGTCACTGAACCAGCTTACCGCATCAAAGCCCAAGCCAACCAAGATCGCGTTGATGGCGCCGACCTGGCTTTCATGCAGCATCAGTCGCCACATCAGACCGACGATGATGCTCGAAATGGCCATGGGCATGATAATCGAAATGCGGAAGAAGACGCGTCCCCGCAGCTGTTGATCGAGGAGAAGCGCCAGGCCGAAACCCAGGGCAAATTGAGTCGGCACGGTCACAGCCACAAAGGCGAAGGTGAAGAGCAGCACATCGCGAAAGACCGGGTCATTGGCCAAAAAGACAAAATTATCCAGCCCGACCCAGTTGGCACTGTAGATAGTCGAGATGGTCATGTTGGTCATGGCGACGTAGAACTGATAGATGATCGGATAAATGCTAAAGGCCAAGTAGAGCGTGATCCCCGGCAGGATAAAGGGCCAGGGGCCGGACATGAAGCGCTCTAGTCGTTGCGTACGCGGCTCACCGTTCGCCATGGTGGTGCATCCTCAACCGTGCGGAGGTAAATATGAAAGAGAAAAGGTCAGACTGTAGCGGAACTCATGCAGGCTGCCGGCGCAGCCTGCATGAGTCTTGGTCCTGCCGTCATCTTGCCGCCTGTAGCAAGGCCAGATGAGACGTAGAATCGGCGGTCACAGCTTGCCCGCTATTGAGACTGGAGGGCAGCGTACTCGCGCTCTACTTCCGCGGCTGCATCTTCGATCGCTTGCTCGATACTAACCTCGCCGGTGGCCGCGCGGGAGAGCGCAGTCTCAATCGCCAAGCGGGTCGGAATGTAAATCGGGAACTGAGGAACGATATGACCGTTTTCCAACGCTTCCAGCGTGACCTGGGCGAAGAAATCATCGCTATAGAACGGGTCATCAGCCAGAATGCCGGGTCGCGTGGGGATCCAGCCGCCGGCGCGGTTGGTGTTGGCTTGCGCCGTATCGCCGGTGGCATGGAGCACGAAGGCTGCTGCCGCCTCAGCCATGGCCGGATCGTCTGTGCTGCGGGCGCCAATCAACCAGCCGCCGGCTTCATAAAGCCCCTGACCGGCTTCGTCGGGATAGGGCAGCGGTGCTGCAGACCATTTCACATACTCTTCTTCGGGCAAGTTGGGCTGAAGTTGGCGAATGTGGAAATTGCTGTTGCCGGCAAAGCTATGGATGTTGCCTGCATAGACATCAGGCATCTGCTGGATCTGATCATTTGCGACAGCAGAGGGCGGGATGAGATCGTTTTCTAACAGGCCAATATAGTATTCAAACATCGCTTGCCAGATCGCCTTGTTCTCATCGGTGAACGCGAGCGGTGCGCCTTCTTCATCGACATACTCGCCGCCCAGAGCCAGGAAGAGACCGCTGTTCATCTGCCCCCAGCCCACGAAGGGGTGGGTAAAGCCGTAGACGTCGCCGCCTTCGCTTTCTCGGATGGCCTGCGCCATTGCTTCCACTTCTGACCAGGTCTCCGGCGGTTCAGGGATCATCTCGGTGTTGTAGTAGAAGAGCGGCGTATCGGTATTGTGCCAGAGAGAGTAGTACTTGCCGTCTACGCCCTTCATGGTCTCCTGAACCCAGTCAAAGAACTGCTCGCCTTCACCATTCATGTAGGGATCCAGTTCGAGGACATGACCGGCGCGCACCATGTTGGCGTATTCGCTGTGGTTGTACCAGAAAGCATCCACATTGCCGGCTTCGATCTCCTGAATCAACGTGACCTGATTGCCGTCGAAGACGACCTCTTCCACCTGCCAGCCGCGATCCGCATAGGCGGCATTGAACGAATCGATCACCGAGCGGAAAGCAATCTGGCGCTCTACGCGACGATCGGTGGTCGAGGCCCAGCGGGGCACGGCGAAACGAATTGTGACCATTTCACCGGGTTCAACGGCTGCATCTGCCCCGGACTCTGCCGGCGCCGCGGGGACGACACACGCGGCCAGCAGCAGCGTAGCAATCGCCAAAATCGCCAGCTTTACCAGCCTGAACTGGGAAAATTTCTTATGCATCATCTTCTCCTTTTGGTTTGGGTGATACGGCATATGCTTGAGAGAAATCAGACTACCCTGAAATAACCGCAAAACGTTACACACAGCGCCGTAGAAAAAACGTCCGGTGCTGGGAAGCATGAGAAGAGCAAGATGAAGCCGTAGAAAGTATGCCCGATTAAACAGGGCATGCTTCATGACCGCTTGCCCGCTAAAGCGCTGGGCACGTCGTCGCAATTATGACTCGTCTGCGATTACGCGTATGGGGAGCGGGACCTTTACTTCCTGCATCTCTGCCGCAAGTTGACCGGTCACTCGTTCAATGAGCAGCTTGGCGCCCTGACTACCCAATACATCGCCTGGCTGCATGGCGGTAATGACTTGATGATCCGTCGGAAAAATCCAGTCTTTATACGTGATCGCGGCGATGTCAATGCGATAGGGATCAATCGAACGGCTCTCAGCCGTGGCATTCGCCCGAGAGCGCAACGTCAGTAAATCGATGTGCAATCGCTCCATGACGTCACCATTGGTGGCGAGGATCGCGGTCGGCGCTTCGGCGTCAATATGCCGCGCCAGTCGCTGGCGCATTTCGCGGTTGCCGATCTGCCCGGCTGAAACGCGGAAATCTGCGTACACGTCGGGCCAAACCAGGTTTTCGAAGGGGAGCTGTGCTGACCGCATGGCTTCTTTATAGCCTTCATGGCGGGCGCGGGTACTGGTCATTTCTGTTTCGTAGTGACTCAAGACCGCGATACGACGATGGCCTCGGTCGATCAGCCGGCGCGTCAAGTCGAAGGCCGCAACCTGGTCGTCAAAGATGACGCGGTCACAGGCAAGTTCCGGATAGTAGCGATCGACCATGACGACCTGGATGCCGCGATCCAGCAGCCGCTGGCACAGGGCAAGGTCACGGTTGTTCTGGCGCGGATAGAAGAGCACGCCAGAAAGATCCTGCGCGAGGATGTTGTCAAAGGTCGAAACGCCGGCGTCATTGTGTTGCAGCCCGATGGCATGGAGTCGATAGCCGGAATTTGCGGCTACGCCGGCTGCGCCCATCATGATGCTGTAGAGATAGGGATGAAGCGTGGTGCCGGAGACGAAACCGAAGGCCGGCGCTTTCTTATCGACGATCGGATCGGGTGGATTGACAAAGGTACCGCGGCCATGTTCCCGGCGAATGATATTTTCGCGTGCCAGCAACTCCAGCGCCTTGGTGATCGTGATCCGGCTAACGCCGTAGTCTTGCAGCAGTTGGCGTTCGGGCGGCAGCGCCTCATCCGGCTCGAACTCACCCGCTTCAATCCGTTGCTGAAGCGATTGATAGATTTGGTGATAGGCCGGAATCGGGCTATCAGTGTCGACTAAATGCGGCTTGACAGGCATGATTGGGTGCGTGTAAGATTGGATATGTCCACATGTCCAATTGCGATAATAGCGTGCGTTTGTCCCATTGTCAAGAGGCAATTTCTGAGCAGGGAGGAAATACAGATGACGAATGCGCTTGATCCATCAATCGAACTTGAGTCAAGAAACGCCCAGTCTCGCCAGTGGTGGGATCGTGCCTGTCAGGTAATTGTGGGCGGCGGCCAGCTTCATAAGCGGCCCCATAAGTACATGCTGCGCGGCGGGCCTGCCTTTGCCCAACGAGCCAAGGGGGCGCGCTTCTGGGACGTGGATGGCAATGAGTACCTGGATTACCTGCTTAGCTACGGGCCGATCGTGCTCGGCCACGCCGATCCAGAAGTCAATGAAGCAGTGCTGCGGCAGATGAACGAGGGCACGCTCTTCAGCATCGAGCATCCGGCGACGGTCGAACTGGTAGAATCGCTTTGCGAACTCATTCCCTGCGCCGACATGGCCTTTATGCTGCTTGGCGGCTCCTCGGCAACCCATGCTGCCATCCGCTGCGCCCGCGCCCACACCCGGCGTGAGGTGATCATTCGCTGTGGTTATCACGGCTGGCTCGACTGGTGCTTCCCCACCGATCCGGGCGCGCCCCAATATGAGCAGGCGCTCGTCCAGTCCGTGCCCTATAACGACCTGCCCGCGCTAGCGCAGATGCTCGCCAAGCACGCAGGTAAAGTGGCGGCGGTGATCATCGAAGCCGTCCAGGACGACGGGCCGGAGGCGGGGTACTTCGCAGGCGTGCGGCGTCTCTGCGATGAACACGAGACCATTTTCGTGCTCGATGAAGTCAAGACGGGCATCCGTTTTGGTCTGGGCGGAGCACAGGCACGCTACAAGATAGACTGTGACCTCGCCACCTTTGGCAAGGCGCTCTGCAACGGCTATCCCGGCTCCGTGCTTGTGGGCAAGCGGTGCTACATGGAGGCGCGTACCGACACGTGGATCGCAGCCACCTTTCATGGCGACCTTCTCAGCGTGGCGGCCGCCAACACCGTGTTGCGCGTCATGCGCGAACGCGACGGCGTGGCCCATCTGGAGCGACTCGGCACGCGGCTGATCGACGGGCTCAACGAGGTCTTTCTGACCGAACGCTATCCCTTACGCATGGCAGGCTTGGCGCCCATGCCCACGCCCGTGCAAACGAGCCTCGACGACCCGCTCAACCCCACGCCGCCGGACTTTGCCGGCAAGGTGATCACAGAGTGGTGTGCGGCGATGCAGCGGCGCGGCTTCTATGTCACCGGACACTGCTGGTTTCTTTCGCTGGCGCACAGCGACCAGGATATCGAGCAGACGATTTCGGCCGGGGCCGAAGCTGCGCGGGAGGCGCTGGCGCTGCTCAAGCAGATCGCGACCGGGCAGGTAGATCCGCTGCCCTATCGGTGAGGTGGAGGTCCTTTCACAGCAGAAGGAAACCGAAGAGGGAGTGAGAAACGAAATGAGCGCACTGGAGTTGGACCTTCGTCAAATTGCGTTTAGCCGTTGCGAAACGACTCTGGCCATTGCCCGCCACGCCACGCAAGAAAATGGCGCAGCAGGCTACACGCCGCTCGCGCTGCGTTCAATTTACGCAGGTGAAGCCGCGCCCCTCTATCGGCTCGATGCCTGGCGCAGCGGCCAGCCTGTGGAAGCTACGCTCCACGCTTCCCCCGTACAGCTCACCCTGTACGGCCAGCGGGGCCGCGTGGAGTTCATCATGCCGGGCCCCAACGTTCTGCGCTTGCGCGGCCAGGGGCTTGGCCTGCGCATGTCGCTCTTCTCCAGCGCCGGCCAGGGCTTTGTCTTTCACTTCGACGACGATGAAATGGACGGCGCAGGGTATCCTATTTTGATCCCAGCCGGCGTGGATCGCTGGCGCTCGATCATCGGCGCGTCCAAGCTCGTCTACTCCCGCATCGCGGGCGCAGCCGACATCTATGCACCGTGGGCGCCGCGCCGCGGCAGCGAGCATCGCCATCATCGCACATTTCCCATCCACATCACGTTGGGCAATGACGGCGCACCCTGGGAGTTCCAGCTCAATAGCTACGAGAGTGAGATCGATCCGCCGCCGGTGGTTGGCGATTTTGCCGCAGCCCAGGCACAGGTTGCCGCGGACTTCGCCGCGTGGCGCGATGCGAGCCCCGCAGGGCCGGTGCGCTACCAGGCGGCAAGCGAGCTGGCGGCCTACATCAACTGGTCTGCGGTTGCGCCTGCCGGCGGCAATTTCCGTGCCCCCTCAATGCTCATGAGTCGCAACTGGATGGTCAATACCTGGAACTGGGACAACTACATCAATGCCTGGGCCAGTGTCTATCGCGACCCGGCCTTCGCTTGGAATCAGTTCTTGCTCCACATCGAGCATCAGCACCCCAGCGGCGCGCTCGGTGACGCCATCAACGAGCAGCGCGTGGGCTGGCCCTATACCAAGCCGCCCATTCACGGCTGGGTATTGCGCCGCATGCTGGAGGCGACTGACTACATCAACACCGAGCGGTTGGCCCAGGTCTATGCACCGCTCGAGCGCTGGACTGAGTGGTGGTTCCGCTATCGCGACGATGACCGCGACGGCATCTGCCAATACCATCATGGCAACGACAGTGGCTGGGATGACGCCACCGCCTTCGACATCGGCGCGCCCACTGAGGCGCCTGACCTCACGGCATTTCTCGTTTTGCAGATGGAGGTCCTGGGCGATGTGGCAGCGCGGCTTGGGCAGGAGGATCAAGCCGCAGCCTGGTACGCACGCTCCGCCGCGACCTTGGATCGGCTCATCGTCCACAGCTGGCGCGACGGTCAGTTTGTCTCCATGGTCAGCGGCACGCACGCTTACGGGGGCGCGGGCGACTCCCTGCTCAATTACATTCCGCTCATCCTGGGCCGCCGGCTGCCGTCCGAAATCCTCGCTGCGATGATTGCCGGCCTAACGCGCAAGGGCCGTTTTCTTACGGAGTGGGGTCTCGCCTCGGAGGCGCTTGACAGCCCCGAGTTTCTGCGCACGGGCTACTGGCGCGGCGCGATCTGGCCGCCGCCCATGCTCATCATCATCGACGGCCTGCATGACGCCGGCGAGACTGCGCTGGCCGCCGATCTGGCCGAGCGCTACTGTCGCCTCGTAGCCATCCATGGCTTTGGCGAGAATCACGACCCCATCAGCGGCGAGATTCACTACGACCCTGCCTATACCTGGGCCGCCAGCACGTTTCAGATTCTGGCCCACCGCTACCTGCATGATGCCCCAGGACGAGTCAATGCAAAGCGGCGGCCATAGGGAGAAATAATGACAAGACAGAATGAGACAGTTGGAGGACTACCGGCGCTTGATCACACGAATTGGGCTCAGTTTAGGGGCAATCGGCGTCAAACCGGCAACACAGATGACGCCGGCCCGCTACATGGCAGGATCAAGTGGAAGACGCCGTGCGGACGGCAATGGTATTCACCACCGCTGGTCGAGAAGGGGAGAGTCTATCAAGCCTGTCCAGGTCGAATTGGCGAGAAGCTAATCTGTCTCGACCTAGCATCGGGCCGGACGATCTGGTCGGCTGCAGGCACGAAAGAGCCGCAAGCGGGACAGCTCCCATCGAACCTGAGAATGAGTTCGCGTATCATCTCGGCCGGAAACATGCTCTACGTCCGCGGCCTGAATCACGATGGCATCTTCGAAATAAGAAAGGATGATGGCTGCGTCCAACGAACCTTTGATGGCGATGGAATCTTAGACTATCGTACCCATCCCGGACCGATGTTGGCGGGCAATAGCCAGGTACTCATTTACCCCCTCGGCACACAATTTCACGCTGGCCCAACACTAGGCCAGACAGCCTCCCGCATCTGGCGACACATCGGTTGCCGAGAACTCTCTACCGGCGAAATTCGTTGGCGGTTTCACGTCGGCCAGTTTTTCGGCGAGCCGGCAATTGATGATCAGCACGTCTTTGTAGGCACAGATGACGGCTACCTTTTCTGTCTTGATCTTGAGACGCCTGACCCTCTATCGACCGAAATCGGTACGACATCGGCCAGCCGCGTCGCCTGGTCCTATCAGGTTGGCGCACCCGTCAATGGTTCGCCCCTGGTCGTGGGCGATCAAGTCATCTTCGGCGCGAATAATGGCATCATCTATGCGCTGAGCGTGGCTGATGGTCGGCCTATCTGGCACTATGCGACGGGACAGGTGCAAGCGAACGCATTCATCCAGTTTTCAAAACCGACTCATCACGCTGGAACCATCTTTGTCGGCGATGCAAGCGGCCGCGTCCATGCCATAGATGCTTGCAAAGGGGACGCTGTTGGAAGCTTCTCGATGGAAGACTGGGTACGGGCCAGCCCGGCGGTATCGGATGAGCGTATCGTCGTCGCCTCTCTCGACAGCACAGTTGCCTGCTTTGCTCCAGACGGGTCGAGCCATTGGCGTCGCCGGTTGGGCCATTGGCATTTGACTTGTGATCCGGTCATCGCCGAAGATCGCGTACTGATCGTGACCTCCGACATGATGCTCCACTGTCTTTCCCTATCAGCCGGTGAGATTTGCTGGCAGCGCGCGTTGGTAGATTATCCCAACGACTGGGTCGCTTTCGATGAGTTCCAGTCGTCGCCCGCGGTTGCAGACGGCACGCTCTATGTGGGCTCCCCAGGACGCTTCCTGCATGCGCTTGATGTTGAGTCCGGCAAGCCTCGATGGCGCCACGAGGTTGGCGGAGAAGTGCCGAGCGATCCACTCTGCGTGGACGGCCGCGTCTACTTCGGCCAGTATGGCGGTGACGGGACTTACTTCTGCGCAGACGCGCAGACCGGAGAGATTATCTGGACGCAGAAACTTGGTACGGTCTGGGCAGCATCAAATCAACAGGATGGTCGACTATTTGTCCCCACCGCAGAAGGAAATGCTTACTGTCTCGACGCACAGACCGGGGCAATCCTCTGGCAATCTCCGCTTGCGAGTGATCTGTACATGGGGCCGGCGATCGATCGAGATCTAGTCTACTTTGGCGCCTGGGACAATTGGCTCTACGCACTCCATACGCAAACTGGAGAGTTGGCTTGGAAGTTCAATGCCGAGACCTATCTTGACTCCGGTGCACCGGCTATTGCGGATGGACGACTCTACCTGCCAACCATGGGACCGCGCTTCTATTGCCTCGATTCACAAACCGGCGAAGTAATCTGGACGTTTGATCCAGATCCGTCATGGACAACCAATGCCTCGCCTGCAATCCACGGGGACAAGTTGGTCATGACCGTCTTCATCTCGGGCGGCATGCCCTGGACGGCCTATGAGATTCAGACCTACTGCCTGAACGCGCACACGGGCAATGTGAACTGGGTCTATCCTGCCGGCGGGCTAAATGGCCCGACAATTGCGCGCGATCGGGTCTATTTTGGCTCCACAAGCCGTGGTGATTTTGGCTTCTACTGTCTGGATCTAACGGGCACTGGAGATGGCACGACAACGTGCCTGTTCCGCGTAGAGCTTGGCTTCAACATGCTCGAATCGTGTGCCGCCATCGTAGGTGACACCGCGTACGTCTATGCTGAAGATGGATACGTCTATGCTATTGAGTGATTTTGGCGACAAAACGGGCGCCGTGCTGGTCGACAGCAACTCGGAGGAGGGTGATCCTTTTGATAAACTTGGGTGGGCTTGAGAGAGGGTGTTCTCGCCCTTAACCGGCATCGTGTTGACCAGAATCAAAGAAGAGGAGAACCGTGATAAACTTTGTCCATTTCCCCCGCTACACCGAATTCGAGCCCCGCGTGCCGGTCTGGTGCATTACGCCCGACGTGCCCGGCTGCATTCACCGCTTTTTTGACACAGCGCCCATCAGTCCATCCGGCCGCTATCTGGCCGTCTTCCAACTGCCCTTTGAAGACCGCCAACCCCAGCCGGGCGAAGCCGGCGTGGTCCGTGTCATCGATTTGGCAACAGGTGAAAACCGCGCCGTCGCCGAAACGCGCGGCTGGGAACCGCAGATGGGGGCCAACCTCAATTGGGGCGGCAGCGATCACGAACTCTTCTTCAACGACGTGGACACAACGACCTGGCGACCCTTTGCCTGGCAGCTCGATCCGCTCTCCGGCGCACGCCAGGCCATGGAGGGCACGGTCTATCACGCCTCGCCCGATGGTCGCTGGCTCATTTCGGCCAACATGACCACCATGGGGAAGACGCAGCCGGGCTATGGCGTGCGCATTCCCCATGAGGCGGCGCGACGCAACATCGGCCCGGCCGCCGACGACGGCTTCTATCTGACCGACACGCGCAGCGGTGAAGCCAGGCTCCTGGTGTCGATTCACGACCTGGTGACCCATGCCGACCCGGCCATAAGGATGGACGATCCGGAAACGGTCGAAATCTACGGCTTCCACTCGAAGTTCAATCCCCAGAGCGACCGTCTTATGCTCAGCCTGCGCTGGTTTCCAGCCACGGAGGACGTGCGCTGGAATATGTTTGCCATCGACCACAGCCAGGTGCGCTTTGCCTGGGTGACCATGAAGCTCGACGGCAGCGCCATGCACTGCGCAGTGGGGCCGGAAGAGTGGGAGAAGGGGGGACATCACGGCACCTGGTTCCCGGACGGCCGGCGGATCTCCATGAATCTGGCCATTGACCGGGACGTGCTGCGTTTTGTCCAGGTGAATGATGACGGCAGCGATCTACGCAAGATGTTGGATGACGTCGTCGGTTCGGGCCATCCCACGGTTCACCCAGATGGGCGTCATCTGCTAACCGACACCTACACCCACGAATCCATGGTCTTTGGCGATGGCACGATTCCCCTGCGCTGGATCGATCTGCAAAGCGGTGCGGAGGAGGTGATCTTGCGCATCAACACCGCCCAGCCTTGTGCGGACAGTACGCTGCGCGTCGATCCCCACCCGGCCTGGGATCGCACGTGGCGCTATGTGGCCTTCAACGGCTTTGTCGATGGCACGCGCCGCGTCTTTATTGCAGACATGAAGGAGCTCTTGTCATGAATCTTCACGCAACCGGTGTTCTGGCGGATCGCGTCGCCCTCAACGCGATTCTGCGTCGTGCAGTCACCCTAACCAACGGCCACATGTCGCCCTATGTGGATGACGACCTACGCATGCTGCGCAACGTGGGCGCGCGCTTCCTAGGACGATCGGCCTACGTATGGCGCACGCAGGTCGATGATGACGGCCACTTTGCCAGCGCCAAAGCATGGGCCAATCGCATCCACGATGAGGTCAGCCCGGATACAGTGCTCCAGGCCGGCATCTTTGAGGCGATCTTTCCCCAGATTGACGAAATCTCAGTCCCAGCCTGGGTCTTTGAGGATCTGGGGGAGGTCGCAGAGACGCGCACCTTCTCCTACGAGGCCATGCGGGGTGATCTGCCTTTGCCAGGCCGCAATACGTACGTGTGGCGCGACGGTGGGGCCGTACCTGACTTGACCCGTGCCGAAAGCGTGCGCTGGTTCTACTACCGCGCCCGACGCTATCTTGAATCGGGTTATGAAGCGCTACATCTGGGGCAGGCCCATTTGGTGGGCGGTTTTGACCACGGCTACCGCCAACTCGCTCGTCTCTGCCAGGCCATTCGCCTGGCCGCAGCCCGTCATGCCCGCCGGGGCTGGGTACTGCTCGATGCGCACAGCCACGGCATTGCCATCGATGGCGAGCTGCTCTTCGACTTCGCCAGTCGCCCCCTCTCGCAGCGAGCGCTAGTGGATTATCCGGAGCAAATTGCGTTAATCAAGCGGGGCGAGTCGATCGGCGGCCGCCATCCCGGCGGCTGGACGTGCGACCATGCGCCAACCCTCGTCGAAGTCGACAATTGGGGCGGCTATTCGCTGGCGCCCGACTCGGAAGAATGGCCCGATCTCAACCATCGCGCACGTGCCGGCTTGTGGGGATACGACCAGATTTCGTGGTTTGCGCGCCTGCCCGACGAAGCGCGGCGGGCTTTCTTGCGCTACGCCCATCGCTGGACGCGTCTGCAGGGAGCAGAGTGGTACTTCCAGCCGGTGTTGACGCGTTCGTTCGGGCAAGCCGATTTTGCCTATGGCGGCCGGTCGCCGCAACACTACTATCGTGCCAATCGGATTGAAGAATGCCCAGAGGGCTTCGGTGATGAAGATGTGATTGCGGCAATTTGGAATGATGAGGACCCTGGACGCTATCTCGATCCACCGCCTGCACCGGCGGTCGCCAGCGCCAGCAGCCTAACGATCCCCGAGCCGGTCACGGTGGTCGGGCAGCTGCAGCCCCTGCTCGGCGGCGTGCCGGGGGACGCTTCGTGCCCGTGGAGCCGTCTCTTTCATATCGGTGAGGGCCGCTTTGCCCGCACCTTTGCCATTCCCCTGGCCGGACGCTACGCCTTCACCATCACCAACGGCGGCACCATGACCGACCCCGCCAACCAGGGCGGCGTGGCCATGGCGCAACCCTGGATGATGAACCTGTCTGAGCCAGGGACGCTGGTGAGGATCGAGTTTGACTTTGATCGCCGCACGGTCGCCGCGACGAACGTCCTGACCGGTGAATCGCAACTGGCGTAGCAAGTATCTAACTGGAGCGAAGGATGCAAGTCTATATCGTCGGGGACAGCATTTCACTACAGTACGGCCCCTATCTACAGCGTTACCTGCATGACAGCATTGGCTACGCACGCAAGCAGGCCGCAGAGGCCGCACGCCTGGGCATGACAGAAGCTGACGCCAATGGCGGAGACTCGGCCGCGGTGCTCGCTTTCCTTGAGGCCAAGGCACGGGCCGATGAGATCGACGCTGACCTGTTGCTGGTCAACTGTGGCTTGCACGATATTCGCGTGGATCCTACGACCGGCGCACATCAGGTAGCGATTGATGCGTACCGGGCAAAGCTGCGTGCCATCATTGCGCTGTGCGAACGCGTGCGGAAACCGTTGGTCTGGATTCGGACCACGCCGTGTGATGATGCGATTCATAACCAGCGTCAGGTCGACTTTCAGCGCTTCACCGCCGATTGCCAAGCGTATAACCAAGTTGCCGACGAAGTCATGGCCGCGGCCGGCGTGCCGTCGCTAGACCTCTACTCCTTTACGCACACCCTTGGGCCAGATCTTTATGCAGACCACGTGCATTTTCATCCCCACATTCAGGAGAAGCAGGGTGCGTTCATTGCCGGCTGGCTGATGGCGTACGCTGAAATGATGGGGTCACCGCCGCCGAAGTCCTAGATCGCAACAGGGCCTACCCGCTCCGCCGCGTTCTGTGCCTTGACGCAAAGCTCGGCAGCCTTAAACGCGTGGGCCTGGGTCATGGCATGCTCAGTCCGGTTCAGGCAATCGAGGATGAGCTGACCAAAGTAGGGATAGCCGACCTGTCCGGCTACAGGCAGATGAAACTCGCCTTCATGGTTGACCAGGTAGACGTGATCGCCCACCGGATCACGGCCGACGTCGACATACTTGCGCAACTCAATGTAGCCGTCCGTCCCCAGAATGAAGGTGCGCCCATCGCCCCAGGTGCCCAGCCCGTCCGGCGTAAACCAGTCGACCCGGAAATAGCCGGTGGCGCCGTTATCGCCCAGCAGCGTGGCGTCGCCAAAATCTTCTAACTCCGGCGTGTCGGGATGGTGGTAGTTGGCCACCTTGCTGTGGAGTACCTCTGCGTCTTGGGCCCCAGTGTAGAAGAGAAACTGCTCGATCTGATGGCTGCCGATGTCGCAGAGAATGCCGCCGTAGCGCTCGCGTTGGAAGAACCACTCTGGCCGGCTGGAGAGGCTGATGCGGTGGGGCCCCATGCCCAGCACCTGAATGACCCGGCCAATTGCGCCGTCTTCGATGAGCTGACCGGCGTAGACGCCGCTCTCCGTGTGCAGCCGTTCCGAGTAGTAGACGGCGTATTTGCGTCCCGTATCCGCCACCTTTTGCTTCACCGCGTCCAGTTGCTCCAGCGTCGTCAGCGGCGGCTTGTCCACGAAATAGTCCTTGCCGTGATCCATGACGCGCAACCCCAGCGCGTAGCGATCGGCCGGGACGGACGCGCCGGCCACCAGATGAATCGACGGATCCTCCAACACCTGCGCTTCACTTTCAGCCCGCCGCACGGTGGGATAGCCCTCACAGAAGCGGTCAACTTTGGCCGGATCGGGATCGTAGACCCAAACCAATTCGCCGCCGGCTTCCAGCAGGCCGTTGCACTGGCCCGAGATGTGACCGTGATCGAGTCCGATCGCGGCAAAGCGAAACTCGCCGGGCTCAACCACAGGGGCCGGCTTGCCCTGGGGCGCATAGTTCATGCCATCAGCTTTCTGCATCATCGGATTTCCTTTTTGGTAGAACGCTGATCGAGCGAATTCGGTGGATCATGGCGGGTTTCATCCATGCAATCCATCTTTGTGCGCCCGATCCATAAAGCCAGCGTTCAAAGTCTTTACTCGTTTTTCAGCAGGGGCCTCACCCAGGCGGCGAACGCCGGAAACGCGATTTCGGGGTCCGGCAGGGTTGGATGCCAGCGCTTCTCGCTTTCAAAGGTAATCCAGCCGTCGTAGCCGTGCTGGTGCAGCACGCCAATCGCCTCAGCCAAGGGCAATTCGCCTTCGCCCGGCAGCACGTAGCGCCAACCATCCTTCATGGCTTCCGGATGGCTGGGATCGTGAACTGCGTCCTTGACATGCGTGTAGCCCACGCGCGGGCCGATGGCGGCGTAGCTTTCCGCAGGGGTCTCGCCGCCGACGCGTGCGGTATGGCCCATGTCCCAAAGCGCACCAAACGCAGGGTGGTCAATCCGGTTCAGCAGGAGCGTGCAGTCGGCCGCCCGAATCCAATTGTCGTGGGTTTCAAAGAGCCAATGCAGCGAATCCGCGCCATCCAAAGCCAGGATGCCGTCGACACAGGTCTGACCCACGGCGGCCAGCTCAGCCAGGCTGTGTGCGTCGGCATCGCCCATGCCGAAGACGCGCACATTCTCTGCGCCAAAGTTGCGGGCGACCTCGATTGTACGCCGCGCCTCGTCCAGATTGTCTGCTAAGCTGGCGGCGTCGCAGACCTTGATGCTTGTACTGATCGCACTAACCGCCAGCCCGGCATCGTCCAACATTTGCTTTGTGGTCGCTGCATCCGACGTGAATGCAGGCAGCTTGGTCACGTCAATCTCGTCAAGCAGGCCCCGGAAATCGACGCCGTCGAAACCATATTCCCGGCAGCGGCGGCAGATCGTCTCGAGATCCCAGGTTGGGCAGCCCAAAGTCAGCGTGCTGATTTTCACAGTAGAGTTTCCTTAGCCGAATGATTTGCCCATGTCGACGTCATCGACTGAGCGGATATTCTTTTCAAATTGCGAATTGTCGATCAGCGCTTGCAGGGTCGCCGCGTAGTGATCGCCATCAAGCGGCAGCGTCACCTCCCTGCGTTCGAACGCTGAAAGCAGGATGGCGTTGGCCAGCATCACCGAGTGGATGCCTTCCACCGCGGGCGCAACGAGCGGTTCGCCATGCAAAATGGCATTGGCAAAGTTCTCGATGATGAGCGTATGACCCGATTGACCGTGGTGGGTAAAGGACACGTCGACCATCTCGCCCGGCACCTTATCGAAGCCCCCCGCGGCCTCATCGATAAAGTCGAGCATCGACTGGCGATTGCGGAAGAAGGTAAGCTGTCCCTCTTCGAAGACGAGTCTTCCCCGCTCGCCGACGATTTCGAGGCGGTTGGTGCCCGGCGATTCGGCCGTTGAGGTGATAAAGTGGCCGACTAGTCCATTATCATAATGAAAGAGTGCGGTAACCTCGTCCTCGACCTCGATGTGATGATACTTGCCAATGGCGGCATAGCCGGTAACGCGATCGGGCATGCCCGTCAGCCACTGGAAAAGATCGAGATTGTGGGGACACTGGTTGAGCAGCACGCCGCCGCCCTCGCCCGCCCATGTGGCGCGCCAGCCGCCGCTGTCGTAGTAAATTTGGGTGCGAAACCAGTCGGTAATGATCCACGTCGCGCGCACGAGCCGGCCCAGCTCGCCTTGCTCGATCATCTCCTTGATCTTGCGATAGTAGCCATAGGTGCGCTGCATGAAGATTGCCGCAAAGCGCAGGTTGGGCGTTGCTTGGCTGGCTGCGGCGTAAGCATCGATCATGGCCCGGCAATCCTGCACGTGCGCAGCGATGGGCTTCTCCACCAGCACATGCAGCCCCTGCTCCAGCGCAGCGATGGAGATCGGCGTATGGTCGTAGTGGGGTGTGGCGATGACGATGCCATCCAGCTCAAACTCGTCCAGCAACGTACGGTAATCATACGTTGCGCTCACCCCTAACCCGGCTGCGACTGCGTCGGCCCGATCGCGGTCGATATCGCAGACCGCGACCAGCTCGGTTTGGGGCAGTTCGGCGACATCCTGAGCATGCTTGCTCCCCATGTTGCCGACGCCGATGACGGCAAGTTTGACCGGGTTGCGTTCTTCCATGGAGCACTCTCCAAATGCGTTGCGAGTCAGGTAATGAATAAGTTCAGGAGCACCCTGGGTAGTGTAGCGGGTTCGACCGGTTTTTGAAAATAGGCGTGGCAAGACAGTCAGGAGTTTATGGCTTACGTCAGGGGCCCTTTTTCCAAATCGCCGGCAAGTTGCGCATGGGCAACTATCGATCTTTCAGCCGCTCTTCGAGGACAGCGATGCGCTCGCCTTGCGTAACGATCAGCTCAGCGAGAAAACCAACCAGAAGCAGCAAGACGCTGATAATGGCCAGGATGCCGGCAGCCAGAAAAACAGGGCGCTTCTGCGTTTCGGTGAAGAGATAGAGGCCGGTCAGGAATAGAAAAATCAGACCGCTGACTGCCAAGCCGGCCAAGCCAAGACCGCCGAAGAAACGCATGGGCGCCTGGCTAAAGGTAAGCAAAAACTTGAGCACCAGTACATCAAGCAAACTGACCGGAATCCGACCGATTCCAAACTTGCTTGCCCCAGCCTCCCGCACCTTGTAGGAGGTCTTGACCTCACCGATCGTGAAGCCCATATCAGCAGCTATCATCAAGATGAACCGATGCCAATCGCTGCGCAGTGGCGGCAGCGCCTCGACCACGTCGCGGTGCATGGCCTTGATCCAATTGCCGTCATGGACCGGTACGCCGCCTATGGTACGCATGACGAAGTTATAGATGCTGCTGGCAAAGACTTTACCGTCGTTGCGCCCTTGACGCCAACCCGCAACCACATCCAGCCCCGTCTTGTCCATATATTTGACCAATGCCGGCACATCCTGCAGCGGATCTGATTCCATGTCGGCAGGAATGAGAATGACGATCTCGCCTTCGCTTTCGTCAAACATCAGGCGCAGCGCACGGGTCATGCCCTGGCTCCGGCGTTGGGTAAAGACGCGTAGCGCAGCATAGCGGGCGCACAGATCGGTCAATATTTGACCCGTTGCGTCGGTGCTCCCATCGTTGACAACGAGCACCTCGCCTTCACGCTCTAGCTCGGCAAATGCAGCAAAACTTCGTTCCACTACCTGACCGATCGTCGCTTCCTCATTGCGCGCCGGGACGACCACGGTAATCGATCCTGCCCCCAATGCCAGTGCCTTGGTCACGCTGGCCCTCCGCCATCGAAGAACCCGGTCACGGCCGCCACAACCCTGTTCTGCTGCGCATTGGTCATTTCGGGGAACAGGGGCAAGCTGAGACAGGTACGTGCGACCTCTGCGGTGACGGGCAGATCGGCACTTGCGTAGCCGAGATGGGCATAGGCCGGCTGCTCGTGAAGGGGAACAGGATAGTGAACGCCGGCCCCAATGCCCTGGGTATGGAGATGCTCTAGCAGCGCATCGCGCACGGGGGTGCGAATCACGTAGAGATGCCAGGCCGGATTGGCGCGCGAGTCGACTGACGGCAGCGTCACGTCCAGTTCGGCCAGCAGTACGTCATAGCGGGCGGCGAGACGGCGTCGCGCGGTCGTCCATTCGCTGAGGTGGGCGAGCTTGGCGCGTAAGATAGCGGCTTGCAGCGTATCCAGTCGTTCACCAAAGCCGATTTGCTCATGGAAATACTTGTCGCGCCGCCCATGGTTGCGCAACAGTGCGACCTGCTCAGCGAGTGCGGCATCATTTGTTGCCACGGCGCCGGCATCGCCATACGCTCCCAGGTTCTTGCCCGGATAGAAGCTGAAGCAGGCGGCGTGGGCCAGTGTGCCGACGCCTGCATCCATCCAGGTTGCGCCATGGGCCTGGGCTGCGTCTTCGATCACCACCAGGTCGTGCGCGCGGGCGATCTCCATAATCACCGTCATGTCGACCGGCTGGCCGTAAATGTGAACCGGCATAATCGCACGCGTCGCCGGCGTAACCGCTGCGGCAACGGCGGCCGGATCCATGTTGTAAGTATCGGGCAGAATATCGACAAAGATCGGCGTAGCCCCCACGGCACTGATCGCTTCGGCAGTGGCAACAAAGGTGTGAGCAACGGTTACGACTTCATGCCCCGGACCAATACCCAGAGCGCGCAGCGTCAATTCCAATGCGCTGGTGCCGCTGCTGACGCCGACGCAGTGGTCGACGCCGCAAAAGGCGGCATACTCGCGCTCAAATTCACGCACATCCGGCCCCATGATGAAGCTTGTTGAGTCGATAACGCGCTGAATTGCGGCATCGATCTCTGGGCGCAGACGCTCATATTGAGCAGTTAGATCAACGAGCGGAACAGGGCACTGCGGGGTCTTTTCGGGCATGGATTTCTTGCGTTCCTCGGCCATTGGCAGATCACCTGCCACGGACATCTTCACCAATGTTGACAGACGATTATACGCCACCTCGAAGAGAAGGCCAAAGCACAAGGTGATGGAGGAATGCATACCACATTGGGGGGACTGCTCTGGAGAAAGCGACCGGTCCATTCGTACATCGCACCCAAAATGGGGTGCGTTCGTGATGGAAGGCGTCAGTTCCATTCGTCAACTCTTTGGGGCCGTGCGCATCTTACGGGGATGCCGACGTACCGCAAATCACCGGTTGGCGCTTGCGTGCACGTCGGCTCGGGGGAGTGTTCAAGCAGGTCGTTATGCTAGGAAGATTGAAGCTGTGAAAGCGCCTTAATCTCACGTTGGGCAACCTGCAGCGTACGCCGCACGAAGTCAATTTCCTGGGCCAGGGTGCTGGCGTCAACGTCTTTGGCCAGGCGCTGCTTCTGCTCCAGGTCAATCAGGTGTGACTGCAGTTGTCGAATCTCCTTTTGCAGTGCATTGACTTCAATCGTAGCCCCACGCGTCATCAATTCCTCTACCCGGCTCGAACTGACCGGCGAGTCTTGCTGAACCACCAGCGCCTCAAAGTTCGCCAGAAGCCAATGGCGCAGAAACTCGTTGCCCACTGTCCAATATGCGCCGATTTGCCGGATATAGCCCAGCTTATTCAGCCCGTAGAGGAAAATCTCGAGGCGATTGCGCGCCATATCCGGCAATGTTGCCAGTAGTTCGTCCTCGCTGGCCATGGACGAGCGCACGATGGCGAGGAGGATGCGTCGCTCCAGCCGCGAGAGGTGCTGAAAGTCGACCTGAAAAAAGCCCGCCAGGAGATGATCTGGAAGTAAGTCATTCGGTTCGATCGGACGCAGCACACCAACGCCCGATTCTGTGCTAACAAAAAGTCGTTGACAAAGATACTGAATCAAGTAAGGGTGACGGTTGGTAGCAGCCAAGATCTCGTTCTGCAACTGCTCGTCCACAGTGACCGGCGTGTCCGATTGCACCTGGCAGATCAGGTGCTCGGACGCAATCTCGTCAAGGCTCCAGAGGTTGGCCATACTAAAGCCAAAGAGAAAAGGGCTCGTCGGCCAATCTGCCGTCAACTCGTTTAGCTGCGTCAACAGCTTCGTTGAGGTGAGTACGGTACGCTGGCGGTCATCCTGAAAGACCTTGCGCAGGCGGGCTAGCCAATTTGGTTCAGTCCGTCCGATTTCGATGAGCGCTTCGCCTTCGTCGATCAGTAAGAGCAGCGTACGGCCGTGCTGCGAAAGACAGCGAGCAAGGCGTCTTAGCACAGCCACGGCATCACCGGCCTCTAGGTCGGCGGCTGTGACGCCATAAGGGGCAAAGCGAGCAAAGACATCTTCGACCGCATACTGTAGCTCATCGTTGAGGGCCCACGGCGTATCGCAGCCCTGAAGATCCCAAAAAAGCGGAACAAGATCGCTTTCCGGGCGATCCGCCTCAAATTCCAACTGGCGCAGCAGCGATGTTTTGCCCATACGACGCGTGCCGACAAGCCAGAGCGCGCTGTCGGGTACATGCAGCAAATAATGGATAAGGCGGCGGCGTCCATAGTGCTGGTCGCCTCGGACCCACCGCCCAACAACATAAGGTACTCGCATTGATGCTACTTTCCGTCTGCTTTGATCGTTACGGCCAGACCCGCATCCACGGATGGGTCTGAGTCCGCTTCGATAATCGAAGCCGATCCGGTCGACGAAGGAGATGATCCGTCCCCTTCATCGCTGGCAGGATCGGGCCGAAGACCGATCGTTTCATGTTCCGTCATATAGCTGTTTTGAATACGCTCATGCGCAGCCTCTGCATCCTCAATTCGCACTTTGCGCCGTCCCTGCGCAAGCATTTGGTTCACGGATTCAAGACCATATTGCTGAATACGGAAGGGCCGACCATCGCATCGGTCCAGAATATACGCCACCGCCGCAGGATCGTAACGATAAATATCGCGCACAGGCTCCAATAACAGGTCGATCCCATCATCGCGAGTAAACGGTTCGACCTCAATTTCGTTGAACAGGTTGTACCACGGGCTTTCTACGCGGTCCCATTCTTTATTGATCTGAATCCCGGCCACAACAGCACCCAGCGTCGAGGAGAAATCACGCATAAAGATGCGGCGCAACTGTTGCTGCACGAGCCGCTCGTAACCGCTCATTACATCCATTTCATCGAGTAACAGAATAAGGCGCAATTGTTTGTGCAGATGGAAGGTTTCACCATATTCATCCAGCGCATCAATCACGGCACGAATGTCGCTGCTGAAGTCACGATCTCGGTATTCCTTGGCCGGAACTTCGTCCAACCGCAATTGCACAGCGGTCTTGGCGAGATATGTCTCAGCGTCAGGCAGTCGGTTAACGCCCTGGACGATTTCCTCCATCAAGAAGTGGAAGAACCCCTCCTCGGGCGTCCCCTCCAGATCGGCGTAGATTGGTACAAACCAGTAGTCGTCGTCGTCCACTGTCTGGAGCGTATTGGCAAGTTGATAGAGTAACGTTGTCTTGCCGATACGGCGCTCACCGTGAATCATGATGCTATTATTGTGGAGCGTGTCCACGATTCGCTGCAACAGATTATGACGGGCAAAAAACATTTCCTCACTGCGCACGGGCTCACCGCTCACATATGGATTGTAGCCCCGGTTGACAGCGTCATTGGTTCGCCGCCGATTCTGTACAATTTCGAGGCTGACGTAAGCAAAGCCAAGCATCGCTGTGCCGCCAAGCAGGATTAGTGTCCAGAAGACACCAGTCTCCACCTCTCCCAGCAGCGGTAGCGAAGCCGTGCGCGGCGGCGTCAAAAACGCAACTTCCTGGCGCGCAATTTCCGAATAATTAAAGGCAAGGTCTCGCGCCATGACCTGGACCTCCTGCAGACCAATTTCGCTGGGATTCAGCTGTAGGCTGTCCGAACGGAGTTCCTGCCAACTCGATTCGCCATCAAAGCGATAAAACAGCTCAACCTTCGCCTGAGGTGTTTGCAAATCACCATATTCTAGGCCGATTTCAACCGGCGTTCCAAGCAGCGCAGCATAGGCGCCGTTGCCGTTTGCCTGCGCGCCGTCAAATGATGCAAAGCGTATCCAAGGAGCCGACGCTTCCGGCCAATAGCGGGTTAGGCCATCGGGGCCGCCAAACCAGTACCCGCCTTCCTGATCTTGAGCCATTGCGTAGATCGCCGTGCTCTGCAGGCCGTCTTCCACATGCAAAAGGCCCCACGTCTGACCGTCGTAGCGGGCCACCCCAGCTTCAGTACCGACCCACAAAGAGCCATCCTCCTGGTCGACATAGAGGCGGTAGAGCAGGCCGCTCGGCAGCTTGTCTTGAGGATCACCGTCTTGCCAGGCCTGGCCATCCCAGTGGACAAGTCCGCCATTCGCCACGAGCGCCCAGATGCCCTCATGAGCTTGACTGGCGGCCAAACCATTTGCGACAACGCCACTTCCCGGGAAGCTCTGCGGCGCATTACGATCAAAAATGTGTTGGTTCCAACGGCCGTCGCGATTCTGAACCCATACGCCATCGGCGTGCGTGCCAACCCAAAGCCGCTCATTGGAATCCTTGGCCAGCGCCTCGATGGTCGTACCCTCGAAAGAATCGAATGTGGTTAGGGCTTCCGTAGTCATATCCCAAAAGGCCAGGCCAGCATCTGTTCCAATCCAGAGCCCAGCGTCGTCCGCCAGCAATGCTGTGACAAGCAAGGATGGCAATTCACGCTGATCAAACGCTACTGCCCACTCACCATCGGCAAAACGCGCAAGACCTTGCATAGTTCCGGCCCAAACATATCCCTCACGATCTTGAGCCAGCGCCAGCACAGCATCGTTGCCGATGGCACTGTTGTCAGTGTCGAAAATCTGCTCCGAGTAGCCAACGCGACCGGGCTCCTTGCGCCGGATTCCAGCGCCGGCGGTCGCGACCCACAGAGAGTTGTTGCCGTCGATGAGCAAATCATTGACTTCGTTCAACGTCTGCGGAATGTCATTCTGATCCAGGTAATCCATAAACCAGATTCGTTCCTGAAACTGAAAGAGGCCAACGGGAGTTGCAAACCAAATCGAGCCGTCTTGATCAATCGCAATGTCAAATACAAATGGCGTAGTCAGACCGCCGCCGCTGGTCCGGGCAACGTCGATTGTGGCCAGGCCGTAGTCGATGAACTTGCGGGCGCCGGCGCCGTTGGAGCCCGCCCAAACCGTACCGGCATCGTCTCCGGCCAATGCCAAAATGGGGGTCGCCGCGCCTTGAGGATCTGTTACCGGCAGCAGTGTTTCCGACCACCGCTCAACGCGCGTGTCATACCAGGTCACACCGTCGGACTTGGCAACCCAAAGTACGCCAGCCGAGTCTAGCCAAAGATCGTCGATCCGGCGATCACCGCTGCTATCGTCCATGGGTATGGGAAAAAGATCTGAACCGGCAAGACGCCAAACGCCGTCAGTGGATCCAATCCAGATTGCGTCTTCATCCCGCTGGAGCGCCTTGACATTTAGGCCGACCGAGTTAGTCAACGGTCTCGGCGTCGCTTCACCGGGGGCAACCTGCCAAATTCCTCGTGATGTGCCAATCAGCAGCGATTCCGTATCGTCATATAAAAAAGCAGAAACTGGGACTGGGAGTTTGAAAACCGCTTGCCAACGACTACCATCCCAGCGCGCTATTTCACCACTGCTACTGCCTGCCCAAACATCCGCCCCCGAGCCAGCATCAGCGAGCGCTACAATGTGACCTCTTTGAATGCCCGACGTGAGTTGATCACTATTTGAGCGATTTTCTTCGTTATAATATCGACTCCACGTACCGTCATAGCGGGCGATTCCCTGGTCGGTCCCAATCCAGATGTCACTGTCGACCGCCAATAAGGTCCAGACATCATTGGAGATGAGCCCGTCCTCTTTGCTAAAAACGCGCCACTGGACATCTTGCGCATTTTGCGCGCGACTGACGCTGGGCGCGGCCGAAAGACAAAGCAAACCAGCCGTTAGCGCGCTCAGCAGCCAAAAGAGAATGTTCTTCGTTTTTTGTATGTTGGGGATGTCCGACTTGTTTGCGTCACAATCTTTGGATTGCTCACGCACCGCCAACTTTTTTTGCACCATAGTGTTATCCCTCAATCGCACACTAACGAACCGTGTTTGCATAAGTTAGCTTGTCAACTAACGTTCACTTCATGCATCCGGTTCTGGCTGAGGGGGTGCAAGATCAGCCGTTTGGGTCCTGCCTGCCGCGAAATTGGCAACATTTATAAAGAAACAATTCAGTCAATCAAAATAATATGCCATTTTGTGCTGACTATCTCACATCAATTCACCGCACATATTTTTATTGTTTACATAGGATAAACCCAAAATTGGTTATTGTCAACCTCTCATTTTTGGTGTACAATTTAGATACTGGCTGAAATCAAAGATTGGCTTCCTTTTTAACCCGGAATGAAGCCATCATCCATCTTTGTGCGCTAATTCCCCATACTCTGAGCGTTCGGTCAAGCGTCCAAATGCGCTGTCATTTTACTTTCGAGCTTCGCTTGATACTCTCTTACTGTACGGAATCCAACCGAGTTGCCAACCGATTGCTATATCTGTAACAAACATTGTAATCATTCCGTTATAGAGTAAGAGGTAGAATGTAGGGGTAAGGCAGGCTTCCCCCGTTCTGCCTGCAATAGAGTGAACCAGTTCATCAAGATTGATGGCTTCACTTCTAATACCGCAGCGATGATCGTACGAGTGAGTTGCAGTGGATGCAGACATCCCGCACCAATGCACTATCGGATTCTGGCAAACATTGAAGCAAACATCGAGGCCCCCCATGTTCGACTTGAAGGATGTTCAACAATCGATCATTCGGATTCCCCAAACTGAACGCCTCATAGCAACGGCAATTCTGTTAATACTTGTTTGCGTGCTGACAATCCCGCACACAGCGTTGGCGACCGAGAACAGTTCGGCAGCTGATCAGCCTTCCGCAGTCGAACAGCCGATGGAGCAACGCTCGAGTTGCGGCGCCTCGACCCATCGCGTCAAGCACGGAGATACGTTGAGTGGGATTGCACGGCAATACGGCACGACCTCACGCGCCATCAAGCAGTGCAACGGATTGTCTTCTTCTGTTGTTTATGCTGGGCAGATCCTGAGTATCCCAGGCGTGGCCAGTAGCAGTGTCGCAACGCCCAAAGCACGCGTGACGCGCTCATATACCACCCCGCCGTCGAGCGGATCTTCTGGCGGTGGAAGTGACTACAATCCATACTATCGTGAGCGGCGGCCTACGCCTGTTCCAAGACGCTGATCGATCTTGGACGCCCGTCTCGCATGGTGGCGCGTCTTATTCTTGCGAGAGATATTCCAAGCTTAAGACGCCCCCATAGACGGAATCCCCCGTTATAGCGGGACCTACAGATGTAGTAGCAGGCTGTAGGAGGTCCAGTACTTCGTGGGCGCTACCGGGTTGAGCGCCAGCGACGCCAATCAAGGCATGAGACCAGCGGAAACGGTTGCGGAGGTCGCCCTCCACGCCCAGCGTTGTCAACGCTGAAACCGCTTCTTGGGTCAGATGCATGCTCGCCTCATCGGCTACGGCCCCCGCGACAATCGTCCCGACCGGCCATTGCCGAATCCATTCCGCCATGGCGACGGAGGCGCTTTCGTCAGCAAAGGTGTCAAATGTTGCGTTGGCCAATACCTCGCCCGCAGGCGAAATCGCAGCTAAATGATAGCCACGGTCTTCTCCGCCCACATCCACGCCATTGACAAAAATCTGCGCAAAGCTGCCCACATCGGCGCCTGCGCTCCGCACGACAACGTTTGCGCCGGGCTGGAGGAACGCGCCCGTCTGACCAATGGGCCACCCACGCGCATCGTCCGGGGCTTCAACAAACGGTGCTGACTGCGGTGCGCCATCAAAAGTGAGCGATAGCCGATCAACTAGTTGGTCGGCTATACCGCTTGGAATCTCCACCGAAACCATTGTGGGCTCGTCCGGGTCAAGTGCAAGCCCACGCGCCAGAAGACGGTTGTTCAGCCGCAGTTCTACGGCTTCGGCCGGGCCGCTCAATATTAGATTCAGCGTTCCCGCCGTTGCTGGTAGATCAAGCAATAGGTCGGCCGTTGGGCGCTGTGCATAGCGGACCCCGCCTGGCCCGGTGGCCACACTCGACCAGCCTTCAGCTAGATGAAGATTCCCCATCCGGGTCGACAGATCGATGGACCACCTGTCGACTTGTGGTTGATCCAGCACATCATACAGGCGCAGCGTACTGGGTCGTCCCTGCCAGTCAGCGCCCTGCCACTCGTCTAGTAAAACCAGAGGCAAAGCCTCGTCAATGAAGCGCAGCAGTGGCGGCGATGCGTGATCAACGTAGACCATAACCTGCTCGACACCCAAGAAATCGAGCGTAGCCGGCGCCCCATCAATGTTGCGGGCGACTATCTCATCATACGTTTCGTCGACCGCGGCAGCGATGTGGGTAGTAGCCGGATTCGACTCGTCGGCATTCATCAAGGCAATGAGGTCGCCGATCAATGGAGCCTCGGTAAAATATTGAAACTTGTAGGCAGGATTGCGACTGGTGTTGCCGCCCAGACGACGCTGGCCATGTGCCGTCTGATACCACTGTTGCATCATGATGACCACATCGGACCGGCCCAATACGCGCGCGCCATTGCGCCAACCGGTCGGCAGTTCCAGGAGCGTACCGCCAGACGAGGATACCATCGACTGTCCGAAGATCGGCGGAATGCGCAAGTCAGTGAGCGGTAAAGGCGCAGAGAAATGCTCTACAAGGAAAAGCAGCGCCAGCAGCGAGACTGCCGCAGATACTGCGAGGTGACGGTGCGAACGCTTTAATACCCATGCCGCTCCCCAGGCGGCCAGCATAGCAACGCAAAGCATAAGCATCACGCTATACCGACTTGGATAGCGGTTGCCGCTAAAGATGGGCAGGCGACTCACCAATGCAAACGGGCCTGGAATGCCCAGCGTCTCGCCCGCCCAGCGCACTTCAGGCCCCAATGTCAGCAGCCAGAAAAGGAGTGTTGCGCCACCCCAAAAGATACCAGCACGCCTGAGCTGCCGGCTGGGGCTGCGCAGGAGCAAAACAAATCCGACAAGCGCCAAAGTCAAGGCAAGATACCCAATAAAGATATGTTGGCCTTTGTCATTGGGAAAAGGCTGGGTCGCTACCCATGCGCCAACGATTGGATGCAGGCGCGTCGGCAACAGATAGCCCATCAGATCAGCGCTAAATATGTCGGCAAAACCACCGCCGCTTGCAAACAGATCTTCCTCGCGGCGCATGTCGGGCCACATCGCCCATAGAAATGGTGCGATCCCGATGGCAAAAAGTATCGCCGTGACGAAAAAGCGGCGGATGAGCGAGAGCGCGTCCATGAGCCGCTCGACGCCGGTCGGTACGCCTATCGTTATTCGCCACAAAAAGTAGAAACCGATGAAGATGAGCAGAAAGGACGCATATGTCAGCTCGGCCCAGGCCTGGAAGACGAGAAAGACGCCGGCCATGGCGCCGTCACGCCACGTAGCTGACGTGCGCCCGGTCCGTAGGACGTAGAATGCACAAAAAGGAATCCACTGGCTGCTGGCAATATTGAATTGCCCCAGGCTTGCGTAGAAGAGCTTCGAAGAGGCGAAAGCGTAGATCAGCCCCGCAAGCAAGGCCGCCCACTCGAGCCAGCGCCCCTCGCTGATGAACTTTTCAGAGGAAAAAGCAGATGCTTCCGCCCCCCGACTCAACAAATCTGCTGCCAGCAAATAGGTCCCGTAGCCGGCCAGGACAAAAGCCAGTACCAGTAGCAGATTGTTGGCAACGACCACCGACGACGCCGTCTGCAGCGGGATGCTCAGCAGGCCATTGAGTGGCGTAAGCGTGTAGAAGCCAAGATTGATGCGAACGGGATGGAACATCCAGTCGACGTGAAAAATGTCAGCGTTCAGCTGGTCGACAAGACGGGCTTTTAGCCACCAAAGATTCCAGGCCAGCGAAGGGTCATCAATGCCGTCGCCGGGCACGTGCGTGGCGAAGCGAGTGACCAACGGCCAGGTAAGCAAGAGGGCCAATCCGGCGTAAAGCAGCAGCGCCCGGCCATGGTGCAGGGAAGGCTGACGGCGGGAATACAATTCGGACATAACTTAGGGAGTCGGCGTGGGACGGGGCGGCCCCGCGGCCTGAAAGCTCTGCATGGCCGAGGCCATGCGCACGCGGGCGATGGCTGCGAGTTGGCCGTCGCTTTCCTCGGCCATTTGATAGGCAAGATCATAGCGCTCAATGGCCAGGGGATAATCGCCGCTCACTTCAGCGATCTGCCCCAAGATCAACATGGCTGGTGCATTCTCATCATCCAGGGCCAACGCGCTGTTGGCCGCGGCCTCTGCTTCTTCCAAAGCGCCAGTACGCAGATAGTGATCTGCGGTGACAACCCAGTAGCGTGGCAAGTCGTCCGCCATAAGCGCCTGGGCGCGTGCCGCGGCCTCGGCAGCACGATCAGCGTCGTTGGCGCGCTCGGCAATGACCGCTTCCCATACGTAGAGTTCCGCTTCATCAGGCAGTTCACGCTGCGCGTCTTCAATCGTGACGAGTGCGTCTGCCCAATCTCCGGCCATAATCGCTTCGTCCAGACGAGCGTTTACGTTGACCATATAGACAGCAGCGGGATCGGGTGGGAAGAGCGTATTGATTAACCAAAAGACCAGCGCGATGCCGCCCAGGACGCCAGCGAGCAGGCCGAACGTGCGCAAAAATCCATTGCGCCGCCGCCGGCTCAACATAGTGTCCAGATGCCACCAAAAGCTTTCGGCGGGCGGATGCTGTGCACGCAGCTTACGATAGCCTCCAGCCCTGGAAGCGGCAGAAACGATCTTTGCCGGTCTGCGCTCCAGACGCCGCAAGAGACTTTCCCAACGTACCTGCTCAGCGCCCAACTCAAGGCCACCTGCATCCACTTCATCAAATTGCTGCTCGATTTGATCGAGCAGCGTAAGCAGCGTTTCTACTTGTGCAGGCGACGGGTTGACCACCAATCGTTCGGCACGGGTCAGATTCTCGCGGATTTTCGTTCCGAGGTTGCTGACCTGACTTTCTACTGCATGTGCCATGGGCCAGGCCTCATTCCATGCGCTGACAATGTAGTCGAAGGCGCTCTATACAGACTTGAGCAGGTCATGTCGGCAGCAAAACTACGCCTCGTCGTTCTCATCCTCGTCGGCCTCATCAAACTCTCGATACTCGCCATCGGCAGCCATCTGCTTTTCTTCCTCTTCGCGCTGTATTTCCCGAAAAACGCGATTGATGCCCGATTTGATCTGGCTCTCAATTTTGGCCTTGCGCTCAGGCGGCACAGGAAACCATTCGACCATTTCACCCACCAGGCCGCTCTTGGCCTCATTTTTGGTCTTGCCTTCCTGGTAATAATCACGCACGCGCTGGCGCATGAAGTGGATATACTCGGCTACACGATAGGTCGCGTCTGGCTCGCATACAGGGCCATGACCGGGGACAAGCTGCTCGGCTCCTAATTCCCGAATCAACTCCAGCGCGTTGAGCCACTCGATTGTATTTCCCTGGGCCATGTATGGGTGTTGATCGACCCAGAGGATATCGCCGACAAAGCAGATTTTCTCATCTGGCAGCCAGACCAAGCTGGTCGCCGGCGTGTGACCGCCAACAAAAATCAGTTCCACTTCACGCATGCCGCGGATGAGTTTGGCACGATTCGTAAACGTGAGATCGGGCGGTACGATGATGATGTTATCGAGTTGAGCCTGGATCTCCGGCTCGCGCTTAAAGCTATTGCGCACACGGTCTTTGAAATTCTCGGTATACCCAGACATCTCTTTGTGCGCGCGCTCGTGAGCGATCACGGTAATTGGCATAAAGTACTGGTTGCCCAGCGCGTGGCCGCGATGATGATCCGTATTGATCATATAAAGGAGCGGCTCATCGTCAAATTCATCTTCGATTTGGGCGCGCCAGTCCAGCGCCTGTTGGGGAATCAACGGTGCATCGACCAGGATGATCCCCTCTTCCGTCTGAATCGCACCCGGGGTGCAGCCTCGATAATGCGTGTTGATGAATACACCCGGCGCCAACTCTTCACGTTTGCCCAGACCGGTTACGCCCAGACGTAATGCACTCTTTCGTCTTGCCATCTGCTGCCTCCCAAAGCTCAAGCTGCTCGATGGAAGCAAGTATAGATCAGGTATGCAAGAAGGGCAAAAATACGCTATTATGTCAACTAAAATGTGATCGTACTGCATATCGATCCTCCGGCGGGTCGTGATATAATTGAAGCGATTCAGGTGGATCAGTTTTGGACTGCCTTCGGGCAAAATGAAGCCTGACCGTCTTAAATTGATTTCCTCCGTGGCAATGACGCCTCGCTTATCGAGAGTGCACTCAATCCTCACAGTTACTTCCGCCGGTCGCGCACGCGCCTCACGCGAGAGTTTGATCGCTCAAACGGTGTCGTCCAGCGGGCAGCATGGAAGAAGACAAGCGTCGTCCACGCCCATTGGCATAAGGCTTTGGCCACGATGCAGGATCTCTTGCATTCATTTGAAAACAATAACGCCTAAAGCGGAGATCAACCGCGTGGAAAGGGAAATGTACATGAAGAAACGGATCGGTGTCTTAACCAGCGGCGGTGATGCCCCAGGCATGAATGCGTCTGTCCGAGCCGTCGTCCGTGGCGGCCTCAACCGCGGTGCGGAGATGTTCGCCATCTATGAAGGCTACCAAGGCATGATTGAGGGCGGCGACAAGGTGCGCCCCATGAACTGGGGATCGGTCGGCGGCATCCTGCACAAAGGGGGAACGATCATCGGTTCAGCCCGCAGCCAGGAATTTCGGACCGAAGAGGGGCGCCTCAAGGCAGTGCGCAATCTCCTAAAGCACAATATTGATGCACTCGTCGTCATTGGCGGCGACGGCAGTCTGACGGGCGCAAACCTTCTGCGTCAAGAGTGGAGCGACCATATTGCCACGCTGCTGGAATTGGACGAGATCACCGAGAAGCAGGCCAAAGATCACGCCTACCTTACCCTCGTCGGCATCGTCGGCTCAATCGATAACGACATGTGGGGCACCGATATGACCATCGGCACAGACACGGCGCTCCACCGCATTATTTATGCCGCTGATGCCATCTCCAGCACGGCGGCCAGCCACCAACGCTCCTTCGTCATTGAGGTGATGGGGCGCCATGCCGGCTATCTAGCGCTCATGGGCGCGCTGGCTGCGGGCGCCGACTTCGCGCTGATTCCCGAAAGTCCGCCGGAGGTGCCGGACTGGCGCGCCACCATGTGTGAGATCCTGGAGGCCGGCCTGGCCGAAGGACGACGTGACAGCATCGTCATCGTGGCCGAAGGCGCGGTGGATCGGGAGGGCAACCCAATTTCGGCGGTGGATGTGCAGAAGGCGATCGCCAAGGGCATGAATGAGGATGTACGCGTTACCGTATTGGGCCACGTTCAACGCGGTGGCTCGCCTACCGCGTTCGACCGCATCTTAAGCACCCGAATGGGCGTCGAGGCGATCAACACGGTAATGGATGCGGGTCCAAGCGATGAGCCGATCCTGATCGGCATCAACAGCAACCTGATCACGCGCTTGCCGTTGATGACCTGTGTCAACACGAATCAGGCCATCAACGAGGCAATCAACACGCTTAATTTCGACAAAGCCATGGAGCTGAGGGGCCCGGCCTTTCGCAGCGCGTTTCGCACGCTGCGTACGCTGGTGCGGGCCATGCCCCATCCGCCGGAAGAGGGACAACCGCAATTACGCATTGGCATCATGAACGCGGGTGGGCCAGCCCCCGGCATGAACGCTGCCGTGCGCGCGGCTGTCCGCCTCATTCTTGATCGGGGGCACGAACCGGTTGGGATCGAACGAGGCTTCCGCGGTCTGATCCGGGGCGAGACGCACGAGTTGCACTGGATGGATGTAGACGGCTGGGCGGCAATTGGCGGCTCTGAGTTGGGTACCAGTCGCAAAATTCCCAAGGAGACCGAGTACTACACCATTGCGCGCCAGCTCGAAGACAACAAGATCGATGCGCTGATCGTAATCGGCGGCTGGTCAGGGTATGAGTCCTGTATCAATCTGCATAACGAGCGCACGGTCTTTCCCGCATTCGATATTCCCATCGTCTGCATACCGGCCAGCATCAACAACAACTTGCCCGGCGCTGACTTTTCGATTGGGTCTGACACTGCACTCAACAGCATCACTGAGGTCGTGGACAAGATCAAACAGTCGGCAGTCGCGTCCAACCGCTGTTTCGTGGTGGAGGTCATGGGTCGCTACTGCGGCTATCTCGCCTTGACCAGCGCCCTGGCTTCCGGCGCAGAACGCACCTATCTGCACGAAGAGGGCGTCACGCTTGCTGACCTGGAGCAGGACATTCACTTTCTCAACGAAGGTTTCCGGCTGGGGAAACGATTGGGGCTCCTTATTCGCAACGAGTATTCGAACCAGCTCTACGACACCAATTTCCTGGCCGCACTCTTTGAAGAAGAAGGTGGGGATCTCTTCGATGTTCGCATGGCTGTCTTGGGTCACCTGCAGCAGGGCGGCGATCCGACCCCGTACGACCGCATTATGGCCACGACGCTCACGGCCGAAGCTGTGGACATCGTGATCAACGCCTGTGAAAAGCCAGGCGATGAAACGCCCGGCGTCTGTATCGGCATGGTCGATGACCAATTCACGCAGACGCCCTTCTACAGCATTTTGCGTCAATTCGACACAGAGTTGCAGCGGCCAAAACAGCAGTGGTGGCTACGGCTGCGACCGCTGGCGCGCATGCTGGCGCAGCCCGGCGAAGAGTTTGGCGGCAACCTCGTTGCGGAGTCGGAACCGTAGCGGAGTAAAGCCTTGAACAGAATGCGAAACGCACACGTAGAGTCGCCCCATTTGGGGGTGAAATGGTGCGGGGAGGAAAGCGTCACTCTATGCTATAATTGAAGCGCTATCACGTCTCGTGCACGGGTCTGCGTGTTGGCGTTATGGCAGCGCTGGATGGGCGTGAATCATCGCCAATTCCGTTGGCGGCCCGCCAGGCATCAATCAAGTCACGATGGGCTTAAACACCCTGTTATTAAACAAAACCGATTCAAAGGAGTGAAGCATGAAAATTGGTATTCTGACCGGCGGCGGTGATGTCCCCGGTCTCAATCCCTGCATCAAGGCTGCAGTTTATCGGGCAATCGACGAAGGTCACGAAATCGTCGGTATCCGGCGCGGGTGGGGCGGCCTGATGGATCTAAATCCCGATGATCCTGATTCAGTTGAAAAAAATATGCTCCCCCTCAGCAAAATGAACACGCGCACAATTGATCGCACGGGCGGCACCTTTCTTCACTCTAGCCGCACAAACCCCGGCAAAGTTAAGCCTTCCACTGTCCCCGACTTCCTACGCGATCCGGACGAAGAGTATGAAGATGGAGAGTCCGGCGAGCTGCTCGACTTCACTCCCCACGTCATGCGCAACCTGGAGTTTCTGGGCATTGATCGGCTGATTCCCATTGGCGGCGACGACACTCTGAGTTACGGCGAACGCCTGCACAGCGAGGGCTTTCCGGTCATTGCCATCCCCAAGACGATGGATAACGACGTCTATGGTACTGACTACTGCATCGGCTTCAGCACGGCAGTGACGCGCAGCGTCCAGTTCATTCATCAGTTGCGCACCAGCACCGGCTCCCACGAGCGCATTGCGGTCATCGAACTCTTCGGGCGCAACAGCGGCGAGACCAGCCTGATCGCCTCCTATTTGGCTGGCGTCGATCGCGCCGTCATCTCCGAAGTGCCCTACGACGTCGAGAAGCTGGCCATGCTGGTGAAGCAAGACAAGATGGACAACCCGTCCAACTATGCCATGGTGACCATCTCCGAAGGCGCGCACATGAAGGGCGGCCAAGTCGTCGAGTATGGCGAGGCCGACGCCTATGGACACAAGAAGCTTGGCGGCATCGGTGAAATCCTGGGCGATGCGCTCAAGAAACTGACCGGGGAGAACATCATCTATCAGCAGGTCTCCTATCTCATGCGCTCGGGCGCACCCGACGCGTTGGACCTCATGGTGGCCGTCAACTATGCCAATATGGCCATGACCTTGATCCAGAGCGGAGCCAGCGGCCGCATGGTCGCCTTGCGTGATGGCACCTACACCCACATTCCCATGAGCACCGTCACCAGCGGACTGAAGCGAGTGGATGTGGATGAACTCTACGATGTCAATGAGTACCGCCCCAAGGTCCGTCATGTCTTGGGCAAGCCGATGTTCCTGTACTAAACGCAAAGTATAGTGCGTGTTGGGGCGTGACGATGCGCAGGATTCGCGCATGGTCACGCCCTTTTTGTATGCTGTTTTGTATACCGTCCCCACGGAGGGGACAGTTGCGGTCAATGTTGGGGACAGATGACAGGTGACGAAAGGGTCAAGTCCGGTTAGCCTGAGAACAGAACAGCCGACACGGTATAGTCAATCTGTGCGCCTCTGTTTCTTGCCGAGTCCAAAACGTGACCGAGCGTATGGACGCTAATCGGTCACGCAATCGCAATAGAAAGGGATGCGAAAATGATTTACGAATCTGTCTACGAAATCAAAAAAGATGTGAGCAGCGCGCTCAAGGTAAAGGGCGACATCGTTGAGGTCGTCGATGTCGGCGCTTTACAGGATGACAAGATTGACCTGTTGGTGCGCACATCTGTCTTCGGCACTGACGAGACCAAAGCGTACGCGCAATGGCTCATTTGGGAAGCAGGTCAGGCATTGGGGGTGCGTCCGGCCAGCATCCACGAGTATTACATCGCGTGCGGCCAAGGCGATTTCGCCGACCGCACCGTGCCGGCCATGAATATTCGCTTTACCAACTACGACGCCACGCGCGCCGCCCTTCGTGCAGCGCAGAAGACGAACGCCGGCGCCATCATTTTTGAAATCGCCCGTTCTGAGATGGGTTATACTGGGCAACCGCCCATGGAATTCACCACGAATATCATCGCCGCGGCGATCAAGGAAGGCTACTTCTATCCCGTCTTTATTCAGGGCGATCACTTCCAGGTCAAGGCGAGCAAGTATGCAACCGATCCCGAAGGAGCCATCAACGAGGTAAAGGATCTGATCAAGGAAGCCATTCCTGCCGGCTTCTGGAATATCGACATCGACACCAGCACGCTTGTCACGCTGGATCCGGAATCACTCGATGAGCAGCAGTATGACAACTACACGCGCTCAGCCGAGATCACCGAGTTGGTGCGTGCGATTGAGCCGGAAGGCGTCACCATCAGCTTGGGCGGTGAGATCGGCGAGGTTGGCGAAAAGAATTCTACGCCGGAAGAGTTGGAAGCCTACATGAAGGGCTATGAAGGCCTCATCAATGGCAAGGCGGGACTGAGCAAAGTCAGCGTCCAGACGGGTACGAGTCACGGCGGCATCGTGTTGCCGGATGGCAGCATCAAAGAAGTGGCCGTCGATTTCGAAACGCTGGAAGTACTGGGCGAACATGCCCGCCAGCACGGAGCCGGCGGCGCTGTTCAACACGGCGCCAGCACCCTGCCCAAGGAGATGTTCCACAAATTCCCGGAAGTCAACACGCTGGAAATTCACTTGGCCACCGGCTTCATGAACATCTTCCTCGATCACCCGGCCTTCCCGGCCGAGCTGCGTGAGACAATCGAATCGTATCTGGTTGCCAATCATGCCGACGAACGTAAAGAGGGTCAGACAGATACTCAGTTCTACTACAAGACGCGCAAAAAGGCGCTGGGCCCCTTCAAGGCCGAGCTATGGCAACTGCCCGAAGAGGCCAAAGCGGAAGTCTTTCAGGCGCTGGAAGACGAATTCGCCTTCTTCTATGATCAGCTAAACGCTACTGATACGCGTGAGATGGTCGACAAGTACGTGACGGTCGTCGAATACCATCAGCCCAAGCCGGTATCCGCCCGTGGCGTTGGCGATGACATGGGTCTGGCCGACTGATTGATTGACAATTGGCACTGGGTACTTGTCAACTGAGTGAGTTAGCGGAAACGTGACGGAATCATTCCGATGATTCCGTCACGTTTTTGTAATTGGCGAGTTTGTAATTGGCGAGAACCAGCGGGCAACGGATCGGGGTCCGCCTGCATGCTGAGATTGATTGCCACGAAGGTTGGGTAGAGGTTGCGCTCGGGGCTGAATTCCAAGGGGATGACGTGCGGTGCGATCTCATGATAGAATTGCCGACAGCAGTTCGCCACCGTTCAGTCAGCCTCAAGGAGAACTTCATGACCGACCCTGTTGCCTATCAAGCCCAAATTCGTATTGAACGCATCAAAGGCCCGCTTCGTCGCGCCTATTTGCCCGCCGAAGAGACAGCCGTACAGTTTGGCGTTCATTCGGAAATCGCCGAGCACTATGGCGTAGACACTGCCATCCATGAGCCACATGCCACCACGCTTGACTACCTAATCGCTGCTGCCGGTGGCTGACTGACTGGCACCTTTGGAGGCGCGCTGGAGGCGCGTCAAATTGCGGCGGGAGAGGGCTACCTCTGGTCAGACGTAGTTGGGGAAGTGGAAAAAGACGATAATGTGCTCGTGGTCAAGCGGATCCATGTGACCTACCATCTCAGGCTTGAGCCAGAGCAACGCGAAACTGCCGAACGCGTCCATGGCTTTCATGCCCAGTTTTGTCCGGTCTATCGCACCATCGAAGGAAGTGTCGCGATCACGACTGAATTGGCGATGGAAGATGCGGACCAATAGGTATGTGCGCCTACGGCAGCAATCGGATTTCAAGCTATGATAGGCACTGGCGGCTAGCGACGACTTAAGACTAAACGCAACCGTATGACTTTTGATCTGAGCATTCTGGAAAACAATCACGCATCCCGCCGCCCCATTGTTGCCGTGATGGAAGCGGCGTTGGCCGCCGTGGATCCGGCCACAGCTGTCACCAGCGCATTGTTGGTTGAGGGTGACAGGCTCCAGGTGGGAGAGCGCCTCTACGACCTGGACACTTTTGAACGTATCTTCGTTATTGGCGCAGGCAAGGCTGGCGCGCCAATGGTCCAAGCGGTTGAATCGGCATTGGGGCCGCGAATCGAAAGCGGTCTTGTTGCCGTCAAGCATGGTCATGGAGCGCCGACCCAATCTGTCGAACTTGTCGAGGCTGCTCATCCAACGCCCAATGAGGCCGGCGTTGCAGCAGGTCAGCGTATCCTCGAGATGATAGGAGATGCAGGCCGGAATGACCTGGTCATTGCGCTCCTTTCAGGCGGTGGTTCGGCACTACTGGTGGCGCCGGCTGCAGGCATCAGTTTGGCCGATTTACAGGCCATGACCGATGCGCTGCTCGCTTCGGGCGCGACCATCAATGAAATCAATTGTCTGCGCAAGCATTGCAGTGCTGTCAAAGGCGGGCAGCTGGCGCGGATCGTTGCTCCTGCTACGCTCATTACACTCATCCTTAGCGACGTGGTCGGCAGCCCGCTGGATGTCATTGCCAGCGGGCCGACCGTGCCGGATCCGACAACCTGGGCGGATGCCTGGGCCATTGTCGAACGATACGGGCTAGCCAAAGTACTGCCGCCATCCATTACGCAACGCCTGCAGCAGGGATTGGCCGCCGACATAGCCGATACGCCCAAGACCGATGACCCAGCCTTCGCGGATGCGCAAACCATTATCGTTGCCGACAATCGTGTAGCAGCCTTGGCAGCGGTTGCAGAAGCCAAGCGCCAGGGCTTCAATGCCCAGCTACTCACAACGTATATGGAAGGCGATGCCAAGCACGCGGCTCACCTGGCGGTTGCCCTGGCCCGCGAAGTACGCGCCGGCGGCCATCCTCTTCCAGCCCCGGCCTGTCTGGTGCTGGGTGGGGAGACGACCGTCCAACTCTGCGCCAATCCGGGCAAGGGTGGGCGCAACCAGGCGCTGGCGCTGGCTGCCGCGGTGGCGCTGGACCGCCTCACGCCGGAGGAGGCGGAGGGCATGACCATTGTTGCACTGGCAACCGACGGCACTGATGGCCCTAGCGACAGCGCTGGCGGCGTAGCAGATGCCAAAACGGTCGCTCGTGGTGCTGCACTCGGGTTGGACGCTGTCGCTTATCTACGCGAGGATAATGCTTACCCATTTCTGAGCGCAACAAAGGACCTTCTGAAAACCGGCCCGACACGCACAAATGTCAATGACTTAACGTTGATTTTCGTCGACGATTGAGTCGCCAAAGCAGATCGACTGTTAACGCCAACAACACCATTTGTCGAATTACCAACATCCAAGCTATAAGGAGTGAACTGTGCCAAAATTGACCGTAGAAGATTTCGGAACTTTTGACGTACCAGACGGCAAGCGCCTGGTGCTCGCCCTGGTTGACGACGCCGGCGTCGACCAAATGCATGCATGTGGCGGCAACTGTAAATGCACGACCTGTCGCGTCGAGTTCGTCGATGGCGAACCGGTGATGATGACCGAAGCAGAGCAAGCAAAACTGGCGGAACGTGGCCTTGACGGCGTTCGCCTCTCCTGTCAGATTGTCGTCGATCAAGACATGACCGTTCGGGCGATCAGCCGCCTGTCTGAAACGGGTCGCCCAGATCCGGGACCACGACCCGAGCCGGAGATCCAGCCGGATCCGGTCTGGGTGGAGCGGGAAGCGTAAGGGCTTTCGGCCGCGAGTTGGTCGCGTATCTGAAGGCGCTGGTTAAGGTCTACAGTGAAAAAGGGCGGCAGGGAAAGATCCCGCCGCCCTTTTTTGTTGCGCTATTCTGGCCCTACTGGCCTTCTCCGCTTACTCCCGCTTGGCTGCCGCAAACTCTCCCCGATTGTCGACGGCCTCCTGTAGAATGGAGGCCACCTCAGCAGCGCTTTCAGTATGGAGTAATTGCGCGCGCACAGTAGTCGGGAGGCCGATGCGCCGCGCATAGGCATTTAAGTGCTTGCGCATGGGCACAAAGCGATAACGAGGTTCATGGCGAAAGGTCGCCTCAAAGAGTTGGCTATGCGCAACCGCCACGGAAATCAACCGGGGATCAGGCGCACGACGGTGATCAGGGTGAAAGACAAATGGATCTCCCATCGCTGCCCGCCCAATCAGAACGCCGTCTACGCCATAAGTTGAGACCCGGCGTAACGCATCCACACGTGACGACACGTCACCGTTGCCCAAGATAAGCGTTCCCGTTCCCTTTGCGAGCTCGGCGGCCTGACCAATGGCCGTCCAATCCGCCAGGCCTTGATAGCGTTGACTGAGCGTCCGCCCGTGAAGAGCAATCGCCGCTGGGCTCACTGCCAGCAGCGTCTCGATCCAGCTGGCCACAATTGGTTCGTCAAAGCCGATACGCGTCTTAATGCTTACCGGTACAGGGCGATGCAGGTTTTGTGCAGGCAACCAGTGGGCGGCACGTTCTTCAACAACGGCAGCTACGCTGGGATGAAGGTCTGGGCAATCGCGCACGGTGGCGCCATTGGCCCACTGCGCTACGCCGGCCTGGGTTGCGCGCACAATCGCTTGGGCAAGTTGTGGCGCCTGGATCAAACCGGCGCCAGCGCCTCCCCCCGCCACTCCCTTTGACGGACAACCCATGTTGATGTCGATGCCCGCAAAGCCAAGCTGGCAGGCCAGAATCGCCGTCTGACGGAAACTCTCTGGCTCTACGCCATAGATCTGGGCGATGATTGGCTGCTGTGATGGATCAAAAAGAAAGTTGCGCAAGATGCTGGGCTGGCGCGCCCGGCAAATCCCCTCAGCCCGACTGAATTCGGTGTAGATAAGATCAGGCTGACCATATTTCGCTTGGATCGCGCGGAAGGCCTGGTCGCCGACGCCGTCCATGGGGCTTAAGCCCATGATGGGGTAAGGCAAGCGCTGCCAAAGATTGGACCTATCGGTTAAGTTGGTACGGTGGCTCGTTATGCGTTTCACGTCGCCATTGTGCCGGTCTGCACCCATATTGTGCAAATAAAAACTCGGGCGTTTTTCAACGCCCGAGTTCTCAACATTCATTTGTTTCCAACCAACCGGTCGCCTATTCAGCAGCGGCAGTCGCTTCGGGATCGCAGCGGCCAAGGCGATCACACCAGAAATTATTGACCTGAGCCGCGCCATTGCCGGCGTTATCAACCGCGAATTCGGTAGCATTGCCAACAAAATCGGTGGCCCAGCGGATTCCTTCATGGGTGATTTCACCGACCTGCTCAGTATCTACGTCAATGCGATCTACCGAATTTGCCGCCCACTCAACGCCTTCGCGCAGGGCAGAGCCATCACCGACCCGTTCGCCGGCGCTGACAATTACCCATTCGACGCCATCGCGCACCGATGACGAAGAGTCAGACAGTTGTGAACGGACAGCGGCCAGCACTTCGTCAGCCGGCAGTTCCGGCATAACCAGAAGCACATCCTTCCCTTCAGAGAAGCTAAATATGGGCACATCAACATTGCCGCCCAGCGCCAAAGACGCCCGCTCGCCCGAGCCAAGCAGCGGGACATGCACCGCTGCCGTACCTTCGGTGCCAAAGACCTCACCGGGCTGGAATGCGGAGCGAGCCTTACCGACCATGGCTACGCCATCATCAGACGCCTGGAATGTTCCCTCGAACGCAACAGGCTCCAGTTCGAGGCCAAAGCGAGCCGCAAGAGGGCCACCCGAGACGGCATATCCTCCGCTCAATTCGAACTCGGATTCAGACAGATCATCGGTCACGAGCAGCGCGAGACGCAGCCCCAGCTGTTCCGGCAACGGCAGCAGACCAACCGACGGAACCAGGCCCTCGACACCGGTCGCACCAATCACGCTGGCGACTTCTTCCGTCAACAGTTGCGCAGTATCGACGAGCATCACATTGCCGACGGCGTGAACGAAGCGCTCAGCCGGATCAACGATGAGCACCAACGAGTTCTGCCCTTCCTCGCCAGTAAAGCTAAAGGCCGGGTCGGTGACGGCCCGCTCGTTACCGGAGCCAAAATGCATGGCCAGATAGCGTCGTTCCGGATCAAGCGGTGCACCGAGATGGGCCAATGCCTCGCCCGTGTCATAGGCGACGACTGCTTCACCGGGAGCAATCAATTGCAGGTCACCCAGAATCCCGAGCGTTGGCAAGGGAATGGAAGCCGTACCGTAAAAGCGCTCAATCTGGCCTTCGTCATCTCGTTCGACATCCAGATCCGCATTGAACATCTCGATGTTGCCAACCGGCAGCGATAGCGTTACGCGGTCATTGACTTCCAGGTCGGTTCCGCTGGGAATAGCGCTGATATTCTGTTCAGCGACGGTCAAAATGCCTGAAGCCAGTTGCAATGCCGATGTAGAGACGTGTTCATCAATGGCATCCAAGTCAACCGACAGGCTGCACACGCCATCACTGCAGGTCAGCCCCCCCTGCGGATCGGCAGTACCGTCATCCGCTTGCAGTGCAGGTGCGGCAAATGCCGTGACGGGGGCCAATGCCATCACCAACGCGGTGAGCAATGTGGCCAATATGGTGCGAAAATGGTTCATCAGATAACCTCTCATGGGGTAGAACCCTAGGACCCGCCGATCAAATCGGCAAGATTGGGAAGCACAAAACAGAAGCGAATTGTTGCGTAAGCCACGTACTGATACGTAGTTCGCTAGTTTAACTACATACGCATTATATAGCACGTCAGTTCCACAGAATCAAGTGATCTAATGGAACGCAATGACAAATCTAATCTCGCGCTAAGTTGCCAGACTGGATCAGACTAGTACAGCCAGAGTGAATCCCGGCAGAAGTTCTCATACAGCTCCCACCAAAGGTAGATACGCCGAATTTCTGTCGTGGTATTCACGCCGATTTGAAGCAGCACACTCGCCTATGGAGTTAGGCGCCAAACAATCACCACACATATCCGCGTAGCAGGTTCAGCGGCCAGCAAACTTCAAAAAAAGGCTCCGCCTTTCTCGTGGGCGGAGCCAGCAGATGAACTGTATCCCAAGCATGCCTTGCCGTGACCAGCGGTGCAGAGCATTGCCGCCATCACCTAGAATGGCAGGTGCAGGCTGATGTCGACAAGATATGGTGGCGTGGCATAGAAGAGCTTATCGATGCCCATCGCGATAAAGAGCAGAGCAAGGTAGAGCAGGCTAAAGCGATAAAGCCGCCAAATATTGCCATTATTTGAGTCTCGCCGGATGTCGACGGCTTGCCAAAGAAAAATTGCGTTGAGCGCAAGTGCTGAGACAAAATAGATCGGCCCCAGCAAGCGAAGAAAGACCGGCGCCAGGCTCATTGCTGCCAGCAGCAGGCTGTATATCACCATCTGGTTGTGGGTCTCCCGGTCGCCAGCGATGACGGGCAGCATAGGCACACCGGCAGCAGCATACTCTTTCTGGCGCATAAGGGCCAAAGCCCAGAAATGGGGCGGCGTCCAGTAGAAGACAATCATGAAAAGAAAGATCGGCAGCAACGAAATCTCATTGGCCATCGCAGCCCATCCAACGAGCGGTGGCACGGCCCCTGCGGCGCCGCCGATCACGATATTTTGCGTGCTGCGGCGCTTGAGCAGTTGCGAGTAGATACAGACGTAGAAGAAGATACCGAAGAGAGCCAACAGCCCCGTCAGCAGATTCGCACTCCACCAAAGAATGGCAAAGCTCAATAAGCTAAGCGCCAGGCCAAAGAGGAGTACCTGGCTGGGCGTCATACGACCACTGGGTAGAGGGCGCTTACGCGTGCGCACCATCACGTGATCAATGTCCCGGTCGATGTACTGGTTGATGGTGTTGGCCCCACCTGCGGCCAAGAAGCCGCCGATCATCACCCAGAGGATCAGCCAACCGCTCGGCGGATGATCCCCCGCTAAGAACATGGGGACGAGCGTCGTAACCAAGAGCAGCGAAATGATACGCGGTTTGGTGAGCGCAACATAATCACTGAGCGCCAGACGCGTCAACGCCTGGTCGCGCGTCAGTTGCGGCTCAACCGGCTCTGGCTTATTAACAACTGGACTACGCAACGACATGTAAACAACCTTTGTTCAAAACAACGTCAGCGGAATCTTGCCTTGGCTCAGGCGATGAAACGCTTACGATGCGCCCGGTTGTGCGGCAGTAAGATCAGAGTCCAACTTCTCTGCGTCGGCTTCCGCAGCAGCAATACGGGCCGCCCTTTGTTCCGAATAGCGCACGAACAGAATATAGCCGATTCCCAAAATTGTGGCAAACATGAACCACTGAATTGCGTAACTGAAATGGCTCCCCTCGGTGAGGCGAATCGGCTCCACGCGCAAGGGCAACTCCGTAAAGGAACGCCCTTCTTCCGGCAATTGCAGGATAAAGTAGGGCAGCAGTTCATACGGCATCTGCGGCTGAATAGCGTCAATGCTGATGAAGTTCCATTCACGTTGCGCCTCGGTCGGAATCACCACAGGCTGGCCATTGGGCATGGTCTGCGATTCTTGCATCAAACCCACGATGCCTTCGGTAGCCGATTCGTTATGGTTTGAGACAATCTCCGGCTCGGCCTCGTCCATCGGCACCCAACCGCGCACGACCAGCGCCGCCTGACCATCCTCATAGACCAGGGGTGTCACGAGATAGACGCCCGGCGCGCCGCCCAGACCGCTGCCAGACCCAGCGCCCAGACTTTGATTTGTGAGAAAGAGTTGATTGTCGTAATCGTACTCGCCGGCTACCGTGACCCGCCGATACTCAAGCAGGCTTGCATCGTCTGGCAACGCCTCTATGTTGAGATCAAGCGGCATCTCTTGCCAGCGCGCGGAAACTGAAGCATTGAACGCGCGCCGCTCATCAAGCCGGTCCAGTTGCCAGATTCCCAGCCAAACCAACGCAACGACGCCCAACGCGACCACGATCGTTACCCACCACCAGCGCCGGCCAAAGAGGGCGCCCAACGTGCCTATTGCACTATCCATCACAATTGCTCCTCAATCAGAGTCCCTTGACCGTACGGGCGCGGGCGTGGCCCGCCTGTTCCGTCGTGCTGCGTCGCATACCGATCAGCCCCAGAATGCCGATAAGCGCCCCAGCGCCCAATCCCAGCCAGAGCCAGTTGACGCGTTGCGCCGGCAATACGGTCACCATGAAATCGACGCGGCCTTCGCCCAACGGCCCGCCCACGTCGACAAAGACTTGCCAGTTTCCAGACACGGGCAATTCCGTATCCGCCTCATAATAGGCCCCACCAAGCAGGTCCTGACGCACGGCGCTGATCCCGATCGGTGCGCTCGTGCCATCCACGGGAATCAAGCTGACGGTGACCACAGCGTCTGACACTGGCTCATCCAGCATGTTGCTCAGCTGGTTGTCATCAATCACCGTGCCTGCAGGCGGCGGCAAGGTCACCGAAATGGTGACATGCACCTCGCCCGCCCGCCAGGGCTCCGGCGTCGTCCAGGCAAAGACGCGGTAGGGACCGGCTTCAGCATTGGCCAGTTGGGACGTGCCGCCGCCGTGAGCCAGGAGCGAGGATCCTGACGGTAACAACAGCACGCCCAGCACCAGGATGCCGACTACCGCGCCCCGCCATGAGAACCAATGCGTCACGAGCCTTGTTGCCCAGCACGTGGGAGCGCCCCTACCGCTTCAGCGTCGCGCCACCGGTTCTGGATTAGGCGCTGCTCTACTCCCGGCGAGATCGCTGTTTCGTCATCTTCAGCCATGGAACGGTGCGTCGGCGTTGAGTCGTCGTTCCCGATCAGGGCCGCCGTCAGAATCAACGCCGCCAGCAAAAACATCATGCTGCCGGGAATCCACATAATGGCGCCTGCCAGCATCTGATCCTGGAGAACTGTAAAGCCCCAGATACGCGGCACTGTCTCATAGTACGTGTAGAGCGACTCCGTTGACGTGGCAATGATAATGCCGGCAACCATGTTGGGCGGCACCATGGCCACCAGATATACGATCCTTGCCCAAACGGGAAAGTGGCCGTGGAGTACAGGGCCCGCGCCAATGACGTGCCACCAATAGAGCATGGCGCCAACAAAAAAGGTGATGTGCTGGACGTCATGCACCCAATCGCGACGAAGGGCCAGGTTGTAAAGCGCGGGCTCATGCCAGCCAAGATAGATCGTCAGATAGAGTAGCCAAATGACGCCTGGTTTGGTGAGGAAAACAAGCGTGCGACGAAACCAGGAATCGGCCATGAAGAGGCGTGCCACAGCAAGCCGCAGGCCAGGCGGCAATCCCCACAGGCCAATCGGAAAGGGATCGCCCAGCCAAATCAACGGGGCAGCGACCATCATGGTCACAAGATGCTGAATCATGTGCATGAAGAAGAGCTGTCCGCCCAGCACATCGACGGGCGACATGATCGACGTAGCCAGCGCAAGCATGCCGATCCAGTAAGCAGCAAGGCGCCAGTAGTTGGCCAGTTTCGATTGACCATGAAGGCGGCGGCGCACATTGAACCAGCCGGCGGTGTAGATCGTCGCCAGGAGGCCAAGTATAAGTATAATTTCAAGGCGCCACTCCCATTGCGAGAATAGCGCCTGAATCAGCGGGTGCATGGGTTAATCTCAGCTAGCGTCGCTGGGCAGAAAGCTCAGTGAATACGCCATTCTACAAATGGGGTTCGCACAGCCGCGTGCGTTGCCCCGTCCTTCATTCAGGCTCCACGAGATTAGTGAACGGCTGTGCCGATCAGATAGAGGGCCGGGTAGAAGAAAATCCAGACCACATCCACATAGTGCCAGTAGATGGCACACGACTCTACGCCCCAGTGACGTTCGCTTGAATACTCACCTTTGCGGCCCAGATTCCACACCACGGCAATAAAAATCAAGCCCGTAATGACGTGGAGGGCATGCATGCCGGTCATGGCAAAGACGACCGCGCCATAGACATCGCCGCCAGGCGTCAGATGCCCCTCGTAGATGGCCGGAAAGAGGCCCCACTCGAAGATCATGACGCCAAAGAGAAAAATCAGACCGAGGATGAAAGTCGTCACCAAGCCGCCAAGAAAGACGCGGCGGTCATCATTTTCGATCCCCTTCTCGGCCAGATTCATGGCAAGTGAGCTAATAAGCAGGACAGACGTGACGATGAGGCCCACCGCCTGATCGAGCTCGGGACGCGTGTTGCCCCACAGATAAAAGCGCGTGGCCAGTAGCCCGCCAAAGAGAAATGCTTCTGAGATGAAGAAGAGCCACAGGCCAAATCGGTTCAGGCGGAGTTGGGCGCGATAACTCTCAAGACTGGAGGTGATGGTTGACATCGACTAGTGCTCCTCTTCCGGCTGCCACAGGCGCTGGACGTGCATATAGTATCGGATGACGATGACGGCCTTGAACAGGGCGATCAACATCAAGAGAATCGCACTTTCAAACTCAACCGCCACAAAGTACTCAATGACGGTCAAGACGGCCAGGACAATGGCGACGATGACGCTCTGGCGGTAGGCGGCGCCTTTGTTCTGATTCTTCTCACTCATAATTTCAGCTCCCAAGTTAATGCGCGTTGGCGCAATCCGAGAATTAGTCGTCGCCGGCTGCAGCCATCGTTACGTAGGTCGAGCCCGGCAGACCGTAGTCGTAGGGTTCGCCCACCACAGTGATGGGGGTAGCGTAGCTGTGTTCCGGCACCGGCGAAGGAATCTGCCACTCGGGCGAGCGGGAGTTCCAGGGATTGTTGCCGGCAATTGCGCCCATCTCGGCGCTGTTGAGCAAGTTGTAGATCATCAGCAAGATCGAGAAAGCGATCAGGAAGGCCGAAATCGTTATCACCGTCTGTCCCACCTCAACGGCGCTGAGACCGTTAGCCGTCACCCCCCCCAACATTGGGTCATAGTCGGCGATGCGTCGTCGCATACCCATGACGCCGACCGACATCTGACCGATACTCATCATCCAGAAGGCCGGGGTCATTATCCAGAAATGGAGCTTACCCAAGCTCTCGTTATACATGCGGCCCGTCACCTTTGGATACCAGAAGTAGAGGGCTGCCAGGAAGGGGAAGACAAAGCCGCCAAAGATCGTGGCATGAAAGTGACCCACAACAAAGTAGCTGTCGTGCAGGAAGAGGTCAGCCGTAACCATGGCCAGCGGCGGGCCACTCAGACCACCAATCAGGAAGACTGAAATCGCGCCCAGGGCAAAGAGCATGGGTGTTGGGAAGGTCAACTTGCCGCCCCAGAGCGTACCGAGCCAGCTAAAGAACTTGACGCCGGTCGGCACGGCTACCAAGAGCGTTGCCCACATGAACGGCACCCGGAGGTAGCTAGCAAAACCGGAGGTAAACATGTGATGGCCCCAGACCAGGAAGCCGACCAGGGCGATAGCCATGCTGGAGAGAGCGATCCAGCGATAGCCAAAGAGCGGTTTGCGAGCAAAGACGGGCAGGATCTCGCTGATGACACCTAGACCCGGCAACACCCAAACGTAAACGGCAGGATGTGAATAGAACCAGAAGAGGTGCTGATACAGAATCGGCGAGCCGCCGAAGTCAGGGTTAAAGAACGGCATCCCCAGCGTGCGCTCGAAGGAAAGCATTAGAAAGGCCTGGGCAATCAGCTGTGTGGCTGTCAGCTGAATCAGGCTGGCAGCCAATACGGCCCAGCAAAAGATCGGCATGCGAAAGAGCCCCATGCCCTTAGGCCGCATCATCAACATAGTCGCTATCAAGTTGAGCGAGCCGAGAATTGATGAGAACCCGAGCAGGAAGACGGCCATAAAGACAAACTGGAAGCCCGGTTCACCCTTCGTGCTCAGGAGTGGGTAGAGCGTCCAGCCAGCATCCCAACCGTAGAATAGACTGCTCATCAGCCAGACGATGGCCGGCACGTTGATCCAAAAGGCAAAGGCATTTAAGCGCGGGAAGGCCATGTCTTCGGCGCCAATCATGAGCGGGACCAAATAGTTGGCCAGGCCACCGATGCCAATGAAGATGGCAAATAACGCCGCCCACCCATGCATGCCCAGATAGGTATTGTACTGATTGGCGTTCAGAAATTGGAAGCCGGAACGCGATAGTTCGGTGCGGAGGACGACCGCAAAAGCGCCGCCGATCATCAGCATGATGATGGCGGTCACGGTGTACTGAATGCCAATTACCTTATGATTGTAGTCCACGCTGAAGTAGCGCGTCCACGCCGGCGCGTCGGTCGGCGGACCGTGATGGAGCGGTGTGTCTTTCCCCCACATCCAGCCAAACCAGTCAGAGACAGCGCCAACACCGATCAAGAAGCCGATGGAACCAAAGATAATGCCAGTTACCCAGACGGGTTCGGGCGACCAAGCCGGCATACCCAACATCACGCGTACGGTCATGGCCAAGGCAATGCCGATGACCGTACCGGCGATCTGACCGATGAAGCCACGGACGATCCCTAGGGACATCAATGACATGTGATTGCTCTCCTTCACGCACTATGCTTACCGGGACCAACGAAATAATGCCAACAGGAAAAACGAGAAAATTGGGATCGCCGTACGATCCGTCCAGCCATACGCTAATCGCCATACGCTAATCGCCAGAGGCGCTAGCGACGGTATCGGTCATGCCGGCGATCTGGTCGGCCAGCCAGGCATCATATTCAGCCTGCGGGACGATGCGCACATTGGCCAACATACTCCAGTGACTCAAGCCGCAGAGTTCAGCACAGCGAAGCTTGTAGTCACCTTCGACAGTCGGCGTGAAGCGCAACTCCGTGACTTGACCGGGGATGAGATCCTGCTTCACGCGCATCTCGACAATCCAGAAATTGTGGTTGACATCTTTGGACGTCATCGCCATCAAGGCAGGCCGATCCACGGGCAGGACGAGTTCAGGACTAATAAAGCCTTCCGGATAGGTGAACGTCCATCCCCACTGAAAGCCCTCAACGTTGACCACGACCTCATTGGCCTGCGCGCTGGTGATGTCGCGCAAGGTGACGGTGCCGATAAAGCCAAAAATGACGACCAGGACCAAAGGTAGTGCGGTCCAGGCAATCTCCAACATGGTGTTGCCTTCAAAATGCTCGCCCTCGCCGGTTTCATCCTTGCGTCGCCTGAAGACCACGACGGAATAGATCATGAAGGTGAAAACGAGCGAGAAAAGAAATGCGATCAGGAAGAGCACAAGCGTAAAGACCTGATCGACCGTAACCGCCTGGGTCGCTGCCTGAATTGGCAAAGGCAGTAGGGTCGTCAACGCCCAAAACATGACGCCGGTACCGATTAAAACGAGGATACCGACAATAATGAAGTGGCGGATGTCTGAAGATGATCGACGCATATTTGTCAACAGCTCCTAATTTTTGGCCAGTTTTGCCCGAACAATCCGACACGAACGCAAGCCGCGGAGTACAGAATCACGCTAATACGCCGCAACTCGAAACGAACGTAGAAAACGAAAGCAAGAAGATCAAGGAAGAGTCAGGCTCGACCACGTTTGATGGGCCGCGAAGGCCAACAGCAACGTCATGAGGATGGGCAGAGCGGTCCAAACAAACTCTTGCCCACGTGAAAGATGAAATGCCTGCGCACGTGCACTGCTAGACCGTCCCGCCCGAAAGATGCCCATGGTCGAAACGAGCACCCACACCTGCAGCCCAACAAAAAGCACTGCGCCGATCACGAGAATGCGCTGAAAAGAGGAGTTGAGCGCATCCGGGAAGGCAATGGATGGCAGCGTGACAAACGACGCGGGCAGATAGCTAAATAGAAGCCACAAAAAAACGACTGCTAGACTGACGTAGGCAATAAACTTGCTCAAGGTTGGTCTCTTCTTTTATACGGGATCAACACCTCTCTGCGCGGGCGATTTTAGCAGAGTTGGTCATCGATTGTCAAAACAATTGGCCGTAAGAAGAAGAATCGGCAAATACTTTTCCCATCTCGCCCTATGGAATTGAGAAGAGAATAAGATATCCTGGCCGCAACAACAGTTAGATTCATTCTAATTTTTCTTGACAGATTCGTCAGATAGTGGCACAATAGGTCAAAGATTAGAATGAATCTAAGAAAACGAGAGCAAAATGACCAAAATCGATCTATTTCTCAATGCTCTGCAGCAGTCGGGTTTTCGCATCACGGCACAACGTCGGGCAATTTGCGAATATCTGGCCCATACCGATCAGCATCCAACGCCCTCCCAAGTCTACACGGACGTAACCGCCACCCACCCGGAGATTAGCCGCGCCACAGTCTACAACACGCTCAAAACACTACAGCAACTTGGCGTGATCGTTGAAGTGAGCCTGGGCGCGGATCATACCCACTATGACACGGATACCGAGCCCCATGCCAACCTGATCTGTCTACGTTGTCATGCCATTGAAGATTATCATGGTGACTTGGGGCTTGAGGACCTACATGATGACGTGCAGACGGCTTTGGATTTTCAACCGGTCGCCGCGCGCATTGACCTGCTTGGCTTCTGCCGGGCCTGTCGCGATCAGCGTAAGGCTGAAATCATCGCTCAGTGGGATGCAGAACGAGAAGCGACGATAGCAGGCTCAGACCCATTAGCAGCAACGCCGAGCGACCCACTGCAATCCAACACGAATACCAATGAGGAAAAGGACCAGCTGTTATGACCACCCAATCACTTAAGCCGCCGGCGCAAAGCGGCGAAAGCGCAAACGCCTATTCCTTCAACTTGTTTGAACTCTGGCGCTCGAATTACGAACTTCTGCTGGCAGCCATCACCCTCATAGCCCTGTTCATCGGTTGGATCGGCGGTAGCCTCACCGGTGCCCTGCCGCAATGGGCAGTGACCAGCTCCGCCCTGATTGCCTACGTGGCGGGCGGGTACTCCGGGATGAAGGGGGCGATTGAAGAGGCCAGGCAAGGTCGCCTCGATATCGATTTCCTCATGATCACGGCGGCGTTGGGCGCGGCCCTGATCGGCGAATGGGAAGAGGGCGCGTTGTTGCTCTTCCTCTTCACGTTGAGTGGCGCGCTCGAAGAGTTTGCCATGGATCGCACCCGTGCTGCGATCGAGGCATTGGCCGATTTGCGGCCCGATACGGCCCGTGTCCTCCGCAACGGTGTAGAGCTTTCCGTGCCGGTCGATGATCTGGCGCCGGGCGAAATCGTCCTTGTGCGTCCGGGTGAGCGTCTTCCGGTGGACGGACTGGTGATCAAGGGGATGACGAGTATCGATCAGAGTCCGATTACCGGCGAAAGCGTGCCGGTTCACAAGGAGGTGGACGATCAAGTCTTTGCCGGCACCATCAACGGCAGCGGCGCGATTGAGGTTACCGTCACCACGCCCGCCGGTGAGAGCACGCTGAGCAAAATCATCAAGTTGGTGGAAGAAGCCCAGGAAGATACAACACCAACCCAGCAGTTCATCGACCGCTTTAGCCAGCCCTATACCTATGTCGTCATCGGCGCGACCCTGCTGGCGATCGTTCTGCCCTGGCTTTTTCTCAACGAGCCATTTGACGCTACCCTCTACCGTGCGATGACGCTGTTGGTAGTGGCCAGCCCCTGTGCGCTGATCATCAGCACACCGGCCAGCGTTTTGAGCGCGATTGGTTCGGCCGCTCGCGGCGGCGTGCTCTTCAAGGGCGGCGCCTACATCGAAAGAATGGCCGCCATTGATGCCATAGCCTTTGATAAGACGGGTACGTTGACCGTTGGGCGCCCGGTTGTTACCAACGTACATCCACTCACGGGGCATTCCGCAGAGGATCTACTGGTCTTGGCGGGCAGCGCCGAAAAGCTGAGCGAACACCACATTGGTCGGGCCATCCTTGAGGAGGCCAAGCAGAGGGGTCTGGCGCTCGACGAGCCGATCGACTTTGTGGCCATTGCCGGCCATGGCCTTCAGGCGAAATTCGATCGCGGCGATCATGTAGAAACCGTCTACATCGGCAATGAACGCCTCTATATGAGCGAAAACATGGAGCTATCGCCGGCTATCCGTATGATCGGCGAGGCGCTGCGCAAGCAAGGCAAAACCGCCATGCTCGTCGTACGGCGCAGTACGGTGGAAGACACGCTGGGCACAGATCGCGACTGGGAAGTGGTGGGGTTCATCGCCGTCGCGGATGCCTTGCGCCCTGAAGCGCCGGCTGCCGTCGCCGCCCTACGCGAGCAGGGGATCGAACGGATTGCCATGCTGACCGGTGACAACGAAGCCGTGGCGGCCAATATCGCCGCTGAGGTCGGCATCGACGAAGTATACAGCGGTCTGTTACCGCAGGAGAAGGTGACGATCGTCAAAGATCTGGCGGAGGAGAGTCAGATCGCCATGGTGGGCGACGGCGTGAACGACGCGCCGGCCCTGGCCACGGCAACAGTTGGCATCGCCATGGGGGCCGGCGGCACCGATGTGGCGTTGGAAACTGCCGATGTGGTGCTCATGTCAAGCGATCTCTCCAAGCTGCCTTTTGTGGTGCACCTCAGCCGCAAGGCCGAGCGCATCATCCGTCAGAACGTGATTTTTTCAGTAGGGGTTATCGTTGTGCTGGTTACGTTGACGATTGTTGCGCCAATCTTTGTTCAGGGCTTCCAGCTTCCCCTGCCACTGGGCGTCGTCGGTCACGAGGGCAGTACGCTGATCGTCGTAGCCAATGGCTTACGGCTACTGGCCGTCAAGCCACAACCACTGAGTGACGAAGCAGTTGCCTAGGCGCTACTCCGCCCATCCGGAGCATCATGCTTGCCCTGGATGGGCGCCCTGTCACCTGTTGGCAGGTGGAACACGGATGGACCGGAATCGGGCGGACCTACGCTGGTTTTTGCACGTCTATCAGCGTAGATCCGCCCGACCTGACTACTTCACCCTCTGTTTTGTCGACACCTACATAGCAGCTTAGCGAATCCTAAAGCGATATGCGCCGGTCGCCGCGTTAATCCAGAGTGTTGAGGGGTTGCTTTCGGTGATGAGCAGGCTGAAAATCGCCTGACGCCCGAAATCCTCACGCGGTAGCAGCGTAAAGGCGCGGCTGCCTGGCTCCAGAACGTAGAGCCCCATCGTGCTGGCGAGGAAGAGTTTGCCCGTAGCCGGCGCATAGGCTAGATCTGTGATCTGCCCGTAGCTGGCTCGCCCCCGCACGCTAATCACATCGTCCAGCCCTTCGCTGATTAACGTCCAGGTTGCCCCCCAATCATTGGTGGCCCAGACGCCCTGCGCATCGGCGGCCCAGAGCCGCCCGGCTACGTAGGGATCGGCTTCAAGCACGCGCAGGCCGATGGGCCCCGTCCCGTCTAGCGGCGAGAGAACAGACCAAGTGTCACCTTCCGATTGCGTCACAGCGACGAGGCTGTTACCGCTGTCGAGTGCACCGCCGGCATAAATATTGTTCCATGTCGGTCCTGCACCCGCAACGGTCAATGGCGCATCGACCATGTCCTTGAGGCGGAACTCAAACCAGTAAGGAAAAGTTCTGCCATCCGGACGCGCCAGCCAGTTCTCACCGCCATCTTCGGACAAAAAGGGCAATTCACAATCGGCAGCAAAGAGACGATTGGGATCATTTGGATCGACTAAATATGGAATCAGATCGACCGCAGTAGGCAATTCTTCCCACGTACTTCCCCGAAAATCTGAGCGATAGAAGGGGGCGGGCGGCGCGTCGTCTACGGTGCAATCGACACCGGCCCCGCTGTACAGCACATTGGGATCGGCCGCACTCATGATGAAATGGTCGACTTGGGGATCTGTGGTAACGTAGCGCCAATCTCGACCGTTTTCAGGCGACCAATACAGACGGCCCCGATCGGTGTAGGCGTAAATGACGGGCGAGAGCCGTTGCCCAATCACCTTGATAATTGGATAGCGGCCAATGGAGGCTACGCCCTTAGAGGCCGCGGCTGAAGAGCGCTGAACCGTAGCAAGCGGTACCGCAGTCGGGTAGAGAGGCTGCGCCGTCGCCGTGGGATGGGACGGCTTGGTTGGTGAATGGGTCGGTTGCGGCGTTGGCTGCGGGGTCGGTTGCGGCAATGGCGCTGTGGGCGCCGCCGTAGGCAGCGTGCCAGGCGCGTCGGTTGGCGTCGGGCTGGGCAGCGTACTTCCCTCAGCAGCGGGCAGACTGATGTCGCCCGGCGCGCTCATGGCGGCTGAAGCCGCGATGGGCACGAGTGCCAATACGCCGAAAAGCAGGCACATCAAAACCACCAAACGCAAAGTGCGTCTGAACATGTTACTACCTCCTATATGAAGAGATTGGGATTCAAGCAATCGCTCGCAACTTCTGTCAGCACGCCGCCACTCGACCTCACAGGCGAACGAAATTCACGCTCGCCCAGGGGCAACTCTCCGAAAGTGGCGAAGAAAAATCAGTAGCATCCGCTCTGCTGCCAACGGACCCAGTCGAGCCGATAGACGCGCACACAAGATGACGTCCTCACCGGCAAATGGATACGGCCGATTTGTGAAAGAGAATCAGCCAGAATCTGCTCACGGCGACGGCTTTATGGTGATCCACGGCCAGGCGTACGCTCGCACGGAACTGCGGTACAAAGGGAGTGCTAATTGACAAGAGTCGGGCCATTGCGTAGGATTTGAGGAGTGATCCAGGCCAACGTTTGCCGGCAGCCCTGCGGCAAGAGGAAGTGAAGTGGACTAATGACGATCAGACAAATCGTAACCCTCGGTTCCCCGCTAGAACCTGTCCTGCACAAGACCGGTGAACGGGTGCGAGTCTTTGACGAGGAGTTGCATCAACTGCTCGATGACATGGTGGAGACCATGCGCGAGGCGCCCGGCGTAGGCTTGGCCGCGCCCCAGATCGGTCTCAACCGCCGAATTGCCGTTGTCGAATACCCGCTGGATGAGGAAAATCCCGAAGAGACGCTAACGGTATTTGAGTTGATCAATCCGGAAGTTATCAAAGCCAAGGGGGCCGACGTTGCCCAAGAAGGTTGCCTTAGCCTGCCCAACATTGCAGCTGATGTGGAGCGCGCCACCCACGTGGTGGTGCGGGCGCAGGATCGCCATGGCCAGGAGGTGCGCATCAAAGCGTACGATTGGCTGGCCCGTATCTTTCAACACGAGATCGACCACCTCCATGGCATCTTGATGACCGAGCGAGCAGAGGCGATCTACCACATGCGTGAAAACGAAGAGGGCGAGGTAGTTGCCGTCCCCTTGGGCGTGCACAGTGCTGAAGAACCGCCACTTGAGGCCTGAAGATATCGGTGAGTGGCAATCACGCTGGTTGCCTGAACAACTTAAAAGCCCTGCTACTTGCTACGGTAGCAGGGCTTTTTCTTATCGCAACTAAGCGGGGAGTGGCGTGAGGACCGTCAATTTTGGACGGAGATCGTCACGCGGCACGGGGCAGGAAAATTGCCGCTCTGATCGACGACAATCAACTGGATTGTATGGTCACCGTTAGGCAACGCAGTCGTGTCCAGGTTGCCCAACAGACCTCCTGCGACGGGGCTTTGGGCGCCGGCAAAGTAGACATAGCCACCGCCGGCATCTGCGCCGGGCGCAAACTCCAGCTTATAGTAGCTAAAGGCTTCATGCACTGCAGTGCCGGTTATCCCCACAGCACCATTGACAACTTGATTGACGCCAGGCGACGTGATCACCGACCGCTCATCCGGACAGACGGGCGGCAAGACAACGGGCTCGGGCGTCGGCTCTTCCGTCGGTGGTGGCGCCTCCGTCGGCGCGGCAACCGGTTCCGGCGGCACCGGTGTTGGCGTCGGCTCAACCACTTCAAAGGCCTCGGCAGTTGCCGTTGCATCGGCTGGCTCAGGCGTGGCAGTCGGCCGTAACGCGGCCAACGCGCTGAGACCGCCACCTGCCTGCGCACCGCCATCTGTTGCTGCGGCGTCGTCATCAGTACCCGGCGGCTGAGCGGCCTGTTCGGCCGTGTCGGCCTGAGGCGCAGTAGAATCCGCCGGGGCAAGCGACTCGTCAGTGCCGGCTGCTGCGGCTTGTGGGTCACTTTGCGCATCGAGGTTCCGCGGGTTGACCACGCCGGCGACGTCGGCTGTCGCGACCAGCGTTGCCGTGGGCGCGGCCGGACGTGCAGTGATGCCGGCCATACTCGCTTCGATGGCGTCGACGGCGCCTGTAGCGGCATTGCCAATAGGATCGCGGCCGAACCAGAGCAATACGGCGAACGCGGCTACGGCCAATGTCGCCAGAAGGGGACCCAGACGGAGTTCCCGGGTCTCCATGACATCCGGTTCATCGCGTAAATCAACTTCTTTCGGACGATAGTCTACCTGACGCGTCGGCGGCAGGTTTGATCCGGCACTGATTGTGGCCAGCGAACTGGCCAACGACGGATCAACCACGGCACGCCGGTGTTCGATAATCTCAGTGGGCTCCAGGCCCAAATAGGTTGCATAGTTGCGCAGGAAACCGCGCCCGACCACTTCGCCGGGCAACAGTTGCCATTCATCTGATTCAAGGGCGGCCAGATACTTCTGCCGGATTCGGGTGGCGACTTCGGCCTCTGCCAGCGTGACGCCCATGGCTTCGCGACGCTCGCGCAGCGCGGCGCCAATCCCCTGGACAACGGGCGCGCCATTGCGGCGAGCGGTTTCGTATACTTGCGGTGCGGTTGACTCGGCGCCACGCGAGCCAAAACTAAATCGAGTTGCCATCTATGTCGGTCATTCCATATGAGTGCATGCGTTGCCGCACGGGGGCGGCAACCACCAATTTAAGAGTGTAGCCTGCGCCGAAACCTTTGTCAATTCCACCGATTGTTTTGGAGACCGCCGGGCTTCGCGCCCCTGTTCAAGCGCCAGTCGTTCTACCCGGTATTATGGGGAGGGCCCCAAGGCCATTACAATGAGTGTATGGCAGCTTCGCGACGCAGAATCGCCGGGTGGCCTGCAAGACCAATGAACTCGTCTTTCCTGCATGCAAAAGCATGCCCGAGCCTGCGCATGCGGCACACGACTATCCAGAAGATCCAACGAATTATTTTGGCAATCAGTTTCCTCACATTGCTGGGAATCGGACTGATTGGCGCGCGCTGGGCGGGGTTTGGCCTCCCTGGCATGGATGGGTTGGCGCCACAGGGCGTCAATGCTGCAATGTTTAACCGCCAAGTTGCCATCATCAGTGGCCATGCAGGCTTTGATTCCGGTGCCGTGTGTGAGGGGGCAAATGGTAAAGTCGAGCTGAAAGAAGCCGATATCAACGCCGATGTTGCCCAACGCGTGGCGCGCCGCCTGCGTCGCGCCGGCGCTGATGTCATCATTCTCGAAGAATATGATCCGCGGCTAGAAGGGCTTGTAGCCGATGTGATGCTGAGCATTCATGCCGACAGTTGCATCGATGCAACAGGCTACAAAGCGGCCGTCGATGAACGCCGCGTGAGCACCGCTCGAGAGCAACGGCTCCTGAGTTGTATTGACCGCTACTATCCGCTGGCGACGACGCTGCCTAACCACCCAAATTCGGTCACCCATAACATGACTCAATATCACGCTTTCCGACGCATTGATCCGTCGACGCCGGCAGCGATCCTGGAATTGGGATTTCTAGGCGGTGACCGCGATCTGCTCACAGAATCACCGCAATTGGCGGCCAAAGGCATCGCCGATGCGCTGCTCTGCGCCTTTGACGACAGCTATCTAAATCCGCCGCAATAACGGCGCCTAACAATAATGGAGATCATCATGTTGGCGGAATCCGCACAACATCTCACGATTGCGCCTGCTGATGCAGGCGCTACAGCACAAATCGCAGCCATGGTTGCACTCTGGAATGAGACCAGCGGTGAGGAACTGGCCATTTCCGAGCGGTTTCTCACGTATAATCTGCGCCCGCCGGCCGGCGGTTCCGTGGCCAGCTGGCTGGCGACGATCGATAACCGGCCTGTCGGCTTCGTCATCGCCAGCCACCTGGCGGAACGACCCTCGGTCATGCTGCCTACGACGGGCTGGATTGGAGCGATCGCGGTGGCGCCAGGCCTCCAGCGCCACGGCATCGGTGCGGCGCTCATGGCCGAGGCCGAAGGCTGGCTACGCGCACGCGGCGTCACCCAAGTGATGCTGGGGGGCGACATCCGCCCCTTCATGCCCGGCGCGCCTGTCGGCCTGCAGAGTACAGGCTTTTTTCTGCACCAGGGCTATGGCGTGACGATCAATGGCGAAGACCGCGGCATGACGTGGGATGTGGCCGCAGACCTCTCCGGCTACGAGCCGCCTTCGTCGGTTGTGGAGGTTGCCGGCATCGTGCGCCCGGCTCAACCTGGAGAAGAGAGGTATCTGCTCGACTTCATGGCGCTCGAATTTCCCGGTCGGTGGCATTATGAAACGCAAGAATTTATCCGCGAGGGGGGGCGCATATCTGACTGGATGCTACTCTGGACGGAAGAGGGCGTCGATGGATTTTGCGCCCTTACCTTCGAGGATTCCCTGCGTCCCATCGAACGGTACTATCCGTATCAGCTGCCGCGCCCGTGGGGCCAGCTTGGGCCGATTGGCATCAGTGCCAGCCTGCGTGGACAAGGATACGGTGCGGCTGTGCTAGACGCCGGCCTGCGCCGTCTCCATGACAACGGCATCAAGGGCTGCGTGATTGACTGGACACGCCTGGTCGACTTCTATGCCAAGTTCGGCTTTGAAAAGTATCACGCCTATCAGCAGATGTTCAAGAGTCTGAGCTGAGGCCAAGCCCACACAAGCAACCAAAGCGCGCAGCGTACCGTCCCGTCGCCCAAAGCTGGCGGGACGGTACGCTGCGCGCTAGTCATTGGTCAAGATGAGATGGCTATCACCAAACTCGTGCCACAAATAGCCCTGCGCTACTGCCTCTGTATAGGCGGCTTGGATTAGCGCCTGCCCGGCAATCGCGTAGAGCATGGCCACATGGCTTGCCCGGGGATCATGCAGGCCGGTGATAAGTCCGTCGACCACTTGCGCCGGTCTGCCCGGATGAAGAAAGATGCTGGTGAACCCCTCCTGGGGCTGCATGCGCTGACCATCCCAGGCCGATTCGAGCGCCCGAACAACCGTGGTGCCGACGGCAATCACGCGGCGCCCTTCGCGCCGAGCTCGATCCACTGCCCGGGCAGTAGCGGGAGGCACGTGGTAGGGTTCAGCATAGAGCACATGATCTTCCACGTTGTCACTTTCCACCTCCAGACTGGAAACCCCTGTGTGTAACGTGATGCCGGCCAACGCTACGCCCTGCTTGCGCAGGCGGGCAACGACACGCGGCGTGAAGGGTCGCGCGGCTGACGGCATTTCAGCACTGCCCGGAATCCGTGAAAAGAGAGTTTGGTAGGCCGCCAAGGGAAAGCGTTCGTCCACGTATCCATAGCGGATCGGCTGGCCAAAATGTTGCCAATCAATTTGGGACGGATCAGCAAATTCGACAAACCAGAGTCGCGACAGCTGGGGGTGGGGCGCGACCATACGTGCGCTGGCTCCCGCTACTTCTATGCTGTCCCCAGGCTGCACGGGCAACGGCCCCGGCTCGGAAATCGAGTATCTTGGCTCGGCCAACCATAGGCCTCCGCCGTAGTGAGTCGAGAGATTGAGCAGAAAGCTGCTGCCGGAATGGCGTGCGGGCAAGCTGGCCGGTACGGTGGCGCTACGATTGACGACAACCAGATCGCCCGACGTCAGATAGTCCGCTAAATCGACAAAACGAGCATGTTCATGACCTGCCGAGCTACTGACCAGAAGCCGCACTTCATCGCGTGCCAGACCACGCGCCTCCGGCGGTTGACTTGCTTGCAATTCGTGCGGCCGTTCGAAGGTTAGCGCGGTGCTTTTCATATAGTGAGTCCTTTCGTTGGCGTGTGGCGTTGTGGGGAAATCAGGTTGTTGGGTGATGGGTAGTCGGGTCTTGAAGTAGGTACTTGCGTTGACCGTTTCACTCCAATCCTACTCGTCCCCCCCTCTCCCTACGCAACCACCCACTGCTCCGCCTGGGCTTGGAAGCGCCGGCCATTGATCGCTGCCGGCGGCTGGACGAAGAGCCAGGCCCAGAAAGGCAGCGTGACTTCGGGCAGTGGGCGATCGCTGATGTCCTGATCGGGGAAGGCCGCCTGGTGCATGTCGGTACGCATGTCACCGGGATCAACGGCAACCAAGGCAACCTGTTGCTCGGCCAGTTCTGTGGCCAGCGTTGTGCTCATCAAGTCAAGCGCCGCTTTGCTTGCACCGTAGCCGCCCCAGCCGGCATAGGCGCCCACAGCAGCATCACTGGACAAATTGACGATCAGACCTTGCGTCTTCTGTAGCACCGGCAACAGCTCTTGAATCAAGGCAAGGGGCGCCAGGACGTTGACGGCGAAGACCTGTTCGAGCATCTCCAATGGATAGGCAGCCAGCGCGGGCTGGGGGCTGGGGCCTAGAATCGATGCGTTGTTGATGAGGAGATCGAGCCGTCCGTGCCGTTCGACTGCCGCCACGAGCGCCCGTCGGTGGGCGGGATCGGCAACATCACCAACGACAGCGTCAACGACAACGCCCAGCTCGCGCAGCACGGTAGCCGTCTTCTCCAATTCCGTACGGTGCCGCGCTGTAACGATCAAATCATATCCCCGGCCGGCAAGGAAAGTGGCCAAAGTGTTGCCGAGCCCGCGGCTTCCGCCTGTGATCAATGCAACCTTGCTCATAACGCGCTCCTGTCGCTGAATTACGGTTTGTGGATCCGTTTGAATCCATCTCCTGGCTTGTCTTTGTTACGGGCATAGCGTACCAAGCCGTGACGTCTGCCGCATCGCGCGTTGGTGCAGATAATGACTGTACTTTGGGACAGGAAGAATGGACGGAGCGAGAAGGGGACGGGTTTTCTGACGTTTGGGTGCGTCTTGAGAGCGGCTAGCGTTCGATTAGCCCGCGTTCGACTGCGATGGCGACAGCCTCGGTACGATTGCTGGCGTTGAGTTTGCTCATGATCGCGCTAACGTGAAACTTGACGGTACGTTCCGTAATGATCAACGCTTCACCAATGTCGCGATTGGACATCCCCTGGGCCAACAGTGCCAACACCTCCTGCTCGCGCGGAGAAAGTGGATCGGGATCGGGCTGGTTGAGGCGAGCCATCAGTCGCGAGGCAATGACGGGCTGCAGCAACGTACCGCCGGCGTGGACGACTCGAATGGCGTTGAATAACTCTTCACGCGGCGCCCCCTTAAGCAGATAGCCTTGGGCGCCTGCACGCACGGCTTCGATGATACGATCATCTGTATCGAAGGCGGTAAAGACGATCGTGCGCACCGGCAGTGCACGGGCATTCAACTCCCCGAGCGTTGCGACACCGTCCATTTCCGGCATCTCCAAATCCAGCAGCAACACATCCACCGCTATTTCCTCGATAAGCTGGATGACTTCCATGCCGTTGCCAGCTTCGCCGGCAATCGTAAAATCAGGTTGGGTGAGCAGGACGGCAGAGAGGCCATCGCGTACGATGGGATGATCGTCTGCAAGCATGATGCGAATTGGTGTCATAAGCGAGTATTGTGTTGGCCGATGAAGCGTATGGCGGAGGTATTGATGCAATTCAATGCTAGGCGGATGTCAGGTTGACGGAAAGGGAACTACCACGCGTACACGCGTGCCGGCGCCGGGTGCGCTTTCTACTCGCAGCTCTCCACCGAGCAGATTGACCCGCTCGTTCATGCCCGTAATGCCATAGCGATTGTGCTCAATGGAGCGCTGGTTAAACCCTCTGCCATTGTCTTCGATACGCAATTCGATTGTGGGCGGCGCAATCATCAGATCTATGCGCACATGAGCGGCCTGAGCATGCTCACGAACGTTATTGAGCGCCTCCTGCGCCACGCGATAGAGACCGGCTTCGACGGCAAGCGGCAACGGGTGGTGCCCGCCCACTGCGTCAAAGTCAACGTGCGCTCTCCCCACCGCGACGTGGTCATAGACCAATTCGCGTAAGGCTTGCGCCAGCGTCCGGCCTTCCAGCGGCGCGGCGCGCAAGCCCATTACCGAACGCCGCGCTTCATCCAGATTGCTGCGACTCAGTTGAAGCGCACTACGCAGGGCCTGTTGCAGCGCCTCGGTCCGGCCGCCCGACTCCAGCAGCGCGTCGGCCGCTTCCAGTTGCAGGGTAATGGCCGAGAGACCCTGGGCGAGCGTGTCATGAATTTCACGTGCGATACGGTTTCGCTCGGAAATTGCACCGACCTGTCGACTTGTGTCAAAGAGCCTGGCCCGCTCGATCGCAATGCTAAGCAAATCGCCGATCGTATAGAGTAAGCGTAGTTCGTCCTCATCCAATTCGCGCCAGTCTTCACTGGCCACGTTGAGCACGCCCAGTTGCTTGTCATAGGCATAGAGCGGAATACTGGCATGATAACGCAAGCCGTCCGTGCCGTCGACAAGATTCCAAAGGCGGCTACAGCCCACGACATTCACATTGGCCGCGCCTTCGAGATCACCGGAGCGGAACGTATCCAGGCAGTGGCAGGACCCCTCCATGCGGGCGGGATTGCGAGCAAGCGCAGGCGGCAGGTTTTGCGCGGCAGCCAGATAGGCATCGCCCGTCTCCTCGTTCAGCAGCCAAATCCAACCGGTCTCCAAATCGAGCAGTTGGGCGACGTTTGCCAACGTTAACTGCAGCGCTCCTTGCAAATCTACTGACTGGTTGAGCGCACGGGCAATGCTGTTGATGATCGAAAGTTCGTAGGTACGACGCTCGAGGTCGTCTGTTCCGACGGTCATGGGCAGTCCTTGGGCGCCAGGCCATCATATTCGTGAAGTGGAAGATCATTCGCCCATTATAGCAAAACGGGGATGGCGCACTGTGGCGCCATCCCCGTTTTGATTTCACACTCTCTTGGCTAAGCGGTAATCGGTCTCACGGTTTCGCACTGTACGCTTGCGGTCGACCGGGATGCCATTCGCCACTCGGCGCAGCCGCTATCCCAACTCTACGTCGATATCGTCTGAATCATCGCCGCGCAGCGAATCAAGATCGATCATCTCATCGTCGTCTTCTTCATCGCCCATGGAAGCATTGGCGCCCAGCGGCTCCATTCCCAGTTCAGGCACGCCAGCGAGATCGCTGTTGTCGATATCTGCAAAGTCCAGATCGTCAAACTCGAGTTCGGCATCATCCAAATCCCCCAGATCTTCCAGATCCTCTAGGAATTCGAACTCATCGCCATCGACCTCATCTTCCGGTCGGTCCATACGGGTATGGAAGCCCGTACCCACCGGAATCAGCTTACCGATGATGACATTCTCTTTGAGACCGCGTAGGTCATCGACCTGGCCGCGAATCGCAGCCTCGGTCAGCACACGGGTCGTCTCCTGGAAGCTGGCCGCCGCCAGGAAGCTCTCCGTATTGAGCGCCGCCTTGGTCAGACCAAGCACAACCGGCTCGCCCCGGGCAGGCTTGCCGTCACGTGCGATGGCCGCATCGTTGATGTCTTCAAACAGGAAGCGGTCGATCAACTCGCCGGGCAGCAATTCCGTGTCGCCGGTGGCACGCACCATGATCCGGCGCAGAAGCTGACGTAGGACTACCTCGATGTGTTTATCATGGATACCCACACCCTGGCTGCGATACACCTTCTGCACCTCACCCAGCAGGTAGAGCTGACATGCCTCACGGCCCTGAATGCGCAGGATCTCCTTGGGGTTCTTGGCGCCCTCAGTCAACTGCTCGCCCGCAATCACTTCATCACCCTTGTCAACACGCAAACGGGCATTGGCGGGAATGTCGGTTTCCCACACTTCCGTATCCTCGCGCCGGACAACGGCCTGATAGCTGCCATCTTTCTGGTTTTCGACGAAGATCTCCCCCTCCATGCCGGCCACAATGGTCGCATCTTCAGGTAGATCACCGTTCTCATCGGGCTCAGCATCGGTCAGGTTGGCGATCACGGTATCTTCCTGCACGCGATCACCGTCCTCAACCAGCAGCGTATAGCCGGCTGGAATCGTCAGGTCATTGCGCTTTAGGTCGGTACGCGTGACCCGCACCATGCGGACCTCGCCTTCCCAAAAGACGTCGATCGTGCCGTCGATCTCGCTGATGACCGCCTCACCCTTGGGGTTGCGCGCCTCGAAGAGTTCCTCAACACGGGGCAGCCCCTGCGTAATGTCATCGGCGCCGGCCACACCGCCGGTGTGGAAGGTGCGCAGTGTGAGCTGCGTACCCGGCTCGCCGATGGACTGAGCGGCGATAATGCCCACCGCTTCGCCCATGCCGATCAGACCGCCACGTGCCAGGTCCAGGCCATAGCACTTTTGGCAGAGGCCAAAGCGTGACTCGCAGGTCAGCGGGTTGCGTACGAAAGCCTCGGTGATGTTGTGGCGCTGCATGGTGGCCAGCGCCGCTTCATCAAGCAGAGAATCCCGGGCCAGCAGCAATTCACCCGTTTCCGGATCGGAGATATCGCCGGCTAGATAGCGGCCAGCCACGCGTTCAAAGATAGTCTCGCCCATCTGACGCGATTCTTCCTCCGTGATCCAGATGCCCGTGTTGGTGCCGCAGTCCACCTCGGTAATGATGACGTCCTGGGCAACATCGACCAGGCGCCGGGTCAAATAACCGGCATCGGCCGTGCGCAGCGCCGTATCAGCCAGGCCTTTGCGCGCACCGTGCGTGCTGAGGAAGTACTCCAGCGCGGTCAGCCCTTCGCGGAAGTTCGAGCGAATCGGCAGCGGAATAATGCGGCCATTCGGATCGGCCATGAGGCCACGCATGCCGGCCAGCTGGCGAATCGGATTAATACCGCCCTTGGTTGCGCCAGACTGAGCCATGGCGCCGAGACCGTCAATCGGGCTCAGCAAGCCCTTCACCGCGTCCGTCACGTCGTCCGTCGCCCGCGTCCAGAGCTCAACAATCTTGTTGTATTGCTCTTCAGAGGTAATCAAGCCACGGCGATACTGCTGCTCAGACTTTTCGACCTCAGCGGTCGTGTTTTCGATAATCTCACGCTTCTCTTCGGGCACGCGGATGTCGCTAACGGCAATCGTAATGCCGGACTTGGTCGCGTATTTGAAGCCAAGATCCTTGATGTTATCGACTACTTCGGCCGTTACTTCACGACCCAGGTGCTTGTAGACCCGCTCAACGACCTCATTCACGCCCTTCTTGTCCAGCAGGTCGTTGACGTACCAGACCTCTTCAGGCAGCGAGCGGTTGAAGATAATGCGTCCCACGGTCGTGGTGACGATACGCTCTTCAGGCCAATCTGCGCCCAGCAGGCCCAGATCGCGCAACGCTTCGCGCGTCTCATCCAGAGCCACGTTGCCGAAGCCCGGAATCTCGTCGATCATCTTACGTTCGCCCTTGGAGTAGATATCCATGACGTCGCCGACTGTTTCTATGCCATGCTCGGCCAACGTCTCGAGCACGCGTTCGCTTACGCCGATGCGACCCGCCACGTCATTTTCTTCGTCGGCCTCAATGACCAGCAGGTCCTCCAAAGGCATCGCATCGAATTTCGTTTCGATCCGTACCTTGATGGGCTGCCGCAGGCCAATGATACCCATGTCCAGGGCGTACTCGGCTTCGTCCATGCTGCTGAAGATCGGCAGCCGGTCGTCCTCATTTTCCAACTCTTCCATCACGGTCAAGTAGTAGACGCCCATGACCATATCTTTGGAAGGGCCGACGATGGGCTCACCACTGCTGGGCTTGAGCAGATTCTTGCTCGAGAGCATCAATTCGCGCGCTTCCTTGACTGCCGGATCGCTCAATGGCACGTGAACGGCCATCTGGTCGCCATCGAAGTCGGCGTTAAACGCGGCACAGGTCAACGGGTGAAGCTGAATCGCGCTTCCTTCAATCAGCACAACTTCAAAGGCCTGGATGCCCAAGCGATGGAGCGTCGGCGCACGATTGAGCATAACCGGGCGCTCATGGGTGATCTCTTCCAGGACGTCCCAGACCTCGGGCGACTGGCGATCGACCATGCGCTTGGCGCTCTTGATATTGTGAGCATAGTTATACTCAACCAGCCGGCGCATAACGAACGGCTTGAAGAGTTCCAATGCCATCTTTTTGGGTAAACCTGCCTGATGCAGCTTGAGCTCCGGGCCAATCACGATTACCGAACGACCGGAGTAGTCAACGCGCTTACCAAGCAAGTTGCGGCGGAATCGCCCCTGCTTGCCCTTGAGCATGTCGCTCAGGCTCTTGAGCTTGCGCTTGCCGCTGCGGCTCACCGCACGGCCGCGCCGGCCATTGTCGACCAGGCTGTCAACGGCCTCTTGCAGCATGCGCTTCTCGTTGCGGACGATCACATCGGGCGCACCCAGCTCCATCAAGCGATGGAGGCGGTTGTTGCGGTTGATGACACGTCGATAGAGATCGTTCAAGTCGCTGGTGGCAAAGCGACCGCCATCGAGCTGCACCATCGGGCGCAGATCGGGCGGAATCACGGGCAGCGCGGTCAGGATCATCCACTCGGGGCGATTGCCGCTCTTGCGGAAATTCTCCACCACACGCAAGCGCTTGGCCGCTTTCTTGCGCCGTTGCTTGCTGCGCGTGGTGCGGATCTCCTTACGCAATTCCTTGGCCATTTTGTCCAGGTCAAGCTTGGTGACGATGTCGCGCACGGCTTCGGCGCCCATGCCGGCCGTGAAGACGTTGCCCCAACGATCCTGCAACTCGCGATAACGCGTCTCCGTCAGGAGCTGCTTCTCTTCCAGGCTCTTGAGCTCTTCCAGCGATGCGTCCATCTGGGCGCGTACGCGATCTTTCTTAGCCTCGATGTCTTCGTTGAGCTCGCCGATTTCGGCGCCCAACTCGCCGCGCACATGATCACGCTTGGCGCTGATCAGCAAGCGGATGTCAGCTTTTTCTTCATCTGACTCCGTCTGCAATTCGTCCAGACGTTCCTGCACGAGATTGTTGACGGCGGTCTCGTGGTCGGCGGAGACGGTCTCTCCCGTCTGGATGAGCACACGTTCCGACCAGTCGAAGGTCTTGTCTTCTTCGGCCTTCTTGCCCACACGATTGCCAATCCAGGTCTGTAGAGACTGGGCATCGGTGATCACCTGGGAAGATTGGGCGTTGATGCGCTCGTCGAGTTCGGCGATCTCCTTCTCTTCCTCGGCATCCAATTCGGCCAAGGCACTTTCCAATGCGCTGTTCAGCTCTTCGGAATGCTCGGAGACATCGCTCTCGATGCGCGAGAGACGCATGGCCAGTTCCCGCTCATGGCGCTGAATGGCGCGGCTGCGGGCATCTTCGTTGACGTTGGTGATGATGTATTGGGCAAAGTAAAGCACGCGTTCCAAGTGGCGCGGGCTGATATTGAGCAATAGGCCCAAACGGCTCGGCACGCCCTTCACATACCAAATGTGACTGACGGGCGAGGCCAGCTCAATGTGACCCATGCGTTCGCGCCGCACGCGGCTGGGTGCAACCTCTACACCGCACTTGTCGCAAATGATGCCCTTATAGCGAACGCGCTTGTACTTGCCGCACGAGCATTCCCAATCTTTGGTCGGACCAAAAATCCGCTCACAGAAGAGACCATCTCGTTCGGGACGCAAGGTGCGATAATTGATCGTTTCCGGCTTGGTAACCTCACCAAAGCTCCATTCGCGGATTTGTTCCGGTGAGGCAAGCGAGATACGGATGGCGTCAAAGTTTTTTACTTCCATAGTTTACTCTATGATCTCCCGTTCTATATGACACAAGGAGATTTAGAGACTGGAGATTAAGAGATTAGGAGATTGGCCGCATATGCTGACACAATCTCTAATCTCTCAATCCCTTAATCTCCTAATCTCTGCTATTCGCTACTGCGGCTCATTGGGCTGGGCACGTTCAAGCTGAATCCTAGCTTGGGCAGACGATCTTCGCCGTCATCCTTACCAAACTGAATGACCTCGTTCTTCTCATTGATAACCTCAACTGAGAGGGCAAGGCTCTGCAGTTCCTTGACCAGCACGCGGAAGCTCTCCGGCACGCCGGGGCTCTGAATCGGCTCGCCCTTAACGATGGCTTCGTAGGTCTTCACACGACCACTTACATCATCGGACTTGACTGTCAGCATTTCCTGCAGGATGTGGGCAGCGCCGTAAGCTTCCAGGGCCCAGACCTCCATCTCGCCGAAGCGCTGACCGCCAAACTGCGCCTTACCGCCCAGCGGCTGCTGGGTCACAAGGCTGTAGGGGCCGGTGCTGCGGGCATGGACTTTATCCTCGACCAGGTGATGCAGCTTGAGCATTTGAACGACGCCGATCGTCACCGAAGAGTCGTACGCCTCGCCGGTCTTGCCGTCATAGAGCCGCTGCTTGCCCGTCGTGGGTCGTGGCCAGCCAGTGCGATGGCTTAGGGCAAGAGAAGCTTCTTCCAACGCGTCACCCGCCAGATCAACTGCTGGTTCCTCGCCATGGAAGATCATCCACTCACGCAGCGCGCATTCGCGGGCAGCGTGGTTGGCTTCCTCTGTCGTGCGCATGTTCATGTAGCTGTCTGGCCACATGGCTTCCGGCGCGTAACCGCGCTCGCGCAACCATTCGCGCAGGGCGGCATGACGGGCATAATTCTGGTCATCAAAGAGTTGCTGACCCTCATAACCCATCGGTTCCAGCCAATCAATCAGATAGGCGATGCGGGCGTCGGCGTCATCGCGAATCTCCTCGACCGGAATTCCTTCGGCCTCAACCCACGCCCAGGCACGCTCGGTAACGTCTGCCCAAGCGCGATCAACCAGCCAAGCACGGGCCAACTCGGATTCAATTTCTTCCTCTTTGGCGCCGTCAAAGACTGGCGTTTCAGCCATATAGCCCAGACGTAAGGCTGCCCACCCAAGATGGGCCTCGAGAATCTGACCGATGTTCATGCGACCGGGCACGCCCAAGGGGTTCAGAATGATGTCAACAGGCGTGCCGTCTTCCAGGAAGGGCATGTCCTCTACGGGCACGACCTTGGAGATGACGCCCTTGTTGCCATGGCGACCGGCCATCTTGTCGCCTTCTGTCAAGCGACGGCGCTGCGCCACGCTGACCCGCACGATTTTTTCGATGCCGGCAGCCATATCACGATGCTCGTCGCGGTCGAAGACCTTGACGTCCACAACCTTGCCGCGTTCACCATGGGGCAAGCGCAGGGAGGAGTCTTTAACCTCACGCGCCTTCTCCCCAAAGATGGCCCGCAGCAGCTTCTCTTCAGGCGTCAGTTCAGTCTCGCCCTTGGGCGTGATCTTGCCAACCAAGATGTCTCCCGGTGAGACTTCGGCGCCGATGCGAATGATGCCGTCTTCGTCCAGATCCTTGAGCGCATCTTCACCCACGTTGGGAATATCACGCGTAATCTCTTCCGGCCCCAGCTTGGTCTCGCGGGCATCGACTTCGTGCTTCTCCACATGAATCGATGTATAGCGGTCTTCCTGCACCAGTCGTTCGCTGACGAGGATGGCGTCCTCATAGTTGCCGCCCTCCCAGCTCATGTAGGCGACGACCACGTTTTGACCGAGCGCCAGTTCACCGCCTTCGGTGCTGGAGCTATCGGCCAGCACCGCGCCAACATCCACGCGGTCACCCTTGAAGACCGTCGGACGCTGGTCAATGCAGGTGCTCTGGTTGCTGCGATTATACTTGCGCAGGTGGTACGTGCGGCGAGTGCCGTCTTCTTCCTGCACCACAATCTCGCTGCCGGTTACGCTGACCACTTCGCCGGCGTTCTTGGCCGTCATTACCTGACCAGAGTCGATCGCCGCTTGCCACTCCATGCCGGTGCCCACGAGGGGCGCATCCGGTTTGACGAGCGGCACAGCTTGGCGCTGCATGTTGGAGCCCATGAGCGCACGATTGGCGTCGTCATGCTCCAGGAACGGAATCAGCGCAGCGGAAACGCCCACAATCTGCTTGGGCGAAACATCCATGTAGCTGATCTGCTCGGGCTGGGCGAAGAGGAACGACTCAGCCTGACGCGCCGATGGGCGCGGGTTCTGGAATTCGCCGAGCGCATTAAGCTCCGACGAAGCCTGCGCAATCGACGCCTCTTCATCTTCGTCAGCGGTAAGGAAGACAACCTCGCGGCTGGCGTAGGGCTTGACTCGAATTTGAGCCAATTCATCATCGCCAAAGGCCGCCTCAATCTTCTTGGCCGCCGCTTCGTCGACGATCGTGCCCTTCTCGGCGATTACCTCACCGCTTTTCGGATCGGTGACGTCGGCGCGCAATTCACGCTGCAGCAGTTCGCTGGCCACGGGCGGCGCCCACGTATAGACCTTGCGATAAGGCGTCTCAACGAAACCGAATTCATTGACGCGGGCGAAGCTGGCCATGGAGCCGATCAGACCAATGTTGGGGCCTTCCGGCGTCTCAATCGGACAGATACGTCCATAGTGACTGAAGTGGACGTCTCGTACATCAAAGCCCGCACGCTCGCGACGGAGACCACCAGGGCCCAGCGCGCTCAGGCGGCGCTTGTGCGTAAGTTCGGCCAGCGGATTGGTCTGGTCCATGAACTGACTGAGTTGGCTGCCGCCAAAGAATTCACGCGTGGCGGCCACGACCGGCCGGATGTTGATCAGGCTCAGCGGCGTGACCTGTTCCGGGTCGCGGATCGACATGCGCTCACGCACGACGCGTTCCATGCGCAGCAAGCCGATGCGAATCTGATTCTGAATGAGTTCGCCCACCGTCTTGATGCGGCGATTGCCCAGATGATCAATATCATCGGGGCGTCCCTGCCCCAAATTGATCGCAATGATGCGCCGAATGACCGCGACGATGTCCTCGTTGGTCAGCGTGCGGGTCGCCAAACTGGCATCCACACCCAGGCGACGATCCAGCTTGTAGCGCCCTACCCGGCCCAGGTCATAGCGACGAGGCGAGAAGAAGAGATTCTGCAGGAAGCTCTTGGCATTATCCAGCGTCGGCGGATCGCCGGGACGCAACTTCTTGTAGAATTCCAGCAGCGCATCATCCACGCCCTGCTCACCATTTTCGTAGGTGTTGCTGGTCGGATCACGTTCTAGCGTCGATTCGATGAAGGGATGATCCGGATCGGTGTCAATATCCTTAAACAGTTCACGGATCTCATCATCCGTCCCGTAGCCGATGGCGCGCAGGAGGATGGTGACCGGCAGCTTGCGCTTGCGGTCAACCTTGACGCTGACAATGTCCCGCTTGCTCGTCTCAAATTCAAGCCAGGCGCCACGGCTGGGGATCAACTTGGCCCCGGCCAGATCGCGACCCGTGCTGCGATCTTCCTCGACCGTGAAGTAGACGCCGGGGGAACGGATCAACTGACTGACAACGACACGTTCGCTGCCATTAATAATAAAGGTAGCGGCCTGAGTCATCAGCGGGAAGTCGCCCATGAAGACTTCTTGCTCGCTGATTTCGCCAGTGTCCTTGTTTACCAACTTGATTGTGACCCACAAGGGCGCTGAAAAGGTAATATCGCGTTCTCGGCATTCATCCTCCGGATACTTGGGCTCACCAAAATGGAAGCCGCCGAAGTGAAGTTCAAGATTTTTGTTAAAACTGACAATCGGTGTAATCTCATCGAAGAGTTCGCGCAGACCCTCTTCCTTAAACCATTCAAAGCTGCGCAATTGCACTTCGGTGAGACCGGGCAAATCCAAAACGGTTGGCGTACGTGCGTACGACTTCCGGTCCGGGCGTGCGCCGGCTACATTGATTGTGCCGTCTGGGGAAAGCATCATAAAAAATTTGCTCCTTAGACCATACTGAGTGTGCAACGACCCCACATTTCCTTAACTGCATTTCCTCAGCTACATGCGTGTAACAGCATTAGCCGCTACCAACCTGCCGTGCTGGCCAACCTCCTGCTCCGATTAAATGCGTCCTGCAATAAAACGTATCGGCACGACGACCCCGGGAAGTACTTCATCCTCACGCAGCCGCCCCAACCGCTGGGCGCCCCACCAAATAGGTCGCCAAATAGCAATAAGACACCCTGGCAGGACTACCCAAATTGGCGACATCGCCAATGGTATTCCAACCCCCGTAAGGTGTCTTCCGTAAAACGGATCTAACGTATGTTGCGGTCTGTATTTTCTCTACCCAGATATCCTAAATAGAAAAAGCCGGCGTCCCGTCGTTTTTTGCTCAGACTCTTCGTCCTCCGCTAATCGAATCGTTCCCGAACACCGGTTTATTCACCTACAGATCCCTTGATTTGTTGAGCCATGTTAACAAAAACACATTAACACGCGACCTACAACATTACCACACCTCTTGCACCGTGTCAACCAATTTGCATAAGAGTTTCGTTAGAATTATGTGCGCGCATTATGCCGTCCAGCCGCCCCGTCACCCGCATCGCCATTTCGCAACACAGTTGAATCGATTGCAGGCATCCAACGCCTATCCCAAATCTATCGCGAGTAACCCAATAATTTTAATGCGCGGCCGCCATTTTCGGACTAGACAACCTCCGGCTTTTACCGTATAATGTGGGAAATTGTGGGGCAAAGTGGGTGAATTAGCCTATTTTCTCACATTTTTAGGGGCGAAGTGGATATTCCGACACGCGTGCTGATGCAGTAGGGATATTTGGGATATCGCTCACCTTTTGCAATTGCCAAGGTGGATAAACAATGTTTTTGGGCGAATTTGTACATACCTTGGATAGCAAAGGCCGGCTGACGATCCCGGCGAAATTCCGGGATCGTCTTGCGGCTGGCCTGGTGGTGACGCGCAATCCATCCGACCGCTGCCTGCTCGTCATGCCCATGAGTGAGTGGACCAAGCTATCAGACAAGATCAAGGCGTTGCCCATCACCGATCGCCGCACCTCCCTTCTCCGCCGCGTGCTCTTTAGCGCCGCCGAGGACCTAAAACCGGACAAGCAAGGACGCATCCTGGTCAGCCAGAGATTGCGCGACTTTGCTCACATTGACGGTGAGGCCATGGTTGTGGGCATGGACAACTTTATCGAGCTTTGGGCTCCGGATGAATGGCAGGAGCAGGTGCTCCAAAAGCTCGACGATGATCTGGACACCGAAATCTTCACGGCACTGGACGTCTAGGTTGATGGCGGAGACCATTGCGCCGGATCCAGAAGGTGCAGGCCATGTTCCAGTTCTCTTTACTGAGGTAATGGAAGGCCTGGCGATTCGCCCCGGTGCAAGGCTGATTGACGGTACGGTAGGCGGTGGCGGTCATACGGCCGGCATTCTGGCCGCAACGGCGCCCGATGGCCAGGTACTTGGGCTAGACGCTGACCCGGCGGCAATCCGCCGGGTTCGCGAGACACAACAAGCGATGGTGGCTTCCGGTCGCCTGACACTTGTCCAGGCCAACTTTGTCGAGATCGAGACAATCGCCCGCCAGGCGGGATTTGAACAGGTCGACGGAATCTTACTCGACCTTGGACTGAGCAGCTTTCAGCTGGCAACATCGGAACGGGGATTCTCGTTCGCCCAATCCGGGCCATTGGACATGCGCTTTGATCCGCAACAGTCGATCAGTGCAGCTGATATCGTCAATACCTGGTCAGAGGCCGAACTAGCCGACACCTTATACATATACGGCGAGGAACATCGTAGTCGACGCATTGCTCGCTACCTGGTCCGCAAACGACCGATTGAAACGACAGACGAGTTAGCGGAAACGGTTTCGCAGGCAGTAGGCGGTCGCCGGGGCAAGCGAATTCATCCGGCAACCAAGACCTTTCAGGCCCTGCGCATTGCTGTCAATGATGAACTGGGCCATCTGGAAACGACACTCCCACAGTGCTTGGCACTTCTGCGACCGGGCGGACGATTAGTCGTCATTAGCTTTCATAGCCTGGAAGACCGCATTGTCAAGCGTTGGATGCAGCAAGAAGCACGATCCTACGTACCCGACGCAGCGCACCCCCTCGGCGGGTATGATCGCACAGCAACATTGGAGTTGGTAGCGCGCAAACCGATAACCGCAGGTCCGGCAGAACAAGCCGCCAACCCGCGAAGCCGTTCGGCCAAACTCCGAATTGCTGAGCGTTGCTAACACGAAGCATCAACTAAACAGACAGACGACAACCAGCACTCAATCCCTACAGCACCCCCCAGAGAAAGTAGAGATCGAAGATGTTACAGCGCGGGACCATGCCGACCGTCTCCAACACGACGGCCGAGCTAAGCGAGAGTTGGCAAGAATCAATACGCGGTGAATGGTCGACTACGGCGCGGGCGGCAGCACACCTGCCCAAAACGCCCCGCGAATTCATGATTTATTGCGTGGGTCTCTTGCTGATTGCCTGCGGTCTGGGCTTGCACGTCTTCATCTCGGTCCAGATTCTTGATGCGCGCATGCAAATCCAACAAATCAATGCTGAAATCGAACGCATTGAGCGCGTCAACAGTGAGATTGTCTACGCGACGACGCTGCATACATCGGTGGACAAAATGGTACGGCGCGCGAAGGCGAACGGCTACGTCTATACGACCGAGCGCAAATATGTGGATCGAGAGACGCTTATCGGCCCTGCTGCCACAGAAACGCTTGCGCCGACCTCAGCAGCAAGCGGGCGCCCGGATATACCGCTGACGGAGAACCGCTTGCACGACCTGCCCCAACGCATGGGCGAATTGGTCCCCGCACTGCCTGATCGGTCTACGCTCAACGACGGGGTAATGGCTGCAGGAGACCAGATTCGCGAGTGGTGGCTTCGCGGCGAGGCAGGCTGGACGACGCAGCAAGAGCAGTTGCGCCAGCGTTTAGAGAGCTTTAGTCAGCGAGAGTAGCCCGGCGCTGACAGCTTGTCGCTCATGAGGTAACAGCTGCAAGCGTTGTTGTGATGAACGCCTGCGTTCAACGCAGCTTGCTTGATCGCAGGCGGAAATGATCAGACGAATCAGACGGGCGAGGCGCGTAAATGGGCGTCTCGCCTCTAGGCTTCATAGTGAGCTAGTCGCGACGAAACGCACGCGACGCTTTCTTTCGATAGATTTGTGCCGTCAGGCAAGAGCAGGTTCACCATGGTCCAGAAGATCTCTTCACCAGAGGCTGATACGAAGAGTACGCCGGAAGCGGAAAAGCTCGACGGGCAAATACTCGATGGGCAAATAGAGGAGGACGAACGCCTTGATCCGCAGCGGACGTCCTGGCGATTTGGCGCGATTGCCATCTTCTTCGTCACCGCGACGCTACTCATCATCGTCCGCCTGATTTCCTACCAGCTCTTTCCCAATCAGGGGGCTGACGCCCTTTATGCCGCACCGGCCGCGTCACCGGCGCGTGGGTCCATTGTCGACCGCGATGGCAATATCCTTAGCATTGATCGCTACTTCTATGATATTTCGGCAACGCCCGAGAATCTGAGCGACGAAGAAATGCGTGAAGTTGCCAGCAAAGTGGCAGAACTTACCGGCATGGATGCCGCTGCCATGCTGGAGACGCTGGTCGAAAACGAGGAACGCCCTTACTGCCTCTTGGCCAAAGGCCTCACCCTGGATGAGACCCGAACTCTCATGAGCTTTCTCGCCGAAGTCGACCAGGCCAGCGAATATTCGCCCTTCGAATATGTTCATATTTCCGCATCGCCCGAACGGTATTACCCCGAAGGAAAACTGGCTGCGCACATTATGGGCTTTGTAGGCATCGACGTCGCCACCAATTCTGGCCGCGCCGGGCACTACGGTCTGGAGAGTTACTACGATCGCTATTTGAGCCAGAATGGTGTGGGTCTACCCACCAATGCCAATGCCACATTGAACGACCTGCCGCGCGAAACGGTGCGCTATCTACCTTCGCTTCCGCGTAAGGACCTGGTTCTAACGATTGACCGGGGCATGCAGTGGATTGCGGAAGAAGAGCTTGACTATGCACTGCGCTACTTCCGCGCGCAAAGCGGCTCGATCATCGCAATGGACCCGCGCTCGGGTGAGATTTTAGCCCTGGCCAATCTGCCAACCTTCGATCCCAATGAGTATGCAACCGAGGACAGCGAATCATTCTCGAACTCAACGGTCAACCTCCAGTACGAACCGGGCTCAATCTTTAAGGTCATTACCATGGCCGCGGCCCTGGACACTGGCATCATTACGTCGACGACCGTGCTGACTGACACTGGCTCGATTTCTGTTGGCGGCCGCGTCTTTCTCAACAGCAATCGCCAGGCCTACGGCAAGACGACCATCGCCGACGCCCTGGCCCGGTCACTGAACGTGATCACGGTCCAGGTAGCCCAGTTGTTGGGTGACGATGAGTTTTATCACTATGTGCGTCGCTTCGGCTTCGGCCAGCCGACTGGCGTAGACCTGGCCGGCGAAGTAAGCGGCTTGCTCAAGTCGCCTGGAGACCCTACTTGGAGCGTCTCCGATCTGGCCGCCAACAGCTTTGGCCAGGGGCTGGCCGTCACGCCGCTGCAGATGTTGAGTGCCGTCGCAACGCTAGCAAACGATGGGCTCTATATGCGGCCCTACGTAGTCGACGCCCGCGTAGCAGGCAGTGAGGTGCTCTTCACTGAACCAATGGCTGCACGCGAAGTAGTGACACCAGAAACCGCACGCACCATGGCCGAACTGATGGAATATGCCGTCAACGCAGGAATCCGCGCCGCGCGCATCCCCGGCTATTCAGTGGCCGGGAAGACCGGCACGGCCCAGATCCCTACTGAAGATGGCTACACCGACGATGAGACCATCACGACATTTGTTGGCTTTGTACCGGCAGATGATCCGCAAATCGTGGTCCTCGTCAAGCTCGATCGTCCTGATCCTGCCATTAGTCCGTGGGCCGCTTACACGGCCGCCCCGACCTTTGCTCGCGTCACCAAGCGCTTCATCGACTACCTCAACATCCCGCCCGATGAGATTCGTCTCAGCACGACGGTATCGACGCAGGCCTTGGTTCCCAACACCGACACGGAGTAGACCATGGCGCCCGTAGTGCCAACCCGCATCACCCAACATACGCTCTGGCAAGCCCTGACCGGCGAACTGCCGCCCATGGCGTTGCCGGCCATCCCTCTGGGTCGTGGCGTGCTTGACAGTCGCGATGTGGAGCCGGGAGATCTATTTGTCGCCCTGGTCGGTCAGAACAACGATGGCCATGACTATATTGCACCAGCGCTGGCGGCCGGCGCCAACGCGGTGATTTGCGAGCAGCGGGGCCTGGAGCCAGCTCTGCAGGCAGGAGCTGTCGCCGTCGACTGCACCCAGGGGCGCTGGTCCCTGCGGGCCAAGCTCCCCGCGCGCGCCACGGACCAAACGCCCATCGCCTACATCGTCGACGACGCTGAGGTGGGACTGCAGCACGTTGGCGGCTTCCAACGCCTCCACCGCGCTCGCCCCAACTTGCGCGTGGTGGGCATTACGGGAAGCGTAGGCAAGACGAGCAGCAAAGAATTGACGACTGCCGTGCTCAGCCAACGCTTCCACACGCTCTCGAATCAGGGCAACTTGAACAGCGGGCAGGGCCTGCCCCTGACTCTTCTGGGGCTAAGCCTGGAAGATGAATACGCTGTCCTGGAAATGGGCATGTATGGCCCGGGAGAGATTGCCCGGCTCTGCGAACTGGCCCGCCCCCACGTCGGCGTGATCACGAACGTCGGCCCCAGTCACCTGAGTCGCCTCGGCTCGATTGAGGCCATTCAAGCTGCCAAATCGGAATTGCCACAGGCGTTGCCGGCGGCCGATGAAGGCGGTGTCGCCATTCTCAATTGGGACGACGAGCGGGTACGCAGCATGGCCGAACTGACGCCGGCCCGCGTCTTTCGTTACGGGCTGACGCCTGAGGCGGATCTTTGGGCCGATGAAATCGAAAGCTCGGGCATGGATGGCATCCGCTTTCGATTTCACTATCGCCGCAGCGACAACAGCGTCGACTCACTCCACGTGCGCGTGCCGTTGCTTGGCCGTCACAGCGTTCATACAGCATTGCGCGCCGCATCGGTCGGACTGGTCGCAGGGCTGGAGTGGGATGAAATCATCTCGGGCATGCAGAGCATTCCGGGTCAACTGCGTTTGGTCGTCATGCCCGGGCTCAACGAAAGCACCATCATCGATGACACCTATAACGCCAGCCCGGCCAGCACGATTGCTGCCCTCAACCTGCTGGCGGATCTGACGCCCGAGGCCAATGGGCGCCGGGTTGCGGTCCTGGGGGACATGCTGGAACTCGGTCAATTTACCGATGAGGGACACAAGCTCGTGGGTCGACGGGCAGCAGACGTCGTTGATACGCTTGTAACGGTGGGCGATTTGGGCAGATCGATCGGTGAAGAAGCCCGCTTTGTCGGCTACGGAGCCGAGAAATTGCACATTGCGCCCACAGCCGAGGACGCCATTGCGCTGCTGCACGAGTTGCTCCAGCCAAATGACGTGGTGCTGGTCAAGGGCAGCAGGGCGATCGGGATGGAACAAGTGGTCACCGAGATCGTAGCCTCCACCGAGACCGGCAAACGGGGTCGATAGCTTATGGCCCATACGGGGCAGTCTGCCAACCGGCGAATCAGCCAGACGAACTGAAGGGAACGCCCTCCATGGCGTATGCACTTACACTCGGCACAGTCAGCTTCTTTATGGCTGTGGTCTGGGGTCGACCGCTCATTGCGTTGCTGAAGCGCTGGGGCATTGGCAAGCAGATTCGAATTGAGCAGCCCGACCGCCACCAGGTCAAGACCGGGACGCCAACAATGGGCGGGATCTTGATTGTCGTCCCGGTCCTCGTGATTACCGGCCTGCTGAACATTGCCAACTTGTGGGGCCTGAATGCGATTGGGCAGAGCACCCTGCTACTCTTTTTCTGCATGGGTTCGCACGCCATTTTGGGCGCCGTGGACGATTGGCAGGGCGTAAAGGGAATCCGGGGCAAGGGCGAAGGGATGAGTGCTCGCATGAAGAGCAGCATCCAATTGCTGATTGCTACGATTACGGCGCTGGTGCTCTATTTTGGTCCGCCGGCTTGGGATTTCGTCGGCGTACCCGGTTTCCCGGATTTTTTCCAGATCGGCGTCTGGATCATCCCGGTGACGATCTTTATCATCGTCGCCACCAGCAACGCGGTAAACCTGACCGATGGGTTGGACAGTCTGGCCGGCAGTATCGCCAGCGTCGCCTTTACCTGTTACGGCATCATTGCCTTCCTGCAGGATCAGATCTATCTTGTTGCCTTCTGTTTCACCGTCGTCGGCGCGCTTCTGGCCTTTCTTTGGTACAACGCTTACCCGGCCGAACTCTTTATGGGCGATACGGGCAGCTTGGCCCTCGGTGCAACGCTTGGTCTGGTTTCGGTCATGACGGGCCAATGGCTCTTGTTGCCGGTCATTGGGTTCGTTTTTGTGGCTGAGGCGCTCAGCGTCATTATCCAGGTGACCTATTTCAAGGTGACCAAGCGCATGTATGGCGAAGGACGGCGGGTCTTCAAGATGACGCCATTGCATCATCACTTCGAGCTCTTGGGCTGGAGTGAGATGCAGGTAAAAGAGCGCTTCTGGATCGTTGGCGTCTTGAGCGGCATGCTTGGCGTGGCGCTTCAAATCTGGGGAACGTAGATCAGGAGCACGATGAAAACGCTCGATTCGTTTGCTGGAAAAAGAATCGTTATTCTGGGTCTGGGCCGTCAAGGCCTTGCCTTGGCGCGCTTCCTCTATGATCACGAAGCTACGGTCGTCATCAGCGATCGGGCCGAGGCCGATCAGTTACGCACCGAGCTGGCCGCGCTGGCCGGCATGAACGTGGAGTTAGTGCTTGGCGGTCATCCTCTTAGCCTGCTTGATGGCTGCGACCTGCTCTGCCTGAGCGGCGGCGTGCCGGCACAGCTGGAAATCGTGCAGGAAGCGATCTACCGCGAGGTTCCGTTGACAAACGACGCGCTGCTCACGTTGCAGGCAGCCCGCGGCCGCGGGCTTGGCCCCATCATCGCCATCACCGGCAGCAGCGGCAAGACAACGACGACAACGCTTGTGGGCGAAATGATTGCGGCGGCCGGCATCACAGCACATGTGGGGGGCAACATCGGCTCGCCTCTCATCGACCGCATAGAGCAGATCGCCCCTGGTGAGCCAATTATCCTGGAGTTGAGCAGTTTTCAGCTCGAGCTTTTTGATCCTGCGATCAGTCGCGGGCCATTCGACGGTATCGGGCCGGACATCGCTGCCCTGCTCAACATCACACCCAATCACCTGGATCGTCACGCCGATATGGCCGACTATGCCAATGCGAAGCTCAACTTGCTGCGACATCTGCCTGGGGGGGCGACGGTCGTACTCAGTGCTGACGATGCGGTGACGGGACGTTTGTTGAACAGCAGCGGTGCGCCGGCCTTGCCCGGAGAATGGGGACTGGAAGCGCTACTCGATGCCACGCGCAGTGAGTTGTCGACCGCTGGCGCCACGCTGCGCCCCTTTAGTCGCATACAGCCGTTGCCCACGGGCGGCAGGCTAGCCGGCGAACAGCTTCAACTCGACGGCGCGCCAATTTGTCTGCGCAGCGAAGTGCAGCTGCGTGGCGACCACAACATCAGCAATCTGCTGGCGGCCTCGGTTATTAGTCAGCCTGTAGGCGTCGAGATCCCGGCCATGCGTCAGGTCGCGCAGCGCTTCGCCGGCGTGCCCCACCGGCTGGAAGTGGTGGCCAACCAAGACGACGTGATGTGGATTAACGACAGCATTGCGACCTCGCCCGAGCGCGCGGTCGCCGCGCTGCGTTGTTTCAAAGTCAATGGGGTCACGTTGATTCTGCTGGCGGGCGGCAAGGACAAGAAGCTCCCCTGGCAGGAATTTGCCGACGAAGTGATCGAACGCGTCAACATGCTCATCGGCTTTGGCGACGCCGGGCCGATGATTGTGCGCTCAGTGCAGGATCGGGCGGAAGCGAACCATCGCAAAGCGCCCAGTTGCGCCCTTGTGCAACGACTGGACGAGGCTGTTGATTTGGCGCGACGCGTCGCCGCCGGGCCCAGCGTTATCTTGCTCTCGCCGGGTGGGACGAGCTACGACGCCTATCACGACTTTGAAGAGCGGGGCGAACATTTTCGCTCGCTTGTGCGCGAGGCCAATGCCGCATCTTTCCGACCGGCCTGACGCTTGCCGGGAACAAGGAATCCGTTACGATGACAAGTAAAGCGCAGAGTACAAAAAAACGAAGCGGGCAGCGGGCGTCGAAAACCAGGCGAGCCATCCAGCCGCGGGCCGCCGGCAGCTACGACTGGGGCCTGATTACCGTAGTCATCACCCTGCTGACCCTGGGGCTAATCATGGTATTCAGCGCCAGCTATGCCCAGGGGCTGGAAGGCTTTAGCGACCCCTTCTACTTCATCTCGCGGCAGCTCATGTGGACTATATTGGGCATCATTGCCTTGGTGGCAGCCATGAAGATTCCCTACTATTTCTGGGAGCGGGTGAGCATTCCGCTCATGGCTCTGGCCCTAATCTCGCTCATGGCCGTTATCACGTTTGCCACTGAGACATTTGGATCGGACCGCTTCCTGTTCGGCGGCAGTATTCAACCCAGCGAGCCGGCCAAGATCATCATCATCATCTACATCGCAACCTGGCTGACCAGCAAAGGACGCCGCATCCGTGACGTCCAGGTAGGGTTGCTGCCCTTTTCGGTCTTGCTTGGCGCGGTAACCGTACTCATCGTCACCCAGCCCGACATCAGTACGGCATTGATTATCGTAATAACCGCGTCGATCATGTTCTTCATTGCCGGGGCCGAGCTGAAACAGCTGGTCGTCGTCGCAGCCGGCACCGCAGCAACATTTGGTCTGGTCATCCACTATAGTACGTACGCCAGGGGCCGGATTGAACGCTACTTCACGTCGATTCGCAATCCGCTGGAGAGCGCCGAGTGGCAGTCCGTGCAAAGCGCGCAGGCCATGATTAACGGCGGCCCGCTGGGTGTGGGCGTGGGCAACAGTCAGGCCAAATATCCCGGCTTCCTGCCGGTAAGCTGGAGCGACAACATTTTTGCCATCATCGGCGAAGAGTTGGGCCTTGTCGGCGCACTCTTTGTCATTTTACTCTTTGCTGTGCTAGCCTACCGCGGTTTACGAATCGCGCTCAATGCCCCTGACAATTTTGGGATGCTGTTGGCAACGGGAATCACGACGCTCTTGATCCTGCAGGCCGTGCTCAACGCCGCCGTTGTCGTGGCGGTGGCGCCGCCTACGGGGGTCACGTTGCCCTTCATAAGCTACGGCGGCAGTTCGCTCGTAACGGCGTTGGGCGCCATTGGCATCATGCTAAACATCGGCAAGCACATTCGTCCCGGCGTTGCGCCGCCGGCTGCAACAGGAAACTTGGCTTATGCGCGTTTTGATTTCGGGTGGGGGAACGGGCGGACACGTCTATCCGGCAATCGCCGTCGCCGCACAAATCGAACCAGCACGAAAAAATCAGGCAGTAGCAGCCGGCGCACCAATCGCCGACCTGCCCGCGCCGGCCGCAGCTAACCAGGTGCTCTGGGTTGGCAGCAATGACGGCATGGAACAGGAGCTTGTGGAGCGGGCCGGTATCGAGTACGCCGGCATTCACACGGGCAAGATCCGGGGAGCAAACCCGGTGCACGCACTGCGCAGCGGCGGCAAGATGGTGGCGGGTGTACAAGAGAGCCTGGCCATCATCAGTCGCTTTGCGCCGCAGGTCTGCCTGGTGACCGGCGGTTACGTCTGCGCACCGGTCGTGCTGGCCTGTCGTCTGCGCCACGTGCCGGTCGTGATCTACTTGCCCGACATGACGCCAGGCTGGTCGATTAAGCGCATGAGTCGCTTCGCCGAACGGGTGGCAGTCTCCTTTCCGGCCGCGACAGCCTATTTTGGCGGCGAAGCGCCGCAGGGCAAAGGCGTCGTAACGGGCTATCCGGTGCGCCAAGAGCTAGTCGAGGCCGCTCGCAGCCGCCGTGAGAGTCGCCGCAAGTTGGCGGCGGCGCTGGATGCGCCGCTGGGTGAAACGGACGAGCTGCCGCTCATACTCGTCTGGGGCGGCAGCCAGGGTTCGCGCAGCATCAACCGTACGACCTGGGCCGCGTTGCCCAAGCTGCTGCCTGATGCAGAAGTCTTGCACGTCGTGGGCCTGCGCGACTGGCCACTCTATGAAGAGGTTGCAGCAGCGACGCCGCTGCCCGACGAATTGGCGGCGCGTTATCATCCCGTGTCGTATCTGCACGAGGAAATGATGTTGGCCCTGGCTGCTGCCGATCTAACTGTCGCCCGCGCCGGTGCGAGTACGCTGGGTGAATTTCCCGTTGCCGGGCTGCCGTCGGTCCTGGTGCCGCTGCCCATCGCCGGCGTCAATCAGCAAGGCAACGCCCGGCAGTTGGCCGATGCCGGCGCCGCCATCGTGATCGACGACGAAGCCCTAGAAGCGGAGTTGCTGCCCACTCTGCAAGCGCTGCTGGCCGATCCGCAAGAGACCCGGCGCATGGCCGAGGCCGCCGCCGCGCTGGCCAACCCGGATGCCGCAGCAGACATTGCGTCACTCGTGATTCAAGTAGCAACTGGCTGAAGCAACTACGCTAAACAGCGCCTGAGATGTACCGCCAAGACTCTACTTGGCAAGGAAGGGCAATTTTGACCGAGGGATACACGATTCAGGTTTTGCTGACCTTCATCCTCTACCTTTCTTTCTTCGGATGGATCGGTTACCGTCGCGGCAGTTGGCGCGAATTCATCGTGCTGGCGACGGCAGTAATCGGCTGGCTCGTTTTGCAGGAACAAGGCGACATTTTTGTTCGCATTGCCAATCTCGGCAGCAAGTTCACCGCCTTTATCACAGCCGGCGGCCTGAGCGAAAATCCGGAAGATGCCTTCTCGGCAATTGGCGATGCATCGCCTTGGGTTACCTCCACGACCAGGAATGGATACCTTTTCGTGATTTGGGTATTGCTCGTCATCCTGGCCTACGTGCTGACCGGTTGGTTGGTGCCCTCGACCAAGAGTCAGTCCAATGGCTGGGCGATTTTGTGGGGCATGCTGAATGGGCTGTTTTTCGCTTCTGTCTTCTTGCCGCGACTGCTCTTCCTGTTTGCACCCGGTGCAGTCTCCGCGGTTACTACTTCAGCGCCTGAGGCAACCACCGGCAACGGCAGAGCGAATATCCTTACCTTCCTGCGCAATGGGTTCGATCTCATTTGGGACCTTGTCAGGGATATTTGGGTGCTACTGCAACCCTTCCAGCCTTACGTCTTTCTCTTCTTGTTGACGGCCTTCTTGGTCTTTGTCTATTTCACCATCCGAACACCAAAGTTCTCCGGCTGGTGGTTCAACTCGAATTCGAAATCAAAGGGATAACGTGCGGGTGGCGGGAGACGTCGCAATGCAACGTCTGTACGAAGGATAGTAGAAGTGGTGGTCTGTCCGAAGTGGTTGGGAATAGCAGGAAGTCGTATAAAGTAGCAGGCGGAGACGGAACGCCGCCGCTTCAACCGCCGAGCCGAAGAGGGAGAGGCAAGCGGCATGGGTCCAATCGAACTACTGTTTATCACGATCGGCGTCATTGTGACGCTTATCGGTATCGCCCGGGGCTACGTCCGCGAGCTGGGCAGCACGATCGTGATCTTGAGTGCGCTTTTCTTGCTCACGTTCTTTTCAGATCAGATCGTGCAAGTCTTGACGATATTCTATAGCGATCTGCTGGGGATCACCGATCAGGACACGCTGAACGGTCTTCTGTCATTTTCGTTCTCTGCGGCGTTTATTGCAATCGTCTTCGCAGGCTATGCCGGGAAGACTTTGCGCTTCTCGGGCGTGCCGGCCAAGCAACCGGGCAAGTTTTTGCTCGATCTGAGCGTCGGGATGCTTAACGGCTACCTGATCGCCGGCACGCTCTGGTATATCCAGAATCTTTTCGACTATCCGTTGGGGGGCATTACCGGCTTCGTCCCGCCGCTGTCCGAACGTGCGCAAGCCATGGTGCAGCTGTTGCCGCCTAACCTGGTTAGCAATCCGGTCTACTGGATCGTACCAGTCGTCATTCTCATCATTCTGATGGTTAGAGGTTAAAGGGTTAGGACATCGCTGTTCATGACATCACCATCGTCGAGTCCGCAAGCGCATACCTGGCAAACGAGATTGGCTGCGGCCGATCCGACGTTGCACGTCCACCTGATCGGGATCGGCGGTACGGGTCTGAGCGCGATTGCCACCGTGCTGCTGGAAATGGGTGTTGCGGTCAGCGGCAGCGATCGCCAGATCAATAGCAGCACCGCACGTCTGGCCGAAGCCGGCGCACGCGTCTTTGACCAGCAGGACGCCACCAATCTGACAGAAATTCGGCCCGACGTGGTGTTGATCAGCAGCGCAGTCGATGCCGCCAATCCCGAGCGGGCAGCTGCCGAAGCAGCGGAGCTAGCGGTCGTCAAGCGCGACGAGTTTCTGCCCGCCCTGCTTGCGGAGCGAGAGTTGATCGCGGTGGCCGGGGCCCACGGCAAGAGCACGACCACCTCCATGGTGGTCAAGGTGCTGCGGGAAAATGGCATTGATGCCGGCTACATTATCGGCACCGAACTGCCCGGCTATGGCAATGCGGCCGCCGGCACGTCTTCCTATTTCGTCCTGGAAGCGGATGAATACGATCACATGTTTCTCAACCTGCGGCCAGCCATCGCCGTGGTAACCAACGTGGAATGGGATCATCCGGACTGCTATCCCACGCCCGCCAGCTTCCGCCGTGCATTCATGCAATTCATTGACGGCGTCGATCGCACGGGGCTGGTAATCTCCTGCGCCGACGATCCTGGCGCCGAGCAGCTTCACGCCTACAGTTTCTCGCGTGGGCCGGAGTGGATCACGTACGGGCTGCGCGAAGGCGCCGACTTCCAGGCGATCAACCTGACGCCCCGGACCGGCGCAGGCTATTCGGCAGACCTTCTCTGGTGGAATGCACCAGCCGGATCACTCACGCTGAGCGTGCCGGGCCTTCACAACGTCAACAACGCAATGGCCGCATTGCTGGTGGGACGCTCCTGTGGCGTGGGCTTGAGCGCAGGCGCAGCTGCGCTGGAAGATTTCGCCGGCGCCGCACGGCGCTTTGAACGCAAGGGCGAAGCCGACGGCGTCACCGTCATCGATGACTACGCGCACCACCCAACCGAAGTGGAAGTGACGCTGGCCGCGGCCCGCAACCATTTCCCGGACCGGCGCATCTGGGCAATCTTTCAGCCCCATACCTTTAGCAGGACGAAACGCATGCTCTATCGCATGGGCGACAGCTTCCGGAACGCCGACCGCGTCATTGTCACCGACATCTACGCCGCGCGCGAACAGGACGATGGCAGCGTCAGCGCCCAGGAACTGGTTGCAGCCAGCGCACACGACGCCATCCGTCACGTGGCCACTCTTGAGGCTGTAACTGCATGCTTGATTGATGAAGTCGAGCCGGGCGACGTGGTCATCACGCTGGGCGCCGGCGATGGCTACCGCATCGGCGAGATGCTTCTGGACGCATTGGCACGACAACAGACCCATTGAGAGGACAGCCGTCTCGACCGACTGTCGAGCAGATCTGACTATGCTTGTGACGATGCACGATTTTTCTGAACTGAATCTGCTGGAGATCGACGTGCGCACGGACGTGAGTCTGGCCCCGCTTACCAACATGAAGGTGGGCGGAACGGCTGACTATTTTGCTACCGTGACAACGATCGACCAGTTGCACGCAATCGTGCACTGGTGTCATCGGAGCGGGTTGCCCTACTTCGTGCTGGGCGGCGGCAGCAACATCCTGATCAGTGATCGGGGCATGCGCGGCCTGGTGATTCACAACCGCTGCCGCGCAACAGACATTGACCAGATGAGCGACGGCGCCGCGCTCCTTACAGCCGAGAGCGGCGCGGCCATGGCCGGCGTGGCCCGGCAAAGCGTTCGCGAGGACCTGACCGGGCTGGAGTGGGCCGTCAGCGTACCGGGCACCATCGGCGGGGCCGTAGTGGGCAACGCCGGCGCTCACGGCGGTGAGGTGAAGGACAACCTGTATCGGGCCCACCTGCTCGACGAAGCGGGGAACGAAGGCGAGTTCACGCTGGCTGACTTTGACTACGCCTACCGGGACAGCTCGCTCAAGCGCAAGCTGCCCTTGCAGGCCGGCTTCAAGCCAGTGGTGCTGACTGCTACCTTCCGCCTGGAACAAGGTGATCCAGACGCTATCAAGCAGCGGGCCGATCGTTACTTGGCCCACCGCCGGCGCACCCAGCCCGTTGAGCCGAGCCTGGGCAGCACCTTTGTCAACCCTCCAGGTGATTTTGCCGGGCGCTTGATCGAAGCAGCCGGATTGAAGGGGACGCGCGTGGGCGGTGTGGAGGTAAGCCAAACCCACGCCAATTTCATTGTCAACCCGGGCGGCGTCGGGAACGCTCGTGCTGACGACGTCATGGAGCTGGTCCGGTTGATCGAAACGCAAGTCCTGTCTGCAAGTGGGGTTCGCCTGGAGCGCGAGATCCAGCTTGCGGGTGAATGGTAACGCCAATCGCCGCATCGACGTGTGTGGTGGCGGCGGCGCAGGGTGTGTACCCCCTCCTGCGCCGCCTTCCGCCAAGATGAGTGATGAGGTCGGAACGCGGATTTGGGATTGTAAGGTAGGGACCGTCAGGGTTGTGTTGTCGTAATTTGAATCGTAAGTGAGTAGATTTATGGTAACTTCGAAGTCTTTGCGGGTAGGGGTGCTCTTTGGCGGGCGCAGTGGCGAGCATGAGGTTTCGCTCAACAGCGCACGCAATGTCATGGAAGCATTGAGCCAGGCCGGTCATCAAGTCGTGCCCATCGGCATTACGCCGGCGGGACGCTGGCTGGCGAGCGGCGATCCCATGGCAGCCCTGGCCGGCGCAGCGGTGGCGCAGCTGAATGGCTCACACGCGGCGGCACCTACGTCCGCGCAGGCCCGGGAAGAAAATGTTTGGGCACTACTGCCGACGGCTGCACCAGACGCGAATCTACCCAGCATCGACATCGTGTTTCCGGTCCTCCACGGCCCCTATGGCGAAGACGGGACGGTCCAGGGGCTGCTGGAAATGGCAAATCTGCCCTACGTAGGCTGTGGTGTGTTGGCCAGTGCAGTCGCCATGGACAAGGGCTTGGCCAAGCAACTCTTTGCGCAGGCCGGCTTACCCCAGGCCGATTATCGCGTTGTCACGCGCAGCGTCTGGCAGCGCGAACCGGAGCGCACGCTCACAGAGCTGATTGATGCGCTGGGGCTGCCGCTCTTCGTCAAGCCGGCCAACCTGGGCAGCAGCGTTGGAATCAGCAAGGCGGGCACGCGTGAAGAATTGACGGACGCGCTACAACTGGCCGCCGCCTACGACAGGAAGCTGGTCGTTGAGGTGGCAGTACCCAACGCCCGCGAGATTGAAGTCAGCGTGTTGGGCAACGAAGCGCCGCTGGCAAGCGTACCCGGTGAAATTGTCCCCGGCGACACGTTTTACAGTTACGCCGACAAATATCTTGATGGCAACAGTCAGGCGCTGATTCCGGCGCCGCTGGATGAGGCCTTGTGCGAACAGATCCAGCATATGGCCCTGGATGCCTTTCGTGCAGTCGACGGCGAAGGGCTGGCCCGCGTCGACTTTCTGCTCGACGACGCCAGCGGCGCGATTTACCTGAATGAGATCAACACCATGCCCGGCTTTACCCGCATCAGCATGTATCCAAAATTGTGGGAAGCCAGCGGCATCAGCTACCCGGAACTAGTTGACCGCCTGCTCCAGCTCGGCCTGGAGCGCCACGCCGACCGCCAGCAGAATCAGACCAGCCTTGCCTGAACGCGGACCGCGAAGCGGGGAGCGCGGAATGGTTGAGAAATTATTCCGCGCTCCGCACCCCGCGTTCCGCACTGAGAATCACACTATGGCCCGTGAAGACCTGCCGACTCGTTCGGAACCAGCCAAATATCAGAAGGCACGGCGCAAGCGCCAGCGCGCGCGACAGATGCGACGCGTGGAGTCTGTGTTGCCGACGCGATTGGCCCTGCCCCGCATTGCCATGCCGGCTCTGCCCGCTACCGCTTTCTCTGCGGCGGGCATGCGCGACGGGTTGCGACACGTCTCCGGTAGCGGCTGGCATTGGAGCAAGCTGCTCTCGGCGCTGCTGCTGGTCGTGGCAGTTGCCGGCATCTACTGGGTGCACTGGGATACGCGCTGGTTTATCAGCGCAGAGACGATCGCCTTCAGCAACGCAGGCTATTTGGAACGAGACGATCTCTATCCGTCGGTAGAGGACTTGGCGGACTGGAGCATTTTTTGGGTACGGCCGGAAGCGATTCAGGAACTTATCCTGGACCATCCCTATGTGACGGATGCCGAGGTTTCAATTGCGTTGCCCAATCGTGTGGAGATCGAGATCGAGGAAGCCGAGCCGACCGCGCTCTGGGTGACCCAGGAGGGTACGCTCTGGCTGCTGGAGGATGGCGCGGCGCTGGCGATGCGCGTTCGGCCCGGCCTGGCGCCGGAGTCTGCCATGGTCGATGCTACAGGCCGGGAGCTGCCTCAAATCATCGACGTGACACGTGACGCGCAGGCGCCAGGGCGCTCTGCGATTGACGCCGATGTGCTCGACTCGGCGCTGGCCCTGCTGGAGACTTTCCCCAATCTACGGGAGATTCGCTTCAACAGCGGCGCCGGCCTGAATTTCGCCCTCCCAGACGGCGAGACTTACGTCTACTGGGGCGACGGCCTCAACACCCAGATCAAGCTGGAGAATCTGGCAGCCGGGCAGGAACTGTTGCGCAGCGGCGCCGCCAGCGGAAACATCATCGACGTACGGTACATTGATCGGCCATTTATTCGCTAGGCCGTCAACAGGAATTTTGTCTGAACCCCGGGCTGTTTGTCCCGGCCGTCGCTTCCAGGAGGAGCGTCGTGAAAGAAATTATCTCAGCAATCGATATTGGCACCACCAAGATTTGTGCGCTCACCGCGGCTGTTGTGCACGACAGCCTGGGTAACCTCAGCCTGGAACTCCTGGGCGAAGGTGAGACGCCAAGTCGTGGCATCCGCCGCGGCGTCGTGGTGGATGTGCCCGAGGTCACCGCGGCCATCCATGAAGCCGTAGAGCAATGCGAAGAACAGGCCGATCAACCGCTGCTCAACGCCAACGTGGGCATCGCCGGCAGCCACATCGCCACGCTCAACAGCCGCGGCGTGAGCACCATCGACCCGCGCGACGGCGTCACGGGGACGGACATGCAGCGAGCGCTGGAGGCGGCGCAAGCGATCGCGATCCCTGAGCACCAGGAGATCAATCACACCATCGCCCGCGGCTGGACCGTGGACGATCAGGCCGAAATTCTCAACCCGCTCGGCATGCATGGCTATCGCCTGGAAGTGGATGCGCACATCATCACCGGCAGCACGACGGCGCTTAACAATCTGGCCCAATGCATCCAGGCGCACGACATCGAAATCGACGGGCTGGTCCTCGAACCTCTGGCCAGCAGCGAGGCGGTTCTGCGACCCCAAGAACGGCGCATGGGCGTGGCCCTGGTTGATATCGGCGGCGGTACGACTGACGTTGCGGTCTTCATCGATGATCGCCTCTGCCACACTCAGATTCTCGACGTTGGCGGCAACCACCTGAGCAACGATGTGGCCATGGGTCTCCATGCACCATTCGAAACGGCTGAGGAACTCAAGGTGCGCTACGGCACAGTTCTGCCAGAACGCGTGGCCGAAGACGAGACAGTCTGGGCCCGTGTCTTCGGTGACCGCTCGGAGCGCAGCTTCAGCCGTCAGTTTATCGGCAAGGTGCTCCAGGCGCGCGCGGTCGAGATTCTGGAAATGGTCCATGACGCCCTGGACGAGAGCGACTACCTCGATCGGTTGCCGGCGGGCGTGGTGCTAACGGGCGGTGGCAGCCAGCTCCAAGGCTTTAGTGAGTTGGGCCGTCAGGTGCTCAATATGCCGGTCCGCCTGGGCAGCCCCCTGGAGGATGCGCCGATCACGGGGCTTTCGCGACGGCTGCTATCGCCGAGCCATGCCACCAGCGTCGGCCTGTTGCTTTGGGGATTGCACGAGGACGCCCGCCAGGTCAAGCGTCGCTATCCGGCCAAAGTGGGCAGTGCAGTCGAATCAGTCCGCCTCAACCAGGCGGTGCGTTGGTTGCGCAATCTGCTGCCGGACTAGCGTCAAGATGGGTTTCACGATTCTATATCGTTTTTCATAAAGAGTGTTGTGAAGAAACTGATTGTTTCACCCCCCAGTACAAAAGGAGCCAGTCGCATGACAACTCGCAAGACAAATCAGCAGCCCCAGTATGTTGACAGTTTTGCCCACATCAAGGTCGTGGGCGTGGGCGGCGGCGGTCAGAATGCCGTCAACCGCATGATTGAAGAGGAGATACAAGGCGTTGAATTTATCGCCGTCAACACCGATGCCCAGGCGCTTATGCTCTCCGGTGCGCCCCAGCGGTTGCGCATCGGCGAAAAGCTGACCAAGGGACTTGGCTCAGGCGGCAATCCCGAAATCGGGCAGCGTGCGGCCGAAGAGAGCCGGGAGGACATCAAAGAGATCATGACCGGGGCCGACATGGTCTTTGTCACCGCCGGTATGGGCGGCGGCACGGGCTCGGGCGCAGCGCCCGTGGTTGCGGCTGCGGCGCGCGATTCCGGCGCGCTGACGATCGGCGTGGTCACCAAGCCCTTCACCTTTGAAGGCAGCCAGCGCCGACGCGTTGCCGATACGTCGCTCCAACAACTGGCGGACAATGTGGACACGTTGATCGCCATCCCCAACGATCGTTTGCTCCAGGTAGTCGATCGCAAGGTCGGCATCAAGGACGCCTTCCGCCTGGCCGACGATGTGCTGCGCCAGGGCATCCAGGGAATCAGCGAATTGATCACCGTGCCCGGCATGATCAACCTGGACTTTGCCGATGTGCGCTCGATCATGATCGAGGGCGGTGCGGCGCTGATGGCAATCGGTCGCGGCAAGGGCGAAAACGGCGCAAAAGAAGCTGCAGAAGAGGCGATTCATAGCGCGCTGCTCGACGTCTCGATTGACGGCGCACGCGCCATTCTGTTCAACATCAAGGGCGGTGAAGACCTGAGCCTGCACGAGGTCAACGAGGCTGCCGAAATCGTGCGCGCCAACACCCATCCCGAAGCCAACATCATCTTTGGCGCCGTGATTGACCCGGCCATGAAGGACGAGGTGCATCTGACCGTGATCGCCACCGGCTTTGAGCAAGCCAAGCAGCAGGATCCGCTGGATTTCGTCGCCCAAAACTACGAACGGAGCGCCCGCCAGGCCCCGCCCGCTCAGGAACGCCCGCCCGTGGAAGAAGATTACCGGACCCGCACGTTTGAGCGCGAGGATCTGGATATTCCGGCCTTCCTGCGTCGCTCGCGCACGAATGGGCGCTAGGCAGCGGCAGCGCAATGCGTCGCGCATGAATGGCTTGCGGTGTCCGGCAAGCCGTTCAAGTGCGACGCAACGCCCGCCTGCACCGCTTACGCCGGGCACAGTACGCGGTGGGCATCATCTATGTTGTTTGCATCAACGGAAAGTCGGAGATCCGCTAGATCTCCGACTTCTACGCGCAGGCGTGCCGTACACCCCAAAAAGACGCAAGAAAATCCAACCTTAAAATTTCGCGACAGACCGCTCGTTTTCAAAAACCTCTCTGGTAGAACAGTTGTTTCTGGCTTGCGTGGGTCCAAAACCTATGTTATACTTCTTGCCCGACAGCCCAACATCTAGTTGCTGCGAGCAACGAATGCACAATATGTTGTGGTTACCTCGTTGCAAGGATACAAAGAATGCGCTGTCCGTATTGCACTGGTGCGAAACACAAAGTGATCGATACGCGTGAGGCGGGAGACGCCATTCGCCGGCGGCGCCGGTGCGAGACGTGCGGCGAACGCTTTACGACGTATGAGCATGTGGCCGCCAATATGCTGGTCGTTAAGAGTGATGGACGGCGCGAACCATTTGACCGTCAAAAGCTACTATTAGGCATTCAAACGGCCGCGACGAAACGACCGATCAGCTCCGACACGTTGGAGCAAATGGCGGCTCAGATCGAAGATGAACTTCAGCATCAGGGCCGGGCAGAAGTACAAAGTGAAGCGATTGGCACCCTGGTACTCGACCATTTGGCCGGGACTGATCAAGTTGCCTACATCCGCTTTGCAAGCGTTTATCTTGACTTTGCGGATCTGAACGAAGTGTTGACCGAAGTTGATCGTTTAATGGGCCGTACGTCACCGACCGAATAAGCTGCCTGGAAGATTGAGTCAACGGGGAGTGTGCGGTAACGTATGCACGATGACCTACTGGCCCTCCGAGCGCACCATACGCTCGTCCAGATCTTTCTTTCTGCACCTCATTTTCGGCGACCGCTCCCGGTCGTGACGAGATCAAACCATATCAGCGACGGGCGCAGCGCAGCCTTGTCTACTTTCATGCAAATATCTTCACTCTGCGCGGGCAATGTGGCTCGTTGTCCAGACTTCAACGCGCCGATGCGCCTTCTGCATTCATTTTTTTGACGCAGCACATTATGAAAGGCTTACCATGAGCGGTAACTCAACCTACTCCTCTGCCCCCGTCGCCAACGGCAGCTACGCGCCCTACGCCAATGGCAATAGCGTCGACGGAAAAGTCGAGGTCTCCGTACCCAAGCAGATCGTCAAGCGCGACGGTCGCCAGATGGAGTTTGAACCCCAACGCATTGAGACTGCACTGCTGCGCTGTTTTAACAGCCTCAATCTCGAGCCAGACACCCCTCTTGCGGAGTTGACACAGCGCGCAGTCAACATCGTGGCGGCCAAGTACAAGGTTCCCAGCGTTGAGCAGGTCCAGGACATCGTGGAAATGGTGCTGCTGGCTGCCGGCGAATACGAAGCAGCCAAGCATTACATCCTCTATCGTGCGGAACGCGCCCGCATGCGTGTTGAGCGCCCTATTCCCGAAGATGTGCGCAATGCCTTTGCCGCCTCAGATGAGTACTTTCCCAGCCAACTGCAGAAGTTTCAGTACTACGACAAATATGCGCGCTTCAATTACGGGCACATGCGGCGCGAGACGTGGATCGAGACGGTCGATCGCGCCGTCGACTTCCTGCGCGAGTTGTCTGAAGACAAGTTGCCTGAAGAAGATTATGCGCGCCTGCGCGAGAGCATCCTCACTATGCAGGGCATGCCATCCATGCGCCTGCTGGCTATGGCCGGTTCGGCCGCGCGGCGCAGCAATATCACGATCTACAACTGTTCATACATGCCGGTCGACAGTCTCGACGCCTTTGTGGAAGCACTGATCATCTCTATGAGCGGGTGCGGTGTAGGCTATACGGTCGAACGCGCCTATGTCGAGGAACTGCCGCGCGTCATGCGTCAGAGCGGCGAGGCGCCCATCCAATTCCAGGTACCCGACTCGGCCGACGGCTGGGCCGAAGCCCTGCGCTTGGGTCTGCAGACCTGGTTTGACGGCGGCGATGTGGAATTCGACTTCTCGCTGGTGCGGCCCGCCGGTGCGCCGTTGCTCACCAAAGGCGGCCGCGCCTCGGGACCGGAGCCGTTGCGCACGATGCTCAATTTCGTGCGTGATCGCGTTTTGGCTCGCCAGGGCGGCTTCCTGCGCCCGCTGGACGGCCACGACATCATGTGTGCCGTGGGCGGGGCCGCGGTCTCCGGCGGCGTGCGCCGCACGGCCATGATCGCCCTCTTTGACTTTGATGACGACGAGATGCGTCAGTGCAAAAATGCCAAGAACATTGTCGGTAACGAACAGCGCTGGAACGCCAACAATTCCGCAGTCTGGCCTGACCGTGACTTAAGCCAATCAGAGATCACCCGCTACCTGCTGGAGATGGTCGAGTCCGGTACAGGCGAGCCGGGCATCTTCAGCCGCCGTGCGGCCATCAACACGCTGCCCGACCGGCGCAAACCAGCCGACTTCGGCACGAATCCATGCGGCGAAATCGTCCTGCGCCCCTACCAGTTCTGCAATCTGAGCATTGCCGTGGCGCGGCCTGACGACAATCTGGACACACTCAAAGAGAAGGTGGAATTGGCCACCATTATCGGCACGATCCAGTCGGCCGGCACCCACTTCCCCGGTCTGCGGCCGCAGTGGCAGCAAAACTGCGAGGAAGAGCGACTGTTAGGCGTCGACATCAACGGCCAGATGGATTCGGAACTTGCCCGCGATCCTCAAGTGCAGGAAGAATTGCGCCTGCACGCCGTTGCCGTCAACAAAAAGTATGCCGAGATGCTGGGGATCAACCAGTCCACGTCAGTGACCTGCGTGAAGCCCTCCGGCAACTCGTCGCAACTGCTCAACTGCTCGCCAGGCGTGCATCCGCGCTGGGCGCCCTACTACGTGCGCAATGTGCGCGTCGGCACCCATACGCCCGTCTATAAAGTGCTGCGCGACGCGGGCCTGCCCATGGATCCCGAAAATGGCCAAACTGCCGATAATGCGACAACGTGGGTCGCCCACTTCCCGGTCAAGGCGCCGGAAGGCGCCATCACGCGCAATGATCGCACTGCCCTGGAACAGTGCGACTATTGGCTCCAGGTCAAGACGCATTGGACCGAGCACAACCCAAGCGTTACGATCACCTATCGCCAGGATGAAGTAATCGACATCATCAAATGGGTCTGGGAAAACCAGGACAAGATTGGCGGCATGACCTTCCTGCCCGCCTTTGATGCCCAGTACGATCAGATGCCGTACGAGGAAATTACCGAAGAAGAATATCTGAAGCTGGCGCCAAAATTCCCGAACGTGGACTTCTCCAAGCTCTGGCGCTACGAGCAAGAGGACTACACCACCGCCGCCCAGGAGTTGGCCTGTCTCGGCGGCCAGTGTGACATCATTTAGACGTGCGGGACACGGAGTTCGGAACGCGGAATGCTTGAATTACATTCCGCGTTCCGAACTCTGCGCCCAGCGTTTGGATCAGTCGCGCAGTTCGCGTTTGAGGATCTTGCCCGTTGCTGTCATGGGCAGCGCGTCGCGGAGTTCGATGATGCGCGGGTATTTGTAGGCGGCCATATTCTCTTTACACCAGGCGACGAGTTGGTCGGCGGTTGCGCTTTGCCCATCCTTGAGAATCACAAACGCCTTGATCTCTTCGCCATGGCTCTCATCCGGCACACCGATCACAGCCGCCAGGCTGACGGCGGGGTGGGTCATCATCACCTCTTCCACCTCACGCGGGTAGACGTTGAAGCCGCCGCGGATGATCATGTCCTTGACCCGATCGGCAATGTATAAGTAGCCGTCTTCATCGAAGTAGCCGATATCGCCTGAATGGAACCAGCCACCCCCCATGCACTCCGCCGTAGCCGCGGGCCGGTTATAGTACCCTTTCATAATGTTATGGCCTTGAATGACAATCTCGCCTAGCTCGCCCTGGGCTACGTCATTGTCGTCGGCATCGACCACACGCACGCCAATGCCCCAGATCGGCAAGCCGACGGAACCGGGTTTGCGCTCGCGGTCAGGTCGGTTGAAGGTCGCCACGGGGCTCGTCTCTGACAAGCCGTATCCCTCCAGAATCTTGACCGTAAATTTCTCGTCAAAGGCGCGCATCACTTCCACCGGCATGGCCGAACCGCCGGAAACGGCAACAAGCATGTTCTGCGCAATCTTGTCCAGATCAAACTTCTCCTCAGAGCCAGGATGGTTGAGAATCGCCCAGTACATGGTCGGCACCCCGGCGAAACAGGTGATCGCGTCGCGCTCCATCGTCGCCAATGCAGCTTCGGGGTCAAAGCGGGGCAGCAAGCTGAGCGAGGCACGCTGGTAGAAGCCGGCGTTCATTTGGCAGGTCTGTCCAAATGAGTGGAAGAGGGGCAGCGTAATCAGATGCCGATGATGCTCGTCTTTCACAAAGAGACTTTCGGCGCTGACCATGGCGTTCATCACCATGTTGGAATGACTGAGTTCGGCGCCTTTGGGCTGGCCGGTCGTGCCACTGGTGTAAAGAATCACCGCCGTATCTTGCGCATCAGTGGGCACAGTGTTGAAGACGGGCGCCTTGCCATGCATGGCCTGCCCCAGCGTCATCGTACCCTCAATGGGCGACGGCCCGGCCGGATCGGCCGTAATCATGAAGAAGTGCTCACACGCGTCCACTTGCTGGAAGCCCTCATAACCCATCTGGGCCATGGGAAGATCAGCCGTGCCCTGAAAACAAAAGTAGGCCTTGGCATCCGAATCGCTCAGGTGATAGGCAATCTCTCGCCCCTTCAGCAACACGTTGAGCGGCACCACCGTCGCACCCGCTTTGAGAATCCCATAGTAAACAATGGGAAAATAGGGCAAATTGGGGCAGCTTAGCGCCACTTTGTCGCCGTGACCGATACCCCGCTCGGCCAGTGCCCCCGCCACCTGGTTGGCAGCGCCGTTAACCTGGGCGTAGGTGAGCCTGGTTTCGCTAAAGATCACAGCCTCGCGCGCCGGCACCTGGCGCGCGCTTTCTTCCAGCATAGTAGCAAGATTCAGCATGGGATTCTCCTTGGGTTGCGATTGTCAAAAGGTAAGACAACGGACGCCGGGCATAGGGAAGTCAAATCTCGGCGCAGGCAGCATAGAGCTACAAGTGCGTAGGGCTACAAATGCGTAGCAACGTATAGACTTGTCGATGGATGCGATGGCTACATGCCACATTCAACCCGAAAGGGCAGGATCCGTCAAGCACGACGGATCGCACGCCATTGGGATTCTCAACTTGGCAATAGGCGAGGAAACGCTATGCGTACGGTTGCACGATGGCGCGCTAAGCGGGAGCCTTGCCAATCGAGCGCCCTACATGCCATCTTCCGCTTGCAGCCAGACCACCTGGTATGGCTCCAGGTAGAGATGTTCATCCTTCAACGCGACCGGGCGGCCGCTAATCAGTTCGGAGAAGCGGTAGGTGAGGCCGTATAAACGCAATTCGTTGGTGTCAATGCGTTGGCCGTGCTCGGAAAAATTAGCCGCCACCAAAACACGCTCTTCACGCTTTTCTGCACTATGCGTGCGCAAAAATGCAAAGACATGATCTGAGCCCACGTCGATTACGCGCATGTCGCTACCGGCCAGGCCGGGCGTGGCTTTGCGCAACTCGATGAGCCGGCGCAGCTCCTGGTAGATGCGTCCTTCTACTGTCTCCGGGTCATCGCGCCGCGCCATCTTTTCCCAATCCGTGGCTGGACGGTGAACCCAGCGGCTGTCGTCCGCCTTGGCCGGATCAAGCCGATAGTGGTAATCGTTGAGCGTACCTACTTCATCACCCAGATAGATCAGCGGAATACCGCCAATCGAAAGAATAATTGCGTGCAGCAGCAGAACGCGGCGGATGGCTAGCTCAACCTCTGCCGCGTTTTGCTCCTGCAAGCCCATTTCCAGCCCGGCCAGAGAAGCCAGCGTACCGGAAATGCGTGCGTCGCCCGTGCGCGGGTTCTCCTGAAAGGGCAGGCCCCGGGCAAAACTGCCGTCGAAGCGACCGGTATAGAAGGCATTGAGAAAGCGCCGGTGATCATAGCCGTTGATGCCCAGCGCCGCCGCATCACCATCATCAAAGGTCCAACCGATATCGTCGTGCACGCGCACGTAGTTGACCCAGGCGCAGCCCGCGGGAATCTTGAACCGGTCGCGCAAGGCGTAGCCCAACAGCTTCACATCGCGCGTCGCCAGGCTATTCCACAGCAGGGCCATGAGCAATGGGTTATACGAAAGTTGGCACTCATCCAGGCTGATGTAACGATTCACTTCGTCTGGATGGACGATGGCTTCGGACTTGAAGAGCAGGGCGGGCGCGGCAATGCGCAGCAGCGCGTTGAAGGCCTGGACGAGCAGATGGGCCTCGGGCAGGTTTTCACCGTCCGTGCCCAATTCCTTCCACGTGAAGGCCAGGGCGTCAAGCCGTAGCACCTCAGTCCCGGCATTGGCCAAGTAGAGCATCTCCACAGCCATGTCGTGGAAGACCGCAGGGTTGCGATAGTTGAGATCCCATTGAAATGAGTTGAAGGTCGTCCATACCCAGCGATCGATCTGCGGCTTGTAGGTGAAGCTGCCCGGATGCTGATCGGGAAAGATCTCGCGCAGGGTGGCGTCATACTGATCGGGCATCGTGCGGTCGGGGAAAAGAAAGTAGTAATCCTCATACGCAGGATCGCCTGCCTTTGCTCTCTGTGCCCAAAGATGATCGTCTGCAGTGTGGTTGAAGATGAAGTCCAAGACGAGGCTTATGCCTGCGCCGCGCAGCTCTGCCGCGAGCGCACGCAAGTCGTCCATGCTCCCCAACTCGGCACTGACTTCCCGGTAGTCGCTCACGGCATAGCCACCGTCGTTGTCGCCAGGCGGCGCTTTGAACAACGGCATGAGGTGTAGATAGGTAACGCCCAGTTCCTGAAAATAGGGAATCTGACGGCGCACCCCGTCAAGATCACCGGCAAATAGATCGACATAGCAGACGGCGCCCAGCATCTGCTCTGACTGATACCACGTTGGATCAGCTTCGCGGGCAGCGTCCAACGTCTTCAACTCTCCGGGGCGCTCCAGCCAGGCAGCGGCAGCCAATGCCATAATCCGTTCGAGGTCATAGAAAAAATCGTAGCGTTCGCCGTAGAGTTCCACCAATAGGCCGAAGAGACGGGGAAAATGCGTCGTCAGCCGGCGCTCGAAAACGGCCCATTCCTGAGGGCCTGCCGCGGTGGCAAACGCCTGCTCCAGCCGCGGCAACAGGCGCGCCAATGAGCGCTGCGCTTCCAGGTCAACCTTGCTCGCATCAATCACGTTCATCTGTTCCCTCGTTCATGTGAACTATGCACTGTGGATAGAACGCAGATGGGTGGAGCCTGCGGGTCAGGGATAGACAAAACCCTGCCTTGATCCGCGACATCCACAAGACCAACATACCATCACTTCTTCTTTTTCCTTGCCAATAAGATCAAATGATCGCTGGCGCTGTGATAAGGCTCACCGTCGAAGTCGCCTAGTACGTCCTCTACCTGGAAACCGGCAACATGGAGCATAAGCTCGGCTTCGCTGCGCCAAAGGAAACGGAGTGGAAAGGGGCATAGCGTACGCTTGACCGTGCCGTCGGCCAAGATTTCTTCGTAGATAAAGAGCGTCTCCTGGATCTGTTCCGCCAGGTCAAAGGTGCGCACGCTCCATTTGAGCACGTCGGCCCCGGTCGTCTCATCCACCCACTGATCAGCCAACTCCTGAACGCCATTAACGGCCAGAAGACGCGCCAAATCCGGATTAAAGAGATCAATGAGCAGCAGGCCATCGTCTGCCAGGTGGGCATGCACGCTGCGCAAGCAGGCAAGCTGCTCTTGCTGCGTGGTGAGATGCATGAGCGTGTTGCTCGTGCAGAAGGCAAACTGGAAATTGCGTTCGTCCAGGGCAAAATCCCGCATGTCGGATTGGACAAGCGTGACACGCTTCCCCAGATCCGCTGCGTCCAATTTGCGCCGGGCGATCGCCAGCAGCGCCGAGCTGATGTCGACGCCCGTCAGCTTGTGACCGGCAGCGGCCAGGGGTATGAGCATGCGTCCTGTGCCGCAGCCAAGCTCCAGCACAGGATCCCCCCATTCATCGGCCAGCGCGACGATCAATTCCAGATCATCGTCATAGTGACGGTAATCATCATCATAAAAGCGGGCAAAGCGATCAAATAACGGTACGTCGTGCATGGAAAGCCTTCACGAGAGAGGTGATGTAAAACTGGCGGTGGTGGCGCATTAGCTTGCCTGAGTTCGCGCCGCAAAGCCGCGGCCGTTTCCCCGAGGATCATACCGAATCATAATGCTTTCAACAAGGGCGAAATTTTGGAAATGCGATCAAATGAGCTATAATCGTAAAGATACGCACGCATAGCCGACCTGCTCAGACAACGAGTTGTGGGTCGGCCGTTGCTTTGTAGACGTCCAACGCTTTGGAGTTGAACCGAACAGCTTATCAACTTTCCTACAGCGTAGGAGAAACGTACGGCGCCCGTTTGCAGTGTACTGAAACCAAGCGCTCGTCGCATTCGTTTTGTTGCATAGTCCCGCAAAGCCAATCGAGCCCATCACCATAGCCGGCCACGATGTACGGGCACGGATGTTTTTCATTTTGGAGAAAGTGTATTCACATGAGTACTGAACAGAATAAGGTCTATCTGACACCAGAAGGACTGACGAAAGTCGAAGAAGAGTTGGAATATCTTACCGGCACGAGGCGCCGGGAAGTTGCGCAGATGATCGCTGAAGCCAAGGCGGAAGGCGACATCAGCGAAAATGCTGGTTATGATGAGGCCAAAACTGCACAGGGTTTCCTGGAGGGGCGGATTCGCGAGCTTGAGAATGTGCTCAAGAACGCCGAGGTCATTCAGGAGAACAATGGTCCGGCCAATCGGGTCGACATCGGTCGCACGGTCGTGATTCGCGAAGTAGGGAGCGACTACGAGGAGACCTACACCATCGTCGGCTCAATGGAGGCGGACCCAACTAATGGTCGTGTCTCGAATCAGAGCCCCATGGGCCAGGCGCTCCTGGGCAAGAAGATCGGCCAGGAAGCGGTTGTTTCTTCGCCTGCCGGCGAAATCAGCTTCGAAGTCGTCAAGATCGAGTAAAGGGCGGCGGAAAACGCAGATTCAGCGGACAGCGGTTGAGTTGTGAGCGTACATCGCCATCGTCAAAATCGCACCAGTGCAAGCAAGGATGTCGTCGTGGTTGATTCAGCACAGGATCTCTTTCACCCGGAACGCCTGACCGATCAGGAACAGGCGCGTCTTTCAAATCTAGAAGCGCTGCGTGCGGCGGGGATCGAGCCCTATCCAGCCCGAGTCAAGCGCACCCACACCATTGCCGAAGCCCGCGCGCTCTACGAGGGCGGCGAGGCGGGCGATGACCCGGTAAGCGTGACGGGGCGACTCAAGCGCATCCGCGTGATGGGCAAGATGAGCTTCGCCGATCTGGAGGATGGGACAGGCCAGATTCAGCTGGTCGTCAAGCGCGACAACCTGGCCGACGGCTGGTACAACACGATTTGGAAGAAACTGGTTGATCTGGGCGATTTTGTGGGCGCGACCGGGCCGCTGATGACGACCAAGACTGGCGAGACCAGTGTCGACGTCCATGACATTCAATTCCTGTCCAAAGCGCTCAAGCCCATGCCCGACAAGTGGCACGGCGTCAAAGATGCGGAGACGCGCTATCGACGGCGCTACATTGATCTGTTGGGCAACCCTGAGGTGCGGGAAATCTTTCGCACGCGTGCGGCCATCATTCGCGGGCTGCGCGACTATCTGGATGGTGAGGGCTTTCTGGAAGTCGAAACGCCGGTGCTGCAGCCGATTTACGGCGGCGCCGCGGCGCGGCCCTTCGTCACCCACCACAATCAGCTGCATCAGGATCTCTACTTGCGCATTAGCTTCGAGCTCTATCTCAAGCGACTGCTCGTCGGCGGCTTTGACGGCGTTTACGAGATTGGACGCGACTTTCGCAACGAAGGCGTTAGCTTTAAGCACAATCCCGAGTTCACCCAACTCGAATTCTATGAAGCCTACGCTGACTACGAGGACGTCATGCGCCGAACTGAGGAGATGATCGCCCATGTGGCCCAACAGGTCACCGGCGGTCTCCAGCTTGAATGGCAAGAGCACGTCATCGACTTGACGCCGCCCTGGACACGTCTGCCCTTGCGTCAGGCGATTCTCGACGCCACGGGCATCGATTACGAAGCCTATCCCGATGCAGAATCTCTGGCAACAGCCATGCGCGAGATCGGGCATGACCCCGATCCCAACAGCAATTGGGGCAAGCTGGTCGACAGTTTGATGGCCAAGCATGTGGAGCCTCATTTGATTCAGCCGACCTTCTTGATCGACTACCCGCGCGACGTCAGCCCTCTGGCTAAGGGTTCTGACGAAGATCCGCGCCAGGTGGAGCGTTTTGAAGGATTTATGGCCGGCATGGAAGTCTGCAATGCCTTCAGCGAACTCAACGACCCTATCGATCAGCTACAGCGCTTTGTGGATGAGGGCTATCGTGCGGCGCACGGCGACGATGAGGCTCACCCAATCGATATTGATTACATTGAAGCACTCTCATATGGCATGCCGCCCGCCGGCGGCTTTGGCATGGGCGTCGACCGCCTGACCATGCTCTTCACCAACACGGATACGATTCGCGAAGTGCTGCTCTTTCCACATCTGCGGGCACGCGAAGAATCCGATCCCCAGGTCGAGGACGAGGTAATCGTTGAGGGAGAATAGGCCCGTGATGCAGAATCAGACGCATGCCGGCGCGGCACTCTCCAAAACGGCACTCATTCTGCACAAACATCTGTCTCCAATCGCGCCGGCCAACGCCGGCGCGATTTTTGATTGGGCGTGCCGGCAATCATGACACGCCAACATATCCTAGCCGGAATCTTCGCAGTGGCCCACTTCGTGCTGACGGTGGGCTTCTCCGTGATCAATCCGCTGGGCGAAGCGCCGGACGAGGCCGATCACTTTGCGTTTGTCGTCTATCTAGCCGAGGAGCGGACGTTGCCCGTCGGGCCGCGGGTGACGCAGAGCAAGCACCCGCCCCTCTATCACGCCAGTGCTGCGCTGGCGGCAAGTCTGGCGACACCCGACCACCGCTTCTTGCGCGCCAATCCAGATGTAGACTTGACGCCGCGTGTCGACTGGTCCCCCAATTTCTTTATCCATACGGCCGATGAATCCTGGCCCTGGCAAGATGACGGTCAGCGAGCGTTTCATATCGCGCGTCTGTGGTCCGCTCTGCTCAGCACTCTTACCATTGTCGCGACCTACGGCCTGGCGCTGACCGCGTTTCCAGCTCACGCCCTGGTGGCGTTGACGGCAACCGGCCTCTTGGCCTTTCTGCCGGAATTTGCCTTCATCGGCGCGTCGGCTACTAACGACAATGCCGCCGCGCTCTTTGGCACGCTTGCGCTCTGGGCGGGCCTGCTGCTCTGGCGCAAACACGCACGCGCCCGACTCGTCTGGTGGGCGCCGCTGGCGCTGGGCGCTGGACTGCTGAGCAAGACGAGCACGCTGGGCGTCTGGCCCGCTGTGGGCATAGCAGTCCTGATTGGCGCATGCACCATGGCGCGTGCGCCGGTCACGCTGCGGGCGTGGTGGGACGCGCTCTGGCGGACCTGGCAGCGCTGGGCGCCCAGTGGGCTCTATGTCTTCGGCGGCGCGCTCCTGCTTGCAGGGCCGTGGCTGCTGCGCAACTGGCGCCTCTACGGCGACCCGCTGGGCATGGGTCTGACACGCCAGACCATCGATCTGCGCAGCACACCCTGGACGGGGGGTGATACGCTCTGGCTGCTGGAAGGGTGGTTTCGCTCCTTTTGGGGTAAATTCGGCGGCGCAGGCCATATTCCCATGCCGGAGCCGATTTACGTTGCGCTTCTGACCTTAACCCTCGTCAGCACAATCGGCCTGGGGGGCAATCTGTGGCCGACTAAACGCCGCTTTGCCCTGACCCCGCTGCTGCTGCTGACGCTGGCGGCGGGTGGCGTAATCGCCGGCATTGCCCGCTATTCCTTGATTGCCTTGGGCACGGACCAGGGTCGGCTGCTCTACCCGGCTGTGGCTGCGCTGATTGTGCTCTGGACAGTCGGACTCTTTTGGTGGATTCCGCCCCGCTTTCAGCGAAACGCGAGTATCGTGTTGATTGGCGCCATGGCAGGATTGAGCCTCTACGCGCTGTTCGGGGTCGTACGCCCGGCCTTTGCCCCCCCCTCCCCACCAGATCCCGATACGGTGCAAGCTGCACGTGCTCAGACGCCGGTCGACTTTGGAGATCTGGCGTTGATCGGCTGGACGCTGGATGAGACGCCCACTCTCTACTGGCAAGCCGACGTTGCGCCGGACTCAGACTATCGTACCGTGCTGCGCGTGGTCGCCGAAGACGGGGCGTTGGTGTGGGAATGGAGTCGCTCACCCGGCGCGGGTCGCTGGAGTAGCGACCGCTGGTCCGCCGGTGTGATCGTGGAAGATGTCTACGAGATCGGCTGGCCGGAATGGGCTGGGCCCGGGCGCTACCGCGTTGAGGTGGGCCTGCGTCCGTTCGGCGCAGAGCTGCTCAACACTGAAGGTGGACAGGAGTATAGGGCGTTGGGCACGCTGGAACGGTAACAAAAAAGACCAGCCATAAGGCTGGTCTGTTCAGTCGGGGAGAGAGGATTTGAACCTCCGACCTCTTCGTCCCGAACGAAGCGCGCTACCGAGCTGCGCTACTCCCCGATTCACTGCCACATCATACCGTGTTTTTGGCGGCAAGACAAATTTCGAGACAGGCAGCCCGCAGTCAATTCGACCTCTCAAGACACCGGGCAAAACGACCAATCCAGAGCCATCGCCCGATCCAAAAAATCGTGTCGAAACGTCAGGGAAATCACTTTGCACGCCAACCTAGGTGTGCTATAATCGGCGCGAAGCATCACCGACAGGTATCGTCCTCGAGCAGTTGTCCTTCACAACGCAAGCAGGATTGCAGCCGGCATGGTCCCGGCATCGTTCCGGCAATGACGGCCAGGAGATCAGTATGATAGAAGTTACTATTGACAGCATCCGTGTTAGCTTGATGTCGCAGCACCGCATTGTTGTCTTAAAGGAACAAGAAAGTGAACGATTCCTGCCGATCTGGATCGGTCCCTTCGAGGCGGATGCCATCACCCTACAGCTACAGGGAATGGAAGCGCCTCGCCCGCTTACGCACGACCTTTTGAAATCGGTTCTGGAGACGCTGGGCGGTGAAGTGGTTCATATCCTGATCAGCGGGCTTGAGAAGAACACCTACTACGCGCGGATCGTACTCGATGTAGACGGCGATACGGTTGAGATTGACAGCCGTCCCAGTGACGCCATTGCCCTGGCTGTGCGGGTTGGCGCTCCTGTCTTCGTCGCCGACGAGGTCATGGAGCAGGCCGGCATGCAGCCGGAAGAAGAAGTGAGCCTGACTGACGAGGATGGCGAACCCGTTGAGCCGCGAGAGGGTGACAAGGATTCCGATCTCGGCGCTTTCTCTGATTTCGTGGAAGGTCTGGACTTGGACAGCCTGTTGGGCAACTGAGCGGCTCTTCGCTGCAGACAGAGACTCATAACGGCGGGCTGTGCATCGACACAGCACCGCCGTTTTTGCGCCTTGGGACCTTATCCCCGGCTTATCCGCACGTAATGCCCGCTTTTCTCCCGATCCAATGACGATGGTTAACGCGTTTCCGCCAAATCTTGAAATGAGCCGATCTTTGCTTTCACCGACCGAAGCTGACCATGCTATGAATGATTATCAGGATCTGCCGCTCAAATCGACGCCTGCGAATGTGGAAGCCGAACGCGCGGTATTGGGCTCTCTGCTGATCGATCCCGACGCGATCATCAAGATCGCCAATTTCTTGCGCGCGAATGACTTCTTCCGCGAGCGCCATCAGTTGCTCTACAACGCCATGCTGGCGCTCAACGAACAGAACGAGCCCATCGACTACATCACGCTCGTCAACATCCTCGAAGAGCGCAGCCAGCTGGATGAAGTGGGCGGGCCCGCTTACATCACCGACCTGATCAACGGCACCCCCACCTCCATGCATGTCGATCACTATGCGCGCATAGTGGAGAAGACCGCACTCCTGCGCCGGCTCATCTCCGCCGCCGGCACCATCGCTGAGCTGGCCTACAACGAGCAGAACGAAGTCGATGAGGTGGTTGACCGGGCCGAGCAGATCATCTTTGGTGTGACAGAGAGTCGTATCCATCGCGATCTGACGCCGATCCGTGCGATCATGGGCAATGTCGTCGACCGCATCGACTTTCTGGCGCGTAACCAGGACACGCTCATGGGCGTGCCGTCAGGCTTCACCTTTATCGACCGCATGCTTGGCGGCTTTCAAAAGAGCGACTTGATCATTCTGGCGGGACGGCCCGGCATGGGCAAGACCAGTTTCGCTGTCTCCGTCGCCCAGAATGCCGCGACCCGTTTTGACGCTCGCGTTGCCGTCTTTAGCCTGGAAATGAGCAATGAACAGCTCGTTCAGCGCCTACTTGCCATGGAGACCGGCGTAGATTCACACCGATTGCGCATGGGACAAATCTACGACGAAGAATGGCCGATTTTGCTTGAAGCAGCCAATCAATTGGCTAGCACCAACATCTTCATTGATGACACGCCGGCGGCCTCGGTCACGGAGATTCGCACCAAGGCCCGACGTCTCTATGCCGAGCACGGCCTCGACATGATCATGATCGACTACATGCAACTCATGAGTGGCCAGAGCGGGCGCAACGAGAATCGCCAGCAGGAGATCTCCTACATTAGCCGTTCGCTGAAAGGGTTGGCGCGCGAGCTGAACGTGCCCGTCATTGCGCTTAGCCAGCTCAGCCGTGCAGTCGAGAGTCGCGCCGACAAGCGCCCCATGCTGTCGGATTTGCGCGAAAGCGGCAGCATCGAGCAAGACGCGGATGTCGTGCTCTTCATCTATCGCGAAGATTACTACATCGAAGATACGGATCGCCAAAATATTGCTGATGTGATCGTAGCCAAGCATCGCCACGGCTCCACGGGAGCCATCAGCCTCTACTTCCGCAAGGAGCTGACCCAGTTCCGCGATCTGGAAATTGAGCGGACCGAATTGGAGTATTGATGAGCTGATGATGAAATCCACGGGCTTTATCGGCTTTCCAGACAAAAAAATGAAGCCGGTGGTGATTCCAGATCTCTTCTTTTCGGATTTGCTACCGCTCATTGATGATCTGGCCGAACTGAAATTGACCGTACACAGCTTCTGGCTGCTCAACGAGCAGGAGAGCGCTTTGCGCTATCTGCGCGGCGATGACCTGCGCAGCGATGAAACGCTGCTCGCCAGCCTCAATCTGGATTCGGACCTGCGTACGCCCCTGCAGACGCTGAATGATGCCCTGGAGCGGGCGGTGGCCCGCAACACGCTCCTGCGCATGGACGTGGAGACGGACGGCCCCGACGACGGCGCACCGATCAGCGATGATTGGTACTTCATGAATACGGCCAAAGGCCGCCAGACCATTGCGCTGATTCGCCAGGGACGCTTGAGTGAACTCCAGGCCGTACTGCCCGATGAAGCACGGCTCAAAGTAGAGCGTCCCAATATCTTCAAGATGTATGAGCAAAACGTCGGCTTTATGACGCCGCTGATTGCCGACCAGTTGCGTGATCTGGAAAAGAGCTATCCACCGGACTGGATTGACGAGGCGTTTCAAATCGCCATTGCCCGCAATAAGCGCGCCCTCCGCTACATCCAAGCGATCCTGAAACGCTGGGAAACCGAGGGCAAGGATTCGGAAGAGCATGAAATCACTGGACGAGATTCTGAAGCGAGCCGGCGAGACTATCGACCGGACGAGTATTCCGGCATCATCCGCGGCTAGCTCGACTCAACGCAGCAGTGGGAGAGGCGCCATGCCCTCGACCACAAACGAACCAGTTTGCCCCCGCTGCCATGGAGCCGGCTTCACCATACTAGATGTCCCGCTCGGCCATCCCGATTTCGGCAAGGCAGTTCCCTGCGCGTGTCAGGAAAAGGCGCGACTGGAGCGCAGACTGGCGCGTCTCCAGCACATGGGCAGCCGGGAGACTGTACAGCATCTGACCTTTGACAGCTTCATTCCGGAGCCGGCCCACCTGCCGCCTGACCGGGCCAAGAACCTGCGTCGAGCCTTTGAAACAGCCCGGGGCTTTGCCGAACATCCCGAAGGCTGGCTGTTGCTGACGGGCGCCTATGGTTGCGGCAAGACGCACCTGGCGGCAGCGATTGCCGCGGCCCGTGCAGAGGCCGGCCAGCCTGCACTCTTTATGGTCGTCCCCGATCTGTTGGATCACCTGCGCGCGACCTTTGGTCCTAACAGCGATGTGAGCTATGACGAACTCTTCGAGCAACTGCGCTCGACCCCGCTCTTGATTCTGGATGATTTTGGGGCCCACAACAGCAGTTCGTGGGCGCAGGAGAAGCTCTTCCAGCTCCTCAATCATCGCTATAACACACAGTTGCCCACGGTGATCACCACCAACCAACGTCTTGAGGAGTTGGATCCGCGCCTGCGCAGCCGCCTGTTGGACGTGAATATCGTCACCTTCTTTCCCATCCTGGCACCCGACTTCCGCGCTGGCCTCAACCCCAGCCGGGGCGACTTGAGTACGCTCTCCCTCCACCGCGAGCAGCGCTTTGAGAACTTCAACGCCAATCGCAGCGATCTTTCCGGCGAAGAGCGCGGCAATCTACAGGAGGTCTTCAAAGTTTGTCAGCGTTTCGCGCAAGAGCCGAGCGGTTGGCTCGTGCTTGCCGGCACGTACGGCTGCGGAAAGACTCACCTGGCGGCAGCGATCGCGAACCAATATGTCGAGGAGCAGCGGGGCGAGGTTATGTTCGTCGTTGCGCCCGATTTTCTGGATCACCTGCGTGCTGCGTTCGGCCCGCAATCAACCACCTCCTATGATCGACGCTTTGATGAGGTCAAGCAAGCCGAACTCTTGGTCATCGATGATCTGGGTACAGAAAGCGCGTCAGCATGGGCCAAGGAAAAGTTCTTCCAGCTCCTCAACTATCGTTACAATGCCATGTTGCCCACCATCATCACGACTAGCGCCAAGCCCAAGCAGATCGAACCATGGCTCCGTACGCGCATGTTCGATGCCGAAAGATGCCGCTTCGAGGGCATCATTGCTCCGGGCTATCGTGGCAGCCGCAGCCAGCATGACAAGCTGCAGGGCCGTCGGTAGCAGCGCAAGGAACCCCACGCGCATTTTGATCGTCATAATTCTCGTGTGCTAAGATTAAAAACGGCTGGCCTGAAATCGCATATCCCGGCCAATACGTACACACAGCTTTCATCAAGACAGCGATATCAGATTTTCGCTGCGGACAATGCGCAATCATATTCCCATACTTCGTCCGCTGCAGCGCTTGTGACGCCTGCCTGTTTCGGACCGACTAGCGGCAAGGGGCTATTTAGACCAATGCTTGGATCAACAACTCGAACGACAACGCTCATCGTGGGCCTGGCGGTTGTGCTGTTGCTGGCAGCTTGTGGACCAGCAGCGGACCCTCCCGTGCCGACACGCACGCCCGCGCCCACTTTCACGCCCACGCCCGAAGGCCAGGTCATCACCGAACCAGTTACGGCCGATCCTGGCACTCAACCGGAAGTCGCACCAGCGCCTGCAGAAGACTCTACAGATGAAGCAGCGCCAGTAGCGCCAGAGGGTGAAGCTGAGGAACCGTCGGCTGAGGAGGAGGCGCCTGCCGAGGAGCCAACGCCCGAACCAACGGCGCCTCCAGCATCTGAGGTAGTCATCAACAGCAACATGAACGTGCGTGGCGGCCCCGGCACCAACTATGGAATTGTCGGCGGCGCCAACCAGGGTGAGAGCTACCAGGTGACCGGTCGCAATGAGGACGGTTCGTGGTGGCAGATTGACTACAATGGTCAAGCCGGTTGGGTCTTTAATGATCTGGTCACCACGACCAATGTTGAAAGCGTGGCCGTCGCCCAAAACATTCCGGCGCCGCCGCCGACTGCCGTACCGCCCACGGCTACGCCGGTGCCGCCCCCGGCGCCCGCCGAACCGGCAGCACCGGAACCAGCGCCGGCGCCCAGCGACAATTTCCCGTTCCTGCTGCTTGACACAGCAGACTGTGATCCGAATAAGGGCCAAACGTATTTCAGCGGCTTTGTGCGGGATACCAACAACAATCTTGTCAATGCGGTATGCGTCCACATCAATTTCTATGAGCCGCGAACAACCAAATGCTCCGGCTGTGACGGCGTCGGCGACGGCAACTGGGGTTTCTCCCCCTTTGGCGGGCCTGCGCCGCCGGGCACGCCGATCGAAATCTACGTCGTCCCCTGCCCTCCTAATCTACCGCCAGGCGGTCAGAGCAGCGGATTTGACGATTTGACGCCCCAGTCCCCGAAATGGACGCGCGTCATCAACGAAAGTGAACAATGCACGGGCATCACGTTCGTGCGCAAATAGACGGCTAGCGAGGCATGGGAAAAGCGGCTTCACTTGCCCTCCGGCAAACCATGATCATCTGGGTCAGCCTGCTCACCTTGGGCGGGCTGACTTTTTTGGCGTTAAGCACGCCGCCGGCGCGGCAGTGGATGGCGGCTAGCACGGGCGAAGCAACCTTCGCGGCTCAGGTCAAGGGCTTGAGCGACCTCATGAGCGACTGGTTGCGCCCACGATTGCATCTGGATCCCGACACGCCTATTGCCCATGCCGATCTCTCTCCCTTCGGCATCAACGTCTTTCTCGAACAGGAGGTTGATCCGGCCAAGCGTGCGCTGGCCGTTGAAATGGCCGCAGACGCGGGCTACGAGTGGCTGCGTCAAGAGTTCCCCTGGGAGGATATTGAGATTCACGGTAAAGGGGACTTCGAAGATCGCCGCCACGAACCGTATCGCTCGGCATGGGACAAGTACGACCACATAGTCGACTTGGCCGAAGAGCATAACCTGGAATTGATCGTGCGTTTGAGCAATCCGCCGTCCTGGAGTCGAGCCGCGGGCAACGAAATCGGCACGTACGCGCCGCCTGACGACGTTGCCGACTTTGCCGACTTCGCCCGTGCCGTAGCCCAGCGCTACCAGGGCCGTGTCCGCTATTATCAGCTCTGGAATGAGCCAAACATTTATCCTGAGTGGGGCGAACGGCCGATCGATCCCGAAGGCTATGTGGCACTGCTCCGGGCTGGGGCAGAAGCCGTCCGCGCTGTGGATCCCGACGCCGTGATTGTCGCCGGAGCCCTGGCCGCCACCATCGACCTGGACGGCACGCTCAACGCCGGTCGCAACTTCAACGACCTGCTCTTTCTCCAGCGCATGTACGATGCCGGCGCCGCCCCCTATTTCGACGTCATGGCCATGCAGGGATACGGTCTTTGGTCCGGCCCCAGCGATCATCGCATGCATCCGCGCGTGATGAACTTTGGCCGTAACCAATTCGTACGCGACCTCATGGTGCAAAACGGTGACGGTGATAAGGCAATCTGGATCTCGGAGATGAATTGGAACGCCGTACCCGATGAAATTGCTGACAAACGCTTTGGCCAGGTGACGCTGGCGCAGCAGGCCGCGTACCTACCCCAGGCCTATGAACGCATTCGCACTGACTGGCCCTGGATCGGGGTGGCCAATACCTGGTATCTCAAACGCGCCACCGATGCCTGGGAAGAGGCCGACAAGCCCGAAGCCTACTTTCGCCTCCTGGCGCCGGATTTTACGCCTCAGCCCGTTTATGAAAGCATGCGTACCTACACCGCGGGGCTCCGCTAAGGTCGATCATGCGCGCCCGCATTCGCCCGGAACCGCTCCTGCTGACGGCCTTGCTCCTCCTTGCCGCGGCGCTGCGCTTCTACGCGTTGGGCGGCTCCAGCCTGTGGAGCGATGAGGGCAACACCTGGGCGTTGATTCAGCGCAGCTTTGATCAGATTGCACGCGACGCGGCCGCCGATATCCATCCACCGGGCTACTATTGGGCCCTGAAGCTCTGGACCAGCATTTTCGGCGCCAGCGCTATGGCTATGCGCAGTTTCTCTGCGGTGGCCGGTGTGGCCTTGGTCTGGGTTATTTTTCGGCTGGGTTGCTTTTTTGACGGCGCGAGGCCCATCCGCTGGACTGCACTGCTGGCAGGCCTGATTGCGGCGCTCAATCCCTTTCAGATCTACTATAGCCAAGAAGCGCGCATGTATATGTTGCTGGCCCTGGAGGCGGCGGGGCTTTTCTGGGCGCTTTTTGCCCTGCTACAGCAGCCATGGCGCGACGCAGCAGAAAAACGACGCTGGATCACGCGTCCGGCCATAGCGTTTGTACTGTTTGGCGCAGCGGGCTTGTGGACCCACTATAGTTTTCCGATTGTTCTGGCAGCCGCGGGCGCAGCCTTTCTGGTCGATTGGCTGTGGACAGGCGATCCGGATCGGCGACGCCGGTGGGATGAATTTGGCCGCTTTGCGCTCCTCTGTACGCTGATCGTGGCCAGCTTTCTGCCCTGGCTACCCACGGCGATGGCGTCGGTGCGAGCATGGCCCCAAGGCGGCGAGACGATTGCTCTGGCGGACGGCGCGGCATTGACGCTGCAAACGCTGCTCTTCGGGCCGCTGCGAGGCTTACCGTCTCCGCTCTGGCCATGGCTGACGTTGGGCGCGCTCCTGCCTGTGCTGGGCACGGTCGCCTGGTGGCGGCAGCGCTTTCTGGCCGGCTTGGCGCTGTGGCTACTCGCCCCGATCGGGCTGATGTTCGGCCTGGGCCTATTCAGCGATGCATTCCTCAAATTTCTTTTGGTTGCGTCGGCTCCGTGGTGCCTGTTGAGCGCGGCCGCAAGCGAATTGGTACGTCCTCGGTGGCCGCTGCGCGCCCTGGCAGCACTCTTTGCCATGGCCGTTGCATTGAGCAGCCTGCCGGGCTACTACAATTCGGCAACGGCGCGTGATAACTATGCAGGCGTTGCCCGCTACGTCGCTGCGTTGGGTGATCCAGCCGAGGATCTCGTCTTGCTCGACGCGCCAGGCCAGCAGGAAGTCTGGGCATACTATGACCCCGGCTTGCCAGTGCTGGCCCTGCCTGCGCAGCGCCCGGCTGATCGCGCCGCGACCGAAGCCGCACTAGCCGATGCCACGGCCGACAAACGCAGAGTTTTCAGCCTCTTCTGGGCAACCGATGAAGCTGACCCGCAACGTATCGTTGAAAACTGGCTAGACGCCAACGCCTTCAAAGGGTTAGAGAGTTGGCAGGGCAATCTTCGTTTTGTCACCTATGCCCTGCCCGACGACGAACTCAGCTGTACGCCCTTGGACCCACCACGGCAATTCGGCGATCTACTGGCCCTCGAAGGCTGGTGCGTGGTCGGCGACGGCAGCGTGGCCAGCGGTGATGCCGCGTTGGTGGCGCTACAGTGGCGCGGATTGGCGCCCTTACCAGCACGCTACAAAGTCTCCGTGCAACTCCTTGATGGCGCACGTCAGGTAATGGCGCAACATGACAGCGAGCCGGCTGGCGGCTCTGTACCAACAACAACTTGGCAGGTTGACCAGGAAGTGATCGATAATCATGGGCTCTTCATCCCACCCGGCACGCCGCCCGCGCCCTACCGGTTGACCGTGGCCGTCTACGATGCCGAGTCCGGTTCGCGGCTACCGGCCCGACGAGGAGACTCTGTGGAACTGGGTGAAATTGCAGTCACCCTGCCAATCAGAACGCCTCCCCTCGATGTCATTGACATGATGCATCGTGTGGATCAGCCACTGGGTGCGGTGACGCTGGTCGGTTATGATCAGCACAAGCTTGGCTTCGCCCATGCGCAGGCGACGCCTCTCCAGCCTGGCGACACAGCCGAGTTTGTCTTCTACTGGCAGGCGCCGGATCCGCTGCCGGCAGACTGGCCGCCAGCGCAGACGTTTAGCCTTCGCCTGGGCGAAACAGAATTGAGCAGTCCTCTAGCAGGCGCGTCGCTGCCGACCGCAGTATGGCAGCCGGGTCAGCTAGTACGTGTCACTGTACAGTTGCCCTACAGCGAGACCAGCGCTCGGGCGATTCTGCAGGTGAATGCCGAAGAATTCGTGCTGGAGCGGCTCCCCTAACTTCGCCGCTGCGCCCGTCTGCACCTGCCCAAGTGGCCAGGTACGATTCTCCCCACATACCTAGTGCATAACTAACCGCCATACGCTATCCTAACAGTCAGGCAGCCACGTGGTGCCTGCGTTTGCGTGGCTGCATTGACCGGAGGTATGAGAGGGCATCCATTCAACCGCAGCCGCGTTGACAGAAATAACGACCGAACAGCTGATTCACAGTCAAATCAAAGATAAAGTTACAAAAAAGCGGCTTTTTATTTCGTGTTGAAATTCACAAACACATCTGTTATGATGGTTGACAACCACCTGATTACAAACAATAGCGCACTTTTCCACATGCAATGATGATTTCGTTCCCCGTCAACCTGTCATTCACGGTTGATAGAAAGAAGCCGAGCGGTGACGCGGCTTTCCTGGATTCGATTTCTTGATGTTGTAAGCAGCAAAGGAAGGAAAGGAGAAGGCCTCGCAACAATACTTTATTTTGCTTTCAAGTTGTTCCACTTAGTTGAAGCAGTCACATGAAACTGCTCCAATCCGTACCTTACTCCCGGGAGGAGGAAACTATGCGGAGAAGTATGTGGCTTGCGGTCGTCTTGGTTGCATTCCTTGGCTTGTTATCGGTTCAGGTTGCATCTGCAGCGCCGCTGGCTCAAGATGATGAACCGGTGGATGTCGAAGTGCCGTTCCTCATGGAATGGATGGGATCGGCCCACGCCGATGCCGAATCGGAATCTTTCATTCATTGGGACGAAGACGATCCGGCGGAAATCCCGCAGAGCTGCGCAAAGTGTCACAGCGAGTACGGTCATCTGGACTTTCTGGGCGAAGACGGCACTGAAGCCGGTGTCGTTGACAATCCGGCCGCTCTTGGCAGCACTGTATCCTGTGTTACCTGTCACAACGACACCAACCTGCACAAAGACAGCGTGGTTATGCCATCCGGCATTGAGCTCACCGGGCTTGGCGATGAAGCGCGCTGTATGGAATGTCACCAAGGACGCGAGTCTACGGTAAGCGTCAATCAGAGCATTGAGGAACTGGCTCTGGCAGACGATGACACCGTGAGTGAAGAGTTAGGCTTCCGCAATATTCACTACAACGCCGCGGCGGCGACCAAGTACGGTACGCTGGCGAAAGGCGGGTATGAGTATGACGGCATGTCCTACGACGGCAATTTTGTTCATGTAGAACCGTACGACACGTGTGTTGAGTGTCATAACTCGCACACGCTGGAGATGGATCTGGAAGAGTGCGCCACCTGTCATGAGGGCGTTACTTCCGTGGAAGATCTCCACGACATCCGGATGCTTGGCTCCACGGTTGACTATGACGGCGATGGCGATATCGATGAGGGACTCTACTTCGAAATCGAAAACCTGCGCGAGATGCTCTACGAGGCCATCCAGGCCTACGGCAGCGAAGTCTCAGATACGCCGATCATCTATGATCCCAGCGGCTACCCCTACTTCTTCATCGACACCGACGGTAATGGCGAAATCGATGAAGGCGAAGCTGAATTCCCCAACCGTTACAATGCATGGACGCCTCGTCTGCTCAAGGCCGGGTACAACTACCAGGTCTCAAGTAAAGATCATGGCAGTTACGCCCATGGCGGCAAGTACATCATCCAGTTGCTGCATGACTCGATCATGGACTTGAATAGCGCCATTGCCGAGCCAGTGGATCTGAGTGAAGCCCATCGTATCGATGCCGGTCACTTTGCCGGCTCCGAAGAAGCGTTCCGTCACTGGGACGAAGAGGGCGTGGTGCCCGGCTCCTGTGCCAAGTGCCACACCTCAGGCGGCTTGCCCATGTATCTGAGCGAAGGCGTCAACATCTCCATGGAACCCTCGAATGGCTTCCTGTGCAGCACCTGCCACGACGATCTCCAAGAGTACACACGCTACGAGATCGAGTCCGTGAAGTTCCCCAGCGGGCTGGAAGTAACTGCCGAGGATTCTGACAACAACCTTTGCTTGAACTGTCATCAGGGTCGTGAATCGACCGTGAGCGTCAACAACCACATCGGAGATGCGGCTGACGACGAAGTTGCCGACGGCTTGGGCTTCCGCAACGTGCACTACTTCGCTGCTGGCGCAACCCGCTACGGCGACGAGGCCCAGGGCGCGTATCAGTATGACGGCAAAGAGTATGCTGGGTACTACGATCACGCCAACGTCAACAGCTGTACCGACTGCCACGACACCCATAATCTTTCGGTGGACTGGGAGGGGTGCATTGAGTGTCATGAAGAAGTGGAGACCGAAGAAGACCTGGTCAACATCCGTTACTTCTTCACTGACTACGACGGCAACGGCGACGATGAAGAAGGCGTAGCCTTCGAAATCGACAGCATGCGCGAGATCCTCTACGCTGCCATTCAGGATTATTCGCTCAATACCATTGGCACCGGCATTCTCTACGATTCCCATAGCTATCCGTATTTCTTCGTGGATACAAATGGCAACGGCGAAGTCGATGAGGGTGAGGTCGGTAGGGATAACCGCTTCAGTTCGTGGACACCGCGCCTGCTCCGCGCTGCGTACAACTATCAGTACGCCAGCAAGGATCCCGGCGCTTACACCCACAACGCACCGTACATTATCCAGGCGCTTTACGACAGCATTGAGGATGTCGGCGGTGACGTCTCGGCCATGACACGCCCAGAGACGGAGTAGAAATTCATAGCCTGACGTGTGTTGCAGGTTGACGCACGCCTTGTAGAAAGCAGAAGAGGTCGAGGGTTCACTCAGAACCCTCGACCTCTTTTTTGTTGGGCAGTATGGCGATTGCCTAGACGACCTGGCTTCGGCTTCATCCCTTCGACAAGTTCGTGACGATCAAGCCCCTCTTCATGGGCGCACTTTGTTAGCAAGGGCCTTTATGCCCGGCGGGCTCGCTACGTACAGTTTCGTGAATTCTTAGGGTTTGCATCCAGCGTGAACAGCGGTTCATTCCCTGAGAATCTCTAAAACTGTACTTAATGCTTTGTTAAGGCAGAAACTCCGATTAGCAGACTCGTAGGCGCCCATGCCGGGGAGGTGCCAGGCGCAAAGTCGGTGGTTTTCGAACTGTCAACAAAGCCTGGCGAACCGCCCCAGTTGTCCCGTTGCGTCGGCTCTATCGAATTGCGGATAAGGGAAAAGATTCTGGACGGAACAATCTAGTCCCGTCTTCGAAGATACCCACTACGCATATGCGAACTGTCATGCTGATAGCGTGACGTACGAGTTGCGAACCACACTATGCAAGCGTCGGGGAACTCGTGTCAGTCAGTTAGCATGAAGGCATGCTTGCTGAGTAGTTTGGGAAAAAGGCCTTGCTGCCGCTCGGCATAAGCGCTCCCTAGGGCTCGCTTTCCGTCTCTGCAGGAACGAAGACTTCAATATCCTGTCGCGGCACGGTGGTGATAGCGGTCTCCTCGAAGGTCACGAACCAGAAGAGTCCTGCCAACATGACCAACGTGATGAGCGAGACGACAGGCACAAAGAAGAGCAAGCGCCGCCGCATGACTTCAGGCGGAATATCCTCGCGGGTCGGGCCATTCTCGATCTGCGCCAGTTCCATGGGATGCTCCTCTTCCATGGCTTCATGGTCGAGGTAGCCGGTAAACATGCTCTTGTTGAATGACTTGATATGCACGTGATAGAGGTGCCAGGTCACAATCGCCAGGATCGCCAATAGGGCCTCACCACCGTGGGCGGCCTTGGCGACCGGTACAAACTGGCCGGGCAGAAAGCTGGTCGTAGCGATCGGATTCCAGAGCATGAAGCCGGTGATAATCATGATCACCGTGCCCCAAATCACGGCCCAGTATTCCATTTTTTCGGCAAAGGTGTAGCGGGGCATAGCCGGCGGTTGCTTGGCCACGCCTACATTATAGCCAAGCTGTTGAAAGCCGTCCTGCACGTCCTTCCAGCCCGGCAACATGGAGAAGTCTACGCGCCGTACCAGAATTCGGTAGGCCACGCTGCCTGCATGATAGATGCTCAGGACAATCAGGACAACGGCCGACGCACGATGGATAATGCGCGTCGATTCAATGCCGCCCATTATCGTAATCATCATATTTCCGAGCCAGGAATCCGGATACATTTGGGGGATGCCGGTCAGGCCCAAAATCGTGAAAGAGATGATCAGTACGGCATGTTCCATGCGTTGGGAGCGATCAAAGCGCAGGTACTTCGTCTGACTCGCTTTGACGTGGATCGGTTCGCCGGCAGCCGCCTTGGCTTCGCTGGTTACGGCTTCAGCCATTATTTGTCCTCCTTACGCGGGCCGCGAAACCGACGGAAAATGTCCGTACCAATAAAGAGCACGAAGCCGCCAATCAAGCCGGGAATCAACAGTTGATAGAACCAGTCAACCAGGAAGACAAGCCGGTTGTGTTGCCATGATGGCTTAAAATGGCTCGTCCACGTATCGGGGAAATTGTCCGTCGCATCGGGATGACACTGTTGACAGGTGGTGAGCAGATTCGCTCGAATCACCTGAGAATGCTCATCCGAAGCAGGCAGAATGTTGTGCACGCCGTGACAGTCATAGCAGACGGCCTTGTTGGTCTCCTGTTCAGGCGATGTCTTCTTAAAGAGTTCGACAGTTTGGCCGTGGAAATCAGCAACGTAGGTTTCGAATACATCGGTCGAAATATCGTACTTAGCCATCATCTCTTCATTGGCGTGGCACTCGCCGCACATCTGGGGCGAATCCAAACGGAAAGCGGCCGTCAGAGGATCGTTGATGTCGTGCACGCCGTGACAGTCGGTACAGACTGGAACGTCGGGATTCTCGTCGCCCAAGAGCGCGGCCCCATGTACGCTATGTTCGTATTGTCCCTGAATCGTTGAATGGCAGGAACCGCAGGTCTGTTCGATTCGCTCCCGGGGTTCATCAGGCTGCTGGACATCGTGTGCGCCATGGCAATCGATGCAGGTAGCGGCTTCCAGGTTCCCTTCGGCGAGTGCAGTCGCATGGACGCTGTCCGCTTGATGATCGGCGATATCGGTGTGACAATCCTCACAAATCGCACTGGCGGCGATGACTACGGAACGCTGATCATCGGGGAGATCCACATCATGAGGAAAGGCAGTAAAGGCGTCATCCTTGTGACAGTCGGTGCAAAGCAAGGGCGAATAACCATGCTCCTCGGTCAAGAAGTCGCCGTGCACCGAGCTAGCCAACGTCACCAGATCGACATTGGCATTCAGTGTCTCACCCGAGGCAAGCGTAATCTCGCTCTCCACCAGCGTGTGGCACGTCTTGCACTCGCGATCAGGTGGATGGAGCGGCTCGTTGTTGTGACAGCTTTGACAGTCCTGGCCGGGTTGAAAATTAGCTACGACCTCAAGATGAAGCGCCTGCTGCTCGGCATCATCAAAATCGCCGTGACAGCTCTGGCATGTGGCGACCGGCGCGGCAGCCATTGCGTCGGTCGGCTCGGTAGCGTGACCGCCATGACAATCGACGCACGTCGGCACGTTGGGATTGTCGGTTACGCCTTCGTGCCCGGGGTTATGCAGGGCAGAGTCGGCGTGACAGCGCGTGCAGGTACCGGCAATTTGGCCGGTAAATTCCGCCAAGTCTTGGGCCGGATTCGGGGCGTGGGGATACTGATAGCTTTGCCCGTTGCGATGACAGTCGGTACACTGCACATTCTCAGCAGCATGCATGCCGTGTACCGACTGCTCTAACACTGAGAAATCAACATGTGCTTGAATTAACTCACCCGATGGCAGGGGCAATACTGCGTCGTTATCGAGATGACAGAGTATGCAAGCCGAGTCGGGGTCAGATCTGCCTTCCTGAGCGAGGGCGGTGGTAGGCAGAAAGAAAAAAAGACCAAAAGAAAAGAGCAGCGTACAAGCCGCCGCCAGCCGATGCATGGACAGTCCTCCAAACTGATAAGCTCCTCCAACTACACCCTATTGTATTGTGAAACACAGCACAAGTCAATTGTGCTTTTGTATATTGTGAAGATTGGAACAAAGCGAAGCAATCGCATCGATATTGACAGGTGAAAGGGCATACAGTAGCATACGCCTACGATTCAATCAAAGGAAAAGCGCATGATCATTAAGGGCATTACAGTCGGACTCTACCAAGAAAACTGCTATATCTTTGGCTGTGAGGAGACGCGCCAGGCAGTTGTGATTGACCCCGGCGACAATGCTGCGGCCATTCTCAAACTGGCCGAACAGTCCGGCGTTAAAATTGACAAGATTATCAACACGCACGCCCACCTGGATCATGTGATGGCGGTGAACCAGATCAAAACGGTGACGGGCGCGCCCTTCTACCTCCATGAGGCTGACCTGCCGACGCTTCACGCTGTGCCCAGCGTTGCACGCATGATGCTTGACTCTGAAGTGGATCCCATCGACGAGCCCGATGCTTTCCTCACCCATGGTCAAATCGTTGGCGTGGGCAAGGAAGAATTGGAGGTACGTTTTGCCCCGGGCCATGCGCCCGGCCATGTAGTCTTCATCCATCATGCTGGAAAGCAAGTCTTTGGCGGTGATACGCTCTTTCTGGGCAGCATCGGCCGCTATGATTTGCCCGGATCAGACGGGCCGACCCTCATGCGTAGCATTCGCGAACAACTCTTCACGCTGGATGACGAATATGTCGTCTACCCCGGTCACGGTCCGGCTACGCGCATTGGCGTTGAGCGCAAATCGAATCCGTTTGTGGGCGAGGCCGCGCAATGGGAATGATCTACCATATGTTACCGGCGCAGACATGGGCAGCCCAGCCAAAAGAGGCGGAATATTGCACCGAGTCGTTGGCGGAAGAAGGATTCATTCATTGTACCGGCGAAGCAACGCTGGTGCATGATGTGGCGAACCACTTCTACCGTGATGTGCCGGATAATCTCGTTGTGCTGGCAATCGATGAGCAAGCCGTTGTCGCTCCGATAAAATGGGAGCCTGCTGACGGCCATCTCTTTCCGCATATTTATGGTCCGCTCAACCTGAATGCCGTGCAGGCTGTGCACCAACTGACGCGAAATTCAGACGGAGCGTTTCTGCCATTGGCGCTGGATGGGGCTTAACCATTCGCCGCCCGACTGTTCCTATGCAGCGCCTTTTTTACATCGTTTCTGTTGAACTTCAGGACGAGCAGAGCAATGAGTAGCAACACAGACAGTTTTGGGAATTTATTCGGCAAAGCGTTCAGACCTTCCCAGAAACGGGAGAGAGGAAATGGCGAGGAGACCATGTCAACTACTGGCGGCGGTCAAGAGCGGGAACCGGAAGTCGTGTGGGAAGCGGCCAACCTGATGGAAGCGCAGGTTGTCAAGGGTCGTTTGGAGAATGAGGGAATTCCGGCTATTATAAGAGGCGAAGCTGTCGGCCAAATCTATGGCCTGACAACCGGCAATCTGGCTGCAACTGACGTGCTGGTGCCAGCTCCCCTGGCCGCAAAGGCCCGTGACATTCTGGCAACAGACGTCGTTTGGGATGATGTAGACTTCGACGCTGTTGAAGACGAAGCAGATAGCGAAAATGACGCCTGAGTTCGGCGTTCTACGACAAATCTGTCCGGCTAGCTGCTCCCGCGAATGGCGTTGATCGGCGTAAAGGAACCGACAGGTACACTACCCAATATGGCTCAACAACTTAATACACCCAATGCAATTCCGGCAGAACTAAGTGAGGAACGAAAATCCACACTCAATCCGCGCTTCATCGGCGGCGGATTACTGCTCGTTGCCTTTGTTGTCTTCTTGGGCTTTCAAATGGTCCAAGCCACGACGACGACTGGCGCCTACTACCTTACGGTAGGCGAATTGAACAGTCAGCAGGCAGAGATGATTGGCGAGCGCGTGCGGGTCAACGGCAGCGTCGTGGGAGGGACGGAAGACTGGAACGCACAGGAAATTACGTTGCGTTTTGAAATTGCCGACGAGAACGGCGACCAGTTACCCATTGTCTTCTACGGCCCGCGACCGGACAATTTCCAGCGTGCGGCATCGGCAATTGTCGAGGGCCAACTGCTGGCGGACGGTAGCTTCCAGGCAGATAATCTTCTGCTCAAGTGCCCGAGCCGCTACGAGGAAGAGCCGGAAGAAGTCTACGTTGAGTCGACGCGTTAATTCACGCCAACATGACCACTGTTCAAGACCGGCGGCCCATTCAGGCTGCCGGTTTTTCATCCACATAGAAAGACTCGTCCCATGCCCAAGGCCTTTCAGCGCCGATGGCTGCCGATATTAGCTCTCTTTATTGGTCTGCTGCTCCTTATTGCAGGTGATTCACAAGCTCAACCGACCCCACCACCCTTCGACCCAGATGCCGTTCCTGTCCCGGCTGAACCGCCGGCAGCTTTCCGCGCTGCGACAAGCTACGCTGAAAACTGTGCGCCATGCCACGGGGCGACCGGAAACAGCGACGGGCCGACCGTAGCTGATCTGCCCGCACCGCCACCTGCTTTTGCCGATCCGGCGACGACATGGGCCGTCGCGCCGGCCGAAACCTTCCACACAACCAAATTCGGGCGGATGGCCAACCTCATGCCGCCCTGGCGGAATCAACTGACCGACGACGAAATCTGGCAGGTCGTTGCATATGCGCGCAGCCTGCATACGACCGAACAGGCCGTGGCCGACGGCGCCACGCGCTATGCGGCCCAATGTGCGGCTTGCCATGGAGAGGATGGGCGCGGCGATGGTCCCGATGCGGACGGCACATTGGGCGACTTGAGCGATCAATCCACCATGACGCGCATCAGCGATGCCGATCTTTCCCAAGGCTGGGACAGCGCCCACGCCGAACTAGGCGCCGACTGGAGCAGCGAGGAACGACGCAATACGCTGGACTACATCCGCACCTTCACCTACATGCCGCCATGGGAGTTGCCCTACGCCGCCGGTACAGGCGTCATCCAGGGTTATGTGGTCCAGGGTACGCCCGACGGAGGGACGCCGGCCGATTTGCCGGTCACCATCTTTGGCTTCCTCGACTTTACCCAAATCATGAGTGCGACCACAACCAGCGAGGCCGACGGCTCCTTCCAATTTGACGACCTGTCGAGCGATCCGGAAATTGCGTATGTGGTGGAGACAGACTACGCTGACATCGGCTATACAAGCGACTTTCTTCGCTTAAATCCAGATGCGCCAATCGAGACGGTGGAAGTCAGGGTGTTTGAGCCGAGCAATGATGACAGCAATATTGTGATCAATCGCAGCAATTGGATTATAGACCATCAGCCGGGCGCGCTACGCGCCGGCCAGATCATTATCTATGGCAACCCGGGGGATCAAGCCTTTGCCGGCACTGTGGTCGACGGCGCCGAGCGACCGGTGACGGTTGCCGTGCCGGTCCCGGCCAACGCAGAGAACATCGAATTCCCGGATGGCGAGCTGGGCAGCCGTTTTCTGCGCGTCGGTGATGTCATTTATGACACGGCGCCCTTGCCGCCTGGCGATGAGGTACGCCAAATCTTTATCTCCTACGATTTGCCGTACGACGAGGCCGACGCCTCGCTCACCCTGCGCTGGCCCTACGCTGTCGAGCGGCTCAACCTCTTGGTTGCCGAGCTGCCTGACCTCGCCGTGGAGGCCGAAGGGCTGAGCTATGCCGGCAACGACACGCTGGAGGGGACAGAGTTCGAAGTGTGGGACAGCGAGAACTTGGCCGCAGAGAGCGTCGTAACGGCCAACTTCGCCGGCCTCTTGCCGGCCGGCAGCATGGATCCGCGCTTGCTCACGGAGACCGATGATGCCACGCTCGGCGGCGCAAACATGCCGGCGGTCACCGTGCCGCCGCTGGAGCCGTGGGTACCGTGGGCGTTCGGGGCCTTGGCGCTGCTGGCGTTGGGCGCGATTTTTGTCATGCAGGTGAGCAAGGCCGAAGACGCGGTTACGGTCCTTACTCGAGAACGCGACGCGCTCATCAAAGAAATCGCAGCGCTCGATGACACCCATGCCCAAGGGGAGATCGATGATTCAACCTGGTCCGCCCAACGCGCTCAATTGAAGCGTGAACTCGTGGAAACGACGCTGGAGTTGACGCGGCTGCAGGAGGCGGACAAGTAGCGCATGGCTGAAGCCAGTCTGATCGAAGTGCGCGGTGCAACCAAGCGCTACGACCGCAAGCCGATTCTCCGCGGCGTCGACCTGACCGTGGAGAGCGGCGAAGTGGTTGCCCTGCTCGGGGCCAATGGGGCCGGCAAGACCACGCTCATGCGCATTATCAGCGGCCTGAGCCGGCCCGACCGGGGCGACGTGAGGTTGGGCGGCGCCACCTTTGACGCCGGCGGTCATGAGCTGCGCCGCTACATTGGCCTCGTCGGCCACGCACCGCTTCTCTACGACAATCTCAGTGCGCAAGAGAATCTTGACTTCTTCGCCCGTCTTTACGACATGACCGCGCCGGCCGCGCGGATTGAGTGGGTGCTCCATGCCGTAGATCTATGGCCGCGTCGACGGGACTTGGTGCGGACCTACAGCCGGGGCATGACCCAACGGCTGGCAATCGCCCGCGCAATCCTGCATGATCCGCCGGTCTTGCTGCTGGACGAGCCCGATACGGGGCTGGATCAGGAGAGTGCGGATCTGCTCCACGGTTTGATCCGCCGGCTTGGCGCCGCAAACCGTGCGGTACTCCTCACCACCCACAACCTCAGCCGCGCCCGCGATTGGTCCGACCGTGTGGCTGTGCTGGTGGATGGCAAGATCGCCTACATGAACACGACAGCCGCCCTCTCCAGCGATGAATTGCGCGAGCGTTACCGGGAAGCGAGTCAGGCTACATGACTTCACTTTCCAGCGAGGCCAGTGACCGCAACACGCCGGCGGCCATGACGACGGGCGGCGGCCGGACAAGCTACCTGCGTAAGGTCCGTGCCATCACGCGCAAGGAGCTACAGAGCGAATGGCGGGCCAAGGAAATCTTCGCCACCATGACGGTCTTTGGCATTCTGGCCGTACTCATCTTTGGCATGGCGTTTGATTTACGCGTCCCCCAGCCCGAAATGGTTGCACCGGGCGTACTCTGGGTCGTTGTACTCTTTGCCGGGGTGCTGGGCCTTAACCGCAGCTTTGGGGCCGAGGTCGACCGGGGCAGCCTCCCTGCCCTGCTGCTGGCGCCAATGGATCGCAGCGCCATCTACTTTGGCAAGATGCTATCGGGCCTGCTTTTCATGTTCGCCATGGAACTCATCCTGTTGCCCATCATGCTCGTGATCTTCGACGTCAACCTGATGCGCTTCTGGGTTTTGGTCGCCTTGGCCCTGGGGACCATCGGCTACGTGAGCGTGGGCACGCTCTTCGCCGCGATGACGGCAAGCTCACGCGCGCGCGAGACGATGCTGCCCATCCTGCTTTTGCCGTTGATGGCGCCCATCTTTATGGCAGGCGTCGCACTCACCGGCGCAGTAGTCGACGGCAAGGCATTGGCGGATTTCCGACATTGGGTAGGTATTTTAGCGGCGTACGATTTCATCTTCGTGACGATAGCGTTTCTGGTCTTTGACCTGATTTGGCAGGAGAATTGAACAAAGGAAGTCACTATGAGCGCAACTACGATTCAGAGTTCGAAGCCGCAAGGCTCGGGCTGGGAAACAACTCAACTAATTTTGAACATCGCAACGGCGCTGGCGATGGCCGGCCTCATGTGGGTCTCTTTGGTCTATGCGAAGCCGGCCGCGAATTTGGCCGGTGACGAGCAATTTGCCCAGCGCATCTTCTACATCCACATGGGCTGCAATATCGGCGCGCTGGTGGCCTTTCTCATGTCGGTCATTGGCAGCGTTGTCTACCTCTTCACGCGCGATCTCGACTGGGACCGCGTCGCCCATGCCAGCGTTGAAGTCGGCATTGTGATCGGCTTAGGCACCATCACGACCGGCGCGATCTGGGCCAAACCAACGTGGAATACCTACTGGACGTGGGATCCGCGGTTGACCGCGTCAACCATTACTGTGCTGATCTATGTTGCCTATATTCTCTTCCGCAACGGTATTGACAATCGGCGCACGCAGGCGCTTTTCGGCTCGATCTACGCGGTCTTTGCCTTTCTCAGCGTGCCGCTCACGTACTACAGCGCGCGCTGGTTCCGCTCAATTCATCCCGTTGTCTTTGACGGCGATAATGCCGATGGGCAAGGCGGCTTCTCGGTCGGCCCGACCATGTCACAAACACTGATGGTGGCGGCCATTGCCTTCTGCTTGCTCTTTAGCGCCCTCATGATCATGCGCTGGCGTCAGCTTCGCCAGGAAGACCAGATTGCCGAATTAAGAGAGGATCTATACTGATGACTTTTCTTGCTGCTGCATTTGCCATTGTCTGGCTGACGGTTGGATTCTATGTCGCCTACATTGGCCGTCGCCAGAGCCAGCTCGCCGCCGAGTTGGAGACGCTTGCTGAAGTAGTCGAAGCCGAGCAATAGTCCCGGCGTAGGCGCGGTTACAGCGGGGAAATGGTCCGGCGCGTACAGTGACACTTATGTTACAATAGCCCAGACAGGCCGCACGCTGTGGCCGCACGGTACGGAGGCATATTCATTCATGGCGCAGATGATCAAACGACCCACACCGCCGGGAACTGATACTTCTCAGGGACAGGCAACGGATGGCGCAAAGGCGTCAGCCATCCAAGCGCAGGTGGCAGAAAAGAAGCAAGCGACGCGTTTGCACGTTTTCCTTCATGCCCTCGCGTTCGTTCTTGGCTTCACCTTAGTCTTTACGCTGCTCGGTTCTGCGGCTGGATTGCTTGGCCGCAGCCTCAACCAATATTTGCCCTATATTCAGCGCTTTGGCGCCGTCTTGTTGGTGATCTTCGCGCTCTCGACCATGGGCGTCTTTCGCTGGATTATTGACAAGATCAACGCCTCAACCGACGTGGAGTCAAATCCGGCCGCGGCGGCTCTGGTCAGCGTGTTGAGCTTCTTCAACGGTCTCATGTACACCGAGCGCCGCGTGACGGACATGCATGAGGTCAACCCCAGCTACGGTTACGTGAGCAGTGCCTTGCTGGGCGTCAGCTTCAGCGCAGGGTGGGTCCCCTGCATCGGCCCGATTTTGGCCAGCATTCTCTTCCTGGCCGGCGATTCAGCGACCGCAATGCAGGGAGCGAGTCTGCTGGCGATCTATAGCATCGGCTTAGGCATTCCCTTTCTGATCACGGGTGCGGCTTTCAGCTCGATGACGGGGCTGCTACGCAAACTCAATCGCTACTCGAACGTCATCGGCCTCGTCAGCGGTGTCTTTTTGCTCAGCGTGGCCGCCCTGCTCTGGACCGACAGCCTGGCCATGCTCACGACCCAATTCAGCGGGCTCAATGAGTTGGTCTTCCGCCTCGAAGATACCATCGTCGGCGACTTTGGCGGCAGCATCGATATCTTTAACGTCAATCTCGCCAGCGCGGCGCCGCTGGCCTTTATCGCCGGCCTCATCAGCTTTATCAGCCCCTGCGTGCTGCCGCTTGTCCCTGCTTATGTAGGCTACCTGAGCGGCGCCGCCGTGAGCGGAAGCCGCTAGCATTTGAACGGGGAACGGCGAGCGGGGAACGCGGAATAATCGGAGAAGCTTGGCGGAGCATGCGTGTTACGCTGTATACGAAACCGGATTGTGCGCTTTGTGATGAATTGAAAGCCGATCTTCTGGCGTTCCAGCCGGAGATCGGCTTTACTTTGGCGGAACGGAATATCGAGGAGGACGCGGGCGACTTCGCCCGTTTCCGCTATTTGATCCCCGTGTTGGACGTGGAGGACGGACCACTGTTGACGCCGCCTCACGACTTCATGCAGCTACGCAAAATACTCTCTGAGGTGCGCGACCAATCAAGCGCTAGCTCGTAATGCAGGCAGAGGGCTTGCATCGGACCTGACGGGAAGCAGCGCATCGGCACTCTCCACTTGACGAGTCTGTGAACTTGTTCGTGGCGATACATTTAGGTTCCGCCACAAGAGAACGAGTCATCAATTCAAGATTGGCGGAACACAAGGAGTCGTGACACGTTGCGATATTAATGCGTTCAAGCCAAGGCGATTAATCATGACAGAAGCCAACTCAACCGATGCCATCAACCAAGGGGCCAGTAATCTGGTCGTCTGGTTTGCGCGCCACTGGCTTGCGATCTTTAACACCATGTGGGGCATTTACGTCTTCCTGCCCTTTTTAGCCCCGATCCTCATGGCGGCGGGGTTGACTGCGCCAGCCCGGCTCATCTACGGCGTCTACTCGATTTTTTGTCACCAGTTGCCCGACCACAGCTACTTCCTTCACAGCCACACGCATGAGTTGGCCCCGTCCGCAGCGTCGCTGGCGGCCGGCGGCATGCCGACCGGTCTCTCCCTTTTTCAGGAACGACGCTTCATCGGCAACAGCGAAGTCGGCTACAAGGTGGCGATCTGCCAGCGCGATGTTGCAATCTACGGCAGCATCTTCCTGAGCGGTCTGCTCTATGCACTGCTACGCGAACGCGGCGTGCGGATCAGTTGGAAAGCAGCTGTCTTGCTGACGGTGCCCATGGCCATCGACGGGATCACACAGATGTTCGGTTTCCGCGAAAGCAGTTGGTGGCTGCGGAGCGTGACCGGTGCACTCTTTGGCTTTGGCGCAGTCTTGTTTCTTTACCCCCTCATTCAACGAGGCATGGACGACGTGATCTACACCGAAACACAGCGCCGACAAGATACGCCAGGCCCCAAGGCAGCGGAAGAAGCATCAGGCTAGGGTTTTCAATACTATCAACTTATCGGACAGTGGGTCGCGGAAAGAGCCGGATGCAGCGGATAGTCACCGATTTTCGGGATTGATCCGCCAATATCAGCTAGATCAGCGTTGATCCGCGGCCCATTCTACTCAAATTGAGAATCCCTGCACCGAAATTCGACAGCTTTGCGAGAGTGGGCTATACTATTTTCTTGTGGAATGACAGCCTGTCCTCTCAACTGTGCTCCATTTCACCGACTGATGGCTATCAACGTGGCGCGCCAGAGCGGCCCGATAATTTTGCAGTGTAGGAGAATGAACAAGCATGGCAAACATTAAATCTGCTGAAAAACGAGCCCGCCAGAGCATTAAGCGTCAAGATCGCAATCGCATCCTGCGTAGTAGCGCGCGTACGGCTATCAAGAATGCCCGTGCCGCCATTGCCAGTGGAAATCGTGAAGCCGCTACTGAGGCCGTCGCTGTGGCTGGCCAAGCGTTGGACAAGGCCGCCAGCAAACGCGCCATTCATCCCAACAACGCGTCGCGTCGCCGCAGCCGCATCACCCTTGCCCTGAACAAGATGGAAGCCTAAGGCTCAGCGATTATTGATCTTCCTGGATGCAGTAAGGCCAGGAAGAAGCAGAAGATAGAAATCAAAACGGGGACGTCATCCTGGAGGATGACGTCCCCGTTTTGATTGGCACATGATCGCCCTGGGTGGAGACGGTGCAATGCACCGTCTCCACCCAGGTTTTATACATAATCGTCGGCGAGGCGGGCGAGGCGGACTCTGCTGTCAGCAAAGCCGCCTGGACGGCTACGCGTATGCCAGATTGTTTCATACTCGGCGAGCAAGGCGATCAGATCGTTGGCCAACGCTTCTGGAGTCACGCCGCTAGAGATGCTGGCTTCCGGCGCTTCCCCATCCTGCAAGAGCCACAGGCCGCGCCGGCAGCCATGGCGCAGGAGATCGGCACACCACAAAAATTCGCGCTGCACGAGCTCAGCATCGCCGCAGGTCGGCGCTGCTTGGGCGAGGGCTGCCCGCTGCGACTCGACGTACGCCAAGCTTTGCGTCAACTCCGCTGCCGGGTCGCCTGCCGGCCACCATTCGGCAAGCTTATTGTTGAATTCATCCGGCGTCGCCTGGAGGATGGCGAAGAGCACCGACATGTTATGAATCTTGACGCTGCTCTGGGCATAGGCATTGCCCAGGTCATAGACGGCCCGCCCCATGACGCCGCTCTCGTCGCCAAAGATGAACTGATCCAGCGCACCCGGTACGTCGAGATCCCAGTTTGCGTTACGATCCCAGGCGAGCGCTGCGCCATAGAGGATGCCGGCATAGGTCACCGGCAAGGGCTGCCAGTGGCCGCGATCGCCCCACTCAGTAATCAGGTAGCCGATCGCCCCATGCTGACCGCCATGCTCGGCGGCGTTACGCAGATTCTCCATCATGTTGTCCGTGCGCCCGGCCACGGAATTCCAGCCAGACGTGCCAGGGACAACGTAGAACGGAACGCCGGAAGCCGCAAAATTGGCAGCGCGCTCGGCAAAGGGATGATCGGCCTCATACCCCCACTCCATGGCGATCACGTCCGGGGGCAATTCCGGCGTTAGCTCGGGATGCTCCATAATGATGTCACCCCAGAACTGCATGGCATAGCCGCGCGCCGTCACTTCGCGGTGGATCTTCTGTAGAAAGTCCAGATAGACCCGATCCTTGCCGATCTGCTCGGCAAGCGCCTTGCTCCTGCCTTGCCCCACATCATACGTCTCATCGCCGCCCACGTTGACCTGGCCGCTGCTGAAATGGGGCAGCAGCTCGTCCAGCATATCGCGCACCAAATCCAGGCTCTCGGGAACGACCGGCGCAAGGGAGAAGGGGCGCGGGTCGAAGTAACCCCAGGGCGTCTCGGCGCCATCAGGCGCCTCGGCCAAATGCCGATACTCGTCATGTTCCAGCCAGCGGTGCATGTGGCCAAAGGTGTTCTGGTTGGGCACCAATTCGATGAAGCGTTCCCGGCAGTACGCGTCCAGCGCCAGAATCTCCTCGCCCGTGAAGGGCGACGCCTCGGCCCAGACCACAGGATGGCGCTGGTAGGCAAAGGTGTGCTCGGTGTAGAGCTGGAACTGGTTGAGCTTGAATGAGGCCAGCAGGTCGACCAGCGCCATCGTCGCTTCGAGCGTCGGCACGCGGTCGCGACTAACGTCGAGCATGACGCCCCGATTGGGGAAATCGGGCCAGTCAGTACAGTGCAGCGCCGGCAACGTCGCGCCATGCTGCAGCAGAAGCTGGCGCAGCGTCTGGACGCCATAGAAGACGCCGGCCGGCGTGCTCCCCACAATCATGATGCGTTCGGGCGTAATCGTCAGATTGTAGCCCTCAGCATGCGCCGTGACGTTCGGGGCAATACCCAGCTCGACGCCGACGGCAGCGTGGGGCGTCGCCTCGCCGGCCACGATGGACCAGGTCACGTCAGCATACTCCGCCAGCGCGGTCTGGAGTTGCTGGGCGGCAAATCTCAGTGCTTGAGGCTGTGCGCCGCGCAGCTGAATGAAAGCAGCCGGCGGCAGCACAAATTCACCTGAAACGACACGCAGCTGACGCGGCATGGGCGCCAGCAACAATTCATCCGACATTACAGTGGCCTTTCTATGAGATTTCCTAAGTTAGATGATTTTACAATTATGCCAGCAACGGACGGATTCCTTAAATCCATTCCCCACTTTAACGTCGTTTGCCCGAGCCCTGACAGCAGAGTAAAATCGGTAGCCATTGAACATCCACCTGCATCCCAAAGCGAGCGAATCAGCGAGTTTCTCTATGCCTGACAAAGTTGCCCTCGTGACTGGCGGCGCTAGCGGCATCGGCAAAGCAGTGGCCACGAGCCTAGCCGACGAAGGCGCACGAGTCGTTATCACTGACATCAATCAAGTGGCCGGACAAGAAGTCGCCCAGGAGATTGGCGGTCACTTTCTCCAGGCCGATCTCGCCTGGCGCTCTGACTGCCGCGCCCTGGTCGACGCCACGCACGACCTCCACGGACAAATCGATATCCTCGTCAACAACGCCGGGTTTCAGCACATCGACCCCATCGATGAGTTTCCCGAAGACGTTTGGGACAAGCTGATCGCAGTCATGCTGACGGCGCCCTTTTTGCTGACGAAATATGTTTGGCCGGGCATGAAAGCCAACGGCTGGGGACGCATTGTCAACGTCGGGTCAGTGCATAGCGTGCGCGCCTCGCCCTTCAAGGTCGGCTATATCTCGGCCAAACATGGGCTGTTGGGCCTGACGCGCACGGCCGCCCGTGAAGGAGGCGAGTTCGGCATTACGGTCAACGCAGTGCTGCCTGCTTACGTGCGCACGCCGCTGGTAGAGAATCAGATTACCGATCAGGCACGCACCCGCGGCATCTCCGAAGCGGAGGTGGTCAAAGACGTCATGCTGGCGCCGGCCACGGTCAAACGCCTCGTGGAGCCGGAAGAGGTGGGGACGTTGGTGGCCTTCCTCTGTTCGGACGCCGCCGGCGCAGTCACCGGCGCGGACTGGACAATCGACCTGGGCTGGACCGCGGGATGACAGGGTGACTTTATCAATTAGAAAGGATCAGTCAATGCGTGTTCTCATCATGTCGGACATGGAAGGCGTCAGCGGGATTGTGGTGTGGGAGCAGGTGGACGGCGGGGCGCCCATGTATGAGGAGGGGCGGCGGCTCTACACCGAGGAGATCAACGCGGCCGTGCGGGGCGCCAAGGCTGCCGGCGCCACTGAGATCGTGGCGGTCGACTGTCATGGCGCCGGCGGCGGCTGGAGCTTTAATTCCTACATTCCCGAGTTGTTGGATCCAGACTGCGAATGGGTGGCCCACCACAAATGGTCACGCTACACTGAGTTGCTCGAACAGGGCTGTGACGCCGTACTCTTGGTGGGCATGCACGCCCGCGCCGGCACGCCCGATGGCGTCATGTGTCACACGATTTCGACGGTGACATGGCGCAATCTCTGGTTCAATGACGATCTGGTCGGCGAGATCGGCATCAACGCGGCGCTCTGCGGTCACTTTGACTGTCCGGTTGCGCTCGTCACCGGCGATGTGGCGGCATGCCGCGAAGCTCAGGAGATTCTGGGCGACAGGCCGACCTATGTCGCGGTCAAGAAAGGACTGTCCCGCTTTTCGGCCCGCCAGATCGCGCCGATGCGCGCGCGTCAGATGATTGAAGACGGCGCGCGCCAGGCTCTGCAACAGCTTGACCAGGCGCCAGTCTACACGCCGGCACGTCCGACCACCATCACCATCGAAATTGACACAGTCGACAAGGCCGGCCAGTTCCGCGGCCGCGCCGGCGTCGAGGTGGTCGAACCGCTCAAGGTTGTCAGCCGGGCCGATGACTGGATGGGCGCCTGGAATCAGGTTTGGCCCTTCGCCGATACGTGGCAAGACGCATAGCGGCCACATCTTCCATCAATCATTGACCATTGCTAATTGACCATTACGAGGCGTTTGGAAGGAGCATTCATGCTAGTCCTCACCCAAAGCGATGTGGAAGCAGTCTTGACGATGGAAGAAGCCATCACGGCAGTCGAAGACGGTTTCCGCCAGCTGGCCCTGGGCAATGTGGAGATGCCCCAGCGCGCGGCGACAGAGATTGCACAACGCAACGGTCTACACCTCTCCATGCCGGCCTACGTGGGCGGGGAGGTCGACAGCCTGGCGATCAAGATCGTTACGGTGTATGGCGATAACCCTGCCAACTTCGGGCTGCCCATGATCCAGGGCGTGGTACTGCTCCACGATGCGCGCACGGGCGCCCTGCTGGCCATGATGGATGCCGAGCATCTGACGGCCATGCGGACGGGTGCGGTCAGCGGTGTGGCCACGCGGGCGTTGGCGCGCGAAGATGTCTCCATCGCCACGATCTTCGGGGCCGGGGCCCAAGCCTTCGCTCAGGTCGAGGCCGTCTGCGCGGTGCGCCCGATCGAGCAGGTCTTCATCGTGACGCGTACGGGTGAGAAAGACCTAAACTTCGGTCTGCAGCTCGAGCGGCGGTTAGGTGTGCGTGCCCATTCCTCCCGTGATCCCCGTACTGCGGTGGAATCAGCCGACATCATCTGTACGGCGACCAATGCAACTGAACCGCTTTTCAATGCCACATGGGTCCAGGAAGGCGCCCATATTAACGCAGTCGGCGCGTACACGCGCAGCATGCGCGAGCTAGACGGCCGCCTCTTGGAAAACGCCCGGGTCTATGTGGACCATCATGTGGCGGCGCAGGCGGAAGCCGGCGATATCATGATTCCCGTTGACCAGGGCGTGCTGAATTATGACCAGGTGATCGGTGATCTGGGCGCCCTGCTCGCCGGCGCGGTTGAGGGCCGCCACCATCCCAGCGACGTGACGGTCTTCAAGTCCGTGGGCCTGGCCATGCAGGATGCAGTCACCGCAGCGCGCGTCTACGCCAATGCGCTCGCCGCCGGCGTCGGTCGCCAAGTCACCTTCTAAATCCCCACATTCTGTGCATTAATGAGAATTTTCTCATTTTAAAAAACACAAAAAAGTGTTGACGATTGTGTATTTGTGTGATATTTTCTTATGGTAAGCTCTCACAGACTGTCTGAAGTCAGTTCATTCAGACCAAAGACAGTCACGTCACCGATCCAAAGCCGCCACGAAGAGAGGACTGCCGTGAACACTCATGATGTGCAACCCACCGGCACCGGTCCCCTGACAGGGATCATCAAATTCTTGGCCATCGTCGGCATCTTGACAATATTCTTTGCCGGCGTGGCGATCGGCATGCTGATCCTCAGCCTACTGCTGGCCTAGCTTCGAACCGCGGCGCTGCGGGGCAGACGTGAAGACGACACGCAGCAAACGACAAAACATCAGCAAAAAGGAGGGGCGGCCCATTGTGGCCGCCCCTCCTTTTTTTGTGTTTGTGCAGCATACTCAGAGAAAGGTCATGCCGGCAATTGTCACGACCGACGTATCATGTGGGTCAGCGGGGCAGACGGCGTACCCAAATTGTTCGCCCTGCACCGGGCGGTTGTGGCCATTTTCCAACAGACGCAGCGTCAAATAGAGGGGCGAGACGCCACAGACGTTGTTGGTGTTGTCCACGCTCTTGATCATACGGTAGAAGCCTTCGGCGTCACCGGCGCGCAACGCAGTCAGTAGCTCCTCATCTGCCTGCTGCAGCGCCTGTCGCGCTCGCTCGGTCAGCGGCGCGCCGCCGAATTCAGGACCAACGTGGGCCAGATCGCCCGACGCCACAACGAGTACGCGCCGATCCCCAGCCAGTTCGTGCAGCGCATCGAGCAAAGCGCCAAGTTGGCCGTCATCATTCGGTCCCGCGCCATTCTGCATGAAGCGATGGAAGGATCCGGTAAGAATCGGCACCACGTCGACCGGCTCGCCCCCGCGCATATGATGCAACCAGACGGCGACCAGCTCTAGCGAATGCTCGTCGCGATGGCGCAGTTCGCCGGCAAAGGCAACGTCTTCGCCCAACAGCGCGGCAAGTCTATCAACGATTTCCTGTTCTGTCGGCAGAATGCCAAAGGGCGTGGCATAGCTCTGACGCGTCAAGGTAATGGGATCGTCGCCATAGTGATCGGTGCCAAGAAAAATAACGAGATCGGCCGCCCTGGCAGCTTCGGCCGCACGCTTCCAAATTTCAGCATAGACCGCCCCGCCCCGGCCGTAATCGATATGGGGGCTGAGCAGGCCGGACCAGCGCGGCCACTCCTCTATGGGTCTGGGCACGCTGTCGACAGCTTCCAAGCAGTCATTGAGAAACGCGTGGAGCTCGGCTGGATCGTCCGGGTAGCCGCGCCCGGCAATGAGTGGCGGACGAGATGGGGCAGTGCGATATGCATCCAGCACGTGCGCCATGGCCGCGGCCGCGCGCGCGTTGTCGAGCAGATAGTTCTCGTCAAGCGCGGACAGCAATTCTTCGACCGTCGCCACGTCAATCTGTGCACCGTAGTGGCGTTCAAACGCTGCAGCCAGCGCGGCGGCATCATGTTCCCCGTCGCAAAAGGCCAATACTGCGGCCAGCGCCTGGGGCACAAGCAGCGTATGCTCGGCAAGCTGCAATGGATCACGCAGGGCCAAATAGAGCTGTCCATCTTGCTGATGTTGACGCACATCAAGCGGGCGCAGTTGAGGGCCACGACTGTACTTGGAAGGAGACATGGAATTTGCTCAAAAAGGGGATGATCTGGGAGGATCGATCCGACCGTTTGTCAAGGAACAGAGAATGTGCGAATTGCTGTCAGTCTTCCATTCAACATGGAGCGAGCAGCAAGGGAGATTGTACGCGGCGAGCTAATCTTCTCCAAATCGCCTTTTGGGCGTTTGCTGGTCCGAGCAGAATCGCTGTGCAGGTCAAGAAATCGGGCTTCTGGTAAAGGGCCCACATTCTGAATTCACACGAACGTCACTCTTCCCAATCCTGCGCCAACATGGCGTAAACGTTGTGGTCGACGAAGTGGTCATAGAGCCATTCGGCCTGGCGCACGATGCCTTCGTGGGTGTATCCCAACCGCGCCGCCACGGCACAGCTGCGCCGGTTGCCCAACGCGCAGCGGATGTCGATGCGGTTAAGCGCCAAATCGACCAACGCATACGTGGTCAAGGCGCGGGCCGCACGGGTCATCAAGCCGTGGCCCTGGAAGGACTCGCCCAACCAGTAGCCCAGCGCCGTGGACCGGTTCGTCCAGTCAATGGCATGATAGCCGATGACGCCGGCCAGTTGATCCTGATACCAGATGCCGGTCTGAAAGCCATTGTTCTCACCAAATTGACGCATGACGCCCCTGATAAAATTCTCCGAGTCGGCCACATTCTTCACGTGATCGAGCCAGGGCAGCCAGGTGCGCAAATGCGCGCGGTTGGCGTCCGTCAGCGCAAAGAGCGCGTCGGCGTGATAGGGCTGCAGCAGGCGCAGGTCACTCTCGTCATCCAGCGAAAAGCGAAACATTGGCGGACTCCACGTTATCTTGACAATCTTGGCACGGGGGAAAGAGACCTCTACAAAATGCAGGTGGGGCGGTCGACTTCAGGCAGGTGTTCGGGCTGATCCGTAACAATCTTGCCGCCATCCAGATGCAGCCACGTCTCAAAATCATAGACCCCTTGACGTAGGCGAATCAACCGGGCGCCGCGGGCAAAGGCGTGGTCGCCATAGCCGCTGTAGCCGCTCACCCGCCCGAAGGCCAGGCGCATGCCGTAGAGCTGACCGATGAAGTCGTTGAGGTGATCGTGACCCACAAAGACGCCCATAACTTCAGCCGCCTCGTGCATGGCCGCAAACATGCCCGTGTTGACGAGCGGACAGCAAATGGCCTCGCCTTTACGACCATAGCAGGTGTGGAGATCCCAGACTTCGTTATATTCGGAAAGCGGGATATGAAAAAAGGCCAGCGCGGGCAGCACTTTGCCCTGCGCCCGGCGGGCCGCCTGCGCCGTCTGCAAATACCAAGCGATCTGATCGCGCTCAAACCAGCCGTAGCCGCCGATGTCTGTGCGGGCATAGGCATGGGAATCGAGGAAATAGAGCCGTGCCTGCGGCTGGTCGCCTTCTCCGGCGACGCTCAACACATAGTTGCCCACGCCCGCCAGCTGAGCTGGTCCCGGCTCGGCCAGGCAGCCGGGCAGCGCCTGCATAACCGCCATGAGCGCAGCCCGATCCAGGGCACCTTCGTCATCGTGGTTGCCGAAGACTGCGGCCCATGCCAGGTCGCGCGCGACGACTGGTGCGACCGCATTCTGCAATGCGCCGGCAGGATCATCACAATAGGATCCGTCGATCGTATCGCCATTCAGCACAACCAGGTCGGGCTGTTCCGCATCCAGCACAGCGCCCATCATCCGGGCCGTGCGCCGGTCGTCCTCGCCGCCGCTCCGCCAGTGGATGTCGGTGAAGAGCGCAATCGTGAAGGTACCGTCAGGGCGAAACTGAAGCGTCATGGCGCGCCTACCTTTTCATGGTACGCCGATCATGCAGATGGGGTCCCAATTCAGGTATCGATCAAATGGAACGCTGATCTGGCTGATCAAGCGGATAGGTATATCAGAACCTGCTCGCCCTCGGACGATCCACGTTCCACCAGGTTTGGCCTGGATTCCGTCAGGCCTGGCCTAGCGAATCGCAGCATCCAACGCCTGGGCCAAATGGACCGCCTCCCGGTCGCCGAAGTCGTGAATCTGGTGACGGCAGCTGGTGCCCGAGGCAACGATGGTGACATCCGGGCCGGCCGCACGCACGGCCGGCAACAGCCGGTCCTCGCCCACTTTGCGGCTAATCTCGTAGTGATCGGTTTCATAGCCGAAGTCGCCCGCCATGCCGCAGCAACCCGATGGAATCACCGTCACGTCGTAGCCGGCTGCGCGCAACGTCGTGACGGTAACTTCATTGCCGACCATGGCTTTGTGATGGCAGTGACCGTGCAGCAGCGCCTGACCCACGTCGTCCCGCCACGATGGCTTGAAGCGTCCAGCCCCCAATTCGCGCGCGACAAATTCCTCAAACGTGAAGGCCTGTGCGGCCAGCACTTTGGCTCGTCGCGGATCGGAGGCCAGGTTGAGATACTCGTCGCGCAGGGTGAGAATGCAGCTTGGTTCGATGCCGACGATGGGCACACCTTGCAGCGCATAGGGCGCGAGAAGGGCCACGTTGTGATCGATCCACGGCTTGGCCTTGTCGGCCTGGCCGCCGGTGATCAGCGGGCGGCCGCAGCACTTACGCCCCTGGGCGAGATAGACGTCGTAGCCGGCCGCCTGCAGGACACGCACGGCCGCCTTGCCCACCTCGGTCTCATTGTAGTTCACCCACGTGTCGTGAAAGAGAATCACCGGCCGGCCCACGCCTTCGGCCAAGCGCATGGGTGGGAGTCCAGTTTGGAGTGAGCCAACCGTGCTTGCAGGCGCCTTGCGCTGCTCTTTGGCGAACCAGCCTGCCAGCGTCTCCGGCGCGTAAGCGGGCAGCGTGCGGTCCGGATGGACGCCGATGCGCGCCTGGATCTGCTTCATCACCGGCGAGCGCATGAAGGCGTTCACGGCCGGGATGAAGGGGCGCCCCGTGCTGTAGAGCTGCTCGTTGATCTCCGGCAACAGTCCCATGAGGCGATTGAAGAGCGGCGTGCCATTGGCCTGATGATAGTGGACCATGTACTCGGCCTTGATCTTGGCCATGTCCACCGCCGACGGGCACTCGGTCTTGCACGCTTTGCAGCCCAGGCAGAGGCCCATGACGTCCTTCATCTCGGGCGTAAAGAGTTCATCGTGGGGAATGCGCCCGGCGAGGGCATTGCGGAGCGCATTGGCCCGACCGCGGGTGGAGTCGCGCTCATCGCGCGTCGCGATGAAGCTGGGACACATGGTGCCGCTGCCCACCTTGCGACAGACGCCGGCGCCATTGCACATCTCGATCGCGGGTGCATAGCCGCCGTCCGGCCCCCAGTCAAAGACCGTCGATAACGAGATGGTTTGATAGTCAGGCCCAAAGCGCAGATTTGCCGCTCGCGGCGGCGCGTCGACAATCTTGCCCGGGTTCATGAGGTTGTCGGGATCGAACGCTGCCTTCACTTCGGTGAGCGCGCCATAGAGCTGCGGCCCAAAAATGCGCGGATTGAGTTCGCTGCGGGCGAGGCCGTCGCCATGTTCGCCGCTCATCGCGCCGCCATAGTCCACGGCCAGCCCGCAGGCGTAGTCGCTCACGGCCTGAAGCAGTTCGACGCCGCGTGCTGTCTTCACGTTGATGAGCGGGCGTACGTGAAGACAGCCGGCCGAGGCGTGGGCATAGACCGCCACGCCCGGCACATCGCCTTCGGCCGCGCAGAAGTCGAGGACCTGGCCCAGATATTCGGCCAGCTGCTCCTGGGGCACGCTCACGTCTTCGATGCCCGGCACGGCCTTGAAGTCGCCGCGCCGGCTCATGAGAATGTTGAGACCGGCCTTGCGCACCTCCCAGACGTCGGCCTGGCGCCGAGGGTCGAGCAGGTTGATAATCGTGCCGTTCCAGCCCCGGCTGCGCAGATGCAAGGCGAGATGGTCGAGCTTCTTCTGCAGTTCCGCTTCGCTCGTGCCGTAGTATTCGGTCAGCATCACCGCCTCGGGATCGCCCTCGACGAAATGGAGGCGCTTGGCCCACTCAGGCTGCGCCCGCGCCAGATCCATGAGCTGCTTGTCGAGCAGTTCAGCCGCGCTGGGGTCAGTTTCGAGAATGTCGGTAATGGCCCGGCACGAATCGATCAGGTTGTCGAAGTGGATCACGGCCAGGCCGGTCAACTGTGGCCGCGGGACGAGATTGACCGTTGCCGCCGTCATTACGGCCAGCGTGCCTTCGCTGCCGGTCAGGATCTGCGCCAGGTTGAAGCGTTCGATGAGCGTAGGATCGGCAACGGGCGGGCGAAAGCGGCTGTCAAAAGAGAGTCGGTGGCGCTGATCGGCCGCGAGCAGGGCAGCGGCCAGGCGGTCGAGGTTGTAGCCGGAGGCACGGCGCCAGTGCTTGGGCCAGCGCGCCAAAATCTCGTCCATGACGTCGTCGACAATGGCCGGCACACGCCGATAGATTTGCGCCTCCAGGGAATCGCCCCGGGCCTTGGCGGCCAGCTCATCGCGATCGACCGGACCAAATTCGGCCAGAGACGCGTCGGCCAGCACGGTTCGCACCGAGTGGACGTTGTCGGCCATCATACCGTAGAGGATCGAATGGCTGCCGGTGGCATTGTTGCCAATGCTGCCGCCGATGGTGGCCCGGTTGCCGCTGGCCGGATCGGGACCAATCATCAGACCATGATGGGCCATCTGTTGATTGAGCGCGGCGAAGTTGATGCCTGGCTCAACCGTGACGCGACGAGCTTCGACATCGACATCAATCACCTCGTGCATATACTTGGAAAAATCGAGCACGATGGCCGCACCGACAGCCTGACCAGCCAGAGAGCTACCCCCGCCGCGCGGCAAGACCGGCACACCGTGACGGGTCGCAATCTCTACCGTTGCGACCACATCTTCCACGCGTTTGGGAATCACAACGCCTACCGGCTGAATCTGGTAGAGGCTGGCGTCGGTGCTGTAGAGCATACGCGCGTAGCCATCAAAGCGCACCTCCCCCTCGACGGCTTGCCCCAACGCCGCCACCAGATCACGGTTGACGTCCATGGCCTCCATGTCAGCCGGAGAGAGCGCGCTACGCACGATGGGCGAGTTGAGAGTCATGGGAGGTCCTTTTGATTGCGGAATTCGGATTGGGGATTGCAGTCTGTTGCATGCGGGTAGGTTTCAGACAAATCAGGGAGTGAGCAGGGCCTTCTGCCAGGCGAGCTGGGCGGCGAGGCCGTCGCGTACAGTCGTTGCGGGATCATAGGCCAGGCGCGTGCGCGCTTTGGTGATGTCGGCCGCGGTGCGGCGCTGATCGCCGGCGCGCTGGGGCCCGTGGACCGTGTTTGGCGTTTTGCCGGTCAGGTCGGCAAGAATGTCAAGGACCTGCAGCACATTTACCTCTTCGCCGCCGCCCAGGTTAAAGGTCTCGCCCACGCTGGCTTCGGGTTGCTCCAACACACGGTTAATCCCATCAACGCAGTCGAGCACAAAGGTATTGGAGCGGCTATCAGTACCGTCGCCGTCAATCACGATCTGCTCGTCGGCGAGAATTTTGCGAATGAAGATGTTGTAGCCCATATCCGGTCGCTGGCGCGGTCCATAGACAGAATAGAGACGCAGGACAGTCACGTCCAGGTCGTCCTTTTCCGCATAGGCCCAACAGAGGTTTTCCGCCGCCAGCTTGGTGATGCCATAGGGTGAAACCGGCTCAATTGCGGCCGCCTCATCACCGGTTGCAAAGCGACCGTAGACGGACGAAGTCGAGCCGTGGATATGCCGTCCGACGCCGGCCGCGACTTCGGCCTCCAGCAGACGCTGGGTGGCCTGAATGTTACAGGTCATGTACGAGTCAAACTCATCCCACGAGCGCACCAGGCCGGCCTGAGCTGCCAGATGAACGACTGCATCAACGCCCGCAAGCGCCTGACTCAGGTCATCAGTCCGCAGGTCCAATTGGTGCAGCGTGAAGTTGGGATTGGCGCGCAGCCCAGCGAGGTTGTTCTCCTTCAAGGCCCGCGGGTAGTAGGGAATAAAGGCGTCGATTCCCACCACATTGTGGCCGTTGGCAAGCAAGAGTTCGGACAAGTGGGAGCCGACAAAGCCGGCTGCGCCTGTTACCAAAATGACAGACATAGAGGTACCTGCTAACGATGTGTGATGACCAAGTTTCAGATAGCAACAGTATAGCATAAGGGCCAGAGTTGCCGGGAATGAATCGGAATGCTCGGCCATGGCCCATGCTCAAATTCTGTTCGGATTTCACTGTAGATATGGTACGATGGAGGCCAGCCATATTGTGCAGGTCACGCGTCTTCGATACAAACCAATTCCCATTTACGGCATGACCGTCAGGAGCAACTCATGGACTTACCAGAATACATCACTCGTTCGGAAGTGCAGCGCGTTTGTGAGGCGCTCGGTTTTCGCGATTGGACTATGCTAGAGTCGACCGATGTTTTGCCCGCAGAAGCGCTCGTCCTGCAAGAGATGATGGGCGCCGAAGCGAGTCAGATCTCTCCGGAAGCGTTCCGTCATGGACTGGAAATCGAGCTGGAGCATGGGATCGCCTTTCCCGACGCCAACGTGACCAATAATCATCCAGTCTTGACGGCCAAGATCGTCCTTGCGCACCTTAAGGAGATGCTGGATTACTACGAACGGTTGGACGTTGCGGAGCTAGAGGGTGATCTTCTCAAGGCCATTGTGTCTGGCGACGACGCCAAGATCCGCCGGGAATACAAGAAACTTACCGCAGCGCGTGCAGGCCTTGCCCAGCTGGAAGCGAGCCGCTTGTAAGCGTTCCCATCCGCCAGTAGCGCCAGCCAACAGGGGCTTGTCACCATGCAAATCCAACTGATCCGCCATGCTACGTTGCTCGTTCAGTTTGGTGGACGCAGGCTGCTCATCGATCCCATGTTGAGCCCGGCCAAGGCAATGGATCCGATTCCTAATTCGGCAAGTGCGCGGCGCATTCCGATGGTGGAGCTGCCGCTGGACGACGCGGCGCTGGCTGACCTGTTGGCAACGCTCGACGGCGTGCTCGTCACTCATCTGCACCGTGACCATTGGGACGACCGGGCGCAGGCGCTGATTCCCAAAACTGTGCCGGTCCTCTGCCAGCCGGGTGATGAAGAAACATTCCGGGCCGCAGGGTTCGTTACTGTACTGCCGGTCGAAGATACAATTACTTGGGCAGGTATCGACATCCAGCGCACGGGCGGCCAGCACGGCACGGGTGAGCTGGGCCGACTCATGGGACCGGTCTCTGGTTTTGTCTTGCGCGCGCCGGAGGAAGCAACGCTCTACATTGCCGGGGATACGATTTGGTGCGCTGACGTCGCCAAGGCGCTGACGGGTCACGCGCCCGATGTGGCCGTCCTCAATGCCGGAGCAGCCCAGTTTCTTCAGGGCGATCCCATTACTATGACCACTGCTGACGTAATCAGCGTGTGTCAGGCCGCCCCTCAGACGGACGTGGTCGCGGTTCACTTGGAGACGATCAACCACTGTGGACTGACGCGTGCCCAGTTGGCGAGTGGGGTTGCAGCCGCCGGTCTGAGCGAGCGTCTGACCATTCCCCGTGATGGCGATACGCTGACGCGCTAGATTGCCATTCGGGCTGCGTTACTCCAGGTCCAGCGTGACTACTCTCTTCGTACGCAGGTCTGCCACACGCACGCTGTGATTGTTGGTGTCGGCGATATAGAGACGGTCATTTAGCCAGGCCAGGCCCTCCGGCTCATGCAATTGCGCGGTATCAAACAAACCATCCTGTGCGCCGGCAGTGCCCGTGCCGATCAGCGTCTCCACGGCGAGCGTGTCGAGGTCAAGGGTTTTGACCTTGTGGTTGTAACTGTCAGCGATATAGAGCCGACGATCGTTGCCGGCCAGTCCCGTCGGGTGCTGGAGGCGGGCAAGAGCGCCCACGTCATCCACGTCTCCGAAGTCAAAAAGCCCCTGCCCGACCAGCGTTCGTACCAAGCCCGATTCATCCAATGAGATCGCACGAATTGCGCTGGCCTCGGCGTCTGCCACGAAGAGATCCTGCGCCATCGGTACGAGATCACTGGGCTGGTTGAAAGCTGCCTCCGCCCGCGGACCGTCAAGCAGCGCCTCTACGCCACGGCCGGCAAAGAGCTCTAACCGGGCCTCATCACGTAAGCGCCAGATCTGATGCGAGCCGGCCATGGCAACGTAGAGCGCGTCACCATCCGCAACGACCGCCCAGGGTGAGCGCAGGGCGACGGCCAGGGGGTCGGTGCTGTCGGGGCTAAACGTACGCCCAATCTCGCCGGTACCGGCAATCGTACGGACACGCTCCCAGACCAGGTCGACGGCGCGAATAGCGTGGTTGTCCGTATCAGCGACGTAGAGGGTGGAGCCAGATGCAGTCGAGCGAAACGCAAGGCCGTGCGGGTGAAAGAAGCGCGCCTCAGCCGCTGCGCCATCGACCAACCCGGCCGCGCCGGAACCAAAGACGCGCACGATCTCTCCGCTGCGGCCATCCAGGCTGAGTTGCACTTCCAGAATGCGGTGGTGGCCGGTGTCGGCAATGAAGAGACGATCGCCGGGTGCAGTCGTCAGCTTCGACGGAAAGCGCAGGCGCGTCGGCGCTTCGTCCGGTGGCTGCAGCCCCGGCAATGGCCGGCGTGAGAGCGTGCCCGCAGCGTCGGCCGCGTCGATCAACGGCTGAAGCAATTCAGCGACGTGCGCGGCATCGATCTCACCCGTCCGTTCAGCAACGACCTTGCCCGCAGGGTCAATGAGCACAACCGTAGGCCAGGCGCGCACGCTGTAGCGGCTCCAGATTTCCAGGTTAAAATCGTTGACGACGGGGTGTTCGATGCCATGACGCATCACAGCCTGGCGCACGTTTGCGGTCAGTCCTTCAGCAGGGAATTTGGGGGAGTGAACGCCAATGACGACCAATTCATCGGGGAACATCCGGCGGAGTCGACGCAACTGCGCGACGTTGTGGTGACAATTGATTCAGCAAAAGGTCCAGAATTCAAGGAGAACAAACTTGCCGCGCAGCGCCGCCATAGTTGGCGCCGCCATTATTGGCTGCTCCACATTGATCCAATCCCGCGGCTCCGGAAAGCGCGGCGCATTCACAGGACTTCGAAACAATCTCATACGACCTCCAGAGGAGTGCGGAGTGCGGAGTGCGGAACCATACCATGACGACCCTACCACCCCACAACCCTACAAACCCTACCGCTGCTCAGCGGCGTAGGGATCGCGTCACAGATATGGGCTTCCGTCATGTGGGGTTCCTTGGCCTTGAAGCTTCGAGTCAAACGCGGTTCGGACGGACTAGACGGATCGAGGCAGATGCTTTCAAAGAAATCCGCGACAACCCGGCAGGTCCGCCCGAGCCGCGTTCTATCTCAACTCAGTCCAGTCAGGTTCCGGGCAATCACCATACGCTGGATTTCGCTGGTGCCTTCGTAGATTTCGGTAATCTTAGCATCGCGGAAGTAGCGCTCGATGGGCAATTCCTTGGAGTAGCCCATGCCGCCATGAATCTGCACGGCTTCGGTCGCCACCCACATGGCTGTCTCCGAGGCAAAGAGCTTGGCCATGCTCGCCTCCATGCTGTAGCGGGCGCCGCTCGTCTGGGACGCCATCTTGGCCAGCGCCGCCTGATAGATGAGCAGGCGGCTGGCGTCGACCCGGCACTTCATGTCGGCCAGCTTCTGCTGGATCATTTGGAACTTGCCGATGGGTTGGCCAAAGGCTTCCCGCTCCTGGGCGTAGGCGATGCTGGCCGCCAGCGCAGCCTCGGCAATGCCCAGCGCTTGAGAGGCGATGCCAATCCGACCGGCGTCAAGGACGGCCATGGCGATTTTGAAGCCGTCACCCTCGTTGCCCAGGCGATTCTCCACCGAACATTCGTAGTTGTCAAAGAGAATCTCACTGGTGGCCGAAGCGCGAATGCCCAGCTTGGGCTCCGTCTTACCGCGAGCAAAACCGGGCTTGTCGGTTTCGATGAGGAAGGCGCTCACGCCCCGGTGCTTTTGCTCCGGCGCCGTCATGGTGAAGAGGACGATAAAGTCGGCATAGGGCGCGGAGGTGACCCACGACTTGCGTCCGTTGATGATGTAGTGGGCGCCGGCCTCATTGAGCACAGCCCGGCTCTTCATCGTGCCGGCATCGGAGCCGCTCATGGGCTCGGTGAGGCTGTAGGCGCCAATCTTCTGGCCCGACGCCACGGGCGTGACGTACTGCTGCTTCTGCGCTTCGGTCCCGTACTTCATGATCCCGTTGCAGAAGAGCGAATTGTTGACCGACATGATGGTGCCATGACTGGCATCGACCCGCGAGATTTCATCCAGCGCCAGCACATACGCAAGCGTGTCCATGCCCGCACCGCCGTAGGCTTCGGGCACCTCAATGCCCATAAAACCGAGCTGGCCCATCTGGCGCACGGTATCGATCGGAAATTCGCCGGTGGCGTCGTGATGCTCGGCAATCGGCGCGATCTCCTTACGCGCGAAATCACGCGCCGCCTGCTGGATCATTTTGTGCTCTTCAGTGATGAAATCGAACATGGGTTTCCTCCGCAGTCGGATGGTGACGCAACGGGTCCTTGAAGAGACCATCTACTTGCGTCAACCGCTTTTTTGAGACAAATCACGTGCAGCAGTGCACCCATTAGACAAGATGGTTGTTTAGGGCGTGTTGCAACGCAATGCTTGCGTCAGCAGCTCATCAATGTCACACGCTGCGCAGCGAGGTATGGTTGAACCCATTGTCAAGACAACGAAACGACAAAAACAGGGCTTCTCAAAAGTCGCGAAATCAACCAATATCATGTCGAATGGAAAATCGGTCTGCAGTCGCTTTCACGTTGACGGCAGAGTAGCCCTATAGATCAAGTTGATGCATCGGGCTTCGCGCAGCGTGCGTCAGGCATCGTAGGCGTCCAATCGCTCGTCAGTGGCGACACGCCTGAGTAAGGGTGGGCTGCACCAGACCATCCACGCGCCGGGCCCGGCCTCAGAAACCTGCTTGACCAATCTATGCAGACGTTTTTGCATCGTCTCACCTATGCTGCGGCTCGCACTGTTTCTCAAACCACGCGGTCATGCTGTCCAGATTGCTTTGGCCGCGCGCAACGTCAAGCGTGAATTGTTCGAGTTCTTCGTTGGTCACCGTCAAGTAGCGGCCATTGAGTTGGAGGAAGAGAGCGGCTGCCGTGATGCCGACGCGTTTGTTGCCGTCAACGAAGGGATGGTTCAGCACGATGGACTCCATCAGTGCGGCGGCTTTGCGAAAAAGGTCCGGATAGAGATCTTTGCCGTCAAAGGCAGCCTGTGGGCGAGCCACTGCCGCAGCCAGGAGACCTACATCACGGATGCCGCCATCACCGCCGGTTTCGGCAATGATGCGGGCGTGGATGAAGAGCGCCTGCTCGGGCGTCAGGTAGATCACTTAGCCAGCGCATCCAAGGCAGGCCGATATTCCTCAATAAATTCGGCTACCTGCTTGGCAAATTCGGCATCGACGCCTTTTCCTTCAGCGACGGCTGGCGTAATCAGGATGTGGCCATGTTCCGTATCAAGTTCTACCGAAACCTCGCCGCCCTCTGAAAGCTTCAACACGTCCAACATCTCCTTGGGCAGAGAGACGACCATGCTATTGCCAGTGCGAAAGATTTTGCGGTTCAGGAGTCACTTCCTTCCTATCGTAATTACAGTGTGCTTACGCTAGTATAGTCGCTGGCACGTCAGTCTGCAACATAGTCAGCTCCAATGTCAACCCCAAATCCCTGCCTACCGTCGCAATCGGCTCTGCTATTTGCAACAGTTTGACGGCAGAATCCTTTCCGGCAAGCTGCTCGCATCCAGCACGGCTCAATGGCCCTTGCCGTTCATGCTCACGTGAAGCTCCTGGGCAATCAGCTTGTCGTCCAACGTGTGGCGATCCACTATGAAGCACTCGGTGACGCTGGTTCTCGTGACGTCACCGAGTGCGACTTTCCGATTGGCTCAGAGTATGCGATCTGGGTCCACTCAGGTAGAGTCCGTCAAGCCGCTGGCAAAAATGGCGTGCCATTGGCCTAAGTCAGGTTCATCAATCACCTCGACAGCAACGACCCACTTCACCCACTGAAAGCCGCGCCGCCCGGGTGCGACCAGCCGCAGCGGCGCGCCATGCCCGTGACTCAATGGCTCGCCGCCCACATGCGTTGCGAGCAGCGTCTCCTGCGCTTCCGCGATGGGCAGGCTCCAGCGGTAGCCGGTCGCCGACGTGAAGCGCACAAAACGCGCCGTCGCGGCGGTCTGCGCCCTGGCCAACAGATCGCCCGTGCGAATCCCGCGCCAGGTCTGCAGTGAGTACCACCCGCCGGTGCAATCGATGACGACATCGGCCTCACGCACAGGCATGCCGGCGAGCTCGGCCAGATCGTACTCAGCGGGCTGGGCAACCAGTCCCTGCACCGACAATCGGTAGTCATCGAGATTCAAGGGTAGGGGGCGATCCAACATCCACATGGTGACCGGAAAAGCATCATTGCCCTGTCCGTCGCCGGCATTGCGCGAGCCGGTAAAGCGGCGGTCTGCCCCCGGCGCGCCCAAGGCGCGAGCGCTGCGATCCTGCAGCAGCCACGCGCCCCCACCGAAGGCCAGCACGCCGAGCGCGCTGAGGGCCGTCCGGCGATCGGTCACGTCACGCCGGGTCAAGGGGCGATAGCGCAGTAGCATGTGCCAGAGGTAGAGTACGACGAGCGCGATGCCGAAGGTCGTATGCAAAATCATGCCGTTGGGATAGCCGAGGGGCCGCTGCACCGTCGTCCAGAGTATGCCCGTGGCCAGTGAGCCAATCGCGGCCAGCGCCACCAACACCGAAACGATCGTGGCCCGCTGCCAGCGTCGCGGCTCCGTGACGCGCCGCCGGACGCGTCGGAACTTGAAGAAGAGCAGGCCAATGATCGCCAAGCCCACAATGCCGTGAATCACAAAGAGGGCGCGGCCCTCCTCCTTGCCGACAGTAAAGGAGGTCAGTCCGCTTACAAATTCAAAGCCGATTAAGAAAAAGAGTGACCAATCGACCGCGCGTGCGCGCATGCCTATGCTCATTTTGACCTGTCTGAAACCCCTGCCATCCCCACAACGAATACAGAGTTATCCTGCACTGCACAGAGGAGGGATTATAGCACAGTCGTTTTCTACTGATTGACGATCAGAGTAGGGTTGCCCATTGCATCATGCAGCGGCTCGTCCAACGCATTCGGGACGCTTCTGTTCAGAACACCGATGATGCTAACGGAGTCGACCTCACGTCAACTGGCTGGTAAGAGGATTACATCCAACCACGTAGATAGGCGCGCACCGTCGCATCAAAGGTTGCGCTCAGGTCGCCGCCGCGCTGCAACTGCTCGTTCAATTCGAGCATGGAAAAGCCGTGAACGAGCGCCAGGAGACCGCGCAGCGCGCTCAATGAGGCTGTCTCACCGACGTGCTCGGCCATGATCGCCTGAACGGGCAAGACAAAGCTGACGAGCAGTTCTTCGTCAGGGCGCCCCTGGCTGGGCGGGGCCGTCATGGCCAGTTGATAGGCATGGGGATGGGCGTGGGCAAAGCTGCGCAGCGCGCGCCCGATGGCCAGTAGGCGTGCTGCGGCATCGCCATCGGTGACGGCCAACGCCTGATCGATGGCCGTGAAGAGCTGCGTCAAGGTGCGCAGATTCACGGCCTCGATCAACGCAGCCTTGTTGGCCACATAGCGATAGAGCGATGGCGTCTTGACGCCCAACGTCCTGGCGACTGCCCCCAGAGAGAGGGCGTCTGCCCCGTCCGCCTCTACTATAGCGTAGGCAGTGTCGATAATGGCGTCTCGATTGACTTGACTGGGATAGGGCACGGCAGTATCCGGTAAGTATGTAACGGTCGGGAAAAGCTGCAACACGCCGAAACGTGTTGCAGGGCGCACGCCTCGATCACGCACTCAGGTGCGTGCGCTTGAAATGCTCAGGATACTTGAGCCCGTAGCCAACCGCACGATCGACGCCAATATGAAAGAGCCAGATCAGCCCGATCTGTACGCCAAGCATCCAGCCAAAGGCAAAAGCAATGCCGGCCAACGCCAGGGGAATAGCCGTCGTGTGGGCCGCATTGTAGACGATTGCACCGACCCGGGGGCCGGCCAGATAGCCCACCATGGCAAGATCCGGCGCCAGAAAAAAGAGCGCCAACACCCACCACTGAAAACCAAAGTAGGCGTAGAGGGCAAACGCCGCTGCGGCGATGGTAACGCCCTCAAGCTGGAGCGTATGCTTGATGCCGGCGGGCTGACCTGTGGGGGGAAAGGTTTCCATCTGCTCCGTGGTCATCGGGATCTCCTTGATTAAAAACTAATGATATTATTCTTCAAAACTAATGATATTAGTTTTTAATTGATTTGTCAACCCCCAAAATTGGGCCGGCAGGTCAAAACGCAGCGCATGCCAAGCTGGGTCTCGGCGCGCCCAGGGATGGTATTTGCTTCCGAGCGGCTCCTAATCCGCGTTGTATCCTTCTGGGTATCCTTCTGGCGGCAAAGCCAGCGCACGCAAATCGGGATTGCGTAGGGCGATTAGGACCACCAACCAAAGCAAGGCGCCCCCACCCACAAAGAGACCCGTAATCGTCACCTCGAGGATCGCTCCGGCCAGCGCAGCCATGACCGGCATCAGACCAACCGAGGAGAACATGAAGAGGCTCATCATGCGACCGAGCATCTCGTCCGGCGCGCGCCGCTGGAGCCAGGTGATCAGTTCGATGTTGATATAGCCGTTCCCAACGCCCATCATCAAGGCAATGAGCGCGGCGAGGAGGGTCGAGGTCGTCAGCCCGAGCAGGATCAAGCCCAGGCCCATCAGCGCCGTCGCGGCCAGGAGCAGCGTGCCGAGATAGCCATCGGGACGCGGGAGCGCGATCGACAGCCCCATACCCGCCAATGACCCCGCGCCCATGGCCGACATGACGATACCAAAGGAGGCCGCGCCGTATGCCAGCCGCGCATCGGCCAGCACGGGGATGCCCACGGCCATGACGCCATTGATGAGTCCCGCCACGGCGGCCACGATGATGAAGAGCATGCGCAAGGTTGGGTCGGCCCAGGCATAGGCCAGGCCGACGCGGATGTTTTCCAAGACCGACTCGTGCTCGCCGCTGGCCGTCGGATTGTTGTAGAGCTGGATCAACGCGATGAGCGCGGCCGCGAGCAGAAAGGTGACGGAATCAATGAGAAAGGCAACGCCGATGCCCTGTACGCCGGGCGCAGTGCCGGCCGAGCGTCCGAGCAGGGCAATCAAGCCGCCGGCAAGAATCGGGCCCAGCAACATGCTCACCTGCGCGGTGCCCTGCACGACCGCATTGGCCGAGCCGAGTTGCTCTTCCTCAACGAGCTGGGGCACGATCGCGCTTTGTGCCGGAAAGAAAAAGGCGTCAGCCAGGCCAAATGCTAGTGCAAAGCCATAGAGCATCCACAACTGGATCTGCCCCGCCAATACGATCAGGCCGAGCGAGCCGACGAGCAGAAAACGCAGGCTGTTGGACAGAATCATCACCGTGCGCGGCGAGAGGCGATCGGTCGCGGCCCCGCCGACCAGCATGAAGATCGCCCGGGGAATCGCAGCCAGCGCCATGACCGCGCCCACGGCCAGGGCATTGCCCGTCAGCATGAGGACGAGCCAGGGCATGGCGATCAGATGAAATTGATCACCGAGGACGGAGATGGCCTCGGCCGCCCACAGCAGGACAAAATTGCGATTGCGCAGGATGGAGGATTCTATCGCCGGCGCAGTGCCGGAGCTTCCGCCGGCAGATGGAATTGCTTGGGCTTCATCGCCGGTTGGAATGAGATTGGGTTGATTCATTGTACGATCGCTTCAGTCCTTGCGGCATGTAGGCAGGGCGTTTCATTCGTGTTTTCGGCAAGAGTCGCCGAGCTTCCAGTATGCGGCAAATGGTAGAGAATTGGGTAATTGACGCTTTTGACCTTTTGGCGGCTATGGATGTAGGGTGAAGACACGCAGATCAAATCGTTGACGCCGGGGCAAACCTGTCGCCCTTGTTTCCCCCACACTATCAGGATTGGGAGCGCGCATGAGTGCACAACCGGTCGCCCCGGCCGTCGAGATCGACTATGGCCGCAAGTGGTACGTCATGGCCGCAGTCGCCATGGGCATCTTTCTGGCCACAATCGACGGCAGCATCGTCAACGTAGCGTTGCCGACGCTGGAAGCTGACCTAAACACGAACTTTGCCACAGTGCAGTGGGTCGTATTGGCCTACTTACTGACCCTATCGACGCTGCTGTTGCTGGTTGGACGGCTGGCCGACATCCGCGGCAAGAAACGCATCTATGGCTGGGGCTTCGTGGTCTTCACGATCGGCTCGATCTTGTGCGGACTCTCGGGGACGATCTACATGCTCATCGCCATGCGCGTGCTGCAGGCGGTCGGCGCAGCCATGATCCTGGCGCTAGGTCCGGCAATCGTCATCGAAGCGTTTCCTAACTCAGAACGGGGCACCGCTTTGGGCATCACCGGTGCGATCGTCTCGATTGGCATCATCGCCGGCCCGACGATCGGCGGGGTGCTGATCAAGCAGCTTTCCTGGCACTGGATCTTCATCGTCAATGTCCCCATCGGAATCCTGGGCACCTGGATGGTCTGGCGCTTCGTGCCCAATATACCGCCGGCCGGAGATCAACGCTTTGACTACTGGGGCGCGTTCACCCTCTTTGTCAGCATGCTGACGCTGCTGCTGGCGCTGACGCTAGGACCGGACCGCGGCTTCACGTCAACCGGAATATTGTTACTCTTTGGCCTTTCCGCGCTGGCCTTTGTTGCCTTCATCCTGATCGAATTGCGCGTCCCGGCGCCCATGATCAACCTGCAGCTCTTTCGCAACACGCTCTTTAGCGTCAACCTGTCCACCGGCTTCCTGACCTTCATGGCGATTGCCGGGACGGTTCTCTTGCTGACCTATTATCTGCAGGACACCCGGGCGCTGGATGTACAGCAGGCCGGTCTGCTACTGGCCGTCTTGCCGGCGGCGCTGGGCATCGTCTCGCCCATTTCGGGCAGAATATCTGATCGGGTCAACCCGCGTCCGGTGACCGTGGTCGGCCTGCTCGTCATGGCCATCGGCTACTGGGCGCTGAGCACGTTGACCCTGGAAAGTTCGGTGCTGCGCTACGTGCTCTGTCTGCTGCCCGTGGGCCTGGGCATCGGCATCTTTCAGTCGCCCAACAACAGCGCCATTCTGGGCGCCGCGCCGCGCAACCAGCTTGGTACGGCATCGGGCTTGCTGGCCGTAAGCCGCACGCTGGGGCAGACGGTCGGTCTGGCGGTTTTCGGCGCAATTTGGGCTGCACGTGCCGTCCACTACAACGGCGCCCCCGTCCCCGGCGGCGCCACCGAAGCCACGCCGGCCATCCAGGTAGCAGCCATGCAGGACACCTATCAGTTGATCGCGCTGATGATGGGCGGCGCACTCCTCATTGCGCTGTGGGCGACCTATCATGAACGACGCATGGAGAAAGCGGACGCACAATGAGCGTACCAGAACAGACAGTCAATCGCATCGCTACCATCACCCTCAATCCGGCGATCGATCAGACAATCAGCGTGCCCGACTTTGCCGTCGACCAGGTCAACCGGGTCACGACGAGTCGCTCGGATCCGGGCGGCAAGGGCATCAACGTGGCCTCGATCCTGGCCGATCGCGGGCTGCCGGTGGCCGTAACCGGCTTTCTGGGTGAAGAGAATACCCACCTTTTTGAAGAACTCTTTGCGCGCAAAGCGATTCAGGACTGTTTCGTGCGCATCGCCGGCCACACACGCACGGGCATCAAGGTGATCGATGAAGTCAACGGCACCACGACCGACATCAACTTTCCCGGCCAGCCGCCAACAGACGCCAACATTCAAGATCTCCTCACAACCGTCGACGAGCTGACGCACTCTTGTGGCTGGTTTGTGCTATCGGGCAGTATCCCGGCCGGCGCGCCCGTAGATCTTTACAAGGCGCTGGTAGAACGTATCCGCGCTGCGGGACGCAAGGTGGCGTTGGACACGAGCGGTCCGGGACTCCAGGCGGCCTTGCCGGCAGGGCCGACGCTGATCAAACCCAATATTCACGAGATGGAAGATGTGATTGGACGGCCGCTGGCGGATCAGGCCGAGATCGTGGCCGAGGCGCAACGTTGGCGTCAAGTCCATGGCATCGACGTTGTCGTGGTTTCCATGGGTGCGGAGGGCGCGCTGCTGGTCACCGGTGAGCGTGTGCTTCACGCGCAGCCGCCCTCCGTGGCGGTCAAGAGCACGGTCGGCGCCGGCGACGCTATGATGAGCGGATTGGTGGCCGGACACTATCAGGGCCTCGACCTGGCGGCTTGCGCTCGTCTCGCCACAGCCTTTGCAGCCGGCGCCATCACCTTTGTCGGCTCTGGCCTGCCCGATGAGGCGTTACTACAAACGCTGACCGACCAAGTGGCTGTTGAGGAAATCGAGTAATTGCGCCATCGTAATAATCACGATGGCTGGAAGTAGTGCGGCACCCTTCACTCATGTAGACGCTTGCGGAAACGAGAAAGAGAGCAACCATGCGCGAACAAATGCTGTACGTTGGAACATACACGCTGCCGCTAGGCCACGTAGATGGCCGCGGCCTTGGCATCTATCGACTGGCGTTCGATCCAGGAGAAGGTCGCCTGACCCCAATCGATGTGACGGAAGGCTTGCGCAACCCGTCCTATCTCGCCTTCACGCCCATGGCCGGTCGTCTGTATGCCGTGGAAGAGTGCGACATAAGCGAATCGCCGCGCGTGGCCGGCTACGCCCTGGGACCGGACGGCGGGCTGACCCGCCTCAATGCCCAACCACTCCCGGGCAGCGCCGCCTGCCACATCCTCGTCGACACGGCCGAGCGCTGGCTCTTCGTGGCCCACTACATGAGTGGCAATGTTGCCGTCTACCCGCTGGAAGTCGACGGTCGCATCGGCCCCCTGGCGACCACGGTGCAGCATGAAGGCAGCGGTCCCATCCCCGAGCGTCAGGAGGGTCCCCACGCCCACGGCTGCGCCCTGGATCAGCGGGGCGACTACTTGTTTGTTGCTGATCTGGGGCTGGACCGAGTCATGGTCTATGCCTTCGACAGCAAGACCGGTCAACTCAGCGAACGTGAACCGGGCGTAGTTGCGCCCGGCGCCGGACCGCGTCACCTGGTGGTCCATCCCGGCAATCGTTTCGTCTATGTGGCCAATGAACTAGATGCGACCGTTACCTGCTTCGCCCATGAGGAGGGCACGCTCACACCGCTGCACAGCGTCTCCACGCTCCCGCCCGGCGCCGAAGGCGTCATCCAGCCGGCAGCCATCCGCATAACGCGCAAGGGCGCCTATCTCTTCGTCTCCAACCGCATCGACGACAACAGCATTGCCAGCTTCCGCGTCGACAGCGAAAGCGGCGAACTCACGCTCCTCGGCCATACGTCGACCCAAGGCTTGACGCCGCGTGACTTCATCCTTGACAACCTGAACGACTACCTCATCGTCGCCAACCAGGATTCGGGCACACTGGTCGTCTTCGAAATCGACGCGGTCGAGGGCGCGCTCAAACCCACGGGGGAAAGCGTCGAGATTCCGTCGCCCTCCGGGCTGGCGCTCGGTTAATCCGGTCTTTGGCTGCTGGTTTAGGGCGGCAGACTACGCGAAGAACCCTGTTGCTGGCAAACTACATAGGTGTTTGGTAGGGACGCCGGTCAAGTCAGCGCCGGCTTCGACAGGCTCAGCCGGCGCTACTTCTATGGGCTGGATCATTGCGCTTATCAGAAAAAATCTGGCTTTTTATCGGCTGATTGACCTCAATCAGTTTAGCCAGGCAGCTGGGCAAAGAGATCGACCAAGTTCCCATCTGGATCGACGACCACGGCGTAGCGCTGCCCCCAAAACGCGTCCCAGGGCGCCTTATGGCCGGCGTAGCCGGCGTCGATCACCGCGGCATAGAGTTCATCCACCTCGGCCGGACTGGCGCAGAGCAAGGCCAGCCCCATGCGATGGCCAACGGGCGTTGGTCGCGGGCCGTCAAAGCTTTCGATCAGCGTTCGCGTATCCCAGGCAATGCGAAAGCCGCCCGGCGTCACATACTCGACGTGAGCCTCTACGTCCGCCGTAGCCGGGATCTCCAGGCCAAGCAGGCGGTAAAACTTGAGTGCCGCGGCCATATCCTCGACAACCATACCAGCCAAATCAGGTTCTGCCATGCGTTGCTCCCCTCAGCCTTTCTGCACTTCGCAAACGCTTCTCAGTCACACATCGTACAACACCTTCCCGCCAGTTGGTTACGAGTTCTCGGGGTGATAGGCCAACAAAATGATACTGAGTTCCTCTTCCAAAGCTTGGATGCGTGCCAGTTGGGTCGGTGTGAGATTCGCCAGCTTAACAGCGGGCTCAATGGCCAGCACCCAGCCGCCAAGCTCTTGCTCCAGCTCGCGCAACCTGGCCAGCTGTTCCTCGGTGAGCACAGAATAGTTGACATCAGCCATTTCGTTCACTCCTTTTGAACGCAAGCTTTCTCCCTGCGGCAGATCGCAGATGACGTCAGTGTACCATGGCCGGCGGGATTTTTCGCCCCGGTTTCAAACGCGGAGCGCGGAACTCGAAGCGCGGAATGTGACCCGCAGCGTGGTGGATCCTAGACAAAGTGGAATCTTTGCGGAGTGAGCATTCCCAGCGAAGAAAGGGCGTAATGATCTGGGTCGCAGGTCAGCGCCGGTTGCGCCCGCTTGGACTGAGCCTGTCGAAGGTTCGAAACCAGGCGGATCGACCGTTACGTTTCTTGTGGATGAAATGGCGGGGCACCGGCACAACCGGCTCATGCGCACCGGTCAAACGAGTTTCACGCTGGGTGGACTGCCGCCACGCTTTTGTCCGGTCAAAAGGAAGCGGAGAGAGCCGCCTGCGCGGCGTGGTAGCCGCACATGCCGTGGACGCCGCCGCCGGGCGGCGTGGCCGACGAGCAAAGATAGACGCCGTCGAGGGGCGTGCTGTAGGGCGACCAGCGCGGTACGGGCCGGGTCCAGAGTTGACGCAGGTCCTGCACGCCGCCGTTGATGTCACCGCCGATGTAGTTGGGGTTATAGCGCTCAAATGCCGGAGCCGTCATCACGTGACGGGCCAGAATCAGGTCACGAAACCCCGGGGCAAAGCGTTCAATCTGGGCCTCGACCCGTTCGGTCATGTCTACCGTGGAGCCATGGGGCACGTGACAGTAGGCCCACAGGGTCTGCTGACCGCCCGGAGCGCGGCTGCTGTCTACCAGGCTCTGTTGCGCCACTAGGACGTAGGGTCGCTCGGGGTGACGGCCGTACCACATCTCCCGTTCGCTGTGGGCAATCTCTGCTAGGGCGCCGCCGACGTGGACTGTGCCCGCCCGCCGGCATTCGGGAGCGGTCCACGGCACCGGGCCGGCCAACGCGTAGTCGAGCTTGAAGACGCCGGGGCCATAGCGATAGCGGGCAAGCTGGGTTCGATACCGCGCAGGCAGGCGGTCGCCGGCCATGCCAAGCAACTGGCGCGGCGTCACGTCGAGCAGCGTCACCCGCGCCCGCGGCAGCTCATCCAGCGACGCCACCGGCCAGCCACAGACAATCTCGCCGCCGAGCCCCTGCAAATAGCGGGCCATGGCGTCAGCAATCGCCTGGCTGCCGCCGCGCGGGACGGGCCACCCCACAGCGTGTCCCAATATACCCAGCACCAGACCAAAGGAAGCAGTCGCCATCTGTTCCAGCGGGCGAATCGCATGGGCAGCCAGGCCGGCAAAGAGCGCCTGCGCCCGTTCGTCCCGATAGGTATGGCGGGCATAACGCGCGGCCGGTTGCAGCGCAGCCAGGCCAAAGCGCGTCAGGCCCAACAAGTGGGGAGAGAGCGGCAGTGGGCTGAGCAGCGCCGGCGCGAGCTGGGGCCAGGCGTCGGTTAGCGGCTGCATGGCGCGCTGCCAGCGCTGACCATCCTCGCCGCCGATCGACGCGCCTGTTGCGGCCAGATTCTCGTAAAGCGCAACGGCCGAACCATCGTCGAAAGGATGGGCCAGCGGGATCTCCGGCGGCAGCCAGTCAAGGCCATACTGGGCCAGGGGCAGGTCGGCAAAAAAGGGGGAACCCATGCCCAGCGGATGCACGGCCGAGCAGATATCGTGCTGAAAGCCAGGCAGCGTCAGCTCAGCAGTGCGCATGCCCCCGCCCACCGTGGCCTTGCCCTCGATCACGAGCACTTTGGCCCCACTTTGCGCCAGGGTGATGGCGGCTGCCAAGCCGTTGGGCCCGGACCCTACGATGATTGCGTCGTAGCTCATTGTCTGTCTTTCCAGAAGCGGCAAGCCGGCCATGGCATTTGCCGCTTGATTGCACGTCCTAGCGAACGCGATTTTCCCACTCGCTGACCAACGGTCGACCGTCCAGTCGCGTGAGCGCCCGCCAGTGGGGGTCGAGCGTTGTGCGCCCAAGCTCGGCCGCGACCTGCCGTGCGGCCAGCCCCAAAATCGCGGCATAGGTGGGATAGGCGATCTCCAGCGCGGCCAGCTGATCAACCGTCATGCCGGACGCCATCCCCGCCGCCACCATGTGGACGATCTCCAGCGCCTGTTCGCCGACGACATGGGCGCCCAGCAGCGCACCGCTTTCGCGCGCCACGATCAGCTTGCACATGCCCTCGGTGCGATCATCGATTACCGCGCGATCGAGATCGGCGTAGGCAATCTCAGCCACCGCGATGGCCTGTTCCGCGGCGGCCTCTCGCTCGGTGAGACCGACGCTGCCATATTCGGGGTCGGTAAAGCCGCCATGGGGCACCACGTGATGGGCATAGCGCTGGTCGTTGCCGAGGACCGCGTTCTCGGCCGCGATGCGCGCCTCGTAGCCGGCGCTCTGCACCAGCATCATGCGCCCGGTGATGTCGCCCGCTGCGTAGATATGGGGCACGCTGCTCTGCAGATGATCGTTGACCGCCACATAGCTGCGCACCGTCTCCACACCCGCGGCAGCAACGTTTAGGGCCTCGGCATTGCCCGGCCAGCCGACTGCCTGAATCACCGTTTGCACCCTCAACGTGCATGCTTCGCCACCGGCGCGGTAGTGCAGGATCTGCTCCTTGCCCTGCTGTTCGATGGCAGTGACGCCCTCGATGCCGGTAACAACCCGCACCCCCTGCCGATCAAATGCGGCCCGCACGTATTCAGCCGTGCCCGCATCCTCGACAGGAAGAATCTGCGGCGCCAGGTCCAACAGGTGGACTTCCGCACCAAAAATGTTGAGAATCGAAGCCAGCTGGCAGCCGGTTGCAGCCGCGCCAATGATGGCGACGGACTTGGGCAACTTCTGCAACGTCCAGATGTCGCTGTGGGTCAGCGCCAGGTCGCCACCGGGAATCGCCAGACGACGTGCGTGGCCGCCGGCACAGAGCACAAAGCGGTCGGCGCGCAACTGGGCGCCATCTTCGAGCTGCACGGTACGAGCGTCCACAAAGCGGGCAGCGCCTCGCTCGGCAACGACCGCAATACCGGCCGCTTCCAGATGGCTGAGCAGCTGTTTCTTCTCATGAACGGCGTAGACCACCTCCTGCGCCCGATCGAGCAGGCGTCGAAAATCGACTTCCGGGGCAGCCGGCGTCAGGCCATAGCGTTCAAACTGGCGCGCGTCCCGGGCCAGGCGGGCGGCTTTGGCCAGCACGCGCGTCGGCACGCAGCCGTCGTTGGTACAAGTCCCCCCCAAGGCGCCACGCTCGATCAGTGTGACCCGTGCGCCCAATTCCCGTGCCCGCAGAGCCGCCGTCACCCCGGCTGGACCGCCGCCCAAAACTATGAGATCAACCATCGTCTACTCCTTTGTCTGCTGCAGAGCCGAACACGCATCTGGATTTGCGAGTAGCGTACAACGAAGATGCTGATGCGTCTGTCATGGCGACTCCGACAAGGAGTAATGTATTGGGGCACAAAGAATGGAGCAGCGCGCGATTCGCTGGGGCTGCTCGCGCGACTATGCTTCTCGCCCGAAAAACCGTCTGCCCGCACGCAGCGGGCGATAGAGCGTTGTGCGGATGGCTGCGTTGTGCCACACGTTCTTGGCCTCCCGCCACTGCAGGCGCGGGTCGACGCACGTTGTCTGCTGATCGACCTGACCTTCGGTAGCGCCGACCGCTTTGGCCAGGTTGACAAGGGTGCCGTGCCAGAAGAGATCCTCCTGTCGATGAGCGATGCCCAGACGACAGCCAAGCTCGTAGATTGGGTCGCTGGCGCGGACGAGCACCTGAATTTCTGCGACAGTTGTTTCGGCTTCCTCGTACGCACTAAACGTATTCATGCCAGCAAAGATGTGGCCCTGGGGCGTCATGAACGAGAAAGATTCATCATCGGCATAGATCACGAGGATGCCGGTCGAAATCGAGGCGCCGCCGGGCCCGGCCAGGTTGAGCAGCGCGACATCGCCCGCCTTGATCGCTTCCACGCTGCCGTAGAAATGGTTATCGCCGGGCCAAAATTCAGGAAAATGAGCCTTCCAGATGCGAATCAGTTCCTGGGGACTGACGGCGGCATTATCCAGCTTGATGCGATAAGTCTTCTGCCAGAGTTGACCGAATCCCCGCAGCGGGCCGGCCAGCTGCCGCCCGTCAACATTGAGATTGATCGCCTCATTGGGCACTGCACCAACCGTCAAGGTCTGCACTGGTTTTGCCCAGCCGCTCGCTTGTGCAACCGGCTCACGCTCAGAATCGGAAATTGTCTTGTCGTCCATCATGCGCTTCTTCCTCCATCAATGGATGCGAAATGGCTGCGTCTGCCGCCAGTGTACCCGCGCAACGTCGCCCAATCGTTACGAAGTGCGCAACGATGCGCGTTGATTGACCAAAGAGAGGGCTCTGCGTAGACTGATGGAGTCCAACTCACGCCAACGATTGAGCGCATGCTCAATGCAAGCAGAATCGGAGCACTCTTCACGTGACTGATACCCAAACTTTATTTTCGTCCATCCAGCCCCGCTATCCTGAGCTGTCCGGTCAAGTCGCCATCGTCACCGGATCGAGCAAGGGCATCGGCAAGGGCATTGCCATCCGCCTGGCCCGCGAGGGCATGAAGGTCGTGATCAACAGCCGCACGCCGGCAAGCGTGGAGGCAACCACGCAAGAACTACGGGCAGCCGGGGCTGATGTGCTGGCAGTTCCGGGCGACATGGGGCAGACGGCGGATGTCAATCGTCTCTTTGCCGCCACCTTGGAAGCCTATGGCACGGTCGACCTGCTGGTCAATAACGCGGCTAATCTTACGCGCAAGCATTTTTTTGAGGTTGACGAAGCGCTCCTCGATGCCCATCTGACCGACAACATTCGCGGCCCGTACATCTGCGCACACCGGGCGGCCGAAATCATGCGTGACCAGCAGAAGGGCGGCAACATCGTTCACATCAGCTCGGTCGGCGGCGTGCTGGCCCACTGGCGCGGCCTGCCCTATGACGTCACCAAAGGCGCGCTCGACGCGATGACGCGCGCCATGGCGCTGGAGCTGGCCGATTTCGGCGTTCGCGTCAACGCCGTGGCCCCAGGCGCAACCGCGACGGAAACGACAACCCAAGACGCTGAAAAACTGCAGATGTACGCCAATCGAATCCCCATTCGCCGCTTTGGCACGCCGCTGGAGATGGGCGCCGCTGTGGCCTTTCTGGCCTCGCCCGACGCCGCCTACATCACGGGCACGATCCTCTACGTCGACGGTGGACTGACCGTGCAGCTCGGCACGCGCGAGCAGCCAACGTAAACAAGCTGCGGAGCGTGACAGGCACCGGCTGAAGGAGTCGTTCTTGACAGTCCTTCGCTGTGCCAGTGCCTGTCACGCTCCGTCTTTTGCGAGGCATCCATGGACACTACCCGCACGATCAACTACTGCTTGCGCAACGTCACGCCTGAAGCACGCGTACGCCTGCGCCAATCGTCCCATCACGTGATCGAGGATTTCTGCCTGCAGCGCTGCGGCGATTGCGAACAAGGCCCCTTTCTGGTCGTTGACGGCGATCTGGTTGCCGGCTGCAACCATCTAGCCCTGCTCCATGAGCTAGACCGCAAATAGCTCAACCCAGATGCGGCCAGCGGCGGTTGGGCCGGCGCTGCTACTCACTTCCCTGTATTGTGACAACCGATTTGCACTTCAGCCTTCGCCAAAAGGAGAGCCGTCTTGAACGTACTCTTTATTTCTATTGACAGCCTTAATCGCCACTTCCTGAACGCCTACGGACAGCCGATCGAACTCACCGTGCACATGCCCAATCTGGATCGTTTTGCCCGGCGCGCTGCGACTTTTGATACGCACTACGCAGGCAGCTTGCCCTGCATGCCCGCGCGCCGGGAATATTTTGCGGGCGTCCAGGAGTTCCTCTGGCGGCCGTGGGGGCCCATGGAGCCCTTCGACACGTCGGTGGCGCTGGCAGCGCGACGTTCGGGCGCGATCACCCAGCTGATCACGGATCACTTTCATCTCTTTCAGTACGGCAGCCACGGCTATTTCGAGGACTATCATGGCTTCGAGTTCATCCGCGGCCACGAATATGACGCCTGGAAGACCGCGCCCAAACATCCAGACCCGGTCATGCTCAAGCAGTCGCTGGCTGAGGATCCGCAAGGGCTGCAATTCATGAACCGCGTCTCCTATGCGCGTAACGTCGCGGGCATCAAAAACGAAGAGGAGTTCTTTGCGCCCCAGGTCTTCTCCGCCATTGCCGACTGGCTCGAAGCGAATCACGATCATGACAAGTGGTATTTGGCCGTAGACAGCTTTGACGTTCACGAGCCCTTCCACTGTCCGGACAAGTATCTCGCCCTCTACTCGGACGAGAATCCGCGCGACCCGGACCTGGTCTTCTGGCCCTATTACGGTCGCATCGATGAGGGACAGAGCAAGTTGAGCGACCGCCAGGTAGCGTTCGTGCGTGCGCTCTTTGCGGCCAAGATCACCATGGTCGACCACTGGTTTGGCCGCGTGCTGGACAAACTTGACGCGCTCAATCTGTGGGACAAAACGATGGTCATCGTCACCGCTGATCACGGTCACTATCTGGGCGATCATGGCTGGATGGGCAAGCCCAACGCGCCCATGTACAACACGCTCACCCACACGCCCCTCTTTATCTGGCACCCCGAGAGTCCGCTGATGGGCCAGCGGGTTAGCGCGCTGACCGCAGCGGTCGATCTCTATGCGACCAAGTTAGAGGCGCTGGGCACGGAGGCCGGTCCGGGCGCGCACAGCCGCAGCCTCATGCCCCTGCTGCGCGGCGACACTGACCGTCATCGCGACTGGGCCATGTATGGCTACTGGGGCTCGACCGTCAACGTGACCGACGGTCGCCACACCTATCTGGCTCCCTGCCGCGACGATATGCCGGCCGAATGCTATTCGACGATGATGATCAATCCCCACGGCTGGTTCCTGCCCGTGCGCGTGCCCCAAGACGCCGAGGCCGGGCGCTTCCTGCCCTACACGGATACGCCCGTCTGGCGCTACACGGAGAAGGCCTACACGCGCCATCAGCAACCGCTGCTCTACGACGTGCAGAACGATCCGGGTCAGGAACGCAATTTGGCCGGCCAGGGTCAGGCTGCTGAGGCGGAGATGCGCGATTTACTGGTCTCCGCGCTGCGCGAACTAGAAGCGCCACAGAATGTGCTTACGTTATTGGGAGTCGAGTAGGGAAATGACTATCTGGCGCCATTTAGCGTTGCCAGTGCGCTTGCTTCATCCGCATAGCTGGCAATGGCTTCGTTCAGGCGCGTCAGCTCAAAGATCTGCTGATAGTGATCGGTCAAGCCCACGGCGAGCAGCTTCTGCTTGCTGCGCTGGACGCGAATTAGCAGCGTGACCAACAGCCCGATGCCCGAGCTGTTCATGTAGCCGAGTTCATCAAAATTGAGAATGATCGTGCGCGCGCCGCCGTCGCTGGCCGTCGTGTATGCAGCCATCAGGGGCTCCTCGGCCATGCCGGTCAGGTCGCCGGCGATATCCAGCACGGCCGCGTTCTTTGGCAGCATGCGGGTAGAGATCGCAATTGCAGTCTGAGCCATAGTGTCTCCTCGGGCGGTCACGTTTGCGACAGCCAGTAATAATTCCTATTCGCGGACGGCGGCCAGCGCCGTCGCTTCGTCAGGCAGAATGGACATAAAATCACTCAAGCGGGTGATACGAAAAATCTCGGCATAGTGGTCGCTGAGGCCGCAGGTAGCCAGGCTACGCTTGGCCTTGCGCGCCTGAGCCAGCAGGCCGACGATCAGCGCAATGCCGGTGCTGTTGATATACGAGACATCAGCAAAATTGAGCAGGACGGTCGGCGTGTCGAGCGCGGCCGCCTGCGCGTACGCGGCGCTCAGCGCTTCATCGGCCGCGCCGTTGATCTCGCCGTGCAGGTCAATAATCGCCACGGGATCGACTGCACGCACGTCAGCAGTAAAGGGACGACTATGGCTGGACATTGCTGTCTCCCTCCGTCAAGTTCATGACGAGTTCGGCGGTGTGATGAACGCCATCGCTTGAGGTGTTCAACTCATCCACCATGTTTTTGATGAGAAAGAGGCCCCAGCCCCGAGGCGTCTGCAACCCCGCCAGCTTGGCGGACAGATCGGGGTTTTCAGCCTGCGCGATGGGCACATCGCCGCCCAGATCGACGACGCGTACGGTCACAGCCTCCTCCGACGCCAGAACGGAAATGGCCACCGGCGCATCGTCCCGATATTGATTGCCGTGCTCCATGGCATTCATGGTCGTCTCCGCCACTGCGGTCTTGAGCCGTTCGAGTTGCGCGGCGGAGAGGCCGACCTCAGCAACCGCTGCAGCCACTTGCTCCATGGCGAAACGTTCATTGCCCGGCTGGCTGGGCACGCTAAATTCCGCCAACGGCGTGGCGGTTATCACGGTTTCGGTATCATCCTCTGCGTTGGGGGACAACTGGCAGCTGAGCGTCACCAGCGTCACGTCATCCTCTTGCTCCCAGCCCGCGCCGGTAAAGATTGTCATGTCGGCGAGGAGATAGTCAATCAGCGAATCGTCCCCTTCATGGGCCGCGATGAGCTCTTTGAGGTGCGGGAAGCCAAACATCTCACCGGACGGCGCATGGGCTTCGACCAGGCCGTCCGAATAGAAGAGCACTTCATCACCCTCGCCCATAACCAGCTCTTTCTCCTCATAGCCCATGCCCGGCAAGAGCCCCAGGGGCATGCCGGTCGCCCGCAGCTCAACGACGCCGTCGTCAGTCCGGCAGTAGGGCACATCGTGACCGGCGTTGGCGTAGGTCATGCATCCGTTCTGCAGATCCAGAATCGCATAGAAGCAAGTCACAAACATCTTTTCAGGAATGTCGGGGCAGAGCAGCTCATTCACCCGCTCCAAGACTTCGCCAGGCGACGTGATGCGCTCGGCCGCGGCGCGTAGAAGGGTGCGGGTGGTCGCCATGACCAGGGCCGCGGGCACGCCTTTGTCGGTCACATCGGCGATGATGAAGGCCATGCGACCATCGGAGAGCTGGATGAAGTCGTAAAAATCGCCGCCGACGGCCCGGGCCGGCTGCCAGTGGACGGCCACCGACCAGTCGTCCAGTTCGGGCACATGCTGCGGCAGCAAGGTTTGCTGGATGAGGCGAGCAACCTGGAGCTCCTGCTCGATCCGCTCCCGCTCCGCGGCTTCGATCTGCTGCTGGCGCGCCAGTTGCGCCACGCGCACGGCCGGCGCGGCTTGCGCCGCCAGGTCGGCCAGCAATTTGCGGTCATCGGACGAGTATTCCTGCTCGCTCAGCCGCGGCCCGAGATTGATCATGCCCACCAGTTCGCCCTGGCTGACGAGCGGCACGATGAGCACCACGCCGGCCTCACGCAGCTGGGTCAAGCCCTCCGACGTCAGGTTGAGCCTGTCCAGTTCGACCACGCCGGGCGCGCCCTGCAAATAGGCGAGCAGCGGATCGTTGGGCGCGATGTCGAGCTCCAACTGGACCATGGCGGTCTCGTGCTCGACGATCACGGGCGGCGGCTCGCTCTCTGTTTTCGCTTTGCTATTTTTTCGCCAGAATGCAATCGTTGCCATAGTGACCTCAGTGTAATCAGTGACCGTCTGCCAAGCGTTACGAAATACGTTACGGGCCCCGTTGGGTCAACAAATCAACAGTCCATAAAACTCATGGGCTCTCTCTAACGCTCTCCGGCTGTAGCCAGATGGTGACCTGTTGCGGCTGGAGCGTCCCGGCAACCGTCTGCATGAGATCGGCTGTAAGTGTCTCAAGCTCTACCTCGTTGCGTGCACTTTGTGCAAAGCTTGCCAGGGCCTGCTGGGCATCATACTTCCTGCGAAAGAAGCGCCGGTCGATGAAGTTCTGCACCCAATTGCGCAGGGGCACGAACAGGGCGGCAATCAGAAGCGTCGAAATGACGATGGTCAGCGAGGATTGCTCACTGAAAGTCCGACCAACAATCGTTTGCAGCGCAATGACCGAACCAAAGTAGACCAAAGCCAGCAATGTCGTCAGGATGGCATATGTCAGCGTCTTGCGGATGATGACGTCAATGTCGAAAAGGCGGTAGCGGAGGATGGCAATGGCCAGCGCAATGCCCATCACGCCAAAACCCAGTAGGCCGGTGGTATTGGCAAAGTCCGTCACCGGATCGGGCACATCGAAGAACACGGGAATATAGGTCACGAAAAAGAGTGCGAGTCCCACAATCACGCCACCCAGGCCCCAGCGCAATTGGGCACGGCTGACTGCGTCCCGCATCGTCACTGCGTTGTAAATCAGGAGCACCAGTGCAATCAGAATGCTGATAGCCGTCCAGGCAAAGCCAAAGACATAGAACTCGGCCAGAAATGCGCCGATGCCGATGATGCCGACGACATAGGGCAGATAGGCAATCCAGGGATGGCGCTGCAGAATCGGCACGGGTCGCGGAAAGACGAGGGCGAAGCGGATAAAAGCCGGCGGCAGCAGAATCGTGAAGGTCGCAAAAATGGACAGGACAAGGCTCATGCCTGCCAGCGGAAAAACATTATCCGGAACCATGGATGGATACAGCGTAACAAGATAGGTCGAGAAGATTGCGGCAGATAAGACCCACAAGGCACGCGCGGCCGGGACGTCCGGTCGCAGCCAAAAGGTCAGAAATCCCATGACGAGGAAGATAAACAAGCCCAGGAAGGAGGCAATGGCAGCAGCTGTGATGCTGTCGGACTCCAAGAAGCGTCTCAGATTCCAGTTCGTCAGCTCTGCATCAATCTCCTGTTCGTGACCGGCCCGCAGGACGGTGTAGCGCATGCTATTGGCCGGCGTCCAGGCGTCTTTCAGCGACCAGAGGGCCGAGGTTATTCCGCCAGTAATCGGGATGCCTTCGACGGCCACCAGGTGATCGCCCGGCTGCAGGCCACTGGGTACGTCCATGATGTTCTCCGCATAGATATACCCGAACCCGTTGAATTCGTCCGGCTCGGCCGCCAGCCAGCCGTCAGTCGGCAGTGCGAAGCGGTAGATCGTACTGCCCGCGGCGAAGGCGATCCAGAGCAGCATCAAAATCAGATGCAGCCAGGCGCCGCGATTGAAGCGGCTGGTGGGAACTGGGCTGGGCGTCATGCGATCCTTAGCCTCGCGTGCAAAGGCAATCGAGCGTTTGCCGATCAATTAACATCCGTATGGTCTGCGCGTGGATGGCGCAATCCACCCACCTGATAGAGCCAGAATAGCCGATACGCGTCTGCGATTCGTTACGAGGGGCGTTACCCAGTATCAGCCCAGACGATCTTTTGGACAAGTGCCGATCAACAACCTGACTAATGCGACAGTCCACATTTTGTCTGACTCAATCCCGGTTGTGCTCTTTGATCCAGACGGCAAGCGTTGCCGGCCGCATCGTGTTCTGGATGATTGCGCTCATCTCACGCTGCAGCGCCTCGGGATCGACCTCATCACGGGCAATCGCGGCAAAAGCCTGGAGCGACTGCTCCGCGTCGTAGCGCTGGCGGAAAAAGCGCCGGTCTATCCCACTCTGCAGACGCAGGCGCAGCGGGCTGAAGAGCACCGCGATGACCAAGGTAGAGATGACGATGGCCAGGTTCGACTGCTGACCGGTCAGCGTCGTAAAGAGCCGCTGCAGCACGATGATGCTGCCGAAGTAGATCAAAGCCAGCAGCGCCGTTAATGAACCATAGACCAACGCACGGTTGACAACGACATCAATGTTCCAAAGCTTATAGCGTAGAATCGCGACCGTAATGGCTGCGGGCAAGATGAGGAGCAAAAATGCGTTGATGAAACTCCAGCCACCCACGTTGGCCAGCAGGCGGGGCGCGCCGGCCGGAATCGCCAGCGTGGTGCCGAAAATAAGAATCCACACAATCACCGCAACGACAACGGAGAGCACCCCAAAAACCACCCATTTTGTCTGCTGGCGCTCTACAAAGTTTGATGTCCGGACGTAGCGGTAGATCTGCAGGCTTGCGCCAAAGAGTAGGAGACCGACGAGGGCAACTTGTATCAAATAGGTTACCTCCGTTGGCATCACCACAATACGATTCGTGTCCAAGGACAACACGGACATGAGCAAGATGGTGACGATCATCGGGATGTAGGCCCAGCGGGGCGCAAAGCGACCATTGGGGATCAGGTAGAGGAACGCAACCGTGACGATTCCCCCCGAAAAGCCGATGACGAACGCAATCAAAAAGAGAAACGGCGCACTCCCCGACCAATCATTGTCGCCGGAGACGGTCATGACGGGTAAGACGATTAACGCCAGCGAGACGGTTAGCCCGAGCCAGCTGACAGCCTGACGCCAAAGAATCAGTCCAGCCAAAGCCCAGTAGACGAGCAGCAAAATGATCGGCGAGATGGTCATGGCCGTGGCGTACGCATGGGGCGTAAAGCCCCAGGACGAAAGCACATCCATCTCTGCTGAGGAGACGGCCAGAAAGTTGCACTCGCCGCCGGAGCCCAAGATGCCCTGACAGGGGATCAACATGTCGGCATAGTCGGACGCCAGGTCGAAGTAGTAATAGACGAGGTTGGCGATCGCAATGAGCACCCAGCCAACCAGCGCGATCCAGCGTAGCACTGTCCTAGGTTGGGATGAAGAGAGGCTTCCAGAGTAGGTCTTCATCATCGGTCGCCATCCTTCTGGTCACTCATCCAGACCGTGACATGGGCCGGCTGAATCGTGCGCTCGATCAAGCGCTGCAGTTCGTCCCGGAGCGCGTCGCCATCGACCTCGTTGCGTGCCGTGAGGGCGAAGTCCTGCAATGCCTGCTCGGCGTCGTAGCGCTGGCGGAAGAAGCGCCGGTCAATCCCGCGCTGCAGACGCAGGCGTAACGGGCTGAAGAGCACGGCGATGACCAAGGTAGAGACCACAATGGCCAGATTGGATTGCTGGCCGGTCAAGGTTGTGAAGAGCCGCTGCAGCACAATGATGCTGCCAAAGTAGATCAAAGCCAGGAGCACAGTTAATGAACCATAGACCAGCGCACGATTGATGATAGCATCAACATTCCACAACTTGTAGCGCTGAATCGCAATCGTGATCGCCACCGGCAGGATCAGCAGCAAAAATGCATTGCTGAAGCTCAAGCCGACTACATTGGCCACGAGGCGCGGCGCGCCGGCCGGAATCGCCAGCGTGCTGCCAAAGATCAAGATCCACACAATGAATGAAAACACGACAGAGAGCACCCCGATCAGAATCCACTTGGTCTGCTGCCGTTCTACGGGATGTGATGTTCGCTACATAGCGATAGATCTGCAGGCTTGCGCCGAAAAGTACCAGGCCGACGAGCGCAACCTGGACCAGATTCATTACCTCCGTCGGCAGCACAATGACCCGATTGATGTCGAGGTTCATCACAGCCAAGAGCACACAGGTGACGATCATCGGTATGTATGCCCAGCGGGGCGCAAAGCGTCCGTTGGGGATCAGATAGAGGAACGCAATGACGATGATTCCCGTCGTGCTCCCAATGACGAGCGCAATGAACAAGAAAAACGGCGAACTCGCGGACCAGTCATTGTCGCCAGCCTTCACGAAGACAGGAAAGACGATTAACGTCAGCGAAACGATCAGCCCGAGCCAGCTGACGGCCTGGCGCCACAGAATCAGTCCGGCCAGCGCCCCATAGACCAGCATCAAGATAACCGGCGGGATGGTCATGGCCGTGGCATAGGCATGGGGCGTTAAGCCCCAGGATGAAAGCACATCCATCTCTACTGAGGAGACGGCCACAAAGTTGCACTCGCCGCCGGACCCCAGCCTGCTCGGACAGGGGATCAACATGTCTGAATAGTCAGAGATCAAATCCAATACAAATTTGATGAGGTTGGCCACCGCAATCAGCGCCCAGACGATGAGCGCAATCCAGCGCACGGCCTTGCTTGATTGGGGGGACGGAAAAAAGCTTCCTGAGGCGTTTTGCAACAAGACACTGGCTCCTTAAAGCGTACAACAACACGGAAAACGTAGAGCATGGCAAAGGCTGCGCCATTGCTGGTCGGCAGCATGGTTGGCGCCTGGATGCCTAGTATAGCAGGTCGCGAGTCCAACCTTCATTCGACTCAACTCAGCCAGACACAATATTGGCGCCGGTCAGCAGGCCAGCGCCACGCATCATCGGTCGCCATCCTTCTGGTCACTCATCCAGACCGTGATATGGGCCGGCTGGATCGTGCGCTCGATCAAGCGCTGCAGTTCGGCCCGAAGCGCGTCGGCATCGACCTCGTCGCGTGCGGTGAGGGCGAAGTCCTGCAATGCCTGCTCCGCGTCGTAACGCTGGCGGAAGAAGCGCCGGTCAATTCCGCCTTGCAGACGCAGACGCAACGGGTTGAAGAGCACCGCGATCACCAGTGTCGAGATGACAATGGCCAGATTGGATTGCTGGCCGGTCAAGGTCGTGAAGATCCGCTGTAGCACAATAATGCTGCCGAAGTAAATCAGGGCCAACAGCAGCGTCAACAAGCCGTAGACCAGCGCACGGTTGACGATGATGTCGATGTCGTAGAGCCGGTACTTGAAGATGGCAAACCCAAAAACTACCGGCAGCCCCAACCAGAAAATCGCCAGGGCGATTAGATAAAACCAGCCGTCAAAAATGGCCGGATAGATGGTTACGCCAATCGTTTCGATGGCGATGAAGAGAAGGCCTGCCGTGGCCAGATGGTAGACCAGCCACTTCATTTGCTGACGTTCATCGCCCTGAACACGCCGCCAACGCAGGACCAATGAGATGATCCCGGCGAAAAAGATGCCGACGATGACGAAGTCAGCCCGACCTATCGTCGCGTCGAGCCAGCCGGTGCTAGGCACGCTGAGCGCAATCGGTTTGGGGAACGGCGTTTGATCCAGCACACCGATCAACATGGGTATCGGCCAGAGTGCGCGCAGAACAAGCAAGGCGGCGATGAAGACGATTGCGCCAATACCAACGCGTCGCCACCCCACGGAAAGAAAACGGCCGTTTGGAAAAAACATGGGCAGCAGCGCCAGGCTCAAGAAGGCAAACGGGCCAAAGAGTTCTCCAAGCCAGAGCGCGTAGCGAAAGTTTGAGAACGCCAGCCTTCCCTCGAATCCACACTGGCCAGAGTGTTCTGCCACGAGCGCCCAGGTCATGAGCAGGCCATAGGCACTCGATAACCAGCCAATGCGATTGTCTGGCCGATACGTGTTGATGAGTGTACCCAGGATGGCAAAGGCCAGTGCGCTGGCCGGCAACATGAATAGTCCATATGCCTCAGCTGGATAGGCGCTCGCGGGATTGATCAGAATCTTGCAGCCCATCCATTCCAACAGCAAGAGGCCGACCTGACCGATGAGTGTCACCAGCAGCAGCAACCAGGCCAACAGGGCGCCAAACCGGTATTTTGTTGTTGACGTCAGACTGAACATGGTCAATTCTCATCCACTGCTATCCATCAGATTCGCCGCCGTTTAGCCAGACGTTTAGCCAGACGCTCACCCCGACCGGCTGCACCGTTTCTTCGACTACCTGAGTCACAGCTGCCGACAGTCGTTCCAGATCGGCTTCGCTGCGTGCGGTGAGGGCGAAGTCCTGCAATGCCTGCTCCGCGTCGTAGCGCTGGCGGAAGAAGCGCCGGTCTATCCCGCGCTGCAGACGCAGGCGCAACGGATTGAAGAGCACCGCGATTACCAATGTCGAGATGACGATGGCCAGATTGGATTGCTGGCCGGTTGCGGTCGTAAAGAGCCGCTGGAGCACGATGATGCTGCCGAAGTAGATGAGCGCCAGCAGCGCAGTCAAAGAGCCATAGACGAGGGCGCGGTTGATGATGACATCAACATTCCACAACTTGTAGCGTTGAATCGCAATCGTGATGGCCACCGGCAAGATAAGGAGGCAAAATGCATTGATGAAATACCACCCGCCCAGATTGGCCAGCAGTCGCGGCCGCCCGGCCGGGATCGCGACCACGCTGCTGAAAATCAAAATCCACGCGATGACTGCAACGACAATGGACAGCACGCCAAAGATGATCCACTTGGTTCTCTGGCGCTCAACAGGGTTAGAGTCTCGAGCATAGCGGTAGATCTGCAAGCTGCCGCCAAAAAAAGCAAGGCCGGCGATCATCGGTTCCAGCCAGGCCAGTGCTTGCGTAGAAACGGGCAGAAGGCCATGCTCCTTCAGTCCCAGCACACCCATGAGCAGAAGCGTACCGATCATAGGGATGTAGGCCCATGTTGGCGAAAAACGACCATTGGGCATCAGGTAGAGAAAAATAACCATGGTGGCGATCCCCGCAATTTCTACGGCGATGACCAGGAAGTACAGGACAGAACTTGTATCGGACCAGCCGTCGGCGCCGGAAACAATGGCGACCGGCAAGGCGATCAGTGCTAGGGAGACCGTCAGCCCGAGCCAACTGGCGCCCTGACGCCACAAGATCAGAACGCTCAACACGCCATAGACCAGCAAAAGGATCACCGCCGCGACATTCATGGCCGTCGCGTAGAAGTGGAGCGTCAGCCCCCATGATGCCAGAACGGCTTCCTCTGCCGCCGAAACTGCCAGGAAGTTGCACGGCCCCCCATCTCCCAGCATTCCTTCACAGGGCACCAACATATCGGCATAGTCAGACGCCAAATCGAGGCCATAAAGGAACAGATTGGCCAGCACGATCAGCACCCAGCCAACCAGCGCGATCCAACGTAGCACCTTAGTGAATTGGGATGAAGAAAAGTATCCTGAGGCATTCTGCGACAAGACCCTGACTCCTTACGGGTTTGCAATGCATGGTGTATCTAGACGGTGGGCGCACGGTCGACAACTGGTCGCTTGGGCCCCAAGTATAGCATGCTTGCGGTCCGCCATTCATCCGGATTAACCTCGCCCGGACGCGGCCTTGGCGCCGGTCAGCAGGCCCAGGCTCAAGCCAAAGAGCAGATGCGCGCCGCCGCCATAGATCACCGGCACGTCCAGACCGGCCGGCAAAAGCAGTGCACTGACAGCCCAGAGCAGCGCGCCATAGAGCAGCCCCCACAACCAAAATGGCACGGCCACCCGGGCAAGCAGAAGATAGCATAGCATGCCCCAGACGAGGCCATACAAGGCTGCGAGAGCAAAATGACCGACAATCACCAGCAAGGGCGCGACGTCGAGGCCCCCGGCAACCGTGTCGAGTAGGTTCAGCGGCCCGAATTGCAGTGCCAGGCTGATGAAGACCAAATATGCCAGCATGATGACGCCGGCAACCAGTCCATATAACAATCCTTCAACCGCGCCATCGCCGGCGCTGGCGGTCGTGCGTACGGTAGATGAGTTGCTTTGCATGATGCCTCCCTTTTTCAGAAGCCGGACTCTTTCCGAGAGTCCGGCCCCTTTGCGGCTTATCCACAGCGATGGTTAGTTAACGACGCTCATCTGCGCCGTCATGCCCAGCATGAAGTGGGGTGCGCCCTCGTTCGCCGCACTGGAAATGAAACAGATCAGGCCATACTCCCCCGGCGCAAAGTCGGTCTCATACCAGGCCGTAACCCCGGCCGACTGGGGGCCGGTCCCGCCATAGAAGTCGAAGGACGGCGGTCCCTGCGCCTCTTCGCCGGCCATCATGAACTCAATTGCATCCTGAACGGTGGCGCCGTCGGTCAAACTGAGCAGGGCGATCTCATGGGGCTCCATGCCCGTGTTCATGACTTCAATAATCTGCGGTCCGGCTTTGGGTGTGCCATCTACGACAAAACTGAAGTCAACCATCTCCATCTTCATATCGGCAGCCGGCGGCGCGGCAGCGGCGGCCACGGATTCGGTCACCGTCAGCGTCGCCGACATTCCCTTCATCACATCGGGGACCTCTTCTTCATCGCCTTCAATCGAGATCAGCAGATAATTACCCGCTGGGAGATCGACCGTATAGGCGGCTGATGCGCCAGGCGGGGCCGAAACACCGCCGTAGAAGCTCAGCCATGCGGGGATCTCGGGGTTCACCTCCATCTCTTCCATGAAGCCCATGACGTCATCCAACCCCTTGCCGTCAGCCAGGTTGAACATCCACAGGCCATGGGGCTGTTCACCGTCGTTGACCAGTTCGATGCGGGTGAGGCCGCCGGCAATCTCTGCCGGGCCGTCGTAGGCGTACTCGGTGGCCGTGAAGGTGACCGTTGGCGCTTCGGGCGCTGCTGCAGCGGCCTCATTTGTCCCTGCTTCGCCAAGATCCGACGTACCCGTCGATGACGATAGATCCGCACCGATTGGCGCACAGGCGACAAGCATTAGCGCCACGATCACGAGCCAAAGCATGTAGCTGCCACGTACAAAGTATCGAGTTCTCATTTGGGTCTCCTCCCACTCATTCACGATTGGTACATTGCGGTAAAGCTCAACCAGACTTGGTAGCGATGGTGTCATCAATGTGTCTGTACGCCACTCTACCTAGTGACCGTCGGCCAATCGTCACGAAAACCGTTACGGACGAGCCATCAATGACTATTCCGTTGCGCAATACCCGCTCTTGCACTACAATTCTGCAGATTCCCGAACGCATTGCTGCTTACTGGTCTTTTGAATCCAAACCATGCCCCATCTCACCATCGCCCTGCTGGGCGCACCGCAAATCAGCGTGGACGACGAGTCGATTCAGGTCGACACGCGCAAAGCCATTGCCCTGCTCGCCTACCTTGCCGTAACCGGCCACCGCCACCGTCGCGATGCCCTCACCCTGCTCCTGTGGCCCGACCTGGATCAAAGCAAAGCGCGCGCGGCCCTACGCCGCACGCTCTCGGCGCTGAACCAGACGCCTGTTGCCAACTGGATTGAGGCAGACCGAGAGAACATCGAGCTGCGCGTCGATGAGGGGGTGACCTGTGACGTCTGGACTTTCAAACAGATAATGGCGCAAGGAACGGAGCAGTTCGAGTTGCGCGCATTGGAAGAAGCTGTTGCCCTGTACCGGGATGATTTCATGGCCGGTTTTGGCCTGCGCGATGCGGTCAACTTTGACGACTGGCAATACTTTGAAGGCGAAGCCTACCGCAATGCCTACGCCACGCTCCTTGACCATTTCGTCGCAAAACTGTGCCAGGAAGGCGACTACGCACGTGCAATCTTGCATGCGCGACGCCGGCTGCAGCTAGACCCGCTGCACGAGCCCTCCCACCGCACGCTCATGCGCCTCTACGCCTGGTCAGACCAACGTACGGCCGCGCTGCGCCAGTACCGCAGTTGCGTCACCACGCTCGAAGAAGAGCTTGGCGTGCCGCCGCTGGCAGAGACAACCGCGCTCTACGATCAAATTGTCAACGACGAGACCCTGCTGCCGCCAACCCGTTCGTCACCAGGGCCAATACGCGGGCGTCAGAAGGCGCAGTTGGCGACGCCCCGTGCGCCGCAGGACGAAACGTACCCCCTCGTTGGGCGCGCCAGCGCTTGGCAGCAACTGGCCGCGGCCTATGCGACGGCGCAGACGCGGGGCTGCTTGGTCGTGGTGGAAGGCGAAGCAGGCATCGGCAAGACGCGTCTGCTCAGCAGCTTCTTGGCTGCGCTGGCAGAGACTGACGCCAGTAGCTTGACCACACAATGCTACGCGGCTGAACATGAGATCGCCTACGGCCCCATCATTGCCCTGTTGCGCGCCGGGCTCAATCGACCCGACGCCGGCGAGCGATTGCGGCGCTTACCGGCGAGCGTGCGCGCCGAAGCAGCAAGATTGCTGCCCGAGCTAGAGTCAGAGGAAGCGTTTGGCGCCCTTGCGCTTTTGGACAGTGCCGCGGCATCTGGTCGTTTTTTTGAAGCGCTCACGCAGACGCTACAGGCGCTGGTCCAGAGCGCCGAACCGGGCGTCATCGTCATCGACAACGCACACTGGGCAGATCCGGCAACCCTCGACTTTCTGGCTTATTTCCTGCGCAGAATCCAGGATGAGGCTATCTGCGTCGTCCTGGCGCTGCGCAGCGAACACTTACGCCCTGTCGATCAGCTGCACCAGCTGATCAGCGACACATCCCGGCAGATGACAGTGCATCGGCTTGTGCTGGAACGGCTGGACGCAGCGGAGACCGTCGAACTCATTCAGGCAAGTGATCTGATCCTGCCTGATCAAGCCGACCTGGCACAGCGTCTCTGGACGGCATCCGAAGGTCTGCCCCTCGTGCTGATCGAGTATTTGGACTTGCTGACCAGCCTGCCAGCCTTCCCGGCCGAGACGGACTGGGCGCTGCCCCAGGGCGTGCGTGAGCTCTTCCAGTCACGCGTGCAGCCGGTGAGCGAAGCCGGACGGCAGCTGCTAACCGCCGCAGCAGCAATTGGCCGCTCCTTTGACTACGATCTGCTTCAGGCGGTCAGCGGCCGGACAGAGGAAGAATGCGTGACCGGCCTCGAAGAGCTGCTCGCCTATCGCCTCGTGCGCGAAATGGACGGGCTCACCTATGACTTCTATCACGACCAGCTGCGCGCCCTCGTCTACGAGGAAGCCAGCGCCGCACGGCGACGTCTGCTGCATCGCCGCATTGCCGAGGCCCTGGTTCGGACCGAGCGGGGCGCGGGCGGGGAGCACGACGAGATTCCTGTGTTGCTGGCGCGACACTATGCGGCTGCGGGCATGGCCCAGGAAGCCATCGCCGCCCATGTGCGCGCGGCGCAAAACGCGGCGCAAGTCTATGCCAATCAGACGGCCATCGAACACCTGGAAGAAGCGCTGGCGCTGGGCTATCCGCAACATGTCGAGACGCGCACGCAGTTGGGCGATCTCTACATGTTGACGGGCGAGTTCGAAGCCGCCCGCAACAACTACGAAGCAGCCGCCGCCCGCGCCTCAATGGAAGAGCTGCCCCGGCTCGAGCACCGGTTGGGCCGCGTGCACCATCGCCTGGGGCACTGGACCCAGGCCATGCGCCACTTCGACGCCGCGCTCGACCATGGCGCCGGCTTTCTCACAGCCGCAGAACGCGCCCAAATTCTGGCTGACTGGAGCCTGACCGCCCATCGACTGGCCGATCAGGAAACGGCCATGGCGTATGCCAACGCCGCTCTGGTCGCAGCATCGGGCGATGAAATCGCGCTGGCCCGCGTCTACAACCTCTTGAGTATTCTCGCCCGTCATCAGGGCGAGACAGAGGCATCTCTCGCCCACGCGCGCGAGAGTTTGGCCATGGCCGCCCCCCATGAGGAGCTTCCGTCAATGAGCGTGGCAGCGCATAACTCCCTGGCCCTGGCCTACGCCCAGGCCGGCAAGCTCGAGCAGGCCATTGAAGCGGCGCAGGCAGCCTTAACGACCTGTCGCACCATCGACGACCGCCATCATCAGGCCGCACTCCACAACAATTTGGCCGATTTCTACCACAAACTGGGGCGCGAAGAAGAGGCCATGGCGAACTTGAAAGCTGCCGTCACGCTCTTTGCAGCGATCGGTGAATCATCTGCGGCGGAGGCGAGTGAGCAGCAGCCGGAAATTTGGATGCTTAGCGAGTGGTAGGCGGGACGTACGGGAGGAAGCAGGCAAACATGCTGCGATGGCGCACTTGCTGCACGTACCGATCAGCGCAGCGAGAAGAATGAAATAACCATATAGAGCATCGGCAGCACAAAGAGGAGACTGTCCATGCGGTCCAGCATGCCGCCATGGCCAGGGAAGAGCCGGCCCGAATCCTTGACGCCAACCTGCCGCTTGAGCATGCTGATGGAGAGATCGCCGAGCAGCGCCAAGACGCCGGCCAACGCACCGACGATCAAGGCATAGCCAGGCGCCAGCGGAAGGGGAAAAAGCCAGGCCAACAGTGCAGCCACGAGCGCGGCGGCAACCCAGCCGCCGATGGTGCCCTCCCAGGTCTTTTTGGGGCTCAAGCGCGGCCAAAGCAGGTGGCGGCCGATGGTGACGCCGGTGAAGTAGGCGAAAATGTCATTCGCCCAGGTGATCAAAATCCCAAAGAAAATCCACCAGAGACCATCAGGCAGCAGGCGCAGCGCCATGCCCATGCCCAGCGTAATACCGATGTAGATGGCCCCCATCGAAGTTGAGAACCACG
>CALNXY010000017.1:0-76329 GCA_942490705.1 uncultured Caldilineaceae bacterium | reverse complement strand
TCATCGATTGCGGCAGAGCGGGACCGTCCCTGGGCTGCAGCCAGCAGGCCCACAACGCCGCTCTCCGACGGCTCGCGCGCCGTATCGCGCACGCCAAAGCGGCTTTGCACGCCCCACGCCTGCATGGGGCGCGGACAAGCGGCATCAGCAGCACGCCCATGATGCGCTCCCGCTCGACGTTGCGGCGGGCAGGGCGTCGAGCACCGAAGCAATCCAGTCATTCAAGTTGGCGGCGGTGCGGTTGCCGTTCAAGTTCGCAAGCTGCCCTTCGCCATCCAGATTGAGTGATGAAACCGAGGTCAGCGTCTCGTTGCCGTAGATGGCCTCTAGCTTGCCCCAGTAGTTATCCAGCGCCGCAATCGATCCCTCAACCAAGCTTGTGTTATAGCCGGCGGTTACCGGTTTCTCAAAGGCATTGGCCAGATTCCAGCCCATACCGTCTGTGCGCACAACAGCCAGCAGAAAACTGGGCGGGTTGAGCGGCGCAGTGCTGTTCTGTTTACCGCTGGGCACGGCGACGATGGAGGCGCGCATAAAGCCTTCCACCGTGCGTCGCGCCAGATCGGCATCGCCATTCAAGTTCTTGAGCAGTTGGTCCCAGTGGATGCGGGCATAGCGATAGAAACAGGACGAGTTGAAGCCCAGGGTATTGATGTGACCGGCGCCGGTCTCTTCATGCTCTTCACGGACGTCGTCCACCGCGGTGAAGTAATCCATCTCCATGCTGACGCGGTGGGTTGAAATCGCATGAGCCACTTGGCAGGCCGCTTCCAGATTCAGCTTTGGTTCATCAGCCAACATACGGCCAAGAGTGCGATGTCTGGCGCGGCTACACGATTCTGGTACTGCTTGACCATCCCTTTGACAATCTCTTTCAGCACGCCGGGACGCATCTCTCCGTCTGAAATCTCGTCCCAACGTTCTGCCAGTTGATCGGCCATCGCTGTTACTTCATCCTCGCTGATGAAGACCAGCACCGCACTCTGTTCAGGCTTTTTCCTGTTGGGCTTTGTATATTCGCCCATGAGATCGACGGCGACTGCCATTGCTTCGTCCTGCGTCTTGCCATGAGCGTCAACAAGCTTGTCGGCCACCTCGCTTGCCAAATACTGGGTGCGCTTGCTTGTGGGCGCCTTGGTCGTCTCCGCAAAGAGGTCGTGCATGCGGATGGAGCGCTTCAGGCATTGCGACGAAACCCGCGCCCGGCGCTGACCGCCAAAGACGCAGTCCTTGGGGCTGCCCGTATCGTCGCGATTCAGATTGGACGGAACAAAATTCTGGATCATGTGTAGTTCAATAAACATTGTGTCTGCTCCTCTGTTGTTTGAATTGCTGAATTGATGCACTACCGTTTCGAGCGTGACTCGCGCCATCGCCCACTGCAGGTCGGGGCAAATTCAATCTCGCCCACTCTCCTGCCGTTTTTTGACGCTTCAACACCGGCGGCCGAGCCAACCAAAACCCCGTTACGCATTTACGCTTTGGCCGCGATGTCCGCATCTTCCTGCTCGCGTTGTTCTGCCGTACGACCCCAGAAAGAGCGCGCCCAGTTGCGCTGCACCCACCGATTAGGATGGCTCCAGCTACGCACATCACGAAAAAGGGCGTGCCAATTGACGGGCACATCGTTGGCTTTGCACAGGCTCACGGCTTGGCGCAGGTGCCAGGCCAACTCATCTTCATGGGCGTTGAGCAGGGCAGTGAAGCGTCGTTCAATCGCCTCTTCGCTCTGCTTGCCCTGCTGCGACGTGACGGAAGTGGCTGCCCATGTCGCCCGTGCCGCCGGCCTGAGGATGCAGGGCAAAGAGTGGCGCCACGATGAAGTAAGGTCTTTCCTCCCCATGGCCCGGCGTCGGTCGGCAGCCAGGGGACAACGTAACGCAGCACATTGGCATCCTCACCCGGCTCGGTGGCGGAACCGCGCCGCAGCATGGCCAGCGTGCTGCGGCTGTAAGACTGATCGTTGCTGTCGCGTACGCTTTCCAGCTACGCGACGAAAGGAACTTGCTGTTCGGTGTTCATTGTTGCTCCTCATCTATCGGAATCTATCAAACCATGTCGCAATGATTAGGTCCTCAAATTTCAATACTTTACCCAAGCCGCATGAGTTGTTCGCGCCCCGCGCACGGCTGCCTTGAGCGAACGTGGGTCATCGCCAAGACCGTCGCTGACTTCATCAAACGTGTCCCAAGCCGCTGTTTGCAACCAGCCAAACCAGCGACGCATGGCCTCTGTACCTTCGTGGGGCAGCGCCTGCGTGGTCACGTGAAAGCGCGGCTCTAGTCCCGCCCCAGTAGCGCCGCTCCATCCCCATGTTGGCGCGCAAATCCTTCACATCGTCCGGGTTGGCGCGCCGCTCATCATCTTCATCCGGAGCGAGTAGCACCTGGGCCATGGTGCCGCTGGCCTTCCACAGTTCGCTGGCCGTGTTTCCGGCCGCCTCCAGCGCTGTGGCCAGCAGGTCAACAAATTGCGGGTCTTTTAAGTAGGCCAGCGGCAGCGGCAGGTGCTCGCTGCGGAAGAACTCGACAACTGCTTTCCCAGGCTCGGTTGCCATTCCCAGAGCCATGAAACGCAGGGCATAGTCTTCCTTGATTACTCCTTGATCGCCTAGACGAGCAAGCCATCGAAACACGGCAGGAACTTGACGATCTAGAGTGGTGATCTGCAGTAGACTAGCGCTATCTCTCCAAACGGCTTCTCTTCCTCTAAACCGAAGAGCTTTGTATCCTTCGTTTTCATCAATACGATAATGCTTCATTGGGTCTCGCTCTTGCACTGCATCATCTAGCTGTAAGCCTGGAGCAAGTGCCATCCGGTCTATCTGAATCTCCCCGTTTGAATCTTTGGCAACTAAGCGAACCTTCCTATCTTGCCAGGTCAAAAAATCAAGATACCCATGGGGAATTTCGCGGTCAGGCTCATGGGAATTATCCATTTCCCATGCTGGAACGTCTTTGCCTGTATTCGGTACTGGATAGCTGTCATTGTATTCAAGCATGTTAAGGGTCTGCCCAGAAATAACTTGGTCGATTCATTCGCAGAACGGCGCAGAACCTCGCTAGGTTATTCTTGGGCAGACCCTAAGTACAAAGGTCTCAAATAAAATTATCGCCTTCAGCAAAAAAAAGAATGTCGCGAGCGCAAGGACCATCCGAGAAATATGCTGGCCCACTAACCCGCCCTGAAAATCCGTATAAATGAACAGTCAAGAGCATTCGCGCAGCAGCAGCAGGACCGAAGGAAAGTTCGATTTCATCGGTCGTATGGTCAAATAGGGTAGCGTTGCTACCCGACGCCACCTCATGTACTAAGACGGCCAAAGAAGCGGTACGATCTTGCTCTAAGGGCTCGACGCTCTGATAAAACGGATGCTCGGCATCAAACAGGTCAAAACGATCTTGCCAATGCTCAAAATAGCCTTCCAATCTTGCAGCATCAAACTCGCCTGCCGTCCAAATTGCCTGCCACGCCCGGCGATTGCGTGGACCATCGTAGACGCGATGCAACAGAGCCAAGATCGTGCGCAGCAAGGCCGCCACGACAAGGGGTGAATCGTCGTAGATCCCGCGCAACTGATGTGCGTGCGTCAGCAAATCTCGAAGACTATACACCTCCAAAGAATCCGGCATCATCGATGGCGCCAATCCACGGCTCATCAATCAGGTTAAAGCTTGGCTTTGTCATTGTTCGGCGTTTCCTTTCAATGCATGTCCGATTTGGACGTCGAGGGTTTGGTAGAATGGTCAATTATTCTTCCGCTAGTTTTTCGATTTCCAGGCCCAGATCGCGTGTGAGACGCAACAAATATTTTGTCTCTGCGACGGGGTACAATCCTTCGCAAAAGACGACAACGCGATGCGTGTGCAGGAGCGTATGGTTGCGCCAGCCGGCCGGCGTCTCCCGGTTGGCAAAATGGCGGAGAACGGCAGGGTGCGAAATCGTCACCACGCGTTGGGCGAGCGCACGGGTCAGGTCGGACGAAGGCTCGCGGGTCAAGTCGACATTCGGTTCGCCATCCGGATCAAGCGATACCAAGTTCGTATCGGATTCGCCATGCAAGCAGACTAGATTGATCGTCGGCGGCATTAGGCGTGTCATGGCTTGCAGCGACGCGTGCATTTCCGGGCTTTCTTCTGCGAGGAGGTCGTTTTCGCGCCACAGCAGATCTTCATAATCAGGGGGAGGCGTCAGCCGCTTGGCGGCCTCAAAGCGCGCTTTGTCCTCCTTCTTGGTCATTTCGTTCAGAGTTGCTTGTAATAGCGCAGCTGAATTTTCAGGCAGATCATCCGGCAAGTTCGCTTCATCGCCATAAACTGCCTCAATCAGAGCAACAGTCTGGGTCGGCAGTTGCAGCGTGGCGCCATTGTTCTGTAGCGTCCACAGCGAGCGCAGCAGAATGTACGCCTCATAAACATAGGCGTCACCGCCAAAATCAGGCCCTCCGTCGACGGTCAGTGCCGGCTCTGTAATCAGCAGCGTCGGCGTCTCCAGGCCGGCAGGGCGGATGGGCCGAGCGTGGCGATGTAGGCGGCCGGCCCGCTGCAAGATCAGGTCGACGGGCGCCAAGTCTGAGATCATGAGGTCGAAGTCGAGATCAAGGCTCTGCTCGATTACCTGCGTGGCCACGATGATGGATCGATGTGGGCGATCTGGCGTCGCTTTGCCGAAGCGGTCGAGTACCGCGTCCTCAATGCCATCGCGCCAGACGCCAGGCGTGCGCGCGTGAAAGAGGAGCAGATCTTCATCAGCGACTAAATTAGCATCCCGCAGCGCAGCATAGACTTCCTGGGCACGCGCCACACGATTGCAGATGACGGCCGCGCAGCCGCCATTTTGCAGACGGCGACGCAACTCATCGACGAGTGATTCCGGCGTCGCTTCAATCCATTCAATGACGATATGTCGATCCGCGTCGCCAGGTAGCGGCCCAATGTAGAGGTTGCGCTGCGAAGCGACAGTCACAGCAGGATATTCGGTGGCGGCTAGCTCCTCTACCCCTTCATCCGTCCCGCGCCACGCTGTCACCAACTCCTGGCGCGTCTTGGCTGGCAGCGTCGCTGACAGCACGATGACCGACGCGCCCACAGCGCGCAGCCAGACGAGCAGTCGCGTAAAGAGGCTATTCATATAGGTGTCATAGGCGTGGACCTCATCAAAGATGACCGTTTTGCCGCTCAACCCAAAGAGGCGTACAAAGAAGTGTCGCGTTTGCAGCGTGCTCATCAACGCTTGATCCACTGTGCCTACGGCGAAGGGGGCCAACAATGTGCGCTTGCGCGGCAGGAACCAGCTCTGCGCCTTTAGCGTGCCCAGTTCCGCCTCATCTTCTGTGATCAATTCAGGCATCAGCAGATCGTCGCGCCAGCGCGGCGCTGTGCACAAGATGATAGTTAATCTGCTGCGTGGGATAGCGCTTGCTCAAGTACTTGCCGACACGACCATACATTTGGTTGCTGGTGGCTTGGGTAGGCATGGCCACATAGAGACCGCGCTGCCGACGCAGAACGGCCCAGCGGTCAGCCAAATAGAGCGCCAATTCCGTCTTGCCTGCACCGGTCAGCATTTCGGCAATGACCAGCGTCGGCTCCTCGTCGCCGGGCGCCAGATCGATGACCGCTTGCTGTGCCGGGCGCGGCACAAAGCCGTGCAGTGCGTCAAATGACAGTAAATCCTGCGGCGGCTGCCAGTCCAGCCAGCCCAACTGTCGCAATGCACGCTGGGCGTTGCCCGGCCAGCGGTGCGTACAACTCTGGTGCAACGTAGGGTGTGCTAAAGGTGAAGTATTCGTCCATGGAGCCGATCCAATCGGCCACTGAAGTCAAGCCGGAGAGCAGCACGAGCACCGCAGCCCGCTCCGCTTCATCCTCGCCCCCAAGCGCGTCACTGTGGGCGGAGCAAAGAGGTCGACCAAGTTGCGCAGCAGCGCACGTTGGGCCGGCTGCCAGTTTGCATCGCCGAGCTGGCCTCTGTGCGAGCGTCGCACGTCAGTCGTCGGCCATGAGCCTTGGTGCCCGCCCAGGGCCTGGGCGACTTCGCGCGCGCTCTCCTCATCCAATCCAGTCTCATCCACCAATAGTTCCGGCAACAAGAGCGCTGAAATGGTCGCATGGTAGCAGACTGTCTTGCCCATAAGCGGCGGAAATGCGAAGCCCGCCTGCTCTAACTCCGGCCGCGCCGGCTCGTATTTGCGTTGAAAATTGGGGGAAGCCTTGCCCATATCGTGACAGGCTGCCCAAAATGCCAAGAGTCGACCGGCTTCCTCAGGTTGGAGGCCCAATGCGACGGCCATTTGATTGCGGAAGGCATCGGTCAATACGTTTTCCCACAGCGCCAACGCAACTTGACCCACGTCGATCAAGTGACAGAGTAGCGGATGCGTGCGTCCATCGCTACCCGTCTTGGCCCAGAAAAGCATGTGATCCGGCGGCGTTGACTTTACTTGATAGAGATCAGCGAGCCGGCTTGCCTCAACGACCTGCACCTCGCGCAATTCTGGGGGAGCCAGCACTTCCACGTCCGCGCCCCACCCTCGAATCCATGGCAGCATCTCCTGCCAGTTGGCGATTGGCGCCGACCAGGTGCAACTGCCGTCATCGGTCTCCTCTATGTTTTCCAGCGGATGCCAGATACTCTCGCGCAACCGCCGAACGGCGCGGTTGCCGCTAAAGCGCAACACAACGTTTTCCGGGGTCCGGGTCCCGCCCCAAATGCCCCAGGCATGTTGAAGGAGCAGCTCATCATCAAAATCATCGGGAACGGAAAATGCTCCGCTCAGCGACGCACGTTCAATGCGGTCAAGTTTTAGCGTTGCAATACCAGGCATGCGATCACTCTGCCCGATGAGATAAATGGCGTCGCTCCACGGTGATGGCTCAAGCAAATAGGGACTGAAAAGATGTTTTGTCGTCTGGTTTCGCTCCAGCGGACGGTAGGTGATTCGCAAGGCTAGACCATCGATCCAGGCGCGCGCCACTGTCTCAAAGATTTCCGCCTGTCGAGGATTGGTCTGCTGGTTTAGAATCCGATCGGCCGCTTTAACGAGTCGCTCCGTCATTGGTTGGCGCAGGACTAGAGCCAACTTTTCAAGTCCCGAAGCGACCGGCGTTTGTGCAAAACGAGTTTGTTGCGACATGCGCCGTGCAGCAAGATAGAGGCTCAAAGCTTCCGGCAGGTTCACCCGGATATTCGATATATAGCGGCCACGATCTACATGATGACGGCCATCGGCATCCTGAACGATCGCCACCTCTTTGGCGAGCTCACGGCGATCGCGATAGATCGTGGTGCGGTCAACGCCGAAGCGATCAGCAAGTTCAATGTCACTATAGGCGCGCTGGAAATAGAGACGCTCCATTTCGCGCAACCGCTCAGCTTTTTTACTTCCTTGAGTCATGGCTCTTGTCCCCTTTTTCGCATTGACATTCGCTTAATGCACACAATATCACAAGACGTTGCAATTTCCCGCAACACTTCGAAAATCCGTCTTGAGCCCCCCGCCATGGCCGTTCTCGGACCTAACCGGCCGACACCCGCTCCAATAGAGACCGAGCCTAGGCCGTGACATTTGGTCGTACCGTCCCCGGCGCAAAGCCGTGGTTTTCGAAATGTCAACAGAGCCTATTCAAGCGCTGCATTCACCACTTGAAATCCTCGAGGAAGGTCAACAAAGTTTCCCAAGATCAATTCCTGCCAACCTGTGCTGGAGATGTATCGAAGCAAAGAGTCGATCACTCATATTCTCACTTTCTACGCCCAAAGGGCCACAGTCGACCTTTGTCATCTTCATACAACAAATAACCGGCCTCTTCCATACTGGGAAGCGCCCGCATCACTGTTGACGCTGCAACACCGATTTCTTGCGCAATGTCCCGAGCCGACGCACCGTTCTGTTCTTCAACGATGCGATACATTTCTGCAAAGTCAGCTTCTTTTCGCTTCCAGAATCCCATGATATTCCCCTCGACGCCATGAATGATTGATTTGACATTCAAAGCATCGAGGGGAGATGTTGCACCTGTTGCAACACCCATTGGTCAATTTGGAAAAATCGCCATATTTATCTGTAGTGAGATGTAATTCAATTTTGAGGAAGTAAGGCAGAGCACTTAGCCAATCTGCGTTTCATCAGACGACGGTGGCCGCGGCCTCTGCCTTCGCGCTCGCCCCGCCGAGGAATGCCAGATGAGCCCGGCCGCCATCGCCTTCGACGATCGTCCCGGAGTTCGCGGCATGGGCGCGGAGGATCTCTGCGTTTCTGGCGGAAGGCGGCGGCCGGCCTGGAGGCTCAGGCTGCGCCTGTCGGAGCCGCAGGGTGAAGGAATGCCAGAGAGCGAAACGAAAAGGGGCCTGCGTGCTGATCGTCACTCCTTTTTTACGCTAGGGAGGCCCCTCTTGCAATTTCACAGGCATAGGATTCGCTCAACTCGCCAGAAGAAGGATGCAATGAGCGCAAGCGACGAAAGTCAGCCGGGCTCACCGTCGCCGGGTTCGCGGTGTCGGGTCTCCTTCCGCCCGATCCGCTTGCTTTCCGACACTTCAACTGGCGCAACCCTCAATAGGCGCCAAAGAGATCCCACATTTAGACAAGATCGGCGCTCATCTGCGCCCGCCATCAGCGTTCCATCATTTTCCCTATGCAATACCCGACCGGGCGCGGCCGCGGCGCGAGATCGCGTCGATGAGCACGGCAGTCAGCAGCACCAGGCCAGTGATCACAAATTTGACGCCCGAGCTGAGGCCCAGCAGGCCCATGCCGTTCTCGACGCTGGCAATGACCAGCGCGCCCAGCAGCGCGCTGACGACACGCCCGCTGCCGCCGAAGAGGCTGGTGCCGCCAATCACGGCCGCAGCAATCGAGTTGAGCATGAGGTTGCCGCCGCCCGCCGCCGTATCGACCGAACGCAGTCTGGAAGCAAGGATGATGCCGCCCATGCCGGCCATCAGGCTGGAGATCATGAAGACGCGGATTTTGATGCTATCGACGCTAATACCGGCGCGGCGCGCCGCTTCTTCGTTGCCGCCGATGGCGTAGACGTAGCGCCCAAACTTGGTGCGCTCGGCCAGATAGGTGAAGACAAAGAGCAGGGCGATCACCAAGACGCCGACAAAGGGCACGCCACGGTCCTGGTTGCAAACATAGACCACCCCGAGGCCAATCGCTGCGACGAGCAAGAGCTGGAGAATCACCAGCACCAACGGCGTCGACGAAACGCCCGGGCTCGCCGTGCCCGCCAGCCTAACAATCGGTTGCCGGCATAGAACAAGATTGCCAACCCCACCACAATCCAGCCGGCTGTCGGCGACAGGAAATAGTTGGCGATATTGATGATGGTCTGATCTTGAATGATGACGGTGCCGCCGTTGCCGATCATGATCAAGACAACGCCATTCCAGACAAGAAAACCTGCCAACGTCACAACAAAGGAGGGCAGGCTAAATTTCGTAATAATAAATCCCTGCATCAGGCCGATCAGAGCGGCAAAGATCAGGGCTGAGGCCAGCGCCGCCCACCACATCCACTCGCCCGGCGGACGCATGCGCATGGCGAGGAAGACCGCGGCAACGGCGCTGACGTAGCCGATGGAGAGGTCGATTTCACCCAGGAGCAGCACATAGACAACGCCAATCGCAATTGTCGTGATACCGGCCATCTGCACGACTAAATTGACAAAATTGCGGGGCGTCAGGTAGTTCTGATTGAGGGCTTGAAAGATAATTGCGATGGCAATCAGGCCAAGAATAATGGGCAGGGCGCCCAAATCGCCGGCCTTTACCCGCTTCCAGTAGTTTTCGAAGTATTCAGAGACCGAAGGCGTTGTGTTGATCGAGCTGTTGGATTGAGCTGCCGCGTCTGGCAGTTCCTGTGAATCACTCATTTTCTACCATCCCTGGGACAAATTCGAGATCACCGGCTGTAATTGCATGCACGATTTCTTGTTGGGTTGTCGTCTTTGCATCCAAGACGCCGACATTCTGCCCCAAGCGCAGCACCGTGATGCGATCGGCCACTTCAAAGACGTCATGCATGTTATGAGAAATTAAAACAACGCCGAGTCCCCGTTGGGCCAGGTTCTTCACCAGATCCAACACTTGACGGGTCTGGGCGACACCGAGCGCGGCGGTCGGCTCATCCAAAATCACCAATTCCGAGTTCCACATGACCGCCTTGGCCACGGCAATTGATTGACGCTGGCCGCCGGATAGCTCGGCCACGGCCTGACGCACAGAACGCACGGTCGTCACCGACAGCGATTCCAGCGTCTCCAAACACATCTTTTCCATGGTGGTCTCATCGAGGCGAAACGGCGCCTGAACCATCTCACGGCCCAAAAACATGTTGGCGACTACGTCGAGGTTATCCGCCAGGGCCAAGTCCTGATAGACCACTTCAATACCCAAAGTGGCCGCATCGCGCGGACTATGCACGTGAGCCTGTGTCCCATTGAAGTAGAGCTCACCTTCATCAAAAGGATAGATGCCGGCAATGCCTTTAATCAGGGTCGATTTCCCGGCCCCGTTATCACCCACAAGGGCCATCACTTCGCCAGGACGCACCTCAAAATCAACTTTATAAAGTGCCTGAACCGCGCCAAACGACTTAGAAACCCCATTCAATTTGAGGATTGGTTCGTCAGCCAAAATAGCCACCTCGATCTCTTACGCTTATGAAAGAGCCGCAAGAGGTTGGTCACACACAATCACTTCGGCGACCAACGCCCTTGCGGCTCAACAGATACGACAGATACCCTAGCGATCGGCGGGGCAGTACTGCTCGAAATCGCCCACGCAGACCTCGTCCCACGTGCGGAAACCGTCAGCGATCACGGTTTCAGCAACGTTGTCGGCGGTCACGGAGAGGGCACCAATTTGATGAACGGTACCTCGGCTTGTCCGTTGTTGATGGTCTCGCCGTCGGCCAGCACGGCAGGATCTTCGCCGTTGAGCAGCGCGATGGCGGCCTCAGCAGCAGCCTCGGCTTCCAGCTTGATCGGCTTGTAGACCGTCATGGTCTGGTCGCCGGCCAGCACGTTCTGGATACCGCCCACGGTCGCGTCCTGACCACTGACGGGAATGCGCCGGCAGGCCCTGGCCCTTGCGTGCGGAGATGACCGAGCCGGCCAGGCCGTCGTTTGCCGCAAAGGTGGCGTCAACGTCGCCGCCGGCCGCGGTGAGGATCTGCTCGTAGATCACCAGCGCCTGCTGGTTGTCCCAATCCGGCACGGACTGATCATCAACCAGTTCCCAGTCGCCGGCGTCGAAGCGGGGACCGGCAACGGAAACGTAGCCTTCCTTAAAGAGCGTGGCGTTGTTGTCCGTCGGCGAGCCGTTCAGCAGCACGACACGGGGCGTCTCGACGTCTAGCGCGTCAATGACCGGCTCCAGCGCTTCGCCCATGAGGCGACCGACCGCAACGTTGTCAAAGCTGACATAGACGTCGGCGCCGGGGCCCTCGATGGTCAGGCGATCATAGTCAATGACCTTGACGCCGGCTTCGCGAGCCTGGGCAATGATGGCTGCACCCGAACCGCTGTCCAGGTTGACCAGCAAGATGACCTCGGCCCCATTCGTGATTGCCTGCTCGGCCTGGGTCTGCTGATTGCGGGCATCGCCTTCGGCGTTCACGATCTGATACTCGACGCCGGCTGCCTCAAACGCCTCTTCGAAGAAGCGGCGGTCGTCGGCTTCCCAGCGTGCGGATGAAGCGCTGTCGGGCAGCAGAACGGCGATCATACCTTCGGCCATTTCGCCTTCACCCGCGGCCTCCTCGGCCGGGGCTTCGGTGGCTGCCGCTTCTTCCCCACCCGTGGCGGCCGGTGCAACCGGGGCGGCACAGGCGGAAAGCAGCATGATACTCAGCACAAAAAGAAGTGTCAATAACTTACGCATGGTTTTTCCTCCTTCTAGGAAAAATTTGTGATGGAAACGATGTTCGAAACTACAAACGAAAGTATACACGTTACCACTGAGGGCGCAACACGTTTTCGGGGGCCAATGTCGGAAGATACTTGGCAAATCAACGCTGGGGAGCCGTGATTTGCAAGCGCTTTCATCCTACTAAATCCAGAGAACGTTGTCAATGTTCAGGGAACGCCCAAATCGCTCACGTGGAGGCGGTTGCCGGCCCAGTCAAGGTACTCAGGTTTACCACGGCGTTGCAGTTTCCATAAGGCCGAATTCGCAACTTTCAACGAGCCGGGGCTGGAGCATCGACACACAAGCGCGCCGGTTTGGTAGCGGGGTTGGCGTACGGGTTATCATATGGTTGTGAGCATTAGGACGGTAGTGGCCGGCGAGGTCATGCCCATGCGCCCCGATGGCGATTGCTACGCTGCGCGCGAGGTTGGTGTCCGTTGGTTATGTCGGATTGGATTTGCGAGTGCAACGTGCCGAATGCCTTAACGCCAGGTCGCCCCACTCTTTGGTCCGATATTGACTGCGAATCCGCCACTCGCGCAAGGTATCAAGCAGTGCACGCTTGCGCTCAACGTATTCGGGATCATCCCACAGGTCATCAATCTCGTCAGGGTCCGTGCTGAGATGAAAGAGTTGACCGAACGGTTCATCCAAAAAGTGGACTAATTTCCAATCCTGCGTGCGCACCATGGTCATGAACTCGGTCTCCTGCAGGATGCCGTCGCGGCCATGCACGGCAAAGACGACCTCGCGGCCGGCCCAAGCGGGGTCGCGCAGCGCCGGCAGGATGGACTCGGCCTCCCAATCCTCGGGCAGATCCACCTCGGCCAATTCCATGATCATGGGTCCGACATCCATGAGCTGACAGAGGCCGTCGACCGTCCGCCCGCCGTCAAACCGGCCCGGCGCCCATACGACCAGGGGCTCGCGCGTGATCACGTCGTACATCGTCCACTTCTGACTATGGCCGTGATCGCCCAGCGCATCGCCGTGATCCGACGTGAAGATGACGACCGCGTTGTCGAGATAGCCTTTGGCGTCCAGCGACTGGAGAATCTGCCCGACTTTCTCGTCAATCATCGTGACGTTGGCCAGGTAGTACGCGCGCTGGCGATGGCGTTGCGTAGCGGTCGGTTCGAGGGCATGGACCACCGAGTCGTGGTCCACTTCCACATTGTGGAGACGCATGGCTTGGAACGGTGGCGGCTGTGCGGCCGCCTCCGCAGCGTCAACCGGCTGAAGCGGCAGCTCTTTCTCCAGGTAGGATTCGGCATAGCGTGGAATCGGGTCGTAGGGCGGATGGGGGCCGGGAAAGCCAATTTGCAGAAAGAGCGGTGCTTCGAGCACGGGCTTCAGGTCGATCCAACGGCAGGCAAGATCGCCCACAAACATATCGGGGTGCGCATCCTCCGGCAGTTCCCACTCGAACGCGCCCAGCCGTTCGGCATAGTCGGGCAGCTCGCGGTAGAACTCACGCTGCTGCTTCACCAAGCCACGCGCCTGCAGGGCTTTGTCCCACTCGTCAAAGTAGTAGCGCCCTTCGAGATATCGATCCTTGTTCTCCACCACATAGCGTTCATGGAAGCCCATGGGCGTATCGTAGGGCCACGTGTGCATCTTGCCCACGTTGACGCAGTAGTACCCGCTCTCCGCCAGCTGCTCCACCCAGCCATGCTGCCAATGGTCGGCATTGCGCAGGATGCCGGTCGTGTGGGGATAGTAGCCGGTGAAGAGGCTAGCCCGCGAGGGCGCGCAGGAAGCGGCCGTGATATGGCACTGACTGAACGCCACGCCCTCATGCACAGCCGGTCGAGATTGGGCGTCTCCATGTAGGGAAAGCCCAGCGCAGCGATGGTGTCATAGCGCTGCTGGTCGGTGATGATCAGAATGATGTGGGGTCGCGTCATGGGTTTGTCGCCGTGCGTAGGATGAGTCGATCTTCCGTCCAGTTGTCGCGGTACCAGGTGCAGGATTCGAAGGTATCGTTCAGGGCCTCCATGCGCTGCTGCAACAGGGCGCGGAACCGGTTGAGCCGCTCGTCATGAGCCGGGTCACCGACCAGATTATGCATCTGATAGGGATCTGCCAGGTTATCAAAGAGTCGTTCGCTGCCGTCGCTGCGTTAAATAGCGTAGGTGTTTTGCTTGTCCCGCAGCGCCCGCCCCGCGTGATAGTGCGCAAAAATCGCGGTTGCGCCCATACCCTGCAGGAAGGCCCACCGCCCCCCCCCCCCCCCCCCCCCCCCCCCAGTGACTGAGTTCATGCCCTCCACAGCTTCATAGGATCTGCCTCCTCATCGAAAGCTCCACAGAACGCTTTTTCTAGCTGCGTGCCTCTGCCGCTGCAAAAGTCGGCAGATAGTCGGCGTTTTGCGCAAACATCTCGTCGACCATGTCCTGAATCTCGGCCAGGGAGAGTACTGCGGCCGTCAGCGGATCGTTGGCAATGGCCTGATAAATCAGCCGTTTGTCGCCGGTGAGGCAGCCTTCGACTGCCATCTCCTCGATTTGCGCGCTCTGGTTGGTCAGGATAGCGCACTGGGGCGGCAGCGCGCCCACGCCCACGGCCTGGAAACCGCTGCGGCTGGCCCAGACCGGCACTTCCACGCAGGCCCCCTCAGGCAGGTTGGTGACCAGACCGGTATTGGCGACGTTACCGTTAAACTGGAAGGGCTCACCGCCCTCGAGCGCATTGACGATGTAGGCCGCGTATTCGTGACCGCGTGCCAGATCGCGGGGCTCCGGATCATTCAGCCACTCCAGGATCGAATCCATCCAGCTATCCTCCCGTTTTTCATACTCCTTGAGGATGTAGGCATACTCGCCGGGATTCCAGCCCGTGCCGTCGATGCAGTATTTGTCGATCAGATCCTGCCGTTTGCGGAACCAGGGGTTGTACTCAGAATTATGGCCGCTCGACTCGGTCACATAGCGATCGAAGGCCAGGAACATCTCGTTGCGCACTATCTCTTCCTTGTAGACCTCTTCCCGCTCGGTGATGGCCTGGCGGATCAGCGGATAGGCGTCTTCGCCGTTCCACTCGTACTGAAGGTACCAGGCCATGTGGTTGATGCCGGCGCAGGTGTAGGTGATCTCGTCCATGGGCGCGCCGATCCAGCCGGCCAGCATCTCGGCCGTGCCCTGCACGCTGTGGCAGAGCCCCGTGAGTTGTATGGATGTTTCCCGCGCCATGGCCCGGCAGAGCATGGCCATGGGATTGGTGTAGTTGAGCATCGTGGCGTCAGGGCAGAGGCGTTCCATGTCACGCGCAATGTCAAGCATGACCGGAATGGTGCGCAGGGCGCGGAAGATGCCCGATGGTCCACGCGTATCGCCGACGTTGGTGTCGACGCCATATTTTTTCGGGATCTCGATGTCGTGGCGCCAGACGTCGGTGGAGCCGGCCAGAATGGTGACCATGACGTAGTCGGCATCGCGCAGGGCTTCCTCGCGGTCTGTCGTCGCCACGACCTGGGCGGGATAGCCGCCCTCGTCAACGATGCGCTGGATGGCGCGCGTGATCAGTTCCAGCCGCTCGGGGCTGATGTCCATAAGGCAGATCGTCGAGCCTTCGAGCAGCGGAAAGGTGAGAATATCGCGGACCAGCGTGCGCGTAAAGCCAAAGCTTCCGGCGCCGATAAAGGTAATCTTGGGCATGGTGGTTGTGTTCCGTAGAGGTGATGATTTACGGTTATTGAAGGACTGACTTGGGCGTAGCAACGATTCGCGTGACCTGAATTGCCTCGCGGTTCATCAATGCGCCGACTTTCGGACTTAGATCCTCTTTCCACTTCTCTGATTCATAGACCGCCGCATAAAGCGCTGCTCGCTCCTCTTCGCTCTCAAAGCGTCGAATCCAAACATAGACGCTTTCATCCGTTTCGCCGACAAAGCTGCCGATGACAACCATGCCTTTGGAAATCTGAAAAGGAATAATTTCCTGTTCCATTAGGGCAATCCACGCCGCCTGGCAGCCGGGTTTGATCTCATACTGTCGTAGCTCAAAAAACATACCTGTGCCTTCTTTCCGTACTTGTGAAGAGAACGCTACTCGTACGCCGGCAGCATGTCACCATGGGCTTCAATCATGTCATCGACCAACGACCATGTCTGTTCAAGATCGAGCTCGGCTGCCGTGTGAGGATCAAGCATGGCGGCGTGATAGACGTGCTCACGCCTGCCGGTAAGCGCCGCCTCGACGGTCAGTCGCTGAACATTAATATTCGTCTGCATGAGCGCGGCCAGATGCACGGGCAAGGCGCCGACATGCACCGGTTGCACCCCATTCTTGTCCACCAAGCAGGGCACCTCCACGCAGCAGTCCTGGGGCAGGTTATCAATCAGCCCGTCATTCATGACATTGCCATAGATCACCTGGGGCTCGCCGGTTTCCATGCCATAGATGATCTGAGATCCGTACTCCAGGCTGCGCTTGAGCGTCAGCATGTTGTTGACGATGCGGTCAATCTCGCGCACGCTGCCGTCCATGGGCACATGCTCCTCTGCAGCGCCGTTGCCGGCTACCCGAAACTCAATGTCATCCGCCTCGAAGCGGTTGCGCATTGCCTCCCAGGTCGAAATCTGAAACTCACAGCGCGTGATGTACTCATCAAGCGGGATATTGTAGGTCTCCAGCAGATCGGGCCGATCGCGCTTGATAAACCAGGGCACATATTCGCTGAAATGCTCGCTCGACTCGGTGACGAAATAACCCAGACGCCGGAACATTTCGTAGCGCACCCGGTTCCAATCCGGCACCCGATCCTCCTCCAGCACGCGCCGGATCTCGGGATAGAGATCCCGGCCGTCCTGCTCAAAGGTGAGGTAGTAGGCCATGTGGTTGATGCCGGCGCAGACGTAGTTGATCTCGTCATACGGCACGCCGATGTCATCCGCCAGTTGATGAGCGGTTCCCTGGACGCTGTGGCAGAGGCCTACGGTCTTGATCGACGTGGCCCGGTTAATGGCCCAACAATTCATGGCCATGGGGTTGACGTATTGGAGCAACGTCACGTCGGGGCAGAGTTCCTCCATATCGTGGCACATCTCCAGCAACACGGGAATGGTGCGTAGACCGCGCATGATGCCGCCGATCCCCAGAGTGTCGGCAATGGTCTGGCGCAGGCCATACTGCTTGGGCACCTCAAAATCCACCACCGTGCTGGGCTTGTATCCGCCGACCTGAATCATGGTGATGGCATAGTCGCTGCCATCCAGGGCGCGACGCCGATCCAGGCTGGTTTCGATCGTCGGCTGCGCGCCCAACGCCGTGGCCACCTTGCGCGCCACAATTTCAGAGGTACGCAACCGCTCAGGATCAATGTCGTGCAGGCTGATGGTAGCGTCCTGAAGTTCAGGATAACTCAGAATATCGCCGAGCAAGTTTTTGGCAAAAACGGTGCTGCCTGCGCCCACAAAGGTAATTTTGGTCATTTTCAGCGTCCTTCACTTTAGGTTGTTTCGATCGACCTTATAGGTAAGTCATGCAAGACGAACGGCTGTGCAATATCGCTCTTCCATCACTCCTTTGTTCCCTTGATGTCGGAATCCATTCCCAACAACCGGGGCGCGGCCGCCCAGGCGGCAGCCAGCAAAAGCGTCATCTCGCCAAAGTTCCACCAGAAGTGAACGGCTATGCGCGAGGTCGTGGTCAGACCGGGTATCTGTCCACAGAAACCGCTGATCGCCAACCACCCGTCGCGCCCGAGAATGCCGGGCAGGCTGCCGGCGACGGCCGGGGGCGCCGCAATGCCCAGGCTGGCCAGTTCCTGCACGACGCGCAGATACCGAACGAGCATATAGGTGTGTTCGAGGCTATGGGCGAAAGCCCAGATGAGCAAAACCCACGCCCACCGGTTGCGCATGCCGCCCCGTATCAAAACGATGAGCACGGTCACAACGGCCCAATTCCAGGAAAAATGGACCCACTCATTGTTGAGCGTGGATAGCAGTCCCTGGGAGAATGCCGGCGGCTGATTGAGGACGTAATACTGGAACACCTGGGAGAAGTGCTCGATGGTGTGAAACCCCTGCATGACGAGTAACATGCTGAGCAACACCGCTGCCGCGCCGTAATGCTGGAAGTCCGTACGCCATTTCAAGAATGCCGGCACAGCCATAACCCCCAACGCGACGGTCGTTGCGCCCCAGATCGGCATGTCAGCGCGCCAGATGAGTCCGCCCCAGGCTGTGAGCGCCACTGCTGTGGCAATCGCAAATCGCAGCGTCCGCTCCCCGGGGCTGAGGAGCGTCCAAAACGCAGCATGCGGTTTCCCCGTCCGTACTGTCGCGTTCATAAACAGCCTTTCCCGTAACGGCAGTAAATAATCACCCTTAGTGTTCCGCCAATCTTGAATTGACGGCTCGTTTTGCCGTGGCGGAACCTAAAGGCATCGGCACGAACAACTTCGCAAACTCGTTAAATAGAAATTGCCGATGCACTAGCGCTCATCCGGCAGGCGGCGAATCGTCAACATGACGCCGCTGGACAGATTGTCGATCCGGCTAATAGCGCCGTCGGGCCAGCGTACGGTCAGCCCCTCAACGGTACTTGTTGCGGGCACACCAAAGTGAATATGGGCCGGATCGCCAGACAAGTAGCCGCTCGCGGAGCGTACATCTCGTTTGAGATCGCCACCAGAGGTATGCAAGGTCACCTCAGCCCCTAATGCCTGACGATTCATCACGGCCGGCCAATCCAGGCCAACGAGCAGGCCGCTCCCCGCGCAAAGCTGATTCTCAAAGAGCTGAGCGGGACTGTTCAAGTTGTTGACCACAATATCCAGATCGCCGTCATGGTCCAGGTCAGCCATGCTCATGCTGCGCCCGCTACGAGTGGAGTTCAACCGCCACGCCGGCGCGACTGAGAAACGCTGATCGCCTGTGTTGCGCAACGCCTGGTTTTCTTCGACCAATTCACCGGCCGGCAGATAATCAAGCAGGTCCTCGGCAATCATGCCATTGACGGCGTAGAGATCCTGGTGACCGTCATTGTCCAGATCACCGAATTTACCCGACCAGCTCCAGCCTGTCGCATCAATACCCCGAGCATAAGCGCGGTTGCGAAAAGCGCCAGCGGTAGCCGGCGTTTGCAAAACGTTTTCTGAAATCTGCGGATCGTCTTTACGCCGCGTTTCATAGCCATTCTGCATGAGCGGTGTCCAAGCCGCCAGCACGATAGGGTCACGCTGATAAGGTTTCATGTCGGTGGCAAAGAGTTCCCACTGGCCATCATTATCGCTGTCGACGCGATCAAAGCCCATGGTGCTGTGGGTGAAAGTGCGCAGCGGTGCGGCCTCCTGCCATGAGCCGTCGCTGCCTTGCAGGTAGATGTAGTCAGGCAGATCAAAATCGTTGCCGATCACGATATCAAGGCGACCATCGTGATTGAAGTCGAAGGCTGTGATCGCCAAGGCCTGGGACTCACTGGCTAGATCGTGGGCAACAAACTCACCATCGATCTGCTCATAGTATCTTGCACCGCCCTGGCCATTGAGGACCGCATTGGCCTGCTCGACCATGAGCCCGGCATCATAAGAGCCGGTGGCCAGATCCAGATCACCGTCGGCGTCCCAATCGGCCCAGTGCATGGCATAGGCAACTTGATTGACGCCCGGCAGCGGCGTCAACGCAAAGCTCGAATCCCCCTCGTTGCGCAAAAAGGTCACCGAGCCGACCCCATTCGTAAATGTCAGGTCGATCCAGCCGTCGCCATCGACGTCGACTGCGGCCACGGCCCGCGCCCGGCGCATGAGTGGCACGTCGTCCCGCCGAAAGGTGAGATCGCCCTGGTTCCAGAGCAGGGTGGCCGGCTGGCTGAGATTGGCCAGGATAATATCGAGATCGCCGTCATTGTCCAGATCGTTGATGGCCAGACCAGCGCCATTGCTGTCAAAGAGGCGCGTTGCGCTACCGGGTGGCTGCGTCGTATGGGGAAGATCGTGGGCAAGGAAGTGGCCGGCACACGCTTGCGCATCGTGCAAATTGGCAACCTCAACCGTGACAGGAGCCGCATGCACGTTCGTTTCCGGCAAGGCATTGGCCGGCGCGCCGCAGCCGATGAGAAGGGTGCACCAGGCCAGCATCAAGACAGCTCGTCTGCTTGTCCGGCACACGCTTTTCATCGGCTGCATAACGTTCATCCTGCGTATTCGTTCGGGTCTCAACATCGTGAACCCGGCAGGAGTGGCAAGTACGTAGCGTTGTTGCCACTCCCACACGGGAGCGCATTCTTTACTCAAACAATGCGTTCACGTCGGCGGCAGCCTTGGTCAGCGCCGTTTCCGCATCGGTCTGGCCGAGCATGATGCTCTGCACGGCCGGATTCATAATGGCCGTGACCTCTGATGCATTGTCCGTTACCGGGAAGAGGAAGGTACCACCCTCTGCCAATGCCTGTTCGGTAAAGGCGGACACGTCCAGCCCCTTGGCCTCATAAGCGGCCAGCGCCTTGTCGACTGCCGACTGCTGGGCGGGGAAGACAACGCCGGCCTCACCGACGATATCGGCGCATTCCTGGGAAGCCAGGTATTTCACGAGCTGCCAGGATTCCTCAAGATGTTCGGTGCCAACCCAGATCGAGTCGGCAAGACCGTTGAACATGCTCTTGCGTCCTTCGGGACCCTCCGGCAGACGGGCAAAGCCGACGGGGAAGGACGACTGACTCGACAGGTTACCGATCTGCCAGGAACCGTTGGCATGCAGCGCGCCCAAACCGCTCTGGAAGGCAGCCGGTCCACCCAAGCTTGAGACCTGCGCTTCCGGCATGATGTAGCCGGCAGCCATCTGATCGGCCACCCACTGCAGCGAGGCAATGAAGCGCGGATCATCATAGTTGTACTTGGTATCGTAGAGACCGTCGTTAAAGGTCCAGCCGGTGGTGTTGGTGAGCCAGCTCCACGCAGTCTGCCCATAGGGCCCACCATTTTGTTCAATGATCAAGCCGTACTGGGCGACGTTTGAGCTGTCGAAATCGGGGCTCAGGCCGTTGTTGCCGTTGGCATCAATGCTGAGTTGGGCAATCATTTCGCCAAAGGTACCGCCGTCTTCCGGATTCCAGGTCAGGCTGTTCAGATCGTCCACGGTTACACCCGCGGCGTCGATTGCTTCAGTGTTATAGGCGATTGCGACCGTATCCCAGTCCTTAGGTAAGCCAAAGCGCTTGCCGTCGCGTGCCCAGAGATCGGCTAGTTCGCCGATGTAGACATCCAGATCAACGCCGTCTCTCTCGACGAGCGGCTGAATATCAACCAATTGCTCCTTAGCGGCAAACTCGGGGTACTTGGCCAGGTGGTCGGTGAAGACATCTGGCGCCGTGCCGGCGACCATGCCGGTCTGAATCGTATTCCAATAGTCATCCCAGCCACTCGAGGTAATCTCGACGGTAACATTGGGATTGGCCGCCATGAAGTTGTCGACACATTGTTGGTAGGGGGGAGCTGGAGAGTATCCCACAGCAGATACTGAATCGTGACGGCTTCGTCGCTGGCATCTGCTTCGCCGCTGTCGCTCGCCGGCGCGGCGTCCCCGCCGGCAGGCGCGGCTGGCGCGCCGCCACACGCAGCAAGGAGCAGGCTGAATACTAACAATACCATGACAGGCAACCATCGGGATTTCTTCATTGTTTCCTCCGTGATTAGGTGTGCCGGCCTGCGATGTTGCAGACCACGCAAAAACATACAGCGAGTAGAATCTATGGATACTGGTCAGCGTACGGCCAGGCACACTAGCCCAGTCAATCCCGTCAAGTGATGGGGTCAAGCTCGAAATGATCGATCGTCCGGGTCGCACACCTGGCTAAGAAACAGCGCAATGGTCTAAACAACAGGTCAGCGCCGGTTGAGCCTGCCGGTACTGAGCCTGTCGAAGTATCGAAAGATCAAGCAAGGGGTCGATGGATAACGTTTCTTGTCGATAAATGGCGGGCAACCGCTTTAGCGGCTCGTCACCTCCATTGGGCAGCAACGGACCGTCAACCGGGTTGGAAGTCGAATGCCGGCGGCCTATTTGAAACCCGTGAACTGGATCGAATCCAGAATCTTGCGTCCCAGGAGCAGGAAAATAATAAAAGTGGGAATAATCGCCAGCGTCGTGCCCGCCATCAGGCCCGTCCAATCCGGCGCACCTTGCGGCGTCTGCGAGCGGAAGATGCCCAAGGCGACAGTCAGCACGCGCACGCTCTCATCGCTACCGACTATTAGCGGCCAGAGATAACTGTTCCACGTTCCGATCAGGGTCACAATCGCCAGCGTCGTGAGCGCCGGCATGGTCATGGGCACAACGACTCGAATAAAGGACGTCCAGATGCTGGCGCCATCCATGCGCGCGGCCTCCTCGACCTCACGATTGACGCCCAGAAAGAATTGGCGCAGGAAAAAGACGGCAAAGGGCGTCATCAGCAGCGTCGGCGCGACAATGCCCGCGTAGGTGTTGAGCCAGCCCAATTGGCGCATGAGAATGAAGTTGGGAATGGTCGTCACGATGGCCGGCACCATTAGGGCCGCAATATAGATACCAAAGAGCGTATCCCGGAAGGGGAAATTCAGGCGGGCAAAGGCATAGGCGGCCATTGCGCAGGACGTAACCTGGCCAAACACCACGATTGCCGAAACAATAATCGAGTTAATCAAGGCCCGCGTAAAGTTGATCGACTGGCCGGACCCGCCCATGGCCACGGCCGTCTCCACGTCGACCAGGCCGAGGACACGGCGGAAGTTGATCAGCGTTGGTTCGACCGGCAGCAAGGAACCGGTGTCCGTAAAGATGGCGGTTGGCGCGGTCAGAGCCGTTCGTACCATCCACCAAAAAGGGAAAAGGGTAACAAAGAGCAGAAGGGCTACTCCGATCCAGGCCAATAGTTTGCCCCAGGAGAATGAACCTCGAGATTTTTTTACGCCCTGCACTTGGGTTGTCATGGTTCGAGCAGCCTTTCTATGCTGGCACACACGCGGGTGTGTGGGACTATCGCTGTTCCGTATCGTGCTACGATCCTACATATCGGATTCGCCCGCGCGCATGATGCGCATCTGGATCAGGCTGACGGCGATCAGAATCAGGAAGAGGATAATGGAAATCGTGGTCGCATAACCCATGTTGAAGCGTGAGAAGGCTTGCTCGTAGATATACCAGTTGATCACTTCAGTTGCGTTGACCGGCCCGCCTTTGGTGGTGATGGCGATCGTGTCGAAGATCTGGAACGAACCGATGACCGAGGTGACGAGGACGAAAACGAGCACAGGACGCAAGAGCGGGATGGTCACCCGCCAGAACATCTGATTTTCTGAGGCGCCATCGATTGAGGCCGCTTCATAGACGGAGCTGGGAATCGATTGGAGACCGGCAAAGACAAGCAGGGCCGTGTAACCGACATACTGCCAAATATTGATCATCGCAATCGAAGGCATGGCATACCTGGGCTCACCCAAGAAAGCGATCATGGGTAGCCCCACGGCGCGAAGGGTTACGTTGATAATGCCCAGATTCGGATCGAGCAGCCAGAGCCAGAGCAGGCCGGCGACCACCGGCGGCAGGAGCCACGGCAGAATAATGATGGCCCGAATCACCGTAGACTGGGTCAGGCGTGACATCATCACGGCAATAAGGATGGCCAGAATCGTTTGCAGCGGAATATTGAGCAGCACATAGTAGACTGTGACCTTCAACGAGTTCCAAAATTCCGGATCGCCAAAGAGCTTTGTGTAGTTCTGCAGGCCGATAAAGCTAGGGTCGGTGAGCAGATCCCAGTCGGTGAAACTAATCCAGAGGCCGCGTACGGCTGGAACGGCATAAAAGAGCATGAATCCAATGAGGCTCGGCAAGATAAACAGCAGTGCGGTCGTGGTTTCTTCGTTCAGCCAGCGTTTGCGCCAACTACTCTTCTGGGCCGGCGCCGGGGCATAAGCTTCTGCTTGCGTGCTCATTGACAATCCTCTCGTGATGTACTTCGATTCCGTCACAATTCGCTTTGGGAAGCTGGACTTGTCTGGGCTGCCACCACGGTACGCACATGATCAGATAACGCCCGAGGCGCCACCGGCTTGACCAGATAGACCGTCACGCCCAGTTCGGCCCCTCGTCGCCGCTCATCGACTGCACTACAGATAACAACCGGCATATCACACTTGGTCGGATGCCTGCGCACCATCTCAAGCAATGACCAGTGGTCATCCCCCGGCGCCACCGGCTCCAAGACGAGTACGTCGATCTGCTCGGTCTCCAAGTACTTGAGCGCAGTCTGCCTGTCTGCACAGGCAAGAACCCGCCATTCACGTGCCAGTTCCCGAACATAGAGTTCCCGCGTCATCTCATGCGGTTCAACCAGGAGCAGCGTGCGGATCGAGCGCGACATGACAAAATTTCCAGAAATCAACCAGGAAGATTTCACACAAAATCGATGAAGTTGTCTCAATTGAACGTATCTTGCTGAAGTTAGGCTTGCAGATACGGACCGGATCGAGAGTTGTTTTGGGATTGGCCTAAGGATAGCGGCAATTGGGGCAGGCGTCTTGTACAATAAGCACCTTCTCTTGTACAAAAAGGCACTAATTTATCTGGTTGCGGAAAAGTGCAGGTGGTTGACCGCTCTCGCGACGGAAGATGCGGCTGAAGTAGGCCGCATCATTGAAGCCGACTTGGGCTGCGATCTCCGTCACGCTGATGTCGCTTTCACGTAGCAAGCGCTGGGCCTGGGCGACCCGATAGCGATTGAGGTATTGCCAGGGGGTCAAACCGGTCTCACGCCGGAAGATGCGGGTCACGTAGTTGGGACTTACCCCTACGGCGTCAGCGAGCTCACGGCGGCTGATCTCCGTTGCAAAGTGGCTATGGATGTATGCGGCTGTTCGCTGAACGAGTTCGCCGGCGTTGTCAATCAACTCATCCAACAGGGTAGAAAGAGGCTCATTACTCGGACTTGTCGACCGCACAGGCTGCATCTCAGCGCCACGTTCAAGGGGCATGGGCCAGTAGAGATGACAAGTTGTCCCATAGCCGAGCAAGCTGTCGATCTTTAGCGTCCCGCCATGCAGGCTCACGAGTTGATGAGCAACGCTCAGGCCCATCCCCACCCCTTCCCGTGTCCGATCCGTCGGACTGCTCGTCGACTCGGCCGTAACGAATGCCTCAAAGATATGGCTTAAGAGTTCTGACGGAATGCCGCGTCCGGTGTCTTCCACCCAAATATGAAGCTCACTCGGCCCTGCGGATGCCCCAAGGGCAATCCGTCCGTGACGGGTGAATTTCGCAGCATTGCTGAGTAGATTCAGGAGAATCTGCCGCAAACGGACGGGATCGGCCATAATCGGCGGCAACGAGTCGGGAAGCTGTAATTGCCAATGTACGTCATCCCCGTCGCGCAGAGTAGCAGCCACACTCTCAAACAGATCGGTCAGGAAGCCATGTGGTTCGATTGGCTCCGGGAAGACACTCAACGTACCACTCTCGGCATGGGCCAAGTCAAGCAAGTCATTGATCAGCCGCACAAGATGCTCGCTGCTGACCACGATTCTGTGCAAATCTTTACGCAACGAGGACGGCAGTTGCACACCATACGGATTGGGATCGTCCAACGCTGCGGATGTGTAGCCGAGAATGACGTTGAGCGGCGTACGCAGTTCGTGGCTGACATTGGCCAAAAGCCGCGTCTTCATCTGGCTGGCTTGCTCCGCCGCCCCCTTGGCCGCCAGCGCATTGGCCAGGAGCTGTGCGTTTTGTATGGTGCTGCCGAGTTGATCCGCTAGTGACTGAAGCGCGTCCAGTTCCGTCTGGTTGCGTCCGAATCGACTCTTGCTCTGCAGATCGAGTACGCCAAGCGTACGTTGGCCCTGGCGAATCGGCAGAATGACGCGCGAGCGCATGTCCGGCCAGGCTGGATCAGGCGAGAAGCGTTGACTGCGTTCGACATCGGGGATATAGACGGGGCGATTCTGGAGCAGCGCCTGCCCCAAAACGGCCGATTCAGCTAACGGAATAGTTTGTGCGGTGATATTGCCCACCGGGGGCACATGGAGATTCAGCGTTTGATCCTGGCTACGCCACAGAAAGAGTCGCACATCGTCAAAGCCGTAGGATACGCGGATGAGGTCCGCCAATTCATGGATGCTGGCTGTCCCATCCAGAACGGCACCAGATCGTTGGTTGATGACGAGGCTTGTTTCGACTTGGCGTACGCGCTGTATTTCCTGGCGCCGGTTCACGTCGACCAAACGACTAGGCAGATCGGCAATCGCCACGAGCTTCTCTGCAGCGACTTCCGCAACATTGCTGCGCGTCACCAGGCGTAACTTATAGGGGAACGAAGCGGGCAGCGTGATGCCTTCTGCCGCGCGACAAGCCTGGTCGATAATCTTGTGCCCAAGATCGGTTGCGGCAGTCTCAACCGTGGCATGGAAGGTCCCGCCCAGAATTGCGGCCAGGGCCAGCGGGTCGCCATTGATGCCGGCAATCTGCGTCCGATCATCCACAAAGCCGAATTCACGTCCGACATCTTGTGCGGCCAACGCCAATGGATCGGAGAGTCCAAATATAGCCGCCATGGGCTGGCTGGGGTCAAATGGCGGATTGTCTGCCGCCAACTGCGTGCGCAGCGCCTCACATGCTTCATCGTAGCGCCAAGGCGTGGAAAGTCGATTTACAATGATCTGTGCGTAATTGCTGACTGTGGCCATAAAACCAGTGACCCGGCTAACCGCAGTTGGCAACTGCTCATCATCGCTGCAGATCATGAGAATACGCCCACAACCTTGGCAAGCCTCAACCAAGTACTCGGCTGCCATCTGGGCTGCGGTAAACAGTTCCTCTGGCGCCGTCAGCCGTGCGTGGCGGAAATTGGTCTCCTCAGCATAAATGAGCGCGAGGCCGGCCTCGAGTAAATAGCGTGCGAGGGGACGCGGCAAGCGGTTGCTGATTAGCACTTCCAGTTCCTGAGCCCGGAGTTCTTCTAGGAGATCGGCCGCAGCACTCCCGGCGACATCGTTCACGTCAAAAACAACTGGAACAGTGCTGATGCCCAATTGCTGGGCGCGCTGAATTGCTGACTCTCGAACCTGTACCCAAAAGGGATCTGAGGGTAGAATACGGATACCAATTCGATAGCTTTGGCTCATGATCTGTTAATGATAGAGTTGGACAACGCACAAGAGGTTGGTACGAGACGCTTCTATAGTGGCCAGACCAGACCGTTCGGTTAGCAGGCCCATGAGCTGCGAGCAGCACGCCAACGACCTCTACTGAATCTTATGGTTGATCTTACGGTGTACCTACGCGGTCTGTCAATCTGAGAGCGCGGACCGCTTCATATTCACGCAGAAACGGAACGATCATGAACGAACTCGAAATCAAACTCGCTCGACTGCATGAACTGATGGACGCCACAGGCGCCGACGCACTCTGCCTCTCACGGGCCAGCAGCTTCGCCTGGATCACGGGTGGCGCGTCGTCCTACATCAACACGGCGTCAGATTATGGCCCCGCTCAGGTATTGATTACCAGAGACCAGCGCAGCGTGATTACCACCAACATCGAAGCGCCCCGCATCGGCGGCGAAGAAGGGTTGGCCGCAGCCGGTTGGGAGATCATCGCCGAGCCCTGGTACGAGACGCCGGTCGCGTTGAACGAACGCACTGCCGGCTTGACGGTCGGCTCCGATGACGGCGCGATTGGTCTCGATCTCAGCGGCGAAATCGGCTGGCTGCGCACGCTGCTCACCGAGCCCGAACAAGAGCGCTTCCGCAGCTTGGGCGCGCTCTGTGCCGACGCCATGAACAGCGCCATCCGTCACGTCCAGCCGGGCATGCACGAGCATGAAATTGCGGCGATATTGGCCAAAGAGACCGAACAGCGAGGCGCCCAGGCCATCGTCAACCTCATTGCTACGGACGAGCGTATCTTCAACTATCGTCACCCCCTGCCGGCCGACAAGCAGATGGAGCGTTACGCCATGCTCGTCCTCTGCGGGCGCAAGCTGGGCCAGGTCTGTTCCATCACGCGGCTGGTCCACTTCGGGCCGCTCTCAGATGAACTGCGCGTCAAGATGGAGGCCGTGGCCGCCATTGACGCGGTGACGGTGGCCAGGACACGGCCAGGCCGAACCTTGGGCGAGGTTTTCGCCGACATGCAACAGGCCTACGACGTCACGGGCTTTGCCAACGAGTGGCGGCTCCATCATCAGGGCGGGCCGGCCGGCTACGAGCCACGCGAAGTTGTTGCGACGCCCGGTGCGCCGCAACTTGTGGCCGCGGGCCAAACCTACGCCTGGAACCCCTCCATCACGGGCGCAAAGTCGGAGGACACGATCTTGATCGGCGAGGCGGGCAACGAAGTGCTCACCGTCGTCGACGGCTGGCCCATGATCGATGTGGAGATCGATGGTCAAGTGATCCCACGGCCGGCAATCTTGGAGATGTAGGCCGGTCGTATTCGTTTCAACCACGCAGGAAGTCCACTTGTTGGACCACGTGTATTCCCGCAGCGAGCGGGTGCGAGACCCGCTCGCTGCGCTTTCAAATTCCCACCTTATTCCGGAGTCACACCATGACACAACCTGCCAAGCTTTCTGGCGTTTTCGCCCCCACCCTCACCCCCGTGCACGCCGATCTCAGCCCCGACGTCGAGCGCTGGATCGACTTCTGCAAGTCTCTGCTGGACGACGGCTGCCATGGCCTTTGCCCCTTTGGTACAACCAGCGAAGCGAACTCCTTCAGTATGGAGGAGCGCATGGAGATGCTGGAGCAACTCGTCGACGCCGGCGTCGACCCGGCTGTGCTCATGCCCGGCGCCGGCATGTGTGCAGTGCCGGACAGCGTCCGCCTGGCCGAGCACGCGGTCAACCTGGGCTGTGCCGGCGTGCTCATGCTGCCGCCCTTTTACTACAAGGGCGTCCCGGACGACGGCATCTTTGCCGCGATTGCCGAGACCATTGAGCGGGTGGGCGATGAGCGCCTGCGCATCTATCTCTATCACATTCCGCCCATTGCCCAGGTCGGATTTAGCATCGGGCTGATCGAACGGCTGATCACGACCTATCCCGACACGGTGGTGGGCATCAAGGACAGTTCCGGCGACTGGAACAACCTCCACAATTTGCTGACCAACTTCCCCAGCATCTCCATCTTTGCCGGTACCGAAAAGTTCTTGATACCCGGCCTGCGCCTGGGCGGAGCCGGCATCATCAGCGCAATGGCCAACGTGATCCCGGGCACCCTGCGCCACCTCTACGACAACTGGCTATCCGAAAATGCGGACACACTTCAGGAGAACGCCAACCACACGCGCAGCGTGCTCTCCACCTATCCCACTATTCCCGCGCTGAAGGCAGTCGTCTCCCACCAACGTCAAGATGAGGCCTGGCGAACCGTGCGTCCGCCCCTCGTTGCGTTGGGCGATGAGCGCCGCGCCGAGGCGCTGACGTCACTGGGACTGCTTGGGGCATGAGCAAGACCTTCCTGATTTACGGCGCCAACGGCTATACCGGTGAACTCGTCGCCAAAGAGGCGGTTGCGCAAGGCTTGACGCCGGTGCTGGCCGGCCGGTCAGCGGAAGCGGTGGCGGCGCTGGCGCAGCGGCTTGGGCTGGACCATCGCGTCTTCAGCCTGGACGATCCGGCTGCGGTCACAGCCGGCCTGGACGGGATGGGCGCGGTGCTCCACTGTGCGGGGCCCTTTTGGCACACGGCCGTGCCCATGCTGGACGGTTGCCTGCGCACGGGGACGCACTACCTGGACGTAACCGGCGAAATTGCGGTCTTTCAGCTGCTGGCCGCGCGCAGCGATGAGGCAAAGGCGGCCGGGATTATGGTCCTGCCCGGCGCGGGCTTTGACGTCGTGCCGACTGACTGCCTGGCCGCACACCTCAAGCGACGACTGCCGACGGCCAATCATCTGGTGCTGGCGTTCAAGGGGCTGGGCGGCGTCTCGCGCGGCGCCATGACCACTGCGGTGGAGGCTATCGCTCGGGGCCAGGCGGGGATGATCCGGCGCAATGGCGAACTGGCGGAAGTGCCGTCAGGCTGGCGTACGAGCCTGGTCGATTTTGGCCAGGGGCCCGAACCGACGGTGACGATTCCCTGGGGCGACGTCTATACCGGCTATCACAGCACCGGCATCCCCAACATCGAGGTCTACATGGCCGCCAGCCAGGAGATGATCCGCAACATGGCGCTGGGCCGCTACCTCACCTGGCTCATGAAGAGCAGCATGGTCCAGAACTTCGTCAAGAAGCGCATCCGTTCGGGCAAGCCTGGTCCGACGCCGGAAGAACGCGCCCGCGGCCGCAGCTACATCTGGGGCATGGCCGAAGATAGCAAAATCGCGGTCCAGAGCCGCCTGGTCACGCCGGAGGGCTATACCTTGACCGCGCTGACGGGCGTGCACATGGTACAGAAAGCGCTGGCGGACAATGCGCCGCCGGGCTATCAGACGCCCTCGTCAGCCTACGGTCCGGATCTGATTATGGAGATCAAGGGCGTGACGCGCGAAGAATTAAAGACGTTGGAACGGAAGGACATGGGCCAGCCGGCCGATGATGTAATGGAGGATGCTGGCTGAAATCTGGCGTCAGTTTGGCGTTGATCAAAGGGGAGGGGATGGACGAGAGACGGTTGTCGCTCGTCCATCCCCTCCCTCTTTTGATCATTGGTCAACCGGCGCTAATCACGCTACTGCATCAACCCGGCATCCAATAAGCGATCGTGGATGTCATCAAACGCGGCTGCGTCTGCGGCCGTGACCTCGCCGGCATCCACCAGCTCCTGAAGCAGCAGCGCCTGAATCTCACTCATGTTGCCGGTAAGCTGGCGGTCGGGCTCAGCCAGAAGTCGCGCATCAATCTGATCGTGCACCGCGTTGAAAAGCGTCGCTTCCTCGGCATTGATGATGCCCTGCTCCTGGCCTGCAGCTAACATTTCCGCACGCATGGCCTGCTCCATCCCCGCGCCGGGCCCCATCCCCATGGCCCCATCACCGCCGAGCGAACGCATATAGTTGACGAGGTGCCAGCGTTGCTCCTCATCGATCGAGGCCTTCCACGCAGGCATGGCCGAGTTGAAGGGCGGGAATGCCCCGCCTTCCGAAATGCGCCAGAAGAGATAGTCATCGCCCATCATGCGGCTGGTCATAGCCAGTGAAGGCGGGGCCGGATCGAGCGCCGCGGCCGTGGGGCCATCGCCCATGCCTGCCTCGCCATGACAAACGACGCAGAAGAGCGTATAGATCTCTTCACCTTTGGCCAGCGAATCGGCGTCGGCCGTAACGGGGCTGGTCATACCCGCATATTCCGCTGGAATCGGGGCCTGATGGCGGGCCCGCATGTCCGGATCCATTCGTCCGCCCATCATGCCGCCACCGTTGCCCATGCCAGACCCCATACCCTGCGGGCCGCCAGCGGCGTTTTCTGTACCAGTTGATTCAGCAGCCGGCGGCGCCTGCATCGCTTCCGTTTCCCCATCTCCTGCGTCATTGCGGCCGCCGCAGCCGGCCAGCAAGACGAGAGCAAAGATCAATAAGAGTGTAGTCCGCTTCATGTTAGTCACATTATTCCTGATAGTCATTGTAAGAATTGCCAAGTTTCTTGGAGAAATGGACGCCTTGGGAACGCCGAGCGCCATCTTGACTTATGCTACGCGAGCTGGGGCTCGGCGTTCAATGCTAGGATTACCCGACCAGCGTCTCCAGGCGGTCCACCAACCCGTCTAAGACGGCAAAGGCTTCCTCGACCGGCGCGGGCGTCGTCAAGTCGACACCGGCCAGCTTCAACGCGTCCAAAGGATAGAGAGAACCTCCTGCGCGCAAGAAATCGAGATAGCGTGCAGAGGCGCCGGATTCGCCGTCGAGGACGCCTCTGGCCAACGCATGGGCGCCGGCAATGCCGGTTGCATACTGATAGACGTAGAAGTTGGCGTAGAGGTGAGACGAGAATTGCGCCCACGTGATGCCGCTGCGCGCCCGGTCCATGGTCACGCCGTCGCCATAACCATCTGCAAGCAGATCGGCCATGAGTTCGGTCAGACTATCGGCGTTAAAGGAATCGCCCCGCTCCACCTGCTCGTGAATGTCGAGCTCGAAGCGGGCCAGGGTCGGCATGATGAAGAAATAGCGATGGAAGTTGGCCATGGCCTCTTCAATGACGGCAATCTGAAATTCGCGGTCATCGCGCTGCTTGAAGAGATAGTCACGCACCAGGGCCTGATTGAAGTTGGAGGCCACCTCCGCCACAAAGAGCGAGTAGTCGCTGTAGACGAGCGGCTGGCTCTCCCACGTATAGTAGGAATGGAGCGAGTGGCCCAACTCGTGGGCCAGGGTGCTCAGGCTGTAGAGGTCGTCGGTATAGCTCATCATGATGAAGGGCCGGGTCCCCGGACCGCCCCAGGAAAAGGCGCCGGCCCGTTTGCCCCGATTGGGATAGATATCGACCCAGCGATCGTTCAGGCAGCCCTGACGCAGTCGCGCCACGTATTCGTCGCCCAGGGGCGCCATGCCGGCCGCGATCCAGTCGACGGCCTGCTCGTAGCCCACGGGAATCGGTGTCTCAATCAGCGGCGCCTTGACGTCGTACTCACGCAACGTCTCCAGCCCCAGCGCCTTGGCGCGCACGCGCCAGTAGCGATGCCAAGTCGGCAGATGTTCGCGGTAGGTGTCAATCAGATTGTGAAAGACGTCGACCGGAATATTATGTGGCGCCAACGCCGCTTCCAGTGAGGAATCATAGCGTCGTGCGCGGGCCATAAAGACATCCTGCTTGATGCCGGCCAGCATGCAGTTGGCCATGGTGTTCTTGTACGCCAGGTGGGCATCGGCATAATTCTCCCACGCGCTGCGCCGCACCTCCCGGTCGGCGTCGGTGACCAGCGTCGGAATATTGCTCTGGCCAATCTCGATCTCGCCGCCATCTTGCGTGTGAGCCGGTGCGAAGGAGAGATCGGCATTTGTGAGAATGTCATGCGTTTGGCTGGCCGTGGCAAAGGGGTCGCGCAGCTGGCTAAGCAGCGCTTCGACTTCGGCCGACCGCACGTGTTCCGCACGATCCGCCAGGGTGACGAAGTAGTGGGCATAGGGCTTGAGCCGCGGTTCCTCTTCGACCCACTGTGTGAGCGTTTCAAAGCCCACTTCCATCAGCTCCACTTCGGCGAACGATGTAGCAGCGGACGCCTCGCTGACCAGCGACTGCGCGCGCCCCGCACGGGCCGCCGCGGCCTGATCCTCGCTGGCAACACTATAGTCGAGGAATGCATACATCAGCACAGTCACGGCGTCGCGCATGAGCACCGTTGCGTAGTCCAGCCACTCGGCCAGGGCCGCCGGACTTTCCCCCAACCGCCCGCGAAAGGCGTCAGCTTCGGCCAAACGGGTGCGGACATCGTCCAATGCAGCCTCCCAAGCGGGCAGGTCGGCATAAATCGAGTCGGTATCCCACGTATGTTCGGCTGGAATCTCCGCCCGTTCACGTAAGCTAGTAGTCATGCGGTTCTCCTTCAGAGGCTGTGTGAAGATACAAAATGGATGCTACCACCGGCCCAAGGGACGGTCAACTTTGAGCGCGGAACGCGGAGTGGGAAACGCGGAGTGGTTGCGCGCGGCTAGGAAATCCCGATTGGATCGGGTAGACTGGCCGGCAACGCAGGATTTGTCCGCCGCGAATTGGAGGCCGGCCTATGGCTGAGATTACGATTACGACGCTTGCGCCCGAGCACTTTGCCCAGCTGGCTCAGTTGCAGCGTGACTGCTATCCGACATTGGGTGAGCAGGAGTTGATGAATGTCGAGCACTTTGCCAGCCAATACGACATCTTTCCGGACGGACAGATTGTGGCCCTGGACGGCGATCGGGTTATCGGCCAGGGATCGGGATTCTTCACGGACTTCGACTTTGACCATCCCGACCACACTTTTGTAGAGATCTGCGCCGGCTTCTATTTCACCAACCATGATCCCGACGGTGACTACTACTACGGCGCCGACATCAGCGTCCATCCTGACTATCGCGGCCAGGGCATCGGCAAGCTGATTTACGCAGCGCGTAAGGATGTCGTGCGCCGTTATGGCAAAAAAGGCATTGTCGCCGGCGGGCTCCTGCCCGGCTATGCCGAGCACAAGCATGAGATGACGGTCCATGAATATGTAGAGAAGGTGCTGGCCGGCGAACTCTTCGATCCGACCCTCTCCTTTCAGTTGAAGATGGGCTTTGCGTTTCGCGGTCTGATCCAGGACTACATTGAGGATAGCGCATCGGATAATTGGTCTACGTTGATTGTGTGGGAGTAGGGGAGTGGGGTTGTGGGGTTGTAGGGCGCCTTATAGAATAGAGAGGCGATTTGTGAGCACTGGGTGTTCTCATTCAGCGAGCTCCTCGGCCCCAAGTACAGTGCGGCTTAAGTTAGCCGATAGTTCGTCGTACTCAAACCCCGTTTACGGGGTGCTGTTCCATAGCCTCGTGGCTTTAGCCCGGGGCGGGGGACGGGCATCCCGAACAGTCAGGTCACCGGACGCCGCCCCGGGCTAAAGCCACGGGGCTACAGAGCAACGCCCGCTCAAGCGGGCTGGTACACGATGGCGCAACTATGTCTATGGATTGGCAGGTCGGGCTACCCGCCGGACGAGATCGCCAACCTCTGGATCTGTCCGGTAATTGAAGCTTTCGCGGGTAGGGTACCCTGCCCAACCACTGGCTTACTTACGCCGCAACGTACTAGGCTATCTCTCCCCCCACTCTCCTAACGCCCTACCCCATGCCGCGACGGCGCGCGGCGAAGTCAGTCGAACAAACGTCACGTGGTCGAAGGCGGGATCATCGAGGAGCGCGATGTAGCGGGCGCGGCGCTCTTTGTGGGTTCGAATGGCCCAGAGGAAGATGGATTCTCGGCTGAGGAAGGCCTTTCGCCACGTCTCGCGGTTGCCGGTATTCCAGAGATCTTCGCGGCGGCCGACCCGGCGCAGCGTACGGCCCCACAGTCGCCACAGAATCAGCCGCAGCGGAAAATCGAGCCAGACGAGCATGTCGACACGGTCCCAGAGCCGCGGCCCCAGTGCGCTGCTGTAGTTGCCGTCCGCGACCCAGGAATCCCCGCTCACGGCTGCGTCCACCCGAGCCAGGAATTGCTCCGGCGGCACGGGCGTCCAGTCCGGTCCCCAGAAGAGGGCATCGAGTTCAACATGGGGACAGCCAAGGTCGCGGGCCACGCGTGCAGCCAGGGTCGATTTTCCGGAACCGGTTGTGCCAATGATGTGAATGCGCATAAGTCGATTGATTGTAGCACGGAATCGTCACGCTTCGTGCGCCACATTCCACAATTCACATCGTGCATTCAGCGTTCGCTTTTGCCCTTCACCGCGCGCTCCGGTAGAATTCAAGGTTATGTCTGATGAACACTCTTTACGTACCTGGCAACGCTGGCTGCTGCTGGGCATGCTGCTGGCAGCCTTCGCCCTGCGCCTGTATGAATTGACCCGCCAGGACATCTGGTGGGACGAAGCGCGCAACATCGATGTGGCGCTGCGCCCATTTTTGCAGGTGGCCACAGCGCCAGAGCTTGATATCCATCCGCCAGTCTATTTCTGGCTGCTCCACTTCTGGACGCGGCTGACAGACGTTGCCATGGGGCAAGCGCCTGCAGCCTTGGCCTTCCAAACCCGCTTTCTTTCTGTCTTTGCCGGCGTGGCCGGCGTGGCGTTGCTCTATCCACTCGGCGCGCGTGTCGGCGGTCCGAGTGCCGGACTCGGCGCAGTCGCCATCGGCGCGCTGGCGCCTTTCTGGCTGGCCGAAAGCCAAGAGACGCGCATGTATACGGTCGGCTTCGCACTGCTCAGCGCGGCCGCGCTGGCGCTTATGCATATGACGCAGGGCGAGGGGCAAGCGGCGAAGGAGGCAGGGAGTGGCCGCCTTGAAACCTTTTGGCAGCACTATCGCTATCACATTGCCTTTGTCCTTCTCTGCGCTCTTGCCCTGCTGACCCACTACAATGCCGTCTTCGTGATCGTTGCGTGGTATCTCTGGTGGGGCGGCTGGTCGCTGCTGCAGCCCGATCGCTGGCGACAGGTGGCGACCGTTTTTGTCAGTGGGCTAGCCATGACGGTGCTCATTCTGCCCGTCGCGCCAATTGCGCTGCGCCAGATTCCGGGCTATGCAAATCCCAATCTGCGCATACCGACCCTGGTCGAATATTTCAGTGAAAACGCCCGCGCCTATTTGGGCGGCTATGCGTTCAATAGCACGCTGCTGGGCGGCAACGCCAACCTCTGGCTGATCCTCGCGCTACTCATGCTGGGCTGTGGCCTGATCCTGAGCCTGGTCTTGAGCGTTCGCAGGCCGGCGCCCGATCGGCTCACCGACCTGACACTGTTGCTCGTTTGGTTGCTCGGTGGGCTGGCTCTATACTACATCGCTGTTCTGGACCGCGGTGCGTTCAACGTACGCTATGCCAGCTTTGTTACCCCGGCGCTTTACGTCCTGGCCGGCGCGTCCCTGGCCGCGCTGGGCGCGATCTGGCGGCCGCTGCCGGCGCTGGGCCTTGCCTTGCTGCTCGTGGGCATGCTTCCCGCAGCCCGGGCCGATGTGGAAGACAGCCGCTTCGCCCGCGAAAACATCAGCGGCGTCAGCGCGTGGCTGAACGAGATGGCCGGGCCGAACGATGTCATCTTCGTGGATCAGAAATATCCATTTGGTTTCTATTACGAACGGTATGCCGTCGAACCCGATGTGACGCCCGAAGGCGCGGAAGCCGCACCGGCCCGCTATCTCTTTGTCGACATCAACACCATCGATGAGCGGCTCACCGAGTGGGCAGGCGATGCCGAACAGATCTTTTGGGTGCAATGGTTTGAGAGTGACACCGATCCCCGTCGAGCGGTGCCCTTCCTGCTCGATCAGGCGGGCGAACGGGAAGGCGAGAAGGTCTTTCAAGGCTATGAGATTGACTGGTGGCGCCTGAATCCGCCCAGTTCGTTTACGCTGAGCCAAGACTTTGTCGAAGCCCGCTACGCTTGGCCCCCTGCGGTGCAGACGATCGAAATCGCCGTGCCCGACGAAGCGATCATTGCGGGCGAGACGGCATTTGTGGCCATCCGCTGGGAGCAGGCCGGGGCAGAGCGGGTTGGCCGCCCGCTTAAGGCGCGGGTTGCGCTCTACGCTGACGGCGACAGTCGCAAAGCCCAGGCCGACGAGCGGATTTTGAACGATCGCCACCTCATGCCCGACGAGTGGAGCAGCGAAGATCAGCCGCTCAACGTCTATCGCGTGGAGACGCCGGCGGATCTGGCGCCTGGTCAATACGACTTGCGGCTGCTTGTCTATGACGCCGACACGCTGGAACCGCTGGAACTGGTCGACGAAGCGGGCAACCCGGCGGGCATCGAAGCGACTATCGGAACCGTTGAGATTGAAGCCGCAACACCGTAAGCTTGAGTCTCTGAACCCTGGCAGATTATGACCAACACCTATCGCACATTTGGCCTTCTCATCCTATTTGCGCTGCTGCTTTCCATCTATACGATGAGCAGTTCCGGGCGCTTTCACATCGTAGATGAAGTGAGTCTCTTCGCAGTGACGGAATCCTTGGCAACACGGAGTGAGGCCGACACCAATGCGATTGCCTGGACGCAGTGGGTCAACAGCCCGGGCGAAGTGCTGGGCGCGTTTGGGCCCGATGGCGAAGTCTACAGCAAGAAGGGGCCGGGACCGGCCTTGGCAGCCCTGCCCTGGTACGCCGGTGCACGCGCCCTCAGTTTGCTCGGCGTGGGGCTGGGCATTCTGCAGTCGACGCTGCTTTGGCATGGCGTCGTGACCGCGGCCACCGCTGCGCTGCTCTTCCTCGCGACCACTCGGCTTGGCTACCGCAATCGGACGGCGATGTTGATGGGGCTGCTCTTCGGGCTGGCCACGATTGCATGGCCCTACGCCAACCAATTCTTTGGCGAACCGCTTAGCGCCTTCGGGCTGCTCCTGGCTTTCTATAGCATCTTGAGCTGGCGGCAAAGCGGCTATACCTCGTGGATGGTCATGGCCGGCATCGGCGCAGGGCTCATGCTCGCTACCGTCACCGCTCACATTCTGCTGGTCGGCGTTCTGGGTCTCTACGCAACCGTCGCGTGGTGGCGTCAACGTGAAAACGATCCATCGGCCAGCGCGGGCAGCAATCCGTCGCTTCATCTCGTACGTGGTCTCGTCGCCTTTGCCATCCCCATCGCGATCGCCGGCGGCCTCCTCCTGCTCTACAACGACGTCCGCTTTGGGAATCCGCTTGAAACGGGCTACCATTTCGACTCGGGTGAAGGCTTTACCAATCCCTTTTTCAGCGGCTTCTGGGGCCTCATCTTCAGCCCCTATCGAGGCGTCTTCTGGCACACGCCCCTCTTCTTCGCCAGCTTGATCAGCTTCCCGGCCTTTTGGCGCCGTCATCGGCTGGAGGCAGCGGCCATCGCACTGCTGAGCCTGGTGCTGGTCGTTCTCTACAGCCTTTGGTGGATGTGGTGGGGCGGGTTTGCCTGGGGCCCCCGCTTTCTGGTACCGCTCACGCCGCTCTGGGTCTTGCTCATCGCGCCGCTGGGCCAGAAGTACGTCAACGTGGTCACCCGCCAGCCCTGGCGCAACTGGTGGCGCGGTCTTCGTTGGAATGGCCTGGCCCTGGTCGCATTGGCCGCGCTCTCCTTCCTGGTCCAGCTTGGCGCGGTGACGCAAAATTATGTCAACTACGAAATCTTGTTGCGCAGCTTTTATCCGACTGACTGGGAAGATCCGCTCGCTTTCGGACCGCCCAACCAGGCCCTGACCGACTTCTTCCGCAGCCCGGTCTTTGGTCAATATCGCCTGATGTTTGACGATTTTGTGGCCAACACAGACCTGGCCTGGCTCTGGCCGGACGGCAATATTCAGCTCCTGATTCTCATCGTCGGCACGCTCGTCATCGGTTCGTTGCTGATCGTACTCTACCTCTGGTGGCGTACGGATGAGCGAGGAGAAAACGTCGTGCCCAGCGTGCCCATGCGCGTGCTGATTGCCATGTTGCCCGTGGTCCTCATCGCCACCTGGGTCGGCGAAACCGGGCGCAATCCGGCCTACGGCGACGCCAATCGCGGCTACCGGGCCATCATCGAGCAAATCTGTGCGGATGAGCGCCCGGGGGAAGATGCGATCGTCACGATTGCGCCCTTTAGCTATCAGATCCCCATGAATTGGATGCCGGGATTCTGCCAGCCCATGTTGCCCATCTACGGCTATGCCAAGAACTCCATGAGCCAACCGGAGGCCCTGCAGGTCATGGAGCGGCTGATGGCGGAGCACGAACGCATCTGGTTTGTGACCGGCGGTCTGCCCGTCAACGATCCGGAGAATGAAGTAGAGCGTTGGTTGGCCGATGCCGCCTTCAAAGCGGATGACCAGTGGTATGATGACTACCGCCTTGTGCGCTACGCCACGCCACTGCTCTTGGACGAAGCGCTGGTCAAGCCCTTTAGCATTCCCCTCACGACGACGGGCGGCGAGGTCGTGACGATTGTCTCGGCCCAGACGCCCCAGTCGATTGATCCGGGCGGCATCCTGCCCATTCGGATTGATTTTGAGGTGGTCACGCCACAGGATAGCGATCTGCGCTGGTTTATCCAGCTCATCACGCCCGACGGCTATCCGATTGCACTGCTGGATAGCGGGCCGGTGGACGGCTATGTGCCCTTTACCCAACTCCCGGTCAACGAGGTACTGGAGGAGAGCTTCGCCCTGCAATTGCCGGCGACGGCTGCGCCCGGCGTCTATCAGCTCATCGCCGGTCTTTACGACCCTGCTGCGGAAGGCGCGCCGCGTCTGATTACGCCCAACGGCAGCGATTTCGTGGAGATCGGGAAGATTACGGTCGACCCTGAATCGAATTAAGGAGATGGGGCGTCTTCACGTCGTCACACGTCATGCCCGAACCGCGTCCATCAACTCAATCAAGCTGGTACGAGCGTCGCCCCACCCTGGCGGCGGGCGTGATCCTGGCCGGTCTGGCTCTGCTCTTCTATCTGCCGCTTCTGTTGGGTCTGCGCACCTTTCCCGACGGTGACTTCACCCACCACTTTCTGCCCTTCAGCCTCTTCCAACACGAGGCGCTGCGCTCGCTGACCCTCCCGCTCTGGAATCCGTACACGTATAGCGGGCACCCCTTCCTGGCCGACATTCAGGCCGCCGCGACCTATCCGCTCAGCAATGCACTGCTGCTGCTCACGCTGCCCTTTGACGGTGCGGGCGCCCGCCTCTACTGGTTACAGGTCGAGGCCATTTTGCAGACTGCACTGGGCGGCTTCTTTGTCTATCTGCTCCTGGCCGATCTCACGCGCGTGCGTTGGGCCGCGTTGACCGGCGGCGCGATCTTCATGCTTTCGGGTTATCTCACCGCCTATCCGCCCCTGCAGCTTGCGGTGCTGCGTACGGCCATTTGGCTGCCGCTGGTGCTCTGGCTGCTCTGGCATGCGCTGGCCCGCCCTGACGCCTGGCGCTGGTGGATCGGCGCGAGCGTTGCCTATGCAGTGGCCTTCAGCGCCGGCCATCCTCAGACCTTTCTGCACATCTCCTATACGGTGGCGGCCTGGCTGCTCTTTCTCTGGATCAGCGCCGCGCGGCGGGGGCTCACGACGTGGTGGCGTCCTCTGCTGGGCGGCACGCTCTTTGCGCTCGTCGCTGCGGGGCTAAGCGCGGCCCAGCTTCTGCCTAGCCTGGAATTCACGGGCCTGAGCGTGCGCGCCGACGTGAGCTATGACTACGTCGCCGGCGGCCTGCCGCCACGTGATACATGGCAGATGTTTCTTCCCGGCATCTTCACCCAGTATTCGCCCCTCTATGTGGGCGCAGCCGGGCTGGGCCTGGCAATCTTCGGCCTGGGCGCGCTAACCTCGGGCCGCTTTGCCGCCACCGATGACGCGACCGAGCCGGCCTCGCCCCGTGCGCTGATCGCCTTCTTTGGCACGCTCGCCCTGGTCGCACTGCTGCTGAGCTACGGCAGCAACAGCTTCTTATACCCGCTTTTCTATCGCCTGGCGCCGGGCTGGGATCTCTTTCGCGGCCAAGAACGCGCTGCATACCTCGTGGCCTTGGCCTTGAGCCTGCTGGCCGGCTTTGGTGCGGCGGCCGCACCGGTCATGGGCATCCGTTTGCGCCAGCGGCTGGCCCTCTTCTATGGCGCGACGCTCACCGCACTCACCTACATCTTTGGGCTCTTCTGGCAGCTCTTTGGCCAGACCGCGATCAGCAACGGGCGCTATCTCTTCATTGCCACGCTCACCCTGCTCATGGGCATAGGCGTGGCGACGCTGATCTGGCTGCCCGGCTGGGAGCGTCGCCGCTCGGCCCTGGTCGTTGCCCTGGCGGCGGCTAATCTCTTCATAGCGAATTTCGGCCTCAATCTGAGCCCGTTTGGCCCGGCGCGCACGGTAATCCTGGCCCCGGAAATGGCGGCGTTGGGCGAAGCCGTGGCTGAGCAAAGCAACGCCAATTTGGGGCTACCCGGGCGGGTCTACAACGAATTCCGCGTCTACGAGGACTACGGCATGCGCCAGGAAATCGAAGACGTCTGGGGCGCCAGTCCCCTGCGTCTGGCCCGCTATGCGCTGCTCTTTGACCAATTTCCCCTCGACCGCATGTGGGATCTCACCGGCGTGGCTCATGTCCTCACCTGGCGGGGCGAACTCTTTGAGCCGAGCGAAATGCTGGCCGAGTTTCCCCAGGCCGAGGATACGACCTATCTGCACCGTCTGACTGATCTCAATCCACGCGCCTGGCTGGTGGCCGCGGTGGAAGTAGTGGACGACGCCACGGCCCGCGACCGTCTGGCCGATCATCAGTTCGATCTCGGCCGGACCGCGTTGCTGCCGGATGGCGTTCTGGCGGTTGACGGCCCGGTCACGCTGGCCGAAGCGGGCCCCAATACCGTCGCGCTGACGCGTCTCGCCCATAACCGTCTTGCAGTCAACGCCGATGGGCCCGGTGGATTGCTCGTAATCAGCGAAAACTGGATGCCCGGCTGGCATGTCGAGCACGCCCTGTGCGACGGCGCACCCTGCCCGGGAGGCGCGTCTGCGGGCCTCGACCTGCTCGTTCCCCAGCGCGCCAACCTTACGCTGATCGGCGTCCCCGTCCCGGCCGGAGCCGTAGATTTCGAGCTGATCTACGATCCGCGCAGCGTGCGCGTCGGCCTCTGGATCAGCCTGACGACGGTGGCCATCCTGCTCGTCCTGGGCATCATCAGCCTGGCCCGCACGAGGCGATCCCCATGAGAGCGTTGGCGCTGCGCCTCCTCCAACTGAGTGCGCTGCTGGTGGGCTTCGGGCTCCGCGTCTGGCGCCTCGATTTCCAGGAACTGCGCGGCGACGAGGTCTTCGGCTATCTCTTCAGCCTGCGACCGTGGGACGACATCGTGCGCGCCACGATCGAGCTGCAGGAGCCGCACCCGGTCGCCAGCTATTATGCGCTCAAGGGCTGGCTGCTCAGCGCGGGCGAAAGCGAGTTTGCACTCCGCTTTGCCGGCGTGTGGTTCAGCGTACTGGCCATCGCCTTGCTCTACCGGCTGGGCCGCACGCTTCGGTTGGATATCCTTGTGGCGACGACGGCCATGGGGCTGCTGGCACTAAGCCCCTACGCCATCTGGCATGCCCAGGATGCGCGCATGTACAGCATGAGTCTGGCCCTGACCACGGCCAGTTCGTGGCTGGCTGTGGCCTGGCTCTATGCGCGTGGCCGCCAGCGCTGGCTGCCGGCGCTGGCCTACATCATCGTGAGCTGGCTGGCGCTCCACACCCACTACTTTGCGGCCTTTGTGCTCGTCGCCCAATATCTCTTTATGCTGGGCACAGGCATCTGGCAGCGGGCCTGGCGCACCGTCGTCTTGCCCTGGCTGCTGATTCAGGGCGCGGTGGCGCTCCTCTACCTGCCCTGGCTGGTTCAAGCCGCGGCCACGCTGACGAGCTACGGCGGCAACGGCGATTCGCCCGGGTTTGGCGCCATGGCGCAACGTGCGCTCAGCGTCTTTGCCGCCGGCGAAAGCGTGCCGCCGGCGCAGCGAACCGCGCTCGCGATCATCGCCGGCCTGCTGCTGCTGATTGGCAGCGTACGCCTTCTGCGCGGCGCTCGCGGGGAGGCCACGGCCTTCCTATTGCTCTATCTGCTCGTCCCGGTGGGCGCGACCTGGCTCAGCGCGTTGCAGCGTCCTATCTTCGACGAGCGCTATCTCGTGGCGGCGCTGCCCCCGTTCTTCCTGCTCATCGGCGCGATCTTCCAGCCGCCGGCAGTTGAGCGCGCGCGGCGCGCCTATCCCGCCCTGCGCTTGACCAGCTACGCACTGCTAGCGGGGCTAATTTTGGTCGGTTTGCTGTCTCTGAACCGCTACTACACCGATCCCGCCTATAGCAAGACGCGCGGCTGGCGTGAACTCGCGACCGCGCTGGAGGCGTTGAGCGTCGACCTGCCGGCCGAGCAAGTGCGCATTGCACAAAACTTCCCCGACCCGACCCTCTGGTACTATTACAACGGCCCGCTCGAGCACGCGGTGCTGCCGCCCGGGCCGCTGGATGCGGACGGGGCCATGCGTGCGGTCGCCGAGCTGCAGGCGGCAGGGGTACGTCGCGTGCTCTTGCCCGCACAGCCGGCCCCCAACTGGGATGACGCTGATCTGGCCCGCACTGCGCTGGCCGAGAGGTATGAGCTTCTGGTCGAGCGACAGGTCGCAAGCTGGCCGGTGGCGATTTACGCCCGCGCGCCCGGAGAGATGACCGAGACCGACGCCACGTGGCAGAACGGGCTCCGTCTGACCGCTGCGGCCATTGAGCCGCCAACGCTGACGCCGGGCAACGCGCTGGCCGTTTGGCTGCAGTGGGACCAGCGCACCGCCGACCTGTCCGGCACGGAAAAGGTCTTCGTCCAGCTGCTGGGGCCAGCGGGTTCGGTTGTTGCGCAGGATGATCAGTTGCTGGAAGTTGCGATGCCAGATTCGCCGCAACTCCACGGCCTGGCGCTGCCGGCAGAGCTATCGCCGGGTTCCTATCGGTTAATCACCGGCCTCTACGATCCTGCGATTGACGGCGCGCCGCGCACGCTGACAACCACAAGCAATGATCACATCGTCCTCCATGAGTGGGCTGTCGACTCCATCCAAGAGTGAACGCACCACGAAGCCAATCACTTCTGGAGCGTGTTTCGCCTGCATAGAGTATAAGGATTACGAGCCCTCAGTCTTGATTGACAAGTCTCTCTGCCTCCGTTAGAATCCAGCCAGAGTCTACTTGCTTTTTGCGGATAGGAATAAAGGGTCAATATGACAATCACGATTAAGAGCGAAGAGGCCCGAAATCGCTGGCGGGATATGATGGACGCCGTGATGGGCGGCGAATCTGTTGTCATCGAGCGGTACAACACGCCGCGCGCGGCATTGATTAGCTATGAAGACTTTGTCGCATTGCACGAAGCAATTGAAGAGCTGCAAGCGGATCGACGGGCGGCAGAGATCTACGAACGGTTACGGACGGGCGAGACAACAACGCGGCCGTGGGAAGACGTACAGTCAGATCTAATCGAAGAAGGGTTACTGGATGAGCGATGATCGTCCGCTACCCTATCGGATCGAGATTGAACGATCGGCCGAAAGGGTCATGCGTCGACTCCCCCGAGATCTTCTGAACAGGCTGCGCACTGCGATTGACGCGCTTGCGGCCGACCCCAGACCACCGGGTTGCAGGCGATTGGCTGGGTACACGAATCTCTACCGTGTGCGTGTCGGAGACTGGCGGATTAGCTATGCAGTTGAAGATGATCGACTGCTGATCATCGTGATTGAGGTGGCTCCCCGCGGTGGCGCCTACCGCTCGCTTTAACCATAGCCAGACCAGGCATTCCTACGTCCCTGCATCTATGGCGTTTCGCGCCAATGGGCTATAATCTCCCCATGTTAAACAGTGGGTATCAAGCGGCCCAGAATCTACTCTTTGCCGACGGCGCGCGCCTGCGCATGCCGGCGATCGCCATTCTCATGACGCTGGGCGCCTTGCTGATTGCCCTTTTCGTGGGCATCACCGGGCCACTGTTGGCGCTGGCCGTAGCCGTTGCCCTGGTGGCCGGCACGCTGGTGCTCAACGATACGCGCTGGGGCTTTGTGGCGGTGGTGGGCGTGGCCTTTGTGCTGCCCTTTGCCAGCCTGCCCTTCAGCATCGGCTTCAAGCCCACCTTTCTTGATGCCGCACTGGGCGCCATCTTCTTCGTTTGGGTCTTCAAGCTGGTCATCGGCCAGCAGGATGATTTTGTGGCCTCGCCCCTGGGCCTCTTTGTGGGGCTCTTCATCCTCATCGCCATTTTTTCCTTCGTCAACGGCATGAGCCACAGTCCGGCCAGCTCATTTCTGCTTCGCCGCTTTGGCGAGATCATTGTCGGCATCATCCTCTTCTTCGTCTGCGTCAACACAGTGCGCAGTGAAGAGGACGCGACGTGGGTGACGCGCTGGGTGCTGCTCATGGGCGGCGGCGCGGCGCTCATCGCCATTCTCTTCTACGCATTCCCCGACCAGGCCGTGTGGACGCTGGACCGGCTGGCGCGTTTCGACTATCCGGGCGGTTACGGCGCGCTGCGCTACGTCGAGGACGACCCGGAACTGGGGCTGCGCGCCATCGGCACCGCGGTCGATCCCAACGTGCTGGGCGGGATGATGATTCTGGTGGCCGGTCTGGCCATGCCCCAACTCTTCGAGAAAGAACGCCTCTTTCCACTCTGGATCGTCGTGCCCATCTTCTTGCTGGCTGCGCTCGCGCTCTACCTCACCAACAGCCGCTCGGCCCTGCTGGGGCTGGGCTCCGCCTTGGGCTTGCTGGCCCTGCTCAAGTATCGCCGGCTCATTCCGCTGGGCATCGTTGCGGTGCTGCTGCTGATCCTGTTGCCCCAGACGCAGGACTATGTCGCCCGCTTCATGGCCGGCATCCGCGGCGAGGATTTGGCCACCCAGATGCGCTTTGGCGAATACAAAGATGCGCTGATTCTGATCCAACGCTATCCCATTTTCGGCGTCGGCTTCACCGGCACGCCCGATCTCGACATCTATCTCGGCGTGAGCATGCTCTATCTGATTATCCCGCAAAACATGGGATTGGTCGGCCTCGTCATCTTCCTCGCCGCCATGATCGGCTTCTTCGTCATGATTTTCGGCGCCTGGCGCCACGGCTTTGCGCCCCGACTCGAGGCGATGGTGCTAGGTTATGCCGGGGCCGTGCTGGGCGCGCTGGTCAGCGGCATCTTCGACCACTACTGGTTCAACATGACCTATCCCCACATGACTGTTCTCTTCTGGCTCTATGTGGGGATGGCCACTGCCGTGATGCTGGTGCAGAAGCAGGCGTTAACCAGTGTGGCTGATGCACCGCCTACCAGCGCTGGGGCGGACTAAAGGGATCATTGCCCGGCCACGTGGGGTCGTCTTCACGACCGGCAGGAATCATGAAGCCAGAGGATTGGCCATCTGTTTTGCTGCCCCCGCTGTCAGTCTTCCCTTCACCCTCATCGTCTTTGTCCTTCTTGATGAAAAGCGACCAAATGCCGCGGATGATGGCGCCTGCGACGCCGCCACTCAACGCGCCACTCACGCCGCCGGTAACACCACCTGCGACTCCCCCGGCCAATCCTCCTGCCCCCGCTCCCAACGGCCCGCCAGCTGCACCACCGAGAATGCCTCCAATTTCCGCACCCCAACCTGCGCCTAACGTGGCGCCGCCTGCACCACCGACAATAGCGCCCTCCACAGCGCCCTCCGTGGCCTCTTCGACAGCGTCACCAACAATTTCCAATACATCATCAACAATCGTCTCCGTCGCCTCCCGGTACTCCTCCGACCCGCCCGTGCCGTAGGCAGCATCTTCATCGCCCGCCTCACGCTTGAGCCGGTTCACGTTTCTCTGCAGCTCGACATCGAGCAGGGCGAAATTGGCCAGGAGTGTCGTCAGTTTGGACTCTTCGGCGTGCTCGGCCAGTTCATGAGCCGTGCGCTGCCGTGCGGGCAGTGAATCGCCTTTCGCCATCGCCGTCTGGAGAACCTTGGCCGTTTCACCTGAAATCTGCTTCTCTTCCTGTAGCAGCTTGACGGCTTTCTGCATCTCGTGCTCATCGGCAGACAACGCCATCTTCATAGCATCAGGCGCAACCCGGACCGCCAGCTGGTAGGCGGTCACAAGATTCTGCACGTACGCTTCGTAGCTGTCGGCAATGGCGGCTCGGCGTAGCGCCCGATACGCGGCATTTAGCGTCTCCATCTCCAGCTTTTCGGGTTTCAGTGTGGTTGTCATGATCTTCGTCTCCTTTTAAGCGGCTTCAATCGCAAACGATTTGTCTTACTGCTCTCGAGTATAAGACCGGGCAGAAGGTCACGAATCTCAAAAAAGACCGAATTTGTCTCAATTCAGCGTAGACGCCGAATCCACCAATCGGACGCTGGTCCTGCGGATTCGGCTGCATAGTTGCGCTAGATCCTTGAATCGGAAGCAACCTACTGGTCGATCAGATATGAATCGGCTACAATATTGGCAACGTAAACTGATGACTATCTGGCAGATGAGACATGACAAAAGCAACCGTTACAAATAATGAATTTGGCTCAGTGACGCTCGACCCGACACCGGTTGAGCCGAACAACTCAGGGCTGGGCACGCTCACGCGCGGCCGCCGGCCCGAATGGCTGCGCGTCAAGGCGCCGGCCAGTGACGGCAAATACCAGGAATTGAAGGGACTCTTCCGCGGCAAGCGCCTCCACACCGTCTGCGAAGAGGCCATGTGCCCCAACATCGGCGAGTGCTGGGGCCGGGGCACGGCCACCTTCCTGCTCATGGGCGACACCTGCACGCGCAGCTGTGGCTTCTGCAAGATCAAGACCGGTCGGCCCGGTATGCTCGATCCGGACGAACCCCGCCACGTGGGCGAGAGCGTCCGCGCCATGAACCTCCACCATGCCGTGCTCACCAGCGTCAACCGCGATGAGTTGCCCGACGGCGGCGCCTGGGTCTTTGCCGAGAGCATTGCGTGGATTCACGAACTGCAGCCGGGCTGCACGGTTGAGGTGCTGATTCCCGACTTCAAGGGCGACTGGGCCGCCTTGCAGACGGTCATGGACGCCAAGCCGGAGATTCTGAATCACAATACGGAGACGGTGCCGCGCCTCTATCGTACGGTGCGCCCCCAAGGCAAGTACATGCGCAGCATGGAACTGCTCAAGCGGGCGAAAGAGCTGGACCCGCTGGCCCTGACCAAGTCGGGCATCATGGTCGGCATTGGTGACACCTGGGATGAGATCCTCCAGGTCATGGATGACCTGCGCGAACACGATGTGGACATCATGACCATCGGCCAGTACCTGCAGCCGAGCCGCTTTCATCTGCCCATCGAACGCTACTACACGCCTGATGAATTCGACCGTCTGCGTGAAGAGGGCGAAGCGCGCGGCTTCAAGTGGATGGAAAGCGGCCCCCTCGTGCGCAGTTCCTACCATGCCGATGGCCAGGCGCACCTGAGCCCGCGCAAGGATGTGCAGCGAGCGCTCAGCGGGTAGACGACCCGCGCTTTGATGCGACACTTCGACAGGCTCAGCGCAGGCAGGCTCAGTGCAGGCAGGGGCAAATCAACCAGGTCAGAAAACAGAAAAGTGGCGACCAGTCATGGAACTGGCCGCCACTTTGTGTGTTGGTCTCGTGTTCAGATTCTTACGCCGTGCCAAACTGGCGGTCGCCGGCGTCGCCCAGGCCGGGCCAGATGTAGCCCGGCGGAAAGGGATCGCTTTCGTCAGTCAGACGCTCGTCAATGGACGCCGCATAGATGTCCACATCCGGATGTGCAGCGTGGAGCGCCTGGATGCCCTCTGGCGCGGCAATGAGGCAGAGAAACTTGATGCGCGAAACGCCCCAGCGCTTGAGCACGTCGACTGCCGCAATGGCCGAACCGCCCGTAGCCAGCATGGGGTCGAGCAGCAAGCAGAGCTGCACCGTCGGGTCCGTGGGCAGCTTGTTGTAATACTCCACCGGCTCCAGGGTGCGCTCGTCACGGTACAGGCCCAGATGCCACACTTCGGCCTGGGGCATAAGTTCCCAGGCGCCGTCCACCATGCCCAGTCCGGCGCGCAAGATCGGGATGAGGCCAACCTTTTCGGCCATGGTGGCGCCCCTGGTTGTCGTCAGGGGCGTCTCGATCTCCGACCACTCAAGCGGCAGGTCACGCGTAGCCTCGTAGACCAGCATGATCGCCAGCTCGCTGACCAGCTCGCGAAACTTTTTGGACTTTGTTTCGACGCGGCGCAACAACGTCAGCTTGTGCTGGGCCAACGGGTGCGGCAGAGCATACACATTCTCAGGCAGCGACACGGTACGATCCTATTCTTGCGGGGTGGCGGTGATGGTGCAACGAATACCGAGTAAGAGGTGAAGGGGAGCAGTAAGTTATCGTTTGTGCAGTCCCGGAACGTCTTCACCGGTAACCGGGACCGCACAGAACGAGAGAAGCTCGAAAGCTGGGGACTCTACCAGTTAAACTGGCGCTGGGTCCGATTGCGTCGCGACAAGCGTTCGACCTCTTTCTGACAGGTGAGGCAGAGCGTAGCGTCAGGCTTTACCTCCAGACGCGCCACCTCAATCGCCTGATCGCAACGCTCGCAGATCCCATAGCGGCCTTTTTCAATCGACCGGAGGGCTGCATCGATATCTTGCAGCTTATGATCCAGCACGGCGATGAGCGCCGCGTTTTTCTCGCGCTCAAAGATCTCAGCATCACCCTCATCGGGCTCCACATCCACCTCAGCCTGCATGAACTCGCGCAGATGTTCCAACTCCTCGACAATCTGTTCGCGTTCGCTGAGAAGAAGTTCCTTCTCTTTCCCAATAAACTCTTCACGTGGCATGACGAATTGACTCCTGCCTCCTAATTAAGCATGAGCAGCCGCTACTCTGGCCTGCACGCCGCCCATGAACCGAACATCCGTACGTTTGAGAACTGTGGAAGTTTCAGAGTAGCAAGGTTATATCAGCTTTTGGCCCAAAGGTCAAGCAGGGAATTCAAATGGTCAGGCGACTCAATCTCTGCTATAATCATGGCGTTTAGAACAAACGTACAACTATCATCCCGCATCCTCGATCAGGCAAAGTTCTATGGCGGACGAACGCAGCGTATCCAACCCATCTCCTGAAGCCAGTGCACCCCAACCGCCGCGCGCTATTTCGGGCGAAGCCCAGGGCAGTGACCGCAAGGTCGATCACGCACTGCGTCCCCGTTCGCTGGATGAGATGGTCGGTCAGGATCGCCTGCGCGACAAGATCCGCATTCTGGTTGAGGCGGCACGGCAGCGTGATGAAGCCCTGGATCACGTCCTGCTCTACGGGCCGCCGGGGCTGGGCAAGACGACGCTCAGCCACATTTTGGCGAATGAGATGAACGCCAATCTCAAAGTCACGGCCGGGCCCGCCATCGAAAAAGCTGGTGATTTGGCTGCCATCCTCACCAATCTGCGCAAGGGTGACATTCTCTTCATCGACGAGATCCACCGCCTGGGCCGTGCGGTGGAAGAGATTCTCTACCCCGCGATGGAAGATTACTCGCTCAACATCGTGGTGGGCAGTGGGCCGGCGGCGCGCAACATTCAGCTCAGCCTGCCCAAATTCACGGTTGTGGGCGCCACCACGCGACTGGCCCTCATTACCTCCCCGCTGCGCGCCCGCTTCGGTGTGGTGGAGCGCTTTGACTTCTACAGCGTGGCCGCCATCGAACAGATCGTGGGCCGTGCCGCCCGCTTGCTTGAAGTGGAAATCGATGCCGCGGGCGCGCATGAGATCGCACGCCGCTCGCGCGGGACGCCACGCGTCGCCCTGCGCCTGCTCCGTCGCGTGCGTGACTTTGCGCAAGTGCGCGCCGATGGCCACATCGACGACCTGGTTGCGCGTCAGGCGCTGGCCTTGCAGGAAATTGATGAGCTGGGACTGGATGATCTGGATCGACGCGTGCTTGATGCCATCATCAACAAGTTTGGCGGCGGCCCGGTGGGCCTGGACACCCTGGCGGCCAGCATCAGCGAGGAGGGCGACACGATTATGGATGTGGCCGAGCCCTACCTGCTCCAGCTCGGCTTCCTCGATCGTACGCCCCGCGGCCGCATGGCGACCAGAGCGGCCTACGCGCACATGAATGTGCCCTACGCCGAACGCCCCGTGCAGGGCGGCCTCTTCGAGGGGTAAATTGACGACAGTACGGGGTCAATGGTTTCGATTGGCGGGCCAGTGAGGGCTGCCAAATCTCTAGTAGGCGACGGCGCAAGTGGACCGATGGATGGTAGTCACGCTACCAGCGTGACAAGCCTCGCCGATCCGAGTGATCCAAAGGTTCCCGTAGTCGTCCGGCTGATAGCCGAACCTACGAGCCATGGGCTTACTTCAGCCGCCGTGTACTAACTTACTGGTGGAGAGTTGCTCAGGCAGCTGCGCCCCGCGCAAAGAGAATGCGCAAATTTTCGCCATGGCGCGCCCGTCCCAGGGGCGAACGCCACGTCTCCGGCAACAGCGTTGCACCCAAAGCCTCAATTTGCAGCCAATCGTCCCCCCGCGCAACGGCCGGCGGCACGGCCCGTTGCAGATGCAGCAGATAGCCCACGTCGTCGGCCAATCGCCGCATGGTGGTCAGCGGATCGTCGCTCATCTCGCCCGTCGTGGGGATGTAGAGCTTGACGTTGCGCTTGAGCAGCCCGGCCAGCAGACGTAACGTCTCCAATTCCGTGCTGCCGTCAGAATCGTCTGCCAGCTGCGGCGGCAGCGCGTCGGAACCGAAGGGACCGCCCCAGAGGATGCCCAACGCCGGCAGGTGGATGATATTGTGGCCCGGCTGGCTGTAGACATCGAGGAAATGGTCACCGATACGCAGATGGGCCACACCGCCGGCCTGTGTCTCCATAGGCGGCAGACCGACATCCTGAATCGCGCCGCAGAAGAGCGCGGCCACGTTGCCCTCCAAACTAAAGCGGGTCGTCACGTCAGGCGGCGGATCGATGATCAGCACCTGATCGGGTTCTGTGTTGAGCGCGCTCAGAGGGGCCTTGCCCAGCACAAAGAGCGTGTGTCGGGCCGGGTCACCTTCGCTGAAAAGTTCGAGATAGGGGTAAAGCTGGGTGATCTTGGCGCCGGCGCCGGGTATGGAGTCAGTGAGAAAAATCGGAGTAGACATAGTGATTCAAGGTCACGACAACGGGTCGACGTAAGGCGTATTCACCGACGAGGCGTCCGCCGGCGCGATTTCGCAGGGCTCAGCCTCGCCCAGCTGTTCGACCAAGGCGGTCAATTCAGCAGGCAAGTCGGCCACGATGACCCGGCCATCAGGCAAGATATAGATTTCAGTCTCAGTAGGAAACACTATCTCCTCTGCTACCGGATCTGCCGCTTCAGAGCTGGCTGATGTGGATGTCGGCATCGCCTTCTCGCTCGTAGAATTCGCTGGTGCGCTCTTCCGTTTCCACCTTGCCCAACTGTTCCAGCACCTCGCTGATGCTTTCGCACGCGCTGCCCTTGACGCCGCGGATCGTGTACTCAATCCGACCGTCGGGCAAAATTTCAATCTCGATCTCTTCCCGTTGCATCAAGCTATGCCTCCAATTCGATAGAACGCGGATGGCGCGGATTCGGCAGATCGATGCGGATTTTCTGCGGAAGGTTCCGCAATGTCTGCCGGCAATCGGTCCATTCCCGAACCATTTTCCTAATTCCAGCGGCGCACGGTCATGCGGATGACCTGATCCTGACCGACGCGCTCTTCGACGAGCGAGAAACCGGCCTTTTCGGTTTCATCCAGCACTTTGTGATAGGCGTAGCGCTGCTGAACTTCCTGCATCGCCACACGGATTTTGGCCAGAATCATGTCGTCAGCCACGATCTCGTAGGCGTCGTCTTCCCCTTTGCGCAGCCCAAACTTGAGCCGTCCGCTCTCCACCAGCAGGGGCGCCTCTTCGCGTCGCCCGGAGTAGATATGATGATATTCTGCGTCCTCCGTATAGGCGAGCCTCAGATCATCCAGGCTGCGCTTGATCAGCGCCAGATCACGCAACTGCGTCTGGACCTTCACAAATTTCGACATGACATCTCCTTAACACCAAACGCTCCATGCTTCATGCTGTACCCTCATATGCCCGGTCCAGCACCTCTATCGTGTGCCAGACCGGCAGCGGTTGGCCCAACGATGCGAGATGATTCTGAATCTGCGTCATGCAGCCAATGTTGCCGGTGGCAATCGCTGCTGCGCCGGTGCTCAGAATGTTACGCGCCTTGCGTTCGCCGATCTGCTGCGCCAGCTTGGGCTGCTCCAGATTATACGTGCCCGCCGAGCCGCAGCATAATTCGCCTTCGGGGATCTCCGCCAGCGTTACGTTGGGAATGGCGGCCAGCAGCGCACGCGGCTCGGCCGTGATGCCCTGGGCATGGGAGAGGTGACAGGCGTCGTGATAGGCCAGCTTCAACGGCTCGGGCAATGGGGGCGGCGACTCCAGACCAAGCTGCGCCAGGAAGACGCTTACATCCATGACCTGTGCAGCAAACTCGCGGGCAGGCACTTCGCGCATGGTGCCCCGAAAGAGCTGCGGATACTCATGCATGCCAGAGCCGCAGCCGGCCGCATTGGTAACGATGGCATCGACATCCTTGGGGAAAGCAGTCAGGTTGTTCATGGCGAGCGCCTGGGCCTGCTCCGCCTCGCCAATGTGCATGGAGAGGGCGCCGCAGCAACCCTGTCCCCGCGGAATTACGACGTCAACACCGTTGCGGGCCAGCACGCGCAGCGTCGCCCAGTTGATTTCGGGGGCCAACACCTGCTGCACGCAACCGGTCAAGAGCGCCACCCGCGCCCGCCGCGTGCCTTGCGCCGGATAGAAGTCGGGCAACGACGGCGCGCTGGGCAGTTCGTCCGGCAGCAGTTCGAGCATGCCGCGCAGGCTCTGAGGCATGGCGCCCGCCAGCGGGCCGGCCAGTTTGCCCAGGCGCACGGCCTGCCGGAAGCGGGCGGGATAGGGCAAGGTCTCCCGGACCAGCCGCCGTGTCAGTTGCTCGGTGGGCGTGCGCTCACGCGCCGGCTCATGCAGGCTGCGGAAGGGCGTGAGCAACTCGCCATAGGCCACACCGGAAGGGCAACTCGTTACGCAGGCCATGCAGCCCAAACAGCGATCGACATAGGGCGTTACCTCGTCGACGGTGAGGCTGCCCTCCAACGCCTCCTTCATCAGGTAGATGCGGCCGCGCGGCGAATCGGTCTCTTCGCCCAGCACCTGGTAGGTCGGGCACGTGGCCAGACAGAAGCCGCAATGCACACACTTGTCGACGGCCTCGGCCATGGCCGGCCCCTGGGGACCCAACGTTTCAACTGGAATCGAATGCTGCATAAATCACCTCTGGTCGGATAGAACGCCGGTCGGGCAAATCAGGCGGTTTCTTCACAAGCGCCACGCCCTGATTGGCCGTTATGCCAACGTCCTCTCTTCGTCAATAGTCTGGGAAACTGCCATGCGGATCCAAGGTTTGCTTGATCCGCGCCAGCAGGGATGCACCGGGTTGGCGACCGATGAGCGGGCTGACCGTCGCGCCCTGCAGCACGAGGCCGGCGAGGCCTTCGGCCACGAGCAAAGCGTCCAGCTCTTCCACGGAACCCGGCCAGCCGATCCAGGCCAGGTTGCCGCCCACGCTGTAGGAACGCGTGGCGCCAGCTTCAGCCAATCGTACGTCCAGCGCCTCAACTTGGCTCGTTGATACGGCTACTTTGACCAACGCTGCGCCATCGGGGAGCCACGAAAGAGCGTCCTGCGCCGCCCAGTGCGCGGCCTCGTCCGCGGGTGCAAGCGCCTCGCCGTCACCGAGAAAGTCATGCAAGCGAGCCAGGCGGGGTGGCAGCGCCTCCGGCAAGCCCCCAAGCCGCGCCCAGAGCGTTGCGCCGTCCCCTGCCGGCGCAAAGTCGAGCGCCTCCAAATCCAGGGGCGCGCCCGCCAGACGCTGAGCCGCGACCACAGCATCCGCCACGCTCGGCAAATTGACGGCGAGCGTGGCCATGCTCGGCGGCGCAGGGAAGACTTTGAAGCTCACCTCCGTCAGGACGCCCAGCCGGCCCAGGCTACCCACCATCAGTTTGGGCAAGTCAAAGCCGGCGGCGTTCTTGACCACCTTGCCGCCGCCCCGCACCAGGCGACCCTGGCCATCGACGAAACGCACGCCGATGAGAAAATCACGCACGCCGCCATAGCGCATGCGCCTCGGACCGCTCAAGCCGGCGGCCACAGTGCCACCGAGGGTGGCCGCCTGCGCATGCAAGGGCGGGTCAAAGGGCAAATATTGGCCGTGCTCGGCCAGGGCCATGGCCACCTCCGCCACGGTCGTGCCGGCCCGGGCGGTGAAGGTGTACTCGCCCGGGTCGTATTCAACGATGCCAGTCAGTTCGCGCAAGTCCAGCAAAGTTGCGCCAGGCGCGTGCGCGAGGGCAGGCTTGGTGCCGCTTCCGCGGGCGAGCAACGGACCCGACCGCTCCAGCACAGCGGCCTGCACCGCTTCAACCGAGTTGACTTGGACAGCAGGCGGCGTTGCGACGTCAGATTGCGCGTTCATACGCGTGAGATCACTCCCTTCTGTTCCAGCGGATGGGGTGCATGGGAGGCCGGTCCGTCGTCGGAACCGGGCAGCATCTTGCCCCGGTTGGCCAGCTCCAGCGGGTCGATAGCTTGACGCAATTCGGTCATCACCTGCAAATCGGTGGGAGAGAACATTTTGGCCATATAGGCCCGCTTCTCCATCCCGATACCGTGTTCGCCGGTGATCGACCCTTCCATTTCAATGCAGATGGCCAGAATCTCGCCGGCCAGCGCCTCGGCCCGCTCCAGTTCGCCCGCTGCACGTCCGTTATAGAGGATCAGCGGATGGAGGTTGCCGTCGCCGGCATGGAAGACATTGGCCACGGGCAGATCGTATTGCGCGCTCAGAGCCTCAATGCGTGCAAGCGTTGCGCCCAGGCGGCTACGCGGCACGACGCCATCCTGCACAATGTAATCGGGACTCAAGCGCCCCACTGCGGAAAAGGCGCCTTTGCGCCCCTTCCAGATGCGCGCCCGGGCCGCGTCATCCTCGGCGAGGCGCACCTCGTCCGCGCCCGTCTCCTCGATAATCTGCAGCAGATGGGCAAATTCGGCCTCGACCTGGATTTCCTCGCCCTCCAGCTCGACGATCAAAACGGCCGCCGCGCCTTGAGGATAGCCCGCGCCCACCGACGCTTCAGCCGCCTTGATGGCCAGCCGGTCCATGATCTCCATTGCGCCGGGCAGCAGGCCCGAAGCCACCACATCGGTGACGGCGTCACCCGCTGCGCCGAGCGAACTGTAGGAGGCCAGCACCGTGCGATAACTCTCCGGCTTGGGCAGCAGACGCAGCGTGATCTCCAGCGCGATGCCAAAGAGCCCTTCCGAACCGACGAAGAAACCGGTCAAATCGGGCCCCACGGGCTCCAGGCTTGATCCGCCCAGCTCGACCACCTCACCGTCGGGCAGCACCGCCTTGATGCCCAAGACGTGATTGGCCGTCATGCCGTATTTGAGACAGTGTGCGCCGCCCGAGTTGAAGGCGACATTGCCGCCAATCGTACAGATGAGTTGGCTGGACGGATCGGGCGCATAATAAAGACCGTGGGGCGCCGCCGCCTGGGTGACGTGGAGATTGACCACACCGGGCTCGACGACGGCGATGCGCGCGGCCGGATTGAGTTCTACGATGCGATCCAGGCGGTTGAGCGCGATGACGATTCCGTCGGCAATGGGCAGGGAACCGCCCGACAAGCTGGTGCCGCTGCCGCGGGCGACAAAGGGCACGTCGTGCTTATAACACAGACGCACCGTTTCAATCACCTCGGCCTGGTCGATGGGCAGGACGACGGCGCGCGGTCGCGTACGGAATGCGGTCAGCGCGTCCGACTCGTAGGGGGCCAGCTGCACTGGCTGAAAAAGCAGACGCTCCGGCGGATAGAGCTGGGCGAGTTCGTCAAAAAATGGCGCATCGGTCATGGAAGTGCTCCCCTGTCGATCCGGTCGACGCATCAGATGCAAGGTGAAGGCATCTGTGAAGGCATCTGTTGAAGGCATCGGCGAAGGCGTCGATGAAGTAGTCGATGAAGTAGTCGGCATTGTAGCGCGGATGTTCGATCAACGTCAATCGTTGGGTAGCAGCAAGTAAAGCGTTGGATTGGCTGACGCCTAACCGTGGTAAGAGCAGCATGGAAGTGTAGCCCCGACGAAAACCAAGCAAGTTGATTTGGCAGTAGAATGTTTTCGATCCAATGAGAGCGCTATTGAATTGTGCGGTGAGTCGGCCTTGCCTGAATCGAAGTGATGGCCGCTAACTACCGCCCTTTGCCACAGCCAAGAGGAAAAACCATGCCAGCCATGCCTAACCGATTCCACCCATTTCTAATCGCCGCAGTCGCCGGCGTGATCGTGTTGTTTGGAATTTTGCCCGCCACGCTGGCATCGGCGCGTAGCCGCATCGTAGAACCGCCCCCACCCGCACCATCCGTTGACTGGTTGCTGGAGACGGCCGTCAGCGCCGACGTCATTGTACGCGGCCGCGTCGTCGAGCAAGCTGTTCGCTGGGACGAATCGCGCACGTCAATCGTCACCGACAACATCATCGCAACGAGCAGCCTGCTGGCAGGCGAGTTGCCAGCAGGAGCGCCGGTTGTCGTCCGTACCCTCGGCGGCGAATTGCCTGATGAAGGCATTGCCCTGGGTGTTACCCACGAAGCGCACCTGACACTACATGAAGAGGTGATCCTCCTGCTCGATCAGAACGACACCGCGAGCTCCTATCGGGTGATTGGCGGTGAACGGGGCAAACTGACCGTTGACGGCGACTACGTGTTCAGCGAGGCGCTGCAGAGCTGGCTGCCAGAGGCCGACCTGATGCCTGCACTTGCCGGTGATGGAGATGAGGCAGTCGCAGCCCTGCACGACTTGGAGCAGAGCATCACGCGTCTCGCAACGCCCCAGGATATAGATACCCACGTCAATACCGGTATCCGCTGGGCGGGAGACGCGCCTGAAGTGCCTTTTGTGCTCAATATCAACTCAAGCCAGGTCGGCGGTGAGGACGGCAATCAAGCCGCGTTCCGGGCCGCAGTACTCGACGCAGCCGCTGATTGGACGGCGGTCTCCAGCGCGGATTTTGCCTTTGCCTATGCCGGCCCCACCAGCGTGACCGACGTTGAGGCCAGCAACGGGATCAATGAGGTCATCTTCGTTACGGCAGGGCGCTCGGGCACCCTGGGTCGAACCCGGTTCTGGTACAATCCGACGACGCAATTGGTCAGTGAAGCCGACGTTTGGTTCAACGATTCCTACGATTTTGACGCCACTGGTTCGCCACAAGGCGGCGAAATCGACCTGCAGAGCGTCGCGCTTCACGAATTTGGCCACTGGTTCGTCTTGGGCCATGACGACAACACCGCCGCCGTCATGTACTACGCCATTAGCAGCGGTTCGGTCAAACGCACGCTCCACCCCAGCGACATCGCCGGCATTAGCGAAATCTACCCGTGTGAGAATCAGCCGTGCGGCGGTGCAAACGAGCCACCGGCAACCCCTGAACCCACCGAAGAACCGACTGAGGAGCCGACTGAAGAACCCACAGCAGAGCCAACTGAAGAGCCGACTGAGGAACCAACTGAAGAACCGACCGAGGAACCAACCGCAGAGCCAACTGAAGAACCGACTGAAGAACCGACAGAGGCACCGACCGAGGAACCAACGGTAACGCCCGATCCGCCGCCACATGAGCCGGCGCCAACTTACGCCCCAACGTCAGTGCCGACCATACCACCCACGCCACCGCTACCCGATACGGCTCAATTGCTGCCAGGCCAAGCGGCGACCGTCCAATTTGGCAGCGAAGGCGACAGCCCTGCACTGATCCTAAACGTGCCGGACAATGCAGTCAATGAGGTGACAGTGCTGGGCTATGCCGATCTCGACGAGCCCCCGCCGCCGGCGGGCGCGGGCGGCGCCTATGCCGGGGCGCGTTTTGAACTGAGCGCAAGTCAGGCTAGCGGTGCGATCGAAGCAATGGACTTTATGGCGCCCGTCCGTTTTGAAGTCGCTTATCCGGCGCCGGCAAACGCTATTGCTGAGGCCAGTGTGCGACTCCATCGCTTCGATTTGGACACCGCCACCTGGGTGCCTGCTACCTGTGGAAGTGAAAGCGTCGATCCAGACCAGCACATGGCGTACGCCGACGTCTGTCGCACCGGCGAATTTGCGCTCTTTGCGCAAGCCGACGTCAATCCTGACGAGATGACCGAGACGGTCTTCCTGCCGTTGATTGAACGGCAGTAGACCGCAAATAAGCCGGGGATGGCGCGGATAGGGCGGATTGGAGCGGATCAATGGCCAGGGGGGCGCCACATCTACCCCCTGCGGATCGGGCCGCGCGACTCCTAATCGTCTATAATGACGGCCTACGTTACCATTCACGACGGAGGTCAGTCATGCAACTCTTCGACATTACGCGCACGTTGTCGCCGGCGCTTGAGCCGTGGCCGGGCGACACCCGGTATCGTCACGAGTGGCAGTCGCGCATCGCCGACGGCAGCGCGGCCAACGTGTCGACGCTGGTAATGAGCGCCCACTCGGGCACTCATGTCGATTCACCCTACCACTATGCGCAAGAGGGGCTCAAGCTGGACGAGATGGCCCTGGACATTCACCTGGGGCCGGCCACCGTGGTTGCGTTGGACGTAGATGAGCTGATCCTGCCCGAGCACTTCGACGGCGTCAATCTGGCGGCAATCGAGCGGCTGCTCATCAAGACGCGGGCCAGCGCACGGCGCGACGACGAGTGGTGGGACTCGTTCCCCTATTTCTCCATCGAAGCAGCCGAGCTCCTGGGCGAGATGGGGGTGCGCCTGATCGGTACGGACGCACCGTCAGTCGACCATCTCCTCAACGAGACGATGGAAGCCCACCGCGTGCTCTATCGCCACAACGTCGCCATCCTGGAAAATGTGCAACTCAGCGACGTGACGCCGGGCGAGTACGAGCTGATTGCGCTACCCCTAAAAGTACAGGTAGACGGATCGCCGGTGCGGGCCGTGTTGCGGCGCTGAAGCAGGTTGGGTTGGGTGAATGAGGCCAGGTTAGCGCAAATGTTAGCGCGATCTACTGCTCTGTTAAGCAGAACTTTGTCATGCCGTTCACGTAGTGGGCGCAAAGCGCCATGAGCGAAGCGAAGAGGAATCTCAGGGCTGCCAACGCGAGATTTCTCGCTTTGCTCGAAATGACAATTCCCACCTGAACAGAGCACTACGACTCCTGAACTTGCCGCAATACGTCGGCCGGAAACCAGATCCAGCCTTCAGCGTCAGGGATGTCTTCGGGCGGCGCACAAAGAGCGTCGATCCTGGCGGCGTAGAGATAAGCGACCAGTGCGCAGGTCAACGCATCCTCCATATCCAGATGGTTCAGCGGCGCAAAATCCGCACGCAAGTCGGCCATGAGGCGTGACGTCTTACAGGCCGACGGATATGCTTCGAACGCGGTCAAGATTGCCCCGTCCGACCAGACGCCGCAGCGCGCGACGGTGGGCGCGAATTTGCCCAGCACGTGCATGCCCTTGGTCGCCTGGCTGCCGATCATGTCCTTGATTGCGGATAGAGGCGCCAGGCCATGGCGGAAGAGAAAACGCTCGGTTTCACGAAAAATGTAAGGGTTTTCGTTTGAGCCTTCCACGGACGCGTCAACAGACTTGCCCGTGGTGATTAGTTCGACAAAGGCAGTCGAAAAGGCCAGCGGCGTGTCGATGCCCAGGGTGACGTGAAACGGGCGCGCGGGCAGTGGCGCCTTGCACAGCCCAAACAGACCCTCAATCCAAGCCTCTGTTGTGGCCGCCCGGTTGATCAGAACGCGCAGGTTGCCGCGCCACGGCGTCCCGCAAATGCGCTTGTCCGCGTCGAGGATAACAATGGCGTCGCGGCTGCGCGGATTCTTGTCACAGTTCCAGCCCCCCACGTCCCACCCAATAAAGTACACGGCTACGTTCTCACTTCCACAAGATCGGCTTCAAGAAACGCCTCGACTGCGACGCACCAGCTATTTTGAACACCCCTTGCTCGGTTTTTACTGGCCAACTGGCGCCTCCTTGTGGTACAGATATGGGGAAAGGACGGCGTCATAATAGCCGATTCTTGCAGCTTCCGCTTATCTGCGCAAATCGTTATCAATGACAGCGTGCGAGAGGTCGAGCCGATTTCGAATCAGGTTACTGAACAAAAAATCCGCAGGCGACGGGCGTCGCCTGCGGAAGCGCGTTGGATAAACGTGTAGGACAGACTGATCGGTTAGCTCGGACCCACTTCACTTTCTACGACATTGGCGCTATCGTGGCAGATTAGGTGTCCCGGCGCAAAGAAGTTCCGGTCGTAGCACTCTGCTTCAACGATCCGCGCCTGCAGTTGCGCCTGACCGAGCAATTCCTGGGCAAATTGGGCCTGCGCCAGCTCCTGTTCGGCCAGCTCCTGCGCCATCAGATCGACCGGCGGCACCTGTGCAATGCCCCCTTCCAGGATCAGATGCCGATCAAACTCGCCGGCATAGTAGACGGCCAACCCGCGCTCAGCGATTGCCCTGCTACCGCTGTAAGCAATGTACTCGGGCAGAAAGTACTTCGCGTCGAACGAAGCCGCAAAGAGCACATCTTCTTCCGTAATCGCCTCACTCTGCGCTAAGGCGACGCCCCCCCCGAGGAAGACGCTAATCAATAGAGCGGACACCAGCCCAACCAGACAAACCTTGGATTTCATCTTTGCCCTCCCTTTGGGTGATTGAGACGCTTGCTGAGGCACAGCGTAGCAGGGAGACGCAGACAGAATGGCGACGGCCTGTCCACAAGGTGGCGACACGGTCGTCGTAAGGAGAAACAACGTGAGCGGAACATGGACAGCGTAACATGGTCCGCGGTGGGATCGAGATTGGCCGAAATCGAAGGCGTGGAAACGGCGCTGAGGTACCACGATCCGCAAGAGATGATGATTGAACGTGGCCTGATCTACTGCAAGAATGTCGACGCGTGTCGCAATCGTTTCCCCAATGCGATCATTACCATGGGCCTGTGCCGCTCTGAGGCGGGACGTGCACGAAAAGGCCGACCTCGGGGTGAGGTCCTCGCACAGCCGACGTTGCGCATGGACGATGGCCTCATGGAAAGAAGCAGTCTGAAAGGGGTGCTGAATGGGCCGTCCTAACCTCTCCAGAAGATCGTGGAGCGACCGAATGAGCGTCACGTTAGAGCGCTGGAAAAGGCGCTGGCTGCCAGATGCGCCAATGGGTGTCATGTCACTGGCCGCGCCTTGCGCGGTGTGCGGCGTCTCCGCGGGAACCGTTGTGCTCGCCGAGTACGCCGACGGCTGGCGTTTCACCTTCGAGGGCGTCGCCGGCTTTGGCAACGGCGGGAGCCTGCGAATCACCGACGAGGAAGCGCAGGCGATTCGCGACGCATTGAGTCTGCCCTACGAGTCAGCGAAGATCCAGGCGGCGGGTTTCTACGACGACTTCGGCTACTGTACCGCCTGCGAGCAGTTCTACTGCGCAACCCACTGGCAGGTCTCGACCACCGGTGGTGGGACATGTCCCGCAGGTCACTTCAAGAGCCTCGATCCGCATTGGCACCCTGGCGGGGATGATCTTTGACGACCCAAGGAGAATGCGAGGTTGTGAAGCGTTGAAGATGAGTCTCTTGCGGCCGCTTTTTTCTCAGGAGTTCTTTCAATGCGTCAATGTCGAGCGCCTGCTGCGCCACGATCTTCTTCAAGCGGGCATTCTCGCTCTCAAGCTCTTTCAGCCGGCCTATCTGGTGAAACAAAACACCGAAGAGGGTGCGTGTAGCGGACTGGGGGAGGATTGCCCGGTATATGATGGCTACTTGATCAAACTCACTGCGCGGGATTCCTTCCGTTTTGTTCACGCAGGTGGAGGTAATAGTGGCGGCGGCGGAGATGACGGTGGTGATTGTGGCGGCGACGACCACGATGGCGGCGGCTGCGGCGACGACCACGATGGCGGCCATACTCCAGGTGGTAGCGGCACCGTGCCAGGCGGCGACCACGATGCCGGTGGCGGCTGCGATGAAGATCATGAGGAAGACGGCTGCGGCGGAGATGACCACGAAGAAGGCGGTTGCAGCGGCGATGATGATCATGATCCTGGCGGCAGCAGCGGCCATGATGGGGGGCATGGACGGGGATTCAGCGTCAACATCACGCCTGGCGTGGACGAATCGAGTCACGCCAATTTTGGTCTCGGTGTGCCTGGGCAAGATGCAGAAGGGAAGCCGATCTGCGTGCAGTAAGCGCAGTCGAGTGATCAAAGCTGCGCAAATCTCGAGAAGGGTTGGAGTCTACTTTCCGCACCACACGGGCTTCAGATTGTCAAAATGGAGAATTCGAATGAGATACCGTGTTCATCGACTTGAAGTGAAAAAAGATACGATACAAGAAAGACTCGAGCTATTCCTAAACCAATTGGATGGAGAAGTCCTGTCAATCGTTCCATATGTTTCTCCGACGTTCCAATTCATGGGCGCTACAGCCAAGGTCGATTTTCTACTTGTTGTAGAAAAGGTCAATTAACTTGTGCACCAGTGCACCAGAGCCAGTATTGCGATACATATAATGGACAACTTTGAACAGAAATACCCTCATATCACCGCCTGGGTTCAAAATGGAATCGTGGAAATCGGCAACACCGGCTACGATTCATCTTTCATCCGCGTTCTTGACGAAGGCGGCACAATCTGGTCAGGGACGGATACATACCCGTCTCTCGATAGCGCGCTAGAGGCCGCCGAGACAGCGATCGCGGAGTGGTGCAGCGTAGACATCCCCGACCTGATCAGAGCCAGCGCTGCAATCCCTTCGTATACGCCCAAACAGGGGCAGTACCTTGCCTACATCCACCAGTATACCCAGCTCCATGGCCAAGCACCCGCCGAACATGAAATCCAGGCGTACTTCGGCGTCACACCGCCGACCGTTCACCAGATGATCTTGAGGCTGGAGCAGCTCGGATTCATTTCCCGGACGCCCAGACAGGCGCGTTCAATCAGAGTATTGGTGCCGGCAGAGGCGTTGCCACCGTTGAGGCGCGCTTGAATCTCACAGTGTAGAAAGGTGTTATGAGCCAATTTCCGACCGAACCCAAGAAGATCAAAGAGCGCATCCGACGCTATGAGCGAGCGCTCACCAATGAAAAGAGAAAATACGGCGGCTATCACGATGGCAGCGGCAAACGGTACCTGCTCGGCCCCCTCTACATGCTGTTGGACGACGTGGATGGTGCGCTGAAGTCCTTCGCCTGGTTCGACAAGGAATTCCCGGATGACATGGGTGAACCGTTCCAGTACCTGTGCTGGAGCCTGGCCCTCTATCGATCCGGCGACCAGAAGCAGGCAGCCGCAAAGCTGGCTCAAACCTGGTTCAAGAATCCGTACTTGGTATTTCAGCTACTCGGCATGGACCAGAAGAGGCTGGATATTCGCCACGGGTCGAACTGGAAGGAGCCGGAGTACGTCGCCTACGGACCGACTGAGTTGTTGGAGCTATGGGACGAGGAAGCGGTGCAGTGGGCCAAAGACGTGTTTCAGCAGGCGTGGTTTAGTCGGCTGCGGGCCCGATACATTGAGATCAAGCGGCGGCTGATGACGGAGCCTGTGGGGCCTGAGCGGAGTCGCTTGGTTCGTGAGCTTTATGCGATGATGGAGATTGAAGGGGTAGATATTGAGTGATTCAAGGTCCAAAGCAGGGACCGGCATCCAGGCACGACAATAGAATACATGGGATAATTGTGACGTCGCTTGCGACGGCTGAAGGCAAGATAGCGGTACCCGATGGGTCCCTAAACGCTTGCTCGTGTTGAAGGTCTTCCATGCTCAATCTGGCGATTCATTTACTCTTCTTGCTACGTCAGCCCCAATTCGTGTCGCAACGCCTGTGCACTGTAGGGTGTGCCCTGCAGTGCCGGGTTTTCCTCTTCGAGATACTCGACGATTTTGAGTATCTCCTCAAGTTGGGCTCTGCCTTCGGCCGTTTGGGCAGCCTTACGCGGTGTACGGTTATCAAGGCCGGGTATGGGCGTCTCCAACCATTGCTCCGCCTGGCGAGCCAGCAGCTCTATCTCAACCTGCCGAGCAGTGGGGTCGATTTCCGACAGTCTTGGGGCAACCGGCGCATCCGGCGCTTCGTCTCGTTTCGTTTCGATCTCCGAAAAGACGTCGCCGCGATGGGTGATCGCACCCGGCAGCAACTCTTCGAGCAGTGAACGCCCGACAGCAAGGCGCTCGCGACTCAGGCAGGAGAGTTCCAACGTATTGACCGCCACGGTCACATCGCCCAACGATCGGTAGGAAGGCTGTCCTGGACCCGCAGTCCACTCTGAGCGAATCTGGAGCGCCTGTTCCGGCCAGGCTGGACCTTCGGGGATGTGGGAACGTCCGCGCAGCAGCCAATTGTAATGATCTGCGTAAGGGGTGGATCCGCTTTCCCCAGCGAAGACAAATTCCTCAGCATCATCCAGACAAGCCAAAACCTGATCCGGGTTCAACACCTCGTATTCGGCGACTGCCTGGAGCAGAAGGTGGTTCTCTGGGGTAACGAAGACAGGGTTCTGGCCGCTCTCTTGCAGGTTGTGTGCCTGCTGGTGCAATTGCAAGCTGTTATCGCGATAGAATTCATCCAGCGAGGCGGAAGGATGTAGTGCCTGGTAGTTTTGCCAGAGCTCACGCGCCACGCCGACCAGCTTCTTCTTTTCCATCGGAGAGAACATGCTCCCACTCCCGGTGAAGTGCCAGCGCCCGCCAGTGAGGAGCGGGCGAGCCAAGACAATGGACCATTTGCGCGCGGCATACGACATCGAGATGTCAAAGCAACGAAGAATTTCTCCGCTCAATAGGTCCTTGACAACTTCGCCGACGCCGGGCGTGACCTCCTGGATTTCCAGAAGGCGCAGACGGTTGGTTCGGATCCAATCGTGCAGCATCTGTCGCTGGTCTGGCGGCAATGAAGGACCTCTCTGTTCGGCGAACAGGTCGATCAGACGGCTGCCGCCAGCCGTGACATAGTCGACGAAGAACCACTCCTGGAAATCAGCCGTTTCAGGGGCGTCCAGGTTGATCGCGCGCGTTCGCAAGGCCTCTTCTCCAAAGTAGAGACTCAAAGCCGTTTCAAAGTCGGTGGAAAAGGACTTTTGAAATGCGAATTGCTGGATACTAGATCGTAACTGCTGCTCAGCCGAACTTGACCGTGGAAATGCCGTCTCTCTTTCAATGCCGGTGTCTTGTTCAATGCCGGTGTCTTGGCGCAATCGCTTGCGTTTGTCGGCGCGCTGTTTGCGCTTCTTCAGCGCATGACGTTGTTGCTTCTTGGTCGATTTGGCCATTTGGGTACTCCACACTTATCCAAGAAAGATTGCTACTCGGATTTTCCTCACGTCCCAGTGTAATCGGTACGATTATCGCACAGACGACGGTAACACGCATCAAGCAGATGACGAGACCAGCCAACGGAGCTCGCGCCAGTAACTTGGTCAGTGACCTGACACGCAGCAAGCATGATCTGCTTGTAGAAAACGCGCTGCTTCGTCAGCAACTGAGGAAAGATGATCTGTTTGACTTCACCCATCACCATCACTATACTGTGCTCCATGACAACCATTCAGGCGATTGAAACCATCGGCACTGACCCCGATATCCGCAGCGGACGACCCTACATCGTTGGGACGACCGTCACCGTGGCCGATGTCGCTATCGCCCGCCTCTATCACGGTCTGGACGCGGAGGGCATTGCCGATTGGTACGGTCTTGACTTGCACCAAGCCTATGCGGCCTTGGCCTACTACTACCAACACAAGCCGGCCATCGACGAGCAGGTCCGAGCCCAAATCCGGCGAGCCGAGGCGCTAAAGGAGCAACGCGTTGGCGCCGCCGATTCGCTTCTATCTGGATGAGAACGTTCCGGTCGCTGTGGCCGCACAGCTGCAGCGTCGCGGCGTTGATGCAGTTACCGTGCGCGATCTCGGTTTCCTGGGCGACAGTGACCGCAACCATCTTGTACGTGCCACAAGCCTCGGCTACGTTCTCTGCACCAACGACGCTGACTACGTAGACAATCATCGACCAAGGCAACTGTCGAGGAACGTCAGCGAGCGCAGATCGCACGCGCGCTTGAAATACTGACTGAACCGGATCAGGTGGTTGAAGTTCGCATACCACAGGTTGCCGGACGTTCCAATCGGACGGACAGCGGTTATTTTGACGACATCAGCAAGCTAGCGCAGGTTGTCGTGTCGAACTACGACGATGGGACGCCAGGTATCTACGTTACCCTCAACCCTGTCAATCCGGCTCTCAAGGCAAGAGCGGCCAACCGTATCAAGTCCTGGGCACGCAATACCACATCCGACAGCGATATTCTGCGCCGGCGTTGGCTGCCCATTGACATCGATCCCGTTCGCCCCAGTGGGATATCGTCCACGGACGAGGAGCACGAAGCCGCTCTCGCAGTCGCTAAAAAGATTCGCGACTGGCTGGCAGACATCGGCTGGCCGGAACCTATCCTGGCGGACAGTGGCAACGGGGCTCACTTGCTCTATCGCATCGACCTGCTCAACGATCATGAATCGACGTTGCTCGTGCAACAATGTCTTGAAGCAATTGCGTTCGAGTGGAACGACGAGATGGTCACGATCGACGTGGGCAACTACAACGCCGCTCGCATTTGGAAGCTGTACGGAACCAAGGTCCAAAAGGGCGATCATACGCGGAAGCACCCGCATCGCTGGTCATACGTCGTGGAAGCCCCAGACGACGTGGGGACAGTGCCGCTCCAGCGGTTGAAAGACCTGTCAAATCGTCGCCCGCTGATTACACCACAATCTTCAGACGGGTTCGCAGGGCAGAAGAACAGTTTCGATCTTGAATCCTGGCTGCAGCGCAACGGCCTGCATGGACGAAAACAACGCCTACAGGACGGCTGGCTTTGGCGGCTCGATGACTGCCCGTTCAGTGATGATCACAGTGACGGCGCTTATGTGGGACAACTGGCTAACGGCGCCCTGTATGCAGGCTGCCACCACAATCGTTGCCCGCACAGAACTTGGCGCGACCTCTTTGATGGTGCAAACGAGCGCAAGAAACACAATGTAGTCCGGTTTAGCCCACCTCGACAGGGTGAGTCGAACGACGAAGAGTCGTTGGTCACTGCACTCAATCTAGATAGCCATGGTCTCCGAAAGCCGAAATGAGGATCTCGACGGGAATTACGCCCGATTTGCCGAAAAGGCGCTGCGTGCAGCTATGTTGCTAGCCAGTTTGGAGAACAATGGGCAGATTGAAATGCAACACTGGGCGCGCGCCCAGCAGATCGCCGAAACGTGGCGGCGCAAAAGGTGGTTGAAAGACGAACCTGGCTGTATGTGGAACAGCAAAAAATTCTATCTCATTCAGCACCTCTGCGTCGCAGGTTTATCACTCAACCGTAAATTGCCCCATCATGCCATATTCTTCATGCTCAAACATATGGCAATGGTACATATATGGGAATTCTTCAGTTGCTTCATGATCAAAGCGTACAATGATTTCAGTCACTTCATCCCATACCACAACAGTGTCCTTCCACCCTCTGTCCGCTTCGGCCGGTGGCTCCCCATTGAGCGTCAAGATCTGGAAGGATACGCCATGCAAGTGGAACGGATGCGGCATTCGCTGCCCCGTTATGCGCCATATTTCAACCTCACCCTTTTTGACGCGCTCATTGATGTAGCTCATATCCATCGAGTGCCCATTAATTGCGAACATATTCATGTTTTCCCTACTACCTCCTCGTACTTCCATGTCTAGGGAAAACGTTCTTACGTGTGTGGCATCTGCCCGGTCAAAATAGGCGATATCATTGAGTGTGCCCGGTAACGTCCCAGATACTTGCATCGTTGGGTCCACCCGCAACTCAACAACGTTTGCTTGCGGTACATTTCTCGCTCGACGGCCGGAATCTTCTGGGTCGGCGGGTAGCAGATCAGCGATCAGTGTAACGTTCGCTCCATCGGACAGATCGATCATGATTTCATTGCGCTCACCCGGCGCCATATCGATAGATTCCATCTCGACCGGCTGGTTCAGGAACCCACCTTCTGTGGCAATCTTGAAGAATGGCACATCATTGCCAAAATGGAAACGGTAGAAGCGTGCATTCGACCCATTGACGAGCCGCAAACGAACCCACCCTTGAGGGACAGCGTGATAAGCGTCCACGGTTCCGTTGACCACGAGGGTATCCTCGCGGAGGCCATTCTTTAACTCATCCTCGGTGGCAGAATACTCGTTCATTCTTCCATCGGTGAAGGAACGGTCTTGTACAATCAAAGGAATATCATTGACGCCATATTCTTTTGGCAAGTCAAGAGCCTGTGAGTTTTCATCCTCGATCAGGTACAGCCCGGCCAGGCCCGCATGAACATGATGGGCCGTCTTTCCCATCAGGTGAGGGTGATACCAGCTTGTACCGGCTTCTTGCCTAACCGGTATCGTGATTTGCCAGCTCTCCCCCGGCTGAATGACCGATTGCGGCCCGCCATCTATCTCTCCGGGTACATGCAGACCATGCCCATGCACCGTAGTCGGTTCTCCAATCTCGTTGGTAAAGGTAATGGTCGCATCCGCATCTTTGTAAAGTCGGATCGTTGGGCCGAGATAATCACCGTTAAAGCCCTTGGTCTCGCTCTTTACACCTGGATAAAACTCGTGCTCTCCTTTCTGCAAAACAAGCTCAATTTCGGGTGTGGTTCGACTATCCAACAGCTCGGGAATTTGTAGCGGGTTCTGACCAGCTTGGGGTGCACTCTGTCTGATTCCATTGCCATTATCGCTGCACGCTACAAGCAGAATCGAAAACAATACAAACAGATAGATAATTCGCGTCATTTCATGTCCTCACAATTATTTTTGACAGGTCCATTGTTTGATCGAGGGGCGAGGTTGTGTTGTCTAACTCGTCGGCTGCATCGGCAATCTCACTGTGAATGTGCTGCCTTTGTTGTGGCCAGCAGATTCGACCGAAATCTCCCCTTGATGCATCTCTACCAATGCCTGAACAATGGCCAAACCCAGCCCGCTGCCGCCCGTATCTCGAGTGCGAGATGTGTCGGCGCGGTAGAAGCGGTCAAACAGATAAGGGAGCTGTTCAGGTGCGACCCCTTCACCGCTATCACGGATTGATAGGGTGATTTGTTCACCATCGATTGCACTAGACACAACGATCTCGCCGCCAGGTGGGGTATGACGAATGGCATTGTCAAGTAAATTGCTAAACACTTGGCGCAAGCGGCCGGGATCGGCCGAAAGATCCGGCACCCCATCCATCTTATCGACGTGAAACTGGATCCCATTTTCTTCAGCGACCAGAGAGAAATTGGTGGCAAGCTCTTGCCACAACTCCGCTAAATTGACCGGACGAATCTCTAAAGGTAACCGGTGCGCTTCCGCCTGAGCCAATAAACGCAAATCCTCTACGAGATGGATGAGATGCTGTGTTTGCCCATACAAATTGGCGAGTTCTTCTTCATCAAGCGCAACCACTTTATCAAGCGCGGCCTGTAATTGGCCGGATAAAACAGCGAGCGGTGTACGCAATTCATGTGAAATATCGGCTAGCATATTGTTACGTAGTGTTTCGGCGTGCTCTAAATCGGCCGCCATTTTGTTAAACGTTCGCGCCAGATCATCTAACTCTTGGCTATGATTATGGACCGGTACACGTTGTCGCAAGTCGCCAGATCCAATCTGCTTTGCCGCCTTTGAAAGAGCCACAATAGGGGCGCTTAGGCTGCGACTCAATAGCACACCCAGAATGACAGCAATTGTGCTGACCATAATCATCGTTTCGGCTAGTTCCCCCGGCAAAGCGTAAAGACGCACATCTCTATCGAATGAAATACCATCCCGGCTTATGACTGGATCGATACGTTCTATCACAACCCATAGCGGAATGATGATAAGACACAAACCGCTGATGATGACGCTAAAGCGAATCCACAGACGGTTCATGCCTTATGCCTCCACCAGTCGATAACCAATGCTGTAAACGGTCTGGATGTAGGTTGGGTGTTTTGGATCAGGCTCAATCTTCTTACGCAGATTGCGGATGTGGGTGTCGAGTGTTCGGCCGAAACCTTCATACCCATACCCTAACGCCTTTTCTAACAACGTCTCACGATCAAAGGTATGCCCAGGACTCTCCATAAAAATCTCGAGCAGATTAAATTCAGTGGGTGTTAACTCGATCAGCTTGCCATTCAGCGTCAGCGTCCGGGATCCCAAATCAAGTTGTAAAGCACCTACTTCTAACCGCTCGATCTGCTCCGCCTGTTCATACTGGCGCCTCCGTAACTGCGCCCGAACACGCGCCACAACTTCACGCGGGTTAAATGGCTTGGTTACATAATCATCCGCACCTAACTCAAGACCTACAATTTTATCGCTGTCACCAACCCGGGCGGTTAGCATAATGATTGGGGTCGCTGCTAGCCGTTTATCGTTGCGGATGCTGTTTGTGATATCCCAACCATCACGGTCAGGCAGCATTAAGTCGAGAATCAACAGATCGGGTTTTTCGCTGAGCAGGGTGTGCATTGCCGATTCGCCATCAAAGGCGACCAAAACCCTGTAGCCTGCCTGTTCAAGATAGGCTTTTACAATTTTTGTAATTGATTTGTCGTCATCGACAACAAGAATTTGTTGAGTGCCCATGATCAAAGTGTAAGATAGTACCCTTCCAAGTTGTTCTTCAGTTCGGTCTCTTAATCCCAGATTTACATCCGCCGATTAGGCACAGCGCAATCAGTTCACTATCGCTGAACTCCGGTCTCGGGCCCGGTCGCCTTGCCTGTCTTTCGTAGTCATTATAGATGACAAATCCGAAGAAATTGTCAAGACAAGCTAGAATGATTCTGGAGTCTAGTGCCTTTAAGTACTGACATATAGTGCAATTATCCGAAGTTTGCACAAAGTTCACTCAATTTCGATATGTCGCTTGATAAGTTAACATAAATATTGGTATGCTGTTGCAAAGATGTACCTAGACCCCTTCCAACTGAACGACAAGCCGTTTAGCTACTTGACGCCCAATCCGCCTTTCTTCTACTACGCCCCACAGTATCTCTCCATCAAACGCAAAACTGACTACGTCGTCTCGGAACACAGTGGTCACCTCTACCTCTACGGTCCCATCGGCAGCGGCAAGACCACCCTACTCAAGACCATCTCCCAGATCCTGGACGACGACGAACGAAACCGGGTCAATTTTCTCAACGCGCCCAACCTGAAGACGGCCAACGCCCTGCTCCGCCGCATCTGCACCGGCTTCGGCGTCAAGACCGAGCGCAGCTACAATGCCACGCTGGAGAACCTGACCGACTGGCTGGTGGCACAGCACAAGGCCCAACGATTCCCAGTCTTAATCGTTGACGAGGCGCAGAACATCGTGCGCGACGGCCTGAAGACGCTGCACTACCTCATGACCTACGTCACGTCAGACGAACTGCTGCTGATGGTCATTCTCTGCGGTCAGGAGGAACTGGCCGGGCGGATCGGACGCTTCCCCGAGATCAAGAGCCGCATGTATCCATCGGCTCTGTCGCCGCTCTCGCGTGAGGAGACAGAAGAACTCGTCCGCTTCCGTTGGCAGGTGGCCAGTATCGAAGCCGACAATCCCCTACCTTTTGACAAGGGTGCGCTGGATGGCATCTTCGAGTTCTCCAAGGGCCTACCGCGCGAGATCTGCAAGATCTGTGACTTGGCCCTACTGGCTGCCTGCGCTTCGCAACGTAAAAAGGTCGGGGCAGCGACGATCCGCTCTGTGGCCAGCGGCCTGGCGCTGAAAGGAGGCAAGCATGGCCGGTGACGACATCCTCTGGAAGAATGTAGAGGCAATGAAGGAGCATCCCCCATCTGATTCCCAGGATGCTCTCAGACGCTCACAATCACGTGCACAACGTGACCGAAGAATAGATGCAGTATCTCCGTCCGTTTCCGAGAACGAGGACCGTTCTGGATCCATGTCAGCGACTCCAGAGACAGTCCCTGATATGGATGTTTCGCAAGCGGGCAACTACTCTGACCGTACCATGCCATCCGACCGACCGTACGGCCGTACGCGCGTACGGCCGGCCAACCAGCAGTTCATCGTCCCAGGCCGACCGGCCAGACGGCGGCCCGAACGCTATGCCTTCCAGTTCTGGTCCGACCAGATCACGCGCCTCAAGCGCCTGCGTCAGGTGCTCAACATGGCCAAGGACCCGGATGACCGAGATGATATCACGCTGGCTGATTTGGCACGCGAGGCCTTCGACGAGTACCTGGACCGACAGACGCAGATGATCAGAACGTACGATCGAACGGATGCTTGACCCGTCCGTACGGCCGTACGCCCAAAAACATGAACAGTCATTTCAACCGCCAGTTCATTCTCATCGACTTCCGGCTGCTGGACGATCGGGACTTTCTCACGTTCCTGGGCTCCAGCGAGTTCGCTACGTACCTGGTTCTGCGGCGCAACGTTTGGCGTAGCGAGAAACGGCACTACATGGGCCTGGAACAACTCTACACGGAAGAACGCCGGCTCTGCTGCTCGTTGACCCGCGCCGGGATTGGCGAGGTCACCGGCGTCGCATTGGACAACATTTCTCGTCATCTCAGTGCGCTGGAGCGCAAAGGCGTCATCCGCCGTTGGCGCACCGGCCGCCAGAACATCTACGTGCTGGGTGAGTGGATCGACGTCAAAGGCGATGGATCGTTCAAGGTGGAGTGGTTCTACATGGAGGGTGCGTTCGGCGTCTCCAAGTCTGATCTGATGCTCAGCGTCAGATCAGACTTGACGGCAACGTCAGATCAGAACCGGTTGCGATCGTCAGACAATAATAGTTCCCCATAGGCGGTTGAGCGCCACGGGGGATGAAAAAATGGTAGACTGTAGGAAGCGGCTACCAACCAGAAATCGATAACTCCGTGGTCTACGAAAGTCGCAGAATAGCTTGATTCGTGTATCTCGACGCACCACGGATTGTGGACGCTGAATCGGCGAAACACGCAGGGCAGACTGTGCTCTAGTCGGGTACACATAGGTAGCCGCCAAGGAGAACAAAGATGGAAGTGCTCTTTACTCGTTGCAGCGGCCTGGATGTCCACAAACGAAGCGTTGTGGCCTGTGTACGGATTCAGCATGACGATGGTCGTATCGAAGTCAGTCGCAAGCGGTTTGGTACAACGACCAAGGAATTGTGGTCGTTGGCAGATTGGTTGGTCTCGTTGAACGTGACCCAGGTTGCTATGGAGAGCACTGGGGTATACTGGAAGCCGATCTACAACATTCTGCATCCGGCGTTGGATGTCTGGGTCGTCAACGCCCGCCACCTGCGCCAAGTGCCGGGTCGCAAGACCGATGAGAGCGATGCCGAATGGATTGCCAAGTTGATGAGCTACGGTCTGTTGGAACGCAGCTTCATCCCCGAAGAGACACAACGAGACTTGCGAGACCTGACCCGGTATCGCACTCGCCTGAAACGGTAGTGTTCTAACTTTCGGTGGAAATTCATTTTGACACAATTTCCCAGAGGTAGCAGCGAGATTTGCGCTCAGTCCATGCCGCAGCATCCAGAGGAGTGGCACACATTTTGTCAGGCCCTAGTCACCAAGAAATGAAGAATTCGGCGATTTTTCCAGAGGTAGCCGAATTTCCACCGAAATGTGCAACACTACCCATCCGCTTGAATCCCCAACTTGTGTAACGGGATGATGTATCATGGATGCATGAGGTCCCCCGAACTGGTGCCCAGACCCGACGAACGGATTCCGCAGGAACTGCAGCAGATCCTCCAGTGGGTCAACTGGCGCAACGACGATTGCCGCAAAGTGCCTGTCAACCCCAACACGCTGCGCAACGCCGGCGTCAACTGGCCCGAAACGTGGTCGAGTTTTGGCCATGCTCGACAGATAGCCAGCCAGCATGCGCTGGGTCTGGGCTTCGTGATCACCGAAGATGATCCGTACACCTGTGTCGACCTCGACAATTGCATTGACCATGATGGCCAGATAGACGTCCGCAAACCCCGTTTTGAGCGGAAATTCGCGGATGGCAACGCCCGGGCCTGCGCCCAGGTTGATGTGGTTGCAGTCCTGAATCACCCAGCCGGCGGCTTCCAGCTGGGCGTCGATGGTTTGCCGGGCAAGGGCCTCGGGGCCGGTCATGTTGGAGGGCCGGTCATGTTGGAGGGCCGGTCATGCTGGAGTTAGTGGTCTAGTGATCGATCGTTGAATCGTGTCTGGGAAAATCCGACAGGCTCAAGCCGCCACGCGCAAGCGTCGAGCCAACTCGTCTACGACTTGAGGCCACTCGTGCAGGATGTAGGGGTCAAAATCTGCGCCGTTCGGCCATACAAGCGTCTTCAGTTCCGGGTCCAGCCTCACCTGGCGAAAGAAATCCGGGTCGCGTAGCGGGCCGTACATCTCACCAAAGAGTACCGGTTCCAGGTCGACCACTTGCATCGAACCGTCATCAAAGGTGACGCGTAAAACATACCCGTCTAAGCGTTCAAAATCGGTCACATCGTAGAGCGGATGACTCATTTGCACTTCTCCCATTTGCTTACTCCAAACCACGAATGCGCTGCCCTCTGCGTCCTTCCTGGATTCGCTGCCAATTGTCAAGCAGTTCTGCCTGATGAAGTTCCGCCCAGGCTTCTACCAGCCGCTGCTGGCGACGCGGCAGTGCGCCGGCCAGCTGAGCAATCGGATCGATACTGTAGGAGGCGCGATACTCATTATAACGCACATGAAAATGAGGGACCTGGTGAGGTACGCTGACCTCCGTATAGATGGGGACAATAATGCCAAAAACACGCGCGATTTCAGGCATGACCGGCTTGGTATTGACAATCCTGTGCAGGTTCAGATGGACTACCCAAACGGCATGACCTCATACGGGCCAGTTACGCTTATATCATACATCGGAAAAAGAGAGGAAGTCCTTTGCCTCTCCCTGCTTCGCCTCCTGGACAGAGGCTTCGCTTCCCTCTCCGCCGGGCGGAGAGGGACAGCCGGGACGCCTTCAGCGGACCGGCAGGGTGAGGCGACTGCGGCAAGCCTAGACAAAAAAGCCTGTGTTTCATCTCAGAAACACAGGCCGGCACTCCTAATAAATGAGCCCCCTGGGACTCGAACCCAGAACCCGCGGCTTAAAAGGCCGCTGCTCTGCCAATTGAGCCCAATGCCCATATGCAGTGGTTCAATGAGATACAAAACACTACATGTTGTGGTTGCACGCCATCTCTGTTTTGACAAATCCACTGCTCATTATTTGCCATTCTAGTCGCACATTTGTGCTGT
>CALNXY010000016.1:0-185795 GCA_942490705.1 uncultured Caldilineaceae bacterium | reverse complement strand
CGTCTGGACTATACACAGCTGAATTGACACTTTCTTGATGGCCCTCGAGCGTCTGGAGTACCTCGCCGCTGGCCACGTCCCAGAGGATAGCCCTATTGTCCCCACTCGCTGTCACCACCTGCGTCCCGTCCGGACTATACGCCGCTGAGTACACCCTGCCTTGATGGCCCTCGAGGGTCTGGAGCGCCTCGCCGCTGGCTGCATCCCAGATGATGGCCGTCCCGTCATCACCTCGCCGTCACCACCTGCGTCCCGTCCGGACTATACGCCGCTGAATTGACAATGCCTTGATGACCTGAGAGGGTCTGGAGTACCTCGCCGCTGGCTGCGTCCCAGATTACGGCCCTTCCGTCTACACTTGCCGTTGCTACCAGCGTCCCGTCCGGACTATATGTCGCCGACACGACACTGCCTTGATGCCCCGAGAGGGTTTGGAACGCCTCCCCGATGGCCACCCCCCAGATGATGGCCGTCCCGTCATCACTCGCCGTCACCACCTGCTGCCCCGTCCGGACTATACGCCGCTGACCAGACACTTCCTTGATGTCCAGAGAGGGTCTGGCGTGCCTCGCCGCTTGCTATGTCCCAGATAATGGCCGTTCCGTCTACACCCGCCGTCACCACCTGCGCTCCGTCCGGACTATATGCCGCCGACCAGACACTTCCTGAATGGTCGGAGAGGGTATGGAGCGGATCGCCGCTGGCTACGTCCCAGATGATGGCCGTTCTGTCCCCACTCGCTGTCGCCACCTCTGCCCCGTCCGGACTATACGCCGCCGACCAGACACTTCCTTGATGTCCAGAGAGGGTCTGGGGTGCCTCGCCGCTTGCTACGTCCCAGATAATGGCCGTCCCGTCTTCACCCGCCGTCACCACCTGCGCTCCGTCCGGACTATACGCCGCCGACCAGACACTGCCTGAATGGTCGGAGAGGGTTTGGAGCGGATCGCCGCTGGCTACGTCCCAGATGATGGCCGTTCTGTCCCCACTCGCCGTCACCACCTGCGTCCCGTCCGGACTATACGCCGCTGAATTGACCCTACCTTGATGCCCCGAGAGGGTCTGGAGCGCCTCCCCGCTGGCTGCGTCCCAGATGATGGCCGTCCCGTCGTCACTCGCCGTCACCACCTGCGTCCCGTCCGGACTATACGCCGCTGAATTGACACTGCCTTGATGGCCGGAGAGGGTCTGGAGCGCCTCCCCGCTGGCTGCGTCCCAGATGATGGCCGTCCCGTCGTCACTCGCCGTCACCACCTGCGCTCCGTCCGGACTATACGCCGCTGAATAGACACTACCTGTATGCTTCACACGTGGCAGGCGCATTGGTATGGCAGGCGAAGCATTGATGGTTTCGAGCGCGGCGCGGTAGGCGACATCGGCCACATAGCCGTCGGGATCTTCGGCCGGGTTTCGCCACGTCCACTCGATGGCATCGCGAGCCAGGATTAAGGCAAGTTGTAGGTCAGGTGGTTCTTCGTCTAGTTCGCGCAGCACATTATTGGCCAGTTGGCGTGAGATTGCTCTGCGGCTGATACGTCCTTGTTCTTCGGCCACCCGCCTTTGTTCGTCGGCGCGCCGTGCCTCGGTCTCAGCACGCTGGGCCTCTTCCTGGGCCAGCTGCGTCTGTGCCTCTGCACGCTTGGCCGAGGCCGCAGCAAGGAAGCTCTGCGCTTCGGCCCGCACACGCTGGGCCTCGGCCTCGGCGGCATTGTCCTCGGCCTGCTTTTTTGCTTCCAGAGCATCAGCACGCGCGGTCTCAGCTCGTAGCGTCTGGTAGCCGGCATAGCCCGCTGCGGCTAGCGCCATGATACTGACGATCACAGCCACAAAGAGCAATTGACGAATGCGCCGGTTCTGACGTTCGGCCCGCTCGGCCACAGCCCGGGCTTCCCGACACGCCGCAAGAAAGTCCTTTTCGTGACGCTCCAATTCGTTCTCGTGGGCGGCCGCCCACGCTTCGGCCTCGTCCAGCGCATAGTCCTGGAGCAGCAAACCGGCCGGTCGCCCCTGGTCGCGCCAGAGCGCGGCCTGACGCTGGAGCGCACTCTGGTGGGCCGGGAACCAGGCTGCGTTGTTGGCCAGAATGGGATCGACAAAGCGATCGTGGACCAGCTCATACCAGGTGCCGCCCGCTCGATTCTCGCCCCGGAGCAGAAAGCGTGCGCCAGAGCCAGCACCACCGGATTGGGCAGGCCCGCGGTCGTCTCATCCCCCTGATAGACCAATCCCCGGGTGCCCGCCTCGGTGATGAGCTGACGCTCCACCCAGGTGCGCTTCCTGCTCGCTGACCGGGCTCTCGGGGGCAGCCAGCACCTCGGTAAGCGTGCGCGCATAGAAGTCGCCCAGGGCGCGATCCACAAATTCGGCCAGGTTGTCGCCACCGGCCAGCCGTTCCAGGTCGGCCAGATCGATGCGGTTGTCATCATCGTCTGCGAGGCTCTCCCAGAGTTGGTAGCAGACGACCTGCAGCTGGACCGGCTCCACATACTGGCCCAGGGTCTGAACGTCGCCCGCTCCCTGGGTGCGGACCAGGCGCAGATCATCCACGAGCCGTTGCGCGGCGTCCGGCGTAAAGGGCTTGCCTGCGGCCTCGGCCGGGCGCTGCACTGCCTGGAGCGCTGCGTCTTCGCCCATGCGCTCCATGTAGAAGCGGGCGCGCAGCCGGTCCTCCAATAGCCCGGCGTAGGGATCGAGCGCAGCCACGAAGTCCTCGCGCATGGTCAGCACCACCCAGAGCTGGGAGTCGGCCTGCATGGCCGCGTCGAGTTGGATGAAGAAATCCCGGCGGTCGGGCCAGCGGTCGGGATTGTTGGTGATGATCTCCTCGAACTGGTCGATAATCAGGACAGTCGGGACAGTGACGTACTCATCGTCGTCTGCGTCGTCGCTTTGCGTGACGTTGCCCTCAGAGACGTTGCCTTCAGTGACGGCCTCTATGCCTCCTGCCTCCAGCGCATCCCGGTCAAAGTACCAGTGGGCGCCGTCATCGTCGCTGGTCATACAGGCCAGGAAGCGGGTCAGATCGAGATCGGCGAGGGCCCCAGGATCGGCCTGCCGGCTCATGTCGAGGCTGCCCATGAGATTGTACGCAAAGACGTTGCGTACGTCGTCCATGCCCTCGGGCAGCGCGCCGCCGACGCGGCCGACCGGCAATACATAGAAACCATCGGCCTGCAGGCCAGGAATCAGGCGCGTGTTGAGCAACGAGCTCTTGCCCGCGCCCGATTGGGCATAAAAGAGCGTCAGCCGTTGAGAAATGACGAGCGCCTTCAGTTCCCGCGCCTCCCGCTCCCGCCCAAAATACCGATCCGCTTCTACGGCCGTAAAGGACCGCGGCCCGACGTAAGGGTTGCCTGTGATGGTGGTCATGCACGTGCTCCGATTTCAAAATGAAACAGGGGAACGAGAAACGATTCGCTTCAGTAGAGGAGTCCGGCTAGCTGAACTCCGGTCTTGATTTCTCGTTCCTGGTTGTTGCTTGCCCTCAAAGAGTCTGCCGAATCTCCCACAGCGCGGTCTCGACGTTGCCCCAGTAGACTTCGAGCTGGTGGTACTCGTCCATGTAGCGCTCCAGGTAGAGACGTTCCAGCTTGCTCGGCTCGAGCTGAATGTTGACTGCACCGGCTAATTTCTGAGTGCGCGGGACAATTAGCCCCCAGAAGAGAGAGCGCAGTTCCCAGGTCTCCAGATGATAGCCGAGCAACAGCAGAGACGAATCAGACATGGCCTGACGGACGCGCCAGTAGACCGCGTCGGTCTTGCGCCCCACGTTTTGGGAGGTGGCGACGAGAAATTGCATGTAGTCGTCTTCGGTCAGGACCAGCGACTCGGGATAACGGTCGCTGCCGTAGAGATGATAGACGAGGGGCTCGTTCTGATAACGCTCGTCCCCGGGGTCGTAATCGGCGTCCAGTTCGGAGGGGATGGTGTCCAGATCCGGCTTCCAGCGGCAGATTTCGCTGCGCGGCGTTTTGCCGTTCCGACGCAGCGCCTGCTCCATGAAGTCGTGGGCGCTGGTCGTGATGTAGATGGGCAGGTCGAAGGAGGCCAGTAGCAGATAGGGGTCCCGCTCGCCTTGGAAGCGAGGATAGCCCAATTGATCCGCGAATTCCGTCAAGGACAGATCGTCGAATTTCTCGTCGATATTTTCCAGGATATCGGGGTCGGTCCCGTCGGTTTCGGCCAGGTCGTATAGACGATTTTTGATGAAGTTGATGAAATCGAGTTTGATCGTTAGGGGATCGCGCCGCTTCCGGATCACGGGATCAGCCACATTGCGAAACTGCAGCATCTGGGACAGGCTCTGCCGCTCAATGCGAAAATCGTCGTCGTCCCCGCGCACGTCCTCGACATATTCCACGTATGCGTCGAGCAGCTTGTCGTAACCATTCAGCACCAGGTCCGCAGCCATGCGGTTGCTAATGAGCGGCACGACTTTTTTGTTGCGGATGCGCTCTGCGATGAACGCCTGCCAGCTTTGGGCGCCGCTGCTCTGTTTGCCTTTTACGCGTCCCATTGGTTTATCCTTTGTCTTCGGTTGTGGCTTGCCGGTCGGCAGTCTGGAATTCGGGCGATACGATCACGATAAAGCGAATCGATCACGCCCGAAGCTTGGGATTCCGCAGGATCTAGATTCAATCCGCTTGATGCGCCGCGGCGATCTCCATCATGACACGAAAACCTCGGCGCCGGGAGCGGCTGGCGGTCGCGGCTTTGCCGCGCGCGGCAGCGTGCAGCGCTTTCGGCTCGCTCTTGTAGGAGCCGCCGCGATGAACCCAAAACTGCCGCTCGGCATGGTCTGCTGAGGGGAGATCTTCTCGCCCATCCGTGGCATCGTAGGGATAGCGATAGTTGCTGACTTGCAAATCGCTGCCCCAACGCGTGGCCGTCCATTCCTGGACGTTGCCCAGGAGATCGACCGGTTCGTGTTCGCCGTAGCGTTTGGCAAAGGTCTGCACCGGCGTCGTGTCTTCGCTGCCGGCGTTGCACCAGCCGTCCTCCCACGCGTCCCCCCAGGGGTAAGCCCGGCCGTCTGTGCTCCGTGCGGCCCGTTCCCATTCGGCCTCGGTGGGCAGGCGGTAGCGCCGGCCGGTCTCTTCGCGCAGCCATTCGCAGTAGGCCGCAGCATCCTCCCACGAGACGTCGGTGACCGGATGATCTTCACGACCTGCGGGCGCTTCGCGCAAGAACCAGGAATCCGGTTGAGAATGCTGCTTCTCGGCTGCCAGAAAGGCTGCATACTCCTGGTTGGTGACTGGAAATTTGCCGATACGAAAATCGGGCAGCGTTACCCCGTGGGCGGGCGTTTCGTGGTCGGGCACATCCGGTCCTGCATCACGCCCCATGAGGAACTCACCGCCTTCTACCAGCACCGTGACGGGCTCCCAATCCTGGCGCGGAATGGTCAGAAGTGCGTCGCCTTCCGGCAAGCGTAGCAGTTGATTGTCCGGTGCGCGGCTGAAGAGGACGGCGGTAGCCCACTCCACGCTGCCTACGTCAACAGCGATGGCCTGACGCGCGCGTGTTAAGGCCGTGTCCACGGGCAAGCCGTCGGCCAATCCCCGATAGAAAACCTCCGATAGTGCAATCGCGGCGTCGTCCGTCACTGGAAACTGCATGGCGATAACGCCCGGAATGCCTTGCTGGGTCAGGCGATAGGCAATGCCGCCAAAAAGGTTTTCAGCCGCAGTCTCCGCGCCCTGGCACGCGTTGAGGAAGACCAGGCGCAAGGTCGGCTGCGTGGCCAGCAGCGTGGCCAGGTCGCCGGCGTTGATCGGATGGCCTTTGCCCGCCTCGTCCTCGAACATGAGGTAGCCTTCCGCCCAATCCGGATCGAAGTCGCCGTGGCCAATGAAGTGGAGTACGTGCACCGGCCCGTCGCGCAGGCGCGTGCGTAATGCGGAGACCGTTGGTCGGTCCAGTCGCTCTAGCGTTACCTTGCCCGCACCCTGGAGATCGGCCAGCGCATTTTGGAGCCGCTGCCACTCGGCCTCGACCTGGAGAGGCGGTACGTCTTGCGGATCAGCGACCACGGCCAGGATGTGCAGGGGCAGGCGCACGGCCAACGCTTGGGGCGGTGAGGGCGATTCCACATAGCGCACCAGCGGCGTCTCGTCCGCCGTCACGAGGAACCTGTCCCATTCCGGCGCGTAAAGATACTCCCACGGGATCTCTGCCAACTCCGGCGCATCCCGCGCCACACGAAGGCGGATGCGCAGCCCTTGCTGCTGATGCCGGGCGATGGCGTAGCTGCTGGTCAGTGCTTGGCCCACCTCGCCGGCAAACACGGTCTCAAAGAGGAGTTGGCCGAACTCGCGTGCGTCGAGGTTGCTCTGCTGCGCCTGGTCGGGCGGCGGACGAAGGTCGCGGTAGATTTCATTGACGCGGACCAGCCAGGTGTAGAGCTGGTTCTGATCAAAGGGAAGGTAAAAAGCCGAGGCTGCATCCCCCGTCACGTCCGACGACAAGACCCGGGCGACGTAGGCGTCGCCGCCGCTGTGGAGCAGTAGATCGAAGTTCAAGAAATCGCTGATAGACACAACGTTTGCCAATTTCGGTTGGTTGATACGATAGGCCAAAGGCATCCGCAGTATACGGTAGGCGCACCGGTAGTGCAAAGGGCCTGCCGCAATCTCGCCAAGGTAATCGATCCGTGGACAGCATGCTGGCCGTGAGGCGCGCGCAGCGTGTCGAAGATGGACGCGCCGGCGGGACCAACGATGACAGCGGCTGCGATGAGTTGCATCCGCTCGGCGGGCGAGATGACGAGGAGAATGGCGAGCGCGGCCATGGAGCCAACAAACAATGGACTTGACGTCCTCGATGCTCTCCCCTTCGGTCGCTTGCGGCTCATTACGCCAGGTTGCTGTCGCATCAAGTAGCGTCTAGGGGATGTGCGGGGCTAGTCTCTGCTTGCGCAGTCCATTTTCCATCTTGCCTTAGAAGAACCTCGCCAGTGGTCTAGCATTGACCAAGAGATAACTCTTGCCACGCAGCCTCTGCCGTTCGTCAGTCGGGGCGCCAGTCAAGGATCAGTAGTGCGCGTGGGGTGGTAGCGCAGATCACGCGCCCATGTTTGCAGAATAGCGGTCATATGGATTCGTCTTCTTTGTTTGGATCTGGCGAGTTCGATATTGAATCTTCGGCTGCGCCCTTCGCTTATTCCCCTTGGTTGTACTCAGGGCAAGCTTCGCCAACCGACCGCGCCGGCTTACAGCCCACGCACGGGCGGCCCCTGCTCGCCTTTGGGGATACGCAGGACCTGCTCGTAACTCCCATCGATCAACTTCACGCTGTACCAGACATCGCCCTGCTTCTCGCGACGCTGGGCCTGCTTGCCGTCAACGATGAGCCAGGTGGGCAGGCCGTCGTCGTTGACCGTGGGCTGGGCGGCATAGAGCCGCATCATGGCCTGATGGATCTCCTTGCGTAGCGCGCATGTCGTCGTTGGAGAGCGGGAACTTGATGCGGACCACGTCAACGACTTGACAGCAGAACGCAGCGCGCCATGCCATGCAGGTCCGAGTCGTCGTGTACGCTCCAGCCACCTGATCGTCTCGTGGCTGGAAAATTCGCTGCGGGCATGTATAATGATGGCAACAAGCGTCGATGTTTGGTGGTAACCACCAAGCCGGTAAGGTATAGATGCGCTGAAGCGGTCAATGTTCGAACGCATTGGCTGTTCTTGAGACGGTTAAGAGAGGAAGCACAAATGGACACAGTGGTTGCCTATCCCCACATTGAGCACACCAATGATGGCATTCCGTTTGTTGCGGAAACCAACACCAAAGTGGAACAAATTGCGCTTGACCATATTGCGACGGATGCGTCCGCATCCGAGATTCACCGCAATCATCCATATCTGACCCTTGCCCAGATCTTCAGCGCATTGGCCTACTACTACGACAATCAGGAAAAGATGGACACTCTGATCGAGGAAGGCCTGCGACTGGTAACCGAATATCGCCGCGCCAGGGTGAATCGCCAGTTCGACTCAGGCTAAGGGCCCTGGGTCTCCTCGAATGAGCCTGCGCTACTACATGGATCAGCATGTGCCGGCGCAAATTACTGACGGTTTACGTGAACGTGGAATCGATGTGCTCACAGCCTACGAGGACGGCCAGTCAAAGGAAAGTGATGAGGACCTATTTGGCCAGGGCAACTGCGCTGGGACGAATTTTGTTCAGCCAGGACAATGCGCAGGACCTGCTCATAGCTCCCATCGATCAACTTCACGCTGTACCAGACATCGCCCTGCTTCTCGCGGCGCTGGGCCTGCTTGCCGTCGACAATGAGCCAGGTGGGCAGGCCGTTGTCGTCGGTCGTGGGGCTGCATGGATACCCCGCAAAGCTCGGCCCCGCGGCCAGCTCAGCCGGGCCGGGCGTGCTGGGCTTGGCTTCGGCAAAGGCCCAGCCGTGGGCGGCGTAGTGCTGGCCGATGGCGTCGGCGCGGTCGAGGAGCGCGGTGATGACGTCGGTGTCGGCGTCGGGCTCGATGGTGAGGGTGACGGGCGTGCCGTGGGGGCTGATGAGGGTGAGGGTTGCTTGCATGAGATGCTCCATTTCGAATTGCGGATTGTGGATTTGGGGATTGCGGGTGGGCAGGAGACGTTGCGATGCAACGTCTCCTGTACGGGTGATGGCGGGCGGGTGGCGCGGTTAGGGGTCTTGTATGTAGAGGGCGCGCCATTCTTCGTAGGGGAGCTGGTCGGCGTCGTAGGCCATGATGAGCTCGGGCGTTAGCTTCCCCGCCGGCGGCCAGATTTGGGGCGCGGGTTCGAGGTCGGCGCGGATGCGCTCACGCTCGGCCAACGCCAGGGGCAGCCACTGTGCGAAGCGGGCCATGTCGGCGTCGCCGGCGAAGTCGCGGCCGCGGGTGGCGGGGCTGTAGCGGTAGCGGATGTCGAGGGGCACGCCGTCGAGCGTGGGGCCGATGAGCCGGGGCGTGCTGCGCACCTGGGCGATGAGCGGGTAGCCCTGCTTGATGCGGCGGTATTCGTCGCTGTAGGCCTCGCCCACGTAGAGCGCGTGCAGGTGGTCGAGCAGGATGCGGCGGTAGGCGTGGAAGGCGATGTTGTGCTTGCAGAAGATGCGGCCGCCGGCGCGGTTGCCGTTGGCGTGGATGTAGTCGAGGCAGGAACAGCCGGCGGCGCCGATGGCGTAGGACGTGGCGCCGGTGGGGTCGCTCTGGCTGTGGGCCAGCCAGGCGCCGCGCGTCTGGCTCCAGGCGAGCGCCAGGGGGCGCAGGAGCGCGGCCGCGTTGTCGATGCGTTTGGCCAGATGGGGCCAGTTGCGGGTTGCGCGCTGGAGGAGGCGGTCGATTTCGGCGTGGGTCGGGGGATAGAGGGTCATGCGGTGGTGCTCCTTTCGGGTGATGAAGGTAGGTCCGATGGGCCCAGCCAGGCGGCTGGGCCCTGGTCGTCATGCCGCCAGGTCGTTGCGATCTTCGGCCGCGACCTGGCTGGCGCCGTAGAACGCGGCCAGGTCGCCCAGCCCGGCGCGCCGGTTGTAGTGGTGGCGGTAGGGATGGGGATGCCAGTACCAGCAGGCGCGCTTGCGATGCCAGCGGCAGCCCAGGGCCTTCAGCTCCTCCTTGATCGGCCTGGTCTCGCCCACGATCCAGACCCAGGTGCCGATGATGTAGACATCCGCCACGCGCGGCACACCGGCGGCGATCAGCTCGGCGATCTTGGCCATGATGGCGGCTTCGGTGGTGGCGTTGTAGGTGTAGGTGTGGTCGTTGCCGTCGCTGCCGGTTGCGGTCTGGCCGTCGCAGCGTTCAAGCGCGGCGTGGTATTGCCCGTTGATCGCCTGCATGGTGGCCGTGTCGCCGCCGGGGCGGTCGGGATGATGGAGCAGGGCCAGGCGGCGGTATTCCTGCTTGATGTCGGCGACGGTGTGGAGGTGGTCAAAGTAGGTCATCGGGGGATTCCTTTCTCGTTCATTGAGCTTTGATCGCTCGCGCCTGGCTGCGATGGTCCGGCATCGCAGCCAGCGCGCCAACGATCAAGCTGTCGGGGTAGTGCGGCGCGCTTCTGCCTAGGATTTGCGCGTGGCCATGTTTTTGCAAATGTCGTGTGCTGCTACGTCACCGGTGAGACATTTCCAAAACATGGCGGAAAAATATCCGTGCGGCGGTGACGGTGGGTAGAGCGATGCGAGAAGCGGCGCAGGAGCGACCGCAGAAACGCGGGGGCTCTCGCCATTCAAACGGCTGCCGCTGGCGGCGAAGTGTGCACCCCTCGCCGCCAGCGACAACCGTTGCGGGCTGCTGCCGGATCCGTGCTCCTGCGGTCGGTCATGAGTGCGACCGGCTCGCGTCTTACTCGCTCAGATCCACACGGCAAAACCGAACGCGGATTCGGTGCTGCCGTGTGGTCCTGAGATCGTTCACGTGCTCCCGTTTTGCCGTCGGCGTGCGAATCGCTGTGCGATCCCCTCGAGCCTGCTGACCGGGACAAGTCAACCGGTGGTTCCTGCGGAGCGGGCTTTTTTTGCTTGCCCATGTCGTGTGCTTCTATAGCTACAGATTATAACATTTTAGATAATCTAAATATGTAAGCTATATTACATTAATAATGCAAAAAGAGAGGTCATGGGGCAGTGTGGAGGGCTCAAAGCAAGCGCGCCTGACGGGCAGCGGGCCGCGCCGGCCGGCGGCTTCTTCGCCAGCGTCGTGGGGCAGGGGCTGAGGTGGTTTCGCCGCACGTGGAGCAGTACGCCCACGGCCGCGCCGCGCCCGATTCGAGCACCAGCGCGGGCGCGGCGCACGAGGGGCAGTCGCAGAATCGCGCCGGCGCCTGGGGCAGGCGGACCAAAACAGGGGGGCGCGGACCCGGCTTGCACGTGGGGCAGCGCGGCACGCCGCCCCGCGCGATGCAAACACAGCCGGCCACTAGAGCAGCACCGCAGCCGGTGACGGGAAGACCGGCACCGAGACAAGCCAGCCGCCGGCGGGCGCGCGACGCACACGGGGCGCAACCGCACCGGGCAGCGCCGGCGCAAAGGAACGCGCCACGCCGGCAGCCGCGGCAAAACCGGCAGAGCCAGGCGGGAACGACAGGCAGACGACCCAGCCGGAGCGGGAGCGAGAAGAGCGGCGGAACGACCGCCCCAGCGCGCCGGGCGCCGCGGCAGTGACAGAAGACGGGGAAGGGAACATCGCGAAACCTCCAGAGTTGAGCCGAAAACGGCGACGGGTGATGGCTTCAATTGTAGCATGGTAGATAATCTAATTATGTAAGATTTATTACATAAATGGCTCCAAATGTGGACCCGGCAAACTTCCGGCCACCCGTGCGCCGGCACAGCGACCACCGAGACGCGCGGCGAGACCCCGACTAGGATTCAGATCACGCCCGGCCCCGCCCCTACCCCTTCTCTCTCTCTCTTTTCCCCCTTGCTGCAAGACTGAGCGAGTGAAGGCCCCATGAATGAGGCCACCACGGAGGCGGGCGATCTGTCAATGTTTGGCGTTGGGACCGGCGTGGGACGAGGGGAGGGCCAGGCCGATTCGAGGCCGGGGGACGAGGCGGCGCCCCCAATTTTTTCAAAGATTGGTAAAGAGGAAAAATTGGGGGATTGACGGATCGATCCGGCGGAGTGGTAAAATTTGCCTTCATGGCCGCAACGAGCGCCCAAGTTGCTATCGCGCTGGCCTCGCCTTGGCGACTTGCGGGCAATGCGGCGGGGCGCTGGGTGGCTGGGTCTGGGTGGGGTTTGGGTTGGATCGCGGCGGGAAGAAAGGGCATCTTCGGCTTGCCATGGCGAGAAGCGGGGCAGGAAAGCGCCAGAGTCGGGCACGGCGCGACCCGCTTTTCTCACCCAAAAGATGAGCGTGACAAAACCTGAGCTGCGCGACCAATAGAAAGAGCCCCGCCACCGTTGGACAGGGCTCCCTCTGGACGCACCATTGCCTGGGTTTCCCCCGAAACCATCAACCCTGGAAACGCCCCCGATACGCTCCTGCATTGCCGTTTCCAAAGTTTGGAAGTTCAGGGCCTACAAATTGCGTCCAAGTTCCTCGTTAACGCTAATCTCTTGTTGCGCCGACTTCTCCTCGCCCGGCATCGCCAGCCCAAATTTCTCGGGATCGTTGTAGGCCTGGAAGATCAGGTGCTCAATCAGCTGGGTGACGTTGCCGCCCAGCTTGTTGCGGCCGTCCGGATAGTTGGCCTGGGCCAGCTCCCCGGCCTCGGCCCAGCGCTTGGGATCAAATCGCATCAATACAACGTGTCGTTCACTCATGGCCAAAAGTATATTATCTAAATTGCCGACTGTCAAGCGTTGGGCGCCGGGCAAAAGTGCGGCATGGAGTCGCGAGATTGGCACGCTTGCTGTGCGTCGCCGGTGGGACGGGGCCGGTTGGCTGCGGGTCGTGCGCGACCTGGCGCGTGGAAGCGTCGTGGCGCGGGTTGGATGGCTTGATCTTGCTAAACCAAAGGCACTACGAGATCACGATTTTTGTAGGTCCAGGTCTTTGTTTACCAGAGATGTCACGCTGGTAGCGTGACCTACAAAACACACGGTTTCCTTGCACCTGTGGCACGGCTGTTTTGATCCGGCAATTCGCTCCGTTGTCACGCTGAAAATCTTGATAAGCGAGGCGGCGGCTGCGCGAAGGTCACCGCATCGGCACGGTGAACCTTGCCCTCTGCGCAGCGCTATTCTGATCATTGTCCTGGCGCGGATTAGGATGAGTTACGTATCGTTTAGGGAGCAAAGGACAACAGCACATATTGCAGATCTCAAAACCTGTCTGCCTGCGCGTCTCGTACGCTGTGCTATGGTCTTGACCTGGTCATCGATTCGTTTGGGGTAATCGAAACCCGTGCGCGGAACATAGGCCGTGGACCTCTTGCCTCGGTATCCTTTTGAGGCTGGGGTAGGCGGCTGCTATACTAACCGTCGTTCTGCCTCACCCATCCCTTCAGTAGAAAGTAGCCTGACGGTGGCCCACATCGTCTATGTCGATCTCAGCGCGAAGATGGAGCAATGGAATCGAGACAGCGCCATTGCCGTGTCCAATGACCACTGCACGGTCTGCCTTGTTCCGGCCAAGGTGAAGCAGCGTCTGCGACGGCGGCTGATTGAGGCACACGATGGAAAATCCACGCATTACAGAGCGTTGGCCATCTTGATCTACATGATGGTCAAAGACAATCTGGCCGACATCACACGCATTGTTATCGATAAGGATTACACGGGCCGGCAGGCGGAAGCGACGATCAAGAATCTCCTCTTGCAGCTCTTGCGGCGGGAGCGGCCGGGCTTGACGGGGCGCTTCGTCCAGTTCGATTATGTAGCAGGCCGGGCGGCAGACGTCCAGGCGCGGGCCGTCTTTCGGCGTGAGCGCCAGCCGGACCGAGTGCTGCGCTTTGCGGAGATTGAGCAGGCGCTGCTGGGCTAAGTAAAACGAAGCGACCGGGGAAGCCTTGCGGCATACCGCCCTGTTCACGCTGCCGAGGCAGGTTGTGGAACAGGGCCACCCGGTCGTTATGCCGTCACTCTAGCACAGATTGTCAAGAAGGGCGCGCTGGAACTCGGCTGCCGCGCATGGCTCAGCTGGGCGGCGATGGCGACTCGTGCGCGACTTGGCGTGTGGAAGCGTTTTGGCGCGGGTTGGATCGCGGCGGCAAGAAAGGGACTCTTCGGCTTGCCCATGCGCCGGGCGGGCCAGGCAAGCGCCGGGGTCGGGCACGGCGCGACCCGCTTTTCTCACCCAAAGCATGAGACTGACGCGACCCAGACGGCGCAAGAGAACGCAGAAGCCCGGCCATTGCTGACCGGGCTTCTGCTGGATCCCCAATTGAATGGGTTTCCCCCGAAACTTTCAACCCTGGAAACATCCCCCGAGGCGGGCGTCCGGCTTTGAGAAGTCAAACGCCCGCTGTTTCCAAAGTTTGGAAAGATTCAGTCTTTCTGATCTGATTGTATCCCTCGAAATAGCGTGTGTCAATGGCCAAGAAATCGAACATATCTGCGTGATGCACAGCGACCCCCTGCTCATTTCATGGGGCATGCTTGAGTACGTCGCTATGGAATCTCGATTGGCGTTGCAGCGAGTCGGTCAATCTTGGATATCACCTCCACATGATCCTGATCAAGATCGACCTGCTGGGCCGCCAACTTTGCAGCCACACCTGCAACAAGTTCCTTGAATTGCGCTCGATCAAGCAAGACGACCTGATCGTCGATGTGCAGGTGCGCATTGCGAATGCCGCCATTGATACCATCCACAAACTTCACCTTGATGCGGGGCTGCCCCTTCATCAGACCTTCGAGCGATTTGCGGTCAAGCAATGACTCTACCGCCACGGGCCAGCCGCCTGGAATGGGCCGAGGTCGCACCCACTCTGGAATCTCAACCTGGACAGGCAGTGAGGCCAGTCTCTCAGCAAATTGATTGAACTCCTCCTCCGTGCCGTTGAACTCAACAACGCCTCGCCATTTGATCTCGGGACTCATGAGGTTGCTCCTTGAATGATAGGACGCCCGTCGGCAAGCACCACGCCGCAAAGCGAACACGATGTTATGCGATGTGAGCAGGGGTCTCGCTGACCGTATCGTGGCTCAGGTAGCCCATGAAATGATCGATAAATAGTTCATTATCCGAGGCTGACAGTTCAGTCAGCACCGTCCTTGCCGTCTGAATTGCCGCGCGCTCAAAGATACATTGGGCATAACCAGCATGGTCCGTCGTTCCCGCCAGGTAGTAGTTGGTACACCCGCACCAATTCATGCAGTAGGCGCGTAGCGAACAAGCCTCACACTCTGGGTTGCGATTGCCTGTATGACGAAGCACATTGTTTCGTTGCACCATGTCCAGCCCGCTATGCACGTTGCCCAGGCGAAAGGGAGAATCCGAATCATCGCCAATGAACCGTTCGCAAGGATAGAGGTTACCGCTCGGCGCAACTGCCCATTGGCTTCTCGCCATCCCACAGCGATCCAGGCGGCCATATCCACCTTTGAGGAGGACAAGAATCTTGCTGTCAATGACATTGATGCCGATCTCTGCGCCTGCCTTAAACGAATCGACATAGAACTGCCCGATTTGATCAAATTGTTGCCACGCTTTGTTCGCCGAATCTTCGTTCCAATCGGCGCAGATATCTGGATTCACGTGAATTACCGCGACGCCAAGATCCAGTATTGAAGCAATACCCGCCGCCAGTTCATCGATGGTGTCCGGTCTGAATACAACATTGACCTGGACGTCATTTAACACCTCCATGGCCAGCAGAAGGTTTTGTACGATCCGTGCATAGGTTGGGCTGCCATTGCGGTGCTTGCGATGTCGATCATGCATTGATTGCGTTCCGTCCAAACTCACACAGAGCCGAATCTTCTGTTCACGCAGCAATTTCAGAATCGAAGGGGTAAGGATCGTGCCGTTCGTGGTTACGCTCAGTTTGACGGGACGATCCCAGACCTGCGCCTGTGAGTGGATGTAGCGTGAGAGGGAGTGAATCAGCTTGGGGCAAAGCAGCGGTTCACCGCCGAAGAAACCGAATTCCAACCGTTCGGCCGGGGAACTGTTGGCGAAGCCAAAGTCCACTGCCTTGCGAGCCGTGTCAAGGGAAATATTGCGTCGCCACGGTTGACCTGCATAACAGTATGTGCAAGCAAGATTGCAGTTGTGGGTCAAACTGATCACGACTTTCATCTTGATTCTGTTCCTTCGGAACGTACGAAATGGACTTCCTTCAGACGGCGAAGCAATGCGCCAGCACTCAGTGTGCAGCTTTGGTGGCACCATAATGGCTACACCGCTGCTACACTCAATCGGTCTCCAATTGGCCCTTGCTGAGGTGTTTGAGAATGTCGACCGTATTATTGTTCGGCTCAGAGGTGTGCCCACCTGAAGGCCATGCATCGGCACCCACGCGCAAGAGAGTGGAGTAAGATATTGACTTTGGCGAAGTCTGGTACTTAACGTCATACTACTCGGGGAGGGGAACTCCGTCTCTCTTGCGTTGAGTTTGTGCCGTCAATCGACTTCGCCAACGGAATCGATAATTGAAACACCTGCCGATCATGATTGCCTCATTTGACCTCTTGATGCATCCACTCAAACCATGGAGTCGGCCAGCAGTACTTACCAGGCCCTGCCCTGTGCCCAACACAGCAGGCATCTACGCGTGGTACTTCCGCGCCATTCCCCCTGACGTACCGATTGACGACTGCCACATGCATGACGGCTTGACGCTGCTCTACGTTGGAATTGCACCGAGCCGCGCAACAAGCAAGAACACGCTGCGCCGACGAATCCGGGGCCATTACGCCAACCATGCATCTCGCTCAACGCTGCGCCGGTCGCTGGGCTGCCTGCTGGAAGATGAGTTGGGCATCCGGTTGCGCCTCAATCGCTCGGGCCGTGTGACGTTCGGCGAAAGGAGGGCGAGGCGCGATTGTCAGAGTGGATGGCAGACAATGCGTTCGTCGTGTGGATGGAAGCGCGCGAACCGTGGAGATTGGAACCTGAGATAATCCAATCGGTCAGCCTGCCGCTGAACATTGAGCACAACGGGCAGCACCCCTCTTCGCGCCCGTGCTGTCAGCCAAGCGGAAAAGCGGCCAGGGCCGCGAGCAAAGAAGCTACCGGCAGTGGACTGAGCATCATGGGCGTGCTCAAGTTGTAGGGAGCGCACGAAGCGAAAAGTATCTTGCGAGAAGTTGGCATACCGGCCAAAATGTGTTGGGCAAAATCGCCCCGTCGTCTAGTCTCAGGACGATGATGACGACATTATGAAGAGCCGCCGATGCTTATGGAGCCTTGCGGGCTTTGGCGATTGTTCGTTTCCAAAGTTTGGAAACAGTCGTCGCGGTACGGGCCACAATTCTCGTCGTTGCTCCCGGCCTGGTTGCGCTTGTCGGAAAAGTTGGCACAGGCTGCTATGCTGATGGGCCGGCACACCAATCCATGACGACAAGTGCGGCAATGGGTCGCGAGAAGCTAGGTCAGGCTGGTTATGCTCTCTGGCGCAGGGTGCGTGCTCTGCGACTCGACTGCGACTCGATGAACGGTGCAGTTTACTCGTCAACGAATAGTGGCTCTAGCTTGGCAAGGAGATCATCGAGATAGGTCGCGTCATTTGGCGACAGATTGAAACGGTACTCCGTCTCCGTTTGGCTTCTGCCACTGGAAGCAGGCGAGGATGAAGCGACCGGGGAAGCCTTGCGGCATACCGCCCTGTTCACGCTGCCGAGGCAGGTTGTGGAACAGGGCCGCCTGGTCGTTATGCCGTCACTCTAGCACAGATTGTTAGGAAGGGCGCGCTGAAAATCGGCTGCCGCGCACATGGCTCAGCTGGGCGTCGATGGCGACTCGTGCGCGATTTGGCAAGTGGAGCGGGGTGGGTTGGGGGTTTTGCGCTGGGCAGCGCGTCCGGGCGGGAAAAGAGGGAGACTCGCCGCCTGAGGGCGAGTCTCTTTCCAGGCGTCCCATTACTTGGGTTCCCCCGATACCTACTAAATGCTGCCGGGCGCGGCGTCGGATCCAGTAGGTTGCCCGCGCCGTGCAAACCTTTGAAACGCCACCGAATTGCGATTCACCTGTCGTTTTCAAAATCTCGGCCGCAGCAGTTACTGCGCTGCTTCATTCTCGCCGACCACGAGCGGGAGGAAGACGGCCTCAGGCATGCTTAGCGTAAGTTCGATTAGACGATGCTCGCTCCACACCCACCAGCCATTCTCGAGCGACATGCCAACGTGCCATGCATAGGCCATAGGAGGCATTGGTTCGCCGTCGAGCGTACCATCATGTGATGCACTGGTGCCAGTCGTCTCGGCAATGAGCCATGCATTTTGCCACTGCCCCGGCTGGCGGACGTAGAGCTTGTAACTCTCGGCTCCTTCCCGTGGCGACCAGACGTACTGAATCGGGTTGCTGGCGCTGATTGCATCGCGTGCGTACGTTTCGCCATCAGCTGGCGACAACAGACCGTCGTACCAGATGTCGATGGTGGGCAGTGTTATATCAGGATCTGCGGAAGCAGGTGTGAGTTGCATCACCCATTCGTGGAGTTCGTTTTGTGACTGATCTCCAAACCCCCGAATTTCATATCTAGTTCCCGTGGGGCGGTTTGTGAACTTGTAATACCCCTCGTCATCGGTACGGGTGAAAGCCACAATCATCTCTTCGGACGTACCTACACCCTGGACGACTTCGACATACTTGTTGCGGGCGGCGGCGCCTTGCTTGATTACATAGCCCTCGAATGAGCCTTCAACCTGCTCGCCCGTAATGATTAACGTGGAAAGCTCGCTCCACACCCACCAACCATTTTCGAGGGACATACCCACTTGCCAATCGTAGGTAGAGGGAGCGATCCGGCCCCCATCAATCACCCCGTTGAACTCAGCGCTTGTCTCGGTCGTCTCGGCGACTCCCCAAGAATTCGCCCAGTTGCCTTGAATACGCAGCCAGAGATTGTAGCGGACGGCATCACTCCTGCTCGACCAGGAAAAAAGAAGCGGATTGAGCTCACTCACTTCATTTTCATCATAAGACGCACCGTCATTGGGCATCAGCAGGCCGTCATACCAGATCTCTATGGTTGGCAGGACGATGTCGGGGGATGCGGCAGTTGGGGTTGTAATCATGACCCATTCATGGAGTTCATTGGCGGTGGTATCGCCAAAGCCACGCAGTTCGTACACTGTATCGAGCTCGACAGCATAGCTGTAATTGCCGTCAGAATCGGTTTCGATCACGGCAACGATCAGTTCGTCCGGCGAGCCGGCATCCTTCACGAACTCGATGCGCTTGCCTTGGCTGGGCGCGCCCTGTTTCACCACTGTACCGGAGATCGTTGCGCTGTTGGACATGGTGTAGGCTTGGAGACCAGGCAACGAGAGCAAGACAACGCACGCGAGTAATACGATGACAACGAGGAAGAGAGCGGGGCGACGAATGATCATTCGCCAGTGAGCGTTCATCGTTGAACCTCCATAGCTGTTGTGGAAAAATATGGGATTGAATTTATGAGCAACGCTTGAATCAGTATACGGATCGCGGGTTCTGTTTTGGTTTTGGGTCAATCGTTTTGTCTGGGCCGCCAAACAGATTTCTACTTTCGTTGCACCCACTCAGGCGCTTGACTCGCAGGGACCCAATATGGGTGGGTTGGGCGCAGTTGCCCGCCTGCCGTAGGATCTTCTTCGCACTTGCGTCCCAAAAGCGCTGTGTTACAGTCGCGTCGTGGGTTTCTCCTCCTGTGATGGGTGGTGGAAATGCGGGAATCGCCGGGCTGTGCTGGGGGGCCAACCGGCGATTCTGCGCGTTTGGGGGATCGTAGTAGGTTCTCGACGCGTGGCGCTGACCAGCGTGCTCAGGCGGCCCGATACGTCCGTTGCTTTTTGACCGACTGCGTTTATGGTAAACTGCCCGTACTGATGGTCCCCCGGCTATTCGATGGCCCCCCGCCCGGATAGCGAGATGGTTTCCCGACGATTTGTTCCCACAATCTATCTTGTGTCCAACGGCCTTGGCTCGGTACTTGCGCTGCGGTTTGGCGCGTGCTTGAGCCGAGCTACGCGGACGTCTGGGCTCCTTGCCTTGTAGCCAGAATATCCCAATGTAGCGCTCGAGCTGGGGACCGAGGTGTTCGCCATCTATTCGTACGCCTCAACGGTCTCCCAGGCAATACGCTGCAAGAATTCCGCGTCACTGTCCGACAACTGCCAATCGTCAGGGATCATCCAACCATAGCGGTTGGTGCGGTCCGCCGGCATCCGATACGTTGCACCGACGGGGTTCTGCTCGAAGATCGTTGCGTAGAGCACAGCCAGCGTAAGATAGGTTCCCTGTGGATTGGCGTGCATTCCATCGTCATTGTACAGATCCAGGTCAGGGCGTTCCTCGAGTGCACGCTGGAACGCCAGGCCAACCGGCGCCACCTTGACGCCAAGTTCTGCGCCATTTCGCCATAGACGTCCGCAATCTGATCATAGCCCGGATCGTCTATCCATATCCAGGGCCAATGCATGAAGAGCACGGTTTCGGCGCCGGCTCGCTCAATTTCCGCATAAAACTTGCGAACACTTTCAGGGAATTGATCGACTTTGTTCCAGTCTGGTCCACAACATCTTCCTGCAAGACGACTACATCCCAGTCTCCAGACTGGACTTCTTCCAGCGTAGAGCTTCTGGAGGTAGTGCATCTCAAGCGGCGCACTAGCGATCCAGATCAAGCCAACGTCTGGCATGCTAGGCTTTGTCATCTACCGCGATCTGGGACCGGACCGCACGATCGAGGCGGCGTATCGGGTGGCGGCCGAGCGGGAAGGGCTGCGCAGCGCCCGGCCGGGCTCGGGCTGGTATGGCGCGGCCAGGGACTGGAGCTGGGAGGAGCGGGCGGCGGAGTGGGACACGGCGCGGCGGGAGCTGCTGCGGGCGCTGGAGAGCGAGCGGCAGTTTGACGCCCGGGAACGACGGCTGCGCATGATCGACGTGCTGCTGAGCGAGGTCTTCGCCGCGCTGGAAGTGGCGCGGCTCTCGGAGCTGGATCCGGAGCAGGCGCGCGAATGGGCCCCGACGCTGCGCATGATGTTCCGCGATCTCTTGACTGCACAGCGGGCCGAGCTGGGCCTGCCGGACGTGACGCCGGCCGAGCTGGCCGGCGCCATGCCCTTCACCGCCGACGAGCTGGCGCAAGCCGCGGCGGAGCTGGAGGAGATCGAGACGCCCGACGACCCCGGCACGCTGCTGGTGGCAGTCAGCAAGCAGGCGGCGTACGCGGTCGATCTGGCGGCGCTGCGGGCGGTGCGGGAGGAGACCGGCGTGGGCTTCCATCGCCTGGTCGAGTGCAGCAGCGGCGACCTGGACATCTACCTGCGCCGGGAACGCTACCACGGCCGCCCCGTGCGCTGGCTCTACCTGGTGGCGGACGGCACGCCCAACGGGATTGAGTTCGTGGACCAGGTGGTCTCGGGGCAGTGGCTGAGCGAACGGTTGACCGACGTGGAAGTGGCCCTGATCGCGGGCATGTTCGCCGATCGGGTGGCGGACTGGCTGCCGGCAGTGCCCTACGTGGTGAGTCTTGACGTCGACCTGCCCGGCGAAGACGCGGCCGCGCTGGCGCGTCACTTCTGGGCCGGCGTGGTGCAGGGGGTCGAGGTCGACGTGGCGCTGGAGCGGGCGCTGGCGCGCTGTCCGGCGCATGTGGGGGAGAGTGTGATTCGGCATTGGTGAGGCAATGGGCAATTGTCGATGGGCAATGATCAATTGGCAATGATTAATGGAGGGACTTCATGGGCAAGACGAATTTGGATGATCTGGATCTGGGGCGGCGGGGGATTGAGGCGGCGGAGGTGAATAGCGAAGCCGCGGCGGCCGGGGCGCTGCTGACGGCCGACGGGCAGGGCGGCGCGCTGTGGTCGACGACCGCGGGCAAGACGTCCTTTGCCGTGGCCTTCCACGAAAGCGAGGACGAAGTGACCCTGGGCAGCTGGTACGACCTGCATCAAGCGCCGGGGCTCTATCTCTACACGGCAGGGTGGACGCTGGATCCTGCCACCGGCGCGCTGATCGTGCCGGCCGAAGTGGGCAGCGGCGTGGCCATCGTCACAGTGCAGGTCGGCTTCCTGACTGCGGGCAAGAGCGGGCATGGCCTCGTGCGCGTGCGCCGGGCCCCGGCCTTGTCGCCGGCGTCGTTCTCCACCGTGGGCGAGGGGGCCATGCCCCTGGTCGACAGCGCCGTGGCCACCCTGCGTGCGCAGGCCATCATCGAAGTGGCGCCGGGCGACGCCATCACGGCCGACTTCCGGCCCGTGGGCGCGCCGGCCGGATCGGGCTCGCTGGACGTGGTGGCCGGCTGGACCATGGTGCAGGTGGTGGACAACGGGGTGAGCGTGGATTGGTGAGGCGATTGACCATTGACCATTGTCAATTGGCAATTGTCAATTGAAGAGGGGAGGCATGATGGCGAAGTGGGCGAGGAAGAAGCGGCGGACGCGGGCGGTGGCGTGTTGGACGTCGACGCTGGCGTGGGATGGGGAGCGGGTGCGGGCGGTTGCGCCGACCACGGGTGAAGGCGTGGTCAACGGCCAGGGGCTGACGCTGGCGGAAGTGGCGCAGCTGCTGCGCAATGGCCAGGCGGTGCGGGTCACCTGTCATCCGCACTTTCTGGGCGAAGTGGCGGCAGAGATGGAGGCGCAGCGTGATCGCAGTCAATGAGGGCGCACGGCTGGTCTTCCTGCTGGTGGGCGAGGATCTGGACACGGGCGTGGAGGAGGCGCAGGAACTGGAAACGCGGATCAGCGTCAATGGCGGGGCGTTTGTGGCCACGGCGAACGAAGCGCAGGAGATCGGCGGCGGCTGGTACTTCGTCGATCTGGAGCCCAGCGAGACCGCAACGGTCGGGCCGCTGGTCTTCGTGGCGCGGTCGCCGGATGCGGCGGTGGAGTGGCGCAACCTGTATGAGGTGGGCGAGCGCTCGCTGGGGCTGGATGAGGAAGCCCTGGCCGCGGCGCTAGCGGAGGCGCTTGAGGCGGCGCTGGGCGAGTGGGAGATTGCGCTGCGCGTGCCGGTGCGGTTGATTCGGGCCGGGGCGATGGGGTGAGGGGATTGGGGATTGGCAATTGGCAATTGTCAATGGGCGATTGTCAATTTGCGTTCACGCAGTGGCCGCATGGCGACATTGACGGCGGCGAAGCTGTGTCTGGGCGTGTGTCGAAGCTGTGTCTCGGGTGTGACTGGGCTGTGTCGGGGATTGTGACTGGCGGGTGTGACTGGGTGTGTCTACTCGAGAGAGACGGGTGAAAGTGTCCAAAGTTTGGACACTCGGGGAGGAGAGACTGATGCTGGATTGGTTGCGGGAGTGGATCGAGGGGATTCCTGGCTGGGGGCGGGTGGCGGTGGTGGTGGCCGTGGTGGCTGTGATTGCGTATGCGCTCTATCTGGGGCGGGACCTGACGCCGATTTGGGGGTTGTTGGGCGGATGACATCGGAAGCGGTGGGCTGGGTGGTCCTGGGCTTTGGCGTGGGGCTGATCCTGGCGCCGACGTTGGTGTGGGCCTGGCAGCGGCGGCGGCTGTCGCTGCACACGGCCCTGGCGCTGCTCTGGCCGGAGTACGTGAGCGGGATCCTGCTGATTGCGTGGGCGTGGTGGGAGTTGGTTGGATGAGACCGGATTGGAAGGGCCTGCTTCTTCTGGCCGTGCTGGCGGCGCTGCTTGGCTGGCTGGTGGTGGGCGTGATGCAGCTGGACCTCCGGCAGGGAGATCTGTACGTGATCGGTGTTGCAGAGGCTGCGATGGAGAGAGGGTTGGTCAATGGCCGTGGCGCTTGCGTCTGAGGCGAAGCGGAAAGAGCAGGACGACTCTGCGGCTGGCTCATCGGAGCGGATCGAGTGGCTCAAGTGCCGGCGCTCGGTCGTCTACTTCGTGGCGCGCTACGTCTGGATCTACAACGCCACCACCACCGAGTGGCTGCCCTTTGCGCTGTGGCCGGCGCAGCAGATGGTGCTGCGCGAGATGGCGCGGGCGCTCAAGCTGCTCGTGCTCAAAGCGCGGCAGCTGGGCCTCTCCTGGCTGGTGCTGGCCTACTGCCTGCACGCCGCGCTCTTCCGGCCGCCGGCCACCATCCTGCTCTTCTCCAAGCGCGACGCCGAAGCCAAGGAACTGCTGGGACGAGTCAAGGAGATGTATGCGCGGCTGCCGGAGTGGATGCAGGCGCGGGCCGTGCTCAAGTCGAACGAATCGCAATTCGTGCTGAGCACCGGCTCGCGCTTTCTGGCCTTTCCCACCACCGGCGGGCGCTCCTACACCGGCACCATCGCCGTGGTCGACGAAGCCGACTTCGTGCCCGACCTGCGCGGCTTTCTGAATGCGGTCAAGCCGACGATTGACGCCGGCGGGCAGCTGTTCTTGATTACGACCTCGGACAAGACGCGGCCGCTGAGCACCTTCAAGCGGCTCTACCGGGCGGCACTTACAAGGCCTGGGCGACTACGTGCCCGTCTTCCTGCCCTGGTATGCGCGGCCGGATCGGGACATGGATTGGTACACGCGCCAGCGGGCGGAGATGTTTGAGCAGCAGGGCACGGACGACGACTTCTTCGCCGAGTATCCGGAGACGCCGGAGCAGGCGCTGGCCCCGGAGACGCTGGATCGGCGGTTGGCGTATGAATGGGTGGAGGCGATTTGTGGACGAACAAGCGGGCCGCGGGCGGCCGCAAGGGCCGCGGGGGTTGACGACAACGCGCCGTGCCCGGGCCTGGCCGTGTTTGCCGAACCTGAGGCGGGACGGCGTCTACGTGATCGGCGTGGATCCGGCCGAGGGCAACCCGCGCAGCGACGAGAGCGCGGCCCAGGTGCTCGATGCGCAGACGGGCGAGCAGATGGCGCTGCTGGCGGGCAAGGTGGAGCCGACCACCTTTGCCGGCTACTGCATCGAGCTGGCGCTGGCGTACAACGGCGCGGGCCTCATGATCGAGCGCAACAATCACGGGCACGTGCTGCTGGCCGCCGCGCTGGAAGACGGACGGGTGCGCGTGCTCGACGGGCTGGACGGACGGCCGGGCTGGCTCAACAACCAGAAGGGCAAGCGCGTGCTCTACGCCGACGCGGCCGAGCTCATGCGCAGCGGGCAGTTCCGGCTCTACGACCGCGAGACCGCCATGCAGCTGATGAGCATCGAGGCGTCGACGCTGCGTGCGCCCGCAGGGTTGCACGACGACCGGGCCGATGCGTTTGTGCTGGCGCTGGTTGCGCCGAACTACAGCGATTTGCGCGTGCCGGTGAGTACGGTGGTGGCGGCGGCGGATCCGCTGGCGGCGTATGATGATCCGCAGGGAGGGTGGTGAGGCGAATGCGGAATGGGGAGTGCGGAATGCGGAGTGGTGTGGTTGGGGCATGGCGGGAGGGGGTGATGATGGTGGATGGTGAGGGGGTGGCGGACGTGGCGGCGGGAGACCTGTTGCGGTGCAACGTCTGTACGGACCGGGCGAGGCTGATGCGCAGGCCGGGCGCTGGGTGGAGTTGCGCGATGGGCGGGGGAAGTTGCAGGGGAAGTATGATCCGGCGGCGGGGGTGTTGGAGATTCAGCGGCGGGGGGTGCGGACGCGGTATGTGTTGGGTGAGGCGGGCTGACGTCGCTGTGGGCCGACCTGATTGAGCTGGATTGCGTCGCAGAATGGCAGCCTGTGCGCCAGTGAGTTGGCAAAAAAAATCGAACCGGCTGACGCCGGTATTGATATCAGGGGACGCTGCGCTCCCCTGGCCCCTAGCCAGAGAACAACTCTTCCAGAGGTGCAGAGGACAGAGTTTTCAGCGACCAACTGCGCCGGGGGACACTACGCGGAAACCGCCGTCTGTCGCTGCGATACTCCGGATCCCTGAGTTGCCGCGGTTGGCGCAGCGCACGCCGTCCTCGAAGTAGTTCCACGAGCCCCCGCGCAACGTGCGGGAGTTGCCGCTCTCTGGCCCGGGCGGGTTCCTGTCAGGCGAATTGGCATAGTAGTTGCTGTCATACCAATCCGCCGTCCACTCCCACACGTTGCCAGACATTTCGTGAGCAGCGTAGGGGCTTTCGCCCTGTGGAAAGATGCCCACGGCGCTGGTGGATCGTATGCCCGTGTCGCCGTAGTTGACCTTCTCGGCGTCGATCTCGTTGCCCCATGGATAGCGCCGACCGTCCATGCCTCTTGCCGCCTTTTCCCACTGGGCCTCTGTGGGCAGGGCAATTGGCATATTGAGTCGCTCGCTTAGCCAGCGACAGAAGGCGGCGGCCTCATACCAGGAGACACCCACCACGGGATGGTTGGGCAGGTCGAACTCACTGCCGTAGCGTTCCGGTCCGGTGATCTCTTTGCTCCGTGCGCCACGCCCAGCCCTCATCCGTCCAGTAGCTGCCGCTGCTCGTAGCCGCCGGCCTCGACAAAGGCCTGATACTGGGCGTTGGTGACGGGATACTTGGCGATGCGGTAGGCGTCCAGATAGACCGTATGCTGCGGCATTTCGTCTATCCACGCGCCATCTCATCGGTCTCCTTGTCGTTGCCCATCAAGAACTCACCGGCCGGCACGTCGCACCAGACGATGTCCGGCAGGCCGTTTTCATCTAGTCCGACGCCGGGGCGCGTGTCGCCGATGAAGTTGAGGGCGTTGCCGGCTGCGTTGCGCTCCAGGACCGACGCAGTTGTGCCAAACGCAATCGCTTCCAGCGTTTCCCTAGCAGTGACTTTGGTCGTTTCCTCGCACGCGCCGCCGCTTGCACCGATGCAGCGGGCGGCCAGCGCCGGATTGACGGGCAGCAGCTTCTCCACCAGCGGCGTCATCTCGTCCAGCATGCCCGCCAGCAGGATCGCAGTTTCCTCCCAGCCACCGGGGCTTCCAGCCAGCCGTCCGGCCAGTACCGTGCGAAGTCATCCGTCGGCAGGCGTTCTTGCCACGCCAGCGCTGCGAAGTACTCCTGAATCAACTGATGGACGAAGCGCACCGTGTCGTCATTGGCGTCCAATCAGCGTGGCGCTGGCGGCCAGATAGAGCAACTCGTCCGGCTGAGCACAGCCGTCCGGCAAGCTGCTGCCACAGCCCACTGGCGCTTCACCTTCCGTCCCTCGTTCGCCCGCCTCCTGCATGGCAAAGGCCAAGCTCAGCCAGCCCGGTCAAAATCGGCTCATGCCCGGGCCACGGCTCGTCGCCAGCTTTCGCATGGCGCTTCTCTTCCCGGCTCAGCAACGTATCGGCAAACGCAGCAAAGAGCTTGCCGCGATTTTGCGGGCTCGCCCTCTGCCTGCCGCATAAACCTGCACCAACATGACCAGCATGAAGGGATTCTGCCCAGTTCCAGCAGCTCGGGCAGCTTGTCGTGCCATGGCGAAGCTCTTGCCACTAGTCCCTTGATGCCGCCAGTCCAGCTTGTGACGAATCTTCTCCGGCATATCTCATCAGCGCCGTCCAGAACTGCGACCCACGTGCCGCCTGCCGCCTGCCATGCCTGCCACAGTTCGACCGCCTCACCGCCGCCCGCCAGCTGCCAGAAGAGACGCTCACCGTCCATCATCGCCCAGGTAGCGATGCACGTAGGCGCGCTGATGGTCCACATCCCAGCGGCTTGATCTCCAGCTTCGCCAGATCACAGCGATTTCTACATAGTCCAGCACGCGACACGTCACCACGGCAGAGACGTCCGGATAGTCGTCCAGCAGCGCTTGAATGCGCCAACGCGTGCTGCTCGTAATCGGCGCTGCGGCATCTCGTTGAGGGCATCAAGCAGCAGCACCACGCGCTGCTCTTGCAGATAGTCGGACAGGTGGGGGCAAGGTCGCCGAAGGACTCTGCGGCGTAGTCGATCGGCGCTTCGTCGCCCGTGTAGCCGCCTAGCGGCACAAAGAGGGGCAGCGGCGCGTCGGCGTCAGTCTGCGCACGGGCGGCAAGGTCATAGGTCAGCCGCCAGAGGGTAGTCGTCTTGCCGGAGCCGGGGTCGCCCAGCACGACCAGGCGCGGATGCTGCGTTCACGGCGTCCAGCAAGTCGTCAACCGGCTTCCCGCTTGATCTCCTGGCGCTCGCCAAAGCCGTGGTCCGTCAGCTTCTCGAAGCCCGTGGGCATGAAGAGATTGGGCAGGTCCAGCGTGGTCCGTCCGCCGCAGCCTTGCGCACTTCGGCGATGCCGGCCAGGGGCGTGTACTTCTCGGCCCAATACTCGTATTGCTGGATCAGCTGCTTGAGATAGCCCTGCTCCGCCGCCCTGCGATCGACCGCGAGTGGACTGCTCGATTCCCCCACGACCACGTTGATGGTGATCTGGTCGCGCCCGATGAAGTCCCGCCCGGCGTGGGCATCCCGTCCGACATACGCCCCGCCGCCCGTGTCGATGGTCGGGCTTTCCGTCTGCGGCGCCTCGTCGATGGGCGCGCCGCTCTCCAGGGCCGCCAACTCGTTCTCCACGGCGGCGATGTCCTGCTCGAACTGGCGAAGCTGTTCGTCGAGTGTGACTTTGTCAGCGGCGTTCAGCGTCTGATTGCGCTGGCGGCTGGCGGCTTCGTACTGGGCGACCAGTAGTTCGAGGCGCTTGGCAAGTTGTGCTTGTTTCAGCTCATGCAGCGTCATGATGCAATCCAGAGTTGAGTGTAGGTTGGTCGTGGGCTCTAAACGTCCCCGGCACGGCCCACTTAGCTTTGGGTAGCCGTAGTCGTCCTGGGCCGTGCCGGGGACGGGTCGTGGGACACATACTGGGCGACCAGCAGTTCGAGGCGCTTGGCGAACTGTGTTTGTTTTGGCTCATACAGCGTCATCATACAGCCCTGAGTGGGTTATGATTGGGCCTGCACCAGCCGGACCGTGCGCCGGTCACGGGGTAGGGTGAAGGTCCTCTCTATGCGCTATGTGTCCGGCTGGTCGTGGCAGAAGCAGCCTATCACAGTTGTGCGATAGGCCGCCACACCGATTGTAAACGTCCCTGGCACTACCCACAATGTTCCCTGTCAACCAGTCGTGCACAGGGCAATGCCGGGGACGCGAAGCGACACATTCCGCATACTGGGCGACCAGTAGTTCGAGGCGCTTTTCAAGTTGCGCTTGTTTCAGCTCATGCAGCGTCATCTTGCGGTCCTGACGTGCCGGTTGGGGCGGCTCGCACCAGTCTGATCATTTGCCGTCGTTGGGTAAGGTACAGACCGGCCGTTCTAGACATCTAGCAACGGCCATGTATTGAGGGGGAAACTAATCGAAAGCCCACGACTCTCAACCGACTGCCGGGGCCGCTTCCGTCGCGATCAGAGCAGCGTACGTCCAGCTCATTATCGTCGTCCGATGCGCCGCCACGTAAGGTATGCACTCCACCTGTGTCTGCGCCGGTTGGATTTCTTTCTGATGAGTGAGTGTAATAGTCTGATTTATACCAGTCCTGCGTCCATTCCCAAGCGTTCCCTGCCATGTCATATAGACCATTCGCCCCGGGTGAATAGCTACCTACATCGGATAGCCATCCAAAATTAAAATTCAAACGCGAATTGTTATCCTCATCCGGAGCCTCGTCTCCCCATGGATAGATTCGTCCATCCGCGCTACGGCATGCCAACTCCCATTGAGCTTCCGTTGGCAATTTTCCACCCACAAACATTGCGCCTATGCCATTCGCCTCATGCCATTCAACGTTTGTTACGGGGCTTCTTCAGATTAGCCGGGCTGCGCCACGGTTCATCCGTTTCTGGTTCCGAGCACTCTTTTGCGTCCACGCAGCGCCCGTACTGCTCGTTGGTCACTTCCGTCCGCATAATCCAGTAGCCGTCAAGGGTAACGGTGTGCAAAATCTCATCAGACGCATCGAATCCTCGGCCCGCCCATTCCGCAATTTGCTCCTGGCGCCTGTACCCATATTGAACGTGTTGCCCTCAATCCAAACATACAATAGTGATTCGGGCGGCACCGCATAGTCGTTAAAAAGGCCATCCAGGGCGAACGCTTCTTGAAATTTGGCATGCGCGCCTTCCCGGTCATTTTCCTGGGCCAGACGCTCGCCTTCTCGGACAAGTTGGGTGGTGGCAATAAGTAACGTGTCAGTCACAAAGGTACTAACGCCAGGTCGTTTTACCAGGCTTTCATCGGCCTGCACCGCAGCGTCGATTCTCAACTTGGCGTCAACTGCTGCCGCTTCGATAAACGCCCCGTCCGTGCAGTTAGAGCTTCGTTTTGTAGCGCGAAAGCTCTCCCTGAGGGTACGCTCTCCCTCCGATTATGGTAGTACTGCCAACCCAAATAGATAAGGAAGCCAGCCAGCACCAGCACTGCCGCCAGTGATGCAAAGGCGTTCGTTCCCGGGAACGCCGATGGGCCTGCATTCGGCAGCATCGGCCCGCTCTGCTTCTGCAACCTGCCGCAGAGCGCTCCGCGGCCAATTCCTGGGCCGCTCTCAGCTCACGCTGACGGCTTCTTCCCGCTCCTGCTCGACGCGCTCCTTCTCCCGCTGCTCCGCCTCCACCTGCCTTGGCTGGCATCCAGGAACTCACGCTCCAGGTCGTTCATCGCAGCGGCATGATCGCCGCCCACTCCTCAGCCTGCCCCAGACGCAAGCCCCGATAGAGCGCGCCGGCATCCCTGTCCAGTTCCGCCCACTCCTCAGCCTCTTCGGTCAGCCGGCGATGGGTCAGCAATGCCTCCCGATCGGCCTCTAACCATCTGCGCAGAGTAGGCCACTCCCGGATCAACGCTTCGTGGGCGACCTCGACTTGATCCTGGTCTACCGTGATCAGACGCCTATCGGCCAAGCGTGGTCAGCAGTACAGCGCTGACTTCAGCACGCTGTTCGCCCTGGAACAGCAGTTCATCCAGCGCCACCCGGCGCCGCGTATCCTGCTCCCCCTCGCCAAAGCGGGTCAGGCGCACGAAGATATTGCGCGCAATGAGCCGCTGTTCCGGTGACTGGAGATCTCTGGTCAGCACAGTATCGGCTGTACGTGGCAATGGCTCCCTTGACGCCGTCCCGCCGCGTAGTAACCGCCAAAGGTCATCGTGCGTCCGATTGTTCCACGTCTCCAGCAGCGCCTGGGAGAGCAGCGGCAGCGGCGCCCGGCTCCTGCGCCACATCCGGTAGCATCAGATCGACCAGTCCCGGCTCCAGGTCCCAGTCGCCCAGCTCGGCAGGCTCCTCGATGGCGCTGCGCAGTTCCTCCTTCGCTCATGGCCAACCGATATAGATCTGGTGGTCCTGGACCGCCAATCGCAGGTTGTCGAACTCGGCGCAGTGGTGGTAGAAGTCGGCGCGCAGCGTGATCACGATGGTCGTCAAGCCTTCGTCGCCAACCGCAGCCAGCAGATTGTCGACGAAAGCCTTGCGTTCGGTCTGGTCACGGCAAAGCGTGAAGAGTTCCTCGAACTGATCGACGACCAGGAGAAGATGATCGCAGGTCGGATGTTTGTCCAGAAACTTGGCAGCCCGAATGTCGAGGGTGCGTTGATCGGCCCTGAGATCGTCCATGAAGGCGAGCGTGACCGAATCCGGCTCATCCTGGGTCAGCGCTGTGGCCAGCGCCTTGATGGGGTTCGCGGTGGGGCTGAACGGTTTGAGGAGATACCAGTAATTGCTCCCCCACACGATCTCGCCCTGCGCCAGCGCCGGCAACATGCCGGCGCGTACGACCGACGACTTGCCGCTGCCCGACGCGCCGATGACCGCCAGGAAGGGATGGTCGCGCAGGTAGCTTACCAGTTCTGCCGTCAGTTCCTCACGACCAAAGAAGCGGTCGGCGTCCTTCACGTCGAAGTATTGGAGGCCCTGGTAAGGCGGCTCGCCGGGTGCAGGCGAATCGTCAGTTTCTGTCTCTGACACTTCCGGTGACGTCGCCATAGCCTCGAATGCTCGAGCAATGCGCCCCATCTCATCGCCTTCCATCACGGAAATGGGTGTAATGCCCTGCGTCACGCAACTCGCCCAACGGCCAGAGGCGGTAGTAGCCCGCCTCGCCGGTCTGTTCCTGCGCTGCGGACGCACCTTGGCGAAATTCCTCGCCGATCTCCACCGCCTTCTCGAACGGCTGCTTGCCCAGCTCGGTCGTTTCCAGGTAGCGCCAGCGCTTGCCGCCTTTGGTCGTCGCCCAGGCCACCAGCGCATGGCCCGGTATGATCACAATCGCCGGCTGGATCTTGACGTGCTCAAGCAGGCTGGCGAAGAGCAGCGTGCCGTCCAGGCAGTTGGCCAGCTTGGTCGTCAGCGCCTGTTTGGGCAGGCGCACGCGCTGGGTGGCCTGCGCCGCCTTGTCGGGGTTGAAGTCCAGCGTGGAGTCCACGTACTGCGTACCACGAGCTGCCAGCGCCTCGTAGAGCGCCTTGACCTGCGCCGTGACGCTGCCCTTGTAGCCGGCAAAGGACTCGCTTTCGGGCAGAAAACGCGTCGCTTGCTCCAGGAAGGCGTCGATCTCCGGATCGTTGGGCATGACGAACGCGCCCAGGTAGCGCGTCTGGTCCACATACTCCCCGGTCGCCGGATCGCGTGAGGCCAGCGGCGCAGAGTTCAGGGCCAGCATGGCAAGGCTCTGAGTCTCGACCCATACAGTGCGGTCTTCTGCTGCATCATCGACACGGATCCGCGCCTGAGCATGTCTCAACTCGTCTGAGCTTGGCGATCTGCTGCGGAATGAAAGTCAGGACGAAATCAACTGCCGTTTTTCCTCCTGCGCCAACAGTCAGCATCATTTTCCTCAAAGCTGTAGCCATCGGTCAACCTGCACCGCAACATGCAGCGTGCGATCGCCTGCGCCCGCATTGGTTACCTCCAGCGTCAGCAGTGGTCGCTCGTCCCTTTGGAGGAGATGGACAATGGCGCTGTGAATCGGATTGAGACGCAATGAGGCGTTGAACGTCAAGCCGTCGGTTGTGAAGAATGTGTTCGGACATAGTCATTTGCTGTCTGCTTCAGGTGAAAGAGTTGACTAAGGTGCGTTGAGCAAAGCAGGACTCTGCCTATTGCGCTGGGTAGACTTCGGCGATGAAGGCCTTGTCCTGCTTGCGAGAGGTCAAAGCCCCAGTCGACGTGATAGCCGTCGTTGGTGTGTTCCGCCAGGATGGGATAGACCATGATGGAATCGGGATCGAAGTCGTCGGAATGGTTGGTCTCGTCTTCGCTCAGGACATCCAGGACATTCAGGTCGACCTTGTCCTGCGGCCAGCGGAAGTTGTCCCAGTAGTACTTGTAAACAACCGGCTTGTTCCAGTCGATGCCGGCAATGGGCGTCTGGTGCTCGTGGATGCAGCCGATGGCGTGGCCAAACTCATGCAGGATGTAGCGGCGGTAATCGGGCCGGAGATTCGGCTCGGCCATGACACTCAGATTGACGGTCGGCTCATGCAGATCTTGATCTGCTTGGCGTCGGTCCCGATCCAAGACCAGCAACCGGGGTAGGCGAACGAGACGCGCAGTTCAGCGTCGAAATCGTCGCTCAGTTCAAATACCAGATTGGCGTATTGCGTCCATTCCTTGGCGACGTCGAAGGTGAGTTGCTTGCGCTCGTCCGAGACGCCGGGATCGATGAAGCGGATGCGCAGCGTTCTGCCCGGCTTCCAGAGCTTCTTTGCCGTCGCAAGCGACAGCGGACCGCCGGGCGCGGGCATGTTGTCCGGACGCTCCTGGATGGCGGCCGCCACGGCCTCGGCGCGCTTGTTGGCCGGCAGGCGCATGGGCACGTCAATCACGGGAGAGGTGTTGACCGGTTCGTTGGTGGATGAGGTGGTCATTTTGGGGCTCCTTCAAGCTTGCTTGTGGGTGGTTTGCCCAAAGATGAAATGCTGAGGTCGGATCCGCGCCAGCAGATTGGGACGCGCGTTCCCGCCAACGGTGAGCCAGATTTCGTACGAGGCCGTGTGGCGACAGTGAGGACAGTTGAGGTCGGCCGTTTGGGCAACGCGGTTGGCCATGGAGCGTCCTTGCTTGATTCGATTTGGCGAAAGTTGACCCATTATCGCGTAGAAAGGCTGAATTTTCCAGCGTGATTTGAGCCTCCAAATTGGCCGGTCGATGCGCGCTTCAGAGAGGAATCTGCCTGTGCTATAATCGCTGACAATCGAAGAGTACTGCTTGCAGAGCGTCCAGAACGCCGCTTGCCGTGCGCAGCATTTGCGCCGGCAGCGGCGTTTTTTGATTGGGGTCGAGGAGAGGGGCGATGGGCTGGGTGGTGATTGAGCAGTGGGTGTGCACCGGGATCTCGCCGTGCGCTCGCTGTGCGGCGCTGAACGGGCGGGAGTTCGTCCAGGGCGAGGGACCGATGCCGGGGCGCGATACGCACCACGGTTGCCAGTGTAATCGTCATCCTGTGCGGCGTGAGTGGCGAGGGGCGAATGTCCAAACCCTTCGACTGAGCTCAAAGTTTGGACACATCGAGGGGTAGGAGGTACTCGTGCTAGGACGGGTAATTGCTTGGTTGGCCAGGCTCTTTGATGTGCAGTGGTTACGCGGCGCGCCGGGCGAGGAGGCGGCGGCGTTTCGGGGCTTTCGGTCGGGCACCGACCTGGACAAGCCGTGGAGCGAGCTGCTGCAAGAGTTCGGCGACGCGCGGGCGGCGTGGCGACAGAACCCGCTGGCGCGGCGGCTCATCGGGTTGACTACGGCCTACGTCGTGGGCAACGGCTTCCAGGTGCAGGCCGAGTACGGCCCGCTGGATCGCTTCATCCAGGAATTCTGGTCCACCAACCGCATGGACCTGCGGCTGGATGAGTGGTCGGACGAGCTGGCGCGGTCAGGCGAACTCTTCCCCGTGCTCTTTCCCAACGCCGCGGGCGGCGTGCCGGTGGTCCGCACACGGCCGGCCGCCGTGATCCGCGAAGTGCAGTGGCGGCCGGGCGACTACGAGACCGAAACCGCCTACATCGAAGAGCGGCACGGCATGGACGAGCACGTCTGGCGCTCGCCCGCCACCGCGACCGGCGACGAACCCGTGATGCTGCACTACGCCGTCAACCGCCCCGTGGGCGCAGTGCGCGGCGAATCGGACCTCGCGCCCATCCTGCCCTGGCTGCGGCGCTACTCGCGCTGGCTGGAAGATCGGGTGCGGCTCAACGCCGCGGTGCGGTCGTTCCTGTGGATCGTCAAAGCGCCCGAGCGGCTGCACCGGCAGCTGGCCGAGAAGTACACCAGCCCACCCACCGCGGGCTCGGTCGTCATCTCGCATCCCGACGAAGAATGGAGCGCGGTCGCGCCCACGCTGCACGCGTCCGACGCCTCGCATGACGGCCGCGCCATCCGCTGGATGATCGTCGCCGGCGGGCCGGGCACCGCGCTGCTGGACCTGGGCGAAGGCGAAGACGCCAACCTGGCCACCGGCAAAGCCATGGCCGAGCAGCGGCGGCGCTTCCTGCGGCGACGGCAGGCCTACATCACCTGGATGGTGGCGGATCTCTTGCTGCACGCGTATCGGATGCAGGAAGGGCTGGGCACGCGCAAGGGGCGGCGGCAGGTGACCCACGCCGACATCGTCGTGGATGCGCCCGACATCTCGCCGGAAGACAACCAGCAGCTGGCCCAGGCCGCCACGCAACTGGCCGGCGGGCTGGTGGATCTGGCCGGGCTGCTGGGGCAGGGCGCGGCCTACCGGCGCATGGCGCTGCGGCTCTTTGCCAAGTTCCTGGGCGAGGAGTTGGGGCCGGCGGAGGTGGAGCAGATATTGGGGGAGGGGCAGAGAGGATTGGCGGGGAGAGATGACGATGGGGCATCGGGAACTGAAAAAGATGAGGAGGCAGGGGAATGAATCAGATGGTGATGGCGCGGCTGCGGGAGGTCTTGCCGGTGATGACGCTGGCGGGGCCGGCGCAGGGGCTGGAGGCGAGCGATTCGGTGTTGGGCATGGCGGCAGACGAACGGCGTCTGGCAATGGAGCAGGTCCGGTCGGGTGAGCTGACCGAGCTATCCTTCAAGGCTCTGACCTTCCGAGCCGCCTACCCCAACCGCAACTTTTTCCGCTTCCGCGAGGAGGAGATGGCGGGCTTCGCGCAGTCGTTTGGGGGCACGCCCTTCCTTTACGACCACCGGGCCGGCAACGTCGGCAGCCGCCACGGGACTGTTGCAGCGTCAGCCCTGCATGGCGACGAACTGGTACAGGAGATCCTGCTCACCACGCAGGCCGGCATGCTCGACTATCTGGAGCGACGCATCGACCGCTTCTCCATCGGCTGGTACTACCGGGAGATCCTGTGCAGCATCACGGGCGAGAACTGGTTCAAATCGCCCCATTGGCCGGGGGAGAAAGTGCAGGTCGACGGGCGGGAAGTGGTGGCGGAGATCATCTGGGCGGGCGTGGAAGGCAAGGAAGTGAGCGCCGTCAACGCGCCGGCCGTGAAGGGAACGGGATTGTTGTCGGAGTTGATCGCATTCAAAGAGGAGGTAAGGGAACGGATGGGCAAGCAAGTGGTGGTAGACGAGAAGGTGGCGGAGGCAGTGAAGGCCGGGCCGGAGGCTGAGGCGAAAGGCTGGGGCAGGGCGGCTGCCAAGGACGGCTGCGCAAGCACGAAGGCGGACGGAGCCGAGGCTGAGGCTGGACCAGCACAGAGTCGCAGCTAGCGGAGCAGCAGGCAGGCGCTGCGACCGGACGTGGCGGCGCAAACGCCGGATGAGGCGCGATGCAAAGATGGCGAACGGAGAGCGCCGGTCAGCGAAAATGGGCATGACAGGTCGAGGCCAAGGCAGAAGCAGACACTTCGGCGGGGCTCAGCCCAGGCATTGCAGCGCTGCGGGCTTCGCTGGCGGAGGCGCAGGCCGAGATCGACGCCGTCAAGCTGGACGCGCTGCTGGCCCAGTCGGGGCTGTCGGAGGCAGGCCAGGACGCCGTGCGCCTGGCCATGGAAGATGCGCCGATTGCGCGGGCGGCCTCAGCTCATCGAAGCCCAGCGCAGCGTGGAGCAGGCCGCGGCCGCGGCCCACCAGGTGCACGGCAACGAGCCCATGGATCCGGGACCGAGCAGCGTGGGCGGCGTGCTCACCTCGCTCGACAAGATCCGCCTGGCCACCGAAGCCATGATCGACGGCGTGCGGCCCGAGCAGGGCGTGCGCCCCCTGACCGGCGTGCGCGAACTCTACACCCTGCTCTCGGGCGACTTCGAAATGACCGGCAAGTTCATGCCCGAAAACGTGGGCCTGGCCAACGTCAACACGACGACCATGGCCGGCCTGGTCGCCGACGCGCTCAACAAGCGCGTCGTCAACATGTTCCAGGCCTATCCCCGCTTCTGGGAGCCCGTCGTCAGCGTGGAAGACTTCACCAGCCTGCAACAGGTCAAGTGGATCACCGTGGGCGGCATCGGCGAGCTGGACGACGTGCCCGAAGGCGCGGCCTACACCGAAAAGAACTGGGGCGACCAGACCGAGATCGGCAACTGGGTCAAGAAGGGCAACTTCCTGGGCCTGACCCTGGAAGCCATCGACCGCGACGACACGCGGCGCCTGCAGCAGACGCCGCGGGCCCTGGCCCAGGCCGCCTGGATGTCGCTGGGCAAGGCCTTCACGCGCCTCTTCACCACGCCGCCCGTCATGAGCGACGGCAAAGCGCTCTTCCACGCCGACCACAACAACCTGGGCTCGTCGCCCCTGAGCTACGCCGCGTTCGACGCCACGCGCACCCTCATGGCCGCGCAGACCGAGCTCAACTCGGACGAACCGCTGGGCGGGCTCACCGTGCCGCGCTACCTCATGGTCTCGCGGGCGCGGGAGGGCTCTCGCTGCAGGTGCTGGCGTCCGAGGGCGAACCGGGCACCGCCAACAACGACGTCAACCCGTACGCCACGGGCAACACCCACGAAGCGCGCCTGGCCGCGGCCAAGCGCCGCGTCATCGTCAACGACTTCCTGGCCGCGCCCGACGACTGGTACGCCATCGCCGATCCCATGATGTACCCGTCGGTGGGGCTGGGCTTCCGCTACGGGCGCACGCCGGAGATCATCAGCACGGCCGATCCGGGCGCGTACTACATGTTCACGCAGGACGTGATGCCGATCAAGGTGCGCTGGTTCTTTGTGGTGGGGCCGACGGATTGGCGGGGGGTGTTTAAGCACGCGATTGTGTAGGGGAGTGGGGTTGTAGGGTTTTGGGGTGGTGGGGTGATTTGAATAGAGTCGCTCTGTTCTCGGCTTGCGCTTCGGCAGGCGAGGAAGCAGCGCGGCGAGGCGGTTTGCAAAGGGCTTTAGTGGGAGAAAGTGTCCAAAGTTTGGACAAATGAGACAGTGCGTGTCGAGAACTGGCGACAGGCTCGAGTTTTGAGCCCAGTTCGGACAAATGCGTCGCTCGCCGACTGGTGAGTCACCATTCGTCATCCGAACTTCGTAAGTCGAAAGAGAACGTGTCCAAAGTTTGGACACTTCGGGAGGAAATGATGAACGAAGAGATGCAGGAGAAGCTGGCGAAGGTGGTGGACGGCAGCGTGCGCGAGCTGTTGGTGGAGCTGCTGGCGCGGGTGGAGGCGTTGGAGGGTGGTGAGGGCAAGGCGAAGAGTGCGGCCAAGCAGGCTGCGGCGCCGAAGCCGGAGACAGAGGCGAAGAAGTAGGCGAGCAGCGCGCCGGCGGCAGGGTCACTTGTGGCGATGCTGCCGGCGCTTCTTGTTGGTGCTGCCATAACGAGGAGGGTGAATTGTGGCACAGATACGGCATGACATTGTGCAGCCGGCGCGGCCGCTGACCTATGACACCGAATTCGAGGGGCTGCTCCGGGTGGGTGAAGCCAGTGAGGTGCTGGCGCCGTCGGAGCGTGGGCAGGCCTTTCGGCAGATTCTGCTGAGCGCGGAGGAACGCACGCGTGTGGAGCTGTGGCGTGAATATGCACCGCCGGCGGGCGCGAGTTTCTCGGCGGCCTGGCGCAGCAGCAGCGATTGGTTTGTGGGCGATGATGCGGGCAATCTGCACATGAGTCGGGACGCAGCGACCTGGCGCGTCGTGCATCGCTTTGGCGGGGCGGTGACCGGGCTCTACTTTGACGAGGAAGAAGAGAGCACGCTCTGGGTCTGCACGGGGGACGGCGAAATCTGGGGCGCGCGGACCAGCGGCGATCCGGAGACATGGGACTGGCAGCTCGCCTACAGCGGCAACTACGCCTTCACGGGCATCGGGCTCGCCGGCACGCGCATCGTCGCGGTGGCCGAATGGAGCCAGGACGTCGTGACCGGCGCTGAGTACGGCTACGGCGAATGGAGTGCGACAGAGGTTTTCCCATCAGCGTTGCGCTGCTGGGGCGTGGGGCAGGACTATGCCTCGGGCACGCTCTGGATTGCCTCGTACACCGGCGCGCCCTACTACACGACCGACGGCGTGACCTTTGCCCAGACCGCGGCGTCGACCGGCTTCGCAGTGGCGGCGATAGACGCAATGGACGGCACGATCTGCGCCGGCGGACCGGGCGGCATCAGTCGCTCCGACGACGGTGGTGAGAGCTGGACCAACGTGCTTGTGATGCCCGACGAATACATCGCCGCCATTGGCGGCGGATCGGGCAGCTGGCTGGCGCTCTCCGGACTCGGCGGCGTCTACGAATCGAGCGACGACGGTCTGAGCTGGACGCTGCGCGGGCGCTTCGTCAACAACGGCCTCTGGTCGGGCATGCAACAACCGGGCTCCGTGCCTGCCGCCGTCGCGCTCTACGACGCCGGCAGCGACAACGACCGCGCCATGGCCGTCTTCGCCGGCGGCGTCATGTTCTCGCGCAACCGGGGCGTGAGCTGGCGCGGCGGCGTCATGGAGGACCCATGGCGGCTGAGCGTGGAAAGCTATCAGCCCGTCCTGCTCGACGTGCGCTACCAGGTGCCGGCCCACCAGCGGCTCGTGGCGGCCGCCGACAGCGAAACCTTCGTGCTGGTGCTCGGCTGATGGCCACCACGCTGGCAGATCTGCGCGCCCAGTGCCGCGCCTTCCTGGCCGACAGCGCCATCTGGCCCGACGCCAAATTGGATCGCTTCATCAACGACGGCATCCGCGCCTACAGCAACGAACTGCCGCGGCGCATGCGGCAGGTGCGCCTGCTCAGCACCGGCGTGCAGGCGTACGACCTGCCCGGCGGCCATGGGTTTCTACGGCTGGTGGGTGTTGAATGTCCGGCCGGGCAGGATCCGCCCAGCTTTCTGCGCCGGGCGCGGTCGTGGAGCGAGTTCTATGCCGACGGCGAAACCTACATCGTGCAGCCGCCGCTGGACAGCGTGCCGGCGGAAAGCGACACGGCGGTGGGGCAGCTCGTCATTGCGCGTGCGGTGGCCACCGGTGAATCGGCCGTGGTGACCTATGACGCGGTCCACCGGCTGCCGTCGGCTGACACGGACATCGTGACCGTACCCGAGGCGCACCACGAGGCGATTATTGCCTTTGTCGACTTTCGCGCGCACTGGGAGCGCGAATCCAACGAAACGCATACTGCGGCCTCGAGCACGCTGATTCTTTCGCAGCTGGGTGAGAACGGGCGGCGGGCGTGGAACCGCTGGCGCGAGGTCATGCGGCGGCTGGCGCCGGTGGACGAGTGGGACAGGGAGCCGATTGACTGGGGCGGGATTGGGCTGTAGCGCAGGCAGGGCGGTCATCAGCAATAGCCGCTTCGAGCAGTTTGCCCTCACCAAGGCAACCCCAAGGCGACAGGTCGTCGACGATTCGTGCTGCCCGGCACAACGTCACGGGGCCGCTGGCCGTCCGTAACTTGCCTGATTGACGACATGATCGCAATGCTTGCGCCTGTGGGTCCACACCGAAGCCCCACACTTCAGGAGTCTATCCAACCGTCTTTGACGTGCAGTTGGAGCAATTGAGGCTCGGGACAAATCTGGCACTGGATGTCTATGATCTGGTCGCAAACGAGCGAGCTAGGATCGTCGGCGCTTGTGCCTGTGGGTGCGTGGGCGTGGCTGCGAATGGTGCGCGTGGACCGTAGTTTGTGCCCGATGATGCGTGCTGGGCGATTGTCGCGCTGTAGGAGCCAACCTTAAAATTATCGGCTTTTTGGTCAATCGTGGGTGAAACGTTGAATTCTGCGATTGACGTCTTGTCTAAGACTGTGATAGGGTAACGGAAGTTGCGGAAATTACTTGCACTTCGGAAGGGGACAGTATGTCCGAAGAGATCAGCACGTCAGTAGCTGCTGAACTGGCCGGAGTCAGTGATCGCACGATTCGGGATTGGTGCAAAGCAGATTTGGTGAAGTATCTCAAGCACAAACGTTGGGATTTCGCAGAGGTGCCTATCAGAATCGATCGTGACGATTTGATTCGACTGGCCAAGGAATTGGGCCATACAGTCGTCGAGCAGGGGTAATAACGCAACGGGCGACGCCCCTCCCGCCAAGAAGTGTGCGTCGCCCATCACATAGTAAGTACCTTAACAACTAAACAGATGACAGAAATCAAATGGCATAGTCAGCTGCAAGTTTCGGGGGTTTAGGGGCGCCTAGTGGGGCTCGAACCCACAACCTCTTGATCCACAATCAAGCGCTCTGCCATTGAGCTATAGGCGCCATAAGATAGGTTGTCCGGCCATACCGTGTTACAAAAAGCCGGGGCAGATACTCCCGCCCCGGCAGTGGCTGGGGGACAGGGATTCGAACCCCGATTGACGGCTCCAAAGGCCGCAGTCCTGCCGTTAGACGATCCCCCAATACAATCTTTCGATCATCAATTGTAAACTAATTATTGCCAATGAGCGGGATCACAGCTTCATTGAGAATTAACAATTAAGCATTGACAATCAATAAGGTGCCGGGGCCCAGACTTGAACTGGGGACACCTGCATTTTCAGTGCAGTGCTCTACCAACTGAGCTACCCCGGCAAAAAGGCCGACCAGATGGCCGGCCTCTTGAGAGCGGGCGATGAGATTCGAACTCACGACCTTTTCCTTGGCAAGGAAACGTTCTACCACTGAACTACGCCCGCATACTGATAATAAGTTTACAGCACTTGCCTTCAATCGACAAATTCTGAGCGACAACAAATCAACGGTTTTTTCCCGCTCAAGTGGACCCGGTCGGATTCGAACCGACGATCTTCTCCTTGCAAAGGAGACGCCTTCCCGCTAGGCTACGGGCCCAAAAATATTGTCAATTGATGACAACCAATTGACAATTGTCTGAGTGCCGACGAGAGGACTCGAACCTCCACACCCTCGCGGGCACTAGATCCTAAATCTAGCGCGTCTGCCAATTCCGCCACGTCGGCGCAGACTAAATCATGAATGCACATTGTAGCGAAATTTGATCAGCTTCGCAAATATGCGGGACGGATTTCGTACCCCCGATTCTGTCAGCCCGTTGCCGGACTGCACCGTCATCTGTCTCATCAATCAACCAGTCAATGACCGGGTCGATGGCAGTTTGTGGCTTGCTGGGTATTATCCAACCTTGCCCGCACCGCTGCGACGAGATCGCACGACCGGCTTACGCCGTTGCGCGACCCTCTCGCCTTGCTCCCAGTTGCACGCTCGCCTAGCCGGGCACATTGCTGAGCCCGCTGGTGGGCTCTTACCCCACCCTTTCAGCCCTTACCCCTGGACCCGAAAGTCCATGGCGGGATTGCTCTCTGTTGCGGTTGTAGTCACACAGCCGTTACCAACTGCACGCCCACACTTACTGTTTCGTGTGGCAACCGTTTTGAACCGACCAAAGCCGGCCCAAGTGGGAGTCGGGAAGTTCCTCTAACCGTGCAAAGCACCGTCAGCGACGGTTTCCATCCGCCCCGCATTCTGTACGTTGTTTCTGTACGTTGTTTCTGTACATTGCTTCTATACGTTGTTAATGAGCAATGCCACTCATTGTCTAACTCAAAAAGCATACCACGGAACGGATGTGCTGTCAAAAAAATTCAGCAATTGACAATAGACAATTGCCGATGATCAATTGTCCCCGTGGGACAGGTCCAAGTCGGGTTGGCGCGGCCCCTCCACCCACACCTGACCGTCCGACCAATTTTCCTGTTTCCAGATCGGTACGATGGCTTTGAGCCGCTCAATGGCGTAGCGGCAGGCTTCAAAGCAGCCGTCGCCCCGATGGGGCGTGGCCACGGCAATGACAACGCTGGCTTCGCCGATCTCGAGCCGACCCAGTCGATGGAGGATGGCCACGTCCTTCACCTGCGGCCACTCCTGCTTGATCTCCTCGGCGATCCCGGCCAGCATCTCCTCGGCCATTTCGACATAGGCTTCGTAGACTAAAAAATCGGTCCCGCGGGGATCATCTTCCACCTTCGTTTCGCCCCGCACGACGCCGGCAAAGGTAGTGATGGCGCCACAGTCCGGCCGGGTGACGCGGGCCGCGGCGTCATCCAGAGATAAGGGCACGTCAGTGATTTCAAAGCGTTTCTTCTCAGCCATGCGTGCCCTCCTCGGCCTGCCTGCCGCCGGAAACCGGTGGGAAGATGGCCACGGTATCACCCTCATGCAACGGATCGCTCAAGTTGGCATACTGGCGATTGACCGCTGCGTAGACCGCACGATCGGCCAGGTCCAATGCGGGATTGGCCGCAGCCAACGTGGCCAGCGCCGCCTCCACCGTGGCATCGTCGGCCACCTCAAGCTCCTGTTCAGACCACCCTGCTTGTTGACGCAGAGTGGCAAAAAGTTTCACCTGTATCTTCATATCACTCGCAATCCCTAAAAAGATAGAACGCGGATCAAGCGGATGAATACGGATCTTCTGCAGGTCAGATCCGCCGAAATCCGCTTATGCGCGTTCCATTTCACTATATCTTTCGCACGTAGGCCCCGGACTTGCCACCCTGCTTCTCCAGCAGGCAAATTTCGCCGATGACCATGCCCTTTTCCAGCGCTTTGGCCATGTCGTAGATGGTCAGCGCCGCGACGCTCACTGCCGTCAGGGCCTCCATCTCCACGCCGGTCTGGCCTTTACAGCGCACCTCGGCGGTAATGATGATCGCATTGGCTGCTTCGTCCACTTCAAAGTCGACGGCCACTTTGCTCAGCAAGAGCGTGTGGCAGAGGGGGATAAGCTCAGGCGTGCGTTTGGCGGCCATGATGCCGGCAATGCGCGCTGCCGCCAAAACGTCGCCTTTGGGCGCTTTGCCGTCACGAATGGCGGCCAGGGTGCCCGCTTCCATCTGCACCGTGCCCTGCGCGATCGCAGTGCGACTGGTTACGTCCTTGTCCGCCACGTCGACCATGGCCGCATGGCCTTTTTCGTCTAGATGGGTCAGCTTGCTCATTTGTCTATCTCACCAATCACTAAAGCGCTGACGACTGCACCGGTTGGTAATTCGCCCGCAGCTTGGGGCAGTTCCAACAGCGCGTTGGCAGTACGCATGCTCAATAAGCGACTGCTGGCCTGGCTGCCGGTGGAGTGAGCCAGGAAGCCGCCTTGCCCATCACGCAGTGTCGCATCCCACTGCAGCGTAGCCCGGTGATACTCGGGCCTGGCCGGATCAAGCGCCAGCGGCTGCGCAAGTTGTGCCTGTACCCGGGGCAATTCCGGGGAACGATAGCCGGCCAGCTTGCGCAATGCGGGCGCCGCCATCAGGTAAAAGGTCACCAGGCTGCTCACCGGGTTGCCCGGCAGGCCAAAGGCCAGACGCTGCCGATCCCCGGCTTTGGCAGTGGCGAAGGTGAGGGGCTTGCCCGGCTTCATGCGGATGCGCCCAAAATGAACTGTGCCGGCCTGATCCAGCAGCGGCTTGATCAGGTCGAGGTCGCCCATGGAGACGCCGCCTGAGGTCAACAGCATGTCAGCCTCACGCAGTCCCCGCTGCACGGCAGCTTCCAGTTCTGCCTGATCATCGCCGGCGATCCCCAGGTCGATGACCTGTCCGCCAAGCTGACGCACAGCCGCGCACAGCATGGCGCGGTTGGCATCGCGAATCTGGCCGGGCCCCAGCAGTTCGCCGGGCTCAATCAATTCATCCCCTGTAGACAAAACCGCCACCCGCGGCCGGGGATGACAGACAACCTGTGTGGTCCCCACTGTGGCCAAGAGGCCAATCTCGGCCGGCCCCAGCCGCTCGCCAGCCTGCAAGACGATTTGCCCGGCGGACACGTCAACGCCTACTGGCCGCACGTCATCGCCGTGCGCCACCGTGGCCTTGAGCGCCACACGCGCCACGCCATCCGGGTCGGTCGATGCCGGCTCACTTTCTTCCACCATAATCACCGCGTCGGCGCCCGGCGGCAGGGGTGCGCCGGTGGTGATGTAGGCGACCGTGCCTGGCGTTACCGTGAAGTCGGCCATCCGCCCCGCCGTGGCCTCGCCAATGATCGGATAGACGCCCGGTCCGTCCGCAGCGACGACTGCGTAGCCATCCTTGATGGCCGCAGGAAAGGGCGGCAGCGGCTCTCCCGCGCGCACATCCGCAGCCAGGATCAGACCCAACGCATCGTCCAGCGCCACTACCTGCGGTGTAAGCGGCGCTGATTGCGCCAATACGATGGCCAGGGCGTCACTGATCGGCAACATCTCATATGACGATTCAGGCATAAACTGCACTCCGCTCTTTCGATGATCCGTCGCACTTGGCTCCGCTGACATTTCGAAAACCAGCGACTTCGTGCCTGCCACATCCCCGTCACGGGCGGCAGAAACTCCGCTTACCATACCAGTCGCCGCCTGTGCCGGAGACGTTACGAACAAGTGTCACCGGAAGCTTGAATCCTTACAAAAAATCAGCGCAAACCCGCCGCATCCGTCCCATCTGCGTTCCATCAAATGGCCACTCGCGCTCACTGTGGATCATCCTACGTGACATCGCGCACAGGCATGTCCGAGATCCGTTCGAGCGGACCAATTTCTTCATTGCTCTTGTCCAGGAAGCCCTCGATGAATTCGATCAGCGCGTAAGCATCGTCAAATGTAGTGGCGATGCCCAACGAGATGCGGATCGAACCGATACTCTTCTGATACTTCTCGATGACGGTGCGGCGCAGCTCATCAAAGCTGACGGTTCGGCTCTCCTGGAAGAAGGCCTTCATCTGATCCTGATTCAGGCCGTGGGCGATTTCGCCTGCGCCCGGGTTGCAGAAGCAGCCCGTGCGCAGAGAGATGCCTGCGTGATTGGCCAATTCCTCCACGCGGCGCTCGTCGATTCCTCGACCGTTGCGATCATTAAAGCTTACCGTGATGGTGCCGCCGCGGGCCTCGGTCGTCAGCGGACCGTGCACAAAGATGAGCCGCCGCCCGTTGCTGTGGCGCAGCGCCGTCAGGTTATCGAGCAGCCAGCCGGAAAGCGCAATGACGCGGTCGTGAATCTGATCGATGCCCACACGCTGGACATGGCGCAGGCCTGTTTCCACCGCAGGGATGTTCAGGTAGTCGACGGTGCCGTCCTCAAACGCGGCCTCACCCTCTTCCAGGTGATGTCCGTCGCCCTGGACGGAGGCGATGCTGATGGTACCGCCGGCAAACCACGGGCGGCGTAGCTTCTTAAGGGTCGTGCGCCTGGCGATCAGCGCGCCCAAACCGGTGGGATATCCAAAAATTTTGTAGAAGGAGACCACCACAAAATCCGGCCGCCACTTATTCAAGTCGAGGCGATTGGTGGGCACAAAGGCTGCAGCATCAAGCAGGACGTCCCACCCACGGCGCTGAGCTGCTTCGATCAGCGTGAGCGGGTGCTGCACGCCCGAAAAATTCGACTGGGCCGGAAAGGCGAACAGATGGGGATATGTCGGGTCGATTCGGTCCAATTCGGCCAGCAGGTCGGTTTCATCAAGGCGTAATTCGGGCAGCGTCACGCGGGCGTAGGTGATCTCCGCGCCTTTGCTGCGTGCAAACTCACGAATGCCGTTGACAGAATTGTGATTGTCAAAGGTCAGCAGATAACGACTTCCCGGCCCAAAGGGGTAGGATTCACCCACATGCTTGAGCGCGCCGCTGGCGTTTGCCGTGAAGACAACCAGGTATTCCTCAGGGTCTGCGTCGAAGTATTCGAGTACAGCCGCGCGGGCGTGTTCAACCAGTTCGGTCATGGCGAGGGAGGTTGGATTGTGGGAATGGGGATTGCCAAGCACCTGCGTCGTCAACAGCTCGAAGTGACGACGCACCTGACTCTCACCATGAAGACCGCCACCTGTGTAGTCGAAATAGATCTGCCCTGTCTGATCCAAACGGCCGTACTCTTCGGCGCGCAATGCATGTAGCGCCGCTTCATTGAAGTCGGCATGTTCGGCTAGAAAGGCAGCACGCGCGCTTTCTAAATCCGCAGCAACGGCAGCGCTGCCGAATGCTTGAGTCGCCTCACCCATGATGTTTTCCTCGCTGAAACAAGCTGTTACAATTTTAGAACTCAATGACGTAGCGTCCCGCCGACGAGATCGGGGAAACACTACCCAGGATTTGGATGTCAGCATCTTAGCATAGGTTACACGGACGCGACCAACCGCTACCGATTGCGGCAATGGACGAGGCATAATGGTGAATCGAAAATAGCGAATCGCAATTGGTTAACGGACGTCGACACCATTAACCATTCTCCGCTCTCGATTCTCGATTAGCCGTTTCAAAGGGGCGCGCTTGCGCAAGGCATTGACGATGGGGTCTCAACAACAAATCAACGACGAGCGCCTACTGGCTGACCTCCCGACCTGGGTCCGCATTGCTGGGATTGATCCCCCCGCGGGCATGATCCTGAACGCAACCCGGTTCGCTGAGGGCACCATTCTCGGCTTTGCTACAGCGCCCCAGCCAGAGATGGAGGATGAAACGCTGGTCGATCTGCTCCTCGCGCGGTCGCCTGATGCCAGCATGCTCGCGCCGCCTCCACACGCCAGCTATGCGGCCTTTTCGCCCGGCCAGCGCGCCGCCTGCATCGAGTGGCTACGCGAAAGTAAGCGGGTTGCACCGGTCGCATTTCAGAACTTGGCCCTGTCACACCTTGAGGTCGGCCTCTTTGCCCAATCTGAGACGGATAAGGCACTCAACCAGCTTATTTTGCTACACGAAAACGCCGAATGGCGAGACGCACCAGGCCTGGAGCGGGTACTTCTGCTTCACTTTTGGATGCGCCAATCCGGGGTAGAACTGACCGACTGGCTCAATCGTACATCCCTCCGTTCCGAGAGCTGGGGCATGGCGCTGGGCTGGCAAGCACTGCTGGGCGTTCCCCTTCAGGTCGACGAGCTGAGCGCGGTCGCACGCGCCTGGGGCTTGACCGCGCCCGATGAACGCGACATCACACATCTCCACCTACAATCCCTACGCGAAAATCTTGCAGCCGATCCGCTGGCCTATGCCCTCACCGAGTTAGGGCCAGCCGCGCACGAACCGATCCTCTGGCGTGGCGCTCATCGCATGGTGCGCCTGCTCTTGCCCCAACCCGACCTGCGCCCCGTACTCGAGCCCCTGTTGCGCGACATGCTGACAGTCCGAGATGTATATCCGTCCCCCGTTACCAACCACGCTCAACCCGAATCTGAGTCCACGGCGTCCAGTCGCGTCGAGGACGAAGGCTGGCACGTTATTCTTGAGTTTGGTCAAAGTCGCTCAGAGTACTTTGAGTTCGCCCTCACGTTGGCCCAACGCATCAGTACCTTCAGCCAGCTTGTCGACGAGAATCGCAACGTGGTCTATCGGGTCATGTTTCGCAAAGACAAGCTACGCGATTTCTGGCGTCTTTGGAACTACGTAGAAAAATGGTCCGGCACACGCGTCTACGTGGGCGGCGAAGAGATTGAGAAGTGGAAGGTTTGGCGTTACTCCCAGTATCTGCGATGATGCACCCCATGAAACGTGACCTTGATCTCTATATCCGAGCGCGCTACGCCCTGCTCTGGCTGGTGACGCCGGAAGAGGAACGTGCGCTGGCCGAACTAGAAGCGCTGGCCCAGCTGCAGCGCAAGCGCATCCTCTACTGGAGCTACCCGTCGGGTGTGACCAATCCGGCCAAACCGGATTGGGCAGACACCTCCCTGCGCGAGCCGAGCAAGCTCCTGCGTGCCATCGAGGCGGAACCGGAAGCCAGCATCTGGGTACTACGCGATTTCCATCCCTTTCTCAAAGACCCGGGCGTCGTGCGCCTCCTGCGTGAAGTCGCGCTTGCGTTGGAAAAGAGCAGCAAGACCATTGTCTTGCTCAGCCCCGTCCTGGAGATTCCGCGAGAGTTGGAGAAGCAAATCACGGTCGTCGACCTGGAACTGCCAACGGCGGACGAACTCGACGCGCAACTTGAGGCCATCATCGAGCATGCGCAGCGCAATGAAAGCATCCAGGTCGAACTCGACCGGCGCCAGCGCGCGCGGCTGGTGCAGGCCTGCCTGGGCCTCACCGCACGCGAAACGGCCAATGCTGTCGCCAAGGCGATTACCGAAATGGGAGGCCGGCTTGACGGCGAAGCGCTGGACATCGTGGCGGCAGAAAAGCAGCAGATCATCCGCAAGAGCGGACTCCTCGAATTCTATGCCAGCGACGAAGCGCTGAGCACGGTGGGCGGACTCGACACGCTCAAAGAGTGGCTGCGCAAGCGCGTGCGCGCCTTCGGTCCTGAGGCGCGCGCCTTTGGCCTGCCCGAGCCAAAGGGCATCTTGCTGGTGGGCGTCCAGGGCTGCGGCAAGTCGCTGGTCGCCAAGTCGGTGGCCAACTCCTGGCGCCTGCCCTTGTTGCGGCTTGATGTGGGTGCGCTCTTTTCGTCACTGGTCGGCTCCTCGGAGCAAAATTTGCGCAACGCTATCAAACTGGCAGAGAGCATCGCGCCGGTCGTGCTCTGGGTCGATGAGATCGAGAAGGGCTTTTCGGGCGTCGGGTCCAGCAACGTGAGCGACGCGGGCACCGCTGCCCGCGTCTTTGGCAGCTTCATCACGTGGCTGCAGGAGAAAAACGCGCCGGTCTTTGTGATCGCCACGGCGAATGACGTGCGTGCGTTGCCGCCCGAACTCGTGCGCAAGGGCCGCTTTGACGAGATCTTTTTCGTCGATCTGCCCAGCGCGGTTGAACGCCAGGAGATTTGGCGCATCCATTTGCTCAAGCGCAGCCGGGATCCCGCCGATTTCGATCTCAATCAGCTTGCCATGGCTTCGGACCGCCTGTCGGGCGCAGAGATCGAGCAGGCGGTCATTGCCGGCCTCTATGACGCCTTTGACGCCGGCCGTCCCTTGCAGATGGACGACTTGCTCAACGTGTTGCAAGAGACCGTCCCCCTGAGCACAATGATGAGTGAAGAAATTGACGCATTGCGCGCCTGGGCCGAGCGCAGGGCAAGACCGGCGACGGTTTGAGTGCGGAATTTTAGGGAATGCGGAATGGGGAATGGGGATTGCGGAGTGCGGCCCATTCTGTCGACTACGATGCACTGTAAGAAGCTCAGCGAGAGTTGCTGTTAAGAAACTGTTGCTAAATCGTCGCCACGTGTTCGGAGCTCACGGCGCACGTTCATCGCCCGCTCAGTGAGCACGCCCCGTGCGAACGGGTTTGATGTACATGCGTCAACGAAACCAGCGCATTCACGTTTCACGCATCACCAGGCACACCATAAACCATGTCATTCGAACGCTTTGAGTGGTTAGAAATCCCAGAGGAGCAGACCAAGCGCCGCCAGGTTGATCGCGAGGGCGGCCATGCCGTGCTGGGCAAACGCTGTCCGCAATGCGATTGGCTCGACGAAGATACGGCCACCACTTGTTTCCGCTGCGGTTATCGTTACAACATCGACTACGAGATGAATGAACGCATCACGCAGCTTGGCGTGACGCTGCCGCCGCGTCTGATCGAGAGCAGTCAAAATCTCGAGAACTTCTTCCGCACGCATGGCCGCATTCGCCCGCCGGAACCCATGGCGACCTACCGGCTACGCACCCAGGCCGAGCAACTGCGCTTGAGCCGGGGCTTCGACAAGCTGCTCTGCGTCGAAGAGCTCGATTTGGATCATTACGACCACCAACTGGCCGCGTCGCTGCGCGCGCTGCGCGATATGCGCGGCCGCGCCCTCCTGGCCGATGAGGTCGGGCTGGGCAAAACGATCGAGGCAGGCATCGTGATGAAAGAGCTGATCCGCCGCGGACTGGTACGCTCCGTCCTGGTCTTGACGCCGGCCTCGCTGACCGAGCAGTGGCGCGAGGAGCTGAGCAGCAAATTTCACGAGGAGTTTCAGGTAGTCACCAAGCCGGCGGAGTGGCGAGCGGCTGCGGCCGCCGATCAGGGCCGCTGGCTCACCAGCCTTGACCGCGCCAAGCTGAGCCGCCATAGCGAGGCAATTCTGGCGCGCGATTACGACTTGCTGATCGTTGACGAAGCCCACAAGCTCAAGAATCGCAGTACGCTGGCCTGGAAATTCGTCAATCAGATCCGCAAGCGCTACGTGCTCATGCTCACGGCTACGCCGGTCCAGAACGACCTCATGGAGCTCTACAGCCTGATCACGATTCTCTCGCCCGGACAGTTGGGGACAGTACGGGCATTTCGCCGCCATTTTGTCTCCAGCGGCGACGCCCGCGAGCCCAAGAACGCCCGTGCTCTGCGCCGCCTGCTCAACGATGTCATGATCCGCAACCGACGCAGCAAGGTCAACATCCAATTCACGCGCCGGCGCGCCGCCATCTATCACCTCAGCCTGAGCGAAGATGAGTGGCGCCTCTATGCCGACTTCAGCGACTACATCCGCCGGCGCTATCGTACGGCAGAAAATGACAAGGCTCTGCGCCTGACCCTCATTACGCTGCAGCGCGAATTGAGCAGCAGCCCCCAGGCCGTGGCCGGCACCCTGCGCAAGATGATCGACGATCCCGGCTATGGCGATGGGACCCGGGCCGAGCTGCGCGACTACCTCGAGCTAGCCGAATCGATTAAGGTGGGACGCAAGCTCGAGGCCGTGCGCGAGATTCTGGCCGAGTTTCCCGGCAAGTTTCTGATTTTCACCGAATTCCGTCGCACGCAGGACGTGATCATCGAGCAGCTTGCCAACTGGGGCGTCAGCAGCGCCAGCTTTCATGGCGGGCTCAGCATCCAGCAAAAGGAAGCCGCGGTGGCCACGTTCCGCGACGAAGGTCCTGCCGGTGCGCGGGTGATGGTGAGCACCGAGAGCGGGGCCGAAGGGCGCAATCTCCAATTCTGCCACCAATTGATCAACTACGATCTGCCCTGGAATCCCATGCGCGTAGAACAGCGGATTGGCCGCCTCCACCGCCTTGGTCAGACTGAGGACGTGACCATCTTCAATCTCAGCTGCAACGAGACAATTGAATCCCACATCATCAATCTCCTGGCGCGCAAGATTCGCATGTTTGAGCTGGTGATCGGCGAGGTCGATCTGATTCTGGGCAACATCGAGGGGGCCAAGTCATTTGAAGATCTGCTGCGCAAAGCGTGGGAAAGTGCGAGCGACGAGCAAGACCTACGCGAGCGCTTTGAGGCGATTGGCGATGTGCTGACCACTGCGCGCGAGCGTTTCGAGTTTGTCCGCGAGAGCAACGCGATCCTCGACTATTCACTTGAATAAAAACCCTATTGGGAGTAGATGACCATGACGATTGATTCACCCTGGCGGCAAGAGGCCGATGCGCTGACCGATCAGCTTGTTGCCTGGCGGCGCGATTTTCACATGCATCCGGAGATTGGCTTTGAAGAGGTGCGCACGGCCGGCATCGTAGCCGACCATTTGCGCGACCTGGGACTGGAAGTGAGCACCGGAATAGGCCAAACGGGCGTCGTCGCCCTGATTGAACCCGACGATCTGCCATCCGACGGGACAACGGTGATGCTGCGCTTTGATATGGACGCGCTGCCCATCCACGAGGAACGTGACGTCCCCTATCGATCTCAGAACGATGGCGTGATGCACGCCTGCGGCCACGACGGCCACACCGCCATTGGCATGGGCGTGGCCACGCTGCTCTCGCAGCGGCGCAACGAGCTGCCCGGGCGGGTCAAGCTCGTCTTTCAGCCGGCGGAAGAGGGGCTCGGCGGGGCCAAAGCCATGCTGGCCGACGGCGTGCTGGAAGACCCAGCCCCGGACGCCGCATTCGGACTCCATCTGTGGAGCCGCCTGCCGCTCAATCAGGTCGTCGTGCAGCCCGGTCCCCTCTGGGCAACGGCGGGCGGCTTCACCCTCCGTGTACACGGCAAGGGAGGTCACGGCGCGGAGCCCCACGAGACGGTCGACGCCACGCTGATCGCTGCCCAGATTGTCGTTAGCTGGCAGAGCATTGTGGCGCGGAACGTCCGCCCGACCGATCCGGCCGTCATTTCGGTGGGCCAGTTTAACAGCGGGACAGCGCTCAATATCATCTCAGAAGCAGCCGAACTCGCCGGCACCTACCGCGCCTTTTCCGATGACGTGGAGGCGTTGATCACCACGCGCATGGGCGAGATGGCAGAGCAGATTGCCGCAGCCTACGGCGGCAGCGTAGAGTTCGAACATTGGCGAGGCACCTCGGCCACCGTCAATGATGTCGAACAGGCAGCCTTCATGCAGGACGTGGCGACCGAAATCGTGGGCCCGGAGCAGGTCGTTCAGATCGAGCCGATGATGGTGGGCGAAGACATGGCCGAGTTTCTGCGCCGGGTGCCGGGTTGCTTTGTCCTCGTCGGCGCGTCGGATCCCGCAGGCCCCATGCATGCGCCCCACCACAATGCGCATTTTGACTTTGATGAGCGTATGCTGCCGACGGGTACGGCGCTGCTGGCTGCGGCCGCATGGGAATATTTGAGCCAGAATCAGTGAAACGGCATGATGCACATGACGAGGAGACAACCATGAACTACTTTATTCAACCGCTCGACCACGTGGGCGTGCGCGAAGAGAAGCCCTTCAAGCACACGCTCTTTGAGAGCGAGCGCCTGTTGACCGGCCTCAACTCCCTGCAACCGGGCCAGGAACAGCCTGTTCATGACCATGCCGAGCAGGACAAATTCTATCTCGTTTTGACCGGTTCGGGTCTTTTCACCGTGGGCGATGAGCAGCGGCGCTGCACGGCCGGCGAACTCATCCTTGCCCCGGCCGGCGTGCCCCACGGCGTCATCAATCAAGGCGAGACCGCCCTGACCTTCTTGACCGTGATCGCACCCTTCCCGGCATGAGCCAGACGACATGCCGGCTCGATGGGTAGAATTCTCTTCAGACGCAGGCCAAAAGATTGCGTTTTGATTTCTGCGTTCGGTGTTCAATTTTGACACAATTGCCTCGTTCGTGGTCTAATAAAGGATAACAATCTGATTAATCGGATTAATCAGATTATAAGTTTGCAGGCAACTATACATGATATTATCGCAGATTGATTCGGACCTTCTCCGTCATGTTTTGACGGAAGGTTATCAACCTGGCGACCGGCTCCCTTCCCTCAACGATCTCAGCGACGAAATTGGCGTCAGCGTCGGCAAGTTGCGCGAGCAGCTCGAAGTCGTACGCATGCTCGGGCTGGTGGAAGCAAGCCCGCGCCGCGGCATCACCCGCACCGAGTACGCGTTCCAGCCTGCCGTGCGCCTCAGCTTGCTGACTGCCATGGCGCTGGATGATCATGCCTTCGACCAGTTCAGCAGCTTGCGCGGCCACCTGGAATACGCCTATTGGGATGAGGCCGTCATGCTTCTGACGACGGAGGACAAGGAGCATTTGCGCCAACTTGTTGCGGCGGCCAAATGCATGCTCAATCAGCCGCGCATTCAGATTCCCTTTCGCGAGCATCGGGAGTTTCACCTATCGATCTTCAAACGATTGGAGAACCCCTTTGTTGTTGGACTACTGGAAGCCTATTGGGACGCATACGAAGCTGTTGAACTCAACACCTATGCGGATTATCCATATTTACAGGAGGTATGGGCCTACCACGAACGAATCGCCGAAGCCATCTGCGCCGGCGACATTGAGGGCAGCAAGCAACTCTTGATTGAACACATGCAGTTGCTCAGCCGGCGAGGTATTTCTGTTGAAGGCAGCACAGCCTCCTTGCCGGTCGGGCCGACATCCAAAGCGGTTTAGGTACGCTTGGATGCGTTTGGTACCGATTCGACACCGATACCTTGAAATACATTAAACAGATTTTTGCTTAACCGACAGATTGTGTGATCTACCGAGTGGAGGACACCGAACGATGAGTGTAGCAGTACAGGATCCACAGGACCAAACAGCCAGTCAGCACGTTGTGAACGACTTTAACATCAACGTGGCGACGGCTAATGGCTCCGGCTCGCAGACAAGCAATATTGTGCTCATCCGCGCGCTCTTTAACATGGGCATTCCCGTGACGGGCAAGAACCTCTTTCCCAGCAACATCCAGGGCCTACCGACCTGGTACCAGATTCGTCTGAGTAAAGAGGGATACCTGGCCCGACGCGAAGGCATCGAAGTGGTCATTTGCATGAACCCGGCGACCGTCGCCGAAGACATGGAAGAGGCCCTGCCCGGCGGCGTCATCATCTACAATGATTCGCTGCCCATAGCCAATCACCGCAAAGATGTCACGTATGTGCCCATGCCGGTGAAAGATCTGGTTAAAGAAGCCGATCTGCCCCAGAGCCTCAGGGATTATGTGGCTAACTTTGCCTATGTCGGCACCGTAGCCTATTTGCTCGATATTGACATGGATGAGATCCATGCTGCGCTAAGCTGGAACTTTGGCGGGAAAGAGAAGCCGGTCGCGCTCAACTTCAAGATGGCGCAAGCGGCCTACGACTGGACCAAGGCCAATGTCGAAAACACGCAGCCTTATCGCGTGGCGGCCATGAGTGGCTTCAACGAAGACAAAATCATGACCGATGGTAACACGGCTGCGGCGCTGGGTGCGCTATACGGCGGTGTTCAGTTCGTCTCTTGGTATCCGATTACGCCTTCCTCCAGCTTGGCGGAGGGCATCAACAGTTACGGACCCCAGTTGCGCGTCGATCCCGAAACGGAGCGGGCAACCTACGCCGTGATTCAGGCGGAAGACGAACTGGCCGCGATTGGTATGGTCGTGGGCGCAGGCTGGGCCGGCGCACGCGCCATGACCGCGACTTCCGGTCCCGGCATCAGCCTCATGTCCGAGTTCGTGGGCCTGGCCTACTTCGCAGAAATCCCAAGCGTCATCTGGAACATTCAGCGCATGGGACCGAGCACCGGCTTGCCTACACGCACGAGCCAGGGTGATATTATCAGCACCTACTTCCTGAGCCATGGCGACACCCGTCACGTGCTTCTCTTCCCGGCCACGCCAAAGGAGTGCTTCGAGTTTGGCGGCACGGCGCTGGATCTGGCGGAACGGCTGCAAACACCTGTCTTCGTGCTCAGCGACCTGGACCTGGGCATGAATCTGGCCATTTCCGAGCGCTTCGATTATCCCGAAAAGCCGTTGGATCGAGGCAAGGTCTTGGATGCCGAGGCGCTTCAGAAGCTGGGCGGGCAGTGGGGTCGCTACAAGGATATGGACGGCGACGGCATCCCCTACCGCACGATTCCGGGCAACGAAAGTCCGCTGGCTGCATACTTTACGCGCGGCACAGGCCACAATGAATACGCCGTTTACAGCGAGCGCTCCGACGACTGGGAAGAGAATCTGGATCGCTTGACACGCAAGTTTGAGACCGCAAGAACCCTGGTTCCCAAGCCTGAAATCATCAGCCAGGATGGCGCGCAGGTCGGGATCATCAGCCTGGGCAGCAACCACGCCGCGATCTTGGAAGCCCAGGACCGCCTGAGCGCTGAAAATGTCGCCACCGATTACCTGCGGTTGCGTGCTCTGCCCATCGATCAGACCATTCGCGATTTCATCGCGCGCCATGACACAGTCGTCGTGGTTGAATCCAATCATGATGGCCAGCTCCACCAGATTCTGAAAATTGAAGTGCCGGCTGCAGCGACCAAGCTGATTTCAGCTGCCAAGTGTGACGGCATGCCCCTCTCTGCACGCTGGATTGCGGAAACGGTTATGGAAGCCGTCGCAGCGTAGTGGGCAATGGTGGAAGCCCGCGCCTGCCCGGCGTGCGGCTTCTGATGCAGACTTGATTCTAGACTTGTTTAGATGCGGATTTAGATACGGATTTAGATACGGAGAAACTTTTCACCATGAGTACAACTCCTGCCTCCAAGCGGCCTGTACGGGCGCCCAAGGTAAACGCACTAGGAATGGAGAAGACGGAATACCGCGGCCGTAAATCGACGCTGTGTAAGGGCTGCGGTCATGACAGCATCAGCCAGCGCATCATCAACGCGGTGTGGGACCTGGGCCTGGATCAGCGCGAGGTGATCAAACTAAGCGGTATTGGCTGTAGCTCAAAGACGCCGGCTTACTTCCTGGGCCATAGCCACGGCTTCAACTCGGTACATGGCCGCATGCCGTCTGTAGCGACCGGCGCGCTGGCCGCCAACCGTACGCTCAAAGCGGTCGGCGTTTCGGGCGACGGCGACACCGCATCGATCGGCATTGGTCAGTTCAAGCACGCGATGCGCCGCAACTTGCCCCTCGTCTACATCGTGGAGAACAACGGCGTTTACGGGTTAACCAAAGGCCAGTTTAGCGCCACGGCAGACTTGGGCCAACAACTCAAGTATGCCGGCGTCAATGAGCTGCCACCTCTGGACATTTGCCTGGAGGCCCTGGCCGCCGGCGCCACCTTTGTGGCCCGCAGCTTTGCCGGCCATGCCCAGCAGGTTGAAGCCTTGCTGAAGGCTGCGCTCAACCATCGCGGCATCGCGATCATCGACATCATCAGCCCATGCGTGACGTTTAACAATCACAACACGTCAACCAAGAGCTACAGCTGGGGCAAAGAGCATGAGATTCCGCTCCAGGGCTTGAGTTTCATTCCCAAGTACGAAGAGATCGAGATCGACGATTACGACGACGAGCTGGAAGTGCAGATGCACGACGGTTCCTGGATCGTCCTCAAGCAGTTGTCCGAGTCCTACGACCCAACCAATAAGATCGCGGCCTATGAGATGCTTGTCAACGCACGCGATAAGGGCGATTTCCTGACCGGCCTCTTTTATGTGGATGAGAGCCAGCCGGACATGAATGAGCTGCTCCACACGGTAGATGCGCCGCTGGCAACTCTGGGCGAAGCTGCGCTTCGTCCTGCTCCGGCTACGCTTGACGCTCTAATGGCCAAGATGTAGTCGTCTGGACGCTGCAGGTACCACAGAAAAAGCCGGGCCCCTGCTAGGGCCCGGCTTTTTCTGTGGTACCTGCGGATGGAACTTGAGCGTGGGCGCGCCGGCAAAGCCCCTAGGCGACATCGATTACGGATGGAACCGCGGCATAGACGCCACGCCGTTCAGGCGGCAGCAAAGCGGCGATCTCGCGCATGACGATTTCTGTATTACGATGCACGTCATCAGGATTTTCAATATCGCCCTCAAGCAGGAAGGGTTCGCCAAAGCGCACAGTGACCAAGGGCCGGTTCCATGGTAGCCATTTGCGCGGAAACATCTTTTCGCTATTCGCAACGGCCACCGGCACGACGGGTGCATTGGCAGCCATGGCAATGCGAATTGCGCCGGAACGACCGGGCTGGAGTTGGCCCGTTCTACTGCGTGTGCCTTCCGGGAACATGCCCAGCGTTTTGCCGCTGCGAACCAGCTCGACCGCGCTCGACATGGCGCCGTTATCGCCGGCGCCGCGCTGGATGGGGAAGGTGCCCAAACTAAAGAGAAGGCGCGTCAGCCAGGGCGAGACTTCGAAGATCTCACTCTTGGCCATGAAATAGACTTGACGGGGACTGAGTGCGCCAAGAACGACGTAGTCAGGGCCCATATTATGGTTGCAGGCATAGACGAGACCGCCCTGGCGCGGGACATTGGCCTGCCCTTCAACCTGTGGAATACAGAAAAACAGCTTAAGAAAATGGGCCAGGACAACCATGTTATTCCACAAAAATGACCCGTCAGACGGAAAAATCACAAGACAACACCTCTCCCCTTGTGCAAGAAATGGAGGCTCATTTTATCCGTAGCACCCCATCCGGAACGTGATCGCGTGCCAGCTTACGCTGTCGGCCAATCTCGTTTTCCAGAATGCGATTGAGAACGGCGATGGAGGTGGCATAGGTGGCATCGACTCCAAAGTAGCTAAGGCTCTTGCTCAGTAACGACTGGCGTTTGCTGATGGGCGTATCGCTGGCGTAGTGGATCAGGCCAATGTCGTACGGGGCGTTGATAAACAGGTTAACGATCTCGTTGATGGGATAGCGCTTGGGGTAGATGTCTTCGTAGAGGCTGCTGAGATAGGGGCCAGCCTCCATTTCGATATCGGTGTAGCCCTCTTCATAGAAGACGTGCATGAAATCCCGGTTCTGCAGCATGGTGCCGCGTACGGTTACGGCCTTCTGATTGTCAAAGACCGTTCCAAATTTCAAATATCGCCCCACATCTTGAGCCGTGAAGCAGTTACGGAACAGATACGAATTGCGGGAGTGTTCGTCGTAGACAACATTCGGGATCATGACATCGCCCACGCGACCGTTGAGCGTAGCGGCCTTGCCCACGATGTAGACGCCCAAGATGCGCCCAACGGCAGTCGACAACTGGCTGAAGATATGATAGGCCGCCATGCCCAGCGGGTAGTCAATGTTAATGATGACGGCGTCGCTCTGGCGCAACAGCCCCCACTCTTCGTCGCTGAACCGGGTAAGACGTGGATCAACGCGCTTGGCACGCAGGTGGTTCATCTCAATTACCTGGGCCTCTACGTCCAGACAGTGCGGTTCTGAAATTCGCGTAACGCCGGCCTTGCGCTCGCGGTGAAGAATGCGCTCCTCGATCTTGTGGACGCTGTCGGCATACGCAGCAAAGGGACGCATCGCATAGTAGAGGAAGTTCCCCAGCGCACCCACGTCGTTATCGGGCAGTTGCTCAAAGACGCGCCACATCTCCTCCGGATTTTCGCGCCGCACGAAATCGATCAGCGCTTGCTGCATCTCCCACGCTGCGCCGGAGACCAGGTTGACCATGCTGTGGATGTTGCTGCTGATGAAGTAGACCGGGCGCAGATTCAGGTTGACGCCCTTTTCACTTGTCGCCTGCTCGATCCGGCTCCACCAGTACTGCACGCTGCGCCGATAGTCGCTTAGGCCGCTACCGAGGACTGTGATGTAAATATCGAGACGCTTATTGGCTGCCAGCTGCAAGTTCTTGAGCAATGAATCGCGCGGCCAAAGCTGGTTGAGTTTGCCAAAATCATCGGCGCTGAGTCCCAGCGTCTCCCGGATGTCGTCGAGCATGTCGATGGGCATATAACCGTTTACGCCCTGGTAGTAGGTCAGTCGGCGGCCGATATCACTACTGTTGAGCTTCTGGTAGATTTTGTTCCACTCAATCTGATACGCGGTCAAGCAGGGAATAATGTCGTCGATATCGCTGACGCTGGCGATAAACGCAGCCAGGTGACTGTCTTCCGGGCGGAAATAGAACTTACGTCGTCGGGCCCGCGCCCGCACGGGCGTCCATTCATCGACCGCGCCATAGCCCTCCCGCTCAAAGACATCCTCCATCTGCCCGAGAATCATGAGTTCTGTGCTGGGGATGCAGTCGGGCAGCCGCAGCGCTGAGTAGACGAGCGCTGTGATGTCCAGATCCGTGCTGTCGGCGTAGTAATGCAGATTGGACTCCATAGCCACATGCGTGTCTTCGAGACTACGCACGCGCACAGGCGCACTGCTCCTCAGAAGCGAGTAATAGGTGCGGATATAGAGTTCAATCTCTTCGTTATGTGAAACGGGCATTGTTCGATCCATGATAACCTCGGTGATGCTATGCCTTGGGATAGCAGAATGGTTCCTAGATGAATTAGTCGCGACTTGCACAGACTGAAACGCAGGAGTGGCAATGTCGCCTGACGCCAGCAGGACCCGCCCATGTCGCTCGGGCACCATGTCGCTCGGGCCCGATCTCACTCGGGCCTTAACTGTCGTCGAAGAGTGAAAGCTGACCCGCATCAGGCGCCGATGTTGGCGGTTCGGGATGCCACCCGGCGAGGGGCACTCGCTCCTGCAGCCGGGCTTCCAGACGGCGTACACTGGCCGGGGAATGGCCTTCATACGGATTGTGCATGTAGCCAAAGAGATCAAGGCCCAAGGCCGCAGCGGACGCCAGGCGGTCGGCCCAACGGTCAAGCTCTGCATCGCGTGGCGCCGCTAGCTCGCGGTCACCGGTCGGCCCGTTCTTATCGTCGCCAATCCAGCGTATGATACCGTGGCCGGGCCCGACGCCCTCCTCAGTCAGCGCCAGCCATGCCGGAAACAAATCGGGGGTATTGACCCGATCCACCAGCACCGGCGCCAGGCCTAGTTCCATGACATAGCGCAAGAAGGCCGGCGTCATCAGGTCGGCAGCGCGCACTTCGACAGCCAACCTCAGATCGGCGCCCTGCTCTGCCAGCCAGGCAAGATAGTCGGCCAATTCACGCCCCGTATTGGCCCGGCTCAGGCTGGGGGGAAGCTGCAAGAAAGCGGGGGCAGCCGCTTCGCCCATGCTGCGCAATAGCGTTAAGAAGGCCTTGCTTTCCGCCTCGCAGCCGACGAGACGCTTCTCATGGCTAATTACACGTGGGAATTTGAGGCAAAACGTAAAGCCTTCTGGCACAGACGCCTGCCAATTTTGGACCGTCGAGTCGCGCGGTTGGCCGTAAAAGCTCGTGTTCACCTCGACCGTACGAAAATGCAGCGCATAGTGCCCCAAGTACCCCTTGCGTCCGAGATCCGCTGGATAGAAGGGACCGCGCCAAGCATCGAAGAGCCAAGAAGATGTACCAAGTGCAATCATTTGAATATGCGAACGTTTTGCATCTTTCCGTATGCGTGCGACCGGTTGTGAAGCCGCTGTGGGAGACAGTCTATCACAACTCTTGCGTCCGATACAGCCAAAATTGCCTGCGCCCATGAATTCGTAATTTGGATAGAATGGACCGCGGATCGGCGCCGATGCAGTGGATGGAGACGAATTTATCCTGGAGCGTCTAACCGCGGTTACCGCGCCTCCCGCCAGGGCCAAGCCGAACCCCCCATGCGTTTCCAGATTGCAGCGTTGTACGCCCATTGCCCAACGGGTTGATCCACATCTAGCTGCGTTGACGAATCGGCGCATTGCGCAAGCGGCGCATTGCAAATAGATACCGAATCGCCCGATTTGGCGATGATTCGAAGTCATACACGGCCAACAACTGTGCAAAAAGAATACATCCGGCGCATAGAACTCACCAAAAAGTACAATCTTCACACCACAATAATAGATAATTTGTGCAGATTGTACATTGAGAAAGCGACATCCTTTTCTTATTATTAAGGCCAAGCTTGTGAAGAACGCAACAAGTAGATCTATCAGCAGTTATCGATTCAATGAATGGAGGATAGAAGACAAATGGTATCCAAACTCATGCGAGCGTTTCCTCTCGCACTCATTTTGACGCTTGTGGCCGCTTCCGCGGCCTTGGCACAAGACGGTGACATCAGCACAAACGAACTGGCCTACGCCATCGACAATATCGTCTTGCTTTTCTCCGCAGTCTTGGTGCTCTTCATGCAGGCAGGTTTTGCCATGGTAGAGAGCGGCTTTAACTCAGCCAAGAATGCCGTAAACATCATGTACAAGAACATCATCGATCTGGGCGCAGGCCTGATTATCTTCTGGATAGTCGGCTACAGCATCATGTACGGCGCCAACGAGATTATTCCCGGCTGGTTGGCCTTTAGCGGCTTTGGCATCGGTTCGACGCCGCCCGAAGCCTTGCCCGGTAATCTGAATCCTCAGGTTGACTTCCTCTTCCAGGCTGCATTCGCCGCTACGGCCGCCACGATCGTCTCGGGCGCGGTGGCCGGCCGCATGAAGATTTCCGGCTATCTGATTTACAGCATCGTCATCACCGCCATCATCTATCCCATTTCCGGTTACTGGAAATGGGGCGGCGGCTGGCTCGATCAGTTGGGCTTCTACGACTTTGCCGGTTCGATCGTGGTCCATGCTGTCGGTGGCTTTGCGGCTTTGGCAGCAGTGATCGTTCTTGGTCCGCGTATTGGCCGCTTTAGCAGTGAAAGCAAAGCCAATCCATTCCCGCCCCACAGCATGGCGCTGGCAACTTTGGGTGTCTTTATCCTCTTCATCGGCTGGTTCGGCTTCAACCCCGGCAGTCAGCTCGCCTTCTCGGGCGCATCCAACACCGATGCAGTCATGCTGATCGCCACCAACACGGCTCTGGCTGCGGCGGCCGGCACCCTGCTGGCCATGCTCTACAGCTGGATTCGTAAGGGCAAACCGGACTTGGGCTATACGCTCAATGGCATGTTGGCCGGCTTGGTCGGTATTACCGCCAACTGCGACCTGGTTCAGAATTGGGAAGCCCTGGTAATTGGTCTGGTTGCCGGTATCCTGGTCGGCATCGGCATTGACTTGCTCGAAGCGGCCAAGATCGACGACACGGTTGGCGCCTGGCCGGTTCACGGCCTGGTCGGTATCTGGGGCGGCTTGGCCACGGGCATCTTCGGTGGTGTCGCCTTCATGCCGCAGCTCATCGGTTCAATTGCGATCCCGGCGTGGGCCTTTATCACCTCCTTCATCCTTTTCTCAATCCTCAAGGCCATCGGCATCCTCCGAGTGTCGCCCGAGGAAGAGCAGGCCGGCCTGGATCTGTCCGAGCATGGCATGGGCGCTTATGATATGCCGGGTTTTGGCGCCGCCGGCGATGACTAGAGAATGAACAATTGACAATTGTCAATGGTTAATTGTCAGTTGTTGTGACAACAGAGATATGCAGAGTGAGGGGCGGCCCGCGGGTCGTCCCTCACTTTTTTTGGCACAGGGCAAGGGTCTGGTGCGTAGGCAGTTCTGAGCTGTGCGGAGGCAAGGTGAATTGTGCACTCTGTCTGTTTACAAGGGGCACTCTCTTGTATATAATGCACAAAGCTCTTGTCATCCAACCGCGTGTACGCACAGCCCATGCCTAGCACTGCTGTTCACTACAACGCAGCCAATGGAATGCCGCCCAACCGCTTCGGCGCCTATCAGATTGAAGGGCCGTTGGGGCAGGGTGCGGTCGCGCGCGTCTATCGGGCCCAGGATCGACGTGGTCAACCGGTGGCGCTAAAGGTTATGCTGCCGGCTGCGGCTAGCCAGACGCACCTGCGCGCTTGCTTTCAGCTTGAATATCGTGTGCTGTCGCGGCTACGCCATCGTGGCATCGCCCGCGTGCATGATGCCGGCGAGGTGAACGGCCTGCCCTATATCGCCATGGAACTGATCAATGGCGAAACGCTGGAAGACTTTCTTCTCCGCAACAAGACGATTGGCGAAGCGGCCGCCATTGGCATCGTGCGACAGGTCGCCGATGCGTTGGACTACCTCCACGCCAACGGCTACGTCCACCGCGATATCAAAACCTCCAACATCATGCTGACCCGCGATGGGCGTGCCGTGCTCTTCGATTTCGGCACGGTGTATGACATCGAGAACCCGCCGGAGCATGAGATGGGCATCTACGGTACGCCGGCCTTTTTGGCGCCCGAACAGATCGACCCGGATCGACCGGTTGACGGCCGCGCCGACCTATACGCCCTGGGAATCGTCCTCTACCGCATGCTGTCGGGCCAGAAGCCCTTTTATGGCGCCCGCTCCGAAGTGTTGGACGCCCACCTTACGCAGGAACCGCCGCCGCCCTCCAAGCACCATTGGCTTTCGCCCGAGCTAGAACGAATCATCCTCAAGGCCATCGCCAAGGATCCCGCCGACCGCTTCCAGACCGGTCAGGAATTCATCGACGCGCTCGACGGCGCACCGCTAGAGGCGGAACCGGCCAAACCAGAGCTCGGCCAGCGCCTCTTTGGCTGGCTGCGTTCGGGCTCCTGATCACGCCTGGATAGGCCGCAGATCGCACGGATGCAGCAGATTCGCGTCGATTTTGCAGGATAACAAGTGGCTGGTCCCCGTTCAATCTCCAACCAACTTCAGTAGTTCACGATTTCGGAGCACCTGTCATTCCGACAGAGCGCAGCGACGAGAAATCTCGACTGTGCGAACCTGAGATTCCTCTCCTCTCCGGTCGTGGCGCTTTGCACCCACTACGTGAACGGAATGACAAATCGCCAATTACTGGATTTCGTGGTCTTTCCACTCGGTGAACAACTCGGTGTCAAGTGCCAGCAGTTCGGCGCGCCAGCGATCGGAGTCAATGTAATAGTTGGTTTCGGGATTGCGGATGACCTGGGGTGCGCCGCCCTCGGTACGTTCAAGGAGCGGGATGGTGCTGCCATGCGCATGGTGATAGGCTTGTTGGTCCACATAATCGATCGCATTGGCCAGACGATTGCGGTCGAAGGAGAAGACGCCGTACGACTCTTGCCATGCAAAGCGGGGCGCCTCGGGAACTGCGCGGTTGAAGCGGGCTGAAGATCTACTCTTCACCTGACCGACGAAGAGCGATAGCGCCAGCTTGGGCGGAATCGCGGCAATGAGGTGGACATGATCGGGCATGCCGCCCAGGGCAAAGACGGTGCCGCCAAGGGCCTGGGTACGGGCGCGGATGTAGCCATACAGAATCGGCGCCCGCGTCTCATCCAAAAAGGGCACATGCCCGCGCGTCGACCAGACCAGGTGGTAATAAAGTTGCCAGTAGGGTTCCATGTGGATGCGCCTGCAATGATAAACAAGGGGTATTTACCCGATTTAGCTGAACGTCCTGTGGATGAGATGCAGGCTAACTGATGTCGACAGTTTATGCAACAGAAGCTGATCCTGCGTACCGACAGCCCGCATCTTGATGTCTCCAAGCCGCCGAAGCAGCCTGTCTTTCAGTCCCTTCCCCGAATACGGCACGTATCGCCATTCGTCAGACGGGAAGAAGAGATCGCGGGGCAGACCGCCGGCTTCCCAGACCCGTAAGGTCAATAAAATGCGCTGTGTTGGAGATGGCTGCGGAACTGCCTCCGTCGACACCGAATGTTCGCTATGCTCGATTGCTACGAGCGTACGACGTGCTATTTGCCAGCCGTCAAGTCAAAGCATCATCATAGCATTTCGGGTCAATATTGCTGCTTGTTTCACAAAGCCTAGGTTTCCGCACACGGCCAAGACCATGGAGCATGGATACAGCAACACGATTCCGCTCCAATACGCCATGACGGCAGCTCGCATCGGCCGGATCATCTGGCCCCTCCAGGACTCCCACAGCGTCGACAAGGGGCCCGGCTCTTCGGCTGATCCCCATTCAAGGTGAGTCTTGAGACGCTGAGCAGGATCAATTCCCGAGTTCCAGGATCGGATGGCAGCTATTTTGTTGGAGCAAGCAACTGGGAAATCCCTCACAGATCTCTACCGGCCGCAGAATGGCTCCTTCCAATAGCCCGCACCCATCTGATCCTAGATGGCCGACCGAACTTTTCCCTCGACACGGACGATTGACCAACCAGCATTCCGACACACAATGAAAAGGAACTCCCACGATCCTGCCCACGAGGATGGTGCCGAGAATGAAGTAACGGTGGCGCGGAGCTCCTACTTGGCAAGTACATCTGGCCGATGGACTACACTCACCGAGGCTTTCGAGGTGAATGCTCGAAGCAAAGATTTCCCACTGGCCCCCTCGCTATCCTCACCCGCATAATCACTCGCCCCACCAGTTGGCCGCTGCGGTCCACCCTTCTGGTCCGCACAGGCAACCATCTCAGACTTGCACTCTGCATTCACGTAAGAATCTGCCCAGAGATCTCATGACCGACAGCTCATTCGAACACGGTCTAGCGTGACATATTGTTGGCCAGCTACTAAGCCTACTGGGCATTACGGCCATGAACACGCTCCTCTATGCCGGTCTTCAATGGACAACCGTGGTGAACGCATCACTGCTCATGGCTCTGATGCCGGCACTTATCATGCTCTATTCGTTTCTCTTCCTCCGAGAAGGAATCCGGTTATCTTATGCGGTTGGCATTCTGCTCTCACTTGCCGGCGCCTGCATCGTCATTCTGCAAGGCAATCCACTGAGCCTGAGCGGCCTGGCGCTAAACCGGGGCGACCTTCTGGTCTTCCTGGCAGCAGCCTTCTTTGCAGCTTATAGCGTGGCGATGCGCTACCGACCGGCCGTCCATTCGCTCAGCCTCATGTCTATCACCTTTTCCGTGGGTGCGCTGTGCCTGCTGCCTGTATGGGTGTGGGAAGTGGCCGCAGGCCATACCATGACCATCTCGTTGCCCACAATCCTCACAATTGGCTATCTCATGCTATTTCCGTCCGTGATTGCCTATTTCTGCTTCAATCGGTGTATCGAACTCATCGGCTCCGTGCGGGCCGGCTTTAGCATTCAACTCGTACCGGTTTTCAGCAGTCTGCTTGGCGTACTGCTGCTGGGTGAACCCTTTGCCCGCTATCACGCCTGGGGCACTGTTCTGATTGCCGCTGGCATCCTCTTGACCATGCCGTTGGCAAGTGTTTGGCAAGAGATTGCCGGTTATGGTCTCATCATGGAGAAAAATCTTATCCGGGCGGTAACCGAGCGGCTTCTCTACCGATCTTCCTCATGCTCTCGCCCACGCCTTCACCTTCATCTTCTTGGCCATGTGGTCGAACGCCCATTGCACCAGTTAGCCCAGCGCGTCTACCCGATCTCCATACGCCGCGCAGGGAAATTGGCTGAACTCGGCGATGAAGCCCCACACGCAAATGCAGGCGATGTCCAGGAAAGAGAAGTCGCCGCCCGCCATGGTGAGGGTATTGTACGTGCGGCGAACGCTTCGGCTGCGGCCACGCTCTGAGCCCTTATCCCGTAGATGGGCGCGTCACAAAAGCCGTGGCTCACGCTGGAGAGAATCAGCGTGTCGAGATCGTGTCGTTTAGGATTCCTGCCCCACTTGCGCCCGAGGGCAAGCGGAACGTAGCGGATATACAACACGTCCCCGGTCAGCGCCGGAAAGTTGTCTATACAGTTCTACGCAAAGAAGATCAGGTTAGAGCCGATTGGCAACCGCAGACAGGTGTGGATCTTCGGCTCGGGAGACGTGAAGAAGGTGAGTGGCCTCATAACGGTTTTTTGTCATCCCTAAATCCCGCGTCAGACCACTCCATGGTCGATAAGGGACTGGGCGGTTGCGTGCACGGCTTCCATCGACGGCCGAAACGTTACGCCAGTGAGGTCGGTGACGTAGGCGGTCTCGGCGATCGGTATCACGCCAAGATCGGGCGCAATCGTCTGCAGGGTTCGCTCGAACCTGGCGGCCATACGAATGAGAAACGCCGGCGCCGCCATCGTCGGAATCTGTTTGGCATACGCCGGGAACGCCACGCTGAGAGCCGCGGCCACCTCAGTCAAGGGCAGGGCATCGCCCGCGCCCAGAAGACGACGCCCGCCTGCTGCCGGCATCGTCATCGCCCGTGCGTGCAGTTCGACAACATCGCGGATGTCCACCATCAAGAGCGTCAACGGTGGCAGCAGCGGATATGCGCCTGTCATCAGCGCGCGGATGATCTCGGTTGAGCTGCCGGCGTGGGCATCCAACGTCGGCCCCAGAATCACGGACGGATTAATGGTCGTCACCCGGTCGGCCCAGTCGTGTTCATGCGCCCACTGCCAGAGCGCCAGCTCGGCGCGGGTTTTGGAGACAACGTAGGCCGTCGCCTGCGCCCATTCGGGATCGGACCAATCATCTTCTGAAACAGTCACGGGGTTGGATCGATCGGGGCGATACATCATGGCAGCAACCGATGACGTCACGACAACATGGTCAACGTCGGCGGCCCGGGCAGCCTCCAGCACGCGCAAGGTTCCCTGTTTTGCCTGGGGAACGAGCGCCTCGCGATCACGCGGCTGGGCAATGGGCACCGGCGAAGCAATATGCTGAACGTACCGGCAGCCGCTTGCCGCCTCCTCCCAGCCTGAATCTGACTCAAGATCAGCCTCGGCGAAGCTCAGCCGGGCAAGGTCTGCGCCGTGCAACGCCAGCGTTTGGCGCACTTCGTCTGCCCGTGCCAGCGACCGTACTGTCCCCCGCACTTGGTAGCCATCAGTGAGTAGCCTGAGGGCAACATGCTTGCCGATGAACCCGCTGATACCTGTGATCAGAACTGTTTCACGCATGGCTTTTTCCTGCTTTCTCGACAAAAAAGGGCGGTACGTCGAAAGATCTTTCGACGTACCGCCTCAGGAAATCAAACGCAGCAAAGTGAATTGAGCGGACGCCACTTGAGTCCGCATCTCTTCAATCTAGCGATTGCTTGCCCCGCCCAAATAGGCGCCGATCAAGTCCCGGTTCATCATGGCGATGAATTCCAGGCTGATTTCTTTGGGACAAACCGCCTCGCACTCGCCGATGTTGGTACAGCCGCCAAAGCCTTCCTCATCCATCTGGTTGACCATCAGCACGGCCCGGTCATAGCGCTCGGTCTTGCCCTGGGGCAGGGTGTTGAGGTGCGACACCTTGGCAGCCGTGAAGAGCATTGCCGAAGAGTTGGGACAGGCGGCGACACAGGCGGCACAGCCGATGCACTGGGCCGCGTCCATCGATTTATCGGCCACGCTCTTGGGAATCAGGACGTTGTTGGCGTCTTCAGCGCTGCCGGTGCCGACCGAGATATAGCCGCCGGACTGGATAATGCGTTCGAAGGCCGTCCGGTCGACGACCAGATCTTTCATGATCGGGAAGGCGGTCGCGCGCCATGGCTCAACTACGATCGTATCGCCATCGTTGAATTCGCGCATGTGAAGCTGGCAGGTTGTAATCGCCTTCTTTGGGCCATGGGCGATGCCGTTGATGACCATGCCGCACGTGCCGCAGATGCCTTCGCGGCAGTCGTGATCGAAGGCCACCGGCTCCTCGCCGGCGTTAATAAGGTCTTCGTTCAGCAGGTCGAGCATTTCCAAAAAGGATGAGTCCGGGCTGACATCGTCCAGATCATAATCAACCAAGCGGCCTTCGTTGTTGGGGCCATGCTGGCGCCAGATACGTAGCTTCAACTTCATTGGTTTGCTTCTCCTTCAGTTAGTCAAGCAGCAGAACAGCGGCAACGAATCAGTTGTCACCGTCCTGCAAGGCCACAGTTACTTGTAGCTGCGTTGGGTCAGCTCCACGTTTTCGAAATCCAGGTACTCTTTGACCAGAATCGGCTCGTTTCCATCACCCGTATATTGCCAGGCTGACACATACGCGTATTCTTCATCGTTGCGCTGGGCCTCGCCTTCAGGCGTCTGAAACTCTTCCCGATAATGTGCGCCGCATGATTCTTCGCGATCCAGCGCATCACGTACCATCAACTCAGCTACGTCAAAGAAGTCTGCCACGCGACCCGCCAATTCCAGGCTCTGATTGAAATCATCCGCCGAACCGGGCACGCGCAGATCAGTCCAGAACTCTTCGCGCAGCGCAGGAATGAGCTCCAACGCCTTGCGGAGACCAGCCTCATTGCGCGCCATGCCGCAATAGTCCCAAACGATCTTGCCCAGTTCGCGGTGGAATTCCGTCGGTGTACGCGTCCCATTGATCGAGAGCAGCTTGTTGACCCGCTCATCCACCTCGCGCTTGACCTCAACAAAGGCTTCGTTCGTCGGCGTGACCGGATTGAGCTTGACGCTGCCCAGATAGTTGCCAATGGTGTAGGGAAGGACGAAGTAACCATCTGCCAATCCTTGCATGAGGGCACTGGCGCCCAGGCGATTGGCTCCATGATCGGAGAAATTGGCTTCGCCGATGACGAAAAGTCCGGGGATCGTGCTCTCCAAATTATAGTCGACCCAGAGACCGCCCATGGTGTAATGAGAAGCCGGGTAGATACGCATGGGCACTTCGTACGGGTTCTCGCCGGTAATGTTATCGTACATGTCGAAGAGGTTGCCGTAGCGATCGACAATGACCTTCTTGCCCAGACGATCGATGGCATCGGCAAAGTCGAGATAGACGCCATTCTTTAGCTCGCCCACGCCATGACCGGCATCGACCACGTTCTTGGCCGCACGCGAGGCAATATCGCGCGGCACCAGGTTTCCGAAAGCGGGGTACTTCTCTTCCAAGAAGTACCAACGCTCAGGCTCGGGGATATCCTTGGCCGCCCGGTCGTCGCCGGCCTTGCGCGGCACCCAAATACGACCGTCATTGCGCAGCGACTCACTCATGAGCGTGAGCTTGGACTGATGCTCGCCTGCCGGCGGAATGCACGTGGGATGGATCTGCGTGAAGCACGGGTTGGCGAAGAACGCACCGCGCTTGTAGCAGCGCCAGAGCGCCGTCGCGTTACAGCCCTTGGCATTGGTCGACAGATAGAAGACGTTGCCATACCCGCCCGTTGCCAGAACAACAGCATCAGCGGAGAAGGTCTGAATCGTACCATCAACCATGTTGCGACAGACGATGCCCCGGGCGCGTCCGTCAACCACGACGAGATCGAGCATCTCCATACGCGTGTGCATCTCGACCTTACCCGCATGAATCTGGCGCGCTAGGGCCTGATAGGCGCCAAGCAGCAGTTGCTGACCGGTCTGACCGCGAGCGTAAAAGGTGCGCGAGACCTGGGCGCCGCCAAACGAACGATTGTCCAGCGTGCCGCCATACTCGCGTGCAAAGGGCACACCCTGGGCGACGCACTGATCGATGATGGCGTTGGCAACCTCGGCCAAACGATAGACGCTGGCCTCGCGCGAGCGATAGTCGCCGCCCTTGATCGTGTCATAAAAGAGTCGCCAAACGCTGTCGCCGTCATTCTGGTAGTTCTTGGCAGCATTGATGCCGCCCTGGGCAGCGACGCTGTGCGCGCGTCGAGGGCTGTCCTGATAACAGAAGCACTGGACGTTGTAGCCCAGCTCGCCCATGCTCGCCGCGGCTGATGCGCCGGCCAGGCCCGACCCGACCACAATCACGTTAAATTTGCGCTTATTGGCCGGATTGACCAGCTTGTAGTCAAACTTCGCTGTATCCCACTTTTCCGCCAGGGGTCCGCTTGGGATCTTGGGATCGAGGGTTACCTCGGTAAACGTGGGCATTGTTTTCACATCAGGCGTTACCTGAGTTGCCATAGTCAAGAGTCCTCCGTGCTACGAAACAAAACCAAAGGTTACTGCAAGGGGCACAACCGCAAAACCGAGGGGAATGACGATCGCCAGCAGAGCGGCAAATGCCCGTACATATGGGTCGTATTTTCGGTTCAAAATGCCCAAGGTCTGAAACATGCTCCAAGTGCCGTGATAGAGATGGAAACCGAGGGCAACCAATGCCACCAGATAAAAAATCGTGATCGGCAATGATTGGAAGCTATGGATTACGTTACTGTAGGGGTCTTCGCGCACGAAGTTGTTGGCGTCAACGACGCCCCAGGTGAGCTGCGCCAGATGGAAGAGGATAAACAACAGGAGCACGATCCCGCCGTAGCGAATCGTCTTGACAGCGTAGTTTGCCTGGACGGTTCGCTTCATTTCATAATTTTGGGGACGCGCCTTGCGCGCTGTGTTGTAGAGCGAGATCGCGGCCCATACATGCAGCACAATTGCCGCGAGCAGAACAATACGCGCAATCGTGAGAAGATGCAGGTGGCCAAATACCGGAGCGCCGATCTCACGCAGGGCATGAGCATAATTGTTAAAGTAAGCCTGCCCATTGAACATCTTCAAATTGCCATACATATGGATGGCGACGTAGCCAATACCGATCAGCCCCGTGATGGCCATGATCGCCTTCTTGCCAATCGTGGTCTGGTGCAGAGTTAGCACGCTTGTGGCCTGCATATGCTACTACCTCCTGAGAGCTTGTAAAGAGTTACGAACGGCGTACAGATGATCCGAACCTGACTTCGTTGACGATTCGTGCGCTGCACTCCTACTCGTCAAGAATGGGCCAGGACGACGGAGAAAAATTGTCCCCCATGCCGGGCGTCATCATAGCGTAATGTAAGGCGAAGTACAATTATTAGCCAAAGCACAACACTACATCAATCTTTACGCAAAGATTATACACCACTGTTCTCAATTAAGTTTGTAACAGATTTCACAGAATCAACCGATGAAATCTTGGCGCATTTGAGGGAGCGGGGACTAACAGTGTTGTACGGGGCGTCCGATCGAGACCGGCCGCCCCGTACAACACACCAAGAAGCTGCTTACTACTGCCCGATTTACATGTTGTCGATCAGGGCTTGACCAAAGGCGCTACAGCTGAGAAGTGTTGCGCCATCCATCAGGCGATGGAAGTCATAGGTGACTTGCTTCTCAGCGATCGTCTTCTCCATCGAGTTGAGAATCAAATCAGCGGCATCGTTCCATCCGAGGTGACGCAACATCATTTCTCCGCTCAAAATCACCGATGACGGGTTGACCTTGTCCTGGCCCGCATACTTGGGCGCGGTGCCGTGGGTTGCCTCGAAGATCGCGCGGCCTGTCTCATAGCTGATGTTGGCGCCCGGCGCGATGCCGATACCTCCCACCTGCGCAGCCAGGGCGTCACTAATGTAGTCGCCATTGAGATTCATGGTGGCGATCACATCATACTCGGCCGGGCGGGTCAGAATCTGCTGCAGGAAAGCATCGGCGATCACATCCTTGATGATGATGCCGTTGTCGAGCACGTGCCAGGGACCGCCGTCGAGCGGCTTGGCGCCAAACTCTTCGGCCGCCACCTTGTATCCCCAGCCCATGAAGGCGCCCTCAGTAAACTTCATGATGTTGCCCTTGTGAACCAGGGTCACGCTCTGGCGGTCATTATCGATCGCGTACTGAATGGCGGCTCTCACCAAACGCGACGTCCCCTCTTCACTGATCGGCTTGACGCCAATGCCGGCGGAATCGGGAAAACGAATGCCCGTGACGCCCATCTCGTCCTGGAGGAAAGCGATCATCTGCTTCGCGCCTTCGCTGTAGGCCTCCCATTCGATGCCGGCATAAATATCTTCCGTGTTCTCACGGTAGATGACCATGTCAATCAGCTCAGGCTGCTTGACCGGGCTGGGCACGCCCGTGAAGTACTGAACGGGCCGCACGCAGGCGTAGAGGTCCAAACGCTGGCGCAGAGCGACATTGATCGAACGAATACCGCCGCCTACCGGCGTAGTCAACGGACCCTTGATGGAGACCAGATACTCATCGATGGCATCCAGGGTTTCCTGGGGCAGCCAAATCGGCTCGTTATAAACCTCATTGGCCTTCTCGCCGGCGTAGACTTCCATCCACACGATCTTGCGCTCGCCGCCGTATGCCTTCTCAACCGCGGCATCCAGCACGGGCTGACTGGCAGCCCAGATGTCCACGCCGGTACCGTCACCCTCAATAAAGGTGACAATGGGATTGTTGGGGACGTTTAGTTTACCATCCTCCAGCGTGATCTTCTCGCCCTCGTTGGGGACGACGATTTTGTCGAAAGCCATGTTTGATGTTTCCTCCTAAATAAATCGGTTTGGGTGGTCTTGTCCGCTCACCGACCACAAAAAGGGCGACGAGCAATAAGTGTTCAGTGATCGCTGCGGGAAGAGTGTAATCGTTTGGTAATAGCAAATCGTAGTCGCAACCGGCATGGGCTGGGTTATGCCGACAGGTCCTGATCCACCTGCCGAAGCCAGTCGTCATCCTTGGTCGTGAAGATGTGGCCGTTGAACGCACGCCCCCAGGGACCAACAATCCAATAGATCATGCGCGCAATGTCAGCCGGCGCGGTGAGCCGTCCCTCGACATGGGCGTCGATCCAGGGGCTAAAGTCCAACGTGCTCTCACTGGTGTCAACGTCGCGAATCTCAGCCTGCATCTCCGTATCGACTAAACCTGGGTAGAGTGCGTTGACGCGAATATTGCTCGCGGTCAATTCCTGGGCTGCAACACGGGTGAACATATCCAATCCGGCCTTGGCCGCGCAATATGCGCTCCAGCCGGAAATCGGCCGGGCAGCCGCACCGCTGCTGATGTTCAGAATGCGGCCATACTCCTGCGCCTGCATGAGCGGCAGGACGGTACGCGTCATGTAAAATGGACCAACCAGATTGACGTGAACGTTGTAGGCCCACTCATCCAGATCCGCTTCTGCGATCTCATCCAACGGCGCGAGAATCCCTGCGTTATTGACCAGGATGTCGACGCGCTTAAAGCGCTCCAGCGTCTCTTCGATGAGCGGTTCCAGCGAATCAGGGTCACTGATGTCAGATGGCGCATACGCGACCAATCCGCCGTCCTGGCGGATCTGGGACGAGATTGCGCTCAGGGCATCTTCATCGCGGGCGGTGAGCATGACGGCAGCCCCGGCGGCGGCCAAACGTTCAGCCGTCGCCGCGCCAATGCCGCGGCTGGCGCCCGTAATGAGTGCAACTTGTCCCTGGAGCTTTTTGCGTGCCATAGGCGCCAGTGTACCAAAGGTGGCGTGCAATGGTCCATTTTTCAGCGCCCTAGATGACGCTATGAACTATGGGCGCAAAAACGTGACGTCGTCCGAATTGACAATTGGCGATGACCGATTGAGAATTGTCCAATATCGAGCATATAACGTATGGTGAACCCTTATGGCTATCAAAGACATTTCGCAAGCAGAATTTGCAGAACGCGTCCTTCAATCGCCGCGACCGGTGGTCGTAGACGTGTGGGCGCCCTGGTGCGGACCATGTAGGACCATGGCCCCGGAACTGAAAGCGGCGGATAAGCAGCTAGGCGGTCAGGTTCAGTTCCTCAAGGTCAACATCGACGAAAATCTGCGCCTGCTCTTTCGGTATATGATCGTGGGCATTCCCACGCTGCTTTTTTTCAGTCATGGAAAGCTGGTCGATCGCAAGGCGGGGAAGCAGAATGCCGATGCAATCATCAAACGGGCTGAACCGCTTCTGACCATGGATGAACAACTAGCGGCCAAGCGGGCAATGAAGGGTTGGTTCCGCTGGCCGTTCTAACATCGCTATCTAAACCTTCGTTTCAAGGAGCGGTATCGTCATGAACATGACCCAAATGATCTTCTACACGCATTCGGGCTGGCGCTATGTAGTCCTCCTAATCTCGGCTATTGCGCTGATCAAATTCGTTATCGGCTGGATTGCCAACACCGAATGGTCCAAATGGGATCAATGGCTCTTGGTTGGCTTTGTCGGTGCAATCACGATCCAGTGGCTGTTGGGCATTCTTTTATGGATAACGTACGGTTTTCCAACGGCCGGCTACTTCATCGAGCACATCGTTACCATGACGCTCGCTGTGATTCCAGCGCATATGGCCCTGGTCCGCGCCGGTCGTGCGCTTGATTCCAAGAGCAAGTACCGCACGGCGACCATCTATTCCGCTATTTCAGTGGCGTTGCTGTGGCTGGGCGTGGCCCGCATCACGGGCGTCCTCTAGCCGTTGGGTAACGATTGGCGCGTCCTGGGCCAACAAATCCTTGGCCAATCCACTCGTTCTTGCGATCGTGCAGATTGTGATTCTGCGCGACCGTCGCACAGCTTCAACACGTCATAAATGATGAATCAACAAATTGTGAATCATAGAAGGTGAGAACAGCATGGTTAGCCCGTTGGCGATTGTAACCGAGCAATTGGAAAAGCGCTATGAGACTAGCGGGGGTGAAGCGGTTCATGCCGTGCGCGGCATCAATCTTGCGATCCCCAAGGGTGAGATCTACGCGATGCTTGGACCCAATGGCGCGGGCAAGACGACCACAGTTTCCATGCTCACGACCCTGCTGACGCCAACGGCCGGCTCGGCGCAGATCGTCGGCTTCGACGTCGTCGCCCAGTCCAGCGAAGTGCGGCGCCACATCGGCGTCACGTTTCAAGAGCTGGTATTGGATGAAGAGCTGACGGGCCGCCGGGTGCTTGACTTCCATGGCCAACTCTACGGCATGCCCAAAGATGCGCGCGCGGCCAAAATTACCGAATTGAGCGCACTGGTCGAATTGGAAGATGTGCTCGACCGGCACGTCAAGAGCTATTCCGGCGGCATGAAGCGTAGGCTTGAGCTTGCGCGTGGCTTGATGACCTCGCCGGAAGTGCTCTTTCTGGATGAGCCGACACAGGGGCTGGATCCGCAGAATCGTGTCGGTATTTGGCGCTACATCCGCAGCTTGCGCGACGAGCAGGGCATCACGCTGCTGCTCACGACCCACTATATGGACGAGGCCGAAACGCTGGCCGATCGGGTCGGGATTATCGATCACGGAAAGTTGATCGTTGAGGGGACGCCGAGCGCACTTATTCGCGCCATGGGCGCAGATGTGATTAATTTGGTTGGCCGGGGCGATATCGACCGCGTTTACCAGCAACTCGAAACGCTGGCCTATGTGGAACACATTACCCGCCACGAAGGTGAGCATGACCTCTACCGCCTGCAGATCGGCGTAGACTCAGGCGACGTCCGCCTGGCAGAAATCATCGGTTTGGCTGCTGAGGCAGGATATGCGGTGCAGGAGGTCAATGTGGCCAAGCCGAGCCTTGGCGATGTCTTCATGTCTCAAACGGGTCACGCGCTGCGCGACTGAGGGCATGCCTACTGCCAATTAGGCGCCAAAGGCAAGAAGACCCGTGGCGTCATTTCTGTGATACGAAAGCGATAGTCTGTGTGGTGACCATAGGCGTGGGTATAGAGTGGATGCACAAGCACGTAGTAGACGCCATCACGCGGCGCCTGCCAGGCGATGATTGACGCACGATCATCATAACGACTTGCTTCGTCGGGCGAATGAAACCACGGACGGTCATCGTTGTAGCCGAGAACCGTCAGCTGATCCTGGTCGTAGAGCCACATGACCGTATCGCTCCGTTGCCCCAACTGTTCCGTCAACAGCACATAGCGCACGCCTGCTTCGGCGGTGAAGCGAAACCAGTCGTTGTCCTGGGGCCGATGCGCATTATGAAACTCGCTGGGTGTGCCCGGCATGACGGGCCGGCTGATCTCGATGTCACCGTCTGGTTCATAGTCGTCACCTACGAAGCCAACCCCGCGACAGGTCAGCGCCATCGAATCTTCTTCGCAAGCACGAATCCACTCACGAAAACCCGACACACGCGTGTAGACATTGTAAAGCAGATAGCCCGAACAGGTACTTGAACCCCAGCTCACGACGCCGACCTGCGCCCAGCCCGGCGCTTCATCGATCGGCACCATCAGCGGGCCGCCACTATCGCCGTAGCAAGCGCTGCGGTCGCCTTCATCAAAACCGGCGCAGATCATTTGGTCGGTAATTATCTCCCCCCACGATTCCGCTGCCGCACACCGCTCCTGGGCAACAAGCGGCAGTTCGACCTGGCGCAGTTCATCGCTGCCAAGGGCCAACTCCGGCATGAAGCGTCCCCAGCCGGTAACCGTCGCCATCGCGCCGTCAGCCTCTAGCTGACGATCTTCCGGCGCCTGCAGCGAAATGGGCTGCTGGGCCGACGGCGTCGCCAAACGCAGCAGCGCCAGGTCTGAATCCCTTCTGAGCGTATCGTAGTCAGGGTGGATAATGATCAGATCGACGGCGATACGTTCACCGTCGCCAGTCGAAAGCTGTGTGCGGCCTAGCACAACGTCGACGACGTTCGGTGCGCTGGGCAAACCAAGGACACAGTGTGCGGCCGTCAGCACCCACGACGGAGCCACCAACGTACCACCGCAGTAGTGGCCAAAGTACGCATTGTCACTGCCGGGCCGAACCAGGGCAGCCTGCCACGGCCAGGCGCCTGCCGCGGCAATTTCACCGCCGATGATGTCCGGCTCGTCTCCCTGCACATCCGAAATGCCCGAGGTTGGGCCAATCACCTTCACATGGCGCGGCTGTTGTTTCTGCAGATACGGCGGATAGGTCGGCGGCGGATCGCCCTGCGCCGCTACTGTTGCCGGCAGGAGGCAGGTGACCACGACAAACCCGACCAGGCACATGAGGATGCGCCAGCCTGACACCAGTCTCTGTTCATTTCTCCAGCTTCGGAGCTGTCCCCGATTCATGAGCGGAAGCCTTCTCCAGGCAGGCCGGCCACGTCAGCGCTTAGGCGTTATTCATCCACCGCAGCGAAGACGGCGACAACATTTTGGCCGCCAAAACCGAACGCATTCACCAGTGCAACGTTGGCATCAACTTCCTGAGCGACATTCCCCACAATTGTGATCGTCAATTCCGGGTCAGGCGTATAGTTGATCGTTGGCGGTACGATATCGCGCGAGAGCGTGCAAACCGCAGCCACCGCCGACTGGGCGCCGGCCGCGCCCAACCCGTGGCCAATCATGCTCTTGATGCTGGTGATCTTCATCCGGTCCACCGCGTCGCCAAAGGCGCGCCGGATGGCGCGGGCCTCGCCTGCATCGTTGAGCACTGTACCAGTCCCATGCGCGTAGATCACATCCACGTCGTCCGGCATCAGTCCCGCCATCTGGATTGCGCCCGCAAGCGCGCGGGCTGCACCGTCGCCCTCAGGATCGGGCGCGGTGATATGGAAGGCATCGCCTGTGAGCTTGCCCCCCAGCACTTCGGCATAGATCTTTGCGCCCCGGGCGCGTGCATGCTCTTCTGTCTCCAGGATCAGCGCGCCTGCGCCCTCACCGCTTACAAAGCCGTCGCGGTCGATGGAAAAGGGGCGACTGGCGTGGACGGGATCGTCCGTGCGGCTAGAGAGCGGGCCCATACGCCCAAACGCCGCCATGGTCAGCGGTGAGATCGCCGATTCGGTTCCGCCGGCAATCATGACGTCCGCTTCACCGCGCTGGAGATAATGAAACGCCTCGATGACAGAATAGTGGCCGCTGGCGCAGGCAGCAGTGCTGGTCATAACCGGGCCGCGCGCACCGGTTTCAATCGAAACGAGGCAACTGACCGCGTTTGCCATGGCGCTGGGCACAACAAAGGGGCCGATGGCGCGCCAGCCCCGGTCTTCGTAGATGTGGGTGGCCGTCTCGATCTCCGTGATGCCGCCGCCGCCCGTCGCCATCATGACACCGACGTTGTACCAATTGCTCTCATCAATCGTGAGTTCGGCGTCAGCCAGGGCCTGCTTGGCGACGGCGATGCCGAATTGAGCAGACCGAGCTGTGCGCCGGGCCAGCTTGCGACTCATATACGCTTCAGGATCAAAGTCCTTGACTTCACAGGCCATGCTGTACGGCATTTCACCGACATCAAAGCTCTCGATTGGCCCAGCGCCCGACGTGCCCGCGACCAAATTGGCCCAGTAGGTTTCGACATCATTGCCGATGGGCGTTATCGCCCCCAAGCCGGTTACAAAAACTCGTGTCATCACGCACCCTTCTCATTCTCGATAATCGGTGAACTTCCGTACCGGGTTGCAGGCTGCGCCAGCAGGACAGCGGTCGCCTATACGGAAAGATTGAACAAGTCTCAATGGCAGGCCATCTGCTCAACTGCAGCGACTCATTCCGGTCGCACGCAGGCATACAGACACTGATCGCAGGGAATCAATTGGCAGAGACAGCCTGTCGTCAGTATACCAGAACACCATGGATTCCTCTGCGTAGCGACAGCAGAGGCTCATCACGCCGCAGGGAAACCGTTGCTGGAAATGCCGAGCTGTTGCAAATAGGCCGCGGGAGCGGAAGCGCACGTTTTGGGCCCGACGAAAGACGAAAGGGATCACACCGAAGGCTGCGCATAGAGTCTGAGACACTTGCCCTGATCGGCCGCATCGACAGCTATCAACGATTCGTCTCACTCTACTTTCAGGCCCGATTTGCGCCTGACGCCTGGATTGACAACCCACTTCATTGCGTGTATCGTTTTTTCTCCTGACACCGCGCACATCTGCCGGATCTGCATTTACGCTCACGCTTGCCCCAATCGGTCGTAGAGATCGTCCAACGAGAAAAAACCCGCTATGTCTGCCAAGCAAGAATCGTCTGCCAATCGTGCTCAAAACCTGCTTGAAGCGCTGCACCTGCCCGCAGAGCGAGTGGGCGCATTGCCGCCCGAGCTGCGTGACGCACTCTTAGACTATGCCGGCGCCTGGGCAGCAGCGACGGATCTGCTAATGCTGACGGACCTGCTGCGGGAAGCGCATGGCCCGCTGCTCTTTCTCTTGGATCACCAGGCATCTGGCTACCTGCGGGCCGGCGAGCCCGAAGCCGCGCTGGAGGTGATTGAGCGACGTCAGCGGCGCAGCACGACGATTGCCTCCCAGGCCCTGGAAGCGGAGGCGCTGCTGGCAGCAGGCCATGACGCCCATGCACTCGCTGTAGCAAACGATATCATCGAGGCGGCGCCGCGCAATGCGACAGCCCTCACCACTGGCGCCACTGTCCTGGCAAAGCTAGGCCGCTTTGATGAGGGGGCAGACCTCCTCCAAGCTTATTTGGCTGATCGACCGCGTGATTTGCAGGCAACCCTAACGATGGCCACCCTGGCGACCGAAGCCCGGGAGGAGCAGCTTTCCAGTGAGTATATCGAGCGACTGGGCGCGGGCATTCCGGCAGGCATCACGCCACGACAGCTGCAAAGCCTTGCAGCGCTGATGGTCGCGGCAGATCGCCCAGAGAGCGCGCGTGCCGCGCAGGTTGAATTGGAGCGACGGCGCACAATTCAGTTCCAGGAATTGGCCGAGTCATTGGCGCCCTTTACCGGCCACGAACCAGTAGCTGATGAGGATCTGCAGGCAATTTACCGCCACCTGGGCGGCACGTCGACCATCGAAGTCGATCGGCGCGAAGAGCGTAAGATTCAGATTGACATGGCGCGTCACTTCGGCTACATGAAGCTGCGTGAGGGTCAGGCCGAAACGATTGCCTCGGCCCAGCGTGGCGAGTCGATCCTCACTGTCATGCCCACGGGCGCGGGCAAGTCAGTCTGCTACCAACTCCCGGCCCTCACACAGCCCCGTGCAACGCTGGTCATTAGTCCGCTGATTGCGCTGATGAAGGACCAGGTTGAAAGCCTGCCCACGACGGCCAGAAAAAAGGCCACTTTTATCAACAGTACGCTGAGCGACGAGGAGTTGTCCGCACGGATGGCAGGCATAGCCAGGGGTGACTACAAGCTGATCTATGCTGCGCCCGAACGCCTGCGACAGCGCGGGTTCCTGCGCGCGCTCCGCGGGGCCGGGTTGGATCTCTTTGTCGTGGATGAGGCGCACTGCGTCAGCCTCTGGGGTCACGACTTTCGACCCGACTATCTGTTCATTCAGGAGGCGCGGGCTGAACTTGGCAACCCGCCGGCGCTGGCCATGACTGCGACGGCCCCGCCCCGCGTCCGCGATGAGATCGTCGACTACATGAGCGATATTGGTGAGGCGAGCGGCGCCGAGCGCGTCCCGCAACGCCCCCATGTGCTGGCGCTGGACATCTTCCGCGACAACTTGCACCTGTCGGCGCTGCGCTTTCACAACGAAGAAGAAAAACTTGCCGCGCTGCTCAAATTCGTTACCGAAACAGAAGGCAGCGGCATCGTTTATGTCAACAGTCGCCACCGGGCAGAGTCGCTGGCCTTTCATCTGCGCGAAGCCGGCGTTGCGGCCGAAGCATACCACGCCGGAATCAGTGGCCGCGGCGCGGTCCAGGACCGGTTCATGAGCGATGCGACACGCGTGGTCGTGGCAACAATTGCCTTTGGCATGGGCATTGACAAATCCGACATTCGCTTTATCGTTCATTTTCACCCATCGCGTAGCCTGGCTGCCTACTACCAGGAGGTCGGTCGCGCCGGCCGTGATGGCGTGCTCAGCCAGGGCGTGCTCTTTTACAGCAACAACGACTGGGCCAACTTGCGCCGGTGGGCCAAGTCAGACGAGTTTACGGTCGAATATCTGGAAAGGGTCTACGTGGCCATTGCCAACCAGCTCGATGTCAAGCTTGACATCGACAAGATTGAAACCGCCATGACCGACGACAAGCTCGCAACAGCGATCGGGCCGGTCGACGCACGGCGGCTGCAGCAGGTGCTCAATACCGATGAGACAAGCGTCCGCGTAGCCGTCAGTCTCTTGGAGCGAGCCGATCTGATCAGCCGCACCTTTGATCTGCCGCGCGAGCTGTCGATCACCATGCCCAAAAAGCTGGCAAAAAGTGCGACGGAGGACAACGACTTTCTGCGCCTCCAGCGCGGACTTGCCCTCCGACCGGGCAAAGCGGCTGTATTCCAGACGGCGGACGTAGCGGCGTTTATGGACTGGCCCCTGGCCGAAACTGAAGCATGGCTCTACGACATGCAAAACGAAGGCTGGCTTCAGGTTGAAGGGGCGAAGCGAGCCATGCTGATGGAATTGCCCTCACCGCCGAATGACATCCGTACCCGCTTGGAGCGCCTGCTGACCCAATCGTCGGCGGTGGCGCAGCGTCGCATCGATGACGTCATCGGCTACGCCACGGCCGAGACCTGTCGTCACGGCTATATCAGCGCTCACTTTGGCAGCCCGCCGCGCAGCAAGTGTGACGTCTGTGACAACTGCACGGGAATCCGTCCCGACATTCCGGAACCAGAGGCGCCGGCACACCCGCTCCCCGAGGATGTGGACATCGCGCCCATGGTCTTGGACTGCCTGGTCAGCCTGCCCAAACCTGTCGGGCGCAGCGGCCTGGCGCGTATTCTGACCGGAAGCTTACGTGCGCCGGTCAAGCCCAACGAGGCACGCCATCATGGCCGGCTCAAGGCCCTTGGCGAAGCTATGGTCATGAACCACGTGGATGATCTGCTCGAGGGGGGACAACTGCGTCAGTATTCGCGCTCAGGGTATCCGGTGCTGGCGGCGACCATGCGCGGCCGTGCCCAGGCAGAAGCCTGGCTGGCGGGTCATCCTGAGCTGGCAGCCTATGGCAAGCCGCCGGAAGAGCCGGAAGTAGAGGAAACGCCGGTCGAAAACGTTGGCGACAAATACACTGCGCTACAGAAAGCGCTTTGGTCCTGGCGCCGTCGCTCGGCGGAAGAGCAGGGCCAGCCGCCTTACGTCATTATGTCAAACGAAATCATGCTGACGATTGCGGAGCAGCGCCCACAAACGATTGACGACTTGGCGCTGGTGCCGGGCATGGGCACGCAGCGGCTCCAGCACTATGGGCCGGTTATTCTGGATCTGATTCGTCTCAATCCGCCCCAGGCCGGAGATGAAGAACTGATGGCTGCCCAGCGTACAGAGCTTCAGACGCAGACCGGCGCCGCGCGGGCAAAAGCGCAGGCGCTGGGTGCGGGCGTTTCGCCCCGCTGCGAGCGGCTCATTTTCATCAAGCTGCAGGAGTTACGCCAAAAAGAAGCCGTACACCGTGACGGTAAGCCTTCTTATATCGCCAACAATTCCCTCCTCAAGGCAATCGCCGCCCGGGGCCCCGAGAGTCAGGATGAGTTGGAAGCGATTTTGGGCTTCCGCAGCAGTGGCCTCCGCGACGCCGCGCCGCAGATCCTGGCCATCGTAGAAGCTGCCCGCCAGGAAACGGCAGCAGATGTTGAGGAACAGGAATAGTTTCGCCACCAGTGATGCTTAATCGTGAATGATAATTGATGAATGGTTAATTGAGCGTGGTCGCCAAGTAACCATTCTCCATTCTCGATGAAGCATTTGATGGTCCCCCTCTGTGTGAGCAACCCCGGTCTACCTACGCCACGCCCCGCGTCTTATAATGCATCTCGCTTTGCGCGCGCAGCCTCGCCGCGGCCTGCTCCGCCGTGATATCGCGCTGGGGCATGGCGAGCATCTCATAGCCGACCATGAATTTCTTGACCGTCGCCGAACGCAATAGTGGCGGGTAAAAATGGGCGTGGAGTTGCCAATAGGCGTTGTCACCACCATCTGTCGGGGCGCCGTGCCAGCCCATGGAATAGGGAAAACTCGTCTCAAAAAGATTGTCATAGCGGGTGAGCATGCGCTTGAGCAGGGAAGCCAGCGCATCCCGCTCCTCAACCGTCAGGCTGGGCAGATCGGTGACGTGGCGGCGCGGCAGCACCATGATCTCAAAGGGCCAGACTGCCCAAAAAGGCACGAGCGCGATCCAGTGCTCATTTTCAACGACAATCCGCTCGCCTGATGCCCGCTCGTCAGCGAGATAGTCGAGCAGCATGATTGTCCCGTGTTGTGCATGGTAGCGCTGCTGGCTGGCATCTTCCAGCATGGGGATCATCGGCACAATGGAGCTAGACCAGATCTGGCCGTGTGGATGGGGGTTGGAGCAGCCCATTACCGCGCCCTTGTTCTCAAAGACCTGTACATAGCTCACATCATCGCGCTCCCCTAATTCTGTCACCTGGAGCGCCCAGACGTCAACGACCTTGCGGATATCGGCCGGCTCCATTTCGGGCAAGGTGAGGTCATGACGCGGACTGAAGCAGATCACGCGACAGACGCCGGTTTCGGCTTCGAGATAAAAAAGGTCGTTGGCTTCCTCCACTGCACCGTGCGGCCCGTCGGGCATGAGTGCAGCGAAATCGTTGGTGAACACGAAGGTGCTTGCATAGTCCGGGTTACGATTGCCGCCCGCACGTTCGTTGCCAGGGCAAAGATAGCACGTTGGGTCGTAGGCAGGACGCGTGTCTGGCGGAGCCTTCTCTACCTGTCCCTGCCAGGGGCGTTTGGTGCGGTGGGGCGAGACGAGCACCCATTCTCCCGTCAGCGGGTTGCGGCGACGGTGGGGATGTTCGGTGGGGTCAAAAATCAGATTCGACATGTTTGCGTTCGCTTTTTTGGGTTTGCGTAGAAGCGTCTAGTGATTGACCGCTGCGTCCTGAGCCAATGCGATGGCGCCCAATACACCGGCCTGATTGCCGAGTCCCGGTGGCACGATATATTGATCGATCTGCTCCAAAATTTGTGGCGTTTGGATATAGCCGTTCAGAAGCTCCTGAACGTTCGCTCGTACCATGGGAAAGAGCTGTTCCTGGTCCATGATGCCCCCACCAAGGATGATGCGTTCGGGCGAAAGAATGGCAATGATATTCGTAACGCCAAGGGCCAGGTAGTGGGCTTCCAGTTTCCATGCCTCATGATCGGGCGAAAGTTCGTAAGAATCCTGCTGCCAGCGATCGATGATGGCCGGTCCACAGACCAGCCCCTCAAAGCAATCGCCATGGTAGGGGCAATGCCCCCCATAGGCATCGCGCTTGGGATCACGGGGCAAGAGCATATGCCCCATCTCCGGGTGCATCATGCCGTGGAGCAGCTTGCCGTTGACGACGGCGCCGCCCCCCAATCCAGTGCCAACCGTCAAATAGACAATGTTGTCCAATCCCTGACCGGCGCCCCAGCGATGCTCGCCCAGCGCGGCCCCATTGACGTCCGTGTCAAAACCAATCGGCACGCGCAGCGCAGCAGCAAGGGGACCCGCCAAATCGGTGTTGTGCCAGCCCGGCTTGGGCGTGGTCGTGATGTATCCCCATGTGGGGGAAGCCGGGTTTGGGTCAACGGGGCCGAAGGAGGCGATCCCGACGGCGGCCAGCGGCGCAGTAGCATGGTGATGCGTGAAAAAATCGACGGCCTGAGCAATGGTCTCGTCGGGTGTAGTCGTCGGAAACCGAACCTCATCAGAGATCGCGCCCGGACCCTCCGCAACGGCGCAGACGAACTTGGTGCCGCCCGCTTCGATTCCACCATAGCGTGTCATAGCATGCTCCTCACTGGGTACGAAATGAATACAGAATAATTAGGTCTCAGCTACAGCGGAATGAATGGTCTGAGCAAGTTGAGCAAAGCCAGCCTGAGACCAGCCGGCCCGCCCACCCATCTGCATCGCAAGCCAGGCGTACAACGCCCGGGCCTCTTCCTCGGCGCGCCAATCGTCCCAGCCAAGTTCAGCATAGCGTGCGGGAATCTCCGTCCTGGCCGTGCGTCTGCCGCCTTGCCCGTCGCCGCTGGCGTAGCTGTCCACGATGACTCGCCGACCATGCTCCAGCAGCAGCCGGCCAAAGTCCTCGACGCTCGAGTACGGCATGCAGGGGCTCACAGTGACCTGCACGTTGAGGCCGGCTGCACGGGCGGCTTTCAGCGTGCGCAGTCGCTGGGACACGGATGGGCAGCGAGGCGTGATCGCGGCTCGCACCTCTTCCCGATCGGTTTCCAGCGTGAAGTTGAGCCAGCAGCGTCCGCCGAGTTGCCGCAAGCGCGCAAAATCATCGGCGACAAGAGGCGAGCGCGTCTGTACGATGAGCAAACCCGGCGGATACTCCAGGAAGACATCCAGACAGCCGCGCGTCAGCCGCCAATGACGTTCCAATCCCTGATAAGGGTCGGTGGCGCTCGACATGAAAATCGCCAATTGGCCCAGTTCACCCCGTCGCGCAAATCCCGCCATCTGCCGGCTCAGTCTTTCGACAATTCCGGTGCGGGGGTGCACATAATCGCCCCACGCCATGGCCGGCTTGTGAAATCGGTGAACGCTGAGCGCCTTCACGTAGCAATACTCACACGCGAACGTACAGCCGATGTACGGTTGCAGCGTATGGGTGAACCCGGACAGGAAACCGCCTGTTTTGGTCAACGCGCCGGACGCGGGGCGAGGAGAATGATGCCGTGGCTTCATTCTCGCGCCAGCCAGTCCTCAAGCTGGGCGCGGGTCTGCGCCCACTCGCGGTGGACGATGCCCGTCATGCCCACTGCACTTGCGCCGGCGATATTCTCGGCAATGTCATCGACCATCAACGCGCGATCAGCAGACAGGTCCAGCAATTTCAGGGCCAGTTCAAAGATTGCGGGGTCGGGCTTGGCCAGATGGACCTCGTTGCTCATCATCACCAGATCAATTTCGGCTAGTTGAGGCACGTTGGCATCGAGCCAGGCCACATGCAGGTCAATGGTATTGCTGATCACGGCTACGGTCACGTCTTCACGAGATTGGAGGGCAAGGGCGTACTCTAGCGCCGCCTCATCCGGTGTAATGCCGGTGCTGGCAGCTGCGGCAAATTTAGTTGGTGACGGCGTCATGCCCGCGCGTTCGATCAAGAGCTGATGCAGCTGATCGCCGTCCAATTCGCCGACGGTTAGCAGCTCGCCCACTTCGTCCAAAATCGCCGAGATCGTGGCGGCATCGCTCTGGCTGGCTGCCGCCAGCGCCTCAACATTGGCCACGCGGTCATAACGGACCAAAACGTTGCCCAAATCAAACAGGATCGCCTTCATCGTTCCTCCCCATCTTTGCTTCTGAACCAGATGGCACGCTACTGTCGTGGCGGACAACATGGTGCAATCATCAGTACGGCCAGGCAATAATCGACCCATGGATCACGCTGCCAGGGATCGCCCGCGGCCCCCATCGTGCAGACGGCTGGCTTCGCCAGACCACACGCCGCGGGCAAAGCTATCCCGAAGACAGGAGCCAAGGCTGAGTCACGCGCCAACCAGACAACGAGCGAAATAGACCATAGTGAATCTGCAACTATCTTCGCACAACTCAATACAAATAAGAAAAGGGCGATCTCTCTTCCAAAGGAGACCGCCCGGACTGGGCTTTTCTATGCGAATATTGACGGCACGGATATTGGCGGCGCGGGCACATCGTTGTGTGCATTTGCTAGCGACAGGGTGCGTTAAGGTTGGGCCTCAGTATCTTCCCCGGATACAGAATGCGTGGCTTATCCACTAATCAACAACGTGAGGATAATGCCAAAAAAACCGACCGTGCTAACGATGCTGATAACAAGTGCCAAAAAGAAGGGCCAACCATAGCTGGTTCGCTTTCGAGGGGGCCGGCGCGTGGTTCCAGGGCGTGGCTGAACAACAACGTCGACGGCGCGCTGCGCGCCGGGGGCGCTTTTTTCTATGTTGGTGGCCAAGATAATTTCTCTATACGATAATGGTCGGTGAAGCGTCACCGAGGGGGGCAAGTATCGATGCGTCGCGGACGGCCAAAATTCAGTCGCCCCACGGAACGCAATAGAAAGCTTAATGTGCCAATGGCGAAACAGCTGCCAGATTGCTCAAAATCGGTCTGCGGCAAGCAAAACAAATTCATCAGCGCGCCGCTAAGCGACGCTCACAAATCGTCCGGAGTTCAGATTAAGTGCTGCAAACTTACTTGTCGACGAAGTACGCTGTCAGGTTGTGGACAGTCTTTCGATGTGTGGCAGAGGTGTCATAAATGACGCCCCTAAGTCAGATGGCGGTACCGTGCTTGCTGATCCACAAGTGCTTGGCTAAGACATCGCACAGGCAGAAATGGACCCATCTGCAGAGTGCAGTATATCACAGGTATGGCGATCGTGACGTGTCAATTTGGCGCGATTACCTTAAAATTTTTGACCGTTGAAAGATAGTGATGACGGACAGATGAACGGTTTAGAACGCAACGTTAAGTCACCGGACTCAGTCACCGGACTCAGTCACCGGACTCAGTCACCGGACTCAGCGCCGGACTCAACGCCGGTACGGCTGATCGCTGCACGAAATGGATTTCGACCCGATTCTGTACGGGGCTGCCAGTTGAGCAGGGTGATGCCCACAAAGATGATGCTGATGCCGGTCACCATTCCGAGTGTAATCGTCTCATCCAGGAGGACTGCGCCCAAAATCGTCGTGATTACGGGAATGACGTAGGAAGTTTGGGAGGCAGACGTCGCGCCAAAGTTCTGCACGATATAAAAATTGAGCCACATACCGCCGAAGGTGCCCACAAGCGAAGCGTAGATGAGCACGAAATATCCGGTGCGAGTCACGTTGCTCATGTCATAGCCGACGGTGAAGTAAGTGACGGGCAGGAGCACCAGCGCCGCCGTAAACATGCGCACACTGGCCACATCCCACGCATCCAGGTCGCGCATAAAGCGTCGGGCAAAGATGCCGGAGGACGCGCCGACCGATACGCCGAGCAAAACCCAGGCGTAGCCGCGCCAGTCGGCCTGGGCAAAGTCAGCCAGCCCGGTTTCGCCCAACAGGATGAGCAAGCTTGCGCCGGCCAGGGCAATTGTCACGCCCAGGGCCTTGCGCCAGGTGAGCAATTCGTCGGGCAAAAAGAGCTGAGCCAGCAGCACGGTCACAGCCGGGTTGAGCGTAAGCAGCATCGAGGTAACGCCGCTGCTCTGATATTGAAGCGACGAGACGATGGAGGTCATGGGGATAGCGGTCCCGATAACGCCCAGAACCATGGCAAGCCGCCAAAGGCGCCCCCAACCGGGCGGACGACGGCTGGTGATGGCATAGAGGAAGAGATGGGCGCCGGCGGCAATGAGCAAGCGCAGGCTGATGTAGGTGCGAGGATCGTACTGCCCAACGCTAAAGCGAGAGCCTACCAGCGTTGACCCATAGAAAAAACCCAGCAACAACACATACGGGAATGCACGGGTAGACCACTTCATCCTACGCACCTTTCAGATGCTGTCCAATCGCGTGAGCAGTGTAAATCAGGATTGGCGCTTGTCGGCGGCGGGTCAGACGGAATCGAGCAATAAATCGCTGCCCTTTTCGGCTCGCACATCCGCTGCATGATGTTTCCAACCGGGCACACCCCATTGCTTGCAGAATCCACGACCCTATTGTATTCTAGATGACGTAATTTTTGAATATTCTCCGACAGCGCCGTCGAGCACTGCGCCATGATTGGCCTACCCTTCCCTATCGGACCAGGCATCGCCGCCTGCTGATCTGATCCTCCCGATGCAATAACAGGAATTACCTGTGTCAGCCTTGCTACTCTGCCTGCTACTTCTTGCAATCACAAGCCCGATTTTGTGGTTCTCCCGCCCGGAACGGTATGCGTTTTCCGGTTGGCTGGCCGCCATTCCCCCCACCCTGGTGACCATTTGGCAGATGCTGCAAATGCCTGCCGTATCGCAGGGCATTTTTCTTGCAGAAAGCTATGCCTGGGCGCCCCAAATTGGTTTGGAGATTAGCCTGCGGCTGGATGGGTTGGCCCTCTTCTTTGGTCTGATCGTTACGGGGGTTGGCGCGGCAGTTGCGCTCTACACGGGCTACTATTTCGAAGGCGACAAAAATCAGGCCCGATTTTACGGGCTGCTCTTCCTCTTCATGACCAGCATGCTGGGCCTCGTCTGGTCGGACAATCTGCTGACACTCTTTGTCTTTTGGGAAGGAACGAGCATCGTTTCGTACCTACTCATTGCCTTCAAGTATCAATATGCTGACGCCAAAGAGGGCGGTCGTCGCGCATTCATCGTCACTGGGATGGGTGGACTGGCGATGTTGGCGGGCATCTTGCTGCTGGGTATGGCAACAGGCACTTATTCGATTAGCGGCATCAACGCAATGCCGGGCGTAACGGAAGACCCTCTGTACCCGTGGGCGTTGATGTTAATCCTGCTGGGCGCTTTCACGAAGTCGGCGCAATTCCCCTTTCACTTCTGGCTGCCGGGTGCGATGGCGGCCCCAACACCGGCCAGCGCCTATTTGCATTCCGCCACCATGGTCAAAGCGGGCATCTTTCTCCTCGCCCGCATGCATCCAGCTTTAAGTGGCACGCCCCTCTGGTTCTGGACGCTACTGATTGTGGGCGGCTTCACCATGCTGTTGGGTGCAATCAGCGCCCTGCGCTATTACGACCTTAAGGCCGTTCTGGCGTATGCCACAGTCAGCCAGTTGGGCATTCTCGTCATGCTGCTGGCATTCAACACGGACATCGCCTATAAGGCAGTCATAGTCGGCATATTAGCCCACGCACTCTATAAGGGCCCGCTCTTCCTCCTTGCCGGCATTGTCGACCACGCGGTGGGTACACGCGACCTGCGGCACCTGGCCAATCTTTGGCGCGGCATGCCCTGGGTGACGGTCGCTGCAGTTCTGGCCGCGCTCTCCATGGCCGGCATCCCGCCCACCTTCGGCTTTCTGGCCAAAGAATTCTTACTCGACACTTGGTACCAGACCGCAGAGCACGGAGAGCGTATCCTCGGCTTCACAGGCATGACTGCTGCCGGCATCACGGGCGCCTTTTTTGTAGCGATTGCGGCAACGTTGATGTGGGAAACCTTCTTCCGCAAACGTGCGCCGCGGGAAACGGCATCGATTCACCACGCCCCCTCCTTCGGCTTTGTCTTTGCACCAATGCTTCTGGTCTTGGTTGGTGCAGCCATCCCATTGCTGCTCGGTCCGCTCAACAAGCTATTATTCTTGCCGCCGATCTCCGCTATCGCTGGTGAACCGGTCGACACCTATGTTTCCCTATGGCACGGTTTCACGCCGGTACTCATCGCCAGCCTGGTTGCAATTGCTGCGGGCGTAGCGATATTCTTCTTGCGTGCGCCGCTGCGCAAGGCGCTGCGTAGCCTGCCGCCCAAGCTCAACGGCGTTGTCATCTTCAATCGCATCAACGATGCGGTCTATGCGATGGCAAACTGGGTGACCCGCAATGTTCAGGGCGGCACGATGGCCACGCAGGCCAGCATCATCTTTACGGGGGCCGTGTTGGCCCTCTTCGTAGCAATGATGCAGATTCATCCTCAGTCTGACTTTGTCATCAACTGGGCTGAACGACCGCTATTGCCCGAGACGATCATTGCATTGCTGGCTATCGTGTCAGCCATAGTAACGATACGCGTCAAATCGCGCATCGGGGCAATCATCAGTCTGGGCGTTGTTGGCGTGACTGTAACGCTGTTCTTTGTCTTTTTCAGCGCACCTGACCTGGCGCTCACGCAGTTGCTGATCGAAGTGTTGACGGTCATTCTGCTTGTTCTGGTCTTCTTTCGCGTCAAGCCGGCGACACTGCCTCCGCTGCCCATTTCGCGCAAAGTCCGCAACATAGTCGTAGCATTGGCCATGGGGGTCTTCGGCTTTTTCCTCGTTATATTCAGCAGCGGTATCCAAGTGGGCGAGTCGATCAGCGAAGCCTTTCTCCTCTATTCCGTGCCCCTCGGCAAGGGGACCAATGTGGTCAACGTAATTCTGGTCGATTTCCGTGCCTATGACACAATGGGTGAAATTGCAGTGCTGGCCATTGCTGCCATCGGCGGCTACTCCCTGCTGCGGGCGCCGCGACTTCAGAACCTGCGCCAGCGTTATATGACTCGGCGCGACGCACACGAAGAGACGGAGCAGAACACCGGCACGCAGGAGGGTCAGGCCTGATGACAGAACTTTATCTGCGTCTCCTTGAGCGGGTGTTGACGCCTGTCTTGCTTATGCTCGCCATCTACTTCCTAATGCGCGGGCACGATCTGCCCGGTGGCGGCTTTATCGCTGCGCTAATGGCTGCGACCGCATTTCAGCTACAAATCATGTCCCGTGGCAGCGACGTTGTGCGCCGCGAAATCGGTCCTTTCCTGCAGCCCGCCCTTGGGTTCGGGCTGCTGCTGGCCATCGGTACAGCGATCTTCGACGTCTGGTTCGGCGGCTTTTTTGACGCCGTTTGGGGACCGGAATTCTACCTGGGCACGCTGCTGGTCAAGCTGAGTACACCATTGATCTTTGACATCGGCGTCTTCATGACCGTGTTGGGTTTTAGCGCCTCCTATCTGATCGGCTTGAGCGAAGCCGCGCCTGAGTTCTTCGATCCTGACGAACTGGATGGGGATCTGTCCGATGGAGGCAGTCAATGAGTATTACGATTCCGCTGACTTCAGTTCTCCTCGCGGTGATGGTTGCCGGCTTGTTGTCCGCCGGCACCTATATGATCCTGCGTCGCGGACAAATTCAACTCATTCTGGGGCTTGCTCTATTTAGCCATGGCGTCAATATGCTTCTTTTCGGTTCAGGCCTGCTCACGCGGGGCAATCCGCCGATCTTCAGGAAAGGGGGCAACTATGTGGAACAGATTCCCAACATGGCGGACCCCCTTCCCCAGGCGCTGATTCTGACGGCGATCGTGATTAGCTTTGGCGTGACCGCGTTTATCGTGGTCCTGGTCTCCCGGCGCGATGCCCTGACCGGCTCCGATGTTGTGCCAGGCGAACTCAGCCATTACCTCAACGCGATCGACCCATTTGCTTCGCCGCAACAGACGCAAGCCAAGCTTCAGAGCAATGCCGACGAGGATTACGATCTCTTGCAGTATGAACTAGACGAAGTATACGACCGACCGGGCGTAGAGTTGCCTTTCCAGGAAAGCGCGGGCGACTATGTGATTGACGCGGAAATGGATGATGCGCCTGAGGAATCGTACGACGCGGAGCAACCCAAGAAACTCGACGAAGATGGGGAGCAGCGGTAAGCAATGAATCTTGACCCCAACTTCCTAGCTGCGCCCGTGGCGATTCCTCTGGTCACTGCAGCCATAATCTTAGCCGTCTCCCGCCTGGGCGGCAGGCGCAACGGCACGCTCCAGCAAATGCTTACCTTCATAGCGCTGTCGCTGAATCTGTTGGTCTCGCTCTTGATTTTGGCCGACACCCTAAGCGGTCGCCGAATCGTGCTGCAAATGGGCAACTGGGATGCGCCCTATGGCATCACGGCTGTAGCCGATTCACTTTCGGGCATCATGCTTGTATCTGCCGGCATCGTTGCACTCTGCATTGTGCCCTTTGCCATGAGCACCCTGGACTTTCACCGCGAGCGTATGGGATTCTACCCCTTGCTGCTCTTCCTGATGATGGGCGTCAACGGCGCGTTTCTGTCAGGTGACTTCTTCAACCTGTATGTCTTTATCGAAGTCCTACTCATGTCCAGTTTCGTCCTCATCACGCTGGGCGGGACGCCCAACCAGATCAACGGCGGCATCCGTTATGTGGTTTTGAATCTACTCGCTTCGTTGTTACTGCTGACTGCGGCAGGGGTAGCATACGGCTCGTTGGGAACGCTCAACTTTGCACAGATGGCCGAACGACTCCAAGATGCACCGGACATCATCGTCTGGCTCTTGGCTGGACTCACGCTGATCGCCTTTGGCAGCAAGGCCGCCATTTTTCCTTTTTTCTTTTGGCTGCCGGCCAGCTATCACACGCCCCACCCGGTCGTCACCGCACTCTTTGGCGGGCTGCTAACCAAAGTGGGCGTCTACACGCTCTTCCGGCTCTTTCCCCTGCTCTTTCCGGAATTGCTGACGACATGGCGTCCCATGCTCCTTGTCATCGCCGGATTGACGATGGTCATCGGCGTGCTGGGGGCCTTTGCCCAGCCCACCATTCGCCGTTTGCTCAGCTTTCACATCATCAGCCAGGTTGGGTACATGATCATGGGGTTGGCGCTTGCCACCTCCGCAAGCAGCTTCGGCATTGGCTTCGGGTTGGCGGCAGCGATCCTCTTCCTGGTTCACAACATGTTTGTCAAGACGGCGTTGATGATGGCTGGCGGCGCGGTAGAATTGGAGATGGGCAGCGGTACACTGAGCAGCATCGGCGGCCTTGCTTCGCGCTATCCGTGGCTGGCGACGCTCTTCTTCATTGCGGCCTTCTCGTTGGCCGGCATCCCGCCATCCAGTGGCTTTGGCGGTAAGCTGAGCCTGCTCCAGGTCACGCTGGACAGCCGCCACTTTCTGATTGGCGGCGTCAGTATCTTCGTGAGCCTGCTCACCACCATGAGCATGATTCGCATTTGGCAGTACTCATTTTGGGGCGAATACCCGGGCACCAAAGCGGCAGCTCCGCCTCTACAAGACCTACGCCGGCGCAGCCTGATCATCGCACCCACCGCCGTGCTGGTGGCACTCAGTTTGACCATCGGTATCTTCCTGGGTCCGGCGCTCAGGGTGACCAGCTTTGCCGCCGAGCAGGCTATGGATCAGGCCGGCTATATCGAAGCCGTCGCCCCGATGGATGAGCCGCCGCCACCGGTTGTAACGGCTGCGGAATAATGGAAAATCGTTCAATGTCCATGCGATTGCTCTACGTCATCAACGTATTTCTGGCCTTCCTTTGGGTCATCCTTATGCAGGCCTTCAGCCTGGCCGACCTGATTGTGGGCTTTATCGTCGGCATGTTGATTTTGACGCTGGTGGAGCCCCAGTATGGCGTGCGTGGCCTTCGCATCCCGCTCTTCCTCGTCTATATTCTGTGGGAAGTCCTGGTCAGCAGCCTGGTGGTTGCCGGCTATATTCTGCGTCCGAATCCAGCACTGCGTCAGGGAATCGTGGCTGTGCCGCTGGACGTAACGACGCCTCTGGAGATCGCCATCCTAGCTTCCATCATCACCTTGACCCCGGGCACGCTGACCATGGACATCGGCTTGGATACAGTAAGCGGCGAACGGGTTCTCTTCGTCCATGCACTCATGGTAGAGACGCCCGAGGAACTGATAGCCAAGATTAAAGGGGGATTCGAGCGACAAATTCTACAGATTACACAGGGGACAGTATGACTACGTATGAAACCACCTTTACCCTCACGTTAGAATTCTTAATCGTTTCACTCTGCATTTCTTTGGTCGTCTGTTTCGTAAGGCTCTATCTTGGCCCCAATCCGCCCAATCGGGTCGTCGCCTTTGATCTGATTGCGATCCATGCGGTCGGCATTTTGGCGCTCTTCGCCGTGCGTAACGATGCACAGGTTTTGCTCGATGCAGCAGTTATCACTGCGGTTCTCGGTTTTCTGGGAACCGTCATGTTCTCCTATTTTCTCGAGAAGTCAGATGGCAGCGACTGGAGCGAATGGCGGGATGAATAAGCAACGCCATCTGAAGATAGGCAAAATTTACTATGTCGCACGATTTTTTAAGCTTCATGCTTGCAGTCGCGACCATCATTGTGGCGGCCAAACTCAGTGGTTATCTCAGTATTCTCCTGGGTCAGCCTTCCGTCCTGGGTGAACTAATTGCCGGTCTTATCCTTGGCCCTACGGTGCTGAACATGCTCCACTGGCCCATCTTTGGAGACAGCGAAGCGCTGGGCGAAACGATCAAGATGATGGCGGAATTCGGCGTAATCCTGCTCATGATGTTGGCCGGTCTGGAGCTGCACCTCAACGAATTGTTGGAGTCTGGCAAGGTGTCCGCCCTCTCCGGGACGCTGGGCGTCATTCTGCCGCTCATTATGGGCTGGGGGGCGGCACTGGCTTTTGGCGCCTCCAATTCCGAGGCCGTCTTTATTGGTCTGGCGCTGTCAGCTACCAGCGTCAGCATCTCCGCTCAGACGCTGATGGAACTCAACGTCCTGCGCAGTTCAGTCGGCCTGGCTTTATTGGGGGCAGCCGTCTTCGACGACATTTTGGTCATCCTGCTCCTCTCTATTGCGGCAATTCTCTTTGTCGGCGGCGCCGGCGGCGTCGGCGAGATCAGCATGACGGTGCTGTGGATGGTTGGCTATATCACCGTCGCATCACTGATCGGGCTCTATGTGATTCCTACGCTGGCGCGCTGGGCCAACCGCCTGCCGGTGAGCCAGGGCATCGTTGCCTTTGCTATCGTGCTGGTGCTTCTCTATGCCTGGGCGGCTGAAGTGATTGGCGGCATGGCCGCGATCACCGGCGCATTTCTCATCGGCCTCTTCCTGGCTCGCACGCCTTATAAGGCGCGCATTGAGTCGGGCGTCGTTGCCCTAGCCTATGGCTTCTTTGTGCCAATTTTCTTTGTCAACATTGGCCTGGAAGTCAACATGCGCGGAATTACCGGCAACATGTGGTGGTTTGCGATTGCGCTGACGCTGGTAGCGATCATCAGCAAGATTGTCGGCTGCGGAGGCGGCGCACTCATAAGCGGGTTCAGTCGCATGGATTCGCTCCGTCTGGGAATCGGCATGGTCTCACGCGGAGAAGTAGGTCTGATCGTCGCTTCCTTTGCCGTCAGCCAAAGTCTGCTCAGTCAAACGAACTTTTCCATTGTGATCTTTATGGTGATTGTTGCGACCCTCGTCACGCCCCCCATGCTGCGGGCCGTCTATTCGTCGGAGAAGTCAACAAATCAGCCGGATCAGACTCCAACCCCGGCCTAACTCCCAAGAGATCGAGGTGACCTATGTATCACATGGTGGTATTGGTTCTAGATGAGTTGGAGGCTTGTTCGGACGTGCTTGACGCATGGGAAGCGGCCAACGTTTCGGGCGTAACGATTATCGAGAGCACGGGCCTTGGCCGTGCGCATGAAATGCGCTGGCTGCGCGATGATTTCTCATTCATGCCCAGCATGTCCAGTCTCTTGCAGTCGCGTGAGGAGCAGCACCGGACCATGTTCACGCTGGTCGACAGTATGGAACTGGTCGACAAGCTCTTCGCCGTGACGACCGCCATCACCGGCGATCTGGACGGCCCCAACAAGGGGATCATGTTTGTGCTGCCGGTCACGCGCGTCGCCGGCATTGTCCCGAAAGAAACGACAGAGTAGCCATGAAAAAAACACCCGTCGAAAAGGTGAGCCAGATCTCCACGATGAAGGCGCTGGTTCTCCCCGAAGATACGCCGATCGAGGAAGCGATTGACCGCTACGCGTCCAACCAAGGGCAGCACGGCATCTTTCTCACAGATTCCAATGGGCGGCTCACGCATGTGGTCAACAACAGCGACATCCTCGATTGGGCGCGGCTTCAATTCGACCTCGTACCGGGCAGTCTGCCCTGGCCCGTAGGCAAAGTGCGCCGCCTGCTCTCAGCCAAGATTATCGCTCACCTTGCCGTGCCCAACAGCAAAACCATGGCGGTCCATCTGGATGAGACGATCGATGAGGCGCTGAAGAAAATGGCGCAATATGACCTGGAAGATGTCGCCGTCGTCAACGACGATTATCGCATTGTCAATGATTTGCGTCTCAGTGAAGTGGTCTCCTTTGCTCTTCACATTAGTCAGAATGCGGCCAAAACGAAGTAGCGGCCAATTGCGCAAGCGTCAGAAGAGGAACTTATGAGCGTTCAAGAATGGCTGATTATTGGCTTAGCCGCTGGTGGTACGATGTTTATGCTGATCAGTGCTGTCGGCATCGTACGCATGCCGGGCGTCTATGCGCGCATGCACGCCGTAGGCAAAGCTGCGACCCTGGGCGTTAGCCTGCTCCTGCTGTCGGCGGGACTCTTCTTTGGCACCTTCGAAGCCTGGCGCATGATTGCGCTGATCGTACTCTTTTTTGTCACTGCGCCGGTCGCGACAACGGCCATGGGCCGGGCAGCCTATCGCTGTGATCCGCGCCGAGACTACCAGCTCAGGATCGATGACATGTCCGACCCCAGGTACCGTCCGTTGACCGTCGGCGAGATTAGTCGCATGGAATGAATTGGCTTCTGCCGCACGATGCAGCTTGTTGCGGCGCGGATGCTGTGGCCGAGGAGGCCGCGCATCCGCGCCGTTTGCTTTAATCATCTCGCAGCACGGCTTTCCCCACCCATCCCACTGTACAAGGAGACAATCTGACTGATGGCCCCGTCCTATGACTTTGATGAACCAATTGATCGTCGCACCAGCGACTGCACAAAATGGAGCCGCTATGGCGATGCCCTGCCCATGTGGGTTGCAGACATGGACTTTCGCTCCCCCCAGCCGATCACAGATGCGCTGCAGGAACGTGTAGCGCATGGCGTCTTTGGGTACGGCGGTGATGAAGAAGCACTAAAGTCAGCCATCATCGACCGGCTGCAACAGCTGTACGGTTGGACTGTCACGTCAGAGGAAATCGTCCTCTTGCCTGGCCTGGTCTGCGGGCTAAATGTGGTGTGCCGGGCAATTGGGGACCGTGGCGACGGCGTACTTGTCAACACGCCGGTCTATCCACCCTTTCTCACTGCGCCAACCAACCAAGAGCGCGAAGTTCACATAGCCGAGTTGCGTCTTGTTCATCAGGGCGACGAACTCTACTACCAGATAGACTTCGATGCACTGGAAGCTGCCATTCAGCCTAACACGCGGCTCTTTATTCTGTGCAACCCTCACAACCCCACAGGACGCGCATACAGCCGGGAAGAGTTGGAACGCATCGCTAAGATTTGCCAGCGTCACGACCTCGTAATTTGCTCGGATGAAATCCACGCCGAGTTGCTCATGGAGGGCACGGCGCACATTCCCCTGGCCACACTGACGCCGGAGATTGCGGAACGTACCATTACGGTTCTGGCCCCCAGCAAGACGTTTAATATTCCCGGTCTGGGCTGTAGTTTGGCCATCATCCCCAATCCTGAACTGCGCGAACAGTTCGTCCAAGCTGCGAATGGCATTGTGCCCCACGTCAATCTGTTGGGCATTGCGGCGGCCATTGCTGCTTATGGCGAATGCGACGACTGGCTTGAGCAACTGCTGGGCTATCTGGAAGAGAATCGCGACTTCGCTCACGATTATGTCAAATCCCACCTTTCTGGCATCCACGCAACGCTTCCCGAAGCCACATATCTGATGTGGCTCGACTGCCGAGAGACGGGCATCGAAGATCCGTACACCTTTTTTCTGGAGGAGGCAGGGGTGGCGCTCAACGATGGCACGGCCTTCGGGCCAGGTGGCGAGGGGTTCGTGCGTCTAAATCTAGGCTGCCCGCGCGCAACGTTGGAGGAAGCGCTGCACCGCATGGGCGATGCGTTGGCGCAGCGCCAATAGGCGGCTACGGATCGATGGCAGCGAGCTCTCCCCCGACCGCGTTTAGCTCCTGCTCTAGCTGCAGGATTACCTGGTCAAGGGTTACCTTGTCGACGGCATTGAGTGTTTGGTTGCGCTGTGCGTGGGCAGCCTTGAGCTTATCGACTAGTACCTGCTGACGCTCCTCCAGCAACTGACGCTTGCGCTCTGCCGTGGACTCGCCGGATCCGGTTGCCGTCGCGCCATCCGTGCCGCGACCTCCGCCGCCGACATTGATGTTGAAGCTAGAGCCATGGATACTGGAGTTATCGATATCTACGACGACGGCACTGCCCGATTGCGGTGGCTCTCCTTGCCCATCACTCGCCGTTGTGTCGGCCTGTACGTTGGCTGATGCAACCGCCATGCGCAGATGCAGCAACTCCGGACTTTGGCCACGCTCTGTCAGTGCGGCGTCGATCAGATCAAGGCTGCGGCCGCGCCGCTCTGTCCAGTAAACTAGGTTGAAGACGACATCGGTCAAATTATCGCCGCCTGCAATGGCCGAGAGATTTTCATCCAAGTGCATGCGCACCATCCGCGTCAACTCGGGACCGTCGAAAAGGGCCAGGAGGAGTTCATTGAGTTCGATGCGCTGTTGCTTTGTTAAAGACATAAAGCTTCCTCTAGATGTCCATAAAGTTGGCTGCGATTGTAGCGACAAGGCCGAGGCTAATGTTGTAAACGGCGTGGGTAACCATGGTGGTTGTCGTGTTATAGCGGATGCGCAAGTAGCCCAGCAACAGTCCAAACATAAAAACGACGAGCGTCGAAATCGTGATGCCATAGTTGCTGTGTACCAGGGCGAACAGCAGCGAGGTAGCCACGACGCCAAAGCGGGGCTGCACCGCGCCCCGGAAGAGCGTTTCCTCGCCGAGCGCCGCAGCCAGCCCCAGCGTTAGTATCCCCCAGGGCGAGCCAAAAAGCGGGCCCAGAAGTTCCTCAGTCAGGGCATCCACGTCAGGATCTGGGCCGAAGCCCAGCTGAGTAGAGATGCCGCCGGCGATCATCACGGATGGGACCATGGCCAGGCCGACGCCCGCGCCAATCAGTACTTGCCGGCCAGTGGGCCGCACAATGCCGGTACGCTGCAGCGTTTCTGACCAATTGCGTCGCGAGAACCATCCGACACCCACAAGAGCCAACGCCGCCATAAGCAACTGCTGTGTCCAGAGCGTAAGAATGGTGATGTCAGCCCCCTGCGCTGCGCTTTCGGCTTCAGCCTGCAGCGCCTCGGTCAGATTACCGAGGCCGACACCCAGCGTCATCATGAGATTGACAACAACGAACATGGACCAGGAGAGGGCAACAGCATGCACAGGGCTTTCCGGATCCAACGGCATGAAGCGTGCGGCCAAACGGCGAACCGGTGGCGTCAGCAGAATCAAGCCAATCAGCGACGGCAACCATAGACCCAGGGCAACCAGTTGAGGAGACGCAAAGTCGTCAAACGGGTTGCCTTCACCAAATGCCACGAAGAACTCCTCCACGAGCTCAGCCTGCTGTGTGGCAGCGGTGGCAAAGGCTTGAAACGCAAGGCCGGCAAAGAGACCAAAGAGGAACATAAGGGCGGTACCAGCATAGGCAATAAAGGCAGTCCCTTGATAGGGCAAGCCCTCTTCCCGCTGGCGTTCAGCAACATTCGCCAGGTACATGATTAGAAATAGGGGCGCAAAAGTAGCCAACAGGCCAAATAACTCTGTCATCCAATTTCTCCACACTCGTGTCGGTGGCTGCGCCCGGGGTGAAGCGGCGCATAGGGCAAGTCTAACAAGAGATGGGCTCAGAAACAAGCAGGGCGTGTGGTCGGGGGTGCATCCCATTTTGGGGGTGATATACGAATGGGCTGATCGCTTTCTCTGAAGCAGCCCCGATGTGGTTAGGCGCCCGTGTGGTTGGATGCGTATTACGTCGGCCCCAGAATAGACAGAAGTCCGACTTCGTTGAGAAGCCGGACTTCATCAATACAAAATCTTGCGTGCAGGTACGCCGCAATTCACTAGCCTAGAATGTCGGCAACGGCCTCGCGTTCTTCAACCAGTTCGGCGCCAGTCTTGGCAATCATCTCCTGATCGAAGTCGCTCAACGCCAGCCCATCCACAATCTTATATGTGCCGTTGGCAATCGTCACCGGGAAGCTGAACATCACGCCAGCGGGCGCACCATACTCACCCTTGGAGGGGATGGCCATGCTCACCCATTCATCCGCGGGCGTCCCGTGATACCAGCTCTGTACGTGGTTGATGGCAGCGTTGGCGGCGCTGGCGGCGCTGCTCTGGCCGCGGGCTTCGATGATGGCAGCCCCGCGCTTTTGCACGGTGGGAATGAAGGTCTCCTTGATCCAGGCGTCGTCGCCGATCACCTCGGCAGCCGGCTTGCCGTCGATCAACGCATGATAAGCGTCAGGGTATTGTGTAGCGCTGTGATTGCCCCAAATGCTCACATGGGAGACAGCAGTGCCATGGACGCCGGCTTTGGATGCAAGCTGCGTAATGGCGCGATTGTGGTCCAGGCGAGTCATGGCCGTGAAGCGCTCCATAGGGATGTCCGGCGCGTTGTGGGCCGCAATCAGAGCATTGGTGTTGGCCGGATTCCCCACGACCGCCACGCGCAGGTCCGATGCGGCAACCTTGTTGAGCGCTTCGCCCTGGGGCTTGAAGATCTGACCGTTGGCTCCGAGCAGATCCTTGCGCTCCATGCCCTTGCCACGCGGACGCGCGCCGACCAACAAAGCCCAGTTCGCGCCATCAAACGCAACCTCGGCCTGGTCGCTCAGGACCATGCCCTGCAGCAGAGGAAAGGCGCAGTCATCGAGTTCCATCGCAACACCTTCCAGAGCGTCCATGGCCGGTGTAATCTCCAGCATTTGCAGGATGACCGGTTGGTCGGGGCCAAAGAGGTCGCCGTTTGCAATGCGGAATAACAATGCATAGCCGATATTGCCGGCCGCGCCAGTTACTGCGACACGAATCGGGGTTGTCATTTTTCACACTCCTCTTTCGTTGATTACGCTGATAGCATTTTAAAAAACCGCAACTTCTCGGGCGAATTTTACGTTTATTCCTAGAAGGCGGTAACCCTTCTGCAAACAACTACATGAACCGTAACGCATGTAGTATGTGTCAAAATGTGGTCGGTTTGGTCGGCCCGCCGCGACCTGAGGTACAATAGACAGTTGCTGCTTTGACCGTGCATAAGCATACCGTCAACTGTCAGTTTTTCCAAGGTTTGAGGGTGTTGGAACGGCGTTCCGCGCTTGATAACCCACCGAAGATAAAGGAGTAATTCTGTTATGATTGGCATACGCCAACGTTCGACGCAATTTGCACTATTTACGTTGCTTACCTTCCTATTGGCCGGTCTGCCCATGGCCGTGGCTGCCCCCATGCCGCTGATGGCCCAAGAGGAGGTTCAATCGCCCGATGCAGACGGTGTCGGCGATGATGAAATCGTCTATATTGACGGTGATGGCTTTGTTCGCGTGCTCGACACGTTTCAGGCTCCCGGCGATCCCGAGATTCGATTCGTCAGCCCCGATCGGGGATGGGAATCAGTAGCCTTGGGTGACTTCAATGGCGATGGCGATATGGAGATCGTAGCCGTCGGCGGCGGTGACGAGGGCGACAACGACGATGACGGTCAGATGGCCATTTGGGATCCGGTACCGGCTGGCGGCGGCGGCACTGTAGAGCTCTACCGTCGCTCGATTGACGGCAAGGCGACGATGGTCGCGGCCGGCAACTTTGACGACAACATCAATGCTGACGAGATCCTTTTCGGTTACCTCTTACAGGATGAAGCCCAGGCTCCGGGCAAGGATGAACTCTTCCGCATTACGGTGATCAAGGGCACGTCGACGAACCCGGACGGTCGCGAATGGACCGATCACATTCCGCGCAAAGATGATGGCAACCAGTGGAATTACGTCACGGTTGGCAACGTCGACGCTTTCGGCACGGACGAAGTCGCGCTGTTGGATGAAGAAGGTGGTGAGGTAAATCTTTATCGCCTTGATGACGGCTTCAATCGCATTTGGGGCGATTCCAGCAGTAATGACCCCTATCGCGGTGTAGCAATCGGAGACTTCTACCAGGGCGGCACCCTCGAAGTCGCAGTTTCGCGCAACATGAACATCCCCGGTAATCTATATGTCTACCGGTATGATGCTGAGAATGATACGCTCGAAGGCGACTACCCAGGCTGGAATGCCTTTTTCCGACCATACCCGCGCTTCCTGTGGCCGGCGGACATTGACGGCAATAGTGAAGATGAGCTTTTCTTTCTACGCCGCGACCAGGATCCGCGCCTCGTCGGACTTAACTATCCGCCCAAGAATGTCGTATTGGAGGGTACGCTTAACGACGATGACTTCCGAGTTGGCGTGGGCGGCGACTTCGATGCCGATGGACGCGACGAAATTGCGATTGCCAGCAGCGAACGCATCCTGATCTATACGGAAATTGAAACCGGCAACCGCACGCCTATTGAATATGGCTTCACGACAGATCGCCGCTCACTGCAGGCCGGTGACCTCGACGCATCAGGCGGAGTGGGCGCACCGAATTTTGGTCTGTCGCAGATCGGCGGCGCCGGCAATGTTCTTACAAGCATCGACGTTACCATTGCGGCGGGCGAAGATTCCGGCGCGCTGGGCTACTACATCCTCAACCTCGGCAGTGAAGCCAACGTCTCGCTTGAGGTCACGGCGCCGAACAAGCCAACGTGGCTGACCTATGAGGTGAACACGAGCATCAGCGGCGAGACTGACGCCGGCACAATTCTGGGAGCCGTCTACACCACCTTCAATGCGACGGGCCTTGCTCCTGGCGCCTACCAGGCTTCACTGGTCATTCGGGACACCAACTCTCCCTCGCAGATCGCCAATAGCCCATTGACGGTTCCTGTGGCATTGACGGTGGAGCCGGCTGCGCTGGTTCCTGTGCCAAATGCTGCGTCCTTTGTCTATGTACCGTGTCCGGCCGATCCGCCGGCTCGCAGCATCGACATCCGCTTGGGCGGCCTTGAGGGGTTGAACTACAGCGCTGCAGTCATGGAGGTGCCGGACGTAGAAGCTGCACTGGCAGCGCTTGCCGGCGAGGTAATTGGCGCCCGCATCGGTAAGGACGGTGAACTCTTCCTGCTGGACGACGCGGGCAACGAGAGTCGACTGGATTTCCCGGCCGAGGCATGGACAGGGACCGGCCCTGCACTCAGCTACACCGACTCGGTCGATGAGGTGCAGGTCACCTGGCCGTCAGATGCGCCTTGGGTCACAGCCAACTCAGAAAGCGGCATGATTCCCGACGTTCTGACGCTCGCCATCACGCCGGCTTCGACAACCAGCAATCCGGATCAGGCAGTGCTGATTATCGTTGCCGATCGTCGCGCCGGCAACCCACCGGCCAATGTGCGCATCGTCCCCATCCAGTATCTCTGCGCCGCAGGACAGGTTCACCTGCCGATCATCGAACGCTAATCGCCAATTCGTTGCGCCATCGATTGGCGCAACGAATTGGATCGTGACGCCAAAGGGACGGTTGCCATAAGGCGACCGTCCCTTTGCTTGTACCATAGCTGATGCGCCCCATTTGGGAGGCGGTGTACGAACGGACTGGTCGCTTTCTCTCGCGCCACCTCCGAATGTAGTATGCACCCTAACCATAGCCCGGGTGCTTGACTATAACTCGCCCAGCGGGTAACATGCGTGAGTGTGTGGAACAGCGACCAGAGAGCAAGGCATAGGTGGCTCTCCCAAATCGGCATGCTCCAGACAACACTAGCAACTCCTGCAAAGGCGATAACCATGTTTTCAAGCTTTGGACGCCGCCTCCTGGCCGGCCCGCTGAGCAAGATCGTGCCGGTACTCGAGTCGACCGGTATCACGCCCAACGGTTTATCAGTGATTGGCTTCGTCTTCTCGGCGCTTATTGGTGTTCTCTTTGCTTTTGGCTATCTGCGCATTGGTGGATTCTTGCTCATCTTTGCCGCCCTCTTTGATACGCTGGACGGCGCCCTGGCCCGTGCAACCGGGCAGGCGAGCGAATTTGGGGCTTTTCTTGATAGTTCCCTCGACCGTTATTCCGAAGGCGTCACCCTGGCGGGTCTGGCTTTCTACTATGCAGAGCTGGGCGGCAGCACGGTCGAGATTATGCTTCTCTTCATGACGCTGCTGGGTTCGCTCATGGTGAGCTACACCCGGGCGCGAGCTGAGGCAGTTGGCATTGAATGCAAGGTGGGCATCATGCAACGGCCCGAACGCATCATTGTGCTCGTTATCGGCCTGTTAACCGGATGGATCACCATTGCGCTGTGGATTCTTGCTATCTTGACTAACTTTACCGCACTACAGCGCATCTTGGACGTGCGCAAGCAAACGCAACTGGTGACCGAACATAACTCACCGGGCAAGGTGCAATGAACCAAGTTGCATTGGTCCTATTGCCCTCAAGTACTATACGAATACCCTCCGCACCCCTCATCCCGCCGACGAATTTTCACAGTTCGCCGTAATTTTCCGAGTCCTTCATCGTCATCATGTTTGGAAAGCTGTTCGCCCCTGCTCATACTCCCCCCCCGGAGTCGCTCCGCGACGTACCGGAAGAGCAGTTGCTGGCATTGGCTAGCAGCTTTAATGAGACCGCGCTCGGCGAGCTGTATGATCGCTATGAATCCAAGATCTACAGCTACATCTACCGACGCACCAATTCACCGGCACTGGCTGAAGACCTGACGGCGCAAGTCTTTTTGAAAATGCTGGAGGCGATTCAAAACGACAAGGGGTGGCACAGTTCATTTTCCGGTTGGCTCTATCGGATTGCCCACAATCTGGTCATCGATCACTATCGTCGTCGCGATCGACGCCAATATGTATCGATTGACGATGCGCCAGTCATCCCGGCCACAGGGTACGATCCGGTGGAAGCAGCAGAACTCACCTTAGATTCGGAACGCTTGCAGGCGGCGATCCGCCGCCTGACAGAAGAGCAGGCGATGGTGATCAGCTTGCGCTTCCTAGAGGGCTATAGCATCAACGAAGTGGCCGTCATGATGGACAAAACTGACGGCGCAATCAAGGCACTACAGTATCGTGCCGTATCAACACTGCGTGAACTGCTCGAACGCGAATTGCGCTAAACAGTAGAGAACGCAAGGCAGATAAAGAATGAGTCGCGATCAACGCTTTCCCGAACTAGAGATGCAGCGCCTATTCGACGATGCGGTCGAGCGCTTCCTCGCGGGGGAGCCCTTTGACCTGATCATTGAGGACGCGCCCGCCGCGCTACAGACCGAGCTTGCGGTTCGATTGGGCGTGGTCCAGCAAACCCAGCGCGTCCGGGCGATCCCTGTGCCGCCTCCGCGCCGGAGTGAGCAGAACCGGGCCGCGTTCCTGGCGCAGGCTACGGCCCTGCGCAACGGCGCCCAGCCATTGCCAATCGCAGCGTCCGAACCAGTCGCGGCCAGTCCTGCAACGCCGCGGCCTGCCCCGCAACGTCGCCCTTTTGGCGACTTGATTGACGCGCTCTTTGGCGGCATGCGCGGCGGGTTGCAGACCCTGCCCGGCAGCGCTGTCGCGCTGGTGATGTTACTCATTGCAGCCATGGGTCTCACGACAACGGTGAAGGCCGCTGCTGATGACGCAGTCCCTGGCGAGACCGCCTTTGCAGTGCAGGAGTGGATCTGGCGTCAAGAATTGATGCTTTCGCCACCTGAGCGCGTGCAAGAAGTAGAAATTGCCCAAGAAGCTGCGCGCACGGAAGCCATCCAAGCGGCTGCGGTTCAGGCAGACCTCAATAACATCATCATCGAAGAAACAGCGGTAGTGCCGCTACGGGCTGCGCTCTCCGGTTACTACGACGTAGGCTCCATGATCGTCTCGCCAATCTATCAGCCCGATCCGAATGTTGAAATCTTCGAAAACATGGAAATCGTCGGTGATTTGGCGCCAGGTGCACGTGTCGAACTCACCTATCGCATTCTGCCCGGCCAGACTGGTTCGCAAGGCAAACCACTGGTACAGGGCGTACGCATGCGCGTCCTCGCGCCGCCGCCCCCCACCCCGGTTCCAACGCCGCAATCCGTCCAGGCCCCGCCGCCCACGCTCACGCCGACAGCGGACGCGCCCATGATCATCGTCACGCCAGCTGATGAGCCAGGTTCCTTTGAGTTCGTGACGCCGGAAACAGTAGTCACCGACAGTGCGTCATCTACTACGGGCGGCGTGCAACCGCTGGCAACGCTGACACCTGCGCCGCCGTCCACGCAGCCGGTCCAACCGCCGGCCTGCCTGCCCACGCAACCGCCGGGATGGACAAGCTATACCGTGCGCAATAGCGATACTCTGGCGTCATTGGCCGGCGGCGATCTCAGTATCGCCGAACAGATTGTGGCAACGAACTGCTTGCCCCTCAACAAGGTGATCGCGGGCACGACCATTGCCGTCCCGCTTCCGCGCGTAAGCCCGCCAACGGCCACGCCGGTTGTGCCCCTACTCCCACCGACAGCTTCGCCTGTGGCCACACAACAACCCGGTCGATTCGTCACAGTCACGCCGACGATGCCCTCGAGCATAACGCCACTTCCGCTGCCGACAGACGACGGCATAACAACGAACCCGACCGCCGGGCCGACTACCGCTCCGGGCGGAGGAACCATCACGCCCTTGACGCCCATTGGTACGCCGCCGGCATCCATCACGCCGCCGGGGCAGACGCCAAGCGCAACCCAATTGCCCACCGGCGTACCGACAGCGCTACCAACGAGCATCGCGACAAGTACAGGTTTGCCGACCGGTTTACCCCCCACGCTCACGCCGGTAACGACAGCAGTAGGAACGCCGGGGATGACACCGGTGGGGACGCCCGTGCCAACCACGCTGCCAACTGCACTACCGACCGGACCGGTGATTTTGCCACCGACTGGTGAAGCGACGGCCGTGCTGCCGCCAACGGTCACGCCTGGGATGACGGCTGAACCAACCCAACTCCCACCGACGACGCTACCGCCAGCGACCGTGCTACCAACAGAGGCGGCAACAATTGCCGCGCCTACCTTGACGGCGACGCCGGTTGTGCCGCCGCCAGGGCCGAACGCGACGGCGACGGATCTGCCGCCACCGCCCGTGGAGCCGGCAGCGACATCACCGCCAATCGGTGCAACGGCAACCGCACCCGCGCCGGTTACGCCGACGGATGTGCCGCCGATTTTCCCGCCTGATCTGTCGACGACGCCGACCCCAATTCCCCCGCCAGTCGCCACCAATACGCAGCCGCCTGTCCCGCCGACAGTGCCGGCTGCAACTGCGCGTCCGACGCTACCGCCCGTCCCGCTTAGCACCAATACGCCAGTTGCGCCACCGACTGCGCTGCCGACCCTGCCGCCGCCGACCGCGTTGCCGACCTTACCGCCGCCACCGACCTTGCGGCCGACACTACCACCGCCGCCACCAACGTTGCCGCCGACCCTGCCGCCGCCACCGACCGTGCGGCCAACGCTACCACCGCCGCCACCAACGTTGCCGCCACCAACGTTGCCGCCACCAACGTACACCGACCACGCTCCCAATGCAACCACCGCCGCCGACCGCGGCGGCCGATTCACCGTAGATGTCAGTTTGATTGAGCCCGGCGTGGACGTTTGGACGCCGGGCCGCGACCATTCTTACGCCACCGAGGGAAGTCGCCCGCACGCTTCATCAAGCATGAATGCCCGGCAGTCTGTCTTCAATTTGACGACAATTCATTGACCGCCTATAATTGATGAGTTGTCATGTTCCTAGAGAGGTCGGCCGCTTGCGCCCTCCCTCCGGGTGCATATTTTTTATTGGTTCGCATGACCCGTCCGAGCGTTTGAGACAGCGTCAGGGGTATTTCCGTGTTCGAGAGTCTGTCTGAAAAACTTCAAACCGTATTTGATAACCTGGCCAAACAGGGCAAGCTTTCTGAGGCCGACGTCAATACGGCCATGCGTGAAGTGCGTTTGGCCTTGCTTGAGGCCGATGTCAACTTCAAGGTTGTCAAAGATCTTGTCAGTCGCGTCAAAGCGCGCGCCATCGGCTCTGAGGTAATGGACAGCCTGACGCCCGCGCAGCAGGTCGTCAAGATCGTCAACGAAGAATTGATCGACACGCTGGGCACGCCGGCCCCGCTCAACACGTCCGGCACGCCGCCCCACGTCATCATGTTGGTTGGGTTACAGGGCGCGGGCAAGACGACCATGGCGGCCAAGCTGGCGCTGCGGCTACGCAAGGATGGCCAGCGTCCGCTGATGGTGGCCGGTGACATCTATCGCCCTGCAGCCATCAAGCAGTTGGAAGTGTTGGGGGCGCAGATTGACGTGCCGGTGCACAGTGAGGGGACCGAGACGCCTCCCTCGACGATTGCGAAGAATGCGCTCAAGCTCGCCCGCGAGAAAGCGTACAATGTCATCATCATGGATACGGCAGGTCGTCTCCAGATCGATGATCAGATGATGCAGGAACTCGAGCAGATCCGCATGGTGACCCGGCCGGCGGACATCCTCCTCGTTGTGGATGCAATGACCGGTCAGGAAGCCGTCCATGTGGCCGAAGGCTTTAACGAGCGGGTGCCGCTTACCGGTCTGGTTATGACCAAAATTGACGGCGATGCCCGTGGCGGAGCGGCGCTGAGCGTGCGCCAGGTGACGGGTGTGCCGATCAAGTTCCTGGGTACGGGCGAAAAGGTGCCGGACATTGAGGCCTTCCAACCCGATCGACTGGCCTCGCGCATTTTGGGCATGGGCGATGTGTTGACGCTGATTGAGCGGGCGCAGGAAAACATTTCCGAAGATGACGCCGCTAATCTGGAGAAGAAGCTCCAGGAAGGCGACTTCAATTTCGAAGATTTCCTTGACCAGCTCACGCAAATCAAGCGTATGGGGCCAATTGGCGACATCCTGGGCATGATTCCCGGCGCCGGTAAGATGATGAAGGATGTAGACGCCAACTTTGCCGAGGATAACCTCAAGCGCACTGAGGCGATCATCAATAGTATGACGTTGCAGGAGCGGCGCAATCCCGACGTGTTGAATGCCAGCCGCCGGCGCCGTATTGCCACCGGCAGCGGGACAAAAGTAGAAGACGTCAATGCGCTGGTCAAGCAGTTCCGCGACATGCAGAAAATGATGAAGCAGATGGGCATGATGGGCGGCGGACGCAAAGGCAAGCGCCGTGGCCGGCGTCCCAACATGGCCGGCCTGATGGATATGTTTAATTCGTAAATTTCGTTACACCGTTCAAACTCATTGCAGGTCCGTTTAAGGAGAAAAGATCACGTGGTTCGTATTCGCTTGCGCCGCATGGGCGCCAAAAAGAAGCCGTTTTACCGCATCGTCATCGCCGACAAGCGCTCGCCGCGCGACGGCCGTTTCATTGAGACCATCGGCACCTACGATCCGTTGACCGAGCCGGAGACGATTGAAATTGAGCTGGATCGTGCCGCGCATTGGCTGAGCGTCGGCGCACAGCCGACCGAAGCCGTGGCCCGCATCCTGCGTCAGCGCAACCTGCTCGACCTCAACGGCAAGCCGATTCCGCTGGCCGAGAGCGTCGATGAGGTCATTACCGAGATCGTCGAAGAAGCCGTGGTCGAAGCAGTCAAAGAAGAGATTGTGGCTGAAGAGATTGTGGCTGAAGAGATTGTGGCTGAAGAAACGGCTGCCTAATCATGGATACGCAACTGGAAGACCTGGTTCGCTTTCTGGCCGAAGAACTTGTGGAAGCGCCCGAGGAAGTCAAGGTCCAGCGCAAAGAGACGCGCCGGACGACGATCCTGAAGTTGCGAACAGCGCCCGATGATACGGGGCGGGTCATTGGCCGCAATGGCCGCGTAGCAAACGCCATGCGTTCGCTGCTGCATGTGGCCGCCCGCGACTACGATCGCCCGGTCATCCTGGAAATTGATTGAAAAATTCCGGCGCAGCCGCCGTTGCACACGCAGCGCATCAATTGATCTGCCCAAAACAGCGGAAGCCTGGGCTTCCGCTGTTTTGCGTTTTTTGTGCGAGCACAGGCAATGAATTCACCAAGAAAAACTGATTCCAACGCAGGCAGCACCGCCGAAGGCGATGTTCAACGCTACACCTATCGCAACCGCGTCGTCGAAATTCCGACCGGCTACCTGGCTGTCGGTCTCATTGTTGCACCTCACGGCCTCAAGGGTGAAATGCGGGTCGAGCTGCATACGGATTATCCAGACCGATTCACGCCTGGACTCGAACTGTTCTTCGGGCAGGCGCTGACGCCCATTACCGTCCGCTCCAGTCGTCCTCACAAGGGGCACTTGCTGATTCACTTTGAGGACGTGTACAATCGAGAAGATGCTGAGGCACTGCGCAATCAGTGGCTCTTTGTGGCCGAAGAAGATGCAATGGGCTTAGAAGAAGGCATTTATTACATCCACGATCTGATCGGCCTGACAGTCCTTACCACGGAAGGCGAAACACTGGGCACAATCACCGATGTTCTCTTCACTGGCGCCAATGAGGTCTATGTTGTAAAGCCTGTCGCGACGAGTGGACGCAGCAAGGATATTCTCATACCGGCCATAGCCGATGTGGTGCAGACGGTCGATCTAGAGGAGGGCGTCCTTACCGTCGAGGTGCCAGAAGGATTGCTTGACCTGTAGCCGATAGAAGAAGCAGACCATCACAACCAAATCCCCCGAGGGTCAGTCGATGAACGAAAAAGCTTTTTGGATCGGGTTCAATCAAGTGCGTGGCATTGGTCCCGTACGCCTCGCAGCATTGCTTGACAAGTTTGGCTCGCTGGAAGCAGCCTGGTACGCGCCGATTCATGAACTCCAATACGCGGGCTTGGATCGACGCTCGCTCGAGAATCTACTCAGCGCACGCCAACAATTGGATTTGACCGCGGAATGGCAACGCGTAGAACGCAGCAAGTTCCGCGTGTTGACGTGGGCCGATGAGGATTACCCGGTCGCCCTATTGGGCGTGGACGCGCCGCCCCCCGTCCTCTATGTCGACGGGACGCTGGATGAGCGGGATGCCTGGGCAATTGCCCTCGTAGGCACCCGTCGGGCTACCGCCTATGGACGGGAAGTGGCTCACAAACTTGCGACAGAGTTGGCCCGCCATGGCGTCACGCTCGTCAGCGGCCTGGCCCTGGGCATTGACACGATTGCCCACAAAGCAGCGCTAGACGCCGGTGGACGGACGATCGCCGTACTCGGCAGCGGGGTCGACTACGTCTATCCGAATCAGAACCGCGGCCTGGCGCGCGAGATTGCCCAAGCCGGCGCTGTCGTCAGCGAATATGCCTTGGGCACGCGGCCGGAAGCCAACAACTTCCCGCCCCGCAACCGGATCATCTCCGGTCTGAGTCAGGGCGTGATCGTAGTCGAGGCCGGAGAACGGAGCGGTGCGCTAATCACGGCCAAGTTTGCTGCCGATCAGGGGCGCGAGGTCTTTGCCGTACCGGGCAGTATCTTGAATCCGGGCAGTAGCGGCTGCAATCAGTTGATTCAGGCAGGCGCCATTCCCCTGCTCTCGATTGAAGACGTACTGGATCAGCTCAACCTCAACCGGCTTGGTGAGCGGCGTACTGAGCAACAAGTCGTGCGCCAGGCGGTGCCCGATGATCCATTTGAAGCAGAGCTGTTGGAGAAAATTTCGTTTGATCCGCAACACGTCGATGAACTTGTTCGTCAGTTTACGCTGCCCGCTGCCCAAATCAGCAGCCTGTTGGCCATCATGGAACTCAAGGGACTCATACGACAGGTTGGCGCAATGCTCTATGTTCGGGCGTGACTGCGCAACCAAGTAGGCTACATCCCAATGGAGGGAACCGTAACGACCCAATGAGTATTCCACACTTCTATGCCGCCATTTTGGCCGGCGGACGCGGGACGCGTCTCTGGCCGCGTAGCCGCGAGAGTCACCCCAAACAATACGCTGATATTACGGGCACAGGACGCACGATGATCCAGGCGACGGCAGATCGCCTGGCCGGGCTCGCCGACGAAGATCAGCTTTATGTCATCACCGGCCAACAATATGCTGACCTGACTGCGGACCAACTCCCGCAAATGCCGGCCGAGAACATCCTGGTGGAGCCAAGCGGGCGCAACACTGCCCCGGCGATTGGTCTGGCCTGCATCCACCTCCTGCGCCGAGATCCGGATGCCATCATGGCGATCTTTCCGGCCGATCATGTGATTACCCGGACCAACGCCTTCCAGATCGCTGTCCGCCGGGGCATCGAAGCAGCCCAAGCGGGCCATCTTGTGACGCTGGGCATCGAAGCAACGGAGCCCCACACGGGCTATGGCTATATCAAGCGCGCGGCGCTCCTGCAGGCGGCCGAGGGGGAGAAGCCGGCAATCTATGCTGTCGACGATTTCCTTGAAAAGCCCGATCGAGCCCGGGCTGAAGCCTTTCTTGACGAGGGCGGTTACTACTGGAATGGTGGCATCTTCATCAGCCGGGCGGATGCTATGTTGGATGAAATGGCCCGCCAAATGCCGGATATGCATCGTGCGCTCCGCACGATAGGTGATGCGTTGGACGGCCCAGAGAGCATAGCCGTACTTGAGCGCGAATGGCCCCAAATGCCGAGTACGAGCATCGACTATGGCATTATGGAAGGGGCGCGACAGGTTGCCGTCGTCCCGCTGAATGCCGGTTGGAATGACGTTGGCAGTTGGGACGCCCTGGAGAGTCTGCTGACGGCCGATGCGACCGGAAACATCACGATCGGCGATGATATTGTCAGTGTCGATAGTCAGGGCAATATTACCTATGGAAACCATCGCCTGATTGCGCTGGTGGGCGTCACGGATTTGATCGTTGTTGATACAGGCGATGCGGTCCTGATCGGCCACCGCAACCAAATGCAGAAGGTCAAGGATGTCGTTGATACGTTGAAAACCCGCCAGCGCGATGATTTGCTATAAAGTCAGACCCAATTGATTGATGCGGTCACGCGCTTTACGACTTAACCCAGAGAAACCCGACGCCCCGTTCGCCGGGGAAGCAGTGAGGTGAATTTGATGGCAACGCCGCAGTCCGACTATTCCACTACAACCATCGAAGAACGCTATGGCTCTGACTGGTCTCAGTACATCCCTCAAGATCCGGAGACCAAGCGCTTTTCGCTGCTGGGCCTCATCACCGGACTAATCGTGGGGACGCTCTTTGGCTGGTTTGTGCTCGGCTGGTTGCTCTTTCCGGTCCAATTTGTAGACGGTTACCCCACCCAACTTAGCCTGGACTCCCGTTCGGATTACGTTTCCTCGGTGGCCGACGCCTACGTTGCCCGGCAGGATGACCTGGCGCGTAATCTCGCCGCTTATCGCCTGCGCTCGTTTGTCAGTGAAGATCAGTTGGCGCAAGTCTTAACTGAGACAGTGCAATACTTTGAACAAAATTATGGCGTCAACGACACGGCCATCTACCCCGTTCCGGTCGATTTCAACAGCCGGGCCCGTATTGCCAATCTCGAAGTGCTGGCCAACGATCTCGGCGTTGCCCTTGCCACGACAGTGACGGACGAGGCCGCGGCGGCGGAAAGCGTCCAGGAGACGACGGTCACATCTGTGACGACTGGAGAGCAAGTCGTGGTCACTGAAACCGCTAGCGGCAATAGCTGGCGGTGGTTGCGCTGGCTCCTCGCACTCTTGGCTGCAGCCGCGTTGATCGGCTTGGCCCTCTACCTCTTGCGCATGGTATTCGGACGCAGCGAAGGTGAAATTGAGGCGGATGTGCAGGTAAGCCAGGACAGCAGCGGGTACATTCCGCCGGCCAGCCAAGTCGTTGCTCAGCCAAGCGTTTCGCCGAGCACGCGCCAGACAGTCGATGAAGAGGGCGAGCATGGCTACCGCTCTAGCTATCGCGACGAATGGACGGAGGATGTAACCATTAGCCAACGCGGCTACACCGATGTTGCAGACGACGACTACAATGAATTCGACGACGATTTCGACGATGAGTACGATGACGGCTTTGTTGAGGGCGAATTTCGTCCGGTTGACAGTCGATCAAATGACATCGATCAGGGCGCCGAAGCGCCTAGTGTGCTCTACGCCGCAGTAGATGCGCAGGAACACGCTGACTATACCTTTGATGCAGATGATGGATTTGATGCAGCTGATACACCCGGCACGGACATCCATGTCGACGTGACCGTTACAACAAGCGCCAAGAGCGAGCCAACCAGCGACGCCAGGGCGGTCCCACCGTCCACCGCAGTCGCTGGCGCGGGAGAGGCTTCAAACCGTCCCCGCAGCGTCAGTGGCACCTTGCTGTCAAAAGAGACGCTTCGCTATCACATGGCCACAGGTGGAAGCGACTACGACGAATCCTTCACGCTCCGCAACGATCAGGGCAACACGATCGGCTCTTTTGGACTGGGCGTCAACCTGGGCAACGGCACTGTGAAGTCAAATCCGGACCAGGTAATCGCACTGGACGCCTGGCTCTTTGACAAAGTGGATAACCGCCAACCCAGTGACCATCGACGCATCCTGATTAGCGAGTATGTGGTTGATCATGAGATGGAAGATCAATATGGGAAAGATCCGACCGTTGCCGGCCGGCCGATTGTGGCCCAAACCGGTACAAAGTTTTCAATTAACAGCGGTCGGCTACTTCTCCACTGTGAGATCGTTGACGCAACCTACGACAAAGAGGGCGTTTTCATCAACGTAGAGCTCAACATGCAGGTGCTGCTCAAGGATTAGCGTTGCTGCAACGTGCAGCATGTGCACAAAAGCCCGGCCGGAGCAATTGCTCCGGCCGGGCTTTTGGTTGAAGGTGTAGGAGCCAGTCAGCCCATTCCCTGACGTGGACAATGCGACTGGTGGAGCAGGGCTGGAATGATCGAACGACGTCAGACTCGCTCCTCGTGATCAAAGAGACGATTGTATTCGAGAATCGCATAGCGGTCGGTCATACCGGCCAGATAGTCGCAGACGACACGGTGAAGCGTGTAGTTGCCCTGAGCGACGCGTTGCTGCACCTCCGGCGGCAGTTGTTCTGGAATGGCGATGTAGGCATCAAAGAGTGCCCGCAAGAGGCGTTCCGCCTTGGCGGCCATGCGTACGACACGATAGTTGCGGTAGAAGTTTTTGTACAGAAATTCGCGTAGCTCCGCGTTACAACGATTCAAGTCTGCGGAATAGGTGGCGACATTGGCCGGCTGATTTCGCAAGTCCGCCAATGTGACGATCCCTGCCTCATCAATGGCAGCCTGGGTCGCCTCCACCGCGTCGGAGACCTGAATACCAACCAGACGGCGAATGAAACGGTGGCGCTCCATGTCTATGCTCAAGTCATTGGGAGGCGCGTTCACAAAGGTCGAACGGACCAGTTCGGCAATCTCTAACGCACTGACCGCCTCAGGGTCAAGGATGTCGGCGCGTAAGCCGTCGTCCAGGTCGCTGGTATTGTAGGCGATCTCATCGGCCAGATTGCTCAGTTGGCATTCCAACGTGCCGCGTTCCTGCGGCGCAAAATCACGGGCATCCACCTCGTCATAGATTGTATCGTGCTTGACCACGCCCTCCAACACCTCATAGGTCAAATTCAACCCCATGAACTCTGGATACCGATTCTCCAGCTTGGTAAGAATGCGTAAAGTTTGCTTCTGATGATCGTAGCCGCCATAGTCACGCATGAGATCGTTGAGGGTCGCCTCGCCCACATGACCAAAGGGAGGGTGACCCAGATCATGGGCCAAGCAGATAGCCTCGGTCAAGTCTTCGTTGCTGGCCAACGTGCGGGCCAGGGTGCGCCCAACCTGCCCCACCTCCACACTGTGCGTCAGCCGATTGCGATAGTGGTCGCCTTCAGAGTAAACAAAGACTTGAGTCTTATAATCGAGGCGACGGAAAGCAGTGGTGTGAATGATGCGGTCGCGATCTCGTTGATACGCAGTTCGATATTCAGGTTCTTCTTCAGGCACGGCACGACCGCGACTATTGCGGCTGCGCATCGCGTAGGGCGCCAGCGCGCTGTCTTCTCGGGCTTCCAACATTTCTCGGGTTATCATGATCCTCTCTCACGGAAATGGATCCAACAGGTCAACGCCGATATAGACTATCATACACGCGCCAGGCGTTCCCCGCCATCTACAAAAAGGATTTCCCCGGTCACATAATCGGCCTCAATCAGATAGCGAACGGCCTGGGCGACATCGCCGGGCTCGCCCCACCGTTTGAGCAGCGTCTGCTGTGCCAGTGCAGCTTGCCGGTCCTGCTGCATCTGCTCGGGCGGTAGGACTGGACCGGGCACGACCGCGTTGACGCGAATCGAGGGCGCGAGATCCAGTGCCAGTTGGCGGGTCATGGCAGCCAAAGCGCCCTTGGCCGTGGTGTGGGCCACAAAGTTTGGCCATGGTTTCCAGACGCTGCTGTCGAGGATGTTGATGATTGTCCCCTGTTCGCGTGTTTGCATGCCGGGCGTAAACGCATTGCAAACGTAAAAGGCCCCGTCAATGACAACGCGCGTAACGCGTTGCCAGGTGTCGATATCGTTTGAAGGAAAGGGCGTCGCCTGAAAGAGGCTGGCACTGTTGACGATAATATCGACTGCTCCAAACCGCGCCTCAACCTGTGCAACCAAAGCACGTACGGCAGCCCAATCGGCCACGTCGCACGGGAAGGCTTGGGCTGCTGCGCCTGCGCCCTGCAATCTCCGCTCGAGTTCGCGGGCGGCATCGCCGGAGGTATGGTAGGTAAATGCGACCTGTGCTCCTGCCCCGCTCAGCGAGCGGGTGATTTCAGCGCCCACCCGATGGGCGCCGCCGGTGACGAGCACGGTCTTGCCTTCAATCTCCATCCTGCTTCCTCCAGATGCTGCATCAGTCAGATGTGGGATTGATGAGGATGACGCGGCGCTCTCCGTCCTTTTCGCCAGACCTGCTATCCCTGCCGATCAACCCACGCTTTCAACACAAAAAAGAGCGACAGGAGGTTGATCCTGTCGCTCTTGGTCAAATAAATAGTCGGGGAGGGGAATGCTAAATGCCGTTGTCGGTATCGAGCGTACGCGAGACAATTTCGTCTTGGATTGCCCGCAGTTCATCACGACGGGTACGCTTGCTGCGTTTCTTGGTAACGCCCTCTACGTCATCCTCAGCATCTTCGGACATGGCCTTGCGAAAGGCCAGTTCCATGGGCGAGAGCACTTCAACATTGGCAAAAGGATCCTCGACCTCTTCCTCGACTTCCTCTTCCACAACCGGCTCGGCGGCCTCAGGCTCAGGTCGCAGCCCCTTCAAGCTCAGATCAATGCGGCCGCGACGGCGGCTGATTTCAATAATCCGCACCTCGAGCTCTTCGCCTTCGCTCACGACATCTTCCGGCTTGGCAACGAAGCCCTCGGCCATCTCACGCACGTGGAGCAAAGCATCTCGGCCTACGCCGATGTCGACAAAGGCGCCATAGGGCACGATGCGCGTGATCTTGCCCTCGACCACCTGATCCTTCTCCAGATCACGGATGGTCTTGGTGCCTGGCGAGATCATGGTTAGGCTGATGCGATTACGCGCCCGGTCCAACTTCTTGATCCATGCGGTGACCGGTTGTCCTTCCTGCACAACATCAGAGACCTTGCCAACACGACGTACGTCGAGTTCAGAGATGTGAATCAAGCCATCGCGGCCAACGCCAATATCAACAAAGGCGCCAAAATCGGTGATGCGTTTGACCACGCCTTCAACTTCCTGGCCAACCGCTAGACGACGGACGACGCGCGCTTCGTCGTCAGCATCTTCATCCGAGGCATCCCCTTCATCGGCGGCACTCTCTTCGGCCACAACCTCTTCCGCAACCGCTTCTTCAAGCGCCGCTTCCGCAGCAACGACCTCTTCGACAACACTTTCTTCGAGCGCACTCTCTTCAGCCGCAACTTCTTCAGCAACCGCTTCTTCAAGCGCAGCTTCCGTAGCAACGATCTCTTCGATGGCACTTTCTTCGAGCGCACTCTCTTCGGCCGCAACCTCTTCAGCAACCGCTTCTTCAAGCGCAGCTTCCGTAGCAACGACCTCTTCGATGGCACTTTCTTCGAGCGCACTCTCTTCGGCCGCAACCTCTTCAACGACCGCTTCTTCAAGCGCAGCTTCTGCGGCCGCTACCTCTTCGGCGACGGACTCCACAACGGCAGCGCCTTCAGCTTCAATTTCTTCCGCGGCAAGTTCTTCAATCACGGCTTCTTCGGCCGCAACTTCTTCAATGGCTGCATCTTCAAGAGCCGTCTCGACAGCCTCGACTTCCTCTGCGACGATCTCTTCAATCAAGGCCTCTTCAGCCACCACTTCTTCGACAGCGTCGTTTTCGAGCACAGCCTCGGCTGCCTCAACGTCTTCGGCTACCATCTCTTCAATCACGGCTTCTTCAAGCGCAACCTCTTCGACAGCAGCTTCTTCAGCAACGAGTTCACTCGCCTCGAGCGCATCTTCTACCGCTTCCTCGGCCGCGACCTCCACCTCGGCTACAGTCTCCTCTAGCGCTGCAACATCAGCTTCAGCACCAAGAGCCTCTGCCCCGGTCACTTCAGCCGCCACCTCATCTTCGTTCGTAACGGTAGATTCAATATTATCGCTCATGATGCCCTCCCAGACGACCAGCACCGGTCTGTCGAATCACAGTGTGTCGATGCTGCGAAACCTCTTATATAAGTTAGATCAAGGGACATTATACCTACTCGCAAGTGGAACGCCAAAGATTTGGCCCTCTTGGATACGATGGATTCAGGGGATGTGATGCCGAGATGAACGATCGCAAATTCTGGCTAAAATCAACGGGCAGGAGACAGAAACTGGCGGACCAACTCCGGCGTTGCCCAGTCACTGCCTTCAAGTCTGCCCGCCGGGCGTTTCGCCATTCTGAATTGATTGAAGTCTTTGCCCGAAATGGCCTATACTAACGAATGGAAATCGTCACTAAATTAAGCCCAATTTGCAGAAGGATGAGCCATGGACCTACGACCGCCCCAACCAGATGCAGGCGAATATGAAAAGGCACGCGCAGACTTGTTTATGCGCCTGCGCGAGGTAAACGACCTCAACAGCGCCGGCGCTGTTTTGGGATGGGATCAGACGACCGTTATGCCGCCAGGCGGCAGCGCGGCGCGCGGGCGCCAGATCGCCACGTTGACGAGACTGGCCCACGAACGCTTCACGGACGTCGCCATGGGTCGCCTACTCGATGATCTGACGCCCTACGCCGAAACGTTGCCCTATGACCATGATGACGCCGCCCTGGTACGGGTGACGCGCCGCGAATACGAGCGAGCCACGCGCGTGCCCTCCAAATTCATGGCCCAGGTGGCAGCCCATACAGCCACAGCCTATGGCGCCTGGACGCAAGCCCGACCGGCCAATTACTTCGCCGGTGTCATCCCAGCCCTGGAGGAGACGCTGCGCCTCAGCCGCGAATATTCAGGCTACTTTGCAGGCTTCGACCATATTGCCGACCCGCTCATCGACCGGTATGACACCGATATGACGACCGCGCAGATCGGGCCGCTCTTTGCAGAACTGCAGGCGGCCCTCAGCCCCATGGTCCAGGCCATTAGCGAGCAGCCGCCAATCGATGCCGGCCCGCTTCACCGTCACTTTCCGCAAGCTGCGCAACATGACTTCGGCGTCGAGGTGATCCGCCGGATTGGCTATGACTTCGACCGGGGGCGCCAGGACATCTCGCCCCATCCCTTCACCACATCCTTCTCAATTGGCGACGTGCGCATCACCACCCGCTTCAACGAGTACGACCTCAACGAAGGACTCTTCAGCACGCTTCACGAGTGTGGCCACGCAGTCTACGAGCAGGGCATTGATCCGGCGTTGGAGGGCACGCCGCTGGCTTCTGGAACATCCGCAGGCGTCCATGAGAGCCAGTCACGTCTTTGGGAAAATCTGGTAGGACGTGGTCGGGACTTCTGGCAACACTACTACGCGCCGCTGCAGGCAGTCTTCCCCGAACAGCTTGGCGACGTGCGCGAAGAAGAGTTCTATCGTGCAATCAACAAGGTTGAACGCTCCCTCATCCGCACGGATGCAGATGAAGTAACCTACAACCTCCACGTGATTATTCGTTTTGGGCTGGAACTCGAGTTGCTGGAGGGCAAGCTGGCCGTGGCGAATCTGGCCGAGGTCTGGCACGACCGCTATGAAGAGGCTTTGGGCGTACGCGCGCCCAGCGATGTGAATGGCGTGCTGCAAGATGTGCACTGGTATGGCGGCTTGATCGGCGGCGGCTTTCAGGGTTACACCCTGGGCAACATCATGGCGTCCCAGTTTTTCGACGCCGCGATCAAGGCGCGGCCCTCAATCCCCGCTGAGATTCGTGGCGGAGAATTTGCATCGCTTCACGACTGGCTGCGCACAAACATCTACCGTCACGGCAGCAAATTTACGGCCAGCGAGCTACTGGAGCGGGTCACCGGCACGCCCCTAACGCTGGAGCCGTATCTGACCTATTTACAAGAGAAGTTTGGAGAACTCTATCCAACGAGGTGAAAAGCAATTATGGGGCGCGCGGAATTTCATTCTGCGCGCCCCATTTCACGCCGCGCTACAAATTGAACCGGATCGACATCACATCACCGTCGTCCACGACGTATTCCTTGCCTTCCAGACGCAGCTTACCCACTTTTTTTGCTTCAGTCATACCGCCGGCAGCGATGAGTTCGTCGTAAGTGATGACTTCGGCACGAATGAAGCCCTTCTGCAGATCGCTGTGGATCACGCCGGCCGCTTCGGGCGCTTTGGCGCCCACGCCCACAGTCCAGGCGCGCACTTCGTCTTCGCCAACGGTGAAAAAACTGTGCAGATTCAGCATGTCATAGCAGAGACGAATCGCCCGATTTAGACCCGGCTCCGTGATGCCAAAGTCTGCCAAAAACTCCTCCGCTTCCTCAGCTTCCATCTGTGCAATTTCGGCTTCCAGCCGGCCACGCAGGAAGATCGTACGGTCGTCCAACAGATCGCCAGCCGTGGATTCGTCATCGTCATCGCCCCCGTTGATTACAATCAGGAGGGGCTTGAGCGACATCAGCCCGAAACCGCCCAGCATTTTGCGTTCGTCCAGGCTCAGATCGACTTCACGCAGAGGGGTCTCCTCCTCCAGCGCCTGCATCAGCCGCTGAAGCAAGCTCTCTTCCACCGCCATCTGCTTGCGCTCGTCGGGCGTCCCTCGATTCTTCATCGAGGCCAGGCGCTCGAGGCGGCGATCGAGAACGGCCATGTCACTCAGCATAAGTTCGCCTTCCATAAGCATGAGATCGCGGGCCGGATCGACCGAGTCTTCCGGGTGGGGAACGTTCTCATCTGCAAACGCACGGATGACCAGCATCAGCGCTTCGTTGGCAGCGATCGCGTTGAGCAGAGGGCCGGCAATGCCCGACTTGGCGGCGCCTTTGCCAAAGCCGGCGATATCGTTAAAGGTGACCTGAGCGTAGGTCGTCTTCTTCGGATCAAACATCTCGACCAAGACGCCGACGCGTGTGTCGGGGACAGCCACGACCGCAGTGTGCACCTCCACCTGACCGCTGGAAAAGGCTTCCGTGGCCGTATCACTACCCGTCAGCGCGTTAAAAATCGTGGTTTTGCCGCTGTTGGGCAGGCCGATAATGCCGATCTCCATGGGGATCTCCTCAAATGAAAGCCACAGCAGATGCCGCATTGCGCGTGGCTCTGCCGTGGCTCAGTGTCAAATTTCCAAAAAGGCCGCAGCGACACATGTGCTGTGTCTCCTGCTGTGTCTCCTGCTGTGTCTCCTGCTGTGTCGCCAGCCAACAGCTTATCTTACGCACCGTCGAAGGAGTTGCCAAATTGGCTTGGCGGTCAGAACCGATGGCAGTCCTCGTCCGATATTTCCGATAACCGGACCGGTCTCGCTATACTGGGAGCCCGAATCACTTACCCGGATCGTGATGCCCGTCGTCCGCCACCACCTCGAGATCGAGCAGACCTATGAGTTTCGGCAGTTTTGAACTGAAGCGCAGCCCCTTCGTTTTTCTGAAAGCGCTGGTCCTGATCATCGCACTCTTTGCCTTCCTGCCAATCGCGGTCGACTGGCTCTTTGGCATTGAGGCGACCTACACGGCCAGCGGTCTGAACCGCAGCTTGCCCTATGATTTCCTGGTGACGCTGCTCGTCACAGGATTGGAATTGCTGATCATTTTGCTCTACTTTTTCGCCTGGTACGTCACAACCTACCACGTCAATGAAGAGGAAATCATTCAGAGTCGTGGCGGTTTGATGGGGGAGCACAAGATCGCCGAAACCCAGCAAATCAGCCAAATCGATATCGAGCAGGGCTTCCTGGCTCGTCGCTTTAACTATGGCACGCTCGTATTGCGCGACAGGGCGAATGAGAAGTTGGGGCAGATTCACAATGTAGCCAGCCCGGCGCTCACCGCCGATCAGATTCAGGAACTCGTCGACCCGCCTGCGGTCACCCCAAGTGAATTGATCGACTCGGCGCCGCAAGAGCTGGTTGCAGCCGGCGAAGGCCAATATGTAGAGTTTAAGTCGAGCTTGCTGTGGGACTATCGCCAGGAGCGAGTCAATAAGGATCTCTACGAGCCGGTCATGAAAAACGTGACGGCCTTTCTCAACTCCCGCGGCGGCATCTTGTTGATCGGCGTGGCCGACGACGGCGCCATTTTGGGGCTTGAGCCGGATCTCCACACTTTGAAGCAACCGGACCTGGACCGGTGGGAACTGGTCTTCAACAATGCATTCAATGCCATGATCGGCGTCCAGTACCGCCGCTTCGTCGAACTCACCTTCCCAAGCATCGAAGACAAGGTAATCTGTGCGGTGAATGTACGACCGGGGACAAAACCGGCCTATCTCACGCAGAAAAATACGGAATACTTTTACATCCGTGCGGGCAACGGCACCCAACCACTCTCCTTGAGCAAGGCCACGGAATACATTCTCGACCATTTCGAGGAGTAAGCGGCAAACGTGAGCAACACATCAAATTTACCAATCCATCAAAATGGGAAAGGCCCTTGTCACAAGTGACAAGGGCCTTTCCGGTGTGTGTCCGGTAGCGAATTTAGAGGGTAATCCTCTGAGGCAACGCTACCGGACGGATACTAGTACTACAATCCATTAGCATCACCTCCTTTATTATAGGATAGCGATTTTAGGCTTGGCGCATCTCACATCGTCTTGATTTTGATCAGAACAAACGTGCGATTCTGCCTAGCTGGCTAGAGTATCTCATAAATCAGAATTGGTGTCAAGTAGGATTTATTACATCTCATCGAACCATGAAAGAGCTTCCGCGGGCGCGCCCTCATGCGCTGCTACGCCCACCCTCTGATTGGCTCACAGTTGGTAAAACCATGCAGATCTACCCATTGAGGCCAATCCAGATAATTCACTGTACACGGCATCTTTCTGGAAGCTCTCTCAATGGCAGGTCGCCCTGCGTACAGCTTCCAGGAAGATCGAATAGCCAATTGATTCGAATTCGCCTGCGTCTTCCTTCCCCAGTCACTTCGCCATATTGTCCTACCACTCCCATCCACATTGTCTCTCGACAAGGGCAAATTGTACCGATACAATAAGCCAATCCTTGCCACATTGGATTCGACAAGAGCATTTCGACGACTTATGTCCATCAACCTTACCCTGCAGCGCAATGGCGGTGGCTCGCTCTACGTGCAGATCGCCAGCCAAATTCGAAATTGCATTGTCGACGGGCGCTTGCCTGCCGGCACGCGCCTCCCCACGATACGCCAGTTGGCGTCCGATGCCGGCGTTACGCGCCTGACGGTGCAAAATGCCTACCAAGAGTTGCAGAATGAGGGCTGGGTGGAAGCAACCGTCGGGCGAGGAACCTTTGTTAGCCGGACAGCGACGGAGCGGCGCATGGTGACGACCATCGGACAGGACACGTCTCCCGATGCCGTCATCAATGACATTGTTCAACTGGATCAGGACGTCGGCGTCCAATCCCTGGCCAACGCGTCGCCTGATCCTGCCCTCTTTCCGGTGGCGGAGTTCTGGGCCGCACTGGAGCGTCAAAAGCCGGATACTCAGGCATTGACCACCTATAACTCCTCCCAGGGGGACCCCCGATTGCGCGTGGCGCTGGTGGCCTGGCTGGCAGAGCGGGGCATCGACTTGACGCCGGATGCGCTCTTCGTGACCGCCGGCGTGACGCAGGGCCTTGCACTGATCGCCCAGGCGCTTGCACGACCAGGAGAAGCAGTTTTGGTGGAAGAACCGACATACGTTGGTTTACTACATACGCTGCGTGCTCACGGCTTGCGCCCGGTTGGGATTCCCATGGACAGCGAAGGGCTGGATCTGGCTCGGGTCGAACGCGCGATCAGCCATGAACGCCCCCGTTTTCTCTATACCATTCCCAATTTTCAAAACCCGACCGGCAACTGCATGTCTGGCCGGCGCCGGCATGATCTACTGACCCTTGCCCGGACCTATGGTCTTACCATCGTTGAGGATGACATTTACGCGCGCCTGTCCTACGATGGACCGGCGCCGGGCACGCTCAAAGCGCTGGACAAGAATGATCTCGTGATTCACGTCAGTAGCTTTGCCAAGCTCTTTATGCCCGGACTGCGGTTGGGGTATGTGGCAGCGCCGACCGCCCTGCACGCCCGCCTGACATCGCTGCGGCGCGCGGCGGATCTTTGCGGACCAGCCTTGCTTCAGCGCACCCTGGCCGACATGCTTGAAGACGGCGCATTCAAGCGTCATTTGCACCATGTTTTGCCGGTTTATCGAGCGCGGCGCGACAGTGCGTTGACCGCCCTGCAGCGGCACATGCCCAAGGAAGTCCGCTGGTCCGAACCAGCCGGCGGCTTCTGTATCTGGCTGACGCTGCCGCAACAGCAGCATTGTGCCGGCATCCAGCAAGAAGCGCTGCGCCGAGGCTGGGCCTTTGCCCCCGGCAGCGCCTTCATGAGCGCACCGGATGGTCAGGCCCACTTGCGCGTTTGCTTTGGTCATCAGCCGCCGGAGAAGATTCGCCAGGGCATTGCGCTCCTTGCCGAACTGGTGCGACAACGCTTGCAAGAACCCGCCGCCGTCCAAGACTGGACGCCGCTGGTCTGAATCACATGACCTGAGCGTGAATCTGACAACGTTAGGAGCCATTTCATGCAGCAATTCACCATCGCCGGCCTACAGCAAGCGCACGCCGCTTCAGACGAAAGCTATCTGGAGTTTTTGCGCGTGCCAAGCTTGAGCATGGGCCTCTATGTGCTGGACGCCGGAGCCGCCGATCCGCAGCAGCCCCACCGTGAAGACGAAGTCTATTACATCCTGGCCGGTCGGGGCACACTCTCGGTCGATGGAGAAGATCAGCGGGTCGAGCCCGGGTCAATCGTCTACGTTGCGGCCAACGTAGCTCACCACTTCCATTCGATTCAAGAACAGCTTCAAATCCTGGTCTTTTTTGCCCCTGCTGAGAGCGCCTGAGTTCAGGAGGGGCGTTAGCACTGCTTCAATGAGCGTACTTACTCCAATTGCCTTCATCAGGAGAGACTGTCATGACCCGCTTTGCCTTCTTCCAGGGCGAAATCGTGCCCATCGAGCAAGCTCAAATCAGCATCATGACCCATACCTTCAACTACGGTACCGGCTGTTTTGGCGGCATCCGGGCCTACTGGAATGAAGAGACGAAAGAACTCAACGTCTTTCGGATCGAAGATCATTACCGCCGCTTCCTGCAGAGCGCTAGCCTGCTGCGGGCCGAACTGCCCTACACGCCCTCGGATCTGAGCGAGATTACGCTGACACTGTTGGCACGAGAGGCATGGCGCCAGGATGTCTACATACGCCCGCTCGCCTACAAGGCCGATGAAGTGATTGGCGTGCGCGCCCATAATCTGAGCGACGCCGTGGCAATTTTTTCGGTTCCCATGGGCGATTATTTGCCACGAGCCGGCATTCACGCCGGTGTTAGCAGCTGGCGCCGCGTCGACGACAACGCCATTCCCGCCCGGGGCAAGATCATCGGCAGCTATGCCAACAGTGCACTGGTCAAAAGCGATGCCGTGCTGAATGGCTTTGACGAGGCCATCGTCCTCAACCAGGATGGTCACGTCTCTGAAGGCAGTGCGGCCAACGTGATGCTGGTGCGTGACGGCGTTCTGATCACGCCGCCGACGTCGAGCAATATCCTCGAGGGCATCACCCGTCGCACCATGCTCAGCCTCGCCCGCGACGTCTTGAACCTGACGGTGGAGGAGCGAGAGATCGACCGCTCTGAGCTCTATCTGGCTGACGAGGTGTTCTTTTGCGGTACGGGCGTCCAAATTGCGCCTGTCACCAAGATCGACCACCATACGATCGGCGCCGGCGTGATTGGGCCGATCACCCAGCGACTCAACGATCTGTACTTCGGCGTTGTACGCGGCCGCGAACCTGCCTACGCCCGCTGGTTGACCGCGGTTCCCCAGCTTGCTCAGGAGCATGCATGATGGTTTCCATGCAGCGCTCGCTGACCGTGCCGGGCGCAAGCGCCGCCATTGTCCTGCTCAGCTTGGGTATCCGCTAGAGCTTCTAATGATGGAAAGACTGGCCTCTGAGCCCATATGCGAAGGGCGTGGCGCAAGCATAGCGGTCCACTTCATCACGCGCCTGACGGAACATCGGATACAGATTTAGCAAAGGGAATACTATGGCTCATCAGACTAACTCACCGGCAGATCAATCAGCTGTCAGTGTAAAAGAGAGCGTGAACCGGCAATTCAGCCAGGCTGCCGGCAATTATGCCACCAGCAGGGTTCACGCAGCGGGCGAGGATCTCCAGGAGATGGTGCGCTTTGCAAGATTGAGCGGCGGCGAACGGGTGCTGGATGCCGGTTGTGGCGCCGGTCATACGGCCCTGACCTTTGCGCCGCACGTGGCCGAAGTCGTGGCGTATGATCTCTCCACGGCAATGCTGGCACAGGTTGATACGCTGGCCAAAGATCGGGGCCTGACTAACATTCACACAGAGGAGGGCGACGTAGAAGCGCTTCCCTTTGCCGACGGCAGCTTCGATCTCGTGGTGTCGCGTTACAGCGCCCATCACTGGCCGGCGCCAGCGCGTGCGCTGACCGAAATCCGGCGCGTGCTCAAACCGGGCGGCAGCTTCCTGCTTTCCGATATCGTCTCGTTCGACGACTTCACGACCGACACCTTTCTCCAGGCCATGGAACTGCTGCGCGACCCTTCCCACGTGCGCGACCATACCGTTGCGCAATGGCTTGCCATGCTCAGTGCCGCTGGATTACCGGGCGAGATGGTCTTTTCCTGGGCCGTGCCGCTGGAATTCGACCCGTGGGTGGCACGCATCCACACGCCGGCACAGAATGTTGCCATGCTGCGCACGCTCTTGGACGGGGCGCCACGCGAGGTACGTGAAGCGCTCCAGATTCAACCCAACTACGATTATTGCTTTACCGGCGCGCTCTTTCGCGCAACTGCGTAGGCAGACCGGCGCGCCAAGGGGCCCTTCCCATGCCTTCAACAGGATCGAACCGCGTCGTTGACCTCGATGTGGCAGAACAGATTGAGCCGTCGTCCGGCACCGGACGCATCACAGAGTTCTGGCGCGGCGTTCGTGCGACATTCCCACTGGTTGTGGGCGCGATTCCGTTTGGCATCATCTTTGGCGCGGTCGCGATTAGCAGCGGTCTGTCTCCGCAAGCGACTATGGCCATGTCGCTCTTTGTCTTTGCCGGCTCGGCACAATTTGTGGCCGCGGGCTTGGTTGCCGCCGGGGCCGGCGTGGCCATCATCGTGCTGACAACCTTCGTCGTCAACCTGCGCCATGCGCTCTACGCAGCCTCTCTGGCCCCGTATATGAAAGAGCTGCCCCAGCGCTGGCTCCTGCCTCTGGGCTTCTGGCTGACCGACGAAAGCTATCTTGTGGTCATCGATCGCTACACGCAAGAAGACGCTTCGCCCTACAAGCACTGGTTCTATCTGGGTTCGGCGCTCTTTATGTATCTCAACTGGCAGCTCTGCACGTTCATCGGCATCCGCGCCGGGCAAGCGATCCCCAACCCGGAGTCCTGGGGGCTCGAATTCGCCCTGCCCGTGACCTTTATCGGCATGCTCATCCCCATGCTCAAAGATCGTCCAATCGTCGCCTGTGTGGCGGTGGCAGGCGCAGCTGCAGTGATCTTCAGCGGCCTGCCCAACCAATTGGGCCTGATCGTCGCCAGCCTCCTTGGCGTAGCAGCCGGCGCGCTCCTGCAACGCTATCAGGAGGCTGCATGACTGCCCAAGAGGCATGGATGATCGTTGGCATGACGCTGGTCACATTTGGCGTGCGCTATCCGGTGTTGGCGCTCGTCGGGCGCACGGAGTTGCCGCCGGCGCTGCTGGAGGCGCTCAAATTTATCCCGCCGGCCGTACTCACGGCAATCATCGTGCCTGCGGTGCTCATGCCCCAAGGGACCGTTGCCCTAGGCTACACGAATGCTTACCTGGTTGCCGGTATTGCGGCCGCGCTGATCTCCTGGCGCACCAAGAATCTGCTTCTAACGATCACCTTGGGGATGGCGGTCTTCTGGCTGTGGCGTCTGTTCCTGGGGATGGTCTAAGAGATGACGGGCTGACTAAACCGAAATCTCTACGAAAACATGACTTTCATTGATGCGAACGCCTCTGCCTTCGACACTTCGACAGGCTCAGGCGGCGGCTACCCAATGGCTCATGAGCCCGCTTGGACTGAGCCTGCTTGGACTGAGCCTGTCGAAGTGTCGAAGGCCGGGTCTAGCGCAAGACCTTGCAAAACTAATGTTCCCGTCGCACCTTCAGTTTAATTACGCAGGTTGCTCAGCATCGCCGCGTCAAACGGCACTTCGCCGGCTTGCAGCACGGCAATCCATGCCTGTACCTCAGCTCGACTATAGGGCGCATGCGCGGTACGCGGGAGATCGTCCAGCCATGCTAGATAGGCGTCCAGTTCCTCGACAGCATCCTCGCTGCGGCCCAGCAACGCGTACGTGATGCCTTTGGCGCCGCGCACAGGGCTGGATGAATCGAGCGCTTGTGCACGGTTGCAGGCCTTGAGCGCGTTGATCGGCTCGTTCTCCATCAGGTGACCGCGACACAGCGCGGCGTGAACTGCGGCGTCATCGGGGGTCTGGTCGAGCGCACGCGCCAGATCGTGACGCCACTGATCATCTCCCCGGCGGATATTGAGCAAACCCCGATTGAAATAGACTGCATCCGAATTGGGAGACCGGGCCAACGCGCTGGTCATGTCAGCATAGGCCGGTTCAAGATCGCCGGGACGATTGCGTTCGTAGCGCGCAATGCCCCGCTTGAGAAAAGCATCGCCAAATGCAGGCGACGTGTCAATCACCCAACTGAAGTCAGCCATGGCCGCGTCGAGCAGATCGGGCTCACCGCCGGCAAAGTAGCGCTCCAGGTAGGCGCTGCCCCGATTGTAGCGAGCGTTCGCCCAATCTGGACGCAGGGGGATCGCGCGACCATATTCGGCGATCGCACCGGTCAAGTCAGGCGGATTGCTGCGCTCCAACGCCGTAGCCAGGAGGAAATGCAGCAACGCTTCAGTCTGGGGATCACTCGGCTGTAGGTTAAGCGCACGCGTAAACGCGGCTTGAGCCAGGTCATACTCCCCGCGCTGGCGGTAGAGTTGCCCAAGCACCGTTAGTGCCAACAGCCGCGCCTCTTCGGGCTGATCGGTCTGGATTACTGGCGCCAGGTCATCCGGCGCGGAAAGCAGGGCAATCCAGCCCGGCCCGCCATCAGCGCCAGACTGCGCAAAGCGAACGCGTGCGCCGCCCTCTGCAGCCTCGCCCCAGACCAGCCCGGCTGCGCCACTTTGAGCCAGGGCTGCGTCAGCCGCACGGGCACTATCGACGACCTCCGGCCAGCGCGCGACACGCGTCGAAGTCAAAGAAAACTGGTTGATTTCGCTGGCAAGGGCGTCTTGCAAGGTGGCGGCGATGCTTGGGCCCTGCCCATCGTCGATACCAGAGAAGCCTGCGAACAGCAGCAGTGTCTCGCCCGGCTGCGCCACGAGCGGGTCAGGCGGAGGCGCCTGCACAGCCGGCGCTTCTGTCGGGCGCAGACTCCACAGAAGAATAAAGACCGACAGCGCCACCGCCGCTAATGCGCCGCCAAGCAACCATTTGGGCACGGAGAACGAACGTTCGCCCGGAGGCTCGGTAGGCGCGAGCGGACTCGTCCCAGCCGTCGACTCGCAGGATTCGTCGGGCAGGGGTGATTTGCCTTCAGGTTCGGGGTGCTCCGGGGCGGGGTGTCCGGAGTCAGCCGATGGCGGTACGACCGAAGGCACGTCAACTGGAAGGATCTGCGCGGCGGCCAGCGGCAAGGTCACATCGAGCGCCGGCGTCGTGCTGGCGGCAGCCTCCCCGCCACGCACGGCAGCCGGCATATTTCCAGCGGGGTCATCGTGCGGTTCCTGGCGCCCATCATCTGGTTCAATTACAGATGGGGCAACGGTCTCGGCGCCGAAGTCGTCGCCCGCCAACTCCGGTTGCGGGGTCGTTTCGTGCTCGACATCAAAGCCAGCTGCGGTCACCAGCCCATCACGTTCGGCAGCGGTCAGATCAAGGTAAGCGGCGACACGCAAAACCGACTCACGCGATCGGGGTCGCTGCACGCGCCCGGTTCGCCAGCGTTTTACCGTCTCGGCGCGAACGCCCACAGCGCCTGCTACGTCGGCGTCGGATCGTGCGCTACGCGCCATACAGGCGCTCAGTTGTGCGGCGAAAGAGATCATGGATTGGGCAAGATCATTGCTTTAGACGCAGCTGCAGGGCTGCGAGTAGGGTACCTACGTTGAAGTCAGTGAAGCATTAGGGTGCCGGGAGATTTCGGGACGGGTTGACGTCAATGATATAATATCCGATGGATTGAGTATATCAAAAGATTTATGCACGCAGGCAGGGATGGCCTGCGGCTGCTTGATCCATCTAGATTGAACCGGAAGACCGTTGGAAGCTGGCGGCGGTCAATTGTTGATAGATAGCTGAGACCGTTCGGCGTTCCATTTGCGCAACGGCTGCACTTGGGAGCGTCCTTCAGGATCGCATCGAATTGGTGCGATCCATTGCCACGTAGCGGGAGCTTATAGCTTTCGTGACCCATGAGCAGCGAACCTTGCGACCTCCTGGCAGCGATAAAGTCGGTTGACCGCGTTTTATGCGTGGCCAACTTGCTTGCCTCAGCACTTCAATTGATCTCCTAAGAACAGAACACCACCAGCACACAATACCCATTATGCCGGCCAAGCGCCGGCGTCTCCCGGTCACTCTTTGGTCTGATCCGTCGTCGGCTCATAGGAGTCGGCAGGTGATGAACTGAAACAGCGCGCGGGCTAGCGCCCTGCGCCATCGAAGTCAGGTACCGTCGGGGATGCGGCGCAGCGCCCCGTTGAACATCGAAAACTATCGAATAATTGATTGAAACACAAGGAGTATTTGCGTATGGCAACAGAATTAACCACAGAGAAAAAGAATGCGTCGGCCGAGGAATTCGGCGCGACGGAAGCGCCCCTGCTCAAAGTTATCCCCCTGGGTGGATTGGGCGAAATCGGTAAGAACATGATGATCCTGGAGTCGGATGAGAAATTGATCATCATCGACTGCGGCCTCATGTTTCCCACCAGCGACATGCACGGCATCGATATCATCATCCCCGATGCCGACTACGTTCTTCAACGCCTGGATCAGGTCCTGGCAGTCTTCCTAACGCATGGTCACGAAGACCACATTGGTGCGCTCTCCTACCTTGTCAAACAAGGGCTCAGGGCCCCTATCTATGCCACGGGGTTGACGCGCGGCCTGGTTGAGGTCAAGCTCAACGAAGCGAAGGCACTCAACGTCGCCACCCTCGAAACCGTGACCGAGGACAGCGTTGTCGAGCACGAGCCGTTCACGGTTGAGTTCTTCCACACCTGTCACAGCTTCCCCGATAGCGTCGGCCTGAGCATCATGACGCCGGCCGGCCGGGTGATTCACACGAGCGACTACCGCTTCGACCCCACGCCGGTCGACAACAAGCCGACCGAAGACGAGAAGCTGCGTCGTTGGGGCGATGAAGGCGTGCTGCTGCTCATGGGCGACAGCACCAACGCCGAACAAGAGGAGCAGACTCCGTCCGAGCGCATGGTCGAGACGATGTTAGACAGCGTCTTTGCGGAGGCGCCAGGACGCGTGCTGCTCTCAACGTTTGCCTCCAACGTAGGTCGGGTACAGCAGATCATCAACGCGGCACGGCGCCACAATCGCCGCGTCGGCGTCATTGGGCGCTCAATGGTCAACAACGTGCGCATCGCGATCAAACTGGGCTATCTCGACATCTCCCATGACGACCTGCTCACAACTGACGAGATGGAGAATCTGCCTGCCAAGGAAGTGGTCATCGTCGCCACGGGCAGTCAGGGCGAGCCGACCAGCGCTATGGTGCGCATGAGCGTCAACGATCACCGGCAGATCACCCTGCGTGAGGGCGACACGGTCGTCCTGAGCGCCACGCCGATTCCCGGCAACGAAGAGCTCTTCAATCGCACGATTGACAATCTCTTCCGCCAGGGCGTCGACGTGCTCTACCACCGCAACGGCGACGTTCACGTCTCCGGTCACGGTGGTCGTGCGGACTATCGCTACATGCTGGAGCTGGTGCGCCCTCAGTACGTGATTCCGGTTCACGGTGAGTATCGCCATTTGGTGCTGCACGCCCGGCTCGCCGCCGACACCGGCGTCGCCGAGGAGAATATCTTCGTGCTGGATGACGGCGACACGGTCGAATTCGGTCACTTCGATGAGGAGAGCGAGGAGATTCAGGCACGGCGAGGCGAGCACGTCTCGGCCAGCCATGTCTTCGTCGACGGCTTTGGCATCGGCGACATCGGCAACGTCGTGCTGCGCGACCGTAGTCACCTCAGCCAGGACGGCTTCATCGTCTGCATTGTGGTCCTCGACGAGTTCGACGGCGACATCCTGTACGGACCTGAGATCATCAGCCGCGGCTTCGTCTACATGCGTGAGAGCGAAGACCTGATCGAGCGCGCCGAAGCAGCCGTGCTCAAGGTGCTCAACAAGAAGAAGAAGGTGCCGATTCGGGTGTTGGAAAACAAAATCCGCGACTCGCTAGGCACCTTTGCCTCGCGCGAGATCGGCCGCCGCCCGATGATTCTCCCCCTGGTCATGGAAGTCTAGCAGCAGTTGACCAGACCATAGTGCTTGACTGTCAGACTGGCCTGCGATGCCGCGCACATGTGGCGTTGCAGGCTAGTTTGTCTCAGGGTATCGGCAGTCTACCCAAAATTGCCCGGTGCGTTGGCAACCGGCCCTGCCCTATGATATAATTTCGCTGAACGTTTGTTCGGAATCTTCCCCCGGCGCCTCCTTCCGACGACTGGCACGCGCACAATACGCACCGTCCCTTTGGTTCTGCGGTTCACAATTTATCATGGCGAAATCCAAACGGAAGAAGCAACAAAAAGGCGGCAGCAATCCGCTGTCTGATCTCTTCGGCGTGATTGCACGCCCCGAAGTAATCGGTTCGGTCCTCATATTGATTGCGGTCTTCACACTCTTGAGCCTGGTTACCGAAAGCCGTGGCGCGCTGACCGGCGCCTGGATCGATGCACTGGAAACCCTCTTCGGCGTGGGCGTCTGGGGCATTCCGCTGGTCACGGCGGGCATGGGTTTCTGGCTGATTCGCCGCGCCTTTGATCAAGCCACAGAGATGCCATGGCAACGTCCGGTTGGCATGGGTCTCATCTTTCTGGCCTTTGTAATCGGCGCCGCGCTGGTCGGCGCCCGCTCCAATGCCGAGATCGGCGGGGAAATGGGCAACGCCGTAGCCGGCGCGCTCAGCAGCACGATCACGCCTGTGGGCGCCTGGGCCTTCGTCACCTTTTTGGCCATCGCTGGACTGCTCTTTGTGACGGATCGGCTGCTGATCGACGGCGCCCTCGGCCTGTGGTACGGCATCGGTGATTGGAACGCCGGCCGGTCACAATATCAGCAGCCGCCGCTGCCCGTACGTCCCGATGTCCCGCTGGCCACTGGCGAGCTGCCCTGGTGGAAGAGGCTGCGCGAGCGCTGGAGTCAGCCTGCGGCCAGCCCGCCCCCCATTTCGATCTCGGGTACCAACTTGGTCATGCCGGAACCTTCGGCTACCGGAAACCCTGCCGCCCCAGAGCCGGCTCGAGCAAAGAAGCCCACTACGAAGCCGCCTGCAACCGCAAAGGCAGCGCCGACTCAGCCCCAGGAGGAGGCCGGGATTCTTGTGCCGCGCATTGTCGGCGGCCAGGATTGGCGGCTGCCGCGCAAAGAGAGCGTGCTCCAAGATTGGGAGCGTCAAGCGGACTCAGATACGCATATCCGCGACCAGGGTCGCCTGATCCAGGAGACATTGTCCAGTTTCGGCGTACCGGCCGATTTTGAAGGCGCGTACAAGGGCCCAGCCGTTACGCAGTATCTGATCAAGCCAGGCTACATCGAGCGCACCGTGCGCGGCGAGCAGAAGCGGCAGAAGGTCAAGGTGAGCAAAATTGCCGCGCTATCGAATGACTTGGCCCTGGCGCTGGCCGCACCGAGCGTACGCATTGAAGCGCCGATACCCGGCACGACGTACGTCGGGGTTGAAGTGCCCAACCGCGAAAGCAATGTGGTCGGCCTGAAAGAACTCATGGATTCCGAGGCTTTCCAGGCCCGCAAGGGCAAGTTGCTCGTGGCCTTGGGTGAGGATGTAAAAGGACAGCCGATCGTCACCGACCTGACGCGTATGCCCCACCTTCTGATTGCCGGGGCCACCGGCGCGGGCAAGTCAGTCTGCATCAATTCGATTATTGTCGGCCTGCTGCTCACCCACACGCCGGACTCATTGCGCTTCCTCATGGTTGATCCCAAGATGGTCGAGCTGAGCGTCTATAACGGCGTGCCCCATCTCCTGACGCCGGTAGTTACCGAGGTGGACAAGGCGGCCGGCGTTCTCTTTTGGGCCGTCAAAGAGATGGAACGGCGCTATCAGCTTCTGAGCAAGGTGAATGCCCGCGACCTGGAGCGCTACAACCAATATCTGACCAAGCGGAGTGAAAAGCCGCTGCCTTATATTGTTGTGGTTGTCGACGAGATGGCTGACCTGATGATGGCCGCCCCAGAGGAGGTGGAGAAGCATATCTGCCGCTTGGCGCAGATGGCGCGCGCCGTGGGCATCCACCTGATCATTGCCACGCAGCGGCCATCAGTCGACGTCATCACCGGCCTTATCAAGGCCAACTTCCCGGCCCGCATCGCCTTTGCCGTGACCAGTCAAACCGATAGCCGCGTCATCATGGACGTTCCCGGCGCTGAGCGTCTGCTGGGGCGAGGGGACATGCTCTTCATGGCCCCCGACGCGTCCAAGCTCGAACGACTTCAGGGCACCTTCCTCAGCGACGACGAGATCAATGACACGGTCCGCTATTGGAAGGGTGCGCGCAGTCTTGAGGAAGAGCGCGCAACGACCGTCGACTCAACCGTCGCTGGGCCCTCTGCAATCACACCCCATGGCGACGACGAGACGGATTGGGCAAGCATGCCTGGTGGCACGCTTGTAGAGGAGAGCGCACGCGTCGACAGCGCCGTCCAGACGTCGCTCTTTGAGGAGATCGAAGAGCTGAAGGCCGTTGACGCCCGCGACGACCTTTTTGACGAGGCGGTCCGAGTCGTTCAGGAAGCGCAGCGGGGTTCCGTCAGCCTGCTCCAGCGCAAGTTGCGCATCGGCTACAGTCGCGCTTCGCGACTCGTTGAACAGCTAGAGGAAGCAGGCATCCTTGGACCGGATCAAGGGGGTAGCCGTGGCCGCGCCTACCTGGGCGCAGCTCAACCTCAAACCGACGCCGACCCCGGCATTCCGCCTCCGCGCATCATCGGCGACGACGACGCGAGCAACTCGTATCAGGTCTGGATGTAGGAAACCACTCGTGAACCCGGGTAATTTTCCGATCTCTGCCAACGATCTCATTGTGGTAAGTGCACTCTTCTATCTCCTGGGGTTTGCCACACCGCTGATCGTCATGCGTGGTCTGGTGCGTGATCGAGAAGACGGCTGCGCCCTCAACTTCCTACTGCTTGCGATTGCGACCATGCTGGTTTTTCTCATCCTGATTATGATCATCAGGTAGGCCAGCGCCTCCTTCAGTCGCGTTCTGTGCTACACTGTCTGCTTTACACTTACCAAACACGACGAACTTGCCCGTTCGGCGCCAGTTGAGCAGACAACAATCATCATGCAGCAGTCCGATACGCCTCCCCATGCGCCCGCGCCACAGCCTCCGCCCCTTTCGTTGCGGCGGCTTATCAGCACCAGCGTCATCACAAAACTCTTTGTCAACACCAGCATCCAGATCTATGGGCCTTTTCTTCCGGTCTTTGCCGCGGGCTTGAACACGACGCCTGTGGTCATGGGGCAATTGGTCAGCATCCGCAGCGCAATGGGCATCTTTGCGCCGCTCTTTGGCAGTGCGGCCGATCGCGACGGCTACCGGCGCGTCATCCTCCTCTCACTGTGGATCTCCAGTCTGGGCTCCCTGATCATCGGCTTGAGTCCCAATGTGCTGGTGGCGCTGGTCGGCATCATACTCAGCGGGCTGGGCGCGGCCGGCTTTGTGCCAACGGTGCAGGCTTACGTCAGCGCGCAACTGCCTTACAATCGACGGGCGCGCGGGATCGGCATCCTTGAATACGCTTGGGCCCTGACGGGCATCTTCGGTCTCTTTCTGATGGGGCAACTCATCGCCGTAGCCGGCTGGCGCGCGCCCTTCTTCGTGCTGGCGGTGGGCACCATTTGCATGAGTTTTGTCTTCAGCCGCATGCCCCCGGCCGGGATTGAGCATAGTGAGCGGCGAGTCACAAGCGATGAAGCCGGTGAGGCATCGCCTGCCGAGCGCATGGCCAGCTTTTTCCGTCTTGACAGCAACGCCCGCTCGGCCTATGCCAGCATCACGGCGTCGAGCTTCTTCTACTTCGCCGCCATGCAACTCATGATCGTCTACGGGCTCTGGCTACAGACCGACTACGGCTTGGGCGCGGCGCAACTTGGCACGGTCGCGCTCATTTTAGGCGTTTTCGATCTCGCCTCAAGCGTGACGGTCAGCGTGATTACGGACCGAATCGGCAAGCGGCGCAGCGTCGCCCTGGGATTGTTGGCCGGCATCATCACCTGCCTCATGCTTCCGTGGATCAGCCGTTCACTCGCCAGCGCGGTTGCAGGCCTCGCTTTGACACGCGCATCGTTTGAGTTCGCCATCGTCAGCAACCTGCCCCTGCTCAGCGAACAGGTGCCGACTCAACGCGGCAAGGTCATGACCTTGGGCTCGGCCATCAACCTCATGGGCGCAACCGCGGCGGGGCTAACCGCGCCGCGGCTGTTCGAGGCATTTGGCATCGGCGTGGTATCTTGGACATCCGCCCTTTCCGCCGGAATTGCGCTCACGGTGCTGCTGCTCTTTGTACGCGAATATGGCATCGATAGCGGGTGGGATCGATTGCGCCGCACGCGAACCGGATGAGGGTATCTTCAATGGATGAAACGACCATTCTGATTGTCGACGACGAGGTCAGTATCGTCGAGATCGTCACGCTTTACCTGACCCAAGCGGGTTATGCGGTTGAGAGCGCCCACGACGGACGCAGCGCGCTGCGTGCGATGGGAAATCGTATGCCCGATCTTGTCATACTCGACGTCATGCTGCCCGAGGTAGACGGGCTGGAAATCACTCGACGCGTACGTGCGGAGGGAGAGACGCCCATTATTTTGCTCACGGCCCGGCGCGAGGAAGCCGATCGCATCGAGGGCTTGGAACTCGGGGCGGATGATTATGTGGTCAAACCTTTCAGCCCGCAAGAACTGGTCAGCCGGGTAAAGGCCGTCTTGCGGCGTACGCAAGCTGTCAACGCCGAAACGGCTCCTGCAACCAAGTCTGTCGTCCACGGAAACCTGACCATTGATCCGCGTGCGCGGGTCGTGCAGGTGGGCCCGGACGCAATCCAGCTGACGCCCAAGGAATTCGATCTGCTCTGGCTGTTTGCCACCCACCCGCGTCAGGTCTTTAACCGCGACCAGTTGCTCGAACGCGTTTGGGGCGAGAGCGAGTATCTCGACCCCAGTACGGTGACCGTTCACGTCCGTCGTCTGCGCGAAAAGCTGGAGCTTGATCCGGCCAAACCCGAACATATCCTGACCGTGTGGGGCGTCGGCTACAAGTTCGAACCGTAGTCAGCGAGCCACTCTTCGAATCGCCCCAGGAGACCGTCATGGTCATTCAACCGCCCCGCCAACCTCTTTCGCTGGTGCTGCGCTTCATGGCCGGCATCATTGCCACGCTGATCGGAACGCTGCTCATCTTTTACGCGGTCATGCGTCCGCCCGCGGCCGAGTTCCAGAGCATGGTTCTCTTTCTGTCAGTGACGGCCTTTATTTCCTTTGTGGCCGTCTATGCCGCCTATCGCTACGGCTGGCTCACGCGCACGCCCAGCCTTAAGTGGACACTGATGAGCAGCTATGCGCTGGCGAGCATGTTGACATTCATCAACGTCTGGATGACGGCGCGGCTGATGTTCATCAACCAGCACGATCTCACGCTGGCAACCATTCTCCTCATCTTCGCCAGCGGCATTGCCATTGCTCTGGGGTATGTGTTGGCCACTGCCATCACGGATAAGATCGCGGCCGTCAACCGGGGCGCTGAAGCGATTGCCCAGGGCCGCTTTGACACGCGTCTGGATGTGACGGGCAGTGACGAAATGGCGGCGCTGGCCGATGCCTTCAACCACATGGCCGCCCAACTCGAGGACGCCGACCGCCGCCAGCGCGAGGCCGAGCAGCTGCGCCGCAACCTCATTGCCTGGGTGGGCCACGACTTGCGAACGCCCTTGGCCTCCATGCGCGCCATCGTCGAGGCCCTGGATGACGGCGTCGTGACCGATCCGGCCACGACTTCTCGCTATATCGTCACGGTCCGGCGCGACATCGGCGCGCTCTCGCTGCTAATCGATGACCTATTCGAGATGGCCCAAATCGATGCCGGCGGCCTCACGCTCGACCGCCAACCTAACGCGCTGTCGGATCTAATCTCCGATACGCTGGAAAGCTTTTCCGGCCGAGCGCGGGCCAAACAGGTAGCGCTGGCCGGCAAGGTCGCGCCGGGCGTTGACCCCGTGCGCCTGGACGCGCGGCAGATCGGACGGGTACTCAACAACCTTGTAGACAACGGCTTGCGCTACACAGCGCCGGGTGGCAGCGTCCTAATCGAAACGCGGCTCGACGGCCGCACCGTCCAGATTGACGTGCGCGACACGGGCAGTGGCATTGCGCCCGGCGACCTGCCGCTTGTTTTCGAGCAGTTTTATCGGGGTGAGAAGTCGCGCAGTCGTGCGACCGGCGGCTCGGGGTTGGGCCTGGCGATTGCCAAGCACATCGTGGAGGCCCATGGCGGCCGCATCTGGGTCGAGAGCACGCTGAGTGAGGGGAGTTTATTCCGGGTCGTGTTGCCGAAGGGGTAGGATTATGGGAGTGTGGGGTGGTAGGGGTATGAGGGCGGATTGGCCGTTCATATAGTGAGGAAATCTTTGATGATGGGGGCGAAGTCGGTGAGGGCGCTGACCTGGCTGGCGTAGGCTTGGCGACCTGCGCCCAAGAGTAGCGTTAAGGCCGGATTCTCCGTGTGTTTGCCGTGGCTGCAATCTTCCACGTTGCCGTGATCGCTCGTGACAATGATGAGGGTCTGCTCCAGATCGGCAGCGTCCAGCAGGCCGCCAAGAAAGCCATCGAAAACGCCCAGCATCTCCACGGCGTCTGCCAATTGGCGGCGGTGGCCCATCAAGTCGGTCATCCAGTGCTCAAAAAAGAGGAAGTCATAGGGCTGGGCCATGCGCCAAAGTTCTGCACCGGCCGCTTGGGGGGTGAAGATGGGCACATCTTCAATGCCCAGCACATCACGCCACCCGCGATTGGTGAAGTCGGCAGCCAGGGCGCGTTTGGCGCGCAGGTCGGCAAGATCGGCCAGCCGCTGACCGCCTAGCGTGGCTGCGTAAGGCACAGCACTCAGGAGGCGTTTGCCCCGACGCACGGCTGCAAAGTAGCCCTCCGGGTAGGCGTTGCAGAAGTAGGCCTGTCGCCCCGCTTGATTGAGCGTGCGGAAAAGGCTGCCTTCATCCAGCAGCGCCCTCACGCGTGCGTCGGGGCGGGGGCCGTAATGCTCGCCCAGGCGTTGGGGAGCATTGATCCCGGTGACGAGTGCGGTTTGTCCGGTTGCGCTTTGGGGCCGGCCGGGAATACCCATCTGGGCATCGGTGGGGATCAACTCGGCCTGCGTCGTCGTCAGTCGGCCGGTCGCGGCCGTAGCGGTATGACCGTCCAGCAGCAAATCGAGGGTGGGAAAGATGCCGGCGGCGAGGGGATTGACAGCGGGGTCGTCCGGACCGAGACCCACGCCATCGAGAAAGAGAAAGAGCACGCGCGGCTTGATCTGGACAGCAGACGGTGAACCATCGCCGTCGATCATGATTGTGTCTGACGGGAGGCGAACTCGTCCAGCAAAGCCACAAGGCGTGACTCCAATTCAGTTAGACCAGTTTCAGCCTCCGCATAGGTCAACCCCATCTTGGCGGCCGCCGCCTGCGCCCGCGTCGTCTCACCCGCCCCGTCAGTCTGCCGCAGATAGAGTAGTTCACTGTAGTTGCCGAAGTAGGTATCACGTAGTTGGGGAAAGCGGTCGAGCCCGAGCCCCTTCCAGACCAACCCATCAAAGTGCCGGGCCAAAAAATCGGTGAGGAAAAAGGTGCCCGGGTTGGCGTTCTGCTGCTCATCAAAGGTGCTGCCGCCATAAAACTCGTAGCAGTGGGGGCCGGGAATGCGCACAACATGGGGATACCGGGCAATCAGCTCGTCCAGCGCGCCGGCGGTGCCACAGTCAGCATAGCCGACGAGAATCACGTCAAACCGCGCCGCCCAGTCATCGAGCTTGGCGGCGACGGCGGGCGCGATCTTGCCGGGCGTGTTGTGCAATTGTGCGGGGACGGCAGTTAGTTCGTAGTCCCACGCCTGCCGGTTGGCAATCGCGATCAACTCACGCACGATGGCCCCGCAAGCGATGATACCGATCTTCATGAGGCGGGAAACCCAACCTTACTCGCCACGTTTGCGGCGCGCGCGCCGGCCCTGACGCTCTGTAGCCGCCGGCCCCGCTGTGGCCGCTTCGGTGACGGGCGGCGGGCCGGGAATGGGCTGTTCCTTAGCCGCATCAAGCGCAGCGCGCATCGCGGCGATGTGCTCGGGTGTGCTGCCGCAACAGGCGCCAATCACGTTGATGCCCAGGTTGCGCGACGCAAGGGCATTGTCGGCCATGACGGCCGGCGTGCCGTCATAGGCTATGCTGCCATCGACAAATTGGGGCAGTCCGGCGTTGCTCTGGGCGATCAGATAGACGCCTTCAGGCCGATGCTGGGCCATCTGCGTCATGACGATCTCGATCTCCTGGGGGCCGTTGCCACAGTTGGCGCCGATTGCAACAGCGCCCATACCAGCGATAGCTTCGACCGCAGCCTGGGGCGTGACGCCCATCATCGTGCGATAGTTGGTATCAAAGCTCATGGTGGCCACGATCGGAATGTCGGCATCGATCGAGCGCACACCGCGGATGGCGGCCTCTACCTCGTTGAGATGACTCATCGTTTCGATCAAAATGAAGTCGACGCCGCCGTCAATGAGTCCTTTTGCCTGCTCGGAGAACATGGCCACGGCCTCGTCCATGGACAGGGGACCAACCGGCTCGATCAGTTCGCCGGAGGGTCCGATGTCACCGGCCACCAGTGCGCCGAACTCGTCGGCCACGGCGCGGGCAACTTCGGCGCCGGCCTTATTGAGCTCATAGACCCGGTCCGCCAAATTGTGCATCTTCAGCCGGGCGGTTGTGCCACCAAAGGTATTGGTCGTGACGATCTGTGCGCCGGCTTCGGCATAGGCCCGATGAATCGCGCTGATCGCCTCTGGGCGCTCGACGTTCCACAATTCCGGTGCGCCGCCGTCGGTCAGGCCGGCGTCTTGCAGCATGGTGCCCATGGCGCCGTCACCGACGACAACGGTGCCTTCCTCCAGCCAATTCACCAACGTCTTTTCTGCCATTATCCACCCGCTCCTTCATTCAATTCGTATGCGTATGTCGTTGCGACCAGTCATCCCGACAGGTCATCCCTATGTGGAACACGTGATCAAACGCCGATCATCTGCGTTCGATGCAGCGTCACGCATCCGTGGCGGCATCCAGGATGGCCCGCACTCGCTCAGGCGAATACTCGGCCTCGAGCTCTGCCGCCACGGCCGCGGCCACCTCCTCGGGTGAGCCCGCTCGTTCCTCCCACGGCGTACGGCGCCACGCTTGCAGATAGGCGTCAGTGCCGGTCATGCCCAACCGCATGGCCAATTCATCGATGGCGACGCCAAAGCGGGGTGCAAGCTCAACTTTGGCACGCTGCCGGCCCGCCTTGGCCGAAACCATGGAAGGAATATCCTCCCAATAGGTCACACGAAATTCGGTCATGATGATTGCGTCTCCTGTGCCGGCTCCTTGCGCGTTCGTCGACGTCGGCCGGCTGGACGACTGCCATTGCGTTCGGCCGCGTTGGCCGCACTGCGTTCCGTCTCCCACTCCGCCTGGGCAGCGGCCAACAGGGCGTCAACCTGGGGGAAAGGATCAATGGCGTTGGGAATATTGATCGCTGCCACAAATTCGTCCTGAAAAGAGGGCTCGATGGCCGTTTCGATATAGTTCACCCAACGCGCTGCCCAGTCGGCCTCGGCCCGTTTGGCCTTGTCGAGCAGCATCATGCGGGCGCCGTCGCCGGCTGCATTGCCAACAGCCTGCACGTGTTCCAGATCGCAGGCCGGAATCAGCCCCAAAATCATGGCGTGCTTGGGGTCGATATAGCTGCCAAAGCCACCGGCCAGGACGATGCGGTCAACGGCATCGAGCCCCATGTGCTGCATCAGCAGCTTGGTGCCCGCATAGAGGGCTGCTTTACCCAGCTGGATGGCGCGAATGTCATCAGAATGAACAACCACGGCGGAACCGGTGCTGGTCTCGTGTGGCCAGGCCAACACAAACTCGGCCTTGCCGCCACCTTCGCCCAAACCCGTGCGCAGTCGCGGATGATCTATCGACACGAAGCGACCGCTGGGCGCAATCACGCCTGCCAGATAGAGTTCGGCAATCGCCTCAATGATGCCCGAACCACAAATGCCAGCGGCTTTGAGCTCAGGATTGAGCAGCGCGTCACGCTTGGCTTTGCGCCGTTCAGCGTTCGAAAGCGCACCCAGATTGACTGGGCCATTTGTCGGGGCGTCCGCCGGCGGCGACTCGATCCATTCGTCCCGGCCGATAATGCGATAGCGCACCGCAAGGGTAGCCGGATCCACGCGCACCCGCTCAATCGCGCCCGGTGCAGCACGCATGCCGTGACGGATTTCCGCGCCCTCAAAGGCCGGTCCCGTGGGGCTCGATGCGCTGAGAACGCGTTCCCGGTTGCCGAGCAAGATCTCGCCGTTGGTACCAATGTCGATGACGAGCGACTGTTCATCCCGGGCATACGGCGCCTCGGCCACAAGCACGCCCACGTTGTCGGCGCCGACGTGACCGGCCTCGCAGGGCGGAAAATGCACATTGGCCCCGGCGGCCAGCTGCAGCCCCAGCTCGCGCGCCTTCACATCGACAGGATCGTGGGTCACCAGGCTGAAGGGCGCGCCGCCCAATTCCACCGGGTTGACGTTGAGCATGACATGATGCATGGTCGTGTTGCCCACCAGCACCATCTCCACGATCTCATCGGGCGAAAGGCCCGCGTCGGCGCACGCCTCGGCCGCCAGCTCATTGAGGCCGTCGATGATGGCATCGTGCATGCGTTGGGTACCGGCGTCATTCATCATGGCGTAGCTCACCCGGCTCATGAGATCCTCGCCAAAGGGCACTTGAGGATTCATGCGACTGGCGCTGGCCAGAATTTCGCCCGTGCGCAGGTTGCAGAGATGGCCGGCGACCGTTGTTGTGCCGACATCCACTGCCAGCCCCACAATCCGATCATGAAAGCCGGGCTGGACGCGTACGACCTCCCGGTCGCTGAAGACCGTTACGGTGACGGTTCGACCCGCCTGCGCCAAGACCGGCTGGAGTTGCTGCAACGCGCGCCAGTCAATTGTGAGACCGGTCAGACCGTGCACCTCTTCAAGCTTGCGCTGCAGCCGCTGCCAGTCACCCTGGCGATCTTCCATCGTCGCCGGCGGCAACTCCACATAGTAGAGGCGCATAGGCGCATCCACGTTGATCTGGCGGGTGACGCCGGCGGCCTTGCGCACCACCTGTTTGCGCGTTTGGCTCTCTTCCGGCACGCGGATGACGACATCATCCAGCACGCGGCAGGCGCAACTCAGGCGCATGCCGGGCGCAAAGCTGCGGTCACGGGCATAGTCTTGCTCGCGTTGGCCTGGCGGCGTGAGATTCGCTGCCGTAGAGGTAACGGCAAACTTCGAGAACTCGCCCTCTTCGACCTGAACCTTGCACTTGCCGCAGGTCTGATTGCCGCCACAGATCGACTCGATTTCGACACCGAGGCTGCGAGCCGCATCAAGAAGGGTTGTACCCGGGGCGACATCGCCCTGGCGACCGTTGGGCTGAAAGACGACTTTGACCTGCTCTGGGGTTTCAGAGACGGAAGCAGCGGGCGGGCCAGCGAGGGATTGCTGTTGATCGGATGACATGAGACACTTGTTTCGGTAACAGTTTCACAATAATAAGCAAGCGGCGGCGCTTTCAAATCGGTCGAAGTCTCTATCGCAACACTTGCGTTAAACCTTCGCCAAAGCCGTCGGAGGTAGGCTCCGAGCCATTGTATCATTGAGTGATCAACCGCTACAATAAATCCAGATTGGCAAAGGTGCAGAGGCTCGCATTCCATTTAGAAGAAAGGGCCTGACTGGGTTAGACTCGTGATAACGATCAGGCTGCACCCTTACTCACCACTGGAAAGGCACGCGTGATGAACCAAGTCACCAGGCAAATTGCTGAAGGAATTCTCTTCACCGATCAGTACCAGCTAACCATGGCCCAACTCTATTTCCGTACTGGCGTTCACGAAATGGAAGTACAGTTTGACCACTTCTTTCGCCGCAACCCAAACTACGGCAGCCATCAGGCCGGCTTCTGCATCAATGCCGGGCTGGAGACCGTGCTCGACTGGATTCGCAGCGCCCGCTTTGGTGAGATCGAGATCGACTACCTGCGCAGCCAGCAGAGCGCGACCGGCGATCGTCTCTTCCATGACGATTTTCTGGAGTGGCTACGCGCCAACGGAGATTTTAGCAGCCTCTCGATTGACGCAATTCCGGAAGGGCGGGTCGTCCATCCCAATGCGCCGCTGACGATCGTGCGCGGGCCGCTTGCCATGGCGCAGATCGTAGAGACCGGGCTCCTCAACTATCTCAACCACCAGACGCTCATCGCCACCAAGGCCGTCCGAATGGTTGAAGCAAGCCGGGGTGGTCCGGTGCTTGAGTTTGGCCTGCGTCGAGCCCAGGGCCGCGGCGCGATCGAGGGTGCGCGAGCCGCGATTATCGGCGGCGCAACCAATAGTTCCAACGTAGGCGCTTCCTACGCCATCGGTCGCGTGCCCAAGGGCACCCACGCCCACAGCATGGTGCAGATGTTCATGGCACTGGGGATGGGCGAGCTTGCCGCGTTTCAAGCCTATGCCGACCTCTACCCGGACGACTGCTTGCTGCTGGTCGACACGGTTGATACGCTGGAGAGCGGCGTCCCCAACGCCATCAAGGTCTTTGAAAAGCTAAAGGCGGCAGGTCACCGGCCTGTCGGCATACGTCTGGATTCCGGCGACCAGGCCTATCTGGCGATTCAGGCCGCCCAACAGCTCAACGAAGCCGGCTTTCCCGATACGTCAATCGTCCTATCCAGCGACCTGGACGAGCTGGTCATCTGGCAGATCAACACCCAGATCCTGCATGAGGCGCCCCGCTATGGCCTGGACGCGCAGCAGGTCATCGACCGGCTGGTCTATGGCGTAGGCACCAGGCTGATCACCTCCTGGGGTGACCCGGCGCTGGGCGGCGTCTATAAGCTGGTGGCGATCAACAAAGACGGCGACTGGGCATCGGCCATCAAGATCTCGGAGACGCCGGCCAAGACGCCGAATCCCGGTCTCAAGCGCCTCTGGCGGATCTACGATCAGCGGGGCATTGCCACGGCCGACTTGTTGAGCCTGGAAGACGAAACGCCACAGGATGCCGGCGCGCTGATCTTGCGTCATCCGATGGATCACACAAAGTATCGAGCGCTGGCCAACCACGACGTGGCCGAGATGGAAGCGCTGCACGTGCCAGTTCTGCGCCAGGGCGTTCAGGTCTATGAACTGCCTACGATGGAGGCGATCCGCCAGCAGCGGCGCGACGACATTCAGCGGTTGGACCCAGGCGTGCGGCGCCTGGTCAATCCGCACATCTATCACGTTTCGCTCACGCAACCGCTGTGGGACCTCAAGCAGCGGCTAATTGCCGAGGCGCGGGGAGAGAACGAGCAAGCGCCGGCTGATTGACAAAATCGTAGATGATGCCCGGCAGGAACTATGGTTCGGGACAAACGTCAGGATGTGAGGGATCTGCCGGACGAATAGTCACAGACATAAAAACGGAGGCGCTTTCGTAGCGAAAGCGCCTCCGTTTTATGTTGATCGCCAAGCATTTGCTCTTACGGCTCCGCCCATGACTCCACCACCAGCCGAAAAATGTCTGACTCGGTGATGATGCCGACCAGGTTGCTGCCGCTGATCACGGGCAGACCGCTGACTTGTTCATCAAGCATGCGTTCTGCTGCGTCCTGAATCGTGTCTTCCGGATTGACCACCGAAGGGCTCCACGACATGACGCTTCGCACCTTGCGCGCCGACAGGAGCAGTTTGGTCTCCACGTCGGCCTCGGCAAGCAGGCTGGGAATGCTGCCCAGAATGTCGCTCAACGTGACGATGCCGACCAGTTCATTGGTCACGACAGGCAGGCGACGAATCTCGCTGTCGGTCATCAGTTCATAGGCATCAATCAACGACGTCTCTGGCGTCACGGTGAGCGGATCACGAGTCATGATGTCTTGGACAAGCGTCTTTTTAGCCATGGCTATGCTCCTCTTGACGGAGACTATCGGGGCGTGAAATTGACGAACGTGATGCGATTCGGGAGCGTTTCAGAAGATCTGACAGCTGGCCAGCGTTAAGGCTGTAACAAGTCACGCCGGCCCTATCAATTGAGCAGCACGAGCGTCCTTATCAACCCTGAGTACTGGTACGAACAATAAAGACTGACTGTTCAGCAAAGCGGACGACGGCATTGGCCACACTGCCCAGGAAATGGCCCGGCCCGGATTGACTGCCGACGATGATCAGATCGTAGTTGCCGTTTTGGGCATAGTCAAGAATCCCCTCAGGCACATTGCCGGGGCGAATGATGATCGCGTCACGCCCATAGCCCTGATCCTGAAGACGCTCAATCCACTGCTTAGCGGTCTTCGAAAGGCGTGTGCCCTGAGTTAGCACGTCATTGAGGGCAATCGCATTCGCATCGCCAGTTGCTAAGTATGATGCTGCAGAGGGCGGTACGACATGGAGAAGGTCCAATTCTGCGTCGAGGGCACGAGCGAACTGGGCCGCCACATCCACCGCGACAGCGTCGTCAACTGCGGCGCAAGCGAGAATACGGCGAATCGGTACCGCTCCCCCCTTTGTCACCAAGACCGACGTTGGTGCGTGCTGCACGATGCGCTGCACAGTTGGGCCGATGGCCGTGGCTGAGCCAACGCCCTTGTCATGAAATGCCCCGGTAACCAAGAGATCGACGTCGTGATCGGCCACATACTGGAGTAACTCCTCATCAGCATAGCCAACCAGTGGAACCGCCTTTGGTCGGGGCTCCAGGTTCTGAATTTGCATACAGGCATCGTTCATCACCTGCTGAGCACGGGCGGCCCCACCTTTGTCGCCGGCTGTCACCAACAGCGTGACCTCCATGCCGATCTGGCGGACCAGGTCAGAGACCAGATCGATGGCCTGCTGACCGTGGGCCGAACCGTCAGTAGCCACGGCAACGTTAAGGCTATGGCCATTGCCCAGGCTCTTGACCAGCATCTCGCCCGGTGTCGTTGTCTCTTCTGCGTCGGACGCCGAGCGCATGAGCAGCACGGGCACGCCAACGCCGCGCAGCACCCGCTCGGCCACGCTGCCCAGCACGATACGTCCCAAGCCGCTTCGCCCGTGGGTGGCCATGGCTACGAGGTCAACATCATGGGCATTTACGTAGTCGATGATGCGCTGGGCCGGATCGCCAAAGTGAACCTCCATCGCCACTGTATAGCCAAGTTCGCGGAGACGATCGGCGTCGACGCGGAGGGCATCCTGCAGTTCCGCACGATAGAGTTCGCGCTCGCGATCGGCGTTGTCGTAGGTCGTCTCCAGGGAGCGACTGTAGGCTTCATAGCCGCCACTCATGGCCATCCCCCCGACATAGACGTCGTGGGGTGTCATTTCGACCGGCATCGTGGGAGCCGATGCTGCGCGAAACAGGACGAGCGCCACATCTTCAGGGGCAAAAAAGCCGCGCACAACCTTTACAATTTGACGACTGAATTCGGAGCCATCCAGTGGAACCAGCACCTTGCGTTTTTTCATCATCCACCTCCTTCATTCCCCGCGGGCTGGCGCCTCTGGGGTGAAAGACGCTGCCTCACGCCAGTGGAGAGATGTGAGGCAGCGTGTCCTTTTCAGCTAACGCATCAGTACGCCGGTTGGATCATGCTTCCAGGACTGGAGCACACGCATGTAGTTGGCACGCTCGAACGCAGCCGGTTCGGCCACATTCTGCTGGCTCATGCTACCCTGCATTTGTGCCACCGAGTCATATTCACGCTCTTCCATCCACGCCTGCAACTCGTCAACGACTTGACCGACACGCTCGACGCCATTGCGCAATAGCTCAGACGTCATCATGGTCACGTTGGCCCCGGCCATAAGCCCCTTCAACACGTCGTCGACCGTGTGCACGCCACTCGTCAAAGCAAAGTCGACCGGCACCTGGCCGTAGAGAATGGCGATCCAGCGCAAGGGCAAACGCAGCGCTTGTTGCGTACTGAGCGTGAGGTTGGGGGAGACTTCCAGCCGCTCCAGATCGAAATCGGGCTGATAGAAGCGATTGAAGACCACCAATGCATCGGCGCCCACCTGGTTGAACTGCATGGCCATGTGCGCGAAGGAGCTGAAGAAGGGACCGGTCTTGACGGCCACTGGAATGCTCACGCTCTTCTTGACGTCGCGCACGACATCCAGATACATCTGCTCCACAGCGGTCCCGCTCATATTGGGATCGGTGGGGATATAGTAGATGTTTAGCTCCAGCCCATCGGCGCCGGATTCCTGAATGCGACGTGCGTAGTCGATCCAGCCGCCGGTGGAGACGCCATTGAGGCTGCCGATGATGGGGATATCGGTCGCGGCCTTCGCCTGCTGGATTAGGTCCAAATAGCTATCCGGTCCCACATTGTAGCTGTCCATCTCAGGGAAATAGTCGAGGGCTTCGGCAAAGCTTTCGACACCGTAGGTGAGATAGTGATCGAGCAAGTGGCTTTCGCCCTCGATCTGCTCTTCAAAGAGCGAATACATGACGATGGCGGAGGCGCCGGCGTCTTCCATGCTTTTGATGCCATCCAGCGTCTGCGATAGCGGCGAAGCAGATGGCACAACTGGATGCTTTAGGGTCATGCCCATATAAGTCGTAGTCAGATCGGTCATTTTGTTGCGCTCCTAGCACATTGCGGCGTAAATGCCCTGGCAGAACCTGTACATCCATCGGCGCCAGGGTTTACTAGCGTCTGTTGCGTGGGCGGGAGCCGCGCACGGTGTACGCGGCTCCCGGCTCCCCTACTCCGCCACTTCCTGTTTTGCTAATTCTTCGTACTGATGCCAGCGATCCCAGACTGACTTTTGCGCGGCCGTCATCAACTCGGCAGCTGCGGCCGGATCAGAGGCGGCCAGCATGCGATAACGATTCTCGTTGTAGGCGTATTCTTTGAATGGAATCCGCGGCGGCTTGGAATCCAACTGCAGCGGATTTTTCTTCTCTTCCACCCGACGGGGATCAAAGCGATAGAGCGGCCAGTAGCCCGAATCGACTGCCAGCTTCTGCTGATCCATCCCCTTGGCCATGTTGATGCCATGGGCGATACAGTGACTGTAGGCAATGATGAGTGACGGCCCGTCATAGGATTCAGCCTCGATGATCGCATTGAGCGTCTGACGATCGCTGGCTCCCATGGCGATGCGGGCCACATAGACATTGCCGTACGACATGGCCATCATGCCCAGATCCTTCTTGGCCGTCGGCTTGCCGCCGGCGGCGAACTTGGCAACGGCGGCCAACGGCGTGGCCTTGGACGCTTGACCGCCCGTGTTCGAGTAGACCTCTGTATCGAGGACGAGCACATTCACGTTGCGTCCGCTGGCCAGGACGTGATCCAGGCCGCCGTAGCCAATGTCATAAGCCCAGCCGTCGCCGCCGACGATCCACATAGACTTCTTGACCAACTTGTCGGCCAAGCTATAGAGATCGCGTGCAGCTGTCGAATCATCGCCTTCGAGTACGGCGCGTAGCTGTTCGACGCGGGCCCGTTGTGCTTGGATGCCAGCTTCGCTCTTCTGCTCGGCTGTCAGCAAGGCATCGGCCAGCTCCGCACCGATGTTGTCCCGCAGGCGGTGTACCAGCTCCGCCGCGTACTCAATTTGCTTATCCAGCGTGATCCGCATGCCAAGACCGAACTCGGCATTGTCTTCAAAGAGCGAGTTCGACCAGGCTGGGCCACGGCCTTCACTATTCACGGCCCACGGTGTTGTGGGCATATTGCCGCCATAAATGCTGGAGCAGCCAGTGGCATTGGCAATGAGCGCACGATCGCCAAAGAGTTGGCTCACCAGCTTCAAATAGGGCGTTTCACCACAGCCGGCACAGGCGCCGGAGAACTCAAAGAGCGGCTGCAGGAGCTGAACGTTCTTCACGTTCGTATAAGCAAGACCATTGCTACGCGGCGCCTCAGGCAGCGAGAGGAAGTATTCCCAGTCGCGCACGCCCTTGTCGTGCACTTCCACTTCCGGCGTCATGTTGATGGCTTTCAGGCCAACCTGCTGCTTGTTCTTGGCCGGGCAGACCTCCACGCAGAGCTGGCAGCCCGTGCAATCTTCCACGGAGACCTGGAGCGTATACTGCTTGGGGTCATCTTTGAATTCACGGAAGCGGGCGTCCGCCACGAGGAAGTCGTCCGGTGCGTCTGCCAATTCCGCCTCGCCGACAACCTTGCCGCGGATGACCGAATGGGGGCAGACCATGACACACTTGCCACACTGGATGCAGACATCGGGATCCCAGACCGGCACCTCCAACGCGATATTGCGCTTCTCCCACTGAGTCGTCGCCGTGGGATAGGTGCCGTCAACCGGCAACGCGCTCACCGGCAGGTCATCGCCATTGCCTGCAATCATGACTGCAGTCACGTCCTGGACGAATGTTGGGGCGGCAGCCGGGACTGGCGGCAACAGATCGATGTCGCTGGTCACCTGATCCGGCACTTCAACCTCGTGGAGGTGAGAGACGGCTGCATCGACGGCGGCAAAGTTCTTGCGCACGACCGCTTCACCACGCTTGCCATAGGTCTTGCGGATGGCTTCCTTGATCTTCTCAATCGCTTCATCGGACGGCAATACGCCACTGATGGCAAAGAAGGCCGTCTGCATGATTGTGTTGATCCGGACGCCTAGTTCGATCTCTCGGGCCACGGCGTAGGCATCGATCGTGTAGAGCTTTAGCTCCAGATCGATGATCTGCTGCTGAACCTTACTTGGCAGGTTATTCCAGAGTTCATCAGGCCCGTAGGGAGCATTGAGCAGTAGAATCGCGCCCTTCTTCGCCGGGGCCAGAACGTCGTAGCGCTGGAGAAAGCCAAACTGATGAACGGCCACAAAGTTGGCCTGTTCGATCAGATAGGTGCTGCGAATCGGACGCGGTCCAAAACGGAGATGGGAGATCGTGCGGGCGCCAGATTTCTTCGAATCATAGACGAAGTAGCCCTGGGCGTAGTTGTCAGTTCCTTCGCCGATGATCTTGATCGAATTCTTGTTCGCCCCGACGGTACCGTCAGAACCCAGCCCCCAGAAGACCCCACGTACGACATCGTCCGCCTCGATCACAAAGGCGGGATCGTAGTCAAGGCTAGTGTGAGTCACGTCGTCATTGATGCCGATCGTGAAATGATTCTTGGCATTGGCCTTGGCCGTCTCATCGAAGACACCCTTGACCATAGCGGGCGTAAATTCCTTGGAAGAGAGACCGTAACGGCCACCAATGATACGCGGCAGCGTGTCAAACGGCGCATTGCCGGCAGCCATGCCCTCGATTACGCCTGTAATGATGTCTTGATAGAGCGGTTCACCCGCGCCGCCCGGCTCCTTGGTGCGATCAAGCACCGCAATCGTTTTGACCGAAGCGGGCAGAGCCTGCATCAGATGCTCGACAGAGAACGGCCGATAGAGACGCACCTTGACGAGTCCGATCTTTTCGCCCTGGCCGGTCAGATACTCGATCGTTTCGTCAGCTGTCTCGGCGCCGGAGCCCATCATAACGATGACACGCTCGGCGTCAGGAGCGCCAACATAGTCAAAAAGGTGATATTGACGACCGACGATTTCTGCGAACTTATCCATCGCACGCTGAACGATTTCCGGCGTGCGTAGGTAGTAAGGATTGACCGTCTCACGTGCCTGGAAGAAAATATCGGGATTCTGGGCGGTGCCGCGCATGACCGGTTGATCGGGCGTGAGCCCGCGGGCGCGATGGGCGCGCACCAGATCGTCATCAATCATGGCGCGAATATCATCGTCAGTCAGCTTTTCGACTTTACTGATCTCGTGGGAGGTGCGGAAGCCATCGAAGATATTGAGGAAGGGAACACGCGTCTCCAGGGTACTGGCCTGGGCGATGAGCGCCATGTCCATCACTTCCTGCACAGAGTTGCCAAAGAGCATCCCCCAACCCGTCGAGCGGGTCGCCATGACATCGCTGTGATCTCCAAAAATAGAGAGCGCCTGGGCGGCAATGGAACGCGCAGCAATGTGGAAGACGGTACTGGTCAATTCGCCCGCAATTTTGTACATGTTGGGGATCATGAGCAAGAGCCCCTGGCTGGCCGTGAAGGTCGTTGTCAGCGAGCCGGCCTGGAGCGCGCCGTGCACGGCGCCGGCCGCCCCACCCTCGGACTGCATTTCAACCACCTGCGGGGTCGTCCCCCAGATATTGGTCTGATTACGAGCCATCCAATAATCTGCCAGTTCACCCATGGGTGAAGAGGGCGTGATGGGGTAAATTGCAGCGACCTCATTGGTCTTAAAGGCAACATGAGCCGCAGCCTCGTTGCCGTCCATCATTACTTTTTCACGTGTCATTGTGCTTTCTCCCGGTGGTGCAGACCGCTATGAGTCCACATCCTCCGCTAAACTGGATTGGGTGAGTAATTTAACGCTTGCGTCGCTATGGGGAGCATAATTATGTCCGTACTGCAGAACATTCCACTTTGACGAACAGGGTTTCCACATAAAGGGCTGGGCGCCAGGGACGATAACCGGTAAAAAACCGTTTTCGGAGCGCCTGGTGCAGAAATCGCATACACGCACAAACGGTGGGTCGGGCCTGGTTCGCAAGAGTGTGCGTCCCTTACAGCCTCGACCCACCGGTGTGGGGCATTCGTACTGTACTTACACTTCTCGAGCATCAATCACATGATCGCCGATCTCTTCTAATGCGTTGATCAACTCTTCTTTGCCGACCCCCCGTACCTTAATGAGCAAATGGCGGTTCGAGGCGCTGTCGCGATCAAGCGAGCCGACGCTGACAATATTCCCGCCGAGATCAAAAATGGTCTTGGAGAGGCGTGCCAGGACGCCCATCTCAGACGGCACGTCCAAAGTAACCCGCAGACCCGGTTCGCCCGTACCGAGCATATCCACAAAGGTCTTAAAGATGTCAGTCTCGGTAATAACGCCGACGACATGATTCTTGTCGTCCACAACGGGCAGACCGCCGATCTTGTTTGTTACCATCAGTTGGGCGGCCTCTTCAATCGGCATATCGGGTGAGACGGAAATCACCTTACGCGTCATCAGCTCTTCAATCTTGAGCTTCCAGAGCAAATAGTTCATCTCCCAAATGCTCAATGACGTGGCGGGTGATGGCGCAGCATGGAGCAGGTCTCGCTCAGAAATAATGCCAATCAATTCGTTCTGCTCATTGACAACCGGTAGGCGACGATACCCTTTTTCGCGCATCAATTTGACGGCATCTTGAAACGGCGTATCCTGCCGAATCGTTTGTGCCGGTGCTGACATGCGATCGCCAACTAGCATTTCATTTCCTCCCTGGCTTCAAATGGTGGCGGAGACGCACAGCAGAATCATTGGGTTCAGTCGGCGTCGTGGCGATTGCTTCTGCTCCTCCTCCAAGTGTGCAGGAAACAATCGGGCCAGTTCTTCTTCTGCCAGACCGTAACGAGCATCCTCTAATCGAAGGAGATGCGAGGCGTCGTGCGGTCTCTGTGGCACATCTAAGAATACGTCTTGCACAGACAATCAGGGCCATGCATATGGGGAGAATATCAGCTATACCCAGGGTCGGTTTTGTACCTAGCCAGTTGACCAGGAGCAGGGAAAAACCGAGACGACTTCGAATACTCGCCACGACAAAGCGGGGCTGCTCGGTGTGAGCAGCCCCGCTTTGATGCCTTACGTTATGTCACCTAAAGTTCAGGGAGACGGAATCGTGCCGCCCGGCTCCGTGGGTCCTTCACCATCTTCGCTGCCGTCTTCCCCACCGTCTTCACCGCTTCCGGGGGAGCTTCACCCGGCTCCAGTTGGGCTGATGCTACGCCCACGACCTCAAAGGTCGAAGACGCTTCAGACTGGAAGTCATTGGTCGATACCAGCACCAGGATGCGACCGTTCTCTACCGCCGCGCCGTCGGGCCACTGCCCCGGTATGGCGAAGCTAACGCTGTACCCCCCACTCGCGTCACTGGTTGTCGTCGCATAGCGCTCCGGCTGTCCCGAGCCGCCAGACTGATCAAACCGTCCGAGAAAGACTGTCAGATTGACGTTCGGCGGGAAGTTGCCGCCGCGCACGGTCACGGTCGTTCCGGGGCTGCCCGAGCCCGGGCTCACATCGGCCGTGGCCGGTTGGGATGGCGGGGGCACGGGTGTTGGCGTAGCCGTGGCGACGGGCGCCTCCGTTGGCACCGGCGTTGCCGTAGGCGGTTGCGGCGCCGCCGGGATGTAGTCAAAGACGGTGCTCACGCGTACGCTGTAGTCAGCCGTCGTCACGACAATGACCAGCTCTTCATTCTGAATCTGCGTACCGTCCGGCCAGGCAGCTGGCATGGTGAAGGTCATGCTGTAGTCGCCGTTGCCGCCGGTAACGGAAGAAGCATAAATCATCGGGTCAAATCCGGCGCCGACCTGTTCGTCCAGCGTGGCCAAGAGCAGGATTACGTCGGTGTTGGCCGGGAAGCCGCCACCGCGTACGCTCACCTGCGTGCCGGGACCGCCGAAGAGCGGCTGCGCGCTGATGGACGGATTCGGGCGCTGGACAAAGTAGTCGAAGGTCGCGCTGGCTTCCACACCAAAATCGTCAGTCGCAGCGACCACCGCAAGCTTGCCGCTTTGGATCGCATTGCCGTCGGGCCAGTTCGTCGGCATGGTGAAGCCGACTTGATAGTTGCCATCGGCATCTGCCACGGTGGACGCATAGGTTGCCGGGTTTGCGCTGAGTCGTTCGGCCTGGATCAAACCAGCGAGATGGATGTTCACCTGCGCACCGGCAGGGAATCCACCGCCGCGCACGGTCACGTCGGTGCCGGGACCGCCCTGACGGGGATCGATCTCGGCGGACGGTTCGGTCACCGGCGGCGGTGAGGTTGCCTGATAGTCGAAGAAGGTCGAGGCGGAAACGATAAATCCATCCGTCGCCGCCATGATCAACAGCCGGCCGCTCTCGATCGGTGCGCCGTCCGACCAGGTGGCGGGCATGGCGAAGGCAACGGCAAAGTTGCCGCTGGCGTCACTAATCGTCGTCGCATAGCGATTGGCCTCAGTCCGCGCCATTTCGCTGGCCTGAACCGGGGCCCCTAAGTAGATACTCAACGTCGTGTTGGCCGGAAACCCTCCGCCACGCACAGTTACTTCGGTGCCGGCGCCGCCCGTGCCTGGTCGCACATCCACAGAGGGCTGCTGCGGTCGATCCGGCGTCGGGGTAAAGGTCGGCGTGGGCGTAACCGTGGGGCTGCCTGTGGGCGTCACGGTCGGCGTCTGGGTAGGCGTTTGAGTCGGTGTGCGTGTTGGCGTGGGCGTCGACGAGGAGATCCGCTCATACCAGAACTCGATCAACGCGCCCCCAGTGTGTTCATAATACTCGATCTTCACACGCTCGTTGCCATCGATGTAAAGATCGCCAGTATGCACCGTCTGGGCGCGCTGGTCGTACCAGGCATCGATGACCTGATCACCGCCAACCCAAACACGCACGCCGTCATCGGATCGGGCATAGAAACGATACGTTCCATTATCAAAATCAATGGTCCGCGTCCAACGTACGGAGAAGTTGTCGCTGGGGATACGCTGATCGGGCGAGCCAGTTCCCCAGTTGAAGTCGACATAGCGATCATTGCGCACCAGCCGTGGGCTGCCGCTCAGGTTGCGATTGGTCCAATACTCGCCCTTCCAGTCCGGGAAGGACGAGGGTGTATCATCAATCCGGGTCCAACCAAAGCTCACCTCGGCCAGACCGGTGTTTTCGTAGTACTCGACCTGGAGCGAGTGATAGCCGCCCGAAAGATAGAGCTCGCCGGAACGGCTGCGCGCGCTGCCATTATTCCAATCATCGATGATAATCTGACCGTTTACGTAGGCGCGCATGCCATCGTCATAGCGCCCGGTAAAGCGATAACGGCCTTCGTCGAAGTATACAGAGCGCGTCCAGCGGATCGAGAAGTCATCGTCCCCGATGCCCGCTGCAGGCGAACCGTAGCCCCAGTTGAAGTTGATGTTGGGGTCATTGCGCACCACCGTGGGAGAACCGGAGAGCGTGCGATTGTTATAGTACTCACCGCGCCACTCGGAATAGCGCTCGCCGCCAACCAGCTCCCACCAGACCTTCACGTTGGCAAGCTGCGTAAATTCAAAGTACTCGACCCGCACGCTATAGGTGCCGGGATTGAGCGATCGATCGGCGCTATAGGTGTTGCCGCTGGCCAGGCGCCATTCGTCAATCACCGGCTGGTCATTGATGAAAACGCGTACACCATCGTCTGCTCTGGCGTAAAAGCGATAGGTGCCGCCGCCAAAGTAGACTTGCTGGGTCCAACGTGCCGAGAAGTAATTCACCGGGATATTAGGGCTTGGTGAGCCATAACCCCAGTCGAAGTCTATTGCGTTGTCCGTCCGGACCAAGACCGGGGCGCCCTGCAAATCGCTATTAGCAAAATACTCGCCTTGCCACGTACCGGTTGCCGGTGGCTGAGCGGTTGCAGTTGCCGTTGGATAGGGCGTCGCCGGCGTTCCTGAAATCGTTGGCGCCTGGCCGCGATAATCGGTGTATGGCCGAGCAACCCAGCCTTCCAGCCCGTCCGCGGCGCGGACAAAGAGCCAGTATGCATTGGGGCTCTGTCCGAGCACGATTAATTGGTCACCCCGACGCAGCGTGCGCAAAATGGCATATTGATTCGACGGTCCGCTACGCAGATTGAGCGCGGCGCTTGTCACGGTCGCGACATTAGACGCTGTCGGCGGGGTCGTCGGCACTGCCGTTGCGGCTGCCGTTGGTGTGGCAGTTGCAGCCACCGTGGGCTCCGGCGATGGCAGCGGCGTCGCCGTCACGGGAAGGCCTTCACCGACCACAAAGGTGACGGTCGCCGGCTCCTCACGCTTCAGTGAGGTAGCCAGGATAACCACATTCGTCTGCTCGGCCCAGAAGCCTTCAAGCGGATAGATGAACGCAGTATCGAACCGACCATTCTCGTTAACGGTAACAACGGAGACCGTTAGCTCTTCAAGCGCGGGATCGGCATTTCCCTCGCTGTCGGCCAAGGCCTCTAGCTTCAGCGTGACCACTTCGCCCTCATCCCAGCCAGCGCCAGAAACAGAGATGGCCGTGCCGGGCGGGCCGGATGGCGGCGCCACCGCGATGACAGGGACTTCAACCGCAACAACAACCGGCTCTGGCGTTGTCTCAATCGCGACAACCGGCAGGCAGCCGGCCATGAGCACCGTCACCAGTGCCAGAACGGGTAGCAAGACGCGACGCCGGGCCGCGTCCTGCATCATCATTTGAGCTCTCTTCGGTAATTCATTCATGTGAACCATCATCCCCACCATTCCGATTCGTATTCACTGCGCTGCATTCAGGCGGCCCTTTGTCGACGGTGATGGCAATCCATGCAGGCCGCGTCCTCTCCCATTCCAGTCAGAATCAGGCCATCTTGCCGGACCAAATCTCAATGATCCGGGTAGCCTGCCCTGTTTACAGGACGGAATCGGAGATTGGATTGTTCCTACAAAAAAATGGGCCGACCAACAGCAGAGCAGGCACAACAGAAATGGAACGCGGATCTGGCGGATTAGGCTAATTCGCACGGATCTTTGTGAAAAAGATCCGCGTCCATCCGCTCAATCCGCCAAATCCGCGTTCTATCCTTCCCGTCCGTATCGATATTGCCTAGATATACCCCAATTCGCGTGCGGATCGCATCAATTCTTCCCGAAAGCGGGGATGCGCAATGCTGACCAACTCATGCACGCGCTGGTTGACCGTCTTGCCATGTAATGAGGCGACGCCAAACTCGGTAACGACGTAATGAACGTCATTGCGCGAGGTCACAACGCCTGCCCCCTGCGTTAGCGTGGGTACGATGCGGCTGATGGAATCCCCTTTGGCGGTCGAGGTAAAGGCGACGATCGGCTTGCCGCCCTTGGAGCGCGCTGCGCCGCGAATGAAATCAACCTGGCCGCCGACGCCGCTGTAAAAGCGGGTGCCGATTGAATCAGCGCAGACCTGACCGGTGAGGTCAATCTGCAGGGCCGAATTGATGGCGATCATGTTGTCGTTGCGCGCAATGTTGAAGGGATCGTTCACGTAGTCAGTCGGATGCAATTCGATGAGCGGGTTATTGTCCACAAAGTTGTAGAGCTGCTTCGAACCGAACAGGAAGCCCGCTACGATTTTGCCGGGATGAAACGACTTGCGCGAACAGGTGATCACGCCATTCTCCACCATCGCAATCAGTCCGTCGGAAAAGAGCTCGGTGTGAATACCCAGATCCTTGTGGCTGCCCAGGTTCTGCAACACGGCATCGGGGATGCTACCGATCCCCATTTGCAACGTTGCGCCATCCGGAATCATTTCAGCAATTTGCGCGCCGACTTCCATGAAGACGTCGGCCGCTCCCCCTTGGGGCGCTTCAGGCAGGGGGTAGTCAACCTCCACAATGGAATGAATGCGGCTGACGTGGATAAACGAATCGCCCAGCGTGCGCGGCATCTGCGGATTGATCTCAGCAATGATAATGCGCGCGGCTTCGGCCGCGGGTTTGGTGGTACCCACCTCAACGCCAAAGCTGCAGAAGCCATGTTCATCCGGTGGCGAAAGAGAGACTAGCGCCACATCCAGGGGCAGGGTGCCGTTGCGGAAAAGATCAGGAATCTCCGACAAGAAGATCGGCGTAAAATCAGCCCGTCCGGATTGAACCGCTTCACGTACGGAACCGCCAATAAAGAGTGCATTGTGGCGAAAGGAGTCCGCATATTCAGGTTTCACATAGGGCGCGTCGGCAAAGGTCAGAATGTGGGTAATCTCGACATTGCGCAGCTCATCAGCGCGTCCAACCAGCGCGTCAATCAGCACGCTGGGCACGCCTGAGCCGCCGCCTACATAGATACGCTCGCCTGATTTAATGGTGGAGAGCGCGGTAGACGCGTCCATTACCTTGCGGCGATAAATGGCTTCCCAGTTCATGCATCGACTCCCGCTGTCAGATCGTGCTCCAGCGGACGCCCCAATGCAGCGGCTACGTCAGCGTTGGCAAGTTTACCCTCATAGAGATTGACGCCGCGCCGCATGGCCGACATCTCCGCGATCGCACGTTCGCGCCCCAGCTCGCCAAAGGAGCGGAGGTAGGGCAGCAGTGCATTGTTGAGCGCATAGCTGGCCGTCCGTGCGACGCTGGAGGTCAGATTCGGCACACAGTAGTGCAGTACGCCATGCGTTTCATAGACTGGATCGCGCAGGGTCGTCGGCCGGCTTGTTTCCACACTGCCGCCGCTGTTGATCGAATAGTCGATAATCAGCGAGCCCTGGCGCATCTCCTTGACCATATCTTCGGTCACGACCATGGGCGCGCGACTGCCCGGCGTTTGAATCGCGCCGATGAGCACATCAGCAAAGCGGACGGCACGGCGAATATTATAGGCATTGGAGACCATGGTGGTGGCGCGACTATCAAGCAGATCGTCCAACTGCTGCAGACGCAATAGCTCCCGATCCAGGACGGTCACTTCGGCACGGAGGCCCAAAAAGGCGCGCGCCGCATTCAGGCCCAAGACACCGGCGCCCAAAATCACCACCGCGGCAGGGGGCACACCCGGGATACCGCTCAGCAGTACGCCGCGCCCGCCAACGTCATTGGTCAACATGCGTCCGGCCACAATCGGCGCAAGGCGTCCGGCCACTTCGCTGGTGGGGAGCAAAACTGGCTGGCGACCATCATCTTCCTGAATCATTTCATACGCGATCGCCGTAACCTGCTGTTCCTGCATGGCATAGACATGCTCGCCAGCTGCAACCGGCAAATAAAAAAAGCTAAAAATGGTCTGACCGCGCCGAAAGTACACCCGCTCCTCTGCGGTCGGACGCGCAACCTTGACGACTACATCAGCTCGCCCGTAGGCCTCCGCCGGCGAATAGACAATCTGTCCGCCCGCCTGTCTGTATTCGTCATCTGCGAAGCCGGCCTCTTTCCCGGCATCGCTCTCCAAGTAGACTGTATGCCCTGCCCGCTTGAGACTGAGCACGCCGGATGGCGTCAACGCAACCCGTCGCTCTCGATCACGGATCTCTCTGGGCACGCCAAATTCCATTGACGCGGTTCCTTTCCTTTGTTTGTTTTGTGTCAGCGAGTTCGTTCGAGATAAATTTTATGTCAATTAAATTTACTCACATCACTCTGCGGTGATAGTGAAACCAGCACTCGGCCTCCTTTCCGAGGAGCTGGTTATGAACCATCCACAATTGTACCGGGCGCACCAATCACGCGCCTCCGGCATCGGCATAGACTTTCTCCTGGTCAACTGGATAGGGTTTGAAAGGCAAACGAAAGCAAACGAAAATGGTCCCTGCCGAGCACGATGTCGACAGGGACCATTGCGCCGCTTGCCGCGGCATGCTTTTCGCACGGTGCTGCAAGCGCGACGCTATCAGGTTCAGCCTAGAACGGCAGGATCCAGAAAAAGAGCATGTTGCACAAAGACAGGACAATGGCGCCAAAGAATGCGCTCAAGCAACCGTTGATCCGAAATCCCTTCACCAGCGCGGCGGCCAACCAGAAGAGGAAAGCATTCACCACCAGGCTAAAGAAGCCCAAGGTCAGGATTTGCAGGGGGAATGTAAAGAAATTCACGATCGGCGCCAGGAACGCATTGATCAGGCCGATCACCAGCGCGGCGACGACTGTCGTCCCAAACCCGCGCGATTCGACGCCAAGCGGGAGAAACGTCACTACAAAGAGGCTTAATCCGGTCACAAGCCAGTTCAGCAGGAATCCTTCAAACATTTCAGGCATTGCTTACTCTTTTCATTTAGCTTTTTGTCATGTATCTCGTCAGCATACAGAGAAAGCGTCTCTCTCGGTATGCTGTGCGTTTACGCACATTTCCTGTCCACAATAGCAGTACGCAGAAAGATGCGAATAGTTGCATGAAAACCGCTGGTCTGGGGGAATGCCCTGTGCGCGGTGCCCACAGCGAAGGGCTTGCACGCAGGCACAACAATTTTCCACGATGCCGATGGACTAGGCGGCATCAGCCCGACGAGACAGGCGCCGTACGTTCGCTCTGGGCGACGGTGGGGAAATGAGATTCCGATCCGCCCCAGAAGCGGACGCCATAGCGGTTGATCTCTTGCACCTGACCGCTGGCCGCGAGCTGGACAAGGGCATCTTCCACCTCATCAGGGGCCCAGCGATCGAGTGTTGCCAACAGTTGGACGTGGCTCATGGGGTGGCGGGTAACGATGGCGACGATGGCGTCCACGGCGCTCGCATAACCGCGCAGGTCGAAGTAGCCGGCCGTAGGATGGACAACGTGCGCGATCTCGCCAAGAATGGCGGTCGCGCGCAGGAGTCCTTCGTCATCGCTCGGGGCGACCCACGTCTCGGATGGCGGCCGGGTGGGCAGGGTGACGTGGACCTCGTCCGGCTCGACGAGCGCAAGCGCATCAGCCAGCTCGCGCAGTGCGCTTTCCGTATCATTGATGTCGTGCAACAACATGACCTCGATCCACAGACGGCCGGTGTATTCGGTCCGGAACGCACGCAGGCCAGCAAGAAGGCGCGCATAAGTTGCCTCAGGGTGAGGTCGATGGATGCGGCGGTAGAGCGTGGCATTGCCGGCACAGAGCGTGGGCATGACCACATCCGCGGCAGCCAGCTCGGCACGCACGTCGGCGCAGTGGAGCAAGGCCCCGTTGGTGATGACGGCAACGGGAATATCGCTTAGTTCCTTGGCTTTGCGGATGAGCCAACCGAGCCCACTGTGCAAGGTTGGCTCACCGGAACCGACAAAGCTGATATAGTCGATCTCGCCTGGCCCATGGGCAGCCAGGAGCTGCGCCAATTCGTCGATAATCTCTTGCCGCGGCACATATTCGGCCCGCTCATTGATCAGCGGCATGCTGCGCCCGAGTTGGCAGTAGACGCAGTTCCAGTTACAGGTCTTGAGTGGGATCGGGTCAACGCCCAGCGACTGCCCCAGCCGGCGTGATGGAATTGGACCGTACAAATAGCTCATACCGATACGCCGTTCCTATTCCGGACTTGACGAGCGGATAATGAGCAACGGGCGATCAGCTTGATGAAGGACGCCCGCGGCAACGCTGCCATAGAAGACACGGGCCAATCCCGTGCGCCCGTGACTCGCCATCGCGATCAAATCGACCTCTTCCCGCTCGGCAATGTCCAAAATCGAGCGCACAATCGGACCCTGAACGACCACCTTGCCTGCGACGATGCCCTTCTCGCGAAACTCCCCAATAACGCTCTGGAGATAGGTATCGGCCTCTTCGCGACGCCGTTCGACCTCTTCGGCATCAAAGTAGGGCACCATGTCATAAGGTGTCACCAGGGCAGCCGTCGGCTCCAATACCTGGAGAAAGATCACTTCCGTCCCCAATTCCTTGGCCAACTGCTCCACATGAGCAACGATGAGTTCTGCACGCTTGGAACCATCGAGCGGCACCAAAACTTTCTTATACATTATCTCCTCCGATCCGAGTGAGCTGCGAACACTGAAACGGCCGCATGTCCTCTTGCGGCGTACACCGCACCTCATGGCGATGACCGGGTGCGCAGCTGTGTTAGCGCTTCCGGCCAATGGTGAAGTAACTGATCGGTCCAATGAAGTTGATGAATGAAAGTGCGACCCACATGAGTTTATTACCGCGGATCTCATCTGTCGCGCGACCGCGGATATCCCACAGGGCGGCAAGTAGCAACCCTATCTGAACCAGGCCGCTTACAACCAAAGAGATACGCGCCAACGGACTCAGGTCGGACCACTCTCTGCGTTTAAGGCTATCCCGCTGCATGATCTACGTCTCCAATCCTCCATGTAGAAGTTGATTGATTACGAAGGCTTGCTCTCGTCCTTCTCATGCCGTACTGATCAGCAATTTTTGCAAATTGGGCGGTCAAGACGGTTCCGCTTTGGGCCATCTACGATCATTTCGGACCGTTGAGGGCAGGCGGACGCATCGCGGTAAACACCTCGGCTGATCACTAACATTGTATCACATTTAAGCATGACTTGGCGCGTCAAAACAGGGCCGCCTCTGGCCGCGACCTGTCTTGATCGATCCAAAATCTTCGGGAGGGGCAAAGCGCATGCGTACAGCGGAGTGCGAGCGTAAAGTGGGGAATGATCAGGTCAGAGCTTGCAGCTGAAACGGCTGCCCGCCCAATACTTGACCGTTGACCTGAATCTCTACTTTGTGCGCGCCGCTATAGTATTTGCGCGTCGTAATGGGGCGAAAGGTATGGGACTTCGTTAGTGCAACGGAGTGGCCCGCTTCGAGCCTTCGCGTCGTCAACTTGAAGACTTTGGCGCCGGTCCGGCCCTTTGCCAGGGCAAAATGCACAATGTAGTCGATCACCAAGTCCTGCTCCTCGTCACTTTCACTCTGGAGGACAAAGCTGATCCCCATCGTATCGCCGACAGCAATGGTCGTTGGATCCAAACGCAAGTCCGCGAGGGTGACCTGTGGCGGCCCGTAGCCCAACACCGCCAATGCAGCCGGGTCACCTTGCTTGACGAGCGTGCGCAGGGCATGGCGGATGATCCACTGCCGCTCCGGACCGGCGTCTTTTCGCCAGCTTGCCAGCGTTTCCACGATCAGTTGCGGATGGTCTTTGCTGATGTCATTGAGATGATTTGCCACCGACTTGCGCACGTATGGCGAGGGGTCGTCTTTGAGCTGCTCCAGCAGTGCCAGCGTGGGCGCCGGATCGACAATGAACGCGTCCAGCCGGCTTGCCCAGGGCAGGCGCGGACGCGTGCCCTCGCTGACGAGACGGCGCACGTGGGGGCTCTCATCCTCCACCCAACGCTGTAGTTGGGCCATGGTCCGTGCGGGATAACGGACCAGGAAGGGACGAATCGCAAACTCTGCCGTATGACGCTTGGTAATCTCGTACATCGCCTGCATGGACGCATCAAAGTCCTCAAGACCGCAGATTTCGATAAAGTGAGCGATAGGCCATAATCCGAAGCCTTCGCTGAACATTCCTTCTTCCACGGTCAGCTCGTCGTCCAGCAGCGTTGCGAGAATCGCCCACGCTTCCGGGAATGCGTCAGGCAACCGTCGCTGGAGCGCGCGGCTAAAGAGCGCAATGCGATCCTTGAATTCCAATTCGTCCACCTGTGCCGCGACGTCATCCACAAACGCAGTCACATCGAACGATGGATCGCTCAGCCGAAGCCTTTCTGCCATGGCCCGAGCCAAATCCACGTTGTAATACAGCTTGAAGGGCTGTGAGTCGCTCATTGATTGGTCAGCAGCTCCTCAATGACGACGGCCACCCCATCCTCATCGTTCGAGTGGGTCATGCGGTCCGCCACGGCGTGAACCTCCGGCACGGCATTTGCAACGGCTACGCCCAGCCCGCTCCGTTCCACCATGCCAACATCATTCACATCGTCGCCAAAGGCAACGGCATGATCGAGCGTCAACCCCAATTGGGCAAGAACGATCTGGAGCGCTTCTACCTTGTCGGCCGTGTGTGACATGAGTTGCAGCAGGCGATAGCGGGTTGAATGCATGGGACGGATGGAGGGCGGCAGGTCCGCCACAACCGTTTCGAGGAGCACGGTGTCGCGATTGACGTCGAGCTCACGCGAGACGGGCACAAAAAGGATCTTCGCCGCAGGCTGATTGGCTACGGCGAGCAAATCCTCCGTGAGCACGAAATTCTTGAAGCGATCCGGCGGGCGATTGAGGTAGAGGCAGTCATCAATTTCCAGGCCAATGGTGTAATCGTCGCTTACTTGTGCGGCGGAGGCCAGCACGTGCTGCACGTCGGCCGGCGAAATCAGGTCGGCATGGAGCAACTGACCGTCCTGGCGAGCGTCGGCGCCGTTGTAGCAGATGAAGGGCACGTCGTGCAGCGCCTCGGGTAGTGAACCTGCCACTGAGCGCGGCGGCCTTCCCGTTGCGATAACGACGTGTCCGCCATTGACGCGCCAACGCAACAACGCATCCAGCGTACGATCGGACATAGAGCCATCGGAGCGCAACAGCGTATCATCCATGTCCAGGACCACGACCCTGATCTGACCTTCAACCATCAGCGTACCTGCCTCGTGTTGGATAAACAACGTCGATTCGTCGACTTCAATGGCGCCTATGCTGCAGGGCGCAATGCCAAATACCACATGATATCCAGTCTACCATAAGGTAGCGGCAAGAAGCGTTGCGTTGCTCCCCAAATTCGCTGTGCACTACATTTCGCTGCACACGGCCTGACGTGACACGCAACCTGCCGCAAACGGGTCATCCGCCCCTGGCGGAGTGGGCCAGAGAGTGCGACGATGGGGGCCCCACCACTTTATCCCTTCAAGGAGGAAGGCATGAGCAAACCGAAACGCGACCTGTACAGCAACCGCATCGGCGGCAAGACCATGCGGCCCGAAAGCCTGATGATGAGCTACGGCTACCGACCGGAACTCTCCGAGGGTGCGATCAAGAGTCCGGTTTTTCAAACATCAACCTTTGTCTTCAAGACGGCCGAAGAGGGAAAGGCCTTTTTTGAGCTGGCCTATGGTCTGCGTCAGCGCGAAGCCGGCGAAGAAATGGGGTTGATCTACAGCCGCGTCAACAACCCTGATCTGGAAATCCTGGAAGATCGCCTGACCCTGTGGGACGAGGCTGAGGAAGCCGCGGTTTTCGTTAGTGGGATGGCCGCCATCAGCACGACGCTGCTGACCTTTCTGCGCCCGGGCGACGTCATTCTCCATTCCGAACCGATCTACGGCGGCACAGACTATCTTCTCAAGCACATCCTGCCCGAATTTGGCATCCGGCCAGTGGGCTTCCTGGCCGGGCCGGAGAACGATGGCTTGGAAAAAGCATTGCTGCGGCAGGATGTGGCGGACAATGTGGCCATGCTCTATCTCGAGACGCCGGGCAATCCGACCAATGCACTCGTCGACATTGAGGCGGCAGGCAAGCTGGTGCGACAACAGGCCGCGCCGGAACGCACGCCCCTGATCGTCGTCGACAATACCTTCCTCGGGCCGCTCTGGCAGCATCCGCTCAAGCACGGCGCTGACCTGGTTCTCTACTCGGCGACCAAGTACATCGGCGGCCATAGTGACCTCATCGCCGGGGTCGCATTGGGGACCAAGGCGCACATGACCGCGGTGAAAGCGATGCGCACGATCCTGGGCACAACCACCACGCCCTGGACAGGCTGGCTCCTCATGCGGAGCCTGGAGACGCTCAAGCTGCGCATGACGTCGCAGATGAAGAACGCCCGCTACGTGGCCAATTTTCTGGAAGATCACCCCAAAGTCGAGCGCGTCTTCTATCTGGGACATCTGACCGAAGATGATGCCAGCTATAGCGTCTATCGCAAACAGTGCCTTGCGCCCGGCGGCATGATTTCCTTCGAAATTGTCGGCGGCGAAGCTGAGGCGTTTGGCTTTCTCAACGCGCTGCAGCTCTTTCATCTGGCCGTCAGCCTGGGCGGCACGGAATCGCTGGCCGAACACCCGGCATCCATGACCCACTCGGACGTGGATCCCGAAGAGCGGATGGAGATGGGCATCACGCCCAATATGGTGCGGCTCTCGATTGGCGTCGAGCACCCCGAAGACTTGATTGAGGATCTGAAGCAGGCGCTGAACGCAGCCTGAATCTTGCGCCCAGCTTTTCACAGATTTCCCATTGAGCGCCGGCGTTGCGTAGAATTCCCGTCATGACTCAACGCCGCGCTGTACTCTACATGGTTGTGGCCGTCGTGCTCTTTAGCAGCAGCGGTCTCATGATCAAGCTGACAACCTTGGGCCCGCTGCCGCTGACGGCTGGTCGCAGTTTGGTGGCCGCAGCGGTACTGCTGGCCTATCTGCGCCGCCCCACCTTCACCTGGTCCGTCGCCCAGATCGGCGGCGCCTTTGCCTTCATCGGCGCCACGGTCTTCTTCACGGCCGCCACCCAGCTAACCTCAGCCGCCAATGCGATCTTGCTCCAGTTCACCGCGCCGATCTACGTGGCGCTCTTTGGGGCCTGGTTCCTGCACGAGCGGATTCGGCGCGTCGACTGGCTGGCAATGATCGCCATCGGCGCGGGCATGACGCTCTTCTTCGCCGGCGGCCTGACGACGGAAGGCTTGTTAGGCAACATCTACGCCATTCTCTCGGGCATCTCCATGGCGTGGCTGGTTCTCTTTCTGCGCAAGCAAAAGGATGGTTCCCCCTTGGAAACCATCCTTTTGGGCAGTCTGATCGCCGGCGTTCTAGGCGCGCCGTTGGTTTTCCGCAGCCAGCCCACGCCCGCGGATTGGGGCATCATCGCTTTTTTGGGCGTCTTTCAGCTCGGTCTGCCCTTCATCCTCTATGCCAGCGCCATTCGCTATCTCGACGCCATCGAAGCCATCTTGATCCAAGCCTTGGAGCCGATCCTCAACCCGCTTTGGGTCTTTCTCGTCATCGGCGAGCGCCCCAGCCCCCAGGCCATGCTTGGCGGTGCGATCGTGCTGGGCACGGTCATTGCCCGGTCGCTGGTGATGGCCCGGGATGGTCGATCAGAGCGTGTGCCGGAAGCGGAAACCGCCGATATCCCGGCCTAGCAGGCTGTCAGAGGGAAACCGGATAGAACGCTGATCGTGCGGATTGGACGGATTTCTGCGGATGAAAGACGCATAGTCGAACCGCCGAGCTGGAGGCGGGAACACACAATCACCATTGGCAATTCTGCATTCACGAATTCTGCATTATTCCACCTGCTTGACACCGCCCAATCCCGTCACACTTTGCGTTACCCGCGGCGTGCCTCGATAGCTAACTTCGCCCAGACCGGAGATATCGATATCCAGGGCTTCGGTCACCCAGACCATGGCCGAACCGGCCCCGGAGACGCGGATGCGTGCGGTTTCGCTGCGCAGCTCGCCCGCTTCATACGCACCCGCGCCGCTGATCGAGACGGCCTGATCCGCGGCGCTACCGGCCATAGTGACCGTGCCGCCACCCGAAAAATTCACATCAATGGCGTCAACGATCACGGCCGCGAGATCGACTGATCCAATGCCGCGCACCCCCAGTTCAAAACGCTCCGTGTCGACTTCAGCGACGCCGATGGTTGCGGCGCCGGCAAGGTCCAGGGCGCGCAGTTCGGGAACCGTCACGACATAGCGGATGGGTTGTGGACGTGGCCCCAAAGCGGCCAGCCAGCCCTCACGATAGTCGATGTGCAACGTGTCGTCCGCCACATAAATGCGCAAACGGTTGAGGTCGCGCGGGCTGGCGTCAACCTCAATGGCGGCGCGATCACCCGGCAGGATCTCCATCTCACCAATCGCGGCCATGGCAATGCGATTGAACGAATCCAGACTCGCCCAATCGGCCGCGCTTTTGCCGCCCAAGACACCCAGAGACCTCCCCAGTGCCAGACTCCCGCCCAGGATCAGCGTCAGCAGCAAGATAGCGGCCAGGAAGCGCATGCGGTTGTTCATGGGGTTGCAGCTCCGCCATTCGGATCGCTAAAGCGGCGTGACGCCGCCATACGCTACCCCGGAAAGGTAGGCAATGTCGCGCTTCCAGGTGGTCAAGTCTTCCCGCGCAAACTGATTGAGGTGGTCATGGCCACAGGCGCGCGCCAACACCTGCATCAGCTCCACCGTAGCGGTCAGATAGTTGTGCAGACGGATGGCGGACGCACGAATTTCGAGCCTTGCGCGCAATTTCTCCTGCTGGGTGGCAATGCCGACGGGGCAGAAGTTGGTGTGACAGGCGCGCATGGCCAGACAACCGATTGCCTGGAGCGCGGCATTAGAGACAGCGATGCCATCCGCGCCCAGCGCCAAGGCCTTGACGAAGTCGGACTCGGTACGGAGTCCACCAGTGACGATCAGCGTCACGTCACCTCGATTGCGCCGATCCAGATGCTGCCGGGCGCGCGCCAGCGCTGCGATCGTGGGCACGGAAATATTCTGCTTGAAGATCTCGGGCGCGGCGCCCGTGGCGCCACCCCGGCCATCAAGAATGATGTACTCTGCGCCGGCATCGAGTGCGAAGTCAATGTCGTCTTCGATGTGCTGTGCCGAAAGCTTGAAGCCAATCGGAATGCCGCCGCTCGCGGCACGGACCTCGTCCGCGACGCGTCGGAAATCCGCGGGCGTCTGCAGATCGGGGAATGTGGCAGGGCTGATGGCAGCCTCTCCCGGTTCGAGGCCGCGCACGTCGGCGATCTTGCCCTGCACCTTGTTGCCGGGCAGGTGGCCGCCGGTGCCGGTTTTGGCGCCCTGCCCTCCCTTGAAGTGAAAGGCCTGGACCCGGACAACCTTATCCAGGCTCCAGCCAAACTTGGCCGAAGCCATTTCATAGAAGTAGCGCGAATTGGCCGCCTGCTCTTCGGGCAGCATGCCGCCTTCGCCCGAGCAGATACCGGTACCAGCCATCTCAGCACCTGTAGCCAACGCGACCTTGGCCTCTTCGCTCAGTGCACCAAAGCTCATGTCGCTGACAAAAATCGGGATATCAAGGTGCAGTGGCTTGGCGGCTTTTGGTCCGATGACCAGTTCTGTGCCCACGGGCGCATCGTCCAAGAGGGGACGGCGGGCAAGCTGGGCCGTCACGATTTGAATATCATCCCATCGCGGCAGTGTCGTCAGAGAGACGCCCATGGCCGATACTGCGCCATGATGTCCCCATTGGCTGAGCCCTTGCTTGGCCAGCGTTTGAATATAGGCATTCTTTGGTTCGTCTGCGCTGCCGTGAAGATCCTGATAGAGGCCCAAGTACTCATCACGGTTGAAGGGTTGGGGGTTATCTACTGCCCACGCTGCGATTTCAGCGGCGTCGACCCACACGGCGTCCGCCGCAACGTCAATCCGGGCAGTAAACTTGTACAGAAGCTCCGTATTGTTATATTCGGAGACGCCCGTGTCGTAGCGATAGTCCCACTTGTGTACGCCGCAAATCAGGTTATCGCCGTCAATCAAGCCGTCACTCATGAGCGCGCCCCGGTGCTGACAGCGGCCGTGAAGCACGGAAACCTGATCGTCGTAGCGCACCACGACGAGATCCACATTCGCTACCAGCGCGTATTGTGGTGCGCGATCCGGCAGCTCGCTCCACGTTGCAACCTTTGTTGCGCGTTCCATCGTTGTCGATTCATCACCCACGTGTTGTTCCTTCCTCAAGACCCGCGTTGCCCCAAACTATGTATCGTCCACATCTTCGAACCCCACGGCCATCAAGTAGCCGCGCGCGCGTTCGGTCTTGGGATAACGGTTGACGAGCGCCCAGAAGCGCGCGCCGTGGTTTGCTTCCTCCAGATGGGCCAATTCGTGGACAATGACGTAATCGACGACAAAGCGCGGAAACCGGGCCAGCCGATGGGAAAGACGAATTGTGCCATTGCTGGGCGTGCAACTCCCCCAACGCGTGTTCTGGTTGGTCACCCAGCGGATCGACTGCCATTTGAGCCGCCCGTCGAAATAGGCTTGATTGAGCGCCTGCGCACGGCGCTCAAGCGCCGCATCATCTAATTCAGCCTTGGCCTTGCGCCGCGTTAATCTCTGCCGTAGTTTGTCGACAATGGGCGTCAGCTCGGCATCGCTCATGTCGTGGGGCGCGCGCACCTCCAGCACGCCATCCACCTCCCGGGCCGAAACAGTCTTTTTACGTTTGCGACTGCGAATGATGCGAATATCCATCCGTCTCTGCCGATCTATCTAACTATCAGCCAGGCGCCGAGGGCTAGAACGGCCATCCCAACGATGCGTCCCGCGTCCAACGGACGCACCTCTGCACCCAAGAGGCCATAGTGATCAATCACTGCACCGGAGATATATTGCGCCGCCAAAATAACGCCAAAGGCTGCGATCAACCCCATGCGCGCTGTTGCGTAGCCGATGGAGCTAACGATAATCAGGCCAAAGACGCCGGCGAAAAGCGCGTAAGGCGGCACGCTGCGCCACTCAGCCAGGTTCCCCCCGCGCCAGACAAAGATCATGAGCAGCGTGATGATGAGGCCGCCGCCGGCATAGGTGACAAAGGCGCTCTCGCGCGTGCCCATGATTCGATCCATTGTCCCCATGAATTGAGCTTGGAGCGTCACGGCGATCCCGCCGATGCCCGCAATGAGAATAACCAACCAGGTGTTTGACATGAGAATGGATTTCCGATTGTGAGTTGGCACGACTTGCAAAAACCGAAGATTTGCCGTGCGCATCAGCCCGCGACAACGTCCGGTATTATACTCGAAGTCAACGCCCAGAGCCTATGCTGACGAGGCAGGCGCTGATCCACTTTCGACAAGCGCAACCGGCGCTAGCCTTATGGGCTGTACAGGGACCTTGAATCCAACAGACAATGCCCGTCGCCATTTCGTCGCACATTAGGCAGACGCGCCGGCTAAATGATACACTGACTGTGCTGAAAACATGTGCAAAGTGCCAAATTTTTACCCAATTGCCACAGACTTTTCGGTCGTTTCGTCCAGAAAAACGCAACGAACCTTGTTCAAGCCGCACATTATTCAGCCATCCCATTTGCAGTAGACTGCTATAGTTGCCCAACCGACACAACGCCACGGAGCTTCCCTGCATGCCGGAGATTTCCAACCGTCAAGAGGCATTGAACCTACCGGCCCCATTTGATACCTACCAGCTCGGCGCCGCCTACGACGAAATGTTTCAGGCCGACGGCACGCTGCGCCCTCAATATGAGCGACTCTATCGAAGGCTCAGTACGGCTGCGCCCGAGGAGATTTCGCTCAAGCAGCAGGCTGCTGACCTCTACTTCCTCCAGCAGGGCATCACCTTCACGGTTTACAGTGAGGCTGAGGGTGTTGAACGCATCTTTCCCTACGACCTGCTGCCACGCATCATCACACAAGAGGAGTGGCAGACAATCTCCAAGGGACTCAAGCAGCGCATCCATGCGCTCAACGAGTTTCTCAAGGACATCTACCACGCCGGCCGCATTCTCACGGATGGCGTCGTACCCTACGACCTGGTCTTCAGCAGCCGCCACTATCGTCGCGAGATGCGCGGCGTCCACGTTCCGCGCGGCATCTATATTGCGTTGGTTGGTACAGACCTGATTCGCCTGCCCGACGGTCAGTTTGCCGTTTTAGAAGACAATCTGCGCGTGCCCAGCGGCGCCTCCTACATGCTCGGCAATCGGCGCGTGATGAAGCGGATTTTCCCCCGTTTATTCAATGCCTTTGGCGTTCAGGCGCTTGACTCCTATGGCCAGGATCTGCTCGGCACCCTGCGCGCGCTGGCGCCTCAGGAACGGAGCGACGCCAATATCGTGCTGCTGTCGCCCGGCGTCTTCAACTCAGCCTATTTTGAGCATACCTTTCTGGCGCGCGAGATGGGCATCCAGCTGGTCGAGGGGCGCGATCTGGTCGTTCATGACAACTATGTCTATACGCGCACGACTTCCGGCCTCAAACGGGTTGATGTGATCTACCGCCGCATCGACGACGACTTCATTGATCCGCTAATCTTTCGGCGCGATTCCGTGCTCGGCGTGCCGGGGCTCTTCAACGCCTACCGCAGCGGCAACGTAACCATCGCCAATGCCATCGGCACCGGCGTGGCCGATGACAAGGCGATTTACGCCTATGTGCCGGCAATCATTCGCTACTATCTGGGCGAGGAGCCGATTCTGCCTAACATAGAGACCTATCTGCTCGAAGATCAACAACAGCGCGACTTTGTGCTGGAGAATATGGAGGAGCTGGTTGTCAAAGCGGTCGGCGAATCGGGCGGCTACGGCATGCTCATCGGCCCCCACAGTACCGCAGCTGCGCGCGCCCAATTCCGCGAAGCAGTGCTGGCCAATCCGCGCAACTACATCGCACAGCCGACGATTATGCTTTCAGCCGGACCCAGCTACATTGACGGTCGCGTTGAGCCCCGCCATGTCGACCTGCGCCCATTCATCATGTACGGCCGCGAGATCACCGTGCCGCCAGGCGGCCTGACACGGGTGGCGCTCAAGGCCGGCTCGCTGGTCGTCAACTCGTCGCAGGGTGGCGGCAGCAAAGACACCTGGGTCTTAGGAGGCTAAGGCGAAACCATCATGCTATCACGCGTCGCCGACAATCTCTACTGGATGAGTCGCTACCTGGAGCGGGCCGAGCATACGGCGCGCCTGCTCTCCGTCCACCTGAACCTGGTCCTTGATCTCTCCGACACGGCGGCCCAGGCACGCCGCAATCGCATGCTCACCTTGCTCAATGCACCGATCGAACGGGTGGCCGACGATGACGAACTGTTTCACGTCCTGGCATTTGAGCCCAGCAACCCCAACTCGATTCTGACATGCGTCCGCGCGGCGCGGGAGAACGCGCGCCAGGTGCGTGAACAGATCAACCAGGAGATGTGGCAGGAACTCAACGAGCTTTACCTGCGCGTCGGCAGCGTCGATCACTCGCTGGATTGGACCGAACGCAACATCGAGCTTTGCGAAGACGTCATCGAACGATCCCAACTCTTCACCGGCATCACGGATGCAACCATGAACCACGGCCAGGGCTGGCAATTCATCCAGGTGGGACGAAACCTGGAGCGATCCGACGCCACCGCACGCATGCTGGACCTGGAGTCGCGCGTGCTGTGGGTCAAGCCGGAAAGCCGCCTCAACGCCGGACAGCCGGTCTTTCTGGAATGGTTGGCGCTGCTGCGCTCATGTGCGGCCTTTGAAGCGTACAGCAAGATCTATACCTTCGACGTGCAGCCGACCAGCATCGCGGAGTTTTTGCTCCTCAACGGCGAATTTCCGCGTTCGGCCGCATTTTCAATCACGGCAATTCACAATGCGCTGGGCGCAATTTCCGAAAGCGCGGGCGCCAGTCGCAGCAACCGCCCCAGCCGTCTGGCCGGTCGATTGCAGGCCAAGTTAGAGTACACCGACATCAACGAAATCATTACGGGGGGCATGGGCAAATTTCTTGTCAGCCTGCAACATGGCTGCAACGAGATCCACAATGCAGTCTATGACCGCTATATCGCCTATGCGCCGGAAGAAGAAGGGGAAATCTGAGATGGACTATCGCGTACGCCACACCACCCGTCATGTCTACGATACGCCGATCAGCGAGAACGTGATGGAGGTGCGTCTGCATCCTCGGATCGATGCAAGCCAGCAGTGCAGCCACTTTGCGCTGGCGACGCAGCCGCGGACCAGTCCAGCTAGCTTCGTGGACTATCTGGGTAATACGGTTCATACCTTCAACGTGCGTGCCCGCCACCAAGAGCTGCTCTTTGTTGCCGAATCGGTCGTGACGGTATTGGACCAGCCAGCGCCGCCCAACATGGCGCCGCCCAATCGCGTCGACGATGCTTGGTCCGAGCTGGATTCCCTCGTGCGATCACCTGAGTATTGGGACATGTTGAATCCGACCGAACGCACGGCCAATACGCCTCTGTTGGAAGGGTTGGCGCAAGAGTTAAGAATTGACCGCAGTCGTGCGCCGCTTGACGCGGTGGAAGCCCTCAACCAGCAGCTCAATTCGCTGCTGGTTTATGATCCGGAAGCGACTCATGTCCACTCCAATCTCGACGACGCCCTGGCGACACGGCGCGGCGTCTGCCAGGATTTCACCCACATTATGCTGGCGCTCTTGCGCAACTATTTGCGCATGCCCTGCCGCTACGCCAGCGGTTACCTCTACCACAGCGGGAACGATACGTCCGTCGACGGCGCCAGCCATGCCTGGCTGGAAGCGCTGATTCCCGGTCACGGCTGGATCGGCTTTGACCCGACCAATAACCTCCGCGCGGGAGAGCGCCACATTCGCGTTGCCTACGGTCGCGACTACAGCGATGTCGCCCCAACACGCGGCGTCTTTAGCGGTGAAGCGATCAGTGAGCTGAGCGTGGCCGTCTCCGTGAAACGAGTGGAGACCCCTGTTGGGCAAGATGAAGATGAGAGTTGGCTGCTTGCCCAACGCCCGTCGGCGCAACCGGACGACACGCTGCCGCTCGACGAAGGAATTCTCAGTCAACTACAGCAGCAGCAGCAGCAGTAGTCGTGCTGGCTACTTAAGCCATCTGCCAGCTTTCTGGTCAGGCAACGCGTCGATAGTAATGGTGTAGTCCACCGAGAAATCGAATTCTTGGACCGGGCGGCGCTCGCAGCAAGATTCAGAAATTGCCGCGAGCGCTGCCCGGTGAATTGAATTTCGATGAGTAGAAGTGTGGTGCTTCTAACAATGAACGCTGGCAGCGCATCAGCACCTCTTCCAAGCAAACTTAGCGGGTGACCATAGGCAGGAATATACGCTGGTCCATGACGAGGCTACGAATCTGTGTCGCGATGCGACTGCCGCTGTCATCACTGTAACTGTTGACCGACACTGTTGTCCCAACCTGGAATGGCGCAGCCGCATCGTTCAAATTTGTTGCCGATGTGACCTGATAGTCATCTCCATTGATCGTCCAGATATCTAGCTGGACAGTCGCTGCCGATACATCTTCTCCCAAATCATCAATCGTACCGATCGAGTCCTCTGATCCCGCCCCTGGCGGGACATGAGTTTCCAGCTCATGAATGAGACGCTCACCGGCCTCGATTGAATATTCCACGGAAACATACGCACCGAGGGCAAAGATACCGTGCTCTTCCTCGAACCGACTCATCGTGTCGGCGAGGAAGCCGGAGTCGTCAATCGTCCAGTCACCGACGAAGCCATTTGCAGGCATGGCTCGTACGAAGCCGAAGACTTTGGCATGTTCGTCATTTGAGACGTCGCCGTTCTCTGACGTCGTCTCGATATTCAGCGCGAGTCGACCTGATTCCTGGGCGACATATTCGACTTTGACTCGCATACCGACACCCAAGTCACCGTCATCATCATCGAACCTTGTCTGGCTTGTTGCACTGTAGTTGATGCCGCCGATGCGCCATTCGCCGAGCAGATTGCCTGGCATTTCATCGACAATGCCGTACGCGTGGCCTTCTGCACCTTCGAATTCCCCATCGCCATCATCGTCATCGTTGTCGGTCTCAAAGTGGGTTTCAATCTCTCTTGCGCGGTTGGTACCGTCGTCCTCTACCTGGAAGTACACTTCTACGGTAACGCCGATTCCAAAGGCGCCATCTTCTTGGTCGAATTCGGTGCTGCCATCAGCGACAAAGGTCATGCCGCCAATATTCCAAGCGCCAATCAGTCCTGCCGGGAAGCTCTGAATGACGCCGAACATTTCTGCCTCTGGCATCTGCGGCGGGGTGGGGCCAGCGCCACAGCGGAAGGCGTGTTCGGTCTCGATCTCACGGATGGTAGCCGGCGCCATGCTGGTGTCGGCATGAATCTTGACGCAGGCATCGGCTGCAAATGGGCCATGCTCTTGTTCGAATTCTGTGTCAGCATCGGTTCTGTAGGTCGTACCGTCGACCACCCAATCGCCGAGCAGACCGGCTGGGTACGAATCAATGCGGCCATATATCTCGGTTTCATCGCCGGGCGTTCCGGTGGGAACGGGCGTCACGTCTGGTTCTGGTGTCGTCGGCGGCGCTACATTGCACTTTGACATCTCCTCTGTTTCGATTTCGTCGATGACAGCTGGAGTGCCATGTGAGCGAATCTCCACTTCAACACAGGCGCCGACGACGAAGGGGCCATCATCTTGTTCGAATTGAGTACTGGCCTCTGTGAGATACTCAACGCCGCCAATCATCCAACTACCGATTAGTCCGGGATATGGCATGCGTTCGACGATGCCGCTTACCTTGTCATCATCACTCCCGTCATCCGGCGTCGACGTCGGTTCCGGGGTCTCTGTCTCACCAGGCTCTGGCGTCTCCGTCTCGTCGGGATCAGGCGTCGCAGTGCCGCCATCACAGTCCGAATCCATTTCCGTCTCGATTTCTCGGATTTCGAAGGGGGATGTGTTGGGGATGTAGGTGACCTTTACACATTTGCCGACTGCAAAGGGGCCCTCCTCCTGTTTGAACTGGGTGTTGCCATTGGCGACATACGTGACGTTGTCGACAACCCATTGTCCGACAAGGCTTGCAGGAAAACTGTCGATCCGCCCATAAACATCGACATCGCCATCATCGATAGGGTTCGCCGACACGTTAGTCCAACTCCATAGCGCGGTCAGCAGCAAGATGAAGCCCAACCCGATACTGACGAAATGGTGAATCTGAAAGTGGAAGCCTTTCCGTGCCATTTTTTGCTCCAATCGCTCTATTCTCGAATCGTGTAGCCTGGGCGCCGATCGCCCCTCGCTCCATAACTGCATGAATATGCCGAGAAAAATACACCAATCTGAAAATCCATTTGATTGCATTCAAAACAGACCGAGCATCGAGTAGCGATCGATGCTCAGTCTGCAGAAAGATTGGGGGCGGGGATCAGGTTAGCGGAAGTTGCGAACGACTCGGATCAATTGTTGACCAAGGGAAGGTAGATCATCTGGTCGAGTTGTGGTTCTTGGGGACCATCGGAGCACTGGTCTGCCTCTCGGCTGCGAATTTCCAGCGCCGTATAGGGTGACGTATTCAGGTATTCGACATCGACACAGACGCCTATGGCCAGCGCGCCTGCATCTTGCCGGAACTCGGTGCTTGCATCTGCAATATAGCTGTGGCCGCCGATGATCCAGTTGCCGAGCAGACTTGCGGACGGTCGGCTCTCGACGACGGCCCTGGATTCCAATATGAGCGTACCGGTCACATCGGGCGCACTGCAAACGCCATTCTCTGCGCAGATGGTGCGAATGCTGCCGCCGATATTGATGCGGCCTGCACCAAGCTCTCCGCTCACGTCTGGGTTCAGAACGTCCAGAGATTGGGCTGATGCACGGATATAGGCCGTAATTTGGCCTGCATTCATGCTCGGGACGGCGCTTTGGAGTAGGGCGGCATGTGCTGCGACAAACGGCACGGCCATGGATGTACCGCTCCAGGCGGCATGGTCACTGATCGGAAACGCACTGATAATGGCCTCGCCGGGCGCGGCAACATCTATCCATTCGCCATAGTTGGCGAACTCGGATTTGTGACTGTCTGCATCGATGGAGGTAACGGCCAACACCTCATCCTCAGAGGCAGGGAATTGCTCGGCCTCGCTGTTGAGGTTGCCGGCCGCAGCAACAACCACGATATCCTGGTACTCGACAACGTCTTCCAGGATTTCGCCCATCAGTTCCGACTCCTGCGGGGAACCCAAGCTAAGGTTGATGACATCTGCGCCGTTGTCGACCGCGTACTGTATGGCTTCCGCGATCACGAAGATATTGCCCCGACCATCAGCCTCAAGGACACGCACCGGCATGATGCGGGCACCCGGTGCTGCCAGGTGGACGATTCCAGCCACATGCGTGCCGTGGCCGAAGGCTTCATCCACGTGGCCATCGCCGTCATTGTCTTGGCCATTGGCAACATCTGTGGGATCTTCGTCATCCTCGATGAAGTCGTAGCGCGCCGTGGTCCAGCTGTTGACCAAATCTGGATGATCCAGTTGAAAGCCGGTGTCGAGCACCGCAACAACCACGCCTTCGCCCTGGGTAAACTCATGGGCATCGGCCAGCCCCAGCAGATTCAAGGCAGATTGCTGCGCGAGCACGTCGTCCACGGGACCGCCCCAGGCGCCGATGTGACGCGGGTTGCCTTCTGGCGCCTCGCTGTTGTAGTTGGGTTCAGCATAGAGCACACGGACGTCATCTTGCAGATCTTCCGCGACATCTTCCGCGTCTTTACCGTCCGGGACGCGTAACCGATAGATTGCGGACGTACCGACAAGCTCTTCGATGGTCGTCGTGCCAAATTCGGCATTGATGGCTTCGATGGTCGTATTGCTGGCGAGATTGAGCTTGACCACGACCTCTGATGTCTCTGGATCGTCGTCGTGATAGACATCGGCATGAACGATTGGTGCGCCGGCGGACAATATCAAGCCGATGGCAAACGCCAGTGCTAGCCAGTTATAAACAAAACGCCGCATAGTTCCTCCTGCAGATAGATAGGCCAATGTTCAAATCTTTGGATCGGCCCTGTTGCCGATCAACGCAAAAGGCGCCCAGTGATAAGGATGGGGATGGCTGCTCTTGATGGCAAGCTGTGCTGCTCGTAGGGCTGTCGCCGCATCCTGACCGCGTGCAAGCCTTGCATACCACTCCGCCATCAGCATGGCTCCGGTGTCATCTTGAACCAACCAGTGACTGACGATGACAGTGGTCGCGCCTGCGCCGAGAAACGCCCTGGTCAGCCCGACCGTTTCATCGCCGGCGAGTACACCACTACGACCGGATTCGCAGGCGCTGAGTACGACGAGTGCGCCGTCAAGATTCAAATGGTTCGCCTCGTCCGCAGTCAACCAGCCATCATGAAGTTTCAGGGCCGAAAAGTTGGGATTGTCGGTACGAAAGATGCCATGACAGGCAAAGTGGACGCCTCTATATGATTCCGTAATATCCAGTAGCGCATCCAGCGTAGCCGCCTCCTCCATGCGTACATCGGCTGTCGTCAACACTTGTGCAATGGCGCGTGCTTCCACTTCCACCGCCGGGATGGCCGGATCGGGAACACCGAGCACCAACATCTTTGACGTCTTACGCCGTTGTCGCCGCTCGCTCAGTGTCAGTATGGAAGCGCTGGGCGCATACGAGAGTTCTGCCGATTCGATCAGGTAGCGTTCGCCGTCGTGCAGCGCTTGAAAAGGAACCTGATGCAGCAGTCCATGGGGAACGATGACCAGCTTATCCGGGAATGAAGTCTTGTGAAGACTTAACAGAGGTTCAAGCGGAGCCACGAGTTCGACATAGAGCTGATGCAACGGGCGCACTGCATTTTCAACCAGTCGATGGATGTGACGTTCCACAAATTCACTGTCACCCTTCAAGTGCCGCCATTGGGCTTCCAGCAGAGTCAGTTGTGCCTGGACGGCCGAAGGCGTGCTGAGACGGCGTACAGACTGAATAGCATCACGGGTGATGAGGAACGCCAATATCTCATCTCCGGCTACATGATAGTAGACCACAGTTAGGTCGCGGGACAGATCGGCCTGAATCTGTCGCAAGGGTAAAGGATGTTCAAATGCCGCTGTCGTCGCGCGAGAAGCATGCTGTAGACGCCAGTGAGACAGTTCCCGTTCCAGAGCTGTGGCGCGTTGACTCAATCGGCTACGGTGCGTAGCGCGATCACCACGCTTGTCCTGGGTGTCGGGCGGGCTTGTATCGTTGCCAAGCATGTCATTGTAGATAGCATTCAACGCTGCCCGCAGTCGCTCGAGTTGCAGGTCCGTTTCTGTATCTACTGTTGTCTCGGCGGTCAACGTCCTGGCGATTCGTTCTACTAGCGCACGAGATTTGGCGCGTTCGATCAGGTCAAACACCTGCTCAACGTCTTCCCCGCGGGCATGGCGATCCGACAATCTGTCCAGGTGAAGCTGGATGAGATCCTCGTAAACGCGTATCTTGTCCTGCTGAAAAGAGACGAGCATGGTCTCATTGATCAGCGATCCTCTGAGACGCTCGATCTCAGCGATGGCCGCCTCAAATCGTTCTTGTGCAGGTTCATCCTGACCTTTCAATCGTAACAATCGTCCTTGCCGATGCAGAAGACGAAAACGCAAATGGGGTAATGTCAGATTGGTCAGCAACACATCGGCCCGGCGCAGATGATCTTCCGCAGCTTCGACGTCGGGAGCCAGTAGATCAAAGAGGCGCAGGTGGGCGAAAACCTTTTGGACAGGCCATCTGGCTGGATCAGCATCCCACAATAGATCAATGGCCTGTCGCGCGCGTTCCAGCGCCGATGCATGGTCGTCCTGCGCACCAAAGAGCGCTGACTCCTCCAGCATGATCTGGGCGACGAGCGGCCTGTTATCCAGAGCGCTGAAGATTTCAATGGCTTGTGCGTAGGCTCGACCGGCATCATTCAGTTCGGATAAGGAGAGATGGATCGAGCCGATACCCAGGAGCGTCTTGCCGAGGTGGTAGCGATATTCCGTGCTCTGCAAGCTTGAGATTGCACCTTGATAAAGGGTGAGCGCTTCTGGCAGCAAATTGAGGGCGAGATAGGCATCTGCCAAGTGAGCCGCGCATATTTGTTCGTCGTATTCAGCATCCTGACGTGCGAATTCGCGCCTCGCTTCGGTCAGAGCGGCCAAACTTGCCTGATAGTTTCCCAACAAGAGATGGGCATCACCGATGTTGTTCTGGAGAAGCGCATAGGCATAACCGGACGTGGGCAGCAGGGACAGCGCATGTTCATAGGCCGTCAGCGCTTCGTCCACACGTCCGAGATAGCGGAGCGCGACACCACGGTTGCTCAGAACCAACACCTGGTCTTCATTCATGCCCAATGCGGCATAGATGGCTTCGGCACTGGCATAGGCCGTCAATGCCTCGTCGAAACGCCCCATTTCGCTCAAAGCTGGGCCCTGATTGACAAATATCTTGGCCTGAATGAGCCGTATGGCTGAGGCGTCGCGCTGGCTTGCATCCGATAGGATGCTGTCGATCTGAGCCAGTGCATCGTCTCCTACAGAAAGCGTTTCTGAATACCGCCCGAGGGCCGTCAATGTGGTCATTGCACCAACATCTGTACGCAGGGCGTCAATCATGCTTCCGGCTTCGGCATAGAGGGCACGCGCGGCTACGATTAGGTCAAGCGCTGTCTGTGGATCACTACGGAGGACATAGGTCTGCGCACGCAGATAACGAGCACGCGGCGTCAGAGTGGGCGCTCCGAACTGTTCAGCGAATCTTTCACATAGCCCAGATAACGCTCGGGCTTGAAGGGGATCGTGGCGTGCAGATCGCTCGGCAAAGGTTAGCAGCGCATCCAGCCCCACAACATCAGCCAGGCCATTGTCTACCAACAGTTGCTCTTGCTGTGAAGACGAAGAGAGGGCAAGCAACTCGTCTACCAGTAGGTCGGTGATTGATATTTCGGCCATGATCAGGCGCGAAGGTCAATTGCTTCGACCTGAACACTGATACCTTCGCCAGTCACGACGAACTGATAGAGACCCGGTCGAACGGCCTCGATAGAGAAGATTCCGTCTGCGTTGACCGTGCTCTGCGCGAGCACATCATCTGCTTGCTGCAACCTTGCCTCAAGCGTCTCAAGTGCCATTGTCTGAAGGGGCAGAATCTGGCCGTCGATGTACAGACCTTCTGAATCTGAGCGCTTCAAGATACCCAAGGAGATATCGAGCGCGCTGCTCGAGAAAATCAGCTGACGGGTACTGTCGATTTCGCGTGCTCTTGCACCTGCCATCCCAACTTGCAAGCCGCTGTCGAACGTCAATACTGCCACCAGTCGTTGCAGCAGATTTGGTTCATCAACAGCCTGAGGATTCGTTTGGCCCGCCTCGCTTTCTCTCTGAACAAATTCGTGATAACGCGCTCGCAGTGCCAACCGTAGGTCTGCAGGCGGCTCATCCAAGACAATGGTCGCGCTGGAATGAAGAAATGCGCGTAACCAGTCGACATCCGCCCGGAGTGACACGTCAGCGTGGTCGACCTGTTGTTGGACACGTTCTGCTTCTTCTGGAGAGAGCCGGCCCTCAAGCCAGTCTATCAACTGCTGCCATGAAGGCGTTTCCCGGTTACTCATGATCGAAGTCCATGCACCCCATCGATTCGTCTCTGCTTCATAACTGCCCGTAACACATACAAAAAATACACCAATCGCGTAGATTCCGTCGTTTTGACGTCAGGTCTGAATGGATTCTCCTAGACATTGTCCTGTTCATCGGCCAGCACCTGACGCAACCGGTCTAGACACCGCGCGCGGATAGGACCGACACTGCCCTCGGCGATGTCCAGCCACATCGCCACCTGTGCGTATGATGGTTCGCTTGGATCGAAATAGAGGGCGCGTAGAAGCTGACGGCACCGTTCGTCAATTCGGTCCAGACCGTGTCGCAGCCATTCGGCGAGTTCCCATCGATCGATCTCGTTTAGGTTGGTTCGATCTGGCAAAAAGCCAGCCATGATCTCTTCATCGACCTCCGCGCTCTGATACCTAAGTTGGCGGACCAACAGTCGCCGGCTGTGGCGTTTGGCAACGGTAGCCAACCAGGCTCGTAAATTGCCTTCATCTGTCATCTGGCCAAGACTCTGCAACAGATAGCCGAACGTGATCTGTGTGATATCGGCCGCATCTTCCGGGGAGAGACCGTTATTGCGTGCTATGGAGTAGACTAGTCGCTCGTAGCGATCCAATAACTGTTCCCATGCCACCGCGTCACCAACTCGACACGCGCGCAATAGCGATGCATCATCTTCTTCTGGTTTGGTCGCTGCAATT
>CALNXY010000015.1:0-508472 GCA_942490705.1 uncultured Caldilineaceae bacterium | reverse complement strand
TCGCACGTGGGCGTGCTCACTAAGCGGGTGCGTGGGCGCTGGACATCAACCCGGACAGCGAGAGAGCGTAGCGATATCGCTACGCTCTCTCGGTTGCATAGATTCCGTGCGCGCAATCGCCTATCCGGGCGACGCCGGCTTGGTCAGTTGCCGATAGAGCGCGCGGCGATTGACAAAGATGTTTTTCATATACTGTTCGCCGTAGAGCCGTTCATCCAGATCCTCGACGCGCAATGCCCACAGCCGCTTGAAGTGCACGAAGAGGGTGCACTCCCGTGCTAACGTCACCGCGATTCTGGTGACCTCCTGATCCGCGCCGTCGCTCAAGTGCTGGACGATCTGCTCCCGATCCGCATTGGCCAACAGGCGTTCGTGGTGTTCCTTTGGCTTGAGTCTTCTCATATCGCGCTTTCCTCCCGCGTCCATTCCTTCACGTCTCCAAGATCAACCAACCGAATGTTCAAAAATCAGCGCTCATCCGCCTCATCTGCTCAATCCGCGTTCCATGCAATTAATCTGCAACCCCGCCTGATTTGACAGGTGACGACGAATGACTTATGCTAACCCAGCAAGATGTTGAAAGTTCTGACCCATTTGCGTGCAAACGCCGTTTCAGACGCCCATGTCTGGACGGCGCTTTTTAGTCTCTGTGATTGTTGGAAACGCCGACGTTTTGTTTGATCCGCAGTATTTTTGCAGTACCTAGAAAAACAAGCAGGAGTTTTCCAACCATGAGTGAGCAACAAGAAACCGGCACCGTGAAGTGGTTCAATGACCAAAAAGGCTTTGGCTTTATCGGAAACGAGGACGGCAATGACGTCTTCGTTCACCATTCGGCCATCGTCTCTGAGGGATTCCGTTCGTTGGCGGAAGGCGATCGAGTCGAATTCTCGATCGAAGATGGCCCCAAGGGCCCCAGCGCCACCAACGTGCGCGCCGTCTAGTCAACGGTCGGCATATTGCCGCATCACGACTAAGCTGGCGGCCGGCAGAGCCGGCTGAGCAGTGCTCAAAACGAAAAAGGGACCGGCCCCATTGGCCGGTCCTTTTTTTACTCTTGACGGGCGAACGGATCACTGCCGTTTGATGCGGGCACAGGTTCAGCGACCTGGCTGGGCAGGATGTCGGCCACTACATCTTCCACGAAGTAGTGGGTCTGGCCCTGGCGCGAGAGGCGGCGTACGCCGTCAAGATGGTTGCCCAAGGTCACGATTGCCGGTTCCTCGACGAACTCCCCCTGGATCTTCTTGACCTGACCGAGCCCGACGCACGCCAGGAGACCGTTGCACAGACAGCGCGGCTCGCCGGCATTGCGCGCCAGCCCGCGCTTGCCCACGTACGCTTCAATCGGTCCGGCCGGACAGCGCTGGAAGAGCGTGCGTTGCCCTTGCTCGTCCGGCTTGCTGAAACCGGCCTGCTGCAGAATGCCGATGTCACAGATCCGTCTGCGCTCGGCAAAGACCTCATCGTCGGCGAGCGTGCCTGGTAGCTGGACGACCTTAAAGGGAAAACCGGTCGGCGAAAAGACCGTTGTATGCACCAGCTCTTCGTCGTCGCTGCCCTCTTTGATCGCCGTGAGGATCGACGCGCGGAATTCCGGCTTCATGCCTGATTCTTCCGTCAGCGCAAAGAGTGTGCCTACCTGTACGCCGTTGGCCCCGGCCGCGAGTGCAGCTTGCACTCCGTCTTGGCTGCCATAGCCGCCTGCCAGCCAGAAGGGAATACCGACCGCACGGATTGCGGCCAGATCGGCCTCATCGCCCGGCCCGTAGATAGGCTGGCCCAGTTCGTCTCTGCGCATCGGTCCGACCGGCTTGGCATTATGTCCCCCGGCACGGTGATGCTCGATGATAAAGCCGTCGGGTGGGACCTCTTCGCTGCCCAAGACCGTTACCAGGTCCTCGAGCGAAACGATGGCGAGAAAAGCCGGCCTGTCCAGTTTATGTTTGGCAATCTGTCCACCGGCTATCTGCTTGGGATCAAAGTCAATCACAAAGCGCTCGCCGCTTTCACGATAGAGCACCGGGACTTCATGGCTGATTGCCTCGTGGGCGGCCAACTGGCTGCAGAGCGCGGGCAGGTTCCCCGGATTTCCGGCCCCGACCACGATGCCGTCGACGCCCGCCAACATGGCTCCATAGAGAATGTAGATGAGGGGCATCTCAATCTTTTTGAGAAAGTTCATGAAGACCTTGCCTTCATGCCCTTCCTTAGCGAGCCAAACTTCGGCGAAGCCGGTCGCAATCAGCAAATCGATTATCTCATCATCGAGCTTGAGCGCGACAGGCGGCGCCTCCCCCTCTGCGATCGGAAAGGCCGACTGGCCATCTTGGGCACGGACCATGTGCATGGGCGTGCTGCGGAAGCGATCGTCCGGCGCTTTGCCTCCCTCAACGAAATAGCGGTCGCAAATTGTGCGACCGATCGTAATGCCATAGGTTTCGTCGAGCGCATGGAGCGCACGTCTTGCATGCCCGCCGGGGTCACCCAATTGCAGGAGGCGTGTGTAGACAACGTCGAGCGCTGTGCCGGACACTGTGCCGGCGGTCACGCCAGGCCGCGCCATGGCGACCGTCTTGGCCAGTCGCCAATTAGAGACATAGACGCCCATGCCGCCCTGGATGAGCTTGACGTCGCTGAGGAATTCCATGAATTGTCTACCTTTGGCGTTGCGCCAATATGGTGCAAAAATTAGCGTCGTGGAAGTAACGAAAGTGAGAAGTGCCGGCCAGGAAGACGAAAGAGGATGGTGGCATACGCCATGCTGATCTCGGCTTAGTGGTAACTACAGTATACCAGAGAGGGACCCTTCTGTACAACCGACTGGCAGTTATAGAACCGCGCGGCATTCCCTTGCGCGTCGCCGCATCTGCCATGGAGTATCGGCTAGATCTCTTTGCGGATGCGGGGCCCACCGCCTTCCCTGATACGTGGACTTACTTACCCCATAACTTGTTCACATGACGAGCGGCTCTGGCAGCTGAATCGGCTTGAGCCGATCTTCTGTACCAGGTGACGGTTGGAAGCCGCCGGCGTAGGGCTTGGCTCGGCGCCACCGGATGTTGAAGGTTCAATAAGTGAACCGGTAACCCGTAGGGCGCGACCCTCGCGGTCGCCCGCTTTGGGCGGGGGCACGCCCCGCCCCTACGATTACCCAAATATTTTCATAACCTTCACAGGCCCGTTGGTCGTGGAGGCGATCCTTCGCCTCCACCATAGAGGCAGGCCAATCCGCCGGTTTGCGTCACGCTGGGCGCCGTGCGCGAAAGCGGAACGCTACGGTTGGCTTACTTGTCCACGATTGGCATGTATAGCTCATAGACCGCTGCCGTGCTCTGGACGAAAGTAGCGGTGCTGGCGCTGCCGTAGTCGTAGGGACAAATGAGATCCACCGGGCGGCCGGCGTTGGCCGTCCCCGCCACTAGCGTCTTGCAGCGGTCAAGGGCAAAATTGCCTTCAGGCGTCCGTGACGCCCAGGCGGTCCAGCCGGTGAAGGACTCGCCATCGGAGAGCTGGACAAAAGTGGCGGTGCTGGCGCTGCCGTAGTCGTAGGGGCAGACGAGATCGGTGAGGCCGTCGTTGTTAATGTCGCCAGCCTGCAGCGTCTTACAGCGGTCAAGGGCAAAATTGCCTTCAGGCGTTCGTGGCGCCCAGGCGGTCCAGCGGCCAAAGGACCCGCCATCGGAGAGCTGGACGAAAGTGGCAGTACTGGCGCTGCCGTAGTCGTAGGGACAGACGAGATCGGTGAGGCCGTCGTTGTTGAGGTCGCCGGTTTGCAGCGTCTTGCAGCGGTCGAGATCGAAGATCCCCTCGTCGGTGCGGGCGGCCCAGGCGGTCCAGCTGGCGAAGGACTCGCCATCGGAGAGCTGGACGAAAGTGGCGGTGCTGGCGCTGCCGTAGTCGTAGGGACAGACGAGATCGGTGAGGCCGTCGTTGTTGAGGTCGCCGGTCTGCAGCGCCCTACAGCGGTCAAGGGCAAAATTGCCTTCAGGCGTCCGTGACGCCCAGGCGGTCCAGCCGGTGAAGGACTCGCCATCGGAAAGCTGGACGAAGGTGGCGGTGCTGGCGCTGCCGTAGTCGTAGGGGCAGACGAGATCGGTGAGGCCGTCACCGTTGATATCACCGGCCTGCAGCGTCTTGCAGCGGTCAAGGGCAAAATTGCCTTCGGGCGTCCGTGGCGCCCAGGCGGTCCAGCTGGTGAAGGACTCGCCATCGGAGATCTGGACGAAAGTGGCGGTGCTGGCGCTGCCATAGTCGTAGGGACAGACGAGATCGGTGAGGCCGTCACCGTTGAGGTCGCCGGTTTGCAGCGTCTTGCAGCGGTCAAGGGCAAAATTGCCTTCGGGCGTCCGTGGCGCCCAGGTGGTCCAGCTGGTGAAGGACTCGCCATCGGAGATCTGGACGAAAGTGGCGGTGCTGGCGCTGCCATAGTCGTAGGGGCAGACGAGATCGGTGAGGCCGTCACCGTTGATGTCACCAGCCTGCAGCGTCTTGCAGCGGTCAAGGGCAAAATTGCCTTCGGGCGTCCGTGACGTCCAGGCGGTCCAGCTCGTGAACTGAGTAGGCGCAATAGGATCGGACTGTGCGGCTGCATCAAGTGTCGTGAGCACAGTCATCAACGTCAGGAGGATCAGCACTGATAGTGGGCGAAGCATCTTTATCTCTCTTTCGTTTCGAGCTGCCAGTCGGGAAGCAACGATTGGTCAGAAACACGAGCCTGGCTCGATACACCACGGCCTAGGCCGCGGGGCGTTTACTATAGACGATTCCATTAGGCGGGCAAAATGAGATCAATTCACCGTGCAGATAGACGATCGTCAACGCCACACCGTCTATTGGGCCGCCCAAAGCGGCAATCGCTTTCCTTGCGTTATTTGGACCCACCCTGCACCCCAGGGCGCCAGAGCTTGCAGTGCACCGGACCGCTCGAAGCATCTCAGACAAAGGCGGCCGAACGCCCCATTTCCTGATAGAATTCAGGTAGAGGAGTGTTGGGTCGGCCCTATTATGCAGGATCTTCTCATCATTTCCGAGACCAAGTCCGTAGGCATTTATTAGGATGCGACTTCCTATGCAGAAAAATCTATCGAAAGGCGAACGAATGCGTTGGACGTTGTTGTGCATCATGGTGGCGATAGCGCTCTGTTTGCCTGCAATCGCGATTGGCCAGTCACCCATACCGACGCCACCGGCTCCTGGCGGCGGAACCCCGTCTTCCGGAGCTGTGGAAGCTACCGTTAACGATGCCGTCGAGTCCATTGCCGCAAGAACGCCCATTCCACCCCCCACGCCTGGCTTTGTGCAGCGAGGCGTTGCCGAGTTCACTCAAACCCGCGGGTTAGACGACGTCGATTTTCTGGGGCTGTCAACCACCGAATGGATTGACTTGGGCCTCTCCGTGCTTATCTTCGTGCTCTCCTACTGGCTGGTGGCCTGGTTTATCGGCCGCTTCCTGCGTCGTATCGTGCAACGTACCCAGACCCAATTTGACGACAAATTTTTCGCCAGCATCTCCCAAGAATTAAAGTGGCTGCTGGGCATCCTCCTTCTGCGCTATTCCGTACTGCGCCTGACTTCCATCACCGGCGACCTGCGCACAGCGCTAGTTGATATCTTCTTCATCCTTGTCCTGCTTGTGCTGATGCGCATCACCGTGAAGTTGATCAACTTTGGTCTGGATTGGTACGTTTCCTACCTCAATCCAAGAAAACGCAGCGCCATCGACCCGGTGCTCGTGATCCTGAAGAATGCGGGCAAACTGCTCGTCTTTGTCACGGGCGCAAGTATCGCCCTTTCTCACTTTGGGCTCATCAACAGCGCTATCGCCATCGTATTCCTGACGGTTGGTGTCGTGGTGTTGCTCAGTATCAGGGATGTCATAACGGATATCATTTACGGCTTCATCATTCTGGTCGGCCAACCGTTTCGTGTCGGCGACGCCATCCATATCCAGAGCATGGATCCGAACGACTGGGGATGGGTTGTGGATATCGGCTCGCGCGAGACGCGCATACGCCTGCGCGACAACCGCACGTTGGTGATTCCGAATGCGGCACTCGGCTCCGATCAAGTCGTCAACTACATGTTGCCTGATCCAACCTTTCGCATTCAGACTGATCTGCACCTGGCATATGGGATTGATTTCGATCGAATCCAGCCGCTGTTGGCACAGGCGACGCGTGCGGTCAGCGGCGTGCTGCCGGACCGACCGGTAGACGTGATGTTGTGGCGTAATTTTCGCTATGGGTATGTCGTGCGCGTACGCTGCTGGCTCGCCAATTGCGAAAAAGATAACGAGGTCATCTCAAGCGTCAATGCCGCATTGAAGAGCGCTTTGGACGCCGCCGGTGTCGAGATGGGCTACCCGTCAATTGACGTTGACACCTACAGCCAGCCCGATTAGCTTCCTCTCATTCATAGCTGGCGGAACAAGGGGACCAAACGGCAGCGTTTGCAGCCGGCAGAGATGCGCCAGCCGGTGAAGCACTCTTCAGTCGGGCGGTAGCGAGCTGCGCCATGCGAAGATTGATTGCGGGTAGAAGGCAATGCCTATGTGCAGTCGCACCACGAGGCGGCCGGTCTTTGGGATGAACCGCGCCGCCTCGTCCAATGGGGGAAAGATGTGCTGATTGCGCCTAAGCTATGTTAATCAGCATTTTGTCATTCCGTTCACGTAGTGGGCGCAAAGCGCCATGAGCGAAGCGAAGAGGAATCTCAGTGCTGCCAACGCGAGATTGCTCGCTTCGTTTGAAATGACAAAAAGCAGCAAACGATCCATTAACGCGTGATCAGCGGCAGGAAGAGCGTACTGTCAAGCTCCAGGCCCGTAATACTGGTTGCGACCTCAACGCCGTCGGCGTCTGTGTAGCTGTTGACGGCAACCGTGGCCCCGTCTACGAGGGCGGCCATGCGGTCATTCAAACGGGTCGCTTCATTCACCAGATAGTCCTGACCGTCCACAGTCCAGACGGTGACCGCGCTGGCGTCGGCAGCGGTTGCCGCGGTGCCACGCCGATCCAGTCGCCCGACCCGATCGCGGTCGCCGGCGCCCGGCGGCACATGGACTTCGATTTCGTGAATGTACTTCACGTCGTTCTCTATGTAATACTCTACTTTGGCGAACGCGCCCACGGCAAGTAGTCCGCGACCTTCCTCAAAATCGGTCTGCGCGTCGGCCACAAAGGCTACGTTGGCGACACCCCATTCACCCATGAAGCGCTGCTCGGGCTGGCTGGTGACAAAACCGACCAGTTCCCAGTAACCGTCATCGTCGTCATCGTCTTCCTTTGAAATCTCAATGGCCTCCCGCGCGCCTTCGGCGTTCAGGAAGAACTTGACCTCCACCATATCGTCGATCGGCGGATCGGCGGGGTTGATATCGTCGAATTCGGTATTCTCTGTTACCACGAAGTCGATGCCGCCAACGGTCCAAAGCCCGTTTTCCGCACGCTCCAGGGGACCCTCCGCCTTGCCTTCCACGCCCTCGTAGGCGCCGTCTCCATCATCATCGCGACCGTTGTCTTCCCGGTGATACTTCTCTTCAATTTTCTCAGCCACGAATTGGGTCGTACCCTGCTCTGGACCGGCGGTGATATAAAATTCGACCTTCACCAGGTCGCCTGGGTCAAATCCGTCGCCCTTTGGTTCCAGCTCCGTCTCGTTATTCACCAGAAACGAAATGCCGCTGATGAGCCAAATCCCGGATTCAGCATCGATCGTTTGCAGCGTACCGTAGAGCTTTCCCTCGCCGTCACGATCGTCGCCGCCGGGGTCGGAGTCGTCCCCGCCGCCGCGGCAGTGATGTTCGCGCTTGGTCTCAAGTTCGGTAGCCACTGCCGGGGTTACGGTCGGATCGTATTCAACTTCGACGCAGTCGCCTTCTCCGGGCAAACCGTAATCATCATCGATCTCAGTCTCTTCGGTGATCAAGAAGGTTTTTGGGTCAACCCGACCATTGTTGACCACGATCGCGCCCGTGTTGTCTTCGGCAAGATCGATTGACTCGACCCGTCCGCGGAATTCAGCCTCGTCGTCAGAGTCGTCATCCTTGCCACAATCGTTGCCGGACTTAACGCTGATCTCTTCCAAGGGATAGACCTCAACATCGGCTTGCGCGAATGTGACTTCGACACAGGCGCCGACTTCGACCGGACCGTTTTTGACCTCGGTCGCGGCGGTGATCTGAAAGTCATGGCGCTTGATGGTGAGAATCGGTCCGCCATCCGCCTCGCGGATTGCGTCGACCCGCCCCTTCAACTCGCACTCGTTATCGCCATCATCGTCTTGCTCGTGACAGTCAGCGCTTGGGGGCACGGTTCCAGATTCATGGGCTTGCGCAGTTGTCATCCCCATGACAGCCAGCAACAGCGCCAACCCAAAAATGATGACTATCGACCCGAACCGATAGCGTGACAGCACAACTGGTTGGAAATGCATGGTATTTGCTCCTTTATCGAGCGTCTGCCGCGTCGAGCAGCATCACGCCGAATCTCTGTTTGAGGCGTTTGCGATGGCGCCGTGCCCTGGTTTGACGTCCATAGCCAACCGGTACAGCGCAAAAATTAATGAGCCGCAGCAGTCTGCGTAGCCAGACTGCTGCGGCTCATGATACGTCTTACAGGATATCGGGGCTTGTCGGTTCACCTACGGATTGCGATTGACAGGCCTGCATCTGCCCGCTAGAAGGTGTTGTCTACTCAACGTTTGTCCTACACGGCGCCTGAGCTGTAGCGGCGCAATGGCTTGGTTGGCAAGGCGTTCAGCTCTTCGGCCTCCCCAAGATTTGGGCGGCGCCAGGCTAACGCCGCGTCTCTCCGTCTTCAAGAGCTGTCGGATGGTGATGGCCCAGATCCCGGCCATGAATCACGATCCGCGGCGGCCGGAGGACGTGTTGAAGTTCGACGTGGATGAGGATGACCACGGTAGCAACGCATGGGCCCTAATCCTCAATTATGTTATTGCACTTCCGTAGATCTGCTTGGAGCGACCGCGCCATATTTTGTATGAAGTTCCAGCACTTCGGCTTACGCCCTAAAGACGTGAGTAGCCTGTCTGCATCTTCCCATTTACGTTGCCGCTCTTCAGATGTAACAGCGTCAGAGTTGGATTCCCTGATCAGAAGGAGCGCAATCTGGTAGAGGGAAACTGCATGCAGCGGTGGAATATTGAATGTCGATGAGGTATGTAGGGCCTGCTTCAGGAAACCACGACTAGCTTGATAATCCCCCAGTCCAGAAGCTGCACTTCCAAGGCAACACAAATTGCGGCACGCAAGCAGTGGGCTCCCAATTTCCAGGGCATATTCCCAGCCCTCATAGCTGTATTGATAGGCTAAATCATGTTGGGCAGTCAAGCTTGCGTAGAGCGCCAGATCACTCAATAAGCCAGATAAATATTGTCGATGACCGATCCTGCGAAGTATTTCCAAACTCTGCAGAAAATATTGAGATGCCTGCTCCATTGCCGCATTGTCTTGTGTCAGATTCAACAACCCCATTCCGTGGATTGTGAGCGCCTGCCCCACATGGTGGTTAATCGATTCGAAGATCTTGTACCCTTTCATGAAGTGGTGTCTTGCAGGCAAATAGCGACCTTGGTAAAGGGAAATTTGGCCTAGGCCGTTATGCGCGTGAGCGATCCAATCTGATCGTCCGAGTTGCAGACTGAGCTCCAGACTTTCCTGCGCCAGTTGGCTTGCAAGGTCAAACGATCCGAAATGCATCTTGACCAAAGCCAGTTCAGCTAAACTGTCTGCAGCACCACTGCGATGACTGAGCGATCGGAAGATCTTGAGACTTGCTTCCAGATGTCTGGTCGCAGAGCGTTCTTGCCCCCACATCCCATCGATTAGACCTATCAGGCACAACGTATTGGCCAGGCAGAGGCTGTCGGTATAAGAGCGCTCATCGTCCAAGCGGTGCAGATATTCCAAACATTCTCGATTTAGCTCCTGTGCCTGATTATGCTCACCCAAAGCGAAAGTAAATACCGCTAGCTTATTGATCATCCTGGCACAGAGCGCTTTAAGAGATAGTTGCTCAGTTTCACTTACTTCTGCTCGCAGGCGTGTGATTGCAGATGTAAATAGATGCCACCCTTCTTCTGCGCGCCCCCGCATCCAGAAATATCGGTAGAGATTGTTCTCCGCGCGATCGACAATCTGCCACTGGCCGTGCTTAACCGCCCAATTCCAGGCAGCGCAAATATTCTCGATTTCACGTTCAATGTGGTTGAGAGCGACCGATTGGTCCCTGCCCATCATGATGTCTTCAAGAATGTTCAGTAGTTCCGCGTAATAGCGGGCATGCTCGACCTGTGCACCCGCACCTACGTGGGGCGTGTCTCGCCATTTTCCAACAAGATATTTATGCATCAGGTCGTGCAACTGATAGCGGTTAGAGGTCGTTCGCTGTAGCATTGTCTTGTCGGTTAGGGCAGCCAGCAGCGTCAGTGAGGCGCCGGTGACTTTCTGCGCTGCATCTCTGTCGAAGCTGCCATGGAATACAGCTAACTTCAGAAGTGTGTTGCGTTCTTCCTCTGACAGCAGGCGCCAGGAGTAATCGAGCACAGTCTGAATGCTTTGGTGACGCGCGGGAACACCACCATTGCGAGCGTTCAATAAATCGATGCCACGCTCTAATTCATGCGCGATTTCATTTGCTGAGAGAACCTTCAACCAAGAAGCCGAAAGCTCAATCGCCAATGGTATGCCGGCAACCATTCTGCAGATTTTGACGACAGCTTCGCCTTGACCCGTCAACACGCAATCATGATCTAAACGCTGCGCGCTCTGGACAAAGAGTTGGATGGCGTCATATCCATCGTGCGATTCGTCTGCATCCGACTCTTCTAAAGGCAGGGTCATACCCTCAACTCGGTAAAGCAACTCATGACGTAATACCAGAGCCGCACGCGACGTAATTAGAAAGGTGATGCCATCCCCTGCATCCAGAATATCGGACAGGAGCGTTCTGGCATCGAGAACATGCTCAAAACTGTCAAGGATGATTAGCACTCTTTTGTCTCTGAGAATCCGTAGCAGTTGATGGCGCAGGGACTGGTTGTGGTGCACCTCAAGATCGAGTACATCAATCAGCGATGACAAAAGTCCACTCTCTGAGTCAATTGAGGCCAAAGGTACGAAAAAATATCCATCCTTAAAGCGCTCATGACCGGACTCTCCTGCCCGTACCATCTCTGCTGCCTGTAACGCCAGCCGTGTTTTGCCAACACCGCCGAATCCGATGAGGGAAATCATCCGGTTGGCTGGATCAAGCAGCCGATTGACGATTTTGTCTAAATCATTTTTGCGTCCTACGAAGGGTGTTGGCTGCGGCGGCAGGTTATGTGGTACGGAATCTAGAGCAGTGTGGAGCTTGGATTCAGGCTCATCGGACTCTCCCCGTGCTTGCACAATCTGATGATACAGTGCCAATGTCCTTGAAGAAGGCTGTATGGCAAGTTCTTCAGCAAGTACTTGACGGCACTTCTCAAATTGAGCAAGGGCAGCCGTCTCCCTACCGCTCTCTATCAGCAGACGGATAAGCTCTCGGTGTACTTCTTCATTCCAGGGCTTCAACACCAAACGTTGTCGTAGTGAATAGATTGCCTGCGTTCTGTCCCCACGGAAGACAAAATGCTTAGATAGTCTGTCCAGACAATTGTCAATAATCTCATCAAGTCGATCGCGTTCTTGCCCCGCCCAATCGCTGAAGAGCGGCGCTGCACGCACTTCGAAATCTTCTAAGAATCGTCCACGGCACAATTCAAGCACCTTTCGGAGGCGATCTGGGTCAGCGCTCTGATCTGTCGCCGGTACAATCCGTTCAAGTTCGACGACATCGACCCAGAAGTTTTCCGAATGCTGAAATCCAATGGCATTGCTTTCGACACTGAGCGGCAACTCACCGACGTGCGCTGCAAAATGATCGCGAAGTTGCTGTAGCGCCTTGCGTAAGTTTGCCCGCGCAGCCTTCTGCGATTTGTCACTCCACAGTAGGCTCGCCAATGCGTCACGGGATGGGGAACCGTCCGTAACTGCCACATAAAAGAGCAAGGCTTGTGCTTTGCGGGACGAGGGAAGGGGTAATGGCGCGTCGTTCTTCCGCATTTCAGGTACGCCCAACACGCTTAGCGACACTCTTTCCGTCATTGGCACTAGACCTTTCCAACGCAGGATGCTCAATATGCCGAATTTTCACACTTTTTCCACGCAGTGCCTGCTATGATCCATCCTGATTTGAACTGAATGGGCTATAGCTCCAAATGTAGGCCGCCGCGATCTGGCTACATGCCTGAGAGTTTCCCGTTACTGGTTGCCTCAGCCATTGTAGCGGCACCCACTTGGAGGCGATATGCCTCAAAAACAGACGCTACACAGAAGCTGTCCAAGGTCTTCACCGCGGTCAGCTGTCAACGATCGTAGCGTCGTCAACCTCCATACGCAGTATGCCAAGGGCAAGTATGTGGCGTTCTGTGACTTGCGCCTTTTTCGGCCGTATGTCGGTATGTTTGGTGAAACCGAAAAATAGCATTTGGGGTCTGACACAAGAATTCAATCGGTCGAGGGTTCCCTATTTTAGTATAGCCAGTCCGTTTGATCAAGGCTCAGAAAGGAGACAAAGATGCAACACCTTGGACTCAAGCGCCTCTCTCCCCAGCGTCTCGCCATTGCCCCTTTACTCTTGCTACTGGCCATCTCCATTTTGAGTCTGAGCGGCAAGGCCAGCGAGGATATTTACCAGCTTGATAGAGGTGATGTGCTAGACAACATGCACTTCGCAGACAAATTGTACGACGACGATGTTGGCATACCGGGCTTCCTTAGTGACGACCGTGCAGGCGTGGAGAGTATTGCTGACGGAAGCGGGCCGTCCAACGATTTGCACATGAATGCTATCGCCCAACCCCGGTATACACCTGAGGACTTCCTGGAGCAATGGTATGGCGACAGGCGGGACCAGGCCGAAACGTCGAATACCTGATTTTGCCCGTCAGATCATGCCTTGTTTGCCACAGTAGGACAGAAGCTGACATCAGCAATATTGGCCTCATGCCAGCCAGATCGATCATACCTGTGATGCTTGCGTGTTGCCTTCTTGCGGCGGAATGCGGTCTTCGCAACACTGTCGGCATTTGACCGGCTGCCGAAATCCCTGCGATGAATCTATGCGCAGAGATTCATACGCCGATACTGCGTCGATCGATCATCATGATTGCGGAAACGGCTCAAGACGAAAAATCATGAAGATGTTGGAGACCGCTCCGGCCTTCGACATAGGTAAGCTTACTTGCGTAACGGAGAATTCGCCTCCATTAGCGACTCGATCATTTGGAAAGGAGATTGTGTGATGCATCATCTACGGAAAGCGGTCACCGCAGTATTGCTGGTTCCCATCACGTTATTGGGCAGCATGAATTATGCAAACGCCCAGGTGCGTTTCAAGAACGTGCCTATGCGATTCCAGTAGGTGAGTCGAGTCCCGTCTACTCGAATGCCGAGAACGAAATCGTCCTGATTTGCGCTGACGCCAGCTAGGCAATGCATCGCAGCGGTTGACAAATTTGTGCCGGGGATTGGGGAAGCAGAACGGCGAAATCTGTATCACACGTTCTGCCGCCGTTCCGTCCCCGGTGCAGCTTATCGCCTTGTTCACAGCCGCCCCGGCTGCCCCCGGCGGTTTCGAATGTACGCAGCAGGAAGGCCGCAACGATGAGGCGGTAGTCGATCGTAACTCAGAGCCAGATATAGGCATACCTAAATATGCAATACAAAGGAGAGAGCACGATGAGCGCGTACCCGCATATCCGACCACACCTCGTTAAGTACACCGCGGCAGAAGCTGTAGTCAGTTCCATGCGCCATTTGCTGGGTAGATCACTCATACTGCTGATGCTTTTGCTTGGCTTGCTGCTGGCAGGCCGACCGGCTACCGCTTCGGCCGACGTCCGGCAGACGCTTGCAGCAGGCGAACCGAATCTACACGCGTTCGAGTTGTCCGCCAGCGAAGCGAAAAACCTGTCGTCCATGTCTGATGTTACGCGCAATGTGGAAATCGATATTATGCCCGGCAACGCACAAAATCTGATCCATGCCGGCTCTAGCAGTCTCGTCTCAGTGGCGCTACTGAGTTCGCCAGATCTCTTTGTCCCTTCTGTGGTGAGACAGGAAACAATTCGGCTTGCCGGCGCCCCTGTGACATCAAAAGGCCTGCCCGATACGCCGCTTGAGGCTGACCCTCGCAGCCGTCTCCGTCCCGGTACGCCATTTCTGTGTGAGACGAGGGATGTCAACCATGATCGGCTTGATGACCTCGTCTGCTTTGTTCAGATCAGTCAGATGGATCTGCCTCCCGGCGCGACAACCGCCAATCTTGTGGCGCAGACATATAATGGCGATTTTCTCACGGGCGAAGATGAAATTGAAGTCGTCGCGCTCAACATCAGCTCGGAGATCTTTCTGCCCGCGATTCGCGCTGATTAATTCACGGCCGGTTTGGTTTCGACCCATTGCTCAGCCCGCACGATGGCGTGCGGGCGGTCGGGGTACCGACTGGCATTTCCGCAACCTTGATCCTGTGGCGGCCTGCACCGCCAACGGCACCACTCGGTCCAGACGTCGGTCCGGCATCGCATCGATCAGCGGACCAAGAAAGTCGTTCATGCTCGCAGTGACTTCGCTCGCCGGCAGTTGCCCGATCGCGTCCGCTATTGCTATCGTACCCATGAGCGCCCTCTCCTTGGTGACTTTTGGTATTCTCACCTCCAGCCTACCACGGTCTGGGAGCTCTTTCAGTACCTCTTCGACTTATGGGTATTCACCAGTCAAAATCTACTAAAATTTGCTCTCCTTCCAGCCGGGAGGAACGCAACCTTATCAAATCAGGAAGATGGCAGCTCCGCCAAGAAGGCAGTCGGCGAAAGGATGGGGATCTCTTCAAAGGGCGAGAGAACCAGCAGATCTGCGTTGCCCGATACGATATAGTATGCCTGACCCGCAAGTGCTGCAGTCAGAAACTTATCGTCCTTGGGATCGCGGCAGATTTTTACGACGCGGTTGGGGATCACCAGGTCGCCCCGCAGTCGGATCAGATTGACCAGGGCAGCGATATCGTCTGATTGAATATGGTATTTTGTGCGGAATTTGGGGCGCCCCAGCACGTCCACCACCTCGACCAACATCTCGGTGGTGTAGATGGCGGTAAACCGTTTGTCGATCAGAGCCCGAAGCACTGCGCCGGGCGGCCCCTGGCTGCGGATTAGCGCGCTGACCAGGACCTCCGTGTCGATCACAGCCCGCATTTACGCCTCCGCCCGGGCGGCCTCGATGTCAGCCGCGATTTCCTCAGCAGAGAACTCCGCGTTCAGGTCCGACAACCGGGCCCAAACCTGATCAAATCGGGCCAGCACCTCACTTTCGCGCAGTTCCTGAAAGTGCAGATACTCCTCATAGGGGATCAACACCGCCTCCGGCCGGGATCCCCTGGTCAGCACAAGCGGCGTTCGCTGCTTGACAACCTGATCAAAGAAGCTGCGAAACTTGCGCTGTAGTTCGGTGACGCCGACAATCTGCTGCATGGATTCCTCGCTTTCCCTAATGAATACAAGTGGATGTAGACCAATATACATATTCTGATATATATCTTACTACATATTTACCGGTTGGCCAACCTCTCAAATAGCGGCATCGGCCCGACTGCCTTCTACTTGGAGAGTGCCGTACCTCCGCCCGACCTTCAACGACAACTAGCTGCGTTGGTCGGCCTTGCTGACAGTCGTTCCCGTAGAGCAGTCGAGACAGTCAGCCCTCTGCGGACCTATAGCCCACGCACTGGCGGCGCCTGTTCGCCCTTGGGGATACGCAGGACCTGCTCGTAGGAGCCATCGATCAACTTCACGCTATAGCAGACATCGCCCTGCTTCTCGCGGCGCTGGGCCTGCTTGCCGTCGACGATGGGCCAGGTGGGCAAGCCGTTGTCGTCGGTCGTGGGGCTGCATGGATACCCTGCGAAGGTCGGTCCGGCCTCCAGCTCAGCCGGGCCGGGCGTGCGGGGCTGGGCGGCATAGAGCTGCATCGAGGATGGGATTCCCTATCTATTGGGGACCAGCACGAAGGTGAGGCAAGTTGCGCTCGATCACATTGCCTACCGTTGGTCGGCAGATGACATTCACCGCAACCACCCGTATCTAACTTTGGCTCAGATTCACAGTGCATTGGCTTACTACTACGATCATCAGCAAGAAATCGATGAGGAGATCGAAGCCGGGTTACGCACCGTTGAGCAGATCCGCGCCGATCTGGGTGAGTCGCCCCTTCGTTTCAAATTGAGGCAAAGCGGAGCAAGTTCTTGATTCGCCTCTACATGGATCATCATGTGCCGTCGTCCGTTACGGAAGGCTTGCGGCGCAAGGGCATTGATGTGTTGACCGCCTACGAAGGTGACAACGCCGAGACGGATGACGAGATCTTGCTGATGCGCTCTACGGCTCTGGGACGCGTGCTCTACAGTCAAGACGAAGATTTGCTTGTCATCGCCCACGGCTGGCTGCAGCGCGGGCGGGCGTTTTCTGGTCTGATCTATGCTCATCAGCTAAACATCACTGTTGGCCGGGCGGTCCGTGATCTTGAGTTGATGGCAAACGTCTTCGAGCCGCGGGACATGATCGATCGCATAGAATTCATCCCGATTTAGCCTGCGCGATCAAACAACTTCATAGTACACTACACCTTGTCGCTCGGCCGCCGCTTAAGCCTCGACGCTATTCGGGCCTACTCGGCCGAGTTCCCGCGCGCCGTGCGCCGGACGCTGGAGCTGGTCGCCGGCGTGCAGGAGTATGCCCTGCCCGAGAGCCAGGCGCTGCTGGCCGTCCTGCGCGTCGAGTATTCGGCCCAGAGCCAGAACGCCATTTTCTTGGTGCCCGTGGATCCTGCCGATCCGGCGGCATCCGAACCCTGGGCCTACAGCCTGCTGCCGCCGCTGGTGGATGACGACCTGGCCGCGGGCGGGCGCATCCGCTTGGGCGCAGCCGTGCAGAGCGGCGAGCAGGCGCGGCTGCATCTGCTGACCGTGCATCCGACGCCGGACCCCGGCGACGACAGCGCCATGCTCACCGTGCCCCTGGCCCACTGGGAGGCGCTGATCGCCTTTGTCGACTTCCGCTGCCACTGGGAGCTGGAAGTGGACGAAGCCTACACCACCGTGGGCGTGGCGCTTACGCTTTCCATGCTGGGTGAGAATGGCCGGCGCGCCTGGAACCGCTGGCGTGAAATCATGGATCGGCTGCATCGGCGGGGCGTCCAGCAGGATGTGGGCGCGGCCGGCTGGTCTGGGGCGATGTGGGGCTCTAGGGATGGCCGTGGCGTACAGCGGGCTGCACGTGCAGGGCGCACGGCTGGTGCATGCTGGTTCGGTCTACCTGACCGGCTATCTCATCGCCCATGCCGAGAGCGAGACCAAGACCGTGCTCTTCTGTGATGGCGTGGACGCCGGCGCGCCCGTGGTGCTCTGCGTGCGCGTGGCGCCGCAGCAGTCGCCGACGGCCTTGATGTTGGCGCGTGAGCGGGCGGTGCGGTTTGAAGCGGGGCTGTGGGTCGAGGCGGAGGAGGGGGTGGAGGTGCATGTGTGGGCGGTGGGTCGGTGAGGAAAACGGGCAGATCAAGTCAAAGTTATCGGGTGAATTCGAAACGATGATCGACGATCCTGCACTGCCGAATCTTGCGAGATGTGACAAGCCACTGTCAATTCTTCCTGCATACGGCTCGCTGCCCATCGCTGGCACTGCTGATTATTCGTACAACTATTTTGGCACATAGATTACTCGTGTCCACGCTCGTATAACACCCACTTCCTCCAGCCAAATAGCGTACCCGAGAAAAAACTGCTCGTCGTCACCATATAGCCCGCGGAACCGGTTGGACTCATAGTGATCACCGTATAGAGTGGCAAGGTCCGGTTCCTTGCGCGTGTGGCGCAGAAAGGCAGCTAACGCTTCCGACGCGGTGACATTTTGGTCTGTTGCCACTTTACCGTCCATGAAAGGATAGAAGTCCGGCAGCTTATCGTGCGCAATGAGGCGGCAGCGCTGGATGTAGGCGTCTTGCAGCGGTGCATGACTCTCTTCGTAGAAGAACGCATAGCGTTGGCCAAGGCCCTTTAGGGCGACGTTCAGCATGGGGATGTGGCGCCACGCGTCCAGAAATGTATCTGCGAATATTGATTGCGTATCCAACCGGCTTCCATTCAAGCCGGACATGAAACCGGCAACCGCCGTATTGGCTAGATCGTTGGGCTCGAAATCGTCATTCATCCAATGATGGAAGACAGATGTGGCATCTGCTCCGCTCTTCACCCAAATCGTCGACACGAGCATGGGCAGAACGATCTCTTCATGTCCCATAAACGCTGGGGCGCTGTTCGCAACTACGGTTACATCATCAAGCTTCATGGATCTTCCCTCCAGAATTGACCTTGCATTTCATCTTGGCAATGCATTCTACGCCATGCTGCTGCTCGTCGCGCAATCGCCTCCACTGGGTACGGTCCATAACGCTGCTAGTCTAGCGGGGGACGTACGAGGTAGGTCTGGCAGGCGTCCGTGCTTGGCGTCCCAGGGGATCAACAGCAGGCCCGCTAGCGCGTCGGTCTTAAGCATCAAGCGTGCTGGTCGGCATCGGTCGCTGCTGGTGAAGCTGATGGCTTGCATTGAGGACGCGGACGTTGTGTAGCCATCGCAATGCGATGATCTTCGTCGAGAATACATCCACTTGACCGTTGTTATCGCAAGTAAAGGAGTCAACCATGAAACGCATCACTATGCGTCTCTCGGTGCTTGCCTCTCTCGTCGTGATGCTACTTATTTTCAACTCTGCGAGCGCGCAGACGATATTTGGTTTGGAAATCGAGATTTCACCAGAAGAACCCAAACCAGAGGATCCCATCACGATCTTCGCGTCCGGCTGGTGGTCTACAGCCTGTACGCCGTACTATGTGGGGCACACGGTGAGCGTCGATCACATCACGATTGTGACAAACAGGGACTATCCTGATTTTTGCCCAACGGTGCTAACATTCTGGAGCTTAGAGATCGAGCTTCTACCGATGCGGCAAGGCGTGTATGATGTGTACTTGATGGGTGCTGTCGAGGGCGCGACAGAGTTCTATGTGCTGGACCCTGAGACACTGGTTAACCACTCATACCTTCCGGTCGCCACGCGATAGATTGCGCCAAGTTGCCATATGGACTCGCTCGTTATCCCCGCAGGTAGCGCACCGGCCCGCGCGCTCCCGGCTTGGCGTCCATGAACTCATGCCAAGGCAGGCTGCTCGTGCCCATCAAGCGGCAGTCTGACAGGTGGATCCGGTAGCGCATATCTGATTCCCGCAGCTCTTTGCCGGCATAATCTCCGATGTACACGTCGCCTTCCCGTTCGCCTACTGGCCGATGGCAGATAATGACGCGGTCGGCCTGGGCGTCAGCACGTAGCTTCCACCAGCCAGTCGAGGCGTCGGGCTTGGAAACATCAAGATGCGGGCCTCTGGTGAGGATAATGATGGCGCTTTCGTTGGGTTGGAGCAGGTCAGTGGCTTTCATGGTGAAGCGCGTCCTAGAGTCCAGTCAATTCGTGGAATTTCTCGCTATTGCAGATGGCGCAGGTTTGATAGAAAGGAATGCCGTGAGGACAGGCCTTAACCGTAGAACGCTCAACACGGCTAAGGGATTCCTTGCGGCGTGAACCCCAACCCAATTTTTTTTGCCCCCTTCCCCTTCCTCTCTCTCCCCCCTTCCTCCCTCTTTTTCTCCCTCCCCCTTTTCCCCCTTCCCCTTCTTTTTCTGGAGACGCAGTATTGCGTCGCTTCGCACCTCCGATACTCGTGAATATGCTATAGAGCCATGACGGACACAGAGTGCACGTACGGCGCACATCACGTCATCCATGCCACGTTCGACCTGGTCAGCGGTGGCGGGCTCTGAATCCCTCACCTGCGGATCGCCTAACTTGCACGTCGAAAGTGTCCGCCCGTCAGCAGGCGCCGCGGCCCTCGCTCAGAGCAAGCGTATTTGCGCCGGGCCGGCGGCACGGACCACCGTGGCCTTGCCGGCGAAGTCAGCGCACCATGTAGCTGTTCTTCTTTCTGCGTCTTCGTCTTGGAGCATTTGTGCGAGGCAATTCACGTATCCGGCCAGCAATTTGCTCCGCACTTGCGTGGGGCTGGACTGCAAGTTGTTGCGCTATTACCTTAAACGCTGGCACTGCACCCTGGCAGTACCGTTGAACCTCTTCGCAAAACTCCCGCGCGACACGTACGTCACAGCATCGAAATCTCGCTACTTCATCGACAGGTTTCATATCCGGACGACCTCACTTTGATTTGCGGAACTGCCTGAGGAAAATCTTAACTAACCTTCAGGTCAACACCCCTGTGATGATGGCAGTGACGTAGATGCTGTGGGGTTGTATACGTTTCCAGAATAGGTCAACAACGGTTTCAGCTCTAGTGACACCCGTCATGTATTTCGGCGGACATCTCAGGCGAAAGGATCGCTATGCAAGCATATCATCCAAAAACTCCGACGCTGGGTCCACGCCGGTCACCAGCAGGTGATCCCGGGCGCGGGTGCAGGCGACGCGAATGGGGTTCTTTTCGTCCTCGGCCATGACCGATTCAAATTCGGCCGTGGGGATATAGGCGCGCCGGGCCTCTTCGTGTTTGAGGGTCTCGACGTTTTTGGGCTGTTTGGGTTTGCGTGCCATGGGTTAACTCAATTCTAATCAGATATTCGTTGGTTTCCGGCCTGCGTTGGACAGATTTCGGTTGTCCTGAACAATTCTTGTCATCGCGGCCCGCCCCGCCATGAATGGACGGGGCTATTGAGCGACGCCCGCTGAAGCGGGCTTGACGCGCTGTCCGTGTCGTGCCCCAGCCCCGTTGACGGGGCGCTGCTTCGTAGCCCCGTGGCTTCAGCCCGGGGCGTCGGTCGGACGTCCCGAACGGTCGTGGTGACCGCGGCCCGCCCCGCCATGAATGGACGGGGCTATTGAGCGACGCCCGCTGAAGCGGGCTTGACGCGCTGCCCGTGTCATGCCTCAGCCCCGTTTACGGGGCGCTGCTTCGTAGCCTCGTGGCTTCAGCCCAGGGCGGCGGCCGGACGTCCCGAACGGTCGCGGTGACCGTGGCCCGCTCGGGGGTAGGTTTTTGGTCAGACTGGCTGCAACCCTGTACGAGCGATCAATTCTCCAAACTCTTGCTCGATCTCAAAGACTTCGGTGAATTCGGCAAATGCCCAGCGACCGTACGTGCCCAGATTGTTCACGCCCGGCACCCAGTAGGTGCGGATCGTATTGGCTTTCTCTTTTGCATCCTCGCCCCGGAGGCCCTTGATCTCCACCACCAGATTGAGCGGATCGAGCTGCCCGTCATTGATCTGGACGATGAAATCGGGGATGTACTTACGGGGCGTCGAGCCATAGAGGTAGGGCACTTCCAGCCCCAGGCCCTGGTTTTTTACATAGGCTTTGACGCGCAGGTGCGCTTCGGCAACCCGGCAGAACTCCGCTTCCCAGTCGCTGTCACAGACCACCCAGTTGACGTGGCAACGCCGGGGGTCAGTCTTCCAGCGTGTCTCCTTGGACGTCGCAAAGTTCACGTGAATCGTGGATCCGGTAGGATTGTATGGATCCAGAATCGCCTTGATGGGCCGATCGCCCACGGTCGATTCCGTAATGGCGTTCTTGATGCGCTCACACGCCATGTCGGCGATGTCCTGGTAGATAAGTTGAGCCGGATAGGTGCCGCCGGTGCAGCGCAGATAGCCCCCATCCAGCCACTGGCGCACAATGCGTTTGAGCTGGCCGAATAGATTGAGCTTTCCATCACCTCTACAGCGAATGGCTGCTGCGCTATGAGCGTGTGCGCGGCCATGCGCCCAGCGATCCCAAACGCAGCTTTCGGGCCGCGGTCAAGACGTGTTTGGCGCGCATTTCCCGGGATGAGCATCGGGGGGATGCGGGCTCCTAGCGGGCACGCGCAGCGCACAGCCGGCGAGGCAGGCGCCTCTTCCCGCGGCATAGCCCACCAAAAGAGAAATCAAACTGTCAGACCTGATCCGGGTCAGACGAGCGAAAAGAGTGAGGAATCAACCATGTACCTGTACGACGCCATCGAAAAGCTCCTCCACGCCAGCGCCGCCGCCGGTCTTTCTGAAGCGACCATCGTCAGCTATCAGAAGCACCTCGTGCCTCTGAAGGGCTTCTTTGGCAACGTGGAGGTAGAGACGCTCAGCACCGACGATCTGCGCGCCTACGTTCGGCACCTGCAGACGCAAAAGCAGCAGTTTGTGGGACACCGCTACCGGCAGACCGTCCAGAAGCCCCTCTCGCGCCACACCGTCAATGCGCACCTGCGTGCGTGCCGGCGCCTCTTCAACTTCCTGCATCAAGAATATGGCCTGGAAGAAAACCCGGCCGCACGCATTCGCATAGCCAGGCCCAGGCACCGAGAGATCAAGGCGCTTTCCAACGACGCGCTGCAGGCCATGCTGGCCGTCACCGAAGGGCAGCAGGATGCCCTGAACCTGCGCGACCGGGCCGTCCTGCTCTGCCTGGCCGACACCGGCTGCCGGCGCGGCGGGCTGGCCGGGCTCACGCGTGGGCAGCTCTCGCTTGTGGAACAGCATGCGCAGGTCATGGAAAAAGGAGGGCGGGCGCGGCGCATCTTCTTTGGGCGGGAAACAGCCCTGGCCCTGCAGGCGTGGCTGGCCGTGCGACCTGAGTGTGGATATGACGAACTCTTTGTCACGCTCACGCCTGGGCGGATCAACCCGCTGGGCGCAGAGGGCATCTCGCGCATCTGCAAGCGGGTGAAGAAGCTGGCCCAGGTCGTAGGGCCGGCGTCGCCCCATGCCTTTCGCCATCGCTTTGCGCGCGAATTCCTGCGCAAGGGCGGCGACATCGGCGTGCTGGCCCAACTCATGGGGCACACGGACATCAGCGTTACGCTGGCGCACTATGCCCAGTTTGTGCCGGACGAGCTGCAGGTCTTTCACCGGCGCTTCAGCAGTCTGTCTGATCTGCTGCCGGGCGAGGAGGCGTTAGCAGATCGGGCGTGTGGGGCAAAGGATGGCGGTGGCGCCGAGGCGTTGGCGGATCGGGCAGGTGGTGCGGCGGAAGGTGTCGGTGGTGAGGGATCGGCACCTGACAAAGCCGGTAAGCACGCATGAATTAAATTGACATAAAAATAGATTGCAGATAATCGTCCGGCACGCCTCTGCACAGAGAGTCTTCCGGTGCATGGCGATGTGTGGTAGACTGTGGATAGAAATGTGGAATATGCTCCACATAATTGCCTTGAACTTCGAGTAGACGCCATGAAGACCATTCAGATTACAATCGATGAAGCACTGCTGTCCGACGTCGATCAGGTTGTGCAAGCGCAGGGGGCCAGCCGCTCGGCCTTCATCCGCGAAGCGCTGCACCTGGCGCTGCGGCGCTGGCGGATCCAGCAGCTGGAGCTGCAGCACGCCGAGGGCTATGGTCGTCGCCCGGTCGAAGCCGGCGAGTTTGACGGCTGGGAGGCGGAACAGCTCTGGGGTGACGCATGAGGCGGGGGGAGATCTACTGGTACACCTTTCGCACGCCAGACAAGCGCAGGCCGGTACTGGTTCTCACCCGCAACTCAGCCTTGTCTTTCCTTACCAGCGTCACGGTTGCGCCCCTAACGAGCACCATCCGCGACATCCCCACCGAAGTGGTGCTGACGCCCGACGAGGACGGCGTTGCGACCCTCTGCGCCGTCAATCTTGACAATATCCAGACCATCGCGCGTCACCAACTCAAAGAGCGGGTTACATCGCTCTCGCCGCTGCGTCTGCGCGAGGTGGATGCCGCACTCCTCTTTGCCCTGGGCGTGGGCGATGGGGCGTAGGTCTGCTCGTCGCGCCCAACTAGAGTATCCTCAAAAAGGGAGAGCTAGCGAGGCGCCGGCTCTGCAACCATCCCATCCCCGCTAGCTCAACACATGCTCACAGACGGATCAGGCGCCTCTCGCCGCAGTCAGACTGTTGTCCACCACCCCGTAGCTGCCGGCCGCGCGCATGAGATCGGCCTCCACAATCGGCAGATACTTGCGCAGCACCGAGATATCGCTGTGGCCCATGAGCGCGGCCAGCGTATAGACATCCATGCCGTTGCGCAGGCTGGCGATGGCGTGGGTGCGGCGAAAGCGGTGGGGATTGCAGGGCAGGATGCCCGTGCGCCGGCCCAGCTTGCGCAGCGTGATGGCCAGGCCGTAGTACTGCAGCCGTTCGCCGTTGCTCAGATTGCGCCAGACGGGCGTGCCCGGTTCGTTGCCCTGCTGCAGATAGAGCTTGAGCAGCTCCTTGCGGCTGCGCAGGCCCAGATAGACCACGCGCGCCTTGCGATTCTTGGTGTGGCGCAACTGCACCGTCCCCGTGGCGGCGTTGACATCCTCGACATTCCAGGCCAGAAACTCCTTGGCCCGGCAGCCCGTATCGAGCAGGCAGAGGATGATGGCGCGGTCGCGCTGCGTCTTGGCCGCGGCGATGAGCTGCTCCACCTCATCCATCTCAAAGGCCGGCTTGATGTGCTTGTCCGTTTTGGGCAGACGAATGCGCTGCATGGGGCTGCGTTCGAGCAGCTCCTCGTAGACGCAGAAGTTGAAGAAGGCCTTCAGGGCGCGGGCCGCGGCGTGCACGCTGTTGGATTTCCAGCCTTGGGTTTGGAGGGCGACGAAGTAGGTGCGCAGCAGGGTGGGGGTGACTTCGTGGAGGGCAAAGACATTCTCTTTGCCGGCAAAGCGCGCAAAATGATGGACGCGTTCGCGGTAAAATTCGAGAGTTTCGGCGGCGAGATTGCGGGCTTGGCAGTCGAGCAGAAAGATGTCTAGCGCGGGAGTAAGTGAGTTTCGGAGCATTTGAAGGTTTCCTTTCCTTCATGCCGAAACTACAATATCTACTAAATGGAGGCGCCGGCCCGAAGGCCGGCACAACATGTTGTGGTATAAGTGATCCGCCAGGGACTCGAACCCCGAACCCGCTGATTAAGAGTCAGCTGCTCTGCCAATTGAGCTAGCGGACCACGCTGAACAACGCTCCGCATTATAGACGGTGCGCTAATTTGTGTCAAAAATGAGCGTCATTGTGGCGCATACTTGTCTGCCCCTTGCCATGCTGCGCGTTATCCTCAGTAGCCCTCGCGCCATTTCTTGGGTATGCCGTGCGGAGGGCGCTATAATGCACCCAGTGCGCAGAGACGCGCCCGACACACCGCATCCCATGACGAGGCACCCCATGTCTGATTTCAATGTACGCTTAGCGCGTTATGCCGATCTGCTGATCCAGACCGGACTCGACCTGCAGCCCGGCCAGGCCCTGCAAATTTCGGCTGAGCTGGAGCACGCGCCTTTCGTGCGCGTGGTGACGGCCAAGGCCTACGATGCAGGCGCCCGCTATGTCCACGTCGCCTGGCAGGACACGCCAACCCAACGCGCGCACCTCCAGCATGTCGTGCCCGAATACCTGGACCACTTCCCCGATTATGAAGTGACCCGCTATCGCCAGATGGTGGACGAAGGTTGGGCCCGGCTCAGCCTGACCGGCGCGGCCTACCCGGATATCTTCGAAGATGTCGATCCGGATGCCATGCGCCGGATTGCGGTTATGCGTCGCGAAAAGGTCAAGTTCTACAGTGACGCGGTCATGTCCAACGCCTTTCAGTGGTGTGTTGCCGGCGTCCCGACCCAGGCCTGGGCCCAACAGGTCTTTCCCGACTTGACGGCCGACGACGCGGTGGCCAAGCTATGGGAATTGATCTTCCAGGTCTGTCGCGTGGAGGCGGTTGACCCTGTGGCGGCCTGGAACGAACATGACGTCGCGCTCAATAAGGTGGTCGCGTTCATGGCGCGCCACGGCGTGACCGAACTGCGCTATCTCGACCCCACGCCGGGCCCGGATGGACGACCGCGTACGCAACTGACTCTGGGCATGACGGACCGGCCGCGCTGGATTGCCGCGTCCTCGCAAACGACGGCCGGCGTGCGCTTCTTTGCCAATATGCCGACCGAGGAGATCTTCACCACGCCCCATCGCCTGCGTGCCGACGGCTGGGCGCGCACGACCAAACCCTTTTTCCCCTTCGAGCGCCAAGTGGATGACGCCTGGTTCCGCTTTGAAAAGGGCGAGGTGGTCGACTACAGCGCTGCCCGCGGCCAAGAGGTGCTCGAGCAGTTTTTTGCGGTGGACGGTGCGCGCCGGTTGGGTGAGGTCGCGCTCGTCGACGTACGGTCGCCCATCAATCAGGCCGGCGTGCTCTTTTATGATACGCTCTTCGACGAGAACGCGGTCTGTCACATCGCCTTTGGCGACGCCTATCTGGAAGGCTATGTCGGCGCCGACGATCTGGACGAGACGGAGTATGAAGGGGCCGGCATCAACAAATCACAGGTCCATCTTGATGTCATGATCGGCTCGCCCACGCTGCAAATCACGGTCGTGACCGCAGCCGGCGACGAAATTGCGCTGATGACGAACGGCGAATTTGTGGCGGAGGTGACGGCGTGAGCCAACCGCAGATCGACCCGGCGGTCAGCCATCCCGATATCGAACTCCACATGGTCCGCGAATCTCTGGCCGAGATTCCCCACTATCCCTTGCCGCCAGGCTATCGTCTGCGCGCCTACGCGCCGGGCGATGAACGTGTGTGGACTGACCTGCATCTGGCGGCCGAGCCGATCATCAGCGTGACGGATGCGCTTTTTGTCGAACAGTATGGCGACAACCGTGCGGCGCTGCCCGAGCGCATGTTTTTTGTCGAGACCGCCGCGGGCATACCCGTGGCGTCGATCAGCGCCTGGTGGGAGACGCGTGACTTTGCCGATCCGCAGAATCGCGGGCGCATCCACTGGGTGGTGGTGCATCCTGACCACCAGCGACAGGGTCTCACCAAGCCAATGATGTCCCGTGCCCTGCTGACCCTGGCCGAATATCACGACGCCGCCATGCTTGGCACCTCATCAAGCCGGCCATGGGCGCTCAAGGTCTACCTCGATTGCGGTTTCGTGCCCGACGCCGGGGACCTGGCGCAGCCAGAGGTGCTGGCGGCGTGGCAGAGTGTCCAGGAGATCCTGGGTCACCCCGTCTTGGCCGCTGTGTTGCCGGCTGATGTCTCGGGCGTTGCGGCGTCGCGGGATGACGAATAGAGCGGATCCGCCGGGCATGAATGTCCTTGCCGGCAAAGTGCGATCCACGGAGTGGACCATGATCGTCGGCAGAGAAGCTCCATTGATGGAGCGTCGCAGGCTGGCCCACGGCATTCATGCCTGGGCGACCGCCACGGCGACCGCAGCATGATCACCGATGTCCGTCCGCAACAGACAGCATTCACGTACGAATGGCGAGAAACTATGGCAACAAAATCGAACGTCGATACAGGCCAAACGACCGCAGCATCGGAACCGGGCGACGAGGCGGCTCTTCCTACCGCCACGGCCGAGCCTGTGCAACGCCCGCCCGCGCCGGTGAGCGTGCCCCGTGCCGTCCAGCCCAGCGCGGTACCCGTGGGTGTAGACCTGCCCCTCGATGATCCGGCCCTCTACTTCAACAAGGAGTTGAGCTGGATTGACTTCAACTGGCGCGTGTTGGCATTGGCCATGGACGCGCGCACGCCCCTGCTCGAACGGGTGAAATTTGTGGCGATCACGGCCAACAACCTGGATGAATTCGTGCAAAAGCGCGTGGGCGGCCTCAAGCGCCAGGAGGCGGCCGGCGTGCGCGAGCTCTCTGTCGACGGCCGGACGCCGCCCGAGCAGTTGGCCCTGCTTCACGAGGCCATTTCCCTCATGCACGTGCGCATGACCGAAGTCTGGGAGCAGGAATTAAAGCCCCAAGTGGATGAGCAGGCTGGGATTCAAGTCTTGCACTATGCTGACCTGACCGAGGCGGAGAAGACGCGGCTGGCGACCTACTTCCGCGAGCAAATCTATCCGATCTTGACGCCCCTGGCCGTTGATCCCGGTCATCCCTTCCCATTTATCTCGAATCTGAGCCTTTCGCTGGCGGTGATGGTGCGCAACCCCCGTTTTGACACTACCCATTTCGTGCGCATCAAGCTGCCAAAAGAGCGCTGGGTTGACACGACGCTGGACGACGGCGCGCGCATCCGGCCGATGGATGAAGTGATCCGCATGCTACCCACCGAAGAGCTGGTGATTGCACACGTGGGCGAGCTCTTCCCGGGCATGGAAGTCGTCAGCGCCCAGCCCTTCCGCATTACGCGCAACGCCGATGTGCGTCAGGATGAGGAAGAAGCCGACGACCTGATCGAGATGATCTCGGCTGAGCTGCGCGAGCGGCGCTTTGCGCGCGTGGTCCGGCTGGAGGTCGACAAAGATATGCCGCCCTATGATCGCCAGATTCTGATGCGTGAACTGGGGCTAAATGAGGAGGACGTCTACCAGGTCGACGGACTGCTCGACCTGACCGGGCTCTTTACCATTGCGGGCATTCACCGCCCTGACTATCAATACCCGGACTGGGAGCCGATCATCCCTGATCGGCTGAGCCATGAGGGGGAAACCAAAGAAACGCGCGATTTCTTTGCGATTCTGCGCCAGGGCGATCTCCTGGTGCACCATCCCTATGACTCATTTGCCGGCAGCACAGAGCGCTTCCTGGCCGAGGCGGTCGTTGATCCCAACGTTTTGGCCATCAAACAGACGCTCTATCGCACCTCCGATCACTCGCCCATCGTCAAGTCGTTGATCCAGGCCGCGGAGCGGGGCAAGCAGGTTGCGGTCCTGGTCGAAGTGACGGCGCGCTTTGATGAGGCCAATAACATCGAGTGGGGACAACTCTTGGAAGACTCTGGCGTCCACGTGACCTACGGCGTGATTGGCTTGAAGACCCACACGAAGGCCCTCCTGGTCGTCCGCCGCGAGTGGGACGGCATTCGCAATTACTGTCACATCGGTACGGGTAACTACAACTCCAAGACGGCCCGGCTCTATACCGACCTGGGTCTGATGACGTGTCGCCCCGAATTGGGCCGCGATATCGTCAATCTCTTCCACTTCCTGACCGGGTATGCGCCGGATCAGACGTACGAGAAGGTGCTGGTGGCCCCTGACCATATGCGCACGTCCTTCGAAGCGCTGATCGATCGTGAGATCGCCCATCAGGCTGCATTTGGCACGGGGAAGATCGTGGCCAAGATGAACGCACTGGATGATCGCCTGATGATCCGCCATCTCTACCGCGCGTCTCAAGCCGGCGTGCAGATTGACCTGATCTTGCGCGGCCATACGACGCTGCGCCCCGGCCTGCCCGGCTATAGCGAAAACATCCGCATCATCAGCATTTTGGGCCGCTTCCTGGAGCACGACCGCATTTTTCATTTCCACAACAATGGTGAGCCGGTGACGTTCATGGGCAGCGCAGACTGGCGAGCGCGCAACCTGAACCGTCGCGTTGAGTTAATCACGCCGGTGGAAGAGCCGGCGTTGCAGGAGCGCCTGATTCAGCTGCTTGACGAGGCGCTGGCCGACAATCGCCTGGCCTGGGATCTGGATTCGGTGGGCCAATATCGGCTACGCATGCCCCTGCCGGACGAGCCCGTTCGCAATTTCCAGGAAGGTTTGATGCAAGAAGCAATCGAGTCTGTGAGTGGGGCCAGTTAGCCCATCGATAGGCTTAACGTGAAGGACAGGAGGTATTGTCTTACGAGATGGTGAGCTCGACCGATCGCCAGGCTCAATGCTTTCGGTCGAGCGTCAGGAGGATAGAACAAAGACTATGCTGGCGTGAGCAAGATCAATGCAATGATCCAAATGAAAACGGCAATGGTCGCAACGAGGGGAAGCATATAAAACTTGGCGCTGATCATAGAGGATTCCTTTCTTAGTTGCCGATGGCGGCAAGATTAACGATGACCTGCTTATTATAGCGTATCACGCTTCCTCTGTCTATCATGTGTCCTCGCTCCTCCTCGCTTCTTTTTTGCCTTTAAGATTTGAGCGACGCTGCAATCTCGTCCCAACTCGTGTCCCAATCCACCTTCAGTACGTGCCCATGCCGTCCCGGGCATGAACGACACCCGGATTAGATTTTTGCACTTTTGACACCAACGAATGGAGACATTATAATGTAATTTGCATTACTTACTGTACTGGTTCTGTCGTCCGTTGACTTGTCACTCCCTACCCCGCTATGAACCCTGTCCTACCACATTCCAATCAACCGATTCTCCCTCGTCGTCCAATCCTTCGCGTCACATTTTTACCGTGCTTAAAAGGCTGAAAAGAGGAACACTATGGAAGTACTTAGTAAGATTGGCCATGGCTTTCTTGGCGTCGTCAAGACGTTCCGTCTTGCTTTACCGAAACTGGGCGTAGGTTGGATGTTTGCGTTACTCACGATCGACTTCAACCGTATCGCCATCGTTGAACTGGGCATTTCGGCTGTGTTGGTCACGACGATGCTCGCGTTTCACTATTTTCTCTCCCCGTTTCAGATTATTGCCGGTCGTTTTGCCGATGTGCGTCCCGTGCTCGGATTGCGACGAACGCCCTATCTGATTTTCGGTTCAATTATTGCCAGCCTCGTATTTTTGGCCTTACCATCGGTGGCCCACGCCATGGGTGAGGGATCAATGGCCGCCATTGGCATGGCTTTCTTCCTTTTCCTCCTCTTCGGCATCGCCATCGCCGTGATGGGTGATTCACATCACTCCCTAATCGCAGAAGTGACGACCGAGAAAAATCGCGGCGGCGTAATCTCTGTTGTGTGGACCTTTACCATCATCAGCACCATTATCGCCGCGATCGTGATGAACATTGTGCGGCCGGAGTATTCGCCCCAGGCTATGCAGCAGTTGTATAACCTGACGCCCTTTATCGTCATCGGCTCGACACTGCTGGGCGTTATTGGAATGGAGAAACGCCTCAAGGGTGAAGCACTGCAGCAATCGATTGTAGATGCCAAAGCGGCGGCGCCTCCCGGCAATCCGCTCAGTGCTGCGTCCACGCTGCTGCGCGAAAACCCCCAAACCCGCGGGTTTTTCCTCTTCATCTTTATCGCCATCTTTGCCATCTTCCTCCAGGATAACATTCTTGAGGTCTTTGGCGCTGAGGTCTTCGGCATGTCAGTCACGGAGACGACCCGCTTTCAACCCACGTGGGGTGGTGGTGTGCTGATTGGCATGATCGTGATGGGGATTCTGAGCGTCTTGCTGCCGATCTCGAAGAGGTCAATTGCCATGGCCGGATGTTTCGGTACGGCAGTCGGCATGAGCGCGCTCGCGATGGCCGCTTTTACCGAGCAGACTTCGCTGATTACACCGTCGCTGATCTTTATGGGACTCTTTACCGGCTTCTTCAACGTCGGTGCGCTGGCCATGATGATGGATATGACTGTGGAAGGCGCGATTGGTCTCTTCATGGGCCTGTGGGGCGTCGCGCAGGCGTTTGGAAACGGCACCTCATCGATCGGTAGCGGCTTGCTCCACACGACCCTGATCGAAACCGGCATCCTCACTCCCTCTGTGGCCTACACGGGCATCTTTGCGCTGGAGGCCTTAGGCATGGTTGCTGCCGGCTTGATCCTCATGCAGCTGAGCGTGAGCCGCTTCCGCACCAGCTATCAGGCAAGTCTGACGCGCCAGAATGTTTCCCAGGCAATGGAAGCGGGCATGGCGTAGACGATGGCGTTAAACTACTCGTTTGATCGCCGCATTGCCGCACAGTACGAGCATCAGCGGCGCCATCCCCCGGAAGTATCCAGCGCAATTGGTGACACGATTGTCAATCTTGTCGGCGTTGGAGCGCGTGTGCTGGAGCTTGGCGTCGGCACTGGGCGGATTGCCCGTCCCGTTGCCGCAGCAGGGGGCCGGGTGATCGGCGTCGATGCATCAGCCGAGATGTTGGAAGAAGTTGTGCAGCCCGAGGACCCCGCCCGGGCTGTGCAACTCGTTCAAGCGGACATCGGCCACTTACCCTTTGGTCGCAGCGCATTTGATGCAGCGCTTGCCGTACATGTGCTTCATCTCGTGCGTGATCTGCCGGATGTGTTGGCGCAGACCATCTCTGCTCTGCGCCCCAAAGGCCTGTTCATTCAGGGTCGTGATTGGGTTGACCCCGAATCCGTCACGGGCCTGCTGCGTGATGGCATGCGCATGGAGGTGATGAAGCGTTCGCCTGGCAGCAAGCCACCCGCTGCTGGTGCAAGCGTGGAAGATCTCCTTGCATCTATGGGGGGGCATCCTGAAGCGGCCGAAGAGATTGTGGCCGCCGAGTGGGTGATCGATGTGAGTCCGGCCAGTGTGCTTGAAGCCATGGCCAATCGTACCCATTCGGAAAGCTGGATTTTGCCCGATGAACTGCTCGAGCCGGTGCTTGAGCAGTTGACCGAACAATCGCTCGGCACGTGGTCCGATTTGGAAAAACCGCAGCCGGTGAAGCGGCGCTTCTACGTAAAGGCGATTTCTGGCGATTGGTGAGCGGAAATGGCGATCCCCATGGATTTGCAGATTGCAATTATCGGCGGCGGCCCGGCTGGGGTGGCCGCCGCTTTGCATATTGCTGCACGAGCGCCCGAATTGATCCCGGGGATGGTGGTCTTCGAAGCCAGTGAGTATCCGCGGCCGAAAATCTGTGGCGGCGGGATTACCTTCCATGCCGAAGAGCAGTTGCGCCGCCTCAATTTGCAGCTCGATGTGCCATCCGTGCGCGTCGATCGGGTTGTCTTTCAACTGGGCGAACGCCGTTTTGAGACGCCGTGCCAGGCTGCGATGTGCATCGTTCAGCGGAGCGCATTTGATGCTGCGCTTGCCCGGGCTGCAATCGATCGTCAGATCGACGTGCGGGGTGGCGAAAAGCTACTTGATATGACGCTGGACAATGGCCACGTTCTCTTGACGACAACGCGCGGCCGCTACCGCGCCCGCGTTGTCATCGCCGCCGACGGCGCCAACAGCACCGTACGGCGCAAGCTGGGGCTGCGCAGCCACGTGGGCGTTGCCCGGCTGTTACGCGTCGTACAGCCTGCGGCCTCTAGCAGCTCTTCCGTCTGCGCAACCGGCACGGCCCTCTTCGATTTCTCGTGCGTCGCGGAGGGCATTCAAGGCTATATGTGGGACTTTCCAAGCAGCATTGATGGACGGCCCCACGTGAACCATGGCATCTTCGACAGCCGCATCGATCCTACAGCCAGCGCGATGACGCCCCATGGTCAATTGAAGCGGGTCTTTGCGGACTACCTGCGCCGGCGCAACATTGAAGTTGACTCTGTGCAGCTACAGGCCCATCCCGTGCGCTGGTTCGACCCGCGCGCGGAGTTCGCCCGTCCCCATGTGCTGCTGGCAGGTGATGCTGCCGGGGTTGACACACTCTTTGCCGAAGGCATCTCGTACGCCATTGAGTACGGGGCCGTGATTGCCGACGCGGTAACCGCTGCCTTTGCGCACAATGACTTCTCGTTTGACAACTACCGTTCTCAATTGGCGAAGGCGCGTTTGAGTCGTTCATTAGCCCGCCGCCGTTTTGTGGCACGGCACCTATATCGCTTTCGATATCCGTCGTTCTGGGCTGCCCTCTGGCGTGCGGCCGACCTTGCGCCTGCTGCATTCAACCAGAGTGTTGGCGCGGCGCTGGACGTGCTGCCCCCCCTCAATCGCAGCCCCCTTCTTTCTCACAGCGTAGATGACGGTTTGATGCCAAAGGAACTCTACCGTGAAATGGCTATCCGATCGAGCTTGCCACCTTTACGACATCCTCGAAGCCGCCTATGAGGGCGCTACAGGCCAGCGCCTAATCGCCAATTTTCTGATCATCACGTTCGTGGTCGGATTGCTGGTGATCGAAGTCAACCGGCTTGGGCTTCTCCCTCAATCCTTGAGTGTGAGATTGCCGACCAATCACTTCTTTGCGGTTGACTTCACATTTCGGCTGCTGCTTATGTTTGAACTGGGCGAACTGGTCTTTAGTCTGGCCGACTCGGTTGCGAATTCAGTCGGGAAGCAGATCGAGATTCTATCGCTGATCCTGCTGCGCACCACTTTCAAGGAATTTACCTACTTTGATGAACCCATCCTGTGGGAGCAGGTCCAACCGGCGCTGCTCCCCATCTCCGCCGACGCTGCAGGGGCGCTGGCTGTTTTTGTCGTACTGGGCTTCTATTACGCGGCCCAGACTCATCGACCGATCACGCTTGATTCTCGCGGACTAGCCGGCTTCATTGCCGCCAAGAAGATGATTGCCCTGCTCTTGCTCTTTTCGTTTATCGGCATTGGCATCCACTCGGTCTGGCAATACTTCACCACGGGAGAGGAGATCGTCTTTTTCGAAGCTGCCTATACCGTTCTAATCTTTGCCGATGTCTTAATTGTGCTGGTCTCACTTCGTTACTCCAGCACCTACGTGATTGTCTTTCGGAATTCGGGGTTTGCCATCGCCACGGTCCTGATTCGTCTGGCGCTGCTCGCCCCGCCACCCTTTAACGCGCTGCTCGGCGTAGGCAGTGCGCTCTTTGCGCTAGGTCTTACCCTTGCGTACAATCGATATGTGGGTGAAGCAGACGAGCAACGCGAGCTGCTCCCTGCGTCATAGCGTCGATTGTCGCCTATGCAACTGGGCAATTGGAACGAAGAGAGATACTGGTGCAACAAATTGATTCAATCCCACCCTTAACTTCGCATAGCAAAAGTGCGCGCGCCATAACGGCCGCGGAAGCTAGATTGTCGCGTCTCATGCTGCTCCTCAGCATTGTCGGCGCCGCGCTGTTGACCGGCATGACGCTGGTGAGCTTTGCGCCGCCGCCAGTTGGCGAGCCGGAGCTCATTCTCTTGTTGCGCTTTATGGCTCTCCTGAAGGGGGCTATCGCGCTCATTGGCGCTGTTGCTGTCGCAGCGCTTTGGTCGCCCCTTGCGGGCAGCTGAGCGGGTTGGGTATGTAGTGGGGAGCGCCAGCATGGCGGCTGGCGTGGTGTGGCTCTGGTTTCAGTGGCAGTTGGGCTGGGGAATCGTGCTCTACTATGCCGGGATCGCGCTCATCGTGCTAACTGCCGCACGCGATGCGAATCTGCTCCGCACCGAACGCTAGTGTTCCGCCACCTGCTTCGTAGACTCATCAAGATTGCCGATGCACTGTCTGATCTTGATGAGACAGCTGTAGCTGGTTTTCTCCCCGAGAGAGTGCTCGCTTGGGGATGGTCATTCGCGTGTTCGCTGCGACCAAAACGCGTCCAGAGCCTGAAACGTCTCTATGGGCAATTCCCAGTGGGGCAAACCGCAAGAAGGCGCAATCCGCTGGCTCTGCAAGCGGGGATTGCGCTGCTCTGCAAACGGCAACTGGTCAAAAGAGATGTTGGGGTCTCGATCATAGAGAATCAGCGTCTCCGACTCAAGCTGCTCATAAACGCGTTCACGAATGTCAGACGTAAAGAGTTGGCCGGAGATAAAATAGAACGGCGCATGACGCGCGCCGGGCTGGTGCGCCGTCACGTAGGCGTAGTCGAGCATTTCCTGTGCCGGTTGGCCATAGAAATTCTTGCCCAGATAGTAGTTGATGCTGCGGCGCGTTGCCAGAAGGTCAAATAGGGACTGGCCCCACAATGGAAAATTGATGGCGCGTTGGATTTTGCGACTGGTCTCTTCACCGATCTCGCGAATTTCGCCCAATCCAGTCGGTGAGATCAGCGCAAGCGAGCGCATTAATTCAGGGCGTTCGAAGGCAACTGTGGCGGCAAACTCAGAGCCGAGCGAAAGCGCGATGACATCCGCTGCTTCCCCGACTTCCTGTTCCAGGAACTGTGTGATGACCGACGCAAAGAGTTCCGGCGTATAGGGCCGAACACTGCGGTCCGAGAAGCCATAGCCTGGCAGGTCCGGCGCGAACACGGGCCGTTGCAGACGGTAGTGCTCGAAGAGCGGCTTCATCTCGAATGCACTGGCTGCTGCATTGATGCTATGAACGAGCACAAGCGGATGGCCTGTCTGCGCTCGATCTACGTAGTATGCAATGTTGCCGGCGCCGGTGGTCGAGAAATACTTCTTCTCCGCGTCCATCGCGGGCGGCAAGGGAAGATTGTGATTGATTCCAAACATGCTGTATCCTATTTAACCTTTGGTGCTAGTGCATCGGCAATCTTTGTTTGACGAGTCTACGAACTTGTTCTTGCCGATGCATTTAGGCTCCGCCACAGAAAAACGGGTCGTCAGCTCAAGATTGGCGGAACACTAGTTATGACAGGCTGAACTCAGCGATAGAAAGATGCACTTTCTCATGCTGGCTATTATGACATATCACCCTTTGATTTCACCACTCCCTATTTGCAACAGGCAATCGTCTCGTACCCTTCTGTGTTATACTCTCATTTTGTACGGGACTTATGTGTGGAGAGATAGGCCCGCCTTCTGGCTTGTCAGCGTGGCGTCTAATACTGCGTTTTTCCAAAATGTCTGTTCATCAACAATAGTCGGAAGGGCATATTTGCCGTGCGAATTACATTGTTGCGAGTTCTGCTATTGATGATAGGGTTTGGCGAACTCATACGCGCATTCTTATTCTTGTTTCGACAACCCTTTGTCTACGACCTATGCAACTTCCCTTAATTGACCCGCTGATCAGCCGCCAATATGGCCTGTTTCTGTTGCCTACGCGCTACTCAGCTTTATTCTAGCCCGTGACCCGGTGCGCTACAGTCTACTGGTGTGGGTCGTCATTGCGCAGCGCGCGGCAGAGGTTATGTTGGCGCTTACAGATTGGTTTCTTGGTTACTTGCCCACACGCACCTTTGGGGCAATCCTTGGTTGCACTAGTTTTCTGAATCCAAAAGGCAACTATACGTCACCCGCCGAGGATTTTCAGCAGTACCGGGGGATGCGGATCCTGCTACGTAGCTTTGGTCTCCTCTTTCTATTCTGGGCCCTCGCCTCAACCATTCTCCTTCAGGTTGGCTCCTGGCTCTCAGTTACCCCGTCCTTGATTCTTACACACGAAACAACAGGGCGTTACGTTCATGGTGCTCGGCCTCTCTGGCTGCCAAATGCCCATCGTCTGGCTATCTGGGACCCTGAGTAGTCAAAATTGGGTAGCTTCAACGCAGCGATGAAGCGTTCGCACAGTGCCTTCCACTGGTACAGTGGACAATCCAGGGCGTCCTGACGGTCATTATTTGGCTCTACCCACGGGGCGAAGATGATTGGTCGCCGACACCGACGACAGAGCGAATCATTCCGCACCACACGTCCCAGTAATAGTACGACAAAACCACAGTTCGACGGATGTATAGAAACCGAGTTTGAATTAGAAGACTGATTCTATATCCGTTACTATTCAGGCTGAAGCCTGTTCATAGATCAATCGGAACGCACAGGTAAAGCTAACGAAGGCCATCTATAGTTAGGCAATCAGGCCGTTGAAACTGGTTGCGAACCTGCTTTAGTTGAGATTCAACGGCAGCTGCTCCAGGCGGATGTCGTCCACTTTAACGAAAGCGGTCTGCGCGTCGCAGGTCAACTGCATTGGCTCCACAGTGCCGGCACCGCATGCTGACCTTCTTTGGTTTGCATCGCAAGCGTGGACAGGAGGCCATGCAGGCAATCGGTCTCTTACCCAACTTCACGGGCTGGGCACGCCACAACCACTGGAAATCGTATCTCTCCTTCGAGCACTGTGACCGTGCCTTCTGCAAGCCCATCACTTGCGTAAACTCCAGTTCATCACCGACCAGTATAAGCAACCATGGGCCGACGGGATGGCCCAACTCCTGTACGATCAACCAACAAACAGAACAGGCCGCGGAATGTTAAGAAGCCGCCTTCCCCATGTGTCCACTAAAACGGGCCATTGACAGAAGCAGGCGGCAAAAAGGGGAAGCGAAAGAAGTATTACAAGCTTAGGTAGATGAAGTGCTCGCCGTATGACCAACGTCCGATTTGTCGCTTGGACGTAAGACGAGTAATAACGACATGACAACGAGGTTAATGATGGCTTGGGTTACAAACTGCCCTGTTGTGATCTGTCCTTGGCCAAAGGCGGCCAAGGCAGAGAAAAGAAGCCGATAATTTGTTCTGCGATAACGATCCAGATAAAGCGTTGATAACGAACCGGATCTGTGGCTGTAATCAGAAGACCGCGCCGAGAAGCAGCAAGACCAACCATATTGCTGCGTCATCGCAACAAGGCCGGGTGTCCATCCTTCCGCAGGCGCCCACCCAACCAAATTTGCTCCGACCTGCGGGGCAAACGCTGAAAGCAGACCGTTTAAGATGGTCCAAATGCCCCACAGCACTAACACCCCTTGCAGTACGCGATTCTGATTCATGACACTCTCTCCTTAGAAATTGTTCTCGGCACTTTGAACTTGCTTTACACCACTTACTACTGGCGGTATAGGTACTGGTTTTAGCTCTGTCTGAGCAGATGGCAGCGTACGGCAAGTGACTGTACAGCAAGCACATCCTACTTGCGCGCTTGTTTTCTCAGTGGGTTTTTCATAAAGAGCGCGACAATCCGCACGACGCGGTTAAAAGGGCAAAGATACTTGCATATTCCCCGCTTACCCAAGACCATCACACTCAGGGCAATGACAAGCATCAACCCCACTTGAAATAGATGACGCGTCCAAGTATCTAGACTGACGCCAAACGGTGTGTAGACTGCTGCCTTCACCTCGGGCATCAACCACCACACCACTGGAACCCAACTGACGAGCACAATCAGCGTGATGTTGCGTCCCCATCGAGCATTGAACTGGACGCGGAACGGGCGAAGGGTTCCGCAAAGTCTTGAATACTTCCTATCCAGCAAACCCAGCCGCACATCCAACTCCCCCCAACCGCCGCCAGGAGAATCATCGTAACCCAAAATACGCCGCCAATCGCCACCCATAACATCCCTGGTAAATGCGTCTCAATCAGCACGAGATTGATAAATATAAAGATAGCCTGGACCGCGCGTACCTGTAAGCGGTCTCGTCGTATTTTGGGGTACACTGCACTCATTTGGCCCTGAACCTTTATCGGTGAGGACAGATATCAAAACGGCACCGGGGCATTTTATCTAACATTGGATATGGACGCAACAAGAAATCTGGAAATCTGGGAATTGGCAGGAACTACTTCGCCGTAGCTGTCGATCACGCCGATCATCGATGCAGGCGCCCTGAATTCGCCGATGTAGTGCCAGTGGCTGTTGAAGAGGCGAAAGAGGCGCGTGCGGCAGGGCAAGTTGGGAAAGAGCGGCCCGTAGTCACGGGTCAGCCATCGCAAGTCGGCCCGTCGTCCTTTTCCGGTCAGCGCATACAGGAGCGCCAACGTCACCACTTCGCTCGGATACAGATTTGCCTGGCCGTGTTTCGCTTCGTGGCCGATCAAATCGTCTACTTTGCAGAACAGCTCTGTGACAAAATCGACGGTGGTCATGAGAACGGTACAGTATCTCTTATTGCGTCGCAGTTTCAAGAGATACTGTACCGTTCTCATGGCTACCTCAAACTAGCACCAAAGGTTATCGGCCGCCTAGGACTGTTGTAGTTGTAAGACCCCCGCGGCACGTGTGCCCTTACGGATGAACGTACCCAGTGGATTTTGCATTCTTTTGCTCCCCTACAGTCTTGCTCATCGCTAGCTCAGCGATCTGATCGCCGCTTGCGTTGGGTAGGTAGGCGTAGTCTCCTCCGAGCCAGTCCGCCAGGCGTTTGGCCTCGCCCCGGCTGAGGTAGTTGCGCTGCGTATCGACAACCACGATGTGCATGGGGGACGCGGCGAGATAGCGGCCGATCTGCTGCAATTCGTCCTTGATCTCTCGCGCCGGATCGAGCCCGACGTTCGCGCGCCCGTCGGTCAGCAGTACGAGTACCGTCTGATGGATACCACGCATCTGCGCCTGTTGCGCTACGCTGTCAGCCATGAGCAGCGCTGAAGCGAGGGGTGTGCCGCCCCCCGTTGGCAGCATGTCGAGGGCTCGTCGCGCCAGCTCGACGCTCTGACTTGGCGGCATCAAGATTTCGGCGGCTTCGCCACGAAAGGCGATCAACGATACCCGATCACGCTTGACGTATGCCTGCTCCAGAAGCGAATGCACGGCGCCCTTTGCCTGCCGCATGCGGTGCAGGGCCATGCTGCCGCTGGCATCCACGGCAAAACAGAAGAGCGCACCGGCTTTGCTGCGGTAGTGCTTCACGCGGATGTCGCTGGTGGCAAAATGCAGCCGTCCAATCGACGGCGGACTTGATCCGTTTTGGCCCGTACCATTATGATTGACGCCGCTGCTGGCCTGGCCATTGTTGGATCCCGGTGCTGCTTCTCGGCGGAACGGCTGCCACGGCGCGGCGGCGCGCAGCGTGGCCGAAACGTCAATGCGTGCCCGCCGCGGATCGCCCGGCAAGCTGCGCACCTGACGCCCACGTGTGCCCGTTGTTGCCCCACGTGAGCCGGTCCGTCCCCGTCGTACAATCCGAAACGGAAGCTCTTCCAGCGACGCCGGCAACTCGCCCATCAGAGCCGCAAAGACCTGTTCGTCTGGAATAATGAGTTCGTCTTCGCTGGGGGCTCGCTCGGGCTCAGCGTTGTCGTCGTCTTGCTGCGACTGCGGAGCTTCATCTGGCTGGTCTGGAGGGGCGGGGTCTGGCGGTGACGGCTCGGGCCTCTGGGGTGGTGGTGGCGGCGTCGGTTCAGTACTCGGAATCTGGGTTGCGCGCGGCAGAATAACGAAGCGTGCGGCAGTCTCAAGATCACTCTGCTCCACCGCATTGCGTAGCGCCAGCGCTGCTGCAGCACGCGCGGCGTAAACGGCAAATAGATCGACGCGGTGTCCTTCGACGCCATAGAGTAGCGCCGTTTGGGCTAGCCATGCAACCTGCTCAGACGTGATCTCAACATCGGCTAGCTGCTCCCGGGCTGCAGCAATCAAGCCCCGCAGAATGTCGACATCGTCTGTCCAACCAGCCATGTCGACCAGAAGATTGTTCTGGATCACGTCGCGTCGATCTTGTGGGCTTCTGGATTGATTGAGGCCAACGAGCAGGCCGACGCGATCCAGCAAATGGTTGCGCGGCAATCCTTCCGCCGGATCGTAGGAGCCAATGAGGCTGAAGCGGGCCGGCGCCCGCAGACTTATGCTTTCGCGTTCTACGCGTACTTCACCTTCATCCAGCACGCCGAGGAGCAGATTGGCGCTGCTGTCCGCCAGCAAGTTGATGCCATCAATGTAGATGATGCCCTCGTGGGCGCGGGCAAGCAGCCCCGGCTGGACAACGCTTCGTCCCGTGCGCAGCGTTGCTTCCAGATCAAGGCCGCCTAACAGATTCTCGACGTCTGCGCTTGGTGGGGCTTCCACAAAGGCCGTTGCGTCGCTCCCCAGGAGATCACGGATGCCCCGCGCAAGGCTGGATTTGCCCGTTCCCGCAGATGCCGAAAGGACGATGCCCCGCAGGCGTGGCTCCACGGCCAGGAGCAGTAGCGCTTGTTGAGCCATTTCCAGCCCGACAAGGGCTGGAAATGGCAAATGATTGTGCAACAGTATACTCTCTTCTAGCATGCAAACATGGTGGCATAGAGCACTTGGATTCGACTTGCGCTCCGGTTGCCTTGGGTTGTTGCGTTAGGCCGGCGCCGTGATGCCCTCCATGCGATCCTCTAGCTCGCCATAGATCTCACGGAGACGGTCAATCGTGGCGTCATCGGCTTCCCAGAAGCCGCGCGACTCTGCCTCAAGCAAGCGGCGCGCAATTGCGGCCGTGGCATGCGGGTTCGCCCGTGCCATGCGCGCCCGCATTTCTTCATCCATCAGGAACGTATCTGAAATATCGTCGTAAACCCAGTCCTCGACCGCCTCGGCCGTGGCGCTCCAGCCATAGGTGTTGCCCACGCGGCTCTCAATCTCGCGCACGCCCTCATAACCGTGGGCCAGCATCGAGTCGTACCATTTGGGATTGAGCAGCTTTGTGCGTGATTCCAGCCGCACCATCTGCTCTAGTGTGGCGAGCCGATCGTTGGATGACATGGCATCCGCCACCAGAATGGCGGGACGCTTGCCGCTGAGCTTTTCTACGCTCTTGGCGACACCGCCCAGGTATTCGTAATAGTGGTCGACGTCGCTGATGCCCATCTCGAAACTGTCGATGTTTTGGAAGGTCGCGCCAACCTTGGACAGGCTCGACTCCATGATGTCGCGCGCGTTGTGCCACTTTCCATTCTGATCAAACGAGTAGGACTTGCGTGTCAGGAACATGTTGCTTAGTTCACTGTCATCTTCCCAGTTGCTGCTCTCGACCAGATGATTCACGTTGGCGCCGTATACGCCGGGCGCATTGCAAAAGACGCGCGTGGCCGCTTCATTGATCGAGAGTCCGAGTTCAGCCGCCTGTTGCGCGGCGTGCTTGCGCACAAAGTTCTGCTCGGCTGGTTCATCCGCCTCGGCCGCCATGCGCACCGCCTTGTCCAGAAGATTCATCTGGTGATGAAGCAGGTCGCGGAAGATGCCGCTCACGGTCATAACCACGTCGATCCGGGGCCGCCCCAATTCGTCCAACGGGATGAGTTCGACGTCGGCGACGTTTCCCAGTTCATCGGAAATCGTCCGCGCGCCGAGCAGCCACATGACCTGCGCCACGCCTTCGCAGTTGCTCTTCAGGTTGTCGGTGCCCCAGAGGACCATGGCAATGCTCTCCGGCAGCGCGCCCTGTTCTTTGGTCAGACGCAGCAGCATCTGATTCACGATCTTTTCGGCGGCGTGGTAAGCGCCGGCGGTTGGCACGCGGTACGGGTCGAGCGAGTGTATGTTACGGCCTGTGGGCACAACCAGATCATTGCGCACCACATCGTTGCCCGGCGAAGGTGCAATAAAGCCGGCATCCAGGCCGTGCAGGAGACCTTGAATCTCTTGCTCCTGAAGGATGCGCGTCATGAGGTCGTCAAGATAGCTCCACAGGCGTGCGAGCTGTCCAGTCGGAATGCGACCTGTCTCTGCCAGGTAGCGGTCGACATTGCTCGTGTCCAGACTGGGCGCGCGCGGCGCCGACACAAAGCGGCGCATGGCCTCATGCACGATCTCTTCCAGCTGCTCCCAACGTTCTTGCGCCAGCGGGTCTTGCTTCAGACCCTTTTGCAGTTGGCCGTACTCCCATCCCAAACCAGCGGCCAGTTGTGCGGGTAGCGGCGGTAGCGTCTCCTTCTTCTTTTTTGGATCCGGGACGCGATGGAATGCCGCCACGAGCGCCAGGATGTCAACCAGTTCCTCACTGGATGGAGGCTGGCCAAGCACGTGCAGTCCTAGAGGGATCATGCGATGCTCGACCTGGATCAGTTCGTGGTTCAGAGCCGTGATGTATGCTTCTTCGTCGGAGACCTTGTGGCCATTCACGGCCTGGCTGGCGTAGCCATTCGACGCATATGAGTTGCTGCCGTTGGTCGAGCTGCCATTGCTTGTACCGTTGCTCGTACCGTTGGACGCCAGTGAAAGGGCCTGTGCTGCCGCGTCGTTCTCGCTGTCGACCGTGATGCCGAGCCGTTGTGCCTGCATGCGGATATCCTCGAGCAGGTTGGCGTCGGGCTGCTGACGGTAGCTTTCCAGGCTGTCCTTGAGAAGACGCAGGCCTTTGTATAGACCTGCCTGCTGCAGGGGCGGCACCATGTAACTGACGAGTGTCGCTGCGCCGCGTCGTTTGGCAATTGAGGCTTCGCTGGGATTGTTGACGCAGTAGTAGTAGTAGTTTGGCAGGCTGCCCAAGAGCCGGTGGGGCCAGTCATCTGCGCCAAGGCCATTTTGCTTGCCGGGCATGAACTCCAGCGCGCCATGCGTGCCAAAGTGCAGCACGGCGTCGGCGTTGTAGATCTGGTCCAACCATGTATAAAATGCAGCAAAGCCGTGGTGTGGCGAACATCCGGCGCCCATGAGCAAGCGCATGGGATCGCCCTCGTAGCCAAAGCTTGGCTGAACGCCGACAAAGACATTGCCGAACTGTGCGCCAAGAATGTGGAAGTTGCTCCCATCGTTGAGCAATTCGCCGGGCGCATAGCCCCAGTGCTCTTCGATGGCTTCATGTGCAGGGAACAGGCGTCGATAGTCGTCTACTGCTAGCTGCGCCGCCACGTTGCCATCCGTACCATGGCGCATCGCATTGCCCTCGACGACCTGGCGGCGGAGCGCGTCGACGTCGGTCGGCAGATCGACCGCATAGCCTGCCGCCGCCATCTCCTGCAGCAGGCGATAGAGGCTACTAAAGACGTCGAGGTACATGGCCGTGCCGGCATTGCCCAGGTTGGGCGGGAAATTAAAGAGTACGACCGCAATCCGCTTGTCAGCGTTTTGCCGTTTGCGCAGGCGGACGCGCCGCGCAATGCGGCGTGCTGTCTGTTCCACCTCAGGAAGATTCGGGGCGTGCTTGTCGCTGGTGTGGGTGGGACCGCCAAAGACGACCGGCTCGGCGCTGCCGTCCAGCTCTGGCAGGGCGATGTTCATGGCCGTATGAATGGGCATCAGGCCGACAGGATCAGCGCGCCAGTCCTCGACGCTCTGAAACGCGAGGGGAATAAGATCGAAGTAACCTACGTCCAGTTCACTCAATACCGTGGCTGCCTTGTCGGGCTGACTGCCTGCCATGCCTCCCACGAGCGGGAAGCCCATGCACTGCAGCAGCACGTCGATTTCGCCCCGCTTTTCGCCGTCATCTTCCGTATGCAACAGGAACTTCTCCATTGCTGGACGATAGTCGAGAATCGCGCTGTAGACTGTGCGTGTCTCGATCCCTTGGGCCTCGATCGCGCGAATCTGCGCATCGAGCGGATTGGTATTGCCGCTGAGAATAATCGCGCGCATGGTAAGTAGACCAGCCACGCCCGTATCGTTGTCGGGGCTGCCGATTGGCAGACCGCGTTCACGCCGCCAGGCATGATAGCTGGCCATATCTTCGAAGGGCGCCGGCGCATCAGGATGATAGACTGCTGCATCGGGATACTTCAGCGCATCCAGCACTGGCACCTGGCCGGCAAAGCCGTCGACATAGCGATCCAGCAGCAGGTACATCATGCGCTTCAGGTTCTCCGGCGTGCTATGTAGCCAATAATCGTGCATGGCCACGAACGTGTGAATATCACGCGCTTTGCCGGGAATGAACTTCATGACTTTCGTCAGATTTTGCAACAGAGCCGTCTGGTTCTTGCCTTCCGAGCGCCCTTTCTTTGGCCGCAGCCAGTTCATCATGCGCTGCACCGGACTGGGCGGGCCGTCGGCTTCCTCCTGCGGTTTCATGACAAATTTTCCCAGGCGCGTCGAGCGGATCAGCGCCGGGTTGCTGGTGATGAAGCAGGTCGGCGTTTCACGGCCCTCTAGAATTCTCTGCATTGGCCGCACTTGGTCCTCACCGAAGATCATGCAGCCAAAGATGAAATCAGCACGATCGATATCCGCTTCCAGGCGCTGCCAGTCTGCCTCGTCGCGCAGATCGGGCGAGCGATGCAGTGAGAGTTCCATGCGAATTCCATGCTCGCGTTCCAACTCGGCCGCAGCTTTGCGCAGTGCCGAATTGTGGCCGCCATCCATGGTAATGTAGACAAAGTGGGCAGTATTGGGCATTTGGGTCATGAGGGAGCTTTTCCTATCAGTTCGACACGTCTGCATTGGGCGGACATCGTCAGCTCAACGTCACGGAAGTCTACGTCGCTTCCGCCTCTGAATCATCAGCGCCGGCCGTTTCTGCTGGGTCATGGTCATGCAAATAGGCGGCGACTACTCGATCAACTCGTACATCGTCGCCAATGCTTTCAAGCGGATCCTTGCGCAGGCGATGCTGGAGCGCCAGCGTAGCGACCCGCGCGACATCGACCGGTTCCGCTGCCGTACGTCCTTCCAGCGCGGCGAGGGCGACTGCGGCACGGCAGAGCGTCAACTCACCCCGATGACCGTCAACGTCCAGCGCCACACAGATTTCAGCAGCAGCATGGATCGCCGCGTCCGTTAGTTCCACATCTGCCAGAGAATCCTGGGCCTGCGTCAGGCGTATAGCCAGGTCAAGCTGCGCCTCGTCCCACTCGGCAATGAAAGCGGCAGGGTCGGCATCGTAGGCACGGCGCCGACGCACGATCTCTACCCGCTGGTCGATATCTGGAATCGTCGTGATGCGAGCGTGAAGGCCGAAGCGATCGAGCAACTGGGGGCGCAGGTCGCCTTCTTCGGGGTTACCGCTCCCCACGAGGACGAAGCGCGCTGGATGCCGAATGCTGATCCCTTCACGCTCCACTACATTGACGCCACTGGCCGCAACGTCCAGCAACAGATCGACGAGGTGGTCTTCGAGGAGATTCACTTCGTCGATATAAAGAAATCCCCGATTGGCACGCGCCAATAGGCCCGGTGCAAAGGACTGGACGCTCTCGATCAGCGCTCGTTCGATGTCAAGCGAGCCAACAACCCGATCTTCTGTTGCGCCAAGGGGCAAATCGACGACCGGCACCGGTCCTACGATGGACGCCCAAGCAAGATCAGTCTGACCCTGACAATGGGGGCAGAGAGGCGATGGTCGATCAGGATCACAGTTGTATGGACAGGCCGCCACGCGTTGCATGGGGGGGAGCAATGCGGCCAGCGAGCGCACGGCTGTGCTCTTGCCGGTGCCCCGGTGCCCCATGATCATTACACCGCCAATGCTAGGATCGATCACACAGAGGAGCAGTGCAAGCTTTAGCTCTTCCTGACCCACGATGGCGGTAAATGGAAAGACCGGGGACTGAGGCGTGACAGCCTGTGCAACAGGCCCCGCATCCACCACCCCCACCTCGTCGACAGCATTTTTCTGTAGAGTCAGCTGCATATCCGCTTTCTGATCGGGCTCAACGTCGACTGCTCTTCAGACTCCGTCTGACCCGGAGCGATAGGTGGTGTCGTCGCTCGCCTGCCACGTCAGCCAAAGGCTGAGGAGCAATGGCAGGAAGAATGCCAGCACGAGTCCTGCAGTAATCAGAAAGACAGGGTCTAGATAATAATCCCAGAAATTAATTGAATTCGGGCCCATATCAATCATTCTCCTTCCGTCGTGGGTGGACGTTAATTCAAGATTTCAAAAGTATTCATGACGTCTGGCACCTGCTCCGCCAGCGCTTGGAATTCGGCATCCGGCAGACCGGAGTAATATGCTTCTTCTAAAACGTGGTAGACGAAGTATGTGTCGGGCGTCGAGCGCAGGCTGACACGTTGGGCCGGATAGCTACCTTGCTGCTGCCAGTATTGCTCGGGCGAAAGCGCCTCGATCGAAAAGATCGGAAAACGCTGCCCCTCTTCGTTGACATAGTCAAAGTAGACAACATTCACTGTATCAAAGGCAACGAAGTTGTCTATCCACTCGTCAGGTAGCGTGAGTCCGATCGTATAAGACGGTCCTTCACTTATCCCCTCAGTATAGCTCATAGCCTGGCTGATCGCTGCCGTCGTGATTGGACTCGTTTCCAGGCCAAAGCTGGTAGCTGACCGTCCACAGCCAGTCAAGATGAAGACAAGCACTGCCAGTACGATGAATAGGAATCTTACTCGCTTACATTGAATGCCCATGGTCAGACCCTCGCTGTCCTTTGATGATCCATATGATGAATTGATCATTGATTGCATCGGTTCTTATGCGTATCCGGGAGGACTCACCGCCACCCGGCTAGCGCTTACGTGACTTGAATATCGCCATTTTGTGCGAAGCGTAAACCCTCTTGTTTCTCACGCCGCGATTCCTCTTCGCTCATCAAAATGACAAAACGGAGCGTGACAGTGCACTAGAAGACCAGCTGGTCGGCCGGGATTTCCTCGCCGGCGCTCCAGGGCATCTTGATGTCGCTGACGCGCAAGACATCTTTCAGTCCAAAGGCCAAAAGGAGGACGACGCTCAGGAGCAGAAGCAGTGACATACTATAAACGATTGTGTAGCCGAGGACGACGCTTCCCGTCTGATATTGGACTACATCGCGAATCACGCCCCCGCTGATGATACCCAGGCCCTGTCCCATCGCCTGCACAATGCCCCAAATGCCGAGAAAAAGTCCTGCATGATTGACGTCCGTCAACGACATTACGAGCACGACACTGCTCACCAAGAAGACGCCACGTCCAAGGCTAATTAGGCTGACGCCGATCTGGAATGGCAGCACCATTGTGCTATCACTAGCATAGCAGACTACGCCGAATCCGAACAGTCCAATTGTGCAGCCCAGACCCAGCAAAAACGTCAAGGAGAGCTTGTATCGCAGCAGCAGTGCGGCCAAACCGACGCCTGCCACTATCGCGATCCCCCACACGACCGTAAGGCGCATGGTTTCAGAGACGCTCATGCCCAGCACCTGGCCGCCGTACGGTTCGAGCAGCACATCATGGACGGAAAATGCCATGGTCGCGACGAAGATGACGCCAAAGAGCCCCTGCAGGGCTTTCTGCCCGCCAAGCATGCGGATAGATTCCCACAGCGACAGGCGAACCCGTACGAACTCTTCTTTGCTAATGATGGTGCCGTCCGAACGCAAGCGTTCTTGACCGCGCAGAGCGATAAATGTTAGGACTACAAAGACAATGGCTGAACCCTGCATGACGCGGATCAGGCGTGCATTGCTGTACTCTACAAGTAGACTACTGACGATGACGGCGCTCACCACAGTGCCAAGCACCAGCATTCCCCACAGGATAGAGAGCACTTTTCCTCGTTCGCCGGGCGGGGTGATGTCGCTGACAAGGGCAAGATAGATCGTTTCGACAATGTTGATGCCGACGCCGTAGGCAAGGAAGATCAGCATGCAAATGATCATCGCCATGCCAAAGGAGATGATGCCGTTGCCACCGAGTAGAATAAGCGCAAAGGGTGCGCAGGCAAGCCCGCCATAGGTGAGCATGACGCCCAGAACAACGAAGGGCGTGCGCCATCTTCCCTGTGAGCGCGCCATGTCCGAACGATAGCCGATTATGGCGCGGATGGGCGAAACGAAGTAGTGCAGGGAAATGAGCAAGGCGACGGCGAAGGCCGGGATGCGCAGCTCGTCGATTAGGACGCGGTTCAGCGTACCCGTAATTGGCGCCAGCGAGAGCCCAACGCCAAACTGGAAGAGACCCAGCCGTAAGATTGCCATCCAGCGTGCTTCTGCCGGATGACTCTCACCCCATGTGTGGGCCCATTGGCCAATCCGCATGATCCCAAGGGCGATTTGATTGAGACCCCAAGTGAGGGGTTTGAAAAGAAGACTCATGCTCGCTTGCCAGAATACTCAGAATGTCTATCAATAATCGGCGTTGAAGCTCATATGCTAAGCGGTTGGTGCAGCAAGGGCCCGCTTGACGAGATCAGCCGTGACTTCTGAACTGTCGCTTTTCGCGGCCAGTTCCTCGACCTGCATCTGCAGCTGTCGGCTGGCTGAGATTTGCGACAGAAACGGGAGTTTCGCCAGGGCTGTATCCAGTGCAGCTCTTGCCTCTGGTGTCCAGGGCATGTTGCCAGGAGCACCTCTGGGCTGCGTCTGCCCATTTGACGGTGACGCATTGTTCCGGGCGGCCGCATAGGCGCCGTCGACGGGCAGAAAGTGAAAAAGCGTATCGTAGAGGCGATTGACGATTTCCTGAAGGACGTAGACGGCCCCCCGGTAGCCCATGTAGGGTGTGCCTACGGCCCGCCGTACGGTTGGCCCGGGAAATGCCGCCGGTACGAAATTGGTATGGGAAGCCGCTGCCTCACTCAGGTAGATGCGCTCGTTGATGGAGCCGAAGAGAAAGGTTGGCGCTTTGGCGTGGATCTGCTGGCGCACGGCCTCATTATCAGGTTCCCCAGGGCGCAACGGTCGACTGGCCGCCAGCGTGATCGGCATGCCCAACTCATCGCCCAGATAGGCGACCAAGCCGTCAACATAGGTGCGCGTGGCCACAATACCAACATCGGTTGTGCCAAACCAGTCACTCTGAGGGCCGCGCCAGAGATCCCAGACGGCTTTCAGCGTTGTGCGTTTTTCTGCGGCAATAAAGGCCGCAGCTTGCGCCTGTGTGCCCAAGATTTCGCCCAGCTGCTGCACAAACTCGGTCGTTTGGCGCATACCCATCGGCGCGTGTAGCCACGACTGGCCAGCTGCTTCGTGCAGCGTTGCGGCAAGCGTATGGCCAAACTCCTGGTAGAGCACGACGTTGACTTGCGCTTTCGCCAACTGGGCCGTCTGTGCAAGAGTGGACGCATATGGGTAGATCAGGTTGATGCGCCCCCCTGCGCCTTCAATCAGTCTGCGTACTTCCTCCAGGTCGGAGGGGGAATTGAAGCAGCCATAGGTCGGGCCAATAATATTGACGAGTCCCGGCTCCTGCTCGATCGCTGCGGCCGTGGGCGCGCCATACAGCTCCCAGAGCCACTGCAGCATTCGATCACGACCGACCCACTCATCGTCGGCCAGGGAATCGCTGTGAAAGAAGGCGGCGCCAGGCTGTAGCTTTGGCACCAGCTCTGACAGATCCGAGCCGATCATCTCGCTCTCTGCTGTGGAGATGACGATGAGCCGCTTGCCTTCCAGGATGCCTTCATCGCGCAGGCCTTCAAACGTTCGCTGCACGGCAGGTCCCGTGCCGGTTCCGCTGACTTCTTCTTCTCGTATCACCGATGGCGTGATGTTCTCGATGTGGGGAATCGCATCGGTGTAGTCGCTCACCGCGGTGGCAACAAGATTGAAGCAGCCGATGGGTGCGTCGCAAATGACGTGGACATCCGGCATTGGGCAGACGGTCCACACGGCCGCCCAGTAGCTACTTGTGTCAGAAAGATCGCGGATGATTTTAGGCATCTGATGCGGTCGCTTCTTGGCTTTCGTCGAAAAATGACTGCATCCACTGATAACGCTCACTACCGGCCAGCGTCTGCTTGATGAAACCGATCGTTGCGCCCATGCCGCCGCTTAGGAAAAAGGGGCGTGAGGCGAGCTGGTTGGTGAAGTACATGGCCGGTATTCCCCTCTCCTTGCAGACAGCCGCGAAGGCGGTTGTACCCAGCACAAAGTCGGGCTTGTACCGGTCCAGCGCAGCCACGTCTTCTTCCAGGGACTTGCGGTAGACGAATTCTTGTGTCCCACGCGCCCGAAGCCACATTTCATCGGGCAGGGTCAGCGGATCCTGCCCGATCGAGGTCGAGACGTAGGGTACGTCTGCGCCGGCCTCTGCAAGCAGTCGTGCATAAGCCGTCTCAGTTCCCTCATAGCCGGTGACGAGGATGCGGCCCGTCAATGGCTGCGCCTCCACGATGCCCTGCCCGCGAAGCAACTCTTCTTGGGCCACCTCTTCCACGCGTTGCGGGTCTAAATTGAGCGTCGCGCCAATGGCCTTTAGCCAGGCATAGGTGCCACTGCTGCCCACCGGCGCCCCCCCGACCACAGGAATTTTCCACTTGCGAAAGACCGCCAGCGTCTCTTTATAGAACGGGTGGAGGGGCGCGACTGCGCCGACGCGCGCCGCCATCCGCAGGTCATCGATCGATCGACCGGGCAGCGTGATCGTTGCCTCTACGCCCATGCGCCGCAAAATGCCATCGATCATCAGCGGATCGGCCGGGAAGACCTCACCGATGAGGGCTACGGTCTTAGCTTGACGCCCGCCGTCCGGCTCACCCAGCCGGTTCAACAAGGCGCCAAGGGCAATGTCTTTGGCTTCCGGATGCGAGTGGATGGCATACGCCGGCACGCGAACGAGAACTACCTCGGCATTGCCCACGCGCTTGGGCAGCATCTCCTCTGGCAACCCTGCCGTCTCGGCGACACACAGGGAGATGACCGGTATGAGCTGGCACCCGGGCTCTTGTGCGGCGCGTTCGATCGTCGCGATGGTCCCTTCGACGATCTGACCCGACATGAGCTCTGCGGTGCCCAGTTGGGGCGCAAGGATAGATTTACGAGCGCCATAGAAGTGAGTAACGAAGGTCAACCCGTAAAGGCAGCCCGCGTCGGTCGCCATCACAGGATGGGCGCCTTCGATTCTGGTTAGGATGCGCAGTGAACCAAACGCCGGGCACATGCTCTGCGGGTGAAGCTGGCAGGGCTTGGGGCTTGCGCCGGCGTTTGGCCCATCGTGAGCCGCTGTCGTATCGGCCATGCAGTTAGCCTGCTGCTCCGCTTGCCATCGTCGCCGCGCCAGGCGATCTCTCGTCCTCGTCGCGATCGGGTAGAAGCTCAACTTCCAGCCCGGCCGGCGTCTCGGCGCTGACAGGCTTCGTCACCTCCAGCGGCTCCAGCGGCGGTCGCTCATCCTCGGCGCGCTTGTCCAGCCGCCGCAGATAGGTTCGTCGTGCATTGGCGTCTGTGATCACCGCGTAGGCGATAAAGCCTGCGATCATCAGGAATAGTGGCCCGTAACAGATTAGTAAGCCGGAAATTGGGAAATCTACTAACATAGTGCTCTCCGTCCTCGTTTGTCTTGATGAATGGGACGACAATAATCAAACTACGACTCTGTGGGTGCATGTGACGGCATGATAATCTCGCGCATCTTTTTGGGATTGATGCGAAAATTTTCTACCAATTCAAAAATATAGCCGAAGTGCCGACGCGGAATCGCTACAAATAGGTCCCCGGCAGCAAGTCGATTGTGCATACGCCCGCCTCCATCGCCCAACGCATAGACGCTGTTCTGCGTATGCCAGGGCGTCGCAAAGATAGAAGAGCAGGCCGAAGGACCCAGCTCGCCGAGCGGGAAAGTGCCCGTGCGCACGGACGCGGCGCCGGCGATCTGCATCGCCTGCTGCGCATTGCAGATGCAGATAACCAGGTCAACCGGCACTCCGTCGGGGACGTTGCTCAGGGGTGCAGCGGCCAGGGCACGAATCGTCTCCGGCGGCAGAGAGGAACTCTGTTCTTTGTTACAGCGTGCGCCTTCTTCAGTAAAAAACCCCTGCGCCATCGTGAGATACTCACCACTGGTGATCACCGGGTCGGGATCGTCGAGCAAACCCAGATGATACTGGCCGACCCAGCAATCGTGATGCTCCGCATCGACATAGACGCGTCGACCCTCTTCGGCCAGACGTAGAATGGCGCAGGCAACGATATTGACCGGCTCATACAGTGCGGGCGCAGCGTCCGTGCAGTAGGTAATCGCAACGGGCGGACGTTGAACTTTTAGGACGTCAACCAGCAGTCGATTGAGTTCCTGAAGATCGATTTTCTCTTCTTCAGTTGTCGGCATGTCCTTCTGTTTTTCCATCGCTGTCATTCGCCTCTCATACTGACGATACGTTTTCGGGCGTTGCGATCCCGCACTACGAATGGACACATTGTTCAAACATTTGCGAATCCTCCTGATCCCACAAAGGGGCGCATGATTCGACGTTTGAGTGTCGTCCAATAAAATGGCCCAGTGCTACCAGTAAGATGGTGCATCTGCCAAACGCACATCAATCATCGAAAACGTCTGTCCAGATCGTGCCAGGGCTGCCACGAACGCGACTTTGTTGTCGAGATCGGTTGGTTTGCCAAGGCGGATTTCGGTTGAGCCGGAGGTGACGGTAATGCCGTCCGCCTCTTCTTGATCCAGGTCGGTGACGTGGATGCCGATCGCCTCGAGCATCTGCTGCACCTTGAGCTGGGTCGGGTCAGTTAGCAATACCTGGCGTACCGGCATGAGATCTATCTCGGGCATGAGCGGCGGCGGGACCGCAGCGTCGCCAAATAGGTCAGCCGCCGTGGCCGAACTGGGGCGTCCAGGCGGCTCTTCGGCCCCAAAGACGCGCAGGAACTCGTCATACTCGAGGGGCGTATAGTCGGTACATGGAGGGATTTCTCGCTGTTCGATTCGTCCCGCCAGATCTTTGAAGAGGTTGTCGAACTGCTTGACAGAAAGGGCCAATTCGCAGGAGTCGGCCAGCACGCGCACTTGATGATTCAAGGGAACGCGCATCAGAACCGGGATGCCCGTGACGGCGGCAAAGCGATCGGCCGTGTCGGTTCCATCGTCCCGATTGACGATCATGCCCAGAATCTGGGTCGAGCCGCCCATGGAGCGAAAGTAGTGGGCGGCGCGGGCGATGTTGTTGGCTGCATAGAGGGATTGGCGGTCATGGCTGACGACGATAATGACTTCCTCCGCCAGCGAGCGCGCAAGCGGCGTTGCAAAGCCACCGCAGACGACATCCCCCAGAAAATCCATGACCACGTAGTCAAGGCTCCATTCCTGCAGGCCGAGCCGCTCCAGCACTTTGAACCCGTGTGAGATTCCCTGCCCGCCACAGCCGCGGCCGACGTCCGGACCGCCGATCTCGCAGCCGAATATGTCGACGCCTGCCGCCAACTGGTTGCGGAAGATGACGTCACCAACCGTCAGCCGCTCTTCAGTCCCTGCTTCCTTGTGCTGGCGCCAGACTTCGCCCAGCGTGGGCAATGAATGCCCACCAAAGATCGTATTGCAGGAATCGTGTTTAGGATCGCAGCCCAACTGCAGCACGCGGTGACCATCTAGCGCCAATCGCGCCGTCAGGTTGGACGTAGTGAAGCTCTTTCCGATCCCGCCCTTGCCGTAGATGGCGATCATACGTGGCGGCATAACATCTCCCATTTTCTCAATTCAGTCACCTGGCCATTCGAGCAGAATTTTGAGGCAATCCGGATCATCCAATGCAATCTCGTACGCGCTCTTTATATCTGCGATCGAGCGGCGGTGCGTAATCAGCGGCCCCACATCCAGCACGCCCTCTGCAATCATGTCTCGACAGCGAACTAGATCGTTGGGCGCCCACTCTTTGGCGGTGATGAGCTGGGCCTCCTTCAGAAAAAGGGGCATATAGGGCAACGTTACCTGTGCATAGTAGCCAAGCAGCATAATGCGGCCATGCAAGTCTAAATGTGACAATGCTGCGGCCAGGACCTCCATTGAGCCGGTCGCTTCGATTATGACCTGCACCGGCTCGTCGAGGGCGTCTGCCAGCGTCTGCTCTGTACCGTCTACGATCTTGTCGCCAATTGAGTGGGCCAAACGGCTACTGACGAGGTCGATGACAGTCACGTGCGCACCCTGACGCTGTGCCATGCGCGCCGCAAGCTGGCCGACTGGCCCTTGTCCAAGTACAAGCACGCGCTCGCCACGTTGGATGGATGTCCGATCTACGCCGTGCTGCGCCGTCGCCGCCAAGGCCAACATGACGCCTTGCTCGGCCTCGACGCCGTCCAGCGGGACAACACGCTCAACATTCGTATAGAGCCGGGCTGCCTGGCCGCCCCAAGCAGAATTGACATCCGTGTAGCAAAGAGCGCCGCCGACATAGACGCTCCGTCCCAACCATTCTGGATCTACGGCCTCACCGATCTCTTCGATTTGTCCCACTGTCTCGTAACCGGGAACCACCGGCAGGCTCAGCATGGGGTGAGGCATCTGTCCAGCGAGCAACATGCGTTCCGTCCCGGCGCTGATTGATGTATAGAGCGTACGAATCATGACGTCGCTGGGGCCTGGCTCTTTGAGCTTCACCTCGCTCAAATCAACTTCGCCGGGCGCAGAAATGACCACGGCCTGTGTCCGGTCGATCATGATACCAAGCGCTCGGTCTGGACTGTCGTGCGCTGGCGATGGCTCTGATAGCCCCGCGCAAGAAATTGCGCACAGTTGACCAAGTAGGTGCTGTACGCAACGAGCATCAGCCACATGATGGCACGGTGCGACCACCCGAGCCACAGCACAACGAAGTAAAGGTTGTGGAAAAAGAGGGCAATTGCGTTGCCAACATCTTCCCAGAAGAATTCGGGCGCCAGGAACCAGTGGCCAAACATCTCTTTTTCCCAGAACATGCCGGTGATCGTAATAATCCAGAGCAGCGTGATCTTAATCAGCACGCTCAGATTGGCGATCATGTAGCCGTTGCCTGTAATCAGGTAGCGAACCACAAGGGTCAAGCTGACTAAGAAGACCAGGAATTGGATCGGCGCCAGGACGGCCTGCACCTTAGTCCATTTGCTTTGATCGCGACGTTCAAGTTGTTCAGGCGTGTAGTTACTCATTACTCTAGGTCCAGAAAACTTTCAAGAATACCCAAATATTCTGCCGGCTTTTCCACCATCGGCAGGTGCCCACACTCTTCGATCCAGCGCAGCTGGCAGCCGGGAATCGAAGCCACCGTGAAGTCAACATTTTCTACCGGCATGACCTGATCCTGGCGACAGGCGATTAGCAAAGTAGGCGCCTGAATCCGCCGGCCTGCGGCTGGAATGGTCTCATCCATGGCATTGTCCGCGCAGGCAACGGCTGTCTGCAAGTCTAACGCAATATAGTCCGATAAGCCCTCTTTCAGAAGTGCTTCGTCGTCCGGAATTCGATGAAAATAGCGCATGGCCATCATGCTGGTCATGCCAGGGACCGCGGAGAGCCAGGGGTGACGAAAACGCATCGTCCAGTAAGTGACCTTCATGATGGCTCGATAGATCTGCTCTTGCTGCTCATTTAGGAAGAAGCACATGGAGGTCAGAATCAGGCGGTGGACCCGCTGCGGGCAAAGGTCTGCCAGGAGCAGGCTCATCGCACCGCCCATGGAGTGCCCGACGATCTGCACCTGATTGATTTGCAACTCTTGCAGGAGAGCATCCAGCGTCGCTACTTGGTCATACATGTTTTGGGGAGACGTAACCGGCTGCGATCGACCTGTTCCCGGCAGATCTGGGACGATCACCTGCGCGGTTGCTGCCAGCCCCTCTGCCGTTGCCTTCCAGTAGCCGCCAGAGCCACCCCAGCCATGGATGAGCAACACGGGCGGCGTCCCCGTTTCTTGGCGCGCTTGCCAGATATCTACCGCGACAGGACCACATGGGTGACTCAATGTGACGGTCTCTGGCCGGTGCAAGTTGCCCTGGGACGTGTGGCTAGGGATAGAAATTGGCCTGATAGGCGCCAATGGCGTATTGCTTGCATTCATGCTCGAGATTGCTCCCCATGCTGTTCAGCGTACGCAGCGAGCGGCCGTGCTGGTCGCTGGGTGGACACTGGGATCGTGTCCTGTGGCTTCGACGGTGACGTTCCTTTGACCGTTGCCTGGTCAACCGATGGGGCAGATAGCGATCGCACGCCCCAGCCAAATAATGCAATGGGCATGGGTAACACCAGTAGCAGATGTTCGATAACGCCCAATAAAAGCATCGTGGCCACGAGCAACGAACCAACTGCAACACCCGCGTCGGCGGCCGGGCGAATAGCCTGATAGAGTAGTGCCAGCGTCACGCTGAGTGCAATACAGACTGAAACCGGCAGCAATCGATTTGTCTGACCCGTTCCAAGCAGGTTCTCGGCGTAGCGCAGATGAGTCGGCAGGAAATCAATCCGGAAATTCCGGACACCAAGAAAAATACTGAGTTTGGCACTCGTGTGCATGACCCAAAGCGCAAGGAAGATCCATAATCCCCAGCGATTGGGCTGGTTCCAGGTCAATCCAACCAAGACGAGTGCCATCAAAACAGCCAGCAGTTCATGGTAGAGACTGCCCCGCAACGCAAGACGAAAGCGAGTATGGATATCGCGGGGTCGAGCAGGCGAGCCCTTCTGAGCCGGCGGGCCGGTGATGATGTCGAAGTAGTAGCCTGCGACAAGCCATCCCCAAATGAGTACGCCACAGGTAAATGTTAGGTAGACATAAAAAAGGTCTGTGCGCTTAGAGCCAAAGTAGAGGGCGACAAGCCCAACGATCATCAGCACGCTGCCGAACAGGAAACTGATGCGCAGCGTAACGTGCGAATGGCGTGAAATTGCCACAATCACGCCCGTAGTGAACCACCACAGAAAAACAGCATATAGTAAGGGCATCAAGGTGTTTTGTGCGTCCAGTCATTGACGTAACATGCACGACAGGGCGGCCATTTGCAAACGTTGTACGCCGGTCGACGCACGCAAATAATCCTCCTGTTGCCGTACAACCTATGCGTGCTGTGCTCCTACGCCGAAACGCGGCATATAGTGACGCAATTGGGACGCGACAATATCGCCCGTCATGCGCATTTGCGTAAGCCACGGGACCGGTGTCATCCTCTTGTGCATGTAGGATTCAAAGGTCAAGCGCTGGACATCCTTGTTTCGACACATGTCGGTAAACACCTCCATTTGTCGCTCGTTGCCGTATCCCCAGCGCTGCAGACCGCGTAGAAAACGATACATGGTCTGGTACTCGCTCCACCACTCATCTTCATAACGCCGCAGCGCGCTGTATGAGGTGTCCGGCAGCGACTCGATCAACGTATTGGCTGCCTGCTGCCCACTCTTCATGGCCCAGTAGATGCCTTCACCGGATGTTCCCACTACCAGGCCTGCCGCGTCGCCGATTAGCATTGCCCGGTCAAAGACCATTTGTCTGCGCGGGTGCATCGGTAGCGCGTACGCTTCTTCCATGAAGACCTCGCCCCCCTCAAGCTTTGAGGCAATCCGTTGCTTCAGGTTTGCCAGGAGCTGGCGGGCCTCCTTGGTGTTGCCTGGACCAGCGCCGCAACCGACCGCAACATGATCCTGCTTTGGAAAGACCCATGCATAGAGGTCGGGACTAACGTCATGCCCCAGATAAAGGTCTGCCGTATCTTCCCAGCGCGCCATCTGATGCTCTGGTAAGTACATGCGCTCCTGGATGGCGATACAGCGCGGCAGCCGTTCCAGGCCGAGCAATTTGGCTGTCGTCGAGTAGGCGCCGTCGGCGCCGATCACGGCCGTGCAACGGAGTGTTGTCGTGCCTTTCTCATGCCGGGGCCGGATGGTCGCGGTAACGCCTGCGTCATCAATGCTCAAATCGACCAGAGCCGCCTCGATCAATTGGGCATTGTTTTCCACCGCACGCTGCCGGAGAAAGGGATCGAGTTCTTCTCGACAGGTCATCGCGACGTAGTCGCTCTCGCTCTCCTCGATGCCGGCGACCTGCACATCGGCCACCCGGTCTGTGGGCGAGAAGATGAGGGTGCGGCGCACCTTGCGGGAAATCAGCGTGCGCGGAATATCGAATTCCTGGAATGCAACGGGCGGCAATGCGCCACCGCACGGTTTCACCCAATTGAGGTCGCGTTCGAGCAACACGACAGGAAGACCGGCCAGCGCCAGCGTATTGGCTGCAGTAGCCCCTCCGACCGAAGCGCCGACAACTAAAATGGGATCCATCAAAGACCTCTCATCAAGCGTTAACGAGGGTCATCCGCCAACAAAGCGAAGACCAATCGCTGCAACCATCATGCCCCAAACATAGAAGCTGACACCCAGGGCGCTGAAGCGCAAGTGCTGGCCCTGAGGGTCTTTGAGAAAGCTCCGCTGCAGGGGGACCTGAAGCAGTAGAATCAAGACGAGCATGAGCGCCGGAATCCAGATCTGCCAGATAAGAAAGGCGCAGATGGCGCCTATCTGAGCGATGTCCATCAGCATGACGGTCAGGATCGCTGCACCCCGTTCGCCATATAGAACCGGAATAGAGCGAATGCCGCTTGTGCGATCTCCATCGATACTCTTGAAGTCGTTGATGGTCATAATGCCATGCGCCCCTATCGAATAGAGCGCAGCGATTAAGACACTCTGCCAGGTAAGGGGTCCAAACGCACTGTGACCGGCCAGCCAAGCTAGACCTTCGTACGCAATTGCGACGAGCGAATTGCCCACCCACCCATTCCGCTTGGCGCGGAACGGTGGCGCACTGTACAGAACTGCCAAGATCAAGCCTAGTCCTGAAAAGAATGCGACCTGTGGTCCAAGATAGAATCCAATCGCGGCGCCGGTCAACAAGAGCACAACAACAGTGCCCACAATTTGACCAGGTGAAACGCGTCCGGATGGAATCAATCGCTCAGGTTCATTGACGGCATCAACGTCGCGATCAAAATAGTCGTTGATGACCTGAGAGGCGCCACATAGAATCGGTCCTGCCAGAAACATGCCCAACAGGATCCGACCGACGTCAGACGGAATCCAGTACGTCGCTCCGCTGGCAACGGCGCCACACAAAAACGCCCACATCGGTGCAAACCAGGTGACCGGCTTCATTAGCATCAATGAGCGAAGAAAAAATGGCGGTCGCGCGGTTTGTGCAGATGTAGGTGTTACCGATTGTTGCATAGAGTAGTGTCCGACAACGCTTTGTGAGACGAGCATCGCGTGCAACGGCAAAGACGTTCTAGCGAGGATAATCCTTACTCGCAGGCGTCAATTACATTTGACGCCGACGTCTTTGCCGCCAACAGGAGCCGATCATAACCAGATAGAGCCCAGCGGAAATCGTCTTACCAATTGCACCAGAACCCGACAGGCGTCAAATCCTCGTTGCGGCATTTTCGCCATTGAATACAAGAATTCTCACCTAACCAACGACGGCATACGGTCTGCACAAGTGCTCGACTGTATGTCGTCGTTAGCCAGGTATTTCTGCACTGGGGAAGTCCGTCGCGGCAACTGAAAAGCCAATTCGTTGCACTGAAGCCCTTACGATGCCAGCAGCGTTAGTTGCTGGCGGTGCTCATGTCTTGCTGGCCACTCGAATCTGTCGGGACAGTGAGCATAGGTGGCAAGCTGGAAGGCGAGCGAACGCCGCCTGGCGGGAGTATATTACCATAGTGGCACAGATTGCACGAAGGCTCTTGACCGCCCATGACGTCCTGATAGTTGTCCCGGATATAGGTCGACATTTCCAGCATGTGACTCGCGTAATACTTTGCAGGCTGCTCCCAGCTGGGGAAGTAGCGTGAGTTATGACAGTGTGTGCAGCCGATGCCCATGCTGGTGTTCATGTGATACATCAGATTCTGATTCTGCTGCACGGTATCCAGCGAAATGTCTTCTCGCGCGTTCACATTGAGAACATCTTCCCCATCGAGAGGAAGGCGGAAGTCGTCTGGCAACCCCTGCTGGTTCTCAGGCCATGCTGGCGGCTGCGCTTGACCCAAATGGCACGTCGCGCAACTAATCTGTACGCCGGACGGATGTTTCTCTGCCGTCAGATCGGCCAGTTGCGTGAGCCAATTCTGGTTTAGGTCTGCCGACATGCGCAAGTGGGCGCGGGCCGTGATCTTGTTTTGCATGGCTACTTCATCATCCCACACGTCGGCGCCGAAATTCTCCAGAGTGTGGCAGTGGGTGCAGTTCACCTGCATGCCGGCCGAGACTTGATTGACCATATAACCGGCGATTTCCGCCGTTGTCATTCCGGTCAGCACTTCCACATTCTGCGGTTCCGGAAAATCACGGATGTAGTTGCCCATTGCTTGTAGCGCTTCGCCGTCTACATAGGCATCTGGCGCAACATTGTAGTCCACGAAAATTTGCGATTCAGTGGGACTTAACTGGTCGTCCACTCTCGTTTGGTTACGCACGAAAGTGAGCACGAATAAGCTTGCCCCCGCCAACACCGCAGCGATTCCCAGCCATACAACGATATAGATGGCATTCTTACTAAATAAGCTTGACGTATTCTGGCTCATGTGACTCTCTCTACCGCAGTAGTTCAACGGACTTTGACAAGATTAGGTCGTCATATTGGCGGCGACGTTACGTGGCGCCTTCCTTATGGCAGCGGCGCAACGATACCAATGCTCTGGCCCCAAGCGAACCAATCCATGATGACGGTACCGGACAGTAGGAGACCAATGCCGCCGGTGATTGCAGTGAGCGCTGCAAACCACCAACACCAGTCATGAATTGTTTTCGAGTTGACGTTCCAACCCATGCACCAGCGCCAGAAAAGCTGCGCACGCTGGGTGCCTGTTCCTTCTGTCATCATCTCTTCCAATTCTCGGTGTGAGCCGTAGCGGGATGTGGCGACAATGGTCGCGCCATGCATGGCCAGCAGCAGCGTCGAGCCGAGCAGGAAGAAGATCGAGATCATGTGGAAGGGATTGTAGTAGAAATTGCCGTATTGGACGCTGACGTTGTTCGTCCAGTCCAGGATAGCTTTGAATCCCTGGCCGGGCGCTTGGGCCCAGTTGCCGATGATCACGGGGCGGATCAGGTAGATGACGAAATAGAGGAAGAGCGCAGCCGCAAATCCCCACGCCAGGTGTGTGCCCAAACCGGCGGCGCGTGCCCGAGAATAGATGCGAACCCAGAATGCAATGACGGCTATGTTGATTAACCCCGTAGCAACGATCCAGGCGCCGCCTTCATGCCACGGCGCCCAGCCCAAACCGTATTGCATGGCGGGGGGTTCCAGTGACAGAACCCAAAACTCGCGTGCAAAGAGGATCGGATTGTAGTCAACCAAATAGAGGTAATGCTCCAAAATGAAGAATGAAGCGAGGGCACCGGCCGCAAGAGCAATAAGGCCGGAGATGCCCAAATAAACCGGTCCAACCTGTCCCTGACCGAAGAGGCGCCGCAAGAAGGGAACCTCAATCGTCTGTTGGAGTGCCGTGCTGTCCAGGCCCGTGCCGCCATACTCCAGTTCGTGCGTATCGACCTTTGGCGTACGGGCGCCGCGCCAGATCACGATTGCCGTGACGCCTGACATGACCGCCGCACCCTCCCAAATGGGCAATTTATCCCAGAAGTCCCAAAACCCGACCCAGTTATAGATCAGGGTGCCGGAGAGAAAGATGCACAGATTGGAAAAGAGCACCGATGCGACGCCAATCCAGAGGGCCACTCGGTGAATGCCGATTTCGCCGATGCTGTAGCCGATAATGTTTCGCCAGAAGCCATCCACGTTGTCTTCGCTAATGTTGGGGCGCTTGGCGCCGCTGAGGATTGCAGAACCATGCATGGCGAGGATCAGCGTGGACGTAAAAAGGAGGGAGATGCCAATGGCATGGAAAGGATTGTAGAAGAAATTGAAGTACTGATACCCGATATTAGAGACCCAGTCGAGGTGATGCGTAATGCCCAAGGCGAAGCCGTTGCCCCAGGCGCCCATGGCAAGCGGACGTAGGATCTGGAGCGTGATCCATGAGGAGACGACGGCACCGTAGGCAATGGGAATCTCGTAGCTCATTCCCAGTTTACGTGAGATGTCGACTTGACGCATCAGCCAGCCAAAGAATGACACGGTGGCAAAGAAGACGATGAGCTGCCAGAAGAAGCCTGGCTCACTGGGCGCCACGAGGCGCAACCCCGCACTTACTGGCGGCGGATCGAGCCGTGCTTGGAGAATGTTATAGGCGCCTTCTACGACCCAAGCCTGGTAGAAATAAAAGATTGTACCGAAGAAAATGCCAATGAGGGAGACGATTCCAAAGAAACCCACGTAAAAGCGGCCGACCCAGAAATCGAACGGATCAGCACCGAACGCTGCATAAAGAAGCGTGTCACCCGGTTGCTTGTATTGGGCTTCCATGTCGAGAAAGGAGATCTTCTCGCCCTCCCGAATGCGCTCGCTCGTCTGGCGCTTCTCGCCTTCACGATGCTGCTCCGGTTGAACCGACGCGGTAATGGGCTTTATGGTCATTGCCTATCTCTACTTTCTGGCACGAACACGTGTGACATGCTGTTGCCTGCATGGCTGCCTTGCATGTCAAGCTTACTTTCTAGTTTTGAAATCACGGATGAAAACACAGATGAAACGATCAATATTGACGTTGTCATGGCGTGGATTAACAATATCATTGGGTGGATGAACAATGCCGGGCGGATGCAGGAGTTTCGACGCAGAGTGTGCCGATACGACACGGATTGGCCAGAAAGGAACCTGCCAAAACGAACTCAGAGTGTCACCGACTAGTCATTTCTGACTGGTCATTTACGTACTGCGCACATTTGCAGATGACATAAAGCACTTTCTAAGGACGTACTACGGATGAACGATGGCAGCAATGGAACTCGCTGCCAAACGTTCATCAATTTTGGTGTCGGGCCAGGATTTCCATGAGGCCAGCTACTCTACGCAACCGCAATCAAAACTTAGCGTAAAGGCGCCACCGCCTCATCCTGGCACGATACCAAATGGCCGTTTGAGAAACGGACGACGAAGCTGTTGAACCAAGGAGAAGCTCCAAAGGAACAGAGAGGAATTGGGCCATAATGTAGCCGATTCCTGCACGAATAATTCAGTGCAGCTGCTGTAACGAGGAACCTCCATCGCAAAGCTCATCTACCCTGCTTCGCAATCGCTACCGGATAATGAATGTTGGTAGATCAACTAAACCAGTTGTACGTCGGTGTACTCAATAGGATGAAGTGAATCGTCAGCGCCAAGCCAACCCCTAGCAGGATATAAAGGATGAGATTGGTGCGAAAATCGAACGGAGATTTCGGGCGTTCCATAGTGCCTCGCTTTCAGTTTGCGTTAGCCCATTAATGCTAATTACGTCGCCGCGTAGACGACAGCGGAAGATGGTGGCTTAGATATTCGGCAACCAGGGCTGCCAAAGATAGACCAGCGTGTGGGCAATGACCGCAATGACCAAAAACCCGTAGGTGGATTTCACGACGATGTCATGAACCAGCCACTCCTCATTGGTGAAGAGCCCTTTCCATGGATCGGGCACTAGATCGTTGTCAACATAGACAACATTACCCTTTTCACGGTCCTGGACGTTGACGCTGTCAGCCATAGTGTTTGTTCTCCTTTGCGTTTGACCGAAACAAATTACGTATTGCATAAACCAGTGGCAAACCAACGAAAGTGTTGACTTGACTGGGACGGCACAAATTGCTCAAGCAGTGCAGTAGTAGGAATGAAGTAAAAAATCGTAGGTGTTGTATGAAGTCGGAGCATTTTGCTGCTTTAATGGCCCACCAATCGCCTACAGATTCTGGATTACCTTCCGATTGGGCCCGCAACATTGTGAGGCTCAAGAGTTGGTACCACACCTCTTACATGGATACCTTTCGTTACGCTATTGGGTCGAAAGTTTACGTCATCCTTATGCACTGTTTACGCACTGTTTATGCAAAAAATAGACAACGTGTATAAAATCTTGCGGTGAACAAAACGCTTTCGACACCACTTAGCGCTATTATAGGGCATTGATGGAAAGCTGTCAATGTGACTTTTTGGCAAAATTGATCATTTGTCGATTTTTGTGAAAAAGTCACGCAACATTTTTTGCCGCTTGCTTCTTCAGCAAAAAAGTGATATTGTTTCCTTCAACAGCACAATTTGCTTCGTCGCTCTTTGAGATCTGCGAGTAGGTTAGGGACTTGGCACAAAGCAGTTTGTAATTCGTGATCTTGTCTCCTTCAATTGTCACTGAGGCATGCTTCTCATCAGTCTTCGGATCATCAGTATGCGGAGTCGCGTTAGAGAAGTCGGCATAGCAACATAAGCGCCAAGTTCGAGTATTTCCTCAGCCTGATAGGCCTATCGCCACGGTGATTAATCGAATTACAGTCGGATATGGATCGAGTAGTTGCCGAGTTGTTTCTGTGCCGTTGTCGGCCCAACGTGTGGCGCAGAGTGGTTCTTCTGCGCATCTTCCTGTTGAAAAAGTGCGTTTATTGTGATTCGACCCCGCAGTTGTACGTTCGTATTGCCAAGGCGATCTATCTCCGCACCGAATCTTTCAAATACTAGAAAGTCAGATTCCCATTTCCCATAATTCTACACTTTATCGTTTTTGTTCTCTCCGCTGATTGCACTGGGCAGGAGGTACCATGCAACGTTCAGAATCATCAGAAGTACGTCTCGCCGTAGCGCCCGTTTTTCTTATCGTTCTCGCAATCGCCGGCATTGTGCTGATCGTGGCGAGCGCGGTTGCGATGACGGAAAGTTTTTTTCCTGCATATCTCAGCGCTTTCGTCTACTGGTCTGAGATTGCCTTAGGTTGTCTGGGTGTGCTCTTGGTCGCGGTGCTGATCCGAAGTCGCTGGGGCGCGGCCGTGCAGCGGCCGGCGCTTGTCGGTGGCTTGACGCTGGCCGTTTTGGCCATTCTCTTTGTGCCCATTCTCTTTGGGCTCAACGTCCTTTATCCGTGGACTGCGCCCGACTATTTCGAACTCGCCCACCTGTCTCCCGATCGCATTAATTACTTGACGCTATGGTTCTGGGTGTTGCGCAGTGTCGTGGCTTTTGTCGTCTGGATCGGCCTGGCGTTCCTGCTGCGTAGTGCTCTCCACAGCTATGATGAATCGGGCTCTGACGATGCGCAGCGCCGTGTGCGCAATATCGCTGGCGTGGGTGCAGTCTTTTTTGCTGTTACGGGAGCGTTTGTTGCGTCTGTAGACTGGACAATGTCATTGGATCCATACTGGTTCTCTAGCCTGTATGGATGGCTTGCCGTTGCGCGACAGGCAATGGTGGGGTTGGCCTTTCTAATCGTGACACTGCTCTTCTTGGTTCGCTATGAGTCGGTGGCCAATGTTGTCAACCAGCGGGTGGTTAATGACCTGGCCATGTTACAGCTCGGCACGATCATGGTCTGGGGCTACATGCAGTACTTCCAGTACCTGATCATGTGGCACGCCAATCTCCCCAAAGAGGCGCGCTGGTACGAACCTCGCATGACGGGGGGCTGGGAGTATTTTGCTCTCTTCCTGATCGTTTTCAATCTCGTCATTCCGCTCATATTGCTCTTGATCCCTGTGCCCAAGAAAACGCTCGCTTATGTCAGCATAGTCAGCGTTCTTGTGCTTATTTCTCACTGGGTTGAAGTGACCTGGATCGTCCAACCCGCTTTCAGTCCAACGCTTGCGATCAGCTGGCTTGATATCGTTTTGCCGCTTGCTGTCGGCGCGCTTTGGCTGGCGGGCTACTTCTGGTTCCTTGGCAAAGAGCGTCTGATTCCCGTTCACCATCCGGTACTCGATGATCTGGCGGAAGTAGAGGGCGATTCCTTTGCACACGGTGAGTTAGACACGCCGGCGTCTGCCGTCAATTGATCGTCTGCAATGAAGCGCGCGTAGCCAGGTGCTACAGTCCGTTTATTGGTAAAGTACTCTGTTTTTTAACCTAGACTGGTAACCCATATGTCACAACAAACTTTTACTCCTGGGGCCAATACATTAGCGAAGATCAGCATCGTGCTCATTGGGCTGGTGACTGTGTTGCTGATCGGATATCTCATTCTGCGCATGTTTTCGCCATACACAAAGAATCCGGTCGGTATTCCGGTCGAGCAGCCGGTTCGCTTCAGTCACGAACTCCATTCCGGCCAGCTCAATGTGGACTGTCTCTACTGCCACACTTCCGTCGAAACGGCGGCCTATGCCGGGATTCCCGACACACACACATGCATGACGTGCCATTCCCAAATCGCCACCTACAGCGAGCTACTGCAACCTGTGCGAGAAAGCTATGCGACGGATGAGCGCATACCGTGGCAGAAGGTGCATGATCTTGCAGACTATGTCTACTTTAACCACAGCGCTCATATCAATGCCGGCGTGGGCTGCGAGACATGCCACGGCCGCGTCGATCAGATGCCGATCGTCTGGCAGGTGGAAACGATGACGATGCGCTGGTGCCTCGACTGCCACCTGAACCCTGGGCCTAACCTGCGGCCCGTGGCTGAAGTGACGACGCACGGCTATGACCCCGAGGAGGCAGCGCTAGATCAGCGGCAGGCAAGTATTTTGCTGCAGATCGGGGAGGATGGAGGCTCGGATATGTTATCTGACGCCGAGTTAATTGAGCTCAACCATGTTGATGTTGAGGGACTGGGCAACTGTTCAGTCTGTCACCGCTAGAGAGGGTTAGTATGGCGCAAATTAATCTGTATGATCAATCATCTTTCGATCACACTGCCAATGAAAGTGTTGCATCGGAAAGCGGCCCACGAAAGCAGTGGCGTAGTCTGGATGAGCTCGACAATCCTGAAGAATTTGCTATCTTTCTGGAACAAAATCCGCGGCAAGCGGCGCTCATCAATCAGAATAAGCTCGATCGTCGAACCTTCCTGCGCCTAAGCGGCGCGGCATTGGTCATGATGGGCATTACTAGCTGCAATACCAATAATCGTCCCCCCAATGGGCTAATCCTACCTTATGTGGAAAAGCCTGAGTTTGTCGTGCCGGGCGTGCCACTCTATTTTGCGTCGACGGTTACGCTATCCGGTTACGGGCGAGGTATTCTGCTGCAAACAAATGATGGACGTCCATCGCAGGTCTCTGGCAATCCCAATCATCCGGCTTCACTTGGCAGTAGCGACGCCATGACGATTGCGTCTTTGCTCCAACTCTATGATCCCGATCGCTCGCTTAACGTCAGCAATCAAGACGGCATCACTTCCTGGGAAGCATTCGAAAGCGCGCTGGACGATGCGCTGGACCCCTCGACAAATCTGCGTATTCTTACGGAGACGGTGACCTCTCCCTCGCTGGCAAATCAACTCGAGACCCTTTTGGACGCCTTCCCCAACGCACGCTGGCATCAGTACGAGCCGATGGCGTATGACGGCGCGACGGTCGGCGCGGAACTTGCTTTCGGTGAGCCGGTCAATACGGTCTATCAGTTTGATGAAGCCAAGACGATTCTGGCACTTGACTCAGATTTCCTCAGCGAACTGCCCGGCAGTGTGCGCTACGCACGCGATTTTGCGGCAGGGCGCAAAGTACGAGTCGGCGATGATGCCGCCGACATGAGCCGTCTCTTCGTGGTCGAAAGCACGCCGACGATTACTGGCGCAATGGCGGACGAACGGTTGCCGCTACGGTCAAGCGAAATCGAAGCCTTTGCTCAAGCTCTTGCGCAGGCGGTGGGTGTCAGCGGCGTTGAGGGCGGCTCGGGCAGTTGGGATGCCGCCTGGCTCAACACAGTCGTTGCCGAACTGGAGGCCAACGAGGGCGCCGGAATCGTCATTGCCGGTGCGACGCAATCGCCTACAGTTCATGCTTTGGCCCACGCCATCAACGATGCGCTTGGCAATGTCGGCTCGACCGTAGTCTATACGGAGCCTGTGCCGGCCAACCCGGTCAATCAGCTTGCGGATTTGGGCGAGCTGGTCGCCGACATGGCTGCAGGTTCGGTCGACGTACTGGTGATGATTGGCGGTAACCCTGTCTATACCGCGCCTGCAGACTATGCATTCGGCGATGCGCTGGCCGCCGTCCCGCTGAGCGCTCACCTTTCCCAAGTGGTGAATGAGACTTCGCTTGTGTCGACGTGGCGCCTGCCGCAAACGCACTATGCAGAAGAGTGGGGCGACGCACGCGCATACGACGGGACGGCCAGTTTGGTCCAACCGCCAATCGGCCCCCTCTACGACACGGTCCGCTCAGCCCATCAGCTGCTGGCTATCCTCCAGGGTGACGATCGCACCGATTATGAGCTCGTCTACTCCTACTGGCAAGAGCAGCTGGGTGGAGGCGAAAGCGACGCCGCGTGGCGCAAGGCGCTTCACGACGGTGTGATCGAAGGATCAGCGGCGGCGGAGGTGACGCCGGCGCTCCAGTCTCTCTCTGATCTGCCCACTGCCGCAGTAAATGACGGCATAGAGTTGGTCGTGCGGCCTGATCCGTCAGTTTGGGACGGGCGCTTTGCCGGTAACAGCTGGCTGCAAGAGCTGCCGAGGCCCATGTCGAAGTTGACCTGGGACAATGTGGCTCTGATGGGTCCTGCCCTTGCGGAGAACCTGGGCGTGACGAATGGCGATCTGATCGAGCTTACGGCAGGCGGCAATACGGTCACCGCACCAACTTGGATCCTGCCGGGCCATGCCGATAATTCTGTCACGGTAACAATCGGCTATGGCCAGACGGCAGGCAGCGCTCCCGGTCTGAACGTCGGGTTTGACGCATATCCGCTGCGCACGAGTGAGGCGCCGTGGATTGCGTCGGGGCTACAGGTTAGCCCAACCGGTCTGCGTTATGCACTTGCCTCGACCCAGTTGACGCATGTAATGTCTGCCAGCGAGGATCCCGTCCAGACGATCACACTGGAGCAGTTCTTGAACGCGCCCGAATATGCCAGCGAGCGGGAATATGAGGATGTCGTCAGCTTCTACTCTGATGAGTTCCAGTACGATGGGTATTCCTGGGGCATGTCAATTGACCTAACGGCCTGCATCGGCTGCAACGGCTGCATGATTGCGTGTCAATCCGAGAACACCGTGCCGACTGTTGGCAAGGATGAAGTCATGCGGGGACGCGACATGCACTGGATCCGGATCGACCAGTATTACGAGGGTGATCCGGCGAATCCGCAGATCTACTTCCAGCCCGTGGCATGCGTCCATTGTGAACAGGCGCCATGTGAGGTGGTCTGTCCTGTTCAGGCTACCGTTCACGGCAATGAAGGCCTGAATGAGATGGTCTACAACCGCTGCGTGGGCACTCGCTACTGTTCAGCAAACTGTCCTTATGGCGTGCGACGCTTCAATTTCTTTGACTATGTCGATGACGATCCAATCTGGATGGAGATGCGCAATCCGGACGTAACGGTGCGCGCACGAGGTGTGATGGAGAAATGCACCTATTGTGTGCAGCGCATCAGCCGGGCGCGCATTGAGGCCGGCAACCAGAATCTTCCCATTCCAGACGGCGCAATTGTTCCGGCTTGCGCCGGCGCCTGTCCGACCCAAGCCATCGTCTTTGGCGACATTAACAATCCCGACAGCCAGGTAGTGGAGGAGAAGAAGCAGCCTCAAGACTACAGCCTGTTGAAAAAGCTCAATACGCTACCTCGCACGACCTATCTGGCTCGCATTACTAATCCGGTTGAAGGCGAAGCCCCGTCCTAGGCAGGGTTGACTGAGACATCATGAGGGTGAGAAGAGACTATGTTATCTGACAAGTATGACGAGAACTCTGCCAACAATCTAGAAGACACTTTTGCCTCTTGGCTGACGCCAAGTGCGGTGGCGGACAAGATTACGGGCATTGTTCTTCGGTTAGGGACGCCGCTTTGGTGGTGGATCGGCTTCTTTGCCTCCTCTGCCTTGCTTCTGCTGTTGGGTTTTGTACTGGTAAACATTGTAACGCAGGGTGTTGGCATTTGGGCCATCAACACGCCTGTCGTATGGGGCGTGGCCATCGTCAATCTGGTCTTCTGGATCGGGATTGGCCATGCCGGTACGCTGATTTCGGCAATTCTGCTGTTGATGCGTCAAGAGTGGCGAACGTCATTGAGCCGCTTTGCCGAGGCCATGACGATTTTCGCTTTGGCATGTGCCGGCCTCTTCCCCATTTTCCATCTTGGCCGACCCTGGTTGGCATTCTGGTTGGCGCCCTATCCAGACTCCCTGATGCTGAACCCCCAGTGGCGCAGCCCGTTGGTCTGGGACTTCTTCGCCATCAATACATATCTGACGGTCTCAGCCATCTTCTGGTTTATCGGCATGCTGCCGGATCTGGCGTCTATGCGTGACAAGGCCCAGAATCGTTTCGTCAAGACCATTTACGGTGCCCTCTCAATGGGATGGCGGGGCGATGCCGAGCACTGGGAACGCTATCACAAGACAACCTTCTTGCTCGCAGCGCTGGCGACGCCGCTGGTGATTTCGGTTCATAGCATCGTTGCCACAGACTTTGCTGTTGGTCTCTTGGCTGGCTGGCATCACACCAATTTCCCGCCTTACTTCGTCGCCGGTGCTGTTTTCTCTGGGTTGGCGCTGGTCATGATGATTACGATTCCGCTTCGCTCTGCTCTGGGACTGCAAGAGATGATTACGCTCAAACATTTCGACAACGGCGGCAAGCTGATGCTTGTGACGGGGTTGATTGTCGGCTTGGGTTATCTGGGCGAGATCTTTGCTCCCTGGTATACGGGCAACTACGAGGAAGGTCTCGTACTGGCCTCACGTACGGTTGGTCCGTATGCGCCATATTTTTGGCTGATGATTGGCTTGAATGTGGTTGCGAGTCAGTTGCTTTGGTTCAAGGGCATGCGTACCAATCTGCCTAGGCTGTTTGCTCTTTCTGCCTTTATCTTGGTGGGCATGTGGATTGAGCGCTTTGTGATTGTTGCGGCTAGCCTGAGCGTTTCCTATCTTCCCTCCATGCGCCGAGTCTTTGAGCCGGGAGCATGGGATTGGGCGACCGTTATCGCACCGTTCGGCCTGTTCCTGGTCTTGGTCTTCCTCTTCATCCGCTTCTTGCCCATGATCCCCATGTTCGAGACGCAGGAGCTGATTGAGGAAGAGTCAATCCACGGTCGTCCGGTATCGCCTACAAGTCCGCAAGGAGATTAAAATTATGAGTGACGCTGAACGCCCCTATCTCTACGGCCTTGTCGCTGAATTTGGAGATCCCGAATCGCTCATCGAAGCGGCCGAAAAGACCCGTGCAGCCGGCTACCGCAACGTGCGTGCCCATACGCCCTACTGGGTAAAAGGGCTCGGTGACGCGCTGGCACTACGCTCGACGGTGCCCCTTCATTGGTTTGTGCTCGCTGCGATGGTCTTTGGCGGATTTGCGGCATACGTGATGCAGTACTATACGGATGTCGTCTCGTATCCGCTCAATGTCGGCGGTCGTCCCCTCAACAGCGTGCCTGCCTTTATCGTCATTTGCTTTGAACTGGCTATACTCTTCGGCGCATTTGCTGCTGCGGGTGGATTGCTGGCCGCAAATGGTCTGCCTCTGCCCTATCACCCAATCTTCAATGCGCCGAATTTCGAGCTAGTCTCCGGCGAGCGCTTCTATCTCTGTATCGAAACGACAGATGAACAGTTTGATCTGCCGGGCACAACTGCATTTTTGCACAGTCTTAATCCTAAATCGGTAAGCGAGGCCAAATGCTAGCTTTCAGAAAAGACTCTAGATCAATTCGACGTGGGCTCATTGGCAGCCTCGTTCTGACCGTAGCGCTGTTGCTGCTTGCTGGATGCGGCAATATGCGTGTTCAGCCCAAATTCGCTGAGCCCTATGATGCGGACCCGAATTTCAAGTACGCAGCCAAAGTCATTTTGCCTGAAGCGGTTCCCTTCGGCTACTTGCGCGAAGATGATCACTTTTATCGTGGCATGATCGACGGCGAATTGACTGACGAGTTCCCCGTAGAGATAACGGAGGAGCTACTTCTGCGTGGGCAAGAGCGCTACAATGTCTTCTGCACCCCTTGTCACGGTTACGTGGGCAACGGAGACGGCGTACTTGCAGAAGAAGGCATTAGTCCAGCTTCCTTCCACGATGAGGAAATTCGTTCCAAGCCGGTCGGCCACTATGTCCAGGTGATCGCTGAAGGTCAGGGCATTATGTTTAACTATGCCGCGCGCGTCCCACCGGAAGACCGCTGGGCGGTTGCAGCCTACATTCGTACGCTGCAACTAAGCCAGGACGTCAATCTCGATGAATTGCCGGCAGAAGTGCAAGAGAGCGTTAATTCGCTACAGTGAGTCATGGATTGCCTGCGGTTGCAAGAGGCTGAGTTGTGGATTACGTAGCGCGACAGACTTGACCTCAAGTGATAGCAGATTTCGTGTGCCTGAACGGTCCTACTGATGTTGAGGTATTCGGGCAAGATTATATCGACATCTAGTCCGCAGTATGTCATATACTGCTTGCAGAGCAGTAGAGGAAAGTGCCTATGGCCATTTATCGAAGTGAACGATATTCTAATCAAAGAGTCGAAGTCGACGGGAATCAATACGAATTCTGTGAGTTTAACAGCTGCCAGTTGGTCTATAGTGGGGGCGAGAAGCCAGTCTTTCGCAGCTGCACATTTCGGCAGACAGGGCTCCAGCTAGACGGTGCGGCGATTCGCACGGCCCAGTATCTGCAGAATCTGCGCAGCGTTGGCCTCACCTATGGAACCGAGCGCATATTGAACGAGGTTGAGGCCGGCAATGTACCTCAAACGGGTCGACCTGTTTCGCCGCCGGCGGTGTATACAGGGCGCAATTACGGCCACCTTGCTCTCTACAGCGCCATCCTGAGCGTGATTGCTATTCTACTCGGCGCCGCGCTTTGGTACGGCTACTACTACTATCCAAACAACGTGCTGTTAAATAGCGATCCGGCACAGCCCCTCTTCTCGACCCCTCTGCTCGAACTCTACCCGGTGCTGCCGGAAGACTTGGCTCTGTCGTATGACGTGCTACAAGTCGATCAGATCGAAAGACTGAACAGCTTTGGCTGGGTGGACCGAGAAGAGGGTACGGTCCATATACCCATCGACACAGCAATTTCGCTGATTTCCGAACAAGGGATACAGAGTTTGATTACTGAAGGGGATTGAGCAGATGACTGTGGCACAAGAGTTAGTTGAGTCTGGAAAAACCTTCGAAGGCACGTCGTTGGCGGTAGATGGTCGGCGCTTTGTCAATTGCCGCTTCATCAATGTGGCGCTGACGTATGGAGGCGGGGGATTGCCCATCTTCGACAATTGCCGCTTTGAAGGCATTCGCCTTCAGTTTGACGATCAAGCCGCAAACACGCTGGAGTACTTGGCCGATATGAGCCAGAAAGGGTTTACGCGTCCCGTAGAACGTATTGCTGCTGCGATTCGCAGTGGCGTGCTCTAGGCGTCGCCGGTAGAGGCTGCTTTGGACAGGACGCAACGACACTCTACGGCCTTTCTGGTCTGACGACTGCCAGCCACACACTATATGGTGCTTCTCATGAGCCACTCACACGGTTTGAGTGGCTCATGCTTATCGCAATCACAGTGTCTCCCCCGCCACACGCTCGACGATAGCCACGGCCTTCCCTACGCCATCCTCGGCGCGGATTGCTTCACCCATCGTCTCCGCACGCGTGCGCATAGTGTCATCGCGTTTGACGCGTTCGATCGCCGCGGCTAATTTCTCGGTCGTCAATTTCTTGTAGGGTATTGGCTTCGGTCCCACGCCTTGCGTGAAGACGCATCGTCCCCAGAAGGGCTGGTCCGCGATGAAGGGGCAGATGATCGTTGGCCGCCCGGCGCGCAGCCCTGCGCCCGTCGTGCCTGCGCCGCCGTGATGAATGACCGCAGCCATCTGAGGGAACAGCCAATCGTGGGGCGCAGTCGATATCGGGTGAATAGAATCAGGCAACTGATCGACCTCTAGCCCGCCCCAGCCGGTTGCCAGAATGGCGCGTACGCCGGCTTGCTCAATCGCCTGGACGACGACATCGGTTACTTCCTGCAGCTTGCGTCCCGCCATGCTGCCAAAACCGACGTAGACGGGCGGCGGACCGGCGGCCAGAAAAGCCTCGAGCGCCGCAGGCGGCGTCCAGCGAGTCCTTGAGCAATTGGCGGTTGATCTCCTGTCCCCGGCTGTTGAGTTTGATCATCATCTTGAGCGAACCAAAGAGACCGGTCGTTTCCTCCATGGCCGTGCGCCCTTCCACAGAGTCCATGAGGTCGATGAGGTCATTCGTCGCATGGGCGTAAGCCAGGCCCTGGCCGGTGACAAAGTCCTCAAAACTGGCGCTCGTGCAGAGCGTGACGGCATGACCGGCTTCGATCAATCCTTTGCCGAGGGCGACGTACGGCTGAACATCGCCCCGTGAGCCAGGGTGATGATCAGAATATTCATGGGCGCGCTCCTTCTTGGGGATCGGGCAACTGACTGATGGTGTTGAGCATAGCTTACCACAGGCTGCGTACCACGGAGTGGGCCTTCATTGGGGCCCGCACCGGCTGAGCCTGTTTGGACTGAGCCTGACCAAGTGTTGAAGCCAAGCGGGCCAGCGTCAACTTGCTATCTCCTGCCGCTGTCCACGCGGCTCAGGGGCAAGCGTGGAAAAGGAATCTCAATGATCAACGTGCAGCATCTTTCCTTCACCTACCCGGCGGCCACGGAACCGGCCGTGCGTGACATCAGCTTCGGCGTTGAAGAGGGAGAAATCTTCGGGTTTCTGGGACCAAGCGGCGCGGGAAAGAGCACGACCCAGAAGATTCTGATCGGTCTGCTCAAGGGGTACGTGGGCCAGGTCGAGATTCTCGGGCGTGACTTGGGCGATTGGAACAGCGACCTCTACGAACAGGTGGGCGTCTCCTTCGAGCTGCCCAATCACTATCGCAAGCTCAGCGGTCGCGAGAACCTGGAATTCTTCCGCTCGCTCTACGCCGGGCCGACACGCGAGCCCGATGAACTTCTGGCCCTGGTCGGCCTGGAAGAGGATGCGGAGACGCGCGTCTCCGCCTATTCCAAAGGGATGATGATGCGGCTGAACTTCATCCGCGCCCTCCTCCATGATCCGCTGCTCCTCTTTCTGGACGAACCCACAGCCGGGCTCGACCCCGTCAACGCCCGCAAGATCAAGGAGATTGTTCTCGACTTGAAGGCTCGGGGCAAAACGGTCTTTCTGACGACCCATGACATGTATGTGGCCGACGAACTCTGCGATCGTGTCGCCTTCATCGTCGACGGCGAGATCGCGTTGATCGACTCGCCCCGTATCCTCAAACTGCAGAGCGGTGAACCGCTGGTGCGCGTCGAAGTCGGCCGGCAGGGCGCGACCGCAGTGCACGAGTTTCCCCTGGCTGCGTTGGGCGAGAATGCCGACTTTCTGGCGCTGATCCAGAGTCAAGACGTGGAGACGATCCACTCGCAAGAGGCCACATTGGAGGATGTCTTCATCCGCACCACCGGCCGGAGGCTTGCATGAGCCGCCTCCTGTCCGCGCTCAATTGGGATCTGCGCATCCAGTTTCGGCAGGGCTTCTACTACGCCGCACTCTTTGTGATTTTGCTCTGGGTGCTGCTGCTCAGCCAGCTGCCGGATAAGGTCGTCGCACTCTTCCTGCCCTACATCATCTTCTTCGATCTTTCGGTCTTTGGCTTCTATTTTATGGCCGGCATGCTCTTCTTGGAAAAGGGTGAAGGCGTGCTGGAAGCGCTTGTCGTCACGCCCCTGCGCCGACGCGAGTATCTGATCTCCAAGGCGCTCTCGCTCACGCTCCTGGCTGTCGTGGTGAGCGTTGTCGTCGTGCTCTTCGCCTATGGACCGGCCATCAACTGGCTGCTCTTTGTGCCGGGCGTGGCGCTCAACTCGTGGCTGCTTGTGCTTTTTGGCTTCGTTCTCGCCGCGCGCTACGACGCGGTCAACGAGTTCTTGATCCCATCCGTTCTCTATGTGGCGCCGACCCAGCTGCCGGCGCTCTGGTACTTTGGGATTTGGGAGAGCTGGCTGCTCTACCTCGTGCCGACTATGCCCGCCATGCTGCTGATCGCCGGCTCGTTTGAGCCGATTGCGCCATGGCAGATTTTCTACGCGTTGATCTATCTGAGCGCAGTCTGTGTTGGCGTCACCATCTGGGCCGAACGGGCCTTTGACCGATTTGTCGTGCGCAGTGAAGGAGATCGCTAGCATGGGCGCCCTCAAAGCCTTGACCCTGACCGACGTGCGCAACATCGGCCGCGATTCGCTGCTGCGTTTCCTCTTGCTCTATCCCTGGCTTCTGGGCGGCATCGCCCGCTTCCTCGTGCCATGGATCACGACACAACTTCAGCCGGGCTTTGACCTGACGCCCTATTACCCTCTGATCGTCGGCTTCTTTGGCATCCTGATCACGCCTCAGTTGGCCGGCTACGTCGTCGGCTTCCTGCTGCTCGACGAGCGCGACGATGGCACCTTGACCGCGCTGCGCGTCACGCCCCTCTCCATGCGCCAATATCTCTTCTACCGGCTGAGCGTCCCTGCCCTGATCGGGTTTGCCGCCATCTTCATCGTGATTCCGCTGATGAACCTGATTGAGGTCTCTTACCTCAAGCTGATTCCCATCGGCCTGACCGCGTCCTTGGGCGCACCCATCTTTGCGCTGATTCTGGCCGCGCTAGCCGAGAACAAAGTGCAGGGCTTTGCAATCATGAAGGGGCTGGGAATCTTCTTTCTGGGGCCTTTTCTGGCCTGGTTTGTACCGGCGCCCTGGCAATGGTTGTTGGGCGTCTTTCCTACGTACTGGCCGGTCAAATCATTCTGGCTCATGCTGGACGGCGGGCCATGGTTGGCCGTTGCCGCCATCGGCATGCTCTACAGCTTGTTGTGGATCTGGCTGCTCCTGCGCCGCTTTGTTGCAAGATCGTAGCCTTGTCGGTCGTGACAGTCACTGGCTTATGCAATCGCATTCCACAGGAAAGCGTTGAGCCAGTGACTGTCACGACTGACGAAGTTCGATGACAGAAAAGCGGGCCGACGCCCATAGTGAGCATCGGCCCGCTTTTTGGTTGAGACTGCCTGTCCATCTGTGTCTCGGCAAGTTGGGGATGGCGCGATGGCTATCCGCCTTCCCCCGCCTCCGACTCGACTTCACCATCCTCGCCGTGCGTGTCTGATTCTTCTTCGTCACCATGGCTATCCGATTCGCCCTCCTCGCTGTGACCGTCCGATTCCCCTGCTTCAGGGTCGTCGCTGATGCTCTCCATGCTTTCCAGGAGATATTGCTGGGCGTCAGCACTGAGTTGATTTTCAGGAAAGGTCTTGGCAAAAATGAAGACGAGGCCAATGATGAGGACAACGCTGATGATGAGCCCCAAAAAAGTGAGTGCGCCGTCGTTCTTCTCCATATGATTTCTCCTACTGCTGGTTGCTTGGTGATGAGTCGGAAGCGTGACTTACAGCTCGTGCGGCTCAAGCCACCCTCACTTTGATTTGACCCCTAACTCGTCAAATCCGTGCCCCTCCACCCGATGGAGAGGAAAGCGTAGCCTCCGTCCAGGAGGCGGAACAGGGTGAGGCTGAACAGTGACCCGGAAGCGAACAAAGCTTCGGCTCTTTGCTTGCCGGTATTGTAATCAAGTTTGGCCCATTTGCAAAGATTCCTGCCTACAGTCCATCATCAAATTTGCAATCTCCGCCGGGGCGATCTCTTTTTAGACGATTCCTGCCAAAGGCGGTATGCTGGCTAGCATCACTGAGATTCCACTTCACTCACCAAGTGCAAGACGTCTATGCAACGAGCACGCCCTCATAGCTCTCCGACTCGCCGGTCGCTCCTGACAGGCATATGTATGGTGATGATATTGGCGCTGTTGTTGATGGGCGGCTGTTCACGACCGCCGGCAGCGCCAGCGGAGCCAACGGCTGTGCCAACGCCTGCACAGCAAGCGGTGCGCGAGCCGCAGGTCACGGCGCTGCCGGCATCACCGACATCGCCCCCATCCTCGACTGCCAGCCCAACACTAACGCCGACTCGCAGACCATCGACTGTCCACGCGGTGCAGCCCGGTGAAACCCTGATCGCCATCGCCCTGCAGTACGATCTCAGCCTGGAAGAATTATTGGCTGCCAACGATCTGCTCGATCCCGACCTGCTGCGCATCGGCCAGAGGATTATCATTCCCAAAGAGGGAGAGGCTGATGCGCAGCGCGCTGATTCTACTGCGCAGCCGACGGCGACGGCAGCGGCCACTCTCGCGCTCGCTACCGGGTCAGATATGCGCTTCGCCTGCAGCGCCAATAGCCGGGTGCATCCGGTTGTGCTGCCCGCCGAGCCGATTCAGCTGCTGACGGCCAACGACATGCTCTACCTCGTGGCAGATGGCCGGCTCTACGGGCTGCCCATAGAGCAAGTGCTGCGCCAGCCGACGCTTTTGCCTGTGGAACTTACGCCCGCGGATGGCCGCATCGGTGACATAATCATCGAGGAGCTTGTCTACGCCACCGTCGATCCGCAGTCGGGCGATTTGCTGCTGCTTGATAAGTCCAACGACATCTATCGCTACACGGCAGACGGTGAGTGGCGTGTGGAGATTCTGGCCGCGCCCATTCCCGGCCAGTTCCCTGATCCCCAGTATCTCGCCCTGGCGATGCTTGACGATGACCTCTACGTGCTCGATGCCGACCTTAGCCATATCTGGCAATTCAAGCCGGGCGCTACGCTGCCTGAAACCTATTTCGTAGGCGGTGCGCTGGCCGATGCCATGGACATGACCTTCGTCCAGGAGGGGCCGCAGCGGGGCGATCTCTACGTGCTGACGCGCGCCGGTCGCGTCGTCTACATCCCGGCTGGGGCGCCCGGTCGCACGATTAGCCAGCCTGACCTGCCGGTGACCTGGCCGGCCCAGATCTTGAGTTTGAATGGCCGCGTCGTCATCGCCGATGGCGAGACGCGTACCGTCGCCCCGCCCAGTTCGAGCCAGGCTGATGACAGCCCGGCGTTCGGCCTGCGCTTCGAACAGATGCAGCGCCTACGCAGCGTGGTCCAATCCGGCGACACGCTCTTTGCTATTGCCGGTCCTAATCTCTATCTCGCCGACCTGGCGGCGCTCAATGTCGCCAATGAGGACGAGTGCCCGCCGGTCGAGTTGGATGACACGTTCTATTTTCATGGCGAGAGCATCGCCAATCTGCTAACGGAATTTGCTCTGCCCTTTCCCAATGCGGTGCTGCCCAATCGTCCTCGTTCCTATCCAGGCGCACGGCGGCTCTATCGCTTTGGCATCCACACCGGCATGGACCTCTATGCCAACGATGCCGGCGGCCTGGGCTTTGGGTCGCCCGTCAGCGCGATTGCCGACGGCACAGTACGGCGCGTTGACCATGACTATGTGCCCGTCAGCGCCGAGGAATTCGAGGCTGCGTTGGCACAGACGGAGGCCGAGCACCGTACCAACGACGAGCTGTTCGAACTCTTTATGGGGCGCCAGGTCCAACTGGATCATGGCCGCCGCGTAGCCAGCTACTACGGTCACCTCGACTCAACCGCATCCGCGCTCAGCGAAGATGGGTCGGTGCTCCAGGGCGCAACCCTCGGCACAGTCGGCGTGACCGGTACGAGCGGCGGCGCCTACGGTTACACAGACGGCTCCCATCTGCACTATGAAATCTGGATCGGTGACCGCTATCTGGGCCAGGGATTGAGCCTGTATGAGACCATGCGTCTCTGGCAGGCGATCTTCGAATAGGGGAGGCGATTATGGACCGGGCCACACGGATCCGAGCCGTGGATGAGAGGACGGTGCGAACGCAGTTGGACGAATTCGCCACTCTGCTGCAAAATGTAGTCCACGCCGGCGCTTCAATCGGTTTCTTGCCGCCCCTCACCCATGCGGATGCGGCAGACTATTGGTCTGGCGTTGCCGATCTCCTTCCCGGTGGCGATCGCGTCTTGCTTGCAGCATATGCAGACGACGACCTGGTTGGTACCGTACAGCTTGATCTGGAGCGCCGTCCGAACGGCAATCACCGGGGTGAGGTGATGAAGCTCATGGTCCACACGGACTGGCGACGTCAGGGAGTGGCCCAAGCGCTGATGGCGGCGCTGGAGCGCCGGGCCGAACGCGAGGCAAGAATGCTGCTGGTATTGGATACGCGTCAAGGGGACGCCGCCGAGCAACTCTATCGGCGGCTTGGTTACAGCGAGGCTGGCGTCATTCCGGCCTACGCCCGCAGCGCAGATGGAGGGCTGGATGCCACCATCATGATGTACAAGCTGCTTAAACCTGTTGAGCGTCGGCAGACGCAGTGACAAGGGGAATGAAGAGAATCGTGAGTGAATTACCGCAGGCCAGTGAGGAGTTGGTAAAGGAGATTGCCGCCACGCTCAATGAGTCGGAGATCGGTTTGGTCCGCAAGACCGTGGGCATTCTCGGTTACGACCGTTGCGCCAATCTGCTCGCCGAGACGAAGAGAGTGGAGGCCGAGGGCGGCATGCTCACCGTGGACGGCAAGCGACGGCGCACGCCGGGCGGCGTCTTTTTCCGCCTGGCGAAACAGGAGGCCAACGACGAGGAGCGTCGACAACTCTTTCCTGCCTCACCGGGCCTGGGGCCGGCCCAAGTGGCGCCCCAGCAACCGCCGGAGTGGGACGAAGTACGCAGTATGATCGAGTGGGCGTCCGCACAGCCCAGAGAGGATAAAGGGGACTTCACCGTGAAAGCAACTGTTGTTGGGCGACCCAAAGGGATGCGCAAATTAGAAACCTGCGTGGCCGTGTCGATTGATCCCCACAAGCCAAGCCCGCTGCCCAAAGGCGTCCCCGACGTACCGGACGGCGCCCTCGGCACCATCATCGTGATGATTGACAACCGGCATTGGAAACGAGTTTCACCCTATCTGGCCAAAGACAAAGAGGATGAATTGGTCTGCGAAGGCTATCCCGTCTTTGATGCCAAGGGTAAAACGGTCGTACTGGCCCATCGCGTCTTCACGCGGGCGATGCAGAAGGAACAGAAGGCCAAAGACAAGCAAAAGGCCAAGGAGAAGAAGCGCCAGGCCGGGCTCTAGATGGTGCGCTGGCCGCTCGCGCCGGGCCTTGAAACCGGCACGCTGGCGCCAAACTTGCATTGTCTCATGTAAGCAACTGGTTATACCATTGGCCCATTCATGAGCCGTGACCCCGTCGGGGCGGGGCTTGCCCCCGTCCGCTCCACACATCGGGCGACCGCAAGGGTCGCGCCCTACGAATACATGGTCATTGGCGTAGAAACTGGTACTGGTTGTTGTCGACAACCGGGCTTTTCGTATCGACGGCGCTATGCCGATGCTCGATTCGAGAGGTCCGGTTTGCGCATTCACGAAGGATCGAACTATGACGGTTGATGTCCTGCCCACGCTCGCCCAACAGCTCGGTATTCCGCTGCATCAGGTTGCGGCCACGGCTGCCCTGCTTGACGACGGCAATACCTTGCCCTTTGTTGCCCGCTACCGCAAGGAAGCAACCGGCGGCCTGGATGAAGAGCAGATTCGCGCCATCGTCGCGGGGCTCGAGTCCTTGCGCGCGCTGGAAGAACGGCGCGCCGCCGTCCTCGCCTCGGTCGATGAGCAGGGAAAGCTGACGCCCGAACTGCAGCGCCAGTTCGAGACCGCTGCCACCAAGACCGAACTGGAAGATCTCTACCAGCCGTACCGTCCCAAACGGCGTACACGCGCCTCTATCGCACGGGAGCGAGGGCTTGCGCCCCTGGCCGAGCTGATGCTGGCGCAACCGCTGACCAAGCAAAGTCCCGCCGAGATGGCCGCGCCCTTCGTTACGGAAGAAGTGCCGACTGCCGATGATGCCCTGGCAGGCGCACGCGATATCGTCGCTGAAACGATCAGCGATGACCCTGCCATTCGCGGCGAGGTGCGGGAGAAGGCCCTGCGTTTTGCATCCGTTGGATCGGTCAAAGTCAAGGATGCGGATGACGAGCGGGGCGTCTTCAAGCTCTACTACGCGACGGAACAGCGGGTTGACCGCCTGCGGCCGCATCAGATTCTTGCCATCAATCGCGGTGAGGAACTGGGCGTCTTGCGCGTCAACGTGACCGTGCCGGAACGGGACTGGCGTGGCGCCATCGCCCGCCATGTGCGCTTTGACCGGCGTTCGCCCATGGCGAATGAGCTGGCGGCCGCCGCGGACGATGCCGCCACCCGCCTGCTGCTACCCGCCATTGAACGGGACGTGCGGCGCACGCTCACAGAGGGCGCGGAGGCGCAGGCGATTCGCGTCTTTGGCGAAAACCTGCGTGGCCTGCTCAGCCAGCCGCCGCTGGCCGGCCAGACTATCCTGGCCCTCGATCCGGGCTTCCGCACGGGTTGTAAGCTGGCCGTGGTTGATCCCACGGGCAAAGTGCTGGACACGGGCACGATCTATCCCCATCCGCCCCAGAAGCAATGGCGTGAGTCACTGGCTGCCCTGGCGCGACTCAGCGACCGCTACGGCGTGACGCTGCTGGTGATTGGCAATGGCACGGCTTCACGCGAAAGTGAGCGTTTGGCGGCCGAGTTCATCCGCAGCCGCGCTGACGGGCACGATGCCCTGCATTACCTGGTTGTCAATGAAGCCGGGGCCAGCGTCTACAGCGCCAGTCCCCTGGCCCGGTCCGAGCTGCCCGACCTCGACGTGAGCATCCGCGGCGCGGTTTCCCTGGCTCGGCGCGTCCAGGATCCCCTGGCGGAGCTGGTCAAGATCGATCCCCAATCCATCGGCGTGGGTATGTACCAGCATGACGTCGACCAAAAAGCGCTGGGCGCCACGCTGGACGGCGTCGTCGAAAGTGTCGTCAACCACGTGGGCGTGGACGTCAACACGGCTTCGCCCGCTTTGCTGACTTATGTGGCCGGCATCGGGCCCAAGCTGGCGGAGCGGCTGGTGGAGCATCGGGACGCCAATGGCCCCTTTGCCCAGCGCACTGCGCTGCGCGAGGTCAGCGGCTTGGGTCCCAAGGCCTTTGAACAGTCGGCCGGATTTCTGCGCGTAAACGGCGGCAAACAGCCGCTCGATGCATCGGCCATTCATCCCGAGAGCTATCGTGTGGCCAAGGCTTTGTTGGCCCAAGCCGGCGTCACCATGGCGACGCCTCTGGCTGCGCGCGAGGCAGCATTCGACGAACTGCTGGCCGATCAGAACCTGGCACAACTGGCGACAACGCTCAATACGGGTGAACTCACCCTGGCCGACATCATGGAGCAACTGGTGCGCCCCGGCCGCGACCCCCGTGCGGACTTGCCGCCGCCCGTTCTGCGCAGCGACGTGCTCTCCATGGATGACTTGGCAGTGGGCCTGCAGCTGCAGGGCACCGTACGCAATGTTGTTGATTTTGGCGCTTTTATTGATATCGGCGTCAAGCAGGATGGCTTGCTCCACCGCAGCCAGATACCCCGCGGCGTACATCTGGCCGTCGGTGATGTCGTCACGGTGGAAATCTTGAGCGTCGAAGTGGAACGTGGCCGAATCGGGCTTGGGTGGCCTAAAGACGAGTAGGGCCACTGACTGGCAGAGAGGGTCCATCCCGTGGGGTGCAGCTTGCCAGCCAGGGCATTGAGGCCCGGCTGGCTCGCCCTCGAACGCCACGGTATCCTACGCCCAAAGCCAAATTAGATCGCTTTCGCTAGCCGGCGCAGAAAGTGCTGCCTCGGGGACAAGCCTGACCGGCGCTGAACAGATGGCGGCCAACTCTTGCTCCAATCTAAAAAAAGTGAGCAGATCAGGCAGCGTGTTGAAGCGGGCGACCAGCGTCTCCAGACCGGGTGCAGATTTCATGAAGGCCAGCGCTGTTACGTCGAAGCGTTCATCCAGTACAATCCGGTTGTCCGCCAGCGTGCGCGCCAATGTGTCGACGCTTTCCTCCACTGCAGGGCCGATGTAGGCTGAAGTGAGGCCATAGTAGGTGCCGCGTCCCTGACCGTGTTTGATGAGCAGTCCGCGTTCCACGAGGGCGGCAAGCTTGCGTGTGGCAGTCGGCTTGCTGACTTGAGCCGCGTCAATCAGCGCCTTGGCCGTGACGCTGCCGACCTCGTTGGCCAGATTCCACGCAACCTGCTCCTGCGGGTCCAGATCGGGCGGCATGGTTGGGGCCGGCACATTCGGAGCAGCCGCATTTGCCACGGGCGCATTGTAGAGCCGGTTGGGCGCTGGCTGCGGTCTTTCTGCAGCGGTGATGACAGGGCGCGCGGGATCGGGCAGATCCGCCAATGCCTCAAATTGCCGACTTAACTCGACATAATAAATGATTTCATCGTCAAATCCATACTGCCGGCCCAGATCAAAGCCGATCTGCCAGTGGCGGCGCGCTGCGTCCGTTGCGCCTTGCTGCGCGTACGCCTCCGCCAGGTTGGAGTGGGTCATGACAACCGTGAGATGATTGCCGATTTCGGCGCCTTGCGCCAGGCAACGCAGATAGGTCGCAATAGCGTCGTCCAGCAAGCCGCTCAGATGTTGGGCCAGACCGACGTTGAGCAGGGCGGTGAGGGTCAGTTCCCGATTGCCGAGCTTGCCGTAGGTGACTGCCGCCTCTTCAAAGGCGGCGATGGCATGGGCATAATCGCCCTGGTCGTTGTAGATGAGCCCAAGATTGCCCAGTGATTTTGCCACCCCCAGCGTGTCTCCCTGAGACTCGCGCAGGGCCAGTGCGGTGCGGGCATGTTGGGTGGCATCGTTGAACTCACCCTGCCGCCGGGCCAGGCTCGACAGGGCGTCGTAGATCTCGGCCTCAAGACGCACGTCTTCCTGGCGACGGTGCACGAGCGCTGCGCGCAGATCATCCGCTGCTGCGGTCCAGTCGCGACGCAAGAGGTGAAGCCAGCCGCGGTCCTTGAGTAGCTCGGCTACCTCAGGCTCGTTTGGATCAAGGCGTTCAAGCGCCTGGCGATAATAATTGATGGCGTGGCTCTGGTTGCGCTGCTCATAGAGCTTGCCCAGACGACGGAAGATTTGCCCCTGATGGCGAGAATCATCGCTCCTTTGCAGGGCTACGCGGCAGGCGGCAATGGCTTGGTCATGATCGCCGACCATCCTGTATAGATCGGCGGCGTGTTTCATCAGCCGATAGGCAATGTCGTCGGGCAGTGCTTCCTCGGTTAGTTGTTGAGTTTCAGTCAGCAGGGATGCGACGTCCAATTCGTCGGTCATCTGCTCTGCAGCCGCCAGGAGCAGATGCGCCGCCCGTGACGGCTGCTCCGCCAAACGATAGTGGCGAGCAGCTGCCAGGGTGTCGCCGATCTTCTCGGAGGCCCGCGCAATACGGCCATGGCGCATGCGTCGCGTCGACCGTTCACTGTGGTTGTAGATGTAGCGCCGCAAAACCGGGCCCATCCAAAGGCTGGTGCGCTGACCCTCTTGATCCGCATGATCGCTGAGCAGATTGCGCCGCTCGATCATCCGGTCTAGTAGCTGACTGGCCCCATGAATGCCTTCAGTCTCCGCCAATTCCAGCAGCATCGGACGCGGGAAGATGGCGTCGAAGGTCGCGGCGAGCTCCATCAGGTGTGCTGAGGCCTTCTCCCGCTGCAGGGGGGCGTATACTTCTGCTACGGCTAAGCGTTCAAGATCGGCGTCAGCCTCGCCGTCATGGAGCTGGCGATGGAGCCACTGTGTGACTTCGCGAATGGCGCGGCCCCGTTCGTCAAAGTAGGCGTCGCCGCTGGGGAGACCGGTCAGCGCAATCAGCGTTTCAGTGAAGCGCCCGCCTTCGACGAAATCGTCCGGATGGATTGGCTCCAGGTAGCGATGGCGCAGGATGTTGTAACGCCACCAGCGCGGATCATGCCAGGTTGGATCATCGAGTGGGCGATACGTGCCGAAGGGATGGGCCACAGAGCCAGGCGCAAGCTTGCCGACCGCCCAGCGTAGCGCAAGAAAGAGCGCGTGACTGCGTTCTTCGGCTGTGGGCGACGCATTATCCCGCACCAGCGCCGGCTGCACGATGCGCGTAGCCGCCAGCGGCGAGCGGGAGAGCGCGAGGACGCTATGACAGCTCTTGAACGCTTGGTTGACAAGCGCTATCATATCCTCTACCGTCGCGATTCTCAGATCTGCGTGGGCGTCCCACATGTGACTTCCCCCCATTGTCCCGAGCCATGTGATCCATTTTGAGCCGATTATAGCGGCTGCCTGCCTGGCTTACAACCATTTGTGTGTCAAGATGACGGTCGAGGGCGCTTGACGTCTGGTCCGCCCTCTTTTCTCTGCTACGTGACGCGATCTGCGTGCATTCAAATTGTGAGGAAACCATGCGAACCATCAGTTCTAACTCTGCCCAACGTTCCGTCTGGAGCGATCGCACATTGATTGGCGTCGTTGCCTTTGCCCTGGCATTGGCGTGGCTACTCCTCCTTGGCGGTAGCTCAGTCGCGCTCGCCGCCGAGGAGGAGAATGACGAGCTGCCGACGCTTTGTGCCGGCGTCACCGCCATTTCCCCAGAGGAGTGCGGCGCGTTGGTCATGCTTTATGAAGAGACCAACGGTCCCAACTGGGCCAACAACGCCAACTGGCTGCAGGTCGACGGCGCGACATCGCCTTGTGACTGGTATGGCGTGACCTGCGCCAACGGTGGCGTCGATGAACTACGCTTGAATGGCAATGGCCTGGGCGGTCGCCTGCCGGCCGCGGTGGGTCAATTGACCAATCTGCGTGTGCTCGACCTGTCCGGCAATCGTCTGGGACCGCGCATCGCATCACAGATCTGCGCGCTGACAGCGACGGTTGCGGATGCCGATTTCGGTTACAACCGACTGGACGTGCGCAGTGCTGCAACCCGCACATGCCTGGACGAGATGGATCCGGACTGGCGTCAAACGCAAACCGTGGCGCCACGTGATCTGGCGCCGAACGCTTTTACCGCAACGGGCATCGAGTTGTCGTGGACGCCCATTCCCTATAATGATGACGGCGGCTACTACGAAGTGAGCTATAGCGAGACTTTCAGCGGGGACTATACCGTTCACGGGACGACCGCCGGCCGTGCGGCAGCCGGCTATCTTATCGATGGTCTTGAGCCGGGCACGAGCTACTTCTTGCGCGTCGAGGCGGTCACGCCCGCCCATGCCAACCATCCCGACATACTGGTGAGTGACGCGGTCACGACCATCGGCGTGACCGCCAGTGCCGAGCGCGTCCTGCTGGCAGCGGTCATCTCCGCCGACAACAATCTCTCTTCCTACGTGCCGTCGATTATCCGGCGTATGGCGCGCGGCAGCGCGCTCAATCCCAATCTGACGGCCATCGTCCTCAGCGACCAGCGTCGCGCCAACGACACGCGCGTCACGCTCATCGAAAATGGTACACTGACCCAGTTGGACATTGTTTCCCAAGTTTGGGGCACAGAAGAGCTGGACATGGCCGACCCGGATGTCCTGAGCTGGTTCCTGCGCTATGCACGTGAAACCGTCCAGTCCGATCGAACCATTGTTTCGCTGATCGGCCACGGCGTGGGGCCGACGCCGGATCTGGCCTGGGTGCCGCCGGCGCAGCCCGATGAGCCGCTGCCGCCGCCGGTTGACGGCATCCCGCCGCTCCCTCGCGGCCTGGAGTTCACGCCTGCCGATGTGACCGATGGCTCCTACCTGAGTACGCTCGACCTGGCCCGTGCGCTCCTCGATGCCACCGACGATGGCGCAAATCCGTTTGATATTCTCTTCTTCGACCAGTGCTTCCAGGGCAATCTTGATGTGCTCTACGAGGTGCGCGCAGCAGCGGAAATTTTCATCGCGTCGCCCAACTACGCCTGGCTGGTCGCGCCATACGCGCAATACATCGCGCGCATGGCCCCGGCCGCGGACAACGCAGCCATCGCCGCCGACATTCTGAGCCGCTACGAGGCCAATCTCAACAACCGCCATCCCAATGCGATCTTCTGGGCGCGCAGCAGCGACATCGACAACATTGCCGTGGCGGTCAGCGATCTGGGTGAGGCGCTGTTGGGTGCGCTTGACGGCGGCGAGGCTGCCACCATCCGCGCGGCGGCGCTGGACGCTTCGTATGTCGACACGACCCAGTGTGGCGCAGGCGAGTTTGTGCTGGGACCGCCGGATGAACTGATGGGCGCAGGTTCATTTGCGCTGCAGCTACGAAATCGTGTGCCCGAGAATGATGCTTATGGCGTGCATGGCGCTGCCGGCGCGCTCATTGATGCCTTGCGCGAGCTTAGCTCAGCGTCGCGCACGGGCAGCCCCTATCTCGCGCCCGATTCGCTCTGGAACTACAACGACCGGATCACGATCCTGGCGCCGCTGCCGCGCAATTTGCCGGCCAGTGTCGTCTGGCGGGCCAGCGTCTACCAGGCCGGTGGCGATCGTGCGGCGGTCTGGACGCCGGACCCCAGCCAAACGGTGCTGGTGCAGGGCAACTTTGCGTTTGTCGAAGCGTATCAGTGGGACGAATTCATCAATGCCTGGTATGGCGAGCTGACGCCAACCATTGGCAACTGGTGCCATTACACGCCACCCTCCATCGTCCTTGACGAGGAGAGCGAAACGCTGGCGCTGCAGGGCGAGGTGAATGAAGCGGGCGAACTTGTGCTCGATTGGAGCGAGCCGCAGGAGACTGACGCCGCCGGCTATCAGCTCTTCGCTCGTCTCCCCTTCGGCATTGATCTGGAACTGATCGATACGTTGCCCAATGCTGCAACCGCGGCCACGCTGGACGATCTCTTGCCTGGAGCCTACAGCCTGCGCATCGTCGCCGTAGACGAGAGCGACGCCGCGCTGGCACAGTCTAACGAGATTGAGTTGACGGTACCGTGGGCCAGCCAGCTTTTTCTGCCACTGATCGAGCGATAACCGAAGCCGGAATGGTCAATTTTTAATAGATAATGGTCAACTGTTAATGGTTATTAACGTCACGCCATTGATAATTAATCATTATCTATTGAAGATTAATTATTCTTCTGTACCGAGCATCTGCCCAATCGTTATCCCAGACAGCGCGGCTCCCTCAACTCGGGGGCCGCCAAACGCGTCGCCGCCAAAGTAGAGCGAGGGCAAATCAATGGCCTTGAGGTAGCGTTGCGGATAGAGAACCAGCGGCAGCGCATAGCGCCAGCGCTTGACCTGCGTTTCGACAATCTGTGCCTGTGGCCCAAGGTAGGGCGTGAGCGCATCGCGCAGATAGGGCTCGACCTCCTCGTCCGGCGCATCATAGTGAATGCGGCTGAAGTCCGGTCCAGCGTGGACGGTGATGACAGTTGCATCCGGCGAGATCCCCTTGCGTTGATTGTCGGCGATCCAGCTGATCTGCGCGCGTGGGCGCTGCATCGCGCCCGGCTCCGGCAGCGTGACCTTGCCCTCGACGCGGTAGAGGCCGCAAAGACAGGGCGCGTAGTTCAACGGGCCCAACTCCGTACGGCAAATTTCGGGCAGCTCGACGCCGCCCTGAGTCAGCAGTTCAATCGATTGATTGACTGGCGCAGTCAGCACCAGCGCGTCCGCTTCATAGTGCCGGTCATCGTCCGTGCGCGCGAACCAGCGCCGGTCATCGTGATGGATGGCTGCAACACGTGTGTTTACTTCAATCGTCACGTTGGGCATGGTCTCTGCTTGCTTGGCCAGGTGCTTGGCCAGGGCATTCATGCCCCCGCTTACGGCATAGCGAGGAAAGCCGTCGGCGCCCGTAGGGTTGAGGCTACCGTCGCTCCAGCCCGATGACCACTGGAAGACAAGACCCGCTTTCTGCCACGAGTCGACATATTGCTGGAATTGAGGGTCGCGCGCCGTGAAGAATTGCGCGCCATGGTCAGCCCGCCCCTGGCCCACGCGTCGAGTCGCGAGGCGACCGCCGACGCTTCGCCCCTTGTCGAGAATGGTCACGTCGTGGTTGCTGCCGTCGAGCTGGAGGGCAGTCATCAGACCGGCCATGCCGGCGCCAATAATGAGGATCTTCCTGCGCTTCATACGGCTCCCTGTTCTATGTCGATAACGTCCGGTTTTGGATCAGGATCAACTGTCGCGCAGGTCGTTGCTTGGGGCAATTGGATGGGTTGCGGAATCCGGTGCTGGCCGACCGGGTATGATCGACGGGGGACAAGATGCCTCGCTGCGCGTCGGGGTGACTGCTGTAGGTGGGTTGTTGGCGAGAATCCATCCGTCATGTCGAAGGAGCGAAACGAAGAAGACTCTCGAGTCGGCCGACCCACCATGGTTGATCGGCGTCAAGCTCCCTCGCTGCGCGTCCCTCGCAATGACTTGCACTACCGGCGGCTACGCTGCCGGGCGGGCGGGCGACGGACGGGGATGGGCTCAGGTTGCTGCGTGGGGGCCGGGACCAGCGCATCGCTGATCCGATCACCCAAGTCAAGCAGTCTCCGCATGATTTTTTTCACTTGCTCATTCATTTAGAGGTCCACCGTTCCTTTGTGACCATTTTCATATAGGTCAATAATCTGTTCGGCCACTACATCGGGTGCGAGCGCATCTTTGGGCAACCGCAGCGGCACCTTGTCCCACAACGACGTATCAACCGCGCCAGGTCGAACGAGGCTCACCCGCCGCTTACGCTGCTCTTTGGCTAGCGTGGTCGTATAGGCTTGCAGACCAGCCTTGGCTGTGGCATAGGCTGCGAGTCCGGGCAACTGTAGCCGTTCGTGTTGCGCACCAATAAAGATCAGGTGGGCGTCTTCAGCCAGCAACGGCAGCGAGTAGTGCGCCGTCAAGAACGCACCCGTCAGATTGGCATTGAGAATACGTTGCCACTCCGCAGGCCCCAACTCTGCCACAGGGGAAGCCAATATATCACCCGCAGCGTAGATCCACAAGTTAATTTCATCGGCTTCTTGCGCAGTACGCATAACCGCCTGCTGTACCTGATAGTCGTCCGCGGGATCGGCTGCCACGACCGTGTCAGCCAGGCCGACGAGATCGTCAACCTGGCGCGACACGGCCGTAACGCGCCAGTCGTTGGTCGCCAATGTTTGAACCAGGGCACGACCAATCCCGCCGCTCGCACCCCAGACCATGGCATTCCGTGACATGATTAACTCCGGACGCTGGCCATGAATTCACTGCGCAGTACGGCATCGTCGGCGAACGCACCGCGCATGGCGCTGGTCACCGTGCTGCTGCCCTGCTTTTGCACACCGCGCATCATCATGCAGAAGTGAACGGCTTCGGCCATGACGGCCACGCCCTTGGGCTCCAGGACCTCTTCGAGCGCGTCGGCAATCTGATTGGTGAGCCGTTCTTGCACCTGCAGGCGCCGAGCAAAGACATCGGCAATGCGGGCCAGCTTGCTCAGGCCGATAATCTTGCCATCTGGGATGTAGGCAATGTGCACTTTGCCATAAAAAGGCAGCATGTGATGTTCGCACATGGAGTAGAATTCGATATCCCGGACGAGCACCATGCCCTGGCCTTCGTCCTCAAAGACTGCATTATTGATTACAGTATCCAAGTCGGTACGATAGCCGCTAGTCAAAAAGTCCATGGCCTTGGCCACACGCAGGGGAGTGCGGACCAGCCCCTCGCGCTCCGGGTTCTCGCCGATGCGCTCGAGCATCTGCTCAATGATTGCTTCGAAGGCCGGATCGTAGCTTTCTTTCACCGCGCTCTGCCCGGCCGGCTCCAGCACATCAAGGCCAAACCCGTTGCCGTGCATGTGCTGGTGACCGTTACCATTGTAGCTACCGTTGCCATTGCCATTGTAGCTGCCATTACCGTTGTAGCTGCCGTTGCCGTTATGCTTGCCATTGGGAGCAAATTCTACATTCTTCATATCTGTACGAACTCCATTTCTTGGTTTGCCAGTCCACTAGCGATCTGGCGTAGTCTCTGACCGGTTTGAGGATGACGCCAATCTGGCGCAATTTCAGCAAGCGGGATCACAACATAGGCCTGCTTTTCCACATCCGGATCGGGAATTTCGGTTCCGTCAATCGTTAGGATCGACTGCCCGAAAAAAGTGATGTCGATGTCAAGCGGACGGGCCGCAAACTTATCATGCGTGCGCACGCGTCCATGCTGGGACTCGATTTGTCGCAGCTGTCGGCGCAGATCGTGAATATCGAGCGCTGTCTGCACATGCACCGCCGCATTGTGAAAGTCCGGCTGGTCGGCCTGCTTGCCGTCGGAGCCGATGGCCGGCGTTGCATAGGTGGCGCTAACGGCAACCACGTGGCTATCCGGTATGCCCTCAAGCGCCTGTAGCGCAGATTTGAGATTGGCTGCTGGCTCAATATTTGAGCCCAGCAAAAGCAGAACATCGGTCATTTTTCACGTCTTTCCAGTTGGTAAATGCCATTCGGGCTTGGATGTTTCAGGGCGACCTCCAAGCCCGAACGGCGGGGGAAGCGGTTACGCAGCGCTGCCGAGAATCTCCGCTCGCGTGCGAAAAATTGTCAGCCCCACGGAGCGTGCAAAGCGAACGGCGCCCGGCTTTTCCACGGTGAGCTCCACCGCCTGAATTCCTGCTTCCGCCTCCATGCAGATGCGTACCAGGTCTGCCGCCATTTTTTCGACAAGTAGCGGTCCTTCGCTCTCCACATAGGCAATCATCGCTTTGGCTGCCGTACGATAATTGACCGTTTCGGCAATGTCATCGCTGGCGCCCGGCGCACGCGTGTCTGTCCAAAATGTGGCATTGATCACGATGTCCTGCCGATTTACCCGTTCTTCAGGATTGATGCCGACGATTCCACGTAACAGCAAATCCTTGATAAATACTTTATCTAACGCTTCTCGTTCTATCATGGTATGCTCGTTTATTGATTCTGCTCTCTCTGCCACAATTTCGCGGCAGGTACCCCTTTTGAAACCCGTCACTCGTTGTCAGCCTGCAAAAACATTCGCGTGCTGACCCTGGGCGTGTGCGTACCCTATACCTTACCAGTCAGTTGGGCGGGATTGCGTCGAGCTGTAGCGCCAGCTCGCACAGAATGGCATTATGACCCATTCGCCGCAGATTTACTGTGCTGAAACTTCCGATTTGCTGGATTAAAGCTGTGCAAAGCTTCTGCAAGGTGTGTGCAAGCTTGGCTGAGGGGGGAGGAGCATGCGGAAATGCAGCATGGATTGCGCGAAGTGATCCCGCTGCCCTGCGAGGATGGTATCTGCATAGAAGGCCGGAAGCTGCGTCTGTCAGGACCCGAGCTGTTGAAGTGTTGCCTGGATCGTCTGCATCTGCTGCTCTTCACGAGTGATGGTGGCCGGGTTGTCGCCGTTCTGATCCCCATACCAACCAAACTGCGCATGATTGCCGCCTTCAATAGCAATGTACTCAGTATCAGCGGGCAGTGACGGACGGGACCCCGCAATCTCTTCGGGCGTGGCTACGCCATCTAGCGTGCCATAGATCGAAGAGACGGCGATCTCCTGCTCGCTCAGCGTCTTATCGCCCGACAGATACGCGCCCCATAGCAGTAGGTTCTCGATCTGGCCCGGGTTTCGTTCGACAAAACCGGCCGCCACGTCGCCGCCTAAGGAATGGCCGCCAATTGACCAAGTTTCGACGGTCGGGAAAGCCTCCATTACCTTACTGGCGCGGTTCGGCGCCAGCAGCGCCAAGTTGAGAGGCATCGGAACAATCACGACCTGATAGCCGGCCGCGGCGATGGCGTGTGCGGCCGGGGCATAGGCCCGGGCATCGACGAGTCCGCCGGGATAAAAAATGAAGCCTTCCGTCGCTGGTTCCGCCACTGGCGTAAAGGTAAGCCATGGTTCGGTTTCAACCGTCACTTCCGGGCTAGATTCCAGCGCGGCCAGCGCTTCGGGCATGGGCTCGGCTGGATTGCTGGCCCAAATCACAAAGCCGAGCGCGCCGATCAGGATGACCGCGAGGAGGAGAGCAGCGCCAATGCCGATGAAGCGCCAGATTCGCCGCTTTGAAGTGGTGCTCGTCATGGATGACTCCAATCAATTGTATAGCAGCGAGGCGCTGCGATGGGGCCGCATCGTTGCGTTAGCCGCGAAGTATATCTCGCACTACCATTTCTGCGGCGACTTTGCCCGAGAGCGTCACCATGGGCACGCCGCCGCCGGGATGGGTCGTGCCGCCGGCAAAATAGAGGCCGGGCAGGTCGCGGGATCGATTGTGCGGGCGGCGCAGCGCGTTCAGTGGCTGGTTCGACGAAATGCCATAGAGCGCGCCACGCCAGGCTCCCGACATGCGGGCGATGTCGTTGGGCGTGAGTTGCACCTCGCTGCGGATCCGGCCACGAACTTCGAGCCCATGCCGCGCCAAGGCATCCAGTACACGTTCTCGGTAGCGGTCTTGGGCCTCATTCCAGATGAACCGTTTGTCTGAGGCCGGCGCATTGACGAGCACAAACCAGTTTTCGCAACCCTCCGGTGCGTGGTCTGGATCGTTTTTCGACGTAATCGCCACATAGACGGTCGGCTCGTCGGGCGGTCGACCGTCGCCAAAAATCTGACGAAATTCTCTGCGGTAGTCGTCGGCAAAGAAGATGTTGTGGTGGGCCAGTGCAGGATGCTGACCCTCTACGCCCAAGAGCAAAACATAGCCCGAGCAGGAGGTTGGCAGTGCCGCATGGCGCCGGCGTCGCGCCGGGGTGGCGATCGCCGGCGGCAACAGGTGCTGATAGACTGTTGCCACATCCACGTTGGCAATCACCGCATCGGCAGCAATCCGTTCTCCGTCAGTCAATTGCAGACCGGCCGCACGACCGTTGGTCACCAAAATTTGCTGGACTGCCCGGCCGGTGTGCAGCTCAACGCCAAGCTCGCGGGCAAGCTGCGTCATCGCCGCCGCAATGCGATAGATGCCGCCCTGGGGATACCAGACGCCGCCGGTCAGCTCCACATGAGCGATCACGCTGAGCGTGGCGGGGGCTTGATAGGGGTCGGCGCCCACATAGGTGGCAAAGCGATTGAGCAGCTTGCGCAATTGGGGCGACTGGACCCGCTTACGGACCGCCTGATCGATCGACATCCACGGGTCGACCTCCAGGAATTGCAGCGGCGAAACGCGCGCCAGCGTGCGCGGGCTGGGCGGCTCGTCGTAGATGAAGACCGGCCCCGTGATACGATGGAGCTTGGCCGCATAGGCCAGGAAATCGATATAGCCTTCCACATCGCGCGGCGCAATCGTTTCGATCTGTTCGGCCATGCGGCGTAAATCACTGCTGGCGTCGAGCACTGTGCCGTCGTGGTAAAAGTAGCGGGTTAACGGGTCGACCGGCAGCAGCGTCAGATAGTCCTCCAGCTTGCGGCCGGCTGCCTGAAAGAGCTCCTCAAAGACGTGACGCATGGTGATGACCGATGGTCCCATGTCCCAGCGGAAGCCGTCCTGCTCGATCTGGCTCATCTTGCCGCCAGGGGCATCGTTTTGTTCGACGACCACGACGCGTGTACCCTGTGCGGCCAGACGGACGGCAGCGCTCAGGCCGCCGATGCCGGCCCCCACAATGGCGACGGTTTGTTCAGGCATGGTGATGCGTGTCTTTCTGGCTGACGGACGTCTGCACAGGCGTCTGCTCGCGCACGATGCGCCCCTTCCAGCGATGGCCGCCATAACGCAGCTGCTGCCAGACTGCGTTGGCCGCGATGCCGGTCATGATAAGGGCTGAGACGGGCATCAGCAATGCGTCGCCGACCCGTTGATTGGAGGCGCGTGCCGTAATCGCACGAATGGCTACGCCCAGGCTAATGAGGGCAAGGGGCCAACTGAATGCAAGCAACCGGATTGGATCCATGCCCGTCTCCAGTGGGGCAACTGCGCCCAGGGCCATCGCCCCGAGCCAGATCCAGGGCATGACAAAGAGCAGCAGATGCATGAAAGTCGAGGCGCCCAGCAAGACAAACGAGTTCCGGTGTCCGGCCAGAATATTCTTCGTGTAGCCATTGACAACATCGCGCCAGCTGTGATACATGCGACAAGCGATCGTTTCATTGCCGTCGGCCATACGCAGATTGAGACCGGCCCGCTTGATCGCCTCGGCCAGGGCCACGTCTTCAACGATGCGTCCCGCCACTGCCTGGTGGCCGCCGCAGGCGTCGTAGGCGCGCCGGCGGAACGCCATGCACTGGCCGTTGGCTGCCGCGGCTTGTACCATGCGCGTGTCATGGGCCATGGGCAGGGGGAGATAGGCGAGCACGGCCATGGCCATCAGCGGCACCACCAGCCGTTCGGCCCAGGTCACCGTGATTTGGGTGGGCCACACGGTCAGCAGGTCGGCTTCGTTGTTCGCGATCAGCTCGATAATCGCGCTCAGCGCACCCGGTTCCCACTTTACATCGGCATCCGTAAAGACGAGCACGGCGCCGGCGGCTGACCGGCTGAGTTGATGGCAGGCCCACGGTTTGCCCAGCCAACCCGGCGGCAGGGGCGCTCCGGTCAACACACGCACGCACGAAGCGCCGGCCGCGGCATGCTGGGCGACTGCGGCCGTGTCGTCCTCGGAGTGGTCGTCCAGAATGAGGATCTCAAAATCGGGATAATCCTGAGCCAGAAGGTGGGCGATGGTATCACCCAGATGGTCGGCTTCGTTGCGAGCTGGAACAAGAACCGAAACGCGTGGCGTCCATTGCGAATCTGTCGGCGCTGCCAGGCGCAGAAAGACCCGAATATTGGTGAGCGCAATCAGCAACATCGTGAGCAACGCGCCGGTTGCGAAAATGGCGAGGAGGGGAAATGCGTCGGTCATTCGGCCACACGCTTTCGGCGATAACCAAGGGGTGACTGTTCAAAGTCGACCTGGTGCTTCCAGAGCAGAATCGCCATCTGTCCCAGCCAAATCGCCAGCATGATGGTGCGATCCGGTCGGATCATCATGCCATTCCACGAGGCCGGCGCAAACCAGAGGTAGGCCATCATTCCCGTCATAGCAAGGCTGACCGCCCAGCCATTCGCGCCCACAAAGTAGACTGCCACAGCCAATAGCAGCCCGCCCACCGTTGGTCCTTCCCACGCCGTGAGCGCGGTCCAAACGCCGGCAGTGACGGCCACCGCCTTGCCGCCTTGGAAGTGCAAAAAGGGTGAGAACGCATGGCCGGCAACCGGCGCGATGGCAATCGGCACAAGGCCCCAGCCATCAATGCCGACCCAACCGTAGGCCAACGCCACGGGAATCGTGCCTTTGAACCAGTCAAGGGTCAAAGCCAGGATCGCCGGACCCCTGCCCCCCGCGCGTAAGACGTTGGTCGCGCCGGGATTGTGATCTCCAACCGCACGCACGTCGGTTTTGAGAATCGTCCGGCCCACCCAGACCGAGAAGGGCAATGATCCGCAAAAGAACGCAATCAGGGTCCAGACCAGAACTTGGAGCATTAGTTACTCAATTGATGGATGAAGCGCAAAACGTTTACGCCAGGCAAGCCAGAGAAAAAGACCCATCGCTGCGCACCCCACCAAGGCCGGACCGGGCATGCGCCAGAAAAAGAGCTGACCAATCGTCTGCAGCGCCCAGGTGATGGCATAGATTGCCACGAGCGGCGGTAGTGGCAGAGGGAGCGGGCGAGCCAGGAGCGTGAGTAGCGCCGCGCTCAGCAGCCAGCCGCCGAAGTTGATCCACGGAATGCCGAAATAGCCGCCGGGCTGATCCCATACCCAGAATCCCCAGTCTACCATCTGTGGGTCGAGAAAGAAATCCCAGGCAGTAAACGCAGCAGCGCTCAGCAGCACAAAACGCCATCCTCTCCAGCGTCCGCTAATGCTTGCGGCAATGGCCCAGGCCGGCGGCAGCATCATGAGCCAGGCGAGAGGTATGGCCAGCGGTACATGCATCAATTGGGGGATGAGTTCGTCGGTGTAGTGGTAACGGCCAAAGGGCAGACCGGTTGTACTGCCAATCCATTCGATGGCCCAGGCGAAGAGCATCACGACGAACACCGTGCGCACCGTCCGCATTGCGCCCCATGCCTGCCAGAGGACGACGACTACCGCCGTCGCCAGCAAGGAGACCGAGAGCATCACGCCCCAACGCAGGGCATCGTCACCGATCACCCAGCGGACGATGGGAATGGAGATCATGGTGAGTACCCAGGCGCCGATCAGCAGGTGCACCACGTTGGGACGAAATGTAGTCGGTCGTAAGCGTGGGGAGATCGATTGGCTATTCACGCGCTTGCCTCCGGTGCAGACGGCGTCGGGTCTGGGAGATTGTCCATCGCGAACGCCTGGATGGATTCGATGATTTCGCGTTGGGCGCCGTTGTTTAACAGAGTCAAGACGTGGTCGCCCGCTACCATTCGCAACTCTGTCGCGGCGCTCAGACGCTGGGCTAGCTCAAGCGTACGCTCTGGATGGGAGATGATGTCGTCTGTTCCCTGAATAATCAGCGTTGGCGCGTCGACTTGAGCCGCTGCCTGATAGCCGGCGCGACCCGCCGCACGTACCGTGCCCAGCACGCTCATGGGCAGCGTCAGGTCGCGGATGGCTGCCTGCGTATCCAGATCATCAAGATTGCTATCGGGTAGGAAGCGCTCCAGGGTTTCGCGAAATTTGGGGTCGGCAAAGTCGGCGCTCTTAAAGGGACGAATGCGTGGGAAGGCCAGCCGTGCGGCCGGGTAGAGCGCATCGAGCAAACGCTGATTGGCGCGCCAGAAGGGCGCAAAGAGGAGCAAGCCATCGACCTTGTTGCGAGCTGCGACCGCCAGGCCGACGGCGGCGCCCACCGAATTGCCCACCAGCACCACGTTTTCGTGGGTGGCGCGCAAGCGGACGAGCGCGTCCGAGACAGCGCCTGCCCAGTCTTCGTGAGTGTAGTCGGGCATTTGGGCGAAGTCGCGTCCAAAGCCGGGCAGCAGCACGCCTTGGGTCGTCCAACCCATGGCATGCATTACCTCCGCAACCGGCCGCATTTCCGCCGGTGTACCGGGAAAGCCGTGAATGAGGAGCGCGGCCCGGCCATTGCCGCCCGGCCAGAAAAAAGGTTCGTGTTCAGGAGCTGCAAATGCGTTCAGCGATACGGTCATGACAAACTACGGCACTCTATGGTAGCCCAGAAGCGCGCAGAAGCGCCTGGGGGTTGTTGATTGGTACGCTACTTTGTTTCAGCCGAAAGCTGCGGCTTGGCCCCAAGTCGCTTCATCCACGTGAGCACGATCTCCGGCGCGCGGGCCTGACTTTCTTGCGCCAGGACAAGCGTCATGCCCAGGACGACCAGCGTGTTGGTGATAAAGAAGAAAATGATCTCTTCAATCGGCAGGTTGGCCACCATGATGCCGGTCGATTGGGCCGGATCGATTGTCCAGGTTCCGGAGCCGATGGCGAGGGCATCGCCAATGCAAAGATAGATTGTGGCCGGAATCAATGCCCAAAAGACCAACTTGCGGTAGCGCCAGAGGATGTCGGCGCCAAAGCCAAGCTGCAGGATGATCGGCGGCAGCGCCCACACAAGCTCCAGCGCCAAGTAGGTTCCCGGCTTCCAACCCGAGAAAAGCAGCACGACGGATGCGGCCCACAGCACGCCTATCACGCCCGCCGACCATAAGCGCAACTGCGGGCGACGGTCGGACGCACGCAGGACGTCGTCATCTTTTACCAACCGCTTGGCCAGAAAGAGCCAGATTAGGCCGGTCATGATCGTCTGGAGGACAAAGAACGTATATTCTTCAATCGGCACCCAGCCGATCACCAGCCCGGTTACCAGCGCCGGGTCATACCACCAAACGCTGGTCGCCACCAGGTAATTGTCCCAGGGGGTGGTATAGAGAACGGCCACGACGATGTGGGCCAGAATGACGAAACCTGGCGCCCAGGTGCGGAAGGGCACGGGCAGGCGACGCCCTTGGCGCGCATCCCACCAGGTCAGCAGGCCAAGAATCAACAGCGGAATGCCCAGAAAGCGGGCGAGAAAGCCGAAGTAGGTCATAGGTGCTATTCAAACTCCATTGGTCATTGTCAATTGACAAGCGGCAATGATCAATTCATGCGCCAGTTACGCTTTGCCGCGTGAGAAATCCTTCAAGAGCGTTTGCGCGGCGTTCCGACCTGCCGCGCCCATGATGCCGCCTCCTGGATGGGTGCTGGCGCCGGTCAGATAGAGCCCCTGAAGGGGCCCCCGATAGTTGGCCATGCTAATCGCCGGACGCAACATGAACATCTGGTTGATCGACATTTCGAGATGCATGACATTGCCGCGCAGCAGGCCCAGTTCGCGTTCCAGGTAAAGCGGATGCTCCACCAGGCGGTCGATCACCGCGCCTTTAACGTTGGGCGCGTACTCTGCCAGCTTGTCGAGCATGCGATCGGCAATGCCATCACCGATGTCGTCCCATGATTCTCCCGAAGCCAGCTCGTATGGATAGTACTGGCCCCAAATGAAGAGCGTGTGCTTGCCTGGCGGCGCCAGCGTCGGATCGACGGCCGAAAAGGTCATCGCGATCAGCGCCGGATCGTCCGACGGTTTGCCGCCCAAATAGTCGCCGTAGGCCCGCTCAAGATAATTCATATCCGGGCAGATGAACTGCATGGCCCGGTGCTGGGGGCCAGGTGTGCCATCCGCCGGCGAGGGCAACGCCGTGTAGTTGGGCAAATCGTCCATGGCGCAGCGAATGATCATGCCGAATCCGTTGCCGATATGGGATCGTTCGGCCAGCCGGCGGGATTTGGCCGGCACGGGCGCATCCTCCAGCATGGCCATCGTGGTGTGAATGTGCGCACCAGAGACCACAGCCCGTGCGGTCACACGAATGCCGCCTTCCGTCTCGGCGCCCACGGCCCGGCCATTTTGCGTCAAGATATGCGTGACCGGCGCGCCCGCAATGATTTGACCGCCGTGGGCTTGAATCATGCGCGCCAGCGCCTGGGTCAGCATGCCCGACCCGCCGCGTGGACGGCGCAGCCCGGTCACATGGTACATGGGCTGCCAGAGAGCAAAGGGCGCAGACATCGGTTCACCCGGCGGCGGACCAGACTGCGCAGCCATCCAAGCAACAGCTGCCTGCACCCTCGGGTCGACAAAGCTATTGCGCAACACCTGACCGTAGCCGCTCAAAATATCGGTGAGCTGCTCAAAGCGAGCTTCGCCGCCCGTCTTGAGTACCAAGTTCTTGAACAGATTGCCGCCGGTCGGCGGCTCCAAGAAGCTGCGCACCATGCCCTCAGCCAAAGGCTGCCACATGGTAATGAAACGCCGATAGTTTTCGCCGTCTACTGGCGAGACGGCCGCAATGCTTTCACATGTGCGATCGAGATCGCGCCAGAAGGTGATATGACTGCCGTCAGGAAAGGGGGCAAAAAAGAGCGGATCAACATCCAGGTATTCCAGGCCATAGCGCTCTAGCTGCAGATCGGCGACAATCGGCGTGTGATGAATCAAGATATGGGCCGATCCGCCCAGATCGAACTGGAAACCGGGGACGATCTCTTCTGTCACCACGGCCCCGCCGACCTTGTGTCGTCGTTCCAGCATGATCACGCTGTATCCGGCTTGGGCCAGATAACCGGCACAAACCAGGGCGTTGTGGCCAGCGCCGATGACGAGTACATCGCAATCAGCCATCAGGGAATTTGCTCCTCACGCTTCATTGATGATTCTGCTAATGCTGCCGGATGCAGATTCACCCGGGGTTTCGCATCTCTATAATTCCATAGTCTATCATGGTGTGACAAAATCTGTACAAAAGCTTGACTACAATTACTGTGAGTGGTTGGTGACGGGGGATGATGGTCGCCCGCACACGGTTTGCTCAATCGGTTCGCACTCTGCTTTAATAGAGAGGCAACGTAAACAGACGCCCGCTCTTCAGCCACTGGAGTATAATCGATGAACACTTCCTTGCTATTCTTCCTGGCCGGTCTCTTTGTCGGTTGGTTGATTGAATGGGTAATTGATTGGTTCTTCTGGCGGCGAAATGCCGCACGCATCGACAAGAGCGATTCGGCCTTGCGCGCTGAATTGGATGCGGTTCAGGAACATCTTGCAGCAGCACAGCAAAGGCAAGCTGAGGCCGAAGCCTTGCAGCGTCAGTTGGCAAGTGCGCAAAGCCAGGTGGATGCCCTGAAGCAGGAGCGGGATGCATTGGCGCGTCAGTTAGACGCCGCAACCGCGGCCACGGAGAGCGCGGAGAGTACAGCAGTCGTCGAAGAAGGGGCGACGCGCACGAGCGTCACGCTGCTTGACGCTGACGCTGGTGCGCAACCGCTCGCCAAAGCTGATGCGGCGACAGTTGCCTTGCAGCAGGAATTGGACGTGCTGCGTCATGAGCGTGATGCTCTCTACGTTGAGCTAAATAAGAGTCGGTTTGCTGGTGCTGCAGCCCTCTATGTTGTGCGCGACGATCTGGAGCAGATTGATGGCGTGGGCCCTGTCTATGAGGAACGGCTCTATGCCGGCGGCGTTGAGACGTTTGGTCAGCTTGCTGCGCAGACGCCGGCCCAGCTCGCTGATATCGTGCAGGCGCCCGCGGGGCAAGTCATCGACTTCGATCGATGGATCGCGCAGGCCCGTGGATTTGCCGACCTGTTGAATGTTGGCCTGTTGTCCAACGACTTGGAAGAGATCAACGGCATAGGTCCTGTTTATGCCAAACGTCTGCGTGCGGCTGGCATCAAGACCTTTGAGGACTTGGCTGCTTGTACGACTGATCAGCTTGCCGATATCGTCGGCAAGGGACGTACCGCCGATTACGAGAGCTGGATCTCTCAGGCAAAGGTCTACGCCGCAATTACAAGCGGCCGGCGCGCTCCGTCCGATTTGGAGCGCATCAAGGGAATTGGCCCCATTTTCTCCGCCCGGCTGGAACTGGCTGGCGTGACAACGTTTGACGCCTTGAGCCAGCTCAGCGAGGAGTCATTGCACCAGATAATCGGTAGCAAAGGCTGGGCGCTGGTTCACCATGATCGCTGGATGACCCAGGCCCGTCAGCTTGCCAAGTTGGAAGCCGGCGCGTAGGCAGGTTCCTCACATCCACGCCTGGTGGGTCATCACGAGATTTCTCTTTTTGGCAGGCTCAGAGCAGGCCGTTGCTGCGCTCTGTCGAAACGACAGGCGACCTCGTGCTACTCGGTGACTTGCGCTTGCCAAACGGTAGTCGCAGACTCGGTGCCATTGTCGATATCGATCGAAATCGTATAGGTACCCGGCTCAGCATAGCTGTGTTCGAAAGCAGGCCCCGTTTTAGGCGGACTCCCATCGCCCATGTCCCATGTGAAAACCAGCTCAGGCGTTTCCTCGAGCGCGGCGCTGGCGTCGATCGCCAGCGTCTGGCCGGCTGCCAACTGAACCGTTGACGTTCCATCTGTAATGATTGGCTCCACTTGCACACCGTCCACGGTGACGACCACGACCGGTTGTTGCGGCGCAATGGGCAATTCAACCTCGGGCGCTTCGGTCGCGTCCGGCGGCTCGGCCGTCACTTCCTCGGTTGGCTCGGCTGTGGCGTCAGTGGCTTCCGCTGTGGGCTCGATGGGCGGTTCCGGCGTCACCGCTTCAGGAGTAGGCGTCGGTACCACCGGCGGATCGCTCTCCCGAATCGCAATTTGCTGCTCGGCAATACTCGTCAACCCGTTGTCGTCGATAACCGTGAGCGAAACAGTGAAGACGTCCGCCTCGTTAAAGGTCTTCTGAACGCTGACGGCATCGGCCGTGGTCCCATCGCCGAAGTCCCATTGGTAGCTTGAAATCGGATTCACCGACTGGGAATTGCCCGCGTAGAACGTGACCGGCAGGCCCACTTGCCCCTGTGCAGGCGCGTCAATGACGGCTATGGGCGGTTGAGGCGCTTCCGGCGTGCTCGTTTCGTCGCTGATGCGGATTTGCTGGGTGTCATTGTCGCTCAGCCCCTTATCATCGGTCACGGTCATGACAATATTGTAGATGCCCGCCTGGGCAAAGACATGTGTAACCGAAACGCCCTGTGCGCTGCTGCCGTCGCCGAAATCCCAATTCACGCTCTGAATGTGGCTGCCGGCCGCAACTTCCGACCCGATGGCGCTGAACGTCACTTCGTCGCCAGCGACTGCACGGCTGGGCCCCTGAATGACCGCTTTGGGCGGAATGGGATCGCCGTCGGCTTCGGCGCCGGTGACCAGTAACCTGCCGGGATCACGTTCCTTGAAGTACTCGACGCGCAGCTGATGACGTCCGGCGTTGAGTTCGCCGGTCTCGGCGGAGAGCAGACGCAGCGGCTCATTGGTCCACGAGTCGATGAGTAGCTGATCATCGATCCAGATGCGTACGCCGCCCGCCACATTGGCCGTGATTGTGTACGCACCCGCAGCCAAATCATAGGATCGGCTCCAACGGGCCGACCAGTTGTCTGCTGGCAGACCTGGTGCAGGCGGATTAATGCCCCAGTCGTAATCGATCGATGCCTCGTTGCGTACCACGGTCGGCGTACCCTCCAGGCTTACGTTGCCGAAGTATTCGGCCTTCCACTCCGGGAAGCCTTCAACATAGCCGATTGAAAGCTGGAGCAGGGCATCGCCCGTGCCTTGGAAATACTCAACGCGCACGCTGTGTGCACCGGCGCTGAGGTTGACGTCAGTCTGGTAGTTGCGTGCGGTGCCTGCCAGCCAGCCGTCGATGAGAAGCTGATTGTCCACATAGATCCGGATGCCGTCGTCTACCCAGGCTGAGAAGCGATAGGTACCGGCAGGAACGTTGCGATTGATGGTCCAACGCGCCGACCAGTTGGTGGCAGGCATGCCGGCCGCTGGCGGCTGGCTTCCCCAATTAAAGTCGAGCTGCTCGTCATTGCGCACGAGCACGGGATCGCCATCCAGATTGGGATTGGCATAATATGCGCCGCGCCAGGCCGTGATGGCAACAGGCGGGGCCAACGTTGGCGCAGGCGCAACAGGCGCCTCCAAGATCGGAACATTGTCGACATCGCTCGCGGTGACAAAGTCGGCTGCCACCCAACCGACGTTATTTGGTTCGGTGGGGAAGTCAATGGCCCACCAGCTCGAGTCGGCGTTGCGACCGGTGACCGTTGCCGACTGCCCGGCCAAGAGCATGCCTGTCTTGGGATAATTGGTGCCGGGACCCATGCGCACGTTCACGGCGGTCTCTACCGTGACCATCGCATCGCCTGCCTCGGGCGTTGGCGGCGCAGTCGGCTCTACCTCGCTAGGGGCCGTGGCGCTGGCTGCTGGCGTCAACACCTCGGGCGCGCCTGCGTCCGGCGCTTGTGAGCCGCCCAGATTGGAAATGAGGAAAATGAGCAGGAAGAGCAGGGCTGCGGCACCGACAACCAAGGCAGTCTTGACTGCAGTCGAACTAGTGTTCCAGAAAGACATAGGACCCTCGCTTTAAGTCTCGATCGTTGAAGCGTGCCCCCGGCCTCTGGCGCATGATTGGGCCGGGCGCAAAGATGTTGGGGGAAAATGCACAAGGCGTCGACTCTGGTGCTGTCGACGCCTTGCTGATTTGCGATTGCTGGTGAGGTTCTCGCTACTCTTCGTGTTTCAGTAGCTGTTGTAGCTCTTTTTCCTGTTCGCCGGTGAGACTGGTGGTAAGTACAACAGCCTTGTAGGGGCGCAAGGCCTCACGCAGTTTGTCCACATTGCCGTCTTGGGTCATGACAAAGAGGACAGAGGTTTCGGGTTGCATGCCCTGAACGATGTCATTGACAAAGTCATGGTCCATACCGTGATTTTTCATGCGTGCGGTGATTGCGCCGATGCCGGCGCCCGCGGCCAGGCCCAGAATGGGTCCGCCCAAGAGCATACCGGCCAAGAAGCCGATGCCGCCGCCGCCCGTTGCATACCGCCCCGTCTTCTTAGGCGTCATTTGGCGCACGTTGACATCTTGACCAGCGTTGCGCATGGCAATGACAGCGTCAACGATCGTGACCAGTCCATCATCGGCCAAACCTTCTAGCGCGGCATAAAAATTGTCAGCGCCTGTCGTGTCAGCGAAGAGGAGTGCAAATACATTGGATTGAGAAGATTCAGACATGATATTCGTTCCTTTCTTGAGCGAGTTCGGTAATCTCTCTGAGATTACTCATGACTGGATCCCTTTGCACCGATGCCAAGAACAGCCATGGCACACAGATCACCAGCAATGTTCGCATATTTTGGATGAAGACAGGAAACAGCTTTGATTATATTTCACCTTCCGCATAAGCTCAAGCCTCCGGATTATGGCACCCACTATGGCACCTCAACCAACCAAATATCAGTATCCGATAGGCCGTTGGCGTCAGTCACGGTAAGGGTGACTTGATAGGTACCGGCGGCAGGAAACTGAACCACGAACTCTGTACCGCTTTGGCTATCTGGCGGCGCGCTCCACTCATAAGTGACAATCGGGACGGTGCCCGGCTGTGACCCGCTGCCGCTTAGCGCGACAGTCTCGAGCGCATTGACGGTGACAATGGTGCCCGCTTCGGTATTGCCCTGCACCGTAATCGGCTGGCCATTGACCGTGCCCGAGATGAGCGCCGTCGGCCCAGCACCGACGTTTGGAGGCGCACCCGGGTCCGTGCCCCCAGGCGGAAGGGGGGATTGGTCACCGGGTGGCGTTGGTGTCGGCGTAATTTCCGGTACGGGCGGCACAGTTGGCACAAGCGAAGGTGTCGCAATCGGTGCGCCGGGATCCGGGGTTGCGGTCGCTACATCCGGGACCGGTGTCGGCGTGACGGGCGCGGGCGTGGGTATGACCGGCGTCGCAGTCGGCAGATTTGCGGTGCCCGCCGGCGTCGCTGTAGGCGCCGGCGCTGAAATGAAGATCAGGCGATTGTCCACGCTTTGCAAGCCTTGATCATCCGTTACGGTCAGCGTGACGTTAAATGTGCCGGACGTAGCATAAATCTTGTTTACGCTGATCGCGTTGGCTGTCGTGCCATCGCCAAAGTCCCAGGCAAAGCTAATGATGGGATTGCTGCTGCGAGAGTCGATGGCGTCAAATTGCAGGGCGGCGCCGACGATGCCCTGGCGTGGCGAGTTGATCACTGCTGTAGGCGGCGCCGCCGGATCGGGCGCGGTCGGCTCGGAATCGATGCGGAGTTGCGTGGTGCTCTGGCCAACGGCTCCCACGTCGTCGATCACCCGCAGAGTGACGTTGTAGATGCCCGTTGCGCTGTATATGTGCTGTGCTTGAATACCGGTCGACGTTGTCTCATCGCCCCAGTTCCAAAGGTATTCGACGATTTCGCGTCCAGGCGTGGCGCTAGAACCGCTACCGTCCATGACAATGCTCTGGCCTACTTGGGCCCGGGTCGGACCGCGGATGATGGCCTGCGGCGGCACAGTCACGATCGCCGGTTCCCACGCGACGGCCAGTCTTCCATCAACGGCACGCTTGAAGTAGTCGACACGGATATCATGACCGCCCTGGCTCAGCTCGCCCGTGTCGACGGTCAACTGGCGCAACCCCAGTTCCTCCCAGCTGTCAATGAGCAATTGACCATCCAGCCAGAGGCGGACACCGCCGGAGACATCGATCGTGAAGCGATAGACGCCGGCCTCGAAATCAGCTCTGCGCGTCCATCTTCCTGACCAATCGCTGGCCGGGACGCCAGGAGCCGGCGCGCTCTGCCCCCAGAACGCGTCCAAAGTCTCTTCGTTGCGCACCACAACTGGCTCGCCGCTTAGATCGGGCGTATCGAAGTACTCGGCTTTCCAGTCGGGAAATCGATCCGCGCTCGCGAACGTGAGGTTGATCGCGGCATTGCCCGCGCCCGCAAAGTATTCGACCCGCGCCGTATGTGTGCCGCGTCCCAAGTTGAGCGCAGCCACATAGTTGCGCGGTCCGCTATCTTCCCAGCCATCAAGCACCGGCGTATCGTTGATCCAGACGCGGACGCCGCCGTCGACCTGGACCGAGAGCCGATAGGCGCCCGCGGGCAGCTCACGGGTGATGGTCCAACGTGTCGAGAAGTTGTCGGGCGTGACGCCCGGCGCCGGTGCGTCAGTGCCCCAGTCAAAGTCAATTGCCGGATCGTCGCGCACAAGCGCCGGCGTACCGCTCAGGTCAAGATTGTTGTAGTACTCTCCGAGCCAGCCGCTTACCTCGGTTACCTCCGATACCTCTACGGAGGTCAGGTTAAAGGGGACCGCCAACTCTAAATCGGCGAAGGATGTTGTGGGGTCGCCCAGCATGAATTCTACCAGCGCCGGCGCAATCTCCGGCAGCGCTTCGTCAATCAGGTCGTGAGACGCCCCATCGACGATCAGGTGCTGTCCATTGAGAAAACTAGTGAGCAGCCGCTCGCCATTGGCGTCCGGCGTGAGCGCATCCATGCTCCCGCTGATCATGAGGATGGGCGTTTCCGTCTGAAACGATTCTCGGAAGTCGTCACCCAAATCGACGTCACCGATGCTGGCGCAGGTGTCGAACCAGACACCGTTGATGGCGTTGCCGAGAAGGGTCTCGGCGCTTTGGGTTTCGATTGCGCCCTGGCGCGCTTCACTGGCCCCCGAGGCGCATTGGGCCAACGTCGGCATGAGGCTGCCGCCGATGCCGCTGCGCCAGGCCAGCGCTTCTTCGGCCAACCAGCGGAAGTCGCCCAAGGCCATTTCCGCGTAGCGCGCGGGCAGTGCACGCTGTTCCGTGCGCGCCAAGTCGCGTGCAGTCACGTACTGGAGATCGAGCTTTCCTACTGTCACATCGACGGGCGTTTCCGCAATAAGCGCCGGGTTGTCGCTCTCTTCAATCGTCACGGTAACCGGCGCGGCTTCGAGCCGAGCCAGGACTGACTCAACCAGACCCAGGAAGTCTGGAATCGCAGCATTGACCGCCGGGTCATTCTTGACGCGGATATTGAGCCGTTCCAGCTGGGTTTCTACATCGATCGGCAGGGTGAGCGTCTGGTTCAGGCCCTGGATCAGGATGAGGGCAGCGCGATCGATGCTTTCCTCATTCTCTTTCATCAATGTCATGCCGACATGGCTGCCAAAGCCCACGCCGATCAGCGAGATCTGCTCATATCCAAGGGCGCGGCGCAGATCTTCGACATCCTGCGCCATTTCGGCTGCGTTGTAGCCGGCGACGTCAACCGCAGCACCGCGCCAGAGCGAACTGCACGTAGCCAGGTAGGCGCCAAGCTGCCGCGCCAGCCGGTCCTGGGATGCCTCGCGATTCAACGCGGCATCGAACGTGCCGGGACAGTCGAGCAGCGGTCGCGCCGGCTCTACGCCCCGCGGCCCCATGAGAATGACGTCCGCCGCGCCACCGAAAAGCGCCGTCAGCGGCAAGAAGCGCGCACCAACGTCCAGCGGGTCCAACTCACTCAGTGGGCTGTCGCTAAGAATCACGATGGGCGTTTGGGGCTCGGCGGCACGGGTCCGATAGCGCAGGAAGGCCGTTTCCACCGCTTGATCGCTGCTGGTGCGCCGATTCTCCTCCGCAGTAAGCCGAATCCACTCGGCCATGACGGGCTGCTGCTCACCGTTATCGAGCAAATAGGGCGTAATCGTTACGGTTGGCTCAGAGGGCGGTGTTGTGCGTTGGGCCAGGACTGACGTGGGCAAGGATCCGAGGAGAAGGGCCGTCGCAAGCAAAGCGATGACGGCTGATCGCAGCTGAAAGCGTGCGCCGTTGGGCATGCAGAACACCTCATTATGCTGGGCGGTTTGGGGAGCAAGACTTGCGTAGCGCCAAGTCTCTTTCCTTGATTGCCAAATGGGCTTGATCATGTTGGCGTAGTATAGCACAGCCGCCGGTGTCGCAACTAGCCTGGCTGCTGGAATGCGAGGCGCGTCTGCCCGATTTGAGCTGCTTGGCGGCGTGATCGTTTCGTTAGCCATTCACAATCATCAAGTTATCGTGCAAAAGATATTTGGAAGCGTTCAGAATCAGTATCAAGCGCAAGCTAATTGACATCGAAACACTTTCGCAGCTACGATAAGGGGTATTGGGTTTTACGCTGTTTGTCGAGGATTTGCCCCGGGGTGGGAACCATCACCGCTCGTTCGGTTGTACTTTGCTCGACACGGATAAAGGGGGAAGCTATGCCGGCACCTGGTTCGCATTCATGGTCTGCCTCGGCTCGCAGTCTGGCGCCGCTACGCCGTCGTCTGAGTGATGCTGTGCAGGGCGAATCGAATACCCCCTCGGGCGACATGCGGCTGCTAATCATCCTCATGATCCCCACCGTGACCATGATTCTCAACGCGTCGACCTTCGGCGTCGCCCTGCCGACCATCCGCGCTGAGTTTGGCATCGATGCGGATGTGGCCGCCTGGCTGGTCACGGCCTATACCCTACCCTTCATGATGCTCATGCCCCTCTATGGCCGACTTGGCGATGGATTGGGCAAACGCAATCTGATCATCTTGGGCCTCTTCGTCTTTGCAGGGGGGACGATGATCGTGTTGACTGCACCGACGCTTCCCTGGCTGCTCGTCGGCCGCACGATTCAGGGCGCGGGCGTCGCCGGCATCGCACCGCTGAGCATGGCCATCATCGCCGAACGCTTTGATCCATCGCGACGGGGCCAGGCCATGGGGACGTGGAACTCGGTTGGGCCACTGGTCGGCATTTTCGGTCCGTTGGCGGCCGGCTTCATGATCGACTACTGGGGGTGGCGCTCCATTTTTCTCCCCGCATTGGGTGTTGCGTTGATTGCAATTGTGGTGGTCTATTTGGGCATTCCTTCGCTGCGCAAGGTAAGACTAAGCTATTTGCGCAACTTTGACTGGTTGGCCGTTATCTTCCTCGGCGGCACCATTACGTTTTTTATCTTTTACCTCTCCAGTCGCGTGATCACGGGCGTCGAGCCCTTCCGCGACTGGCGTCTTCTTCTCCTCTCCATCCTCTTTGCGATTGGATTTGTCCTGCGCGAGCGCCGCCGGGTTGATCCCTTTTTGGACTTGGCCCTCTTTGGCAATACCAGCCTGCGCCGGGCCTCATTTACGTCTGGTTTGCGCATGTTTACCATGACCGGCATTGGCTTTCTCATGCCCCTCTACCTGACCGACGTGCGCAACCTCAGCGCTTCGGCGATTGGGGGCATGGTGATGCTCAATGCTGGGGCGTTGCTGATGACCATGCGATTGGGCGGCCGTCTTTCAGATCGCGTTGGGAGTCGCCCGCCCGTGGTTGGCGGCATGACCATTCAAGCGACCGCAATGGCCTACTTTGGCCTGCTCCCTGTTGACATTCCGCTCTATTGGGTTGCCGTTGGGCTGATTGTTCACGGGCTTGGTGCAGGACTTTCCCTCGCTGCCCTGCATCGCGCCGCGCTCAGCAACGTGGCCATGGATGAAGCGGGGGCGGCGGCCGGCGTCTATAGCATGATTCGCTTCAGCGGCACGCTCCTGGGGGCGACCTTGGGCGGCGTATTGCTTCAGCAGGCCCTGGAAACGCAGGCGACCACGATTGCTGCGTATCAGCAAGTCTTTTTGATCATTGCAGCGGCCGCCGCCTTGGGAGCTGGTGTCGGGCTGACGCTGCAGGAGAACTGAAGGGTGAAACGTGCTGGCAGCAGGATATTGCAGCGTTGTGTCACGCAGGACGCTGTGCGCCTCACGAAACATTGTCCAGGATGCGGAACCAGGTCGAGACCACAGGCAAATAGAGGGCGTCATACTTGGTGAAGAAGTAGCGCTGCTGCTTGACCTGTTCGAAGGCGAGTGACTGTTCGTGACCGGCCAGCAGATTGCCGATCTGATGGCCCAGAAAGCTTGCCACCGAGAGGCCGTGACCGGCGTAGCCATACGCAAAGAAGAGCCCTTCATGGGGGCCGCTCTTGACGCGTCCGGTGTGGGGCATGAGATCGAAGGTCAGGCCCAACTTGCCCGTCCACGTATGACTAAGCGGCACGCCAGCCAACTGCGGAAAGACTTCAATCATACGCTGCTGCATCATCTGCGCGCTCTCGATGACATCGAGGTTGGGTGACAGGTTGTGGCGACCGCCGAAGAGCATCCGGCCATCCGGCGTGAGGCGGAAGTAGTTGAGAAAGTTCTTGCTGTCGAAGAACATGCGTCCCTTGGGGCTCAATTCCTCCTGCAGGTCACTTGGCAATACCTCTGTCGTAATGATGTAGCTGCCCACTGGAAAGACGCCCCGGCGCAGATAGGGCACCAGATCATCGGTGTAACCGTTGGTCGCCATGAGCACCTCGTTGGCGCGTAGCGTCGCTTCCTCGCTCGTGCCCTTGCCTACCGTCAACAAAAAATCGGCGCCATCCTTACCAATCTCGTCGACGCGACTCTTTTCGACCAGCTTGACGCCGTGACGAGCCGCGGCCTGAGCCAGACCGAAGACATATTTGGCCGGATGTAAACCCGCCGCCCGACTGTCGACGGTCGCCCCAAAGTAGCTCGCAGAGCCGATCTCCTGGGCCAGATCCGCCGCATCTACCAACCACATGTCCTGGTAGTCCAGGTTGCGTGCATACCACTCGACGCCCTCGCCCATCTCCTTGAAGTGACCTGGCTTGTAGGCAAGGTAGAGGTGACCATGACGGGCAAAATCGCAGTCAATCGCCTCGTCGGCCACCCTCTGCTCCACGAAGTCGACTGAAGCCAGGGCCCATTCCCAGAAGATACGACCTTTTTCGGGCCCATACTGCTTGAAGATGCCGGGCATCTCGTCCTTGAGCCCCGTGGTCATCATGCCGCCGTTGCGGCTGCTGGCGCCCCAGCCGATCGTCTCGGCTTCGATGACAACCACGTCGACTCCGGCTTTGGCCATCGAGATGGCCGCGCTCAGCCCCGTATAGCCGCTACCGACAATTGCAACCTCTGCGGTTGCCGGCAACGTGGTGACGGGCAGGTTGGCTGGGCGCGGAAAGTCTTCACTCCAAAAGGGGTTGGTCTGCATAGCGTCCTCATGGTAACAGGATGAGTGTGCCCCACTGGGTGGGGTTGTCGTGCTGCGTACGCGCCGGCGACGTGGCCAGGATCGTCTCCTGGCTCGGCGTGTCACTGTCGTTGTCGTTGACGGCCAGCACAAAGCCAAGCGCAGCCTGCTCCGGCAGCGCAGCACCGTCAATGCCGACGAGGGGCCAGGCCAGCCGTGCTTCCAGATTGTAGCCGCGCCATTCGCCATTCTCCATCTGCGGCTGCATCGCCCCTTCGGGCGTAAACGCGCCTTCCTGGGCGAGGGGCAGCCAACGATAGCCAAGCAGCGCGCCGCTCTCCTCAGTAAATGACAGTCCGACCTGATAGTCGTCGTCATTGGCCTGGCTGTCGTCGAAATCCTGTGCCAAGAGACGGTCGAGGTTGATTTCGATGCTGTCGCCCTGCCAGAGATCGCTACCTGGCGGACCGGGGCGGAAGCGATCATCGCGCACGCGCAGCGCGATGTAGAGCCCATCGGCGTCCCAGGCAAATTGGGCTCTGGCCGAGAGGTCATCGCCGCCGCTGTAGTCGCCGACATTGTAGACGACGGTTTGGATTGGAATCCAATCGCTGGGCCAATCATTGAACGAGCCATCCAGCGTAATTGCGCTGGCTCGGGGAGCAAAGAAACGTCCTTGCTCGCGCGGCCGCACTGCCTGCTCGACCGTAGAGGGTTGACCGCTAGCTGGCTCGGTCGCTGGCGGCGCTGGTGGCGGCGCTGATGTAGGGCCGGGCAACGGCGTGGGCGTCGCGCCAACGCTTGGCGCTGGGGTTGCCGGGAGTGCTGCCGGCGTGTCTGCCGATTGAGCGACGCCGTTGCTACCAATCCAGCGCCCATTGTTACCCGCTTCGAGGATAATGGGCGTCCATCCGCCGGCCGCCGCGTGGTTGAAGAGATTGTCCGGCGTGCACGAGGCGACCGCTTCACTCTGCAAGGCGAAGCCATTGTCGAAGTCTTGGACCCGGGCGCAGAAGCCCTTCTCGCTATCCCGCGCCCAGCCCAGGCTGAAGAAAAGTGCATCGTCCGTGGCCCAGGCGTAGCCGAAGCCGCGTTCCGGCGCAGTGAGACCGGCCGGCGGCGCACCGCGCGATGGCGCCGGCTGACCGTCCCAGCTTGTATCGATCACGGACCAGTTGCCGTCGTTGCTGAATGAATAGGCCCGATCGGTGTCGCTACGCCAGAGCATAGCGCCCCGCTCAAATGGCTCCCATGCGGCCCAGACAATGCGGCCAGGCTCCGTCGTCGCACAGCCCAGCTCAGGCGTGAGCGCGCCAAAGGCCGGGTCGACCGCGTTGGCGCAGACGACGGTGGGCGCAGCGGTCGGCGTGGCAACAGCGGTGGCTGAAGCCAGTGAGGTCAGGGTGGGCGCCGCACTGTTCGGCGACGATGTCGCCTCTTCCGCGGCAGCGGACGGCGTGCCGGCGGGCGTCGCGGCAGAAGTAGCGGTCGCGCCGCCGATGACCAGCGCATTGGTCGCGGTGTAAGTCGGCACGACGGCCGGCAAATCGGCGCTTAGGCGGCTGCTCAGCGTCATGTAAGCCAGGCCAACGGCGAAGCCAAAGCCAATCAGCAGCACGATGCCGATCAGCCAATAGACGGGCCGCATGCCGGTTGCGTCGTCCTCTTCATCTTCAATTAGGTCAAAATCATCATGCTTACTCACGCGTGCTTGCCTCGGATGGGTTGAAACGAATGTTTCTCAATGGAGACGATGCACAGGACAAAATAGTTCGCGTCAAGGCGCTGCGCCCCCCGTGCGAACGCAGCTTACGGTTCCCTAACGATTATAGGGCTGAAGTGGAAAAGGGGTCAATTTGAGAAATGAGAAGGGGTGCATTCCATTGAGGAGCCGTGCAGCAACGGACTGGTCGCTTTCTCCAGAGCAGCCCCCAAATGTGGTATCCACCCAATGAGAGTGGGGGGACAAGCGTATAGCGTAGCCGTATGGGGCTAAAATCCGTCGAGAAGCGCCTGGACCTCCGCCAAGAGGGTGGCGCCGTTCTCAACGAGGTAGACGGCGGCAAAGGCAAGCCCTAGCAGCATCACAAGCAGAAGGGGCTGCCGCCAGCTGAGCTGCGGCGCTTGACGCGGCGGCGCGGGTAACGCCACTGTCTCGCGTGCGTTCTCCTGAGCCGGCGCAATGTGGATGACACCCTGGCCCGCCTCATCCGTCGCCGGACTCAACGTCACGCGCGCGCCGATCCACGCCTCCAGGACCGCTTGACCGGTGATCCTGGCCATGGCGTCCGACTGTGCATCATCCAGCACCATGCGTTTTTCCAGACGGCGGAAGTGCAAAACGGGCTGTACGCGCTCCAGCCCCTGCAGCGTCACATTCGAAACAGTTGCCGTCACCTGTTTGCCGCCCAAATCGTGGGCCTGAAGACGGTACTTCTGATCGACGACCGGAGAGGAGGACATGGGCGCAGCCGCCTACGAAGATGAACCGATCTGCTGCAGGAAGGTCGTGAGGATCTCCTCCGTCAGCAGCCCCGCCCAGGTTGCGGCAACGGTGCCGTCTGGATTGATAAAGACGCTGGTCGGCATGCCCCGCGCCTCATAGAGTGTGCGTAATTCGCCGCTGACATCTCGACCGACCGGCATGGTCATGCCAAATTCAGTGACGAAGGGCTCGATTGCAGCGAGATCCTCCTGTACGTTGATGGCAAGCACGACTAGCTCATCATCGGCTGCGTCAGCGGCAACGATATCGGGCATCTCGAGCCGGCAGGGGCCGCACCATGTCGCCCAGAAGTTGATCATCACCGGCTGCCCTTGGAGATCATGCAGCGTGATATAGCTGCCGTCGTCGAGCTGCAGTGCGAAATTGGGGGCAAGTTGACCTGGAGCCAGTCCCGTTTCGTCGTTCGGGATGCCCTCAATCACCACTTCACCGAAGCCACGCCCTGAGTCAGCCGGGAAATCGTTGAGCGTTACGGCTTGTCCTGACAGGGGCGAGCTGTTACCACAAGCGACCAGCACCAGCATCGTGAGCAGCAACCCCGCCACGATTACGATCTGGCGTGCAGGCCAATTGCGTGCTGCACCCCGTGCTGCGCTTTGCTTATCAGTCTTGTTCATCGCAATCTCTATATGCCTCACAGAATGCCTCACAGATGTGCATCATGTCACCTGCTTTGTAGCATAAGAAAGTGCGTTCGGAGAGGCTGTAGCGCAGCCTACGCTGGCGCGGCCGTACAGGCTGGCGCTAAATCGCTCGCCTGTTGGATTGGCACGACACGCAGTCCTTTGCCCCCTGTTTAGTCTTGCGTGGCGTCGGCGTCTGCTGTGTAGACGCCGATAGCATAATCACCCAGCCGCTGCTTGCTAAAATGCTGGATGCGCACCGTGTACTCGCCCCATTCCAATTCCTCAACGATGCGCGGGTTCAGGCGGCGACCGCTGTCATCATCCATGGCAATCAGCTTGGTGTCGTCCTCGGGACCATACAGCATCATGACCAGATCGGTACGGCCTTCGGTCTCGACGCGAAAGGTCCCCGCTTCGGAGACGAGGAAAGTAAAGGTATCGACTTCACCAAAGGAACTGATTGCTTCCACACGCGGCGGGGCGTCGACAATCAACTCGTTGGCCGGCTTAGGATACATGCGACTGATGAAGCTCTTGTCCGTCTCCGACAGGCCGGTGTTCCAACCGATTTCAAAGTCCCCGATCGTGAATTCATTGGGGACCGGATAGAGCATGATCGATTCGCTGTCGAAGTCTGAATATTGGACCTGGTCATCATCGTACTGCTGAAAGAGGTTGACGTCGACCTGCTCCTTGGTCCAGTTGTTGGGTGGCCCACCGTAGTAATCGTACACAACCGGCTTATTCCACGGGATGCCGTTGTCCGGATTCTGATGTTCATGGGCCAGGCCGAGGGCATGGCCGAATTCATGGACGACCACGCGGTTGTATTCACTCTCTTCGGTCGCAGGGCGCAGCCAGCCGAAGTTCATGGTCGGTTGATCCTTCGGGATGAAGCGGGCATCGGTCCCCAAATAGGACCAGGAGCCGCGCTCGTTGAACGAGATGCGAATGTCGGCATTGGGATCGTCGACAAATTTGAAGCGAATATTGGCGTAGCGACTCCAAAGGTGCGCGTAGGACTTGACTTTTTCCTGGACCGACTCCTGACCGTCCATAAAGTAGACGGTGATGGTCTGACCCGTTTGCCACTTCTTGCGGAAGAGAAAGACGGCGCTCTCCGGTGTTGGCGTCAGTTCGGGAAAAAGGTCAGAGGCGGGGGCGGCGATTGCTTCGAGTGCCGATGCAACCGGCACGCCCAACGGATAACGGTCGATACAAGCGTGGATGACGCTGGGCGCTTGGGGTAGCTCGGTCATGATCTTCTCCTGGTCTCGTGGCGCCGTGCACGGCGAGACACCGGGCGACGCGCGTGATTGGCGGTCGTTCTATTGAGATTATAGCGAGCAGCCGCGCTAGCTGTCAACGACCGGCGCGCCGTCAATCGCGCGATGATCCGAAAGAAGAGCAGAAACGACAGGCTTGTCATGAGCGTTTTAGCGGATGGGCAAATCGTTGCAGACCTGTTCGGCTTGACCCACTCGTCTCCAATGGGACCCTCGTGCACAGCCTTGACCCCGGGCATGGCTTGCTGCGTTTGGCTGCCATCGATCACGCCCTCAATCCTTTGGGAGCGTCGTTTCTTTGCGGTACAATGCACCAACGTTTATTTCCATCGCAATCGATCTGCGCGCGCCCTGCGCGCTGAAACAGAAAGAAGCATACATCATGAGCGGCATTATCTTGCCCGGACAAGAAAATCAACCTGAGCGGTCCCAGCCGGAAGGCAGCGGCATTGAACTGCCCAAAGGGTACGCCGGGGCCCGCCCCGAGAAAGCCCAAAGTGCTGAGGAGGCGCCCACGGTTCCGCCGGCTGAAGGCGATGCCGCTCCGCCTAGGCCGGCGACTGCTCCCGGCGAGCTGGATTTCCTCTTTCCGCCACAGGGTGCACAGGTACAGTGCCCGAACTGCGGCACACCATACACCGTCCCCGTTTTCTCCATCATTGATTTTGGCCAGAATCCCGAACTGCGAGCAGCGCTGCTGGGCAATCAGATCAATGTTGGGATTTGCCCCAACTGCGGTGCGGGTGGTGCGCTGGGGGCGCCCTTGTTGATCCACGATCCAGAACACGAATTTCTGGCCGTGTTCCTACCTCAAGACGGCCAATTTAATGATGAGCAACGCCAGCGCACCATCGGCGACTTGACGCAACGGCTCATGCGCCAGTTGTCGAATGAAGATCGGCGCGGCTACATGCTCCAGCCCCAGCAATTCATGGACTGGCAGCGCTTTATGGAGGCGTTCTGGGAATTTGAGGGCGTGACCCCGGAGATGCTGCGTCGCCAACGCGATCAGACCGAACTGCTACAGACCTTGCTCTCCCTGGCCAACGACAAAAAGGCGCTGGAGATTGCCATCGAACGCGATAGCGGGCTAATTGATCGGGACTTCTTTACCCTCCTCGATCGGATCCTGGTCATGTCGCGTGGTCAAGCTGACGAGGCGACGATGGACGCCTTCATGGCCTTGCGCAATCACCTGCTTGACAATACAGAGGCCGGCGCGCAGGTCAAGGAGCGGGAAGATCGGCTACGTGAAATGCTGGCGCAGATCACGCAGGAGACCTCGCAAGAGGACCTGTTGGAACTCATGCTCGCAACCTGGCAGAATGAGGACGATCGCGACTTGATCGGGTCGCTGGCCGTGGCGCTTGCCCCATTACTGGACTATCAGTTTCTGCTCATGCTCGCCGAACGCATGGAAGCGGAAGAGGATGAGGCGACCCGGGCCGACCTGGAACAGTTACGTGGGCTTGTGGTGCAATTGCAGGAGTCACAGCGCGAATCGCAGGAGGCAGTGGGGCAGCAGGCGCAGTCAATCCTGCAGGAAGTGCTGCAAGTTGCCGACGCCAGGGCAGAGTTGCAAAACTACGCCGAGTATATCGATGAGTCGTTCTTGGCGCTGCTGGCGCAAAATATCCAGGCCGCTGAACAGCAGGGAGCTGAGGCCGCTGTTCGCCGCCTGCGCGACATCTATGAAGGCGCGGTGGAGATTCTGGAGGCAGGCATGCCGCCCGAGCTGCGCTTGCTCAACGACTTGCTCTCCATCGAAGACAAAGCTGCCTTGCACGTCATGTTGGAAGAGAATCGGGAACTGATCACGCCTGAGTTGCGTGACTCGCTTACACCGCTGGAAGAACAGATGCGTGCCGCCGGTCAGACTGAGCTGGCGAATCGTATCAAATCCATCCGTGCGCAGATTGCGCTCATGGTCTAGTTCGTGAGACGTGAAGGTGTGAAACGTGAGCGTGTCTCCAAGAAGACTCACGTTTCACACCTTCACGTCATTGACTTTTTCACTTCCGCCCGCACTTAGATACGCCCATACCCATACAGTCCCCATCCCACCCTATGCCCACCACCCAACGACTCAATGCAGAAATTGTGACGACCGGTACCGAGATCCTGCTCGGCGAGATTGTCGACACCAACGCCGCGTGGATCGCCCAGCAACTGCGTGACGCCGGCGTAAATCTCTATTACAAAACGACGGTCGGCGACAATGCTGCCCGCGTGCAGGAAGTGCTCGAACTGGCGCTGGCGCGTAGCGACGTCATCATCGTCACTGGCGGCCTTGGGCCTACGGTGGATGATATTACGCGCGACGCCATCGCTGCCACAATGGATCAGCCGCTGATACTCGACGAGCCGAGCCTCGACGAAATCCGCGCCCGCTTCGCCCAGTTCGGCTCCGTCATGACCGCCAACAATGAGCGCCAGGCCTACATGCCGGCCTCGGCGGTGGTGATTCCGAATCCCGTTGGCACAGCGCCCGCGTTTCGCGTTGAAGACGAACGCGGCATGATCATCGCTCTGCCCGGCGTGCCGCGTGAAATGAAGTACCTGATGACCCACGCGGTGCTGCCCTTCCTGCGCGAACGCAGCGGCGATACGGGACTCATCCGGCGTCGGGTTCTGCGCACCGTCGGCGTGGGCGAGAGTATGCTGGACAGCCTGATTGACGATCTGATGACCGCCGGCAACCCTTCGGTGGGGTTGGCGGCCCACTTCGGCCAGGTCGATGTGCGCTTGACCGCAAGCGGCAGCGATGCTGATGCGGTCGAAACCCTGCTGGATGAGATCGAAGCCACCGTGCGCGAGCGTATCGGTGAACACATCTATTCGACTACGCCGAAAGAGCCCTTTGCGGATTTTCTGCTGGCACGGTTGACCGATGCCCGTGCATCGCTTGCCATTCTGGATACGGTGACCCAGGGACGAGTAGTCGAGACGCTGCACAAGGCCAATCCGGCGGCGACAACGTTCGTGACGGAGTGGTCATTGCCCGCTGCCGAACAGAGTGCGGCGCCTTCGCCGGCGCTGGCGGAGCGTCTTGCTGCGCTGGCTCGGGACGCGCAGGACGCCACCTTTGGCCTCGCACTTCTGGCCGGCGATGAAGACGGCGCGGGCGAGAGCTTTTTGGCCCTGGTCGGTCCCCATGGCGTTGCGGCCCAACGTCTGCCTTATGGCGGTCGGGATGGGTTCAACCAACTGCGGGCCGGCAATCGCGGATTGGTCATGCTGTGGCATGCCCTGGAAGGGGAGGCGCAGTGAGCGCGGCGCTGCTGAATCTGCTCGACTCTGCCAACGATCTGAAACGCCTGCCCCGTACCGGCTGGCTCCTGGCCGGCATCCGCCTGCCTGAGTCTGTGGCCGATCATGCCTTTGCCACAGCTCTGCTGGCCATGCTCTTGGCCGACGCGATCAACGATGACTATGCGAGTCAGGGGCTGGACGCGCCGTTGGACGTCGCCCGTGTGCTGCGCATCGCGCTGCTCCACGACCTGGCCGAGAGCCTCGTGACCGATCTGCCCAAACGTAGTGCTGAATTGCTGGGCAAGGAGGTCAAACACGCTGCGGAGCGTGCGGCCATGGAGCGCTTGCTATCCGAAGTTGAGGGGGCTGCATCCTATCTTTCTCTCTGGGAGGAGTACGAACGTGCGTCCTCGCCGGAGGCCAGAGCGGTCAAAGATGCGGACAAGTTGGAGATGGTTCACCAGGCGCGACGCTATGCCCAAATTGGACATAGTCATTTGGACGAGTTTTGGCATGGTCACACATGGCATTTCAACATCAGCGCAGACTTGATGGAAACCCTTGCGCAAAGCCCCTAAGCCCGCGTAAAATTAATAGAGAAACTTGATCCAAACTCGGTTTGCTTGGTAAGCATGGCTAGGGGCGCAGATTGGCTCCGGCGCGTAAAGCTTGTACCTTGCCCGAGAACTATTGCTAAATGCGCGAGGGTGTACTTATGACCCACCGACGAATCATCATCAACTCATTGCTGAAGATTGCTTTTGTGCTGGCCGTGCTCTGCATCGCCGGCTTGCTGCCGACGGTTGCTCAGGCTGCGACCCTGCCCGCGCCTGTCGCCCAGGCGGAGGCGCCGACCCCCAATCCTTTTTACGAGACGACCAACATTCTTGTCTTGGGCGCCGATCGTGAACCGGGTTGGCCCAATTGGCGTACCGACGTCATCATGATCGTGGCGCTGGATGCCGAGTCCGGGGAGGCCGGCGTGATCTCGCTGCCGCGCGATCTATTCCTGGAGCAGATCCCCAACCACGATCCCAACCGGATCAACGTGGTGGACTATTTGGGCGAACAAGACGATCCGGGTGGCGGCGGGCCTGCTCTGCTTGGCTCTTTGATCGAGGAGCACATGGGCATTCCCATCAATCATTACGTGCGCTTCGACTTTGCGTCATTCCAGGAAGTTGTGGATGCGCTGGGCGGCGTGGACGTGGAAGTCGACTGCCCGTTCACCGGCTATCTGCGCGACTATGGCGGCTGGCTACGGCTGGATCCGGGCGTACACCACCTTAGTGGTAATCAGGCTTTGATCTACGTCCGTGACCGGCAGCTCTCGGGCGGCGACCTCGACCGCGCTCGTCGCCAGCAGCGCTTCGTCTGGTCGGTACGCAACCAGGTGATCAGCAAGGACATGGTGCGCCGCCTGCCCGCGCTCTACTCTGCACTCTCCGACTCGGTCGACACCGATCTGAGTTTGATCAATACACTACGGATTGCCAAGGTGGCAGTGGATCTTGATTTGGAGGACATTCACGGCTTTGTCGTTGTGCCGCCGGAGATGGTCTCCGAGGGTTGGCGCTACGGCATGTCTGTCTTCATTCCCGATTGGGACGTCATTGCCGCCAATGCAGCCACCGTCTTCGAAGGCGACCCGTTTGACTTGACGAGCACGCCGGCGTGGTGCCAGTAGGAATTACGGTCACAGAGCGATAGAGAGCGGTACGGTCCCTATGCCTCCCGCTTATCAAATTTGAAGGGCTGACCTAGCTATGGCATGATTGTAGGATCGTCTTGTCGGCCCTTCACGTGCTTTGCGACGCGTTGAGGAGGGCCTTGCCGGGCAGCAGCGCATCCCTGCCAAGGAGTCCGTTCGTTTCATGCGTCGATTTCCGCTTTGGTCCGTAGGGCTGATGCTGGCGTTTTTTCTCGCCGGCTGTCAGCAATCTTCTCTCTTTTCTTCAGAACCGGCGCGGCGTATTCAGCCGCCCGTTGATGATCGCTTTATCGAGCAGTTGGCGCCAGACGGACTTTTGGCCCCCATCCAACCCTTTCCTTCCTACGATTCTCGGCTCGTCACGCTGCCGGTACCGCCCGTTGCCTTTCAAACGCGCTACCGGCCGCTCAGCGCGCCGCCTGGCTTCTCCACCGCATTTAGCGGATTTGCCGCGGTCGGCGGTGCGCCGGGCCCGGCGCTGCTGTCGCCGCCGGAAGGCCCGGCGTTCGCGTGGTCCGAAACCGACAACTACTTGATCCTGGGCACCGATCGTCGCCCGGGCCAGAACAACTGGCGCACGGACACGATCATGGTTCTGGGCATTGACCGCGCCAATGGCCGGGCCGCGCTGCTCAGCATTCCGCGTGATTTCTACGTCAATATTCCCGGATATGGCTACTCGCGCATCAATACGGTCGACTTCATGGGCGAGCGCTCGCTCGGCGAAAACGGTGGCGGCCCCCAACTTGTTTCTCAGGTTCTCAGCGAGTATTTGGGGATCCAGACGGATCATTGGGTGCGCGTCGAGATGACTGGATTTGAGTCGGTCGTTGATGCTGTCGGCGGCGTGACCGTACACCTCGATTGTCCATTTTATGAGCCGATCTACAACCTTGATACCGAAGCTTGGGACTACTTCATCCTGCCTGCGGGTGACGTGACGCTGGACGGCGAAGATGCCTATTGGTTTGTGCGTCTGCGCCTGCGTTCGAGCGACTTTAGCCGTGCAGAGCGGCAACGGCAGTTCCTGTGGGCTCTGCGCGACAAGGCGCTCAGCACCAACTTGCTTGTGCAGTTGCCCGATTTGTGGAATGCCTTTCAGCAGACCTTCACGACCGACCTTTCGCTTTTGCAGATGGCGGATTTGGCCCGCTTTGGGCTAAGCCTGGACGCGGCCAGCGTGCGCGCTGGCGGTATCACCTTTGGCGAGTTGCAGAGTTACACCACGCCGGAAGGGGCAAGCGTGCTTGTGGTGGCGGATCCGGACTTGCTGCGCTGGAAGGTCAACAACGTGTGGAATGAACCGGCGATGGTCGATGCCTATCGTCAGAATGCGGCTGCCTGCCCACCCCTGCCCGTCGAAGCCCTCGAACGGCTCAACAGCGAAGCCGCGTCCGCGCCCACCGACGGCGGATGACGGCTGGGGTTAACGATTGTTCGAGATCGAAGAACGATTGATGAGCCCCTCCGCTCCGTTACGCCGCGCTACGCGTTTCCCAATCCGCGCTACCTACTCCACTTGGGGCCAGAGCTCACGCAGACTTTCCGCACTGCCCAGCAGCCAGCGACGGTCGCCGCGCACGTCGACGGTAATGGGCCCATCAAAGTTGAAGCTGCGTAGGGTCTGAAGCTCGCGCCGCCAGTCGAGACCGCCCTGGTCCGGCGCGCCAAATGGCAGGCGATCAACGCGCGTGCCGTCATTGTCACTCGCATGGACCTGGACCAGGCGGTCGGCCAGGGCAAACATGTAGGCCCGGGTCAAACTCTGCTGGGTCTCCACGTTGCCGTTGCCTAGGTTGTAGAGCAGCTTCAGGCCGGGCAGCCGGTGGAAAATTTCCCGAAACCATTTGAGCTGATGGGCATTGTTGGCGCTGTTCTCCAGCGCAATCTCCACGCCGCGCGTTTTGCCGTGGCCGATGAGGATTTCGTAGAGTTGGCGATAGAATTCATAGCCCGTTGCCTCATCAAAATGCGCGGGCCAGCCCAGAAAACGCGTTGTAAGCAGGGGGGCGCCAATGATCTGGGCCGCGTCGATACAGCGCCGCAGCTCGTTGAGCGCGGCCTGGCGGATGGCGGGCGACGGGTTGTTGATCACAAAGTCGCTGCCTGCATAACCGGTGACTTGCAGTCCGGCATCGGCAATGGCCTGCCCCAGCATCTTCCAGTCAGTTGTCTCCAACGCCGTTGCCGGCGCGGCAAGCGTCAAGTCGACATAATCAAAACCATGGTCGACCGCGAAGCGGATTTCATCCAGGGGGTCACGACGCGGGTCGGTCAACATGCCCAATTGCATGATCAGCTACCTCCTCTTTCTGGTGCGCTGAGGTCGTTACTTGTGGCCAGAAGAGCAGACCGCCGGCTGCGAGCAGGCCGCCCAGGCCAATCAACATGACGTATGGACCCCATGCCGGCTGCTGGGGCGCGTTGTAGATCTGAGAGATGTCGGGCAGCAGCGTCAGAAAGCTGCTGAAGGGTGTCCACATGCTCCATGCCGATAGCAGGCCCAGCAGCGCGCCCGTGACCCGCTGTGGCAGGAGCGCCGCAAAGGGGCTGACGAGCGCCACGCCCAAACAGCCCAGCATGACCAGCGTCTGGCCCCGAAATTCCGGCGTACGCAACAATGAGGGCGTCCATGCCGGCGGCAGCAGATTGAGCGCAGCGACTGCCGCGCCCACGAGCAGCAGAATGCGCACGATCCATCCGTACCCAAGCTCGCGGCGAAACGCAGTCAGGCTCCACCCCAGGCTGACGGTCACCAGCGGCAGGTAGAAGCCCTGGCGCCAGAGCGACAGCGTTCCATTCCGTACCGATGGGAGAAATTTCATATACTCGGGCAGATCCAGGCCCGTAACCACCAGGCCGGCAGCCGGGTGGTCGATCCACGGACCAAAGTAGCCGGCCAGCGTGATCAGACCGCCTAGCGGGATCAGCCATATCAGCCAGCGTCGCCTTGGCTGCACGAAGGCTGCGTTCGCATCCGGCGTTGCGGTCATGATTCGAGCCGTCTCCGTTCCAGGCGGCGGCGCTGGCGCGCTTCTCCCTCTTCGAAGCGCCGTTCATCGTCCTCTGTCTCCAGCAGCAACTGCGGCACCTGGACCGGCTTGCGGTCATCATCCAGCGCAACGTAGACGAAGTAGGCGTGGTTGGTGTGCACCGTTTCGCCTGTGAGCAGATTCTCAGCTTCGACCCACATTTCCGCTTCGATGCTGGTGCGACCTACCCAACTTATGCGGCCATGAACCAGCAAGAGGCGGCCCAGCATAACGGGTTGGCGAAAGGTCACGCTATCGACCGTTACCGTCACGCAGGGACGCCGGGCATGGCGTGCGGCGATGATGCCGCCACACTCGTCGCAGAGCTTGAGGATCACGCCGCCGTGAACATTGCCCAAGCTGTTGGAGTGCTCCGGCTGCATAAACTGGGTAAGCGTCAGCGCGGTTTCGTGCGGGCTGCGCGGCGTCAAAGATGGTTCGCTCATGGAACTCTTTCCTTACGCTAGGAGATGGCGGGCATAACGTTCTGCCTCGCCGATCTCACGATCCGGCAGCGGCACAAGCACTACTGAGTCGGCCCCCGCATCGAAAAGATCGGCTATCCCTGCCTGAATATCGCCGGGCGTGCCAGCGAGCGTCAATTTGTCGATCCAGCCATCTGAGATCTCTGCCTGAAGGTGCATGGCATCGCCGGCTGCGCGCAATTTGCGCAGGGCCGGCAAAAAGCCGAGCGGTTCGATCTGGCTGTCCGTGTGACTGGACGCCAAGGCCTCGGCCACGAACGGGCGTAGCCGTTGTCGCGCCGCTGGGGCAGTCGCAGCCAGTTCGGTGAGGGCGAAGACGGTCAGGCGATGATCGCCGCTGCGGCCTGCTTCTGCCTGTCCGCTGCTGATTTGCGTGCGCGCCCATTTGACGTAGGCCGGCGACGAAAACTCGGCGAGGATCGTGCCGCCGCCGACGCGGCCTGACAGGGCCAAAGATTTTGGGCCGCGTACGCCCAGCGAGAGCGGTGGGGCCTTGTCGGGCGGGAAGACGAGGGCCACATCGTCCAACTCGATCTCTTGACCACTAAACGAGAAGCGCTCACCGGCAAGCAGGCGGCTCACGGCGCTTGTGATCTCCTCCAGTGCGGCAAGCTGTGAGCCGGGAAAGGCGCCGATCTGGCGCATCCAGCCGGCGACGCCGTGGCCGATACCGGGCAGGAAGCGCTGCGGGTAGGTGCGGGCCAGCACCGCGACTTCCATGGCCGTGAAGACGGGATTGCGTGCGACCGCCGGCATGATGCCCAGGCCGACGCGCAGCGAGTGGGTGTTGGCCAGGGCGATTGCGGCCGGCGCAATCCCGGATGAGTAGAAGCAATCCTCCACGATCCAGAGCTCATCATAGCCGGCCGCCTCGGCTCGGCGCGCAAAATCGGGCAGCAGTTCCGGCGCAAATTCGCGACGGAACATGATGCCGAGATTGCCACTGCGTTCTTCACTCATGCTGCGCTCCTTCGGTTGCCAGGGTGACAGTCACTGGCCTAAGCAATGCTGCTCGACGAGACTTGTTGGAGCCAGTGACTCTCACTCTGGCAACACGTACTTCGCATAGGCGTCGAGTAGCTGGTCGGCACTTCTTGCCCAGGTGAAGCGCGCGGCATGGCTGCGTCCAGCCTGGCTGAGCGTGGCGCGCAACGCCGAGTCCTCGGCCAGACGCAGGAGGGCGGCAGCGATTTCGTCCACGGATTCGGCATCGACATAGAGTGCGCCCGGCCCCCCTGCCTCGGGAAGGCACGAGTTGTTGCCGGTGACGACGGGCGTCCCGCACGCCAGCGCTTCGATGATGGGCAATCCGAATCCTTCGTATAGTGATGGGTAGGCGAAGAAATCGGCGGCGCTATAGAGCGCGGGCAAATCTGCATCGTCGATGAAGCCGGGGAATAAAACGAGTCCTTCAAGACCCAGTTCCTGGACGGTAGAGAAAATCTCGTCAAAGAGCCAGCCTTTTCCACCGCCGATGACCAGCTTGTGGGGCAGTCCGCCGGTCTCGCGTGCCTGTTGAAAGGCCTGGATCAGGCGGCTGAAGTTCTTGCGCGGCTCCAGTCGGCTCAAGCCGAGGATGAAGGGGCCGTTACCGATGCTGTAGCGGGCGCGTACGCCTGCTTCTGTCGCTGCATCCTCACGCGGGTAAAAGCGCGCGTGATCGACCGCGCCCTGGACGACACTGATCTGCTCTGTGGGCACGTTCCACTGCTCGTGCAGGTCGTGCGCCGTGTTGTGGCTGTCGGCCAAAATGTGATCGGCGCGTTGGATGCTGCGCGGTACCACCACGTTCAGGTAGCGCTGCAGTCCGGGCATGGCTGCGTCGGGGTAGAAGAGAAAGGCCAGATCGTGGACGGTGAGCAGCTTGTGATCTGCTCGATTGGGCGGCATCACAAAGTCGGTGGCGTGGAGCAGGTCAAGCGGTCCGCCCGTAAAGCGCTCGATGGTTGGATACGGTACATTGAGCCGGTGCCAGAGGCGTACCATGTTGCGCTCGGAAAGTGGGGTTGTGGCAACCGGCAGCGGGGCTGACGCACGCTCGTCAGCCATTAACTGGCCGACAACAAAGAGGCGTAGATCGTAGCCTGGATTGCGTTCGATGAGCGCCTGGATCTGCCCGCGGATGATGCGCCCGATGCCCGCTTGCTGGCGAATGGCGGGCGTGTAGTCAATCGCAATCGTGGTCATAACGCGCCCGCTACAGACCGCGGTAGGTCCACAGGCGGTTGGCGAAAAAATTCCAAAAAAGCACCACGCCGATGGCAAAGAGCTTGGCGAAATTGTAGGACAGGGTGAAGCCCAGATCGGCCGAGCCGGTGAGGTCGACCCAGAATGCCTCGGTCATGTGCTGGATCGTGAGGAAGACGGCCTGATTGATGGCGAGTCCGACCATACTGACAGTGGCGAATTGTACCAGCTGGTTGCCCGCTTTGCGTTCGCGACTTTCCGGGAAAGTCCAGCGCCGGTTGAGCGTGAAGTTCTGGATGACCGCCGCTGTAAAGCTGCAGGCGTTGGCGACAAAAAGAGAGGCGCCGAAGACTTGCACCAGCACGTTCAGAATGAAGAAATCGGTGAGAGAGCCCAGCGCGCCCACCGTGGCGAATTTGGCGAACCGTTTGAATTCTTTGCGATTCTCAGCGGCTATGGACCGGACTTCCGTAATACCCAATTTCTCTCTCCCTACAGACCATTGAGGAACGGGTTCTGTACCTTCCTCAACCTTTTGCCTTCGCAGCGCCGACGGTTGCCGAACTCATCAAGGCCGCAAAAAGCAATGCTACATGCAAATAGATCCCCTGCACAAATAGGTTGTCGAACAGATTGTGTATGCTCAGGTGGGCAAGCACACCTAGAATGCCAATCGCCAGCGCTCCAGTATAGCTGCGTGATGCCGCGTGGCGAAACTTACGCCATGTCCATAAGATTGCCCCGCCCCACAGGAGGAGATAGGCAGCCAACCCCAAAACGCCCGTTTCGGCCAAAACGTTCAGGTAGATATTGTGGGCATGACCCAGCGCGTCTTCCCAGCGAGGCAGTCGCACCGTTGGATAGACCGTTGCGTAATTGCCCGGTCCGACGCCAAGCCAGGGTGCTTGCTCCCACATGCGCAGGGCCGCCACCCAGTGCGCTATCCGCTCCACCACCGAGAAATTCTCATCGGTCACCGGCTGGTTGAGTACGTCGGTCAAGCCAAAATAGGCGGGTAGATCGACAAGCCGCTCCGCTACCGGTTGCGGTATGAGCTGCGGCTGAAAAGAGCCAAAGAGTAGCCCGATCAATACGATCAGGACCGCAACGCCACTGGCTGCCAGGGCCGCACGACTACGCAGGGCCACCACCGTGATGAGTCCGGCCGCCATGCCCAACCATGCGCCTCGACTCCATGAGGCCAATAGGCCGGCCAGCATTATCACGCTGACGACGCTATAAAACAGCGCCGGGGCGAGATAGAAGAAACGACGATGCCATCGCGTCAGTTCATCGACGCGCGGCTTCGCTTCGCCCAACCAACTCTGCCCCCACGCCCAAATGGCCAGGCTTACAGCCACGGGCAGGCAAAGGCCCAGATAACCGGCGTACGGATTCGGCTGTCCAAAGCTGCCACTCGCCCGCATGAAGCGGCCGAGCACAATAAACCAGTCCGGCCCGATCTGATTGACAAATTGGTACAGGCCCAAAACGGCCTGACTGACGCCCCCAACCAGCAGGCCTACGACCAGCCAGCGGGCTTGTGTCTCTGACAGCATCGTCGGCGCCACGGCCAGAATCAGCGCAAATTCTACCCATTTTACCACTTCGGCCACACCTTCGACCAAATCATTTGCGCCCAGAAGCGCAAAGCATTGTGCCGCCACCCAAATCAGTGTCAGCGCCAACAGGGGAGACTGTGCGATCCGGAGTGTACGCTGCCGCACGCCGTCGATGAACCATAGGCCCAGCGCACCCGCCAGCAACACGTCGGCCAGCGAGACCCTGCCGATGCCGATCGATGCAGCAACGGGCAGGGCCGCACCCAGCGCCGGCCAGATCAGCCATGGCCACCGCAGCAGGAGCAGCGCGCCGCCTGCAAGCGCGACCAGCACGCCGGCCTGAGCCAGCGGCAGATAGGCTAATAGAAACGCTATTACCACCAGGGTGGCAAGCAGGCCAAGCGGTTCAAGAGGTTGGGCGGAGAGTTGGCGGTTCACTACGAGGCATGGTAGGGCGAGGAAGGGGATTTGTCAATCTGTGGGAAAGTCTTGAGGGGCGGCTAATTGGCAATTGACAATCATCAATTGACGATTGTCAATTGCCAATTACTGGTATTAGCTGCCCAGGTATTGCTCGAACCAGGCCAGGGTGCGCGTCCAGGCCTCGTCGGCTGCCTCGGGGGCATAGCTGGGGCGGGTGTCATTGAAGAAGGCGTGCTCCGCGCCCTCGTAAATATAGATATCATTCTCGATTCCCGCAGCGTCGAGCGCCTCTCCCATGGCGTTGACGCCTTCGACCGGAATGCCGCCATCTTCGGTGCCGTAGTGACCCATGATCGGGGCTGTGACGCCAGCCACATCCTCCGGAGCAAGGGGCGAACCATAGAAGGCGACGGCCGCGCCCAAATCCTCCTCAAGCAGCGCCGTCATCAGCGTCAACCGGCCGCCCATGCAGAAGCCCACCAGGCCGACCTGGTCCCCAGCCACAAAGTCCTGGGCCTGGAGATAGTCGACCGCACTGCGGATCTCTTCTACTGCCGCGTCCATGTCCAATTCCATGACCAGCTTGCGCGCTTCGTTGGGCTCCGTGGTTACCTGGCCTTTATAGAGGTCAGGGGCCAGGGCCGTGTAGCCGGCGGCCGCAAAGCGGTTGGTCACATCCTTAATGTGATCGTCCAGACCCCACCACTCTTGAAGCACGATCACGGCCGGACGCGGTTCGCCATCTTCCATGCGGGCCAGATGACCGGTCAGCGTTTCGTCCTCGGAGAGATCAGGATATTCGACCGTTTCAATGATCAGCCCATCGACGGCCATGGGGCCGGCCGCTTGCGCTGCGGTCGCTTCCTCGTCGACGACTGGCGGCGGCACAGTCGCGCCATTAGGCGCAGTGATGGGCGTACATGCAGCCAGCAGCGCGTTGGCCGCGGTCATGCTGCCGAGGGCGAGGCCGGCGCGTTTCAAGAATGCGCGGCGATCCAACTCGCCTACCTGGAACGAACGAACGAGCTGCATTACATAGACGCGATCCATGTGTGAGTCTCCTTGTTGGGTTGAGGTCGGGCAAAAAATCGAACGACATTGAATGTTTTGACATCTATACGGTAACTCTGCCACAGCTGTCGACCGCTTTCCGTAAGAATTTGTGGATTCTTTGGAAAAAAAGAGCCCCGAGCAGTTGCCCAGGACTCTTGTGGCGGAGAGGGAGGGATTTGAACCCTCGAGGGCGTGAACCCTACGCGTTTTCGAGACGCGCGCACTCGGCCGGACTATGCGACCTCTCCTTGATTCGAAGCCAAATCGTACCATGAATTGAAGGGAACGGCCAAAATGAGCGGCAGGAAAGATAGATCGGCTGGCGGGGCGACGCCGAGGGCTCGCCTGCCATTCCGAGAGAGCGAAGGGAGGAATCCGGGGCGAGTCGACCAAGGGTAGGCAACCGGCGGCAAGATCTCTCGCGGCTTGCGCCCAATTGACGCCGCTAAATGGGGGTGCTACAATCCTCGCCGTTCCTCACTTTCTGCCGCCGTTTTATCCCACCCGGTCTGCAAAAATTTAATGCCTATCCTGCGCTCGCTCTTTCTGCTGGAACCCGACGTTATCTTTCTCAACCACGGCTCGTTTGGGGCCACACCTGCGCCGGTTTTTGCCGAGTATCAGCGCTGGCAGCGGCACATGGAGGCCCAGCCCGTGCGCTTCTTCAGTAACGAACTGAGCGATGCCCTGGCGGCGTCACGCCACGCTTTGGGCGAGCATCTCAATGTCAGCGGCGACGACCTGGTCTACATCTCCAATGCCACCTTTGGGGCGAACTTGGTGGCTCGTTCACTCGCGTTGGCGCCCGGCGACGAAATCCTCACCACCGATCATGAGTATGGCGCCTGTTCCAATGCATGGGAATATGTCACCGCGCGTAGCGGTGCTCGCTACGTCCATCAACCCATTGATCTGCCGGTAGCGACGCCGGCGGCGCTTGCCGATACGATCTGGTCCGGGGTTACGCCTCGCACCAAGGTCATCTACCTGAGCCATATCACATCGCCCACCGCGCTCATCCTGCCCGTGGCCGAGATCTGCCGCCGCGCGCGGGCGGCAGGGATTCTCACCGTGATCGACGGCGCCCATGCGCCCGGTCAGCTCGATTTGGACCTGACTACGCTGGGTGCTGATTTTTACTTCGGCAACTGCCACAAATGGATGATGAGCCCCAAAGGCGCCGCCTTTCTTCACGTGCGACCGGACTGCCAGCACCTCATTCAGCCCCTGGTCGTCGGGTGGGGCTGGGGCGCGGAGCGCAATCTTGACTTTGGCTCGGATTTCCTCAACGCAACGCAGTTTCTCGGCACGAATGATTATGCCGCCTATCTGGCCGTGCCCGCGGCGTTGGCTTTTCAGCGCGAGCATGACTGGCCGGCCCAGCAGGCACGCTGCCGGGCGCTGGTTGATCGCTATTTGGGTGCCATGGCAGAGATGACCGGCTTGCCGCGCCTCTATCCGCAGAACGCCGGATTTTACGGCCAGCTAGGCGCAGCACTGCTTCCTGAGCGGATCGACGGCCCTGCACTCAAGTCTGCCCTGCTCGACGACTTTGGCATCGAAATCCCAGTGAGCGTCTGGCGCGACCGCCGCCTCCTGCGCCTTTCGGTACAGGCGTACAACGATGCCAGCGATGTGGAAGCTCTTCTGGCTGCCATGGATGTATTGTTAGGCCGCTTTGTCTGAGCCAAAGTCATCGCACAAACCCCAACTTGCGAAATGAGGGCCTCTAGTGCGCACGGGTCTCTGCACACAAACGGCTTGCTAAGGCATGGCATGCCCCCCGGTAGTGGGTTTTTAGTGCCGGCTAAAAAATATTTTTAGGACATATGTCCCCCTGTTTTTAGGACAATTGAAACTCGTTCGCCGGCGCTTTTCGACGGAGAATGGAAAACGGTACGATTACATTGTCCCAATCCGTTTCAGACCCAGCGAGAGCCGCCGTGAATCCACTTCCTCTTCTGATCCTCCTGGTCCTCACTGCAGGGCTGCTGTTCTGGCCCCGGCGCGGTCTACTCTGGCGCTGGCGCGCCGGCGAGCAGGCCCGTACCCGCATCCAGATCGAGGACGCCCTCAAGTACATTTATCTCTGCGAGATGGAGGGGCGCCGCCCCAGTTTGCCGGGCATTGCTGGCCGGCTGCAGATCCCGGAAAACCAGGCAGCGACGCTGGTACAAAGCATGCAAGACCAGGATCTGGTCTCACTTGACGGGCTCGAGTTGCGTCTGACCGACGATGCGCGCGCCTACGCCCTCCATGTTGTACGGGCCCATCGCCTGTGGGAGCGCCATCTCGCCGATGAAACGGGCTATGCCGAACATCAATGGCATGCCCGTGCCGAGCAGGCCGAGCATGAGCTGACACCTGCAGCCGCCGAGGAACTTGCTGCGCAGCTGAACCACCCCTTGACCGATCCCCACGGCGATCCCATTCCCACGTTGACGGGTGAAGTGGCCGCCCGTCCCGGCCAGCCGCTGACCACGCTCCCCGCAGGCCAGACGGCGCGCATTCTGCACTTGGAGGACGAACCCGAGGCCCTCTATGCGCAACTTGTGGCAGACGGCTTCTATCCCGGCATGCGACTTCGCGTGCTCGACCAGGCGGAGACTAAATTGCGCGTCTGGGGTGACGGCAATGAACACACGCTTGCACCCATCGCCGCAGCAACCATCACCGTCGAGCCTGTGACCAACGGTGTTCCCGCTGCGCCCGGCCCCACGCTGGCCGATCTGTCGCCTTACGAGCGCGGCCGCATCAGCGAACTATCGCCGCGCTGTCGTGGCGCTGAGCGCCGGCGCTTTCTGGACCTGGGCTTTGTGCCTGGTACCGAGGTCATGGCGGAACTGGTCAGCCCGGGCGGCGATCCCACCGCCTACCGAGTCCGCGATACGCTGATCGCCCTTCGTGCGGAGCAAGCTTGCTTCATTCACATCGAGCCCCTCATCACAAGCGACGGGCCAGAATTTCGACTTGAGGAGGTCGCAGCATGACCAGTAATCGCATGCCGACGCCGGTCCAAGCTTGCGAGAGCTGCCCGGTCCACAATGAAGCCAATCTGCGCCGGCTGGGCGTGGACATGACAGAGTGGGACTTTGTCGTAGCGTTGGCCGGCAACCCCAACGTGGGCAAGAGTACCGTTTTTAATGCCCTTACGGGCTTGCGCCAACACACGGGCAACTGGCCGGGCAAGACCGTCTCGCGCGCCGAGGGCGGCTTTGAGTTCGATAACAGCCGCTACAAGCTGGTCGACCTGCCCGGCGCCTATTCTCTGCTCGCCACGAGCCTGGATGAAGAGGTCGCACGTGATTTCATCCTCTTCGCCCAGCCCGACGTTACCCTGGTTGTGGTCGATGCCAGTCGCCTGGAGCGCAATTTGAACTTGGTCCTACAGGTACTGGAAATTACGGACCGGGTGGTGGTCTGCCTGAATCTGATGGATGAGGCTGAGCGCCATGGTCTTCAGATCGACGAACGCCATCTGGCGCGGCGACTGGGTGTGCCGGTCGTGCCCACCGTAGCCCGCAGCCGCGTGGGCTTGAACGAATTGCTGCAAGGTATCCGTGATGTTGCGACGGGGCGTACCATTTGCCGGCCCCATCGCAAGCGCCAGGAGCCGCCAGTGGTCAAGGCCGCGGCCGACCGTTTGGTGAAGGAACTAGAGGCGCTCTATCCCGATCTGCCCAATGCGCGGTGGGTAGCCCTGCGTCTGTTAGATGGCGATGAACGCATTGTCAAGGCCGTGGAGCGGGGCGAACTGGGCGCGCTATCGCGCACCGCGCCTGAGGGAACGAACGGGAACCTCGATCTGCGCCTGGAGGCAGGCGCATGACAGCAAGTGCATCCTTGCGACCCATTGATGTGGTGAACCACGCGGCCGCGCTGCGATTGGAGGTGGGCGATTTTCACGAGCAGCTGGTGGAAGCGACCTATGCCGAAGCCGCCGACATCGCCGACAGTGTGGTGACGCGGCCGGACCGCCCGGCCGGACTCTCCCTCGATCAGCGCATCGATCGGCTCGTCACCAGCCGCGTGTGGGGCTTCCCCATCATGATTGCGCTCTTTGCCCTGGTCTTCTGGATTACAATCGTTGGGGCCAACTTTCCGTCTGCAGTGCTTATGGAGTTGTTGATCGGCCGCATCTATCCGGCGCTCCATGTGATGGCAAACGCGGTCGGTCTCCCCGCATGGCTGAGCGGGCTACTCATTGACGGCATGTACCTGGCCACAGCGTGGGTCGTGAGCGTCATGCTGCCGCCCATGGCCATCTTCTTTCCCTTGTTCACGCTGCTGGAAGACTTCGGCTACCTGCCCAGAGTGGCCTTCAATCTGGACAATGTCTTCAAGCGTTCCGGCACCCACGGCAAGCAATCTTTGAGCATGATGATGGGGTTTGGCTGCAACGCCGCAGGCGTCGTGGCGACTCGGATCATTGACAGCCCGCGCGAGCGGCTGATTGCCATGATCACCAACAACTTCGCCCTCTGCAACGGTCGCTGGCCGACCCAGATTCTAATCGCCACGATCTTCATCGGTGGCCTCGTCCCGGCCTACCTGGCAGGGATCGTCTCGGCGCTGGCCGTGGTCGGCATTGCCCTGCTTGGCGTGCTGCTCACCTTTGCGGTCTCGTGGGCGCTCTCCCGCTCCCTGCTGCAGGGCGAAGTCTCGACCTTTAGCCTGGAACTGCCACCCTATCGCCCGCCCCGGGTTTGGAACACGATCTATACGTCGTTTATTGATCGCACTCTCTTTGTGCTCTGGCGAGCCATTATCTTTGCCCTGCCTGCCGGCGCGGTGATCTGGCTAATCGCCAATATTGAAATCGGCGGTACCAGTGTGGCCGAATACATGATCGGCTGGCTCAATCCGCTGGGGCTGCTCATTGGCCTCAATGGCGTGATCCTGGTGGCCTACATCGTCGCCATCCCGGCCAACGAAATCGTGATTCCGACCGTCCTCATGCTTACCGTGCTGATGACGGGCATGAGTGATCTGGGCGCGGGCGCCGGCGTCATGTTTGAACTCAATTCTAATGCCACCACCGAGGCCATCCTCACAGCGGGCGGCTGGACGCTGCTGACAGCGGTCAATCTCATGCTTTTCAGCCTGATTCACAACCCGTGCAGCACCACGATCTACACGATGTACAAGGAATCGGGCAGCCGCAAATGGACAACCGTCGCTGCACTCCTGCCACTTGCCATGGGCTTTGTCGTCACCTTTGCCGTGGCCCAGCTGTGGCGACTTTTTTTCTAGCGTAGTGATGGAATAGCCTTGCATGTTGCCGGATGACGACGCACGAATGCTTGCAGCCAGGAACTCCTCTAGCAGCGCTTCCGGGACCAAATTACGCGCAGCCGTAGTGGTGTGGTTGCGGCCTTGACATTGGATGAGGTCGCGTATCGAGGCTAGCATGCCAGATAACGAAGTCCGGCCTTGTTGTGGCAGATTCGGGGATCGATGTGGATGCAAGGTGGTTTGTGTCCGTAGTGCACGAATTGGTTCGTGCCCTGTCAACGCCGCTAGACGAGCATCGCAATTGCGAGCGAGTTACGCTACATAAGGCTGGCGGTAGAGTACGCCTGCTCTGCGATCGGCGCGGCGTGGGAGCTAATCCTTCCAGGCTTGATCCGGCCGTATCCGCCGCATCAGCGTTGATCTCCGGTCCATCTTACGCAGACTGCGAATTGGAGAGGGAACGCGCTAGTTGTTTGACACTCACTCATCGTTCATGATAGGGTCAGATTACCAACCTCGGCAGCCCTACTAATTCCAGCACTATACAGGAAGGGCTAGCAGTTTCGGTTCCGATCGTACCCCCGCTTTCACTCGGCAACGATTTCTGTCCACCACCAACTCGAATGCCAATTACCCTGGAGGAGCACTATGCGCTACCGTTTTTCGACTGTCGCACTGCTGTTGATCCTTGTCTTGCTCGCCGCCGGCTGTGTTGCGCCGCCTGCTACTGCGCCCACCACGTCCGACGACGGCAGCGGTGGGGAAACAGCTACCGAGTCAGCGGGCGAGCCGACCGAACTGGTTGTCTCCACCTGGGGCTTTAACCAGGATCTGATCGATGAGAACCTGACGCGGCCGTTTGAAGAGATGTATAACGCCAAGATCGTTTATGAGACGGGCAACAATTCCGAGCGCCTGACCAAGCTTGCGGCCCGCGGCGACAGCCCGAATGTGGATGTCGTTCACTTTGCCGGTCCTTTCACCTTTGCTGCGTCCGAAGAAGGCTTGCTGCAACCGATTGATCCCAGCCTGCTGACCAACTACGGCGAGCTGTACGACTGGGCGCAAGATCCGCTGGGTAATGGCGAAGGCGTCTCCTACGCCATTTCCAGCTACCCGCTCATCTATCGCACGGACAAAGTTGACCCGCCGATCGAGTCCTGGGCCGATCTCTTCCGCGAAGATCTGACCGGCTACGTCACGCTGCCCGATCTGGCGACGACCAATGGTCCGGCTACGATCGTCATGCTGGCGACGGCGCTGGGCGGTGACATCGACAACACGGAGCCGGCCTGGGAGCAGCTGCCGGCGCTGGCCGATCAGCTCGTAACGACCTATCGCCGCAGCTCGGAATTGACGACCCTGGTGCAAGAAGATGAAGTGTGGGTGGCGCCCTATTCCTCCTTTGCCATCGGCAACCTGATGGAAACGGGCCATCCGCTGGAAATGGTGATTCCGACCGAGGGGCTGCCCGCCGCCCCCAGCGTTGTCAGCATCGTCGCCGGCACGGAAAAGGCCGATCTGGCCCACAAGTACATCGACTTCCTCATTTCTCAGGGTGTGCAGAGCGCGATGGCCGAAGCGCTGGTCGACTCACCGACCAACGCCGAAGTGACCGTCTCGGACGAGGTTGCGCCCCTGCTGACCTATGGAGATGAGATGATGGACTCGCTCATTTTCCTCGATCAGGAGAAGCTAAACAACTTCCAGGATGAGTGGCTGGAACGCTGGAATGAGGTCATGCTGCAGTAAGTCGGTTTCTACACCAAATAGGCCGCTTCCACTAACATCAGTGGGGGCGGCCTTTCCGCGCAGCGGCGGCGACACTTATGCGACAAATCGGTCAGACGCGAACCCTGCTGATTCTTCTGGTGCCGGGTTTGCTCTTTATTTGCCTCTTCTTTCTTGTGCCCCTCTTGTACGTTCTGTTCGAGAGTTTCAGAACGGAAGACGGCGGCACGGTGACCATTGCGGGCTACGTTGACTTTTTTACCAGCCCGACCACGCTGCGCATCTATTGGCGCACCCTGCGGATCGGGCTGATCGTGACGGCCCTGGCGACGGCGCTGGGTTACCCGGCCTCCTACCTGCTCTCGCGCATGCCCGTGGGGCGACGAACCTTTCTGGTCTCTCTGGTCATCCTGCCCCTCATGACCAACCCGGTTGCCCGGACCTATGCCTGGCTGATCATCCTCGGCCGCTTCGGCCTGGCCAGCAAGACCCTCATGTGGCTCGGCATCACCGATGAGCCTACTCGCTTCCTCTATACGGAAACCGCGATCATCGTTGGTCTGGTTCAGCTCTTTCTGCCACTCATGGTCCTCTCGCTCGTCAGCGCGCTGGAAAATATCCCGGATGATGTGGTGGAGGCGGCCCGCAGTTTGGGCGCCGGCGGCTTCACCACGTTCGTGCGCGTGATCGTGCCGCTGTCGGCCGATGGACTGGTTTTGGGGGGCACCCTCGTCTTCACCGGCGCCATCACCGCCTACGTGACGCCGGCCATTCTGGGCGGTCCCCGCCTGCTGGTGCTCTCGACGTTGCTCCAGCAGCGCGCGCTCGTCGCCATGGACTGGACCGGCGCGACGGTAGTGGCCGTGGTGATGCTGATTACGGCGCTGGTGGTCAATTTGATCCTGCGTCGATTCCGGCCGGAGGCAATCTAGTCATGCGACGCTCACCTTGGCTCTACGCCTCCCTGGTACTGGTCTACGTCATCCTGCTCGGTCCCTATCTGATCATCTTCGTCGCCTCGTTTGGCTCTGAAGCGACGCTGGCCTTTCCGCCGGCGGGCTTCTCATTGCGCTGGTTTCGCAATGTCTTCGAGACCAGTCAGTTTGTTTCCAGCTTCTGGTTGAGCCTGCAGTTGGGGCTGCTCTCGACCTTCATCGCGCTGCTGTTGGGGGTGCCGATCGCGTATGCGCTGGTGCGTTTTCGCTTTCCCGGTCGCGGGATCGTTGAAACGATCTTTTCCGCGCCGATCCTCATCCCGGGACTGGTGATCGGCTTTTCCATGCTGCGTACCTTTGTGTTGCTGGGCAACTTCAATGTCTTCACGGGCCTGCTGATTGGTCATATTGCCATTCTCTTCCCCTACAGCGTGCGCGTCGTCTCATCAAGCCTGCGCAACCTCGATCCGGCCATCGAAGAGGCTGCGATCAGCCTGGGCGCCGGGCGCTTACGCTCATTCCTGCTCGTGGTCTTGCCCAATATTCGCTCCGGCATCGGCGCGGCCTTTATTCTGGCGTTTATCGTCTCCTTCAACAATGTGCCGGTCTCCCTTTTCCTGACCGGGCCTGGCGTGACGACGTTACCCATCTCCATGCTGGTCTATATGGAATACTACTTTGATCCGACCATTGCCGCCCTCTCCACGCTCCTTATCATCTTCACGGTGATCTTGGTGCAAGGGGCTGAACGGCTGCTTGGTCTATCCCGGTTCGTCTAATCGATTCTATGAGCTATCTGACGCTGCACGACATCCGCATCGAGTACGAAAAATCAAAACCGATTCTCGATCACTTTGACCTCGCCGTGAATGAAGGCGAACTGGTCTCACTTCTCGGGCCGTCCGGTTGTGGGAAGACGACAACGCTGCGCACGGTCGCCGGTTTCATCGAGCCTGTGGCCGGCACCGTTCACATTGCGGACCGCGACGTGACCCGCCTGCCGCCCAACAAGCGCGACATCGGCATCGTCTTTCAGAGCTATGCCCTCTTTCCCCATTTGACCGTTTTTCAGAATGTCGCCTTTGGCCTGCAGCGCAGGGGGGTCTCCAAGGCCGAGCAGATGACGCGTGTCTCTGATGCCCTGACTCTGGTCGATATGGCCGAGTTTGCTGACCGCCGGCCCGCGCAGCTGTCGGGCGGCCAGCGCCAGCGCGTGGCCGTGGCCCGCGCCATCGTCATCGAGCCAACACTGCTGCTAATGGACGAACCGCTCAGCAACCTGGACGCCAAGCTGCGCGTGGGCATGCGCACCGAGATCCGTCGGCTGCAGCAGCGGCTGGGCACGACAACGCTCTACGTCACCCACGATCATGTGGAAGCGTTGACCTTATCTGACCGGATTGTCGTCATGAATCGGGGAAAAATCGAACAGATTGGCCCGCCGGAAGAGGTCTTTTCGCAGCCGCAGACCCCCTTTGTGGCCGACTTCATGGGGTTCGAGAATCACATTGGCGGGATGCTGATGACGGACGACGGGGGGCAACAGCAGATTCACGTGGGGGAGGTCATCTGGCCGGCCACCGCGTTGCTCGATCGCCCAACGCCTGATGGACCCGTCGAGCTCTACTTCCGCCCGGAGGCCGCCTCGTTGACGACAGAAGCCACTCCCGGCAGCCTGCCTGGCATGATCGTGCTCCGCACCTACCGCGGGGCGATTTTGGAGTATACAGTACGTACGGCAGCCGGTGAATGCACGGTCTACGTCGATGATACCTACCGCTTCGATGAGGGTGACCGGATCCATGTGATCGTGCCACCCGAAAAACTGGTGGTCATGCCGGCGGCAGCAGAGCAAGCGCACGTGCCATGACAACGCCCGTACTGATTGACGTTGATACCGGCTATGACGATGCGCTGGCGCTGCTGGCGGCGTTGTGTTCGCCCCAGCTCGATGTCCGCGCCATCACTTGCGTGGCGGGCAATCAACGGCTGCCCCAGGTGGTTGACAATACGCTGCGGCTGTTGAGCTACCTGGGCGATGAGACGCCGGTCGCCGCCGGGATGGATCGCCCGCTGCTTGAGCCGCTGCATGACCCATTGGCCCTGCATGGAGCCGATGGCATGGCCGAGCTTGCTTTGCCGTCCGCACACCGTACGATTGAGCCGGACCATGCCATCGACGTGCTGCACCGCACGCTCACGGCCGCGTCGACGCCGCTGACCCTGATCTGCCTTGCCCCGCTGACCAACATTGCGACCTTGCTGCGCGTGTATCCATCGGTGCGCTCGCAGATCCGCAAGGTGATGGTGATGGGTGGCACGCTGGCGGTCCATGGCAACACGTCGCCGCTGGCCGAGTTCAATGTGCGCGCCGACCCGGAAGCCGCCGCAATCGTGCTGGAGAGCGGGTTGCCGGTCCGGCTCTATCCGCTGGACGTCTTTCGTAAGGTTCAGTTTGCTCGTGGGGAGGCGGCAGCTCTGGCCGCCAGTTCGAGTGTGGCTGCAGAGCTTGCCGGACGTATTCTTGGCTTCGTCTGCGACTTCTTTGAGCGTGATTTCGCCCTGGTTGGCGATGCGGGCACGGTCGCCGCCACGATCGATCCGGCGGGCTGTGAAGTCGAGCAATACCCACTCTCGGTGGCGCTTGATCGCGGTGTCGCCCGCGGCATGACGGTCTTGGACCGGCGCACGCCGGGCCAGCGCAAGCGAGGTGCAGACTGGTGGCAGACAAGTCCGTCTGAGGTCGAGGTCATCACGGACGTGGATGCGCCACGCTATCGGGCGCTGCTCCGTGACGCATGGCTGGGGACAGCGGACTGATCAATCGTATTCGTTACGCAGCAAGGAATACAGAAAGGGAGATCGTGGCTGCCAATCGTACAGCACTCATTGAGGCGGCCATGGGCCGCCGCCCGCTCGACCTGGCCCTCCTCAACGTCCAGCTCGTCAATGTCTTTACATGCGAGATCTATGGGGCTGACATTGGCGTCTACGGCGACCGCGTCGCCCTCGTCGGTCCCGCTGGCGCCTATGACCTCGACGCGGTTCAGCGGATCGACGGGTCCGGCAAATGGGCTACGCCGGGTTTTGTGGATACGCACCTGCATATTGAGAGCACGATGGTTACCCCGGCCAGCTACGCGGCCGGCGTGCTGCCCTTTGGCACGACCACATCGATTATCGACCCGCATGAGATCGCCAACGTACTGGGCATGGCCGGCGTTCGCTTCATGATCGACGCCAGCGAGGGGCTGCCCCTGCGCGTCTATGTGACCATCCCGAGCTGCGTGCCCGCGGTCCCCGGCAAAGAGACGTCCGGCGCGGATTTTGGCCCGGCCGAGGTGGCGGAGATGCTGACCTGGCCGCGCGTGATTGGCGTTGCCGAAGTCATGGACTATATGGGCGTAGTAAACGCGAGCCCGCGCATGGTCGATATCGTCCAGGCGGGGTTGGATGCAGGCGTTACGATTCAAGGGCATGCACCGCTCTTGCGCGGACGTGCCGCCAACGCCTATCTGGCCGCCGGGATTGAGAATGACCACGAACTGCGCGCCGGCGACGAGGGTCTGGAAAAGTTGCGTCTGGGCGTTTTACCGCTGCTCAAAGTGAGTTCGCACGGCAATCATGTCCCCAACATCCTACCGACACTCAAGCAGGCGACATTTCTGGACGTGGCGCTCTGCACGGACGACATTGAGCCGGCCGATCTCTTGGCAAACGGGCACATGGACCGCGTCATTCGCGAGATGATTGCCCATGACATCGACCCGGCCGTGGCCATCCGCTGGGCTACGCTCAACGGCGCCCGCAACAACCGCCTGCGCGACCATGGCGCGATCGCACCAGGCTATCTGGCCGACATTGTGCTGCTGGATTCGCTTGTCGATGTGAGCGCGAGCGACGTCTTCGTCGGCGGGCGACAGGTCGTCCGCGATGGTGGACTGTGCGTTGTCATCGACGAACCGCCGGCTGAACTCCCGGTGGCCAATTCAGTGCGGATTGCCCGTCCCCTTACGGAAGAGGATTTTTGCCTGCGGCCGCCCGTGGATGATGGGACCGTAACGGCCAACCTGATCGTGCTGGAAAAGAGCCGGCTCACCCGCCGCGAATCGGTTGAAATCCCCGTACAGAATGGGCAGCTGCAGTTGCATGATCTTGACGATGTCTGCACCATCACGCTTGTACCGCGCCATGGTCAGCCCCATCCACCCCAGACGGCTCTGCTCAAGGGGTTGGGGCTCCGGCGCGGCGCGCTGGCGTCGTCGATCAGTCATGATTCTCACAATCTCTTGGTCACGGGCCATGATCCAGCCGACATGCTCTATGCTGCGAATGTACTGCGCGAGTGTGGCGGCGGGCTGGTTGTCGTGGCTGACGGGGCGGTGCTGGCCAAGGTGGAACTACCCCTGGCCGGACTCATGTCGCGGAAGAGCGTCGTGGACCTGGCTAAGGAGACGCATCGGCTCAATCAGGTAGTGCAGGAATTGGGGATCGATCACGCCGCCAAGGGGCTCTCGACCACGGGCTTGGCCCTGACCGTGATTCCGGAGTTGCGCATGAGCGACCTTGGCGGCCTTTTCGACGTTGCCTCGCAGACGTTTCTGCCTGTTTTCGCGTGAATCAGCCCGCTCTTTCGCGTGGACAGTATAACGCGGCGGAAAGAGACCAATGGTTTGTAGATCCGATTGCCAGCCGACCAGGTTTCGATCTCCCTGCTAGCTCGCGTGGGGGTGGGCGTCGTCATGCTGACAGCGTGGATCTACAAACCGCTGGCTCATGAACGCCTACTGTCCTTGTACGTCAAGCCCTGCTCTTTTCCTGCAATGCCAATTCAGCGATTGCTTCATGGGAAAGCACTGCGTGGACGCCGCTCGTACCGTTAACCATCTGCGTGATTCGCAGATCGACCACGACGCTGGCCAAGCCCAATGCTTCATGCCGGTCCAGTCCATAGAATTGGACCATTAAGTCGACCATCGCCTCTAACGCAAGCAAAGCCGCTTCATTCAGATCCTCGTCCAGCCCAAAGGTGATCCACCCTGCCGGCGTATGGGCCCGCGGCGTCATCAACTGCAGCGTAGGATGGAGTTGAAAGGTCAACTCCACACACTCCATGGGACACTCGATGGCCGTAATACAGCTCTCGCCATCCCCTTGGCGAGCATGCCCGTCTCCCACCGAGAACAAACCGCCTGATACGGCAATGGGTAAGTAGAGCGTACTGCCCTCTACCAACTCTTTGCAGTCCAAGTTCCCCCCTGTGACACGCGGCGGTGCGGTTGAATGCAACCCAGGTTCGGCAGGCGGCATGCCCATGACGCCCATAAATGGCCGCAAGCCAAGGCTGTGACCATACTGGTTTTGCCCACGCATGGTCGTTGCATCGAGCGTCCAGAGCAAAAAGGTGCCCTCATCTGCGACGCCCAGGCGCGTATTGATTGGATGGGGCCAACCTCCGACGGCTGTAAAGCCCCAGCCACCTGGGCGGATCACGTCGATCTCTACAGCAAGCGTCATGCCTGGTTCAGCCCCCCGAATCGCCACGGGACCACATAAGGCATGCCCGTTTTCATGGCCTGGTGGGCGGGGCGTGAACTGAGCGGGCGGCTCATCACGATGGGTGGATTGTCGCGGCGCGAGGTTCCAGGCTGCATCGAGGGTGCGAAAGCGAACACTGTCACCCGGGTCGATCGTTATCACTGGGGCAAGATCACGCGAAAACGCGCCATGTAGCGTCTGCTGGTCAGGCTCAATCTTGTGCAAGGCCACTTTGGTCTCCAATCAGTTAGATGAATCAGTTGGCAGGGAGTGCTCATTCTATCGCTTATCTATTGATTTCTGTAACGGACAAACCAATGCGCGTATGGCGGCTGTTTCGCCCTCTGCCCGGCTAAAGCTTATAATGGATCCACGCAAAACGGGCCTCGCTGCGCCCGCCCCAAATCTCGCACATTCACCAGGAGACCCTCATGTTTGTCGTCATGAACCGTATTTCCGTCAACCCGGACTTTAACGAGGCCTTTATCGAGCGCTTTGGCGATCGCTCGGCGCTGGTCGACAAGATGCCCGGCTTCGTTTCGTTCCAGCTTATGCAGCCGGTCTCGCCTGACGACCCCTTCATCGTAATGACGGTCTGGGCCGACAAGGCGGCCTTTGACGCGTGGACCGAGTCCGACGCGTTCAAGCAGGGCCATGCCCGGGCCGGGCAATTGCCGCCTGAAGCTTTCCGCGGACGACCGGTGCTCGAATCGTTTGAAATGATCACCAACGCCAGCGCCGGTGAAATCTTGCCGGATGATGAAGACGCGTAAGGCGAGTGGCGGATAGGGCAGATTTTTTGTCAGATTTTTGGACTTGCCATGGTATACTGCTGGCCGCCGCGAGGTTCAAAATCGTGTATATTGATGGGTAAATTTTCATTCGCAAGGAGAAACTCCGTTGCTGCGACGTATGTTTGGGCGGGAGGAAGAAAAGACCGCCAACGACGAGAAATTGGAAGCCAGCCTTAACAAGACTCGTGCAGGCTTTTTCGACCGCATCGGCACTCTGTTTCAAGAAAATGAGATCACCGACGATCTTTGGGATGAGTTGGAAGAGCTGCTCATCATGGGTGATGTGGGCATGGATACCACGATCGAACTCGTGCGTACGACCAGCCAGCGCGTCCTCGATGAAAACGTGAAGTCGACGAGTGATGCCTATCTGATTCTGAAAGAGGAGATGGTCAGGCTGCTCGAAGCCGACGAGCCTATGACCATTGATGAACCGCGCCTCCTGACCGTGGTCTTTATGGTTGGCGTCAACGGCTCGGGCAAGACCACGACGATTGGCAAGATGGCCAATTACTACAAGAATCAGGGCCGGACCGTGGTCGCCGCGGCGGCCGATACATTCCGCGCCGCCGCGATCGATCAGTTGAACGTGTGGGGCGAGCGCGCCGAGATTGACGTCATTGCTCAGTCGCCCGGCTCCGATCCGGGCGCGGTCGTATTTGACGCCATCCGTGCCAGCCAGGAGAGCCGCAATGCCGACCTGCTCTTGGTTGACACAGCCGGCCGCCTCCAGACCAAGTTCAATCTTATGAAGGAGCTTGAGAAGATCAAGCGGGTGGCGGGCAAGCAGGTTCATAAGGCGCCCCACGAGGTGCTGTTGGTCCTTGATGCTTCCACTGGTCAAAATGCCATAGCCCAGGCCAATGCCTTTCAGGAAGCGGCTGGCGTGACGGGCATCGTCCTTACCAAATTGGATGGCTCGGCCAAGGGCGGGGCCGTGCTCAGCATCAAGAAAGAGCTGGGCGTGCCCGTCCGCTTTGTCGGCACCGGTGAACGGCTGGATGACTTTGCCCTCTTTGACCCCGTAGCCTTTGTAGAAGGGCTGTTGGGGGAATAGTCGATTTTCGATGGTCAATTGGCAATTGTCATTGCTTGTGCGGTACCGTTTGCGATTGAGGCCGACCATTGACAATTGACCGTCGACAATTGAGAATCTTCTGGGAGAACCAACGTGTCTGATCTCGAAACTCGTCTCAATCTGATCGTAGAACGTATTGACGCCATCCGGGGGCGGCTTTGACGTTCCAGCCAAGGCCGAAACTGCCGCTCAACTAGAGGCGGAGAGCGCTCAACCCAACTTCTGGGACGATCAGCAGGCTGCGCAAAAGAAGATGCAGGAAATGAGCGCGCTGCGCGACCTCGTCACCACATGGGACGGGCTCATGCAACGCGCCAGTGATGCGTTGGAGCTCTGCATCATGGCGGACGACGATCCGGAGATGGTGGCGGAGCTGGAGCGCGAGGCCGCGGCGCTGGAGCGCGAGCTGGAAAAGCGTGAGTTTCATCTGGCTCTCAGCGGCGCGCACGACAGGGACAGCGCCATCTTCAGCATCCACGCCGGCGCCGGCGGCACCGAGGCTCAGGATTGGGCAGAGATGATGCTGCGCATGTATCTCCGTTGGTCCGAGCGCAAGGGCTACAAGACGATTATCACCGACATGACCGCGGGCGAGGAAGCTGGCATCAAGAGTGTTACGGTGGAGGTAGACGGCGCTTTTGCCTATGGCTATCTCAAGGCTGAGAAAGGCACTCATCGGCTGGTCCGACTCAGTCCGTACGATTCGAGCAACCGCCGTCATACCAGCTTTGCCAAGGTCGAAGTGGTACCGGTGATTGACGAGGACATTGAAATAGAGATCGACCCCGGCGAGATCGAGATCGAGGTCTATCTGAGCAGCGGCGCAGGCGGTCAAAACGTGCAGAAAAATGCCACGGCCGTCCGGATCCGCCACCTGCCCACCGGCATCGTTGTAACCAGTCAGAACGAGCGCAGCCAGACGCAGAATCGCCAGCTTGCCATGCGCGTGTTGCGCGGCAAGCTCTATGACCTTGAACAGGAGCGACTTGCGGAGGAGAAGGCCAAACTTCGGGGTGAAAATGTCCATGCGGATTTTGGATCACAGATTCGCAACTACGTGCTCCATCCGTACCAGATGGTCAAGGATCTCCGCACCGACGTCGAAACCGGGAACCCCTCCGCAGTGCTCGACGGTGATCTGGATATGTTCATTGAGGCCTGGCTTAAACTGCAAGTCGGGCAAGAGGAATAGGCTCAGCCTGCGCTGATCTTGTGTGGTTGAGGCGCGGTCGTTGCGAAAGCCGCCGTCTGAGCCTGTCGAAGGCAGAGGCGCTGGACCTCGAGCGCTGGACCCGCTGCGGCTTCGAAAGGCTCGGCCTGCGCTGCCTTTTATGTTTGTCGTATTGTACTTTGCCGCCATCCCTGCCATGCTGTAGACTGGCGAAGACTATTACCCTCGTTGGACTCATGAACATGGAGCGGATCTGCATGAGCACCTCGCATTTCGACCCTACCTTCCTGGACGGTATGAAATTTCGCTGCATCGGCCCGCCGCGGGGCGGGCGTGTGGTAGCGGTGGCCGGTCATCCCACCGAAGCCGCGACCTTCTATTTTGGCGCGTGTGCCGGCGGCGTTTGGAAGAGCGAAGACGGCGGCACCTATTGGGAAAACATCTCCGACGGACAGCTCAAGACTGCCGCAGTAGGCGCCATCGCTGTATCTGAAGCGGATCCAAATGTGATCTATATCGGTATGGGCGAGGGCACGATTCGCGGCGATGTCTCCTGGGGCGACGGCGTTTACAAGTCGACCGATGGGGGGCGGCACTGGCGGCACTGCGGCTTGGCCGATACCCATCACATCGGCACGATTCGCATCCATCCTCAGAATCCTGATGTCGTCTATGTCGCGGCGCTGGGTCACGCCTTTGGTCCCAACGAAGAGCGGGGCGTCTTCCGTTCCAGCAACGGCGGGCATACCTGGGACAAGGTGCTGTACGTCAGCGACAAAGCTGGTGCGATTGACATCAGCCTGGATCCGACCAATCCGCGTATCCTTTATGCCGCCATCTACGAAACCTATCGCAATTTCTGGACCCTTTCCAGCGGCGGCCCGGATAGCGGACTTTGGAAGTCGACCGATGGTGGCGATCATTGGGTTGACATAACTGAAAATCAAGGCCTGCCGACGGGCATCAAGGGCAAGATTGGCGTAGCGATTTCGCCGGCCCGGCCGGCGCGTCTTTGGGCCATTATCGAGGCCGAAGGCGACCAGGCTGGCGTCTATCGGTCGGATGACGACGGTGCAAGCTGGACTCAAATTTCGGCCAACCGCAGCCTAATCCAACGCCCTTGGTACTACTGTCACATTTTTGCCGATCCCCAGGACCCGGAGACGCTCTATATCCTCAACTTGAATATGTGGAAGTCGACCGATGGCGGCGCATCGTGGACGCAAGTCTCCACGCCCCATGGCGACAACCACGATTTGTGGATCGACCCGCACAACCCCCAGCGCATGATCGAGGGCAATGATGGTGGCGCCTGCGTCTCCTTCAACGGCGGCGCAAGTTGGAGCACGATTTATAATCAGCTAACCGCCCAGTTCTACCACCTCGATGTCGACAATCAATATCCCTATCGCGTCTATGGCACGCAGCAGGACAACTCGGGCATCAGCGTTCCCAGCGCCACGGAGAAGGGCGCGATTCCCTGGGGCGACGCCTATACCGCCGGCACGGGCGAGAGCGGCTATGTTGCGGTGAAGCCGGACGACACCGACATCGTCTACGTTGGGTCTGTGGGCAGTTCACCGGGCGGAGGCGGCGCGCTGCAACGCTACGATCATGCCAGTAAACAAATCCAGCTCGTGACCGTCTGGCCCGAAGCCTATCATGGCCATGACCCGGCCGACCTCAAATACCGCTTTGCCTGGACCTATCCCATCGTCTTCTCGCCCCACGACTTCAACGTTCTCTATGCCACTGGCAATCATGTCTTCCGCACAACCGACGAAGGCACAAGCTGGACAGTCATCAGCCCCGACCTTACCCGCCACAACCCGGAGACGCTCAAGGCGTCGGGTGGTCCGCTGACGCTCGATACGAGCGGAGCCGAACACTATGGTACGGTCTTCGCGTTTGCCGAATCGCCATTGGAACAGGGCGTGCTGTGGGCCGGCAGCGACGACGGCCTGATCCACATCTCGCGCGATGGGGGCATAGCGTGGTCCGACGTCACGCCTGCGGAACTGCCTGACGACGCGCTGATCAGCATGATCGAACCCTCCTGGCATGCCGAGGGCACGGCCTATGTGGCTGCCACGCGCTACAAATTCGACGATTACCGCCCCTATCTTTTCAGGACGACCGACTACGGCCAGAGCTGGCAAGGGATTGCCCAAGCGCTGCCCGAGGATGAAGTGACCCGCGTGATCCGCGAGGACACGCTGCAACCCGGGTTGCTCTATGTCGGCACGGAGACCGGCCTCTATATTTCTCTGGACGATGGTGAGCGCTGGTTGCGCTGGCAGGGAAACCTGCCTGTTGCCCCCGTCTACGACATGAAGATTAAAGAGTGCGATCTGGTCATCGCCACCCATGGCCGGTCCTTTTGGATCATGGATGACCTATCACCCCTGCGCGAGTATGCCGCTGGATTGGATTTGGCTCGCCCGCAACTCTTGCCGCCGCAGCTAACCGTGCGTCATTGGAACAATTTTTTTGTCGGCGTCTTTGGTCCCGCACCGGGCAAGAATTATATGCTCCATCTCGGCGCCGGACAGGTGACGTACACCGAGTCTGCCGACGAGCATGGCGAACTCCAGCGCACCTTTCTGGACGGCGGTCAGAATCCGCCCAACGGTGTCATCATCTACTATTCGCTGCCTGCTGCGCCGGGTGAAGACGAGCAAGTCTCGCTGACCATCAACGACGCCGACGGCAATATCATTCGCGCCTATGGCCCCAAGACAGCCGCTGGCGAAGCGGGCGAACGCACAATGCCTGCACAGGCCGGCCTCAACCGCTTCGTGTGGGATCTGCGTTATCCCGACGCACCCACAGTCGCCGGCGACTTGACGATAGCTGAGGCCAAGACCGGGCCCCGCGCGGCGCCAGGCATCTATCAGGCCGAGCTGCGCATCGGCGATTTGGTCCAGACCCAGAGCTTCGAGCTAAAGGTTGATCCGCGCCTCGACGTGAGCCAAGAAGATCTGGACGCTCAATTTGCGCTCTGGCAAAAGATCAGCGATAAGGTCGGTGCAGTACACGCCGGGGTAACCCGGCTGCAAGAGGCTCGGAAGCAGGTGCGTGAGTGGATTGCCCGGGCGGCCAAGACGGAAGGCGGCAACGCTGTCGTGGAAGCGGGGGACGCACTTGTCGCCCAACTGGATGCACTGGAGGCCGAGCTGATTCAGACGGAGGCACGCACTGCCGGTGATCGGCTGCGGCTCAAGGCGAAGATCAACCAGAAGCTCATCTCGCTGATCAGCGTTGTGGCCGCGGCCGATGCCCGACCGCCACGCCAGGCCTATGACGTCTTTGCGGACCTCTCCAGTCAGGCCGATGAGAAGCTGGCTGAGCTTGATCGTCTGCTTGGGACTGAACTGCAAGCGTTTGTGGCGCTCCTGCAAAACGACAAAATCCCGCCCATCATCGCCAATTAAGCCAAGAGACTTGTCATGCTGCAAGCCGCAACTGTCAACGTTCATGGTACCAACTACCGGCTCGATGCGCTGCCTGATCCAGCCGATTTTCGTGATCGGCTCTTCGTGCCCACGCTGGTCGACGTGCCTCTCTACATCGAGTTGGAAGAATATCTGAGCTGGGACGTGCCCATGCTCGACCAGGGCGCGGAAGGGTCCTGCACCGGCTTTGCCCTGGCGACAATCGCGCACTATTTGCTGCGCACGCGCGCCGTCGTGCCCGAGGTGGGCCAGGTGAGCCCGCGCATGCTCTACGAGATGGCGAAGCGCTATGATGAGTGGGAGGGCGAAGAGTACGAGGGGTCGAGCACCCGCGGCGCCGTAAAGGGTTGGCACAAGCACGGCATCTGTAGCGCCGAGCTGTGGGACTACACCGACGGCGAGAGCGATCGCGAACTGACCGACGTGCGCGCCAAGAATGCGCTGCTCCGCCCGCTGGGCGCCTATTTTCGCGTCAATCATCGCGATCTGACCGCCATGCATGCGGCACTGGCCGAGGTGGGCATCCTCTGCGCATCGGCCCAAATTCACGAAGGCTGGCTCAATCCCGATCCGGTCAGTGGCAGGATTACCAATACCGCGCCGCTTCTCACCGGTCACGCCTTTGCAATCGTCGGCTACAACCGGGAAGGCTTTTGGATTCACAGTTCATGGGGGGGAGAATGGGGGCGCGGCGGCTATGCGCTTCTGACTTATGACGATTGGTTGCTGCACGGTATGGATGTCTGGGTCGTGCGGCTGGGCGTGCCGATCAACGTGACGCGCCCGCTGGCCAAGGCCCAGTTCTTCCCCGCCACAACGGATGACATGCGTGCTCTGGGGCTAGAGCGGATGCGCTCGCACCTGGTCCGGGTCAATGATGCCGGGCAGTTAAGCCCCTATGGCTCCTACGCGACCTTTGAAGAAGACGTGGCGCGCATCTTTGCCAAGGACATCCCCGATACGACTGCCGATTGGCCGGTGAAACGTGTCCTGCTCTACGCCGGCGGGGGACTTTCGCCGGAAGACGAGTCGGTTACGCGCATGTCGAAAACGGGGGCGCTCTTGCTCGAAGAGCAGATTTACCCCATTGCCTTTGTTTGGAATACAGATTTCCTGTCCGTCATGCGCACGGTGGTCGAGGCGGCTATGGCCAGCGTTGTGCCTGAAGGCTCCGAGCCTTATCCCACCGCATCGTTTATGCAGCCACGCCTCGATAGCGCGCTGGAGCCACAGGTGCGCGCGCTCGGCGCCCGCCTGCTCTGGGAAAATGTCAAAGAGTACGGCTACCGCGCCATGAAGAACGAAGCCGGCGCCCTGCGCATCGTTATTGAGCATCTGCGTGGTTTCGTGGACGCTCATCCCGATGCTGAAATCCATCTCCTTGCCCATAGCGCAGGGAGCGTCTTCCTGGCGCCGATGGTCCAGTATCTGACCGCGGCGACTGATCACAAGATTGCCGATGGACCGATGAAGGGCCGGACGGGCTGCAATATCTGCCTTAGTAGCGCGACCCTATGGGCCCCGGCAATCCGAACGGATCTCTTTGCCCAGACCTATCGTCCCGCCATCGACAGCGGCATGATCAAGCAGTTTGCACTTTACACGCTGACTGATCAGGTAGAGCGGCGCGACTGCTGCGTCGGCATCTACTCCAAGTCGTTGCTCTATCTCATATCCAATGCGCTGGAAGAGGTCGCCCATGTTCCCGTGCGTCGACCCCATGGTCAGCCGCTTCTGGGCATGGAGTACTTTGTGCAGAATGACCCAGATCTCTTGACTCTCTTTGAGCAGGAGAACGCCGACTGGGTTCTGTCGCCCAACGATCACCCTGAGAAGACTGTTGATGCCGCACGCGCCCAATCACACCCTCATTTTGACGAGCGGGTGACCCTGACCTCGACTGCCCGGCGCATTCTTGGCGCCGGCGGCTAAGTGGTGACGCGACGCTTGACTTGAACATGTGACTTGAACATGCGCAATCGGAACTTCCTCTCCGTTACGCTGGCCGATTTCCTGGTGCGGACGGCCTACCAAATGGGCAAGACACCGTTACTGCCCATTTTTGCGGCCAGTCTCGGCGCGACCAACGTCCTCCTGGGTCTCATCGTTTCCGTTTCAACGCTGACAGGCCTGGTGCTCAAACCCGTTGTCGGTCTATTGTCCGACCTGCGAGGGCGTCGTGCCTGGCTGATTGCCGGGACCGCGTTCTTTGCGTTCATGCCCTTTGTCTACGGCTTCATTACGACGCCCGGCCAACTCTTCGCCGTGCGGATCATTCACGGACTGGCCACCGCAATCTACGGTCCGGTAACGTTGGCCTATGTGGCCGAGCAGAGCGGTGGACGCCGGGCTGAAGGGCTGGGGTGGTTTAGCATTGCGCGCAGCGGCGGCTACATAGTCGGCCCGGCGCTGGCGGGCTGGCTGCTGCTTTGGCTGCCGCCCGAACAGGTCTTCACCGTCAGTGGCCTTCTGGCCTGTGCCGCGTTCGTGCCAGTTTTCACCCTGGGCGAAAGCGACCGTTTTCAGTCCACGCCTGTTGATCCAGGGCCCACTCTTCGACGGAAGATGCGTGGCCAGGCGCTCGTGCAGACATTCCAGCGTAACGCCGTCGCACTTGCCGCCGCTGGCAGGCCCCCCGCCCTGTGGCTGGCCGGCAGTCTTGAGCTGATCGCCTTTATGGGGCTCTATGCGGCCAAGGCTTTTCTGCCCCTGTACGCCTTGGACAATCAGGTCAATGTGGCCGTGATTGGGACCTTTTTCGCGTTGCAGGAAGGGATTCATCTAATTGGCAAACCGATCGCGGGCCGTTGGGCTGATGCTGCAGGCTATGCGCGGATCATCAGCACGGGCATGGCGCTCATTGCCTTCGCGCTTGCGCTGCTCAGCACGGGGCCGCAAGGGATTGCTTTGCTCGGCGTAGCGGTGCCGCTGGGGGTGGGTCAAGCTTTGGTCTTTCCGGCCACGGCCGCCCTGCTCTCCGTACAGGCGTCACCGGCTCATCTGGGCGCTGCCATGGGACTGTTGGGCTCCATGCAGAACGCCGGCAAGGTGGCTGGGCCCGTCGTCGCCGGAGCACTGCTCCTGCTGATGGATTATCGTGAAATGTTTATGTTCATGAGCCTCCTGCTTCTGACCGGAGCCGGCGGACTCATTGCTCATACGATCTACCGCTCGCGCCTCCAACAGGCAGAGCAGTCGACGTTGTGAAATTAGGTTGTACTGTCATTTTGAAAGATTGGAGCCTATTGTATGACCCCAGAGATTGCGCTTGAAAACATTATGGATGGAAATCGCCGCTTCGCAACCGGCGCCCCGCGTGCGGGACGCATGGACCCCGTCGAGCGGGCCAAGCTTGTCGCCGGTCAGACGCCCCACACGATCGTCTTCAGCTGCGTCGATTCGCGCGTGCCGCCTCAGCAAGTCTTTGACGCTGACCCCGGTGAATTGTTGACCATTCGTACCGCCGCCCACGTGGTCGATGAGGCAGCGCTCGGCAGTATTGAATTCGGTGTGTGGGGGCTGAAGATACCGCTGCTCCTGGTGATGGGCCATACGGGCTGCGGGGCCGTGACCGCCGCGACCGCGCCGGCGGATCCTGCGGCGCCCCTTCCCGGCTCCATCGGCTACCTGGCCGAAGCCATCACCCCTGCGGTTCAGGCAGCGCGCGTGCAAGGCGGTGATTTGATCGATACTGCCGTTGCCATCAATGTGCGCTTGACCGTGGAGCGTCTTATGCAATCGCCCGTGATTGCCACCGCCGTCACCGAAGGAAGTCTCCAGGTTGTCGGCACGGTCTACGAGCTGGCAACCGGAGAAGTGAAACGCGTCGATGCCGCAGCGTAGAGACAGTGCACTGAAACGTCTCTACAAAACGGTGTGATCTGGTCCAGACGTTGTCATGACAACGTCTGGACCACGCGTTATTCCGGTATCGATAGTAACGTGGTCTGCTTGAGTTCATTGAGGACCAGGCTGGTCTGCATGCGAGCCAGGCCTGGAATCGGCGTGAGCCGCTCGACCAAGAAATGCTCCAGGCTGCGCCGATCCTGCGCTACAACCTTGAGCAAGTAGTCGAAGTCACCAGTGAGGTGGTAACACCCGAGCACTTCGGGCATCTCTAACAGCATAGCGCGAACGCGTTCGCTTTGTTCGCTACTTTGAATCTGCAGGCTGATGTGGACGAAGCACGTTATGTCATAACCAAGGCGTTCCGGATCGAGGATCGCAGCGTAGCGGCGGATATAGCCGTCCTCTTCTAATCTGCGGATGCGCGCATGTACTGCCGGGGGAGAAAGCCCGATGCGCCGCGCCAACTCGGCGTTGCTGACGCGCCCGTCGTCCTGTAGGGCCGCCAAAATGACTCTATCCACCTTGTCAAGCTGACCGTTTGGTGATGTTTCTAGCATCTTCTTCCGCCCGAACTCAATCGACACGCTCTATTTGCCCAAATCTTGCGTTGAATCAAAATGGACAGGATGCATGGATAACTAGTTCGCAATCCATTTGTGCGCCCGATGCCCGACGCGTCGAAACACTGCAGGCGCCCACTATTGACTCTACCGTTCAAAGAGAGGAGGGTTACCCACCGTCGAGTGCGCTGCACCCGACGGCGGGCGGAGGAGGAATGAAGGAGGATTCCCAAGAAGAAAACCGAAATAGGAGGTTGTGTACAACCGCTGTGAAATCACGCTCCCCAGGTAACTTCACAACTGGCCACATTGTAGGGCTTCGGCGGCAAAATATCATTGTGCAAAGTGCACAAAACTCACAGCGGCTTTTGTGGGAAAATTAACAAATAGCCCGTCTCAGTTCCAGATAGCAAGTTGTTTGACGCAGTTTTCAACGCACCGTATACTCAATAGACGCAGGTCTGCGCACGTCCTTTGTTGCAGCAGAGCCACGACTTCTTAAACAATGCCAACCCATTGAATGGTGGTAATTGATGTCTGACCCACGTAACCCTGATGTTGTCTATGTAGATGGAAATCCGCTGCCGCTGGACGACATGCTACGGGAACTCAACGCTCATCGCAATCGAGAGCGAGGCGCGCGCAAGGCGGCCAAGAAAGCCCTGGTACGGCGCCAGCGCGAGCAGGCGCTCAAGCCCTATCAGGCCGAACTGTTGCGCCTTCAGCATTATTTGGAAGATCATGATAAGCGAATGATCATTCTGTTTGAGGGACGCGATGCAGCAGGCAAGGGCGGTACCATTCGCCGCGTGACGCGCTACATGAACGAAAAGCACTACCGCGTCGTCGCCCTTGGCAAACCAACCGCGGAGCAGCGCAATCAGTGGTTTTTCCAGCGGTACGTGGAGCACTTCCCCACGGGCGGTGAAACCGTGATCTTTGATCGTAGCTGGTACAATCGCGCCATGGTGGAGCCGGTCTTTGGCTTCTGTACGCAAGAAGAATACGAACACTTCATGCGCGGCGTCGTCGGCTTCGAACGCGACCTCGTGCGCCAGGGCACCATCCTCATCAAACTCTACTTCAGTGTCACCAAGGAAGAGCAGGCCCGCCGCTTCGAACGTCGCAAGACCGATCCGCTACGCCAGTGGAAGCTGAGCGAGGTCGATCTTCAGGCCCAGGAGCGTTGGGATGATTTCACCAACATGAAGTACGAGATGCTGCGTCGCACCAGTACCATTGACGCACCGTGGACCATCATCCGCTCCGACGACAAGCACCAGGCGCGCCTGAACGCCATGAAGGTGCTTCTCAACCGGATGCCATATGAGAAGCTCAACCCTGATTTGGAGACAACGATTGATTCCGATGTCGTAATCTCAGGTCCACGCGAGCTCGAAATCATGCGGCGCCAACTAATCGAAGTCGGCAAGTTCGTCGATTAGCTATGTCCTCTTTGCCAGCACCGCCTGGCGACACACTGCCTCAAAGTAAGGTGAGCCGATCGCTCGCTACGTCATCCGGCACGTCGATGGGCGCGACAATCATCGGTATCCTCACGTTGATCGGGCGCTACCTTTTTCTCGGCGCGCTTGTTCTTCTTGCTATCATCTTTTTGAGCTATCTCGGCCTGGAAATGGCGACCGGCGTCCCCTTGGGCGTGGCGGCCCAGACTGCTCTTAGCGAGAGCGTCGCCTATGTGTCGCGCCTGCTTCAGGGCGATCTTGGCATGGGGACGGCCAACACGTCGATCAACAACCCGGCGCCCGTCTCTTCCTACCTGTGGCCGGTTTTTTCGCGCAGCCTTTGGCTGCTGGCGGTATCGCTCGCTTTCGCCACCCTCGTCGGCTTACCAATCGGGCTGCGCGCTGCCACTCGCGGTAACGCCAATCGCGCGCTCCCCCTCCTCTTACTCTCCATCGTGGGCGTCTCTATGCCCAGCTTCTTTGTCGCCTTGCTCCTCCAGCGCCTCGTGATTCGTGTTACCCAGCTCACCGGCGTCGCCTTGCTGCCGGTGGGCGGTTTTGGTTGGGACAGTCACATCATTCTGCCGGCGCTGGTGCTTGCTGCGCGCCCGGTGGCGCAGATTACGCGGGTTACCTTTGTCAGCGTGAGCGAAGCGCTGCGCGCCGACTATGTCCGGACCGCGCGCAGCAAGGGTATCAGCGATCACAGCGTGCTCTATGGCCATGTGGTCCGCAACGCCGCCGTGCCGATTCTGACGACGATTGGCCTCTCCCTGCGTTTCGCGCTCAGTAGTCTGCCCGTTGTCGAACTCTTTTTCGGCTGGCCGGGCGCGGGGTTCATGCTGCTCAAGTCAATCGCCGCACGTGATTTCAATACGACCATCGCGCTCCTCCTCTGTTTTGGTGCGCTGTTCATTGTGGTTAATCTTGTCCTCGAGTTGGCCTATCGCCTGGTCGATCCGCGGCTGCGCAATCTGGGGCGCGATACGGCCGTGGGCAATCGCCACACGGTGAATAACGCCCTGCGCGAGCTCGGCGCCAGTTTCAAACGCCTCGTCGCCTACTTGATCAGCGATGATTGGTGGCGCGATCTGGAACGAAACGTCAACCAATTTAAGGCGCGCCTACGATCTGGACGCAGCGCTCCCCTGACCGGGAGCTCTTCTGCGCCCCCGCACCGTCGGGGATTGGGCACATGGCGCCGTGGGTTGGCGGGCAATCTGCCCCTTTTCTTGGGGATGCTGGTCGGCATGGCGCTGCTCGTCGTGTACCTGTTCGGTCCGCAGTTGGCGCCCCACAGTCCTTTCACGACGCAGGGTCTTGAATACGTGAATGGCGAATTTTTGGTGCCGCCATTCGAGCCGGACGCCGTTTACCCGTGGGGCACCGACGTACTCGGCCGTGATGTTATGAGCCTCGTCCTGGCCGGCGCACAGCAGACGCTCACGCTGGCAGGGCTGGTGGTGCTTGCTCGTCTGACCATCGGCATCGCTCTGGGCGCCCTGGCCGGCTGGTTTCACGGCAGCTGGCTCGACCGGGGCATTCAGATGGCGGCGGAGGTGTTGGCTGCCTTTCCCACGCTGCTGCTGGCCATGCTGGTCATTCTCTCGCTGGGGATCCGCGGCGGCACACAGCCGTTTCTGATTGGACTCACTGTTGTGGGGTGGGCCGAACTCATGCAATATGTGCGCGGCGAGGTGATGGTCACGCGCCCGCGTCCCTTTATCGAAAGCGCGCTCTCCATCGGCGCACGCACGCCCCGTGTCGTCTGGCATCACATTATGCCCAATCTGCTGCCGGCCCTGATCTCGCTGGCCGCGCTGGAGATGGGCGCCGTGCTCATGCTGCTGGGCGAGCTGGGCTTTATCGGCATCTTTATCGGCGGCGGCGCCTTTGCCGAACTACAAATTGATGGGCCGCCCTACCATTACTCAGACGTGCCGGAGTGGGCCTCACTCCTGGCCAATGTGCGCCTCTACGCCCGCACCTATCCGTGGACCGCGATCTATCCGGCTACCGCTTTCTTCCTCGCCATCCTCGGCTTCAACCTGCTGGGCGAAGGTTTTCGCCGCGTGGTTGAGGATGTGGGCGTTCAATTTACGCGCGTCTTCAATCGCTATACGGCGGCTGCGTTTATCGCGTTCTTGTTGATCGGCGGTTCGGTGCGGGCCAATACGGGCGCGCCCGCCTTCTTCCGCCAGCAGGCCCAGGCATTCGATTCAGGCGGGGCCCTGATCGCAGCAGAGACGCTTAGCCAGCCTGCGTGGTCAGGCCGCGCACTTGGCAGTGCGGGTCAGGCCGAGGCCGCGCAGGCCATCGCTGATGAATTCGCGACCTTGGGCCTGCAGCGCGGCGGCGAAGACGGCGCTTACTTTGTGCCGAGCAGCCGGGAATTCACGCAGTTGACCGCGCAGCCCCAATTCTCAGTCGATGACGCCGGCGCCGCGCTGGTCTACGGTCAGGACTTCGCTGCCTTTCCCGGCTATTTTCGGAGCCTAGGCACGGCTGAGGGGACGGTACATTTTTTGGCGACGGGCTATCTGGGATCGAACCGCCAGGGAGGCTCTTCCCTCCTGCCGCGTGCGATCCGTGATCTTGACTTCAGCAACGATGTTCTCATGGTACTGTCGCCGGAAGATGCACTTGAGTTCTCACGTCTGCCCTATGCCGGCATGGTGGTCGTAACCGAGGATCCGACACTGCTGGCCAAGCGCTATACCTATTCGGCCCGCGATCCGGTTATCACCAGCTTTGGCGGGCAAGCCAGTGGCCAGAATGCGCCCGTCATGTGGATATCGCCGGCGGTCGCCGATCGTATCCTTGCATCGAGTGGCCACACGATTGACGGTTTGCGCCGGGCCGCGGACGACCTCATCCCCGACGAGATATTGACTTTCGCTACGGGCAGCGAAGTTGCCATGACCATCGCCGGCGAGGTGCGACGCGACGTCGCGACCGCGCATGTGATTGGTCACCTGCCTGCGGTGGAAGGGCCCGGCCTAGGCGGCAATCTGATCGTGGTCATGGCCCAGTATGATGCCCCGCCACTGGGACCGGAGGGTATCTATGCGGCAGCCAATGACAATGCCAGCGGCGTGGCGCTTATGCTCGAAATTGTGCGCACGCTGCAGGCGACAGACTACCGGCCCTACAAGACCTTCCTTTTTGTTGCATACAGCGGCGAGGGCTCGGAAGACGGGGTGCCAGCCTATCCGCCGGATATTGAGCAATTGACCACCGCACGTACAGCATTTGCGGGCAATCTGGAACTGGAAGCAGTGATCGATTTACGTGGCGTCGGCGCGGGGACAGGCAATCGTATGGCGATCGAGAGCGCAGGCAGTTTGCGTCTGGCCGAGCTTTTTGAGGAGGCCGCGCGATTGGTTGACACGCCGACTACGCGCACGGACGAGCCGGTGGACATCTCGATCGTCTTCGACCGCTCCCAAACCCGGGGAGGCGGGCAGGATGCGCCCCAGGTCGGCATTCGCTGGCAGGGCTGGGAAGCGACGGCCCGCACGGCCGTCGACGTGGTGGCGGAGCTAGAGGAAGCCAAGCTCCAGGCAACAGGCGAGGCGGTTAGCCTGGCGCTGATGGTGCTCGGTCGCGAGACAGGGTATTGAGAAGCGATCCCACTGGGCATTCATGCCTGGGTGACCGCTACGGCGACCGCTACAGGATCACCGACATACGATCGAAATCCGGTCTTATATTTGTCATGCTGTGTGGGTAACGGCAGCAAAGCGACCATTACCCACACAGCATGACAATAATCAACTGAACTGACTAATTTTTCACGGGTTCAACCTGGCTCAGCGAGGAGATATCGGCCAGCTCTAGACGGGCCTCATCCGTCACCCAACCTTGGAATCTATCGGTGCGGTAGGCCTGCACATTTTGCAGATAGTACGGGACGATGTAGGGAATGTCGGCGTGAGCGATCTCCTGCATGCGCCACACGATTTCCCGCCGGGCGTCTTCATCCAGCGTCACGGATTGCTCGGCATAGAGCGCATCATACTCGGGATTGGCGTAGCCCGTTTCGTTCAAGCCGTAGGCAATGGCCTCCGTGGTCAGGATGCTGAGCATGAAGCTGGGATCCGGATCGGAGCCCCAGCCCCAGATTATGATGTCGTAGTCGAAGCTGGGGCAGCAGACGCCGAGCAGCGTGTCGAAGTCCAAGGCTGCCGGTTCGAGCCGGACGCCGATTTCGGCCCACATGTCGGCCAGGATATCGGCAATCAGGTCCGACTCCGTGCCGCCTTCTTCCCAATTCAGACGGAAGAGCAGGGGGCGGCTGCCGTCGGGCATCTCGCGTACGCCGTCGCCATCGCTGTCCAGGTAGCCGGCGTCATCCAGAATCTGATTGGCCGTGGCAATATCAAACGCGTAGTCCTCAATGGTGTCGTTGTACCAGTGTCCCAGGCCGTCGGGTACCAGCATCAAGCCCGGCGTGCCCAGACCGTTGAGCGTCTCGTCGATGATTCCTTGCTTGTCGGTAGCGTGAGCCAGGGCCAGGCGCACATTCCGGTCGAGTAAGGCAGGGTGGCCCGAGCAGACGCCGTCTTCGGGCGGGCAGCTTTCCGCAGTCGTCACGTTGAGAATAATGTCCGTGAGGGTCGGATCGTAGGGCGCGCCGGTCACCACGGCCACATTTTCCGCCTCTTCCAACTCGCCCATCGATTCGGCTGCAACCCAGATCAGATCGACCTCACCGTCCTTGAGCGCTTCGATTTCGGTGCCGTCCGGGTAGAAGATGAAGTCGACGCCATCGATCTGGGGCCCATGGAGCGGATGATCCGGATTGGCCGCCAGCCGAATGATCGCTTCTTCGCCATAGTCGGCCAGGCGGAAGGGACCGCTGCCGACGGCCGCCTCATTCGCAAAGGCCATGGGATCGTCGACATGATCGCGCCAGATATGCTCGGGCAGGATGGTAAGCGTGATGAGCTGGCTTTCCATGTTGGGAATGGCTTCGCTGAGGGTAATGACGACGGTCCGCCCATCGGGCGCTTCGATGGTTTCGAAGAACTCGGCCGCCGTGCTCGCAAAGGATTCGGGCGTGTTCTTGAAGAGCGTGTAGCTAAAGACCACGTCTTCGGCGGTCAGCGGTTCGCCATCGGCGAAGGTCTGCCCTTCCCGGAGGGTAAAGGTCCAGGTCTTGCCGTCTTCGGAGACCTCCATCGATTCGGCCGCCGCTGGTGCATAGGTACCGTCGAGCTGCAGCCGGACCATGGTGTCATAGAGGAGGCGCGTCACCAAGCTGGTAGCCAGGGACTGGCTGGCTACCGGGTTCAGCGTATCGATTGTGCCGTCCCAGCCGATACGCACCACGGCGCCGGCAGCGTCTGCGGTTGTCGCGGCGCCAGCGGCATCCGGATTGGCAATCGGCTGGATGCAGGCGGCCAGCAGAGCTGTCAGTGTCATCAGAACGACTAGAAATCCAATGCGTCGTACCATCGTCTCTCTCCTTTGTACATGATGGGAATGCGTTTCGACCCACAGTGAAGCGCTGCGCCGGTGCTACACAGGACGAATACGCTGCGCAGGTCTTGTCGCTTATCATAGACGCGTGCTTCTATCGCTCGACTAACGCGCAACTCTCGCCGGACTAACCGTCTGCTTCCTGTACAGGAACAGATCCCCACATCAACGATTGTCAACCTGTTGGACAACACCTAACTGTGCTAGCATAGGGGCTCTTCCGCTACTCCCGACTGCAATCGACTACCGAGCGAGGAATACCCATGAAACTTGCGAGCCAACTTGACAAACTGGGCACGGAGACCGCTTTTGCCGTCTCCGCTGCTGCCGCGGCCTGGGCCGCCCAGGGCCACAAGGTCTATCCCTTCCACCTGGGCGACATCAACCTGCCCACACCCCAGAACATTGTGGACGCGACGGCGCAGGCGATTGCCGACGGCTACACGGGCTATTGCGCCGGCGCCGGCATTGCCGAGCTGCGGGCCGTACTCGCCGACGATGTGGGCCGCAAGCGCAACGTCCTGTACGGCGCCGAACAAGTCTCGATCCAGCCCGGCGGCAAGCCGGTTATCGGCAAGTTTCTGGCTGCGGTGATGGATCCCGGCGACGAGGTCCTCTATCCCAACCCCGGCTATCCCATCTACGAATCCCAGATTGAGTACCAGGGCGGCATTGCCGTGCCCTACGGCTTCGTCGAAACGCCCGCCGGCTTTGCGCTGGACATGGACGCTCTAGCGGCTGCAGTCACAGACCGCACGCGCGTCCTGATCTACAACAACTATCAGAATCCCACCGGCGCGCACTCTTCCCGTGCCGAGATGGAAGCGGTTGCCGAGCTGGCCCTGCGCCATGATCTGTGGGTACTCAGCGACGATGCCTATCATGAGATGCAGTACGGTGACCCGGGTATCTCCATCGTTGATATTCCCGGCATGCAGGAGCGCACGGTGATTCTCTACACCTGCTCCAAGCGCTTTGCCATGACCGGATGGCGCTTGGGCGCAGCCATCGGCCCGCAGCCGGTGATCGACGTCATCAACAAGCTCAATACCAACGCTGAATCGTGCACGACCCACTTCATCCAGCGGGCCATGGTCGACGTGATCGGCGGCGACAGCAGCGGGCCTGATGCCATTCTTGCCACGCTGCGCGCGCGGCGCGATGCCGCGGTTGCCGGCCTCAATGCGATCGACGGCATCATGGTCGTCGCGCCCCAGAGCACCTTCTACCTTTTTCCCAATGTGAGCCAAGTCATGGCGCGCAAGGGCATGACGGACGTCAACGACCTCATGACCGGCGCATTGACTGAGTGCAACGTCTCCTTCTGCACGCGCAAGCACTTTGGCCGCCCCGTGGCCGGCAGCGAAAATAACTACATCCGTCTGGCCTATTCGGGCATTGACGTGCCGGAAATTGAAGCGGGATTGGGCAAACTCAAGGAATATTTTGAAAGGGCGTAAGTAAACAACGGCGGATTCGAGCAGCAGTGGCCAAACGATGCACGCGTGGCGCCTTGCCGAATCCGCCGTCGTGCTGCCCTCTCGTCCTTCATTCTCCCGGGCATGCCACCACGCGACAATTAACACAGAGTCGCGTCAGCATGGCCTGATCCACTTCCACCCCCAGCCCCCGCTTCGGTCGTCAACTGGACCACGCCCACATGACGCCGGTCGATTCAATTCTGCAACCAGCCGACCCAGCGCTCGAGCGGGCTTTCCAGTAGAAATGTGTCAACTTTGGTGATTTTCATGCTTCCGGCGAGTGCTCGCTTCGTGTCGCGTCGAACATGAAGTGGTGAAGTGCTCAATGAGCAGGCCCTCACGCGTGCGGCTTGATACGTGGGCGATCATGGCTATCAAATCAGTGTGTGCGCACCCGGCTGAATGGTTGGGCGCCCTGCCAGCCGCAAGAATTTCCCGGGAATCGGGAAGAATTTCCTAATCTCTTGGGAACTTTTTCTGTTACGCTGGATCTGTCGTACGGCTTCGTATTCATTCCCGGGAAGAACCACATCTATGCGCACTCGACTGATGGAGTATTTGGCTGATGTCGAAGAGATTTTTACTGCTGGATCAGGATCAGCGGCTCCGCTACGTAAGATTGCGGTTGTGTTGCTGACTTTGTGCTGCGCAGTTGTTTTGCTGCCATCTTCTATGCGCGCCGCGCCGGGCACGCAAGCGCCGCCGATTACCGTCCACGGTGGCGGGGACGAGTGGGGGATTGAACTGATCCTTGTGCTCACTTCTGACTCCACCGGGATGATTGGACTGGACGCGGCAGCGCAGCCGCTCCTGACTGCACCCGAATTGACCTTTCGGTGGACGTTGCCCGAAGGGGGCACGCTGCTAGACGGCCCTGCATCTGAAGCAGTGGGTGCGGTCGCATCCGGCGAGCGAGTGAAGCGCCAGCGCCGCGTGCGCCTCGATGAACCGGGGACTTATACGATTGAGGTGGCAGCCTCGTTTCGCCCTGATGAAGCCACGCACCTGACGGCGGTAACCGTGCTGTTTGCTACCCTTTCCCCGGACGGCCAGCTCGCCATTGTTGATCTTGACCCACGTCTACCCCTCTACTCACCAGTGGCGCAGCGGCCGACAGTCAACAAAGCAGATCGTGCGGTGGAGGACGCGGCGCTGCGCACGACAGCTGCGGAGGGTTGTTTTGACGTTCGCGGCACGCTGCGCCGTGAAGAGAAGCTGCCTACCGCCCGCGACGGGGTCGGTTCTTACGATCTTCAGCAAGGCGGTGCACGTGCGGTTCATCATACGCTAGTCGAACTGCGTGAACTTGATACCGTCTCCGACGATTCGTATGGCCACACAGTGACGGATGATCTGGGCAATTTTGCCTTTCATTTCTGCGATGATGATGGCCTGGCGGATAACGAATTGGAACTCTACTACCGCGTCTGCGCCGAGGTACGCGACGGCGATGAACTGGTGGCCCAGGTCGTCGACGCCGAGCGTCGCTACCTTTACTGCTTTGACTCGCGTGTGATCGAATCGTCAGGCGGGCTGGTCGATTTTGACTTGGATGTCTTTCGACTAGATTCGATCGAAGCGGCGGTTTTCAATATTGGGGATGCGCTCTTTTATGCGCGACGCTTTTGGAATGATAACGCCGGTGCCTCGCCTCGCTTTATCGGGTCCGTGCGGGTGATCTGGCAGCGCGGCGCTAATCGTACAGGATCGGCCTATTCCGATCGGAACGCATCAATTTTCATCGCCGATCACGTCAATGATCCAGACGAGTGGGACGATTCGGTCATTATTCATGAATGGGGTCACTTTGCCGACCACCAGATGAGCTGTAACCGCAACCCTGGCGGCCGTCATACCCTGCCCGGTCTCAACACCGGCGTCAACGGCACGCGTCTCGCCTGGGGCGAAGGTTATCCCGATTACTACCAGAGTGCGGTGCGCACCAGCATGCCGGGCGCCGGATACCATAGCTACTTCATCGACCCGCAGGGGCCGACGGTCGATCTGGAAATGCGCCCTGGCGAGCCATCAGATCGCAACGAAGGTGCGGTGGCCGCGCTCCTTTGGGATATCTTCGATGGCGACGTTGACGGCCAGGACATCATCGGCTACGGCCATGCCCCGCTCCAGCGCGTGCTGACTGATGCTCGCTTTCGAGAGAGCGCACAGTGTGACCTCCCACGGTTCCTTGAACTTTGGCATGAGTTGGGGCTGCCGACCGACGCGGCCACATCGGCCGCAGTTGTGCAGAACGTCAAAACGGACTATCGCTGGTGGGACCAGGTAACGATGGTCGTTGACAATAGCATTAGCATGGCCGCGGGTGTGGGAGGCAGCAAGCTCAATGCGGTCCAGCAACTCATCCGTGAACAAGTGACTGACTATGCCGCGGCGCTCCACGGTACGGACATGAACCTCTCTACCTTCAACGCGAGTTCGCCTGTCGACAACGTAGTCTTTGAGGGACGCTTTTTTGCCCAGCAGATTTTGCTGCTGGTCGACGCGCTGATCGCCAACGGCGCCGACACCGGCTGCTACGTCGATGGCCTGGGCGCATTGGCGTTTGCCGTCGACGATAAGCGTGACGGCGACGCGTGGCTCTACACGGACGGTGAGACCGTTGAGGGCTATGATCCGAATCTCGTCCACAGTGTGCTGCAACGGCAACGTATCCGCAGCTCCATCGTGCTGTTGGGCGGCTGCGCTTCGCCCGCCACACCGCCCCTGGCCATCAGCGGTGGCGAAAAGAGCTATCTTGCGCTGGCTGCTGATGGCTCCCAGCCGACCGGCATGGTGCCTTATCTGTTGACGGCGTTGACAAGTGGCGGCCAGTTTCTTTATGTTACGCCCGATCAACTGGCGAATGCGGCTGATATCCTCAAGGCACAGCTCCACCATACGGCAGGCGCAGGCCGCTGGAGCGACTACGTCAGTGACTGGACCACTTACCGCGTGGACAGGCTTGCCCCAGCCACCGCGCTTGGACCGGGCGAATACAAGTGGATCGACACCGAACCAAGCGCAGGCGGCACATATCACGGAACGACGGTCGACGGCGTACGCGTGATCCTTCTCGACCTCTTTAACAACCTCCAGGTCCATGCCGACGGCAGCGTTCATGCGTTCGTCCGCGACGGTTTGCAGGGGCAGTCGAGGTTGGTGGTCGCAGCCAATATTTTGCAGGGGAATCACTCGTGGTATCACAACGTGGGGTCGGTTGAATTCCCGTTCTGGCAGGAGTGCGGCGGGGACTGCACCTATGTTTTTTCGAAGACAGAAGGCGATTGGTTTGCCGTCACGAGCGGTGGGATTGGCACGCGAACTTCCAGCGCAAGTCCCGGCAGCCCGCGCACCTACCAGGTCCTCTTCAACAATGCAACGGGTGAAGTACGCTATCAATATGGTCAGCTAATCGGTGGTGACTCCCAGCGCTCGCTGATTGGCCTCAACACCGATACCGCGTCGCTCGTTGCCGCCAACGGCAGCGTGACGGGGGCGCAGGCCGGCACCGGCTATAAGTTTTTGCCGGCGCCACCCCAACCGACCAAAACCTACGTAGTCGACGTTGATCCGCTGATCGATAGTGTCGCCTTTCTCCTGACGGGCTATAGCGGCAGTTTTGAAAAGATGATCGTGCGCAGCCCAGATGGCACGGCCGTGGATTGTACCGACAACGCGTTTGTGCGGTGCGTAAGTCTCAATGATGGACTGGTTCAGTTTGTGCAGGTCAATACCAGCGGTCGCGGTGGTCAATACGAGGCGGTAATCGACGCCGGCCCCACCGGTGAGGGAACGTTTTCCTTCAATGCGCTGGCCGCCAGTCCGCTGCGCGTCGAGAGCCTGATTCCCCATATCCTTTCACTCAAGGTCCAGCCGCTACGCATCGATCTGGGCCGGCCTTTTGACGAAAATGTCCTCCAAGCCTGGTTTGAGGGCCCAAACGGCGCTGTTGTCGGCACACCCCTTACGCTGTATGACGACGGCAACCATGACGACGGCCCAGCCGGCGACGGCATCTTCGCCCTGCCGGAATTCAGTCCCGCCACTTCCGGCGTCGCCTATTTGTGGGTGGAAGGAAGCGTTGACGGTGTGACCGTTCGACGCAGCGATCTGATCCCGCATAATTTTCAGCCGCTGGATGTGGAGCCGAGCAGCACGCAAATCGAGGCGTTCTATGACGAAGCCCTACGAATTGGCTTCTCCGTGACAAATCAGAATAGCCTGCCCGTCTGCTTCAGTGTCGCGGTCAGCGCACCATCTGATTGGGCAGTAACGCCGGAGGGAAGTTCCCTGTGCCTTGACGGTGGCGGCGCCTCGCCCTTTGGTGTGACCGTGTTGCGGCAATCAGGCGATCGGCTTGGTGAGCGGGGGGAGGTCGTTCTAACCCTGACCGAGCAGCAAGAGGAGATCATCACGGGCAGTGCGGCGGTTGAAGTGGCCTTCTTTCGGCAGCTTGCCGGCGCGCAATTTGACAATCGGGCTGCGTATGGCTCATTGCGGCCCAATGGAACGGATACGGCTGACTTGACGCTGCAAATTCTTGACGATTTGGGTAATGTGACGGGGCGCAGCGTTGAGGGGCTTTTCCAGCTGCGCACGACTTTGGGCAGCGTCGAGACCGCGTCGACGCACTTCGTCGAGGGGCGATTGCCCGTTCTGTTCACGGCCGGTTTGGAGAGCGGCGTTGCTGAGATCATCGCCGAGTTCGACGGTGGTATAACGGCCAGGACAAGTATTGAAATCAAAGAGGCAGTACCCGCGCTGCTCGAGCTGAGCGCGGCGCCGCTTGATCTACGCAACACGGACGTAAGTCAGCTGGATGCCACGCTGCGCGACGCCTGGGGCGAACCGGTTGCCGGCGCCATGCTCCGCTTCAGCGTGGGTGACGACGACGGCGATCGCGGCACAATTGATGGCGGCGAAACGGCCGAGCGCGTGACCGATGACTCCGGTCACGCCACGACACGCTTCGTCAAGACGCCAGACGCGACGGGCGCCGTGATCGTGCGCGTTGAAGCCGGCTCTGGTGACGGTGTGGTCGACCTGGAAGCGAGCGTTCGCCTCTTGCTGAGCGATAGCGGTCTCGACGATGACCGCATCTACCTGCCGATCGTCGAACGCTAGGGCGGCCTGGCCTGTCGCCGTTGACGTCGGCAGGCCAGCAAGCGTCGCGTATTTGGCGGGTTGATTGGGTATGCGCTACGATCGGTACTTCCCGTACAGTGCCCGATCGCGAGGACAAGCCCATGATCACCCGCCGCCAACTGCTTGAAATTCACGACCAGCCCTGGTGTCCCCCTGCGGTACGCGATGGCGCGACCGACTGTCTTCGCCTCTTCGCGGTCGTAGGTCGTCAATTTGATGGCGCGGTTGAGCCGTTGGCACATGCGCTGGCAGCCACCGGTGACCGCTACATTGTCGATCTTTGCGCTGGGAGCGGCGGGCCGTGGTCGGGCCTGTACCATCGATTCGCCGCTGCTGCTCGGCCGCCGATTGTGGTGCTGACCGATCTCTTCCCCAATCAGGCCGCCATGGCCAGCGCCCATACGCGGAGCGGCGGGCGCATTCAATTTGTGCCTGATCCGGTCGATGCCACGGCTGTGCCGGCGGATCTGCCGGGGCTGCGCACGCTCTTCACGGCATTTCACCACTTCGACCCGGAGAACGCCAGGGCGATTCTTCAAGACGCAGTCGATGCAGGGCAGGGCATAGCCATCTTCGAACAGACGCAGCGCTCGCTCTTCGCTTTGATCTTCATGATCGTGCTTGCGCCGCTGGCCTGGTTGGGCGTCCCGCTGATTCGCCCCTTTAGCTGGTCCCGCCTCTTCTGGACCTATGTGATCCCCGCCATCCCGCTAGTGTTGCTCTTTGATGGCATTGTGTCTTGCTTGCGTACCTACAGCGCAGATGAACTAAAGGCCATGGTGGGAAGCCTGGATGGCGCACCGTACCATTGGCAGATTGGTCGGTCGCGCTCGTTGCTTTCGCCTCTCGGCATTTCCTATCTTGTCGGCTATCCGTTGGCAGACGCCGGCAAGGGGGAATCGGCCGCGCCGCGTGTGGCCCGCACGAAGTAGTCGGCAACGGGCGGCAACGCGCTGCCCGCGCGCAACAGTAGGTCACTCGCGCCTGAGTTGAGCATTGCCTGCAAAGCGCGCCCCGTACGCAGCCGCCCATCAAACGCGGCATGCCACGCCTGGGCATAGCCTGATTGCCACGCCGACAAGTCAATCTCATTGCGCAAATACGCATCGGCGTAGGGAATGCAGAGCGCCGCGGACTGGAGCGCCATGGCCATGCCGTCGCCGCAGAGGGGCGGGATCATGGTCGCGGTGTCGCCCAGGCAGGCCACGCCATTCCATGGACGGCTGGGACGCCCCGTGTCCACGGCGCCGACGGTGCACAGCGTCTCTTCCAGCAAGCGCGCGCCGGCCAGACGTTCGCCAAATGCGTCGTTTTGACGGGCGATGGCCGCAAACATCGCAGCTGGATTGCGCTCGGCCTTGGCAAAGGCATCGTAGGAGGCAAGCAGGCAGACGTTGGCTGCGCCGGCCTCTACCGGGTTGATGCCCACATAGCCGCCCGCAAAGAGATAGACCTCTACACGGTTGGGCATGACAACATCGGCGAAGTGGGCCTTGACGCCCACGTTGAGTCCCGCCGGCCGGTTCTCTAATGGCTGGGCCAATAATTTGGCTGCCACGCCACGCCCGCCGGCCATGAGCCCCGTGCGGGCCCGCACCTCTTTTGTCGTCCCGTCGCCGCGGATCGTGAGCGCAACGCCTGTGTCAGTGTGCTGGAGATCAGTGACGGTATGTCCTTGCCAGAGCGTCGCCCCACGCGCTGCCGCGGCCGCAGCCAGCGCTGCGTCCATCGCATAGCGACTCAATCCCCAGGCTGCGCCGGGCAGCGCGGTCAAGAGTCGCGTGCCGCGGCGGGAAATCAGTTCGGCATCGACAAGCGCCACGGGATTCGCTGCAGCCAGTGCGCGGCCCAGCCCCAGGACAGCCAGCGTTGCCTGACTCTCGGGCGAGAGAAACTCGCCGCAGACTTTGTGGCGCGGCAAGCGGTCGCGTTCGATGAGCAGAACGCGCCACCCCCGGCCGGCCAACGCGGCTGCGGCGCCGCTGCCAGCGGGTCCAGCGCCGACGATGGCAACGTCAAATTCTTCGTTCATGGGGCCGCAAGCTCAGTCTCCAGGGCATGAATCCTGGCGGTGTCAGCCGGCACAAAGGTGAGGCGCGCCAGCTCGATCGTGAGTCCCGGTCCAAAAGCCATGGCCGCGCCCGTCGTGCGGCCGTGGCCGCTGGCCAGCAATCGTCGGCGCTCTTCCGCAAGCACAAAGAGAATCGTGGCCGAGGAAAGGTTGCCGTATGCCGCCAGCACGGCGCGCGAGGAAGCCACAGCCTCTTCCGGCAGCGTGAAGAGCTCCTCGAGCTTATCGACGATGGCGCGCCCGCCTGGATGGATGGCCCAGAATTCCGGCGTTGCACCCGCCATCACCTTCTCTAGTTCTCCGGCAGCGACATCGCCCAGATGATCGGGGATCCGCGGTGACAAATGCAGCGTGAACCCATAATTGCCGATCTGCCAGACCATTTCATCTTCGGTGTCAGGCTTCATCCCTGTCTGGAAGCGGTCGAGGAGATAGTAGTCACGGTCGTCTTCCTGGGGCATGGCCACGATGGCCGCGGCCGCGCCGTCGGCGAAGAGTGACGCCGAGATCAGGTCATCGCGCCGGTCGCTCGCCTGAATGTGCAGCGAGCAGAGCTCAACGGCGACCACGAGGACGCATGCACTGGGGTCGGCGGTCACGATCTGGCTGGCTGCCCGCAAGCCATTAAATGCCGCCGAGCAGCCCATAAAACCGATGATTGTGCGCTGCACGTCTGGGTTCAACGCCAAACGATCGGCCAACACAAAGTCCAGGCCGGGGGCAAAAAAGCCGGTGCAGCTCACCACAATCAGGTGGGTGACTTTGTCTGCAAGATGCTCTGTCGTGACCGCACGTGTCGCAGCGAGCTCGGCAAGGGCCTGCTTCGCAGCGCGTTCGGCAAGCGGGACCGATTCCCGACGGTAGATCTCCATGCGCTCGGCCGTGGTCGGCGTGTCGGCCTGATCGAGACCTGGCGCAAAGGGCGATTCGTCTGGCGGCAGCAGATACTCGGGCGCGCAGCCGTGACGTTTCTCGATGCCCGAATAGGCATAGAGGGAGCGGATAAGCCGCTGTAGGGCCGGCTGACCGGCAAAGGACGAAGCCATCCATTGGCCAATGCTGGTCTGATCCGCATGATATTCGGGCACCGCCGTGCCGATTGCGAGCAGAGCCGGATGGGGATTGATCTGCATATGGGGTGAGGTCCTCTCTTTTCCATTCGGTGGACAGGTTTCACACGACGTAAGAGTGTGCGAATGTGTGCTACTGCTCGAGATCAAAAATGAGCTGATAAAGACCGTCATCGGTCGCTGCCAGTAAGCGTTCGGAGGCAGCGGGGTCTGCAGCGAGTCTAAAGACGCTGCGACCAGTCAGACCGCTATGTTGGAAGGTGCGGCCGCCGTCAGCAGAATACCATAGCCCGGCAGACTCTGTCCCGATCCAGAAGATCGCACGATCCTGGCTTGGCTCGACAACGCCCATGCGGATGACCGTTCGTGCGCCTACGTCGGCTTGGCGCACCCACGATTCGCCCTCGTCTCTGCTCTGCCACAGGCCATCAGCGGCGCCGGCCCATAGCGCACCGGCGCCATCCTCATGCAATGCATAGACTGTCTGCTGCGCCAAGGGGCCGGGCAGCGTCGTCCAACTTTCGCCCCCATCCCGACTCTGATAGAGACCCTCGATGGTGGCAACGGTGGTCGTTATGCCATCCTGGTGCTGCAGAATCGAGAGGATGCTCAGCGCCTCCAGCCCGTTGCCAAAAGGCGTCAGGCTGCCGCCGCCATCCTCCGAGAGACCAAGGGCGTTGCCCCAGCTGCCGACGAAGAGCGTGTCGGCAGCATCCGCATCGGGGACGACCGTGAAGAGGCGTACCCGCTCCATGCCGTCTGCCTGCTGCCAGACGGGGGCCGTAAACTCATTCGCCGACCAGAGGCCACGCGCGGTTGCCAGATGAATGCGTCCGGCGCGGTCCCGGGCCATCTCTTGGATCATCCACGGCGGTGAGACCGGCTCCCAGGATTGCCCGTCATCCGCGGAGTGATAGACGCCCGAGGCGGTCGCGGCCAGCCAGGACCCTGCTTCCTCCGGCTGGCTGAGCAGGTCCGTGACGATTGGCTGGAGGCCGTCGACGATGCGCCAGGTGGCGCCCTGATCGCGAGAGCGCAAAAGCGCCGCATCGCTGGCAGCATACAGCCAATCACCAACTTGTACCAGATCGGTAAGCCGCCACTCCAGAGCCTGGACGGTTCTGTCGCTGTTCAGTCGTCGCCAGCGATCGTCTGTCTCCAACCGCCAGAGTCCGTCATTGGCACTTACGAGCGCGCCTCGGCCGCAACAGTTGGCAGTCGCATAGGCCTGTTTGGCGTCTTGCGGGCCAAAGGGAGCCCATGCCGTGTCATCCGCTGCGAGCCGCCACAAGCGGTCGTTTGAACGCGCAATGAGTGTCCCATCTTCGCCCAAAAAGAGCCGATTGACAAAGCCTGCCGCCTCGTCCGCAAGGTCAGGCAGCATGGCCCATTCACCGGTAGGCGGGCGCCAGGCAACGCCGGCATCGGTCGCCGCATAGAGGCGCTGGCTGGCCGGTTCATAAGCAATATCAAGCACGGTGCGTCCAGCCAATCCGTCACGTTCCCAAGGACCTGCCGGCGATTCGCCGCGCCAGATGCCTTCGTCTTCAAAACCGGCCCAAAACGCGTCCGATGCTGCGAACACGACGTAGGCGAACGCAGACGGTGGACCATCGACCGCCTGCCATTCAGTTTGACCCAGACTGCGCCAAAAGAGGCCGCGATCGGTGGCGGCCAGCTCGCCCTGGCGCAGGTCCAGCAGATCCGTGAAGAGCAGATCGGCATCGCCCACGTCGTTGTCCACCATTGACTCCCCCGGTGCTTTAACATGCCAGAGACCGCCTTGGCGATTGGCCATGAGCCACAAGTCCCTCGCTTGACCCGGTCGCAGGCGGATCACGTCTGCCCAGCTGCCCGGTGCGGCGACGCGTGCCCACTTCCAGGCGGATTCGCCGGGCGCTTCAGTGCGCGCAACCAGACGCGCGTTGCGGATCTGTACGTTTTCCCAGCGCCAGCTCTCATATTGCCACGCCGGCGTACGCAGCCCGACCTCAACGACAAGTTCATTGACGCCGGGCTGCAGCAAGGCTGGCGGCACGATGAAGCGCTGGGTCACCCACGTGCTGGTGGGATCGGGCTTACTGCGAGGGGCAAGCGTGGCGACTTCGATGCCGTTGATTTCTATGCGGTTGGCGGCCTGATCTACCTGCATGGTCTCCAGCAGAAGCTCGTACTCGACGTCGACCGCGCGATCCGGCACAAAGAACTCACCCTGCCAGCGCGGGCTGAAGTTGACGCCGCCCTCGTTGAGGTGCACCCAGTGGGGGTGGAGGGTTCCGATGTCACCCAGACGGATAATTGTGTCCGGGGCCAGGGCCTCGATTTCGAGGGCCGGTGCGCCGTCTTCGGCTGCGGTATCTGCGTTGCATGGCGACTCCGCGTCGCCACAGGCCGCGCTCAGCGCGCGGTAGGCCAAGCTCTCATCGTCATTGCCTTGCCACAGGTCGTAGCCATATTCGTCTCCCGTTGCGTCAAGCTGCCAGAGCGCCACACGCGGCAGCCAATCTTGGTTGGCGGAGACATAGGCCAGGGCATCTTCCACATACAGCATCTGCTGCTCTGGGCTCACAACCTGCCAGGCATCGGCCGGATCGGGTGCACGCGTGCGCCAGCCCATTTCGGTGATCCAGATTGGCTTCTCGCTATCAGTTACGCCCTGCATCATCTCCCGGTGCAGTTCGAGGCGACGAAAATTGAGGCGATCGACTGCGGGCTCCTCGCCCGGCGGGCGGCCGAAGCCATAAGGGTGAACCGCAAGCACGTCAAAATAGGCCGCGGCCCCTGCATCGAGGGCCCGGCGCAGATAGGCCAGATCGTTGATGTTCCGATCATCTCCTTGCGTGAAGGCCAGGCCGGCCATCGCCACGGGCAAATCGGGCTCGACTTGCTTGATTTCAGGATAGAGCCGCTTGAGCAGCTCAACGTACGCGGTCGCATCGGGCGTCTGCTCATTCCATTCCAGGGCCAGGTTGGGCTCATTGGCGAGGATTACGCCGGCCAGGTCCGCGCCGTACCGTGCCGTAGCTGCACGGACGAAGCGCGCATACGCGTCCAGATCCCACGGGGTGGGTCCGCTATCGTCCAGCGCCCAGGCAGGTGGATGGTCTAGTCGCGCAATCAGCTCAAGTCCATGAAACTGGGCGGAACGCAGGGCTGCATCAGGCACTTCCCAGTAGAAATAGCCCGGCGTGGGCTCGATATCGGCCCATTTGAAGACTATAACCACGAAGTCGCCGTCGGCGCTGCGCGCAGCGGTCATGTGCTCGTCATCGCCAGTCGCGACATGGAAGCCAAGATCCGGTTGCGGAGGCGCCTCTTGCGCCGAGAGATTGCCGATTGTCGCGGCAACACTGAGAGCCGTTGCCGCCAGCAATGCCAATAGCAACACAGAGCGCACAAGCGTATTGATCATCGTGGCTAGACTGTCTTCAGGTACTCACGAATCAACAGTGCGGCTGTGGCGCCTTCGCCCGTGGCACTGGCAACCTGCTTGGTGCTGCCGGCACGCACATCGCCAGCGGCGAAGATGCCCGGTACGCTCGTTTCCAGCACCGCCGGTTCCGTCGCGCCATGATCTGTGGCCCAGCCGGGCTCGTGAACCAGTTCATGGCCTGTCAGGATGAACCCCCACTCATTGCGCCGAACCTGGCTGCTTTCGAGGAAGCTTGTGTTTGGATCAAGGCCGATGAAGATGAACGCCCCGTCGAACTCCATACGCTGGGTCTCACCGTTCTGAAGAAGGGTCAGCTCTTTCAGCTTGCTCTCCGCGCCTTGAAAATCCTGTACCTGCGTCTGCCAGAGGACATCGATTTTCGGTTCGTTGAGTACGCTGTCCTGGATGATCTGGCTGGCCTTGAAATGATCATCACGCACAATGACCGTGACCCGGTCCGCAAACTTGGTGAGCAACAGACTCTCCTCTGCCGCGCTGTTGCCGCCGCCAACCACGGCAACGTGCTTGCCCTTGTAGAACGGACCGTCACACGTGGCGCAGAAGTGGACGCCGGCGCCGATATAGTCGCTCTCTCCCGGCACGTTGAGGCGCCGGTAGCGGCTGCCACTGCTGATAAGCAGGGCGCAGGTGCTGTACTCACTGCCGTCTTCGGTCGTGACGACATGGTAGAGGCCATTTTGCTGCACCGACGTCACGTTCTGCGCCTGGAGCAATTCAACGCCAAAGCGCACGGCTTGCTGGCGTAGCCGGTCGGCAAAATCGATGCCGGCTACGCCGTCCGGGAAGCCGGGCAGATTATCGAGCCGTTCCGTGCCCGCGGCCTGGCCGCCAAACGCTGCGCGTTCGATGACTAGGACATCAATGCCCTCGCGTGCCGCGTAGAGCGCAGCGGTCAGCCCCGCCGGTCCGCCACCGATGACGATGACGGGGAAGTGGTTGCGTGTGGCGGTCGTCTTCAAGCCGAGCTTGGCCGCTAACTCGGCATTGGTTGGCTCGACGAGATGAGAGCCATCGTCGAAAACGATTGTCGGGATGATGCGCTTGCCGTCATTGGTGCTGATGACCACGGCTTCGCCTTCGGGATCTTCCTCAATGTCAACCCACGTGTAAGGAATCTGATGCTCGCCCAAGAACTGCTTGCTGCGCCGGCAGTCCGGGCACCAGTATGCGCCATACAGTGTAATCGTTGGTTCTGCCATGCTCAGTGTCCTCTTCTACGTCCGTGCATCCGAATGCACAGATCAAGATTGCGAATGGTGGGCGCGTTCAGCCGATGTGCGTATGGAGCATGCGCTGCTGGGCTCGTTTCTGCAAGGAAGTTACCGCCAAGACCAGCAGAAAGAGCGTCGCCTGGGAGAGTACGATCGTGGCGCCGGAGGCCACGTCGATATAGTAGCTGAGGTACATGCCGATGAAGCCGGTCAGCGCGCCAATCGTCGTGGACATTAGGATGATCCGGTTGAAGCTGTCCGTGAGCAGTCGTGCCGTGATCGCCGGGATGACCAACGCTGCGGCAATTAGGGTTACGCCCAAGATTTGCAGCGCCGCGATCAAGGTGGCCGCCAGCAGAAGGGCAAAGAGCGTGTCGATCCAGCCCGTACGCACGCCATAGACCTGAGCTACTTCGGCATCGAAGGTGGTGAAGAGCAACTGGCGATAGGCGACGAAGATGGTCAGTGCGACCATCAACGCCACCACGGCGATGACCATCACATCGGCCCGCGTCACGCCCAGAATGTTGCCGAAGAGCGCGGCGTCAAACGAGCGGGTGAAGCTGCGATAGCGGCTGATGAGCGCCACGCCGACGGCAAAGCTGGCCGTGGTGATAACGCCGATGGCTGCGTCGGCGTTGATCTGGGTCCTGCGCACGGTCTGGTTGATGAGCAGCGCGGCCAGAAAGCCCCACATGCCGGCGCCAATGTAGAAATTCCACTGCATGACGTAGGCGACGACTGCGCCGCCAAAGATTGCGTGGGAGAGGCCGTGGCCGATGTAGCTCATCCCGCGCAGCACGATATAGACGCCAATCAATCCGCAGAGTGCACCGGCCAGTACGGCAGCCATGGTGCCGTTGCGAAAGAATTCAAACTGAAAGGGTTCGATCAGCAACTCGATCATCCGCCACCTCCTCTTCTACGGATTCAGTATCCGGTCCGGTATCCGGTTCAGCATCCGGCGCCGGGTGACCCAGGATCGGATCAACCACCACGTCGGCCAGTTTGTGATGGTGAGGCTTCTGGTGAACGAGCAACAGGCCATCGTAATGGATGACCTGCATGTCGCCGCGATAGGTCTCCGTCAGAATTTCGGAGGTAAAGACGTCTTCGGGCGTGCCCTGGGCAATTACCCGCTTGTTGAGGCAGATAATCCAGGGAATATGCGCCGCAGCCATGTTCAGGTCATGGGTCGTCATCAGAATTGTCATGCCCTGACGGTTGAGGTCAAGCAGCAAGTGGAGCATCTTTTCGGCTGTCTGCATGTCAACGCCAGACGTTGGTTCATCGAGCACAAGCAGATCGGGCTGGGCGATGAGGGCGCGCGCCAGGAAGACGCGTTGCTGCTGTCCGCCCGACAGGTTGCGGATATGCTGGGTGCGCAGATCGCCAATCTGTAGATTGTCCAACACTTCGGTCACAGCCGCTTTGTCAGCCCGAGAAGGCCACGGCCAGAGCCGAGACTCCCGCACCCGCCCCATGAGCACAACCTGTTCAACCGTAACGGGAAAATTCCAGTCGATGGTCTCCACCTGGGGCACGTAGGCAATCTGCGGCGCAGCGTGGCCGCTTGTGGCCTGGCCGCTGACGCACACCTCCCCGCTTGAGGGTTGCAGCGTTCCCAATGCCAGGCGGAGCAGGCTGGTCTTGCCGGCGCCGCTTGGGCCGACCAGGGCCGCAAACTGTCCCGGGTGCAGATGTAAATTGACGTCGCGCAGCACCGGCGTCTTGCCATAGCCAAAGGTGACGTCGTGTACTTCAAGGATAGGATTCATTAGTCCTGGGCCTGGTTTACCTGATCGTCGCTGCCGGTAACGTTGCTGGTGTCAAAGTCGGCGATCAGGGTTGGGTCGCCGCCCAGCGCGTCGGCCATGGTGCGCACGTTCTCAGCCATCATGCCCACGTACGAGTGATTGTCGTCGCCGGGCGCGCCGGGAAGATCATCGTCGCGCAAGGTGTCGACATAAGAGACGCCTGCCTCTTTCGCTATCTGTTCCAGAATGGGCGAGGGGAAGACCTCAGAGCCAAAGATGGCCGGCGTCTCTTCTTCGCGCAACTGGGTAATCAGGTCAGCAACTTCACGTGCGGAAGGCTCGGAGAAGTCGGCCGGCTGGATCGCGCCGATCACGGTCGTGCCGTAGCGGGGCGAGAAGTAGGCCCAGGAATCGTGATAGGTCAAGAGCTTGCGGTTCTCAGGCGGAATCGAGTCAATGGTCGCGGCGATGGCGGCATCGAGTTCATTGATACGCGTCTCAAACGCTGCATAGTTTTCGGCATAGTAATCGGCGTTGGCCGGATCCCGTTCGCTCAGCTTGTCGCGCACAATCTCTGCATAGCGCAACGCATAGAGGGGATTGGGCCACAAGTGCGGGTTCGGGCTGCCGTCCGCAGCCGGGAAAGAGAAGTCAAAGATGTAGTCGTCCGGATCGATGGTCAATTCGCCGAGCAGGACAATCTCAGCATCGTCGCGCTTGTTGGCCTCGGCCAGTCGCAGGGTCGGCTCTTCGAGGTTTAGGCCATTGATGAAGATGAGATCCGCTTCGGCCAGGATGCGGGCATCGGATGGCGCTGGCTCAAACGTATGGGAGTTGACGCCCTCCGGCACGATCCCGGTGAGCGTGATGCGGTCACCGGCCACATTGTGGATGATGTTGGTCACGGGGGAAACTGTGGTGACAACCTGGAGCATTGAGTCTGCCGAGTCAGCGGATTCGGGCGCTGGGCTATCGATTGGCGCGGCGCAGGCTGCGAGTGCAATAACGAAAACAGGTATGAAGATCAGGCGAAAGAGATTGGTACGCATGACGCAAAAGTATCCTTGTTGCTAGTGTTGGATCAGCTTGTGATCATCAATTGACGAATTCTACTTACGAACAGGGGCAATTGTCCCGGTTTCTGTCTCGCCGGTCTGTTTGAGTTCTCACATTTGATTTTGCGCGATCTGCGCGCGGCGATTTGAAAATGGATCTGTTTGGATGCAATCATCCGGCAGAGCAGTGCGAGGTACCGTACAATTCGACTATGGTACTTGACGAATGGGTTTCATTAGCATCCCGAAATGACCTCTCTCTCCACATCCGCCGCTGGCCCCGCACCGGTGGCAAACCTGGCGTGCCCTTTGTGCTTGTTCATGGGCTGGCCAGCAACGCCGGTACCTGGGACGCAGTTGCTCCGAGATTGGCTGCCAATGGTCATGACGTGATCGCCGTGGATCAGCGCGGGCACGGGCTTTCGGACAAGCCGGACGGTCCATACGATTTTGAAACGGTTACAGATGACCTGGCCGCGCTGCTCGACGAGTTGGCGCTTGATCGGCCGATTGTGGTGGGTCAATCTTGGGGCGGCAACGTCGCCCTGGCTTTTGACGTACGCCACCCGGACCGGGCACGCGGCCTCGCCTTTGTTGATGGCGGCTTTATTGACTTACAGGCGCGGCCCCAGGGCGATTGGGCATCGATTGAACGGGACCTAAAGCCGCCCTCGCTGGCCGGGGTGCGTGCGGATGACTTGCGCGCCCGCCTTCGCCATTTCCACCCCGAGTGGTCTCAAACCGGCATCGATGGCACCATGGGTAACTTTGAGATCTTGCCTGATGGGACGATCCGGCCCTGGCTTACCCTGGATCGGCACATGCAAATCTTGCAGTCGATCTGGCAACAGCGTCCCGCCGATCTGTACCCACAGGTCAAAGCGCCGGTCTATATTGCCGTGGCCGAAGATGATCGGGATGCAGCGCGATTGGAGAGTCAGCGCCAGCAGGTCGCAGCGGCCGAATCGGGTCTCACCCATGTGCAGGTGAAGCGCTATCCGGCCACAGACCACGACATTCACGTCCATCGCCCGGTTGAGCTGGCCGATGCACTGCTAAATGAGTTAGATGAGGGAATCTGGTCTGCATAGTGACCCACAGTGGGCCTGTGTCGAAGTGGCCAACAATAATAAATACAGAAGCCTGACTTGGCCCCAAGTCAGGCTTCTGTATTCGTAGACATGCAACAGTTTTTTTGAAGGAGAAAACACATGGCGGTTCATCCCGGTCCTGTGATCCTGCTCGGATCCGGCGAAACCTCGCCCAATATTCGCAAAGTGTATGACGCGCTCTTTAGCACGCAAGAAGCACCGGTAAAGGTGGCAATCCTGGAGACGCCGGCCGGCTTTCAGCCGAACTCTGACGACGTCGCCGGGCAGATTGGGCGCTATCTGGAGAAACATCTGCAAAATCACCAGCCGGAAATCTCCATCGTGCCGGCGCGCAAGCGGGGAACGCCGTTTAGCCCTGACGATCCAGCGATCCTCGATCCCCTCTTCGACGCAGATTTCTTACTGGTCGGCCCTGGGAGTCCCACCTACGCCGCGCGCCAACTGCGCGATAGTGTGGCCTGGCAGACGTTGCAGGCGTGCCATCGTCTGGGAACTGCCCTCATTTTTGCCAGTGCCACGACGATTGCCTCCAGTCGCCACGCACTGCCTGTCTACGAAATCTACAAGGTCGGCGACGATTTGCACTGGCAGGCGGGTCTTGATTTCTTTGCCCCCTTTGGCTTGAACCTGGTCTTCGTGCCCCATTGGAACAACAACGATGGCGGCGAGACCCTGGATACCAGCCACTGCTACGTTGGCCGCGCCCGCTATGAAGAGATGCTCGACTTGTTGCCCGCTGATGAAGCACCATCACGCACGATCGTCGGCATCGATGAGAATACCGCGTTGATTGTTGATCTGGGGCAGGGACTCTGTCGAGTGCGAGGAAATGGCGGCGTGGTGATCATTGACGCCGGTGAAGAGACGCGCTTTGAGAGCGGAGAGAGTTTCACCGCCGAGCTGCTCGGTTCGCTCCAACTCCCGGCGGATCATGCTGGCATTGGGGAAGATATCTGGCGTGAAGTCGAAGCGCGCCATAACACCGTGCCCGACGCTGCCGAGGCGCCTACGGCGCCAGACGTCGTGCTGGAACTCGTCAGCGCACGCGATGCAGCGCGTCAGCGTAAAGATTGGGCTGCGGCCGACCGCCTGCGCAACGAGATTGAGGCGGCCGGGTGGCAATTGCTCGATACGCCCGACGGCCCGGTCTTGCAGCCGGATGAATAGTCGCGTGGGTCACGCCCTCAACATGAGGCGGAGCGCCCCAGTTTCGTCAAAGAGCAGTTCTTGGGGGGCGCCACTCTGCTCCAATGTGGGGTGTGCGCCTATCTCCGCCAGCAGTGCAGTCGATGCCCACAGCCGGTCGAGTTCGAGCGTGTTGCGGATCATGATGATGCGCGCATTTTCGCGATTCGCGGGCGGTAGCGAAGCCAGGATCGCCTCGCGGTCGCTGGGCAGGGTGATTGGAATCTTCGCGCCATTGTAATTCCCGGAAGTGAGACAATTGGTGTAGGTCGACGCTGGGTCGATTTTGTCACGCAGCCGCTGGGGGATCACGTCGCAATAGCCCACGCCAATGGCATTGCCGTGACTGTTGGGGGTCAGGTCCAGGGCAACCAGGGCTCGGAAGTCGGGCTCCACCGCCCCGCCCTTGCGACGCCACATCCCTACCACGTTGGGGTCCATGCCCGTGCCGCTGATGTCTTTGCCGATCTCCTGCATGACAAGCAGATCCAGGGGCTCAATCGGGATACGCGGCAGGTGGCGCCAGCTTAATTCCAGAAGCTCAGGCTCGCGCGTTTCCAGTCGCTCAGCGGGAATGGCTTCGATATGGGCCGGCTCGTGGTGACCGTTTTCAACGATGGCCACGCCGCCGAGAATGGGCATGCGCTCGATAAGCACACGGGCAACAGCGGGGATGGCCTCGGCAATACCCCAGGCATGCATGGTGGCTGCGCCCCGTTCCTTGCCCAGGCCGACTGCCAGCATCTTGAAGAGTCCGCTCTCCCAGCGGCTGCGGAATGCCGTGTGAGGCTTGATGCGGTTGATAACGATCACGCCGTCGGCTCCGGCTGCGTGGGCGTCAAAGACGACGGGCATGCCGTCCGGCGTTGCGCCCACATCGACGACCTCCATGCTGCTCAGAATCGGGACGCCCAACTGCTCTGGACCTAGACCGTAGCCTTCGAGCACGGTGCGCTGGCCTTCCGGCGTGCCGCCGCCATGGCTGCCCATGGCCGGTACCAGGAACGGTTCGGCGCCCAGGGCTTTCAACGCTTCGATGACTGTTGTCACGACGGGCGTGATGCAGGCGATGCCCCGGCTGCCCACGCCCACTGCGATGCGCTGCCCCGGCGCTACGCGATCGATCAGCCCCGCGCGTCGCAACTCTGTTCGCACGTGACCCGGAATGTCGCTGATGCAATCGTCCGTTACGTGTTGACGAACGGGGGCAAAGCGTGGCAGCGTCAAGGTATTTCTCCTGTCTGTTTCGTTGCGCGATTGAGCACGCTACTGGTCGTTTTCTCTCCGCCTACTCTATCGCCGCCAGCGATCGAATCATGCGCAACGCGCCCATTGACGGCCTGTTTCAGGTCATTCGCACGGTTGCGCGCCGCTGCCATTGCAGAGGCGGACGCTGTCAATGTACCAGTTACTCAGTTCATCTCCATCTTGCGTCGACAGAAAGCGTAGGTTGATCGTCTCACCGATGTGCGTATCCAGGCTCAGCTCGATCCGTTCCCAGCGACCCGTGTTGCTGCTGCGACAGAGGTCGAAGGTGCGCAGTTCGCTCTCACCGACCAGGACTCTGCCTCGATCGTCGCCGCAGATCGACTCGCGCGACGCAATCCAGTGGTAGAAGCTAAGCCGCACGTTTCCAATTCCTTCAGGAAGCTCGACCGGCTGGGCGATTTCCGCCTGCTCTTCACGAATGCCGCCCAGCCAAGCGAGCTTGGGGACGCTTTGGGCTGCAAAGGGTTGTCCGATCGTATCTGCCACATATTGTTCGGTGACGATGAGTTGGAGACCCTGACTCGAGCTCTCCGACCAGGACACGTCGTTCGGTGCGTCGAAATTGCCATTGGTAAGGGCAGGGAAAGGCGGTGGCGGCGCGGCCAGATCGATGATCGGGAGATAGGCGCGCCCCGTTGCGCCGGCGCTGTCAGGCAGATAGAGCGCAAATACTTCCTGGGGGGCAGCGGGCATGATGAGGCTGTTTTGCAGGCTGGTACTGGCGTCATTTTCCGTGCCGAGCCATCCGACCAGTAGCCAGTTGTCGGCCGGGCTTGCGGTCAAGATGAGTGCTTCACCCACAACATACTCGCCTTCTTCGCACCCTGTCGAAGCGGTTGGCGTCGCCACAGGATCTGCGCCTCGACCAGAGTGCGACCGCGTCAGGGGGTAGCACGTCGCTGATTCGACGAAGACTGCCGTGACGACCAGATTCTTATTCACGGTAACGGTGACCGGGTTTTGCGGACCCGCGATATCACCTTCCCAACGGGAGAAAATCCAGCCAGGATCGGCTACTGCGGTAAGCCGGACCGCCGTGTCGGGTTCGTAGGTGGGTTGATCCGGCTCTTTGCGCACGAAACCGTTCCCTTCGACCGTAACCGTTAGCGAGTAGCTGAGATCGTCGCCTTCAGCGTACACCACGACGACCGTGGCGGCTTCGCCAGGCATAGTCAGCGTGTTGCCGTTGGCCGTGCTGGTGTCGTTGTCCGTGCCGGACCAGCGCGCGACGGTCCACCCGGGCGCAGGATTTGCGCTCAGACTGATCGACTCGTCTGCCAGGTACTGTCCGAGCGGGCAGCCGTCCGAACGATCCGGGGTTGCCACCGGATCGTCGCCATCGCCCGCATGACTGCGTGTCAGGGGGAAGCAGCTTCGCTCGTAGCGCACGCTCACGACAGCGTCTGCGGCCGGCATGATGAGGGCATTCTGATCGCTGCTGCTGGCGTCATTGTTGGTGCCGCTCCAATCTGCCACCCGCCAGCCAGGCGCCGGCGCCGCCTGCAGTGCAATGGCTTCGCCCACGAAGTAGCGGCCCGGCGCACAACTGCCCGATTGGGCCGGCGTAGCCACGGGATCGGCTCCTTCGCCCGTATGGGAAAGCGTAAGAGCAAAGCAGACGGGCGCATAGGTAACGCTGGCCGATGCGTTGCGCTCAGGCATGGTCATGCTGTTGTTGGGCGACGTGCTGCCGTCGTCGTTTGTCCCCGACCAGCGTACGATTGCCCAGCCTGCCGCGGGCGAGGCTGTTAGCGCGATGTTCTGGCCCGGCGTGTATTCTCCCAATGGGCAGCCGGCCGACCGATCCGGCTGTGCAACGGGGTCGCTGCCATTGCCTGTGTGCGAGAGGGTCAAAGCGTAACAACTGGGGGCAGGCACATAGGTGACGCTTGCCTCCGCAGTCCGATCGGGCATGGTCAGCCTGTTGCTCGTGCTGATGCTGCTGTTGTCGTCCGTGCCCGACCAGCCGGCGACGCGCCAGCCGCTGGCAGGCTCCGCTGTCAGGGTGATGGCCTCGTCCGCGACATAGCTGCCAAGGGTGCATCCGGTAGAGCGGCGCGGCGCTGCGGTTGGATCTTCGCCGTCGCCGCTGTGACCAAGCGCAAGTTCGTTGCAGGGATCGGGTGGCGGCGGACTGCACGGATTGTCACCTGGATTGGTGATTTTGATACTATCGGGATCGACATAGACGTCATCGAGCCAGAGCGAGCCCGTTTTTTCAGCATTATCGCCGGTGCGGAAGGAGAAGGTCTCCAGTAAACTTTCTTCATTGCGGTAGAAATCGAAGGTCTGATCACCGAAGCGGCTAAGCTTCGATGGTTCATCCCATTCGCCACCTTGAACATAGACCTGATAGGCGTCAGCTTCATTGTCGAGCGCCAACCAGACGCAGTACCAGGTATTTTCGGCAAAGGTTTGTGCCGTGACCACCACTGAATTGCCGTCACGTACGTGAAATGGGCCAGGCGTAAAGACGCTATAACCCGTTTGTACTGCTAGATCAGTCCATTCTGTAGGCGGTGCGACATCGCCAACGCCGGCCCAGACGCCTTGTGTGCCCTGGCGACGCAGACGGAAGAAGAGCGTACCGCTGGCCTCCTCAGCGATTGTTGCCGTTAAGACCTTGTCGGCAATGGTGGATCCTTGCTCCAGGCGTAAAACGCTGTTGCCGGCGTCGACAGGGTCACTGATCACGACCGCGTTCTCTGTGGCAAGCCAACCGTTGCGTCCGTCAATTTCGCCTGCGTTGAGCGTCTCAAAATCGTCTACAAGCCGGAAACCAACGTCCGGCTCGTTCGGTTGTTCTTGGGCGTAGAGCGAGCTTGGCGCGCCCAGAACGGCTGCTATGGTCAGCAGCAGCACGAGACCGTAACGATTTGTCAAGCAAGCGCGCAAATGGGATGAACGTGGGCGCGTTGGGAGCGGGAGTGTGTTCACTAGGGTAACTTTCTGTTGATCCGAGTTGGTCGTTTTGGGAGCTCGCGAGTCGTTAGCCGTCAGCCGCGTCCACCGCAGCCTGGGCAATCATCGCCGCCATCGTTGCCGCCACCGCCGCCGCCGCCGGGAACGAGGAATTGGTTGCCCGTGCCCAAATGCATAATGCGGCGATACGGCTCTAGCTCTACCAGTAGTACGCCCCAATAATAGTTGCGGTTACGCTCGAGTTGGGGCAGGCGATCGGCGACCTGCTCCAGATCCACCAGAACCGAGGTCTCTTTGATGGATCCCACAGGGCCAAAGCCATCGGCCATGGGATCGCCTTCTATGGGCCAGAAGATCAACTCATAGTACTGATTTGGTTCCAGCGTCAATCCGCTTGGCTGCCACGAAAACGCGCGCCGACCGGTGAGGCTGGAGTCCAAGGGCTCCAGGGCGCTGATGGCGGCACCGGGCGGCGGCGGCAGGGACGTCGGTGACGTGTCTTGTGGTGTGGCCGTCGGCAGAAATGGCGTGTTCGCGGCTGTCGCCGTGGGGCGCGGCGTCGCGGTTGCCGCAGGAGTGACGGTGGGCGTTTGTGTCGGAACGGGCGTCGGTGTCGGCGTGCGTGTCGGGCGCAGTGTGGCGGTTGCCGTCGCAGTGGCCGTGGCTGCCCGCGTGCTGGTTGCCGTTGTGGTCGGTCTGTCCGTCGCCGTGGCGCTAGGGCGCGGTGTAGCAGTGGCGGCGACGGTTTGGGTTGGCCGGTTCGTTGCGGTAGGTCGCTGAGTGTTCGTTGCAGTTGCGGTGCCATCAGTTGTCGCTGATGACCCATCCCCCCTGTTTGCCGGGAGCGCGCCCGCCTCACTTCCTTCTGCCGCTTGCGCTTCTATTTCCGTCCCAGACGCTGTCCCGGACACCGCCTCTGTCGCTGCCTCCAGCGCCACCTCTGCTGCTGTCTGGACGGGCGTGACGACTTCGGTCGGCAACATGGTTGGGGTAGGCGTGATCGTTGCGCGCTCGCTCAAGGCAACGGTCATGGCCACCTCTGCGTCGGTCGGGCTCGGCGTTGATTCACCGCCGCCAGCCGGTACGACGGCCACTGCACCGGTCGTCGCCGTCACGGTTAACCCAGGCTGCTGTGGATCCAGCGGGAGCAATCCGTTTGACATAATCAAAAATATGCCGGCGATTGCCGCCAGCGCAGCGAGTAGCAGGCCAAGCCCCGCACGCGAGCGGCGTTGGGGTGGGTCTGCGGCGGGCGTAGGGGCCTCAATACGGCTGGCCAGACCAATGCGCAGCACCTGTTGGTCGCTCTGGCTTGGCGCCCAGGTCAGGCCTTCTTCCAGGGCATAGGAAAATGCCTGTGCGTTGTCGTAGCGAATCGCCGGCGCCTTGGCCAGAACCCGATTCAGCGCATAGGTCATGCCGGCCGGCAGTGCCGGGTTGAGCGTGTCGGCATCGCTGGGCAGCTCGTAGAGGATTGCCCGCTCAAGGGCTGCGGGGTCACTGTAATCAAAGGGTAGCTGACCAGCGCCAAGCAGATAGGCTGCCGCGCCCAAGCTATAGATATCGCTTGCTTCGGTTGCCGGCTGACCAATCACTTCCTCCGGCGCGTCATAGGCTGTGATCCCCGCAGGGGCGCGTGGGACTGGGGGGGCGTCCGCGGCCCGCCCCATGCCCAGGAAGGCAATCTTATGCTGCCCGTCTCCGGTCAACCAGATTGCTTCTTCCGTGATATGGCCATGGATAAAGCCCTCGGCATGGGCGTAATCGATGCCGTCTGCCAGCTCGGCTACCAGATCGACGAGCGTTACCGGCTCGAAAGGCGGCTTGCGCATGGCAAGCACGCGATCGAGGCGATCGCCGTCGACTGCTTCCGTGGCGACATAGAGCCGATCGTTGACCGCGCCCGCTTCAAAGACCTGGAGGACGTTGGGATGCACCAGCGCCTTGGCATCATTGGCTGCGTGGATCAACGCCGTGCGCGCGCTGGGATCGCGCGGCAGCCGTTGGTTGAGAACGTGAAAAAGGGCCTGAGTATCGTGCAGCTGATCATAGGCGGCGTAGACGGTCGCTGTGGCGCCGCTAACGATTTCATGCTTTAGTTGATAGTGGCCGACTGTGGAAAAGCTCAACGCCATTTGGCAGGTACCGTGCTATGATGCTGGCAGCAATAAGATCCTGATCGCGCCCACGACGGCGCGCGCACGCCTGATGTTACCACTTGACGGAAGTATCGCTCAAATGCCGATTCAACCATTTTTAGAAAATCAACACGCATTCATTATTGACGGTGCATTGGCCAGCGAGTTGGAGCGCCGTGGCGCCAATTTGCAAGATGATCTCTGGTCGGCCAAGCTGTTGCTGGAAGAGCCGGACTTAATCCGTTCTGTCCACTATGATTACTATGCCGCCGGCGCGGATGTGGCCATCACCTCTTCCTATCAGGCCTCGTTTGAAGGCTTTGCGCGGCGGGGACTCTCCACATCAGAAGCTGAGGCATTGATGCGGCTTTCCGTGCGGCTAGCTTGCGAAGCCAGGGACGACTTCTGGTCCAACACCTCCAACCGTCGCAGACGCCTGCGACCGCTTGTCGCTGCTTCTGTCGGCTCCTACGGCGCATTTCTGGCCGACGGCTCCGAGTATCGGGGCGACTACGGCCTCACTTTGGCTGAGCTAAGAGACTGGCACCGGCCGCGCTTGGCCGTCTTGGCCGATACCGGCGCTGACCTGCTGGCCTGCGAGACGATTCCGTGCGCGCTGGAAGGCGAAGCGCTTGTCGGCCTGCTGCATGAGTTCCCCGGCACGTTTGCCTGGCTGAGCTTCAGCTGCTGTGATGAGCGGCGGTTATGCCATGGCGAGCCCTTTGCCCGGGCCGTGGCCTTGGCGGACGAATCGGATCAGGTTGTGGCTGTGGGGCTGAACTGCACGCCACCAAGCTTTGTTGCCGCGTTACTGGAGCAGGCGGCCGGCGCCACGAGCAAACCGCTGCTCGTCTATCCCAACAGTGGCGAGGCGTGGGACGGTGATGCAAAGTGTTGGATTCCTGACGCTAGTGTGGGGAGTGCTGCCTGGCCGGCGCAGCAGTGGCGCGCGGCCGGCGCCTGTTTGATCGGTGGCTGCTGTCGCACGACGCCTGACGACATCCGCGCGCTCAGGCAGGCCCTGCTCTAGGAAATCAGGCGCCGGCGCCTGATTTCCTTTACAATGCTTTAACCGTGCATTGGTTGTGCGCAAATGGTAGTATGCTATGTATACGAATGAAACCGCATCGTCAACCAATTGCGCGAGGAACGCCGCCCTATGCAAACCGATTACCACATGCATTCAACCCATAGCCCTGACGGCCATAACTCACCGTATGAGCTTTGCCTCCAGGCGCTCGCCCTGGGTATGGACGCGATCGCCATTACCGACCACGTGGAGTGGTCTCCTCGAGGTCGGACAATGTGCCCCGACTTCCCCCAATATTTCGCCGATATTGTGGTCTGTCGCGAAGAGTTTGGCCCCCAGGGCCTGCGCGTGCTAAGCGGCGCAGAGTTTGGCAACCCTCATCATCATCAGGATGAAGTGCAAGCGATACTCAACGCCCACCACTTTGATGTTGTGATTGCCTCTGTACACTGGGTGGGGGGTCGCAATATCCATGACGCACGCTGCTTTGACGACCGTGATCCCTACGATGTCTACGCCGACTATTTTCGCTCGATGGCCGACATGACGACTACTGTAGAATTCGACATGCTGGCCCACTTTGATCGCATCTTCGCAACCGGAACCAATCGCTTCGGCCCTCCCGATATGGGCCGTCTGGAAGCAGAGATTCAGCCTGTGTTGCGCGCGTTGGCCGACCGCAAGCGCACGCTTGAAATCAACACGCGCTTTCTCTGCGATGAACCGGGTTGGAACGATAGCCTGGTGACGGTACTGCGCTGGTACGCGGAGGCGGGCGGAAAAAATGTTGCGCTCAATTCAGACGCACATCGGGTTGCAGAGATCGGGCGGCACATGGCCGTCGGTGAGGAACTGCTTGCCGAAGCCGGCCTCGAGCGCGCCAACGAAGCATCATTTGGCGTGCGTCTGCCCAATTGATGAGTTGAGCAGAATAATCGGTCGTAATCAGTTGGAGCGAGCGCCGCTTCACCAAAAAGGTCCGGCGGATTGATCCGCCGGACCTTTTTTCGTCACAAAGCTACTGTCGACTGCAACGCTCCAGAACGGCGCGATGCACGGACCGACTATTCGAAGGTAAACATGATGCCGGACATGATCACCTTGCCGTCGTCCGAGCGACTCGAGCGAACGCCGGTGGGCAGGGTTGAAAGGGACTCAGCCGTGCGCAAGATTTCCGGCAGATCGCCCGTTGGCGGCAGCACTGACTCGAGTACGCCGGCCGTACCGCCCAGATCATTGAACATAACCAGCGTCATGTCGTCCGCCGTCAGCGAAGCAGACCACGGCGCATAATAGCGCAGCGGGATCGGAGTGCCGTCGACGCTGTAGAGATCTTCGATCGTAGCGGCGCCGCTAAAATCTACCGCCGGCACCGCCTCGCCGCTGGCCGCATCGACGTAATAATAGAGGTTCAGTGGCGCATGCGTATCATTGCTAAAGGCATTGACCACAATCGCGCTGCCGTCACCGGTCCAGGAGAGCCCCTGGGGATTGGCGGGCAAGTTCTGCCAGGTGGGCAGGGCCGCCTGGAAATCATCCGACGTCATCAGCTGCGCCGGTTCGCTTGCAGCGTCGTCAAGATTCAGCAGCCACAGCGTGACGGGCGTCGTGCCGTAGAGCGTGTTTGTCATGTCGGTGAGCAGAACCGCGATCTGGGATCCGTCGGGCGAGAGCGCGCTCATGCCATCGAGTCCGAAATTCGATTGTGAGTAACGGGGCAGATAGCCGGTCATGGAGTCAGTCAAGTCGATGACTTGCTCGGCGTCGCCCTCCGTTGCGCCGATCTGGAAGATGCCCATGTTGTAGGCAAGATCGCCCAGGGGCTCAACACGCCAGAAGTAGATCGTGCTGCTGTCCGGGCTCCACATGGGGAGTAGATCGAGTGCAAACTCCCCTTCGCCTACTGTCCAGGAGCCGGTCACACCATCGTCCGTGCGATCGGTGAAAGCGCCGTCGGCCACGGTGAAGACCCAAACATCGCTTTCCAGACCGGCAACGACTACATTCTCTGTAAAGGCGATCGCCGAGCTATCCGGAGCCCAGGCAAGCTGGTAGGGATAGCTCTCAAACTCTTCAGGCGCATCGTGGCAGGTCTTGCTGGCGTCGGCAAAGGTGAAGAGACAAAGCTGGCCGATGGCTTTGCGTCCCCCGCCATCGCGGGTGATCCAGGCAATTTGGGCGCCATCGGGTGAAAGAGTCGCCAGCACGCCTTCGCGGTCGGCAACGATCTCGGTCACGGGGCGGGCGCTGACCAGGTTGAGGGCGGTTGTGCTGGCGGCTGCTTCGCTTGCCATCTCCTCGGCGTCCTCGCCGTCTTCGCCCTCGTCTCCTGCGGTGTCCGCGGCGGCGGGTGCTTCGGCGACCTCGTCACCCGACTCTTCTGCCGGAGCCTCCGCTTCGGCCGCTGCTTCCGCCACAGTCGGTTCCGGCGTCGGCGCTGGCTCCTCGCCGCCTCCGCAGGCGCTGAGAGCAAAAAGCGCGGCCAGAGCAATGGCCAAAAGGGTCAGGACTCTACGAACTTGCATCATACTCTCCGGTTTCTTGAATTGGTTGTCGATTGGGCTAGACAAGGGTGGGAGCTCTGTTCCCCATTATCATATCACAATCGGCTATGCGGCTATAGCAGCTCAAAACTCGATGCCGATGGTTTGCCAGAACCAATCGTCCAGGCCGGGCGCCTCGCGCCAGACCGCGGCAAATTCAGCAGCGAATTGCGCGGCCAGGGCAGGATCTTTGACAATGACAATGTTCTCGTCATTTTCATCATTGGCGCTATTGGTAAAATTGAAGGAACCAAAGATCACGGTCTCTCGATCCAGGATAAAGACCTTATGATGCATTACGGTGCTGCTGCCGTCTTGGCGGACCATCACGTTGGGCGCGCGCATGCTATCCAGCCTGTTGAAGTAGCTATAGGCAGTCTCTGAGCCAGTCGTTTCGAAAACGCCCTGCACGGTTGTGCCCGACCTGGCCTGTTCGATCACGGCCTCTCCAATCGTCTCTTCCGTGAACGAGTAGGCCATAAAGAGGATCTCTTCCGTGGCATCCGCCACGTAGGCAGCAATGATCGGCGCGACTTCTTTTTCGGCGGCAAAGTAGTTTTCGACGGCGACACCGTCAATGCTCATTCGTTCATGTGGCGTATTATCCGGTGAAGTCGGCCCAAAGCTGCGTCCATTGATCATTTCGTCCATTTCAGCCGTGTAGTTGTCCGCCAGTTGGGGCGATATCATACGCACAACATTGTTGGCATTGCAGTAACTCCCATTGTCGGTGAAATTGAGGGAGCCAGTCCAGACGACCTGATCGTCGATGATGACAAACTTGTTGTGCATGAGCGCACTGCGCTCATCGCCGACGATTTCGACGCCGGCGCTGCGCAATCTGTCCATAACGCCGGCTTCCGTCTCTGCCGAATCCACCACAACTCGAACTTCTTTGCCTGCACTGGCGACATCACGCAGTGCGCTGATGATCGGCGTGGCGTTTAGCTCAAAGGCCGCCAGGTCAACGCGATCGCCGGCCGAGCGAATATCGTCGGCGATCAGCTGATCGAGCCCATCATGACGCCGCCATTCGGGTAGGCAAGCCGGGTTGGTGAAAAACGCGTTATACCACCCTGCCTCAGTCTGGTCGACCGCTTCATATTGGCGGATGGGCGAGGGCGCAAAAATCCCCAAGCGCACGCCTGCTTCGAAGATCAGATTCTGACCAAGAAAAATGGAAAAACAGCCCAAGACGAGCAAGCCGCCGCCGATCAACAGAATCGAACGAACGTTGAAATTCGCAATGAAGTCTCGCACTCTCTCGGCCACAGTTGGTTGTCCTGGCTAGCCGGCTACCGGCGCTGCGCCGTTGACAAAGAAAAGCCAGAAGATGTAGCAAAGATAGGCCGTCAGCAGGATGGCCGCCCCGATGCGGTTGATGGAATGGGGCCGCCGTATGACCAGGAGAAAGAGGAGCCCGGTCAGCCCAAGCATGACGGGAAAGTCAACGTCGCGCATGTGCAGGGGCACGGGCAGGGGTTTGATCAATGAACTGAGTCCGCCGATGAACATCATGTTGAAGAGGTTGGAGCCGACGATGTTGCCGACGGCGATGTCGCCCTCCTTGCGAGCAACAGCGATGATGCAGGTGGCCAACTCCGGCAAGCTGGTGCCAAGCGCAACCAGCGTCAGTCCAATGATCAGCTCACTGACGCCCATTGCCCGTGCCAGAAACTGCGCGGAATCAACCAGCCAACTTGCACCCACCATCAGACCGACCATGCCGACGCCGACGAGCATGAGGTCAAAGAGCGGGTGGCGGCTGGGCTGGGCGATGTCGGCGTCAATCGACATGACGACATCCAACGCTTCCTCGCCTTCGTGAACCTGTTCCTCACTCAGCTGATTGCTCTTGTAACTATAAATGGTAAAGACGATCAACCCCGTACTGAGGATCAAGCCGTTGAGGCGGCTGATGCTGCCAGACCAGGCCATCATCACGAAGATGATCGAAACGACAATCAAGATCGGAATCTCGCGGCGCACCAAGTGACTGTCAACCGGGATGACTGCCAACAGGCCCGTAATGCCGAGAATGAGGCCAATATTGGCGATATTGCTACCGACAATATTGCCGATTGCGATATCGCCGGCGCCGTTGCCCTGGAGGTTTGCCAAGACGCTGACAATTAGTTCCGGCAAGCTCGTGCCAAAGGCGACAACGGTGAGGCCCACAACGACGGTGGGCACGCTCATACGAACGGCGAGGCGGCTGGCCCCACGTACCAGGAATTCTGCGCCGCCGATCAAGAGGACGAAGCCAGCCAGAAAAAGGACAATATTAGCGGTTAAACTGTCACCAAGCATGAATAGAGAACCTTGCCAGGATAGGTGTTGAATGGTTGGCTGACATGCAAACCGGCAGGACCTAGTCGTAGAATCCTGCCGGCGTCAGTGTTGTTCGCGCACGTCCGCCAAACCGAGTCATGTCTGAATACATTGACTCGATACATCGACTCGCCTGGAAGGTCAACAGCTCTTCAGACAAGTGCGTAGCGCGCTTGATCGGTCGTGATGTAGCCGTTGTTAATCGGCGGCCAGCGTAAACGTAGTCTTGGGCGCCTCAACGCGATCGGGCAGCGGCGAGACGTCGCGGACAAAACGCGCCTGGACGCTCCAGGGTCCGGTCCACGTTACCTGGGCCTCGATCAGGCGACCGCGCAACGGTAGCTCGCTGTCGACAAAGACGAGCTTATTCTGACGCGTACGGGCGCGCCACTTGCCCTTGTGCTTTTCCTCCACGAGTACCTCGACCGTTTCACCCAGCATGCGTGCGTTAATCTCAGCGCATACTTCTTCTTGGATTGCTTCCAGCACTTTATGACGACGCACTTTCTCTGCTTCGGGCACGTCATCGGCCATGCGCCGCTCGCTGAGCGTACCGGGCCGCGGGCTGTAGCGGGCCAAGTGTGCTTTATCAAGCTTCAGGTCGCGCAGGAGTTCGGCCGTCCTATCAAATTGCGTACTGCTCTCGCCACAGAAACCGACGATGATGTCGGTATGAATTGCTGCATCAGGCACGATCGTGCGGATGCGCTCGATCAACGCGCGATAATCGGCGCTTGTATAGCCCCGCTTCATCGCCTCCAGGACCTGGTCGTCGCCGGCTTGGATCGGTACCTCGATATGCTCCATCACCTTGGGCAAATCTCGCACCGTTTCCAGAATGCGATCGGTCATGTAGTTCGGATGGCCGGTCAAAAAACGAATGCGCCACAAGCCATCGATTTCGTGGACGGCGCGCAAGAGGTCGGCCAGATCGGGCATGTCGCCGTCGGCCAGCCCCTGAAATGCTGCCACCGTTGCCGAGTTTCCCGTACCCTGCTCGCGCCAGTCGTAGCCGTAGCGATCCACGATCTGACCAAGAAGCGTCACTTCGCGCACGCCCTGATCGACCAGGCCGCGAATCTCGTTGACGATTTCGTCTACCGGGCGGCTGCGTTCGATGCCGCGGCGGAAGGGGATAATGCAAAAGGTGCAGGCATGGCTACAGCCGTAAACGATGGGCACATGCGCAGAGACGGGCGCGTCGCCACTGAGTGCCAGATGCTTAATCGATTGGGTTGTGCCGATGGGTTGCGCTGCATCTTGCAATGCGTAGCGTTGGGCCAGCTGCGAGCGCTCAATCGCTTCGACCTCGGCCTCAATCTCCGCCTCGCGGAGGTGACCAACCAGGGGGCTGGCTTCACTGGGCGCCATAAAAACATCTACGTAGGGGTATGCATCGAGGAGTTGCTGGCTGGGCTTGACGCCCACCATGCAGCCCATGAGCGCCAGGGTACCGTCGGGATGACGGCGTCTCCAGGGCTTGAGACTGCCCAGCTTGCCCACTGCCTTGTTTTCTGCGCTTTGACGGACGACGCACGTGTTCAAAACAACCACGTCCGCCTCGTCGAGCTGATCCGTCGGGCCGTAGCCGATCTTTTCCAACTCCGCTGCAACGTGGTTGGAGTCGGCCACGTTCATCTGGCAGCCGATGGTCCAAATGTGGTACTTGCGCGCTGCGGTCGAAGTGCCGTCGGTAGCAAGCTCGACGGTTTCAATCTTGGCGCTGTCGCCCTTGGTTGGGCCACGGGTTTCCGTACTATGTTGCTCGTGGGTCATTGAATGCTCCTGGTATCCGGTGTATGCCGGGCAGGCGGATGAAATGTAGTTGCTCAGGTATTGGCCACAACGTCTGATTGTAAGCGTCCTCGACAGCCGGTGTCAAACGACGTCGGGTGTGAAATGGCGCCTGATTTTCAGGCGACGCTCAATCGTCGTCCAACCAGTCGCCGTCATCGTCGAGATCATCGTCGAGATCATCGTCGAGATCATCGTTGTCCCAGTCGTCATCGTCCCAGTCAAGGTCATCGTCGTCCCAGTTGCCGATCCATTCGTCTTCGTCGTCCTCTTCTTTCCCACCGTCGTCATCATCGCTGTCTTCGTCGCCCAAGTCACCGAGATCGTTCAGGCTTTCACCTTTGGCATCGGTCCAGTCATCTGCCCAGGCGACTTCGGCATCATCGTCGCTTGCGTCGTCACTGGCGGCTTTTTCATCATCGACTTCAATTGTGAGTAAGTCGCCGTCGATCTCCTCTTCGTCGGCAAAATCGATCTCGACCGGATTAATGGCAACGACTTCGAAGACCGCGTCACAGTCCTGGCAGGTAATCAAATCTCCTGCCTCAGCCATGGCGCTGACTCGCAAATCAGCGTCACAATTTAGACAGTGAATGGTAACCATGATCTTCCTCGATCTTCCTCATCTATTGGCCTTTGCTGGCAACGCCTATCCGGGAGCAAGCGATTATTTGGAAAGGATAATTGCAAAGGCAATTGATAACTGCAATGACGCTTTGGTACACTGCTTGGATGCAGCGACTTTGGGCATTGGATAAACTGGCTCAATTATACATTGCGTGGCAAGGCATAAAAAAACGGGACAATGGATTTGCATCTCATTGCCCCGTTTCGACGACGACCGGAACGACGCTAAGCTTGATTCAACGCTGCTTGCACACGTTCGGGCGTCATGGGCAGGGTACGCAGGCGTGTGCCGTTGAGATCGGCTACTGCGTTGGCGATCGCTGCCGCCACCGGACCAATCGGCGGCTCGCCCACGCCGCGCGGCACGCCGTCCGGCGCTTCCAAGAGTATGCTCTCAACATGAGGCGCAGCCTGCATCGTGAGGAGCGGGTAGTTGTTGAAATTATCGATCGCTACCTGTCCGTCCACAATGCGCATCTCTTCAAAGAGTGCCGAGCCGACACCCCACATGACGTTGCCTTCGATCTGTGCCTTGGCCCCATCGGGATTGATGGTCAAGCCGCAATCCATGGCTGCGTAAATCTGGTGGACCCGCAGACCGCCACTCTCCTCGTCTACAGAGACCTCAGCCACCTGAGCGACGATGGTATCTACGTCGGTGCAAAAGGCAATGCCTCGCCCGCGCCCGGCTTCCAACGGCGTCGACCAATTGGATAACTCGCCAACAGATTCGAGCACGGCCCGTCCCCGCTGTCCCCACTCGTCCTCGGGCATGTGATCGATGCGGAACTGTAGCGGATCTGCGCCAGCCGCCAATGCCACCTCGTCCATGAAGCTCTCAAGTGCGTAGGCATTGGCCAGGAGACCAAGACCGCGCCACCATCCCGTACGTACCGGTAAGGGCGTGCGCCACGCAATGGTCTTGCGGTTGGGCACGGCATAGCGAATCGTGGCGCCGCGGTAGGCGCCAAAATCAGCCCCCATGACCGTGGCCATGATGCCGGGGAGGAAGTCAAACGCCACGTCGCCGCTGGCTTGGCGATGTTCCATCGCTTCGATGCGCCCGCTGTCGTCAAGCGCGGCATACAGTTTGTGGTGGGTTGGCGGCCGGAAATAGCCGTCGCGCATCTCCTCGGTGCGATCCCAGCCCACATGGACAGGAACGCCCGCAGCCTGTGACAGGCGCGCTGCTTCCACCGCCACTTCAAAGCCAGACTTACGCCCAAAGCCGCCGCCAATGTAGGTGGGAATGATCTCGACAATCTCTTCATCGACCCCCAGTGCCTCAGCCACAGTGGGGCGGACCCGCCCATGCATCTGCGTCGAGACCCAGACGCGCACGCGGTCCGGCAGGACTTCGGCTGCGGCTGCCTGCGGTTCGAGGGAGGCTTGAACCGCAAAGGGCGTGCGGTATTCGGCCGTCACATCTGTGCGCTGCTCCAGGACCCGGGGCGCGTTGCCTTCTTGCTGAATCGTAATGCCGTTGCCATTGCCGACCGTAACGATCTCATCGAGCTCTTCCTGCTGCCATAGCTTGCCCTCATCCCAGGTGACGGCCATATTGGCGACTGCGGCCCGTGCCGCTGCCCGTGAATCGGCCACTGCACCGGCAAAATCTTCTGTGGCCAGCACCGAATGTACGCCCGGCATGCTCTCTGCATCGCCTGCGGCGGCGGAGGTCATGGTCGCCTCGATGGTGGGCGGCCGGGCGACTGCGCCATATTTCATGCCATCCAAGCGGATGTCGTACCCGTAGACGGCCTCGCCATTGATTTTGGCGGGGATATCAACGCGCGCGGCAGGTTGGCCAATCAGCGTGAAGTCGGACTTGGCTTTGACAGGCACTGCCTCTTCCGGTACTTCCCAGGTCGGATTCGTCGCCACCAGCTCGCCAAAGGTGACGCTGCGACTCGGATCGGCCGTGACAATAAAGGCCGGACCGTCGACGGTAAGGGCATCGGGCGCCACATCGAGTACGACCGCGGCCTCGGCGCGTAGCATTTCGCGCAGGGTGGCCGCGGCTTGACGCAAGGGCGTGAAGACCGACGAAACGGAACTGCTGCCGCTGGTGCCAAAGCTATCCGCCGGCCCGCTCGCCGTGGTCGCCTGGATGACGCTCAGATCGCTGAGGGCAATACCCAACTCGTCGGCGCCGATCTGTGCAATTGACGTGTGCACACCCTGGCCCATCTCGGCTTTGCTGACAAAAAGGTTGACTTCATTTTCGGGCGTAATCTCAAACCAGGCCCACGGATCATCGGTGAAGCTGCCCGGCGCGGTCGCACCGTCAAATGCCTCAGCGATCCTGAGGCGCGCATAGGGAACGCCGACAAAGAAGCCCAAGGCCAGCGCGCCGCCGGTCACGCCGGCGCCAATCAGAAAGCCGCGGCGTGAAACTCGCCACCGGCGCTTCTTTCCTTCATCCTGGATGGCGGGCTCTTCCACAGCTTCGATCTCTTTCGGGTTGGTTTCTGTCTCGTGCTCGCTCATGCTGAGGCCTCCTCAGCAACTTGTCCGGCCATTTCATCGGCAGCCTGACGGACGGCCCGCTGGATGCGGACGTAGCAGCCGCAACGGCAATAGTTGGCGCCAAGCGCCTCACCGATCTGCTCGTCATCGGGCGTGGGGTTGGCGTCTAGAAAGGCCGCCGCGGTCATGATTTGCCCGCTCATGCACCAGCCACACTGGGGCACCTGCTCGTCGATAAAGGCCTGCTGCAGGGGATGCAGCGTTTCGCCCTCTGCCAGGCCCTCAATCGTGCGGATTTCCTTGCCTTCTAGTGCCGACACCGGTGTGATGCAGGACCGGGCCGCCACGCCGTCGATGTGGACGGTGCATGAGCCGCAGATGCCCACGCCACAACCATAGCGTGTGCCGGTCATGCCCAACTCATCGCGCAGCGTCCAGACCAGCATACTGCTTGGGTCGTCGGCGACAGTACGTGTTTCTCCGTTGATCATCAATTCCATGATTTCGCCCTTCAGCAAAGTCTGACCAGATCGTATACCAAGCTCAATTATTGGAAGGATTGTATGGGCTTTGTCCGTTCTTTTCAGTAAGGTCTCTCCAGGATGAAAGAATCCGTTGCCGCTGGCGAACTAGGTCACGCAACTAGGATCTCAGCGCGCTTTGCGATATGCTTACGCTTTGGCTGCGGCAAAGCTAGTGCGTTGATTAACAAGGCGAACCCGAACGGATGATCGGCACAGAACGGAACCCGCAATCTGACATCGACCCGCTTGCGGAATGGCAACGCTGGACGCGTGCTGCGCTTCTCTTTATCCTTGGAACCGCAGCATTTGCTGTCGCCTATACGCAATGGCCGCTCTACTCAGAGAATCAACACACCAAGTTTCTGCAAGGCCTGGCCGCCGCGGGCTACGGCAACCTCCAGTCCGACTGGCTTGCCAACACGATCGACCCGCTGCCGGCTTTTTCGTTCCTGGTTCAAGTGACCGACCGCTGGCTGGATCCGACCTTCTTCTACCTGTTCCACGCGCTGCTCCTTGGGATCTATCTCTTTAGCCTGATCGGCATCATGAACCGCACGGTTGGCCTCAACCGCACCTGGGCCGGGCCACTCTACTTTGCGGTGATCATGATTGCGCTCTTTGCCGGCCAGGCGCCGCCTTTCTCGACGCCGGTCATGGGCACAAGTCTCAGCTGGCTGCTTCAAGCGGGCGTGGCTAATCAGTATCTGATCAACCCTGTTTTCCAACCGAGTACCTTCGGTGTATTGCTCGTCCTTTCGATCTATCTCTTCCTGGCGGACAGGCCCTACTGGGCGGCCGCATCGGCCGCATTTGCAGCCGTCATGCATTCGACTTACTTGCCCGGTGCAGCCATCCTGACCGCAGCCTACATGGCGATTTCGATCTGGCAAGATCGATCCTGGCGGCGTGCTTTCGGGATTGGCTTGATCGCTCTGGCACTGGTCACGCCCGTGCTGCTCCACAATGCGCGCAGCCTGGGACCCACCAGTCCGGAACTCTGGGCGCAGGCTCAAGACATCATCGTCAACTATCGCATTCCCCACCATTCCCTGCCCGAAATCTGGCTGGACGGTACGGTCTATGTCAAAATGGCCCTGATTGGCGTAGCGTTGCTGCTGGTGCGCAAGAGCCGGCTGGCTGTCATCATGGGCCTGTCAGCGGCCGTGGCCATTGGTTTTACGCTGGTCGAGCTTTTATGGCCCAACGACACACTGGCCTTTATTGCGCCGTGGCGGATCTCGACATTTCTCGTGCCGTTGAGCAGCGCCGTACTTGTTGGCTCGGTCGTGGCATGGTGCTGCAGTCGCCTGACGGGTTTCCTGACGCGTTACCGCGTGCTGGCATTGCTGCCCGCGTTGGTTGCACTGGTATTCCTGGGCAGTCAGGGCTGGCGCGCCATGGAGCGCGATTTCGCTGAACGACGCGCTGACTATCGAATGGGGCTTTATCGCTTCGTCGCCGAGACCAGTACGGCGGACGACGTCTACCTGATCCCCACCGGCATGGCCGAGTTTCGCCTGGAAACAGGGGCGCCCGTTTTGGTAACCTTCAAATCCCATCCCTATAAGGATACAGAAGTCATCGAATGGCAGACGCGCGTGGAGACCGCAAATGGCTTCTATGGCGAACCGACATGCGGTCGCCTGTTGGAAGTGGTCGATCGCTATGCAATCACCCACGTAGTCTTGGAGGCTGGTCAGCTGCCCGATGGCTGTTTGGAACTGGACCCACTCTATGCCGACGACTCGTTCCGCGTATCCCAGGTGAACAATTAGCATGAGGCATGTGAAGCGTTGGCTGCCCCTCGTCGGCGGGTTGGCCCTGATTGCGCTCCTTCTGCGCCAGATTCATCCGCGCGACGTGCTGGATCTGCTGCTGGGCGTCAACTTGGCCTGGTTCTTGCTGGCCTGCGGCTGGTATGCCTTCACCAATACGTTGCGGGCCTATCGATTTGGCGTCATGCTTGAACTGCCGGGCTGGCTTACGCCATTGTCGATCTTGCCCGAAATGTTTGCCCTGAGTTTTCTCAACAATGTGTTGCCGGGACGCACCGGCGAACTCTCATTTCCCTACTTCATGTACAAGCGCCATGATATGCCCGTCGGTGAAAGCGCCTCGTCGCTGATTGCGGCGCGGGTCTTTGATTACGTGGCTGTCGCGATCCTCTACGTTGTCTTTACGCTCTTTGAGCTGGACAATCTGGATCCCAGAGCCGCCCGCGTTGTCTCCGGCGTCGGCGTACTACTGGCTGTGTCGATCCTCTTCCTTGCGGGCGCACCCTGGTTCACGACGATCGCTGTGCGGATTGCTAATCGCGTTTTTGCCATGGTTGGTAGGGCGGACAGCAGTCTCGCACGCATGGTCAATAGTGTGGGCGATCAGGCCGCGCTCACCTTTCGGCGCATGCGCAATGTCCGCACCTATTCGCTTACCTTCGCCTGGTCAATCGCCATTTGGCTGGCCACCTTCGCTTGGTTCTGGTCGCTCATGCAGGCCATCGGCGTTGGACGATCCTATCCACTGGTCGTTGTCGGCAGCACCTTTGCCAGCTTGGCGAAAGCCATTCCCTTTGTTACGATCGGCGGGTTCGGCGCGCATGAGGCTGGCTGGACCATCGGCTTCAGCCTGACCGGCATGGAAACGACTACCGCCATTGCCACCGGTTTTGCCGTCAACATTCTGACCCTGGTCATGTCCGTCGTCTTTGGCAGTCTGGCCCTCATCTACATGAACGGCGTTGCCGGCGCCTGGCAGGTCGTGCGCCAGCCCGAAGAACAGCTTGATCCTAATGCCCAGTCGTCAATTGACAATTGACGATCGTCAATTGACAGCCGCCCTTATGCCCACCAATCGTTGGCCTATCCTCCTTATCCTAGTCATCTATGTGCTCGTGGCGGGCGCCTACAGCGTCGTCAATCCGCTCTTTGAGTCGCCCGATGAGGTCTGGCACTATGAGTACGTGCGCTGGCTGGTAGAAGGCCAAGGCTTGTCCCATCCCGACGACGTCGGCCATGCGCCCTGGCACCAGGAGGGCAGCCAGCCGCCGCTCTACTACCTCAGCGCTGCCTTGTTGACCAAACCGATTTCTACAGCCAACGCCGCTGAGATCATCCGCTACAATCCCCATGCGGCGATCGGACAGGCCGACTTCTTTGGCAATCAAAACATGATGGCCCATGGACCAGCTGAGGCGTGGCCGTGGCGCGGCGTAGCGCTTGCCGCTCACCTGGCGCGCTTCTTCTCAATCTTTTTGGGCGCGCTGACCGTCTTCTTTACCTATCTGATTGGACGTACCGTCTTCCCATCAAGGCCAGCCATCAGTCTGGGGGCAGCCCTGCTGGTCGCGTTCAATCCCCAGTTTCTCTTTTTGTCCGGCGCCGTCAACAACGACAATTTGGTGACGATGGCGGGCGCGGCCGGCGTGTTGCTCGCGGTTACTGCACTCGGCCGCCGCGATGCAGACGGCGGGCAGGGCAGACCCGGCTGGGGCCTGCTGCTCCTCATGGGCGCCATAGCAGGCGTTGCCATGCTCAGTAAGCTGAGCGGACTCTTCGTGCCCGTAATCATCGGCTTTGCCCTGAGCGCTGTAGCGTGGCGGCGTCGCTCGTGGCGCGAGTGGCTCATCTACGGGCTCACGACTGGCGGGATTGCCGCACTGATCGCGGGCTGGTGGTATGTGCGCAACCAGATGCTCTTTGGCGATCCGTTGGCGCTCAGCGCCATGTTCGATATCCTGCCCCGGCGCGCCAACCCACCGACCGCAGCCGAGCTTCTGGCCCGCGCCCAGGGCATCTGGCGCTCCTATTGGGCCGTGTTTGGCTGGTTCAATGTGGTGGTGGACGAGTGGATTTATGCGCTCTTCACCGGACTGACGTTGGCCGGCCTGGCGGGACTTGCGTTGGGCATTCCTTTGCAGCACGCCTACGGTAAGCGGGGAGACGCTGGTTCGTCCAAAATTGACCCATGGCAGGTAGCCGTCCTCGTCCTTTGGAGCATTAGCATTGGCCTGCTGCTCTGGCGGTGGGCGCAAATGCGCTATCCACAGGGACGGCTGCTCTTTCCTGCAATCAGCTCGACCGCGGTGCTCCTGGCCTGGGGGCTCAGCAACTGGCTGCCGCTGCGCTGGCAGCGCTGGCTGCCCGTTGGTCTTGCGCTGCTCCTTGTCCCGATTGCCGTCAGCATTCCGTGGCGTACAATTGCGCCCGTCTACGCTGCGTCGGCGCCAGTGACTGCTGCCAGCGTGCCCAACGAATTGGATGCGGTCTTTGGCGATCAACTGCGTCTTGCCGGCTTTGAATTGGGGGTTGAGGAGGTTCGTCCCGGCGAGGCCGTTCCGCTGACGCTCTATTGGGAGGCGTTGACGCCACTCGCCCGCGATTACAGCATTTTCGTGCACCTCACCGACGAGAATCAGATCTTGCAGGCCCAGCGCGATTCTTATCCGGCCAAAGGCAATGCGCCTACGTCTGATTGGCCTGCCGGTGTCATCTTGCCGGATGCACACGAGGTCACGGTGCCGACAACGGCTCCGGCTCCGGCCCTGCTCAAGGTGGACGTGGGCGTCTACGACTATTCAACTGGTGAGCGACTGCTGGTTGGCGGCAACGATCACTGGACCGTGGGCTACGTCACCCTTGTGCCTGCGGTGGAGGGCGATTTGCCCCACGCTACCTTTGTCAATTTTGAGGATCAGATTGCACTGGTCGGCTTTGACTTCGACCGACGCGTGATGGCGCCCGGCGAGACCCTCAACCTGACGCTCTGGTGGGAGGCGCTCGACGTACCCGCCAAAGACTACAAGATCTTCACGCACCTGGTGTTGCCGCCCGAAGCGACATGGGCCCAAGAGGATGATCGACCCCAAGACGGCGCACGTCGCACCAATACCTGGCAGCCGGGCGAGCAGATCGAAGACGCCTACGCGCTTACACTGCCGGAGGACGCACCGCCCGGCACCTACTTTGTGGAGATCGGCATTTACGATTCCAAGACGGGGAGCCGGCTGGACGTGAGCTTCAGCGACAAGGGTATCGTCCTGGGGCAGGTGCGGGTAACCGACGAAGAATAGCGTCTAGCCGCGCGGCAGCGCCAAGCCACGGAAAAACAGATGAGGGTCACAGCGATCGATAGCCAATGGCAGATCGCTGTGACCCTCTAGTTTTTCTTGTGATGTTCGGCGTAACGCCCTCTACGCAGCCGCTTCGAGCGCAACAACCTGACGTTTCATGTAACCAACCATCGCATGGAGACCGCGCAGCCGCTGCGGCGTGATCGCTTCATGGAGGCCCATGAGCATGTAGATGTCATCGGGCATGGCCAGCACCTGTTCCGGCGTCACCTCATCCAGTCCTTCCAGCAGCGCACCGGCGTAGCCGCGTACGGTCGGCGCCTCGCGGGAATGCCAAGATAGAATTTGACATAATCATTTTCCAGCTCCGTGTGGAGAAAGACGGGCGACTGGCATTCATGCACCTGTTCCATCTCATCCATTTTGCTTGCCAGCCGCTCGGGCAAGTCGGGCATCTCCATGGCGTATTCGACAAGGTATTCCAGACGTTCGCGTGGCTCGGCCAGGCGAAATTCTTCGATGATGTCTTGCAGGCCAGGCGGGCAGGCTGCGAGCTTGACGTCGAATTCAGGTAAAGACATGGTTCCCTCACTTCATGAATGGCGGTTCACTAGGACTGCGCTTTGGTTTCCTGACTTATGCCGGCGCTTTCAACTGATCGGCAAACTCCTTGCGGAACTTGTTAACCTTCGGATCAATGATCACCCGACAATAGCCTTGATAAGGATTGTTGTAGTAATAGTCCTGGTGATAGTCCTCGGCCGGGTAAAAATGGTCCAGGGGCGCCACCTCGGTGACGATGGGCCGGCTCCAGATGCCGGCTTTGTCGATTTCGCTGATTACCGCCTCGGTCATGGCCTTTTGCGCTTCGTCGTGATAGAAGACCACGGAGCGATACTGGGTGCCGATATCGTTGCCCTGACGGTTCAGCGTAGTCGGGTCATGGTAGGTGAAGAAGACTGTCAGCAGATCCTTGAAAGAAATAACCGACGGGTCAAAGGTGACTTGGACTACCTCGGCGTGACCGGTGCGTCCGCTGCAGACTGCTTCGTACGAGGGGTTCTCGACAGTGCCGCCTGCATAACCGGAAACTGCGCTTTCCACGCCGCGCAACTCATTGAACAACGGCTCAAGGCACCAGAAACAGCCACCGCCCAGGGTCGCGACTTCGAGGCCAGATTGGGATGTTTGCTCGTTCATTCGTCTTTCCTTATCGCTTTCAGACGCCAACACAAACATGTCGGCGAACCAAACAGTCTCTTGCCGGCGTGACAGTTCGGAACGCCCGAATAAGCACGCCTCGTCATCGGTTCGCGGGAAACTACGTTCCTTTTTGTAAGAGACGGATCGACTACGTTTCAATTTGGTAGTCTACCCGTCACAGGACAGATTGCAGTAAGCTCGTCCGCGTTTAGGCACGGGTACTGATACCGGAGGGGCTGCTGAAGAGGTGCACCGCCTGGCCTGTCCGGGCTGATTCGAGCATTGCTTCCATGAAGGCAATGCTGCCCAGGTTGTCAGCCGCAGTGCTGGCAATCGCCGGTGGCTCACCGGTGGTTACGGCCTGGGCGAACGCCTGCAGGCTCGCTGCTCGGCCGCTTAACGGCGGCTCCGGCAGGGGAATCCGCCGGGCGCGTTGACCCGTGGGCTTGACGCTGAGGCGGTCACGCCGGGCGCCAGTTGCACCGCCGGCGCGACTCGTCCACGAAATCTGACCCTCATCACACTCCATGCGCCATTCGCCAGCCCAATAGGTTGGCTTCCCAGTGCTGACCCAGCTGCCCTGGTAAGCGACCATTGTCCCGCTGGCGAAGCGGATAACCGCGGCCGCCGAGGGCATGTCCTCATAAGGGCTGTCTGCCGGGTTCCAGGTGCGGCAATAGATTTCAGTCGGCTCATCCTGCAGAATGACGCGCATCAGGTCAAAGTGGTGAATCGCCATGTCGACGAGCAAGGGGTTCTTGAGCTTGTGGTGGCTCGTATTGTTTCTGGCCAGGTTACGTCGAAACTCGAGCGCAACAAATTGCGGGCGCCCCAACGCCCGGCTGTGGATGAGTTCGGCCGCTTTGCGCGGTGCAGGAAAGAAACGATAATTCTGACTCACCATGGCGACAACGCCCTGCACCGCAGCGGCGTCGACCAGCAGACGCCCTTCGGCCGCGCTGGCTGCAAGGGGCTTCTCAACCATCACGTGCTTGCCCGCGGCTACAGCCTCGAGCCCCACGGGGACGTGACCGCCCACGGGCGTCGTGACCAGCACTGCATCGGCTTCAACTGCCGCAAGTGCATCGCTCAGCGTGGTGAAGAAGCGTGCGGGCGACGAACGGAGGGTGCGCTGTGCTTCTGCTCTGGCTGCCTCGTCGATTTCAACATAAGCAACCGGCTCAATTTCCGGCACAGTCGGCACGACACTGCGCGCCCAAGACCGGCCCCAGCCGCCCATTCCCACCTGAATTAACTTGACTGTCACAGTCCGGCTCTCCTTCACAGACTCCGATACTTCACTAAGTTTCATGATCAAACCGCAGGGCGTCCGCCTTTGCCTTTAACGCCTCGACGGGCGCAGCGTAGCGCAAGCTCCGGCGACGGCCATTTGCTGGGCGACGAAGAAAGGCGCAGGCTGAGCTTGCGCTGTCCTGAGCTTGTCGAAGGGTCGAAGCCATAGCCGGCTCTCAACGGTCCGGTTGGAATCGACTGTTCTCCGCCGTCACGTCCAATCGTCCGGGTTCTGACGCAACTTCTTGATCTCACCGCGACGTTTCTTGGCGTTGATGCGACGCTGCGCTGCGCTGCGGGTCGGGCGCGTCGCCCTGCGAGTCTTGGGCGTGTGCAATACGCTCTCAATCAGCTCACGCAGGCGAGCAAGCGCCTCGTTCCGGTTCTGCTCCTGACTTCGATGTTGCTGTGCCTTGATCACGATCACGCCATCTTTGGTAATGCGCCGGTCACGCAACGCAAGCAGGCGCGTCCGGTAGGGTTCGGGCAGCGTGCCGTTGGCGATGTCGTAGCGCAGCTGAATCGCTGTCGATGATTTGTTGACGTGCTGACCTCCTGCTCCCTGCGCGCGGATCGCCTCGAAGACTAGCTCTTCGTCGGGGATTGTGAGTTCATCTGTGATGGTCAGCATGGTCCACCCTGCTATCAACTGTCATATATCAACTGTCATATAGGTCGCCGCTCAGGTACTTAAGCCCGCTGTCGCAGGCCACCGTAACTACCGTATGCCCCGGACCCAACTCGCAGCCAATTTCAATTGCGGCAACTACGTTGAGCGCGCTCGACGTACCGGCAAAAATACCCTCTTCTCGCGCCAGGCGCAGCGCCATCACTCTTGCCTCTCCTTCGTCAATCGCACGGGCCTCATCGAAGTTTTCTGGATCGAGCATGGGCGGGATAAAACCGACGCCGATGCCTTCGACATGGTGTTTGCCGGGTTCGCCCGCCGTGATCACTGGCGACGACGCCGGCTCAAGCACTACGATGCGGGTTGGTGGACGCAAAACGGACGCCACGCCCATCGCCATGCCCGCCGTGCCGACACCACCGCAAAATACGTCGATGGGGACCGTAAATTGCTGGAGCAGTTCCCGGCCGATCTCCCTATACCCAACCTGCGCGTCGCGGTTGTTAAACTGATCCGTGAAGTAGGTGTTGTCCGATGCCGCGATCTCTTGCGCTCGCTCAATCAGCGACTGAATCAGTACCTTGGTAATGAGGCCATCGGGGCTTGGCAAGATCTCAAGTTGGGCGCCGAACGCCTCCATCGTGCGCAGCTTTTCCTGCGCAAAGGCGTCGGAACTGACTACGTGAAAGGGGTACCCCTTGGCCGCACAGACAAAGGCCAGGGAAGAACCGGTGCTGCCGCCCGTATACTCAACCACCGTCATGCCGGGCCGCAAGTCCCCGCGCGTCTCTGCCTCCTCGATCATGGCTAGCGCCATGCGGTCTTTGTAGGACCCAGTTGGGTTGAAGTATTCTAATTTGACATAAATTTCGGCGCAGTGGGACGGCACAACCCTCTGCAACTTGACGACAGGCGTGTTGCCGACCGCACGAATCGTAGAGTCAACCGGCGTCGGTGAGGCCATCTGCAATCCTCCTTTTATAACGCAATCGAACGTTGGGCAGCAATCATCTGATCTAACAATTCATCGATCGCCGGGTCTACGACCTGGCGAGCGGGATCGGCGGCGTACCAGGCGACGATCTCTTCGGCGCCCCGGGCAAAGGGGATGGTGGCGACGTAGTCGGGTACGAAGCGCTTGATCTTGCTGTTGTCAAAGACCATGCTATGCGACTTGTCGCCGAGCAGGCCGTCGCCCCACTTGGGGACAAAAGTCGCGATTGTTGCCGATGGGACGTGAACGATCTCGGCCTGGACACCGGCGGCGCGCGCCAGCTCATGGGCAATCTGGTTCCAGCTCAGCGCCTCGTCGGACGTAATATGAAAGCTCTCGCCGATGGCGCGGCGATTGCCCAGCAGCCCCACGAAGCCCTTGGCAAAGTCACGGTGATGGGTCAGCACCCAGAGCGACGTGCCATCCCCATGCACAACGACCGGCTTGCCCTGACGAAGACGGTCGACGAAGGTGTAGCCGGCATCGAATGGAATCAACCGCTGATCATACGTGTGGGAAGGGCGCACAATCGTAACCGGAAACCCGTCCTCGCGATAGGCTTGCATGAGTCGTTCTTCGCACGCGATCTTGGCTCGCGAGTAGGCCCAAAATGGATTGCGCAGGGGCGTTGACTCGAGAATAGGCAGGCTCAGCGGCGGCGTCTGGTACGCTGAAGCCGAACTAATGAAGATATACTGATCTGTCCGGCTGCCAAACAGGGCCAAGTCGGTCTCGATATGCTCGGGCGTGAACGCGATCCAGTTGACTACTGCGTCAAAGTGATGGTCGCCCAAAGCGGCCTCTACCGTGGCCGGGTCGCGGATGTCGCCGGTCAGCACCTGTGCGCCGTCGGCCAGCGGACGGTCGCTCTGGCCCCGATTGAGCAGGTAGAGCTCCACGCCTTGCGCCAGCGCCAGCGGGCTGCAGGCCGAGCTGATGATGCCGGTACCGCCAATGAACAGTACTTTCACAAGAAGCTCCTCACGGTTTTCTATGTTTGGTATGGCGTCAAGGATGAGCGCAAAACGCTTTCTATAAACGGTCTTTTCTACGCTCGGCGTTAGTGTAGGGCAGATTCCGCTTGCTGACAAACCCGTGTGAGATTAGGTATGGATCGAAATTAGCGCTATACTAGTTACCTGCATCGACGGGCAATTCGGCCTGTCGGAACTAGAATCCGTGAGCGTCAGTAGACGCTACGTAAAGGATTAGGGCTGAGAGTGCGACTTGGCTCAACGGAGTCAAGGAGTACTCCCGCATATGAGTTTTGAACAATTTTCGTTAGATCCGCGTATTAACGCGGGTATTGAAGCCGCCGGCTTTGAAACCCCCACACCCATCCAGGAACAAGCGATCCCCCCAGTATTAGCAGGCCGAGATGTATTGGGCCTGGCCCAGACCGGCACAGGTAAGACAGCCGCGTTCATGCTGCCAATTCTGCAGCGCCTGACCACAGGGCCGCTCAAGCGACCGCGTGCGCTCATCATTGCGCCGACCCGCGAACTGGCGGAGCAGATCAACGAGGCGACACGCGACCTCGGCGGCAAAACCCGGGTGCGCAGTATTACCGTCTATGGCGGCGTGAGCAAGAACGCGCAGATCAAGGCATTGCGCCGTGGCGCAGAGATCGTCGTTGCCTGCCCCGGCCGCCTGCTCGACGTGATCGGCGACGGCGCCATTGACCTCTCTGGCATCGAAGTGCTCGTGCTCGACGAGGCTGACCGCATGTGCGACATGGGCTTCTTGCCCGACATCCGCCGCATCTTGCGCCATCTGCCCAAAGAGCGCCAGACCCTCTTCTTCTCGGCCACGATGCCGGATGACATCCGCACGCTCTCCAACGAGATCCTCACTGATCCCGTGACGGTGCAGATCGGTATGATTGCGCCGGCGGAGACTGTGGAGCATGCGCTTTTTCCCATTGCTGACAAGCATAAGAAGCGCCTGCTCATGGAGATGCTGAAGCAGACCGCGACAGGACGCGTGCTCGTCTTCACCCGCACCAAACACCGGGCGCGCAGCCTGGCATTGGCGCTTGACAAGCAGGGGCATAACGTAATCGCGCTGCAGGGCAATATGGCTCAGAACAAGCGGCAGCAGGCGATCAACGGTTTCCGCAGCGGTAAGTATGACATTCTTGTTGCCACTGACATTGCGGCGCGTGGCATCGATGTCACAGACATTTCACACGTGATTAACTATGACATGCCCGATACGGTCGACGCCTACACCCATCGCATTGGCCGTACCGGACGGGCCGAGCAGAGCGGCGAGGCCTATACCTTTGCCGGCGATGACGATGTGGCCATGATCCGCCAAATCGAGCGCGTGCTCGATATGCAGATTGAACGTCGTCAGCTGCCCGATTTCGACTACGGCCCTTACGTGCCGACGCTCCAGACCGCAACCGGCTCAAAAGCATGGTCCGGATCGCGTCGGCGTGGCGCGCCGGCCCGTCGTAGCAACGTCGGCGGCAATCATCGCCGACGCCGCCAGTACACGTCGCAACGGTCGCAAGGCTAGACCGCGATTGATGCGGGCAGATGCTCGTCGTGTGGATCGCACTGTGCGTAATGCATAATCGGAACTGACCAATGGAGAATTGTGAATGCGCGCTTGCGAACAACCATTCACAATTCTCCATTTTCGATTAGGCGGTGCAGATTCCAATTGCGCCGTCGAAAGATTGAGCAGGTGTCAACGGCCCTGGCGCCGATGATGGAGTGAAACCCAATTTGGGGACAGTATGCGAACGGACCGGTCGCTTTCTCCAGAGCAGCCCCCCAATGTGGTATGCACCCTCGATGGTGAAGGCGTTTGCCAGCCTACTCCATTACCATGTAAGATTGCGTGCAGCGCAGAGACCGGCACATGTGCCGCGGTGATGAGCTGGCTGATGCCTTCGAGATGCTCGCAACCGATGACGGTGGACAGTCGTATTGGATAGTAGTCGGGAGGCTTCCATGGATCGTTCAGAGTTTAGCAACAGGGTCCAGTCGTTCAGCGAAGAAATCGCCAATGCGGTGACGCACGGCATTGGCGCGGCCCTGAGCATTGCAGGGCTAACGCTGCTAATTGTGATTGCTGCGGTATCTGGCGATATGTGGGCGGTTGCCGGTGCCGCCGTCTTTGGCGCCTCCCTCGTCTTTTTGTACCTGGCGTCGACCCTCTACCATGCGATCCAATCACCGCCCGCCAAGCAGTTTTTCCACCGAATGGATCATATCGGCATCGCCTTTCTGATCGCCGGCACCTATACGCCGATCTTGCTTGTCAAGATGCGTGACACGCAGGGTTGGATTCTGCTGGCCGTGATTTGGGGATTGGCCTTTGTGGCGGCCGGCATCAAAATCTTTTTCACCAACCGCTATCGCGTCATTTCAACCAGCGTCTATCTGCTGATGGGCTGGCTTGCTCTCTTTGTTGCCCAGCCTCTGATCGCGGCGTTGGGATGGAGCGGCGTCGTTTGGGTGCTCGCCGGCGGCGTTGCCTACTCGCTGGGCGTCATTCCCTTTATGTGGAACCGCATTCCCTACAACCATGCGGTCTGGCACGTCTTCGTCATGGCCGGCAGCGCCTTTCACTTCGGCGCGATCGCCTTCCACGTACTCCCCGCAGGCTGATTGATCATGGTCAGCTGATTGATCATTGTCAATTGACCATAATCAATTGATATTTGTCTTCGCTTCTTCTACAAATTTGCGAACCAATTCATGTTCTTTGCGGCCGGGTGTATGCTCAACGCCGCTGGCGACATCGACGCCCCACGGGTGGACGGCATTGATGGCTGCAGTCACGTTATCCGGCGTGAGCCCGCCGGCCAGCAGCAGGCCGGGGTGGCGGCGGGCAAGGCTTGCCGCTGTCACCCAGTCGGCGCGCTGACCGGTGCCGCCATAGGCCGCGGGATCGTAGGCGTCAAGTAGCCAACGTGGACCGTCTTCCGGACCGAGCCCGGCATAGGTTGCTGCTTCAACCGTTGCCTGTTGGCTCGTGGCTGGCCGCAGCGCCTTGTAGCCTCGCCCCTTGAGCGCCTCAACCATGGCTGGTCTCTCGTTGCCATGTAATTGCGCGTAGTCAAGACCGGTTGTCGCAAGGGTAGTCTCCACGCCGGCCAGGGATTCGTTGACAAAAACGCCCACAAAGCGCACGAAATCGTTCGCAAGGCCTTTTGTGCGAACGGCTGCCAAAATACGCGCAATCTCGGTCGGGTCCACGTAACGGGGCGACTTCGGATAGAGAATAAAGCCCAACAGGTCAGCCCCGGCATCGAGCGCAACCGTGGCGTCATCCAGATTGGTGATGCCGCAGATTTTGACGCGTGTCTTGCTGGTCAAGATCCTGTCTCCAAATGGGGCAGCAGTTGCGCCATGTCGGTCAGGTAGATGAAATCGTCGCGGTCCTCAGCCTGCATGCTGAAGATTTCATCGCGGTCGATCAGAAATGCCTTGTTCAGCCCGGCTCCTTGCGCGCCTTCGCAGTCGTCGTCGATGCGGTCGCCGATGTAGACGGCGCTGGCGCCCGCTTTACCCAGGACATCCAGCGCGCGTTCAAAGGGCTGGGCAGTCGGTTTGCGCCCGTGCCCATCGTCGCCCGCTACCAAGACGTCGAAGTAGTCGGCAATGCCATGCTCGGCGAGGAAGAGCTGGGCCCCATCTCTTCCCCGCTGCGTGATTACCCCGAGGGTGTGGCCCTGGTCGCGCAGGCTGGTGAGAACCGCTGGAACATCGTCAAAGAGAGGCGGCACGGGATTCGTATCAAAGAACGACTGCATTGCCTGCGACCGCGTATTGTCCGGGTCGGGAATCTCCAATTCATTCAGCGTCAAGTGATAAAACTCGCGAATCAACTCACGCACCCATCCTTGTTCTTCCGCCTGGGTAACGTGGGAATAGAAGTGCTGGATCGAACGTGCAACGGCCATCTTGATTTCATCATAGGAATGATCGTAGCCCCATTCCGCGAAAATCTCCGGCATCAGCGCATTGCCGTGATGGACGATGGTACCATCTAGATCAAAGAGCACGGTGTCAATTTGTGTCATGCTATTTGCGCTCCTGCATGATGTCGTCTGCCGTCTTCCGGATGCGTGTCCAGGCCGCCGTGATGTGGGGCGTTTCGGTATGGCTCTGCCCCACAACGAGGCGCAGCGTGTAGTGACCGCCAAGCTTGGTGTGCGTCAGATAGAGTGCGCCGCTGGCGTTCAGGCGCTGCAGCAACTCTTCATTGAGTGCGTCATCGCTGCGGTGGCGAAAGCAGATCAGGTTGAGCGTGGCCGGGGCCATGAGCTCAAAGTCGGTGCTGGCTTCGAGCCATCTCTTAAATTGCTGCGCCAGTTCAACGTGACGGCGGATATGGTATTGCAGCCCCTCTACGCCGTAGTGGCGGATCACAAACCAGAGCTTGAGTGCCCGAAAACGACGCCCGAGGGGAATCTGCCAATCACGATAGTCGATTACCGCGCCCGAATCGGTGGCCTCGTTGCGCAGATACTCGGGTAAGATGCTTAGCGCGTTGATGAGTGCGGCTCGATCCTGCACAAAAAAAGCGTTGCAGTCGAAATTGGTGAACATCCACTTGTGGGGATTGAAGGTGTAGGAATCGGCCAGCTCCACGCCATCCTGGATCCAACGGAACTCGGGACAGAGCGCGGCGGCGCCGCTCATGGCGGCGTCTACGTGCAGCCAGAGCCCATATTTACGACAGATCTCACCCATTGCGCGCACGGGGTCGACAGCCATGGATGAGGTCGAGCCTACGTTGGCGCAGACAAAGGCCGGCGTGAGGCCTGCCGCCAGATCGGCCTCGATCTGCTCCACCAGGGCATCGGGGCGCAGGGCAAAGGCCTCGTCGACCGCGATCTTGCGCACGTTATCCGTGCCGATGCCCGCGATCATGGCCGCCTTATCGATGGATGAATGGGACTGGCTCGACGAATAGATCACAAGGCGTTGCATATCGTCGACGTTGTTGACGCCGGCAAGGTTTGAGTAGCCCCCGGTCGCCCGTTCGCGGGCGGCCAATAGTGCGCAGAGCGTCGCGCTGCTGGCGGAGTCCTGGATCACGCCGCCGCCCGTCGATGAGGAATGGAATGCCTCGGGCAGGTCGAGCATCTCGGCCAGCCAGTCCATGACGTGCGTCTCCAACTCGGTGCAGGCAGGGCTGGTGGCCCAGAGCATGCCCTGCACACCGAGCCCCGCCGAGAGCAACTCGCCCAGGATGGCGGGGCCGGAGGTGTTGGATGGAAAATAGGCGAAAAAGTTGGGCGATTGCCAGTGGGTGACCCCCGGCATGATGATCTCATTGACGTCGCGCAGCATGGCGTCAAATGATTCGCCCTGTTGGGGCGGATGGGCGGGCAATTGGGCGCGGATTTCGCCGGGCTCGACCTGCGACAGCACGGGAAACTCCTCAATATGCTGGCGGTAGCCCACGATCCAGTCGATCAGCGCATACCCCTGTCGCCGAAATTCCTCCGCCGGCATGTGAAACGATTCTACCTTGCTCATAAGTGCCTCGCTCATCAATGACAATTGATCATCATCAATCGCTCATTGTCAATTAATTATCGACCTCACCCGCTGCCACGAATTCTTTCACCTTGGCGCCCCGCTGGCGCTGAGGCAGCTTGCAGAAGGTCTCGCCAACCAGAATGGCGTCGCATCCCATGGAGGTCATCCTCGCGATGTCCTCGGGCGTGCGGATACCGCTTTCGCCGACCACGATCTTATCGCCTGGAATGCGCAAGCGCAGGCGCGCCGTGTTTTCGATATCAACCTCAAAGGTCTTGAGATTTCGGTTGTTGACGCCGATGATCAGGGGATCGAAGGCCAGGGCACGATCCAGTTCGGCATCGTCGTGAACCTCGACCAACGCGTGCATGCCAAGGCTGCGGGTCAAAGCGTAGAGTTCGCGCAACTCCGCATCGCTGAGCACAGAGACGATGAGCAGAATGGCGTCGGCTCCAGCCATACGCGCTTCATAGATCTGGTAGGGATCGTAGATGAAATCCTTGCGCAGCACCGGCACGGCGTAGTCCAGCTCGCGCAGCCGTTCCTTGATTGCGGTGAGGTACGCAAGTTGGCCCTGGAAGAAGCGCGCATCGGTCAGACACGAAATCGCCGCCGCCCCGTTGGCCGCGTACGTCTCGGCGATCAGCTCGGGATCCCACTCCTTGGCAATCAGTCCCTTTGACGGACTGGCCCGCTTCACCTCGGCGATGAGGCTGGCCCCTGCCCGGGCCGTCAACGCCGCAGCAAAGTCAATCGGGTCCGGCGTTACCTGAGCGAAGGCCTTCACCATTGCCAGCGGCGTCTCCTCCATCTGTCGCGGCACCTCCTGCCGCTTCCACACCATGATCTGGTCGAGGACCTTGCCTTTGTATTTGGCGATGTTGAGTTGGGACGGTTTTGTCATGAGTTAGGGTCTCTTTGTTCGGTAGCGAAGGCGGCTTAGGGTATTAGGGTTTTGGGGTTTTGAGGGGGAAGCCTCAAGAGCCAGGGCTCGGGACGTCTGATCATGTTGACTAAAGTGCCAAGAAGGCGCAACACAAACGAGCGTTCGCAACGCCGTTTACGCCAGGCCTCGGCAACATTTGCACATACGGCCCGGGAGGAACGACGGATTTGATCACTACGGGCGTAGCGCTCCTCGACCGGAAACGACTTGGTCAATTCGAAAACCGTCATGGCATGTCGAAATGCATCTTGATAAACTTCCAAATCGTGATGATTGCGAACGAATTCGGGGTGGTTCCGTTCACTCATTTTTTCTACCTCATACTCGCGTCAATCGAGAAGATCAGCGCTCATACTCCTCATTTTTCTTGGCCGTGTTGACATTTCGAGAACCACCGAAGTTACGACCAAATGTCAACGGGACCTAGTGCCGCTTCCATCAACGGTAGCTGTCATCATCTGCCAATATCGTTAATTGTAACGCCAAACCAAAATCACCCCAAGACCCCACTCCCTACTCCCCAAACCGCCCCGTCACCTCAACAAACCGTGCCAACACATCCTTCGCCGCGCCGCTGTCGAGGCTCTCTTCTGCGGCGGCCAGGCCGGCTGCGAAGTCGCCGCTTTCGGTGCTGAGCGCCGCGCCCGCGTTGAGGAGCACCACGTCGCGCTTTGGACCGGTCAGTTCACCGGCAAGAATGGCGCGGGCAATGGCCGCGTTCTCTGCGGCATCGCCGCCCTGCATGTCGGCCAGCGTGGCCCGGGCAAAGCCCAGCTCGGCGGGGTCGAACTCGAAGGTAGAGATGGTGCCATCTTTCAGATGACTGACGCGACTCACGCCCGTGGTCGTCAACTCGTCAAGTCCTGCGCCCGTCTCATAGTAGCCGTGCACCACGTACGCGGCCCGTGCGCCCATGTTGTCGAGGACGCCGGCCATGGTTTCGGTCAACTCCGGCGCGAAGACACCGACCAGCAAGTGGGTGGGGCTCGCCGGGTTCGTCAATGGGCCCAGAATGTTGAAAATGGTTCGTTCGCGTAGCTCCCGCCGCGGGCCCATGGCGAAGCGCATAGCCTGGTGATACGACGGCGCAAAGAGGAAAGCAATGCCCACTTCTTCCAACGCAATGGCAGCCTGCTCCGGCGTGCTCTGCAGCCGGGCGCCCAGTGCCTCCAACACGTCGGCGCTGCCGGCCCGGCGGTTGGAGCGATTGCCGTGCTTGGCGACCTTCTGGCCGGTTCCCGCCACCACAAAGGAGGCAATTGTACTGATGTTGAACTTGTGGGTGCCATCGCCACCCGTTCCCACGATATCGATCACGGCCCCATCGCCCGTCCCGGCACGAACGGGCAGCGCGGCATTGCGCATGGCTGTGGCGCAGCCGGTGATCTCTGCCAACGTTTCACCCTTCATGCGCAAGGCGGCCAGGAACGCGCCGATTTGGGCGTCCGTCGCTTCACCGCGCATGATTTCATCCATGGCCGCTTCGGTCGCCGCGGCATCCAGATCTTCATGGTTTAAGAGTTGGGCAATTGCCTCTTGAATATCGCTCATTCCTGCACTCCTTGGCCTGATTCATTGTCGCCTGTTTGATTCTCGGCTGGTTCAGTCGTCAGTTGATTCATAATTCGTTCTAGTTCGGGCGCCAGATCGGCCGGCTTTTCTTCCAGCGCCTGACCCGCCTCAACCCATGCCGCCAGCGTCGTTGCCAGCAGAAAGGCCCGTTGCTCGTCCGTTATGCGCTCACCCGCAGCCTGTGCGTCGCCGAGGCCGTCCAGCAACACGCAGAGATCGCGAAAAGGCAGGATGCGCTGGTAGCATGCAACGCGTTCGGCCAAGCCCGGCTGCGCCATCTGCAGCAGATAGCGTTCCCGCCAGCGTTCTTGCAACTCCGCCGAAAGCTCCTGGCGGCTGTGGTGCAGGAACGCGGCTGCCTCCTGCGCCGGGTCGCCCAGACCAAATCGTTCCCAATCAAGCAGGACAATGCCGCCAGGGCCGGAAACTGCATTCTCCAACTTCAGGTCGCCATGGACGGCGGCCGGTGGCGCGCTTGCCCAAAGCGGCAGCGCCCGGTTGACGAGCGCAGTTGCCGCACCGGCCGTGCGCCCAAATTCTTGCTGGAGCCTTGGCGCCTTCTGACCGGCCAACCAGCGATCGATCTGTGTGATGCTGGTGCGCAGAATGCGCCACAGATAGTCGAGATTGATGGGATTGGGACTGAAGCGAAGTACTTCATCTGCGTCGCTGCCGTGAACGCGCGCCGCCCCATCCGCCAGCGCTACGACCTGATCGGCGTCAGTTGGGTCGATGGCATCGCCCGGCGCCCAGTCATAGAGCAGCACCTGGCGCGACAGTCCAACCGGATAGCGATCGTACCAGCGTGGACGGGGAGCCAGCCCCAACGGCGCAAAGGTTTGCTGGCCGTCAAACTGGCGCCTGCTCCGCACCTGACCCGCGTCGAGGTAGAGCTTGAGCACGGCGTCGCGTCCCGACGTACTGACCCGCCAGAGCAGGTTCTCTGCACCCTGCCAATGATCGATCAACGTGATCGTCTGGCCGTTGAACTCGCTGGTCGGCGCGGTCGTGAGATAGGTCTCAATTGTCGTGGAAAGATCTGACATGGCGCCGCGCTACTCGTGAATTTTGAGAAAATTCTGCAGCATCTCGCGCCCATACTCGGTCAGGATGCTTTCCGGATGAAACTGGACGCCAAAGATCGGCAGCGTCTTGTGCTGAAGGCCCATCAGCTCGCCGTCTGTGGTGAACGCGGTCGCTTCCAACTCGTCCGGCAGAGGCTCTTCAACGATCAGGCTATGATAGCGTGTCGCCGTCAGCGGACTCGGCAACCCTTTGAAGATGCCCTTGCCCGTGTGGTGGACCGGGCTCACTTTGCCGTGCATGAGCCGGGGCGCCCGGATGATGTCGCCGCCAAAGACGTGACCGATGCACTGTTGACCGAGGCAGACGCCAAGCACCGGCGTCGTCTGACCCAGCACGCGGATGACGTCGTTGGAAATGCCGCTGTCATCCTGGGGCGTGCCCGGCCCCGGGCTAATGACAACGTGGGATGGGGCCAGATCAGCGAGTTCTTCTACGTCAATTTCGTCATTGCGCCAGACGCGGATCGATTCCTTGTCCGCTACCAGTTCGCCCAAATATTGCACGATGTTGTAGGTGAAGCTGTCATAGTTGTCGATGACTGCAATCATGGTTCCTCCTCCGATGTTGGTCTCTATGCTGACGCTACGACTTTGCGGCTCAAGCCTGAGCCGCTTCTTTGGCCAGCCGCTTGCTGCGCTTCTCATCACTGCGGCGAATCTGGTTCCAAATCCCAGTGAGGCCCATGGCCTTCTTGACCGCAATGAGCGTCTGGCGCGCTTCTTCTCGGGCGCGCTCGGTCCCTGCGACGAGGAGGTGATCGACGTAGCCCCGATCTTCTTCGTAGCGCGCGCGGCGCTCGCGGGTCGGTTCCAGGAAATCATTGAGTGCAATCACCAGTTTTTCTTTCACCTCAACGTCGCCTACAGTGCCGGCCTCGTAACGCGCCTTTAGATCCTCGACTTCAGCCTTATTGGGATTGAAGGCGTCGTGATAGATGAAGACCGGATTGCCTTCGATCGTGCCGGGTATATCGGCCCGCACGCGGTTGGGGTCCGTATACATGCTCATAACCCGCTTCTCAACCGTCTTGGCGTCATCGGAAAGGAAGATGGCATTGTCGAGACTCTTGCTCATCTTGGCTTGGCCATCGGTCCCCACCAGCGTGCCGCCGGCCACAAAGGGTTCGGGCAGGGGGAAGACGTCGCCATAGGCATTGTTGAAACGCCGGGCAATCTGACGCGTTAGCTCCACATGGCTCTCGTTGTCCTTGCCCACCGGCACCAGGTGCGCGCGAGGCATGAGAATATCGGCCGATTGCAGGACAGGGTAGCCGAGCAGGTTGTAAGGAATTTGTTCCATGTGCGCGGCCGCGGCCATATCCTTGATCGTCGGCAGCTGTTGCAGCCGTTCCACCGTCACCAGGCTGGAAAGGAGCAGCTGGAGATCGTAGATCTCGGGCACGGCCGACTGCAGGTAGAAGGTCACCTTCTCCGGATCGATGCCAAGGGCAAGATGATCGAGCACGATGGCCCGGGCATTTTCGGCGATCTTGAGAATGCTCTCCTTGTCCGGTTTGGTTGTCAGCATGTGTAGATCGGCGATCAGAAAAAAGCACTCGTATTCGTCCTGGAAGGCCAGACGATGGCGATGACTGCCGATATAGTGCCCCAGATGGAGTTTTCCAGTCGGGCGGTCGCCGGTCAAGATACGCTTTTTCTCACTCACTAGTAAGTCTCCTAACGATGAATCGTCTGGTTGGTTGATGTCAGACTACAGCCCGCGTTCGGCCTCTTCCACGGCCACGGCCAGCGCCCGGGCCTTGTTCAGCGATTCGTGGAACTCCGCTGTGGGATCGCTGTCGGCCACGATGCCGCCGCCGGCCTGCAGGTAGCAGGTATCCCCCTGCATCGTGATCGTGCGGATGGTGATACATGTGTCCATGGCGCCGTCGTAGCCAATGTAGCCCACGGCGCCGGCATAGGGACCGCGGCGCGTTCCCTCTAGCTCTTCGATAATCTCCATAGCCCGCACTTTGGGCGCGCCGCTGACAGTGCCGGCGGGGAAGGTTGCACGTAACAGGCTAAAGGCGTCATGGTCGGGCGTCACCTTGCCGCGCACGTCGGAGACGATGTGCATGACGTGGCTGTAGCGCTCAACCGCCATCATGGTCGGCACGGTAACGGAGCCATACTCGCAAACGCGGCCCAGGTCGTTGCGGCCCAGGTCGACCAGCATGACGTGCTCGGCGCGTTCCTTGGGATCGTTGAGCAACTCATCGGCCAGGGCAGCATCCTCTTCGGGACTGCTTCCCCGCCAACGCGTTCCCGCGATCGGATGGAGGTAGGCATACTCGTCCTCCAGCCGCACGTGCAGTTCGGGGCTTGAGCCGATGATGCGCACGGGGTCGCCCGTTACGCCGGCCACACCGTCGAAGTCGAGGAAGTACATGTAGGGCGATGGGTTGAGCATACGCAGCGCCCGGTAAATCGTGAAGGGTTCGGCTTCGGTCTTGCGGCTCAGGCGTTGGCTTAGCACGACCTGGAAGATGTCCCCGGCCGCGATATACTCCTTCGCTCGTTCCACGTTGACTTCATGTTCAGCCTGGGTGAAGTTGCTGGCCCACTCGACGTCACCGCCAACTTCGGGCGTCACCGGCGGGATCAACGGTTGTTGGATTTGGCGCACGATATTCTCGATACGGGCAATGGCTTCAGCGTAGGCCGTGCGCAGATCGCCCGGCGCCTCCTGCACCGCACGCATGTTGGCGATGACGATGAGGCGGTGGCGTACGTGGTCGAAGACGACCAGATTGTCGCAGAAAAGCAGCATCATGTCCGGCACGTCGAGCTCGTGGGCTGCAGTCTCGGGCAGTCGTTCCATGAAACGGACCAGGTCATAGCCAAAGTACCCCACAACGCCCCCGGTAAAGCGGGGCAGCGGCGCGTCGAGTTCGACCGGCTTGCGCCCCGCCATCATCTCGTGGACGATATCCAGCGGATCTCCGTGCTTGGTTTCGAGTACGGTGCCGCCGGCCCCGCCGACGGTGACTTCATCCCCCTTGGCCACGACCGTCATCGGCGGGTGGACGCCAATAAAGCTGAAACGTCCGAGCTGCTCGCCCTTCTCCACCGATTCGAGGAGAAAGCTCATCCCACCCTGGTCCTCGCCCTGTCCGCGCAGCTTTAGATAGACTGAGACCGGCGTCTCCAAATCGGCCGGCAACTCTCGGTGTACCGCGATCACGTTGCCTTGCTTTGCCAACGCTCGGACCTCCTCAAGCGACGGCGTGTATTCTTTCGCCATGACCCCTCCGGTCGTTTTGGATTGCGGAATGTAGATTGGGGATTGCGGATTTCGTCAGTGAGTGACAGCGACAACGGCAATCCGCATTCCCCAATCCACATTCGCCAATAAAAAAGCCCCGTCCCAATCAAGGGACGAGGACTTTGAATGCCCCGCGGTGCCACCCTGCTTTGAGCCGGCATCTTGGCCAATAAAAAATCCCTTGCGCGAAACGCAGGGATTGACCGCCAGTCTCACTCTTACGAAAACGGGAGCACTCCAACAAGCTCCGATTTTCCGCGCCCTGATAACGGTGGCGTTTCCGGACAAGCCTAGTGAATGGTTAATGATGAACGGAAATTGTACAGTGTGGGTGAGGTTGGGGCTCGTCACCAACAATCACACATGAGTCGTTCAGCATCGACGATTGTTCGGTTGCCGACTCCCCGGTCCATTCACCGCCTGCGCTACTGTTCCCTTCGCACCTGCCGGGAACTCTCTGAAGGCCGCTTTGGCGATTACTATTCCGGTTCAACGTCGTGAGTGTTTCAATTGATCGCCATCATACGCCCTGCCTTGCGCTTTGTCAAACGCCAAAAGACATGTATCCTTGCCAAAACAGGGACATTGTTGCGAAGGATGTGACAGGTGTACCTGTGGCGCAGAATGAATCTAGGCTATTATATCTACATCATGATGTAGGACGTAGTGATGGAATAGACTATTTGCCGGACAGGCTATCTAATCAGACGAGGGCTCGAGCATGAAACAGGTGTTGGTGATCCATCTCAATGATGTTGATCGCGAGGAAACAGTTGAATTTCTGGGCACGCCAATTGAGTTGATCCAGCGCGGCTGCCACGGCGATGTCGCCCGTGCCCAAGCATTGATCGAAGAGTTTGATGGCAAAACAGACGCGATTGCGCTTGATGGGATTCCCATTCACCTCCAGTTGGGCACGGACCACGTCGAGCATGACCTGGGCGCAACGCTACCGGCGCTGGCCAAAAAGACGCCGGTCGTTGATGGCAGTGGCATCCGCCCGGGGCTTGAGCGCTGGGGCGTGATCCTGGGCGACCGCGCTGAACCGGGTATCTTTGCGCGTAAGCATGTGCTGATGGCGCCGGGGCTCAATCACCAGGGGTTGGTGCAGGCGCTCACGCATCGTGGCTGCAGCATCCGTTATGCAGATCCGATTATCTACTTTGGCCTGCCTGATGTGCCAGGCGTCGGCGCCAGCGGTACCTTGGATCAGGTTGCGTCGCGGACGCTCGATCGCCTGCGCGATGAACCCTTCCGCCGCATCCATCCGCAGCCCGGCGCACCTGGCCACGCACGACCCAGTGACCCCTTTCTCTGGGCCGATATTATCGCCGGCGATAGTGGCGCGATCCGGCGCTATGCCCCTGATTCACTGCGCCACAAGACCGTCATTGTCGAGAGTGCAAACGATCAGGACCTGGATGACCTGCGCACGCGCGGTGTAAGCATCCTTGTCACCATGATGCCCTCACTCGATCCTGCCGACGATCTGGGGCGTTGGTCTGCTGCCGTCATTGAGGCTGTGCTGGTCGCCCTGCGTGACGACCGCAGCGCAGCCCTGAATGAAGACACCTATCTTGACCTCATGGCCGATATCCATTGGACGCCGGCGATTCGCTATTTGCAGCCGGAAGAGGCGGACATTCATCGCTTTGCATTTGTGATCCACCCACTCAATGTCAAGTTTATTCACAATCATCCCTGGTTTCGCCTGAGCCGCTTCCTGCCTGACTCCCTGGTTGAGGCAGTTGGGGCCTATTTCCCGCCCATGTATCTCTCGACTATTCGGGGCGGCGTTTCGCCGACGACCGGCAAGCGTATCGAGGGCTACCTCTATAGCTTGGGCGCTACCCCGCGTCAGATGATGCGTCATGATGAGCACTTTACCTATAAGAAGCTGACTGAAATTGCACGCCGGGCCGAGCGCCGCGGCGCGCGCATTATGGGGCTGGGCGCGTTTACGAGCGTGGTGGGCGATGCGGGCATCACCGTCGCCAATGAGTCCGACATTGCCGTGACCAGCGGCAATAGCCTCACGGTGGCCGCTACGTTGGAAGCCGCCAAGCAGGCCGTGATCAAGATGGGGGCCGAGGATCTCACACAGGGCAAGGCCATGATCGTGGGGGCAACGGGGTCAATTGCCTCCGTCTGCGCCCGACTGCTGGCCCAGGCCATCGGCAACGTGGTGCTGGTCTCGATTGAGCCGGAGAAGCTGATCGAACTCAAGCGCGTCATCCAGGAAGAGACGCCAGGCGCCAATGTCACCATTGCCACGAAGACGGGCGACCTGGTTGCCGATTGCGACTTGATTGTGACGGCGACATCGGCTTTCGGTCAGCGCGTGATTGATCTGACCAAATGCAAGCCCGGCGCCGTGATCTGCGACGTGGCTCGCCCGCCCGATATCAGCCCGGCCGAAGCCGCCCTGCGTCCCGATGTCCTCGTCATTGAGAGCGGCGAGGTGCTCATTCCCGGCGACATCGATTTTGGCTATGATATCGGACTGCCGCCAAAGACTGCTTACGCGTGTCTGGCTGAAACGGCCCTGCTCGCCATGGACGGACGCTTTGAGGATTACACGTTGGGACGCAATATCGACATGGAACGGGTCAAAGAGATTTATAAGCTCTTTGGCAAACATGGTTTTCAGATCGCCGGTTTGCGCTCGTTTGAGGAATATATCACCGACGAGGATATCGCCAAGCGACGCGCCCTGGCCGAAGAGTTGCGGGCCGATCCGGCGCTCTATGCTTGGACGGTGGAGGAGACCGGCCGTAAGCTGAAAGAGATCCCCGTCATGGCCAAGGGCGTGGGCGCAAGCAGCGACGACGGCCGTAAGTGGATGGCGCTTGCCGCGGCCGGCGCCGGTATCGCCGCGCTCTTTGCGCTCGGGCGCAGGAGAGCGGCGCATGCCCAGGACGGCGAGCCTACCGCTGAAGCGGAGTAGGCCGACAGTGCAAAGATTCTAATCACCAGGATGAAGGAGATGGCTTATGTTCAAAACAATCGTGCTCGCGCATGATGGTTCGGCCGCTTCGGAGCGGGTGCTGCTCTATGCCGAACACATGGCGCGCCAGGCCGACGTAGAGTTGATCATCGTTCACGCCTATCAACCGCCCAAGGCTTACGAGTGGACCGACCGCTACGAACATCTGGCCGCCGAGTATGAGCGGGTGGCCAACGAGGTCGCTCAGGACGCGGTGGATGCGCTTCACCGTAGCGGCGTTAAAGCCATGGCTGACGTGCGTGTCGGCGCGCCTGTGGAAGCCATTATGGAAGCCGTGGGCTTTCATCAGGCCGACCTGATCGTCATGGGCGGGCGGGCCCAGAAGCGGCCCAACGTGCCCGAAGCGCTCCTGGGCAGTGTGAGCGCCGCCATCTTGCGTTACGCCAATTGTCCGGTGCTCGTTGTGCCCTGAGCCCGAAATGTGGCCGGTTATTGCTGCGATAACCCGTTGACGCCCTTCATTCTTTGCGGGAAGTCAAGCTTGGCCTTACAATAGAAGCAACGAATTCTGAGACCCGGCGCGGTTCGTTGGCCGGGTCTCGTCGCGCGAATGCGCTTGGGAAAACAAATATACCTATGCAACTCACGATTGAAACGACGCCGGAACAAATTGCGCAGGAATCAGGAGAGACAGCGATGAACGATGCCAATTTGCAGCCGCGTCCCGATATCCGCAACATCGCCATCATCGCCCATGTTGACCATGGCAAGACAACGCTGGTCGACGGCATGCTGCACCAGACCCATGTCTTTCACGCCAAGCAGGCGGTGCAGGACCGCGTGCTCGACTCCAACGATCTGGAGCGGGAGCGGGGCATCACCATCCTGGCCAAGCAGACCGGTGTCGACTATAAGGACGTGACCATCAACATCGTCGACACGCCTGGCCACGCCGACTTTGGCGGTGAGGTTGAGCGCATCATGAACATGGTTGACGGTGTCTTGTTGCTTGTCGATGCGGTTGAGGGGCCAATGCCCCAGACTCGTTTTGTCCTACGTCAGGCCCTGGAAAAGGGACATAAAGCGATCGTCGTCGTCAACAAGATCGACCGCCCGGCGGCCCGGCCCGGCTACGTTGTTGATGCCACCTTTGATCTCTTTATCGACTTGGGCGCAACAGAAGAACAGGCTGATTTTCCGGTCGTCTACACCAGGGCGCTGGAAGGTCGCGCCGGCCTCGATCCCGAAACGCTGGCGGATAATCTGGATCCGCTCTTCGATACGATTCTGGATCATATCGATCCGCCTCTGGTCGACGCCGATGGCCCTACTCAGATGTTGGTTACGACGCTTGAGTACAGTTCGTATGTAGGGAAGATCGCGATCGGACGCTTGCAGAGCGGGATGATGCGCACGGGTCAATCCATCATTCAGATTGCGCCTGACGGTACCAGAACGCCAGGTAAAATCAGCCAGGTCTATAGCTTCCGCAACCTGCAGCGACAGGAAGAAGACGAAGTTCAGGCCGGCAATATTGTAGCGGTCGCCGGCATTCCCAATGTGGGAATTGGGGACACGCTGGCCGATCCTTTGGACCCCCGCCCGCTGCCACCGATTACGGTCGAAGAGCCTACGGTGCGCATGACCTTTGGCGTCAATGACAGCCCGTTTGCCGGCCGGGAAGGCAAATACCTGACCAGCCGCCAAATTCGGGCCCGCTTGATGGAGGAACTGGAGCGCAACGTGGCCCTGCGCGTCGCGGACACCGATACCGCCGCCAATTTCCTGGTCTCTGGACGTGGTGAGTTGCATCTGGCGATCTTAATCGAAACAATGCGCCGCGAAGGCTATGAATTTGCGGTCTCCCGGCCTGAGGTTGTCTACAAAGAGGGCCCCAATGGAGAACGTCAGGAGCCCTTTGAGCATCTCTTCCTGGAAGTGCATAACGATTATCTCGGTACAGTCAGTGAGATGATGGGCAAGCGTCGTGGTCAGTTGCTCGATATTCGCTATGGCGAGGACGGCACTGTCTATACCGAATATATTGTGCCGACGCGCGGCCTTCTCGGCTTCCGCCAGCCCTTCCTGACTGCAACGCGTGGGACAGGCATTTTCCACACGCTCTTCCATGGCTACGACGATTTCGCCGGGGGCATTGAGTCCCAGGACCAGGGCTCGCTTGTCGCACTGGAAACGGGTTCAGTCAGCGGTTATGCGCTGGCCAACCTGCAGCAGCGCGGCTCGTTCATGGTCAAGCCAGGGGACGAAGTCTATAGCGGACAGGTCGTAGGTGAGCATATTCGTGAGGAAGATCTGGTTGTCAACGTCTGCAAGGCGAAACAGTTGACTAATTTCCGCGAGAAACCCAAGCAGGATAATGACGGTCCGAATACGGCCAAAGTCTTCTCACTCGACGATTCGGTCCAGTCGCTGAAAGACGATGAGCTGCTTGAGGTGACGCCGGAATCGTTGCGAATTCGCAAGCGTGAACTAAACCACGAGACGCGACAGCGTGCGACCAAGCGGGCCAAGAGGGAAAAAGAGGGCTAGCGCACCGTTCACCTGCAGGTCAAGACGACGCACCGACACGTTCTATAACCCTGAATGAGCAACCAATTAGAAATAAAAACGTCCCGCCATTTCGGCGAGACGTTTTTATGATTGTTCTGTGCTGCATCTTCAGCCGTAGGCCGAGTCGCCCTAATCTTGTAGAATCTGCTGGAGTCTGACGCTCCGAAGTTCGAACTGGTCGCCCTTGTTGGCGTGACCGACAAACCAGAAACGCAGACGCCCATTTGTTTCGGTCTCGGGGACAGTAAACGGAATTACGTACGTCTTCCACTTCTCGGCGAGCGTCACGCCCGTGGCCAGACCAAGCGAAAGATATGGGCGTTCATGTTGGTGGTAGAATACCTCCAACGTGTGACCATCTTTCCCCTTGGCGTCAAAGGTGAGTTGATACTCGCCTTCCGTCGTTACCAAGTCGGGCTGGTAGAGCTGCATGTTGTCGCTCACTGTGGGGAAGGTGAGCGTTGCCACACCGTTCTTGACCGACCAGGTGGCTTCACCTGGCTGACCTTCGTTGTAGACGCGCCAGCCTTCCTTTCCCTTAGCAAAATCGCCATTCTTGAGGATATTGTCACCCAACCTTGGATCTTTCTCGCTGGGTTCACTCCCCTCGACAACGGGCCTGACAATTACAATCGGCGTCGGCACCTCGATGGTGGGCAGTTCGATATCCGGCACCTCGATCACTGGCTCCGGCACCACATAGTGGATATCGCGCCATTCCACTGTATCCGTGGCGGATGCACGCACGATGAGCGGTCCCAATTCAGCGGTTTCTTCTGCCGCAAGGACGAGTTTGTACCAGCCACCGCCGATGGCCTCGGCGCTGTTCGCTGGTTTCTTAAAGGTTCCGCCATTCCGGGAGATAAGGACGGTCGCGTCGTCCACTTCTTTGGGCGTCTGATAATCCGCCGCATCGACGAGCAGAAAAACGATCATCTGCTCACTGTTTTGCACGATGTTCATGCCTGAAACCCTTTCTTCGGTGTGAGGCTGCAATGGGTGCAACCCGGGTCGTGAACTATCTATTGCCCTGAGCATCCGGGCGCTCTGTACCGGATCAGTGCTGCTTCCTGACTACTCGCTGCGTGATGCTTATGTCTATTATAGTCAAGTTGATTGAAATGATCAAGTCACAAATCATGTTGCAACGTGACGGACAGGCTACGGGACGATTCGCTTAAGATGCTGAATCACCCACAGCTTGCCGATGCTGAACTTTTTATTCTCCTGCGCCGCGGTCGGATCACCGTTGCCGGCAATGGTAAAACCCATATCTATGGCACGCTTCGTTGTGCACATGGACGGCGCCTGCAACGGGCCAATCGCGTCTTCTTTGCAGATGAAGCAGAGGCGCGTGCCGCAGGCTTTCGTCCCTGCGCACGCTGTATGCATGCGGCTTATCTCGCGTGGAAAGCAGCCGCCGATCCAATTGACGAGTAGCGCCTCCCTCGCCTACAATGGCACTGAAACTCTCGCTTGCTTACCCGGGAAATCAATCCATCGTGACAAGCCAAAAGATTACCAATCAAAGTGTTGCAAACCTGCTCGAAGACGTGGCGGCCCGTCTGCAGATTCTGGAGGCCAATCGTTTTCGCGTGATTGCCTTTCAGAACGCTGCTGAAAGCATCCGCAGCCTCGGTCGCACGCTGGACGCGATTGACGCCGATGGCGGCTTGGAATCGATCCCAGGTGTGGGCAAAGGCATCGCAGACGCGCTGCGCGAATTGCTCGAAACCGGACAAGTCGCGGAGTTTGATGAGCTGGCTGTGCAGGTGCCCGAAGGCGTCATCGCAATGATGAAGGTGCCCGACATGGGGCCGAAAAAGGCCAAGCGCCTCTGGCAAGAGCTGGAAATCACCAGCATAGAACAGCTGCAGGCGGCGGCCGAGTCCGGCGAACTTGCCAAGCTTAAGGGGTTTGGCAAGAAGAGCGAAGAGAAGATCCTCAAGGGAATCGCCCTGCTGGCAACGCGCCAGGATGACCGGACGCCGATCGGTCTAGCCCGACCCCTCGCTGAGGGACTCGTGGCTGATCTGCAGGCAGCGCTACCGGCGGAGGCTATCCAGCGCCTGGAAATTGCCGGCAGCCTGCGCCGCTGGAAGGAGAGCATCGGCGATGTCGACATTCTCGTCGTTAGCGAGACGCCGGCCACGGTCATGGAGGCCTTTCGCAATCTCCCCCAGGTCGCTGATGTGGCTGCCGCTGGCGAAACCAAGCATAGCGTGATCCTTACCACCGGCCTGCAGGTCGATTTGCGCGTCGTGGAGGCGCAACACTGGGGTGCTGCGCTGCAATATTTTACGGGCAGCAAGGAGCACAATGTTCCCCTACGCGAGTTGGCGCTCAAGCAAGGCTGGAGCCTCAACGAATATGGTCTGACCGCCACAGGTAAAGTCCCTGCCGCTGAAGACGAGACGCAGTTCTTCAGCGAGGAAGCGGATCTTTATGCCTTTCTCGACCTGGAATGGGTGCCGCCCGAACTGCGCGAGAATCGTGGAGAATTGCAGGCTGCGCGTGACGGCACGTTGCCAAATCTCATTGGATTAGCAGATATCCGCGGTGAGCTGCACGGCCACAGCACCTTTAGCGACGGCAAGAATACGATTGAAGAGATGGCAAGGGCCGCGATTGGTCGGGGGTACGCCTATTGGAATGTGAGTGATCACAGCATCGGCCTGGGGGTAGTACAGGGGGTCGGCCCCGAGCGAATTGCCGAACAGGCAGCTGAAATCAAGCGCCTCAACGAACTCTTTGCCGCTGAAGGACTCGATTTCCACCTGCTCCACGGCATGGAAGTCGAAGTGCTGGCTGACGGCAGCTTGGGGCTTGAGGACGAGGTGCTGGCTCAGTTGGACGTAGTGGTTGCCAGCATCCACAGCGGTTTGCGCCAAGACCAGGAGACCATCACGGCACGCTGTTTACGCGTTGTGGAGAATCCCCATGTGGACATTCTCGGCCATCCCACCGGCCGCCTGATCGGCCAACGCCCGCCTTCGGAACTCGACGTCGAGCGCGTATTGCAGGCTTGCGCCGCGACTGGCACCGTGGTTGAAATCAATGCCCATCCCAGCCGCCTCGACTTGAACGATGTCTACGCCCGGCGTGCGGTCGAGCTGGGCTGCAAGATTGCCATCAACAGCGATGCCCATGGCGTGGACGGCTTCGAGGTCATGCCCTATGGCATCGCCACGGCGCGCCGGGCATGGCTGACCGCCGACGATGTGATCAACTCTCGCTCCCTGGGTGAGATGCTTGCCTTGCTCAAATCATAATTATTCCCTGCCATCACGATTCTGGAGCTGTAAGATGCCTTTGTCTGACATTGCTGTCGTACGCGACCATTTATCGAAACGTCGCTTGGCGCTGCTCGTTGCGCTGTTGATCGGATTGTTGCTCCTCACCGCGTGCGGACGGCGTGCGCCCGTCGTCGAAGTCGAAATGACCCCCGTTGCCGGTGGCATGGTGACGCCTAATGAGGCGGCGGCTGATGTTGCTTCGGCTGAAGGCGTAACCGAAGCTGTGAGTGCGCCTGAGGCGGTTAACGTTTTCCTGATCGGACAGCGCGTGGTGGTGAAGCTGCCCGATGGCGTGACGCTCCATGCGGACGCCGCCGACGATTCCTTGATTCTGCAGCGCTATGCGATCGGCGAGGCGCTTGAGGTGCTTGAACCCAGCGGCGACTACGCTGACTATCCAATCAGCATCGATGGCCGGGAATGGGTTCGTGTTCGCGCCGGCGATGGGCTGGTTGGCTGGCTGCCGGTCGATGCAGTCAACAGCGAGGAATAGATGGCTCCATTGGCAGAAGGCAGTCGGGGCGAGACGGCGGCTGAACGCGTCGAGCGACTGCGCGAACTTGTCCGCTATCATCAATACCGCTACTACGTGCTGGACAATCCTGAGCTTACCGACCAGGAATTTGACGCACTCTTCCACGAACTGCGCGAATTGGAAGAGGCGCACCCCGCGCTGCGCACGCCGGATAGCCCCACGGTGCGCATTGGTGGTGACGTGGCCGAGCGCTTTGAAAAGGTTCCCCACCCGGCGCCCATGTTGAGCCTGGCCAATGCGTTTGACGAAGATGATTTGCGCGCCTGGCGCGAGCGCATCAAACGCTTGTTGAGTGAAGATGAAATTGCCGAGCTGGCCTACGTGGTCGAGCCCAAATTCGATGGCTTGACCGTCGTGCTCCACTATGATGAGCAGGGGCGCTTTGTTCTGGGCGCGACACGGGGCGATGGCGATGTGGGCGAGAATATTACCGCCAACCTGCGTACCGTCGCCCAAGTGCCCTTGCAGATTCCGGTGTTGGCATCGAGCGGGTTGACGCCGCCCGTTCGTCTGGCTGTGCGCGGCGAGGCATACGTGGAAAAGGCCGCGTTTGATGCCTTCAACCAGCGGCAGGAGGAGGCGGGGGAGCGGATGTACGCCAATCCGCGTAACTTTGCCGCGGGCAGCCTGCGCCAGCTCGACAGTGCGGTGACGGCGCAACGCCCGCTCAAGATTTGGGCCTATCAGATTCTGCTCCTGGAGAGCATATCCGCTCCGCCGAGCACCCACTCGGCCAGCCTCAACTATCTGCGTGATTACGGCTTCCCCGTCAGCCCGCTCACCGAACGCTTTTCAGACGACGCGTTCGAGGAATTGGTCGAGTATGTGGCGGAATTCGGCGCCGGTCGTCACGATCTGCCCTTTGAGGTCGATGGCATCGTCATCAAGGTCGATTCCCTGGCGCAACAGGCCAAGCTGGGCTTCACCGGCAAAGACCCACGCTGGGCCCTCGCCTACAAATTCCCGGGCGAGGAGGCGGTAACCTGACCTGCTCGACATCGTGATCAACGTCGGTCGTACGGGGGCGGTGACGCCCAACGCTGTGCTGGCGCCTGTTCAGATCGGTGGCGTCACGGTGCGCAGCGCGACCCTCCACAACGAAGACTACGTTCGTGATCTCGACATCCGTATCGGCGATCAGGTCCTGGTCAAGCGTGCGGGTGACGTCATCCCCAAGGTGATTCGTCCACTGGTCGAACTGCGCACTGGTGATGAAGTCGTCTGGGAAATGCCCAGAACATGCCCCGACTGCGGCGAGGGGCTGGTCCGACCGCCTGATGAGTCGGCGACCTACTGCGTCAATAACGCCTGCCCGGCCCGGTTGGTGCGTCTGGTCGAGTACTTTGTCTCGCGCACGGCTATGGACATCGAAGGCTTTGGGGCCAAGCAGGCCGAGCTCTTTGTTGAGCAAGGCTATGTGCACGATCTCGCCGATATCTATCGCTTGCCGTGGGAAGAAATTGCCCGGCTGGACGGCTATGGTGAGAAGCGGGTGGAAAATTTGCGCCAGGGCGTTGAGGCGAGCAAGGCGCGACCGGCCCATCGACTCTTGGTGGGGTTGGGTGTCCGCTTTGTGGGTGAGGGGGTGGCCGAAACGCTCATGCAGCACTTCGATAGCCTGCCTGATCTCATGCAGGCGACGGCCGATGAGCTAAATGAGATCGACGGGATCGGCCCCAAGATTGCCGAGAGCGTAGCCGGGTTCTTTTCCATCACGCCCAATCGTGAGCTAATCGCTGAACTGGCTGAGGCTGGTGTGCAGATGACACAGCCCCGTACAGCAGCGCCTGCAGACGTTACGCTGCCGTTCGACGGGCTGACCTTTGTCGTCACAGGAACGCTGCCCGGCTTGAGCCGCAGCGAGGCCAAGGAGTACATCGAGCGTCGCGGCGGTAAGACCACCGGCAGCGTCAGCAGCAAGACGGACTATCTGGTCGCCGGCGAAAAGGCCGGCAGCAAACTGATGAAGGCTGAGCAACTCGGTGTCGCAATCCTCAGTGAGGATGACCTGCGCGCACTGGCCGCCGACGCAGACCGCTAAACTGATGACCGGATGAAACCATGCGTTTCGTAGATTCTCTTATTGAGGTCACGCTACCAGCGTGACGTCCTTGTTCCTGCCGATGCCTTTGGGGTCCGCCACAGGAAAACGAGTCGCCAATGCAAGATTGGCGGACCGCCAGATTCAAGTAGACGTCGCTTACGCTCCCCGTGCCGTTCGTGTGAGGAAAACCGCATGTATCTACAATCCGCGCCCCTGGCTCCAACCGTTGCTGCGCTGCGCCCCGGCAAGGTCGATCTCCTGGCTTATGTGGATGAAATGAGCAGCCGCATCGATGCAATTGATGAACATATTCACGCTTTTTTGCCCGAGCCATTGCGCCCTGTTCGCTTGCGCAGCGAGGCCACCGTCCTTGCGCAGACGCATCCCGAGCCATCGAGACGACCGCCCCTTTATGGCGCTTTGATCGGTGTCAAGGACATCATCCATCTGGACGGTTTTGTAACGCGGGCTGGGACTGAAGTGCCGCCCGAGCGCTTTGCCGAGGCGGAGGGTGAGGCTGTACGTCGCCTGCGTGCGGCGGGTGCGCTCGTGGCCGGCAAGACGGTAACGACCGAGTTCGCCTATTTCGAGCCGGGACCGACGCGCAATCCTCACAACCTCATGCACACGCCAGGGGGATCCAGCAGCGGCTCGGCCGCGGCCGTTGCGGCCGGGCTCTGCCAGCTGGCTTTGGGCACCCAGACGATCGGCTCGGTGATCCGACCCGCGGCGTATTGCGGCGTTGTCGGCTACAAACCAACGTACGCGCGCATCCCGTCCGCCGGCATCGTCTACTTCTCGCGTACAGTGGACCATATTGGGCTCTTCACACAGGATCTGGCCGGTATGTCGCTTGCGGCTCAAGTGCTGTGCGATGACTGGCGCCCCGACATCGTGCGCGAGAAGCTGCCCGTGCTCGGTCTCCCCGTCGGCCCGTACCTGGAGCAGGCGGAGCCCGAAGCGCTGGGCGCGTTTGAGATGCAGTTGTCCGCCCTAGAAAGGGCAGGCGTGGAGATCTGTCGCGTACCGACGCTGGCAGATATCGAAGCGCTCAACGACCTCCATCGTCGCCTGGCATTTGGCGAGTTTGCACGCGAGCAGGCTCAACTCTATGCCGAGTTTGCCCATCTTTATCGCCCGCGCACGGCCGCGATCATCGAGATCGGCCGGGAGGTCAGCGAGGAAGAACTAACGCAACTGCGCCGTAATTGTGCGCGGCTGCGTGCGGACCTTGGTGCACGTATGACCGAAGCCGGGATCGATTTATGGGTGACCCCGGCCGCACCCGGTGCAGCGCCCGAGGGCATCCTTGCCACGGGTGATCCGAACATGAATCTGCCGTGGACTCATGCGGGCATGCCGGCCATCACGCTGCCCGCAGGACTGGATGAAATGGGCTTGCCGCTGGGGCTGCAACTGGTGGGGCGCTTTGGCGAAGATGAAGCGTTGCTTGGCTGGGCTACCCTGCTCAGTCAGGTGATTGGGGATCCGCTGGGGACGTAGCGTCTTCGTTTCCGGCGTCACTGGGCGGCAGATGTACGAGCACTGTTTTGACGGCCCTGCCTTCAGTCTCCTCGACCTCGAACTCCATGTCACCATAGCGGAAGCGCTCGCCCGGCTGCGCAACATGACCCAGATGTTCCATGACGAATCCGCCTACAGTCTCAGCCGCCGAATCGGCGGTAAGGACGACATCGTAGTGTTGCGCCATCTCGTCCAGGATCACATCGCCGCGCACGCGAATCGTCTGCGCATCGACTGTTGCCATGGGCGCAATTTCCTCATCAAACTCATCCTGGAATTCCCCAATTAGCTCCTCAACCAGATCTTCGAGCGTGAGCAACCCGGCCGTGCCCCCATACTCATCAACCACGACTGCGACTTGAAAGTGTTCCTGTCGCATCTGCATGAGCATGTCGTCCAAGAGCAAGGTTTTGGGCACGAAGACTGCCTCACGGGCCAGATCGGCCACTGTCGGCTCGACGCCTTCTGCATTTGTCAGCTCGAAGTCATGCTCGGCCAGGTAGCTGGCCAGATCCTTGGCGTAGAGCACGCCGACAATGTCGTCACGATCGCCCCGGTAGACCGGATACCGCGAGTGGGGTTGAGAGACAACGATCTCCAATGCATCGCTCAAAGAAGTCTCCGCTGGAATACTATCCATGCGCGTGCGTGAGATCATCACCTGGCTGACCGTGCGTTCCTGAAAGTCGAGCACATTCTCCAGGTAGAGCTGCTCCTGAGCGTCGAGCAGGCCGCCCTCTGAGCTCTCCTCGAAGATGTAAGCGAGCTCCTCCGTAGAAATGAGGCGCGCCTCCGCATCGACCGGGGGGATGCGCAGCACGCGCAGGACCAGATCGCCAATCTTGTTGAGCACGTAGGTAAGCGGGCGGAAGATCAACTCGGCGATGGCCATCAGTGGCGCCAATCGGACCACGGTTTGGGCGGCAGATTGCAGCGCCAAAGACTTGGGCACCATCTCGCCCAGCACCACGTGCAGGTAGGTCAACAGCGCAACGGAGATGATGGTCGCCAACGTGTGCGCCAGCGCAATGGTGATCCAGTCGACATGCTCCAGCGGACTCAAGAACCATTCAGCCACAGCATGTTCCCCATACATGCCCAGACCAAGACTCGCCAGCGTGATCCCCACCTGCGCCGTGGAGAGATAGCGGTTGATGGCCTTTGGATCGCGCAGGACTGAGAGGATGCGTTGCGCCTGCTTGGACCCGCCCTCTGCCATTTGAGCCACCCGAGTGCGGGGCGCTCCCGCCAGGGCGAATTCTGCTGCTACAAAAAAACCATTGATGATGATTAGCACGGTGATAACACCGATCGGGATAAGATATTCGGCCATGACTAGAACTCCCCGCCAATGGCTTTGAGCCGCGTAGCCTGGTCGGGCGTGATGCGGAAGCTGACTCTTGTGACGCCGTTGCCCTGCACGCCATCAACGCGGAGGAGCAGGTCGCTCACTTCGACCGTGTCCCCGGGCTTCGGCAGGCGTCCGAGTTCTCGTAGCACCAGGCCGCCGACTGTGTTGGCGCTCTCCGACGGGAGGAGCAGGTCCAGCGCCTCGTTCAAGTCGCTGAGATGAACGTCACCCCGCACGCTGACTCGACCCTTGCCGCGTAAGGCGATGGGTGGATTGTCGAGGTCAAATTCGTCCTGGAACTCGCCGATGATCTCTTCGACCAGATCCTCAAAGGTCAACAGGCCGGCCGTGCCGCCATACTCGTCCATGACAATCGCCATGTTGCGCCGCTCCCGCTGCATGACGGCCAGGGCTTCGTCTACCGGCAAGGTGTCGGGCAGCATCGCAAGGGGGCGCAGAATCTGACGTACGTCCCACGCTGCGCCGTCGGCATCATCGGTGCTGGCACAGGCGCTGTCGGGCGCAATTGCGGCGCCGAGCAGGTCTTTCATGTGGACGACGCCGATGATGTTGTCGATGCGCTTCTCGTAGATCGGAATCCTGGAATAGGGTGAACGGGCCAGCAGGTTGAAAAGCTCGCGACAGCTTAGATCGGCCGGAGCCGCCAGCATGCGGTTGCGCGGCAACATGACCTGGCCGGCCGTCAAGTCGCGCAACTGGAGTGTGTTGACGAGCATACGCCGCTCTTCGGCGTCGAGCAGCCCGCCGGCTGAGCTTTCTTCGACCAACATGAGGATCTCTTCGGGCGAGTGGACGTGGACATGCTCGCCAGTTGATGAAGAACCAATCAGGCGGAGGATTAACTGACCGCTCCCGTTGAAGATAAAGATCAACGGACGGAACAAGAAGATTGACCAGCGCATGGGTCGCGCCGTCAATATCGTCATCTTTTCCGGATATTGGACGCCAATATTTTTGGGCACCAGTTCGCCGAGCACGACCTGGAAGACCGTCAGTACCGCAAGCACGATCAGCGCCAATACCGACTGGACAGCCAGGCGCGTCGCTGGGTCAAGCAGGTCAAGCCACGGTTCGATCAGGCCGATGATCTGAGCTTGGCCATAGAAGCCGACCACGAGGCTGGAGACCGTGATGCCCAGCTGACACGCGGCCACGTAACGGTCGAGTTTGGCCGGATCCTGCAACATGGCCAGCATCTCGCCGGCCACCAAGTTGCCCTCCTCGGCCATTTGCGCCAGGCGCGGTCTGCGGGCAGAGACGGCCGAGAACTCAGAGAGAACGTAGAAGCCATTGATAGCTATCAGGAGGGCGATGACGGCCGCAACAAATAGTATTGACATAGAATCGAAGCTTACAAGTTGTAGTGGACGCAGTGCCTGCGCATGTGCCCGGCGTTAAGGAACGTTTATGGTCACCGTAACCGGATCGGAACGCACCGCGTTATTGGTGTTGCCGCTCGCGCCGACAAATGAATAGTTTACGCTCTGCGTTTGGGCGTCACCGGGAACACTCAATCTGAAGTTGACATAACCTGTATTGCCCGGACCAACGTTGTTGATCACGACCATGTTGTTCGAGCAGACGCCATCCATGCGGCAGATCTGAGGCGACCACGTGTCGCCGCTCTCGATGATAACGGCCAAGCTGTCGTTGGCCGAGCCCAGATTGGTTACGGCCAGCGTCGTGCTGCACACTTCGCCGCGGGCGCACGTCTGCTGGGTGGAGCCCTCCACGCCGATGGTGACGCCAAAGGTAAGAACGGGGGTGGGCGTGCCGGGCGGTGGCGCAGGCGTCCATGTCGGTGTGAAGTAGGGTGTGGGCGTCACTGTGGACGTATAGGTAGCGGTAGGAGTCGGCGCTACGTAGGAGACAGCGACAGTGTGGATCTCCGACTCGCCGTTGGGCAGGACGACCATTAGCGTGAAGACCTCGTCCTCTTTGTACATGCACTCCTCGCGCTCGCCGTCGCCGGGCACCCCAATCCCTTCATAGTAGACTTCACGCACGTTCTGCACTGCCCAGCGCACGATCGTGCACTCATCGCGCTGTAGCTCTTGGGTATCGGCCTTGAATACGACGACCGGCGGTCCATAGATCGGTTGAGGCGTGGCCGTTGGCGGCGGTTCGACAGGGGCCGGCGTGCTGGTTGGAATCTCAAAATCGGGCGTCGGGCGTCGCGTCGGGACTTCAGGCACCGGCTGGCCCAGATCGAAGACTGGCGTGGCTGTAGCGGGGATCGGGACAATTGTGGGCGCCTCTTGGCGCGCGTCGGGATCGACAATGATGACGTTGTTATTGGGATCAGGCGCACCTGCGTTGCCACCTGGCAGTGCGGTGGCAGTTACGGCGGGTGGGAAAGTGGGAGCAGAGGTCGCCGGCGGCGCGACCATCACGGCGCCGGGCGTGGGTGTGGCGGTCTCTGCAGGCGGTACGGTTGCGGTCATGACTAAGAAGAGGGGCTGTTCGGTTAGTTGCGCAGCGGCCAGCGTTTCGAGCGATCCGCCATCGGCTGATTGAATCCCGCGCACATAGGTCCAGCCGGCGTAAAGCGCGAGCAGGCTGCCGGCAGCCACCACCATCAAGAATACGGCCGCCGCTGCCAGCCAACTCCACACCGCGCGCTGCTGTGACGCGCCTTCATCCATCGCATTGAGTTCTTGCTCAATCTCGTCGAGATCTGAGTTAAGCCAGTCGGAAGAGAAGTCGGCCTTGGGATCACGGACCGCAGCCGCGGCCGCTACGGTAGCCGCGCCTGTCGCCGTGGTCGCGCCGCTAGCCGCGATATAACGAGGGCAGAGGCGATGACTGCCGCCCAGGCAGTAGGTCGCCTGGTCGGTGAGCATGAGCATATCGCGCGCATCGTCGCTGCCACTCATGGCCCAGCAGCGATTTTCGAAGCTCGGATAGTCGATGTGGGTGTCGCGATTGCGATCCGCATCCAGGGCGCCCAGAAAAGGGCAGACCGATTGGTCCGTCATGACTCTCTTGCCAGCTTGCTTTTGGCCAGGGCCACTGCCTCGGCCTCTGTCGTGATGTCGCCCGCGGCCTGCGCCTCTGCCACGGCTTCCAGCAGCACGCCGATCTCTGGTCCCGGCGTCATCTCCAGCTCCGAAATCAGGACGTGGCCGTCAATCAGCGGGGCGTGGCGCGTCTGCTGTAGCCCGTCATCGGCATAGGCGTAGGCCAGCATCTGCCCGACGTGTTCAAGGTATTCGTCCCACCGGGGTGGCACGGCGGCTTCGTGGATCGCCTGATAGTCGGCAAGGGCCACCAGCAGCGTATCGACGCCGGCAGGATCCTCCACTTGGGCACACTGCACATCACGGAAGAAGCGATAGATCGCACGCCGGCTGATTCCCTCATGCGTGAAGCTGGCATCCAGATGGTGGGGGCGCATGTGGGCATCGACAACCGTTTGCGCCAGCGCAATCTCGTTGCGCCCAAAGCGCAACGCGTCCAGTCGCTTGGCCGTCATCTCTGCACCCGCCTGTTCGTGCCCGTAGAAATGATAGTGCGTGCTGCCGTCAGGATCGAGTTCGGTGCTACGCGTTTCCGGCTTGCCCACATCGTGAAAGAGCGCGTGCCAGATCAGCCAGTCGACGTGGCGGCGTCCGCTGGAGAGCGGTTTCAGGAATTGATGCCGCAGTTCATTGCGCCACGGCAGGAGCGTTGATTGCCACATGCTGGTGGGCGGATCGTCCACGGTCTCGGCGCAAATCCAATCGCGGATGAGCGTGGCGTTGCGCACAACCAGCAGGGTATGGTTGTAGACGTCAGTATAGTGGGGAAACGACTGGGCCACGTCCACTGTTCCGTCTACCTCCGGCAGCAGGTGGCCAAGCAAGCCAAGCGCCTGCATGGTGACGATAGCCTGCTCCGGGTCAGCGCCGCTCAGCGTCTTCCAGAGCTCATCGCGCTGCCGTTCCGGCGTGGCAAGCTTGATGGTTGCGGCCATGCGCTTGATCTGCTCTGCCGTCGCCGCTTCGATGGTGAGACCGAAGTCAACGACAAAGCGTACGGCGCGCAGGAGACGCAGTGGGTCATCGGCGAGACTCGTCGGCCCGGTCCGGCGCAGCACGCGCGCGGCCAAATCGGCCTCGCCGCCCGTGACGTCAATCAGTTCGGCCTTGCCCGGTTTGACTATGGCCATGGCCATGGCGTTGATTGTAAAATCGCGCGCAAGCAGATCTTCCTCGATGGTGGCGCCGCGCATGCGCGCGATATCACAGACGTAGGGTTCGCCGTGGTTGGCACTAAAGATGACGCGACCTACATCTCGCCCTTCGTCGAGCGCATAGAAAGACCAGCCCAGGCGATCGGCGACACGTCGCGCCACGGGCAGCGCCTCATCAGCTACCACGAGGTCCAGGTCGGTCAGTTTCGGTTTGCGACCCAGCAGCGTATCACGTACGACGCCGCCGGCCACATAGACGGTATCTACCTCGTCCAGCATGGCTGCGATCAGCGCATGCAGTGGACGAGCATCTGGTTGCCAATTCATGGGTAGCAGTGTCGCCTATCTTGCCGTTCTGTGCAAGCCTGCGGGCTATTTGCGGCTTATCCGTTGCTGCGGGAAGGTTGCCAGAAGCACGCCTGCCAGGACCGTCATGCCGCCGAGCAGTTGTTGAGTACTTGGAAAGGTGCCAAAGAGCAGCAGGGACCAACCGATGGCGATGACGGGACTCAGGGTCAGGATAATGGCGAAGAGCGTAATCGGCAGGCGTCGCAGGGCCGTGTAGTAGAGCCCGCGACTGATCGTTACGTCTACCGAGCCGGCGATGAGCAAGATGAGCCAGGCCGTAGGCGCGGGCCATGCCAGGGAGCGGCTGCCCACGGCAAAAAGGAAAAGAAAGGCTGTGGTGAAGAGCAGGCGATAGAAAAAGAACGACATAAAATCCATGTCACCGCCGTAGCGTTTGACAATGGCAGCATGGAGCGCATACATAAAGGTGGAACCGACAATCAGCAACGACCCCAGGCGCAGGTACTCGGCGGGCTGAAAGGTAATGACAATGACGCCGGCCAGCGCCAATGCCGCGCCGGCAAGCTGGCGTCTTGTGAGGATTTCGCGTAGCCAAATGATGCCAAAGAGCATCGTCCAGAGCGTTGTCATCTTGCCGAGCATGGAGGCGGTGCCGGCATCGATAAACGCAACCGAAGCATAGTTCATCACCGTGCTGGCGCCAACCAAAAAGCCGATGCTTAGGAAAAAGGGCAGGTGCTGACGGGCTGTACGCCAGTCCACCGCTTGGCGCAGTGCACCGTAAATGCCAACCTGGACGGTTGCGATGCCGATTACGTACATGGCTGAGACCAAGGGGGAGATGTGCGGCAAGAGGGCACGAGCGAAGACGAAATGAAGACTGTCTACCAGCAGCAGCACGGTAAAGAGGGAGACGTTGCCGGTAGAGAGCGGTTGCGGATCCGCCGGCGGGATAGAGTTTGCCATAAGTAGGGCAGTATAGGAGCGATGGGGAGGATCTGTCAATGCGCCTTAAAAACGCGTTTTTGTATGTACGGTACATGTGCAGTATGCTTGTCTATTGGTGCATCTTTGATGAGATGCGCCAATAAGTCCTCTTTTCTGGCGCTTGCCGTCAAGGACGGCAATTCGGCTGATTCAGCGGTCGCAAACCGGCCTTGGCAGCCCGCCCGACAGCGTAGAAAGCAGACAATGATTTGCCATGAATGACATGATTTTGACCTTTCTCATTTTGGGGGTCACCATCGTCCTCTTTGTCATTGACCGGATCCGCCTGGATATCGTGGCGCTCCTCTCTCTCCTCGCGCTGTTATTAACCGGAATAGTCACCGTCGATGAGGCGCTGGCCGGCTTTGCTGATCCGATTGTGATTATCATTGCAGGCCTCTTCGTAGTGGGGGCAGGTATTTACTATACGGGCGTAGCCAGTGCAATGGGCCGCTTCCTGGCCAAAGCCGGCGGCACCAGCGAAACGCGTATCCTTGTGCTTGTTATGTTGCTGGTTGCAATCCTCTCAGCGTTTATGAGCTCAACCGGCGCCGTTGCGGTGCTGCTGCCCGTGGTGCTCAGCCTGGCCCGCGATGCCAAGATTTCGCCCGCCAAGCTGCTCATGCCCCTGGCCTTTGGTTCGCTGATTGGCGGGATGCTTACGCTAATTGGTACGCCCCCCAATCTGGTTGTCGCCAATCAACTTGTGGAGATGGGGCTGGAACCCTTTACGTTCTTTGACTTCACGCCAATTGGCGGCATCATTCTGGTGGTAGGCATCATCTACATGGTCGTCATCGGCAGTCGTCTGTTGGGGAGCCGCGCGCGCCGCAAGGTCGGCCCCAACCAGACCATGAGCGATGGTCCCACGCTGGCAGAGATCGCCGAGACCTACGAATTGAGCGAAAACCTTTTTCGCCTGCGCGTGCGGCGGGCATCGCCCATGGTCGACAAAACGATTGCTGAAACCAACATCGGTGCAGATTTTGATGTCGAGGTGATCGAGCTGCAGTCCTGGCCCGACGATGCAGCGGAGCCCGGTCCCATGCGCCCGGCGACGGCCGACACCATGTTGGAGGCCCACGACATTCTGCACGTCAAGGGGACGCCTAACTGCATCGCCCGCCTTTGTCGCGAAATGGATCTGGGCATTCGCCCCTCGAATGGCGGAGATTCACGCCTCATTTCGCGCGAGCTCGGCATGGCTGAAGTCGTCATCCGCGCGCGGTCGAACATGGTCGGCAAAACGGTAGAGGAGTTGCGCTTTCGCAACCGCTACAACCTGAATGTGCTGGCCATTATGCGCCGGGGTGAGCCGATCCATACCGATGTTGCAGCCACGCCATTGCGTTTTGGTGACGTTATGCTGGTGGAAGGCACATGGACTGATATTGAAGCGCTGTCGCAAGATCGCTCCTTCGTCATCGTACTCGACATGCCCCAGGAGATGACGCAGCAGCTCTATACGCGCCGCAATGCGATCGTTGCCATCTCGATCGTCGTTATTATGTTGCTCTTCATGGCTTTTAAGATCGTTCCGACGGTGACTGCTGTATTGCTGGCGGCGGTGGCTATGGTGCTCACCGGCTGTATTCGGGTGGAGGATATCTATCGCAGCATCAACTGGGAGAGCGTGATTCTGATTGCCGCGATGTTGCCCATGGCCACGGCGTTGGAAAAGACGGGCGGCGTCCAGTATGTCGCCGATCTGCTGGTAAACAACCTGGGCATCTATGGACCCACCGCGATCATGGCCGGCCTTTTCATTATTACGGCCTTCTTCAGCCAGTTCATTTCCAACACGGCCACAACCGTGATTCTGGCGCCGATTGCTGCGACGACGGCGATTGCACTGGGGCTGTCACCCTATCCCCTCTTGATGATGGTCGCTATTGCTGCTTCGACGGCATTCTCCACGCCGATTTCATCACCGGTCAATACCTTGGTTATGGTGCCTGGCGGCTATCGCTTCACAGATTACGCGATCGTTGGTATTCCGCTGCAGATTCTTGTGTTGATCGTTGCCTTGCTGGCAATCCCAATCTTCTTTCCATATTAGGCCCCTGTCCGGCGCTATGAAAAGGGCGGGAAGAAGCTGCTTCGTGCGGCATCTTGCCACCGCCTTGGCAGAAATCTGATCAATTTTGCTCAGTCTGAAACTTTTCCGGTAGACTTGCGTAGTAATAACCAGTGGCGCCCAAATGGTGCGCCGAGATGGTTTGTCAGCGCAATATCAGCGGCCAACAAGTAAGGTCTGTGTACGATGAACGAGCAGGAACAAGTGTGGGTTGACGAGGCCCGGGCCGGCGACAAAGCAGCCTTTGGACGCTTAGTTGAAGCCTATCAGCGGCCTGTCTACAATCTCACCTATCGAATGCTGGGTAACCCACAGGAAGCAGAGGATGCTGCCCAGGAGGCCTTCATGCGCGCCTATTCGCGCCTGAACCAGTACGATCCGAGCAAGAAATTCAGTACGTGGCTCTTTTCCATTGCGAATCACCACTGTATTGATCGACTGCGCAAGCGCCGTGCGACCTTTGTGTCGATCGATGACAACCCGGTTCTGCAAAATCTTGAGGGCGATATGCCCCAGCCAGAGCCGGTTGCTATGACCATGGAGCGAAACCGTGAGGTACAGGCTCTGCTCGAACAACTCGAGCCGGACTACCGCACGCCGATTATTCTGCGCTACTGGGAAGGCTACAGCTATGACGAGATCGCCCAGACCATGGATATCACCGTCTCGGCTGTGAAGAGCCGCCTGTTTCGAGGACGCAAACAGGTTGCCGATCTCTATCAGCAACAAGAAGCGGCGACCATTCCGCCCTCCTCCGGAAGCCGACGGCAGGCGACGCCCCAGCAGGCGACCCTACGCGGCAATGAGCCACCCCTGCTGCGCACCGCGCTGGCAGGAATTTGATAAGGCAGAGCTTGATCATGATGATGAACGATTTTACAAATCAGTCGACAACTCAGTCTCAACTGCCGCCGGAAGTGGAGGGCGAGTTCTTCATGCTCATGTCGCTGGCGCTCGATGACATGCTGGAGGAAGAGGATCGCGCACGCTTCGATACGTATCTGCAGCGCTATCCGCCACTGGCTGAACAGTGGCGGGATTGGCAGGAGGTCGATGCGACTTTCCGGGCGACGCCATCGGCCATGCCGCCTATAGGCTTTGCGGCCGACGTGGAACTGCGCATTCTCCAGCGTGAACGCCAGCAACGCTTGCTGTGGGGGCTGGGGCTTGGCGTAGTCGTGCTCGCTTTATGGGTGGGCCTGATGGCCGGCGCGGTTTCGTTTGGCGCATTTGTCATGTTCAATCAGGCGGGTTGGTTAAGTCAACTCGTTCATTTCCTGGCCCAATCTACGGCCACGATCGACAACTGGTGGTCGGCTACGGTTACTACCGTGGATGCGCTGTTGGCGACTGACCAGGCCCGTATCTTGCTCGTCGGCTATGGGCTGACCGCAGCCGCCATGCTGGCGGGATGGATCGTCTTCCTGCGTCGCAGCACGCGTGTCTATGAATCGGCCACGCCAATCTATACGCGCTCCGCGTGATGCATCACCAAATAGGGATGCATGAGGCTTCATATGCGTAACACACTTACTCAAAATAAACGCTGGATTCTGGCCTTTGCCGTGGTTGCCGCTATCTCCATCATGGCCGTGTTCGCGCCCACTTGGTCTGCAAGCGCGGCCGAAGATCCGCCCGCATCCCTGGCCTTTTCGCCCAACGCACAGATCCTCAACGATGACCTGAAGATTGAGGAAGGCGATGTCTACGACGGCGATGTGGTCGTCTACGACGGCGACGTTGAAGTCCGTGAAGGCGGGCAGATTCTTGGCAACCTGGTCGTCTACAGCGGCGATATCAAGATTCAGGAAGGCGGCGAAGTTGCCGGCGATGTCTCTGCATTCAGCGGCGATATCGAGCTAGAAGGCCGCGTCGATGGAAATATCTCGTCGTGGAGCGGCGATATTGAGCTAAAGGATACGGCCTATGTTGCCGGCGACATCAGTGTTCTAAGCGGAGATATTGAGCGAGATGACGGCGCTTATATAGGTGGGAATATCGTACAAGGACCGAGTTTGAAGTTGCCCGGTGCTGTTCCTTCTCTGGCAATCCAGCCCGATCAGCTCGCTTCCGGCTCGGATCGCGATGCCGACCGCAACGGTCCAGGTCTTTTTGGCAGTATCGGCCGTTTTATTGGACGTCTCTTTTCAGCCTTGATCTTTACGGTGGTCGTTGGCCTCTTTACAACAGGCATCGCCGCGATTCGACCATCTTGGGTCGATGAGATCGAACGTAACGTACGAACGCAGACGGCACTGAGCTTCATCGTCGGTTTCGTCGTCAATATCGGTCTCGCGTTGCTCACGTTGGTGCTCGTCATCACCATTTGCCTCTGGCCGATTCCGCTGCTCACACTCATCGGTATCAATCTGATCGGTTGGACGGGTATCTCACAGGTCGTCGGGCGATACGTCTCCCGTCTTTTCGGCCTCAATCTGCAGCCGGCCATTGTGGTCGGTCTGGGTGCTGCCGTGCTAATCGGTGTGCTGGCGCCCTTCTGGGCAATGGGCGGCTGTTTGCGCTTCATTGTCTGGCTGATCATGTTTACGCTGGGGGCGATGGGCACAGGCGCGTTCCTGCTGCCGTGGCTCAATCGCTGGCGGGCAGGTGAGCCGATTCTGCTGCCGCCAACGAGACCGGATAGCGATGCGCCTGAAGGGGCTACGCCCGAACAGCCTGCTTCTGAACCGTCGGTCGATGTGGAGGATGCGGTGATCGTGTCCGATCTTGCACCAACTTCGCTTGCAGAGACAACCGAAGCTCCGCCAGCCGCCGGTCGGGATGATCTAACTGCGATTGCTGGAATCGGTCCGGTTTTTGAGAAGCGACTGAACGCGGCTGGTGTACGAACGTTCGCTCAACTGGCAGCGATGTCGCCCCAACAAGTCGCGGATGTCATCGGCTGGTCGGTCGAGCGAGTGATCAAGAGTGAATTGATTGAACAGGCTCGTCAGCTGGCGGGATAGAACGTGGTTGGACAAATTGAATAGGGCGGAAGCGGTCTCAAAGACCGCTTCCGCCCTATTTTTATTTGGCATAGCACGCGGGCGGTCGCCGTCCCGAGAGCTGATTCCGTTCACGTTGCCGCGCCACCGAAGGTCAGGCATCCCCACAACCCGTTCGCACGGGGCGTGCTTGCTAAGCGGGCGGGTGTGGGAAGATTGGGCTGTGGCCCCTCGGTCAGTCCGTACGCCTACGTGCGGGCGGCGAGCCAGGGCAATCCGCTACTGCCGGTGCTTGGCTAACAGGCGGTTGATGAGGTTCAGCAGTGGACCCTGCTGCTCGAAACCGCTTTCACTGTAGCTGCTCATGCCCACATAGATTCGTTCGCCCGTGCGGCGCACCAGACCAAGCAACAGGCGGCGCATTGCGTCCTGACGCGTCTGGAACTCGTGCAGATCACTCCATACTTCCTGGTTGGACCAGTGGGGCGTCAAGACGTATGGATGGGTAAGGGGCTGATAGAGGCGCTCCCACCAGCCGGACGAGCCTACGTCGAGCCAGAATTGAACACGTGCCGCCCGGTTGCGCATGAGAAAGGTGTAGGCAGGCGCCAGGAAGACCGCATCGTCCGGCGCTTGCCAACCGGGCAGGTAGAGGGCGCTCAACGCACCGCCTTCGAAGAGACGCACATACTCGCGCCCAAGTCCGCCGCTGCTATTGTCGCTGCCACTGCCATGCGTGTCGCTGTCACTGTTACTGTCACTGTCCTGGCTGGCTGTCGCTCAGCGACCAGCGGAATTTACGCGCCGATTCGACCAGTTGCTTGGCTACGCGTGCGCCCGTCACGCTGGCGTGCAGGCCATAGCCCGGCTGGCTCAGCACTTCACCAAAAAGGCGGGCGAAGAACTGGTCCAGGGGCGCAATCTCGGCGCCGGCTCGATAGGCGTAAATCCAATTGCGCAGCCCATCGTATGCTTCGCCAGCGCGGTAAGTGATGCGCTCCTGCATGGCCGTTTCCAACTTGCGAAATGAGCCGAGTTCGATGGTGCGTCGCCGGGTCGGATAGAGGACCCGACTGAGCAAATGGCCGCGCACTGGGTCAAGCGCTTCGATGCTGAGCGTCAGCGCGGCGGTAACGTCCGCCTCGGCAGGCCGGATGCCCCACTCGGGATGGGCGAGCGCGGCCAGTGTGATCAGCGCCCGTGCGGCTGGTTCATCCTCCAGCGCGCGGCTCGGTCGATGGGTTGTAAGGGCCACGTCGTGACGCGCTAGCCCTGTCTCCAGACTGAAACGGAGCGCGTCGCTGACAAAGGGGGCCAAGAGCGCAATTTCGCCTGGCGCAACGCCTTCATCGTGAATCAGTCGCGCCGTCTCCTGAACCACCCAGTCGATCATCTGCGGATAGAAGCGGAACTCCTGCCTTGGCAGAATAAGTGCCTCCAGCGGATCGACAGGCTCGCCTTCTTCGTCTTCCGTGGTCGAAGACGGCGGCGCGGGCGGGCGCGGTCCGCGTGTCGTCTCCCAATCCAGCAGATCGTGCAAGCGGCGTACCGGCGGCGTCATGACGTAGCTTGCGGCAAGCGAAACCGCGCGAGTGGGATCCTCATCAGCCCACGCATTGAGCATGGCATCTGCCCCTGTGGGGTCCGCGCCCAGGAAGATGCGATAGCCGCCATCTTCATCGAGCAGAATCAATGCGCTTTCCAACTCGGGCAGCCACTGCTCGACCAAATCGTGGGCGGTGCGGGTGTCTTCCTCGAAGTTGTCAAAGACCAAATGGCTATGGCTGCGAAAGAGGTGGGTCCTGCTCCAGGGATTGCCCATGACCTGCTCGTTGAACAACTTGACCTGGAGACTGAAATCGAGCAGCGATTGTGCCAGGCAGAGTGCACGAAATTCGTGACTGATGTGTTGCGCTGCGCGCAGAGCGTTGAGCCGACCCGTGCGCTGTTCTCCTGGCGGGACGGCTAACTCGAGGCGCGCGTAGGACTGGTCGATGCTGAAGCGATTGAGCGCCGCCTTGTTGAGGTTATCAAGCACCTGGCTAATCACGCGGTTACGCTCGACGCGGATGCCGTCAAAGTCACCTCGGCTGATCGCCATGTCGACAAAGCGAGCCATGTGATACTGGCTTGTTTCCAATGTGAGAAAGGTTGGCTCCTGGCCGGCACGGTCAAACCCCGCTTCTGTGCTGATGATGGGCCAGTAGAGTTCTACCGAGTTGCGGACCAGGCTGGCGACCGTGGTCACGATAGGCGCGGGACCCGGCGGCATGGCAGGCGTTCGCAGGGCCGCGTAGTAGGGCTGCGCCAGGCTTCGCTGGGGAACAATCACGATGATATCGTCGCCACGCACGCGCTCCTGGCCGATCAGCCAGCGAATACGTTCGATGGCCAGGGTCGTCTTGCCGGTACCGAAAATTCCGGTGAGAAAAAGTTTGGTTGGGCTCTGGATGGCGGGTAGAATGGAGGTTGTCATAGTGGTTTCCCGGCGGATTGGATATGCCGGATCAGTCTTACGTCATCCCCCCGCAATTGTCAAGGAGGCAGGATGGAGCGCTATTTGATTCCGCTTGTCCCAGGTCCGGTCTCAATCCCGCCGGCGGTGCTTGCAGCCTATGGTGTCGACTACGGCAGCGCTGACCTGGAAGAGGAGTTTTTTCGGCTCTATGCCACGTGCGAGGCGGATCTACGGCGACTGCTCGCCACGGATAACGACGTGACGATCCAGAGCGGCGAGGGGATGTTGGCGCTCTGGGGTGCGCTCAAGAGCGTGTTGGAACCCGGTGACCGCGTGCTGGCCGTTTCCACTGGACTCTTCGGAGCAGGCATTGGCGAAATGGCGCGTACGTGCGGGGCTGAGGTCGAAACGCTCGATTTTGGCCATGACGATGTGGCCGACCCTGCTGTTGTCCGCGCGGCTGCGCTCCGTTTTCAGCCCAAGCTCATCACCGCCGTACATTGCGAAACGCCCTCTGGCACCCTAAACCCTCTGGCCGAGCTGGGCGCAATTTCTGCGGAAGTAGGGGCATTGTTCTATGTCGATTTTGTCGCCTCCGGCGGCGGCACGCCGGTGCTGGTCGACGAATGGAAGATCGATCTTGGACTGCTGGGCAGCCAGAAAGTTTTGAGCCTCATGCCCGATCTCTCCATGATTTCGGTGAGCGAGCGGGCGTGGGCAGCTGTGGAAGCAACGGGCTACGCCGGCTATGACGCGCTGAAGCCGTGGCGCAGTGCGTTGGCAGATCGTTACTTTCCCTATACGCACAACTGGCATGCCCTTGCCGGCCTGCACGCAGCCCTTGACCTGCTCTTTGCCGAAGGGGTGGAGCCAGTCTATCAGCGTCATGCCGACGCGGCCGCCCTCTGCCGGCAGCGTCTGCAGGCCATGGGGGTGGCGCTCTTCCCGCGCCGCGAAGAAATCTGCGCGCCGACCGTTACGGCAGCATACGTGCCTGATGATTGGACCTGGTCCGACCTTGATGCCGCCCTGCGTGCACGAGGCATGGCCGTGGGCGGCAACTATGGCCCTCTGGCCGGGCGAGTGTTTCGCATTGGCCACATGGGCAGTCAGGCCGATCTTGCTCTGGTCGAGCGGGGCATGACGGTGCTGGCCGACGTGCTGACAGCATAGTGAGACGCTATCCAGAGAAGGGGTGAACGATGACGCGGGTGTTGCTTGCTTATGGCTCGGAAGAGGGGCAGACGGCCAAAATCTCTGAACGAATCGCCGACGGGTTGCGACGCCAAGGCATAGACGTCGATTTGATGAATTGCCGGACCGTATCCAGAGACTTTGTTTTACAGGGGTACGACGCCGCAATGATCGGCGCATCGATTCACATGGGCCGGCATCAGCGCTACGTAGCCGATTTTGTTCAACTCTTCCGCGAGGAACTGGGCAGCCTGCCATCGGCGTTCTTCACGGTCTGCCTGACGGCAAAAAGTGATGCGGCTGAAGATCGGGAACAGGTTGCTAACTATATGCGCGAGTTTGAGGGTGAAACAGGGTGGCACGCAGATCGGGTGGCCGTTTTTGCCGGCGCACTACCCTACACGCAGTACGGCATGGTCAAGCGCTTCTTCATGCAGCGCATCAATCGCGACGCAGGCGGTGATGCCGATACGTCGCGGGACTACGACTATACGGACTGGGCTTCGGTGGATGAGTTTGCTCAGGAGTTCTTGGAATTGGTGGCGGCGACAGGACAAAGTCGTGCCGTGCGAAGCATGCGTGCCGACGCATGATGTGTGACTGCAGGGCGGAACCATCCGTTACGCCGGCACTGGCGCCGATTCTCTTACTGTGATCAATGATGGGCAGTTCCGCCTGTCATCTTTATTCGCCTCGATTCTCATGGAATCGGTGGCCATCAAATAAAAGGAATATTCCCATGGCTCAATCTTTGTCGTTTGAACGTCAGCCTCTTCTGCGCGTTCCCGCTGCCCTCGTAACCGTCGCCGCTATGATCGTGCTGCCGATGCTGATCCACCTGCTGCCCAGTGCAGGCGGCGCACCGCTCGGCGCCCGTTTACTGCCAATCTTTTATGCGCCTTTGCTGGCCGTCCTCCTCCTCGATGGGTGGGTGGCAGTAGCCGCAAGCCTGGCCGCACCGATCATCAATCACTGGCTTACCGGCATGCCGGCTCCGGAGATGGTTGCTTTGCTCACCGCAGAGTTGGTCTGTTTCAGCGTGATCGCTGTCCTCCTCAGTCGGGGACGGACGCAGCTTTGGTGGATTGGCCCTGTCGCCTATCTGCTGGGCAAAGCACTGGTTTGGCTTGTCTTCAGTCTCCTGCCTATCGGCCCGGCGATGTTGTCGCTGACCGGCTATGCCAATGGCGTGATTCTGGCGCTGCCCGGTCTGCTGGCGCTGGCGCTGATCGGTCTGGGCGCCCAATGGATGAAGGCGCGAGCCGGCTAGAAGTCCGCTTGAAACCCTGATGTTTCCGTCCCTATTGAATTCTTGCCAGAGAGTGACAACCAACAAAACGATGAGTGACAAAGTAACCCTCAGCCTGCCTGAGATTGCAAGGCGTCTCAAGCAGACTGACCTGCCCGATGTCGATTGCGTTGTCGGCATCGCCACTGGCGGCGTCGTCCCGGCCGCTTTGGTGGCCTTCCAACTGGAGCGACCCCTGGCGCTCTTGCCGATCAATTTCCGCGCCGAGGACAATGCGCCTCGTCATGATCATCCCGTCATCCTTGGCGAGATCACCCTGCCCGAGCGTCCCCAGCGAATTCTGTTGGTCGACGACGTAAGCGTCTCGGGCGAAACGCTGGCCGTGGCCAGGCGCTATCTCACTGGTCATGATGTGACCACCCTGGCCATGAAAGGGCAGGCGGATATCGTGCTCTTTCCTGAAGTTGCCCAGTGTGTCAATTGGCCCTGGAAAGTTGGCGAAGCAGTGCCGGCTGGAAGGGAACCGGTGCATGACTTTGGGCAATAATTTGAAGCGCAGGGGCATGATGGCCGTTGTGGTGGCGTTCGTGCTGGCCGTATCGCTCGCTGGCATGAGCGGCGTCGGACGCGCGGTGGCGCAAGAGGCGGAATTGCCCCCCACTTTGCCCAACGGCATTGCTGCGGGCGACGTAACGCCGACCTCTGTCGTCCTGTGGGCGCGCAGCACAGCGCTGGGCCCGGTGGACTTCACGATCGAATCATCAAGAACGGATCCCGTCACGTCCAGCGTCTCTGCGATCGAAGCAAGCCGGCCGGTGACCGTTGTGGTCGATGGATTACGGCCCGGCACGACTTACAGTTACACCGCCATAACCAGCGCCGGCGACCGGATGAACGGTGAGTTCAAAACGCCGGCCCTGGACGGTCACCGGACCCTCCGCTTCGGTGTCAGCGGTGATGGTCGGGGCGATTGGCTGCCCTTTCAGGCGCTTGTCAACGCACCTGATCGCAACCTGGACTTCTTTGTCTATCTGGGTGATACAGTCTACGCCGATATCCCCTCGCCGGCGGTTGCAGGCGTGGCCTATTCACTCGAAGAGTTTCGTCTGAAGCACGCTGAAGTCCATTCGACGCGCCTGGGCCGCAATACGTTGGCCGAGCTCCGTCGGTCCACAGCGATTTTCGCCACAATCGATGACCACGATGTCTTTAATGATTTCGCCGGCGGTGCACAGGCTTCGACCAGTAGCCGTGTTCCCGAGTCGGCCGGATTTGTGAATGATTCGGCGCGTTATGAGAATGGCGTGCAGGCTTTTCAGGAGTATTACCCACTCGCAACCGAACGCTATGGTATTGTGGGGGGTGATGGCAGGATGGATGGCGAGCGCTGCTTCTACCGGATGCGCACCTTCGGGCAGGACGCGGCCCTCTTCATCCTCGATGGGCGCTCTTTCCGTGATGCGCCGATTGCGGGACCTGACCTGACCAGCCCGAATGATGTGATGCGCTTTCTGGAAGAGAGCTACACGCCTGATCGTACGCTGTTGGGAGATGCGCAATTGGCGCGACTGAAGCAGGACTTGCTCGCCGCTAAGCTGATGGGCATCACCTGGAAGATTGTGGCCATTCCCCAGCCCATCCAGCAGCTTCTGATCAGCAGCGTCCAGGATCGCTATGAAGGATTCGCAGCGGAACGGGCAGATCTACTGGCCTTTATCCACGAAAATGAGATTCAGAATGTCGTCTTTGTGGCTGCTGATATTCATGGGACTCTGGTCAACAACCTTAGCTACCGATTTGACCCCAATGACGCCCCGACGCTCACCTCGGCATGGGAAGTGTCTGTCGGCTCCGTGGCTGCATCGGGGCCGGTGGGCCCCGGCATCGTCGTGCAAGGCCTACGGGATGGTTGGGTCTCTCAGGAAGAATGGGCAGTCTATCAGTCGCTGCCTGTACGCAACGATGCCGATGATGAAGTGGACGACAAGGACGACTTTGTGAAGGCATTGCTCAACAATCTGCTGGCAGAATGGAACGTTCCGCCGATCGGCTTGACGGAGGGAGTGGTCGACGCCCAACTGCTGCGCGGGGATTATCTCGCCACCCAAACCTATGGCTGGACCGAGTTTCGGATCGACCGGGTGACGCAGGGGCTCAGCGTCACGACCTGGGGGATCGCGCCTTATTCGGACCGAGAACTTGCCGAACAACCGGATGAAGTGCTCAGCCGTGTGCCCAAAGTGGTCAGCCGTTTTGAGGTGCTCCCACTGCCTGAAGAGGGTCCTTCAAACCAAGTCTTTGTACCGGCAGTGAGACGCTAGAATTGTGACTCGACAAACGCTGAATGCAGTTGGCGCAGCAGCTCTGGCTCTCATGTTGCTCGTGCTTGGGCGTCACTCTGTTGCCCGTGCCCAGGGGGCGGACCTGCCGCCCGCGTTGCCCAACGGCGTGGCGGTCGGTGACGTCACTGCCACGTCTGCCGTGCTCTGGGCGCGAACGATCGACGGGGAGACGTTGACCTTTGAGATTTCGGCAGGCGAGCGCGGCGCTCGGACAGAACGTCTGGCGTCGATTCAGGTTGAATCTGCGTTGCGGCCGATCTCGATCTCGGTCGACAGCCTCACGCCACAGACATCCTACGCCTATACGGTGACAACTGGATCCGGTCAACAAGTGAGCGGCCAGTTCCGCACGCCGGCGGTAACGGGGCACAATGGCCTGCGTTTCGGCGTCAGCGGCGACGGACGCGGAGACTGGCTTCCTTTTCAGGCACTGGCGAATGCCAGTACGCGCAACCTGGACTTCTTCGTCTATTTGGGCGATACCGTCTATGCTGATATCGGGTCGCCGGCGGTACCCGCCGTTGCCCAGTTCTTGAACGATTACCGCCGCAAGCATGCGGAAGTCTACTCGACCCGGCTGGATCGCAACTACCTGGCCGATCTGCGCCGCTCAACGGCCTTCTATGCGTCGATCGATGATCACGAAGTTGTGGATGACTTTGCCGGCGGCGCGCTTGCAGCAGATGACGCGCGCTTTCCGGAGAGTAGCGGGTTCATCAACGATACGGCTCGCTACGAAGCGGGCCTGCTCGCTTTTCAGGAGTACTACCCGCTCCAGCAAGAATTCTATGGCGTGGTGGGCGGCGACCGGCGCATGGATGGCAAGCGACGTCTCTATCGTTACCGGACCTTTGGCCAAGACGCCGCACTCTTTATCCTCGACGCGCGCTCATTTCGTGACAACCAGCTCTCTTCGCCCAATCTGGCTGATCAAGTTGACGTATTTCGTTTCTTGAGCGAAAGCTATGCCCCCGGCCGCACATTGCTGGGGGAGGCCCAGCTGGCAGCGCTCCAGCGCGACCTGCTGCGGGCAAAGGAGCAGGGAATTACCTGGAAGTTCATCGCCTTGCCACAACCGATCCAGAATCTCGGTATCGGTGGCGCAGATGATCGTTACGAAGGCTATGCGGCCGAGCGGGCCACGCTGCTGGCCTTTGTCCGCGAGCATGACATTCGCAACGTGGTCTTTATTGCCGCAGACATCCACGGCACGATCGTGAACGACTTAGCCTATCAGACGGAATTTAGCCTGTCCGGTCCGCAAATCATGACCGGCGCATGGGAGATTACAGTCGGTTCCGCGGCGGCAGCGGGGATGATCGGCCCGACCATTGTGGCCAAGGCCGAGCAGTTGGGACTGCTGTCGGCTGAGGATGTAGCGCTCTATGAGCGCCTGCCCGTCGCCAATGATACAGACAGCCGGCTTGACGACAAAGACGATTTCGTGAAGGCGAATCTCAATCAGATGCTGGCGTTGTTTGGTTATCCTGAGATCGGCCTAACGGGCGGAGTGGTCAACGCGCGTCTGCGCAGCGGCGATTATCTCTCGACTCATACCTTCGGCTGGACCGAGTTTGACATCCTGCCGGACTCGCAGCGACTGCGGGTGACGACCTACGGGATTGCTTCCTATAACGCAGCTGATCTTGCCGAGAATCCCGACGAAATTCTGAGCCGTACGCCGGAGATTGTCAGCCAGTTTGTCGTTCTCCCCGATGCAGAAATCAGCGGCGTCTTTTTGCCGATTGTGACACGCTAGGCCGTTGGCCAATCAAAACGTACGATGGTGCCCAGTTGCGACAATCTCTGCCATGATCGCCAAGGCGATTTCCTCCGGTCTTCGCCCGCCTAAATCGAGACCGATGGGGGCATGGATGCGGGCGAGTTGCTCGTCGCTGGCGCCCAATCCACGCAATTCATCACAGCGGGACGCATGGGTGCGCCGTGAACCCAGCGCGCCGACGTAGCGTGCCGGGCTATGCAGCGCTACCATCAATGCCGGATTATCGATCTTGGCATCGTGGGTGAGGACGACGACGCTGCTCGCTTCATCCAATCCTTGCTCGGCCAGCGCGTCAGCCGGCCACTGCACGATTAGTTGGTCGGCGTGGACAAAACGCTCCGGCGTGGCAAAGGCGCTGCGGGCGTCCAGGACTGTCGTGCGATAGCCGAGCGTCTTGGCGAAGGTTACCAGCGCGACAGCGGTATGTACGGCGCCAACAATAAAGAGCCGCTTGGGGGGCAGGAAGACGTCGAAAAAGAGATCCTCTTCATTGACCTGAAGGCGTATGCTCTGTTGGACGGCCAGGGCTTGCAGAGCCTGCTCCTGCGCCGCTTTCTCGAGCGTAGCGCTGCCCAAGCTGCCGATCGCCGGCTTATCGGGCTGCACCAGCAGCTTGCCGCCAAGACGCGGCCCGGCCAGGACGGTCACCAGGACAGTCGGTTTGCCGGCGCTCACCGCAGCGCGCAGACCCGCATACAAAGATGACATAAAAATTACCAGTCGACTGGTTCAATAAAGACGTCGATGGTCCCGCCGCAGGCCAAGCCGACACCAGACGCCCACTCATCACTGATGCCGTATTCCATGAGACGGGGCGAGCCGTCAGCGAGCACCTCCAGCGCTTCCTGGACGACCGCGCCTTCAACGCAGCCGCCGCTCACCGAGCCACTCATCGCGCCGCTGCTACTGATCGCCATCTTCGCGCCCAAGGGTTGGGGGGCGGAGCCGTAAATCTTCACGACCGTAGCCAGTGCAACTGCTTCGCCGGCCTTCTGCCATGCATCAATTTGTTCGAGCAAGTCGATTGAGATCGTCATGAGTGTATACTCAAAGTCTTTTGCGCATAATCAGTTCGCTGTGGTCGATTTCGCCCGTGTCCACAAAGCCTTGTTTGCGATAGAAGGTCAGGGGACTGCCTTGGCCTGGGACGTAGCTTAGGCGCAGCTCACGGGCGCCAGGCAGCGTGCGCACATGGTCGATGAGCTGCTCCATTGCCTGCTTGCCATAGCCGAAGCCCTGATAGCGTGCGTCAATCATGTAGCGCCAGAGGTAATAGTCATGCGCATCTTTGTCGACATAGAGCATCACAAAGCCGACGGGCGTTTCATCGGCGTAGATGGCGCGAAACCAGGACTTTGGTTCGAAATGGGCTTCAGAAATGGAGACGGAGTTGGGCGCAACGAAATGCTGTTGCGACTCGTCCACATTCAGGCGCAGGATGGACCGCAGCGTTTCAGGCGTAATCTCGCGCAGCGTAACAGAGGCGTCTCGGTTTGGTTGTCCGCTGTCATTTGACATAATTATTGTGTCCTCACGATGGAAGGATGAGTGGGGGATCTGGCCATCCGGTTCCACACTCTGGGGCATTGTAGAAACTGCATAGAGCGCTGTCAAATTCACCCGCTACATTTGGTTTCCGCTTCTATCCCAAGTATGATGGATAGTATTGGATTTTTCCACATTTGATTACGCTTGAAAGTATGGAACTCATGGCAGACAATTTGAACGAGTACGAGAAGGAAGCCTCCGGCGCCAATGAGTCGGGCGGTCGCGACTTTATCCGCACCATCATTGCCGAAGACGTGGCCCGAGGCGCCTACGATGGCAATGTCATCACCCGCTTCCCGCCCGAGCCAAATGGATATCTCCACATCGGCCATGCCAAGTCGATCTGCCTCAATTTTGGCGCAGCCGCAGACTCCGGCGGGCGTACACACTTGCGCTTTGATGACACCAACCCCGAGACGGAAGACATGCACTACGTCGAGTCGATCCAGGATTCAGTGCGCTGGCTCGGTTTCGACTGGGGCGATCATCTCTATTTTGCCTCGGATTATTTCGAGCAGCTCTACGCAATGGCGGTTGAACTGGTCAAGGCGGGCAAAGCCTATGTGGATGACCTCTCCTACGACGAGATTCGCGCTTATAGAGGGTCTGTCACCGAGCCTGGCCGACACAGCCCCTACCGCGAGCGCAGCGTCGAAGAGAATCTCGACCTGCTGGCGCGCATGCGCGCGGGCGAATTCCCCGACGGATCCAAGGTCTTGCGGGCCAAAATCGACATGGCCCATCCCAATATGAAGATGCGCGACCCACTGATGTACCGCATCCGCCACGCCCACCACTACCGGCGCGGTGACGAATGGTGTATCTATCCCTTCTACGACTGGGCCCACGGTCAATCGGATGCCATTGAGGGGGTGACCCATTCCATCTGCACGCTTGAATTTGAGAATAACCGCGAACTCTACAACTGGTATCTAGCGCAGTTGGGCATTGAGCCCCGACCTCATCAGTATGAGTTCGCCCGGCTCAGCCTCGAATACACGATCATGAGCAAGCGCAAATTGCTGCAATTGGTTGAGCAAGAGTACGTAGATGGCTGGGACGATCCGCGCATGCCAACCATTGCCGGTATGCGGCGCCGCGGGTACACGCCGGAGGCGATCCGCAACTTTGCGGAGGCTGTCGGCGTGGCCAAAACCAACAGCCGCGTACAGTTTGAACTGCTTGAATATCATGTGCGTGACGATCTCAACCACCGGTCCCCACGCGTACTCTGTGTGCTTGATCCGCTCAAGGTCGTGCTGACAAACTTTCCCGGCGACCAGGTCGAGTGGCTGGATGCGTCCTACTGGCCCCACGACGTGCCCAAGGAAGGATCCCGGCCGCTGCCCTTTACGCAGACGCTCTACATCGAGCGCAGTGACTTCATGGAAGAGCCCGTTGCTGGCTTCCGGCGTCTGGCGCCCGGGCGCGAAGTGCGGCTGCGTCATGGCTACATCATCCGCTGCGATCAAGTCGTGAAGGATGCTGCCGGCGAGATCGTTGAGCTGCGCTGCACCTATGATCCTGCGACCCAGAGCGGCGGGAGTGGTTCTTCCCGTCGCGTCTCCGGCACGATTCACTGGGTCTCGGCAACTGAGTCGTTGCCGGCGGAGGTTCGCCTCTATGATCGCCTCTTTGACCAGCCCGATCCGGAAGCTGTCGGCAAGGACGAAACCTTCCTGGACAGCCTCAACCCCGATTCAATCCAGATCATGTGCGACGCGCACATCGAGCCCAGCGTGGTCGATGCCGAGCCGGGTGAACGCTTCCAGTTCGAGCGCTTGGGCTACTTCGTCACCGATCTGGTCGACTCTGCGCCAGGGAAGCTGGTCTTCAACCGCATAGTCGCCCTGCGTGACACCTGGAGCGATGGACCCAAAGCGCAAGAGAACCGACCGTCTGCGGCGACCAAGTCCACGCCTGAGGCAGTTGTCGAAGGGGCCGAGTCCGATGGGCGCATTGCCGCGCGGGCCGAAAACCCGGTCTTGGCCGAGGCTTTCCAGCGCTACCAGGAGGCCTATGCCCTCTCGGAACTGGACGCCGACATCCTGACCGGTGATGAGGAAATCAACGCCTTCTTCGAGGGGGCACTCGCCGCGCACGACGGTCCGGCCGACGTTAGCAAGTTTATGATCAACTCGCTCATGGGGCGGTTGCCCGACGGAGGCTTTGCTGCGCTGCCATTCGAGGCCGCCGCACTGGGCGACCTCGTCAAGCTAGTCGATGACGGCGCCATTTCGGCCACGATTGCCAAAGATGTCCTGGATGAGATGTTGGCCAGCGGTACGAATCCGAGCACGATCATCGCCGAAAAGGGGCTGAGCCAGATATCCGATCGCGATGCCCTCGTCGAGGTTGTGCAGGGAGTGATCGACGCCAATCCGGACAAGGCCGCGGCGTACCGTGGCGGCAAGACCGGACTCAAGGGCTTCTTTATGGGCCAGGTCATGGGCGCGACGCATGGCCAGGCCAATCCGCAACTGGTGCAGGAGTTACTGGATGAAGCGCTGTAGGCTGTTCCAAGTGCGACAGTCGATCGAGACAGAATAAGAACGGCCGGACGCTCGCAGAGCGTCCGGCCGTTTTCTATTTAATCGTTTGTTTTTGTCGACTAGCGGGTTACCAGGGGGAGGAACATAGCCGGCGCCACGCCATCCATATCCGGCGCATCTTCTTCTGCAGCCTGGGCGTTCACGTATTCAATCGTGTCGCTGCTGGTCACGATCTCGTTACCCCGTTTGAGCTGCGCATCAACCCGATGGATGCCATTGGCGTCAGGCAGCGCCCAGGTGTTGTCATTTGCGAAGGCTTGCCACTCGGACCAACTGCCGTCATCATTGCGGAAGCGTACCTCTTCCCACTCGCCATAGGCATAGATCGAAACCTGCCGGTCGGCAGTGCTTGCCTTCTCACCGTTGATGATAATGGGATAGACGTCGCCACGCGCACCGAAATTCTGCACCCAGTAGAGGTGGTAATAGCCGATGCCAATCTCGCGATAGTCGTCCAGCATGTTCTCATGATGGCCTTCGCTACGAATCCACCCCTCCATCACACCCTCCGGCGTGGTATACCCCCGGGCGATGTTTTCGCCCAACGCACCCCAGTTGGTGTAATAATTGCGAATGCGGTCGCTCCAAATGCAGGCTTGCATCAACTCACCTTCGACCCAATCATGCGTGTGATGATTGAAGTACTGATCTTCCGCCATGTCCCGTGCATGGTAGCGGGCAGCATTCGTGAGGTCGTTGATCAGCTTCAGCGGCGGCAATCCTTCCTCGGCACGCAGATCGTTCACCATCTCAACAATTGCCTGCTCAAATCCGGCGTCGTAAGCGCCGTAGGTTTCGCCACCGCAGCCAACGCCTGCCGCGCTCACCATCTGGTCGGCGTCGGAAGGTTGGTCTAGATGAACGGAACTGGTTTCTGGGGGTGGCGGAGGTGGTGTCTGCTGGCCATCATCGGCGGAGACGGAGAGGCTGGTGACGGAAGAAAAAACAACCAAACAGAGCATGAACACTACAAAATTGATAGAATTCTTAGGCATTAGAAAAAACGTTTCCAGTAACTGTTTTTCGTGCGTTGAGAATGTCTCATGTGGGTCAAACTGGGACCGGGAACATTCTGCTGAAGCCAGTCTACTGAGCAAATGAGACCCGGCTAGAAGTCTTCATCATCCGCACGGAACGGTAAGGATAGTCGTGAAAGAAACTGTCTGAAGCAGAGTAACACAGATCACAATGGTCGACTTAACGTCTGGCGTGTACTTGCTTGACTTCTAGTAGACTGAATACCGACGCAAAACCTACGCTGGTCATACGTTTTCTGCGTGACTGCTATGCAAACAGCGCGCAAATGTCTGCCGTGTGCGGCGTGGGATCAAAGGAGAGAAGTGTGGACCGGCTGGGAAAGAGGCACTGCAGCGTGCAGCCGGCGGCAGAAGTGAGTGTTTGACAACTCAGCGTTCGCGATTGGGCATGCTTGATGCGCAATCCGCTGGATCGACGACGATAGGGCTCCGTTGCGGGATCATCGCTCTTCATTTTGCCAGAGCTTGGGCATCCTGACAAATGCGCAAAGCATGCGCCGAATTGCCCTGATCTATTGCTCGACAGCACGCGACTCAACCGCATGCAGCATGGCCCCAGTCGCCGTGGCGTATCCCGCATTTTGAGGCATGTCCAGCGGCATGCCGAAGAAGTGACTGACGCGTGCGATCGCGGCGCGGATGCTTGCCATGTCCGTAAGGTGGCCAGTAAAGACAGCCCGCTCGATCTGCTGACCACGGGCGGCTGTGACGGCCAGCGTGCCGGTGACCTGACCGACGAGCGTCACAATACCTGCTGCCATGTCCTCTGGCGTTGCTATCTCCACATCGCGTGCCAGTCGACCGAAGTTGACGGCGGTCGTATCGGGCGGCAGATTGCCGATCGGTCCCGATACCACATCGCTCAGCGCCAGATCCACGCCGCTCGGGCTCCCAGCCAATGCAAGCTTGTCGATTTCGTGCGGGTCGATCGTGTCCAGCAAGAGCCGGCTCAGCCCGAGCATGGCGCCGCCGCCTACGCCCGAGCCGATGACGTGGGCATATTCGCGGCCGCGCGCAGCCATAAAGGCCGTGCCCGAGCCCGCACTGACGACAAGCAGCGGCTCTCCCAACTCCTCCGGCCGGATCAGACCGGCCAGCGCCTGGCCGCCGCGCGAAATGGCTGCCAGTTCGCCTACGGGCACGACGGGGATGTCGTCGATCGATTCCGGCAGCAGGCGGTGACGTCCGCCGGTGGTGGCCAGCAGGCTGATCGCGTCCAGCTCGGTGTCACAAAGGCCCAGCAATTCTTTGATCTGGGCCGGTGACGGATCGCCGCTGGTGGAGCGTTTGGCCACACGCAGAGAGCCATTGATCCAGGCCACGACATCCGTGTTGCTAATGCCGAAGTCGACGGCAGCATAATTATTGCGCAGGTGGGACAGATTCATCGGTTGTTTTCTCTTCTGCTGTTTTGTGCCTACATCGATAGCGAGCCCTTGCGGAAGTCGCTTTTGCCCAGGATTGCATTGACCAGCACCGGGCTGCCTGCCCGGCTCATCGCCTGGGCCTGGGCCAGCGTGTCGCCTGCCAGTTCTGGATCATCCAGGCGCAGACCCGCGCCGCCAAACGCTGCCGCCACCTGGTCGTAATCCGTGTAGGCCAGTACCGTGCCCACGTCGTCGCCGAGGAGCGCCACCTGATCGCGGGCAATCTGCTGCCAGGATGCATCATTGCCGACCAGGGCGGTGACGGGAATGCTGTGGCGCGCAAAGGTATCAAACTCAGCCAGACTATAACCTGCCGAGCCGTCACCGTAGAGGATCCAGACGTCGGCCTCGGGGTGCACGAGCTTGGCACCTAATGCAAAGCCTGCGCCAACGCCCAGCGTGCCGAACGCGCCCGGGTCCAGCCAGCTCAGCGGACTGCGCGGACGTACGGTGTATGATGCCGTGCCCACAAAATCGCCGCCATCGGCCACCAGAATGGCGCGCTCATCAAGGGTACGATCCAGCTCCTTGAGCAGGTGGAGCGGGTTAATGCCGCTTGCGGGCTCCATTGCCTGGACGTCGATTTCTGCGTTGCGTTCGTCATCGCGGGCGCGTAGCTGAGCCAGCCAACTGGCCCACGCCGGCACTGCCGTAGCCCGGTTGGCCAACTGGCGCAGGAAGATCCCTGGATCGCCCAAGATGCCGATATCCGGCTTGCGATTCTTGCGCAGATCTTCCCGGCTGCGATTCACTGAAATGACGGTCTCGGTGCGGCGGAGGTGATTGCCGTAGTCCAGGCGAAAGTCGACCGGTACGCCTGCCAGCAGCACGAGATCCGCTTCTTTGAGCGCAACGCGGCGCTTGTGACGCAACTGAAGGGGATGATCCTTGCCCAGCAGGCCACGCGCCATGCCCGACAGATAGACCGGCACGCCGATCTGCTCGACGGCGGCGGCGACCTGGGCAATGGCCGGCGCGTCAAGCGTCGCCTGGCTGCCCACGAGCATGAGCGGTCGTTCCGCTGCCTGCAGCGCACTGACAACTTGGTCAATCTTGCCGGCGTCGGGCTGCGGGGGCGCAACGTCGATGCGCGGCCCGGCCGTCGATTGCTCTGCGCCCTGGAAAAGGCGGTAAAGGTGCCATTTGAGATAGGACTGGACCGCACGACTGGAGAGCGAGCCGCCCCGGCTCGACTTCACCCCATACCATTCCCGCACCAGGTCGGCGTCGTAGAGCAGATCAACCGGCAGCTCCACAAAGACGGGTCCAGGCACGTCTGATTGCGCCCGGCGGAAGGCCTCTTCCAGGGCCGGTACGATCTCCTTGACCCGCCGCACCGAGGTTGACCACTTGACCACAGAGTTGAATAGCGAGAGCTGATCGATGTCCTGCAGCGCGCCCCGTCCTTGCAAGGCCGTGGCCGCGGCCCCGCCCAGCAGGATCACGGGTGATTGGGCCATCTGCGCGTTCTTGACCGCGGTCAGCGTGTTGGTGACGCCTGGTCCTGCGGTCACCGCGACGACGCCGGGCCGTCCGGTGAGTCGGGCCACAGCATCCGCGGCAAAGACCGCGTTCACCTCGTGACGGACATCGACAACGCGGATGCCCCGGGCCTTGGCCGCGACCAAAATTGGCGAAATGTGCCCGCCGATCAGCGTGAATAAGAACGGTACGCCTTGCGCCTGCAAAACGTCGGCTGCCAGATTGCCACCCTGCATGGATACCTCGTTAATGGTTAATGGGCAATAGACAATTGACCATTGATAATCGATCAGGGGCGGACGGGCGTGCCGTCGGGCAACCGGGTCTGCGTCCACTCTTCGATGATATCCTGACACGGGTACTCTGCTGCCAGTTGCTCGTTGATGTCGATGCCCAGACCGGGCTTGTCGTTGGCGTAAAGATAGCCGTTGCGCACTTCGGGCAGGCCGGGGAAGATTTCATAGTCAAGGGGTGTGGGCTGATACCACTCCTGGATGCCGAAATTGGGTGAGTAGAGATCCATGTGGAGGTTGGCGGCATGGCCGACGGGCGAGGTGTCGCTGGGGCCGTGCCAGGCCGTGCGGATGCCAAAGATTTGGGCGAAGTCGGCGGCTTTGCGCGCCGGCGTGAGACCGCCCATCTGGCTTACGTGCATGCGGATGAAGTCGATCAGGCGCTCCTCCATGAGTGTGCGCCATTCCAACGGATGGTTGAAGAGTTCACCCATGGCCAACGGGGTGCTGGTCTGCGCGCGAATGGTGCGGAACCAGGCGAGATCCTCCGGCGCCAGGGCGTCCTCGAGAAAGAAGAGGCGATAGGGCTCCACATCTTTGGCAAACTGCACCGCGTCGATGGGCGCAAGCCGCTCATGAATATCGTGGAGAAGTTCGAGTTCCGGCCCGACCTCCCGGCGCACGTGTGCGATCATTTCGAGCATGTTGCGCATATAGGCCTTGGGGTCGAAGTAGGCGCCGGCGGCCGCGCCGTCCGGACGGGTCATGGCATCGCCCGTGCCGCCGTAACCGCCCATCTGAACGCGCACGTAGCGATATCCGTCATCTACATAGCGCTTGACCTTCTCCGTCACTTCCTCGGGCGTCCGCCCGTCGGCATGGACGTAGACATGGGCCCCTTCCCGCACCTTGCCGCCCAACAGATCATGGACTGGCATGTTGGCCAGCTTGCCCTTGATGTCCCAGAGCGCTTGGTCAACGCCTGAGATGGCGTTGTTGAGCACGGGACCGTTGCGCCAGTAGCCGTGGACCATGCTCATCTGCCAGATCTCTTCGCTGCGCCGCACGTCGCGGCCGATGAGGAAGGGCTTGAGGTGTCGCTCCAACGCGGCGGCAACCGCAAAGATACGCTGGGTGAAGGTGGCGCAACCCAGGCCGTACAGCCCCGGTTCTGAGGTGATCACCTTGACGATGGCCAGGCGCGACTGCCCCGGTTGGGTGAGGATACATTGTACGTCGGTAATCGTGATTGGTTTTGTCATAACTCGCTCCGCATGAAGTGGGTGACCTGAAATCGCAGCAGATGTTGGGTGTGGTAGGTTTTGCCGGCCTAGGCGATCAGTACTAGCGTTCCTCCATCGCGACCAGATCCGTGGCGCGCCGCAGATTGGCATAATTGCCGCCGGATTCCTCCTGGACGGCACTGTCGAACATGGCGGCGATGGCGGCATACTCGCCATCAGTCAGGTCGACTGCCATGGCATCAATGGAAGCCTGCAGTTGGCCGAGCGAACTGACGCCTGAGATCGGGCTGGTGACGCCGGGACTCTTGCAGATCCAGGCGACGGCAAGCTGCGCAGGATGGAGCCCGCGTGCAGCCGCCATTTCGTTGAAGGCGACGATGCCACTGCCAAAACGATCTAGCCAGTCTGCGACGCGCGCATCAGTGTAGCCGCGTGAATCTTCGGGGATTGGTTGCCCCGGCTGATACTTGCCAGCCAGCACGCCCATGAGCAGGGGGCGATAGACCGTGACCGCGATCCGCTCGGCGACGGCCTGGGGCAGTACTTCGACCTCCACGCCCCGTTCAATCGGATTGTAGGGAATCTGATTGCAGGTCAACTTTGCCCAGCCATTCTCCTGGGCGACGGCGTTGCAGTGTGCCAGCAGCCACGCCGGGAAGTTACAGCAGCCGACATAGCGCGCCTTGCCCTGCACGACCACATCGTTGAGCGCCTCCATCATGCCGGGGATCTCCATTCCGGTATGGGGCCAGTGAATCATCAATAAGTCGACATAGTCTGTTTGCAGGCGCTGGAGGCTCTCATCCATGCTCTGGCGGATCCACGCGCCTTCAGTCGTCTTGTGGACCTTGGTGCCGAGGAAAAGATCATTGCGCCGTGCGCCCAGGATGCGCCCCAGGATCGCTTCGGTTTCGCCATCGCAATACATGGCTGCTGTGTCGACAAAGGTGACGCCTTGATCGATGGCCGAAGTGAGGATGCGGTCTGACTCAGCCTGATCGCAGCGGTCGCCAAACATCATGGTGCCCAGACAGAGTCCGGAGATCATTGTGCCAGTGGCAGCGTACTCGACTTGCTTCACGGAGAATTCCTTTCTAGTGGGTGATGCGAATGACGAGGCCTTCATCAGGCCTGAGCGTCAGCTTCGTGAGGTCGACGTCACCCTGACGGATAGAATGGGTGGAGACGGCGACTTCGCCCTTGTGGCCGGCAGTGCCCAGATCAAGCGTGTGCGCTTGATCGCCGAAGTTAAGCACAATCAGAAAGCGTCGCTCGCCATTGCTGCGCAGATAGGCAAAAGTTTCATCGACACCCGCATCGACAGTGGCATACGCCCCACCGTGGAGCGCTGGTTCTTGTGCGCGCAGCGCGGTCAGAGCGCGGAAAAGGGAGAGCATGCTGTCGGGGTCTGTGCTTTCCAGCGCCACATTTTTTTGCGCGTAGTCATGCGAAACCGGCAACCATGGCGTCACATCGGGCGCGGTGAAGCCGGCGTTGGGCGAGTCGTCCCACTGCATGGGCGTGCGTTCCGGGTCGCGCCCGATAAGGTGAGCGATCTGCGGCTGGTTGAGCGCCGGCGGGTCCTGGACAAATTCAGGCGGAATCGCCACGTTCTCCATGCCCAACTCGTCACCGTAGTAGCAGGTGGGCGTGCCGCGTAGGGTAAGCAGCAGCATGTTTGCCACCCGGGCCTGCGCGGGACCCACCCGTGAGGCCACACGATGCTGATCGTGATTGCCCAAGACCCAGTTGGGCCAGCCCATGGGTGGCATAGCAGCCTCGTACTCTTCAACCAGCGCCCGAACCTTGGGCGCTTCCCACGGCGTCTGGATCAGCCAGAAGTTGAAGGGCATGTGGCATTCGTCCATATTTGCCCCGTAGTAGTGCATGAGCTGATCGATGTCCAGATAGATTTCGCCCACCATCACGCGTTCGCCGGGGCCATACTCGTCCACAACTGCCCGCATCTCCCGAATCACTTCGTGTACCTCGGGCAGATTGGCTGTGTAGATATGCTCCAGGCCCCAGTGCGGATTCTCGCCGCTGAAGTTGGGGGCGGGCGGCTCATCCCGCAGCAGCGCGTCCTTGATCATCAGCCAGATCACGTCCACGCGGAATCCGTCCACGCCCTTGTCCAACCAGAAGCGCATGGCGTCCAGCATGGCTGCGCGCATGGCGGGATTACGATAGTTGAACTCGGGCTGCTTGCTGACGAATTGATGAAGATAGTATTGGCCGGTCAATGGGTCAAAGGTCCAGGCCGGTCCGCCAAAGAAGCTGAGCCAGTTGTTGGGCGGCCCGCCGTCAGGCGCCGGGTCCGCCCAGATGTACCAGTCGCGCTTGGGGTTGTCGCGGCTGCTGCGGCTCTCGACAAACCAGGGATGCTCGTCCGACGAATGATTGGGCACCAGATCCAACATCAGCTTCATGTCGCGGGCGTGGATTTCGTTTAGCAGACGGTCAAAGTCATCCATCGTGCCAAACGCGGGATAGATGCCGCAGTAGTCGGCCACATCATAACCAAAGTCGGCCATGGGTGACGGAAAGATAGGCGACAGCCAGACGGTGTTGATGTTCAGGAATTTGACATAATCTAGGCGCGCCAGGATTCCATTCAGATCCCCGACGCCATCGTCGTTGGTATCCTGAAACGAGCGCGGATAGATCTGATAGACGATTCCGCTCTGCCACCAGAGGAGATCTTCAGTCATTGGTAGAAATACCTTTCTTGATTTGGGATTGGGGTTTGCGGATTTTCGCGTACGACCACAAATCCAAACTCCGCAATCCAAACTCCGCAATCCAAACTCCGCAATCCTACACCTCATACCACCAGAGACCATCCCGCACTTCCATCTCGATGAGGCCCTCTTCCTGGAGGAGATCGAGGTAGCCGACGAGCATCCAGAGACCGGCCATATTGACGAAGGCGGCTGGTGGATACATGCGTTCGTGCAACTCATAGACGGTGTGCGTACCCTGGCGCACATGTTCCAGGCATTCTCGCTTGCGCGTGGCAATGCGGGCAAGCTGGCGCTCGATCACGGCGTCTGCATCGTCGAACGGTTGGCCATGGCCGGGATAGACCGTGCGGATGTCCAGACCCGCCACGCGATAGAGCGAGTCAACGTATTGGGGGAGCGCCGGTATCCTGGGCCTGGCGCCTTGTGGCGGCTCGATCACCGGCGTCGGCGTGCGGCGCAAGAGCATGTCTGAAGCCAGAAATACGCGGCTCTCGCTCTGGTAAAAGCAGCTCTGGCTACCGGCGTGACCGGGCAAATGCATCACTTCCCACCCGACTCCGCCCAACTCGAGCTGCTCGCCCGCATGGAGCGCTGTCGTGCGTGCGGCGGGGACACCGGCGTAATGATCTAGGACCCAGTTCGAATAGCGTTCGATCTGTTCCCGTTGGGGATCGGGCAACCCCAGGCCGGGCAGAAAGATGGTGCGATAGTACTGGCGTCTTTCGGTCCAAACTGTGCGAAAACTGGTCAGCCAGCGGTAACCCGCGTCGATGACCAGAAAGTCGGCATCTGTCGTCTCTGCCAGCTGCGCAGCTTGGCCAAAATGATCGACATGGATATGGGTGATCAGCACCTTGGACAGGTCAGCCGGATCCAGATGATGGATCGCCAATCCGGCAACGAGCGCCTCCCATCCCTCGGGGGACGCGTCCCCCGTGTCGATGAGCACCGGCTCCGGATCGGTGAAGAGATAAGCGTTGACCGTTGTCCGGTCCATGACAAAGGGGAGTTCGATGCGAATTGGCTGCTGCATAAGCGGATCGTCTCTGCGCTTCGTGGGCGGCTGCGCTGGCCGCTATGAGGCAGGTTGGACGTCCGTCATTGTAGTCCGCACTCCATGACTGCGTCAATAGAGGCAGTCATGGGGTGCATCCAGAATCTACCTCATAATGCGAATTTCAGGATCTGGACCGTGTTAGGCCATTCCAAGATATCAGCGATCCGACCTTCCTGGAAGCTGTACTCAGGTAGGCATATCGACGAGAGAGCTTCCAGGAAGATGCAGCGTACAGGTATTTATCTGGATTGGCCTTATTGGCGAAAGGTCGCTGATCGGATGGGATTGACAAGGAGTATAATGAGGACTCAACTCTTTGCACGAGTAGCCAATTTCCAGGAGAGACTCAATCATGTCTGCACGCAAAATCACCGTTGACGGCCTGGCCAAGCTGCCTACCTTTTGTCATGCCACGATTGCCGGCGATTTCATCTTCGTTTCGGGCTCGCTGGGCGCGGCGCCCGGCTCACGCGACCTGGTTGCTGGCGGTATCGGGCCAGAGACAACCCAAACGCTACGCAATATTGAATTGATTCTGCAAGCCTGCGAGGCCACGCTGGACGATCTCGTCAAGGTCAACGTCTTCCTGGCCGACATTGGCGATTTTGCCGCCATGAACGAAGCCTACGTTGCCGTCATGGGCGAAGATCCGCCCGCACGCATCACGGTGGGACGCAATGATCTGGCCATGGGCGCGGCCGTCGAGATTGACGCAGTCGCCTACAAACCGGTCTAGCGCGGGCCGCCAGAGGCGCAGATTAGCTCCGTTCCGCCACCCACGTATAGAGCGCTACCTGTCGTGTGGCTGCTTCCTGATAGCGTGCATGCGCCGTCTCATCGGGGAGGTACGGGGGGGCCGTAAAGGACAGAGGCGCGGCTTCACTGCCCAGCGCAGCCAGAGCCAGCACCACGACGCCCCGGGCCGATGCCTCATCTACGGGCGAGGGTTGAACCGGACAGCCCAATACGTCGGCCATAATCTGCAGCCAGGCGGGTGAGTGAAGCAGGGCGCCGCCGGAGGCGATGACGGCCGCGTCCTCGTCCAGCAGGGGCTGGAGACGGGCGTAGACCAGCGCGATGCGCAGGGCGACGCCTTCCAATCCCGCGCGCAGAATTTCTTCGGGTCGGGTTGCCAGGGTAATACCATCGAGCGTGCCGCGTAGTTCGCCGCGCCAGCCGGGCGCCCGCTCTCCGCCCAGCAGCGGCAGGAAGGTCAACCCGTGTCCGTCTGGTTCCAGCGCTGCCACCTTGCGTTCGATGAGGTCTAGCTTGCGCGGCAGGCTTAGCGTGCGCCGCGCCCAGGCGAAGAGGTTGCCGCCCTCAGTCAGCGCGCCGCCGACGAGCGCACGAGGTCGGTCGGCCCGGTAGCACCAGAGGCCGTCTGGTACATGGCTAACCCGCTCGGCGGAGACAACGCGCATGGCGCTGGTCGTGCCCACGGTGAGCGCCACGCGTGCCGGCGACGCGCAGCCGCTGCCGAGATTGGCTGCCGCGCCGTCACCTACTGCCGCAAACCATCGAGTTTCGGCCAACGCCGGCCAGCGCTTGGCCCATGGCGCGACCAGCGTCGCTTGAATGGCGTCCAGATCGATCAAGGGCGCCAGTGCCTGCCGATCGATGGGCAGGATGTCGAGCAACGCTTCGTCCCACTGGAGGGTGTGGCGGTTGAGCAAGCCCGACCACGAGGCGACGGAATGGCTGATCCCCGGCGCGCCGAGCAGCTTGCGTTGCAGGTAGTCGCCCAGCGTGATCCATTGCACGGTCCGCGCCAGCCAGTCGGGCCGCGCCGTCGCGATCCACCTGAGCTGCGCCGGCCAGTAGCTGGTGTGCAGGCGACAGCCCGTGCGCTGATGCACGTCGGCTTCATCTGTTATGCGGCGCAGTACCGCAACCTCGGACGCGGCACGCGTGTCGGCATAGGTGAGCAGGGGCGTCACCGGCTGGCCGTTGGCGTCGACGCCCATGAGGTTGCCGACGAAGGTGCTCACGGCAACTGCGGCGATGGGCATGGCGCCGTGCTGCTCCGCCAGCTGTGCCAGTGCTTGATCGATACAGGCGAAAACTGCGCGCAGCAGCTTGTCCGGGTCAGCCTCGGCCGCGCCGTCATCTGTGGCCGGCAGCGAGTAGCGTTCCTGCGCGCTGACCGCCTCCACGCGCCTGCCGGAGCCGTCAAAGAGCAAGGCTCGTGCTGAGGAGGTGCCGATATCGATGGCAAGGACAAATGGAATTCGAGTAGACACAGCGCAGCCTTTCTGGAGGTCGAATGGGCACTTCCGGCACCCACTGGCTTGAATCATATGGCGGCCATTCAGTGATCCGACAGTTGGTGACAAACGGATCAGGGTGAAGGCGTTTAGTTGCTTTGGATTGTACCGTCAAGAGGGGGGCGAACCAAGTCGTAGAGTTCAGAGGTGACCGAGCAGAGGATTGACGCCGCAGCAAACAAGCAGAGATCGAAGCAGGACGAATCACGCCGATCCCAGATCTCTGACCTGGGATCTGAACCCGGTCCGCATCAAGACCGGTACAGCCCAGGTCAGAGACTTTCATCGGATCATGATCTCAGACAGGCATCATCCGGCGGCGCCGGCCGCGACTGTCTGATGTGCCGTTGAGACCGTTACTCGGCCGAGTCGCCGTTGCGGAAGGTCATGCGCTGCTCGCCGGCGGCCGTTTCGAGCGCCAAACCGCCGGCGCCATCGGGACCGCCGGCGACGATGCTGTTCAGCAAATCGACATATTGGGTCTCCAGCGATACTTCGCCACAGGACGCCAGCGAGGATGGGCCGACGATGATGTCAAAGCCATTCTCCTGCACATAGGTGCCGGCAATGGCGTTGCAATCGGCCATGCCGGTGAACGTGCCATCTTGATTGAAGATGATAGTGTAGTCTTCGGGATTGGGCACCTCGGCTGTTTCTCTGGCCGGCTGGTTAGTCAGACTTGTCCACTGCCATTCAACGCCCTGCACCAAATCAGGCGTCTGCGACGTGTCCGACGTATACTCCAGTTGGCATGCCGCCATCGTTAGCATTATCCCCAAAGCGATGAGGATTACTGTTGCTTTAGCGTTCATCACAGGTCCCCTTTTTCCGGGTTGTGTCATTTGCCCGTTTCTAGATTGTGATGCTGAATTATGTAAACTTTGTCAAAGTGTTGTGGATAGCGGGATCACCGGCTCGGATCTATTCCCACGGATCAATCTATCCATCCTCAAGCGACATTTCCGGCCACAGAAGATAGGCCCCCACAAAGAAACAGACGGCCCCAATCAGCGTGAAAATCGTGGCATAGGTCGCCAAGTTTTCAATAAGAGGGTGAGGGCGAACAAATGCAAAAACGGCCGAAATCAGAAAAGCAACACAGCCAACGAAATTAATGATCGTACTCCACCATTCAAGGCTGCGATAGCGCCAACACCACCAGTGATGACAAATCTCGAACACGGCAAGCGTACCAGAGATCTGGAATAGGCTTGAGCCAATTATGTCGGGGACCCAAATTGTCAGATCTTGTCCCAGCCAACCCAGCCAACCCAGGCCCAGGTATGCATCAATGGTATTAACATTAAACATAAGGGTGCCTAGCAGTTGGCTAAATGTGATCCAAAAATCTATCCGCCCTGGTTGCCAGGCAAACCACCGGCGCTTGTGATCCTGCGGGCTTGCAGTAATCGCAGTCTGGGAGTTAATCGACTGGTAATACTGCGAGTAGCCGGCAGACGTAAAAAATATGGACCCGATAAAGAAGACCATATTGTTGAGGGCAGCATTGCTGAATCCAGCCAGGAAAAGCAAACTGCCCACAACAAAATGAGCGGAGCCGATCATAAAGAGAACGGCAATCCACCAGGCCAACTGATGCGGCGACCAAACAACGAGAGAAGGGCGCTTTCTTACGGGAGACGTCTCGTCTGTCGGTACAATTTCAGGCCCATATCCCCTGCGATGCCGACGGGAGGACCAGAGATGGATTGAACCATCTTCCCGTCTATGTTCGATGCGCGTGGTGAATGGACCGAATCCATCCGATGAGACGTACGTCCACTCACTTGGGAACCACAAGTGTCCCCCTTTTGCGGTTGAAGTCATGAGAGCATGACCAAATTCAGGGCTATACTAATGTTTGAACCCACTCGCCTCTGCTTCCGTGAGCGGCGTGGCGGCAGGATGGCGAGCAAGATGCTCCACGGCGCGTCGATAGTCATCGAGCAGCAAATTGGCCATGTCGCGGCTGAATCCGTGGCGCACCAAAATGCGTTGAATCGCTAGATCTTCTCGATTCGGCGGCATGGTATAGGCCGGCACCAGCCAGCCTCGAGTCCGCAGCCGATCGGCCAAATCAAAGAGGGTGAAACCGTGGTCCTCATCCTCCTTGAGTTTCCAACTCAAAGCCGGAATGCCGTTGCTACCGTCGTATATGATCTCGAATGGCCCCATTTCGCCGATTTCACTTGCGAGATACATGGCGGTATCACGGCATGACTGGTGGATTTTGCGATATCCTTCCTTGCCCAGGCGGAGGAAGTTGTAGTACTGGGCCACGATCTGGCCACCGGGTCGGGAGAAATTGAGTGCAAAATCAGGCATGTTGCCGCCCAGATAGTTCACGTAGAAGATTAGCTCTTCCGGCAAATCCTCTTTGTCATGCCAGATCACCCAGCCGACACCTAGCGGCGCTAGACCGAATTTGTGGCCGGAGGTGTTAATGGATTTCACGCGCGGCAGTCGAAAGTCCCAAACTAGTTCAGGGTCGATGAACGGAGCCAAGAAACCGCCGCTGGCGCCATCCACATGGATCGGGATGTCCAGACCATCGGATTGTTGCAGCGCGTCCAATGCATTGCTGACCGCCTGAACCGGCTCGTACTGGCCCGTGAAGGTAACGCCGAGCGTCGGCACAACGCCGATTGTATTCTCGTCACAGCGCTTGAGAACTTCCTCGGCATTCATGATGTAGCGGTTGCCATCCATTGGGATCTCGCGATGCTCTACATCCCAGTAGCGCGTGAATTTATGCCAACAGACCTGCACTGGTCCCGTGACGAGGTTGGGCTTATCGGTAGGTTTGCCCTGTGCCTTCTGTTTTGCCCGCCAGTTCCACAACAGCGCCATACCGCCTAGCATGGCTGCCTCGCTGGAGCCGGTGGTTGAGGTGCCGGCCGTGTTCTTGGCATCCGGCGCATGCCACAGGTCGGCCAGCATGTGGACACATCGGCTCTCCAATTCGGCCGTCTGCGGATACTCGTCCTTATCCACCATGTTCTTATCAATCGAAAGCGCCATCAACTCAAGAACTTCTCGCTCCATCCAGGTCTGACAGAACGTGGCCAGATTCTGGCGGGAGTTACCATCCATCAGCAGTTCGTCCGCCACCAAACGAAAGATTACACGTGAATCGTGTTCATCGTCGGGCATCTTAAATTTGGGCAGGCCCAGCGAGGCATCTGCTGAGGCAAATATGTCATCGTCTAATTGATGCCGAATTCCGTCTTTTTCGTGTAACATTGTTACCTTTCTTGATACTAGTAATTGTGACTGGCCACTGTTCTGTGCCTGAGCAATCGTTTCTTGACAGCTCCGTGAGCGAAATGCAGGGCGGGCCTTACTGGCCCATGACAGCGCGAATGTCGTGCTGCAACGACCGTACTCTACTGGGGAACCAGATTGAACAAGATGTTGTACATCAATACTTTGCCGTCCTCTCCGCGGCTGGATCTTGTGGTTGGCATCGTGTTCTGAAACTGGCTTTGGTAGTCCAACCCGGGAAGCTCACCGGTCGGCGGGAGAGGCGAAGCCATCAGTCCGGCGTCGCCGCCAAGGTTCTGATACATCAAGAGGGTTTCTCCACTCGGATCCATAGATGCCGTCCACGGCGAGTAGACCCGAAGCGGTACGCCGGCTTCATCCCCTTGGCCCATATAGGTCTCTGCATCAGGGACAGCACTAAAGTCTACAACCGGGGTTATCGTGCCGTCAGCCACAGAGACGCCATAGAGCACGGTTACGGGAATCTGTTGATCATTGTTCTGAGCCAGCACAACAAGCTGTTTACCTCCGGCGTGCCACGAAAGCCCTGACGGCACGAGCGGTGCAGATGACCAAACAGGTATTGCCATTTGGAAATCGTCCCCCGTGACGAGCTGGCGTGGCGGAGCAGTGTCGTCTCTCAGGTCGATGAGCCAAAGGCCATCGCTTGCGGTAATGCCGGATTCTGAGTCCTCGCTCATGGCAAGGACGGCTACATGGCGTCCATCGGGCGAAAGCGCCGAGACCCCATCCATGTACCACATCTCGTCGTCAAACCAGATCAAATCTCCACCACGCACATCTTGAACCTCGCGCACGAGCTCTGCATTGCCGTCCTCCGGCGTAACGCGCATGATGCTGAGCGTGAGCGAAATCGGCATGTTCGGGTTTGGAATGCTGCGCCAGAAGTAGATCTCGTCCGCTTGCGGGCTCCACATCGGTAGGTAGTCGAGTGCAAAGCTGCCCGGTTCTGCCGAAAACCAATCGCCTTCGACGCCGTCGTCGGTCAAGTTGACGTACTTCTGCTCGGCCGGCTCAAATATCCAGATATCGCTTTCGTTGCCCTGCTGGATTGGATTTTCGGTAAAGGCAATATAGTTATCGTTGGACGACCAATAAAATGCATAGGGGTAGCCGTAGAAGCTATCCGGCGCGATGGCGCAGGCCGTGGCCGCCGACTCGAAGGTGTAGGTACAGAGTTCGCCTTCGCGGTTCCAGAAGCGTCCTTCGGCCTGCGGCCACACCAGCTGACTACCGCTGGTCGACAGCGTGACGTGGGTAGGGTTATTGCTGTCGATCACATCGCCGATGAGAGTTTCGGAGGTCACCTGGATCAGCGGAGCGATCTCCGCGCTGGCTTGCCCTTCGACTTCCTCGGCAACGGTTTCGGCTTCGGACACTTCCGCAGCCACTTCATCCGCTGTCTGCTCCGCAGTCGCTGCTGCCTCCTCGGCGGACTCTGCGATCTCTTCTGCATGCTCTTCCACCTCGGTCGCTACCGATTCAACGTCCGCTTCTGCCTGACTGACGGCCGTGGCCGAGGGTTCCGCTGCCGATGGTAGATTGTCCTCCCCACCACAGGCGGCTGATATGAGCGCCAAGCCGATCAGAGCTAATCCGATCATAAGCATACGTTTGTGCACCATGTTACCCTCCTTAATCGAGACGTCACGTGAACTGCGCACATTCTGGCTGGTTCGTGCTCTGGAAGAACGCGCGAAGGTTCAATCATGTGATCATCATGAGGTTGGCGGGAACGAACACTGCATCTCGCTATTCACCGTGATATAGCAGCAAAGGCGTTTCATCCGCGGTAAACAGCTCTATAGTACGCGCCGATTCAACGAGTATGCCTGCGTCGGCAAGCATGGACAGGTAGTCCTCTTCTTGGTCCATCACGCCTTCAGGTTCACTGCACGATTTTTCCGTCACGGTGAGTTCATCCAGATAGAATTGATTCTCATCTCGGGTAAAGGTGGCTGCGTACTCATTGCAGCCTGCGTTCCCGGTCATCCGCTCACCGTCAAACGTTGCAGTGATCGCTGTATCCGCCGCCAACGGTTGCCAGAAGGCCCCCTCTGACGCTAGAAACTTCAGATTCCAAGTCGTTCCCTCAAAGGGCAGGGATTCGAGCGGCGCCATGGTAAGCAGGAGCTGATCCTCCGCGGTATAGAGGAGCAGCTTGCCGTCGGCAAGTTCATACACGGTGATATTCTCCAAACCATCCGTGTAGGTTGCGGCTTGATCAATCAGGTCCGTCTGGTCCTCACCGCAGCCATATTGGGTTGCGGCCGGCATTTCCATGCGCACCGTGTTGCCATCGACTCTGTAGACGCCCAAGAACCAATCGCATCCGTTGTAGCCTGAATAGCGCTCGGCCATGAAGTGCACAGACGGATACGTATCGGGAATCACGGGGATCATCTCGTCTGCGTCACCGAACGACTCTAGTTCCCATGCCGTTTGCGCCAATTCGACGGCGGACTCAAGCTCTTGCACCCCTGCCGCCGCTTCAACAATCGCCGTTGCCGGCTCAGGCGTCTGAGCGGGATTGGCACAGGCCGTCAAGATCACGCCAACGCCAATCAGGATGACGGCTGTAATCCATCTGCTTCGATTCAAGGTCGCACCTCCATCGGTGTCGTCGAACCTCAATAGCCTTCTTAATATTGGCCAGATCGATCAGAGGACGAGGCCCCAGTTGTTGAATGCAGTCTGCCAGGCGGAATCGTCACTCCTGTTGAGTCCATCGTCGTCTGGCGTAGCTCTCAAGGCACTCGATTAACCAATCGCTTCCATCACTCTTGCTGACAAACGTATCGGCATGGGCGTTGAGCGCCATTCTGCTATCTTCTGAGTGGGCACTCATGACGATAACAAATGGCCTGGACTTCAGGGCATGAAGGCTGGCGATCATGTCGGTGACGTTGCTGTCGGGCAAATTCTTGTCAAACAAGACCACGTCTGGTGCATTTAGTGCAGCCAATGTCAGCAACTCATGGCCACTTGTGGTTGCGCCAACCAACTCAACATCCGGGAGTTCCCGGATCATCGTCAATAGCGCCTGCAGTGCCTGCTTATGATGATCTGCAACGACAATACGCATCACGTAGATTCCACCTTGCCCTGTCGTGAGGCTTACTCCGCTTTGGTTCTTCTGTTTTTCAAGATTCAGTGCGCGAATTCCGTTGTAGCAGATCTTCTATTGCTTGCTGGTTGACGGTCAGAATGCCGCTTTCAGGTTGATCAAGATCAATGATCAGCAGCAAGACGCTGACGATCGCAAGGCCAAGCAGCGTAAGGGTGACGATGTCTCGGCGCCGGTCGGCCATGCCTACAAGCTGCGCCGCCCTGTCAAGGGGGGCCGAACATCGTTTAATGGGAAGTGAGACGCATGCTAATCTGCTGTAGCGTAGCAGACGAAGGGGTTCACAGTAACGTCCAACGGGGAAGCTGGACGTCTAGTCTTTGTCCTGCTAAATCTTCCAGTGCTTACCCTGTAGGAAAGAGCAGGTAGGAGGGGTTTTGGCAAAAATCAGTGACTTGCGCGTACGAGGTCGCGTTCCAGCGCGATCGTTGCGGCCTCTACGCGGTTTCTGGCGCCTAGCTTGGTGAAGATATTGGTGAGGTGAAAGGTGACTGTACGAGTACTGATGAAAAGCCGCTTGGCGATCTCATCGTTGGATAATCCCCCGACAAGAAGTTCAAGGACTTCAAGTTCTCGTTCGGTCAGGCGAAATCCGACTTCAGAGCGCTTGTGCGTGGCTGCGACGAGGACGTCGGTGACTTCCGGTGACAGGGTGGCATTTCCTGTCGCGGCGGACCGGATTGCGTTTGACAGTGCTTCTGCGGTACGATTCTTAAGCAAGTAGCCGATTGCTCCTGCCGCAAGCGCTTCCTCAATCCTGTTCTGTTCGTCAAAACTGATCATCACGATGATCGCAATTGATGGATTGAATGTCTTGATACGCCGTATGGCCTCATTTCCATCCATCACTGGCATCACAAGGTCCATCAGAACGACGTCGACTTCGTGGCTTTCACAGAATTGGACGGCCCTGAGTCCGTTCTCGGCTTCGCCGACAGGTTCGATCCACTCATATGCATGCAGATAATGGCGTAATCCGTGCCGGACCAGAGCATGGTCATCTACAATCAAGACCCGGATGGCTTCATTGTCTTGCATGGACGTTCCTTGATGTTTTCCAGCGCAGCCTGTGGAGTTATCGGTTTGCCCAGCAGAACGCACAGGCCGAACCCATGCCGCATCTGGTCACGGATGAGCAGAGTGAAATTCAGCTTGGGCGATATCTGCAGTTGCTCGAAGATCCCGGCGGTGAACTCACGATTGATGATGTGACATCGCCTGAATATCAAGCGCAATTTGTGTCCAACTCGGTTGATGTGCCGAATTTTGGCTTTACTCCCAGCGTCTACTGGGCCCGCTTGCCGCTGCGCAACGAATCCGGTCAAGCGGATCATCGGCTGCTGAAATTGGGCTTTCCCCACATGCAGTTCGTCGACCTGTATACACCGTTACCGGAGGGCAATGGATTCACGGTGCAGCAGACGGGGGCGCTGCGGCCGCTATCGAGCCGAGATCTCCTTTACCCGCAGATCGTATTCGATCTGATGATTCCACCGGAAAGCGAGCAGATCTACTACCTGCGTTTTGAGAACGGCGCCTCAATGATGCTGCCGCTCTCCCTTTGGCTGCCCCATGCTTTCATGCTGCATGCAGAGGCAGAAATTGCGGTCGAATCCATCTATTTTGGCGCCTTGCTCATTTTGGCACTCTACGCCGGTATCCAGTTTTTCGTCGTGCGGGAACGAAACTACCTCACTCTCATGATTGTCTTGGCCAGTATGATACTCTTTGAGGCCACTTATACTGGATATGCGGAAACCTATTTTGTGCCGAATCTGTATTTTTTGAAGCCCAAATACTTTCCGCTGGCATTTGTGCTGCTCTGTGCCTCGATGAATCTCTTTACCGGTTCTTTCTTGGAACTGAAACGCAACAACCCCCGTCTGCACCGGTTGAATGTTGCTTTTCTAATCGGTTGGGGCGCGGTCGCATTGCTGATACCGGTTTTGACTTATTTGCAAATCATCAGAGTGGCGCTTCCCTATGCGCTGCTCTCCACCGGTTTTCTCGCCCTGAGCACGCTCATGATTTGGCAACAGGGCGTGATTTATTCCCGGATTTTTCTGGTCGCCTGGTTGGGTCTGCTTGGCGGCTTTGTCCTGACGATCGTGACCAGGATCGGCCTCTTACCAAGTACTGTATTCACCGATCACGCATACCAAACGGGAACCCTCTGGTTGGCTTTGGGTTGGTCGATCGCGCTGGCCAGTCGGATCAACTTACTTAAATCTGATGTGGAGAGCAGCGAGCACCGCCTGGCGCAGATATTGGAAAGTCTCCCCGTGGGCGTCGTCATGTATGGCAAGGATCGCAAGCCCAATTACATCAACAAACGTGTGTCAGATATCCTCAGCAATCCAGCACGCGAGATCGCGCCGGACCTCTCTGCCGGACGGACGCTGGAAGACGCAATGACCTACTTCTCGTTTCGTATGGAAGAGAGCGACCAGGCGTATCCGGTAACAGAAATGCCGGTCCACCGGGCGCTAGAGGGCGAGACGGCCGTTGTCGATGACATTGAGGCCGACCTGATCGATCGGCGTGTCCCGCTTGAAATCTGGGCCAAGCCCATCGTCGATAGTATGGGGAATGTGGAAGCCGCGCTTGTTACACTCCAGGACATTAGCCTGCGCAAACAGGCGCGCGCAGAACTGAAGGACTATCAATCGCATCTGGAAAAAATGGTAGAACAGCGGACGGGCGAGCTGAGCACCTTGAATGCGTGGATATCCTTCGTCAATGATATCCAACATTCCTTGCGCAGCGTGACCAACCTGTCACATACATACGAGCGGGTTGTGACTGAACTCGTTCGATTGACCGCTGCCGCCAGCGTCTCGCTGAGCCTATGGCGTAAAGCTGAAACGCAGGTGGAGGTTACATGTTTGCAGCCAGGCGGGCTTCAGCAAGACGGGCCTTGGCAAGGCGTACGACATCTGACGGTGTCAACGAAGGTATTATCGGCACTGCATCGATTGGTTGAACAGGACGCGCTGTTGATCCTGCCCAGGGAGAGTGTCGGCGCCGACCTTGTGGCGCTCCACCCCGGTATGACCGATACGGCCAATTCGTCGATCATCATCGCACCCTATAAAAGTCAGTATGGCACAAAAGGCTTGCTCGTCTTGTGGATGCTACGCCCCAAGGATTCGTTCACGGAGAATGAAATCCGTCTGTTTGAGAAAATGCGAGTGGACTTGGCAGGCCTCGCCGACCTAGAGCATCTATACGATGCCGTTCGCCATCTGGGCGCGTCGGAGGAGCGTAACCGCCTGGCGCGGGATCTACATGACTCAGTTACGCAGGGACTTTTTTCGGCGTCGGTGTTGGCTGATATTCTGCCGACGATTTTGCGACGCAATCCAGATCAGGCAGCCGAAAGCCTGGAGGTGCTCCGGAAGCTCACCCGAGGCGCTCTGGCGGAATTGCGCACGCTGCTGATCGAATTGCGCCCGGCTGCGATCATCAAGACCCCGCTGCATGACTTGCTCTCCCAACTGGTCGAAGCAACTGCCACGCGCTCAGGGCTTGCATTTCGGTTGCTCATCGAGCAGACGCAGTCTGTCCCGGAGGAGACCCATGTTACCATCTATCGTGTGGCACAGGAGGCGCTGAACAACGTCGTCAAGCATGCTCAGGCCAGCCATGTCGAAGTGCGTTTTGGTCCGATGGAGCCGCCGCCGCATTCTGCGTCAGCGTGCGATTGTGGCGTCAAGCTAGTGATCTCGGATGACGGCATCGGCTTTGAGCCTGGTGAAGCCCATGCGGACCACATGGGTCTCGGGATCATGCGCGAGCGAGCCAACGATATCGACGCTGAACTGTCGATTGATAGCCAACGTGATCGTGGGACCACCGTGACGCTGACTTGGTTAGATCCTACGGGAGCGTCAGCAAATCTGGCCGATTAGGTCAGCCTCTTCTCCACCTTCCTCTTTCTACAGGTAATTTCCTTCTCTCCCACGATCGTAGAACTGGCAATTTCTCTGCTCGACTAGCCATGATCGTGCCGCGGCTCATCCGCCAGTACGTTGCGGCGTAAGTAACCCGGTGGTTGGGCAGGGTACCTACCCGAGAAAGCTTCAATTACCGGACAGATCCAGGGGTTGGCAACCTCGTCCAGCGGGTAGCCGGATCTGCCAAGCCAGAGACACAGTTGCGCCATCGTGTACCAGCCCGCTTGAGCGGGCGTTGCTCTGTAGCCCCGTGGCTTTAGCCCGGGGCGGCGTCCGGTGACCTGACTGTTCGGGATGCCCGACCCTCGCCCCGGGCTAAAGCCACGAGGCTATGGAACAGCACCCCGTAAACGGGGTTTGAGTACGACGAACTATCGGCTACCTTAAGCCGCCCTGTACTAGGCTATTCTCGAGCGAGCGAGATTCGAGGTTGTCCATCCACCGGGCAGCTTCGTTCAGAAATGCTGTGCGTGCCGCATCGGCGGGTGAAAAGAGGAGGAAGAAAACCGTCCCGTTCGCGAAGACGTAGTCGAGGTCAATGAAACAAGGAGGTAGGCGCATGAAAGCGTAGCAACTCAAATGTGGCAAAAGGAAGGCCAGGAACGGCTTTCGCTGACCGCGCAAAGATCTAGCGCCCGCGTAGTCGGGGGTCCAGGAAGTCGCGCATCCAGTCGCCCAGAATATTGAGCGATAGCACGGTCATCATGATCGCCAGCCCCGGGAAGACAGCCAGCCACCAGAAGCCGCCGAGCAGTTGGTCGCGGCTTTCGGCCAACATGCCGCCCCAGGTGGGGATGACGGGCGGAACGCCCAGGCCCAGGAAGGAGAGGGCGGCTTCGGCCAGGATGACGCTGGCGACGTTAAACGAAGCAATAATGATGAGCGGGGCCAGAATGTTGGGGACGATCGTGCGCATGACGAGCCGCCGGTGTCCAACACCAATTGAGCGCGCGGAATCGACGAAATCTTTCTGCTTCTGTGAGATCGTCTCCCCACGTGCAATGCGCGCATAGGTGACCCATTGGCCGATGGCGAGCACGAGTACGAGGTTGAGGACCCCCGCACCGAGGACGACCAGCACCATGATCGCCAGCAGGATGAAGGGAAAAGCCAACTGAATGTCAGCCAGTCGCATGATGATATCGTCAGTGCGTCCGCCGGTGTAGCCCGCGATCACGCCCAACGAGGTCCCGATCACGCCGCCGATCAACACCGCCATCAAGCCGACCAGAATCGAGACGCGTGCGCCATACATGAGGCGTGAGAGCACATCGCGACCCAGGCCGTCGCTGCCCAGCCAAAATTGCATGCTGCCGTCTTCGGCCTGGGTCAAGGGCGGCTGCAGGCGGAGAATCAAGTTCTGCCGGTTGGGATCCGCCGGCGCAAGCTGCTCGGCGAAGATCGCCACGAAGCTGAGGCCGAGTAGGACGAAAATGGCCAAGAGCGGCCACTTTGCGCGCTTTAGACTGTCGAGCGCTTGACGCCAGAATGGCGGCGAAAGTCGAATAGCCGATCCGTCGGCGTCCATCATCACGGGGGGCACTGCGGTCGCGCTCTGTGCTGATTCTGCCATAACCTAGCTTAACCGGATGCGTGGATCGAGCATGGTGTAGACGAGATCCACAAGGAGATTGAGAAAGACAAAGAGCAAGGAAAAGAAAATAACGGCCGACTGTACGACTGGAATATCGCGCTGGTTGATCGAATTGAAGACCAGCCGGCCCACGCCCGGCCACGAAAAGACCGTCTCGATGACGACCACACCGCTAAGCAAGAAGCCAAACTCCAGCCCAACGATCGTGATGAAGGGAATCAGGGCGTTGCGGAAGGCGTGGCGTCCGACGACTGTCCAGGTACGCAGGCCTTTGGCTTTGGCGGTCGTGATGTAATCCTGCGACAGCACTTCCAACATTGACGAGCGGATCAGGCGGGCATTGCGCGCCAGTGAGAAGGTGGCCAGCGTGATGGCAGGCAGAATAAGGTGCCGGATCGCGTCGGGAATATTGCGGATCGCAGTGCCCCAGTCGCCGTCGAGCATGGGCTGAATAACGGGGACGTGGCCGGAAATGGGCAGCCAGCCCAAATTCAGCCCCACAATCAGAATCAACATAATGCCTAGCCAGAAGCTCGGCATAGATTGGCCGAGCATGGCGAAGAGCATAACGCCGCCGTCCAGGGCCGTGCCGCGATTCATCGCCGACATGATGCCAATTGGTATCGCAAAAAATATCGCGATAAACATGGCAAAGAGCGTCAGCTCAATCGTCGCAGGCAGTCGCTCGAGCACAAGATCAAAGGCAGGCGTACGCGTACGCAGTGAATTGCCAAAGTCGCCTTGGGCAGCGTTGGCCACAAATGAAGCATATTGCTGATAGAGCGGCTTGTCGAAGCCGAGCTTGGCGCGTGTTTCGGCGATTTCTTCGTCTGAGGCACGTTCACTGACGTAGAGCAGCGTTGGGTCGCCCGCCAGATGCAGGCTGAGAAAGGTCAGCAACGTGACGCCAAAGATGACGATAATCGTTTGCAATAGACGCCGAACTAGATAGTTTCCCATAGGATACGCGTGTTTTGGTTGACCGCAGGTTGTGGAAGCCCGGGCAGATGCACCGGCTGGGCAAAAATCCAGAGGATACGGGCGCCCGCATGGTAATTGGGCGCCTGTATCCATCCAAGGAGAGTCGGTATGTGCGTCAAGCCTTCGTTCTGCGCAGCTTTAACGCACATACCGCGGCAAGCGATTTACTGGGCAGGTACTGCACTCGTTACGTCGATCTTCTCGTCGCGACGCGGGTTCCAATCTACGGCGTCGCTGACACCGTAGAAGTCCGGCTGGAAGTAGAGCAGCAGCCACGGCGGATCGTTGTAGAAGATTTCCAACATTTCGTTGACCACTGTCCGTTGTTCATCCGGGTCACGGATTTCGCTCAGCTGATCCCAGCGCTCGAACCAATCGGGATTGCTCCACTCCGTATAGTTGGTTGCGCCAGTGGGCTCAGAGAGATCGGCCATGTCGTAGACGGCGCTCCAGGTAGAGCCGCCGGTGCCGACAAAGTAGAGCGGACCCACGTCGTGCTGGCGCAGGGCCGGCACGAATTCGGAGCTCCAGTCGAGGATCTCGACCGTGGTATTGACGCCGACATCGGTCAGGTATTGGCCGATGGCCTGGACAACGGCCACGTCATTGAGGTAGCGACCGCGACCGGCCTGGAGCGTGATGTCAAAGCGAACGCCATCATCGCCACGCTCGTAGCCAGCTTCATCGAGCAACTGCTCGGCCAGCTCCGGATCGTAGGGATAGGGCGACAGTTCCGGATTGTCATTGGGCGGATTCACCATGCTGGATGCACGTTCGCAGTCGAAGGCGAGGAGCGTCTGGCAGATGGTGGGCACGTCAACCGCATGCTGCAGCGCAACGCGCACGGCCGGGTCCTTGATGGCTAGGCCGCCTTCCGTGTCATCAAAGACGTCACGTTGGTTGTAACCCACGTACATGCGGCGGGTACCGGCCACGCCGGCCACTTCCGCGGCGCCAGAGGCATCAATGGCCGCGTGCTGATCCGGCGGCACGTTGGTGATGATGTCGACGTTGCCGGCGATTAGCTCAGCGGCGCGGGTCGAGGCTTCCGGAATGACGCGCCATTCAAGCTCATCGTAAGCGGCGTCACGCAGGGTGAAGTCTTCCCACTTCTGCAGCAGCGTATAGTCATCCTTCACCCATTCGACAAAGGTGTAGGGACCGGATCCGACTGGGCTCTGAGCTGCTTCTTCCAGACTCACGCCTTCATAGTAATCCTTGCAGTGGATGTACACTTCGGAGATCAGACCGAGCGCAATGGGTGAGAATGCTTCGGTGATGATCGTCGCCGAGAGGTCGCCATCGACGCGGGCGTCGACGTAGCCCAAGGCGTCCAGAACGAAGCCGGCGGTGTTGCCCGTGAAGGCATTGTCCGGATTGGCAGCGCGCTGGAAGGTGTAGACGACATCCTCTGCAGTCAGGGCCTCGCCGTCGTGGCAGGTCAACCCTTCGGGCAACGTAAAGGTGTGCTCGGTGCCGTCTTCAGAGATCTGGTAGTCTTCGGCCAGGTACGGCACAATCTCGCCCGTGTCAATGACTTCGTAGAGCGTGGCGTACATGTGCTTGAAGACGTTGGCTTCTGCACGTGAGTTGACCTCAGACGGTTCGAGCCCGTCCATATCGACGGTCTGCGCCAAGACCAGGCGAGTCGCCTCGCCCATCTCTTCAGCAGGGGCTTCCGTGCCTTCTGCTGCGGCTGCGCCTGTATCGCCGCCCGGGGCTGCCGGTGGCGCAGCACAGCCGACGAAGAGGGCCAGCAGCGCAACGAGCGCTGTCATGACCAGCAACCTTCTCGGTGAAACGTGATGCATCGTGTGACTCCTTGTGACTAATGATTGATAACGCTTATTGGGCCAAACTGGCATTGACTAGATCAATGACTTCATCGCGGCGCGGATCCCAGTCCAGTCGATCGCTGACGCCGTAGAAGTCGGGCTGGAAGTAGAGCAGCAGCCACGGGGGATCATTGTAGAAGATTTCCAGCATTTCGTTGAGCAACTCGCGCTGCCGTTCCGGATCACGCGTGCCGGAGAGTTCATCCCAGCGCACGAACCATTCGGGATTGTTCCATTCCGTATAGTTGGTCGCGCCCTGGGGATCGGAAATGTCGGCTACGTCCGAGATACCGCTCCAGGTGGAGCCGCCGGTGCCAACGAGATAGAGCGGGCCGACCTCATGCGCACGCAGGGCGGGCACGAATTCAGCGTTGAAGTCCATGAGCTGCAGATCGACATTGACGCCGACGTCGGTCAGGTACTGTGCGATGGCCTGCACGACCGCCACGTCGTTCAGATAACGACCCTGGCCGGCCTGGAAGACGATGTCAAAGCGTACGCCGTCGTCGCCACGGGGATAGCCGGCCGCGTCAAGCAATTCTTCTGCCTGGGCCGGATCGAAGGGATAGGGCTCCAGGTTGGGATTGTCGTTGGGCGGATTCACCATGCTTGTGGCTCGTTCGCAATCAAAGGCGAGCAGCGTCTGGCAGATGGTCGGCACGTCGACAGCATACTGCAGGGCAATGCGGACCGCCGGATCCTTGATCGCCTGACCGCCTTCGGTGTCGTCATAAATGTCGCGCTGGTTAAAGCCCACATAAATGCGCCGGGTGCCGGCTACACCTTCGATGGTGGCAGGATCGCTGTTGTTGACCGCGGCATGCTGGTCCGGCGGCACATTGGTGATGACGTCCACGTTGCCGGCAATCAACTCTGCGGTACGGGTTGAAGATTCGGGGATGACCTTCCATTCGATTTCGTCGAAGAAGGGCGTGCGCAAGGCAAAGTCGTCCCACTTCTCCAGCAGGAGATAGTCATCCTTGACCCATTCGACATACTGGTAGGGACCGGATCCCACGACTTCCGTTGCCGCGCCTTCCAACCCCAACTCTTCATAAGTATCTTTACAAACCAGCCAGACGTCGGCAATCAGACCGATGGCCAGCGGATTGAACTGCTCCAGGATGACCGTTGCTTCCAGTTCGCTCTCTACCCGTGCATCTACATAGCCGAGTGCGTCGAGCACATAGCCGGCCACGTGCCCCGTAAATGCGTTATCGGGGTCGTTGGCGCGTTGGAATGAATAGACGACATCTTCGGCAGTGAGCGGTTCGCCGTTGTGACAGGTCAGACCCTCTTGGATCTTGAAGGTAAGCTCATTGCCTTCCTCATTTTCCGTGTAGGATTCGGCCGCATAAGGCAGTAGTTCGCCGGTTCCCGGATCTTCATAGAGCGTTGTGAACAAATGACCAAAGATGTTCGATCCCGGTCGCGAGCTAATCGTGTAGGGCTCCAGCGTATCCAGATCGATGGACTGGGCCACAACGATGCGGTTTGCTTCGTCACCTTCTTCCGCCGGCGCTTCGGTGGCTGCCGCATCCGCTTCGCCGGCGCCAGATCCGGCCGGCGCTGCCGGTGCAGCACAGGCCGTCATGAAGAGCACGGTGAGACAAAGGACCAAGGCCGGTAAGACGATGGTTCGCAGCTTGACGTTCATTGAATTGCACCTCCACAGTTGAGAATCAAGGCCAATGTATTGAGTCGAACACGACTCATTGTGAGTGGGCCGTGTTTGGCGAAGATAAGACTTCACGCTCTGGTTGGTTCTGGAAAACGGTGTAATCAAACGGTGCAGCAAATGCTAGAAAAGACTGTTCAGAAAAGATTGTTTCGTGCGTAGGGGCACGGACAGATCATTTTCGGGGTCGGAATTGAAGATGCGCAACGAATGCTGTATACGATGGTAGGCAATCGGTATAGACACAAATGTATACTGCCGCTATACTGTACTTGCGCGACGATCAACTGTTAACAATCGACAGTTTAACGTAGTTCCTACCATCGTGCAAACTCTTTTCAACGCTTGCACGACTTTCCACTCATTTCTATCTATGGGAGCAATTATGACTCATCCCGATATCCGTCACCTGCGTTGGGACCGCTATTTGACGCATGCCGAACTGACCGAACTGCTTGAAGATCTTGCGGCGGCTTATCCCGACCGCGCGACGCTCCATGCCATCGGCGAGAGCCATCAGGGGCGCACGGTGTGGCTGCTGGAACTGAACAACCCGGCAACGGGATCGGCCGAGTCAAAACCCGCCTACTATATTGATGCCAACATCCATGCTGAGGAGATCAGCGGCACGTCGGTCGTTGTTTATACCGCGTGGACGCTGCTTAGTCAATATGGCAAAGACCCCCTGGTCACACAGCTGATGGATGAGCAGGCCTTCTACCTCGTGCCGCGGGTCAATCCGGATGGGGCGGAGATCGTGCAGACGCTGCCCTTCTATGAATGGATCGGCAATGGGCGCTACCTGCCGGGTGAAGAGCAGTTTGGCCCGGGCCTTCACTACGCCGATATCAATGACGACGGACTCATCGTCGACATGCGCCTGCGCGACGACGCCGGCGAGTGGAAAATCAGCACGAAGGACGATCGCCTCATGGTGCCGCGTGCGGCCGATGAGTTTGGCGGCGAATATTACCGGATTGTGCCCGAGGGACGTCTGGTCGACTGGGAAGGCGATGATTTTGTCATCCCCCGGCCCCAAGACGGGAACCTGAATCGCAACTATCCGTCCAACTGGGTACCCGAAAGCCAGCAGTACGGTTCCGGCGAACATCCCATGAGCGAGCCGGAGATCGCCGCGGTCGTGCGCTGGATTCTCGACCATCCCAACATTGCCGGCATGCAGTGCTATCACACCCACAGCGGCGTGATCCTGCGCCCCTGGCTCACCTTCCCGGATACGCACTTCAAGGGCGACGACAAATTTCTTTATGAAGCGCTGGGACAGATGGGTGTCGAGGAGACTGGTTATCCACTCATCTCCGTCTACGAAGACTTCACGCCGGACAAAGACCTGAAGCGTCATGGCTCGTCGATTGACTGGACCTTTGGCGCACTGGGCATCCCCACCTTCAGCACCGAACTATGGGACATCTTCAGCGCCGCCGGCATCGAGCGGGAGGACTTCTATCCGCTGCGCAATTTTGACGAGGACGAAATGCTTAAACTGCTCCAGTGGCAGGATGAACAGCTGGACGGCGACGGTTTCATGCCCTGGACGCCCTTCGACCACCCGCAGCTAGGGCCGGTTGAAATTGGCGGCTGGAAGCGCGTCTATACCTTCCGCAACCCGCCGCCCGCCGCCTACCTGGAGGAGATGGCGCGCATCAACTGCCGCTTCACGCTGCGCCATGCGGCGGCCGCGCCCCGTTTACGTCTACGCGACGTGCAGGCTACGGCGCTCGGCGACGACCTCTTTCAAATCGAGGCCGTGGTGGACAACACCGGCTTCCTGGCGACTAATCTCAGCGCACAGGCCATCGCCATGCAAGAGGCCAAGCCGGTCGAGATCGTCCTCGGCGGCCCGGACGAGCTGACGTTCGTGCAGGGCCTGCCCCGGCGTGACCTCGGCCACCTGGCCGGACGGGCGAGCCGTCCCATGGCCTACTCACGCTTCTACGACTGGCCCGACTCCGCGCGTGCCGTCCGCTGGACCGTGCGCTTGCCCAGTCTCCCGGCCGAACTGACCGTGCGCGCCGGCGCTCCGCGGGCGGGTTTTGTGGCGGCCAGCGTGTCGCTCAATGCGGAAGGCGCGGCGACCATATCGCCGGCCTCCACGGGCGCCGGCCGGGCGCAGAAAGGCTCCGCATGAGCGCACAGGCTTCCACCCTTCGTCAGCGCGTCCAGCTGGGCGCGGCCCTCTATCGACAACGCCTGGCGCACATCGCTGCCGCTTTGTCCGCGCAGGACGTGGACGGCGTGCTGCTGCTCGATGCCGCCAACGTGATGTGGGCGACCGGCTTCTTTCACATTCCCAACGAGCGCCCGCTGGGCGTCTATATTGCAGCCGACGGCAGTGCGCCCATTTTCATGGTGCCTTTCCTGGAAAAAGAGAATGCTGAGGAGCAGTGGGGGGGCGAAATCCGCTGCTATCTGGAATATCCCGGTGAAGTGCCGGCCCAGGTCTGGATGATGCAGCAGATCGCGGCCGAGCGCGTCACGGTCGACAGCGTCAGCCATTCCGTCTTTGAGGCCATGCGCAGCGCGAAGCCCCAGCTCGCCATCGACGTCGTCGTCGCGCCCCTACGCTACCTCAAAGACGAGACCGAACTGGCGCTGATCGAGCTTGCATCCGGTTATGCGGACTACGGTCAAGTCGTCGCACGCCAGGCTGTTGCTGATGGTCTCGCGACCGGCATTACCGAACTGGATGTGGTCCAGATCGTTCAGCAGGAGACGACGGCCAAAATGCGACGTGAGTTGGAGGAGCTGATCAACTTCTACCGCGGGGCCGTGGCCTTGACCGCCCACACCGGCGCCCGCGGCGCATTGCCCCATGGCCAGCCCGGCCCCGTGGCTATTCAGCCCGGTGATACGCTGATTGTCGGCATCGGCGTCAAGGTGGGGGGCTATCACGCCGAGAGCGGCTGCACCTACGTCATTGGCGAGCCGACGTCCGACCAGCAACGCTGCCTGGACGCCACCTGGGCCTGCGACGAGGCCGCGCTGGCCGCGCTCTATCCCGGTAACACCTGCACGGCGGTCAATGAAGCAGCGTGGGCCGTTCTGCGCGAGCGGGGTTACGGCGACTTCATTCGCCACCGCATCGGCCACGGCATGGGGCTGGAAGGTCACGAAGCGCCCTGGCTGGCGCCTGGCGACGAGACCGTGCTGGCCCCGACCATGGTCTTCTCCAACGAGCCCGGCATCTACCGCCCCGGCATTGACGGCTACCGCATCATCGACTCCATGCTCGTCACCGCCGACGGCGGACGGCGACTCAGTCGCTATCTGAGCGAGCACGGGCCGGATGATCGGGTTATCGAGATTTAGGATGGGCCGCGGATCACGCGGATTCGGCGAATCGACTTGGATTTTTTTGCGTGAATCCGCGTGAATCAGCCCTATCCGCGTCATCCGCGGCCCATCGCCCTTTACCGACCAGAAAGACAAGGACAGACTATGACGAACCACCCGGAATTGCAGGCGGTTTTTGATTGGATCGACGCGCATCGCGAGGAGGCGATCGCGGATTTGCAGCGTTTTGTGCAGCAGCCGAGCGTGAGCGCCCAGAAGATTGGGCTTGAGGAATGTGCAGAGCTGGTCGTCGAGATGATGCACGATGACGGGCTTGACGCCACGGCCTATCCCACGCCGGGCGGGCCGCCTTGCATCATTGGCCACATGCCAACGGACGCCAGCGCCAAGACGCTACTCTGCTACGCCCATTACGACGTCCAGCCGGTGGAGCCGGTGGAACTCTGGACCTATCCGCCCTACAGCGGTGAAGTGGCAGAGGGCCGGCTCTGGGGGCGCGGCGCGACGGACAACAAGTCGGGCGTGCTCGCCTTTACCAAAGCGGCCAAGGCGTGGCTGCAAACATCCGGCAATCTGCCCGTCAGCCTCAAGTTCATCACCGAAGGCGAAGAGGAGATCGGCTCCGTCCACCTCGGCCCCTTCATTGAAGCCAATCCCGAACTGGTGGAGGCTGATGCCATGCACTGCCTGGACGGCGGCGTCGATCCCAGCGCCATGGTCCCGGACATTGATCTGGGGTTGAAGAGCGTGCTCTTTGTCGAACTCGTGGCACGGGGCGCCAACGCCGACATCCACAGCCTCAATGCGCCGCTGCTGCCCCAGCCCGCCTGGGAACTGGTGCGCGCGCTCAACACGCTGGTGGATGAGAACCGCCGCATTCTGATCGACGATTGGTATGAGGGACTGTGGGAACTGGGCGAGGAGGAGATGGAGCAGTTAGAGGTTAATGCTGCGCGGCTCAATCTGGACGAATTGAAGCGCGAGTGGGGCATCGACCAGTTTGCGTTGGGCCGTGAAGGCGTAGACGCGCTCAAGGCCCGCGCCTATGAGCCGACGTGCAACATCTCTGGCCTGACCAGCGGCTATCAGGGCGAGGGCAGCAAGACCATCGTGCCCAACGAAGCCCGGGCCAAGCTGGACATGCGCCTGCCGCCGCTGATCGATCCGGCCAAGGCGGTGGAACGCATCCGGCAGCATCTGGTCGATCACGGCTTTGGCCATCTGGAGGTGATCATCCGCGGCGGCACGCCGGAGCCGCCCTACAAGATCAGCGTCAAAGAAGATATCAGCCAGGCCATCATCCGTGCCGCCGAGACCGTCTTTGGCGCACCGCCGGTCGTCAATGGCGTCAGCGCCGAGGGCACCATCCTCAAGCACGTGTGGATGCCGACGGTGCTCACCGGCTTCGCCCAGCCTGATTGCAACCTGCATGCGCCGGACGAAAATATCGATCTTGAGCACTACATCAAAGGAATTAAGTATGCGGCTGCGATTATGTGGGAGTACGGACAGGGAGAGTGATGAGCGGAGCGCTCCGAATTAGGCGCACAGACGACTGAGCTAGGCGACTCCGAAATGCAGAAACCTGCCGTGACGTATGCGGCTGGTTTCTGCATCACCCCCCGGCCCGTGTTTTGGCACGATTGGCCTGGTCATGCGGGCGGTCGGGGATTCGATCCTGGCCCGGAAGCAGGGCGGGGCGTTGCTTCGGGAAAAACGAATGATCAATGGTTCAGGCAAGCAACAGTGGCCGCGTCACCTCCTAATTATCGGGGTCATACTCGCTGCCCTATACGGTAACAGCTACCAGCAGTTCCGTCATTTTGATCCTACGGATCCGCGTGGGGCCAGTGACGGCCTCGACTATATGAAAATGAGCCATGGCGACTGGGAGGTCAAGGCGACCCGCCGCTATCGATTTATCGTTCCCACCCTGGCTTCCTGGCTACAACCGGCGATAGGGAAAGTGATTAAGGATCCCATGAACCGGGACATCCTTTCCTTTTACCTGGTCAACCTAGTGTTCATGGCGGGAGCGGCATGGCTGTTCTACCTGCTGTTACGAGCCTATGAGTTCCCTTGGGCGGTGGCCTTGATCGGCGTTTTGTTCTTCTGCTTCAGCCGCATCACCGTGCTAAGCACCGGCACGCCACTCGTTGACTCAGTATATTACTTGGCCATTGTGTTCACGTTATTGTGCATATATACCCGCCGCTGGAACGAGCTAGCCCTGGCCATGCCTTTGCTCGTCTTGAGCAAAGAAACCATCGTGCCCTTCCTTGTGCTCGCGCTGGTCGCAGGCAAGGGCGCGCGGATAAAGTTGAGCGCAGGGCTGGCCGTTGGCTTTGGATTGACGGCGTGGACCCGGTACCTAATTAAGGCCCAGGTGCCACCGGACACCGAGTACCCGGGCAGCTTCGTCGAAGTGGTCACGAGTCATGTTGAGACCATGCACATGTCCTTGCTTCGGTTGATCTCCCCGACGGGCTGGCACGACATTCAGAATGGATTCTCGTTTGTGCTGGCGCTTGCCGTGATCGGCGGGTGGATTCAATGGAAACTCGCACCAAGTGAACGAAGGGGGATGCCGCCGCTCTTTCTGCTAGTCATTCCACTTGCCTTCTTCTATGCGTTGCTCAGCAGCAACCTTGGTCGGATGTTCTTCGCTGCGAGTTTCGTGATCATTCCCTACGCACTGGTTGCGTTGGAGCGTGTGATGGGTAGCTTCGAAGAGAAGCCAGTACGCGAGGTTGAATTCGAGTAGGAGCACGATACTATTGAAGATGGGCTAGCACCATCCCGTGCACCGGAGATTTTATGCATTGATGCAAGATGGAAAAATTCAACGGGGAGCAGGCATTCTCTAACGTCGATGAGGTATGGCGTCCCACATGCATAAAGCCATCCAGGAGAACGATCATGAGTGAGCAACCGGAGAACAACCCTGAACGTAGCGACAGCATGATCGGCGTGGGCATCGCCATCGGCACGGGCGTGGGCGCAGCGCTCGGCGTGGCCATGGACAATATCGCCGTGGGCGTGGCGGTTGGCATCGCCATCGGCGCCGCCGTCGGGGCTATACTCCAGCAGCAACGGAATAAGCCGGATGCAAACGAAGGCGACGATTTCACAAAACCTACGTGATGCGACTCCATCAGCGCGACGGGACCCGATCAATTTCGAGAATGCCCGCTCAACGCTTGCCTGACGCCATTTTTGTCGCGGCGGGCAGAGCGCGCAGCGTCAGCATGCTCCACAGGCCGAAGGCGGGACCGATGGCGAGCGCGGCAAAGGCCCACTGCCAGCCGACGCTTGCAACGAGGGGCGGCACCATGCGGATGGTGAACAAGGTGAGCAAGAAGCCCAGACTTGTCTGCAGCGTGAGGGCGGTGCCGACGTAGCGGGCGTCGCTCAACTCGCTGACGGCCGCACTGAACTGCGCGCTGTCCGCCACGACGGTGAAGCCCCAGAGCAGCGCCAGTGCGGTGAGCGCGAGCGGACGGTTGAAGAGGAAGCCGATGCTGAGCGCGCAGGCGCCGGACATCGCGAGGCTGATGCTGGCGATGGTGGTACGGCCCACCCGGTCGGCCAGCTTACCGGCAATGACGCTGCCGAGACCGCCCACGGCAATGACCGCAAACGCCGCCAGGCGGGCGCTGGTCTCGCTCCAGCCTGCGGCCTGGTAGGCGGCGAGGAGGAAGAGGGGCGTCCATGCCCACATGGCGTAGAGTTCCCACATATGGCCGAGGTAGCCGAAATTGGCCAGCCGCACGGGCCGGTCGGCCAGCGCGCTGCCGGCAAAGCGCCAGTCGAACGGCGCCGACTGGCTGAGCAGCGGCCCCGGTCGCACCCACAGCGCGACAAGCAGGGCGCCTGCCAGGGCCAGCGCCGAAGCCGCCAGCAGAACCGGCCGCCAGGCGGGGATACCCGCGGCGCCGCCAAAGAAGGGGACGGCGTTGAGCAGATGGGGCATGGCAGAGCCGACCGTGAGCGCGCCGACGAGCAGGCCGATACCCAGGCCACGATCCTCCTTGGTCCACGATGCCACCAGTTTCATACCCGGCGGATAGACGCCGGCCAGCGTCACGCCGGTCAGGAAACGCAGGAGCAGGGCAACCTCCGGCGTGGTGGCAAAGAGGGCAATTGCACCGTTGAAGAGTGCGCCCAGCAGCGCGCTGACGGCAAACAGGCGTTGGGCCGGGACGCGGTCGGCAAGGGTGAGGAGCGTGCTGCCCAGCGCGCCGATCACAAAGCCGATCTGCACGCTCATGGTGAGCCACGACTGCTGACCGCCCGAGAGCGACCATTCGGCCGTGAGCTGGGGCACCACGGCCGAAGCCGAAAACCACAAGCTCATGGCCAGTAATTCGGCCAGTGCAAGGAGGCTCAACATGGTCCACTTGCGCCGTCGCCGCAAGCGGTCCTGCAGCACTTGATCCTGCACCGTCGATGTCATAGCGGAAGCCTTGTGGGTAGGTGGGAGCCGAGACGCAGCATATACTCTTTGTACGACTATACCACTCTGTTCGCAGTGAGCGGGCTGACAGAGGTGGGAATCGTCAGACCGTGGACGTACTTGCGCACGGAGAACGCAGCGCGTGGCAACGAAGGGGTGAAACTATGCCGGATACGCAAAACCAATCAACGTCAGCCGCAACACTGGCGCACACGCTCCACATTGACGCGCCGCCGGATCTCGTCTGGGCTGTGCTGGTGGATGTGGAGCGCTGGCCCGAGTGGACGCCGACCATGACTTCCGTTGTCCGCGTCGATGACGGGCCGTTCCATCTCGGCAGCACGGCCAAGATCAAGCAACCGGGCCAACCCGAGTCGCTCTGGACCGTCACGGCCTTCGTGCCTGGCCAGGCCTTCACCTGGGGCACGGGGCGCACGGGCCTGCAACTTTTAGCGCGCCATGAACTGCTGGCCAGTGGTGCAGGAACGGAGAGCCTGGTGACGCTCGACATGGATGGCGCACTAGCGACCTTGCTTGGCCCAATCTTACGCCGGTTTGCGGCCAACGCGATCGCGACTGAAAACGAGGGGCTCAAGGTCCGCTGCGAAACGCTGGCGGCTGAGCAGCGCACTGCCTAGCGCGGATCGGTCGGAGCGTCTAGTCAACCAAGTGGGCGGCGCAGAAGTCGGCGAGTTCGATCTCGGTAGGCAGCCCGTCGATGACGCCGAGGTGACCGGTGGCGTAGGCCCCGGCATATGCGGCGCGCTGGGCAGCTGCGGTCAAGGATTCCCCCCGGGCAAGACCGACGGCCAATGCTGCGTTAAAGCTGTCGCCCGCCCCGGTCACATCGACCGGGCTGACCGACGGCGTGGCAATGCGTTCTTGCCCTGCGGGTGTGACGATCAGGGCGCCCGCCTTGCCCAACGTGACCACGACACATCGCGCACCCTGCGTCAGCAGACGCTCGGCCAACTCTTCCGTCGGCGTCGGATCGTCCGGCGCCAGGCCCTGAAGCAGCCGGATCTCCGTTTCATTCGGGGTCAGGATATCGATCAGGGGCAACCAGGCCGGGTCCAACCGGCGTGCCGGCGCTGGATTGAGCAGCGTGCGTGCGGCGCAGCCCTGGCAGAGCTCCAGCGTGCGATAGACGACCGCATCCGGCGTCTCCAACGGCATCATGACCATATCCGCGTGGTGCAGCGCCGGCAACAGCGCGTCGACGTGGGCAGGCGTCATCATGAGATTGGCGCCGAGGTCGACGACGATTGTATTCTCGCCCGAGGGCAGCAGCGTGACAAAGCCGACGCTGGTATGGGCCTGGGACATGCGGTGAATATGGGTCTGGTCGATGCCTTCCCTGGCATAGAGATCGAGGGCCATGGGTGCAAAGAGATCGTCGCCGATGCAGGCCAGCAGCGTCACGTCGGCGCCCTGGCGGGCCGCTGCAATGGCCTGATTCGTACCCTTCCCCCCTGGCCCCAAATCAAAGCCGTCTCCGACCAGATTCTCGCCCAGCACCGGCGAACGGGGTACGCGAATCGTCATCCCCACCACGAAACTGCCAACCACGACGATGCGTGGGGCGCGGTCGGTTGACTGGGTCATGAATCTCTCCTTCACAGAGTTGATTGTCGCTATTGTCGTCCCCATTGTACAGGGTGCAATCAGTGGCACCAAGGGGCCATTTGCCGGCTGTCTATTTCGGCGCCGGCGCGATGGAAACCGAAGCGTTCGCAAGCGATCCCGCCGGGCATGAATGCCGTGGGCTCGAGACAAGATGTGGGTGAAGGCAAGGGTACGGAGAGCAACAGCGTTCTGGAGGTCAAATGCTGGTGGCAGTCGGTGGGTACAAAACACCTGATAGGGAAAGGAACGGATACTGCGTTTTGGTTGATCGCCAGACGCGGTGTTGACAAGACGACTGCTTTATCCGTTCTTTTCGGGGAGCCCCCTGGGCCCCGCTGTTGTGTCCGATTCCATCCTCGTGTTCGCGCACTTGGGTCAGTGCCTGGCTCAGGTGTGCGATCCCGCCGGGCATGAATGCCCTGGCTAGCAAATTGCGCCCTATGAAGTAGGGCTTGATCGTCGACAGAGGGGGACTGAGCAGGGTCAAGCAGGCTATGCCCCGTTGCCGATGCTCTGCATCTTGGCTACAATATGTCTCGCTCAGGTCCATTCTGACCAGCGGCTGAGCATGACAATGAACCTCACGCGCTGCGGCGCAAGGAAAGGGTATGAACGGCATGGGACAAGCGTACAGCGACGGGCGACCGGCGGCAACGCTGCGCATGGATGCCCAGGATCACGGCGTCGTGCTGCGCCATGGTGACGGACCCGGGCAATGTGATAGGCTTGGCGCACGTGATATCTGGGTCTTCGTGGCGGATGACACCTACTACATGCATTACGACGCCGCTGGGCCCAAAGGCTGGCTTTGCGCCCTAGCTGTGAGCGAAGATCTCCTCACCTGGGAGAAGCGCGGGGCGGTCCTTGATTTCGGGGCGTCCGATGCAGACGATTCAAAGTCCGCTTCCTATGGCGTCACATACCGTGACGGCGATCAGTGGCATATGTTCTACCTGGGCACGCCCAACACTAGCAGTCCGCCGGATCGGATCCCGGCCTTCCCCTACCTCACCATGAAGGCGCGTGGCAGCGGCCCCGCCGGCCCCTGGCGCAAGCAGCCGGACGTGACGCCCTTTCGCACACAGCCCGATACCTACTACTCGATTACCGCCAGCCCGGGTCACGTGGTCCAGCACGATGGCGAGTATCTCCAGTTCTTCAGCGCCACCACCGAAAAGCCCGGCAATCCCTGTGTCCAGCGCACGCTGGGCGTTGCCCGTACCCGGGATCTTGATGGGCCGTGGACCATAGACCCGGCACCGATTGTGCCGATCGAGGAGCAGATCGAAAATGCCTCGCTCTACTATGAACCGAGCAATCAGACCTGGTTTCTCTTCACGAATCACATCGGCATTGGCGGTGGCAACGATGGCCCTGGGGGCACCGAAGAAGCGACCGGCGAATACACCGACGCCATCTGGGTCTACTGGACGCAAGACCTGAATCGCTGGGATCCGGCCAAGAAGGCCGTTGTCTTGGATGGTGCAAATTGCAGCTGGTCGAAGAAATGCATCGGCCTGCCGTCGGTTGTACCGGTTGGCGAGCGTCTGGCCCTCTTCTATGACGCGCCCGGCGGCGACAGCACCAGCCACATGGGTCGCGACGTTGGCCTGGCCTGGCTCTCTCTGCCGCTCTCGCCACCGGCCTGAAACGAAAATCCTGTCCGTGCCCGCCGGGCGGTTCATGAGCATGACTCAAGGGGTCTTTATGCATTTCAGAGTGATCCGCCGGTCGCTGATCTTTGCACCCGACCAATCCGGTGAATGCCACGCATCCACACTGGTGCGGTTGCGGGATGGGCGCTATCTGGCGGCCTGGTTTGCCGGAACCAAGGAGGGTGCAGCGGATGTGGCCATCTACGGTGCGATTCGCGAGCTGGATGGCAGGTGGTGCGCGCCCCGCCAATGGGCCAGGGTCGACAACCTGCCCCACTGGAACCCCGTGCTCTTTGCGCCCGACGATGAGACCATCTGGCTCTTTTTCAAGGTTGGCGAGCGCTGCGACTGCTGGCGCACGTGGGTCACCCGGTCCCATGACTGCGGACGCACGTGGACGACGCCCGCCTTGCTCGTTGCGGATGACATTGGCGGACGCGGTCCCGTCAAGAACAAACCGATCATTCTCTCCGACGGCGCCTGGCTTGCGCCCAACTCGCTTGAGGACGGCGATCAATGGCGGGTCTTGACCGACCGCAGCAGCGACAGCGGTCGCACCTGGCATGCCAGCCCGGAAGTAGCCATGGATCGCGCCCGGATCACGGGCAAGGGGGCCATTCAGCCCACGCTGTGGGAATCATCACCCGGTCACGTGCACATGCTCACCCGTAGCGCAAGCGGATTCATCTGTCGCAGCGACTCAAGCGACTCCGGTCGCACGTGGCGCGAACTGACGCCGACAGCCCTGCCGAACAATAACAGCGGCATCGATCTCGCCATGGCGCCCGATGGCACCCTGCTCCTGGCCTTGAACCCGGTGGCGGAGAATTGGGGCGCACGGACGCCGCTCACGCTGGCCCACTCCCGGGACAATGGCGACACCTGGCAGACCTGCTACACGCTGGAGACCACACCCGGGCGCTATTCCTATCCGGCCGTGATCGCGACGCTGGCCGGCTTTGCCGGCACCTACACCTGGCGCCGCCAATCCATCGCCTTCTGGGAAGGAAGGATCGTCAGGTAAGGGAAATGGTTTCCCTCCTTACGACCTGACGGTAGAGCGTAACCACAGAATGTAACCTTTGAATGTAGCCGCCAACGGATCACAACCAACCATCCATGGGGAGTCCCGAATGCAAGACATTTACGATTGGATCGACGCACACCGCGACGAATGTGTAGCCGAGCTGCAGGAGCTGTTGCGCCAGCCCAGCATCAGCGCCCAGGGCATTGGTCTGGACGAGTGCGCGGCCCTGCTCCAGCGCCAGATGCTCGACGACGGCGTAGCCGATACGCGCATCCTGCCCGTGCCCGATGCACCCTCCATCGTGTACGGCACCGCGCGTGCGGCCGATCCCGAGGCCAAGACGCTGCTCTGCTACGGCCACTATGACGTGCAGCCGCCGGAACCGCTCGACCTGTGGATCGATCCGCCCTTTAGCGCGGCAATCCGCGACGGCGTGATCTACGCACGCGGCGCGACGGACAACAAGTCGGGCGTACTCGCCTTCGTACGTGCGGCCCAGGCCTTTCACGAGGTGCGCGGCGGCGTGCCGGTCAATCTGACCTTCTTGTTTGAGGGCGAAGAGGAGGTGGGCAGTCCCCATCTGGCGAGTTGGGTGGCCGACCACAAGGAGCTTTGCGCCTGCGACGCCTCCATCGGTCTCGACGGCGGCGTGCATCGCACCTCCTTCAAGCCCGAGATCCATCTGGGCATCAAGGCGATCCTGGCCGTCGAACTGCGCGTCAAGAGCCACGGCATCGACTACTGGAGCGGGCGCGCGCAGCTCTTGCAGGCCAAGAGCGCGTCGTGGCGCCTCGTCCACTGCCTCGGCTCCCTCTTCAGCCCCGACGGCCGCATCCTGATTGAGGGTTGGTATGACGACCTGCTGCCGCCGGACGAGGATGACCTCTACTACCTGCAGCAAGAGCTGGAGCACTTTGACCGCGCTGAGCTGGCGCGCCAGCTTGGCCTGGCCGCTGACTTTCCCTACGATGACGACATTGAGCTGCTCAAGGCGATCCACTATGGCGCCTCGTGCAACATCGCCGGGTTGGAGGCAGGCTACACGGGCGCGGGCATGAAGACGATCGTGCCGGCCCAGGCCACGGCCAAGCTCGACTTTCGCTGCCCGCCCAATCTGGAGCCGGCCGATCAGCTGGTCAAACTGGAAGCCCATCTGCAAAAACATGGCTTCGACGACGTGGAGATCGCGGTCCACACCGCACGCGCCAATCCCTACAAGACGCCGGTCGCCGAGCAGATCAGCCAGGCCGTGATTGCCGCCGCCGACCAGATCTGGGGCGAGGAGCCGCTCGTCATGGGCGTCAGCACCCAGGGCACGATCATGATCAACGTGCCCCATCCGGCCGTGCTCAGCGGCTTTGGCGCGGCCGAGAACAATCTCCACGCGCCGAATGAAAACATGCCCATCGACCGCTACATCCAGGGCATCAAGTTTGCCGCCACGATTTTTGAGGAGTTTGGGAAGGGCTAGTGCGTCGGCACTCTCTAGTTGACGAGTAGGCGAACTGGTTCGTGCCCATGCATTTAGATTCCGCCACCGCACAACCCGGCGCTGATCCAGTCGGCCGCGATCGATTCGGTCGAGCCGCTCGATTACGGTTATCAAGCCGCAACCGACAGCACAAGCTTCTTCCTGGAAGAAGTGAGCATCGACGGCAAGGTCAGTGAATTCGGTCCCTTTGCCCTGGGCGTCGAGTTCGGCAGCTACAGCCTGCCCAGCAACGTTGAGCTGAGCGAGCGCGTTTGGCTGCCGCTGGTTGTGGAAGAATAGGAGCGAAGGATCGGCCCGCTGAATGGTGCGTCGTAGTCGGATTGGCGAACCGGACCCGGGAACGCCGAGCCCCAGCTCGGCAGCCAGCCACGAGCCATGCCGGGGCTCGGCGTTCCCGGGCGCAGCGACGCTTTGCCTTGGTCGCGCCTGGGGCATGCTTGGTCGATGGCAAGGCAAGCGAGTGCACGCGGCATCGTGCTGCGGAGGTCACCTTGGCTCGGCTACGCCGTCGCAATGGCCCATGACAATCATAGTGAGTTGCATCTGGGTGCATCCCATTTTGGGGGCGGCGTACGAACGGACTAGGTCCCGTTAACATTTGGTCGTAACGTCCCCGGCACGGGCCCTACAAGTCTGCCAATCGGATATTCTGCCGCCCGTGCCGGGGACGTGCCAGGCGCGAAGTAGGTGGTTTTCGAAATGTCAACAGAGCCTAGTCACCGTCTCAAGAGCAGCCCCCCAAATGTGGTATGCACCCGTTGCATCTGACTCTGTTGCTGTCGGCTCGATCATTGGCTACAATGTGGGCGCTTGAGCGGCTGCCTCGGGCAGCCCGAAACCACGGAAACAAGCCTGAAATTTTATAGACAGCTTTGATCCTACCGGATCACTTCAACACGGATTACGCGGCGGCAGGCAGGCTTGCTGATACATCGGCTTTTCTCACGCCGCATAATCCTTAGTCTTTGGCGGGCGGTTGACGTCAATGCGACGACAAATCGAAGAATTCGTGATAAAGTGATCCCCGACGATTCAGTGATTGAGATTGCTCACCACGAGAGCATGGAACGGTAACAGCAACATGGAAAAAGCACGTGTTCAATCAGATCCGAAGATCATGATGGGCAAGCCTGTCATTGCCGGAACCCGAATCACCGTAGAGCTGCTTCTGGAAAAGCTTGCTGCCGGAGAGACAGCTGAACAGATCCAAGAAGCATATCCGCATTTGCCGGAAGGTGCCATACTAGCAGCACTTGCCTTCGCAGCAGAAGCGCTCAAAGCAGATGTTGTTTATCCAGTTCCCCTGGAAATAGCATGAAGCTCTTGGCCGACGAGGGCGTCGACAAGCTGATTGTTGACCGTTTGAGACAAGATGGCCATGAAGTCGCCTACGTCGCAGAGATGTCACCGGGAATCGACGATGACACGATCTTGCGACAGGCAAATGACAACGGTGCCCTGCTCCTAACACTCGACAAGGATTTTGGCGAATTAGTTTTTCGTCAGAGATTGGTCCATGCAGGTGTCATCTTGATCCGGCTTGCAGGTCTGCAGTCGGCCACAAAGGCAGATGTTGTTTCCACAGCAGTAGCCGAACACGACACCAAATTGCTCAACACCTTCAGCGTCATTTCTCCTGGCTCGATTCGAATTCGCACGCAAAAATAAGCCTATCAAGGCTCACACCAAACAACGGCGAGTAAACGCCGCCACGCCAACTAAACATGCACCGGATCCGGCTAGATCTCGGGCAAGTAACCTGTCTGCCCGCTTTAACGAATCCAGTTTGCAACTGATCGCCAGGCTGGATCTGACTCTCTTGCTGTCGGCTCGATCATTCGCTACAACATGGCCGCTTGAGCGGCTGCCCCTGGCAGCCCGAAACCACGGCAACAAGACTGAAACTCCATAGAGAGTCTGGTCCCACCGGATCACGTCAACACGGATTATGCTGCGGCGGGCAGGCTCGGTGATACGTCGGCTTTTTTCACGCCGCATAATCCTTATTCGTTGGCACTCCCCTTGCAAAACATAATCGGAAATTAGCATGAAGTTCTCTGATAAGTTTAGCTGACGCGCCAAAGGAAACGGCCGTACAGCTGACGCTCTGAACGACGGACTTCGTAGATTGATTGATTCTATTTGGACAGAATACAAAATGGTTAACTGGACAGACGTTGTAAAATTGGGTTTACAGTACCCTGGTATATTTGAAGCTGTATCGTATGGTGAACCGTCGTTGAAGTTGCGAAAGAAGCTAGTTACACGATTGCGGCAGAACGACAATAGTATTGTACTGATGGATATTGATCCGTTTGAACGCGACCGCTTGCTGGCAACCAAGCCGGAGGTATATTATCTGGAACCGCATTACGAGGGGTACGACATAGTTCTTGCGAAGCTCAGCACCATTGATATAGATTCTGTTGAAATGTTCTGTTGAAATGTTCATTGAGCGTCGCTGACGGAACGTCGCTCCTAAAGAGTTAATTGCTGCATTTGAAGAGAGGTAAGAATTATGAATTGGACACTTGAAGTCATTGTTGTTCCTGTGGCGAATGTCGATAGAGCAAAAAAATTCTACGAAACGCAACTTGGCTTCCATATGGATCACGATACGAAAGTCAATGAATCGGTGAGGGTGGTTCAACTCACGCCCCCAGGTTCAGGATGTTCCATCGTAATTGGCACGGGAATTGTTGAGATGTTGCCAGGTTCACTCAAGGGTTTACAACTTGTCGTCAATGATATTCGTAAAGCGCATGCTCAACTTATCGAAAATGGTGTCGAAGTAAGCGAAATCACGCTCATGGGCGCACAACCTGACAATTTTGAAGGGCATGAGTTAGATAATATTGGGTTCATATTTTTTGATGATCCTGATGGAAACAGTTGGGCGGTGCAGCAAATCTCTAGCCGTGAGTAATCATTTTATGAAAATTTACCCGCAGACGGCTGACAGCTTTGTGGAACAACTCTCTGCCCATGCTTCTCCAGACGAAGCAGCAAAGCGACAGCGTCATTTTTCAGATGATGATAAAACAAATCAATTCCTTGGCGTTCGCATGGGAACTATCTTCCAACTAGCCAAGAAATATACAGATATGTCGCTTGATGAAATTGAACTGCTGCTGGAAAGTCCATACTATGAAGTGCGAATGGGGGGAGTTAGTATCATGGATTTCCAAGTACGCAAGAAAGAGTTGCCAGACAGCCAGCGCAAAATAACGTCTTCGTCATGCCTGGAGGGAGGACTGATGGGACTTGACCTGAGTTCGCGGCGCATTGCCGCTAGGTCGCCGTTGGCGGGTGCGCCGATCGGTGCGGCAAGCGATGATGCACTTTCGGGACTGAAAGTCAGCCATATCATCGTGCCGCTCGCAACCGCGATTTCGGACGCCAAGGTCCTGACCGGGCGGCAGTTGCCGCTGGCTGCCATCGACATCCTTGCCGTAGAAGCAATTAGCGAAAACGGGCATCAGGGGATGGGCTATTCCTACACCCTGCGTGCCGGCGGGACGGCGATGTTCGCACTCGCTTGCGAAGTTGCGCCCAGCCTCATGGGCCAGGATCCCAATGATATTGGTCGTCTGTGGGAGTTGCTGCGCTGGCAAACCAATAGCCTTGGCCGTGGCGGCATGTCCTACCAGACCATCGCTGCATTCGACACGGCGCTGTGGGACATGAAGGCGAAGCGGGCCAGGCTGCCCTTGGCAAAGCTGCTCGGCGCGCACCGCGACAGCTTGCAGATCTACAATTCTGAGGGCCAGTACCTACAGGCCTCGATTGATGAGATCAAGGGTGCTGCGTCCCGCTCTATCGGACTCGGGATCGGCGGCATCAAGATGAAGGTCGGCCAGCCCGATGGGCAAGAGGACCTCAAACGCATCGAGGCGCTGCGCAATCACATCCCGGACCATATTCCTTTGATGATCGATGCCAACCAGCAATGGGATCGCACCTACGCGCTGCAATTCGGACGTATCGTCGATGGACTGGGCTTGAGCTTCATCGAAGAGCCTTTGGACGCACTTGACTTCGAAGGCCATGCGATGCTGGCCGACGCGCTTGCGACGCCGATCGCTACCGGCGAGATGCTGACCTCACCTTCAGAGGCCATCGAACTTGTACGCTCCGGCGCTTGCGATATCAGCCAAGTTGATGCGCCGCGGATTGGCGGCGTCACGCCATTTCTGAAAGCAATGGCCGCGGCGGAGACCGCGCGCGTCGCCATCGCCCCGCATTGGATGATGGAACTGCATGTTCACCTGGCCGCCGCCTTCCCGGAAGAGCCGTGGATCGAGCATTTTCACTTGCTTGAGCCGATGTTCGAGGAACGGCTGAAGATCGAGAATGGCCGGGTAGAAGTTCCTCCGCGCCCGGGCCTGGGACTAACCCTTTCCGGGCAAGCGCGGGATTGGAGCGTTTCGACGCATGAAATCGGCCGCTACAGCGAAGAATGATCAGCATGAAGAATGCTCTTTTCGAATCCACGAGACGCCACCCCATCTCGGCTTCTTTCAGTAGTCGGCCTGCATTGCCTTGGATAGTCGATTGATTTGTGTGGCCGCGATAGGCGGCGCACATGGGCAAGGCCAGGCGCTTCCCACCAGAGATTGCAAAACGCGCTGCACGCAAACTCGAATACATCGATCTCGCAACGAGATTGGAAGATTTGAGCGTGCCGCCAGGGAATCGTCTGCATGCCCTTGAAGGAGACTGAAAAGGACAGCATTCCATCTCGATCAACGATCAGTGGCGTATCTGGTTCCGATTTGTGGACGGCGATGCCTACGATGTCGAAGTTTGTGATTATCACTGAGGTTGTGAAACAGCTATGAGCGTTCCAAATACAATTTGCATGAATCGTCGGCCAACGCACCCAGGAGAAATGCTGCGCGAAGACTTTCTGCCCGACTTCGGCCTCACAGCAACGAGCCTTGCTGAAGCAATCGGCGTTTCGCGCCAGTCAATCAATGAGCTACTGTGCGAACGACGCAGCGTTAGCCCTTCGATGGCATTGCGGTTGGCGAAACTGTTCGAACACTCACCGGAGTTTTGGCTCAACGCACAAAGGGCAGTTGATCTTTGGGATACAGCACAGCTTATCGAAGACGACATTACGCGCATCCAAACACTCCAACCCGCATAGAACTGCGAGTGATTTCAGCTAGCCGTTCTGCGGCATGCAGCAGGCAACGCATTTCCAATTCAGGCCAATCAATGCCACCCTACAACTTTAGGTCGGCCTGACCGGTGGGATCACGGGGCAAACCAAGTTGTCCACACGGCCGACCCATCACGATACTCGTATCATCCGCAAACGCGAAGAGTTCGGCGCGGATTGCGTTGAACTCCTCCTCTGTCGTGAGGTTATCACGCAGGACCGTGGCGCCGATCTTCTCCAGCGTCGTGCAGGTGAGTGTCTTAATGCCGCCGCGCAACGCAACGGGGTGATGCAGATGCACATTCACGTCCTCGAACCCAGCGTCGCGCAGGTGCCCCGGAAGCATCTGCGCCAACTCCCGAGTCACGTCGCCGCAGCCGAGGTCCAGGCAGGTGGCGCCCTCGGGAATGCCGACGCGCGACAAGAGCGCGCGCGTTGCGGGGCCGAAGACGTCGGCCAGAATCCGGAGCCGGTTGCGCCCCTCGGCGCCGCCGTCAATCACATAGTTGCTGCGCTGCATACTTTGTCCTCCTAAAAACAACCGCGATTCCTCAGCGGAATTCCACCGGATGCTCGAGATCGACAGTGACTTGCGCTGTGGCCGCCGTCGCCCGGCCGGCGACATCGGTCGCACGCGCTGTGACTTGCATAGTTTGAAGCTCCAGGCTGGCGGCTGTCCAGGGCAGGAACCATCGACCATCCGTTTGCACGCCGACGTGCACCCAGGGCCCATCGTCGACGCGCACCTCGACGCTGTGCAACCGGACGCCGTCGCTTGCGAAGCCGCTCATCACCACCGTCTGCGGCCCGATACGGTCCTCGGCCGTCAGCATTGTGGAGCTGATGCCGACCGTTGGCGGCGCAAGGTCGACGTAGATGAGCGTCGTCGTGCCCGTATACGCGGGCGTGACTCCGACTAGATTTTCCACAAACGGCAGATAGATGGTCGTCAGAGCGCCACCGTCTGGCGGCAAGGGATGCGAGGAAAGCGCCGGCCGCGATCGGCAGGTAGACGGCCACGGGCAATTCCGGCAGTTCGCCTCGAGAAGCATCCTCTTCTCTTTCTCCGCCTGTCTCCGGCGGACTCGTATCGCCTGGCGGCACGGCTCCCGCCCAATCGTCGATTTGCGGGACGAAGCGGTAAATGCCTTCGCCCGGAGGCGTCCACGCGAAGGACCATTCCGCCGCCGTCGTGTCGTCAGTCGGCCAGTAGTCGAGGTATGCCGGCCGACCGTCGATGCGCACGACCAGCGTCTCCAGACCGGTTGCAGCGTAGGCTACACCGGTGACGGTGATACTTTCCGTGGAGGCAAGGACGGTGTGGTCGGATGGCGCAAGCACTCTGCTTGCGGCCGGCAGCAACGGATCGGCCTGCAGGTCAGCACGGACTGTTGTGCAATGCGCGTAGTAGTCACAGACTTCAACCGCCAATTTATCGAGATCGGGCAGCTCCCGATCGACGGTGCGTGCGGCATCGATGCCGTATAACCGGGTTGTGTCGGATATGACCGAGGCATACCACAGGTCCACTTCGTCATATGTCGTGAACGTCTCATCGCCCGGCCGATAGCTGGGGGCTGACCACTTTACGACACAACTCTGCGTATCGTCCAGGTTGAAGTCGGTGGCGTGGCAGGCATAGGTGGTCGCGAAAGCGCTGCCGATCTGATCGACTGTCACCGGGAACGCCACGACCGGCGGTTTCGTGTCGATCTCGCCGCGCCAGACGCGCTGCCCGTCGAGTTGGGTGGCATTGCCGAGGGCGTCAATCCCGCGCACGTTGAGTTGGAAGAGCCCCTCCAGGCCGGTGTCCGCGCCTTCGGCAATCTTGTAACGCCAGGTATCTCCATCCAGAGTAGCAGGCAGCCAGGGTGTCCGACCGTACCGTAGAGGTTCGCCACTTCGAAATCAGCCAGAGCCCGATCGTAGACGATCAACTCATCTAACAGACCTTCGTAGAAAGAGTTGAGGCGGTCGGATGCGCCGATCAGCAGCGGGCCGCTATTTTCCTCCGCGGTTGCCGGGGACTGGGCATCCAGCGCCCCATCCACGTAAAGGCGCAGCATCTCTCCATCGAACGTGAGCGCGGCGTGATGCCACATTCCAGCACTCACGCCGGTTGCGCCCGTCAACTGCACACCGCCGACGTTGCTGCGAACCTTGCCTGCCGTCAAGGCCAGCCACGTACGCCCGGTACCGTTGCCGTCGGCCTGCTGCCTATGGCATCAAAGGGCGGACAGCCTCAGCGTGACGCCGAAGCGGATCCCATCGAACCGAAAGCCCATGATGAGATCGGGTCGGGCGCCTTGCAATCCCTGGATGACTTGGAGGCCACTTTCCGCTACAAGGCGGGTGAATCCTATCAGGGCTATGTGGCCAACATCAGTGAAAGCTGCGACGACGAAAACGACGTACAGTTGATTCTCAAGGTACAAGTTGCCCCCAACAACACCGACACGGCGATTCTTGCCGCGACCTCGTTGTCGCGCTCGATATTCATGCTTCAGTTGTTAATGTGCACTCTTTGCAGTGGAGTCATGGAACTATCGATCTCGTACAGTCTTGAGTTTAGTACGCCGCAGCGTACTAGTCTGGTCAACCAAGCCCGTTGCGCCAACTCAGCATCAACTCGACCGGGCTGAAGCTCAGGCGAACTACGGTGTCCACCCGCTTCAGCGAATCTGGTCAACAACCGATCGCCACGCTGCCTGCACGGCTGGTGAAGCAGCCGTCAGGCACCAGAAAGGAGACCCATGACGAATATTCGCGCCGTGGAACTCAAAGCCTTCATTCCGGCCAAGGACTTCGCGCTCTCGAAGCGCTTCTATCAAGACCCCGGTTTCACACAATCATCCGATACGGGGGGAGTTGAAATAACTCATGTTAGTTTTGCATCAGAATCAAGGTTCGGATGAATGGTGTAGTTCCATTCGCCATTCCAAGAATGGGGCGCCAAGTTGACGTCGGCAAGTTGGCTATCAGAGACCCGGCGTGCAGTCGCATAGTGTCGCTCATCAAGATGACTGTGAACTTGTAGTCCTGTGCGAGTCGTGGTTGCCGAGATGAGTTCAACAATGACTTGATGGGTAACAAGCGGCTTGCCACGCCAATTCTGAGTGATAAAGGAAAAGAGTCGATGCTCAATTTTGTTCCATTTGCTCGTTCCAGGAGGTAGATGGCAGACGGAAATCGGAAAATGCAGTTCATCGGCGAGCTTCTGTAACTCAACTTTCCAGAGGCGGACTCGATAGCCATTGCTGCCGCCTGCATCAGCGATCACCAGCAAGCTGGTCGGCTGGGGATAAAGGGCTTGCCCCAGTTCTCGATACCAGGTACGGATCGTGGCAACCGCAAATTCAGCGGTGTCATGGCTAATGCCAACACTGACCCAGGCTTCATTTTCCGCCAGGTCATAGACGCCATAGGGAACCGCTTTGCCATTCTCCTTGTCGGGAAAGTCGTGTGTCTTGACGCACTCAGGATCTCCCTGGAGACGTAGTTCACGACCACCATTTTTATACTGGCCGACCAACTCTTTTTTCTTGGTATCAACCGAGATGGCCGGGTCTCCAGCCTCGAGTTGACGGCGAACGGTCTCATTGATATGTTCGAACTGCCGATTTCTGTCCGGGTGCTGTGCACCTTCTAACTTCTTGCGATTGCCCTGCAGACTATATCCAAGGTCTTGAAGGAGGTTCGCCAGACTGTGCTTGCTGACACTGTAACCTTTTTCCTGTAGCGCCTGAACCAGATTTCGTTGGCTGCGCGCCGTCCACAGCAAGGGAGATTCAGGGTCGCCTCGAGTCGTCGCCTCCACCAGTTCCTTGAGCGTGGGCAGTAGATTCGGGTACTTTTCGGTCAGCTTCTTGCGACCACCACCTGGAAGCCGAATGCGCTGCGGCGCCAAGGTCGGTTCTATACCGGACTCGATTGCTTGGCATTCTTGTAGCCCTCGCTTGATAGTTGAGGCGGACAGGCCGGTTGCACGACTCACCGCAGCAATACCGCCGTAACCAAAGGCCAGGGCTTCACTACCAGCGAACAAGCGCCGACTTCGTTCCGTGAGCGTCCCGTTCAGACTCTCATAGCGTGCCTTGATTTCGGCTTCCGCTTTGCGACGTTCTTTCAGCGATTTTGTCTGTGTCATGTGGCTCGTTCCTTTTGAGCACTAGCGTATCACATGACTCTCGCGAGATTTGCGAGAACGAGTGCGGTTATCGAGATGTTCAACGACGAGCGCAGCGGCCTGAGCGGGAGAAAGTTGCGGTAGAGGCATGACCGCTCGCAGTAAAGTACGCACATTGGCAAGGGAAAGGTTGGGCAATGTATCGATGTCGTACTGTTCGAGCAACAAAGGATCTCTGGGATGGTGGGAAGCCCAGTCGAGTCGGGTTTCGGTAATAAACCAGCTGGCAAGAATCGTGAAGGCGAGATGATGTTCCCACGCACGGTACTTGATGGCTTGAAACTCATCCCAGCCGAGTTCTGATTTTGCGTCTTGGTTAGAGCGTTCAATGAAGTAGCGCTGCGATTTGCGCTGAGCCATGGTAAGAAACGAGCTGTTTTCGTGGGCATTACTCAGGGAATAGGTGACTTTGACTCTGTCTTTGCGAATGAGCAACCATTCTTGGCGCAGGGTGCCATCGGCGTCAACCGTCCAAACACGGCGGCGAGCAAAATCAGCTTTGAGGATGCCCCGCTCGCAAGGACGCAAAACGAAGGTCCGCCATTCGGTACTGGAGTGGGCAACGAATTCCTTGGCCAAATACGGGATGCCCACTATTTCGGGATTCTTGGCAGGTTTGCCTTGTTTGGTTAGTGGATAGTAAACCAGAGGTTTTTCGAGATAGATTCGAGTATTCTCTGGAATGTCCGCATAATACTCGATATCCAAGTGGTCGATTTGGTCACGGAACCAGCCTTTGCGGCCATAAAGCGAGTCACAATCAACGGCATCGAAGGGCACGCCATTTTCGTGAACCCGGCGAACCATTTTGAGCGCCAACTCCAATTTGGTGGCAAACACTCGTTCTTCAGGAATGCCGATCCGCTTGCGTTTGGCCGCATTCTTTGCCGTAAACCATGCCTCAGGCAGGTATAGTTCACCATCGATCCATGTCTGATAGCCATCATTGGTCAGAGCCAGAAAGACGCCGACCTGACACATGTCTACTTTACCCATTCGACCATTGTGCTGGCGACCAGCCCCAGCACTCGTGTCGCCCGACTTCGCATCAGCGCTTTCGTCAATAATCAGGACGCTACCTCTGGAAAATTCCGGACGCATGCCGATTTCATCGCAAACTGCTTCGGCTAATCGAGCACCCGACCACGGTGAGTCGCTGATGAACTGTTGCATGTTCTGTATCGGTACACCACTGGTGCGTGCAATATTCGCCATTGTCCGATCCGTTTCCAATCGCATCAGGCAACTGAGATAATGGAACCCGTAATCACTTGTATCACCTGTTTTTGTCATCACATAAAGACGATAGCGGTCGTAGTAATCGCTCAGCCGCTTCTCCAGGCCCATGATCTCTTCGAGCGAGAGCCCCCAACGTTCGATTTCCGTTCCGTTTTGCTCTGTATCCATGTGGCTTTTTTGCCACATCCGCTCTCAGTTATGGACAACGTCGGCATCGTGGTAGAAGACATCGACGCCGCCATTGAGTTCTTCACCGAACTTGGCCTCGAGCTCGAGGGGCGCGCCCCAATCGAAGGAGACTGGGCAGATGGCGTCACTGGATTGCGCGACATGCGCGTCGAGATTGCCATGATGCGTACGCCGGACGGTCACAGCCGGCTCGAGATGTCCCGATTCCTCGCGCCGCCTGTGGTCGCCGATCACCGCAGCGCCCCGGTGAACGCTCTCGGTTACCTACGCGTCATGTTCACCGTGGAGGACATCGACGATACGCTCGCCCGGCTCGGCAAACGCGGCGCGGAGCTCGTCGGCGAAGTGGTCCAGTACGAAGACATGTATCGGCTCTGCTACATCCGGCCCCCGGGACCCCTTTGGGTTTCCCAAAGCCCGGGCCCGGCCCCCCCTTATAACCGAACCGAACCCAAACGAAACGAAGGCGAAGGTTGCCTCCCCCCCACCCCGGGGTTTTTTTTTTTGGTGGGGAGGGACAAACCCCCAATCGCGGGTCCGCCTCACCAAAAAAACCCCCACCCGATCGGCCCAGGAATCGCACCTCCGGTACGCCAACCACCCCCATCTCTTGCCGCGCTCGCTGCCAACTGACCGAACACACAAACGATTGCGCCTGTGCCAAGTTGCGCCAGCCCAGAAGCAAGACGATCTCCTGTGCGTTATCCACATCGCGTAGCATGAGCACCGTCCGGGTTGCGCCTCCGGCCTGCCGCGCAGAATAGTGACGATCAAAAGCTTCTTTCCACTGACCATAATCGGTAATCGTTTGGCGGACATAGAGATAGATCATTGTTTTCTGCCTAAAGAGAAAAGCCTGCTCAGATCGCATCAGTAGCCGTCTGAGCAGGCTTTACTTGGTCCAGGTCTGCACGATGCGAGCCGGCTCTACTCTCCGGTTGCGCCCATTCTCTCCATGATAACGGCCAAGACTTCTTCGCCGGATGCGGTTACCTCGACGCTGTTGGCGATGGCCTCGATCTGCGCTTCCAACTCGGCGTTTTCATAGTCCGGGGCCAAGATCTGCGGCGCCAAAAGAAGGATCCCGTCGCCCATATCAGCCAAGCGAATCAGGACGGCTTCGGTGGGCGCAGCCACGTTGATTCTTACTGCTGGCGTGCCGTCCGCCAAGGCGGTTGACTCATAGGTAGCCTCGGCCATCCCCGCCTGCACCTCGTCCGGCGCCATGCCTGCAATCACCATCTGGGCGATCTCCTCCAGCGGCGTTTCGGCAGTCACTCCTGCCTCGGCAAGCATCGCTCGATGGAGAAGGATCACCGACCCGCCAATTTGGTCTTCGGGCAACGTCTCACCTGCCATGCTCAACTCCAAGATCTCCCGATCTGAGCCGAAATTGACGTGGGGCGTGGGGTCTTCATCGCCAAAGCCGTAGGAGTCAACAACCCAGCCTGCCGGATATTCGGCGGTGAAGAGGCCGTTCTCATCAGTGTAGGTCTCCGTCTGGGGAGCGTCGCCCATCTCCGCTGCGGAAACACCGCCCATGTTGCTCATGATAAAGGCCATGACCTCTTCGCCGGACGCGGTCACCTCGACGCTGTTGGCGATGGCCTCGATCTGCGCTTCCAGCTCGGCGTTTTCATAGTCCAGGGCCAGGATCTGCGGGGCCAAGAGAATGACCCCGTCGCCCATATCAGCCAGGCGCACAACGTAGGCTTCGGTGGGAGCAGCCATGGTGATTCGTACTGCCGGCGTGCCGTCCGCCAAGGTGGTTGACTCGTAGGTGGCCTCGGCCATCTCTGCCTGTTCCGGAGCCATGCTTGCTATCACCATCTGGGCGATCTCCTCCAGCGGCGTTTCGGCGGTCACCCCCGCCTCGGCAAGCATATCACGGTGGAGGAGGATCACCGCCAGTCCGATTTGGTCTTCGGGCAATGGCTCATTCACCATGCTCAACTCCAAGATCTCCCGATCTGAGCCAAAACTCACATTGGGCGTGGGGTCTCCCTCAAATCCGTAGGGTTCAACGACCCAGCCTGCCGGATATTCGGCGGTGAAGAGGCCGTTCTCATCTGTGTAGGTCTCGGTCTGGGGAGCGTCGCCCATCTCTGCTGCGGGCTGCTCGGCTAGCGGCGGTACCGCACAGGCCGCCAAGACCAGCGCCACGATCAGCAAGGCCACCGTTGCCCCAAAAGCTCTTGCTTTGCTGCGCATAAACGTACTGACTGTCATCTGTCAATCTCCTTGTGATTTGTTTTGTTGCCAAAGGTCAACAACCACAAGATACAGTACGACCATCTCCAAAGCGTTACCACGCGGTGATTTATCGTTACCATTTAGCGATTCGCGAGCTGTACAGGTATACTCTTCGGGCATTGGAGACTCTTTCAGGGACACACCAACCGTGCGTGAGCTTACACTTTCAACTCTTGGGATTTTTCAGGCAACCCTAGACAACAGGCCGATCAAGAATTTTCGATCTGTCAAAATCCAGGGCTTGCTGATCTATTTGGCGTTAACGCCTCAACAGGCGCATTCCCGCGCAGAACTGGCGACGCTGCTCTGGCCGGATGAACCAGAGAACTCGGCAAAGAAGAACCTTCGTATATCGCTCCACCGGCTGCGTCAACTGCTGGGCGATACGGATCTGCCAGAGACAGCCGCCCTACAGGCGCAGGCCAAGCCCTTTCTGCTTGTCACGCGCTCCACGGTGCAGTTTAACCCCGACAGCCCGTTCCATCTGGACGCTGCCGAATTCTTGCGTGCGCGAGCAACGGAAAATTGGGAAACCGTCGCTTCTCTCTATCAAGGGGATCTCTTGCCCGGCTTCACCTGCGACAGCCCTCCCTTCGAAGCGTGGCTGCGCACGGAACGAGAGCGCTATCACCGCTTGGCGCTCGACGCCCTCTTCAAGCTGACGGCACAACGCTTGGCCAGCGCCGACTATCAGACGGCCTATACCTATGCCCAGCGGCAGCTCACCCTGGAGCCGTGGCGTGAAGAGGCCCACCGCCAGCTCATGCAGGCCTTGGCGCTGCGCGGCGAGCGCAGTGTAGCCATCGCCCACTATGAAGTCTGTCGCACCGTGCTGGCTGAGGAGCTAGGCATCGAGCCCAGTTCAGAGACCCAAGCCCTGTTGACGCGCATCCAGCATCAGCAGCGTCCACCAGCCAATGCGTCAAATCCAAGCCGCGCGCCAATGCAGCTCACCATCCCTTTCGTCGGGCGCGAGGCGGAGGTCTCCATCCTCGTTGACGCGTATCAGCAGAGCATTGACCATGGGCTGCAGGTGGTGACGCTGTCGGGCAACGCCGGTATCGGCAAGACCGCTTTAACCGATCATTTCCTGGCGTGGGCGGCCATGCAGGGCGCCGACGTGCTGCACGGCCGCGCCTTTGAGACGAGCGGCGGACTCTCTTACCAGCCGCTCAGCCAGTTGCTGCGTCAGCGGCTGGAGCAGGAAAACGCGCCCGAAGATCTGCTCTCCGACTTCTGGCTCTCGCAGCTAACCCGTCTCTTGCCGGAACTGCGCGACCGCTATCCCGATCTGCCCGCACCAACCCAGGATGCCAATGTGGGGCAAGAGCATCTCTTTGAAGCAATCACGCGCATTGTGCTTGCGCTGGCGGCGCGCAAGCCGCTCCTGATTGCAATCGATGATTGGCACTGGGCAGACAGTGCGTCGCGCGATGTCTTGCACTACGCCATCTTGCGCTGGTCGAAGGAAGCGTTGCCAATCATGCTCTTGCTTGGTTTGCGCCAGGAAGCGGTGGCTGAATCGCCTGACGTGCAGCAGTGGCTGGCGCGGCTCAGCCAGAGTCTCCCCGTGCTGTCCATGCGGCTAGAGGCGCTGACTCAGACGGAAACCGAGCAATTGATTCAGCGCCTGCTGGAGTCCGCAACGGCTGATGCGCAACGGTTGACCCAATTTGGCGACTGGCTCTTTGCGGAAAGCGGTGGCCAGCCGCTCTTTCTGACCGAGACGCTCAAGGCGCTGGCGGCTGAGGAGCTGGTGCGGCCAGATGCGGCAACCGCGCGCTGGCAGCTTGATGGCGCGCGGTTTGAGCAAGCGCGGGCGGCGGGAAACGGCCACATAGCCCCTGGCATTCAGCAAATCATCAAGGGCTGGCTCGTGCGCATCAGCCCCTCAGCAAACGACGTGCTGACCGCTGCCGCTGTTTTGGCGCAGGCGGGCAGCTTTGATCAGCTCTTCAACGTGGCTGAGGTCGATGAGAGCGAGGCGCTGCGCGCACTCGATGAACTGTTGAACAGACAGCTTCTCCTGGAAACGGGCGGTAATGCGCTATCAAGTAAGCATGAACCGACCTACACATTCTCACATCAAAAAGTAAGCGAAGTCGTCTATCGGGAAGCGGGCGCGGCGCGGCGTCGGATATTCCATCGGCGCGCGTTTGCAACGCTCAAGGCAGAAGGCGCAGCCGCGGCCGATCTGGTTCACCACGCCATCCATGCCGGGCTTCTCGCCGAGACCATCTACTATAGCCTCATCGCCGGCGACGAAGCGCTCAGCGCTCTTGCGGCCCAGATCGCTGCAAGCCATTATGAGACCGCGTTTGAAAGCGCAGCGCACCATGGCTGGCCCGAAGCAATTTCCGGGGCAGACCGCCAAGCGCTCTATATCGGGTTGGGGCGCGCCTATGAACTGTGTGAAAAAGCAGAGCAGGCGCGATCCGTTTATGAAGAGATGGTCGCTTATGCGCGGCAAATTGGGGCGACGGGCATGGAGTGTGTGGGGCTCAATCGCCTGGCCGAACTCTACAACATGGCCTTACTCGATTCGGACAAAGCGTTTGTGCTCTTGGAGCAGGCCTGGACTGTGGCTGAGCGGACGGGCGATCGGCGGGGAATGGCAGAGACGGCCCTAAACTTATCGGGGGCGGCTGGACACAGTTTTGATACAGACAATGAACTGCGCTATGCAAAGCAGGCACTCGCGTTGGCGCGTGAGTTGGAGCATCCGCACCTATTGGCGAACTGCTCAAGACGTCTGGCCTATGTCTATCCTGGCCTGCGCGAGTGGGAACTGGGCGAGCGGTCCGCTTTTGAAGCCCACCAGCGTTTTGAAGCACTTGGCAACTCCATGCTCGTCAACGACGTTCAACGACTCTTGGGGGCACTTCAAATGCAAAACGGCCGCCCTCAAAAAGGTTTGAAGACCCTGAAGCAAGCATTTGCCTTCATCCAGCAGGTCGAAAACGACTGGGAACAAGCGGACGTGGCCCGCTTTTTGGCTCTCGTCTATGCGGAGTTAGGCCAGTATGGTCAAGCCATCCAGCTGGTCAGCGAAGCGGTCGACAAAGCGCGTAGAGTGAATCATCCCATGATCACAATTCCGCTGTCGGCTGCGCAGGTCGTCTACCGGGCCGCGCTCGCTTTGGACGCGTCTCAGGAGGCTGGGCGAGAGATGGTGGAGACGTTTGACAATGGCGGATTTGACCCGTTTCCAGACCTGGCGCTAGCGGAGCTGTGCGCGGTCCATGCGCTACGAGGAGAATGGGATGACGCGTATGGGTATGCTAAAGAGGTGTTGGCGTTTCATGCGGGCGGTTCACTGCCGTCTATGGGGCTAACGGGCTGGTACGAAACCGAGGCGCTCTTGCGGGGTGGTGATGGTGAGCTGGCGCGGGCTGAGGTGGCGCGAATTGCCAAAGTGACCAAGAGCGTGCGCTATCGGCTGCCGCTGCTGCGCTCGCAGGCGGTACTGGCCGAGTGGGACGGGGACGCGGCGCAAGCGATTGCGCATCTGGAGGCGGCGCTGGCGCTTGCGCGAGAGATCGGCCTGCCCGGAGAGGAATGGATGATTCTAGGTGAGTTGGGCAGGCTCTATGGAGGGCAGGAGGATCCAGAGAGGGCGCGAAAAGCCTACGGAGAAGCGGGGACCATCATTCACCAGTTGGCTGAGACGTTTGATGATGAGACGTTGCGGGAAGGATTTTTGACCGCTACTCTGAAACGTATCGGCTCTGCTACATCCGGAGCCCCAATCGATTAGGCTGACCGCTCTTCTTGCGCGATTGCTTGATCGGATAACCTTTGGCAAGATGTGCATGGAAGGTGAGGGGACAACCTGCTCATTTCAGACGGAGCTTCACCTGTTTTGTTCAGAGGAGAGTACGATGGAAGAATTCACAATTGGACTGGCACTCTATGACTTTGTTCCCGTGGCGCTGACCGGCATTGCCGTCTATTTTATCGCCCAACTCGTGCGCATGAGCCGCGTCCCTGGAGCGGGCTATGCGGTCGCCGGCGCGCTCTTGGTGGTGGCGGCCGGCCTGTCCAAGGCCGTATGGAAGCTGAACGCAACCATCAACGGCGTCGATGTAACATGGCTTGCCAACGCGCTCTTTCCGCTGATGGCTCCCGGCTTCACGTTGCTGGCTGCGGGCGCCTGGGGCGTGTGGCGCCACGCACGGGGCAAGACGGTCTCACGCCGTCTGTGGCTTGTGCCGCTTGCGCTGATCGCCGTTACCTACGCCTTTGCGCTCTATCAGGCACAGGTCGCAGGCGTTGAACGCGGCTGGTTTCCGCCCATCATGAATCTGGCCAGCCTGGCCAACATCGGCTTGACCGTGCTGCTATTCCTCATCGCCTGGCATCAGCAGCAACGCGCCATTGCCTTTTTGCTCTTTTTCAATCTCGCCATGGTCTTTGCCCTGATACCAATTGCTCAGATGGAGACGCAGAGCATCGCCATCCACTGGTTCGAACAGACGCTTACGGCCATTGGTGCAGGCACCTTTGCCTACGCCAATTTTCGCATCTACCGTGAGGCGGCGGAGACCGTTCCGGCCGTGGGCGATCGCGACAACATGCTCTCCACGCCAGCAGCTCGCACGGCGTAATCACCCGTTACTCTTACGGAACCTCTCAATCAACATAGGAATCAGATATGAACTGGAATGTCTACCTCTCGGGTGAAATTCACACAGACTGGCGACAACGGCTAATCGAAGGCGCCAAGGCCAAAGACCTGCCGGTGGTCTTTACGTCGGCCGTAACGGATCACCCGGCCAGCGACGCGGCGGGTGATCTGCTTGGCGGCGAGACGAACAACTTTTGGCGTGATCATAAATCGGCGAAGATAAATGGGATTCGCACGAAAACACTTATCGAAAAGTGCGACATTGCAGTTGTACGATTTGGGAGCGAATATAAACAGTGGAACGCGGCATTTGATGCCGGCTACTGTTCGGCTGTCGGAAAGCCCTACATTACTCTTCACGATGCAGATCTTGTTCATCCGCTTAAAGAAGTGGACGCATCCGCTGTGGCATGGGCTACTGATCCCGCCCAAGTCGTAGATATTCTTGAGTACGTCATCACTGCGCAATGACGCAGTGCAGCCTGAAAACGTGCGGCAGTCGACGCTGTCTGACGACGGGATGGGCTGCCGCGTCTGCGAGTACATGCCAGCCCCACGGAGTGCTATCGCAACCACCACGGTTTCCCCCCAAAAGGAATTGGCGGCCTTGAATCGACCGCCGAGCCCGTGCATGGCATCGCTCATCGTTTCGACTTGTTCGCTCGATTTGGCTTTAATATCTCCGGCTGGCGGGCCACCGCCATCGTTTTGTCCACACAGGATATAGGCCGGCCTCATGACGAATAGACCCTATGCGTCCAAGCGACCCGGATAATGATCCTCAGGTATCTTTGTGGCCAGTGGATAGCGAAAACTGGCGTGATATCGTCCGTCTTCAAGTGACGGAATCCCAGCAGGAATTTGTAGCCGAACCGTGCTATTATTTGGCGCTCTGTTGTTACGAAAAAGCGTGGCATCCCCTTGCCATTTGCCTTGGCAAGCAGATTATTGGTTTCATGATGTGGGCTGTTGACCCGGCTGATGGCACTTGCTGGCTTGGTGGGATTCTGATTGACCAGAGCTACCAGGGAGGAGGCTATGGCCGGCAAGCGGTAAAGGAGGCCATTTCTTTGCTTGCCAAAGAATACGGTTACGAAGAATTTGCCCTTTCTTACAAACCGATCAATGTTATCGCAGAACACCTCTACAAGTCACTTGGCTTTTTGGAAACAGATGAGTGGGAGGACGACGAGATCGTGGCCCGTTTTTCGTTGACATGGCAAATCTAAAAGGTTCAGCGGAAGTTGTGATCAGAAATGAAATGAGAAGCGACTCAGACCCGGAAGAGAGTCCAAACTTATGTCAGAAATCACGATACAGACATTGGCAGTTCGATTCAAGTGGCGGATCTTGCTCACCAATCTGTTGGTCTTTCTTGAATCGATCTTTGGCGTCCTTGTTCCGCTGTTTATGGGTTTGGCAATCAACGATCTGCTTGATGAGTCATTTCGAGGTGTGATCTACTTGGTTGGTTTGGGCATATTGTTTGTTTCGACTAGTAGCATTCGAAGGTATTATGACACCCGAACGTACTCCAGGATTTATCGGCAAGTTGCGCCTGAAATGGTGGAAAGGGAGCAGAACAACGACAGTTCTACCTCAAAGATTATTGCCCGAACGGGTTTAGTCACTGAAATTGTCGAATTCTTCGAATGGTCAGTGCCCGCAATGGTGGGGGCAGTCGTGTACTTGATCGCAATATTGATCATTATTGCCAATCTCAACCGCAATGTATTCTTTGCCAGCTTGGCATTGTTACTCCTCATCTTTGTTGTCTATGTAGTGACTGGAAAGGTGAGCTTCAAGCTGAATGAAAGTTTCAATGACCAGTTTGAAAAAGAAGTGGATGCGCTCGAAACCAAAGACCGCCAGATCATCAAGAGTTATTTCAAGAACTTGATGGAGTGGAATATCAAGCTTGCTGACCTTGAAACCTTGAATTATCTGATCGTAATGTCGGGGATCGCAGCACTACTGATATATACCCCCATAGCGGTTATCCAGGGCAGCGAAGAATATTATGGCTTGGCATTTTCAGCCGTTCTATACGTTTTCGAATACACAAATGTCCTTATCGAACTACCGGATCACTTCCAGACGATGATCCGGCTCAATGAGATCTCTAGTCGCCTATCTGAGCAGCAGTCCAACCCTGCGTCACCCTGACCCGGCTGTCGTTGCGCTCCCGACTGCGTGAAGGCATGACCAAATTGTCTTGCCAACAGGGCTGTCGGACAAAATTACCGGGTAGGTTATGCAACGTGGCTGAGGACAAAATTGGAGAGCGGCTCGACCATAAAATCGGCGTAAAATGGGACGGTTGCTATGATTGATCGGTCAATTGTTTGTGCATACCTTTATATCATTAGCCAGTACGGCTATCCGCCGCCGGCTAAAAACACCTTCCAATATCTTGAACAGATGAAGGCGCTGGGCTTTCAGAGCGTCGAGCTTGAAGGAATACGGCGCGAGCACCTGCTTGAGATCTACGAGCAACGCAACGAGATTTCAAGCCATGTCAAAGCGCTGGAGCTAGAGGTGCCATACTTCTGCATCGTTCTGCCCGGCCTGGCCTGCGCCAACCCCAACGAACGCGGGGAGAACCTGCAGCTATTTCGCAAGGGCTGTGAAATCGCTGCGTTGCTGAACGCCAAGGGTGTGTTAGATAACGCGCCGCTCCCCCCCTTTGTCTTTCCTGAGAGCATCCCAATTGTAAGGCACTACGACGAGGAAGTGCTGCAAGCGGCCCATTTTCCACCAAATCTGTCGTGGGAGGAATACTGGGGCGACCTAACCGACACCTACCGCACGGCCTGCAACATAGCGGCGGAGTTCGGCTTGACCTATCAGATGCACTCTTGCTTGGGCGTTCTGGCGGCAACGACCGATGCTTTTCTCTATTTCTACGATGCGGTAGGCCGCGACAACCTGCGCTTCAATTTTGATACGGCCAACCAGTTTGTACTGAAAGATAATCTGGCTCTTTCGCTGCGGCGATTGGTCCCCCACATTGATTACATTCATCTTTCTGACAATCGGGGCCTTGAGGTTGAACACCTTGTGCCGGGGCAAGGCGCAATCAACTGGCCCGTCTTCTTTGAAACGCTCGATCTGATCGGCTTTGACGGCTTGATTGGGCTGGATATTGGCGGCGCTGAGTCTGAGGTTGGCAATATCGATCGCGCATACATTCAGTCGGCCGGCTGGGTAGCTGAGTACTGGAGCAAACTGAGACCGCGGTAAGCAATGGTTAGAATTTGCCACTGTTGGCCCACTCTTCTTCAGGCGGGACAACTTCGGCATTATCCCAGTGCTCCACTACAAGGCCATCTTCAATGCGGAAGAGATCGACCTGTGCGTAGGCTGCTCCTTCCCACGTCGCTTTGCAGAGGGTGGCGACAAAATTCCCTTGACCGACAAGAAGCACGATTTCCTGATAGAGCAATGGCCTCTCTTCCGCCAATGCAAGCTGCCTAAAACTTTCTAATCCATCGGGAACGTCAGCATTGTGTTGAACATAGGTTTCGCTGGAGATGTAGTTGTCAATATTGCCTGGGTTTTCACCAATCAAAACATCACGAATGAGGTTTCGTACCAGCGCTTTGTTTGCGTCCGTCTTCTCTAAATCAGTCACCTTGGTTGACCCATCGACTTTAGAATGGCCGGATGGCGTCTGCGCGACATAAGGTGCAATGACGTCCCAATGTTCGATGATCCTGTCATTCTCATCCGTGTCAAAAAAGTCGGTGGTCACCCACTCCGATTCGCCATCGTTCAATAGTGATTGGTCGGCGTGGAGAAATACATATAGCCCATCTTCCAGTCCGCGCAGGATTTGAATCTCGCGTTTTGGGTTGCGCTCAATAAATGGTTCGAAGAATTCAACGAACCCCTCCACGCCATCGCGTACGCCAGTGCTGTGTTGGGTATACCGTGCGCCCGTATATTTTGTGACGGCTTCGCGCGCATTGCCATCACGAATCCCATCCAGATAGAGATTCTTGGCGTTTTCTAGTTTTTGGCTCATGGTGAGATCTCCTTGTTGGTATCAATATAGCGCCAAACCACACTAAAACGGGGCGTTGTGCCTTGTAACAAGAATCCATCCAAAAAAATGTGGCCTGCCCCTGCAGCGGAACCATCGTCTGCCAGCAGTGAACTTGTCCCGGCGAAATAAAGTAAAGAAGAGCTGGTTCGATGGGATAGCCGTCAAAATCGAGCTGGTGTGTGCCCTAACGAAGGCGATGGGTGCATTAGTTTGGAACTGTTCGAACGAGAAAAATTACTGTATACTGGAATGATACCACTTAACCAGTAATCTACAGCGTTGACTTTTCTGCTTCTGGCATGATTCATGGTCGCCACCGCCTGGCATCGCGTCAACCAGACCATGCGTAATTTGTGCCCTCAACGTCGGTTGCTCGTCTGGTGAGAGGTTCGATCGATATGATACTCGAAATTCACCTCAATTCACCTCGTAGGAGATATGGAAATGTCAACGCAAACTGGTAAAAAACATTGTGGCGGAACTCAATTATGGGTGGCTGTCCCTAAACGATCATCAACATATTTTGTTCTTGTAGTTTTAATGCTATTTGCAGTGCTGCTCGGTGCTTGCATCACTGATGAAGTACCGTCGACGCCGGCACAGTCTGTGACTGAAGCAACGACGGAATCGACGGCCACGAGCGTTGCGCCTACGACGACAACACCGTCTACAACGGAGCCGCTGCCGTCACTCGACGCCAGCGGCGGCGTGATCGCCTATGTCTCTGACGTAGCGGGTGCGCCGGGCGTCCAAATCATGAATGCAGACGGTACGGATCAGCGCCGGCTGACAGATGATTACACGATGCAAGCATCCTGGTCGCCTGATGGCCAGAAGATTGTCTTCAAAGATAGAGGCGAACCTTGGACGATTTCGACGATTGACGTACTCAGCGGCGAAATCACGGGCGTAACAGACCTTGACAGTATGCTCTCTGGTATAAGCAATCCCGATTGGTCACCGGACGGGAATAGCTTCGCCATGACCTACGAATATGATCTCTACACGATGAATGTGGACGGCAGCGCGGTCACGAAGTTAGTCCAACTCCCCGGCAATGTCGGTATGTTCAATCCTGATTGGTCCCCGGACGGCCAACGAATCGCCTTTGTCATCGATATTGTTGCGACGGCCGATAACAAAGACATCTATATTGTCGATGCCGACGGCTCAAACCTGATCCAACTGACGTCTCATGAAGCGGATGATCGCGAGCCAGCCTGGTCGCCGGACGGCACAAAAATCGCGTTCGAGTCTCTTCGTGACGGCAACAATTGGGACCTGTTCACCATGAATGCCGACGGCAGCAATATTCAGAATATCTCCAACAGCGCTGACAGCGAAAATCATCCTGTTTGGTCACCCGATGGGACCAGGATCGCCTTCGAGAGCAACCGCGACGGCAATTGGGAAATCTACGTGATGAACGCTGACGGCGCAGACATTCAGCGCCTGACCGAAAACGACGTCAAGGACATCAACCCTGAGTGGCGGCCCTAATGCAAACGGGCCTGTGCCCCCTCGCCCTTTGCCTGGCGGCTCCACTACCCGCCGGATGCTGAACATTGGCCTGGATGGCGGCGTCCATCGGACCTTCTTTGAGCTCGGGATCCATCTGGGCATCACGTTTGCCGCCACGATTTTCGAGGAGTTTGGGAAGCGGGGCGAGTGACGGTTTCCGGCAGCATGGCGATGCGATCCTTGTCGCCATTGCCGGCCCGCACTGTGATCTGAAGTCGGATGAAGTCCATTTCCTCGATGCGAAGGGAAAGGGTTTCCCCCACGCGCAGATCACTGCCATACAGAAGCAGTGCGACCCAGTAAGGAACGCCCGCCATCTGCTTGAGCAGCCTCTGACCTTCTTCTATGTTGAGGGCGGTTGGCAGTCGACGGCGTTCTTGGGCGCGCAAGGCATTGATGCGCTCGGGAATCGGCTCTTCCAGCACCTCGCGATACAAGAAAAGAATCGCGTGTAACGCCTGATTCTGAGTCGATGGCGCGACGTTGCGGTCAACGGCCAGGTGTGTTAGAAATGATTCAAACTCGGGTCGCCCCATTTGCGCAGGATGACGTTTGTTGTGGAAGAGGAACTAGCGTCTGACCCATCCGACATCGGTCTGCTCGGTACGATAGGAATAGTTCTTGAGGCGGATGCGGTCGCGAAGACGGTCCAGCAGTTTCCGGGGTTGCTGCGCGCCGTGAGGCAGATTGGTTTGCGGCATAAGATACCCCTTTCTCGAGGGAATGAATGCGAATCAAGCTGCAAATGGCGCGTATGATTCTCGGCTACCCGTTCGAATTGCCTGACCTGCCCACGCTTGATCTGGGGGAGTGGCTGACTTCATGTGCCGAAGAAGACCCGTTTGCCTGCCCGTTCTGCGGCGTGGGTCGCATGCGTGTGGAGGGAGAGTTTTCTGCGTTGGAGCGTTTGCCAATATTTCTGTTGATGCTGCTCAGCCTGTCCGTGTGGAGGAAGGCCCCGACATGAGCGGTGAAATAGCCCTGTTGCCCGGATACCGGGGCAGGATTGGTGCGTCTGGTTGCCGGGATCAGGCTGATTTCGACCACTGTGTTGCGTTCATCGGGGCGTTTATGCGGCCGATAGACGCTGCGTATCGGTGCAGTAACCGCACGGCAATTGATAGTCAGCACACGTTGAGCGGAAGGCGAACGCCGCAATCTCCATAGCGCGCATTTCCTTGAACAAGCGCATCCACCGGACGCGAAGAGCGATGCCAGGCCTATCTGTGCCTCGAATGCGCCGGTGATGCTGATCGTTGGCGGGCTTCCGACGTTGAGGCAAAGGAAGTGTCAAAGATGCAAAGTGATGGACGTCAAGATGAATCCTTGATGATCATCTTCAACAAGTCACGCAACATGACTTTGTCGCTTCTTGAAGATATTACTGATGCACAAGCAAGATGGCTGCCGAAGGGCGAAGTCAATCATATTTTGTGGCATGCAGGACACATTTTTGTTCTTCTGGAACGCTGCATGTTTGCAGCCGTAGTCGGTTCAAATGAGATGCCTCCCTCCATTCCGGAAGGCTGGTGGCCCTTGTTTGGTTGGGACTCGAGGCCGTGGGAGTTCGCGCCAGAAGATTGGCCGAGCATTGTCACAGTCAGAGATGCATTGCAGGCGCAAACGATCCAACTTCAAAACGAACTTTCAAGCTTTGACGATGCTTTCTTGTCATCACCGATTACCTGGTCTGACCCGCGCTGGACCGGTCGCCCGAAGCGCGTTGTGATTGTGCACGGGTTCTTTGACGAATTACTGCATACCGGGCAGATCATGCAGTTGAAGAGGCTGTATGACACTGAACAGGTCTGAACATACACGAACCTGAAATCGAGATGACGAAGCAGTTGCCGGCTGATGCATCATTTCCGGCCAAGAAATGAGCCGGCGACTACCACTGATAGTCCGGGTTTGAAGTCAATGTCGGCAGACATGAAGCTGTGCATGAAAGCAGTTCTCGGGAAATCCGGAGCAGGAATTCGAGGCCGAGGTTTTCGTCGGCGTTGATGAAACACGGCGCATTTGGTATCGTCTGTTTCATAGCGCCAGTCTGGTCAACCACCAGCGCCGCGCCAACCATGCTTGCACCGGACAGGGCTAGAGCCCGCGCGTTCCAAGTTGTCCGCCCGCTGGAACGAGTCTGCTTGGCAACCGATCGCCACGCTGCCCGCCGGCCCGGTGATGTAGTTGTTGGCGGGCTGCCGGCGTCAATGCGACGGTTGTGTCAAAATAACCTGTTGATTTAGCACGAATACCGTGATATCATGCAAGCATGATTCGGTCATTCAAGGACAAAGGAACAGAAGACATTTTTTACGGCGCCAAGAGCCGTATCGCAAGACGAACTTGCCCTCAAAGTATCTGGAAAATTGCAGCCCGAAAATTGGAGCAATTGGATTCTGTAATTGCGCTTGAAGAATTACGTATTCCTCCAGGCAATCGCCTCGAAGCTCTCGAGCGCGACAGACAAGGTCAACACTGCATTCGGATCAATGGGCAGTACCGAATATGTTTCGTATGGACCGAATCAGGACCAGACGAGGTCGAAATAGTCGATTATCATTGAGGTAGATATATGATCCGTATACCAACACACCGCACTCCCACACATCCCGGCGAAATGCTGCTGGAAGACTTCCTCAAACCAATGGGTCTGACACAACAACAATTGGCTGATGGAATCCACGTTCCCTACCAGCGTGTCAACGAATTGATCAACGGCAAGCGGGGCGTCACGCCGAGTACAGCATTGCGACTGTCTAGGTTTTTCGGCAATACGCCCGATTTTTGGATGAACTTACAGATGCGTTGGGACATCTACTTCGCACAGCAATCTGAAGCCGACGAACTCGATTCAATTGAGAAGTTTGTCGTGGCGTGACCAGCAGTTGCAATGCATCCTATCCGTGAAGCCATTCGGCTGCGTTGATGCAACGCAGCGTGTTTAGTCTTTGTCTGTTTCATGGCGCCGTATTGGGCCAAGTTCCGGCCCGCCAACTCGCCACTCTAGCTGACCGGACCTGATCTCGGTGTTTTCTACCTTGGCGGCACGCTTCAGCGGTTCTGGTCAGCAACCTTGTCCGCCCGCTTCCGGTCCGGCACCTAAGTTCTTTGTTGGCGGGCTGTCGGCGTCAATGCGACGTTCGCGAGAATGATCAGTCGTTTGGACGAGATGCGCTTCACTTCGAATTGAGTTACAATCGCCATTGAGGCATACCGATGACAATCGCAAGAGTCGTGACCAAGGTCTCAATCGACCAGCAGTCAAATGATGCAGTGTACTGGCGAACCCAGCCGGTTGCTACGCGCCTTGCCGCCGTTGAAGAGCTCCGGCGAGAGTACCATCAGTGGAAATACGATGCTGAACCCCGACTTCAAAGAATTTATTCGGTTACTCAACGAGCATAACGTTCGATACCTCGTAGTCGGTGGCTATGCCGTCGCGCTCCACGGTTACCCGCGCTACACAAAAGACATCGATATCTGGGTCTGGCTCGATCCCGAAAACGCTGAACGGATAATTGCTGCGTTGGCCGACTTCGGCTTTGGCGATCTTGCGATTCAAGCAGAAGACTTCACGACACCAAACCAAGTGATCCAGCTTGGATATCCACCCGCAAGAATCGATATTCTGACGACTCTATCTGGGGTTGAATTTGAAGAATGTTACGAGTCTCGTCTCGAAGTAGAGATGGATGAGACTTTGATCAAATTCATCGATCTTGATGGTCTGAAGAAGAACAAGAAAGCAACCGGGCGCCTTCAGGATTTGGCTGACCTGGAGAATCTTGATAGCGAATAGACTTGCACCTATCAGTTGTGGCAGCCGGCAATTGGTCAACCAACGCCGCCCTCCAACCGTGCGTCGAGGGGACGGCGGCATTCGCCGCCGAACACTGATCAGCGCGCATCACCTTGTCCGCTCGCATCACCTTGTCCGCTCGCATCAACTTGTCTCCCGCCGCCGCCCCTCACGCTATCGTTGGCGGGATTTCGACGCAAGTGGGGCGATCTGGGTCAAGCAAAGGTTTCTCGGAGACGGCTTTTCCGGCTGTTCGAGATAGAGTTGACGGCGCAGAGGTAAAGAGCCAAATTGCTGCGACAAGGTGCGAGAATTGTCCGCCGTTTCAAGAATTGCTCGGGATGCAGAAGTCAATCAGGACAAGAGAGAAATGAGCGATTACGACGCAGAAGTCAAACTGATCAGAACAGACAATCAACCAATTCTCGACGGATTTCAGTTATGGTTGGAGAAGAGCGGACTTGCACCCAAAACGGTGAAGAGTCATCTTGGCAATATCGATTTTTTCGCCGAATATCTGACCTACTACGAACCGTTGCTCCGTTTGACCGAAGCGGATGACGTAGATGTGTATGAGTTTCTCATGAATTGGTATCCACGCAAAGCGATGTGGGCATCGGAAGCAAATACCCGATCATACATGGCCTCATTTCGGAAGTTCTTCAAGTACTTGAAAGAAAGCAACCGGATAGAACACTCGATAGTCGATGACGTTCGAGAAACACTCAGAGAGAACAAAGAAGGGTTTTTGGAAGCAGTTGCATTTGATGATGATGAATATGAATGGTGAATGAAGCGCAGTCGGTTTTGTCGGAATGATCTCACCGGTCTGGTCAACGGCCGCCGCCCGCCAACCTCGCACAGTGGCTGACCGGTGGGATCTCCGGCCAGTCAACCTGGTCCACACGTCCCACCTGTCCGGTTTGCGACGTAGGCCACTCGTACACCCACCGGCAGCACATGCCCTTGTTGGGCTGCCCTGCGGCTCAGTGAGGCTCCAAAGTGATGACGACGTTTCCTTTTTTGCGCCCTGTTTCGACATATCGATGTGCCTCGGCTGTCTCTGCCAATGGATAGCATCGATCAATGACCGCTTGCACCTTCCCCGCCTCAACCAATTTTTTGAGGGCAACAAGATCTTTCGTTATGGCGCTTGCTGACCGTACATAGGATGCCAACAGAATAGCTTTTTTGCGACCGAATAGTGATGTCCATAGCATGGGCAAAATTGTGGCCGCGTTGCCCGAATCTAGATAGAGTCCTTTTGGCGTTAGCGAGTTTTCACATTGTGAAAAGGAACGTTTGCCGACCGTGTCAAAAATAACGTCATAGGTCTCGCCATTTTGGGTGAAGTCTTCTTTTGTGTAATCAATAACGTGATCGGCACCCAGCGATTTTGCCAAGTCCAAATTTCTATAACTGCATACGCCAGTTACTTCCGCCCCAAGGGCTTTGGCAACCTGTACGGACGCAGTACCCACCGATCCAGAAGCCCCGTAGATCAGAACCCTCTGTCCAGGCTGAATATTCGCCCTGTTTTTAAGAAAATTCAGGGCGGTTATCCCGCCTTCCACGACGGCGACCGCCTCCTCAAAAGCCATATTGGTCGGCATCGTAACCAGCGCTCCATCTTCAGGCATACACTTGAACTCTGCATAAGCGCCTGGCGTGGTTGCACCCGTCATACCGAAGACTTGATCTCCCGCCTGAAACAGTTTGACATCTTTGCCAACGGCTTCAATTTCGCCAGCTAACTCTACCCCTAAAATGCTGTTTTTGGGTTTTGTAAAACCAGAGGAAAGTCTAGCGATTACTGGCTTGCCGGTTCGGGCGCCGAGTCCAGTTGCGGTGGCAGTAGCTGCGTGAACCTTGACGAGCACCTCGTTATCTTTCGGCACCGGTTTATCGATCTCTCGAAGCTGAAGAACATCTGGTGGGCCGTATTCTGTACATATAATCGCTTTCATAATCTTGTCCTCATCGTCTTGATTCTAGGTTTCTGCCAACGTTGAAATAACAAATAATTAGCCCCATTGCAGATCGATGAGCGATCCTAGCAAGCTTGGTCGCGTCGTGACGATCAACAGTGGGGCATCTGGCTGTAACACGCGAACCATCTCCTCTATCCCGACCTGTGGCTGCGGCAGATGTTCAATCGTATGCGCCGCCATGACCATGCCAAATGCGTTGTCGGCATAGGGGAGGCTACGCACATCTTGCGTTCGCGTCTGTATGGGAATGCCCTGCTGGGCCAAATGGGTGCGAGCGACGGCCGCCATTGTTGGGGACGTATCCACACCATGGAGCACTAGATTGCCAACGCCGGACTTAAAGAGCGCGGCACTTAATGCACCCGACCCAACACCACAATCCAAAACGCTGGTTGTGCCGCGCTTGGTAAAGTTGTTGCATAAATCATCATGCAGCTGCGTAAAGAGACTCGCATACGCTTTATCATAACCAAACCACTGAATCTTCTGCTGCCACTGATCGGCAATGGAATTATACTTTTCGACCAGCTCCTGCGCAGTTGGCCTGACGCGCTTAACGGAGAGTTGCCAAGTCAAAAATTGAACTTGCATAATGGATTCCTCTACACTTCCTCTTTTTTCCATCGCCATGCGTACCAGATAACCAAAAGCAGAGCGGCACATTCAACGACGACGAAAAACACATCGTCAAGATCGGGCGCCAAATTGTTGCCAACGATCATCGCAATCGTCATGATGGCCGCTATCAGATTCGCCCAACGATTCGCTTTGACGTTAAGAACCTGAGTCAGAAAAATCATGCCGATTGGAATTTGCAAAAAGATGGCAGCACCAAGCAACAGCCCTTCAGATATCTGCGCGCCGTTAGATGTCATTGCCAGCATTTCTTCGAGAAAACCGGTCCGGGCGAATTCATGCAAATCGCGGAATAGCATGTTGAACAATACCACGATCCATAATGTTGACAGCTTGATCTTCACTGCAAGTAGATCGACGTGCGGATTTTTTGTCATGCTGACCTCCAGAATCAGTTGCTTGGAAGCGGTCGCTAGCAAGCGAGTGTTGATTAGTCGCCATTCTCTTTCAGATTAGCCACTCACGTTACGCAAGCTCAGAGAGAGGTGGCAGCGGTCTTTTCATCTGCCTTCTCTAAGAGGTCTATTGTTGCTGCGTAACGTCAGTCAGTGAATTATCCAGGTCCACCGAAGAAATGCAGTTTGCGGATGTTGTTGTTGATTTGGTATTTGCTCACGGTCTCACTCCAGCTGATGGCGTCTCAGGCATTGTGCGTCGTCAGCGATTTGCCCAACGAGACCGCCGTTTCTGGATGACCCATTCGGCTACGGCAAGGTTGATGATCCAGGCTGTCGCCATCAGAATGGCCCGCGTCAGCGCACTATGAATCGATGGGAAAAACGCCCAAGGAAGAAGGACAAAAACCTGTGTCCCTGCGCCCACACCGAGCGCATAAGCACGAATCATCCACGCGCCATGTTGGGCAAATTTCCGTTGCCGAATAGCAAGTGTTCCTAAGAGAATTGAGACAGCCATGGCGAGACCAACCACGAGGCGAACCCAATAGAGCGGGCCGATGTCATACCATGGTAAAGGCGAGAATTGGGTCATCCACAGGCCAGAGAGAGCTGCCACGAGGCCACTAGGGATCAAGATGCGACCAGCGCTTTGGTGCCAACGTCGATGACGGCGACGAAAGCCCGGCGCGAATTGGAAGGCCCCGAGAATGGAATAGATGAGCACGCTGATGATATGGATCACCACTGGCACGGGCGCGGACGCGATGCGCCCACTATCCGGCATAAACATAAACTCTGTGCCGCTGCCTAGTTCTGCCAAGCGGACGCTCCCGCCAACTGCGGGAACGAGGCTTAGGAAGATCAGGCCGGTTGGGATGAGCCACTCTGCTGGCAAACTATATGCCGACGCTGAAGATTTCTTGGTCGTTGGTTTTTTTATTTTTGGGGGCTGGCGCAGATCGGAGACCCCACATTCTTCTCTGGTCATTGCTTGTCTATCTGAATTCATCGTTTATTCCCCGCTAATTCTCTGATTGAGGCCTGCTACACCTGCCTGTTCCGGTTCAAGGCGATTCACCGAAAGCAGTGGCATGCCTAAATCACGCACTTTTCTAAGGTGGCCATATAACGCTGCCTGATCAGGGATCTGGCCGGTCAATCGCGTATCGCCATTTGCTTCATGGGTGATAGTGAGCCCCGAAAACCAATCACACCATCGCTCATCAAGGTGTCCCTGGACGCGAATTTCCGTCAGTGCAGACTGGTCATACCCCATAGTTGGTGCATCTGTTTCATTCATGCTGTGACTCGTACATTCGGCCCTATGTAGCTCAAGCGCTACTTTGTTTTATTGCGTTGACCAAAGTATACAAAGGTTGTGGCGAGCCGTATTCCCCACTTGTGGGGAGATAGGTGGGGATTTAGGTGGGGAGATGGCGGAATGGGATGATGGGGAACTGTGTAGAGGATGCCGGTTTCAACTGCAGCTAAATCAGATCCAGCTCTTCTGCCCGTTTAACGGCAGCCCTGCGATTATTGACGTTAAGTTTGCCGTAGATGCTCTTTGTATGGGTGCGAACGGTGCTCAAAGCAACCACTAGCTTAGTGGCGATCTCCGGCCCCGAAAGTTCGGTTTTGAACAAGCGCAGAACGTCAAGTTCGCGTGCGCTTAGCGGCTCGATGAGTGGTTGCGCTGGTTGGGTAGGAAGGGGTGAGGAATCGACCGTCTGCTCCAACTGCTCAACTTCAAATGCGGCCAGAAGTTTGCCTGTTTACACTGGCATCGTCCCCCGATCTGCCCGTGCTTTCAAGAGCATTGCCATGGGTGGGCCTTCATCGACAAAGGTGCGGATGTCGCCCTCCGGCTCGGCCAACGTCAGGGCCTGCGCCAGCACGACAAGCGCAACAGACATTTCGCCTTCTGCTTCGTGTGCAAGCGCCTGCATCACAAGAATTTCAATCACGCTTCCTGTCCGCCCTCCTGCTTCTGCGGCTTGCCGTAGTCGCGTCAGTAGCTGCAGTGCCTGGTGAATGGCGCTATCTGCTTGGTCGTTTCTCTGTTGGGCATTTCTGTGTTAGGCAATGAGTATCCGCGCCAAGGTGATATGCTCGAACTCGCGCAGGTAGCTAAGATCGTCATCAACAGACAAACCCCGTTCACGCGCCCAGCCCAATGCGGTAGTCAGCCGATTCTGCTTCACCCATATTCGCGTCTTCAACCCTGCAACGGGACGTATATCGGGCAACGGGTTGCGGATATAGATGCGTTCGGCCTCGTTCAGCAGTTCCAGTGCACCACCATAATCGCCCAGTGTCTCTTTAAGTCCTGCCTTCGCAAGACCCCAGCGATACCGCCAAACTCGGTCCCCAATTCGTTCGCCCAACATTTCGCTTGTCGCTAAATCTTGTGCCGCGGCCACAAGGTCGTTCCGCTCTCGACGTAATCCACTTAATCCAGAATAGACAGTTTCAAGGCCAAGGGGCGTGGGGTTGCCATGTTCATCTACAAGCTGTAAGGCATCTTCATATATCTCGACTGCTTCGCGCAGGTGACCAAGAACAACTTTTATATCCGCCATGAGAAATATGCCGTCGATTGTATCAAGGACATTGCCAGCTTTGTGCGCAGCTTTTTGCGCAAGTATCCCCGTATTGAGTAGAGTATTCTGGGCTGCGTCCAAATCACCGTTGGCCCAGTAAGCAAGCGTTAGCAGCCTAGTGCTTTGCGCGCGCCGGAAATGGTCGTCCTCTGGCAAGCGGTCAAGTGCCTGCTCTGCGTACTTCACGGTGCTAGGGATATCACCAATGGCCTTTGCGTAATAGACCCAGGCAATGGCCAGCGATGCCGATAGAGAACGAAGCTGGGCTGCATCGACAATCGCTATGGTGGATTCAGTCATGTCGGATTCGGGTGTGTCAGGGTCATCCATTGACTCTAACCATCGTTCTACATCCTCTAGTCGATCTTTGGCGGCCTCCAGTTCACCTATGTCCAAAAGCGCCCAAGCATAGGCAATGTTCAGTGTAGGCCGCGCTCGCACCAACGCATCCGGCAGTGCTTGCACCCAGCCCAAAATCGTCTTGTCACGCGAGCCTTTCTCTAGCGTAGGCCGGGCCAGCTCGATCAGCTCCGCGGCACAGTCAAAATCCTCGGCAGCAAGTGCGTGGCGGATTGCGTCATGATACAACTCATGCTGCTCGTACCATCGACATGCCCGCAGATGTAGATCCACGACATCATTAGGGCGCGCCTTCATTAAGCGTACTTGCAGCGCAGCTGTGAAAAGATGATGGTAGCGATACCACTCACGTTTTTCATCGAGCGGAACAATCAGCAGATTCGCGCGTTCGAGGTATTCTAAAATTTCTTGTCCGGGCCGAAATGATTGGGGAAGACTGCATACAGATTTTGCAGCTTATGCAACTAAATCTGCACGGGTTCCTCCACCGTCATCGCATATCGTTAGCATCGTGAAACACAGTTCTGCAGTGACCTACAATCCGTAGTTTTCACGCATGCCGGCGATGAAGGCCTCATCCTGATCGATGGAGTAACGCGCGCTTAGGGTTGCCTTAGCGCCCATGCCAGAGATGTAACGAAGCTGATCACTGTCATCGGTAGCTGCCGTCCAAATAACCTCGGCGACTTCCTCGGGCTCCTGATTAGTAGACGTGTCCATATTTCCCATCGCTTCAATGAACGCTTTCACTAGTGGCTGGTATGCACCGAGCTCTTCATCATTGGTGAAAACGAAGGATCGCCCTCCGAAGTCGGTATTTACGCCGCCAGGCTCGACGATTTTGACGCGCCCACCGAAAAGGCGTACTTCGAAGTGCAATGCCTCTGAAAGACCTTCCACCGCCCACTTCGAACCATGATAGAGCGTACCGAACGGAAACACAATGCGCCCTCCTACGGAGGAAACATTGATGATCGTACCGCTCCTCTGTTCACGCATCCCTGGCAGAATAGCTTTGGTCAGCTCAACCAGACCGAAGAAGTTGACGTCAAACTGACGACGCAGGACTGACATGGGCGTCGCCTCAAGGGGTCCATACGCTCCGTAACCGGCATTGTTCACCAGCACGTCGATAGATCCGAAGCGCTCGATGGCTTCTGCGACCGAAGAATGGATCGTATCTGACTCGAGTAGGTCGAGACGCATTACAAGCACATTGTCGCCGGCGAGCTCAGCGCCGTCATCAGGCGAGCGCATCGTCGCGACGACATTCCAGCCCTGCGCCGCGAAGTGGCGGGCGGTCGCTTTGCCGATTCCAGCGCTTGCTCCGGTGATAAAAACTGTTTGAGACATGATTAACTCCTTAAAAGCGATATTTGTGGAAAGGTATTTCCGTGTGGTCGAGCAGGGCGCCCCAGCACACCGTTGAAGAAGATATCCTCGCGAGGCAAATGAGACAGCATGTCCCGCTTGATGGGATGTTAAGACTCGGTATCACAACGAGCGATGCGATTCAATCAGCGTCAGCTTCAGCTAGGGCTTCCATGACTAATTGTGCGAAAAGAGCAGAACTATGTTGTTGCTGTCCTGTCACTAATCTGCCATCTCGTATCGCAAAGGGCTCTAGTGGGCCGGCAACTTCAAAATCGGTGTTCGGGTTTTTTCGCGCCTCCGTCTCGATGGTATAGTCGTTCAATGTGAATCCTGCGGCGGCGTTGTTCATCGCTTCTTCGCTATCTGAGTAGCCAGTCCAGGTCTTGCCATCGGCTAGCAGCGTGCCGTCACTCAAGCGCGACCAGAGCAAGAGGCTCGTTCCATGGCAAAGCATGCCAACCACCTTGCCCTGTTCGTAAAAATCGGCGATGAGCTGATGAAGCTTCTCGTCGTCCTTGAAGGTAATCAGAGGGCCACCACCACCAGCCACACAGACCGCATCGTAGTCACTGATGTTGACTTCATCGATGGACTTTGTGCTTTCCATCATTTTGCCAAATTCCTTATGATGGCTGAACCCAATGGTAACCAGGTCATTGGGATAAATGGTGTCTGGATTCTCGGGATCTGAAAAGCCGTCAAATTCCACTTTCCCGCCTTTGGGAGAGGCTAAATCCACCGTATACCCCGCCTGAATAAAATCAAAGAAGGGGCGCGTCATTTCTTCCGCGAAAAAGCCTACAGGCGCTATGCCTTTGAGTGTTCCAGGATTAGATACGAGATACAGGATCCTCTTCTCAGGATACTTGTACGGTGCACGTCGTCTTACAACTCCTGTGTTGTTCATTTTGACCTCCAGTTGCCAAGTGAATTTGAAAATCGAATTTGCCAGCCCGTTGAGCGTTGGCCATACTTGGTGAGCCGTGCGACTCACTTATAAGGCGGAATTATAGCTGTTGTAGGGGTGGAGAGGAATGGTGATTTGTCCCGAAATATTGATAAATCGTACAGAATCATACGTCATAATGACTATAGATTGCGCTTTTTCTTGTGGTATTGTATAAATTTAGGAAGTGATGACAGCGATTGACTTGTAACTAGGATTCCTATGTATAGTTCTGACCAACTGCACCATTTAGCGATGCTTGTTGAACGGCATGCCCATATTGATGGGATTAACCGAACGCGCATAGATTCTCTGGGTTTTTACAAGGCGACACAGACTACTGCTCGCTGTCCAGCGATTGATGGGGCCGGGATTGGCATCGTGTGTCAGGGGACAAAGCGGTCATACATCGGTAAACAACGACTTGAGTTTTTGCCGGGACAGGTGATGTTTGGCTTTTATCCCATTCCCGTGGAAACGGAGGTGGTTGAAGCGAGTGTGGATGAGCCTTTTTTGCTGGTGGGTCTGACCATCAACCGTCCTCGTATGGCAAACGTCTTGTCACGACTCGACCTAATTGAGGGTACGCCGCCCAAACCTATTTCAGCCGATCCGTCCAACATGTTTGCGATTCCGCTTAACAACTCTATGCTTGATCCGTTCATTCGGCTCGTCGAGTTACTTGAAAATCCGACTGATGCGACGATGTTGAGCGACAGCATTATTGATGAAATCTACTACCGAATTGTCTCTCAAGAACGGGGTGGGGAACTGCGCGCCCTTCTGCAACAGCATGGCGATATTCAGAGGATTTCTAAAGCGATCACTTATATCCATCATAACCTAGACCAGCCCGTTTCAGTCGATCAATTGGCTGAAATGGTACACATGAGCCGCACAGCGTTCTTCAAAAATTTCAAAGCTGTGATGCACATGTCGCCCCTCCAATATGCCAAGGCGGTAAGGCTCAATGAAGCGCAAAAGTTGATCAGAGAGGGCAAACGCGCCAATGAAGCGGGCTATTTGGTGGGCTACGGCATACCCGCACAATTCAGTCGTGAATATAAACGGTACTTTGGCTACCCACCGTCTGCGACAGGCCGCCCAACATAGCATCAACCTGACGCACCCTAGCGGGACGCGCAGGTTATGCAGGCGTTGAACTAAGCGCTCTGCGCATGTCACTTTTCGCGCGATAACGTAGCATGAAGTTTCACCCAAAGTGCAGCACCGTTTTTCGGCAAAAGTGCAACACTCGTTCTCACCCAAAGTACAGCAGTAGAGATGACAGAACTCCTGTAAAAGTCGTATCTTTCCAGCACACAGAGAAAAGAGCTGGGAGGAGCCATGGCCAACAGGAAAACCAAACTCATGGATGTACGCGAGATCATCCACCGGCTGCGAGCCGGAAACAGCAAACGGCAACACCCAAGGGGTTCCCGACGTGAACTGCAGGTGAACTGGCGCACGGTCAAGAAGTATGCGTCGTAGGCCGAAGCCGAGAATCTGCTGACTGATGAATGGCCGCCCCCTGAAGAGCTGCAAAAACGTTTTGTTGCGGCTTTTCCTACGACACCGCCGCCCCAGAACCAGTCATCGGTTGCTGCCTACCAAGAGTATGTCGTCCAACTCCGCAAGGAAGGTGTCGAGATTGCCGCCATTTTGCAACGACTGCGGGAACGCGGGTATGAAGGCAGCTATTCATCCCTGCACCGTTTCGTCCGCAAGCTGGAACCGCTGACCGGTGGAAGATGGTCGAAAGGGTAAGCGAGAAAGAAGCGGAAAGGTAGGCAGTTGTCGCCGACAATATTCTCTTCCGATCGGCTAGCAGGGGACCAGCTTCGGGTCGAGGATGCTTACTGTGCAATACAGCAGTATACCGGGCTAATTTGTTCATGCCCAAACAGTTTTCCGGCGAATCAGCGAGATGTTTCTCGGTACTTCTACACCGTACCATCCAGTCCGGTACACCGTACCATCCAGTCCGGCCAATCGCCAGCGAGGAAGCTCGTTTTTCCACAATTCGTGTCTGACTGATTCTGCAGAGGAAGGGAATTATGTCCGTCTATTACGATCTTGGCGCCCACTCGCGGACGATCACCACCAAATCCGAAGCCGCCCAGCGATGGTTCGATCGCGGGCTCATGTGGCTCTACGGCTACAACCACGACGAAGCCGTCAAATGCTTTCGGCGCGCAGCAGACCACGATCCGGCGTGTATCATGGCGCACTGGGGCATTGCCTACGGTGTCGGGTGCAACTACAACAAGAAATGGAGCGTCTTTACGCCGGAGAACGTGGCCAAGACGATGGAGACGGCGCGCGGTGCTATTCTGGCCGGCTACCGGTATCTGGCGTCGGTCACACCGGTGGAAGCCGCACTGATTCAGGCGGTAGAGAAGCGCTTCCAGCGCGAAGGCGAACATCCGGAGGAGGTGCTGGAGGCCTGGAACGGTGAGTATGCCGCAGCCATGCGCGCCGTCTACCGTCGTTTCCCGGACGATTGGGATGTCGTTGCGCTCTTTGCCGAGGCGCTGATCAACCGCACGCCTTGGCAGCTCTGGGACCTACCGACGCGGCAGGCCTCGGCCGGCGCTGACACCGTGGAGGCCATCGACGTGTTAGAACGCGCGCTGGCGCAGGTGGCCGCGACTGGCGTCGATCCCCACCCCGGATTGCTGCACATCTACATCCATGTAATGGAGATGTCACCCCATCCGGAGCGGGCGCTGCGAGCTGCCGACCAACTGCGCGAACTGGTGCCGGACGCCGGGCACCTGAAGCACATGCCCTCCCACATTGACATCTTGTGCGGCGACTACTACAACGCCGTGCGGGCCAACCAGCGCGCAATTGCTGTTGACAACATCTATCGGGACCGGGAAGGGGATCTGAACGAATACACCTTCTACCGGAACCACAACATTCACTTCAAGCTGTATGCGGCCATGTTGCTCGGCCAATACCGAACTGCCATGGAGGCCGTCAGCGAGATGGAAGCCCTTGTCCACGAGGATCTGCTGCGGGTCGAAAGCCCGCCCATGGCCGATCATCTGGAGGGGATGCTCTCTATGCGCGTGCATGTGTTGATCCGCTTCGGCAAATGGAAGGAAATTTTGGAAGTGCCGTTCCCGGAGAATCGTACGCTCTACTGCAACACGGTGGCCATGCTCCACTATGCACGGGCCATTGCCGCGGCGACCCTCGGGCAATTCGAGCTGGCAGAGGTCGAGCGCGCCGCCTTCCAAGTGGCGGTTGCGGCCGTACCAGACACACGCTACATTTTCAACAACACGTGCATCGACATTCTCAAGATCGCCGAAGCGATGATGAACGGTGAGGTCGCCTATCACCGGGGGAACCATGACGACGCATATGCCGAACTTCGCCGGGCGGTCTATCTGGACGACAACCTTGCTTACGCCGAACCTTGGGGCTGGATGATGCCGACCCGCCATGCCTTGGGGGCGCTCCTGCTGGAACAGGGTCACGTGGAGGAGGCCGCAGCCGTCTACCGGGCAGACCTGGGGTTGGATCAGTCTATCTACCGCCCCATGCAACATCCAGACAATGTCTGGGCACTGCACGGCTATGTGAGCTGTCTCCAGCAGCAAGGCAAGATGGCCGAGGCCACCATGATGCAGGGACGTCTCGACCAGGCGTTGGCGCGTGCGGATGTGACGATCACAGCATCCTGTTTCTGCGCCGGGGCTGGCCGGAACAGCAGTTGCGGCTGCGACGACTGCTGCCGGTAGCAGGTTTCAGAGCCTGACTTCATTGTGATCATGTGCAAAATCTCGCTAACGGCGCCGTCGGCATTGGATGAACCCAACAACTGCATGGCAAAATGCGCTGAGACGCATTCGCCTTTGGATGTACCAATACACCGCACTCCAACGCATCTTGGCGAAATGCTGTTGGAGGAGTTTCTCAAACCGATAGGCCTGACACAACAGCAACTGGCAGATGGATTCATGTTCTCTGCCAGCGCGTCGCTGAGTGGTTCAGAAACGCTCTTCGTCCCATGAACTGCTCAGAATTCAGAAGCGGGCCAAGTTCGAAATCGAGGATAAGCCACGATTCAAATTGAGAAGAGACATGTTCACTCATTCAACCGACGGCATAAACGAAGATGTTGCGGCAGTTTTCGAATCTTATCCGCCAAAAGTCAAATTGAAGCTGCTGTTCTTGCGACAGCTAATCTACGAGACAGCGGCAGAGTTTGAAGAAATCGGGGACTTGGAGGAAACGTTGAAATGGGGCGAGCCAAGCTATCTCACGCCTCGAACAAAAGCTGGCAGCACCATCCGAATCGACTGGAAAGAGAAGCAGGCTGAGCAGTATGCAATCTTCTTCAAGTGTACGGCGAATCTTGTGCCGGCGTTCAAGCAGAGATTTCCGAGAACATTTCGATACGGAGGAGACAGAAGCATCAATTTCAAGGTGGACGACGACATTCCCGTTGCACCATTGAAGCAATGTATTGCATTGGCCTTGACCTATCACCTGAATAAGAAGCTGGAAACTGCTGACCGGTGGAAAATGGTCGAAAGGGTAAGCGAGCAAGAGGTGGAGAAGTAGGAAGTTGTCGCCGACAAAGTTCTCGTTCGATGGTGAAGAGCGGTTCACCAGAGTTGTTCGTTGGCCCTTACGAACAACAGCGCATTTGGTATCGACGGATTCATGGCGCCAGCCTGCTACAGATGAATTTCATTGACGTGTGCCTAAAGCGATGTTTGTCCGACGGGACCGCTTTCTAGCGATCACCCATTCGGCCACGGCAAGGTTGATGATCCAGGCTGTCGCCATCAGGATTGCTCGCGGAAATTCATCTGGCATGCCGTAGAAGAAAATCCATGGTCCAAGGGTCAGCACTTGTGTTCCTGCACCCACGCCAAGGGCATAGCCACGCATCATCCACGCACCATGTTGGGCATAATCTCGCTGCCGAATTGCTACCGCGCCCAAGCTGATGAAGAAGCACATGGCCCATCCAACGAGCATGCGGATCCAATAGAGCAATTCGCCGTCGTAGCTGGGCAAGGCGTAGAAATGGCTCATCCAGAGACCCGAGAGCGCAGTTATCAGTCCGGCGGGGATCAGAATCCACCCTGCCACGCGGTGCCAGCCGCGGCGTCGACGGCGGAATCCTGATGAAAACTGGAACGCACCGAGGATTGAGTAGATTACGACGCTAATCAAGTGCAGCACAATGGGCACGGGAGATGCGAAGAAGCGTGCGTTCTCCGGCGTGATTTCGGCTCCCCCTGCCAATTGCGAGAGACGAAAGATGCCGGCGACGGCTGGTAAGAGGCTGAGTGCGATCAGTCCTGTAGGGATGAGCCACTCGGCTGGCAATTTTTTTTGCCGGTGCTAGATTTGTCTTGCGCGCTGGGCTCTTCGCTTTCTGGGGGGGAGCAATTCGGATGCCCCATATTCTGCGCTGGTCATTGCTTGACTATCCGAATTCATCGTTTATTCCCCGCTGATTTTCTGATTGAGTGCCGCTACACCTGTCTGACCGAGTTCAAGGCGATTCACCGAATGCAAGGGCATGTCGGCTTCGCTCTTTGCTGTGACCAAAGCATACAAAGGTTGTGGCAAGCTGTAATCCCCACAAGTGGGGAGATAGGTTGGGATTTATGTGAGGAGACGGCGAGATGGGATGGTGGGGACTTGTGAAGAGGTTGCCGGTTTCAGATGCAGCTAAATCAGACCCAGCTCTTCTGCCCGTTTGACGGCAGCCCGGCGATTGTTGACGTTGAGTTTGCTGTAGATGCTCTTGGTATGGGTGCGGACGGTGCTCAACGCAACCACAAGCTGATCGGCAATCTCCGGCCCTGAAAGCTCAGTATTGAATAAGCGAAGAACATCAAGTTCGCGAGCGCTGAGCGGCTCGATGAGTGGCTGAACGGATGGAGGAGCAGTGCGTGGAGGGGTGCCTGTCTGCGCCTGTCGCTCATGTTCAAATACGGCCAGCAGCTTGTCCGTGTACGCTGGGATCGTTCCGCGATCTGCCAACGCTTTCACAAGTTGTGCCATCGGTGCTCCTTCGTCGACAAAGGTGCGGACGTAGCCCTCTGGCTCAGCCAAGGCCAGGGCCTGCTCCAGCGCAAAAAGTGCAGCAAACATTTCGCCTTGTACTTCGTGTGCAAGCGCCTGCATCACGAGAATTTCAATCACGCTGCCCGTCCGTCCCCCTGTTTCTGCCGCGTGCTGCAGTCGTGTCAATAGCTGCACTACTCCGGGCATGGCGCTATCTGCCCGGCCGTTTCTATGGTGGGCGATGAGTACCCGTGCCAGGGTGATATGCTCGAACTCGCGCAGATAGCTGAGTTCGTCGTCAACGGATAAACCCCGTTCGCGCACCCATGCCAGCGCGGCAGTCAACCGATTCTGCTTCACCCATACGCGCGTCTTCAACGCCGCAATGGGGCGCACATCGGGCAAAGGGTTACGAATGTAAATCTGCTCAGCCTCGTGCAGCATTCGGAGTGCGCCATCCAAATCGCCCACCGTCTCATTAAGAGCTGCTTGCGCAATGCACCAGCGATAGTGCCAAACTCGTTCCCCAAAGCGCTCACCCAGCGTTTTGCTTGTCGCCAAATCTTGTGTCGCCGCCGCGAGATCATTCCACTCTCGATGTAACCCGCTCAGTCCGGAATAGACATTTTCAAGGCCCAGGGGTGTGGGGTTGCCATATTCAGCGACAAGCTGAAAGGCATGCTCATAGGTCTCGACGGCATCGCGGAGGCGACCGAGGATTACTTGAATATCCGCCACGACAAAGACACCGTCGATTGTGTCAAGGACATTGCCGGCTCTCTGGGAGAGAGCCGTGATATCGAGCAAGGTCTCCTGGGCTGCTTCAAGATCGCCGTTGGCCCACTGGGCCAGCATCAGTAACCCGGTGATCTGTGTCCGCCGGAGATGGTCGTCCTCTGGCAAGTGGTTGAGCGCTTGCTCTGCGTACTTCACAGTATCAGGGATATCACCAATGGCCTTGGCATAGTAGACCCAAGCAGTGACCAGCGATGCCGATAGCGTACGAAGCTGGGCTGGATCGACATTCGCCATGTCGGGTTCAGCCATGTCGGGTTCAGCCATGTCGGGTTCAGCCATGTTGGGTCCAGGCAACTCAGGGGTAGCCGTTGACTCTAACCATCGCTCTACATCCTCTAGTCGATCTTTGGCGGCCTCCAGTTCACCAGCGTTCAGTAGTGCCCAAGCATAGGCAAGGCTCAGGGTAGGCCGAGCGCGCACCAGCTCATCTGGCAGGGCCTCTACCCAGCCTAAAGTGGTCTTGTCGCGCGAGCCTTTCTCAAGCGTTGGGCGTGCCATCTCAATCAACTCTGCGGCGCGGGCAAAATCCTCGGCAGCAAGGGCGTGGCGGACTGCATCACGATACAACTCGTGCTCCACATACCATGTACACGCCCGCAGATGTAGATTCACGAGATCATTGGAATACGCCTTCGATAAACGTACTCGCAGCGCATCCCTAAAAAGATGATGGTAGCGATACCACTCGCCTACTTCATCGAGCGGAATGAGCAGCAGGTTGGCGCGGTCGAGATACTCCAAAATCTCTTGTCCGGCTGTAGAAGATTGGGGCAGAATGGCATCACAGAGCGATCCACATAGACGCTCAAGAATGGAAGTGCATAGCAAGAAGTACTGGATGGATTCAGGCTGCTGTTGGAGAACTTCTTCAACCAAATAATCCAGTACAAAGTGGTGACTACCGGAAAAAAAGTCGACAAAACCGGTTCTGTCTTGATCTCCCTGTAAAGAAATGCCCTGCAAAGCAAGGGCCGCAAGGTGCAGGCCGGCAATCCAGCCTTCGGTGCGATTTTCCAGGGCGGTAATAGCGTCAATCGAGAGATTAAGATTCATCCCCTGGTTCAAAAATTGGGCTGCCTCACTCTGGGTAAAGCGCAAATCATGGGCACGAAGTTCCGTCAATTGACCACGCACGCGCAGACCTGCCAGGGGCAGCGGCGGATCTTCACGGGTGGCAATGACAAGGTGCATGGGCGGCGGCAGGTGCTGGAGCAAAAAAGAGAGGGTCTGATCTATGGCCTGAGATTCAATCAGGTGATAGTCATCGAGGATGAGGATGAATTTTGAGGAAACGGCGGTCAGTTCATTAATCAGCGTAGTCAGAATTGTGTTGGGTGCAGGCGGATGGGGCGATTGCAGGCGACGTAAAGCCTCTTCGCCAAGTTGCGGGGCCCCATCAACTTCGGGTAGCGCAAGCGTCCGCAATGCCGCCACAAAATAGACGAGAAAGCGAATTGGGTCGCTGTGCTCTTCGTCTAGCGACAGCCATGCCGCAGGCTCCTCAGATGCCGCAATCCATTCGCTGAGCAACGTTGTTTTGCCAAAGCCGGCAGGCGCAGAGACAAGCGTCAGTTTGCCATCTATGCCCGCAGTCAGCCGTTCACGCAAGCGCGGCCGCAGGACGGCGTAAGGTCGTGACGGCGGGATATAGATCTTGGTGTTTAAGATCGGTGCGTACATCGTTCAATTATAAGGCAGACAATTACTCTCCTCCAATGGACCCAAAGCTAAACCGCCTGATCAAAAAGATGTTGCGGCGTCAAGAAGAAAGAATACGCCCGAAGTGGTCAGATGTTGGGAGACGACCATTGCTTTGCATGTGATATATTCGTGTGAGTTGGACAGTTGACGATATCAGCGCGAGGTAATTACCCCGGGGCTTGTTTCCTGACCTCGTTTTCCAGTCTGCTCGACCAGGTTCACGCCTGCACCATCTGCGCACCCTATCTTCCGCATGGGGTGCGGCCCGTCCTTCAGATTTCCCCCCAGGCTCGCATACTGATCGCAGGCCAAGCGCCGGGAAGGAAGGTCCATGTGTCCTGGCGTGCGCAACATCGAAATCCTGGCCCCCGGCGGTGGCTTTGTTTTTAACACCGTCCACAACATCGTCAATGATGTCCCCGCGCAAAACGTCATTGCCATGCGCGACGCACTGCAAGAGTACGGGCTCTATTAGCGTTTGCTCGACCGCCGCCTTGCCGTGGCCTGCAAAGAGAGACGAGCAGCCCCCATGCCGACCCCAGCGATCCGGTAACCAGAATTTTGTCATTCCGTTCACGTAGTGGGCGCAAAGCGCCATGAGCGAAGCGAAGAGGAATCTCAGCGCTGCCAACGCGAGATCTCTCGCTTTGCTCGAACTGACAACTTCCACCTTACCAGAGCACTAGCCGGGCCGCACGAAGCGGCCGCTGCCCGGCTCAGTGAGGATTTGCCCATCGGCATAGGCCACGGTTCCATTGACGATGGTGGTATGGACGCGGCCCTGGATCGGGCGCCCGTTGTAGAGGCGGTCAATCTTGTGCGCTTTCGAGAACCATTGACTCGAGTCGAACACGCCCGCATCGCGCGGATCATAGATCATGATGTCTGCATCAGACCCACTCTGAATGACGCCCTTGCGTGGATAGATGTCAAAGAATTGGGCCGGTTGGGTGGAGATGAAGCGCACGGCCTCCTCCAGCGTCAGGCGGCCCGTCAGCGCTTCAGTCATCACGCCAGTCACAAGCGCTTCGATTCCCGGCGCGCCGATGGCGCCCTCCCAGATATTGTCCAGCCCCCGCTCTTTTTCTGCCAGGGTGAACGGGCTGTGATCCGTTGTGATGGCCATAAGGGAGCCGTCGAGCAGGCCTTCCCAGAGCGCCTCCTGATCGGCCTCGGTGCGCAGGGGCGGCTTGATCATGGCAAACGGTCCCAGGCGATACATATCCTCCGCCGTGAAGAAGAGATAGTGGGGACAGGTCTCACCCGTCATGGGCAAACCGGCATCTTGCGCGCCCTGCAATACTTCAAGCGCCATGGCGCACGAGACATGCGCGATATGCACATGGGTGTCGAGTTCGCCGCAGAGAACGGCCAGCTCGGCCACGGCCATGGCCTCGACCACGGGCGGACGGCTCTCGACAAACGCCGCCGGATCCACCCGGCCGGTACGCCGGATGCGTTCGCCAAAGAGCTGGATCAGCCGCTCGTTCTCGGCATGGAACGAGACCATGCGACCAGTCTCTTTGACCAACTCAAGGACGCGGTACAGGTCAGACTCGTCTTCCAGGCAGAGTCCCGCGAATTCAGCCTCGCGACCCGGCTGGATGGCATGGGTAAAGACCTTGAAGCCACAGGCGCCTGCATCTGCCATACCGAGAATCTCTTCACGATTTAACAAGCCGGGCGCGCCGTAGAGGCCAAAATTGACCAAACTCTCCGCTTCGCCCAACGCTTTGCGGCTCTCGAAGACCTCAACTGTTGCGCAACAGGGGTTGCTGATCGGCATTTCAAAGAGCGTTGTGACGCCGCCCGCCGCTGCCGCCCGGGTTTCGCTGGGAAAGGTCGCACGCTCTGGATGGGACGGTGCGCGCACATGGAAGTGGATATCGATGGCGCCCGGCATGACGAGCATTTCATCGGCATTGATTTCATGCCGCGCCGGCGGTAGCGAACCGGGCGTGGCAACTAGTGCGATCTTGTCGCCTTCCAGTCCGACATCGGCAGGATAAACTGCATGCGCTGTGACGACTTTGCCGCCTTTGATTGCAATATCAAGCATTGGGAGCCCTCGGTCAGTGAATGTTACGCCGTATCAAAAAAGAGTTGTGTCTAGAAAACGCTGCAAGATGGTGTAGGTTGCTTGCAGTTCTGCAATATCCGTGTACTCGTCAGTCGAGTGAGCTACTTCATAGGTGCCGGGGCCGAAGACGACCATGCCGCCGCGTACGATGTCGACAAGGTGCTTGGCGTCACTCCCCGGCAGGTAGCCCACGGGTTCGGCCGCGCTGTTGGTTTCTTCGGCGCTGATGGCCAAGAATTGCTGCGTGTATGGGTTGGTCAGATCCGTTTGAAACCAGTTGCTGACCAGGAAGCTGTCAACGCTGTAGGTGCGCTCCGGGTCCTGCGCCTGTCGTTCGGCAACAATGGCCTGCAGTTCCGCGATCACCGCTTGCGGATCCTCGCCGGGCACCATGCGCCGATCGACCCGGATCGTGCACTGATCGGCCACAACGTTGCTGCCCACGCCGCCTTCGATGAGCCCAACATTGATGCTGGCCGCGCCCAAGAGCGGATGGGGCCGCGCCTCTAGTTCTTCGCGCTGATAGCGTTCCAGGTCAAGGATGAGATGGGCCATGCCGTTGATGGCGTTGCGCCCGCGCCACGGATCGGTGGCGTGGGAAGTGCGACCCTTGACGTGAAATGCTGCACGTAGGACCCCTTTGTGCGCGGTCGCCACCCGATTATGGGTCTGTTCGCCCACGATCGCAAAATCGGTCGGCGGCAGATAGCCGTTTTCGGCCAGCCACTTGGTGCCCAGCTGGCCGCCGACTTCTTCGTCGGCCGCGCAGACGACCACGAGACGACCGCGTAACTTTTCGGCCCGTGCCTGCAGCGAGGCGGCAGCGTGCAGCATGGCCGCCATGGGGGCCTTGTCATCGACGCTGCCCAAACCATAGACGCGCCCGCCATCAATCTCACCCCCAAAGGGCTCGTAGGACCAGCGGGCGTTTTGGCCGAGCGGCACGGTGTCGATGTGGGCATGGACCATAATGGTCGGTCCATCATCATTCCCCATCTGACCGACTACGCTCCACGCCCGTTCATCCGGCGCCGCCATCGTTGTCTCGAAGCCGGCCTGCGTCAGGTAGGCGTCACAGAAGTCGGCAACGGCGCGGCAATCGCCCGGCGGGTTGGGGGAAGGAATGCGAATCAATTCCTGCAACAGGGTAACCAACTTGCTGTCGCTCAATTGCCCGCTCCTTCGCCGCGCACGCGTGTCAAGATGCGCCCCATGCGCACGAGCGCTTCCTGTAGCTGCTCTTCCGTCTGCAGATAGCTGATGCGCAACCAGTCCGACCACTTTTCGCCGAACGCGGTGCCGGGGAAAATGAGGACGTGCCCTTCCTTCAGGAGCAGATAGCTAAACTCAAAGGCGCTCAAGCCGCTTGACGCAGCGTTGGTGTAGACAAAGAAGCCGCCCTGTGGCTCCGTGTAGGTGAGTCCCAGTTCGGTCAATCCGTCCATCAGCAGCCGGCGGCGGCGATCGTAGATCGCATAGTAATCGTTGATGACATCCTGGGGGCCGGAGATGGCTGCCAGCGCGGCGTACTGACTCACTGTGGACGTTGCGCCGGTCGTCGCCGCCTTGAGCGCGGTCAGTGAGGCGATGAAATCCGGCGGCGCGGCCACGTAGCCCACGCGCCAGCCGGTCATGCAGTAGGCCTTGCTCACGCCGTTGAGCGTGATGGTGCGCTCGAACATGCCCGGCAGGGAAGCGATGCTGAGCTGTTGCGCCGGCGCATAGATATACTTTTCGTAGATTTCATCGCTGATCACCACAAAGTCACGCGCCTTGGCCAACTCAGCAATCCGCTCCAGGCTGGCCTTGCTGACGACGCCGCCGGTCGGGTTGTTAGGCGAGACGATGAGCAGCGCCTTGGTTTTTGGGGTGAGGGCCGCCTCTACAGCTTCCGGCAGGAGGTCGAAGTTGTCTTCCGGCTCCGTGGGAATCATGACCATGCGCCCGCCGGCCTGCTCGATGGCCTGGTCGTAGCTCGTGTAGCGCGGATCAGGGACAAGGACCTCGTCGCCCGGATCGAGCAGCGCCTGCATGATGAGGAAGAGCGCTTCCTGGCCGCCGGCTGTCACCAGCACACCATCGCTTGTAACGGGAATGCCATTGTCGCGCTGCAGCTTCTCCGCAATTGCCTGCCGTAAATCGGGCAGGCCCGCGGCCGGCGTGGGCCGGTCGGCCGCGCCGCTGGCCACCGCGGCCTGGGCTGCAGCAATGACGTGCTCCGGCGTATCCATGTCCGGGTCGCCACGGCCGAGGGCGATGACGTCGGGCGTCTGCGCAGCCAACTCCATGAGCGCATAGCGCAACGCCGTGCCGTCACTGGCGACGCGGCGCAGTTCAGTCAGATCGACCGGTTCGCCGGGCAGTGGCTGGGTGGTTGATGGCGTCATGAGGATGCTCCTTCCATCACGGCCAGGGCCGCGTATTGACCGGGGGCGGGCGTGCAGATGGTCATGGCCTGTTTGAGCGTGCGCACCGTGGCCACCAGCGTCTTGGGACCGGCAAACCAGGCCACGTTCCAGGCATCCAGCCCGGCGTCAGCGCCAAAACTGCCCAGGATCAGCACCTGTTCGCTTGCGCCGGTCTCGCCCAGTTCGCGCAACGAATCCAGCGAGCCGGCGCCATCGAGCAAGTCGGCGATGATGACCGCGTCAGGGTCGACTGCGGCGGTGAGCGTAGCGCTCCCCGGCTGCCAGATCCACACGCCGGCTGATGCGCCGATCGGCGTCTCTGCTTCATATTCCACTAAGTCAGCCTCAGCGAGCTGCGCGGCCGAAGCATAGCGTTCGCTTGCGCCTGCGGGCACATAAACGGCGCCCCCGGCCGCCAGCGTGCGCAAGGCGACAAAGCGCGTCTCCTGCGGTCCGCCGGCGATGACGACGCCGTCATCTGCATCGACGGTCACTCCGGCGTCGGCCAGCGCCGCGGCCACGCGCCGGCAGAGCGGCGCAATTCCGGGGCGTCGTGTGTAGTGATCGCAGAGATGGTCGGTCATGGCCTGCGCAACCGCGCTGCGAACGGCCGGGCTGGTCGATGTTTCCGTGTCCTGCACGGCGGCTGACGCCGCAGGCAGGGCGCGGACGCGTTGGGCGACTGCGCGTCCTAACGGTGTAGATTCAGTCATTGTCACGCTCCCAAATGGTGTGTGGCCGTCGGCTTAATTGTCGAACGGCCAGGCGACGTTGTTGGCGGCCGCCAATGCGCGTAATTCTTCGTAGATTTCCGGATCGACCGGCACGCCGCTCTGCTTTTTCTCCTGCATGCGGCGCCATTCCAGCTCGCCGGGCAGCAGGATTTCGGTGACGTCCGGGCGGGTACCGCTGCCTTTGACCATCTCGATGAACTCTGCCAGGCGGGCATAGAATTCGTCGCGCGGCATGAACCACTCAATATCGTAGGCCGTAAACTGGTGGCCCACATCTTGCTTTGCCGGATCTGCATAGAGCGCGCTGCCGAATGCACTGCCGCCCATGACGCCGGTCAGCACGTCGGTGATCAGGCTCAGGCCATACCCCTTGTACTCGCCCATGGGCAAGAGCGTGCCGTCCATGGCGGCCCCAGGATCATCGGTAAACTCGCCGTCCTTGGTAATGGCCCACGTCAGCGGCATCTTTTTGCCGTCGCGCATGAGCCAGCGCATCATACCCTTGCCGGCCATGGTGATGGCCATGTCGAGAATGATGGGCATATCGTCCGGTCCGTCGCCGGTGGGGATGGCCACGGCCCAGGGGTTGGTGCCCAGCACAGCGTCTGTGCCGCCCCAGGGCGCCATCTCCGGGCCGGCATTGGTCTTGCTGACGCCGATGCAGCCGGCGGGCAGGGCCTGACTGGCCGAGAAGCTGGCTGACCCAAAGTGGGTCGAATGGCGCACCATGGTCATACCGACGCCGCACTCCTTGGCCTTTTCGATGGCCAGGCGCATGGCCTTGACCGCCACGACCGTGCCCGCGCCGTTGTGAGCGTCGACCAGGGCCAGCGCCGGGGACTCCTTGACGATTTCGAAGGGGGCGTCCGGATCAAGCAGACGATCATTCACGCGTTCAAGGTACGCGCTCACGCGCCGGACGCCCTGTCCCTGACCCTGCAGGTTGCGCAGTTCGCTGGTCAGCAGCGCTTCGGCAATGATATCCGCGTCACTCGGCGCCAGGTCGGACGTGTAGAGCAACTGGCGGGTGAGTTCGTGAAGCGGGGCAACCGGCACATAGCGCAGGGGAATCTGCTCGGTCTCATAATCGCCGGTATATTCAATCGGTGTGCTCGCCATTTCCATTTCCTTTTCTGTATTTCGTCACAAGATTGCTTGTGCGGGTTAAGCTGTCCTCACCCTGATTTGACGCTTGAGGCGCCAAATCGGTCCCTCTCCACCCGGTGGAGAGGGAGGCGGAGCGTTTGCCAAATTTCGTTTAGCTGCGAATTCTTGGGTCAAGAAAATCACGTAGCCAGTCGCCAAGAAAGACTACGCCAAGCACCGTGACGGTAATGGCGACGCCGGGAAAGGTCGTCATCCACCAGGCGCTGCCGATATATTGGCGTCCGTCTGCCAACATCAAACCCCAGGTCACCGTGGGCGGCTGGACGCCCAAACCCAGGAAGCTTAGGGCCGACTCGGCCAGGATGGTCACGCCGACTTGTAGCGCTGCCAAAATGATGGCCGAAGCCATGACGTTGGGCAAGATGTGGCGGACCATGATCGACGATCCGCGTCGACCGCTGACCCGGGCTGCGAGGACATAGTCCAATTCGCGCAGCACCAGCACCTCGCTCCGGGTCACGCGGGCATAACTGACCCACCCTGTTAAGCCCAAAACCAAAATCAGCGTGGTGAGGCTGGGACCGACGACGCCGGAGACTGCTACGGCCAGAATGATGAATGGAATCGCCAGCAGCCCGTCTGCGATGCGCATCAACGCTGCATCCACCCAGCCCCCGGCAAAACCGGCGACGATGCCGTAGAGAACGCCGATGAAGCCGGCAATGGCCACGGCCGCAACGCCCACGACGACCGAGACGCGGCTGCCCACGATCACGCGACTTAAGACATCGCGGCCGAGCTGGTCTGTACCCAACCAGTAGGTGCCGTTCTCGTCAGAAAAGCCCGGCGGCTCAAAGCGCGCCGTGAGGTTATGCTGAACGGGATCGTGGGGCGCGATTTGCATCCCAAAAATCGCACAAAAAACGACGACGGTGATAATGCCCAGGCCGATCATCCCCGCAGGACTGCGCCTGAGGGAGGCGGCGGCGCGCTTAAACGCCCCGGGCCGTTGTCGCAAAGTAGGTACAGCGGTCAGCAGTTGCTCCCCTTGCAGGGCTGCTGCCGACGGGCTAGTGTTTGTCATAACGAATTCGCGGATCCACAAGTGTGTACAAGATATCCACCACCAGGTTGATCAAGATAAACGACATGGCAAACCAGAAGAGTCCCGCCTGGACAACCGTAATGTCGCGGACGTTGATCGACTCAATCATGAGGCGACCGAGGCCCGGCCAGGCGAAGACGGACTCGACGACCACCGCGCCGCCCAGCAGCCAGCCCAGTTGCAGACCAAATGCAGTCAGCACCGGAATGAGCGAGTTGCGCATGGCGTGGCGCGAGACGACCAGGCGCCGATTAAGCCCCTTGCTATAGGCCGTGCGCACGTAGTCTTGGCCCATGACTTCAAGCATCGACGAACGGGTCAGGCGTGAGATGCGGGCCGCCATGCCAACGGCCAGCGTCATCGCCGGCATGATGATGGCCGCCGGCGAACCGACGCCAAAGGCCGGCAACACGCGCAGCTGTACGGAAAAGATCAGGATAAGCATCATGCCGAGCCAGAAGCTGGGCATGGCCATGCCGATCGTGGCCAGCGTCGTGGCAGTCAGGTCGATCCAGCTATTGCGATTGAGCGCCGAAATAATGCCCAACGGAATGGCGATCGTCAACCCGATCGCGGCCGCCACAAATGCGAGCAGGAAGGTCCAGCCCAGCCGCTGCATGACCAGGTCCATTGCCGGGACGCGGTATTGGATCGACATGCCAAAGTCGCCCGTAATGGCCTTGCGCAGGAAGACCACATATTGTTCCCAGAGCGGCTTGTCAAACCCCCACGCACGCCGCAACTGCTCGATCTGCTCCTCGCTAAAGGTCGGCGGCGCCATGACTGCAATCGGATCGCCGCGCAGCCGGACCAGAAAGAAGACGACGAGCGAAACAATAAAGATTGTAATGACCATCTGGGCGATGCGTTGCAGAATATAGGTCTGCATGAATACTTTCCACTAAGTGAAATCGTGAATGAAGAATGCGATATGTTGTTCGATACAGTGACTTTTGCTGCAAAGACGGTACGTCATTTTCGCTGGCATCCTGCCAGCGCCACTTGAGCCTCTCGAAACCAAGCCAGCGCCGATTGAGCCTGTCGAAATCAAGCGGTCGCCTATCGGGTCCGTTACGGATTTCGACAGGCTCAATCGGCATTACTTCAACATGTCTGAACTACGACAGCTTCCTACTCGGCAACCTTCAGGTCACGGAAGGTGAACCAACCATCCGCGCGCGGCGTCCATTCAAAGTCATCGCTCATGCCGATGACGTTGTCGATTTCGTAGAGCGTAATCGTGGGCGCATAGTCCAGATAATAGCCCCACCATTCGTCCCACAGCGCCAGGCGTTCGTCAGGATCGACGGTCTGCAGAATCTGCTTGCCCAGGGCGTCCCATTCCGGCACGCAGACGTTGTAGTTGGACTGTTCCCACTCACACGTGTAGAAGAGCGGAATCAGCGAGGGAGCGCAGCCCAGGGTGACTAACATCATGTCGCGGTTGTTACCCGGCGTGCTGACCTGCTCGGCATAGGCCGACGAATCGAGGATGTTCAACTCAACATTGAAACCAGCCTCGTCGAGCATGGCGCTCATGACCTCTGCCACCTCTTTTTCGCCGCCGAACTGGAAGGCCGGGGCATCAAAGTAGACAGTGGGGCGGTTGTCGCCGTCAGGATCAAAGCCGGCCTCGGTGAGCAGTTGCTTGGCCAGTTCCGGATCGAACTGTCCATTGGCGGCCTCTTCACCGGCGAACTTGTCGGCAAAGCCTTCGGGATAATACGAGCAGGTGCGCACCAAGCGTGCCGCAGCCGACCCTTGGACTTCGGCTAGCAGATTGCGGTCGATGGCGTGGCTGATGGCCTGGCGCACATTCTGATCCAGCGTAGCCGGCTGGAAGTCGGGAAAGGTCTCATCCATCGCGCCCGATTCAGTCTCGGTGCGCAGATAGACGTGATGCATGCGGTTTGACGTGGAGCGGGCCAAGCTGACGCCTTCGGCATCTTCAAAGCGGGCGCGATCCGGTTCCGGCACGGAAGCAATCATGTCGACCTGGCCGGCCAGCAGCGCGGCAACCTGGCTCGACTGCTCGGGAATCACCTGGTAGACGACACGATCAACTTCTGGACGACCGGACCAGTAACCGTCCCAGGCCTCGAAGACGTAGCGATCACTCTCCGTGAACTCAGTCAGGGCGTAGGGCCCGGAACCGACGGGGTTACTCGCAAAGGCCTCTTCACCGACTTCTTCCAGATAGGCAGGCGGCAGCAGCTGACAGCCGTTGTAGCTGACGTCATATTCGAAATAGGCGTGGGGTTCGGTTGTGATCACGTCCACGGTCCAGTCATCGACGACGACAACTTCTTCGATGAACTGCCACTGCGGCTGGACCATGAAGTCCTCGCGCGTGCGCACGCGGTCCATGTTCCACTTGACGGCGTTGGCATCCAACGGCTCGCCGTTCTGGAAGGTGTTGCCTTCGCGCAGGTTGAAGCGCCAGGTCACGTCATCGATATTTTCCCAGCTTTCGGCTGCCTGACCCACATAGCCCGACCCGTCTGCCGAGCGCCAAATGAGGCAGTCGTAGAGCAGATTGGTGAGCCAATGGGTCGAGCCAAACCAGGTGACGGGCGCATCCATCGTCCGAATCGGACCGGTGTGAGCAAAGACAAACTCTGTCACACCCTCATCGCCGCCTGCATCTTCAGCAGGCGCTGCTTCCGGGGCCGCGCCGGGGGCAGCGGCGGGTGGGGCCGCGCAGGCGCTTACCATCAGCGCTACGATGGCCAAGCAAAAAATCACTTTCGAAAACGACCGTTGAAACATAGACTATCTCCTTTTTGGGGCGGTTCAATGACCGCCATGTAACGAACTACTATTAACCGCGCCGTTGCGGGAACCCACTGAAGTATAGACGCTTCGATTACCGATCCACTCGATTACCGATCTAATCGCAGATAATAGCGGTCGGCGTTGTGGGGTGAGAGTCTGACCCCACCCTGGGGCGTCACCAGAAAATTGTCAGAGACCAGGAAGCCGCGATCATTCTCGAGCACGGTTCCGGGGTGGAAAGAAAGTACCATATTATTGTCCAACACGAAATCCGGCGCCGCCAGGTTGCTCGGACCGTCGCTGCCGTCCAAGCCCGTACTGTGACAGTCCGGCGTGTGCTTCCCCGCTACGGGATAGCCCAAATCGCGCAGCGTCTGGTCGTTGGCTTCGCCGATGACGCGTAGGGGATTGCCGGGCTTGGCCAGGGCCGATGAGTTGTCAACGGCTTGCAGGTAGGCTTCAAGCACGGCGGCGACGTCGTCGGGCAAGTCGATAAACGAAAAGACCGTCGTCATTTCGAGCCAGTAGCCCCAGGGCGACTCGTAGACGATCTCAAAATTCATGATGTCGTCTTCCTGCATGCGCAGGTCTTTCTGGGTGGGGACGGTATAGGGCGTGAGGTCCAGAGACACCTTGGAGCGGCCCCAAAACGCGCCTTTGCTCTTCACGAAGGCCTCGGTCGCCGCGCAGACGTCCCAATAACGTGCGCCGACCCGTGCATGCTCGCGAAAGACATCCATGCTGGCATCCAGAATCGCGCCGTTCTGCTGCATGGCTTCGAGCTCAAAGGTCGACTTGATGCGCCGGATCGCATTATACGCTTCCGTCACCTCGACAATCTCATACCCGTCCAGCGCGGCGCTGAATTGCTTGTACTCGCCCACGCTGAGCAGCTTGTTCATGTTGACCATGCCGATGCGCTTGGATGTGGCGGCATACTCCTTGGCCAGCCGCGTCGTTTCGCCCACGATGTCCGTCGGCCAGATGACGCGATCCCAGTCGGTCGTGGTTTCGTTGCGTGTCCAGACGCCTTGATAGGAACTCCAGATCAGCGCCCAGGGATCGGGATCTTGGCTGCCCAGCACGACATAGCCGGCCCCGCCCCACAGGTGCGCGTTGGTGATGTAGCGAATCGCGCCCACGCCGCCGGGCGAGCCGCTGCCGATGATGATCAAGGCCCCGATGTCCTGGGCTTCCATCATGGCCTGGATCTTTTCAATCCGCGTGGCCACTTCCTGCTTGAGTCCTGCAAAGGTCAGCATTATTCTCTCCCGAATGGAACTTCTTCAATAAGATCGCCCAAGATCGCCACCGGTTCATCTTCCGGCGCGATGGGCCAAACGGTACCGCCGTGGAGTAAAATGCCGGCGCGAGGCGCCGTAATCTCCTGCAGCGTCACGCCGGTATGGGCATGGCGCACGATGCCGATCACTTCCCCTTCGTCGACCTGCAGGCCCCGCTTCCCCTTGTCTACAAAGATGAGCCCGCGTGGACCCTGGGGTTTGAGCACGGTGTGACGGTTAATCACGGCCACGCTATCGACATCCGATGTCAACGGCCCATCCAGCATGCCGAGGTGGCGCATGGCGTTGAGTACGGCGTTCACCATGCGTTGGTTGTTCTCCTGGCGATAGTCGCGCAGCCCCGGCCCGCCGCCGATCCAGACGGAAGCGACTGCCTTGCCTTCTTCGGCCGCGGCCTGGGCCATGGAATTGTCGTCCGGCTGCCCAATCAAAACCTGGGGCAGGCCCAGCGCAATCGCCAGCGCGCTTGACGCCGCCACGTCGCCATGGTCGTACACCCCGGCATAGCCGTAGTAGCCCGTCAGCCCGCCGCTGCGCATGTCCAGCAGCGCATCGGCGTTGGCGATGACATCGGTGTAGTAGCGGTCCACCAACATTTCACTCACGGTGCCGTCGGCGTTACCCCGTCCCAGCGCGTTGAGGTTCTTGTTGTCCCAAATCGCATTGATCTGCTCAAACTCGAAGCCCGATGTGTTAAAAAGGGGCGAAAGAATCAGCGTCCCTTTCATGGCGGTCGGGCTCAGTTCCTTGATCAGCTGCGGCAGCACCGCCGCGGCTTCGATCTCCAGCCCGCTGACGCCTGCATGTACCGCCAGCACCGGCCCGGCTTCGGCTCCGCTGACGATGTGGAGCGGCGCGTGCACGGGAAAGCGGCCGTGGGTCTCCGTTGCCTGCAAAAAGCCGAATGCCTTGCTGCCCGGCTCAGCCGTGATTGTCCCAACCTTCATAATTGCTCCTTATGCAATGGAAATGTTGAGGTCCATGGTACGCCGATCCTCGATGCGGTCGATAACGCCCAGAATGCCGACCGAGGTTGCGCCAATCGTCAGCCACTCCTGACCTGACGGAATGACGATGGCCTCCTGGGGATTGGGAATGTCGGCCAGCGTATCGCCCGTGTACGGATCGAGCAAACTGCCATAGATCTCGCCGGCCTGCACGTGTTCGCCAAAAGCCTTGTGGCGCAGGAAAAGACCATCCACATCCGGTTTCCAAACGACGACACAGGCGTTGTAGACGACACATTCGGGGCCGTCCGCCTCCAGTTCACCGTCGACCATGCCCATGGCCTTCATGACATTCCAGATGCCGCGTTCGGCTACGTAGACATTCTCCTCGCCATTTTTCATCCAGCCCGTGCCGCCGCCCAGCTCCAGCGTGATCTGCGCCACGCCCGCGTCTTCGATCGCGCCCTTGGCCTGGTTGGCGCCAAACGTGCCGGGCGGGAAGAAGGCTGCCTGATCCAGCCCGAAGGCTACGACCAGCTTGCGACGCAGCTGCTCGATGCGCGTCAGGTTCTCCGGGTCCTTCTCGGCGCTGAAGAGCACGTAACGCTCGTAGGCCGTCTGCCCGCCGGCGTGAAAGTCGATCATCACATCGGCCGGGCGGATGCACTGCTCGTAGTAGGCGGCTGCCACCTGGTCGGAGACGCTGCCGTTGGGATTGCCGGGGAAGAGACGGCTGATGTCCTTGCCGTCCACCTGCGAGCCGCGGCCGGACAGCTCGAAGCCGACCCGGTTGACGCTGGGCGCCGCAATCACCGTCCCGCGCAGCTGGGTCGGATCCAGCTTGCCGACCAGATTGAGAATCGCGATGCTGCCGATAATCTCCGAACCGTGAATCGCGCCCTGCACCAGCAGCGTCGGGCCCGGCTCGGCGCCGACAAAGAGGTGCACGGGCACATCCGGACTGAGGCCAGACCGGGACTTTGCCGTCTCTAAATAGCCGAAGGCATGTTCGCCCGGCTGTGCTTCGATGTTGCCAATCCGCATGGCATGCTCCTTATGGTGCGCAAATTGTGAAACGTGGTGCGTGACTCACGTTGTGCACCCTCTTGTCATGCTTCACGTTTCACGTCTGCATGATTAGGTCAAATAGCGCTCAAACCAACCGGCAATGCGGTGCAGGCGCTCGATGCGATTGCCCGGACGCCCGCCGCGCGAGAGGCCGTGGTTTTCTCCCTCGAAGATGACCAATTCGGTCTCCCGCCCCAACCAGCGCAGAATGGCGAAGAGCTGTTCGGCCTGCTCCAATGGGCAGCGATAGTCTTCATCGCTGTGGATGATGAGCAGCGGCGTGCGGATGTCTTCGGCATAGGCGATGGGCGACTGGCGCCAGACCGCGTCGAGGTCGCTCCAGGGGGTGGCGCTGGTTTCGCCGATGCCGCACTCGGGGCCGATGTCGGACGTGCCGAACATGCTGATCTGGTTGACGATGCTGCGCTGAGTCACCGCGGCGCGGAAGCGATCGGTGTGGCCGACGACCCAGTTGGTCATGAAGCCGCCGCATGAGCCGCCGGTCACGCCCAGGTTACTGGCGTCCACGTACGGCCGGCTCACCAGCTCGTCCACGCCCAGCATGACCTCCTCATAGTCTTTGCCGCCCTGATCCCCCTCGCTGGCCCGGGTCCAGGCCTGGCCGTAGCCGGCCGTGGTCCCGCGTTGATTGAAGTAGGCGACGATGAACCCGGTATTTGCGAGGCACTGGAATTCGTGATTGAAGTCCCAGGAAAACATGGAGCAGTGCACGTAGACGATGGTCGGGTACTGGCGGGTCGGATCGAAGCTCGCCGGCTTGAGAATCCAGGCGTGCACCTTGGCGTCATCCACGCCGTCGTACCAGTACTCTTCGGGCGTGGCCAACTGGTGGTCGTTCAGCCAGCGATTCAGATAGGTCAGTTGCTGGGTTTCACCGTCTGACCAGAGGTAGACGTCGCCGGGGCTGGACGGATCGGCCAGGCCATAGGCGCAGCGTCCATCGGCAATCGGGCTATACTCGAAGGCCACATTGGGGCCGGTTACCAGGTGCTCCAGCGTGCCGTTCACGTCGATGCGGCAGAGATTGGCCCCGCCCTGTTCGGTGAGCAAGAAGTAGATCCAGGGGTCGCCGGCGGGCCAGCGCACGGTAATGTTGGCCAGGCCAGCGCGCTGGTCGGCTACTGCATAATTGCCCACTTCCTCCTGCAGATCGGGCGCCAGCGGGCGCGCGGTGCCGGCGGCGACGTCGGCCACATAGGGCGTCATGAAGATGCGCCGGTTGACGGGCGTGGGGTGGTTGTGGCCGGCAAAGGCAATCAGCCGATCCTCGTCGCCCCAGGCCGGACTGCGACAGGCGCCGACCCAATCCGGCATCAGCCGCTGGGGGCTGCCGTCTGGGAAATCGCAGACAAAAATCTGGCCCTGTCCCAGCTCACTGTTCTGCTCGCGCGCCATGCCGATAAAGGCCAGCCGCGCGCCTTGATTGCTCCACTTGGGCTCGGAGTAGTCGCACTCGCTATCGGTCATCTGAATCAGGTCGCCCGTGGCCAGATCCAACACCCAGATCTGCATGAAGCGATCCTGGACCCAACCCGCGCCGTCGAGCTTGTAGCGCAGGCGACGCACGACTTTGACTGTGGGCGCCGGAATGCCGGGACGGGGGCCGCGGTCTCCCGCGCTGCGCATGGGCGTCCAGCGTACCCCTGCCAAACGCGTACCGTCAGCCGACCAGTCGAGGCCGCTCAACGCTTCGCCCGTGACCGGGTAGACCGTGATCTCCACCGTGGCATCCATGGCGGCATCCACGGTGGCATCCACCGGTCCATGGCGGCATCAAACGTGGCCACGTGAACGGCAGTCGCGCCCGCTGCTTGCCAGCTAAAGGCCAACTGCTGCCCGTCGCGGCTCCAGGCCAGGGCGCTTGCATTGCCGTCGCCCTCGGTCAGGCAGGTGACCTCTGCTGACGCCAACTCACGCACATAGACGTGGGAGACATAATCATTGCCGGCCGCGCGCGGCGTTCTGACGCTATAGGCGACCCGCGCGCCGGTGGGATCCAGCGTCAGCTCGACCACCCATTGAAATTTGAGCAGATCCTCGGGAATCAGCCCCCGGCGTGCGCTGTTGAGCTCGTCGCCGTACGTAACGCCGCCTGCTAGAGAGCTCCAATTCATTGCGCGACCCCTCCCGGAATCAGATCGTCCACGGTCTGCTCGATGACGCCGAAGAAACAGCACCATTGACCTTCCAGCACTGACGCTCGCGAGCGGAGGCCAAAAATGACGCCCGCTTCGGGCGCGCGTACTTCGCCGGCCACGTCTCCATAGAGGTTGTAGACTGTGCCCAACAGCGTCCCCGCGGGCAGTTCGGTCTCAAAGGGCAGATCCGGCTCGCCCACAAACATGCCGGACGCCGGGGCCAGCAGGGCAATCTGATGACCCTGTCGCCAACTAGGCGCATAGGCGGCCTCGCCGTCAATCATGTTGTAGTGGCGCATGACGTTCAGATAGCTTTCAGCCAGATCGGTCGCAACCGCGTGGAAATCACTGGTGAGCAGCCGGCAGTTACCGCCCAACTCGACCGTGATGCCGCCCTTGCCCAGACCGCCGACCATGGAGCTGGGGTTGCCGCTGCCGGTGGGGCTGCTGAAGACCAGCGTCCAGTTGGGCCCCATGGCCGCGGCCAGCTCGCGGCTGACGTCATTGTCGCTGGCGAAAATCATGTGAGCCAGGTAGGAGTGCTCGCCACCGGAGTGAGTGGCAATCTGGAGATCTGCCGTCTCCTGCATGGTAGCCCAGTGGGCCGCGGCCGCACGCTCGGTGGGATAGCCGTCGGCACGTCCTGGATAGACGCGATTCATGTCATAGGAGAAGGTGTCCAGCGGGTCGCCCCGCGTGCCTGCCATAAACGCACCGACGTTCATGACGGGCACGGCGACCACCGTTCCGCGCATCTTTTGCGGATCCAGTTGCTCCAGCGCAAGGAAGATGGAGAAGGGCCCTTCCGGCTCGTCGCCATGGGTGGCGCCGTTGAGCCAGAGGCACGGTCCGTCTTCCACACCGCGATAGACGATGATGGGAATCTCGCGCGTGGCGCCGACCATGTCCTGGCCGATGGGAATGCCGCCCCGCTTGACTTCGCCCGGGGCAATTTCGATATTGCCGATACGCATTGGTGCACTCATGCACACCTCCTCAGTCTGTGACTTAATTTGTTGATTCGTTTGCCGGTGAGTATTGCCAACCGGTCCAGAAGCTCTCATCGGTTTCCAAAAAGGGCGTGATATCGCTGCGCGTATAGGCTAGCGCCGCTTCCTCACGGGCCAGGTCGAGAATCGCCGTTTCATCAAGATGGCGCGCTTCTCCGTCTTGCATCAGGATTTCGCCGTCGACGATGACGGTGTCTACATCGTGGCCCGTGACGTAGAATGCCAGCAGCCGGGCAATGTGTGCATCCGGCGTCAGGTGCGGCTGGTTCATGTCGATCAGGATAATGTCGGCCTGCTTGCCTCTCTCCAACGAACCGATCCGATCGTCTAAACCCAGGGCGCGGGCCGCATCGATGGTCACCATGCGCAGGGCTTTGCCCGCCGGCAGCAGAGCCTGGTCGCCAAAGCGCATCCACTGCATGCTCATGGCCCGGGGGATCTCCTTGAACAGGTCGTAGGATGCATACGGTGCGGCGCCGTCTGTCGAAATGGTAACGTTGGCGCCGGCCTGGAGCAGCTCGATGACCGGGCAGGGTCCATAGGCCACATTCTCATGCGTGAAGGGCACGACCGCGATGCCCACGCCGGCCGCGCCGATGGCTTCGACCTCGTTGGGACCCAGGCCGTTGGCGTGGGCCAGGATCAGCGGCGTGCGCAGCAACTGCTCCATTCGCGCTGCGCCGAACTTCTCGAAGCCGAAGTCGATGGAGCCGTTGAAGGCGTGGGTGTGCAGCAAGACCGCGTGGCGATCGGCCACGGCACGCGCTTCCTCGGCCTTTTCGATCATGACGGGCACATGGCTGTCGTCGTAAACGAACGGGATGCGTGGATGCTGCGCCTGACGGCCGAAGAGGTAGGGCACATGCAGCGCCACTTGGAGCCGGCCATTGGCCGCGCCATGCCAGCGTTCGATTACGGCGATGCTGTTGGCCAGCGCTTCCTCATAGGTGAAGGTGTGGCGCTCGGGTTCGCCACTTTGCCAGTCCGTGGCGTCCCAGGGCAGGGGCAGGTGGCCGATAAAGGGATCGGGCGGACCGACACCCAGCACCGTGCGGATGCCGATCTTCTCGACGGCCTCGGCCTGGCGGTCGGCGTAGATCGGACTGTCGACCCGCGCGGGCGTGGCTCCGATGACCGAGAAGCCGCACGTCACGCCAAACTTGAGCCGCTCCAACCCGGCCAGCAGGCCTTCGGCGTACCACCAGTCAGGCGTGGTGGCATGGAAGTAGAGCTGATTCGAGGGCCAGCCCCGCTGCGGATGGTGAATCGCCCGGATCAGGCCGTGACCTGCATGACCGTAGGTATCGATCAGGCCGGGCATAACCACCTTGTGGCGCGCATCAATCACGCGGTCCGCAACGAATGCCGCGCGCACCGCTGCGGTCGAATCCACGGCGACGATACGCCCGTCGCGGATCGCCACGGCCCCGTCCCGGATGATCCGGTGCTGGGGATCCATGGTTACCACGATGCCCTGTTCGATTATGAGGTCAGCCTGATTTGGCGTCATAGATCAATCTGCTTGGTGAATGCTTTAAGATGTCATCGGTAGAGACGTTGCATTGCAACGCCTACCCAACCGCCAGATCGATCTGTGGCGCGTTGCCATCCAGCAGGCTGGCCAGTTCCGCCAGCGCCGTCGCCAGTTCGCCCGCCCAGGTTGTGCCCGAGCCGCCGCCGATATGGGGCGTCATGATGACATTGTCCAATTCACAGAGCGGGCTGTCGGCGGGCAGCGGCTCGTAGGTGAAGACATCGAGCCCGGCCCCGCGAATGCGTTGCGTCGCCAGCGCCGCAATCAGCGCATCCTCATCGATGATGCCGCCGCGCGCGATGTTGATGATAAAGGCGCTCTCCTTCATCTTGTCGAGTTCAGCCGCCCCAATCAGCTTCTCCGATTCGGGCGTGTGGGGCAGGGCAACACAGACGTAGTCGCTCTCGGCCAGAAGCGAGTCGAGATCGCGGTATTCGGCATGGAAGCGCTGCTCCAGTTCGGGCGAAAGGGGCGTGCGCTTGTAGTAGATGTTACGCATGCCCATGACTTCGGCGCGGCGGGCCAGCTCACAGCCGATCTCGCCCATGCCAATGATGCCCAACGTTTTGCCGACCACTTCGTGAACGCCCACATGGCGCATCCAGTGAAAGGCCATCTTGCGCTCAGCCGTCAGCTCGGGCTTCATGCCGCGGTAGCGGTAGGCGCCGTCGGCCACGCTCTTGTGCGAAATGACGAGATCTTTGCTTGAGGCCAGAATCAGCGTCATGGCCAGCTCTGCCACGCAGTTTGGCCCCTTGCGCGCCACGCTGCCAAAGGCTACGCCGCGTGCACGGACGGCATCTGTATCGATGTTATGATAGCTGCGCCCATTCTTGATGATTGCGCGCAAGCCGGGCAAGGCCGCCAGCAGCTCGGCATCAACCGTGGCAAATTGCGTCATCAAGCCGCTGATATCTTCAGCAGCCAGCGCCCTGGCATCTAGCTCATCGGTGGCGCAGACGATCTCCAGTTGTGGAAACTGGTCGGCCACGTCGCCTACGAAATCAGCAAATTTGGGGTCGGTAACCAGCACTTTCCATGCTGCATCAGACATCAAACATCTCCTCGCTTATTACATGCGACTGTTACTGTGGTTGGATGTGACTGTTTGGCCTCATCTTGCGGCACCCGCTTGAAGGGCGGGTGCCGCAAGGTGAGGAACGCGCGACCCGCATGAACCGGACGGTTACAAGCAGATCGCGTCAAGGTGTACGCCCTACCGATTTGACATAATGGATAGCATCGCGCGTTCCATGCGTTCGAGCCCGTCGCGCAACTTGTCTTCGGGCTGCAGGAAGGTGACGCGAATGCAGTTTTCCCAGCTGGGGCCAAACGCCGCACCCGGATAGGCCAGGACATGCTCTTCTTCCAGGATTTTCTGGGCCAGATCGAGGCTGTTCATGCCGGTGAAGCTGATGTCGGCAAAGACAAACTGCCCACCCTGGGGAATACCATAGGGAATGTCCATGGCATCCAGCGCATCCAGCACCATGCGCCGGCGCTTGGTATACTCGGCGTACATCTCGTCCACCGGCTCCTGGGGACCCGTCAGCGCGGCCAGACCGGCATATTGGGCCACAATCGAGTTGGGGCCGCTGATCGCAGCCTTCAATGCCTTGACCTGCGCCATGAGGTCAGCCGGTCCCACAACCCAGCCGAGACGCCAGCCGGTCATCGAAAAGGCCTTGGAGAGGGCGTTGAGCGTCAGCGTTCGTTCGTGGCCGCCGGGGACGGCCGCCGGGCTCAGGTGCTCAAAGTCGTCGTAGACAAAGCGATCGTAGATTTCATCCGATAAGATGAGCAGATCGCGTGCTTCGGCTAGCTTGACCAGCGCACGCACGTCGTCCGGCGCAATCACGCTGGCGGCCGGATTGTTGGGCGAAACCAGCAGCATCGCCCGCGTCTGCGGGGTGATCGCAGCCTCCATGGCGACGGGGTCGACGCGGAAGCTGCTCTCCGCGGTCGTCGTGATCGGCACATGGCTGGCCCCGACGAAGCGCAGGGCATCGTTATAGGTGTTGTAGTTCGGGTCCGGGGTCAGCATCTCTTCGCCCGGCCCCACGGCCGCCAGGGTCATGAGGAAGAGCGCTTCCTGGCCGCCGTTGGTCACGACGACTTCTGTCTCCGGATCGACCTCGAAGTTGTTGTATTGCTTGACGCGGGCGGCAATCGCTTCGCGCAGGGGGAGGATGCCTTCCGGCGGCGAATAGTCGTTGCCATTCTCGGCCATGGCCTTGCCGGCGGCGGCCACAATATGGGCCGGCGTGTCGAAGTCAGGATCGCCACGCCCCATCACGATGGTGTCAGAATACTGGCTGGCCTGGGCGATGAGTGCGTAGAGCAGATCTGTGCCCTTTTTGTCTTTGGTTGCCATGATTTTTTCTCTCCTTTACAGGCTGCGTAACGCTTGGCCAATGACGTCATCCAACATGACAACCAGGCGTAGCACGCCGGGCGCCCCAAAGTCAGCCCCATCAGCGACACGATAGCCGGCTTCATCTAGTTTGGCGGCTACTTGCTCGGCATTCTCACCGCGTATGGCAAGTAGATTGACCGCCGCGCCTGGCACGGCAACAAGACCGCTGCCGGACGTTTGCGCAGCTGCCGCGGCCTGCAGTTCGGTTAAGTCAGCCACTTGCGCCGCATGGTTCTCTGCATAAAGCTCCGCCGCCTTGAGCGCAGCATACTGGGCCGCGGTGCTGGTGCAGATTGCCATGATCTGTTTCTGCGAGCGCATGGGCTCGAACCAATCCTCTTTTGCGCCGATATAGCCCATGGCCCAGCTTTCCAGCCCTTGCCCCGGCCAGGCTTCGCCAATCACGGCCACCCGTTCATGCATGCCGGGCTCGCCGGCCAGCGACCGATAGCCCGCCACCCATGGGGCCAGTCCCTGGTCCCAAATGGCCGCTGCATCGAATTCCTCCAGCAGCGCCGCGATCGCGATCACTTGCGTCTCATCATAGACCGCGCCGCTCAGCCGCGACGGTGATTCGAGATAGAGCAGCCGGCAGCCGTCAGCCAGAGCCGCACGGAGGCTGTCAAGCGTCGGCAGGTAATCAGCTGTGTCGACCTCGATGGCGTCAATTGTCAATGCGCGGGTGCCCAGGGCCTGTTGTGCGCCGGGATGGACGACTGCTGGCACGCCGATGCGACCATAGCCCTCGCCGATCTTCTGGATGGCCAGGAAGCGCGCCTCTTGCACGCCGGCCGTGACCAGCATCGAGTCCTGTCCGTACCCGATCAGCCCGAGATCGACCATGGCCCCGGCCAGCGCGGCGCGCAGCGCAGGGATGCCGGGTACATCCACATAGTGGGTGTTGCCCGCTTCCATGGCCTGCAGGCTCGCGGCCAAGACGGTCATATCTGGCGCTACGGTAGGTTGATCTACGCTCAGATCGTGGGTCGATTGGCGCATCGGGCCAATGGTCGGCGCTTGCAGCAGCTCATTCTCTGCAAGGGCTGCGATGCGGGTTGCTTTGGTTCCCATTCTTAGACTCCCTCGGGGCGGTCGCCGCCCTCGCCCTCTTTGTAGACCTGCATGAATTCAATCTCAATGCCGCTGACGTCATCCTGCAAAAACGCGACCCATCCCTCGGGGTGGACATGGCTGCCGGTAATCTTGCAGGCGACGCACTCTTTCAGCGTGGCGCCATTGGCCTGGGCCTCTTCCAACGCAGCATCGATGTCATCGACGGCGAAGCAGATGTGATGCAGGCCTTCATGTCCACGCTGGTCGATCCACGAGGCGAACCGCCCGTCCGGGTCCATGGACTCGGTCAGCTGAAACTCTACGCCGCCCAAGTCGAAGACGGCAGCCCTGTTGCGGCTCTTGGCAAATTCCTGGATCTCTACCTCTTCGGGTACGCCGAGCAGACGTTTGTAGGCCGCCAACGTCGCGTCGACATCGCGTACCGCGAAGGTCATATGCTTGATTTGGGTAACATCCATTTGATCTCTCCTGACTGATTTTGTGCAACTATCTGGCGAATTTGTATCTGGTCAGCCCATCACCCGAAGAAGCGGTGATGATCTGGGATTGAGCGGACATCGGCTGGGTTCCTTCTGCTTATATCTGCGCAGATTCGCCCAATCCGTATACTCCGCGTGCTAGCTTGTCATCGTTTACTCCAGTTTGGTCCACTCGCGACGCCGCTCTTGCCGTGCGACAAAATCGTCGACGTAAAGCGTGGCTTTTTCCGGCGCAAAGGCAAAGGCATACCCTTCCGCGGCAATCGTATCGGCCAGAGGACCGGCATCAAAGCGCAGGCCCGTAAAGCGCGCCGGCGGTTGAGCGGCCAGCCAGACAAAGGCCGAGGCCAGCTCGACCGGGTCGGCGTATTGGGCCTGCTGCTCGGCGGGCAGGGCGTCAAATTCAGCCCGCGTAATCGACGTCGGCTTGATCAGCTTGCCCGGCCCCATGGTGTTGATGGCGATGTTGCGCGCTTCAGCCTCCATGGCCAGCGCCTTGGTGAACCCTTCCAGGCCGTGTTTGGCCGTACAATAAGCGACTTCATCATAGAAGCCGCGCAGGCTGGCTCCGCTCGCAATTGCAATGCAGTGACCGCCGCGCTCAACCAGATAGGGCCAGGCTGCCTTGACGCCGTTGTAGACGCCGGTCAGATTGACATCCTGCATTTGCTGCCAGAGCACGGGCGAGGTTTCCTCAAACGAAACGAGGGGCATGATCGCGGCGTTGCTGACGACGATATCGATCTGCCCCCAGCGGTTGACCGTTTCCTGTACCGCCCGCTCCATGGCCGCAAAATGGCCCACATCGGCAGCGCAGGCAAAGGCCTGGCCGCCTTCATCGGTGATTTCAGCGGTGGTTTGCGCCAACTCCGGCGTATCCAAGTCTATGACGCAGACTTGTGCGCCGGCCCGGGCAAGCCCTTGGGCAATGCCGGCGCCAAACCCGCGTCCCGCACCCGTTACCAGTGCTACCTTGCCCTCAAGAAGCTCGCTCATGCGCTTGCCAGCCCCATGAGATCGGCCAGGTTGGCCCCGGCCGTAACGACCGGCTCAATCTGACCGTTGCGGCTGGTCATGATGACGGCAATCCCCGGGCCGTAGCCGCTGCGGAAGCTGCCGCCCTGGCAGACCACGCCAATGACCGTCGAACCGCGCCGGTAGCCATGGCCATAGCGACTGTCCCAGTCGGTGACGGCCACGATGTCGCCAAAGCGCAGATCGTCCAGACCGGCATCGGCAAAGCGTTCCGGATCTGAGGTTTGCAAGTTGAGGGCGCCGTTTTCGCTGCCCAGCCCGGCCCCCGCGCCGGCGAGTACGCTGGGCGCAATGCCCTTGACCGGGACAACCAGCTTGCCGTCGCCGCTCACGTCGGGATTAAGTGCCTCCAGGAATTCAGGCGAACAGCTCTTCAACTCGACGTCGGGGAAATCTGCCAGCTTGAGTCCAACCCCGTAGGCTTGGACCTGGACCTTGTCGCCCGGCGCCATTAGCTCCATCTGGGCCTGGTCGAAATGACAGATGACGTGCTCGGCGAAGCGACCGCTCTTGCCGGTGACCGTGCCGGTGGCGCCGGCCGCGCCGCCGCTCATGACGCGGGCGCGGTTGCCCAGGCAGGCATAGACGCCCAGGGCAACATTGGCATTTGGCTGGCTGTTCTTGATCGAAACGCCCGGCTGGATCAGCTCGCCGGCCCAGCCCAGGGCGCGATCGCCGATCTGGACGTTGTAGACCAGTCCGCCAAAGGCCGGCACCAGCATGGGCTCGCCTTCGGCCGAAACAAGGTAAGGGCTGGCCGGCAGGCCCGGCATGGCCGGGTTGCCGATTTCGCCGAGAACTGAGATTTTAACGAGTGCAGAAAGGTTGGTGTTGAGCATGTGAGCTCCGTATCGTGCTGGCGCGACCTGCGCGCGGCGGAAGGGTCGTCCGACCCATTATTGGTTGCCAATGCCCAGAATGGGGCCGATATTGGCCCCGGGGTCGAGAATGGGTTCAATCTCGCCGTTGGCGCAGACGAGTAAATCCTGACAGCCGGGTCCGTGACCGTTCCAGGCGGAATCGCCGTGCATGATGAGCCCGATCGAAACGCCGCCCGGCTTGAAGCCGCGTCCGTAGCGATGGTCCGTATCCATCACCGCCACCAGATCGCCCAGCGTCAGGTTGTCGATGCCGTGCTCGGCCAGCGCAGCGCGGTCGCCGGTCATGAGATCCTGGTCAACGAATTCGGGCGTCAGTTCGGCGCCGCTGCCCATGATGTGGGCGGGAATAGTGGCGACGACGGGTACCTGGAGCCTGCCGTCCGCGCCTTGGCGCAATCCCCAGCCGGCAATCAGATTGGGACCGGCTTTCTTGACCAGGACGTCGGGAAAATCGAGCAGGCGCATGCCCCGCCCGTGGGTCTTGATGACGATTTGGTCGCCGACGCAGAGCTGCTCCAGCACATCCGGCTCGAAGTCCACCAGCAGCCGTGCGTGCTCGCCCGTGACCGTGCCCCGTGCCCCGCGTGCCAGGCCACTCGTGACGATTGCATCGTTGCCGATGCAGGTCAGATAGTGCATGGCATGATCGACAGCGCTGTCGGGATGGGCAATGCTGACGCCCGGTTCCACGTGGTCGCCTTCCCAGCCATAGGCGGGACTGCCCACGCGGGCGTTGTAGACGATACCCGACATGCCGATGTGGACCGCGGCATGTCCCTCCGTGTTGGGCCGATAGGGCGAACGGTCCAAAGTCGGCGGACTGATGAAGCCTGTCACGGCCATGACAACTAGGTCATCTTGATTGGTGCGGATCATAGCGTCTCCATCGTTGGTTTGATTTAGGTTTTATTGACGCGCGGGTCGAGTGCATCGCGCAGACCGTCGCCGAAGACGTTAAAGCCAAAGACGACGAGCATTAGGGTCAGACCGGGAAAGATCATCATGTGCGGCGCTAGTCTGGCCCAGGTCAGGCTGTTTTGCAACATTGCACCCCACTCGGCTGTTGGTGGCGGCACACCCAATCCGAGAAAACTCAATCCGGCCGCCGTCAAGATGGCTGCAGGAATCAGCAGGCTGACTTGCACCATAATCGGTGCAAAGATATTGGGCAGAATGTGTCTGCGTATGACCCGCATATCCGGTGCGCCGACGGCCACGGCCGCCTCCACATAGGTTGCGCGCCGGATCGACAACGTCATGCCGTGCGCCAGCCGCGCGAATTGGGGGATTTGATAGATCGCAATCGCAAGAATCACGTTGCCAATGCCGGTGCCCAATATGGCGACAATCGTGAGACCGATGATGATGCCTGGAAACGAAAGAAAGACATCCATCAGACGCATGATTGGCGTTTCGAGACGCTTGTTCCAGCCTGCCAGGAGGCCCAGGAATACGCCGATCATCGCGCCGACGCCTACCGCGACAAACGAGACCGTCATGGAGATTCGTGCACCGTAAATCAGGCGGCTCAGCATGTCCCGCCCGTTGTTGTCCGTACCCAGCCAGTGCTCTTGGCTGGGCGGTTGAAGCGTATTGCGCACTGAGATTTCATTTGGATCGGCGGGCGCAAGCCACGGTGCAAAAACCCCGACGAAGATAAACAGGATGACAATCACGCCGCCGATCGCCGCAAGTCTGTAGTCACTCGCAAATTGGGTAATGCGGTGCAGCCACTTATTCATAGTTTTCAGCGCCGGATTCGTGGATCGACGAATCCGTAAATAATGTCAACCATCAAGTTAACGAACACAAACGATATGGCAAAGACCAGAAGCACGCCCTGAACCACCGGTATGTCGCGCTGGCCGACCGCCGTAATCATCAGGCGTCCCATGCCGGGCCAGGCAAAGATTGATTCAGTAATCACGGCCCCACCCAACATGTAGCCAAAGCGCAGGCCGATGACCGTCACGATGGGCAACAGGGCATTGCGCAGCGAGTGGCGCACAAGCACCCACTTCTCGGGCACGCCCTTGGCACGCGCGGTGCGTACGTAATCTTCCTGCACCGTCTCCAGCAGCGCAGAGCGGGTCATGCGCAAGATGAAGGCAAGCGAAAAGACGGAGAGCGTGATCGTCGGCATGATAAAGTGACGCCACGTGCTGTCTCCGGCCGTGGGTAGAATGCCAAGCTGAACGCTAAACAGCCACATGAGCAGGAGGCCGAGCCAGAAGACTGGAATCGAAATCCCCAGCAGCGCGATGATGCTGAAGAAGTGGTCCCAGAACTTGTTTCGATTTAGCGCAGAGGCAATCCCCATTAACATGCCCAGAACGGTTGCCACCGTGATGGCTGCCAGCGAAAGCTTCATCGTGTTCCAGAATCGGCCGCGAATCTCTTCGATCACCGGGCGCCGCGTGAAAATTGATGTGCCCAGATCGCCCCGAACAAGGCGGGACAGGTAAGATGTGTACTGGACCAGAACCGGTTGATTGAGCCCCAGGTCGGCGCGGATCTGTTCTACTTCGGCCAGTGATGCGTCATCGCCCGCATACATGCGTGCCGGATCACCCGGGATGAGCTGGAACGCGAAAAAGACAACCGTGACCACCAGGAAAAGGATCGGGATGCTGATCAATATGCGGCGCAAAATGTAGGTCGCCACGCGTATTTCTCCGGGAACTGAACAGTGTCAATTCAATCACGATCAACTTGTTTCACCCACCGGCGCGTCCGTGTACGTGAAGCGGCACACGAACGCGCCGGTGGTGATTCCAGTCCTGCGACGCTGCGTCAGGTAATGCCACGCATCGCAGGACTGGAATCATCGGTCAGGTTTGATTTCTTCTGCTGACTTACTCCTGGATCAACCAGCCATACTTGGCAGGCCAGTTGTTGCCGGCCGGTTCGAAGTAGATGCCTTGCAAGTCGGCCGAGGTTGCCATCGTCTGCACCACGTCAAACATTTGCAGGATCGGCGCCTGGTCAACGACCATTTCGTTGATCTCTGCATAGACTGCGTTGCGTTCTTCCATGGTCGGCAGGGTCGATGCCTGTTCGATCAGCGTGTCGACTTCGGGATCGCAGAAATAGGCCCGATTGTAGTAGACCGGGGCTGCTGAATCGCAGGCGTAGAAAGTCTCCATGACGTACTCAGCATCGCCCGTGTAGACGCCGACCGACAGGTTCACCAGGTCGTAATCCGCTTCCTCTGACGGCTTGGTTACGGCAGAGAGGAAGGCCGCAGAGTCGAGAACATTCAGCTCGACCTCGACACCCACTTCTTTCAACATGGCCTGCACCAGCTCAGCGATTTCGATATCACCGGCTGCCGCGCCCTTGCGCGTGTACATCTTGAGCACGAGCGGCTCACCGTCTTTTTCGCGCACGCCATCACCATCGCTGTCGGTCCAGCCGGCTCCATCCAGCAGGGCTGCGGCCTGCTCAGGATCAAAGGGATAGCTGCCTGCGTCGGAATAGCCATCTATGGTCGGCATGAGGTAGACGGCTGACGCCGGTGTTGCGTAGGCGCCCAGGTAGACGGCCTGAATAATGCCCTCTTTGTCAACGGCATAGTTGACTGCCTGGCGTACGGCCACGTCATCAAGAGGCGTCTTGGCGTTGTTCATGGTGATGTACCACTGACGCGAACCCAACTCCTCGTAAATCCGGATGTCCGGATTCGACTTCAGCCGTTCGATGTCTTGAATCGAGAGATTGAAGGCAATGTCAATATCACCGGCTTCCAGCATCGTGGAGCGCGTGTTGATGTCCGGAACGATTTGGAAATTGACGGCATCCAGATAGGGCAGACCTTCCTGCCAGTAGTTGGGGTTCTTGACCAGGCGCAGCACCTCGTTGGGAATGAACTCTTCCACCATAAAGGGGCCAGTCCCGTTTGCCTGATTCTTGATGCCGTCCTCGCCAACCTCTTCAACAAAAGCCGGGTTGTACATGGACCAGGGCTTGGAGGCCAAGACGCCGTACATAGCCGGGTTGGGTCGGGAGAGCGTGACCTGAACCGTCATCGGATCGATCACTTCAACCGATTCGAATGGGATCAGGTCCCAGAGCGGCTTCTGAAGCTCGATCTTGCGGTCAATATTCCACTTGACGACGTCGGCGTTGAACTCGCTGCCGTCATGGAAGGTGACATCGGGCTGGAGCGTCCAGGTATGGACCAGACCGTCGTCGGAGACCTCCCAATCCGCCACCAGCAGACCAACGACTGAGCCGTCGGCCATGCGGTCGAAGAGCGTCTCGTAGAAATAGGCTGCGACTTCGTTGAGGCTGCCTGTATTGGCGGACTGGACGTCGATGTCCGTCTTTGTCGTGACAAAGGCAACGTCGAGCGTGCCGCCAGATTGGGGCTCACCCGCCATCGCCGGGGCATCTGCCGTGTCAGCATCGCCTGTTGTGGCCGGGGCCGCGGGCGCGGCACAGGCTGACAGGGCGAGCGTCAACAACAGGATGACTGCGATCCAGAACTTGTTTGGAACGACCTCTTTGCGCATGCTGTACTTGCTCCTTTACAGAAAACAACGAGCCAACGACACAGTGAAGCAAAGTGCGGCAAAGCGATGGAAAAACCTTCGCTTTGTTGCCAAAATGAGCGGGTGGCTTTGATTGCCACCCCGATGAAGTGGAGCGCTGGTAATCGGCCGATTGGTTGGCGCACCACGCAGGCTGGCTAGATTCCGTCGACATTTCGAAACCTGCCGACTGTGCGCCGCCCGTGCCGGGGACGTGACGGCCGCATGTCAACAGAAGCTACCCTACCCTATCCATTACGCTGAACCATTTCATCTAGCGCTAGAATCGACTCAATCGTGCGGCCCTGGGGGTCGCGTTCGGCCGCTGCCGTAAACTGCGCTCGCTGCACCGCTTGGGCAGCATTGCGCAGACGCTCTTCCTCGGCATGACAGACCTGACCCTCGTCCACAACGACCTGACCGGCGACATAGGTGCGCGCCACGTCCTGACCGGTACCAAATGCAACCAGCGACCGGACCGGGTCGATAATCGGACCAAAGTGGTAGGCCGACAGATCGACGCATACGATGTCGGCCTGGGCGTCAACCGCGAGGCGGCCCAAGTCATTGCGTCCAAGAGCGGCGGCACTACCAACTGTGGCTGCAGTGAAGACGTCGCGGCAGCTTGGCCGGTGGGCGCTGCCAAAGGTCTGCTTGCCCAACATCCAGGCAAGCCGCATCTCGGCAATGATGTCAGCCGGCCAGATGTCGCAGCCGAGACCGACTGTGATGCCATAGTCCAAATAGCGCGGCAAGCTGTGGAGCGCTTCGCCCGTGCGGGCAAAGGGCAGCGGCGAATGAGCCACGGAGGAACCGCTGGCCGCAATCAACTCGAGATCGCGATCTGGATCGCTTGCAGTTTCAGCAAGCGCAGGATGACCGGTGACATAAACGCAGTGCCCCAAAATGATGTCGGGCCCCAAGAATCCCAAGTTGTGCAAGTGTTCAACGGGGGTGGCCCCATAACGTTCGCGAATGAGCGTCACTTCGTGAGCATATTGCGCAGTGTGAATCTGAATCAGCAGCTTGCGCTCCCTGGCTGCGGCCAGCGTCGCCTCCAGCAGCGCCGGGCTGCAATTGTCGACAGCATGCGGGCAGAGGAGGGTTTGGACGCGACCGTCGTAGCGACCGCCTTGATCGTCGGCAAAGCGTAGCGCCGCGTCCAGCCCGGCCAAACCCATGGCTTCGTCCCAGTGCCAATCACGACGACCATCCGCTCGCTGATAGGAGCGGCCGCTGCGATAGGAAAGAGAGAGATAGGCGCGCATGCCGATGCGACCGACCGTATCGACCAGCATTTCCTCATCGTGGGGCGGGTTGCCCAGCCACCAGATCGTTCCGGATCCCGCGGCATCGACGACGGTAGTCGTACCGGTTCGCGCCATCTGTACCAGCATGATTTCGGCGTTGAGCTGTTGCTCCTCAGGCGTGAGACTCTCTTCCAGAAAGAGCGGCGCGTCTTCTACGAAATCCAGACTTGGCGCAAAGCGCGCATCGCGCTCGACATCGATCACGGAGGCCATCAAATCCAACCCGACGTGACCGTGGAGGTTGATAAAGCCGGGGCAGATAAACCAGTCCGGTTCCTCGACAACGATGTCAGCGTCGCCGTCGAAGCGCGGCCCAGCGTAGAGGATCTTGTCCTCTTCAAAGGCAAGTTCACCCTGACGGATGATGCTATGGTGTCGGCCGTTCCAGGCGGCCAGCCAGCCGCCGCGCAGGAGGGTTATCAAGCGGCTGCCTCCCTGTTCTCTTCTGCCAGAGCCGTCAGGATTTGATCAACCGTCTTCACTTTGGCAAAGACTTCGTTCATGCAGCGCAGGGAATTGCGATGCAGCTCTTCAGACCACGAGGCACAGGCGTCTTCGACGACAATCACGCCGTAGCCGAGGTCCTTGGCATCGCGCACGGCCGATTCGACACAGCCGCTGGTCATGACGCCGACCATGATCAGCGTGCGGATGTCCATGTTGCGCAGCACGTAGTCGATATTGGTCCCGTTGAAGACGCTGCCTGTTGTCTTAGAGAAGACGAGTTCGTCTCCCTCCGGGGCCAATTCAGCCAGAATCTGCGCATCTTTTGACCCGGGCGGGCAGAAGATTTCCAGATCCTTGTGCGCCCCGCCGCGATCGCGCCCACTGGCCGTCGCAGACTGGATGCGTGCAAAGATGACTTCCCGCTTTGTCGTGCGAAACGCATTCTGGAGTTGTTGGATATTCGGAATGATCCGGTCGAGCTGTGCAGCGTAATAGTCGAGTCCGGCAAGTTGTCCTACCTCCCGCCGCTTGGCCATGAGGCCGTGCTCCATGTGCGCGTCCGCATACTGCATATCGATTACCAACAGGGCGCACGCGCCGACAGCTAGATCGGGCTCTGGAAGCGGATTGCGCCAGCCAATATAGGGATCGTTGCGGTCAATCATGCGATCTTCTTTCACGAACGGTCGATGGGCAGACTAGCTCAGTGCGGCCGCCAGACTGGCGACAACGTAATCAATCTGCTCGCTGCTCATGCCAGGATAGATCGGCAGGCAGAGAAGCGACTGGCCCAACGCTTCGGCGACGGGAAAGCTGCCAGTACCCAGGCCCAAGTATTCGTATACCGGTTGCAGATGAACGGGCGGCGCATAGAGTGTCGCGGTGGTGACGCCCTGGGCGGCCATGTGCGCCCGAATGGCCCTGCGTTGCGCCGGCGGCGTGCCGATGACGTAGTTGCGCCAGGCGTGGCGCCCGTTCTGCGGCCAGGCCGGCGGCGTGATGCCCGGCAGGTCGGCCAGTTGTTCGGTGTAACGCAGGGCAATGGCTTGGCGTAGTTCGCCCCATGCTTTGACGTAGGGCAGCTTGACCGTGACGATGGCCGCCTGCGTGCCGTCCATTTTCAGGTTGTAGCCCTCGGCCAGATTGGCTACGCCATCATCGCCATGGCGCTCGGTGATGGGCCGCTCGCCAATCGCCGGATCCTGACCGTAGCCGCGCAGCAGACGAATTTGCCGGGCCAGCTGCGCATCACGGGTGACGATCATGCCGCCATTTGACAGACCGCCGAGCACCTTGCGCGGGGCGAAGGAGAAAAACGCCGCATCCCCGCAGAGCCCTACCGGACGCTCTTGATACCTCGCGCCCAGGGCCAATGTCGCATCTTCAATCACGTAGAGGCCGTGACGGGCCGCAATCGCACAGATTTCGTCCATGGCCGCCGGCAGGCCGAACATGTGCACCGGCAAGATCGCCCGGGTCGCCGGCGTGATCGCGGCTTCGATGAGCGATGGGTCCAGGTTGTGCGTTGCATGGTCGACGTCGACGAGGCGAAATCGGGCGCCGGTATGGCTGATGGAGGCGGTGGTGGGCAGGTCACTGTTGGCGACGGTGATGACCTCGTCGCCTGCGCCGATGCCCAGCGCCTTGAGAATTAGAAATTGGGCCGCCGTCCCCGATTGCGCAGAGATGATGAAGGCATCATCCAGTTCCAGGTGGAGCGCAAGTGCAGCCTCCAGCTCGCGGGCATGGGTGAGATCGTCAGAAATCGGGTCGGTTAGCAGGCGCTCAAATACGGCCTCAAGTTGAGACCGAACCTGCGCATGCTGCCAGGTTAGATCGACCAGCGGAATTTGCATGCGTTGTCCTTCGCTCACATGACGCGCCAGCGATGGCTCCAGCCGGCGCCAAAGCGTTCCAGTCCTTCTTCCGTGATCAGGATGTCTTCGTTGATGCCGCTCGACCAGCCGGGATCGGGTGCAACGTCCCGCCGCGGGTGATACGAAAAGACCATGCCCGCCTCCAGCAGCCAATCCTGAGACTGGCCCCAGGGCGTCTCCGCCGCGTGCCAGGGACGCTCGATCGTGTCCATGCCCTGGCCGTGAAAATCGAAATGGGTGGTCGCCGGCCCAAGGTCCCAGCCATCGTCACGTAGCGTGGCCTCAAACGCGGCGGCGAGTTCGCTGAGCCGGGCGCCGGGACGCGCCAGGGGCGTGATCACGTCGAGCGCTCGCAGTTCGCTTTCCACCAATTTGTGCTCCAGATCGGTGGGCGTTCGAAACGCGCAGTTGACGGTGATCTCGGACCAGTGACCGCTCTCGCCGCAGATTTCCATGTGATAGCGCAGGATGTCGTCGCAGCGCACGGGCGTATCAATCGGCGGATTGCTTTCGCCCGGCCCCTCGCCGATGAAGACGAGGATGTCCCGCGCGCCGCCGGCAAGCGCCACCTCTGAAGCAGCAGCTGCCAACTCCCGCTGACTCTTGCCCGGCTCCAGCACGTCAACAAAGCGCTCCATGGCGGCTTTCGTCAAGGTCCAATGCTCGCGGATCTGTTGAATCTCCAGCGCACTCTTTACCATGCGTATCCGGTCGAGCAGATCATCGGCGTCGACCAGTTCGACATCAGGCAGGCCGGCTTCCAGGATTTCGTAGTTGCCGACCGAGAGAATGAAGCGCCGTCCGGCAACGCCCACGCGTCCGGTCGTCAGCCCTTTCTCCCGCATCATTTCGACCAGGCGCGGCGCTTGGAAGACGTCGCCGCGCGCATCGGTAACCCAGCCCCGGGCGGCAATACGTTCGGCCACGGCGTAGCTGGAAAAGACCATGAACGGCTCATCATCGCGTGGGATGCAGAGCAAACCGTCATGACCCCACATGTGAAAGTCGGTGAAGTAGCGCAGATAGCCGCGCCCGGTCCACCAGTGCCCCTTGCCGGCAACGATCAGCGCATCCAAGCCGGCCGCTTCCATGGCCAGGCGTGTTCGCGCCAATCGTCGGTCGCGTTCTGCAAGATCTGCCTGAGTTGCCATAGTCATGCTCCCCAAAGATCGCTACAGTAGATCGCTACAGTGTTAAGAATCGGACTCAGTCGCGCGGATGGCATAGCTGCGGATGGCCGCCAACTTCATCTGCTCTGGATCGAGTTCGATATCCAGGCCGTATAGCTCGCGCGCGGCGTCCAGCGAAACCAGCCCCAACGTGACATCTTCCTGGACCCGTTCGCGTTCGCGTTCTAGTGGTGCGCCGTAGCCGCCGCCGCCGGGCACGCGCAGGACCACCTCTTCCCCCGGCTGCCACTGGATCGGCGTGAAGCGCTCGACCTTAACGCCCTCGAAGAGTACATCCCCCAGCGCACCGTCAGCGCCGCCACTCAGACCGGGAGCGGGATACTTCATCAGATCCGGCCGGATTGTCAGCATGACCGGCCCTTCGCCGATGTGGCGCAACGCGATCTCCTGTCCCGGCCCGCCGCGCCGTTTACCGGCCCCGCCCGAGTCCGGAATCATGCTCTTGCGCAGCATGATGACCGGGCACTGCTTCTCGATAATTTCAGTCGGCGTAACCGTGCTGTTGTGGGGATACGCCGCGGGGAGCAGACCATCGGCTCCCTTGGTGGCGCCAAGACCGCCATGGGGCAGCATGTGGACGGCAAAGTTGCCATAGCGCGTGTCCCGACCCACGACGTGGAAGGGGAAAATCCCGCCCGCCGCGGCGATGGCTTCGTCGGGCAGAAGCTCGGCCAGGGCGCCAAAGATGAGGGGCGGGATGTGCTTGATCACCTTGGCCCGCGCCTTGACCGGCGCTGGGAAGGTGCAGTTGACGATGGATCCTTCCGGCGCCGTAATGTGAAGCGGGCGCACCAGTCCGTCGTTGTTGGGGATATGAGCGGCCAGCATGCACTTGATCGGGTAGACTGCCGTTGAGTAGCTGATGTTGAAGGCCGCGTTGATCGCAGAGTGCCACTGTTGCGGTGAGCTGCCGGCAAAGTCCATGTACATATCGGAGCCGCGAATCTCCAGGCGGATGCACAGGGTGAAGGGTTCCAGGTAGCCGTCAGCCGTAATCTCATACTCCGAGACGCCGTCCGGCAGGGCCTCAATGGCGTTGCGCAACGCCTGCTCCGAGCGCCCCTGAATGGCTTCGGATAGCCCGACGATGTCTTCCATCTGATAGTCGTCCAGAAATTCCTGGACGCGCTTGATACCGATGCGGTGGGTGCCGACGATGGCATGGAGGTCGCCCAGCACCATTTCGGGCACGCGGCAGTTGGCGGCAATAAACTCTTCCACAATTGGCACGACCTCGCCATCGGCATAAAACTTGTTGGGCATCAGCCGCGTGCCCTCCATGAACATGTCCGATGCTTCCAGATCGCCGAGATGGCCGCCGACATCCGAGACGTGGGCCACGGTGCCCATGAAGGCAACCAGCTTGCCACGATGAAAGACGGGCGAGACGAGATTATAGTCGGGCAGGTGCGTGCTGCCGATCCAGGGGTCGTTGGTTGCCAGCACATCGCCCTCGTTGAGCGTGTCCGCAGGAAAACGCTTGAGCATATCGCGCGTCGTGCGTGGCAGCATCGTACAGAACTGGGGCGGGCTCCACTGCGCCTGCGTCAGGCCGGCCCCGGAGGCGTCCATGATGGCACAGCCAAAGTCATGGCTTTCGCCCACAATGGTCGAGAACGAAGTGCGGATGACCGCATTGTCAATTTCGTCGGCTATTGCGACCAGGCGCTGCCATTGAATTTCAAGGCTGATGGGATCAATCGTCGTCATAGTTTTGCGCTCTTTCTGTTTCATGATGGCGCTACGTAGTTTCGGGCGTCACGTAGCCGACGGCGAGGTCGGCTGCAATCCTGTCTGGCTCGCGTTCATCTGCCGGGCCAAAACCGCCGCCGCCCGGCAGATGCAGTTCGACCACGTCGCCCGGCTCAAGTTGAAGAGGCGGAAAGCGTAGGATACGCTCGCCGTTGATATAGACTTCGCCTATCCTGCCGGGCTCGCCGCCGGCTAACCCTTGGGGCAGCGTCGTGATGCGATCCGGGGTCAGGTTGAAGACCATCGGTTGCGTGCTTTGGCTCTCAAAGACGATGACCTGACCGGGGCCGCCCCGGCGTCGGCCGGCGCCGGCACTATCGGGGCGGAGCGTCTTCTCGTGAAAGAGAATCGGCGCCCGCACTTCAATCACTTCGCAGGGCGTAATCGTGCTGTTCTCCGGGTACGCCACCGGGATCATTCCGTCCATTTCCGGCATGCCGCCACGGCCGCCGTGGGGCAGCATGTCCACCAGGTAGTTGCCGAACGCCTCGTCGCGACCCATCAGGACGAGGGGCCAAATGCCGCCGTTAGAGGCCTGAACACGCTGGCCCAGAACCGGCCAGAGTGCGCCGAACAGCACCTGGTTGACGTTGTTGATCGTCTTGGCGCGCGCTTTGACCGGCGCCGGATAGGTTGCATTCAGGATCGACCCCTCAGGAGCGTACATCTGGATAGGGCGGAAGAGCCCTTCGTTGTTGGGCAATTCGGCCGCCAGGGCACATTTGAAGGGGTAGATCGATGGTGCAAATGTACTGTTATAAACAGAGTTGATCGCTGCATCCGTCCGCTGGGGCGAAGAGCCGGTATAGTCGATCAGGACTTCATCGCCGGCGATGGTGACACAGACGTGCAGGTGAGCTGTCTCGATATAGCCATCGATATCGAGCCCGTACTCATAGCGCCCGTCCGGCAATTCGGCAATGCGCGCCCGCATCAAGGCTTCCGAGCGATTGAGAATCTCCGCTGCCAGGGGCACGATATCAAGCATGCCGTAGTCGTTCATAAACTCGCGGAAGCGATCGGCCCCGACTTTGGCTGCGCCGGCCATCGCGCGCAGATCACCCAGGAGCATGTCGGGCACGCGGCAGTTACGCCCAATTACTTCAAAGGCCAGCGCGTTTTCTTGTCCCGCCTCATAGAGCTTGAAGGGCGGCATCCACAGCCCCTCGCTGAAGACATCCAAACTTTCGATCTCGTTGGGATGACCGCCAACGTCTGACATGTGGGAGACCGTGCCGATGAAGGCGACGACTTTCCCCCCATGAAATATGGGCGTCAAGAGCACATAATCGGGCAGGTGGCCCGTACCGATCCACGGGTCGTTGGTGGACAGAACATCACCGGGCCGCAGGCTGTCAGCCGGAAAGCGCTCGAGCAGCGACTTGGCCGTACGCGGCAGGACAACAGAAAACGTTGCCGGGCTCAGCGTCGACTGGCAGAGCGACCGCCCCTCCACGTCCATCAGAATACAGGCGAAGTCGCGCCCCTCGCCCAAGATTGTTGAGAACGCGGTTCGTACGATGATGTTGTCGACTTCGTCCATGATCGAGATCATGCGCTGCCAGTAAATCTCCAGCGTGATCGGATCAAACGCGTTTGTTGGCATCGTAGGCAAGGAATTGTCCTGACACTCTCTCGGTTGCGGAATCTCTCCGCATCATCGGGAAGGGTTAGTGCATCGGCAATCTCTATTTGACGAGTTTGCGAACTTGTTCGTGCCGATGCATTTAGGTTCCGCGACAGCAAATCGGGTCGTCAATTCAAGATTGGCGGAACGCTAGCCGGTCGTCGCTTCTTCGAATTCGAGACCGTAGTCGGCGGCCGCGGCAGCAGGCGTGATGTAGCCCATGCGCAGGTCGTGGAGTATCTGGTCCGGATCTCGTTCTGCGACCGAACCAAATCCCGCGCCGCCGGGCATGCGCATTTCGATCTCGTCCCCCGGCTTGAACTCCAGCGGGGGAAAGCGCGTAATGACTTCGCCGTTGAAGCGCACCTCACCGACCTGCCCGGGGTGTCCGCCATCGATTCCCGGCGGTTCGCAAAACATTTTGTCCGGTCGGATGCGGGCCGTGATCGATTCGTCAGCGATATTGCGAAAGGTAATGATCTGACCGATGCCGCCGCGGCTCCGTCCCGCGCCGGCCGTATCGGGCAAAAAGGCCTTGTGCAACATGAGGATCGGCGCTTCCGTCTCCATGATTTCCGTGGACGTAACGGAGCTGTTGTGCGGAAAAGCAATAGGCGGCAGGCCGTCCAGGTCGCGCATGGCGCCACGGCCGCCGTGGGGCAGGATGTGGACGGAAAAGCTGCCGTACTCCGGCAGTTCGCCACTGACGCTAAAGGGCCAAATTGACCCGCTCCCCGCCTGCGCGTGTTCGCCCAAAATTGGCCAGACCGCGCCGAAGAGGACCTGGTTGATGTTGTTGGTTACTTTGGCGCGTGCCTGTACTGGGAAGGGGTCCGAGCAGTTGAGAATGCAGCCTTTGGGCGCGGTCACGGTGACGGGCCGGAAGAGCCCCTCGTTGTTGGGAATACCGGGCACCAGTGCGCACTTGAAGGGATAAAGGGTCGACGCATAGGTCGTGTTGTAGACGCAATTGATTGCGCCCAAACGCGTCTGGGGCGAGGTGCCCGCATAGTCAACAAAGATGTCGGACCCACGAATCTCGACCGTGGCATGGAGATGGACAGTCTCGATGTAGCCGTCGATGTCCAGCCCGAACTCGTAGACGCCGTCGGGGAGCGCTTCAATGCGCTCGCGCATCAGCCGCTCGGAGCGATTGTGGATCTCGTCGGAAAGGTCAACGATGTCGTCCATCTCGTAATCGACGAGGAATTCCTGGAGGCGGCGGGCGCCAATTTGATGGGTGCCGACGATGGCGCGCAGATCGCCCAGGACCATATGCGGCACACGGCAATTGTTGCCGATAATCTCAAAGAGCAACTCGTTCTCAACGCCGCCTTCATAAAGCTTTGACGGCGGTACGCGTATGCCCTCCGTATAGACGTCATAGGCCTCGATATCGCCCCGATGTCCGCCGACGTCCGCCAGGTGGGCCACGGTCCCCATGAAGGCAATCACTTTGCCGCGGAAGAAGACCGGCGTCAACACCACGTAGTCCGGCAGGTGACCCGTGCCGATCCAGGGATCGTTGGTGCAGAGCACATCGCCTTCCTGCAGCGTCTCCAGGGGAAACTTGTCTAGTACGATCTTGGCCGTGCGCGGGAGCACGACGCAGAAATTTGGCGGGCTGAAGCTCGACTGGCAGAGCGATGAGCCATCCTGATCGACCAGGATACAGGCGAAGTCGCGACTCTCGCCGACGATGGTTGAGAATGACGTGCGTACGGTGGCGTTGTCGACTTCATCCATAATGCTGATGAGACGCTGCCACTGGATCTCTAATGAGATTGGATCGATCTCGCGCTTACTCATGCCGGTGTTCGCTTCCTTTAGTCTTCATAGCGATACAGCCTGCCGCTGCATCGTCTCTAGTCTTCATCAATTGTTGCGCCAAGCAGCAGTGAGTCAGCTTCTGAAAACTCCTCTTCGGCTTCCTCATCTAGCGGCAGATTTGCCAGAATATGGGAGACGGACTCGGCAATGTGTTCATGCAAGATATCCCGGGTCTTCTCCAGGTCATGTTGCGCCAGTGCAGTCACCAAGGTTGGATGGCTGCCGACGACCTCGTCGAGAAACGTGTAGATATCGTGACGCGTGTGCAAACAGCGCCGGACGCCGACTTCCAGGACACGCCAGAGCTTCAGGGCGAGATCGTGATCGGCAATTTGCAGCAAGTACTCGTGAAAATGAAGATCAAGCTCAACCAGGCGATTCTTGTCACCCCGTCGCGCCGCCAGCCTCATCTCTTCAATGATGACAGCAAAATAGTCCAAATTCTCTTCGGTTAAGCGGTCGATCGCACGCTCAATTGCCAGGTCTTCCAGCGCGGTACGCACGGAATAAAGCTCTTCCACGTAGCGCCGTGTCAGACGCGTGATGATAACCACTTTATACGGGGTGCTCTCGATTAAGCCTTCCTGCTCTAGCTGCCCCATGGCTTCGCGGATTGGGCCGCGACTCACGCCCAGATGTTCTGCCAGTTGGGCCTGATTAAATTCCGTTCCCGGCGCGAGCGAACCATCGATGATGGATTGGCGCAAGATTTCAGTTACATTAGCTTTCAATGTCCTTGGTTCGATTGGTGTCAGTTTTTCTAGTTCCATTATTTTTGATTGTCCATACCGGGGAGCATGGTCCGGTTCACGTTGGGTGGTGGAGTGTTACGATTAAGTTAGCTGTTGCATCAACGACGACGGTCGACCCAGGGCCGATGACGGCTGTGGAATCCTTTTCTTCAACTATGGCGGGACCGTCAAAGGTCGCGCCGGCGGGCAAACGATAACGATCGTAAACGGGCGTCTCAACGAAGCCGCCCAATTCATCATAATAGACCTGGCGCATTGCTTTCAGGGCTGCATCGGCCGATTCCTCGACATTCGCGCTGCCATTGTTCTCGGTAGAGCGCGGCAGTTCAATGCGCGGACGCGGCCCGCTTGCGGTCAGACGGCAGGTCGTGATCTCCAGACCGAGATGCCGATGCGCATAGCCGTAGATTTCGCTATAGCGCGTATAGAAGAGCTGGCGCAAGTCGCCGTCCAGGTCGATGTCGGCAAGTCGATCGTAGGGCAGAGTCACGGTGATTTCGTGGCCCTGACCGACGTGCCGCAGATCCGCAGCCCGCACGTAGCGAATCTCCTCTTCCGGGACGCCGGCTTCCATGAGCGTGGCGCGCCCCTCTACCGCCAGATCGGCGTAGATTGCATCCATTTCGGCCAGCGTCTCGGGCATAATCTGGGCCATAAAGGTCTTGGCGAAATCAAACGCCACCGGCGCAGTCAAGAAACCAAGCGCAGAGGTAACGCCTGCACTGGCAGGACAAATGTAGCCCTGCATCTTGAGCGCACGGGCAATGGCGTGGGCATGCACGGGGCCGGCGCCGCCAAAGGCGATGAGCTTGAGCATGCGCGGGTCAACCCCGCGCTCGGCGACGTGGACGCGCGTGGCCGAAATCATGTTCTCATTGACAATCTGATAGATGCCGTTGGCCGCTTCAACGGCCGAAAGGCCCAGCGGCTGGCCGATATGCTTCTCAATCGCGGCTTCCGCTCGTCCCCGATCCAGCGACATGCGACCACCCAGGAAATAGTCGGGATTGAGGTAGCCGAGCAGCAGGTCGGCGTCGGTGACGGTGGGACGGTCGCCGCCCTGACCGTAGGCAGCCGGACCCGGATCCGCGCCGGAAGATTCCGGACCAACCTTGAGCAGGCCCAGTTCGTCGACATGGGCAATGCTGCCGCCGCCGGCCCCGATCTCGATCAGCTCGATCGTCGGTACGCGTACGGGCAAGCCGCTGCCGCGCTTGAAGCGGTGCACGCGCGCCACTTCGAAGTTGTCGGACATGGTGGGCTGGCCATTTTGGATGACGCACATCTTGGCCGTCGTGCCGCCCATATCGAAGGAGACCAGATTGGGTTCGTCCAACATCTCGCCATAGAAGACGGCGGCCAAGACGCCGGCCGCCGGCCCCGACTCGATCATGCGCACGGGAAAACGCGCGGCCGTCTCAAGGGTCGTTACGCCGCCGCTGGAGAGCATGAGATAGAGCTCCCGTTCCAGACCGGCATCGGCAAGTTCATGCTGAAGATTGGTCAAATAGCGATCGGTCAGGGGCTGAACATAGGCATTGCAGACAGTGGTCGACATGCGCTCATATTCCCGAATCTCGGGGGCAACCGTCGACGAGAGTGAAATGCTCGCCTTGGGAAAGCGCTCGGTCAGCCAGGCAAGCGTCGCCTGCTCATGCTCGGGGTTGATGTAGGCATGGAGAAAGCAAACCCCGATGGCTTCGATATTGTCGACCACATCCGCTGCTTCCAGCGTAGCCGCCATCTGTTCCAGGCTGTCAAGATCGAGCGGCTCGACCACGTCGCCGAAGCCATCCAGTCGCTCCGTCACTTCAAAGCGCAGCGGGCGGGGCACGAGGTGCTCGACCGCCGGCGCGTGGAGGTCATAGATGTCATAGCGCATCTCGCGCTGCGTATCAAGAACGTCGCTGAAGCCGCTGGTGGTCAGCAGCATCGTGACCGCGCCCTTGCGCTCAATGAGCGCATTGGTGATCAGCGTCGTACCGTGAATGGCTGTGGCGACGTCACCGCCGGTCACTTCGGCGTCGGCCAGCAGCTGGCGCCAGCCGTCCAGAACCGCCCGCGCCGGCTGATCGGGTGTAGTCAATGTTTTGTAACTGCGGATGTCGCCAGAGTCAGCGTCAACCAACACAAAGTCCGTGAAGGTGCCGCCAATGTCGAATCCGAAGCGATAGCGTGGCGTAGTCATTGTCTCAACTCTCGGGCAGGATGGATTTGCATGAGATTATTCATAGTGCAGCGTGACGATCAGGTTCGCATAGGCATCAACGTCAACCGTGGCATTTGGACCGATCACGGCCGTTGAATCCTGTTCCTCTACGATTGCCGGTCCGTCGAACTGCGCACCGGCGCGCAAGGTATAGCGATCATAGACGGGCGTATCGACAAAGGCTTCGTGCTCGCGGAAGTAGACCGGTCGCGTGCCCTTCAGTGCTTGCGCCGCGCTGCTTTGATCGGCGTCGGCTTCCGTTTCACGCAGATTCACATCCGGGCGGGGGCCACTGGCCGTCAGCCGGCACGTTGTGATTTCCAGCCCAAGATGGCGATGGGCGTAGCCGTAGATCTCCTCATACGCGCTGTAGAAGAGCGCATGCACATCTTCCAGCGCAGTCCCCGCCATTTGCGCAAACGGCAATTCCACGACAATCTCGTGACCCTGGCCGATATGGCGCAGATCTGCTTTGCGCGTGAACTGCATCTCGTCCGTGGGGACGCCGGCCTCCGCCAACTTGGCGTGACCCTCGCGTTCCAGGTCGGCGTAAATCGCATCCAGCTCGCCGAGATTGTCTTGATCGAGCCGGGCAATGTGCGTCCGGGCAAACTCAAAGGCCGCCGGCGCAGTTAGGAAGCCCAGGGCCGAAGCGACGCCGGCGCTGGTGGGACAGATATAGCCCTGCATCTTCAGCGCACGGGCAATTTGGTGGGCATGGACCGGCCCGGCTCCGCCAAAGGCAATCAGCTTGAATTTGCGGGGGTCTGCGCCCCGCTCGGCAACATGTACACGCGTGGCCGAGATCATATTTTCATTGACAACCTGATAGATGCCATACGCCGCGTCCGTTACGCTCATGCCCAACGGTTCGGCCAGCTTGGTGCGCACGGCTGCTGCCGACGCATTGCGATCAAGGCTCATGCGCCCGCCCAAGAAATAGTCCGGATTGAGATAGCCGAGGAGCACATCGGCATCGGTTACCGTCGGCTCGTCGCCACCCTGGCCATAGCAGGCCGGTCCTGGATCTGCGCCGGCCGAATCGGGTCCTACCTTCAGCAGGCCCAACTCGTCCACACGGGCGATGCTGCCGCCGCCTGCGCCGATCTCGATCAGTTCGATGGTCGGTACACGTACGGGTAAACCACTGCCGCGCTTGAAGCGATGCACGCGCGCGACTTCAAAATCATCACTCATGATCGGCTGACCATTTTTGATGACGCACATCTTGGCCGTTGTGCCGCCCATATCAAAGGAGACCAGATTCGTCTCGTCCGTCTTCTCGCCGTAGAAGACTGCCGCCAGCACGCCGGCCGCCGGGCCCGATTCGATCAGGCGTACGGGGAACTGAGCAGCCGTGTCCAGCGTCGTGATGCCACCACTGGAGAGCATGAGGTAGAGGCTCTTTTGAAAACCGTTCGCAATGAGATCCTGCTTCAGTTGCGTGAGGTAGCTCTCCGTCAAAGGCTGCACGTAGGCGTTGCAGACGGTCGTCGACATGCGCTCGTACTCGCGGATTTCCGGCGCAACTTCCGAGGAGGCGGAAATGCTCACATCCGGTAGCGCCTCTTTGAGCCATTCCACGGCGCGCGCTTCGTGATCCGGGTTCGTAAAGGAGTGGAGAAAGCAGACGGCCACGGCTTCAACGCCATTCTCGACCAACTGCGAGCGCAGGCCGGCCAGATCGTCCAGCACCAGCGGTTCGATCACATTGCCCCGACCATCGATGCGTTCGCGCACTTCGAAGCGCAGGGGGCGGGGGACCAGCGGTTCGGGCAGCACGATGAGCAGATCATAGATGTCATAGCGCATCTCTTTGGCCATCTCCAGGATGTCACGAAAGCCTTTGGTCGTGATCAGGGCCGTCTTGGCGCCCTTGCGTTCAATCAGTGCGTTGGTGATGAGCGTCGTGCCATGAATGGCGGTTGCAATGTCATCCCCCTGTGCATCGGCGGCATTGAGCAGATGTTGCAGCCCTTCGATGACGGCTTTGGAGGGATCATGGGGCGTGGTCAATGTCTTATAGCTGGCGATTTCGCCATTGTTGGTATTGATTAAGACAAAATCGGTAAAGGTGCCGCCAATATCGAAGCCAAAACGATAATTGCCTGCAGCGCCATTGGCGCTGGACGATTGACTGGCGGCGGGGTTTGCGGAACGGGTGGAACTTGTGCGGTCAGATGACATGGTGTCGATGAACCTCGTGGTTGAAAATCACCAATGAAACGGTTGACATCGGTTCTGATGTGTGATAATACTATGCGTACAGTCGTTTGTCAACTGTTAACAGTTAATTCATTTGCATGTATTTTTGTTGTTTTTCATACATAAATCTGCAGTGGATTGTGTAAACTGGCCTCACCAGGGATTGAGTCGCTTGCTCCGAATAGCGTCCCTACCGCCTGGCAACCTACATCGCACTGCCGCCACCTCGCTGGCGTGCGCGTATCCATCAGTAGTTCCAATAAGAAGGCGCCTTTCATGAAGATTACCGATTTGAAAGTCACCGTGATCGATATTCCACGGGCCAGCGTGTTGACAACCTCCTATGGCAGCATCGATTACGCCACGACGTTGTTGATCGAGATCGAAACCGACGAAGGGATCACGGGCATTGGTCAGGTTTCGGTCGACGCTCCATTTTATGGCGAAACGGCCGAGGGCATGCTGGTCAACATCCGCACGCACATTGCGCCGGCGCTGATTGGCGAGAATCCGTTTAACATCCGCCATCTCAATGAACGCATGGACGCTGCGCTGCCCCACCATTGGTGCTCCCATTCCGGCGTTGATATGGCGCTTTGGGACCTGAAGGGAAAGGCGCTTGGCGTGCCGATTTACCAGCTGATGGGCGGCAAAGTGCGCGAAGGTCTGGACCTCATGGGTTTTGTGGGGTACGATACGCCTGAAACCATGGCACGAAAAGCCGTGGAGACCCTCGACGAGCACGGCTACCCGGTTCTGAAGATGAAGATTGGCCTGAACCCGCACGACGACATTCTGCGCTATCGTGCGGTTGCCGAAGCGATTGGCGATCGGGCAGTCATTCAGGTCGATGGCAACACCGGCTACACGATCGCTGAAGCCATCCCCGCACTGGCCACAATGGAAAGCATTGGCGCGCTCGGCACGATTGAACAACCTGTGGCGCGCATGAGCGACATGGCCGAAATCGCCCGTCGCCTGAACACCCCCGTGATGGCGGATGAAGCCATCTATCCGCCGGAAGACGCCATCGAAGTTGTGCGGCAGCAGGCGGCCAGTATCGCCCTCATGAAGATGAACAAGCATGGCGGCCTGACCAACGTTCACCAGATCGGCATGATCTTTGGCGCTGCCGGGCTGTCGCTTTCCATCGCGATTTACTACGACCTAATCGGTGTCGCCGCATCTCACCTCGCCGCGGCGCTGCCCTGCGTCACCTGGCCCTCGCCGGCCACTGCCATGACCGACACGATTGTAGCCACGCCATTTGCGCCCGAAGGCCTGCTCTTGCGGGCGCCGGACGGTCCGGGGCTGGGCGTTGAGCTGGACTGGGACAAGATTCGGGCGTTTGCACGGGACGTGTAGCCAGATTTTTTCCGTCGATCGGCTTGACATCGTGTGAACCAGTCACCTCCAACGATTTAGAACTTGCGGAACAAAATACCCATGAGCATTGATATTGCAGCGCCCACATCGCACCAGGCTGACAAAGCGGGGCTCGACCCAGTGACGCTCGAGATCCAATGGCAGCGCCTCATCAGCATCATGGATGAGATCGACAATGCCACCGTGCGCACATCGTTTTCGACCATCGTCGGCGAAAGCCGCGACTTCGCCTGTGTGCTGCTTGATCAGGATGGCTCATCGCTCTGTCAATCGAGCTTTAGCCCGCCCGACTTCTGCGTGATCCTGCCGCGCACGACCCGCTCTATGCTGGAGCGCTATCCGGTCGAGACGCTGCAGGAAGGCGATGTGCTCTTCACCAACGATGCGTGGCTCGGCGCCGGCCACCTGCCGGACTACGTCATCGTGACGCCTGTCTTCTGGGATGGCAAGGTGGTCGCCTTCATGGGCACCATCGCCCACATCTCAGATGTGGGGGGGCATCGAGGCGACATTGAGTCCTACGATGTCTTCACGGAAGGATTGCGGATGCCGCCGTGCAAGCTCTACGAGGCCGGCGCGGAGAATCCGCTTGCGTTTGAAATCATCGGCGCAAACTGCCGTGTGCCCGACATGGTTCTGGGTGACGTGCGCGCCATCGTCGGCACCCATCGTATCGGCGCTCGCCGCATTCATGAGTTTCTGACGGACTACGATCTCTCTGACGTTGCCCTCCTCGCCGACGAAATCCACGATCGCTCAGAGGCGCTGATGCGTGAGCGCATTGAAGCGCTGCCGGACGGCGTCTATGAATTTGGTCTGGATATCGATGGCTACATCGAGATCGTCCACCTCCACGCGACGGTCGAAGTGCGCGGCTCGGACATCTACGTCGACTATGCGGGCACGTCGCCGCAGACGCGACTGGGCGCGATCAACTGTGTCTACAATGTGACCCATTCGGGCACCATGTATCCCTTCAAGTGCGCGCTGGCGCCAAGTATTCCCAACAACGAAGGCCTCTTTCGGCCCATCCACGTCTCAGCGCCGGAAGGCTGCATCCTCAACTGCACCTTCCCCTATCCCGTGCGGGCGCGGGCCAAGGTAACCAACAACATCAACCAGGTGCTCTTTGGGGCGGTGTGGCCCATTCTCGGTGAACATGGTCAGGCCGGTAGCGGCTCAATCTGGCCCTTCAGCGTGACCGGTGATCTCGAGGAGTATGGCTCCTTTGCCGTCTTCATCCTGCCCCATGGCGGACGCGGGGCCATGCGTGAAATGGACGGCTTGCCGCCAATCGCTTTTCCACACAACAGTTCGGTCACGGCAACGGAGATTATGGAGATCCAGGCGCCGATTCTCATGGAGCGCAAAGAATTCTTGCCGGATTCAGCCGGTGCAGGTCGTCACCGCGGCGGTGTCGCCCAGGCGATCACCTTTCGCAGCATCGCCGACAGCCCCATGAGCGTGCGCATCCGGCCCGACAAGATGTTTTGTGAGCCGCCCGGCATCAATGGCGGACAGCCTGGCAAGGTCGGCACGGTGCACATCAATGGCGAACTGATCACGCGCTTCCCGCCAATTGATTTTCTGCCCGGCGACGTGGTTGACCTGCATCTGCCCGGCGGTGGCGGTTTCGGTCCGGTAAGCGAGCGGTCGGGCACGCTGATTGAAGAGGATCTCGCTCTGGGCTACATCACGCCCGAGGGCGCCCGGCGAGATTATGGCTATGACGGTGGGTAGCAGAAGCATGACCGACGCGATTGCAGCAACGCCTGCGGCCAACGGTCCCGATGCACTCGGATCGATTGACTGGACGCGCTATCTTGACTATGAAGAGCAGACCCGTCTGCTGCAGCAGATCGCCGCGGCCTATCCCAATCTGGTCCGGCTGAGCAGTATTGGGCAAAGCCATCAGGGGCGTGAGCTCTGGCTTGCGGAGATTACGGATCAGGAGTCAGGGCCGGGACCTGAGAAGCCTGCTTACTACGTCGACGGCAACTGTCATGGTGAAGAAGTGCTGGGCGCGCAGGTTGCACTCTATACAATCGTCACCTTGCTGACCCGCCATCAGGAGCCTTGGTTTGCCGAGCTGCTGGCAACGCGTACACTCTATATCATTCCCTCCATCAATCCCGATGGGGCTGAGCACAGCCTGAAGACGCCCTATCATCATGTGGGCAATGGACACTACCTGCCGTGGGACTATTCGCCGGCTAGCGGTCTCTATCCGGCAGACGTCAATGATGACGGCTACATCCTTCAGATGCGCGTGGCCGATGCTGCCGGCGAGTGGAAAGCATCTGCGCTCGATGCACGCATCATGCTGCGCCGTCAGCCGGGCGAAAGCGGCGGACAGTATTATCGGCTCTTGCCAGAGGGCTTCGTCAACGAGTACAATGGAGTCGATGTCGTCATTCCCAAGCCGCCCCATGGCAACCTCAACCGCCAATTTCCCGTCTTCTGGGCATCCGAGCGGGGTGAGTATGGGGCCGGCGACCTCCCCCTCAATGAACCGGAAGCGCTGGCTGTGGCGCGCTTCATTCTGGATCATCCCAATATCACGGGTGCGCTGGCGCACCATACTCACGGCGGCTTGATTCTGCGCCCTTCTTCCTACCGTCCCGATGCTGAACTGCCGCCGGAAGACGTGCGTCTCTTCAGGGCGATGGGCGCCGTCGGCGAAGAGCTGACCGGCTACAAGCTCGCTTCGATCTTTGAGGATTTCACCAAGGACAAGCGTTACGCTCGCAACGGCGGCTTTGGTGACTGGCTCTACGAGCAGCTGGGCATTCCATTTTTTGCCACCGAGTTGTGGGATGCAGACCTGGCAGCCGGCGTGCGCCGGCCCGAACATCTGCCCATGGGCTCGCCGCGCAGCGAAGCTGAAGAAGCGATGCTGCTGGCTTGGGCCGATGAGGCGCTTGATGGGGGCGGCTTCATCGACTGGACGCCGTTCGATCATCCGCAATTGGGGCCGGTAGAGATTGGCGGCTGGGACGAGATGTATGTGATCCGCAATGCCCCCGGCAATTTTGTGGAGGCGCTTGCCGCACCCGTCGCCGAATTTACTCTGCGCATGATGGCCGCGTCTCCGCTCGTACAGCTTGTTAGTTGTGAGGCCGAGCACTTGGGCGCCGATCTCTTTCGAGTTCGGGCTGTGGCCAAGAACTCGGGCTATTTGCCCACGCACCTCACGCAACTTGGGTTGGCCAGCGGTGACATTGCGGGCGTTACGGTGAATATCGACGTTGAAGAGGGTGAAGTGCTCATGAACCCGGCGACCCAGCAGCTCGGTCACCTGGACGGCATGGCTAGCCGGCCGACGGCCTGGTCGGGTTGGCAGCAGCAGTGGGGCGTCAGCGCTCAGCCGGCGGAATGGCTCGTGCGTGCGGCGAGTGATGCCACGGCTGTGACGGTGACCGCTGCGGCTCAGAAGGGCGGCGTTGATCGCCGCTCCGTGGCGTTAAGCGTGGGCGCATTGTCTACCAAACCGGCAGGTCAATCAGCGGGAGGCGCTGGATGAAGATTGTCGATGTTCGAACGACGGTTGTCAGCATTCCACGCGCCGCGACGCTAACGACGTCTTACGGCAGCACGGGCGCCGCCATCACCGTGGCCGTCGAATTGGAGACGGATGCCGGGCTCACTGGCATTGGCCAGACCGCGGTCGCGCCCCGCTCGTACGGTGAAACCGCGGAAGGCATGGCCGCCAATATCATGGCTCACCTAGCCCCGGCCGTGATTGGCGAGTCGCCCCTCGACATTGAGCGGCTGACGCACAAGATGGATGCGGCGTTGCCCCACCACTGGTCAAGCCATGCCGGTGTGGAATTTGCCCTGTGGGATCTAAAAGGCAAGGCGCTCGGCGTACCCGTCTACCAGCTGCTGGGCGGCAAGGTGCGCGATGGCCTGAACCTCATGGGCTTTGTCCATCATGATGCCCCAGATGTCATGGCCGCCGAAGCGCAGGAGACGCTGGATGAGCACGGCTTTCCGGTCCTCAAGATGAAGATCGGCCTCAATCCGCGTGAAGATATCGCCCGCTATGAAGCTGTCGCCGCCGCGGTTGGGGATCGGGCGGTCATTCAGGTTGACGGCAATACGGGCTACACGATCAGTCAGGCGCTGCCTGCACTGACCGCCATGGAAGCCGCCGGCGCGCTGGGCGCAATCGAGCAACCGGTCGCGCGTCTGTCTGATCTCGCTGAAATCGCAAGCCGGCTCAACACGCCGGTCATGGCAGACGAAGCCATCTACCCGCCCGAGGACGCAGTGGAGGTTGTGCGCCGACGAGCGGCCAGCCTGGCGCTGATGAAGATCACCAAGCATGGCGGCATCGGCAATGTACAGAAGATCGGCGCCATCTTTGAGAGCGCCGGCTTCTCTCTATCTATGGCGATCTATTATGATGTCATTGCCTTGGCCGCCGCGCATCTGGCCGCCGCCTTGCCCTGCGTGACGTGGCCATCCCCCTACACCTACCTGGAGGATACCATCCTTGCCCGCCCCTTCGAGCCGGATGGACTTCACCTGCGTGCGCCGGACGGCCCCGGCTTTGGTATCGATGTGGACCCTGCCAAATTGAGGCAGTATGCGACATGGGGTCCGTACTCATACGTGCAAGATTAGCTATTTCCCGGCTCACGACGGGGTGAGCGTTCTGTAGTCGTAGGTCCTATCGTTTTTTCGTTTTGCGTTTCGTTTCACCTTTGTCTAGGAGGCAACCAACCATGACACAAAGATTGGGAATTCATCATCAGTGGCCAAAGCTGATCTTACTCAGCATGGTCGCGTTGATGCTGTTATCAGCTTGCGCGGCGCCGGTGCCGGCAGGCGATGCAGCGGCCCCGGCTGCTGAAGCCGATGCGTCCGGGGAAGCAAGCATGGACGACGGCACGGCGGTCATCGGCATGAATGAGCTGGTCACATCGCTGGATCCGCCCACCGACTGGGCCATCGCCGCGACGTGGATCCACATGAATCTGTTCGACTGTCTCGTCTGGCGTGATCGCGCGACTGCCGAATTCCAGCCCTGGCTGGCGGAATCATGGGAAAATGTTGATGACACGACCTGGAGATTTAAGCTGCGTGAAGGGGTCACCTTCCACAATGGCGAAGAGTTCAACGCCGACGCCGTGGACTGGACCTACCAGCGCATCCTCGATGACGACACCATGATCACTCACGGTCAGTGGACCTTCATTGATGAGATCAACATCCTGAGCCCGTATGAAGTCGAAATCAAGACCACGGCGCCCGAGCCTGCCTTCCTGAGCAAGATGGCCGGTACCGGCTGTGGCATCCAGGCGCCCGAGCATGGCATGGCGCAGATGGAGAGCGGCGAAGAGTATACGCCGATCGGCACCGGCCCCTACCAGTTCGTCGAGTGGGTCAAGGACGATCAGATTACCATGGCCGCCAATGAGGATTATTGGCAGGGCGCGCCCGAGGTCAAGACGCTGATCTGGCGCTCGATCCCCGAAACGTCCACCCGCGTGGCCAGCCTGATCACCGGTGATGTTGATCTCATGGTCGGCGTCCCCTCCCAGGACTGGGAACGCGTCAATGGCAACGAAGGCACGAGTGTTGAGCAGTACCTGACCACCCGCGTCATGTTGCTGGCGCTGCGCACCGGCCCGTCGGAGCAGAATCCCGACTGGGAAGGCGTTACTTCCGACAAGCTCATTCGCCAGGCCATCAGCTACGCAATTGACCGCGAAGCCATCATTGGCTTGATCGACGGTATGGGCGTGCCCGTCACCTCGCGCGTGACGCCGCCGACCCTTGGCTGGTCCGAAGAGTTTGTCGATCAGCTGGGCGAGTATGATCCCGAAAAGGCCATGGCGCTGCTCGAGGAAGCTGGCTACGACGGCGAAGAGCTGACCTTCCACTCCAGCACCTCGTGGCTCAACCAGAAAGAGGTTGCTGAGGCCCTCACAGCCATGTTCCAGGCCGTCGGTCTCAACATCGACCTCCAGGTTCTGGACGTGACGACCTTCCGCGAACAGGTCTACTTCCCGTATCAGAACGAAGAGATCTACATGGACGCGTTGGGCAACTCCTTCTTCGATCCGTGGATTACCGTGCTCTCCGAGCGCTCTGATCGTCGCGAGCGCAGCGGCTGGACCGGCGAGAACGCCGATATGGTCGATGAACTCGTGCGCGCCGCAGCCGTCAACATGGATCCGGAATCGCGTGCTGAGCAGTATGTCGAGATTCAGCGCCTGATCAATGAAGACGTGCCCTACGTCTATCTCTATCAGATGTTGGATACCGTGGGACAGAATGACCGTCTGAGTTGGGAGCCGCCGCTGGATGGTTTCCTCTGGATGGGCAACGCCGGGCTGCAATAACGGCGTAGTCGTGCAATGAGAAATGGGTCGTGCCAAACGTAATTCGTTCGTTTTCAGAAATGCGTTTGGCACGACCTTGTCGGATTCAGGCGGGCCGGATCCGGTTTATTGGGAGATTCTTTCTCACAATCACCCGGATTCGTACCCTCACCTGAGACGTGCATCGTTTTACACTCTTACCAATCGGGTTCCGACACGCAATGGCTCGTTACGTACTTTCCCGCATCATCCAAATGATTCCGCCTTTGATCGGCCTGACGCTGATCTTGTTTGTTTTGCTCCGTATCGGTGGGGATCCAGTCGCTCATCTCGTGCGACCGGAAGCAACGCAAGAGGAAATTGCCCAGGTACGGGCTGCCTATGGCTTTGATCGGCCACTGTACGAGCAGTACTTCCGCCAGGTTGGCCTGATTCTGCGCGGCGATTTTGGCGATTCGTTTCGATTCCGCACGGCGGCCATGCCTCTGGTTCTTGAGCGCTTGCCCGCGACACTGGAGTTAGCGCTGGCATCATTGGTCGTGGCATTGATCATTGCGGTGCCGGCGGGTTTGCTGGCCGCCATCTATCACAACTCCCCAATTGATCTGTTTGTGACGACTGGTTCCACACTGGGGCGCGCCATGCCGAATTTCTGGATCGGCATTATGTTGATCTTGATCTTCTCGGTGAATCTGCGCTGGCTACCGGTTTCCGGTCGACTTGAACCCTTTTCCATCGTCCTGCCCGCGATCACGTTGGGGAGCAGCATTGCCACGACGTTGGCCCGCGTGCTGCGTTCCAGCATGCTTGAGGTGATGAATCAAGAGTATATGACCACGGCAAAGTCCAAGGGGCTTTCGCGCCGTGCCGCGTTGGTGGGCCACGGCCTCCGCAACGCATTGATTCCTTTTATCACGGTACTCGGGCTTCAAGTCGCGTGGCTGCTTGGCGGATCCGTCATTGTTGAGGAAGTCTTTGCCTGGCCGGGATTGGGGCGACTGCTGCTCAATGCCGTGCTGGTGCGTGACCTGGCGATCGTGCAAGCCGGCGTCTTCGTTTTTGCGCTGGTTGTGATGTTTGCCAATCTGCTCGTTGACATTTCGTACGCGTTTCTTGATCCGCGCATTCGCTACCAATAGGACGGATATCCTTTGGCTTCAAGTAATCCCATCGGTAGCATCTCAAGTGAATCGGCAGCAGCCATCAGCAATGAGCTGCGCAGAAAGCGAAATCGACGTCGCTGGCTCTACAGCCTGCGTCACAGTTCTGTCGGCATGCTGGGCGTGACCCTGGTGTCGATTGCCGTCGTGACTGCGCTCTTTGCCCCCTGGCTTGCGCCGCACGATCCTGCCGAACTAAATCTGACGTCGAGACTGCTGCCGCCCATTTGGTATGGCGACGCCGATCCAACCTATCTTCTTGGGACGGACCAGCTGGGCCGCGATGTGTTAAGCCGGCTCATTTTCGGCTCACGCGTATCGCTGATCGTGGGCATCTTCGGCGTGGCGGTTTCTATGCTGATTGGCGTCTCGCTTGGTCTAATCAGCGGATATGTCGGGAATACGACGGATGTCGTCATTTCGCGCGTGCTGGACACGTTCATGGCGATCCCGTTCATCTTGCTGGCCTTGGCCGTCGTCGGCGTGCTGGGCCCCCGGCAGGGCTCAGGCGTATTGACACTCATCATTGTGTTGGGCGTGACCGGCTGGGTAACCTTTGCCCGCGTGATTCGCGGTGAGGTGCTCTCGGTCAAAGAGCGCGAATATGTCGACTCGGCCCGCAGCGTCGGGCAGACCGATGTACGGATCATGATGAGTCACGTTCTGCCCAACATCATGGCCTCGATTATCGTGCTGGCCACCCTGCAGATCGCCACCGTGATCATTGCGGAATCCTCCCTCAGCTTTCTCGGTTTGGGCGTGCAACCGCCGACCATCACGTGGGGCCTCATGCTTTCGGAAGGACGTGACCACCTGGCTACTTCGTGGTGGCTCGCTACGCTGCCCGGCCTTGCGATTACCTTCACCGTTCTGGGCGTAATCTTGTTGGGCGATTGGCTACGCGACGTGCTAGATCCACGTCAAAAGAATTGATGGCTATGCCAACCAGAACCCTGATACCCCAAGATCTTTTCCAAGTGCAAATGGTGGATGATCCGCAGCTTTCGCCCGATGGCAAGCAGGTTGCCTGGGTGCAAAGTTGGATCGAGCCTGCGACGAACGATTATCGTTCGGTCATCTGTCTTCACGCCGTGGATGGAGATGAAATTCAGCGTGTGACCAACGCGCTCGGACTCTGCACGCACCCGCGCTGGTCGCCCGATGGTCAACGGTTGGCCTATCTGACAACCCGTCCGCCCGGCTCCCATGCGCCCACGCCGCCCCAACTTTGCATTGTGACCCCGGGCCAGGACGACGTGCGTTGCGTGACCGATCTGCGCCACGGCATCGCCGAACCCGCCTGGTCGCCGGATGGGGCGTACATCGCCTTCACGACGCTCGTTGACCCTGCGGTGGGGTTGGCGCCGGCCGGCAGTGATCAACCCACCAATGACCAGCCCACCGATGACCTATACCAACGCTTCAATGCCGATGTGCTGGTTGCCCGCCGCCGCCGATGGAAGTCGGATGGTTTCGGATATTTGGGTGACCTGCGACGGGCGGTTGCGGTGGCTGATCTCGAAGTGGAAGATCCGGCTTCTGCACAGAGGCAGGCTTCGGTGCGTCTTGTGGCCGGCGGTGAATTTGACCTGGCAACGCCGGTCTGGTCGCCGGATGGAACGCAGCTTGCAGTCGTGGGCAATCTGGATGCTGACGCGGACAGTACGCGCAGCCAGCGGATCTATTTGCTCGATCCCACTCCCGAGACGCCGGCGCCGCCGCGCACCCTCGCCGGTCTGGAAGACATTCGTCAGACCCAGGTCGCGTGGTCGCCCGATGGCACACAAGTCGTCGTGGCCGGTCATGACGACCCGACGCTGGGCCACTACGGCAACCAGCAACTGTGGATTGTCGACGTCGCGAGCGGCGTCAAACGCTGCATCACGGCACAGCTTGACTGGACCTTTGCCCATGCCGCTTACACGGATGTGGGGCGCTACGGTGGCGAAGAGGGCGTACGCTGGCAGCCGGATGGTCGGCACGTGTTGGCGCTGGTGAGTCGCGACGGCGAGGTGCAGGTGGCGCGGGTTGATGTTGCGACTGGCGCCGCGACCATCGTGGCTGCAGGCGGCCATGACGACGGTTCAACCATCGCCGCGTTTACCATTGATGCCGGCGGCACGACGCTGGCCGCACTCGTACGCGAACCGCTCAATCCGGCCGACATCTACCTCTATGATTTGACTGAGATCGAAGCCGACGCCCGCCGCATGACCGCGGTCAACGCTGATTGGCTGGATGACGTAGCGCTGGCAGAACCGCAGAAATTCCAGGTCGAGGCAGATGGCGTGACGGTCGACGCTTGGGTCTTGCCGCCTGCTGGGCTTACACCGGGACAGCAGCAACCGGCCATTCTCTACACCGGCGGCGGACCTGCCGGCATGCGCGCCGCCAATTTTCTCTTCGAATATCAACTGCTGGCTGCGCAGGGCTATGCTCTTGTTTTTTGCAATGCGCGCGGCTGCCAGGGGTATGGCGAGGAATTCTGCACCGCGATTCTCGGCACGTGGGGCGGCCATGATTACGACGACAACATGCGCTGCCTGGATGAAGCGTGCGTCCGCTTTGACTTCATCGATCCGAACCGCCTGGGGATGGCCGGCGGCAGCTACGGCGGCTACCTGGTCAACTGGGCGCTCGGTCACACGGATCGCTTCCAGGCTGCAGTTTCGGACCGGAGCGTCTTTAATCGCCACTCTTCATTTGGCACCAGCGACATCGGCCACCTGCGCGAGTTTGAATTCGGCAACGCGCCGCCTTGGGAACAGCCCGAGCGCTACCTGGCCCAGTCACCCCTAAGTTACATCGGCAGCGCGACCACGCCCACGCTGGTCGTTCATTCGGCGCAGGATCTGCGCTGTGCCGTGGAGCAGGGCGAACAGCTCTATCTTGCGCTCAAGCAGCTGGGCGTGCCTACTGAACTGGTGCGTTTTCCCAACGAGAGCCACGGCCTGTCGCGTGGCGGACGCCCGTGGCACCGCATTTTTCGCCTCCAAGCCTATCTTGACTGGTTCGAAACCTGGCTCTAGCCACAGAAAGGACCACTGAACCCGCTATGTCTACACCGTCTGCGCAACGCCTGCTTACGGCCCATGACCTCTTTCGTTTTGTCCTGGTCGACGATCCCCAAGTCTCACCCGACGGCCGCGAGGTCGCCTGGGTACGCACCTGGCTCGATGAGGAGCAGAACGGCTACCGCGCCCAGATCTGCATTACGGAGATCGACAGCGGCGCCACCCGCCAGTTGACCGACGGGCCTGGGCAAGACACCCATCCCCGCTGGTCGCCTGACGGACAAACCATTGCCTACATCGCCTCGCCCGGCGCGGCGGCGGGCGAGGCAGGCGACGCACCGCAGAGCCCCGTGACAGTCGCCCGGGGCGGCTCACAACTCATGCTGGTCGCTGCTGCGGGCGGACCGGCCCAGCTCCTGACCGATTTATTGGGCGGCGTCCGCGCACCGGCGTGGTCGCCTGACGGTGACCATATCGCCTTTCTCACCTATGTTGACCCGGCCGTCGGGCTGGAGTTTGTCTCTGCGCCTGAACCGGATGAAGAGGACCCCTACGTCCGCTTCAACCGCGATGTGCTGGTCGTCAATCGCCTGCGCTGGAAGTGGGACAACATCGGCTATCTGGGCAACTATCGTTCTCACGTTGCCTATGTGGATGTCTCCGCTTACGGTGATGGCAGCGCGACCGCTGCTTCCACGCCGGCGCCGATACTGCTTACCCAGGGTGAGTTCGACCTCAGCGCACCCGTCTGGTCGCCAGACGGTCGTACGCTGGCCACGACCGGCAACCTCGATCCGGGCGGCGAGGCGCTGCGCAACAGCTACATCTATCTGCTCGATCTCGCCGAAGAGGCGCCCATTGCGCCGCGCAAGCTCTTTGGGTTGGAGGAGATGCGCAGCAATGACCTCGCCTGGTCGCCTGACGGCGCAACGCTTGCCGTTTGCGGCCATGATGATCCGGTTATCGGTCATTACGGTAACCAGATGCTCTGGCTGGTCAGTGTCGACGACGGCACGGCCACCTGCGTGACGCGTGACTTTGACCGCGCGCTTGGCGACTACTCGCGCAACTATGACCTGCGCCGCTACGGCGGCGACGATGGTCCGCGCTGGTTGCCCGACGGTGAGCAACTGTATGTGCTAATCAATGAGGCCGGCTCCGTTGATCTCGGCGTGGTGGACGCGGCCACCGGCGCGGTCAACGTCCTCACGTCCGGGCGCCACTCAGTCTTCGCCTTTAGCATGGATCAGGCGGCCGAGACGATGGTGCTGTCGATTGGTGACGATATGAATCCGGGCGATCTTTTCGTGCTGGAACAGGACGGCCAGGGCCAAGCTGCTCTGCGTCAACTGACGGACGTCAACCGCGCGCTTCTCGACGACATCGTCATGACCGAGCCAATTCGCTTCGAAGCGCCCTCTGGCGACGTTGTCATTGACTCCTGGCTCATCCCGCCCGTGAATCGTGAGCCGGGCAAACGCTATCCTGTGATTCTCTACACGGGCGGCGGGCCGGGTGGCATGCGCGCCAGCGTCTTTAGCCACGAGTTTCACCTGTACGCCGCACATGGCTACGCTCTGCTCCACTGCAACACCCGGGGCAACCACGGCTATGGCGAAGCGTTCTCGGTGGCAACCCGCGGCAAGTGGGGCGATCTGGATTATGAAGACAATATGGCCAGCCTGCGTACGGCGCTGGCGCGCTTCGACTTCCTCGATCCGGAACGCCTGGCGGTGGCGGGCGGCTCCTACGGCGGCTACTCCGCGACCTGGATTATCAGCCGCCACCCCGAGTTCAACGCCGCGGTGGTTGATCGCTGTCTCTTCAACCGCTACTCCTTCAACGGCACCAGCGACCTGGGCTTTTTGCTCGACATGGTGGAGTTCGACAAGCAGCCGCCCTGGGAGTCGGTTGAGCCTTACCTGGAACGGTCGCCCATGAGCTACATCGGCAGCGTGCAAACCCCCACGCTGGTCGTCCACTCGGAGCAGGACCATCGCTGCCCCGTCGAGCAGGGCGAGCAGCTCTACCTCGCGCTCCAGCGTTTGGGCGTGCCGACAGAGCTGGTCCGCTTCCCAAATGAGTCTCACGAACTTTCGCGCAGCGGGCGGCCCTGGCATCGGGTCTTCCGTCTGGATCGCTATCTCGACTGGTTTGCGCGTTGGCTGTAGGCGCACCGTCATCTACACCCAGGCGCCATCCGGCGCGGCAGTTCATCAAACTATCATCGCAAAAACTTGAGTACAAACGAAAGGTGGATTGACGATATGGCTGAAGTCATTCAAGTCGGCGACACGACCGTAGCGCCCGGCGAAAAGGGGTATGGCTACCTGCACGTAGGCTATCTGGCCGGCGGTACGGAAGTGCGCATTCCCTATCAGATTATCAATGGCGCGGGCGATGGTCCTACGCTCTGCTTGGAATCAACCATGCACGGCTGGGAACCCATGGGCGCGGAGATTATCCGCCGGGCCATGCTCGAGGTCGATCCCAAGCAGCTCAATGGGGTCGTCATGTGCATTCCCCTCGCCAGCCCCATGACCATCGAGTTTGGCGGCACCATCGAGAGCGCGGGCATGCGCGTCAATCCGGTCGACGTGCTGGATATGAACCGCGTCTGGCCCGGCAAGCAGGTCAACGCCTGGCTGACCGAGCAGATGGCCCACGCGCTCTGGACCAACATCATCAGCCGCTGCGACTACATCGTTGACATGCATGACGGCACGGGCGCCTGTGACGAATTGCCGGTCGCCTTCCCGCAAGCCTTCCCGACTGATCCCGCCCTGGCGATTTCGGGTGAGCTGGCCGACGGCATCGGCACCGATGCGTCCGACCTCGCCGATACGATCACTACTGAGTATCTGACCGACATGAAGGAAAAGATCCGCGAAATGTCGATCGCCTTTGGCTCGCAGGTCATCTGGTGGCGCGAGCGGCCGATCAACCCGTCTATGCTTTCGGGCCAGTGCGCGATCAACGGCATTGTGCCGCTGGTTGTCGAAGCGGGCGGCGGCGGCATGATCGACTTTACCGTCGATCAAGGTGCGGACTGTCTGCTCAACATCCTCAAGTATCTGAACATGATTGAAGGCGACCCGGTGCTGCCGGAACGCCAGGTCATGGTCGAAAACTATGTCGTTTATCGCTCCCTGGCCGGCGGCTTCTACGTGCAGGAAGAGGGCATCCAACTGGGCGCCATGGTGACGAAGGGGCAACTGCTCGGTGTCGTCGTTGACCCGGTGACGAGCGAAGTGCGCGAACGCTGCACCTCGCCGGTCGACGGCATGATCATCAGCCGCCGCGTGCGCATGCCCATCAATCCTGGCGGCTATATCGCCCACATTGCCGACTATGATTCCATCTTGTGGGAACAGGAAAACGCCTAACCAATGCGGACCTTGATTCGGGGCGGATGGATTGTCGCTTTCCAGGACGACCACCACGCCATCCTGCGCGATGGCGTGGTGGTTTGGGAAGATGATCGGATCCTCCACGTAGGACCAGAGTTTGACGGGACTGTAGACCGGGAGATCGACGCCAGCGACATGTTGGTCTCGCCGGGTTTCGTCAATCTCCATGCCGTGGCCAATATCGACATCCAGACGCTCGCGCTCGATCGCGGTGAGCAGGGTTTTGCCGCCTCGCAAGCCTATGCCGTGGACGGCGTCGGTGAGCTCGAACTGACCGGCGACCGTCTGCGCGCCAGCGCGCGCTTTTCGCTGGCGCAGCTGCTCAAGGGCGGTTCGACCACCATTGTCGAGATCACGACCATGGGGCCGAGCCGCTTTGAGACGCCGCGTCAGGAAGCGCCGATCTTGGCGGAGACCGCCGGCGAGCTGGGCGCGCGAATCTACGTTTCCCACAAGTTTCGCGCCGGCAAGCGCTACGTGGATAACGCCGGCGCCGCCCGCTACCATTGGGACGAAGATGCTGCGCAGGATGCACTGCGCTATGCGGGGGAAATCGTTGCACGCTATGAAGGAACGTTTGGCGATCGCGTGCGCACGATGATCTTCCCCTATCAGTATGATGCGTGTTCGCCCGACCTGCTGGCGGCAGCCAAAGCTGCGGCACGAGAGTTGGACGTCCCATTGCACATGCACACATCGCAGACCCTCTTTGAGTTTCATGACAGCCTGCGTCGCTATGGTCAGACGCCCGTGCAGCTCTTGGACAGCATTGACTTTCTCGACGAGCGCACGATATTGACTCACCTGCTCTATACGACGCTTCACCCCCAGTCCGGCTTTGCGGTCGGCGATGATTCCGACTTGCGTCGCGTGGCCGACCGCGGCGTAACCGTCGCCCACTGTCCCGTGGTCTATGCACGTCGCGATCGCATCCTTGACTCCTTCAGCCGCTACCGCGCCCGGGGCATCAACGTGGTGCTCGGTACCGATACCTTTCCCCAGGATATGATCGAGGAGATGCGTTGGGCCGCGTATGGGGACAAATGGCAGACGCGTGACGCCAATGCCGGCAAAGCGCGCGACGTCTTCAACGCCGCCACGCTCGCCGGGGCCAAGGCGCTGGGGCGGGACGATATCGGCCGCTTGGCGCCCGGGGCCAAGGCCGACATCATTCTGGTCGATCTGAGCGCCCTGCACATCGGTCCTGTGGACGACCCGATCAAGACGCTGGTCTACGCAGCCGACGGCGGCGATGTGGATACGGTCATCGTCGATGGTCGCATCGTCGTCGAGGGCGGCGAGATTCCGAACCTCGACGAGGCGGCGCTGATGGCGCAAGCGACCGAAGCCCATCTGTGGCAGCGCGATCAGTTCATTGCAAACAGCGCCGGTGAGCGGACGCCCTTTGCGGTCACTTACGAGGAGACCCAATCATGATCTGGCAGAACGCGTGGGTCAACCAATGACAACACTGATAAGCGGCGGCGCCGTCGTCGGCTACGACACTGATAGCCACACCCTCATCCGCAACGGTGAGGTTGCCTACGACGGCGACCGCATTATCTATGTTGGACCGCACTACACGGGGGAGGTCGACGAGCGAATTGATGCCAGCGGCAAGCTGGTCATTCCCGGTCTGATCAACCATCACATGGCCTTTGGCGTGCACATGCAGCTCTTCCGGCTCGATGCGGCCAGACCGAACTTTTTCAACTCTGGCCTGGGCATCGGCGTGCAGTCGGAAAAGGCCTATCATGGCGGTGGTCCCGGCCCGGCTGACTGGCGGGCGAGCGCAGAATACGCCATGGCCAGCGCGCTGCGCAGCGGCACCACGACCTTTGCCATGGTGCCCAATTACGGCAGCCATCCCTACCAGGGACGGGTTGGTTCCAATCAGGAATTGGTCGATTCGGTGGCGCGTTTTGGCCTGCGCGGCTATCTTGCCCTCCCCTACATGTCGGGCGCCGTCCGTGGGCGCGGCGACGGGACGATTGAGTGGGTTCAGCTGGAGGAAGCGGGCTGGGAAGGATTGGAGCAGGCCGTCGACTTCGCCCGTGCGTTCGACGGAGCAGACGGGGGCCGGATTCGCACGTTCCTCTTTCCCTATTTGGCCGATAACTGTTCTCCGGAACTCTTGCGGGCGTCCAAGGATGCGGCGGAGGAATTGGGGTGTTTCCTCAAGATTCACACGGCCCAGTACTTGCTCGATTTCTACGAGATGATTCGGCGCACGGCCAAGACGCCCATCCAGTATCTCGCCGACCTGGATTTTCTGGGACCCAATGTGTCGGTCGCCCACGCGATTTTTACGCCGCGCCATCCCTGGCTGCCCTACCCGGCGGATGACGACACCGACACGCGTCTGCTGGCGGAAAGCGGCGCATCGGTTGCGCACTGCCCGGTCGTCTATGCCCGGGTCGGCTTCGTGCTCCATTCCCTGTCCCATTACGTGCGCGCCGGGATTCCGGTCTCGCTGGGCACCGATACCTCGCCCCACGACATGCTGATGGAGATGCGCACCGCCGCCCTGCTCAACAAGCTCACCGAGCAGGATGCCACGGCCGGGCTGGCGCGTGAGGTCTTTGACGCAGCGACGCTGGGCGGCGCGCGGGCCCTGCTGCGTGACGATGTGGGGCGTCTGGCCGCTGGCGCCAAGGCCGACATCGTCTTGGTCGACATGGATCAGCTGCACATTGGACCCGCCGCGGCCCATGATCCCATCCAGGCGCTGGTCTACTGCGCGCGAGGAGATGATGTCGATACGGTGGTTATCGATGGCGTGACGCGCGTACGGGGCGGCGAACTGATTGACATTGACGTAGACGCCCTGCGTGCGAGTGCCGCAACGTTCAATCGCAAGTTGGGTGAAAGCGTGGCTCAACTGAGTTATCGTGACAAACCATTGCCCGAATTTTATGCCCCCGCTTTTCCAGCATGGCAGCCGCCAGAAAGCGAATAGACCGATGACAACCACTCCTAGCAATGCGCCAACGCTGTCACGCAAGATCCAGGCGCTCCATGGCGGTGCAGAGACTTCATTTACCCAGATGTTGCGTCTGGCAAGCCAGGTGCCTGATCTCATCTCGCTGGGCCGCGGTGATCCTGATCTTCCTACCCCGGCTCATATTGTCGACGCCGCGGTGGCCGTCATGCAGAGTGGCCACGTCAACTACACGCCACCGCCGGGCATGATGCCGCTGCGTGAAGCCATTGCCGAGAAAATGGCGACAGAACGCAACCTTGCCTATGATCCGTCCTCGGAAGTTGTCGTCACAGCGGGCGCGCAGGAGGCCATCTCCGTGGTCATGCAGACGCTGCTCGACCCCGGTGATGAAGTGCTTTTGCCCGATCCCTACTACACGGCCTACGAGATGGCCGCGGGGCTGGCTTTTGGATCGGTGGTTCGGGTCCCAACCCGCGCCGAAGACGACTTCGAGGTGCTGCCGGAGGCCATCGAAGCCGCGATCACGCCGCGCTCGCGGCTGCTCGTTCTCGTCTCTCCCAACAACCCGACCGGCGGCATCATCTCTGCGGCCACGCTCGAACGCATCGCCGAATTGGCCATACGCCACAACTTGATCGTCGTGTCGGATGAGCTTTATGAACGGGTTATTTTTGATGGCGCAACTGCACCCAGTATTGCCACGCTGCCCGGCATGCGCGAACGGACCGTCATCATCAATGGCTTCTCGAAGACCTACTGCATGACCGGCTTCCGGGTCGGTTATCTGGTCGGTCCGGCTGCATTGGTCACGCCCATGCAGGAACCTCACCACATTTTCACGATCTGCGCACCCACGGCCAGCCAACATGCCGCGCTGGCTGCGCTCCAGGGTTCACAAGAATGTGTCGGCGAGATCATTGCCGTTTTTGCCCGGCGTCGTCAAGCGCTGATGCAAAGCCTGGATAAGGCCGGCATTCCCTATCCCTATCCGGCCGGCGCCTTCTTTGTCTTTGCCGATATTCGCGCCCTGGGCATGTCGTCGGCGGACTTTGCCGTGAAAGCGCTGCAGGAGGCCGGCGTGCTCGTCTTCCCCGGCACCCAATATGGACCGGGGGGCGAAGGATTCCTGCGCATCTCATATCTCGCCGAAATTCCTGATATCGTCACCGCCGTCGAGAAGCTGGGGCACGTTTATCAGGCAAGCCTGCCGAGCTAAGGCTAGGCCGTACGCGCCGCTTTGCGCGTCAATACCGATAGGATTAGGAGAAGCGCTTCATGGCCACCACACAAGAACGTGATCGGCGCTATGCCGCCCTGCGCAGCATGATGGCCTCAGAAGGCTACGACACGCTGATCTTGCCGGGCAATGCCGAAGCCACGCAGGCGGGCTACGTTCGCTATGTAGCCGACTGGCGCCTGTGGGGCGGCAAGGGCTTTGCGATTCTGCCGCGGGACGGCGAGCCGATCCTGGTGTTGGGCGCAGGCTCTCAGTCCCATTGGTCGGCGCTGGTTGGCTGGATCCAGGACGTGCGTGCCGCCGAAGATATGGTCGAGGAAGTGGCGGCCGTCGTGGCTGCCCATGGCCCCTCAAGCACCGTCGGAATCGCCGGCATGGAGCATGTGCTGACCTACGGCGATGCGCTCCGGTTGCGCAATCTGTTGCCCGCAGCTGAACTCAAGGATGCAACCGCGCCCGTCGACGCCATCATGGCCATCAAGAGCCCGGAAGAACTGGAAATGATGGCTGAGACCTCCCGCTATTTGATCGAAGCCCACGCAGTGCTGGCCGCAAACTTTGCGCCCGGGCGGACGGAGCGCGAGGTCATGGCGACCGCGGTCCAGCATCTGGCCCAGCGCGGCTGCCATGACGGCATCGCCCACCTCACCCATGGAACCTTGCCCTTCTTTCGCCCGCCGACCGACCGGGTAATCGAAGAAGCGGATGCCTTCAACGTTTCGCTGGAGTTTGCCGGGCCCAATGGCTATTGGATCGAATTGGCCGGGGTCTACGGCTTTCAAGAACCGCCGCCACGTCGCTTGCGCTACTTCGAAACGTCGATCAATGCGATCAAGCAGGTCGGCAAGATGTTGCGCCCAGGGGTGACGGGCGGCGATGTGACCCGCACCGTCGAGACTACATTCCAAGACGAGGGTTGGAATGTGACCGGCCGGGGCATCTGGGACGGCCATGGCATCGGCCTCAACGTCATCCGACCGCCCTACGGCCTGATCGACAACACGGACGTTTTCCAAGAAAACATGGTCTTTAACGTGCATCCCGGCCTGACGGTCGATGACGATGGCATGGGCATGTTTCTGCAGGACAACCTGGTCGTCACCCCTGACGGCGGTCAGCCGCTCGTTGACTACACCTATACCTGGCACGTCTTGCCCGTTTGATGCAAGCCCTGAGTTGTTCGTTGTTATTTGTTGCACATTGCGTGCGAAAAGGAGAATACGGCTATGCAGACAGTTCGAAGACGCTTATTAACGCTTGCCATACTAACCGTGGCATTGATGCTGGTCGCCGGCTGCGCCGCTGTGGCGCCAAGTGGCGCGACCGAAGGGGCCGGAGAGGCCGCCGATGCCCTCAATGCCATCACCGTGGTCCAGGGACCTGAGCCGGTGAGTCTTGACCCCAGTGTCGACATCAACAAGACATCGATCAACGTGCAACACACGATGCTCGATCCGCTCGTCTACCACACGCCGGAGAACGTGACGATTCCCTGGCTCGCCACCTCCTGGGAGCCGGTAGAACCGACGCGCTGGCGCATCAGCCTGCGTGACGACGTCACCTTTAGCAACGGCGAACCCTTCAACGCCGACAGCGTCATCTACTCCATCAACGCCTACAACAACAGCCAGGGCGAAGGCTCTGTCTTCTTCCAATATGTGGAAGAGATGGAAAAGGTCGACGATTACACAGTCGACATCATCACGGCCGAGCCCAATCCCATCGTTCCGGAAACGCTGGCCTTCCTCTACGCCTTGCCGCCCGTCTATCATGCCGAAGTCGGCGCCGATGGCTTCAGCCAAGCCCCGATCGGTACTGGACCGTTCAACTTCGTCGAGTGGCAACAGGGCGTGCAAATTGTCGTTGAAGCGAACCCCGACTACTGGGGCGGCGCGCCTGGCCTGGATCAGGTGACGTTCAAGCCCGCGCCGGAAGCCTCGACGCGTGTCGCAATGTTGGAGACCGGCGACGCCGATATCATTGCAAATGTGCCGCCCGAGTTGACCGCCCGCATTGATGACTCTGAGGGATCGGTCATTGCCGAGGTGCCTAGCCTGCGCATGATCTTTGTTGAATTCAACCCCTTTGAGCCGCCCTTTGATGACGTGCGCGTGCGCCAAGCCTTCAATCATGCCGTCGACAAAGACGCGCTGATCGACATTGTTCTGGATGGGCATGCCACCCGCATGAAGGGCGTCATCATCCCGGGCTGGTTGGGCTACGATCCCGATGGCCTGACCGATTATGAGTACAATCCGGACAAGGCGCGTGAATTGCTGGCGGAAGCCGGCTATCCCGACGGACTCGAAGTGGACTTCTGGTTCCCCATTGGCCGCTATCTGAAGGACAAAGAAGTGGCGGAAGCCATCGCCGGTCAGCTCCAGGACGTGGGCGTGACGCTAAACATGAATGGCAGCGATATCGGCACGCTTGTGGAACGCATCCACACGCAAGAGCTGTCGGGCATGCATTTCTTCTCCATGGCGCCCCTGATCATGGATCCCGACTATCTCTTCCGCACCCACTTCTATTCGGAAGGGCTCAACCAGTACGGTTGGACCGAGCGCACGGATGCCGACATCAATGCCGCCATCAGCACCGTTGACAGCGCAGAACGCGAAGAAATCTATCGCGAACTGGATGCCTATCTGACCAATGAACATGTGCCGTGGATCTACATGTATTCGCAGAATCTGATCTACGGCGTCGATGAGACGTTGGATTGGCAACCGCGTTCGGATGAGATTATCGACCTGCGCACCGCAGCATTCCAAGGCGAATAGCCCGACAGGAACGCTGCCCGCGTCGCGATCATGGAACGCGGATTAGGCGCTGTTGACATTTCGAGAATCACCGACTTTACGCCTTCAATGTCCCCGGCACGGGCGGCAGAATATCCGATCTGCAGACTTGTAGGCGCCTGTGCCGGGGACGTTACGACCAAGTGTCAACGGGACCTAGGCAGATGGGGCGGATCTGTGCGGGTTCTCTGTAAAAATCCGCACAGATCCGCCCCATCCCGCCAACGCCGTCTTTGATCTGGCGGTAGGCTTTCGTTGCGACCGCATAAGCTGAATTGCGTGACAGGTGAGGGGGCAGGGCCACAAGGCAGGGCCAGAGTCTTGCTCTCCATTCATCCGTGAGGAATATGACCGGATATATCGTACGCCGCCTTTTCCAATCGATCTTTGTCTTGCTGGGGGTCAGCATTATCGTCTTCCTGCTCGTGCAGCTTTCCGGGGATCCGGTGTTGCAGATGTTGGCCGGTACGGCCGCTACGGAAGAGGATCTGCAGGCGCTGCGGACCGAACTCGGGTACAACGATCCGATGATTACGCAGTACGGGCGCTATTTGGTGACCGCGTTACAGGGCGACTTGGGTGATTCGATTCGCTACAAGCGACCTGCCTTGGAACTTGTCCTCGATCGCCTGCCGGCTACTGCACTGCTGGCGGTGGCCGCGTTGCTCTTCGCCTTGGTCGTCGCCATCCCCGTTGGCATTTTGTCTGCGGTGCGCCGTAACACATGGATCGATCACTTTGGCATGGTATTGGCCCTGCTGGGGCAATCGATCCCGCTCTTCTGGCTCGGGATCATGTTGGTGCTTGTCTTCGCCGTCGAGTTGCAGTGGCTGCCGCCCTCCGGATCAGGCTCTTGGCAACACTTGATCTTGCCGGCGATTACGCTCGGCCTCTATCCCATGGCGCGGATTGCGCGATTAACGCGTTCCAGTATGTTGGACGTGCTGCAAGAGGATTACATGACAACCGCCCGCGCCAAAGGGTTGCGTGAACGGGGGGTAATCGTGACGCATGGACTGCGCAATGCCGCGTTGCCGGTGGTTACGATTGTAGGGCTGATGTTTGGTACGTTGATGGGCGGGGCCGTGATTACCGAGACGATTTTTGCATGGCCAGGCGTGGGCCTGTTGACCATTCAGGCCATTCAGAATCGGGACTATACGCTGGTCCTGGCCTCCGTTCTGGTCATTGCTGTCGTTCTCATTTTTGTGAATCTGATTACTGATATGATTTACGTCTATTTGGATCCACGGATTCGCTATGGGTAATCAAGCCCAGGCGGTCAGCATCTTGGGACCGGAAGCTAGTGACCGCCGCCAATCCTTCTTTGGCCGGGCAAAACGATCATTGGCGCATAATCGCGCTGGGTTGCTGGGCCTTATCGGCGTGATGCTGGTCGTTATTGCCGCCTTTGCCGCGCCGCTGCTGGCGCCGCATGATCCACTTGATCAGGATCTGCAGCTTCGCCTGCAGCCGCCCGCCTGGATTGATGGGGGAAATTGGTCCTATCCGCTCGGCACGGATCAGTTGGGCCGCGACATTTTGAGCCGGGTCATCTATGGCTCCCGAGTATCGTTGGTCGTCGGATTTACGTCCGTGCTCTTTGCCGGTTTGATTGGCACGTTGGCCGGTCTGGTTGCCGGTTATCAAGGCGGCTGGCTTGACGATGTGATCAGCCGCTTGATCGATATTCAACTGGCGATCCCCTATCTGCTTCTGGCCATCACACTGGTGATGATTTTGGGCTCGTCGTTGCGCAATCTGATATTGGTCTTGGTGGTCTATGGGTGGACGGTCTACGCGCGGCTGGTCCGCGGTCAAACCTATTCCGTGCGCGAACGGGAGTTTGTGACATCGGCCAAGACCGTTGGCGCGCCCACGTCACGTATCATGGCACGCCATATTCTGCCCAACGTGCTCACGCCCGTAATCGTCCTGTCGACGGTCGAAATTGCCAACATGATCATTTTTGAAGCGGGGCTAAGCTTTTTGGGGCTGGGCATCCAGCCGCCAACACCTAGTTGGGGCGGCATGCTGGCCGATGGTCGGGACTATATTCCGGCCGGGATTTGGTGGCCGGCCACCTTCCCCGGGCTGGCCATCTCCATGACCGTGCTCTCCATCAACCTGGTGGGTGATTGGCTTCGGGATTTGCTTGATCCGCGGTTGCAGCTATAGGAACGAATCGACGATGCAGACACTAATTCATGCCGGCACGCTCATCTCGGCGCTGCCCAACGATCCGGTCCGCCACAGTCAGGGAATCCTGATCCACGGCGGCCTGATCCAGGCCGTGGCCGACTGGGGCGAATTCACGCCGGCGGCCGATGCAACGATCATCGACGCCAGCGCACTGACGGTCATGCCGGGGTTGATTGATGCCCATACCCATGTCGTCCATAGCGGCGAGCCTACTGAAGATTGGCGCCTCATTGCGCTCACGGAACTGACGCCGACCACGACGCTCAAGGCCGCGCGCCACGCCCGGCGCCAGGTGGAGCGCGGCGTGACGACCATCCGCGACGTCGGCGCATCGGCGTGGATTGACATTGCCCTGCGCGATGCGATCAACGGCGGCTGGCAGTTTGGGCCGCGCATCCTGGCCGCTGGCCACGGCATCACCGCCACGGGCGGCCATATGGATGCCAGCAAATACGCACGCCCCGGCATTGGGAACGAAGCGCTCAACAGCATCGGCACGGTGGCCGACAGTCCGGACGAGGCCCGGCGCGCGGCCTGGGCGCAGCTCAAGCGCGGGGCCGATCTCATCAAGATCAACGCCACGCTCAGCGAGTATGTGCGTGCCGCGGGCGGCCAGTGCAGTCCGGAACTGACCTTTGAAGCCATGGCCGCGATTTGCGAGGTGGCGCATCATACCGGTCGCAAGGTGGCTGCTCACTGTCACGGCGGACCCGGCGTCCAGGCTGCGCTGGAGGCCGGTGTCGATACCTTTGAGCACGGCCGCTTCCTGACCGATGAGCTGCTCGACGAGATGGCCCGGCGTGAACGCTTTCTGGTGCCGACGCTCAGCCCCGAAGCCCGGCGCGTGGCGCTGGATGAAGCGCCTACCGATCCGGCTTTGGTGCGCTGGTTGGACATGGCGACAGACGCCATGTATGAGACGGTTGCGCGTGCGCAGGCCCGGGGCGTGCGCATTGTCGCCGGCACGGACGCCGGCATGCCCCACGTGCGCCACGGCGATCTGCCGTTTGAACTTGTCCACCTGGCCCAAGCGGGACTGTCGAACCTGGCCGCGGTTGAGGCCGCGACGCGGGTGGCTGCCCAGGCCTTGGGCATCGACGACAGCGTGGGTTGCATCAGCCCCGGCTACGTTGCTGACCTTCTGCTGGTCGACGGCGATCCGCTGGCCGATTTGGCACTCCTGGAAGATCCGGCCAATATCAGCGCTGTGTTTCAGGGCGGCCGTGCGACAGTTGATCGGCGCAGGGCATAGCGTCACACGATGAGACGTGACAAGAAGATCCATGAGGAGGGAACGCAATGACGCTACGTGTAGGCATATTGGGCGCGGGCCAGGCCGGTGAGCGCCAGGCAATAGGCTTTGATGCGGCAGGCGCCTCGGTGGCAGCGGTGGCCGATCTGGCCCAGGATCGCGCCGAAAGTCTGGCCGGCCGCTTCGACGCAGCCGCGTTTACCGATTGGCGCGCAATGCTCGACGACGACCTGGATATTGTGGTGGTCAGTCTGCCCCATAATCTGCACGTCGCGCCCGCGGAGGAAGCGGCTGCGCGGGGCATCCACGTGATGATGGAGAAGCCGCTGGCTACCGCCATGGCCGACGCCCAGCGGATTGTCGACGTCTGTGACGCCGCCGGCGTCAAGCTGACCGTCAGTTTTGTTCATCGTTTCCGTGAGGAAATACGATTGCTCCACAGTTGGATGCGCACAGGCGAACTCGGTGAGCCAGTGCTCGTCCGCGAGACGATGAACGGCCAGCGCGGCCCGCATTTGCCGGCCTGGGTCGAGCAGCAAGAAGCAGCCGGCGGCGGCGTCCTGATGTATAGCGCCATCCACGGCGTCGATCGCCTGCGCTGGTTGGTTGACAGCGAGGCGACCGCTGTGACGGCGCAAACGCGTATCCTCGAACCGGGCGCCGAAGTCGAGCATTGCGTCGCTGCCTTGCTGACCTTTGCCAACGGCGCGACGGGCACCTTAACGACCAGCGCGCCCAGCTATCCCGCGAAACCGGCAATCTGGGAGACCGAAATCATCGGCACGGAGGGCATGGGGCGGGCGCGCACGCGCTTCTGGGCCGAGGTGAGCAATGCCGGCGGTCAATCGCACCAAGATACCGAATGGTGCGCTGAGAAGTTCGGTATCTACTATAATTTTATGCGCCAGGCGACAGCCTTTCTCGATGCAATTCGCGACGACACCCCACCGGCCGTGACCGGTGCGGATGGTCTCGCCGCTCTGCGTATCGTACAAGCCATTTACGCATCTGCTGCCCGTGGCGAGACCGTAACCGTTGATAATCCGTAGCGCTTCAGGCGCCGAATGAATAGAACGCAAACTCGCCCAATCCGCCTGATCCGCGTTCCATCTGACGGTGGGCCGGATCGTGACGAAAATCCATCCTAAACCAGTCGTAAGGACGAAAGATGACAAACCCAAATCCTGATAGTAAATTTGTGGGCATTCAAGTTAGCCCGATCAGCTTTATCGACGAAGGCGTTGACACAGTCCTGGAGACGCTCCAGGAACGCGTGGGCATTAACGTGCTCATGATCGGCACGGTCTCCTGGCTGGGCCTCAAGGCCGGGCGCAGTATCTCTCATGAGCTGGACGGGTGGCCCGATCACGGCGTGCCCGAACCGCTGACGATGAAGGGCGGCGCTTACATCAACCCCCACCCTGAGTATTACCAGAACACCCTTATCAAGGACTTTCGGGCGACCGATCCGGAGATCAGCGACATCGATGTGCTGGAGATGGTTATCCCGGCCGCGCGGGCACGGGGCATGAAGGTCATGCCCGAGTTGATGGAGCCGGTCTTCAAGTATGCGGGGCACGGTTCGGTCAACAACGTGGCGATCGCCAACTTGCCCCAATGTCTCGAGGTTGATATCTTTGGCCGCTACGGCGCGGAACCCTGTACCAATAACCTCGACTATCGCCGCTGGTGGCATTCGATGGTTGAGGATCACTGCCGCAGCTACGATATCGACGGCTTCATGTGGTGCAACGAACGCAAGAGTCCGCTGGATCAACTCATCACCGGCGAAGCGCCGGGGTGCTTCTGTGAGCAGTGCCGGCGCGAGGCCATGCAGCGCGGCCTGGAGCCGGAGTCGATCCGTAAGGCTTTTCTCGAAGTCTACGATTACTTTCAGCAAGCGCGCGCTGGCGAAGAGTTTGTCGACGGCGCCTTTATCGAATTCTGGCGCGTGCTGCTGCGCAACCCGGAAATCTTGCTTTGGGAGCGCTTCTGGCTCGAGCGCAATAAGGATCTGGATCGGGAGCTCTATGGCATCGTCAAGTGGTGTGACAGCGAACTTGAATTTGGCCTAAACGTCTGGAATCGCAATCACTTCAACCCCTTCCGCAAAGCCCAATGGCCCTGGGAAGAGCAGACGCGCTACGCCGACTGGGTCAAGCCGATTACGTACCAACACCAGTCCGGCCAGATCTACGTCAAAGAGATGACCGATTTTCACAAGTCGATCCTGCGCGACGTGACGCCCCAGGAGATGACGCCGTTGATGTACAAGTTCCTGGGGCTTGATGAAGCCCTCTGGGATGACTTGATTGCCACCGGTCTCGATCCCGATACCTACGTCTTCGGCCAGTGTGCGGACGCCGTACGCGGGGTCAAGGGCAACGTGCCGGTCTACATGGGCATCGGCGTCGATGCGCCGCGTGTACAGGCCGATCAGGCCGTCTGCACGCCCGATATCGTCTACCGCAGCGTGCTCGCCACCTATCGCGCCGGCGGCCAGGGCGTGATCTTTGCACCCAACTATGCAAGCATGAAGCTGACCAATCTCGATGGCGCGGCTCAAGCCCTGACGGAGCTGGGGCTCAAGTAATCGAATGGGCGCATTGCTCCCATGGAGCAAGGGGATCGACAATCAATTCACCGATTTACTGCAGTTATCCATAATTGCAGTTATCTAAAGAAGGGTAGTTCATGACCACAATTTACCTTGCCGATCCGGAAATCCGGACCGAGCAGCTTGCCGCCATCCGCATGCAACTGCCCGAGGAATGGACGCTCGTCGACGAGCCGGAAGGCGCGGCAGCGATCCTGACCGAAAACGTGGACGTCACCCCTGCCATGGTGGGGGCGGTCGGGCCGTCATTGCGCCTCATCGCACGCCTGGATACCGGGAGTGCGGCCGTGGAATCCACAGCAGTGCCCGTTGTCGATCTGCCCAACACGGCGCTCGTCGGCGTGGCCGAGCACGCGGTCATGCTCATCATGGCCTTGAGCCGTCACCTGGCCTGGATCGTGCGCCAGACCGAGGCGCAAGCCTGGCTGCCCGACCGCGCCGAGCCGATCCTCACCGACCAGAGTAAATACACGTACAACTGGATCGGGTTGGAAGATTTCGGCACGCTTTACGGCAAGACGGCCGGTCTGATCGGTCTCGGCCTTATTGGCCGCGCCACAGCTGCCCGGCTGCGCGCCTTTGGCATGCGGCTGCTCTACACCCAACGCACTCGCCTCGATCCGGCCACGGAGGCGGCACTGGGCGTCGAGTGGCGCTCGCTGGATGATCTCTTGGCCGAAAGTGACTTCGTCAGCCTGCACCATCGCTTTCAGGAAGGTCCCGACGGCAATGATAACCATATCGGCGCGCGCGAGCTGGCGCTGATGAAGCCGACCGCCTACCTGATCAACACGGCCCGGGGCCGCTTGGTCGATGAAGACGCCCTGGTCGAAGCCCTGCGCACGGGCCAGATCGCCGGCGCCGGACTCGACGTCTTCCGCTACGAACCGCTTCCCGGCGACCATCCGCTCCTCGAGCTTGCCGGCGACAATGTGCTGCTCACGCCCCACACGGCTGGTGCACCCATCACTGAAGCTTGGCAGACCATCGCGCAAGAGTTCGTGGAGCACGTCAAGTACTCGCTTGACAATTGACAATCCTCAACCGGTAATTGTCAATTGACCATTCACTACTATCACTATTACCTGGAGAATTCTCATGCCTGAACCAGTAGCCTGGCGATATCAAAAATTGATCAAACCCCTCTTTGACTTGCCTCAAGATCACGTTGTGCTGCGCGGTCGCGTGCTTACGTGCGTGGGCGACGAAGTGATCGAGGATGGCTTCGTAGAATTTGCCGACGGCAAGATCGTGGCAGTCGGGCCGGCAGCGGAGCTAGGCGATCGCGCCGATGACGCCGTGGGCGTCGACGGTACCATCCTGCCTGGTCTCATGAACAGTCATGCGCATCTGGCCTGGGACGGCATTCACGACCTCGCCCGCCAGTCCATGGACGACCTGCCGGAGATCAGCGCCTACAAGTCGGCCGGCAACATGCTGATCAGCCTGCGCTCGGGCGTTACGACCGTACGCGACCTGGGCATGAATCAGGCCAATATCTTTGCCAAACAGGCCGTGGAGCAGGGCATTTTCCCCGGACCGCGCCTGCTCATCACCGGCGAAGCCATCATCCAGACCGGCGGCCACACCTACTGGTGCTGCCGTGAGGCCTCCGGCGCTGATGAGATGCGCCGGGCTGTGCGCGAACAGGTGCGTTCCGGGGCCGATCTGATCAAGATCATGGCCTGTCACGACACGCTGGAATTCACTGACGACGAACTGGCGGCGGTGATCGATGAGACACATCGCAACGGGCTGCCGATTACGGCCCATGCCACCTACAACGACTGCATCAACCGCGTGGCCAAATTTGGCGTCGACTGTGTCGAGCACGGCGGCAGCATGACTGAAGAGACGATCCAACTGCTGCTGGACAAGGATATTCCCATCGTCACCACCTTTGCCCCGCTCGTCATGCAGAGCCAGGCGGAGCTGGCGCGGCAGTACAATATTCCCGAGTGGAAGATTGAAGAGCGCCAGCGCGCCGTTGCCGACTCGGGCCGCTACGAAGGGCTCGTCAAGGCGGCCAAGGCCGGTATCACCATTGGCTTCGGCACCGATGCCGGCAGCCCCGTCGTCGGCCATGACGTGGTCGCGCCGGAAATGGCCTTCATGGTCAAGCTGGGCGTGAAGAAGGACAACTACGACGCCATCCGCAGCGCCACCAGCGTCGCTGCCGGCATCAGCAACCTCACCGACCAGATCGGCACGTTGGAAGCCGGCAAGTCGGCTGACGTGATCGTCGTTGACGGCAATCCGCTGGAAGACATCGACGCCATCGGCCGCGTGCGCATGACCTACCTGGCCGGCAAACGCATGGTGTAGCAAGTGCGGAATGCGGAGCGCGAAACGCGGAGTATAAATCACAATCAACAATTGTCAATTGATAATTGACATTGACCATCAACTGAGGCTCACATGACCCAATCACCTTTACTGGCCGCGCTGGCCGATCGCATTGAAGAAGAGGATGTCTCTTTTCGCACCAGAATGCTCGAGGCCGCCGGCGGTTTGACGGACGTCATCGCCCTGGGCCGGGGCGATCCGGATTTTCACACGCCGGCCCACATCGCCGCCGCGGCCAAGCAGGCCATCGACGACAACCAGCATCACTACACCCATCCGGCCGGCCTGCCCCAACTGCGCGAGGCGATTGCCGAGAATCTCAGCAGCGAATATGGCCTCAGCTATGGCGTTGACGAGATTATCGTGACGGCCGGCGTGCAGGAATCGATCATGCTGCTCATGCTGGGGCTCGTGAACGAGGGCGATGAGGTTCTCATTACCTCACCTCGCTTCACGACCTATGACAGCGCAGTGCACATGTGCGGCGGCGTACCGGTCCCCGTACCGACCTATGAAAAAGACGACTTTGCGCTCATGCCGGCAGAGATCGAGGCGCGCATTACGCCGCGCACCAAGATCCTCGTTCTGGTCACGCCCAACAACCCGACCGGCGCGGTGACGCCGCCCGCCGTCATCCGTGAAATCGCCGACCTGTGTGTCAAGCATGATCTTGTCCTGATCAGTGACGAAATCTATGCCAAGCTGATCTACCCCGGCTCCGAGCACCTGTCCGCCGGCTCCCTGCCCGGCATGAAGGAGCGCACAATCACGCTCAACGGCTTCTCTAAGTCATACGCCATGACCGGCTGGCGTGTCGGCTATCTGGCGGCGCCTGAAGCATTTACGCGCATGCTGGTTGAGCCGCACCACACCATGAGCATCAACGCCAACACCCCGGCGCAGTTTGCGGCGTTGGCTGCGCTCACCGGGCCGCAGGACGCTGTCGACGAGATGCTGGAGGCCTATGCCGAACGGCGGGCGTACCTCATGGGCGCGTTGGATGCCATGGGCTTTACCTATGGACACCCTGGCGGCGCCTTCTACATCTACACCAATGTCTCCAGCTCTGGCATGAAGTCGCCGGAATTTTGCCTGCGTCTGCTTCAGGAAGCCCAGGTAATGATCTTCCCCGGCAGCATGTTCGGCGATGACAGCGACGAGTACATCCGCATTAGTTTCCTGCAGCCGCTGGCACGCATCGAAGAGGCCGTGGCGCGCATGAGCGCGTTCGTGGCCAGTCTCTAGACGCCAGACCACTCGCTTGAAGGAGCGTGCATGACCCACTCACCGTTTCGCATTCTGCAAGTGGGGTTGGGCAATCGTGGCCGCATGTGGGCCGACATCATCGATCGTCGCGATGATGTTGTCCACAGCGGCATGATGGATGTCGACCCGGCGCGGTTGGCCCCCTTTCGGGACGCCCATCCCCAAGTGCCCTTCTTCCAGGAACTGGAGGCGGCGCTGCATGAGACTGAGTCCGACGCTGTGCTGCTTGTCACGCCGCCGGATGGGCACCTCGAACAGGCGCGTGCTGTCTTCGCTGCCGGCTTACCCCTGCTGGCGGAAAAACCGCTGACGCTGGAACTGGCAGAGGCGGTTGAGATCGTGCAGCTGGCGGAGCAGGCGGGATTGGCCCTGATGGTAGGGCTCAATTTTCGCTATCTGCCCGTCTCGCGCAAGATCCGCGAACTCGTAACCGGCAACGCCCTGGGCACAGCTGGATTCGGGCAATTCACCTATCAGCGCAACCGGGACGGCAGCGCGCCGTGGCTTAACAAATACCCGCTGACCATGGAGCATCCGATGATGCTGGAACAAAGCATCCATCACCTGGACCTGATTCGCTTCTGCTACGACCGGGAAGTGGAGACGGTCCAGTGCCGGACCTGGAATCCGCCATGGAGCATGTACGCGCACGACAGCAACGTGAGTTGCCTGCTAACCATGCGCGATGGCATGGAAGTCAACTACTTGGGTACATGGACCGGCGGTTGGCAAGAACTGCAATTCGAATGGCGAACCGACTGCGAAGAGGGCGTCATCGTCCAACGCCAGCTCTTTGAGGATTTGGCCGTCGCAAAGCAGGAAGACAGTGACCTAACGCCGCTGGCACTCGCTGACTGCGAACCATTCTTTGATGATACCGATGCCTTGCTCTCAGCCTTCATCGCCCATCTGGCCGACGGCGCGCCGCTGGAATGCAGCGGCGCCGATCACCTGCAAACCCTTGCCCTCTGCTTTGCCGCGATCGAAAGCAGTGAGACGGGGCAGGCCGTGAATCTGGCTGAGTTCAATACGCGCTATGGGATTGCCTGAGTTGAACGTCTGCTCGGATCCGTCATGATGAAGATTCTCATCACGGGCGCCTTGGGCTTTGTGGGCATCAACCTGGTCCGCGCATTGGCCGCAAAGCCCGGCGTCACCGTCATCGCTGCTGATCTCCACGCGCCGGATAGGGAGATCGACCAATTTCTGGCGCCTGTCAGGCAAGCGGTTCAGCACCGCCTGCTCGACGTGACTGACCGCGCCGCGTTCCAGCGGCTCGTCGCTGACGAGGGCGTGACGCAGATCGTTCACGGCGCGGCGCTCACGCCCTCGCTGGAACAGGAGCGGGCTGCCACCACGACGATTGTTGACGTGAATCTGGGCGGCGTTGTCAATGCACTTGACGCCGCCGTTGCCAATGCTCGCGTCGACCACTTCGTGCTGCTGAGCAGCAGTGGCGTCTATGGCCTCACCGCACAATCTGCACTGGGGCAGATCGATGAAGATGCCCCGCTCGTTTTGGACAACCTCTACGCCATCACCAAGCGCAGCGGCGAACTCCTGACCGCACGCTACGCAACGCTCCACAGCAAGCCCATGACCGCCGTACGGCTCGGTCCCATCTATGGCCCCATGGAGCGATCCTCGTCCAGCCGCGAGCGGTTAAGCGGGCCTGGTCAGCTCCTGGCGGCTACGCGCGCTGGGCGTGCCGTTCATGTCTTTGGCGGCGACGTCAGTCGCGACTGGACTTATGCCGGCGATGTCGGCGCAGCGCTCTGGTCGTTGCTTGGCGCGCTAAGCTGGCACTATCCCGTCTACAATCTTAGCTACGGGCGGGGCGTTCCCTTCCGCCAGATGGTCGATGCCTTTGTTGCACAGGGCTTGACGGCAACGTGGAACGAGCCGGGCGTCGACGAAGGGGTGGGTATGATTGCAACCCAGACGCGAACGCCCATGTCAAACGCACGCCTCGCGCAAGATGCCGGACGATCGCCGGCCACGGCGCCCGCAGCGGGTGTTGCTGAAACGATCGCGCTGGACGCAGGTGGGCAAGACTAATGATTGGACCTCTAGCCGCGCCGGTTGAGCTTGTCGAGGTGTCGACCCGCTTGCTTTCGACACTTCGACAGGCTCAGGACGGTGCAAGCTCAACCGGCGCTGGCTTTGTTTGCTGGTGACCATACGGCTCATGCGCGCCCAAGCCATCCCCACCCTGATTTGACGCCTCAAGCGTCAAATCTATCCCTAGTTGAATCGTCTCTGTCCAGCACTGAAGATAACCTGACTTGATGCCGTGTGAGCGCTCGATCAAAGCGAAGCAACGATGCGTACAGCCCAAAACCTACTGATCGCCCAGGCAGACCAAGCTGATTTCGGGGACCTCTACCCGATCTTCAAGCAAGCGACCCCGGATCGCCCGCTTGCGGAGGAACAGGGCTTTCTGCGGTCACAATATGATGAGGACGCATTTGCCGCCTTCTTGTCGCGTTGCGTTGTCTACCGTGCAACAGTGAGGCGCGAACCGGTCGGCTTCGTCGTGGTGGAGCCGTTGCGCTTTACCGATTTGCCTGAGATTGCCTGGGAGATTCCACCGGATGAAGTGGCATCATTGGCGCAGGGCGCGCTGCTCTGGCTGCGCATGGCCGCGGTGGCGCCTGCGTTCAGCCGCCAGGGCGTGGGCACGGCGCTCTATCGCCACGTACGCGCGCGCTATGGCGGCTGGGACTTGTTGACCGGGCTCTATGAGCAACCGCTGAACAATCTCGCCTCGCGCCGGTTTCACGCCAGCTTTGGCTTTCGACGCATTGGCGAAGTTCGCCGCCGGCACGCGGGCGAAGCTGAGATCCGGGTCAGCGGCATCTATCATCTGCCCGCCGGCACGGAGTGACTCAAACCTGAGCCAGTCGTTGCTGCTGCGTGCGGCTGGCGACGTGCTCCGTCCAGTAGTGGTGCGTCTTGGCAACCACCGTGATGACGTTTTTGATCTCTTTGTCCAGCGCAAAGTCGGGACCCGCCGGCAGATAGAGCACAGTCCCGGTGCGGCGCACGCTGACATTCTCCACGATAATGGCCCGCAGCATCCAGAGCGCCATCTCTTCATCGGTGCAAACGACCCCAATCCAGCCCGACTCCGCATCACGCTGGACGGGCAGCCGCGTCACCAGCTCAATGCCCCGGGCGAGTTCGTCGATGACTGCGGCGTAGGCGTCCGGCGCCGCACGCACAGCCTCGGGCGCGACCGGCTCCAGGAGCGTGTCGCGGTGGGCGGGGCCGCCCGCCAGGGCCAGGTCACAGAAATCGGTCCAGATTGCATCCCAGGCCACGTTGCCTGCACCGTCGTATTGCAGCCCGGCAGGATTGGGCATGGGCGCAGCTGACGGCGTTGCGTCGGCATAGCGCTCGGGCAGGAGCTGGGCCAGGCGGCGCTCGAACTGGGCGCTGTGCAGATGCCCGTGGGAAAGATACTCGACCGGTCCATCAAATTCGATGCGCCCATCCCACGTGCGCGGGCGGCGCGGCGCGTCCGGCGCCATCTGGAGTTCCAGCCAGCCGATTATGTCCGCCAGCCCGATTTCGCCATGGAGGTTGCAGAAGAGAAACGGGCGGTCGCCCCGCATCTTGCTGGCGTCGCGCGCCATGACCTCCAGCGAAGCGCCAACCATGGGGGCCAGGTCAATCTTGTTGATCACCAGCAGGTCTGACCGCATGATGCCTGGGCCGCCCTTGCGCGGAATTTTGTCGCCGGCCGAGACGTCGATCACGTAGATCCAGACGTCCACAAGCTCCGGGCTGAAGGCAGCCGCCAGATTGTTGCCGCCGCTCTCCAATAGAATTAGATCGAGCGCGGGAAACTGTGCCTCCAGGGCTGCGACCGCTTCCAGGTTCATCGATGCGTCGTCGCGGATCGCCGAATGGGGGCAGCCGCCGGTTTCGACGCCGCGCACCCGTTCCAGGGGCAACACGCCCCGGCGGCGCAGGAATTCGGCGTCCTCCTGCGTGTAGATATCGTTGGTCACGACCGCGACTTCGTAGCGCGTCGTCAGGGTGCGACTCAGGCGCTCGACGAGCGTGGTCTTGCCGCTGCCGACGGGACCGGCTACGCCCACGCGCAGCGGGCGAACTTGGGTAGCTTCAGTCATGGGGAAACCTCATCGTCAGGTACATGATGGGCCGCGGAGTGCGCGGCTACGGCGGATTGATGCGGATTCTTTCTATGGCTATCCGCCGCATTCGCTTCATCAGCGCAATCTACGGCCCATAAAAGTCGATCAGAACAGAAAATAGCGCTGGGCCATGGGCAACTCATCGGCCGGCGCGCAGGTCAAGAGTTCGCCGTCGGCCCGGACCTCGTAGGTCTCCGGGTCGATTTCGATCACGGGCATGGCATCGTTGTGGACCATATCCGCTTTACCAACGGTGCGACAGTTCGAGACGGCCACTGTGCGCTTGTCGAGCCCGAGTGCGTCGCCGATCTCCCCCTCCTGTGCAGCCTGGGAGACAAAGGTGACGCTGGTTGACGCAATCGCCTTGCCGAAAGCCCCGAACATGGGGCGGTAGAGCACAGGCTGGGGCGTGGGAATCGACGCATTGGCGTCGCCCATGACGCTCCACGCAATGAAGCCGCCTTTGATGACCATTTCAGGCTTGGCTCCGAACATGGCCGGCTTCCACAGCACCAGATCGGCCAGCTTGCCCGGCTCAATCGAGCCGACTTCATGGGCAATGCCGTGGGTAATCGCGGGATTGATGGTGTATTTGGCCACGTAGCGCTTGGCGCGCAGATTGTCGTGCCGCTCGGGATCGCCCGGGAGCGCGCCGCGTTGGCCCTTCATCTTGTGCGCAGTCTGCCACGTGCGCATGATGACCTCCCCCACGCGGCCCATGGCCTGGGAATCGCTGGCAATCATGCTGAGCACGCCCATGTCATGGAGGATGTCTTCAGCGGCAATCGTCTCGGCGCGGATGCGGCTTTCGGCGAAGGCCACATCTTCCGGCACCTGGGGATTCAGATGATGGCAGACCATGAGCATGTCCAGATGCTCGGCAATCGTGTTGACCGTGTACGGCCGCGTCGGATTGGTCGACGAGGGCAGAATATAGGGGTAACCGGCGATGCGCATGATGTCCGGCGCGTGGCCGCCGCCCGCGCCTTCGGTGTGATAGGTGTGGATCGTGCGCTCGCGAATGGCGGCGATGGTATCCTCGACAAAGCCGGCCTCGTTGAGCGTGTCGGTGTGGATTGCCACCTGGACATCGAAGTCGTCCGCCACGCTCAGGCAGGTGTCGATGGCTGCGGGCGTCGTGCCCCAGTCCTCGTGCAGCTTCAGGCCACATGCGCCGGCCACGAGTTGCTCGACCAGCGGAGCGGGCGCCGAGGCGTTGCCCTTGCCCAGGAAGCCAAAGTTGACGGGCCATGCTTCTACGGCCTGGAGCATGCGCGCCAGATTCCACGCGCCAGGCGTACAGGTCGTGGCATTGGTGCCCGTTGCCGGCCCCGTGCCGCCCCCCAGCATCGTGGTGACGCCGCTGCTCACGGCTTCGAAGATCTGCTGCGGAGCGATGAAATGAATGTGGGCGTCGATGCCGCCGGCCGTGACGATCAGGTGCTCGCCCGCTACGACCTCCGTGGCCGGCCCCACGATCAGCTCGGGTTCGACCCCCGCCATGGTGTCAGGATTTCCGGCCTTGCCGACCTTGACGATGCGTCCATCCTTGATCCCAATATCGCCCTTGACAATGCCCCAGTGGTCCAGAATGACGGCATTTGTGATGACCAGGTCGAGCGCGCCCTGGTCGCCGTCACGGGTGGCGACGCTGCTCTGCCCCATGCCGTCGCGGATGACCTTGCCGCCGCCAAAGGCAATTTCATCACCATAGACGGTGAAGTCGTGTTCGATTTCGATCAGCAGGTCGCTGTCGGCCAGGCGTACGCGATCGCCCGTGGTGGGACCGTAGAGGCTGGCGTAAGTACTGCGGTCAATGGAAAGGCTCATGGTTATTCGTCCTCCGTCAGGAAGCCGCCGTCCTGCAGTGCGGCGAGCGCTTCAGCGCGCTTTGCTTCATCATCCAGCTGCCCCATGACCAGTCCGTTGCCGCCGTAGACTGCTCGCGTGCCCGCCAGCGCCACGACCGTTACCGATTTGGTTTCGCCCGGTTCAAAGCGGATGGCGGTGCCGGCCGCTACGTTCAAGCGCATGCCATAGGCCACCGCGCGGTCGAAGCGCAGCGCGCGATTTGCCTCAAAGAAATGAAAATGACTGCCCACCTGGATCGGTCGGTCGCCCTCGTTCTGAACGAGCAGCGTGGCCGTTGCGCGGCCTGCGTTGGCCTCAATGGGCGGTGCATCGGCGACTAGTATTTCACCCGGTTTCATGGGGTATCCTTTCAAACGGTAACAATTCACAAATGCAATCGGTTGTTGTGAGGCTGGCGTCGGCAGGTTCCTGCCGGAATCCGCTGATTCTAATAGTCAGGGACTACTCCGCCCGCAACGTCGAGTCGGATCACTGAGTCGGATCACCGAATCGGATCGTGGACCGTGACGAGCTTGGTCCCATCCGGGAAGGTGGCCTCGACCTGGACTTCGTGGATCATCGACTCAATGCCATCCATGACGTCCTCCTGGGTGAGAATCGTCGTGCCAAAGGTCATGATTTCGGCCACGCTCTTGCCGTCGCGGGCTGCTTCAAGGATTTCAGCGGTGAGGATGGCCATGGCCTCGGGATAGTTGAGCTTCAGACCCCGGGCCTGGCGTTTGCGGGCCAGTTCGGCAGCGACAAAAATGAGGAGTTTTTCGCGTTCGCGTTCGGTTAAGTGCATGGTTTGGTTCCTAGTTCAATTCGTCTGGTTTTGATTCTTCGACCTGCTCAGCCGGCGCTGGCTATACCGGCGCTGGCTTTGGTGCTGCGTCTGGCTTCGATCCTTCGGCAGGCTCTGGGCGGCGCTGGCTCTCCGCTACATCATTACTCGTTGTGATTCATCAATAGATCTTTCGCGGCATGATGGCTGGTAAGTCGTAGAGTGATTGCTTGGCAGCACGCCAGAACGCAGGCAGCGTTTCAATCAACAGCCGCCCTTCGCGCGCTAACCCGCGCACCACGAGTCCGTCGGCGACCAGCGTACTGACGCCCCAGAGGGCCTCGTCCGGGATGGTAGAGGCTGTAGCCAGCTGCGCCAACTCATCTTCCAGGGCCCGCCAGACTGCTACGGGCTGTCCAGCCCGGCAGACCAGGAGCGTGGCGAAGGTGCGGTAGGTTCCCAGGCGCACGGATGAACTCAGCGTCTGGCTTGACGGGAGCAGGGCCATCTTCTCCCAGGCTATGGGTGCGCCGGCCACCGTCACCCGGGTTTCAAGCTCGAGCCGGTCATAGGCAAAGCATTCGTTCCGCGCCTCGCGACCGGGCGTGACCACGTCCCAGGCGAAGAGTCCAGCATCGTCAGCCAGCTCAAATTCGGTGCGCTGCGTGTACTTTGCATCGGCGTAGGGAATAAGCGGATCAGGCAAATACTCGAGCAGGCCGCCGCACGCAACGTTGAAGGCCGTGTGCTGAATGGCGGCCAGGCCTTCGCCACGCTGACGATAGACGCGCGTCGCGCCGGTCGTGGTGATCTGGGCGCGGGCGTTTTCCGCCACGTCGACTGAAACATGTAGCTGATCGCCGCCCAGAACGCCGCCGGAAATATTGTGGAGGTGGACGAGTGCGCCGCTGTCCGGCAAGGGAAAGGCGCGGATCATGCGCAAGGGGGGCGCTTGATCGATGATGTCGACGACCGTTGGCGCGCCGGGGTCGGCCCCTGCCCTGCGAAAACGGAGCGCTAGCCGGCCCTGGACGCCGGCCGGTGGCGTCAGCGGCGCATTTGGCGTACCGCTGGCCGTGCGGCTGCTGGGCGCCGGCGGATGCGCTGGCGCTGCAAGCATGGCGGGCTTCGTCGTGAGATTCTCCATTAGCTGATGAAGAGCCGGACCGGCAAGCCGGGATGGCGCATGCTGCCGATCTCCAGCAGTGGCGTGAAGGACGCTGGCTCTTCCGTGATTTCGTTCATGTCGGCGCGGCGCGCCACATCGATGAGCGTCGGTTGCAGCGACCAGAGAATCGACTGAGCACGATTCTGCCCCAGGGGCATCAGGCGCTGGCAGGCAGAGACGAGACCGGTGAGCGTTTGTTGGAGAAAGGCCAAGACCGTTTCTTCTTCGCCAAGATTCCAGACGCCACCGATCAGGCCAAACGCGGTGGCATGATGGATCTGTGCGTGCTGCCCGGCCTCGAGCGCATTCTGCAACTGAGCCTCGGGGTGGAGCGACAGGGCGAGGTGGAGTAGTCGCCTGCCCAGCACGGCGCTTGCTTCGCGACTTTCCCGGGCCATCTTGCGGGCTGCGAGCGCCCGATTCAACATGAGCCATGCCGTCCCAATTTCGGCAGAATCTGTTTGGTTGACATAATCTGTGCCAATCGCGAAGGCGCGTCGTGTGTAGCCGGCTTCGATGACGCCGGCCTCCTCAAGATAGATGCGAAAATGCTCCGCCAGCTGCGCAACCGTCACCTCACCGTCGGAAATCAGCGTTTCCAACCCATAGGAATGAGCGGCCGAGCCGATGGGCAAGGCGCTGTCTGCTAGATGGAGGAGCGTGAGAAAAGAGTTGGACGGATATGTCATAGCCATCGTGCATGGTATCAAACTTGTTGGATCTCCCCAACGGTCATTTGGCGAGAAAGTTTGCCGATACTTCTTGTGCAGATTGTATAGCCCGTTGCCTGCTGCGGCTGGCCAAAGCGAATCATTTGCCTGTCGCCAATCTGTTGCCAACTCTTTGGCAGAATAGAGAGGGCGAGGGCCTTCAAGGGTGTTGCGTCCGATCAAATGGGGCTTCTCTGTTGACGATCAAGTCCCATGAAGTGGGGCGCAATTTGCTTGGCTCTGTTGACATGTGGTCGAAACGTCCCCGGCACGGGCGCCTACAAGTCTGCTAATCGAATATTCTGCCGCCCGTGCCGGGGACGTGCCAGGCGCAAAGTCGGCGGGTAATGGAGGGGAGAGACATGAAGATACGACGAAGCATATACTGGCTGGTTTTTTGTGCATTGCTTGCCGGTTTCGGCCTAACTGGGCGCGTTCGTGCGGAGACAGATTGTACCTATCCGGTGCATGATGCCTTTCTCGTGACGCTGCAACCCGGTGACTGGCAGGGGGTTGTGCTATCCAATAGCAATGCTGACAAGGCATTTCTGGTTGAAATCACACCGACAGCCCCGTCGATCCGCGGCGCGTATGTGGAGCGCTACGTGGTCCAGCCCGAATACAATGGTCGGGTGTGGAATGACGTACTGCGCATGGTCATTCCAGCGGATCATCCGCCGCTGGAGGCCCACGTTCGGGTCTATGATGTCTCTAGTCTGCCGGTCATTGATGAGTTCGACACGGTGTTGGAGCCAGGTGTGTGGCACGGCTGGGGGTATGGTGAGACCACCCAGAATCGGGGCTATGTCGTGGAGATCACACCGCTGGAGCCGTCGGTCGACGGCGCACATATCGAACGCTATGTTGTGCAGCCGGAGTACGATGGCAGCGGATGGTATGACGTGTTGCGCATCATGTTGGCCCCGGAAGCGCCACCCCTCAACGTGCAGGTACGGGTGCGGGTGGTGACAGACTGGCCGGTCTTGTTGTCACAGGAGATGACGGCAGAGCCGGGCGAGCCTGTTGCCGTGGGGCTTGGTGCGGCCACGCAGAATCACGCCATGCTCGCGGAGATCAGCCCGGTTCTCCCTGCAACGACGCCCACGATTGGGCCGAATGTGGAAACCTACGCGATTCAACCGGAATTCGACGGCACGCAGTGGAATGATGTGTTTCGCTTTGTGACGCGGCCGGAAGATCCAGTCACAGACTATACCGTCTGCGCTTGGATGTTGCCGGGCGTCGAAACATCGGCTGTGCACATGCCCGTTGCCGCCAGACCGTAGGTAGAGAAATGGTACTTGCGAGACTTGCCAAGCCTATCCCAACACGTTGCCGCGCATTTCCATTGGCTGGAGAAAGATGAAAGCGGCTGCTAGGGTCAAGAACAGCAGAATAATGAGCCAGGGCAATGCTTCGTACAGTGAATTGCCCTGGCTTTCTTCTTGAGCGGCGCGCCAGATCACGCGTCCCCCAAACCAGAGCCCGACGGCGAGCGCAACCAACTGAATCAACCGGATGGCCGGCAGGGGCATCGTGGCCTGCATGGCGATGGTCCAGTTGGGCGCGCCCAACAAAGGCACACCCACCACATCGGCGAAGAACCCCTGCAGCGCCGGCACGATGGTTAGCGGGCCAATAAGGAGGTGGAAGAGGTAGTGGGCCGCCCAGATGGCAAATCCCACCGGCACAAAGCCATACGCATAGCGGATGACGTAGTCGCGACGCCGCGGCCGCTGAGGCGCCACGGCAATCGCGCGGCTTACCGAGGCCGCGCCCCATGAAGCCAGCAGCGGCAGCACGATCACGCCGACCAGGAAGAGCAGCGCCAGAATAAGGAACTCGCTGCGCGTGTTGAGCACTGCAGCCAGTCGCGCTTGCAGCTCATAGACCGGCGGCGTCATCGCAAACGCATTGAGCAACCCCAGGAACGCCGCCACAATTGCCAGCAGCGCGTAGTCGAGCCGGCGCCGCCATGTGCGGTCGAGCAGTTCCTGACCAGACGCGCGCGTCACCAGCGCGACATTGTCGTGGGGACAGGCGCGCACGCAGTCCATGCAGAGCGTGCAGTTGAGATTGCTCTGAATCGTTGGCACGTAGAGCTCAAGCTGGCAACCCTGCTGGACCAAACCGCCCTGCGCGTCATAGGCGCCGTTGATGCATTCGTGCCCTACGCAGTCGCGGCACGTTTGGTTGTCCCGGTTGGTGATTTGGGTGGGACTGACTGAACTGTAGAGAAAATTGAAGGCGCCCAGCGGACAGACGTAGAGACAAAAGGTATCGCGCGTGAAGAGCGCCTCAAAAACAAAGGCAGCGACAAAATAGGCAATGATCACCCAGGCGGTCAGCCACGGGCTGGCCCACAGGTCGAGCCATTCATACAGGAAGAGCATGCCCACCAGCCCACAGATCGCCGTCCATTTGTTGCGCAAGGCCCTGGGCCAGCGCTGCGTGGGCCTCCCCAACCGGCGCGCCAAGCCCCGCGTCAGCAAAAAGGGACAGCCAGCGCAGAAGAGATTGCCCGCCAGCAACAGGGCCAGCACGATAAAGCCCCGATAGTGCACCCAGGCGCCGATGGTTGCCGTGTTCTTGGCTGCCAGCGCGCTGCCAAAGAGCCCGTCGACAATCATGATGGCGGCTATCCCAAAGAAGAGCCACTGCACTACAGTGCGCCCATAGCGCCAGTGTGCGAGGCGGGACAGGGGGGTAAAGGTCAGGAGATCTTTGGCGTTCGTACGGGTTTCGCTGGGATTGAGCATGACGGCATGGCGCTCTGGGCAGTCGGGACAGACGTAGTTTGTTCCATTTTACACTAACGCCACGCCGAGCCGCCAACCCCTGCCGGTTTGACCGCGTCCAAGCCCTGTGTTAGATTCGCGAAGGACCCCGAGGGGGATCGATTGCGGGCTTTTGGTGCGTTTGTCGACTCTTGGACTGGGGTCAGGGACGCAATGGATGTGCACCCAAGATTGTCGAGAACGGGGTTCGCGCAACGATTTTCGCCGATCCCTCAAGTGATGAAAGGCAACGAAGCGTGAGTGACGTTTATCAGGACTTGATTTCAGAACATTGGAGCAATATCGCCGAACTCTACAATGAGCATGCCGAGAAGCAGCCGGTCATCCTGTTGGATGTGGATGCGGGCGAACTCTTTGCCTACCCATATGGCGAGCTGTCCCAACTGCTCGACGCCCAATCCCAGACTGGGTTTGGTGACCAGTACGCACGCGCAGTGGAGAACCGCCAAATGGTGCTGCTCGTGCGCGACAAGGCCAACAAGCAGCTGTTGACCTACACGTTGAAACTGGAAGACGACTAGGAAATCGGACGACGACTAGCGATTGTCGCATGGGATTGTCGATTGTGGATTTGCTAAAACGCAGGCTCTGAAGGGGGGAAGGAATGTCTCAACGCTATGCGCTTGGCGCTTCATTCGATCCGCGGGCGACTGTCTTTCATGTATGGGCGCCGGCCGCACAGACGGTAGAGGTTCATCTGCTTGACCAGGAGCGCTACGTTGATATGTCGCCAACGGGCGATGGCTATTTTACGTTGATCATGGCCGGCGTGGACGCGGGGCAGCGCTATTATTATCGGCTCGATGGTGAAAAAGAGCGCCCCGATCCCGCCTCGAACGCGCAACCGGACGGGGTCCACGGTCCGTCGCAGGTCGTGGACATGGCGTATGCGTGGAATGACGAAAGCTGGCGGCCGCCGGCAGCTCGCAACAGCGTCATGTACGAACTGCATGTCGGCGCCTTCACGCCGGCGGGCACCTTCGATGCCATCATTCCCCACTTGCCCTCTTTGCAGGAACTGGGTGTCACCACGCTGCAACTGATGCCGGTCGCCCAATTTCCCGGCGCGCGCAATTGGGGCTACGACGGTGTCCAACTCTATGCGCCGCACAGTGACTATGGCGGTGTTGAAGGCCTCAAGCGCCTCGTCGATGCCGCCCACCAAACCGGTCTGGCCGTGATGCTCGACGTAGTTTACAACCACCTGGGGCCAGAGGGCAATTACCTGTGGGACTACGGACCTTACTTCACCGACCGCTACCATTCTCCCTGGGGCGATAGCGTCAATCTGGATGGCCCGCAGAGCGATCACGTGCGCCGCTTTTTGATCGAGAACGCACGCTACTGGCTGGAACAGTTTCATCTTGACGGATTACGCCTCGATGCAACTCATGCGCTGATCGATGCTTCGGCACGCCCGTTTCTGGCCGAGCTTGCCGCCGAGATCCACGAGTGGGCCGCGCAGCAGAATCGTCAGGTCCTGCTCATTGCCGAGAATGACCGCAGTGATCGCTTGCTCACGCTCAGCCCTGAAGCCAATGGTCTGGGATTGGACGGCCAGTGGCTGGACGATCTCCATCACGTGCTGCATGTGGCGCTGACCGGCGAGACGGACGGTTACTACGCTGACTATGAAGACTTTGCGCTGCTGCCCAAGGTGTTAGAGGAGCGCTTTGCTTATACCGGCCAGTATTCGCCCGCTCGCCAAAGACGCCACGGCACGTCGGCGCATGACATCCCGGCAGATCGCTTTGTGGTCGCCACGCAGACGCATGACCAGATCGGCAATCGCATGCTGGGGGAACGCCTGACGCAGCTGACCGACTTCGCCGGACTCAAGCTGGCAGCGGGATTGTTGGCCGTATCGCCCTATGTGCCTATGCTCTTTATGGGGGAGGAGTATGGCGAACTCGCTCCGTTTCTCTTCTTCGTTTCCCATGGCGATGAGGCATTGATTGAAGGTGTTCGCGCCGGACGGGCAGAAGAGTTCGCGGCGTTTGACTGGGAGGGGGAGCCGCCCGATCCGCAAGCGGAGGCGACTTTTGCCCGCTGCAAGCTGGACCATGACTTGCGCACAACCGAGCGCCATGCTCTGATTTATTCCCTCTATCGAGATCTACTTGCGCTGCGACGCACCCATCCTGAGTTAACAAACCCTCGCCATGATGCCACGCGCATCTATCATGAAGCGGGCACGCGCATGATCTGTTTGGAACGTTCAGGCGAGGGCGAGACCTTTCGCGTCTTTATGAATTTTGCACGAGAAGAACCCGCGACACTCACCCTGCCAGGTGAAAGTTCTGCCTGGCGTAAGCTACGCGACTCCAAAGATCCTGCATGGCGGTTGGACGATGAAACCGGGCAGCCGGCCCGCAACGCGTTTGCCGCCGGCGAACCGCTGGCCGTGACATTGGCGCCAAAAGCATTCGCCATCTATCTGCGCCGCCCCGAGGAAGATGACCATGACTTCTGATCAATCGCTTGACCCTGCAGTGCCGTCCGCATCGCAACCATCTGCCCCTGCCGGGGCAATTCCTGCGCCAGCAGATCCAGCGAGCGCCGATAGCCTGCGTGAGATTCTGGACGACTTGAGCAAGTCACCCCGCATCCCGCGCGCAACCTACCGCGTGCAATTGGGGGAGCAGGTGCCTTTTGCCGCCGCACAGGAACTGATCCCCTACCTCGATGCACTGGGCGTGAGCGATTTTTATGCTTCGCCCCTATTCAAGCCGCGCACCGGCAGCACCCACGGCTACGATACGGTCGACTACAATCAGTTTAACCCTGTACTAGGCACGGAGGAAGACTTTGACGCCTTTGCTGCGGCCCTGGCTGAGTACGATATGGGGTTGCTTCTCGACATTGTGCCCAATCACATGGGCGTCAACACCGAGAATGTCTGGTGGACCGATGTGCTCAAACAGGGGCCGTCGTCGGACTATGCCCGCTATTTCGACATCAACTGGCAGCCGCCCAATCGCGCGATGGACGATAAGGTACTCCTGCCCATCCTGGGGGATCAATATGGGCGCATTCTGGAGGCGGGTGAACTGGAACTGGTCTACTGGCATGGCGATTTCTACATGCACTACTACGAGCATCAGTTTCCGATTACGCCCAAATCTTATGGCCGAATCTTGGCCCAGGTGGAAGAATTGTTGGCTGAAGAGATGGAAGAAGAAGACGATGCGTGGCTGCCATTGGAACTGGCAAGTATCGTCCATTCGCTTACCTTCCTGCCGGCCTATAACCAGACCGACCCCGAGAGTATTGAGGTTCGGCGACGCGAGGAGTTGATCATTCGCCGGCGCCTGCTCAATCTCTTTGAGAAGAGTGAACGCTTTCGCAAAACGCTCGATGCCGCATTGGCCATTATCAATGGCACGCCGGACGATCCGGAGAGCTTTGATACGCTGGACGAATTGCTCTCCGAACAACCGTATCGCCTGGCCTACTGGCGCGTGGCCACCGACGAGATTAACTATCGGCGCTTCTTTGACATCAATGATATGGCCGCCATCCGCGTGGAAAATGCCCAGGTATTTGCCGATATGCATCGATTGGCCATGCGGCTGATGGCGGAGGGCAAGGTGAGCGGCCTGCGCATCGATCATCCCGATGGTCTTTGGGATCCGGAGGGCTATTTTTGGCGCCTGCAAGCCGCCTACATGGAGGCGGCGTCAGCCTATCGTCTGGAGGCAAGCAGCACGGACGGCGCGCTTAATCTGGCTGACGAAGTGGCCGTACGCCTCTACGCCCTGCGCGAGGACGCAGATCAGGAAGCCAACTGGCCGTTTTATGTGCTGGTCGAGAAAATTCTCTCCGAGTCTGAACCCATGCCGCCTTCGTGGGCCTGTCACGGGACCACGGGCTACGATTTCATGTATGCCGTGAACAATCTTTTCGTCTACAGCGCCCACGAGCCGGAATTTGACGATCTCTATGCCGCGTTCACAGACGAAACGACACCGTTTCACGAGTTGATCGACCGCACCAAAAAGCTGGTTATGACCCAGTCGCTTACCAGCGAAATTGACGCCCGCAGCGCTGAATTGGCCCTCATCGTCGATCAGAACCGGCGCTATCGGGACTTCACCCAGAACAGCCTGGCCTTCGGCCTGAGCGAATTTATTGCCGCTCTGGATGTCTATCGCACCTATATCGTGGGCCCCGATGACGTGAGCGAGCGTGACCGGGCGTATATTGAACAGGCGATCAATCAGGCAATGCATCGCAATCCATTGGTGCCGAGCAGCGTCTTTGAGTTCCTGCGCGACACGCTGCTGATGCAGAATTTTGACGAATTTGACCCGGAGTTTCGGCCAGATCTGCGTGAGTTTGTCATGAAGTTTCAGCAGATCACAGGTCCGGTCATGGCCAAGAGCGTGGAGGACACGGCCTTCTACATTTACAATCGCCTGGTCTCGCTCAACGAGGTGGGCGGTCATCCCAATCGTTTTGGGTTGGCGGTCGATGAATTCCATGCCTATAATCGCAACAAGCCCTACCCCAACACGATGCTCTCTTCCTCGACCCACGACACCAAACGCAGCGAGGATGTGCGGGCGCGTATCAACGTGCTTTCGGAACTGCCCGACGAGTGGCGCACGGCGCTCGACCAGTGGCAGTCGCTCGCGATCGGGGCCAAAACCGACGTTGGTGGCGAGTTGGCGCCCTCGCGCAACGATGAGTACCTCCTCTATCAGACCATGCTCGGCGCGTACGACCCGCGCGTGGATGACGATGAGTCCTTTATCGCCCGCATCGTCGGCTACATGCACAAGGCCATTAATGAGGCCAAGGTCCACTCCAACTGGGTCAATCCCAACGATGCGTATGCCCAGGCCGTGACCGATTTTGTGACGGCGATCTGGCAGGATGCGGATTTCCGCACCGCGTTTGATGCGTTCCACACCCGAGTGGCCTATTTTGGACGCTTTAACTCCCTCGCGCAACAGCTGCTCAAGCTGACCAGCCCCGGCGTGCCTGATATCTATCAGGGAACGGAGCTGTGGGACTTCAGCCTGGTCGACCCCGACAACCGCCGGCCGGTCGACTTTGTGCAACGCTTTGCACTGTTGCGCCAGCTCGAAGAGGAAGATCGCGCCGATCGCAGCGCTTTGGCGCAGCGCCTGCTCGATGAGGCGGATTCCGGCGCAATCAAGCTCTATCTCACCTATCGCCTGCTCCAATACCGCCGTGACCACGAGACCCTCTTCCGCGCCGGTGAGTACCTGCCCGTGGCCGTGGCAGGCCCCCTGGCCGACCACGTCTGTGCCTTCGCCCGTCGTTACGAAAAAAGCGCCGTACTTGTGGTTATTCCCCTCTTCACCGCGTTGCTCAGCGATGGCGCCATGCAGCCGCCGGTTGGTGAGCTGTGGCGCAATACAACGCTGGTTCTCCCCGCAGGAATCAAGGGGAAGGCGGAAAATCTGCTCACCGGTGAGCGACTGGTGCTGGCAAAGGCCGGGAACAAGGGCACGCTGCCGGTTGCCCAGGCACTGGGCGATTGGCCCGTTGGCTTCTTTGAGATCACGTAGCGGCTTGGCTGGTCACGCAATCAGTTGGATTCAGCCGTTTTCAGTTTGTCATGCTGTCGATGCAACCGACTGAAATTATATGTGGCGCGTCCTGTGCGCAGGATTCGAGACGATGGGGCGATCAAAGCGATAGTACGCAACAGGCCAAATGGGCACTGTTTACTCAAACCCGCGGCGAGAATAAGACCTCCATGAACGAACTCTACCTCATCAATATTACCGGCAGAGACCAGACGGGGCTCATGGCCCAGATGACCGCGCTGCTGGCTGAGCATGGCCTGAATGTGCTTGATATCGGTCAGGCGGTGATCCACGACTACCTCTCGCTGGGCATTCTGGTAGAGATTCCCGCTGGCTGCCACACGCCGGCCGTGCTCAAGGATCTCCTCTTTCTCGGCCACGACCTCGGGGTGACGGTCCACTATTCGCCGGTCGAAGCCGATCGCTATGAAGCGTGGGTGCAGGCGCAGGGGCGGCCGCGGCGGATGATCACCATGCTGGGGCGCAAGCTCACGGCCGAGCAGCTTGCGTTGGTCACCGCGGTGATTGCCGAACACGATCTCAACATCGACGTCATCAATCGTCTCTCGGGCCGCGTCTCGCTGCTCGACGCCGAGAGCAGCAATCGCGCCTGCGTGCAGTTCACCGTCAGCGGTCACTTGGCCGATGATCGGGCCATGCGCGCCCGGCTCATCGACATTGCCCGTCGGGCCGACATCGACATCTCTTTCCATATCGACGACATCTACCGGCGCAACCGGCGACTGGTCGTCTTTGACATGGACTCGACCCTGATCCAGACTGAGGTGATCAACGAACTGGCTGCTGCCGCGGGCGCTGGCGAAGAAGTCGCGGCCATCACCGAGGCGGCCATGCGCGGCGAGTTGGACTTTGCCGAGAGCCTGCGCCGCCGTGTGGCCACGCTGGCCGGACTTGACGAAGCCGTGCTGGCGGAGATTGCGGCCAACCTGCCCCTCACCGAAGGCGCAGAGCGGGTGACCAGCACCCTCAAGGGATTGGGCTACAAGATTGGCATTTTGTCTGGCGGCTTTGATTATTTTGGCGCACGGCTGCAAGAGCGCCTCGGGCTTGACTATATGTTTGCCAATCGCCTGGAAATCGTTGACGGTAGGCTGACGGGGCGCGTGTTGGGCGAGATTGTCGACGGGCCTAAGAAGGCCGCCTACCTCCAGCAGATCGCCGATCAGGAAGGGTTGCGGCTGGAGCAGACCATTGCCGTGGGCGACGGAGCCAACGACCTGCCCATGCTCAGCGTGGCCGGGCTGGGCATCGCCTTCCACGCCAAGCCCATCGTGCGCGCCCAGGCCGCCGAGGCCATCAGCAGCGTAGGGCTGGACGGCCTCCTCTACCTCATCGGCATCCGTGACCGCGAGGTGGAGCAGCAGCCGCATAGAGAGACTGTTTGATCAAATATTCCTCAACCAATCGTTAACATTTTCTTGGGGCGCTGTTAACACACCCGCTCTATACTCAAGCCAGATGGGAAATTGATCGGGAGCTCAATCGCCCATCTGTACGACCATCCTTCCTCTTGGCAGTTCCTCTGTTTTCCTCTGGCATAGTTCATCCCGGATCACTTCAAAGGTCACACACTCAACACCGGGATGAACTATGCCCGAAAATATGACCAATATCCTATGGCTGGCGCTTGGCGCCAATCAAAGAGGCCCGGCTTTCATAAAAAAAGCCAGGCCTCTGTATTCTGTTGCCGAGCGCAGCGTGTCAGTGCACGCCGCTGTAGCCGAATTCTCTCACGTCGATTTCGTGGAACTCGCCGGTGGCCGTGTAGATCACCCGCTCGCAGATGTTGTTGACCCGGTCGGCGCAGCGTTCCAGGTTGTGGGCCGCCCAGAGCAAGTGATTGGCGCGCTCCATTTCACCGGGGTGTGCCATGAGTACGGTCAGCAATTCGCTGTAGACCTGATTGTAGAGCGCGTCGACCTCGTCATCCATCGCCGGGATGCGGCTCGCCTCGACCGGGTCGTTGGCGATGAAGGCCTCCATGGCCTTGTCCAACATGATCAGCGCCACGTCCGCCATACGCGGGATATCGATGAGCGGCTTGATCGGCGGCTTGCCATCCATCAGCAGGACGATGCGCCCGATCCCTTTCCCATAATCGCCGATGCGCTCCAGCTCACCCGAGATCTCCAGCACGCCGGCAATGAGGCGCATGTCACGCGCCATGGGCTGCTGGGTGGCGATCAGCGTCAGGCAATTGTCTTCAATGGCGAAGCGCATGTCATTGATCTTGGTGTCGTCGGCAATGATCGCGCGTGACAGGTCTTCGTCCATCGTCTCCAAGGCCTTGATCGAGCGGCGAATGGCTTCAGCCGCCATGCTGGCCATGAGCAAAAGTTCGTCTTTGAGTTGCTGCAAATCGTGTTCAAATTGTTCGCGTGGCATGGAATTTCTCCTGAAAATCCGATCTAGATAAGGGCGCAGAAAATGGGCACGGGCAAAGCTGGATGGAGCGGATGAGGGCAGATTTTTTGGCCTTGATCTGCCCTCATCCGCTGGATCAGCGTCGATCCGCGGCCCATCCTAGTATAGGGCGGCTTAAGTTAGCCGATAGCTCATTGTACTCAAACCCCGTTTACGGGGTGCTGTTGCATAGCCCCGTGGCTTTAGCCCGGGACGAGGGTCGGGCATCCCGAACAGTCAGGTCACCGGACGTCGCCCCGGGCGGAAGCCACGGGGCTACTGAGCAACGCCCGCTCAAGCGGGCTACTACACGATGGCGTAACTATGTCTCTGGATCTGTCCGGTAGTTGAAGCTTTCGCGGGTAGCATACCCTGCCCAGCCACCGGCTCACTTACTCCGCAACGTACTGGTTGGATGGCGAGTTACTGCGCAGGTAGTCCAGCACCTGCCGGCGGATGTCGTCACGCACCTGGCGAAAGAGAGCCATACGCTCCGCCTCGCTGCCCACAGCCAGCGCCGGGTCGGGAAAGCCGATGTGGGTGACGGCGCCATTGCCAAGCCACACCGGACAACTCTCGCGCGCGTCATCGCAGACGGTGATGACCTGGGCGAAGTCGGCGTTTTGAAACTCGTCGACCGACTTGGAGCGGCCGACGCTGATGTCGATCCCGGCTTCGGCCATGGCCGCGACGGCCAGCGGGTGCACGTACCCCGATGGTTCCGTGCCTGCAGAGTAGGCCGCCCACTGATCGCCCAATTCGTGGTTGATCAGCCCTTCGGCCATTTGGCTGCGGCACGAGTTTCCGGTGCACAAAATGAGTACGGATTGTTTGGTCATGGCACAGGTAATCCTATCCTGGCTGATGGATGTATTGCAGAAAAGAGCTGTCGGTACTGCCCGTCTTGGCCTTCCATGTTAACCGAAACGACCGGTAATATAGTCTTCCGTTGCCCGGTTCTTGGGCTTGGTAAAGATCTCTTTGGTCGGGCCAAACTCGGCCAGACCGCCTGTGCGGTTTTGGTCCACGTTGTAGAAGGCGGTGAAATCGGAGACGCGCGCGGCCTGCTGCATGTTGTGCGTCACGATGATGATTGTATATTGCTCCACCAGATCCTTCATCAGATCCTCGATCGCCAGCGTGGCGATGGGGTCCAGGGCCGAACAGGGTTCATCCATGAGGATGATTTCCGGCTTGGTCGCAATGGCGCGCGCAATGCACAGGCGCTGCTGCTGCCCGCCCGAGAGGCCATAGGCGCTCTGCTTGAGCTTGTCCTTGACTTCGTCCCACAGCGCCGCGCCGCGCAAGGATTCCTCGACCAGATTGTCCATATTGCCCTTGAAGCCGTTGACCTTGGCGCCCCAGGCGATGTTGTCATAAATCGACTTGGGAAAGGGGTTCGGTTTCTGGAAGACCATGCCGATACGCCGGCGCACTTCGACCGGATCGATTCGTTCGTCATAGATGTCACGGCCGTCGAAGAGGACCTGACCCTCCACACGGGCAATGGGGATCAGATCGTTCATACGGTTGAAGCAGCGGAGCACGGTGCTCTTGCCGCAACCCGACGGACCGATAAAGGCCGTAATCTTGCGCGGCTCGATGAAGAGGTCCACGTCGCGCACGGCGTGAAAGTCACCGTAATAGACGTTCAATTTGTCCGCGGTGATAACCGCACGTTCGCCCAGGACTGCCTGAGGCCGGTTGGTAATCTCACCGGAGAGTTGGGTTTGCAATGACATGAGTGCTCCTCTTAATACTTCTTGCTGAAGCGGTTGCGCAGGTAGATCGCAGTGCCGTTGAGCGTGAACATAAGAATCAACAAAACGATGCTGGCTGCAGCCGCAATGTGCTTGAATTCGGGCTGGGGCCGGGTCGTCCACTGGTAGATCTGCATAGGCAGGACCGTGAACTTGGAAAATGGTCCGTTTGGATCGACCGTGATAAAGGTCGAAGCGCCGATCACGACCAGGGGCGCAGTTTCGCCGATGGCCCGGGAAACGCCCAGAATTGTGCCGGTGAGGATCCCGGGCAACGCGCTGGGCAGCACGTGACTTCGTACCACCTGCCAGCGCGTGCCGCCCATACCGTAGCCTGCTTCGCGGAAAGCCTGGGGCACCGCGCGGATCGCTTCCTGTGAATTGATGATAATGATGGGTAAGACCAGTAGGCTCAAGGTCAAGCCAGCAGATAGGATCGTGCGGCCGTTCGCCGTGGTCGGGTCGGCCACACCAAACATTTTGCCGCTGGTAATGACCTCCAGCATGCGCACGAAGATCGCCAGACCGAGAATACCGTAGATGATCGAGGGCACACCGGCCAGGTTGTCAATGTTGGTCTGGAGAATACGGTTGATGCGTCCATGGGTCGCATATTCCTCCAAATAGATCGCGGCGCCGATGCCAACGGGAACGGCAAAGAGGATGACGATGACCATGACCCAGAGCGTGCCCAGGATTGCGGTGCGGATGCCGGCGTATTCGGGGACGCTGGACTGGGTGCTGGTCAAGAAGTCCCAATTGATCCATGAATACCATTGTAGCTCGGCTTCGGGGTTCTTGGCGAAGCTCTCCGCTTCAATTTCGTCACGGTTGAAGATCGAGGGCAATAGGTTCCAACTGCCAACGACCCGGGGCTCGACCACTTCCTGCATGACCAACTCATACATCTCTTCCTGGGTGCGCTCTGCAAAAGACAATTCCGCTTCGAGCGCACGGACACGCCCCGTAGAGACATTGGCGACGAGTAGCGCTTCCAATGTTGAGGCGGGCAACACCTCCAGTGGGAACTCTTCGACATAGATGCGCTCGACAAAGAAGTCCAGCGTGCCGCTGTCAATTGTGGGAATGTAGCGGTTGATCGGCTCATCCGGCCATTCCGGACGTACATCAGACCAGGCTCGGGCGACGGTGAAGAGCTGCTGAATCTCCGTCTGGGTGAGATCCTGGGCGAAATCATTTTGACTGCTGACCACCAGCGCCACGGCATCGGCGCCGACGCGGATCTCGGTGGGCACGCGCCGAGCTTTGGTGCAGGCCGCGGCTTCCTGGCGCGTCATGGCGCGGCTGGAGTTGGCAATGGAGGCACTCTTGTCGGTGCAAAGCGCGGCATAGCCCGCCTTGGTACCGACACTCTCCACCGTGACCTCGCCTTGATGGCTGGTTTCCGCAAAGGCATCGGCAACGGCGACGGTTAACGGGTAGACGGTGGAACTGCCCGAGATGGCGATGTCGCCCGTATTGCCTTCGCTAATGGGGCCGCCCGTGGCCGTGCGCAGGGCGTTGAGCTGTTCATCGATCAGATCCTGGCTGATCGGGAAGTAACCCACCTCTTCGATAATGGCGTTGACGTTGCTCAGGTAGAAGTCCAAGAAGGTCATGACCTGCGGCTCGCTGATCAGAACGCTTTCTGCCGTGTAGAGGAAGAGGGGGCGCGAGAGTTCGTAGGTGCCCGCTTCCACTGCGGCCGCGCTGGGTTCAACACCGTCAACGGCCAGTGCGCGCAGCTGATCGGCTTGATTCTCATAGAATGCATAGCCCAAAAAGCCGACGCCATAGGGGTCATCAGCGATTGACTGCGCAAGCGCCAAATCGTCTTCCGAGGCCACGGTGTTGGGCATGGCTTCCATGCTCCCTTCCACCGCGGCTTGCACCAGTTGTCCCGGATCGATGTTGTTCTCGATCGCCACCAGGCCAAAGGTCTGGTTGATGATATTGGCCAGCAGCACCGCAAGCGCAACCATTGCGACGACGAGCGCCATGCGGAAGAGAGACGCCCAGATCTGGCCGCGGTTGTGACGAGATTTTAACTGCTGCTGCAGCTCTTCACCCTCTGGCATGCCGCCATCTTTTGGGTCGATTGCATCAGGTTGGGTTGTCATGGACATCTTTTAGTACTCCTCGCGGAACTTGCGCATGATCCAACGGCTGATGATATTGAGCATCAGCGTCATGACAAAGAGCAGCGCAGCCAGAGCGAAGATGCTCTGGTAGTCGATTGAGTTGTAGCTTAAGTCGCCGCCGCTGATGCGGCTGATGTGGCCGGTGATCGTCTCGGCGGAATCGAATGGATTCCAGGTCAAGTTTGGACCGGCGCCGGCGGCGATGGCAACAATCATTGTCTCGCCGATCGCACGGGAAATGGCCACGATAAAGGCAGCGGTGATACCGGACAAGGCGGCCGGGACCACGACGCGAGTTGTTACTTCCAGCCGGGTCCCCCCCAGCCCATAGGCGGCCTCACGCAGCTCGTTGGGTACCGCACGCAGGGCGTCTTCCGACATCGACGCAACCAGTGGGATCACCAGAATGCCGACGACAATGCCGGCGGCGGCTGTATTGTAGATCTGGACGGTGGTACCAAAGATCAGGCTGAGCGTGGCCGCGATCAGACCGATCAGCAGGATCGTACCGGCAAAGGAGCCGAGCGCAATTAGCACTGTGCCCGCCGTCGATTTGGATTCAGCCGTCTCCTTGGCCTTAAGTCGTGCGCCGGACGAAAGCATAAGCCATGTGACGGCGGTAACGCCTACGAGAAAACCGATCACGGCAAGCGGCCCGACCGCGGCCAGAGAGCCGATCACGGCCTGTATGGTTGGCGTCATGAAGGTCAGGGCGAAATAACCGTACACAACGGTCGGCACGCCGGCCAGCACTTCCAGAATTGGTTTGAGCGTCGAGCGTACCCGGGGCGGTGCGTATTCGCTCAGTAGGATCGCCGCAAAGAGACCCAAGGGAAGCGCAACCAACATGGCAATTCCCGAGACCATGAGCGTTGCATTCAAGAGCGGCAAAACACCGAACATCTCGATTTGCGGTTGCCAGACTGTGCCCGTAAAGAACTCTCGGAAGGTTACTTCCGGCGTCACAAAAAACTTGGCCGATTCGACAAGCAAAACGACGATCAGACTGATCGTCGTCAGAATCGAGATCGCGCCGCAGGCAAAAAGCAGCGCTTGGATGATGGCTTCACCAGGGCGCACGCGTTTGTTAAGATCATTGCCCTTGGGTCCGCCACGCGCAGTTTCGATGTCAGTGTCAGACGTTGGAAACGCAATGCTTCCGGTCGCATCTGCACTGAAATTGCTTTTTCCATTTGAATGGATTGTTGAAGACACGATGGCTTCTCCTCCAGCTGTCAATGAGTAGCGAAATGGGGAAAGACCCAATATGGCCCTTCCCCACTTCTAATTCTATAGGCTTGGCGTTCTTTGTCGCCGGAGACGCCAACGGCCTACATCTTCCCTACTGCCCAACTGCCGCAGACCACTTCTCCTTGGCTTCATTGAGGGCGGTTTCAGAAGCGGGGAAGTAGCCGACATCTTCGATGACCTCATTGACGCTGCTCAGGAAATAATTGACATAAGCGGCAACTTGGGGTTTCTCCGCCATGATGGTGGCGTCGGAGTAGATGAAGAGCGGGCGAGCCAGGGCGTAGTCGCCGCCTTCGACGGTATCGAAGGAAGGCTCGACGCCTTCGATGTTCATGATGCCCAGGGCGTCGGCATTCTCGCTGTAGTAGGCGTAGCCGAAAAAGCCGGTGGCATAGGGGCTGCCCTCAACGCCGATGACGAGCACGTTGTCATCCTCAGAGAACTGGGTGTTGGCGGCGGTCAGCACGGGCTCGGGATCTTCTTCGAAGACGGCCTCGACGAAGTAGTCGAAGGTGCCGGAGTCGGTGCCGGGGATGTAGCGCAGGATGGTCTCATCGGGCCATTCCGGGTTGACATCGGACCATCTCTCAGCGGTGAAGATGGCGGCCAGCTCCTCCAGGGTGACGTCGGTGGCCCAGTCGTTCTCGGGATTGATGACGACAGCCAGGGCATCGGTGCCGACGCGGAACTCGATGGGCGTGCGGCCGATGGTGGCGCAGGAATCAACTTCGGAGTCGCGGATGGGGCGGCTGGCGTTGGCAATGTCGGTCTCGCCGGCCTCGCAGAAGCGGGAGAAACCCGCGCCGGAGCCGATGGAGTCGATGGTGACGGTGCCGCCATAGCCTTCATCGTAGAAGCGCTCGCCAACGGCCTCGGCCAGGGGGAAGACAGTCGAGCTGCCGGCGGTGACGACATCACCCTCCACCGTCAGCGGATCTACCTCGGGCAACATGACGGCCGTTGTAGCAGCCTCTTCCGAAGCTTCTTCGGTCGGCTCAGCCGCCTCACCGCTATCCATGCCGGGAACGGCCAGCCCCATGGCGCCGGCGGCAGCAGCCTTGGCTTCATTGAGGGCGGTTTCAGAAGCGGGGAAGTAGCCGACATCTTCGATGACCTCATTGACGCTGCTCAGGAAATAATTGACATAAGCGGCAACTTGGGGTTTCTCCGCCATGATGGTGGCGTCGGAGTAGATGAAGAGCGGGCGAGCCAGGGCGTAGTCGCCGCCTTCGACGGTATCGAAGGAAGGCTCGACGCCTTCGATGTTCATGATGCCCAGGGCGTCGGCATTCTCATTGTAGTAGGCGTAGCCGAAGAAGCCGGTGGCATAGGGACTGCCCTCGACGCCGATGACGAGCACATTGTCATCCTCGGAGAACTGGGTGTTGGCGGCGGTCAGCACGGGCTCGGGATCTTCTTCGAAGACGGCCTCGACGAAGTAGTCAAAGGTGCCGGAGTCGGTGCCGGGGATGTAGCGCAGGATGGTCTCATCGGGCCATTCCGGGTTGACATCGGACCATCTCTCAGCGGTGAAGATGGCGGCCAGCTCCTCCAGGGTGACGTCGGTGGCCCAGTCGTTCTCGGGATTGATGACGACAGCCAGAGCATCGGTGCCGACGCGGAACTCGATGGGCGTGCGGCCGATGGTGGCGCAGGAATCAACTTCGGAGTCGCGGATGGGGCGGCTGGCGTTGGCAATGTCGGTCTCGCCGGCTTCGCAGAAGCGGGAGAAACCGGCGCCGGAGCCGATGGAGTCGATGGTGACGGTGCCGCCATAGCCTTCATCGTAGAAGCGCTCGCCAACGGCCTCGGCCAGGGGGAAGACAGTCGAGCTGCCGGCGGTGACGACATCACCCTCCACCGTCAGCGGATCTACCTCGGGCAGCATCAGCATGGACCCATCCATGGTGACCTCGCCCATGGCGCTCGCTGCCGACGCAGCTTCATCAGCAGGCGCTTCATCAGCAGGCGCTTCTTCGACAGCTTCTTCCGTTGCAGCCTCTTCCACACTTTCGGCGGCGGGTGCGGCGCCAATCGACTCGGCGACGGAGTCTTCGGCTGCAGGGGCTCGCGATCCTCTGCCACATGCAGCCAACACCATCATGGCGGCAAGCAGGACCAAAAGCATGATTGCGATTCGACGCATCGTTTCCACTCCTCAAATTTTGTTCGTTGGTAAAATTGGTGGTCATTTGCTGCGGCAAACTGTTTCGTTGCAACCGCACATTTTGCCGAAGTTCCCGTCCATACGCGAACTATCTGTGAAGCAGTTCACAGATAGAGTATGGAACGTTGCGGTTAATGGGGTGGGTGAATGCCGTTAACATAGGGGAAAAGATTTGTAAACGTTGTGTTAACAGGCGGTTTGGGGCTTCACGGGAGTGCAGACGGCGGCGAGAGGATGAGAAGCGCCGTCTCCTGATTGTCATCCAGAATAGCGGGGGCAGTGGGGAGTGTTAAATAGAAGATGCTGCCGCTTTCGACGATGCTTTCGGTCCAGATATCGCCGCCATGGGACTGGACAATATGCTTGGCAATCGCCAACCCCAAGCCGGTGCCGCCGCTGCTGCGGGCGCGGTCGGTTTTGTAGAAGCGCTCAAAGATGCGCTGTAGCTCTTGTGGCGGAATGCCGATGCCCGTGTCGGCGACGCTAACGAGAATAGCCGCGTCATTTTGTCGCCGGACAGTAACGTTGATACGTCCGCCCGCCGGCGTAAACTTGATGGCGTTGTGCACAAGGTTGGTGATCACCTGTTGCACGCGTGCAGGGTCGACCAGCAAATCCGGCGCGTCCTCTGGGATCATGACGTTCAGACTGATCTCGGCGCGTTCGGCTTGCGGGCGCAGCCTTTCGGCGCCGCTGCCAATAACTTCTACCACCGATGCACGCCGGAAGCGCAAGGGGACCTTGCCCGATTCAATGCGCGACAGCTCCAGCAGCTCTTCCACGAGTTGGGTGAGCGAATCAACCTCCACCTCCATGCGATCCAGGAAGCGGGCCGCTGCGGGCGGATCGTCGATGGCGCCGTCGCGTAGCGTGTCGACCAGGGCTCGCAGTGCAGCCAGGGGCGTGCGCAGTTCGTGGGAGACGTTGCTGACAAAGTCCTGGCGCACCGTCTGGAGTTGGCGCAGGCGCGTGAGATCTTGCAGGATCACCACGTAGCCACGATCTGCACCGCGCAGAAACGGGGTGACGATGACGCGCAGGAAGCGACTGGGGCCAAGTTCCAGCGCCGCAACCTGCTGCTGGCCATTGGCGCGACAGCGCGTCCAAACTTCGGCGATCCGGTGATCGCGCACCACTTGGATAAAGGTGCGACCGTCGGCCCGCTCTTCGTTGGTGTTGAGCAGATTGGCCGCGGCCGGGTTGATCATCCGCACCTTGCCCTTGCGGGTAAGAATCAGCACCCCATCGGCCATGGCATGCATGACCGTCTCCAGGCGATCCTTTTCGCGCTCCCGCTTCTGGATCTCGCTCTCTAATTCGCCGGCCATGCGGTTGAATGATCGCGTCAAGTGACCCATTTCGCCGGTCTTGAGCGAGAGCAATCGTGCATCCAGCTCGCCGGCCGTGATGCGATCGGCTACGCTAATCAGTTGGCGCACGGTGCGCCGGGAGCGTTCGATTTGATAGAGGAAGAGGCCGGTGATTGCCAGCGTCGTGAGAAGTCCAATGGCGAGGAATTGGCGCTGGAGCGCAGCGATTCGCGCCTCGACGAGGGCGACTGGAAAGGCGAAGCGCAGGCTGCCCTGGGCGTCGAACGGGTTGGGGCCCAGAGGTTCGACGATGAAGATGCTTTCCAGATCGGTGACCGGGTCAAGCCGGCGCACGGTCTCGTCCGCTTCCCAAATTGCGGGCGAGATTTCAGGCAGCGCACTCAAGTCTGCCGATTCCAGCGGCTCGAGGGTCGAAGAATCGGCCAGGACGATGGCTGCTTCATTGAGGGCCGTGATGCGCACGCCGGTGAGCTGTTGCAGCTCGCCCAAATGTTGGCGCAGCCGCTCGGGGTCCTGCCAGTCTGCAGCCAGACGCTGATTTTGCGCCAGGGCCAGGGCCTGTGCCTGGGCCTTTTGGTCAAAGTCGGTCAACAGTGCGGAGGTGATGGCCCGCGAGGTGAGAGCCATGGCGGCCGCCATGATGATGACCACGGTAAGGCCGTAGAGCCCGGCGGTGAGCCAACGTTGTCTGGTGCTTGGTGGCATAGGGTAGCTACCCTTCGAAACGATAGCCAATGCCGCGAACGGTGACGATGCGATAGGGTTTCGCTGGATCGACCTCGATTTTTTCGCGTAGCCATCTGACGTGGACGTCAACCGTCCGGCTGCCGCCATCGTAGTCCCAACCCCAGACGCGTTCCAGAATCAGGTCGCGACTGAGGACGATGCCGCGATTGCGCGCCAGAAAGACGAGCAGTTCATATTCTTTGGGTTTGAGATGAATGGGCCCATCATCGACGAGAACTTCACGGCGGCTCAAGTCGATGACTAGATTGTCGAATAGGTACTTTTCGCCACTGGCAATGCGATCCGGCCCGCCGCTCGCCTGCTCAAAGGCGACTTCTTCGCGTACCATGCGCACGCGGCGCAGCATGGCCTTGACGCGTGCCAGCAGTTCGCGCATGCTGAAGGGTTTGGTGATGTAGTCATCCGCACCCACTTCCAGGCCGACGATTTTATCGACTTCATCGGCTTTGGCCGTGAGCATTAAGATGGGAACGCTCATCTCCTGCCGCAGGATTCTGCAGACCTCAAAGCCGTCAATGCCGGGTAGCATGACGTCGAGGAGGATGAGGTCGGGCGTTTCGGCACGGGCGATCTCAATCGCCTTGTGGCCGTCGGTGGCGAGGCTCACGTTGTAGCCCTGCTTGCGCAAACTATATTCCAGCGTGTCGATCAGGGCCGGTTCATCTTCAACCACGAGCACTTTGGGCTCATTCATGCGGGTCGCATCTCACTTCCAGTAGCAGCACACTCTTGTTTCTTTTGAGCGCGGTCGAGCATCGCCCGTACGCGGCTCCATCTTAGATGGACGGTGTGCGCGCGTCAAATTGAATCCCCAGTCGCTTGGCCGTTACGTGATCGTGAGATCGGCTTATGAGTTCGCCTCGCGCCATTCTCCAGCGAAACCGGGAGGCGGGAGCGACATTAGCTTTTGGCTAGGTTTGTTTTGTAGGTGAGGGGAGGGAAATCGAATAGTGACGCTCGTTCGGCTACAAGCCCGCGCCCGTTACGATCGAATTTCGTTCAATGACGACCATTTACCAATTGCAGGACATCGGGCGCATAGGTCTTTGCCTTCCACGGTCCGATCTCTTCGATCTCCTCGAGTTCAGCGATTGAACTCGGGCGTCGTTTGGCAATAATGAGGAGCGTGCTGTTGTTGAAGACAATATCCGTATCAACGCCACGCGCCTTGGCCGTCTGACTACGCCAGCGCCGCAAGTTTTCGTAGCGTTCAAGGGTGGCCCTGTCGACGTTATGATCGGGCCGCTTGCTCCCCTCCGGCGCTTTGGGGCGCGGTCGCTGCTGGCCATCCTTGACGGCTGCAATCAGGGCCTTGCCGTAGCGTCGAATCTGATAGTCGCTGATGCCGGCGATCTTGCCCAGTTGGGCGACTGTCGTCGGTTGGGCGACAGCGATCCGCTCGAGTACGCGATCGCTGACCAGCTTAAAGGGCGGCCGATCCTGATGCTGGGCCTCGTGTTCGCGCCACTGCCAGATCGCCTCCAGCACGCCTGTCGCTTCAGGATCAATTGAGCGGGCGACCTTCATCTGCCAAAACGAACGGTCATTGGCGGTCCGTTCATGATAATTGACCCGCAGCAGGTGTTTGAAGGCCTCTTGCGCCTCTTCCCAGCGGCCGGCTTCCTTGAGTTCCTTAATCTGTCGTTGACGCAAGGCGGGTAAGTAGTGCGTGTCCATCTGCGCGTAGGTGATCTGCTGGGGCGTCAACGGGCGCTTGCCCCAGTTGGTGCGCTGCATGCGCTTGTTGGAGACCAATCCAAACTGTTCTTCCAGGATCGCCGCCAGTCCCTTGCGATTCCAACCGAGGATGCGTGCCGCCAGTTGCGTGTCAAAAATATAGCTAAAGGTGAAGTTGAAGTCGCGCTGCAAAATGAGAATGTCATTCTCGGCAGCGTGCATAATGACCTCAACCGCTGGGTCTGCCAGGAGTGTGCCCAAACCGTCCAGTTGGTCCAGGCGCAGGGGGTCAACCAGGTAATCCACGACCTTTTTTGGGTCGGGATTCTCGCGGTCGGCATAAGTGGTAAGCTGAATAAGACAAACTTTGGGATAATAGCTAAAGAGACTGTCGCTCTCGGTATCGAGAGCAATCAAGGATTTGCCCTGCAGGTCATCAAGCATGCCGGCAAAGGCGCTTCTTTTGTAGATTAGTGTGGGGTTTGCCAATTTGCGCTGCTTCGACTTCTGCGATCCATTAGTGCGGTCGGAAAGGCTCATGTAGAGGTCCCGTCAAATAGCGGGGTGCACGTAATACTGTACCTCAGGTGGCCAACCTCTGTCAAACACAATTTATTCCGTTCCGAGCCTGATTATTCTGTTACCGATGGATATGAAGGATCACTCCGCTGCCCAATTGACGTTACAAAAGAGGTGGAAAGCGGTACAATGCACATATGCTCATAACCGTCGCGCGGCCGGTCGCATGCACAAGATGCTGACGCCCGCGTGCACCTTCGGGGGACGTATGAAAGCCCAACATCCTTTTCAAGTTAATCTACCATCACCGTCGCCACGCGCTACCCACCGGGTGTCGACTCCCACCTTACCCAGGTTTCGGATGGCGCTGGCTTTATTGTGGGGCGCCTTGCTCCTGCTGGGCATGGTCGCAGATGCCGATGTGGGCGCCGCGGCTGACGAGAATGGCACCGTCGGTCCGCCCGTGCGCCCCGTCCTCTATCGCATTGCCCAGGATTTGGACCAACCCGTGGTCATCACCAACGCCGGCGATGAGAGCGGACGCCTTTTCATCGTCGAGCGTCCAGGGCGGATCCGTATCATGGAAGGGGGCGAGCTGCTGCCATCTTCGTTTCTGGATCTGACCGACCAGGTGACAACCATTGGGGAGTGCGGACTTCTGGGCTTGGCTTTTGCACCGGACTATTCGGTCAGCGGCCACTTCTATGTCTATTACAGCTACGACGTGGTGAGATTGGGCGACCTCGCCGCGCCTGATTTGCCCGAAGAACCCAACGGCGGCTGCGACTCCGTCGTCGCGCGTTTTTCCGTGCGTGAAGATGATCCGAATCGGGCTAATGCCGCAAGCGAGGTGCGAATTCTCACAGTCAATCAGCCCTATAACAATCACAATGGCGGTCAGATCGCCTTTAGCCCGCTGGACGGCTACCTCTATGTGGGCCTGGGGGATGGCGGCTCCGGCGGCGATCCCCATAACCTGGCCCAGAACCCCGCTTCCTTGCTGGGCAAGATGCTGCGCCTCGACGTGACGGGACAGGAAACCTACGCTGTACCGGCTTCGAATCCTTTTGTGGGCTCGGCGAGCTATCGCCCGGAAATCTGGGCGCTCGGCCTGCGCAACCCCTGGCGTTTCTCCTTTGACCGGACACTTGGTGCGCTCTTCACGGGTGACGTGGGGCAGGGGTCGGTCGAGGAGATCGACCGGCAGCCAGGCGACAGCCCGGGCGGCGAGAATTACGGCTGGCGTGTTTGGGAAGGGGATCAATGCTTTAGCCCGGCTACCGGCTGCGACCCGACCGGCTTCACCATGCCCATCCACACCTATCGCCACACCGAGTATGGCTGCTCCGTGACCGGCGGCAACGTCTACCGCGGCGCAAGTCTCCCGGAGATTGATGGCATCTATTTCTACGGTGACTTCTGTGATCGGCGCATCTGGAGCCTGACCGAGGAAGACGGCGAATGGGTCAATCGGGCCGTGATCAATACGCCTTTTGCAACGCTTGGGTTTGGCGAGGATGAGGCGGGCGAACTCTATGTCGGCGGCACCAACGGCTCTGTCTATCGCCTAAGCCTGATCCGTCAGGATCTCTACCTGCCTCTTGTGCAGCGCTAACGGAAGCGACGGACCGCGGCCATGATTCGCTTGCTCTATCGACATTCCAGTGGCGCCGTTCTCACCGACCTGGAGGACGGTGAGATCCGCCGTGCGCTCAACGAGCGACGCAGCGCGCTCTGGATCGACCTCCAGGCCCCGACGGAGGAGGAGTATGAAGAGGTGTTGGTCCGACTCTTCCAATTCCATCCCCTGGCAGTGGAAGACGTGATCAGCGATATTCATGTGCCGAAGCTGGATGACTATGGCCGCTATCTCTTCTTGGTGCTCCATACCATCGGGATCGGCGATGAGCGTATGGACATCCATACGTATGAGATGGACATCTTTCTCGGGGCAAATTACCTGGTTACGATTCACGACGAACCGCGCCCGACGATCGATAACCTCTGGATTCCTGATTATCACGGTGAGGGCGGCTTGGCCAAAGGACCCGCCTACGTGCTCTATGATGTGCTGGACCAACAGGTCGACGCCTACGTCCCTTTGCTGGAGCGACTTGACGAGCGGCTGGAGGAATTGGGCGATACCATTTTCCTGTTTGACAATCGCAGTGGCCAGTCAGAGGTGCTCAACGATCTGCTGACGGCCAAGAGCAGTGCGCTGCGCCTTCGCCGTATTCTCATGCGCCAGCGGGAGATTCTGTACAAGCTCTCCGTGGCAGAGTATGATGTGGTGCCCTCTGAGATGCATCTCTATTTTCGGGATGTTTTTGATCACCTGGTGCGGTTGGACGACCTGGCTGACAGCATGCGCGACTTGGCCAGCACGACGATCGAGGCGCACCTGGCGCTCGTCAACAACCGCATTAACGACGTCATGAAGGTGCTAACCGTAATGGGGACGCTGTTTTTGCCCCTCAGCTTCCTCGCCGGCGTCTATGGCATGAATTTTGTCTATATGCCCGAGCTCAACTGGCCGTGGGCGTATCCGCTGATTTGGCTGATCTTTATTGGCGCTGTGGTTGGCATGCTTGCTTGGTTTCGTCGCCAGAACTGGTTGTGATGCAATGCGATATTACACTGCAAAAGATGGCACACTAAATTCTACACCGACACCGCCACAGGGGATGGCGTGCTTGGCGAATAACCCACAAAGCATCTTGCCGCCCATGGTGACTGACCTTCATGAGGGCTTTGCTGCGTGGGGCACGGCCGGCTATTCACCAGGTCCGGTCACGCCACACCGCATTTGGCTTGACGGGACCGGCAATCTGGCCTTCGCCCATGCCGAGATGCCGCAACCGCTGATGCGCATTGGGCTGGCGTTGGATTTGGCCGCCTGGCTCGTGTTGCTCGACAAGTGGATGGAGACGTTTGTCGTCATTGCCCGGGCGCGGGCAGTCTGGTCGGTGACGGAGTTGGCCGGGGCGCTCAGCTTCGCAACGCCGGTCTATTTACCGCCGGAATTGATTTCCCTGCCACCCGAGAATTGGCAAGAAGTGGCCCAAGCTCTTGCCATCGCCGTTGCCGACGGTCCGCTACTCGGCTCACCCCAAAACCGTCACTGGCAGGAGAAGCTCTAGTGCTGGATCAGGATGGCGGAGCGCCCAATCCATCGCGCCGCACCTGGTCCTCCGGCGGCGTCGTTTTTCGTCGTTCGCCCCAGGATGGCGAGCATGAAGTCGCGCTGATCGCCACCCGCGGCGGCACGCGCTGGCAGCTGCCCAAGGGCACGCGCGAGGCGGGTGAGTCTTCAGCCGAAACCGCCGTGCGTGAAGTAGAGGAAGAGACCGGCCTCCAGGCCACCACGGTGGTCTTCCTCCAGGCCATCAACTTCTCCTACTGGGACACGTACCGCAAGCCGCGCCCGGTGCGGGTAAAAAAGACCGTCGACTTTTTTCTCATGCGTGCAACCGGCGGTCGCCTGAGTGACGAAAGCCACGAGGTCGACGGCGTCGCCTGGTTCACGCTGAGTCAGGCGCTCGAAATCCTCACCTACGAAAGCGAACGCAAGGTGCTCGGAACCGCCATTGGCATGCTGCCCTCGCTCGATTGATCAGCCGTACTCGCAGCTTGTCGGAGCGACCAAAAAGATAGGCCGCGGATTGCGCGGAACTGGTGGATTCAAGCGGATAAAGCTAAGAAACTCCAGCTGTTTTAGCCTAATCCGCGCAATCCGCAGCCTATTCATACTATCTCGGGCAGCCTGCTAGCGCTGATACTCAGCCATTTCGCGGTCACCGTAGCCCGTCAACTCCACAAAACCAATTCCCTGCACAGGCTCGCCCGCCATCGTGCCCGTGATTTCGGTAGCGCCCTCATAATAGACGAAATCGACATCCATTTCCTGGTCTCGGATCAGCGGCGTGATCGTCAGCTCAATCTGCTCGCCGGGGAAGACCGCCTCCCAGCCATTGGGATAGGTGATACCAGTACGCGGGCTGGTCCATTCGCCGGTTGCGCGCATGTCAAAATCTTCATCATTGAGGCTCACCTGCCGTCCATCGGGATAGACAAGCGTGCCTTCCAGAGCCGACCGGTTTCTCCCTAACCCATCGTGGAATTCAGCAAACATGAGGATCGCGTCGTTTTCCAACTGTACGCTAAACCAGTCCCAGCCCCGGGTTTGGTTGGAGAGCGTGCTGGTTCCGAATTCATGGTCCATCCAACTCAGCCCGCTGACCTCGCTGGTTTCCCCGTCGAGCGTAATCGTGCCGTCTGTGGCGAGCTGGACAAGGCTGTAATAGTAATTGGCGTTGCCCCGTTCAGGCCCTTTGGGACTAAGGCCACGATCACCATGCAGAATGGGCTCGCGCGTCTCGCGCAGAGTAAGATCAATTGCCACGGGTGTCGCGTCCTCATCTTCGCTGTCTGCGCCCGTGCCGGCCTGGGCGGTCAGGCGCATGACGCCCGGCTCTACCTGCACGGCGCGCCAGTCCTCCAGCCAGACGTCAAAGATCGGCTCACCCGTGGCGCCGGCCAGTCCGCCCGCCCCACGGCTGTAGCGGTCGAAGCTGTAATGCTTGTCCCCTGCTCCATCCGTCACGGCGAAGTGGGCCATGTAGATGTCGTTGGTTGCCAGCGTTGACGCCCGCTGCGGCTCCTCGGGCGAAATGGCGTTGCGGAAGAACGTCAGCTGGAAGCCGTAAGGGTTTCCTGCCGCATCCTGCACGTTGCCCGTGTAATACCACCATTCGGTCCGATATTCTTCGTGGGGACCATGGTCGGCGGGAAACGTAAACGCCATTGGTTCCAGGGGCTGGGCAAAGGGCAGATCATCGCCGCGCGCCATTGCCTCGGCGACGGATGAGCGTACGCGCCCACTCTCGGGCGGCGCGGCGCAGGCGCCAAAAAGCAGAACCAGCGCAAACAAGATCATTGCCGGCGCCAAAGGCCGAATAGTAGGCTTCATCATTTCCTCATTTCCAGCGTCATACTGTGGACGGAAAGCGTTTGTGTTATTTGTCACATAGTAAGCGCCGGACCGCGCTAACTCTGTACGCCCCCGTCCGATCTCATCGTGCGCACATTTGGGGCCGCTGGGTTTCATATGGGATGCAATCCATTTGGGCGGCGGTCTACGAACGGACGGGTCGCTTTCTCTTGGGCAGTTCCCCAAATCTTGGGGTGCACCCACTTTATATGAACGCGCTGGACGTGAAACCAATAATGCGTTAACATTCGTTAATCTCTTGTTAATCGTGCCTGTCAAGCTCCCATCCTCACTGACGGGCGTCGTCCGAAGTCATTGCCTACGCCACGCAGCCCCCGTCGATTCGGGCGGCTTCTAGTTGACGTATGTCAGCATTGTGGCCGCATGCCTATCCTGATTGCGGCCGATTAACTCCGAGGAGAAAAGCCGTCCATGGATCCTGCCTCCGCCAATCTGGAACTTGTCCAATCGCTACCGGTCGCCGCCATTCTGGTAGGGCTCGCCGGTGGATTGGCAATCTTTCTCTTCGGTATGGAGATGATGACCGATGCATTGAAGAATATCTCTGGTCCACGCATGAAGGATGTGCTGGCCTCGCTAACGACCAACCGCTTCAAAGCCGCGGCTGCCGGGGCCTTTGTGACTGCGGTAATCCAGTCCTCTTCGGTGACGACGGTGCTCGTCGTCGGCTTCATCACCGCCGGCCTCATGACCTTGGTCCAGGCCATCGGCATTATCATGGGTGCCAATATCGGCACCACCGTCACCGCCCAGATCATTGCCTTCGACGTGACGAAGTATGCGCTCGTCATGGTTGCCGTTGGCTTCTTCACACTCTTCACGACCAAAAGCCAACGTTGGGAGCAGATCGGCGCCATGGTGATGGGGCTGGGCCTTATCTTCTTCGGTATGGAGATGATGAGTGAGGCAACCCATCCGCTACGCTCTTACGAACCCTTCATTTTGCTCATGCAGCAGCTCAACGGTGCGCTGCCGGCCATCTTGATCGCTGCGGCCTTCACTGCTCTGGTGCAAAGCTCATCGGCTACCACCGGTGTTGTGATTGTGCTTGCCTCCCAGGGCTTCATCACTTTGGACACAGGCATTGCATTGATCTTCGGGGCCAATATTGGCACCTGTATTACGGCGATTTTTGCAGCACTGGGCAAACCGCGTGCCGCGGTGCAGGCCGCACTCGTGCACGTCTTCTTCAACGTTGCGGGTGTGATGCTGTGGTTTGGCTTCATCGACCAACTGGCGGAGATGACGCGTGCGATTTCGCCGGTGGCCGAAGGCCTCACCGGCCCCGCCAGGCTGGCAGCGGAGACGCCGCGTCAAATCGCCAATGCTCATACCATTTTCAACATCAGCAACACGCTCATTTTCATCTGGTTCACGAAGCCTATCGCCCGCCTGATGGAGTGGCTGGTCCCCGTGCGTCCGCAGCCCGAGCCTCAGGTTCTGCAGCCCAAATATCTGGATGAGAACCTGCTTGAGACGCCCGAACTGGCCTTGGATCGAGTCCGTCTGGAGATCGGACGCATGGGCATCAGTGCCTTGCAGATGGTCTGGGATTCAATCCCCACTGTGATTAACGGGAGTGAAGAAGATCTCGATCGCCTCGTGGACATGGATCACGATGTGGACAACCTGCACGCGGCCATCATTGGCTACCTGGGCCAACTTTCCCAGGAGCGCCTGCTCGACGAACAGGTTGAGCTCCATCACGACTATTTGTCCGTAGCGACCTACATCGAGAATATTGGGGATATGGTGGAAACCAACCTGGTTGAAGCAGGCAGCGAGCGCATCGCCAACGGCGTGCGCATCAGCCTGGCGACGGAAGCGGCCATTGGCGAGCTGCACAAGAAGGTCTGTTGGGCGGTGGAGATGGCTCTGGAGGCTGTTGACCGCAACTCTGCCGTGACGGCCCAAGTTGTGATCGACGCCAAGCCAGAGATCAACCGGCTGGCCGACGCGCTGGACACACACTTGTCTCAACGCCTGGTCGCCGAAGAGGACAACCGGTTGGAGACGTATCGCATTGAAACCGATATGGTCGAGAATCTGCGCCGCATCTACTACTTCGCCAAACGCATGGCCAAAGCCATTGCCGAGCGCGACACGGTACCAGTCGGCGCGCCGCTTCCCGTCGCTGACGAGTTCGTACACGAGTACGCCATGGAGGCTCCGGCCGCAGACTTCACGACCGTCAGTGATAAGTCGATCGCCAATCGCCGCCGCGAAAAGGCTAATTGATCAAGGCTGCGTTGGGCTCCCAGGGAACACAGCGCAGTGAGGGATAAGTTACTGACAGAACGGCACGCAATCTGCGATAGTGCACGGTTAGAGTGTAGACACATCCCAACTGACTTACTGACGATTCCAAAGTTGAAGGCGAGCATGCTTTGATGCGCATCTACGTGCGGCTTAACTCCGGACTGGCGGCCAAGGTCGGTCAGACGCGTCTTGTGTTGGAGTTGCCTGCCGGGGCAACGCCAGCCGCCGTCCTGGCACAGTTGCAGGCAGCCTATCCTGACGCCGCAGACTTGCTGGCGCAGGCAGTATGCGTGCGCCAAGGCCTTCACATTGGGGTTCAGGAACCGTTGCAGGATGGTCAGGAACTCGCTCTCCTCATCCCGATCGCCGGCGGTGCTTGCCGGACTGTAGAAATCACCCTACCCACATTCGGAGAAACATAACATGGCAACTTCGACCCAATCACCTCCTGTGACCACCGCTGATGCGAGTATCGACAGCCGCACAGGTCACGAAACAGTTTATGTTGATGAGTTCATTGACGGCATCCTCGACCCCAATAAACCAATGCTTGGGCCGGTACGCGATGGCGGGCACATCATTGCCAACACGACACCTGGCTGCTGGGGGCCCATGCTGACGCCTGCGATTCGGGGCGGCCATGAAGTGACCAAGCCCGTCGCCGTAGCCGGGGCAGAGGTCGGTGACGCCATTGCTATTCGGATCAAGGACATCACCGTCACCTCGCTGGCCGCGGCTTCCGGCAACGATCAATTCATGGATGGTCGCTTTTTGGGCGATCCGTATGTGGCCGGCAAGTGTCCTGAGTGCGGCACGCTCTATCCTGAGACGGTTGTCAAGGGAATCGGTCAGGAGTCAGTCCGCTGCGCAAAGTGTGGCGCTGACGCCGCGCCCTTTACCTTCACCAATGGGTACACGATCTTTTTTGACGACAATCGTCAAGTTGGCGTGACGCTGCCCCAGGCCAAGGCCGAGGAAATCGGCGCCGATGCCAAACGCTATGCTGCAACGCCGGAGAATTCCATCCAAAACTCGGTGTTGAGCTTTGCCCCGCATGACCTGGTCGGTCTGGTCGCCCGCCTCCGTCCATTTATGGGACAGCTCGGTACAACACCGTCTCACCCGATTCCGGACTCTCACAATGCCGGTGACTTCGGCGCCTTTCTGATCGGCGCGCCCCACGAATACGCCATCACTGCCGAGCAATTGCAGCAGCACAAGACGGACGGCCACATGGACATCGATGCCGCACGTGCCGGCGCGATTCTGATCTGCCCCGTCAAGGCGCCCGGCGGTGGCATCTATCTCGGTGACATGCATGCCTTGCAGGGGGATGGCGAAATTGCCGGCCATACCTGCGATGTTTCGGGGACCGTGACGCTACAGGTTCATGTGATCAAGGGATTGGCGATTGACGGACCGATCTTGCTGCCCGTTGAGGAGGACCTGCCATTCCTGGCCAAACCGCTCACATCGGCGGAACGCCAGCGCGCCGAGCAGATCGCGGCGGCATGGGATGTGCCGGCTCTGGAAGAGAGCGCGCCGATCTCCGTCATCGGTACGGGGCCGGATCTCAACGCAGCCACGGACAACGGGCTCGCGCGTGCCGCAGAACTACTCGACATGACCGTGCCGGAGGTGAAGAATCGCGCCACCATTACCGGCGGGATCGAGATCGGTCGTCACCCCGGCGTGGTCCAAGTTACCTTCCGCGCTCCGCTCGAGCGCTTGCAGGAATGCGGACTGCTGCCCTTTGTCCAGGACCAGTACGCAATTGATAATTGACGATCGTCAATTGTTAATTGTCAAGGGTTAGCAAGGCGAGCTCAGGGTCATAGTCGGGCGACTGGTGGCGGAAGTAGGTGTTGTACAGCTCCGCATAGTGCCCGCCCTCGGCCATGAGCTCGTCGTGGTTCCCCTCTTCAATGATCTCACCCTGACTCAACACGACGATGCGGTCTGCCGCCTTGATGGTTGAGAGGCGATGGGCGATGACGATGGCCGTACGCTCCTTCAGGACCTCATCCAACCCCTCCTGAATCTGTGCTTCCGTCAGCGGATCGACGCTGGCGGTCGCTTCGTCCAGAATGATGATGCTTGGATCCTGAATCAGGACGCGGGCGAGCGCCACCAGCTGCCGCTGCCCCATGGAGATGCCGCGTCCTTCCTCACCCACCGGCGTGTCAATGCCCCACTCCAGGGCATCGAGCCAGTCGCCGCCACCGATGCGGCGCGCCACCTCCGCGACCTCCTCGTCGGTGGCGTCGTCCTTGGCGTAGCGAATGTTGTCCGCAACCGTGCCGGAGAAGAGGAAGGGCGACTGGGGCACGATGCCCAAATGGCGGCGGTAGGAGGGCAAGTCGAAGGTGCGAATATCGCGGTCGTCGATGCGCAACGTGCCGGCCTGGAACTCATAGAAGCGCGCCACCAGCTTGCCCAGGCTGGATTTGCCCGCACCGGTATGGCCAACCAGCGCCACCGTCTCGCCGGCCGGGATAATCAGATTGAAGCCGTTGAGCACGGTCTCCTTGTCGGTATAGGCAAAGCGAACGTCGTCAAACTCGATGCGACCGGCAACCGCCTCAACCGGCAGGTCATCGCTTTGCGTGATACGCGGCTCGGCATCGATGAGGGCAAAGACCCGCTCTGACGCCGACAGACCAAGCTGAAACTGGCTCCAGAAGGAGGCGATGCCCGTAAGGGGAAACCAGAAGAGCGCAATGCTCTCCACAAAGAGAAACCACTCGCCGGGCGAAACAACGCCATCCAGCACGCTAAGGCCGCCAAAGTAGATAATCAGCGCGGTGCCGATACCGGCGATCGTGTTGAGGACGGGGAAGATGCCGCTGAAGACAAAGCCCTGGCGCAAGTTGATCTGATACGACAGTTCATTGATCCGCGAAAAGGCCTGGTAGATGGTCTGTTCCTGGCGAAAAGCCTTGGCGACGGCGATACCGGTAACTGATTCCTGGACGTTGGCATTGACCTCGGCCAGGACGCGCCGCGCCTGCTTGGTCGTCTCGCGCGCCAGGCGTCGAAAGCCCAGCGCAGTGATGACCACAACGGGCGCGATTGCGGCCGCGAGCAGCGCCAGCTGCACGTTGATCGTAAAGAGGATGACGAAAATGATGAGCACAAGCAGAACCTGGCTCATCAGGTTGAGCGTGAGCGTGACGACAGTGGCGAAATCCTGGGTGTCCGACGTTACGCGTGAGACGATCTTGCCGGTAGAAAATTCATCATAGAAGGACATGTCGCGTGCCATGACCGCGTCGAAGGCGTCCTCACGCACTTCCAGCACAACATTGCCCACCGTGCGCGCCGTCAACCACTGGCGCACAAAGTTGAAGCACCAGGCGAGCACGCCGGACATGAGAATCGCAAAGACAAGCAGGCCGATGCGATTGGCAGCGCCGTCGACCGCAACCTGGTTGATGCCGCGCGCAATCAGCACCGGCAGCGCCGCGTCCATGAGCGAGCTCAAGAAGATCATCAGCGCGACCAGCAGCATGGCTGTGCGGTGCACTTTGAAATAGGCGCCGATCCGGCTCAGCAGGGCGCGGTCTGAATAGCTGCGGTCATACCCCTCTGCATCCAGACCATCCATCAAGAAACCCATGGCAACTCCGTTGGTTGATTGCGGAATGTGGATTTCGGATTGAGGATTCTACTTGCGTTTGCGACAAGAACAATTCTCAATCCGCACTTCCCCATCCCAAATCCAATCACTCGTACCGTGCAAATATCCGTTGATAGAGCGGGCAGCGCTCCATTAGTTCGTCGTGCGTGCCCTGATCGATCAGGCGACCCTGGTGGAGGACAAGGATCTTGTCGGCGCGTCGAATCTGTGAGAGGCGATGGGTGATTAGCAGCGTTGTGCGCCCGTCTTGCACCCGATTGATGGCCTGCTGGATCCGGTCCTCGGTGGCGCTGTCGATGGCGCTGGTCGAGTCGTCAAGCATGAGGATCGCCGGATCCGTGAGCAGCGCCCGTGCGATGGCCAGGCGCTGGCGCTGACCGCCGGAAAGGGTGACGCCCCGCTCGCCGATCTCGGTGGCGTAGCCATCGGCAAAGCCGCTGATGAACTCGTGGGCCTGGGCGTCTTCGGCAGCCGCGTAAATCGCTTCTTCCGTGGCACGCTCACCCAATCCAAAGGCAATGTTCTCGCTGATGGAGCGGGAGAAGAGAAAGACATCCTGCTCGATGGTCGAGATCTGCGAGCGCAGCCGATCCAGATTCCAGCCACGCACATCGACCCCGTCGATCAGGATGTTGCCGTCGTCCACATCATAAATGCGATTGATCAGCTTGATTAACGTGCTCTTGCCGGAGCCGGTCTGGCCGACGACCGCCACGGTCTGGCCCGGCTCGATGCGAAAAGAGATGTCCTCCAGCACCGGCTTGGTCCCAAAGCCGAAGGTGACGTGGTCGAAGACCACCTCGCCCTGCATGTCCTCGCCATAGCCTGCCCGGTTTTCATCCAACTCCGTCTCTTCACTCATGAGCTCGAGAATGCGCTCGGCCCCGGCCAGCCCCAGCTGAACAAGGGAGAAGGTAAAGATCGAGATAAAGGTCGGGAAGCGCAGGATGCCCATGAGGCCCATGTAGGCGACCAGATCGCCGACATTGATCTGACCCTGCGTGAAGAGCCAATAGCCGTGGGCAAACGCCCCTGCCAGGGCAAAGGCAAAAAAGAGCAAGGGAAGATAGCGGGCCTGGACCTGGCCTTCCTTGACGTAGTAGTCGCGCACAATCGACGCCTGCTGGAAAAACTTGCGCTTCTCTTGGGCCTCCTGCGCCGTCGACTTGACCACCTCGATGCCGCTGATCGTCTCGTTGAGGCTGGCGTTGAGCAGGCCGAACTCCTCACGAATGCTGGCGGCCACCGGGTTGAGCCGGCGCATGTAGTCGCGCAGCAGGAAGTAGAAGATGAAAAGAAAGATCACGGGGGAGAGCAGCAGGACTGGATCAATCGTGGCGATGAAGAGCAGGGGCGCGATGATGCCCATCAGCGAGTCCATGATCAGCGCGACGCCCGGGTTCATCATGGGGTTGAGCTGGCGTACGTCGTTTGTGGCCCGCGCCATGATGTCGCCTACGCGCTGGCGGTTATGAAAGGTCTGACTCTTGCCCAGCAGGCTGATGTAGAGTTCTTCGCGCGCGTCGCGCTCCAGTCGCTGACCGAGAATCTCAATCGAAAAGGCGTTGATGAGATCCGTAATACCACGCAGGATCACAACGCCGAAGATGGCCAGGGCAATCAGGCCCAGGTTGCGTGCGCTGGCGTTGGGCTGGAGCACCTCGTCAAAAGCCATCCCGGTCAGGCGCGGAATGGCCGAAAAGAGGATCGCCGTCACAAAGCTGGCGATCACAAAGACCAGCAGATAGATCTTGTACTGCATCAGGTGGGAAAGAATCCAACGCGTCGACGACGAACGATTGTATTCGACTTCGTTCTCGACGGTGAATTCGCGTTTCTGATCTAGTGCCTGGACAGCCAATACGCACGCTCCTGAACCATTGGATCTTGGTATACAAATCGCGGAACATTTGTTCGCAATGCGGCTTCACCAGAATAGCATATAGCGCGACGGGCGGAAAATCAATTTCAAGGCGATCTGACGCTCCAGTTCGAAACGCGGGGAACGCAGTGGGCGGCGTGACCGTTCCAGAGTATGACGGCTTCCGTCACGCAACCGGTGGTCGAGATACCGCGACGTTTGCGCGACGCCCCCTGCTTACACTGCGGGCGCGGAGAGATCACATCGGAGATCTCTCGATTCCCTAAAGGGGGCTCAATATGAATTGCTTGAATCGGATTAGTTCGGTTGTGGCTTTGTCTGTGATGGCACTTTTTGTCGTGGTTGGACAAGTGAGTGCAGGACCGTTGGCAGCGGCTTCGGCGGAAGAGCAAGCCGCTTCGTTTGATGTGAAGTACTACGATGCCGGCTACATCGCCTACAGCGGCATTGAGTCGATTGCCAAGCGTGCAGCAGCAAATCTGGGCGCTGCGGCCTTTGACGGCAATTACCGGACCACTGGCAGCATCTCTCATAACCTCCTGGCCGAGGCGGAGGCAGCCCAGGCCGCCCGTTGGGCAGCCACGGCCGCCTTCTATGCGGATCGAAGCCTGACGACGGCTGCATCGTACGATGTCAAGTACTTCCTGCCGGGCGCCATTGCGCATGACCGGATTGCCGAGGCCGAAGCGTCCCAGGCCGCTCGTTGGAATGCTCTGGGTGAGTTCTACACGGATCATGATGCGATGACGGCTGCATCGTATGACGCCAAGTATCTGACCCCTGGCGGGATCGCGCAGAGCTTCGGCTACGAAGCGGAGGCAGCGCAGGCTGTGCGCTGGAACGCCATGGCAGATTTCTACGCAAATCAAGCCGTGGCGGCCGCAGCATCGTATGATGCCAAGTATCTGGCGCCAGGCGGTATTGCACAGAACGTGGTGGCTGGAAGCATGACTGAACCTGTTCTCTCTGAATCCATCAGCACCAGCTCGATTTTCGAGCAAAAGGTGCGGGAAGAGGCTGAGCTGCAGCAGGCGATGACTGCTGCCGTTGCGGCCATTCCTGCCCTCCACTAATCAACCGGATCGCCCAGTCGGAGAAGCCGTAGAGTCGTCACCTCGAGACGACTCTACGGCTTCTCCGCGTTGTGGTGTATGATGCTTGCACCAACTTGATCAACTGAACAACAGACAATATCTCAACAGGTTCTTGAGGCCATGACAAAGACGCTGATCCACAATGGAAGCCTGATCGACGGGCGCGGCGGCGCTGTGCTCGCTGAGGCCGCACTACTGCTTGAAGAGAATCGAATCGCTGCGGTTGGACCGGCTACGCAAATCGATGCCCCGCCCGATGCGCAGCTGATCGACGCCGGCGGCGGCTTTATTCTGCCCGGATTGATTGATACCCATGTCCACCTCATGTTAGAAGGCGTTGATCCGGCAAGGATGCTCACCACGCCCTTTTCCTACAACTTTTTTGCCGCTGTGGGGCGCATGCAGCGTACCATCGACGCCGGCATTACCTCGGTGCGTGACGCCGGCGGAGCCGACTTGGGTCTGAAGCAAGCCGTGCAGGATGGACTCGTGGTCGGCCCGCGTATGCAAATCAGCGTGCAGGTGCTCTCCACCACGGGCGGTCACGGCGACGGCTGGATGCCTTCCGGCCAGAGCCTTGATCTACTGCCCACCTATCCCGGCATGCCTGATCCTATCTGCGACGGTGTGGAAGAGGTGCGTCGCAAGGTGCGCGAGGTGCTGCGTGCCGGTGCTGATGTGGTGAAGGTTTGCTCCACCGGCGGTGTGCTCAGCCCCACCGACCACCCCGAATTCACCCAGTTCACCATCGAGGAGTTGGAAGTGATGGTGCAGGAAGCCCGCTTCCGGCGCGGGCTCAAGGTGATGGCCCACGCCCAAGGTGCGGAGGGGATCAAGAACGCCGTGCGTGCGGGGATTCATTCCATCGAGCACGGCATCTATCTGGATGACGAGGCCATTGAGCTGATGTTGGAGCACGGCACTTATCTCGTGCCCACGCTGCTGGCGCCGCTGGCCGTGCTGGAGCAGGCGGAACTCACGGGTACGATGCCGGAATATGGCGTGCGCAAGGCGCGCGAGACGATCGAGATTCACAGCGAGAGCATTGCCAAAGCCTACGCGTCGGGCGTGCGCATCGCCATGGGCACCGATGCCGGCGTCATGCCCCACGGTACCAACCTGCGTGAATTGGGCCTCATGTGCAACGTGGGGTTCTCGCCCATGGAGGCTATCGTCGCCACCACCAAGACCGCGGCCGAAACCCTGGGCTGGCAGGATCGCCTGGGCACCCTGGAAGCAGGCAAACTGGCCGACCTCATCATTACCAAAACCGACCCCCTGGCCGATATTCGCAGTCTGGAAAAAACCGAGAACATCGTGCTGGTGATGCAAGACGGCAAGACGCTGAAGAACAAATTGACAATTGACAATTGACAATTGTCAATGGGACCACGCGATCATGAATTCACCCGTAGCAGCAATCTTAGCCGATCTTGGTATCCCGCATCGCACCTTCACCCATCCAGGCCCGGTTCACTCGCTGGAGCAGGCTGCGGCAGAGCGTGGCCAGGCGCCGGGCCAAATTGTGCGCAGCATTCTCTTCCGTTTGGGCGAGGATGAGTATGCCATGGTGCTGATTGCCGGGCCGGGACAGATTTCGTGGAAGGCGCTGCGTACGGCATTCAACCGTTCACGACTGACTATGGCAGCTAAGGATGAAGTCCTGGACGTGACCGGTTACCCCATCGGCGCAGTGGCGCCCTTTGGTCTGCCGATGGAACTGCCCGTGCTGGTCGATGAAAGTGTCCTGGTCCATGATGAAATTTCCCTTGGTTCCGGCGTGCGCGGCACGACGATCATCATGCAGTCGGCCGACTTGGTGCGTGCCCTTGGCGATCCGCCCACGGGGGCGTATGCAAAATAGGCGTTTACCGTTGCGTCCGATGCCTCGAATGCGTCCGACTTGGCGCCCAGGCCGTGCAAACAGCATTGGGCGCATTGTTATTGGGTTTCGGCTGTTCCTGTCAGTTTATAGAAGATGCTGAGGTGACCCACGATGACCGCAAAACTCGACGAATTGGACCTGGCAATCCTGAACATTTTGCAGTCCGAGGGCCGGATCAGCAATGTCGATCTGTCGCGCCGGATTGAACTCTCCCCGCCTGCGACCCACGTGAGACTCAAGCGGTTGGAAGAAGATGGCTACGTTGCGGAATACGTGGCGCGGCTGGATCGCGCCAAGCTTGGGTTTGCCATGCTGTGCTACGTCAGCCTCGATCTCAAGGCGCACCCCGTCGATGAACTGGAGAACGTGCGCCGCATGCTGCGTGACATGCCCGAAGTGTTGGAGTGTAACTTCGTCACTGGCGAATTTGATTATCTGCTCAAGGTTGCCCTGCGCGACCAGGAAGACCTTGAACGCTTCATCCTGCAGCGCCTCTCGCCACTCCCCGGCATTGAGCGCATTTCGACCAGCCTGGTCGTTTCCGAAATCAAGTCATCGACTGCGCTGCCGCTCGTGCAGGGCAAAGAGGCGGAATCACAAACAGACTGATCAGAGGATACTACCAATATGGGCCAAAAGGGTGATCTCTATCTTTACGCTATGTGTTACGCTGAATGTCTGGATAAGAATTGTGCATAGTGGACGTGAATGATGACAGCAAATTCGTACAAGCAGATTGACGAGCGCAGAAGCCTGAAATCGTTTTTTCCGATCGTTTCCTGGGTCCCGACTTACAACATGTCGTGGCTGCGCGGTGACGTGATTGCAGCGTTGACAGTGTGGGCGCTACTGGTTCCGGAAGCCATGGCCTATGCCGGCATCGCGGGCATGCCGCCGCAGGCCGGCCTCTATGCAGCGCCGCTTGCGCTGCTGGCTTATGCGATTTTCGGTACGTCGCGCCAGCTCAATGTCGGCCCAAGCTCCACGGTAGCCGTTATGTCGGCGGCAGTTGTATCCGGGATGGCGATCAGCGGTAGCGAGGAATTCATCGCGCTGACCGCCATGCTGGCACTCCTGACCGGCGTCATTTTGATCCTTGCCGGCTTTCTGAAACTCGGCGTGCTCGCCGATTTTCTATCCAAGCCGGTGTTGGCCGGTTTTATCGTCGGCCTGGCCATCAGCATCGCGGTCGGCCAACTGGATAAGCTGCTCGGCTATGAGGTTGATTCCGTAGATTTTGTCCCGGATATTCTCGTGCTGATCGCCAATTTTGGTCAGGTTCGCTGGCTGACACTTCTTGTTGGCGCTGTCAGTTTGGCCGGCCTCTTCGCCATCGATCACTATTTTCCCAAGGTGCCCGGCGCACTGACGGTCGTCGCGATTTCGATTCTGCTCTCTGCACTCTTCAATTTTGAAGCGCTGGGCATCCACATCGTTGGTGACATTCCGGCTGGTCTGCCTCCCATTGGCTTGCCCAGCGGGCTTGGGTTTAGTGACATTGTGTCGCTGCTACCGGGGGCACTCTCCATTGCGCTGGTCGCCTTTGCGGAATCGGTTGCCGCGGCCCGCTCCTATGCGACCAAATATGGCTATGAGGTAGACGCGAACCAGGAAATGGTGGCGTTAGGCGTTGCGAATGTGGGCGCTGGGATGAGTCAGGGCTTTGTCGTCGACGGCAGCCTCTCGAAGTCCGCAGCTGCCGATGAGGCCGGCGCCAAGAGCCAGACGGTATCGCTGATCATTGCCGCACTGGTGTTGATCACCGTGCTGTGGCTCACGCCGCTATTCCGGACGCTGCCCGAAGCAACGTTGGGCGCGATCGTCATTCATGCCGTCTGGCACCTGATTGATTTTGCGAAGTTAAGCCGCTATCGAGGCATCAAGTCGATTGATTTCTGGGCTGCGATCATGGCCATGGTCGGCGTCCTGGCTTTTGGGATTCTGGAAGGTCTGATCCTGGCCGTTTCACTCTCGTTAGTCGGTCTTCTCTTCCACGCCAAGGATCCACAGACCGCAATTCTTGGCAAGATACCGGACGAAAACGTCTATGCCAATATTGCGCGCTTCCCGGAAGCCGAGACAGTTCCCGGGCTAACGATTTTTCGTTTTGACGAACAGCTCTTTTTTGCCAACGCCGCCAATTTCCGCGATGAGATACGGGCCATCGTTGCGGCCGCGCCGGAGACACGTGCAATTTTGGTGGATGCCGAAGCCATCAACGATATCGATGTGACGGCGCTTGATATGCTGCGCGACCTGCAAGAGGAACTGGCTGACCAGAACATTGACATCAATATTGCCCGCATTCGCAGCCAGGTTAAGGAGTATTTTTCGCGCGCCGATATCGAAGATCGTTTCGACTTCTACGCGTCAATCGCTGCCGGCGTCCAGGCATTTCAAGTAGAGCAAGATGAGGCGAACGGGACAGATGATCAGGAGTCCAATCCCTTGCATGGGGAGGATGTTCAAACTGGACATGATCCCGCTACCCAAGTTGGTGATGATCGCTGAATCGAATCACGAATGAAAGCAGCAGTTGACACTGCCCCCAAGCCTTCTGAAGGCAGTGGGTGTCGGACCTCACTTGATTTTCCAGAACAAGAGATGCTGCCCCGCGTTCTCATGGATCAGGAATAGGGCCCTGCATGGAAGCCATCACATACGTTGCGCTGTTTACGTGCATATTGTTGATCGCCGCCGTCTCCAAACGGATTCACAACACCATTATCACGATCCCCATGCTGTGCGTGGCGCTGGGGGTGATGATCGGTCCACTCGGTCTGGGATTTGTCGAGGTTTCGGTCGAAAATGAGAGCGTACGGGTCATTGCCGAAGTGACGCTGGTGATGGTGCTCGCCTCCGACGCTTCGCGTATCAGATTGCGGTCGCTTCGGCGCGATCATTCGCTGCCGGTACGCCTACTGGGGATTGGTCTGCCTCTTACCATGCTGTTCGGTACGCTCATGGCCGTGTGGGTGTTTCCGTCGTTCCCGATTTGGGAAGCCGCGATCTTGGCCATTATCCTCACGCCGACCGATGCAAGTCTGGGGCAGGCAGTGGTCAGCAACCGTCTGGTCCCGGCTCGAATTCGGCAAACGCTAAACATCGAGAGCGGCCTCAACGACGGCATTGCCATGCCTTTTTTATTGCTGGCAATTTCCCTGGCGTTGGCCAGTGAAGGCGGGCCCGAAGGTCTGGCCGGCTGGGTGTTCTGGGGGGGACAAGAGATCGTCTTTGGCGCGGCGGTTGGCATCCTGGTTGGCCTCTTTGGCATCAAGTTTACCGAGCTTGGTCTCCGCTCTGGATGGATGTCTGACGACTACAGCAAGATTGCCTCGCTCCTCCTGCCGCTGATCGCGTATGGCGTTGCCCAGATGGTTCACGGCAACGGCTTTATTGCAGCTTTCTTGCTTGGGGCTACCGTTGGCAACGTACCGGCCAAAGTGGACAAGAAACCCCTCAATGAGCATATGGAAGTCGAAGTTGAGCTATTGATGGTGACGACGTTCCTCATCTTTGGCGCTGTCTTGCTCACGCCTGCCCTGTTGAATTTTGAAGGGTCCATGCTCGTCTATGCCGTGCTCAGCCTGACCGTGGTGCGCATGGTTCCCGTGGCGATTAGCATGATTGGTGAAAGTGTACGGGGGGCAACGACGGCTTTTTTGGGGTGGTTTGGTCCACGCGGGATTGCGTCGATTCTCTACATCTATACGGTTCTCGACGCCGAAGGCGTCATGAGCGAGACCCTGATCTACAACGCTACAATGATCACCGTGCTCTTGAGCGTTTTCGCCCATGGTCTTACCGCTGCGCCGGCCGCGAAATGGTATGGGAACTATATGACGGCAGAGGATGCAAAGAGCGATGAAATGGCCGAAATGAAGGACGTGGCGGAGATGCCACTGCGGCGCTCACCGAGCAATATGCAGTGAATGTGGCGCCGCGTCTGGTGAAGCTTTTCGCCTTCTGCTCTTCGACTTGCCGGAGGAGACGGATCAATCCGCCGGCGGCGCGTGTTGACTCTGGCGCCAGGCGTTCAGCTGGCGCTTGTGTCGCTCCTCCAGCTTCGTGAGCGATCGCTTGCTTGACATAAGAAAATCAACCTCTTCAAACGACATATCATGTTCACGCATCAGATAGGCGGCCAATAAAGTCGCCGAACGCCCGCGTCCCTTGGCGCAGTGAACAAGCACGCTGCGGCCGTCTGCTACCTGCGCTGCCATCCAATCAACGCCCTCATCCAGAATCGCCGGGCCGGGTACGGTGACGTCCAGCACCCGTAGGTGCAAATAGCTGATGTCATGCGCGCGGTAGAAGTCGACATCGTCGTCGCGCTCCGCGCGAATGTTGACGACCGCATTGATGCCGTTGGCGACCAAAAAGTCATAGTCGCGCGGATAGGAGGGGGCACCGCCCAGCCAAAGCGTTTCGGGCACTTCATCGGCAGGCGTGATCTGGTCGAACCATTCGTTGCCCCGTACCATTTCGTAGTAGTAGCGGATGCCTGGATAGAGCTTGTCAAAGGCCCAATGGTATGGCGTAATTTTATGTTCACTCATTTGTTGCTGACTCCACTTCAACCAACAGTTGGCCGCGCTGGACGATTTCACCGGCGTGGCAGTTGACCGCTTGCACCGTTCCCGCATGGGGGGCGGTGATGCGCAGTTCCATCTTCATGGCTTCCATCAGGACGAGGGTAGCGCCCTTGGCAACCTGATCCCCGGCTTGCACAAGCACGTCAAGCACGAGGCCTGGCATGGCTGCGTCCAGTGCGCCGGACGTGCTGGCATTTGTGTTACCCTGGCGACGGCGGCGCGGCGTGTGCTTCACCAGCGTCCAGGTTTGGCCGTCGATGCCCACGAAGGCCTCATCGCCTCTAGCGGCCACGTGGGCACTGACGCGATCTCCGTCAACCGTCATGTCGATACGGCCACGGTTGCCCAGACGGGCATCGACCTGATAGACGCGTTCGCCAATTGTCACCATGAAGGAGTCGCCGCTCTGTGCAATCGCAACCGAGAGCGGTTTGCCATCAATTTCGTAATGAATTTCAGGGGACATGGTTTGATGCATCCATTCTTGATGATCCGGCCCCGAGTCGAAACGGGCCCAACGTCCGCCACGGACTATGTGGATCGCCCGTCGCCGCGGCGGCCGGCGCGCCAGACGCCGCCTGACCCTGCTGCAAGGTTTCGTTGAGCGCGGCGGCGATCAGGGCCAGGTCGGGCACGTCATCGGCCGCAGCGACGTGGCACTGCAGCGTCGCTACGAATTCGGCATCGATCAAGTCAGTCGTCACCGCGCCGGCGACAAAGACCGGATGGGCCAGCACCTCGCGTAGAAAGGGGATATTGGTGATGACGTCCCCCAGAATCACGTAGTGGCGCAACGCCCAATCCATGCGCTCGATGGCGTCGGACCGATTTTCGCCCAGAACGACGAGCTTGGCAATCATGGGATCGTAGTGCAGCGTCACCTCGTCGCCGCTGCTGATGCCGGCATCCACGCGCACGCCTGGACCCGTTGGTTCCACTGCCACCATCACGTGCCCGGTGGCGGGCAGGAAATCGTGGCTCGGATCCTCGGCGTAGATCCGGCATTCGATGGCGTGCCCGCGCTGAGATAGCTCTGTTTGTTGATAGGGCAACGGTTCGCCCGCGGCAATCCGCAGCTGCGCCTTGACGAGATCGACGCCGGTTACCAATTCTGTGATCGGGTGCTCGACCTGGAGACGCGTATTCATCTCCAGGAAGTAGAACTCTCCCGCCGCGTCGACCAGAAATTCCACCGTTCCCGCATTGACATAATCCGTGGATCGCGCAATGGCCAACGCTGCCTCGCCCATGCGCTGACGGAGCGCCCCATCCACTATCGGCGAGGGCGTCTCTTCAATGATCTTCTGGTGGCGGCGCTGAACCGAACACTCGCGTTCGAAGAGATGAACCGCGTGACCGCAAGCGTCGGCCAGGATCTGAAACTCGACGTGACGCGGTCGCTCGATCAGCTTCTCCAGATAGATGCGGTCATCGCCAAACGCATTGCGCGCCTCGCGCCGTGCGGAAGCAAGCGCAGCCGGCAGTTCGTGGGACTGATGGACGATGCGCATCCCCTTGCCGCCGCCACCGGCCGTGGCCTTGACGAGCAGGGGATAGCCAATGGCCGCGGCCGCAGCCGTCAGTTCTTCGTCACGCTGGCTTGCCTGATAACCCGGGACGACCGGCACGCCGGCTGCCTGCACGGCTGCACGCGCCGCGGTCTTGCTGCCCATGATCCGCATCGCCGCGGCGGATGGGCCGATAAAGACGAGACCTGCCGCGCTCACTGCGTCGGCGAAGTCAGCATTTTCTGAGAGGAAACCGTAGCCGGGATGGATTGCCTGACAGCCCAGCGCCAGCGCCGCGTCGAGGATCAGATCGCTGCGCAGATAGGATTCGGCCGGGGGCGGCGGCCCGATTTCTACGGCCTCGTCTGCCAGCATCGTGTGCAGCGCATCGGCGTCGGCTTCGGAGTAGACGGCAACCGTGGCAATGCCCATTTCCTGACAGGCGCGGATGATGCGTACGGCAATTTCACCACGATTGGCGATTAGGATCTTCTGAAACATACCTGCTCCGATCTACATGCGAAAGATGCCATAGTCGGTCGCCGGCACGGGCGCGTTGAGCGCGGCCGAGAGGGCCAGGCCGAGAACCGTGCGCGTGTCGGCCGGATCGAGAATGCCGTCGTCCCACAGGCGCGCGGTGGCATAGTAAGGATCGCCCTCGCGCTCGTACTTGTCCAGGATTGGTTGCTTGAACGCGGCTTGAGCCGCTTCATTCAACGGTGATTCGCCGCGCCGGGCTAGCTGATCCTGCTTGACGGTGAGCAGCACGTTGGCCGCCTGCTCTCCGCCCATCACGCTGATGCGACTGTTGGGCCAGCTGAAGAGAAAGCGCGGCCCGTAGGCCCGCCCGCACATGCCGTAGTTCCCGGCCCCAAAAGAGCCGCCGATCAGCAGGGTGAGTTTTGGCACCTGGGCATTGGCCACTGCGTGGACCAGCTTGGCCCCGTCGCGGGCGATGCCGCGGTTCTCATATTCCTTGCCCACCATGAAGCCGGTGATGTTCTGGAGAAAGAGCAACGGAATGCGCCGGGCCGTGCAGAGCTCGATGAAATGGGTCGCCTTCAGGGCAGATTCACTGAAGAGGATGCCGTTGTTGGCGATGATGCCGACGGGATAGCCCCAAAGATGGGCGAAGCCGCAGACGAGCGTCGTGCCATAGCGCGCTTTGAACTCGCGCAAGCGGCTGCCGTCGACCAGACGCGCAATGACCTCGCGCACATCGTAGGCGACCTTGAAGCTTGCCGGCAGGACGCCGTAGAGTTCGGCCGGATCGTAGAGGGGCTCTTCGGGTGGGCGCACGTCCAGGTCGACCTGTTTGCGCGTATTGAGCGTGGCCACAATATCGCGCAGAATTTGCAGCGCGTGCGCGTCGTCCTCGGCAAAGTGATCGGCCACGCCGGAGAGACGGGTATGCACATCGGCGCCGCCCAGTGCCTCGGCACTCACATCTTCCCCCGTGGCGGCTTTCACCAGCGGCGGGCCGCCCAGAAAGATCGTACCCGTTCCGTTGACGATTACCGCCTCGTCGCTCATGGCCGGCACGTAGGCGCCGCCGGCCGTGCACGAACCCATCACCGCGGCAAGTTGGGGAATGCCCGCGGCGCTCATCGTCGCCTGGTTGTAGAAGATGCGGCCAAAGTCGTCCGCATCGGGAAAGACTTCGTCCTGCATAGGGAGGAACGCGCCGCCTGAATCGACCAGGTAGAGGCAGGGCAGGCGGTTCTCCAGCGCGATTTGCTGGGCGCGCAAGTGCTTCTTGACCGTCATGGGGTAATAGGCGCCGCCCTTCACTGTGGCGTCGTTGGCGATGATGAGGCATTCTCGACCGGCAACGCGGCCGATGCCCGTGACAATTCCGGCACCTGGCGCATCACCGTCATAGAGGTCCCATGCCGCCAGCGGTGACAGTTCCAGAAAGGGCGCGTGCTCGTCGAGCAGCATATCGATGCGCGCGCGCACGAAGCGCTTGCCCTGCTCGGCGTGGCGCTGCCGTGCGCGGGCACTCCCACCCGCCTGGACCTGGGCCAAGTGCGTGCGTAACTCTTCGGCAAGTGCTCGATTGTAGGCAGAATTAGTCTGAAATTGGTCGCTACGGGGATCGATCTGGGAGTCAAGCGTGTCCATGATTTGTGGTCCGCAGGGTGGTGTCCGGCGCTACGATTTCGGGGGTCATTCTACCCTGTGGCAAACCGAAACGATAATCCTGGCCCGGCCATACGCCATCGTATGGCCGGGCCAGGCGCGGGCTATCCCTTATGGAATCGTTTCGCCATAGGGTACCTGCTCGCGATTGTAGTAACCGCCGAAGTAGGTTGCCATGTCAGCAAAGACGCCCAGTCCCAACAGGAGCCAATCGAAGCCGACTACGCCGCCAGGGTAGATCATAATGTAGGCGAGCGAAGTCCAAGGCAGAAAGAGCCAGCCCAAGAATCCCCAGAAAAAATTGCCAAACGCAGCATTGACGTAGGCGGGGTTGAAGAGATACCAGACGAGGATGCCCAATCGGGGCCCGACAAACAACAGTGCAGAAAGCGTGCAACACATGAATCCTTCTCCTTATCCTATGTTTGATTGACTGTTCGTGACGATCTATCCGGCAGCATGAATGGTTGACGAGTCAACTCCATCGTCCGCTGCATAGACGACGCTGATCAGTGGCAGGCGTAACTCATACAAGGTGTTGAGCACGCCCAGTAGTGCAGCTTGATCGAGCAGCCTGCCTGTCAACTGGGTTATGGTTGTTCCGTCGTCAACAGCGATATGTGTAATGCTGAGGCCCCCCAGCCGACCGCTCCACCGTTCATCCAATCCGCCTTGGACCACGATTCGGTAGCAGGCCGGGCACTCGATTCGAATCCGACTTCCGGGCAGTTGGTCGCGCATCGACGTACCTCATGTTTCATCTTACGGGCATCTGGATCCATCCTCTGCGGTACAGCGCAATGGCAATACGTCCACGCCTGCATCGAGTGAGCCGTTGCCTGCGCCCGTGCCGGTACCATTCTGGGCTCCTCTGCCGCAAGGATCTTGGTGTAAGGTGACTATACTGCGTGGATTGAGTACTTGTCGTACTCATATTAATTACGCAGGGTGACTATTTGCGCTAATCAAAAGGCGTGGGGATCGCACACGCTGCGATCCCCACGCCTTTTGATTAGAAGATGAAATTATTGCACTATGCCGGAGCGGCGAGGCCTCAAATCAGGCCCAGGTCGCGGGCTTGCTCCACGGCTTCATGGCGGCTGTGGGCGTCGAGTTTGCCGTAAATTGACCGGGTGTGTGCGCGCACGGTGGCCACACTGACCACGAGTTCATCGGCGATTGCCGCAGGACTGAGTTCCGTGTCGAGCAAACGCACAATGTCCAACTCACGCTCTGTGAGGGGCTCAATCAGGCCGGATTGATCAGCAGTTTCAACCCAGTCTGGAAAGGACGAGAGAATGCGATTGATATATGAAACTGTATCATTGGGAAGATCCTGCCGGCGTAAATCCTCTAACATCGTGCTCATCGGTTGGCCCAACTCTACAAATGGCCGTACCCAGCCACCCTTGGCGGCTAGCTGCACTGCTTCCAGCAAAGCTGCGCGCGCGTCCTTGTTCCGCCGCTGCCGCTCCAGACAGAGAGACTGCAGGGCCACAACTTCGATCGCTTGATTGACATAATGGCAGGCGTCACTAATTTTTCGAATCCGTTCCAGTAGTTCGCCTGCCTGCGCCAAATTTTCCTGGGTACCGATCGCAATCAGCACACGGGCGTGGGTAATACAGGGCGTCTCGAGCCAGACGAACAGCGCTGCCTGTGACGGTGTGCAGCTCGCACTACGCGCCCAGGTGACGGCGCTTGCCAGATCTCCCTGCAACAAATCAAGGCGTGCCCGGCAGGATTCGGCGATGGCGATGCTGTAGGGATCGTCCAGAGCATGGATGAATTTGACCATCATCTGCATGGTCCGGTCGGCGTCATCTGATCGTTGTAACATTTGCTGTGTCAGCGCCAGACCGGCCATCGCGTCGATCACCGCGCGTGGATCGAGGACTTGGCGCAGCCGAAGTGCCTCGGCAAATTTATGCAGCGCGCGGTGGAGATCGTATTGATGAAACATCGCATTGGCGAGAAGATAGGCGCCCCAGGCAACCAGGTTGCTGTTGCCGCTTCGTGCAGCCGCGATCTCCATCCGGCGTGCTTCCTCTCCGGCCTGGATCAAGTGCGCAGAGAAAAGGCGGATGAAGGTGATACTGCCGACAACGTATGCCAGCTGGAAGCTCTGGGATGGTTCGAAATCTTGTGTCTGCTCGGTGAGGACCGAGAGTGCCAGCTCCGTTTGGCCGCAAGCGTGACGGGCGAAGCCAAGCATGAGGTCGATATTGCATCGCACAATCCAGGGCGGGCCAGGAACCAACGTTAATGCACGCTCCAAATAGGTAACGCTGGTCTCGAATTCACCGATCCAATAGAGCAGATTTCCCTTGTAGAAATCCAACTCGCCAAACAGGATCGGATCATCTGCTCTGAGGCCATTTATTGGGTCGCCGGTTTGATCATCCAACAGCGCATCGACCTGCTCAACGAGCGGCGGAATCCGCTCCATCTCAAACTTTCCGAAGGCGACAGCTGCCGCGGCCAGGAGCAGCTTTGGCCGGCCTTCCAAGCTGGCTGCCGGCAGTCGCTTCAGCCAGCGCTCAAGGGTATAGGTGTGGTCTGCATTTTGCGTGTCAAACCGATTCGTTTCAACGATCTCTACTGCCGCAAGCGTATCGCCCCCGGCGAGGGCATGCTCAAGTGCATCATCGTATAGCCCTTCGTCGTTGAACCAGCAACTGGCGCGCCGATGCAAGGCGGCAACTTCGTCCGCTCCAAACTGCTGTTCCAACTGCGTCTGTAATAGCTCTTGGAAGAGATGGTGGTAGCGATACCATGTGCCATGATGGTCGAGGGCCATCACAAAGAGATTGTGGTGGGCGAGCCAGTCAATGAACTCCTGCCCATCGAGACTTGTCTCATCTCCAGCTACGAGCGGCATGCTGAGGGCAGCACAGAGCGGCGCACAAAAGCGGTCGAGGATGGAGGTCTTTAGGAGCCATGTTTGCACATGCTGCGGTTGGCGAGACAGGACTTCAGCAATCAGGTAGTCCAGCGTCTGCTGTTCGCCCGGTAGGACCTGCGAGACGCCGGATAGCTCCTCACCGTTCTTGACAGAAAGGGTAAGCAGGTGAAGTCCCGTCACCCAGCCCTCCGTCTTCTGAGTCAGCGCACGGGCAATCTCTGCGCTGACTGCTGCACCGGTGACCTGCTGCAGCAGTGCGGCGGTTTCATCAGGCGTGAAGCTCAGCGCCTGTGTGCGCAGCTCTCCCATCTGCTGGTAGGCACGCAAACTGAGCAGGTCTAGCGCCGGATCTGTCCGCGTTATCAGGACAAGATGCAACGTCTGAGGCGGGTGACGCAGGAGTTCTGAGAGCAGGTTGTGGATGGCTGGCTCGACGATGCGGTGATAGTCGTCGAGCACCAGAATAAGCCGTTGCGGCAGGCGGTCTAACTCATTGACAAGCGTACTGGACAGGAGGGGCAAAGCCGGCAAGGTTGGCGCCCCGCACAGCAGCGCGGTCATCGGCAACGCTTCAGGGAATTGACTTCGCACAGCAGCAACCAGATAGCTGAGAAAAACGCGCATGTCATTGTCCTGCGCGTCCAGCGAAAGCCAGGCGCTGGCATAGCCGTTAGTCGCTAGCCAATGACCTACCAACGTGCTCTTGCCAAAACCTGCCGGCGCAGAGATGAGGGTGAAGGGTCGCCGGCGCCCGATTTCCAACTCCTCCAGCAATCGGGCTCTGGGTACTACCTGGCGTATCGTTTCTGGGCGATGGATTTTGGTAAGCACGAGGGGACTGCGCAATTCCCGTGTTGCCTGCGCGGCAATCATCGAATTGAATGCTGAATCATCTGCCAAGACATCTATATAGCTTGAAACGAATAGTTCTTGAACATTGGGTCCCAGATAGCGATCGCCGCGCATGACCGTCTGGATGCCTTCCAAGAGGTCTTCGGGCTCGCATTCACTACCCAGGTAGCCAGACGCACCGGCGCGCAGTATTTCCTCTGCCGCTTCCCTGTCAATGTCCATGGACAGGACCAGCAATCGGGTCGTTGGCGAGCTCCCCTTGATCTCTCTGACTACTTCAGCCTGATTGCCATCGGTGCTTAGGATCACGAGGTCCGGTGCAAGCGTCTTTAGCAACGGGATGGCCGCATGAATGTCGCTGACCTCGCCGGCAAGGCAAAGTTCCGGCTCTGCGTCGATCAATTTGCTGATACCGGCGCGGAAGAGCGGATGCTCGTCTATGAGTAGGATTGATGTGGACATGAGCGCTTTTCTCGGTAAATTGGGCAAGGCAATTATAACACAAGGCGACCAGGTTGCGGGGATAGAACGGGGGTGCATCGATTGCAAGACAGAATGGGGTAAACCGCGAATCTGCCAGAGACGCGGCGGAGGATGACGGATTTATGATGGAGGAAACTTATGAAAAGTCGGAATGGTTCGACCGGTGTCGATTTCTTGCCTATGGGGCGTGCATCATCACTGGTCACACTTTAGATGATCGATCGTTCTTGTGCAGCCTGTACGGCTTCATAACGGCTATGGGCGCCGAGCTTCTGATAGATTTTTTGGGTGTGGGAGCGAACTGTAGCAACGGTGACGACCAGTTCGTCTGCGATTTCTTTGGCGCTGAGTTCGGTAGCCAACAGGCGTAGGATCTGCGTTTCGCGTGGCGTCACCGGCTCGAGAGGTTTGGCCTGCTGCTGATGCGGCGAGTGCTTGTCGCCAATCGACAGAATCGTGGTGGCGTGACGCTTCACGATTGGCGTTGACGTCGGCGCCTGCAACTGGGCCAACATGGCTGCCATTGGTTTGCCGGCTTCGATGAACGGTCGAATCCATCCCCTCGACGCGGCCAGCGTGACGGTTTCTGTCAGGACCTGGCGTGCATGGTCGGTTTGCCCTTGCCGATCCAGGACGAGCGCCTGCAGGACGCCAGCCTCTATGACCTGACCGGTGAAGTGTCCGGCCTTGCTCCAGTGAAGGCTGGCGTTCAGCAGCTCGCCGGCTGCGGCAAGACTCTTTTCGGTACCCATGCCATGTAATATTCTGGCACGCGTATGCGCCGGCACTTCTAGCCATAGAAATGGCGCCGGTTGTACGGTGGTTTCATCGGCTGCCAAGGCCCAATGAATTGCCGCATCCATGTCGCCGGCCAGGAGCGCGAGCCGTGCCTGCGTGGATAGGGAAAGCGCAAGACCATGTCGATCTTCTGTGCTGCGCGTGAACTCCAGCAGGCGCTCGATCGTCTCCTGTGCTTCGCTCTCTTGCTGAAGAAGCTGTTGGGCAAGCGCCAGCCCAGCCAATGCGTCGATCGCCCCCCCCCGTTGCATGGTGTACCGCTCTTTGCTGGCGACCGCAAAGTGCTGCACTGCCTGCTCAAGGTCGTAAGATTGCAGCGCGACGTATCCGAGCAAATAGGAGCTCCAGGCATCATTATTGACAAAATGCCGTTTGTTTGCTTCGGCATGGAGTCGTTCCGCTTGTTGCCGCGTTTGCGCCAGATCGCCAGCCAAGAGGTGAAGGAACGCCACGCCGCCCATGAGGTGGGTCACGAACTGCCCTTCGATTGCCGAGGCTTCCTGGATACGGGTGTCGAGGAACTGGAGCGCCTGCTCCTGCTGGCCGATCATCGATCGGGCCAATGTGAGCATCAATATCGTATTGTACTCAATTTGGTGCTGCCACCCGGCGACCTGCTCCAACGCCGCTTCCAAACTGGCCACGCTCTCTTTGCCATCGCCCTTCCAATATTGAATATTTCCCCGTAAATAGTGCAGATCACCGAGCAGCATTGGCGACCCGGTTTGTCCATCGAGCAGCCGTTCGACTCGTGCAATCAGTGCGGTGACGCGGTCGATTTGAAAGCGTTGTATGGCCGCCCAGGCTTGGGCCAGGAGCAGCCCCGGGCGCTGGGCCTTGATTTCTGCCGGCAAGCGCTCGAGCCACCGCTCCACAACGTACCCGCGATCGGCGTCATATTCGGCGTAGCGATGGGTTTCAACGATTTCCGCTGCGCGCGCCTGATCCCCAGCCTTAATTGCGTAGTCGAATGCTTCATCGATCAGTCCTTGCGTCACGAACCAGTGGCTGGCGCGACCGTAGAGATCAGCAATTTCGACCTCACTCAGGACATGACTGAGTTGTCCCTGCAGCAGCGTTTGAAAAAGATGATGATAGCGAAACCATTTGTCATGGGAGTCCAGCGAAACGACAAACAGGTTACGCTCCATCAGCCACTGGATAAATAAGTCTCCCGTCAGGCCTGCAGCATCTTCCTTCGCTTCAGCGGCCGGCATACATAGCGCGTCACAGAGTGGTGCACAGAAACGGTCCAAAATTGAGGTCTTGAGCAGCCACCCCCGTAACCCATGTGGTTGGTGGGCCAACGCTTCGGTCACCAGATAGTCCAGCGTCTGCCGTTCACCGGGCAAACTCGCCGGTATGTTGATCAAATCTTCAGTAGAGCGCGCAGCAAGCGTTATCAGGTGCAAGCCCGTGATCCAGCCTTCTGAGCGTGTCATCAGAGCATTGACGACGGCTTCTTCGACCGGCATGTCGAACATATTCTCGACGAACTCCGCCGTCTCGCGCGGCGAGAGCCGCAGGGCGTCGGCCCGAAGTTCAACGATTCGGCGGTATGCTCGCATCTGTAGCAGGTCGAGTGGTGGATCGACGCGCGTGATCAGAATAAGGTGTAAGGTTTGTGGCGGGCGCCGTAGCAGCTCGCGCAGAAGCTCATGGATTGCCGGCACATCGATGCGGTGAAAGTCATCCAGCGCCACGATGTATGGAGTGGGAATCGTGGCGAGATCGTTGATGAGCGTGCCAGACAGTAGGCTGAGCGGGGGCAGCATAGATGCCTTCAGCAGCGCTGCCGTTTCCCGTAGCGACTCGGGAAAGAGTGACTCTACAGCGGCAATGAAATAGCCAAGAAAGCTGCGCAGGTCATTGTCCCGCTCGTCAAGCGAGATCCAGGCATTGGGATAGGCGCATCGATCCAGCCATTGACTCACGATCGTGCTCTTGCCGTACCCGGCTGCCGCCGACACCAACGTTAGCGGGTGGCTCATGCCTAGTTCGAGACTCTCCAGAAGACGGGGTCTTTGGATCGAACGGTGAGCGGTCAGCGGTCGATGCAGCTTGGTCTCCAAGATGACGGCGTCTTCATCAGTGTTGGACGCAACGCTGTCATCACCAAAGCCGCCATCGGCAACGATTTCCATATAGCGCGAGAGCAAGATCCCTTTGATGGTCCCGCTGAGGTAGCGGTGACCATCCGCGACTGTACGAATGGCATCCAGCAATTCCTCGGGCGCACTCTCTTTTAGCAGATAGCCTGTGGCGCCGGCGCGCAGCATCTCTTCCACAAAGCGACTCTCACCATGGATGGAGAGGGCCAATACGTTGCTCGTCGGGGATTCAGCCTGCAGCGTGCGCGTTGCCTCGATGCCGTCGACATCCGGCATGGTGATATCCATCACGATGACGTCGGGCTGGAGTTGGCGTGCCGATTCGACGGCTGACGCGCCGTCACCCGCTTCGCCCACGACCTGGATGTCCGTCTCTTCGCTTAGCAGCATGCGCAGGCCGGCTCTAAAGATTACATGATCCTCGACCAAGAGGACAGTTATCGTCATCTTCATTGTCTCAATACGTATCGATCAACGGAATGTGAGGGGAGCGGTGAGAATGACGGTTGAGCCGCTACCCGGATTCGACACAATCTCCAGCGAACCGCCCAGATCACTCATTCGTTCCTGAATGCTAAATAACCCAAATTTCCCCGCATGTATTACGCTTTGGAGCGCTGCGGTGGGATCCATTCCGTCACCATCATCTTCGACGCTAATTGTGATAGTATCTCCTACGCGGGCCAGTCTGACAACTACGGCCGTTGCGTTGGCATGCTTGAAAACGTTGATGAGCAGTTCGCGGGTGTTGCGGTAGAGCAGGCCGCGCACGTCAGCGGTCAGCGGCTTGTCTTCGCGATCATCCATTATCGTCGTAATCAGGCCATGCTTCGCTTCGAGTTCGCGCTGTGCCCATTCAGAAAGCGCTGCCTCCAGACCGATCTCGTTTAGAAGTGGTGAACTTAGATCAAAGACCAGCGTGCGCGTCGTTTGGATCATCTTAAGCAAGGTCTGCGAGGTTTCGTCCAGCAGCGTGTTGCGACGCGTTTCGGATGTCGCCTTGCGCGCTGCGGCAAGCTGGATGCGGGAAAAAGCAAGCGTTTGGCTGACTTCATCATGCAGGTCGGCTGCGATGCGCCGCCGTTCGCGATCCTCAACCAGTGTTAGCTCAGCGGCCAATGCCTTGAGTCTGTTTTGGTAGAGCAGGGCTTCTTCCTCCGCCTGTTTTCTCCAGGTGACATCGCGGGCAATACAGTAGATGGTCTGGGCATCGACGAGGGGAGTCGCAACCCAAAGCAGGTGGCGGATCGTGCCATCCTTGTGGATATAGCGGTTTTCAAAGTTGCTCGTGAGATGGCCGGCAGCCAGTTTTTCAGCTTCTGCCTCACTCTCTTCATAGTCATCCGGATGGACGAAATTCAGGAATCGTTTTCCAATCAGCTCGTGACGCCCGAAGCCAAGCATGCTCTCCCAGGCGGGATTGACGTACTTGAACAAACCATCCATTCCAACAATCGAGATAAGATCCTGAGATAGTGTGAGGATGTGATCTCGTTCCTCCTGCAGCCGCTTGCGTTCGGTAATGTCTTCGATTACCGAGACAAAATAATCTGGCTCGCCCGTCGCGGTGCGCAGCAAAGAGACGGTCAGATTAACCCACACCGTCACACCATCTTTACGGTAGTACCGTTTCTCAATCGCATAGTTCTGCGTCAGCCCTGAGAGTAGTTGCCGCACCGCATCCAGATCGATACGCAGATCGTCGCGATGGGTGATATCCTGAAACGTGTGCGTGAGCATTTCTTCGTGCGTATACCCTACGATTTCGCAGAAGCGCTGGTTGACGCGCAGGAACTGCCCGTTTGGCGCCACGTGGGCAATGCCGACGGCGGCTTGTTCAAACGTGGCCCGAAAGCGCATCTCGCTCGTTCGCAACCGCTGCTCTGCTTCCACGCGATCTGTCACATCATTGATCATGCGAACGGTGTAGCGCTCGCCGCCTATCTCAAAAACTGACATCCCGAGTTCCATATAAAAGAGGGAGTTGTCTTTACGAAGTCCTTCGGTCATGAGGGTCATCGGCACAGGCGAACCCGCGTCCAGGCTGCGCGCAGTGCCGGCGATCCGCTGCCTTGCATGCGGCGCTACGAAGTCCATTGCCGGTTGGTCAATCACTTCGTGCGCCTCATCAAAGCCAAACAGGCTTACCCAGGATTGATTTGCTTCGATGATGCGGCCGGAATCGCCGGTGGCGACGCTCATGGCATAGCCGCCATGGTCGAAGAGTGCACGGAATTTCTCTTCGTTCTCCAGGGCGGCAATTTCGGCAGCTCGGCGTTCAGCGACTTCTTGGCGCAGGGCTTCATTGGCCTGACGGAGCTCGCCTGTCCGCTGAAGAACCAATGCCTCCAGCGAATGCTGCATGGCGCGTAGTTGCAGGTGCGTCTTTACCCGGGCCAGCACCTCTGCTTCTTGAAAGGGTTTGGAGACAAAATCCACCCCGCCTGCCTCGAAGCCACTGACCCGATCTTCCACATCCTGGAGTGCGCTCACAAAAATGACGGGAATCTCTGCGGTCTGTTCATGCTGCTTCAGACGCCGGCAGAGCGTAAAACCACTCATCTCCGGCATTCTGACATCGAGTAGGATCAGGCTGGGCGGGTGCGCCAGGGCGGACTGGAGCGCGGCGTGCGGCCGCTCCGCCGGGCGCACGCGATACCCGGCTTCGGAGAGCATCTCCGTTAACAGGCGTAAGCTTGCGACCGTATCGTCCACGACGAGAATATCTGCCCCGTCGCTTGCGTCGATCTCAGGGCGCGTCATGCCCGGACGGGCGATCAAAGCGTCATCAGGTGCCATGGGCCTCTTCCGTAGCGGTCAACAGTTCCTGCAGCTGACCCATCTGATAGTTTTGAACCAGTTGCCGCAGGTTGGCGGCCGTTGCCGGGTGGCTATGGGCAAGTGACTCAATTGCTGATAGTGCGGCGGCACGATCCAGCGCCAGGGTTGCCTCGCGCAGGTCGTCCAGCGACGCCGGCGGCAGTGCCGCCAATGTCTCAGCCGTAAGCGCAGTCGTTCCCTGCTGCTCCGACGGCGATGATTCCGTGGCGTAGCGATAGGTCACGCCCAACTGTTGAGCCATCGTCTCAAAAATCTCACTGTCGCGGAAGGGTTTGGCCACCATAGCATCGCAGCCGGCAGCCAGGATTTCGCCCTGCTCTTCGGTTAGTACGCTGGCGGTGACGGCCACGATCTTGACCCGCTCTCCACCCGGTAGGGCGCGAATCGCCTGGGTTGCGGCGTAGCCATCCAACACGGGCATGCGCATATCCATCCAAATGAAGTCGGGATGCCAGGCTGCAAATATATCAAGGGCTTCCTGGCCATTATTGGCTGCTTGCACGGTGAAGCCGGCGCTGCTCAGCAGATTTGTCAGCAATAGACGATTCTCACGATTGTCATCCACCACAAGGAGACGCCAGTCGGGTTGGCCGGCTTCCAGGCCGATGATTGTGGGCGTGGCCGCTGCGTCGGGTAAAACGGTCTTCCCTTGGGCCATCTGGACTGGGACACTTACTGTGAAGCGCGAGCCGCGATCTACTTCACTGACGACCGCGATTTCACCACCCATTGCGTCAACCAATGACTTGGCAATGGCCAGGCCCAGTCCAACGCCGCCGGTATCGTCTTGGCCGGGAGCGACCTGGACGAAAGCGCCAAAGATATCATCCACACGCTCTTGGGGGATGCCGGGACCGGTGTCTTCGACGGCAAACTGGACGACCACGCGCTCGCCATTCGCCATTCCCGCGATTTCTTCCGGCGATTGCAGCCTGGCGCGTAGTGCCACCGCACCCGCATCGGTGTAGCGGACTGCATTGCTGATCAGGTTGATCAGTACCTGGCGTATCTTACCGGCATCGGCCTGCACATAGCGGGGCAGGTTCGGATCTAGCTCCAACTCATAGCGCAGCCCCTTGCCCTCTGCCCGCGATTGCATGATCCAGCCGATGTCCTGCAAGGCCTGGGGGAGGTCGAATGCGTCCAGCTTCAGCTCTACGCTGCCCGCTTCAATCTTCGCCAGACTCAAGACGTCGTCGATCATGCCAAGCAAGTGTTCTCCACTGCGATCAATGATCTCCAACATCTCGTGCTGTTGGGCATTGAACGCTTCATCACGCCCCAGAAGCCGGGAAAAGCCAAGAATGGCGTTGAGCGGCGTGCGCAATTCGTGGCTCATGCTGGCGAGAAATGTGCTCTTGGCGAGGCTGGCGACTTCTGCTTCTTCTTTTGCCTCCTGCAGCTCGCTGGTTCTTGCCATGACCTGGATCTCAAGCTGACGCTTCTGCCGCTCAACTGCATTCACGCGCAGCATGAAGGCGCCGCTCAGAAGGGCCGCAATCATCGTCAGAATGGCGCCCCGAAACCAGAATGTTTCCCACCAGGGCGGGAGGATCGTCAGGGCAACCGACCGGCCGGCTTCGTTCCACACACCATCATTGTTGGAGGCTTTTACCCGGAATGTGTAGCTGCCTGCATCCAAATTGGTGTAGCGGGCGATGCGACTCGTGCTGTCTGTGACTGTCCAGCCCTTATCGAATCCTTCCATCATGTAGGCGAACTGATTCTTTTCCGGCGCGATATAGTTGAGGGCTGCAAACTCAAACGCCAACACCTTGTCCTCGTACGGAAGGGTGATTTCATCGACGGCATCAACTACACTCTGCAGCGGAGAGTCTTCGGCGATGGCGACGGATTGATTGTCCAATTTGAAATCCGTCAGGACAACCGGCGGGACAAACTCATTGACCCGGAGCTGATCAGGATAGAAGGCATTCATCCCGTCCTTGCCCCAGAAGAACATTTGCCCATCATCGGCTTGGTAGGCCCCACGGATAAACTCTTTTCGCTGCAGGCCGGCGTGGCGATCAAAGTTCCGAAAGGTTTCGGTCGTCGGGTCAAAGTGTGAAATGCCTTTGATCGTGCTCAGCCAAAGATCTCCCCGGGCATCTTCAAGGATGCCAAAGATGACTTCGCTGGCCAGGCCATCCTTTACGGCATAGGCAGAGAGCGATTCACTTTGCGGATCGAATCGCTTGAGACCATCTCTGGCGGCGACCCAGAGTACGCCGTCAGCGCTTTCGGTCATCATGTAGACGGTATGTCCGCCAAAATAATCGGGATAACGAACAAATGAAGCCGTTTCAGGATCGAAACGACTCAATCCGTCATTGGTCCCCACCCACAGCACATCGTCCGACGTGATGTAGACCGTCATGACGAGATCGCTGCTCAGACTGTGCGGGTCGGCATCATCGTGGCGATAGCGCGTGGAGGTTCCCGTGTCCGGGTCGAAGTAGCTGAGCCCGCCGCCATAGGATGCCAACCACAACTTCCCTGCTGCGTCTTCGACAATCGCCTGGACATTGTTGTGGCTCAAGCTGTTTGGGTCATCGGGGTCATGCACATAGCTTGTAAATGTCTGGGTTGCCGGATCGAAACGATTCAGTCCCGAGCGCCACGTTCCAATCCAGACGATTCCCTCGTCGTCAATGTACAAGGAGTGAGCGGTATCTTCGCTCAAGCTATTGGGATCATCGGGATCCTTTTTGTAGTGGGTGTAATCGCCCGTCGCCGGGTCGAGTCTGTCAACCCCATTGAAGGTCGCAATCCACAGCGCACCGTGTTGGTCCTGGCCCACTGCACTGACTTCACTGGAAACCAAACTGCTGGCATCATCCGGGATATTTTGGTAGTGGGCAAACTGACCGCTTAGGGGATTGACAAATTTAACCCCGTCGCCGAAGGTGCCGATCCAGAGGGTGTTTTGATCATCTGTCAGTAGCGCCGGGATGCGACCGTCACCCAGGCTGTCGGAGAGATAAGGATTGGGTTGGAAGTGACGGAACGTACCGGTCTCCGCGTCAAAGAGGTTCAACCCTGCGCCATATGTGCCGACCCAATAGGAATCAGGGCCTGCTTCGGCGATGCTCATCACGGCATTGCTACTCAGGCTAGTCTGGTCATCCGGATCGTGACGATAGATCGTGGACGATTCAGTCACGGTGTCAAAATGGGCAAGCCCACCGCCATCCATGGCAAGCCAGAGAAATCCGTCGTCGCCGAGCAGAATCTGCTTCACCCGATTGGCCAGCAGGCCGGTAGCGTCCACAGGCTCGTAAAGCGCAAACGACTCCGTATCCGGATCAAGACGGGTTAATCCCCGGCTATGGCCTATCCACAAGATGCCTTCCTTGTCCTCCACGATGTCGAGGATGCGACCAAGCTCGTGTTCAGGCGACCACGGGCTGAGTTCTTCGTCGGTGCGGTCGAACTCGTAGAGGATTCCGTGGGAGCTGCCGACCCAAAAGCGTCCCGACGAGTCTTCGAAGAGGGCGGAGACCGTGCTGTCTGAAACCGACGGATCAAAGCCGTAGCGCGTAAATTGCTCTGTAAGGGGGTCGAAACGATTGAAGCCATTGGTGGTGCCCACCCAAATCATGCCGCTTGCGTCTTCGATCACGCGGCGGGTGAAGCTTGAACTGATCGTGGACGGATCCTCAGGATCATGCTTGAACGCCGTTACTTCATACCCGTCGTAGCGATTCAGGCCATCAAAGGTGGCAATCCAAAGATAGCCGCGGCTATCTTTCAGTAAATTCCAGGCCGTGTTGTTCGTCAAGCCGTCGTCGGTGCTGAGATGGCCGAAGCGCAGATGCCCGCCGGATAGATTCGGTATGGACGCAGACTGCTCTGGAGACGGAAGTGAGGTGGGCGTTGCAGCCGGCCCGGACGCAGTGCCCGTTTCTTGATCTGCCGTCACCAATGGATTGACATCAGCCGTGCAGCCGGTCATGATCAGGACAGCCGCAAGTAAAATGGGCGCCGCAACCAAGCGTACGCCCGCCGCAATGGGCGTGCACCAGACTTGCCTCTGAGCGTTCATTCGTCCGTTCCACCAAGGTCTATTACAGAAAATGGAGTCCTATCATAGCATCACCACTGGTCTAGTGAAAGACGCAGCGGGAACCGGGGCTCCGTGCATGAAATGGGCAAGACGTGTCGGGGACGATCCAGTACCAAACTGGACTGGATCGTCCCCGACACGTCTTGCCTCAACGCTGAAATGTATCCCCCAGCGAGTGCCAATCGCCGATCTGGTCTCGCTGACCACTAGTCGCCTATAGGGTCTTCTCCACGAAACCAGCGCCAAAGCAGGCGTAGCACAATGATCGCGGCCACTGCCATCGAGAAAAGATAACCGACATAGGCCACACGAAACAGTTGGTTCCACGTCTCACTTGTACTCTGATTGACGGCCAACATCGTGGAGGCGATGGCGGAGGCAATGAGCATGCCGACAAGCAAGAGCGAAATGACGATCAAACGCCCCATGCGATTTAGCTTGTTGACCTGGGTCGACAGGCTAGACGTGTCGAGGTAGACCTCGAAGCGGCCTTTTTTGTACTGCTCCAGCCATTTTCCAGTCGCTTGCTGCAGGGTTGGCAACTGATTGACTAGGCCACGTGCGCTCACAGTCACCTGTTTCTTGGCGATCTCAGTGATGTTCTCTGCGGTAATCTCCTCCGCGACCATTTCACGAGCAATTGGTGCGCCCTGATTGACGATGCCGCCGCCTGGAAAGAGGAGATTGGCAATGGCTTCCAACTGTACCAGTGCCTTGATGCCCATGGTCAGATCGGGGTCGAGACGTAGACCGTGCTCGCGCAATAGATCAAAGCCGGTGTTGATGATTTCATCGAAGGGTACGCTGGTGCGGTAGAAAAAGCGTCCCATCCGGCGTTCGAAATCTCGGATATACGCTTGCTCGTCGACCGGCTCAATGAAGGGAACGCTCATGTTGCGCAATATCTGGGCCTGGGCCGTTACGTCCTGATCCTGTAACGCTATCAAGAGTTGGATCACATTCATGCGCTGGTGGACGTTCAGCTCGCCTACCATGCCCGTGTCGATGAAGGTAATCGCGCCTGTGTCCAGGTTGACCAACACGTTACCAGGGTGCGGATCGGCATGGAAGAAGCCGTCAATCAACAACTGTTTGATCATCGCACTCAATGCTGTGGTTGCCAACGTACTTCGGTCGATGCCTGCTGCGTCAATGGCATCGAGGTCGCTAATTTTGACACCATTGATAAACTCGATGGTTAAGACCCGAGAGGTACTGAGATCCAAATAGACCTCGGGTACGCTGGCGCCGTCGATTCCTGACAGGTTTTCGGTCAAGCGCAAGGCATTGTAGGCTTCGCCACTGTAATCAAGCTCATCCAGGACACTGGTACTGAATTGATCCAACATGCCCACCAGATCGATCAACTGCAACTCTTCGGAACGACCTGATGCCACGCCGGCCGCATATTGCATAATAGCCATATCCGCTTTCATCTCTTGCTGGATATGGGGGCGCTGTACCTTGACCACGACCTGCTCTCCGCTATGCAACGTTGCGCGGTGTACCTGTGCCGTCGACGCTGCTGCCAACGGAACCGGGTCAAAGGTTGCATATAGCTTTTCGGGCGGCGCGCCCAGTTCCGCAATGATGGTTTCGAGGACCTGTTCAAGCGCGAAGGGAGGAACTTCGCTCTGCAGCTTTTCCAACTCCACTTCCCATTCAGGCGGGATCACTGACGCCTGACTCGAGATGATTTGTCCCATCTTGACGTACGTGGGCCCCAGTTGCTCGATCATCAGGCGCGCTTTGACCGGAGTTGAGACCTGTGGCAGGTCGGGCGGTAACTGCCAGACCCAGCTCTGCATGTCCAGCCTGAAATCATTAAGAACGCCCCACTTTTCGAACAGCATGTCCCAGCCGTAGCGCAGAAAGATGTTATAGGTCTGCTGAAGGCGAATGTTTTCACGAATTTTGTCTACTGTTGTGCGTCTCATGCTTCCATGTCCTCCTCGGCGGGCGGATCTTGCAGCCCGATGGCATCAAGTTCTGTCACGCCTTCCGCATCTGTGGGGTTGCTATATTCGACCGGTACTGATTCCACACCAGGTGTAGCAGCCTCTGCATCGGCCCCTGCTGCTGTCAAGGTTGCCGCGACCTGTGTGTCGGCTGCCTTGGTCTCGAAGAAAGCCTTCGTACCCCCTGTTGCCTCTGCATCAACACGTTCGCGGAGCGCCATGTCATCCGGCCTATCATCGGGGATGATTGGCTCGTTGAGACCGCAAAGACTTTCTAAGAAAGAGCTGATGATCCCATAGAGCGCGCCGGCGATGAGTGCCCAAAAGACACGGTCAACGGCCAGCACTTCGGGAAAAATTCTGGACAAGAGCCATAGCATGAAGCTGTTGATCAGCACAATGATGAGGCCGTAAGAGATGAAGATAAACGGCAGGGTGAAGAATTGGATGACGGGCTTGATCGTTGCGTTTAGAATGCCCAGTACCAAAGCGATCAGCAACAGGTTCAAGAACGAAAAATTGACAAAATAGACTTTGGGCACCAGCACTACGACCAAAAAAACAGTGACCACATTTACCAGAAAGCGAACGAGCATCGCACGCCATCTGAAGTGCTTAAACGGATTTGATTGCGTAGCCATCGTATTAGTAGTCACTATTGTACGGTCCTTTCTGACTTGATTGCCGTCGCCCGGAGCCTATTGGATGAGCAGGCACCTGGTGGCGCAAGCTTCACTCGAATGCTGCAGATTCGATCGGTGGGTGCGCCTTGTCGATTTTATTCGCCCAACGCAGTAGCTCAAACGCTTCCCGTCGTACGAGTACGGGGACGAACCGGCTGATGGTTGCATCGTCATATTTGACAAGCAACTTGTTGACCGTCTGCGCGACGATTGCCCGGGATGTTGCGCTAGACAGATCTCGCCAGACCTGATCGATTAGTTCGTCGCTATCGATGGTTGCTTCGTTCAGCCCTGGCTGAATTTGAGTTGTCTCAAGCAATCGCTGATGCATCTCTCCACTCCTCGTTCTGCCGTCTCCAGGTATGGGCTTGTCTCTGAATTTGGTTGTTGGCCGGCACGCAGCGCCTGTACGATCTACGGATAGACCGACGGCACAAAGTGATAGTCCGAGAAGTCAGGCGGACGATAGCCGCCAGCCTTCTGCCGGGGTGGCAATGCCAGCGGCTCGGGCGTCACGTCCTCGTACGGTATCTGGCTAAGTAAGTGGGAGATAATATTGAGTCGCGCATGACGCTTTACGTTTGCATCCACAATGTACCAGGGGGCATGGGACGAACTGCTTTGGGCCAGCATGGCATCCCGCGCCTTCGAGTAATCTACCCAGCGTGAACGAGCCTCCAGGTCCATGGGACTCAACTTCCAGCGCTTGCGCGGGTCGTGGATGCGCTGGGTGAAACGTTCTTCCTGCGTCTCGTCAGCGATGTCGAGCCAATACTTGAGCAGGATCGTGCCTGAGCGTACAAGTGCGTGCTCGAAGCCGTTCACCGTCGCGTAGAATTCTGCCAGTTGGTCATCGGTGCAGAAGCCCATCACGCGCTCGACGCCGGCCCGGTTGTACCAGCTGCGATCGAAGAGAGCCATCTCGCCGGCGGAGGGCAGATGTGGTACGTAACGCTGGAAATACCACTGCGACTTCTCTTTTTCGGTCGGCGCTTGCAGAGCTACGACGCGTGCGACGCGCGGGCTCAGCCGGTAGGTAATTCGTTTGATGGCGCCGCCCTTGCCCGCCGAGTCGCGCCCTTCGAAGACAACGGCGACTTTCAGCCCCTCCTGCTTGATCCAGCCCTGGAGCTTAACCAGCTCAATTTCAAGACGTGCCAGCTCTTTCTCAAAGGCTTTGCGCTTCATTTTTTTTGCGTCTCGGCCCTGCCACACCAGGGGGGAGCTTTCTCGCTTCGCTTCCTTCTTGCTCTTCTTATGCTTTTTCTGCTTACTCATCTGAATTTCTCCTGAAAGTCTGCTCGTTCTGACGGTGCGAAGACTCACGACCAGCCTGGCCTATCATCATTCGGCTTGTTCACCATATATTTCTCGTTCGGATGGGACGACGATCAACTCCATATTTATCTTTTGCGCCAGCACTTCGTCTACTTCTGGTCCTAATTCAGCCAGCAACGGACGGTCGCCATAGCCATAAATGATGAGTTTTACCTGATCGCCGCTGGCATCGATCTCGCTGACGACGTAGCTGGTCTCTGCCAACCACACATCGGCGAGACGCTTGGTCGTGCGTTCGGTTGCGCCATCCTCATAGACGCGTATTGACGTGGCGCTCAGCGGGATGGCGACCAGAAAAATACCCAGGGCCACGAAGAAGAAAGCCCGGCGACGCTTGTCGCTCTCTAACTCTTTGGTTGCGGCAGCGCTCAATCCCAGCAGGCCCAACACGCCGCCGCCGGCCAACAGAATCGAGAGGAAGTTGGTCAAGAAGAGGAGCATAGCGCCAAATGCGTCGACCCATTCGCCATTGGCCAAGCCAACGCCAACCACACATAGAGGCGGGACCAATGATATGGAGATCGCCACGCCCGGCAACGAATCGGCCACATCATCCCGGCTCATGGCAAAGGCGCCGGCCGCGCCGGCGGCAAGCGCCGCATAGAGATCGATCAGGCGCGGCGACACGCGGCCGGTAATCTGCGAATTCGTGTTAAAGTCGATCACTGCCGTAATGTTCACAAATGTCAGGAGCCATGCCACGGCGATGACACCGGCCACACCGAGCACCACCACCAGGAAGGACTTGCCCGCCCGATTCATGTCGCCCATGACCAGTCCGGCCGCGGTGCCCATGATCGGTTTCATCAATGGTGCTATGATCATGGCGCCGATCACTGTGGCAGTCGAGTCACCAATCACGCCGTACGTCGCGATAACTGTGGAAAGAAAGAGCAGGACCACAAATTGTTCCATATCGACGCGGCGTTTGGCGCCTTCGAAGAAGAGCTTGGCCTCAAACTTGGGTAGATCTTCAGGGGTAAATCTGTTGTCGGAAACTACGTTCTTGATGAAACCCATGAGACTCTCCTTCTCGGTTAGGTGCGGTGTAGGTTCTGTGGCAACAATCTTGCTATCGGCGGTGAGGAGCGGACATGGCTAACTGGATGTTTGAATACGGCGCGTCCGGCAGTGGCTACTGCCACCCTTTGCGCCTCTATTCAACGCAGCTGTCTGGCACATAATCGCCATGGATTTCAAAATTGTGGCAGGTCATGAAGAAGCGATTGTATTTGCCGATGGTGTAGCCCGCGAGGCCCACAATCAGGACAATCGTCATCATCAGCATGATCAGCTTCCGCCCGAGCGAAAGCGCGTCCTGATCGAGCAGCGTCAGCAAAACGTAGATGAAATAGGGCAGACAGAGAACGCTAATGACAAGTCCGGCAAAGAAGCCGATCCACGCCGCCTGGCTCAGATTCAGCACTTGGTCGTTTAGGAATGTCAAAATCAACCAGACCGTTGGGAAAGCAAGGGCGAGTTTTCCGGCCCAGTTCACTGGCGCCTTGGCTTCCGGCAAGAAGAGGATGGCCAAGAGCACCGCCAACGAGATGACCCAAATGTTGAAGAGCCGGCCATAAAAAATCTCGCCCCAGACCCCTACTTCAAAGGCAACCCCCCACACGGCAACCGAAGCGCCCACGGTCGCCACGATAAATTTACGGGCCTCCTTGTCGATGTTTAACTGCATGCTCCCCGTAGCCCTTTCTACCAAAATGAAGGTCGAAACTGCCCTTCGTGCCCCTCGAATCTAGCCGTTTCGGAGCTCTTGCCGGAGCACGGCAACGAGCACTTGGATCCGCCCAATCGGGTCAATGCCATCCATTTCCGTCAAGATGCGGCCGGCGACCACGTTCAATTGCGCGCGGCGCTGTTGCGACAGTATCGCCAGACCGGCGCCCAGCATGAGCAACGGGAGGAGCCAGATGATTCCCTTGCGCGGGCTGCGCAAGGCAAAGACGATTGCCATCACCGCACCAGCGGCGATCAACACCCAGGCGACAGTGCGTGGCTTCGTCGTAGAGTCTGAAACAGAAAGATCCCCGGATTCTTGCAGATCTGACGCCTCTTGTTCGTCGTCGTTCGCCGTAGATTCAGTTGACTCGGATTCGTTGGGGTCTAGTTCGTCTGCGCCTGCAATTGTCACAATGGCCTCCGGCTAATTAGTAACTTAATCCGGACACCGGATAAGTCCTTTTTGCTCATCCGGCGTGACGAGCAATGCAAGGTTGCTCTTCACGCCTGAATCCTAGCAGATGGCGTAAGCGCTTGTCTTACCTAAATTGAGTAGGCAGCTTGACTATATTATGGGGAGGCAAAGGCAAGGGGAGGAGCACAAATGCCGCATGTTGCGGGCTCCCGTGCGATGGCACGGCAATCTGTAGAGAATTGGCCGCCGCTTTCAGGCAACGGGCGAGAACGATTGGGGTCGATTCACCGCTTGCCACGATTCCTAGTACAGGACGGCGCAAGTGGACCGATGGATTGCAGGTCACGCTACCAGCGTGACAAGCCTCGCCGATCAGAGTGATCCAAAGGTTCCCGTAGTCGTCCGGCTGATAGCCGGACCTACGAACCATGGGCTCACTTCAGCCGCCGTGTACTAGCGTCGTGCAAGGTCTATTCGTGATCACCCGTATGACTGGCCTGCTTCAGCTGTTCGCGTTTTGCTTCATTCTCTGCGATCCGTTGTTGCGTTGTCTTCGAGAGAGAGTCCAGCGAGCCATTCTTCTGGATCGATAGTTTGGCCGCGGAGATGGCAATTGATACAAGGATGCCGGTCAGCAGGATGCCCAGAACGGCGACTAAAATGGCCAGGAATTGGGCGCTTCCCGACGTCGGTGAGATGTCGCCATAGCCCACGGTGGTTGCCGTTACCCAGGCGAAGTAGAGCCCATCGCCAATCGTGAGCCCCTCTAGTCTCGCTAAGGCGACACCAGCCAGGGTGATCAAGATAGCAATGCTGCCCCAGATTGGGACGAAAGCGCGTAGGAGGATGAGAAACGCTTTGACAAAGTCGGTGGTGAATTTCATGAGACTTCCCTTTTTCTGATCCGATCGAGCGACACTGACGGCGGCTCACGCAGGCTACGCCCAGGCCCGTCTTTGTCAGATTCATTATATCGCCCGCCTATGGGGGAGCCCAATACGCGCGCGCTCAGGTAGTGAGCGTGGCGGTGATGGCCTCGTCAGCATGATTTGGCTCTACTCCTGATCCAGGTCTGTATCTGAGGGGTCATCGCGGGAAGCAGTTGCATCGTTCCCGGCAGGGATCAGCGGACGGTTTCCGAAACGCAGCAGAACGAGGCTGATGACAAAGACCCAGATTGGAAAGCCCAAGCGCAGCCAGCGCAACGACGGTCCGCCAACCAGTAGTAGCACAGCAAGACCAAAAGTGAGCCAAACGATCCACGCCGGCATGATTTTTGTGCGTGACCAGATCGTGCCGGACGAGAACATAAAGACGCCGGCCATGCGCAGCGTCACGACGCCGCCCATTGTTCTGATCATGGCGCGACCGAAAATATATGAGTTGCTGTCGGCCCAGCTCTCCGGCGCCGCGGCGTAGCTGGCCAGGACCGATGCCATGACGGACATCCAGACAAATATCGCGCCCAGGAAGAGCAGACCACTGCCCAGAAAGACCGTCGCGAAGAATTGGTCTTCCAAGTCGCCGAGTTGTGAACGAATTACGCCCATAAACCAAAGAAAAGCGATCCCGGCGAAGGGTAGGAGATTGACGGCGAGGGAGACCCGCCGGGTGTCTTGCGCTAGCCACTGGGCATCGAAAGGGGGATTGGCGGGGATTGTTGTGTAGACCAAGACCACGCTGCCGCCCATGAGTAGCGAGAAGATAATGCCGGCGAAGGCTGCCGCACGCGGCGTGACCAAGCGTGGCCGTGTGAGCGTTGGTGCTGTGCCGGTGGTTGCATCAATGGTTGTGTCGGTAGCCACGATTTCAGACCTCACTTTTTGTGCGAAAGGCTTTCGGACCAGCTATCACCCGGGCCGTAGCCTGCTTATGATGCGCCTGGACCCACATAGGCTGTCAGGTGAATCGGGCTGGAGACTTTGCACTCCGTCATATTCTTGTTTCCCGACCGCGACACCACAACCTTCACATCTTGTCCATCTAGATTGGCGGTGATCGTCAGATCTTCGCCATCGGTGCTGTATGTTGCCGCCTCGTCCACAAGCGCGTTGGCCTCTATTTTGCAGGGTCCAGTGGTTGCGGCAGCGTCTTGGTCGAGGAGCGCAAGGTGTATCTTTAAATCTCCCTTGTACACGTTCAACTCCACGCGCCCGTCAAGCTCAAGCTCATAGTCTGACAGCGCCATGATCTTGCCGCTTCCGACGGTACGCCAGCGAAAGGTGTGAATCTTCAACTCTGCCGGTTGGCCGACCTGTAGACCTTCGGAAATATAAGGACTGATCTTTGCCACAGGACTCTCTCCTTTGAATGTCTTTCCATTTTCTGAACTACTCGCTACCTTACTATACCGAACACTCTGTATAGCTGTCGTACCCAAACTGAGGAGAAGTGATGACTATTTTGTGGCATGAAGCCGCTTCATGCGGCTCTGATGCAGCGATTGCCTTGGACGTGATCGCTACCGGTCAGTAGGCTCTGGCTTGGTTTCAGCCGCGGCGACGGCGTGCCGAATCGTGTCGTAGACGTTCTCTTCGCCGACGACATCCAACACGCCTGCCAGGTCCAGCAACTTGTGCGTACCGGAGTGGACCCGGGCCAGCTTCATGCCCACGCCGTAGCGCTTGGCATAGCCGTGCAACCCGATCATGGCGTCGGCGCCCGTTTCGTCAACGAAGAGGATTTCCTCGCAATCGATCACCAACGCAGCGGGCAGGGTACCGGTCTTGCCGGCCTTGATGAGTAGCTCGCGGCCGCTCTGCTGGAACGCCTCGGCGTTGCAAAAGATGAGTGGCGCCGCCAACCGGTAGACGGTGACACCGGGGCTCGCCTTTGCGTCGGTGTGGGTGGTGCCATGACGTCGTCCATATTCCCAAGAGATCGCTTCGAAGTCGCCCGTGTCGGCCTCCTGACCAAGCTCGGCCCGCCCGGGAAAGCTAATGCGGTAGATCATGTACAAAATGGATAGGACAATGCCAACGATCATGGCGGGCAGCAGGTCCATGGCCAACACCACCAGCGCAGTGATGGATCCAAGCGCAAAGTCAACTCTATCGATACGCCAAAGCTTCTCCAGCTTCCTGGGATTTGCCGATCCCCACATGGCGTTGATGACAATAGCGGCCAACACGGCTTCGGGCAACCATTGAAAGAGAGGCGCCAGGAAGGCCAGGGTGAGCAGGACAAAGCCGGCCAGAAAGATGTTGGACATCTGCGTCTTGGCGCCGGCAGCCAACGCTGCTGAGGATTTGGAGAGGCTGCCAGTGGCGCCCATGCCGCCCAACAGACCGGCGCCGATGTTGCCCACGCCGTAGGCAATGAACTCCTGGTTGCTGTTCAACTGATCGTGGGTCGTCTGCGAAATTTTGGCCGACGCGCCCCATCCTTCGGAGAAGGCGATCAGGGCGACAATCGCACCGCCGGCAAGCAGCGTAAGCCAGTCGGAAGCCTCAAGTCCGCTGGGGATGCCAAACGAGGGAAGGCCCTGTGGGATCTGGGCCACCAGATCGATGTCGGGGCTGAAGAATGCCACAATGGCCGAGGTCAGCACGACCGCGGTCAACGCGGCGGGCAGTTTTGGGATGAATTTCTGAATCGCGAAGATCAGCAGCAGCGAACCCACGCCAATTGCGGCCGCAGTGAGGCCCCAGCTCCCAATCTGGCTGATCCACGACCAGAACTTGGCGAAGGTGTTGCCCCCCGTGAGGCTGACGCCGACCAGCTTACCAAGCTGCCCGACGATGATCTGGATCGCCATGCCAAAGATAAAGCCGTCCATGACGGCATTTGACATAAAGTTGGTGATCCAGCCCATGCGCAGCAGTCCGGCGACGATGAAGACCGTGCCGGTTGTCAGCGCCAGGGCCGCGGCCATGGTCACGGCCGTGCCCTGGTCGCCCCCAGCCAGTTGGCCAATGATGCTGGCCGTGATGGCCGCCACCGACCCCGCGGCGGCAAAGACCAGCACCTTCGAACCGCCAAACATGGCATAGCCGATGAGGGCCAGCGGGGCCAGGTAGAGGCCGATCTGTACGGGCAGGCCGGCAACTGTGGCGTAACCCATGGATTCAGGAATGAGCAGCGCAGCCACGCTGATGGCGGCAATGAGGTCGGCGGTCAGATACTTGCCCCATTTGTATTTGGGCAGCCAGACCGCAATGGGAAACCAGCGCTCCAATGTGGTGGGCGCCGTCGGCATCGGCCGCGATTTATTTGATGTCTTGGCTGTTGCGGTCACTGGGATCGCTCCTTTCGCCGTGGTTCTTGAAATGTTTGTAGAGGCATAACCGGCTTTAGTTACACTGAGTCGGTCTCTACCTCTGGAATCAGCAATCTGGACTCAATGTAAGTTGCCTCTGGAGCCTCTGGAGCGGTGATTTCGTTCGCCACCACCGCACCGGCCTAAAGACCGGTGCTATCGAGCAACGCCCCCTGGAAGGGGGCTGACGCTGCCTTCCGATATGGGGGCCATTCAACCCCGTTCACGGGGTGTCGCTGCATAGCACCGTGCCTTCAGGCCGGTGCGGTCGCCGCCACGCGTTCGTGTCCGTGAATCATCATCCGCCCGCCACCGCCGTAAACGGACGGAGAGCAACGTGTCCTGCTCAACTCAATGTAACTTTAGCCTGTTTGGTCGCCATCGACGTCTCACCATCTCCGAAAAGAAATGGGTAAAACTAAGCCAACCTTGGGGCAACGCTTGCCCGGCCAGGCTCTGCTGAACCAGCCTCCCCCAGGATTGGGGGCCGGGGGGCGACATTCGTCTACAAGTCGCCGGCATTGCCTCACCCCGCTCCGCTTGCGTAGCAAGCGGAGCGGGGTGAGGCCACCGAAGTCGCCGGCTGATTTAGATCGGCGGTATTCCAGATGACTTCAAGAGTCGTTACGTCACCAGCTCGAGCTGGCTGGGCCGCCAGGTCTTGTCGATCCACGGCTCCAGCGGTCCGTAGGCACGCAGGAGGATGAACCAGCTCTTGCCAGGGATCGTCTGGATCCAGTTCTTCTCCATGCCGGCAGGCGCTTCAGGAGCGAGGAAAACATCGATCGAGCCGTCGTCGTTCTGCTTCTGATCGGCGCTCAAGCTGTTGATTCCGGCGAACTTCTGGTCGGTTTGCAACATGCTCCGGGTCTGGGTGTCGTAGATGGTGACAGACCAGTTCTGCTTCACGGGGAAGTTCGGCGGCAGATGCAGCTTGTAGGTCTTGGCGCCATCGAGTGGCTGACTTTCAGCATCAAGGCCGATGATCATGTAGTCGGATCCGGAGCCGGGCCGGGTCAAAGCCATGGCCGGCGTCACGCAAACGGCGTTGTAGTGCATCCAGAGCCGACCATCCATGCGTCGCGCGCCGGCCTGCAGGAAATAGCTATCTTTGTCGGGATAGGCCATCACCCACTCGGTGTGCTCGTCGTGGTAGACCTGCTGGCCCGGGTCCGGGGGGTAGACGGTGTTGACCCGTGCGTAGGCGTTGCCGATCGCCACCGCGTCCGTGAGGATTTTCTTCAGCCGATCATCGGGGTCGAACTTCTGGCCCTTCATGATCCCGATGGCGCGCAGCTGTCCTGCCAGTTCGGGGTCGAGCCAACCGTCTGCCTCCTCCTGGACGATCTCGTTCACGACCTCGAAGAAACTGTAGTCGTTGGGCATGATGGTGTTGTAGCCCGCCAGCCCGGACATGTCCTTGAACTCCATCTTGGGCGGATTGCTCGCTTGGCTGAGCGGGTACACCTTGAGGTTCTGCTTGATGTTCTCGGTCGCCTTCTTGACGTTGTCCGGATCCTGGGTGCTGCCGTGCACGCGTCCGCGCATGAAGTTCCAGACGCAGTAGGTCTGGGACTTGACCACGTAGTAGCCGTCGGGCACGTCACCGTCGTATCCCGGGGGCAGGATCAGGTACTTGCCGCCCTTGCCCTTGTCCGGACCGGCGGCGCCCATGTCGCTCATGTAGCGGAAGTACATGTCGTCGAGGATGCCCAGCACGTCCGGCGGCGCCTCGATGACGGTCGGGCCGTCCGCCTTGAGGTCCAGGAAGCCCCACGTGTAGAGCGAGGTGTTGTTCCAGGTGAGGACGAGCGGCTTGGAGTCGCCCATCTCCTCGGCGATGAGGATCTGGTTGCTCTTCGTGAGCCCCTCATCACGATGACCCTGTCGGATGGAGTACATGGATGCTGCGGGGGTCATGTTGATGAAGGCTTCGACCGCCCGGCCCCGGTCGACGAAGTCGACCAACGTCTCCCTGGTGTTGCCGATGGGCACGCCGTCGAAGAACTCGAGCGTTCCGATCGAGGTCTCAACCTTGTCCGGTGTCGTGCGGTTCTCGGGGATCGGGATCGTGTTCTTCATGACCGGTTGCTGGGTGATCATCTTGGTTTTGGTGGTAGCCATTGTCTTTCCCCTTTCAGGTACATCAAATATTTGAAAACTACTGTGATTAAGCGACCGGCGCAGACGCTATGCCCGCGCCGGTCACTTGTAACGTTATTTGTACTTTACAAGCTCGATCTCACTCGGCCGCCAGGTCTGGTCGATCCAGGCCTGCCAACATAGTCACTTTGCTTTGACCGTATGCATATGATCATCCTGACTGGATGGCAGAGTTGACTTCGGCACTGTTAGCCGCCTGCGTGCGCAGTGTGGTAATCCGGCGCGCCTGGATTCGGACTCGGTACGAAGTCAAGCGGAGCGCCAACCGGAATCAACTCTTCCCGCTTGACGGATTCGGCGAAAGCCTCCCCCAGCTTTGCAGCATGCTTAATCACCCACGAATGAAAATAGATGAATGGCTCCCGTTCCTTCGGGTCGATATCCAGGTTGATGATCCAGGGAAACGCAAGATCCAGTGCCGTATCAGTCAGATACGTCTGGCGTTTGGTGATGAGCTTGAAATTGCGCCACTTGATGCCGTAAAGCTGATCGGCATTCCAGAATAGGAAGCCTTCACGGTTGGACTCTTCTTGCTCCCCCGTGAGCCAGGCCGACTGGTCGATCCCATCGATTTCGCGGTCGTCCGGCACGGGTATGCCGGCGGCATTCGCCAGCGTCGTATACCAATCTGTGCAGTGCATGATCTCGTTGCTCTTGACGCCGGACGCATACTTGCCCGGCCATTGCACGATGCATGGCGTGCGCAACGAGCCTTCCATGCCGGTGAAATAGGAGCCTTCCCAATAACCGGCGGTGCCTCGATCTGGCAGATACTCTTCATTGCCGTTGTCGCCGGCAAAGATGACGATGGTGTTCTCGCGCAGGCCCAGTTCGTCCAGCTTGTCGAGGAACAGGCCGAAGTCTCCATCGAGTTGGAGCAGACTATCAGCCCAATCGCCATGGCCGCTTCTTCCCCTGTATTCCGGGCGTGGTTGGGTCGGCATATGCATCAACGAATAGTTGTGGTAGATGAGGAAGGGTTCTCCATCCTCGGCGCGCTCCTCCAGAAAATTGAACGTGCGCCGGTTCATCTCGACATCAACACTGAGCTTGAAATCGAAGTCGATGACATCCAGTTTTTCTACCGGTTCGCCCTTGCGCCCTTGGTACATGGTTTCGACACCGTCACGCTCGGCGTTGTACCACGGGTCCTTGCACCAGTAGGCAGGGTCCCAAGAAAAGGGCGGGCCGTACCACTCGTCAAAGCCGTGGTCGGTGGGCCAACGGCCTTCGCCCTCGCCAATGTGCCACTTGCCCATACACAACGTGGCGTAGCCGGCCTCCGAGAAGAGGTCGCCCATCGTCTTCTCCCACGCCACGAGACCGCCGGGCATGCCCGGGGCCGTCGCCTTGGTGTTGCCGGAGCGAATCGAAAAGCGACCGGTCATCAACGCAGCACGAGTGGGACTGCACTGCGCCTCAGGGGCGTAGTTCATCATCTGGAAGCCGTCAGCGGCGAACTCATCGATCCGCTTGGTGTCGGCGCCGCGCAGGATGCCGCCACCGTAACAACCTAACTCGCCGTAGCCCAGGTTGTCTACATGAAAAATTAATACATTCGGTCGATCCGTAGTCATGATTATCTCCTTGGTGAATTGAATCTGTGACCGGCGCAGACGCCATGCCCGCGCCGGTCACTTGTAGGCGTAACTTTAGCCTACCACCTCAATCCCACCCGGTCGCCAGGTCTGGTCGATCCAGGGTTCGAGCGGGCCGTACATGCGCAGGGCCACAAACCAGGCCTTGCCCGGAATCGTCTGCAACCAGTTGTTCTCCTGGCCCTTGGGCGCTTCGGGTCCGAAATAGATGTCGATGGACCCATCGTCATTCGTCTTCATGCCCTTGCGGTAACTGTCCAGGGTGGGGAACTGCTGATCGGTCTGCAACTGGGAGCGGGTCTGGGTGTCGTACATGGTCACTGCCCAGAAATCCTTGACCGGGATATTCGCCGGAAGGTTCAGCTTGTAGGTCTTGGAGCCGTCCAGCGCCTGCTGCTGCGAATCCACCATGCCCATGGAGTAGTCTGAACCCGCACCAGGAGTCGTTGTCGCCATGGCAGGTGAGACGCAGATGTAGCCAAAGTGGTAGAAGGCGCGGCCTTCTAGTTCGCGGGCCCCATTCAGTGTGTAGGTTGTGTCGCCATTGATGATGGGCTTGCACCATCCACTGCCCTTGCCGTAGGTGTAGAGTCCCGGATTGCGGGGTGCGAAGCTGATGGCGCGGGCCGCAGTATTGCCGATGGCGGCGGCGTCGATCAGGATCTTCTTCATGCGGGCATCGGGATTGAAGGGCTTGCCCTTGACGATGCCGACGGAGGCCAACTGCCCCTTAATCTCCGGGCCGAGGTACTCATCAGGCTCTTCCTGGATCAGCGCGTGCAGCTTTTCGTAGAAGCTGTAGTCGTTGGGCACGACGGTGTTCACTTCCTTGCCCGAAAGGTTGATAAACTCCATCTTCGGCGGATTGGATTCCTGGGCCAGCGGCCAAACCTTGAGGTTGTTGCGGATGTTCTCCGAGGCGGCTTTGATGCCCTTGTCGAGATAGCCGCGCATGAAGAGCCAGACGCCGTAGGTATTCGATTGGACGACATAGTAGCCGTCAGGTACATCGCCCTTGTAGTCCGGAGGAAGCACCAGGAATTTGCCGCCCTTGCCCTTGTCGGGACCGGCCATGCCCAGATCCGTCATGTAGAGGAAGGCCATGTCGTCAAGGATGCCCAACATCTTGGGGGGAAGATCGACGACAGTGGGGCCATCGGTCTTGAGATCAAGGAAGCCGATGGCATACATGGTCGAGGTGTTGCCGGTCAGAACGAGCGACGTCGAGTCCAGCAAGGTGTCGAAGATGCAGACCTTGTTGGATTTGTCAGCCCCGGCGCTCGTCTGCCCTTCGCGCAGGGTGGCCATGGACATGGCCGGGATGCAGTTCAGGAAGGCTTCAACTGCGCGCGAGCGGTCAAGATAGTCGTACACATTCTCGATGGTCGCCTCATTGGGGACGCCGTCGAAAAATTCGAGTTTGCCGATGGAGGATTCCACCGAATCCGGCACCGTGATCGATGCGGGAATCTTCGTGGTCATCTTCATGGTAGGTACTTTCTTAGACATGACAATTCTCCTCAAGTTTGCGTCCCCGGCACAGGCCAATCTGCCTCTGGTTCGTGCAGATTTTCCTGGCCTGTGCCGGGGACGGTTGACAGATTTAGTTTTTCTGAACGGCCTCAGAAAGTACAGAGCGGCTTGAAAAGGCATACAGAAGATGCATGGCACGCCGGCAGCCCCCCTAGCCCCCCAACCTTGGGGGGAACGCTTGGCTCCAGCCAAGCTGGAGCTTGCAGAGCCTCCCCCAGGATTGGGGGCCGGGGGGCCGAAAGCTGGTTCCGCAATCTGTATGACCTTTCGTGCGATCCTGTACTAAACTGACATTCCTACGAGATCAATACTTTGTACAGGGTGACAGTCACTGGCGCAACGTAGCCGTGTCGAGACAAAATCGATCTGCCAGTGACTGTCACCCGACTCTGAAACTCATGATCTCGTTGCGCCTTCAGTTTAGGCCGAACGCCACTACTTCACCAGTTCGATCTCACCGACCTGCCAGCTTTTGTCGAAGTAGGCTTCCATGGGGCTGTAGAGGCGCAGAATCGTGAACCAGCCCTTGCCGGGCACGGTCTGGATCCAGTTGGCTTCCTTGCCCTTGGGCGCTTCCGGTGCGAAGTAGATGTCTGTGCTGCCGTCTGCGTTGGCCACGGCGGCCGGGCTGGGATAGCTCTGGCTGCCGGCTCGCGGGTAGCGCTGGGGTGTGCGCAGCATGGAGCGGGTCTGGTTGTCGTAGACCGTGAACGACCAGAAGTTGTCTTCCGGAATGTTGGCCGGCAGCGTGCACTTGTAGGTCTTCTTGCCGTCAAAGTACTTCTTGTCACTGTCGACGCCGGCGATCAGGTACTGCGAGCCGATGTCGGTCAAGCGCATGCACATGGCCGGGGTGACGCCGGTGGCGACGGCAAAGAAGCCGAAGCGGGCGTTGAGCATGCGGTAGCCGGTCGGCGGATTGGGCACGATCCCGTCCTTGGTCACTTCCGGCGGCGGTGTTTCGTAGTCGGAGCCGCCCTGCCAGAGCATGTTGTACCAGGCCGATCCCGGATAGAATGCCCAGCCGTCTTCGTCGCGGAACTGCCAGTTCAGCGCACGCCCGGTGGCGCAGGCCACATTGGCCGCGTCCTTCAGGATCTTCTGCATGCGCTTGTCCGGCTTGAACTCTTGGCCCTTGACGATGCCGATGGCTGCGAACGACCCCATGATCTCCTTGGAGATCACGCCGCTCGGTTCCTCCTGGACGATCTCGTTCAGCATATCGAAGTAGGTGTGGTCGCTGGGCGGAAGCGTGTTCATGACCAGACCGGTGCCCTCGACGAAATTGGTCGGTTTGATGGTCACAGGCTTGCCAGGCTTGACCTTGCCTTCCAGCAGCGTGGCGATGCTGGTGCCATAGCCGCCCGGCTGGTAAGGATAGATCTTGAGGCTGTCCTTGATCATCTTGACCACCGGCTTGGGGTCGTTGTCCTGCAGGAAGTTGCGACCGAAGGCCATCACAAAATTCGATGTACACGTGCCCACGTGGAAACCGCTGTCCGGCAACGAGCCTTCGTAGGCCGGCGGTACCAGCAGGAACTTGCCGCCCTGCCCACGATCCGGGCCCGGCCGGCCAAAGTCGATGACGTGCTGGAACCAGAAGTCATCAAAGAGGCCCAGCGCATCCGGCGGCGTCTCGACGACCATCGGCCCATCATTGAGGTTGATGGTGAAGATGTAATAGATCGTGTCGGCATTGGCCGTGAGGAAGAGGGATTGGGAATCCATCAACTCGGACCAAATCAGCACGCCGTTGTTGTCCTCGGCGCCCGCGGCCAGCAAGCCATTGTGCATGGCCTTCAGCGAGGCCAGTTGGTAGCCGCTCATGTAGGCGTCGAGCGCCCGGACAAAGTCCAGGTTGTCATAGATCTTCTCGACGGTTTTGTCGGACGGCGCGCCGTCCTTGAACTCGAGCAGGCCGATGCGTGTTTCCATTAGATCGGGAACTGCGACCCCATCG
>CALNXY010000014.1:0-281736 GCA_942490705.1 uncultured Caldilineaceae bacterium | reverse complement strand
ATGCTTCGACTCAGATCTATGCGTCGCATGACACTGCTCGGCATGGTGCTCGTGCTCGCTCTACTGCTCCAGGCCTGTGGTGCGCCCGCGGCTGCCCCGGCCGCCGACGCCCCGGCCGATAGCGAGGCTGCCGCGCCGGCCGGCGAGCCGATTGTCAATTCGCTGGGCGTCGAGCTGCCCGCGGACGCCGCACCACTCGATCAGCAGGTGCTGGTCTATCCCTTTAGCGGATGGAAAGGTCTGCGGACCGTTGACTTCTATGAGGCCGTTTACGATCGAGCCGACGCAATCGCGGATGTGCTTTCGGACTCGCTAGTGCGGCTAGACAAGAATTTTGAAGCCCAGCCCGGCGCGGCCACCGACTGGTCCGTAGATGAGAGCGGCCTGGTTTGGACCTTCAACCTCGATCCCAACCTGATGTGGAATGACGGCACGCCCGTCACCTCGGCCGATTACCTGGCAACGTTCCAGTATGGCGCCAGCCCCGATCACGCCTGGGACTTCGCCTGGTACTTCCAGGGCATCATCAACAACTGGACCGAAGCGGTCAATGGCGAGGTCGCCGTGGAAGACATCGGCGTTGAGGCCATCGACGAGCACACGCTCCAGTTCACCACGGTACAGCCTGCGCCGTTCTTGCCGGCCATGCTGGCCTACTCCACCACCTTCCAGAAAGCTGCATTGGAAGAGTATGGCGGTCTCTATAATTCCGATCCGGAAACGTCCGTCTCTTCGGGCCCCTATCGCCTGGTCGAGTTTGACAACCAGCGCCGGGTCGTCTACGAGATCAATCCGGACTACAAGGGCACCAACCGGCCCATGCTCGAGAAGCTGATCGTCACCTACATTGGTGAGGCATCGCAGCTCTTGCCCGCGTATGAGGCCAACGAGATTGACTTCGTCTGGGGCAGCGGAACCCTGTCGCCGGCCGATCTGACCATCATTGAGAGCGATCCGGAGTTGTCAGAGCAGTACTACCCCCACTATGGCGATTTCCGCACCTACTACTTCTTCTTTGACGATTCGCAGCCGCCCTTTGATAACCTGCAGGTGCGCCAGGCCTTTGCCCACGTGCTTGATCGTGATGCAATCATCAATGCTGTGGTTAAGAGTCAGGGCGTGCCGGCCTATTCCTTCTTGGCGCCAGGTTTCCCGGCCTCGGATTCCGAAGCCTACGCCGACATCCACCCGTTCGATGTAGAGGGCGCACAGCAACTATTGGCTGACGCCGGCTTCCCCGGCGGTGAGGGTTTCCCCGCCTTGACCCTGAAGCTGCGTGGTGAGACTGCGGTGCCCATTGCCGTCGGCCCAGGCCTATGCCGCAGCACTGAACGAGAGTCGCTGGGTATTGAAGTCGAGGTGGCAAACCTGGACTTCAGCACCTACATGGAACAGCTCAATGCCGACGAGACCGAAGTTCAGTTTAGCCTGATTTCATACGGCATGGATTATCTGGACCCAAGCAACATGTTGGGGGTCTTCGTCTCCGGCGGTCGACACCAGTGGAGCAACGCCGACTATGACGCGTTAGTATCGGAAGCTGCCACCTTTACCGGTAATCCGGAAGAACGCGTGCAGATGTTCCAGGATGCCGAGCGCATTCTGGTCGAAGATGTGGGCAGCGTCTTCGCCTACCACCAGACGCCTGGCGATCTGATCCGGCCGTACATCGCCGGTGAGGCCCTGGAACCGGATGCCAACGGCGTTGCCGCCTGGCACTGGCCCTACTTCTCCAGCTTTAGCGACCTGATGCAGGGCGTTTACATCACCGACGAGGTGACCGAGTATCGCCCCAGCCCGCCCCAATAGTTTCGTCACGCCACCCAAATGTAGAGACGTTGCACTGCAACGTCTCTACATTTGGGTGGCCCGTAACGAGTAGCGCCCCGCCATGCTCCGTTATCTTCTCGGCCGCTTTGTCGGCATTATTTTTGTCATCTTTGCCGTCAGCGTGATTGTCTTCTTGCTGATGCATTCGCTGCCGGGCGGTCCCTTCAACGAAGACAAGGTTCCCCTCTCGCCCGAGGCCAAGGCCAACTATCTGCGCAAGTATGGTCTGGATAAACCCCTCTATGAACAATATGCGCGCTACATGGGCAACGCCCTGCGCGGCGATTTGGGCATCCCCTTTCAAAGCCCGAACGAGACCGTCTCCGAACTGATCGGACGGACTTTCATTGTCAGCGCGCAATTGGGGCTCGTGACGCTGCTGGTGGCCATTCCATTGGGGTTGCTACTGGGGATCGTCGCGGCCAATAACCAGAATTCATGGCTCGACTACGCCGCGTCCGCCCTGGCCACCTTTGGCCTGACCGTGCCCAACTTCGTGGTTGGCGTCTGGCTGGTCCTGTTGCTCGCCATTCACTGGGACATCTTGCCCACGGGCGGATGGGGCGAGTGGAATAACTTCATCATGCCGGTCATCGCGCTGGGCTTGCCCCTGATGGCGATTACCGCACGCTACACGCGCACGAGCCTGCTCGAAGTCTCCCGCGCCGACTATGTGCGCACGGCACACGCCAAGGGGCTGTCTGATCGGCGCGTGCTCATGGGGCACACGATGAAAAATGCGCTGATTCCCCTGATTACCGTAATCGGACCCCAGATTCCCAATGTCATCACCGGCACTATTTTTGTTGAGAGCATCTTCCGCATTCCCGGTTTGGGCAAGTTCTTTGTTACCAGCATCATCGCCCGCGACTACCCCATGATCATGGGGACGCTGCTGCTCGTCGCCGTACTCTGGTCGGTGGTCTATCTGGTAACTGACCTGCTCTACGTTGTGATTGATCCCCGGGTGCGCCTGGACAAGGGCTCCTCATGAGTACGTCGATGCTGTCCAGCCAGCCTCCGGTTGCAGACGCGACATCGCCCCGTCACCGCACGCTGCTGGGTGACGCTTCACGACGCTTTATGCGCAACAGGCTGGCCATCCTGGGGCTGATCATCGTCGGCGGCTTACTCTTCGTGGCCATCTTCGCCGATTTTATCGCCCCCTACGACTATGCCGATGCCGATGTCACCCAGGCGCTCCAGTTCCCTTCGGCCGAACACTGGTTTGGCACCGATGAAGTCGGACGCGATCTCTATTCGCGCATCATCTATGGGGCGCGTATCTCGCTGGGGGTGGGTCTTGCGGTGGAAGCGATTGCCCTGCTGATTGGCCTACCGCTGGGGTTGGCCGCAGGCATGCTTGGCGGTAAGGTCGACTTCATGGTGATGCGGCTGGTGGAGGTCATGACGGCCATCCCGGCCTTGATGCTGGCGCTGCTCCTGATCGCAGTCTTTGGCAGCGGCCTGTCGAACGTGATCATCGCCATCGGTCTGGTCGCCTGGCTCGACGTGACGCGCCTCCTGCGCGCCCAGCTGCTTTCTTTGCGCGAGCGAGACTACGTCCTCGCCGCCCGCACCATCGGCGCGCCCAAATTTCGCATCGCCACGCGGCACCTGCTGCCCAATGCTCTGGCCCCTATCATCATCGCCGTGACGTTGGGGATTCCCGTCGCCATCTTTGCCGAAGCCGGCCTCTCCTTCCTGGGCTTGGGCGTCAACGATCCAATACCGAGCTGGGGCAAAATGGTCGGCAACTCGCTCGCCTACATGCGCGTCTACTGGCATATGAGCGTCTTCCCGACCCTGGCTATCGCCCTCACCATGCTCGGCTTCACCTTCCTCGGCGACGGCCTGCGCGACGCCTTCGATACCTCGCAGCAGAAGTAGGAAAGCATGGAACGCGGATCGGGCTGATCCGGCGGATCAAGGCTGATTTTTTTGGATAAATCCGCGTACATCCGCCTAATCCGTTAGATCCGCGTTCTATCGAATGCGCACCTCACCCAGGTCGATGGCCTTGTCGCCGACGCGGTCGCCCGTATTGGGATCGTAGAGGCCGGTGAGGAGACGGTAGACGCCGGGCGGCGTCTGTGGCGGGATGAGGAGCAGGATCTGATCTTCGACCGCTTCGCCCGGGGCCCAGGCGCTGGTCCGGCTTGTGTTCATGCGGGGCAGGCCATCGAGTTGGACTGCGGGCTGGTCATCCGCACCGGCGACGTGGAAGAAGCGCTTATAGTCGACATCGAGGGGCGCTTGCGTCTGCCAGACCAGGCGCGCGTGCAGCACGTCGCCTGCACGTACTGTCGCAGGGCTATAGCCGCCGCTGACGAGCGACACTTGCTCGTCGAGCGCGACCTCGCGTACGCTTTCAGGCGGCTCGGGCCACTCTGCAAAGGTGGGTCCAAGGCCGTCGAAAACCCCGGTGAAGGCGCCGGCGTCGAAGAGCAGGTCGGGCGCCGGCAGCGCCTCACGCGACCAAATTTCAATGCGCGATTCGTCGCGCACTATGACATCACCTGCCTTCGTGTAGCCATTGAGTCGGTCCGAACTGTAGGCGGGATCCGGCTCCTGCAAATGGCGTGCGACAAAGATAAAGTCGGGCGCTTCCTCGAAGGGAACACGATCAAAGTCGCCCAGATACCAGCGCAGATGGCGCGAGCGTTCGTTGGAGGCATAGGCGCCGTTGAGCACCTTCCATTCAGAGAGCACGCCCAGCGTCTTCCAGCCTTCCCGAATCGGAAAGCCAAAGCGGGGCTTCTCCGGCACATTTTCGCCGTAGGGGGCCCAGTAGAAGGGCGCGCGCTCGGCCTGATAGTTGATCAGATACTCAGGTTCCTGCCGAAAGAACATCAAATAGAGATAGTAGCTCGACACCGCGAGCCAAAGCGCCAACACGCCATATAGCACAACCTGCGTTGCCGCACGAGCCGGTGGACGATCACCGGCAGGATCGACCGTGCCCTGCGATTCTCCCCATACCCGCTGGAGCCCTGCATGCAACCCGATCCCAATCGTGACCGCGGCCAGCACGCTCCAACTTGGCATGAGCAGGTAGAAGTGAGTGCCGGGAAACTGGACGATGAACAAATAGAGCACCAAGAATGGCGTGAACCAGAGCGAGAGAGCAATCGTTGCCCTGCGTTCCCTGCGCCAGCCGATGAAGATCCCCGCTAGCATGAGCAGAATGAGGCCGAGGAAGAAATAAACCGAGTTGTAGAAGGTCCCCATCTCGACAAAGAAGGAGAGGTTGAAGGTGCTGCCCAGGCGCCCCAGCCGGGTGCCGAGATAGCTCTGCGTCTGGCTGAAAAAGGGGTTTAGGTAGAGCGGTACGTAGACGGCCGCAAGCCAGATAGCGCCGGCTAGGGTCGTCAGCGTTAGCTGCCCGAGCGCCCGTCGCTTGTCCCCAACCGCGGGCCATCCTTTCCAGAGCAAAAAGAGCAGCGCCGGCGCGACGAGACCAAACTCATAGTGGAGGGTGAGGCCCCACGCACTGAGCAGCGCCGCAAGCACAAGCCAGCGCAGCGCGCCCCGCTCGGTAAAGCGCCAGGCCGCCAACACCGCCAACACCATCAGTAGGAGCACCGCGGCCTGATACTGCACGATGCGCGACAGACCCAGCGCAAAGCCGTTGAGCGCCAGCAGCAACCCGCTCCAGAAGCCCACGTGGTCCGACGCAAACATGCGGCGGCCGAGCAGCGCCAGCGCCAGCACGCTGCCCGCGCTGGCCAGGCCAAAGAGGAGGCGTGCGGTGCCTTCGTTGGCCGTGCCCAGGGTGCGAAAGACCACAATGGCCGCGGCGATTTCGCCCGGTCCCTTGGTATGCCGCGCCAGTGCATCATCCTCGCCGCGGATCGCTTCCCGCGCACGGGTGAGGACCAGCACCTCGTCATAGTGAAACTCGTGATAGGCAAGGCCAGGTATGCGCAGTGCCAGCGTGAGCAACAGGAGGCCGAGCAGCCACATCCAGGTGCGACGCGGCGTCGTGATCAGCGGAAGGGGCGGGCGCCAGTGCAGGGCCAGCCCCAGCGCCAGCGCAGCCACGGCATTGGTCAGGGCCAGCGTCCAGAAGCCGATTGCGCCCGGCAACCAGTGGACCAGCAGCGCGCCGGTCATCATCCAGCCAAAGCCCAGGCCGAGCGCAAGCACGAACGCAGTCGGTAAGTCCAGCTCGGCAAGACGCCAGTGGGCTACGAGCAAGGCGCCCGGCAGCCACCAGGCCAACACCATCATGGCCGCCCAGCGCGGCCAGAGCACAGCAGGGCCGGGCGTCATGGTCAGCGCGAAAGTGAGCAGTGCGGGCGCAATAACAAGCAGTGTCAAGAGGGGGGCGCGCCATGTTGATGGCGAGGGCGTTGAGGGCGCGCTGAGGGCATGGGATGCAGACATGGCCTTTATTGTAGCGTTAGAGGATCCCATCGCCCAAGCAAGAATAATGGTTAATCGAGAATGCACAATGATGAATGGTTAATGAGGGTGGCGACCGTTCCTCATGCATTCACGCCGCTCCGCAACCAAGGGCCATATGTCCAACACAACCCGTTCGCACGGGGCGTGCTCACTGAGCGGATGGGGTAGGCGAAGTTTTTTCCTCCGGTCAGACCGCACGCCCACGTGCGGGCGCCGTCCCGGCTGGCGATTCCGTCAACGCCGCTCCGCAACCAAGGGCCATGCGTCCAACACAACCCGTTCGCACGGGGCGTGCTCACTGAGCGGATGGGGTAGGCGAAGTTTTTTCCTCCGGTCAGACCGCACGCCCACGTGCGGGCGCCGTCCCGGCTGGCGATTCCGTCAACGTTGCTCCGCAACCAAGGGCCATATGTCCACACAACCCGTTCGCACGGGGCGTGCTCACTAAGCGGGCGCAGCCGCCAATCAGCTGCCGGCAGTGGAGCCTGCGGTGCTAGGCATTGCGGATGAGCTGTGGGCCGTTGCTTTCGAAATAGTCGTGATAGAACTCACTACGCTCCATGCCCGACCGGTCACGCAGGTCGTAGAGTTCCTGGCGTGAGTCTACAGTCTCGGCCGGGTCCACGATGGCCGTGTACGCGACGCCGCTCACGCCGGCCGCAGCGTCAGCGATCGGCTGGCGGTGCCACCAGAACATATCGCGCGGCAGCTCTGCCGGATCAAACCAGGCGATGTCAATCACCTCGTCGGCTTGCGCTTCGATCTCACCGCCAACGGGATGCGCAGCAAAGACCGCCAGGTGGATCGTGGGGGTGGCGCCCAGCCGCGAGTAGAGGCCCACAAAGCGATCCAGCACCACGTCCAGCCCAACTTCTTCCTTCACCTCACGGATCGCCGTCGCCGCCAGCGATTCGCCGGGATCGTTGTGCCCGCCAGGGAGACACCAAACCTCAAAATCCTCGCGTTGACACATCAGCACCCGACCATCCGCAATCACCGCCACCGTTGCGCCAACCGCAATCTTGTCCGTCATCGGTACTCGCCCCCCACGCTGAACGTTAACTATCGCTAACCCGTCTCTCACCCGCAATCCGCAATCCCCAATCCCCAATCCCGAATTTACCTACTCAACCGGCAATCCTTCCAGCGCCATGATCTTGAGCGCGTTGGTCGTCGGACACGGGCCGGCGCGCAGCAGGTAATCGAAGACCATACGTCCGTCGGCGACATCGTCGCGGAAATGGAAGTTGTTGACCTGCCGAAACTCGTCCCCGAGCTTCACCAGTTCGAGGTCATGGGTGGAGATCAGGCCGACGCCGTTTCGTCCCACCAGGCGGCGGATGTAGGCGCGGCTGCCCTGGAGACGCTCCGTATTGTTGGTGCCGCGGAAGATCTCGTCGATGAGGAAAAAGAGGGGCAGGTGATCTTCAGCGTCCAGCGCATCGAGCAGGCCGCGCAGGCGCTGGACTTCGGCATAGAAGTAAGAGATGCCACCCGTCACCGAGTCGCTCACCTTGATGCACGTGTAGGGACGGAAGAGCGTCGTGGTCATCTGCGTTGCATCGACCGGCGCGCCGGCATAAGCCAGGATCAAGTTGACGCCGACCGTGCGCAAAAACGTGCTTTTCCCCGCCATGTTGGAGCCCGTAATCAGCGTCAGGTCGCCCTGCCGATCGATAGCAAAGTCGTTCGTCACCTTGGCGTCGTCAGGCAGGAGCGGGTGACCCAGGGCGTGGGCATGAAAGACTGGCGGCTGATCTGCGCCGGTTGTCACGTCGGGCAGAACATAGTCCGGATTCAAATAACCCAGATTGGCCAGCGAACCCAACGCCTCGAGCTCGAACCAGGTCGCCAGCCAGCCGGGCATGAATTCAGCAATGTCCGCCTTGAGGTCGACCAGGCGCAGGGCAAAAAAGTAATCCCACGGCACCGCCAGGTTGAGCAAGACCCAGATGAACGGATTGCCCTGCACGCCCGTCGCGTCGACCACGCGCGAGATGCGGCGCAGGGCGCGCGAGGGACGCTGCTCGCCGTCCTGAAAGTGCCGGCAGAGGGTGGCCAGCGCAGGCGTGGCCGAGTAGTCGTACGACTCGATGACCTGAAAGACATCGGCGAGTTGGCGCAGCGCGTCCTGCAGGTGACTCGCTTCCTTGAAGACGGCGGGGTTGTTGCGCGCCAGCGTATAGTAGCTGAGCGCATAAACTGGCAATGTGACCATCCATGCCCGGGGCACAATTCCCCACAGGAAGGAGAGCGCCAACGCACCCAAGTTGATCACAGCCAGTCCTGCGAGCAGCGCAAGTCCCCAGCGGCTCGGGCCTGGGCCCGCCTCGGGCTCCCGGCTGAGCCAGCTTTGCAGCGCTGACGGCTCCCACGCTTCGTCCGCGCTGGCAGCGGAGCGGGCGGCCACGGCCAGCCGCTTGCGCAACAGAATGCGCGGCCGGAGTTCGTTAACCAGCGCTTGGCGCTCGGCCGTGCCCGCAGCGTCGGGTCGCTCGTCGGCCAGGAGCGCGTGCAGCCGCACGCTGCCCGGTACAGAGACGGCGATGTTGATCAGCCGATGGACCGAGTATTCGCCGACAAGGTCGAGATCGGCCTCAAAGGGATGATCGTAGCGGGGCGGCGCAGTGGCAGAGGGCGGGATGGCCGACCAGTCATGAGTGGAGCGGGCGATCTGCGCAATGGTGAAGTCTCGCCATGCCACGTGCCGGCGGATGGAGTGCTCCAAACGGCGATGGAAGAGCACCACTGTGACAAAGGCGGCCGTGGCCAGGGCCAGCACGAGCAGGAAGGGACCGAGCCCCCAGGCGAAGAATGCCCCGAAGGACGCGGCCGCGCCGATGAGGAAGGTTGCCAGACGCGCCCAAGTGTAGCGCGTATTGATCTGCTCCAGCTCGGCAATCCGTCCATCAAGCCGGTGGATCTCTCGCTGCTGCGCTTGGACGCGCGTTGTCTTGTCAGGCATTCACTGTCCCATCATTGAGTTGGGTATATTCCCAACGATTGTGTCATTGCGCGCCAGATCCCTCGTCGCTGCGCTCCGTCGGGATGACAGACGGCGCTCTACCACCCACCCCCCCCCCCCCACAACCCCACGACCCCAACCCCATACCCCTCCCCCAACCGCTCCAACAGCCGACAATACGCCGTCTGCCCGCGACGAAAACTCGCCAGCCGGAAGAATTCATTCGGCGAATGCTGGTACTCATCACCCAGCGCAAACGCAAAGTTGACGGTGTAGACGCCCAGGTTCTCCAGGAAGATGCTGCAGAAGGGAATGCTGCCGCCGCTGCGGGCGTAGAAGGGCTCTTTGCCATAGAGTTCAAGATGCACCTCACGGGCGGCCTGGTTGCCCGGATGATCATCGGGCATGAGGTAGGGCGTCGCAATGCTCTCATACGGCGTCACCGAAACGCGCACGCCGGGGAGCGCGTGACGGGCGACATGCTCGGTGATACGGTCAATGATGGCCGCCGGGTCTTGGTTTGCCACGAGGCGGCAGGAGATTTTGGCATGGGCCGTGCTGGGGATGACCGTCTTGACACCTTCACCCTGAAAACCGCCCCAAATACCGTTAACCTCCAAGGTGGGACGCGCCCAGCGTCGCTCCATGGTCGAATAACCCGGTTCGCCATAGAGATCGTCGACATCGATCTGGGCCTTAATCTTCTCTTCTTGATAGGGCACCGCCGCGATATGCTTGCGGTCGGATGGACTTAAGGGGACGACATCGTCGTAGAAGCCCTCAATCAGAATGGTCCCATCCTCGGCGCGCATGGAAGCCAGCAGCGCCGTTAGCGCATGGATCGGATTCTGGATCGCGCCGCCGTACATGCCGGAATGGACGTCATGATCGGGACCGGTCACGTCGATCTGCACGCTGGCCAGCCCGCGCAACCCCACCATCAGCGCCGGTTGGTCTTCGTCCCACTGGCCGCCATCCGCGCTGAGGACCATGTCGCAGGCCAGCGCCTCTTTGTGCGCGGCAATGAAGGGCGGCAAGTTCGGACTGCCGATCTCCTCCTGCCCCTCAAAGAAAAATTTGAGGTTGACCGGCAATTTGCCCTCGCTCTGCAGCAGCGCTTCGACGGCCAGGATCGGCACGAGCATGTTGCCTTTGTCGTCGCTGGCCCCGCGGGCATAGACGCGGTCGTCCTCAATCGCTGGCTCAAAGGGCGGGTTCTTCCAGAGCGCTAGGGGATCGACCGGCTGCACATCGTAGTGACCGTAAATGAGGATGGTCGGCTTGCCGGGCGCATGAAGCCAGTCGGCATAGACGACCGGATGTGCGCCTGTTTCCATGATAACCACGTTCTCCATGCCCGCGGTCTTGGCCCGCTCCGCGACCCACTCGGCCGCGAGCAGCACGTCGGGCATGTGCTCGGAGAGGCTGGAAATGCTGGGAATGCGCAGGAAATCAAGAAGTTCTGCGGTAAAGCGCGCTTGGTTTTGGTCAATGTACGCTTGCCAGGCGGTCATGGTGCTAGTCTCCATCGTGGGTTGATTGGGTTTGATGAATTGCTATGGGTCAATCTGGGCGGGCTTCCATGCCCTTGTGGCAATGTAGGGGTCCATATACTCCGACAGCGCCTGGCCGGTCCAGCGGTCCTCGTAGAAGCCGGTGATGAAGAAGCCGGCGTCGATCTGACCGCCGAGCTGATCGCTGAGCGTGTGGCCAAATTCCAAGGCCGCCAGTTTGTCAGTATAGCGGCGGCGCTGTGCGTCCGAAATGCTGGTCAAGTCCGAATAGGGCAGCTTGTGTTCGACCACATATTCGCCACGGTCGGCCCGCTCGCTGTCAAAGAGAAAGAAGGCCGGGTTGGTGAAGCCGGAGAGCAGGACGCCGCCCGGCCGCAACACCCGGTACGCTTCGCGCCAGACGGGCAAAATGTCGGGCACGAAGAGATTGGAACAAGGATGGAAGATCAGGTCAAAGCTCTGGTCGGCAAAGGCGTCCAGGTTGGCCATATCACCCTGCACCGTGGTGATCTCCAGCCCTTCGCGATTCGCGACCAGCTGATCCTGGGCGAGCTGGCGCGGCGAGTTGTCGAAGACCGTCACGCGCGCGCCGGCTGCCGCGAGAATCGGCCCCTGCTGGCCGCCGGCGCCTGCCAGGCAGAGCACGTCGACGCCAGCGAGGTCGTCCGGAAACCATGCCCGGGGGACGGCCTTCTCCGGCGTGAGCACGATTTCCCACTCGCCGCGTTGGGCCGCGGCGATTTCTTCCGGGCTGACAGGGACGGTCCAGACGCTGCCTTCGTCGACAGCGTTGTCCCAGGATTTCTGATTGTATTCGATGACGTCCATGGGGCTTACGCCTCGATGCTGCGCAGGAAAGCGGCGCTTTCTTCCGGCAGGGTGGGGTTGATAAACATGTCGGCGCCCAGCTCAAAACCGGCCACCTGGGTCAGCCGCGGCACAACGGTGACGTACCAGTGCAGGTATTCATTGTTGCATTCGCTCACGGGCGCTGAGCGAATGACGTAGTTGAAGTCAGGATTGCCCACGCCCACGTAGAGTTTCTGCAGCAGCTTATGCAGGACCCTCGCCACGCTCTGGCGATCGTCAATGCCGGCATGGTGATAGTGGGCCTCATGGCCATGGGGGATGATCCACATATGGAAGGGTGAAAAGGCCGCATAGGGCACAAAGGCCGTGGCATGTTCGCCCTCGACAACGATGCGTCGTCCATCCTCCTGCTCCCGCGCCAGCATCGCACAGAGCACGCAGTCGCCCGTGTCGTCAAAATAGCGCCGCGCTTCTGAGATGCGCGCCCGGATATCGGAGGGCACGATGGGCAGGCCCATGATCTGGGCGTGGGGATGGGACATGGAACTGCCGGCCATGCTACCGTGATTCTTGAAGTAAATCACCTGCTCGATGCGGTCGTCTCTGGCGATCTCAATGCCCCGCTGCTGAAAGGCTGAGAAGACCATGCACAACTCGCTGGAGGGCTGCAGTGGGATGCATGCATTGTGCAAAGGCGATTCGACCAGCACTTCATGATAGCCCACTGCAGTAATGTTGCGATCGACGCCGTCATACGAGCGGATACGTTCACCGTTCGCACGCAAGGCCGGATAGCGATTGCCGACGCCGCGCACCTGCCACTCGCCCCGCTCCGGCATGCGCATCGTTTCGAGATCTATCTCTTCGTTGCCCGGACAAAATGGGCAACTCTCATCCCAAGCCGGCAGGCTCAGGGGATCGGTGGTGGATTCAGGCACCAGTTCATTGGGACGCTTGGCGCGCTCTGTTGCGATGATCACCCAGCGCTTGGTCGCCATGTTTTGGCGTAATTCATTCATGACTTACTGCTCCGTACAAGATCGTCGTGGGGAGCACGATTTCCTACCGGCAGGTTCTGGTACTGGGCACGCAACCGCTATTCGACGGGCAGGCCGGCCCGTTCCCATGCAACGATACCGCCCTCCATATTGTGAACATTCTCATAGCCCTGTTCACGTAGGAAGTTGGTTACCTGACCGCTGCGGTTGCCGCTGCGGCAGGAGACGATGACGGTCTGATCTGTGGGAATTTGATCCAGGTTGGCGGGCACATCATTCATGGGCATGTGGATGACGCCGGGGATGTGGCCTTCATCGTACTCCCACTGTTCGCGTACATCAAGGACGATGACGTCGTCACGTGTCATGACCTCGGACGTCGTCTGGACGTCGACCGAGGCGGGCAGGTCGAGTGCTGCAGACGCATCGGCCACAGCGGCCGGGGCGTCTGCGACGGGCGCTTCGGCTGCCGGCGCCGGTGCGCCGCATGCTGCCAACAGCAAGGCAGCCACGATTAAAAGGACGGGGAAAGTGATTTTTTGCATGAGATTACTCCTCGATTGGCACAAGGTCGATTTCATAAAGTTCCGGCCAAAGCTTGCCGGTCACAAAGAGACGATCGGTTGCAGCATCATAGGCGATGCCGTTTAAGGTTGCCCGGGATGACAGAAAAGCCGCCAACGCCTGCTCGTCGGCCAGGTCGTGGAACTCAATTAGCTCAGCCCGGGCATCATCGTCGGGTAGGCCGCTCAGGTCAATATACCCCGTGACATTGCCGCTCGCTGGATCGATGATTGCAATTTGCTCAGTCTGCCAGACGTTGGCGTAGATCTGACCGTCGATGTACTCCAGTTCGTTGAGCATCGCCACCGGCCCCTGATCATCCTGAACCGTGATCTGGCCGATGATGTCTTGGGTCGCAGGGTCAAGAAAATAGAGGGTGGGCGTGCCATCGCTCATGATTAGGCGCTCGCCGTCATGCGTCAAGCCCCAGCCCTCGGTGGGATAAGTGAACTGTCCCTCCAACTCAAAGGTCTCGCGATCGAGGATGAAGCCCGTTTGCGACTGCCAGGTGAGCTGAAAGATGCGATCGTCGAGCACGGCAACGCCTTCGGCAAAATACTGCTCGGGATAGCGAATGCCCTGCAGCACCTCGCCGGTCGCCGGATCGACCCTGCGCAGCGTTGACTGGCCGCGCAGGCCCGTGCCCTCGTAGAACACACCGTCGACAAAAACCAGACCCTGGGTAAAGGCGCCGGGATCGTGCTCGAACTCTTCGACCACAACATAGCCAAAACGAACGGGTGTCACGGTTTGGTTGGCAGGCGGCTCGGTCGGTCGTTCAGTCGGTTCAGGTGATGGCGTCGGCGTTGCCGCTACCGTGGCTGTCGCCGTCGGCCTTACGTCGGCGGAAGGCGCAACGGCAGACTCGCCCCTGCAGCCGCTTCCGAGCAGGGCGCCCCATGTAAGTAGCGTCAAGAGAATTGTTGTGCGACGTGGAATCATTTTACGCTCGACAGGACCTGGGCCCATGGGTGCATCCCATTTTGGGAGCGGTGTACGAATGGACTGGTGGCTTTCTCCAGAGCAGCCCCCAAATGTGGGATGCACCCTAGTGTTCCGCCAATCTTGAATTGACGACTCGTTTTTCTGTGGCGGAACCTAAATGCATCGGCAAGAACAAGTTCGTAGACTCGTCAAATAAAGATTGCCGATGCACTAGATGGATAGCCCAGTTCATTCTAACATGAACGTGTGATAAGCTTAGATTGTTCATCGATTGTAAACCGATTTCCGAGCGAACTGACGTCCGACACATATGTGTGTTGCAGGCGGCTTGAAAGGAGCGGATTCATCCATGACCCAGTATGTCGGCGCTGTCGATCAGGGTACCACCAGCACCCGATTCATGATCTTCGATCACGGCGGAAATGTTATCAGCCAACACCAACTCGAACATGCGCAGATCTTTCCCCAGGCAGGCTGGGTGGAGCATGATGCCGAGGAAATCTGGCAGCGCACGCGTCAGGTGATGGATGGTGCGCTGGACAAAGCGGGGCTCACGGCCGCCGACCTGGCCGCCATCGGCATCACCAACCAGCGCGAGACGACCGTTGTCTGGAATCGCCTGACCGGCGAGCCCTACTACAACGCCATCGTCTGGCAAGATACGCGCACGGACAAGATCTGTCAGGAACTGGCACGCACGGACGGCCAGGATCGCTTTCGGGCGGTTACGGGCCTGCCGCTGGCAACCTATTTTTCAGGCCCCAAGATCAAGTGGATCCTGGACAATGTGCCTGGCGTGCGTGCCGCAGCCGAGCGGGGCGAAGCGCTCTTTGGCAACATGGACACATGGCTGATTTGGCATCTCACCGGTGGCATCGAAGGAGGCGCCCACATCACCGATGTGACCAACGCCGGCCGCACCATGCTCATGAACCTGCGTACGCTCGAGTGGGATGACGAGATCTTGGCCATCATGGGCATTCCCCGTGCGATGTTGCCCGAAATTCGCCCCTCGAGCGACCCCAATTTCTACGGTTACTGGCGCAAGACGCCGGTTTGCGGTGATCTGGGCGATCAGCATGCGGCGACCGTGGGCCAGACCTGCTTCGACAAGGGCGAGGCCAAGAATACCTATGGCACCGGTTGCTTCATGCTCATGAACACGGGTCATGAAATCGTGCCCAGCGCAAGCGGCCTGTTGACCACACTCTGCTATCAATTTGGCGACGAAAAGCCGGTCTATGCCCTGGAAGGCTCCATTGCCGTAACCGGTTCGCTGGTGCAGTGGCTGCGGGATAACCTGGATTTTTTCGATTTCTCGCACCATGTGGAGGATTACGCCAACTCGGTAGAGGACGCCGGCGGGATCTACTTTGTCCCCGCGTTTTCGGGTCTCTTTGCGCCCTACTGGCAGTCCGATGCACGTGGCCTCATCATTGGCTTGACCCGCTTTATCAACAAAGGGCACATCGCCCGGGCCGCGCTCGACGCCACCGCCTACCAGACGCGTGAGGTGCTGGAGGCCATGGAGAAAGATTCTGGCGTCAAGCTGACCGCACTCAAGGTCGACGGCGGCATGGTCTACAACGAAACGCTCATGCAGTTTCAGGCCGACATTCTCGATGTGCCGGTCGTGCGGCCCGTGGTGGCAGAGACGACGGCGCTGGGCGCGGCCTATGCCGCAGGGTTGGCGGTAGGCTACTGGCAGAGCCTGGACGACCTGCGCCGGAATTGGCAGGTCGACAAGACGTGGACGCCGCAGATGGATGCGGCGGAGCGAGCCGATCTCTACAAGGGCTGGCTCAAGGCGGTTCAGCGCACCATGCACTGGCTCGATGAAGAGTAGAGGACGATGAAACGCATTCAAACTGAAATACTCGTGATTGGCGGCGGCGCGACCGGTACAGGCGTCGCCTGGGACGCGGCCCTACGCGGCTTCGACGTCGTGCTGGTGGAACGTCGCGACCTGACCCACGGCACGACCGGGCGCTACCACGGTCTGCTCCATTCGGGCGGGCGCTATGTCGTTAAGGACCCCCAGAGCGCAGTCGAGTGCATTCAGGAGAACCGGATCCTGCGCCACACCCATGCCCACTGCATCGAAGATACCAGCGGTTTCTTTGTCGTCACGCCCGAAGATGAAGGCGACTTTCCGGACCGGTTTGTGGCCGGCTGTGCAGCCACGGGCGTGCCCTGCAACGAGATTTCGGTGGCAGAAGCCCTGCGCCGCGAACCCTTGCTAAACCCGCGCATCAGCCGCGTCTTCGAGGTGCCTGACGGCGCCGCCGACAGCTTTCTGGCCACCCACGCCACGGCGCAGGCCGCGCGCATCGCCGGCGCCCAGGTCCTCACCTATCACGAAGTGACCGGCCTGCTTGTCAGTGGCGGCGCCAGTGATCAACGCGTGGTCGGCGCGCGCGTCCATGATGCAGCGCGGGGTGAGGATCTGGAGATTCACGCCGAACTGGTCATCAACGCCTCGGGCGCCTGGGCCGGACGGATTGCGGGCATGGTCGGCATTGAGATCAGCGTGATTCCGGGCAAGGGCGCCATGGTCGCCATGAATCATCGGGTGATCAATACGGTGGTCAATCGCTGTAAAATGCCCGACGACGGCGATATTATTGTGCCCATCCACACGGTGGCAGTCATCGGCACCACCGACGAGCGGGTGGCCGACCCGGAGAACCTGCGCATCGAGCCATGGGAAGTGCAGCTGATGCTCGATGAGGGCGAGAAGCTGGTGCCGGGCATCTCCCGCGCGCGGGTGGTGCGCGCCTGGGCGGGCGTGCGGCCCCTCTACCAGGAGGACTACACCGGCGACTCGCGTGACGCCACGCGCAAGTTTGCGCTGCTGGATCATAAGCGGCGCCAGGGCGTGGCCGGTCTCATCACGATTACGGGCGGCAAATGGACCACCTTCCGCCACATGGCCGAAAAGACCGTTGACCTGGCTACTGAGCATTTGGGCACGCGCAAGCCGTGTGCAACCGAGCACACCGAGGTACCGGGCACGGAGCAGGGGCCCTACTGGCTCGGCCATCGCCTCCATGAGGTCGAGGAAGCCAAGCTCCAGGGCGAGCTGATCTGCGAGTGCGAGCTGGTGACGCGCACCATGATCGAGAATGCCGCACGCCAGAACCCGACCGTGACCCTTGACGACATTCGCCGCGACGTGCGTCTGGGCATGGGACCATGCCAGGGCGGCTTTTGTACCTATCGCGCGGTCGGCATCCTGCATGAGATGGCGCAACGGCCGGTGGCAGCTGATGCCGACGCGCGCACGGCTGCGTGGGAGGTCGCCTATCTGCAGTCGCCCAAGCACAGCCGGCATGCGGAAAATCACGGCGGCGGGCCGGCGCTCCAGCCCAATCTCCTCCTGCGCGATTTTCTCCAGGAACGCTGGAAGGGCGTCACGCCCATCTTGTGGGGTCGCCAGCTCAAGCAGGAGCGGCTCGACGAGCTGATTTACCTCAGCCTGATGAATGCCGATCACCTGCCTGGTGCCGGTGATGAAAGCCCTTTGAGCAAGTTCTATCGTTTTGACACCACCCCGAACGAGCAGACGGAGGCTCCGGCATGATCGACCTGCTGGTTGTCGGCGCAGGATTGAGCGGCTTGATGACGGCCTACCGGGCGGCGCTAGCGGGACGCAGCGTCAAGGTAATCGCCAAGGGCCTGGGCGCGCTGCATTGGAGCGCGGCGACAATTGACGTCTTTGGCTACAGGGCAGATGGTGCGCTCGTCCGTCATCCGTTGGAAGAGATCGCCGGTCTGGCCGCCACACGTCCCGATCACCCCTATGCCCTGCTTGGCGTCGATCAAACGCGCGCGGCGCTGGACGACTTCTTGGCGCTGACGGCGCAAGCCGGCTTGCCCTACAGTGGCGCCACAAATGATGGCGGCGCTGCGACTGCCAGCCAAAACATGCTGTTGCCGTCGCCTGCCGGTGCTGTTCGTCCTACGCTGCTGGCGCCGGCCGCACAGCTGGCCGGCGATCTGGGGCGCACCGAACCGCTTCTGATTATTGGCTTTGACGGCATGCGTGACTTCTATCCGGCCTTGATCGCCGAAAATCTGGCCAAGCAGGGCTTTGCCGCGCGGGCGGCGCTGCTGCCCTTTGATCTACTGAGCGATCGCCGGGATATCAACACGATTCAGCTGGCAACGGCGCTCGACGACGAAGCACGCTATGCTCATCTGGCTGAGGCCGTGCGCGACGTCGTACAGCCGGGGGAGCGGGTCGGTTTGCCGGCCATCCTGGGTCTCGATGCCCATGCCGCGGTGCTGGAAGCGCTCCAGACGACGGCCGACGCACCAGTCTTCGAGATTCCGACCCTGCCGCCGAGCGTGCCGGGCGTACGGCTCTTCAAGGTCCTGCGCGCGGAGTTGGAACGATTAGGCGTTCGGGTTGAAGCAGGCATGGAAGTCATCGGTACAGAGATTGCGCTCGATGACGATGGCGGCCCGCCCCGCATTGCTTGGGTGGCGTCGGAGACAAGCGCGCGTCCGCTTCGTCACCGTGCCGAGAATTTTGTGCTGGCGACAGGCGGCATCCTCGGCGGCGGTTTTGACAGCGACCCGGCCGGTCGCGTCTGGGAGACCATATTCGACTTGCCCCTGACCGCGCCCCAAGCGCGCAGCGACTGGTTTCATCCGCGCTTCCTGGACGAGCGGGGTCATCCTGTCTTTCGTGGCGGCGTGGCGGTCAATCACACCATGCAGCCGATTGACGGCGACGGTGCCCCACGTTTCGCCAATCTGCGCGTGGCTGGTTCGACGCTGGCCGGCTTTGACCCCATTGTGGAGCGCAGCATGGAAGGCGTCGCCATTGCATCGGGCATCGCGGCCGCCGGGGCTTGACGAATTATTGCTCTATTGAAAAAGGGTTTCACCATGCATACGACTTCCTGGCACTCGGTCGGCCCCTCGCTGGACGAGTGTATCAAGTGCAACATCTGCACGACCTACTGTCCCGTCTCGGCCGTGACCGACCTCTTCCCCGGTCCGAAGTACGTTGGTCCCCAGGCCCAACGGTTCCGGGAGAATGGACAGGCGATCACGCCGGATCATTCGGTCGACTACTGCTCGGGATGCCGGGTCTGCAACGAGGTCTGCCCCACCGGCGTGAAGATCGCCGAGCTCAACGCACGTGCGCGTGCGCAGATCGTCGCCGAGCAGGGGATTCCGTTGCGCAATCGCCTGTTGGGTCGCAACGAATTGCTCGGTCAAGTTGGCAGCTACGTCCCGCACCTAGCTAACTTTGGCCTCCACAATCCGGTCAGCCGCTATCTGGCCGAGAAGGTGATGGGGATCGCTGAAGAAGCGCCCTTGCCGCGCTGGAGCACCAGCGGCAGCTTTGGCAAGTGGTTCAAGCGCAGCAAGGCACGACGGCTCAAGTCGGACAAGAAGGTCGTCTATTTCCACGGCTGCGCGACCATGTATTACGAACCCTTCATCGGCAAGGCCGCGGTTGCGGTCTTGGAACATAACGGTTATGAAGTCATCGTCCCTGAGCAGAATTGCTGCGGCCTGCCCATGCTCAGCAACGGTGAGTTTGACGCCGCCGCCGACTATCACTGCAACAACGTGAACTACCTGGCCGGCTACGCGCGCAGCGGCTTGCCGATTGTTGGAACGAGCACAAGCTGCACCCTCACCCTCAAAGAAGAGGCGCCCGAGTTGCTCGACATGCACGATGAGGCCGCCACGACCCTGAAGATGGGCGTGTGGGACATCTTTGAATGGCTGCGCGAATTGGATGAGACGGGCGAACTCGAAACCGACTTCCAGCCTATCGAGATGAAGCTGCCCTATCATGCGCCCTGCCAGTACCGTGCCCATCGGGTCGGCAAGCCCGCGCTGGACATCATGCGGCTGATCCCCGGCCTGGAGACGCCCGAGAGCCATGCGCGTTGCTGCGGCATTGCCGGCACCTACGGCTACAAAAAAGAGAAATACGAGATTGGCATGGCAGTGGGTGAGGAGCTCTTCCGCTTTGTGCGCGAGCAGGGCGACGATGTCACCATGACCGCATGCGACTCGGAGACCTGTCGCTGGCAGCTGGAACACGGCGTCGACTTGCCCAGCCGCCACCCAATCGAGGTGCTCGCCGCCGCCTACGGCCTCTACGACCTGCACACCCGCGACCTGCTGGAAGATGAGAAATGATTGACGATGGTCAATTGACGATTCAACTTGAGGGGGCTCTATGGCGGCGTTGGATGATGATCGGATTCGGAGCGTGCAGGCTCAGTTTGGGCCGAATGCGGCCAAATATGCAACGAGCCGGGTGCATGCGAAAGGTGCAAGTCTGGCCCGCCTGGTTGAGTTAATCGAACCGCAGGCTGAGTGGACTGTGCTCGATGTGGCTACGGCAGCCGGGCACACGGCCTTTGTCTTCGCGCCGCATGTTGCCCATGTGCTGGCGACCGACGTCACGCCGGAGATGCTGACGGTGGCGTTTGACCTGGCGGCGGAAAAGGGCATTACCAACGTCGCCTTCGAGGCAGCCGATGCCCAGCGCCTGCCCTTTGCCGATGAGCGCTTTGAGCTGGTGACCTGTCGCATTGCTCCCCACCATTTTCCGGATGTGCCCGCCTTTGTACGCGAGTCCTACCGCGTGCTCAAGCCGGGGGGCAAGCTGGCCGTGGTCGACAACATTGTGCCGGCTGGTGCAGCGGGCGACTACGTCAATGCCTTCGAGAAGCTGCGCGATCCCAGCCACGGGCGCTGTCTGACAATGGCTGAATGGGTCGATCTCTTTAGCGAAGTGGGATTCGACATCCTGGGGCTAGAGACCGCACCCAAGCGTATGACCTTTGCGCCATGGGCCGTCCGCCTGGGCGCCACGCCGGAGACGGTGGCGACGCTGCGCGAGTTGCTGGCAGAGGCCCCGCAAGCCGCGCTCGATTTTCTCCAGCCGCAGGGGGAGGGTGACGATCTGACCTTTGAACTGAGCGAGGCCATCGTCATCGGCAGCAAGCCGGCAGCGTTGGAGCAGGCAAGCTGACGACGATGAAATGGGCCGCGGATTTTCGCGGATAGTGGCCGGATCTGTTTGATGAAATGTGCAGAAGCTGCACCTGGACGAGGAGGATCATGACGGATTTTCAGGCAACCGAGCATAACCGTGTGGTGCGCATGCCCGATCGCGGTCATTACGACCGTGCCACGATCTATCCGATTATTGACGAAGCGCTGGTCTGTCACGTTGCCTTTGTCCAGGATGGCCGTCCGTTCGTGATTCCGACCCTCCACGCCCGGGAAGGAGATCGTTTGCTCCTCCATGGCGCAACCACCAGTCGCCTGATTCATCATGTGGCGGCCGGCAACGAGGTGAGTGTGGCCATGACGTTGGTAGATGGGTTGGTGCTGGCGCGGTCGGTCTTCCACCACTCGGTCAACTATCGTTCCGTGGTTCTTTTCGGCCGCGGTGAGTTGTCCGGCAATGACGAAAAGATGGCTCAGCTGGAGCGATTTACGGAGAAGCTCATCCCTGGCCGCTGGGCGGACGCGCGACAACCGAACGTCAAGGAATTGAAGGCGACTGCGGTGGTCGCCATACCGATCGACCTGGCATCGGCCAAGGTGCGCACGGGCGGCCCACACGATGACGCCGCAGACTATGCGCTACCGGTCTGGGCGGGCGTGCTGCCCATTGAACAGCACTTTTTGCCGCCCGAGACGGATCCCGCCATGACCAACGATGCGCCCGTGCCCGGCTACGTCACCGATTTCCTTGCACAGCGCAATCGTGGTGATCGGAAGTAAGGCGGCTTACCCGTTTATCGACTCCACTGGACTGACTCTGCGAGCGGTTCTTGCAACATGCTTGACACGACGTGTTTGTCGTCCTACTTGTCACGCTTCTGCTGTTCGTGTATCGTAGATCTGCATGCTTTGGCAGGACGTTTTCGTATTGGCCCAACACTTTTACCTCAACTTTGACCCCGTGAAGGAGTGCAACCATGGCCGCTAAATTCAAGATTACCTACGCCACCCTCGCCGCGGACAACGAGGAATTGCAGTCCTCTTTTGACCGGGCGCTGGAAACCGTGCGCAGCGAATGGTTGGGCGCGGATGTGCCCATGTGGATCGACGGTGAGCGCGTGTATACGGACGTCAAGCTGGCAAGCCATAGCCCCATCAACACTGAGATGTTGCTCTGCACGGGCCAGCAAGGCGACGCCCGCCATACCGATCGGGCAGTGGCCGCGGCCAAGCGGGCTTTTCCGGCGTGGAGCGCCACGCCATGGTCCGAGCGCGTCGCCATCATCCGCCGGATCGCCGATCAGATCAGCGACGACATCTACGAGTTGAGCGCGCTGATGTCGCTGGAAGTCGGCAAGAGTCGCCTCGAATCGCTCGGCGAGGTTGAGGAGACGGCCGATCTCCTGCGCTATTATGCCGATGCCATGGCGCAGAACGGCGGATATGTGCGCCAACTGGGGCGTCTCAACCCCGAGGATGAAACAGAAAACAATTACAGCATTCTGCGTCCTTACGGCGTCTGGGCGGTAATTTCACCCTTCAATTTTCCCATGGCCCTGGCCGCCGCGCCGATTGCCGCTGCGCTGGTCACCGGCAATACCGTCGTCTTCAAAGGCGCGCCCGACACGCCCTATCTGGGCTGGAAGACGGCCGAGCTCTTTGCTAACGCCGGCCTACCCGACGGCGTTTTCAATGGCATTCTGGGTCCGGATGACACCCTGGCCCAGCGCATCCTCGATCACCCCGATGTGGACGGCTTTACCTTTACCGGCTCCTATCCGGTGGGCATGAAGGTGCTACAGGCCGCGCACCGAGGACCGGTTCCGCGCCCGGCAGTCATCGAGATGGGCGGCAAGAATCCGACGCTGATTTCGCGTCATGCCGATCTCGACAAGGCCGCGCTGGGGGTCATGCGTGCCGCGTTTGGTCTCGACGGCCAGAAGTGTTCGGCCTGCTCACGCGCCTACATCGAAGAAGCAGTCTATGAGCGGTTCAAGGCCAAGCTGCTTGAGCTTACCGAGACGATCGTCGTCGGCGATCCCACGGCGCGCGCGCCCTTCATGGGCGCCGTGATCAATCAGGAAGCCTATGATCGTTTTAAGATGGTGGCTGAAAAGGCCAGCAACGACGGCACAATCCTGACGGGCGGTAAGGTGTTGACAGAGGGTGATTTGAGCAAAGGGTACTTTGTGACGCCTACGATCATTGAGGGGCTGCCGGAGGATCATGAGCTGGTGCGCAATGAGCTATTCCTGCCTGTTCTGCATCTGACGCCGGTTTCGTCGCTGGAAGAAGGCATGAAGCTGGCCAATGAGACCGAGTATGGCCTGACTGCCGGCGTCTTCAGCGAGGATGAAGAAGAGGTGGCCTGGTTCTTTGAGAACATCCAGGCCGGCACCACGTACAGCAATCGCGCGGCCGGTGCGACCACCGGAGCGTGGCCCGGCATCCAGGCCTTTGGCGGTTGGAAGGCCAGCGGCGTCAGCGGCAAGGCCATCGGCTCCTTCTACACGCTGCCCCTCTACATGCACGAACAGAGCCGTACCATCATCGGCTAACCGTCATTTTCGGCGTACGAATTGAACCATTGGCAGACCATTCACCTACGGTTTCCGCCTAAAGCGAATGCGGTCACATTTTCACCGGAACGTGGCCGCATTTGCGTTCGTCTTCTTCTCTGTCAACTGAGGCCCGGCGCACGCCGGCTTGCCTCACCACGTCATTGAGGAACACGTCGTATGCCCGTTTTTGTAATCATGGCCGCGCTTGGAATGGCCACCGGCATGGTGACCGGCGGCCTGTCCGCCGGCGCAACCGGACTGACCGCCGGCGCCGCCGCCGGCCTCATCCTCGGATCGCTGGCATGGGTCTTTGTCTCAACCGCCGTCCAAATGCGCCGCGAACGCCGCCTCAACCGCTACTTCGACGAAGCCGCCCGCAACGAATAACGCGCAGTCATAGGGTATGCACTGTCCCGGCAAGCTCAACGGGCGACCCGCTTGGTTTCGACCCTTCGACAGGCTCAGGACGGCGCAGGCTCGACCGGCGCTGAGCTCCATCGACCCGCTTGGTTTCGACAGGCTCAACCGGCGCTAGCCTCCGTCGATCCGCTTGGTTTCGATCCTTCGTCACGCTCAGTCCAAGCAGGCTCAACCGGCGCTGGCCTATCGCCTAAATCCCGACGCTCTTTCTTAGCCGGGCGTGCTCACCAACCTGTCGATTAATTAATCCATCCTTGACGCGACCTTCGCGCAGATTCCAGATTCGCATTCCCCACTCCGCATTCCGTGCTCCGCGCTCCCCTCAGCATTGCGCCAACGCTTGCGCCACGTCCGCCAGCAGATCGTCTGTGTTCTCAATGCCGACGCAAAGGCGCACCAGCTCGTCACGAATGCCCAACTCGGCCCGCTCGTCGGGCGGCAAGTTGGCGTAGCCCATGACGGCCAGGGGGCTGACGATCGTCTCCACGCCACCCAGGCTCGGACCGATCGTGGCAATTTTCAGCGCATCGATAAAGCGATAGGCGCAAGCCGCATCGCCCTCAATCTCAAAACTGACCACGCCGCCAAAGCCTTGCATGGTGCGAGACGCCAGGTCATGGTCCCGATGGCTCTTCAATCCGGGATACCAGACCTTGCGCACTTGGGCCTGCTGCTCCAGAAAGCGCGCGACGGCTACGGCGTTGGCGTTGTGACGCTCGACGCGCAGTGCCAGCGTCTTCATCCCGCGCAAGATCAGATAGGCCGTGTGGGGATCGACCACGCTGCCGAGCAGGCCCTGGGCCTGGCGCAGCGGCGTGAGCAGATCGTAGGAGCCGGCCACCGCGCCGGCCATGAGGTCGTTGTGACCGGCCAAGTACTTGGTGACGCTCTGAATGACCAGATCGATGCCGTGGTCGAGCGGGCGCAGGTTGAGCGGCGTGGCAAAGGTCGTGTCGATCACCGTCTTGATCTTGTGCACCGTAGCGATTGCCACCAGCCGATCCAGATCGATACAGTGATTGAAGGGGTTGGTGGGCGACTCCGAGAAGATGACGGCAGTATTGGGTTGAATGGCGGCTTCCAGCGCGCCATAGTCGCCATGGGGCACAAGCGTGATCTCGATGCCATACCGCGGCAGGAAGTGCTGGGCAAAGTTGAGCGTGCTGTGATAGCACTCGTCGGTCAGGATCAAATGATCGCCCGCCTGTAGCAGGAGCAGGAGCGTCGATGTGACCGCCGCCATGCCCGAGCTGACCAGCATGGCTTCCTGCGCACCTTCCAGCGCCGCAATCTTGGCCTCGGCGGCGCGCACGGTCGGGTTGCCGTAGCGGCCGTACTCCTCCCGTTCGGGCTCTTCCCAGAACATGCGCTCCTCGGTAAACATGACCAGATCTTCACATGAGTCAAAGGTGTAGACCGAGGTTTGCACGATGGGCACGGTCAGACTCTTGTGGGCGCGGAAGCGCGCTTCGCCGGCATGGACGCAAGCGGTGGAGGGCAATTGACCGGGCGCGGTTTGATCACTCATATGATTCATCTCCAAACTGTCAGAGTAGAAAACGGAAAGCCTTTGCACATAGCTGGGGCGCTGAAGTACTGAAGGGCGCCTTGCCGGGGAAATGGACAAGCGCTATGAGCCTTTGGCTCTTCTCTTGGAACTGTGTACCGCTTCATGTTTCCCGACTCAGGTGTGGTTGTCTTGTACAAAAAATCCCCTCGGCGGGCGAGAGGATAGCGAATGGCTATACGTCTCATCTGCCGGTGCATGCACCGCCGGATTTGGCACCTGACGTTCACACTACCCGGAGCGCGGGAAAAATCAACGTTGGTTGCCGAGGCGTCATCGGGCCGGTCCCTCAGCCTCTCTCGATAAGAGTATTCTGCATTGTTCAGTTGTTGGCGGCCATCTTACCCAGATTTAGAGCGTCTGTCAATTCAGTAGCTGAGCGCTGATTTTTGAGTTCTGGATCTGTTTCGGATGCGTTGTAGAATGGGTGGAATTGTGCTACGATTTGCCTGCTTCACGTTCGATGCGTTGAAGGTCGCCCATTCCATCCACCCACCGGCCATTGCGACTTATTATTGTTTTATTGGACTCGATGTTACTGCGTGGGCAGGCTTTCCTGCGGAAAGATGGGGAGTGGCCAAGGGGGCGCTTTTTGCGCTGCTCTTTGCCATGAGTATAATAACGCAGTTTATGGCCCTGCAATCAGCGGCCGGCATCATAACCGCAGTATCATATCATTCATTTAGGAATCAGCTATGACAGAATCAACCATTGAGGGCTCTGCCGTCGCTGGAGGCATTGCTGCCGACAGCGTGCCCGAGTTGCCCGTCGAACAGTTGCTGGAGATGTATCGCACCATGTATCTGATTCGCCGGATGGAGGAATCATTGCTTGAACTGGCTGAATCCGGCCAGATTGGCGGGGCGATGCATACGGCTATCGGCCACGAAGGCAGCGCGCTCGGCATGGCTGCTGCGCTGGAGCCGGACGATTATTTGACTTGCACCTATCGCGGTCATCATCACTCGATTGCGCGCGGCATGGACGTCAAACGCGCCATGGCGGAAGTGCTCGGCAAAGCCACCGGCTTTGCCAAAGGCAAGGGCGGCTCCATGCACTTTATCGACCCCTCGCTGGGGTTGATGGGCGCCAACGGCATCGTCGGCGCACAGGTGCCCCAGGCCGCGGGTATGGCCCTGGCCTCCAAGGTGCGTGGTGACAGCAAGATCGCCATCACCTTTTTCGGCGATGGCGCCATGTATCAGGGCGTCATGCACGAAACTTTCAACATGGCTCAGAAGTGGAGCCTGCCAATCATTTTCTATTGCGAAAACAATCGTTACTCGGAGATGACGCCGATTACGCGTACTTCTTCGGTGGAGAACATCTTCACCTTCGCCAAAGCATATGGTATGGAAAGCGTGCAGATCGACGGCAACGACGTGGAAGTTGTCTACCACACGGTCAAGGAAGCGGCTGATCGCGCCCGCGCCGGTGAAGGCCCCACCTTCATCGAAGGCATCACCTACCGCCTTGCCGGTCATATGGCCGGCGACCTGGAAACCTATCGCTCGTCCGAAGAGATTGAAGAGCAGCGCCAATATGAGCCGCTGGTCGTGTTGCAGAACAAGCTGCTCGATCGGGGCGTCAGCGACGAAGACCTTCAGGCAATCCGCGACGACGTCGAAGTAGAAGTCGAAGAAGCGGTCGAATTTGCCGAAGAGAGCCCCTGGCCCGATCAGAGTGAAGCCTACACGGACGTGTACGCAATCTAGGGAGTTTGGGTTGCGGCGTTCGGACGGCGGATTGAGGCGTGTGCCACTCGCCTCAAGAGACGCATCACGAGTTAGATTTCATACCACGCACCACGGGTGAGGACATAGAGTTATGCGAAAAACAACGTATATTCAGGCCGTCAATGAAGCGCTGCGTGACGAGATGCGACGCGACGAGACGGCCTTCATGATCGGCGAAGACATCGGCCACTACGGTGGACTCTTCCGGGTCACACGCAAGCTGATGGATGAATTTGGCCCCAATCGCGTCATCGATACGCCGATTAGCGAGCAAGGATTCATGGGAATGGCTGTCGGCGCCGCCATGGTTGGCTTGCGGCCAATTGTCGAACTGATGTACATGGACTTCTTTATGGTCTGTGCCGATCAGATCTTCAATCAGGGCGCCAAAATGAACTACATGACCGGCGGCGTGGTCAACGTGCCCATGGTCATCCGCGGGCAGCATGGCGGCGGCAAAGGCTATGGCTCCCAGCACAGCCAGTGCGTTGAGAGCTCCTTTCGCCCAGTTCCCCGGCATCAAGGTCGTTGCGCCGGCCACGCCCTACGACGCCAAGGGACTCCTCATTTCCGCCATCCGCGACCCGAACCCGGTCCTCTTTTTGGAGCACAAGATGCTCTACTTCACCCGCGGCGACGTGCCTGACGCCGATGAAGAGTACACGGTGCCGATTGGCGTGGCCGATGTCAAGCGCGAAGGGACCGATCTTACGCTGGCAACCTTTAGCTACTCGCTGCTCCAGGCTTTGGAGGCGGCGGAAGAGCTGGAAGCAGAGCACGGCATCAGCATTGAAGTGGTCGACCTGCGCAGTATCGTGCCGCTGGACACGGAGACGGTCTACGCCTCGGTGGCCAAGACGGGACGCTTGCTGGCGGTGCATGAATCGCAGTCGAACTGCGGCATCGGCGCAGAACTGGTGGCCCGCATCTATGAAGAAGCGCCTCATCTGCTAAAGAGTCCGGCCCGCCGTCTGGGCATGGCCCCGGTTTCGATTCCGGTCTCTCAGCCATTGGAGCAAGAGGTGTTGCCGTGGAAGAAGAACATCAAAGCGGCCGTACTGGAAATGATGCAGACGCCGGAATTTGCGTAACGCGCGAATCCTACAGAGCTTAAGGATATACTGATGGCGAAAGAACTGATTCTTGCCGAAGTTGCCGGCGAGGGCGCCGATGACGTAACGATTAGCGCCTGGATGGTCAAAGAAGGCGATCAGGTCCAGGAGGGTGACGTCATTTTAGAGGTTGCCACCGACAAAGTGGATCAGGAGATCCAGGCGCCGGTGGGCGGCACCATTCTGAAAATTTTCTATGAAGAGGGCGCGATTGCGCCAACCCATGAGGCCGTGGCTGTCATCGGCGAGCCGGGCGAAAGCGTCGAAACGGCAAGCGCGCCAGCTGCCGAATCAGCTGCCGAATCAACTGCCGAATCAGAAGCTGCATCAGAGTCGGAAGCGCCGGCTGAGGAGGCTTCACCTGCCCCCGTTGCAGCCGACCAGGCAGGCGGCAAGGCGTCGCCGGTGGCCCAGCGGGTTGCGGCGGACAAGGGCGTCTCCCTGTCGAGCATAGCCGGCACCGGTCCCGGCGGGCAGATTACCAAGGACGATGTGCTGGCGGCAGCAGAGGCGGGCAGCAGCGCCGCGCCTGCCGGTTTGCCCGGCGACTTGGCCGATGTGCCAACGGCTCCCGTGCGCCGCCTTGCGGCCAACCACAATGTGGACCTGGACGATGTCGCAGCGGGCAAGCCGTTGAGCACGTTGACCCGCTATGACGTCATGAGCTATGTCGCATCGCGCGACAGTGGCGAGAGCGTGGTTGTCGAACCCCGCTTTGCGCCGCCGAAGGAGGCGCCGGCCGCTCCAGCCCCGCGCAGCGCAGCCTCTGCACCGGCCGCTTCTACCAAGCCGGCGGCCAAACCGGCTGCCAAAGCGCCGGCGCCTGCCCCCTCCGAACTCCAGACCGGTGAGGAGTTTGTCAAGCATACGCGTATGCGCTCCGCCATCGCCAAGACTACGAGTTCAAGCCTCTTTACTGCACCCCACGTGACCACCATGTGGGACGCGAACATGGCCTCGGTCATGGCGCATCGCAAGGCGCACAAGAAAGAGTTTGCCGACGCCGGCGTCAATTTGACCATCACCGCGTATTTCGTGGCGGCGATTGTAGACGGACTTCGTGCCGTGCCGGCCGCCAATGCGTCCTGGACCGACGAAGGCGTTATCATCAAGCGCTATTACAACGTTGGCATGGCGACGGCCCTGCCGATGGACGAAAATGGCATGGGCGGCTTAATCGTTCCGGTGATCAAGCATGCCGAGGAGCTTAACCTGTTGGGTATCGCCCGTCAGGTGAACGAGCTGGCTTCGCGGGCCCGCGCCGGGAAGTTGACCCAGGAAGATCTAACCGGCGGCACCTTTACGCTGAGCAACTATGGCACCTCGGGCAGTCGCTTCCAGACGCCGGTCATTGTCCAGCCCCAGGTCGGGATTCTGGGCGTGGGTGCGATCGAGAAGCGTCCGGTCGTGATCAGCAACGGCCACCCGCTGGAAGCAAATACCGGCGACTACATGGCCTTCCTGCCCATGACGACGCTCGGCTTTAGCTATGACCACCGCGTGCTCGACGGCGCGACGGCCGATGCCTTCTGTGCTGCGGTCAAGGGCGCGCTGGAGAGTTGGACAGCTTAAGTACCCCGTAGGGCGAACAGAATCAGAACGAGGGCGGTGCACCATTTGGTGTACCGCCTTTTTGTTTTGTCTCAAACGGCGTTTGGGCAGGATTGGTGTATCCGGTATGATGCGCCGAACGCTGGCACTGCCCGACCGGCGTCCACCCCCGGAGCTTTGCAATGCACCTGGAACTTGTCGCTTTATGGAGCCGGCATGTTGAAAACGCGCACCAATGCAGAATGGGTCGACCTCCTCGCGCATGACGGAGACCCCAGCCAAGTCAGCGCCTTCGAAGAATTGGGTCGAGTGCTCTACCCGGTCGTCAGCGCGTACCTGCGACGGCGTAGCCCCAGCCTGCCTGGCCTCTCCGGTCTCTCCGAGACGGAGCAGTCCGAACTGGCGCGCGATTTCGTGCAGCAGACGCTGGAGCAAGTCTACCGTGAGCTGGACGCCTATCGCGGCGATGGCGCATTCTTGAGCTGGGCCACGACCATTGCCCTGCGCTTTGCCGGTCAAGAGCTGCGCCGGGCCCACTGGCAAACGCAGCGTTTCGACCCGACCAAGGGTGAACGCTCACCCGTTATGGCGCGAATCGATGGCAACCAGCTGCCGGAGAACCAAGTCATTGCCGGCGAAATCCAGCGCGCGGTGAAGCGGGCGATTGAAGACGACATGAGTGAACAGCAGCAGCGCGTCTTTATCGCCCGCTTCGTGCAGGCGCGCACGTATGAGGAAATTGCAACCGCCGAAGGAATCTCCACCAGCGTCGCGTATCAACGGGTCCATCAGGCGCGGCTCAAGGTCAAGAATCGGCTGCGCGCGGCCGGATTTGAAGCGTGGGAACTGGCGTAGAAAACTCGCATGAAAGAATTCACCCGGTCACCGCATCCTATAGAGTACAGAGCAGGAACTCATGAAATCAGAAACGCAGACATGGAACACGATACTGACCGCTATTCGCGAAACGCAGCCCTTTGAAGCGTCCTGTGACGAACTCTCTGATGAGCTTCTGGCCGTATTCGCCGAGTGGGAGTTGACCCAAGACGAGCCGACGGGCAAGTTGTTGCGTGTTGAGCAGCATTTGCGTCACTGCCCTACCTGCCGAGAGCTAGTTGAAGAAATCGTGGCATCACTGCGTTTGCTCCAGCAGGAGAGCGCTGATTTCCTGCGCTTGCCTGCCGTATCGTTCGACCTGAGTTTCCTGCCTGTTCCAGCTCCACAAACCGCCATGCCGGCACGCGTACGAACCGCGTTTCAGGAAGGCGCAGCGTGGATGTTGGAGCAGCAAACGACGCTATGGATCAACCTCGCTGCGCCGTCTGGCTCCGAAGCGGCTTTTGTGACCAAAGGCGCAGAGGCCCCACAAGCCGCTGATGATCCCGCGATCTATCAGGTTGTCGTGGGGGCCGATGCAACGGGTGATCTGGATGTGGAGGTGATAGCCAAACGCGAAGCCGACCCTCAGGTTTGCACCTTGACTGTGAAAGCGACTGTGCCAAGTCGCTGGCCACAAGTTGGCGGGATTGGTGTGGAGCTGCACTCGGGCTCCTTCATCCAACAGGCACAGACGGGGAAAGATGGTCAGGCGATTTTCTCTTCGATCCCAGTGCTGGAATTGCCCGCGATGGCAGTGCGAATTACGCCGTAGCAATCTGCTATTCCCTCACCGGAGCAGCTTGATTCACTGCCTCGACTCGATCTCCCATCAGGACAAAGGGCGCCCAGAAATAGGGGTGTGAATAGATCGCCCGCTCGTCTGCCTCCCCGGATCCATACGCTGTCATCTCCCCCGATGCGGACTCCTTCAACCTTGCCAATTGAGCCATTGCGTCCGCCTTGGACAGGGCGCGCAAATAACGTTGAGCGTCGTGTAGCGCGGCTGCAATTGGCTGGCCCGTGCGCAAATTGGCGTAGAAACGCTGCATGAGCAGCATCGTTGATGCTTCGTCAACTGGCCAGAGCGTTACGACTACGGCCGGCGTGCCGGCATAGAGGAAGGCACGCACCAGGCCGATGAGTTCCTCGCCGCGCAATACCTGACTTCGCCCCGTTTCACAGGCGCTGAGGGTCACCAACTCGGCGTTGAGCTTGAGGGACTGCAAGATGTCGGCGGCGGAGAGCGGGCCGTCGGCCAGCAGCAGGTGCGAAGCAAGCGGCGCATTGGTGTCGAAGTGGCCGTGGCACGAGAGGTGCACCCAACGTGCGTCGCCGACCAGTTCCTGGAGACGGGCACGTGTGGCCCGCTCACCGGTTAGCGCATGATCGCTGGCCTGATTGGCAACTGCTTCTGCTTCCGCTTCCGCAAAGCGCAGCCTGGCGCCGTTGAAGCCCAAGGCGAGCGTTTGGCTCGATCGGGCCGGCGATCTGCGCTGGCCGTGTTCCAACAGCGCGGTCGCGCTCGGCGCCGTGATGATTTCGAAATCGTCCATGAGCGCGTGGGGAACGCCGTCCCGCTCGCCACGTGTCAGAGCTGGAAAGGGCACAAAGTGCAGCGGTCCATGGGGCACGACGAGCAGGCGCCGCTTGCCCGCTACAAGCCCGGCCACCGGCCCCACCAGGTGACGGTAGAGCTGTTCCAGCAGCCACGGCTTGTGCAGGCGACCATCCGGACCCGGCATCAGGCGTTGGAGCACACCGCTGTCGTCAAAAGCTTGTCGTACTTGTGCCGTCGTTAGGGCAAGCGGGCGAATCTGTATCTCGTCCCGAGTCAGGACGAAGAGCTGGAGCGTACTGCCCGTGTCGAAATAGGCCAACATGGCCGTGTCTTCAGGCAAACGCTCGCGTACCGCCCGCTGGGTCAGCGGTTTGGCATCGTGCAGCGTGCCGAATTCGGCGTCGGGAAGAACGATGGACTCTTCGCTTGTTGGGCTTTCGTTCTGACCGGCCAGCAGCTCGATGAAGGTCCGGGAGCGCGCCCGTTCGGTCATGTCAAACGCTTGCGACGTCGCGCCGCTTTGGAGCAAGAGGGCGACCATCTCGCCATAGGTGTTGACGACGGTTGAGAAGAAGCCGCTGCGACCGTCGCCGGATGAGACGCCCGTGCGCAGGCGCTCGATCAGGCCAATGGCCCGTTCGTAGTGCTGACGGGCTTGATCCGGCGCTGTCAAGTCGACATAAAGTCGGCCCAGGTTGCGGCGGACATCGATCTCTTCGTAAGCGTTGCCAAACTCCTGCACCAGTTGCAGCGCCTGCAAATAGGCGGGCAACGCAGTCGTGCCAATGTCGCCACCCTGACGATGGCGGATCTCGGCGATGTTGTTCAGGGTGATGCCCATACCGTGGCGGTCATCGAGTTCCCGGGCGATCGCGAGATCTCGCTCATAGTAGGCGAGGGCATCCTCCCACGCCTCCAGGTAGGTGTGCAGGGCGCCAAGGGTGTTCCAGATCGAGCCGGTTAGCCAGCGCAGTGTGGATGGGGCGGCAGCTTCATCCAACTTCGCCAGCCCATGGAGAGCTTCTTCACAATGCATGATGCCTTGACGAAGTGCTGCTTCATCGAAATCGCCCTGAATAAAGCCCTTGCAGTAGGTGGCCGCGATTTGCCGCTGTGCCTTGATGAATTCCACGGGCTGCTCGTGTCGCCGGGCGAAGGCCGCAAGCTTGCCGTACGCGTCAATCGCTGCCTGCCAGCGGGCCTGGACGATGTACGTCCGCCCCAGGGCGTAAAGGACGCGGGCGTGCAGGGCGGGCGCAAGCGGCGTGGCAAGCAGCTCGACAAAGTTGCGTTCGGCCGCAGCCCAATCCCGCGCTTCTTCAAAGGCGAGGATGCCGCGGCAGAATTGGGTCCACGGAAGCGCATCGGCATTCTGGACAGCCAGCCCGTCTAACTCCGTCAACATCAAGCGCGCTGCCGCTAGCTTTCTCAAATTAACCGCCTGTGAAAATTGGGCGATCAAGTCATCAACTGATGAGTGTTGCGTCATGAAATCCGATCAACAAACTGGCATTGTGGAACCACAACGGGGCAAGCCAAAACGGATCCGCCCGGCGTGGGGCGCTGTGCTGGGGGGCTTGGCCCTCATCGTACTGCTGCTCCTCGCTGCAGGAGCGCTGCCCCATTCTAGCGCCAAGGCCCAATCCGGTCCAGACGAGCGGCCGGATCATGGCGCGCCACCAGGCGGGCCGGCGCCCTTTATGACGCTCGTGCCCAGCGCGGATGGCAGTGAACTGCTCGTCAGCGCCGGGACCGGGCGCGAGCTGGACGGTACGCTCTACGCCAGCGTGGGCATCGGTGAAACCGGCATCAAGGAGGGCTGGACGGGCATCAAAGAGGGGTGGACCATGACCTACTCGGAGACAGTCCAGGCCTATCTGACCACAGCGACCGGCTTCACGCCCGAACTCTCGCAGGAGGGGCAGGTCGCCATCTCCACCACGACCGGATTGGCGACTGAGGCCACAGCCTTCGTCCGCGCCTACGTGCCCAATGACGGTCCGCAGACCATCCGCTCGGCCGACGGCGCCCTGGAGATCCAGCTGCCCGGCCCGAATACGCTGCCGGCTGCCGCCTATATTGCGGTCGTGCCCTCCTACACGCCGCCGGGCGCGGCGCCGGCGGGGCATGAGCTTGTGGGGCCGGTCTACAGCGTGCGCGCAGCTGGCGCCCTGGCGCAGAGTAACAAGCCATTTCTCGTACGCCTGTACTACGCAGATGGTCTGTTGGCGGGCCGTGCGCCGGAATCCCTCACTATTTTCTATTGGGATAGCGCCGACGGCGCCTGGCAGCCCCTGGATGGCCGCCTCTTTGCGGATCAGCGCTATGTCTCGGCGGCCACGGACCAGTTCGGGACATATGCGCTGACCGCGCGTCAGGGGATGACGGCGGAAGGCACGGGGTCACTGGAAAGTTCAGACTTTTTACTTGACTGGTTGCGGTTTCTATTGGAGTCAATCAATGCAAGTGAGAAAAACTGAGGCGCCATGGCAGTAGTGGCTCTGTTCCTCCTGATTCGTATGACCGGCTCACGCCACAGACTCTGTAGCAGACTATGATTTCAACCACGCCGTATCTATGCAGACAGGCAACGACACATGATCGACATCCTCCTTGACGAAGTCTATGACGGCCTGCACCAAGGTCACGTGGGTCCGGCGCTGACCTATCTCTACGCTGGCCTGCATGAAGCGCGGGTCAGCCGTACGCCGGCGGCATGGCGAGCACAGGTCGACACGGTCTGCTTACCCCACCGGCTGACGGAGCTGATCCACCAGGACCCGCTCATCGGCGGTAGCTTTCGCGCGGCCAGGCGGCATCGGCCTGACTATCGTTTCCTGGACAGCATCTACTACGGCGTGCCGGTGACGGTCGATGAGATCACGCCGCTGGGCAAGACGATCTTCTCGTATACGGTCAACAGCGCGGCGTCGCGGGCCGTGCGCCAGCAGCGACGGCGGATCGCGCGCCTGGTGGATGCGACGGCGGCCGACGTGACGCGTCCACGCGTGCTGGCGCTGGAGCCGGGCTACATGCGCGCTGCGGAGCTCTCCTTCTCCTTGGCGTCGGGCGCTGTCGCTCACTATACTGCGCTGAGCGACAGCAAGGCGCTGCTGGCGCGTGTTGCTCGCATGTACGGTCGCGCCGGCGTGAGTACGGTCCACGGCTCCTTGCCCGCCATCGCCCAGGGCCGCCAGGCGCTGACGAGGCTTGGGCAGGGCAAATTGGACCTGATCTATGCGCCGTTGCTCTTCAGTCAGCTTTCCGAGCGACCTGCCCAGGTGCTGATCATGCGCATGTGGGCTGCGCTGCGGCCGGGCGGCAGGCTGTTCATTGCCAACTTTCTGACGGATTGTCTGGACGCCGCGTTCCTCGACTGCTATGGCGGCTGGCGATTCCACTATCGCTCCTTGGGCGAGATCGCCGGCTTGCTCCGCGAGATTCCAGGGCATGAAGTGGAAGCCGTCGACTTGACACCAGATCGCCAGCGCGTGCTTGGCACGCTTGTCATACGCAAGCAATAGGCGTCTCCATCCGCCCGCCCAATCTTCCTTCCTGTCCCTCCTTCTGCTTACGGCAAACACGGGTGATCCCGCTCGGTTCGCTACAGCCGCCGCCCGGCCATGAATGCCGTGGGCTAGACGGCCGCTGTTGACGCGTGACAAAGCCCGGCTTCAGTTGTAGACTCCACTATAGACCAAATCCCCCGCCTCAATCACGAACGCCAGCCGCACCAACGGAGTGAAAAATGCGAGACACGGTGTCCCCTCCGCGACGAACTCGTCTGAGCGCGTCAGTTCGCTTAATCATTGCTGCAATTTTCTTCTGCACGCTCGCTCTCCCGATTAGTCTCTTTGCCCAGGCTGATGACGCATTGCCCGGCGACGCCTATCCCCTGGTCGAGGAATTTGTCTCCCCTGATGGGTTGACCATTACGGATCCTGACAAGATTGCCATCGAGGACGGCCTCCTGCTGGCCCGTCCGGCCGGCGCAGGTCAGCAATTTGCCTATCGGCCGATTCCATCATTCAGCGGCAATGTGCGCATCACCTTGCGCGGTCAGATCAATGATTGGGAAAACAACTGCGCCGTGCATACCGGAATTGGCGACGAGTTAAAATCCGGGATCATGATCACCAGCGGATTTTTTGGCGGTGGATGTCCGGTTCAGGGGCCGCTGATCAATGCCAGTGGCGTTGTACTGAATCATGGCACCGATGGCTGTGACTGGCTTGGACCGTGGCTGTGGGTCGAGGAGGCGCAGCCTTATGAGGCCACGTTGACGATTGTTGACGGGTTGGTCGAATTGACGGTGGCGGAGGTCGGCCAGGTGACTGGAACCGTTACGTACGACGGCGTCTACTCCATGCTCTTTGCCGGCGAAACCGGGCGCAACGTCAGCAGCAACTACTGCTCTGTCGATATCGATAGCGTGACCATCGAACCGCTGGCCGGTGCGCTTATCGCCAGCAGTGATCTGACCGCTACCGTCGCCTATCCAACTCAAATTGACCTGAACTGGAGCCACGCGGTCGAGGATGCTGCGCTCATCCGCATTGAGCGGGCCGAAGAGGGCCGCGCGTGGGCTGAAATCGCAACTGTTGATGCTGGATCTACAAGCTATGCGGACAATCGCGTGACCTGTGGGGTTACCTACCTCTATCGAACAGATATCCAAACCGCGGATGGGCGCCGCACCGGCTACTCAAATCTCGCCCGCGTGACCACACCGCCCTGCGTCACCCGCTTCAGTGAAGACTGGATTGACGGCCTACGTGCGGAGCTGTGGTCAGCGTACGGCAGCCCCGCGCCCCGTGTTGAAGCCGATCGCGGACCGGATGGCACGGCAGCGTTTGAGCCCAACGGCGATGGCAATTTTCACAGTGGGGTGCTTCTCAACCGGCCCCTGGATATCACGTCTGGGCTGAATATTGAGTTTGCGCTGCGGGGAACGGGGACGATCGGCGAGAAATATTCGAGCCTCAGCGTTGCCCTGACGCCCTGCACGCCCACTGACAACCTGGAAGTGGAGTGCCGCACGCAACTCGTTGCGATTGGTGCATCAACAGAATCTGGTACAGTCGAGTATATGGTGCGACAGGACGAACTCGAAAGCCTCCACGAAGACTGGACGCGCGCTAGACGGCATCTGGCACCGGTTTCGCATCCACGTGAAACCGGACGGGCACGTCGATTTCTATCGCAATGGCCAACAGATCTACAGCGCTGAGCGGCCGATTGACCTCGCCCGGAATGGGCTGCTCTACTTGCACATCACGGGTAAATCCGAGACCGGCGACTGGCACATGGACGACTTGCGTGTAACGGCTCCGGCCGCGCCGGCATGGTATGTGAAGGTTGTAGACGAGACGGGCGCCCCGGCCTCAGGCGCCCAGGTCTTTGCCGATGGCGAGCCGATTGGGCGCACGAACCAGGCCGGCATGATCCAGCGCGAGCCTCTGCCGGTGGGGACGGAACTGGTCGCACTACTCGACGTAGAGACTACCCCGTCAATCCGGGCCATGCACGACGGCTGGGCTTATACGACGTACTTGACGAGCATCGTTCGTGCCGGCGAGGAACTTGCGCCTCACACAGTCACGGACGCCGGCGAGCAACGGCTCGTGTTGCAGCGTGACAATCCGCTGATCCTCTTCAATCTACTGGTCTCAATCGAGTGGGACGCGACTGAGGCGTACGTCGAGCAGATTGCGCGCGCCGTCACGCTGGCATCAAACCATCTCTTTGATCTAACCGACGGCCAGATGGCCTTTGGCAATGTGGAGATCTATGCCGACGCCCAGAACTGGGCCGATGCAGACATCCAGGTCTCGACAAAGAATATCGTACGGCCCCATGCCTATGTCGGTGGGCTCCTGGAAGAGGACACGGCCCATATCATTCGCATCGGCCGTGGGTGGGACGGGCAAACGGGGAACAGCGGCGCCTGGGACCAACCTGAGGGGTACAGGACGTTGATCCATGAATTCAGCCACTATGCGCTCTATCTCTATGATGAGTATGTAGCCTATGAATTTGATGAGAACGGCAACGTTCTTGGAGAAGTGCCGGCTTTCTGTCCCGCCAGCAGCGAAGATGCCATCGACCCCGAGGCGATTCGGGCAAGCGCCATGTACGATGGCTATCGGGCAACCGAATTCAGCGCCTTCGAAGTACCCGGTCTCTGGTCCCCTGCGTGTCTGGCAACGCTGCAGTTTCAATATGCGCAGCAGTCGGCGTGGGAGACCATCGTTGCGGCCTACGCAGATCCGCTGGCTGATCCCGAAAGCAGTCCGCCTGTGCTGCCGCGCTGGCGGGTGATTAGCCCGATAGAGCGTGAGACCGTTTTGGCCGGGCCGGACCGGTTGCCGCCCTCGCTGCCGGCGTGGCCGACGGTGCAACGCCACATTGGTGAAGCACCGGAGCCGCCTCGCTCCTTGACCGTGCTCGGCCCGACCGGCAATCCTGTCGCCAATGCGATTGTCGCGCTCTATCGTCAGTCGGGCATTCAGGTAATCGGCCAGGGGTTGACAGATGAAGCAGGGAACCTGGACGTCTATGGCGCAACCACCGGCGACACCATCCGTGCGGCGTCCTTTGATGGCGGCTTCTCAGGCGACGCTTTTGTGAGCGATCAACCTGAACTGCTACTCGTCCTGGAACCGGTAACGTCAGTTATCGCGCACAACGTCGCCCTCGCCCCGGGCCGCACTATTCCCCACATGCGCATCGTAGCCGAGCCCAGCCCGGAGAGCGGTCAGATCGACCTGCTCTTTGCGCTCCACAACTTTGGCGAGGACGCAGATTTGGGCATCTCGATTTCTGAACCGGGTGATGAGGTGGAATATGCGCCCGTCATCGCCTATAGTCCGACGACTGGCACGTACAGCGGGCAGATCTCTTTTGCAGCGACTGAGCAGGGATTGGGTCGGGTGCGCGTTTTTGGCTCGATGGCCGATAGCCGGGTGCGGCTGCAGTCAAACTATCGTCTTCAACACATCGTCAACGACCGTTTTGGCGAGGTCTACTCCGACGATGGCAATCTCCATTTGCGGATTGATGCCGGCAGCCTGCCATCTAGTGAAGCCTATTTTGTCGTCATGCCGCCTGGCGCGATTCCCGGTCCGCTGCCGCCAGGGATGACCCTGTTAGGCGATCCCTATGAGATCACCGCCTCGGGTGCGCTGACCAGACTGGAGAAACCGGGGGTGCTGGCCATGCACTATGATCACCATCTGCTCACAGATGGCGTCACGGTAGAAGATTTGACTGTCTATCGGTGGGATCCGGCTGAGGGAATGTGGGGGCAGGTCCCCAGTGCAGCCGATTCAAGTCAGGGCGCGCACGTCGGCATAATTCAAGCATTGGGGACTTATGCCTTGCTCAGCCCGGGCGCAGCGCCCGCGGCCTTTTCGTGCGCAGCGTGTCTGTCGGCGTGGTGAGTGGGACGATACAAGGGAAGCGCGTCCAGCCTGCTTTGACCAGCCATGCCTACTCGCTGGACCTAGTAGAGCTGCAGGCGGCGCAACAGACGGTTCCAGCCCGCATCGAGCGTAGAGTCGATCGTCGCCAACGTCTTCCGATAGGCCTTGGGGCCCTTCCGGTAGGGGTCTTCCATGTCATTGGAAAGCGCTGCCAGTTCGGAGAAGAGCACAATCTTGTAGCGTGCCGCGGGCAAAGAGGCCAGGATCACCTGCCGGTGCGACTCTTCCATAACGATAACGAGGTCTGCATCCAGAATCTCCTCGTCTTCGAGCGGACGCGACACGTGGCCGCTGATGTCAATGTTGCGCTTGGCCAGTAGCTCGACGCCCGGCTGACTGGCCGGTTCTCCCGTCAGCCCGTAGACGCCCGCTGACGTAATTTCAACTTGCTCGGCCAGCCCCGCTTCTTCAAACCGACGCTGCAGAATACCTCCGACCATGGGCGAGCGGCAGATATTGGCTGTGCAGGCGACGACCAAACGCGTGCGCGGTTCGTCCTTCGACACGGGCGGCAGCGGCCAGACGGTTACCGTGCCCGCTGGGAGCGGAGGGCGCGGCGCAGCCGGATCATTTGCGTCAGTCGCGGGCAGGGGACCAGACTGTGGCGTCAGGCCTGGCCGGTGATATTTGCGTAGCTCTTCGCTACGCCTTTCGAAGGGATTCGTAGGTTCCATGGTCATGCTCGAAGTATAGCATGCGTCCGTTAGCTTACAAAGGCGTACGACCACACATTCATCGAAAAGTGATTGTCAAACTGAGCGCCTAAATTCGCGCCTGGGATGGTCATCAGGTACAATAAGCAGGTTTGCCCGGTCCGCGGCGCGACCCTCGGGCTCTTGTAGGCAGAAGGAGAAGTGCCATTATGAAGCAGATGCTTCTGCTGCTCGTGACTGTCACCTTGAATGTGGCGGGACAGTTCCTGATGAAACGCGGCATGAGCCAGGTTGGCGTGATTAGCGGCGATCTCAGCCAGATGATCAGCAGTTTGACCATTGCGTTTACCAATCCCTACGTCCTTGCCGGCGTCGGCGCCTATGGCCTGAGCAGCATCTTCTGGCTGGTCTTGCTCAGCCGCGTTGACCTAAGCTATGCCTATCCTGCGTTGAGCCTCGGGTATGTGCTTGTGACGCTCGTCAGCGCGCTCATGTTGGGCGAGCATGTCTCTGGTCTGCGTTGGGCGGGCGTGCTGGTCATTTGCGTGGGTGTCTTATTGGTAGCGCGCAGCTAATTAGGACGCCAACGGGCACGCTACTTTGTGATGACCAACCGTCGATCAGATCTTCCCTAACGAAAAAATGGGGTGGTTGCGTTAACGCAACCACCCCATTTTTGTTTGTCTCAACCTTCGTGCTCAGGTCCCGTTGACATTTGGACGTTGCAGGCGTAAAGTTGGTGGTTTTCGAAATGTCACCAGCGCCTACGCAGGCGTCGGCGCCGCCCCGTCCTGGAAGACTTCCTCGAACTGGTCGTTGTCCAGCGTCTCCCGCTCCAGCAGCGCCCGTGCGATTGCATGGAGCTTGTCGATGTGGGTAGCCAGCAGCTGGCGCACCCGCTGGTAGGATTCGTCAACGATATAGCGTAGCTCCGCATCGATCTGCTCGGCCACTTCTTCACTATAGTCACGCTGCTCCGCCAGATCACGCCCCAGGAAGACCATCTCGTCTTGCTGTCCAAACTGCAGCGGACCCATGGCTTCGCTCATGCCGTACTTGGTGATCATGGAGCGCGCCATCTGCGTTAGCTGCTGGATGTCGCCGCTGGCGCCGCTGGAGATGTCGCCAAAGACCAATTCCTCGGCCACACGACCACCCAGGGCCACCGCAATGTTGTCCATATAGTAAGAGCGGGAGGCGAGCACGCGATCATAGTCGGAGACGCGCCACACGTATCCGCCGGCCTGACCACGGGGTACGATCGTGATCTTCTGGATCGGATCCGAGTTTTCACACAGTCTGGACACCAGCGCATGACCGGCCTCATGATAGGCCACGACTTCCTTCTCTTTGGTTGTCATCAGGCGACTGCGCCGCTCCGGACCACCCATACCCAGTCGTTCGACAGCCTCCTGCATTTCGTCCATGCCGATTGCGCGCTTGTTGCGTCGGGCCGCCAGAATTGCCGCCTCGTTAACGACATTTTCCAGATCCGCGCCTACGAAGCCGGGCGTCTGTTTGGCGATCGATTCCATGTCGATATCGCCTGCCAGCGGCTTGCCCTTGGCGTGTACTTCAAGAATCTGGCGTCGTCCCTCAATATCGGGACGATCCATGGTCACGCGGCGGTCGAAGCGACCGGGACGCAGCAGGGCCGGGTCGAGAATGTCGGGCCGATTGGTGGCCGCAACCAGAATCACGTTGGTGTCGGTGCCAAAGCCATCCATCTCCACCAGAATCTGGTTGAGCGTCTGTTCGCGCTCATCGTGAGAGCCGCCCAATCCGGTGCCGCGATAGCGGCCGACCGCATCGATTTCGTCGATGAAGATGATGCAGGGACTGTTGCGCTTGGCCTGCTCAAAGAGATCGCGCACGCGGCTGGCGCCCACGCCCACAAACATTTCGACGAATTCCGAGCCCGAGATGCTGAAGAAAGGCACGCCCGCTTCACCCGAGACCGCCTTGGCCATGAGCGTCTTGCCGGTGCCCGGTGGGCCGACCAGCAGCACACCCTTGGGAATGCGTGCGCCCAGGGCGGCAAACTTCTGTGGCTCGCGCAGAAACTCTACAATCTCCTCAAGCTCCTGCTTGGCCTCGTCGGCCCCGGCCACGTCCTGAAAGGTCACCGTCGGCTTGTCGCCGGTGAACATTCGCGCCTTGCTTTTGCCAAAGGAGAGGGCCTGGTTGTTAGACCCTTGCGTCTGGCGGAAGAGCAGAAAGAAGAGACCGACGACGAAGAGGAGCGGGAGCAGGTTGACGAGCAGCGCGATCCAGTTGCCGCCGTTGCCCGGCTGCTCGTATTGGATCTTCACCCGCGCCAACTGCTCTGGCGTGACGCCAAGCCCGCGCAGCGTCTCCGTCAACGGCACTGTTTCTTCGCGGCGCGTGATCTGTTCCGCTTGATCCGGATCCGTCGTCACACGGACCGCGGCGCCATTGACCACAACCTGGGTGACGTCACCGTCACGGATTGCTTCGGCCAACTGATCCAGAGAGATCTGGGTCTGTTCTTCGGTCGGCCGGTAGATATTGAAAAAGAGCGCCGCGCCCGCTACCAGGATCAGTAGGTAGACAAAAGCATTGCGGCTCCAGTTGCCTCGCATGCAATTTCCTCCGAAAAATCAGTTGTCAGTGGCCATAGTATACCAGACTGTGACCGGCCATGACTAGTGATGTGGTTTACCGTTTGGGACGAAGCGAGGGGTAAACGCAAACATTGGCCGCACGAATCTCTCAATCTGATTCATGCGGCCGTGATAGATTGCCTCAAGAACTCGTTCAGTCAATCGTAAATGTCACTGCCAGCTTCTGGAAGGGCTCAGAGGTGATGTGATTCTTTTGGAGGTTATCCAGGGGGCGACCATCGCCGGCGCCGCCTGCAATGGTGCAGGTAGCCGGCAAGCGTAGATCAATTATTGCAGGCGTGGCGTGTTCATCAGAGTTGAGTTCGACCTGAATTTCGCCGGTTCCCGCTTCATCAACGTTCAGCCGTAGCGAGACGGGGCCAAAGCGAGTGGGCGTTGCCTCGATGACCAGTGGTTGTCCCGGGCGAAGCCATTCTGCGGGTAACCCATGGAGCAGTTCGAGTCGGTCATCTCGCTCAAACACAAGCAGATTTCGTACCAGGCGAATAAACTCAACCGAGGCCCAATTGTGAGGCATATCGCCAAAAGGCTGGCCATGGCGTGTAGCGGTAGTGCTCTGCTCTTCGCGCCAAACCCGCGTCCCGGAAGCATGATTCGCGAAGCTGTAGAGGTAGTCCAGCGCCTTGTCCGGTCGGCCTGCATAGAGCCAAACATGGGCATAAAATGATGCGGCGTAGCTCCACAGGGCTTGATAGGGCAGCCAGCCGGTGCCTACGGGAATTCCCTCATCATCGTCAAGCTGGTCGAGCAGCGTGCAGAAGTTCTGTACGAGCGGTTCATCAGCCGCAAATACTTCGCCCGGATAGATTGCCTGCGCGAGCGCCCACGTGCCGGTGCCCGGATTGATGAGATGCCATGGCGGCACATCCAGTGGGTAGTCAGGAATCCAGTGGTGGTCTCCACTCCCAGTGGGGATGCGCATGGGCAGGTAGGGCGTGCCGTCTGCCTGGATGGCCATATCACGTTCGGCACAGCGGCGAAAATCGGCAAGCAGTGAGTCAAATTCGGCCTGGAACGCGGTTGCGTCTTCGGTCATCTCCAGCAAATGAGCGGCACGCGCAATCTCTTTCAGTCCGAAGAGCGTCCAAAGTGGCGTCGAGTACTCGGGGCGCTTGCCGCCCAGCCCGCCATCACAGAACGCCTCGGGCATCAGCCCATAGACGGGATTGTCCGGATCAAGCGCATAGGCCTGCTCGCGTAGGTCGTGAATGTACTGAACAGACTTGCGTATGAGCGGCCATTGCGTGCGCAGACGGCTCCAGTCACCGCTCAATTCGCTCTGGCGGACCAGGGTTGCCAGCGCGATGCCCGTCTCCTTGAAGTGGTCTGGAATCAGGCCGACTGACCCATCATCCTGAAAGCGACGCAGCAGTGTTTCTACGCCGGCGTCGGCGTCGTCCGCATAGCCCAGGTAACGGGCGGCCTCAAGAAAAAAGTGACCATCGACCACAAAGAGGTTGCGATAGACGGTTGGGCCGACTTTGAAGACGGGTAATCCGTCTTCGATCTCTCTGGCCTGTAAGATATTGCGCGCGCACGCCTCCAGCATCTCGTTGACGGCAGGGTCGGGCGTCTGCAGCGCGATGCGTTGCAGCGGTAGGGCCTGCCAGAAGGCGCGCTCGCTTGCCAAGGCTCGCTCCGCCCACGCCAGATCCAGTTCGTCGACATGGTCGTGATTTTGCGGGAAGAAGAGGACGCCGCTCTCGCTGCGGTTCGGCCCGACGGAGAACAGCGCCGTGCCCAGCCCGCTGGCTGATGTGAACCCGCGTGCGTGTACCGTTGTCAGCGGCTGCGGGGCCGAAGATAGTGCCAACGTACCTTGAGGTTCAAGATCCGGCGGTTCTACATGGTACTGGGTCATGCGCGCCCAGTAATCGCTCTCTTCACGCTCTTCTTCCTTCACCGCATAGATTTTCTTTCCAGGCGCCAACGTGGGCGGTGCAAGAAAATGAAAGGGTGTATGCGCCGTCATGCGGAAGTAGGTTAGAAACTCTTCCACTTCCGACGCTGCCTCGACGCGCCAGAGCACGACATCCGTCCGCCTACCTTCATCGTGCTCATGACCAAAGGCTTGCAGCGTTAGCGTCGCCTGTGGGTAGCGGATTCTGGTTGTGACAATGGGGACACGCGCCGACTCTGTCTCTTGCGAGACTTCCAGTGGCTTGTCGGCGCTCTGCAGGTCAAACTCAAAGACGCGTTCGAAGCGCCAGACTTCAAGACCCAGATTCTGAAATTCATAAAGCAGCGCGCCATCTTCCCGCACGAGGCTCTTGTAGGGATCGTCTGGTCGACCAATGCAGGTCCAGACGTCAGGCGGGGCATAGCGAAAGTCAATCTTGCGCTCATTCATGATTCGTTAGTGGCTCCTTAACTTGAGAGATAATCAACTGATTGCGGCATACGCTCATTTGAGCCCTGAAAGACCTGCCATGCCTTCCAGGAAGCGACGCTGCAAGGCCAGAAAAACGATGACCACTGGAGCTGCCGCAATCACGGATCCGGCCATCATCAACTCATAGCGCGTCGTATACTGTTCAACAAATTTGGCTAATCCAATCGGTAGGGTGCGCAGCGCGTCCCCTGTTGTAATGACGAGCATCCAGAGAAACTCATCCCAATTGGCGACAAAGACCACGATCGCCAGGGTGACCAAGGCGGGCTGAACCAGCGGCATGACGATTTGGAAAAAGATGCGGACTTCACTGGCCCCATCAATGCGGCCGGCGTCAATGTAGTCGTCGGGTACCGCAAGCATGAACTGGCGCATGAGAAAAACGCCAAAGGCAGTCATCGCAAAGGGGACGATCAAACCAGGATAGGTGTTGACCCAGCCCAGGCTGCGGACGATCAAGAAGAGTGGAATGAGAATCGCCGTGAAGGGCACCATCACTGTCGCCAAAATAAATATCAGTAAGACATTTTTTCCAGGATAGTCGAATTTCGCCAGGCTATAGCCAACCATCGGCGAAAGGATGAGATTCAGAATAACCACCGATCCCGTCACAATGATGCTGTTCATCAGATAGCGCGCAAAATTGAAGTTGATGAAGACTTCGCTGTAGTTGCTCCATTGGAGTGTGCTGGGGAACAAGCGCGCTTGGCTGGAAAAGAGTTCCTGTGAACTCATGAGTGAGGCTGAGACCATATAGATAGCGGGAAGCGAAAAGACAATTGCGCCGAGCAGCAGGAGGGCCTGAAGGAGAAGCCGGCGACCGACGCGGATCGTTTTGTTAAACATGGTTTGGCTGATTTCTCATAATGGTTTCAAATTTAGCTGGTCGAGTCCAGGCCCGGAGCTGTAACAACGTGATGACTTAATCCCCAAGGCGAAGGAAGCGAAACTGGAGAAGACTAACGCCAAGTAAGATGAATAGAAAGACCACCGATGCGGCGCTTGCGTAGCCCATGTTCAGAAACTGAAAACCGTTTTGGAAAATGAACATGGATAGTACGCGCGTTGCTGAGCCGGGACCGCCATTGGTCAACAGATACATGGGCGTAAAGACCTTGAAGGCCTCGATGACAGAAATGACCACGACGTAAAGGAATACTGGCCGTAGAAGGGGCAAAGTTATGTGGCGGAAGCTATCAAAAGAACGCGCCCCATCAACCTTGGCGGCTTCATAGTAATCGCCTGGAATCGCCCGTAAACCGGCCAGGAAGATAATCATGTAGACGGGCGTACCCTTCCAGATGCTGAGAATGATCATTGCCGGCATTGCCAACTGGGGATTGTCGAGCATTCGTACATTTGTCAACCCCAGCGTCTTCAAGAATTCGCTGAAGAGTCCAAAACTCGGGTTATACATGAGTAGCCAAATCAGCGACCATACCGTCAACGAGATCACCGCCGGCAAATAGTAGACGGTCAGATATCCCTGACGGAAACTAATTGCCTGATTGAATATCAGCGCCAGGCCCAAAGCAAGAATCCAGATAATGACGACAACGCCGATTACGTAGTAGAAGGTAACACTGATGGAGTTGATGAACTCTTTGTCATTGAAGAGACGGGTATAGTTCGAGAAGCCGCGGAACGTTGGCTCGTCTAGCAAACTCCATGAATAAAAGCTGACCTGGAACGTACGGAAAAGGGGATAGACGTAGAAGAAACCAAAAAAGATGACGCCCGGCAACGCAAACAATATGCCAAATCGTTGTTTGCGCGCCGCCAGCGTGCTGTGCCAGATGCGGGTTTGACGCGCTGCTGTTTGCGTTCCAACTGGTTGTTGCATGGCTGGTGTACTCGGTCTCTAGAGTCTTTGGGCGCAGCCAGAGAAATGTCTCTCCAAGCCTGTGCCTGTCAAAAATCGACTATCCGCGTGCGGCACAGGGAGAGACGGCTGTCGCGCAAGCCGTCTCTCCCCGCGCTGGATCAGGGTTGACGCCTATTGTTCCATAGCCGCCATCGCCTGCTCTTGCGCTTCCTCGAGAACTGGCATGATCTCCTCGCCCGTCAGGATGCGATCTTGCGCTCGCGTCCAGATATCGGAGAGTTCGAAGTACTCTGGCGAGCGGAATTCAAACTGTCCATAGGGATAGTCGTTGAAAATCGTGGCCAGGCGCGGATCATCTTGCGCATAGTACTCTTGTAGCGTCATGCCGTCGACATCCGTCTTGCGCGCCTGCACATAGCCGACCTCGTCCCACCATTCCTGTTGCTTGCTGGTCAGCAGGTTGACGAATTCCCACGCTGCCTTCTGCTCTTCCGGCGTCGACTGGCTGCCCACAAACCAGGCCCATGCATAGAGCGTTGTCACCCGATCCTGGGCGTCCGCGAATTGCGGCAGTGGGGCTGTCTCCCAGTTTAGGTCCGGATTCATATCAGCAAGGGGTTTGGCTGCCCACGGCCCACCAATGATCATCGCCGTGCGATCGTTGGCAAAGTCCTCCAGGATGTTGGTATAGAGGGCCGGATCCAACGCATTCGTTGCGCGCAACCCTTGCAGGTAGCTCATGACTTCCACCATGGCGTCCTGCGTGAAGTCTGGCATGCCGGTCTCAGGATCGATCAGATCTCCGCCAAGCTGGCGCAGCATCGGCTCCTGGATGAGCACGGTCCAGATCGGTGTATTGGGCGGATAGGTAATGCCCGTGCGGATAACGGTGCCGTCGTCTTCAGTCAGGACGAGCGCTGCTGCGATTTCGGCAAGTTCTTCCCAGGTAATTGGTTCATCCTTGGGCAGCGGATCAAATCCAGCTTCGGTCAAGGCGTCTACGTTGTAGATCAGGCTAAAGGTATTGTACTCAGAGACGCCGCCCGTGTAGATTTGATCGTCTACCGTAAAGGCGTCAAGCGAGCCGGGTTCGAAGAGCGCAGCAAATTCCTCCTGGGTTTCTACGCCAAAGGCGGTCGGGTCGACGGGGGCGACGATCTGGGCGCCCGTGAATTGCGGCACCATCCAGTCGCCGGCCCAGAAGACGTCCGGACCTTGCCCACCGGCAAAGGCCGTGAGCACCTTCTGCTCGTAGTTCTCATGCGGGGCGTTGTCGAAGACAATCTTGACATTTGGATTCGCGGCCTCGAACTCAGCGATGATCGCCTCGTTGACCGGAATCGACTGTGCATGGTTGTGGGTCATATAGAGCAATTCGATCTGTTCACCGCCGGCAGCGTCTTCACTGCCGCCGGGTGCGGCAGCCGGCGCAGTGCAGGCGCTAAGCAAAAGCGCCGCGCTCAACGCCATCGTAAGTAGCAGGTAAAGCTTGGTCTTCATGTCGATCCTCCAGGTTCTGAAAGTGAAAAAACGTTCAACAAACGCAAAGAAAATTGGTGATTTCAAGCCGTGGCTTGGTGTGAAAATCGTCGTGACACGATTTCAACCGGATAGCGGTTCACGCTGAGTTTCGCTCCGTTCCGTTCAAGCGTGAACACTGCCTCGTACTGTCCTGGCTCAAGAGCCTCCGCAATGACGAGCGTCGGCGCCTGCTCCAGAACGCCGTCGGCCGGTACGTCAAAGGTGGACGGTGCGTTCCAACGGCGCTCCACACTGCCGTTCGCAAGCGCGACGGAGTAGGTACAGCCCGTCAGCGCTTCTTGACGGTCGTTGACGACCCACGGCGTTACAACGAATGGCCGCAAGTGGCTGCCTTGATCTGCCTCGAGGAGCAATTTGGCGCGCTGCATGGCGTGACCAATCAGAACGGGCTGGAAGACTTCCTGGAGCGTCTGATACGCGGCTTTGGGCGTGCGATCATACTCGACGACCGACCAGGTGATTGAGGGCCAGCAGTCCATGAACATGAACTGGAAGAACCCACCGAGCTTCTCATACTTCACGCGCCGGTAGCCTTCAATCGCGTATTTGAGCAGGCGTGCTTGATATTGCTGCGAGTTCTGCACAAATTCCTGCCAGTCACGTCCCATCTCGATTCCGGCTACATGAAAGGTCTGATCGTACTGAAAATCGTGATAGGCCATGCGCGCCCAGTCTGGGGGCCATTGATCACCGCCCATTGGTCGTACGCTCTCCTCTCGGGGAAGGGATTGCGCACCAAATTCGGTTAGCGTCGGTGTGCCGGGCCGCGCGGCATACTCAAAATAGTTGCCGAGATACCAGCCGGGATAGGCGTGCTCCTGAAATTCTGAGTGGCTGTGAATCGGGCGGGATCCGTCCTCATCGGCGATGGCTGCGGCCAGCACCGGGCCAAGCACATGGGCGTTGTAGAGCGATGATTCATTTTGGCAGCACCAGAGGCCAATCGACGGATGATTTGCAAGGAGGCGCACCATATCTTTCACTTGACGCACTGCCTCCTGCATAAACGCCGGCGTCGTAATGTAGCCCCACTGCAGCGCGAAATCTTGCCAGATGAGGATGCCGGCTCGATCACAGGCTGTATAAAACTCCGGTCGGTTGACGTGTACGCAGACGCGAACGCCATTGATGTGGGCCTGGCGTAGGAGCTTGATATCGCCATCAATCATGGCTTCGTCATATTCGCTGAGCCACAAGGTCGGAATGACATTCGTGCCGCGCACAAAGAATCGTTTGCCGTTGAGCGTCCACTCACCTCGCTCTTCGTTGAATTGGATCTCGCGTAAGCCGATGGTCAGCTCTTGCTGATCAAGCTGCTGCTCTGCATGCGCCAGCGTCACACGGCACTGCTCCAGGTGCGGGGCGCCCAGATCCCACGTCCACCAGAGCTTGGGTTCGGGGATCTGCACGATGACCGTTGCTTGCTGGCCCGATCTGACCAACTGCACCTGCTGCGAAACCGGCGGCTCGTCGCCAATCTGAACCGTCACGACATAGTCACCCTGCGCGCCATGGATGGTTGCATTGACCTGAACGATAGCCTGTTGCGGTCCATCCGGATCGAAGCTTTCGCTGACGACCGTGGCGATGTCGAACGCGGTTGGGGCATTTCGGGGCACGAGTTGCGTTTCGACTCGGATATCGTCAAGATAGGCTGCACCGGTCGTCTCCAGGTACACGTCATGCCAGATCCCGCCGCTGTTCTTGTCCTGACCCGTGGCAAGATCCCAACTGCCTGGACGGCAGTCCCAGTGGCTCAACACGCCCTTGATGAGTCTTTTCTGATCTGGCCAGACCGTGCCCGGTTCTTCCAGCGGGCAGGTTACCTTCACCACGAGCTGATTCTCGCCCGTCAAAATGTGGTCGGTTACGTTAAAGCGGAAGGGTTGAAAGTACCCTTCATGCTGACCCAGCAATGCACCATTTAGCCAGACTTCGGCAAAGTAGTCGACAGCAGAAAAGTGCAGCCAGGCGTCCATTTCGTTTTCGCCAAGACCATCAAATTGAAACTGCCGCTCGAAACGCACGCGACCGTGGAAGTTGTCCAGACCCCCCAACTGCCAGTTCACGGGGATTGTCATCTGGCCGCCGGACGGCAGATTCGTTGCGTCTTCTGCAAATGTTCCATCTGCCTGGTAGACGACATGCGCCTCCGGCGTATGCTGCCAAAGGCCGTTCAATGAGATCTGCTGTCTCATACAGTTCCTTTCGTAGCGCTGCGCGCTTGAATCGCTTGACGTAGAGTTTGAAGCGCCGAAGGATTCAGTTCAACCCCGGCGGCCTGGAGCGCAAGGATGGCCGCGCCGACGGCCGGCGGCAGCTCGGCTGGAATGAGCTCGAACGAAACGAGGCGCTTGCCAACCGCTGCCCGAAACGGCTGCACCATTGTCTCACCCGCCTGGAAGAGGCCCCCGACCAGAGCGATTTCCACGTGTTCGTCTGTCATGCCCAACCGCTTTGCCGCTGCTTCGACGCAGTGCGCCAACTGCTCTGCGCCCTCGTGGATGATGGCTTGAGCTGCACCATCGCCTTGCCTTGCGGCGTCGAGCACAAGCGGAGCAAGAGCGGCGATTTCGTCCTTGGCAAGTCCCTGGACATAAATTAGCGGCATGATGTCGTTGATGTCCGTTAAGTTCAATGCATCCATGACCGCGTCGTAGAGCAGCGTACCTTCGAGGCGGCCATCGTAGGCGCAGACCGCTCCACGCATGGCCTGGACGCCGAGCCAGTAGCCGCTTCCTTCGTCAGAGATGAGCTGGCCCCAGCCGCCGACCCGCCAGCCTTCGCCTGCTGCATTGATGCCGAAGGTCGAGGATCCCGTTCCCGCGATCTGAACGATGCCGGGGCGACCGCTCAACCCACCCGCCAGCGCAATGCGACAGTCGTGGTCGACGCCGATCCGCTCCGGCGCAGCGAGTTCGAGCGCCACGCCCGCCTGATGGATCAAGGCCCGGTCGGCTGCCGAGACGATGGCTGCCAGCCCTAGGAAGGCCCCGTCAACCGCGCCGGGATCGAGATCTGCCATTCGGCATGCGGCGCCCGCTGCCTCGCCAATGTGGCGCTGCGTCGCCTCGATACCCACGGCGTTGTAGTTCGACGGCCCGCCCAGGCCCCAGCCGAGCACGCGGCCGGCATCGTTGATGAGAATGGCTTCCGTTTTGGTGGCGCCGCCATCGACGCCCAGGGCAATGGTCATATGGGTTGCGTTTTCTGCTAAATCGTGGCCGGCAGGTCCGGCTTGACAAACGCTTTGACAACCTTGACTGGTTGCTCGTCTTCGTTAATTAAGCGATATCTGCCCGCGGCAGCAGGCACAACAAACGTCTCGGCGAAGCTGAAGCGCTGCCGCATGCCATTGGCCGTTTCGAGCAGGATGGAGGCGCCTTCAACCAGGCTCAACACATGGCACGAGTGGCCTGTTTCGACTGTGACCTCGCGCTGAAATTCCAGGCGATGGACGTCGTAGAAGTGAATCGGGTGCGTCGGCAGATGGACCAATTGCCAGCCATCGCCTCTTTCGATGACTGTGGGGCGGGAAACCAGCTCCGCCGCTCTTTCTCCCTTCATCTCAAAGCGCAGATTGGCAAAGGCACGCTCGATATTGAGCGGCCGCGGACGACCATCCAGGTCGAGCCGCATCCAGTCATACATCTTGAAAGTAAAGATGTAGGGGGTTGCGCTGATCTCAAGAACCAGATTGTTAATTCCGGAGCAGTGGATCGTGCCGTTGGGAATGAGGAAGAGGTCGTGCTTCTGTGCCGGCAGGATGTTGACGAATTGCTCGACGTCAATTGCCTCACTCCGCTCAAAGCTCTTTTCCAACGCCGCTCGGAAAGCAGCCGGATCGATCTCCTCGCGGAAGCCAAGATAGACCGTTGCGTCGGGTGCGCAGTCGAGGATGTAGTAGGTCTCATCCTGCGTAAAGCGTTCGCCGAAGTGCTCACGAATGAAGTCCGGTCGCGGGTGGCACTGCAGGGAAAGATTGCCGCCGTCGAAAGTGTCCAGGAAGTCAAAGCGAATGGGAAACTCGAGACCGAAAAAGGACGCGCTGTCGCCCAGAATCGCCTCACTGTCCTGCATCATCAACAGGTCAAACGAGACCTCTAGCAAATAGCCGCCGCTTTCAAAAAGCAGGCCATTTTCGGGCACGATCAATTCGAAAGACCAGGCATAGTTGATAACGTCCTGGGGCAATTGCGGAATTTTCTCTTTGATCCACTGGCCGCCCCATGCGCCGGGCTCAAACCACGGTCGCACGCGGAAAAAATTGCGGCTCATAGTCGCCAGCCCTTCACGCAGCGCGGCGCCGATCATCCACGTTGGCGCGTCGGGCCGCTGACCGTCGACGATCCAGTCTATCCGGGGAAGCAGCGCCTCTTTGTGGTGATTGAGCGCAATCCAGTCAACGAAGTAGAAGCGCTTGTACATCGGTTTGGGCTCGAAGGGAGCGCTCGCGCCCAGATTGGTGATGCTGCCGGCCCGGGCGCGAAACTGCAATTCATTCTTGGGTAAATCTACATAGACCAGGCGTCCTGGCCAGTTGGCAAGGGCAGCGCCGCACCCGTATAGGATCGTCATCGGCGCATCCGAGGCGGGTTGGAGCGCGGCAAGCGCCTCAGTCTGGAAGAAGTCCCCCAGGCTGCCCGTGAAGCGCGTGCCAAATATGGGGTCATCGCCGCCCAGGAAGGGGGCAATCAAGGCGTCGATCTCGGCTTCGGGGCGTAGCGCCGTGTTGACGTTGACCCAGGCAGCGTTGACGCCCTTGCTCTGCAAAGCACCGTCTAGTTGAGTCCGGAAATTCTCCCAGAATACGCCCACGTAGCCGTCGATGACGACCAAGGTTTCAGTGGCGAGTGCGCCAGCCAGCGTCTCAAAGCCGACCTGAATGGCGCCATCGGCCAAGTTGAAGCTAGGGTATAGGTCATAGGCCCCTGGGGTGGTGGGGGGATGGGCAACCGGAGCCAGGTCTTGCGTTGTGTTGCGCCATGGCATCGGCAGATGGCTCACGCTTCATCTCCTTGCGCGCCGCGGGCATAATCGTCTTCGAAGCGCGCAATGTCTTCCTGTTGCCAGTTCCCGAAAGCCACCTCCAATACGCGCACAGCAGGCCCCGTACTGCTTAACCGATGGCGCCCGTTAACCGGGATCCAGATTTCGTCACCGGCAGCCGGGTAATAAATTTCGTCATCCACTTGGACTGCCGCGCCGTCGTCAAGCACCACCCATAGCTCGGCTCGCCCGGTGTGGGACTGAAGGCTAAGGCGCTGCCCCGGCTTGACCGTCATCAGGCTCACGGTCACATCTGTGTTATGCGCGTACTGTTTAAACGATCCCCAGGGTCGCGTGACCAATTTGGGTTCCGGCTTCTCCGCGGGGATCGGTTTGGTTGCGTAATTGGTCATTGCATCTTTCGTTTCGACTGGGATTGAGGATCAGGATCGCGTCATCTAGCCAAGCTTGCGAGATAGGTTGCGCGCGGCACTAGAGCGGGGGCGCCGTTTTGATCCACAACTACGTTGCCGAAATTTCGTTCGGCAATGCTGCCATAGTCGTGCCCCGCACCGGCGGGGAAGATGCCAAGATAGACCAGAGGCTCTGTGCCGGTGTTGATGGTGCGGTGGGCAATATGGCCCGGTACATAGAGCGCGCTATTTGGCGTCAGCGGAATCATCTCGCTGGTCGTCCCACTTTCATTTTCCAGCAGCATGACGCCATTGCCGCTCAGGCCAATATAGTATTCCGCCGCCGCACGCCAAGCGTGAAAGTGCCCTTTGGTCATGTAATACTCGGCGCCGATTCGTCCGGGCTGGACGCAACCGATGGCATAGTGCAGGGCGCCTTCGCCCTCGGCCGGCGCGACCGCCGTGACTGTGTAGAGCAGGGGATCACCGGCGGCAAGGGCCATCGCATAGGCCGATTCGTCGACAAAGTAACCATTCATCTCGCGCAACGTCCGACGTACAGGCTCGACGCCTGGGATTTCGCCGGTGGCCGGATCGAAATGACTGAGCAAATCAGAGGGGGCAAGCGTGAGCACGACCAGAGACCGCCATTTCTATTGCGATTGTGACAATGCGTCGCCTGATTTCAGGCTACTAAGCGTTGTGGTGGGGAAATCTGCTGCAGATCATGTGAAGAATGATCCGAATGCTTCAACTTATTTGAGTTTAGCCCATTTCATAACACATGTCAAGCGTATTTTATAACAAATCATAACATTTTTTCACCATTTTTTTCCAAAATCCCGTTGACAGCGCCAACCTCACCTGTTACACTGTGAAAATGTTGATCTGACGAGTGGTTGCCGGCGCTTGTCGTGCTACCACTAGACCCAGCCCGGCGGTCACACGGGCCATGATGGGCACTACACGCATGCGAGGCCAGCAACATGTCTGATGTCAAAACAACTGATCCCGAAACAAGCGCGGAAGCACGCACGAAGCTTTCCTCAACGCAGCGGCGAAGGGCGATCAGTCGTCTTGTTCTCTCTGAAGGCAGCGCCAACACGGAGGAGCTGGCAGCCCGTTTTGACGTGTCATATATGACGATTTGGCGCGACATCACGACCCTTGAGCAGGACGGAAAGCTGCTGCGCGTGCGCGGCGGCGCGTTGCCGCTAGAGACAGCTGATCAAATGGAGCCGGCCTACCTTAGCAAGCAACCGCTTCACCATCAGGCCAAGGAGGCGATTGCTCGCTACGCGGCAATGAATTTCGTGGAGGATGGGGATGTGCTCTTCCTGGAGGCGGGCACTACCGCGGCAGCCGTAACCAAGTACCTCACGCAGAAGAATCTGACCGTGGTCACAAATGGGGTACAGACGATCTACTCGACCTTGCCCATGTTGACTTCGCTCACCGTCATGAGCTGTGGCGGCATTTTGCGCGACAAAGCGCATACGTTCGTCGGTCCTCAGGCCGAGCGCTTCTTTGAGGAAATCCGTGCCAAGACTTTCTTCCTTGGCGCAACAGGCATCACGGTGGCCGATGGCATCTCCGACCCCAGTCCGTTGGAGGTCCAAGTCAAGCGTGCGATGGCAGCGAGCGCCGAACGCACGATCTTGCTGGTAGATAGTAGCAAGTTTGGTATTCGATCTCTTCTGCCGATCGTATCGTTTGACGCGCTCTCCGCGTTGGTGACAGACGAGAACGCCCCCCGTGAGGATGTGGCAGCAATACAAGCGCTCGGCATTGACGTTCACCTTGTCGCCCCGGCTACATAGGAATAGGGCAAAAGTGGGAGAGAGCTAAATGGATCTATTTGCAGCCCTGCGCAGGCGCTTGCGGGGAGAGCAACCGGCGACATCGTTTGCGCCGCCACCGGTGGAAGAAGAGGAGGAGCCGTACGTCCCCGAGATCGAGGTGCGCACGCTCTTTGACGAAGTTGAGCAGGGCGCAATGCCGTACATCCTCGACATCCGTGAGCCTTTTGAATTGACCCAGGTGCATCTGCCGGACAGCGACGCGTGGACGCTCAGGCATATTCCCATGAACGATCTCCCCGATCAGCTCGGCGAGTTGCCAATCGATCGGGCGATCACCGTGCTCTGCGCCCACGGCACTCGCTCCTACAGCGTCACCCACTACCTCAATGAGCAGGGCTTCAATGCCCGTAATCTCGCCGGCGGCATTACCCGGTGGCACATCCAAGGCGGCCCCGTGCAGACGGGCAGCGCATAGTCGTCGCACAGCTAAAGGGCCGGTCCTCCTCATTGGCAATTATCCATTCTCGAGTAAGCATTCTTCATTGCTCCCCGTTCGCACGGGGCGTGCTCACTGAACTGGGTGTGGGGTGGCCGCCTTACGCGCCGATAACTGCCTCGTTCACCTCAGCCGCCAGCGTCTGTTCTGCGGCAAACTGGGTGCGGAAGAGCTCGGCATAGAGGCCATCCTCCGCCAACAATTCGCCATGGGTACCCTGCTCGACCAGACGGCCCTGATCCAGGACGAGGATCTTGTCGGCGTTGAGCACGGTCGACAGCCGGTGGGCGATGACCAGACTGGTGCGCCCCTCAAAGAGCGGCTCCAGCGCAGCCTGGATCAGCGCTTCGCTCTGCGAATCAAGATGCGAAGTCGCCTCGTCCAGCACGAGAATGCGCGGATCCTTGAGGATGACCCGCGCAATGGCCAGGCGCTGCTTTTCGCCGCCGGAGAGGCGATAACCGCGTTCACCGACTACGGTGTCATAGCCATTTTCCAACCCCGCGATCATGTCATGAATGTTGGCTGCCCTGGCGGCCGCTTCCAGTTCCTCCTGGCTTGCATCCGGTTTGGCGTAGAGCAGGTTGTCGCGGATGCTCTCGTGGAAGAGATAGGTCTCCTGGGTGACCATGCCGATCTGCTCGGCCAGCGAGACCTGCGTTACATCACGCAGATCGTGCCCGTCCAGAGTGATCCGACCGTCGGTGGGATCGTAGAGGCGCGGCAGCAGATAGGTGACGGTCGTCTTGCCGGCCCCGCTGGGGCCGACCAGGGCCACCAGCTGTCCGGGCTCAATGTCAAACGAAATGTCCTGGAGCGCATGGGTGCGCCGGCGAATGCTGGCCGCAAGTTGCGCGGCATTGCTCTCAGCCCCGGCCGGCCTTGTCCCATTCGTCTCTTCGTCCTCATCCGCCCCTTCGTCCGCAGGAGCGTCCACTTCTTCAGGTTCAATGTAGGCAAACGAGACATCCTCGAACCGGATGTGTCCGTCGACGTCGTCCAATACAAATGCGTCAGGTTTGTCCTCGATCTCCAGAGGCATGTCAAGATACTCAAAGACTCGTTCGAAGCTGACCATGGAGGTGGCAAATTCCACCTGCACATTGGATAGCGAAGAGATCGGACCGTAGAGTCGCGCAAGGTAGGCCACGAAGGCCACCACCGTCCCGATCGTGATGGTGTTCTGCAAGACCATGTGGCCGCCGACCCAGTAGATGAGCGCCGTGCCGATGGTGCTGGCGATGCTCAGGCCTACAAAAAAGAGCTGGCCCACCTGGGCACGACGGATGCCAATGTCGCGCACCGCGGCGGCGGCCTCATCAAATTCCTGTAGCTCCTGCTCTTGACGGCCAAATGTCTTGACCAGCAGCGCGCCGTTGATGGTCAACGTCTCGTTGATGACGCTGCTCATGTCGGCGCTGTACTCCATGGCATCACGGCGAATATCGCGCAGGGTGCGAGCGACGCGGCGCGTCGGCAGCAGGAAGAGCGGCAGGACGGCCACGGCCAGCAGGGTCAGCCGCCACTCGATGGTGATCATCACCGCCAGCGTTGACACCAGCGTGACGATGTTGGTGACAATGGTCGGGATCGTCCCGGTGATCGCGTTTTGCGCGCCGACCACATCATTGTTAAACCGCGAGACGATCTCGCCGGCACGGGTACTGGTGAAGAAGCGCAGCGACATATTCTCTAGGTGAGAATACATGCTGACGCGCAAGTCATAGATGATGCCCTCGCCCGCCTTGGCGCTAAAACGCCGCTGGATGACTTGCAACAACCCACTCAACAGGGGGATGGCCAGCATGGCCAGCGCCAACCAGTTGAGGCGCTGAACGTCGCCATTGGGCAAGACATTGTCAATTAAGTCTCGATAGATCAAGGGGGGAATCAACCCGAGGAGCGAGACGACAACGATGGTCGTCAATACGATCAAGACGGATCCGAGATGCGGCTTGGCGTACTCGAATACGCGCCCCAAGAGCGCTCGATCGATCTGGGCTTTTCCTTTGCTTTCGTCGTAGCTGATGTAGCGTCCCCAGCCGCCACCATGCATAGGCATTCTCCTTTGTTTAAAGCGTATGGATTGTACGCTGATTGATGATCAATGAAAGCCTGCGTGCGCTGTCGTCGCGTAGACGGGTCGTCACCGTACGCCGTTCTCTAGTCCAGAATAGCATGAGAGGACGGCGTCGGCCACGCCAATTTGGGTGGGGCGCGCCCGCCAATTCGAACTGGACGCGTTTCTGGCGCGCTTCAGGCGCGCTTGCTGTTGCTGCGCATCAACACTTCGGAGATGCCGCCGGCCAATCCGCAAAAACCGCCGGCGAGGAGGGCAAACTGCCAGATGCCGCCAAAGGTCAGCAGGGCCAAAAAGGGGATACTGAGCAGGCCGCCCAAGACCACGTGCATGGCGGGTCGTTCTTTCACGTAGAGCGCGCTGGCGGCGCCGGCAATGAGGGGCGCAAACATAGTGGCGACGATTTCAAGATTCAGGCCAGCCCCCGTCAGATTCAGCACAAGCTGGGCGGCTGAGACAAGCAGCAGGTTGAGGGCTGCGGCGAAGACGATGCCCGTCCAGCGCAGGGGCGGCTTTGGCGTCCGCTCTTTGCGACGGGAGGATTTCTGCTGTTTCTTACTCACGATGCTCCTCGTGACACGGACTTCAGTCTTGTCCAATCCGGCTCTTCGTACGCCTCACGCCGCCAGCGATAGCCCGGCTCAGCAATGATGCCCGGCTCCTGCACATCGCGCAGCAGCATCAGGGCATCAAAAATCAGCGTGCGCTGCTGGAGCGGGGCGTGCTTTTCGCCCATGGGATGGCCCAACGGCCAGCGCACAAAGAGGGCGCGGGGCACACCGACCGACTCGGTCAGATCCTTGGTGATGGAGATCGTGACTGTTGGAATGCCGACCTCCTCGATGGCACGTGCGATCAGTCCCACGGACCGATTGCATTGCCCTCAAGCGGGGGTGAGAAAGGCGAAATCGACGCCGTCGGCGCGCAATTTGGCCGCGACCTCAGGCGCGCTCTCCTCGTTGAGGACGGTGATCAACTCGGCGTCGATGTGGCCCATGAAGCCAAAGTGTCGCGGCCCCAGACCGTCGATGACGCCCATCTCCGCCAGATCGCGAAAGTGATCGAGGGGAAAGATCACGTTGAGATCCTCATCGGCATCACTGTGATCATAATACTTGTGCGTGATCACAATATCGCCGGTAACGACATCGCCCGGAATTTCCCGGTAGCTGGGGTCGCCGTCGGGGTTGGTCATGTCAAACGGTTTCTGCCCGGGCAGATGAATGCCGCCTGTGGTGATCAACGCTGCCCGGCACTCATCCAGCGGTTTCGTAAAGGGCGTGAAGGGAATTCCACCGTCGAGGTTGACCAGGGCATCCGTCTGCGCGGCCGAACGCTTGGCCCAATATTGGGCAACGGCGGGGATCGCGTAGATTCGGTTCAGGATTCGTTCGGTCAGGCTAAGTGTTTCGGGCATGCTTATTCCCAGGTAAAAGAGCGCAATGCCGAAGGCGGGCTGGCCGCCTCCAGCGCTTGACTGCCGTCGGATCCCGGCAAGACGCGGGCTACGGAGACCTGCCACGAATAGGTGGCCGATTGCCCTGCCGGCGGCGCCAGTTCTGTCTCCAGTCGATGGCTGGTTGCTTTGGTCCACACGCTTGGCAGGACCTGAGCCGCGCCGTCGGTAGGATAGACCATGAGCACATACCACTCGTTTGGCGCCAGCACGTCAACGCTGACCCAGCGCAGCAGGACGGGTTCATCGAGGGCAAACGTGGCCCGGTTAGGCGGACCCACCAGCCGGGGCTCGATATAGATGCCCTCGTCGCTGCTTGCCGGCGCAGCCTCCTGGACGATGGCCGGCGCATCTTCCTGCGCGGCGGTCGCCTCCGTCACCTCTTCGGGCACCGCACGCACGGGGACGACCAGCTCGTCTCCCGGCCGGATGACATCGTCGGCGTTGAGGCCATTGGCCTGCAAGATTTCTTGCACGGTACTGCCAAAGAGCGTGGCGATCGAGATAATCGTGTCGCCGGAGTCGACCGTGTAGGTGAAGCGCGTTGTGGGTCCGGTCGGCCCCGTGCCGGCTGCTCCCTGCTCGGCCCGGACCGGAATGGTCAGTTCCTCGTCGGGTCGAATGAGCACGTTGCTCATGTTGTTGGCCTGCTGGATCTCTTCGACCGTCACGCCATAGATGCCGGCAATGCCGAGCAGGGTTTCTCCCTGCGCCACCGTATGGGTAGTGAAGGTTGATTCGGCCGCTACAGGCGTTGGTTCTGGCGTGGGCGTCGGGGCGGGCGTAGGCGTTTCCGTCGCTTGCAGGACGGGCACGTTGGTAGGCAGGATCATTTCGACCGCGGCTGCTTCTTCCGCCGGCTGGGCCGGCTGCATGCCCATGCGCCACCAGACCAGCAGGACGCCCAGCACGGCCAGCACAAGCAACGCGTCCAGCCAGGAGACGCGTCGCCGGCGCGTTGGTTTGATGCGCAGATCGTGTCCACACATGAAGCAGGTATTCGCATCGCGTGCCACGCGTGTCCCGCAATTGGGACAGCGCCGATCACTGCTTACATCAGGGGAAGCTACGCGTTCCTGGGCCATTTGGCGCGATTATAGCACTCGATGGATGGTTTGGTCGAACGATACGTCTCGGTTGATGGTGTCAGCTTATAACAAAAAAGTGGGCATGACTGGAATCACACCCACTTTGCTCTTCGAGTCATTCGTCTGTCGGGCTATCCTGCAAGCAGGGCCCTCTACTGGCCGTGTAGCGTCAGCAGGTAGGCAACGATATCACCCAAATCCTCCTCGGAGATCGTGTCGACGTAGGTAGCCGGCATGACGCCTTGGGGATAGTCGTTCACGACGTAGGCATTGGGGGCCACGATGCTGTTGTGAAGGTAGGCAGCCGGGCCGGCATCGCCACGCGTCACCGCGGTGTCGCCCATGTTGTACCAGGTGGGGCCGGTCATCTGCGCCGCAGGATCCAGCGCATGACAGCCAATGCAGCCGTTGACCAGCGAGAGCGTTTCGCCGTTGGCGGGATCTCCCGTCTGAATCGCAGTCGCCACAGCGTCATCCAGGCCGGCGTAGATCTCTTCGTCGCTTAGCTCGGCCAAGGTCGGCACCGGTTCTTCTTCGACCGGTTCCGCTGCTGCGTCGTCCGCTTGGGCCGCAGCGATCATTTGCGGACCCAACTCCGGCGACAGAATCCCCTGGGTGGGATCCGGGGCACAGGCGGCCAGGGTAAAGACAAGTAAGAGCAGAAGGGCTGCGACTCCCACGAGTCGACGCTGCTGCAGCAATTCCATTACGACCTCCGAAAACACCTTGGTGAGCGACTCTCAACGACTCTCAAAGTTCTGTCAAAATCCTACGTAGTCTATCACAGCGCCAGACAATCAAACAATTCGTTTGTCTCTGCGCGATATTTCACAATAGGTACATAACTTCACTGAATTGGGACGCATTGAGGCATGGAGACATTTTTTCCGCTCGGTGCTGTGGTTTCTCCCCCAGTGCTCGAGGGGAAGGCAGGAAGTCAGAATCAGGACAGCGCAGCAGATTGATCACCCAGAATAATACAGGCGCGAGATCGTGGGCTCGACAGCGCGTTTGGGCACGTGGGCGTCTTTGCGCAGACGCAGGGCGGCAAGAGCACGCTGGTGCGCACGATATCGGCTCGCTGGAAAATGCAAAGAAACGCCTGTACTTGGCAGCAACTGCTACGTCAAGCGAGGCCTCGATCCTCTGCCCGCAGAGGGCAAAGGATTTGAGGCCCTGGACTAGCGGTATTTTAGAGACGCGCGCCGGGTCTGTGGTCCAATTCGACCCCAACTGCCACGCGTTGGCTGCCTTGGTAGGAGTTCCCGGCATGCGACCAACAATCGTCAAGGAATCTTGATCAGGACGAAATCATCGATCACGATTGTATCGCCCGGCTCTGCAAAGCCAACGAACCACAGACGCAATCTTGCGTTGTGCATTGCGTTCAGATTGGGCGTCGTAAACTCATAGGTGCGATAGTTGTCGCCATCTGAATCCGCCATCACCTCAAGGTGTGGCGGATCTGCCATGTAGTTGTTGTAGGGCCATTCATGATTGTGGATGTAGACGCGCATGCCCGGCCAGCGCTCATTGAATCCTGCGGCCCACAGTCGCAGCTCATATTTCGTGGCAGGCTCAAGTTGGATGCCGCTCTGATAGACCTGCATATTGGAACAATCACCGGTGAAGTCAATCCGCCCTACTGCGCCGTGTCCGCTTGGTGTGCCCTCCAAGTAGAAGTTCATGCAGCGAGTATCGAAGGCGTGCCAGCTCGAGGTTGAATTGACGAAGCGGGGATTCCGGATCAGGTTGCCTAGGGATGGGTCTTCTCCGTCGTCAAAAGGCGGCGTGCCGGATCTGACGCCCAGTTGGACATCATCGATGTAGTAGACATCACCCGCTTCGCCATCGCCAGCAAACCAGAAGCGCAGGCGCGTATTTGTGGTTGAGCCGCTGACATTTGCACCTGAGAACATGAAGGTGCACTGGGTCATCCCCTCTGGTCCGGCCGCCGGCAGATCGCACTTCTGGCCGAGGCCATAAATCGTATACGGTGCATCATGCCGCTGCATGTACATCGTAAGATCATGCCCGCTATTTGACGCCGCGCGAAAGCTCAGCTCGTAGGTCACAGACTCCTGCAGCAGGATGCCGGTCTGATAGATCTGCATGTTGCCACAGCGTTGGAGCACTTCCACCTGCGCCCAACGATTGCCGTCCGCTTCCTCCGTTGTCAAGCGAATGCAAGCAGGATCATAGTAATTCCAGAAGGCCGTCCCCTGTGCAAAATCTCCATTGCGGACCTCCGTTGTGGCATTTGCGGCCACAACAAACTCGGCGGTTTCATCGGGTACAGCTGCGTCTTCGTAGAACGTTTCAAGGTATGCGACTTCGCCAAATTCAACAATTTCTTCGCCTCCCGTCTCATAAATTGGCAGCATGACGCGATTGGGCTGCTCAGGATCAATCATGTCCTGGGCACGAGCATGCCCTGTTCCAAGCAAGACCAACAAACAGACCACGACACTCCCTATCATCCAGCGCGTATTCATCGTGCGTGCTCCTTTCATCCAATTCTTCCAAAATCAGCGGGAGAGTGAGAAGAGAAGCAGTTCATGATGCTTGGTGACAAGCAGTATGAAGGACAAGTGGCGACAGTCTCTCGCCAGATTGGCACCGTCCCGTCCACAGAGAGGCTGGAGGCATTGATCTACACTTCGTATTCGTACCAGTCAGCATGAGAAAGTCCAAGGACCGTTCAAGTTCTCTTGTTGTTGCAGTATATCGGGCTGGACGGAAATGGCAACGGGTGGGCTTGCGGTCGGCCTGATGCTCCCTTGCCAGCGACTGACAAAGAGGGTAGCCGTTGTAGACGGCATGCTAAGCGCAAAGTTGCCTGTTGCTTGTCCATAGTACGACGCGCTACAATGAACCCAGCGCAGACCATGAGCAATTCCCTCGTCTGCCGCCGGCGTCGACAACGCGCCCAACGTCGCTCGACTAGGCCCGAAGGGCCGCCGCCCAATTTCTCAGCGAGTAATGACACATGACGTCAGACTACAAGCGCATTGCTCAAATCACGGCCAATAACGTCGCCCTGCGCAGGGACATGCCCCCGACAGTTTTCTGCTGGTTGACAGCCGGGAATAGGGTCTGTTAAGATGGGCGCATTCCCTTTTTGTTTGTCCTGGCGTTATTTTTTGCCCTAGTTTGGGAACGTTCCCATTTTGTCGACGATGGCGCAAAGAAATCCTACGATTCTTGATGTAGCTCGCCAAGCGGGCGTGTCGAAATCTACCGTATCTCGGGTGCTCCAAGGAGCGGATACCTCGGTATCGGAAGCGGCGCGCCAGCAGGTGTTGAGCGCGATTGATTCGCTGGGCTATGCGCAGAATGCTGTTGCGCGCGGGCTACGGACCAATCGCACAAATATGGTCATGCTGGCGCTGCCCAATATCGACAATCCCTTTTGGCCCGGCGTGGCGCGTGGCTTGCAGGATATGATGGTGAGCGCTGGCTATGGCGTCGTGTTTGCCAACAGTGACTGGAGTTACGAGCAGGAGCGGGCCTTGATGGAGATGGTCAGACGCAATCGTTTTGACGCGATCGCCATCAACCCTGCCAGCATTTCACCGGCAGAGTTGAAGAGTCTGGATATTCCTACGGTTATACTCGGGCTTCGCCAGAAGTATGCGGCCTTTGACATGGCGGGCTCGGATAGCTATCAGGGCGCCCTTCAGGCCCTGAATTTTTTATATGAGTTGGGGCATCGCCGGATTGGGCTGATTTGGGGGCATCGGGGAACGAGCCAGTCACGCTGGCGGGCATATCTCGATTTTCATCAGCAAAAAGGGCTGGCCGAGGACGAGCGGCTGATCGTTCGGGCTCCCTATAGCGTAGAAGGCGGACGAGAGGCGACGCGTGCGCTACTGAATCTTCGTCCAAGACCGTCGGCGATTTTTGCTTCGAACGACGTATTGGCGTTGGCGGCAATCCAAGTCGCATCGGAGCAGGACCTAAGGGTTCCGGCAGATCTGTCGATTGTTGGCATGGATGACATCGAATCGGCGGCCATGTCAACACCGCTGCTCACAACCATCGCCAAAGATAAATATGAAATCGGTCAACAGGCAGCCAGGCTGTTATTGAAAAGGCTGCAGGGGACGAGGCTGGAAGCGCCCGAGCAGGCAATCGTCCCGTGCAGATTAGTAGAGCGACAGTCGGCTGCCCCATTTGGGCAATGAGAGTGAGGCAAGCAGATGGAAAACCCAAGCGCAGTTGGTGACGGTAAGCGCTATCCGGGTCGGGCTCTTGGCTGCATGCTTGGGCTTGCAGCCGGCGACGCGCTGGGCGATCTGGGCCGCATGAATGAGTACAGACAGCGGTATGGCATCGTCACCTCGATTTACGATGGCGCCGGCAGCACGGATGACACGGAGTTCGCACTATTGACTGCGCGTACGCTCATTGACTGCGGGGGAGAGCTAACCGTTGACGCGGTTGTGGATGGCTGGCGTACCTATGTTGTCGAACAGGGCGGCGTTCTTGCACGGGGCGGGCGGCCTCAATATGGCGCAGTCGCTAATCTCCAACGGGGCATGCGACCGCCAATCTCCGGGCGTGACAATGTCGGGAACGATGATGACGGCGCGGCCATGCGCGTAGCGCCGATCGGCATCATCTGCGCCGGCGACCCGGCCCGGGCGGCCGCATTGGCCGAAATTGACGCGCAGATTAGCCATTATGCTGACGGCGTCTGGGCTGCTCAGGCGGTGGCGGCCAGCGTCGCGGTAGCCATGACCGGCGCCGATCCCGACGCCATCGTCGCTGCCGGCTTGCAACAGATTCCAGAAGAGAGCTGGCTCGGTCGGGCCATGGCACGTGCCATGGCGATCTGCGACGAAGAAGGGACGATTGAAGACGCGTGGGAACGACTTCACATCGATCTCTGGACGCCGACCCATTCCGCCTGCGCCGAGGCCATTCCACAAACCTACGCAATCTTCCGCCTGACTCAAGGTGAGTTCCGCCCGGGTATGTTCTGGGCCGCCAACTTCGGGCGTGATGCCGACACGATCAGCGCAGTTGTTGGCGCCCTGTGCGGTGCACGGGCCGGCGTCGACGTCATTCCGGCGGAATGGATCGAGCGGGTGCGCAAGCCGTCCGGCGTCTGCCTGCGCTTTGCGGCTGACGAAGACGTTGTCGACATTGCTGCACAGCTTGCCGCGCTCATTCCCAATCAGGCGCCAGGGTCGTGACAACCTGACACAACTCGGTTTTCAGATTTCTTGCTGATGTCTTGCCCGTAGTATTTGTTCATTTCCAACCGTAGACAGGAGGATAGGATGAAACGCAGATGGCATATTATGATCTTGTTGGTGACGGTCGCATTGCTGGCGGCGTGCGCTGCGCCAGTTGCACCGGCCCCCGGCGCAGCAGACACCGCAGCGGCGGATGATGAAGTCGTTACGCTCGAGTGGTGGACGGTCAGTTCGGAGGAATATTCGGAGGAGGCCCAACAGGGTCTGGTGGCGGAATTCGAAGCTGCGAATCCCAACATCAAAGTCAACTTGACCGTCTTGCCCGAAAGCGGCTTTGACGAAAAGATGACGACGACCCTCGGCGCTGGCGACGGCGCCCCTGACGTGGCGTTTTTCTGGAACAATAACTGGTTCCCGGAAGCCTTGGACCTGACGCCCTACATCGAAAACGATCCGGACTTCAGTGCCGACCTCTACTTCCCCGGATTCTGGAACACGCGCGCGGTTTGGCAGGATAAGGTTGTCGGTCTGCCTCTTGGCGTGGGCGCGAACTTCGTGATGTACAACAAAGATATCTTTGACGAAGCCGGCGCAGCATACCCGACTGAGGACTGGACGACCGAAGAATTTATCGCCCTTGCCACCCAGATGAGTGATCCGGAAATTCGGCGCTGGGGCGGCGATCGCCCGCGTGGCCCATTCCGCGCCGTCTGGAACAATTTCGGCGCCTTCCCTTACAGCGACGACAGCACGACGGTGGATGGCTACCTCAATAGCCCCGAATCAGTTGCCGCCTATACCTGGCTGTGGGACCTGGTCAATTCGGGCTCCACGCCGACACCGGCCGATATCGAAGTGCTCGGCACCGAAGGAACTGGTCCGATCGACCTCTTCCTGGCTGACCGTCTCTCGATGGCGACCTTAAACCAAGGGCACATGCTCAACGCCGTGGAAGCCGACGCAAACTTTGGCATCGTGCCGGAACCCGTCGGCCCTGGCGGTGAGCGCTATGTCAACGCCTGGTCCCTGACCTCATCGATTTGGAACGGGACGGAACACCCGGATGAAGCCTACGAATTCTTGAAGTTCTGGGTGGGCCCCGAGGGGCAGGAATACTTGATGTTGAACGGCAATCTTTTCCCCTCGATCCCGGAGCTGTTTGACAAGCATCCCGACGCGGACGAGGAGTATGTCCAAGACTTCAGAAAAGTGCTGGAGTTGCAGCAGGTGGCAGAATGGCGCAACGCGCATCCTTGTGACAGCACGGTACTGCGTGCAGCCAGCGATGTGTGGGACTTGATTATGCTCGGCGCGATTGAGCGTGATGAAGTTCAGGCAACCCTGGACGCCGCTGTCCCTGCCGCGCAGGACGCGCTGGATGAATGTCGTCCCCGTCTTGGCGGCTGATCATTTCGATCCGTAGGCGATCGGCCCCGCTGCCGCCGCGGCAGCGGGGCCGATTTGGAGAATGACTATGTCCGCACAATCACGTTCGATGTCGTCACGAGCACGCCGGGAGGCGATCGAAGGCTATATCAGCATCTCGCCCTGGCTGATTGGCTTCTTGATCTTCACGCTCGGCCCGCTGTTGGCGTCGGTCTACTATAGCCTGACCCAATGGACCATTACGCGGCCGCCTGAGTGGGTGGGTCTTGCCAACTATACGCGCATGTATACGAATGATCCGCTCTTCTGGCAGGCGCTCAAGGTCACTTTCACGTACGTGCTCCTCTCCGTACCGATCAAGCTCGCATTTGGTCTTGCACTCTCCCTGCTGCTCAATCTGAAGCTGCGCGGCATGAGTATTTATCGCACGATTTTTTACATTCCAGCCGTGATTTCGGGCGTCGCCGTTTCGCTGATGTGGATGTGGTTGCTGCAGCCAGACACGGGCGTCATCAACACGATGCTGGCCATGGTCGGCATCCAGGGTCCGGGCTGGTTCTGGGATCCATTCTGGGCGTTGCCTTCGGTGGCCATGATGAGCATTTGGAGCGTGGGCGGGAGTGCGATCATCTACTTGGCCGGTCTGCAGAATATCCCGCCTCATCTCTACGAAGCCGCCATGCTGGATGGCGCCGGCGCATGGAAGCGCTTTTGGCGCATCACGCTGCCATTGCTTACGCCGACGATCTTCTTTCTCTTGATCATTGAACTGATTGACGCATTCAAGATTTTCACGCAGGCCTTTGTCATCACGCAGGGCGGTCCGCTCAAGGCAACCTATTTCTATCTGTACTATTTCTATGAAGAAGCCTTTCGCAACTTCAATATGGGCTATGCCTCTGCGCTCGCTTTGAATCTGATGGTGGTCATCATGGTGGCGACATTGCTTGTCAACTACACGTCGAAGCGATGGGTGTTTTATGAGAGTGAATAGGAGCCACCGATGACGGCAACAAGCGCACCTTCGGTCTCAGAAAGCAGTGAGGCACGGTCCTACCGGCGCTCGGCAACGATGCGGCAGTGGCTGGGCCCGCTCGCTGCCTATGTCACGATGACGCTCATCGCAATCGTGGTCATGATTCCCCTATTCTGGATGATTTCGACCTCGCTCAAAGAACGGTGGGAGATTTTTGCCTATCCGCCCGAGTGGATTCCCAGCAATCCCCAGTGGCAGAACTATCGGGAGGCCTTCACGAAATATCCCCTTGGACGCTTCATGCTGAACTCGGGACTGCTGGTGGCGGCCAACCTGGTGGGCGAATTGTTGGCGGTGCCCCTGGTGGCCTACGGCTTTGCACGACTACGCTTCCCAGGCCGGGATTTTTTGTTCATCGTCATGCTCGGTACGATGATGATCCCAATCCACAGTCGGTTGATTCCCCTCTTTGCGCTCTATACGCGGCTGGGATGGATTGACACCTATTGGCCCCTCATCGTGCCTGCCTTTACCGGGAGCGCATTCTTTGTCTTCCTAATGGTGCAATATATTCGTACGCTGCCGCGTGACCTGGACGAAGCCGCCCGCATCGATGGGGCCGGTACGTGGACGATCCTCTATCGCATCATTCTGCCGTTGTGCAAGCCGGTCCTGGCGATTATCGTGGTCTATACGTTCTGGTGGACGTGGAATGATTTCCTGCTTCCGCTCATCTTTCTCAACAGCTTTGAACTCTTCCCGATCCAGGTAGGGCTTGCGCTCTTTAAGGGGCGCTACAGCGTGGAGTGGAATCTATTCATGGCGGCAACGCTGGTGTCGATCATTCCCGTGTTGATCCTCTACTTCTTTGCCCAGAAGCAACTGATTGGCGGCATTGCATCTGTCGGGTTGAAAGGATAGTGGGCCGCATGACTTCCTTCGACTACGCTAAACTCGCTTCAAGCGCGCGGGGCAGCCTGCTGGGCGCGGCGATTGGCGACGCCATGGGCGCGCCCTGTGAGGGCCTTGCGTCGGCGACGATTTACGCTAAATACGGCGTCATTACCGACTTTATCAGCGAGCGCAGCGTCGGCACAGACGATACGGACTTCACACTCTTTAACGCCTATATCCTGCTCACGCATGGGCAGGGCGTAACGTCGGAGCAGGTCGAAGCCGAGTGGCGGGACAAGTTGCTCGGCCCCGGCAGGGCTTATCGGCCCGGCGGCTTCAGCGACGTCATTTCAACCCGCAATTTGCAGGCGGGACTGCATGTGCCGGCATCCGGCGCGTTCGGCCACCAGATGTGGAGCGATGGTGTGGCCATGGCCATCAGCTCGGCCGGCATTCTCTGCCCGGGTGACCCCCATGAGGCAGCTCGGCTGGCCGCAGTCTTGGGCTCTGTTTCTAATGCCCGAGACGGAATCTATGCCGCCCAGGCCGTCGCCGCGGCCATCAGCGTCGCCGCGGCGGGCGCTGACCCCACGCAGATGATCGATACGGCGATCACAGTCCTGCCCGAAGATTGTTGGACCCGGCGTGCGCTGGAGCGGGCCAAACGGGTGGCCACGACCGTGGATGCAGATGAAGAAGGCCTCGCTGCGATCAGCGAAGAACTCGTTGTGGAGTTCTGGCCCTGGGCCGATCTGGCGACGGAAGCGATTCCCCTCGCGTTCGCAGCGCTCTTGGCGACCCGGGGTGACTTCGCCAAAGCGGTTCCCTTTGGCGTTCGCTTTGGCCGCGACGCGGACACTATCGGGGCGATCGTCGGCAGTATGGCCGGCGCGCTGGGGGGCGAAGCGGCGATTCCTGCATCCTGGCGCGCCAGAGTACAGATGTCTACCGGCGCCTGCATCGGCTTCATCGCCAACCGGCAAATCACAGAGATTGCAGATCAACTCACAGCAAAGGCGTGGGAGACCTATGGCGACACCTTTTGAGCGTACATATGGCGCGCTCCTCGGGCTGGCCTATGGCGATGCGATTGGCTTCCCGGCCATGTTCCACCGTTTTCAGGACCGGGCGATCCCGCGCCGGCGCCACGACTTTCTTTGGCGCACGAATCAGGAACTGGATGCCCAGGGCATCGTCACCCTTACCCTGCCCTTTACGCACCGCATTCCAGCCCATATCCTGGAGCCATGTCCGACGGATGATACGGAATTCGCGCTCCTGACCCTGCAAGGATTGGTGCGGGGTCCGCTGGAACCGACCGCGGAGAGCCTCCTCTTTCCGTGGCTTGAGTGGGTGCTGCCCGCAGCTGATGATGTCCGCAGCAGCTTCTCTGAGCGTGCGGCCATCGAGAACCTGGCGTGCGGCGAGCGCCCGCCCGTGACGGGCAACGACAATCCGCTTCACTATGCCGATTCCGCGGTGCCGCGTGCTGTGCCAATTGGCCTCTTTTGCGCAGGGGATCCCGCGCGGGCAGCTGTGTTGGCCGCCCAGGACGCGCAGATCACCCAGGCTGAAGATGGCATCTATGCGGCGCAGGCCATGGCCTGCGCAATCGCAGTGCTGGCCGGCGGCGGTACGTTGGACCAGGCCATGGCCGCGGCGCGCAGCAACTTTCCCAAGGATTCATGGATTGCCCATGGAGATCAGATTGCGCAAGAGTGTCTGGCCGAAGCCGAAACGCCGGAGGATCTCGCACTGCTGCTTGCAACCCGGCTGATCAACACCGTTTACTCATACGGCAATGCTGCGCCAGAGACGCTGCCGGCCGCGCTTGTGCTGGTTGAAGCATGTTCGGGCAAGCTGCTCCGTGGCTGTGCCGCGGCCAACATGATTCCGAAATCGGCCGATTCGCTGCCGGCCATGGTGGGCGCGCTCTGCGGCGTCCTCCACGGGCCGTCCGCTACGCCCCGGGCCTGGCATGCTGCGCTGGCCACCACGCGCGGTCTTTGCCTTCCCTTTCTTGCCGGTGTTCAATTGAAGACGGCAGCGCAACAGCTAGCGGATCTGGGCTGAGCCATGCCCGTGCGCTCTCAATACGAAGTTGGACATGCGCCGATCATGGCGGCACGAGTTGACCGACGCCTGGCCGATGCGCTCCAGGCGCCGCAAACCCAGGGGTACCTCGCCAGATTGCCGGTCTCCATTCACGGCCCCTGTCGTGACTTCGAAACCTGCCGGCAGACCCTCGCGGCGCTTGCGGAGCGCCGGCAACGGTTGATCCGCACCCCCGTTTTCCCGGTTGGACGACCCCAATCTCATGATGTTGACAACGATAGCTTGCCCCGTCTGTGGACGCACCGCCGCGCTGCTGGACGTAATGCAGACCCAGCGGTGGTAGACGGCGCGGCTCAGGATTGGCACGATCTCACACCGGAAATTATTCGCTTTTTCGATATTGTTGGCTAGGGAGAGTGTGATGGCGCACGCATTGCCGCATGACTATTCAGAACGATTATACGCCGGCTGGATCGGCAAATGTATCGGCGTCCGCCTGGGCGCGCCCGTGGAGAATTGGACCTACGACCAGATCCGGGCCAATCTCGGCGAAGTGACGGGTTTTTTGCCGCTGCCGCCCGGAAAGCTCTTCAAGCCCGACGACGATACGGCCTTCCCCCTCGTCATGATCCGCGCATTGCAGGATTATGGCCCTGAGGTCACCGCCGCGCAGATGGGTGAAACCGTCCTCAACTATCTTGGTGATCAGCGGGGAACCTTTTGGTGGGGCGGCTATGGAATCTCCACCGAACATACCGCGTACGTCAATCTGGCCAACGGCATTCCAGCGCCGCAAAGCGGCTCAATCGCGCTCAACGGGACCACAGCGGCTGAGCAGATCGGCGGTCAGATCTTTAGTGATATCTGGGGGCTGATCGCGCCCGCTCAACCGGACCTGGCTGCCACGTACGCTGCGCGCGCGGCCAGCGTTACCCACGATGGCGAGGGGCTGCAGGGCGCACGTTTTATCGCCGGCCTGGTCAGCCTCGCCTTCGCCGAAGAGGATCCCGAAGCGCTAGTCAATCAGGGGATGGCGCTGCTTGATCCCTCCAGCGACTATGCGCGTGTCGTGCAGTCGGTCCTGGACTTCTGGCGTCAGGCGCCGGAAAGCTGGCACGCCTGCTACGAGCATCTGCGCAACAATTTTGGCTACGATCGCTACCCGGGCATGGTCCACATTATCCCCAACGCCGGCGTCGTAGTCATGGCGCTCTTATACAGCCAGGGCAACTTTTCGCAGGCAGTCCAGATTGCGACCATGGCCGGTTGGGACACGGACTGCAATGCGGGCAATGTCGGTGCAATCATGGGCGTCGCCGTCGGGCTGGACGGTATCGACCGCCGCTGGCGCACGCCGATGAATGACCTGCTGATCGCCGCCAACGTCGTTGGCGAGCGCAACCTGGTCGACCTCCCGGCCTGCGCCGACCTGATTGCCCAATGCGGGCGACAAATTGCCGGCCAACCGGTTGTAGCCAAGCCCCGGCTTCACTTCGATTACCCCGGCTCAACCCATGGCATGGAATCCAGGGCGCGTCTCGCCAAAGTCATCGACCTGCGCCAGAAAGAGGGGACGCTCTCGATTGTCGTAAGCGGGCTCAAAAAGAAGGGGGAGGCCACGGTCTTCCGACGCACCTACTGCCGTCCGGCTGAGCTAAGTGCGAACTACTACGGTGCAAGCTTCTCGCCGACCATCTATCCCGGGCAGACAATTTCGGCGCGGGTTTTTGCCCCCGAGGGTGCAGACAATCTGCTCGCCGCGCTTGGCGTCTGGGACGATAATCAGCAACTGCACCACCAGGGTCAGGCAATCCCGTTGCGTGGGGGCAGTTGGGTCAATCTAACCTTCCAGATTCCTCACTTGCACAACGCGCTGTTGTCAGAGGTCGGGCTGCATCTGCGCACGGTGGGGGAAGCGTGGGATGGTCATCTCTTGCTGGATGACCTGACTTGGGAGGGTCCGCCCTCTTTTCGCACCGATTTCCAGCAGGAGCGGGCGGAATTTGGGGCGATCAGCCAATGGACCTATCTGCGTGGATACTGGCGGAAGGAAGACGACGGTTATCATGGCAGTGCGGCCGCCACGGGGGAGAGCTATACGGGGTCGCAAAGCTGGACTGACCTCCAGGTGCGGGTCGGCATCAAGCCGCTGGTTGGCCAGCACCACAACGTCAACCTGCGCGTCCAGGGTGCGCGTCGTTCTTACGCGGTCGGCTTAGCGCCTGGAGACAGGCTCGCCATCTACAAAAACGCGGGCGGCTATCGCGAAGTCGCGGCGATGCCGTTTGACTGGACATACGGCGACCGCCACGAACTGCTTATCCGGGCCATTGGCAATGTGTTCGAAGTGCAGGGTGCGGATGGCCGCGTGCTGCGGTGGCAGGATGATGCTGCGCCCTATCTCACAGGCCAGATCGGATTCTCCGTCATGCAGGGCAGCCACGCGTGCTATACAGACCTGAGCGTGGAAGGAGTTGCCGGATGAGCGTTTCCGACGTTGCGCGTTTCTTTACACCTCAGAGCATCGCATTGGTTGGCGCATCGGAACGGGGCATGTACCCGGCCGGTATCCTGCAGAACCTGCAGCGCTACGGTTACGGCGGCCGCGTCTATCCTGTCAATCCCCGGCGGAGTGCCGTGTTTGACCTGCCCTGCTACCCCAACCTGACGGCGCTGCCGGAAAGGCCGGACCTGGTGGTCGTGCTTGTGCCGCGTGAGGCCGTCCCGGGCGTGGTTGACGAGTGCCTTGCCCTGGACATCAAGGCCGCGATCATCGTTTCGGCGGGCTTTCGTGAGAGCGATGCTGATGGTGCGATCCTCGAGGAGACGCTTCGCAGCAGCATCAGCGGCAGTGAGCTGGCCATCATCGGCCCCAACTGCGCCGGTCTTGCCAACATGACGACGGGCATGGTCGTCACGCGACTGCCGGCGGCGCCGCTGGCGGGCAACGTCGGCTTCGTCTCCGCCAGCGGTGCATTGATGATGGCAGTGCAGGGCGTCTTCGCCGATCTGCACTTGGGCCTGAGTCGCTTGGTCTCGCTTGGCAATCAGATGGACGTTGATTTGGTTGACGTGTTGGCCTACCTGGTAGACGACGCGGAGACAGCCGTAATTGGCGCCTTCGTAGAGGGGCTGGATGATGGGCGACGCTTTGTGCAAGCGGCAGCCGCTGCCCAGCAAGCCGGCAAGCCCTTGGTCTTGGTCAAGAGTGGCCGGACCGTGGCCGGTCAACAAGCCGCGGCAACCCACACCGCGGCTCTGGCAGGGTCCGATCGCATCTTTCAGAGCGTGTGTCAGCAGGCCGGCGTTGCAGTCGTCGACGACATGAGCGATCTGGCGCGAACGCTGCAGCTCTTTGCGGCCTGGTCGGGGCGCTACCCAACTGGCAGACGCCTCGCCCTTGTCACCCAATCTGGCGGCATGGGATCGCTGACCGCGGATCTGGCAACCTTGGCCGGCTTTGTCCTGCCCGATCTGTCGCCAGCGGTGCAAGTGCACCTGCGTGCAATGCCCCATCTTTTGACGTTTGATGACTTTGGCAACCCGGCCGATGTGCGGGGCGCCGGCGCCGTCGGCGCAGCGGCCGCGCTGACGCTCGCGCCCTTTCTCGAAGATCCGGCCTTTGATGCCGTCATCGTCTTACTGGCAAAGTCAGCGGTTGAGGAGCGGGAACTGGCGACCGCCCACGCCCTCGCCGAATTGGCGGCAACCACAAAGAAACCCTTTTGCGTCGTCTGGGTCGGGCAGCGCCACGTCGCGACGAATGAGCAGACGACGCAACCATTGCAGATTCTGGCTGACGCCGGCATTCCCGTTTTCGACCAGTCTTCCGATTGCATTGCCGCGCTGGCACAAGTGGTCGACTGGGAGGAAAGACGCTTGGCTGCCTCCGCGCAGGATGTCGTGCTGCATGCCGACCGTCATGCCGGGGGGATACAAAAAGAAGTCAGATTCCTGACCTATGAAGAAATAGCAGCCTTGCTTGACACCTATGATGTGCCGTTGATTCCCGGTTATCTTGTTACGAATGAAGAGGAGGCGATGGCCGCTGCCGCGACGCTTGGATATCCCGTGGCGCTGAAGGGTCTGGCCGATCGCTTCACCCACAAGAGCGACGCCGGTCTCGTGAAATTGGGGTTGCAGGACGCAGAGCAGGTTACAGCCGGCATGCGCTCACTTGCGCACATGCTAACGGGCACGCCCAATGTGAATTATCTGGTGCAACGCATGGCCTCGCCGGGCGTTGAGGCGTTGGTCGGTGTTGAAAACGATGATCAATTTGGACCGGTCATCGCCTGCGGTCCCGGCGGTATGCTGGTCGAGATGGTAGATGACGTGGCCTTGCGCCTGGCGCCGCTGACCGATGATGCCGCGCCGGCGCTGATTGAGGCCACCCAATTGGGACGCCTGCTGCGTGGCCTCCGCGGTCAGCCGCCCGGTAACAGTGCGCTGCTGGCGACTCTGTTGGTACGGCTTTCTAAACTAGCGTTCGAGCATCGGCATCAGCTCATCTCGATGGACATGAACCCGGTCATCGTGCACGGAGAAGGTCTGTCGATCGTTGATGTGCGTATTCAATGGCGAGGTAACTATAACCCATGAGCCACACACGCAAAACCGGCATTTCGCACGTTCATCCTGACCGGATCGAAGTCCGCGGGTACGACATCTTAGAGTTGGCCGGCGAACTCTCCTTCGGCGAGATGGTCTACCTGCTCTTACAGGGGGAGTTGCCCACACCGAACCAGGGACGGCTGATCGAGGCCATGCTGGTTATCATGGCTGAACACAGCATCAACGCGCCGTCGACCCACGCCGCACGTACGGTTGCCAGTTGCGGCAGTCCGCTCCAGACCGCCGTTGCAGCCGGCATCAGCGCGATTGGCGAGCATCATGGCGGCGCCGGCGAGGCCTGCGCCCGCATCCTGCAAGATGCGGTTCGCAACGCGCCGCAACCCTTTGATGCAAACAGAGAGGCCGCGCGCATCGTGGATGAAGCGCAACGCGCGGGCAGACGCATCCCGGGCTATGGGCACCGCATCCACGACCCTGACCCACGCGCCGTCTATCTGCTGGATCTTGCGCGCGCATTGGAGTTGGCCGATCTGCACGTTGCGTTGGCCGAAGCCATCGCGCGAACCCTGCAGGCACGGACCGGTCGCAGTCTGCCGTTGAACGTAGACGGCGCCCTGGCGGCATTGGCCAGTGACCTGGCGTTCGATCCGCTCATGGCAAAGGGACTGTTCATGCTTGCGCGAACCGCAGGCCTGCTGGCGCACACGCAGGAAGAGTACGCACAGGGCAAGCCAATGCAGTTTGCAGGCATCGCAGCCGTAGAGTATGTGGGCCCGGTTCGCTCTGGGCCGTTGGAATCCAGAGAATGATCAATGGGTGACGTACGATGGCCGGAGTCTTCACGTTTCCCGGACCGGTCTGGTGACGCCATAAGCCCGGCCTTAGTAGGTCCGGCATCCTGCCGGACGAGCTTCGGTGACTTGCGTTCGCGCTTTCCATCGGCCGGCATGGTAAGCCGACCATTGTCACCCAGGATGGATGACCTACGGCGACCGGCGTCTATACGTTCCCTTTGCCGATCTGGTGACGCCATGAGCCCGGCCTTCGAAGGTCCGGCATTCTGCCGGACGAGCTTCGGTACCCCGCGTTCGCGCCCTCCACCGGCCTGTATGGGGTCCGACCATCGTCACCCAGGATGGGTGACCTACGGCGACGGGCGTCTACACGTTTCTTGAGCCGGTCTGGTGGACCACAAAACAGGAACCGAAAGGAATCTTCTCATGTCTCTGCTGATACAGGATGAAACCAACGGTGCAACTTGTCCGATCCGCCATCAGAAGTGGGCGGACGGCGGCTGCAAACTCGTCATGCCCACGGCCCCTGGCGCACGCATTCGCTACCAACTCGACCGGGAGAGTGACGCCTACCAGGCGATCTATCGCCAACGCACCGCCACGGAGCGTATCTTCAGCCAAGCCGTCAACCTTGGCATTGAGCGCCCCAAACTGCGCAACCAGGCTGCCATCGCCAATGTCAACACGCTGATCTACTTGCTCATCAACTTGCACGCCTTGCAACGGCTTACCTAGTCCCACGCCTGTTGTCAGGCTGTCTCAATCCCTAATTCACCCTAAACGAGATTGCTGTTTTGTGACCGAAATCTGCGCTTCTCGTTTTCCGCAGTTTCAATCCCCTGCACCCATTCCTCTCTGAAAATCGCTCACTCGCGGCCGGAGTTCAACCCGCTAACTTAGGACGAACCCTACCTCGCGGGGATTCGTTGTTTTCTGACGTGAGTTGCAGCGGGCGCGGGCGGTGGAGATTGCGCGCTGGTTTGCCCAGGAGGGGGTGGCGGTGGGTGAGCTGGGGCACAACGAGAAGGTGCGCCGGGCCTACGCCGCGGGCTTCTTCAACACCGCCACGCGGGGCGGATCGAACAGCCAGGTGATCCGGGCCGTCGACCGGCTGATCGAGGAGGTGGGGGCGTGATTGCGGGCATAGCGGCCGGCCTGGCCGCGGGCGTGGCAGCGGGCACGGCCCTGGCCCTGCTGGGCTGGGTGCATGACACACGGGTCGACGACGCGTATACGCGCGGCCTCAAGGCAGGCCAGCGGGCGCGCTGGCGACGGCAGGAAGCGCACAACTATCGGCGCGGATATCGGGCCGGGCTCGGTCAGCCCCGCTGCTCCGGGTTGAAAGAGTATCGGATCAACAGAACAGGAGAAGAACAACGATGACGGCTGAGATCAGGGAACCGATTGTGGGGATGGATGGATAACCGGCAAACGTCGGCCCCGCCTCCAGCTCAGCCGGGCCGGGCGTGCAGGGCTGGGCTTCGGCCAGGGCGCGGTCGAGGAGCGCGGTGATGACCTCGGTGTCGGCGCCGGGCTCGATGGTGAGGGTCACGGGCGTGCCGTGGGGGCTGTTAAATGAATTCAATGCGGTTGCGCATTTCATCCGATGTATAGAGAGCGTGGAGAAGGCTAAGGCTGTTTACCCAGTCGCCGATGTAGTGTAGATCCTGCTGGCCGAAAACGATTCCAGCGTGTTCAATGCCTTCGGCAGCCATCTTTAGATAGTCTGAGTCGTAGGTGCAGAAGACGAAGCCGTCCGCGGTCGCCTTTGAGAGATGGACGGTGTCGGCCGCGCCGAGCAAGCCCAGGTCACGTACGGTAACGGTTTCAATGCCACGCGCCTGCAGCTGCCTGGCAACCGCCACCGGCACATTTTCATCCAGGTAGAAACGAAGCTTGGCCGCCACCGTTTTGCTCCTTGAACTGACGGGCCGTCAGCACCTGGCTGCGAATATCGGCATCGAGCTCGGCTTTGTGCTGGTAGTAGTAGGCCAGCGCGGCATGAACCTGCGCCAGGGTCAGCTCGTAGTCGGCTGCAACCTGATCTGCTGTGCGTTGGTGATACAAATGCGCCATGGCGACATCGGTCACACGTAGCGCCGTGCCGGCAATGCACGGGCGGCCATTCCGAACCGCAGCATCGGTTGTAATCAGATCAATCGATAGAATTGTCTGCATCTACACACATTCCTTCCACGCACACGCACAGGCTGAAGACGGCGACCCCCGGAGTCACCGATCGTGTCATTCTAGCACATTGGTCCTAGGCCGCATACAGCCAGCGCGCTGAAGCTCAGCCATAGTCCGGCTAAGCTGCTGGGGATCGTCGCCAAAATGACGGAAGACGCCCCAAACCTCACCCATTTTTCTGAACGGACTGACGCGAAAGATCGCCGGATTTGTCATCTCTCTCAGCCCGTCCAACTCATACTTGTCCACGAGCGCCAAGATGACCTTACGGGCATCGCCTGCCTGAGCGGACAACCTATCCTGCTTGCGGCGGCACAATTGCGCCGCACGCTCCTGATGAGACGGTAGCGGTCGGCCACAGGCGTTGAGCGGAAGCGGTAGGGCAGATGTTCCTGCTGCGGATGGCTTGTCAGGCGCCCGTCAGCGTTGAGCCTGGAAGCAAGAGCAATCGCTTCAACTGTCAAGGCTCAGTCTAGCGGCTTGGCGGTGGTTGGTCAAGGACGGATTCTGGGAAAGGGGACGGCCGGCTGCGTCCCCCGATACACGGATCCTTGCGGATCTGTGCAGCGACCTTGCGGTCACCACAGCCGACCTGGGGAGAAGCCTATCAGGGATGTGGGGCGGCGTCAAAGCTCGCTTGCGTTCGAAATCTCTTTCATGGGGATCAATGTCTACGAATGAAGTCCAGGATGGCTTCTGCAAGCAGTGATACCCTTGACAGGACGGAGATATGATTGGTCCCTGGGACAATCAGTAGTTCCGCCGCAGGTATCATTTGATACTGTTCGACGAATTGTTCGATCGGAATGAGTCCGTCAGCATCGGCGGCAAACACGAGCACTGGCGCCGCTATCGCCTTCAAGGTTTCGCCATGGTTCCCGTGCGGTGTCAGGTCCATCTCGCACATGAACTCATAGAGCCGTTTCCAGTGCTCTCGTCCATACAGCCAAGCGTGTTCGTCAGCCCAACGGTCTATGTGGCTTCCGAACCTTTCGCTGACCACTGCAAAGTCAACCTCACCCGGCTGAACGTATCCAAAGCTCTTGCCCGCTGTTGTGAAATCCGGCGTCAGGTGAAGCCATGCCGCACCCAATACAAATGAAGCAGCAAGGTCTGGGTAACGCAAAGCGAAGTCCAGTGCGACGTTTGCTCCAGACGAATATCCGATGATGTGAGGTCGTTCCAGTTCTAGTCCCTCAATGAACCCCGCCAAATCATCTGCCAGCAACGGATATGAGATGCCGCGCTGATCCAGCTCCGAACGGCCGTGCCCTCTCATGTCGAGCGCATAGACCTGATGTCCGCTTGCGAGGAGCGGCACAAATTTGTCCCACATTTTGTGACTTGATACACCAGCGTGTAGCAGAACAATGGGATCGCCTTGGCCCGTCATTTGATAAAAGAGCTTGACACCATTTACTTCCAGCTGATTTCCCTTGACGTCTGTCACAGGATTCCTTCTTTCGCCGGCCGCATTCGTTGTGGAATACGCAGACCGCTACGCTTGTCGCTGGCCGATTTTCGGCACCCTTCGTTCAGGTTGTCCCCGGGGTAAATGTCGGCGTAGTCGATATCCACAACCACCTGTGCCCGTGTTGAGCCTGGGCAGAGCAATCGCCCGGCGCACCCAGGCTCATCCAGGACACGTTGGCGGTGGTTGGTCAAGGGCGAATTCCGGGGAAGTGGACGGCCGGCTGCGTCCCCCGATACACGGATCCTGACGGATCTGTGCAGCGACCTTGCGGTCGCCACAGCCGACCTGGGGAAGAAGCGTAGCAGGGATGTGGGGCGGCGTCAATTCTGGGGTGCTTGCTGAATGGTTGCCATCTACGCTACCCAGGAGAGGATCTACGAATGATCGCCACGATGTCATCGAATTTGCCGTTCATCGTGCGCGCCGTGAAGTGACCGGTCAAGATGACCAGCGTCTCGTGAGTGTTGGCCACTTCAAATTGGTCGTTGCGCGCGAAGGCGTGGTGCGGGAAGAGTTCCTTGTACTGCGGCCAATACGCTTTGCCGTAGCCGATGATTACTTTGGGCCGGTGCTCCTTGATCAGCTGACGCAGATATCTCACGCGCCGGGGTTCGACTTGCTCGTAGTAATCTTGCCGCGAATCATACTGGGGCATGAGCTGCTCGTATCCCCACTGGCTGACGGCGGGCTTGGGAATGGGCATCAGTTCCGTGAGCAAGGTGTTGCCATGCTTCCGCCCGAGCCACTCAGCCTGATATTGTCGGATGTTTTCGCGGGATGGTTCTTCGTCTTCCAAACGCAACATGACGTAACACATGCCCCACCACGTTCGTTGAATGGTGCGCTTGCCCCAATGATGCTTGGTGATCCCGAGCCGCTTGTGCGCTTCGGCATTGTCTTCTACGGTCTGGAAATCCAGGCGTGCACGAATGTTGGCTTCACCACCGCCGGCTTCTTCCATACCCAGAAACCAGACGTCGGCATCGAGCGATCCATAGCCGACGAAGTCGAGCAAATGGGCGAGTTCAGAATCTGTGAGCGCTTGCGTCATAGCATCCTCTGGGCAATTGACAATCGGGTTACGAGAATCCGTGATCCAGCCATTAACAACATATCATTCTACGCGGTGCTCCGCAATGCCGGCATGGGATATCGCTTGTGGCTCAGGATCCAAGATGGCTTCTCAGCTCTGCGCTTAGGGCTGTGGTGCGGCGGTGATGACATTGTGTGTGGGCCAGACTTCTGGTTCGGCCATTCGCGCGCGATGCCTGCGGACCACTACCTGAACGGCCTGTGCGTGTTGGTCCAGGGCTGCTTGAGATACTCAGACCTCAACGACACGTTAGCCGTCGTTTGCGGCAAAGGCGACGTGATGAAGCCGGCCTTTTGGTTGGCCGAGGCCGGCTTGGTTGAAGAGTTCGAGAATTCCATTGTAGTGATGGCCTTGTCAAGCGTTTCACTGGGGCCCTTCTTGAAACTGAACTACACCTTCAGGGAGAACTTCCCACTTTGCTTTTGAGCCGACATATATGTGTTGCCCAATTTCAATCTCTGGATCGCCATTCACGCAACCCAACGTAACCTGCAAGACCTCGCCATTGAATATGGTGCAAATGGTAGATCCGCAGATTTTGCAGAACTGAAAGCCATAACCGTGTTCACCGACATATGACGTCAATAGGGATTCTCCAGAAAGCCACGTGAATTCACCTGGTTCAACAGAAGCGGATGCAGACGCTTGAGCACTGAAGGCTTTTCGACAACGCGAGCAATGGCAAGATATCGCATCGCGCAGCTTGCCATCAACCTGATATCTTACTGCTCCACAAAAACATTCACCGGTTATTGGCACAATTCCCCTCCCCATGATGCATAATTCCAGCAATATGGTGGAGTGTAGATTAGTGCGGTCAACGTGTCAACGTAATGTTCAGGGTTGGCGATTGCGCTGCAAGTCGTCGCGTGACAGTCGCAGTATTCAAGCCAAAGGTCCCATCCTGCCATATGAGTAACGTGATAGACTATGGCCCTGGCTTTCATGCTAAGCTAGTGCTCGTGTCCCACACCTTGGATTGCCAAATTCGAGTCCATTGGTGGTACTAGGGTGGTTCCCTGAATCCCGTGTGTCCACCAGCAGATAGACATGTGCGCTGCCGAATCTTCTGATGGTGGGCCGGTCCGCTTGATGCGAAAGGAGAGAATGCCATGCCCTACGTCGCTGTCTATGATGTGCCCGGAGATGACATCGAAGGTTACCACGAAGTCAATACAGCTTTGCAGAAAGTGGGCAAGTACAACCCGCAAGGGCGTCTCTATCATTTTGTCTACACCAAGAATGGTGGATACGTCGTGGTCGAGGTGTGGGATTCGCTGGAATCACTGGAGCACTTCAAGCAGACCCTGCGTGCCGTGATTCATCAGCTAGGCGGGGAGTTGGTGGAGCCAGACGATTTTCTAGTGCACAATATTATTGAGGGATAGGAAAAGGGTGGGTGACTGCTCGGTATAACCTCTCACATCCCTACACCACATCCAGCCGAATGTAGTCTGACGGTGCGTTCTGAAGATCCAGATCAACGCCCAGGTAGCGTTCAGTCGTCTGAATGCTGGCATGGCCCAGGCTCTGCTGGATCTGCTCGATGGGTGCGCCGGCCTGGTGGGCCAGTTTGGCAAAGGTGCGGCGCAGGTCGTGGGGTGCGAGGTTGGCCACCGGTGCGTAGTGCTGGACGACCTGCCAGACGGCTTGACTGCTCATGTGGCCGGCTTGGATGGCGCCGCCCTTGCGCAGGGGTGGGAATAGGTGCGCGTCGTCGGTGTGGCCGGCGGCCTCCGCCCACTGGTCGATGGTGTGCTTGATCCAGGCCGCCATGGGCACCGTGCGCGTGCGCCCGTGCTTGCCGGCCAGGTCCAGGATCACCCAGCGCCCCTCGCGCTGGGCCAGGTCGGACAGACGCAGGGTGGCGATCTCCTCACGACGCAGGCCGCAGCCGATGGCCACGGCCAGCAGGGCGCGATCGCGCAGTCCCTTGACGGTCGATACGTCAGGTGCGTTGATCATCGTGCTCGGCTTGGGCTTTGGTGAGCCAGTTGCCCAGCTTCCGGCCCTGGCGCTTGATGTTGGGCACGCGCTTGATGGCCTGGGCAGTGCTCTCGTCGATCAGGCCGTTGTCGGCGGCTTCCAGAGCAAACTTGCGGATGGCGGCCAGGCGCTGGTTGATGGAGGAAGCGGTCACGCCGTCGGCTTTGAGCGCGCTGACGTGGGCTTGAACCGCGGCTTTGTTGAGGCCGTAGGGATAGGATGACATGAAGTCGACAAAGGCGTCCAGGGCGCGGCCATAGTCGCGCTGGGAACGCTCCGAGACGGTGTCGAGGACGAGGGCTTTGATGGCCGCGATTTTGGCGGGGCGGGTGATGGCGGCAGGGTTGGTGGGGGTGAGTGCGTGGGCCATGGGTTGCTCTTGAACTACGAAAATAGATTGCGCTAATAACCATTAGCACAATCTATTTCCGAGGTATTTCCAAGCGGCCAAAAACGACTGTTGTACTTTGGGTGAGAACGCATTTTGACCCGGTTATTGGCACACGGAACCGCCGGCAGAACCGTTCCGATTAGTCCTTGCCCCAACCACTGACGATCTCGGGACGCACCAGATATTGCACCCGCCGCTCTCCCGGCGTGTGGGCGGGATATTCGTCGACGCCAAGATACTTCTTGGCAAGCCGGTTGATCCCCGCGCGGGCACCCTGCTCTTCAAGAATGACGTCGACCACGCGACCGCGCAGGCAGAGATTGCGGTATGGGTTCTCGGAATCCAGGACACTCACCGCAACGGGACTGCCAAGGCGCAGAACGTTGGCCTTGGTCCGCCCTTCCGCCGTGTTGAGCATGATATCCTCGCCGTCCAGATCCACCCACATCGCCGATACGTGAGGCGTCCCGTCTGGCAAAACGATGCCAACGTGCGCGAACACCCGCTGCTCAAGCATCTGGCGCTCCTCCGCCGTCAACTGTCGGTGCGCCGCCGTCATGTTTGGATGTTGTCGGGTCATCTCTCCTCCTCTATTGAGTCTACGAACGAACTGGGTGAGTCGCTGGCGGGAACGCGGTCGGCCAATTTCCCTGGCCAAATTCGTTGAAGCGTATTGTCATCTCAGGTTGCGTGCGGTCCCGCCGGTCGGCCATATCTGTGCTTAACGGGTGCTGATAGCCTATTCAACTTCCACAGGTCACAGTAAGGAGACGGTGCACTCTCTTCACAGATGCCGCACCTGAATTTTCTGTAATCGTGCGGTCCTCGCAGAAGGTCGGGTGAAGTCAAACAGATCCATCCTTAATTCCACTGCTAGCAATACAATCGGCTATGCCGCGTGTAATATTCCCTTCGGTGGCATTTTGGAGTCATGACAAACGATTTTGATCTGCCCAGGCTTGAAACCCTGGAGAAACCTCCTCCATCGACTGGAGAAACAGGGGATCCTCATTTTCAGACCATGCGGTCTCTCGCAAGGTGTCCTTCAGCAAGCGTACGAAGTCCAAACCATGCGCTCGGAATAACTCATCGACCCGTCTCTGGAAGATCCCTTGATACCAGCTATAGTTTTCAATTCCAACACCTGAATAGAGTGCCTCAAAATCTGTGAGGGTAGTGTGCTGTGGGGAAATATTTTGGGCCATAAGTTCGCAGATCTCTTGCCATAGAGTGGCTTGTTGCGGATGTCTGGCCTTCATAAAGCCATAGGCCAAGTAGCTGGCCAGAATTTCACTGATCCAATTTGAAGGCGGTTCAATACCATATTGCCAAGTGATGACATGGCCGATTTCATGGAACCCGATCAATGCGATGAAATCATCGGCGATTTGCTCGGTAGGGCGGGCCAGACTGAGCAGAGGTTTGGATTCTGACGTGATTTGAATGATTAACTGGGCCAAAGGATGTTCAAGCGTCGCCGGAAGTACCGTGACATAGGGAGGACCTGAAACCCATGGCAAGCCATATGGGATCTCATCAGCGGCCACCCGCCACTCTGTGGGACCAAGTAGCGCGACGCTAGGATCGGCAGTCACCCCCAACTGGTCTTCAAAGAATGAGGCTGCATCTTCAAGCATCGACTGAATCTGTTGGGCGCGTTTGGTTTGGCCAGACACGTAGTGAGCGGAAATCGTGCCAGGCAACTGCGGAAGATTGAGAGATTGAATCCTGTCGAGAGCATCAGATTCCATCACGATTCCCTTTCAATCTTGAACGGGCACGAAACATGAGGTCCCTGAACGGAAAACAATTATGTAGCGCACACAAGGCCACCGTTTTCCCGAACTCGGTTGCCACTACAGCTTCACGGCATTTTAAGCTCTGCTGCGTTGTGTCCTCCTGGACCAACTGGAGGCAATGGAGACTTATTGTAGCCAAACAGAACGGGGCCAGCAAGCGTGCTGGCGGCCCGACCCTTTTGCCGGCACTCTTCGGTTACGCTAGCGACATACTCCGAGCGATCTCAGGCCAAGACCTTCCGCTGCCGGCGGCCCCGGCCTACAGCCCACGCACGGGCGGCCCCTGCTCGCCCTTGGGTATGCGCAGGACCTGCTCATAGCTCCCATCCATCAACTTCACGCTATACCAGACATCGCCCTGCTTCTCACGGCGCTGGGCCTGCTTGCCGTCGACGATGAGCCAGGTGGGCAGGCCGTCGTCGTTGACCGTGGGCTGGGCGGCGTAGAGCCGCATCATGGCCTGATGGATCTCTTTGCGTAGCGCGCACGTCGTCGTTGGAGAGCGGGAACTTGATGCGGACCACGTCAACGACTTGACAGCAGAACGCAGCGCGCCATGCCATGCAGGTCCGAGTCGTCGTGTACGCTCCTGCTACCTGATCGTCTCGTGGCTGGAAAATTCGCTGCGGGCATGTATAATGATGGCAACAAGCGTCGATGTTTGGTGGTAACCACCAAGCCGGTAAGGTATAGATGCGCTGAAGCGGTCAATGTTCGAACGCATTGGCTGTTCTTGAGACGGTTAAGAGAGGAAGCACAAATGGACACAGTGGTTGCCTATCCCCACATTGAGCACACCAATGATGGCATTCCGTTTGTTGCGGAAACCAACACCAAAGTGGAACAAATTGCGCTTGACCATATTGCGTACGGATGGTCCGCATCCGAGATTCACCGCAATCATCCATATCTGACCCTTGCCCAGATCTTCAGCGCATTGGCCTACTACTACGACAATCAGGAAAAGATGGACACTCTGATCGAGGAAGGCCTGCGACTGGTAACCGAATATCGCGCGCGCCAGGGTGAATCGCCAGTTCGACTCAGGCTAAGGGCCCTGGGTCTCCTCGAATGAGCCTGCGCTACTACATGGATCAGCATGTGCCGGCGCAAATTACTGACGGTTTACGTAGACGTGGAATCGATGTGCTCACAGCCTACGAGGACGGCCAGTCAAAGGAAAGTGATGAGGACCTATTGGCCAGGGCAACTGCGCTGGGACGAATTTTGTTCAGCCAGGACACCGATTTCCTCATCATATCCGGCCAATGGCAACGGGCAGGACGCGATTTTGTCGGTATTGTCTACGCTCACCAACTGAACGTGACCATAGGCCGGGCTATACGCGATCTTGAATTGCTGGCCCGGGTAGTAGAGCCGGAAGAGATGTCTAACCGTGTTGAGTACTTGCCTCTATGATGGCGCCGAAGAACAGTTTTGCAGACGCCACGGTTTTCGTTGACGGCTGTACTGTGACGAGTTCGTTCAGGCAAGATGCATGCGGCGCAGCTTCTCATAGGGCGTAATTCAGCTCATCCAAGGCATGCTGAACGCTATACGGCCAATCCCGTCCTGGCATACCTTGTGCCGGGCAAGCCACCGCTTGCGCTATGTGACGGTAAAGGGCATAGGACTCTTCCTTGGGCACAATGTCCAGTTCCCCGTTGAGCAAATAGCAACAAAGGTCATGCTGACGTACGGGCCGCGCTCATCCATTCCTGCCAAAACCACGAATACCTGGCCGAGGAACGCAATCGTAATGATATCCATAAGGCGTGTATGTGTATAGAAGACACTGCGAATCTTCGACAAGTGAGGGCCCGGGCAGCAGCCAAGCCATGCTGCGATGAGCGCATTGCGAGCTGCAATCATGTGCGCCGATGCTCGGGCAACGGCCCGGTCCTTCGACAGGCTCAGGACATGCCCAGGTCAGACTATCAGCCACCGACCGCCTCGGGAACTATACACCGCGCACGGGCGGCGCCTGCTCGCCCTTGGGGATACGCAGGACCTGCTCATAGCTCCCATCAACCAACTTCACGCTGTACCAGACATCGCCCTGCTTCTCGCGGCGCTGGGCCTGCTTGCCGTCGACGATGAGCCAGGTGGGCAGGCCGTTGTCGTCGGTCGTGGGGCTGCATGGATACCCGGCAAACGTCGGACCCGCGGCCAGCTCAGCCGGGCCGGGCGTGCGGGGCTGGGCTTCGGCCAGGGCCCAGCCGTGGGCGGCGTAGTGTTGGCCGATGGCGTCGGCGCGGTCGAGGCGGGGTGAATGTGCCATCTTCTCAGTCATGTTTGGTATACAAATTGGTGTAACGGTGCGGATTATTTGAGGAAGACCACGAGGCATGTCGGCAGCGATAACGCCATTAATTCAAAATCATTCACCGGCAAGGTTTCTTACCGCATCAACGATCTGATCGCTCAGATAGAATCCGGCTGTTTGGTGGAGGCTTTCCACAAAGGGCATCACGATGTCGATGAACCCTCTCCGTTTGGCATCAAGCAATATTCCGAGCACGCCGATTACATTCAGCTTGTGTCGCTGCGCGATTCGGCGTCCTTCGTGCTCGTCTAGTAGTATCAGATCGGCACCAATCTCGATTGCAAGGGCGATTGCTTCGGCTGCACCGCGATCAAGGTCTCGCTCGAACGCTACGACTAGCTCCCGAAGGCCGGCAGTACGCCGTTCCACCCATGATGCACCGGCTACTTCGACGCTGCCGGGCCATGGTCGGTCATCGGCATTCAACTCCGCCCAAACCGAATCAGGGATATAGACTTCCCCATACAGCTTATGGAGCAGATCGAACTGCCCGATTGCAGCCAGATTGGTAATGGGGGAGGTATTGCTGACCACAATCACGATTGCTGTAGCTTCTGGAGCGTGGCAACGTCATCTTGCAGATCGTCCAGGCTGAAATGAGCCGGAATTTTACGCGATGCCAGGAGTTGCCGGAATTCCCACAGGGACATGTCGGCGAGTTCTCGTGCCTTGCCGACAGATAGCCGGCCTTCGGCATAGAGATGAACCGCGACTTCGCGCTTCAGTTCTGGTACCGTCAAACGTGCGGAGTCAAGTATATCCTGAGAGATATCGAGTGATATGTTCATGTGAAAATCATACTTTGCCCGACTGCCCTGTGTCAATCTTCGTAAGGTGGCTGCAGCGATCCGTGGGAAGCGAAAATCGAATTTCCCGATGATTCACAACCCAAGCACGAGCGGCGTAGGTGCTGCGCCAAGGAATGGCCCGCAAGACCGCCATGTTAATCTTTGCCCCAACCACTGATAACCGCGGGACGCACCAAGAACTGCACCCGTCGCTCTCTAGGAGTGCGAGCCGGATATTCTTCCACTCCGAGATACTTCTTGGCAAGCCGGTTGATCCCTGCGCCAGCGCCCTGCTCTTCACTAATGACCTCGACGACTCGACCGCGCAGGCTGAGGTTGCGGTAGGGGTTTTCAGGATCAAGGAGACTGAGCGCAACCGGACTTCCGAGGCGCAGGACGTTGGCCTTGGTCCGCCCCTCTGCTGTGTTGAGAATGATGTCTTCACCGTCCAAATCCACCCACATCGCCGATACGTGAGGTGTCTCGTCAGGTAAAACGACGCCACCATGAACAAACGCTGGCTTCTCAAGCATCTTGCGTTCCTTCGCTGTCAACTGCCGATGCAGCACTGTCATGGTTGGATGCTGTGGAGCCATCACTCCTCCTTTGTCCTGCTCAACGAGCAAGTATCATGCGGTGCAAGTGACGCCAGTGTTCTCTGTAGATTAGCTGCTGCCGCATGATCAGCGTGGGGCTAAGGCGTTCATACGATACGTTACGGAATTTCAATTCTTTTGCAGCGTACCGTGCTCGAACAAAATGGTGGCCAAGTGAACGTATTGTAGCCAAACGACGCAACGGCAGCAAGCGCAAGCGCTGAGCCCGACAGAGCGGCGATGATGGTCGCACTATTCAAAATTCCAGACGTAAGGCGGAAATCGCAGCGTGCCACACATATACGCCAGCCAGGTTTATCAACCATCAAGCTGGCCTACACCCCCCGCACAGGCGGCGCCTGCTCGCCCTTGGGGATGCGCAGCACCTGTTCATAACTCCCATCGAGCAACTTCACGCTGTACCAGACATCGCCCTGCTTCTCACGACGCTGGGCCTGCTTGCCGTCGACGATGAGCCAGATGGGCAGGCCGTTTTCGTCGGTCGTGGGGCTACACGGATACCTGGCGAAGGTCGGACCTGCGGCTAACTCAGCCGGTCCGGGCTGGACGCCGACCGTTCCAATGGGCAATCCCCGGCCATGACGACCGAAGCTTCCTCCTACGGGCGGACGACTTCACGATCAGTTAGGTCACGACTTTTTTACACTGGCCGCGTGGGGTGTAGCGGTCTCTTCTTCTTCCGTCCTGGAAGGCAAAGCCCCACTGCATGGTCCGTGTACCGAGTCGCTTGAAGCCATCGCTGAGAAACAGTGCCGATCGCGGCGCCTGTGATCACCGGAGCATCCTGTCTTAACGCAGCGGCGGTGGATGGAACGGCCAGGAAGTGTTATGCTTCCTTGTGTGGTGCCGTAGCTGTAGGCAGTCTCGTAATTGAGGCGTACGTCTGCGATCCCAACGCAGAGCCGCAGAAGGTCATTCAGACGGTGGTTGCGGCAAGTGAAGCAACGCCCACTTTAGGTCCCCAAAGGCAACAAGCCGAGAAGCAAATCGTTCTTTCGCGGCAGTGTACACGTCGCCGCTACAGTTGAAGCGAGGTAAAAATCATGTCCATTCTCGATCGATTCTCCCTATGCAATCAGACTGCCCTGGTGACAGGCGGTGGACGAGGCATTGGCGCTGCGCTGGCACAAGCGCTGGCCGAAGCCGGCGCAGACGTCGCCATCGCCGATCTTGATTTGGCATCTGCCCAAGCCAGGGCGCAAGCGTTGACCGCATACGGCGTGCGGACGCTGGCCATCCGCGTGGATGTGCTCAGGGCAGAAGAAGTGCAGCAGATGGTGGAGCAGGTATTCGAGGCCTGGGGGCGCCTGGACGTGGCAATCAACAGCGCCGGCGTCGCCAAGATCAGCCCGGCGGAAGAACTTGCTGAGGCAGAATGGGACGCCATCGTGGGCGTCGACCTGAAAGGCATCTATCTTTGCACGCGCGCCGAGGGAGCAGTGATGCTTGCGCAAGGGTCGGGATCCATCATCAACATTGCGTCCATGTCGGGGCAAATCGTCAACCGACCTCAGCTTCATTCCCACTACAACGCCGCAAAAGCCGGCGTGATCCAATACTCCCGCTCATGCGCCGCAGAATGGGCCGACCGCGGCGTGCGCGTCAACACGCTCAGTCCCGGCCATACGCGCACGCCGATGACCGCCGCGGCCGAGCCGACGATGGGGTCGACCTGGATCGACAATACGCCGATGAGACGACTTGGCACCCCCGAAGATCTACAGGGGGCAGCGCTCTTCCTGGCTTCGGCTGCGTCCGCTTACGTCACAGGGCATGATCTGGTGATTGATGGCGGCTACACGCTGTGGTAGAGGAGTTCGTGTGGGGGATGTAATCGGTCGATGGCGACCTTGAGGCGGTGCATGCGATCGACCCGGTCGACCGTCTCGGCGACCTGCGCATACAACTCAGAAAGTGGATCCACGACAGAAAAGGGACCCCATTCCGTCGATTAAGAAGGAATGGGGCCCCTTTTCTGTCTGCCTTGGCAATCATCTGCCGTCAAGGCGATGGCGTCCTCGAGAGGATTTGAACCTCTGACCTCTTCCTCCGCAGGGAAGCGCTCTATCCGCTGAGCTACGAGGACAAAACCAAACATGTATTGAGGCGGGGAGGGAGGGATTTGAACCCTCGAGGGACCTTATAAGCCCCTACCCACTTAGCAGGCGGGCGCACTCGACCGGACTATGCGACCTCCCCGAATTTGCTTACTTGGCGCCGACATCTTTCAGGCGGAGGGAGAGGGATTCGAACCCCCGGTGGCGTTGCCGCCACAGTTGTTTTCAAGACAACCGCCTTCGTCCACTCGGCCATCCCTCCGCGTTCGGCGACCTTGTCGATTGACGGGTTGGCAGGCCGGCAGCGAACAAGCACTGCGTAAGCGTTACAACGTTGCGATTATACATGCGAGGCCCGTCATTGTCAAATTTCGGACGCCAAAAACGCTGTGATTTCCTGCCCGCGCGGGCGCCGGCGATCATCGTCTACGCCGATTGTAGAGGCGTTGCATTGCCATGTCTATACCATGCAACGTAACGTCTCTCGGGCGATCACCACATTCGGGTTGACCAACGATCGATTCCCTGCAGCCCGTTCACGATCCTACCGTTGCCAGGAAAACCAGCGCCCGGCCATGCCCTGCATCGTGGGCGAGAAGCGCGTGCGGTTGTAGGCGTCGGCGATCTTCTTGATTGCCTCGGCTTGCGTCGGGTACGGATGAATCACGGTGGCCAGCGTCTTGAGACCGATGCCCGCGGTAATGGCCAGCGTCAACTCGCTGATCAGCTCGCCGGCGTGCTTGGCGACGATGGTGGCGCCGACAATTTCGTCGGTCCCTTGCTTGGTATGGACTTTGACGAAGCTCTTGCTGTCGCCGTCGGCCCGACCCCGGTCCGTGTCGCCAATCGCCTGCACGTAGGTGTCGATGGCCATGCCCTGCTCGGCCGCGTCGCTGGGATAGAGGCCGACATGCGCAACCTCAGGATCGGTGTAGGTCGACCACGGGATGACCAGATCGCTCACCTTCTTTTTGGGGCCGGGAAAGAGCGCATTTTGCAGCACGATGCGACTGGTGGCGTCGGCCGTGTGGGTGAACTGGTACTTGATCGCGACGTCGCCCGCAGCGTAGACGTTTGGGTTGCTCGTCTGCAGCGTATCGCTGACCGTGACGCCCCTCTTATGATAGTCGATGCCGGCTGCTTCCAGATCAAGCGTGTCGATATTGGGCACGCGGCCGGCGGCCATCAGGATTTCGTCTACCGCTGCGCTGCGTTCTTCGCCATCCAGCGTATAGTCGATGACCTTCGCGCCATTTTCGACCCGGACCTGACTGATCTGCGCGCCCAGAGCCAGTTCGATGCCTTCATCCTCAAAGACCGTGCGGATGACCGCGGCCGCGTCTTCGTCCTCTCGGCCCAACAGTCGGGGACCGATATCAAAGATGGTTACCTCGGCGCCAAAGCGACGGAAGGATTGGGCCAATTCGACACCAATTGGGCCGGCGCCGATTACGGCGAGACGGGGCGGCAATTCGGTTAACGACCAGACCGTTTCGTTGGTCAGGTAGCCGGCCTCCGCCGCGCCGGGAATGGGCAGGTGCATGGGGCGCGAGCCGGTGGAAATCAGCGCCTTCTTGAAGGTCAGGCTTTGTCCCGCCACTTCGATCGTATCCGGCCCGGTGAAGCGACCGTCACCCAGGTAAAGGTCGATGCCCAGATCGGCAAAACGCTGGGCTGAATCGTGCTCGGAAATCTCGGACCGCACTCGGCGCATGCGCTCCATGACGGCGCCGAAATTGACCTGGACCGAGCCCGGCGCGATCTCTACCCCAAATTCACCGGCGCGCGCGATCTCGCCCAGAACCTTGGAGCTGCGAATGACGGCCTTTGACGGGACGCAGCCAACGTTCAGGCAGTCGCCGCCCAGCAGATGACGCTCGATTAGCGCTACTTTTGCACCCAGACCGGCTGCGCCGACGGCGGCCAACAGACCGGCTGAACCGCCACCGATGACGACCAGGTTGTAGGCGCCTCCCGGCGTGGGGTTCTCCCAGGTCGGCGGATGCACGTTGGCGACCAATTGACGATTGTACTTATCCATAGGCGCGACCTGCACCCCATTCGCCGTATCAGCGGAATCAGGATGGTGACCGTTGGTGCTCGGCACGCGTGCGGGTGCGGTGTGAAGCTCTTCCATGCTATGTTCCTTTCAGGACGTCGGATCTTGTGCTGGAGCGGGCGCGGCGTCGTGCCCATATAGATTCCTGTGCGATTATTGTGCGGTCGATGAATCGGCTACAGGCGCGCTCGAGGCTTCGTTCGCCTGCTCGCGCCGCTTGAAATAGATCGAAAGGCCGATGCTGATGGCAAACATCACGGCCGAAAGTGCCAGCACCCGCCAATCCAGGCTCGGGATCTCACCGGTCAGAAAGAGATTTTCGATCTCTTGGGGCGTGGCTGATGCGCCCAGCAGCACGAAGGCGATGGTGCCGGGAATAGAACCAATGATTGTTGCCAGCAGAAATGCCTTCCAGTCGATGCGCAGGAAGCCCGACGCATAGTTGACCAGATCGTAGGGCAGAAAGATGAAGCGCATGATCAGCACGGTCAGGAAGCTGTTCTCACGCATGCGGGTTGCATAGCGCTGAATGATCCCGTCTGAGTCATCGCCCTCGAGCACGCCATTGCCAAAGTAGCGCCCGATCGTATAGGCGACCATCGCCGATGCATTGGCCCCGATCGTGGTATACACCACGCCCCAGACCGGCCCAAAGAGAAAGCCGCCGGATATCGTTAGCAGGGCCGCAGAAAAGAAAGTCAGCGGACGCAGCGCATAGAGCAAGATGTAGAGCAGCGGACCGTATGGGTTGGTCGAAATCTCGGTCAAGATACTGAAGACGCCCTCGGCAAGGGTCAAGCCATTGGCACGGATGTACCAGATGAAGCTGCCGATGATGACGACCCACAGCAGCAGTGCGACGATCTTTTGCCAGTGGCGGCCAAGAAAGCTCGTTTCTTGGCTTGCTTCGATTGCCAGCGGCGCGCTTTCAAGTTCGGAGTTGGTGCTCATGTGATTTCCTTACAGATGGTGCGATTTCTATTGCAGATTCCTGGCCGCCCACCAGACGCGCTGGCCGGCGGTGAAAAGGACGAGAAGGCCAAACGTGATGAAGAGTATGCCGCTGTACTCGGGCAAGAAGTAAAAGAGCGTATAAAAGGCAATGGTCTCCGCGCCCTCGATGAGGCCGGGTGGCATCTCGATCGTGGTCAAGCGCCCGCTGGTCTGCATGGTGCGCTTCTCCAGGATGGTCGAGAGCAGCGTCCACGACAGCGTATTGATCACGTAAATGGCAAAGAGCAGCGCCAGCGCCCACAGATTGAACGCCGTCGGGTTGACATAAACAAAGGCTGCCGGAATCGCCAGGTAGACCACGAAATCGAGGATCAGATCGAGGTAGCCGCCAAAATCGCTCTGTTTGCCGTGAGCGCGTGCGACAACGCCGTCCAGTCCATCCAGAATGCGGTTGGCGCCCCAAAGCGCCAATCCCAGCCAGAAGAATCGCCCCATGATCGCGGCGACGGAGGTCAGGCCGACCATCATGGCAATGACGGAAATTACGTTGGGATGGACCGAGCCGAGAAAGCGATCGGCCAGCGGGTTCAGAATGTCATCCTTTTTGCGGCGAAGGCTGGCGTCACGCATGTGGCGTTTGGTACCCTTTAACTGGAATAAACTGCTCCGTTGATGGTTCGAGAGATCAAAGAATGCCGCGCGATTCCCGCACCGACGTTCACGGGCATCATAGTCACGCTTCTCATTTGTATCTGTAAGACGCTCTACCTAGAATTTTCAAGCGCGGAGTGCAGAACGCGAAACGCGGAATGAAGTTGCCAACAACTTGACGATTCCGCGCTTCGCGTTGCGCGTTCTACGCAATCACACTGAGGCCGCCCATGTAGGGGCGGAGTACTTCGGGGATGATGACGCTGCCGTCGGCCTGCTGATTGTTTTCGAGAATGGCAATGACGATGCGGGGCAAGGCCAGGCCCGAACCGTTCATGGTGTAGACGTACTCGGGCCGGCCGCCCTCGGTCGGCCGATAGCGGATGTTGGCCCGCCGCGCCTGAAAATCGCGGAAGAGCGAGCACGAGCTCGCTTCCAGCCATTCGCCCGAGCCCGCGGCCCAGACTTCGATGTCATACTTGATGCAGGCGACAAAGGAGAGATCGCCCGTAGCGATGGCAAGGCGGCGGTAGGGCAGGCCCAGCAATTCACACAACGCTTCCGCATCGCGCGTCAGTGTCTCCAACTCGTCCCGTCCGTGTGCCGGCTCGACAAACTTGACCATCTCCACCTTCTGGAACTGGTGTACGCGCTTGATGCCGCGCACGTCGCGGCCCGCGGCGACCTTCTCGCGCCGAAAGCAGGGCGTCGACGCCACGTACTTAATCGGCAGCGCATCGGCCTCGAGGATTTCGTCGCGGTGGATGTTGGTCACGGGCACTTCCGCCGTGGGAATAAACCAGTAGTCTTCTTCGGCGTCACGGTAAAGGTTGTCGCCAAATTTGGGCAGGTTGCCCGTGCCCACCATGCTGTGCTCGCGTACCATGAAGGGCGGGTAGACTTCCGTATAGCCATGGTCACTGACATGCGTGTCCAGAAACCAGTTGGAGAGCGCCCGCTGCAGCCGTGCGCCCGCGCCCTTGAGCAGATAAAAGCGGCTGCCCGAGATCTTGACCCCGCGCTCAAAATCAATGATGTCGAGCGCTTCGGCCAGTTCCCAGTGGGGCTTGGGCTCGAAGTCAAAATGTGGCTTTTCGCCCCACTCCATGACGACGACATTGCCTTCCTCGTCAGGCGCAACCGGCACGTCGGGCTCCGGCGGGTTGGGGATGCGCAACATCGCGTCCTCAAACGCGGCATCGACCTCGGTCAGCTTTGTTTCGAGCGCGGCAATCTCGTCGCCGACCTCGCTCATGCGCGCCTTGAGGGCGTTGGCCTCGTCGGTCTTCTTTTCACGGAAGAGCGTGCCGATCTCCTTGGACCCGGCGTTGCGCTCGGCGCGCAGGGTCTCGACCTGGGGAATCAGGGCGCGGCGTTCCTCATCCAGGGTCAGCGCCAGTTCCCACGGCGCATCCGTTGCGTTGAGCTTTGCCATCGCTTCGGCTAGCTCCTCAGGATGCTCGCGCATCCAGCGAATATCCAACATGCTTGCCTCCTCAGGCTCAATGCGTGCCAATAAAAAAACCCTTCATCCGATTTCAGGACGAAAGGGTTCCGTGGTGCCACCTGACTTTACAAGGACGTGACTGATCGTCACGCGCTGTCTCATTACGACGATAACGGCGTCCACCGCCCGACCATTGCCTGTCGGGACCTCGCGAGGCGGAAAACTTACGGAGTCCAATTGCCTTGCACCAACCGGCAACTCTCTGGATGGATTGCCCGCAAATCATGTCCTCGGTCTGCGCTTTTTGTGCATTCACTTATGGCCAGAATCGTAGCATAGGAGGGCGCGGCCTGTCAATTGTCTAGCTCATCGCCGGGTTCGCTGCTATCCTCTTCATCTTCGGCCGCATAGGCTACAGTCAGCGCAGATTGGGTGGTGCTGCGATAGATGTCGACCAGTCCTTGATAGACGGCCTCGCTGTCCTGCTTAAAGGGCGGCAGCCCCAAGCGGCGCAGGGCGACCAGCTCGATCGTCGGCGGCGCGATGTAGTGATGAAATTCGGTCAACGGCTTGGACGCGCCCCAAAACTGTTCAATCTCTGCATCCAGCGCGGTGAGGCTGTGCACGTGCTCAACCGTCTGCGCTTCAGCCCGGTAGATCGCCGGTTCTTCTGCAATCTGCGGCTGCGAGAGAGAGGGCGTGTTGGCCTGTCCGCTGACCGCGCTGCGGCTACGTAATTCCCGCAACTCGCGCAGGATCTGCTGGCGATCGCGTCCACGTAGGCGGAAGAGCAACCATGGATCGTCATTCAGCATTTCGCCCAGCGCCAAGTAGGTGGCGTGGAGTGGACGACAGACCTCGCGTGCGCTGTCAGCCTGACCAGTGCAGCAGTCGCACGTGTGCTGCAGTTCATGTAGGCTGGCGGGCAGGAGCGCAATGCCGGCGTCCTGAAAGACCGTCTCGATCTCGGGCGGCATGTCGCCGGCCAGCAGTTGCGCCGCGTAGAGCGCCTGCTCGCCCAACATGTTGATGGCCAGTTCCCACTCGGCGTCGTTGAGCGGCTGGACCGCGATCCGGCAGCGGCAGTCGCCCTGGTCGCGGTCGCGTACCTTGGCATCGATTGAGCCGATCTGTACCTCAAGCCGCTGCACGCGGCTGCCCCGCACCTGCGCTAGAGTGGCTGCGCCCTCTGCGCTAATGCCAAGTTCATTCAACCAGCGATACCAGCGCTTGGACCACCAGCCACTGGTTTCAATACCGTTTCGTCCCATACAAACCCTCGATTCGGGGGAAGGGAGAGCGGGGCAAGAAGCCCATGTGCCCTCCTCTAGGCGATCGCTTCACGGCGCAACATCAGCAGCTGGCGCAGTTCGTCATTGTTCAGTTCCGTCAGCCACTCTTCACCGCTGCCGACGATGGCTTCGGCCAGTGCCTGCTTGCTCTCAATCATCTCGTTGATGCGTTCTTCAAGCGTGCCGGCGACCACAAATTTGTGGACCTGGACGTTGCGCGTCTGGCCGATGCGGAACGCACGGTCAGTGGCCTGGTTTTCCACGGCCGGGTTCCACCAACGGTCAAAGTGGAAGACATGATTGGCCCGGGTCAAATTGAGGCCGGCGCCGCCGGCTCGCAGGCTGAGCACAAAGACGGGCGGTCCGTCCTCGCTCTGGAACTCCTGCACCATCTGGTCGCGTTGCTTGGCCGGCGTACCGCCATGGAGGAAGAGCACATCCACGCCCAGCGTATCGCGCAGGTGGCGCTGGAGCAGATGGCCCATCTCTACAAATTGAGTAAAGACCAATGCCTGATCGCCAATGCTGAGCGCTTCGTCGAGCATCTCGGTTAGGCGGTCGAGCTTGCCACTACGTGTCGCCAGCGGATCGCCCTCTTTCAAAAAGTGGGCCGGGTGGTTGGTGATTTGCTTGAGCTTGGTCAGCAGGCCAAGCACCAGCCCGCGCCGCTGGATGCCGCTGCTGGCGTCCAGGATTGCCAGCGAGTCGCGTACGGTCTTCTCGTAGAGGGATGCCTGTTCGTCCGTTAGCGAGCAGTAGACGACCATCTCATTCTTTTCCGGCAGGTCAGAGATGATGTTGGGATCCGACTTGAGCCGGCGCAGCAGAAATGGCTGGACCAGCTGGCGCAGATCGGCCGCGCGCTGGTCGTCATTGTAGCGCTCGATGGGCACAATGAAGCTCTTGCGAAATTGCTCTCGATCTTCCAGATAGCCGGCGTTGAGAAACTCCATGATGCTCCACAGCTCGGCCAGCCGATTTTCTACCGGCGTTCCGGTAAGGGCCACCCGATTGGGCGCATCAATGCGGCGTACGGCCTGCGTCTGCTTGGCGCGCGGATTCTTGATGTTCTGCGCTTCATCGATGATCAGATCACTCCAGGGGATTTGAATCAACGTCTCGATGTCACGGCGGGCCGTGCCATAGCTCGTAATGATCAAATCATGGGCGCGTACGGCCTGGAGAAACTCCTCACCGGTGAGACGGTTGGTGCCGTGGTGGATCAGCGCACGCAGCTCGGGCGCAAAGCGATCGACTTCATGCTTCCAGTTGGCGACGACGCTCGTCGGGCAAATGAGTAGTGCCGGCTGGTGGGGCGCAATGCCGCCATTGGCGGCAGCTGCCTCTTCACGCACGTGGAGCAACATCGCCAGCGCCTGAATCGTTTTGCCCAATCCCATGTCGTCGGCCAGACAAGAGCCCAGGCCGAGCTTGCGCAAGTAGACGAGCCAGCCCACGCCGCGCCGCTGGTAGGGGCGTAACTCGCCGATGAAGCCGGATGGCTCCTGGATCTCGCCCACAGGATGCTGGAAACGCAGTTGCGCCATCGTATGGTGCAACCAACCCTCCACCGACACAGTTTCCAGCGGAATCTGCACAGGCAGATCAGACGGCAGGGGCAATTCGTCGGCTAGGATGGCGGGCAGCATGCCATTCAAGTCATCTGTCGTACCTGGCACGCTTTCTCGTTCCGCGTCGTGCCCGTTTTCCAGGTCAGCAAAATTTTGGGCCAGCCGCAGCGCCTGCAGAAAGGACATCTTGCCCTGACTGCGCCGATCGGCCAGGAAGCTGCGCGCCGCATCCATCTGTTCAGGATCCAGCTCGACCCACTGATCGTGCAGCTGGACCAGCGGGCTGTCGATGGCAGCGAGCTGGTCGAACTCTTCTTCGCGCAGGGGCTTGCCACCCAGCGTCAACTCCCATTCATAGCGCACGGGCGCGCCGGGTTGGCGGCGCTGCGAAGAGGATCGACTCTCCAAAAAGCGGGCGTCCGGCTCTTTGTCTTCGGCCCATTCTTCATCGACATCCGGCCAATCTTCTTCAGCCAGCAGGCGCAATTTGAAGCCAAGACTTTGGCGTCGATCAGGGCGCCACCAGTCGGGCAAGCGAACGCCAAATCCAGTACTTTCCAGCAGCGGTCCGATCTCGCGCAAAAATTCGTGAGCCTCTTGGGGCGAAAGCAGCGCATATTCCGGATTGGGCGCGCGCAGGCTGCGCTCGATTGGCGCGAAGAGCCGGCTCGCTACGCCGAGCCCGGCGAGCAGTCGCTCCTGCGGTTGATCGAGACGCCGGTTTTCCAACCGCAACGTATGCTCCCGCGTCTGCCAGACAAGTGCAGCAGGGATTAGCAGGCTGGGATTGTCACGCGCCTGCAGATAGTAACGCAACGTCCATCGATGCGACGAGGACTCTACGGCGCTGAGTTGATGCTGGTTGCCGGTGACATCGCCGTTCAACGAATTAGTCATTCCATCGTCAGAGGCGGTGTGACCGTTTGTTCCTGCATATGGCTCTGTTAGCGCAAAGCAAATGCGGAAGTTGGCGTCTGTCGTCGCCTGAAGTTGCTCGATCCAGGCGCGCCAGGCCTGATAGAGCTCGTGGACCAGCATCGGCGGGAGGGCCAACTGGCGCTGCGTTACGGTCAAGCGTTCCAGCCAGTGGCCGGCCGGCGTCATCGCGCCGGCCCCGGCACTGAACCAATCGCGCACGGCATGGTCAATCATCGCCGCCAGAAAATGCTCCATCAACGCGGCGGGCGGCGGGGCATCGGCGAGCGCTTCCAGGTCATAGGCGCGACAGACGGGCGGCATGATGGCCGTCAGGTGATCGAGCCGCCACGTCAAGGCGGAGTCGAGCAACGCCGGCTGCCAGACGGCATAGAAGCGGCCGTCTGTGCTGGTTCGCAGCGTCGGCAGGTAGTGCTGACCCGCCAGGAACTCCAGCGCCAGCTTGGCCGCGTTGCTCCAGAAAAGCAGATCGTTGCCCAAACGAAAGCGCCGCCATGAGCGCGTACTGCCGCCATTGTTGATATGGCTGTCCAAATGCCCCAACGTCGCCAGCACATCGAGCGCGGGCAGGGTAACGCCGGTTACCTGCCACGGTTCCAAAGTGACTGCCGGGGGGGGAGCCGGTCCATCGCCGCCCGCGTTTTGCAGCGTGGTCGATTGATAGAGAACGCCGCGCCGCGTCACCGGCGCGCCCGCCGCGGTGGGCAGCCACACCGTGGTGTTGGCCGGCTGGAATGTCGCCGTCTTTAGATCGGGAATTAAGTCAGCCAGCAGGGCCCGAACTCGTCCGGCCGAGGCTTGAAATGGGTGCGATGGGATCTTGGTAGCCCGTTGACGTCCGTTGCCGTTAGAGGGAGGCAAATCAGTCGGGAGGCCGTTTGGTCGATCTTCAGAGAGATTATCAGTTGTCTCAGCCCAAAAGAAGAGCTGTCCGTCAGGAAATGGCGCGTCAAAACGCAACCATGCAGCGTGCAATGTTAAAGGCATAAAGGATATTCTACCGTGCCTATCCCTGTCGCACAAATTTTCGCATTTGATTTATGCATCTAACTTCTTGCGCCTGCGTCCGCTCAAGCGTGCGGCGTGGCCGTGGGCAGGGTGAAGGTAAAAATTGAGCCGTGGTTGACTTCACTTGTGCAGCGGATTTCACCGCCATGTTGCTCGACGAGCGATCGCGCAATGCTCAGTCCCAGCCCGGCGCCGCTGGCCGCGGTCAACTGGGCGTTGCCGGCGCGGAAAAAGGAGGTGAAGAGGTCCTTGCGGTCCGCTTCCGGAATCCCCACCCCGGTATCCTGCACGCTGATTTCGAGGTAGCCCGGGGTAGCAGCCCGCCCGCTGTGCACGCTGATTTCGCCCGCTTCCGGTGTGTATTTGATGGCATTTTCGATCAAGTTGGTCAACACCTGTCCGAGCCGCTCGCGGTCACAGAGCGCAATGAGCGCCTCCTGCGCAGCATCAATTCGATAGTGAATGGTCAGACCTTTTTGATCCAATTGGGGGCGCAGTTCTTCGATTGCTGCGCGAATAATTGGGGCGATCGTGACGGGCTCCAGCACCAGTTCCAGATTGCCCGCCTCAATCCGCGTGACGTCAAGCAGGTTGTTGAGCAAGCTGAGCAGGCGCAGGCCGCCATGTTCGATCTGATCGACAAAGCGTTGTCGGGTCGGGTCCAGCGTGCCGAAGGCCTTTTCTTGCAGCAATTCTGCATAGCCCATTATGGACGTGAGAGGGGAACGCAACTCATGGGCCGCTACGCCGACAAAACGCGATTTGAGCTCATTGGCGCGCCGCAGTTCGGCGTTGGCGCTGACGAGGCGATCGTTTTGCCGCGCCAACTCGTTGCGCAGCAGCGTGAGTTCATTGCGCTGCTGCATGATTTTCTGACGCGCACGGCCGCTCTGAGTGACATCTTCCCAGAGGACAAGCAGCGCCTCTTGTTCTTGAGTCTTCAACGGCGGCGCGCACACAACTGTTAAATTAACATAATGTGTTTGTCCGGCAACGCCGTCGCGGTTGATCATGGGCAAATCAAATCGTTCGCCATTCTGATCAACCAGCGCATGGAGTGCTGCTTCGCTCCCGATTAGTTCGGGGAAAATCTCCAGAAGGCATGCGCCGACTGACGGTGCGCTGATGAAGGCAGGCGGCTTGCCGCGGATGGCGTGGATGACGAATTCTGTGTCGATCAAGAGGTAGCCGGCGGCGTGGGTGCGTAGCAGCAAATCGACCGCGGCGGCGGCGATTCCGTCATGGACCCGCCCACCGTCTGATAAGCCGCCGGTCACGGCGCGTGCTCGATCATGCGCTGACCCAGGTCGCGGAAAAATAGTTCAACGCCCTCACCTTGCTTCGCGCTGGTGAGATAGTAGGGGGCGGTCAGACTCCCGGCGACTTCTGCAACCTGCGCCTCGGTTAACGCAAGCTGGTCGGTAAGGTCGAGCTTGTTGGCGGCGATTACCAGCGGGACGTGCAGGTTGAGCGCGTGGAGGCTTTCAACGTAGTTCTGCAATTGGGAGAGCGTCTCCGGCCGCGTAAGGTCGCAGACGAGCACCGCGCCCATTGTGCCGCGCAGGTAGCTGGCGCGTAGCTGGGAAAATTCCTCGGACCCGGCCAGGTCCCAGAGCATCATGGTCAGGTCGACTATGGCGCCATCTTTGGGCAGGACAATGCTCTTGCGGCTGACCTTCACGCCAACGGTACTGAGATAGGCGTCATCGAATCGTTCATGCACGAAGCGGCGGATTAGGCTGGTCTTGCCGACCGAGAATTCGCCCAGCATACAGACTTTTTTGTTGATGACAGTCAAGGTGGGCCTTCTCTCCACGATTGTGGCGGGCTTACGCTCGCTCAGATTCTTCTATCCGCCGGCCGTCAGCCATGGCATGACGAGGAGACCGCGCATAATCCACCACGCAGCCAATACGAGACCAAGTGCAGTCACGATAAGTAAAATGACAGCTGCAGCCGAAACGCCCTGCGCGGCTTCGTAAGGCGTAACGAATGCACCGTGCAGAATCATATCGTCCACCTGCTGCTCGGCCGGAACCAGGGTCCACAGCGCGCGCTGGCTGGCCGCAAACGGGGCAGTCTCCCCATTGAACGTGCGCAGAGCCTGCTTCTGCTGTTGTTCAATGTCGTAGAGTACATTGCGCATCTGCGATTGGAAATCAGATGGGGCGACGCCGTCTACCACCGCCGCCATGTACGTGCGCGCTGCCGTATCAATCAAAATAGAGGTGTCGCCATAGCGGATGGCGTCCAGTTGACCTTCTTGCCCGCGGCCGAAAGCGTCCTGCGTGAAATCGCGAATCGCCGTCAGCATGCCGCTGATCACGTCGGAATCCGCCTCTTCCTCGCCTGACGGACTGAAGGCGTAGAGCAGGAGGCCGGTCTCACGATGAATCAGAAAGATCCGTCTGATCGAGAAGGGCAGGAGAGTACGGATGGCCATGTCTGAGTCCGATAAGCCCAGCAAGCGAGACTTGACACGCCGCGTGAGTGAATCCGGACTAAGGGCATCGCGCATCTGCATGTCAATTCGATGGGCCAGCTCGCGCATGGCTTCGCTGACCGACCGCGAGACGAGCTTGCCCATGATCGGGTAGAGCGCCGTGACCATTTCGTCCCTGGAATCTTCGATGCTGTGTTGAATCGATCGGGCCATGACCGGCGTCAACGCTTCAACCATCTCGTCCTTGGAGTCATGAATACTCTGGCGAATCGAGCTTGCCATGATCGGTGTTACCGTGTCGATCAGCGCTTGCTTGTCGTTGATGCGGGTATCTAAGGCATCGATTTGGCCTTGTAGGACGGCGAGTTCTCCCTGCATTTCCTGGGCGCGTTGCCGGTAATGGCCGATCAATATTTCACGAAGCGCTTCAAGTTCCTCATCCTGAGCCGGGCGCGTATCGAGCGTGTCGCGCGGCTCGTCGGAGTCGCCGCCCGCTGGTGTGCCAGTTGCGTTGGGGAGAGGATGTCTGTCCGCCACGTTGTTCCGTTACGTTGTTCCGTTACGTTTCAGGTTTGATTAGTGGCATCGATCGCGTGCACTGATCTGTGCCGCCGGCGTGTCGAAGCGCTCAGGCCGTCTCCGCCTATTCGTCGCTGTCGCCGTCGCTGTCGATGTCACCGTCCATGTCGCCGGCAAGCTCGTCCAGCAACTGGTCGAACATGCCACTGGGTGACTCATTCTGCAGGCTGCCGCCGAGCTCGATCAAGAGCTGCCCCAGCGTTGTGCGGTCTACCTTGGCATGGGTAAGCTGCTCTGCGTTGTCGCGCAGTTCCGTGCGGATCTCTTCGCCCGTGTTGCGCAGATTTTGCTGGAGCTTGTCAATCTGATCCGTCGAGAGCTTGCTCAGATCCTGGACGCGCTGCGTCAGGCGCGTCTCTTGCTCTTGCAGCTCGTTGCTCAGTCGCTTGTCGAGATCGCGTAGCTTGGTGCCATGCTGTCGATCAAGCTCATCCAGGCGTCCACTGAGATCGCCCGTTGTCTCTTTGAACTTATCGCCGACGCGCTTGTCCAGCTCCTGAATCTGCTCGCTGATCTGGCGCAGTTGGGTCGCCATCTGCTCGGTCAGCTGTCCCAGTTCTTGCTGGAGGCGCGAGATGTCACGGCCAATGGTGTCAAAGCGCTGGTTATAGTCGCGCATTTGCGCACCAAACACGATATCACGAATGCGGTCGACCTTGTTCGCGCCGTCCAGGCTGTCGGGCAGCGGCAGCGACTCGGATGCTTGCTTTTTGCTCATGTTTGCTCCTCCGTTTTGCGGCGAATGGATTGTTGCTGGAGACTCGACCGTCGGATTGGGGGCGCGTCAAAACAGCGCCATTTACGGGACAAATCGATAGCCCACGCCCCGCTCGGTTACGATAATTTGATGTGCTGACTGTCCGATTTTAAGCTTTTGACGGAGTCGATGGATGTGAACGCGCAGGGCGTCCTCATACACTTCTTCGTGGGGCCAGACGCGCTTGAGCAAGTATTCGGAGCGCACGGCATTGCCGCTGTGCCGCACCAAAATATGGAGTAACTTGCTCTCGATCGGCGTCAATCTTCTTTCGTCGCCATCGATAATGACCGTCTGGGCGCCGATGTTGATGGCCAGCCGGTCATTGATCGTCTGCACGGGCGCCATGGCATAGTCGTTGTCGCTCACCCGGCGCAAGACTCGACGAATCCGGACCAGTAGCTCGTTGAGATTGAATGGCTTGACGATGTAATCCTCAGCGTAGTACTCGATGGCGTCAATGATTGTGGTCAAATCGCTGTCGGCAGTCAGCATGATAATTGGCAGATCAGAATAGCTCAGAATCTCAGCGCAAAAATCCAGACCGCTGCGCCCAGGCATGTGAATATCGACCAGGGCCAAGTGGGGCAAGCCAAACTTGTCAATCAGAGCCAGCGCACGGTCAACTGCGCTGGCTGATATCACCTGATAGCCGGCATGTTCCAGCTTTATCGTTACCAACTCAAGGATCTGAGGGTCGTCATCAAGCACAAGAATTGCCTCGCCATATGCGGTGACGAGTTCAGGTATAAACGTATCTTCGGGGCAATTGTCTACCATGCGTTGTTTTTTTAGCGATCACTGGCTTCAATCCGCGGCTTGCCGGATCGAGTATTGAGTTTATCGATTCTTACGTGTCCGGTGCGCCCTCTATGATCTCCTCCATGACAACTTCCATGCGTTTGGCTGCCAGCCTTCCCAATGTCTCAAATTCCTGGAGATAGAAATCCAATATGAGCTCAGGCTCTTCCACGAGCTTTTCATCGACCACAATTCCCACTGAAACGGTTCCATCGTAGCTGATGATGCTGAGACCAAGACCAATGTCGCCCGATTGGGGTACCCAAAACATGAGTTGGCGCAGCGGCGCGCCGGCTAGATAGAGCGTCTCCCGCGGGCCTGGGACATTGGTCAATACGACAGAGGCCTTGCTGGCAAAGTAGCTGGTCGCTGTGGTGGCTAGCTCGCCGGGCATTCTGCCCAACGCGTTCAAGACCTGGAACGTCAGGATCGATTCCGGTGAACTCTTCAGAATGTCCATGCGGCGCTTGACCTCGTAGAGCCGCTGGAGCGGGTCGGCGATCGTGATCGGCAACGACAGGTAGACCAGCCCAAACTGGTTGCCCAGATCCAATGGTGCGTCTTGCGCCCGCAGGTTTACCGGCACCATGGCACGCAGATCACCGGCATCGGGATCATCTCCCACTGAGATCATGTAGTCGCGCAGCCCGCCGGTCAAGACGGAGATTAGTACGTCGTTCACGGTGCCGCCCAGGGTCTTGCCGATCCGCTTGACCTCGAGCAGGCTGAAGGGGTCAGACCAAACGACCTGCTTGGTGGTGCCCAGGTCGCCCCGGTAGACGGATGGCCTGTCTGCGGGAATGACGACCAGACGGGTCAGTACGGCGGCGCTGGCTGCGGTAATGATGCTGCCGGCTTTGGCGGCGTCGAGAACTCGGCCAGGATCTTCGATACTCTGCCGCGTTTCGCGGTATGCCACCGCGGCAGCTTTGGTGACGCCGCCGGCCGCCGTACGCGTGATGTTGACGAATGGCTTCAATGGTCCCAAAAGACTGCGCCCGCCCTTGTCTTCCACACTTACTTTCGGCTTTGTGACCGGGATCGGGTCGCGTTCCTTGTCGGTGATTGAGAGCATGACTCGGATGAGGGCAATGCCATCGGCGATGCAGTGATGGAAGCGCGCGAACATGGCGCAGCCGTCGCCATATCCTTCGATCAAATAGACGCGCCACAGGGGCTTGTTGTGGTCGAGATCATTGCTCATCAGGTCGCTAACGAGGGATTGAAGCGCCTGGGAATCGCCTGGCGCCGGTAAGGCGATACGGCGGACGTGGGCACGGATGTCGAAATAGGGATCCTCTTCCCAGTAATAATTTCCTGACCCGCGTGGACGCTCGCTTAGGCGCTGCCGGAAGCGGGGAAACGCTTTGGCAAAACGGGTGTCAAAGGTGTCGCGAAAGCGACCGTATTCGATCATTTCATCAAAGATCATCACGCCGTTGATGATCATCAGATTTGTTTCACGGTCCATGCCGAGCCAGGCCCGATCAACACTGCTCATGGGTTCGCTGTTCAGTTGGTCTGCCATGGATTCGCTCTTCCTTCTAGGCTGAAGCTTTGCCGAATGCTGCCGCGTACTACAGGGTTGCCGCTCTTGCCATAGAGGGGCTTATCGGGGAAGGACATTGTTCAATTTGACTGCGCGCTGACTACGATTGGGGTTGCGTGGGCCGTAAGATAATGCGCTGCAATAACTATACTCCATTTGCTACCGGATGCCAACAGTCTTCGCACCATTATGTCGTTCTCGCTCAACTGCCGGCACTGGCCCAATTGCGGGTGGCGAAACGGCAGAGATTGGTTCAGCCCGTGAATAGAACGAAGATGTTGCGTCCTAAAATTAGCTGCACGCCGGCCAGAATCAGGAAGGAATAGATGACCACGTTGAACCATTTATCCGTGAAGTGGAGATTGAGGTAGATCCCAAGTCGCACGCCGACGTAGACAAGGGGCGCCAGGATTAAAATCGTCAAGAGGTTGCCGACGCGTAGCAACCCCAACATGCTATAGGGCACAAGCTTGACGAGATTGATGACCATGAAGATGATGACCGTTGTGCCCACAAAGATGTTGCGCGGCAATTTTTGAGGCAACAGATAGATCATGACGGGCGGACCGCCGGCATGGGCGAGCGTCGACGTAAAGCCGCCGAGCGTACCCAATAGCCAACCGGTCGGACGCGAAAAACGCCGGCCTTCCAGCGCCCCAAAGATCAGCGCTTGCCCAATTTGAAACGCAACGAACGCCAGCGCCAGGATGCCTATGCCAATTTCAAGTACGCGCTCATTGTTGCTGAATAGGCCAAAAAAGAGGCCGCCGAGGGCAATCCCGATGACCGCGCTCGGCAGGAGCACCTGCAGGCTTGTGCGGTCGAATTCATTGCGGTAATGGGGCAAGGAGAGGAGGTCAGCCAGAATCAAGAGCGGCAGCAGCAGCGCTGCTGCATCCGCGACCGGGATCGTCAAGGCGATGAGTGGCGTTGCCAACATGCCGGGACCGCCACCGAATCCGGCTTTGGCGATGCCAATCAGGATGACGGCAAGCGCTGCCGCGATCCAGAACTCAGGCGGATAGGCGGGAAGGGTCATGCAGAGAAGCTTTCTAGGCGAGCGGGACCGTGTGAGGGATGGCGGAAAATTGGACGATCAGCTTCTCAGTGTAGCATGTGTTGCCGCGTGACACGATTCGGCGCAGCGGGCAATTTCAATCAGCGCAGGGGTGGGTCGAGATTTCCTCGATTCCCCCTCTCCACCTTATAATATTGCGATCAAATTCCACGCTTTGGAGGAACCATGCTGAAAACCCACAATTGCGGCGAACTCACTGCTGAGAACGTCGGCCAGGAGGTCAAGCTGGCCGGTTGGGTAAACCGCCGGCGCGATCATGGCGGGCTGATTTTTATCGACTTGCGTGATCGATGGGGCGTTACCCAGGTCACGATTGATTCCGACGCCGCGCCCGATGCCCACGCCATCGGCGATCAGGTGCGCAGCGAATATGTTATTCAGGTCCACGGTATCGTGCGCCCACGCCCGGAAGGGTTTGAGAACCCGAACCTGGCGACCGGCGAAATTGAGGTTATCGTCGATCAGATTGAAATCTTGAACTCGGCCAAGACGCCGCCGTTCTATCTCGACGGCCGCGATGCCGACAGCGTAGACGAGGCGCTGCGTCTCAAGTACCGCTACCTTGATCTGCGCCGCAGTCGCATGGCCAATAATCTGGTTCTCCGCCACAACCTGGTTCGCTTCATCCGCGAGTTTCTTTCTGCCCGCGAGTTTCTTGAAATTGAGACGCCGATCTTGCTCAAGAGTACGCCCGAGGGTGCACGTGATTTTGTGGTGCCGAGCCGGCTTCATCCCCACAAATTTTATGCCCTGCCCCAGAGTCCGCAACAGTTGAAGCAGTTGCTCATGGTGGCCGGGGTTGAACGCTATTTCCAGATTGCCCGCTGCTTTCGTGACGAGGACCTGCGCGCCGATCGCCAGCCCGAGTTTACCCAACTCGATCTTGAAATGAGCTTCGTTGATGCCGACGATATTCGAGCACTGCTCGAAGTCATGCTGATCGAACTGTCGGGGCAGATAAGCGAGAAGCGCATCCAGGAGATGCCCTTCCCCGTCTTGACGTACGCCGAGGCCTTAGAGAAATATGGCGTGGACCGGCCGGACCTGCGCTTTGGTCAGACCCTTTCCGATCTGAGCGAGATTGTTGCCGACAGCGAATTTGGCGTTTTCAGTGGCGCCGTCAGCGGCGGCGGACAGGTGAAAGCGGTCGTTTACCCCGGTGGCGCCTCCCTCACTCGCCGCGAGATTGACGAATTGACCGATTTTGTCAAGCACTATGGCGCAAAGGGGCTGGCCTGGATCGGCGTTACGGGGGCGCCCGACGCCAATGGGCAGTACGGTCCGGACGCCCTGCGCAGTCAGATCACCAAATTCCTCAGCGCTGAGGAAGTGAGCCAGATTGTCGAGACGTCGGGCGCCGAGCCTGGCGATCTGATTCTGATTGTCGCCGACCAGCCCGGTGTGGTCGCCCAGAGCCTGAGCAACCTTCGCTTGGAGATTGGCCGCCGCGCCGATCTGATTGACAAAGACGTGCTGGCCTTCTGCTGGGTGACCGACTTCCCGCTGCTGGAATACAACGAGGACGAAGATCGTTGGCAGGCCGTCCACCATCCATTTACCAGCGCGCGCGACGAGGATTGGGACTATCTTGAGTCGGATCCAGGCCGGGTGTTGGCAAAGGCCTATGACGTGGTGCTCAATGGCTGGGAGATCGGCGGCGGCAGCATCCGGATCCATCGCTCCGATTTGCAGGACCGGATGTTCACGGCCCTGGGGCTCTCCAAAGAGCAGACAGAGGCGCAGTTCGGTCATTTGCTGGAGGCCTTCCAATTTGGTGCGCCGCCCCACGGGGGCATCGCGCTGGGGATCGATCGCATGGCGGCGCTGTACGCAGAGACGCCCAGCATTCGCGACGTCATCGCCTTTCCCAAGACAGCGGCGGGCACCGACCTCATGGTCGATGCACCGAGCCCGGTGAGCGATCCACAATTGGAAGAATTGCATATTGACGTGCGCCCACTCAAACGCAAGTCATAACGCAAGTAAGAGGATGATGGAACGATTTGACTTTGCTTGCCGGGTCTTGCGCTTTGTGCTATATTATAAGTGACTCTGCGGGTTTCGTGATCGGATTGCATGCGGGGCGAGCCAACACTTCATTTCTGGGAGTTCGGCAACGTGGCGTGGATGTGATAGCCTGCTCTCCGAGTAGGCAAGACGGAAGCGTCCAACCGGCACCCACCCTGCGAAAGCAGGTTCGTACCCACTCTCCACACGATCCTGCGGAGTCATAGAAATCTTTCCATAAAGGGGGCGTCGACGATCGTCGACGCCCCCTTTTCTGCGTATCGTAGATCCGAGATTATGTCTACTTTTTTGACGCAAGCGGACCGCCTATGTTAGACTTCGCAACATTGTTTCGCATTACCAGCAGAGGAGATCCGCGTGGCTATTACGCGTACACGTGTTGCCGATGATACCTGGGTATTTACCAGTGAACTCTATGTGGAAGTAAATGCCGGTCTGGTCGTGACGCCGGACGGCGGCATCCTGATCGATACGCTCCCCTTCCCATCAGAGACAAAGCAGATTATCAATTTTGCGCGGCGCATCTGCCCGGCCGGCATCAAGTACGTGATCAACACAATCAGCCATGCCGATCATGTCTATGGCTCGTGCTTTTTCCCCGATGCTGAATTGATTGCCCATGAGGCTTGCCGTGCGATGCTGGAAGAGCATGCCGAGGCAGCCCTGGCCCAAGCCAAAGAGCAGACGCCGGAATTGCGTCCGGTCGAGATTCGCCTGCCCAAAATTGTCTTCAACGAGGGCGTGGTCGTGCGTCTTGGCGGCAAGACCGTGCACGTCATGCACGCGCCCGGACCGAGCCCGGATGTCTGCGTCGCCCACGTGCGTGAAGACAAGGTCCTCTTTGCCAGCGACCTCATTATGCCCGTGCCCTTGATCTCTTCCCCCCTGGCCGACATCGATCAGTTCAAGCGCTCGTTGGAGAATCTCTACGAGTTCAATCTTGAATGCATCGTCCAAGGCCATGGTGACATCTTGCTCCGAGGCGAGGTGACCGCCAGCATCGATGCCAGCATCAAGTATATCGACGACATTCAACGGCTGGTTGATGAGCTAATTGCCGACAACGCCACCAAGCACGACCTCCTGCAGCATGACATCGAGGAATATGATCGTAGTCGTATTCCCCTTGGCGGCCTGGTACAGCAATTCCACTCTCAAAACTTGCTCTATCTGTGGGAGAAGGCGCGCCAGCGCCAGCGGGCGGAGCGAGCAGCCGCCAAGGCCGCATGATCAGTCTGAGCTCGATTCCCTTACGGACGCTATAAGTCGATGAGATACGCTGACATCGTTGCTGCGGTTCAGGCCCTGACGCCGGAAAAAAGACGCGCGCTCTACCGCCATCTTCGAGCGGCCGGACTCCTCGATGCTGACGGCTTTGCCAGCGACGAGCGGCGCTTAACCGTAGCCCCGTCATTGGATGCGAAACGAATTGCGCAACTCCGATCTCGGCCCACACGCGTGCCTGACCCGCCATCTGATTCAAATGCCAGGACGCTCACCCAGCCGGCCAAACCGTCCCTCGTGCCTGCTACGCCGCAAGCGAACGCCGCCGATGATCGCGGGTCGCCCGTGAGCGGACGCGTGGTGCTGGGCGTGCCCGAGGCGGGCGCCACTGCGATCAAAGATCCTCACGCCATGTCGCCCCTGCCCGGTCACGCTCCCGAGCAACCGATCGAAATCATCTTCGACGGCGGCAGCCGCGGCAACCCCGGCTTTGGCTATGGCAGCTATGCCCTGCGCTGGCCCGGCCGTGCCCAGCAGATCGTCCAGCTGAAGTTTGGCCAGCAGGTGACCAATAACGAAGCCGAATACGATACGCTGATCGCTTCACTCGAAGCCACGCTCAAGCGACTGCGCGACGCTGGGGCCGATCCCCAAACCGCGCGCCTGATCATACGGGGCGATTCTTTGCTGGTGCTCAACCAGGTCAAGGGCGAATGGAAATGCAAAGAACCGCGCCTTCGTCCCCGCATGACCCACGTACGCCAACTCCTGGCAAACTTCAAAGAAGCCAAGCTCATCCATCATAAGCGCGCCAAGAGCGTCGAAATCCTCGGCCATTGACGGCTGTTGATCGTCAATGGCCACCTGTCATTTGTCAATGATGGGCAGCAAGATCGTGCTTGGCCAGTCATTGTCAAAAATCGACACAGTCACGTTGTCGACGGCTCTATCGGCGTAGTTTTCATCCTCGCTGATGATGGCGTGGCGAACAACGCCGGTGTGAAGTTGACCCGGCGCGGTCTCGTTGATGCCGTCGTTGACCGCGCTCACCGTCACCACCTGTGGCTCATTCCAGCTGTCACGGTCGAAGGTAAGGGCGACGGCGTCTGTTTGGACCTGGTCATCGGCGAGGATTTCTACGGTCACGGGCACTGTCGGTGCAGAATTGAGGACGACCGCGTATTGACCGGTCACCCCGTTTTCGGAGACCAAGACTTCCGTGGGCGTAACCGTAACCCCAGCACTGTCGTTGTCCTCAATCGCGGCGGCAACGGCCTCCACCGGGATGGCGCTATAGCGGATGTCGCTGCTGGTCGCCTCATGCAGGATGATGGCGAAGTGGTTGCCTTCGTCCACCGCATCATCCACTGCACTGACGATGATCAACTGCGGCTCATCCCAGTTATTGGCGTCGAAGCGTACAACTGACGGGCTCAGTGCAATCTGCTCGGCATCGAAGCGCGCGGTGAGGGTGACGAGCGCAATGGGCTCGGTGGCCAGACGCAGCAGATAGCCAGCTTCGTCGCCATCTTCGCTGATCGAAAGCTCGCGATCTGTCACGATGATTGCAGCGTTGTCATTGTCGCCAATGTTGATCGTAATGCCGTTGGCCGGCAGACTGTTGTACTGGATGTCGTCGCTGGCGACGCCGTGGCTGATGTAGCTTATATGGGTCGCCGGCGCGCTCGATTCATCGATCCTGTCATCGACCGCCGAGACTGAGACCGATTGCGGCTGCTCCCAATCGTCCGGCGTGAAGCGCAGCCTCTCCGCAGCCAGGCCGACCTGGGCATCAACGGCAAATTCGATCACGACATCGTCCGCGGGTCGCGTCGTCAACACAATGTCGTAGGCCTTGCTGGAACCGCCTTCTTCCAACTCCAGGACACTAGGTGCAACGAAGACGCTGGGGCTGTCATCGTCGGCAATGTCTACCGTAAGCGTCGCGCCCAGGGCCTGGTAGTTGGGATCTGTGCTCGTTGTCGTATGGCGAATCCGGCTCAGGTGAGGGCCTTCGGTGTCGGCATCATCGACAGCCGTGACAAGGACTGTCTGGGGCGTCATCCAGTCGTCGGGAAGAAAGGTGAGCGAGTCGATGTCTGTAACCGTCTGACTGTCGGATGCAAGCGCGACTTCAACCGGCTCTGTCGGGCGCGCCGCCAGGGCCACGGTGTAAGATTCCGAGCCGCCTTCGAGCACGTTGATGCGCGCCGGCGCCAGGATCAGGCCGGGGATGTCATCATCTTCGATGAGAATCCGCAAAATGTTGGGCTGTGGCGAAGGTGTTGAACTGGTATTTTGATAGCGCGCGGCCGGCCCATACTGCGGATCATCGCTGGTGGCGCTGTGGGTGATGTCCCCGCTATGGGCCCCTTCCACGAAATCGTCGTTCGCGACCATGCTCATGATTGTCACTGGCAGGGACCATTGGGCGGCAGGGATGACGACGCTGGACGGATCAACGGTCAGTTGGCTATCCGCGCTCAAGGTAAGGGTCACATCGGCGCGTGGGCGACTGGTGAGAGAGAGCGTATAGAATCGCACCTGGGATGATCCTTCTAGCACCGGTGCGCCATTGCTCGACTCATCGATCAAAATGACGGCTGTATCATCGTCTGTGACCGCCACCTCGATCGTGCGCGGCGTGGCATCAGCGCGACTCGGATTGACGAATGGCGTCTGGTAGCCGGCATCGATGTCAGCATAAAGGGGATCTGCACTGCTGACGCGATGGTCGACCATGCCGGGGTGGGGCGTCAACTCATCAAAGTCGTCGTCAACGGCCACGATCAGCACCTGCTGCGACGTCTCCCAATTCTCCGGCGTGAAAGTGAGCACCGTTTTGCTCACGCGTACCTGATCATCGGGCAGAATGGCCACACTGACGGGCGCCGCGGGCATGCTGCGCAACCGGACGTCGTAGCCGGCCTGCAGCCCCGGTCCTGCGCTGGCGCCTTCCGTCACCGCACTGGCGCCGTCGGATTCCTCGATGATCACCCCGGGCAATTCGTTGGTGAAGACGCAGGTTACAGTCTCGCCGACGGCGACGATAAAGGTGGCCTGCGCCATGGTCACATCGCCACTGCTGTCGCTATCATTGCATTGAATGTCGTCGAGCACGAAGCCACTTGCCAGACTCGTTTCGTTTGCCGTATAAGTGCCGCTTGCGACTTGCGCGCTGAGCTGGCCCCCCGCGCCAATCGTGCCGCTCACGTCACCGTCAAAGGTGAAGTCGCCGGGCGCATCGGGCGGGTTCGTCGCCTTCTCCACCACAACACGACCAATGCCGCCAATCAAGATCTCGACCTGAGGAACAGAGCCGCCGTTCACCGAAGCTGTCCTATTCAGGGCAGTCGGGGCCGGCAGGATAACGGAACCGGTGATCTCCCAGGAGCCGCTCAGATCGTAGTCACTGACGTGCCAGAACGTCGTCGAATCGGCTGCTCCGTCCAGGTTGCCTAGCGAGTTGCCATCGAGCGCAACCGTTTCCAGCTGCGGTTGCGCCAGGGCATCGGCGGCAATGCTGATCTCAAGATAGTTGACGCGCGTGAGGGGCGCGTCAAGGTTATAGGAAAAGGGCTCGTTGGACCCTACTTGCGCAGTGAGGGTGGTCGCGCCATCGTAGCGCAGGCTGAATGGCTGAGTTTCTTGCCAATCATACTGCTGCGCGTTGCGGTTGCCTGGCTCACTCAGGCTGACCACGCCGAGGTAAATTTCTTCGTCGGCTGAGGGCAGAAAGTTCTGGAATCGGAGACCCGCCACCAGGTCAGCGGGCTGATCTTGGCCGGGCGCGATGCTCTGGGCCTGGACCGGCGCGGCGTGCAACAACCAGACGAGCACGATCGCGCCGAGCGCGGGCAAAGCGCCGCTGCGCCGTGGCAAAGCGCCGCTGATGAAACGCAGAGGCAGGGCATAGGTGAGGGCGAACATGGGAAACTCCTTACGCTTCCGGGATCGGATGATAAACAGGGAAGACGACACGACTTGGACAATTGAAGCGATGAAGGGGCGATGAGGTCGCTGCTTGCGGATGCAGCCACGCTGACACTAATACACGATGAGACACCGATACACGATGCCTGCAGTAGCGACGCAGCTGCACTGAATAGGACGTTTGAGCAGCGAGAAAAGTTACTCTTCTTCGCCGCCGTGTAGCGGAGCGGTCCAGTGGCGCCGCGTCGGGCGCAGGGCCTGCAAAGAATATGCAGGCCCTGCGGCTATGGGCTCAGCAACTCGACCTGCTCGATCCAGAGCTGGCCCGGTTCATCGGGCCGCAGGGTGATCGAGACGGGTTCGTCGTCATCGCTCTGGGGCAAGGAAATGACAAACTCGCCGCCTTGAGGCGCCGGCGGCACCATCTGCGCGTCCCCCGCGAGGTCGATGACGGCCCCAGCGTCGGCTCTTGTGCGATAGCGCAGGCGTATCTGCGCGCCGGCCGGCGCACGCACGAAACTTAGCTCTGCCGGGCCGAGCACCGCGCGCGCTCGTTGGCCGTCCGCTTCTTCGGTCAACGGGCCCCAGTTGAGCGCGCCCAATTGCGGGTAACTGAGCTTGGTTGCAGGCTGCACCACGCGATAGACGGTAATTCGATCATCTTCGAAAACGGGTGCCTGGCCTGCGAAAATTTCCGTTGCCAACGCGGTCGTGTACTCCCGTTCCAGACCGCCGGGCATCTTGTAGCGATCGAGCACGACATATTCAACGTCAAGATCGGCCAGCACGCTCGACCCCAGCGCGGCGGGATCCACCGCGAGGATATCGGGACCAAGATGGCGAAAGTGCTGGAGCACGGGCGCACGTTCGGTTAGCGTACGCGGGTCGTCGCGGCTGATGTAGGCGACGGTCAGCGGTCGTTGGTGAACTGTCTGGTAGAGAAGGTAGCCGGGCCGGTCGTAATTCATGGGTAGGTTGAGCACCGCGCCCTGCTCCGGCGTTTCCGTCAGCGTGCCATACCACGTTGGCGTGTCCGGCGCGCTCATGGGATAGGGCGCAACCCAGTACTCGGCCAGGATCAGGCCGAGGCAGAGCAGCGCCACAGCCGACACAGTGCGTCCGCCTTGCGTCTGGGGCGCCCGCGCTGCTTGCAGACGCGTGAGCAGCGCGGCCAGGCCCATGCCGGCCAGAACGGACACACAGAGCTGAACCATCACTGCGTAGCGACTGACGCTGCGACTGAGCCGCACAAAGTCCGAGAAGTAGGCCAGGATGCCAAAAGGCGTGAAGTGGAGGGGCAGCTCGGTCGCTTCAGGGATCTCCGCGGCTGTGATGTTGCCGAAATGGATCACCGGGCCCAGCGCCATGGCAAAAAAGAAGAGTGCGCCCGCAATCCAGAGGCCGGCCCGCCGGCGCCAGATCAGCGCCCCGACGACCGCCAGAGCCAAGGCGATGTAGCCAATGCTGATCGTGCGCTCGCTCACCGGTGAGATCTGGTTGCCGATCCACGCGAAGCTCTCGGGGCGAAAGAGCGTGTGCAGCCGGTTGGGGACGAGGAAATCCATTACGCTGGCGCTGAGGATGTAGAGATCTGTCGCCGGTCGCACCATAAACGAGAATTGGCGCGTCTCCCGAATCATGGGTACGAGCCAGAAGCTGAGCACAAGAAAGAAGACCGCGCCCGCCAACAGCGGTGGCAGGAGCAGCCTGCCAAGCCGGCCCGCCTCTTCTGCGAGCTTCGACTCAACGGGCTGTGGCGGGCGATTGAGCGCACGCGCGGGCGCACCCAGCCAGGCCCAGAGCACGGCGAGCCCGGTGAAGAGCGCCAGGTAGAGCACATAGTACCAGTCACAGAGTCCGACCAGAATCAGAAAGAGTGCGGCCATAAGTGCTTCGTGTAGCCATGATCGGCGCTGATTGACTGCGTCGAGCGAGCGCAGGAGATAGAGCACGTAAAAGGGAATCCACTGCAAGCTCAACACCTGCATGTGACCGAGGAGATGGGCCATGTGGAAGGGCGAGAAGGTGAAGATTGCCCCGGCCAGAAATGCGGATGCATTGGCAATTGTTAATTGACAATCGGTACTGGTCAACTGTCGCCGAACCAGTAAGAAAACGCCATAGCCACCCAATACCCACGCCAGCAGGATGGCGCTGTTGTAGGCTGGGATCAGACCAAAGGCCAATTGGATGGGCAGCGTGGTCAGGCCGTTAAACGGGTTGAGCGTGTGGAAGTAGAGACTGACGCCGGTGGGATGGTAGAGCAGGTCGGTAACGAGGGGATTGCTTTGCTGATCAATCAGCGCAACTTTGATCCACCATTGGTTCCAGAAATTTTGCCAGCCGTCAAAGCCGTCGCCGGGAATGGCGGTTGTGAATTCGCGGACCAGCGGCCATGTCATGATGAGGGTCAGCAACAAGTAGGCTGCCAGGACAAGCAGATGCAGCCGCCAGGCGCGATCGACACGACGTTGCGGCGTACTCGTTGGTGAGGGTTCAGCTTGCTGTGCGCTTGTCTCGATTGACATAACGGAAAGTTAGTGCTTTTGGACGGGAAGTATCACAGCGACTGCAGGTCCATGCCCAGAGCAGATTCACATGCCAATTCGGCAGCCGCGTAAGTAATGCCGCGTGTAGCTTCAAGCCGATCGGCTTTGGCGGACCAGGTCGCAATGAAAGCCTCGTCACGGATGGCGCGCAGGTTGAAACGTACGCTGAGAAGTGCGCCCAGCGCGGCGCCATTGGCCAGAAAGAGCGCCGTCGTGGCGTCGCTGGCCGCTGGGCGACTCGCGGTTTTGGCTGTCGGTTCGATCAGCTGCATGACAGAGACAGAGTGCGCCGCGATTTCATAGGGCGTCTCTGTGGCCCCTTTGAGCGCCTGCTGGATGGCCAGGCTGCGGGCTGTTTGGGCTGCGGACGTCGCCTTGGGCATGGCGAACGTTTTGACAACCGCGCCGTAGGCTGCCATGTCCGCGTCCGCCAGCGCGAGCAGACGATGACGCAAGGCCTCGCTCTCATCAAGATAGACGCGCAGCATGGGCGCCTCATCGTCCATTTTGCCCAAACTGAAGCGCAGGACCATCGCGAGGAGCGCTGCGGCCTGACTACCCGTCAGCGCAGCCGCGCTGCTGCCGGCCGGCATGGGCCGGCGAGCCGCCAGTTCATCGAGTACGGTTGACAGGGGTAGAGGAGCCAATGACTTCAAGACGTTTGCTTTCACTGTGCGATTCGGTCGAGCATCGGGCCCAAGACCGGCGGCATTTATGGCGATATTCGAGATGGCAGTATACCATTAGCCTTTGGCATTGGCGCGATCGCCGGATCATTTTGAGGCAGCCGTCCGGCGTGTATCCTGTGGTACAATGGCGCCACAACAGCATCCTAGACATTCATAGGACGAGTGATGAAGCAAGACTTTGGTGATTTTGAATTGGACGACTGGGGGAACGGCGAAGACGAGGTTCTCTTCGAATCTGAGGAATTCGCCGACGAATTTGAGCCGGACGAGGACAGCGATGAGGCGTTCATCTCTGATGAATTGCCCGTCCTGCCGCTGCGCGGGGTGGTCGTCTATCCCATGATGTGGCTGCCCTTGCCCGTGGGGCAGGAGCGCAGCCTGCGTCTGGTAGAAGAGACCATGCCGGACAATCGCATCATTGCCCTGGTAACGGGCTATGACGAAGATGTCGCTGAGCCGGGACCCGATCAGATTCGTACAATCGGCACTGCGGCCCAGATCCACCGTGTCCTGCGTACGCCCGACGGCACGATTCGGCTGCTTGTGCAGGGGCTGGAGCGTATCCGGATCGTTGAATACACCCAGGAAGAGCCGTACCTGCGGGCGCGGGTGGAGGCGTTGCCTGAAGCGATTGAAGAAGGCATCGAGATGGACGCGCTGGTGCGCACGGTGGAAAAACTCTTCCGTCAGCTGATCGAGCTAGAGCCGCAATTGCCGGAAGAGCTGGCCATGATGGCCATCAATGCTGAAGACGCCCGCCAACTTGCCTACCTCACCGCCAGCAGCATCCGCCTTGACGTGGAAGATGCCCAGGAACTGCTCGAACTGGACCGCGTCCACGATAAGCTGCTCAAGCTGACCCAACTCCTCAACAAAGAGGTGGAGGTGCTGGAACTGGGGCAGAAGATCCAGTCTGAAGCCCAGGGCGAGATGGAGCGGATGCAGCGCGATTTTTTCCTGCGTGAGCAGATGAAGGCGATCCAGAAAGAGCTGGGCGAGGATGATGAGCAGACTGCAGACATCAACGAACTGGAAGCGCGCATCGCCGAAGCCGGCATGTCGGAAGAGGCGGAAAAAGAGGCCACGCGCGAACTGGACCGCATGCGGCGCATGCCGATTCAGGCGGCCGAATATAGCGTGATCAAGACGTATTTGGATCTGATGGTCAGCCTGCCCTGGCAGACCATCACCGAGGATAACCTGGACATCGCTCATGCCCGCATGGTGCTAGACGAAGACCACTACGGACTGGACGAAATCAAGGAGCGCATCCTGGAGTTCCTGGCCGTGCGCAAGCTGCGCGCCGAGCGCAAAGCCGATGGCGAGGAAGAAGATCTGCGCGACAAAATCCGACGGGAGCGGGAGGGCGTTGTGCTTTGCTTCGTGGGGCCGCCGGGCGTGGGCAAGACAAGCCTGGGCATCAGCATCGCCCGCGCCATGGATCGCAAGTTCGTGCGCCTTGCATTGGGCGGTGTGCGTGACGAGGCCGACATCCGCGGCTTCCGGCGCACCTACATTGGCTCCATGCCCGGCCGCATCATCCAGAGCCTGCGCCGGGTGGAGAGCAAGAACCCTGTCTTCATGCTCGATGAGGTCGACAAGTTGAGCAGCGACTATCGTGGCGACCCCTCCAGCGCTTTGCTCGAGGTGCTCGACCCGGAGCAGAATCGGGAGTTTCGCGATCACTACCTGGATGTACCGTTTGATCTCTCCCAGGTGATGTTCATTACGACTGCCAACTTGCTCGATACAATCCCGCCGGCGCTGCGCGACCGCATGGAAATCATCGATCTGAGCAGCTACACAGAGGATGAAAAGGTCAAGATCGCCCAGGGATATCTGATTCCGCGTCAGATTAAGGAGAACGGTCTCCGCCAGGATGAGATCAGCTTCACGGAATCTGCCCTGCGCGAGATGGTTCAAGGCTATACGCGCGAGGCCGGCGTACGCGGCCTGGAGCGTCAGATCGGCAAGGTTTGCCGCAAGGTGGCGGCCGAAGTGGCCGGCGGCAGTGAGGGCGCTCCCTTTGTCGTGGATGGCGATGATGTCGTGGCTTATCTTGGCAAGCGCACAATTCATCATGAAGAGATCGTGGAGCGGACCGAAGCCCCGGGCGTGGCGATTGGGCTGGCGTGGACCGCGACGGGCGGCGACATCCTATTCTTCGAAGCGACCCGTTCGCCGGGTGAAAAGGGCTTCGTAGTCACTGGCCAGTTGGGTGAAGTGATGCGTGAAAGCGCACAGGCGGCGCTGAGCTATGTACGCAGCCGGGCCGATGACTTGGGCATTGAAAGCGAGCAGTTTCGCACGTCGGACATTCACCTCCATATTCCGGCCGGCGCCATTCCCAAAGACGGCCCCAGCGCCGGCATCACCATGGCGACCGCCCTGGCCAGCCTGATGACGCAACGTTCCGTGCGTCCCTTCCTGGGCATGACGGGCGAAATTACCCTGCGCGGGCGGGTATTGCCGATTGGCGGTATCAAGGAGAAAGTCTTGGCGGCAGCCCGTTTTGGCATCAAGACCGTCATCTTGCCGCGCCAGAACGAGGCTGACCTGGATGACATCCCTGAAACTCTGCGTGAACAGATGACCTTTATTTTGGTCGACACCATGGATGAAGTGCTCGAGGCTGCGCTGGAGCCGTCCACGCAGTGAGTGTGGGGCCAATGCGTGGCAAGTGGTAGCGACGCCGGTTGAGCTTGCTTGGACTGAGCTTGATGAAGGGTCGAAACCTAAGGAGCGGGTCGGACATCAACCCTCTTGGCTGCTGCCCTTTTTCGTTCTTTTCTAGAAATTCCCGCTTGACAACCAATAGTTAGTAATATATACTAACAAAAGAATTTGACTTGGCGTTGGACATTTGCTCCACCCAATTTCCCAAAATGAGAAAATTGCCTCTTGCATTTCTCAATTGCCCATGATATATTGGGAGCGCTCCCAAATGGATGTAAACTTACTCTTTGCCGTTGGGTTGCGCAGTTCCCTTTTTGACTTTCAGCTGCTATACGCTAATTACCGATCATGTTCAGTAGACGATGACTGCCGATCCATGAATCTCGAAGACATCGCCCGTATAAGCGGCTTCTCGCGATCAACCGTATCGCGCGTGCTCAATAACGACCCCAATGTACGTGATTCCACCCGACAGCGCGTGCGGGAAGTGATCCACACCACGAACTACTCGCCAAATTTGGCTGCACGCGGCTTGGCCGCCGGTCGCACCTATATTTTGGGCATGGTGATTCCACGCAGTATCGCGGCCGTCTTTGGCGACCCGTACTCTCCCATTTTAATCCGCGGCGTGGCCGCTGCTTGCAATGCGCTTGACTATTCGATCATGCTATGGCTGGCCGATCAGGAATTTGAGCGACATAAAATTCATCGTATTTTGGACAGCGGATTGGTTGACGGTATTTTGGTCACGGCCGCAACTGAGGATGACCCCGTTGTAACCGCGCTCTGTGACAGCGACATGCCACTTGTGACCATTGGTCGTTTGCCCAATCTCGATGAGATCAGCTATGTAGACGTAGACAACAAGCAGGGCGCCTTGGATGCCGTAACACATCTGCTGCGCCTAGGCAACCGGCGCGTCGCCTGTATTGGCTCTCCGCTCAACACAGGCGTGGGTTTAGATCGCATGGCTGGTTATCTGGCGGCGCTTGAGCGTCGCGGCATCCTGGTAGAGGCTGAGCTGATCGTCGAAGGAGACTTTTCTGAGATGAGCGGCTATGCAGCGATGCAGCGATTGCTGTCCCATGCGCCTGACGCCGTCTTTGCCTTCAGCGACAGCATGGCTCTGGGCGCGCTGCGCGCCTTACGTGAAGCGAATATGCGGGTCCCGGAGGAGGTCGCTGTCGTTGGGTTTGATGATTTTCCGCCGGCCGCCCAATCCGTGCCGCCGCTTACCACCGTGCGCCAACCGACCGAACGCACCGGACGGATGGCGGTGGAGTTGCTCACGGACATCATCGAGCGTCCCAGCGAATCGTGCCAGCGAGTGATCCTTCCGACTGAACTCGTGGTTCGTCAATCTTGTGGATTAGCGTAGCTTTGCTGCGTTTCTTATATCCAAACTGTTTCTTTAATATCCTTGCAGACAAAGGAGATGTGAACATGCGTAAGTTTTATTTGATGCTTGCCCTAGCATTGGTAAGCGTGCTGGTGCTTTCCGCCTGTGGCGGCGCCGCGCCGGCCGCGCCGGCTCCCGCAGCCGGCGGTGAAGAAGCTGCCGCAACCGAGGCGCCGGCGGAAGAGGCTGCAGCGGAAGAGGCTGAGGCGCCTGCCGTCAGCGGCGATCGCACTCAGGTTCGCTGGTTCGTTGGTCTTGGCACCGGCACCAATCCGGCACAGCAGGAAATTCAGCAAGCGGTCGTCGATGAATTCAACGCTTCCCAGGATGAGATCGAGCTGGTTCTGGAAGTGGTACCATTCGATGCAGCCAAGGATACGCTGTCGACCCAGATTGCCAGCGGCAACGGCCCTGATGTTGTCGGTCCGGTCGGCGTCGGCGGCTCTAACGCCTATTTTGGCCAGTGGATGGATATGACGCCACAGATCGAGAGCAGTGGCTACGATACAACTCAGTTCAATGACGAGCTTGTTGAATTTTACCAGACGGAAGAAGGCCAGGTTGGTCTGCCATTCGCCGTCTTCCCCGCTGCGGTTTTCTATCAGAAGGCCATGTTTGACGAGGCCGGTCTGAACTACCCGCCGGCCACGTATGGCGAACCCTACGTCATGCCCGACGGTACCGAGGTCGAGTGGAGCTTTGAGACCCTGACCGACTTGGCGAAGTTCCTGACCGTTGATGCCAATGGTGCAGATGCTACCATGGAAGAGTTTGATCCGACCCAGATCGTGCAGTACGGCTACAATCCCCAGTTCCAGGCTGGAGCGTCAGTTGGCACGTTCTTTGGCGCCGGGAGTATGGTAGCAGAGGACGGCACAGCGCAGACGCCTGAGCAGTGGAAGGAAGCATGGCAGTGGTGGTACGACGGCATGTGGGGTGACGAGCCCTTTATTCCCATCGATGCCGTGCTGCAAAGCCCTGAATATGGTACCGGTAATGCGCTGAACTCTGGCAAAATTGCCATGGCGCTGACGCAGGCATGGTTCACGTGCTGTATCCAGGACGCTGGTGATAGCTGGGATCTGGCAGTTGTGCCCACTTACAACGGCGAAGTCAATGGTCGCATTGATGCCGACACCTATCGCATCTGGAAGGGTACGCCTAATCCTGACGAAGCGTTTGAAGTCGTCACCTATCTCACCGGTCCGGCGTCGCTCCGGCTGCTAGAGACATATGGCGGTATGCCTTCGCGTGTCGAAGATCTGCCCGCATACTTTGAAACCCTGAGTGAACAGTATCCCAATGTCGAAAACTGGGATGTGTTTACCCAAGGTCTGGCCTATCCTGACATCCCCAGCGCCGAAGGCTATGCGCCGAGCTACAACGAATACTGGAACCGCATGGAGACTTTGGCAACGCTTATGAAGTCTACTGACGGATTGGACCTGGAAGCAGAGATCGCAACGCTGGAAGCTGACCTGAATGACATCTTCTCGAAGGCCGGCGATTAGGCTTTTTGACCTGTAATCTCTGAACCCCGATCTGACTTGCTGTAAATTGACTGACTGGGGTGGATAATGCGGTCTCGTCCATCCCAGTCAGGATCTTCAGTATGGGCAGGCGCAATTAGGTGTCTACCTCGGAAACCGGCAATCGCATTGATTGTTTTCGCCTCAAGTCTTCAAATGGCGAATCGGGTTGAAGAAAGGATAAGATTGCATGAGTGCAACGACAAAAAGAGGAGGCGGCCTGTCGAGAATGATGGGCGTTGATGAGGCAACTACGGGGGGCTCCAGCAATGCAAGACGTGAGGCTACCTGGGGATTCCTCTTCATTTCGCCATGGATTTTTGGGTTCCTAGTTTTCAAGCTTGTGCCCATGTTGGCGACGCTTGGTTTTTCCTTTACGAACATGCAGTTGGAGGCCACCGATCTCAGCTTCGTGGGTTTGCGCAACTACCAACTGATGCTCAATGATTCCCTGACGTGGCAGTCAATGGGCGTGACGCTGAAATACGGACTGATCGCTTTGCCCATCGGCATACTTGTCCCAGTGCTCCTGGCAGTGTTGATGAACGCCGAGAATTTGATGGGGCAACGTTTCTTTCGTACATCTTTTTACTTCCCCTACATTATTCCGTTTGTGGCCGCAATTTTCATTTGGCAAGCAATGTTGAATCCCGTAACCGGCTGGATCAATATGGGATTGCGTGCAATCGGGATTCAGAATCCGCCCAACTGGCTAAACGATCCTACGTGGGTCTATCCAGGCCTTGTGATTCTGGGAATCTGGGGCATCGGCAACTTTATGTTGATCAGTCTTGCGGCCCTGCAGGGTGTGCCAACTGAGTTGTATGACGCGGCCAAGATCGATGGCGCCGGGCCCGTGCGTACCTTCTTGAATGTCACGTTTCCAATGATATCGCCGGTTGTATTCTACATCTTGATTCTCTCCGTCGTGGGTTTGTTCCAATACTTCATCGTGCCGCTTGTCCTCAATTCTGGTACGGGCGCCCCCGGTGGTTCAACGATGTTCTACAACCTCCATCTTTATAAGACCTTCTTCACCTACCAGAATATGTCGTACGGCGCGACCCTTGCCTGGTTCCTCTTCCTGGTCATCCTGGTCGTAACTGCCATACTCTTCTGGTCCTCGAAGTTCTGGGTCTTCTATGCTGGCCAAGGTCGCAAATAGGGAGGAATAACCATGACTGCGAATACAATGGATTCCGGTGCACCTGCTACAGTGACGACGAGTCAGCAACGCACTTTTAACGGTCGCGGTATCTTCAACAAAGTTGTAGTGACGTCGCTTGCGCTGTTGCTGCTGCTTCTGTTCCTGGCTCCGCTGCTGAACATGTTCTTTATTTCACTCAAGACCACAGAACAGATGACTGAACCAGGTGCTCCCCAGTATCCTGCTGAGCCGGCGACATTTGAGTATGACGGTGAGGTGCTACCGGTCTATGAAGTACCGATGGCTGACGGTTCAGTCCAAGAATTGGCCATGGTGCAACCCGGGCGCCAGGAGAGTACCTTCATCGATCCGAACAATCCGGAAGCTGGGCCGATTGTCTGGGAAGGATCGTGGCGTACGCTGGAGCGGCCGTGGACCTGGTCGCCCACCTGGTCAAATTACCCTGAAGCCTGGAACACGATCGATTTTCCGCGCCTCTTTTTCAATACCGTAATGATTGCGCTTTTTGGTATTATTGGCACACTGATATCGTGCACTTTGGTGGCTTACGGTTTCTCACGGTTTCGGTTTCCAGGACGCGACGTCCTCTTCCTGATTCTGATCGCCACCATCTTCATGCCTGCGGCCGTGACTATTGTGCCAACCTATTGGTTCTTTCTGCAGATTGGCTGGGTGGGCACGTGGCTGCCGCTGATCGTGCCCCACTTCTTCGCCAACGCGTACAATGTCTTCCTACTGCGCCAGTACTTTATGACCATCCCGCCCGAAATTGATGAGGCGGCGGCAATTGACGGCGCCAATCCGCTCCAAATCTTGCAGAAAATCATTGTGCCCATGTCGAAGCCGGTCATCATTGCAGTGACGCTCTTCCACCTGGTCTTTGCCTGGAATGACTACTTTGAGCCGCTGATCTATCTGTCGACGCGACCCGACCTGCAGCCGATTGCCGTGGGTCTGGCCAGCTTCAACGGCATCTACGGCTCGAATCCGCCGCTGATTCAGGCAGCCGCGCTGATGGCCGCGATTTTGCCCATTTTCCTCTTTTTCATCAGTCAGAATGTCTTCATGCAGGGCGTTGTCGTGACCGGCGTGGAGAAGTAAGGCAACTCTGCTGTTGCTAGTGCGTAAGCATCCATTGCGCGTCGGCTGGTTTTCTTGGTCGGCGCGCATTGTCATGCCCATATCCGACACCAGTCCGACCGCCGCCCCGGGCTGAAGCCACGGGGCTATGGAGCAGCGCCCCGTGAACGGGGCTGGGGCATGGCGAGCGGATGGGTTATCAAGCCCCCTTCGAGGGGGCGTCGCTTAGTAGCCCCGTCCATTTATGGCGGGGCGGGCGACGGTGACCAGAAGCGTTCGGGATGACCGACCGCCGCCCCGGGCTGAAGCCACGGGGCTATGGAGCAGCGCCCCGTGAACGGGGCTGGGGCATGGCGAGCGGATGGGTTATCAAGCCCGCTTCAGCGGGCGTCGCTTGATAGCCCCGTCCATTCATGGCGGGGCGGGCGACGGTGACAAGAAGCGTTCGGGACGACCGAACATCGCCCCGGGCTGAAGCCGCGGGGCTATGGAGCAGCGCCCCGTGAACGGGGCTGGGGCATGGCGAGGGGAATGGGGTTCTCGAGCCCTTTGCCTGACCGAAGCCCAGGGGCTTCAGCGCTCGACGGGGCTGGGCATCGCGTCCGTCTGTTCTCGGCGGGGCGGGCCACGGTGACAAGAAGCGTTCGGGACGACCGACTCGCCCCGCCCTCGGGCTGAGCCACGGGGCGCTGATGGAGCAGCGCCCCGTGAACGGGGCTGGGGCATGCCGAGCGGATGGGATGTCAAGCTCCCTTCCAGGGGGCGTTGCTTGGTAGCCCCGTCCATTTATGGCGGGGCGGGCCGCGGTGGCAAGAAGCGTTCGGGATGACCGACCGCCGCCCCGGGCTGAAGCCACGGGGCTATGGAGCAGCGCCCCGTGAACGGGGCTGGGGCATGGCGAGGGAATGGTTCACCAAGCCCGCTTCCAGGGGGCGTTGCTTGATAGCCCCGTCCATTTATGGCGGGGCGGGCCACGGTGGCAAGAAGCGTTCGGGACGACCGACCGCCGCCCCGGGCTGAAGCCGCGGGGCTATGGAGCAGCGCCCCGTGAACGGGGCTGGGGCATGGCGAGCGGATGGGTTATCAAGCCCCCTTCCAGGGGGCGTCGCTTAGTAGCCCCGTCCATTTATGGCGGGGCGGGCCACGGTGGCAAGAAGCGTTCGGGACGACCGACCGCCGCCCCGGGCTGAAGCCGCGGGGCTATGGAGCAGCGCCCCGTGAACGGGGCTGGGGCATGGCGAGGGAATGGTTCACCAAGCCCGCTTCCAGGGGGCGTTGCTCGATCCCGTCCATTTATGGCGGGGCGGGCCGCGGTGACAAGAAGCGTTCGGGACGACCGACCGCCGCCCCGGGCTGAAGCCGCGGGGATCAATGACCTTGATCGAGGTTGGGGAGAACTGAGATGAAGTTTGGCTATTTCGACGACGCAGCGCGCGAGTATGTAATCACACGGCCGGACACACCGCTGCCCTGGATCAACTACTTGGGTAGCGAAGCCTATTTCGGTCTAATTTCGAACACTGCAGGTGGATACTCCTTCTATCGCGATGCCCGGCTACGGCGCTTAACCCGCTATCGATATAACAATACGCCACTGGACGTCGGCGGGCGCTATCTCTACTTACGGGATAACGATGACGATGCTTACTGGTCGGCAACCTGGGCCCCGGTTTGCGGCGAGCTTGATGACTATCGCTGTCGCCACGGGCTTGGATACACTGTCATCGAATCGAAACGTGCGGGCGTGCAGGCCGAAACGACCTATTTTGTGCCGCTCGGCGAGAATTTAGAGGTTTGGAGCGTTGTCTTGACCAATGAACGGACGACGCCCCTCGACCTCTCTCTCTTTTCCAGCATCGAGTTTTGCCTCTGGGAAGCATGGGACGATGCCACCAACTACCAGCGCAACTTCAACACCGGTCAGGTGGAGGTCGATGCCGGCGTTATCTATCACAAGACGGAGTATCGTGAGCGGCGCGATCACTTCGCCTACTTTGCCTGTTCGGAAGAGATCGCCGGTTTTGACACCCAGCGCGAGGCGTTCCTTGGGGCCTATCGCGGCTGGGATAGACCGCTTGCGGTGGAGCAAGGGCGCTCCGCCAACTCGGTTGCCCATGGCTGGGCGCCGATTGGGTCCCACCAGGTGAACCTATCGCTTGCTCCGGGCGAGACAAAGCGCGTACTCTTCGTCCTCGGCTACCATGAGAATCCCGTCGATCAGAAGTTCGACCCGCCCGGCTCGCAGATCATCAACAAGCGCACCGTGCAGCCGCTTATCGAGCGCTATCTGGATGGCGCAACGGTTGACGCGGCCCTGGCCGATTTGGCCGCAAGCTGGGATGCCATGCTTAATGTCCTACAGGTAGAGACGCCTGATGACCACACCGATCGCATGGTCAACATCTGGAATGCCTACCAGAACATGGTCACCTTCAACCTGTCGCGTTCGGCCTCCTATTTTGAGTCGGGCATTGGGCGCGGCATGGGCTTCCGCGATTCAAACCAGGATCTGTTGGGCTTTGTCCACATTGCGCCTGAACGGGCGCGGGAACGTATCCTCGATCTGGCGGCGACCCAACTGGCCAGCGGCGGCGCCTACCACCAGTATCAACCGCTGACCAAGCGGGGCAATGATGCCGTTGGCTCCGATTTCAACGACGATCCGCTCTGGCTGATTCTGGGCGTTGCCGCTTATCTCAAGGAGACGGGCGACTGGTCGATTCTCGATGAACAAGTGGTGTACGAAAATAGGCCCGGTACGGAGACGCCCCTCTATGAGCACCTTCAGCGCAGCCTGCAATATACGCTGGATCGTCTTGGTCCCCACGGTCTGCCGCTGATCGGACGCGCCGACTGGAACGATTGCCTCAACCTCAATTGCTTCTCGGAGGAGCCAGGCGAATCGTTTCAGACGACCACGAACAAAGCGGGCGACACCGCCGAGTCGGTCTTCATTGCCGGCCAATTCGTGCTGGCCGCGGAGGAACTGGCTGCCATCGCGCACCACCTGGGTCACGACGACGAGGCCCGCACCTATGAGAACGCAGGTGCAGCGATGGCGGCGACGACGCTCGAGCATGGCTGGGACGGCGCGTGGTTCTTGCGCGCCTATGATAGTTTCGGCGGCAAGGTTGGGTCTGCCGAAAATGAAGAGGGCAAGATCTACATCGAGTCCCAAGGCATGTGTATTCTGGCCGGTATTGGCGTAGAAGATGGGCGCGCAGCGCAGGCGCTTGCGAGCGTGGCCGAACATCTTGCCACTGAGCATGGCATTGTCTTGCTCGATCCGCCCTATTCGCAATACTACTTGCACCTGGGCGAGATCTCTTCCTATCCGCCCGGATATAAAGAAAATGGCAGCGCGTTTTGCCACACCAATCCCTGGATCATGATGGCCGAGGCATTAGTGGGCAATGGTGACCGCGCCTTTGACTACTATTCGCGCATCAATCCTTCGGCTCGGGAGGCAATTAGCGACATCCACCGCAGCGAGCCCTACGTCTACGCCCAGACCATCGCCGGCAAGGCCGCACCCAGCTTTGGCGAGGCCAAGAACTCCTGGCTCACAGGCACGGCTGCCTGGAACTACCTTGCCATCACCCAGGGAATTCTCGGCATCCGCCCGACCTACGGCGGCCTGGAGATCGCGCCCGTCGTGCCCCAGGATTGGCCAGGCTTCACCGCCACGCGCATCTACCGCGGGGTCACCTATCGTGTTGAGGTCGAACGCCAAGGGTCCGGCAACGACCTGGAACTGACGGTAGACGGACGACCCATCGGCGGCACTGTCGTGCCGCTGCCTGCATCAGCCGACGCGGCGGCGCCGGTAGTGACAGTGAAGGCCACAATTGGCACGTCGTGACTGAAGCCAGCGCCGGTTGACAGGCTCGGCCTGCTCAGGTCGCGTGCCTGCGCTAGGTCCCGTTGACATTTGGCCGTAACGTCCCCGGCACGGGCGCGTACAAGTCTGCTAATCGGATATTCTGCCGCCCGTGCCGGGGACGTGCTAGGCGCAAAGTAGGTGGTTTTCGAAATGTCAACAGAGCCTAGTCTACCCGCTTTCATCACAGTCCGAAGTCCGCACAGTTAGGGAAAATCGTCATGAACTACGGCCATTTTGACGACGAGCGGCGCGAATATGTCATCACTGATCCCCGTACGCCCGTCAAGTGGATCAACTACGTGGGCACGTTGGCCTTTGGCGGCTTTGTCGACCAGACGGGTGGTTCGCTCATCTGCAAGGGTGACCCTGCGCTCAATCGCATCGTCAAGTATTTGCCCCAGCGTCCAGCGGCTGAATTCAACGGTGAGACGCTCTACCTGCGCCTCCATGAGAAGGGCGGCTATCACGTCTTTTCGCCCTACTTCACGCCCACGCTCGACGCCTACGATCACTATGAATGTCGAGTCGGCTTGGGCTATACACGCATTGTCTCTGAGTTCTATGGCATCCGCACGGACGCTACGATCTTCGTCCCCCGCAACGGCGAGCAGTTGATTCGGCGCATCACGATCACGAACCTGCGCGACGCGCCGATCGAGATTGATGCAATACCCGTCGTCGAATACACCCATTTTGACGCGCTCAAGCAATTCACCAATGCTGACTGGGTGCCCCAGACCATGCAGAGCGACGCGCATTGGCGAGATGACGGCCGCGTGCTGCTCACCCAGTACGCGTTCATGAAGAAAGAAACCGCGGTCAACTATCTCACCTCAAACCGAGCCGTCGCTTCCTTCGACTCGGACCGGGCCACCTTTTTGGGCAACCGCGGGTATGGGACGTGGGCGCAGCCGGGCGCGCTAAAGGCGCCCCAACTCTCCAACAGCGAGGCCCGGCGTGGCGATAACATCGGCGCCTTGCTCCATGAACTGGGGACGCTGGAAGCGGGCGCGAGCGCAACACTCATCACCCACCTGGGGCAGGCGCAAAACGTCGAACGGGCGTGGGCACTGACCGATCGTTTTCAGGATGACGAAGCGGTGGACGTTGCCTTGGCCGAGTTGGCCGCTTTCTGGAGCGACTATCTGGCGGTGATGCAGGTCGAGACGCCGGACGCAGCCATGAACCGCATGCTCAACGTGCACAATCCGCGCCAGGTCTACACGACGCTGACCTGGTCACGCTATCTCTCGCTCTATCAGCTTGGCTTTGGCGCCCGGGGCATCGGTTTTCGCGACAGCTCGCAGGACGTCATGGGCGCGCTTAGTGGCGCGCCGGATGAAGCACTGGCGCTGCTGCGCAACCTGCTCGGCGTGCAGCGACGCGACGGCTCGGCCATGCACCAGTACAACCCCCTCACCATGGATGCGACGATCGGTGACGCGGCCGAGCGCGAGGATCGTCCCGACTTCTACGGCGACGATCATCTCTGGATCATTCAGGCCGTTACCGCATATGTCAAAGAGACGGGCAACATGGCCCTTCTCGATGAAGTTATCCCCTTCTACGAAAAGGATCGCAGTGAACGGCCGTTGGAGTCAGCCACTGTGCTCGAGCATTTGGAACGCGCCCTCCGCTTTACACGCGAGCATGTGGGCGCACACGGTCTACCGCTGCTTGGCTTTGCCGATTGGAACGACACCGTCAACCTGCCCACGGGCGCAGAGTCGCTCTTCAATGCCAGTCTTTACGGTCGTGGCCTGCTGGCGTTGATCGAACTGGCTGACTTCCGTGGCGATGCCGTTGCTGTTGAACGCTATCGCACTGCCTATGACGAGATGGCGGCGCGCGTGAATGAAGCGGCATGGGACGGCGGGTGGTACGTGCGTTACTTCAACGCCGATGGGACGCCTGTGGGATCGGCGCAGAATGCTGAGGGCAAGATTTTCAGTAACGGGCAGTCCTGGCCCGTTATCGCCGGTTTTGCGCCGCCGGCGCGGGCGCAGGCCGCGCTCGATGCGGTCTACGCCCAGCTCAACACGGCTTGTGGGATCAAGCTCAGCGCGCCGGGCTACGATGGCTTCGATCCCGACAAAGGGGGCGTCTCTACGTATCCGCCTGGAGCGAAGGAGAATGGCGGCATCTTTCTCCATGCCAACCCGTGGGTGATGATTGCAGAGACGCTGATCGGTCGCGGTGATCGGGCATATGCTTACTATCGCCAGATCAATCCCGCCGCCCGCAATGACGAGATTGACGCATTTGAGTGTGAACCCTATGCCTATCCCCAGAATATTCTGGGCGATGAGCATGCCCAGTTTGGCCTGGCGCGCAACAGTTGGCTCACCGGCACCGCATCCTGGTGCTATCAGGCGGCGACTCAGTACATTCTGGGCATACGGCCGCGCTACGACGGTCTGGAGATTGCGCCCTGTATTCCGGCAGACTGGTCCGACTTTGGCGTAACGCGCCGCTTCCGCAACGCAACCTACCGCATCGTTGTCGAGAATCCTGATGGCGTGAACCGGGGCGTGGCTCTGATGACGGTCGACGGTGAGCGCGTCGCCGGCAATCTGGCGCCTGTCTTTGGTGATGGAGAAACCCACGATGTCCATGTCGTGATGGGGACGCCGGACGTGTAGCTAGCCGTCACTTTCCTGCACGAGGCGCTGCTTCTCTTCATCCGGCAACGCGGTCCAGTGGATGCCGAGCAGGGCAGCCTGCATGGCAAAGAGGAGATTGCGGCTTGGATGAAAGCCGGCCGCGCGTACGCGGGCGTAAGCCTCCACCGCGCCGGCGGCTTCCAGATCCCCAAAGGTTTCGATCCCTACAGCTTGGAGCCAACCAGCGCTGCCTGTTCCCAGATTCTTCACTTCGATTATGGGCGTCGTGGCTGCAACCATTTCTATCTCCATGTCCAGTCAGCGATTGAGGTAGTGTTGCCAGAGCAGGCGTGCGGCCGTGCTGCGCCAGGGCCGCCATGCTTCAGCCAGATCCAACAGCTCGTCAGGCGAAGGACGTATATTCAGCCCCTTGATCTCCTGCGCCGCAACCTGCAGGGCCAAATCCCCGGCCGGCATGATGTCCGGACGTCCCAAGGCCATGAGCAGATAGATGTCCGCCGTCCAGGGGCCGATGCCTTTGAGTTGGAGCAACTCTGCCTGCGCGTCTTGATCGCTCATGGCGGCCAGGGCCGCCGGATCGAAGCGCTCTTCGGCAATGGCCTGGGCGAGGCCCCGCGCATAGCCCGCCTTTTGACGGCTGAAGCCAACTGCACGCAGCGCGCTATCGTCCAGTTCCAAGAGCGCCTGGGGCGTGAGCGGATTAGTCGCCGCTTCCAGACGCCGAAAGGCCGCGGCTGCCGAAGCGAGGGAGACCTGTTGTTCCAAAATGATCAGCAGCAGCGTCGGAAAACCCGGCTCGCGTGCCCACAGGGGAGGCGTCCCGTGGCGCGACGCAATGGCGGCCAGATCGGGATCGCACGCGCTCAACGCTTCGACTGCCTGCCGCAGCGTGTGGCTCGTCAATCCTGCAGTCGTCATTGCTCGACCATCTGTTTGGTCAGCGCATCGAGCTTGGCGTGCAGCGCTGTTCGCTCTGCGTGCGCCAGTTGCTTCTGCGTGCGCGCAATGATCGCTTGGGTCGCTTGAGGATTGCCTTGGTCGAGATAGAGCGTACCAAGCCATAGCTCAATCTGGATCTGGAGAAAGTAGGCGCTCACTTGTGACACTGAAGCTCTTGCGGTTGTGAGCAACTCTTCGGCCCGCGCTAGATCGCCCTGTGCATGGGCCACGCGTCCCAAGTGGGCATGAATGTTTGCGACCTGGGTTTGATTGTCGTAGATGCGCGCTTCCGCTTGTCCGCGGAGAAACCAACTCTCGGCCTCTTCGAGCGCACCGTCTGCCAACGCAAGTTCACCACGTGTGCTGTAGAGGTATTGACGGGGACGCATGAGCGCATGCTGTTCAACGAAACGCAATCCGGCTTCGATCGCGCTGTGGGCCCCAAGTATGTCGTCGACCAAGAGTCGCGTATAGGCCAGGTTGTTGTAGCTTAACGCTTGGAAATAAATGTTGTTGGCGGATTGCGCAATCTCAAGCGCACGCTGAAATTTCATCTGCGCGGGCCAAAAGTCGCCAAGCTGGACTGAATAGTTGCCCCAACCAAACCAGCTCTGCAGTCCAATTTCAGCCACAAGGCGGTTGTTGTCTGCCAGTCTTGTGGCTGCCCGATAATGGTCATCCGCCTCGGGTACACGACCTGGCGTGTGAAACTTTCCGGCAGCAAGTAGATAGTGGGCCGTCGCCTCTAATTCGATGCTGTCTGACGAGGCGGCAGCGGCCTGCAGGCGGGTTGCCCAGGGTAGAATGTGTTCGCCTTCCTCCGTAGAAAGATAACTAACGGCCAGGTGGAGAGCAGCCTGGACCATTCCTGCTTGATCCTGACGCGCTTCATAGTCGACGAATGCAGCCTGTATCGTCTCCCGCGCCTCCTGCAAATGGCTGGGCACATGGAGCAACGCTTCGCCGAGCGCCAACTTGCGGGCGGTAGTCGGCTCCACCATGGTGGCGAGACGATAGAAGTTGACAGCCTCTGCCATCGCTGCCATCTCGGCGGCATGGTTGGCGGCTAAGTCAGCGAAATGGGCCGCTTTCGCCGGCTGATCGGCCTCGGCATAATGGTGGGCCAGCTGTCCCGCACTGGCGTCGACTTTGTCACTGTGGACCGCAAACAGCGCTTCCGCTGCACGGAGATGCAAGCGAGTGCGCCGGGCATGACTCAAGTTGTCGCGCACGACGCCGGCCACTAGGGGATGGGCGAACTCATACTGAGCGCCACGCTCTTTCAGCACAGTCGCTTCCAGCAGTGCGTCCAAGGCATCGAGGACTGCGTCCTCACTCAGCTGGCTGACTTCCTGCAGGATCGCCAACGTGATTGTTGGTTCAAGGATCGCCGCGGCCTGCAGCAGGCGTTGCGCTGGCTCGGGCAGGCCGCGCACGCGCGCCGCAAGCAGTTCTTGTAGGGCCGCTGGTCTTCCATCCGGATGAATGCGGCTTAGTTCAGTGAGATAATAGGGGTTGCCCCCACTCTGGTTGTGCAGGTAGTCGGCCATGCTTGTGTCGACGGCGAGCGCCGCAACCAACGCCGCCGTCTCGGCATGCGTGAGGGGTTCCAGATTCAGGCGCCGGAGATGATGATCTCGCCCCCAACTGGCCGTGTAATTCACAAGCTCGGGCGGCGCTTCGTGGGTTCGGTAGGCGACGACGAGCAGCAGCGGCTCGTCCCGCATCTGGTCGGCCAGGTAGCCCAGCCAGTCGAGCGTTGCATGGTCGGCCCAGTGCAGATCATCAAAAAAGAGAATGAGCGGCTGTGCGGCGAGGGCGCGTAAGCATTGCACAAATGCTTCGAAAAGTCTGCGGTGCTCTTCTTCGGGTGGGAGGGGGATGGCATTTGGCAAGGACGGGCGCAAGACGCGTATCTGCGGGATCAGTCGCGATAGTTCCGTCAGCCAGAGCGCTGCGACGGGTGAATTTGCGTGTGTGATCCGTTCCAGATGACCCTGTGTGCTAAAAAGAGTGGCCAGAGGCGCAAAGGGCAACCCGCGCGTCGCTTCGAGACAGCGCGTCGTCAGAACGGTTTTTGTCGCCTCCACTTTCTGGGCCCAATGCTGCCACAGCGTCGATTTCCCGATTCCCAACTCGCCGGAAAGCAGGACGATTTGCGCGGGTCCGTGTTCCGCCTCGTGCAGTGCTTCATTCAACTGTGCCGTCTCATGGGTACGGCCAACGAAGGGCAGGCTGGACCTCTTGTGGCGGATTGGTGCAACCGAATGGGCTGGCGTTGGCGTCTCGACCGTCGTCAACTCACCGTGCATGATCCGAGCGTGGAGGGCCTGGGTTGCGGCCAGCGGTTCCGTCGCCAGCTCCCTACGCAAAGTCGATGCCAGCTGCTCATACTGACGCAGGGCCGCGCTCCGCTGCCCCAGCTGCGCATACGCTTCCATTAGAGCCGCGTGGGCAGACTCTTGCGTCTCATCGACATGCAGGATTTGCTGCGCCGGGGAAATGACTTCCTGCCACCGCGCATATGCCTGCCTGTCCGCAACGAGCGTGCTGAGGCCGCTCAGATAGACTTGCTCGAACAGCGTGCGCTGATTGCGCAACCACAGTTCGAACTCTGGCGCGTCGACCAGGCGGATGCCCGCCAGCAGTGGGCCGCGCCAGAGGCGGGTCGCCTCTTCCATCTGCGTATCGAGGTCGGCATTCGGCCGGGTATCTCCACGCATCAGTGCCGCAAACTCAGCGACGTCGCACCAAACATCGTCTGCCAGCGCCAGCGTGTCGCTCGTCGCAAGGACGACGTCGTCGCCGAGCGTCCGGCCGACCTGCCACAATCCATTGCGCAGGTTTTTGCGTGCAGCCTCCGCATGGCTCTCCGGCCAGAGGAGGCCGAGTAGATGATCGCGCGACTGGGCGGCTGCCGTGACCGCAAGATAGGCCAGAAGGGCCTGCATTTTTCTAATTGAGAAGTCGACAGGCTGATCCGCGCGCTGAAATTGTAGAGGACCGAGGAGATAGAAGCGTAAATGCGGCATGGCGCCATTATAGGCCGTTGAGTGCCGGATTCCAAGTGGTATTCCATGCAATTTGGGACGCCGAATGGCTCACATGGGACGGTATTGATCCCGGCGCGAGGACGTTTGAAGGGACGCCCCTGCGCTATGATTTGCATGTCAATGGAGAGGCACGCAACTGCTTGACACAGTTAGATAGGATGAGATGAGCCCCATGCCAATTCACCCGGCAGCCGAGATCGGCGCGATCCATTTGCGCACAGGAAATATGGCGCGCGCGCTGGATTTCTATCAGCACGTGATTGGCTTGCGCGTGCTGCAGCAGGATGAGGCCGGCGCCTGGCTGGGCGCCAGCGTGAATGTGCCATTGTTGCGCCTGGACGCCTTTCCGGACGCAGTGTCGCGGCCTCCGCGTACAACCGGACTCTATCACTTTGCGATCTTGCTCCCGCGGCGCGCCGATTTGGCTGTCGCCCTGCGTTACCTTACCAAGACGGGCTATCCGCTACAGGGCGCGTCAGATCACCTGGTGAGCGAGGCGCTCTACCTCTCAGATCCAGACGGGAACGGGATTGAGATCTATGCGGATCGTCCGCGCGACCAGTGGCCCTATCGCAACGGATCTCTGGAAATGGCCACGATTCCGCTGAATGTAGGGGACTTGATGAAGGAAGCGGACTCCATCGGCGAGCCTCGACAGGCATTGCCTGCTGCCAGCAGTATGGGGCACGTGCATCTACACGTGGGCGATTTGGCAGAGGCAGAGCGATTCTATTGCGATGTCCTGGGTTTTGAACGCATGATGCGCTACGGCCAGAGCGCATCCTTTGTTTCCGCAGGCGGCTACCACCACCATATTGGCCTCAATACCTGGGCCGGCGTTGGTGCGCCGCCGCCGCCCGAGAACGCCGTCGGGCTCGCCTACGTTACGCTGCGATTGCCCGATCAAGCAGCATTGCTGGATCTGCAAACCGAGTTGCGCAGCGCCGGCATGCCATTTGAGACGAATGGAGATGGGCTGAAGCTCAAGGATCCCTTTGGGAATGGCCTTCTCATCACCACTTCGGACAGTAGCGGAACGGGCTACGCGGCGGAAGAGTTCGACACAGGCTGGGAGCTGCCAAACGAATTCAAATAACCTATCAGTTGACATAAGTGTGGTTCCGATAGATTTTCCCGTTGAAGCGTAATCAGCAAACAAGGAGAAACCATGTATCGCAAGCTTATCTTGATCTTCGCTGCCATGACCGCACTCGCGCTCTTCGCAGCGTGCGCCGCACCGGCGCCGGCCGCCCAGGAAGAGGCTGCCAGCCAACCTGCAGCCGATTCTGTGGCAGAAGAAGCAACGGAAGAAGCAATGGAAGAAACAGTTGCAGAAGACGCCTCTGCATCTGCTGATGGCGAGGCGGGCGTATATGTTGTGGACCCCGCTGCCAGTTCTGTAGAATGGTACGGCTCCAAACCAGTTGGCGCGTCGGAAAGCGGCACGGTTGATATTGCCGAAGGTCAACTTAACTTTGACGGCAGCAGCTTCGCCTCTGGGACAATTGTGATCGACATGACGACGATCGCGCCGACCAGCCAGACCGGCAATATGTTGGACATGTTGACCGGTCACCTCAACTCGGATGAATTTTTCGGCGTAGAAACCTATCCGACGGCAACGCTCGTGATTAAGTCTGCCGAGCCGACTGATGTTGAAAACCAGTACGCGGTCGTGGCCGATCTGACGATCAAGGAAACGACTGATGAGATTGCCTTTGTGACCGATGTGGCTGTCGATGGGGAAATGCTTGATGCCACCGCTGACATCGTGGTCGATCGCTCGATCTATGACGTGCGCTATGGATCCGGCGCCTTCTTCTCTGACCTGGGGGATGACCTGATCAGCGATGAAATGGAAATGACGGTACGGTTGGTCGCAGCGAGTGAGTAAGCGTTCATGAATCTGTACCTGAAGGCCATGGCGGCAACGTCAAGGTCGTAAATGCAAAAAAGGGGAGGCAGCCACAATGGACTGCCTCCCCTTTTTGCGTATTTCTTTGCGAGTCGATCGACGCAGGTTAGGCGACGACGACTTCACTCAGGCGCTCGTCGATGTCGCGCAGTACCGTGACGCGATTCTTGGCGCCGACTTCGTACGCGCGGATCACCTGCAATTCCTCCACGGTCATGTCATCGAACCGGGCGACCAATTCCTTAGCCGTCAGTTCTTCGTAATCGGGCAGCGGCGGCGAGATTTCTTCACCATTGACGCTGACTTCAATCACGACCTCTGGTACATCGACGCGGGAGGGAAGGCCGACCTTGCTCATCACCTTGCCGACATTTTCCTGGACGATCTTGGCATTGTCGCTTACGACATTGGTCACGTTCTTGCTTACCTCTTCCAGGTCCACGACGTCGCCAGCGCGTCCCTGCAGCTTGTGGAATTCCTGCATGGCCTGCTCATAGTACTTGCTGTACTGCTTGCCAAGTTCCGTTTCGACTTCTTCGCCGCGCTTCTCCGCCTTGTCCAGCAACTCTTTGCTGCCTTCCAAACTGGACTTCGCTGAATCATAGGCCATGGCCCATAGACCGGTATACGCCAGGGCAGCCTTGTGGGCGTACTTGCGTACCTGATCGCTGTTCTCACCGACTTGTTCCTGAAGATTGCGCAGATCAATATTGACGTTCATGTTGTACTCCTCTTTCCCTTACAGAATGTAGGCGGCCTGGCCGCACCCATTAATAGACCTGATGAGCAGCTTCGTGACGCGCTGCGTTACAAGCCTAGTATAACGCGGTGCGTCACGCTTGTCAAGTAGGGAATGATTTGTGTTTTGTATGAAACTCTCTGCGCAATCCTGGCGTGCCGCTATGCTGCCAAGCCTGCGGGATTGCTCGCTACGCAAACCATGTTGTACCGGGAACCTGATATTGGCGGGCGACTTCCTCGTCCAGCTCCAGGCCAATGCCGGGGCGATCGCTGAGCGTGATGAAGCCGTCCTGGATGATATCCGTCTTTTCCTGGATGATGGTCGTCCAATAGTCACGATGGAGCCAGTGGAACTCCAGCACCATGAAGTTTGGCACGGTGCCGCAGACGTGGGCCGAGGCCATGGTTCCGATGGGCGACGAGACGTTGTGGGGTGCAAACGGGATGTAGTAGATTTCGGCCATGTTGGCAATCTTGCGACACTCGGAAAGGCCGCCGCACTTGGGGATGTCGGGCATGATGATGTTGACGGCCTGGGATTCGATGAGGTCGCGGAATCCGTAGCGCAGATAGAGATTCTCGCCGCTGCAGATGGGCGTCGAGGTTGACTCCGTCACTTTGCGCATGGCCGCCACGTTCTCGGCCGGCACCGGTTCTTCCAGCCACATGAGATGATAGGGTTCCAGGTCTCGGGCCAGGCGGATGGCGCTGGGCACATCCAGCCGCGTGTGGACGTCGGCCGCGACAGCTACGTCGCGACCTGCCGCACGCGTCACCATGTCGACGAGTTCGACCATGCGCTCATGCTCCCATTGGAAGGCGGTCATGTTGAAGTTGTCTTTGCTGAAATCGGCGACTTCGCTGCCTTTGTGGCCGTAGGCGTGAATGTCCACGTCGATCTTCAGTGCCGTAAAGCCGCGCTCTACCACATCGTCGACAACGGCCCGGATTTCGTCGAAGTTCATGCCCGGTTCTACCTGGCAGTCGGCGTAGACGCGAATCTTGTCGCGGAACTTGCCGCCCAATAACTCGTAGATCGGCGTCTCGAGCGCTTTGCCTTTTAGATCCCACAGGGCGATTTCAATGCCGGTGAGGGCGGTGATCAGCGCGCCGGCATCGCCGCCGTCAAAGACGTGACCGCGCCGCATCTCCTCAAAGAGCGCATCTATGGCAAATGGATCGCGGCCGATCAGCTTCTCCTCCAAATAACCGATAATGGCGATGGCCTGCTTGCCGCCGTGAACGCATTCCCCAAGGCCCGTGACGCCGGCGTCGGTCGTGATCTTGACCCAGAGGTGCATGCCGTGCCCGGCGGTGGCCGCGGTTTTGACTGCCGTTATCTTCATGATTCGATTCCTTGTTCCTTCTTCCAGGCTTCATACTCTTCCCAGCCTTCGTCGCTCAGCGGATAGTACTTCTGGATTGAACCCCCCTCGCGCAGGCGCATGCGGCTGAATACTTCCCACTCCTCATGGTGAATCGTCTGCTCCAGCACAAACTCGGCGAGCTTGGCCGGCACCACGACCGCACCGTCATCGTCGGCAATGATGATGTCGCCGGGAATCACCAGGACCATGCTGCAAGCGATGGGCACGTTGATCGCCCAGGGGAAGAGATTGGTTTGGGACGCATAGTTGGGCGTGAACCCCTTGGTCCACAGCGGTAGGTCCATCTGACGAATCTTGGGCCAATCGCGCACGGAACCGTCGACCACGATGCCGATGCCGCCGCGGCCCATGAAGTAGGTCGTGAGCATGTCGCCCATGGTACCCGTGTAGGGATCGCCAAAGGCCTGCACCACCAGGACATCGCCGGCTTCCACCGTGTCGAAAACGCCCCACAGCGCACTCTTTTTCTCAATGTGTTCCTGGGCTTTTCCCGACGCCACATCTTCGCGTTGCGGCATAAACTGCAGGGTGACGGCAGGCCCCACGACTTTGGCCCCGGGCACGCGTGGCTTGGGATTGGCCATGTAGGTCTGGCGAATGCCCATGCGATGGAGCGTCGCCGCCGCGGTGGCGCTGCTCACCTCGTACAGGCGCTCGATCAATTCAGGGTCAGGGCGTTGAACAGCGCCGCCGTCAATGGGCAGTTCGATGTTGTCCGGCTTTGGCAGGTCGATGTCGTACCATTCCGATGGTCGTGGCATGGTGTTCTCCCTCGTGGCAGAATTGTTGGTTTGAAGATGTTTAGTTGGTACCAGGTTTTGTTGTGCTGTGCACGGCAGCGTACTCGATTTCAAACAGTTGATCAAACGATGAGAATAGTCCCTCGGATGAAGAATTATCAAGAAACCTGTCGGGCACAGCAGCTGTTGCGTGGCCCGATGGCCCACTGCCGGTTTGGACGAATAGTTTGTCCATGCGATAATTGGCCCCGCCTTACGAAAATCTGACTCTCCCCGTCACCAGAAATGACTCTGCATGAATCGTCCACAAATTATTGGTCAGGCTGAGACTTCCGACCATTTTCGCGTAGGAATTGATATCCTGGGTGAGCTTTTTGCCCGCACCCTCGGCCCTTCCGTGGGCAGCGTGATCGGTGAGACCGAGCGCTCGGGTGGCTATGAGATCTTTAGCGACTCGGGCACCATGGCGCGCCGCATCTTGAGTCTCGGCTCACCGCGTCTGGATTTAGGGGCAATGGCCATGCGCAGCGTCGTCACCCAAATGGGTGAGGAGATCGGCGATGGCGGCGCGACCGCTGCAGTGCTAATGCATGCGATTTACCGAGCGGCCGATCGTCGGGCCGCTGCCGGAATCAACGCAATGCAGCTTGTGCGTGAACTGCAGGATGCCACCGACGAAGCCGTTGAGTTGATCCTGACGAGCGCACGCCCGGCTCTAACCGAGGACGACTTGGCCGTGCTGGCAAGAAGCGTGGTCCGCGATCCCGCTTTGGCCGCGATCCTTGGCGAACTGAGCTATCTGCTCGGCGCCGATGGCCACGTCAATATTCGTAAATTTGTCGCCCCTTATCTGCAGCGCTCCTATCTCTCCGGCGCCCAATTCAAGGGCGCCATCGTCAGCTCCTACCTGTATCAGGACAGCGTGCAGAAATCAGCCGCGTTGGACCGGCCGCTCGTTGCCCTACTCGAAAAGCCGATCACCCAGGCTGACGAGATGGTTGCCCTCCTGGAAGCGGGGCTGGCGCGCAGTGCCGAGGCTCTGCTCCTTATCGGTGAAATTTCCGGCCCCGCGCTCAACGTCTTGATTGCCAACCACCAACTCGACAAGGAGCAGAAGAAGCTCGACCTGCTTGCCGTCAAGCTTGGCAGCATTGGCGAGGCGCAGCGATCTCAATTGGACGATCTGGCGCTCATCACCGGTGCGACTCCGCTGAACGGGCCGCAATCGCACCCCGCCAGCAAAGCGCGTCCCGACGATCTGGGCGCCATTCAGCGCGTCGTCTACGCCGATGGCTCGCTGGCCGTGATTGCTGCGTCGGCGCAACGCCCGGCCATGCGGCGTGAGGCGGAAGCAATTCAGCAGCGACTCGATGGAATGCGCCCCAACCACGAGGAACGGCCAGCTTTGGTCGAACGTCTGGCCCGCCTGACCGGCGGCGTGGGTGAACTCAAGATTGGCGCCTATACCAAGGCCGAGCGCGCCCGGCTCATGCAGCTTGCCGAACGTGCGTTGAAGGTGTTGTCCGGCGCCCAACGCAGCGGCCTCGTTGCCGGCGGCGGCGCCGCGTATCATCATGCTGCCACAGCCTTGCGCAGCCGTGATGCGACGGGCAACGGCGGCGTCAACTATGGTCGGGACGTCCTGATCGAAGCGCTCTCTGCGCCTCTCCGTCAGATCATTGTCAGTGCCGGCGATGAAGCGCCTGCCGTACGACTTGCGCAGGTGGCTGAGGGCGGAGCAGCCGCAACATTTGACGCCCATAGCGCACGGATCGGCAATGCGTTTGATCTGGGCATTGTTGACTCGGCCGATGTGATCGTCGAGGCCCTGCGTGCCGGCGTTAGCGGCGCCGCGATGGCGATTTCAACCGGCGCGATTGTTTATCACCGTACGCCCCAACGATAACCGAGAGTTTTATGCCCATTGTCCTATCCTTAAGTCATACGCCCGACACGCTCTGGCTGGCCGGCCCTGAGGGCCTCTTCCACCAGACGTCAACCGAACCTACACCCGTGCCACAACCGCAAGCGGAGCTTGCCTGCTGTCTGGCTGCAGGCGGACGACTCCTGGTCGGCGGTGCGCCCTACGGCATTGCCTTTTCGCGCGATGAAGGCGGGGCCTGGCAGCAGGGCTATACCGAGGGCGAACTGAGCATGGCGCTCTGCTTTGCCGCTGCGCCTGATGTGGCCGAGAGCGGCATTCTGCTGGCCGGCAGCGATGGGGCCGGCGTCTGGCGCTCACGCGATTGGGGAGAATCCTGGGCGCCCTGTCACGTCGGCCTGAGCGAATCTGCGATCCTCTGCTTGTCCTGGGCGCCGCCCGCGCCGCCCGAACAATGGCCGGCCTGGGACATGGTCTTTGCCGGCACAGAGCGGGGCGTTTACCGGTCGCCCAATGGCGGTCGGGCCTGGAAGGCGAGTATGGGGATCGACTGTGTGATTCAATGCTTGGCCACGAGCGCTGACTTCCACCGCAGCGGCCACGTGCTCGCCGGCAGCGAAGGCGACGGCCTCTGGCGCTCAGTTGACGCAGGCCGCACCTTTCAGCCCGTTGCGGACACGCCGCAGCAGGTCAATGCGCTGACCGCGCTGGCCGACGGCTGGCTGTTGAGCGATGAAGCCGCGCTCTGGCATTCGTCGGATGGCGAGACATGGCGGCCCGTCCCCGACAGCGCGCCGGCCCTGGTTTTGCTTGAAACGCCCGCCGGCCTCTTCGCCGGTGGCGTAGACGGCGTGCGTCAAGTTCAGCTTGGCGAGTCGTGAAAGTAAGGCGTAGTATTTTGCAGAGCCAGTTGGCCGGCCCGGCTTCGGCTTCGACCCTTCGGCAAGCTCAGGACGACTCAAGATCAGCTTGCGCCTGGATCAGATGCGCTGCCAGCGAGCCGTCGCCTGAGCTTGTCGAAGGCAGAGGCGGTCTGACCTGAGAAAATCATGGTTTCGTACAACCTTCAGTTTAGCTCCACAGCCGATCCCACGACCGCTCCGTATCCCAAAAATCAGTTGGCTCGTCGAAGTAGATCGGATCGTCTGGATCCAGACGGGCACGCATGGCTTCCTCGTTGATCTCGGCAAAGCCAAGGCCGGGCGTCTCGGGCACGGCAATATGCCCGTCCTGAATGAGCGGCGTGGGCAGTCCGGTGACCAGCTCGCTCCAGCCGGGATCATCCACGGAATGGTTCTCCAATACGAGGAAATTCTCGGTCGCGGCCGCACAGTGGACGTTGGCCAGCGCACAAATGGGCGAGGCCGCCATATGCATGGCCATAGCCACGCCGTGCTCTTGGGCCATATCGCCGATTTTTTTTGTCTCCAAGATCCCGCCCGAGGTGGCCAGATCCGGGTGAATGACCGCCACGGCCCGCTCTTCTAGCAGGGGAACGAAGCCCTCTTTCAGATAGATATCCTCGCCCGTGCAGGTCGGGGTGGTGACGGCTTCCGAGAGCCGCCGCCACTGCTCCGGAAACTGCCAGGGAATCATGTCCTCATACCAGGCCAGGGTGTATTGATCCAGCGCCTGGCCCAGGCGAATGCACGATTCCAGCCCAATGTGGCCAAAGTGGTCCGTTGCCAGGGGGACTTCATACCCCACCTCCTGGCGCACGGCAGCCACATAGTCGCTCAGCCAGGCAATGCCCTTGTCGGTGATCTGGATGCCCGTGAATTGGTGCATGATCTCGCGCGTCTCGAGCATGCCGGGCGGCGCGCTGAGCGCACCGGGCACATCGGCCAGCAGATCGATGCCCGCATCCATCTTGAGGAAGTGGAAGCCCTGGTCCATGCGCGCCTTGAGCCGCTTGCCCATTTCCGCGCCGTCCCCAACGGTGGGCGTGTCGCAGTAGCAGAGCACGCGGTCGCGAAACTTGCCGCCGGCCAGCTGATAGGCGGGCACGCCATAGGCGCGGCCGGCCAGGTCCATCAGCGCCATCTCAATCCCGCAGACGCCGCCGCCCTGGCGCGCGTGATGACCAAATTGCTTGATCTTGCGAAAAATTTTGTCTACGTTGCACGGGTTTTCGCCCAGAATGCGCGACTTGAGCATCAGGGCAAAGGTCTTGCTGGCGCCGTCGCGCACCTCGCCATAGCCGGAGATGCCCTGGTTCGTGTCAATGCGGATGATCGTGCTGCGGAAGGGCACGCCGACCAGGTTGGCAATGCGCATGTCGGTGATTTTGAGCGCCGACGGGCGCGAATGAGTGTTGACGTTCTGTTCAACCGATGTGCTCATCTTATCAGATCCTTGTGAGAATTGTGGATAGAGCGGCGCCGCTCCTACCAGCGCACCGCTTCAAATTGCCAGTCGGGATAGACCTTCTGCATTTCAATTTCGTCATTGCGTTCCGTCAGGCCGCAGTCCAGATACTGCTGATGCAGGCGCGCCAGCGCGTCGCGGTCCAACTCGATGCCGAGACCGGGCGTCGACGGCACGCGCACCCCGCCTTCTTCAAACGCCACGCGGCCGCCCTGGATCACCTCTTCGGATTGCCACGGATAGTGGGTGTCGCAGGCGTAGGTCAGGTTGGGAATGGCGGCGGCCAGGTGCGTCATGGCCATGAGGGAGATGCCCACGTGACTGTTGGAGTGCATGGAGAGGCCGCGGTCAAAAGTGCGGCAGATCCGGGCCAATTCGAGCGTCGCGCGCAAACCGCCCCAGAAGTGGTGGTCGCTCAGGATGATGTCTTCAGACCCAAGCGCGACGCTGCCCGGAATGTCTTCGAAGGAGGTCGTGCACATGTTGGTCGCCATGGGCATCTGCAGGGCAGCGCCGACCTCGGCCATGGCTTCCTGTCCCCGTACTGGATCCTCGTAGTATTCGAGGACGCCTTCCAGCCGCCGGCCCATTTCGATGGCCGTCTCCACGCGCCAGATGGCGTTGGGATCCAGGCGCAGGGGCACGTCGGGGCCAAAGGCCTCGCGCAGCGCAAGCATGGCGTCGACCTCTTCTGCCGGCGGCATGGCGCCGCCCTTGAGCTTGATGGACTGGAAGCCATATTCTGCACACATGGCCTGGGCCTGGGCCACCACCTCGTCGGGCGTGAGCGCCTGGGCCTGGCGCGCAGCCGCCCACCCCGTGGCCGTTTCGTCGACGCCGAAGCCAAGTGCGCCGCCCGCGCCCCCTAGCTTGTAGAAAAGATAGGCGGAAAAGGGCACGACGTCGCGCGCCCGGCCGCCCAGGAGATCACAGACCGGCCGGCCCGTTGCCTTGCCCATGATGTCAAAGCAGGCCACTTCGATGGCGCTCAGGACATGGACCATGCGCCGCTTGTCCCACGGCTGACGGCCGCGCTGCTCCTGATCCGGCCCAAACGTCGCACCGAGGTTTGCTTCGATGGCGTTTAGGTGGAACGGATCGGCGCCGATGACGACCGCGCGGGCGGCATTGAGCGCTTCGGTCGTCTCGACGCTGCCGGGCACTTCGCCCACGCCCGAGATTCCGTCGTCGGTGATCAGTTCAATGATGGTGCGCAGGGCAAAGGGAGCGTGCAGCCCCGCCGCATTCAGCAGCGGGGGATCGCTGATGGCGATCGGCGTAACGCGCATTTCTGTAATGTGCATGGGGCGTTCTCGTGGTGGTGGGTTTGGGAAAAAGCGATCTGATGCCTGAAGGTGTGAAACGTGAAAACGCGATGCGTGAAAAAGTGAAATGACCGAGGCTCAGCTCGTATCCCACGTCTTCACGCATCACGCTTCATCCGTTACCCTTTCACGCTGCCTGCGGTCAGACCGGCGACCATATACTTCTGACCGTACATGTAGAAGATGACCACCGGCACGGAGATGAGCAGCGAAGCCGCCATGAGCATGCCCCAGGGATAGATATCGCCGAAGATTGTCTGGGCGAGACCAACGGGCAGCGTCATCAGGTTACGGTTTGAAATGAAGACAAAGGCAAAAAGGAACTCTTTCCAGGCATTGGTGAAGGCAAAGAGCGTCACCGCCAGCAGCGCGGGCAGGGCCAGCGGCAGCGTGATGCGCGTGAAGGCCTGGAGGCGATTGGCCCCGTCGACCATGGCTGCGTGTTCCAAGCTCGATGGGAATCGAGCGGTAGTAGCCCATGAGCAGCCAAGTCGCAAAGGGTACCATGGCGGTGGGGTAGGTAAGAATCAGCGCCCAGCGCGTGTTGATCACGCCCAAATCGGCCAGGATGCCGTAGAGGGGGATGAACATGAGCGCGGCAGGCAGGAGATAGGTGATCAAGAGCAGTGTCGTCATGGACTCCACGCCGCGGAAGCTGAGCCGCGCCAGGGCATAGCCGCCCAGCGCAGCCAAGACCACCGAGAGCGCGGTGGTGATCGTGGAGACGATCAGCGAATTGCCGAACCAGAGGAAGAAGGGCTCTTCGGTGAAGAGCTTTTCAAATTGCTCGAGCGTCCAGGGATTGGGCCAGAAGATGTCGGTGCGTTGACCGATCTGAAGATCGCTCTTGAATGCAGTGATAATGAATCCAGTAGAAGGGGAAGAGAATAAAGGACAGCAGAAGGGCCAGCCCAATGTTGCGACCGATAGTCGCCAGTTGACGCTGGCGCTTGATGCTACTAGGACTATTGCCGCTGCTGGGGAAGAGTGCGCTCCATGCACGACCAATAAGCTGGAAAGGCAGCGCAATTAGACTGAAGATGGCAGTGATCATCTTGCCGATGCCGTCGATAAAGCGGTCCTGCCAGGTTGTAATCTCATCACCGGAGCCGGCATCGCGGCGCATGAAGCGCGAGAGAAGCATGATGAAGAAGAGCAACACCGGCACCAGACTAAAGGCGACCGCGGTGCCGGGCCCAAACTGCAGTGCACGCATGGCCTTCTCATAGGCCAGGATCGAGTAGACTTTGGTGATGTTGCCCGGTCCGCCCTGGGTCAGCAGGAAGATGGTTTCAAAGTTGTTGAAGGTCCAGATGGTGGAGAGGAGTGTGGCGACGGCAATCACGAAGCGCAGGCCGGGCAGGGTGATATTGCGAAACTTCTCCCAGGCGTTGGCCCCGTCGATGGCCGCGGCTTCATAGAGCTCAGAGTCGATGGCGGCCATGCCGGCCAACATGTTGACGGTGAAAAAGGGAATACCGGCCCAGACGTTGACCGCAATGACCGACGCCATGGCCAGGTCGGGATCGGCCAACCACGATGCGGGGCGATCCAAAATGCCGAGTCCGAGCAGGATCGGATTGAGGCCGCCGAAGAGCGGATCCAAGATCGAGCGCCAGGCCAGGGCCTGCACGACCGGAGGGATAATCCACGGTAAGAGAACCAGACCGGTCAGTAAATTGCGTCCGCGGTTTAGAGAATTGAGCAGCAGCGCTGCAATCAGGCCAAAGATCAGCTTGAAGAAGATCGCTCCGGCCGTAAAGACAAAGGTCGCACGCACCGATTGCCAGTAGTAACGATCCTGAAAGAGGCGAATGTAGTTGTCGAGCCCGACAAACTTGACCTCGCGATTCATGGTGCGGATCGTCATGCTGGTGTAGGCCGCGTCGATGAAGGGCCACGCGATGAAGAGCGTCATCAGGATGACGATGGGCAAGAGGAAGGGAATCGCTATTTTCCAGTCCGGCCCCAGGATGCGGCGCGCCGTGCTGCCCTTGTGTTTCGTGACGCTCTGCGTTTGCGGCAGCGTACTTGCCTGCTCTGCCATAAGTCTCTATTCCTTTTCCAAAGTAGGCATTCGCCTGACTTGACCTTCGTGTGAACGCTCAACGCAACTTCAACCACGCCTGGTAATCCGCCTCAATGTGCTCTTCCCAAACCGGAACATCGATTTCACCGGGCGTGTACTTGCCTTCGTGGAGACGAAGCTTGCCAAACTCATCACGCACGCGGACGTCTTCAGATCTTTCGACGACTTCCTGGACGAGATGGGGTGGGATGAAGCTGACGCCGACCGGCGTTCCCAGTACCACATCGCCGGGCATGACCGTGGCGCCGCCGATTTGAATCGGAATATTGATGCCCACCAGCGTTACGTCGGCAATCGGGGTCGGATCCATGCCACGGCAGTAAAAGGCCACGTTCTGGAGCTGGCGGATGCCCTGATAGTCGCGAATGCCGCCGTCGATGACGGCCCCAGCGTGGGTGCGATGCATGACTGAGGTCGAGAGGTTATCGCCGACAAAGGTGCCGTCTTTGACCTTGCCGCGCATGTCTACCACCATGACGTCGCCGGGTTCGAGCGTATCGATGACCCAGGAATTGTGGCCACCGATGCGCCCTTCTGCCTCGCCCATTTCCTGGATCAGATCGTGGAGATCGGGGCGGTGGGGCACCATCATGGCCGTCACCGCGCGACCGACCAGGATGCGATCGGGATGGGTTTGAAACCAGCCGCCTTCGAACTGACGGTCGTAGCCATGCTCGGTGAGAACGGCCCAGGCCTCTTCCGTGGTGACCAGATGCATGCGTTCGATCAGATCGCCGGGCACATGGGGGCGACCGTCGGGGAAGCGGTCAAACGGATTAAGCCGGGTCAACTGGGTCAATGACTCCGGCGGATTCACAATTTGCATAAGAGATAGTTTGCGATTAAGTGGAGAAAAAGCCGGACTTCTGAAAGGAAGCCCGGCTTTCCATAGCGAAAGGGGATTAGCTGAAGGCGCCAAGTTCTTCGGCAATCTGCGCCATGCGGTCGGTCGCACGGGAACGGCCTCGGCCGGATCCACGCCCTGCGCAATCGTTTCGGCCAGGATATCGGGCAGAATTGATTGGGCGTTGATGGAATCTGTCAGCACATTGGGCGAGGCCGGCCAGGAGAGGCCGGTATAGTCGCCAAACGTCTGCTCACCCATGCGACGGAGCGTGGGGTCTGCATCGAAAGCAGCCACAACTTCATCCATTGCGTAGATGCCTTCATATGCCGGCAGGAAGAGACCGGCCGAAATCAATGAAATCGGCAGGAAGACTTCAGGCGTTAGCATGTGAAGCGCCAACTCTGCAGCTTGCGTCGGGTTGCTGGCGTTCCGTGAATGTTGAACTGAGCCACCGTCGCCACCCAGCAGCGGCTTCGCCATAGGGGCCGATAATCGCTTCGGTGACAATCGTGTCACCAAAGATCGGGTTGCCGTCGGCTTTGCCCTTGGCATAGATGCTGGCGGCGTTCTTCGACAAACCAATATTCCCGGCCAGCCACGCTTCGTTGTTGCCAGAGTCGGTCCAACTGAGAACGCCGGGCGGAATCATGTCGGCGTAGGCATCGTTGACGTAGATATCGGTCAGCCATGCAATCGCCTCAACAGTTTCCGGTGTGTTGAAAGTCAATTCGGAGATGTCTTCGTTGGTAATCTGGCCGCCCCAGTTATGAATGATGGCCTGAATCAAGCCGGTGGCGTCGCCGCCGCTGTTGACCGTCATGCCCCAGCCATAGCGATCCTCGCCTGGATTGGAGATAGCCAGTGCAGCATCTCGCACATCATCAAAGGTGACGATGTCGGTCGTTACATCTAGACCCGCTTCTTCGAGCCAACTGGCGCGTGCCCAGAAACCCGCACCTGATGTACCGCTCATGATGTAGGGAACGCCGTACCATGAACCGTCGATGATATTGAAGCGTTCTTGACCGCTTGCAGTTGGGCCATAGAGCTCAATCGCTTGAGCCGCAGTCTCATCGACCGGCTGAATCTAGGTCAAGGAAGTGCATTTGCGAGACGATCTCGTTGCGATGATAGATGAGGTCGGGCGGATTGCCGGCTTCGACCTCGGCTGCCAGTTTGGGCACAAAGTCCTCGTTGACCTCGGCAGCAACGGGCGAGATTTCGATCTCGACGCCATTGGCTTCGCCCCAAGCGAGTACGGCCGCTTCGAAGAGCTCTTCCATCTCCTGGAAATACTCACGGCGATGGACGACGACCAGCGAGCCGGCTACTTCTGCGGGAGCACTCGCACCGTCGCCGCCCGGCGCGGGCACAGGTGCAGCACAGGCTGCCAGCGCAAAGACGCCGGCCGCGCCGCCCATCAGCTTAAGCGCCTGGCGGCGTGAAAGCGGGCGCTGGGCAATACTTTGCTTCAGGTCCGACATGGAACAACCTCCTTGAGTGAATAGGTGTTACTACGTAAACGTGTTCCTGCGTTAACAGCGACAGGTTACAACCCAAAAACAGGGGTGATACGCGTAAATTGTGGAACACACTCGGTGAGATAGTGCAGCGACAAATTGGCCGAGATCAATCCAGGTCATGTCTTGCAGGGGTTATACGAATTTCGAAAGTTTAGGCTCAGGGTTCGCAACCGATTCGAAACGCTTGGGAAGCTTCTCCGTTTCGGTTGCGTCGCCATTGTATTGCAAAAAGTGAATTGCGTCAATCTGTGTTTTTTTGTTGGCGTGCGGACTAGGCGAGGGGGCGGATTGATGCCGTGCGCCTCAACCTCGGTAGCCAGCGCCGGTTGAGCTTGTCGACCCGCTTGGTTTCGATACGCCCTCCGGGCTACTCAACCGGCGCTGACTCTCAGCGCCGGTTCGAAATGGCGAACGCCGACTCTAGCTGCCCATGCAAACGGGTCGTCATTCGCTCTCTTTGCACAATCCTTGGCGTGCGTAGTGGTGCGCAGCTTCTCGTACCAAATCGGCCGTGCGCGGCGCGGAGAACGTCTCCTCCAGCTGATCCGCCAGCGCGTGCAGCTCAGCCTGTGTCGCCCGCCCCGGGCGCAGCTGCTCGTACATCTCCAGCAAGACGTCATTGGGCACCGCGGTCAATTCCGCAGCACGGTCGAGATTTTCCGCCAGCTGGGGATAGCCGGCTTCGGCGGCAATCTGGGCCTGCGCGCGCAGCGTTGCGGCGTCAATCTGCATGTCCGCGGCATCGAGTAATCCGGCATCGAGCGCATCGGACGTGATCTCGGCGGCGTTTTTACCGCTGGCACTGCGCAGAGCAGAGGAGGAGCCCAGCGGATAGCGCAGTTGGTCGTTCATCTGATTCTCCGTTTCCAGTTTTTCTGGCGCATCCGATGTCCCCGGCACGGCTCGGCGCGTGAGTGTAGACAAGCGCTTGGTGAGCCGTGCCGGGGACGTGCGTTACTTATACTTCCGGCTCCCAGTCAAAGAAGAGCTCTGTGGGCGGTTCGTCGTGAATCTGTTCGGTCTCGCGGCGGTGGAGCAGCGCGGTCTTGACGATGAGGCGCAGGCGCGCCCAGTTGTCGATCTTCACGCCCACCGGCTCAGGCGCTTCGCCTTTGGCGTAGCGTGCGGCGTTGCGACCAATCTGCTCATAGGTTGCCAATGTCAGGCTCGGCGACTGGGGGAAGAGTTCCAGGTTGTTGAGCCGCGCCAGGCCGCGCTTGTGGATCACCGCGGTGCCGCGCGATTGCAGGCCAATGCCGATGCCGGAGCCGCTCAGTTCGGCGCCGATCTGACCGATTGCGGCGCAGTCCGACGTGTGATTGACCCGTACAATGCGGGCGATCAGCCCCTCGCTCGCCACGCCGGTGAGCAACGCAACGAGGATGGCTTCATGCTCAAGGCCGCTGATGTTCTTGGTCAGCGCGTCGTTAAAGGCGGGCCCCACCGCCACGATGATCTCCTGTCGCGTGCCGGCCTTGGCGGGACCGAGGGGTATCACTCTGGGCGAAGGCGCGCCGATGTTGTCCTCAATGAAGTTGCGCGGGGACTGAGCCTGGCGGATGGCCTGGACTTCTTGCCAGCGCGCGCCTTGCAAACGATAGCCGCTGCCGGGGCCGGCGTAATCGTTGGCGTCGTTGATGGCGCTGAGCACGTGAAAGCGCTCGTCAAAGATCGCGGCCGGCTGCAGATAGTCGCCGGCGACGCGCTGGCGCGCCATCCCCAGCAGGTTGGCAGCCGTATTGTCAAAGCCGCGGCGCTGCAGGGCTGCCGCGACATCGAGCAGCGATTGCTCGCTCGCCAGGAATTCATCGGCCGCGGCCAGGTCGGCCACGAGATCGCGCGCGGGCATATCCTCGCTGCTAAAGGCCAGCACCGCCGCCTCGACCTCGCCGTCGCTGATGGCGGGAAAGCCGAGTTCGGCATAGACGGCCTGGATCGCCTGCGCGCCGCGGCGGCGGACGGCTTGGGCATCCGCTTCCGTCAGCGGCCGCAGCCCGGCATCAACCTGCATGTCGCGTTGGAGTACGTTGTAATCGTCCAGATCCTCCGCATCAAAGTTGCCGCCGCCAAAGAGATTGTCCCGCTTGGGCATGACGCTGAAGCCGGAATGGATGAAGTCGGTGCCGGGGATGAACTGGCACATGAGCTTGGCCGTCTTGCGGATGGCCGAGTGGGAGGCCAGGGCGTCGTTGCCGGAGGCGCATTCCAGCCCCAGGAGCGACGCCAGCAGATTCTCGGCCAGCACCGCACGCACGCCGCCCGGCAGTGCCTCGGGCAGGGCGATGCAGGAGATGGAGCCATTCTGCACGCCCTGGCTGCCGGCTCCCTTGGTCACCAAAAGACAACGCGCTTCCAGGTAGAGCATGGAACACTGCTCGGCGTTGCCCATGAGCGCTTCGGAGCCGGTGCCGGAAGTGAAGCGTACTTTGATGCCGCGCGAGGCATAGGCGGAAGCCAGAAAGGCCTTGGACCAGGGCGTGTCGTCGCCATCCACAAAGGTGCGCTCCGTGCCATAGACAGAGAGGGTCTCGGCATAGGTCGTGAGCCCCTTCATGGCCAGACGCAGGCTGAGCGCTTCTTCCACCGCACATTGGGTGAGGACGCCGCCCCGCGCGCTCTGGGAACCGACCAGGATGGCCAGGGCATTGAAGGGCGCGTTGCGCGCCACGCGCACGGTTGTTTCGATCTCAGCAAAGCCGCGCTGGGCCGCCTCGGCGGCATCCGCAGCCAGCAGCGCCGGGTGTTCGCGCCAGTTGGTGACGTGCGCCTGGTTGGCCGGGGTGCGGCGCACGCGCAGCCGCGCCAGCCCCATCATCATCTCCAGCACGTTCATGTGGCGGATGATCTCGACCAGTTTGGCCGGGGTGCAGCCGCTTGCCAGCCGCCGAACTGCCGCCGGCGCGACGTTGATGTCGACGATCATGCGCGCCAGTGTCAGCGACGGCAGCGCCATGGCTTCCGCGGCAACCTCCAGGTCGAGCGCGTGATTGGCAATGAAGGCATCCAGCGTATCAAAATCCGCAACCGCTCTGCCGTCCATTTCGATTAACCGGCCGGCCTCTAGGCGCAGGCTCGGCGCCGGGTCGTAGGGGCTGTCGACCACGGCCAAACCGGCTTCCGGCCACGGCTCGACGAAGGTTTCGCGATTGATTTCGCGTTGATCCAGCGCCGCAAAGCGGCCTGATTGTGGCGTATCGCTCACTTGTTATTCCTCCCTACTCATCGACCCAATCGTCATCTGATCCATCGCCATGCAGCGTATCCCACGCCCGATCGCTGACGCTGCGCGCCGTGCCGAAATTGAAGCCGCGGCGATTGAGGAAGCCGATCAACTTCTGCTCAAACGCCCGCCGCTCGAGTCGTTGCCAGCCTGCCAGCTTGGGCTGAACCGCGGCCCAGGCCAGCGCATCTTCATCCACCTCACCGGTCAGTTCGTCGATGATCGCATCCTCGACGCCCTTCTGACGTAGCTCATAGCGCAGGGCGCGTGTGCCCCGTTGACGAAATTGGCTGCGATTCTCGACCCAGAACTGGGCAAAGGCGCGGTCGTCCAGGTAGTTGCGCTCCTCCAGTTTGCCAATGGCATGGGCAACGACATCGGGTTCGTATTCCTTGCGCCGCAAGTGCTGCTCCACCTCGTGGCGGCTGCGCGGCCGGTAGCCCAGGAAGCGCACGGCCAGATTGTAGGCCTTGTTGCGCAAATCATCATCCTGTAGGGCGTCGATCTCCGCCGGGCTCAGCTGCTGGCCGCGCCGCAGCTCGGCTGCCACCAGCTCGGTCACGGCAAATGCGTACTTGCCGTCGAGATAGACGTTGACCCGCTCCTTGTTCTTCTTCTGATAGCGGAGGCCGGTGATGATGTTTTGGGGAGATTCGGTCATGTTCACGCATCATTCCTTCTGCCGTACGCCCTCAATCGCCCGCAGTGACAAGCGCAGGCGTCCGTCGTTCGACCCACAGCGTGCCTGCCAGCAAGCCAAAGGAGATGGCCAGCCCGAGACCGCAAATCAGCACAATCCCGCCGAGCATGTAAAGGGGCCCTGTGCTGATGCTGCCGACGCCCGCGGCCAGGGCCACAAACATATCGTTGGCGCCCTGCGCGCGCCCTCGCTCCTGCTCGCCGAGCGACGTGGAAAGCAGCGAGGATCCGGCAATGAAGCAGAAGTTCCAGCCCAGGCCAAGCAGAAAGAGCGCACCGACCAGCAGGGGCAGGCCATACGCAATCGGCGCCAGCAGGCTCGCAACGATCAGAACCACCGCGCCGGCAGAGATCATGCGCTTGCGCCCCACGCGATCGATGAGCCAGCCGGTCAGCGCGGCCAGCCCAAACATACCCAGCGTGTGGCCGGCCATGACGACAGAGATTGCGCCATCGCTATAGGCCTGCCTGTTCATGTAGAGCGGCGTCGTGACCATGATGAGCACCATGACCAACTGGCCGATCAGCATGGCGGCCAGGGCCAGACGAACGTCTGTCGGCGTGAAGATTTGGCGCAGGCTTTGCGATGATTGCGCAGTGGGCGGCGCATCGGGCTCTTCACTAGAGGCCTCATCAGAGGCCTCATCAGAGGCCCAGGCCTGGCGCACCGTCATGGGATCGGGCCGCAGTAGAAAGAAGGTAACCAGCACGGCGCCGTAGAAGAGCGCCGCGGCAGCCAGATACGGACCAGCGCGTAGTGCAAAACCGAAGAACTCCGCCCAACGCTGTGAGGGCGCTACCAGCAGGGGACCGACGACGGCGCCGATTGTGCCGGCAAAGACGATAATGCCGATGGCCCGGGCCTGCCGCTGGGGCGGCTCGATTTCCGCCGCGGCGAAGCGAGCCTGTAGCCCCGCGCCCCGTCCTACGCCCATCATGCCGGCGCCAATGCAGAGGACCAGGAAGGCGCTCCAGCTCACTGCCGCGGTCGCCACAATGGCGCCGAGCGTGGCCACGAGGTAGCCCAGCGTCAGCCCGGTCCGCCGGCCGAGGCGGTCCATGAGCGAGCCGATGAAGTAGGCTGCGGCCGCCTGGCCCACCAGCATCGCGGTGGTGGGGACGCCGGCCAGCACATCCTGTCCGGAAAGTTCTGCCGCCACCACCGGCATCAGCGTCAGCGCGGCAATCTGGGCCGCGGCGAAGAGACTCTCGGCCGTGAAGAGCGTGCCGATCAGGCGTTGCTGCAAAGTCGCTGTGATGTCCGTTTTCTGCATGAGGGCCGATTCTACCAATCATTCCCGGCGGGTTCAATATCCAACCGCCCGCCGGGAATGATTCCCAAGCGGCTAGACTTCCAGTCCTGTGCGCATGGGCCGGCCCTGGTATTCGTCCAGGGCATCGGCGTGGTGACCACGTCCGGTGGCGCGCAAATGGTCGAGATATTCTTGCCAATTCTGGCTGTTGGCGTTGGCGTGGAGCGGCCCGCCTTCCGCAATCACGCCCCAGAAGGGATCGCCCCGCAAACCTCGATACATCTGCTCGCCCATCCACTCATCCATACAGCGTAAGCCTTCACCGAGCACATCGGGACGGCTGGCGGCAAGATTCATAGTCTCGTGGGGATCGGCTTCGATGTCAAACAGCATATATTCGGGAAAGTCTTTTAAGCCGGTATGATAGGTGCGGATGAGCAGCCAATTGTCCCATCGCACCGAGCGCTGGCAGCTCCATGCGCCCTGGCTCAGTACAAGGAAGTCGCGGCCCTTATCTGCTGAGGTTGTCAACGCAGCGGCGAAGCTCTGCCCGTCCCACATTTCGGGCTGCTGTCCGCCGACAAGGTCCAGAATGGTCGATGGCAGATCCAGATGGTAGTGGAGCCCGTCGCGCGCTTGGCCCGCCTGGTCATCGGTCACGCCCGGCCAGCGCACGATGAGGGGCAGGCGGCTCGTGCACTGGTCCGCGGTCTGATGATCGCCCCAGACGTTGAGTTCGCCCTGGTTTTCGCCATGGTCGGCGCTGATGATGATTACGGTATCCTCGTAGATGCCGAGCGCCTTCAGATCCTCGATCAGCTTGCCCACGTAGTGATCGGCGTAATGAATGCCTGTGTCATAGCCGTCCATGTGGGCCTTGGCGTCGGCAAGGTCGCGGATGTGGCCGACGCCCATGGTCCAGACGGGCGGCAACTGATCGGAATAGCCGGGCACCTCGGCCGCGCTGTGGGGGCCAAAGCTGGCGTTCTGCTCGTCGATCAGCGCCTGGGTGATCCACTCCTCAATCGGCTCGTCGGCGAAGGGATTGCCGTAGTCGGCCGGGTGATCGTAGGGCGTGTGGGGGTCCCAGAAATTGACGTGAAGGAACCAGTTGTCGCGCTGACCGTTGGCCTCCAGCCACCGTTTGGCCGGCGGATACATCTCGTCGGCATTCTCCTGGCCGCCCCGTCCCGTGTCGTAGGTTTCGGTGAAAGCGTACCAGATCTGGTAGGTCGTGTGGCGGTTGGGGAAGGGGCTGATGCTGGCCGTGTGGAAGCCCGCCTGACGCAGCTTGGCGGCAAAGGATTCGACGCCCGCGCGGCTGCGAAAGCCCCGTTCCGCTCCTTCGATGGGCATGTCGGCATAGGTGCCGCCATGATTGACAACGCCGGTGCGAATGCCAAACATGCCGGTGAAGAACGCCGTGCGCGAGGGCGCGCAGGGTGCGTCCGTGGTATAGAAATTGTTGAAGCGCACCCCCTCCTCAGCCACGCCGTCGATGTTGGGCGAAGTCTGGCGATGGTAGCCGTAGCAGGAAAGATGGTCCGGTCGCATGGAATCGATGTCGATATAGAGAATGCGCATGATTTGCTCCTTATTGAAAAGTCCGCCGGCAGGCGGAGGAAAGAGATTGCAATTGAATCAATCTTGCTATCTGTCCCCGTGCGCGATGTGAGTCTGTCGAGGATTCGGCGCGGTCATTCCACTGGACCTTCGACAGGCTCAGTCCGAGGCGAGTGCAAGCGCTGGTCAAGACAAGAATGACCGCGCACGAGTGAATCGGGGACTACGCCCCGGCGACACGCGGCATGCGTGTCTGCTCGCGCTGGATTTCGGCCTGCACAAAGTGATGGAGCAGCGTCGTCTTGATCTCGCTGTAGGCCGGGTCTGCCCAGCGGTTGTGGAGCTCCTCCGGATCCAGCTCGAGGTCGAAAAGCTCCCCCTGGTCGCCGTTACGATAAACCGTGATCTTGTAGCGGTCGGTGATCAACGTACGCAGGTGGACCGTGGTCGGATTGTGGCGATTCTCGACCAGCGCGTGGTCGCGCACGGCCTCGACCTCACCATACCAAACGGGCAGCTGGTCCACGCCCTGCATGACGCCGGGCGCGTCCACGCCCAGCGCGGCCAGCCACGTCTGGGGGTAGTCGACCAGGCTTTGCAGCGCGTGGGAGACCTCGCCCGCGGGCACGTGACCGGGATAGCGCACAATCATGGGGACGCGCAGGACGTCTTCATAGTGGAACGCTCCCTTGGCGATCAGCCCGTGATGGCCCAGGAAGTGACCGTGGTCGGAGGTGAAGACGACGAGGGTATTGTCGGCAATGCCGGCCTGATCCAGGTAGTCGAGAATGCGTCCGATCTCATAGTCGATCAGGCTCATCATGCCGTAGTAGGAGGCCATGCTGCGCTTGAGTTCGGCCTCGCCATGCAGGTGGGAATGGTAGCCGTGGAGACCCTGGCCGCCCGGCTCGTCATAGTCGGAGAAATCCGGATCTTCTTCGCGCGTGCGGCGGTGGGGCGGCGGCATGTCGTCAAATTCGCCATCGACGAATCGGCCAATCTCCATCTCGTCGGGATTATACATGCTGGCCCATGGTTCGGGCACGACGTAGGGCGGATGGGGATCGAAGAAGCTGCTCCAGAGAAAGAAGGGTTTGTCCTCTTCCAGACAACGCTCGATATTGGCAATCGTGCGGTCACCAATCCAGTGACTGTGATGATATTCTTCAGGCAGATCCCAAACCAGCGCGTCCTTGTAATAGAAGGGCCCGCTGTACTTGTCGTTGGGATTGGCCGGCCACTCCTGGAAGTAGTCGCGCCAGTTGGTCAGCCCCTGCTCCTCCATCCAGATCGCGTAGTGCTGACCGGCGTGGGATTCGTTGGCGTGCATGCGCGCGGTTTCCACGTGGTTGAAGCCGTACCAGGGCCCTTGGAAATCGCGCCAGAAGTCCAGATCGCGCAGGGTGGGCTGGCACTCGATTGACTCGGATCCGGGCTCAGACTTCAGCGGCTGTAGATGGGCCTTGCCGATGAGGATCGATTCATAGCCTTCGTCTTGGAAAACATCTCCAACCGTGGGCACATCCTCCGGCAGCTTGACGCCGATCGCCCAGCAGCCGTGCGCGGAGGGATACATGCCGGTCAACAGCGACGCGCGGGTGGGGGAACAGGTCGGATTGGGGCAGTAGGCGCGTTCAAAACGCATGCCCTCTTCTGCCAGCCGATCGAGGGCCGGCGTCTTGATCTTGGGGTTGACAGCGCCCAGCGCGCTGTGGTGCTGCTGGTCGGTCGAGATAAAGAGAATATTGGGACGTGACACAATGTCCCCTTTCATGTAGGTGGAATATATCGGAAATGGAGGTGCCGGAGTTGTTGAGTCGCCACATAGTCTTCTACTTTGCCTTGAGAGTATTGCCCTGGCGTCGACGGGGGACGCATGGGCCGGGAAGTGGCACCGAGCATGAGACGACGCTATTCTACATCAATCTCCCGATCGATGGAACGAATGTGTCAAGCCTGGCGATCTTATGCTAAACTCCGCAGAAGAATCTCTTGGTGCGTGCGATGGGCAAGCGTCGAACCAGCCGTTGCACGCTGCCGCTTCACCTTCCACCCGCAGAAGGAGCCTAACATGAAAATTACCCCACATGGCGCGGCCGGCGATGTCACCGGGTCCGCGTATCTTGTCGAATCAGACCGCGCCCGCGTCCTGGTTGATTTTGGCATGTTTCAGGGCAGTCAGAAGCTCGAGGCGAAGAATGTACTGCCAGAAGAGCTGGACCCGCGCAATTTAGATGCCGTCGTCGTGACCCATGCCCATTTAGACCACACGGGCCGGTTGCCGCTGTTGACCCGCCACGGCTATCGCGGTGATCTTTACGCCACGGATGCCACCATCGACATGGCGGATCTGATTCTGCGCGATTCGGCCAAGATTCAAGAATCGGATGCGCAACGCGAGAATCGCAAGCGGGCGCAGCGTAACCAGGAGCCGCTGCAGCCGCTCTACACGATGGACGATGCCGAAGCGCTCCTCAAACGCATGCGGGTAGCGCCCTACCACGAACCGCTGGCCGTCGCGCCTGGGATCAGCGTGCGCTTTGTTGATTCCGGCCATATGCTTGGCTCGACCAGCATCGAAATGACTCTGGAAGAAGGGGGAACTCGCAAAGTCGTGATTTTTTCGGGCGATTTGGGGCCGGCCGGTATGGTCTGGCTGCGCGATGCAGAGACCTTCCAGAAAGCCGACCTGGTCTTTTTGGAATCGACGTATGGGGATCGCAACCACCGCCCGCTGGAGTTGACGCTGGAGGAGGGGCGCGAGATCATCCTCGACGCTGCCGGGCGCAATGGCAAGATCTTGGTTCCGTCTTTTGCCATCGGCCGCACCCAACAGCTGCTCTACTATGTTGCCGCGCTCTTTCGCGACAATGAAATCGAGAAATTTCCCGTCTTTGTCGACAGTCCCATGGCAATCAAGGCCACCAAGATCTATGCCGAGCATCCTGAACTCTACGATGACGAGGCAATTGAACTCGCCCAAGCAGGGCGTTTCGCCCAGGATCTGAGCTCGGTCCAGGCGACGCCGTCCGTGCAGGATTCCATGCAGATCAACGACTTTGAGGGAACCTGCATGGTGATCTCCGCCTCGGGTATGTGCAATGGCGGCCGCATCCTACATCACTTGCGCCACAACCTGTGGCGACCGGAGACGTCGGTGATCCTCGTCGGTTATCAGGCGCACGGCTCGTTGGGGAGAGAACTGGTGGACGGGGCGAAGGAGGTCACGATCTTTGGTGATCGGATTCCCGTGCGCGCCGAGATTCATACGTTGGGCGGCTTCAGCGCCCATGCCGGCCAGAAGGATCTCTTGCGCTGGTTTGAGGTTGTGGCCGGCGCCAAGCCACGCGTCGCCCTGACCCATGGCGAGCAACGCCAGCGCAATGCGTTGGCCAGCGTCATTCGCGGCTACCACCGCATCAACGCTGAACTGCCCATGCAGGGCGATGCGGTTGTTTTGGACTGATGATTGGCGAGTGCGGATTGTCAATCGTCAATCCGCACTCCGCACTCGTCAATCCGCAATCTTTACTCGATCCGATATTCGGTATCAATCACCATGCCCGCATTCTTGAGCATGATGCTGGCCGAGCAATAGGACGTTTGGGAGAGTTCAATGGCCCGCTCGACGGCCTTAGGGTCGACGTCAACGCCGCGCACGATGTAGGTGAACTTGCCATGCGTGAACGCTTGAGGATGATCTTTGGCCTGAATGGCTTCGGCTTCCACCTCCACGCTTTCGATCTGCTGCCGCTTCTTGCCCAAGATATAGATCACGTCCATGGTGCTGCAGCCGGCTGCGGCCGCTAGCAGAAATTCCATGGGCGTGGCGCCAGTGGCGTCGGAGGGGCCGTGCATGCCAACTTCGTAGCCGGCATCGAATTTGGCGCGTAGGTTTAATTCATTCCCCGTCCACTCCAGATGGACGTGTTTTTCGTTTGTCATCTTTTCCTCAATTCTGAAAGCTGAACCGGAGTCGGTTCTTGATTAGCGTACCCGTTCCATGAGGTCGAGTAGCTCGTCCACGACCTGCGCGCGATCGTCGGGCGCAGCATCATTGAGCAGGCACTCACGGGCGTAGGCGCGCATGTAGAGCCGGGTGGCGTTTTGGATCGCCGCGTTCATGGCGTTGAGCTGCTGCAGCACTTCGCGGCAGTCGCGATCATCGTCCACCATTTTTTTAACGCCCCGCGCCTGTCCTTCGATGCGGCTGAGACGGCTCTGCAATTGCGTCTTGATCTCGGGTGATGCAGCTTGCATTGGGGTTGGGCCCTCTTTCTGATCCGAACACACGGTTCGTTAGCAGGCGCCCGCTCAGGTGAAGGGGCTGCTGGCCGGCGGCCCGGCAGCAATTGACGCGCCGTTGCTGCCGCCGCTGACGGCAAACGAGGAGAGCTTGCGGCGGCTTTCCACGCCCGCACACCCCGGACAGGCCTGGGGATCATCCGCCTTGGACATGGAAACAAGCTTTTCAAAGGTCTGTCCGCACTGCTGGCAGACATATTCATAGAGTGGCATTGAGCAGATTCTTTCGCTACAAGTTTTTCCGTGTACTGTATACTCCCCTGGAGTATACAGTACAGCACCCGATTAGGCAAAATATTAGAGGAAATTCATTGCGAACTTGCCGTGCTGGGACGGAGTACAGGGGCAGCAAAAATCCCGGGATTCGGCTACGACCAATTCATCCTTCGCGTAGGTCGTGGCCGGATCTCGGATTCCGTGAGAAACCCTGCTCGATAACGCTACTCCTCGTGGAGCGCCAGCAGATAGTCGACGACGCCGTCGAGTTCGTCCTCGCTCAGAAGGCTGCCAAAGGTTTCGAGCATGATGCCGGCCGCGCAGGGGCCGGTCGGACAGTCGGGCGCAATATACTCTTCGGGCGCCAGGATTGACGCTCGGATGTATTCTTCAGCCGATTGGCCCTCGACGCGGGTCGCCGCAACCGTGCCAATGTTGGCGAGATTCGGGCCGGTTATGCCCACGGCATTGGGAACGCCAGGAATCACATGGCAGCCGGTACAGGTACCCTTCATGAATGCCGTGGCAATTTCCGGCGGCGCCGCGGCGACCGCTTCACCTGCTTCGGCGTCCGCTTCATCAGCAGCCGTTTCGTCGGCGCCCGCTTCATCAGCGGCCGCTGCATCAACTGTCTCTGCGTCATTTGCTTCAGTTGCAGCATCGCCCTCTGCATCAGCCGCAGCCGGCTCATCGTCTGCTGGGACCACGGCCACGGATGATGGTTCAGCCGCTGTGGAACTGCTTGTGTCGACCCACATAAAGAGGGTTGCGCCCAGCACGGCAATCAATATCGTGGCCAGCAAGACGCCGGTGACGGTGGTGATGATTGAGAATCCAACGGGGTTTTCCTGCATGGGGCTGCCCTCCTTTGGCATCAAGCGGTGGTTGTATCCGGCGAGCGGACGCCGCGCAACGACGTACGGTCGGCGCTGCCCGTCTCCACGTTGCAGTGTAGCCGGATCAATGAGCCAGGAGAACGGTCAATTGACCAGCGGTTATCCTGGTCAATTGACTAGTACGTTGTGGCGTAAGTAAGCCGGTGGTTGGGCAGGGTACGCTACCCGCGAAAGCTTCAATTACCGGACAGATCCAGAGGGTAGCGACCTCGTCCGGCGGGTAGCCGGACCTGCCAATCCATAGACATAGTTGCGCCATCGTGTACCAGCCCGCTTGAGCGGGCGTTGCTCTGTAGCCCCGTGGCTTTAGCCCGGGGCGGCGTCCGGTGACCTGACTGTTCGGGATGCCCGACCCTCGCCCCGGGCTAAAGCCAGGGGCTATGGAACAGCACCCCGTAAACGGGGTTTGAGTACAATGAACTATCGGCTAACTTAAGCCGCCCTGTATTAGGCTAGTAAATCCCGGCGGAAATGAACCCACAGTTGCTGCCAGTGGTAGAGATGCTGGATATCTGCCGTGGTATTTACGCCATTGTGTACTAGCCGCTGGGCGGCCCCGGATGCTTTGTCTGGTGCATCAGTCGCACCCCATCCTCCTACCCCACCAGACTCGCCGTCGCAAAGGTCCGTCCTTCATCTGTCAACTGAAGCGTGCCAGCTTGACGTCGTACGGTCCCCTTGCGTTCGGCATAGCGGATGACCTCTTCGGCATAGGCCGGCTCCCAGCGCAGATGTTCCCACAGATGATCGACACGACTCTCGATTTCGGCCTCGGGCAGCTGCTCGTGCTGCAAGAGGTGAATGGTGAGCATGGCCTGGGCGAACTCCCAGCGTTGACGGTGGCGGCGTCGGGCTAACGCTACCAGCCCGCGTTCGGGGGCAAAAACGAGCGCGACCAGGAAGACGATACCCGTCATGGTTGCCATTGCGCCGGCAATGTTGCCGTCCAGCCAGCGGGCCAACCAATAGCCGCCGATGGCGCTGATCACGGCAATGACGGCGCTGTAGAGCAGCATGCGGGTCAGGCTGTCGGTCAAGAGATAGGCTGTAGCGGCCGGCGTGATCATCAAGGCGACGACCAGGATGGAGCCCACGGCATCAAAGGCGCCCACAGCGGTGATGGAGACCAGCGTCATCAGCGCGTAGTGAATCAGCACGGGCGAAAAGCCCAGTGTCGCTGCCAGGCCGGCGTCGAAGGTGGCCAGCTTCAACTCCTTGAAGAAGAGCGCGATGAAGACAATGTTGATCAGCAAGATGCCGCCCATCACCCACAGCGCGGCTGGCAGATCGATCCCGAAAAAGGTCATGCGATTGAGCGGCGCGAAGGCCAACTCCCCAAGCAGCACTGCATCCACGTCCAGATGAACGCCCCGTGCAAAGCGCGAGATGAGAATGACGGCGATGCTGAAGAGCGCCGGAAAGACGAGCCCGATCGCGGCATCCTGCTTGACCAGCCCCGTGCCATGGAGCGCTTCCACCAGCGCCACCGTGATGACGCCCATGGCGGCCGCGCCCAAGACCAACAGGGGCGACTCCAAATCCCCGACAACAAAAAAGGCCAGGACGATGCCCAGCAAGACCGTGTGGCTGATGGCATCGCTCATCATTGCCATGCGGCGCAGGACAAGGAAGACGCCTGGCAATGCACAAGCCAGGGCCACAACGGTTGCAACCAACTGGATCTCGATTTGTGTGACCGTCATGCCGCGCCTCCGGTTTGTGTCATACTGCGCGCCATGTCTGTACCTGCCGGCGTGAGGGACCAGAGACCGTCGTCGTGCTGGATGACAAGGCCCTGCTCGGCTAGCAACGCCAGGCTGGCGTGGGCGCCCTTCTTGCCGGCGCCCATCACACGCAGGGCATCGGTACTGTGAGGATGACCGGCGTCTGCATGCTGCTGAGACAGCAGGTAGAGGTTGCTGAGCACCTGCTCGCTGCGCAGGCGGTTGCGGTTGTGGCGCCGGGTGAACCATGTCCACACCAGGCCGCGGTTGGGCGCAAAGAGCAAGGAGAAAAGCACAATCGCGCTGATGCAGAGCACGATCACCGGCCCGGTTGAGAGGCCGCTGCCCATGCTGCTGATCAGCGCGCCGCTCACGCCGGCGATCGCCCCAAAGACCGCGGCCAGCGTGACCATGATGCCCAGCTGGTTGGTCCACTGACGGGCAGCCGCAGCCGGGGCCACGACCATCGCCGCCATGAGCACGACCCCCACCGCTTGGAGACCGATGACAATGGCCACCACCAGCAGGGAGGTGATGAGGATTTCCAATCCCTGCATGGGAAAGCCAAGACTCGAGCCATAATCACGATCGAAGCTCAGCAGCTTGAACTCTTTCCAGAAGAGCAGCATGAGCAGGAGCGCCGGGATGCCGAAGGCCGCCATGGCCAGTACGTCGCGCATGAGCAGGGTCGCCGCCTGGCCGAAGAGAAAGCTGTCGAGCCCGGCCTGACGCGCGTCCGGGTTGCGCTGCAGCATGGTGAGCAGGAGCAAGCCAAAGCCAAAGAAGACGGAGAGGACGATGCCGAGCGAACTGTCTTCCTTGATGCGTGTGTAGCGATTGATGACGATGATCACCAGGACGCCGATCACGCCGGCGATCGCCGCACCAATCATGAGGACCGATGGTGATTTGAGACCAGTAATCATAAAGGCCAGCACCACGCCCGGCAGCGCGGCGTGAGACATGGCGTCGCCCAGCAGGCTCTGACGCCGCAACACGGCAAATGAGCCCAGGGCGCCACTGACGATGCCGAGCATGGCTGTACCCAGGGCGACCGTGCGCAGCGTGTAGTCGAAGAAGAGACTATGGAAAATATCCACGGCTCATGCCTCGGGGCGTAAGAGTTGGACCGCTTCTTCGCGCGGCGGCGTTGCGCCATTCCTGGTCAAGAAGCCGACCAACCCGCCATAGGTCAGGCGCAGGTTCTCCTCGGTGAAGACCTCCTCAACCGGTCCCGAGGCGATGCGCCGTACGTTGAGCAGAGTCACCCAGTCGAAATATTCCTGCACCGTCTGTAGATCATGGTGGACGACGACTACCGTTTTCCCGGCAGCGCGTAGCTCTTTGAGCAGCGTGATGATGGCGCGCTCGGTTGTGGCGTCGACGCCCTGGAAAGGCTCGTCCATGAAGTAGACCTGGGCATCCTGCACCAGCGCGCGCGCCAGAAACGTGCGCTGCTGCTGCCCGCCCGAGAGTTGGCTGATCTGACGCGTGGCCAGGTCGGCCATGCCGACTTTCTCCAGCGCTTCCATGGCCATTTGGCGTTCACGGGCCCTGGGTCGCTTGAACCAGCCAAGCGCGCCATAGCGGCCCATAATCACCACGTCGAGCACGCTCGTGGGAAAGTCCCAGTCAACGCTGCCCCGCTGGGGCACGTAGCCGACCAGATCGCGCTGCTCTTCGTAGGCCTTGCCGTAGATCAGCACCTGCCCGGCTGCGACAGGGATCAGGCCCAGAATGGCCTTGATCAGGGTGGTCTTGCCCGCGCCATTGGGGCCAACCACAGCCATGAGCGTCCCCTGGGGTACGGTCAGGTCAATATCCCAAAGCACCGGTTTCTCGTCGTAGGCGACCGTGAGGTCGGTGACTTCGATGGCAAGCTGAGCGGGTGTGACAGGCGCTGTGCTCATGAGCCGTCTCCGCCCAGCGCATCGACAATTGTATCGATGTTGTGCCGCACCATGCCGATGTAGGTACCCTCCGGCGTATCCGGATTGCCCATGGCGTCAGAGAAGAGTTCACCGCCGATGCTTACATCCCAGCCCCGAGCCTTTGCCGCGGCCTGTAGCGCCTCCACATTGCGCACGGGCACCGACGATTCGATGAAGATTGCCGGTATCTCATTCTCAACAATGAAGTCGACCAGATTCTGAACGTCTGCTGTGCTGGCCTCGGTCGCGGTGCTAATCCCCTGGAGGCCGCGCACGTCAAAGTCATAGGCATCGCCAAAGTAGGTAAAGGCGTCATGTGCGGTGATAAGAACACGGCGCTCAGCGGGGAGGGATTCGGCTCGTTCGCGAACATACGCGTCGAGTTCGCTCAGTTCGGCGAGGTAGGCTGTTGCGTTGGCTCTATAGGCGGCAGCGTTTTCCGGATCGAGTTCGGCCAGCGTGTCGCGTATGGATTCCACTGCCTTCATCCAGAGGGTGACATCAAACCAGATGTGGGGATCGTACTCGTCCGCATAGTTTGCCCAGGGGATCAAGCGATCTTCCGGCACCGCGTCGCCGACGGCGGTCACCGTCTTGCGCTGGCCCAACTGTTCCATGACGTCGGTCATTTGGGCTTCGAGAAAGAGCCCGTTGTAAAAAATCACGTCAGCGGCCTGAAGCGCTTCTACGTCACTCTCAGTTGCAGCGTAGAGATGGGGGTCGATGCCGGCGCCCATGAGGCTGGTCACGGTCACATGTTCGCCACCTACCTCCTGGACGATGTCACCCAGGTGCCCAACGGTGGCGACTGCCCGGATCTGGTCGCCGGTGTCGGACTCGGATCCGCCTCCGCAGGCGGCGAGCAGCAACGCAGCGATGAGCAGGGAAGCGATGAGGCCGGAGCGTAGCCTCCGGTGGGACACATGTGTGTGTGCTGGGCTCGGTTTCATGAACGGATTCTTTCATCTAAATTAATTGGCCAAAAACAATATTTTAGCGTTAGCTAAAAAAATGATAGAGGAAGAGAAAGTAATTGTCAAGAGAAGACAAGTCAGCATTTCGCGGCCGCCAGTCAGCTTCCCGTCGTGCATCCCCGCACGTCGTCGTGGTCTATCCGGCGCTACCTGATTGTCGCATCGCCTGGTTGTAGGCATCGGACTCGCCGCGAGGAATGCTGAGCGTCTGCCACGCTGCGCCACGCGCATGTTTTGCCAGAAGCACCAGTTGACCAACGTGGTAGGCATAGTGGGTCAGTTGGCGGTTGATTGCAGCCAGGACTGTATGCGACTCCTGGCGGATCGCGACCTGGCTAAGCAGATCATCATCTCCCAGTGGCTCCAGTGCAGCGAAGAGGTACCCCCATCCTGCCTCCCATTGCGCCATCAGCGCTACGCGTGTGTCATCTTCAGTGATAATGAATTCATTGTCGCGAAAGCGGTCGGGTTTCTCGCCATCCGCGGTGAGGAAGTCCCGCCAGCGCGAGCGCATGTTGCCCGCCATATGCTTGACCAGGATCGCCACGCTGTTGGCTTCATCATCAAGTGTGGCAAAGAAGGCGTCATCGTCAAGCTGGTTGATGGCTCGTTCGGCCATGGTTTTGTACTTGCGAAACTCGTCAAGTACGTCGCGCAAATATAGTGAACCAACTGAAGTTGACATAAAATTTTTCCTAAATTGATGGTTGGAGTAAGCAAAACAGCCAGATTGTTGCATTCGTTTGGGCATGAATCTGTGCGCCTTCGCCCATTTTGTTCTTGTCACGGTCATACGAATTGGCGATCGTGACCGACGAGATCAGGTTGAGTTCGTGATCAATTCAGTAAGATGGCTAGAGCCACCCGTTTTCTTTGTGAGCCCGACTCGGTCCCGTTGACATTTGGTCGTAACGTCCCCGGCACGGGCGCCTACAAGTCTGCCAATCGGATATTCTGCCGCCCGTGCCGGGGACGTGCCAGGCGCAAAGTAGGTGGTTTTCGAAATGGCAACAGAGCCTAGAGGAAGGTGGCGATCTCCGCTAACGGCTTCTTGGTGATTCGGGGAACGCGCGCATCCTCGGCGGGATACCCGACCACAAGCAGCAGAAAAGGGCGTTCGTGGCGGGGGCGTTGGAGGATCTGGTTGAGAAAATTCATGGGGCTGGGCGTGTGGGTGAGTGTTGCCAGCCCGGCATGATGGAGCGCGGCGATGAGGAAGCCCGTGGCGATACCCACAGACTCGTTCACGTAGTAGTGCTTGACCTTGTCGCCTTCTGGAGTCAAGCTGTACGGCTGGGCAAAGATGCCAATCAGGTACGGGGCATGTTCCAGAAACGGCTTGGACGCATCGGTGCCCAGCGGCGCCAGGGCATCCAGCCATTCCTGGGGCGCGCGCCGTTCATAGAATTCGCGCTCCTCAGCCTCCGCAGCGACGCGAATCTGTCGCCTGATCTCGGCGTCTTGGACCGCCACAAAGTGCCAGGGCTGGAGATTGGCCCCGTTGGGCGCGGTGCCGGCTGCGTGCAGGCAGGTTTCGATTACATCGCGCTGTACAGGCCGCGGTGAGAAATCACGCACGCTGCGGCGTCCGCGAATTTCGGTGTAGAAGTCCGTCGCACGTTCGATCATCTCTTCCGGCGGCAGTGTTGGATAACCCTGCAGCGGTTCAAACGCTTGCGTCATACCCGTCCCTTTCTTTTTTCGTGACTCTTCTCAATCTGTCTCCCCTCGACTTGGCCGAAGTGATACGGTGCAGGTCGATTGCACAGAGCGTATCGGTGAGTCGAAAGAACTATATCACAGCTATTGGGCATTCGTTGAGCATCAGTCGAGTACCGGAGCCGGGTGTGTGGTACGATTGACGACATAGATGCTGTACCAACACGTCAATGCGTGACCAGCGAATGGAGGCGGACGACCGTGCAAGGCAATTCTTCCGTTACCAGTAGCCAACTCCGCGTGCATCGAAGGTTGCATCATCAGATTCTTATCCCCTTGATCTGCTTGCTTCTGCTCCTTTTGATTGGCGGCAGCCGTGTCCTAAGCCAAGCGCGCGACGACCCGCCCCTGGTTCCCGGTGAGACCACAACGCCTGCAGACGAAGTCGATGTCTTCTTGCCGCTGATTCGGCTGGGGTTGGCAACCTCGCACGCCGGCCGCCTTGACGCCTACGCAGGCAGCGCCACCTGCCGTGAGTGCCATGCCGACGAAGTCGCGCAGGTCCACGGGTCGGTCCACTACCAGTGGAGCGGTCCCACACCCGGCGTGGTGGACATGGAGACGGGCGGCAAGCTTGGCGGCATCAACGATTTCTGCGGCTATCCCGACATCAACTTCATCGGCCAGTTGATCAACGTGGTCGGCGAAACCGTGGACGGCGGCTGTGCGACCTGTCACGTCGGTCTGGGCGCCAAACCGCAGCCCACCGCGTCAGAGGCCCAGCTGGAGAACATTGACTGTCTGGTCTGCCATAGCGAGGACTATCGGCGCAAGGTGGCGAACACCGCCGATGGGTTCCGCTTCGTCCCCGCGCCCGAACGCATGTCGGTCAGTCTGCTGCAGGCCATCACCGACATCACCCTGCCCTCCGATCAGACCTGTCTGACCTGCCACGCCTATGCAGGGGGCGGCAACAACAACAAGCGGGGTGATCTGGAAGCCGCGCACGCCAATCCGCCGTCGGCCGCGTTTGACGTGCATATGGCAAGCGTCGAGCAAGGCGGCGCCGGGCTGGGCTGCCTGGACTGCCATGTCAACGAAGCGCATCGGATTGCCGGACGGGGCGTCGACCTGCGGCCCACCGACCTGGACGAGCCGGTGCAGTGCACCAACTGCCATCCGTCCCGACCGCATGACAGCAGCGAGTTGAATCGTCACACGGCGCGGGTGGATTGCGCGACCTGTCATATTCCCGTTTTCGCCAAAGTGCAGTCGACGGAAGTCAACCGCGACTACGCCGTCGCCGAGCTGGACGAAGCCAAGCAGCTCTATGAGCCGCGCCTCGACCGGGCAGCCAATGTAACGCCCGTCTATCGTTTCTTCAATGGACTCTCCGCGTTCTATCACTTTGGCGATCCATTCCAGCTCGGTCCGAACGGACGCCTGACGATGGCCGAGCCCCTGGGCGACATCAACGACGACGGCGCCAAGATCCAACCCTTCAAATATCATACGGCTGACTTGCCCTACGACAAGACCACCGGAGCCGTCATTCCGGTCAAACTCGGCGTGCTCTTCCAGACCGGCGACCCTGATGCGGCCATTGTCCAGGGCGCGGCCGCCGTCGATTGGCCATTGGCCGACGGCTATGACTTCGTGGGCGCGGAGCGCTATATGGGGCTCTATCATGAAGTCGCACCGGCGGATGATGCCCTGCGCTGTAATGATTGTCATGGTGATGCCAGCGACCGGCTGGATTTTGCCGCACTGGGCTATACGCCGAAGAGCGAGCGCGAGGGCAAGCCGCTCTGTCAGAGCTGCCACGATGAAGAAGATCCGGATGACGACGATGATCCGGAAGACGGCTTTTACGAACTGCATGAAGAGCACGTGGAAGAAGAGGGCATCACGTGTAGTGAGTGTCACTTCTTTGACGAAGCGCAGCCGTAGCACCTCTTAGCGACTTCTTGGGACGACCGGCCGCCGCCCCGGGCTGAAGCCACGGGGCTATGGAGCAGCGCCCCGTCAACGGGGCTGGGGTATGACGAGCGGATGGGTTATCAAGCCCCCTTCAAGGGGGCGTCGCTTGATAGCCCCGTCCATTCATGGCGGGGCGGGCCACGGTGACAAGAAGCGTTTGGGACGACCGACCGCCGCCCCGGGCTGAAGCCGCGGGGCTATGGAGCAGCGCCCCGTCAACGGGGCTGGGGCATGCCGAGCGGATGGGTTATCAAGCCCGCTTCAGCGGGCGTCGCTTGATAGCCCCGGCCATTTATGGCGGGGCGGGCCACGGTGACATGAAGCGTTCGGGACGACCGACCGCCGCCCCGGGCTGAAGCCGCGGGGCTATGGAGCAGCGCCCCGTGAACGGGGCTGGGGCATGACGAGCGGATGGGTTATCAAGCCCGCTTCAGCGGGCGTCGCTTGATAGCCCCGGCCATTTATGGCGGGGCGGGCCACGGTGGCAAGAAGCGTTCGGGATGACCGACCGCCGCCCCGGGCTGAAGCGGAGCAGCGCCCCGTGAACGGGGCTGGGGTATGACGAGCGGATGCGTTATCAAGCCCGCTTCAGGGGGCGTTGCTCGATAGCCCCGGCCATTTATGGCGGGGCGGGCCACGGTGACAAGAAGCGTTCGGGACGACCGACCGCCGCCCCGGGCTGAAGCCACGGGGCTATGGAGCAGCGCCCCGTGAACGGGGCTGGGGCATGACGAGCGGATGGGAGATCAAGCCCGCTTCAGCGGGCGTCGCTTGATAGCCCCGGCCATTTATGGCGGGGCGGGCCACGGTGGCAAGAAGCGTTCGGGACGACCGACCGCCGCCCCGGGCTGAAGCCACGGGGCTATGGAGCAGCGCCCCGTCAACGGGGCTGGGGTATGACGAGCGGATGGGTTATCAAGCCCGCTTCAGCGGGCGTCGCTTGATAGCCCCGGCCATTCATGGCGGGGCGGGCCACGGTGACAAGAAGCGTTTGGGACGACCGACCGCCGCCCCGGGCTGAAGCCACGGGGCTATGGAGCAGCGCCCCGTCAACGGGGCTGGGGCATGCCGAGCGGATGGGTTATCAAGCCCGCTTCAGCGGGCGTCGCTTGATAGCCCCGGCCATTCATGGCGGGGCGGGCCACGGTGACAAGAAGCGTTCGGGACGACCGGACGCCGCCCCGGGCTGAAGCCACGGGGCTATGGAGCAGCGCCCCGTCAACGGGGCTGGGGCGTGCGTTCTAAGCCAGGGGCAGCGTAAAGCCAAACGTACTGCCATGGCCAACACCCTCGCTCCTGACGGTGATTTCGCCGCCCATTGCCCAGGCCAGACGCTGGGCGATGGTCAGGCCGATGCCGGAGCCGCCGCTGCGCCGGGTGCGCGCCTTATCGACCCGGTAGAAGCGCTCGAAGATATGGGTGAGTTCGTCCGGGGCCAAACCCACACCTGTGTCGGTGACGCTGATTGACGCAAAGCGTCCTGCTTGATTGACGCACACGACGATGTTGCCGCCCTCGGGCGTGTAGCGGATGGCGTTGCTGATCAGGTTGAACAGCACTTGCGCGGTCCGGTCAGGATCGGCAAAGACCAGTAATTCTGCGTCATTACAGTCGGTGATCAGGGTCTGATCGCCTGCCACGACCTGGGGGCGTACCTGGGTCGTGACTCGATCAACCAGTTGCACCAGATCAAAGGTCTGCGGGTGCAGGTCAATGTTGCCCGCCTCGACCCTCGACAACACTTGCAGGTCATCGACCAGGCGCTGGAGGCGGCGTACCTCCTGGTACATGTGGCCAAATGTCTCGCCTTCGGGGGGAAAGAGGCCGTCAAGGAGTCCCTCCAAATAGCCGCGCAGACCAGTGAGCGGCGTGCGCAACTCATGGGCCACATCGCCGATCATCTGCACGCGCTGTTGCTCCACCTGTTCTAGCGATTCGGCCATTTCGTTGAAGTTGGTAGCGACCAGGGCAAGATCGTCGCTATAGGGGATGTCGACGCGTTCGCCATAGTGACCGCCGGCGATGCGCTCGCTGCTTTCGGCGATTTCCTGCAGCGGGCGCAGGATTTCCCGGCTGAGCAGCACGCTGGTGAGCAGACCGGCCAGGGTGGCTGCAATAGCTGCGATCAACAACGCCTGCCAGATTGCGTTGCGTACGACGTGCATCACGGCATCGGCCATTGCATCCGGGGTGGTTGCGCTCAACCCGGCCTGCAACTCGCCCTCTAACTGACTGAGCGTCAGGGGGGCAGTGATGGCCAGCACGACTACGCCGACCAGTACGACAACGATCGTTGCGGCCACGAATTGCCACCGGAGCTGGCGCCAGAAACGCATGGTCGTTGCCCTATCGCTTCTCGTCGACGAATTTGTAACCGATACCGCGCACGGTTTGGATCACGCCTTCGCCGCCCGCTTGCTCCAGCTTGCGACGTACCTGACCCACATAGACGTCAACGATGCGATCGGTGCCATAAAAGTCCTGCCCCCAAACCCGATCGATGATCTGATCGCGGGTCAACACCCGCCCGGCGTGGCGGGCCAGTTCGAGCAGCAACGTAAACTCCGTCGTCGTCAGATCGAGCAGCGTGTCGCCCACGCGTGCCTCCATGCTGTCGGGTGAGATGCTTAGATATTCGAAGTTCAGTTCATTGCTGCCGGCCGGCGCGATACGGCGCGCCCGCCGGAGGATTGCCTCGACGCGTGCCGTTAGCTCGCGTGGGCTGAAGGGCTTGGTCAGATAGTCATCGGCCCCGATACGCAGACCCGCCACGCGATCGGCCTCTTCGCTGCGCGCCGTGAGCATCAGAATAAAGAGATCAGACTGTGCGCGCAGCCGGGCAGTCACCTCCATACCGTCCATGCCGGGCAGCATCAGATCGAGCACCACCAATTCCGGTTGAAACGCGTCCACAGCCGTAAGCGCGTCGACGCCGTTGTCGACGGTCATCACTTCAAAGCCGGCGCTTTCCAGATAAGTCTTGACGACCTTGCGGATGGCCTCTTCATCTTCAACGACCAAGATGCGATTACTCATGTGAATGGGTTCAATTTCTGCTGGATTAGAGTCGTGTCAAGTGTGAATTGATGAGTAGGCATGCCCACGCGCCGGATCGTTCGCACGAGCAGCCAACGTCGGTGAATCGCCATTTCACTCAGAAGAGAAGTAACCCGGCGGCCCGCTTGGTTTTGACCCTTCGATCCTTCGACAAGCTCAGCTCATCCAAGCTCAACCGGCGCTGATCATATAGGCCGTCTTGCCTACCCTCATTATAGTATAACGCGCTTCAGCCTCTTTGTGTACGCCCAGACAATTGGCGATTAGCAATTGACCATCGTCAATTGTCAATTGCCTCGCTGAGGCGCGCGAGACGTCTTAGCAGCTCTTCGGTTGCCTGGGCTTGCTCTCGCCAAGGCGTAATCCACGGCGTCAAGGTTGGATGGCCGGCAGCCATGGCCGCGTAGCGTTGGTCAAAGTCGTTGGCGTCATCCGCCAGGGCATTGACGAGCGTGATGAATGCGTCGTAGGTGGCGGCGGTGCGCAGCAGGTTGAGGAAGAGCTGGCGGCGATCGCCAAAGCCGCGCGGCAGGTTAAAGGTACGGCCCAGGCGCATCAGATCAGCCCGGGCAAGATAGATGCCGCTGGCCGGCGTTTGCAGCAGATGGTTGACGATGGCGCGCAGATCCGTGGCGTCGTCCTCCAGTGATAGAGCCGCCGGCGATAGCGGAACCGATGTGGCCGCAGACAGGTGTGCCGACGTGTGGTTGGCAACAAAGTCCAACGTCAACGCTGCCAGCTCGCGATAGAAGGGCGCGCCGGTCCGCTGGACCGCAGCAACGAAGGGCGCGATCCAGCGTAAGAGATGATCGGCCAGGAACTCGGCTTGTCGCGCCACCACTTCGTTCGCGGTTGCGTCTAGCCCGTCACGCCGTGCATCCGCCTCGGCCCCGCACAAGAAGGCCAGGAGAGCCAGCTCCCCAGCGATGTGATCATCTGCATTTTCCGGGTCAGGCCGATAATGCACCGCTGCCAGACTCTGTTGCACCCGCACCTTCTCCGGACCGCCGAGCCGGCCGGCCGGATCGAGAAAGAGTGTTTGATAGGGAAAGACGTTGAAGCCGAAAAGATCCTGATAGGCTGCGGCCAACTCATCAAGGTCGGCTTCCGGGGCGACAGAAGCGGCCAGCCTCGGAATGGCGCGCACATAGTCCATCGCCTCATCGTCCAACGCACGTCGATAAAGCCGGCCCAACAGCGCATACGTACGGCTACGCCCCAGGGCAATTTCATAAGCGCTCAAAGAGGTCATGGTGAATGCGGAATGCGGATTGCGGATTGCGGAATGTAGATTGAGGACGCACGACAATAATCTGCAATCCCAAATCCACAATCCGAAATTCTCAGTCCGCATTCCCTCTACGCTCGGCCGCGCAGCATGCCGTGCCAGTAGATTTGGGGCAGGCCATAGACCTTGAGCGCATACATGCTGTAGCGTTCCTGGCTCTGATCGAACGGGAACGTCTCGGCGGGTTCGTCGTTGTAGTCGAACTCGGCGAGGATCAGGCTGCCGTAGCCGGTAATCAGTGGACAAGAGGTGTAGCCGTTGTACGTCTTGGGCAGCGCTTCACCGGCATTAAAGGCGAGCAGATTCTGCACCAGAATCGGCGCCTGTTTGCGGATGCCGGCGCCGGTTTTGGCGGTTGGCAGGCTGCTGCAGTCACCCAGCGCCCAGACGTTGGGATAGGTGTTGTGTTGCAGCGTGTACTTGTCGACATCGACCCAGCCGTCGGCATTGGCCAGCGGGCTCTGCTTGATGAAGTCGGGCGCGCTCATCTTGGGCGTGACGTGGATCATGTCATAGTTGACGGTGTTCAGCGCACCGGTCTGCACGTCTTTGAAGACGGCTTCGCGGCGCTCCGGCTTGAGCTCGACTAAATCTTGATGGAACATTGTCTCAATGCCTTTGCGCTCCACTACCTTTTCCAGCGCGCGGGTGTATTTATCCACGCCAAAAATCGCGCCGCCCGCCTTGGCAAAGACAACCTCAATGTGGTCACGCACGTCATTCTTGCGCCAGTAATCTTCGGCCAGATAGCATATCTTCTGCGGCGCGCCGCCACACTTGATCGACGAGTCGGGATGAGTAAAGATGGCGCGCCCGCCCTTGAGGTTGCGCACGCACTCCCAGGTAGAGTCAACCGTCTCATACGAGTAGTTGCTGCAGACGCCGGTTCCCGGTTTACCAACACTTTCGGCCAGACCGGGAATCGCGTCCCAGTCAAGCTGAATGCCGGCGGCGACAATTAAGTTGTCATAACCAATTGTCTTGCCGCTGCGCAAGGTCACCTGGTTATTGTCGGGATCGAAGCGCTCGACATAGTCTTGAATCCAGTCGGCGCCCGGCGGAATTAAATCGCCTTCTTCGCGTTCCGTTACTTCCTTGGGAAAGACGCCCCCGCCGACCAGCGTCCAAAGCGGCTGATAATAATGCTTGGTGGAGGGCTCGATAATGCCCACCGTCAACGGTTCCGGTTCGTTGCGCAGCCACGCGCCGGCCGTAATGCCGCCTGAACCGCCGCCGACGATCAGAACTTCGTAGTGGTCCTTCATAAGTCTCGCTCCTCGTTTCATTTAGTGATGCACGGGTGAAAACCCCGTTTTGTGCTCAGGGTGATTTTTGGCCAAAGGGCCGGACTGGCGCTTGTTAGAGCATACCGAGTTCGCGGCGACGCTCTTCGCAGATGCGGTGGCCGAAATGTTTGGCAAAATTGGCCAGGAAACCCATGGCGACCTTGGCATCCGGATCGTTGAGTTCACGCGCTAGGCCAAGAATGCTTAGCCGGCGCGGCGGATCTTTCTTGCATTCGACCAGCGTCTCGCCTACGTCGCTCACAATTGCGATGGTCTCCGTGTCAAGAATGCCGGAAAAGACCAGCTCATCAAATTCGTCCGATGCCACCAGCGAACTAAACTTGATCAAAGCGGAGAGGCCTTGCGTCGTGAATTTATCGACATCCAGACCACTCTCCATGGCCCGGGCCATAATATCGTCGGTGATATCCATGCCCATGGCCATCATGCCCGGCGCCTGATCAAGCATGCCCACGGCCGTGTCGACCTTATCCATCTGATCGACGAGCTTGGTGAGCGTCGCCATGTTCTGCGGCGCCGTCAGTTTTTCGGCCAGGGCCAGACCGGCTTTGGTGCGCGCTTCCACATCGACGCCGGCCGCTGCGGCAGTGGCATAGGTGTCATCCACAATGTCCGCTGCCATGGCGACGGCGCCTGGAAGCTGGTCGGTCAGCTTGACCAGTTCTTCGAGTTGATCCATGCGGTCGAGGAGACCGGAGAGCACTTCCACGGTGCGCGGTTCGGTCAGTTTCTCGGCGATGCCGAGCAGGGAATGCAGTCGCGCGTCGATGTCGATACCACGCGCGGCGGCGTCGCGCGACGATTCATCCGCGATGTCGGCCATCATGGCCACCATCTGCGGCGCCTGGCCTGCTGCATTAGATAGCTTATCGACCGACTCCTCCAGCGTGTCGATCCGATCCAGCAGGCGATTGAGCGCGTCAACGGTGCCGGGGTCATTCAGACGCACCTGAAGCGCATCGACCCCGTTGGCATCCGCACCATTTGCTGGGATGCTTGTCATAAGGTACTCCTTTGTGTGCAATAAATGGCGTTACAAATTAAAGTAGAAAAATCCTCGCCAGTAGGGTAGAATAGAAACCATCTCCAAACGATTACCTAACCACGGGGACGCTCCCATGAAAGATATTCCGGTTCTACAAGCCAAGCGCTTTGGCATCTATAGCTGCCGCCTTGACGATACGCTAAAGCACGCAGCCGACACCATGACAAGTCGCAACATCAGTTGCCTTGTCGTCGTCGATGAGCACGCGGCGTTGAAGGGCATTATCACCCGCATCGATCTGGTGCGCGCCGCCTACTGGGAGACCGAATGGGAGGAAGGTCGCGTCCAGAACTACATGAATCCCAATGTGGTCACCGTGCGCTTGGATGACACGCTCGGACGGGTAATGGAACTGCTCATCGATCGCCACATTCACCGGGTCGTGGCCATTCGTGAGGAGAACGGTCGCATGATTCCCATGGGCGTCTTGTCCGCTGCAGATGTTGTCTATCATATGGCGCAGGACTAGACCCTGTCATTGCGGATTGCGGATTTGCTCGCCGCCGCCCATGCCGGGTACGTGAAGCGTAGATAGCCCCATGGGCGCTGGATGGTCGATGGCGTGCAGTTTTCGATTCCGCGTTATTAGTCTCCTCTGCGCTCGGTGGTTGGCTGACTCACTGGCTTGGCACCGTTGCGGCCGAACGGATGGTGGGGCAGCGCGTAGGCGTCCACCACCGGCTTGAGCGGACGCTTGAGCCACAGCGGACGGCGTAACCCATCCGGGCTGTAATCCACGGCCGAGCGGGTCATGGCTTTCCACTCTTCATAGACCGCCATTGAGCGGGTCGTATCCACCCACACATCACCATAGTGTTCGCCCGGGCCTGCTTTGCGCACGTTGACGGCCTTCTGCAGCCAGCAGTGTGCGCCGCTGATGGGATCAGGGTGGACGGCGTGGGTCAGATTCTGATGCACGCCCACATCCTTCCACCAGATGCGGCTGGTGTCCGGATCAAAGGTTTCCCAGGCCCGACCTTCCTCCAGGATATTGAGCGTGTGGCGCCCGTGGCCGTCGTCATGCAGTTTGGCCAGGCTCGACATGCCCGGGCCGATGTTTGGCCCATCCTGAAGCCGCCAACGACCCAGGTGATGGCTCATGGCGATGATGCCCGGCTTGATGCCCTCTGTCACCCAGACCTTGTCAATGAAATAGCCGATCTCCGTCTCGACCCGCACCAGATCGCCCGTCTCCAGTCCGAGCCGCGCGGCGTCCTCCGGGTGCATCCACACGGGGTTCTTGTGGCTGATTTCGTAGAGCCACTTGGCGTTGGCGCTGCGCGTATGAATCAATGTGGGCAGGCGGAAGTTGGGCAGCAAGAGCATCTCATCCTGCTCACGGTCGATATTGTCCGGATGGACATGACTCTTGAGCGGCCAGGGAATGACATACTCCTTCTGCGGCCACCCCCAGTCGGCCAGCGTCGCGCTGAAAAATTCCAACTTGCGGCTGGGCGTGGCAAAGCCCACCTTGGCTTCGCCATCCACCAGCACGCCGACGACCTTGCCGGCATCCAGCACGCGCTGGTGTGCATCGACGGCAAAGGGCGATGACTCGGTCGCTGCCTGCTGGTGATTTCTGTCACCGTTTTGCCCATTCGCCTGCGGCGGGATCTTCAGTCCTTTTTCGTAGGGCGTATAGTTGTTGACCGTAACTTCAAACGCGCCATATTTGCGCATGTAGGCGAGGGGACTCAACCCCTCCTTGGCCGCAGCTTCCGGCAGGTTGGGCACGCTGTTCTCGAAGATCCATTGGTAGTACTCGTCTACCGTGATGATCTCACCGGGACGGTAAGGGCTCTCGAACCACTGGCGGATGCCGAGCGTGCCGTCCGGGTCCATCTCTGCGGAAAGTTCAACCCAGAACTCGTTCTCTTCCCACACTTCGCCGGGATTGGCCTCATAGGTGAAGCGTACGGGCTTGCCCATGCGCTCCAGCGCGACGCGGCGCACAGGCTGGCGAAAGGCGATCCACTGCCCGGCGTGGGTCTCCTGGCTCATGAGATCGTGGCGCTCGCCGGCGTGGCCCATGGGCAGCACGTAGTCGGCGAACCAGGCCGACTCGTTCCATGTCGGCGTCAGGGCAACGTGACACTTGATCTGCTCTTCGTCCAGCAGAGACTGGAGCCACATGAAGCCGTCGGGGTTGATCCACATGGGATTGTAGACGCGGCTGAAGTAGACGTCGACCTCGCCACGGCCTTCTTCCAGGAAGTGGGGCAGCAAGAAACTCATTTCGTAGTGGGCCAAGGGCCACTCGTGGGGCAGATGCAGTTCGTTCCACGTCTCTGACGGCGGCGGTTCCTTGAATGGCTTGGGCACAAATTTGTTCCAGCTGTTGGCCGACGTGCCCCCCCGCGTACCTACGCTGCCCGTCAGCACATTGAGGAAGAAGAGCGCCCGGGCCACCTGCCAGCCGCCCAGGTTGCCGATGCTGGCGCTGCGCCAGGTATGGGTCGCCAGCTTGCCGTCGCAATTGGCCACATACTCGGCCGCCTCGCGGATGCGCTCGACCGGCGTCTGCGCCTCTTCTGCTGCCCGCTCAAAGGTGAACTCGGCATAGAGAGTCTTGAGCGCGCGGTCGAACAGTGCGAAGGGCGTTGCGGATTGCGGATTGTGGACTGCGGATTGGATCTCGGCCAGGAGGGCGGGATCCGCAAGCGGCAAGCGTAGCTCTGCAATTGCCTCCAGCGTCTCTTGCCAATTGACCCAGCGGCGCACGAATTCCTTATCGTAGCGGTCGTTTTGGATAAGGTAGTTGGCCATGGCCAGGAGGACAGTCGTCTCGCTGCCGGGCCAGGTGGGCAGCCAGGTGTCGCTCATGCTGGCCGTGTTGGAGAGCCGCGGGTCAAAGGTGATGAGCTTTGCTCCGGCCATCTTGCCTTCGATGATGCGCTGCGCATGGGGATTGAAGTAGTGCCCGGTTTCCAGATGGCTGGAGACGAGCAGGATCACCCGTGCGTTGGCGTGGTCGGGACTGGGCCGGTCGAACCCGCCCCAGAAGGTATAGCCGGCGCGGGCGCCGGCCGAGCAGATGTTGGTATGGCTGTTGTGACCGTCCACGCCCCACGCAGTGATGCAGCGATTCGTGTAGCCATCCTCGCCCGGCCGGCCAACGTGATACATGATGCCGTCACGCCGTTGCTGTCGACTCGACCGCATCTTGGCGGCGATCTCACTGAGCGCCTCTTGCCAGGTGATCTGCTTCCACTTGCCCTCGCCCCGCGCACCCACGCGCTTGAGCGGATAGAGGATGCGTTCCGGATCGTAGATCTGGTTGTGGGTGGCCGGTCCCTTGGCGCAGTTGCGGCCGCGACTGCCAGGGTGGGCGGGGTTGCCTTCGAATTTCTTGATCTCCAGGCTGCTCTTGTCCACATAAGCGAGCAGGCCGCAGGCGCTCTCACAGTTAAAACAGACCGTGGGCACGAGCATATAGCGCCGGGCCACTTTTTCGGGCCAGGCCTTGCCGTCGTACTCCACCCAGTCGTCCCACTTTTCGGACGGCGGATACTGGCTCATGCGCCCGTCAGCTTGGTGGACCACTGTCATCTCTACCGGCTCGGGTTTTTCGGCGCTTTCGCCAAATGACGGCAGCGCGACCCCGCCCGCGTTGGTCTGACCGTCGGCCACTGGTCGGCTTGCTCCAAGAGGCGCTTTGCCCAACATGGTGCGAATGAGATCGGTGATGCTGTTACGATTGTCGGTCATGTGAGGAGTCTCCGTCAGCTATTCGCAATTTCTTGGGGCGCCATGACAAATGCATACTCAAAGGCGTAAAGCCCGGCGATGGCGGCAAGGCCAGCCAAGGCGGCAAAGGGCGGCCAACCCAGGAAGATCAGGACCAGTGGCACAACGTGACCGAGGATGATACTACCGCCCCAGAAGAGGCGGCGATAGCGCCCGTGGCTGATCTCGTGTGCGGCCAAGGCCGCGATTTCCGACGCATGCGGCATGCCAAACTCACCCAGCAGCGTCACAAAGAGGTCGACGATCAGGCTCACGATAAAGACCGTGCGAATGAACGCACTCAGCTCGGGCGCAAAGTCCAGAAAGAGATCAGCAGCCAGCAGCAGGCCGCTGCCCGCCATGAAGGCCTGGACCACAAGGTGGAAGGGCAGGAGCGGGCTCTGCCATAGGTCCCGTCCCTCGGCTTGCCCAAAGAGGAAGGCGGTATAGATGGCGGCGCCGACGGCCAGGATGAAACCCAGCCAGAGCAGCGGCATCCGTAGGGCAGCAGCGTTGCCCGCATCGACCCAACCCATGAGCGCGCCCGCCTCCATCAGCCACCACAGCCCCGCCACGGCGGTGAAGCCAACCAGCAGGAACGCGCCCCGGGTCAGCCAGCTCTTCCATTGCGGTCGCGTCAAAATGGTCAGGAAGCGTTCGGGACGCTCGAGATCATAGACCAGGAGGAAGGTGGTCAGGCCGATAAAGGCCAGGGAGAGGAAACCGATTGCTACGGCCACGCCAGCCTGGAAGGGCACAAGACTGAGACCCAGCGCCAAAGCCAGGAGCATAAAGAGTCCCGTACCGATGCCCTTGGTGACCAAATAGGCAGGTACGGGCCAGTGCCACGGAATCTGATGTTGGGCATTGTAAGAGACCTGCACCATCTGCTCGGCCATGCGGCCTTCACCGATTTGAATCGGTCCGGCCCACGCCTGTCCCTGGGGTTGCGGCGTGCGGATGACCGCACCGGAGGGCGCGCGCTTGGTCGCAGTCGGTGGCGCTGTGGCGTGGCTGCTGCCGTTGCTCATGCCCAGCGCAGATTGCGCTTTGGCCGTGATCTCGGCGCCATTGCCGTTGCTCAGTGTAGCATGGAGCGGAATCACGTCGGCCCAGAGGTATGTCTCTGGCGTGCGTTCGGTGGCGGTGGGATGAAGGGCGACATCGTTGCCATCGATGTAGAAAAGCTTGGGGGCGGTGCCCTGTTCCGGCTTGCGCACCGTTACCTTCTCCGTGGCCAGCATGCGTGCGATCTCTGTGGTCGGGTTGTCCATGTCGCCGGCGATGATGGCGTGTTCGGGACAGACGACAACACAGGCCGGCTCCAGACCGATCTCTGTGCGGTGTGCACAGTAGTGACACTTGGCTGCCGTGTGACTGTCCGGGTCAATGTAGATCGCGTCGTAGGGGCAGGCCTGCATGCACGCCTTGCAGCCAATGCAGGCGTTGGCGTCAAATTCGACGATGCCGTCGTCACGCTGGTACATGGCCGTGACGGGGCAGATGCGCACGCAGGGCGGGTTGGCGCAGTGATTGCAGCGCGTCACCTGAAAATGGCGAGTCACGTCGGGATACGCGCCGGTCTCCACATACTTGACCCACGTGCGATTGACGCCGAGCGGCACCTCATTCTCACTCTTGCACGCTGTGGAGCAGGCGTGGCAGCCAATGCACTTGCGATTGTCGATGATAAAGCCATAGTTCATGATCGGGCGTCCTCAGGCAGCAAGCGATCCGACAAGGTTACCTTGACGGATGCAGTGAACACAGTGACAGCTTGAGCAGGGTTTGGCTAGCGGGCCGTGACGCTGGCGCGCATGGTCTGATGGGCCGCGCCGGTGAGCGTCATGGATCTGGGATTTGTTGAGTTCTGGCGCAATCTGGGTAGCCGTCAAGTAAGGCAGGGAGCGCCGGCTGTCGGCATGTAGCATGTATATCAATCTGAAAGAAACGGCATGTCGTATGGGGTCATGCTCTTGGGTATAGGGTAAGGGCTTTCGCTCGCGGCGAAAGCCCTTACCCTGACAGCGGCTATGAACTCGACTTGCGGGTGGAGGCGCCAATGAGCCAGTAGAACGGGCAGTAGCCCACGATCGCTGTCGTCAACAAAATCAAGCCGATGACCATCAAGGTCATGCCCAGCCATCCCGGTACGATGCCGAAAAAATTGATGCCGATCATGCCCAGCGCCACAATAACGCGTAGGATCCGATCGATTGCGCCTTCATTTGGTTCCATCGCAGTCTCCTTCCAAGAAGATTGAGTGAACGGTGAAGTTTTGGTTACGATGAAGCGCCGACTGACGTAGGCGGCTTCGTCGCGCTATTTTCACGGCTGCGAGCGCTGTAATCGGCCCAGGCGCGATAGGTGAAAGAACCGGCGATCAGCGCTCCGACAAACAGGACCGGATTCCAGATCCCCAAAACCAGAGAACTGATGCCGGGACCTGGGCAATAGCCGCCGATTCCCCAGCCAATGCCGAAGAGGGCCGAGCCGGCGATCAGCGGCTTGTCGATATCTTGGCGAGTCGGTACATAAAATTTGGTGTCCAGCATCGGATGGGAGCGACGCATGATTAAGGGAAATGCGACGAATGTGACCGCCACGGCCCCACCCATCACGAATGCCAGGGTTGGGTCCCATGCACGCTCCGTCGACCAGAGCGCGCTAATATCGAGAAAATCGAGAACCCGCGCCCGGTCGATCATTTGCGAGAGTGCAAGCCCTATCCCGAACAAAATGCCTGAAACTGCTGCGATGAGATTACGCATGACCTAATGATCTCCTTCGCACACTATACAAAGCGTGCGTCAATTAGTAAACCAGCCCAAGAAGCTCGCGGAAGATAAAGACGGTGACCATGGCTGTTGCCATAAAGGTCATCACCGCGACAAATGAGCGACGCGAGCGACGACCGAGTCCGCAGACGCCATGACCGCTCGTACATCCGTTGCCCAGTCGTGTGCCAAAGCCCACGATGAAGCCGCCGGCAATCATTGCCCAGGGGACGAAGTCGCCAGTCGGCGTCGGTTGAGCGGCTAGGATATACTCGTATAGAGCCGCTCCGGCCACCATGCCGCCCAGGAAGAGCCAGCGCCACGCTTCATCCGTCTTGAAGGTAAGTGCATTGTTCATCATCCCACTGATGCCGGTGATGCGACCTGTAAAGGCCAACATCACCGTTGCGCTCAGGCCAATGAGCATGCCACCCACCAAACCGGTAACCCAGTTAAATTCTGCTATTGACATATTGTGCCTCCTAAAAGTCTTGATTGAGTCCAGACGTGCTTTTGTCTCGGGCCAGCGATCTTGTCAACCGTCGATACCCGATCGGTCAGATAGGCGTCCCGGTCATCTTGCCGGTTTTGCCCCGTCTACGTAGGGGGAAAAGGTTTTTGCGCAAGGCGAGCTGCCTCTTCCGCATGCACGTCATCCACCTCAGCCGGGTCAACATAACCAAGGGCAATCAACGCATCATTTGTGCTGAAGTGAATGTGGTCACTGCCGATCTTATCCACAAAGCCGATATCGCGCAATCGATCCAAAACCGGTCCCTTAATTTCGGTCAGGTGCATCTCTACGCCGGCGCTACGCAACTCTTCGCGCAACGACTCGAGCGTTTCCAGTGCGCTGGCATCAATAAAGTTGATGGCGTTGCCCTGTAGAATGAACGCTTTGACACTTGGCTGGTCGGCAACTGCCGCGAGCACCGTATCTTCCAAATACTTTGTATTCGCAAAGTACAGGCTTTCATCCATGCGGATGATCAGTACTTCCGGCCACGTCTCGACGTTGTAGCGCAAGACGTTGCGATACATCTCACTCTTGCCGATGCGGCCAACGGTGGCCATGTGCGGGCGACTCGTGCGCCAGATAAAGATGGCCAGCGCCACGCCTGCGCCCACCAGGATGCCCTGCTCGATGCCCAGGAGGAGCACGGCCAGGAAGGTGATGATCAGCGCGGCTGCATCGCCTTTGTTGTATGCCCAGATGTGCTTGAATGCCACGATATCGATCAGGTTGGCAACGGCCACCAGAATGATGGCGCCCAGGACTGCGTTGGGCAGATAGTAGAAGAGCGGCGTCAAGAAGATGACGGTCAGCAAGATCAGCCCGCCGGTAATGATCGATGCCAGGCCGGTGTTGGCGCCGGCAGCGAAATTGACCACCGAACGGCTAAAGCCACCGGTTACGGGGTATCCGCCCGTCACTGACGCGCCCAGATTGGCGGCGCCCAGGGCAATCAACTCCTGATCAGGATCGATTTTCTGACGTTTCTTGGAGGCCAGGGATTTGGCTACCGAAACGCTCTCCATATAGCCGACAAAGCTGATGGTCAGGGCAATCGGCAGCAGGGCAAGCCACAGATTCATGTCGACTGTCGGGGCGGTCAAGGGGGGCAGGCCCGCCGGCACCTCACCTACGATGCTGACGCCAAACCGTGTGTCCAGATTGAGCAACTGCACCAACAGCGTGAAGATCACGACGATGACGAGTGGGCCCGCTTTGGAGATCGGTAAGGCAATGCTCTCCGGCATGCCCATGCGCTGAAGTAAGCCGGCTACCTGCTTCTTAAAAAAGAGCAGAATCAGAATACTGCCCACGCCGATAGCCAGCGTGACGAAATTCGTTTCATTTAGATGCTGAACGGTATAGAGAACTTGTTCGTAGAAGTGCTCGGAGCGCGGCACGCTATAGCCGAGCACATGCTTCACCTGGCTGAAACCGATAACGATGGCCGCTGCGGCTGTGAAGCCTACCAGCACAGGATGACTGAGAAAGTTGACCAAGAAACCAATCCGCAGCACGCCCATCAGTACTTGGATGATGCCGACCAGCAGCGCCAATGTTAGCGCCAGTTGGATGTAGGTGGCCGGATTGCCACCCGCTAATGGGGCGATGCCTTCAGCTACCAGCAGCGAAACAATCGCTACCGGGCCCACGGCCAGCGCCCGGCTCGTGCCGAGGAAGCCGTAAATGAAGAGTGGCAGAATGCTGGCGTAGAGCCCCACTTGGGGCGGCAAGCCCGCCAGCATGGCATAAGCCATGCTCTGCGGCACCAACATGATTGCCACAATCAGACCGGCCATCAGGTCGCCGGAGAGATCCCCCCGTCGATAGCTGGGCAGCCAATCCAAGAAAGGCAGATACCGGTGCAGGCCGCTGGGCGTTTTTTGTAGCGAATTGCGTTCCGGCGTAGTCAAGACAGCCATAATCTTCTCCAATTAACGCAGACATTTGCGTAAAGCGCATCCGTGCTATCGCAGATCGAACCGCTCGTTTACGAACGTTTTTTCTACGACAGCGCGGATGCCTTTCGTTGTTTCCCGCTAGTTCGCGATGGCCTTGCCGGCCGTCTCCCAGGCATTGAAACCGCCCGTCATGTTAATGACGTGGCCCGCTCCCTTGGCCTGCAGAATGCTGGCGCCGATGGCCGCGCGGCCACCCGTCTGGCACTGCACCACAATCGGTTTGCCGTTGATGATTTCGTCTGCCGTGTCCAGCAGATAGCCGAGCATGTAGTGATGGGCGCCCGGGATGTGCCCTTCGGCCCATTCGCCCTTGCCGCGCACATCGACGAGGAGAACATCGCCGCTGCTGATATCTTCTGCTAGTTCCTCTGGCGTGGCCATGTCGTAGGTTTCTAGCTCGACGCCGTGCTCCGCCAAAACCTCGAGTGCGTGAGATTCGAAGTAGCCGACCACATCGTCCAGGCCGATATAAGTCAGGCCATGAATGGCTTCCTCCAGTGCAGTCGGCTCGACGACCAGGTAGAAGGGTTGATCATATTTGAGCAGCCAACCGGCCCAACTTCCCAGCCACTCAATCGGAATGTTGAGCGTGCCTGCCACATGGCCGGCGGCGAACCGTTCGGCCGAGCGGGTATCTACGACGACTGCGCCCTGGGCAACCAGCTCGGGTAGGCGATCCGCCGGCTGCTGCGTTGGGTTCGGCATGCCATTGAGTACGCGCGGACCGACCTTGTTAACCTTCTTCATCTCTGCAAAGTATTTGGGCGCCTCGGGCTGGCCATCGAGCAGGGCCGTGACGAATTCGTCTTCGTCGTCGATCTGGAACGCCCAGCCAAAGGCCTTCTCGTAGCCGACGGTGGTGGACGGCATCGCGCCCAGGGCCTTGCCGCAGGCGCTGCCGGCGCCATGGGCCGGCCAGACCTGAACATAGTCGGGCAGCGCAGCAAAACGCTTGAGCGACTGGAACATCTGATGGGCCCCGGCATCGGCTGTACCCATCATGCCCGCTGCCTCTTCCAGAAGATCCGGGCGGCCGATGTCGCCGACAAAGACAAAGTCGCCGGTAAAGATGCCGACGGGCTCGTCAGTTTTGGCGCCGTCCGTCAGCAAGAATGAGATGTGTTCCGGCGTGTGTCCGGGCGAATGCATGACCTCGAACTTGATTTTGCCCATGCCGAAGATATCACCGTCCTTGAGGAGGACGCTGTCATACTGATCGGCAAATTCGTACTTCCAGTCCTTATCGCCCTCATCAGAGAGGTAAAGCTTGGCCCCGACCCGTTCGGCGAGTTCGCGTGAACCGGAGACGAAATCGGCGTGGATGTGCGTCTCTGCTGCGCCGACGATGCGCATGTTGTTGGCTTCCGCCACGCGCAGATACATGTCGACATCCCGATTGGGGTCGATGACAATCGCCTCGCCGGCCGCCTGGCAGCCAACCAGGTAGGAAGCGTGGGCCAACTGTTCGTCGTAGAAATATTTGAGCAACATGTGAAGGTGACCTCCCTGAAATTCGGTACGTTGAAATCCGTTACGTTGAAGCTGTCTGGATGTTGTTCCTGACGCCGGTTGTTTACTCCGACCGACGCCTGGATTTTGCTCTTCTTTCTCTACTCTACATTCGTTCTGTAAAGGACGATTGAAAGGCGTGTGAGGGTTTTGTAAGGATTGTCATTGGCTTACGAAGCACCTGCTTCTTCTGCAGAAATCGCTTCGCCTACCTATGCCGTCCCTAGACTGGTCAGGTGGGGAGGATCGTACCTGGTCACTTGGCGGGTGTGTGGCCCATGTGGTCGAGGTATCTTTAATCTAGAGGCCTTTTATGCCTCCCATTTCTCGCTATATGAGCCCGGTCACGGCTCGTCACCTCACACGTATCAGCACCATCGGAATCATTGATTCTCCGGTGTCTTCATTGACGCTTCTTTGCCTGATTCTGATTGCCTAGATCTCTGCGAGGTGTTGAGATGAAACGAGTCGAAGTACACCTACTCGGTTCTCCAAGCGTGTATGTGGACGGCCTCTCCCTCCACATCGCACGTCGACAGACCCGGGCCCTCCTTTTTCGCCTGGCTGCTGTGACTGATCCCGTCCCGCGTGAACATCTTTGCTTTCTCCTCTGGTCGAATCGGCCCGAGCAGGAAGCGCGTCGCAATCTTTCTCATCTGTTGACCCATTTACGTAGCGCGGTGCCTGCACGAGAGATGATTGTCGTCAACGACGACTATGTTGCCTTGAATCCAGACTATTTCTGGTCCGATGTCGTTGCCTTCCTGTGTGCCCGCAACGGATGTGATGTAGAGCCGGATTTGGACACGCTGCACGAGATGGTTGGCGTTTACCGCGGTCCGCTGTTGGCGGGTTTCTCGCTGTCCAACTCGCCTGAGTATGAATCTTGGCTCACACTAGAACGTCAAAGTATTGAACGGATCTATTTGGAAACCCTGGCGGTCTTGATTGAGGTGCATATTGCCCAGGGCAATTACGCCGAGGCCATTGCCTACGCCAATACCTATCTTTTTGTCAATGGCTTCGACGAAGAGATACACCGCCGCCTGATAGAACTTTACGGCGTCACCGGCGATCGCGGCGCTGCGCTCCATCAATACCAGCAGTGTGCTGAAGTGCTACGTCGCGAGCTGGGCATCCGTCCCGGGCAGGAGACGCAAGCGCTCTATCTGCGCGTGCTACGTGATCAGGTCAAATGCGCCGAGGTCCAGTTGCGGGTAGAAGAACGTATGCGCGTCCTGAGGCATCATCGCCAGCACCATCCCTTGCCGGAATACGCATTCCTGCGTACCCGGCCCTATGTGTCCGCCTAACAGGCTTGCCGTTGATTATAAGACAACGGAGACAGCGCCGCGGGAGAATCGGGGCATTCGAGTACGCTATAAGGGCAAAACGCCAGCGCAGAATTCAGTCTGCGCTGGCGTTTCGATTGGGAAGGTGGGGTGATAGGTTATTTCGCGGTCTTGGCCTGGCAGTCGATGCAAAGGGTGGCGTAGGGCAAGGCTTCCATACGCTCCGGGTTAATCGGCTGGCCGCAATCGCTGCATATGCCGTAGGTACCGGCATCAAGCCGGACAAGCGCGGCGTCGATCTGTTCCAGCGTCTGTTCCTCAACGCTGCGCAACGCAATGTCACGATCCATATCTGTGTATTCGGCGGCTAATTCGCCCCGCCCGGGGTTACGGCTTCTCGCTTCACTCGCCTTATCGGGCTGAAGTGTGGCCAGCAACATGTTTCGTTCCACTTCCAGCGTACGACGTATTTTATTGAGATCGAGTTCGGTATCCATATGCTTTCTTCCTTCTATCAAGCAGCACGATGTGAAGATGATGCGCCCTATTGATCAATGGGGGCGTCCGACTGCATAACGGACCCTCACCCTTAATGAAAGCGCATGAAGCATCTATCCTGAAAACGTTGGAAATTGGAGGCTATTTTCAAGTTGCGAAGAGACAACTTGTCCCAAGTGAAAGGCGCATTTGGAACGTAGCGCAACAAAAAGGCATGCTTCTCTATTCAATACGTAGTCCAGTCGCGTCGAGTTCCCTTGCCTGCGACCAGCTACGGCTCAGCTGTCAATCAATTCCTGTCTATCACCTTACTTGCTTGGGGATATTTCGTCAAGTCGCTGCGAAAAATCCTAACGGTTCTTAAGTTGACGATAATGGTTGTTTTCACCGGAGCAACCCCCGCGTATGGTCTGCACCCGATGGATCTGACGGGGTAGACATTTGGCATGCAGCAATGTATGCTGACATGATGAAAACACACGCTTACCGATGCCGGTGAAAGCTGGGCGAAAGCGTAGTGTGAGCAAACTTAACCGCCGCTGGCCCATACGCTGTATCGTGACTAGTAGTCAATGGGGGGATCAGGATGGCACTGGAGATTGAACGCAAATATCGTGTTACGGGTGACGCCTGGCGCAGCGCTGAGCCTGCCCGCTATCGCCAGGGCTATCTTTGCCGCGAGCCGGGACGCACGGTGCGCGTGCGCACGATTGAACGCCGGGATGGCAGCCAAGCTTTTCTGACACTCAAAGGTGCGTCAATCGGCGCCGGCCGCGCCGAATTCGAGTACGAAATCCCGCTTGAGGACGCGCACTACATGCTCGATCGTTTCTGCGTTGGTCCCCTGATTGAAAAGGACCGACGCGAAGTTCCCTACGCAGGCTTCGTTTGGGAGGTGGATGAGTTCTTCGGCGAGAACGCCGGCCTTATCTTTGCAGAAGTGGAACTGACGCACGAAGATCAAGAGGTTCCGCTGCCGCCGTGGATTGGCGAGGAGGTAACCCATCTTGCCCGCTACTTCAACGCCAATCTCACTACCTATCCCTATTCAAAGTGGCGTGACGACGAAAAGGCTTGATGGTTCCGCCAACGCGTCGGAACGCTACGAGTGGTATTCACTCTTAGCCGCCATGCGGTCGATTGCCTCGCGCTCATCGATAATACTGTTGATTTGCCCATCAACCATCTGAATGACCCGGTCCACATATTTGCACATGCGCAGGTCGTGGGTCACCATGATGCCGGCGCGTCCCTGCTCGTGAATGAGTTCAGCGAAAGTCGCCACCACCTCGTTCGCCCGTTCTGTGTCCAGGCTGGCAGTTGGCTCATCTGCCAGGACGACTTCCGGTTCGTGGATTAGCGCACGGGCAATAGCCACGCGCTGCCGCTGACCGCCCGAGAGCTGCTCCGGGAAGCTTTTCATGCGATCGCCTAGCCCGAGTCTCGTCAGCAACTCTTTGGACCGATCGCGGTTCGCTTTGTTGTTCATCTTGTTGATGCGCAGCATAAGCTGTACGTTATCCAGCGCATTGAGATAGGGAACGAGGTTGCTCGACTGAAAAGCAAAGCCGATGTGTTCGCCGCGGAAGCGCGTCCGCTTGGCCTCACTCAGTTCGTTCATGTTCTTGCCGCCAATTTCCACGATGCCGTCGGTTGGGTTGAGCAACCCGGCCAGCATGGCCAGCATGCTCGTCTTGCCCGAGCCGCTGGGCCCCACCAAGGCCACGAACTCGCCAGGGTGGACGCTGAACGAAACGTGATCTACCGCGCGGACCGCGGTGTCGCCCTCGCCATAGACTTTGGTTACATCGATTGCTTGCAGTGCTTTCATTGCGCGTTTGTCTCCCGTTTATTGCGCCAATCCGAGAGCAGTTAACGGCTCAATGCGCAGCAGGTAGATGATCGATACCAGACCGCCAACTGGGCCGATGAGCAAGAGTGCTACGACCGTAGTCACCAACGCATCGCGAGAAAACTCGATGGGCACGGCGGGCGGGAATGAAGCGCCCAACGCCAGCGAACCCAGCGCCCCGATCATTACGCCCAACGCATTGATCAGCACGATTTGCAGCATTGCCGACATGCCGATTGTCCACGTGGAGGTGCCAACCGCTTTGAGCATGCCGATTTGCGCCACCTTTTGTAACGTCTGAATCTGGAAAAAGCCCCCCAGTACCAGGATGCCGATGAAGAACGAGAAGTAGCGCTGGGTATCGAGCGTACTCTGCTGCGCGGAGTAGCCGGGCGTCGCTTCGTAGGCCGTCTTGCGGTCCACGACGTCAATGTCGCCTACCTCCTGCTGGATGCGATCAGCCATGGCTTCCTCCTGCGTCGGATCATCCAGCTTGATCGCCACGACGTTAGACACCAGCTCGTTGTTGCCCTGGTTTTCGTTGGCTCCCTGGGGGCGGATTTTGTCCCACGTCAGATAAGGCACCATGACTGACGGTTGAATAAAGTAAGATTGACCCTCGCTTCGTCCTACGACATCAACTTCGAAGAATTCCTCGTCGGTGCCTTGAATGGTCTTGATCGTGATGGTGTCGCCAACTTGAATATTGGTGCGCTCGGCGATGTTGTTGTCAATCACGACTTCGTTGGCCCGGCTGCGCCCCAGATTCTCACCTTCAATCACCGGCGGATCGCCTGGCTGCCCCGGCTCCACGCCGATTAGGGAGATGTCCAGGGGGGCAGAGCCGTCATCAAAGACAATGGTGCCGTTGGCAAAGCCGACCTGTCCCACATCTTCCACACCTTCCACGCGGCGGATCTCATTAAGCCGCGAGCGGCCGATGCGGCTTGAGGCTGCGGCCAGCTCCACGCCCGACTGATAGGCGAGGAGTTCGCCGCTCAAATTTTCGATATATTCACGGTTGCCGTTGCCCAAGCCTTCCGCAAGCGCGGCGATGAAGAGCACCAGCGTTGTAATCAGGGCAACGACCAGGGCGATGAGTAGAAAGCGACCGCGATTGTGCAAGATTTCTTTGACGGCCAGGAAAAGCGATAAGGGCATGATCTACTCCGTCTCAAAGGTGGCAACGGCTGTCATATTCCAGCGCAGCCGATCATCGTCGCTTTCCGGCTCGATTACAGCCGTGTAGACAATGTCACCGCGCAGGTCGCCGCCGATGGGGCGCACACGCGCAACCGTCCCCGGAATCTCCAGGCCGGGAATGGCGTCGAAGCTGAGGATCGTCGCTTCGCCCGCTTCAATGCTGGAAACGTCAAGCTCGGTGAGATCCTCCGTGTAGATCACCCAGTTGCTCAGGTCAGCCAGCTGCAGCAAGGGCGTGCCCGCTGCCACCTGCTCGCCTTCCTCCAGCTCCAACAGGGCGACAGCACCGCTGAAAGGCGCACGCAACTCCAGATCGGCAAGACCGACCAGCGCCTGCTGGAGCGAGGCGATTGCCGCTGCCACGTCTGCTTCCGCTGCTTCGATGTCTGCCGTGCGCGCGCCGGCCAGTAGGAGTTCCAATTGCGCTTCGGCCTGACGGACATCGGCTTCGGCCGCGGCGATCTCGGCCGGATAGGTCAGCTCGAGCCGCTCGAGACCGGCTTGCGCCTCGCGCACCTGGGCGCGGGCGCCTGCCACATCAGCCGTTGTCGCGCCGGTACGCAAATCGGCCAGCCGCGCTTGAGCAGCTTCGTAGTTGTTGGTGGCGATCTGGAGTTGGGCCGCTTCGGGCGTGGCGCCCACATCGCTGCGCCACTTCACGTCATTGTAGGCACGCTGGGCCCGCTGCAGCTCAGCTTCAGCATTGGCCAGATCGGCCCGTGCGGCAATGATCTGCTGTTCGGGCGTGCCCTCTAGCACCTTGGCCAGGCCAGCCTGCGCTGAGTCAATTTGTGCCTCGGCCACCGCCATGTCGCCCGGCATGGCGCCGGTGCGCAGGCGCTCCAGCCTGGCTTCTGCCGCGGCCAGAGTAGCCGCAGACGCTTCAATTTCCTGGGTACGGGCGCCTGCGAGCAGACCGTTCAGTTGCGCCTCTGCGCGTTCGAGATCGGCCTGGGCTCGGGCAACGTTTGTGCGGGCCTGGGCGTCATCGAGCCGCAAGAGCAAATCCCCTTCTGTGACCGTCGCGCCCTCTTCCACGAAAAGTTCGCGGATGATGCCGCCGACGGGCATGCTGAGTTCGGCCTCGCGGGCGGGCAGCACGCGTCCATCAACTATGATGCGCCCGTCACTGGCGCGGGGCGCTTCTTCAACGGAAGCCGCGCTTTGCGGTTCTTCCTGCAGCGTCTCGACGGCAGCCGGCTCAGCTTCAGCTTGCCCGGCCAGCAGTGGATCCAGAAAGCCCCCAAAATAGGCCCCGGCAATGCCGGCCACGAGGGCCAACAAGAGACCTATTATGATTACTGAACGTTTCATCTTGGTTCTGCCTTCCTACAAATTTGCGTGATATTTTCTACGGGCGCGGTCGGAGCCCATCCAGGACAACTGAAATAATGTCGCCAAACATACTTTCGCGGGTGGGAATGCCCGGTCCCGACCCGCTGAAGTGGGCGCTATCGAGAATCGCCAGAAACATGCCTGCCATGACATCGGCATTCATTGTCCGCGTCTCGTCACGCGCTTGAGCACCCAGAAAGATGCTGCGCAAAGGCGTGAAAATGCACGCATACGCGGCGTTCGTGATGTGGGCCGCCGCTTCCGGACTGAGCGCCGGCATGTCAGCATGCATCATGCTGGAAAGATTCATCGGCGCCTGGCCGGCGAACCAATCCGCTGCGGCTGTCAGTTGGGGCGCGATGGCGTCGCCGCTGGCGGCAATTGCCCCTTCCAATCCGACCCGATGGCGCTCAAAAAGCCGCTCGGCCATGGTCACATAAATCTGCTCTTTGCCCTTCGGAAAGTGGTAATAGAGCGATGCCTGCCGGATGCCCAGCGCGTCGGCAATGTCACGCAGGGTGATGGATGAATAGCCTTGCTGCATAAAGAGCGTCTCGGCAACGTCGAGCACGCGCTGCTGGGCTTCGCTGGTTTCACTTGTACTTTCTGCTGTCAGATCAACTCTGTCAATCATTTGACAATACCTTGACAAATTCTGTCTACCTAATAGTAGGTAGGTTATCACGTGTCGAGTTATCCCACAAATTCATGACCGGCGTGGTAGGCAGATCTATAATTGACGTCAGTCGCGTGGAAATCGGCCGAGATTGATACGCAAACGCCCGCTTTTGGATACGCACGTACCCTCATTCCGCGACGATCTTGCGACGATTGATTGCTATGCTGGGGTCAACAGCAAATTCTTGGGTAATCGCACCGTTGATCCCAGGTCTGTTCACAAGGAGGGTTGGCGCAATGTCTCACCAAGTTAAGCATCCCATAACCATCGCCGCGGATAGACTTGTACCGCATACCGGATCGTTCGCGCCTCGCTGGCATCGGTGGCAACAGATCGCGCTCGCCCTGCTTTCTCTGAGCATGGCCGGCGCATTGGGGACCTTGGTTGGCACGCGCGGCCTCGCCTGGCTTGTGGCGCAGCCGGGCTGGTGGATGACCGGCAAGGAGACGGCCGGACTATTCATGCTGGGGGCAGCGTTTCTGCTCGTCATGCTACGCGCGGCGGAGACACGCGGGCTCGGCACTGTCCTGGCTGACCTGCGCGCATGGTTGGCGACTGGCGGCGTTGAGGAAAATGGGTAATGGATGAGGTGCGACGACGAAGGGATCGGGGGGCGGAGGGGCACGCACGAATTATGCGCCGGCTAGACGAAACCAGGCCGAAAACCAAGGCGGCGCAATCTGCGTGTAGTGGGCCCAGGTGCCGGGATCAGGATCCTCGTCCGGCTCCATGAACTCCCACAGGCCAAGCAAGTGAAAGCCACGCGTCGACAAGCCATTGAGTATCGTGCTCAATGCATGGACAAACTCACGCGGGCCGGCCACCGCTTGATAGTTGCCCGCCTCATCATGAACATCCCATTCCGGCGTGGCAAACTCGATCTCGCCGTCGCCATAGGGTCGGCGAAGGGGATAGCCCGCCTCAGTCCACGCCCGATCATCGATCGACATCACAAAGGGATTGGCAAACTCCAGGCGGTAGAGGCCGCCCGGACGCAGGACGCGCCAAACGCCGTCAAAGACCGGCTCAACGGTGTCAACGAAATTGATCGAGTACGGTTGGTAGACCACGTCAAAAGCATCATCCTCAAAGCGGGAGAGATCCCGCATATCCCCCTGAAGAATGGTTGGTTTCAGACCATAATGCGCTGCGCTGCGGCGATCCTGCGCCAACTGGCGCGGGCTCAGGTCGAGCAGGGTGACCTCCGCGCCCAGTAGCCCAAAGGCCGGCGCTTGTTGCCCGCCACCGCTGGCCAAACAGAGAACGGGGCGTCCACTGATGTCGCCCAGAGTCCGCCCGATGATGCCATGAGGATCCACCAGCGTAAGTGCGCTGGCCGGCGTCAGGTCAAGGATCGGACGCGAAAAGGCGACGCCGGCATCCACCAGTGCATCCCAGCGTGATTGGTTAAAGCGGGCCAAATCGTCCATGTGTGGTGGACCTCTTTTTGGATGACGGGATCAGGCGAAGACGCCGTGACCAAACGCATTGCTTTGATTCAGCGTGGCCAAGGCGTCAGCGGCCGTGCGCGCCAGTCCGATGATTGCGGCATCAAGCGCTTCAGGCGCGCCATTGCCATACTTGAGCATTATGGCCAGCGCATAGGGCGTGCGGGATTGATAGACGATCCCGGCGTCGCAGCGCACGCCGCCGGTCCAGCCCGGCTTATTCGCCACTTTGACGCCATTGGCGACAACTTGATCGATGAAGCCCGACTTCGGCTTGCGCAGCACGCGCAGCACTTGTTGCGCCACGTCCTCGCTGGGCAAATCACGGTAGAGCAAGCGCAGCATGCGTACCAACTCTACGGGTGTTGCAACATTTTCTTGATCGGCGCGTCCGGCTTGGCTATCCATCATCTTGCGCCGTAAGCGCGTCTTCTCCAGCCCCAATCCGTCCAGCAGCGCATTGACAGCCTGCATGCCGACGGTGTCAATGCAGAGATTGGTGGCCGTATTGTCCGAAGCAATGATCATCAGGTTGGCTGCATCACGTAGCGACACGACGGGTGCGTCATCAAGGTATCTGAGTATGCCGCTGCCACCGGTACGCCATTGCTGCCAGTCTATTGTCTGGTCCAGGTCAAGCGTGCCAGCCGTCGCTTCCTGATAGAGCTGGGTCAGAATGTGGATCTTGATCGTTGAAGCTGTGGGAAAGCGCAGGTGGCCGTTGATCTCAAAGCCATGGCCCGAGCTCAAGTCGTGGATGCAGAAACCGATTACAGCATCAATGGCGGCGACTTGCTCGTCAATCCGAGTATGGAGCTGTTGCCAGAATAGTTCTGCGCTCATGCGAAGCGAGGAAGGTGGGTAACGGTCTGCGGCGGACCATAGACGGCCGGCCGCAGACCGTTTGAATTGATATTTATTGAGCCTGCGCCGTCAGTTCCATGCGCACCTTAAAGGGATCGGCCACGGTAAGCGTTTGCGCGAAGTTGGGCGGATCGATGCCAAAATCGCTCATGCGCAGACTTGCTTCGGCCACTCCGGTGAGCGTATCGCCATTGATGGTAGCCGTCACGTCAAAGGTAGCCGGCACCGTCACGTTACGCACCGTCAGATCGCCCACAAGCTGGAATGTGGCTTCCTGACCTTCTACATAGCTCTCCGGCGCATTTTCTACACTTGTGGCCACAAAGCTCGCTTCCGGGAAGCTGTTGAAGCTGGGACCATTCTCGCGAATCCAGTTGTCACGGCGGTTTTGATCCGTCGAGAGCGTGGTCATGTTGACCGTGAACTGATTCTCGCCGATGCTCTTGTCATCGAGGTTGATGCTCAACGAGCCGGCGACATCATTCGTAGAGCCGACAACCACCGTGGCGCCGGCTGCAATGCCTAGCTTGTCCAGGGCCTGGGCCAGAAACTCTTCATCGACCACGTAGGCGGCCTGCGACGCTTCGGGGACAACCGTGAAGGTGCGTGTGCCGGTAAGTTCTTCGCCACTGCTCACAGCTTGGGCGACTGGCGCCTCTTCTTCCATTGCCTCTTCCGTCGGCGCTGCCTCTTCGGCCATTTCTTCGGCTGCCGCCTCAGTTGCTGCCGGTTCGGTGTCTGCGGCTGGCGCTTCTGCGGGCGCGCCTGCTCCGGCGCAGGCCCCCAACAGCAGCACCGCCATGATGCTCAACAACAAGAGTGGTGAAAAGGGTCGAATTTTCATGGTTGGATCTCCTAATATGCGCAATCGGTCAGGTTGAATAGATGATCTGTCTGTGAACACCGCGCCAATTTAGCACGTGCTCAGGCCGCATTACCGTATCACGCATTACTCATTCGCTGTCTCATCATCCTCGGGGAGATCCAACGTTACGCCAAAGGGCAGATAGTCGGGCGGCGTCACGCCGTCGGCGCCATAGCGATCAACGAGCGCCCGGACCAGAAGCGAGTAGAGCCCTTCATGGCGCATTGTCTCCTCACCCTCTGGCACGGTCCAGCCGTCGACAAAGCCCTGCGCATCAAATTCCGCCAAAAAGGCTTCGTCCCGACTAATCACGTGAATCGGCGTCTGGAAACCGTCATCACGACGCGAGACGCGCGGTGGCTGATGATCGCCGACCAGGACGAAGATGGCGTCCGTTTCTTCGGTCAGGATGAAGTCGACCAGCATGCGCAGCTCATACTCGATGGCCTGCATGTAATTTGCGCGCCGCGTACCGTGCTCCATGGCATCGGCGTCAATCGCTTCAAGCTCATCCGCTACCGGGAGGTTGAGACTCTCCCAGTCGTCCACGAGTTCGGGCAGATGGGTCCACGGGTAGTGGGATGTCTGGGTGATGAAGAAGAGGAAATAGGGACTGACAGCCCGCTCTTGGATGGATTGTCGGGTGTAGTTCAGCGAATACTGGTCGGGCGGCGCTGGTCCCCAGGCATACTCCTGACCTACAAAATTGAGATCGTCGCGGCGCAGCCACTGGTCGGTGCCGTAGAACGCGCGGTAGCGGTCCCAAGAAGACTCTTTCAGATCGGTCGACAGGGATGTCAACCAGGTGTATTCATAACCCTGCGACTGCAGATAACTGCCCAGATCAGGATAGTCCTCTTCCTGGAAGCGATTGAAGAGCATCTGAAACTGGGGATGATGATCAATGCGCAGGCCAAAGAGCGCGCTGGTGTAGGCCATCCATGACCCGCCGCCCCAGGTGGGCGAAAGCGTCAAGGCCGAACGGGACTGCCACCCGTTTTCTCCAAGCTCTGCGTCTAGCTCTGTGGCAAGTTTGGTGTAGAGGTCCTCGAAGTCGGGGCGCTTGTATAGCACCGAACCGTAGGATTCCACAAAAATCAGATAGATATTGGGTGTCTGGGCCAAGTCGAGCTCGCCATAGTCATAAGCTGCATAGACAGGCCGGACATCAAAATTGCCTGTCTCCTCGTAGCGGGCCAGCGACTCACTGACGTTGCGCTGCAGCTTATAGCCAAGGCTGCTCACGACCATCTCTGGTTGGGCCAGGGCCGCTCGGAATTGGACAGCCGAAACCAGCATGCCGACGATGAGCGCAAGGAGCGCCACACGCGACCACCTGGTCAGCGTCATGGCGACCCGCTCATCGAGCAGAAGGCGCGTGAGCATGACCACAAAGGCGCCAAAGAGCGCCAGCAGCAGTAGCGCGGCGCCGTAGAGCGGCAGAGAGAGTCGTAAATGGGAGAGCAGGAAAGGGATCCCGCCCGCCGCCATAGCAAACTCGTTATAGAAAACCGGTTCAACGGCGAAGATCGAGAGCATGATACTTTCATAAATATAGTAGGCCAGTGCGCTGAAGTAGACGATCAAAAAGAGCGCACGAAAGGCCGGATGGCGGATCCAGGCAACGTTGACCCAGACGACGGCGAAAATGGCAATCTCCAGGTTGATGCGGAAGAGGTCATAGTTGGGACGCCAAAGCAGAAGTTGGGCAACGGCATCGCCCGCATTGCCGCCCGCAGCAGGCAGCAGGGGGAGAAAGCTGGACGATTCAGCATTTAACAAATAGAGAGGCAGAAAGAGCAACGCGTTTAGGCCGAGAAATGCCAGCCAGAAGCGAAAGTCAGGGTGAATACGGTTCATAAGTTGGTTGCGGATCGTTTCTTGCTTGGGATTCATCCCAATGGACGCTATGATGCCGCTATAGCCTACACGATTGTGCGTGCTGCGGCAATTTGGCTTCGGGCGCAATGAAGAATTGTCAATTGGCAATTTCCAATCGTCGATTGACAGGTGTCATCCGCTAGAACATTGGATATCCGCGACCGTTTACATAGGGAGAGAGGCATCGCTTTTTATGCGCGAACAGTTTGGCCTATGGCGTTCGGTTGCCATCTATTACGGTCAGCCGTGGCGATACCGCCGCCTGCATGACTTCTATGGCCAATTTATTGGCCCGGGCGATCTCTGCTTTGACATCGGCGCTCACGTTGGCAACCGGCTTTGGACGTGGTCACGACTGGGGGCACGCTGCGTCGGCATCGAGCCCCAGCCTGCCTGCATGACGTTGTTGCGTCGCTTCTACGGGAATCGTGATGACATTGCGCTGGTGGAAGAAGCTGTGGGCGCCGAACCGGGCCGCCTTGCCTTGCACATCGATCCGACCAATCCGACGGTCACAACCCTTTCGTCAGAGTGGATAGATGCGATGCGGCAAGAGGCGTCATTTGCCAGTGTGGACTGGGCCGAGACAATAGAAGTTAATGTCACGACGCTTGATCACCTCATCGAACGCTTTGGCGTGCCCGATTTCTGCAAGATCGACGTGGAAGGGTATGAGCTTGAGACCCTGCTTGGCCTGTCCGAAGCGCTACCACAACTCTCGTTCGAGTATATGGCTGCCACGCCGGGTACCACGCAGGCCTGTATTGAGCGTCTCGAAACCTTGGCAGGCTATCAGTACAACTGGTCTCCGGGCGAAAGCCAGCGATTTGCCAGCGACCGGTGGCTCTGCGCAGAGGATTTGTTAACAAGACTTGCTGACCTGGGCAACGACGGCGCTTCGGGCGATATCTATGCAAGCACGCGTCGACGATCATAGCACCGTCATCCCCCCCGTGAGGGGCGCTGCTTGCCATTCACAGCCTGCCTCGTGTCATGACTAAAGGTCATGGCTCCGATAGTCGACCTCGTCTTGCTCTTCTTTATCGTCTGCCGGCCTGCGCATGGCAAAGCCATAGCCGCCCAGCGTGGCTGCAGGCACCAACAAGCCCAGGAATAACAGATGGTACCAGAGCGGCGCCAGGTACCAATTCTGCGCCTGGACGAAAATGCCAACCAGCAAGAGCGCCCCGCCCAAGTAGAGTGCATGGCGCTCCGGCTCGTGCGGTGCGATCGCAGCGGTCAGATATCCGCTGCTGACTGAATAGATCGCGCTGAGCACCACCAGAAGTAGGAGCAGACCGACGGTCGCGCCGCCGGCCGGCGCGTAAAACTGCGGCAAGGAGTTTTGCAGAATCGTATTCGTTGCCAGCCAGAGCACTGTCCATAGCACAAAACCGGCAGCCACTGCGAGCACGGTGCGACCCATGGCTTCTCCTTAACTCCTAGCACGACGCATTTCAAGCGGGTACTGCATCAGGTTTTTGGCGAGGTGGCCCATTTTAGCATCGCGTCCCCGTATGCGCAATGGGGATTGCCCGGAAGTGTTCGAGCGCCCAGCGCAGGTCATGAATGCAGATGGCACGAATGAGTCAGATATCCACCAATCCGTTGCGCAACAATCCGCACGAATCCGCGAGGTCCGCCACAGTCGCGCTCTATTTTGGGTGAAAAATGGCTTGAAGCTCAGGCTTCAAGAATTGTTGCACTTCAATCGTGTAGCCGCCAGGATCTTCCAGAAAAAAACAGCGCACCTGAATCGAGTCATGGGTGGTCAGCTCGCGGACGATCTTAACGCCTCGGGTGCGCAGTTGCTCATACCAGGCGTCCACGTCGTCGACCGCCAGGGTAACGAGCACTGCACTTTCGGGATTGGGCTGATGGAAGCCCCGCTCACCGGCCACAAGACCGATGAAGGCCTGGGGCGCCGAGCGGTAGATTTTGGCAAAGACCTGTTCCTCTACTAGCTCCATGCCGAGCACTTGCTCGTAGAAATCGGCGATTGGCGCCAACTCGTCGTAGTAGAGAAAGGTAACCTGGGACTGGATTGAGCGCTGGGTCATGTTGGGTCTCCTGATTGTTTGGTTCATGCAGTCAGCGTAACGCCCTGCAACTTGTCGATAACCACGTCCTGCTCGCCGCTGATGATGGAGATGGAGTGGGGGGCGTCACGGTTGAACTATGGGTTTACGCCGGCCTCCTCTTGGGAACTCCCTCGCCGCAAAAGGCTACGTACCGCTTCAACATCGCTCGATTGCACAAATGCCGTCACGGCGTCGCCGGGCTTGAAGACGGTGTCGCCATGGGGAATGATGATGTGTCCCCCGCGACGGATCGAGACAAGGATACATTCTTTGGGAATGAACTGGGCGATTTCCTGCAACGACCGGCCAGCGACATAGTCGTCTTTTTCGATTACGATGTCGGCGAACTCGGTGCCGTCCAAGTTCCGGACGCGCATGCGCTTCGTCCGGTGCTGGAGTTCGGCGCGCCGGCTGACGCCAATATCATACGCCCTGATGATATCCCCGCGTTTGACCATGCCCAGCAGGTAGTTTGGCTCTTCTGCGCTGACGACGGGCATGCGGCCCAGACCGCGGGCGCCCATGCGCGCAAGGGCTTCGCCAACCGATTCGTTTGGTGTTGCAACCAGCAGGCGACTGCGCGGCGTGCCGATCTCCGCCGCAATTGTGCGCCGCGGCTTCTCCTCATGGACAGCACGGTCCAGGTCGCTAATCGTCACGATACCAGCCAGTTCACCGTTCCCATCAAGCATTGGGAAACCGTGACTGTGGGTCGCCGCAAAGAGATCCGACAATTCGACGAGCGTCACCGTAGTGGGTACCGACTCTATATGGCGCGTCATGACCTCTTCGACGTTGACGCCTTCCAGAATATCCATGTCGCGACCGCGATCCAGTGAAATGCCCTTGAGCCTTAGCTTGAGCGTATAAATCGAATCCGGGAACATCAGTTCGGCGAGCAGCGTAGAGAGGACGGTTGCCAGCATGAGGGGCAAGATGAGTTTGTAATCGTTGGACATCTCAAAGACGATGATGACCGCGGTAATCGGGGCCCGCGCCGCGCCGGAAAAAACTGCGGCCATGCCAACAATTGCGTAGGCACCGGGGTTGACGGCAACGTCGGGCCACAAGCCATGGGCTACCTGGCCCACGATGCCGCCCAGTACGGCGCCCATGAAGAGGCTTGGTGCAAAGACGCCGCCCGAATTGCCTGATCCCAGCGTGAGGGTAGTGGCCAACAGCTTGCCGACGAGCAGCGCCGTCAACAATCCAACAGTAAGGTCAATGTTGTCGGCGATCGCTTCGCCAAGCGCGTGAAGGCCAGACCCAAGGATCAATTGCTCAGGATAGAGCAGACCCAGTAGCGCTGTCAGGAACATGCCCAGCGCCGCCTTCCAGGGCAATCCAATCTGCCAACGATCGAACCAGCCCTCTGCTGTGTAGAGCACCTTGATAAAGAGGACCGCCACTACCGCAGCTAGAATACCAAGAACTACGTAGATGGGGATTTCGCCGAGATGCGCCAGCGGGTAAGCGGGTACGTCAAAGGCTGGCTGGCTGCTCAAGAAAATTTGGCTGACGATGCTGGCCGTCACTGAGCTGATGACGACCGCACCGAAGTAACGGACGGTGAAGCTGCCCAAGATTACTTCCATGGCAAAGATGGTGCCGGCAATCGGTGAGTTGAACGTTGCGGCAATCCCGGCCGCGGCGCCGCAGGCGACCAGCGTACGGACCCGCTCTTCGGAGAAGTGGAAGAGCTGCCCGACTGCCGACCCCAATGCCGCACCCACCTGTACAATCGGCCCTTCGCGTCCAGCTGAACCGCCCGTGCCAATTGTGAGTGATGAGGCCAGAATTTTGACCAGCGCGACCCGGGCCCGGATGCGCCCGCCGCGAATCGCCACAGCCTCCATGACTTCAGGCACGCCATGCCCCTTGGCTTCACTCGCCCAACGGTCGACCATCCAACCGACGAGAAAGCCCGCCAGTGTCATCATCATGATCGTCCCGATGGCCAAGCCGACCGTGTTCTGCGCCACGACTGTCAAATTGTGGATGCGGGTCAGTAACCAGATAAAGGCGACCGCGCCGAGGCCTGTGCCGATGCCGACCACAACGGCCATTCCAACGATGATCAATTCCTCTGGAATGTTGGAGCGGTCCAGCGTCTTGGCGGCAGCAGTTCGTAAGCGGTCCAAATAGGCTCGACCGTAGGATGCAATATTGTGCGTCATGTCTAAACGGAATGTCCCGACTCTGAAGGGGTTTGTCTGCTGTCACTTAGGGAAAGCGGCGGCGCGCCTGCTCCAGTTCGATGGCTTTGGCGGAGAAGCGGTAGAGCTTTGCCGGACGGTGATCGCCGGCGCGCAGGCCGCCGGTTTCTTCGATAATGCGCTGGCCGTCTACGGAACTGGCGAGCATTTTGCGACGAAAGTTGCGCTTGTCCAACGTTTCGCCCAACGATGTTTCGTAGACTTGTTGCAGCTCTGACAACGTGAACTCGGCGGGTAGCAAGAGAAAGCCCAGGGCCGTCCATTCCAGCTTCCAGCGCAGGCGTTGCAGCGCATACCCAAGAATCTGATCATGATCAAAAGCAAGCGATGGTAGGTTGTAAATATCCCACCAGCGCGCGTCTGCGGCGTCATCGCGGCCCTGTATGCGCAACGTGCGCGCCCGATCCGCGCTGAGCAACGCCAGGTTCGCCACCGAGATAACGTGACCGCGCGGATCGCGGCCCGACTCGCCAAAGGTGTAGAGCTGTTCGAGATATATATCGCTGACCCCGGTCTCTTCCTGCAATTCGCGCCGGGCCCCGTCCTGCAGATCTTCGTTTTCGTCAACAAAACCGCCGGGGAGCGCCCAACATCCCCGGAATGGCTGGCGGCGACGTTGGACGAGCAATACTTGCAGGCAGTCATGCAGGAAGGTAAAGAGAATCACGTCTACCGTCACCGCAGGCCGGGGATAGGGGTAACAAAACGGCGCCAACTGGGACCGATCACTCACTGTGGGTCTCGATTCTTGCTACTTATTGTCAATAACACACAACTATCGTAGCGACGGAGCGATGATTTGTCAAAGAAATCTTAGAATCGACTGCAGCGAGTCTGGTCAAATCAATCGCACATGGGGCATCTACAATCCAATCCTATCACCCTGACCATCCACTCAGGCTGCGTTCCAACCGCCCCTGGCGCAAGTACCAAACTTCTTCGGCAAACCGGCTGAGAAAGTGGCGATCGTGGGAGACGGCAATCACCGCGCCGGGAAAGTCGCGTAGCGCCGCTTCGAAGCGCTCGACGACGTCCAGGCTAAGGTGATTGGTCGGCTCGTCGAGCAACAGCAGATTGGCCCGCGCCGCGATCAGCCGGGCGAGCTGTAGCTTGCGTTTCTGACCGATGCTCAGTGACTGCACCGGCTTGAGCAAATCCGGATAGGTGAAGAGTCCATAGCCAAGCAACTCCGCCTTGATCTGTTCGGGATCGCCGGCACGTCCTGTTGCATAAGCCGCCAGGACGCTGCCGGTGGGGGGTAACGTAGACGGTTCCTGGTCCAGGTAACCGACGACGGCGCTGGCCGCCAGATGGATTGCGCCGGCGTCTGCGGTTTCCACGCCGGCGAGGATGCGTAGCAACGTGCTCTTGCCGCTGCCATTGGGGCCGACCAGCGCCACACGACTGCGCCGATCGATCGCCACGCTGATGGCGTCAAGTACCACCTCTTCATCATAGGCCTTGCCGATGTCCGTTGCGAGCAACGGTGCTGAACTGACAAGCCGATCGGGATCAAACTCCGGGTTGATGGAGAGTGGCTTGGGCGGTCGGGCAATCGGGTCCGCCTCAATACGGCGCAGGCGCTCTTCTGCGTTGCGCACGTTGCGCGCGACGGCTCCTGCAACGCGTCCCCCTTTGTGGTCGTAAGCCATCTTGTCGCCATCTTTGGGTTTGCGATTGTGCGCGACCTGGCGCGCCTTGCTGCGGATCGTGCGACGGAGCGCGAAGATCTCTTCTTGCTGCAGCGCATATGCTTCGGCCCAGCGCGCCTGCTCGTGGGCCTTGGCAACGGCGTAGTCATCGTAGCTGCCGGCATAGCGTTTGGCCGTATGTGCATGTTCGTCAAGCTCGATAATTGCGTCGACGGTGCGATTGAGAAAGCGCCGATCATGGGATACCACCAGCGCGCCACCGCGGTAGCGCTCGACATAGGATTCTAACCAATCCAGCGCGGCAAAATCCAGATGATTGGTTGGCTCATCCAGGAGCAGTAGATTCGGTTCGCCCAGCAGCAGCGCACCCAGGCCGACCCGCGTCGCCTCGCCACCCGAAAGTGAGTGCATGGGACGACTGCGGTCGAGCGCCTCAAGCCCCAGACCGGCCATGATTTCGGCCTGGCGGTGGTCGATGTCATACCCTCCACGACGTTCGAACTGGCCTTGAACTTCTGCGTACGCGCCCAGGAGAGATGTGAGCTCAACGCCGTCTACGGTCATCTCTGCTTCCAACTGGCGCAGGCGCGACGCCATTGCGCGCAGGTCGCCCAGCGCCTGGTCCAGGAATTCGCCGATGGTCAAGGCGCCGCGCCTCGCAAACGTCTGCGGCAGATAGCCCAGCTCAGCGTGCCGATCAATGCGGACCCTGCCCCCATCGGGCGCTACGTCGCCCCGCAGGATCTTGAGCAGCGTTGTCTTGCCCGCGCCATTGGGCCCGACCAGGCCGATCTTCTGGCCGGCGTCGATGGTCAGTGACACATCGTGGAGCACGGTGTGGTCGCCGTATGTTTTTGAGATATTGGTGAGTGCACACAACATATGCGCCTCCTCTGCAGCTGAAGCGGCCACGAAGTTTGAGGGTCGCGGTCGTTTCAGGCACGGATGCGCTGGTCAACAGAGGATCGTGTGAGCGGGCAGCAGGTGCAGAAAGAGAAACGGCCACGGGGCAAGAACACCCGTGGCCGTGAAGTGCGTCTACAGTCGATACAGAGGACGAATGCAGCGAGCAATCAGCAGTGGTCTTGCCGGTATGCGTGGAAAACGATTGTCTCTGTCTGCTTCATCATGCACTCTGTCGGTGGAAAAGGTCGCCCACGATCGTGAGCGGCAACCGTCTTTAGTACCAAAAATAGGGTAGCACCGGCTGCTCAACCTGTCAATTTGGCGCTGAAGCGGGGTGTATTTCACGCTGGGGGCAAGATTGTGCTCACGTTCTCCTCACCCTGCTCCGTCACCTCGACGGTGACTTCGCGTCCCTCTCCGCCCGGCGGAGAGGGACAGGACGAGCCCCCGCCGGGGCGAGTCCAGGGTGAGGCCACCGCTGCCTCCAGCGTGAAATGCACCCCTGAAGCGTGTTTGGGGAGTCGCAATCGGCAGAGTGGCGAGCAAATCGATTCTGAGGGAGCTTACCGTATCCGCCGTTGCCCGGCCGGTTGGATAGAGATTGCAGGCTCTGTTGACATTTCGAAAATCACCGACGGTGCGCCAGACACGTCCCTGGCACGGGCGGCAGAATATCCGGTTATGGGTAATCGCAGGCGAGCATTGGGTTCAGTTGACACCTTGGCCCCATAGACTATAGTGAACGCCTAGCGCGTACGAACAAGCGAAGGAACTGTTCTCTGGGAGGCAAACGAAATGACTATCTGCATACATGCGCCGGAGAGCGTCGGCATGAGCAGTGAACGTCTATGGGAGATTAGCGGGGCGCCAACGCCCGGATATGGTTTCGGATTGGGCTCACGGTCGCTCATGGACGTTGGCGCTGCCGGCGTACTAGGCAGCGTCGGCGAGTTCGGATGGGCTGGCGCTGCATCGACCTACTACTGGGTTGACCCGCAAGAGAGCTTGGTGGGGATCTTTATGACGCAGTATCAGGGGATTGAAGAGCCGGACCGTCGTTTCCGAACGCTCGTCTATCAAGCAATTGTCGATTGATTGGATCAAGCATTGCCGGTCCGGAAGGTCGGTGATATGGTAGCGCCATGCCTCGCTTGCGTGGCAGCATGGCAGTCCCGCCCAGAGCCAAAATGAATCGAAACGGAGTCAACGTTGACGGCAGACTACTATGACGACGAAAAGAACGTGCGCAGTTATATCGAGATGGCCGCCGGCTACGATGGCGCCGAGCTGATTGAGAAGCTCCGTGAATATGTGCCCGCCGGGGCCGAAGTGCTGGAAATTGGCATGGGGCCGGGCACAGATCTCACGCTGCTGAACGAACACTTCAAGACGGTCGGATCCGATCGGTCGACCCATTTCTTGGATTTATATCGCGCCGATCATCCCGATGCTGATCTGTTGCTGTTGGATGCCACGACGCTGGAGACTGACCGAACATTTGCCGGCATTTACTCCAATAAGGTGCTTCACCATCTGGCCGAAACGGAGCTTGGCCGCTCTCTGGCACGCCAGGCCGACCTGCTCGAAGCGAACGGCATTGCCCTGCACAGCTTCTGGCGCAGTCAGACGGGCGCGACCTATGTCGAGAACCAGTACGGGCCCCATTTCGTCTATTACACGGTCGATCGGTTGATCGAGCTGGCTACACCCTACTTCGACATTTTGGAAGCCAGCGTCTATGCCGAGATGGAAGATGACGACTCGATCTGCCTGATCTTGCGCCGTACCTAGTCATCGCGGGTAGAATGGGGTCCGGGTTTTGGTGAATCGCAACTGGTCGGGCGCCGACAAAATGGAACGCGGATGTACCGGGATTGGGCTGATTCACGCTGATTTGTTCGGCTCGTATCTGCGGAGATTTCTTGATCCGCGTTCTGTTTGACCCCAGCCTGCACGGTATCGATTGACGCCAAACGTGATCAGGCATCATGAAATCGTTTCTATACGCTGTTGGAGTTTCCGCGCATGTGGATGCAAGCGCTGCGCCGCTTACAACCGATCTTCTTTGGGGTGGCCCTCCTCGCCATGGTGCTGCTCTTGTTCAGTCAGTGGGCCGAGTTGCGCGCCTACGATTGGCAGTTCGATTGGCGCTGGTTGGCCCTCTCCGCGCTGCTCTTGCTGGCCAGTTGGCTGATGGAAATTGCCATCTGGCGCCATCTTCTCTACCTGTTTGGCGGCATCTTGCCCTACGGTCCGGCGCTGCGCATCTGGTTTCTCAGCGCGGTCATGCGCTACATTCCCGGCAACGTCTGGCAGCCGCTGAGCATGACGGTACTCTGTTATCGTCATGGCATTCGCGCCGAGGCCACGCTGACCGGCGTGGCGCTCTATCAGGCCCTCATCCTGCTGGCCGTGGCGCCGCTGGCCGCGCTCTATGTTTACGCCACAGGCAGCTTGGGGATGATCTCCGAGCTCGTGCAGGGCGCAACCTGGTGGTTGGTGCTCGCCGGAATGACGCCCGTCGTCATCTTCTTGCTGCGGCCCCAATGGTTGATTGAAGCCATCAACTGGGCATTAGCAAAACTCGGCCGCGAAACCTTGCCGCTTTCGTTGACCAGCGCACGCCTGTTGGCTCTGCTGCTCGTCGCAATTGTGAACTGGCTCCTGTGGGGCGCGTCTTTTGCCGCGCTCACCTTTGGGTTGAGCGCTTTCTCGCCGGCCGAAATGGCGCGTCTGGCCCCGCATCTGGTCTTGTCGTACCCCATCGCCTACGCCATCGGCTTTCTCTCTTTCATCACGCCCTCCGGTTTTGGCGTGCGCGAAGGCGCGTTCTTCCTGCTGCTTGCGCCCGTAATGGAAGGCAGCGTGGTAACGGTCGCCGCGCTGGCCATGCGCGTCTGGACCACCGCCGGCGAACTGCTCATGGCCGGGCTCAGCCTGCTCTGGGGACGCTGGATTCACGCGCCTGAGCTGCATCAGCCCGAAGCCGCGGCAGTCGAGGGTGTGCCCGCTTCAACTGGCACAAGCTATGGAGGTGGGTCATGAGCGCGTCCGTGACCGGTCTCACCAGTCGCTTCGTGGGCCGCGCTACGCTGCTTGCGCTTGTGCTGGCCGCCTTTGGCCTGCGTCTCTTCCTGCTCGACGGCCAGAGCCTCTGGTACGATGAAGGCGTCACGGCCCTCGTTGGCCAGATGGACCCTGCGGCGCTTACGCGCTGGACAGCGGCCGACATTCAGCCGCCTCTCTATTACTACCTGGTCGCGGCGTGGGGTCGCCTCGCCGGCTGGGGCGAGTGGAGCCTGCGCTTTCTCTCTGTCTGGTGCGGGGTGTTGCTCGTGCCGCTCATGGCTGTGCTGGTCATGCGCTTGACGCGTCACGCTTCTGCCGCGCTCCTGGCCGCTTTTCTGACCGCCTTCCATCCCCTCCTCGTCTATTACAGCCAGGAAGCGCGTATGTACGCGTTGCTTCTGGTCTGGGGCGTGATCGCGGGCTACTGTGTTGTGCGCCTGGGCGAGGGCGAGCGACGGCCTACGCTCTGGCTGGCCTATGTGGCAGCGGCGACCGCGGCGATCTATACCCATTATTTCGCCTTCTTTTTGCTACTGGCCCTGGCCATTGCCTATCTGATCGATGTACGCACCGAACTCCGTCGCGGCCTGCGGCCCTTCATTTTGGCCAATCTTGGCGTCCTGCTCCTCTATCTGCCCTGGCTCTGGGTCATGGTCGCCCAGCTGCGCCAGGATACCAGCTACTGGCAAGGCGAGTTGAAGCTTGGCGAAGCGCTCGCCGAGGTTGCCATCTCCTTCACCAGCGGCGAGACTGTCTTCGAAGCGCAAGCGCTCTGGCTGCTGATCGGCTATGCACTTGTGACCGCAATCGCACTCGTCGGGCTCTGGCGTGCGCCGGATCAACGCCGCACCCTTCGCTACGGCTTGCTCTGGCTGGCGCTGCCCGTGGCCGCGGTCTTGCTGCTGGCCTCGATTGCGCCCAAGTTCAATGCGCGCTACGTCATGCTGGCGCTCCCCGGGCTGATCATTCTGTGGGCGGGCGGACTGGGGCAGTGGGCGGTGCAGATTGCAGTGCAAAATGCAGCGCAGGATGCGGCGCAGACTGCAGCACGCAAACCGGGCGCCCAGAGAACCTCCTGGTCTCCAGGCGGACTGATTGCCGCGCTCTCTGTGCTCTTTCTGGCACTAGGCTTTGGGTACGCCAACGTGAATTGGTTTGTGAATCCGGCCTTTACCAAGGATGATTGGCGCGGGGTCACGGACTTCTTGCGCCCAAGGCTCCAGGAGCAAGAGGCGATTGCGCTGATTAGCGGCCACGCCTGGCCGGTTTGGGACTATTATGCGCCCGACTTGCCGGCGCTGCGCCTGCCCGATCTGTCCACTTTAGATGTGGACGCCGTGCTCGACTTCGCAGACACCGCGATCCCCTTGCAGGAGAGCCTCGACCCCCTCTCGGACCGGCCCGGTATCTGGCTGATTGGTTGGCAGGATGATGTGATTGACCCCACCGGCGTGGTGCCGGCACAATTGACCATCGCCGGTAAGGAAAAGGGGCTGGATACCGCGTACTGGGGGCTCAGCCTGCGTCGCTATTCCCAGCTCAAGACGCACTGGATCCCAGACGCTCCGCCCATCGACCACCCGACCGATATCCAATTCGGCGATGCTTTGCGCCTGCGCGGCTACACCGCCATCGACAACGGCGACCTGCTCCTCTTCTGGCAGCGCGTGCCGGGCGTCGAAATGGACAGCGCTGATTTCGTGATGAGCGGTGAGGTCTACGACGCTGCGGGCACGCGCATCAGCACGCTGCCGGACTTGCCGCCGGCCGGCTTTGATTATCCAGCCCATCGATGGCCGGAGGAACGACTTGCCATGGGCGTCGTGCCAGCGCAGGCGTGGCTGGGCGAAGCGCTCGCGCCGGGTCAATACAGCGTCACGCTCCGCCTCTATGATGATAGCGGTCGCCAGCGTACACTCGTGCCGACTGTCGCCGGCGAGGAAAGCGTGACGCTCGCTCCGATCGAAGTCGTGATTGAGTGAGGCGCAGCCCGCGATAGAGTATGGCTTGTCTCACGCATGTACCCGATAGCCCATGGCCTCTTTGACCCGCTGACGCGCAATGATCTGCGCTGCCTCTACGGTTGACACACTCTCATCCATGGCAAAGCACAGGACGTCACGCACATTGCGCCGGATGGCCTCCTCGATTATCTCGAAGGCCTGAAGTTCCGTTCCGCCATGGTATTCCACGCTCGCGCAGATGACGCCGCCGGCATTGGCGATGAAGTCAGGGATATAGAGCACGCCATGATCGTGCATCCACGCTTCAGCCGCGGGCGTGGCCGGAATGTTGGCTCCGGGCAGCACCATGCGCGTCGAGAGTTGATGAACGTTCTCATCGTTCAGCACGTCGGCGCGGGCAGCGGGAATCCAGATGTCGCAATCGATGCCGATAAGCGCCGCACCAGGCAGTCTTTGGCCGTGGGCATAGGTAGTGACAGTGCCTGTGGTTCGCTTGTGTGCAATCAATGCGCCCATGTTGAGGCCGGCCGGATCATAGAGCGCACCGCGACTGTCGGCGACCGCAATGATGCGCGCGCCCCGATCCACGAGGTAGCGTGCAGCGTGCATGCCGACTGCGCCAAAGCCTTGGATAACGACTCTAGCCTCATCGAGTTCGAGGCCAACGACAGGTGCTGCCAGATCCGCGGCCACGGCCAAACCGAAGCCAGTTGCACCGATTTCGTCCAGCGGAATGCCACCCATGACCCGAGGTAGCCCTACCGCACGCCCGACTTCATCCTTGACCCAGGCCATGCACATTTCATCTGTGCCCATATCAGGGCCAGGAATGTAGTCAGTCATGGTGCGAATGGCCCGGGCAAAAGCGCGAAGGAGGTGTTCCTTCTGGGCAGGCGTGCATGCCGGATCAGCGATGATGCCTGCCTTCCCGCCACCGTGAGGCAGGCCCGCTGCGGCATTTTTGAAGGTCATGGCCCGGGCGAGACGTACAACCTCAACAATAGCTACGTCAGTAGCCATACGCACCCCGCCGATGGCTGGCCCGCAGGCGATGTTGTCGATAACCACTATGGCATCGAGCCCGGCCTCATGATCGTGCAAGATCGCAACGAAGGCCGGGCCAAGTTCATCGTGCAACTCGCTGATCATTACGTCCATCGTTGTCTTCCCTTCTTCATCCTTTGATCGCCAGGTTAGCGGCTTGCTTGTTCATCAACACTTGCTTCATCTAGCCGGATAAGTAAGACCGGACAGGGGCTTTTCTGCATCACCTTGTCGGCTACACTGCCGGATCCCCAGCGGGTTGAGCCGCCCTGACCGTGCGAAGACATGACGATTAGGTCCACAGCTTCGCTTTCAGCGACAAAGAGAATGTCTTCGGCGGGCGCCGCATTGGCGACAACGACGCGTATGTCGATGCCCCGACTCTCCAACGCCGTCCGTTGACTGGCAAGGTAGCGTTCAATTTCGCGATGATTCTCCTGTAGTGCCTCCTGAATCCACAGGCTCTCCGGATGGGCCGGCACGCGAGTCGGCATGGGAACATCCAGCACGCGCAACAGCATGATCTCGGCCTGGTATTGGTTTGCCAACGATTCCGCCACGGGCAGAGCTCGTTCCGACAGCGTTGATCCATCGAGGGGTACTAATATTCGCCGTAAGCTCCACATTGGTCAGACCTCCACTTTTTGGTCTCTTGATGATGTCGTTTGCCTGCTCATATTGTTGCGGACCCGTGGCTACAAGATGACTACAAGACCCCCTTCAGCGCGCGAATGTTGTCCGTCTAAGCCTACAGTGCAGCCCGTGTATCAGCTCTATGCCTGCAAATTCAGGCACAAGGATGTCCGGTTGCATGCAACCCGCGCCGTGAACTTTTGCGCAGAGGATATTGCTGTTCGGTGGGCGTTCTGCTAGACTATTTTCCATGGAAATTAAACAGACTCGCCATCGCGGCGAGACCGAATACTGGCCGCACGGCGATCGTGCATCTACAGCGCAGGCGTGCTGCACAACGGGCTTCTGTGGCCGTCAACGGCTACCGCTTTGCCAAGTGCTGTGGATCTTGACGCTTGCTGCGTTCATGCTGGCCGGCTGCGGCCGGCTCGCTTTCGACGCAGGCCCCTTGCTCCACAGTGCCCAGGTCGCGCCTGATGCGATCACGCCCAATGCTGATGGCACCCAGGACGTGGCCGAAATCGCCTATAGCTTGCGGCGTCCCGCCAATGTGAGCATCTATTTCGAAAACGAAGCCGGCGAACGCTTCTACTTTCGCCAGGACCGACGGCGCGCGGCGGGCGACTATAGCGTCTTCTGGGGCGGTGTCGTCGACGAAGCTGAAATCGTTGAAACCGAGGGCGGTACTGTAGAAATTCTCAGCCGCGTGCTGTCCGATGGCGCCTATCGTTGGGTGATTGAGGCGGTAGAGGATAACGGAAATTCGGCCCAGGCTGAAGGGACGATTTCCCTGGCCGAAGCCGATACCGAGATTCCCGAAATGAACAATTTTGCCGTCGTGCCCGATACCTTTCGGCCCAACCAGGACGGCCTGCGCGATGACTGGGTGAGCATCTCCTACTATCTGACCAAGGATGCCGAAGAGGTGCTGGTCTATCTGCTCGATCCTGAGGATCCGGATTTTCGCTACTTCATCGCCGAGCAGCCCGGCGTGATTGAGCCGAATGAGCGCGGCTATCACGAATATCGCTACGAGGGCGGCGTCGAACTCAACGCGGTGCCGCCGCCCGACGGTGAATACACCATTGTTGGTGAAGTGCGCGACCGTGCAGGCAACGCCTCGCGCACGTTGCAGACGTTGACGATTGCCGAAGGCGGCAAGCCCCGAGCCGACATCGCCCAAGGCGAGATCGATTGGACGGGCGAGATGAGCCGCGTGGTGGGCGTCCCCCTGGGTGAGCAGCTTTGCTTCACGGCCATTGTGACCAATGAAGGCGTCGTGCCGATCCGCACCACCGGCCCGTGGCCCGGTCAAGAATACAACTTCACCGAGAACTACAACACGCTCGCCGCTGATGGCCATGAAGAGTGGTTCCAGCAAGCCGGCGTATGGCGCTTTGGCATCAATTTTGACACAACCGGCATCGATTTTCCCTTCCGCTGGGCGGTCGGTCGGCCCGAGGACCTGGAGCGCCGCATCATCGACGGTGAGGAGCAGTGGTATCTCCTGCCGGGCGACTCAGGAGAGGTTAGCGGCTGTATCACCCTGGACGAGACGCCGCCGGTGGGCACCAACTTCTGGTGGGGCGGGCTGATACACGAATTTGTGGGGGTGACCAATAATTATGTTGACCGGATCACTGTTTCGGTCGGCGCGCCGTAGGATTCACGAGCCATGAATCGACTGGCGATTATCATTGTGAGCTACAACACGCGCTCCTTATTGCGTGCGTGCCTTGCCAGCATCAAAGCGGCAACGGCTGCTTCTAATGGCTCGTTGAGCGTGGAAGTGCTTGTCATTGACAATGCGAGCGAAGATGGCAGCGCAGCCATGGTCGCGACCGACTATCCCAATGTTCGCCTCACGCCGCTGAGCGAAAACATAGGCTTCACGCGCGGCAACAACCTTGCCCTGGCCCAACTTGGTTTCGACCCACGACCACGCAGTGCCTCATCGACGCATGGAGCCTCCTCCAGCCTTGCGCCCGATCACCCCGACTACGTGCTTCTGCTCAACCCCGATACCGTTCTCCGCCGCGATACGTTGACGCAGCTGGTCGATTTCATGGAACTGACGCCGGCGGCCGGCGCCTGCGGGCCAGCGCTCTCCTACGGTACCGGAGAGTTTCAGCACGCGGCCTTTCGGTTTCCCGGCCTCTTTCAAATCTGGCTCGATCTTTTTCCCTTGCATGGCGTGGCTGGCGCCCAGCGGCTTCGCAACAGTCGATTCAACGGCCGTTATGATGACGCACTCTGGCAGGATCGCGTGCCCTTTCCGGTTGATTTTGTGCTCGGCGCATCGATGTTTGTGCGGAGCGCGACCATTCGCCAAATTGGCGGGCTCGATGAAGGCTATTTCATGTATTGCGAGGAGATGGACTGGGCGCTGCGCATGCAGGAGGCGGGCTGGGGCGTCTACATCGTTCCCTGGGTGAACGTGACTCACTTCGAAGGGCAGAGCAGCAGACAGGTCCGCTGGCCCGCCTTCGTCGAGCTCTGGCGCAGCCGGTTGCGCTTCTACGGCAAGCATGCCGATCGCTACCCCCTTTGGTATCTCTGGCTCGTCCGTGGCCTGCTGCGCAGCGGGCTGGCCTGGCGCAGCCGTGCGATTCGTCGTGCCTTTGCGTCCGGCGAGGTGAGCGGGGAAGCAGCCGGTGATGCCCTTGACGCCTACCGGACTGTTCAGCAGCTATGATCAAACTCGCCGCCGTTATCCTGACCAAGAATGAAGCACACCATATTGCTGACTGCGTCGCCAGCCTACGCGACTGGGTTGACCGCGTTGTTGTGTGGGATTCTGTCAGCAGCGATGAAACCGTGGCGCTTGCCAGGGCGGCGGGCGCGGTTGTGGTCCAGCGCCCCTTTGACAACTATGCGTCCCAACGCCAGGCCGCGCTGGAGTCGATTCGGGCCGAGTGGGTCTTTTTTGTCGATGCTGACGAGCGTGCGACACCGGCGCTGGCGGCGGAAATTCTGCAAAGAATCGCTGAAGAAGAGCATGCCGGCTATTGGGTGCCCCGCCGCAACTTCATTATGGGGATCGAAACGCGTGGGGGCGGCTACTATCCTGACTATCAGTTACGCCTGCTCAAGCGTGCGGGCGCGCTCTACGTGGCTGAGCGGGAGGTCCATGAGGTGGTAGATGTCGATGGCACGGAGAGCCACCTTGAGCATCCGTTGATCCACTTTAACTACGTCGACTGGGATCAATTTCATCGCAAGCAGCGCGCCTATGCCGCCTACGAGGCACGCATTCTGGCCCGGCGGGGCATCTGGCCGCGACCGCATAATTTCGTGCTGCAACCACTGCGCGAATTCCGCCGTCGCTACATCACCCTTGGTGGCCACCAAGACGGCGCACACGGCCTGCGCCTGGCCCTCCTTTTTGCATGGTACTACGGCTTTATCCCCTACTGGATCCTGCTCACCCAACCAGAAACACGCTGATCAACCCCGTTGGCAATTGACAATTAACAATTGCTATTTATCAATTCAGGCTCCCTCAACTATCTTCGACTACGCGACTAACGCTGCCGTCTTTTTGCACGCGAATCAAGTTCTGGGTCGCTTGCTCGAAGGTGTCATCATGGCTGATGACAAAGAGCTGGCGCAGTCCCTTTACCTTGAGAATTTGCTGGGCCAAATTGTCGCGTCGCGTCTCATCAAGATTGGTCGTCGGCTCGTCAAAGAAGGCAATGTCGATACTGCTCATTTCGCGTAGTAATGCAAGACGCACGGCGAGTGCTGCACTCATCTGTTCGCCGCCGGAGAGTTGGCTGAACTGGCGGGCGTTGCCGTCAACGTCGAGGATGATGTTGAAGTCTTCCGTCCAGGTGAGGTGGCGCGTATAGTCCTGCATGAGCTCAGAGAAGATGCGTGCAGCGTCTTCGCTGATTTGGCGGATCAGCGTCGCGGTGATGTATGGACCCGCCTCACGCAGGACGCGGCGCAGGGCATCGAGTACTTCTTCCTGACGGGCGCAGGCCGCCTGCTCCGTGCGGATTGTTTCCATCTCCAACTCGACGGCACGCAATCGTTCCCGCGCCATTTCATCGCGTGCTTGGTCTTCGGCGAGCATGGATTGGCGCGTCTGCGTGGCTGCCTGCTCACTGCGGGCCTGCTGCGCTTCCAGGGCGACCGCAGCATAGCGCTGGCTGTCGAAGTCGGCTTCGGCTTCGGCCAGCTTCACGGCGAGCGTTGCCGCCTCGTCCAGCAGCGCTTCCTGCTCTGCCTGCATCGCAGCTAATTCATGCGCTTGACGCTCGGCGCCCGCTGCCAACTGCTGATTGCCCAGCACGGCTTGATAAGCCGCGCGGTGCGCTTCCAGTGCTTGTGCCGTGATGGAGATGGCATCGTCCAGGTCACCAAACGCATCGATTCGCTGCTTCAGGTCGTCGACAGCGGCTTGCTCAACTGTGGCGGCGCTGTTTAGCTCCTCGCGCCGTCGATCAATTTCCTCCAGTCGGGCGGCTTCGGCGGCGGCGATTGCGTTTTGCTCGCGCGGGTTGCCAAGCGCACTTAACTCTTTTTCGTACTGTTCAATCTCTTGTGAAATGTCCGCCGATGCGGCGAGTAGTCGCTGCTGAGCGGCCAGCGTTTCTCCACGCGCCGCAATTTCGCGCTGGAGTTCTTCCTGCTCACCGGGCCGCGGCAGCGTGCGCAGCGTCTGCTCCAGCGCCTTGAGTTGCTGACGCGCCGCGGTGAGCGCGTCTGATTCAGCCGTGATCTGTTCCTGGGTTTCACGATAGGCCCCGCGCATTTCTTCCAGCTTCTGCTCATTACGTGTCAGCATGCTGGTGCGATGCTCGTCACTGAGGGGCTGCTCGCAAACCGGGCAAAGGGCAGTGGCTGCGGACTCGAGCGCTGCGCTCTGATCGTTGACGCTGGCCGCAGCCGCCTTCATCTGTGCCTGCTCTTCACGTAATGTGTCGAGCCTTTGCTCATGCACGGCTAGCGTCGCTTCCAACTCAATGCGCTGCGCGTCGATCCGTGTGGCCTCGGCCAACTGCGCAGACAGCTTCTCCACCCGGGTTTGGAGCGCTTCCACATGTGCCGTCTGTTGCTCGATCTGCCCCGCCAGTTCTTGTCGTCTGGCCGCCTGTTGGCGCGCGGCATTCAGCCCCTCTTCCAGACGCTGCTGTTCGGTCAGCGCCGGCGCCAACTGCTTCACGGTTGCCACAGCCGCGACAACGACCGCCATGTCCTGATCTAACCGTGCCAGGTCGTTCCGGGTCAGGGCAAGCCGTTTGTCGGCCTCGTTGAGCTGATCGCGCAGGGATTGCCGTTCGCGCACCCGCTCATCAAGCACACGCTGCTCGGCTTGGGCGGCCACAAACATATCGTGGCCGGCCTGGTGCGCGGTGACGGTTTCCGCGGCTGTCTGCGCATCGGCCAGCAAGCGTTTGGCTTCGGCTACGCGTCTCTCGCCGGCCCCGTGGCGCTCTGCGAGCGCACTTTGGCGCTGCTGCAATGTCTGCAACTGCTGCTGCTCGGCTTCCAGCTTGGCATGCGCTTGCTCGATCTCGTGAAGTTTCTTCGCAAGTTCTGCCAGCGTACGCTCGGCATCGCCTAACTCGGTCGTCCGTTTGGCAATGGCCGTTTCAAGCTCGGGCAGCTGTTCCAGCCGTGCGGCCAGCCCCGCCGCATGGACAGCGAGCGCCTGACCGCGCTCCTTGAGCGTGTTGAGCGGCTCGCGCAGTGCATCAAACGCTTTTCTGTACTCATCGACCTGGAGGAGCGGATCAAATGTGGCCTTGCGCTGGGCCGGCGTGCCCAGGAATGCCGCCGTAAACGCGCCTTGGGGGACGCCCACAGCATCGCTGAAGAGGCGCGCCAGATCGGCGCTTGGCTCCACGCCCATATGCTGACGCAGGAAAGTGAGCACGTCTGCCTTTCCCTCGACCAGCTTCACGTCCAACTCGGAATCGAAGATGTAGTGCTGATTGCTGCTGCCAAACTTTCTCACGACCTGATAGTGGCGCAGATCGTCGCTGCTGATGAAGGTGACGGCAACCGTACCCGTCTTCTGCCCCTCGCGCACGAAGTCGCGCTGGTTGTAGCCGATGTGATCAAAGAGCGCGAAGCCGATCGCTTCCAGGATGGTGCTTTTGCCCGCGCCGTTCCAGCCGACGATGGCGTTGACGCCCCGACGAAAGTCAATTTTGGCTTTGGCGTAGCTCTTGACGTTCTCGAGTTCTAGCGAGAGAATTTGCATGGAGACTCAGTCTTGACCTGGGCTAGGGGACGTATTGGATGAACTCGCTGGCGCCATTTCGACCGACGGATCGTCCTGGTCAATAACGCCCTTGAGCTCTTCCAGGATCGCATCGCTGCTGGCGCCCGTGACGGCCAGCTCTTTTAAGCGAACGGCCAGGCGCGCCCACTGCTTGCTCCGCTCGGCAAAGCGCTGATCGCGCGTGAGCAGTTCCGTGAGTACGTGGCGCTCGAGCTGGGCCCGGCTCAAGCCGTCTTCGCCTTCCACGGCAAATTCTGCTGCGCGCGTGTGATTCTTGACGATGACATGAAGGGGAGCAAACGCTTCTTGGATAAGCGCTTCGATCAACTCCAGATTGAGTGCGCTGCGATCAAATGGGAGCACGCCGGTCAGCTGCAATTCCACCACAGGTCGATCGTCATCGCCCAGCCGCTCGACCCGCAGGTCACGCGCCTTGCGCAGGAGGTACGCGCCCACCTGCGTTTCGAGATCCACCGGCGAGTCCACGTGATCGACCTTGAAGGCCAGCCGGCAAAAGACGCGTCGTTTGTTCGGGTGGAGCGTGGCGCGATGACGGACAGGGTCGGCATCCTCTACAGCATCAGCAGCATCATCAGCCAGGAAATCGACTGCCGTGTCGACGTTGACAAGATAGTAACCTCGATCCGACCACTCGGCTTCGGTTACGGAGCAGGTTTCGGCGCTGCCAGGATTGTAGATCCAGTCATCAAAGCTGTAGGGCTTGTGAATGTGGCCCAGAGCCAGATAGTCGACGTGGGGTTTGATGATCGACCATTGCCGGACACTCAAACCGCCGGCCTGGTCGGCGAGGACGCCCTCGACGCCGCCGTGGGCGACAAAGATGCTGTATTCGACAGTGGGGTCGGCAGGCTGCTGGGCCATGGCCTCGGCGTAGGCATTGAGCGCTGTCTCGGTGCTGGCGCCATAATAGCGCATGCCATAGACGCGTACGCCGGGTATGACATCGACGTAGGCGCCGCGTCGCCGCTGCGGATCGTAGGGCGCTAGTTGGGGCGTACCCTCTTCAAAGACGGCGTTGAGCAGGATGAGCAGCCGACGCTGGGCCAGGAATTCCATCCAGCCGATGTTGTCCTGATAATAGGCGTGCTCGTGGTTGCCTTCGACTGCAATGCAGGGAATGCCGGCCTGTTGGAGACGCTCTAGTCCGTTCATGGCCTGATTGAGGGTGAGGGCATCAATGGCGCGCTTTTGAAAAAGATCGCCCGCCATGATCACAAAGTCGACTTCTGCCTTGATGGCGCGATCGATTATATCAAAGAAGGCGCGGGCAAAATCGTTGAAGCGCTCTTTCTGATTGTACTGCTTGTAGCCGAGATGGCTATCTGCGAAGTGAAGAAAGCGAGTCTGCATGGGTGATCAACTAGTGGGTTGGGGAACGGCGAGACGTGCGGCAAGCATCATCTGTCGGTAACGTTCGGCGGCAAGCATCACGCCTTCATCTCGCGGCGCATGGTAAGCAGCGTGCGCGTTGGCTCGAATCCGTGCCGGCGAGCGGCCTCTAACCCGGAAGCGTGGCTGGTTGGCAGCGCGAGCGTGACGGGCAGGCGCGGATAGTCGTAGAGGGTGGCCGTCACCCACTCGAAGAACGCGTCCTCATACTCGCCGTAGTGCTCGGGTCTTACCCAGAGCTTTAGCTCATGTTCGCCATTCCAACGCTGCGCCGTCAGGATCAGCGCCGCTTCAAAGCGGGGCGAAACGCGGATGCAGCGACGGAAGACATCGCGCCGTCCGCTCTTGCGCCAAAACCATTCCCCCACTTGCGTTTCAAAGGGAACGTGGAATTCGCTCCGGCGCAAGGGCCGCCACCACTGGCTCTGGCTGTTCAGCTGGCGATTGGCCAGCTCATAGAGTTCCGGTCCCTGGCTGGCCGAAAAGCTATGGAAATTAGCGATGTGGGGCGCACTTGGCTTGCCCTCTTCCGGCGGCAGCGCCGGCACGCGGGGCAGGCGTAGATCCGCCGTCCCGCCCATGTATTCAAAGTCCAGGCGCTCGTAAATGTGGCGTGCCGGGTCATTGGCCTCGTAGACTTGGAGAACGGCCCATTTCGCGCCTGATGCTTCGATGCGCTCCAGGGCCGCGTCCATGAGCCGATTGGCAATGCCCCGGCCCCGATAGGCCGGCGCAACCGCAACATTGGCGATCTGCCAGCGGTTGCCAAAGCGGTCGGCCCGTTGAACCGTCACGTTGCCGACGACGCGTCCATCTTCGATCCAGACGAAGCCTTTGAGCAGGTCGCGAAATTCGCCCGTTGTGCGGTTGAGCACCTTGAGCAGGCCGCCCATGTTGCTCATCATGCGCATCTCGCGCAGCGCAGCCGATCCACGTGGATCCAACTCGGCGGCAAAGGCCTCCGCAATCAGATCGGCTACCGGCCGCAAGTCCGTGGCGATATCAAAGGGGCGAATGCCGCTTTCTATTCGATTTTGCACCCGCCCGCCTGGGGCTTCGATGGCCGTCATGGTGATTGCCCGAATCGATGCGCCTGTCTACATGGCCACGCGCACCAGGGCCGGACGCAAGGTCTGCCCTTTGTGCGTGTAGCCGCCGCGCAAGGTTTCGATGATATGGCCGCTTTCTACTTCGTCGCTCGGTTCACTCGAAATCGCTTCATGCATATTCGGGTCAAATTCCCCTTGCGCCGGAACGGGCTCAACGCCCTGGCTGGCTAACAGATCGAGCAATGTCTTCCGGATCTGCTGGAAGCCGTCGATCCAGGCCGCATCTTCGTCGCCCAGATCTGCCGGCGCATTTTGGAAGGCGAGATCAAAGCCATCGAGCACGGGCAGGAGACTGCGCACGACGTGTTCACTGGCGCGGTCAATGGCGTCTGCCAGTTGCTTTTCCTGGCGGCGCTTGCTGTTCTGGAATTCGGCTGCAACCCGTTTCATCTGATCCAGGTTCGCAGCCGCTTCGGCCCGGGCCGCTGCCAGCTCTTCTTCGAGCTGTGCGATTTTGGCCTCTAGGTCAATCGTTTCAAGCTCATCGGCGATCGCTTCATCAAGCGTTTCGATGACGACGACATCTTCACCCCCTGCGGCCGCTGTCCCGTCATCCGCGGTCACCGGAATGGCGTCGACCACGATTTCGTCGTCGTCATCAGCATGATCGATAACCGGTTCAGCTCCATCGTCGTCTAGCGGCTCAATAAACTCTTCCTGCATGACTTCGCCGTCGAATTCGTTCTTTTCTTCGCTGCTCATCTCATCTTCCGCCTTGATTGCGTGTTACAGTTTGGCCTGATAGCCGTACATGTCCTCGATCTTTTCGCTCAGTAGAGCGGCCACAAAGCGCACGGCGCCAATGCTGCGCCCGTAGGACATACGCAGCGGGCCGATAACGCCGAGGATGCCCGTCGCCTGCTCGCTAACCCCGTAGCTGCCCAATACGAGGCTGACATCCTCCAACTCGCGGAAGCGCCCCTCGCCATTGATGACGACTTGGACACCCCCGACGGCGCGATACTCGTCCAGAATGGCTTCGAGCAGCACGTGCTGCTCGAAGACGCGCACGATCTTATGCACGCTTTTATGCGCGCTCTCGCCAGCAGAAAACTCGGGCGCATCAAGGATGTGCGTGAGGCCGTCGCGGTAGATCTGACCGCCGCCATCGTGATCGATTCGCCCCATGATCTCGCCTGTGAGCAGGAAGACCTGTTCGCGCAGAAGCGCCGTATCATCGTGCTGGTGAACGAGACCGCCAAGAGAATTGATTTCGTCTGCGCTCAGCCCTTGCAGCTTGGCATTGAGTTCATTGCTGATCGCGCTCAGATCGCTCTGCCCGATCGGCTGGTCCAAGTCGAGCAGCTGTTGGCGTACGGTTCCTTCCTGCAACACAAGCACCAGTAGCACCTTGGTATCGTGGATGCCCACGAGTTCCAGATGCTTGAAGCGGCTGCGGGTCGCCCGCGGCGCCGTCGCCAGTGCAGCTCCGTGGGAGGTGCGGGCAAGGATAGCGGTACTCACGCGCAGCCACTGATCGAGCTCTTCCCGGGCCTGGCCAAATTCGCCGCGGATATCCTGGCGCTCCTGCACCGATAGTTCGGCTTTGGGATGGGCCAGCAGGTGTTGCACGAAGTAGCGATAGCCGGCGTCGGTGGGCACGCGACCTGCACTCGTGTGAGGATGAGTCAGCAGCCCCTCCTTCTCCAGCGCTGCCAGATCGTTGCGAATCGTGGCAGAGCTCACGCCCAGCGCGTACTTTTTTGCAATGGTCGCCCCACCCACCGGTTGGGCTGTTTGGGTGTACTCCTGAATGACAATGCTCAACACCCGGCGCCGGCGAACAGCTACCGGGTCATGGAGCAAGTCATTGGGTTGATAGAGTTCAGTCATAGTGAAGCTGCCTAATAGGCGTTCTGATTGGTCCCCAAAATCGTCTGGATGACCGTCTGCAGGATAATCTTGAAGTCTAATGCCAACGACCAATTCTCGATGTACCAGAGATCATATTTGGTTCGCTCGGCAATCGACGTGTCGCCGCGCAGACCATTTACCTGCGCCCAGCCGGTGATGCCGGCTTTTTCGCGGTGGCGATCCATGTAGCGCGGAATATAGACGCGGAACTGCTCCACGTAGATCGGTCGCTCCGGCCGCGGCCCCACCAGGCTCATGTCGCCGATAAAGACATTGATCAGCTGAGGCAGCTCGTCAATATTGAAACGGCGCATCATGCTGCCCAGTTTCGTGCGGCGGGGATCATCTTCCGTCGTCCAGCCGGGTCCCTCGGTCTCGGCGTCGGGTCGCATGGAGCGAAACTTGATCATCTTGAAGGGACGGGCGTCAAGCCCCATCCGCTCTTGAACATAGAAGACAGGACCGGGGCTGTCCAGCTTAATCAGAATTGCGGTCATCAACATAAACGGGCTCACTGCAACCAGCCCGATGCCGCTGACGATGATGTCCATGCCGCGCTTGAGGGTCAGCTTCCAGCCTTGCAGGGCGACGTCGCGAATATTGAGCAGCGGCATGCCGCCCAGGTCGCCAATGCTGACTTCGGTGGCCATGATCTGAAACACGTCGGGGAAGACGCGGATGCCGACCTTTTCGCGCTCGCAGAGGCTAATGATGTTGACCAATTCCTGCTGACTACTCTCCGGCAGGCCGATGATTACATCGTCGACATCATAGCGCTCAATGATCCACGGAATATCGGCGAGTGAACCCAGTACGGGGAAACTGAAATTTTCGGTCGGCAGGTCGCCCTTGCCCACAACGCCGACGACCTGATAGCCCATCTTTGGGTTGAGCGTGATCTTGGTGAGCAGCATCTGACCGATTTCACCGGCGCCGACGACGAGCACGCGGTCGTCGCCGATGCCGCGTGCCTGCGCCTGCCATTGGACTTGCGCGTGCACCATGCGCAGCAGGGTGAGGAAGAAGATGCTAAACAACCAGCCCAGGACCAGCAGCGAACGATGATACCTGAGGTCGGGGAAGACCAACGTGATGATCGCCACCGTAAAGAGCACGGAAATTGTCTGCAGCAGGATGATCTGGAAGGTTTCGTCCAGGTGACCCAGCGTGCGGCGCCGCTGATACATGCCGCGTGAAAAGAAAATGCCCAGCAACACGACTGTATTGACGGCGGGCAGGGGCCAGAACTCCAGAAAGGAGCCGATAATGATCTCTGGATTGCGTTGCAGCATGAGGTACGCACTATAATAGCCCGCCCAGACCGCGGCGATATCCAAGCAGACCAAAGCAATGACGAAGACGAGCTGCGTGCGCTTCATCAGCATCGGTCTTGAGCGCCGGGCGCCATATTCTTCGGGTGGTTGTACGTCGCTTATCGTCTGCTGCATAGTGCGAGAATTCGTCCCAACGTAACTCTATTCCGCCTGACTCTCTGGCGGTTGCACCAGGGCCGTCGGCGTAGAGGAGCGGACCTGACCGTCGCGGCGGCGACAGAAGCGCCAGAGGTGCTTGCCCACATCCGTCATGCCTTTACCGACCACGCCGCCCATAATCAACTTGTCGAGCAACCACGGCGTTTGAGCCTGATAGTGTTTGCGATAAAAGATCCACATGGCCTCATAGAAGTCAATGCGCGCCTTGGCGCTCTGGCTGCTGGCCGCTTCTTTGACATGCGTTACTTCCACTTCTCCATTGTACCAGACTTCCCACCCAGCATCCTTGATGCGCTTGGCCCAATCTAAATCTTCGCCATACATGAAAAAGGTATCGTCGAGCAGGCCGGCATCGGCAATGGCCTCGCGTCGCACCTGCATGTAGGCGCCCACCACCGAATCAACCGCATGAACCGTATCCTCGGGCAGATAGTTCAGATTGTACGCATTGAAGCGCCGGCTGTTGGGGAAGAGCCGGCTCAAGCCTGTCATGCGATAGAAGCTTACCTCCGGCGTGGGAAAGCTGCGCCGGCACGCCAGGTCCAGCGAGCCGTCTGGGCGGCGCAAGCGGGGACCGGCTACGCCGATCTGCGGCTGCGCGTCCATGAACGCAACCATGCGGCCAAACGTTTGCGGCGGCACCAGCGTGTCCGGGTTCAGCAAGAGTGCATAGCGTGGCTGAACCGGATCGATCACACCGTCGGCCCGATCCGTAAAGCCAAACCAGCGCAGGCCCATGTTGTTGCCTGCGCTGAAGCCGATATTTGTCGAGTTGGCGATCAGGTGCGCCCGGGGAAATTCCTTGCGTACCATGTCAGCACTGCCATCTGCGCTGGCGTTGTCGACGACGCAAACTCGAAACTTGATTGACTCCTGGCCGGCAAAGACGGATGTCAGGCAGTCGCGCAACAGCTCGCACGTATTGTAATTCAGGATTACAATTGCCAGATCGAGCGCCTGCTGCGCCGGACGTTCAGCCCGGACCTTCTCGTCTGCAACAGGCATCATGTCCACCATGTCAGCCCCAATGTCAGTCTGCATAAGCGACGGTGATTTTAGCATAGGCCAAACGGCTGGGCAAAGCAGAGGAGAAAATGGAAGTGAGCGCTCGACGGCTGCATTGGCGCCTCTGGCGGTTATGAAATGCCCGGTTGCTCCAATCACGTGTCTCCCGCTATCAGCCATGACTGCCAACGGCTCTCACGATCCTTTTCCGCCATGGTCCATTCCAGCACGCGAGCGGGTGACAATTCCGGCAGCCCCAGATAGTATGCAGCCGCTTCCACAACGGCCTGTTGGGGGACGAGGCCAATGAGTTCGGCCCGGTCGACTTCGGTCCCGTGTTCCAGCGCTAGTCGCCGCACCGTCTCGGTGACAACGTGGAGGGGCGTCCGGGTGAAGTCGACCAGATTCATGCTGACCTGCGCCTGGCCATCGACGAGGAGGCCAAGCGCCTTGACGCCGGGCAGGCCGCCGCTGCTGGCTCGAATCTTGCGGGCAATCGCCTGGGCAATGGCCACCTCATCGCTCTGCAGAAAAAAATTGTAGGCGATCAGCAACGACCGCGCCCCGACGATTACAGCGCCGGCCGGGCCCAGCTTCGCCGGGCCAAAGTCAGGCATACGCTCCGGCGTTTGGATGCTTGCCAGCAGCCCTTCGTACTCCCCTCGCCGCACATCGGCCAGATTGCGTCGTTCCGGGCGGGTGGCTGCCGCCTCGTAGAGATAGACCGGAAGCCCCAGTTCTTCGCCAATGCGCTGGCCCAGGCGCGTTGCCAACGTCGCACACTCAGCCAGCGTGATCGCTTCAAGGGGCACAAGCGGCACCACATCGGTCGCACCCAGTCGGGGATGGACGCCCTCTTGTTTAGTCAGATCGATCTGTTCTGCCGCCACCGCAACTGCCCGGAACAGCCCCGTGCAGACCGCATCCGGCGCGCCGGCTACGGTGATCACGCTGCGGTTGTGGTCCCAATCGCTGGTCACATGCAGCACGCGCACGCCCGGCGCCGCAATCGCCTCCACCAACGCCTCGATGACGTCAGCACGACGACCCTCGGAGAAGTTCGGCACAGCCTCGACAAGTGGTGAGTTCGGAGTGGGGATTGCGGATTGATCGGGGGTGGGTGGAAGACGAGGGAAATGTCCCATGGCGTTTTCTTTATCGCTATTTTGAGTCATGCTTCATCCTCTCCGTGACGGATTCTCGTCCTGCCCATAGCTAGTCAATCGCCATATTTCGCGTTCCCCGCTCCCCACTCCGCGCTTCCATATGGTATCATTGACGACCATGTCAAACAACGGTGCAATGCTGAGGCCCCAGGCCGTTTCGGACGCTGTCTGGGATGCGTTTGTTGAGGCCCATCCCGATCCCCATATCTTGCAGACGAGCGGCTGGGCCGCGCTCAAGGCGCGTTTTGGTTGGGAGGCCGAGCGAGTCACGCTCGTCGATGGCGCCGGCACGGTGCAGGCCGGCGCGGAGGTGCTCTTTCGTCGCGTTGCCGGCTTGACCATCGCCTATGTGCCGCGTGGCCCCCTGACCGACTGGGACAACGCCATCCTGACGCGGCAATTGCTGATCGAAATCGAGGCGAGGAGCCGCGTGCGGGGCGCGGCCGTGCTCAAGCTGGAGCCCGAGCTTTTCGACACGCCGCCAAATCGCCAACGCATGCTCGAGCTTGGCTTTCGTCCGAGCGCGCAGACGGTGCAGCCGCCCAGTACAATTCTCTTCAATCTCACCGGCGGCGCAGATGAACTGCTCCTGCGCATGAAGAGCAAGTGGCGCTATAACGTGCGCCTGGCCGAGCGCAAAGAGGTGACCGTGCGCGCACTTGGCGCGGACGAACTGGCCTCCTTCAATGAACTCATGAGCGTGACCGGTGAACGCGATGGCTTTGACGTTCACGGGGCCGACTACTACGCAGCCGCGTATGAGTTGTTGGTCAAGCAGCATGGCGTTTTTCTGCTGGCCGAGCACGAGGGGCAGCCCCTCGCCTCCATTGCCGTCTTTGCCGTGGGCAATATGGCCTGGTACCTCTGGGGCGCCAGCAGCAATCAAGAACGCAACCGCATGCCCAATCATGCGCTGCAGTGGGCGGCGATGCAGTGGGCGAAAGAGCAGGGCGCGACCTGTTATGACTTCTGGGGCATCCCCGACGAACTTGGCCGGCTTACCCAATCGCTGCAAACGGCAGCCGGAGACGTCGGCGTTCAGCCGGATCAACTCCCGGTCGATCTGACCCAGCTGCCGGCAGAGGGCCTGTGGGGCGTCTACCGCTTCAAGCAGGGCTTTGGCGGCGAGGTGGTGCGCTATGTCGGCGCCTGGGATAAGCCGCTGCAAACTGCCGGCTTCCGCGCTTACCAACTCGGCCTCACCCTGCGCGAACAACCGGCTCGCCTGCGTGGGTTCGAACCAGTCCAGGCAACCCTGTCCGCCGTCAGCAGGAGAGCGCGAGCGCGTGGTTCCTTGCTGCGCCCGGTTGCCACGCCAAAGCAGTGGCAGCAACTGCTGGCTACCCTGCCCGATCCACACGTACTGCAATCGTGGGAGTGGGGCGAAGTCAAAGCCCAGGCCGGCTGGCAGGCGGAGCGACTGATGCTGCCGGGCGCCAAGGCCGAGCCCGAAGCCGCACTTCAATTTCTCTGTCGTCAGCCGGTGGACCAGGCGCCGCTGCGCGTGGCGTACGTGCCCAAGGGTCCCGTCATCGACTGGAGCGATCCGGCCAGAGTTGAGCGTACGCTCACGCAGATAGAGGCCCACGCCCATGCGCGCGGCTGCCTCTTTGTGAAGATTGATCCTGACGTGCGCGAGGATACCAGCCTGGGACGTAGCCTGATCCACACGCTCTTCCGGCGCGGCTGGCGCTACAGCCCCGAGCAGATTCAGTTCAAGAATACGGCCTACTCCGACTTGACCCTGTCTGAAGACGAGTTGCTGGCCGGCATGAAGAGCAAGTGGCGCTACAACATTCGTCTGGCCGACCGCCGCGGGATCAGCGTGCGCCTCGGCGGTCTGGAAGATCTGCCGGCCTTCTACGATCTCTATGTGGAAACAGGCGAACGGGACGGCTTTCTGACGCGACCCTTTGACTACTATCGCACAACCTGGACGACCTATCTGGAAGCTGAAATGGCCGAAGCCAATCCCGCGGGGGGCGCGCTGCTGCTGGCCGAGCATCCGGACGAAGCCGCGCCCGTGGCCGGCCTCTTTCTCATGCGCTACGGCGACCGCAGCTGGTATTTCTACGGCGCGTCCAGCGAGCGGCGCCGGCGCGACATGCCCAATTACCTGCTCCAGTGGGAGGCCATGCGCTGGTCGAAGCAGCGCGGTTGCACCGTCTACGACTGGTGGGGCGCACCTACCGACATCAGCGATGAGGACGACGCCATGCAAGGCGTCTGGCGCTTCAAGCAAGGCTTTGGCGCTGAGTTGCAGCCCCATATCGGGGCGTGGGATTATGCGGTTGCGCCCGCGCTCTACCAGAGTTACGTGCAAGCCATGCCCGCCGTGCTGGGCTATTTGCGCAACCGGGCGGGGTGATTGTGGCCGGGTGCCAAGTGTGGTAGAAACGTTGCAGTGCAACCTCTCTACGGTCGACATAAAAACGACGTCGGGCAAATAACCCGACGCCGTTTTTTGTTGCGAAGGCGGGCCCGCACCACGGACCCGCCTTCCGGTTATTCAGATTTTCCGGAAACCTCAGGTTACTCGCGGGAGATCAACGGCAGGAATCCCGCAGGGTCGAGCTGGAGGTTGGCAGGCAGCTGATACGCGCCGTAGACCTCGCCCAGCTCGAACGGACCATGTAGCTCCACCGTACCATCCGTGCTGATCTCCTCCAGGTAGAAGCGCATCGCACCGGTAGCTGCGCTGGCATAGTAGGTTAGCGGTTCAACCGAGTCGACCGCGGCCGAGGGCATCATGTCGTTGTTGAGGCTGACACGTTCCTCCGCGACCTCTCCATAGAGGTTGAAGCCGGCGGTTCCCGTCTCCGTTGCCGTCTGCCAGATGAAGTGAACTGTTTCACCGTCACGTGTGGCATTGAAGTAGCCTAGCGTGACCGCTACTGTCGTATCGCACTGGGTATCCTGCTGGCCTAGTGCCACGGGATCCACGTCAAACAGGCCGCTGACGCCATTGGTGCCGCCAGGCCCGGCCGCCGTGCCCCACCAGTTCCCTTCGGCCACAATCTTTGTTGTGCCCTGATTCTCTGCACCAGCCATGGTGCTGCCGGTGATGTTGTTGCAGAAGAACTCGGTGGAGGTGGCGCCATTCTGGAAGCGGACGCCCGTGCCATTGTTCGTGATGTCGTTGGCGCGAATCGTGCTTGTGCCGCCGGCCGCCACGTTGATGCCCACCGTGTTTCCGCTGATGGTGCCCAGGTTGCCCAGGACGGTAGCCGTGCCCTATCGATGCCGGTCTCAAAGCCCGAGATATCGTTGCTGTCGCCAACCTCGCGCTGCCGATGTTGGCGCTCGACGCCTTCGTACCACCGCAACGCATCATTGCCCGTTGCCGACCTCGGCCGTTTGGTCAAGGTTTTGCGATGGTGGTCGCACGGTAGACTGTCCCACGTCCTGTCGTGGTTCCTCATCCAAGAAGATGGCGGCCGACACATCCTCCACGAATATCCGTATGGTGACATCCAGCGTTCGCCGCTAAGGTGTAGCCGATGATGCCATTTCACCGTTGTCGCCATTCAGCCGTAGTTACAATGTTGCCACTGCGCTGTTGAGCGCAGTTCTGGAAGACGTTGCGTGAAGCCATCGAAGCCACGATGAAGGAGTTGGCCCCTATATCACTTCCAGACCGCGAACATGGCCAAGGTGACGACCAGGCCAGGTCGCCGCTGCCCGTGGGTCGGCAGTGATGCCCCACCAGTAGGTCGTTGCACCCATCGTCGCTGCATCATACGTGACTGTATTAGTGTCGATCAGCCCACCGCCGTTGTCGCTCAGTAGATGCCTACCGAGGCGAACATGGCCTCTTCGATGGTGCAGTACTGGGTCGAGGACCGTCCCGTTGAGACCGGACTGCCGATGCGAACGGTCACCATTGGCAGGTGGAAAAATCGGGTCATAGATGGCATCGCCAGAACCGGCCACGCCGCTCGGACCACCGGCGTCGCCCCACCAGTTGAGGGTGGCGTCATGACGTTGGCGCTCTGGTTCTCGGCGCCAACGGTACTCTCGATGATGGTGAGACGGTGGTGCACCAAAGCTGATCTATGTCGTTGGCTGAGGGTGGTCCCTCTGCAATGCCACGGCATTGCCTTCGATGGAGCCGATATTGCCCTCGACCGAGACCCCTCGCTATGTTGATTCCGGTCTCAAAGCCGGAGATGTCGTTCTTGTCGCCCGACGTCGTCGTACCGATCGTAGCGCTGGCCCCGTCGTAGATATTGATGCCGATGCCGTGTTGCCCGTGTTGGTGACGGTGTTGTCTTAGCGTCGTGGAAGCAGCGGACCCACCATCGCTCGCGTATGCCAGAAGATGGCTGATGCAGCAAAACCGGATACAATACCAGTCGTAGGGGAAATTGTGTTCCCGGTGATGGTGACGTTGTTCCTAGGCGAATGTTTTAACCGTCACGGTCTTCTGAACTAGCTACGCCTCGGTTTTCGGCAATCATGTTGTGGGACATTGACACGCGCCCGCATTGATGTCGACGCGAATCCAGGAAGCGCACCTTGCCGGTGAGCATTGTTGTCACATGTCGAACCGCGCCAACTGCGACAGTCAGCTTCCGAAGTGTGAGGCCATTCACGTCACTGGCGACCAAAGGCTGCGATTGCCGTGCCCTGATAGCGAGCTCCCTGATACTGAATGTTGTCGAACGAGACGCGCCTACTGGATTTGCCGGACTGTAGCCCGTGCCGTCAAGCGGTGAGATCCAGCGCACGCCGGGATCGACCAACCGCGCGCGTGCATCGCCGCCTGTTCCCGTATCCTTGGTCGGATTGAGAATGGTCGTCGCTGCCGAGTCGCCCTGAATCGTCAGGCTCTTGGTCACGGTCACCTCTTCGGCAAAGGTACCGGCGCTCGCTACCAGCGTATGACCGCTTGCGTATCGCTGTCGTCGATAGCCGCCTGAATCGAACAGAAGACTTCGCCTGTGTCAGTATTTGTTACCGTGCCGCCGCCACCGGCAATGTTCTGGCGGAAGTCGGTCGTGTTGTTGGTGAACGTGTTTCCGCTAACTGTATTGCCGCACGCGATGGGCGCATTGCCGCGCCCAAAGTACTCTGGCGACTGTCCATCCGTCTGGTCACCGTCGCCCGCATCATTTGGAACGTAGTTGGCATTGGGATGATTGCCGCCTTGTTCCTGAATGCCGATGTCGTTGTTCTCTAACGTATTGCCTGTTACGGTATGATTTGTCCCCTCGACGACGATGCCAAAACCTTCGCTCGTCGCAGCGGTTGTGCTTTGCTGCGCGTAGCCGCTCACCGTATTGTTACGAATGACCACACCAGTCGGTACGTCGACGTAGCCCGTGGGGTTTCCGGCGATGAACGAGCGTCGGAAGACTGCAATGCCCGCATGATCACGATTATTCATGGACGACGAAGGCGTGATAGAGACGGCGTTGTTTTCCACCACGATGCTACCGTCGCCGCTGCCAGCACCGGTGCCATTCGGGTTCTTGATCTCGATGCCGAAGCGCCCGTTGTTGGTCACCGTGTTGTTGGCGATGACGTTTGGACCAGCTCCGGAGGTCAAGCCAATGGCCGACATGCCGCTGTCGCCGTTGCTGACGACAGTGTTACCGGACATGGTTACGCCTGAAGCCGTTCCGTCCTGCAGCTCGATCCCGCAGCAGTTGGTGCTGCGCACGTCGTTGTTTGTGATTGTGATGTTGCTCTTGAAGCCGTTCCAAATAACAATGCCGCGCCCCGGACTTCCTTGGTTGTTGTGCGCGATCACACTGTCGATCAGCACCGTATCTACTGGACCGTTCAAGAAGACTCCGGCGCGGCCGCCGGTGTTGTCGAGCACCTGCGCATTCTGAAGCATGAAGTTGTTGTTGCCGCCAGAACCGACGATACCGCCGTCATTCGAACTGCTCATCACGTAATTGCGCACGGTTAGGTCCGTGATGACCATGTCCGTGACGCCCGCGTTGACGCGAATGCCCGATCCTGCCGGCAGACCCGCCCCATCCAAAATGCTGTGCAGCGCTGGGTCTGTACCCGCGCCGGCCCCGATCAAGGATAGCGTCTTGTCGACGACGACATTCTCGGCAAAGAGATCACTCCCCAAAAAGATCATCGTCCCCGGCACGGCTGAATCGATGGCGGACTGGATTGTGATGATGTCGCTGGGTACCACGCTAACATTCACGCTCGTCAGTGGCGTGATCTTGGACGCTGTGTTTTCGAAACCCGGCGAAGCGTTTAGCGCTGCGGCAATGTTCGCAGCATCAGCAGGCGACTTGGCGAAATAGTAGAAATTCTCAGCATCCGGACGGAATTCGATGTTTGTGACCATTTGCGTGTATTCCACCGGTAGGGTCACATTGGTAATTGGATGCTGATTTGCCGGATCGTTGCCATTTGCTGCGTCGAAATAGAGCGGCGCAAGTTCATCACCGGTGATGTTCGCCAGCGAGATGTTGTCGGCGCCGCCGGGGAAGAAAACGCCATTGGTGTAGATGGCCGTACCGCCCCACGCATTGCCGCTGGTCATCACGCCGTCGACTGTGGCATTGATTACGTCGCTCAGCGCCAGCCCGACGCCATACGGTACGTCGTTGATCGTTACGTTCGTAACGTTCACGCCGTCGAGGCCATTGATATCGATGCCGGAGCGATACGTATCGTTGACCGTAATATTCTCCAAGGTGATGTTGGTCCGCCGCGTACTCGGATCCAGGCCGTTGATTTTTAGACCGTAGGAAGCCGTAGGCGTGTTCTTGCCATTCAGCGTGAAGTTCTTTAATGTCACATCATTGGCATCAACCGTAAAGTGATAGCTTGTGGCGGCAGTGGCGTCAATGATGACCGTCGCCTCGTCATCACCGATCAGCGAGATGCCGTCGGTAACGATACTGAGGATTTCAGGATAGGTGCCGGCCCCGACCAAGAGCGTCTCTCCTGGGGCCGCCGCGTCGATGGCCGACTGGATGGTGCAGTAGGTCGCGCCCGTATCCTGGTTGGTCACCGTACCGCCGGGGCAACCCTCAAAGTCATAGTGGACGGTGTCGCCCAATACCTGGATCGTAAAGCCGTCTACGTTGCCGGTGAAGCCGCCGGTCCAGCCGCCACCGGCCTTGAAGCCGATGCCTGGAAGGACGGCATGGATGCCAGCGTTGGGCCAGTTCGTTAGGATATCACCGATGGTGCATCCACTTGAGCTTGCTATACATGTCCCAGCGCCAGCTCCGCCGGTTGCCCACCACTTGGCATTGGCAGCCAGGGTGTCCCATTCCTCCCAAACGCCAGTAGCAGGAACCGTACCGGAATAGATCGGCTCATAGACCAGTCGGCCTTGCCAGGTATTGTCGCCATCGGTCAGATCATAATCGATATTGAACTGAAGCGCTGGCGCGAGATTGGCGCCGCCGCTCTGACGATAAGTGTAGTACGTGAGCGCGTTAATATCACGCAGGTACGTGCCGGCGTGTAAGGCCGTGCCCAGCGCCATACCGCCCGTATCATCGAGCGTAAATTCTGCGCTGCCCAAGCCCGCCGGCGGCGAGCCAGGTCCGCTGACGAATGCGCCGGAGCCTGTAGGCGTCTCTTCTAAAAAGATCCAGTCGGTGTTGGACGGATCGACCACTACCGTGGTTTCGCTCACCGGTCCAGAGTAGCTAGCGAAGTTGTCGATCAGGAAGCCGTTGCCCAGCGTGGCTGGCGCGGCAGTGCCGGAAACCCGGAACAGGATTGAATCGACGGTACGCGTGGGAGCTGTTTCGCAATCACGGAAGTAGTCTTCCCAACTCAAGCCCGTATGGACCAAAACGCCATCAACATAGACCTTAACAACGTCATTGTTGATGCCATCGACGAATTCTATTGTTGCCTTGATGTTGTGGGGAATCGTGCGATCAAGCCCGCTGGCGATCGTCACGAGGCGCCAACTTGTACCTGGAAAGGCGCAATCGATTGGCGATTGATGTTCAAAATCATAGAAATTGACGTCAAGCCCGCCAGGCATATCCGCGACCTGAATCCAACTCATTCGTGCGCCATCGCCACGATCTGGACTCGCCGCTACCGACAGACCGGCCTGCTCTGTCGGTTCAGCTGCAAGAATGTCCCAAGAAGCCTGAAAGTAGGGTTGCCGTGTACCCCCAGATTGCCCATCATTGGCTGCACCGCTCTCACCCGCCTCATCGGCTAGAGATACCGAGAACAGCTGATCGCCAAAGCTGCCGGAAGTTACAGCGTTGGAAATGCGGAGACTCTGGCTGCCAAACGAGGCAGGGACACTCGTGTTGTTGACCACCTCGACATCGAAAGGTCCCGTCATCTGCCAGCCGGACTGACCGTCCACGCTGCCCAGCGTAAAGGCTTCAAAGTCTTCGGCCAGGTTCGAGGCCGCCAGCACGACTGCCAGCGGCAAGAGCAGGGCCAGGAGCAAGCCGGCGACGCCCGTTCCCGTCCGCAGCCATCGCCGTTTGGAACTGTTTTTGATTCTTGCGTGCATAAATGCACCCTCCTTCTGGGGTAAGGAAAAGAGAAAATTGATAGTGAGTTACCAAATATTGCCCGGCACATTTTTCCTCTGACCCCGGCGTACGGCGCAAGCACATGTGCTTGGCGGGCGCGGCGCGCAAGAGGGCAGAATGCCAGGTTTGCGATTGGTCAAGCGATTTCTGGGAGGCCGGGAGATAGATGTTGGGGTCAGCGGAGGCCGGCTGCCAACGAGGCCGGAGGCTCACGGTTGGCTACCGCTTGTACGGTCGGACTGGGATACAGATTAGGGCACGACTGATGCTCCGATTGCGCTGATTTGTGCTTGAGAGATAGACGCAGGTCTGCTTCACAGCATACCTGATTACAACGTTGGCGTCACGGTACGTTTGTCCCTACATCGGTGAGCCATTGTCCCAATCCGCTTGGAACCTCCTGGTCAGGAGTTTTGCTGGTGCAAGATCGCCGTGGCCATGACGATGTAAGGCCGTCGTCTATCTATCCTATCGTTTGTTGCGGGACGATCCTTTACCACTGGGGTGATTTTTCAAAACTTGCAAAGAATAACAAAGGCAGGGCGGATTGCGGGCTGGCGTGGCGGCCAAAACGCTTGGTCTTGGGGATGAGAAATGCGCAATCAGCTTTGAGGCAACATCCTTCCAGGCGACAACCCTGATCTGTAAGTCTGATCTGCCGGCAGACCGGCGGTGCAGGCGTCCATGCAGCCGCCGGGGCGGTCGTCTATCGAGACCTGTGGTTGCCCGATGCCTGCGTTTGCGACTCCGCTGCTGCCACCGGCGCGGTCGCATGTAGCTGCTCCAGCCTCAGCACCATCTGGCCTTCATCGTCCTGATCAATGATGTCGACGAATTGTTGGTCGCACAGAATGTCAGAGGGCGTGTAGACACGCCGGGCTTGAACCGTCTGCAGCGTGACGCTGTCGCGGCCCTCGAACATCACCAAGATAAACGCGATATTGCGCCGGATCTCGTTGTCGGCAAGACCAAAAAGCGGGCTGGTAGCATCCAGGCGGTGAAAACCGGTCCAGGTCATGGTGAAGACAGGCAGTTCGTTCCGTTCCAGGGCCAGGGTGTGAAAGCGGCGCATGGTCTGCCCTTCTTCGGTCTTCTCTTCCACCAGCATGCTGACCTGCATGTGCGCGGCGTAGATCTCACGACGTCGCTCATTGGCAATGCGGAACTGGAGCGTCGGCACGCCGTTGCGGTTGTGCGTCACCATCTTTTTGCTGAAGATCACGCGCGCCGACGGTCGTGCGAATTTGGCGAAGATGACGCCCGCGCCGACGGCAACGGCTACGAGGCCGGCAAACGACTCGCCGACGACGAGCAAGTTGGTAAATGATGATGTGGGACTCATCGTGCCGAAGCCAATTGTCGAAAAGGTCTGGACGCTGAAGTTGAACGCATCAAAAAAGCTGCCGGGCTCAGCGCCGGTGATGGCATTGCCGCCCAGCAAGTAGAGAAGCGCGAAGATCGTGTTGATGGTGAGGTAGCCGCCAAAGGCGCAGATGAGGATCTCCAGCCAGGACGCTTCCAGCAGGTAATAGTAGATATCGGAAACGCCAAAGGATCTAGCGCCCTGGATTCGGTAGCGGAAGCGGCCTTCGGCATACTCGGGACGCTCGGACTCCTCGTCCAATTCATTCGGCGGTCGATTGTTGTTTCGCATGGCACCTATACCAAAAAATGTCAGGGTGCCAAGGGTAGCACGAGTTCCCGGCTGGGGCAATGACTGTCACTTGAATTGGCGTTTGACATCTGACGAATACCCGCTATAGTTACGGCGCGTTCGCCAGACGCATGGAAAACAGAGGGACGTACGCTGCGGCGGGAATGAGTAGCAAGCCTTCTCGAACCCACATGAACTACGCTTAGGAGCAGATCATGGACATGCAGGTTACCGAACTCGACAATGGAATCACCGAAGTTATCCTCGCCGGCCGCCTTGATATGGAAGGCAGCGGCAAAATCGAAAATGCTTTCACCATCGCCACAGCCACCGATGCCGCCCCGGTGCTGGTTGACCTGAGCCAGGTCGACTTCATTGCCTCGATCGGCATGCGCCTGCTGGTGATGAACGCCAAAGCGCTCAATCGTCGTGGCGGCAAGATGGTCCTGCTTACCCCCCAGCCTCTCGTTGGGGAGGCCCTGAACGTGGCCGGCATTGACCTGTTGATCCCAATCTTTGACGATCGCGCTGCGGCCGAAGCCGATCTGCAAGCCGCTCTCTCCTAGGCTGCGCACGGCGTTATGACTGCAACCACTGCCAATTCATCACCAAGAACAGAGACACTGGTTCTGCAGAATCAGCCGGCAGAATTGACGCGTCTCGCCGACTGGGTTGCTGCACTTGTCCGGGATCTAGACCTCACGCCGCGCTTGGCCTTCCGGCTGGAACTCGCGCTGACTGAAGCGGTCACCAATGTGATCGAACACGGTTTGACGCCGGACTATGCCGGCACGATTGCCGTCACGGCCAGACAGACGCCCATGGAACTGATTCTCACCGTCGCCGACGACGGACCGCCCTTCGACCCGCTGCAAACGCCCGAGCCAGTCGTGCCCGACACGTTGGATGACGCCGCTATTGGCGGGTTGGGGGTCCATCTCCTGCGCCGCTACGCTGACAGATGTGCCTACGCCTATCGCGACAACCGCAATGAACTCACGCTGATCTACCAACTCGCACAGAAAGCGGACGCGTAAATTGGATGCAAAGCTTCAGCAGATAGTCGAAGAATTGCCGATCCTGGCCAGTTTGCCGCCGCAGGACGCCGTCGATTTGCTCGCTTCGCTTGACGCGGCTGACGTGCCGGCCGGCGCCGTCTTCCTCCGAGAAGGCGAACCGGGCGACACCTTTTTTATTGTTCGCTCCGGCGAAGTCGACATCATCAAGGCGCTGGATACCGATCACGAGCGCCACCTGGCCACGCGAACGACTGGCTCCGTCATTGGGGAGATGAGCCTTCTCAACCCCGACCAGCCCCGCTCGGCGAGCGCACGGGCGCGTACGCCGGTTGAACTCCTGGTGATGAACCGTGCAGAATTCGAAACGCTCATCGCTCGCTACCCGGCCGTCAGCCTTGACCTTCTTCGTCGCTTGAGCCGTCGGCTGCGCGTGGCTGACGAGATCATCATCGAGGATCTGCGGCGCAAGAACCGGGAACTGGACAAGGCCTACGCAGAGCTGAAGGCGGCCCAGGAACAGATTATCGAGCAGGAGGTGCTGGCGCGCGAATTGGCGAATGCGGCCCAGATTCAGCAGCGCATGCTGCCTCAGGCTTTGCCGCAATTGGCGCGCGTCGAACTGGGCGCAACCATGATTCCGGCGCGCCAGGTGGGTGGCGACTTCTATGATGTGATTCAGCTGGATGAAACGCGCCTGGCGCTTGTAATTGGCGACGTGGCGGGCAAAGGGATTCCGGCCGCGCTCTACATGGCCCTTGTCTGTACGCTGGTGCGGGCGGAGGCCCGGCGCGAGGCGACGCCAAAAGAGGTGCTGCGGGCGGTCAACCGGGAGTTGGATGCCCGGGAGATGGATGGCATGTTTGTGACCATGCTCTATGGCGAGCTGGATCTGAGAACGGGCGACTTTGTCTATGTGCGCGCCGGCCATGACCACCCGCTGATTCGCACCCGGCAGGGCGATTTGGTGCAAGCCGAGCCGGCGCGCAGCGTCGCTTTGGGCCTGCTGCCCGGGCCCCTGCTTGACATGCAGCGGCTGCGGCTAAAGCCCGGAAGTACGGTCCTCTTTTCTACGGACGGCGTGACGGAAGCAATGGACGGAGACGACAAAATGTTTGGCCGCGAACGCTTGGTTGCGTTGGCTCAATCACTCGCCGAACTGCCGCCACAAGCTCTCTGTACGTCGATCGTCGAAGCGGTCATGGCGTACCAGGGGCCGGCCAACCAGTTTGACGACATTACGCTCCTCGCCCTGCGCCTCAGGTGATCGGGCAGGCGCATTCAGTCGCTGATCAGTTCCTCAAAGCGACGGACGTCCATATTTTTGCGCACATTGAGGCCATCGAAGACGCGTCCGTTCATGGCGATATAAACGCCTGACGGAGCAAGCTGCGCCGCGGTCAATGCGGCGCCGATGTTGAAGACGGCATCGGTGTAGCGCAACCGTGCCGGCTGCAGCGCTCCGGTGAGAACGATGGTTTTGTCGGGAATGTCAGCGAGCGCGCGTGCGGTCTCGGTCATGGTGTCCGTGCCATGGGTGACGATGATCTGCCGCCCGGGCGCATTGGCGACGGCGTCGTGGATGATCCGGCGATCCTCGTCCGTCAGCTCCAGGCTGTCTTTACGCATGAGCGACTCGACCGTGTAGTCGAAGGTCACGTTGGCCTCGCGTAGAACCTCATGGATCTGCGGTTCGCCGACCTGATATTCGCTGTTGGCGTCAAAATAGACCTTGTCGATGGTCCCGCCGGTGGTAAAAATGTGGATCGTCATGGACTGTTGCGGACCGGTGAAGAGAACGCTGACTGAGTCGTGGTATTGGCTTTTCAAGAAGCCGCTTTGATCAGCCCTATCCGTGTAATTCGCGTTCCATCATGTCTTCTTATCCCAGAACGGGAAAGCGCTCGCGCAGGAACTCCAACACCATGAGGTCGATCTCGTCAGGCGTGCCGTCCCAACGCTCTTCGAGGTTTTCCGATCCTACCAGCGCCCGCAGCGCCGTGCGCGTCGCTGCGTCGAATTCACCATGCTCGGGCCCGTCGTAATAGCCCGTCCGGCGCAACAGCGCCTGCAGTTCGACCGCCACATCGGCCAGGGGCACAACGTTGGCGGGATCGACTGTGCCAAAGTAGAGATGGTGCAACTCCACGAGCTTGGCCAGCCGGCGGATCGGAAAGGGATCGTCATCGACGCGCAGATCCAGATAGCGGTCATTGTTGCCGCCGTAGCCGCCGCCCGCGCGCACGACCGTAACCGCCGCGGCCTGGCGTCCGCGGCTGTCGCCGCCGGCTTCCTGCCCGGCTGCCAGCGCCGCCACGAGCCACTCGGCCAGTTCCCCGGGGCCCTCGCGCGCGGCTTCGAAGCGGGCGGCCATGGCTTCCACCGTGCCCGGCACGAGGATGTTGCCCTGGCACGCAAAACCCTCGCCCACGATGTGGCCGGCCCACTCGTAGCAGCCGGCGCCCGTGTAGGCCGCGGCTTGACCGCTGGCATCCACCATGCCGACCTGACGCAGATCCCGCCCTTCGTCTTGCTCGACAAGCTGGGCTATCGTAGCGGCGGCCGATTGACCCTGCGCCATCAGTGCGAGGCCGTCGGGGCCGTAGGTCATGTTGGCATAGGATTGGGTCGCGACGGCCCCTGCGCCGGCGCGGGCAAAGGGAACCACCGCACCTACGGCCAAGAATTTGGACTGGACCCCAATGCCCCATTCCATGCGCGTGGGATCGAATGCCACAATCGAAAAGGTGGCGACGGGTTGCTGGCGTCTGCTAGGCATCGGCGCCCACCGAGAACATGCGCTCCAAATCGTGGCTCGAGTAGGCGCGGAACGCGATCAACGTCTCCGTGTCTCTGATCTTGTCGACGCCCATGAGCGAGTTGGTGACCAGGGCCGCCATCTCCTCGTTGGTGCTCACGCGAATGATGGCGACCAGATCGTAGCGCCCGCCTACGGAATAGACCTCGGCAAAACCATCGATGCCGGCCAGCGCGTCGGCCACCTCATTGACGGCGCCATGCTCCACGTTGATCAAAACGATTGCTGTTACCACGCGTTGACTCCTTGGTCATGTGTTATGTGAGTAGAGGAAACAAGTCTCGTATCCGGCAGGCTGCGGCTCAACCGGCATCATCAGACACCTGCGCTGCGGGATCACTTCGCGTCTTTTTTGCGGCCAAGGCCGCATTGGCCGCGTCTTGGCGGTCGCGGAAAATAGTGAAAATGAAGATCACGTAGAGCAGAAGCGCGCCAATGCCCAACGCTGCGGAAATCATCGCCCGTTCCGGGCTGGCCACGAAGCAGGCCAGGGCCAACAACACCCAGACCAACGAGTGTCCCCAGCGCAAGACAAAGTGTCGCCAGGCCGACCGCTCCGGATCGCCTGGATTCGGGCGCGGCCAGATAAAGTAGTAGACTACGGCAATGCCGAGGCAGCCAAATCCGATCCAGACCAGCGGAATGCCAAAGAGCGTTTGATTCATAGCCGTTTCTCAGTCGCCTGCGACGCCAACCTTCGCTACTTCGTATAATACCGTCAGCCAACGCCTTCGCCAATCCCGCCTTGTGCGCCATCCGGGATTCTCAACGTGTCGACGGCGCGCCGCGGGAACAGCCGGCCGCTTCCTGAGCCTGTCGAAGGGCCCGTCCTGAGCTTGTCGAAGAATGTCGCGGATCATCGCAGACGTTCTTGCGATTGATCTGCAACCATCCGCCGGATCAGCGTCGATCCGCGGCCTATTCAGCGCATACCACGCTTATTCGGGGTTGCCGTATGGCTCGACCGGGCGTCGCTCCGTCTCATCCACAACGAGCCGCAGCACATCGGGCCGTGCATAGTGGCCGACCACGTCGAAGTCGAGCTTGCCCCGCGCCACCTCTGCCAGATCGAGCTGGGCAGTCAAGATGCCTTCGGCATCAAAGAGCGGGCCCGCAAGCAGATCGCCCAGCGGCCCGACGATGACGCTGCCGCCACGCGACATGGTGTCAGGTTGGTCGGCCAGCTCGTGCAGTAGTGGCAGGTCGGCGGGATACATGGCTTTGGTGACGAACTGGTTGCAGCTTAGCACAAAGCAGCGCCCTTCGCAGGCAATGTGACGTACGGTCGCCTGCCACGTATCGCGGGCGTCGGCCGTGGGCGCCAAATAGAGTTCGACGCCCTTGCCGTAGAGGGCCGTGCGCGCCAGCGGCATATAGTTCTCCCAGCAGATCAGTCCGCCCACCTTCCCCATGGGCGTGTCGAGGACGGTCAGGGTGCTGCCGTCACCTTCGCCCCAGATCAGCCGCTCGGCGCCCGTAGGCTTGAGCTTGCGGTGCTTGCCCAGCAGGCGGCCGTCGGGCCCAAAGTAGAGCAGCGTGCAGTAGAGCGTTCCCCCGCTGAAGTCGCCATCCCGCTCGATCACGCCGATGGCGAGATAGACGCCGGCGTTCCGCGCAGCCTGGCCCAGCCGCGCCGTCGCAGGGCCAGGCACATCCACGGCATTCTCCCAATAGCGCTGCCAGAGCAGTCGCCCCTCGTCCGTCCTGCTGCCGACGACGAAGCCAAAGCTCAGCCCGCGCGGGTAGGCGGGCACAAAGGCTTCGGGAAAGAGAATGAGCTGCGCGCCGCCGGCCGCGGCCTCATCGATCAGCCTACACGCTTTGTCGATCGTGGCGTTCCGATCAAAGAGGACGGGCGCGGCTTGTACGACCGCTACGGAAACGATGGGAAACGGATGAGGCATGGCGGTCTCCAGAATGGGTGATCTGCCTGATTTTATTCAAAAAGAGGGGGCTGCCGGCGTGACGCGGCTCAATGGGCGACAAGTGACGGGCGCATCACAATGATAGCTGCGATCAGGACTCGTTGAGACGCTACGTGACGTTTTTCAACGCCTCCCGCTTGCTGAGCGGTGAAAGAGTTGCTTCGTGGCCGCGTACGAAGTCGATGACCCACTGCGGATTGACTTTTGCATATTCGCGCAGGACCCAGCCAATCGCCTTGCGGATGAAAAACTCCTCCTCATCCGCCAGCAACAGAATCGTTTCGGCCAGGAGCGTCCGATTGGTCGCCTGCTTATGTTTCAGGTGGGCCAGCAGCGAAGCGCGTCGCACCCACATGTTGGGATCGGTGCGCCACTCTATCAGCTCGGCCTCCAATGCGGGATGTTGCAGGACGAGGAGGCCGATTAATTTCGCTGCGATCCAGTCCAGCGTGTCCCACCAGCCGGCTTCACGCATTAGCTCGACATAAAGTGGCCAACTTGCAAGATCACGATAGGGCTTATACCGCTCGGCCACGTCAAGTGCAAGGTACATCTCCTCGCGGGAGCGGCCACGCCACAGTTCACGGATAACGGCCTCATACTCGGACCGGCTCGTAATCGGATGCGCATTCAGGGCTGCTCGCAGCAAGGCTCGCCGGGGCGTACTCTTGATGCCATAGAACGGCTGCTGCGTTTTCATGTAGGCCTGCATGGCGACGGCCGCATGAGGGTCTTGCTGCGCTGTCAATCGATTGCGTAGGTCAATTGCCAAAGGCTGTGTCATCAGAGTTTGCATCCTCGATACAAAGGCAGGATTGATTCAACCGTATCGTGTTGGCCTACATGACTCTGGAAGAATCAACCTGCTCGGACGTGGCGGCGCGGATGGCCCAATTGCTTTGTGAGGCTCACGGAAATACCTGCATAACAAGCGGTAGCTCGCCTGAACTTGGGCCGATATAGGCGATCTCTTTGCGACCGGGCGCCCAGCGATACTGGTGCCATTGGTTGTGAAGCTTGTCGTAGACGTAGAGCGTATCGTCGGTGATGTCACGAAAGACCGTGCCGTCAAAAGCCTCAGCCAGGGAAGCCAGATCGTCAAACGCTTTCAATACCAAGAGGAATTCTCCCATTTTTTGTAGGGGCGAGACAGGGCGGCTGGGATGTACGCCCCAGTCTACCGCATGTGCGCACGGGCGCGAAACCGCAGCCATTATTCATGTATGGAAATGACAATTGACAATTTACAATTGACGATTGCCGATTATCATTCTTCGTAGCAGGCGGCGAGGGAAGATGCGTTAAGGTCAGGATTGAGAACAGGCAGGGCCGTGCTGGTTGATGAGACAAGCGTGGGCTCAATGTAGCGCACGAAGGAGAGCTTTGCCGGGGTAATGGGTACGTCGATTGGATGTCTGGCGAGCTGCCGGCGTACGGTGGCTTCGAGTGCCTCGATGGCTGGGAAGTCCAACCGCGCGCAAGGTGAATCTTTATATGACGCGGTCGTCAATTCGCCCAAGGTCACGAAAAGGTCGCTGTCTTCTGCATATTTGGGCCAGACATTGGCCTCCTCGCCGAACTGCCGGCGCAGCGTCCAAAGATCGGCATGGACGCTGAAGTCGCCGCGCCGATGATGCCAGCCCACGATGATGACCTTGCCCTGCTGCGCCTGAATCTGAAAGGAGCGCACAGAGGGCGACTGGCCGCGGCTTGCCAACCTTTTGTCTTCGGACTTAAAGCCGCCAAAGCGAATGGTCAGAGGCGGAAACGTCCGCGCCAGGTGTAGTGCACGCGCGAAGTCCATGGTGGCGCGTTCATTTGCAGCCGCAAGGCGATTGGCATTTTCGAATGCATGCGGGGTGGCCGTGCGCTCCAGCCCGACGATTGTGGCATGAATCTGTTCAAGCGCGTACGGCCGGAAGAAGGGACCCAGCGGCGAGCGCAAGACGAGTTCATTGATGGTGTTCAGGTAGCGGGCCAAATGGGGAGGCTTGTGGCCATAGAGCGCAACCAAGGTTAATTGGGCCATTATGGACTGTTGTCATCAATTTCTGGCTGAGCTGAGCCGATTTGAGCCGAACGATCACGCGCCCACCCGCTTGTATACACGAGGTGGCGCGATACTTGAAGCCCGCGACGAATTGGCGACGTTTGTGGCGTATGATTCGCCCAGTGCGGCGGTGCATCGGGCTTTGGCGAGCGGCAACTGAGGCCCCAATCGGATCAGGAGACTTGGCATATGATTCAAAGCATGGCAATTATCGTTGTCTGTACGTTCGCGATTGGGCTGGCCGACGCTGTCGCCTTCACCGAAGCCACGCGCGTCTGGCAGGGCAGTACATTTGTCTGGCCGGCGGCCGCCAAGTCGCTGGGCTGTTTCGTGGTCGGCATTCCCCTCTACTGGTGGGTGATCCGTCACCTGGACCAGCTGGGCGTGAGCGCGCCGGAGCTACAGGTGACCGGCTACTTTGCCGTAACAATCGTGCTGGTCGCGATCATGAGCGGGCACTTTGCAAACTGGGCATGGAGCGAGAAGATTGTGGCGCTCGGCGTGCTTGCCGGCCTGCTTTGGCTTGTGTTCCGCGTGGAAGGCTAAGGCCGTTCAGGCTTGAGCGCCGTCCAGCGCATGGGCCACTAAGTCATCGCGTTGCAGGAACTCCAGCGCCGAAACATGGGTGGCGGCCAGCACCACCGGCGGCGCCACGCCTGCGTCCAGCGCCTCCTGCCAGCGTGATGCACAGAGGCACCAGCGGTCACCCGGCTTCAGACCGGGAAAATCAAACTGCGGTACAGGCGTGATCAAGTTGTTGCCGCGGCTGCGAGAAAAGGCCAAAAACTCTTCCGTGACCTCGGCGCAGACGACGTGGGTGCCATGATCTCCAGTTCCTGTGCGGCAGCAGCCGTCCCGATAAAAGCCGGTCAGCGGTTTGCTGCTGCACGACTGCAGTTCTTCGCCTAAAACGTTCAGTGCCATGGGGCAATTACTCCTCTTCAAGTTGTTCGGTCAATGCCTCATCCAGCGTCCGTACCAGCGTTCCGTCGTCGTCATCGCCGGAAAGCTCCCAAAACATGATACCGCGCAGGTTCTGTTCGCGTACGTACTGCGCCTTGCGCGCGAGGCTGGTCACATCATCGTAGCTCCAGAACTCGTCGCCGTCGTAGAGCCAGCTCGCACCGGTGGCCTCATCGAAGAACGCAGGCAGCTCGCGCTGAGTCAGCCTGGCATAGCTCTCGCCGCCGGCTTCAAAGGCGCCCGGCGCCAAACCTTGCGCCGGCTGAAACAGGCCGTAATTTGCATCGGCGACGCCACGCCAGCCCTTGCCATAGAAGGGCACGCCCAAGACAAGCTTCTCGGCTGGCACGCCGCCGGCCAGATAGCGCTGCACGGCTTCGTTGCTGGAAAGGGGCGACTCGCTCGGATCGCTAGGGTCCGTGAAGAGATTGGCATGGTGATTGGTCGGGCCATTGGGCAGCCAGCTGCCATGGTAGTCATAACCCATGATGTTGATCCAGTCGACCTGCTCGGCCACTTGGTCCAGCTCCCACAATGAGCTGAGACGTGCGGGCGCCGGAGCCGCCACGGTCAGCAGCAGCCTGGGGTCGATTTCGTCGAGCTGGCGACGAAATTCCTGGAGCAGCGCCGTGAAGTTCTGGGTGTCTTCCGGCCGGTAATCACAGCTTGCGCCGCACGCACCGGGGTATTCCCAGTCGATATCGATCCCGTCAAAGAGGCCGGGCATGGCAATGCCACGCGCCGGGTCAATCTGTCCACGAATGAAGAGATCGATGCACGAGGCGACAAACGCGGTCCGGTTTTCGGGCAGTGCGGCATCGGAAAAGCGCGCCGAATCGCCCCAGCCGCCGACCGCGATGACCAGCTTGAGTTGCGGGTGAGCGGCTTTGAGTTTGGCAAATTGATTGAAGTTGCCTTTCAGGGGCTGCCCCGGATCATCCGCCGCGCCGTCGACGCTTTCATCTGCGCTGTAGATCCGCTGGTAGTCGGCGTAGGGGTCGAGCAGCGTACAGCGTAGCTCCTCATCGATGCCGGCAAAGGCATAGTTGATTGTCGTCAGGCGCTGGGCAGCGCCCCGCTCGGCCAGCGTGGCCGCATGGACGTTCCGTTCGTAAACGCCCCATCCAATGAAATAGCCCACTAATTCAGATTCCATGGCCCTGGCTTCCTCTGTCGTCGGCGCTTGTACGCACCCTGTCAGCAAGAGCGCCACGAGCAGCGGCGCGCCGCCAACCATGCATCGAAAATTCATTTTGCGTCGCATGGCCCGATTCTACGCTGAACGTCGCACGGCTGGCAACCCAAGGGGGCACTGAACGTAGAATGCCCCTCATGAATTGCCGGCTCCCGGTTGCGTTGAACATGTTCCGGCATTTGCCGAATCTGTGCTAGGCTGTAGCTCTGTCCGTTCTCCATGCCATTAATTGCCTGCCATGAAACTCGTCGCCGATCTGCACATCCATTCTCATCATTCCCGCGCCACATCAAAAAATCTTGATTTTGAGCATCTCTATCGCTGGGCGCAACTCAAGGGGGTCAACGTCATTGGCACGGGCGACATCGCCCACCCCGGTTGGCTGGAAGAGATGAAGGCCAAGCTTGAGCCGGCTGAGCCGGGGCTTTTCAAGCTGAAGGACGAAATCGCCGCCACAGTCGACGCAGAAACGCCGGCAAGTTGCCGTCGACGGGTACGCTTTCTGCTCGCCGGCGAAATTTCCAATATCTACAAGCGACTCGACAAGGTACGCAAAGTTCACAACGTCATCTTTGCGCCCGATCTGGACGTGGTGGCACGCATCCAGGGCGAGCTGGAAAAGATCGGCAACATTCGCTCTGACGGACGGCCGATCTTGGGGCTGGACTCGCGCGATCTCTTCGAGATTATCCTCGATGTGGACGAGCGCTGTGAGTTAATTCCCGCCCACATTTGGACGCCCTGGTTCTCCATGCTCGGCTCCAAATCGGGCTTTGACGCCGTGGAAGAGTGCTTTGCCGACCTCACGCCACGCATTTTTGCGCTGGAGACGGGCCTCTCCTCCGACCCTCCCATGAACTGGCGCATCTCGGCGCTCGATCGCTACACGCTCGTCTCCAGTTCCGACGCCCATTCGCCGCCCAAGCTGGCGCGGGAGGCGACGCTCTTCGACTGTGAACTCAGCTATGCCGGTCTCTTTGGCGCCATGCGTACGGGCGATCCGGACTGCTTCAAGGGCACGCTTGAATTCTTTCCTGAAGAGGGCAAGTATCACCATGACGGTCACCGCAAATGCGACGTGAGCTGGACGCCGGAGACGACGATTGCCCACGATGGCCTCTGCACCGTCTGTGGCAAGCCGGTAACGGTAGGTGTTTCCCACCGCGTGGCCGAATTGGCCGACCGCCCGCCCGGCGGCAAGCCGGCTCGCACGCAGCCATTCCACAGCCTGATTCCGCTGCCCGAGATTCTGTCGGAGCTACACGGCGTGGGCGTCAACAGCAAGCGGGTCCAGCGCGACTATCAGCGCATCCTGGCCGAACTCGGTCCGGAACTGGAGATCCTGCTCGACCTGCCAGCGGATGAGATTGCCGCCGCGGGCGGCGCGCAATTGGCCGATGGCATCGTGCGCATGCGCAACGGAGACGTTACTGCGCTGGCGGGCTATGACGGCGAGTACGGCGTGATCAAGCTCTTTGCCGATGACGTACCCCAGATGGCCCTCTTTGAAATGAGCCCGCCCGTCGCTACCGAGCGCGCAGCAATGCCACCTGATGCCCGGCAACCATTTGCAGCTGTTCCGGCTTTGGAGACCGATCCGGAAGATCAGATCGCACCGCCTGCTGCACCTCAGGAAGCTGCCGCTTCTTCATCTAGCTTACCCGGTCTCAATCCTGCGCAGCAGGCGGCCGTTGACACCGTCGACCGGCCACTGGTGATCGTGGCCGGTCCGGGCACGGGCAAGACGCGCACGCTCACACGGCGTATTGCGGCCCTGATTACACAGCATGGCGTAGCGCCCGAGACCGTGCTGGCTATCACCTTCACCAACAAGGCCGCGGGCGAGATGTCGGCGCGGTTAAGGGACTTGCTGGGTGATGAACTGGCCGGGCGCACGACGATCAAAACGTTCCACGCGCTGGGCGCTCAACTCCTGCGAGAATTTTATGAAGAGGCAGGACTAGACGATAAATTTGTCATTTTGAGTAACGATGAACAGCTCTCGCTCTTGCGCAGTGCGCTGCCAGCACTCAATGAGCAGGGGGCGCGGCGCTGGCTGGACGCGATCAGCGCTGCCAAGAGTCACGTCGCCCCGATCGCATCGCCAGACGAAGGCGACGAAGGTCCAGACCCGCTCGTTGTGTGGAATGCCTATCACGCTGCGCTCAGCGCCGCTCACGCCGTCGACTTCGATGACCTTGTCGGCCTGAGCCTCAAGCTGCTGGCAGACCACGAGGCGATACGCAAGACGCTGCATGCACGCTATCAGTGGATCTCTGTCGATGAGTATCAGGACGTCAACGAGGCGCAGGTGCGTTTCCTGCGTCTGCTTAGCGAGGGCGGGGCCAATCTTTGCGTGATCGGCGATCCCGACCAGGCGATCTACGGCTTTCGCGGGGCCGATCACCGCTACTTCCTGCGCTTCAAAGAGGAGTATCCTGATGCGGCCATCCACTACTTGAGCCGGAACTATCGCTCCAGCCAGGCGATCCTGCAGGCGGCCCAGCAGGTCATCGCCCAGAATGCCGATCGGGAAGCGCTGGAACTTTGGTCCGATTTTGTGATGAGTACCAAGCTCGCCATCCATCACGCACCGACGGACAAGGCGGAAGCCGAGTTCGTCGTTCACCAGATCGAGCGCATGGTTGGCGGTACAAGCTATTTCTCAATCGACTCCGGCCGGGTCGACGATGATGGACGCAATCTGGCCTTTGGCGACTTTGCCGTGCTCTACCGCACGCGTGGGCAAGCGCGCCTCTTGCAGGAGGCCTTTGAGCGTTCGGGCATGCCCTTCCAAACGGCAGGCGAAACGCCGCTTTTTGCCCGCGCCGACGTGCGTCTGCTGCTGGCTCCGCTTTGGCTCGTGCAGCAGCCTGGCTCGGCCGTGCATTGGAGCCTGCTCCTCAACGCGGGCGAGGATCGTTTCTCGCCTGCAGAGATCGCACGCCTGCTGATGATCGCTGGCGAGGCCGACGCGCCGCTCTACAGCATGGCTGGGGAGGCCGCGATCATGGCCGGGCTGAATGGTCCGCAGCGCCAGCGTCTTGCTGTGGTTGCCACGCTGCTCAACGACTTGGCTGCCCAGCAAGCCCTGCCCCTGCCCGAGCGGTTGGCCGGCGTCGCCGCCACGCTGGCAGCGCACGATCTCACCCTGATTGACGCAGATCGACTGGCGCGTGTCCAGCGCCGTGCCGCGTTAGATGGTGACGATACGGCCGCGTTTCTGACGGGCGCCACGCTGGAGCGGGAAGCCGACGCCTATGATGCGCGTGCCGATCGCGTGGCGTTGATGACGCTCCATGCCGCCAAGGGGCTGGAGTTCCCGGTGGTCTTTATGGTGGGGTGTGAAGAAGGACTCTTGCCCTACATGCGCGCGGGGCAGGAGACGGACATTGCCGAGGAGCGACGTCTTTTCTATGTCGGCATGACCCGTGCGCAGGAGAAACTCGTGCTGACGAGTGCGCAGCGACGTTTGCTCTACGGCCAGATGTTAGAGCAGCCCGTGAGCCGCTTTGTGGCAGACATTGAGTCATCGCTCCTGGCCTTGGAAAAGCCGACGCCCCGCAAAGCCATTCGGGAAGCGCTGGACGAACTGCAATTGAGCCTGTTTGACGAAGAGTGACCAAGGATTGCCGGGCCAGTTCTTCTGAACGAGGAAAAGCGTTCTTCTTGGCGCACGACGACGACCGTGAACGACCAGCTGTGAATGAGCAGGCGCAGCCTGGATATTGTGTGCCTTATGCTTCCGGTTGTTCAGGTTCGTCTGAGGATTTGTGGGCTTTAGCCTTTTGCAGTGCTAACGCCTCGGCAAATTCAGGATTGACTTGCCAGACGCCGTCAATGAGCACGCGGGCATCCCACGGAAAGAGTACCAGGGCATCGCTCTCCAACGCCACGACTTCCGGTTGCGGCGCAGCCCAGGAATGTGCGACCAGGCTGGCCGTTACCACACTGGCCGCGCCCCGTTCTCGCACCCGTTTCGCGACTAGCTGTAGCGTCTCACCGCTGTCGGCCATCTCATCGATGACAGCCACGCGCCGCCCTGCCACATCTGCGGTCACGTCGACCTTCCAGACCGGCTGCGCGTAGACGACCCGGTCGTTGATGCGCCTGGTAATGCGTACAGGGTAGAGTTCCTTGCGCAGTGCGGCGGCTACGTGGGCCGCGGGAAAAAGTCCGGCCCGAGCGATGCCCACGACAATATCGACATCCTGCGCAGCGACGCTCACTGCCAGTTCCTCAGCCAGCTCGGCGAAACGGGTCCACGTGATTTCATCAACTCCATCGCGTTGGGCGTAATCATAGCTTTTCATCATCGCTACGTTCCTATGAAATTCAGTAGGGAATCAATGTTGGTACAAAGGCGTACCGGGAACGCTCCGTTGCTCGTGTATCGAAACCTTGCGGCTGCCCACATAGCTGCGATCAATCCGTGCTACCACGCAGTCGTTCTGTCTTCAGCGGGTGATGGACCCACACATTGGGCTCGACGTAGCGGCCAACGTCCATAGTGCGATCAATCTCCACGGGCGCTAGCGCGCCGTCGATCACGTATTCGCCGTTTTCCGGGAGCGCCAGCCCCGCCCATCGCTCCCAGTCAGCGATCGGGGCTTCGATCACCATGGACGGGTTGGCGACCTTGAGGATCTCACCACCGCAGCGCCAGTGGACGCGCAACCAAGGGTCGAAGGGGGCGCCGTCCGACCGTAGCCAGCGTACGTAACGGGTCATTGGTGTAAGCGGATAGCGACTCTTTAAAGAGGGACGTACGGCCACGATAACCGCTTGATGCCCGTGCGCTTCTGCCACTTGGCGGATTCCCTTGACCATGCGATAGGAAATCCCCTGTCCCTGATACTCGGGCTGGATTGCGACCTCCAAAGCCATGAGCGTGTTGGGCACGATGCCCAGGCGGTGACCGTCTACGCCGCGCTGGAATCCGGTGGCCCAACCAATGGGCAGATCCTCAAGCGTCCCGTCCCACTCCACAGGTATACTGTGACAGACGGCAACCGGCTTGTCGTCTTTGTCGCAAAGGTAGAGTTGATAGCTGTCGAAATCTTCACCCAAATGGTGCCAGATCTTGTTGGAGACCAGATCTTCAAACATGAATCCTGGCCAGATGCGTTGCTTCTGAGACCAAAACTGTTCTTCCAGGCCAGGTTTTTCGCGTAGAGACTTGAGGGTGAACTCAGCATGTGGATCGGCCGTCATGCACGGTTTCCAGTTCTCTTGGCTCGACATCAGCCACCAGCGCTGGTGCCGAAAACGGGTTGCACGACAAAGATCCTATCAGCCTAACGTGGGTCCGAAAAAAGTGCAACAGACGCGCAAGGACGCCCAGGGGACCGCCTTGCGCCATCGGTTCTGCTCGCTCCTCACCCCGTTATCCCCTGGGCGTCGTTGTATGTGTTCGGATGATTTGCCATCTGGAGCTGCGCTCCAAGCAACTCATCACCCGTTGACCATATTATAGCGCAAGGACCGTTTAATTTGCGTTTGATGACGGCAATTTCGGACCGAAAATCACGCGTTGGCAGCAATGGGCCTACGGGACCGTGCGGCAAAATCGAACGGAGGGGCTAGAGATAGCCTGCGCGGCGCGCCAGGTCAAGTGCCGTCCGCAGCAACTCTTCGCAGGTGACTGCGTCCTGCTCGCCCGCGCGGCCCGCGGCCCCCAGGGCATCGTCCAATGCCGCCGGTAGCTGCTCTTGATTGGAGGCAGTCATGCGTTGGGCGGCATCGCACGCGCCGGCCAAGTCACCGTCCTCAAGGGCGAGCGCCAGGGCCGGCATACAGGCGATCCACTGAAAGGGATAGACAGGTTGCTCCCAGTGACGGAGCGCGGTCGCGCAATGCTGCCGCGCGCTGTCCAAGTCGCCATCGCGGTAGGCGACCCAGGCTGCATGACCTTCCGCCGCACCGATGTAGAATGGACTCCCCTGCTGGTAAGCCAGGGCCAGGCTCTCGTCAAGCCGGGCGCGTACGTCCTCTACTCGGTCCTGGATGCGTAAGGCAACTAGCAGATAGATGACAATCTGGTTGAGCACCGATGCATTGCCCATGCGTTTTTCGGCTTCATACGCCTGCTCAAGTGATGCCAGCGCTTCGTCGAGTCGGCGCAAGGTGAGCAGCGCAAAGCCATAGCCAAAACCATGGAGGGCAATCTTTTCGGCATCACCGGATGCTTCGGCCCAGTGCAGCGCTTCGCTAACGTAGGCCATCAGTTCCGTGCTGCCGGCGTAGCGCTCGCGGCGGAACGTGAGCTGCGTCAATGCACCATAATAATCGGCCTTCTGGCGCGCCGTACCATGCTTCGCTATGGGATCGGCGATCTCAGACAGCAGTGCATCTAAGTCGGCGAGCCGTGATTGATAGTAGTACAGTGCCGCCCAGGCCTGTTTGGTGTCGAGCCATGCACGCCACCACGTTTCGTCTTGCGCAGGTAGACCCGCCAGTTCCCGTTGTGCCTGCTCAAAGCGATGCTGCGCCGTGCCAAAGTCCATTTGCGCTGTCGCGGTTTCGCCCGCTTCACAGTAGAGGATTGCGCGCGACAGCGGCTCTGTCGTATGCACTAACGCACTGGTGTAAGCGTCGGCGGACTCCTGGTGGCGGGCCGTGAAGCGATAGGCCCGGGCTAACTCAGCGTAGAGGTCGGCCAGGATGATAGGCGAGTCTGCGTCTTCATCTCGGAGCAGCACGACAGCTTGCAGGCAATGACGGATCGTTTGCTCATGCGCGAACTGGCTGGCGGCGTGCACAGCTGCGCGATAATGAAAGTCGGCTGCCGGCTTGTTCGCGCCGGCTCGTTCATAGTGCTGGGCGATCTGACTGGCCACTACGTCCAGGGCGTGCGCATAGTGTTCAGCCAGCGCACGCGCGGCTCGCTCATGATGCGCACGGCGGATGATGGGGCTCAACCCTCGGTAGGCCACCTGGCGCAGGCGATCATGGGTGAAATCGTACAGGCCATCTTCGCGGTCATGCGCCGCAATGATATGCCTGTGCCACAATTCGTCCAGGGCGCGCAGCAGCGCCATTTCATCGCCCGTCTCTACCGCCATCTCATGACATGTCTTGAGCACGTCATAACTGAACGATCGGCCCAAGATTGCCGCCATCTGCGCCGTTTCGAGTGCGTTTTGCGAGAGCGTGCCCAAGCGCGACTGGAGGACCGCCTCCATTTTTGGCGGCAAAGCCAATGTGTCCTGTCCATCAGCGCTATTCCAACTGACCTGATCTACCCTGATCTGGGCGCGAATGGTCTCCACGACAAAAAGCGGGTTGCCTTCGGTGAAGCGATAGAGCGCTTCGGCTTCCACCTCTGTCAATCTTGTGTTGCGAATCGCCTCGGCCAGCAGTGTGCTGTCTTCCCGGTTGAGCCGCTGAATCGGCAACTGATTGATCTGACCGCGACGTTGGAGTTCGGCCAACCATGTGGTTGCGGCGTCGTCCGGGCTAAGACTCTCAGATCGGCATGTAGCGATGAGCGCGACGCGGTCTTGCGTGCCACTTCGTAGCAAAGTGTCGAGTATCAGAATGCTTTCACGATCTGCCCACTGGACGTCGTCCAACAGTAGCAGTAATGGTTGCTTCTGCTGAATAAGGGCCTGGACGATGGCATCGAGGAAGCGCTGTTGCTGCCAAGGCGCCACGGGCGCTTGTTTTTCAGGAACTGTTCCGGCAGCGAGTTCCGGCAGCAAGCGGGTGAGTTCCTCCTGCCAAACGGGGCCTAACGGACCGAGTGACGCTTGCCGCAACCAGCTGACGATGGGTCCATAGGCAGGCCGGCTGCTACGGAAGCAGGCCGCTGACAGCGTGGTGAATCCCTGCTGTCGCGCCCAGGCCAGGATCGTTTCCGCCAAGCGGGTCTTACCAATACCGGCTTCGCCTTCGATCAGCAAGAGAGACGCCTGAGTATGGGCGCCGGCAATATCGTTGAGAAAGTGCATGGCGGCGGCCAGTGCATCGTCGCGACCAACCAGCGGTGGCCGTGTAGAGCGGGGCGGCGACGTGATTTTTGTCACCTCGTTCTCAAGCAGGGCATGGTAGAGCGCCTGCGACTCAGGGGATGGTTCGAGGCTGAGTTCACCATGCAGACGAGTGCTCAGTTGATGATAGACGCGCAGGGCCAGCGCCCGGTCGCCCCTGCATTGATACAGGCGCATCAGGCGCTGGTACCCGATTTCATCCAGCGGCTCCTCCCGCACAAAGTGCTGGGCGAAGTGAAGCGCAGCATCCAGATCACCCGCTTGCTCGCAGAGTGCGCTCAGACGCGCTAGCGCTACCAGAAACGTTGCGCGCAACTCCTCTCGGCGCGGCAACGCCCATTCAGCGAAGACATCCGGCAGCAGGTCGCCGGCATAGTGCGCGACCGCGTCTTCCAGCGCACACCGCTCGGCATCGGCCAACGCTTGCTGTCGCGCTGCAGCCGCAGCAGCCAACGCCTGCTCGAAGTGAACGAGATCAACATCGCAGTCTGAGTTATTCCGCCAGCGCAGCTCTTGCCGGGTGCTGATCAGGTAACTGCCCAAGGCGGGCAGTGCCTTGCGCAGGCGAAAGAGGGTGTTGCGCAGATTGGTCTGCGCTTGTGTATCGTTGGAGTCGGGCCAGAGGGCAAACGCAATTTGCGTACGCGACAGGGGGCTAGCGCGATGGACAATCAGATAGCTCAACAGCTCTTTCAGCCGAGTCTGATTGAGCGCAACGACCGGAGCGCCGTCGTCGGAGACAGCGAATCCGCCCAGCAGGCGAATTTGCACCAAGGCACCTCGCTCTGGATGGCAGCGTGGGTAGCGGTGGATCAAGTAACGGTGTGAGATCGGGAGCGGTGGTGAAACGAACCGTTAGCCAATTGTAGCAGAGAATGGCGGTTGGGACAACGAACGTTAGGTCGTCATTCTTGAGGAGAAAGATCATACGGCGAGCGCGGGACGGCTACAAGCCGCGTCTGACCCGGCGCCAGCCCCGCCAGCGTCCACGGACCAATGGACCAGCGAATCAGACGCAGGGTCGGGAATCCGACTGCTGCGGTCATGCGGCGCACCTGCCGGTTGCGCCCTTCGCGTAGTGTGAGCGCAAGCCAGGTGTCGGGCACACTCTTGCGCACGCGAATCGGGGGGATCCGTGGCCACACCTGCGGTGACTCCATGCGTTCTACTCGGGCGGGAAGCGTGGGGCCGTCTTTGAGCGTCACCCCTTGGCGCAGCTGGGTCAGGGCTGTCTCATCCGGGATGCCTTCGATCTGTACCCAGTAGGTCTTGGATAGCTTGTAGCGCGGCTCGCTGATCCAATGTTGGATCCGGCCATCATTGGTCAGGACAACGAGTCCTTCGCTTTCATAATCCAGTCGGCCCGCGGCGTAGACGTCGGGTGTGTCCACATAGTCGGCCAGTGTCGGCCTGCCTTCGCGATCCGTGAACTGGCAAAGAACCCGGTAGGGTTTATTGTGAAGTATGAGTTGGGGCGCGGCCGGGCGGGGACGCTGCTGGTCCGGCTTTTTGGCGGTCATGACCGCTCTAGCCGGCCTCTGCAGTCAGGCGCAGCATCTGGGGCGATTGGCCGGGAACGCGCTCGATCAGCCCGCGGGCCTCGAGATCGAGCTTGACCGTTGTCGTGTACCAGCCGATTGAGCCGTCAAAGCCGGCGGGCAGACGGCCGGCCACGGCCCCGGGCAGTTCTTGAAAGGCTAGCTCGCCGTTTTCGCCGACGCTGGCAAGAATCGCCTGGCGTACGGCGTCATACTTGACGCGCTCAATGTTAACACCTGTTTTCCCGGCCGGGTGCTGGGTCATGATCCTGTCATCCATTCGATGTCGTCTCCTGTTCGGCGCCCGGTCGCTGTTTAGCAATTTCTACGTTGCGCTCCAACATGCGCTCGATCTGATCAATCGCTGTTTGTGTCGCATCAGCTAGATCCGCCTGGACGCTGGTGTTGTTCTGGATGTAGAGCAGGCGTGTCCAGTACGAATTGTAAATGATGCCTAGCCAGGTGATGAACTGGAGATTCTCTTCCAGGGAGCGCATAGGCTGGCGAATGAAGAAGGTGAGAAAGGTCACCACGCCCAGCCCGGCGAAGAGCAGGGCCGGCGCCTGGTTGGCGATGCCCGGCTCCGAATTGATGCTGAGATTGGCCGCCATGATGAAGAGCCCCATGCCCAACAGAAAGAGCAGCACATACATGGTAACGGTCAAATAGTAGGGGATCATGAAGGCGCGCAGGACGCGGCGGAACATGATATTGTTGTTTTCCATCCCCTGCTCAATGTGTTCGATCCAGATTGCTTTCAGCTCTGGATCGGTCGTCACCGGTAACTGGGGCAGCGGCAGGGAACTGGGACCTGAGTTGACGTTGGCTTGGGGCGTCGGCATGGACTCGGCAGTGGCTGTCGCTGCGGCTGTTGTATTCATGACTTGTGTGTAGACCTCCGGGCTGCGCGGAATGGGTTGAATGAGCAGGGCTGCATCTAATATCGGATCGAGCACGGGCTGATCGACCGGGCGAGGCGTGGCGGCGACGCCGGTTGGCGCCGGGCGCAGCTTGGCGAAGGCCATGACCCGCTTGCCGATCAGATCGCCGTAATACGCGGCCTGGCCGGGACCATTATAACCCCGAGCGAAGCCCATGTAATCGCCATCGCGCAAGGCTTGAACCATGGCCCCGTCAGCGCGGATGAAGTCGAATAGTCCTAATATATGAGCTCGTTCGCTGCGACTGAACGCATCAAACATGGCATCAACGCTGGCGTAGCCGATGCGTCGATGATTGCTGCCAAGAATCTGCGGTGCGCCCATGCTGATCGATAGCTTGGCCGCCTCCTCGTTGAGCGAACGGGCAAAGCCAAGCACCAACCACTCGGCCGGCTGTGAACCGTGAAATTCGTTGAAAGGCTGGGCCGTACTCGGCCGCCACGTATGGTTGACCCAGGGCTGGCTCTGATCAAAGGTGAAGTGGTCAAAGAAACGAGTCTGATTCTGTTTGCCCCAGTGGTGATAGAAGAGATGGTTTTCAAAGCGAATGATCATGCGACTGTCAGCGCCAAACCCGACCCCTGCCGATTCGACATCCAGCACGGCCACGGCCGCAGCTGGATCGATTTGCAAATGCTCAGCCAGTTCGCTGAGCAGGCCGCCGTTGGCGTTCCAGATCTTGGCCAGCAGCTGCGCACCCTGTCCTTCGGCAGGTCCTGGGCGGATGCGCTGCGCCGGCTCAGGCTCCAGGGCCGTCTTGAGCAACGTCTCGTCGGCGGCAAAATAGCCGCTCTGGGCGCCAAGTGGCGCACTACTGTCTCCAGACGGTTTGCGAGGCGGCTGCGGGCGATTCGGATTTTTGGCTGCAGCCGTATCAGCCACGAACGCACCAAAGACATACCCCCACTGGCCCTCATCCGTGCTGACCAGAAGCCAGTCTTCTAGTTTTTGGAGAACGGCCAGGGGCATGCCATCCGGCAAGGTGGCGAGAAGAGCGGCATCGGCGCGTGGCTCAACGCGCATATTGAGGCCGGCCGGTGCATTGACCGCCCCTCTGCGCAGCGGCTTGCGTCGTAATTGCGCAATGAGCGCCGCACTGATTAGCGTGCGCTCAGCATCCGTCAGGTTGGGCAGGGACGGGATTGGCGCCCCACTGTAGGCTCCGCTGCGGTCGGCCGCCAGCACTTCCACATCCAGACCGGCCTTTTCGAGCAGCGCCCAATCATCCAAGTCTTGGCTGCGCGCTGCATGATAGAGTGCGTCAATCAGCTGTTGATTCGTGTAATGAAGCTTTGGAGCAAGGGCAGGTTGTGTTTTGGACATGGCAATCTCTTTCGATTAACCGAGCGCGTGGACGGCATCTTCGGCTGCACATACGGGCCAAACGTAAGCGTGCTTGCAGGGGGTGCACCCGGTCCGTCACGCAAGAAGTGCGGCTGCACCGGAACGGGGACAAGCGAATTCGCAAGCATCATACCCAAAAAACGCTGAGATTGCAAGTGACATAATCATAAGTTCCCGGACCCGGCACATTGCGGATGCACGACCAGTAGCTGCCCGCGCACCATGGATCTCAGCAAATACTGCAGTGACATAATTCTGTAGCCGTACAACGAATTGGACCGCTACATTGATCCGGAGCCCTGCGACGACCGCATGTTTTCTGACCGTCCCCTAGTTTTGGGTGAAAAGCAGCGCAAGTACAATATTTTGTGAATTTCCTCTTGACAGATCCTTTGAACCGGCGTATTATCAAACTGCAAGATGTTGTATGTTCTGACGAAGGTGACTGACAGCGCCACCGGAACCAACATTCTGGCGGCGTTTTTTGTTTGCTCCAACTGTTGAGAACTACTACGTTTTGTAATCGAACCATCCGTAGTTTCCATGCATCACAGGAGTTTTCAACAATGAGTGAAGAAACCGTCACCGGGACCGTTAAGTGGTTCAACGATCAGAAGGGCTTCGGCTTTATCTCCCATGAGGGCGGCCGGGACGTCTTCGTGCACTACTCCGCAATCGTCAGCGACGGCTACCGCAGCCTGGCTGAGGGTGACCGCGTAGAGTTCACGATCGAAGAGGGCCCCAAGGGTCCTGCCGCAGCGAACGTGCGCAAGGTCTAAGCGCACCCTAGGTCAGACCAAAAGGATCGGCTTTCGAGCCGGTCCTTTTTCGTTTCTACGCCGTCCAAACGGTGCGTGCTCACTAAGCGGGTGCCGGGATTCCCTGGCTCAGTCCGCACGCCCACGTGCGGGCGGTCGCCGCTCCGAGAGATGATTCCGTCCACGTCGCTCCGTGAACAAAGGTCATGCATCCCACGCAACCCGTTCGCACGGGGCGTGCTCACTAAGCGGATGTGAGGGGGGAATTGACGGTGAATCACTCCCGGAGGCGCCACCCCACGACGCCCACTCCCCGCTCCCCACGCCGCGCCCCGCGCTCCCAAGTGTGCGATGGCGCGCGAAACCTGCTACAATCGACTGCGTTTGACCATGCGTTCACTCGTTTCGTGGAGAAACCAGTATGTTGAAGCAGTGCCACTGGCTGCCGTTGCTCTTGATTCCCCTGTTGGTTACAGGCTGCGCCCGCTTTGGCCCAGCAGGCCCCGAGCCTACTGCAGAGCCAACCTTTGCGCCGGTCCCTACCTTTACGCCGACCGCAGCTGCGGCGGCTGCACCATCTGCCGCGGAAGCAACCGCTACAAGCGAAACCGCTCCACCGGCGGATGCAGAGCCGGCAGCGTCGTCGGCAGAAGATGCTCCGTCGAGCGCGTTACTGCCCACCGCGACGCCGGCCGCAAGTGTTCCAGCGGTTGAGCCGTCGACTACGGTCACCGCTTCTACCGAAGCGGCGGCGCCTACAGGTCCGCAGCTGGTTGTAAGCGGCGAGATCGTCAACGTGCGCCAGGGACCGGGCACTGCCTACCCCACAGTGGGGACGGCGGCGGTTGGTGATGAATTTACGCCGACGGGGCGTAACGAGGCAGGCGACTGGTGGGAAGTCTGTTGCTTTGCGGAGCAGCCGGGCTGGCTCTACGGCCCACTTGTCGAGGTGAGCCAGGGCGACGCTGTGGCGCTGGCGGCAGATATTCCACCCGCGCCCACGGCGCTGCCTGAGTCTGAGCCGGTGGCTGCTGCGCCCACTGAACCGGCGACAGGGGAGGAGCTGGCCACACCGCCTGAACCGGCCGCGCCGGCTGAAGCGCCGGCCCCTGTCGACCAAAGCGGCACGGCGGGCAACTTCGATCCCAACGCGCAATATCAGATCGTCGGTTATCGGGTGATCGGCTACGGGGAGAACAACGGCGGCATTTTCAATAATGGCGGGCAGCACATGATCTTTATTAGCGTGATTGATGCCAACGGCAACGGCGTCGACGGAGCTGTCATTCGGAGTGCGATCAATGACAATATTGAGATCGTTACCGGGGCCAAGGGGCCGGGTAAGGCCGAATTCGAGATGTTTTGGGATCCGTACAAGCTCTATGTTGTGTCCGACCCCAGTGGGCCCGTCACCAGTCAGATCACCAATCAGATGAATACGGCCAAACCGCATATTCCTGACATCATCGGCAAGCTTGGTCCACCTGAGGAGGAGTACGCCATCTGCCCCACGCCCGACGACCGCTGTGAGCCGCCTTTCTTCCACGCCCACTGGTCGTATGAGGTCGTCTTCCAGAAGGTGAAATAGTGTCGCCGCTATGTAGTCACTGACTGATTTCAGCGCGCTGGGCCTTGGTGAGTCCTTTGACCACGAGCGCGTAGGAGTTATCGATCATCTCTTCAATTTCGTCGGGCGGTATTCTACCGTCGAGCGTCACGGTGTTCCAGTGCCGTTTGTTGAGATGATAGCCCGGCTGCACCGCCGGATAGGTATCGCGCAGGAACTGTGCGAGGGTGGGGTCGCACTTGAGACTGATCGTGAGCGGATCTGCCTCCCACGCCACCAGGGCAAACATCTTGCCCAGCACCTTGAAGACCAGGGCGTCGGGCCCAAAGGGGCGTTCCTCGGTCGTGCCGGCCTTGGCCAGCAGGTAGGCGCGGAGCGGCTCTAGTTCGGTCATCGAGTTCAGTCCTTTCGTTTGTGAGACGTGACGCGTGAGATGTGGGGCCACTGTTTCGCTTCAGATAATATTTTCCTGGCGCCAACCATACCATGCGGCTATGATGGCAGCTTGCTCAGCGATTGTCCGGCTGTCGTCACTCCGCTCTACGCGCAGGCCGAGGCTCTGGGCTGCTTCAGCAACCTGATTGGCAAAGGCTTGGTCACGCGCCATCCAGCCATCAAATGCTCGGTCGGCGTCAGGGCAATCGGCCAGTACCTCTTTGATCCAGGGCCGTTGGCTGTAGTGCCGGCGCTGAAAAGCCGGTGACGGGACGAGCCAGAGTGCGTGGTGCAAGTCCGGCACGTGTTGACTGACCAGATTGGGCAAGAGCGCACTCCCTTCGACCAGCAGCGGCCGCTTAGATCCACCCGCAACTACTGCTTCACGGACATCCTCCAGAATGAATGCAAAGTGTTCCGCATAGCAAGCCGTGGCGTCGGCCGTGAGCTGGGCGACCGGCTTGAGCCACCGCTCCGCACAGTCGCCCGCCAGCCAGGTCGTGAGCGCAGGCTGCTGCGCCGGCGTGAACCGGACTGCATGCTCGTCAAAGCGCGCATCAACCTCCAACAGTTGAAGATTGTGCGCAGCGGCGAGATTTCGCGCAATGGAACTCTTCCCGGCGCAAGGGGAACCGCCCAGCCAATACACGTTAGACCATATGTCAGCCATGTTACGGCCTTTGCTGGGCAGTTGCCGGCGACAGGCCGCGGGGATGCAAGCCAGCGGCGCGATAGACGGCATCAATGACCTGCATGTTGCGGATCCCCTCACGCCCGTCTGAAGGGAAGGGCGTCTGCCCGCGCACGGCGGCGACAAAGGCCCGCATCTGGTAGTCGTAAGTCGGCGTCTTCTCGAATTTTTCGGTCTTGACGCCATCCGCGGTTTTGAGCCTGAGGCGGTGGTAGAGCAGTTGCGGCAGCATCATGTTGGCGACGCTGAGCGTGCCGGTCGCGCCTTCGACGCGCACGCTGGTGCGGAAGAGGCAGGTCGACAACATGGAGCAAAACATGTGGGCCGTAGCGCCATCAGCCAACGCAAAATTGGCATCCATGGTGCGATCGACCTGGGGCGCCGAGAGCTGGGCCGTGGCCTGGGTGACCGTTGGCTCTTCGCCGGTCAGGAAACGGATCATATCGATGGCGTAGCAGCCCAGATCCATGGTCACGCCACCGCCGAGCGCGTAGTCAAAGCGGATGTTGTTGGGCCGGACCGAGGGCGTGCAAAACTGGACGTCAATGGAGCGAAGCGCGCCCAACACCCCCGATTGCACGATCTCTTGCGCGCGCCGCGCCAGCGGATGATAGCGATAGTGAAAGGCTTCGGCCAAGACGCACCCGTCACTCGCGGCCGCGTCGACCATGGCTGCTGCCTCCTCGGCGTTGGCGGCCAGCGGCTTCTCGCACAGCACATGCTTGCCGGCTTCCAGCGCGCGGATACTCCACAGCGCGTGGAGGCTGTTGGGCAGAGGAACGTAGAGCGCGTCGATTTCCGGGTCGGCAATCAGGGCATCGTAATTGCCATAGGCGGTGGGAATGTCGTGCTTCTCGGCAAACTCCTCGGCGCGGGCAAGTTCCCGTGCCGCGATGGCTGTCACCGTTACGTCGGGATTGGTGCGTGCCGGGTTCACGGCGGCCCAGGGGGCGATGCGCGCCGTGCCCAGAATGCCGAGACGGATGGGCCGGTCGGGCAATGTCATGGCGCCTCCTTGCGTTTAGGCTGTTGCTTGGTCGATGAATTCGGCTAGTGCGCGGGCGAGCGCCGTGAGCTTTTCGATCGCAACCAGCTCTGGCCGATCCTGGGGCGTGTGGGTAATGTGGACCGTGATTTCATCCAGAAAAACAGACGACGTGAGCGCGACGGCGGGCCGACCTTGCTGGATAAAGACTGAATGATCGCTCTGATACCAGGCTGGTCCTTCCTCAATGCCCGGTTGACTGGCAAAAGCTTGGCGTAGGCCGGTCTCCAGAACCGGTGGACATCCATAAAATGAGAACGCTGTGGGACCGTCGCGATAGCCGGCCCCATCCATATTGACTGCCACGGTAACCTCTTCAAAGCGACCTTGATTTTTATTGACATAATCTGTTTCACCGGGCGCGCTATAGTAATCCTCACCATTGAAAATGAGCAACTCGAGGCTGGCGTTGCGGGCGTACTCTTCGAGCAATTCGGCCAGCAGGAGCACGACGATCACGCCCGACGCGTTGTCGAGTGCACCGGGCGTGTTCTCTTTGGCATCCACATGGGCGCAGAAGACCATGCGCTCGACGCTGGCGCCCCTGCGGCCAATCACGTTGCAGCCCGTCGCTGGGGCGCGCGTCGCCTCCATCATTAAATGAAACTGGCGTCCAACGTGAGCCGCCAGCGCTTCTCCTTCAGCATCGGTCATGTAGCAAGAAGGAATGTCGAAATCGCCGTCTTCGATGAGGGGGAAGGGGGAAATTCCGCCGGCCAGTCCCGGATCACGATCGGTTGCGGCCAGGATTGCGGCGGGTTGCTTGGCCTCGAGTAGGGCGATGAGCCGTTGATGGCGCTCAGGGTTGTAGAAGGTGAAATTTTTGGGCATGAGCTGCTCGCGCGTCAGGTCGTCGCGTACCAAAAGCAGCGCGTCACGTGCATCAAGCGCAACAAGCTCGTTGAGCGTACTGGCAGTAACCAGCGTACCGCGCACATCCGCTGCGGGTGCGTACGGGCTGATTTGTGCGGGAAACTCGGTACCGTCGTCCATGGTCAAACGCACGTCACCATAACTCCAGTCGATACACGCAAATTCATCGCATGTGACTGCAAAGCCAAACCGTTGCAGTTGCTCTGCTACATAGTCAGTCGCCGCCCGGTTGCCCGAACTGCCCACAACTCGTTCTGGAATCTCTACACAGAGCTTATGAAGATGCGCAGCAGCCTGTTCTTCCAGATTCCTCTTCATCGCCCCTCTCTCTTTCCGTGTACCCACAGCATTTGATGATCCAATGTCTCCTCCCCGATGGTACAGGAGCGCCGCCCGATTGGCAATTGACAATTGCCCATTGCCAATCGACAATTGAGCCAGCCCCTTTATCATTCCGAACGGGAGAACGTGCCATGCAAATCAATCGGGTCATCGTCATTGTGCTGGACAGCGCCGGCATCGGCGAAGCGCCGGACGCGGCCGTGTTTGGCGACGTGGGGAGCAACACGCTGGGCAACATTGGTCGCGTGGTGGGGGGACTGCGTCTGCCCAACTTGGAAGCGATGGGGCTGGCCAATATTGGTTTGGTTCAGGGACTGACACCCCAGTTTTCGCCCACGGCCGCCTACGGCAAGCTGCAGGAGGTCTCGGCCGGCAAAGATACGACAACCGGCCACTGGGAGCTTATGGGCATCCACCTGCTTCAGCCGTTTCCGCTCTATCCCGATGGCTTTCCGCCAGAGGTTATGGCGCGTTATGCTGCGGAGACCGGCCGGGGTTGGCTCGGTAACTATCCCGCCTCGGGCACGGTTATCATCGATGAGCTAGGCCCGGAACACATGGCAAACGGCAAGACCATCGTCTATACCTCAGGCGACAGCGTCTTTCAGATTGCCGCGCATGAAGAGGTCATCCCCGTCGACGAGCTCTACCGCATCTGCGAGAGTGCCCGGGCGATCCTGCGTGGTGAGCACGAAGTAAGCCGCGTCATCGCACGGCCCTTCGTCGGCGAGCCGGGAAACTTCACGCGTACCGCCAACCGTCGTGACTTTTCCGTGAAGCCCCCCGAGCCGACGCTGCTCGATTTGCTGAAGGGAGCCGGCCTGATGGTCTATGCCGTGGGCAAAATCGAAGACATCTTCACGGGCCAGGGCATCACCGCAGCCGTGCATACGCTGGACAATATGGATGGCGTGGATAAAACGCTTGCGGCCATGGCGGAGATAGATGCCCGCGGCCTGATCTTTACCAATCTGGTCGATTTTGATGCCAAGTTCGGTCACCGGAATAACCCGCGCGGCTATGCAGAGTGTCTCGAGCAATTTGACGCCCGCGTGCCCGAGTTGCTTGCCGCGCTGCGTGAGGACGACATGCTCGTGCTGACGGCGGACCATGGCAACGATCCCACCACGCCCAGCACCGATCACTCGCGTGAGTACGTGCCCATTTTGCTGTCGGGGCAAGCCGTTCGCGCCGGCACAAATATCGGCGTGCGTACTTCGTTTGCGGACCTGGCGGCGACGATCGCCGCCGTGCTAGGGGCGCCCCCGCCGGCTCAAGGCGCGAGCTTTGCGGATATGATTCTGCACTGAGGTGTGGCGTGAACGACTACGGTGCGATGGGGAGCGGGCCGGCGGTATAGCGCGTTGGGCCTGATTGGTCCCATACCGTGACGCCTCCCTGGCCGAGCACCGCCCAATCGCCATCGGACTTCTGCCAAAGGGCGGTCTTGGCCTCGATACCAACGAGGGTGAAGCGCGTGGGTACCAGCGCGCGAGCGGCTTTCACAAAAGAACGTGGAACCTCATCGAAGTGGGGGATGACCGTGACGCCGGGTAACAGGTTGAAGCCGTTGCCCCAGCCGCTGTAGCTCAGAAACCGTTCGCCCTGGACCATGGCGCCGGCGCTACAGCCTGCCAGTAACCCACCACGAGCCAGAACTTCATCAATTGCACGCCAGGCCAGGGTTTCGTGCAGCGTGGCAAAGAGATAGTCGGGTCGTCCGCCCGATAGATAGACCAAGTTGGCTGCGCGGATCTGGTCGGCCAAACGCGGATCGTTGGCGCTCTGGCGGTCGACAACGGGGACGGCGTTGGCTGTCACGCCGAGGCGCATAAAATGGTTGACGCCCAACTGCGACCAGTACGCAATGCGCTCATCTGACTCACTGCCGGCCGCCGTGGCCAGACAGACGACGCGTGGCTCGTCCTGTAACGCGTCGAGCAGGTGCTGATCAACTGCTGCCATTTCAGGCAAGTATTCGCCGCTGCCTACCAATGCCAACATCGGTCAGCGCATCTTCATGATGGCCGCCACGCCTCGCTCAGCCGCTTCCATATCTTCTAACTCAGGCAGACCGCTGACGGCTACTGACCCGACCACGGCCCCGTCGATTACGACCGGCAGGCCGCCGCCCCAGCCGATGTAGCGAGAATCACCAAAATAGGCCAGATCAAAGCCGTCGACCGGATCGCGGGCGTCCTGTCCCAGCTCGCGCGTGGGCTTCTGCTCGCGAGCCGCGGTCCATGCCTTGTTCTTGGCGATTAAAATGGAGGGCAGGCGCGCGCCATCCATACGCAGCAGCATGATCAGCTCGCCGTGCGCATCGGCTACGGCAATCACGGCCGCCTTGTTGCGCTCGATCAACTCCTCGCGGATGACGTCGACGGCCATCTGCGCTTCTTCCTGTCCCAGGCTGGTTAGGTGGATCACGGCGTCTCCTTGAAGAATGGGTGGCGTGCAAGCTCGATCAATTGACGTGATCTTCAGTGTAGCAGGAACGTGTCCGTGTCCCAAAGTAACGGCATGTCCCACCCGGGAATTCTGTGTTTCGCGATGATGGACCGCGGAAACAGCCGGATCGGACGGATCGTTACGGATCCTTTCGAGTTTGCCCCGTGGAAAATGAAGCAGGTCCTGACCAGAACGGTCAGGACCTGCTATGGCTCAAGATGATCTAATTGCCGGTGCTGGCCGCTCGGCCGAGTGTTTGCACCGGCGCTTGCCGTGAATCTAGGCAGGGTCAGGCCTGGGGAGGCGCAAGCTGTCAGGACGGCTGGTTCGGCGCTGGACCCAACTTGCAAGACGTGCCTGCAGGCTTGTCGAGGCCGACTGCTTCGGTTGTCCTGCCATGGCCAGACGTTGCCGTTCAGCAAAGGCCCTGGCATCGCGATTGCGCTCACGCTGGACCAGATAATCTAATTCAGTAAACATCATGCTCTCCTTTCGCTGTGAACTTGTCTGCAGTATAGGCGCAGAGAGCGTGGGCGTCGTCCCCCAACTAGGGGAAATGGGTAGGGGATTAGGGGAGCAAATCGAGTTCGCGGGCGGCTGCGACAGCTTCTACCCGCCTGTGGACGTCCAGCTTATCGTAGATGCGCTTGATGTGGGTGCGCACGGTGCTGGGCGCGACGACAAGCGCATCGGCGATTTCCGCTGTGGTCAGGGCGGTGGGTAGCAGACGCAGCACCACCATTTCGCGTTCCGTCAACGGCTCGGTCAATGCAGCGCTGGGCATATGCTGGTCTGCGTTGCCTAGCTCGTCTTCGAGCGCGTCAATGAGACGTGCAGCGTAGGGTGGTGCGATGTTTTGGGCCAGCGCCGCGACGAGGAGCTTGCGCATCGGCTCACCTCCGGCCACGAATGTACGCATGTAGCCTTGGGGTTCGCCCAACGCAAGGGCTTCGCCCAATGCGGTCTGGGCCGCGGCGTCTTGCCCCGATGCCGCTTCGTTGAGCGCCGTCAGGGCAAGAATCTCGATGAGGTTGCCATTGGCCGCGACCGCACGGGCACGCTCCTGAAGCTGGCGCAGCACGCGCCGCGCCGCACGCCGCTTGCCCACGTCCGTCGCAGCTTGGGCCATGAGCAAGCGTGCAAAGACGATGCCGCGATAGAGGGGCAGCGTCGAGAGATCTGGGTCTTCACCCAAATCATTTTCACCTGCCCAGGCCTCTATTGCGGCTAGATTGCCCTGCGCAAGGTGTACGCGCGCCAGCGACGTGTCGATGATCTGTGCGTAGGCGGGTGAGATGCCTGCTGCAGTCTCTGCCGCTCGCGTTGCCATTGCACTGGCTTCCCCTTCTCGCCCAAGTGCTTGGAGGGTCAAAGCAAGCTGCAGTTCACTGCGCGCGCGTGCATCCGCCATGCCCCAGCGCCGGGCGAGTCGCACGGCTTCCGTCGCGTGATCAAGCGCACGGGCGAGTTCATTGCGTTCGTGTAGGACCGCCGCGATGCCGATGTGTGCATAGCCTGTCGGCGCCAGACGCTGACCGCTTTCACGTTCATGGGCATCGGCCAACTCCAGCGCTGCTGCCGAGTTTTCTAATACGTTTTGGAGCTTGCCCTGAACAAGTTGGAGCCAACTTCGTTCCCACAGCGCGTCAGTCGTCAGCGGGACGCTGCCGGCTGCACGGCCGAGGGCAATTGCGCTGACAAAGGCATCGTCCGCCTCCTGAAATTCGTTGAGCGCACGCAGTTCCACCGCCAGCAAAAGAGTAGTCCAGCCGCGAGCGATGCGATCCTCATTAGGTAACAGCGCCAATGCCTCATGTACCAGGCGGAGGCTCTCATCCGTGTTGCTTCGCAAGCCGGCCAAATAGCCGCGGATGGCCGCGGCGTGGCCGCGCACGTGGTGCGCTGTTGCAACAAAGTCGCCGTCGGCGCCCTCAAGTTCGCCCAGCTGCCTAAGCGAGCGGTCGACCGCCGCCAATTCGGTTTCCACATCGTCGAGATGGCCGGCGAAGGCCAGCACCCAGGCTTGCGAAATGTGAAACCAGGGATGATACGCGCCCAGTTCCTTGGGTAGAAACTCGAGCCAGCGGACCAGCCGGCGCAATTCGCCCAGATAGGCCAGGTGGAGAACATTGTTGGCTACTAGGGCTACCTGTCGTTCAACATCGCCGGCCGCTGTGGCATGGCGCATGGCTGAAGCGAGCAGGCCGTGTTGTTCATACCAGCGACTGGCGCGCAGGTGGAGTTCTGCTACCTGCGATGGTTGCTGATTGGTTAGTCGTGCCAAGAGCAGTTCGCGGAAGAGTTGGTGATAGCGATACCAGCGTCTTCCGCCATCCAGCGGCGCGATAAAGAGATTGGCCTGCTCCAACTCGCGCAACATTGTAGCGCCGTCCCCGACGCCGGTGACTGCCTCACAGAGCGAGCCGTTCATGCGGTCCAGTATGGCACTTTTGATCAGAAACTCGCGGCGTGCCGTTGGCTGGCGGTTGAGCACCTCTTCGAGCAGGTAGTCTGTGATAAAATAATGATTGTCCGCCAGCCCATCCAGAAAGTCAGTCGAGTCGGTCTGGTTATCCATGGAAAGAGCGGCCATTTGGAGGCCGGCGATCCAACCTTCCGTGCGCGCCTCCAAGGCTTCGACAACCGCCGGCTCTATGGTGAGGCCCATGACCTCGCGCAGAAAAATCGCGCTTTCCTCTGGCGTGAAGCGAAGATCGGGGGCGCGAAGTTCGGTCAACTCCCCCTGGGCGCGCAGGCGCGCCAGCGGCCAGGGGGGATCAATGCGGCTGGCGATGATCAGATGGAGAGGCGGCGGCGCGTTTTCGACAATGCGCTCCATCATGGCCTGTATGGTCGGGTTGGTAATGGCGTGATAGTCGTCCAGCACGAGGATGGCACGGGGCGCAGAGATCTCGGCCAACGCATTGAGGAGGGCTGTCACGACTGCTTCACCCTTCTCCTCTTCATCGACGATTAAGTCCGACTCGACGGCCAGCCATGGCACGTCGTCGCCAAAGGCTGTGTGCAGCGCTGCATCAAGATAGCGCCAAAAGCGGAGGGGGTCGTTGTCTCTTTCATCCAGGGTCAGCCAGCCAGGGGGCAGTGTGGTTTGGGTAGCCCAAGCACTTAGCAACGTGCTCTTGCCAAAGCCAGCCGGCGCAGATAATAGCGTTAGCTTGCCTTGTAGCCCACTATCAAGCCTTTGGCAGAGGTGCGTCCGCGGCAGTGTGCTCAATCGGGGGGGCGGGATAGACAGTTTGGTGCGTAGCAGTGCAGTCGCCATATTCGGCCAATCTCAATGATGCCTGATTCTCTGCGACCAATCATCGTAGAGCGCCATCAATTTGGCAAGTTGATTGTGCAGACGGGCGATGGATGGGCTTCAGAGCAAGCCGCGGACCTCGCTTGCGGCTGGCAAACGATGCATGAGATCAGAGCAGATTGTCCTTGGATGATACGCCCACATCCGCATCATCCGGTCGTTTTCGCGGTCTCGCTGCGCGTCAGCATGATAATCAACGCTGGCTAGAGGCGGCGTGCAAGGAGTCCCGCGCCGACCAGGCCGGAATCCGGGCCGAGGGCTGCCGGCAGGAGCGGAGTTGGGCGGTGAGAGCCCAGCGCATGGGCGCGGAACGCAACTTCGACCGCGTCGAGATAGCGCGGGCCAAGCAGGCCAATGCTGCCGCCGATGACGATAGCATCGGGCGCCAGCGTGTGCGCCAGCGAGGCCAGGCCAAAACCGAGCCAGGCGGCGCCTTCATCGACAGCAGGGATGTCGTGGCCGCTGCGGTAAGCGACGCCCAGAGCCTGAATCGAGGCGTACCCACTGCGTGCGACCATGACGCTCGACGCTGCGTACGCCTCGAGACAGCCGCTGACTCGTTCACTGCAGGGCCGGCCGCCGATGCGTTCCACGAGCAGCTGGCCGATCTCGCCGGCGCCGCCGCGACGACCTCGATAGAGCTCGCCGTCGATGATCACGCCGCCTCCGATGCCGGTGCCCACGGTGACCATGAGTAGATTGGCAAAACCGCGTCCGGCGCCCGATTCGGCTTCGGCCACGGCAAAGCAGTTGACGTCATTTTCGACGGTGATGGGCATGTCCAGCGCTGCTGTCAGCCGTACACCCAGCGGCAGACCGATCCAGCCCGGCAGACTCTGGGTGGCATAGGCAATGGTCCCTGTGGCAGCCTCAACCTGGCCGGCGCTGGCCACGCCGGCTTGCGTCGGTTGGCGCTGCTGCGGGAATTCGAGTTGAAAGGCATCCAGGCGTGCGCGGGCCAGGCTGATGAGGCGCTCGAGGATCGTTTCGACCCCCTCTTCCGCATTGGTTTCGGCTTCGGCACGGCAGACGATCTGTTGCTTCGTTAGCACGCCACCGGCCAGTTTGGTGCCGCCGATGTCGAGCACCAGCACGGGCGCATCCAACATCCGTTGCGCTTCATCAGTCATACTGGACGTCGACCTCCATGGTGATGTCAAACAGCCTGCCCCAGGGCAGCGCAACGTTGTGAATTTCAATCGATCCGACGGTGATTTCGCTCTGACCGGCGCGTAGCGTGCGTCCGGCGAAGCGGGCGACGGAAAGCACTTGGGCCGCCGCCTGGAGCCGCGCTTCGGTCAGCGCACGCACGGCCTCCGTTTGCTCGCCCAGGTTGACCAGACTTGCCGGCGCACCCAGCATGGGCGCCTCCTCCAGCATGACCTGCGTGCGCAAGCGGCTCATGTAGAGATAATCCTCCACCAGGCGCAGGAAGAGCAGGCCGGTGTGGGCAGCCAGCGCAGCAGTCGTTGCACCCTCCTTGCACTGCAGTGCCCGAATCACGCTTTGGGCGAGGGTCGAGCCCAGTGTGTTGCCGGCCGTGTTCCAGCCGGCATAGGCAGCCAGCTCGCTTACGCCCGTCTGCTGGACCAGCATGTCGCCGAGTGCCATGTCGCCTGCATTGACATAAGCAACATCCGCCAGCGCACAGAGCCGACCCTCCGCCAGCGAGCGATTCAGGTGGCGTACGAATTCGCCCAAATCGCGCCGGACGGAGAACATCTCTTTCAGGGTCGTGCCGACCTGCGGTTGAGCACGATAGTCGCGCACCGCCTGCCGCGCCGGCGCAGGCAGTGCGGCGACCTGCTCGTCGGTCATCAGCAAGGCATATTGGTCGGGACCGTTACCCTGGCCTTCCGCCGGCGCGTTGACGTAGAGGAGAATGTCGGCCTCGTCCGGACTCTTGGCCAGCGTGCCGCCCAATGGGCCGAGATGGGCTTTGGTCAGCTCGACCATGGAGCGATCTTCAAAGTCCGTGATGATTTCGCTGACGTTGGAGCCGCTGGGGTAGAGCCAGAGCGCAGGCTTGAAGCCGGCCAGGGTTGCGGCATAGCGAGCCAGGAGCAACATGTCCGTTTCATCCGCCCCGGGATAGATGGAGACCTTTTCCCAGAGCCCCAATTGCTGGACGCACCGCCGTAGCGCCCGACCTTCGGCAATGTTCCAGCCGTACGCCACGGTGTCATCCTGGGGAATGATGAGGTAGTCGAAGACGCCCGCGGCCGTCCAATCAATCATGGCCCGATTCACGGCATGGTTGCGCGCCCGGCCCCGGCGATAGTCGTCAATGATGGGCGGCGGGACTTCGCTGAGAAGCTGATCCAGTTCGGCCGCTTCGGCAGGCGTAGCGATGGCCATCTGCATGCGGTCTTCGATTACCGAAATGCGGAAGATACGTGCACCGTAGGTGGCCCAGTAGGCCTTCTCCTCTTCGGCGTTGTTGTGCCGCGAGATGCGGAGCAGGACTGAGTAGGCCAGGATCGTGAGTTCGGGCCGCGTCTGGTGCAATTGTTGCAACAGTTCGAGTCGTGCCAGCACTTGCTCGACACTCTCCTCCGAGCGGCGCGAGTTGACCAGACCGCCATAGCCCAGCGTTTCGATGGAGACGATCAAGGCATCTGCAGTCCGGGCAGCTTCTTCCAGCCATACGGCCAGGCGTTCCATCTGGCCGGCGCGCCACGGCGTGCCAAGCCATTCCTTGGGGGGCAGCAGCATCCGGAAGCCGGCCGCTTCCCCCAAGAGCGCAACGCACTCGTAGTTCACCGCCCGATCATCCAGCGGCATGACGGCAACTGTCGCTTTCATCGTCATTTTTCCCCCTTCTGTGAAGCGTGCAGCGTTAGCGCGCCAACAAAGCGGCGCGTAATCTCGGCCGGCCGCGTGATGGCGCCGCCAACCACCACGGCCAGCGCGCCGGCGTCCAGCGCCTGGTTGACCTGTTCGGGGCGGTAATAACGCCCTTCCGCCAGCAGCGGTACGTCAAGCCGGCTCGCCAGCGCTTCGACCAGGGCCAAATCAGGTTCGGTCTGCTGGGGTGAGTCCGCGGTGTAGCCCGACATTGTCGTGGAGACGAGATCCGCGCCTGCGGTCGCGGCCGCCATCCCCTCGGCCTCGGTGGCAACGTCGGCCAGCACGAGGCAGCCGGTTGTCCCGTGGATAGCAGCGATGAAAGCGGCCAGCGATCCCGGCTGAGGCCGCGGCCGGTCCGTGGCATCGATGGCGATGACGCTCGCGCCCGCGGCGGCAACGGCCTGGGCATGGGCCAGCGTGGGCGTGATGTAGACCGGAAAGCCGGCGATCTCTTCCTTGTACAGGCCGATAATGGGGAGATCAACCGCTGCATGGATGGCGCTGATGTCAACGGGCGTATTGGCGCGTATGGCACAGGCGCCCCCCTGCGTAGCGGCCACCGCCATGCGCACCATGATCTCCGCCCCGAAGAGCGGCTCATCATCCAACGCCTGGCAGGATACAATGAGTCCGCCTGCCACCTGGCGCGTGAAGTCTGTCAATAATTGACTGCGTTCAGTCGTATTCATGTCGGTGCTTTCGTGAAGTGTGGATGTTGTTGACATAGCGCTCGGATCTCGTGACTAGCACGGGCACGAAGTATCTTGTTGGACACAGCAGCGCGCAGCCAGTTGCTGCGACGAGATCGTACAGATAAGGTAATTCGCACGCTGGTCTGTCCTTACCCCTGGCGCAGGCGCGCTACCTTGCTGCGCCAGGCCACTACAAGCGGATCTGCATCAGGATTTTGTGATTTGCTCTTGACCCGGTGCTTGCGAAAGGCCAATTCGTTCTGGGCGTTGACCAGCTCGGCAGACTGACGCCGGTGGGCGCCGTCGATGCGCGCGTGCGAAAGAGGCGATCACCGAGCACTTGCACATATTCCTCAGGCGTCACCGTCGCCGGCACTTCATCGGCTAGCTCTGTGCGGATGACGTTGCGCTCCCAGCCTGTGCTATAGAGCAACAGAGCGAGCAGAATGAGCAGGAAGGGCGCGTACAAGAACAGATCGAAGAGACTGTCCGTGATCCAAACCTGCCAGAAGGGCAGATCGAAGGGCGCAACAACCTGTTCCGTGAATGGCTGCCCGTTGGCGCTTTCGATGGCAGTAAAGATGAGACCCAGGCTGTTGTTGACCGTGTGCGCGCCAATTGCCAACCCCAGCCCGATGACGGGCGCAGCAATGCGCCACCATGGCCTGTCCGTCTGAATCGCCCAGCCCAAGAACGCGCCGAAGAGGCCCGAATAGAGTGCGTGGCCGCTGAGACCAAAGAGCGCGTAGCGTGCGCCCAACTGGAGGCCAAAGGGCGCCAGGCCGATTTCGGCAAAGCCCTGGCCCACGTAGACCGCAGCCTCCAGCCAGTTGAAGCCGATGCCCACCAAGGCGCCATAAATAAAGCCGTCGCGAATGCCGTCAAACTCGCCGCGCAGGAAGACGAAAATCAGCACAATGCCGGCCGATTTAAGAATCTCCTCCACCCAGGGGCCGGCGATCGGCGCACCGATGAGCCAGGCCGCGTCCGGACCGAGGAAATCAGTCACGGCCGGCTCATCTTGAATGGCGGCGTCGATTGCCAGCAAGATGGCGTCGTTGAAGGGAATCGCGACGCCCGTAGCGATGAGCGCGCCCCAGAGCAGGGTGACGAGAATCAACCAGCGCGACTCACGCTCGCGCCGGTCGAGGAAGAGTACGATGAAGAAGGGGACGAGGGATCCTGCAGTCGAGAGCGCAAGCGCAATCACAAAGACCTGAAAAGCCTGATCCCGGTAGAGACTCAATGCGCCAATGGTCAAGGAAATCTGGATCAGGGCAAAGGCCAGCAGCACGGCCAGCGCAAGGGCGACGGGCAGCGCCACACGCCGCTGGCGTAGCGGGGACAGCGTGAGCAACAGGCTGGTTGTCGTCGGACTCATAGGGCGAGCACAGCCGCTTTCTCAAGCCGGACGGGCTTGTCAATCGCATGATCGGATTGGTGTCACATTGTCGAGGTTCCGCCGACATTTGGTCGTATCGTCCCCGGCACGGGCGCCTACAAGCCTGCTAATCGGATATTCTGCCGCCCGTGCCGGGGACGTGCCAGGAGCAGGATGAAACGACGGCGCGCTTGCTGCGAAATGGCGTGCGTCACGAGTGAGACGTGGCGATTTCTTCAAGCCAAAGGGGCCGTCTGGGCGTTACACGCTCATTCGTCCAACACGCCGGGAGGCAGATCGGCCTGTAGCGGTGCAGGCCGCACGCAGGTCGTAGACAGGGTGACGTGACGACCCGCGTCCGATGCGTCGCCCAGCGCCTGCATGATGTCGAGCACATGCTGGGCCATCTCACCCGAGGCGCGGTGAGGACGGCCGCTGCGCAACGCATGGGCCATGTCGGCTGCCCCGATACCGCGCGAGTTTTCGGCGTAGGAGAAGGCAAGCGGGACGTCGACCCATTCTTCGTCGCGGCCGCGCCTGTACGATACCGGCCCGCCAAAGGTGTTGGGATCAGGCAGGCGCAGGGTGCCTTCGCTGCCATAGATTTCCAGCCAGGGCAGCGTTGACGACCAGACGTCAAAGCTCATGATCATCGTGCCGATGGCGCCGTTTGCAAAGTCCAGGAGGCCGCTGACGTGGGTCGGCACCTCCACATCGATCACCTGGCCAGCGAAGGGCTGGCTGCTGATCGTGCGCTGGGGGAACGTGACGCGGGTGGCGCCGGAGACGCGGCGTATCGGTCCCATGAGCGCCACAAGCGCGGTCAGATAGTAGGGACCCATGTCAAAGAGGGGCCCGCCGCCCGCTTTGTAGTAGAACTCGGGATTCGGATGCCAATGCTCGTGGCCATGGCCGACCATGAAGGCGGTGGCGGCCACCGGCTCGCCGATCACGCCTTCGTCGATCAGCCGGCGGCACGTTTGCAGACCGGCGCCCAGGAAGGTGTCGGGCGCACTGCCCACGCGCACGCCAGCTTGGGCCGCCCTGTCCAGCACGGCGGCGCCGTCATCGCGGCTCAGCGCCAAGGGTTTCTCGCCATAGACAGACTTGCCCGCCTGAATTGCCGCCAGGTCGACCGCGGCATGGGCCGCAGGGATGGTCAGATTGATGACGATATCGATGGCGGGGTCGGCCAGCAGACCATCGACGCTTTCGGCCCTGATGCCATATTGAGCCGCTTTGGCCGCGGCCCGTTCCTCATCCAGATCCGCGCAGGCGATGAGATCGAGAATCGGAAATTTTTCGCCGGCCTGTAGATAAATATCGCTGATGTTGCCACATCCAATGATGCCGATTCCGGCCATGTCGAAAGTTCTCCTATGCGCCCACGGGAATGCCGAGCTGATTCTGCATGTAGTCTCGACAGATGAGCAGGCTGTTCTTGGGCGTGCTCGTCGACTTATCAATCTCAACAGTCAACCAACCGTCATAGCCGATGCCTTCGAGAAAGGCCATAATCCCCGGGAAGTCGACCGGTCCCAGCCCCAATTCGCAGAAAATCGGCAGCTGTTCGGTGCCGGTGAAGGCGGTGAACTGGCTCATGTCAGGTTCCTCGGGCGTCACGTCTTTGAGGTGAACGTAGCGGATGCGGTCGGCATATCTGCCCATGATCTCAACCGGATCCATGCCTGCGCCATAGAGATGGGCCGTATCGGGCGCAAAGAAGACATAACGCGGGTCGGTCATTTCCATGATGGCGTCGATCTCGCGCTCGGTCTCAATCTCGGTCCGCAGGTGCGGATGGACGCAGGCCAGTACACCCAAGTCGTAGCAGCGCTCGGCCGCGGCGTTGATGGTCTTGGCCGCCTCTTTCAGCTCGTCGAGCGTCATGCCGCCTTCCGTGCGTGGTCCGGCCGGGCCAAAGACGATGCGATCGGCGCCATTGGCCACCAAAAAACGCGCCACGCGCTCGTTGTAGGCGATCACTTCATCGCGTTGTGTGGGGTCGCTAAAGCGCCCGCCGCCATATAGTGCGGAGAGGCGGAAACCGTTGCTCGCCAGCAGTTCCTGAAAGGCTGGTAGCCGGTCTTCATACTGGAGTGCAATGTGGGTAAAGGTCTCGCAGGCCGTGTAGCCCAGTTCGGCGGCTTCAGCCATGCCGGTCTCAAAGTCGTCGCCCCAGGTGATCAAATGGCATGAAACGGGCGGGGCATAAGATGGGGAAGACATGATTGCTCCTGACAGAGTTGGTGATGAGAAAGGAGAATAGTGAAACGCTACATCCGTCATTGTACTGCTGCCCATTCGGAAGTGACAAAGCCGGCCAATGCCCTCGAAGGCTACGCTGCCGGCGAGGAATCCATCCGTACGGTCAGCTGATCTATTTCCATCCATTGCGCCTCCGGGCGAGCCAGCAAGCTGTGGCGAATCTTGCCCTGCGGCGTCACGATCATGGCCTGGTTGTCCAGCCAGATGACGAGCCCGAGTGGGCCGACCGGCGCCGGCTGGGCCTGCAGCACGCGCCTGCCGTCGACCCGGAACTCGACATGCTCGTCGTCCCAGATGATGACGTACTCATGCCACCCGCGCATTTCTACGTCGAGTAGGGCCTCATTTACGCCCAGAGTACGTTGCGCAATTGGCCACAGATTTTCGTATAGCCATGGGGAGTGCATGAGGGGCAGCGCCAACGGAGCGGTCGGCGTCAAGGCGAGAAACGCGGGCCTTCGGGCGTCGATCGTCGCGGCCTTCCAGCCTCGACCGGGCACGCCCTGCGCCAGCGCCATGTCGGAGGGCGCCGAGGCGAAGAAGAACCAGAGCGCCCGCGGCAGGGTTGGCGCGCGCCGGGTCGTCATCATGAAGGGGTCGTTCCAGAAGCCAAAGCCCGCCGTGCCCCGTAAGCGCTCGGCATTGTGCGAGAAGCGCGCGCGAATTGACAGGGTGAGGGGCGGTCGCCACGCGAAAGCCGAACGCCGGAGACCGCGATAGTCATCGATCTGGGCGTTGATATAAGCGTTGTCGGACGCGGCCGGATTCGTGAAGCGGATGCCTGACTCGGTCGCTGCAACCGTGCCACCGTTCACGCTGTGTCGATAGTCTTCGGGCGGGCGCAAGTCTTCCAATGTCAAGGATTTCATGGCGGCTGATGTAGGTTTGCTTACAGAACATCCGCATGCCGGGCGCGAATGATGCCAATGCTGGCCCAACCGACGGGTACGGCTTCGATTTCGGCGATCAAGCCTTGTCGCTCCAAGCGACCGGCTACGCTTTGCATGAAATCGGCCGGCGGCTCTGCGTAGAAGATGAGCGGTAGCTGGCGGGCCCGCGCTTCCTGCAAAGCCACCCAGAGACCGACAACGATCAGGCGCGATCGCTGCTCTTTGCGCAGAACCCGGGCACACTCGGCCAAGGTAGCGCATGGGACCGAACGAAGTAC
>CALNXY010000013.1:0-850678 GCA_942490705.1 uncultured Caldilineaceae bacterium | reverse complement strand
CCCCGCCGTGAACGGACGGGGCTATCGAGCGACGCCCCCTCGAAGCGGGCTTGATAATCCATCCGCTCGTCATGCCCCAGCCCCGTTCACGGGGCGCTGCTCCATAGCCCCGTGGCTTCAGCCCGGGGCGGCGGTCGGTCATCCCGAACGGTTCTGGTCACCGTGGCCCGCCCCGCCGTGAACGGACGGGGCTATCGAGCGACGCCCCCTGAAGCGGGCTTGATAACCCATCCGCTCGGCATGCCCCAGCCCCGTTCACGGGGCGCTGCTCCATAGCCCCGTGGCTTCAGCCCGGGGCGGCGGTCGGTCATCCCGAACGCTTCATGTCACCGTGGCCCGCCCCGCCATAAATGGCCGGGGCTATCAAGCGACGCCCCCTGGAAGGGGGCTTGATAACCCATCCGCTCGTCATGCCCCAGCCCCGTTGACGGGGCGCTGCTCCATAGCCCCGTGGCTTCAGCCCGGGGCGGCGGTCGGTCGTCCCGAACGCTTCTTGTCACCGTGGCCCGCCCCGCCATAAATGGCCGGGGCTATCAAGCGACGCCCCCTGAAGGGGGCTTGATAACCCATCCGCTCGCCATGCCCCAGCCCCGTTCACGGGGCGCTGCTCCATAGCCCCGTGGCTTCAGCCCGGGGCGGCGGTCGGTCATCCCGAACGCTTCTTGTCACCGTGGCCCGCCCCGCCATAAATGGACGGGGCTATCAAGCGACGCCCGCTGAAGCGGGCTTGATAACCCATCCGCTCGCCATGCCCCAGCCCCGTTCACGGGGCGCTGCTCCATAGCCCCGTGGCTTCAGCCCGGGGCGGCGGTCGGTCGTCCCGAACGCTTCTTGCCACCGTGGCCCGCCCCGCCATAAATGGACGGGGCTATCAAGCGACGCCCCCTGGAAGGGAGCTTGATAACCCATCCGCTCGCCATGCCCCAGCCCCGTTGACGGGGCGCTGCTCCATAGCCCCGTGGCTTCAGCCCGGGGCGGCGGTCGGTCGTCCCAAACGGTTCTGGTCACCGTGGCCCGGTCCGGCTGGTCGCAGGACCAATGTTGTCGGTAGCCGTGAGGCGTGTAGATCCATCAAATAATCTTCAGCTCCGGATCCGGGGCCAGGTTCATCACGCTGATGCGTGCGGCAAGCTTGCGCGCCAGCGCGCGAATCGATTCAGCGGCCGGGCTGTTGGGCGCCGCGATCACGATGGGCTGGCCGCTGTCGCCGCCGACGCGCACCAGGGGATCCAACTCCACGCTGCCCAGGTATTCGGTACCGATCAATTCGGCGGCCCGCTGTCCGCCGCCGCTGCCAAAGACTTCACCCGACATGTTCTCCACCACGCCCAGAATCGGCACTTCCAAGCGCTGGAACGCGGTCGCGCCGCGCCAGGCGTCGCTCACCGAGACTTCCTGGGGACCGGTGATGATGACACCGCCGGTCAGGGGCACGCTTTGCGCCAGGCTGAGCTGGGCGTCGCCCGTACCAGGGGGCAGATCGACGAGCAGATAGTCCAGTTCGCCCCAGCGCACGTCGGTGAAGAGCTGCTGGATCGCCTTGTGCAGCATGGGTCCGCGCCAGACCACGGCCTCGCCCTCGGGCATGAGGAAGCCCATGCTGATGACCTCCACGCCATAGGCTTCAAAGGGGACCATCTTGTTGTTTTCGACGCGCGGCTTGCCCTCCAACCCGAACATGATGGGGATGTTGGGCCCGTAAATGTCGGCGTCAAGCACCCCGACTTTGGCGCCCTCTTGGGCCAAGGCAACGGCCAAATTGGTGCTGATCGTGCTCTTGCCCACGCCGCCCTTGCCGCTGGCGATGGCGACGATATTCTTGACCGGAATGTTGAGCTTGCCGGCAATGCGGCTGTCGCCTCGCACTTGGGCGTCGAAGTTGACCTGCACGTTATTGACGCCCGGCACCAGGCTCTTCACGGCGGCGATGCTCTCCTGCTCCATCTGGCTGCGCAGCGGGCAGGCCGGCGTCGTCAGCATGATCGTAAAGGCGACGTTGTTGCCGCTGATGGTCAGGTCGCGAATCATGTTCAGCGAGACCAGATCGTCATGCAGCTCAGGCTCCTGCACGGTGCTAAGCGCCTGGGTAACGGCTTCGGGACTGATCGTGTTATTTTCAGACATAGACTTTGTCCTTATGGGTACGTAACTGTATGTGTAAGTAACTGTCCACCATTGAGCTAGCGATTTGGCAGCCCTCCGGCCCCCACAACCTTGGGGGGAGCGCTCTGCCAGACGGACTAGGATCTGTTGACTTTGCGAAAACCACCGACTTTGCGCCTGCAACGTCCCCGGCACGGGCGGCAGAATATCCGATTAGCAGACTGGTCGCCGCCCGTGCCGGGGACGTTACGACCAAATGTCAACGGGACCTAGCAGAGCCAGCGAAGCCTCCCCCAGGATTGGGGGCCGGGGGCCGAATCTTCTCATTTAACCACACTCGTTTGCAGCCTATCAAAAAGTAGCCGCTAACGAAGTGGGCGGGCTACAATTTGCCACGCCTTTTTGATCTATTGGCGCTATCGTGGAGACACAGTTGCGCCATCGTGTACTAGCCCGCTTGAGCGGGCGTTGCTCTGTAGCCACGAGGCTATGGAACAGCACCCCGTAAACGGGGTTTGAGTACAATGAACTATCGGCTAACTTCAGCCGCCCTGTACTAACCAAAATCCTCTTGGATCATGGCGGCGGCCTTGCGCCCGATTTCCACGGCGTAATTGGTGCCCCGATCCCATGGGTAGACCTGGCTCATGGAGGCGAAATAGAGGCCGGTCAGAGGGGTGCGGATAGACGGGATCATCTCTGCGTAGCCCACGGGCGGCACGGGCTGTGCGTAGGTCGCCTTGTGCACCCAGGCGCCCGTCACCCAGGCGGATTGAAAATCGGGGTTAAACTTGCGGAAATGGGGCATGAATTCGGCCAGCAGTTCATCAGCGCTCAGGGCAAAGTAGCGATGATCCGGTTCCAGGTAGTCGCCCACGTAGAGCAGATGATCGCCGCCGTAGTGACGGGGATCGATCATGTTTGTGTGCTCGACCAGGGCCAGGAAGGGCAGCCCTTCCGGCTTGGGCACGTTGACCCAGTAGACGCCGTCGGTCAGCAGTTGCCGGTCCAGCGCCACGGTCAACACCACTGCCCCCATGCTCTTTAGCGCATTCAGTTGCGCCAGATAGGCGGCGGGCAGCTCAGGCGCTAACTGCGTCATGAAGCCCGGGCTGACCGTGGCCAACAGCGCGTCAAAACGCTGCGTTTCGCCAGTCGACATCGTCACGATCCAGCCGCCTTCCTGGTCATGGGTCACGCCCTGTATGGGAGCGCCGGCATGAATCGTAACGCCGCGGGCGGTTGCGGCTGCGGCCAGTCCGTCCACAAAGGCCTGGAAGCCGCCCTGATAGTAGCCCAGTTTGGGCGTGCGCTTGTAAATACGCGCCCAGAACCAGGCCAGGTTGACCTCGTCAAAGTGATCGCCGAATTTGCCCTGCAACATGGGCTGCCAGACGGTCTCGTAGCCGCTGCGTCCCATCTTTTCGGCCAGCCACTGATCGGCGATTTCCTTGTCAAAGGCGCGCCAGGGCGGGTTGGGATGATACTTCAGGTAGGCCAGCACCGCGCCCATGCGCACCTTTTCAGTCGGCGACAGATGGGGAAATTGCAGCAAGCGCATGGCGCTGTCAAACGGGTAGCGCTCGCCCTGGGTATAGAGCACCGTGGTCGGGGCGTGGATCTCCACGATGTCGGCCAGACCGATCTCGTCGGTCAAAGCCAGGATGGCGTCGTCGTTGGTAAAGATGTGATGGTAGAAGTGCTCCAGCGGCCAATCCCATTCGGGCCGGCCGCGGAAGCCTGCTGCCAGTCCGCCGAGGCGGGGCGCGCCCTCAAAGACCGTGACTTGAAGCGTCCTGCCCTCTGTCGGCGCTACGCCGGCGAGATCATAGGCCGCAGTCAGACCGGCGACGCCGCCGCCGATTACAGCGATTGTGCGTGACGCCGGCCCGTTTTTGCTTTCATTGCTCATGAAACTTCCTTTGATGCGCCCTTCAGGCGTTGGCCTGCGGCATGGAAAAACCAGCGCCATCAGACGCTGGTTCTCGGTCTACTTGATCCCGCGCTTGCGCAACTGGACGGCTACCCCGCCACGGTGAGCACGCCCGGAATGACGCCCTGCTGCAAGTGAAGACTCAGCTCCTGCTTGGAGCGGGTGTACATGTCCAGCAATTCCTGATCGCTCCCCTTGAATGACTGTACAGTCTGGGTAGCGCAGAGGAAGCAGCCGCGCAGAAACTTATAGTTGTTGCTGTTGCACTTCAGGCAACCATCCAGTTCTACCATCATCAGGACGAACGCCAGGCTGTCCGGGTGGGTTTCGGGCAGAGCCGCAACCCGGTCGACCAGGGCCTGCCATTCGGGACCGCGCAGTTCGCGCAGGCTGCTGATGAGGTGTGCCGGAAAGAGCAATTCAGCTTTGGCATGAAGCGCAAATTCGCTCGCATCTGTCATAAAACGTCTCCCAAAAAACCTTCAATGTGTTACGTAGGGCTGCGCGGGTGATTGCCCGTTCGGCCCTCAATCATGTCTAGGTCCCGTTGACATTTGGTCGTAACGTCCCCGGCACGGGCGGCGACTAGTCTGCTAATCGGATATTCTGCCGCCCGTGCCGGGGACGTTGCAGGCGTAAAGTCGGTGGTTTTCGAAATGTCAACAGAGCCTAGTTATGTGCCGATCACTTACAAAGCTGATTCGGACAATAGTCAGCGGACTAAAGGATGAGATCTGCGAAAATCCGCCCAATCCCGGTACATCCGCGTTCCATCCAATGATAGACCACACAATCGCTCTAGATCGTCACTGTATCGCCTGCAGCCATGATCGTACAATCGATCTCAACCTGGGCCAGCTTCTCGGCAAAGAGCTGGGGGTCTTGTTCGATGTAGGGCCACGTGTTGTAGTGACAGGGCACAACGCGCTTGGCCTTGACAAACTCTGCAGCCATCGCCGCGTCGTCGGGCCCCATGGTGAAATTGTCGCCAATAGGCAAGACGGCCAAGTCGACGCCGCCGCTCTCGCCGATGAGCTTCATGTCGTAAGTGAGGGCTGTGTCGCCGGCGATGTAAAGATCGACGCCATCGTTGAAATTAATCAGAATGCCGGCCGGGCTGCCGCCATAGGAGCCATCGGGCAAGCCGCTGCCATGATGGGCGATGGTGAGCTTGACGCGCCCAAAGGCAAAGCTGTTACCGCCGCCGATATGGAGCGGATGTACGTTTTCGATACCCTGCCCCTCCAGCCAGCCGACAATCTCGAAGTTGGCAATGCAGGTCGCGCCGGTGCGGGAAGCCAACGCCACAGCATCAGTAATGTGATCGCCATGCCCATGCGTGATCAAAATAAAATCAGCCTCGACCTGGTCCGCAGTCACGGTTGCGGCCGGATTGTTGGGTGCAAAGAACGGATCGATGATGAGCTTGGTTCCCTCTGCATCGATTCCAAAGGTGCTATGGCCATAGTAGGTTAGTGTCGTCGACATGGTTGATTTCCTCTCTCGGCTGAGCAGTGACCTATGCGCTATGATGGAATGATCCGCGCAATTTGTCAAGCAAATCGTCACCCATCTTGCGTTCAAACAGCATAGACCGCGGATTTGCGCGGATGCAGCGGATCGATGCAGATCAATTCTGAAAATCTCATGAATCTGCAGGATTCCAGGGGTTTGACAGATCATCGCCAGGCTAGCGCCGGTTGAGTAGCCCGCAGGGCGTATCGAAACCAAGCGGGTCAATCCCCTGGAATCCTGCAAGGCCAAATCTATCTCAGCCCGCTTTCTTCCTATTAGAGGCTGAGGCCCAACTCAGACCCCTTCCGCGGCCCATCAATCTCAAAAGACGGAGCCAGACTCCCGTGTAGCAAGTCTGGCTCGCAATCCAATCTATCGCTTGCCTGCAAAAGCGCCGGCAGTGCAGCGTCGCAAAACCCGTCAGAGTAACTTACAGCTCGTACGGGTCCAGGTAGCCTCACCCTGCTCCATCACCTCGACGGTGACTCCGCGTCCCTCTCCGCCGGGCGGAGAGGGAAAGATTTGACGCCTCAAGCGTCAAATCAGGGTGAGGCTGGCACTTACGCGCCGCCTTCTTTGCGCTGCTTGGCGCGCTCGGCCGCCTTGCGTTTGAGCTCTTCCAGGCGAGCTTTTTTGGCGTCGGCGTCGGCGTCACCACTAGCAGCGGCGCCGCCTTTGTTTGCCTTCGCTTTGGCCGCAGCCTTTGCCTTGAGCGCTTCCAGCTCTTCCTTGCTGCGCTTGGGTTTGCCTGCGGCTTCTTCCGCTTTCTTGGCTGCCGCCTTCTTGGCTTTCTCTTCGGCCGCGCGCCGGTCTTCCTCTTCTTTAATGCGCCGGACTTCTTCTTCCTGACCATATTGGGTCGGCCAGAGTGCGGCGTAATACTCGATCGGCACCGTCAACTCCGCCTTGTTGTAGACCAGATGCGGATAGCGATCATAGACGGCCAGCTCGAAGTCATGGTTCATCTTGATGGCGTCGAAGGGGCAGAACTCGGTGCAGAAGGCGCAACTCATGCAGACTGCGGCGTCAATATAGAACTCCGCCGGTCGCGTCACCGGCTTCCCGGCCTCATCACTGTCGCGCACGATCCAGATACATTGGGGCGGACAGACCTTGGCGCAGATACCGCAAGCCGTGCAGCGATCCTCACCCGTTTCCGTATCCCACAGCAGCATGGGAATATAACGGAAGCGCTCGGGCAGCAGACGCTTCTCTTCCGGATACTGAATTGTGGTCATACCCTCCAGATCGATGGGCTGGTCGAGAATCTTGCGCTTTCTGTCGAGCGTGATGCTATCTTCATAGCGGCTCGGCACTTTCTCCCGGTCGTCGGTAAAGGTATCGGAGAAGTGCTTGATGGTGACGCCCAACCCCTTCAGCAAACCAGATCCAAACATGGCGATCTTCTCCTAACGATCTACTTCGCCGAGCACGATGTCAATCGCACCCAAGACGACGACGGCATCGGCCACTTTATAGCCCACACACATGGGGCCAAGGCCGTTCAGGTTGATGAAACTCGGGCTGCGCACGTGGTAGCGGTATGGATTCGCCTTGCCGTCACTGACAAGATAGAAGCCCAGCTCGCCCTTGGGCGCTTCGATGCGGCCGTAGGCCTCACCTTCCGGCGGGCGCAGCGTGTAACCGCCCTTGCCGCCGATGATCGTGCCAAAGCCCTGATTGAGCGTGGCCGAAGCATAAGCCGGCGCGCCCTGTACTTCACCGCCCGGAATATCGCGCAGTGCCTGCTGTAGAATCTTGACGGCTTCACGCGCTTCCAGCAGCCGGATGTAGTAGCGGGCGTAGATGTCGCCCTGGCTCAGCGTCGGCACGTTGAATTCGAAGCGATCATAGATGCCATAGGGCTCAGCCTTGCGCACGTCATACTTGACGCCGGCCGCCCGCAGCATGGGGCCGGTGATGCTCAGAGCGATCAGATCCTCAGGCGATAAATATCCCACACCGGCGCCACGGACATGTACGATCTCATTGTCGCTCAGCAGGCGGTCTAGCTGATCCAACGCCCGCGGCAGACGCTCTGACGCCAGATAGCGGGCCTTCTCCAACCAGCCGGGCGTCAGATCGCGCACGACGCCGCCAAAGCGCATGTAGTTGCACATCAGGCGTGCCCCACTGACCTCCTCGAAGAGGTCGAGGATCATCTCGCGCTCTTCGATGGCGTAGAGAGCCGGCGTCTGCAGCGCGCCCAGATCGTTCAAAATAAAGCCGATGGACCACATGTGATTCAGCGTGCGCGAGAACTCGGCCATGATGACCCGAATATACTCGGCTCGTTCCGGCACTTCAATGCCGGCCAATTTTTCCACGGCCAAGGCATAGGCCCAGTTGTTGCTCATGGAATTGAGATAATCGAGGCGATCGGTAAAGGGCATGTTCATGAGCCAGGTGTTGCGCTCACCGATCTTTTCATGATTGCGGTGCAGGTAGCCCATTTCCGGCTCCAGCGCCGTAATCGTTTCGCCCTCGACACGAGTCAGCATGCGAAAAACACCATGGGTGCTGGGATGGTGCGGGCCGAAGTTGATGACCAGGCTCTCGGTATCAATGTCGCCGGCCTTGTGTTTGGGCGCCTGGCTCACCGGCACATAGGTGACCGGCTTCTCCCAACTCTCGGGATCCCACGCAGCGGGGTAGGTCGTATTCTTGCCCCAGGGCAGCTTGTCTTCATGCCACTCATACTCACCCTTGGGGTGACGGCTGCGGAAGGGCTTGGTCTCCTCTTCGAAATAGGCTTCTTTCCAATCCTTGCGCATGGGGTGGCCATTAAAGCCCTCCCACGTCAGCACGCGGCGCAAATTGGGGTGCCCTGTAAACGTAATGCCATAGAGGTCGTAGACCTCACGCTCTTGGAGATTTGCACCGGGGTAAACGCTGATGGCTGAATCAATCGTCTCGTCTTCAGGAACACGAACATGCAAGTTGATCGAGCCGCCGCCATGCTTGGTGCTAAAGATATGGTAAACAACTTCGAAGCGCTCCGTCACGCCGGCGCGCTGCTTGCCGCCATAAGAGAGGTAGTCGGTACAGGTCACGCTCGACAGAAAGTCGTAGCCCTCGCGCTCCTTCAGGTGCCGCAACAGGGGCAGCAAATTCTCCGGCGCCACGATCAGCGCGGCCTCAGTTTCCTCTGCCCAAGTGCCGGTGATCGCACCGGGGACGGCATCGTTTAGCGGATGTTCAAATGCCGGAGCCGATTCCGCCACAGCAATTGCTTCTTCACTCATGCTTCGAGCCTCTTTTCTCTCTCTTGGTCGGAAACAGGCTGATTAAGCCGGCTGTTTGCTGGCCATGTAACGCGCCTTGATTTCGGCAAGACGCTGCTTCTGCTCTGCACTGAGACGATTCGGCTTGAGGACAAGGCCGCCAGCGACGTCGTCCGTCTGCGCAGCGCCGGCGCCCAGCGTATACTCGCGGATCAATTGCACCTGGCGCGGGTCAAAGATATCCGGACCGAGAATCGGCACAGGAATGAATTCGCTCTGATCTTTGCGATACCATGGCACCTGAGCGATGCTCTGGCGCTCCACCTTTTCATGCAGCTTCATGAGCCCGAAAATCAGGGCTTCCGGAGTGGGCGGACAGCCGGGCACATAGACATCCACCGGGATATATTTGTCAATGCCGCTGACCACGCCATAACCCTCCTTGAAGGGACCGCCACCAGTGGCGCAGGCGCCCATGCTCAGAACATAGCGAGGCTCGGCCATTTGGTTGTAAATGCGCACGATCGCCGGCAGCATTTTTTTGGTCACCGTGCCGGAGACGATCATCAGGTCGCTCTGCCGGGGACTGGGGCGCATGACTTCCATGCCGAAGCGGGAGAGGTCGTAGCGGCTGGCCGCGGTAGCGATCATCTCGATAGCGCAGCAAGCCAGACCAAAGAGCAGCGGCCACATGCTGGCCTTGCGACTCCAGTTATAGACCTTGTCGACGGTCGAGACAAAGACATTGGACTGGAGTTCCTCGGGCACTATGATCGAGTCATGCATATATTGCTGCACTTGCGCCTGTTTGAGGACTTGGAAGTCGACTTCAGGAGTTGTTGCCATGAAACTCTTCCCTTTACGCAGATGTTATCGAGAAACAGATCGACCAACTGGGGATCGATGACCGCAGCAGAAAATCGATTGCAGCATATAGCTTATAGGTAGAATAAATCTAGCGTGAATTGTACCGAAGCCCCGAAGCAGAGGCAAATCCTCGAACGGAACGCACGCTTTCTGATGTATGACCAAGTCGCACAAACGAACGTAGAGACGCGAGTGTCACGTCCGCCAGCGCCCGCTTGGTGAGCACGCCCAGTGCGAACGGGTCGAAACGCAACTGTCGCCTCGTAGGGCTTGCTCACTGACCAATCGATAATTTCACCTTGGCCGTAACGCTTCCGGATTATACTGAGCGGCCAGAGGCGTGTCAAGTAAATTTTTTCACAAAAGCCGGTCGACGCCCGTGAAAATGGGGGATTAGCAGGCGGTCGGAGAGAAGATGAATAGGCCGCGGATTGCGGATCTGGCGGATTCAAGCGGATAAAACTAAGAAAATCCAGCTGTTTCAGCTCAATCCGCGCAATCCGCGGCTGCGAGCAAGAATCACCCCTTCTAGCGCTCGGTCCCGCCGCTCCATTTGGTGCCCGCCAATAATTATCACAAATTTCATAATAATTGACAGGCATGGGAACCCTTGCTATACTTCCGCGGTTTGTAAGAGCAAAGATTTTGCGAATTATTCTACGGAGGTATGCGACCGTGTCTCGTTATTGGCCTTGGGCCGCTGAGCCTAAATCGAATATTCTGTGGCTCGATTTGGGCGACCTGGGCGATCTCGTTCAGCCAGATGGCCCCCACGAACAGTGGCAGGATCACGGGCTGGGCCTCCTGCGCACCATTTTGCATCAGAACGGCATTCAGACCGACCTGGCTTCCACCCGCACGGTGACGAGTTGGGAGCAGTTGGCCCCGAAGCTTAAGGGCTACGACATGCTGCTCATGAACGTCCGCAGCTACACCTACCCGGTTGCGCTGAAGGCTGCGCAAATCTATAAGGAACTCAATCCTGACGGGCTGGTGCTGACCGGCGGCATGCATGCCACCGTGGCTCCCGACGAGATGGAAGAGATCGCAGAGTTTGACAAGATCTGCCAGGGGCCGGGCGAAGGCGTCATCGTCGATCTGGTGCGCGATCCGGATGCGTTTCCGCGCATGGTTCAGGGCCAGGGCAGTCGCTCCATGGCCGAGTGGCCCATGATCGACCGCGAGCTTTGGCCCAAGCCGGCCGGCCGCAAGATCAAGCGTCACTTCAAATGGAACTGGCCCATGGAGCCCGAGTGCGGCTGGGGTCCAGGTCCGGTGGCGACGATTCTGACCAGTCGCGTCTGCCCATGGCAGTGCGTCTTCTGCAACGAAAACTCCTACATTCCCAACATGGGGCGCCGTCCGGTTGAGGCGGTGATCGACGAGCTGAACTTCCTGGATCGCAAGTATGGCGTCGGCTCCTTTGTGATTCATGACTCCATGTTTTTTCAGAATCCCAAGTGGCTGCGCGAGTGGTTGGAGCTCTACCCGGTCAAGGCGCGCAAGCGCTGGTCTTATTGGGCTGCCGGTCGCGCCGACACGGTGCGCCAATGGCCCGACCTCTTTGAGGCGCTGGTGAAAGAGACCAACTGGCGCACAATTTCGATTGGCTTTGAATCGGGCAGCGACCGCATTCTGCGCCTGCTAAATAAAGAAGTAACCGAAGAAGACAACTACTTCACCATCGATCTGGTCAACCGCATCGGTGACGAGCTGGAAGCCCAGGGCGAGGCGCCGCCCATCTTCTGGTCGAACATCATGCTCGGCATCCCCGGTGAAAGCCAGGAAGATGCCTTCAAGACCATGCGCATGCTCAAGCGCATGAAGCGCGTCTTCCCGTCAATCTCCTACTATGCGCCTTATCCGGGCTCGGCATTGGGCAATCAGCTCATTGCTGAAGGCAAGAGCCTCATGTCCAAGGATAACTATCATCGCTTCCCGGACGACGAAAAGGTCAAGGGTGTCGACTACCAGTTCTACCGCGAGCTGCTGGCCGGCAAATATGATACCGAAATCAACCAGGGACTGGACGAAGTGCAGTATGGCGCCGAACTATACGAAGATTCGTTGATCAAAGCCTAGGCAGTACGTGATCCAGACAATGCGCCACGCAACACGGAGCACCGATGAGCAGCTTTAGCAATCCGCACTTTATGTACCTCTTCGAGATGAAGAACGGCAAGCAAAAATTGGCGTATGGTCAGTCGCCGGAAGACGCGTTGGAGATTCTGAGTATCCGCCTTACTCAAGAAGAGATGGCGGAGATCATTGACGACCGCTATATGAAAATTTCCCAGCGCAATCTGCAGCAGTACGTCGACAACCTCGGCTGATGTTTGGCCAAAGCAGGCTCTCTGCACAGGAACGCGACCTGTTGATCATGCTGGCTGAGGGCGGCGCGCTCAAAGCTCATCGCGACCTGAACGGTAGCAAAGAGCATCGCCTGCATCAGCTCGACGGCATTGTGCACAACGTGCCGGCCCGTACGGTTGGCAAACTGCGCCGGCGTGGCCTCATCGCCAGCAACAAGAAGTTCCCGGCAGCCACCTACCTGTTGACAGACAAAGGGCGGCAGCTGGCTGTAGAGTTGGGGCAGAGCGATTCCCTACCCCTCTCGACGCGCCGTTACGAGAGTTCGCCATTTGAATAGGTCTTGAACCGGCGAAAATATTTATAGTCTTTTTCATAATAATTGACGTGAAGTGCTCGGCTATGGTATAGTGCCGAGCAGACGCAAATGGACCAGAGCAGCCGCAACTTGCGCACGAGACGGCAGCGCACAAGGCGGCAAAGGTATGGGACAGTGCACGCAGTACGCAAACAGATTCTGCAGATCCTAAAAGAGCGGGGCGGGGCTACCGTCGCTGAATTGGCCGATGCGCTGGGTATGGCCGCTGTCTCTGTGCGCCATCATTTGGACATTCTACAAGGTGACAACCTGATTGCCGTAGACCGTTTGGAGCGCAAAGGCAACGTGGGGCGTCCGCAACAGGTCTATGCGCTCACGCCCGAGGCCAATGAGCACTTTCCGGATAATTTTGCCGGTCTGGCGGCCGGTCTGTTGATACAGATGAAGCAATTCCTACCCGAAGATCAGGTCAATCTGGCCTTCGAGTCGATTGCCAAAGAGATCGCGCAGGAATTACCTGTCCAGGATATCGATTCGGCTGACGTCGAAGCACGCCTGACACAGGTGACGGCATTCCTCAGCGAGCGCGGTTATTTAGCCCGCTGGGAGCGTCAGGAGAGTGACGAGGGGCCGTTCTTTCTGCTCCACAAACATAACTGCCCCTATGCCGGGATCTCAGGCGAGCACCCCGAACTCTGCCGCATGGACCAGCGCTTGATCGACGAATTGGTCGGCAGCCATTGCGAGCGCACCCAATCCATGCGTGATGACGAACATTGCTGCACCTACCGCGTCCAACACGACGCGCCGGTGGAGATCTTGCTCGTCTGAGCGAGGGCGGAAGCGCCCGAGAGAATTGCCCGGGGTTGACATTTGCCGATTGTTCGGATGGGTCGAAATGCTCTATAATCTGGCCCAAGGATTACCGCCCGACATGACGGACTATGCAGGAGCGACAACGGAGCCAAGTGTGACCATACTGAAAGATTTTCGTTCGCATCCAGAGCAACATGCGCCGAACACGGCCATTGCTGTAGACGGCAACGGCTTTCAGACCGAGTACGGTCAGGTGCACGTTGCCGCGACCCCGGCGGGATTTGCGCCGGCGAACTTTCCCAACGAAGAGATGCACGACAGCTATGGGCGGCGCATCAACTATATGCGCATCAGCCTGACCGACGTTTGCAACCTTCGCTGCGTCTATTGCATGCCGGAAGAGATGCAGTTCCGCCCGCGCAGCGAATTGATGTCCGATGACGAGATCATCCAGCTGGTAGAGGTGGGCGCAAGCTTGGGCGTCAACAAGATCCGGCTAACCGGCGGTGAGCCCACCGTGCGTCCGGGGATTGTTGACCTGGTGCGGCGCATTGCAGCCGTGCCCGGCATCAACGACCTGGCGATGACGACCAATGGCATCTTGCTCGACAAAATTGCCCAGGATCTGGCCGATGCCGGCTTGAAGCGGGTCAACGTCAGCATCGATACCATGGATGCCGAGAAGTTCAAGCGCATCACGCGTTGGGGCGACATCGAAGACGTGTGGCGGGGTATTCGAGCCGCCGAGGCGGCAGGAATGCGGCCCATCAAGCTGAACAGCGTGGTCGTACGCAATTTCAATGATGAAGATGTCGTCGAGTTGGCCGGGCTGACGCTCGAGCACGACTGGGAAGTTCGCTATATCGAGATGATGCCGTTTGGCGAGATCACCGACTTTCAACAGAGCAACGTCGTCTCCTTTCGCGAGATTCAGACGCTGGTCGAGCAAGCGTATGGACCGCTGGAAGAAACCATGTATGACTTTGTGGACCCCAGCCGTCCATTCCGCATCCCAGGCGCCAAGGGCACGCTCGGCTTCATCAGTAGCGTGACGGAGCCCTTCTGCCAAGGTTGTGGGCGCGTGCGTCTGACAGCCGATGGGAAGCTGCGCCTCTGTCTTTTACGCGACGATGAGGTAGATTTGTTGACGGAATTGCGCCAGGGCGCCAGTTTTGAAGAGATGCGCACCCTCATGCGTGATGGCGCCTATCACAAGCCATGGGGCCATGGGTTGGACGATGGCATCGTCGCCGAGAGCCGATCCATGAACCAGATCGGCGGGTAGTAAAGAAAACGGCTTTTTATAGATATCATTTGTTTTGCAGATCTGTTTACAGACATCATCTGATGGTTCTATTTACTCTGAATAGGGAGTGGGAAAATGAGTGAGACCAAAGTAGCGGAAGCAAACACCGTAGAACTGACCGAGATCCCCGTCACCGACCAGCGGGGCATTATCATCACCGAAACCGCAGCGTCCAAGCTGGGCGGCGTGATGGCGCAGAAAGAATTGGGGCCGGACCATGCATTGCGCGTCTTCGTCCAGGGCGGCGGTTGCGGCGGCATGCAGTACGGCATGACCTTTGATGAAGCCCGCGAAGGCGATCATGTCTTCGAGCAAAGCGGCATGCGCGTCATCGTCGACGATACCAGCCTTTTTTACATTGACGGCGCCACCATCGACTATGTGGACAACCTGATGGGCGGCGGCTTCCACATCGAGAATCCGCAGGCGACCAGCTCTTGCGGTTGCGGCAGCAGTTTCCGCACCTCCAAGACGCATACCGGCGAAGAGGTCGGCGAACAGACCTGCGGTTACTAGTCCGTAAACTTATTTGGCGAGCGTAATCTCCTAATCTCCAATCTCGCCGGCCCTGCCAATGAGATTGTTGAGATTGGGAGATTATTGTGTCTGGAAGATGGCACAACTCCCCATGCACAGAGGTTGACTGAATTATGGCAGCTGAAACGACCGGTACACTGGAAGAGCGTATCCAGCAGGTGCTGGATGATTATCGCCCGACACTCTATATGGATGGCGGCGATGTTGAATTGCTGGAAGTCGATGCCGATGGCATTGCACATGTCAAGATGCTCGGCGCCTGCATCGACTGCCCCATCAGCCTATTGACCATGAAATTGGGCATTCAGCGCTTGTTGACCGAGAACTTCGCTGAGGTTACCGGCATCAACGCCATCACGGACATCGACATTTCGGCCCTGTACAACCGACCCGTCCCCACCCAGGTCGCGCTGAGCGACTGAGCAGCAAGGAACGCGACACGTGCCCAATCCGTATGGCGCACCGGAAATATTGGCCGTCGAAGTTGAGCAGAAACGCAACGATGGCGACGGGTTTGTCTGGCTTGACGTGCGCGAGGCCTTTGAATTAAATCATGCTGCCATTGAGGACGAGCGCATCATCGTGACACCGCTGAGCGAATTGGCGCAGCGCCAGCTTGATGCCCTGCCGGAAGCCGCCAGTGACAAAGACGCCGAGATCATCGTCATGTGTCACCATGGCATTCGCAGCGCCCAAGTGGTCGTCTGGCTGCGCCAGCAGGGCTGGACCAATGTGCTCAATCTGGCCGGCGGCATTGACGCCTGGGCGGCCGAAGTCGATCACGCGGTGGGCGTTTACTAGTACAGGGCGGCTACAGTTAGCCGATAGTTCATTATACTCAAACCCCGTTTACGGGGTGCTGTTCCATAGCCCCGTGGCTTTAGCCCGGGGCGAGGGTCGGGCATCCCGAACAATTAGGTCACCGGACGCCGCCCCGGGCTAAACCCACGGGGCTACAGAGCAACGCCCGCTCAAGCGGGCTAGTACACGATAACGCAACTATGTCTATGGATTGGCAGGTCCGGCTACCCGCCGGACGAGGTCGCTATCCTCTGGATCTGTCCGGTAATTGAAGCTTTCGCGGGTAGCGTACACTGCCCAACCACCGGCTTACTTGCGCCGCAACGTACTAGCCGGCGCAGCGATCAATAATTTTTATCAAAGTCTTCATAGTAATTTGGGCCCTATTGTGGCTCATGGTAAAATTTTGGGATGCGTATCTCGTGTATGGCCCTTAACAGGGTCCGCCATGTAGGAGGGAATCACTGTGCGAATTGCACTCATTAATCCAAAATTCCGTCTGCCGATTGACACCCGCACGACGCCTCACCTGGGTCTGGCCTATCTGGCCGCGGTCAGTGAAGCGCGTGGGGACGAAGTCATCATCTTTGATGCGGATGTGGAAAAGCAGAGCGTCGCCGAGTTTGTGCAGGAATTCCGCCCGCACCTGGTCGGCATCACGGCAAACACGCCGCAGGTGAAGCAGGCTTGGCGCACGGCGCGCGCCATCAAGGAAGTCTACGACTGCCCCATCGTGCTGGGCGGCCCCCACGTTAGCGTGCTGCCGGAAGAGAGTTGCGAAAAGCCATACGTCGACATCGTCGTGCGTGGCGAGGGCGAAGAGAGCTGGATCGAAATCAGCAATCGCCTGGAGGAGTTCCTGGCCGATCAGCCTGAGTACAGCACGCAAGCCTTCATGCATCCTGAGAACGAAGTTTTCCAAGGCTGCTTGGGCCTCACCTACAAGACGAGCGACGGGCAGATCCACAATGAGATCGACCGCACGCCCATTGCAGACCTGGACAGCCTGCCGTGGCCGGCCTACCATCTCTTCAAAATGAAGTATTACACCAATCTTCAGCCGGCAACCGATCACGTAGATGGCGCACGCAGCTTTAGCATCTTGACCAGCCGCGGTTGCCCCTACCGCTGCACCTTCTGCAGCCAGTCGATCATGCCGATCAAGTGGCGCAGCCGCAGCCCGGAGAGCGTTCTGGCCGAGTGGCGTCACCTGGTCGAAGATCTGGGCGCGGAAGAGATCGGCATTTTGGACGATAGCGCCAACATCCGCGTCAAGCGGCTGGAGGAGCTGGCCAATCTGCTCATCGAGAACGACCTGAATCACGTGCCGTGGATCTTCGTCAACGGCATTCGCGCCAACCTGGCCAGCAAGGAATTGCTACAGCTGCTCAAGGATGCCGGCCTGCGTCGCACTGCATTTGGCGTCGAGTCGGGCGACCCGGAGATTCTCAAGAGTATCGACAAAAAGGTCGACCACGACACGATTCGCTGGGCCTTCCGCAACGCCAAAGAGGTGGGGCTGGAGACCATTGCCTTCCTCATCATTGGCCTGCCCGGCGAAACGCGTGAGACCATGCAGCGGACCATCGACTTCGCCATTGAGCTCGATCCGCTGATCGCCAATTTCTCGATGATGACGCCCTATCCCGGTACCAAGGTCTACGAGATTATCAAACGTCAGGGCCGCTTCCTCATCAACGACTGGGAAGATTACGTCTTCTTTGAACAGAAGGCGCGCTATGAGATGGGCGACATGACGGCCGAGCTGGTGGAAGAGATGTATCGCAAGGCCTATCGTCAATACTACTTACGCCCTTCGCCCGTCATGCGGCGTGTGAAGACCAAGGATTTCTGGTACAACCTGCCGCGCAACGTGCGCATCGCATCGCGTACCTTTATCCCCAAGAAGGAAAAGACCGATCTGCGCAAGGCTGTCGAAGCCGAAGGCGCTATCTAACGCTGCATCAAGATTGAAGAGGAATGCGCGAGTCGAGACAGTTGCTTGGCTTGCCTCAAAAAGGCGCGCAGCGGCGCATTCCTCTTCAATTTTTTATGAGGTACTTGAACTATGCGAATTATTCTCGCCAGCCCCGAAGCAAAAGTATGGAGCGCACGCAAACATATCCCGTTGGGCCTCGGCTATTTGGCCGCGGTTCTGCGCGAAGGCGGTCATGAAGTGATGATCTTCGACGCTGCGGTGGAAGATGTGGGCGTCGACTTCTATCTGGATCGCGCGGAGATGGACGGCCGGCCGGTCGAACTGATCGGCGTGACCGCCACCACCCCGCTGATCGAAGAGGCGTGGGAGATGGCACAGCTCTGCAAAGCGCGCGGCCTCATCACCGTCCTGGGCGGCCCCCACCTCACTATCATGCCCTTGGAGTCGCTGGAAGCGCCCCATCGGGACTATGTGGACTATGTCTTTAAGGGTGAGGCTGAATATAGCTTTTTGGAGCTGGTCAACACGCTGGAAGCGGGGAATGAGCCAGGCGTCATCCCGGGCATCCACTTCCGCCGCGGCGAAGAAATGATCGTCAGCCCGGAAAGTCCCATGATTCCGGATCTGGACGCGCTGCCTTTCCCGGCCCACGATCTCTTCAAGATCGACAAGTACACCAATCTCCAGCCGCTGACCGACGGGCTGGACCCCAATGCGCGCAGCTTCACGATTCTGACCAGCCGCGGCTGCCCCTACAAATGCACCTTCTGCTCTAAACCGGTGACGGGCGACACGTGGCGCGCCCGCTCCGTGGAGAGCGTCGTGCAGGAGTGGAAGTGGCTCGTCAATGGCCTGGGCGCCACGGAAATCGGCGTCACCGACGACATCTGGAATCTCAAGTTGCCGCGCGCTAAGGAACTCTGCCGCCGTCTGGTGGAAGAGGGGCTGAACACGGTGCCTTGGGTAACCGTACACGGCATGAAGGCCAACCACGGCGATCTGGAACTCTACCAGCTCATGAAGGCGGCGGGCTGCAAGCGCGTCGGCTTTGGCGTGGAAAATGGCGACGAGCAAATGTTGCGCAACGTGATCCGCAAGGGCCAGACCGTCGACATGGTGCGCGAGGCCTTTGCCAATGCCAAGGCCGCGGATCTGCAGACCATGGGCTTCTTCATCTTCGGCATGCCGGGTGACAACGAAGAGACCATGGAAAAGACCATCCAGCTTGCACTGGAGCTGGACCCCAAGCTGGCCAACTTCCTGCTGGCGGCGCCCTTCCCCGGCACGGTTATGTACGACGTGATCATGGACGGCGGCGAAGTCTTTGCCGATAACTGGACCGATTTCGCCATTCATGAGCAGAAGGCCCGCTTCACCATGCACGATTCGGAATACGATCCAGATCTGGTGTTGCGCAAGTGGCGCGAGGCCTATCGACGCTTCTATCTCTACCGGCCGGAACGGGTGTGGGAGAAGATGACGTTCAAGGAGAACTGGACCAACCTGCCCAACACCATGGCCCAGGTACGGCGCTTCTTTATCGGTAACAAGGATCAGTCGGCCAACGTGCAGGATTCGATCGGCGCCTCTACGACCAAGAAAGCGCACGTGGCCTGAGCCGCCGTCGTGGCGTTAATTTGAACTGCAACAGGGTGACAGGGCAACGGGTGATGCTTCATCGCCAGGTCCGTCACCCTGTTTTTTATGAGGAACGCTATGCTTGGACTTGTCCCAAAGCTACCGGCCTATTGGAGCTTTCGCGCCTTTGGCTGGCCCGAAGTTAAGCCCTTTTCCATCGTCATCAGCGTCAGTTTTCGTTGCAACAGCAAATGTCGCACCTGCGACGTGTGGCGCAAACCCAATGACGACCTGACTGTCGACGAATGGGAGCGCGTCTTTGCCAACCTGGGCACGTCACCCTTCTACATGACCTTCACCGGCGGCGAACCGTTCCTGCGCAAGGATCTCGATGAAGTGGTCGTGCGCGCCTATCGCCACTGTCAGCCCGAGGTGATCACCATCCCAACCAACGGCATGTTGACCGACCGCGTACTCGCGATGACGGAACGCATGTGCCGCGAATGCCCCAAGAGCAGCATCGGCATCAACTTGAGCCTGGACGGCGTCGGCGACGAGCACGACGACATCCGCGGCGTGGAGGGAAATTGGGCGCTTTCGCTGGAGACGTGGCGCCAGTTAAAGGAACTCCAGACGCGCTACGAGAATCTCGTGCTCACCGTGCACACGGTGGTGAGCCGCTTCAACGCCCATCGCTTCCGCGAGATTTACGAGGGGCTTCAGTTCTTGGAGCCGGATTCGTACATCACAGAAGTGGCCGAAGAGCGGGTGGAATTAGACACCGTGGGGTGGGGCATCACGCCTCTGGCGGAAGATTACGACGAGATCGCCGATTTTCTGAGCCAGCGGGCCAAGCAGGCGCCGGCGCAGGGCATTGCCCGGTTTACCCAGGCCTTCCGGGCTCAATACTATCAGCTTGCGAAACAGGTGCTCCACGAGCGTGATCAAGTTATACCCTGCTACGCCGGCTGGGCCAGCGCCCACATTGCCCCCAATGGCGACCTGTGGAGTTGCTGCATTCGGGCCGAATCGGTCGGCAATCTGCGCGAGCACGATTATGACATTACCCCGCTCTGGCGTAGCCAGGCCATGGAAGCCTTGCGCGGCAGCATCAAACGCAAGGAGTGCGCCTGTCCTATGGCGAATGCCAACTACGCCAACATGCTCCTTCATCCGCCAACGGTCGCCAAGGTCATGAGTGACGTGGCGCGCTAAAGTGCGAGGATTTGCCAATCAAAGAGACGATTGGCAAGTCCTCGCACGCCTATGGCTGGCGCCCCTAATTCGTGCTCATGTTGGGACCGGGCATATAGTAGCCTTGACCGCGCGCCGTTACAATGTAACGCGGGTCGTCGGGATCGGGTTCGATCTTGCTGCGCAGGCGGCGAATGTGGACCCAAAGTGACTCCAGCGACCCGGCCCGCGTGGGATTCCAGACTTGATCCAGCAAATGAGTGGTAGACAAGATGCGGCCGCGGTTGCTATTGAGCGCATTTAAGATACGGCTCTCGGTCGGTGTAAGTAGAATGCGTTGTCCTGAAGTTACGGCATACTGCTGTGAAAAATTGATGCGCAGGTATTCGTCCACCGCGTGCTCGAAGTCCCCATAATGGGTCGGGCCTGCGCGCAACAGCACGCGACGCACTCGCGCTAACAATTCGGGTAACTCAAAGGGCTTGGCAATGAAATCCTCGGCGAAGTTGTCCAGCCCATAGACCTTGGTCTCTAAGTCTGCAATAGCCGTAAGAAAGATGATCGAGACGCGTCCACGGCTTTGCAGGGCCTCTGCCAAGTCGAAGCCGCTCAAGTCGGGCAGTGAGATATCCAGAATTGCCAGGTGAGGCAGGCCGTTTGCATCAGCAATTGCTAAGGCCTCCTGACCGCTAGCCGCGCACTGGACCCTATAGCCCTGCCGCTGCAACTGTGCTCCCAGCAAGGCGCGAGGCGCCTCCGCTTCATCGACGACAAGTACGCACATGGGCTCGCCGCCATATCGATCCGTCAACGAATTTCCGTTTTCTATCATGTTTACTTCTCCAACTCGATGCGATAGGGTATCCACGCAATCACATTCACAACAACTCTAGCAGGCAATCGGTCACCAATCGGTAATTTGATACAGGTTTGCAATATGTTTTACGAATCTAAGTTCAACGGCGGTTGCACGCTACCGCTTCTCATAGTTGACAATCCGCACCGCGACCGGTACCCTTCCTCCGCTTTATTCGATCATACCAAGGCCACTTTTCGCCCAATATTGGAAGCGTAGAGACGGAGTTGTTTTGGCGCACTGGCCGGATGATGATCGCTCAGCTGACTGATTGTGTTTTCCGAGGCAATACACATGAACGCTCTACCACCCCGTCCTGCCATTCGCAAGCTGTTCGCAGCACTCGTGATTCTCACGGTTTTTCTCGCCGGTAACGTGACCGGCTACATGGCCAAAGGCGCACGCGCCAATACCGTAGCGCCGGCGGAATTCGGACTTTTTTGGGAAGCGTGGGAGCTGGTCGAGCTGTACTTTGTCGACCGCAACGAACTGGATCTTAGCGCCATGACCTACGGCGCCATCCGCGGCATGCTTGATTCATTGGGCGATGAAAACCACACGGTCTTCTTCACGCCGGATGAAGCCAAGCAACAAGCCAGCAGCCTGGAAGGATCCTTTGAGGGCATCGGCGCCTACGTGGGCACGGAAGATGGCTATTTTACCATTCTGTCCCCCATCCACGGCTCTCCGGCCGAGGCAGCCGGGCTGCTCGCAGGTGACATTGTGCTCTCCGTTAACTCCGAGGATATCGTCGGCCGTCCAGACTGGGAGGTCATTTCGTTGATCCGCGGACCGGCCGGCTCCACAGTCGTGCTAACGGTCCAGCGTGCGGACGTGACAGAGCCTCTCGAGATCACGGTAAAACGTGATCGAATCGACATTGACAGCGTGCTCTGGTCACCCATTCCGGCAACCGACCTGGCTTACCTGCAAATCACCCAGTTCGCAGCCGACACCGGTCTGGAGTTGGAACGCGCGCTGTTGGAGATTAGCGAAAGCAGCATCAACGGCAAACCGGTTGCAGGCATCGTGCTCGATTTGCGCAACAACCCGGGGGGCTATCTACATGAAGCCATCCGCGTCGGCAGCCAGTTTCTCGATGAAGACGAGGTCATTCTCCACGCCCGCGACGCCAACGATGAAGTCATGACCTACCGCGCCTACGGGGGGTCCGCCCTGGCCCGTGATCTGCCCATGGTGGTGCTGATCAACGAAGGCTCGGCCAGCGCCGCTGAAATCGTGGCCGGCGCGCTACAGTCCCATGAGCGTGCGCCGTTGATTGGCGAAGTCACGTTGGGGACGGGGACCGTGCTGCGCCCCTACACCCTCAGCGATGGCTCGGTGGTGCGTCTGGGCGTTACCAACTGGCTCACACCGGACTTTGAGCTGATCAAGAACGAAGGCGTCATGCCGGATCTGGCTGTGGAGCAGGCCGCTTCCGTCGAGATGATCGACAGCATCGTGCTGGAATCGCTAGAGGGAGCCGAGCTTGAGACGCACGAGGACCGACAGTTTGGCTCGGCGTTGCTCATGCTGCAGATGTCGCTGATGGATGGGGAGATTGATGCCTTCACCGCGCTGCCGGCCGAGACGACGCCGTAGCGGCGCGAAACACGTAGAGAAAGATAGAACGCGGATTGGGCGGATACGGCGGATCTGCACGGATCTAATCAGAAGGATCGATGCAGATCCGCCTAATCCGCCCGATCCGCGTTCAATTCTCGTGTCTCAGTATCTGCGCCCGTCTTATAGAGGTTATGCTCGAAGATGTAATCCTGAACGGCGCGGGGAACCATGAAGCGAATTGGTTGGCCGTTGCGCACCCGTCGCTGGATGATGTTGCTGGCAATTTCCAGCTCGGGCATGTCGAGGATGATAACGCGCGCGCGAATGCCGGGCAGCGCTGCCTCCAGCGCATCCCAGTCCAGCTCGACATCGTGACGGCTGAGGGCGACGATGCGGCAGTTCTCGATCAGCCATGCCGCTTCATACCATGTTGGCAAGTCGCGCAGGCTATCCATCCCCATGAGGTAGTAGACTTCCGTCCCTGCGGGCACCCGCTCCTGCACCATGCGCACCATGTCAGCGGTGTAGTGAGGCCCGGGCCGATCGGCATCGATGCGGCTGACGCGAATGTGATCCAGGTCATCGGTTGCGATTTCGGCCATGCGAATCCGGTCTTCCACCGGCGAGAGCGTGCGGTCCCGCTTGTGGGGCGGGTCGCCGGCCGGAACGAGGTAGACTCGATCCAAATCGAGCTGCGACCAGGCTTCTTCCACCAGGATCAGATGGCCGATGTGCACCGGGTCAAAGGTGCCGCCAAAAATGCCGATGCGAAATGGTTCTGGCGTGACTTCCGTGGCTGCTGCATCCGTTACCCTACCGTCCGTCATGCGCGTTCAGAATCCTTACTCGCCAAAGGCGTTTTCGTAGCCCCAAACCAACTCAGCCGTCGCAATACGCACGGTATCGCCGTCTTCCACGCCCGCCTCACGCAGCGCCTCGTGAATGCCCATAGCCTTGAGAATACGCTGAAAGCGCATGGCAGCTTCGTAGTAATCCCAGTTCGTCATCACGGCCGCACGCTCGATGGCAATGCCCTCGACCTGCCAGACGCCCTCTTCGACCTGGATAATTTCAAAGCGCTTTTCATCGTCTTCCGGCGTAATCTCAGGCAATGCTTCCACCGGCTCAACAATCTCTTCCGGCAGTTCATCGAGCATGGCCTGCACGCGATAGAGCAGCGTTTGCACGTTCTCACGCGTGACAGCGCTAATCTCGATCACGGGCAGCCCCATCTCCTCAATCGCTTCCTGCGCCAGGGGCCACATCTCCTGGGCGTCAGGCAGATCCATCTTGTTGAAAGCCACAATCTGCGGTTTATCGACCAGTGCCGGATTGAAGAGCGCCATTTCCTGGTTGATGGCCTCCAGATCGCCAAGCGGATCGGGGCTGTCGCCGGCCAGCACGTGAATAAGTATTCGCGTGCGCTCAATATGGCGCAGGAACTCGTGGCCGAGACCGATACCCTCATGGGCGCCTTCCATCAGACCGGGAATGTCGGCCAGCACGATCTGGCGATGATCGACTTCGGCCACGCCCAGATTGGGGATGATGGTCGTAAACGGGTAATCGGCGATCTTGGGCTTGGCAGAGCTGACGACGCTGAGCAGCGTCGATTTGCCCGCATTGGGCACGCCGACAATGCCAACATCGGCAACCAGCTTGAGCTCCATCTCCAGCCAGAATTCTTCCCCAGGTTCGCCATTTTCAGCCAGGCGCGGAGCCTTGTTGCGCGCCGATTTGAAGGCATTATTCCCGCGACCGCCACGCCCGCCCTGTGCGACAATTGTTTCGTGGCCCGGATGGAGAAGATCGGCCAGCACCGCGCCCGTCTCCGCGTCGTGGATCAACGTGCCCGGCGGTACGGGAATCCGCAAGTCCTCACCGGCCGCGCCCGTTTTGTTGGCGCCGCCGCCATTGGTGCCCCGGTCTGCGCGAAAGTGAACCTGCCTTTTGAAGGCAGAGAGGGTATTGAGCCCAGGATCCACATAGAAGATGACGTTGCCGCCCCGGCCGCCATTGCCGCCGTTGGGACCACCACGCGAAACAAATTTTTCGCGTCGAAAGGAGACAACGCCATTACCGCCGTCACCTGCGCTCACATAGATTTTTGCTTGATCAAAGAACATACGCGTCATTGTAACGAGGAGTTCGCCGAAAGACAAACCTTCGGTCTATAATAAGTGTATGAATGACAAAATCATCCACTCGTTTCAAGCCCGTCGTCAACTGAGTCAGGCCTTCGATGATCTGGCTGTAACTGAATCCGAAGCTGAGCTAACCCAGTTCGCACGCGGGATCGCCGAGCGCTTCGATGACGAGCTAATTTTGGCCGAGCTTATCCGCCGCTTGGAGACGCCAAGCAGCCAGCTGCGTGGCGGCTTGGGCTGGGTGGCCCAACTGCTGCCGCACCAAGAGGTGACCACAGCGCTGCTGGCCCAAGCCGCAAACCGTCAGAACAGCCCCCAGGTACGCGTGACGGCGGCCCTCCTGCTGGAACGATACTTCGAAGTGGAGCTGCCGGCCGGTCTGGTGAGCGATCTCGACGGCAGCAACGAGGTGGCGCTGCAAAGCCTGCAAAGCGCAATCGATGAAGGCCGGCGCAACCGTTTCGTCCTGTTGGAGTATGTGACCCAAATGCGCGAGGCCGAAATGGGGGTTGGGCTGGCGGTCATCGATCTGCTGAGTCAGCTGCCGCCTGCTGACCAGATCGATATGCTCATGCTCATTGCCCATGACGCGCGTATCCCTGTCTCGCGCCAGGCGGTTGAACAGTTGATCGCGCTGGGCAAGAGCAATGCCGCGCCCGCTGCCGCACGCGCGTTGCATATCTTGAGCCACGTCCTGCCGCCGGAGAACGCCGAGCTGGCTGCACGGGGCATCCGCAAGCTCCAATTTCAGGGCGTGCGCTATAATCCGCCACCATCCTTTAAGTGGCAAGCCCTACTGAGTCCGGTCGACGTAGCCGGCAACCAGACGATCTGGTTCGTTTACCGACCTGAGGAGTCAGCGACGGGCACGCTGCTTGGTTTTGTAATCAACGGTTTGACAGGCGTGCTCCAGATGTTCGGCAGTGATTCGATCACTCGCGCCATGCTGCCTGAAACACCCGGCCAGGGCAGTCAGGTGCTCGTAAACGTTGGCAATCCTCAACCTCTGCTCATGCTGGAAGGCCCGCCGAACGTTGCGCACTGGCTGGTCCAGCGCAGCCTCGAGGCCCACTGGCGCAGACCGGACGCCCCCGGCCTCTCCGGTGATTTCGAGCTACTCTGTGAATTGCTTTGGCAGCACGAGCCCAGACTCATGGCGCCGGAGATAATGCGTTACTTCCGGAACGCCCCGAGCAAAGACGACAGGCAAGATTCGGACCTGGCAGCGCTGGCAGACGAGCTTGCCCGCAGTGCGACCGATCTGTTTCGCCAGCCCGTTATGCTGACCTGGTTCGCCCAGTTCCACAGTATGTTGGATGCGATGGGCATTGATCTGGGCGAGCTTACTCCCGCCGCGGATGACATGAAGGCGCTGGAGGCGACCACAGCCACAGTACTTCGCCAGTTGGCCACAGGTGAAGGCAATTTCGCGCCGGCCGGCATTTCGCTACGCGAGGTTCTCACCAATGCGCTGCGCAACCAGGCGGCCTGGCTCGAACTGGCCGGCTATGCTGAAGATGCCCAACATGCCGGCAAGCTGGCGGATCACATGGATACCTTTCCCCTGCAAGAGAACGCGTTTCTGACCGCGTTGATTGCCGGGGCCCTGCATCAATCTAGCCGCACTAGCTGAGCGCAGGCCATGATCCTGCTCGGCATCCTCACCTTTGGTCTGACCATCCGATCTGCCAGATCCGCGTTCTATATGGATCAGATTCCCCAGCAGTTACGCTGCATTTATCCGAATTGACAGTATTTGGCACTGTTTCGTCTGGCTTTGGCAGCAGCCGCCCGCTACGCTGGGGTTGTGTATGCAGCGTGCAACGGGCATCTGCTATTTGGATGCGCACAAAATTTCTCGCTGCGTTCGACAGGACAGCATGGCGTCGATAGGGCATGAGCGCGCAAACAAATTGGCATTTGGTCGGAGATCGAGTAGCATGGCGCTCAACCGCCCGCTGACGAGCAATGCTGCCGTGCGCATTGTCATCACTCTCATCCAGCGGCCTAACTATTGACGTTTTAGCAGGAGAGGGAGCGCATGATGCAGAAACTTCAGACGCAGGGCGTCCATCACATTACCCTAATCGGCGCGGATCGCCAGACGTCGATTGATTTTTGGGAGGGCGTGCTCGGCATGCCCTTTATCTTCGAGCAGCCAAACTTGGATGTGCCGGCCCAGAATCATCTCTACTTTGATCCCGGCGACGGTCGCCTGATCACAATTTTTACCAACGAAACGCGCAAGGCCAACGCCACGCCGACGCCGGAGGGCGTGGGCAACGTGCATCACGTCGCTTTCAACGTTTCCCGTGCCACCTACACGCAGGTCAAGCAACGGTTGGACGAGCGGGGCATCGAACATTCCGGCGAAAAAGATCGCGGCTTCATGGACTCGATCTACTTTCGTGATCCGCTTGGTTTGCTGATCGAGCTGGCCTGCTACAGGTTTGAGCCACCCGTGGGCGTGACCCATGCCGAGGTGCTGCTGGAGGCCCATCTGCTGCGCACGGAACGCGGGGACTACAACATCAGCGATGTGCATCTGGCCGACGCCATCGAACTTCTGACCGCACGCACGACCCGGACACTATCACCTGATCGCGCGGCCAAGCACCCGTATTGACAGAGAGGTCACGCGCAGGGGATAGATTTACAGAAGGAGACGTCGCCTGCAACCCGAGCCTCTTTGTCAATGGCCCGCACGCCTAGCGGAAGAGCGCATGCGCCTCGCGCAGCCCCTCCACGGGATCACGCGTGGGGATAAATTCGTGGCCGATGTAGCCGGCATAGCCGGTGGCGGCAATCGCCTCCGCAATCGGCCGGTAATTTAGTTCCTGGCGACCGTCCAATTCGTGGCGTCCCGGATTGCCCGCGGTGTGGTAGTGACCGATGAAGGCGACGTTCTCCTGCACCGTTCGAATGATATCGCCCTCCATGATCTGCATATGATAGATGTCATAGAGCAGCTTGACATTTGGTGAATCAACCCGCTTGCAGACGTCAACGCCCCACGCCGTGTGGTCGCACTGGTAGTCAGGGTGGTCGACCTTGCTGTTGAGCAATTCCAGCACCAGCGTGACGCCGGCATCTTCCGCCAGGGGCGCAAGGCGACGCAACCCCTCTGCCGTCGCCTCTGCCCCGGCCGCGTCATCCAGCCCGTCACGGTTGCCGCTAAAGCAGATCAACAGCGGAATATTCCACGCCACGGCCCGTTCCAGGTTGTCGGCAATTTCCCGCTCGATGCGATCATGATGGGCGCGCCGGTTGAGGCCTTCCTCGATCGAATGGTGCCCGTTGATCGACACAATGGAGAGCCCGCTGTCGCGGATGAGCGGCCACAATTCCCGATTTGGCATCTCAATCCCGTCATACCCCAGGTAGGCGCCGGCCTCGATGAGCGCCTCGTCGGAAATCGGGGCATCCTTGAAGTTCCACCACGAAAATGATTGCCTGTACTGAGCCATCGGTTTCTCCCAATTGGGGCAGTTGGTTGATGGGGCGTCCGACGTCATCCCGAGCGAGTCGCTGGCGATCGTTCAGGCGTCCGAGCCGTCTAGCCGAAGGATCTTGAGGTTCGATCTTGGATCAGGCCCACTCACTGAGCGCCTGGTGCGCACCACAAATCACTACGTTGTCACGCCTGACAAGTCGGGTTCTGCGGCTGCGTCAGCGCGTGAGATTCGCTCGTGTCCCGCGTAGATGTTGAAGCGCTCGTCGCGCAGGAAGCCGATCAGCGTTATGCCGAATCGATCCGCCAGTTCGACGGCCAGACTGCTCGGTGCGGAGATGGCGCAAAAGATCGGCGCACCGGCCACGCGGGCCTTGAAGAGCAATTCATAAGATGCACGGCCTGAAACCAGAATAATCTTGTCGCTAAGCGGCAGACGTCCCTGCAACAGGCCCCAGCCGATCAGCTTGTCCAGGGCATTGTGCCGGCCCACATCCTCACGCAGGGCCAGCAGTTCGCCCGTTTGCGTAAAAAGCGCCGCGGCATGCAGGCCGCCGGTTGCATCAAAGATCTGCTGCGCTTGGCGCAACGCGGCCGGCAATGTCGTGAGCACGTCGGGCGCTACGGTCTGGTTATCGTCCAGCGGCGGCAACCGGCGCTCGTCCAATTCATCCAGCATGGTGCGCCCGCAGACGCCACAGGCGCTGTTGGTGAAGAAGTGACGATCCAGACCGGGCAGTTCGGGCAGCGCAGCGGTGCGCAGCGAAACCGCCAATGCATTGTACTCCTGCAGCGTGGTCTCGCCATCGACGCAGTAGATCATGTGGTCAATCTCATGCTTGGCGCTGACAATGGCCTCGGTGTAAAGAAAGCCCGCGGCAAGCTCATAGTCATTCCCGGGCGTGCGCATGGTGATGGCGACCACCTGTCGTTCACCGCCTGCGCGCAGCTGAATCTCCAGTGGCTCCTCCACGGCCACGAGGTCGCGCTTGCGGACAACCCGCGTGCCCTCCACCGTCCGGATCATGCGCTTGGCCTGCTTGCCTCGTGCCATAGATTAAGGATTACCTTCCGCGGCGTCTTCATCATCTTCACGCTGCAATCGCGCAACAATATCACTCGGCTCGCCGACCGGAACCACCGCCCAAACCCGATCAGCCTGTTCCTGATCAAGGGTGACGAGCGTGGCGTTGTACCGCTTGGCAACGGCCGCATAGACGGCATCGCTGCCGCGCACCTTATACCGGGCGGCAACTTCAACCGCACTTTGGGCAATTGACTGGTTCAATGCGACAAACGATGCCGTCGGCAGGCGTTCAATCGTACGGGCAAAATCGAGCGCCAGCGCTTCATCACCATAAACGCGCGCGACTGCTGCAGCGATTTCCGGCAAGAGCAGCGTCGGCTCAATCAGCGCAACATTCTGCTGGGCCAGTAGCTTCAGCAGCAGCCGGCTCTCCTCATGGGCAACTTCGTGCGCATTGTAGCCGCTCACAAAAACGCTGGCATCCAGTGTATACACGGTTGACATCGGTAGCTACCGTCGCATCTCAGACAGCGCATCTAGCAGGCTTTGCTCGGGCTTGGGTAGACGCGAAATTCGTTCACCCAGTCTGTCCAACTCGGCCCATGGATCGGGCGCATAATCGGCCGGCAGATCGCCATCCTCATCGACGGGCACGAGTACACCCATGGGCGCCCCGCGGTAGGTGACAAGATAGCATGCGCGTTCTTCGCGCACCTTGCGCAGAATCTCCGATGCATGAATTTTTAGCTCGCGCACGCCAATCTCTTCCATCTCTGATCTCCCCAAATCAATGTGATCACAGTAGTGACCACATTGTAGCGCGCTTGAAGTCCCGAGTCAATAGAGATCAACCACGCCCTTTACGCCGGCGCTGACGCCAGCGCTTCGATCCGCACGGGACAGACCTTCAATTCTGCGGTCTGGGTGATGGGGTCATAGCCCGAGCCGGTGAGAATGTTGACCGGGACGTCGTTGAAGGCGAAGCTACAGAAGACCGTGCCCCGGGGCGAGCGTTCGGTCGCTTCGATCTTGATCTCCACCGCGCCGCGCCGGCTTGACATGCGCGCCCAGCCGCCGTCGTGAAGCCCCCAGGCCGCCACGTCATCCGGATGCATCTCCAGCGTCTCTTCGGCAAGGAGATAGTCAATGCCCTGCGCGCGGCCAGTCTGGGTACGCGTATGGTACGACTCGAGGCGGCGGCCCGTGGTGAGCCAGACGGGAAAGTCGTCGTCAATCACTTCTGCGGGATCGCGGTAGCCGACCAGCGCAAACTTGCCCAATCCGTTGATGAAGCCATCTTCATGCAGGCGCGGCGTTCCCGGATGGCCGCGGTAGGGAATGGGCCACTGGTACTGGCCGCTCTCGGCCAGATCCCAGTCGATGCCGGCGTAGATGGGCGAGAGGCTGCACAGTTCGTTGAAGACCTCCTTGGCCGACGGATAGGCAAAGCCGGGCACGCCCATGCGCTGGGCCAGCCGGCTGATGATCCACCAGTCCGGCTGGGCCTCGCCCGGCGGCGAAACCGCGCGCCGCACGCGCTGGATGCGCCGTTCCGTGTTGGTGTAGTGGCCGTCCGTCTCACCCCAGGACGCGGCCGGCAGCACCACGTCGGCCAGTTCGGCGGTCTCACTCAGGAAGATGTCAATGACAACAAGGTGTTCCAGGCTGCGCAGCGCCTTTTCACCGTGAACCCGGTCGGGGTCCGAAACAAGGGTGTTTTCGCCGTCAATGAGCATGGCAAAAATCTGCTCGCCGCAGCGTTCCAGCGCCGTCACTTTGGTGATGCCCTTTTCCAGGCTCATGGCACGTCCGTACGCGGCCGAAAATTTGGCCTGATTGGCCGGGTCGGTCACGGGCAGGAAGCCCACATAGTTGTTGGGGATCGCGCCGGAGTCCCCCGCGCCCTGAATGTTGTTCTGGCCGCGCATGGGGTTGATGCCCGTGCCCTCACGGCCGATATTGCCCGTCATCAGCACCAGGTTGCAGAGGCTCTGCACGTTGTCCACACCGCAGATGTGCTCGGTAATGCCCAGCGTGTAAAAGATCGCGCCCCGATCGGCCTTGCCATAGAGGATGGCCGCAGCCTCAATATCGGCCGCGGGCACGCCGGTGATCGTTTCGGCCCAAGCGGGCGTAAAGGCCTCAACGTGCGCCAAGAGGTCGTCGATCCCCGTGGTACGCGTGCGCACGAATTCCTCGTCGATCAGCTCTTCGCGGGCGATGACGTGGGCCATGGCCAGGAGCAACGCAGTGTCCGAACCGACGCGCAGGGGCAGATAGATGTCGGCCATCTCGGCCAGGCGAATGCGTCGCGGATCGGCCACGATCAGCTTGGCCCCACGTGCGATGGCCTTCTTGAGCCGCGTGGCTGCGACCGGATGGCACTCGGTCATGTTGGTGCCGATGCAGAAGATCACATCGGGTTTTTCCATGTCCTTGAGCGGGTTGGACATGGCGCCCCGTCCGATGACTGCCGCCAGACCGGCGACGGTGGGGGCGTGTCAAGCACGGCTGCAGTTGTCGATCTGGTGGGTGCCAAAGCTGGCCCGCACCCACTTCTGCATGAGATAGTCGGCCTCACTGGGCGTGCGGCCCGAGGCAATGCCATAGACGGCCTCCTCGCCATGCGTTTTTACTACGCGCAGGAAGCCGTCGGCCGCGACCTGGAGCGCTTCGTCCCACGTGGTAGCGTGGAGCTGACCGTCCGCACGCCGCACCAGCGGCTGGGTCAGACGGTCCGGATGGTGCACGAAGTCGTAGGCAAACTGTCCCTTGACGCAGAGCGCGCCCTCGTTGGCCGGTCCGTCCATCGCCGGTTGAATGCCGATGATGCGATCGTCGCGCGTCATGATGTCAACCGCACATCCCACGCCGCAGTAGCCGCAGATGGAGCGAGTCTTGGTAATTGGATTTGGTATCATGTAAACTCCTCGGCAAATCGTCAATTGTCGGTGATCAATTGTCGATGGTTGATGGACGCTCAATGACAATCGCCTATCGACAATTAGTCATCGACAATTTCAAAGCGCAGCGCCTTCCGATCCCCTAGCGCCCCAGTCGGGCAGGTCTGGACGCACTGGCCGCAGAAGGTGCAGGCGGAGCCGCGCAGGTCGCCGTCGAATTCGACCGTGATCTGGGTGTGGAAGCCGCGGTTGGCGACGCTGATGGCGTAATCGCCCTCCTGCTCGGCACAGACGCGCACGCAGCGGTAACAGGAGATGCAGAGATCATAGTCGCGCAAAATGAAGGGATTGCCGTCGTCCAGCTTGCTTTGGCCCGAGCGCGCGCCGGCGAAACGACCCGTCCCCGCATCGTAGTGAGCGACGAGCTGGCCAAGTTCCTGCGACGCATACCCGCGCAAGGGATCGACCTCGACCGCGCCGCCGTTCTCCGACGCCACCAGTTCCAGCAACGTCCTGCGATGGCGTTGGAGCCGCGCGCTGTCGGTTGAGACTTCCGTGTCGAGCGTGGCCAGGCTTGTGCACGAGGCAACCGGGTTGCGCGCGCCCGTCACCTCCACCGCGCAGAGACGACAGGCGCCAAAGGCTTCCAGCCGCGGATCGTAACAGAGCGTGGGAATCTCCTTGCCATGGCGCTGCGCGACTTCGTAGAGCGTCTCGCCCAGCGCAAACGTCACGAGTTCGCCATCCAAGCGCAAGGTCAGTTCCGGCGTATGCGCGTCGGTCATTTAGCACTCTCCCTGTTGCTTTTCTAATTAGCCCGCACACTCACATGCAGGCTGTGCCGTACGCCAAGCATTCCCCATGCGCCCCGTTGCGTACCATGAAGCAGCAATCATTACAGCGCAATCAGCATCACCGCGACCAGCGCAGCCACGACACCGGTGATCTGCGCCCGGGTCAGGCGCTCGTCTAGCACAAGCCGTGCCAGCAGCACGGTCATGCCGGGATAGAGCGACGAGAGCACGGCGGCTACGTCCAGGCGTCCGGCCTGCGCGGCCAGGGCAAAAAAGAGATTGCCGCCGGCATCGGCCACGCCTGCGCCCGTGGTCAGCCCCCACGCTGATCGTGTGGGCCAGAGCGGCTGGCGTGTGATCAACAGCAGCGCCAGCAGGGCAAGGCCGGCCACCACCCGGGCCGCGCTCAGATTCCAGAAGAGACCGCCATCACTGGCGTAGGCGATCAGCACGAAGTAGAAGCCGAAGCCCAGGCCGGCCACCACCGCCAGCAGCAATTCCCGCCGACTGGGGCGGAATTCGCCGGCGGCGGCCAGCAGCCAGACGGCCAGCAGCGCAACGCCAAAGCCAAGCAGCTGCACGGGGCTGGGCGCGCCCTCCGTCGCCAGCCCGACCACGATGGGCACCACGCCGCCAACGATTGCCGACAGGGGCGCGATCACGCCCATCTGTCCAGCGGCGAGGCCCTGATAGAGCGCCCCCAACCCGACGACACCGGCCAATCCCGCGCCAATCGCAAAGAGGAAGCTGGCGCCGGTGGGCGCCGCTTCTCCCACCGCCAGGGCCAGGGCAATCAACACCGCCGCGCCGACGAATTCCGTCACCATGACGATGCGCAGGCCGGGGCTCCGCTTGGTCGCCAGCCCGCCGCAGAAGTCGCCCGTCCCCCACGAAATCGCTGACACCAGCCCAAAGATGATGCTGAGCGGCGCCAGCACAGTAAGATTCGCCATTGGTTGCTCAGGTCACCGTGGCCATGTGCGGACTGTGCCGCTCGTACAGACGCTCGACCACTGTCTGCTCCAGGCGCGCCACCGCTTCGTAAATCTCACCATAGGAATTATAGAGTGGGGCGATGCCCAGGCGAATGTTGTCCGGCTTGCGAAAATCGGGCAGAACATGCAGATCGTTGATCAACGTCTGAGCGATGCGCCAGCCCTCGGCATGGCCCAGCGACACGTGGGAGCCGCGCTGCGCCGGATCGCGGGGAGACTTCAGCGTGAAGCCTAGGGGCGCCAGCTTTGTTTCCCATAGCGCAATCAGACACTCACTCTGGGCCACGGACTTGGCGCGCACCGCGTCCATGCCGGCCTCCAGCAGCAGGTCGACGCCCGGCTCGACCGCGCTGACGGAAAGCACGGGCGGTGTGCCGGTCAGAAAGTGAAGGATGCCGGGCGCAGGCTGATAGGTGAGCCCAAAATCGAACAGCTCAGCCTGCCCCATCCAGCCCTGAATCGGATTGGTCAGGTCCGCCTGCAACTCCTCACGCACGTAGAGAAGGGCCGGCGCCCCCGGTCCGCCGTTGAGATACTTGTAGGTGCAGCCCACGGCCAGATCCGCATGGGCCGCGGTCAGATCGATGGGTACGGATCCGACCGCATGGCTCAGATCCCAGAGCGCCAGCGCCCCGACCTCATGGGCGCGGGCCGTGATCGCGGCCATGTCGTAGACGTACGAACTCTTGAAAACCGCATGGGTCAGGGCAACCAGGGCCGTATTCTCGTCGATGGCGTCCAGCAGCGCGTCGACGGGGCCGTGGATGCCATCGGCCGAAGCAATGACTTCCAGGCGGCGAGGTTCGGATGCCTGCGCGCAGATGCCCTGCAAAACGTAGAGATCCGAGGGAAAGTTGAGATCATCGGTGACAATCTTGCTTCGCCCCGGTCGGGCCTGGAGCGCGGCAGAGGCTAGCTTGTAGAGATTGGTCGATGTCGAATCCGCCAGAATGACCTCACCCGGCTGTGCGCCAATCAGCTGGCCGATCTTGTCACCGATCTGCTGGCTTAGCTCCATCCAGCCGTCGTTCCAGCCGCGGATCAGCCGCTCGCCCCACTGGCGCTCCACGCCATCGCGCAGGAGCGCGACCGTCGCCTTGGGCAGCCGCCCCAACGAATTGCCATCCAGATAGATCAACTCGGGATTGGTCACGACAAAGCGATCGCGAAAGCGCGCCAGCGGATCGCTGCGATCAAGCTCGTGAGCATGAGAGAGAGAAAGGAGGTCGTTCGTCATTCCGCGTTCCTCACCTGTTCTGGAAAATAGCGCACCAGGCTCTCCACGACGGCAGGCGCGGCCATGCCCAGGCCGCACGCGCTCAACTCCTTCATGGTAAAGCTGATGTCGTCAACCTCGGCCAGCCAGGCGTCGTATTCTTCCGGCCCGCCGCCGGCGAGGCGCTCGGTCAGGCGTTGGGTGCCGATGCGGCAGGGGAAGCACTTGCCGCAGGATTCGTGGGCGAAAAACTCCATGGCGTTGTGGGCCACGGCCACCATGTCCCGGCTGTCGTCGAAGACCATGATGCCGCCGGCGCCCAGGAAAGAGCCCTTGGCGCGAATGCTTGGCTCATCCAGCGTCACGTCCAGGTCTGCGCCGGCGAGGAAGCCGCCGGAGAGCCCGGCCATGGTCACGGCCTGGATTGTGCGACCGGCTCGCGGTCCGCCCGCCCAATCATAGAGCAGCGTCCGGAGCGGCAGGCCAAAGGGGACCTCGTAGTTGCCCGGCCGCTGCACGTCGCCCGAGAGGCTGATCACCTTGGTGCCGGCAAAGTCGCCCAGGCCAAGCGCCTGATACCAGGTTGGATCATGTCGCATAATCGGTCCAACCGATGCCAGCGTCTCCACATTGTTGACCGCGGTCGGCTTGTTCTCAAAGCCGTGGGTAACCGGATAGGGCGGGCGGTTGCGCGGGAAGGGGTGCTTGCCCTCCAGGCTGTTGAGCAGAGAGGTCTCTTCGCCGCAGATGTAGGCGCCGGCGCCCCGGCGCAGGTAAAGGTCAAAGTGAAAGCCGCTGCCGTCGATGTCCTGCCCCAGCAGGCCGGCGTTCTGCGCTTCGGCCATGGCCCAGGCCAGGATCGCTTCGGTTTGGGGATACTCATAGCGCAGATAGAGAAAGCCCTGGGTTGCGCCCGTGGCGTAACCGGCGATGACCATGCCCTCGATGACGGCGTGGGGATCAAAATCGAGCAGCACCCGATCCTTGAAGCAGCCGGGTTCACCCTCGTCCGCGTTGCAGACAATCGTCTTGGGATTGCCATCGGCTTCGGCCACGGCCTGCCACTTGACGCCGGTGGGGAAGCCTGCGCCGCCCCGCCCGGCCAGACCGCTGGCGCGCACGTGCTGCAGCACGTCCAGCGGCGACATCTCGTGCAGCACCCGCTTGAGCCCTTCATAGCCGCCCGTGGCGCGATAGCCCGCCAGCGTGGCCCGCCCCGGCGTGCGAATCTGGGCAAAGACGCATTCCTGAACCGCACCGGGATTGGGCGGCGGCAGGAGCGGCGGCCGCGCGGTCAGCGTGTCGGCGCTCAGGCCGACCAGTACCTCGTGGCCGCGCAGCACGGGGACGGGATCATCGCAGCGGCCGGCGCAGGGCATCGCGGTCGCGCCCTCGGCGTCCAGCGCAGCGAGCAGTTCCTCGCCGCCCTGCAGCCGGCAAACGGGCCCGGTGCAGACGCGCGGCGCGCTCTGCGACAGGTCGGCTGCGCGTGCAAAATGGTGATAGAAGGTGACCGTGCCGTAGAGATCGGCCAGGGGAATGCGCAACGCCTGAGCCGTGGCGCGCAACGCGCTTTCAGAGAGATAGCCATCCCGATCATGGAAGGCGTGGAGCAGGGGCAGCAGGGGCGCCGGTTCGGCGCGCCAGCGCGCAATAATTTCTCGATCGGCGGGCAGGGACATAGCAGCAAACCCTTTCGTTGCTGACGTTGAACTATTGCGTACAGCAGCACGGTTGGCGGGGGATCAATGTGGCGATTAGCGCCAACGGTGCGGGCCGCCCATTATGGCCGATTGCGGCGCTCATTGTCAACCGGCATTTCATATTTCATATCGGGGTGCATTTCAGATCGGGGCAGGTTTGTGCTCCCGTTCGCCTCGCACCGGACGCCATGGCAACCGCCCAGGCATGAATGCCGTGGGCTCAAGCGCGCCGCCCCATCAAGTGGGGCTGGGTCGTTGATAGAAAAGCCCCACTTCATGGGGCGCACCCTGCCAGCAAGGGCATTCATGCCCGGCGGGATTGCGCGCGAACGCCCCAATTGTCCCAACGCGCCTTCGCTGTCAAATTGTGGGCAATGGTAAGATCGGCTGGAGCAGGGTGGGGCAGACCGTCGCAGAAAGTTCAAGATTGATCCGCTGATATCCGCCAGATCAGCGCTGATCCGCGGCCCATCAAAAATAGATGCCGTCTTTTCTTTCCTCCCGCCTGGTGCTACACTCCCGCAGTAAGCAAGATTGTCGCAAACAGGATGGCCCGTACAAGGAGCAAGCGCATGACGCGTTGGACGCAGATACAAAGCATAGGGTGGCTATTGCTGGCCCTGCTGATCGCCGGCTGCCGGCCGGCGCTGCCGGAACCGATCACAGTCGAGAGCGACGACGGCTATCTCATCGAGTATGCCGAAGAGGAATGCCCGTTTGAGATCGCCGCGGATGCAGAGATTACCTGCGGCTACATGACGACGCCGGAAGATCGCAGCAACCCGGACGGGCCCACAGTGGACATTGCCGTCGCCATCCTGCACAGCCTGAGCGACGATCCCGCGCCCGACCCCGTGCTCTATTTAGAAGGCGGGCCGGGCGGCAGTGCGCTGGCCTACCCCGAGGACTGGCTTGTATCGCCCCTACTGGAAACGCGCGACATCATCCTCTTCGACCAGCGCGGCACCGGCTTTTCGTGGCCCAGCCTCGACTGTGAAGAGACCGACGCCTACGATGCCGGTGACTATGGCGACTTCGAGACGCGCCTGGACGCGGTCGAAGCATGTCGCCAGCGCCTGCGCGATGATGGCATCGACCTGAGCGCCTACAACAGCGCGGCCAGCGCAGCCGACGTCGCCGACCTGCGCCAGATACTGGAAATCGACGAGTGGAACCTCTACGGCATCTCCTACGGCACGCGCTTGGCCCTCACCATCTTGCGCGACCACCCGGAAGGCGTGCGCAGCGTGGTGATCGATTCCGTCTATCCGCCCAATGCCAACGGCTACGTGGAGGATGCCCGCATCAGCGTCGACGCCATCCAGGCGCTGCTCGACGGCTGCGCCGCAGACGCGGCCTGCGCCGAGGCCTTTCCCGACCTGACCGCCCGCTTCCTGGACGCGCTGGCGGAGCTGGAAGAGGCGCCCCTGCTGCTGGACGAAGAGGGCGTCGTGCTGCCCCCGGAGACGCCGCTGGACGATTGGATTTATGAGTACACGGGCGTGGACGTCTTCAACACGCTGGTCGATCTCCTCTATGATACATCGGTCATCGCCGCATTGCCCCTGGCCATCGACGGTCTGGCCGACGGCGATTTTGAGCGCTGGTTTGCGGTGACGGAGGGAACCGTTGGCGACGATGCTTTTGAAGACGAGGCGTATGACGAAGAAATCACCTTTGACGAGGAGATGGAAGCGTTCCTCGAAGAGATCGGCGATTCGCAGGGCATGTTCTACTCGGTCGAATGCCACGAAGAGGTCGTCTTTGGCGATCAGGCGGCCGCGGCCGCGCTGGTGACCAACGCGCCCGAAATCCTGGCCGACCTGGCCCTGGACGAACATGGCGAGCTCTATGAGGTCTGCAGCCTCTGGGGCGCAGGCAGCGCCGCGGCGGTGGAAGCCGAGCCGGTGCGCAGCGACCTGCCCGTGCTGGTGCTCTCGGGCGAATACGACCCGGTGACGCCGCCCAGCTGGGGCGATCTGGCCGCGGAGACGCTGCCGGCCGGTCGCCATCTCGTGCTGCCGCGCGGCGGTCACGCCGTCTCATTTGCCAACGCGTGTGGAGCCGACCTGGTGGCGGCGTTTGTGGATGACCCGACGACCTTCCCCGACGCCGCCTGCCTGGCGGAGAGCGCCCTGCCCTTTGTGCTCGATCTGAGCGAGCTGGAGTGAGGGGATTCTGCTAGATGGGCCGCGGATTGGGCAGATTAGGCTGATTTTCGCGGATAAATAAGCGGATAAATAACAAGAACACGGGAAAAATCTGCGTGGATCTGCCCCAATCCGGTAGATCCGCGTACCATCAGTTACGAGGCCTTATGGACAAGCCAAATATCATTTACATCATGGCCGACGACATGGGGTATGGCGACCTAGGCTGCTACGGTGCGACCAAGATCCCGACGCCCCACATGGATCGCATTGCGGCCGAGGGCGTACGCCTGACCGACGCCCACTCGTCGTCCGCGGTCTGTACGCCCAGCCGCTACGCCGTGCTGACCGGGCGCTACGCCTGGCGCGGCAGTCTGACGCGCTGGGTGCTGGGCGGCTACGGCACGCCCCTCATCGAGCCGCAGCGCCTGACCCTGGCTTCCCTGCTCAAGGGGGCCGGCTACCGCACCGCGGCCGTGGGCAAGTGGCATGTGGGGCTGGATTGGCGACGCAGCGACGGGCGCGACGAGACCGTCATCGACTTTGGCAACCCGGCCTGGAGCGTGGACGGCTTCGACATCGACCACAGCGCGCCCATCGCCAACGGACCGACCACGCTGGGCTTCGACTCATACTTCGGCATCGCCGGCTCGCTGGACATGCCGCCCTACTGCTTCATCGAGGACGGCCACACCGTGGGCATCCCCGACCGCGAGAAGGAAGTCTACTACAACCAGCAGCGCAGGGGGTTGCAGACGCCGGACTGGCAGGACGATCAGGTCGACATCACCCTGGCGGCCAAGGCCGTCGAATTCATCGAAGCCGCCAGCGCGGCTGAGGAAGACGCGCCCTTCTTCCTCTACCTGACCCCGGCGTCGCCTCACCGTCCCTGTGACGTGCGCCCCGACTTTGTGGTCGGCGCATCGGATGCCGGCGACCGCGGCGACATGGTTGTGCTCTTCGACTGGGTCGTCGGCCAGGTGCTCGACGCGCTGGACCGGACGGGACAGACCGACAACACGCTGATCGTCGTCACCAGCGACAACGGCGGCCGCCTCACCTGCGCCGACGGCGGGACCTACGGCCATGCCAGCAACGGCACGCTGCGCGGGCAGAAGGCCGACATCTGGGACGGCGGCCACCGCGAGCCCTTTGTGGCGCGCTGGCCGCAGCGCATCCCGGCGGGAACGAGGAGCGACGAGCTCGTCTGCCTGGCCGACATGCTGGCCACCTTCGCCGCGATTGCAGGCGTCGAGCTGCCCGCGGACGCGGGCGAGGACTCTTACAACATCCTGCCTGCCCTAGCCGGCGAGGCGGTCACCCCCATCCGCGAGGCGCTGGTTCACCACTCGGGCAACGGCATCTTCTCCCTCCGCCAGGGGCGCTGGAAGCTGGTGCTGGGCCTGGGCTCCGGCGGCTTCAGCGAGCCGGTTACAGAGGAGCCCACACCGGGCGGGCCGCAGGGCCAACTCTACGACATGGCGGCCGACCGGGCCGAGACGCACAACCTGTGGGCCGAACGGCCGGACGTGGTGGCCGAGCTCAGCGCGCTGCTGGAGCGCTATCGCGACGCTGGGCGCAGCCGGCCATAGATGAATTCAGCACCCACTACGAACTTGTAAAAACGCCTTGCTAACCCAATAGAGAACCACCGACTTTGCGCCTGGAACGTCCCCGGCACGGGCGGCAGAATGTCCGATTAGCAGACTTGTAGGCGCCCGTGCCGGGGACGTTACGACCAAATGTCAACGGGAACAAGCAAACATGTGGAAGCCAGCGATGCCGGACTATGGTATCATTCTGCTCATAGAGCGAAAGCGCCAACGGACACTTGAAGCAAAATTTGGAAATGCCTATGAAAGACTCAGCTTCTTTGCTCGCTTGCCCATGTTGCGGACTCTGTACGCTCGAAGAACGCTACGTCTACGAGATCTGCCCGGTTTGCTGGTGGGAAGATGACGGCCAGGACAACCGTGATGCGAACGAAGTGTTGGGTGGTCCCAACGGGAAACTGAGCCTGACGCAAGCGAGAGTCAATGTGTTGGTCTATGGAATCTCCGAACCGGCCCGCACCGATTTGCGTCATTGCCAAGAATCACCGGACAAATATGTCCGCGGCCGGCGGTTCGTCTTGATTGAGAACGGTCTCGCAGTCGCTGAACCGGCCGCTGGCTGGCGCATATGCTGCTCCCCTTGAAAGTAGAGCCACGCGGCACCGGTCACCATGGCGTTGGGCAATGCAGGAGATACCATGAGCCACGCTGAAAATGTACTTCAGACAGTGTTTCGACGTTCACGAGTCTTTCTTCCGGTCATCCACCCGACGAGCAAAGAGACCGCGCTGGGCAGTATAGAGACAGCGGTCGAAGCGGGCGCGGATGGGATCTTTATCATCAACCAGGGAATGTCTACCCCTCAAGTCCTTGCCTTCATTCCGGAGATACACCGACAGTATCCCACTTTGTGGATCGGCGTGAACCTCCTCGGCACGGAGCCGGAGGAGGTCATTGGGCTTGTCGCCAATCTGCCGGTGGGCGGCATCTGGTCCGACAACGCAGGAATTGATGAACGGTCGAAAAACGCACAGCCTGCTGGCGAACGGTTTCGCCAAGCGCGCCAGAGAAGCGGCTGGACGGGACTCCATTTCGGCGGCGTCGCCTTCAAATATCAGCGAGAAGTGCCTGCTGCCCTGTTGCCCGATGCGGCCAAGAATGCACGCTCGTGGATGGACGTCATTACATCCAGCGGCCCGGGGACGGGTTACGCCGCATCGGTTGCAAAGGTCAAGGCATTGCGTGCCGGGGCCGGCGCCCATCCGCTTGCCTTGGCCAGCGGCGTGAGCCCGGAAAACGTGGCCGGGTTTCTGCCCTACGTGGATGCCTATCTGGTTGCTTCGGAAATCGAAACCGAGAAGTACTCCGGCATCCTGGTGCCGGAGCGGACGAAGTTGCTCGCCGCTAGAATTCACGGGCAGTAGGCTGATTCACGACGGGATTGAGCCGCACGGCTCTCACCATTGAACTGCCGCGGCAGATGAGGGTCAGGATAACGGGGTGTTTACAATGAGGGTTAGACAAGCTGAAGAATGTGACCTCAAGCAGATCCTTGAGGTCGAACGGGAAGCGTTCGATGAAGAAGAGATCGTGGAGTTAGTAACAGCTCTGCTAATAGATGAAAGCGCCAAACCGCTAGTCTCACTCGTAGCAGAATGTGATCGTGGGATTGTTGGCCACATCCTCTTCTCGCGGGCGTGGATAGAGGGAGCAGAAGAATTAAAGGTGTCACTCTTGGCCCCATTGGCGGTCAAACCCGGTTATCAGCGGCAGGGAATTGGCTCCAAGCTGATCGAAGCAGGGCTGGAACAACTGCAGAGCGCTCAAGTCGATTTGGTCTTTGTGCTGGGCCATCCATCATACTACCGGCGGTCGGGTTTTCAACCGGCCGCAAAATTTGGGTTTGAAGCGCCCTATCCGATCCCCGATGAGAAGTCTGAGGCCTGGATGGTTCAAGCGTTGAGGGCGGGCGCCCTTCAGTCGTGTGGGGGCAGGGTACGTTGTGCCATCGCGTTGGATCGGCCTGAATACTGGCGAGAATGAGAGATCTGAAAAAACTACCCCAATAGTCATCAAGCCTGGCACGCGCGGCTCCCCTTCCGCCGGCACGCCTCCTCATACTGTCGGTTTGATGTTCTGGTTGAGCTGGAAGAGATTCGTAGGATCGTATTTGTTCTTCAGCGCCACCAGCCGTGCGAAATTCTCGCCATATGTCGCTCGGACAGGATCCTCACCTTCATCCATTAGAAAGTTGACGTAGGAACCGCCGGCAGCGTGACGCAGGCCAGCAGCTCCTGGCCTTAACGATCGCCTGGTTCAGCGAGGACTCTAAAATTGCTGATCTTCAGGCGGCCAGGAGCTTGCTGGTCACCTTGACGTGACGCTGCGCTCTGGCGTTCGCAAACAGAACAGTCGCGCCCAGTTGCTCAGCCCATCGCCCAAGCAGAGAGTCGCCGGCGCTGATCCGGGCGTCTAGTTAGATTCGGTCTCAAGCTGCTTGTGCGAGCCATCGCAGCTAGGGTAACGCTTCGACAGCCCACAAACGCAGTCGCGCATGCCTTTTCCATCAAAGATGCGCGGCGTATATTTTTCAATCCGCGCCGTCCGGGCCTTGGACTGTTTGGCGCTGGCGAAATAGAGAAGATAGCCTTTTTGCCGACCCGGCGTCAGTGCTTCAAAGGCAGTCTTGAAAACGGGATCTTCATCAAACTTGGATTGCAGCTCTTCCGGAACGGCATATTCTGACTTCGGCTTGAATTCAACCTTCAGACCGGCTTTTTCTACTTCGATGGCTTCGTCAATATAGGCCCTCAAGATCTCTTCCATTTCAATGATTTCTTGAACGTTCGTGAACTTTATTATGCGGCTCGATTGGGAATTTTCGCCGGGCGCCACGAGCAGGCCATGGGGATCCTTCAACAACGCTCCCTTGAAAAAGCTCAGCGCACAGTACTCCTTGAAGCCACTCAATATGACGACGTTACTCTTCTCAAACACGTAGCAAGGTTGGCGCCACTTAAACTGTTCGGTCAATGGGCACGTCAAGACAATGGCGCGCAATTGCTCCAATTCCGCCTGCCACTGGTCGACGGTGCGCAAATGGTCATCAACCTGTGGATTCGTTTGTTGCATGATTGGCCCTCCAATGTTCGTGGCTGAATGCGTCTCCAGCAGGTCGGGATCGGTGAGCGCTCGCCACACCTTTTCCGGCGCATGGGGCAAATCGTATTCAAGCGCAATGGTTTTTGTGTTGGCGTGGGCATCTTTGTCGGTGGCAGTCATTCGTCCATTTCCTCCAATAGCTGTTCAAGGCGTTCCATGCGCTCCGTCCAGAAGCTGTGGTAGCGCGCGACCCAGTCGATGAGCGGCTTCATGCCCTGCGGCTCTACCTGATAGTAGACGCAACGCCCCTCACGCCGGCTGATTACCAAACCGGCAGCTTTCAACGCAGCGAGATGTTGCGACACCGCGGGCTGCGAGATGTCGAAACGTGCTGTCAGCTCCTTTACGGCCGCCTCCCCCTGTGTGAGCGACTCGAAGATCGAGCGCCGGCGAGGGTCTGCCAGCGCCTGGAAAATTTTGGTTTCAGCCGTCGTTGTCTTCTGCATACACAATATATAAGTCATTACTTATGAATTGTCAACCCTGGATTGCCGAGCAACCCCGCCGGGCATGAATGCCCTTGCTGGCAGGATGCGCCCCAGCCCACGGCATTCATGCCTGGGCGGTAGTCGTGCAAGAATCGTCGATCCACATATCTGGGCGTTCGAGCTCTGGAGCAGGCCCCCAAAGGTGATACGCACCCTTGTCAGATTGTCAGATCGACGGGTTGAATTCGGCGGATACCGTGCTATCATAACCGGACGTCATCAGGGCCTGAAGCAGCGCCGTACATCTCTTTCAGACAGACCATGGTGAAAACGAACCTCATCGTTTGGGACAATCTTCCCAAGACCTTGTGACCCTGGCCTGGTGACATTGGGACGGCAATCCCGTACGATCTCTTTGTCAACGTAGTTCATTCGATTAGCAAACAAGGAGATGCAAAATGAATCAACTGAGTCGTTCAACCGGCCTCAAGATCGCGGCGGTTATCCTGTGGACAGTGGCCGTGCTGGGAATCGTGATAGTCGGGATTCCCTTTCTAACCGGCAACAGGCCAGATGCAGGTTCTTTTTTCTGGGTCTTTGTCTTCAGTTTTGCCGTTGATGCCATCACGCTGGTGGTCGCATACGGGGTATGGCGGGCGGAGCGCTGGGGCATCATCCTGGCAATCGTCATCAGCTCATTCAATGCAGTCCTCAACACGATGGGGGCCCTCGCCGACCCCGATATGGCAATCAGGATGATGGCCGGCAGCTTCGCTGTGGCATCCCTCGTCGTCATCTATCTTTGCCTGCGCCGCGAGCCGGCTGCGTTGGCGGAATCCGCCTGAAGCGACTAAGTGAAGGGTCGGACCGATCGGCGCATACAAACCGGGTTTCTGGCAGAAACCTGGTTTGTGAAACCTGTGAGACTTCTGAGACTGCACGTGATAGAAGATGGCGTAAGTAATCTGGCGGATATTTGGCCCATCTGCATCTGTAAAAACGGTTGGCCATTTTCGCCAGGATTTATTGGGCTGATCAGAATCTGCTCGATAGCGTGCAGCATCCGCTGATAGAATCAAACGGATGCTGCACGTGCACGGATTTCTGGGAAGGTGATCTTGACTGACATCAATCGCTTGACGGATGGCAATCAGCTGCTCTACCGCGCGCTGCTGATCTTGGTCTTGTGCGCATACAGCATTCCCGTCTATGTGGGCATCACGCTGCTGATCCCGGTCACGAGTAACGCCATGACATGGGTACTCAATATCCTGGCCGTGATCGTTTTGGCCGCCACGCTGCGGCCCGTCTCGAACTGGGTGCAGCCGCGCGTGCATTACCTCGTCTACGCCATGGATGACCCCCAGCTAGAGATGATGGGGCAGGTGAGTGATTCCCTTATCTCAGCTTCGCCGGAAGCGTCAATGCTGCCGACCATTGCCGAGACCATCGCCCGCACCGTGAAGCTTCCCTATGTGCAGCTCGAAACGTCTGACGGCATCACTGCGGCGTATGGCGTGCCGCCGAATGGCAGTGAGCTGACGTCGATCGCGATCACCTATCGCGATGAGGTCGTCGGATGGCTGCATGTGACGTCGCGCCTGCCCCAAATGCCCTTGACCAATAGTGAGGGGGCGTTGCTCACCAGCTTGGCCCGGCAGGTCGGCATCACGCTGCACGCTGCCCAGATGAGTGAGGCCCTTCAGGCTTCGCGCGAGCAATTGGTGATGACGAGGGAGGAAGAGCGCCGCCGCATCCGCCGCGACCTACACGATGGTCTCGGTCCGACGCTCGCCTCGCTGCGCATGCAGTTGAGCGCCGTGCGCCGTCTGCTACGGGAGCATCCGGATGAAGCCGAACAGTTGATCGACGAGTTGCGGGATGATGTGAGCGCAGCCACGGCCGATATTCGCCACCTTGTCTATGAATTGCGCCCGCCGATGCTTGACGAGTTTGGCCTGATTGACGCGATCAGAAACTTCAAGCTAGGAGATTCCGGGCTTCGGCTCGACGTCATTGCGCCCGAACCGATGCCGCGGCTATCCGCTGCCGTGGAGGTAGCCGTCTATCGCATTGCCAGCGAAGCCATTCACAACGTCATCAAACATGCTGACGCCACAGCCTGTGGCGTTGAAATCGAAATAGAGCCGGAACAACTTATCCTCACCGTGAGCGATGACGGCCACTACGTACCGGCTGACCAGCCCGATGGCATTGGTCTCTCCTCCATGCAGGAGCGGACCGCCGAACTGGGGGGCACGTTTGCCATCCAGCCCGGCGAGGCAGGCGGCGCCTACATCACGGTTCATCTACCACTGGGGGCTACACAATGGACACCCTAACCGTTCTGATTGCCGACGACCATCCCGTCTTTCGCAAGGGCCTGCGCGCGCTGCTGGCTTCTCTGCCCTCGACTGAATTGATCGGCGAAGCCATTAACGGCGAGGAAGCGATCGAGCTGGCCGAACAGCTACAGCCGGACGTCGTGCTGATGGATCTACAGATGCCCGCCGGCGGCGGTCTCCCCGCCATTCGGCAGATTGTTCAGACCAGCCCCCACATTCGCATTCTGGTCGTCACCATGTTTGAAGATGATGACTCGGTCTTTGCGGCCATGCGCGGCGGCGCGCGCGGTTACGTGCTCAAGGACATGAACGACGAAGACATCGAGCGCGCCATCCTCGCCGTCGGCAATGGCGAAGCCATCTTTAGCCCGGCCATTGCGCAACGAATGATGAATTTCTTCTCCGCCCGTCCTGACTTGCCGGCAGACATTTTTCCCGAACTAACCGAAAGTGAGCGCAATGTGCTGCGCTTGATGGCACAGGGCATCAGCAATGAGGCGATTGCCCACCAGTTATCCCTGAGCACCAAAACCGTCCGCAATTACGTTTCCAACATCTTTAGCAAGCTGCAAGTCGCCGACCGCGCCCAGGCGATCGTGAAAGCGCGCGATGCAGGCTTAAAATGATGCTTATCGCCCAGGCCGAAATGGGCATCTCCCCTCGTTCTCCTCCCCTCTCTCCCTCGCGGTCAGTCAACCTCGCATGTCGCTGGATGTCTATTCACTTCTATCCTGACTTTATTAGAAATAACGCACAACCAGCAAAAAAAACAAAACAAAACAAAGTAGCCCGGCGCAACAGATGATAACGAAATGTGAAATCGCTCTATTCTACAATTATGCTATCATGAATCTGTCAAAAAATGGACTGGACATGATGAGACAACGCCGCACAAACCAGCGAAAATCCATAGACAATATCCTCTACCAGCCTTATCTCCCATCATGTCGACACTTCCTTTTGAATCAACAACATCAATGAGCGTGTGCCTATCTCCATGACGCATTCTTCGCTACTTCCGCATAGATTTTTATCTGTCCGCCTGACAAGTCACTATGGGACGAATCATCGAGCAAAAACGCACACATGCCCGCGGTTCCACGTACTTGTCGACGAGAAGTATAGCATGCAGCGTTACGCGCTGAATAGCCGGCTATGACCTATGCGGAAGGGGTTCGCGGGCTCGCACTCTCGCACTCAGGAATTCCAAATTTGGCAATTCGACACGTTTTCCAGAGAGAATCAGGTGCTGAACCGTCAACTGAATGGCAAGACTCTGCCGAATGTGGTCAATATGGAGCCTATCAACGGCGACTTGCGACCGAAATAGCGGTTTTCAGAGCCGTCTGTCCCTCTGGTAGATGCAGCGTCAGGTCAAATTTGGAATTGCTGCTCTCGCACTTTCGAGCGTTGACAAATCGTCAATTCGCGCTAGACTCCTAGAGTCCCCCAACGGAGGGCCATGATCAAAGCGCGCCGGCGCCGACATGCGCCGGTTATGACTGAAACCCCTCCCGCTGCGTCGTTGATTGTCTGCTCAGGAGTTCCCCATGATTGCTTCCGGCCGGTCGTCAAGCATCTCTGGTCGTCGTCTTTCTACGCGTGCGGCGGCGTTTCTCCTCCGCTCGCTTCCCCTGCTGATCGTGATGGGGCTGATCCTCGCGCCCGCCGGCGCCGTCTATGGCCAGGGGGCTGTGGATGACAGCGCCCCCACGAGCGTGGACGCGCCCCTGGCGGGCGATCCCGACGAATGCATCGATCCCCTCAAGGCCGCCCACATCACGGCGACCGTCATCTCGCTGCTGCCCATTCCCGGCTTTAGCGACGGCGGCGATGTGGCCGAATATCTGGCCAATCTGGCGCTCAAGCTCTGCGAGGCGGTGCTGGATCCGTCCGAAGATCTGATCATCAGCAATCCGGCGGAGCAAAGCCTGATCGACAACGATCCCTGTACCTATTACGTACGTCTGCCCCTTACCGATGACGACATGGATCTGATCGTGCTTGACCGGGAGATGATCCAAGAGATCATTGCGGAGATTTCCCTTGACCCGACGCTGCGTCTTTCCGCAGCCTTTCTGAGCTATCTGGAAGAGTATCTGGCCAGCGAATTTGGCCGTTTCGAAAGCCAGAAGCAGGGCGAGTACTCCGACATTTACGGCATCGTCTTTTCGTCCAGCAGCCACGGCACCGATTGGGGCGATCTGGGCAGTCCGGACGTCTATCACTACAACTCCGACATACGCGTCGAACTCTTTCATCCCGGCGAGCGGGTAGACGAAGACTACATTCGCTTCCTGCCCGGTGATCATGCCCTGCGCTGGGAAGGCAACACGCTAATCTCGGTGATTGACTTTGTCCCGCCCATTCCCGGCCCCTTTGACAACCCCGTGAGCGAGAAGGTCGCCAAGCAGACTGGCGAGAAGAGCTTGCGTGAAGCGTTGCGCCGGGCCGCGCGCGAGGCGATCGAGCAAGGGTCGACAGAGTTCGCAAAAAAGGTCGCCAAGGAGACGGTCAAAGCCTTCAGCGAAGAACTGGCGAAGAATATTGCCAAGAAAACGCTACAGACCGCGGTCGAAGAGACGCTGGAGTCCTACTTCTCGCTGGGCAAGCCCCACGGTGTGGTGCAGCGTGACGTTCAGCGGGTTGTCATTCTCGACGGCAACGCGCCCGTCATCAGCGGCGCGCAAGATATCACCGTCGAAGCGCTGGAGCCGGGCGGCGCATCCTCCGGCGTGCACATGGCAGCGGAACAGGCCAAGCTCACCGTGACCGATGACTGCGATCCGGAGCCGACCCTGCGCTACGCCACGCCCGCGTTCTGGCCGCTCAACGTCGACGCCAATGGCAATCCCCTGCCCTCGTCCGAAATCGTGTGGACGGCCGAAGACAACGGTGCGGCCACAGAGGACGGCGGGCGCAATTCGTCCAGCGCCGTCAGCGCCGTGACGGTCGTCGACACCAAGCCGCCCATCCTCGTCGCGCCGCCCCCCGTCGTCATGGAGGGCACGGGCGCGGTCGATGTGCCCCTGGGTATGGCCCAGGTCTTCGACGTGGCCGATCTGCGGCCCACCATCACCAACGATGCGCCGGCCCAGTTTATGCCCGGCGTCTATCGCATTCAGTGGCAGGCCATCGATGCCTCGCGCAACGTCTCGGAACGTACCGACGACACCGAGCAGATCGTCAACATCAAGGCCCCCGGCACGAACGTGCTGCCCAGCGCCTTCGGCCAGACCGGCGCCAACGCGGTCAGCGCCATCGCCGATGAGCCGACCCGCATCACCGTACGCGGCCAGGACGGCAATAACCCGCCCGATCCGCTCTGGTTCTCCATCGAGAATCAGCCCGAGAATGGCTTCTTCATTGCGCCGCTCTATCCCTACTTCATTGATGACTATCGCATGGCCGCTCGCTACAGCCCACAGATCGCGGCTGCCGAAGGCGAGGAGTTTGCGTGGCAGGTTGCACAGAGTCCGCAGGCCATGCGCCAATACATGATTCAACTTTGTGAAGAAGATATCAACCGCAGGGATCTGCCCAAAGACTTCGTGAGCGACATCCAGTATCTGGCAGTCGACGACGCCGGCTACACCTATATCTTTGACGAGGCCTATCGACGCTGCACGCCCGGCGGCAGCACGATCGCGCCCACGATCTCGCCCCGCATCTCAGTCTGGGACCAGAACGGCCTCTACCTGGGTGAACAAGAGCGCCCGCGGGAGAATCGCCCGCTCCGTTCGATTAAGTTCAACGTGGACCGGGGCACCATCCTCACCGTGCGCAGCGACGGCAGCTCCACTGGCAACAGTACGGTCGACATTGCGCAAATTCAACCCGAGAACGTGACCGAGCCGGTTGTGAGCGGGCAGAGCTATTCGCTCTGGAATGAGATCAACGACGTCTTTGTCGGTGATGAGCAGACCGCGCGCGGTCCCGAGTTTAAGAACGCCGGCGCGGCGGCTTTTGACAACACCAATGGCGTGCTCTACGTGATTGGCGACAGGAATCAGAACCTGAAAGGCATGGCCGCGCTCAAGCCTGCGCCCTGCAACAACAGCACCGGTCGCGGACCGGAAGATTGTCTCGATCTACTGGGCGTACAGGTCTATTCCAGTCCCATCGATCAGACAACCAAATGGAGTGACTATCCCGGCATCGGCGCGGATGCCATGCGCCTGCGCCGCATTGCCGACATTGCCCTGGACAGCCAGGGCGCGGTCCACATCATTGCCGAAGAGGACAACACCAGTCAGAACGGCTTCCACCGCATCCACAAGTTCGCACCGGCCACCGTGAGCGCCGACGGCAGCGTGACGCCGGGCGAGTACATCGGCTGGATGGGCAAATGCGACAGTGGCCCAAATTGCGATTATATCAACCAGCGCAGCATCGGCTTTCGCTGTACGAATGAGACCTGCTTCCTCGACGAGGGCCAGACCATCTCCGGCAACCGCGCCGGACAGTTCAACAACGCCCAGGCGCTTGCTTTTGACGCCAACGATGTTCTCTACGTAGCGGACACGGGCAACTCGCGCGTGCAGCGCTTCAGCAGCGAAGGACTCTTCGCCGGTGAAGCGCGCTCGACCGGCGACGGCAGCGGCTTTGTGCTGGGCGACTTTGGCCGCCCCACCAATATTGCCGTCAATCGCGACAGCTTCTTGATTCTCGACGGACAGCGCGAAATCGTGCACGTCTTTGACGCCGCGGTCATCCACGGCATCGACGACGCCTCGGCCTGGGTCGAGTATCAGTCGGACAGCAACTTCCGCGGGCTGGATCGCTTTACCTTCTCCGCGACCGACGGCTTCCGCACGGGTGAGGGCGAACTGCTCTCCAGCCCGCCGGCCACGGTCGAGATCAACGTCGCGCGCAACTTCCGCCCGCCCGATGCCGCGTCTGATCTAGCCGCAGCGCTGGACGAGGATACGCCCACACCCGTCACCCTGCGCGGCACCGACCTGGACGGCGACAATCTCACCTTCGAAGTGACGCGCGCGCCCATCTATGGCGAAATCAGCGGCACCCCGCCCACGGTCACCTACACGCCCAATCCCCACTACTTCGGCGAAGACAGCTTCGAATTCGTGGCCATCGACGATTCGGGCCATCCCGACAACCGCTCTCAGCCCGAGCTCTTCCGGCTGGTGATTGCGGCTCAGAATGACACGCCGATCGTCAGCTTTGCCGCCGACCAGTTGCGCACGGGCGCCGGCTACCCCCTGACGCTGGCAGCCGACTTCTTCGATCCCGACCCGGAAGAGCAGCACAGCGTGACGGTCAACTGGGGCGACGGCACAGTCGAACGCGACGGCCAGGTGGAAAGCGACGGCACGGTATCCGGCCCCGTCATCGTGGAGGATGAAAATGAGGACCGCCAGGTCGTCGCCTATCACACGTACGCCCAGAGTGGCCAGTATACGGTGGAGGTCTGCGTGACCGACGCCGCCGGCAGCACCGGCTGCGGCCAGATTCGGGCGGTGGTCGAGCCCATGGCGGATCTGGCCATCCGCCGGGCGGGGCCCTACTTTGTCGGCGCCGGCACTACCGGCGTGGCGTACGTGCTGACCGCAGTCAACCAGCCGCCGGAGAATGGCGGCGGCATCAGCGCCAGCAACGTCGTCATCAGCGAGACGCTGGAGGAGGGGCTGCGCTACGCGACGCCGCTGCCGAACGGCTGTACGGCCAATGGCGCCACGCTGCGCTGCACCATCGGCACGCTGGCCCCGGGCCAAGAAGCCGCCGTTGCACTGCGCGCCGAGATTACCACTGCGGCTGCGGCGCGCAGCCTGACGATTACGGCCGCGGGCGACACCTTCGGCGCCGAAGCAGGCGTCAGCCAGAGCGGTCCCGATCCGATTGCGGAGAACAACAGCCTGCGCTATGAGATCACCGTCGTGCGCGCAGCCGACTTCATCGTCGACAGCTACGATGACGACGGTGATGCGGCGCCGGGCGACGGCCGCTGCCGCACCGTGGCCGAAGTCTGCACCCTACGCGCCGCCGTGCAAGAAGCGAATGCGCTGGCCGGCACACAGTCCATCGCGCTGGCCTATGGCGTCTATCTGCTCAACCCGCCGCCAACCGGCCCCACCACCACGGTCGAGCCGCAGCCGGAGGACCAGGCCTTCACGGGCGATCTGGATATCCTGGATGACGTCATGATCTTCGGCCTGAGCGCGGACAACAGCATCATCCATGGCAACGGCGAAGATCGCGTCTTTGAGCTGCATCCGGGGGCCAGCCTCTGGCTGGAGGATCTCATGCTGACGGGGGGACGGCCGCTCTTCTTTGGTGAAGGCGGCGCACTCTACAGCCATGGCAACGAAGCGACGCTCGTGCGCACGTCGATCATGGGCAATGCCAGCCCCGGCGGGGGCGGCGGCATTCTGCACACGGCGGGCAGCCTGTTACTTGAGGCAAGCACAGTGATGGGCAACACAGCGGCAGGCGCCGGCGGCGGCATCCACAACGCAGCCGCCATGGAGCTGCGCAACGTTACGCTGAGCGGCAACCGGGCGCAGACGGGCGGCGCGCTGGCCGGCAGCCAGGGCGTCGCGCGGCTGGAGAACGTCACCATCACCGATAACGCGGCCTCAGGCGCGGGCGGCGGCATCAGCAGCCCGGGCGACAGTGTCGTGGCGGTCAACACCATCTTCCAGAACAACAATGCGCCCATCGGACCGACGTGCAGCAACGCCTTCCGCTCGGCCGGGTACAACTTGATCGATGAGCTGGCGGACTGTTCGGTGTTGGGCGAAACGGGAACGAACATAGTGGGGGCCGGCGTGGATCTCGCCGCACTGGAACTCAATGCCGCCAACACCTTCTCGCAGACGCCCAAGGAAGATGGCCGGGCCATCGATCGGGGCAGCTGCCGCCTGGCGACTGACCAGCGCGGCGTCGAGCGACCCTATGGCGACGGCTGCGACATCGGCGCCATCGAATTCGGTCCGGACGATCTGGTTGCGCCCTTCATCTATCGGCTCAACCTACCGATTATCTTTCGGTAGTCGTTGCCAAATACGCGGCCTTGGGTGTATTTCACGCTGGGGGCAGGATTGTGCTCACGTTCTCCTCACCCTGCTCCGTCACCTCGACGGTGACTTCGCGTCCCTCTCCGCCGGGCGGAGAGGGACAGAACAAGCCCCCGCCGGGGCGAGTCCAGGGTGAGGCCACCGCTGCCTCCAGCGTGAAATGCACCCCGCGGCCTTCCCCCGTTGGCCACTCTCGTCCCCCCTGTGCTATACTCCTTAAGTTGCCCACCAACAGTCTGGGCAGACGTGTTGCAACAGACGGACTCGGATTTGCGTGATGAACAGGGATGGGTCGGCTGTTGAATACAACAGGGGCATGATGCCGCCGGCGGTGTAAACCGCAGCGGGCCAGATCATGCACGACCAATTCATGTTTTCATCATCTACGCACAGAGGAGATCCGTGTGACGAATCATTTTGCGCGTCTGCAGCTGCATCCCGAGCTGGTGCAGACAGTCAACGCCCTCGGCTATACCGAGCCGACCCCCATTCAATCCGCTGTCATTCCCGTGCTCATGGCCGGCCAAGATGTGACCGGCCAGGCCAAAACCGGTACCGGCAAGACCGCAGCCTTCGCCCTGCCCATGCTCAACAACCTGACGCTGGGCGCCGATCATGTGCAGGCGCTGGTGCTGGCGCCGACGCGTGAGCTGGCCATGCAGGTCGCCAAGGCGATCCGCGAATATGGCCGCGACCTGGGCGCGCGTGTGCTCGCTGTCTACGGCGGCGCGCCCTATCCGCCCCAGATTCGCCAGCTCAATCAGGGTGTGGACATCGTCGTTGGGACGCCGGGCCGCCTCATGGATCTCATGAAGCGCAAGGTGCTCGACCTGAGCCAGGTCGACATGGTCGTGCTGGACGAAGCCGACGAGATGCTGAGCATGGGCTTTATCGAAGACATCGAGACAATCCTGGGCGCGACGCCGGCCGTACGCCAGACCGCGCTCTTCTCGGCCACGCTCTCGCCCCAGGTGCGGCGTCTGGCCAATGGCTACATGCACAAGCCCCAGGCGATCACGATCCAGAGCGAAAATATGACGGTCGCCAATATTGAGCAACGCTACAGCCTGGTCAACCCGCGTGACAAGACCGCCGCGCTGACGCGCCTGCTGGAAGTCGAGCCCACCGCACGTGCGATCGTCTTCGTCCGCACCCGGGCCGACAGTACGCGCGTGGCCGACGAGCTGTCCGAACGCGGCTTTCCCGCCGAGGCGCTCAACGGCGACATGGACCAGAGCGCACGCTCACGGACGCTCAACCGCTTTCGCAGCGGCCAGGTCCAGGTCCTCGTCGGCACGGATGTAGCCGCCCGCGGGCTGGACATCGACGAGATTTCTCACGTCTTCAACTATGATCTGCCTACCGATCCGGAAGTCTACGTCCACCGCATCGGGCGCACGGGTCGCGCCGGACGCAGCGGCATCGCGATTTCACTGGTCTCGAACGGGGAACGCAACTACTTGCGCCGCATCGAAGGCTATACCAAGCAACGTCTGACCGAGCGCGCCCTGCCCACGATCGAGGAGATAGAGAGCCAACGGGCCGGGCATTTGCAGGAGCAGCTGGTCACCTGGATCGAGCGGGGACGGGGTCAGCGCGAGCGGGCGCTGGTAGAGACCATGGTAGCCGAAGGCTACGATCCGACCGATGTTGCCACCGCGGCGCTCAAGTTGCTCAGCCGTGAACAGGGACAGCAAACGATTGAAGCCATCAGCGCAGTGCGGACAAGCAAGCCTCAACGCACCAGGAGTAACGCACCGGCCAAGCGCGCCGGCGGCTCGCAGCGCGACGACAGCCGCAAGGCCAGAGAGGCCGGCATGGTGCGCCTGATGCTCAACACGGGACGCAACCAGGGCATCCGCCCCAACGAAGTCGTCTCGACCCTGGCCTACCACGGCGGCATTCCGGGCAACGCCATCGGCAAGATCAACATCCACCCCCAGCACACGCTGGTCGATGTGCCCGAGCAATTTGTGGGGCAGATCTTGGCCAAGAGCGACGCCTACCGCATCCGCCGGCAGGCCGTGCGCGCAGAACTGGCGCAGTAGAGATCGACCGAAGCTTCGATAGAACGCGGATCGGGCGGATTTAGCGGATTCTCACGGATGATTCTAAGAAAATCCGTCTTGATCCGCCGCATCCGCCCGATCCGCGTTCCATGTTTTTCATTTACTCCGCGGCATATCCCTCCGGGAAGAGGGTGACGCGTACGTGGTTGTCCAGATTGAGCAGGGCCTGGGCCGCGGCCTGGATCTCGGCGGCGGTGACGTTGGCGATGTCATCTTCGTAGCCCAGCATGGCAAGGGGATCGCCGGGCTCTGCGGCATAGTAGAGCTGCTCCAACTCGTCGAGCCAGAAACCGTTTTGGCGCTGGCTCTCCTCCAACGTACGCCGCGCCTGTTCCTGGACCTTCACCATCTCCTCCTCGGTGGGCCCATTATCACGCAAGTCCGTCAGGATATCGAAGGTGGCGCCCACTAGCTCCTCCACCCGTTGGGGATCCGACCCGAAGCCGATGCTGGCCTCATAGCGCGACGAGGGTTCGACGCTCTGCTCGACGTTGACAAAGGATGCATAGACGCCCGACCGCGCCTCGCGCAGATCCTTGAGCAAGCGGCTGTCCAAAACCGTTTCCAAACCGGCCACGCTCATCCAACTCAATGTTTCGGGATCAAACTCACCGGTGAAGACCAGTTGCGTGATGCTCTGCTCTTCCTGGCCGCGGAAGACGTCATTCTGCACGATGCCCTGGGGCAGCGGCGGCTGGATGTCGCGCCAGCTTTCGACGCGCGTGCCGGCCGGCAACGTGCCCAGATAGGTCTGAGCCAGTTCGGTCAGCTCAGCCTCGTCAAAGTTGCCCACAAAGATAAAGGTAAAGTCGCTTGCATCGCCAAAGCGCTCGGCGTAGATCTCGTAGGCGCGATCCAGATCGAGGGCCTCAATCTCATCGATGGTGGGCACGCGCGCACGCAGATCATCGCCATAGAGCCCCTCGATCAGGGCGTCCTCCAGCGCAGAAGAGGGCGACAGTTCCCGATTTTCCAGGAAAGTCCGCCACTGTTCCTGCCAGACTGCGAAGGCCTCGGCATCTTCACGCGGCGCGGTCATGGTGAGGTGGATGAGCTGAAAGAGCGTCTCGAGGTCGGCTGGGCGGGTTGCGCCCACGAGCCCTTCGTAGAGCTCGCCAATATAGGGCGACACGTTGACGTCCGTGCCGGCCAGCTTGCGCACCAGGTCATCTATGCTGAAGTCGGCCAGCCCGCTCTGATTGACAATGCTGGTGATGTTGTCCGCTTCAAGATAGTCCTCGTCCGCGTAGAGGGACGAGCCGCCCGGGCTGCCGGCTGAGAAACGAATCTCCTCCTCCCGGAAGTCGGTCGGCTTCATCACCACGCGCACGCCATTGTCCAACACGATTTCGGTGACGCCCAGTTCGGGGATCGCGGTCTCCGCTACCACCGCGGCCGGTTCGGGAATGTCGGCCAGAAGCGGCGCGTCGTTGGTGGCATCGGCATAGGGCTCGATAGCCTTGGCCTCGACGCGCGCCACGACGTCGGCCAGTTCGCCTTCGGTGGGCGGCGTCAGATCTTCCTTTTCCGGCGCGATGACGACGACGGCCCGGTTCTCCTCGCCGATGAGCGAATCGATGGCGGCATTCACCTCTTCCAGCGTAATCGCCGGGATCAGCTCCTGGGCCAGCTCGTATTCAGCCTCGATGCCCGGAATCGGCTCGCCGGTCAGAAAGGCTCGCACGTATTCATCGGCACGGCGGCTGCTCGGTATATTCTCACGGTCGCTGTAGAGCTGTTCCCAGTTGGTCAACAGATTCTGCTTGGCGCGCACCAGTTCGGTTTCGGTAAAGCCGTGGCGGTTGACCCGCTCCACTTCGGTGAGCAGCGTCTCCAGCCCTTCCAGGACACGCCCCTCCTTCATCTGCGCGGCCACAACGCTGAGGTCCGTCGGACGCACCAGGTTGTTCTCGCTGCTGACCGCAAAGACGAAGGGCGCGTCGCTGGTGCGGCTGATTTCGCCCAGGCGCGCATTGAGCAACTGATAGAAGATACCCGACGTCAGGCCCTGCCGATAATCGTCGACGGTGCGCAGGACGTTGGCCGGCTTCTTGAAGTAGACCTGGGCCGTGGTGCTCGGATTCTCGGGGTCGGTGATCACTTTGTAGCGCGTCTCGGCGTGATCGGGCAGCGTGCCGGTCGGTCGTGCCGGCGGATCGACGGGGGCCGCCTCATCGCTGAAGCGCTCGACGATCATGGCTTCCATTTCGTCAACGTCAAAGTCACCCACGGCGACGACGGACATCAGGTCAGGACGGTACCAGTCTTCGTAATAGCGCTGCACCGTCTCGGGCGGCGCAGTACGAATGATCTCCATCTCACCGATGGGCAGGCGCTCGCCATAGCGGGAATCGCCAAAGAGGACGGGAAGCAACTGCTCGCGGATACGGCCGTTGGCGTTCTGGTCGCGTAGCCGTTCCTCTTCGATCACCACGCCTCGCTCCAGCTCGATCTCTTCCGGATCGAGCGTAGCGTAGAAGGCCCAATCCTCCAGGACATCGAGGGCCGTGGCCAGCAGTTGCGGATCGTCGGTGGGCACGCGCAGCGTGTAGACCGTTTCATCAAAGCTGGTGTAGGCGTTAATATCGGGGCCGAACTCCATGCCCACGGTTTCGAGATAGTCGACCAGCTCCTGCTCGGGGAAACGGGCCGTGCCGTTGAAGAGCATGTGCTCCAGAAAATGCGCCAGCCCCAGCTGGTCATCATCTTCTTGCAGCGAGCCGGCATTGAGGGCCAGGCGCAGCTCGGCCCGTGCTTCCGGCTCCGTGTTCTGGCGGATGTAATAGGTGAGTCCGTTGTCCAGCTGGCCGAGACGAACGGCCGGGTCGACGTCGAATTCACTGACCGCCGGCGGGACCGTGCCGGCAGCGGCCGGCATGCCGGCGTCGGGCATGGCGATGGGCTGACATGCGGCCAGCATGAGCAGGGCCAGCAGGGCCAGGCTCAGAACAATTGAGGTGCGATTGCGCGTTTGCATGAGTGACTTCCTTCTTCCGTTCAGTCTAATGACGAAGCGTGGTCGGGTAGAGCGCCGGTTCGCACATGCGCCGGAGACCTTCTTCGTTAACAAGAGAGTACAGCGGCTCAGAGAAATTCCCGGCACTTGATCGGCAAGCTCTCTGTTATTGGATTGGCCCATAGCAGACAGTCTGCTTCGCGGCTCTGGCCGTTCGCGACTATAATTGCCCCCACGGGCGCTCGTCAAATCGCCGGCGAGATCAATCATCGCAGCTGCCACAGAAAGCGCCGAAGCGAGGAGCCCATTCCATAGGACCGACGACACAATCCTACTGCCTCCATCCGAAGGCAAAGCAAGCGGTGGAACGAGTACGCAAAGCCAGGCGGATCGAGCCAGCAGCGAAATGGCCAATGCCTTCCCCGCGCTCGCTCCCTGTCGGACCCAGCTACTCAACGCGTTGCAGCAGGCAATTGGTTCCAAAAATGAGGCCGCGTTGCAGAAGCTCTAATAATAAGGAGAATCGATGAGTGAATTTGTGGTGACCAACAATGAAGCAGCGAAACGGTTTGAAGCGAGCATAGATGGCCAGGTGGCCTATCTGGAATATATCGCAGCCGGTCAGAATATGGTGCTCTCCCACACCGAAGTGCCTGCCGAGCTGGCAGGACAGGGAATCGGCGGGCGGCTGGTGGGGCAAGTGCTTGATACGATCAAAGCCCAGGACCAGAAGGTGATCGTCACCTGCCCCTTTGTGAATGGCTATATCCAACGGCATCCAGCGTATCGCGACCTGATCTTTGGCTACCGTCCGGAATAGATGTGATCGAAGCAACAGTTGAGAATGGAGATTGACAGTGAGTGACAAAACATACTCTGGACGTGACATTGACGTCACCTTTGACCTGAAGCGCTGCATTCACGCCGGTGAATGTGGCCGGCGCCTGCAGGCGGTGTTCGATGTGGACAAACGCCCCTGGGTGCAACCCGACAACGCCAGCGCCGACCAGGTGCAGGCAACGATCGATCACTGTCCATCAGGCGCGCTCAAATATGTGCGCCACGATGGCGGGCCCCAGGAGCAGACTCCGGACAAGAATCTCATCGTGGTGACGGATTCAGGCGAATACCAAGTGCATGGCGATGTCCAACTCGTTGCCATGGATGGCGAAGCGCTGACTGAAGAATACCGGCTCACGCTCTGTCGCTGTGGCGCGTCGAACAACAAACCCTTCTGCGACAACACCCATCGCAAGATCGACTTTGTGGCGTCCAGCCAGGTGGCCGACAACGCCGAAGAAACAGCCGAGCTGCAACCGACCGGCAAACTCAAAGTCGTCACGGCCACCAACGGCCCCCTGCTGCTGCAGGGCAATTTTGAAATTCAGGATCTCTCGGGCCAGCAGATCTTCCGCGGCGAACGAGCGGCGCTGTGCCGCTGCGGCGGGTCAGCGAACAAACCGTTCTGCGACGGCACGCACAAGACCAACGGCTTTGCAGCCGAATGAGCAGCGGATGAAGATCACCACGTGGAACGTCGCCGGCCTGCGGGCCATGATCAAGAAGAATGGCTTTGAGTGGATTCAGGAGTCCGACTGGGACGTCCTCTGCCTGCAGGAAATCAAGGCGACGGCGGAGCAGATTGCCGAACCGGATCGAGCGCTCTTTGCCCCTTACCACGCCTGCTGGAACCCGGCCGAGAAAAAGGGCTACAGCGGCACCTTGACCCTGGTCAAAGACCCAGCCGTGGCGCTGTCAACCGGCCTGGGCGTCGATCGCTTCGATCACGAAGGCCGGACCGTCCAGGCCGAGTTCGACGAGTTCACGCTCTTCAATCTTTACGTGCCCAACGGCGGCCGCGACCACAGCCGGGTTCCCTTCAAACTCGACTTCTACGCCGCGCTGCTGGACAAGTGCGACGCGCTTCATGCTGCCGGCCGCAACGTGATCATCTGCGGCGACATCAACACGGCGCATGAGGAAATCGATGTCGACAATCCGAAGCGCAAAACAAAGATCACCGGTTTCCTGCCGGAAGAACGGGCCTGGATTACCAAGTTCATCGATCACGGCTTTGTGGATGTGTTTCGGGAAAGATATCCGGAGAAGGTCCAATACACCTACTGGTCGTACATGCAGAATCAGCGGCAAAAGAACCAGGGCTGGCGCCTGGACTATTTCCTGGTCTCCGCGGCGCTTGTGCCGCGGGTGCAAGATGTGCTCACACACCAGGACGTGCTGGGATCGGATCACTGTCCGGTGACGCTGGTCTTGCGCTGAGCTTAGGGTCAATGATCGATAGATAGTACACGGCGGCTGAAGTGAGCCCATGGCTCGTAGGTCCGGCTAGCAGCCGGACGACTACGGTAACCTTTGGATCACGCTGGTCGGCGAGACTTGTCACGCTGGTAGCGTGACCTACCAACCATCGGTCCACTTGCGCCGTCGCGTACTAGCCGGAACGCGTAGGCTTGAATGCCGATAACGCGAAAGAGAGGGATCAGCACATTCTTGCCTGCGCTGATCCCTCTCTTTCGCGTCACTGCATGCGCCGCGCTCGATTTGGTGCGATCGCCGCAGATGGCGTTACGCGTGGGTCAATCGGTAGGAATCACGGCCAGAAAGATCTCCGAATTGCTGCTGAGCTCGATGACCTCAACTGCGTCTTCCCCCACGAGAAGATCGCCGTCGTGGGTGCGTACAACCAAATCGGCCGTCGAGACGCCCATGGGCAGATTCATCTGGCTGGTCTGAACATGGCAAATGAGGTCATCTAATCCGTCACCGTTGACGTCTCTGGCCTCACATGGAAACGGATTGGCGGCGCTGAGGTGCATCGGCGGCTCGATGCCGATTGGGATGTTCGGTCGACCGACCGATCTCACGCGTGCACCCGCCAGCCAGATCGTGACTGGACTTACCTCCGCCGGGACAAGCAGTGTGGGCGAACTCAACAGCGCGACGGGAATCAGGCTGTCGAGCCGGCGCGAAGGAGATATGACACATCGTCAGGCGCGATATCGATCTCGACCTCGCGCAAGTTACACGCCTTGTTTTCGGCCGCTTGCATATCCATTGGGATTATGGTTGGATCTATGCCTGTACCCAAGATGAAGTCATGTTCCAGATAGCTGTGGCCCCAGGGGATTAGACTCACGTCAGGATTTGCGGCGCTGGGGCCCCACGGAATCACGCTCACGTCGGGATTTACGGCGCTGGCACCCCACGGAATCACGCTCACGTCGGGATTTGCGGCGCTGGCACCCCACGGAATCACGCTCATGTCTGGATTTACGGCGCTGGGACCCCACGGAATCACGCTCACGTCTGGAGTTGCGGCGCTGGCACCCCACGGAATCACGCTCACGTCTGGATTTGCGACGCTGGGGCCCCACGGAATCACGCTCACGTCCGGCTCGATCACTGCAGGAGGGTGGGGAACGGCGGCTGAAGCGTTCGTTGTCCCGCTCGCCAGCAACAAGCCAAGCATGAGCATGAGGGGCGCCAGGGAACGCATGAAGTTGACTGTCATATTGGTCGCATTGTTGCGAATAGAGCGTGATGGGACTTGCTGAACCGTGCTCATCGGGCTGTCTCCTTTATTACGTGCAACGTTAAATGTTGGGCCTGCTGGATTTCCACAATTGGGCATGTCGATGGCTGTCGTCAGGCGTTGGGTGTGATGAAGGTCTAACGACAGCTTCTTCCACTACTCCTGCGCAGCTAACACTTCTTTCTGCTTCAGTTCCGGCATCTGTTTTTGGGCCGCTTGCCGACGTCGGGCGGGGAAGAGCCGACTGCGCAGCTGCGCAAACCAGTTGGCAAGCGACGCAAAGCGCGTATCGGATTCGGGCAATTGCTTGGCCAGGCGCTGGGCCTCCGCCTGCCTGCAGGCATCTTTATTTTGCTCGTGGCGTACAAGTTCGTGTCGTCCGGAAAACATGGCTTCCTCCTGTAGAATCAAGCAAGACGGGTGAGAATCGGTCAGCTTCTTGTTCTGATCTCGTCCCTGCTTCAGAATGAAAGCTGATGTCACCAGTATCGCCGCCCGCCGTCTGCGGGCCGTTTTCCAGCCGTTAACAAATTGGTCAAAACCGTTAGCATTCGCCCCGCTGCTAACGATTCCGTGTTAACATGGTGTGGCTCACCGGTTTTCACGATTCTTGCGGGTAGAACATGCTCTTCGCCCCCTCCTCACTCTGAATTTGCGTCCGACAGCGCAAGGCCTACTCCTCTCCACACGGTGGAGCGGGCCAGCATACCCTCCTTACCGGAGGCTATGCTGGTGAGGTCCGGCACGCCCCAACTGCAGAGCCGTGTCGGCGTTGTGCCCTGTCGAGGATTCCCTATCGATCAGGTCTTGCAGAGTCATCTTTCCAAGCCGGTTCCATTGGTTAGCGAAAGCCGGCCCGATCTCTCGCCCCAGATTGATGCGGTGATCCAACAGGCCACGGCGAAGAACCCGGCTGCGCGGTTCCCCGATGCACCGAGCATGGCTGAGGCATTTCGCCAAGCAAGCGCGGGCCAACTGATTATGGCTACCATCCTCGAACAACCAATTGCGATCGTCGACACCGTCAACCCGTATAAGGGGCTGCGCGCCTTTCAAGAAGCGGACGCGCTAGACTTCTATGGTCATGATGGTCTCACCGGCCAACTGATTGCACAATTGCGCGACAGCCGCTTTCTGGCCGTGGTCGGCTCCAGCGGCAGCGGCAGCGGCAAGTCCAGCGTCGTGAAGGCTGGCGTGATCCCGGCCTTGCGTCAGCGCGCGATCGAGGATTCGGACAAATGGTTTGTGGCCGAAATGACACCGGGCACCCATCCACTGGAAGAGTTGGAGCTCGCGCTCTGGCCGATTGCGGTCGTTCCACCGCCTAGCCTGGTGGAACCAATGCAGCGCGATCCGCGCGGCCTGTTGCGCACCATCCGCCGCATCCTGCCCGACGAAGATGGAGCGCAACTCTTGCTGGTCATCGACCAGTTTGAGGAGTTGTGGAGCCTCACGGACCCAGATCGACGCCAGCATTTCCTCGACAGCTTGGTCGCCGCGCTCTCGGCTCCACGCAGCCCCCTCCGCGTGATTGTGACGTTGCGCGCCGACTTCTACGACCGTCCGCTCCAATATCCGCCGATTGCCGAGTTGTTCAAGCAGCATACCGAACTGGCGCTGCCGCTTAATCGGGTTAAGCTGACCTGGGCCATCCAGGCGCCGGCGCGACGGGTCGGAATTGAGTTTGACGAAACCGTCCTCGCAGCCATTTTGGCCGAGGCGCATGACCAGCCAGGGGCGCTGCCATTGCTCCAATATGCATTGATGGAGCTGTTCGACGCCCGTTCCGGCAGCAAGATTGAGCGTCAAGCCTTTGACGACATCGGCGGTGTGCTGGGTGCGCTGCCGCGCCGGGCGGATGAAATCTACGTCGGCCTGTCCCCGGCTGAACAAGCGGCCACGCGTCAGTTATTCCTGCGTCTGGTTACATTGGGCGAGGGAGTCGAAGATACCCGGCGCCGTGTGCTCCTCTCCGAATTGGAGACGCTCACCCTGAGAGATGTAGAGACCGCCATTGCGGATCCATCTTTCGACGACATTGTCAACCAATTTGGTACGGCCCGTTTGCTCACCTTTGACCATGATCCGCTGATGGCGGCAGCAATCAAACGGCCGTGTTGTGCAGCGGACGACGGCACAGTTATCGTGCGCTCTATTGTCCCATTACCCGTTGACGAGATTCTGGCCCACATTGCCGACAACCGCGTCCTGCGCGATTTCACCTGCGTAGAACGGAAGCAGTTTCGCATCCTGCCGCTATGTGATGCCGATGGTGTTGTGCCGGAGAGCAGCAATTGAGGCCAAGACCGTTCAGAGAACGACCGGCACGTGGGCGTGCCCACTGGACGATATCTGAACGGTCTTGGCCTCTACACAAATAGACCGCGGATTGAGCCGATATAGTGGAAAAGACCGGATTTCTCCTGTATTTGTCCGCGCATATCAGCCCAATCCGCATGATCAGCCTTCTATTCTGTTACTCTTCGACAGGCTACGGGAAACAGCTATTGTGTTGGAACTTCTTCACGATAGAGCCAGCCTTCAAAGAAGTCTTGCAGGTCTTGACCGCTTACTTCCTCTGCGACAGCGATAAAATCACTGGTGCTCACATTCTCATACTGGAAACGCTCATAGTAGGTCCGTAAGATGTCAAAGAAAACTTCATCACCGACCAGCTGCCGCAAGGCGTGAAATGTCCAAGCACCACGGACGTAGACTGTATCGCTCAATAGATTCTCAACCGACGGATCGCCGGGTGGAGGAAGCTCTCCCTGTACCATATAATACTGCAACTCACCAAGCATCTCGTCCATTGCATCTTGACCTTCGGTATGTTCAAGCCAAAGGGCTTCGGCGTAGACGCCAAAACCTTCATGTAGCCAGACGTCCTGCCACAGTGCTGGGCTAACGCTATTGCCAAACCACTCATGTGCCACCATATTAGCTACCGTCGCTTCGCTGATAGCATCAACAGCAATGAGCGAAAGGGTTTGATTTTCCAACGATATCTCCAAATCAAGATCCATGACAGCTGCGCCATATGCTTCAAATGGATAGGGGCCAAATAGGCTACTGAAGAACTCGATCATCTCCGATGTCTGGCTGAACGGAGCGATTGTTTCCTCGTCGATACCGACCGGGAAATAGTTGCGGATGGGTAGCCCGTCTGGACCCTCTTCAGTCATGATGTCGAATTCGCCAATATTGATCGTCGCCAAATAACTTGCCATTGGGTCGCTGGCTTCCCACAAGTACGTTGTCGTATCACCGTTGTCGATCGCTTCTTTCTGAAGACCGTTTGCGGCCGCCACAAACGGCTTTTCGACCGTAATTCGAAATGTGTAGGTGGCCTTGTCGGCCGGGTGATTATTGGACGGGTACCATGACATCGCGCCGGACGGTAAGCCGAGTATAAGGAGCCCGGACTCGTCCATCTTCAAGCCTATTGGAAGCCATGGCACGCCAGGATCATCAACGGGCGTAGGGACACCGCCGTATGCCACAATCGTGGTGAAAGTTTCGCCATTCAAGATATGGCCAGATGGGATGATCGTCAGTTCGCTTCCATCACGGCTAAACTGGGCCGGCGCATCGTTGACCTGAATATCGCTGACTTCAAGGCCAAGAAAATCGAGGTTTAGCGCACTCAAGTCTTGCGTGGCCAATGCATCAATCGTTGTTGTCCCGGTAATGGACTGGCCGTCCATATCTACGACAAGGTCAATTGTATAGTGCTGTGCATCGTACCCGCCATTGCCCATCTGCGGGTAGTATGGATCGCCTAGATTGTCGGCGCCAGGACTTGCCTCCTGCGCCGATGACTCGGCAGCTTCGGTCGAAATCTCGTCCAAAATCAATGGCTGACAAGCGCTAATCAGCAGCGAAAGTCCGATACACAGTAGGATCAATAGGCGGTACTTTGATCGATCAGATATGGTTCTCACAATCTTCTTTCCATCCTCTCAATTATGTTGAATAACGCTGAAATAAATCTCAGCGATTGACTAAGATCACGACAAGATCTTGAAGTTTTGTCTGACTCGCCCTCAAGGGAGCAGATGAGTCGTACGCTCGTGCTGCGCCGGTCTGTGATGGTGCTTGAAACTGCTCAATAAGGATCCATAGGTGTATCTCCTGGCTAGACATAATTGGAACCGTTTGGCCCACGTTGATGAGAGTTTCCTTTCCCGGTCCCAGATCTGGTTGGGAATTGAAACCGGACGCTAACAGTATTACCCGCCCGCCGTCTGCGGGCCGTTCTCCAGCCGTTAACAAAATGGTCAAAACCGTTAGCATTTGCCCCGCTGCTAACGATTCCGTGTTAACATGGTGTGGCTCACCGGTTTTCACGATTCTTGCGGGTAGAACATGCTCTTCGCCTCCCCCTCACTCTGACCTTGCGTCCGACAGCGCAAGGCCTACTCCTCTCCACGGTGGAGCGGGACAGCATAGCCTCCGACAGGGAGGGTGTGCTGGGTGAGGTCCGGAACGCCCCAGCTGCAGAGCAGTGTCGGCGTTGTGCCCTATCGAGGATTCCTTATCGATCAGGTCTTGTAGATTTATTGGAGGAAAGAGCGCATGGAACAGCTAAAGATCTCCCTCTTTGCACCGCTGCAGATTGAGCTGCATGACGAAGCACTCGCCGATTTCCGCACCCAGAAGGTGCTGGCGCTGCTGGTCTATCTGGCGGCTGAACCGGAAACGGCCCATCGCCGCGAGACGCTGATGACGCTGCTCTGGCCCGGCATGCCCGACACGTCGGCCCGCGCCAATCTGCGCCAGGTGTTGTTCCATCTGCGCAAGGCGATTCCTGACTTTGCCGTTGCAGATTCGGCCGGCGCGGATGAGGCTGTGCCGTTGCTGCTGGCCAACCGCCATACGGTCCAGCTCAACCCGGCCGCGCCGATCTCAATCGACATCAGCCAGTTCGAAACCCTGATGGATCAAGTGCAAACCCACGACCACCACAGCCTGTTGACCTGCCAACCGTGCCGGGAGAAGCTGGAAGCCGCCGTCGCCCTCTACACGGATCACTTCCTGGCCGATTTCTATTTGGACGACAGCAACGAATTTGAAGAGTGGGCGGAGATCGAGCGGCAGAAATTTCTGCGAAGAGAACTCGACGCCCTGGAAACCCTGACCGCCATCGCCCTCCACCAACAGGCCTATGCGGCTGCCCAGACGTATGCCGAGCGCCAGTTGGAACTGGACGAATACCGAGAGGGCGCGTATCAGCAGCTCATGGAAATCCTGGCGCGCAACGGTCAGCGGGGCGAAGCGCTGACCGTTTACGAACGCTGCCGCCGTCTATTCAACGAAGAGTTGGGGATGGAGCCGGCTGCGCGCACCACGGAGCTCTATGAACAGATCTTGGCCGGCGACCTGCGGCTCGATTTACTGAACGAGCAGGGCGTGCGCGGCTATGAACTACAGGACGAGATAGGCTCGGGCGCGTATGGTGTCATCCACCGCTCCGTGCAGCCCATCATTGGCCGCGAGGTGGCGGTCAAGATCATCCGCCGCCGCTATGCCAATGACCCCGACTTCATCCGCCGCTTCGAAGCCGAGGCCCAGACCATCGCCCGGCTGGAGCATCCCCACATCGTGCCCATCTACGACTTCTGGCGCGACCCGGATGGGGCCTACTTAGTCATGCGCCTGCTGCGCGGCGGCAACCTGCTGACGGCGTTGGCCCAGGGGCCATGGTCTTTAGAGCGGGCGCAGAAGCTGGTGGATCAGATCGCGCCCGCCCTGGCCGCGGCCCACAACCAGGACATCGTCCACCGCGACATCAAGCCGGCCAACATCCTCTTCGACGAAAGCGGCAACGCCTATCTCTCCGATTTTGGCATTGCCAAGGATCTGCAAAATGACGATCTAGGCACGATTGAGGGCGAACTGCTAAGCACGCCGGACTATATCTCGCCGGAACAGATCCAGGAAGCGCCGGTCAGCGCCCAGTCGGACATCTACAGTTTGGGCGCGGTGCTCTATGAAGTGTTGACGGGCGAAAAGCCCTTCCCAGACGTGCCGTTGATCACCGTGATGCAAAACCACCTGACCGCGCCCTTCCCCCTCGTCTCGGCCAGTCGGCCGGATCTCTCGCCCCAGATTGATGCCGTGATTCAGCAGGCCACGGCCAAGGAACCGTCCAACCGCTTCCCCGATGCGCTGACCTTCGCCGAAGCGTTCCGCCAGTCCATTGCCGGACGCCTGGATCTGGCCACGATCATTGCGCAGCCGCCCGTTCCCATCGATGTCGTCAATCCCTACAAGGGCCTGCGCGCCTTTCAGGAAACGGACGCGCTGGACTTCTACGGCCGCGACAGCCTCACCGGTCAACTGCTGACGCACTTGAGTGACGGTCATTTTCTGGCCGTAGTTGGCCCCAGCGGCAGCGGCAAGTCGAGCGTGGTCAAAGCCGGCGTGATTCCGGCTCTACGCCGGGGAGCAATTCCGGGTTCGGAAAAGTGGTTTGTGGCCGAGATGACGCCGGGCACCCATCCCCTGGAGGAGTTGGAGCAGGCCCTATGGCCGGTGGCGGTCGAGCCGCCGCCCAGTCTCGTCGAGCCCATGTTGCGCGATCCAGGCGGCATGTTGCGCACCATCCGCCGCATCCTGCCCGATGAAGAAGATGCCAAGCTGTTGCTGGTCATCGATCAATTTGAGGAGTTGTGGAGTTTAGCAAGCCCGGAGAGACGAGCCTATTTCCTCGACAGCCTGCTGGCCGCGCTCTCTGCGCCCCACAGCCCCCTGCACGTGATTGTCACCCTGCGCGCCGATTTCTATGACCGGCCGCTGCAGGTGCAGCCCCTTGCCGAGTTGGTCAAGCAGCAGACTGAAGTAGTGCTGCCGTTGAACCAGGACGAGTTGACCTGGGCGATTCAGGAGCCGGCGCGACGGCTGGGCGTTGAGTATGAGGAGGGCGTGCTCTCGGCCATCGTGACCGAGGTCTACGACCAGCCGGGCACGCTGCCTTTGCTCCAATATGCGCTGACGGAGCTCTTTGATGCGCGCAGCGGCAACCAGATCACACGCCAGGCCTTTGACGAGGTGGGCGGCGTGTTGCGCGCCCTGCCGCGCCGCGCCGATGAGATCTACGAAAACCTCTCTCCATCCGAGCAAGTGGCCGCTCGACAGCTGTTTCTGCGCCTGGTCACGCTGGGGGAAGGGGTTGAAGATACGCGCCGCCGAGTGCGCCTCTCCGAATTGGAAGCGCTCGATCTGCAAAATGACCCGACCGCTGATGGCGCTTCATCCATTGGGGGCATTGTGGATCAGTTTGGCGCCGCCCGTTTGCTGACCTTCGACCACGACCCGCTGACCCGACAGCCGACGGTGGAGGTGGCCCATGAAGCCCTGTTGCGTGAATGGGGGCAGCTGCGCACCTGGCTCGAGGAAAGTCGGGATGACGTGCGCCTGCAGCGCTTGCTGGCCGCGGCTGCGGTGGAATGGCAGCTGGCCGGCAACGAGCCGGGCTATCTGCTGCATGGGGCGCGCCTGGATCAGTTTGCCCAATGGGCCGATGACACGACCGTGGCGCTGACGGCCGATGAGCGTGCCTTCCTCACGGCCAGCGTCGACGCACGTCAACAGCGCCAGGCTGAAGAAGCGGCTCGTCAACAGCGCGAGTTGGAGACCGCGCAACAGCTGGCCGCAACCGAACACCAGCGCGCCGAAGAGCAGGCGACGTCCGCACAAAACTTGCGCCGCCGCGCCTACTATCTAGGCGCGGCCCTGGCCGCGGCCGCGCTGCTGGCGTTGATCGCCCTCTTTGCCGGTGTCCAGGCCAACAACAATGCGCAAGCGGCCCAGGCCAATGCCAACGCTGCGGCCACGCAAGAAGCCATTGCAGCCAACCAAGCCGCAGAAGCGCAACGAAGTGCTGATGCGGCGGCTACGGCCGAAGCCATTGCCCAGGAGAATGAAGCCGCTGCCCTTGCTGCGCAGGCTGAAGCGGTTGCCCAAGCCGAAATCGCCCGCTTCAATGAAGAGCAGGCGCAGAGCCAAGCCTTGACCAGCGGCGCCCGAGAAGCATTCAGCGGCGGCGACGTTGACCTGGCCCTGGCCCTTGCCGTGCAAGCTGTCTCTGGGGAGCAACCGCCAACTGAGGCTGTGCGCACATTAAACGATGTGGCCTATGCCCCTGGAACGAGCCTGATCTATGAAAACGAGGACCAGGACCATTACATGGACTTGGTAGAGATGCTGCCTGGTGACGCCCACTTAATCTCACAAGATAGTGGTCACACGTTGACCGTGTGGGACCCCAACAGCCGCGAGATACTCAACCAATTTGATACCGCCAATGAGGACGCCACGTTTAGACGGTTGGAAAACATCCCCAATAGCACCTACATTGCCACGGCTTACAATAACGACGAGCTGATCATATGGGATTGGGCGACCGGTGAAAAGGTGCAGACATTGCCCGACATTGACATGACCAATGCGGGACAACTCTTTGGTGTGCCGGGCGGGGAAATCGTTGTCAGCACGATCTACCAGGGTGTAAGTGAAACAGAAGTTGACGGTGTGCCCGAAGGCTTTAGTCTGACTGGTTGGGACATAAAAAGCGGTGAACAAGTTTATCGTATCGACGGCGAGCCGGGAGAGAGAATCACCTGGCACATGTCTACGCCAGAGGGGGAGATGGCCCTCATTGCCGCGTCGGTTTTAAATGAAGAATATACCTTAACGGGGGAGTCTCGTTTGCTCTTGATTGATCTTAAGACCGGCGAGATTGTGAGCGAGCCGGCGCTTGCTCAATTTAGCGGTAACAATTTCATTGAATCTATTAATATCAATCCGGCGGGCGATCAGGCTTTTGCGATCTTAACTGACATTGACGATCAGAATTTCGAAACCGCTGCTGATCCAAGTGGACGCACGGCAGGATCAACAGGCGTTTTCCTTTCTCTGCCTGCGGGTGAGGTTTTGGAAACAGTGGAATTCGACACGGATGTACGTTTCTCAAAATATAGTCCCGATGGCAGTCAAATTGTTGTAATGATACCTGATCCATCTCAAAGATACTTTGTCTTACTAGACGCCACGACCGGGGAAGAACTGACCCAATTGGGCAGCCGCAATGACGGGCATGCAGGTGATGTGTACAATGGCGCTTTCGCCTTTACGCCCGATGGTAAACGCCTGGTCAGCGGCGATGGGGATGGCGCAGTGCTGCTGTGGGACACGGAAACGGGCGAAATCATCCAGCGTCTTTTGGGCCATAGTGGGCAATCCGTGTTCAGTATAGCAGTGAGTTCCGATGGACAGACGGCCATCAGCGCCGGAACTGTAGGCGTTGGCGCCCTGCGCTTCTGGGATATACGTCAGGACGTGACTGCGCAAGTTTTCGAAGATCATATGACCGATGTAGTCATCGATGTGGACATCAGTCCTGACGGCACAAAGGCAATCTCGACTGCTTATTTCAGTCCTGACGAATCAGGAAATGAAGCCATCCTTTGGGATACAGAAACATTTGAGGTCATCCACAGGCTGCCTGGTTTCTTCTGGGTTTCCGAATTTTTACCAGATGGCAAGTCGGCTATCCTCGCTGGCAATGCTACGGGGAATGACGTAGAGAATCCCCAATTGCTGCTGGTGCATTGGGATCTAGAAAGTGGCGCAGAGCTTAAAAGAATAGAGAGTACAGAGATATCCGAGGCATTTGCCATAGCGCTTAGTCCCGACGGTAGTTCGCTGTTGTTGGGCGCGAGGAGTCTCATGCAGCAGTTTGATGTTGAGACATTCTCTGAAATGAAAAGCTTCCCGGCTAATGAACATGAATGGCTGCAAAGCGTTGCCTTTAGTCCAGATGGAAAGACGGCTATTGCCAGCGGTGACTTAGGCGATCTTATCTTGTATGACCTTGATACGGGCGAGGAAATCCGGCGCTACAATAAAGGAGGGGGGACAAGGGGTCTCGACATCAGTGCAGATGGTGAGCGATTTGTGTCTAGCGGTGCCAATCATACGGCCGTATTGTGGGATATCGCCAGCGGCGAAGCAATCCAAACCTTTAATGGCCATACCAATGGCGTATATGGCGTTGCCTTTACGCCAGACGAAAGCCAGATTGTCACAGGGTCCGCCGACGGCACGTTGATCTTGTGGGATGTATCCACTGGGGATGCCTTACGCACCTTCAGCGAGCATGGCGTCTTCGTCAATCAAGTTGCACTTTCGCCGGATGGACAGTTGGCTTATTCAGCCGCGGATGATGGGACAGTTATCGTGCGCCCTATTGCAGAATTACCCGTCGAAGACATTCTGGCCCACATCGACGAAAACCGCGTCCTGCGCGACTTTACTTGCGTAGAACGAAAGCAGTTTCGCATCCTCCCGCTATGTGATGCCGATGGCGTTGTGCCCGAAAGCGGCGATTAAGCCAATGCCGGAAAATATGGCTCTCTCAGCCCGGACGGCACGTTGCGCGAATATGTTGTGCCGCTGGACGAACTCATCGTCCTGGCCGAGACGCGTCTGACGCGGGCGCTGACCGATTCAGAATGCCGGCAGTATCTGCGCATGGATAGCTGCCCTGCCGAATAGCTGCGAAGCCACGACCGCGGCAGCTTTTGCACTCGCACCGGCGAGGATTGGCTGCCTAGGCCGGCCAATCCTCGCCCTCGGTGTAGCGCGTGCCCTGATGGCCCCGCTTGGGCACCGGCGTCGCCAGCCGCTCGCCGGGCGCCTCGACCATGATCAGCGTGCGCGGCTTGCCCGACTTGGGATTGACCGCGCCGGGGATCAGTTCCTTGATGCGCAGCCGGCCGATCAACTCATTCCCATAGATGGTGTAGACGTAATGGCCGACCTCCAGCTTGGAAGGTGAGCCGGCCATGTGGAACTCATACTCCGAGAGCGAGCCGTCATAGAGCGAATCGACGCGCGCCTGGCCTTCGCCGGCCGGAATCGTCTTTGTGATACCAAAATTCATCGTCTTGTCTCCACGTTATCTGTTGGCTTCGAGTGACCCATGGTCACGCTGACAGCGCAAAGTATAGCACGACTGGCAACGCCGGATCGAAGAATGCATCCCCACCTCGCCCGGCTGGAACTATGCCATCCGCATGTATGAACCGGGTGAAGAGATCCTTGACGGCTCCTGGACCCTCCCCGAAATCGTGCCGGTCCCATAACAGACGTCACGCCCTTGATCGGCGTCAAGCGCAAGCCATATGCACGTCCCCGGCACGGGCGCCGACAAGTCTGCCAATCGGATACTCTGCCGCCCGTGCCGGGGACATTGCGACCAACTGTCAACGAAAGCCAACCGGACCAAACTGCCCTGCCGGCAGAACGCTAGTACGCGACGGCGCAAGCGGACCGATGGACGGTAGGTCACGCTACCAGCGTGACAAGCCTCGCCGATCAGCGTGATCCAAAGGTTCCCGTAGTCGTCCGGCTGATAGCCGGATCTACGAACCATGGGCTCACTTCAGCCGTCGTGTACTAGCCAGTCATTGCGATAATTTCTTGATCGAGCCGCGCGCCGATCTCGTCCTCAGCAACATCGAGATCGTAGTCCATCTGCAGTCCAAGCCAGAAGTGCGGCGACGTATTGAAGTAGCGAGCGAGACGTAGGGCCGTGTCTGCGGTAACTCGTCGCTTTTTGTGGACAATTTCATTGATGCGGCGTGCCGGCACACGAATCGACAATGCGAGCTGATTCTGGCTTAGCTCCATCGGCTTGAGAAATTCTTCCAGCAGCACCTCACCAGGGTGGATCGGCTCCAACTTCTCTCTCTTATCCATTTGAACCCTCAATGATAATCAACGATTTCGACATCGAGAGCGTCGCCATCGTCCCACTCAAAACAAACGCGCCACTGGTTGTTGATCCGGATGCTGTATTGACCTGAACGATCACCAGAAAGACGTTCGAGTCGGTTGGCCGGCGGAACGCGCAAGTCCTGGAGACTCTGGGCCCGGTTCAACATACGTAGCTTTCTCAGTGCTACTTGCTGAATGTCAGACGGTAGCCTTCGCGACCGCTGGCGCTTGAAGATCTTTTCGGCTTCCTTGTCCTTGAAGTTCCGAATCATGCAGACAGTCTATAACGCGTGGCGTTAAACGTCAAGCACAAAATTTGAACGGGATTCTATCCCTACACAATTGATTCGTTCTTGCTGCGGATGAAATGGGAGAGGCCCCAAAAGAAGATGCCGGCGCCGCTCGCCGAAAAGAAGAAAAACAAGGCAAGACCGAGGGGAGACCCCCAGGATAAGATTCCATATAAGACTTCCATCAATCGCTTCCCCTTTACTGTGAATAGTTCCCCATGGGCGATTGCGCGCCACGGGGGATGAAAAAATGGTAGACTATAGGAAGCGGCCACCAGCCAGAGATCGATAACTCCGTGGTCTACCAAAATCGCTGAATAGCTTGATTCGTGTATCTCGACGCACCACGGATTGTGGACGCCGATTTGGCGAAACACGCAGGGCAGACTGTGCTCCAGTCGGGTACACATAGGTGGCCGCCAAGGAGAAGAAAGATGGAAGTGCTCTTTGCTCGTTGCAGCGGTCTGGATGTACACAAACGAAGCGTTGAGGCCTGTGTTCGGATTCAGCATGACGATGGTCGGATCGAAGTCAGTCGCAAACGATTCGGTACAACGACCAAGGAATTGTGGTCGTTGGCAGACTGGTTAGTCTCCTTGAACGTGACCCAAGTGGCCATGGAGAGTACCGGGGTCTACTGGAAGCCGGTCTACAACATCCTGCATCCGGCGCTGGATGTCTGGGTGGTCAATGCTCGACACCTGCGGCAGGTACCGGGTCGCAAGACCGATGAGAAAGACGCCGAATGGATTGCCAAGCTGATGAGCTACGGTCTATTGGAACGCAGTTTCATCCCTGAAGAGTCGCAGCGAGACCTGCGGGACCTGACGCGGTATCGCACTCGTCTGAAACAGGAGAAGAGCAGTGCGGCCAACCGGCTCCACAAGATCCTGGAAGACGCCAACATCAAGTTGACATCGGTTGCGAGCAGCATTCAGGGCGTTTCGGCAAGACTGATGCTGGAAGCCTTGATCGCCGACGAACAGAGTCCCGAAGAGATGGCCCAACTGGCCCAGAAGCGGATGCGCAGCAAGATCCCCCAACTGGTGGACGCCTTGACTGGGCAGGTTCGTGAGCACCACCGCTTCATGTTGCAGGAACTGCTCTATCAACTGGACAGTCTGAACCAGCGTATTGAGGCCCTCGACCAGCGTATCGCCAAATTGACAGAACCCCATGCCGACCTGATGGAACGGCTCGATGCCATCACTGGCGTTGGTCCCCGCACGGTCGAGGTCATTCTGGCGGAAATCGGTCCTTCGGTAGAATCCTGGTCATCGGCCAAGAAACTGGCTTCCTGGGCTTGTGTCTGTCCGGGCAATCACGAATCGGCAGGCAAACGCAAGAGCGGCAAACGGCGCAAAGGGCAGAAGTGGTTGGTCTCGGCCTTGGTCGAAGCCGCCTGGGCCGCTTCTCGTACCAAGGAGACCTATCTGGCTGCTCAGTTCCATCGTCTGCGAGCACGTCGAGGCCCCAAACGGGCAGCCATGGCCGTTGCTCATTCCATCTTGACGATTGTCTATCACCTCCTTGACGATCCAACTGCAAAGTTTGAAGAACTGGGAGGAGATTTCCTCCTCAAACGCAACCAGGAGCAAGAACAGCGTCGGGCGCTCAAAACGTTGCAAACACTCGGTTTTGATGTCGCCTTGACTTCTATCACCGCCTAGTTCGAATGCGCTGGCGGCCAAACCGTATCGGAATGCCTGCCTGGCCTTGACTGCTGCTCGTTCAGGCCGGGCTGCTTTAACGCTACCTTTTTTCGTTTCACAAGCATCAGCCCTGTGCTATTTTTCAGGGCAGACATACTGCGCCAAGAATAGTCAGATGCAGCAAGAACCTGGCGTGCCAATGTCAACTAGAAATGGACACTGGCACGCTGTAGACGCACCAGTTCAGCCATGCCGTCCGTGTTTGCGCGCGACAGCGACGAATCTCGGTCTTGCGTGCGTGACCTGCTACAGCGAGAGGATAGCAACCAACGTGGTGAACCGTCATCACATGATGTGGTGATTGTGGACCACGGCATCATGTGAGGTACGCATGGTCTCGTGCTTGGCCGCCCATCTCTGTGGATAGCCGACCAACGACCAACGCGGCGTCACCGGGCGGGCGGAAAGCTTGGCGATCATTTCTGACTAGACTCATTGAAGCGAGCGGGCAAGCTGGTTTGCCCGAGATGTAGCTAGCTCCGGTGTATGTTTGGTTGGCGGCTGCGACCGTCGACAAGACGAGTACGATGAAACCAAACAGGCCAGAAACACTTCGTTTCATCAACGCCGGTGAATTATTGTACGTAGGTGGGGATAAAACAGATTCAAAAAACGAGCGAGCTTCGTGCAACTATCGATGTAATATGATCCACTCACCGCCAAGGTGTTGAATTGAGTCTATTGTCGGCGCGTCTCCTCTACTTACCGTTTCGATTACGTCATCGCTCAAAACGGATGTTACCAAGTGGCGTTGGCTATCATGAGTCTGTCGCTCAGAATGCAACACGAACCAAGTGTCGCCTATTAGGCGATTTGATGGAACAATTATCCAAACATGGCGATTCGAAGATGAAAGCTCTGACAAATGGTTCGAGAGGTCGTTATGATCAACAAATTCGTATCTGCGCTCATCTAGATCACCGCCCTTTGACAATACTATCACCCATCGTTCACCGCCGCTGGCCGCACTAGTTATTGAGTAGCCCTCGGAAAGCAGATCATCGACTTCCCTTCCTGGAAACCTTCGCCCCGAAACGATTTTCTGGTCCGCGTAGCTTGTGCCTTTTGAGAATAAGGTAGCCCACGTCCCCTTGCCATAAGTCAAGTCGGTTATGAAATAGCCCTCTTGCCCTTGTGTAGCTGCTATTTCTATCAAATCGGAGTGCTTGTCAATAAATTCGATTCTTTGATCCGCTAGAGCTGTACCTTTGGAATAGACGGTGATCCAGTTCTTGGCACCGTATGCTATATCTGTAACAAATTCCCTATTCCGAAATTTCTGATCCAACTCAAAAGGCGAGATCTCTTCGCCCATTATGACTTGCTGCTCATAGGCTGGCGCCTTTAATGGGGAGATCCCGCTGCCGAGAGTACCCACAAGTGGTTGTTGCCCACGTACAACCGTTACCAAGACCGGCTCTTGTTCGAAATTATTGTCCTTCAATAGCGCACATGCCTCACGCCAATTTGCAAATCTGCTTCCAGCGAAGGAAACAAGGTTGTCTCCTGCCGTTATTCCGATTTGACTGGATGGGCTTTCCTGCTCTACCTCATCTACGATAGTCCGATCTGATTTCTCATCATGGATAAAATCCAGACCGGTCCAGTATAGATTTGTGCCGCGCTGAAGATCCTTGAGAATTGGCAGCGCAAAGTTGCTCGCAATTGCGAAGTTGACCCCTGCTACCCTTTGGCCATCGCTTGTCGCATTTATTCGAGTAGTGTTAATGCCGATAACTTCTGCGAACAGATTGGACAAAGGTCCCCCACTGTTGCCGGGATTGAGCGGCGTATCCGTTTGAATAACGTTCTCCAGATTTTCGATGCGCGTCTTCGGTCGGTTCACTTTGCCTGTGATTACAGTTAGTTCCTTCCCGAGATCCCGTGACAATGGATATCCGATAGCGACCACATCTTGACCACGCTCCAGATTGTCACTGTCACCGAATCTGACAGCCTCGAAATCCTCTCCTTCGATTTTCAGAACGGCAAGATCGTCACAGAAGCTCACCGCAATGATTTCGGCAAGTTGCGCTTCCTCTGAGTTTTCTTGGTAAAGCCTAATTCGACGCGCATCATCTATCACGTGTGCATTTGTTACAACGTGACCTTCTGAGGTGAAAATGATCCCCGTGCCGGTAGATGCGCCGCTGGGTGTGTCTGAGTATACAAACACCGTCGAGTCCCTCAGGTCTTGATATATTTCCTCCACTGACAATGGTGAAGGAGTTGGAATCGTAGTCGCTGTTGGCGAGGGTTGCTCTGTAGGCAGTGTGTGATCTGAAAAAATTTCTGTTGCGCTTGGGGCTGGCAACGTAATCTGCGAGCGTATTGGAGCAGAAGTAGGTGTGCTCTCTTGTTCGCTTCCTCCGCCGCAACTAGCAAGAAGAAACAGGGAAACAAGTAGGACGATCCGACAGTACTGCTGAGTCACCGAATGCATCTTAGGTATCTAGCTCTAACGAATATCATCGAATGAGGCCCATAATAGTGAATCAAGATATTCTATCCTCTTGACCAAGTCCCGTTCCTTCTCTTCCGCTTGCATCTCCTGGTGTGCTTTCCACAGATCGATACCAGCAACAACAACAATGTCTGTTACGATTTTGGTTGCGATACCCAGAACTAGCATTGCAGCGACGTCTTCTTGCTCTGAAGATGAACTCTCAGCGTTTGTACTGCTTCCCTTACCAACAGATGCATTCGTAGCTTCTACCTGCTGGACGTGCCCGAGAAATGCAGTCGTCTTTTCGAGCGCTTCTGATAAGCTGGCATCATACGTTTCTTGATCTGGCTCCACTTCAAATTGAAGATCCGCCTTCAATTGTTCTATCCAGCCGTTAAACGCCGATTGAGCGTCACTATAAAGACGGCGTGCCTCGGTGTATTCCCACGAACCTTCATCAGACACATACTGTCTTACAAGTAACACGCCCTCTCTTGCATTCGTAGACGCCGTGGCAAGTTGACCTATGCCTTCGACAATCTTTGCGTCTCCAGAAGTCTCTTGGCTAGATGACGGCGACTGCTGTGCAGGCGCACATGCTGAGCCCCAAAAAACAAGCAACACTAATACAGATAAGGATAAAGTACGGTAACTGAATCTTGTTTGCATAATGTCATCCACCATCCATCATATTTTGTGGCCTACCTAATTGTGCCAACGCTGGCCGCTTTCATCTTTGATTGTATCTGAGCTGGTCATACTCAGCAAACATGTTCTCATTCCGTGTTCGAAAGTAAACCCGACGATACTATCGGGTGCTAAAGACAGATCGTCACATTTGCGCAGACAGCTCGCCAACGACGGCGTCGCCGTCCGGGCGGACAGCGTGGTGATCATTTCTGGCCAGACTCATTTAAGCGAGCGGGCACCTTGGTTTGTCCGAGCTTTGGCCCGGTCCGGTGAAAGCGAGGCTGGCGCGGCGGCGTCCGGTCGACCTGCAAGGTGACCGGCTACAAGCTTGACCCGATGCGATACGATGAAAAGCGCGGTACCCAATGCACTGTCTTTCGTCAACGCTGAAGAACGATCTCGGGACATTATCCGCCATCTGAAGAGGCAATCCAGCCATCATGATCCCTAGCCAACCCGCTCCTTCGCGACCGCGACCGGATCTTCCCCAGCCTTGAGCGGCCGCAGGCGCACCTGAAAGCGCGTCTCCTGCGGCAAGAGCTGGTATTCTTCCAGCACGCCGGGCCCGCAGCTGCCGTTGCCCAGGCCGCCCTGGGCATAATCGACGTTGAGGATCACCTCGGCGCGGGGGGTCAGCTCGTAGGTGTGCTGGGCCGCCGTCAGATCGGCCGCGGTGTAGTGGCCGGCGCTGACGCTGAGCGCAGTCTCGCCGCTGACGAGCAGGCCGCGGCCGTCCCTGGCGGTGAGCGCGGCCCAGCGCACGTCGCTCTTGTTGCCGCTCTCCTGGGGCATGATGTAGGGGTAGAGCTGGTCGGCCACCGCGCCCCGGTAGCGCCCCACGGGCGCGCTCAGCTTGCGGTCGGCGTAGTTCTCGTGGGGGCCGCGGCCATACCAGGTCAGCGTCTCGAGCGCGCCGGGCAGGGCCAGGCTCAAGCCGATGCGGGGCAGCATGGGCGGCTGCGCGCCGCTGGGCACGATGTGGGTGTCGATCAGAATTTCGCCGTTGCCGTAGATGTGATAGGTGGTCTCGGCGTCAAAGCGCGCGGCCGCCACCGGGCCGGTCGCGCCCTGCAGCGCGTCGCGCAGCTCGTCAAACTGGGCGCGCAGACCGGCTTTGGCTTCATCGAGCAGATCGCCCCCCATGGGGCCGTCGAGCGCGGCGGTCATCAAGTCAAGCAGCGCCGGGATGCGCTTGGTCGCGGCCAGGACGTTGACCAGCGTGACGGCCTTGTCCCGGTAGTCGTTGCCGGCCAGGTCGGTATAGTTGAAGCCCAGGGCCGCGGCCAGGATGCGCCCCTGCTCCTCGTCGACGCGGTGCACGAGCATCATCTTGATGCCGTCGATGAGCGAAGCCGTGCGCCGCGCGCGCAGGCCGTCATCTTCCGCGTCGGCCATGGTCGCCGTGCGCACGCTGATGACGACCTCCTGAGGCCGGGGCTGGCTCACGTCAACGCCGTCCACGTGCTCGACCAGCTGATCGAGACCGGCCTGACGCCAGCGAATGGCCGCGCGCTGATCGCCCCAGGTGTTGGCGTCGTTGTCGGTGGGCGCGCGCCAGAAGTTGAGGCCAGGGCCGCTTTCCAGCAGATCGTGGTCACCCGCCTGCCAGGCGGCGATGCGGCCGCTTTCGCCATCAAAGCGCAGGCTGAAGTCAGCGCCGGTCACCACCACCTGGCCGGCGGACTCGGCCAGCGTCAGCGCGGGCAGCGCCGCGACGGGTGTCGGGGCAGGCGCGGGCAGCATCCAGGGTAGGGCAAACTGGGCCCAGGCAATCTCGTGCCCGGCATCGGCCCAGGGCGTGGCCGCCGCCAGGGCAAAGTGCAGGTTGAGGCGATAGTCGCAGCCGGGCAGCAGCTCGGGTTGGGTGTAGGGCAGGGTGACCCGCTCGCGCCGGCCGGCCGCGGCCGCAAGCGGCGGCAGCGCACCCGACTGGATCACCACGCCGTCGGCCAGCAGCGCCCAGCGCCCGGCGAGATGACGCAGGTCGCTGAAGTGATAGCGGTTGGTCACCTCGACCAGGCCGGCCCCCGCGTCCAGGAGTTCGACCGCAATTGGTTCCAGCACCTTCTTCAGCTCCCACATGGCGGGATGAGGCTCCCGATCCGGGCTGACCAGGCCGTCGGCCACAAAGTTGCCGTCATTGGGGCTGTCGCCAAAGTCGCCGCCATAGGCCATCCACTCAACCCCTTCGTCGGTCAGCCGGCGGATGCCGTGGTCGGCCCACTCCCAGATGAAGCCGCCCTGGAGGCGGCGATGGGCGCGCACGGCCTCCCAATATTCCTTCATGTTGCCGTTGGAGTTGCCCATGGCGTGCGCGTATTCACACATGACGATGGGCCGGTTGTCGCCGTCGGTCGCCATCTCGATGATGCGCTGGACCGATGGATACATGGGGCCGAGCACGTCAATGCAGGGATCGTCTTCGGCCGGATGATAGTGGAGGGGGCGGGTGGGATCGTGGGCGCGGATCCATGCGGCCATGGCCACGTGGTTGGGGCCAAAGCCCGACTCGTTGCCCAGCGACCAGTAGATGACGCTGGGGTGATTCTTGTCGCGCTCGACCAGGCGCACGGCGCGGTCGACAAAGGCCGCTTCCCAGACGGGATCCTTGGTGAGCCGGTCCCAGACGCCATGGGTCTCCAAATTGGCCTCATCGCAGAGCAGGATGCCGTACTCGTCGCAGAGCTCGTACCAGCGCGGCATGCTGGGGTAATGGGAGGTGCGCACGGCGTTGAAGTTGAACTGCTTGAGCAGCCGGATATCGCGCACCATGTTGGCTTCGCTCACCACGTGGCCGTGATCCGGATCGTGCTCGTGGCGGTTGACGCCCTTGATCTCCAGGGCTACGCCGTTGAGGCAGAGCGCGCCGTCGATCAGTTCGACCTTGCGAAAGCCGACGCGACAGCTCTGCACTTCGGTCACTGTTTCGCCGTCGGCCAGGGTCACGACCAGCGTGTGGAGATTGGGGAACTCATCCGACCACTTAGCCGGATCGGCAATCTCCTCGCGAAAGGCCAGCTCAACTTCTTCGCCGCCTCTGGCACTGACCGCAGCCGTGAGCGGCGCGAAGAGGGGCTCCTGCGCCTGATCAAGCAGCTCAACCGTCACCGTGCCCGTTGCGCCGGCGGCGCCATAGTTGCGCACCTTGAGCGTCAGATCGAAGGTGGCGTCGCGATAGGCTGCGTCCAGATCCGTCTGTGCAAAGAGGTCGCGCACGTGCAGCGCGGGCGTGGCCCACAAATAGACGTCGCGATAGATCCCGCTCAGGCGCCAGAAGTCCTGATCTTCGAGGTAGGAAGCGTCCGACCAGCGGTAGACCTGGGCGGCCAGCACATTTTCACCCGGCAGAAGATAGTCGGTCAGATTGAAGACCGCGGGCCCGCGGCTGTCCTGGCTGTAGCCCACCTGGCGGCCATTGAGCCAGAGATAGAAGGCCGAATCGACGCCGTCAAAGGTGATGAAGATCTGCCGCCCCGCCCAATCTTCGGGCACGGTGAAGGTGGTGCGATAGAGGCCGACGGGGTTGTCGTCTTCGGGCACGCCGGGCAGGCGGTCGATGGGAAAGGGGTAGGTGACGTTGGTGTAGTGGGGCACGTCGTAGGCGGGCTGGCCGTGGAGCACGTCGCCCAGCATCTGCCAGTTGGACGGCACGGGGATCTCGTCCCAGCCCTGGTCGTCATACTCCGGCGCCTCAAAGCCGCCCTGCACCGCAGCCGGGTTGGGGTAGTGGGCAAAGCGCCACGTGCCGTTGAGCGTGCGGCAAAAGGGCGACGCCATGCGCTCGCCCTCCACGGCCTGTGCGCGTGGCATAGGGCATCAGCGTCGCCGCGTCCGGCTCCTTGTTGATGCCGAACACTTGCGGGTTTTCCCAGTCATTGGCGCGTACTTGTGTCATCGTCCCTCTCCTGGAGGTTGGTTACGGTTTGGTTTTATCCGCTTGAATCCACCGGATCCGCGGTCAATTCATGCTGTCTCCGGCAGCCGAGTACACAGGGGCGTAAATAGGCCGGTGGTTCGTAGGTTACGCTATCAGCGTGACAGTTCCCGTATACCTACGAGTTATCGGCGAGGACCGGGACTCTTCCGGCTGGTAGCCGGACCTACAAGCCATTGATCTGTTTCCGCCTGGCTGTACTACTTTCTCCGCATCGAAATCTTCATGTCGTTTCAGTTTGCCACGCAAACCGTTGCAGCCACAAACGGGACATCTGCGGCCCCGACCGCGTACGCCAAGAGAGTAGGATACGACGGATGCCATCAGATTGTGGCGGATGAATTCGTCTCCATCCCCTGCATCCATGCAGATCCGCGCGCCATCGTACGCAATTTTTGAATCATTGCAGGGGAAAAACAGCGTGATCCGATTGACGGTTTTCACGCCCTATGTTACTATGGCATTAATCCTATGTCGGAATTATTTTCCCAACAATTTATTGATTACTCGGACTCATTGGGCGCCGGCTCCCCGCTTGCCTGTCCAATCCGTGTCAAGAAAACTGTACAGTATGCGTTGTCTATGCTCCGTTTGTGTTAAGACTTATGGGAGAGAAAAATGAATAGAAAGATCTTTGTAGTATTGAGCTTGTTGATTCTGGCGGCTCTTGTCGTCAGCGGTTGTGCCGCGCCGGCGCCGGGCGGCAGCGACACCGCAGCGGATGCCCCGGCCGAGGCGACCGAAGCAGCGATGGAAGAAGCGCCTGCCGGCGATGAGGTCGCGCTGCGCTGGCGCACGCGTCCGGACAATCAGGAAGAGATCGATGTCTACCAGAGCGTGAGCGATCAGTTAGACGCCCAGCTTGAGGGCATCGGCCTCACCTACGAACCGGGCGGCAGTGAGACATCTTCGTATCAGGATGTTTTGAAGACGGAAATCGCCGCAGGCACCGCGCCCGACGTCTTCTGGATTCCGGGCACCGATATCGCAGATTTTGCCACGCGTGGCCTGATTCTCGATGTGGCGGATCTGGCGGCAGGGACTGAGGGATTTGATGTCGAAGCATATTATCCCGGCCCGATGGAGTTCCTGACCTTCAATCCGGACTCGGGCGCAAATGACGCGCTGTGGGGCTTGCCGCGTGACGTGTCAACCTTTGCCCTCTACCTGAACCTGGATCTGATTGCCGAGGCCGGCGCGCCGGATCCGCGCGAGCTGGCAGCGAATGGCGAATGGGACTGGGACGCCTTCCTGGAGGTTGCCCAGGCAACACGTGGGCTGGGTTCTGACATTTACGGCTACGGCGCCAATGCCTGGTGGGGTCCCTACGGCACCTGGCTGAACGCGGCCGGCGGCGGCTTCTTCACCGAAGATCGCCTGGCCTGTGCGCTCGACACGCCGGAATCGCTGGCGGGCCTTGACTTTGAACGCTCGCTCTATCAGGACTTTGACGTCGCCGTGCCCTACGGCGAAGACAGTGAGCCGCCCTACCGCGCCGGTAAGGTCGCCATGTTCCAGAATGGTCGTTGGGCCACGCCTGGCACGCGCACCGTTGATTTCAACTGGGACGTGGTTGAATTGCCCGAAGGTCCCGGCGGAGACGCAGGCAACTGGCTCTTCTGGGGCGCCTATGTGGTCAATGCCAACACCGAGCATCCTGAAGAAGCATGGCAGCTTGCCCAGTCGCTGACGACAGCGGAGACGCAAGGTCAGATCGCCGCCCTGGGCGCCAACATCCCCAGCCGCGTCAGCCAGGAAGCCCTCGACGCCTTCCTGACCTTCACGCCGCCGGAGAACAACCAGGCCTTCCTCAACGGCCTGGCCGACAATCCTGTGGCCGAGGGTCCGCTGTGGGCCGGATCGTGGCCGGACTACGACCGCATCATGGGGCCGGCTGTGCAAGCCGTTCTGACGGGACAGACCAGCGTCGACGACTTTGCCGCCACCATCTGTGACGAGGCCAACAAAGCCTTTACGCAGTAGGTTATTTCCCAGCGATGGCATGATTGACGCCGCCGTGCACATGCTCTTTCCGAGCGTATGCACGGCGGTTGTTGCATCTACGCCAGACCAAACAGGACCAAAGATCGCGCGTACCCGCCTGCGTCCAGCCTGATGAAGCGAATGGACAAACTGTCATGACGACACACCCAAACATTCAGCCGACTGCCGATGCTGCGTCAGACCGCACGGCCCTAATTCTCCGTATCCTGACAATCTGGCGGGCGGCATTCGGCACGGTCACGATCTTGGCGGCCATCCTCCTCTGGGTCTTGCCGGTCTTTGCCGGCATGGAGATGTGGATGCGCATATTGGGCACGGTGATCCTGGCAGGGGCAGGCGTCGCCAGCCTGATCGCGGTACCTGCGATCAACCAGCGCAATCATCGCGGACGGACGATTTCGCTCGTGATCGACTATCTCGGCTTTGTGGCCTGTCTGATTGCTGCGCTGCAGTTTTCGCGTTTCTTTCTGGGCATTGACGCGTTGGCCGCAACCTTTGGGCGCGGGCTGCCCTTTTTGGTCGTCGGCTTTTTTGGCTACTTGATCGGCGCCTTTGGCGATCGCTACGAGGATTATCCGGGTCGAAAACGAGCCTTTCGACGGGCGGGACAGCTTGTCATGGGCCTGAGCCTGGTGGCGTTCTTCTTCGCCGTCGACGGCCCACGCGGTATCGTTTACTTCGCACAGCAGTTGCTGAATCCGCTGCCCCTGAGCCTACTCTTCGCGGCCATCGTTTTCGCGCTGGCGATTTGGGGCATGTGGCGCCAGCCGACCGCCCAGGCGATGAACGCCAAAAACAGCGACGAAGAGATGCTCAACGGCTGGCTCTTCCTCTCCCCCAATCTGCTCGGTTTTCTGATCTTTTTTGCCGGACCGCTGGTGCTTTCCCTCTATTTTAGCTTTACCGATTCCGATGCGTTTAATCCGCCCAACTGGGTAGGTCTTGACAACTACAGCCGCATCCTCAGTATGACCGTGCAGCCGCTCGCCTCGCCAGACCAGCTTGCACGCGAGGCATTGGATGTTACGAAATACAGCGAGCTGGGCCGCTTCACGGTGGGCGGGCGCAGCTTCATCATCGGCGCGCAAGACAAGCTCTTCTGGATCGCGCTGCGCAATACGGCGCTCTTTGCGCTGGTGGCCGTCCCCTTGAGCATCATCCCGGCGCTCGTCCTGGCCAATGTGCTCAATAGCAAGCTGCCGGGGATGAAGCTCTTCCGGGCAACCTATTTTCTGCCCAGCATCGCCGCGGTGGTGGGCATTGCATTGGTCTGGCAGTGGCTCTATAACTCGACCATCGGCTACATCAACTATTTCATTACGTTGGGTGTGGAGTTCATGAATAGTACGCTGGGGCTCTCGCTGATCGATCCGAAAATCCAGTGGTTGTCGAGCAGCCAGACCGCGCTCTTATCGGTCATTATCATGTTTGCCTGGCAGACTATGGGCTTCAATACGGTGCTCTTCCTGGCCGGCCTTCAGAACATTCCCGGCGAACTCTACGAGGCCGCGACGGTCGACGGCGCAGGGCGCTTCGCAAAGTTCTTCAAGATCACGATCCCTCTGCTGGCGGCGACGACGTTCTTTGTGGTTACAACGACCAGCATTCAGGCGCTTCAGGTCTTTGAACAGGTCTTCATTCTCATGAATCCGCCAGAAGGACCAAACAACTCAACCGTTACGCTCGTGCTCTACCTCTATCGAAGCGGTTTCCAGAATTTCCGTCAGGGCTACGCATCCGCCATTGCCTGGATCCTCTTCCTGGGCATCTTTGCCATTACGCTCTTCCGCTTCCAGCGTGAACGCGCCAACGCCATCTAACGTTCTTTGTGATTGAGGAAACCATGGGATCAAGACGCTTGTCGACGTGGATATCAAATGGCATGATCTACCTGCTGCTGAGTTTCTTTGCCGCAATCATGCTCTTCCCCTTCATTTATATGGTCACGACGTCGCTCAAGACGCCGACCGATACGTTTCGCTATCCGCCCCGCCTCTTGCCGCGCGATCCGATCACGACGGAGGTAGCGGGGCTGGAAGGGGAATTCCCCCTCTATCATGTCGATTACAATGGCGAAATGCGCGAGTTTGCGCTGGTCGAGAGCAATATTCGGGTTGGCATCTTTGTCGATCCCAACAACCCTGAGGCAGAGGTGATCCGTCGCCTGACCGAAGTGCGGCCCACCGGCGGCGCGATGAACCAGGAGACAGTGATTTATGACGGCGAAGAGCAGCGGCTCTTCGATGTCGAGGTGAATGGCCAGACCATCCCCATGGTCAGCATCCAGCAGACAACCGTGGGTGAATTTGCGGATCCTGCCGACCCAACGCTTACAGTCGAGGCCAATGTTCGCCTGAGTGACCCGGTAGAAGAGCTCACCTGGCATCCTGAGAACTACACGGAAGTGCTGCGGCTGCGCAGCATGGACCGCAGTCTTTCCAATACGGCGCTGGTCACCATTCTCGTGGTGATGGGCCAGCTTGCGACCTCCGTCGCCGGCGGCTACGCCTTTGCCCGCCTGCGCTTTCCCGGTCGTGACACGATCTTTCTGCTCTACCTGGGCACAATCATGATCCCATTCGTGTTGCTGATTGTGCCCCTCTATCAGTTGATGGTGCGGATTGGCTGGGTCGACTCACTGACGGCGCTGGTGATGCCGTGGATCTTTACGGCGTTTGGCACCTTCCTCATGCGTCAGTTCTTTGTCTCGGTGCCCAAAGAGATTGAAGAGGCCGCGCTCATCGACGGCGCTTCCCGATTCCAAATCCTGGTCAGAATCTTTGTGCCGGCCAGCCTGCCTGCACTGGCGACGCTGGCAACCTTCACCTTCCTCTATGCCTGGAATAGTTTCTTTTGGCCGCTGGTGATTATCAACACGGGCAACGAAGAGAACCACGTGTTGACGCTCTCGCTCAACGTCCTGCGCGGCCGCGCGGCCGATTCACCCAACCTCATCCTGGCGGGCGCCGCCATCGCCATCTTGCCGCCCTTTATCATCTTCATTCTCGGCCAGCGCTTCTTCGTCGAGAGCGCCACCAGCAGCGGCGTGAAAGGATAATTTGCAGAGCCGTTGCAGTGCAACGGCTCTGCAAAAGGGTTGGGGAAACGATCCTATCCGCCCAAGAAGGCGTCGATCGCGCTCTTGCTGATGCGATACTGGCTGCCCAGCTGGCGCGCCGGCAGATCGCCGCTGTCGATCGCGGACTGGACGTCGGCGGGCGATACCTTTAGATACTCAGCCGCTTCTTCCACTGACATGACTTCAGGCACAGCGGCCGCGGGCGCCGATTGGCCGGCCGGGGTCGGTTGGCTGGCCGACTGCATGGCCTGGGTGATCATGCCGGCCATGCCCGCGCCCATGCCGATGCCCGCGCCCAGGCCGAGCCCTTCGGCAGAACCGCCGCCGGCCTGTGCGGCATCGCCCATGGCTTGGGCGGCCTTGAACTTGACGTAGGCGTCCATGTTGCCGATCGCGCCCATGGCCGCACGTTCGTCGATGGCCTTGGCCGTCTCTTCCGTGGGGCTGAGCGAAATGATCATGAACTGCTTCAGCTGCAGACCGACTGCGGCAAAATCATCCTGGAGCTTGGCGCGCATGGCCGCCGAGAGCTCGTCAAACATGGAGGGGAGGTCCAGGATGCTGCCCATGTTTTCACCCAGCACATCCGTCATGCGACCGATGATCATGCCGCGCAGATAATCCTCAATCTGCCCGGTCGTGTAGAGCCCCTGGGTGCCCACAATCTGGTCGACGAAGAGCTTTGGGTCCGCCACCTGCATGGTGTACTGGCCAAAGCCGCGCAGGCGCACCATGCCCAGCTCTGCATCGCGCAGGGTAATGGGCTGGGGCGTGCCCCACTTCATGTCGGTGAACTCGCGCATGTTGACGAAGTACACCTCGGCCGTGAAGATGTCCTGTCCCTGGGTGCCAAGCTTGAGGAGGTTGGTCAGGATCGGGACATTGGCCGTCGTAATCGTGTGACGGCCGGGGCCAAAGGTATCGAGCGACTTGCCGTCACGATAGAAGACCGCGTTCTGGCTCTCGCGAACGATCACCTGACTTCCCAACCGGAAATCGCCCGATCCTGTCTGCGGTACACGCCGCACCATCTCATCCGGACGTTGATCCGGTACTTCAATCACATCAATAATTCTGGGCATTGCGATTCTCCTTGGAATAGGCTGGATGGCGGATCAACTACGCGTCCGGATCGGCTTCGTCAGCAGGCAGGTCGTTGAGATCGTCAGTCAGTTCTAGCAGGCGCGGCTCGACAACCGGAGCGCTGGCCGCGTTGAGCAGGGTTGCAGGCGACAGGATGGCGTCGTTGCGCCGATCGTAGAGGGCGGTGAGATCATTGACGGCGTCGATGAGTTGGGACGTTGGGGCGTCGATGGGATCACCGTTGCGGACGGCTGCACCGAGCGCGCTGATTGTGTCACTCACTTCACCAGTTCGTTCGGCCAGGGCCACGTCAAACTGGTAGAGCGCGCGCAATTGCTCCTCGCGCACGCGCACGGGATCGAAGAAGCCGGCGTAGCCGTAGCTGGCCGTCCGGATGCGATCGCTGAGCGTCTGCAGCTTGGTGACGGCGCTGTCGACTTCATCCATGCTGCGCAGGCCGCCGCTGCGCAAGAGCCGCTGCTGGACGTCGAGCAGCCGCTGCTTGTCGGCATCAAGTTGTCCGACAATATAGAGGCGCAGTCGCTTGTCCGCATCGCGCCGGGTCTCTTTTTCCACATAGCCGCTGACGCCAGGCAGCCCCTTGATCAGGTGCTCAATGGCCCCGCGCTGGCTCTCCGCCTGGTCGACAAATTGATCGGACGGATCATTGGGTTGGTCTGTCATGAATACTTTCTCCTTGTAAATAGTCTGAATAGATCAGGCCGTGAGAGGCCGTGAGAGGGCCGTCGGATGCATGGTTCAAGCAGTCTGCGCAGCAGCCCGTTCGGTCAAAAAGACCTCGCTGCCGCAGTAGGGACAGACAATCAGCCCCTTGCCGGCAAACTCGACCGTGCTGCCGCAGTTCGGACAGGTACGTCCTTCCGTGAGCGCCTGACTCTCTACGCTATAAAGAATGCCCTTGTCCCAGTTGATGGCGCCGCTAAAGAGCTGTTTGCCCACCAAGTCGCGGATCATCGCCTCCACGTCTTCACGCGGCAATCCCAACTCGACCATGATTTCGGAAACCGTCACCTGGCCCTGGGTCAACACCATGTTGAGAATCGTCTTCTCCTGCTCGACCACGGCAAACTGCTCTTTTTCCACCGTCCCCTTGCGGAAGAGATAGAGGCCGATGCCAAAGACCGGCGCCATGGCCAGCGAAGCAACAAAGATACCAAGCGCCTGTCCGCCGCTGGTGATGTTGCTCTCGGCAAAGGTCCAGATCACAAACCCGAGCCACAAGATGATGCTGCCAATCATGAGAATTATGCCAACCAAGCGGCCGCTACCGATCATTGAAGAGTCCTTTGTTGCTATGAGTTGAGGTTCTCGACTAGCCGAAGCCGCCGCCGCCACCGCCGCCACCGCCGCCGCCAAAGCTGCCGCCGCCGCTGAACCCGCCGCCACCGCTCCAGCCGCCGCTGCCGCCGGAACTGGAGCTGGCGGGCCGGCTGGTCATGGTGCTGTTAGCGGAGGAGAGCATGCTGCCCAGGCCGGCGCTCATGGCCGTGAGGCTCGTGCCCATGTTCTGGCTGCTCTGGCTCAGGCCGCCGCCCATGCTGCCGCTGCTCGGCTGGCCCATGCCGCCCGAAAAGTCGCCCATATTGCCGCCGCTGCTCACCACGACGGGACCGTGCCAGGGCGTGCCGTAGTAATAGGGACGCATGGGGCCGTACAGGGTCGGCGATGGAATATACCAGCCCGGCGCCGGCGCGTCGATTTTGGAAAATTTCTGAATGTACTCTTTATCAATCCCGAAGGCGATGGCATAGGGCAGCCACTGGTCCCAGATATACTTCTGCTGCTCCAGATCGCTGTACTGCTCGATGTTCTCCAGATAGCTGCGGAATGCTTCCCACCGCGCCGCTTCCTCCGCGCCCTTATCAGTCTTGCGCGGCATCGCGCGCGCCATGATGATCATGCCCAGCGCGGTGATGCCCACACCCACCGCGGGAAAAGCGGCCAACGACGTCAGATCACCAAATATGAGGGACATGGCGATAGACACGAAGAGAGCAACGCCCAGGCCAAACATCCCCAGGGCCAGATAGGCATTGCGTACGGTCGACGGGTTCATGCGGAAGAATCCTTCTTCCACGACCGCATCATACATGTCACTCTTAATGGCCGGGATATTGGCGTAAAACTTCTCTTTCAGGTCTGAAAGTCGGACCTCATCTTTTTTACCAAAGAGCGCCTTGATGATCTCCTGCTCGTATTCGTTCAGCTCGGTGTCGTCGCGCTCGCGCCGGTAGATGAAGTCATAGCCCGTGCGAAAGAGGCCGTCCTCCTTGACTTCGGTGATGCTAATCGCCTTACGCCGGGCCAGATCGACCAGGGTTGCAATGATGTCGTCCATTTCGACGGTTTCGTCCACGAGCGTGCCCGCCATGCCGGGCGGCAAGTCGTCAGGCGGTTCGGGCAGGTAGTCCGCCACCAGCGGGACCGGTTTGTCGCGCCCCATGGTGTACCACAGCGCATAGAGCGCGGCCGGCCCGCCCAGGATGAGCATGAAGCCCAGGGCAAGAAAGAAGAGGGACGCGATCGGTCCCCAGCGATCCTGAAACGCCTGCTCCGCTTCTCGGGCTGCGGCGACTTCGTCCGCCTGCTGCTGCCAGGGCTGGACCGCGCCGGCCGCCACATCGGGCGTGAACTCGACGCGCACCTCGAAATCCTGCCCGGCGCGGAGTTCACGAGTCAAGTCAAAGACGACTGCATCGTTGCTTGCGGGTACGGTGGCGGTGGCGACATCGCTTGCATCACGCCCATTGACGTAAGCCGCATACTGCTGGATCTCGGCCCCCTCGGGAGCAAAGACGCGCACCTGCCCGTTCAGCACGGGAAAGCTGCGGTCCCCATAGATCGCCTTCCACCAGAGCTGATCGCCGCCGTCGTAGTAGCGGAGGCCGTCGTAGACCGTGTAGCCCAATGTGTACGTTTCAGATGCGTTGGCGGTGCGCGGAAAGTACCAGCGAATTTCGTAGCTGTAGCCGTTATCGTCAATGGTGAATGTATAGGGGTCCTGGCCAAATGCCGCCTGGCGATAGACGTTGCCGCTGCCATCGGTGAGCGACCAGTTGTCGACGTAGCCAAAATTACGCACCGGGAGTTCCCGATAGCCAAAGGTGAAGGAACCGTCGAGAAAGCGGATCGTCTGGTCTTCGACCACGTCAAACGAGCCGTCGGTGTTGACGGCGATATCCACGTCGAACCGCTCCCAGACCAACGTCTTGTCCTGGGCCAGGGCAGCCGGGGTAAAGACGACGCTCAGAGTAAGCAGAGATAAAAGAACCGCCAGTAGCGAAATTGAACGCCATGGGGTGGACATGTGTTCTCTCCATTCTGGAACGACGGGACGGACCGTTTTGAAAGATCCGATTGATCAGTCAAGCGAACGCCAGGTCAGGCTTGCACCCACTCACGGTCCTTCACCTGACATTCTACCAACAACTGCGCCGACACTCAACCCATTTTTCCTGCAACCGGTCAGCAGGCGCTTCTACTGACAGCTGCATTGAAGCTACACGGGCAGCACGACACTGTCGTTACGTGTCATAGCAAAAAGACAAACGGTCGGCTGCCCATATCACTACGCAAAGGTAGGGCCGGGGTTGCAGCCCCATGCCGCCCTGACTTTGCACCATCTGCCAAAGGATATGCCATAATGGAAAGGGCGTCCGCTGCACAAGACGCAGGTCGCATCCTGCAGGGTCAACGCCAAGCGCCCGTGCAGCTCTGCGCAAATCCGGTCGCCCCGCGTTCTACGCGCGTTGACCGCGCCGCAACACGAAATGAACGACAACCATGGTTGAAGCGAAGTCAAACGATCATCACGCCGGCCGCACGCTCTTGATTCTTGGCCTCCTCTTTTTGGCCGCGTGGCTGCCGCGTGCACTCGCGCTGGATGAATTTGTCACGCCCGATGAGCGCAAGTGGCTGGCGCGGTCGGCCAATTTCTATCTGGCCCTGAGCGAAGCAGACTTCGACGCGACCTATCAAACCGAGCATCCCGGCGTGACGGTGATGTGGCTGGGCGCGCTGGGCTGGCGGAGCAAATATCCGGAGTACGTCACGCAGACGCCGGGTCAGATCGCCGATGTGCAACTCGAAGAGTGGCTGGCCGAAAACGGGCGCTTTTCGCCGCTCCAACTCCTGGTTGCCCTGCGGCGCTGGGTCGTGCTGGCGATTGCTCTTGCCGTGGTCGCCGGCTTCTTCCCCCTGCGCCGACTCTTTGGAGAGCTGGCCGCGGCCCTGGCCGTGCTCTACCTGGCCTGGGATCCTTTCTTCGTGGCACTCTCCCGCCAGCTGCATCTGGACGGCCTGTTGGCCAGCCTGATCTGCCTGGCGCTGCTGACCTTCCTGGCTTGGCTCTACGGCGGAGGGCAGAAACGCTACCTCATCGCTTCGGGCGTTGCCACCGGCCTGGCGCTGCTGACCAAAACCCCTGCCGTCTTTGTCTTGCCCACGACCGGCTTGTTGCTGCTGATCGAGGCATTTCGACGCCGGCGCGCCGGGCAGAACGATCTCTTGGCCCTCTTTGGCAGATATGCAGTCTGGCTGGCGATCGCGGGCGCTCTCTTCTTTCTCCTCTGGCCGGTCATGTGGCGGAACGCGCCCGATGTGCTGCGCACCATCGTCGAGATGATGACCGTCCATGGCCAGGGTCACGAGCTGCCCAACTACTTCCGCGGCGAGGTGACCTATGACCCCGGCCTCCTCTTCTATCCCGTGGCCTTTTTCTTCCGCACCACGCCCATGACGCTCCTCGGTCTGCTGGCTGCGCTGCTCTGGGGCTGGCGCCAACGCTGGCCGCTCGACAGTGCCGACCGGCGATTCAGTGCCTTCGGGCTCGCGCTCTTTGCGCTGATCTTCACCCTGGGCATGGCGCTGGGGGCCAAAAAATTCGACCGCTATCTTCTGCCCGCCTTCCTCGTCCTGGACGTTGTGGCGGCCCTGGGTTGGCTGGGCCTGACGAGCTGGCTCGGCAGTCGCCTGCGCCCCAATCGCGATCAGCAGCAGGCGCAAGGGCAAGACTTTGCGCGCCTGGGCAGTGCGGGCGTTGTGTTGTTGATCGCGCTCTTCCTGGCCCACGGCTGGCTGGGCATCCGCCACGCGCCCTACTACCTGACCTACTATAATCCGCTGGCGGTTGCCGTTGTGGGCGATCGCGACAGCGTCTCGGACGTGATGCTGGTGGGATGGGGGGACGGGCTGGACGTTGCGGCAGCGTGGCTGAACCAACAGCCGGATGCGACGACGATGCGGGTCGCTTCCTGGTACAACGATGGGCCGCTGTCGTATTTTCTGACCACAGACAAGCGAGTCTTGCCCTATTCCGACGGAGATTTCTGGCTGGCCGACTACGCCGTTGCGTACAGCAACCAGTGGCAGCGTGAAATCCCCTCGCGTGAGGCGACGCAATACTATGAATCCCTGGAGCCTGTGCATACCGTCACTCTGAACGGACTGACCATGGCCCGCATCTATGATCAGCGCGACGTGCCGCCACCCTCATTTACCGCGATCTCGACCGACAGCGCGGCCGCGCTGGGCCCGTCCTTTCGCCTGGTGGCGCACCAGATCCCCAACCCGTCGGTGCTGCCCGGCGATGACGCTGCGGTGACGCTCTTTCTCGAAAAGATCGCACCGGTTGCGGCCGATTATGAGCTGCGTTTGCGTCTGGTCGGCGCTGATGGCACGGAACTCTGGCAGGAAGTTCGACCACCGGCCGGCGTACAGACATCTGCGTGGCCGCTCGATGAGATTTGGCAGGATCCCTACGAGATCGCCATCCCGCCCACCGCGGAACGGGGGCGCTACGCGCTGCGCCTGACCATGCGCGACCCGGCGACAGGCGAAATCGTGCCCATTCGCGCCGAGAAAACAGATGGCGTGCCGGCAGAGGTTGAAGAGTATGAGCTGGCGCAACTTACCGTGCAGCAGCCGGCCGATGTGCCCGTCGATGCCGTTTGGCCCGATGTAGAAATCACGCGGTTGCGGCACCCGCCGCGGCTGACGCCGGGCAGGCCCTTCATCATTGAGATGACGGCCGCAGGCGCCACAGCCGGTGCGTTCAAGGTATCGTTGCGTTTGCAGGATGAGGCGGGAACGGTCGTGGCGCAGCAGGATGCTGAACTGACTGAAGAAATGCGCTTTGCGCTGACGCTGCCGGATGATGCGCTGCCTGGTGACTATGCGCTGATCGCCGTGGTCTATGATCCGGTCACGTTGGATCCCTACGCTGACGTGACCGGCGAATTCTCCGTACCGCTGTCGACCATTCCGGTTGCGGCTGCCGGCAATTAGTCTCCCAGCTAATGCGAGCTTGATCGGAGAGACCAAAAAGATGGGCCGCGGATTGTGCGGATGGGGCTAAAACAGCCGGATCTTCTTGGTTTTATCTGCTTGAATCCGCCAGATCCGCGCAGTCCGCGCTCTCTTCATACTATCTCCGACAGCCTGCTAGTCGGCGGATCCTTGCGCTGCGTCGGCCTCGTTTTCGGAGCCGGTCTCTTCATCCGAGTCGGTGAGTTCCGCTTCTGTGTCGCTTGTTTCTGCGTCGCTTGTTTCTGCGTCGATATCAGCCACCGATGCAAACTCGGCTCCACCTTCCAACTCTGCCAGTTGGGTCGCCGCCCAGAGCATGTCCTCATCTTCGGCGGCCAGAGGCGGAAGTTCGGTCAACTCCAGCAGTCCAAAATGCTGCATGAAGAGGTCGGTCACGCCATAGAGAATCGGACGCCCCACGGTCTCCAGGCGCCCCACCTCTTCAATTAGCCCGCGCTGGGTCATGGAGCGGAGCACCCCCGAGCAGTCAACGCCGCGTACGGCTTCGACTTGAATCCGCGTGACCGGCTGGCGATAGGCGATGACGGCCAGCGTTTCCAGGGCAGGGCCACTGAGCTTGGTCGTCAGGTCCAGGTTGAGGAAGTCCTCAATCGCGCCGGCGCATTCGGGCGCGGTGACCAAAGAATGGCGGCCCTCACGCGTTTGCAGGCGCAATCCGCGATTGGTCGTCTGATAGAGCTTGCCAAGACGCTGCACGCTGGCTTCGACCGCTTCCAGGGAGACGTCGAGCGCTTTGGCGAGTTGGACTGAATCGACCGGCTCGTCGCTGACAAAGAGCAGGCTCTCGATCAGCTGGCTCAACCCCATGCGGCGCCCGTAGGACTCGACCATGATTTCGGCTGCCAGTGGATCGTCCTCGTCTGCGATCTCCAACGGCGCCTGCACCATGACCGGCACGCCTGCTTCGTCTACCGCCACAGTGACTTCGGCGGTAGCATCAGCCTCTTCCGTACGGTCGTTTGCCACAGCATCAATCTCAGCGTCATCAATCATCAATCTCGGCGTCATCAATCTCGGCGTCATCGATCTCGGCGTCATCGATCTCGGCGTCATCGATCTCGGCGTCATCGATCTCGGCGTCATCGATCTCGGCGTCATCGATCTCGGCGTCATCGATCTCGGCGTTATCGACCGCTCCCTCTTCTTCCTCGGCGGCATCATGCTCGTCGCTTGCCCGGTCATCCATGCCCTCATCACGGTCAACGGGCATTCCATCAAGATCAGCATCTGCCCCGTTTGCGGCGTCCCCTTGTTCTGTGGATCCCATGCGCTCGCCAATGCTGACACTGACCTCGCCGCCATAGTTCGGCACGTCGGCTGCAAAGGTGCGGGCTGGCTCAACCGTCAGATTATCCGCCGAGGTCGGCTGCGGAGTAGGCGCCTCAAGCGGTGACGGTGGCAGAGGCTGCACGGCCGATTCGGCAGTCGAACCAGGCCCGGCGGAAAACGCGGACTGCCACAGGGCGCGCAGGCTGTCGATAAGCGTGCGCAGAAAGTCTCGAAAATTCATGCTGACTTAGTTCCACTCCGGATCATAGGGGGCATAGCGCATGTGAACGTCCAACTTGCTCAGCTTGAGGCCCATGTCCTGCTCGATGATGTCGCGCGTCACGTTTACCACCTCATCGGTCTTCATTGGCACGTCCACATCCGGTGCAGTCTCAACCTCAAGCTTGATGTCGACGGAGTTGCCCCGCGACTTCACGTTGGGGATCACGGTGATGACTTCCGCCAGCTGATCCAAATGCCAGACCAGCCGCCGGCCAATGCTGTCGGTATCCAGTTCAACCGAGCTGCCTTCGCCCGTACGCACGCGTACGCCGCGCCGGCGGCCGGTCCAGATCTCGGCGACGAAGAGGCTGCCAAAGACGACCAGTGCGGCCAGTACGGCTGCGATCTGGCCCACGACAAAATTTGCGCTGCTTTCGCTCTTCCACGTCGACAGGCGCGTCTGCCAATCGATCAAAAAGCTCTGCCCCTGCGTTAATGCCCGAAAGGGCGAGACAGCCACATAGAAGATCACAACAAGAAGAAGAAGCCACAAGAGAGCGGCCACGATGCGATTAAAAAGCGTCATACGGTTTCATGCCCATTACGTAAAGACAGGGCGCGTCCCTGCCTGGAGCCGGCGGCAGAGTGATTATACATCACCGCCGACGGCCAATCGAATCAGCGCGTCGCCTGCCAGGAATTCTCAATCTCAACGCAGCAGTTCACGATTTGTCATTCCGTTCACGTAGCAGGCGCACAGCGCCACGACCGGAGGAAAGAGAAGTCTCAAGTTCGCACAGTCGGGATTCTTTGGTGCACAACATCGGGGCCCAGGGGGCTCCCCGATGTTTTGATCCGCCTTCATCCGCCAGATCTGCGCGATCAGCGGCCTATCCTCCCCCAATCAGAGCTTGCGGCTGCCCGTCTTGCGCGCATCCCGCCCACCAATAGCAACAGGAGCGTGAGGAGCAGGCCAACCAGGGCCACAAGCAGCCCCCGCTCCCAGCCAGCGGAACGATAATGCATGACCACGCTGTGCTCGCCGGCGGGCACGGGTACGCCCCGAAACAAGTAATTTGTCGCCAGCAGAGGCGCCGGCTCGCCATCCACCCGCGCGGTCCAGCCGGGATAATAGCTGTCAGCCAGAACCATCAAACCGGGCGCATCGCTCTTTGTGCGAATTTCGACCCGCTCCGGTGCATAGGCGACGATTTCAGCGCTGCCCTGGGCGCCGGGCGTCGGCCGGAAACCAGGTGGCAGCTGACCCTCCACAACTGGTCGTGCCACTGCATCATCAGGTTGATCCTGAAGGTAGGCCAGCGCATCTTCCGGAGCGAAGACTTCCTGCCAATCAAAGGCCATGGTCGCCCGAGGCGCGCCATTGAGATTGGCATAGATCTTCACGTCACCGCTGTGAACCAGCTCGAACTCGCCCCGGTCCGAGGGCAGCAGCGCCCGGAACGCGCCGCTTCGCTCATCGATCAACGTGACGGCCTGAATGACCACATCCAGCTCAGCGGCGAGTCGGGTGATCGTCAGCGCTTCCGGTGTGACCGGTCCGGCCAGAGCAAAGCGGGCGAGATATTCCTGTCGGCCGCCGTCCACGTCTCGATAGGCAATCCGCGCGTCGCTTGCAGCGGCCATGGGGCTGTCGAGCGCCGGGTCGGCGAAGTGCGCACCAGGCGCGCCGCCGGCAAGCAGCGTCAGTGCCTCGTCCACGACGCCGTCAAATACAACGTCGAGTTGAGCCACCGGACGACTGCCAGTCGCCAAAGCTGCCAGCTCATCGCGGCTGCCATCCACAAAACCGATGATGCCCACGTGGGTCGCCTCAAATGGCTGGGGGACGTCAACGTGGATCAGCGGCAGGGCGGCGTTCAGGCGCGCGCCGATCTGGCGATCATAGTAAACGTCATCCACCCAGAGATCACGCACCTTGTCGGTGATGACGTAGGCCACGTTGAAGAGCGCCAACAGTTCGCTCCGCGGCATCTGTGTCAGCTGCTCGCGCAGGCGGCCGTCGGGAACGAGTTCAGCGGGCGGGATAAAGAGCGTCAGCCCGCGCAGATAGCGCTGCAAGGGCAAGACGCCGCCGTCAAAGCCGTCCACAGCGGGCACGCGCCAGAACATGGGCAAGTTCGGCGCCAGAATTTCCTGCGATTTTTGCGCAATCACCAACTGCTCGAAGGCCTTTTCATCCAGCGTAACGTCCTCGCCCTCGGCAAAGATCTGGCCATAATCTCCCATATCGCCCGGATCAAAGGTGAGCGTACTCATGCTGAGGAACCGTCCAGCCGCTGCCGGATCCATGGCGCGCAACGGGTCTGTGAGCAGATGGGCCGGCGCCGTACGCAGATCATAGACGGCCTCGGGCGCGGTTGTTTGGGTGTGGGGGAGCGCGCGCGCCGCCAATAGCAGTTCCGCCGCCAGGGGCAGCAAGAGCAGGAGAGCGATCGCCACCGGGGCGAGTCCGCGGCCGCGTAGTCCGCGGCCGCCTAGCCGACGCCCGATGGCAGCCGCGCCGATCGCCGCCAGCACGGCCATGCCCAACGTGTAGAGCATCATCCAACGCGCGGGCGCCCGAAAGAGATCGAAGCCGGGGACGAATTCGTAGAGCAGGTAGTAGGCGGGATTCCAACGTCCGGCGGCCAGGAAGAGGCCCAGCAGTGCAAAGAGCAGGCCAAAGGAGTGGGCGCGCCCCCGTCCCTGCCAGGCGCCGACGCCGGCCAGAACCAGGCCGATGACGCCGACGTAGGCGACGAACTCCGTGTAGCCGAGGGTATCGAAGACAACGCTCAAGTCAGCCAGGCCATAGGAAGGCAGCAGCGTCCAGGGCAGATGCAGCGGCTTGAGGCTGAAGCTGCTGGCTTCGCCGTAGCTCAGGCCGCCGGAGCGTAGGCCCAGGCCACTCAGTTCCAGCGTAGGCAGCAATTGCGGCGCGGCCAGCAGAAGACCAAGCAACACGCCGCCCACGTAGATAGCGGCGAGAGGCGCAACGGCGCGCAGCGCCAGCAGGGGTCGGCGAAAGGTGTCCGGCGACATCAGCGGCCAGACCAGCCAGACGCCCGCGCCAAAGAGGTTGATATAGAGCGTTTGGGTATGGCCCGCCAACAGCATGAGGCCGACCAGCAGCCCAAAGAATGCCGTCGCCGTGAGCAGACGCGGCCAGGGGAGCGGCACGCCCGCCGCCTCCGTGGAGTCATTTTGCCGAGGCCAGCCCTGCTCCAGCGTCAGAATCACCCACGGCAACCACGCGGCGCCGTTCAGTTGATTGATGTGACCGATCAAGCCGCCCACAAAGCCGCTGCCGCTTAGAACGAGGCCGCAGACGAGGGCTGGCACAGGGCCGTAGCCCCAACGTCGCAGCAGCGCGTAGCCCCCCAGCCCCAAGAGCCACGTGTGCAGAGCCGCGCTCCAGTAGATCTGCTTGGTGACGGCGAGCCAGCTCAGCGGCCAGTGCAGCGGGTAGAGAACGCCCGATTGCGGATTGGCCAGAAAGGGTGCGCCCATAAAAATAAACGGATTCCACAGGGGGATGCGCCCGTCGCGCAAGGCCGCAGCGGCGTAGTCTCGATAGGGGTAGAAGTAGTGCAGAATGTCGCCGCTGGCCAGGACGCGATTTGTAAAGAGCAGGCGCGCGTAGAGCGCGAGGGCAAAGCCCAATAGCAAAAGGGCCGCCCCCAAATGGACGGCCACGTTTCGACGCTGCATCTTTCTACGCGCAACCTGATCTACGGGCACTGTCCCTCGGTGGTTCGTTCAATCTCACGCTGTGCCGCAGACGTACGTGGAGCAGGCGTCTGCGAGAAATAGGCATCCAGATAGGCTTCAAATGTTCCTGTCTCAGTCGCCTCGAGCTCCCTCTGGCGCTGCCAACTCTCGCCTGCCAATTCGTCTAATTCCGTCATGCGGATAGGCGAGGCCGGATGCTCAGCGAAATAATGCTTATGGCGTTCCGATTGACGACGGGCAAACGCAAAAAAAGTCTCCTTGTTCTCCCGCATCTCGCGCAACACGTGGGCCGAAGGCGTCAGGGCGGGCTCCTCTACTGCGGCGCGCTGGGCGGCGACCGCGCGACTGTAGGGCTTGGCCGGATCATCGGCATCGAGCACGTCCGCCAACATCGCAATCCGATCCAGCGTCAGCAGGGCCCAGTCGTACAGAGAGATGGTCGTGTCATTGCGCAACAGGTCCAGACCAGGCCGGCGCCCCTGGTGAGCGACGCGCGTCTGATTCTCGGCATTGGCGCGTTGTCCTTGAACGTCATGAGGCGGGCTGTCATGGAGCAGGCAGAAGAGCATGAATGCTTCCAAAAAGTAGAGCTGGTCGGCGTAGACGCCCAGCGGTTGGAAGGCATTGACGTCCAACGAGCGCAACTCGAGATAGCCGACGCCGCGGTTGGCCAGCGCGACCAGCGGCCGCTCGCCTGATTGGGGCACTTGCTTGGGGCGGACCGACCCGTAAAATTCATTTTCGATCTGCAAGATATTGGCGTTGAGCTGGCGATAGACGCCGTCAACGACGACGCCCATCTCGGCGTAAGGCGCGTACGGTGTCTCGGTCGCACGCCACAGGCTCTGCACGTAGCCGTCAAGTGTGTCGTGGGAGACGCGCAGCAGCGACGCAGCCTGATTCTTGTAGCCGATGTCACTCATGCGCAAAGAGGTGGCGTACTCCTCAAAAAAGGTGTAGCGGTCAAACTCAGCAAACGCATTGGGCAGGCCATCCATGAAGGACTTGCAGAGCGCCGGTGAACAGCCGAAGAGATAGGTGATGAACCAATCGAAGCGCTGAATGTTACGCACCATGCCAAAGTAGGACTCGGTCACAAAGTCGGCCAGCGGCTGCGTGTCGCGCTCCTGGCTCTGGTAGACGGGCCAAAAGGCTTCCGGCACGGAATAGTTGTAGTGCACGCCACTGATGATCTGCATGATGCCCCGGTAGCGCGCCTCCAATCCCCGGCGATAGACGTGCTTGAATTGGCCGGCATTGGAGGAGCCGAACTGGGCAATGGGCACGCTGCTCTCACCATGAACGATACAGGGCATGGAGGATGACCAGAGCGTTTCACCCGCCAGTCTCGCGTAGGTAAAGGCGTGAATGTCATGCTGAAAATTGAGTACGTCACGCATGTCAGCAAAGGGCGGCGTGACAAATTCAAGCTGGGCTTCGGAATAGTCGGTGGTGATGTAAGGATGGGTCAGCGGTGAGCCGAGCGCAGTCGGATGGGGGCGCCGGGAAAGCTTGTTCTCCGGCGTGACGCGCAGACTCTCGCGCTCGATGCCTTTGCGTCCTGCCCGCAGGAGCGGCGCGCAGTGGGCGTCGTGCAGGCGCTGAAGTCGTTCTTCAAGACGTGTATACACAAGAAAATCCTCAATGAGAGCGGACGTGGACCTGGGTCATCCCAATTGTCAATTGGCAATCGTCAATTGTCAATTGTGGCCGGTCGGGAGAGGCACCAGGTGCAGTAGGGTTCGGGCGCGCGCTGTAACTCGTAGACGGTCATCGTGCCAGCGCGGAAACGAGGGGCCAGCGTGACGCCGCGCATGCGCAGATGGGCATCAAGATCGCGCGCGCGCGCCCATTCCGGCTGGATGGTGTAGAGTGAGCGCGCCGGCGTTTTGGCAGCATTGTCGGCCAGATAGACGGTCGATGGAAACCAGCGCAGCTCGTACTGCCCGCTACGCAACTGGTCGTAGAGGTAAAACTGATGATGCCATCCCAGGCTCTGGTGATAGAGCACGGCGCGCGATGCGCCCGTGGCGGTCATCTCCTGATCGAGCCAGGCGAGTGCCTGGTCGTAACCGGCGTAAGCGCCATGGTCGCCGCCGACCGGGCGACCGCCTTGCGCTGCGTTCCACGCCGGCGGAAATAGAAGCAAGAGCGCGGTTAGCATGATTAGGGCCTGCTCGCGTCGGGCACGGTGGCCCAACGCGGCGTCGAGCAACTTGGCCGTCAGCAGCGCAAGGATTGGCGTCAGCGGCAGCAAATAGCGATCCCAGATCGCAACCGTGGTGACAACGTGCAGCACAATAAACCCGGCGCTCCAAAGCAGAATCCAGGTCCAGGGTTGCGGCAATGCCCATGCCGGTATCGGGCGTCGCGCGCCAAGCGCGGGCATGGTCGACGCAAGCTGGTGCGCCGGGCGCCCCGCGATCATGGCGACGCGGCGCGGCGTGACAGGCGTTGTTGCGTGTCCGCCCATGTAGCCGATCAGCCACAGCAGACCCAGGCCCAGCCAGACGGTCCAACTGGCCGTCAGTTCCCACAAGAGCGGCAGCCACGCCGCCAGACGCGCCGGCCACAGCGCGGGCGAAGCCAGGGCAAGTGCGCCGTAGTTGCGCACGCCCAAGTCCCACGGCGAGGGCGCTACGGCCCAACGCAGACTGTCCCAATAGAGCAGCGGCAGCACGATCAGCAGCAGCCCGGCCAAGAAATGCAAGGCCGCAAAGCCTAACGGTCGTGCCGAAATGCGTGACGTCAGCAGCAGTGCGCCGCCAATCAGGGGAACGTACAGCATCGCCTGCTGCTTGGTCATGATGGCGACGCCCAACCAGAGCCCCGCCCAGAAGCTTTGTCCACGCAGCGCCAGAAGCAAGGCAAGACTGCCCGCCAAAACAAGCATAGGATCTGTAAAAACGGTGGGGGCGAAGCTGATCGCAAAGGGACTGAGCGCCATCGCCAGCGCACCGAAGAGAGCTGAGCGCGTGCCCCACAGCTGTCGGGCCGTGGCGGCAACGACCGGAATCGTCAGCGTGCTCAGCCCAATGTTGAGCAGGCGGGCGCCGGCCGCATCGGTCCCGAAGGCGCGCAGCGCGGCCGCCAGCGCCCACAAAAAAAGGGGCGGCTTATCCGGCCAGACGGTGAGAAAGTTGAGATCTTCAAGCCAGGCGTGAAGGGCCCAATAGCCGTAGACGGCTTCATCTTCGCGCAGGGGAAATCGGTCCAGGAGCACCAACCGCAGACCAAAGCCCGCAAGCGTCAGGAGAGCGATCAGACGCGGGGTCTGCATGGTGGGAAAGCGCTGGGTGAATCGTGAGGCGACAAACGCGTTAGTCGACAAAACGATACTTGATCAGCGTGCGCACGGCCACGAAACCGTCGCGCCAGGTGATCTTCTTGCCTTCATGAAATTCGCGCCCGTTATAGCTGATTGGCACTTCAAAGATCGTGTAGCCCCGCTTCAGTACCTTGGCCGTGATCTCCGGCTCAATTTCGAAGCGACGGCTGCGCAGCTCAACGTCAGCGATCACGTCACGGCGGAAACACTTGTAGCACGTTTCCATATCGGTGAGCGATGTGCCGTAAAGTACGTTGGTCAACACGGTGAGGAATTTATTACCCATCGTGTGACTCAGGCTCATGGCCGAGCGCGTGCCGCCCATGAAGCGACTGCCGTAGACGACCGGCGTACGTCCTTCCAACAGGGGCAAGAGCACTTTCACATAGTCGCGGGGATCGTACTCCAGGTCGGCATCCTGGACGATGACGACATCGCCCGTGGCGTGGGTGAAGCCCGTGCGCAGGGCCGCGCCCTTGCCGCCGTTGACTTCGTGGTAGATGATCTGCATGTCGGCCGGCTGCTCGGCCTTCCACGCCGACAAAATGTCACGCGTGCCGTCCGTCGAACCATCGTCAACGATGACGATTTCTCGCTCCAGCGTGATTGGCCCGTCCAGCATCTGATTGCTGCCGTCCGGGTTGATCGTCAGATCGACAGCACGTACCCGGCGGACAATTTCTTCCAAAGTTGCCCGCTCATTATAAACGGGCATAATAATTGATAGACGCACAGTGATTTCTTCAACGCTTTCGTCAGTGCATTTGCCGCTGCCGCCGCGTCAAGCGAAGGCTTCGGCGTTAACGTGCAAACCCGACGTCTATTCGCTCACCTGATGGGCCAAGATGATAGCCTCAGCCACCTGGCGCATAGGTTTGCGATTATTCATACTCATTTTCTGAATCTTCCGGAACGCCTCGGTCTCATTCAGCCCCTGGGTATCCATGAGGATGCCCTTGGCCCGGTCGACCAATTTACGTGTCTCCAGCGCATCTTCCAGGTTGTCGACCTCTCGCTCCATGGCCCGGAACTCACTGAAGCGGGCCAGAGCGACTTCGATCGCCGGCGTCAGGTCGCTCTCGCGAAAGGGCTTGACGATGTAGCCGGCCACACCCGCTTTGCGCGCGCGCTGAACCAACTCTTGCTGACTGTAGGCGCTCAGCAGGAGCACAGGGGCGACGCGTTCATTGGTCAGAATCTCGGCGGCCTCAATGCCATCCATATCGGGCATCTTGATGTCCATAATGACGATGTCCGGCCGTAGCTCACGCGCCAGGTTGACCGCGCTGCGTCCGTCGCCGATCTCACCAACGACCAGATAGCCCAGATTGGTCAGCATTTCGCGCAAATCCATGCGGATAAGGGACTCGTCATCGGCTATGATGACACGCGTTCGCTCCACAGCGTTTCTCCTTCACACGGGCGTTGATCTCAAAAAAGATCGAGTATCTCGGGTCTTAAGACCCTGGCAATCTGTTAATTGTATGCAAGGGTAGGCAATCTGCAAAAAACCGGACGGACGGACCGCCTACGACTTTCATCCATTCGGTCGGGTCGTCAGTTGATCGTCCGCTTGGGAAAGGTGACAATCGCCTGAGTGCCACGATGATCGTCAGGCGCGGCATGGTTGTTGGTTGACGTTTGCGCGCTGGTAATGATCACTTCGCCCTTCAGGTCATCAGTTGCCAGCGTGCGCACGATCTGCAGCCCCAGGCTTTCACTCTGGCTAAGATCAAAATCGGCCGGCACGCCTTCGCCGTCGTCGGCCACAACAATGCGTACGGAGCCACCCAAATCAGTCAGCTCGATAGTGATGCGGCCCGTCTTGCGATCGCCGATGCCATGCTCCAGCGCGTTGAGCAGCAATTCGTTGACCACCATGGCCGTGGGCGTCGCCTGTCCGGCCGGCAAGCGGATGCTGGGGCCATCGACCACAAACTCGATCTGCTGATCCGGCCCGGTCGCCACCTGGTTGACCTGAGCCGAGATGCGCTGACAAACTTCGCGAATGTTAATGGGGCGATGTTCATCCTGGCTGAGAAATTCGTGGATCACCGACATGCTCAGGATGCGGTTGACCGCCTCGCCCAGGACCTGACGCGCTTCATCGGTCTCGCAACGGCGCGCCTGGATGCGCATCATGGCGGCGATGATCTGCAGGTTGTTCTTGACCCGATGATGAACTTCCTGAATCATGGCTGATTTGACGTTGAGCTCGCGCTGCTTCTGCACCGCCTCGGTCGCGTTGCGCAGCAGCACAAGGACCGCGTCCACCTCTTCCACCTCGTTGCGCGGCATGGCGCTGGACCAGGACCAGTTGTGCCAGTAGTTCTGCCAGGTCACCGGCTCGGACTTGAGGGGAATGACGGTGCGGATCCAGATCCGTCCGTCATTTGACTCGCGGCGCACCTCGTTTGGCTCCTGCGTCTGAAAGGCCTGCTCGACCAGCTCACCATCCATGGGTTCCAACGTGTCCACCGGCTGCTCGCGGATGTCGGAGAGGACGCCGATCGAGCGGTAGAGATTGGCGGCGATCCCGCTCATGTAGGCGACATTGCGTTGGGAATCGACCAGATAGACGCCGTCATATTCGTTGAAGCGGCTCAAATTGGTCGTGTTGGCTAATTCACCGCTGATGCACATCTCCTGCAGCCAGCGCACGGCCTGGCGAAAGCTGCGGTTGCGCCGGCGATGGCGCTCGTGGGCCACCATATTGGTTTCAAAAACGAGCGCGCCAATCACCCGCTTGTCCGCAGCGACGATCGGATAGACGTCCTGGATGATCGGGGCGCCATTGCTCAGAATTTCGCGCTGGCTCCGTCCCCCGCTGCCACTGCGCAGGGTGCGGAAGATCTGCTGGTGCTCGTCGGGATGCAGAATGCGGCCGGTAATATCCCGCCGGTAGAGGGAAGGCGTTGACTCGGGCAAAACGTGGCGCGCGACCAGGGCCTGATCCTTATCCAGCAGGCAGCAGAGCATAACGTCGGCGCGGCTCACATCGGCAGTGAGGGCCAGGCCGGCCTCGATCTTACGCAGGGTTTCGATATCAGTTTCAGTAATGCCGGGACTGTTGTGGACGCGTTTATCCATTGGGCGAATCTAACCGTACGAACCGTAGCCAATAAAAGCGGCGACGTGTTGCGTTCTGACCGTGCAACACGTCGCCGCTTTGGTTTTCACCAGGTCGGATCGACAGCACCAGTCTACGCTGACAGGTCGCAAAAACATCGATGCATTTGATGGGCCGAAGTGTAGCAGAGCGCCCTGTGACTGACAAGTCTTGCGTTAGAGAAGTCCTTCGGTGCGCTTGGCGCTGTCCATGGTGTTACGCAGCAGCATGGCGATGGTCATGGGGCCAACGCCGCCCGGCACGGGCGTGATTGCGCCGGCAACTTCCATGGCCTCTTCAAAGTCCACATCGCCCACCAGACGATACCCCTTTTTTTTGCTCGAATCGTCAACCGCATTGACGCCGACGTCGATCACGACCGCGCCCGGCTGAATCCAATCACCTTTGACCATCTCGGCGCGTCCAACCGCGGCGATGAGGATGTCGGCTTCGCGTACGACACCGGGCAGGTCCTTGGTGCGCGAATGACAGATGGTCACCGTGGCATTGCGGTGAAGCAAGAGCATGGCGACGGGCAGGCCGACGATATTGCTGCGGCCCAGGACCACCGCGCGCTTGCCTTCGATCTCAACGCCGGTGCGGTCGAGGAGTTCGATACAGCCTTTTGGGGTGCAGGGCACAAAGAGGGGATCGCGCCGCTTCATGGAGAGACGACCGATGTTGAGGGGATGGAAGCCGTCCACGTCCTTTTCCAGACTGATCGCGCCCAGCACGGTTTCATCGTCGATGTGGTCGGGCAGGGGCAACTGCACAAGAATACCGTGGACGGCAGAGTTCGCGTTCAAGTCGCTGACCACTTGCAGCAGATCCTCTTGGGAGATATCGACCGGCAAGTCATGGCTGAAAGAAGTGATGCCGACTTCCTCGCACGCGCGCTTCTTCATGCGCACGTATGTGGCCGAATCCGTACGCGCGCCAACCAAGACGGTGGCCAAACCAGGAACCCGACCGGTGGCTTCTTTCATCTCGGCGACTTCGGCGGCGATTTCTTGACGGATGGTGGCGGCAATCTCCTTGCCATCGATCAATTCTGCAGTCATAACAAATTCCTTTGCGTCATTGCGAAGTTTTATATAGTGCGCTTTGTTCTCAGTGTATCATGGCCGCTTGTCGCATACCAACCAACCACCCAGGCCAGGAATTCGCAAGCCGACAATCGGCCCTCAAGAAAGACTATACGCATTTCAAAGTGAAGATGGTAGAATTGGAAAAAATGACGGCTACATGCCGTCCTTGCGCCGATTGACCGCAGCCGTCATTCTCACCCGGCGCCAAGGACGGGGGGCTCAAATCGGCCTCGACAATCCTGGCAATAACGAAGTCGCACCCAATTACCCAACCCCGCTGTTCATTCAGCTTGACTCTGCCCATCCAGACCCCAGCAGTATCTATACCGAACGATTAAGGAGCAACCAGATGGCGTTCAATCTTCGCAACCGCAATTTTCTCAAGGTGATCGACTTTAGCAAGCAGGAGCTCGAATTCCTGCTCAAGCTCGCCGCCGATCTCAAGGCAGCCAAATATGGCGGCTACGAGCAGCCCCGGCTGACCGGCAAGAACATCGCGCTCATCTTTGAAAAGACCTCCACACGCACCCGGTGCGCGTTCGAGGTTGCGGCCTATGACCAGGGCGCCCACGTTACCTACCTGGGCCCCAGCGGATCGCAGATCGGCCACAAAGAATCAACCAAGGATACGGCGCGCGTGTTGGGGCGCATGTATGACGGCATCGAATACCGCGGCTTTGCCCAAGATACGGTCGAAACACTGGGCGAGTATGCCGGCGTACCGGTCTGGAACGGTCTGACCGACGCCTTTCACCCGACCCAGATGCTGGCCGACGTGCTGACCATGCAGGAGCACAGCGACAAGCCGCTCGAGCAGATCGCCTACAGCTACGTGGGCGATGCGCAGAACAACATGGGGCACTCGCTGATGCTGGTCGGCTGCATCCTGGGCATGGACGTGCGCATTTGCAGCCCCGCAGAACTGGCGCCGGAGGCCGGGATGGTTGCCGTCGCCCGCGAGCTGGCCGAAGAGAGTGGCGCCCGCCTCATGATAACGGACGATGTGGCGGCTGCCGTCGCCGACGTCGACTACATCCATACCGACGTTTGGGTCTCCATGGGCGAACCGGCCGAGGTTTGGGATCAGCGGGTCAAGCTGCTGAAACCCTATCAGGTCAACGGCGCCATGCTGGAGCTGTCCGGCAATCCGCAGGTCAAATTTATGCACTGTCTGCCCGCCTTTCACAACCGGGAGACGACCATCGGCGCGGATATTTTCGAAAAGACCGGTTTGGATGGGCTGGAAGTCACGGAGGAGGTCTTTGAATCACCCAGTTCAATCGTCTTTGATCAGGCAGAAAATCGCCTGCACACGATCAAGGCCGTGATGGTGGCGACGCTGGGCGACTAGAGGATTAGCAACACGCATGCCGGCGGCCGACCGGCAGCAATCAAAAATCCTGATCGACGCAACCCCTCCGCAGGGTTGCCGTGAACGGTCGATGAGGACCACACTGCAAGGAGGCAAAACGTGGCAGAACTTGGTGTGCACTCTGAAGTCGGCAAGCTGCGCAAGGTAATCGTCCATCGCCCGGACCTGAGCCTGCGTCGCCTTACGCCAACGAATCATGACGATCTGCTCTTCGATGACGTGCTCTGGGTCGACAAGGCTCAGGAGGAGCACGATGCGTTCGTGGAAATGATGCGGGCGCGCGGGATTGAAGTCTTCTATGTCCATGAGTTGCTGGCCGAAGCCATAATTGCGGCCAGCCCCGAGTTCAAACAGCGCTATGTGAACCGCATCATCAACGAGTACACGGTCGGTTGGGCGCTGGTCGACGAGCTGCGGGCCTACGCCATGAATCTGGATCCTGCCAGCCTGGCGCGGCACGTCATCGGCGGTCTGACCAAAGATGAAGCAAAGCTGGACTGGGACGCCCTGAGTAAAGTTTCGGCCCTGGCCGCGGCCTCCGGCGAGGATGATTTCATTCTGCCGCCGCTGCCCAACACACTCTTCACCCGCGATTCGTCCTGCTGGATCTACAACGGCGTCTCCATCAACCCGATGTACTGGCCTGTGCGACGCCTGGAAGCGGTCAACATGGCGGCGATCTACCGGACCCACCCCCTATTCGCCGACGCCGACTTCGAATATTGGTACCCGCTCATGGGTGATGATCAGCGCCTGGAAGCGGCCGACTTTGGTCAGGCTTCGCTGGAGGGCGGCGATGTCATGCCCATCGGCAACAAGACAGTGCTCATCGGCATGAGCGAACGGAGCACCGGGCGCATGATCGAGCAGGTGGCCAAGAATCTCTTTGCCAAAAGCGCGGCCGAGCGCGTCATCGCTTGCGTCATGACCAAGGATCGGGCCCACATGCACCTGGACACGGTCTTCACCATGCTTGACGTAGATGCGGTGACCACCTATCCCAAGGTGGTCAACAACATTACCGCCTACAGCATTCGCCCCGGCAGCAAGGAAGGAGGTTTTGAAGTCACGCAGGAGGAGAGTTTCCTCGGCGCCGTGGCCGATGCGCTGAGGGTCAAGCAACTGCGGGTCGTTCCCACTGGCGGGGACAAATACCAGCAGGCCCGCGAGCAGTGGGATGACGGCAACAACACCGTTGCGCTGGAGCCGGGCGTAGTCGTCGTCTACGAAAAAAACACCTACACGATCCAGAACATGCGTGACGCCGGCATCGAGGTCATTCCGATTCAGGGCTTTGAGCTCGGCAAGGGGCGCGGTGGCGGCCACTGTATGACCTGCCCCATCCTGCGCGACCCCATTTAAGCTACCGCTGCGGGCCGACAGCGTCCGACGCGCTGCCCCCAACAACCCTGCCCGCTCAGAAATGAGGAAAACATGGCAGAAAACGATAGCCCTCAAACAAGCATGCGGTACGTCAAGCCGCCCAGCATGATCGATGCACTGATCCCGGTCGTCACGCTGGTCCTCTTTCTCATCGGCGCCGTCTACCTCTTCGGCGCCGACGCCCCGCTAGGGCCTGTCCAAATTGGCCTCACCTTTGCCACGCTCGTAGCCATGCTCGTTGGCATGAAGCTCGGCTACAAGTGGGAAGAGATGGGCCGGGCCGCGGTTGAAGGCATCTCCGGGGCCATGGGCGCCATCTTCATCCTCCTGGCCGTGGGCGCGCTGATCGGCACCTGGAGCATGTCCGGCACCGTGGTCACCATGGTCTCCTATGGCGTTTCCTTCCTGAATCCGGCCTGGTACTACGTCGCCTGCGTGGTCATCTGCGCGCTGGTGGCGCTGAGCATCGGCAGCTCGTGGACCGTTGCCGCTACGCTGGGTGTCAGCTTGATCGCCATCAGCGAGGTCATCGGCGTTGTGCCGGCGATTGCCGCCGGGGCCGTCATCTCCGGCGCCTACTTTGGCGACAAGCTCTCGCCCCTGTCGGAAACCACCAACCTGGCCGCGGCGGTGGTCGGTGTGGACATCTTCACCCACATCAAGAACATGCTCTGGACAACCATTCCCTCGATCATCATCGCACTGGCAATGTTTGCCGCTGTCAGTATTTTCGGTGCGCCGCCCGAGGCGGATCTCGATGTCACCATCGTGATTGAGACGCTGGACTCCATCTTTAACGTCAGCATCTGGACGCTGCTGCCTCTGGTTGCAGTGCTCATCATGGCGCTCATGCGCGTTCCGCCCTTTCCTACCATCATGATCGGTGCACTCCTGGGCGGTCTGGTTGCCATTGTTCTACAGCCGGAAATCGTGCTGGCCTTTGCCAACGATCCAAGCCTGAGCACGCCGGTGGCGATGATCAAGGGCGTTTGGATGGCCCTGGCAACCGGATTTGAGCTGGAAACAGGCTTTCCGGCGCTCACGGATTTGGTTTCGCGTGGCGGTATGTCGAGCATGCTGGAGACCGTCTGGCTGATCATCAGCGCGATGGCCTTTGGCGGCGTCATGGAATATACGGGGCTGCTGGCACGGTTGCTGCAACCGCTGCTTGAAAAGTCCCAGGGCGCCAAGTCGCTGCTGCTCTCCGTGAGCGCAACGGCTCTTGGCCTCAACGTGATCGCCGGTGATCAATACATGGCGATCGTGCTGCCGGGCAAGATGTTCGCGGCTGAGTTTCAAAAGGAGGGGATTGCACCGGAAACCCTCTCGCGACAGATCGAAGATACGGCGACGATCACGTCGCCGCTGGTGCCGTGGAACAGCTGCGGCGCCTACATGGCGGCAACCCTGGGCATCCCGACCTTGACCTACTTACCCTACTGTTTTTTCAACCTGGTCAACCCGCTTGTCTCCGTCGGCTATACGCTGACCGGCTTTAAGATCAAGCGCATTGATCCGGCCGCATATCCGGTCGAGACGCCGGGAGAAGGCGCCTTCTACAACGTCGGCGGCCAGCGGCTGGAACCGACGAAACTGGCGGAGGATGTGCTCGATCAAGAACGGGAAGCAGTGGCAGAGTAATCGATTGCGAGGTCGCACGTATAATCACGTATAATCAAAGAGCTAATTAAAGAGCGGCGATGTCATGACTGACACCGCCGCTCTTTTGGTTGGTCGGGGCGAGAGGATTCGAACCTCCGACCTCTTCAACCCCATTGAAGCGCGCTACCGAGCTGCGCTACGCCCCGAGACCAGAAAGTAGTATAGCACGCGCCAGATGCCAGAGCAAATTGCATGGCAGATTAGAGGGTGCATACCACATTGGGGGGGCTGCTCTAAAGATAGCGACCAGTCCATTCGCACACCGCCCCAAAATGGGATGCGCCCGGCAGATTGGTCATGTGCCAAGCCGGCTGCCGACAAAGGTTGGCGCGCCGTTGAGAAAGCTCGGCAGATCCATGGCGCGCTTGCCCGCGGGCTGCACCGTCACCAGGCGCAGCAGTCCGTCCCCTGTCCCCACAGCAGGGCCATCCGCAGTCGCCTGGACAACGCCCGGCGCGCCCTGACCGGGCAGAACCTCGGCCTCAAGAATCTTGAAATTTTCGCCCTGCCAGGTCGTGAAAGCACTGGGCCACGGCGTATAGGCCCGGCTCATGCGCTCGATGACCGTGGCCCGCTCTCCCCAGCCGATACGGCCGTCCTCTTTCTGAATCATGCGGCAGATCGACGGTTCACCCGGCAATTCGGCCTGATCGACTGGCGCAACATCGCCGGCGAACCAGGCCGGCAGCAGGTCAATCAGCGCGTCGCCGCCCTGTTCAGCCATGCGTGCGGAGAGCGAGAGCGTCGTGTCGCTGGGTAGTATGGGCTGCGACACCTGGCGCAGGGCTGGTCCCGTATCCATGCCCTCATCCATCAGCATGAGGGTGATACCCGTTGTCTCCAACCCGTCGAGGATTGCCGCCGCGATGGGCGACGCCCCCCGGTAGGCCGGCAGCAGGCTGGCATGAATATTGATACAACCATAGCGGGGCAGATCCAGCACCGTCTTGGGCAAGATCAGCCCGTAGGCGGCCACGACAAAGAGATCGGCGTCGAGCGCACGCAGTTCGTCGACGGCTTTGGGCTGCTTGCGAAGCTTCAACGGCTGGAGCACGGAGATCTCCTGGCTGACGGCAAACTCCTTGACCGGGCTGGCCAGCAGCTTCTTGCCCCGCCCGGCACGGCGATCAGGCTGGGTCACGACCGCGATGACGCGCCAGTTGTGCATCGGCCCGGCTTCGACCAGGGCCTGCAGCGCGGGCACGGCAAAGTCAGGCGTGCCCATGAAGACAATTCGTTTTTCCTCACCCATGGTGGAGTCCTCTCGCTTGGTGAATTTCCCCTATCATACCGCCAATGTACAAACCAGTGTGAATTGATCAAGAGCCGGTACCTGTGCAGGTTTCAAATAGCCAGCGCCAGTCGGCCGCTGTATGGGTACAAAAATCGGCGTCTATTCGTCCAACGCATAAGCAACGACGCAGGGTATCCCGCATTTGACAGCGTCTGCAACCTTTCGACTGGCGATGCGTACTGGTAAGCACAGGGAAAACATAAACCGGCAGACTGCGACAAAGTCGCCAAAGAAGGATGAAGGTCGAGCCGGTTGATCAGAATCTGAGAAGATGAATCCATTTCGGAGGAACGAGTGATGGAAAACCAGAGTAAACAGCCAACGGGCGAAGGCGTGCCTGTTGAAGATACGGGAGGAGCCGAGTCCAATGCGACCGGCGGCGCCAATGCAGAAGAATCAGTCGACCCCACGGTCTTCGAGCGAGCGGTCGACACGGCACGAGAGGGGGCCAATGCCGCAGCTGATTCGCTGCGCCGGGGCGAGATCATGCAAGATGCGACAATAGATCCCGCGGCAAGTAGCGACGATCGGCTGATTGCCTTTCTCTCATACGCCTCGCAGGTCTTTATTCCGCTGTTGATGCCGATCATCGTCTTGATCAGCGAAAGCGGTAAGAAGCGACCCTTCCAGCGTTACCACGCCGTGCAGAGTTTGGCGCTCTCACTCACGTTCTTTGCGCTCTTTGTCGCGACCAGCGTGAGCGCAGTCTTGTTACAGATCATTCCAATCATTGGCACGCTGATCGGCTTGGCGCTCTTCTGCCTCATGCCGATCGCTTATTTGATGAGCATAGTGGCGATGATCTACTACGGATTCCAGGCCTACAAGGGCAAACGCTTTGCCGTGCCGGGCTTGACTTCCTTCTTGCAGGATCAAGGCTGGCTGTAGCCGGCAGCGTACGCTACCAGCAAACGGGTTGTTCCGTATTTGTGCGATCTATAGCAAAAAAGGGCCTGGCAGTTGCTTCAACAAGCAACTGCCAGGCCCTTTTTGAATTATTGAAGTCAGAAATCAACTTTTCTTATTTTCTCAATCAGAATATCATTTTTTTCAATTTGACTATTGACAAATCAAATAGTTGTGCTAGAATTTTATTAGATTTTCGAAGATGGATCTCAATATTGCACAAAAACATCAACATTTTCTTGTACGTGCATCAAAATTGATGGACTCGCCTGAACACCCTGCCTCCACAGCGGAGGGAAACGGAGAAAATGAGGAGCGCACCATGTGGAACAACAGCCACCTGATCCATCAGCAGAGTATTCTCCATCGCAAGGAGCTAATCCGCCAGGCTGAACGCCATCGCTGGAGCCGCCTTGCCGCCACCGAGACAGCGCCCCGTTGGTCGGGCGTGCGCAACCAACTAGGCGATTGGCTGATTTGGATCGGCCAGCGCCTGCGTACCCAGCCTGCATCGAGAGCAGAATGGCGGGGCTCACGCAACATGCAGGCCGGCCTGTAACCGTGCCGGATCTTCATGTGCAGAGGCAGGCTCAACAGCGGTCCGGCAACGGGCTGACATCATTAAAAGAGGAAAACCATGCAACGATTACCAACTGCCTCCCCCTTTGATGGGGGGCCGATCGTTATCACCCAATTCTACTGTCCCGAAAGCGACGTCACGGTAGACGGCCGCTTCTACGTGGAGACTCCGTTTGGGGCGCTGACGCCGGAACAGCTTCATTTTGTCGAGGCCTTTGTACGCTGCGAAGGCAAACTCAGCCGCCTCTCTGACGATCTGGGCCTCTCCTACCCCACCCTGCGCAGTCGCCTGCACGACATTATCCGCGCGCTGGGCTACGAGCCGGGCAAGGAAGAGAGCACAGGGCTATCCGCCGATGAGCGGCACCAGGTTCTGAGTGAGTTGGAGAATGGCGAGATCGAATTTGACGAGGCCATGCGCCGTCTGGAAGGCGGTGCAGCATGAGCGTTGAACAGAGCTTCACCACCGGGAGCGCGCCGACGCTGCGCGTTGAACACGTCGAAGGCGACCTGGTCGTTCAGGCGTGGCTGCAGGACCAAGTTGCCCTCAAGGCCGAAGAGAATGCGCTCTCAGTAGAGCAGGCAGACGACGTCATGATCATCCGCTGCCAGAGCGATCTAGTCCTGCGCGTGCCGGCAGCCGCCGCCCTCACCCTGTCCACGATCCAGGGCGACGGTCGAATCGTCGGCGTCAGGGGTCTTCTCCATATCGAGCACGTGCAGGGCGATCTTCAATTGCGCGACGGCGGCAATACGCGCATCGACCAGGTGCAGGGCGATCTGACGGTGCGCCAGTTGTCCGGTGAGCTGACGATCGACAATGTCGAGGGCGATGCCGCCATCACCAACGTCACGGGCCATCTGCTGGTCGCTCATGTACACGACGACTTAACTCTCGCCGGAGTTGGCGGCAGCATCGAAGCCATGGCCGACGATGATGTCTCTCTTCACCTAAACCCGCAAGCGGGTGAACGCTATGTGATCAAAGCCGGTGGTGACATCAGCTGTCGCGTGCCGGAAGATGCGGATGTAGAACTGTCCCTGGAAGCAGGCGGTGAGATTTCGGTACGCAAGTTGGCCGTTGCGGCGGACGAGGGGCAGCGCAGGCTCAACTTCACGCTTGGCGATGGCAGCGCCCATCTTGCGCTGCAGGCCGGCGGGGATGTTGCGCTGGCGGGCCGGCCGCCGGGCTGGGGCGCCGGTCCCGGTCTCCACGGCGACGTAGACATCGAGATCGGACAGCAGGCGTCGGAGATGGCCGAAGAATTGGGCCGCAAAATCGAGGTGAAGATCGAAGCCGCTACGCAACAGATCGATGCCAAGCTGGCCGAATTTGACGGCGACGAGATCACCATTCGCGTACAGGACATGGTGCAGGCCGCGCTCAACAAGGCCGAAGGATTGATTGTCCAGGCGGTACGGGGCGTGGAATCCCGTGGCCGCAGTGCGGAGCGTCGCGCCGCCCCCATGTCCCCGCAACCGCCGCGACCGCCGCGGCCGGCCAAGCCCACTGCGCCTCCGGTTAGCGGAGAGGAGCGCATGGCTGTGCTACGCATGGTAGATGAAGGAAAAATCACGGTCGAACAGGCAGAAGAATTACTCGCCGCCCTACGCGGCAAGGGCGTCAAATAACCAGTTATGTCATTCAATTTATCGATTTGATTCTGGAGGGGAATCCCATGAGAAGCAGCGAAGAACGCGTAATGATCTTACGCATGATCGAAGAAGGAAAAATCAGCGCTGAAGATGGCGCCCGTCTGCTGGCCGCCATGAACGAGGCGGAAGATGCGGCCCTGGCAACGCCATCATCAATGCCGGTCCCTGTCACGAGCAATGGCAACCGCTTTCTGCACGTCCGCGTGACTGACATGAAAACCGGCAAGCGCAAGGTAAGCATCAATATCCCCATCGCCCTGGTTTCATTCGGCCTCCGTTTCGTACCAGAGTCAGCCGGCGTCAATGTAAACGAAGTGCGGGCGGCCATCGAAAACGGCTACTCGGGCACGGTGGTCGATGTTTATGATGAGGAAGACGGCGAGCACGTTGAGATCATGCTGGAGTAGACCACGGCGACAGGCTGCAAATCAGCGCGGAATCGGCGGTGGGAGGCGGATCAAGCCTGCATGATTGGGGTTGATCCGCCTCTTTTCGTCACGAGGCTCGGCGTATCCCTCTCCTTGCCCTGCCTGCCTCGCCCAGCAGGATGCATCCTGCCATCCTCAAAAAAATGGCTGGCTTCTGCGTCCCGGATCAGGTATACTAGCCACAGGGTTGCCCGGTCACGCAAACGCATGTCCGGCAGCAACGCACTCCACCTACGCCAGCGGCAATCGATGAGGCCGACGCATGGAATCGATGCAGTGGATATGGATTGGCATAGCCCTCCTTTGCATGATCGCCCAGATCTTTGTGGCGGGCCAAAGTTTGCTAATAGCCGGGATCGGCGCGGTTTTGGCGGCCCTGATGGCGCTCGGCGGCATCAGCCTGCCATGGCAAATCATTGCATTCGTCCTGGTGGGTGGTCTTGGTCTGCTGCGTACGCCGCGCGCCGCCTCGTCGGCCGGCGCCATGCAAGAGACTGTTTTCGGCGTTGAGCGTTTAGTCGGCCAAGAAGGCATTGTCGTCGTCACGATTGATCCCGAACGGCTCACGGGCAGCGTGCTCGTCGATCACGAAACGTGGCCGGCCTATTCAGACACCGGCGAACTCATCCTCGACGGCAGCCAGGTCTTCATCCTTGCCGTGCAAGACAAGCGCGTGCGCGTGCGACCAATCCCGAATGAAGGGCCTCCTCGCCCCCAAAGCAGGCGCATGTAATCCCGGCCGATTTAACTTTCTGACTCGGCCCGCCTGATCCGGTGCCGCGGCTCACTCCACCAATCGCAATCCATAGGTCCGGGCCAGTCGCTCGGCCCGATCAACGTCCTCAGTCGTCAGCGCGTCAGCCAGCACCCCGTGCGCGTGGGCGGGCGCCAGGTATTGGGTCAACAGACTTACCTGCAATGCTGGACGCTGGGCGAGCCAGGCCAGCACGGGCGCGGTGCAACAGTCAAAATGGCCCGGCATGAGCAGATGACGCACGATGACGGTTGCTCGGCCGCGGGCAGCTTGCTCGATAGCAGCCGTCACCTGCACCCAGTAATCGGGCATGCCGCCAATGCGCTCGCCGCACCCCTGACTTCCTGTTGCGGGCCCAAATTTGAGATCGGGCAGATAGATGTCGATGGCCCCGTCCAGCAACGCCAGGGCGTCTGGTGTCAGATAGAAGTTGCTGTTGAGTACAGCGGGGATACGCTGCTGCGATCCCAATGTGGCGAGCGTGCTCAGAATATAGGGAATATGGGGAGTCGGGTCACCGCCAATAAAACAGATGGCCCGTGCGCCTTCTGCTTGACGCTGGACGATGCGTGTGGCCAGCTGTTCCGGCGTGACCGTGACGCCGTAGGTGGGTCGAAAGGCGAATTTGGCCGCGGTACAAAAGCTGCATGTTGCGGTACAGCCGCTAAAGAAGATGGCGTGGGCTGGGCGCAGCAGGGCCTCTTCACCCATGTGCATCATTTCGCTGGCGATGAAGCTCTCCTGACCAACCCGGCAGACGCCCGTGCCGTCACGCCGTCGCTCGCCGCAGTGGTGGGGGCAGAGATGGCAGTCAGCGAGATGGCGCTGCGCAGCCTCGGCCTGCGCAACCAACGTGACGGCCATAGCCTATGTCTCCCGCCAGAAGTTGATGCGCAGCAAGTCGTCCAGTTCGAGCTCGCGCACGCCGATCACCTCGCCGCCCGTGGGCGTTTGCCGCACGGTCACGACAGCGGCAGACATGTACGGCCCCCGACCCAAGTAAATGATGTAGCTACGATTGGTGAGGCGATGCCACGTATAGTGGGGCGCAACCTCGGCAACGGCGGGATGATCGACGCACGGCTCGTCAGTTAGATCAACGACTTCACCGTCATGGCCAATCGACTGGCATGATGCGCATACTGCCTGCTCATTGACACAGGTTGAGCAGTAGTCCAACTGACACTGCTGGCAGGTCACGCTATGGGCCGCGCAGAAGGGGTCACCGCAAATCGCGCAGCCGGGCGAGCAGATTGGGCAAACGGCTTCATGGCCGATGTGGCAGAGCACGCTGTCTTGTGCGCAGAGGAGATGCCCGCACGGCTCAATGCGAAAGACATCATCCGTGCAGAAGAGCTGTCCGCATTGCTGGCAGCTTTGGCCGCAGCTTGGGCAGCAAGGCATGGCACAGGCGCTACACTCACTCTCCCCGGCGACAATCGCATTACAGTTGGCGCAACGCGTCAGACAGTCGAGGCAAACGGGGGCATCGGTCGCAGGATGGCGCTCGTAGAAGCCCGGCCCGACCTGGCGCCCGCACTCGACGCAGGCGACAATGCAATTCTGGCAGAAGCGCTGCCCGCTAGCCGAGCACGTCGCATTCTGGGCGCTAAACTGCTGGCAGCCGGGGCAACGGACGGCGCACGTGCGACAGATCAGCGCGTGCTGCTCTGCATCATCAATACCGTCGCTTGCGGGATCTAAGGTGGCGAGCACGGCGTCTAACCGCAGGTGGCTTGTGCACTGACGCACGCCACACGCAGCGCACTCGGCCTGACAGGCATGGCAGACGCTATCGCCGCAGGTTGGGCAGCGCGTCACGTGATCGGCACAGGCGCGGTCGCCGCACGCCCAACAGGGCTGGCTGCACCCCACGCAATTCTCCTGGCTGCAAACCGGGCAAATATGGATGCCGCAGGCCGCGCATTGGGCGTCGCCACAGGTCGCGCAGTGGTGAAGGCATGCAGCACAGGACAGATGGCCTGCCGCATCGATGGCCACATCGATGGCTTCGTCGCCACAGGCATGACAGTGGGGGCGCTCAAACTCCCCCGTGTAGAGATTGCGTAGTGCGCGCACGTTCACGGCATGCTCGGCAGTTGCCAGCGTCAGGTCGGCCACGGCCACCGGCTGCTCGAAGATGGCGTAGCTGCTTAGCACTACGCCCACGCGCAGCCGATGATTCTCGACCTCTTCGGCAATCTTGCGTTCCAGATCGGCCTCAAGCCGCCGCCGCTGCTCAAATTCGGGGTCGTGTGCGTCGTATACCTCGTCAATCTGCTGCTGGTAGTAGCCGATCAGTCGGGACAGTGTCTTGTGGAGTCGAGGCAGGATGTCAGCTTCGTGGCTCACGCAGCGCAAGTCGGCGTGATAAATGGCGTATTTGCGCGCGACTTCGGCATGACGAGCCAGGTGCGTCATGGGCGGTAACTTGCGCGCCGGCGGCTCTGCAGCAGGGTCAGACTCGTCCACAGCCAACAAGTCATCTTCGCCGTCCTGCATAGCGGAGGAAAGATCGAAGCCCGCCAGACGTGCGCCGGCGCCGTTGTCGGCCTCCAGAGCGGGGTCAACGGCGGTTGGTTCTGCTTCAGGCCCCTCCGGCGCCAAGGGAATGCGCCGTCCATCTTCGTCAATGACAACGGTATAGAGCTCTTCACGCTTGTCATCGGCCCGATAGGTGATGTGCCAGGTGAAGGCAAAGTAGCGCCGGCTCTGTTCCGACAGCTTAAGGCCGGCCACGCGTGCGTTGCGGGGACGCACGGCCTGAAGCAATTCATCTCCGGCATGAAATCGTTTGGGGAGCTGTTGTACCGTAAGCGCGCTGCTGCGCTCAACGTAGGTCATCATGCGATCAAAGACGCGACTGCCGTAGGCGACCAACTCCTGGCCATCGCCCTGATCGACATGCTGGAAAGCGAGAGTCATCTCCTGCGCAGCGAAGTATTCAGCCAATTCACCGCGCAAGCTGACGCGGAGTGCGCCCGCCTTACGTCGATCAACCTTTCTGAGGGTTGCGCCGAACCGGGTGAAAAAATCTATCGTGAATTGGCGCAAATCAGGCACATCGACGACCAATTTGCGCTCATTTGTTCTATGGCTCATACTGCCTCATTATATCATACTATCCAAAAGTGCCCGTTACCTTTTGGGCAATGGTTCGTCTTGAGTGATTATGAAAAGTAATGGTACAATACACGCACATTATGTCATTTACCCGCGGAGGGAACACCAGATGCGTCAGCAAACCGATCAGTTCCTTGAGTATCTGGTGGAAGAAAAATCCTGCACCCCTAACACCATCGCCGCCTATCGCAACGACGTCGGCCAATTTGTCGATTTTCTTGAACTATACAGCACACCTGCTGGCATGGAAATCAATCAATGGGCGGATGTTGATGCTACGACTATTCAGAATTATCTTCTATTTCTCAAGGAACGACAGTACGCTTCTTCTACCGTGGCGCGTAAGTTCGCTGCGGTAAAGAGTTTTTGCGCCTATTTGTATGAAACAGGCTATATGACCACCGATCCTTCGGCCGATCTGGAATCGCCAAAGGTCAAGAAGAACCTACCCCGTTCCATCGGTACATACGACGTCGAACGCCTGCTCAAGGAGCCGGCCAAGAGCTCTTCGCCCAAGGCTCTACGCGACCGGGCGTTGCTTGAAACACTCTATGCATCGGGCATGCGCGTGACCGAGTTGGTCAGCCTGAATCTTAAAGATGTCGACCTGGGCAAGAAGAGTGTGACGTGCGGCGAAGAGGGGCGACGACGGGTGGTGCCGCTCTATGGACAGGCCGCAACTGCGCTCAAGAATTATCTCGCCGAGGGCCGGCCACAACTGGTCATCAACGAGGATGAACAGGCGTTATTCCTCAACCATCGGGGGCAGCGGCTCACGCGTCAAGGCCTCTGGTTGATTATCAAGCGCTATGTGGAAAAAGTCGGGATTACTGAAGCCGTGACACCACACACGCTGCGTCACAGTTTTGCCACCCATCTGCTCGAATCCGGCGCCGGCCTGCGCGAAGTCCAGGAGCGTCTCGGTCATGCAAACTTGAGCACAACGCAGGTTTACCGTCAGGTCACAGACGAGGCGGAGCTCAATGCAGCAGGTGGTTCATTGATCGTGGATGGCAAGCCTGTGCCAACGACGCCAGAAAATTCACAAGGTTGATTTAATCGCAGATTTCGATACACTAAGGCAGCCGGATTCTTCCGGCTGCTTTTTCATTTACCAGGTCCAACTCAAAACACCAACTCAAAACAAACGTAAGGGAACCATGGCGACATTTACGCTGGCCGACTATGATGAAGCTGCCCAGTCAATTCTAGCCCGCACCAGTCACCGGCCGCGCATCGGCCTCATCCTCGGCAGCGGCCTCAGCCCCCTGGCGGATCAGGTTGTCGCGGCCGAGACGATTCCCTACGCAGAGATTCCACACTTCCCCGTCAGTACGGTAGCCGGCCATGCCGGACGTCTGGTCATCGGTGAACTGGCCGGCGTCAGCGTCTGCGTCATGCAGGGAAGATTTCATTATTATGAAGGTTACAGCCTTCAGCAGGTGACGCTTCCGATACGCGTCATGCAGCGCATGGGCATCAAGACGCTGATCGTCACCAACGCGGCCGGCGGGCTGAATCCTGACTTTGCCGTGGGCGACCTGATGCTGATCGAGGATCACATCAATTTCTTGGGCATGACCGGCGCAAACCCGCTCATGGGACCGAACCTGGAAGCCTTTGGCACCCGCTTTCCGCCGGCCAATCGCATCTACACGCCCGCGCTGCGGGAACTGGCTGATCAGGCGGCTGCGGCCAATCACATTGAGCTGCAGCACGGCGTCTACATCGTGCTGTCCGGCCCCAACTTCGAAACCGCGGCGGAAGTCCGCATGTTGCGCGGCTGGGGCGCCGATGCAGTCGGCATGAGCACCGTGCCCGAGACGCTCGTTGCCCATCATGCCGGCATGGCGGTGCTTGGCATCAGCACTATCACCAACATTGCCATCGATGACCTCATTACTGCCGGCGAACCTACCCACGAAGAGGTGACCGAGGCCGGTCAAATCATCGTGCCCAAACTGGTCCGCCTGCTCATGGGCGTCCTGGGCAAGATGGCTGAAGCGTGACAGGCTAAAGGCGGCAGGCCGTCGCAGAAAGAGCGCGTCACTCACCCATGACGCATGACATTACCGTCTCGAACAACCACCATCATCCCCGCATAGGCAGACGCCGCATGATCGAAATTCACAACGTCATCAATCAGTATAATGAACTGGCCCTGGTCGACGATCTCGGCCAGGATAGCTGGAACGTGCTCGATCCGCTTCAGCGCGAGCACAAGCTGGTCTTTGGTGATCGTCCGCTTTGTACGGTGGTGCGCCCGCTCTTTCACACGCGGCGCGGCTGGCACTACCTCACCGAGCGAACGGAGATTCTCCTTAGCGTCTTCCGCAAGGCCAGCGAGGCCATGCTGGACGATCCTGAGATTCGCCGGCAGGTTTACCTCACTCCGCTGGAAGAAGAGCTCGTCCAGATTCCGACAGGATATGGCACCAACATTCCTACGGCGCGTCTGGATAGCTTTTTCTGCCGCCATGAAGATGGGCGGGTGAACCTCAATTTTGTCGAATTCAACGGCGAGAGCCCTGCAGGCATGGCCTACGGCGATGTCATGGCGGAGTTGTTTTTGGAACTGCCGATCATGGAGCGCTTTCAACAAGAATATCATGTCGAGCCGATTCTGGCGCGCCAGTCAGCCCTGGACGCGCTGCTGGGCATCTATCATGAATGGCGCGGCAATCAAAGCCAATTGCCGACCGTTGCCATCGTAGATTGGTATGGCGTGCCCACGACCAGCGAATTCCACCTCTTTGCCGAATATTTTGGCAAACACGGCATCGTCGGCGTCATCTGCACCCCGGACGAACTAGACTATCGCAATGGCCAAATGTATGCCGACGGACGACCGGTAGACTTCATCTACAAACGAGTCCTCAGCAGCGAACTGGTCGGTCGCTACGGGCTTGATCACCCGATCGTCCACGCCTTGCGCGATGGGAAGATTTGCATGGCCAATCCCTTCAATTGCAAGCTCCTGCACAAAAAGGCCAGCTTCGCCGTCGTCTCGGACGAGCGCAACGAGCACCTCTTTACCCCGCTGGAATTGCGCACCATTCACACCCATATCCCGTGGACGCGGGTCATCGAAGAGCGCTTCACAATCAACAAAGAGGGCGACCATATCGATTTGATGCTCTGGGCCAGCCGCAACAAGGAGCACTTGGTGATCAAGCCCAATGACGATTACGGTGGAGCGGGTGTCGTCATCGGCTGGGAGACGAGTGACAACGAGTGGGACGCGGCGCTCATGCGCGGGCTGGATGAGCCGCTCATCGTCCAGGAACGGGTGGAAATTGCCTATGAGCCCTTCCCCTTCGTTGATGCCATGGGTGATATCTATGTGGGTCGACGCCTGGTCGACTGCGACCCGTTCCTCTTCAACGGCGACTCGGTGGGTGGCTGTCTGGTTCGGCTCAGCTCCGTTACCCTGCTGAACGTAACGGCAGGCGGTGGCTCGGTTGTCCCGGCCTTTATTGTCGACGAGAAATAGCAGCGTGCCGTCCGGCGCAATGCACGCTGTCCCAGGGCAAAGGATCACACAATGTATCAGCCATCCTATAACATCGGCATCGAGGAAGAGTATCAGATTGTCGATCGGGAGACGGGCGAACTGGTCGCTTTCGTTTCCCAGACGATGTCGGATCAGATGATGTCGGTGCAGGAGCGTTCGCCTGAATACAAGCTAGCCCAGCAGGTTGTCCAGGACTTGCTGGCGGTTGGCATGCCGGTCTGCAATGACATCCAGGAGGCGCATACGGAACTCGTTCGCATGCGCACCAAGGTGCTGGAAGTAGCCAGCGCGCACGGCCTCTGCGTGATTGCCGCCGGCACCCATCCCTTCAGCAGTTGGAATCGGAACTCGGTGCCCGGCCCGCGCTATGTCGACCTTCAGGACGACGCCCAGATGATTGCCCGGCGGATGTTGGCCTTCGGCCTTCACATCCATGTCGGCGTCGAAGATCGTGAACTGGCGGTGGACGTCATGAACTCCATGCGCTACCTCCTGCCCCATGTTCTTTCCCTGTCGACGAGCAGCCCGTTCTGGGCTGGGCGCAACACCGGGCTCAAAAGCTACCGCAAGGTTCTGGTCGATGCACTGCCCCGATCCGGCATTCCCGGTTACTTCAACAGCTATCAGGAATATCGCAATTACGTCCACACGCTGGTCCAGACGCAGAGCATGAAGGACCCGAGCAAGATGTATTACGACGTCTTGCCCCATCATAGCCAGCCCACGCTGGTGATTCGCATCTGCGACATGCTGCCCAGCATACAAGACACCGTGGCCGTCACTGCCCTCATCCAAGTCATCGTGGCGTGGATGGTTGATCTACGTGAGCGCAACATGACTTTCCGCATCTATGACAGGACGTTGATCAACGAAAACCGCTGGCGTGCGGTCCGATATGGTCTGGATGGCAACATGATTGATTTTGGTATCGAAAAGGAAAAGCCGGCCCGCGAGCTGATCAGCGAGTTGCTGGAGCGGGTGGAGCCGCTGGCAGTCAAGCTCAACAGCATGGAACAACTCGACCATATCCACACCATTCTTGCCCGCGGCACGAGCTCCGACGAGCAGGTGCGACGCTGGCGGGAAGCCAATGAGGATATTCACACCGTGGTCGACTATCTTATTCAGGAAACGGAGAAGCTGTCATGATGGAGCGTCCGTCTCTCACGCTTGGTATCGAGGAAGAATACCAGATCGTCGACCCGGAAACACGCGAGCTGCGTGCGCACATCACCAACCTGATCGACGGCGACCGCATGATCCTGGTCGAGCGGGAAGTCAAGCCAGAACTGCATCAATCCATGGTTGAGTTGGGGACGCCCGTCTGTCGCACCGTGGAGGAAGCGAAAGAAGAGCTGATCAAGCAGCGCAGGTTTATCTGCGAGCTGGCCGAGCAGAGCGGGGTCACCATTGTGGCGGCCTCGACGCATCCCTTTAGCAACTGGAGCCAACAGCCGGTTACGCCCTTCCCGCGCTACCTGGGTGTTTTGGAAGAGATGCAGATGCTGGCTCAGCGCTTACTCATCTTCGGCATGCACGTGCACGTGGGTGTCGAGGATCGCTCGTTGGCCATCGATACGATGAATGTTGTGCGCTACATGCTGCCCCACATCCTGGCCCTTTCCACGAGCAGCCCCTTTTGGATGGGCAAACAGACCGGGCTCAAGAGCTATCGGGCCAATATTTTCGGTGACTTCCCCCGCTCGGGCATTCAGGACATTTACCGTACACCGGCCGATTACGATGCGCTCATCAGCTCGCTGGTGAATACCGGATGCATCCCCGACGCGTCCAAAATCTGGTGGGACGTGCGTCCTCACCATCAATATCCGACGCTGGAATTCCGTATTTGTGACGTCTGTACGCGCGTGGATGAAGCGATTGCCATTGCCGCGCTCTTTCAGGCAATCGTGCTCTGGCTGTGGAAGCTGCGGCGCAAGAATGTCTCCTTCCGCGTCTACCGCCGCGAACTGATCCAAGAGAACAAGTGGCGCGCCATGCGTTACGGGCTAGACGGCAAGATGATCGACTTTGGCAAGTCGGCCGAAGTGCCGACCCGTCAACTGGTGCGTGAATTAATCGAACTTGTCGCCGAGGAGATTGACGAGCTTGGCACCGCCGCATACATCAAGCCGATTGAAGACATGCTCTACAACGGCACCAGCGCCGATCGTCAATTACGCGTTTACGACGCGATGGACAACGACCTCAAGGCCGTTGTCGATCATTTGATTGCGGAGACGCGTGAGGGATGGACCTAGCGCAGGCGCAGTAACCTGATGGGGATAGAATCTGACCGAGGGGCCCACAGAAACACCTGCGTCATGATGAAACTCCGTGCCCCTGTCGGCGTCTTTAGAATTTTCTGCAAAGCGCTTGTCCAGCGGGTCTCGCTGAGAATCAGAGCCCGTTGGATTTTTGCTCAATACTGGGTCAGGTAGCGATCCAGCTCCCAGCGGGAGACGTGCAGGCGATACTCATTCCATTCCTGGGTCTTCGCTTCCACATAGCGCTCGTAGATATGTTGCCCCAGCGCACGTTGAATGACCTCATCCTTCTTCAGCTCATCAATCGCATAGCCCAAGTCGCCGGGCAGCACGCCCAAACCGGTACGCATGCCATCAACCTGATAAAGGTCTTCTTCAGCCGGCTGGGGCGGCGCCATTCTCTTTTCAATGCCATCCAGCCCGGCAGCCAACATCACCGCAAAGGCCAGATAGGGATTGGCGCTCGGATCAGGACAGCGTAACTCGACGCGCGTACTCTTGTAGCGCCCCTTGGTTATGCGCGGGATCCGGATCAATGCACTGCGGTTGGTGCGCCCCCATGAGATGTAGACGGGCGCCTCGTAGCCAGAGACGAGCCGCTTATACGAGTTGACCAGGGGGGCGATGATGGGCGTCATGGCGCGAGCGTGGTTGAGTTGGCCGCCGATGAAATAGCGGGCGACGTCGCTCAGGCCATAGTCGTCCTCAGCTTCATACATGACCGTTTCGCCCGTGGCGGCATTCCAAAGGCTCTGGTGCACATGCATCCCGCTGCCGTTGATGCCGGCCATCGGCTTGGGCATAAACGTACAGTGCAGCCCATTTTTCTGGGCCACGGCCTTGAGTGTCGTGCGGAAGGTCATGGCATTATCGGCAGTCGCCAGGGCCGGGCCGTAGCGGAAGTCAATCTCATTTTGCCCGCGCGCCACCTCATGGTGAGAAGCCTCGACTTCAATGCCCAGGGACTGAAGCGCATCGACCATCTGCCGGCGAACGCTGTGAGCCAGGTCGGTGCTGATATCAAAATAGCCGGCGCGATCATGAGGCTGAAGGGGCAGCAGGCTGCCGTCGGCGTGACGTTCAAAGAGGAAGAACTCGAGTTCGGGTCCCACCTGGTATTCAAAGCCCATATCCCGGGCACGGATGAGTTGGCGCTTGAGGATATAACGCGGGTCCCCCTCAAAGGGCGTCCCGTCCGGCGTGAAGACATCACAGATGACGCGCGCTGTCGACAGGTCCATCTCCCACGGCACCACCGCAAACGTATCCAAGTCTGGCAAAAGATACATGTCGCTTTCGGCGATGCGGGCAAAGCCTTCAATGGAACTGCCGTCGAACCAGATGCCCTGCTCAATTACGTCTCCCCAATGGCCGATGGGAATCGTAATCTGCTTGGATACACCCACGATATCCGAAAACTGGATCCGTACGAAACGAATGTCATTTCGCTTGATGAGTTCGTCGACCCGTTCCAACTGTTCAACAGTGTAGTTGGTCTCCATCGGATCGCTCCTTTGCGTTGATTGCGGTCGATTCAGGTGAAGAATAGGATGGCGGTGGTATTGTAGCACTCCTTGCAGCGCGCTCCAACGCTGCCGGACAGGCGAGCCGGGACAAGGCAAAGGGGCGACGACTCGACTCCTGCGCGAGCGTCGCCCCTTTGCCTTATTTCCCTTATGCGGTCATCAACTAGATGCCGTAGTACATCACGAATTCTTGCGGGTGGGGGCGCAGACGCACAGCATCCACCTCGGCCTCGCGCTTATAGTCAATGTAGGCAGAGATCAGGTCCGGCGTAAAGACGCCGCCTTCCAGAAGGAAGTCATTGTCTTCTTCCAACGCCGTCAGCACCTCGCCCAGCGAGCCTTTGACCTGCTCGTACTTGGACATGTTCTCCGCCTCGAAGAGATCTTTCTCCGCCGGTTCGCCCGGATCAATCTTGTTCTTGATGCCGTCCAGGCCGGCCATCAGCATGGCAGAGAAGGCCAGGTACGGATTGGCGCCCGGATCGGGACAGCGGAACTCGATGCGCTTGGAAGCGGGCGCATTCGAGTACATGGGAATACGCACCGCAGCCGAACGATTGCGGGCCGAGAGTGCAATGATCACAGGCGCTTCATAACCCGGCACCAAACGACGATATGAGTTGGTCAGCGGTGCCGCGAAGGCCAGAATTGAGTTGATGTGCTTCAGGATGCCGCCCACGTAGTGGAGCGCCATCTCGCTTAGGCCGACATAGGCGTCGCCGGCAAAGAGCGGCTTCCCATCCTTCCACAGGCTCTGATGAGTATGCATGCCGGAACCGTTATCTTCAAAGATCGGCTTGGGCATAAAGGTGGCTGTCTTGCCATGCTTCTTAGCAACGTTCTTGACGATATACTTATACATCTGAATGTCGTCGGCCATCTTGACCAGTGGGCCATACTTCAGGTCGATCTCAGCCTGGCCGGCTGTGGCAACCTCATGATGATGAACCTCGACCGTCAGGCCGGCATCGATCATGGTACGCACCATCTCGGAACGCAGATCCTGCATGGTGTCATAGGGAGAAACCGGGAAGTAGCCGCCCTTCCAGCCAACCTTGTGGCCGCTGCCGGGTACGCCAGAGTTCCACGGCGCTTCCTCACTGTCAATCGCAAAGCCCGCTGCATGACGTTCCTGGAAGTAGCTGATCTGATCGAAGACGAAGAATTCCGCCTCGGGCCCCATGTAAACGGCATCAGCCAGACCGGTCGACTTCATGTAGTCGACTGCCTTGGCCGCTACCGTGCGCGGGTCGCGACTATAGGGCTCATAGGTGATGGGCTCAAAAACGTTGCAGACCATGCTGAGCGTCTTGTACTCCAGCAGCGGGTCAATCAGCGCCGTCGTCGGATCGGCACGAAGCACCATGTCGCTGGCTTCAATCGACTGGAAGCCACGAATCGATGAACCGTCAAAACCCATGCCTTCTTCAAAGACGGTATCGGCATCAAATTCCTCGACCGGCATGGAGAAATGATGCCACTGACCAAACAGGTCGGTAAACTTGACATCAACGATCTGGATACCGTGGTCAGCAACGGCTCTCACGACATCCTGCGGTGTGCTACAACCTAAATGCATACTTGCTCTCCTTCGAATTTTGAAAATTTATTCAAGAATACGAATAAACCCAATGACCGTTAGTAAATGACCTCTTTGGAATTCGATTCTTCAGTAAAGAACCGATTCACCATTCCTGCTCGGTGCAAAAAAAATCTCCGGTCACAGTGCCCGTCGTGCTGCCATTGGACAGCCCGATAAACTTGGCGGGGTCAGGGTGTGCCGGAGCTGCAAAACCTCAATCAGTCAAGAAACTAACGTACCTCTATCTGTGAAAAACAGAACAGCTTGGGCAAAAGTATAAGAGTCGCGCACCAATAACTCCATGACCAATCTGACCAAATCGCGTCAGACGTTGGCTGTGCAGATTGCACAAGACGTCAGTTCGTTTCAATTTTTCGCAATCTTTGCTACACTGGCGAAATCGTGCAGATCGATGCGAAGGAGTTCGTTATGCCCAGCCTGCAGTCCCCAAACAACGACCCGGATCTTCAGATTGTCACCGGCGTCTGCCCCCACGATTGTCCCGATACGTGCAGTTGGCAGGTATCGGTTGATCGCGTCAGCGGCGTCGCCCAGGATATCTGGGGACATCCCGATCACTCGGTTACCGATGGCCGCCTTTGCGGCAAAGTCGACCGCTATCTTGAACGCACCTATCATCCCGGCCGGCTCACAACTCCGCTCAGGCGCGCCGGCGCAAAGGGCGAAGGGCGCTTTGTGCCCGTCTCATGGGATGAAGCGCTGGGCGATATCGCCACACGCCTGCAGGGGATAATTGCCCAATACGGCGCCGAAGCCGTGCTCCCCTACTCATACGCCGGCACCATGGGGCTGCTTCAAGGGGAGGGCATGGCAGCGCGCTTCTTCAATCGCATGGGCGCTAGCCAACTGGCGCGTACGGTCTGCTCCGAGGCCGGGTTTGAAGGCTACATCTATACGATCGGCGCGGCGCTGGGCACGGAAACCGAAGCATTCGCCGAGGCCAAGCTAATCTTGATTTGGGGCAGCAACACGCTCACCAGCAATCTACACCTCTGGCCCTTTGTCCAGGCGGCCCGCAAACAGGGGGCACGCGTAATCGTTATCGATCCCATCCAGACGCGCACGGCCAAGGCCGCCGACGAGTGGATCGCCATCCGTCCGGGCACTGACGGCGCGCTGGCCCTGGCCATGATGCACGTGATCATTGCGGAAGGTCTGCACGATGCTGACTACGTCGACCGCTACACATTGGGCTTTGAGCAGCTGGCCGTACGCGTGGCCGAATGGACGCCCGCCCGCGCGGCCGAACTTACCGGCATCGACGCTGTGCGCATTGTGGCGCTGGCGCGTGCTTACGCCACGACGCAGCCGGCCGCCATTCGCATCAACTATGGCATGCAGCGCCACCATGGCGGCGGCATGGCGGCGCGCACCATCACCTGCCTGCCGGCGCTGACGGGCGCGTGGCGACATGAAGGAGGCGGGATCCAACTGAGCACCAGCGGCGCCTTCCGTCATCTCGATCTTACGGCATTACGGCGGTCTGATCTACTTGACGGGCGTACGCCGCGCACCATCAACATGAATCGACTCGGTGACGCCCTCCGTCTGAGCCCGGCGGCCGTTGCACGCGCCCACTACCACCCGCGGCCGGTCGATGCCATTCCCGCACCGATCGATGCAGGTCCGCCGGTGAAGGCGCTAATCGTCTACAATTGCAATCCTGCTGCCATTGCTCCCGATCAGGCAGCCGTTCAGGCTGGATTGCGCCGCGATGATCTCTTTACAGTGGTACTGGAACAGTTCCAGACCGATACAGCCGACTATGCCGATTACGTGCTCCCCGCCACGACCCAACTCGAACATTGGGACATGCTCAAGCCCTACGGGCACCTCTACCTGGCGCTCAACCAGCCGGCCATCGCGCCCGTGGGCGAAAGTCTGCCCAACAGTGAAATCTTCCGGCGGCTCGCCCACGCGATGGGCTACGATGAACCCTGCTTTGACGAAGAGGATGCGGCGATTCTGGCGAAGTTGGTCCGCGCGCAGACCCATCCGGACTTCAGCGACATCACCTGGGAACGGCTATTGCGCCATGGATTCGTGCGACTTAATCTGCCTTCGCCCTATCGCCCCTTTGCCCAAGGCGGCTTTCCCACGCCCAGCGGCAAGTGCGAATTTTACAGCCAGCGCATGGCTGATGACGGCTACGACCCGCTGCCGGCCTTCACGCCGCCAAACTGGCTGGATGCAGAGGCCACTTCCGCAAACGGTCGCGGCGAAGTTGAAGACGACAGGCTCCTTTGCATTTCACCGCCGGCGCACTCATTCCTCAACAGCTCGTTTGTCAACGTGGATCGTTTCCGCCGGCGCGAAGCAGCCCCCAAAGTGTTGATCCACCCCCAGGACGCTGCAGCTCGGGGCGTAACAGAGGCCAGCCCAATCATGCTACGAAATGAACTGGGCAGCGTTACCTTAACGGCTGAACTCAGCGAAGATGTGATTGCCGGCACGGTGATGGCGCCCGGCATCTGGTGGGCGAAGTTCAGTCCCGATGGACGCAACATCAATCAGGTCACCGCCCAAGACGAGGCTGACATGGGCGCGGGCGCCTGCTTCTACGACGCAAAAGTGTGGGTAGAGCCGCTACAAGAAGCAGAGAACGCTCAACAAACGAATTCCGCGTTCCCCGCTCCCCGCTCCTCGCTTACATAACGTTTACGGGGCGTATAGCCGTTCGATTGAGCAGGCCGGGGATACCGTCGATCTGAAAGATCCGCCGTATACGCTGGGCCGGATTGCGGCGCTGCTGGAGCCGCCGCCAGTGTGGGGCCAGGAACTGTTCCTCCCCAAAGCCGCGCGCCTGCAGCGCGTCTTCTGCACTTTCGACGATACGGTACAGGAAGTCCGGCGCCGGCTCAGGCGCACGCAGGCCGTGACGAATGACCTGCTGGTGATAGGTCTGCATGATCGTCCAGTAGTCAGGCCCCAGTTCCTGCATCACATACGCGTGTATCTTCGCTGCCCCTTCCACCAAGCCAAGCCCCAATGCAGCCATGGCCATGTGTTCCGCCCACGGCTGCTGGCACGCGGGTCGAATCTCCACGGTGCCGTAGGTGGCGCGCAGACGCGCGCTGTTCCAAATATAGTGTTCGTGGAAAAGGAAGGCGTCGAAGTCGGCTCCTTGTTCAGCCAGATACGCGCTGAAAGGGCGGGAGCTGGGGTAGATCTCCTGATTCTCGCGGATGATTAAATAGGTTGACTCGGCCATGGTCGCGACGAAATCAACCATATCGCGCATGGGCCGGGCCAGCATGCCGTGGCGATGCTCATTGGCATAAATCTCACTCATGCGCCCTTCGCGCGCGCTGCAATAAGGGCTGAGCTCGTCGCCAAATACCGGTGAATTGGCACACAGAGCAATAATCACCGGCGTCATTAGATTCGTAAAGTTGAGTATGTCCACCATCTCCGGCCGGCTGACGGAGACCTGGAGTTGATCGCTGGCCGTGACGGTATACCAGAGCCACGAGGCCCCCATGGCCCGGTAGAGGCTGAAATAGCGCTGTTTGGGCGACATGATGTGCAAGTCAGGCGGCGAAACCGGCTGGATGCCGTAGCCCAGCACGCGCCAGCCATGGCGCGCCGCGGCCCGCACCAAACGGCTCATGGCATCCTGCATGATCGCCTCGATCTCAAACAGATGCTGACACGGCCGCGTGTTGATCTCCACCGTGCCCTGGCCCACCTCGAGCGCATACGTGAAGTCGCCCCCTTGCAGGCTGACAATCATGCTGTCGCGGTGATCACTAAGACGAGGTTCAGTCAAATAGGGGGGCACGATAGCGGATTGATGAGCGGTTGCGCCATAAATCGGCTCCAGGTCCCCCCGAGCCAACAGCGTGTCCCAGAGGCGACGCAGGTCGGCGCACTCGCCGGTCGCCGTCACAATCGGATATTCCGCTTCGCGCCCGACCGTACGGGGTCCGTCAAGCGCAGGGGGAAAGGCAGCACTGAAGCGCTGAGCGAGTTCAGCGACGGCATTGGCCGCGGCCTCATTCATCGCAACCGCCTGATAATGGCGGGCAATTCGCTGTAGTCCCGGCAAACGGCATGGGCGTGCGTCTGCGCACTGCCTCGATCAATGATGCCTGTAAACAGAATGGCGCGCATGCCGACTGAGAGCGGGCCGGCAACGTCATTGCTTTCCCGATCACCAATGTGGGCAATTTGGGCCGCCCCCAGACCCAGGCCGTTCATTGCCTGACGGAAGACTTCAGTCGAGGGTTTGGATGCCCCCACTTCGTCAGAGAAGATGAAGTAACTAAAATATTGGAGCAATCCCTGCTGCTGCAGCATATGGCGCAGTCCACGGCCGTGGGTATGGATGGTGTCGGAGATGATACCGAGGGTATAGTGGGGCGCCAGCTGCGCCAGCGCGCGGTGAACGCCAGGCGCAAAATCGGGCGGAATGCGGATTTCCATGGCTTCAATCTCGCGCACCAATTCATCGATCTCGCGGACCAGGTCGCTGTAGCGCCCGGGCTCGGGCGTCAGCCCCAGGTACTCGTAGGCATAGTAGAGTCGCGTCGTGACGCCGGGCGTGCGATGTTCCTCATGCCAATCGTGGCGAAAGCGGCTATTGGCGTAGGCGTAAGCGGCTTCGGCCTGCGCGTACGCAATCTTCGGGTGGTGTTGCGTGACCTGCTCGGCAAAGAGCTGAATGCGGGCTTCGGCCTTGCCGGGCAGGCCCAGCGCGGCACGTTTGGGCTCGTCCGAGTCGTCCACGGCAATGGTATCCCAGAAATCGAACGTTATGGCCTGGACCATTCACCCACTCTTTTTCTCTGCGGACTCTTCAGGCAGTGCTTCCGGCGCGGGGGCCAATCTCCGCATTGCATCGACGAGGCGAGCGTTTTGCTCGGGCAGCTGCATGGCAATGCGAATTGCATAGGGTAAGCCAAAGGATGTGCAATCGCGGACGATTAGCTTCTGCTTAAACAGTGCAGTACGGACAGCGGCAGCATCGCCGACCGGCAGGAGGAAATAATTGACGGTCGTTGGCAGAGGGTGGAACCCCATGGAGCACAGCGCATGACGCATCCCGGCAACTTCTTCACGCAAACGCGCCATGGTTGCCGTACGCCAGGCAAGTTCGTCCAACGCAGCGACACCGGCAATCTGCGCAACGTTGTTTACATTCCACGGCGGCTGAGCGGCATTGAGGGCGTCTATCTGGGCCGGCGCGCCGATAAGATAGCCAACGCGTAATCCGCCAAGGGCAAAATCCTTGGTCATGGAACGGAGCACAATCCAGCCGCCGGCTGCGGCCCACGCAGCCGCGCTCCACGGCTCTGCCGTAAAGTCAGCATAGGCCTCGTCGACGATCCAAAGCGCATCAGGCGCGGCCTCATGTAGCGTCCGTAGTTGAGCCGGCGTCAGCGTGTGGCCGCTCGGATTATTGGGGTTGCAGATAAAGACCAGGTCGGGCGCGGTCTTCGCGATCGCGGTTGCGCAATCGTCTACGGTCGTGGAAGCGATTACATACTCGCCTGACGGCGAACGGTTCCAGCCCGGATGGGAGACAGCGCTAATTCGCGCGCCGACGAGCGAAAGCGCGTTGCGGTACTCGCTAAAAGTCGGTTCGACAATGACTGCGTGAGCGCCCTGGCCATAGACGTGGGCCAACAGCCACATGATATCCGCGGTACCGTTGCCCACGAGGATAGAGCCCTCATCAACATCATGATAGGCTGCCAGCGCGCAGCGCAACGCTGAGCTGAACCGGTCGGGATAGGTGGCAATCGTCGCCGCGCTGGCCGCAGCGCGCACCGCCTCGATCACCGCCGGCGGCGGACCAAAGGGATTAATGTTGGAGGAAAAAACCGTCACATCGGCCGGCGTCCAGCCCAAGGCGGCTAGTTCCTGATAGTCGGGGGTACCGTGAACATGAATTTCAGGCATGGTTCCCTCCTTCACTTGTTTGGCGGGGCATGGTAGGATCATAGCATATTGCGTGGTCTGGCCCAACCTTTTTTGCAAGGAAATGCCGGCCTGGCCCGGGCGATCAACGACCGCATAATCCCCGTCCAATTCCGACCTGACAAAGAACATGGAGAACGGCATGTGTATGCCCCAAACGCCTCAAGATCTGCGCCAGCTTGTGGCTGATCAGGCCATCGACGCAACCTTGATCGATGGAATCGGCGATACGCCGACGGTACCGGCAGCCGCGGTTGCGCTCGGTGTCGCACCAGAGCAGATTATCAAGACCCTGCTCTTTTTGGTTCAGACGCCCGATATGGACGAGCCGCAACCTGTTGTCGTCATCAGCAATGGCATCAGTCGGGTCGACAAGCGGGTTCTGGCCCAACGTTTTGGCGTAGGCCGCAAACGGGTCAAGCTGGCAACAGCCGAGGAAGTCGTTGCCCGGCTCGGTTACCCTGCCGGTGGCGTACCGCCCTTCGGTCACCGTACGAAGATCCCGGTAATCTTGGATGAAGCCGTTCTTGCCGCCGCCGAGGAATATGGCGGCATGCTCTATGGCGGCGGGGGTGATGACAAAACGATGCTGCGCGTCTCGCTGGCGGAATTGCTGCGCGTGGTCACACCGACGCTTCTCGCCGTGAGCGAAGCATAAAGCAAAAAAGAGGCTCCGTCTTGCGACGGAACCTCTTGCAGCGTCAAACAATTGATGATTCACAATTCGCCATGTTCAGCGATCGACTGTCCCGGACTCGGCTGCGCGTTTATTCGTGCACAATGACGAGCGTGCCGGGGTTTTCCTCGGTGCTGCGCTGCCACACGCCCCGATCTTCCCAATAGGGGCCCGCCCACTCAAAGAGCCACTTGGCGTCGGCGTTCGTCATGTTGACACAGCCATGACTCTTGGGCTGGCCAAAGTCCTTGTGCCAGTAGGTGCCGTGGAAGCCGTAGTCTTGGTAGAAATACTGCACCCATTCCACATTGGGCAGACTGTAATCATTGCCCAACGCAGGATCACCGCCGGACATGGTCTGGCTGCGCACCTTCATCCGAATGCGAAATTCGCCCGTCACGGTCGGCGTGCGCGGCAGGCCCGATGAAATAATAAAGGCGCGCACCGGCTTGCTGCCTTCGTATGCCACCAGGATCTGATCGCCGAGATCCACCCGAATCCACTTTTCCTCGTCCGGCATGTCAAAGTCGGGCGCCAGCGCTTCCGGCGCAGGCAGGAACGCTGTTGTCCAACGATCAACTTCAGACCATTCCCACGTTGCCCGCTCGTAGGCCGGACCGACCGTGGGCTGACGAATGGGCAACGGCGGCTTGCTGGCAGCCGACGCAAAGCTCGCCGGGATGTCCGTATTGGGGTTGATGGCCTCCGCCACGTCAATGCCGGGCGGCAACAGTTCAACCGCCGTGGTCGACTGCGCCAGAGCCCCATGGGGCGCCAGCAGCAAGAGCAGCGCCAAGGCAACGAATGCGCGCCCAATAAAACGGATAAGATATATCTTTTCGGATCGCTGAATTCCTGCCATCCGTAATTCCTTTCCCAAAAACCTTAACGCTGTCACTCAATACTTCTGTTGCACGGGCTATTGTAATTCAAGCCGTTTAGATGTGCCAAGCGACAGTTTTCGAGGGGTGCAGATCACCTTTTGGGAGGACTGCGCTAGAGAACGCGACCAATCCAGTCGACGCCGCCCCCCAAATGGTATACCCCCTTGTCAAGGCACTCATTCTCGGCCGGTCGAAGCGGCAAGAACCCACATGCAAGCGCTTGCATTCTCCTTGACTTCTGGCACAATCGTGTATATATTGAAACGGATGCGCGGCAAAACAGCGCGATCGTTTCTCCCCGGCTCTCACAAAATTATCCAAGCTCGATTTGTGCAAATATAATCCAAAATCAGGCCAGAAAAGGGGCTATACAATGCAATACATGCTGGGAATTGACGCCTCGACGACAGCGACCAAGGCACTGTTGATTGACAGTGATGGCGTTGTGCGGGGCGTTGCGTCGACGGAATATCCATTTGACGCCCCCAAACCGCTCTGGAGCGAACAAGACCCCGACCTATGGTGGCACGGTACCATTGCAAGCATTGCCCGCGTGCTCGAGCAGAGCGGTGTGGATCCTGCGGAGATAGTCGGTGTCGGCCTGACCGGGCAGATGCATGGCCTGGTCTTGCTGGACGAAAACGGCATGGTCTTGCGCCCGTCCATCTTGTGGAACGACCAGCGCACTGCGGCCGAATGCGATCTCATCCGCGAACGGGTCGGACGCGAACGACTCATCCAGCTGACGGGAAATGAGGCGCTTACAGGCTTCACGGCGCCCAAGATCCTCTGGGTGGCCGAAAATGAGCCGGAGCTTTTCGCCCGCGCCAAACAAGTGCTGCTGCCCAAGGATTATCTGCGCTACAAGCTGACCGGCGCCTATGGCACCGACAAGGCCGGCGCAGCCGGCACCCTGCTCCTCGACCTGAAAACGCGCGATTGGTCCGACGAAGTATTGGCGGATCTGGAGATCCCTGCTGATTGGCTGCCCCAAACTCACGAGGGTCCGGCAGTCACCGGCACGATCTCGGCAGAAGCTGCGCTCGCAACCGGCCTGCGCGAAGGTACTCCCGTCATGGCCGGCGGCGGCGACCAGGCTGCGCAGGCCGTCGGCGTTGGCGCGGTTGAAGAAGGCATTGTCGCCTTGACGTTAGGCACCTCCGGTGTCGTCTTTGCCACCGTCGATCAACCCTTTGTAGAACCGGAAGGCCGCCTGCATGCCTTCTGCCACGCTGTGCCCGGTCGCTGGCACCTGATGGGCGTCATGCTATCGGCCGCCGGCAGTCTGCGCTGGTATCGCGACACGCTGGCGCCCGATGTCTCGTATGACGATCTTCTGGCGACGGTGGAGGACATTGAGCCCGGCAGCGAGGGGTTGATCTTCCTGCCCTACCTGACGGGTGAACGCACACCCCACCCCGATCCGCTGGCCCGGGGCGCGTTCGTGGGCCTGACCGTCCGCCACAGCCAGCCCCACATGACACGCTCGGTGCTGGAGGGTGTGGCCTTTGGCCTACGCGACAGCTTCGAGTTGATGAAGGCAGCGGGACTCTCCGAAATTCGTCAGGTGCGCATCTCGGGCGGCGGCGCGCGCAGCCCGCTCTGGCGCCAGATTCTGGCAGATGTGCTGGGTAGCGAACTCGTCACCGTCAACACAAAGGAGGGCGCCGCATACGGTGCGGCGCTGCTGGCCGGCGTGGGCGGCGGCGTCTGGCCGGACGTGGATACAGCCTGCAGCCAGACGATTCGACTCACCGGCCACACATCACCCAATAGCGAGGCCGTGGCCCGTTACGAACCGGTCTATGCGGAGTACCGCAAGCTCTATCCGGCCCTTCAGCCCAGCTTCGTCAGCTTGGCCGAGCTCTAGACCGAGTCTGATACACGACATCGGACCAACGTTTGAGTTCAAGAGTTTTCGTAGAAAATAGCGATGGGGCGATTGCGGCTCGCAATCGCCCCATCGCTATTTTTACCCGCTCAGTTCCGACGAATTTGACTCCACGCCCCGGTTTAGTGGTGTACCCAGACCTCTGTGCCGGGAGGGGCCCAATTCCATAGCGCCTCGGCTTCGGCAGGACGCATGTTGACGCAGCCGTGACTGGTGGGCGTGCCAAAGGCGTTGTGCCAGTAAGCGCCATGAATCGCGTAATCGGCATAAAAGTACATCACCCACGGCACGCCGGGAATATCGTAGCCCGGCCCGTACATCCGCTGGCTGGTATATTTGGTACCCACCTGGAAACGACCGGTCACCGTCGGCGTTCCCTGTTTGCCTGAGCTAATGGTCGAGTACATGACCGGTACGTCACCCTGCCACGCGGTCAGTGTTTGCGTGGAGAGATCGACTTCGATCCACTTGCGGCCGTTGCTGTTGTTGGTGGCGATGTTGTTGAAAGCCGGGATAGCCGACGCATAAACGCGTAGGCGCTGGCCCGGATGAATGAAATTCTCGTTGGGCAAGCCATTGGCGCGCATGAGATCGCGGACGGTTGTGCCATACTCTTCCGCAATGTCAACCAGGCTTTCGCCTGCGGCGACAGTGTGTATGTTGGTCGCCGTTCGCCGCGACTGGAGATCGTCCTCAATCGCCAGTGCAGGCACCCGGGCCGTGACGCGCAGCTTCTGCCCGGTGCTGATCAGATTGGGGTTTTCCAGAAAATTGAGCCGGAGCAGGCCGTCCATATCCAGCCCATAAGTCTGCGCAATCACAGACGCGGTATCACCTGGGCTCACAATGTGGTACCCGTCCTCGCCGGGCAATGTAGCCCCGGCCGGAGCCAATGCCACCAAGTCCGACGATTCCGATGCGATGGTGGTGTCTGTCGCGACGTCCTCCGCCTCATCACTGGTACTGTCGGCATCACTTGTGTCGACAGCGATTTCATCAACCACAATCGGAATACGGAGCTGCTGACCAGTGACCAGCAAGTCCGGATTACTCAGACGATTGTGTTGAATCAATTCTTGGACGGAGACGTTATACTGCTGGGCGATAAAGCCCAAGCTTTCGCCATGACCGACCGCATGGACCGGTTCTTCGGCACGCACCGCTACCGGAACGAAGAGCGTAGCCATAACAACAGCCAGCGCAACAACAATCCCTGGCAGATAGCGAATCGTACGCGTAAGGAGAGCATTAGAACTTTCGGGACATTGGGAGATCTTCATGCTTATGCCTCTCATCAAAATGAAACAGCGGTCGAGCTGGAAACCTCGCACGGCGAAATCCCACATTCCGAAAGACTGGGTGTAGAATTCTTCCGCGCTGGCCACAGCCGGACTGGAGTGGATCTCCGGGCGTAGTCTCGGCAGCGGCACATGGTTGCCAATCAATGAATTGGGTCGTGCCAATGCACAACCGGGTCTTACGTTGGGGGTGCTGTCACATTACAAGAGGGGTGCGTCTTGGTGCTAAGGGGGGTGAATCACGCTAGACGATAGGTCGGGTGGGATTCGAACCCACACGGGTTTCCCCGGCGGATTTTAAGTCCGCTGCGTCTGCCATTCCGCCACCGACCCACAGTACTGTGCTATTCTATGTAAAATAGCGCCGGATGTCAATCAACATTTAACGTCAAATCAAATGGAAGCCTACCATGTCCACTTTTGAAGCACCTGAATTTCCGCCTGCGTTGCAGGTATTTGCTAAACATCGCACAATTCGCTTCTATGCAGACAAGCCCCTCGCCGACGGGGACTTGGATCTGATCATCGAAGCTGGGCGCCGGGCGCCGACCGATGCCCAAGGCCACATGTATAGCTTTGTGCGCATCGCCGATCCGGCTCTACGCGATGAGGTGGCAACCCTCTGCGCCAACCAGCAGCACATTCGGGACGCTGCCGAGTTTTTCATCTGCTGCCTGGACGTCTATCGCTTACGCAGGCTGATCGAATACCGCGACGGCGATTGGGGCATGGAAGCGCGCATCTCCCTCATTTACGGGACGAGCGACGCCACCATGGTCGCCCAGAACATGCAGGTTGCGGCCGAAGCCTTGGGATATGGCACCTGCTACATCGGCGCTGTCCAGAACAACACCGATGTCATCGCCCAGCTGCTCAAGCTGCCTGCCGGCGTCCTGCCGCTCTACGGTCTTTGCATCGGCGTGGCAGACGGGGCCCAACTGCCGCCGGTGCGGCCGCGTGTGCCGCGCGATCTCTGCTTTTTTGACAATCACTACGCAGCGGGTCTGGACGATGAGCGCTTTTCCGACGCCGAGTTGGAGAGCGCCTACGCCGTGATGAGCGTTAAACGCGATTGGTACGCCAGCATCAGTCACTACTTCACGGTGGGCGGCACCATGGAGATGCGTGAACCGATCATGGCCCGGGCCTGGCAGCAACAAGCGCTCGAACCGCGACCAGTTGACGATTGACATCGGCAGTTGCTCAATTCACAAACCCGCAATCCATAATCCGCAATCCGCAATTGAAAGCCCCTTATGCACTTCGACGCCCTGACCTTAGCCTGCTTGACCGATGAACTGCGCACGCGCGTGCTGGACGGGCGCATCCAGCAAGTCTTGATGGTGGATGATGACCGTGTGGGGATGGAAATCTACGCGGCACGCGTGCGTCACTACCTGTTGCTGTCAGCCGATCGCATGGCGGCCTATGCTTATCTGAGCGACCAGAAGCTGCGCCGGGGCACAGATGCACAGCCGCCGCTGTTGCTCTTGCTGCGCAAATACGTACGCGGTGCACGCCTTGCAGCAATCGAGCAGCCCGATCCCACCGAGCGGGCGCTTCACCTTCACTTTGAGAACCCCGAGACGGGTGCTTCCCGGCTAATCTTTGAACCAATGGGGCGCATGGCCAATCTCATTCTGACCACCCCCAATGAACGCATTCTCGACTGCCTGCATCGGGTGCGGGCAGGCACGGCCAAGCGTGCGCTCATGCCCGGACAGCCCTACACGCCACCGCCGCCGGTCGACAAACTGCCTCCGCTCGATGACGGGCGACCCGGTTACTACGATGATCTGGGCGTGGTGACAGAAGCCGATGGCAAGTTGTGGCGCGCGCTGGTGGCAAACATTGCCGGCGTCAGTCCGACCCAGGCTCGAGAGCTCGCCTTCCGGGCAGCGGGTAGCAAAGATGCGCCGGCCAGTGCGACCGATGTAGTGGCCGTGGCCGGTGCACTGCAGAGCCTTTGGCTGCCCACCACGGATGGAGAATGGACGCCAGGCTCTAGTGAAGAAGAGGGGAAGGTGATCGCCTTTGCGCCCTACGTGCTGCAATTTCTCGGTCATTTTGCGGCCACGAAGACGCTCAGCGAGGCCATTGAGCGCTTCTACGCTGCCAAGGAGCATAGTGCCGACGCACGCGAGACCGCCGTTGAGGCAGCCGTACCCTCACCTGTAACCGATGCTTACGCTGCACAGCGGGCAGACATGCTCAATCGCCTGCGCCAGGCCCGCCAGCGGCTGACGCGTCAGCTCGCTGCGTTGACTGCCGATGAGCCGGCCCCAGGCGAGCCGGAGCACCTGCGTCGCGACGCCGAATGGCTGCTTGCCCTCGGCAGCCAACTCGATCCCAGTGAAGCAGCATTGGTGGTCGACCTCGGCGAAGAGACGTTGACCATTCCGCGTACGCCGGGCAAAAGCGCGGTGGAGCAGGCCGAGCAGATGTTCAAGCGCGCGGCAAAGCTGGAGCGTGCGGCAGCATTCATTCCACGCCGTCGCACACGGCTACAGGCCGACCTTGCCTTCCTGGATCAACTAGAAGTCGATGCCAACACAGCTGAGAATCAGCCTGAAATTGCCGCGGTAGGAAGCGAACTGGAGAAGTTAAGGCTTACTCGGACCAAACGCAAATCACGCGCCGGCGCACAGCCTACGGGCGGTCCGCGTCGTTTCGAGAGCGCCGGCGGCTACGAGATTCTCGTCGGGCGCAATGCACGTCAAAACGATCAGGTAAGCTTTCGTCACGGCCGGGCAGAGGATCTGTGGCTCCACGCTCGCGGGGCGCCAGGCTCCCACGTGGTCATCCGCCGCCGGGGCAGCGATCCGGACGAAGCCACGATTCGCGCGGCAGCACAGTTGGCCGCCTTTTATTCCTCTCTGCGCGGGGAGCGCAATGCGCCGGTTTCGCTCACCCGTTGCCGGTTCGTCAGCCGTGCAGCAGGGGGGCGCCCGGGTCAGGTAACCATCCGCAATGAAGAGACCGTCATCGTGCCGGCAGAAATGCCCGACGACGTGACGGTCTTGACCGATAAATAAGTGGAGAATTAGCGGCGCACGATCGTCCGCATTACCTTGTAGTCTTCTGAGCCAAACCGATACTTATACTCTTCATCACCCTGCATGAAGTCGAAATTCGTGCAGCCGACGGCGATGGCGTACTGGATGGCATAGCTCAGGATCACCCAGCCCGGACTCAGCTGGGCGTAGGCATCCGGATCATATCCAGAGTTGTAGAGCAGAAATTCATGGTTGTATTCAAAAGCGAAGAGACTTGCTGCCTTCTCGCCGTTCAGGGTCAAAAAGCAGAGGCGTAGATAGCCGGCCGCGTCCATCGTTGCAGCCAACGACTGGAAGAAGCGCTGCATTTCGGGCGTCATAAACTCAGCCTTATCCGTGGCGCTGGCCCGCTGCAACGCAATAAAATCTTCCACCTCGGCGCTCAAAGAGTCCTGCGGGCCGACGATATGGAAGCCGACCTCCGCTTCGCGCTCAGCCCGTCGCTGCTTGCGTCGAATCTCGTGACGTTGCTTCTTTTCCACCTGATTCTGAAGATAGTGCTCATACTGCATCGGCAATGTGAATTGTGGCGCAACATCTTCCTGCATCACGCTGACCGTGTATCCAGCCGCTTCAAAAATCTCGGGCAGCACGCGATAGGTCGGGCTCTCCTCCGGTAAATTGCAGAGATCAATGCCGTCCCAAGCAGGCGCCTCGGGACCATCAAGCCACCGGCGCAGGGCATCATAGACCGCGGTTTCCCACCCAAAAGCCGCGATCAGATCAAGATAATCGCTAACTTCGATACAGCCCACCAAATGGAAATGACGTCGCCCAACAAGCGCTGGAGCAGTCTCATCGACCAGGAAAAAGGGGGCAATCCCGACCAGGCTGTTATCCTCCAGCGCGCGAAATGCCAAAATCCATAATTCACCTTTCCCTAAGCAGTGCCACCAATTGGTCTGCCATTCGTAGGTCAAAAAAATAGTGTTGCTACAGCTGCGGGCAAGCAATTCGTTCCATTCATCCGCCAATGCATCAAAGCCATTGACGTCGGCGTCAGGCCCATAGGCGATAACCTCTATCGCAGTATGCGACTGCGGATTTAGGCCTGCACTGGCGACGCTATGAGCAAATCGATCTTCGGCGCAATGGGCTTGCATGCGGGTTTTGTTCCTCGTACAAAAAGTGGACAGATAACGGGGAGAGTATAGCGCAGCGCCTGCGGCTCAACAAGTGGCAGCGCCAACCGACAATGCAACAAACCGGTCCGGCTCAACGAGTCAAGCCGGACCGGTGAAACATCTGTTCAGGAGCAGTTCAACGATAGATTACCTGCGCGGACGGAAGAGCGTACGCAAGCCCCAGAAGATGAAAAAAATGATAAGCACAATACAGAAGAGGATTAAGATCGTGCCCAGTCGGCTTGAGGTCAAATTGACCCACCAGGAAGGCGAAGAGGTTACAACCGTGAGGTTGCTCTCCTCCGTCGACGGCGGGAAGGTGGCGGTCGCGGCAACCAGGGGACGCTCGAGATCGACAGTGGGCACGACGACGACCGCATCCACCTCAGCATCAACTACAGCGACACCGGATGTGGCGCTGCCCGTGGTCGTCGTTTGTTGACAGGCCAAGATCGACACATTGTCCACATACATTGTGGTCCCCGCGCCATCGTCCGCTACGCTAAAGCGCAAGCGCACCGGCTGACCGGAGAGGGCCGTGAGATCTTCTTCTTTGAGTAACCACTCAGCAGCATCGCTCGATTCGTTGAGCACGCGCCGTGCAAGCTGGCCGGACTCCATGTAGAAGACGTCAGCGCGCTGACGGTTCGTCGGTCCGCCAGGGTTTCCTGAAAGCAGGTAATAATCAAACGTGAGCAGGATGCTGGCATAGTTGTCCGGCAATCTGATGCCCTGTTCAGCGCCGCTTAGCGAGGAGACTTCTGTCGTTTCGGCTTGCCCTACACGTAGAGACTGGCTACCGCCTCCGGTCGGCGGCAGAACACCCCGCTCCAAGCCAACGTCAGCCGTCACGGCCCAGAAGGGTACGCTCTGTTCGGCGCCAGGAACGCCGTTCATCTCAAAGTCGCCGTTGCGCACCAATTCAACACAGCCGTTGGCGTCAACTGGACCAGGCGTGTCAGGCACAATGACGGCTTCCTCCACCGGGACAACGGTCGCAACCTCAACCACCGGCGTCAACGTTGGCGGCGGCTGAACTTCCTCAAGCGGCATGAGCGTTTCAGTCGGCGGCGGCAGCGGCGTACTAGTCGGGGGCGGCGTCGCCGTCACGACGACGGTTGCGAACTGGATGATCGGATCCTGAACGGGTGGCGGGACCACGGTAGCGGCAGCCGGAATTGTGATCATGGCGCCGCCAGCCTGCGGTGTAACGATCTGAAAAACATCAGTCGCGACTGGACAGGGCTGGGGGTGCACATTCGTTGCGCAGGGCTGGGGATATACAGGCGGCGCAAGTGTCGGGAAGAAGGTCGGCTGGACCGGTGGCGGGACAACGGTCGGCGGACCAGGCGTATACCCTTCCGGATAACAGATGATCAATTGCACATCATCGATATTTTGCCAGGTACGCAGTCCATTGCCGTCATTATAGGTATTGAAATAGACGTAGAGCGATTTGCCGCGCTGCCCGGTGATGTCCGCCTGACGCTCGTACCAGCGATCGTAGTTGCAGCGCGAGCGATGTACGATTTCAATCGGTTGCAGGTTCTGGGCCAGGAGAATTGTGTCATTACGATCAGTCTGGTTACTCGGCGCGCCAGAGGCAGGTTCCTGTGTCCGTTCCCAGGTGGCCCAGCGCAAGAAGACAGTCGAGGCATCGCCGGGAATCGTTACCAGATTACGAATCGAAGAATAGCTATTCTGATCGGCGACACCGCTGTCTGGCGGGTTGCCCAAGAGCACCGAGCGCAAGCCGCTGTTGCGCGGATCGCCCACATATCTGCCCGGCACGGGATCTTGACCAAAAATCCAGCTGGCGTCAGTTTCAAAGCCGCCATTGGGCATAATGTTGAAACAATTGCCGGCGAGCGGAGCCGGAGCGGGCGGCGGCGCGCAGGCGGCCGGCGTGACGATGGCGGTCGGAATCGCCGTCGTGGTCGGCGTGGGGGTTCCTGCTGGGGTAGTCGGCGTTGGCGTCGCCGTACCAAGCGTGTTAAAGCTATTGGGCGTGTCGATGGCCAGACCGGCCGGCGCGGGGCCGCCAAACTCGTAGTTGCGCCGCCATGCGCCGGGTTGCAGTGTCGTATTGCCGTTTGGAATACGGGATGCGCCGCCTACATAGGCGTTGCGACCGTCGAAGTTGGGCGTCAGACGCACGACACCATATGCGCCCTGGCCGGAATTGTCGACGGTCACCGCTACTTCATCGGCGATGACTGACCACGGCGGATTGCCATCAATAAAACCGTCGTTGTTGCTGTCAAGATCATAACCGGGGCCGACGCCGCCAGCCAGATTTTGCACGAGCAGGAAGGTCGTGTTCTGGCTCGTGATTTCATTGTTAACGAATGGGGTCGTCCAGTAGCCGCCGGCGGATGTTACGCCCACCGCATAGACCCGTTCGATCAGACCGGGGTTGGGCCCGTCACCGCTGACGACGACGATGGAATAGCTGCCATAGTTGGCGCCAGCTTGGCCAAAGACTTCAATGTATTGATTGTTGCGATTGTTGTCGCGCTGGATGACAAACTCATTGAGCACAGGCGCCTGGCCCGGGACCGGACCGCCTCCGCAATTGGTTACATATTCACCCAACCCGCTATAGTTATTCTGACCGATTGCGATCCATTCATCGGAGGGATTGAAGGGCGCCTCGGCCTGAGTACGGCCGAAGCAGACGTCCGGCTTTCGCACCAGCGTCTCACCGGTCACGTTGATGCCGCCGCCCTCCCAACCGGATGGCGGGTTGACGCCGCGTTGGCCAAAGGAGTCGATACGGGTCGTCCCGTTGACCAAGATTAAGGTAGACTTGCCATTGAAGACCAGGTTAGGGGCGGGCTGGCGCGGCATGGTAGGCGAAAGTGCGCCGGAAATCTGATCGCCGAAGCTGTTGAAAATCACCCATGTCTCGCCGTTATTGAGGATCCGCTGCGGATCCAGAACAACGGAACGAGCCACCGTTGCCTGACCGGCTTCATAGATCTCGATGACGTAACCATTGAGCGAGACGGGCGCGCCGGTACCGTTAAAGATTTCAATTGCCTTATTGAACCCATTGCCGGCCGTGGCATTCACATACTGTGACATGATGAGTCCGGCCATGGGCTGACTCAGCGGCTGCGCAGTCTGAGCGCGCACCGACGATTGGGCAGCGAAGACTCCGCCGCCAACCAACAGCATGATGGTCAGGCCCAAGATTGCCGTGCGGACGCGCCAAGGCGCACGATGGGTGACCGCGCGCGTCCAGAAGGTTTGGGGTTGTCCCTTTGAGTGATACAAAGTGCCACGCTCCTCATTGTGGCTGGACTGGGAGGTGGAAAGATAGTACCACACTCTAATTTACACTGCAACGCCTGTAACGCGCCGTCGCTGTCTGAAGCGATGGACAACAAACAAAAAAAGTCGTCCGCACTAGCGTGCGAACGACTTTTCGATAGTGCCCCTGCTCCGACTCGAACGGAGATGCCCTATTGGGCACAGGCCCTCAACCTGCTGTGTATACCAATTCCACCACAGGGGCATTTACAACCTGATTAGTATACACAAGCCTCGCCGTCACCGTCAAATTTGGGCCCAAATCGCCAACAGTATGATTTCTACGGGCGGGCGATGAAATCGAGCATGCGGCCGTCGCCATCAAACCATCCGCAAGGGCAACCATCCGCCTCGTCCGGCTCTACCGCCGGCGCCGTGGAAGCAAAGGGGATGAAGATCTGCTGCGCCCGGTCTTCCACACGTATCTCCTCCAATGCATCTGACGGTGCAGTACGCGCGTAGCCGCGGCCAACCAGGCGCAGTGGAATCCGGTCTAGTCCATCTTCAATGCGCGTCACGCGGTAGTAGTAGACCGTGAGACGCATTTCCGCCTCGTGGATCTCCTCCAACAGCTCACCGCTACAGCCGCCATTGCTCATACACGGGTCGTAACTGAAGCCGGCGGGCACGAAATATTCGGGCGCAGTCAGCGTATTGACGTTGGTGATCTCCGGCAAAAAGCGGACCGACCCCGACTGGTCGGCATCGCGCCATTGATTGCGCAGCGGCAGCCCCATACTCACCAGATGGTCGGTGGAAAGAACCGACTGGCCATCGGCCAGACGATAGGTGCCGCTCGCCGGATTGGTAATGGGCCCATTGCCGTATGCGCTGACCGGCGTCTGCGGATAATTGACGAAGACGTAATCCGCTTCCGCCGGAATCGAAAGTGCGAACTTATCATGACGATTGCCATAGCGTCGGGACATTTGGTCGCGCAGGGAATCGATTGCCCCGGCGTTGCCGACGCCAATGTACGTCTGAAACGTAAAGGCTTGCTGTTCCAGGTATTCAATCTCGATGGCTGATGGATGATTAAAGGTGAAGGTCGCGTCCAGTTGCGGATAATTGCCAAACACGGCAATGACGCAGCCGCTGTTTGCATCCAAGCGCAGCGAGCCGTCATCATTGAACGCCGTCTGATTTTGCGGACCGCGGTCGTGGCGGTTGCCACCGACGTCGTGTTCAGGTTGAATCTGGCCGGCGGGGTAGTACTGAATGTAGCGGGCATCGTCGGTCACTTCCTCGCCCTGGAAGTAAAAGCGCGCGCTGCCGGCCGGCATGATGGACGCCCACTGATCCAGATGGGCCCACTGTCCCAAACAGTTGGCATAACTCACGCCATCAATCGGCTTGGTGTAAACACGCGCCTCAATCGTGACACGATCGCCATTGCGGCGACCGGAGAGGTATTGCACCATGCCCTCGCCGCTGTAGACGACTGAGGCGTTGCGCAAATGCCGATCAGGCACGAGACCAACCATGTCAACGATGTTGAGCCCCTTGGGCTCTAGCCAGTCGATGGCCGGCGCGGCCGGCTCGTCCTGGGCATGGAGGACATGTGGGGTGGCACTGATCCAGCATAGCGCGGCCAATAGGGCAAAGAGTAACAGAGTGGAAATCTTTTGCTTCTTCAAGTAGTCTATCCCTCAACAAATCTGTTCACATATCAAGTCGGGCAAGCTATAAGGTTTGCACACTAGCATAATTCTAACGCAATGCTGATATAGTTCATGGCTTTGTCTGCTATAGTGAACGTTTGAGCAGTCCTATCGACAATAACGTGCAACGAAGCCAAGCAAGTGCACAGTATAAATAAGTTTAAGGGGGAATTCTATGAGTGACACGGGAATCGGGGTCGAAACGTTGGAGTACCGGACAGAAGTCAAACAGTTGCTGGATATTCTGGCCCACTCGCTCTACACCGATCGCGACATTTTTTTGCGCGAGCTTATCTCAAACGCGTCGGATGCGCTCAATCGCGTCCAGTTCGAAATGCTGACGAACCATGATGTAATTGATCCAGACGCGCCGCTGGGCATCCGCATTGCGGTCGACTCAGATGCACATACTATTACCATTACCGATACAGGTATCGGCATGAATCATGACGAAATGATCGAAAATCTGGGCACGATCGCCCACTCCGGCGCACGGGCGTTCATGCAGCAGGCCCAGGAAGGGCAGTCGCTGGAAGAGATCATCGGTCAATTTGGCGTGGGCTTCTATTCAGTCTTTACGGTGGCTGACGAAGTCTCGGTCACCTCACGCTCCTTCCGTGATGGTGATACGGCGTGGACGTGGCGCTCCACCGGCGACAGCCGCTTTGAATTGGAGCCGGCCGACAAGGAGACCCGGGGCACGGAAATCACGATCAAGCTCAAAGAGGATGCTGCAGAATACGCCAGCACCTGGCGGATTGAGCAGATCATAAAGAAGCACTCTGACTACGTCTCTTTTCCCATCTACGTAGAAGACGTGACGCCGGCTGCCGAAGACGCCGATGCGGCAGAGCAAGACGAGGAGAAGGCGGAGGCCACGCCGATCAATCGTCAGACTGCGCTCTGGCGCCAGTCGCCGTCTGAGATTAGTGACGAAGAGTACGACGAGTTCTACCGGCAGCTCACGTTTGATTTTAACCCACCGCTGGAGCACATTCATATGGTGGCGGATATGCCGGTCAACCTGCGTTCCGTCCTCTATATCCCGACCAAGCGCGAAGGCAATCTGATGAATCCCAAGAGCGAGCATGGGCTCCGCCTCTACTCGCGCAAGGTCTTGATTCAAGAACGCAACAAGGACTTACTACCCGAATATCTGCGTTTTGTAGACGGCGTAGTCGACTCCGAAGACCTGCCGCTCAACGTCTCGCGTGAGGCAGTGCAGAGCAACCCGGTTATGCGCCGCATGCGCAAAGCGCTCACCGGCCGGCTGCTCAAAGAGCTCAAGAACCTGGCGGAGAACGAGCCGGAGAAGTTTGCGCAGTTTTGGCAGGAATTCGGTGTCTTTATCAAGGAAGGCGTCGCCACCGACTTTACCGATCGGGAAAGTTTGACCGAACTCCTGCGCTTCCACTCGACCGTGGCCAATGAGCCCGATAGCTGGACGACCCTGGCCGAGTATGTTGAACGCATGGGCGAGGAACAGCAAGAGATCTACTACGTCCTGGGCGAGGATCTGAAGTCGGCCCAGCGCAGTCCCCACCTGGACTATTTCCGGGCCCATGATCTCGAGGTTTTACTGCTGATTGATCCAATTGATGGTTTCATGATTTCCAACTTGCGCGAGTACGACGGCAAACCTCTGCGCAACATCGATGACGCCGGGCTTGAATTGCCTGACAGCGACGCCGACGAGGCGGAAAGCGAGAAAACCGCGTCGACCGACGAGATGAACGACCTGGTCGCCCGCTTCAAGAGCGTATTGGGTGAAGAAGTCGTTGACGTGCGCGAGTCAAAGCAGCTGGTGTCCAGTCCTTCGCGGCTGATCTCGCCCAGCGACAGCTTTGATCGCGACCTGCAGCGGGTGCGTCGCTTCATGGAAGAAGATTACGAGGCGCCCAAGAAGATTTTGGAAATTAACCCGCGTCACCCGATTCTGGTCAACTTAAACCGCATGGTAACTGCGGACGCTGACGATGAGTTGATTGACGTTTCGGTCCGCCAGCTCTTTGACAACGCCCGCATCCTCGACGGACTACTCACGGATCCCACCGACCTTGTCGCACGCGTTGAGGCGCTTATGGCCAAGGCAACAGAAGGCTAATTGGCCATTGTCGATTGACATTGCCAATTGACGGTCGCTTAAAAAAGTCGGGACGCGCTTCGCGTCCCGACTTTTTTAATGGCTTGGAAGCGCCAAAACACCCCGCTTGTGCCATTTGTCACAAACACCTGTGACATTTGTCCCCCATTGACGGGTCACTTGCCCGTAGGTTACTCTCCTTCTGTCGTGTATTCTGTGCGAAGTGCCCGTTGGCGACCACACGACTATCACAGTGACGGTCTCACAACGATTCCACAATCGGGCGAGGAGACAACCAGAAACATCGGCCATTTCCTTCCCCTCTATGTACAAAGGATGAGAGACTATGCTTACTTGGGTTGAGAAAATCCTCTTCATCGCCGCTGTTGCCGCCTCCCTCTACTACGGCTACAAAGGCTTCAAGAAGGTCTTCGACGTGATTCGTCGGGGCTCCGGCGAGCCGTATAGCACCAAAGACGTGCTCCGCCAGTTTGCCACCAGCGCCTTCGAATGGCTCACGATGAAGCCGATCTGGCAGACCCGTTCGACGGCCGATGTCTTCCACGCCATGATTGCGTGGGGCTTTACCTTCTATTTCCTGGTCAATTTCGGCGACGTACTTCAGGGGCTCTTTCCGATCACCTTCATGGGTGAAGGGATGATCGGCAACATCTATCGCTTCCTCGCCGACATCCTTACGATGTCGGTGCTGATTGGCATGGTCTACTTCTTGCTGCGGCGCTTCGTCTTCAATAGCCCAGCCCTCAAGTATAACGACAACGTGAAGTTGATGCCCAAGGTGGAGGCCGGCGGCATCGATCGCGACTCCTTGATTGTCGGCCTTTTTATTCTCTGCCATGTAGGCTTCCGCCTCCTGGGCGAAAGCTTCCTGATCGCCCAACACGGCGGCGATCCGGCCCAGCCCTTTGGCAATGCGCTGAGTACACTTTGGAGCGACGTCAGCCCCCAGGGGCTTGAGTTTGGCGCACATCTTGGTTGGTGGGTGGCGATCGGCCTCATTCTGGCCTTCATTCCCTACTTCCCTTACACCAAGCATTTCCACTTGGTCATGTCCGCCTTTAACTTCTATACGAAGCCAGAGCGAACATCCATGGGCACCCTCGATCCCATCGACTTCGAAGATGAGAGCATCGAACAGTTTGGCGTGGCCAAGCTGGTTGATCTGCCCTGGACCCACCTGGTCGACACCTACTCTTGCATTATGTGCAACCGTTGTCAGGATGTCTGCCCGGCCTACACCACCGGCAAGGAGCTTTCGCCTTCTGCATTGGAGGTCAACAAGCGCTACTACGTCAATGAAAATCTGACGCCGCTGGCCGCTGGCGCGGAAGATCAATTTGATCTGATCGACTACGCGATTAGCGAGAGTGCGGTCTGGGCCTGCACGGCCTGCGCTGCCTGCATCAACATCTGCCCCGTGGGCAACGAGCCCATGTTCGACATTCTCTACATGCGGCGCAACCAGGTGCTGATGGAAGACAATTTCCCCAGCGAATTAAAGACCGCCTACCGCGGTATGGAGCGCAACGGCAACCCGTGGAATCTGAGCCGACGCGAACGCCTGGCGTGGGCCGGCGACGTGCCCATTCCCACAGTCGAAGACAATCCCGATTACGAAATCCTCTGGTGGGTGGGCTGCGCGCCTGCATATGATCCCCGGGCCCAGGACACCGCCCGGGCTTTTGCCAAGGTGCTCAATGCAGCCGGCGTCAACTACGCCATCTTGGGCGAAATCGAGCAGTGCACGGGTGACTCAGCCCGACGCTCGGGCAACGAGGCGCTCTTCTACGAAATGGCCATGGGCAACATCGAGGTGCTCAACGAATTCGAAGCCAACAAGCGCCGCATCGTGACCACCTGCCCCCACTGCCTGCAAACGATTGGCAAGGAATATTATCAGTACGGCGGCGACTATGAAGTCATTCACCACACCCAGTTGCTCTCTGAGCTGACGGCGGCCAAAAAGTTGAGCGTCATCGCAAACGATGGTGTTGACACCATAACCTTCCACGACCCCTGCTACCTGGGCCGTCAGAACGGAATCATTGATGAGCCGCGCGAACTGCTGCGCGACATGAAGCTACCGACGGTAGAGATGCCGCGACATGGCGAGCATTCCTTCTGCTGTGGCGCCGGCGGCGCACAGATGTGGAAAGAAGAAGAACCGGGCGACGAACCGGTCAGCGAAGCGCGCTACAATGAAGCCGCGGCCACCGGCGCCAGCACGATTGCGGTTGGCTGTCCCTTCTGCCTAACCATGATGACCGACGCAGCCAAGGACGCGGACGACGGTGTGCAGGTAAAGGACATCGTAGAGATCATGGCCGATAACCTGCCCGAGCAGGTGGAAGTCGTCATCGCTGCGGATTAGCCAGACGAGCGAGCGCGACATCGGCTTCCAGATAACAGCATCAGCAGGGCGGGGCAGGCCAAAGAGCTTGCCCCGCTTTTTTGTTACCGATGTTATGCTCGGCGTCGATCTTGTGGAATAATGAGACCATGATGACTGAGCAAGCGGCGTCCCCAACGTCTGTTCCGACCAATCCCCTCAGCGAACGCGAACTGGAAGTGGCCCGGGAACTGGTCACCGGCGCGTCCAACGCAGAGATCGCGCGTACGCTCATCATCAGTCCTCACACCGTCAAGGTGCATGTGCGCAACATCTTTGAGAAGCTCGAAGTGAACAGCCGCACCGAGGCGACCATGGTCCTGCTGCAGAAAGGCTGGGTGACCGTCCCCGGCGTCTCGCCGGTAAGCGAAGAGGAGCTGATTCCCGATGCCCAATCCCTTGATGACGTGGCAATCCGGCCCTTTGCCTGGCAACGCATCTACATGCTGGGTGCATTGGTCTTGGTGCTGCTTGCGCTCTGGGCGCCGACGCTGAACAGCCGCTCTGCCGAGCCGGTCGACCTGCTCTCCGACAGCAGCCTCGGCGTGATTGGAGCGCCAGTCGTCACCACACTGCCGCGTTGGGAAGCGCGTACACCACTCACCAGCGCACGCAGCCGCCTGGCCGGCGCAGTCCTCGGCGAGACCCTCTATGTTCTGGGCGGTGAAGGGCAAGACGGCGAGACGCTCGATCTGGTCACAGCGTACGATTTGCTCGTAAACCAGTGGTCGGACGCGCCCGCCCTGCCTGAGCCGGTCGCCAACCTCGCCGCAGCTGCGCTCAACGGTCACATCTACGTGGCCGGCGGCAGCAGGACCGACGCCAGCGGCGCAACCACGATCTACGACAATTTTTGGCGCTACGCGCCGGGCGATGAGGAATGGACGCGGCTGACCGTTCTACCGCAGCCCGTGGCCGGCGCGGCGCTAGTCGCCGACGAAGAAGCGCTCTATCTTCTCGGTGGGTGGGATGGCGAGCAAATGCGCAGTGACATCTGGCGTTTTGCCGCCGACGGCACAACGAACGCCGCAGGCAACTGGGAGCTGATCGACCGGATGGATGTACCCCGGGCATTCTTTGGCGCCGCCATGCTGGGCCAGGACATCTACGTGGTGGGCGGCTACGACGGGCAGCGCGATCTGGATACAGCGTCAGTTTATTCGCTGGCGACCAAGCGCTGGCGCGACCTGCCGCCCCTCTCTACGCCGCGTAGCGGACATGCGCTGGTCTACGACGGCCTGGCCATCTTTGCCCTGGGCGGCGGCTGGCACACGCCAGTTTCCACCCACGAACGTTACGACCCCGTCACGGGCCTGTGGAGCAACTTCGCATCGCCAATCGAAGACGAGTGGCGTCATCTGGCGGCTATTGCGCAGGGCGAACGCGTGCATCTGCTTGGCGGATGGAGCGACGACTATCTTGACACCCACCTCCAATATCAGAGTTCGTTCCGTACTCTGCTGCCGGTGATCACCACGGAGTGATGGTTCCTGCGTTCGGATAGAACGCAGATCTTGCGGATTCAGCGGGGTTGCGCGGATCGTTTTGTGGATGAATTGCCCGCTTGCCTTGCAGGCGTCTTGTGCACGCGGTTGTCCTTTGCCGACAGAAATTAAAAAAGCCGCCATTCGTTTATGTACCGAATGGCGGCTTTATTTTTGTGGCTGGCTTGGGGCACAGCGCCTAAACCTTGAGGAAGCGCTTTTCCTTGAGGCGGGCAGACTTGCCGGAGCGCTCGCGCAGGTAGTAGAGCTGGGCGCGACGCACCTTGGCGTTACGCAATACTTCCACCTTTTCCACGGTCTTGCTGTAGAGGGGGAACGTTCGCTCGACGCCAACGCCGTGCGAGGCTGTGCGACGAACGGTGTACGTGGCGCCGGGAGATTTCCCGCCACGACGAGCAATGACAACACCCTGGAATACCTGGATGCGCTCGTTGCGGCCTTCCGTAATGCGCTGGTGAACGCGCACTGTATCGCCGGGTTTCAGTTCGGGAATGTCCGCATTCGCTTCCGGCTGCAGCGAATTCATCAGGGCATTGGTCATCAGGCACCGATCCTTCTTCAACAAAATCGCACTGATAACGAAGACAGTGCGGCAAATGAACTCAATAATTACAACCAAGCAATTATAGCATAGCGCCTACCCAAGCGCAAAAAACGTGGGGTAATTTTGGGCACAGGTTCGTTTGGCTTTAAAGCACCCAGCCCTGTTGCTTGAGGAATGAGCGATCCTGTTCATCCAGGTCGAGCGTGTCGAGGAGCGCCGGCCGGCGCGTCAGCGTGCGCAGCAGGGCCTGCTCACGTCGCCAGCGCGCCACGTTGGCGTGATGACCGCTGAGCAACACGTCCGGGACCGGCTCGTCCCGAAAGCTCTGGGGGCGGGTGTACTGGGGTCCTTCCAGCAGGCCCGAAAGGCCGGCCGAGTGGCTATCCTGATGCGCGCTGAATTCGAAACCCAGCGCGCCGGGCGCCAGGCGCGTGACGGCATCCACGATCACCATCGCTGCCAATTCGCCGCCGCTCAACACGTAGTCCCCCAGGCTAATTTCATCAGTCGCCAGCTGACTGCGCACGCGCTCATCCACGCCTTCATAGCGCCCGCAAATCAGTGCTAGCCGCGGGTATTGGCTCAGTTCCGTCACCACGGACTGGGTGAGCGGGCGGCCCTGGGGCGTCATGAGGATGATGGGCACATTGGGGGGAAGCAGCGGTGCGGCCTGCTCGTCCCACGGGGGCAGATTGACGTAGGCATCCTCGCCGGGCAAAGTCCAACCGGCCGGGTGCGCCAGCACTGTCTCCACGGCGCGCACGATGGGTGTCGGCTTCATGACCATGCCGCCGCCCCCGCCATAGGGCGTGTCGTCACAGGTATGGTGGCGATCAACCGTATAGTCACGAATGTTGTGACGCGCGACCGAAATCAGCCCCCGCTCCAGGGCCCGTTTGATGATGCTTTCTGAAAATGGACCATCGAACATTTCCGGAAAAAGCGTAAAGATGTCAAAATGATTGGTGACAGGATCCGGTTGGGCAGGCGAAGAAGCATGCTCGTCCGGATCACTTTGGAAAGCCGTCTGTGTCATGATTTTAGGCTGGCACCTGTGTTGTGGTGACATCGGCTTCGGCTAGCAGTAGTCATAAGCGATGCGCCTGATACGTCGAAAATCAAACAACTAATTTATGTCAAAATGGTCAACGTCAACGGCGCGTATTCGGCGCCTTGCTCAACAGAGTTCCGCACGCTTTGACGCCCTGGTTGCAGCAGGACTATCGCGTGCCCTTGTCTTACTTGATGAGTCGCCGGCCGCGAGCTGGCCCCAAGTGGAGCGTTTGTCACGGGCTCTACGAGCTGGCGCGAATGAAGAGAGTGGCATTCCGCCAACGGATCGAGATATTGTAACACAGGCTCAGGCGGAGATGGTGTCGCCCCAGGCGGTACGAATCCTTTCCAACGGCGCTCGGGTCGGCATGGTCGGTATGGCACTCGTGCTCTTCGTCTCAGTCTGGCCCAAGCCGCCCACACTTCTGACCACCCAAGCCGCGACCCAACACACACCCACGCCAACTGCCGCTCTGGCCATCATCAATCCAGCCAATCGCGCAGTGGCTACCACTGAGCCAAGTCAGCCTTCAATCGTGACATTAGGCGGCGGGGCCAGCCAAGCCGAAGTTGAAGAGGCGCCGCTGGTGTCGATGGAGGCGCTACCGGGCGCCGCCCCCCTTGACGCCGGGCCAAACGCCGAACAAGTGATCCAAAGCTCAGCGCTGCGTAGCGAAGGGCGTGTCATGGTGGCGCAGCCTCGGCAGGCCACGGATGCATCGGCGAGTGACGGCGGCGAAATTGTCTTGATCGACCCGGCATTGGCGGCCGGCAGCACCGGCGAGCAGGAGCCTACGCCGGTCGCTCCCATGGTCAACATTGTCTCGACCCTCAATTTTGACTTTACGCCCACGCCCGAGCCACAGCCGACCCTGGCGGTCTCGCCTACGCCTACGCCCGTCCCGGTCGCCTTAGCCCCAGGCCGTCTTTGGTCAAATTTTGCACCGGTTGGCGCCATCGATCACTTTTGGGTGGGGCGTCCTTTCCCGGACACGGTCGACAAGCAACTGGCTAGCCCCAACTATCAATTTGGATCCACAGCAGGCGACCGCTATCGCATCCACCACGGAATCGACATTTCGAATCCCCAGGGCACACCCGTTCAGGCCGCAACAATGGGCGAAGTCGTCCATGCCGGGCCGGATGATCCCGAACTGCTGGGGCCATACAACGGCTTTTACGGCAACGCCGTGGTCATCCGCCTGGATCAGAAGCTGCCTGTTGCCGGCGGCGAGATGAACGTCTACCTGCTCTATGGTCACCTCAGCGAGGTGCTGACCGAGGTTGGCCAACGCGTGCAGCCGACCGACATTGTTGGCCGCGTCGGTATGACCGGCATTGCCATCGGCCCCCATCTCCATGTCGAGATGCGCCTGGGCGTCAATGACTACGAGCACAGCGTCAATCCCTACCTTTGGGTGCAGCCGCTGGATAATGCCGGCGCCGTAGCCGTGCGCCTGTTGACGGCAGATGGTCGCACCTGGCCCGGGGCGCGCCTGACGCTTGCCCGCTTTGAGAATGGCCGGGCAGTCTGGGCCCGCCTCATCGAGACCTATCGCGATAACGAAACGATTGGCCCCGATCCGACCTGGGGAGAGAATGGCGCCATGGGCAGCGTCCCGCCCGGCTACTACGTGCTCGTCGGCAACGTGAACGGCCAGCAGGTGCGGGCCGAGCTCACCGTCGAAGCGGGCAAGACAACCTTTGTTGAACTAAGAACGGAGTAGGGAAATTGGGGACTGCAGAGTGTGGATTGCAGTCGAGCAGGCGTTGAATCCACCAGATACGCGGTCATCAACCCGCAGTCCACACTCCTAAATCCGCAATCACTCATGTCTCAACCTGTAACCATCTACACTGACGGCGGCTGTATCGGCAACCCGGGCCCGGGGGGCTGGGCCGCGCTGCTCTTTTTTGGGGAACACAGCAAGGAACTGAGTGGCCGCCATCGGGAGACGACCAATAATCGCATGGAGTTGCGGGCTGCGATCGAGGGGCTCAACGCGTTGACGCGGCCTTGTCAGGTGGATCTCTATACCGATAGTAGCTACGTGCGCGATGGGATCACGAAGTGGGTGATCAACTGGCAGCGCAACGGCTGGCGTACGGCGAGCAAGAAACCGGTGAAAAATCAGGATCTTTGGCGTGCGCTGCTGGCTGCGATTGAGCGCCATGAAGCAGCCGGTGGCGTTGAATGGCACTGGACCAAGGGACATGCGGGCAATGAACAGAACGAGCGCGCCGACGAGCTGGCCAACAGCGCCGCGCGCAGCGTCACCGAAAGTGATCCCGCAGACGTAAGCGGATAGATTTCTGCAACTGAATTGGTATGGCGAGAAGAAGCCGGGCTCTTGACAAAGCCCGGCTTTATTTATGCGAGACGTTCTTCTGCCTGAAACGCGTAGTGCATGACGCCCGTCGCATCGGCGGCGTAGTGGCCGTAGAAGAACGGCCCGTCGCCGAGCGCACGCGGAATCACCTCAACCAGATCGTCGACCAGCGGCACGTTGCCCAGCCCCGCGACGGGCAGCCATTCGGGTGCGCCCTCAGCAGCGGCGTGGACACGCCGCGTGGCGCTCTCGCCTGTGAAAACGAACATGAGCACGCCAGGACGTGCTCCTTGCGCATCGGCCCCGGTGTCGATATGCACAACGCCGCGCAGTTGCAGCGCGACATCGGTCAGGCCCGTCTCCTCGGCCAGTTCGCGCTGTGCCGCGGCGAGAATATCCTCACCGGCTTCCACGTGGCCGCCCAGCCCATTGTAGAGGCCGGCCCAGAGTCGCTTCGTCGGCGCGCCCTGGATGAGCAGGATTTCTTCTTCGCCCGTCTGCGGCCGGCGACGCGTCACAAAAATCAACGTACGTGGAATGGCGACATGACGGGACGGCTTCGCTTCACGCGTGCCCTGGTCTTCAACGTTCATCACGCTTTACGCTTTCAGCTCCCACGTTTCCAGCGTCACCTCATCGAGAAAATCCTCGTCGACGATGGCGCCGCTGCCGGGAATCGTGGGCACAGTGAGCGTGCTGTCTTCCTGGTTCAGCGTGAAGGGATTGGTCACAATATCGCGTGCGTAGTAGCGGTCATTGGCGCTGATATCGCCCGGCAGCACGAAGTTGGGCAAGCTGGCCAGCGCGACGTTGAAATAGCGGCCGATGCCCGTCTCCAGCATGCCGCCGTGCCAGACCGGCATGTCAACAGCTTGGGCCATGTCGTGGATGCGTACCGAATCGGCCAGACCGCCAATGCGACCAGGCTTGATGTTGATGATGTCGCAGGCGTCCATCTCGATGGCCCAGCGAGCATGCTCGGGCGAAACGATACTCTCATCCAGACAGAGGGGGCTCTGCAACGCCGGCTTTAGCTTGGCGTGGTCAAAGATATCATCGTGGGCCAGCGGCTGCTCGATCAGCAGCAAGTCGAACGCATCCAGCTCAGCCAGATGGGGACCGTCTTCTAGCCGATAGATGCTATTGGCGTCGACCTGCAGCTTCAGGTCCGGCCAGGTTTCGCGCACGGCGCGGGTCGGTTCAATGTCCCAGCCGGGCTTGATCTTCAACTTGATCCGCCGATAGCCATCGGCCAGGTAGTCGCTGACGACCTGCAACAGCGTGTCGATGTCCGGTTGAATGCCCACACTTACGCCCACCTCGACCCGTTCACGCGTCCCGCCAAGCATCTGGGAAAGGGGCTGGCCCGCTCGCTTGCTAAAGAGATCCCACGCCGCAAATTCCAGCCCAGCCTTGGCAAAATGATTGCCGCGCACCTTGGCAAAGGCCGGCGTCACATCTTCTGCGCTGCTCAGATCGGCATCAAGCAACATGGGCGCCAGATACTTCTGCTGAATAATCATGACGGTGTCGGTGCTCTCTTCGCTGTAGAAGGGATGAGTGCCGACAACCGACTCGCCCCAGCCAACCAGCCCCTCGGCTTCGATACGCACAATGATCGGATAGCGCCCCAATTCACGCCAGCCGCTCGTTTCAAAGGGTGAGACGTAGGGAAGATGGATTTTACGAAGTTCAATGCGTTCAATCCGCATGAATGGCTCCTTGGAAATTGGTTAATCGAAAATAGAGAATGAAGAATTGTTCATGGGAGACAGTGTCAGTCATTATTCACTGCCTACGTCAATTGCATAGCCCCCCTTGGTGTACGCAATCCGCAATTAACTACCCAAACTCTTGCACCAGCACATAATGCCAACCCCGTTCTGGGACACGCACGCAGTCGACCATGGTGTAGCCGGCAGCGAATGCTTGCTCCAACATCGCGCGCAGATAGAGGCGCCATGCCAGCGAAAGCCCGCCGTCAGACACGCGGATGGCGGCGATGTCATCTGGAATGGGTAGCGCAATGGGGTCTCCATGCAGGCTGAGACGAACATCTACCGGTGCAACAAAGTCACCGTGGATAACAGTGGGCAAAATCTGGAAGTCTGCGAACGACCATTCCGGGCGGGGTCGCTGGGGCTCGATGTCGGCCAGGACATGAGGGCTGTTTAGGCGCCAATCGACCTGGCAGCGGTCGCTGGGCACGCCCCGGTTGAGGGCATCCTGCATTTCGCCGTAGACGTTGCGGAAGTAGGTATTGCAGGTAGCGCCCAAGCGGTGGATGTTGAATATCCCATTGGCGCGGTAGAGCGGGTCGTAGGTCCAGGTAATCCAGTCGGTGACGCCCTGGGCCAGCACCGCTTCGCGCTGAGCCAGCTTGAGGCGCAGCCCGACGCGTTGGCCCTGCCAAGCCGGCAGGACGCCCACAATATGGCTGCACACCTTGAGGCGTGGTTCAGTCTCGCCAGTCGGCGTACCGACGCCCAGCCACCAAAAGGCAGCGCCGATCATGCCGCCGGTCGCCTCCGGTCCCTCGGTGGCGTAGGCGCCCAGCAACATGCCCCCATTCTTGAGCACGGTGATGAGAATGTGACCGGGTACCACGTCAAGTTCCGGGCTGGTCCAGATCATCTGCTCCAGCTCCTGGAAATGCTCACAGCCTGCAATATCGATCACGGGACGAATGGTAATCTCAGCCATGGTTTATCCAAAGAGTTTGGTGATTTCGTCAACGGGAAAAAATGGGAACGGAACGGTCTGGCCGTCACGCCGGGCGACGAGCCCTTCTTTTGGAGCCGTAACCCGCCCAATGACATTGACGGGATAGCCTAAATCGGACCAGGCTTGACGCAATACAGGCATCTCAGTGGGCGCGGCCGTCGCCAAGAGCGCGCCTGACGCGATCACGCCTAGGGGATCCAGCCCAAACTCAGAACAGAGCCGCCGGGCCAGCTGCGGAATCAAGACCGCATCGAAGTCGATAGTCAACCCCACGTCACCGGCGAGCGCGATCTCCAGCAGACCGGTCGCCACGCCGCCTTCGGTGGGATCGTGCATGGAGTGGACAAGCCCCGTCGCCGCGGCAGCGGCCGCAATCGACAGAACGCTGATGCCGGGATTGTGCAAGTAGTTGGCGGCCTCGTCGATCTCTTCCGGACTCCAGCCGCGCGCAACCAACTCGAGTCCCTTTTCGCGGGCGAGGATGCTGGCGCCCTCAATCGGGATCGAGCCAACCAAGAGCACATCGTCGCCGACCTGGCAGCCGCCACTGCGCACCAGTCGAGCGCGCGCCACCTCCCCCAGCATGGTGCCGGCCACTACCGGTTGCTTGACCGTGTGGGTAATCTCGCTGTGACCGCCCGCCACCACCACGTCTAGTTGGCGACAGGCCGCGCCGATTTGTCGAAAGATGCGCTGGGCCACATCGCTGTCAGTCTCGCCCGCCGGCAGCAGTACGGTGGGCAGGTAGAAGCGGGCGTCGCGCCCACGACGGCCAGGTCATTGGCGCAGACGTTCACGGCGTAGAAACCAATCTCATCGGTCGCAAAGGTAATCGGGTCGCTCTTGGCCACCAGCAGCCGATCTTGCTCCGGCACAAAGTCGATCACGGCCGCATCCTCGCCTACCGTAGGGCCCAGCACCAGGGCCGGATCTTCCGTGGGCAGATCATGGAGCAGCGCGGCCAGCAGCGCGGGAGGCAGCTTGCCCGCCGGCAGCAGGGCGTCAGTTGAAGGAATGGGATCAACGGGTCCATGTGCGCACATAAGGGAGCATTGTACCGGAGAGCCGGGTGTAGACAAAGCGAGGCCGCGCCACAACAGCAAATCTTAGCATGCGTAGCATGGGCCGCGGATATTCGCGGACTCGGCGGATGGAGACGGATCAGGGCGCAAGAATCTGTGCCGGATCGACATTGCGCTGGCGTTCGGGTAGACTCGGATAATCCCGCGCCATAGCCCGGGGTGCACACGACTCAACCGTAAGCAGGGAGAAAGAGCAGTGGCGAGGCGAGTGACGTCGATACCAAAGCAGGACGGATTTCGCATGCCGGGTGAATTCGAGCCCCATGCAGGCTGCTGGATGCTCTGGCCCGAGCGCAGTGACAACTGGCGCCTGGAGGCCAAGCCGGCCCAGCTGGCATTCAGCGCCGTAGCGACCGCCATTGCCCTCTACGAGCCGGTTACCATGGGCGTCTCGGCCCGGCAGTACGACGTCGCACGCGCAGCGCTGCCGGCGCACATCCGCGTTGTCGAACTCTCCAGCGACGATGCGTGGATGCGCGACGTGGGGCCGACCTTTCTCGTCAATGACCACGGTGCAGTACGCGCCGTCGACTGGACTTTCAATGGCTGGGGCGGTCTGATTGACGGGCTCTATTTCCCATGGGATCAGGACGACAAAGTCGCGCGCAAGGTCTGCGAGATCGAGCGCGTCGACAGCTATCGCACAGCCAATTTCGTCCTCGAAGGCGGTGCAATCCACGTCGACGGCGAAGGAACGTTGATTACGACGGAAGCGTGCCTGCTCTCGGCGGGGCGCAATCCCCATCTCACCAAGAATGAAGTCGAGGCCATGCTCATGCGCTATCTGGCCATCGACAAGGTGATTTGGCTGCCCAACGGCATCTATCTGGATGAAACCAACGAGCATGTCGACAATATCGTGCACTACTGCGGACCGGCGACTGTCGCGCTGGCCTGGACCGACGACCCTGCGGATCCTCAATACGCGCTGTCGCATGCCGCTTACGAAATTCTCGCCAGCGAGACCGATGCCAAAGGTCGGCCCTTTGTGATCCACAAGCTGCATATTCCCGCAGCGGTATTGATCAACGCAGAAGAGGCAGCCGGCGTGGATTACGTCAGCGGCACGCAGCCACGCCGGGAAGGCGACCGCCAGGCCGCGTCCTATGCCAATTTCTACATTGCCAATGGGGCCGTCATCTTCCCGACTTTCGATGATGCGCGCCATGATGAGGCGGCGCGCGCAGCGCTGCAGGAGATCTTCCCCGACCGCGCTGTCATCGGCATCTACGCGCGCGAAATTCTTCTGGGCGGCGGCAATATCCACTGCATCACGCAACAACAGCCGACGGGATAAACGGCCCCTCAAGCGAACATCATCGCACGGCAAAAATCAGAGATACCCTACAGCAGCCCCCGTGCACCCAGATTCTTCATCAGGGCCGAGGCGCCAAAGGTCCATGGCGGCGCGTCATGGGTGTAGACGACTTGGTTCTCCAGCACGCCCAGCTGCTCCGCACCGATCTGGACGACGTCGCCGATCTTGTGCGTGAAGCCTTCGCCGGGCGTGTCGCGATCTTGGGTGGGGGCGAAGAGGGTGCCGGTGAAGAGCGCAAAGCCGTCTGGATATTGATGATGCTCGTTGATCGTCTGGCTCACCAGATCGAGCACGTCGCGGCTGATCAGACTCATGCGGCTCACCTCGCTGAGCGCAAAACCATCCCCCCCTTCAATCGTTAGGGAGACATCGGTGCTGCGCACGTCGTCCAGGGTGAAGGTCGCGTCGAAGAGGCGGATGAAGGGGCCGACGGCACAGGAGGCGTTGTTGTCCTTGGCCTTGCCCAGCAGCAGCGCGCTGCGCCCTTCGATATCACGCAGATTGACGTCATTGCCCAGCGTTGCGCCGACCGTTTCGCCCTGGGCGTTGACCAGTAGCACAATCTCCGGCTCGGGATTGTTCCAGGATGAAATCGGCAGGATGCCGATCTGTGCGCCGGGCCCCACTGCGGACATGGGCTGCGCTTTGGTGAAGACCTCGGCGTAGGGTCCAATCCCGACCTCGATGTACTGCGACCAGAGCCCTTCGCCCTGCAAGACCGCCTTCAACGCTTCTGCGTCCGCCGACCCCGGCACAATGCTGGTCAAATCGGCGCCGATCCGCGCCTGGATCTTCTCACGAACGGCTTCCGCCTTGCTGGCATCACCGCCGGCACGCTCCTCAATGACCCGCTCCAGCATGCTCACCATGAAGGTCACGCCACAGGCCTTGATTGATTGGAGATCGATCGGCGCAAGAAAGCGCGGGACGGTTGCGTCGGGTGCTGCAGCCATGGTGTTGGCCATAATCTCGTCATAACCACCCACACGTACGAGTTCGGAGAGATCAAGCGACGCCGGGTCGAGCCCGTGATTGAGCAGGTCGGTCACCGTCGCGGCGAGGGGGCTCAAGTCGAAGACGCCTTCAGCGCGTACGAGCACGGGGCTCGGTCCGGCAGCCGCCCCCGTTTGCGCGGCCGGCAGCCACACGCGGCCGATCAGCACGCCGGCAAACTCGTCTCGGGGTAGATAGTGACGCATGTCCATTTTCTTGTCCTTAGGATGAGTTAGAGCATTGTTCGCTGCGCGCAGGCGCTCGTCGGCACCCGCTCCTACAGAGTCGAACCCGCTGCGTTATTGCAGCACGTGGATCGGCATGCCCAGGTAGGCGCGATCGAAGAGAACGGCAGCGTCGTCATTCGCCAGCATGGCGCAGCCAAAGGTGGCAGGCTGACCGATCAAGCCGTCCCAGATCTCCTCTCCGGTCTCCCAATCAATGGGCAGGCCGTGAATACCATTCTCAAATTCGCCAACGTCATAGATGCCCAGCCAATAGGGCATATCCAGCTCATAGGCGCTGCTTTGGGCCATATCCAGCATGGTCTGGACATTGAAGGTGCCCGTGCGCGTGATCCAATCGCCGTAGCCGGTGCTGCAGGTCCAGCGATAACGTACCTGGCCGCCCTCAAAGAGCCAGCACTCCTGGCGGCTCAGGCTGACCAGAAAACTGGTGCCGGAAAGGGGCACGGGGGGCGCAGCCTGGGGCAAAGGCGGCGCACCAAAGGGGATGCGCAGCTGAAGGCCGGTGTAAACCGTCTCTTCGTCGGGCAGATTGTTAAATTCCAGGAGCGCCAGCATGGTGCTGTCAAATTCCTTGGCCAGCTCCGACAGCGTATCCCCCGGCTGGACCGTGTAGTAGTAGAAGCCCCGTCGCTGGGGACCAATCGGCGGCGTCTCCACCGCTTCGGCATCGACCGGCGCTGGTAGAACGAGTTCCTGCCCCACGTTGAGCTGATCCGGGTTGCGGATGCCGTTGGCGTCCATCAACTCGAGCAGCGTGATGCCTTGCTCTTTGGCAATCATGCCCAGGCTATCGCCCGTTTCCACGGTATAAAATTGCGCCGGCTGGATGACGCGTAACTCCTCGCCGGTGGCCGGCAGGATCAACTCCTGGCCTGCGGTGAGATCGGCATTGGATGTGTCGACCAGGCCGTTGATCGCGCGCAGCGCGCGCACATCCACGCCAAAGCTGAGCGCAATGCCGGCCAGCGTATCGCCCGACTGTACGCGATAGCGGGGGTTGAGGGACGTAGTGGTTGGGGTGGTCAGGGTGGCCGCAGCAGCCGCGGCCCCAGACGCCGCTGGCTCAGCGCTTTCTCCCCTCTGGAACGTCATCCGAAGCCGTCTCAGGGACGGACTCCGTTTCGGGTTCGATCTCGACGAGCGTCTCTGTCGCCGGTGCCGCATCGGTTGCTGATGGCCCTGTGTCTGTGTCGGTTGCTCCATCGATTTCGGCTTCAACCGCCGATCCGGGTTCTACCGCCGCGGGCACGGCGAGCACTTGCCCGACAATCACCCGGTCCGCATCACCAATGCCGTTGGCCGTCAGCAGCGCATCCAGCGTCACCCCAAAATCCTTGGCGATCTGGCTCAGGCTGTCGCCTGCCTGCACGGTATAGGTACCAGCAGTCGCCGCCGCAGGTGCGGGTAGATCGGCAATGCCGTCATCCTGCTCGGGCAGCGTCAGGCGCTGGCCGACGACCAGCGCATCGGCGTCGGCAATGCCATTAAGCGCCATGAGCGCATCCATGCCCACGCCATACGTCTTGGCAATCTCGCTCAATGTTTCCCCCGGCTCCACGACATGAGTCGAGCCATCCTGGGCCACAAGCCGCGAGCAGGCCATCAACAGGCCGCCCGCCACAAGCAAAAACAAAAGCATGAGTCGTTTCATATCCATCTGCAACCCAAACCCGATCTTCATCGCATCCACGAATTCGCCATTGACAACGGAAAATTGACCAGTGACCATTGAAAATCACGAGCCATGGCGACGCAGAATTTCATACTCCATGCCACACCATTCCCACGCTCTATTTGGGCTCGACTATGCATAACCCTGCGCTTTCTCTCGCCAGCCTACGCGCACGTCGTCCGCTTGTCAAATAGCCGTTGCGATCGCCACTTTGCCTATGCTATGATGAAGCCCCATCATCATGCATTCCCGAGCAGCGTGCAGGAGGCTCCATGCTCCAACCCAGGACCTACCCGGAATTACTCGGCAAAGCGCTTACCTTTGACGCCGATCCCTTCATCGTCATGGTCGATGACGATGAACCGTGGATCGAAGGACTCTTCATGACGGTCCTGATCGGCATCTTGGCCGGCGGCGCACAGATCATTGGCGGCTGGCTGCTGACGCTGAGCATGCCGCCCTCCGACGCCGTGCTGGAAGCCGTGCTGCGCATGTGGCGGATAGCGGCCGGCAGCCTCAACCCCGCGCTGCTGCTGGAGACCGAAGCGACCATCCGCAATGGCTGGGACTGGGTTGGCTTTGTCACAGGCTATGGCGGTGGCTGGGGACGGCTGATGTTGCTGATCACCACGCCCCTGTTGTTGCTGCTCCAGTGGGCGACATACGGCTTTGTCGGGCATGGCATTGCTCGGCTGCTGGGCGGCAGTGGTGCGCTCAATCGCACCCTGGGCGCGGCCGGCCTGATTGTGGCCCCACAGGTACTGGTTCTGGTCAAGATCATCCCCTTCGTCTCCCTGAGCAACGTGCTGCTGATCGTCTGGTCCACCCTCATCGCCTACCGGGCCCTGGAAGTGGCCCACGAACTGCCCTGGCGACGGGCGATCATCGCCGCCGTGGTTCCGCCTATACTTTTCTTGCTCATCGTCGGCGGTCTGGTCAGCGTGATTGCAACGACCCTTATCTTCCGGAGCGTGTAAGATGACAACATCCGAAACGATGCGAACCACTGCAGAAGCGCCCGTCCCGCGTGATGAAGAAGGCGCCCCCCTGGTCCTGCTTGACGCCTGTCCGGATGGCGGATTTTTTGAGCTTGACCAGTGGTTGCCGACCGCAGAGCAGATGAAGAGCGCGGTACGCCTCAACCTAAAGGAAGCCATCTACGGCAGTCCGGCCTATCGTGCTGCGCTGGGCCCCTGTCCAGCGACCAGCATGCGCCACGGCATGGGCATGATCACGACCGCGGCCTTGCTCGCAGGCGCACTGCCCTTCCTCGTCAACTGGATCCACGGGACCCAGGTCGGCACCGTTGCGCCCTTTTTGGATCCGGTAAACCTACTCGCCACCTCCCAATTTTTTGCACTGAGCGATAATGCCGACGCTGCGCTCTTCGCCGACGCCGCGCAAAGCATCGCCGGGCTGGAGCCGTGGCTGCCGATCTGGCAGGCGGCCGGGCTCAGCGCGCTGGGCCACTGGCTGAGTTGGCCCCTCCAATGGCTGGCGATTTGGATTGTCTATGGCGTGGCGGTGCTGGCCGTTAGCCACCTCTTTGGCGCCCATACAACGCTTCAGCACTTCTTCGCCGGCACCAGCTATGCCTGCCTGCCGCTCCTGCTGCTGGCCTTTATTCCCATCCCGTTATTGGGCGGCCTGGCTGCGCTGGTCGCTGCCATCTGGGCGCTCATCGTCTATGTTCTTGCCGTGGAGACCGTCGCAAAATTTGACATCGGCCGCGCCATCGTCAGCGTTCTCGCGCCGGGCGTGATTGTGGCTGTGTTGGGGATGCTGGGTTTGGGCGCGTCGATTCTATCCGCGCTGCGGGTGACGGTCTTCTAATCACAGGGTGAGCAGGCCGTCGGAGAGAAAACGGATAGAACGCTGAACCGCTCCCCCACCCAGGCTGTTGCAAAATGTGGTATGCACCCGCAAAACGTTGGATAGTTGACCCCGCCAGCCACTTCGCGTACAATAATCGCACAAATGTTCGGTTTCTCCTGGGGAGGTTTGACTGTGGCCAAGACCAAGACACGCTATGTCTGTTCGGCTTGCGGCAGCGTACAGATGAAGTGGATGGGCAAGTGCCCCGACTGCGATGAATGGAATACGCTGGAAGAGCAGGTCGTACGGGTCGAGAAGGCAACGCGCACGAGTATGCCCGTGAACGGCGGTGGCTTCGCCGCGCAGCCCGTTGCCCTCGGTCAGATTCCGGCCGACGGTACGGAGCGCCTGCCCTTGCAGATGAGCGAATTGAGCCGCGTGCTGGGTGGTGGCATTGTGCCGGGCGCGGGCGTCCTCGTAGGCGGCGATCCCGGCATCGGCAAGAGCACCCTGCTTCTACAGATGGCGGCGGAAATCGCCAACAGCGCGGGGCCAGTCCTTTATGTCTCGGCCGAAGAGAGCGCGCATCAGATCCGCCGCCGCGCCGCGCGCCTAGGACTATCAGCCGACCGCCTCTTCATCCTCTCCGAGATTGTCGCCGAGCAGATCGCGGGCCAGGCCGAGCAGATGAAGCCGGCGCTGCTCATCGTCGACTCGATTCAGGCGATCTACACGGAGAATGGTTCCAGCGCGGCTGGGACGACCAGCCAGGTCCGCGACTGTGCGGCGCTGCTGCTGCGCACGGCCAAGCAGTCCAACATCCCCCTCTTCCTGGTCGGTCACGTGACCAAAGAGGGCGCGATTGCCGGGCCCAAGGTGTTGGAGCACATGGTCGATGTCGTGCTCCAGCTGGAGGGCGAACGCTTCCACGCCTATCGCCTCCTGCGCTCCGTCAAGAATCGCTTTGGCTCGACCAACGAGGTGGGCATCTTCGAGATGACCGAGCAGGGCATGGCTGAAGTCGCCAACCCGTCGGAGCTCTTTCTGGCTGAACGTTTGCCCAACGCCGCAGGCAGCGCGATCGCCGTCTCCATGGAAGGCACGCGACCGCTGCTGGTGGAGGTGCAGGCGCTCGCCTCCCACACGGCCTTCAGCCAACCACGACGCACGACCAACGGCGTCGACCTCAACCGTCTGCTGCTGCTGGCGGCGGTGCTCTCCAAGCGCGTCGGGCTCAACCTGAGTGATCAGGACATCTTCGTCAACATCGTGGGCGGTATGCGTATCAATGAGCCGGCCGCTGATCTTTCGGTGGCGGTGGCCATCGCGTCTTCCTATCGCAACAAGCCGGTGGCGGCCGATCTGGCCATTGTGGGTGAAGTGGGGCTGAGCGGCGAGCTGCGTAGCGTGGGCCAGCTGCCCCGGCGGCTGACTGAGGCCACAAAACTAGGCTTTACCCGCGCCATCGTGCCACGCAGCATTCTCAAGCGTCAGGGCGAGGTGCTCGTGCCCGGCATCGAGATTATCGGCGCCCGTACGCTGCAGGATGCACTGGACATTGCGTTGGTGACATGATTGCCTGACTCATTCCCCTGTCGCAAATTTTGCGGTCCGAAAGGAGAATCAGCATGGACACTGAACGGGCAAACCTGCGCCCTGGGGTCACTACGACGCTGTTGACCGCCAGGAAGATCCGGCGGCCTCTGTGCATCACCTGGACTATATCTCAGGCATGGATGCGGTCAAACGCTACAAGCAGGAGACATACAGCCTGCTCGATATTCAACCCGGATCAGTCATTCTGGATATCGGCTGCGGCGCAGGGGACGATCTCTTGGCCATGGCAGAACGTGTCGGTGAAAGCGGTCAGGTTGTCGGCGTCGACAGCAGCGCCACGATGATTGAAACCGCTAGGGCTCGCGTGTGCGATGCCGGAGAGCCACGCGTCGACTGCCAGCAGGGAGACATCTACAACCTAAAATTTGCCGATGAGACGTTCGACAGCTGCCGTGCTGACCGAATCTTCCACCATCTAGATGAACCGGTGCGGGCATTACAGGAATTGGTGCGCGTCACCAAAGCTGGCGGACGCATTGTACTCTTTGATCCAGACTTCGATGCCAGCGTCATTGCGGCAACCGATCAAGCCGTGACCCGTCAGGTTACTCATATGATCTCTGATCGAGTCTTAGCCGGCTCAGATGCGCGCAACCATGCAGTCCTGATGCAAAAGGTCGGGTTGAGTAACATTTTGGTGATTCCCAAGACCTTCCTCTTTTTGACTACGAGTTGGGTGATCGGCTTCTGGGTATCGAAGACGCACTGAATCGCCTTGTGGAACCCCCCCTCCTCCTCCTTTTACCTCACCCACCATCATCATCCCCACACCAACCCCCCCAAAAAAAGCGACCCTCGTAAATGAGCGTCGAGCCGTATTCGTCATGCCAAACTGTCATTCTAGAGTATCTGCCTACTGCTAGCGGCGACGATCACGTCCGCCGCCACCGCCGCGACGATCACGTCCGCCGCCACCGCCGCGACGATCGCGTCCGCCGCCACCGCCGCCGCCCTTGTCCGCGGCCTGGGCTTCTTCAACCGTCCAGCCTTGGAGCACGGCCTGACGGCTCATGCGCACCTTACCGTTCTGATCGACAGCGATAACCATGGCAGTCAACTCATCGTCCAGCTTGGCGATGTCTTCGACCTTGTCGACCCGGTAGTCAGCCAGTTGGCTGATGTGGATCATACCGTCCACGCCCGGCAAAACGTTGATGAAAGCGCCATAGGGCTCCACCCGCACAACCGTTCCGGTATAGATCTTGCCGACCTCGACTTCTTCCATGATGTGGTCGACTTCAGCCAGCGCCTCGTCTGCGGAGTTACCTTCGCCGGAGACATAGACGGTGCCGTCTTCGTCGATATCAATCTTGACGCCATACTTCTCCTGCAGGCCGCGTACGACCTTACCGCCCGGCCCGATCAGCTTGCCGATCTTCTCGGGGTCTATGCTTGTGCTAAGAATACGCGGTGCGAACTCGCTCATATCTTCGCGCGGCTCGGGCAGCACTTCCAACATCTTGCCGAGAATGAAGTTGCGGCCTTCGCGCGCCTGGGCCAGGGCCTCGGCCAGAATGCCAAAGTCCAAGCCTTTGACCTTGAGGTCCATCTGCAGGGCCGTAACGCCGTGCTCCGTGCCCGCGACCTTAAAGTCCATATCGCCCAGGGCATCTTCCAGACCCTGAATGTCACTCAGGACACGGTAGGTGTCTGACTCCTGATCCTGAACAAGACCCATGGCGATACCCGAAACCGGGGCCGAAATCGGCACGCCGGCATCCATCAGCGCTAGGGTGCTGCCGCAGACCGAGCCCATGCTTGTGGAGCCGTTGCTGCTCAGCGCCTCAGAAACCAGGCGCAGCGTGTAGGGGTAGTCGTCGGGGATTACCGGTACCAGGGCTCGTTCCGCCAGGGCGCCGTGGCCAATCTCCCGGCGCTTCGGGCCGCGCATGGGATAGGCCTCGCCCGTGCTGAAGGGCGGAAAGTTGTAATGATGCATGTAGCGCTTCTCGTCCGTCGGCTGGAGCGTGTCCAGGCGCTGCGCGTCGCCGGGCGTGCCCAGCGTGGCAATGGTCAGGACGTGGGTCTCGCCACGCATGAAGAAGCCTGAACCGTGGACGCGGGGAATGCGGCCGACCTGGCAGCTAATCGGGCGGATCTCGGTCGTGGCGCGACCGTCAGGGCGGATGCCCTCGTCCAAGATGCGCTGGCGGATGACGCCCTTGACGACGCCGTTGAACGCGTCTTCAATGTCTTGCGTGGTCATTTCTTCGCTTTCGATCTGAGGCGCAAGTTCCTCCTCGATCTCGGTCCGCACTTCGCGCAAGCTGTCGCTGCGCGCATGCTTGTCCAGATCCTGATCGATTACGGCCTTCACCCTGGGTTCGGCCATTTCGGTGACGGTTTCGACCGTCGAAGGATCGGGCACGAAGAGCTTGACTTCGCTCTTCTCCTTGCCCACATCGGCCCGCATCTGCTCGATCATATCGAGGACGGGCTGCATGGACTCGTGGGCCAGCTTGAGCGCCTCCACCATCAGATCTTCCGGCAACTCGTAGGCGCCGGCTTCGACCATGAGGATGTTGTCACGCGTACCGGCTGCAACCAGGTTGAGGTTGCTGCGATCTAGTTCGTCGGCGGTCGGATTGACGATGAACTCGCCCTCGACGAAGCCGACGGTGCTGGCGGCGACGGGACCGGCCCACGGAATGTTGCTGATGTGCAGCGCGGCCGAAGCCGAGCTGATCGCCAGGGGATCCATGAGGTTCTCACCATCAGAGCTAAGCGCAGTGATGATAATCTGCGTCTCGTTGCGCATGCCCTTGGCAAAGAGCGGGCGCAGGGGACGGTCGACCAGGCGCGAAATTAGGATGGCCTGCTCGCTGGGCCGGCCTTCGCGGCGAAAGAAGCTGCCGGGAATGCGGCCGGCGGCGTAGAGCTTTTCTTCAAACTCCACTGTCATGGGGAAAAAGCTCATGCCCGGCCGCACGTCTTTGCTCATTGTGGCCGTTGCGAGCAGCACCGTATCGCCGTAGCGAATGGTGACGGCGCCGCCGGCCTGGGCGGCCAAGACGCCGGTTTCGAAAGTTAGGGTGCGCCCGCCGACTTCGGCGGAATAGGTACGCGCGCCATCAAACATTTGCATGGGTAGTTTACTCCTTTACATGCATAGGTAGCCGGAACGACATCTGTCGTCCGGCCTTTCCCGCAAAGGGCGGGATCAAATTGGATGAATGGCGACTGTCACTTTGGCGAGGGCAGACCGAGCGTGCAGGCGAGGTGCGGAACTGGAGACCGAGACGAAACTGTGAATGTGGAACCTGTCCACAAAATTGTCGCTTCGTCGCGCTATCCAATGCCGGACCTCGGAAGACGATGCATACTCAGGTCAACACTGTGTCAAAGTTAACGAGCCGCCGGTACAAATAACGAATAAATCACGCTGCTGGTTTCAAAACGCCGGTGTTTCAAACCAAGAAAAGAGCGCTTTGCAAGACTGGCAAGAAAAAGAGGGGAAGGGCGCTGCTGCAGCCCTGCCCCCTCTTCTATCCGGCCATCTGTTCTATTTGCGCAAGCCTAGACGTTCAATCAGTTGCTGGTAGCGAACGCTGTCTTTGCGTTTCAGGTAGGCAAGGTGCCGCCTACGCTGGCCAACTAATTTGAGCAAGCCTCGACGTGAGCCTTGATCATGCTTGTGCGTGTTGAGGTGATCGATGAGAGCGTTGATGCGAGTTGTCAACAACGCGACTTGGACTTCCGGGGAGCCGGTATCAGTGTCCGTAATCCGAAAATCCTCGATTAGTTGCGTCTTCTGCGCTTTCGTGATACTCATCTGGTACTCCTAGTCTCCCTACCGCGAAGCGGTAACTTGGTATGCAGTGCACCCCACTGCAAGGTCTATTGGCCAATTCACCGCTGTACCGGGCGTATGACTCAGCACAATAGTTCGAATCATTATACCAGCACTCGGAACCAAAAATCAAATTTCCTGTAAGTCGACATTTCAAAGACATCTTATCTTGACAAAACGGGCAAAGTCCTGCTTATTGTTTTGCCCGGCCCCAAGACAACCCTGGGGCGAGACCCGACAGCTTTCGCCCCAGGGTACTGTGCTATGATTAACACGGAGTTAAACATGGCATCGACATCTTGGTCTTCTCTTTGCGCAGTATGGACAAATTACGCGGCGTCGTCGAACGCATTACCTATCACAACGAAGAAAATGGCTATACGGTAGCCAAGCTCACGCCCGAGCGCTCGCAGACGGGTGGGTTTGACGCGCGCAGTCGAGAGATCACCTTTGTGGGCAATCTGCCCTCCGTCAACGTGGGGGAAAGCGTAGAGCTCAGCGGGCGCTGGACCGTACATGGTGACTACGGTCGCCAGTTTGCGGTCGAGAGTATGCGCACAGTGCTGCCGGCCACGATAGCCGGCATCGAAAAGTACCTGGGCAGCGGCTTGATCAAGGGTGTGGGGCCGGTGACTGCCAAACGCATCGTGGGTCACTTCAAGCTGGAAACGTTAGAAGTCATCGAGCAGGCGCCGGAACGGCTGCATGAGGTCCCGGGCGTTGGCGCCAAACGCGTGGCGCTGATAAGCGCGGCCTGGATCGAACAACAAGCCATCAAGGAAGTCATGATCTTCCTGCAAAGCCACGGCGTGAGCACCAGTCTGGCCACCAAGATCTACAAAGCCTACGGGGATGACGCCATCGGCATCGTGCGCGACGATCCCTACCGATTGGCCCGGGATATCTACGGCATCGGTTTTCTCACTGCCGACAAGATTGCCCAGGCCCTGGGCATCCCGCCCGACTCCCCAAAACGGATCGCAGCAGGCGTGGCCTATGCCCTCAACCAGGCGACCGACGAGGGACACGTCTTTTTGCCGGTGCACGAACTTACCGGCCAGGCCGTTGAACTGCTCAGCGTGGCGCCTGCTCAAGTCGGCATCGGGATTGTCGAACTCTGGCGCGAAGATCTGGTCAAGCTCACCGACACGCCCGGCGGGCCGGAAGTCGCAGCGCCGGGGGCCTCTACCGTGGACGAGATGCCCCAACTGCTGGCCGAGGGCGGCACGCTCTATGCGCCCGATACGCTGGCCACTGCCCAATCGCTGCTGAGCGAGAAGCGTTCGGTCTATCTGACGCCGCTCTTCTACAGCGAAACGGGCGTTGCGAATCGCCTGGCCCGCATTGCCGGCGAAGGCAGCAGTCGCTTGACCGCGTTCCACGCCAATCGCTTCAACTGGGCGATGGCATTCTCCGCCACGGCGCGTGCCAACGGTCACGAGCTGGCCGCCCAGCAACAGAAGGCCGTACGCACAGCCCTCACCAAGCGGCTCACCATCCTCACCGGCGGCCCCGGGACGGGCAAGACGACGACAGTACGGACCGTGCTCCAGCTTTGCCAACAGGCCGGCCATCGGGTTCTGCTGGCTGCGCCCACGGGCCGGGCGGCCAAGCGACTGGCAGAGACGACCGGCCAGGAGGCCAAGACGATTCACCGTCTGCTGGAGTTCAAGCCAGGCGAAGGCATGGCCTTTAAGCGCAATGAGGAGGCCCCGTTGGATGGTGACCTACTCATCGTTGACGAAGCATCGATGCTCGATCTAGTGCTGACCAACCATCTGGTCAAAGCCATCCCGCCGGGCATGCATCTGCTCCTGGTCGGCGACATCGATCAGCTGCCCAGCGTGGGCGCCGGCAACGTGCTCAAGGACATCATCAAAGCCATTGAGCACCCAGGTGTCGTTCCAGTGGCGCATGATTCCACCGAGCATGATGCGAATTTAATGGACAAGCCCATCAGCGATAAGTCGCAAGCCATACCTGCCCAATCATCAATTTTCAGCACGCCGGACAGACCAATCCCCAATCCCCAATCCCCAATCCCCAATCAAGCCGCCGTCGTCCGCCTCGATACGATCTTTCGCCAGGCGGCAGGCAGCTACATCATCAGCAATGCCCATCGCATTAATGAAGGGCTCATGCCCGTGATTGACAACGTCGGCGCACGCGATTTTTTTGTCTTTCGCACCGAGGAGCCGCAACGTGCTGCCGAACTTTGCGTAGAGTTAGTTGCGACGCGCATCCCGCGGCGCTTCGGCATCGCGCCCGAGGAGATTCAGGTACTCAGCCCCATGCACCGGGGCGCGGCGGGCGTGAGCGCACTCAACGAGGCAATCCAGGCCACGCTCAACCCGCCAGACCCGCGTAAGGCTGAGCGAAGCGTGGGCAATCGCCGCTATCGCGTCGGGGATCGCGTCATGCAAATTCGCAACAACTATGATAAAGATGTCTATAATGGGGATATGGGCGTCGTTCGCGCGATCGACCTTGTCGCGCAGGAAATGCAGGTCGAGATTGACGGTCAGCCCGTCCGCTACGATTTCCTGGAACTGGACGAGTTGGTGCATGCGTTTGCCATTAGCGTCCACAAGAGTCAGGGCAGTGAATTTCCGGCCGTGGTCATTCCTGTGCTCACGAGCCACTACATGATGTTGCAACGCAATCTGCTTTATACTGCGGTAACGCGGGCGCGCCAACTGGTCGTGCTGGTCGGCCAACCCAAAGCGATCAACATTGCCGTGCGCAACAATCGCGTCACGGCACGCCACACCGGGTTGGATCTCCGCTTGGGCTCTTCCATGCAATCATCTGGATGGACCGCTCGCTGATACGAAAGGAAGCTGTCGCCATGTCTCAGATCACGCCACCGCTTGCGGTGCAACTATATAGTCTGCGCCAAATGAATGAACCGTTCGACCAGGTACTGGCAGATGTGGCAGCCATCGGCTATCGCGCCGTTGAAACCGTCAGCGACCATGGCTTGAGTGCAGATGAGTTGAGCGCGCTGTTGGAAAAGCACGAATTGCAGGTCATTTCAACCCACGTCAAGCTCGTAGAGTTAGAGGAACAGCTTGACGAAATCGTTGCCTTTAATCAAGCCATCGGCAATTGGACGTTGGTCATCTCATCCTTGCCCATGGCCTTGCGGCCCACCAATGCGGCCGGTTGGGTTGCGGTAGGACGCAGACTCAACAAGTTGGGCGCGCGTTGTCAAGCGAACGGGATGCAGTTGCTCTATCACAATCATGAGTTTGAGATGGTCCTGTGCGACGGACGACCGGCCATCGAATGGATGTTCGACGACGCCGACAGCAGCAATCTGGGCTGGGAGCCTGATCTGGCCTGGGTTGCTGCGGGCCAAGCGGACCCGCTGATCCTCCTGGAGACGTTCGCCGGACGCTGCCCCCGCGTCCACTTGAAGGATCTGGCCCGACCGGGCGAGAGCGACAATGACAAGGGTGTTGCGGATGTAGGCTTTGGCATACTTGATTGGGATCAGTTGCTGCCGTTGGCGCGTGAGTCGGGGGCCGAGTGGTTCATTGTCGAACACGATCTGCCCGTCGATCCGCTGGCCAGTATGCAGCGTAGCTATGCGTTCTTACAGACTGCCTGGAATAATCCGAAGCCGCCATCCGTGCATGGCAGCGGCCAAGAACCAGCAGCACCCGAAATTTAGCGAAGGGAAGAAAGATAATGGCAAATACAGCCATGTTTGACGGTCTAGTTGTCGATGAAGATGGCAATGCGGCCGAAGTCGCCCTGGTTGGCGCCCGCGCCTGCTACGTCGTTGACGACGATGGCTTCCGTCGCCACATCGACGCCGAAGCGGTTGATCGACAAGTATTGGGCTTCATGCGCGGCCAGGTCGAAGGCCAGCGCGATTTGGCCGTCTCAACGATGCTCGACATGATGGGACAAGACGACCTCTTCACGAAGGCGGCCATCGAGTCCTCAATCGACAACATGGAAGACGCGGTGGGCAATCCGATCCCCGAAGATGCCCGCCAATGGCTGGGCATGCTTGGCTTCCAGATCGTGATCAATGACCAGGGCGACGTGGTCAACATCAACCTGCCGGCGGGCGGGATCGATGAGGAGTAAAGGCAATCGAACGCGGATCAGGCGGATTGGGCAGATTTACGCAGATCTTTTCCGATCCGTCTCTATCCGTTGAATCCGCCTGATCCGCGTTCTATCCTTCTTCTTATTCGCGCACCACTTCCACCTGTTCCGTGACCATCGATTCGCTGAGCGGCACCCGAACCACGTCGGGGCTATAGCCGCTGATCAAATCGTGGCTGCGGATAATGACTTCGGCGACGTCAGCCGGAATCTGCACGCCGCTGAGGCTGCGCGTAAAGGGCTGTTCGTTGACGTGGGGATGGAGCAGGACGCGCGTGCCCAGAATATCGCCTTCAGGCAGGGCCACATGCCAACCGTCGGCGTAATCTTCCCACCCCGTGTCGGGATAGGCCAATGTCACGTCGAAGTTCCAGGCATCTCCGCTCTGGCGGGCGCGTACAAAGCGAATCTCCGGATGCGTCGAGGTGAGGGACTCGCCCGCCGCATCAGGCAGAAGCGCCGTCACGGCACTCAGATCCAAATCAACCGGGCCGTCAATCCGCACGGCATCAGCGCCGCCCTGCTGCGCCGCCTGCAGGAAAAGCTGCCCCTCTTCCCCGGCGCCCAGCAGCTCGCCCTGCCACACGTTTCCAGCCCCATCCGTTATTTCGACAAATTGATGAAGATCAGCGGCCCCGGCAGCATCTTCAATCGCGGCTAGAAAGGTGTTGCCGTTGCCTTCGAAGGCAAGCGTCTCGAGCGTAGAGGGGGCGGCATCCGGCGCGTCTGACGCCGGGACAGGCGCCGCCTCTGGCGCGGCAATGCAGCCGCTCAGCGCGAGCGCGAGCAGGAGCAGGAGAAACAGGGATTTGTGGGTGAGCATGGGCAATTTCACTTTCTGGGGGAGCGGAGACGCTGCAGTGTAACGTCTGTACAATTGAAGCGTCTGTACGAGGGATGCAGGCGTATGATTCGTGCACATGTTCGGGGGGAGCCGTTGTTCGGGAGGGCTAGGACGCGTCGATGCGGAGCAGTGCCATGGCTACTGCGGCCGACCAGGTGACAATGCGAAATTCGCCCTGAAAGAGGGCCGCCGTTACCTGCGCCCGGTCGAGAAGCACAACCTCCTGCTCTTCCAGGTCGTCGGCATCGGGCGGCTGCACGGATCGTGCGCTGCGGGCAAGAAAGAGATGACCAATGCCGCACCCTCGATTGCCGTCGATCGGATAGCTGCCCAGCGGAATCCATACGGAGGCGGCGTAGCCTGTCTCCTCCAGCAATTCGCGCTGGGCCGATACCAGCGGCTCCTCGCCCGGTTCCAGATAGCCGCCGACAATCGCCAGGGTCGTGCCCTGCGCTGCGTACTTAAACTGGCGAAAGCAGAGAAAATCGCCCTGTTCCGTCTCCACGACAACGTTGACGAACTCCGGCGTGATCACCCACGACCAGTCGTCGATGATGGTTGCGTCGGGCAACTGGACGCGATGATTTTCAACCGTCAGGAAGCGGCCACCGGCCGGCTGAAAAATCGTCTCGCGTTGTAACGTCTTCCATGGCTGCATGTCGGCGCACTTCCTCAACTCAAGCGGATCTCCGCCACCCATTTGACCTGCCGCAACGCATCATCTATCTCATTCGGGACGATGAGGCGAACGAGTCCCTCTTCACGCGTCAGCGGGCGACCGTCGATGGAGTCGGCCAGCAAGATCGGACGCGTCGTGCCCAGATCGTTGGCTTCGGCAGCCTCCACACGATTGCCGAAACCATCACCGCTGACCACGTCAGCATGCTGCCATGAAAAATCAGCCGGCAGATAGGCGCGCAGCAGATCGCTCAGGGTCACGCCACCAAAGCGAAACGGGCCCGAGATACCATGCCCCGTACTGACAATCAGGCAATCGGCGACCTCGGTGCGCGGCAACTGCATTAGTTCGTCGGCTGCAATCACAATATCGTCAGCGCCCGACAGGCGCAGGACAAACTCGGCGTTCGGGGAGGGCGGCGCGGGATTCGGTTCATGGGGATGGCCATGGAGCCAGTCAGGGTCGTGGCTGTCGTGTGACACGGCGTTTGTCGCTCGTTTCGTTATGCGTCCGGCTCGGTGCTGAAGGTAAGGGGAAAGCCATCGGCGCGCGCGAGGCCAGTCGCTTTTTTGGCCAGCCGTTCAGCTTCGGGTCGGGGGCGAATCACGACAACGGCCTGACCCTGCTCGTGCGTTGTCCAGGCAATGTGATCGGCCATCTCGTGCGACAGGAGAAAGATCTGGCCCAAGATGCGGATCACGTAGTCGAACGTCGTTACATCGTCATTGTGAATCAGCACGCGATAACGGGGTTCAAGCTCCAATTCTTCTTCATAAACGACATCCGGCGTGACGGCAGGCAGAGCCAACGGATCAACTGATGACATTTCGCACCTCCAAATCCAATAACGATTGGCGCATGGTAGCATGAATCCTGCGCTTTTTCCAGATCGGGAAGCGAACCATCAGTGTTGGAAGATGGAACGCGGATGAGACGGATTGGGCAGATCAACGCGGATTGATACGTAGAAGGCAAACAGGAACCCATCCAAACGTTTCGCCGCCGGGTCAACGTCGGGGCATAGATTGTCCTAAAGACTACGCTCCTGGTCTCTTACAGCAACAACCGCAGCGGCTCCTCCAGAAGCTGCTTCAAATCCGTCAGAAATGCGGCGGCAACGGCCCCATCCACAGCCCGGTGATCGGCAGAGAGGGTCACGGCCATGATGGGGCGGGGCTCAAACGCTTCGCCATTCCAGTGGGGTTGGACGGCCGTGCGACCGACGGCCAGAATCGCTACCTGCGGTGGATTGATGACGGCCGTGAAGTGGTCAATGGGGAACATGCCAAGATTCGAAACCGTAAAGGTGCCCTGGGAAAGATCATCCGGCAGGAGTTTGCCTGCCCGGGCCCGCTGCGCGGCATCGGCGATAGCCCGCCCTAGATCGAGGAGGCCATACGTCTCGGTTTGGCGCACCACGGGCACGATCAGGCCGCCGCCCTTTGCTTCCGGCAGGGAGACGGCTATGCCCAGATTGACGGTATCGACTGCCTGCCAACGCAATTGGTCGTCCTGTTCAGTGAGCCAGCCGTTGAGGGCCGAATGACGCATCAACGCAGCTGAGACCGCGCGGGCGATCAACACGGTGGGGGTAAGTTTCAAGTTGATCTGGGCGAAGTCGTCGGCGAGCCGCGCGCGCAGGGCCTCGGCCGCGCGCATGTCGATGGACGAGGTAAGCATGATGTGGGGCGCGGCCTGCCAGCTTGCGCTGAGCCGCGCGGCGATGGTGCGACGCATGCTTGAGAGCGGCTGACCGCTGGCCTGGCGTTCGTCAGCCACGGCTCCCGAGCTTACGTTTGTCGCTGCGGCATCTTCCACATCCATCACCTGGACGCGTCCGGACGGGCCACGGCCGATCACCAACGCCAGATCCACGCCCAATTCACGCGCGCGTCGCTTGGCAGCGGGCGTTGCAGCAACCTTATCTGTAGCCAATGCCGGCTCAGCACGCAGGGCCGCTTCCACATCACGCTTCATGATGCGGGCGCTGCCGTCCTGCGGCGTTAGCGCAGCCAGATCCGTGCCGGTGACCGCGGCCATGCGCTGGGCCACCGGGCTTGCTTTCGGCAGAGAGGCCGAGGATTCAGCGGATGGGGCTGCACGTTCAGCAACGGGCGTCGGATTTTCCTGGGGCGGCTCCTCACCCGGCTTGAGAATGTAGGCAATCACCGCGCCGATGGGCACCGTGACCCCGGGGGCGATGCGGATGGCGGCGAGCACGCCGGAGGCCGGCGCTTCCACCTCCATGTTGATCTTGTCGGTCTCGACCTCGAGGATGACCTCGCCCTTTTCGACGGTGTCGCCCTCCTGCTTCAGCCACTGGGCGACCGTCCCCTCTTCCTGATCCATGCCGAATTTGGGCATGATGACTGCTTTGGCCACAAAAGACTCCTCGGGCTACAGTTCGTAGGCAACCAGCTTGCGCGCGGCTTCGGCGATATCCGCACTTTGGGGAACCATGGCCCGCTCCAGATTGCGGTTGTAAGGCGGCGGCACGTCGGCCCCGCCGAGGCGTACGATGGGCGCATCCAGATAGGCGAAGGCATCGCTCTGGGCGATGGCCGCAGCCAGTTCGCCACCGTAGCCGCCCAGAAGCGGCGCCTCATGGACCACGATCAGGCGTCCCGTCTTCTTGACCGAGGCGATAATGGTTGTCAGATCATAGGGCTTGAGCGTGCGCGGGTCGATGATTTCGACGTCAACGCCCTGTTCGGCCAGCTCATCAGCGGCTTCCAGGGCCCGGGGAATCATGATCCCCGTGCCGACGATTGTGACGTCACTGCCGGCGCGCTTGACGTCGGCTGTCGCCAGCGGCACCACATAGGAACCTTCGGGTACCGGCCCCTTCAGCTTGTAGAGCAACTTGTTCTCGACAAACATGACCGGGTTGTTGTCGGCAATCGCGGCCAGGAGCAATCCCTTGGCATCGTAGGGCGTACTGGGCATGACGACTTTGAGGCCGGGCACGTTGACGAACCACGCTTCCAGGCTCTGGGAGTGCTGTGCAGCCGCGCCCGTGCCGGAGCCGGCGGGCAGGCGCAGAACCATGGGCACCGTGGCCTTGCCGCCGAACATGTAGCGAATCTTGGCGCCCTGGAGGACAAGCTGCTCCATGGCCAGGGTGACAAAATCCATAAATTGCATTTCGGCCACGGCGCGCATGCCGGTCATGCTCGAGCCGATGGCCACGCCGGCGATGTTGTTCTCGGAAATGGGCGTGTCCCGCACGCGCTCGCCGCCGTACTTTTCGACCAGCCCGGTTGTCACGCCAAAGGCGCCGCCGTAGAGGCCGATATCCTCGCCCAGCATGTAGACCCGTTCATCATGCCCCAGAGCAAGATCCATCGCCTCGCGCAGGGCCTCGGCATAGGTGAGTTCGCGGTCACCCACCGGCGGATTGATGGGCGTAGCAGCGCCAAAGGTCTGCTTGATCCAGGCCGGCAGCGTTCCGGTCGGGTCGGCGACCACGGCGGGCTCTTCGGCATAGACCGTCTTGGTCAAATTTTCGAGGGGCGGTTCCGTCTGCGCGTGGGCCCACGTGATAGCGTCTTCGATTTCAGCTTCGGCTTCGGCGACGACAGCGTCAAGTTCCGCGGCGGTGAAATGATCGTGCTCAATCAGCCAGCCCCGGAAGCGTTCGATGGCATCACGCGCCATCCACTCCTGCACCTCCTCACGGCTGCGGTAGACCTGCTTGTCGCTCTTGGAGTGGCCCCGGTAGCGATAGGTAACCAGCTCCAGCAGGGTTGGGCCATCACCGGCACGCGCCCTGGCGACGGCACGTTGGGCCGCCGCATAGACGGCCAGCACGTCCATCCCATCCACCGCTTCGCTAGGAATGCCATAGCCTGCTGCACGGTCAGCGACCCGCGGGACGGCGTGAGAACGCTCTACCGACATGGACATTGCGTACTGATTGTTCTCGCAGATGAAGACGACCGGCAGGCGCCAGATCGAGGCCATGTTGAGGCTCTCGTGAAAGTTGCCGTTGTTGACGGCGCCGTCGCCAAAGAACGAAAGGACGACCTTACCGTTATCCTGGAGGTGAGACGAAAGGCCTGCACCGACGGAGAGGGGAATGCCGCCGGCGACGATGCCATTGGCGCCCAGGCTGCCCAGGGTCAGATCGGCCATATGCATGGAGCCGCCCTGGCCAAGACAGACGCCGGCCTCTTTGCCCAGCAGTTCGGCCATCATGGTGTGGATGTCCTGCCCCTTGGCAATTGCGTGACCGTGACCGCGGTGGGTCGAGGTAATCTGGTCATCGGGGTGCAGGGCGGCGATGCTACCCACAGCGGTCGCTTCCTGGCCGATGCAAAGATGCATGGTGCCGTGGACGTTGCCCATGGCGTATTGTTCAAACGCATTTTCTTCAAACAGACGAATCAATATCATCTGTTTGAACATGTGCTGCAACTGCTCGGCAGTTAAATCACCGGCGTTCCGATCATCCAAATCCGAACCGATGCCCACAATTTCTTGGCTGGTGGCCATAACGCCCCTTATTAACGATGGTACCGTTCATCAATCTGATCGATCTTTGCCACCTTGGGCGCCGAACGCCCGCCCTGAAAGTCGCTCTCCAGCCAGATATCGACCAGCTTCTTGGCCACGGCCGCACCGGTGATCTGGCTGCCCATGGTGATGATCTGGGCATTGTTGCTGGCGACGGCACGCTCAGCCGTGTACGGGTCATTGACGCAGACCGCGCGCACGCCCGGCACCTTATTGGCGACGATGGCCATCCCTGCACCCGTGCCGCAGATGAGAATACCGCGCTCATAATTGCCCGCAGCCACACGCTCGGCCAGATTGACCCCTACGTCAGGGTAATCGACTGGGTCGTCGCTGTTGACGCCCATGTCATCCACTTCATAACCGAGTTCGCGCAGATAATCACGCACGACATCTTTCAGGGGCATGCCAAAGTGATCGGCGCCGACAATAATTTTGTGCGTTCTATCGTACATGGTTCAGCCTCCTCCGTTCAAGCGGAGCTATGCAGTTTGTATCGAAACTTGCAGCTTCTCTCATCGTACCACCATCTACTTTCCTGTTCTATTTGCGATGGGTGATTGCCGGCTACCCTGCGCCATTCAAGGCGTCGCCCGCTGCCTGCAAAAGGTAGGTCATGGAAACGGCGCCCGGGTCGCGGTGGCCCAGGCTGCGTTTGCCGAGTTTTGCCGACCGACCGCGCAGCGCGATCATGTCGGCGGTGGCGATTGCGCCGGCTTCGGCCGCGGGCAGGGCGCTCTGCCATGCCTCGGCCAGGGGCGCAGCGCCCCCAGTGCGCAGCTTGTCGATAAAGGGCGCCAATGCGTCAAGCATGGTTTTGTCACCCGGCTGGGCCTTGCCCAGGCGACTCACCACATCCTGCCCCGCTTGGAGCGCCGCCGCAACCGACGCAGTGTCATAGGGACCATCCCCCAACTGTTGGCCAACCGTGGCGAGCAACATGCCGTAGAGCGCGCCCGACGCGCCGCCGGCCGCATCGCCAAAAGCCAGACCCGCCTGAGTCAGGAGTGCGCCGGCGTCAATTTCGCCGGCAGCATCCAGCGTGCCCACTGCCGCTTTGAGCCCCCGCACCATGGTTGTGCCATGGTCGCCATCGCCGGCGGCCGCGTCCAGCTTGCCCAGTTCGGCTTCGTGAGCTTCCATCACTGTCAATGCGTTTGTGAGCATCTGCCGCACCACGGCAGTTGCATCGGCCTTGGCCACAATCTCATTCCCTTCTGTTTGGATGCGTCCGTTCGTTCACAAGAAGCTTAACCGGCGCCCCGCTTGGTTTTGACCCTTCGACGAGCTCAGGACGACGCAAGCTCAACCGGCGCCGGCTTATCGCTGAGATTATTGTGCTGCTTCCGATCACCAGGCAATCGGTTATGCCTGCACGTAGGCGGCCGAGGCGCAGGGGGCATTGAAAAGCGCCTCCAGCTCGTCGTCCAGCCAGAGCAAGCTGAGCGAGCAGCCGGCCATGTCCAGGGACGTGACCATCTCATCAACAACCGGGCGGTGAATCTGAATTCCTTCTGCGGCCAAGCGCTGATGGACATCCTTGAAGAGCACAAACAGCTCCTCGTATTTCGTACTGCCCAAGCCGTTGAGCAGTAGTGCCACACGCTGCCCGGCTCCCTCCGGCACGTCGTCCAACAGCGTGTCGAGGAGCAGATTGGCCACCTCTGCGGCGGTACGCATCTCGCTGGAGCTGATGCCCGGCTCGCCGTGGACGCCCAGCCCCAGTTCCATCCGGCCCGGGTCGACGGTGAAGAGTGGCTCATGCTGTCCCGGCAGGGTGCAGCCGCCAAAGGCCACGCCAAAAGAGCGGGTCCGCTGATTGGCGTGACGGGCAAGCCGCTCGACCTCATCCAGACTCGCGCCCTGGCAGCAGCCGCACCGGCAATCTTGAAGACAAAAAAGTCGCCCGAAATGCCCCGCCGTTCGGCTTCCTCGCCCTTGGGCGCAGAAGCGACGTCATCGGTCACGCGCACGGTACGGACATTGATGCCCTCCATCTGGCAGCGCATTTCAGCCATGTCGAAGTTGAGCACATCGCCGCTATAGTTGCCGTAGCAATAGAGGACACCGGCTGCGCCGGCCACTGCCTTGGTGCATCGATAGATCTGCTCGCCGGAAGGCGAAGCAAAGATATTGCCCATGACCGCGGCATCGGCCAGGCCGGGCCCCACATAGCCGCAGAAGGCCGGATAGTGACCGGAGCCGCCACCGACGAGGAGGGTGACCTTTTCCTGCCGGGGCGCGCCCAGCGCCATGACGCCGGATGCGTCGGGAATGCGTTGCACGTACCGCCCGTACGCGGCCACAAAGCCTTCGATTAACTCCTCGCGAAAATCGGCTGGATCATTCCAAAGTCGGGTCATCATCTCTTCCTTGATGGTGCGGATGATCGCACGCGGATGCGGCATCCACGTGCAATCCGCTAGGTGCGGATAAAAGCGGCGACAGCTGGATCTTGGCGCAGGCTTGCCAGGGCTTCAGCATCCGGCAGCTGCGGGCGATCGCGATCATGATTGACCAGGCAGAGAAAGCCCAGTGGCGCGTCGGCATCGGCCCGAAACTGGTGCCACGTCAGCGACGGGATGTAGATCAGGTCGTAGCACGCGATGAGGCTTACCTCATCGCCCACCAGGAGACGACCCTGACCCCGCACCACCATGACGGCATGGACGTGCTCATGGCGCTCGAGCGTAGAGTGGCCGCCCGGCCCAACCTCAAAATAGCGCCATTGGCAGGCCAGATCCGGCACGTCAAAGAGATTCTGGCGCGTCACATCCTTGAACAGTGTGCCGTCATTCTTGTAGGGCCGTACTTCCGACCCGGCCCAGGCGCCATCGCCCTGATAGCGCCGGACAATCTGTTCACCTTGGGCAACAGTCATCGGTTAGCCTTTCTCCGCAGCATGGACATTCTCCACAAACGTGCGGCTGTGGGCCGTGATATCGTCGGCCACCAGCAGGCTGCCGCCGATGAGCAGCAGTACATCACGCCCGTAGAAGTCAATCATCTCGCCAACCCGATCGACCTGCATGCCGCCGGCCGGGGCAGGAAAGGCGTCATGCAGATCCCCCCACGGCTCCCGCAGGTTGTCGGCAAGGCGGGTGCAGGTGGCCTTGCTGTAGCTAAAGCGTCCGCCATAGTTCGGGAAGATAGAAGCATCGGCGCCCAGGAGGCGATAGAGCTTGCCCAGCAGAAGGTCGGGCGCGATGCGCAAGGAGCCGGCAAACGCGGGATGGCCCAAAACGGGCACGCGCAGAACATCATGCACCAGCTCATGGAAGACCGGCAACCCGACCAGCATGGGGGCGATCATGACACAGCCAATCCCCACATCTTCGACCACTTCGGCCATGCGATAGAGCGCTCGGGGGGCGCCGGCCATGTTGGGTGCGTAGATGGCCCGATGCCCCGTCTCGGCATATACCTCATCTACGGCTGCCTGACAGGCGCGCACCCGTTCGGCAAAGGGCGCATAGCGTTGATCGGCCAGGCCGTGATCGTCTTTGATGATGTCCAACCCGGCGCGGGCAAAGGCGCGACAGAGGTCAGCCAGCTCTGCCGGACTCAGCCCCATGGGCTTGAGAGCCGTTGCGGTGAGCGGACGCGTGGCCGCGCCGGTGAGCGTGCGCAGGCCAGCCATGCCAAAACGAGGCCCGCCAAAGGCAGCAAGCAATGAGTCAGACAGATCCACATCAATCAGCTGGACGCTGGACTGAAGGGATGTGTTGCCAAACAGAACATTGGCAAATTGGGCCGGCTCCAGTCCCGTATTATCCACGTTGAAATCGATCGTCACCCGGTAGTGATCGGCCCCGGCATCTTCTACCGCCATCACCTGGCCAACCACATTCTCCAGTATATCAGGCCGTCGAATTGCCTGGAGCGGCACCTCGACGCTCTGCTCCACGGCAATGCCCTTGGCTCGATCCTCAATTTCCGCAGCCGAGGATTCGACGAGATAGGTTACTTGAAAACGTTCCATGTAGGTTTGCCTCTTCTGCTTCAGCGTGTCTTGGATCTTCCCGGCTCGTATTGCGCACGGCCACAATGAAAATCACCGGTTTGCGCAACCCTGTTCAAGAAGACTTGATTGAGCCAGTGACTTTCATTGCGGCTAGCGGCAGACGAGTACCGGCCATCTCTTGGACTTACTCATCCTCTGTGGCCCCGACAATCCGCATCAACTTACGCACCGTGAAGCGGTCGCGCAAATAGTGGCCGTTTTCTTCAGCAAGCGCCTGTTCGGCGGCGCTCAGCCCCAATTCCTCGACCGTGGTCGGACCGCCTGCTCGAGTCAGGTAGTCGGCAATGAGTTCCGGTGATGGAACGTGGGTCGCAATCTCCTGGATGGCATCCCAGTTATCGAGGATACGCCGCTTCAGCGTATCAAAATCGCGCTCTGGCAGATCGAGAAACGCGCGATGGGCGCGCATGACGGCTTCCGCCTCGGCGCCATAGGCCGCCTCGATCCGCGCGATCTCCTTGGCGCGTGGCGGCAACATGGCGGCCTCAAGACGATCGGCCGCATCTGCACGGGAAAGCGCCCGCAACTCTGCATAGAGATCGGCCACGAGCAGCGTCGCGACCCCCACCTTGGCCCCGTGGAGGATCGCCGGACGGCCTTCGCGTAAGAGCTTCATCTCCCAGTAGTGGGAATAATGATGCTCGGCCCCCGATGCCGGACGGGAAGAGCCGAAATCCAGCATGCAGTAGCCGGACTCAATCAGTCCCTCGAGCAGCGCACGCACGCCATCAGGCGATGCCGCGCCGATCGAGTCCACATGATCGATACAGAATTGCACCGCGCCCAGCGTACGCTGGGCAATTGCTTCATCATAGGGCTCATCCCAGAGCAGCCGGCCGATACGCCAGTCGGCGATCGACGTGAGCTTGCCCAGCATGTCGCCGAAACCGGCAGCAATGAGGGCGTGGGGGGCCGAAGCAAGGGTATCGACATCGGCAAAGATGGCCACGGGCGCATGGCAAATCACCGTCTCCTTCACGCCGTCGATGATGAGCGGCGCACCGATGGAGGCGAAGCCGTCCACCGATGGCGCGGTCGGCATGGAGATAAAGGAGACGCCGGTCCGATGGCTGACAAAGCGGGTAATGTCAGTGATCGTGCCGGAGCCGATGGCGATGCAGGTACGCGGCACATTGTCTGCGGCCAGCAACACCTCGAAGACATGCGCGGCATCGGCCACCACTTCTTCATCGGCAAAAATGACCGAAACCAGGTCGAAGCCCGCCGCCTGCAGCGCCGCCTCTACCGCCTCCCCTTGGGCGGCGCGGGTATTTTGGTCCATCACCAGCAACAGTCGATTGAAACCACCCTGCCGGCAGAATTGCACCAGGTGCGCCGCCGCATCCTGATCAACCGTAACGATCTCCGGACGTACGCCGGCCATGAGTCTCCCCTCTCTGCGCTTACGCGTGAGGCTGTTCGTCCGCCATGTCACGCATAAGCGGACGGAGCTGCTGATAGGTTTCTTGATACTTCTTCAGATAGTATTGATAGGCCGCAGATCGTTCAGCATCGGGTTGATACTCGTGGGAGATGGTCACCATAGCCGCGGAAGCGGTGGGCAAATCAGCATAGAAGCCTGCCCCGACAGCGGCGACGATGGCCGACCCGAGCACCGAAGCCTCGGTCTCCTTGGTGATCGTCATGGGCTTGCCCGTGACGTCGGCATAGATCTGCATGAAGAGCGGGCTCTGGGTGGCGCCGCCGCTGCAGATGACGCGCGAAATCTCAAAGTTATTGGCGTCAAACGTGCCCAGAATGTCGGCCATGCCGTAGGCGATGCCTTCCATCAGAGCGCGGAAGATCTCGGCCCGCCCGGACTGGAGCGAGAGGCCCCAGACGGCGCCGCGGGCAAAGGAATCGGTGTGGGGCGTGCGGTTACCCTGGAAGTAGTCAAGCACGATCAAGCCTTCGGAGCCGGGCGGAACCGCGGCGGCTTCCTCGTCCAGCAGGGCAAAGACGGAGATGCCCCGGGCCGCGGCATCCGCTTCCGCGCCCTGACCGAAGTTACGCCGGAACCAGGAAAGAATGGAGCCCGTAGAGACTTGCCCCGCTTCGACAAGACTCAGGCCGGGGATCAGCGCATCGGGAAAGCCGCCGAAGATGCCGGGAAAATGGAATTCCTCGGCGGCCAATGCTGACAGTACGTTCGAGGAACCCATGATGACGCCCATATCGCCCGGTTCAGTCACGCCCTGACCCAAGAGCCCGATAAACGCATCACCGCCGCCTGTTGCGACGGGAATGCCGGCAGGCAAGCCCAACTCCGCGGCCACCTCAGCGCTCAGCGGGCCGACCACCTCGCCGATCGCCAAAATGTCAGTGGGAAAGCGCTCTTCCAGCCCGGGCAGGCCAATCTCGGCAAAAAAGTCGCTGGGCCAGCCGCCGCTGGGCGTGTGATAGAACCAGCGGTGGGCCGTGGTGCTGATATTGAGCGTATAGCGGCCGGTCAGCCGATAGGCGATCCAGTCGGTATATTCCAGCAGATAGCGCATGTTGGCGTAGGTCTCCGGCTCGTTTTCCTTTAGCCAGAGCATCTTGGGCGGCATCCACTCGGCATTGACGCCGGCCAGGCAATATTGCAACGCATCGTGGCCGGAGGCGAAGACAGCGTCCGCTTGCGCAGCCGCGCGCACGTCCATCCAGAGTAAGCAGCGGCGCAGGTGCCGGCCATCTTCACCCATCGGGATGAGCGTACACGTGGTGGCATCCGCGCTCATCCCGACAATGTCCTTGGGGTCAACAGCCGCCGCGGCCAGACAATCGCGTACGGCGCCGACCAGGCTGATCCACCATTCATCGGGATCCTGCTCGGCCCAGCCGGGGCGGGGGAAATAGGTCTTATAATTTCTGGAGCCAACGGCAATCCGTTGCCCGTGTTGATCAAAAAGGCCGGCCTTGACCGCTTCCGTGCCGGCGTCGATACCCAAGAAATAGGGAGGAGGTGGCAGTTGTTGGTTGCTCATTGGTTTCTTGTTTGCTCCTTCTGGCTGGATAGTCTAATGATCATTGTTGAGAAGGCTCTTGGCTAATCCATCAACAGGCCGCCGTTCACGGCCAGGGTTTCGCCCATGATATAGGTTGCGCCCGGCCCGGCCAGAAAGACAACGGCTGCGGCCACCTCTTCCGGCGTGCCCAAACGGCGGGCTGGCGTATCTGCCCGCCAACGTGCATGCTCCTCGTCGTCCGCTTCTTCGAGCAAGAGATCGGTCGCGATCCGGCCCGGTGACAGCGCATTGACTCGTACATTATACGGTGCGACTTCTCGGGCTAGGGAGCGGGTAAAGGCCAGCACGCCGCCTTTGGCAGCCGCGTAATGGGCGTGGAAGGCGGAACCACGTTGCCCGGCCACCGACGCCAGGTTGACAATTGCGCCCTCGCGGCGGGCAATCATGCCGGGAATCACCGCGCGACAGCTGTAAAAGACGGCATCAAGATTGGTGTGCAGAACCCGGTCCCACTCATCGTCGCTCATCTCCACTACCGGGCAGCTTGGAAAGATGCCGGCGTTGTTGATAACAATATCGACCCGGCCGTAGCGCTGGTGTAGTCCTGCCACCAATTCATCGATTGCACGCCGATCGCTCACGTCGACCTGGTGGGCATCGACCTTGTGCCCGGTGGCGGAGGCCGCTGCGACAACCTCCTGGGCCGCTTCAAGATCGCGTCGATAGCAGAACGTGACCGCCGCGCCCGCCTGAGCCAGCGCCAGCACGATGGCACGGCCAATTCCCCGCGAACCGCCGGTGACCAGCGCCACTTGAGCCGACAGGCTACCCTCTGTCCCTGTTTCAGTCATATTGGATCTGCGCCAATTCTCTGAATGCCGTACGTAGGTGCGGATAAAGACTGACATAGATAGCATAGAGCGCATCGTAGCGGGCGACGAATTCGGGCCGGGGACGGAACTCAGGTCCGGTTGCGACCATGGCGGCAACAGCGGCAGGCAAGCTCTCATGCAACCCGGCGCCCACAGCCGCGGCTACGGCATCGCCCATGGGCGCGCCAGTGGCCGCCCGGGGCAGATAAACGGGTGTCCCCAATACGTCCGCCTTGATCTGATTCCACAGGCTGCTGCGCGCGCCGCCGCCCACGCAGGCGAGGCGGTTCATGGCAAAACCGCCGGCAGCGGCCGTCTCTACATTATGGCGCAAACCATAGGCGGCTCCCTCCATAATGGCGCGGATCAAGTCAGCCTTTTCGGAAGCTAGAGAAAGACCAAAGAAGACGCCGCGGGCGTCGCTGTCCCAAATGGGCGAGCGTTCCCCATACATATAGGGCAGGAAGATCAGCCGGTTGGCGCCCGGCGGACTGCTTTCCGCGCTCGCCATCAGCAGTTCGTAGGGGTCGACCCCTAGTTCCACAGCCCGGCGGCGTTCCGGCTCGCCGAGTTGATCCCGAAACCAGCGTACGGCGCCGCCGCCGGCCACGAGCGCGCCGGCGACCAGAAAGCGCCCGGGCTCGGGGTGACCAAGTGGAATCAAATCCCGGCCAAGATAGGGCTGATCGCTGCAGATAAGCAGCACGGTCGATTGCCCCGTCATCTCCACAGCATCGCCCGGCTCAACCAGACCGGCCTCGATGCCAGCCGCGGTGCCGTCGGACATGCCGCCGAGTACGGGCGTACCGGCAGCCAATCCGGTAGCCGCGGCAGCCTCGGGCGTGACCTCACCCACGATATCCAGACAGCCGACGATGGTGGGCAGCTTCTCCGGATCCAGTTCCATTGCACCGACAAGTTCATCAGACCAGGTGAGACGCGCGGAATCGAAGAAGAGGGTAAGCGGACCGTTTGACGTGTCAAACGTGAACGCGTCCGAGAGCTTGTGAACAATATAGCCATTCGCTTGCAACAGCGCATGCGTCTGGACATAGGTTTCGGGATGATGGTGACGCAGCCAGAGCAGCTTGGGGGCAAGATAATAGGGGTCGATGCGCCCGCCGTTGATGCCCGTGATGCGCGTTTCGTCGACGTTCGTACGCAGCCAATCGCACTCCGCCTCCGATCGTCGGTCCATCCAGATAAGGGCGTTGTGGAGGGGGCGGCCCTGGCGATCGACGGCCACAAGCGCCGGCGCCTGGCAACTGATGCTCACGGCTGCGATGCGGTCTGCAGATATGCCGGGGTGAGCCATGAGGCGTTGCAGCACCGTGCAGGTGGCGCGCCACCAATCGTCTGGATCTTGTTCGGCCCAGTTGGGGCGGGGAAAGCGGGTCGTATATTCTTCGCCGGCCTCGGCCAGCAGCAGGCCGCTGCCATCAGCCACAATCGCTTTGGTGCCGGTGGTGCCGACATCAATACCGATAAGCAGATCTTTTGTCACGTCTCTATCCTTCAACTAGCTGAGGGTTGTGCGGTTCACGCAGTTAGCCACCCGGCGCTGCGTGAGAAAACAGGCAATGTCACGGGCCACGCTGTCCGCGCCCCGCTCGGCGGATTCACGCGATGAGCCGGCAATGTGGGGCGTAACCGTGACATTGGGCAGGCCCAGCAGCGGCCAATCGGGCGGCGGCGGTTCTTCGGCAAAGGTATCGAGAGCGGCGCCGCCCAGGTGGCTGCTTGCCAGGGCAGCATAGAGCGCGGCGTAATCGACCAAGGGGCCACGCGCGGTGTTGATGAAGTAGGCGCCCGGCTTCATGGCGGCAAACTCGGCCGCTCCCATCATACCAACAGTAGCGGGCGTGACCCGGGCATGCAGGCTGACGATGTCGGCTGCAGCTAGCAATTCGCCAAGCTCTCGCTTTTCTGCGCCCAGGGCACTCATTTGTTCGGCGGTCACGAAGGGGTCGTAGGCCAGGATTTGTAAGCCGAAGGGTTGGAGATAGGCGACAAGCGCTTGGGCAATTGCGCCAAAGCCGACCAGCCCGATGGTCTGCCCGCGCAGTTCGCGTCCGGTCTGATCGTAGCGATAGAGGTCGCCCTGCCACGCCCCTTGGCTCAGGGCCGCGTGCGCCCGTGCAATGCCCCGGCATTCAGCCAGGATCAGCCCCAGTGTGAACTCGACAACGGCCTGGGAGTTGCGCGCTGGCGCGTTGATGACTGGAATGCCCCGGGCGGTGGCCGCGGTCACGTTGACGTTGACCGGCCCGCCGCGACAGCAGGCAACGACACGCAGAGTGGTGCTCGCCGCCAGGACGGCCTCTGTCACCGGCGCCACGTGGGTCACCAACACATCGGCGTCACGCGTCAGCTCCGCCACCCAGGCTGGATCACCCACATACTCAGCCACCTCCGCATTGTGGATCAGTGGCTCGGTCGGCCAGTCGACTTCGGCCGTCGTAAAGAGTGGCTGCAGGCCAAGAGGCGTCAGCTGGCGGGTCAGCGCCTCCTCCAAAAGGGCTACGCGGACAAAATAGTCCCCAATCACGGTTATGTTCACCGCTTGCCGGTCAGCATCGGCGGCCATCATATTCCACGCTCCTGACGCCATGTAGCGCCGGCTTCCCAAAGCGGGAAGAGCGCCGCGTCGTTTGTGTGATAAAGGTGTCGTAACCGTAATTATACAGCATGCCGTGAGAAGGAACGCGGATCTACCATGATCTGGCTGATTTACGCTGATTCTTCGGCTTTCATCTGCGCAGATTCACCCCATCTGCCTACTCTGCGTTCTATTTTGCCGGCGCCCGAATCATTTCAAATAGCGTTCGATTGACGGGTAAGGATAATGGTGCGGTCTGCCAGTCATTCGGTAACGAGTGCTGGAATTGCGCCGACGTTGTCCAGAATAAACGAGGGAGGCGGAACAAGGCGCTCGGCGTCAGCACGGGTGGCCGCGCCGGTGAGTACGACCGCGGTATGCATGCCGGCCTGTTGCCCCATCAAGATATCGGTCTCCAACCGATCGCCGACCATCATACAGCGCTTGGGCGGCAGGCCGAGGCGCGCCAGCGCGACCTCCATGATCAGCGCCGACGGCTTGCCCGCCAGCAGCTCCAGCTGCCGGCCCGTGATGTGTTCCAGCGCCGCGATGGTGGCGCCGGCATCGGGGATGGCGCCGCCGGGCATGGGGCACGCCATATCGGCGTTGGTGGCGTAGAAGCGTGCGCCCTTTTGCAGGGCTTGATAGGCCGTATTGAGCTTGCGGTAGTCGAAGGTGCGATCAAAAGCAATCACGACGGCGTCAATCCCGTCTGGTTCGATAACTTCCTTTTCGCTCTGATCAGCCAGCTCTTCGACAATGGTCAGGCCATGGCTGCGCAGCTCCGTGTGCAAGTTTTCTTCGCCGATCACGTAGTAGCGGAACTCGGGGCTCACCTGACTCAGATGATGGCCCAGCACATAAGCTGAGGTGATCACGTCATCCGGCGCAGTGGGGATACCGAGGCGCGTCAGCTTTGCCGCATACGCTTCACGCGGCTCCAGCGGCTTGTTGCTGACAAAGAGAATCTGCTTGTTGCGGCGGCGCAGTTCGGCAATGCCGTCAACGCTGCCGGGCAAGGCGGATTCACCCAGATAGACAGTGCCATCCAGATCAAAGACAAAGCCGTCGATTGAATAAATCATGTCGTTGTGTACTCGCATTTTAGGCTGCATTCGCCTACCGAACATCACCAGCGAAAAAATCGTCCCAGGGGATCACGGCCGGCGCGTCGTGGCAAACGATATCGATCATCGTGCGCATGAGTGGAATCGCGGCCGGGTCGAGTTCACCGTTGGCGGTCATCCGCTCAATCGCCGGACCAATCGACTGGGCCAGTTGCGCGCCTTCGATTGTGTCGTCGGGCATGTGCTCGCGCTTGGCCTCGGAGAACGGTATCCCCAGTCCCAGCAAGCGCCCCATGCGTCCATTACGCCCGCCCATGCTGGTCACATAGAGATCGCCGGCGCCGGGCAGCGTGAAGACGCTGCTGCGTTGACCGCCCATCTGCTCGACCATATAGGCCGTCTCCCACAGCCCCTGGGCAAAGATGCCGGCGGAGAGATTGTGCATGACCGAGCCGTTCTCGGCCGTGCCTTCTTGCTCGAGAAAGCCGCCGACCAGGCCCACGGCCAGCGCGTAGATGTTCTTCATCGCCACACAGACTTCCACGCCGACAAAATCCGGGTTAGGCCAGACATGGTAGTAAGGCGTGCGCAGCATCTCGGCCAGGCGCGCCAGCTCTTGCGGATGCTCGCCGGTCACGACGACGCAGGTATGGCGGTGCGCGGCCAGCTCACCGGCAATGGAGGGGCCGCCGATCGCGCCCAGCCGTACATCGTTGCGCCGCGTCGCGGGCAGTCCGTCGCGAAAGACGTGGGGCAAAATATGCAATCCCTCGTCGTCGCCCGTCAACCCCTTGGTGAGCAGCACGACGGGAAAATCGGCGGGCAGAAGATCGCCCAGCATGCTCGAGGCCCAATCGACCCCATTTGAATTGACTCCCAACACGACCAGATCCGCGCCGTCCATAGCCTCGGCCAGGCGATCGTACGTGTAGGGCGCAATCGCCTCTGGTACAGTGGATCCCAACCGCGGATGCAGCCCGCTCTCGTGGATCTCCTCAATGATGTCACCATCCAGGTGTGTGCCGACCAGGCGCACGTCGTGCCCGTTCTCACTCAAGGGAAAGCTAAACGCAGTCCCCATGAGCCCTGCCCCCAACACCACAATCTTCGCCATCTACTCTGCTCCTCCGGAGGCTACACTGTTGTAGAAAATGGCGCCACGCAGATAAACAACCATCCAAACCCCACCCAGCGGTAATTGCACAACCCACGCTCCGCAGCCCGATTTCCACACCTGAATCATCCTTCATTCACCCACGCAGTTGCTGCGGCATGGGCCATATTCACCGACTGCCCCAAGTGATCCGAGGCGAGGAAGATATCCTCGTGGGGAATGGCCTCGGTGGTTTCGGTCCGCTCGATTTGATCCATTACCGGCTGACTGACGCCGGCCAGAATGAGCTTGCCGTTGTTGCGCTGGAGTCGTTCGGCATAGCGCTCCAACACGAGCACGAAGGTGCTGCCGATATCCTGTCGCCCGCGCAGGCGCAGGACCACTGCGGCCCGGTCGGATCCTTCCACGCTGGGCAGCAGCGACTCCAGCGTGTGTGCGCTGGCGAAAAAGACGCTACCGTAAATTTCCAGATTCGTCACCGCGTGGGAAGGAAGCTGATCCGGCGCGGCCTGTTCGATCCAACCCCGCTCCTCCTCCTGAATAATCTCAGTGATTTCGATATCGGTCGAGGAGCGATAGACAAAGAGCATCAGCGAGAGCGCGACGCCCAGGAAGACGGCGTAGTGCACCGGCATGGCCAAGGTCGCGATGAAGGTAACGATCATCACCAGCCGTGCGGGGAGGCTGATGTCCCAGACGTCACCAATTTCCTCAAAATCGATGCTCTGAAAGCCGGCCACGACCAGCAGCGCAGCGATAGCCGGCATGGCAAATTGGGCGACAAAGCTGCCAAAGACGATCACCAGGATGATGATAAAGATGCCGGAAAAGATATTCGCCCAACGCGAGCGCGCCCCGGCGTTGATGTTGACTGACGTCTCCGACATGGTGCCGCCGATGGGCATGCCCTGGAAGAAGCCGGCTACCACATTGCCCACGCCCTGGCCGGAAAAGTCACGCGAGACGTTGGAGAAGAAGCCGTCGGGGTTGGGCACGGTCTTGCTGACGCCGGCGGCCTGCACCAGGCCAATGATGGCCACGGAGAGTGCCCCAACCAGCAGCTCGGGAACGAGCGTCAAGTCGGGCATGACGGGCCGAGGCAACGAGTCGGGGATGGCGGAGACATCTTCAACCACGGCGATGCCCGGCGTGCCAAGCAGCCAGACCGCCAGCGAAACCAGGCCAAGCGCCAACACCATGGAAAATTTGCGGATCGGCGTGCGGTCGATGATCAGAATCAGCGCAATGGTCGAGAAGCCGACAATGGTTGTGGGCAGATGCACCCCGTCCAAATTGAAGCCCAGATCGATCGTCTGGAGAACTTTGTTGCTGTACTGGCTGTTGAACCCGGTGAGGTCGCCCAGCTGTCCCAACACAATCAGCACGGCAACGCCGGTCATGAAGCCGGTCATGACTGCGTTGGAGATAAAGCGGGTGATGCTGCCCAGCTTGAGCACGCCCAGCAGGAGTTGGATCAGCCCCATGAGAATGGTCAGGACAATGAGCGCCTGCACCCGCTCATCGGGGCCATACCCGGCCAGCACGCTGCCCGCGGTCACCGAGATCGCCCCGGTCAGGGAGACGTACATGAATTGAGAACTGGTGAGAAACGCGGCCACCGGCGTGCCCGTCATCAGGGCATAGAGACCATGGATCGGGTTGACGCCGGCCAAAATCGCCGAAGCCATGCCGTCGGGAATGGTGACAAGTGCGGTCGTGAGACCCGCCGTCAGATCGGCAACGATATTTTTCGGATTGGGCAAAAACTTGACCATCGACAGTCTCATTTACGCTGTGGAAGATCGAGTAGATCGAGATCGAAGAGCGGGCACGACATCGAATAATGTCGTGCCCGCTCGTGAACAATGACAATTGTCGCGGTCTAAACCACCATCGCCGATTAACCGCGCAGAAGGTAGCCGAGCGTAAAGAACGAGACGAGCGGGAAGATCACGTAGATCAACGCCCAGGTCAACGCCACGGCCCCGAACGAGCGCCACATGCCAAATTCGTGGGTCACGGCCATAGACTTGAGCAGAATCAGTGCCGCCCAGGCGACGGCGACAATCGTCAGCACGCGGCCAAACAGGTCAAACGCCAGGTTGAAGCTCACCGGCATGGCCGGTGAGACGTTGGGCACATAGTTGAAGAAGAGCAGGAAGAGCGGCGCCCCCACCAGGAGCAAACCCGTGAGGTGTTGGCGCAACGTGCCCGTCCCTCCCAATAGTTTGGCGACGATCAGAAGCAGGAAGCCAAAGAAGGCCCAGCGGGCCATGATCTCAAATGGCGTAGAGAGCCAATCGCCGAGTGCGTGAATGACGCGGCTGGGGCGCACGCCAAGCGGCGGATGGAAGCGCTCGACATTGGCGCGCAGATCATCCAGGATCGTATTGACTTGATCCGGAGCAGCGTCGATATTGGCGCGCAGGATGTTCAGCTGAGCGGGCGTTAAGCCAAGGGGGATCGTCAGATCGGCCAATCGTTCCGGCGCAAGGGCAAGATTCGTCAGCAGCGTCTGAAATTCACCAGGCGCGGTCAGGAGCCGATTGATGAGCGGCTCCAATTGACCGGCCTGCTGTACGGCCATCTCCTCAATTTGAGCGCCGGTCTGTGCAGCCTGTTGGAGAAGCTCCGCTGCCTGATCGGTCGTGATGGAAGATCGCGCCAGCAGTTGCTCAATCTGCTCTGTGCTGATCAAATCCTGTCCCACGACCTCGGCTTGCAGCGCAGTTAATTGCGCGTTTAGTTCCGCCCGCGTCTCTGCCGTCAGGTTGGCAGTTTCTGCACTCAGGGCATCGCCCAGTTGGCCAACGGTCAACCCGGCCTGGTTGATCGCCTCAGTCAGTGCTTCAGACGAGACCGGTCCTGATTCGGGAATGACTTCGCTCAAGACGATGCTTAAATTTTCCTGGCTGAGTGCGTCCAGAGACTGGTTGATTTCGGGAACGACCTCTTCATCAAACTGGTCCACCAAGGCATTGACTTGATCAATGCGCTCGACAACGAGGGGACGCTGTAGGAGTGCGGGCAACCCGAGCCAAAGGCCGAGACCTGCGATCAGGGTGACGATGAAAAACATACCGGCGGCATAGCGCATGCCACCGTTGGCGTACTTTAGGGTCAGAAATGCTTTGGTGCGCAACTGGAGCACGTCTGAGTAAATGCGAAATCGGCTCTTCACAATCTGTTCTCCTTTGAATCAACGCGCTGGCAAGCGAAACGGGCGAACCCGCGCTCAAACCAGCGGCGGAATTAGAACATGCGCACTACTTGAAGCGTGCGGATGATTTCATCGATGAGGGGAATTTGCCCAAGACCGTAGGCGGCCCCAAAAATCGCCAGCGCCAGCCCAAGCAGTAGGAGAAGCAAATAGGGAATGGCGGTCACGGCCAACGTAGAGGCCGGGCCCAGGCCATGTGCAGTTCGCAGGGCCAGGAACTTGGCGGCAAACAGGAGCAGGAAGAGCAGCGACGAGGCAACGACAGCGCCCGGAACCAACAAAACGACGGTCAGCATCAGCGGCGCGTAGGCGAGGGCCAGGGTACCCATCGTTTGGCTGTAGCTGGCTTCACCGCCGAACCAGCGGGCGGTCCAGTGGGCGAAAAAGCCATAGACGATCCAGTTCAGAAATGTGCCGACTGTGACTGTGCCAATGACGGCCAGCGTGCTGCTCCAGGATGGATAGCCGCTAAAGATCCGGAAGGCCTGCCATGCACTCTCGTAGCCCTGGTTGAATTGCGTAAGGAACTCGGGTGAGGCCTCGACCTGACGCATAAACCAACCCAAAGAGGTAATCGATTCGTACAGAGTCTCTTGAATAAGATCGATGCGCGGCGCGGTCAGAATGCCAAACGCCAGGCCGATGCCCTGGGCGATGCCGGCGATCAGCACGGTCACGAGCAGGATCAATGCGCCACGCCCAAATGGAGCTGCATGATCGCGCAGGCGCCGGTAGGCTGCTTCATTGTAGAAGAGCCCCTCGCGAATCATTGCAAGCGGCGCGTCACTGAGCGGTTCGCGCGGATCGCGCAAGTAATCAGCGTCGGGGTACGCGTCATATGGAAAGGCGGTGTAGTCAATTCGCTTGGTCACGGCTTCCCTCCTGTGGATGGATAGCAATTAGGACTTGGATGAATGGATCAGACTGGATCGGTGATTTATGGGCAATATCAACATCGCAGCGGAACACCGTGGCCATTTGGACGGAGAACGAGCGCACCACATCAAGCGTTACGTGCGACGCGTACGTAGTAAAGAAATTGTAGCATGGATGTAATAAACGCGGCTACATAAGTTAATGCCGCCGCCGTCAACACGGAGCGCGCGCCTTTGGCTTCCTCATCAGAGGTAAAGAGTCCGGCTTCATCAAGCATTTTCAGCCCGCGACGGCTGGCGTCAAACTCGACCGGCAGCGTCAACAAAGAAAAAAGCACGGTCAGGCCAAAGAAGGCGACGCCCACCCAGAGCAACCCCGTCATGTTGAAGAGCAAGCCCATCATCAGGCTGATATACATGATCGTCGGGCTGAACTGAATGGCCGGCAGTAAAAAGCTGCGCGCCTTGATGAGGCTGGAACCGGTCTGATACTGCTGCACGTGCCCCAACTCATGGGCGGTGACGGCCATGGCTGATACGGTATCGGCTTTGCCCACGGGCGGCGAGAGGCGGACGACATTTTTTGACGGATCGTAGTGATCGCCCAGCGGCTTCTTGATGGACTCGACCGGTACGGGATCTAGCGTCGGTTCATCAAAGAGTTCCTGGGCGACCTCTTCGCCGCTCAAGTGTTTACCGTTCTCAATTTTACTCCATTTGGAAAAGGTGCTCTTCAGATAGATCTGCACGCCGAACGAGAGCAAAAGCGTCGGAATGAAGACCCACCAGAAGTAGGTTGGATCAAGAAAAAACATGTGGTTCCCCTTCAAGAATCAGGCAGCGGCCTGTCAGTTACCCGTAGTAAGTGACATACTCATCGCCATGAAACTGATAAACACGATTCGTCATCACCTGATAAGCGATACCGCCGATCGCCAGGACCAACCAAATCAGCATCCAGATGGCGCCGCTGGAGACGACGGGTTGAATTCCGTTGGCAGCGCCGCGGACGGACTCAGGCGTTGCACTACCGAAGAGCAGAAGCGCAGCCAGCGACAGGGCGTTGGCGCCGGCAATCGCCGTAAGTGCGATGATGACGTACTTTTGCAGGTTGAAGCGAAAGGTCAACACAATCGCAAGGATCGCCAGTACGATGCCGACGGGGACGGCAATCAGCCAAAAATCGAGGCCGATCGCGTCCATGAGACCAACCCCCAGCCCATACCCGATCGCGCCCGCTACCAGAGCAATCCCCACGCCGTAGAACAAATAGGAGAGGAGGGCAAAGACTAAGCCAATGATGAAACCGGTGACCAGTCCTGTGACGTCAGCCAGAAAGCCGGCGCCGAACAAAACCGAAATCGTGTGGGCGCCCAGCCAGAGTCCGGCGAAGAAGCCAAAAATAGGCAGCATGACCAGAAAGGCCCGATAGCCCCAGAGCAGGAGTACAACGCCGATGCCCACCATCAACAGCGAAAGCAGAAGTGACTGCCACATTAGCTTTATCCCTCATTTGTTGGACGCAACGGCGTCAGTATAAGCGACCGGTGATCGAGTGTCCATTACCGTGCATCACTCAGCCGGTTTATTGCGTCTCGATTGCGATGGATCCAGGCTGAACTCTGCCGCCTGCAGGGTGGCACGAATGTCGTCCAGATCATCCCAGGCCAATTCTTCAAATGTCGAGGCCGACGTGTCCACCGCGACTGGTTGCGCGGTGAACTTGACATCCGGACGCAGTAAAAAATGAATGAGCAGTGCGCTCCCAAAACAGATCGCAACCATCACCATGAGCGTCTGGCCAAACGCCGTAGCGTAGGCCGCCACATATTGATCCCAGGCCACGGCGCCCAACGACTGAAGATCGGCGGTCGCCAACGCAATCTCGCGCGAGAAAGATTGGGTGAAGGTCTCGTACAGTTCCCGGATCGCTTCATTGGCGACAAAGGGCGATAGCCGCGCTTCAAAGGCCCGATAGCCGAACAGGACAACCAGTTGACCGCCCAGCAGCGAGCCCAATGTGCCGCCAACCTGCATGGTTGCGCCCTGAATGCCGGCATTGAGCCCAACAAAATCGTCGATAACGGTCTGAAAAAAGGCATTGGCCCAGACTGTCTTGGTTGCCTGGATCGCAAACCCAAAGACGATGAGAGGAAGCACTTGCGCCCAGTAAGGCATTGCGGCGGGACGCAACGCCAATAAAGCCGTGCTGATACCGGTCAAGAGCAACCCGTAGGTCAAGACGCGACGAACAGAGTCCGAGCGCCAGATCCGACCAACCAGCCTGATAGCAATGAACATGCCGACGAACAGAGGCGCAATGGCCAGCACGCGAAGCCAGAGATCAAAATCCTTCACGACGCTAAGATAACGAAACGTCGGCTGAAAGACTCCGTTGAAGACCAGCTGAACCAGCACGCCGATCGTAATCAGCATGACCATATCCCAGACCTTGCGGCGGTAGTCAACCAACCACGAACCTGGCGTTCTGATCTCCCACCAGAGAAGGAGGGCAAGACCAATCGCCGCGGCCAGCGCCGCCACAATCGCCACCGGCCCAACCCAGCCCGGCATCAGGCCGACCTGTACGACTCCGCCGATCAGCGCCAGAATGAGCAGCGATCCGCCGGCATAGGCGATGGCTTTGGGCGTGCCATGGGAACTGATATAACTTTCCGGCAGGGTAATAAAGACGAGAACAAGGGCGATGGCTGATAGGAGACCGGGCAACAGATAAGTCATATGCCAATCAAACAAGTTCAGAAAAAGCTGGCCAAAATAGGAGGCCAGGATCGTCGCTGCGGACGTGGCAAATGCGTACCAGGCAAACGCACGCACCCTGGCTTTGCCCCGATAGAAGATGTAGAGGGGGGCCAAAGCCAACGGCAGAATCAGCGCACCGCTTAACTGGGCCGCAATACGCAGTACGATATGGCTCACATTCGTGTCGGCAAAGAGCAGCAGCCCGTGGGCAACCACAGACAGCGTCAGCCCAATCAGCAAAAAACGGCGCCGGCCAAAGTAGTCACCTAGCAGACCGCCGACGATCAGCATCAGCACGGTGACGATGCCCCCGATGCTGGTCAGAAAGCGCATCGTGGTCCACCCGGCGCCAAACGGGGCGGCATCAGGCGGATGGAATGTCCACACCGGGGGCACAATGAAGACCGAGGCGCCGGCAATGCAGCAGGCGGCCAGCAGCCAGCGAGGGTGATCGGGCTCAACATAGCTGCCTGGCGCATCAGGGAGGGACGTAGATTGGTCGGGCAAAGCGCTTGTCATTGAGAATGCTTGCCAAAGATAGTCAGACGCCGCATCAACCGGCGACCACAGCTGTCGTTTGCGGTCGCCGGCCCCCATCCGCCTGGAAACGCTACTCGACTGGTTCGTATACGCCGTTGAGCGTGTTGACTACGTCCATCACATCGCCATTCTGATAGAAGTTGATGGCGACGAAGTTGGGTATCTTGCCTCGTTCTGTCGTGCACTGTTGCGCACGGTCGAGCAGGAAGTCATACTCATTGACGATCGCCGCATCCACCCGATTGGGCGCGCCGCGCTGAATCCAGTGATTGAGCAGGAAGAAGGGCGCATCTTCCGGCCCGCGGTTGGCATCACAGGAAAAGTCATCATAATTGATGAAGGTGTAAGGCGTCTCCATCGTAATATCCCAAACGTGCTGATACCATGACGGCGGCGGCCCCTCCTCTTCAGCCATGACGACCAAACGCTGGCCGGAGTCAATCATTTCACCCAGCGTGGGCCATGGCTGACCGGCTGGATGATCGTAAATGTACTGATCCAGACCGACTGACTCGAGCGCGAGCGCCGTATCCTCGGGCGTAATGTCATCCTGGATGATCAGGAAAAGCACTTCACGCGGGTTTGCTTCCATAAACGCCGCGATCTCGTTGAGCGTATCGGCAAGAATGCGCGCCCCCAACCCGCAGACCATGTGGCAGAGAAAGGAGTCATCGCCTTTGCCTTCAAACTCGCCGGCCTCGATCACTTCCTCTGCCACGACCTGGGCAGGCGGCGGCATGGTCTCCAGCGCACTCTCGACCTTTTCCACCGTGTCAGCGTAGTGCGTGTCGATGAGCAGCGCGCGCACGCCCGCGTTTAGCTGATCGGTGATGGTGCCGTCATGGGAGGGCCACAGCCAGCCGTAGTCGGAGATCGACATGGCGTTGTGGGTGGCAGCGTAGGCAATTTCGTTGGCGGGACGATCGCACAGCTCGATATGCCCGTTGCACGCAAGCCGCTGCGCCTGGGCCGTCGGCGAAAAGAGCGTAATCAGCAGCGGTACAAGGACGAACAGGCCCAATAAGCCGGCCAGCACCCAGCCTTTGTATGCCCAGATTGGCGCCAGCAAATTGCCCAGGAAGTCGAGCAAACGGCGGGTATAGCCAAAGGCCAGCAGGACGAGTCCGGCGATGAGAAAGAGCAGGGCCGTGCCCCAGACTGCCCCCCAAACGTCACTTGCCAACGTACCCACAACGTCATCAATGATGGCCTCAAGGCCAGCCGGCAAGGCGGTTGAGACATTGAGCGCATCCCGAATCATTCCGCGTAGCCAGAAGCCCACACCCAGCCAGAGCAGCAGCACGAAGCCGCCCGCGGCGGTCAGCGTCCAGCCGGCGGCGCGCAACATCTCCTTCAGATCGTCGCTGTTGATCCAAACAATCAGCCCCAGGAGTAAGGTCAGGATGATCGCCAGGGGCAGAAGCAAGTTGCCGACCGTTGTCGCATAACTGCGCACCGTATTGAGGCCGCCAATGACCGACTCGCCGGTGCTATTCAGCGCGTTGGCGGTCTGGGCAACGGCGTTGAGCGCATCGCTCTCGGCCAGCGTTGATTCCAGGTTGGCTGCTGCGAGTTGGGCCCGGTCGCGCAGGCGCTCACGCATGACCATGGCGAGCGCGCCAACCACATCGTTTGCGGCCAATGATGCTCGGATCTGGCGCTTGACCAGCGTGGACGTCTTGTCTGCCACCGGGCCCAGCATATTATTGACCAACCCGCTTTGCTCATCTGGCGTCAGATGATCACTGGATGCGGTCAACAGTTCGATTGGCACCGGAGCGAAGATTCCGGCGGTCACGTCCTCCAGGTAGGCAAGCAATTGCGCCTCAACCAGGGGTATTGCCACCGGTGCGACGCGTGGCAAAGCCAAGGAGCCCGCTTCAATTGAAACGGTGACGATTGCATCGGTGATGTGTTCGGCCAACACATCGGCATCCACGGTGTCGCCCAGAGGCAGCTGCGGTTCCAGCTCGGCCGTCTCGCCGGACAGATAGTCGGTGAGTTCGACGAAAAAGCGTTCTGTTACGTTCTGCATGCGCGGCGGCGGCAGAATGATGTTAAAGACCGCTACCAGTTCGGCATAAGTTTCGCCGGCGATCAGGTTGCGTTCGATTCCCAGCGCCTCCGCCAGCGCGTCCTGGAGCGCCGGATCGCCAAAGACATCGACATAGATGCGTTCGTAAACGTTGTTCTCTTCTAGCGCCGAAGTATAGAGCACGGGATCAAGCAGATCGCGCCGAATCACCAGACCGAAGACAAAGCCAGTGAAGCCCACGACAAAGAGGGCGCCTAACAGAACAGTCCAAAACCGCTTCCAACCTGTACTCATAACTTTCCAATCTCCCATGCTACTGGAATAAGGGCTGCTAACAACACCGTTACCCAGTTGAAGCGGGTTCAGTCTGACGAAGTCTACTTCAACTGGGTAACGGCAATCGCACGCCAGCGCACAAACTTTTGACTAGATATGTTAGTTGTGCATCATCGATCCAGCAAACGAGCGGCGATGTGCATCACTGGCCTTCGCCGCTCGTGCACATCGCCGCGTCGAGGGACAAACGAATCGCATACCATGCAATTACTCACGCTATGCGATGGGTCGTTCTTCGGACGCCGCGTTAGTAAATCCCGGCGGAAATGAACCAATGGCTTCTACGAGAGGTAGCAGGTCCGAATTTACGCCGTGGTTTTTGCGCCGTCATCTATTTAGCGCCCGAAGAGCTTATCGAAACCGCGCTTGATGTCGTCGGAGACGCCGGGGACGTTGTCCAAGAGATAGTCCAAATCCCCGAGGCCGCCGAGGTTGGCCGCGTCAAGCGCACCGACGACGCCGTCTATGTCCATGTCCTGCTCCTTTGCCATGCCGGCCACACTACCGAGCACCGCGGGACCCATAATGCCGAGCATCTTGCCGATTGCCTGGGGATCCATGCCGGTCTCGCCGGCCAGATTGGCGGCGCCCTGATCTACGGAAGTACCGCCGGTCAGGGCGTTGAGCAAATCTGCGCTTGGCAGGGTCTTGCGCACACAAGTCAAGGGTTTGGCACAAAGCGCCAAACTTCGAGGTGTCACGGTTCACGTCCCCAAATCTGAAGTCAAAATAACGTTGCCGATTCTTCGCTGCGCATCCACCACCATAACACAGATCAGCCGTTCCTGAGGTCTACTTTTGGGAGTATCTCCGCCACTCAGACCTCCAAGCGCGACGTGCGCCACCACACGATCAGCGAGAGCACGATGACCCAGACGGGGAAGACAAGCGCAAACCAGCTGGTGATCGAGGCGCTCAGCAGCAGAAATACGCCCACGGCGTAACCAATATAGCCGAACCACCTGGGCCAGCTTCGTCGCCAGACCGATGCTCGACGTGGTGAAGACAAACATGGCCGTCATGCGCATGGCAAAGCCAATCAGCAGCGTAGAGCTGAAAATGGGCAACTGCCGGGCAAAATTCGGGTCCATCTCTGCGCTGGCAAACTGAAGTCCGGCTGCAGTCGAAGTTGACGCTGCCGCAGCCGTGAAGAGCAGGCCGATAAAGATCGTTCCAGCCAGCAATTGGATGTTCGACAGAATGCTGCTGATCTGCACGCCGGTTGACCCGGCCAGCGTGCGCAGAAAGACCATGAAATAGAGCAGTGCGATGCCGGCAAAGGGCATCATGTACATGCCGGCGATGACCAGGTTGCTCTCTCCACCACTCGAGTAGAATTCGATGATCTGGGCATCGGTTGCATTGCCCAACGGGATGCGCTGCACAAAATAGTAGGACGCAAAATAGAGCAGCGCATGCAAGATGCCGGCAATCGCCGTATAGAGGCCCAGCCGCTTGAGCGTCTCTACATCTGCGCGCCCGCCGACGCCTTGCTCCAGCTGGAGCCAGCGCTGGTTGAAGAAATCATGACCACTATTCGGTATGGCGCTGCCCTGCGCTTCTACGGTCGAATCTGACGTTCGAATCTGACACGGTCGAATCTCCCCGTCAAGGTGCGTTTAAATGTCTACGGTCGTACTCGCTATGGCGTCGGCGATGATGGTGACTATCAGCTCAAGAAGCCGCTGACCCCATTGTAGAAGAAGAGGGCGCCAAAGATCAGCGAAGCGGTCATGACGATCACGCGGTTATACTTCTCCAGCCAGTCGCTGGTTGCGCCCAGCAGTGCCGTCGATTGGTCGGGGAAGATGAGCCGGATTGCGATCGGAATGAGCAGGAGGCTCTCCGCCAGAAGGATATAGAGCAGGTAGGTGATGGTGCTGGCCGGCTGCCCGAGCTGAGCGTCGCCGATCGTGCCAATCGCACCCAGCGTGAAGACCCAGAGCTTGGCGGCGATAAGGATCAGACCGGCACCCATGGCAAAGGCCGTCAGCGGCGACATATCATCGGCCATCGTCAGCCACTTGGGCGGCGGCGCGTCCGGATCCGGCTCGCCGCGCCAGGTCTTGAAGGCGTTGATGAGCAGCAGGAGGCCCAACACCAGCAGCAGCGTGGAGACGATCCAGCCGGAGCCCTCGCTGGCGTCGCCGCTGGCTTCAGCGCCCCCAGTGAAGATGAGGCCAAAGACGATCCCCTGACCGAGCCGCACCAGCGTCATGCCCAGTACGAAGCCGATGGCTTTCGCCGCCGCCTGCTGTTCGCTGGTCAGCATGAGAATGATGAGAATGATCTGCATCGGCACGACCGCGCTGCCGATGATGAGGGGTAAGAGCTGGACCAGTGTGGATCCCATCGTATTGCGTCACTTTCTCTAAGATGCAAGAGTTGTCATTTTTGCGCCAAGCCTCATTTGAACGTCCACCGGTTAGTCCGCACGACCCGTGCGGGCGGTGGCCACCCCGGGCGGTTCCGGTCACCGTGGCCCGCCCCGCCGTGAACGGACGGGGCTACTAGGCGACGCCCCTCGAAGGGGGCTTGACACCCCTATCCGCTCAGCACGCCCCAGCCCCGTTCACGGGGCGCTGCTCCATAGCCCCGTGGCTTCAGCCCGGGGCGGAGGCCGGTCTACCGGAACGCCTATTGCGACGCCTTGGCGGCATGGGCCATGCCTGCGCCCAGCAGCTCCTCCAGCTTCTCCTCAGGCACGCCGGCCAGCACCGAGCCAACCTCGATGTCGACCTTCTCGATCGTACCCGTGAAGGGGAACTCGTGGTGCGGATAGGGCGCGACCGGTGCGCCGGTGTCGATGCCGACATCCATCGTCTCGCCGCTCATGGAGAAGACAAAGGGCACGGTCTTCTCGATGCGTCCCTCAGCCACTTGCTCGCCGTTGACCGACAGCTTGGCCATGCCGCCCAAGCCAAGGCCGCCGCCGTCGTACTCAAAGTCGACGGCAAGCGTGACGTTGCCTGCAGGCAACTCCTGATCCGAAGCAATCTCATAGAGTTCATGGCCAAAGCGGTTGTAGTAGTAAATTGGCTTGTTGTCCAGAACATAGAGCGACCAGCCGGCCATGTTGCCGCCTTGGCAGATTACGACGCCCTCCGCACCATCCTCCGGAATCTCCAGGTGTGCGGTCATCTCGAAGGAACGATTTTTCATGTTGACAATGGCCAATTCCGGCAGGTGCACGTTTTCGGGGTAGTAGGTGACCCGGCGGACGCCAGAGATCAGGCTGGGTCGATGAACGGGCAGCGAACGCGAGGTCGTCTCACCGCTCAGAGGATAGACGTTGTATTTCCATGCCTCCTCGTCAAAAAGCTTCTGCAGCTCTGCGAGCTTCTCCGGATATTCCTCAGCAAGATTATTGCTCTGGCTGAAATCCTCTTCAACGTGGTAGAGCTCCCAGACTTCCTGGGGACCTCCGACCGGGAAATCGGCCGTGCGTTCCCACGGCACGCGACCGTGGAAGCAGGCAGCCACCCAGCCTTCGTGATAGATGGCACGATTGGCTAGAATCTCGAAGTATTGCGTGCGGTGGTTGCTCGGCTTCTGCGCATCCTCGAAGGAGTAGAGCATACTTACGCCTTCAATTGGCTCCTGCGTGACGCCGTTGACGCTCTCCGGCGCTGAAATGTTGGCCGCGTCCAAGATCGTGGGCACAATGTCGATGACGTGATGGAATTGCGAGCGCAGCCCGCCGGCATCCTTGATGCCGTTGGGCCACGAGACGGCCATGGCATTGCGCGTGCCGCCAAAGTGGGACGCTACCTGCTTGGTCCACTGGAAGGGAGCGTCGAGCGCCCAGGCCCACCCGACATTGTAGTGATTTTCGCATGCCGCCGTGCCGAAGTCATCAATATGGTCCAGAAGCCACTGGGGGTCTTCCGGAAAGCCGTTCTGGTAGGAGGGACAGCTCCATGCGCCATGTAACGTCCCTTCAGCCGAAGCGCCGTTATCGCCGACAATGTACATGAAGATCGTATTGTCCCATTGACCTAGCGCTTGAATCGACTCAATGATGCGGCCTATCTGAGCGTCAGTGTGGGCCAGAAAACCGGCGTAGAGTTCCATCAAGCGGGATGCGACGGGCTTGTACTCATCGGGATACTCTTCCCAGGATGGAATGGACTCTGGACGCGGCGTGTTGTCCGTCTGCTCGGGAATGATGCCCAGATCCAACTGACGCTGGTATATCTGCTCGCGTAGACTGTCCCATCCGTCATCGAACTGGCCTTTGAATTTGTCGATCCACTCGGTCCAGACCTGCAAAGGAGAATGGGTGGCTCCGGGCGCGAAGTAGACCATGAAGGGCTTGTTTGGTGCAGCAGTTTTTTGGTTGCGGATCCAGGAGATTGTCTGATCGGCCAGATCTTCGGTGAGATGATAATCATCTCTTCCGACATGAGGATTCACCGGCGTGGTCTGGTCGAGCAGCGACGGTTCCCACTGGGACGCCTCGCCACCCATAAACCCATAGAAGCGTTCAAAGCCTAAGCCGGTCGGCCAGCGATCCATGGGCCCGGCCGCGCTGGTCTCCCACATGGGCGTCACGTGGTTTTTGCCGAAGAAGGCCGTATTGTAGCCGTTCCCCTTGAGAATCTTACCGATCGTGGCCTTGCTGTCGGGAATGACGCTGTTGTAGCCGGGATAGCCCACGGCGATTTCAGCGATCGCGCCAAAGCCGACGCTGTGGTGGTTGCGCCCAGTAAGCAGCGCCGAGCGGGTCGGGGAACAGAGGGCCGTAGTATGAAACTGGTTATAGCGCAGCCCCTCATCGGCTACCTGGCGCAGCGCGGGCATGGGCACGGGGCCACCGAAAACGTCCGACGCGCCGAAGCCGACGTCGTCGAGCAGGACGACGACAACATTGGGCGCGCCCTCCGGCGGCGTGACGATGACCGGTTTATCCGGTTTTGATTCCTCTGTCGTACGGCCGATCTTGCCCTCGAATTTCCTTTCGGGGATTGGCAACTGTCCGCGGTAAAAATCCATGGTTTACTCCTTGTTTCAATGGCTAGTGACGCTTATGTTTCTCGGTCCCACAAACGAAACGCTGTCGGTTTCTGTGCGCCGCCCGGCGGTCATCCCGCATGCTTCGGATCACCGCGGCTCGCCCCGCCATGAACGGGACGGGGCTACCCAGCGACGCCCCCTCAAAGGGGGCTTGATACCCCATCCGCTCATCACGCCCCAGCCCCGTTCACGGGGCGTTGGGCCCCCCCCCCCCCCCCCCCCCAGGCTTGACCCCCTCCCCATCACGCCCCAGCCCCGTTCACGGGGCGCTGCTCCATAGCCCCGTGGCTTCAGCCCGGGGCGGCGGTCGGGCATCCCGCATGCTTCGGATCACCGGGCCCGCCCCGCCATGAATGGACGGGGCTACCCAGCGACGCCCCCTCAAAGGGGGCTTGACACCCCCATCCGCTCGGCATGCCCCAGCCCCGTTCACGGGGCGCTGTTCCATAGCCCCGTGGCTTCAGCCCGGGGCGGCGGTCGGGCATCCCGCATGCTTCGGATCACCGCGGCCCGCCCCGCCATGAATGGGACGGGGCTACCCAGCGACGCCCCCTCAAAGGGGGCTTGACACCCCATCCGCTCACCACGCCCCAGCCCCGTTCACGGGGCGCTGTTCCATAGCCCCGTGGCTTCAGCCCGGGGCGGCGGTCGGGCATCCCAAAAAATCTCTAGGCCAGCAGGGCTGCCTCAGTCATCAGCCATTGCATCCAGCTGCGCATTCGCCTGCTCGCGCAGATCGGCAATGCTGTGCTGCAGGCTGCGCAGGCGGAAGGCGCCAAAGACCAGCAACGCGCCGGCAAGAATGGCCAGCATGCCGAAGACCCAGGGCAGAGACGCCGTGGCGGCAAAGCTGTTGGTCATCAGCAGTATTGAAAGACCGATGCTGATCACGCCGAGTACGGCGTTGACCCAACCTGCGCCCTTAAAGGCGCTGACCAGGTCGGAGATGCCAAAGAAAAGCGCAATGAAGGCAAGCATCCAGACCGTAAACTGGCCCAGGATGACGGCGCTGGTGACCGGATTTTGGATCACGATCCAGCCGGCGATGAGGCCCAGAATGCCGGCGAAGATCTTCCAGCCCCACATGCGCCGATCCCAGAAGAGTGAGACAAGCTGGAAGACGCCGCGCACGAGCCAGTAGATGCCCAGCACCCAGACGATGGAGACAAAGGTCTGGTAGGGGTTGACCAGCAGGAAGATGCCGATCACGATCAGCAGAATGGCTTCGATCAGCACCAACCACCAGGGCGGCGGCTTGACTTCAACCCAGACTGCATTGGCGGAGGTAAGGCTTTCGGTTGTCATGATTGTTTCCTTTTTGTGAGTTCGTCTGTGAACTTCCCGGAAGGGGTCATAGGCTGGCCCGGCAGAGTGAGCGGCCCTGACCCCTTCCGGGAAGCCAGCATGCGTGCGCCTTAAAAGGCAACCTTCAGCGCCATCTTGGCAAAGCTGGGGCTCTGCTTCTTCAAATCGTCCGTCTCCTGCTTGAACATCTTATTGAGCGCACCGGCGTCTTCGGGTTCCTCTTCGGCGATGGCTTCCTCGAAGGTAGGCAGGAAGAGACCCATCACGCCGTTGACCTCTTCTTCGCTTGCGCCCGTCTCTTCGGCAATCGCTTTGTTCATGTCGTGCCCCTTGGGACCAAAAACGTCAAAGAAATCGCTCTCGGCTTCCTTGCGCCCCTTCTTCTTCTTGTCCTTCTTCTTTGATCGGCCAAAGAGCTTGTTCGAGACGCTGGGGTCTTCGGCGCCGGCAAACATCATCATCGGGATCCCGACCCCCAGGATGCTGTTGACCATTACATCCGGCAGACCGAGCGCGCCGCCGATCGACTTGACGGCGATAGTCGTCATGGTCGTCATGGCAAATGTCTTGGCGGTGTCTGCCGCCTTGTCTTTGGCCGTGTTGACCAGCATCTTTGTCATAATACCCATTTGTCACTTCTCCTTGTGAATGATCTATTCCTTTTACGATGAACGATTCAGAACGATTCAGGTTAACTTTCGAATTAGCGTTGATATGGGATGTTCCTCCTGGCATCTGTAGCGCCTCACCCTGCCACGGCGCTTAAGGCGCCATGGCGGTCCCTCTCCACCGGGTGGAGAGGGAAACGAGGCCTCCGAGAAGGAGGCGGAGCAGGGTGAGGCGACTGCACGCAGATCGTTCAACCCCAGCGGGAATCCGTCTCTCTACATTCGTGCCGCGTCAACCGCTAACGCTGGGCGCTGCCCTGCGTATCTTCTAGCGTAGCCAGTACGTTGTCCAAATTAAATGATGCAGGCTTCTGGCGCGGTGGATAGGCCGCAAGCGACTCGACCTGGTTGGCCACAATCTGCTGCGCCTCGCCCAACATAAAGAGATGGTTCATCCACCAATCCCGATAAGCGTTTGCATTCTCGTCTGCCCGCTCAAAGGGATCGCGACGAAGGTGGAAGATCTTCGGCACGCGCAGCGTCACAAAGGGCTCCGACCAGACGTCAAACATCTTGGCGCGTTGCTCCATGAAGACCGCCTTCCAGTCGCGGAATCGAAGGGCGACCAGCTCTCCATCGTCATTGATGTAAAAAAAGTTGTCGCGGGGGCATTCATCGGTTTCGCTCGTGAAGTAGGGCAACATGTTTTTGCCGTCGATGTGAACCCGATAGGTCATGTCGCCCACCGTGTAGCCATCCAGAAGCTTCTCCGGAATTTCCGGCGCGCCAGCAGCGGCAAGAATCGTGGGCAGCGCATCCTGGTGGGAGACGATTCCGTTGCGCACTTCGCCGGCTGGGAACTCGCCCGGCCAGCGATAGAAACAGGGCACGCGGAACGCACCCTCCCAGTTGGTGTTCTTTTCAGAGCGGAAGGGCGTAATCGCCGCGTCAGGCCACGCGTTGAAGTGCGGCCCGTTGTCGGTCGAATACATGACCAGTGTATCGTCAGCAATGCCAAGCTCGTCCAGCTTGTCGAGCATCCTCCCGACAAGTTCATCGTGGTAGACCATCGAATCGGCATGAGGACCCTGACCCGTGCGCCCTGCAATCTTATCGCTGATTTCGGTCGGGTAGTGGGTCTTGATGGCGTTCCACCAGACAAAGAAAGGCTTGTCGTCCTCTACGGCCTGATCGATGAAATCGAGGGCGGCATCGGTAAATTCCTCGTCGATAGTCTGCATGCGCTCAGTTGTGTTGGGGCCGGTATCCTCAACGATGTGTTCACCGTCGGGCGTCATGCGCGAGTGAATCACGCCGCGCGGCATCATCGTTGCAGAGTAGGGCGAATCGTGAGGATAGTCCGGGCTTTCAAGTTCGGCTTCGGCGCTGGGCGCATAGAGCGTGCCAAAGAATTCGTCAAAGCCGTGATTCGAGGGCAAAAACTCGTCCAGATCTCCGAGATGGTGCTTGCCAAAATGGCCGGTCGCATAGCCCAGATCACGCAGGAGCGTGGCAATCGTCGGATCTTCCTTCTGGAGACCCACAGGCGCCCCGGGGCGCCCCACCTTGGTCAGGCCGGTGCGCAGCGGGTTCTGGCCGGTCAGAAACGCCGAGCGCCCTGCGGTACAGCTTTGCTGACCATAGTAGTCGGTAAAGCTGAGACCCTCATTGGCGATGCGGTCGATGTTGGGCGTCCGGTAGCCCATGGCGCCCAGGTTGTAGCGACTGATGTTGAACCAGCCGATGTCGTCGCCCCATATGACCAAGATGTTGGGCTTCTTAGCTGCCATACTGGTTTTCCTTTCTCTTCGAGACGAACTGTTACACAGCCACCTCTCTTTGCTAATCAATTGACTACACTACGAACGGACTGCGGTGCAGAGCTCTGTTCGACCGCGCGCCCCACTAGCGAACTTCTGTCCGGCAAGCTATTGCTTGCGCAACGCCACGCGCATGGCCAGTTGATGATCGACCACGTGCTCCCCACTGACGTCGACGATGACGCGCTCGATCGTGCCGTTGAAGGGGAAGGATGGCTCGTATGCATTTGTCACGGGTGAACCTGTATCGGCGCCAACGAGCATCTGGGCCCCTTGACCCAGGCGTAAGGGCGCCGTAACCGGAAGATCCCCCCGGCCGATCTCTTTGCCGTCGACCAGAAGCGTCACTGTGCCCGGCGTCCCCTTGCCATTGGCAACATCCGCAGGGCCGGTCGGTTCGAACTCCATGCTCAGGATATGATCTCCCGCAGGCACCGTCGTATCGGACGTGATGGTGTAGCGCTCTATGGCCACATAGTTGTGAACAAAGCAGAGCGCACCGTCTTGCACATAGAATGAAATGCCGCCGTCGTTGCCGCCCATGCTCAACAGGACCCCTTCGGCGCCCTCTTCAGGAACGGTCACCTGTGCGTTGATCGAATAGGGTCGATTGGTGATTTTGGGCGCTACGCCCGCAGGGATGGCCTGCGTATGGGGGTAGAGCACGTACCGATTACGCTCACCGCCAATTTGAGGCCGCTCGATTGAAAAGCGCTCCGTGCTCCGACTGTCGATGGGCAGTACATTGTACTTGCCCGCTTCGTTGTACCACATGCCAATCATGGCAATCAGCCGATCGCGTTCGTGCTCTGCCAGATTCTGCGTCTCAGCGACGTCTTCGGCGACGTGATAGAGCTCCCAGCCATGGGCGTCCAGTTCCGTCAACATGTCGTAGGTAATGACATCGCCAAATTCGCGTCCCGATTCAACGAATGAGGTGCCGGGCCAAGGACAGACGGCGCGCCAGCCTTCGTGATAGAGGGAGCGATGACCGAACATCTCGAAGTACTGCGTAAGATGTTTCTCCTCTGCCGCACCATTGTCAAAGGTCTCGAGCAGGCTCACCCCTTCCATGGGCGACTGGGGGACGCTGCGAATCGTCTGGGGCGGCTCAATCCCCAAGGCACCGAGCACGGTTGGCGTCATGTCGATGGCATGGGCGTACTGGGTGCGGATTTCGCCGCGCGCCTCCATCCCGGCGGGCCAACTGACAATAAATGGATCACTGACGCCGCCGCGGTAGGTCTCGCGCTTCCAGCGCCGGAAAGGCGTATTGCCGGCATGGGTCCAGCCCCAGGGAAAATGATTGAAGGTTTCGGGGCCGCCGATCTTGTCGATCATGGCCAGATTGTCTTCCAGCGTGTCGGGCACATTATTAAAGAAGCGACATTCATTGACCGACCCGTGTGGGCCACCTTCGGCGCTGGAACCATTGTCAGAAATCAGCATGATCAACGTGTTTTCATATTCCCCCAACTCCTTGAGGAAATCGATCACTTCACCGATGTAGTGATCGGTATGGGTCAGGAAGCCGGCGAAGACCTCCATCATGCGCGCGTAGAGGCGCTTTTCATCAGCCGAGAGCGATTCCCAATCTTGAACATCGGGGTCGTGACGCGACAGTTCCGCCGTAGGCGGCACGATCCCCAACTCCTGTTGGCGGGCAAAGACGTTGGCCCGATAGACGTCCCATCCATCGTCAAATTGTCCGGCATAGGCATCGGCCCACTCCTTGGGCACATGATGGGGCGAGTGCATGGCGCCGGGCGCAAAGTAGAGGAAGAACGGCCTGTCAGGCGCCACCTGCTTTGCGTCGGCAATCATCGACTTGGCCTGTTTGGCCAGATCGATGTTTAGATGGTAGCCCTCTTCCGGCGATTGCTCAGGATGGGTTTGGGTGTTGTCGCGCCACAGTTCCGGGTAGTAATTGTGCGTGTCGCCGCCCAGGAAACCATAGTAGCGCTCAAACCCTCGCCCCAAGGGCCACCAATCGTAGGGGCCGGCCGCGGACATTGTCTCTTCCGGCGCCAGGTGCCACTTGCCGATGCAGTAGGTGTTGTAGCCATTCTCCTTCAAGATTTCGGAGAGAAAACCGTTCTCGAATGGAATGTAGCCATCCGAGCCGGGAAAACCCGTCGAGCCGGCCGTGATGCAAGCCAAGTGATTCGAATGATGATTGCGACCGGTCATGATGCACGAGCGCGAGGGCGAACAGAGCGCGGTCGTGTGCATGTTGTTGTAGAGCAGGCCGTCGGCCGCCAACGCGTCGATGTTCGGCGTGTTGATGGGGCTGCCGTAGCAGCCGAGGTGACCAAAGCCGGTATCGTCCAGCACGATGAAAAGCACATTGGGCGCGCCATCCTTGGCCCGGTTGGGGCGAGGCCAGGCAGGAGAGGAAACGTCTGCCGTGCGCCCAATGACGCCAGGAAAAGCTGTGCCAGATTCGTATTCTACTAAGCTCATGATGTTCTCCGATCAATCAAATCAATCGTGTAAATTGGCGGTTCTTAAGCACTTCATCTGATGACTACTCGATCCCCAGCACAGACAGGAAGGGGTAGTACTTGCGCGCCAGATCGCCCATATACTTGATATGCACGCGCTCGATCTTGCCGTTGAAGGCAAAGGGCGCGCGGTCGTGGTAGTCGAGTGAGACGGGAGAACCAAGATCGATCCCGATGTCAAAGGTCTCCGAGGCCGTGAAGCCGGCCGGCACCGAGATTTCCACCTGCGCCTGGCCCACCTGTTTGCCGTCGACGCGCAGCGATAGCGTAGCCGGCGCCTTCGGGCGCTGCTCGGCGTAGGCCAGATCGACCTCAATCGTGACGTCGCCCGCGGCAATTGGACCTTGCGAACGCGCCTTGTAGCGATAGACCCCCAAGGTGTTGTACTCTGCGCAGAGTGCCCCCTCGTCCATGTAGACCGTAAAGCCCCCCGCCAAGCCGCCCACGCAGTAGAGGACGCCCGACGCGCCGGCAGGAACCGCGGCATGGATCACCGTCCGGGTCGAAAAGCCGCTCACAAACTTGGGCGCCATCGACTCGGGAATACGGTTCTGTCCCGGATAAAATGTCCACTGGGTCAGGGTGGAAGAACGGATTTCTTCAGGATGAAGCACGCTCGTGTAAAACGCCCCACCGATGGGGAATACCTTGTTTTCGGTCGCCTGCATGGTGAAGGTATCTTTCATGGCCTGAAGCTTCTCTGGCATGGCGCTTGCCAAATCGTTGGCCTGAGAGAAGTCTTTCGTCAGGTCATATAGCTCCCACTGGTCCTCATCCGGATTCCATTCGGCGATGTTGGCGCCTGTGCGATTCCAGGGCTCGCGCGGTCCGAACGCACAGGCAAACCAGCCATCCTGATAGACGCCACGGCTGCCGTAGATATCGAAATACTGGACACTCTTCTGGCCTGGGACGCCGGCATCGTGAAAGCTGTACGCCATGGAGACGCCGTCCAACGGATCTTGCTCGAAGCCGTCGACGGCATAGGGCGGCTCGATTTCCAGGACATCGTAAATTGTAGCTGCAATGTCATTGACGTGATGAAACTGCGCGCGCGGCGCAGCGTCGGGCTTGATCTGTTTCGGCCAGGAGACGACCAGCGGCGTGCGCGTGCCGCCAAAGTGCGCGGCCGTCAACTTGGTCGACTTGAAGGGCGTATCGCCGGCCCATGCCCAGCCATGATGGTACATGGAGTCGACCATGGCCGTTCCCAATGCGCTCAATCCGCCATAGTCCTGCTCTAACACGTCAATCTGCTCACTCACCGGCACGTCGATCAGGTTTTGCGCCAACAGCTCTGAAATGGTGCCGGCCTGCCCTTCCGCCGATGCCCCATTATCGGAGCCGATGTAGAAGATCAGCGTGTTGTCGAGCATGCCCTGCGCTTCCAGCTCGTCGACGATCTTGCCATACTGAACGTCCGTATGCTCCAGGAAGCCGGCGTAGACCTCCATCAGCCGCGTTTGAAACGCCCGCTCTTCTTCGGGAATCTCGCTCCAGCGCCCCATGTTGGGCTGAATCGGCGGCAGCTCCGTCTCTTGAGGAATCCAGCCCAACTCCTTCTGGCGATCAAAGGTCTCGGCGCGTAGCGACTCCCACCCATCGTCAAATCGACCGGCGTACTTATCGGCCCATTCAGCAGGTACGTGGTGCGGGCCGTGCACGGCGCCCGGTGCAAAGTAGAGGAAGAGGGGCTTGTCCGGGTTCAGCGCCCGGTTGGTGCGGATATAGCTAACGGCGTCACGCGCCAAGTCTTCGGTCAGATGATAGTCGTCACTGTGCTGCGGCTCGACAGGATTTGTGTTGCGCCACAAGCGCGGTTCGTACTGGGACGTTTCGCCAGCAATAAAGCCGTAGAAGTAGTTGAAGCCCAGTCCGGTGGGATATTGGTCGAAGGGGCCGGCAGGCGTCAGGGCCGTAATTGGCGTATTGTGCCACTTGCCAAACGCGGCCGTGTCATAGCCGTAGTCGGTCAGCACGCGCGCCATCGTCGCCGCTGAGCGGGGAATCTCACCGACATAGCCGTCGAAGTCGTTGGCAAACTCGGCAATGATGCCGGAGCCAACGCGGTGGTGGTTGCGCCCGGTTAGCAGCGCTGCGCGGGTGGGCGAGCACATGGCCGTGGTGTGGAAGCGGTTGTAGGCGATGCCTTGCTCGTGCAGGCGCGTCATCGTCGGCGAGCGAACCGGACCGCCGAAGGTCTCCATGTTGGAGAAGCCTGAGTCATCGGTAATGAAGATGACGATATTGGGCGCATCTTCAGAAATCCGGCGCGGCGTTTGCCGCCATGAGTGTTCAGACTCCTGCAGCGTCCGCCCTACCTTGCTGGCCGACGGCGTCGGTGCAAAGGGCAGACTAGGGCCTTGCGGTTTAACAGTCATTGTATTCGTTCTCCGTAAGAAATCGTTGGGACAGGGCTCGCCCCCGCCCGCTCGTATAGAACTTTCCCCCGCCCACGTGAATAGGCCTTTTCCCGCCCAAGGCGCTTGCTGGACCACCTGACCATGGGCAGCCGTAAGGACATGACCTTCCGCGTGACCAGAAACGCATTAAATCCTTCGACTAGAGTGGCCCCGGCAGGTCCGGCTTGATGCCTTTGCCCTTGTCATCCTTATCATTCTTGTCTTGCTTGCTGTCGTTCTTGCCGCCCTTCTTGTCTTTGTCGTTCTTGCCCAGGCCGGGCACGTCGGGGACCAGCGTCTTCTTGATCTGGCGGTTGCGGAAGTCGAGCCAGAGCCAGACGCCCAGCATGGCCAGGCCGACCTGGATGGCCAGCGAGGCCCAGTGGATGCCGCGTCCATCTTCCAGCCCAAAGAGGCTGGCGATGAGGCCGCCAATCCACGCCGCGCCGACGCCGATCGCCATGGTCTCCCACTTGGAGATCATCTGCTTGCCCGGCATGAGCGTGACGGCCAAGAATCCGACTGCGGCGCCGGAAACTGCGCCCGTTAAGAGAAGGGTTAAAAGAATACCGTCCATTGTCTGTTCCTTTCGCGACGAATGTCTGCATCTTGCGTCGGAAGCGTAGATCTAAGTGTTTGGCGCTTACTCCGCTTGTTCACTGGTTGGCGCCAAACCTCGAGGTGCCACGATTCACGCCCTCAACGCTGGAATTGGCTGGTGAGCCGTGACACACTTAGCCAAGATGATTAAGCGGCATCTCGGACCGATTAACGGAAATGACAGTTAAGCCCAGCATGAAGGCCAAGTCCAAAACGCCGGCCAAGGCGGACTGATCGGGCAACTCGCCCGACAGCGTGGTGACAACGCCAATCCCTTCTGCACGGGTGATCTCAATCTGCATGTTGTTGACCGAATCCGCCCAGCTCGGATCGATTTGACCCTGCAGGCAGATGTTATAGAAGGCAGGCATCGTGTTCCCAAATGTCATGCGCGGCCGTACAAAGGGTTAACGACCACGGTGGAGAGATTCAATCTTTACGCAACGATTGCACAAAGGCTGAATACTGCATAATGATTGCACAGGGATAATAGCGGAGGGAGGGAAGAGGGAGGAAGGGCCAAAATGGCCCATAAATGGCTACCCTTGCGTGAGGAGGCCCATTTCTTGGGCTCGGATCGCGGCTTGGCGACGGTTTTCAACATCCAGCTTCTGGTAGATGCGGATCGTGTGCTTCTGCACAGTGCGGGGAGAGATATGCAGTCGGGCGGCAATCTCTTTATTGGTGAGACGCTGAGCAAGAAGCAGCAGCGTGTCCATCTCACGATGGGTGAGTGTTTCGTGGATGGGCGCCGGTGCAGAAGCGCCGGTCAGGGCCCCATGTGCAGCCCGGTTCAGGCGAGTCATGCCCTCACTCTGCTTCAAGGCATTGAGCACGGCCGACGTGTAGTCGGGCGTCACGCCTTCGGCCAGCAGCGTCTCCAGCAGCGGCCGGATGCCCGCCCCCGCATCGGCGACGAGGCGCAGCGCGCCCCCCGGCGCGGCCAGGCGCAGCGCCAGGCGCAGCGCATCGAGCGCCTCCGGCGTACGCCCCTGAGCCAGGTGTAGATGGGCCTGCAGCGCGCCATGCTCAATCCGCCGCCGCACGTTGAACGGCTTTCCCTCTTGCGGGCCGCAGGAGGCAAGAAGCTCTTCCGCCGCGGCCAGGTCGCGGCTGCGTTCAGCCTGCAGGACTGCACGCACGGCGCTGAAGGGCGGCGCAAGCACCAGCCCCAGCATGATTTGGCGGCTCGCACTTTCCTGCAGGCGTCTGAGTTGTTGGCTCGGCAGTGATGTCGCGTCAAGTTCCCATTGCAGAGCATCCACCCATCCGCGCACGGTAACGAGATCGTGCTCCAGGAGATATTCACGCAGATCGGCCACCACGACTTCAGCCTCACTCTGCCGCCCACCTGCTTTCAGCGCCAGCACCAAACCGCATAGGCTGTCCAGCACAAGACGACTGTTACAAAGGTCGCGCTGCCGGCTGTTGTCGCTAAATCGCTCAATCGCAAGCGGCAGTTCATGGCGTTGATAAGCAACCCAACCCAAGGCAAAGAGGGCCCAGCGCACAAAGAGCGGCCTGCCCACACGCAATGCAGTCTCTTTCATCTCCAGAGCCGCCTCTTCCATCTCGTCCACGTTGGCCACCTTATAGTTGACGGCGCAGAGGGCCAACAAGAGGCGACAGTCGCGCACGGTCGGCGCACGTCCGGCCAAGCGCGAACGGAGCGTCTCGATCTCACGGATGACGGCTGCGTCTTGGTCCAGCGCCAGCAGCGAGAGGAAGCGCTGGAGTTCAGCCATACTGCGCAGCGATTCGAACTCTGGCGGCAAGAGGGTCAGCGCCTGCTCGGCGTGCTCGAGCGTCTCAATAGACGATGAGTTGTGCACGGTGTTGGAGCGGAGGAGCGCGACCACGCCCGCGAGCAGGCGACGCTCGTGGGGCGCATAGCTCTGTGCATGCGTCTCCAAGGCTGCCTCAATCTCGCCAAGCAGCGCGTACAGCGCGGGACCGCGGAAACGATTCTGATTGACGAATGCGCGGGCGACCAGCGGACCCGGACGCTGCATCATGCCGGCCGGCAAGAGCTGCAGCCAGTGCACGATTGCGCGCCAGTCGTCGTGCTCCATGGCAGTAAAGAGCGCACGCTCCACGAGCCGAGCCGCCCGCTCTTCGTCACCGGTTTCGATGGCGTGCGCAACTGCCTCTTCGGTCAACTCATGCACCTCAAACCACTGACTTGCCTTGCGGTGCAGCGCGACGATCACATCAGGATTTTCAACCTGCTGTAAGCGGTGGGCCAGCAGGTGACGTATCAGATGATGAAAGCGGAACCAGCGTCGCTCCTCGTCAAGCGCAATTGTAAAGAGACCGGATCCGGCCAGCGTCGCTTCAATCAGTGCGGCGTCAATGTCGCTGCCGTGGTCCGCAATCACGGCGCTGCAGAGGGGCGCACAGAAGCGATCCAGAATTGAAAGGTGGTGCAATACTCGAGTCTGACGTGGCGAAAGTTCGCCCAATACTTCACCCACCAAAAAATCCATAACCAGCGCATGGTTGGTTCGATCGAACTCAGCGAGGAAGCGCGTGCGATCTGTGCTTTCGCGCAGCGACAGCCCGGCGAGATAGAGCGCAGCCGGCCATCCCTCCGTGCGCCTGGTGAGGAGTGCCGTCACATCAGTCGTCATGCTTTGACCTGCGGCACGCCCCAGCAGCTCAGCCGCTTCCTGCTCGTTGAAGCGGAGCTGACTGCTGCGCAGTTCCAGTAGCTGACGCCGAACACGCAGCCGACTCAGGGGCAGCGGTGGGTCGGAGCGGGTTATGAGCACCAGTTGAACAGTGGGGGGCAATAGTTCAATCATCCGGCCCAGGCATTCATGAATCTCGATGGCTGACACGCGGTGGTAGTCGTCGAGAATGAGAATCAACTCGCCGTCCAGTGCCTGCAGGTCCACCACCAGCTGATCGGCCAGGCGGCGTGAATCCTGCGCAGACTCGCTTTGCAGAAAGATCTCTGTTCGCTCACCAAAACCGATATAGGCTTCGCGAATCGCCGCAATGAGATAGGTGACGAATACGCCCAGCGCGCTGTCATGTTCATCGAGCGACAGCCAGGCGACGGGCCGCTGCTCCTGTTCGGTCCAGAGCGCTGCCGTCGTACTCTTGCCGTAGCCTGCCGGCGCGGAGATGAGCGACAGGCGGCGCGCTCGACCGCCGGCCAGGAGCTGCACGAGTTGGTCGCGTCGTATGACTTCCGACGCAATCGGCGGTCGATGGACCTTGGTGGAGAGGACAAAATCTGCATTTGCCGGGCGTGTGGCCATCATTTACTCCGCCGATCTGAGGGAAACGGGACGGCCGGCTTCGAGAGATGCACGCGCCGCCAGCGCCGTCTGCACGGCCAGCCGTGCTTGCGCCGGCGTGCCCTGCGCTGGCTGTCTACCACGGCCAAGCGCCTCCACAAAGGTAGCCAGCTCGATTTCGTAGGCGTCGCCGGGCGTGCAGGTCAGCGCCTCGGGCGGCGCATCGTTGCGGTAGACCACCAGGCTGTTGACGCCATCGCCGGCCGAGTCTACCTGGGCACCGGCAGCGCGCACGCTGTATTCGACCACGCCCTCCTCACACAGCACGCGCAGCAGCATCGTGAAGGGGAAGCTCTCCGGCATCATGGCGTTGCCTTCAGCGTGACAGACGACCCCGTCGTACTCCAGATTGGTCAAAATCACGTCCCACGTGCCGTGGGCGCTGCGCTGACCCACGGAGGAAAGGCGCTCGGGCGCGCCAAAGAGCCAGTTGAGCAGGTCCAGATCGTGAATGTGCAGGTCAAGCACCTCGCCGCCGCTCAGCGTCTCATCCCGAAACCAGTCGCTCCACGTCGGTGGCGGCAGGAGCCGCGCGGCGGTTGCACTCAGCGGACGTCCCAGCGCGCCGCTCTGCACCAGCTCAACCAGCGCCACATACTCGGGCCAAAAGCGCAGGACGTGGCCCACCATCACGATGCGGTCACTCCGTGCCGCGGCATCGACCATGCGATCGCATTCCGCCACGCTGAGCGCCATCGGCTTCTCGACCAGAACATGCTTGCCGGCATTCAGCGCAGCCAGCGTGAACTCCGGGTGCAAGTAGGTCGGCAGCGTGATGCTCACCGCATCGACGTCCGGTGCGTGCAGCAGCGCCCTGGCATCGTCATAAGGCTCAGCGTCAACTTCTTGCGCCAACGAGCTGGCTTCCGCCATAGAACGTGCCGAAATGCCCACGATGTTGACGTCTGGCAGCTTGGCCAGCGCACGCGCATGGGTTTTGCCCATAAAGCCTGCACCGAGGATGGCGATGTTGATCATAGTGCGCCCGAGTACTGAGTTACGAGTCCGGAGTTGAGAGTCGTCATTTGGAAGTTAGCATGGCTAGGGTTGCGTATGATTTTTGCATGGCGCGGTTCACTTCTGCCAGCGGTGGCCAGGGCTCGCCGGAGAACTCGATTTCTACGCTAGTCGGGCCGGTGTAGCCGCTCTCAGCGAGTACGTTGAGCACGGCGGCGAAGTCGACTTCCCCTTCACCGATGGCGGGAAAATTCCAGACACTGGGACCGCCAATCTTGTCTTTGAGATGGACGTGGACGAGATGAGGAACCGTGAGCGCTAGATCCTCCAGCGGCTGCGTGTCGCCGTAGAAAATGCAGTTGGCCGTATCGTAATTGATGCCGACATTGGGCCGGTCGATCTCGGCAATCACCGGCAGCGAGCGTGCGCCGTTGGCCATGATCTCGCCGTGGACCTCCAGTCCGATGGTGATGTCGCGCGCGGCGGCATAATCGGCCAGCTCATGGATGAGGCCCATGAACGCCGCCTGATCTTCGTCTTCGCTGTAGTGACCGCCGATGGCCGTATTCATCAGGCCAATGCCGAGCTTCTCGCACAGGTCCACAGCCTGCTTGCCAAGCGCCACGCCTTCTGCCGTGGTAAGATCCGAATGACCGCTCAAAGCTGAGGGCGTGAGGCCATAGCGGGCCAGCTTGGTCCGCACGTCAGCCAGATCAGCATCGGTAGCATCGAGAGAGATCTGTTCGGTCCAGCCGCGTACGGCCGAAAGCTCGACGTACTGGAAGCCGGCCTGGGCAATACCGGCCAGGGCCTCGTCCAGCGTATAGGTATGATAGCTATTGGTGTGACCGGCCAGAATGTTGGGCACGGGGTCCTCCAGTGTACGGGTTATGCCGGCGGCAAGATCAAATCGTTGTGCCGGATCAGCATAGCAAGCGTGCCCATGGCTGTCAATCGACAAGCACGCGGACACCTGCGTGCTCTCCTGTCAGATCGCGATAACGCCGGCGACCCAATGAAAAAGCATGGGAAATCCGTCCAGACGGACGCAGCAGTCGGCCTGGCGCCCGTGCTCGTCCCGGCGTAATCTTGCAACCAACTTTGCTTCATTTTCGTATTGTAGAGTAGCATTGCCCTTGCATGCGATCGTCAGTTCGATTACAGTGCTGACGTAAACACTCACTGACGCCTCCCCGTGCCGGCGAGGATTGCCAACGCAACTTCCTCCGCGTTGATTGCCTTACACAACCGAATCTCCATGACCGATTTGATTGCATCACTCCCCACCTGATGCGCGTTGCTTGCCAGTGCAAGCCTGTATACCGAGTACAAAGGGAGAACCCAAATGAATCCGCAACGCGATCGTTATGATGTTGCCATTATCGGCTCGGGCATTGCCGGCTCGTCGTTGGGCGCGATTCTGGCCCGGCAGGGGATGCGCGTCATAATCTTCGAAGCCAAGAGCCACCCGCGGTTCGCCATCGGCGAATCCATGATTTTGGAAACGTCCGAGACCATGCGTGCGCTGGCCGAGCTCTACGATGTGCCCGAACTGGCTTACTTCAGCTCGGAGAACTATTTCGCCCGCATCGGCTCTTCCCACGGCGTGAAGCGTCACTTCAGCTATCTGCATCACACGCCAGACGCGCCCCATGATCTCAGCCATACGCTCCAGGCGGTGATCCCGCGCCAGCCCCATGGTCATGAACTGCACCTCTATCGCCAGGATAGCGACTATTTTTTGATGACCACGGCCATTGCCTATGGGGCCACCGTGTTTCAGAATACGCCCGTACAGAATGTGGAAATCGACGACGATGGCGTCACGATCCAAACCACGCAGGGCACGGACTATCACGCCGACTACATCGTCGACGCAGGCGGTTTTCGCTCCTTATTGGCCGAAAAATATGACCTGCGCGACTACAACCTGCAAACCCATTCCCGCGCGCTCTTTACCCACATGGTCGGCGTGCCCGACTTTCACGATATTGGCGCCTCGCAGGAAGCGTACGGGTTGCCCTTCAGCGTTGCCGAAGGGACGCTGCACCATGTCTTTGAAGGCGGCTGGCTCTGGGTCATCCCCTTCAACAACCACGAGCGTGCCACCAATCCGCTCTGCAGCGTGGGGCTGATGCTCGACCCGCGCATCCATCCAGCCCGCCCCGACCTGACGCCGGAAGAGGAATTTCAAGACTTCGTCAGTCGCTATCCGGATATGGCGCGCCAGTTCGAACAGGCCCAAACGGTGCGCCCGTGGACGCGCACGGGCCGCATCCAATACTCGGCAAAGCGGGTTGTGGGCGACCGCTTTGCGTTGTTGGGCCATGCCGTGGGCTTCATTGATCCACTCTTCTCCAAGGGGCTCTACGTTTCGATGATGAGCACGTGCCTCCTCGCCCATCTGTTGCTGGAGGCTCGTGAGAGCGGCGACTATTCAGCCGCAGCCTTTCAGCCACTGGAGAAATCGACGCTTGCGTTCATCGCCAGCAATGACCGGCTGATTGCCAACGCCTACAAGTCCTTTGCTGACTATCGACTCTGGAATGTCTACTCGGTATTGTGGCTTCTCGGCGCCTACACGGAGCTGATCCGGCTGGGCAGCGTGCGTCTCCAGGCGCGCGACCGTCACGAGTATCACGCCCTGGCTGACGGCCTCAAGCTTGTAGGCGGCGGCTTCCACGAATTCGACGCAGTGGCGACTCAGGTCGACGGCATCATGGAAGCGCTCGATCTTGCGAATGATGACGCAGTGGTCGCGGCCGCGGCTGAAATGCAGGCGCTGTTGCGATCCGTTGAGTGGATGCCCAAACCGTTCCTCGCCGTGCTGGACGGCAAGAATCACTTGCCGGAAAACAAGCTGCGCCCCGGTCTGCTGACGCCCAACGCCGGCTTTCTGGGACACGGCGCCTATCGCGAACATTTTTTCGGCAGCCGTTCTACCGCTAACGTCATTCAGGCCTTCGTGAGCGAAAAATTGCGCTATTCCGAGCGTGCAATCCGGCGCCGGCAGAGCCAGACCCGCCCGCCAATGGCCCGTGTAGTCAAAGGATCCCAGCCGCTCTGATGATGCGCGCATTTGCAGAGCGTGATCAGCGCGCAGTCGGGACGGCAGTGGTCGTGCGCGCGGGGCAAAAACGCGCGTCCTCCTCTCGATTGGCCCGGACCAAACGCGCATGATAAAATTTCCCTTCGGCCTTTTTGGGCCAGATCAGGGGAGAAATCTGTTGGATGAACGCACATCGCTTGCACGCCATTGTCGAGAGTTTGCCCGAGGATTTGCGGCTCACAGTGGTCATTCCAACCTATAACGAAGCCGACAATTTACCCGCGATCGCCGAGGCGATCTTCCGCCTGGGCGTGCCAGGGCTTCAGCTGCTCATCGTTGATGACGATTCGCCCGACGGCACCGGCGCTGTTGCCGACCGCCTGGCAGAACAATACAACGCCACCCTGGACGGCAGCCGCGCACAAATGGTGGTGCTGCATCGCCGCGGCAAGGATGGGCTGGGCACAGCCTACATCGCCGGCATGCAACGCGCCCTGGCCGACGGCGCCGACTATGTCGTGCAGATGGACGCCGACTTCAGCCACGCGCCCGGCTACATCCCGCAAATGCTGGGCGTCATGCGCTCGACCGATGCCGACGTGGTGATCGGCAGTCGCTATGTCCCCGGCGGCTCGCTGGATGAGGGCTGGGGATGGTGGCGACGCTTCATGAGTTGGTGGGCCAACCTCTACAGTCGGGCCATCCTCGGCCTGCGCATTCGCGACATGACGGCCGGCTTCAAGCTCTGGCAGCGGGACGCGCTGCTGGCAGTTGGCCTGGAGAATATCCGCAGCAACGGCTACAGCTTTCAGGTAGAGATGGCCTATCTCTGCGAAAAACTGGGCTTCTACCTCATTGAGCTTCCCATTCATTTTGAAGACCGGCGCATTGGCCAGAGCAAGCTGGACGTACCGGTCAAGCTGGAATCGGCCTGGCGCACGTGGCAAATTCGCTGGCGCTACCGCAGGCTGCATGGTCGACGCAACCAGGCGACCCCGCGCATCGAGACCACCGACGCGCTGATTGCCCGCGAAGCGGGCGTCGATCGTTCTCGCTAACCCATCTCGCCCATCATGAACCGCCTTCGTCGGTACCGCAGCGATCTCCTGGCGCTGCTGGCCATCTTTGCCCTGGCGCTGCTTTGGTTTGCGCCTGTCCTCTTCCCGGCGCTGAGCGGCCGCACCCTGCTGCCCTTCGACAATCTGGCCGGCTTCGAACCGTGGCGCACGCTCTACCCGAACCTGATTCCCCACAACGATCTGCTCAGTGACCTGGTGCTGCAGAACGCGGTGTGGAAAGAGCATATCCGGCGCACGATCGCCGCCGGCCAGATTCCGCTCTGGAACCCGCAGATCTTCACGGGCATGCCCTTTTTTGCCGGCGGCCAGGCCAGCATGCTCTATCCGCTGAACATCCTCTTTTACCTCCTGCCCCTCGATCTGGCCTACGGCTGGTTCACGGCCTTGCAGATCGCATTGGCCGGCGCAGGCATGTACCTATACGCTCGCGTACTCCGCCTGCGCGTGCCCGCCGCGCTCTTTGGCGGCGTGGCCTACATGTTCAGCGGCTTCTTGATCGTCAGCGTCGTCTTCACCATGTTTATCGCCGCAGTGGCGTGGCTGCCGTTCATACTGGCCTTGATTGAAGTCATCATCCGCAAACAGGAAGCCAAAGGCGCCCAATCTTTCCGCCCGATCCCCTATGTTGTCCTGGGGGCCGGGGCCATCGGCGTCACCATCCTGGCCGGTCATCCCGAACTGATTTACTACACGCTGATGGTCGCCGGCGCCTATAGCCTGGTACGCCTGATCGCAGCCTGGCGCGTGCTAAGACAATTAACAATTGACAATGGGCAATCGTCAATTGTCAACCCCGGTCGCAGCGCGGCCACGCGCATGCTCAAGCTGGCCGGCTGGCTCTTGGCCATGGCTCTGCTGGGCATTGCCCTGGGCGCGGTCCAGCTCATTCCGCTGCTGGAGCTGTTGCCGCTCAACTTTCGCGACGGCTCGGCCACGCTGGCGCAGGTGCGGGGCTGGGCGTGGCCCTCGCGCCATGTGCTCACCTTTCCGCTGCCCAACATCTTTGGCAACCCGAGCCACCATCGCTGGTTTGATCTCTGGGATTTCCAGTGGAAGCTGGCGCAGACCAATGCCCTGGGCGAAACCAATCACACCATCTTCTGGGGCATCAAGAATTACGTCGAAGGCGGCAACTACCTGGGCGTAGTGACATGGGTGCTGGCGCTCCTCGGCTTGATTGTGGGAACGCGGAACGCCAGGCGCAGTACGCGGAACCAAGAGGGGACAGAGGCACAAAACCGGGTTCAGCCTACCCCGTTCCGTGCGGTGCACGCCTGGTTCTTTGCGGGGCTGGCGTTGGTTTCGCTGCTCTTTGCATTTGGCACGCCGCTCTATGCCCTCTTGTACTACGGCGTGCCGGGCTGGAATCAGCTTCACAGCCCCTTCCGCTGGGTCTTCCCCTTTACCTTTAGCATGATCGTATTGGCCGCCGGCGGTCTGGACGGGCTGCTGGGCGCGGCGAAATTGACAAGTGGCGATCGTCAATTGTCAATTGTCAATTTGCGCGCGGCGCGCGCCCTCGCTTTCCTCACCGGCTTGGCCGGATTGGCGGCGTTGACGCTCGTCGCGGCGAGCTATTTCATGCCGGCGCGCTTCATCGCTGTGGGCCAGCGTTTGGTCGATGGCAGCGATCTGGCGCAGATGGCCTTTGCCGACGGTCGCATGTTTTGGAGCTATCAGGCGGCCAACCTGACCCACTTTGGCCTGGCGGCGCTGGCGGGCGCGGTACTGCTCTGGGCGCTAAGCCGCAGACGGACCGACCAGTCTGACTCGACTGCAGTCACCGGCCGGCGCGTCGCGATCCTGGCGCTGGGCCTGGTGTTGCTCGTGGCGCTCGATCTTTGGATCGCGCACGGTCGCTTCAACCCCGCCGCGCCGGTCGCAATGAATCCGCTCGCCCCGTCGGGCATCCCGCCCGTCGTCGAATTCGTCAACGCCCGCGAGGGACTGGAAAATCCCCAATCCTCAATCCCCAATCCCCAATCGTCCCAACCCTGGCGCTTCACCACTTTCAACCTGCCCGGGGCCAAGACCTTTAACGCCAACGTGGGCATGTACTACGGCTGGCACGACATCCGCGGCTATGACTCGGTCATCCCGCGCCAGTATGTGCAGTTCATGGATCGCCTCGCGCCCCAGGAAAACGAGCTGCTCTACAACCGCATTGCGCCGCTCTACAGCAACGTCACGGGCGATCCGTATGCCCTGCTCGACAATCCGCTGCTCGACCTGCTCAACGTCAAATACGTGCTGAGCGAGCGCGTGATTCCCAACCCGTCCTGGCAAGAAATCTATCGCGACGAAGCCGTGGGCGTCTACGAAAATCAGCAGGTCATGCCCCGGGCCTTCATCGTGCCGGAGGCCCAAGTCGTGCCAGTTGCTGAGCAGCCGTTGACCGAAGCGGATCTGCGCGACGTGGTCTTCATCGAAGAGACGCCGGCCGATCCCGCCGCCCTGACGCGTGCCAGTCCCCAGTTGGCCGACGCACAGATCAGCCGCTACACCACGCAGGACCTATTCGTGGACATCAACCTGAGCGATCGCGGCTGGCTGGTGGTGAGCGACGCCTACTTCCCGGGGTGGAAGGCCTACATCCGGCCGTTTGGCGCCGGCGAAAATGAAGAGACAGAACTGCCCATCTATCGGGCCAACAGCGCGTTCCGCACCGTCTACCTGCCCGACGATGGTCAATGGACGGTGCGCTTCGTCTACTCGCCCATGAGCTTCAAGGTCGGGCTCTACGTCAGTTTCCTGGCCTTTATGACGCTGCTCTTCCTGCTCCTCTACTGGGGCTGGGGGCGCTACTACCGGCCGGAGACGACCGAGGGCGATGTGCGGACGGTGGCCAAGAATTCGCTCGTCCCCATGACGCTGAGTCTGGGCAACAAGGCGATTGACTTTGCCTTCGCCATGCTCTATGTGCGCATCCTGGGGCCCGAGGGGACGGGCAAATACTTTTTTGTCGTGGCCATCTATGGCTTCTTCGAAATCATCAGCCGCTATGGCCTGGGCACGTTGCTCACCCGTGACGTGGCTGCAGACAAGAATCAGTCCAGCCGCTATCTGACCAATGTGCTGGGTCTGCGCACCTTCCTGTGGCTGGGCGTCATGCCGATCATGGCGCTGGTCACCTGGTTCTATCGCAATATTGGCACGTGGGGCTACTTTGAAGGCGTCGAAAACATCGGCATGGCCGAGGTCGTAGCAATTGCGATCCTGGGCGTGGCCATGCTCTTTGCCAACTGGGCCGACGCCTATTCGAGCCTCTTCTTCGCCTTTGAAAAGATGGAGTATCCGGCCGGTTTGACGAGTGCCATTGCCCTGCTCAAGGTCGCCCTGGGCGCGGCCGTGCTCTTGATGGGCTGGGGCTTTGTGGGGTTGGCCGCCGTGGCGCTGGTAACCAACATCGTCCAGCTCTTCTGGCTGATTGCCATGGTGCGCAGCACGCTCTTCAAGCCTGAATGGCAGTGGGACTGGGCATTGCAGCGCTGGATGCTCGCCACCAGCGGCCCGCTGATGATCAACCATCTGCTGGCCACTATCTTCTGGCGCATCGACGTCTGGATCTTGCGCCCGCTGGCCGGTGCAGTCTCCGTGGGGCTCTATAGCGTGGGGCTCAAATATCTGGACGGGCTCAACATTATCCCCAGCGTCTTCACGATGGCGGTCTTCCCGCTGATGAGCCGCTATGCCAAGCAAGAGGGCGAGGGACTGCTGCGCGCCTACCGCGTCAGCGTTCGCATGCTGCTCATGCTGAGCCTGCCGATTGCGGTCACTTTCACCTTCCTGGCCACGCCGCTGGTCTGGCTGGTGGGCGGCGCGCAATACATCAATGTGCCCGAAAGCGTCACGGTCTTTGGCCGCACCATCGACTTCCTGGGCGGTTCGAACCTGGCCCTCCAGGTCATCATCTGGAGCATCCCCATTGGCTTCGTCAATAGTGTGACCCAGTATGTGCTCATCTCGGTAAATCAGCAGCGCTTTCTGACCAAAGCCTTTGTGATCGGCGTGGTCTTTAACACCGTGGGCAACCTGCTCCTGATCCCAACCTTTGGCTACATCGGCGCGGCTTTCGTCACCATCCTGAGCGAATTCAGCCTGCTTTTCCCCTTCTACTACAGCGTCAAGCGCAATGTCGGCACCGTACCATGGGCGCACATTACCGTGCCGCCCCTCCTGGCCATGGCGCTGATGATTGGCGCGATTGTCTTGCTGCAGCGCGCGGGCCTGGGCTTGCTCTCCAGCACAATCCTGGGCTGGCCGATCTATCTCGCAGGCCTGGTCCTGACCGGCGCATTACGCGGCGAAGACATGCAGATCGTAGCCGACGCGCTGCCGCTCGGCCCGTTGCAGCGATTTGTTGGGATCGCTTAATTAAGTTCATTACCGTCTCTTCATCGTCTTGCCACGCCGTCTGCGTTGCCGCACAATACGTCTATCATGCGTAAGTTCTCGTTACAGGTCCTCGGCCTCTTCATTATTCTTTTTGCGCTGCGGTTGATGGCGGAGCGTGCGCCCGCGCTTTACGTGCTGCGTGACGGCGGATTGTTGGCTCTGGCCGGCAGCGTTCTTTTTGCCGCCAATGCGCTCAGCCTGTGGCGACCGCCGCCGCCAAACGTGCTCTATCACTGGAGCATCCCCGGTCAAACGCTCTTTATCGCGGGCTGTCTTACGGCGCTGACCGGCGGCCTCCTCTATCTCCGGCCCGGCGGCGAGGGCGCCATGGGGCTGGCCATGCAGACCACGCTCTGGTTCCTGGGTATGGGCATGATGATGGCGGGCGCGGCCTGGCATGGAGGCGTACGCACCTATCGCTCGCCCAGCCATCGCTGGCAGCTCGACGAGGCGGGCGTTCCGATCCGCCTGCCGCGCGACGAGGGAGCGCCCGACGACGAGAGTCGCACTGCCCCGCTGGCGCTCTCCCGCTACGCGGTCATGTCGCTGGCCCTGCTCATCATCCTGCTCGGCGCGACGCTGCGCATGTGGCATCTGCTCACGCTGCCGCCTGCCTGCGTCAACGCAGAATGCATTATGGGACTGCGCCTGCTTGATCCTGCCCTGCCGCTGCTGGAGCACAACCCGCTTGATCCCTTTGGCTGGGTGGCGCGCGCCCTCTTCTCCATCACCAACAACAGCCTGCTGAGCCTGCGCCTGGCCGGTGCGGCCATCGGCATCATCACGCTGCCGGTCTTTTTTGCCGCCGCAACCCAGGTCAGCGACGCCGGCGGTGCGCTGCTGGCCACGCTGCTGTTGTCGCTCAACCCGTGGCACATTGCCGCCGGTCGCAGCGCAGAAAGCTGGCTTGTCGTGGTCCTCCTGCTGAGCTTTGCGCTTTGGGCCACCCTGCGGGCGCTCCACGATCACCGCCGCGGCTGGTGGGCGCTGGCGGGGCTGGCGACCGGGGGCATGGCGCTGGCCGCGCCCGCGTTGCGGCCAGCGATCTGGCTTCTGGCCCTCTGGGTGATCGCGCTGGGCTTTCTGCACATGGGCGAAAATCGGCGCAGCCGCTACGGCGGTCTGGCCATCTACGCCGCAGCGGTCTGCGTCGCGTCCCTGCCGACAGTGCTGCCGCTTCCTACGCTGGCCTTCACCGATGCCGGAATTGGCGCCCAAGCCTCGGCGCTGCTCGACGCACTCTTTCGCGGCGAGCCGGCCTGGCCGGCGTTGCGGGCGGTCGGCTGGGGCGTGACCGCCCTTGCGTTGGCCGGCGCCGGCGTGCTGGTGCGATGGTGGCGCCGGGCAACGGCCGGCGTGCTGCTGGGCGCGCTGTTCCTCTTTGGCGCGGCCCTGCTGCTCTTCGGCCAGGCCAAGATTGCGACCGGCGGCGCGCTGCTCAGCCTGCTGCCCATCTTGTTGCTCTGCGCAGCCGTGGCGTTGGATCAGCTGGTGCGCACCTTTGGCTATGCCTGGGATGGCGTGGTGCGGCCTGTGGTCACGGTAGGCGGAGCCCTGGTGCTGGTCGGCTTGCTCTCGGTGCGGCCCCTCTTTGCGCTTAACAGCACGCTGGCCGATCAGGCCACGGCCGGCGAGGATCCAGGGCTGAGCGCCATGATTGGCTATCTGCTCGACCGGGCCGATGCCGAAGACGCGCCCTATGTCCTGGCCCCGGCCGCGCTCTTTGAGCTGCCCGCCGCGCGCCTGAGCGCCGGCGCACTGCTCGACGGCCCGAACGTTGCGCCCTTGGGCGATCCCTTTGACATCATGCTCACCGAAACCGGCGGGCGCGATCTCCAACTGCTGCTTGCGACCGCGCAGCATGAGGTGCGTGATCTGCTCAACCAGTTCTACCCCGGGAGCCAGGCTGAGCCCATTTTTGACGACGATGGGCGGCCGCTCTTTAACGCCGTGACCGTGCCGGCCGACACGCTGCGCCTGCGCCAGGGCCTGGCGGGAACCTACTACAGCGGCGCCCGGGCCACGGAACTGCTCGCAGACCAGCGGGACGGGCCGCTGGCATTTGACTGGTCATCCCCCCCGGGATTAGCCGCGCCTTTCCAAGTCGAGTGGTCGGGCTCGCTGCTCGTGCCGGCGACGGGCGACTATCGCTTTGCGGTCAGTGGCGTCGATGACCCTGCCGCACTCTTCTCGCTGCAGCTCGACGATGAGATCGTGCTCGATTCCTCGCTCGGCCTTTTGGAGATGGACAAGACGCTGGCACGGGGCCCCTACCGCCTCACCATGCGCTATGCAACCGGCGTTACCGGCGACAATCAACCGCCACCGCTGATCGTGACGTGGACGCCCCCCGGCGGCGCGGAAACGCCCATTCCGCGCAATGCGCTGATTAGCCCGGCGCTGCCGGAAATGGGCCTGCTGGGCATGTACTTCGCCGATCCAGACTTTGCCGGCCCGGCGCTGACCATGCGCAAAGAGCTGATCGTGGGCATGCCGGACTCGAATCAACTGCAAGCTGAAGCCGTGCGCTGGCAGGGCAATCTGGCCGCACCACGCAGCGGCGAGTATCTACTGGCTGTGGTAGCCGACGGCGCCTACGAGCTGACTATCGACGGCTTGTCGCTGATTGACAGCCGCCTGGTGGCGCTTGGCGAGGATCCAGCCGCGACCCGGGGCTACAGCGAAAGCCTGATCTATCTTGAGCAGGGCTGGCACGAGCTTGTGCTGCGCTTTGTCCCCGCCGAGCCAGGCGCGGAGCTGCGTCTGCTCTGGCAGCCGCCCGGCGGCGCGCCGGACGTGATTCCGCCCATCTATCTGTCGCCCCATTCCGGTGCGTTGGAAACGACGGATCTGCCCCTGCCGCCGCCGCCACCGCTCACCGACCCGGGCCTGGGCAACGATCGCTTCGCGCTCTCGCAGAGCACAGCGCAGCGCGCGCCGCAGCAGGTCATTTTGCCCCAGAATCTGCCCACCCTGCCCCTGACCCCGGCCTGGCAGACGAGCGCCGGGTGCGGCAGCGACCCGGCACAGCTTGCCGCGCCCCATGGCGTGGCCATCGACACCGCGGCCGGACGCATCTACGTGGCCGATACGGGCAACCAACGCATTGTGGCCTACACGTTTGACGGTGAGCCCGTCGCGTTTCTTGCCGACGAGCGCCTGACCGAGTTAAGTGATGTGGCGCTGGATCCGACCGGCGCGCCCCTGGCCCTTGACGCCGGCAGCCAGCTTGTTTATCGCGTCGATCTGGCCGACGGCACGGCCGAGGCGTTGACGGTGCGCACGGGCTTCTATCGCCCCCGCGGGCTGGATGCCGACTGGGCCGGCGCCCTCTACGTGGCGGACACGGGCGGCGGACGCGTGGTGATCGTGGATTCAGACGGCGGCGTAGCGGGCGAGTTTGGCGGACCGGAGAGTGCGCTGGGCGCCGGCCAACCGGTGGACGTGCTGGCGACACAGCAGGCCCTGTGGGCCATCACCAGCGAAGACGGTCGTCTGACCAATCTCTTCACTGGCGGCAGCCTGAGCGCGGTGGCGCGCGCTGTTAGCATCGACGGCCCGCACCTGGCCGGGCTGGAGGACGGCAGCTTCTTTGTAAGTGATCCCGTGCGCCGCATCATTGTCCGGTTCAGCGCCCAGGGACAGCCGCTCCAGCAGCTTGCCTACCCCGATCGCTTTGCCCTGCCCACCGGCATCGACGCTGCGCTGATTGATGACCAGCTCTACGTGGCCATCGTTGACACGCAGCAGTGTAGCCTCTCGCTGTGGACCGGCCCGGCTGAGCTGCTCAGCGAGTAAGGCCATTCCAAGCTAGAGAGATTGAACGTTTTGCCGCCGGCAATTTCGCAGACGCAGCAGCAGGCCCGCCAATTCTCTGGTCGAAAAGCAAATGTGCTATATTGCCCCAATTGCGTGGGCGCGGCTGCGCCCCCTGTTTTTGACTGGAATACAATGAATCAACCAACCCATTCCCCATTACAGATACGCGCTGGTGCGCTTTTCGGTGCGCTGCTGACAGTCCTCCTGCTGCTGACCGGGTGCAGCAGCGCCGGTGAGCCAACGGCCGTCCGTGCGATTGCCACCTCGACACCGGTGGCGGGCGCGGCGACGCAAACGATTGTTGCGCCGCTGGACACGGTCGCGCCGGACGTGGCGCCGCCGCCATCCAGCGCAGAACTGAGCACGCTTTCGACCGAAGCACAGATCGCCCTGGCCGTCGTGCCGCAGCGAGACCTGCGCGATCTGGCCCTGCGTCTCAATCCGGACCGGGACGAGATTCCCGAAGTCGTCAACGTGACCGTGCCCGAATACGCGGTGGGTGACACCGCGCTCTTCTGGGTCCACGACCTCAACGCCAACACCAACTTCCAGATCACGGCCGAGCTAATCCACAAGAATGACAATGTCTATGCGTGGGTCGAGCAAGGCGAGCAGCACGATGCGGAGTCGATTGCCGCCTCCATCGATCACTTCAGCGAGGTGAGCTATCCCGCCGAAGTCGCCCTCTTTGGCAGCGAATGGAATCCCGGCGTGGACAATGACCCGCGGCTTCACGTGCTGCATGCCACCGGCATCGGCTCAGGCGTGGCGGGCTATTACAGCAGCGCTGACCAGTACAGCCGTCTGGCCAATGACTTCTCCAATGAAAAAGAGATGTTCTACATCAACCTGGATTGGCTCAACGGCACCCGGGACTACACCTATTACGAAACGGTCTTGGCCCACGAGTTTCAGCACATGATTCACTGGTATCGCGACCGCAACGAAGAGACCTGGCTCAACGAAGGGCTCTCCGAATACGCGCAGGAGGTCGCAGGCTATCCGCCTGACACCAGCTTTGCCAGCACCTTTGCCATGACGCCCGACACCCAGCTCAACACGTGGCGCGAGAGCAATCAGAGCAACGCCGAGCATTACGGCAGCGCCTTCCTCTTCGTCTCCTACCTGGCGCAGCGCTTTGGTTCCGACTTCATGGCCGCGCTGGTGGCGCAGCCGGCGAACGGCCTCAATGGCTTGGATGCGGTCCTGCAGGCAGCCGGCCTGTCGCTGACCGCGGACGATGTCTTCGGCAATTGGATTGTGGCCAATTATGCCGATGACCCCAACGCGCTCGGTCAAACCGGCGTTTACGGCTATCAGAATCTGGAACAGCGCCCGCCGCGGCTGGAAGAGAAGTTCCGCCGCCTGCCCGCAACAGTTGAGACGACGGTCAACAACTATGCCGCCGACTACTACCTGTTGGAGAGCGAAGGCGACGTCACGCTAGACTTCAGCGGCCAGCGCGCTACGGCGCTCTCTGAGACCAAACCGTACAGCGGCGAAAAGGCCTGGTGGAGCAACCGGGTGGACGATTCCAACGCCCGTCTGACCCGGCGCTTCGACTTCAGCGACGTTGCGCCCGACGCGCCCCTCGAACTGATCGCGCAGATGTGGTGGGACATCGAGTCAGACTATGACTATGGCTACGTTGAGGCCAGCCGTGATGGCCGGAAGTGGGACATTCTGCCCGGCCAGCGCACGACCGAAGAGAATCCCAGCGGCAACAGCTTTGGCCACGCCTACACCGGAGCCAGCAGCGACGGCGCCGAAGGCGCGCCCCAGTGGGTCACCGAGCGCTACGATCTGCGTGATTACGCCGGCGAAGAGATCTGGCTGCGCTTTGAGTATGTGACCGATGACGCAGTCAACCGCGCCGGCTGGTTCGTGGACGATCTCGCCATTCCGGCCATTGACTATGCCACCGACTTCGAAGAGGGCCCCGACGGCTGGGAGAGCGAAGGCTGGCTGCTCAGTGACAACAAGCTCAATCAGGATTGGCTGCTGCAAGTGATGGAGTTTGAAGAGAACATTCTCACGGATGTCCGCCGCATCCCGGTCGACGCCGATGGCCAAGCGTCCTTCGTCATCGAGGCGTTGGGAGACGGCAAGACCGCAGCCATTGCCGTCAGCGCCCTGGCCCCCGTCACAACAGAACCGGCTTCGTATCGGCTAGACATCAGTAATTGACGATTTGTGGAGAGCGTACGCATTGACTTTTGCCTAAGACGCCAGTAAAATGTCGTTATAACGACATTTTACTGGCGCAACGAATAGAGAGAAAGGCCTGCAATGCATCCGATTCCCGAAATTGTTCCCATCACGCAGCTCCGTAACCGGCAAAATGATCTACTTGAAAAGCTGCAAGAGGGCCCCATCCTGCTGACGCAACACAGCCGGGCCGCAGCAATGATGGTCGCGCCAACGCAGTGGAACGAACTGATGGCAGAGATCGAAAATTTGTATGACACGATCAGCGCCCTCGAGGCAAAGATTGAGCTTCTATCGGGCCAGGATGACCTGATCTCCCTCGATGAGCTAGAGTCCGAGTTGGGCAGTGTACCGGCTTGAGATTAAGCGCAGCGTCGTCAAAGAGATCAAGCGCTTGCGCATCCGTGATCGGCAACGAATCAACGCAGCCATCCGCACGCTTGCAGATGAGCCCCGGCCGGATGGTTGTAAACGGCTCAAGAGCACGCACCTATTTTCGCTGCGCGTTGGCGATTACCGCATCATCTATGAAATACAGGATGATCAACTAATCGTCCTTGTACTTCGTGTTCGCCACCGACGCGAAGTCTATCGAAATCTCTAGCGCTTGTCGTGACGATCACGGCCACAAAGCCACCGCCGCTAACGGCTCAAACAGACGGACTCATCATTCCCATGCAACACGAGACAATTGCCGTACTAGACTATGGCAGCCAATACAGTCAGCTGATCTGCCGGCGCGTGCGCGAGAAGCAGGTCTACGCCGAGCTGATCCCGTGGGACCGGGCCGATGAAGTGCTGCCCGCGCTCCAGCCCAAGGGCATCATCCTGTCCGGCGGCCCCAACAGCGTCTATGCCGCGGGCGCGCCCACCCTGCCGGAAAGCGTACTGGCCCAAGGCGTGCCGGTGTTGGGCATCTGCTATGGCCTGCAGTTGTTGGCCCACGCGCTGGGCGGTCAGGTCACCCCATCGCATGAACGAGAGTATGGGGCCGCGGCCATCACCATCACCGGCCATCACGCCAGCCAGGGCAATCCCCTTTTTACCGGCTTGCCCGCCTCCATGCAGGTCTGGATGAGCCACGGCGACCGGGTCGAAGTGCTGCCGGAGGCATTTCTGGCCATTGCACATTCGGACAACTCGCCCCTGGCCGCCATTGCCGACGAAACGCGCCGCCTCTACGGCATCCAGTTTCATCCCGAAGTGGTACACACGCCCTTGGGCGGCGAGGTGCTCGACAACTTCGTCAAGCGCATCTGCGGCTGCTCGGGCGACTGGACGGCGGGCAACTTTATCGACGAGACGGTGGCCGCCATTCGCGAGCAGGTGGGGCCGGATGGTCACGTCATCTGCGGGCTGAGCGGCGGCGTCGATTCCGCGGTCGCCGCCACGCTCGTACATCGCGCAATTGGCGACCGGCTGGCCTGCGTCTTTGTGGACCATGGCCTGCTGCGCCTGGGCGAGCCCGAGCAAGTGGTGGAGACCTTTGAGCAGCATCAGGGCATGCGGCTGGTGGCGGTCGATGCCAAGGAAGATTTCCTCAAAGACCTCGAAGACATGGCCGATCCGGAGACCAAGCGCAAGCTGATCGGGGCGCGCTTCATCCGCGTTTTTGAGGGCGAAGCCGCGCTGCTGGCAGCCGAATGGGGCGTCGATTCACCTGCGTTTCTGGCCCAGGGCACGCTCTATCCCGACGTGATTGAATCGGCCTCCAACGACGACACGCAGCATGCACGCACCATCAAGACCCATCACAACGTGGGCGGGCTGCCCGCGGACATGACCTTTGAGCTGATCGAGCCGCTGCGCATGCTCTTCAAGGACGAGGTGCGTACCGTGGGCGAGGCGCTGGGACTGCCCGAAGAGATCGTCTGGCGCCACCCCTTCCCCGGACCGGGCCTGGCCATCCGCATCATTGGCGAGGTGACGTGGGAGCGGCTGGAGACGCTGCGTGCGGCCGATGCCATCTACCTGGAAGAGCTGCGCAACGCCGGGCTCTACCGTGAAACGAGCCAGGTCTTTGCCGTCCTGCTGCCGGTGCGCAGCGTGGGCGTGATGGGCGACGGGCGCACCTATGCCAACACGGTTGCGCTGCGTGCAGTCACCACCGACGACTTTATGACCGCCGACTGGGCGCGCCTGCCCTACGATCTGCTGGCCCGGGTCTCCTCGCGGATCGTCAACGAAGTAGACGGCGTTAATCGAGTCGTATACGATATTAGCAGCAAGCCGCCTGCAACGATTGAGTGGGAGTGAGTGAACGCGGAGCGGGAAACGCGAAGCGCGGAATGATCCGCGAGAGTTCGTGCAGCCCGACATTCCGCATTCCGCACTCCGCGTTCCGAGCTAATCCTGTGCGTCGTTTTACCACGTTTGTCCTGATTCTAGTCACTGTGCTGGCGATCTTTCCGGTCTATGGCCGCTTTAAGGTGATCGCCTCACCCATCGCGCCCGGGGTTATGATGGGCGGGCTGGAGCTGAGCAATCTCAAGGAGCGGGACGAGATTGCGCGCCACCTGAATCGCATCTACAGCGAACCGATTTCGGTGACCTTTGGCCAGGAGCGGCTGGTGCTGGATCCGGCCGAGGTCGATTTTCAGGTGGACGTGGATCAGATGCTGGGCGAAGCCGCGCACTTTCTGGAAGGGCCGGACTTTCTCGACATTGCCCTGCGCGAGGCGCTGGGCATGGACCAGCAGGAGCGCCACGTCCCCGTCCGTTTCCTGATGGAGAGCGAGCAGCTGCGCGCGTGGCTGCAAGCGGCGGCGCTTGAACACAACAGCGAGCCCCAGGGCCCGCGCCTGCTGCCGCCAACGGAGCGCTGGCAGGAGGCGGGCGAGGCAGAGAGCGGCGCACCGGCGGCCTTCGTGGGCACGGCCCAGCGCGACTGGCACTGGACCGACGGCACGCCCGGCTATACGCTGGATGTCGAGGCGAGCCTCCCCGTCGTCATCGAGGCGCTGACCAGCCATGACGCACGCAGCGCCGAGCTAGTGCTTGAGACCACGCCGCCCGGCCGCCCCAGCATGGACGACCTGGCCGCAGCCCTCGACTCCTACAGCGCCAGCTTCCCCGGCTTTGCCGCGGCCTACGTGCACGACTTCACCAATGACGACAGCGCCGCCATGGACGCAGATGTCGCCTTCTCCGGCATGTCGACGCTGAAGATCGCGATTGTGGCCGCGGCCATGGAAAAGCTCGACGGCATGGCTGAAGGAGACAGCGTTGCGGCCGAAGTGGGCCAATGGATGGACTTCGCCCTGGGCGAGAGCAACAACTATGCCGCCAACCTGCTGCTGCGCTGGCTGGGCGATGGCGACTCGCTGGCCGGCGCACGCCGCGTCACCACGTTCGTGCGCCAGCTCGGCCTGGAGAGCACCTATCTTCAATCCGGCTACGATTACGAAGCCCAGCTCGCGCAGATCGCCACACCGGGCAATCAGCAGGAAGAGTGGGACACCGAGCCGGACGCCAATCTCCAATCCACGCCTCGGGAGATGGGCGAGTTGATGACGGCCATCTATGAATGTACGCAGGATACGGGTCGCCTACGCGCAGCGTTTCCCGAAACAGTCACTCCGGCCGAGTGCGAGTACATCCTCTTCTACATGAGCCATGACGAATTCAAGGAGCTGCTGTGGAGCGGTCTGCCCCGTCCGGACACGGCGTGGATCGTGCACAAGCATGGCTTTGCCTTTGATTCCCATTCGGATGTCGCCCTGATTTGGGGACCGACGGGCCCCTACGCCATCAGCGTCTTTCTCTATCGGCCCAACTGGATGGATTGGGAGACGAGCAACGGCACCATGCGCGACGTCAGCCGCATCGTCTGGAATTTCTTTGAGCGCCAACAGACCTTCGATAACGTGGAGGCTGGGGCGCCGCCCGCGCTGGAACCACCGCCGGCCTACGTCCCCGTCGGCGAGTACGTCCCGGCAAGCTAAACTGAAATCTCTATGAGAACATGACTTTCATTGATGCGACCGGCTCTGCCTTCGACCGAATGTGCCTTCGACAGGCTCAGGCGACGGCTACCTTGAAGCACTGGCTGAGTCTGCTTGGACTCTGCTTGGACTGAGTCTGCTTGGACTGAGCCTGTCGAAGTGTCGAAGTGTTAAAGTGTCGCAGCCGGGTCTGCCACGACAGCCGGCCAAACGAATGTTCTCGTCACACTTTCCGTGTAGGTTTCTCGCAGCCCTCTGTACGCGGCCGTCCGCCGCCTATTTTTCCCTCGCCAAATTGCCAACGCCGCGGGCGATAGCTTGCGCGATGTGCTGGATCCGAGCAAAATGGGGGTGTTGCAAACGCAACGTCGACGACCTGAACCTTCTAAACAGCGTTTCAAACCAATGGAGACTTCATCATGTACGCGAACGCGCCGCGCAGATGGCTGCTCGTCTGGGCCCTGATCTTCGGTCTGCTGCTTACGGGCACACCGACAGCCAACGCCCAGGACGTCAAGCCCGAGCCCTATAACGATTACTACGAAATCGTTAGCTACACGGAGACGCCCACGCGCATTGATGCCGTCGTGCGCATCAACACCTCGCAGGACACCTTTCTTTCCTCACGCAATCCCAACACCAACTATGGCAACAGCAGCAGTCTGCGTCTGGGTTGGGAAGCCAACGAATTCGACGCCGTGCGCATGATGATCCAGTTTGACCTGGGCGGCATTCCGTCCAACGCTACGGTCAACAGCGCCCGGCTGAACATCTATCAATCCCAGTCGATTCCGTCGAATGATGGGTCCATGGGCTATCGCGCCCAATTTGTGCGCTCTTCGTGGAGCGAGCTAGGCGCAACCTGGAACAACGCCAATTTTCTGGGCGGCGATCCGTTGCCACTGGGGCAGATCAACAATCAGGATGGCTGGAAGTCGGGCGACGTGACCAACCTGGTCCATGCCTGGTTGAGCGGCGCTGAGACCAATCACGGCCTCATCCTCACCGGCGACGAAACGCCAAGCAACAACCGCTCGCGCATCTTCAACTCGCGCGAGACCGGTCTGGGCGCCTATATCGACGTCGACTACAGCGTCCAGTGCGACACGATTGCGCCGCAGACCAACGTGGGCTCCTTGCCAAACTACTCGCCCGGCACCTTCGAGGTCAGTTGGGGCGGTCAGGACTTTGCGCCCAGCGGCTGCACGCCCAGCGGCATCTCCTACTATGACGTCTACTACCGCATCAATGGCGGTTCTTGGGTCCACTGGAAGAATCAGACCACGGCTACGCAGAATAACTTCAAAGACTACGCCAGCAACGGCGACCGGGTGGAGCTGATGTCGCGCGGTACGGATCGCGCCGGCAACCAAGAGCAGGAAAATCCGCCCCAGGCTGCTACGACCATTGACACCCAACCGCCGACGACCAGCATGACGCCCCTGCCCCAGTTCACCACTTCACCCAACTTCACCGTCAACTGGAGCGGCAGCGACAACCTGTCCGGCGTCCGCAACTATGACCTGCAATGGCGGGCCAACGACGGCACCTGGCAGACGCTGATCAGCGAAACGACCCTGACATCGTTTCAGATCACCGGCGCCCAGGCCAACGTAACCTATGATTTCCGCGTGCGCGCCACGGACAATGTGGGCAACGTCCAGGACTTCCCCGAATCACCCCAGGCCTCGACGACGATTCGCGAGTACTCTGTGGCACAGGTCAGCCCCTTTGTGCCAGCTGTGATTACGTCGAGCACGCCCAATCCCGGCGGCGTCAACGTCAACTGGAACGTAACCGAAGTTCCGGGAACGCAGGTGACATCGGTCGAGATCTTCTACCAGTTCAATGGCGGCAGCTGGACGGCCTGGCAGACCTTCCCCGGCAGCCAGTTTAGCGCCCGCTTCGACTATGCCAGCCTTGGTCTGGGCGATGGCGTCTTTGGCTTCGAGGCCATTGCCACCAACAACCTGGGCCAGACGCAACCGCGTACGGAGATTGCCCAAGCCGCGGTCGCCATCGACCTGAATGACGAAATCCAGCCCGCTCAGTATCTGCCGATCATCTTCACCGCACGGCAGTAAACGCGCAGGGGCATAATAGCGACAGAGCGTTACGCAGAGAAAGAGTAGGCGGAGCACAGAGAGTGAGGTGGATTCAGGAACTATCGATCCATGGCACTCTCTGTCGCCGCAAGGCCTTTCTCTGCGTAACGTTTTCTGCAGGAGAACGCGCCAGCGCCTAACCGCATCTGGCGGTGAGATTTGGCAAAAGATCGGGCCATTGATATACTATGCGTCGCGTCAAAAATCGGCAGGTTGCCCTGCCTTTGCCAGATATGCCTCCACGTGGAGAGAGGCGGAAGGAGTTCGAGCATGGATTTAGCCAGTTATTTTATGATCGCAGCTGACATCACTGGCATCGCCCTGATCGGTGTTGTGCTGGTTCAGGGTCAATCTGCCAGCGGATTGGGCAGCGTCTTCGGCGGGCAGGACATCTATCGCTCGCGGCGAGGCATGGAGAAGACACTTTTCAACGTGACTTTTCTTTTGGCCACCATCTTTGCTTTGCTCTGTTTGCTGTCCGTGATGTTTGAGTAGATCGTCTGGGCCGGCTTGCAAACAGCCGCTTCGTGGAAGCGAACGCCCCGATTGAATAGTTAAAACCAGAAACGGCCCTGGATCAGTCTTTGTGTTGATTTGAGGAGGCCGTTTCTTTTTTTGCGCCGTAGGCGAGTTTGTGTCCCACCCAACCTTCCCATGGATCGACTAGAGCCCACAAGCACATCACCATCGACCATAGCCTCGCCGGCAGAATCAATTGGCAAGCACATGCGCTGGCAATTTCTGCTGGCCCTGCTTGGCATTCTGCTGCTGGCATCGATTCTCGGCTACTCCACGTTCAACGTCAGCACCGTGCTGATCCCCGATCGGGGCGGCATTTACCGGGAGGGCGTGGCCGGCAATCCCCAGTATTTCAACCCGATGCTGTGCAACACCAGCGATGTGGACATGGATCTCTGCGCCCTGCTCTTCCGGGGCCTGACGCGCATCGATAAGAATGGTCAGGTTGTACCTGACTTGGCCGGCGAGTGGACGGTGACGGACGACACGATCTACACCTTCCGCCTGCAAGAGGGACAGTTCTGGCACGACGGCGTACCGGTGACTGCCGATGACGTACTCTTCACCTTTGGCATCCTCCAGGATCCCGAACTCTTCAACCTGCCTGGCCTGACAGGCCTCTGGCGCTCGGTCAACATGGAGAAGCTGGACGACTACGCCGTACGCTTCACGCTGAGTGAGCCCTTCACTCCCTTCCTGGACTACACCTCCATGGGCCTGCTGCCGGCCCACATCTGGCGCGACGTGCCGGCAAGCGACCTGGTCTCGCAGCCTCTGCGCCAGTCGATCATCGGCAGCGGACCGCTGAAGGTGATAACCGTTGATGCGGAGCATATACTCCTGGAGCCAAGCGAATTCTATGCGGGCAAAGCGCCCTATCTGGAGGGGTTGGAGCTTCGCTTCTATCCCGATCATCCCAGCCTCTTTGCCGCGTTCCAGAATGGCGAGATCGACGGCATCAGTCAGATTCTGCCCGCCGAGATCCCGGCGGCCAGCGCCAGCGAAGGTCTGCAGCTCTTCTCCACCACGGAGTCGAGCTATCTCAACATCATCTTCAATCTTAACAATCCCAATGCGCCCTTCCTGCAGGATGCATTGGTGCGGCAGGCGCTCTACCGCGGCATCGACCGCGAGCGCCTAATCGACGAGACCGTCAACGGGCAGGGCATTCCCGCTGACAGCCTGTTGCTGCCCGAAAATTGGGCTTACAACCCCAATTTGCCCGACTACAGCTATGATGCCGTCCGCGCCGGTCAGTTGCTGGACGAAGCCGGCTGGATCGATAGCGACGGTGACGGCGTGCGCGACAAGGATGGCGTGCCGCTGGCCTTTCGGCTGCACACCAACGACGACACGCTGCGCGCCGAGCTGATCCAACGCGTTGCCGAAGATTGGCAGCAGCTGGGCATCCGCGTCACCGCCGAGCCCCTGCCCTTCAACACGCTCGTCAACGACTTGCTGGACAAACGCACCTTTGACGCCGCGCTGATTGGCTGGGAGCAGACCGGCGACCCCGATCCCTATCCGCTCTGGCACAGCACCCAGGCCGAAGGCGGCGGCCAGAACTACAGCGGCTGGGACAACCCTGAAGCCGACACGCTCATGGAGCAGGCCCGGGCCATCACCGACCCGGCCGTGCGGCGCCAGCTCTACCAGCGCTTCCAGGAGATCTTCATGGCCGACCTGCCCGGCCTGCCGCTCTACTATCCGGTCTATACTTACGGCGTGAGCAACGAAGTCAACAACGTGCAGATCGGCGCGCTCAACAATGCGTCGGGCCGCTTCGAGACCTTCGCCGACTGGTATATGCTGACGCGCCGCGTGCCCGCCAATCAGGTGCCGGCGGACACACCGCCCCAGGCGCCCGGCTCCACGCCCATCAGCGAGTAGCAGCATCTAGCGCTTTCGGGTAGCCGTCGCCTGAGCCTGCTTGGACTGAGCCTGTCGAAGTGTCGAAGGCAGAGGCGGTCGTATCTATGCGGTCGCATCGATGAAAGCCGTGTTCTCGCAAAAAAATTTGGGTTAGATCCGCCGCATCCGTGCAAAGCAGCGCTCCATCCGATTCAAGTTTGGATCAACTGAATCCGGTCGCAAAATTTGACAATGGCGGCGCGCCGATGGTATATTATCGTTTGTTCGCCTGCCGAAATGCTTTGCAAATCGTCAGGTAGGCCGCAGTGGCGGAATTGGCAGACGCGCTACGTTCAGGACGTAGTGGGCATAGGCTCGTGGGGGTTCAAGTCCCTCCTGCGGCACAGAAAGAAGGCTCTTATCGGGGCCTTCTTTTCTTTTACCTGTCAGCCGCGTTGAGTCACGATAGATAGACAGCGAATCGACGCGGATGTGGCGAATGTGGGCGGATTTTTCTTCTTGATTGATCAGCGTCAATCCGCTACATCCGGCTCTTTCCGCGGCCCATCTTCCCTCAGCGACCGTTCATCTACTGAAACCGGCTCTTGACCAGCGTGTGGATCTGCGTTACTGTGTTTGCATCGGTTGCCGTCGTGTGAGGGATCGGCCAGCGCTTATGGCACAACAAGAACAAGGGCCATCGGGGATCAATCGCCGCCCCATCATCTTTCTTTTTTTGCTGCTCTGCGTGCTCTTTGTGATCAGCTACACGGGGCGCATGGGGCAGTTGGTCGTGCTTAACGGCGAAATTGGCGCCCAGCAGCTCCAGCTGGAAGAGACGCGCCAGCGCCAGGCCGCGTTGGAAGATGAGTACGCCTACACCCAAACCGAGCAGTACACCGATGAAGTCGCCCGCAGCGAGTTTGGCATGAGCCAATCGGGGGACGACCTCATCGTGCCCGTGGGTTCGGCGGCCGCGATCGCCGCGGCCGCGAGTGAGGCCGAAGCCCAGCGCGGCGACGGCAGTGCGCCGACCTGGCAGCAGTGGTGGCAGATCTTCGCCCAGGGCGGCATGTAAGGAGGGGATAGAACGCGGATTTGGCGGATCGGGCGAAAACAGCCGGATCCAGCCATCAAAAAGATCCGCGTTTATCTGCCCGATCCGCCAAATCCGCGTTCTATAGTTTTTCATCCCCCGCGAAATTTGACCGAACGCAGCCGACGTGCTATAGTAGTGACATCAATGCGGGGTAGAGCAGTGGTAGCTCGTCGGGCTCATAACCCGGAGGTCGTAGGTTCGAATCCTGCCCCCGCTACCTAAAGAGCCGTCGGTTCACGCCGGCGGCTCTCTTAAATCCTCATGATATTTTGGCGACGTAGCTCAGGCGGTTAGAGCGAAGGCTTCATAATCCTTAGGTCGGTGGTTCAAGTCCACCCGTCGCCACAACCACAAGATATAGGGGTTTTGCGTTGAGCGGCTACCGCATATAGTGGTTGTCGCTCCTCTTTCGTTACCTCCGAAACCGCGAGTCCTTCGCTGAAGGACCTGGCCACGGCTTCAATGTTGCTTTTTGCCTCAAAACTGAACAACAGACAAACTGAATAGCAAGAAAACAATCATCGATTTAGTCTTCACTGTTACCGGTTATTGTCCTTGCCAAATTCTCCAATAATCCGATCTGCATCACGATCATATGATGCAGCTAGATCTCTCAGTGTTGTCTCTAAACGCTGATAACCTGCATTTTCCACCTCTTCAGCTTGATGCCGATATCTCTCAGCCAAATCGCGCTCAGGCTTGCCCGTCGGGTCAATAGTATGTGCACCTCTTGAGTTATAAAGTGCAACATGAAAGCCACTTCGCATTTCATCAGCATTTCGTTCATTCAAGCGCATGTGCAACAGAAACGATCAATCCCACAATCCATCCGGATCCGGGGGAGTATGGATGAGAACCTTGCCCACGTGATCGAGAATACACTCCGAATTGTTCAGATTGTACAGTGGCTAATCGTACATCCCAAGCCAGCTGGCAAATTCTTCGACGATAATGCTACCATCTGATTGTGTACCTGGTGGTTTTCTTCATTCATCTAACAATCTGTATGCGTTCATAGCAATGGCTTGATCAGATTCACTTAAATCAGTATCAACAACAGTCTCATTTCTTGAACGATATATCTTTGTTATCATCTCACAAAAAAAGTCAGGATCTGAAGCAAGTCGATTCTCTAACTGAACCGGAAGTGCTCCTCTGTCATGATCGAGTAATGGCAAATACAGCCACTCAATTTGCAGCAGATCGTCCAAATCCGTTTCAGGATCTGCCTGCAAGGCCTTGAAACAGCTCTACAATATGATACCGATCCATCGTATGGATCGGTTCATCATAGAAATCGCAGCACTGAGCGCCTGTATGACTCGAGAAAGGTTCAAAGCCTTGCCGTCATGGAGGGACATCTGATACAGGCACCCTAATTGCTGACTTGGGCCTACCGTAATGAATTAGCTTATCTATAGCCTCTGTGAAATCACACCCGTTCTGATACGGATTCACGACCACCTTCGAAAAAGCCAATATTCGCTTTCATCGGATGTTCCAAGCCACGCATCTACTCGTTCCCAAGTTTGCTCATAAAATGGCAGATACATCAGGAATCGCGCAACTTGGGTGATGGACTCGTCACTCTCTCAATGCGTCCGCCCATTGCCAACCATTGTAGCGATGACGATTCCATATATAACCAGCCGCAAATAGACTGGATTCCCTTTTTTACAGTCAAGCAGTTTCGGTAACAGATCGTCGTCAACGGTTTCACTGCCTACAATGCCAAGTGCGTAACCAACTTCTTCGGGATGTTCAACGGACTCCGCAAAACGAATTAAATTCTCAACTCCTGCTATTTGCAGCATTTCAGGTACTGCCTGCTGACGCCTCTTCTCAAGTTGATTCTGCTGTTCATCCCAGTCTCCCGCCATTACGTATAAATCTATTGCCACGCCACTAAACAGTCTACGGTACTTATTGAGTGGGTCAGCAGGGGCTATCTGAGCCGCGAGATCCTCGATCTATGGGCAAGAATGTCCGGGTGTGGGATCCACTTCTCACCCGAAAAACGCCTGTGCTTGGTCGTTGTCTTCGCAAGACTTTCCCAGAAGACGCAACGCTCTCTCTGACGGAGCCATAATGAGATCAGATGACAAAACGTCTATTAATTCTTGGAGCACAGATTGAGGCAGATCATCGATTCGATCTACCACAATCTCAACCAGCTTCTGTGTATCGGTAACAGCCATTGCTATTGCCTGACCAGCATAAAAGTCTACTTGCTCCCAATACTCCAGGTGTGTAACGCCGTACTGATGGTCATTTGGCAAAGGATTGCGCCAGATTGGCTTTGATGTATGTTTAGAAGAGGTATGCTGATTGGGCAACATTTGTAGCAATAAGTCCCACGCCACTTTCGGAACTTCCCTTCGGAGGGCTGCAACTACCACTTGCCGTTTTTCAAACGGCGCAAGTGTCTGTGGTAACCATGGAAGCATAATACTTATCCAATGAATTAATGGACGGTTAGTCCAATTGCCATCTGGGTCATGAGTGGTGAGTTCGCCGAGAATCATACACACTCTTACCAAATAGTCCTCATGCCAAGCCGAATTTTTCTAGTGCCCACAACACACCTGTCATATGAATTTGGCACCGTAGAAGCCTCACCCCTTTCAGGCGAAGAGATTACCGAAAGGGCAAGGGGTTAACTCCAACACCCTTTCCATAGCATCTAAATACTTGTCCGGGGCTGCCTCAGCAAGAATTGAGGCTACGTCGTTCAACGAGCCCCACAAAACCCAATCATCGCTCGACAATATGTCACGAACAGCTGTTATGCGCGATAAATTCAGGTTTATTGTCAGAACATTTGCTCATGGCATCGGATCGATTGGCCAAAAGTGCTAAAGTTTCTGAACAGCCCTTTCGAATGTCGGGAGAATATTCTGGTGTTTTCCCGTACCAACTAGCCGCATAACGATCTTCAATTGGCAAATCAAACCTTGGGTCGAGTTTTGTCAATACAGTAATCACGAGTTCTCTAAATTCATCGAGTTCCCGATCCAAGATCCTCTCTCCCAACGCCTGCCACAAAGTATTCCGCTCGACTTCTCTCCATTTTCCATTCTTCAATTCGATCGGGCTATCGGGGATATACAGAGCGTCCCGTATGGACATAATCCAAGACTCATATTGCTTTCCAACCAACTTGCTAATTGCTCGGACATCAGCCTCACTGTTTCATTCCATGAACCTATCAAGTTGGCCATTGCCAAATCAGATGCATAATCCAACTCATTCCAGTTCACGACATCCCACGCGATCAGCACTGTGCAGAAGTGCACTGGGAATCGTGATTATCTGTCTAGGTCTAAATTTATCCAAGAGATCTTCTGGGAGACTATCACGGCTTATTGTGCCCGCGTTCTTATTGGCAGATTGTACTTCGTCGACAATTTGAGTCCACAACGCCTTTGTATTTTCCTCAGAATATTGACCAATCAATGAATGAAGTAGCGCAAGTGTTACACCGGTTTAATATCCAAATCATATCCGAGCAAATGAAAGTGCCGCAGAAACTGAAATAGCACTTCATCTTCGACAGGGGTACCGTTATTTGCATTTTGAAGATGGTGCCTAAAGGCTTCGAGCTTGTCTCTTTTAGCTCTGCTACTGAAATTGGCTCTTTTAACCTTTTCGATAAACTCATTTGCATTTTCAGAATGTCTTGCCCATTCAAGGATCGTTCGCGCGTCGTTGATATCTGTGGTATTCAAGGGGCCAGTAATTAAGACAAAGGCGTCTTCCTCGCGCGTAAACACTTCAGAATTCGTGATATCATTCCATGCCGATCGAATAACCTCACGAAAATTCGCATCGCTTTTCGTGATACTTATGGAATGCTTTATCTGCCCAAGAACCTTATGTTCTCGATTTGTGTTTTTTTTCCTTGATATAGACGATAAGGTCATCCGTGTCATAACCAGCGACTTTACCCTGCAGTTTGATCTTTCTGACTGTTGGCATGCACGGCACAAAACCGCCTGTGAGCATCAATACTACAAAAGATGCTTGAACGTGAGTTTCAAAATGTACGCCTCCACCCCAGTTGAAAATGGGTTGCTAAGTTGTCTATCTTCATTGATCATCGTTTTCATATTTCCATTTCGAGTACTGGCAACCTAGTTTGACCCAATACGAAGTTATCATTCGCACCACAAATGGCCTAACTTACAACTGGTTAAACCACTCTGGCTCGATAGCCACCTCTTCCACCAAGACCTGCTTCGTGCTCACTCCCAGATCCAACTCTTTGAGCTTGTCCAAGAGCATGTCACCATCAATCAAGTCGATAGCTGGAGCACCATCCCTAGTGGCTTCACGTACTGCATCCTTGGTGAAGTTGCCGGTGGTAATCAACAAAGCCTTGTCAGCTCGTCCTACCATGGCCCCACGAAAATCGCGGACCTGACCAGCACCCACTGAGCCTTGGTATCGTTTGCACTGAAAGATGACGTGAAAACTCAGCAAACCTGCCAGTCGCATGATACCTTGACCATCAACTCCCCCATCACCGCTTCGACCCGTTACTTCAACCTGAATAAATCCCGACTCACGCAATAGCCGCTGGACGAGCCGCTCAAACGCATCCGGTGGCATCGCCAACAAGGTCGTCAGTAATTGATCACGCCAATTCAGTAATTCACGATTTGGCGTGAACAGATCATGTTGACATTTTAAGAAGTCCTGTTTGGTGGTTGAATAGGGTCGCCAAAACACTATCAACGAGCCAAACAGGACAAGATCATGATACCGCAATCAGAACTGACGGCCCAGGATATTCGAGCAACGATGCAAGCAGTGAGCCAAGAGCACTTACCGCTGGAAGCGAATGGCTACGTCTGCACCAGTGCCATGCTCTATGACGTGCTCATGAAGGCTGCCAGTGAGAACATCAGCATCGATGCCGCCTGTCGCGATCTGGAGATGAGTGCCAGCGGCAACCGGATCCGAGAAGTGCTGAATGAGCAGATAAGCATTGAGCAGCTAGACCAGTACGAGAAGCAGATCAATGAAGCATTGGCCTCTCGCCTACCGCAGCAATTGCAGTCAGGGAGAGTCGAAGCGGCAATCGACGAACATGATGAACCCTTCTACGGCAAGACGTCTGAGTTGAGAGCGTATGCCTGTCGCAGCAAGCCGAAAGCGGGAACCGGTCGCTTCTTCCGCATCATCAGTCTCTATGTCATCTACCGGCAGATGCGTGTGACCCTGGCAGTTGCCTTTGTACGACCAGAAGAGCAGACCGTTGCCATTGTTCAGCGTCTTCTCCAGCGTGCAGAGTGCCTCAAGATCCAGATCGACGTGCTCTACATGGATCGTGGCTTCTGCTCGGGAGCGGTCGTTTGCTATCTCAAGGAGGTCAAGCAACGGGCCATTCTCGCCTGCACCATCCGCGGCAAGACTGGCGGGACTCGCCAGCTCTGTCGCGGACGCAAGAGCTATCAAACTCGCTATACGTTCACCGATGAGACCGTCGTCGATGTGGCGGTCGTGGCCACGCTTGTTCCCAACAAGGAGAAAAGACGGCGTCGCAAGTGGTTGCTCTTCGTGCTCATCGGCATCGACTGGAAGCCCAAGACCATCTATCGACGCTATCGTTTCCGCTTTGGCATCGAGGCTTCCTATCGCATCTTGCGGCGAGTGCGAGTCAAAACGACTTCACGCAATCCGGCGTTGCGCTTCTTTCTGCTCGGTTATGCGTTGCTCTTGGTCAATATTTGGGCCTTTCTACGTTGGTTCGTCGCTCGTATTCCAGGTCGTGGCCCGCATCGTCTCGACCCGACTCTCTTTCAGTTCCAGGCCTTCATTTCGATGCTCAGGCGATCTATTGAGCACCTCTACGGGGCCGTCATGGTCATTCCAATCCCGGCCCTAGGAACGAAATCGTGAATTACTGAATTCCAGTTGTTGGTCAGATAGGCCTTGCTGCTCCGCAACTGTGGTGTAAATTTCAGCGATGGTTCCCGATCCGCCCAAGGTGCGCAGGGCCGAAATTGTTGGGTTTATCAACTGATCGTAGGTGGGGACTGAAGTCATGATATCGCTCATATGGGGTTTGGTAGCTAACCTTGATCATCGCCAAAGTCAGCCATCTTGTCAACCAGTTGAGAATCACAGAAAAATATGCTATATTGTACAAAGTATGCAAAATGTACAAACTAACCAACCAGCCTCACGGAAAGGTCTTGAAATGGAGAAGAGCATCAAAAGCTCGGTCCTGCGCAGCAAGCTCAGTCCGATCTTGGACGAGGTCCAGTTCAAAGGCGACAACTACATCATCGAGCGCAATGGCCGACCGGCTGCGGTAATCGTGCCGTTGGACATCTACGAAAACTGGAAACAAAATCGGCAGCGCTTTTTCGATACCATTCGCCAGGTTCAGGAGGCCAATCAAGACGCTGACCCTGACAAAGTCATGGAGTTAGTCTTGCAGGCGCAACAAGCCGTCCGGGCTGAGTCTGCCACCACTTCGTAAGCCTGTACTATGAACGTCGTTCTGGATGCCAACGTCTACGTCAGTGCTCTGATCTCCCCCACCGGCCCACCAGCTCAAATCATCCAACACTGGGAAAACGACCAGTTTGAGGTGATTATCTCACCGGCCATCATTGACGAACTCGCCCGCGTGCTTGAGTACCCGCACCTGGTAGATCGCTATCAACAAATCAAGCAGCACCAAGCTGCGTTCCTGGCCATGCTCCAAGAAACTGCCATCATGGTCCAACCCACCCAAACCCTGAGCGTGGTTCAGGCTGACGAATCTGATAACCGCTACCTGGAATGCGCCCTAGCAGGTCAAGCCCAGTATCTAATCACCGGCGACCCTCACCTGCTCCAGATTGAGTCCTATCAAGGCCTGGCCATCTTGAAACCAGTCACCTTTCTGACCTTGCTACAATCGGGTCAACTGTAGCTCACTACCCTGTCTAACAACACCTCTCCAAACTCGCTCAGAAGCCCCAGAATCGATTTGTTGCACCCCAGGCAACATGATTGCACAATCCACTAAACATTCGTTGAATTGGCGATCTGACAAGCTCACAAATAGATACCTCGGCTACTGCTTACTGGTCCTCCGCGGAGCGGATATCAATCATCCCGCCATCGGCGGGATTCCGATCAAGCAGCCAGCAGAAGGAGGGGTCAGGGGAGGAATGCTGCTGGCTGCGCGGCGTCGGGCCAGATATGGCCCGACTACCCCCGTCCCAAGCTTGCAGCCGTTGCGCCCGGACACGAAGCGGACGGTGTGCAACGTGCGGTGCCACCGGATTTTGGGGTGGCAGCAAGCGCCGTCCGAGGGGCCGGTGAACGATGATCATGCTCGACCAGGCATGAGAAGCGGAACCGGCACGGAGGAGTCCGGCACTTCTACTAGGCACCGTGCTGGCTACTTAACTCATCCGCCGGCACTTCAGTCGGGCAGCACCACGATAATCATGGTGCAAACTGCCAAGTAACGGAAGTGCGATGACCTCGCCGGTAGCGGGCGGATCATCCGGCGGAACAGGGGTTCTCTGGCCTACTCCTTGATGCGGCCGACTCTCGTTATAGTACTCGATGTAGTCTCGGGTTGTATCGTGTCAGATCCTGCGAGACAGATTGGGCATGAAAAATTGGGGAGGTTTTCCGGCCGCTCCAACCTGACGTGGAATCAAGGTCGAGGAGGAAAGAGAATGCCCAAGAAGAGGGCGACGGGAACGCCGCGCTGTTTCTATTGGCGCGTTGCGTCCAACGCCTCCTGGCCCGAGCCGGCCTTGACGATACGGTACTCGCGGCGGAAATGTGAACGCAGGTCGCGCTCGACCGCGTTCAGGACTTGCGGTTCGTCGTCGACGATCAGAATGGTCGGTGCAGGCATACCATGACTCCAGGTAATGACTTGTGCTGGTCAAATTAACTATCCTAGCTCATGACGCCACTAGTGAGGGCGGATGAATAGGAACGGTACAGGCGCAGAGCTCCTAGATTCGCAACGCTGAGAAACGGCTCGTAGTGGTTTTCAAGAACAGTTTAGAGGATGACCGCAGGAATGCCCAACGGGCGAGCGGGTAATGAACTGCTGATCAGCGCAGCAGCTCATTTACCCCGATGCTTCGCTTCTTCATCAGGGTGGTATTGCACTTCTTTTCGGCGCGAGATTGTTTGGCTAGGCCGCTATCTGCCGGAGAGTCTAAGCATTCAACTGTACTACCCGTTCTCATCGACCCCTCCACGCTGCAACCAGGCCAGGGCCATTTGAAACGCGCGGCAGATGCCGCAGGTGTGATCCAGCCGGACGAGCGCAAGGAGCGCGGCCAGGCCCAACAGCATCAGACCCGCACTCTGTTCAGCCATCGGCGTCTGGCCGGATACAGGCAGCAATTGTCCCAAAGCAACTTCGGCAGCCAGCCATCCCAGCAGGAAAGAACCAGCCAGCGCCACCACTGCGAAGAATGTCAACCGGAGAGCTTGGCGAAGAGAGGCGTCGCCCACGCGCTGGTTGATGTTCCTGGCCGAAATGTTAACTTTGCCAATCATTGGTTTACCCCTCCTGAAGATCGCTGCTGCAACTGACCGTTTTCGCAAAAAAAAATCGAAAGATGGTGATGGCTATGCTTAGATCGAAGTCTCTGCTATCATTCGTGATGATGCCATTACTATGCGTATTCAATACAGGCTTGCGCAATTTTATGGCGCACCCCCTACTTTGTGGCATAAGGTGCGCCACAAAATAGCACGGATGCAAGCGTAAGTCAAGGTAAAGCGGGCCTTTATGAACAAAAGCGACCTGCGCGTGCAGCGGACTCGACGTCTGCTCCAAGAAGCGCTCATCGATCTTATGGCCGTCAAGGAGTACGACGCTATCTCCATCCGCGACTTGACTGGAGAGGCGCAAGTCGGCTACCGGACATTTTTCCGCCACTACGTATCCAAGGATGAACTGCTGCAGGCGGTCATCGACGATGCTCTCGAACGTTTTCGGCAAGCGCGCCTGGATCCCGGACCGGCCGATGCGCCGATGAGGAACACGGTTGCTGCGCTGCACTATGCCGAAGAGCACGCCGACGTTTTCCGGCTGCTGCTGCGCACGGTGGCGGCGGAGCGATTGGTGGCTGCAACCTTTGATTTCAGTTTGGAGGAGGGCAGAGCGTTTTTCGGCGGCTCGGATGTGCCGGAAGATCTGGTTGCCCATCACTTCGGGACATCTATCGTCAGCCTGATACGCTGGTGGCTGGAAAACGACATGCCGTTTTCGGCCGAGGAAATGGCCGACTACATCATCCGGCTGCTCATTCGTCCCATTCAGGAACTCTCTAATAGAGACGTCACTTGAACTTCGTACATTCCCGCCGGTTTCCGCTCTGGAGGAATGTACGAAGTTCAAATATGGTGACAATAAGGGCGGGTGAGGGCAGGATGTTGGTTTGTCGGCGCGTGTCACCTGCCTGACCGAGGCGCAGCCTCGCGGCGTCATTGCGTCAACCTTGTTTCGGCCATCGCCGGGCGGAAGTGTGGCTCTCCGTCTGGATTCCCCAGGTTAAACCTTGCTCACCTCTCAAATCGCGAACCGTGTGCCCACCGTTTCTCCTGTCAAGAGCGCAGCCAGATTGCCTGGCTCAACAGGGGGATCGATGCCGGCCTACAACGTCACCGACGTAGACCCCTTGATCAATCCGATTCCTACAAGCTGATTGGCAGAACAGAACTGCACGAAATGTGCCGGAGAGCCACAAAAACCGCCAGTGAATCCCGGCAGAAATCCTTATACAGTTCCTACCAGAGGGAGAGCCGCCAGATTTCTGCCGTGGTATTCACGCCGAACCGTACTAGCGTCCACTATCGCGCCACGACCGGGAGGAAGACGGCCGGTCGCACCTCCACATTGCCAGGCAGGGAATAGGCGCCATAGTCCATGCCCAACTCAAAGGGGCCGTGCCTGGTCACGCCGCCGTCGACGCCCACTTCGTCCAGATAGAACAGGGTGGCGTCGGTCACGGCAGTGAAGGCATAGTCTGTCGGCGTGATCGAGTCGATCACGGGCGACGGGATCAGCTCTTGGTTGAGCCGTACCGTGTTGCCGTCGTCTGTGGCAGCCAGCACATGGAAGCCGGCCGTACCCGTCTCCGTCGCCGTCTGCCAGCGAACTTCGACCACGTCGCCATTGCGCTGCGCCAGGAACCAGCCCAGGGTCACGGCTACGGTCGTATCGACTTCGACCGCACCACTCGTGCAGTCAGCGCCACTTGTGATCGGGCGCGTGTTGCCAAGTTGGTCAGTGGTGGTGCCGTCGCACGCTAGTGCCACGCCGTTGTTGTCGATATTGATGCCATTGGGAATCGCACCAATCGCATTGCTGCCGGCTTGTGGCGTATGCACGCCGCCGCCGGGACCACTTCCAGTCAGTGCGCTCAAGTTCAAGGTCGCATTATTCGCTGATCCCGTACCCGTGAAGCCACATGACGCATCATCCGACAGGTTGTAGCCGTTGTCGGTCAATGTTCCAAAATTCTGACAGTTGGCGCCGTTGGTTCCAGTATCCAGAATCACCCCGGCCAGATAGGCTGTGCCGCCATTGTCAGCGTGCCGCCGGGTTGTGCGCCGCCGGCTGCCGTATTACCGGATCGTGTTTTCTGTTTTTTGTCCTGCCACTGCCGCCATTGTTGCCGGAGATGGTGCTGTGGGTCACTGTCAGCGTGCCGCCGGAGTTGTTGATACCACCGCCGGGGCGGTGGTTGCCGGCCTTTCCTGCCGTTCGCATGGTGCCGCCGCTTGCCAGTATTGCCAGAGATCGTGCTATTGGTCGCTGTCAGCGTGCCGCTGGCGCTGTAGATGCCGCCGCCATTGTCGCCTGTATTGCCAGAGACGGTGCTGTTTGTCACCGTCAACGTACCACCATCATTCAAAATAGCGCCGCCATTGCCGGAGGTAGAACCGTTCTGTATAGTGATCTGATTGACGGTGAAGTTGCCGATACTGGTAACTTCGAATACACGGTAGGTACTTGCGCCATCGACGGAGAAGCCAGCACCCTCAAGCGTGATTTCGGACGAGACTTGAGGAAGGGCTGTGCTCAGCGTGATGTCCGCATCCAGTCCAAGCGTATCTGCACCAGGTTTGGCATTGGCCCAGGTAATAACCTTTGGTGCTAGTGGATTATAGACTGAATTCGGCGATGGAGAGTGGCACAAAGCCGGTTTCGTCAGGTTGGAAGCCATGCCACTGCACCAAGATGTTGAATAGAGCCAAGGTGAAGCCGACTCTGGACTCGAAGTAACGCCAGACTTTGTGGGATCTGTGCTTGAAGCGACAGACGTAGGTCAACATGGACAGGACGGTTTCCACGACCATGCGCACGTTCCATTCACCCCGCGGGCAGAGACGCAGGTTGGTCGGATGCCAATCGGCCTTGGCAAAACTGACATCAGCAAAGATGACCATATCGTAGCGAAACTTGTCGACAAGGTGCTGAAAGGCAGAGCCATCATGGACGTTAGCCGTGTCACATTCCCAGTCGACGATGCGGCCCAGGTGGTCCAGCACGAAGCAGAGCTTGCCGCCAACAATCCAACGAGTATTGGACTTGCCTTTCTTGCCGATTTGTCGCTCGCTGCGCCGCTCTCGTCTTGGATGGATGAGCTCGATACCGTAACTGTCGATCACGCCTATCAATGAGGGCGCAGCCATGAAATCACCGATGAAATGGGCATGGGTGTTGAAAAGTCGAAACAGGCGAGTACGACATGGCAAGTTTGGAAACAGCTCTCGGTAGCCCCGGGTCAGCCAACGCCAGAATTCACGTTGCCCCTTGCCCGTCAAACTGTAGAGCAGCGCCAATGTCACCACCTCACTGGGATACAGGTTTGCCTGACTATGTTTCGGATACCATGCAATCTCATCATCTACCCGACAGAACAGCTCCGTGATAAAATCGACCGTGGTCATGAGTTTGGCTCCTCTCTCTCGTTTCTTGGTCGTTACAAGAGATTGTCGCCATTCTCATGGCCTTTTTCAAACTAGCACCAAAGGTTACTACGATGACGCAGCTCTTGCACCGTTAATCACCAACGCGTAGCGTATGACCATTTCACGACAACAACTACAGCTCATCAACCGCAGACAGCTCAGATATCCACTGGATGTGGCCGAGAAAGACTATCACCTCGCGCTGGCATTGCAGCAGTTGGCCGGGTCAGATCTGCATGATGCGCTGGTTTTCAAGGGCGGCACCGCACTGCACCACTGCTATCTGCCACAGAATCGCTTTTCTGAAGATCTCGACTTCACGGCGGTAGTGCCCGGAATAACCAGCAACGCCATTAAGCAGGGCACTCACTGCGCAAGGGTTGTTTGAGGTGCGCAAGGAGTTCGAGTCGCCGGCAACCATCAAATTTGAACGGCTTTCCACCTATCTTGCCCCAATCTGGCTGATCCTACCTGCGAATCTCACTCCGGATCAAAGCCAAGGCGCCGTTCTTTGAGCGACACCCACTGGTCCCGCCCCACAATGATGTGATCCATCAGCTCAACGTCCAAGATGCGCCCGGCCTCGGCACAGCTCTGCGTGAAGCGGACGTCTTCCGGGCTTGGGCTGGGATCCGTACTTGGGTGATTATGGGCCAGCATGATGGCGCGGGCGTTGGCCAGGATGGCAGGCCGAAAGACCTCGGCGTTACGCACGTAGATACCGTTGATGGCGCCGCGGTAGATGAGCGCCGTGTGGGTAATGCGATTTTTCGTGTTGAGCATGAGGGCCACAAGTTCTTCCTGCGTGAACTCGTCGAAGGGCGTGAAGATCTGCTGCATGAGGAAGTTGGCCGCTAGCGCCGGTGTCCGGATCTGCACATCGTGATCCACCGAGCGGATGAAGCGACCGAGGCCGGGTTCCCGGCTGTCGAAGTTGGCCAGCGATCCAGCACGAACGATCTGCTCCGGAGGCGATGACTCCGGCTTGGCTGAGAAGTCAAAGGCGAGCTGGTATTCCGGTCCAGGCCGACGTTCCGGCATGGCTCCAGTGTACCACTCTTGACAAGCCGCGCGCGGAAGTCTACAGTCGGCCCTGCATCTGGCGCCTTGAAAGGCTGACACACAATCGAAGATGGACGCACACGGTCTGGGAGACGCCCCAGGCCTTTTTTGCATTGGCAAAGGAGCATGCTCGATGAGTACCACCGAGACAGGTAAACAACCGCCGTTTGAACTGGGACGCGTGGTCGCCACACCCGGCGCACTGGCTGCGCTTGAGGAGGCAGACCAGCGCCCCGAGGAGTTTCTCGCCCGTCACGTCGCGGGCGACTGGGGCGAGGTGTCGGAAGAGGACAAGCAGGAGAATGATGGCTCTTTTTTGGGTAGGCGATGCTGTAAATATATGATATAATCTAGAATTAGTTATATATTCTATTCTAGAAATGAAAGCAGGCATCGACATGACCATGACCGTATCGGCCAGTGACGCTCAGGCTCGACTGGGAGCTATTCTTAAATGGGCCGAAGAGAATCGTGATGGCGTGATCATTGAACGGCGGGGCAAACCGGCTGGGGTATTGATTCCGTACACGGATTACGAAGAGTTGGCGAAACTGCGCAAACAGGAAGCCGGACGCCAGGCCTTGGCAGAGCTGGAGACCATCCGTGCTCAAATCGCCGCACGAAATCCAGAGATTGATGCTGAGGAAGCCTATCGGGAGGCCGGATTTGGCGATGAAGCTATCGCAAGCACCCTTGAGAAAGACAAGGAGTTGGCAGAAGCTGAGCAATGAGAGTCATCCTCGATACGAATGTCTTGATCAGCTACTTGCTGGCCCCAGGTCAGCCCCGCACCATTACCAAGGTTGTGGAAGCTTGTTTGGGTGAGAATGTTGAGTTGGTGTTACCCCAAGAACTCCTCGACGAACTGCGCACCAGTATTGCCAATTCAGCCTATCTCAATCAGCGGATATCTGAAGACCAGATAGAACAGTTCATCGCCGTCCTGACGACCGTCGCAACAAAGCCCACAAAACTGGCAGACACCTTCCCAGAATACACGGCTGACCCAGACGACGACTATCTGGTAGCCTATGCCGTGGTGCATGAAGTCGACTACCTGGTGACGGGTGATCCACATCTGTTGGTGCTGGATCAGGTCAAGGGCACCACGATGATCTTGCCTGCTGTATTCTTGGATATTCTATTGGGCTAAACAACCTGTATTATCACGACGAAGGAAGGCCACGCCTCTCGACGATGCACTTCATACAGGGAACATGTCGTGCCACTTATTGTCTGGTAAAATAAGCCCGTGCTGGCTACTTAACTCATCCGCCAGTCTCTACCAGACTAAACAAGGTTGACCCGTCAGGAATACGTGCACCGTGGGCAAACAGATCGAACTCAACCAACCGGCGCCGGATTTCAGCCTGACCGATGTCTCCGGCAACACCTTCCGGCTTTCGGACATGCGCAGGCAGAAACATGTCGTGCTCGTCTTCAACCGCGGCTTCACCTGACCGTACTGCCGCCGGCACATGGTGCAGTTGCGCCAAGATTATGACAAATTCCAGGCGAGCGAGTCCGAAGTGGTTGCGATCGGGCCGGACAGCGCCGAGAGCTTCAGCCACTTCTGGGCCGAACATGACATACCCTTCGTGGGCCTTGCAGACCCGCAGAAGACGGTGCTCAAGCTCTATGGGCAGCAGATTAATCTGCTGAAGTTGGGGCGCATGCCCGCACAGGCAGTCGTGGACGTGAATGGTATCGTACGCTATGTTCACTACGGGAACTCAATGCAGGACATCCCTAAAAACGCAGAGATCCTGAATCTACTAGCGACCCTGTCGTCAACGGCCGACAGCAATGGGCAATAGCCGCACGCCCGATCCCAGGTATGTGTTCTTGAAAACCCGCCCGTATGGTCAAAAAAACGCCATCTGCGGCCCATTTCAGTCGAGTACAGCCGTCAGTTGTTGGTAGAATAGTCATCTTTCGGTGTTAGAAAGGCGGCATAGGCTCTGATTTGTTGTGATCGTGCTGCGTGCTGGCTACTTTGCTCATCCGTCCGGTCAATCGGTACCATTGCTTTGCTCAACTCAGAGATCGATGACAGTAGTCAGGCCGACAGCTCGTTGTACATTGTATCTACAACCACTCGTGGCCCTCGATGCAATGTACAACGATTTTCTATGTGGTCTGTATGATGTGGAATGAGTGCCTGTCAGGGAGACGACGGAATTGACAGACGGAGAGGCGCATGTAGCATGCAGGGAAGGACTACAACTCGGTATTTCTTGACGGAAATCCAACATCTTGGGGTGCACGTATTGCATACCCACAACATTCAATAGGATCCGAGTAGCGATGCCCCATATATTGTGGCGTCGCTTCTGTTTTCTCACCCCGATAGTTTTGCAAGGCCTTCGCTCACCGAAGGACTGTCTGGCAATCCCAATCGTACCTCGTTGCCGCCCGCTCTTCACAACGAAAAGCATCCACCGACAACCCTGATGGTTACGGTTCCAACCGCGTGATATCCCCACCTTCGACCTTGTCGAAATCCTCATCGTAACTATACAATTGGCTCAATCCCTGCCGCTCCATCTGTGCGACTGTCAGGGCATCCTCAAAGTCGAGATTGTTTTGTTCGTAAATATCCAATGCACGTAAATACATCCGCCGATGGGCTAGCTTTAGCCCTTGAATTGAAATGATGGGATAGAGCCGTGCGCGGATGTCACAGCGAGACTGTTTGTAGAGCCGTTTGGAAGACAGAATAAACACAATCTCGGCAATAACTGACTCCGAAGTGATCAGCGCCACCTCTCCCCTGTTGGCCCGCTCCAACAATTCTTTGCAGCGCTGCGCTTTTACCGGATCATCGCCGGTCAGAAAGCGGATGAAAACATTGGTATCGACAAACTGCATAGTCAACGATTGCTCCGACCAATGTACTTGGCTTCGCGTTCTTCTCTGGCAATACGATCAATTTCTGCGAAATCCTCTGGCGTGCTCAGTGGTTTCACAGAACCGAATGCTTCATCCAGGCTCATGGGCAGCGGCTCTATCACAACCTTGCCATCGACAATCCTAAAGACGAGTTTGTCAGCCGTATCCACGCCGAGGACACGTCGAACCGCAGCCGGAATGGTCACCTGTCCTTTGCTCGTAATTGTACTTATGTACTCGCGATATTGAGCCATCAGCATGTCCTCGACAGAAAGCATTGATCTCATATATATCAAGGATAAAATACATATCCTTACTTGTCAACAGTTCCTTACTCACCAGTATGATTTCTGCGCATTGACACGAGACAGCATTGTGGATAAATATGCGGGGCAGCCTCAAAGGTCCGTCCATCGTGCCGTCGTGTGTTGAAAAAGGAGAAGAGATATGCCTGAAACAACGACCATTGATCGAGTTGACCATGACCGGACAGATGCAATCTGCTTCGGTGAAGAGCAAGTGATGAGCAACGTCAGTCGGCGCGACTTCCTGGCCGGTACCAGCAAGCTGGTACTGGGCGGGGCGCTGGCCGCCACCGGTGTCAGGTCGACGACTGCCCAAGCCGCCGTCCCGACCGAACGTGACGGTCCCCTTGGGACACGACCCAACATTCTCCTGATCATCAACGACCAGGAACGGTACCCGCAACACTGGCCGGCCGATTGGGCGGCCGACAACTTGCCCGCCCACACCCAGTTGGCGGATAACGGGCTCACCTTCCGCCATGCATTTTGCAACACCGCCATGTGCTCGCCCAGCCGCGCCACGCTCTTCACCGGCCTGCATCCGGCTCAGCATACCGTCACACGCACGCTTACCGGCGAGTGTACGACCTGCGTTGAAAATACGCCGGTTGAACCGACGCTCCCCCCCGGGATTCAGACGATGGGCCATATGCTCAGCTCGGCGGGCTACAACGTGGTGCTCAAGGGCAAGTGGCATATGACCATGACTGAGGATTATGAATTGCCATCCTCTGAGAACGTGGCCAGCTACGGCTTCAACGACTGGGTACCGACTGCCGTGGCTGATGATACCAATCCGGACAATTTTGGCGGCGGCTGTGCCGATTGGGATGCAACCACCACCGAGCAGGCAATCAACTTCCTGCAAACGCAGTCGGCGGCAACCACCGCCGAGCAACCGTTCACGCTGATCGTCGGCCTGGGCAATCCTCACGACGTTCTCTCCTACCCCAACAGTTGGAATCAGCCCAACCCCGTCAGCGATGATCCATCGTGCGACAATTATGCTGATTTTGATTTCGACCTGGGCATCACCGTGCCCGAAACAGCCTACACCGACCAATTGCTGAGAAAACCCACCTGCCAGCGTCAAGTTCTGGACCTGATGGCAGCCTCACTCGGTACTTTGGTTTCGGAGGGGGAACAGTTGAATTACGTCAATTTTTACGCCGGATTGATCAAACAGGTCGATGCGCAGATTGGGCAGATTATGGATGCCGTGCCCGAGGATATCTACGACAACACCATCATCATCTTTGCGTCGGATCATGGCGAGATGGGGCTGGCCCACGGCGGCTTGCGCCAAAAGGCGTTTGTCATGTATGAGGAGGCTGTGAATGTTCCGCTGATCATCCACAATCCCACTCTCTTTCCCACCGGCCAAACCACCAACGCCTACGCATCGCTTATCGATCTCATGCCGACGCTGGCGACGCTGGCCCAAGTCCCGGATCCGCAAGAGTGGGTCTTCTTCGGAACTGATTTGTCCCCCCTGCTGACGGCGCCGGATGAACCGGTGCAAAATGAGATTCTTTTCACGTTCGACGATACGTATGCTGCGGCGCCCTGTGGCCCGTTCCTCAACCCGGTTACCGGCCAGGAGATTCCTGCTCCGCCCAAGAACATCCGCGCCATCTTCACCCAGGATCCTGACGGTGAGTGGAAGTACGCCCGTTACTTCGAACCCTGTGAAGAGGGCGAGCTTTGTGAGGTTGAGGAACAGTACGAAATGTATCATCTGTATGACGGGGACGGCAATGCCGTTGACCCCATTGAGGAAGATAACTTGGCCCACCCCACAAGCGTGAAGGGCAATACAGAACCCATTAAGGCCAAGCGTGCCCAACTCGCCGCACGGCTCGCAGTCCTGGAGCAAGAGCGGCTGCAGCCCCTTTCGGGCGGCGGCGGCTTTGGCGGCAAAAGTTACCTGCCATTCATTCAAAGCTAGAGCCATGACGATTCGACGCACTTGTCGAGTTGCGTCGAATCGTCATGAACGCGTCGTGACTTACGACGTGTCCCGTCCCCCGCTCTACTGCCTGCGCTTTCGCCAAGGTTTCCATCGTACAGAGCAAAACCATCCAATACTGAACAGAGGGAAAAGTATGCCAGATCAGACGGGAGTCGAAGCCAGCGTCGTCATTCCCGGTCCACAGGGCAACACCATCTTGAAGAACATCCTGCTGCATCGAAATGACGATAGTGTTCGGCAGATGGTGCATTTGCAGCAAACCTGCGGCGATCTGGTTCATATTCAGTACAGCCGCTGTCGGAGCAGCCTGCCGTGCGCCGAAGTCTGTACGAAGAGGTCGACCGGGTGCTCGGCGATCGCCCCCCGACAGCGGCTGATTTCGCCAATTTGCCCTTTACGCTGGCGACATTTGAAGAAACGCTGCGACTCTATCCGCCCTTGGCGAACATCGTGCGCACCCTGCTGGCAGATGACACCCTGAGCGGGTATACCGTGCCGGCGGGCAGCAATGTGGTGATCAACACCTACACGGTGCACCGCCATCCTGATTTTTGGGAGAACCCGGAAGGCTTTGATTCGACCCGCTTCTTGCCGGAGCAGAGCAAGGTTCGCAACCGGTTTGCCTATATTCCCTTTAGCCGCGGTCCCCGCTTCTGTATCGGCGAATCCTTTGCCAAGATGGAAGCAGTCTTCGTACTGGCCATGGTGGCGCAGCGTTTTGATGTGAATCTGGTGGCAGGGCAGCACATTGACATGCGCAACTTAGGCACGCTGCGTCCGACCCCTGGGGTAAACGTGGTGCTCACACCACTCGGGATGAGCGAGCTTTCGCAATCGCTCTGACTCGCGAAAACCGTAGCTGGCGCCTAATGCATCTCGATGGAGGTGCTGCCAATCGCGCTGCGCAGAAAATTGAACTGGACATTGGGATGATCTGCCAGCAGCGACATGGGCACGGCTGTGTCGGCGATTCCGTTGGCGATCATATAGGCAGTTAGCCGCATGCCAAAGGGATTATCGTGCATGCCCGCCTGCCAAATTGAGACCTTTTCGGCACGCCACGTTTCCACCGGACCGACCGTAACGGCCTGATTGGGCACATAGTGGACCAGGCCGCCACCCGACGTGCGGGCGTTTTGCATCATGGTAATGGGATGGAGGTCGACCACACGGGTCGCAAGCTTACGGTAGTCCTCGGGCGGCGGCGGCTCCTCAGACCAACGGCCCGCCCGACGCGGTGGATCGTTGAAGGCCCAGTGCTTGACTTCGCCTTGTCCGCCTTGCATCACGACACAGCGGGCTAGTTCCCAGCTTGCAATGTATTCGGCCGGATCGGCCTGGGGAAAGTGGATGTTCTGTGCAGGCATCCGCAGTTCAGGCCGAATGCGGTCAAAGCAGAGTTCCATGTCGGCGCGGGCAAAGCTGAGCGGAAAGTCATAGGCAACCTCTTTGCCATCGACGACCCACTCATCCATGCCCCAGAAGTGACAGTGTGTGAGATCGATCGACAACTCATTGACCAGGCGAGCGACCAGCGGGAGTTGCTCGGTTGGACCGATGGGACCGCAGATTCCGGCAGGCGCTTCGGGCGTGGCCTGCCGCCAGGCGTCGATATACTCGAGCGCCTCGGCAAGATAGAACTCTTCCAACGTTTCGTAAAAAACCACGCTGAAACCGGGGCGGCTCAGGCTCAACAACTCATCGGCCGTCAACCTGGCCGACGCGTCGAGAATCTCGGGATCGAGCGTCGTGTAGTCCCACCATTCGGGAGCAACCTTGCTTATGGGGCGCATTTCTCGCTCCTGGAACAGACTCAATAGAATTCACTTTGGCGCGACGGCAATTCGGTGCGCTGGAAGCGCCGTGCGCAGTGGATCGCTCTCCGGCGCACAGTAGCCGATCGGCAAGTGGCGTGTCCAACCCTCTGCATAGCGAAACCGACCCGACATCCGGCCCACGCTACGGCTCATCTCGGTCATGTGGCTGGTAAATGAACCCATACCCTGACTGACATCGAGCCACTCTTGCTGGCTGCGGTGCATGGTCAGCATCGCCTGCTTCTCTTCCATGTGGTCGGTAATGTCGACATAGAATTCGGCCTGCACCGGTCCGCCCAGCGGGTCACGCAGGCCGTATGGAAGGGCGTGATAGAGTGTAATGTCCTGCTCAATCGGCGTGTGGGCCGGTTCCGTCGCAAAGTTCGGAGCGCCCCTGGCAAAGGCCGCGGTAAGCGCCAGACGACAGGTGTTCATGTGATCTTCCATGTAGTCCTGCGGCGCGTGTGTGAGGAGGACGGTTGGCGCTACGGCCCGAATTACCGCCGCAAGCCGGCGCAGCGTGCCTATCTCATAAAATATCTCAAGATCATTGCAGAGCGCTTCGTGGTGCGTCGCGCCGATCAGCTCGGCGGCTGCCAGCGATTCCAGGCGCCGGATTTCAGCCGTCGTGGCGGCATCATGGCGAACGCCGCCGCATGACCCGTTGGCAACCGTCATCGTGTGCAGCTCGAACCCTGCCTCCCCCAACTGCATGAGCGTGCCCGCCATCATAAATTCGATATCGTCGGGATGGGCGACGACGGCAAATGCGCACTGTCTCGTCATAGTCGGGTCTTCCATCAGTCAGCTAGCGTAGGAGCCACAAGTCCTGGCGGCGCGGATGAGCGCTTCCAAGTTTTCATGGGGCGTCTCCCGGGGCACTTCACAGCCGGGGCTCAGAATGAATCCGCCTTCTTGGCCGGCCACACGAATACAGTCGCATGCAGCTTCATAGATTGATGATATCAGCGCCAAGATCGGCGAAATCGGTCAGCAGTGCGGCCGTACGCCCGCAGGCGTGATATTTGACACGATAGAGGTCTAGGGATCAGATTGTATTTCTATTCGGAGTAATTTGTCAATCGTTTCGAAACCCCCAATGTACGCTTGACACCGGCCAATACTGGTGCTAACGTCTTTACAAACCTCTTTCATTTCTGTTTCGTTTCACGCAGCATCCCCTAAGAGGGTATCATTCAGAAATTGGGGTCTGTCTGCAATATATTGGAGTTCGATGACAGAGTCCAACAGGAAAAACACACGCGTAGACGCCGGGATGAACGATCTGGACATCGAGATTTGGTCAGTAGAACGGCTCTTCTCTATGGCGTCAAGATAGCGTCAAGTGTAATGATCAGCGGAAAGGACAGAGGCAGATGGAACCGGAATTCTCCTCCTCGATTTTGACGCCAGAACGAATCGACGAGTTGATAGCCGTCTACCGGGACGGGCTGCTCGACGACGTGATGCCCTTCTGGTTTCCACGCAGCATAGACGAGGAATTTGGCGGCTTTATGTTTGCGCGTGGTCGGGACGGCACACTGCTCGACGACGACAAGGGTGTCTGGCAGCAAGGCCGTGCAGCGTGGTTGTTGGCGACGCTGTATAGTGAGGTTGAAGCCCGGCCGGAGTGGCTTGCTTGGTCCAAACATGGCATCGATTTTCTGCGCCGCCACTGTTTTGACACAGATGGGCGTATGTTCTTCACGGTCACGCGCGATGGCCGTCCCCTGCGCAAACGGCGCTACGTCTTTAGCGAGACGTTCACGATCGCAGCGCTGGCGGCCTATGGACGCGCGGCGGGGGATCAGGAGGCGGTACAGCAGGCCGTCGACCTTTATGAGCAGGTGCTTCATTACCTGGACACGCCCGGTCTCTTGCCGCCCAAGTGGGATCCCGAGGTACGCCCGATGCAAGGACTGGCGATCCCGATGATCATGATCATTACCGCCCAGATTCTGCGCGATGCCGCGGTTGATCCGATGCTTTGTCAAAAGTGGATCGATCGATATGTGGCAGAGGTGCGCCGCGATTTTATGCATCCGGAGCTTAATGCAGTGCTGGAAGTCACTGGCCCCAACGGTGAATTTTTGGACCACTTTGACGGCCGCACGATGAACCCCGGACATTCAATCGAAGCGGCGTGGTTCATCCTAAACGAAGCCAAGCTTCGCAACGATCCGGATCTGCTGGCGACCGGGCTGACGATTCTCGATTGGATGTGGGAGTGGGGATGGGACGAGGAGTACGGTGGGATCATCTACTTCGTTGACGTCAAGGGATTGCCCGTCCAGGAGTACTGGCACGATATGAAATTCTGGTGGCCCCAGAATGAGGCCATTATCGCAACGCTGCTGGCCTATCAGTTGACTGGAAATGAGAAGTACGCCCGCCGGCATCAGCTGATTCATGAGTGGACCTACGCCCGCTTTCCCGACCCCGAATACGGCGAATGGCTTGGCTATCTGCATCGAGACGGGCGTGTGTCCCACACGATGAAAGGCAATATGTGGAAAGCGCCCTTCCATATCCCGCGCATGCAGCTGGTCTGCTGGCAGATCCTGGAAGAGATGCGAGCACGCGGGAAGGCTGGACAAGGTCCCGGACCGTTGAATGTACCTGCCTACGATTAGGTAGAAGACCATGGCCCAACTGCATCGTCGCCAGTTTCTTGCCGGCACAATCAACCGTGAGTTTCGGGCTTGGCTGATAGTCACTGGCTGATCGCATCTTTGTTGACACGTCTGCGTTGTGCCAGTGACTGTCAGCCTGAACCAACTCGTGACCGCGTTCGTTTCTCCGGCAATGCCGCTTCCGCCTCATCCGCTTGATCCGCGTTCTATCTGGCAGCGGAGCGACCAGTAATGACGATCCTGATCATCGCCAAGGGGTGCGACCTGTTAACTGCGACTCCCTGGCCGATTTCTCATTCTGGCGTGGCGAACAGCCACCTATCGCTAATTTGGCCGTCGTCGATGCCAAGTACTACCAGGTACGGCGTACTCACTGGTTCCCCTTCATCCCCTGCCGCGGCGCCTTCCGGCACCATCCACATGCGAAGGGTGATGTAGGCCTTGCCGTCCGCAATAACCAGTTCATCAACCGGGAAGTACGCACCGGGATTGTCAGCGTGGAACCCTGCAAGATACGCTCTCATGTCCTCGCGATCGGCTTCCGGATTACCATGACTGATGAAGCCTTCGGAGACAATCTCATCAAAATCGTCCAAGTCACCGTTCACAGTGTCCCAGAAGCGCATATAGCGAGCGACCAGCGCCTCATTGACCATCGTTTCCCCGATCGCGTCTAGCTTGACACGGGACGAATTGTCCATACTCCAGACCTCTGCTTCAATCAAGCCATCGCGCACCACGCTAAGACCATACAGTTCAAGGGGAAAGAGACCATACTCTGCCATCGGGCCCTCTGCGTCCAAGCGCACCCGATAGGTGACGGAGTTGTCATTGACCTGAACATCATCAAACGTCCAGTGCGCGTTGATCGACACCATGTCTTCCATGATGCCCCGAAATGCCTCCTTGCCGATCTGCGCTGGCTCCTCACCCTCCAGTGTTGGCAGGACAACGCCGACAACGTCTTCAGCAACGAGCGCCATGCCACCGTCGATGTCGCCGGCATTGAAGGCGTCATAGGCTGCCAAATAGACCGATCCTGGATCCGCCTCCTGCGCGATGACAGCGGAGCCAGTCAATGGGAGAAGCCCGACCATGAGCAACAACGCAATACCGCCCAATCTCAAGATTTTCATCACAGCACGTTCCTTTCTGTGTGAACAAAAAAATTACCCTCGATCAAGCAACTTCGCTTGTGCTCACAAGGATAGAGATCGTGTGACGACAAAATATCCACAAAATCATCTCTTCAGCTTCTTGACTGTTTCCCCAATGCGACGGATACTTCCGTTCAGGGTTGTTCCCTTTCTTCGACAACCAATTCATGAGAAACAAACCGATATGACGCGCTATCTTCCGTCTGACTTGCCGGTGATTGGCTGGCGAGAGTGGGTCGGTCTGCCCGATTTGGGGATCAAAGCGATTAAGGTCAAGGTCGATACCGGCGCCCGCTCCTCCTCGCTACATGCCTTTGATGTACAAGAATTCAGCCGCGACGGCGTGAGCTGGGTGCGCTTTCAGATTCATCCGGTTCAACGCAGTAGCGACCAGGCTGCAACGGCAGAGGCCCCGGTCTTCGCCTTCCGATCCGTACGCAGTTCAAGCGGCAAGGCCGCAATCCGTCCTGTGATCATTACCCGTGTGCTGCTGCTTGGCGTCAGCTGGCCCATCGAGCTGACGCTGGCCAATCGAGATGAGATGGGCTTTCGCATGCTGCTCGGCCGCGAGGCCTGTCGCCGACGCTTTCTTGTGGATGCCGGCAAGTCCTACTACGACGGCCGGCCGAAACGCAACAAGAAAAAAACAGACAAGTAGTATCCTAGCCCTACATCGACCAATTCTTTGATGGAAGGAACACCAATGAAACTTGCCGTACTCTCCTGTAGCCCAAAAGCCTACAGCACGCGCCGGCTGCGCGAAGCAGCTGAGCAACGCGGGCACGAGGTCAAGGTTTTGAACACGCTCAAGTTCGCAATTGACCTCGAAGAGGGTGACCCGGATCTCTACTTTCGCCAGAAACGACTCTCCCACTACGACGCGGTGCTGCCGAGGATCGGCGCCTCGATCACCTACTATGGGACGGCCGTTGTGCGCCAATTCGAGCAGATGGATGTCTTCTGCGCCAATTCGTCGGCGGGCATCAGCAACTCGCGCGACAAGTTGCGCAGCCTGCAGATCCTCAGCCGCCACCGCATCGGTATCCCCAAGACGACCTTTATTCGTGACAAGCGCGATGTGCTGCCCGCCATCGAGCGCGTCGGCGGCGCGCCGGTGATCATCAAGCTGTTGGAGGGGACGCAGGGGATCGGCGTCTTGCTGGCCGAGACTGTCGAATCCGCCGAGGCCATCATCGAGTTGCTGCAAAGCCAGAAGCAGAATGTGCTGGTCCAGAAATTTGTGGCGGAAAGCAAGGGGCGCGATATTCGCGCCTTTGTGGTTGGCGACCAGGTAGTCGGCGCCATGCGGCGGGTGGCCCAGGGGCAGGAATTTCGCAGCAACGTCCACCGCGGCGGCCAGACCGAGCCCATAACGCTCAGCGACGAGTTTCGCGAGACCGCGGTGCGTGCGGCGCAGATCATGGGGCTTCGTGTTGCCGGCGTTGATCTGCTGGAAGGCAAAGATGGCCCCCAGGTTGTGGAGGTAAATTCCTCGCCCGGCCTGGAGGGAATCGAAGGCTGCACGCAGCTGGATATTGCCGGCTCCATCATCGATTATATCGCGGCCCAGGTAGACTTTCCGGAGATCGACCTGCGCCAGCGACTGACGGTGAGTCGCGGCTATGGCGTGGCGGAAATTCATATCCCAAAAGGGTCCCAATTCGTCGGCCAGTCGATCAGCGAATCGGGGCTGCGCGAAAAAGATATCAACGTGCTGACGCTCTATCGAGCAACAGCCGTGATCCCGAACCCGAAAGCACAACGACTCCTGGAAGCCGGTGACCGGCTACTCTGTTTCGGCAAGCTGGAGCTGATGCGTGAAATGATCCCAGCCAAGACTCGACGCCGCCGACGCCCCCCCGTGCAGTCCCTGCCCGACCTGCCCGTGGCCGATGAGGTCTTGCAAGAATCGTAGCGCTTCGACCGCAAATAAATAGAACGCGGATAGACCGGGATTAGGCGAATCTGCGCTGATAATGGCCCAAGAAAAACGTAACGATACATGCGAGAGTCAGCGCCGGTTGAGCCTGCGCCGTCCTGAGCTTATCGAAGGATCGACAACCAAGCGGGTCGACGCCGCGAATGAAGGACAGAAATGACCGTGAGCAAACCGCGTATCCGCAAACCGATTGATGACTGGTTTGGTGAAGAACTTAGCGCCGGCGCATCGCACAATGTGATGCTCAACGTAGGCGAAAGCTACAGCAGCATGACGGTGCGCATCCCGATCTGCATTCGTCGCGCCGCGGAGGATGGGCCGGTGGTCTTCATTACGGCCGCGCTGCATGGTGACGAGATCAACGGGACCGGGGCCGTGCGCCAGCTCATCCGCGACACGGAGTTCAACCTGTTGCGTGGATCCGTCATCCTCGTACCCGTCTTGAACATCCTCGCCTTTGATCGCCACTCTCGCTATCTGCCCGATCGCCGCGATCTGAATCGCTCTTTTCCCGGTTCGGCCACCGGCAGCCTGGCCAGCCGCATGGCGCGCGTCATCTTTGATGAGATCGTCACGCGTGCGGATTTCGGCATCGATCTGCACACGGCATCAGTCCGCCGCACAAATTACCCCAACATTCGGGGCGACCTAGCCAATCCTGAAATCGGCCGGCTGGCTGCCTCATTTGGCGCCGAGATTATCATGAACCGCAAAGGGTCGGTAGGAACGTTGCGGCGGGAAGCATGCAAAGCCGGCTGCCCGACGATCATCATGGAAGGCGGTGAAGTCTGGAAGGTGGAGCCGGCCATCGTCGAGTCCGCCACGCGCGGGATCCGCAATGTGCTGCGCAGCCTGGAGATGCTCGACGGGCCGGTAGAGCGCCCTGCGTTTCAGATCATCGTCAAGAAATCAAAGTGGATCCGGGCCGATCGTGGCGGGTTCTTGCGCTTTCATATCAGGCCAGGCGATGTTGTGGAGAAGGGCCAACCGCTCGCAACCAATACAACCTTACTCGGTGAAGAACGAAGCGTCCTCCACGCGCCATTTGACGCCGTCGTCATCGGCATGACCAGTCTGCCCGCCATCAGCCCCGGCGAGCCGGTCTGCAATCTGGGCAAGTTGCCGAAGGGATCCACGCCGGCCGAATTGAGACGACTCCGCGCCGAAGAAGGCGGCCTGGAGCAACGCCTGTCGGATGAGCTAGCCTCCAACGTCCTCGTGGTCGACCCTGATTTGCCCAAAAAGTAGGGCGCTTACCCCCCCGCGCAAGTTGACTGACTGCTGGACCGAACACTTCGGTTTCCAGCTTGAAGCCTTTGGTACGTAACAACGGATATGGAAGGGAACGGATACGACAGTCGCCTGGTCGACAACCCATGTGGCGATCAACCACAGCGCACTATCCGCTCTTTTCAGGGAGCCCCCTGGGCCCCGTTGTTGTGTATCCACCGGCTACCGCCGCCCTGGCTCTGGCACGCCCAACAATTCACCATTCTCGAGTCAGCATTCTTCATTCTTGGAAAAGACGAATCTACCCCGAATCACCACATCTGGTGATGACGCCTCACCACATTTGCCGCTACGCTCCTCTTGAGTGCAGGAACAATTGGACCTGCACGGCGCCTTCCACCGGCCGTGGATGCGCAGACGTTCAAACCAGATCGATCAGGAGAAGAGAAAATGACAGACAAAATCGCCGATGTCTCCCAACGCCAGGCTGCGCTGGTTGCGGGGATCTCGCTTATACTCATGGCAGTCAGTGCTGGATTCGCGTACGGGTTTGTCTTCAACAGCCTTGTTGTCCCTGGGGATGCGGCAGCCACAACTGCGAACCTGGCGACTTCTGAGGCGCTGTTCCGTGCCGGAATCTTCGGGTGGCTCTTCATCCTCATCCTGGATGTGGTCGTGGCCTGGGCACTCTATGTCTTTCTCCGGGAGGCGAACCAGAGTCTCTCCTTGCTGACAGCATGGCTGCGGTTGAGCTATGCTGCACTATTAGGCGCCGGCTTGCTGAGTTTGGTGATTGTTCTGCTGCTCGTAGGAAGCGCTGACTACCTGAGCGTATTTGATGCCGATCAGGTATCAGCCTTGGTTGTACTCTTTCTCGATGCGTTTGAGGGCATTTGGAGCATCGGGCTTGTCGTCTTTGGGTGCCACCTCTTGCTGCTTGGCTATCTGGTTCTCCAGGCGGACTACGTGCCCGGTATTTTGGGCATTCTGCTGATCATTGCGGCCGCCGGCTACCTGATTGTTCCCCTCGCCGAGTTGCTGCTGCCGACCTATGCGACCTACACGGCAATGATTGAACTGGTTTTCACCGTGCCCATGATTGTCGGCGAGTTGGGGTTTGGCGTATGGCTGCTGATCAAGGGCGGTAAAGGGTCCGGAAATGAGGCATAGAGGTTCGTGACGGTCCATAATCGTAAGCAGTAATGTGTATGCAACCGCCTGTGGCGGCAAGGAGATAAAAGATGACAACCCTAGTGGTGGGTGCAAGCGGTGCAACGGGACGGATGCTGGTGCAGCAGTTACTTGATCGCGGAGAGACGGTCAGGGTTGTTGTTCGCTCGGTAGACAGGCTGCCCGAAGCGTTCAAGAATCACCAAAACCTGACTGTACTCCAAGCAAGCGTCCTGAATCTCAGCGATGAGGAGATGGCCCGGCAGGTTGACGGATGCGACGCCGTGGCTTCGTGCCTGGGACACAACATGAGCTTCAGGGGCATCTACGGCCAGCCGCGTAAATTGGTCACTGAGACCACGCGCCGGTTGTGCGGCGCGATCAGAGCGAACAATCCGGAAAAACCGGTCAAATTCGTGCTCATGAATACGGCGGGCAACAGCAATCGCGATCTTGATGAACCGGTCTCGTTTGGTGAGAAGAGCATCATCGGCGCACTGCGTCTCTTCCTTCCTCCCCATGTGGACAACGAGCAGGCAGCAGATCATCTGCGCACAGAAGTTGGCCAGAACGACGGCGCCATCGAGTGGGCCGCGGTGCGTCCGGACAATCTGATCGATGAAAACGAGGTCACGGCCTACGAAGTCCACGCGTCACCGATTCGCAGCGCAATCTTTGACCCGGGCGTGACCAGCCGCATCAACGTGGGTGACTTCATGGCCGATCTCATCACCGATGACGAGATCTGGGACACGTGGAAGGGTCAAATGCCGGTGATCTACAACAAGGTCCCCTAACCGGCAGCGTCAATTTCTGCGCGGGCCACGTGCGGTCGAGCGGAGCACGCACCACGCGAGTGCCGAAGAAATCCATGCCGGGCTGGTTGAGCGTCTGGATCAGCCGAATTGGTTGGCGAGGTCCGCGGCGGTGAAGTCAGCCCACGTTTGGCCTTTATCGGTTTGTTCATAGCGCTGAAAGCTCTCAGTCAGGAAGTGATTCAGCTGCTCCACGCTGACCGGCTGGGGCAGCAACTCGTTCAGACCATGTGCGATGACATAGTCGGCATACCAGGCCGGCCACACCTGATCATAGACGCCATTAAGGACGGTTTGCTCATAGGTATGATGGGCCCCTCCGGCTTGCGACAGCAGGTGCGATACCTTTTCTTGATCCATGCCCTCTTCCTCTCAAACCCGTAGATTTCATCCTGTGTGCGATTACGACAATCCATAAGCTGGAAGCAACGCGCCATGAATCGGTGTCGCCGCGTCGGAGGCCAGAAAAATGATCACCTGGGCAATTGCCTCCGGCGTGACCCACTTGCTATAGTCGGCGTTGGGCATGGCCTGGCGATTTTGCGGCGTGTCGATGGTGCCCGGCAAGACCGCGTTGACGTTGATGCCCTCGGCCTTATAGGCTGCGGCCATGCTTTCCGTGATGCGGGCCACCGCGCTCTTTGATGCGCTGTAGGCCACTTCGTTTGCGCCGCTGGCCAAGGCCGAACGCGCGGCGGTATTGATGATTTTTCCGCGCCCCTGGGCCAGCATCGCCGGAATCACCGCACGATTGATGATAAAGGTGGCGCGTGCGTTGAGATCGAGCATCAGATCCCAAGTCTCCAGCGCCGTCTCGTGGGGCGGCGTACCGGCGCGATAGCCGCCTACAGTATTGACGAGTACATCAATGCGGCCAAAGCGCGCAAGCGTATCGGCAACAAATCCCTCTACCTGCTCCGAGCGGGTCACATCAACTGACGCGGCAAAATAGACATCGTCCGAGGCTGCCAGCTCTGGAAACAACCGCGGCAACCTGTCTTCGGCGCGATCGGGCAAGGCTATTCGTGCACCAGCAGCGGCAAAGAGGCGCGTCACCGCACCGCCCAAGTTGCCCGTCGCGCCGGTCACAATCACAACCTGGTTGGCAAAGGTTTGCATGCACTGATCCTTTTCAACGGACTCATCTGGCAGTTTCGGCAAAGACACGTTGACCGCCCAGTCGATGGCGGTCTCCAGTATCGTTGCGGACGAAAAACTTTGTCAAGTCACAAAAGGTCGCAACACAAAACGAACCTGCCGATAACATGATCGGCAGGTTCGTCTGATCATTCTGTATTGCATCAGAAGCGACTGTTCGTCTAGGCCGGCAGGTAGGCGAGAAAGCTGTCGGCGGCCATGACGGCGTCGGCCCGGTGCTGCTTGCTCACCTTGATGCTCGGCGGGACCAGATGGGTCTCCCAGGCCTGGGCCAGCACAACGGCTGTTTCGTGACGGGCCAGGCGACCGTCGACGTAGGCGCCCACGATGGTCTCACCATGGCGGGCCAGAAAATGCTGATCGAACAGACTCTCCACCCAGATCTCATTCTCAGCAGCGAAGGCCTTGTAGGCGTTGTGAAGCCGGCTGCTGCTGTCTGTCTTCTCACTTCTGGTCATGGCGTCGAAGAAGCGGGCAACGGAATCTGCAAAGGTCGTGGTGATGTTCGTGGCGTTCAACATGAGCTGTCTCCTTGTGCGCTTGGCGCTCTCTGTTTGCTGTGTTGAGGCCAGTCTATCGGGCGGGCGTCGCGAACTCGTCGCGGGCACTTCAGATCATATGGACAGCAATGAATAGGGGTCCAAATTCAACCGCAGCGATCAGCGAAAATCTGCCACATCCCGGTTCATCAGCGTTCGGCCGACCGTAGGCTGAACAGTCACAATAAATCTAGAAAATCGGCAGGAAATACTATCTGAGAGTTTTCGATCCGATGAAGCGCCAGGAGATGCGGATCGCCGGTCACGAGGAGGTCCCCATCGTGTAGAATGGCATGGGCGACCAGATAATCGTCGTCATGTCATAAATAAATACGGTCTTCAACAGTGGAAAAGCACGGAGGGGTTCAATGAGTAATCAGAGGAAGGTGACAGAGCCTGACGGCAACGAACTCTATGCCGATCCAAATCTGGCCCAATTTTATGATCGACGTTGCTGATAATCCACACGACGCTGATATCAGCTAACGCCCTTTCGAAATAGGCCTGTAGTACCCCTCACCACAACTGCTATCCCCAGCACGCGCTCTACGCACCGCGACGAGCTCGCGACGACGGCTCGGTACACTGCCATCAACGCAGCAACTGACCCGCCAAGCACGCCGCATCAGCGCACAAGGAGCCAACACATGTTAAACGCCACGACCGTCACGACTACCTTTGCAGATTCCGTCGCCCGCCTCGTTGCTGTCGTCAAGCAGAACGAGAACGCAACTCGTAGTGCGTCCACGAGTAAGATGATGCGCAGCGCATACAAAGCCTTTGCGGCCGAAAATAAGATCTGGGTGGAGAGCCTCTTCGACGAACATTTCCTGGCCCAGCATGGCGAGCTCATCGTTGCCGACTACCTGGACGGTCTCCTCACCCGCCACCAGGCCGCGATCGACCTGGCCCTGGCGTGGGAGACGCACCTGGTGTCGCCCAGCGTGAAGATGAGCAAGCAGAACCGGACCGATGCCGTCATGGCCACTGACAGTTTTCTGGCCTACTTGCCGGTTTAGGAACGCGGCAATCCCCAAGACCATCGCCAGGCGCTCAGTCGCTCCAACCGAGCGCCTGCACTTCGGCGACGAGTCTCGTCACCGTCTCGCTTGGATCAAAGGCGGCGCTCCGACGACCTCTGCCGGCACCGCCGCGGCGGCGAGGGGTGGACTCACCGCATCCTCGAACCAGCGGCTCGCTGCGCAGAGTGAATCATGCTTGAGCATGCCGTACAGCTCCCAGGCGCGCACCGGATCGTCTCCATCGGCGAGTAGAATCAGGGTTGAACTCAGCGCAGTGGCGAGGCTCCAGGGATCCCGCACCTGGGCACAGAGACGCAACGCCTGGTAGCAGTGAGCGCGGGCTTGCCGATCCTGCCCGTTCTCGCGTTGGGCGCGGGCCAGGATCGCGTGGGCACGGGCGCCATGCATGGTCGCGCCCGTCAACTCAGTCATGGCAACAGCCCGACGCAGTGTCTCCAACGCGTGCGCTAGATCGCCCAAAGTGAAAGCCGCCCACCCTTCAAACCCCAAAGCAACTCCCAAGACCAACTGATCGTTCAGCGTCGTGGCCAGGTCGAGCGCGCGCTGGGCTTGAAGATGGGCATGCTGGTAAGCTCCCGTCATCAATTCGGCAGCACATAGAAAGACGTACGCAATTGCTTCATCGCGCCGGGCGCCAATGCCGGCAAAAATGGCGACGCTCTCGTTGATCACCTGACGTGCGTTGACAACATCGCCCAGGTTCATGTACGTGTAACCAAGTCGGGAGAGGCAGGTAGCGGTCCCGATCGGATCCTCCAGCGTGCGAAAAGCAGCCAGACTTTCCAGACCAAGATTCAACCCGCTGATGAGCCGGCCGCGGTAGGAATCGATGTCGGCCAATAAAGATAGAGCGGAAGCCGTTCCCCGTACGTGACCCAACGCACGATATGTGCCCAGCGCTGCTTCCACGTGGGCACGCTGACCGGCAAAGTCACCTTGGGTCAGACAGACATGTGCCAAGCCCATCTCGACCTCGGCAGCGAACCACTGCTCATCCAACTCACGGAATAGTGCCAGACTCTCTGCGTAAAGCTTCTGCGCGGCCAGTGGATCTTGACCTGCGGCTGCAGCGCCCAATTGCATCAGAATCAGTGCCCGGGCTGAGCGCCATTCAACGCCAGACAGGTGCGGCATCTCCAAGATGGCGCGACTCTGTTCGATCAGTTGGCTGACCAAGTTCGTTTGGCCCAACATCTGCGCAAAGCGCGTCTGCCAAGCCAGGCTCCTGGCCAGATCGGCAATCCGTTCTGCCTGCGCCATTCCCCTGCTGGCCGCAGCAAACGCGGCGACACCCTCCTCTGCGAGGCCGCGCCACTGGAAGTAGAGTCCTAACCCATCCATCACGGCGGCCATCGCGGCAAGATTCTTTTGCTCTGCGGCCCAACGCCAGGCGCGACGTAGATTTTCCGCCTCGGCGTCTAGCTGCAACAAATCGCTCTGCATGCCCCTGCGCTTGAGGGCATCCTGGCGATTTTCCAGCAGGTCGAGGTAGAACGCGCTATGGGCAGCGAGGGCAGCCTGCTCCACCACGGGCGATTCGGCCAGACGCAACGCGCCGTACTGGCGCAGCAGTTCATGGATGGCGTAACGGTCAAGCGCATGATCGTAGGCGATCAGCGAAGCACCGGTCAACACACGCAGATCACGTAAATCTGCACCTGTTACCGCCATCAACGCCTCTCGTGTAAAACTACCCCGAAAGACAGAACACAAAGCAAACATCTGCTGCGTCTGTTCATCCAATCGGGCCCAGGTTGCGTCAAAGACTGCTTCCATGCTCCGATGACGATCCGGCACATTGCGCAACAGCGGTCATATCATCGGCCGCCGTCCCATCCGGCATCTTTCCATAGCCAAGACCCTGCAGTGGAAAAAGCTGTTCTGCCGGCAGCCGAAGTGGAATGCGTGACGTGACCAGCAGCTTGACTTGCGGGGCGTCGTGAACAAGCGCAGCTACAAAGTCTGCGCCGTCCAACAAATGCTCAACATCGTCCAGTTGGGCCAGCCACGACGCGGATCGATCCTGATCATGCAGTGCTTGGTTGAGTAGGCGAGAAAATTCAGGGTAGTAGGTCATGTGCAAAGATTTTTTGCAGTGGGCGGCAAAGGTTGCTGCACCGCCTACCAAAAATGCAGTGTATCCTCAAAATGAGTTGCAGACAAAGCCGGCGATTGGGACCGGGTGCATACCATATTTTGGGGGCTGCTCCAGAGAAAGCGACCAGTCCGTTCATACACCGCCCCCCCAAATGGGATGCACCCATTGGGACCGAAACCCGGCTCCATCCAACACAAAGGAGATCAGAAATGGCAACCATAACCATCACGACCACTGCGAAGATCGAAAGCTCAAATCGCGCCTTTGAGAACGCAATGCGCCAGGGCGATGCCGCAGCCATAACGAGCAACTATACCCAAACCGCACGTATCCTCCCGCCCAACAGCCCGTTGATAACGGGCAAACCGGAGATTCAGGCCTACTGGCAGCAGGTAATCGAAATGGGCATTCAAGAGATCAACCTGGAGACCATGGATTTGGAAGTGCTTGGCGACACGGCATGGGAGGTCGGCCAAGCGGTGATGAAGGCGGGTGGCCAGGTAGTGGATCGAGTCAAATACATTATTGTCTGGAAAGAAGAGGATGGCCAGTGGCGCAAGCACCGCGGCACCTGGAATAGTAACATGCCCGCCTAACGCCATGATCGCTGCAAACACAACCGGTCGTTGCTTAACAGCACGTGAACGTCCTCGCATCAAGAACGAGCATCAAGGAAGAGGGGATACCCGATGTTGAACAGGTTCTTGGTGTCGGATCATCCAACACTCTCAACGTCAAAACACCCATGCGCGACGGCGTGGAATTGGCGGCAGATCTCTACCTGCCGCGCGCCGATGGCCCCTTTCCCACGGTGCTCATGCGTACAGCGTTTGATCGGGCGGCGGAGCGCGGCAAAGGACGTTTTCTGGCCAGCCAGGGCTACGCGTGCGTGGTCCAGAATTTTCGTGGGCGCTATGGTTCAGATGGCGTCAGCGAGCCCTTTCATTGTGAAGGAGAGGACGGCTATGACACATTGGCGTGGATTGGTCGTCAGCCATGGAGCAACGGCAAGGTGGGCATGGCGGGCGGCTCCTACATGGGGATGGTTCAATGGTACACCTCGACGCTGGGCAGCGAATACCTGACATGTATGGTCCCGCGCATCGCCGCCTGTGACCATGTTGCCGACATGCTGGCCCCGGGCGGCGCGTTTCAACTCACCTGGTCGATGATGGTCGCCCAGTACGGCATCATCACCGGACGTACGCTGGAGACGCCGGTGTACAACAGTTGGACCGAGGGCTTCCGACACTTGCCACTGATCGATTGGGCGGAACAGGTGGGCTACGATCTGCCCTACTGGAAGGACTGGATTCAGCGTCCGCTGGACGACGAGTACTGGACAAGCCTCAACGTCGACGGTAGTTGGCAGAATATCACCGCGCCAGCCTTCATCATGAACGGCTGGTACGATGTCCACGCAGCCAGCGCGTTCGTCCACTTCAACGGCATGCGTCACCACGGCGGCTCGCCGGCAGCTCGCCAGAGCAAGCTCATTATGGGGCCCTGGCTTCACGGTTCAACCGTAGGCTCTCAGACGGGCGATGTAGATTTCGGACTTCATTCGGCGATCGATCCAGCCAGCGTCGAGCTGCGCTGGTTTGATTACTGGCTCAAGGGCATTGACAATGGCGTTCTGGACGATCCGCCGCTGCGTCTTTTCATTATGGGCGTCAATCAGTGGCGCGATGAACATGAATGGCCGCTGGCGCGCACGGAATGGCAGCCGTGGTATCTACACAGCGACGGCAACGCCAACACCGTACGCGGCGACGGCGCTTTATCCATCGCGCCGCCGGTGGAAGAGCCGGCCGACCAATTCATCTACGACCCCGAATTTCCGGTGCAGACCGGCGGCGGCAGTAGCTTTGAGAATGCCGAGTACTATCCCGGCGGTCCCCATGACCAGCGTCCGATCGAGATGCGTACCGATGTGCTCTGTTACACCAGCGCGCCGTTGGAGGAAGAGCTTGAAGTCACTGGCCCGATCAAGCTCGTGCTCTTCGCCGCCACCGACAGTCTAGACACTGACTGGACGGCGAAACTGGTTGATGTGTCTCCGACCGGATACGCGATGCTCCTCTGCGACGGCATCATCCGAGCGCGCTACCGCGACGGCTTTAGCAACCCCACACATTTGGAGCCGGGGCAGGTCTATCGCTATGAGATCGAAGTGGGCGTGACCGGCAATGTCTTTCGCAAAGGACACAGCGTTCGGCTCGAAGTCTCATCATCCAATTTCCCGCGCTTTGATCGCAATCTCAATACGGGTACCCCCATTGGCATGGACGCTGTGCTGCGCCCAGCGCAGCAGACAGTCTTCCATTCTCACGGGAACCCATCTCATCTATTGTTGCCTGTTATTCCGAATGAATAGCGGCGGGCCATAGCGCACGGCGCGAACGTTCGCCTCCCGAACGGGAAAAAGATAGGCTGATTGGGGTCGTCTTGCGGCTCTATAGACCTAGCGCGGGACTTTACCCGTGCGCTGGAACCACCAGCGCATACACTTGTGACCGAAGTCGACTGGTTCACAGAACATCATGGGACATCCGCCGACGATGCAATCAATGCCACGCGCTTCACATTCCTGAACCGCCTCGTCCGAGACGCTGCCGGCGCTGATGGAACGATGGAACCAGACGCGTTGCACGCCGCTTGCACTGCATTGGCGAACCACGTCAAGCGAGTGCTGGGGATGGGTAACGATGACGACGCCGTCAAGCGGCTGGGGAACGGATGCAATGTCGGGATAGCAAGTAACCCCCTCCACTTCACCAGCGTTGGGGTTGACGGGAAAGACGTCGTAGCCGGAATTCTTCAGTCGGTTGTAGATTGAGTTTGCGGGTTGGTCTGAGCTACGCGAGACGCCCGCCACGGCAAAACGCTGTCCACTCAAGAACGCAGCAATTGACGCAGGTAGATCGGCCATGGAAGATTCCTCCTTCGTCACAAGAAGTCGTTTGCGCATTGATCAGTAAGCCACTCAAAGCCTTTCATCTCTCACCAGTGAAGCACACGTGAGTTCTCACCGAGTGGAGCAATGCGCAGGGCCACGGTCACGGCTATCTCAGAGGCCGCGATCCAATCTGTTCAACGGCGAGCATAACCCACTTGAATCTTCGGACCATCGAGCCGTCGCTACGCCAGTTTCAAGAAACCCTCGTGAATCTGCTCAATCCCAGTGCATCTGCGTTCTATCTGACGACAGGATTCCAACTTACGACTGCGGCGTCTACGCCGGCAGGTAAGAGAGGAAGCGGTCGGCCGTCATGGCGGCGTCGGCCACATACACCTTGCGCATTGTCACGTTGGCGGGCAACACGTTCGCTTCCCAGGCGTGGGCCAGGTTCACGGCGGCCTGGTGGCGGCTGAGCCGGCCGTTCATGTATGCTGCAACGATGGCTTCACCGTGCTCGGCCAGAAAACGCTTGTCAAATAGGCCCTTGACCGGGATCACATTTTCGGCGGCGAATGCGCTGTAGGCGCTGCGCATCGCGTTCTGCAGCTTGCCGTTGCGAACATCTTGCTCACGGTTGGCAATGCGGGAAAACAAGCGAGCGACGGTTTCCGAAATGATGCTGGTGGCAGTGATGGTGGCGTTCGACATGATCTCTCTCCCCTTGAAGGTACGCTGAGTACTTGCTGGTTCACTTGCTCTGCTGCAATCAGGGTAATGAAGGGCCGTCGCGGGAGCGTCGCGGCGCGTGGGCAATGTATGCCATGGCAAGGAAAGTACGATTTGTCTAGCGGGTCAGCAGGATTTTGCTCCTTGCCTTTGTGGCGTTGGTCCCAATTGTGCGGGCGCACCGTCGCAGAGCCGTAGCGCAGGTTCAAATAGGAGCCACCCCACCGCAACTTTCCCCAAAACGTTGTGTTATGCTTAGAGTAATGTTCCCCGAGAGCTGGTAGGCTATTGGCGAGATAGAATCGAGGAATGGACAGAGTCTATGCCGTATACAAAGAACGCTGCGGCAGAGAGAGAACAGTACGCGTCCGTGCCGCCGCGCGTTGTCATCACCGGCATGGGCACGGTTTCGCCGCTCGGGCACAATGTTTTCGACACCTGGTCGGGGCTGATCGCCGGTCGCTCAGGCATCGCCGACTCCGTTCGCTACGACACGAGTGAACTCCAGGCAAAATTTGCCGGCGAGGTCAAGGACTTCGATCCAACTGAGTACATGGATCACAAGAGTGCACGCCGGCTGGATGAGTGCATCCAGTATGCCGTGGTCGCAGCCCAGGAAGCGATTGCCGATGCCGCGCTCAACCCGAATGACGAAGATCCGAGACGCGTCTCGGTCAGCATTGCCAGCGCCGTCGGCGGGCTCAAGACCTTCCTGGCAAACTATGATGTCATGCAGACGCGGGGCGTCCGGCGCATCAGCCCTTTCATGATCCCCAGCATGCTGGTGGACAGCCCGGCGGGCCAAATTGCGATCCAGTATGGCTTCTATGGCCCCAACATCTCCGTCGTCAATGCCTGCGCTACGGGCACGGCTGCCTGCGGCGAGGCGTTCGAATTACTGCGCCGGGGCGATGCGGACGTGGCCATTACGGGCGGGACGGAAGCCGCCCTACTGCCGTTGATCGTGGGTGGTTTTGAAGTCATGGGCGCGCTGAGTCGCTACGCCGGCGATCCGGCTGAGGCCTGCCGGCCTTTTGATGCCGAACGGGACGGATTCGTACTTGCCGAGGGCGCGGGCGTGCTCGTCATGGAAACGTTGGCCCACGCCCAAGCGCGCAACGCTCGCATCTATGCTGAAGTGGTTGGCTATGGGAACACGGCCGACGGCTACCATATGGTTGCGCCCCAGGAAGAGGGACGGGGCGCCTTTGAAGCGATGTCCATGGCGCTGCGCAAGGCAGCCGCTTATGGCGTAGCGCCTGACGATGTCGGCTACATCAATGCCCATGGCACGGGAACGCCGCTGAACGACCGGGCCGAAACGCTTGGCATCAAACGCGTTTTGGGCGAACACGCCTACAGCGTGAAGATCAGCAGCACCAAAAGCATGCTGGGACACATGCTCGGCGGCGCCGGTGCGCTGGAAACCATCATTTGCGCCAAGGTGATCGAGCAAGGCATCATTCCGCCGACGATCAACCTGCATCATCCAGACCCGGACTGCGACCTGGACTATACGCCCCGTGAGGCCAAGCAGGCCGTCGTCAACGTGACCATGAGCAATAGCTTCGGCTTTGGCGGTCACAACTGCTGCATCATGCTGCGTCGCTATGAGACAAACGGCGCTTAGGAGACTTATACGACTTTCATGGCAAATTCAAACGACTTCGCGCCCAACGGTTCGGGCGCCAATGGCTTCTCGCCTCAAGATCTCTTTGGCTTTAATCGCCGCTATGCCCAGATCGTGGGCTGGGGCTGCGTGACGCCGGACAAGGTGATCACGAACCACGACCTCGAGCAGATCGTCGACACTACCGACGAATGGATTCGCTCGCGCACGGGCATCGAGGAGCGCCACGTTGCCGCCGACCCCAAAGAGACGACGGCAACACTGGCCACCGAGGCCGCGCGCCGCGCGCTGGCCGTCGCCGATGTGCACCCGAGCAAGGTGGATCTGATCATCTGTTCGACCAGCTCGCCCGAGTACATCTTTCCGGCGACCGCCTGCATCGTCCAGAACGCGCTGGGCGCCAAGAACGCGGGCGCATTTGATCTCAGTGCGGCCTGCTCAGGCTTTGTCTACGCGTTGAGCATGGCGCGCGGCCATATCCTGGCCGGTGATGCCGAGTACGTGCTGGTGATCGGTTCGGAGACGCTCAGCCGCCTGGTCGACTGGACCGACCGCAATACCTGCGTGCTCTTTGGCGATGGCGCCGGGGCCGTACTGGTGGCAGCCAGCGACGTACCCGGCGGCATTTTGGCCACCGAGCTGGGCAGCGACGGTTCAGGCGGCGACGTGCTCATCATTCCCGGCGGCGGCAGCGCAATGCCGACCAGCCTGGAAACCGTCAGCAACGGCAGCCACTATGCGCGCATGGACGGCAAGGCAGTCTTCCGTTTCGCCACACGCGTCATGGCCAGCGCCACGCGCGACGTCATCGAAAAAGCCGGCCTGACGCTCGACGAAGTCGACCTGATCATTCCCCACCAGGCCAACATGCGCATCATCCAGAATAGCGTGCTCAAGCAGCTGAAGATCCCCGAGGAAAAGGTCGTCATCAACGTGCAGAAGTACGGCAACACGAGCACGGCCAGCATTCCCATTGCCCTTTGCGAAGCAATCGAGGCGGGGCGGGTGCGTCCCAATGACAATATCGTTTTTGTCGGTTTTGGCGCCGGTCTCACCTGGGCGGCCTGTGCGGTACAGTGGGGCGTACCGGTTGATGGATTGCGTGAAGCAGGGTGGTGGAAGCGTTCGCGGCGGCAGGCCACCTATCAAATGGCGGCAGCCCGCACGATGTGGAAGCGGGCCATGCGCTGGGTTCAGGACGTCATGCCGACTGACCCCGAAGGCCGCCCCATCGGCGAGCCGGAGCAGCGCGAAGAGCAGTCCAAGCAAATGCCTGCGGCAGAGCAAGAAGAGCGCCAGCCATAGCGATCTCGTTGGTGGAACAACATAGAACGCGGATCGGGCTGATTCGACGGATCGTCGCAGAGCGTATGCGATTGATCCGCGCGAATCAGCCCGATCCGCGTAATCCGCGTTCTATTTGTCGCTTGTTCTTACCTTAGCCCTCAAACTGGGCAACGACTTCCGGCTGAATTAGATACCAGATCGTGAAGCCGCCGATGAAGGTGCCAATCGGGAAACCAAAGAGGCTGAGAACCGCAACCACCATGCTGGCGATGCGCGCCCACTGCTTGCAGTGCCAGAGGCCGTAGCCGATGGCAAGAAAGAAGACGACAAAGACCATCAGCACCATGGCGATGATGCCCAGGATAAAGGTGGCAATGAACGCACCCGGATCCTCAAAGATCCCCACCAAAGCGGTGATCACGGCCGGCAGTGAGACCCCGAACATCCCCAGCAGGAAGAGCCCGCCCAGAATGAAGTTATAGATTGCCAAGAGCGTGATGCCATCGGCGCGCGGCGTCTTGACCGGTTGCCCTTTGTTTACGTCGGACGCGGCCTGGCCATTGGATGCCGGCTGTGTCGAGGCGACGAGGGCGTTCGTTGCGCCGGCATCTGTCTCCATCCCAATCATGGTGCCCGTAGTTTGCCCCTCTACCTCCACCAATCGCTCAACTTGCGTCATCTTTCCACCTCGGCTTCAGCTTAACGCTATCCCAAAAATCGACTATAATGGTGCTGATCATCAGCCAACACTACGTGGGCCCGATGGGAAAGTTGCAGACCAAGCTGCCTGATTGAACGCGGATGATCCGGATTGGGTCGATTTCAGCTGATTTTTCATCTGGAAACCCGGCGCCACCCGCCTCGTCTGCGTTTGTCCAGGCAGCATTTATACCATTGTCCCAAAGAAAACTATTGGAGGAAAAATGAGTGAAATTGTCTATATCAATGGCCGTGAGGTACTAGACAGTCGCGGCAACCCGACCGTCGAAGTCGAAGTGCTGTTGGATAGTGGCGATGCCGGCAGTGCGATCGTCCCCAGCGGCGCCAGCACGGGCGTTCACGAAGCGGTGGAACTGCGCGACGGCGACAAGGGGCGTTACGGCGGCAAGGGTGTGCTGAAGGCCGTGGGCAACGTGAATACGGTGCTGGCGGACGAGCTTCTGGGCATGGATGCGTTGGATCAGAGGGCCATCGACAACTATATGATCGAGCTGGATGGCACAGAGAATAAGGGCAACCTGGGCGCAAACGCCATTTTGGGCGTGAGTCTGGCCGTCGCCAAGGCCGCGGCCAACTCTGTGGGCCTGCCCCTCTATCGCTATCTGGGTGGCGTCAACGCCCACACCCTGCCCGTGCCCATGATGAATATCCTTAACGGCGGCAAGCACGCGGTAGGCAGCACCGACTTCCAGGAATTCATGGTCATGCCCGTAGGCGCCAGTTCCTTCGCCGAGGGCCTGCGCTGGGGCGCCGAGATCTATCACAGCCTCAAAAACGTGCTGCACGACGCCGGTTACAGTACCAATGTGGGCGACGAAGGCGGTTTTGCGCCCAGTTTGGGCGGCAACGCCAAGGCCATTGAAGTCATTCTCCAGGGCATCGAGCGGGCCGGCTACATCCCCGGCGAGCAGGTCTTCATCGCCCTGGATCCGGCCACGAGTGAGCTTTATGACGCTGAAAGCGGGCTTTACAAGCTGGAAATTGAAGGCAAGGAATTGACCAGCGAAGAGATGACCGACCTGTGGGCGGATTGGGTCAACCGCTTCCCCATCATCAGCATCGAGGACGGCCTGGATGAAGACGACTGGGACGGGTGGGAGCTGCTCTACAGCAAGGTGGGCGACAAGGTCCAGCTTGTGGGTGATGACCTGCTGGTGACCAACGTCAAGCGCATTGAGCGGGCCATCAAAGACAAGGCCTGTAACTCGCTGCTCTGCAAGGTCAATCAGATCGGCAGCCTGACCGAGAGCATCGCGGCCATCGACATGAGCCACCGCGCCGGCTGGTCAGCCGTGGTCAGCCATCGCTCGGGCGAAAGCGAAGACGCCACCATCGCCGACCTGGTGGTTGCGTTCAACACCGGCCAGATCAAGACGGGCGCCCCGGCCCGCAGCGATCGCATTGCCAAGTACAATCAGCTGTTGCGCATCGAAGACGATCTGGGCGACGATGCGTCCTACGCCGGCTTCAGTGCCTTCCCCCATCTGCGCTAACTATCTACTGCCCTTCCTGGAAATTGCTGCGTTCCAGGAAGGGACACATCCCTTTCGCTACACTTGGCGATGAAAGTACTGGATCCATGAACACCTATTTCTCGAGGAGCTTGCGTTTCTTCATTGGGTTTGCCAGCATCGGGCTGACTGTCACTTTCATCAAGTCCTACGCCTACTATTTCAACGCTTTCTTCCTGGCGCTGGTCATCGTTATGACCGTCAGCCCGATTGTATTCTGGATGCGCAAGCATAGCGTTCCGGATGCGCTGGCCCTCCTGATCGGCCTGCTTGTTACGCTCTCAATGACCGCGCTCTTGGCCGTGGTTTTGGCGCTGAGTGCGGTCCGCACTGGCCAGATGCTGCCACAATTGGTTGGTCAGATCGATGGCCTAACCGACTGGCTGAACTCAGCATTGAGCAACCTCAATATTGATGTTGCCGGACTAATCAATCTGATTGAGCCGGCGCAGGTATTGCAGTTCGGGAACGCGCTGATCGACACGATCTTGCAGAGCGTTTCGCTCTTTTTTCTAACGCTGCTGATCATCGTTTTCATGTCAATTGAGGCAATGGCTTTTCCGCGCAAAGTGGAGCGCCAGCTGGCATTGGGGAATCCTCAGTTTCTAACCGCCTATAGTTTTGCCGACAACATTCGCCAATATGTCGGCATTACTTCACTTCTAGGCCTAGTGGGCGGCGTGTTGGTCGGTCTGGTCCTCTACCTGGTGGGGGTGGAGTTTGCCGGCATGTGGGGCATTCTCTATTTTGTTATGAACTTTGTACCCATGGTGGGCTTCTGGCTGGCCCTGATTCCGCCGGCGTTGTTAACGTTACTAACACTGGGCCCGGGCCCGGCAATCCTTATCGTGCTCTTCTATATGGTCATCAGCGCCATCATCAACCAAATCCTCAAGCCAGCCTTCATGCGCGGTGGGCTAGATCTCTCCCCCCTCTGGTCGATCATGTCGCTGATTATTTGGGCCGCCATTCTCGGGCCACCAGGCCTCATCGTTGGCGTGCCATTGACAATCGCGCTCAAGGAACTGGTGCTGGCCACGGATGAAGACAACCGTTGGTTCAACGATATGATCAGCGCGGGCACAAAGACGCAAGAACTTGCCCCTGCGTTCGCGGCAGCTGCCGAAGCGGAAGCAGAAGCAAAGGCAAAAATAGAAACGGACACAGGGGGCGGAGATGCAACCGGCGCATAGTCAATTGACTATTCGCCCCCTGTGTCCCGCCCTACTCCTCATTCATCAGCACTTCACGCGCTTTGGTCAGGTTGGCCAGATGCTCTTCGCTTACTGATGGATATTGTGGATCGATCTCCATGAGCTTATTGGCAACAATTCCGGCCACGACCAGGCGCGTAAACCACTTGTGGTCGGCCGGGACGACATACCACGGCGCGTGCTTGGTGCTTGTCTTCTGGAACATCTGCTCGTATGCCTTGGTATAATCGTCCCAATAGGCCCGCTCGCGCGCATCTGCATCAGAGAATTTCCAGTTCTTCTCCGGCCGGTCGATGCGTTCCAGAAAACGCTGGCGCTGCTCTTCTTTGGAGACATTGAGAAAGATCTTGACGACGTGGATGCCCTGGTTGGTTAGGTACTCCTCGTAGTTGTTGATCTCCTCATAGCGTCGGTCCCAGATGCCGTCATCCTTGAGTTCGGGCGGCAGATGTTGCCCCTCTAAGATTGCCGGGTGAACGCGTACGACCAACACTTCCTCGTAGTAAGACCGGTTGAAGATGCCAATATTGCCGCGTCGTGGCAGCGCGCGATTGCTGCGCCACAGATAGTCATGGTCCAATTCCTCATCGCTGGGCGCCTTGAAGCTATAGACCTGGACGCCCTGGGGATTCAAGCCGCGCATGACGTGCTTGATGGAGCTATCCTTCCCCGCGGCATCGCGCGCCTGCAAGATAATCAACAGGGCATCGGTGTTTTCGGCATAGAGCCGATCCTGATATGAAAAGAGGAATTCGATCCCCTGATCCAGGATAGGAGCGGCCGTTTTTTTCTTCAACCCTTCACCCGTATATCCGGCATCAAAATCAGCCAGCTTCACCTTTTTGCTACCCGGCTTTACCTGAAATGGTTTGATGAACCCGGGAATATCGACTGTGCCAGCGTTCAGCTCACCGTCGACTGATTCTGATTTTTTTTTCGATTTGGCCACGCGTTTCAGTCCTTTCTGTCGTCATATTTTTTGCTTTGCGGAGATTCACTGCAATCATGGGGCGGACAACGGCACCAGATCGCCACAATCATAGCATAGGTAAGCGATCTCTGACATGAAGGCGCGGGCATCCCGGGAGGCAGATCGCTTGGACGACACGTTGACATCGGCTCCTGAAACGTCTAGGATGGAGTACGTAATCACCGCTGGCGGCCCTGCGCTCACCTCCGCTAGATTTCGCCAGCATATCCGCCGTCACGAAGACTGCTCTGAACCAATTTTGATTTATGCACGCCATCCCCCGACCGCACCTTTTTTCGGGAATCAACTGGCGCCTCCGGCCGGCATGCCCGCTTTCGACCGTCTATTCCGGGGGACCCATTCATGCAGCTGGGCGATTTCAAGCAAAAATCCAGGCTCTACCACTATGCTGCGATTGTAACAGACGTATATGACGGCGATACGATTACCGTTGACGTCGACCTGGGCATGGGGCTTTCACGCAACCGGCAATCGATTCGCTTGTGGAAGGTCAACACGCCCGAAGTACGCGGCGACTCCAAAGTTGAGGGAAAGGTCGTACGCGACTTCGTACGCGAGCTTATCCTCGGACGAACGATCCTGTTACGCACCATCCTCGACAAGCGAGGGGTTGATCGGACCGGCAAGTTTGGACGGCTGCTGGGCGAAGTGCTGGTGGAAGATGAAAGCGGCGTTATCATCAACGTCAACCAGCTATTGCTCGACAAAGGTATGGGGCTGCCCATGGACGCGGGCGGAGCCACGCTTACCCCGCAGGCCATGACCGCACCCGATGCGCAGGCGCCCGAAATCGCCTGCCCGTTCTGCGGCGAGCGACGCACCGTTCTCGGCCGCATCGTCGAGACTTGTCCCAACTGCCTCGACGGCCCCTATCCCCTGGGCGAACAGTTCATTGCAAGCCCCTAAGGACATTGACCGCGGACGGGACCTGATTTGTCCTGAGTCTGTCGAAGAATGCGGCGGAACCGCACAGGTTTGTGAGAATTGATCCGCGCAAATTCGCACGATCAGCACAGACCCGCGGTCCGTAGTTGGCGAACCGAGCGTGCCTGACGCCAGCCCAAAATTACTTGCGACGATGCGTGGTCGATGCTACACTAGAACTGATATTCGACTCTCCTCGTTCTGGTGAAATCGCCCATGTCGCAAGCGCTCTATCGCAAATGGCGCAGCCAAACATTTGAAGAAGTAATCGGTCAGGAACATGTGACCCAGACGCTGCGTAATGCCCTGCGCGATGATCGCATTGCCCACGCCTATCTCTTCTCTGGCCCACGGGGTACGGGCAAAACCAGCACCGCACGCATCCTGGCCAAGGCGCTTAACTGCACCGGGCCGGAAGATGCACGCCCCTGCAACGAATGCCCCACCTGCGTTGCCATTAACGAAGCGCGCATGCTCGACCTCATCGAGATTGATGCGGCCTCGAACAACAGCGTCGACGATATCCGCGACCTGCGCGACAAGGTAGGCTTTCGCCCCAGCGAGGGCCAGTTCAAGATCTACATCATCGATGAAGTCCACATGCTCAGCCAGAGCGCGTTCAACGCGCTGCTCAAGACGTTGGAGGAACCGCCGCCCCACACGCGCTTCGTCCTGGCTACGACCGAACCCCACAAGATTCCGGCCACGGTCCTGAGCCGCTGTCAGCGCTTCGACTTTCGTCGCATTCCCGTGCCCGAAATCGCTGGGCATCTCCAGCACATTGCCGGCGAAGAGGGCTTCACGGCTGAGGACGAGGCGCTAACCGCCATTGCCCGCAGCGCGCAAGGCTGTATGCGCGATGCCATCAGTCTGCTCGATCAGATGCTGAGTTATGGCGCGGAGTCCGTTACGCTGGCCCAGGTGCAGGAAGTGTTGGGTGCAGTGAGCAGCGAGGCCGTAACGGAACTGGTCGACGCTCTCGCTGAACGCAATGTGGCTGCAGCGCTCAACCTGGTACAGAAGCTGGTAACCCAGGGCGCAAGCCTGCCCGAATTTTCCCAGCAGGTCATCGAATATCTGCGCGGCGTCATGGTTGTGCAAATGACGGGCGCAACCGATCTGCTGGTCGACCTGCCGGGCGAAACCGTGACGCGCATGGCCCAGCAAGCCGGCGCCATGCCCCTGGCCACAACGCTCCATGCCATCAAGCGCCTCAGCGAGGCCGTGCCCGAACTCAAGGGCGGCTACCAGCCCCAATTGCCCCTGGAACTGGCGCTCATTGAGACAATTCAGGGGGAGATCGCGCCCGTACAGCAGGCAGTTCAGGTCACCGCACCGGTCGCCAGCCCGGGCGCGCCGCAGGCGCCAGAGCCGGTAGCCCAGCAAAAAACGGCTGCGCCACAGGCGGCCGCGCCCGACGCACCCGCGACAGTTGATGAGGCGGCGCCCCAGAGCGCAGCGGATGAAGAGCCGCCCCTGGATCAGGAAGCAATTCAAAAGCTCAGCGGCAGCCAATGGGACCAATTCCTGGTCACCGTACGCAACCAGTTGGGCCACAAGGTGCAAGCCTCGCTGCGCGCCGTGCGCGACATTGCGGTCAGCGAGAACGTCGTCGCCCTGGCATTTGGCGTTAACCAGTTCTCGCGCGACATGATCTCTGCCCCCGAAACCATGAGCAAGGTGGTCGACCTGCTTTCCAGCTACCTGGGGCGCAACGTACGCGTCGACTGCCAGATGGGCGAAACGGCCAAGCTGGCCGGACTCATCGCCATGGTCAGTGACAGCGAGCCAGATGGGCCGGACCCACTGGTTGAATACGCAGTCTCCAATCTTCGCGCTTCAGTGGTAGAATAGGACGATTTTTAGCGCGATCGATCAGATTAAGGAGTAAGAATCAAATGGCTAAGAAAAAACGACGCGGCGGTATCGGCGGCGGGATGGGTGGAGGCATGGGCGGCGGCGGCATGGGCAACATTATGTCGCAGATGTCCAAGCTCCAGGAAGAGATGGAAAAGACCCAAGCGGAACTGGCTGAAGAAGAACTCACCGTTACAGCAGGCGGCGGCATGATCACGGTCATTGTGACAGGCGCCCAGGAAATCCGCTCGATTAAGATCGACCCGGATGCGGTCGATCCGGATGACGTTGAGATGCTTGAAGACCTGGTGCTGGCCGCGGTCACCGAGGCGCTGCAGAAATCCAACGCGCTACAAGAAGAGCGCATGGGCGCACTGACCGGCGGCATGGGCCTACCGCCCGGCCTGGGTTTCTAGCTGATGCAGCCGCTCGCCGAGCCCGTCAGCCAACTCATTGAGGCCTTCTCGCAGCTCCCCGGCATCGGCCCGAAAACAGCCAGTCGCCTGGCCTATTTCCTGCTGCGCAGCGATGACGCAATTGCCCTCAATCTGGCCCGGGCCTTGGAAGAGATGAAGGCCAACACGGTCTTCTGCAGCGTCTGTCACAACATTGCCGATCAAGATCCCTGCGCTATCTGCACCAGCGCACAGCGCGACCAGGGCTTGATCTGCGTGGTCGAAGAGCCGCTGGATGTCCAGGCGATCGAGCGCACGCGCGAATATCAAGGCGCCTACCACGTGCTTCACGGCGCGATCTCGCCCGTCGATGGCGTGGGGCCTGAAGACCTCAAGATCGCCGAGCTACTGCAGCGCATCCAGCAGAGCGAGGGCGGCGGCGCGGTCAACTCGACGGGCGATGCCACGTCCACGCCCGTGCGCGAAATCCTCCTGGCGACCAATCCCAATCTGGAAGGCGAGGCGACCGCCATGTATATTGCCCGCCTGCTCAAACCTCTGGGTATCCGCGTGACGCGCCTGGCCCGGGGCCTGCCCGTGGGCGGCGATCTGGAATATGCCGACGAAGTAACGCTTGGCCGCGCCTTGGCCGGGCGTAGTGAAATGTAAAGAGACGGAGTCAACATGTTCGACCGTATCGACCATATCGGCATTGTCGTCAGTAACATCGACGATGCGTTAGCAACCTATTGCGATCAGCTTGGCTTCACGCTACTGGAGCGGGTGGAGATCCCCGAACAGTTGGTAGAGGCAGCCTTTCTCGACGCCCACAACGGCACGATTGAACTGATTGCGCCGACCGACAGCGAGAGCGGCACGGCCCGCTACCTCGCCAACCGTGGCGAGGGCGTCCACCACATCTGCTTTGAAGTCGACGATCTGGACGCAGCCCTGGCCACACTTGCTGCCCAGGATGTACGCTTGATCGATGAAACGCCGCGCCAGGGCGTACACGGCAGGGTCGCCTTTGTACACCCTAAGGCAACCCACGGTTCGATGATCGAGTTATTGGAGAAGGGCCAACATGATGAGTGAATCATTGACCCCGGAGAACAGTTGGGAATATCTGAAAGCCGTCATCGATCCGGAAATATTCGAAAATATCGTTGATCTTGGCTTGGTGTATGACGTTGAAGTTACCCCGGCAGACGCGGTCATCGTCAACATGACGCTAACGACCCCCCACTGCCCAATGGGACCTCAAATCATCCAGAACGTTCAAGACGTCCTGGTGGCCAAAGGGGCCAGTGCAGTCGATGTCAACATCGTCTGGGAACCGATGTGGACGCCGGATGCCATGACGGACGACCTCAAGCGCAAGCTCGGCATCCTGGAATACGAAGAACCGGAGCCAGAGCCCGCCTTCGAGATTCCGCCGCCACCGCCCAAGCCGGCCAAAAAGGGCTTCTTCGGTCGCCTCTTTGGCGGCTGATGCACGGCCGACGCCATGGCGCCGCGCAGCTTCTCCTTTGCCACACCGACTCGCCGCTTCCCGACGACGGGCAGCCTTCGTCTGGGCGCGCTCTTTGCCGGCACCGCCTTTTGGTTGCTGATCTATTGCGGGTTGGCCTTGCGAATGTGGTCACACGGCGTGCAGTTCCGCGACCCGCTTACGCTCGGGCTGAGTCTGCTGGCCATCGTACTGGGTGTCGGCTTGCTGGCAGCCTGGGTGGCGCTGTGGTCGACGCTGCCGCTGCCCTGGCGCAAGCAGGGAACGGGCGGCTGGCCAGCCCTCTCCTTGCCGGAAATCCAAGCGCTCTCTCCTTCCGAATTTGAAGAATTTGTGGCCCAGCGCATCTTCGTCCGCCAGCAATATCAGGTCCGCAATACGCCCGACGTCAAGGATGGCGGCGTCGACATTCGCCTGCTCGATAACCTGGCCTACGAAGGCGTCGTCCAGTGCAAGCGCTATGCCAGCACGGTAGGGGTGAGCACGGTGCGTGACCTCTTCGGCACCATGATTCACGATGAGGCCGCCTATGCCTTTCTCACCACCAGCGGACCGATTAGCGCCGACGCTCAGGAGTGGGTCAAGCGTAAGCCCATTGGCCTGCTCGATGGCGAAATGATCGCCTGGCTGGCGCGCGACGGTGTTGACCCGACCTATTTGCAGAGCCGCTATCGCCCGCTCCCCTTTGACCTTGACTGAGGCGTTGACGCTATGACCGCCATTTTTGCCCATCGCGGGGCCAAGCGCATCGCCCCGGAGAATACGCTGCCCGCCTTTGCCGCGGCCTTGGAGATGGGCGTTGACGGCATTGAGCTCGACGTCCATCTCAGTCGTGACGGGCGCCTGGTCGTAATCCACGACGAAACCCTGGATGCCACCACCAACGGCCATGGACCGGTCAGCGCCCTGACCGCGGCCGAGCTCGCTGCGCTGGATGCCGGCAGCCACTTTGACCCCGCCTTTGCCCCCGTTGGCGTCCCCACGCTGGACGAGGTGATGGATCTAGTCGATGACCGCTGTGTGGTCAACATAGAAGTCAAGACCGCCGATCCGTTGGGCGGTGCAGCGGTCGAGCCGCTCCTCGATTTCTTACGCATGCGACAACTCTTCGACCAGGTGATCGTCTCCAGCTTCAACCCCGTTTCCCTCATACGCCTGCGCAGCCTGGAATCGCGCGTGCGCCTGGGGCTGCTTCACTTTCAGCCCCTGCCTGACGATCTGAGTACGCGCTTTATGAGCGGGTTGATCGGCCCTGATGCGCTTCATCCCCACCACGCGCTTGTCGATGATGCCTACATGGTCTGGGCGCGGGCACACGGCTGTCCAGTAAACACGTGGACGGTGAATGACGTCGCCGACGCTCAACGTCTGGCTGGACTAGGCGTCGCCGCCATCATGAGTGACGCGCCCGACGAGATGATGCAGTATCTGCGTGACCCCCAAGCCCCCCACGACGAATAAAACGGGAGAGAAGCATGAAGACAGTCGCAACTGCGCCGGGCAAAATTATTTTGGTCGGCGAGCACGCGGTGGTCTATGGACGCCCGGCAATTGCCGTGCCGGTCTGGGACGTGGTCGCCCGGGCCGAGATAACGGACGCAGGACAGCGCCCTGGCTGCTATCTGGTTGCACCACAAATCGGTCTCAGCACCCATCTGATCAACGCGCCAAGTGACGAACCGCTGGCGGTCGTGGCGCGCCTGGCCCTGAGCGAGGCGGGGCTGGAGGATCCGGACTGGCAAATCGCTGTGACGAGCACGATCCCCGTGGCCAGCGGTCTCGGCAGCGGCGCGGCGGTCAGCGCGGCGCTGGCCCGTGCGGTCCTGAACCACGCCGGTGCGCCCGCTGACCCGGCAACCATCTCGCGTATCGTTTATGCCGCCGAAGAACTCCATCACGGCACGCCCAGCGGCATCGACAACACGGTGATCGCCTACGAGCGACCGATTTGGTTTGTGAAGGGGGCTCCGATCGAGGATTTTCACGCCGGCGCGCGCCTGACGTTCGTTATTGCTGATAGCGGCATTGCCGCGCCGACCAAAGAGACGATTAGCGACGTGCGCAGTGGTTGGCAGCTCGATACCCAGCGTTATGAAGGCTACTTTGACGCCATTGGTGAGATCGCGACACGGGCGCGACAGGCCATGGAGCATGGAGACCGTCACGATTTGGGCCTACTTTTCGATCGCAATCAAACAATCCTGGAACGCATGGGCGTCAGCTCGCCGCAGTTGGAGCTGTTGCTGGACGCAGCGCGCCATGCCGGGGCATTGGGCGCCAAGTTGAGTGGCGGTGGCCGCGGCGGCAATGTTATTGCTCTCGTTGAGCCAGGAGCAGAGGAGACAGTGAAAGAGGCGTTTCTGGCTGCCGGCGCGCGCAGCACAATCGTGGCGACAATTGACAATTAAAAATTGACGACTGTCAATTGCTAATTATTGCTGAAGACGTTGCGGGTCGCGCAGATAAGCGATCTGGCCGCCGACGATGGTGGCGACGACAACGTGGTCTTCATCGAGCAGGACGAGATCAGCCAGATACCCCGGCTGGATGCTCCCCAGTTGATCGGACAATCCAATCGACGCCGCAGGCGTCCGACTCGTCGTCGGCCAGGCCTGGGCCAGCGACCAATCCGTCGCTGCCATGAAGTTGGCCAGCGCCCGATCCATGGTCAGGACGCTGCCGGCCAGGGTGCCATCGGCCAGACAGCACCGGCCGTCGCGCACGGTGACGGGCTGACCGCCGAGTTCGTAGTCGCCCGCGGCCAGACCGGCGGCGCGCATGGCGTCAGTGATGAGCACCGTACGCGCCGCGCCCTTGCAGCGGGCCAGCAGAGCCATGGCTGCCGGGTGCACGTGAATGTTGTCAGCGATCAGTTGGGCAAAGACGCGGTCATCGGTCAGCACCGCGCCCAGCGTACCGGGGCGGCGGTGGTGCAGGCCGGTCATGGCGTTATAGGTGTGGGTCGCCTGGCTCACGCCCAGGTCGAAGGCATCGATGGCTTCCTCGTACGTTGCCGAGGTGTGGCCGGCTACGACTGTGACACCGGCATCCAGGGCGGCACGCACAAGATCCTGCGCGCCGGGCTGCTCCGGCGCCAATGTGATCATGCGCACCGGTCCGGCTGCAACCATGTCGGCAAATTCCCCCACGTTGGGCGATCGAATGTCGGCGGGTTGCTGGGCGCCGGGAAATGCCGGACTGATATAGGGTCCTTCCAGATGGACGCCTAGCATTCGCGCACCGTCGATCGGTGCGGTTGCGCCCGCCACTGTGGCTACCGCAGCACGGATATCGGCCAACGGCGCGGTCATGGTTGTAGGCAGGTAGCCCGTGACGCCATGACGGGCAAAGAAGCGGCCCATCGCAGCCAGCGCATCTGGGTCGGCGTCCATCGTATCGCGACCGTCACCGCCGTGCACATGGACATCCACAAAACCGGGCAAAATATAGCAGCCGGCGGCATCCAGCTCTTGGCCGTCGCCGGTCATGCGCTCACCAACGGCCGTAATGCGGTCGCGTTCGAGCATGATCGAACCAAAGCCAAATCCGTCGCCGGTCGGGTCGTTGTCTACAAATTCAGCCGGCAGCCGGCCATTGGTGATCTGCCAAGCAGACATAGGCTGGCCCGCTACCCTTTGTGCCGGGAGACGGACTTCAGGTAGAGCACGCCGAGGGGGGGCAGATCCAGCATGGCCGAATGGTCACAGCTCTGCCACGGCGTTGGCTCAGCATAAACAGAGCCCTCATTGCCCACGCCGCCACCGCCGTATTGGGTCCAGTCGCTGTTGAGCAGCACCTGATACTCGCCCGCTGCAGGCAAGCCCACTCGATAGCCCATGCGCGGCACGGGCGTGAAGTTGCAGACGACGACAATCTGATCATCCGGGTCGATACCGCGGCGCACGTAGCTCAGAATCGAACGATCGGAGTCGTTGAAGTCAATCCAGGAGAACCCTTCCCAACTGCCATCAATTTCAAAGAGCGCAGGTTCCGTGAGATAGATGTGATTCAAGTCACGCACAAAGCGATGCAGGTGCTGATGATCGGGCAGGTCGAGCAGGTGCCAGTCGAGGCTCCTGGCCTCGCTCCACTCGCTCCACTGGCCAAATTCGCAGCCCATGAAGAGTAGTTTCTTGCCGGGATGACTGTACATATAGGCGTAGACCACGCGCAGGTTGGCGTACTTCTGCCAAAGATCACCCGGCATCTTGTCAAGCATGGAGCGCTTGAGGTGGACGACTTCATCATGGCTGAAGGGCAGAACGAAGTTTTCATGGAAGGCATAGATCAGGCTGAACGTCACCTGTCCCTGGTGGTAGCGCCGGTAAATCGGCTCATTCTGCATATAGGCGAGCGTATCGTGCATCCATCCCATGTTCCACTTGAGATCGAAGCCCAATCCGCCGGTGTACGTCGGCCGTGAAACCATCGGCCAGGAAGTGCTCTCCTCGGCAATCGTTAAGACGCCAGGCGTCTCTTCATGAACAACATCATTGAAGGTACGGATGAAGTCGATCGCCTCCAGATTTTCGCGACCGCCATACTGATTGGGGATCCACTGGCCCTCCTCCCGGCTGTAGTCGAGATAGAGCATGGACGCCACGGCGTCGACGCGCAGCCCATCCAAGTGATACTTCTTGAGCCAGAAGAGTGCGCTGCTCAGCAGGAAATTGCGCACCTCATTGCGGCCAAAATTAAAGATCTTTGTGCCCCAGTCCTGGTGCTCTCCCTGGCGCGGGTCGGCATGTTCGTAGAGGTGCGTGCCGTCAAAAAACGCCAGGCCCGGCGCATCCTTGGGGAAATGAGCCGGCACCCAATCCAGAATCACGCCGATCCCATGTTGGTGACAGTGATCCACAAAATACTTAAAGTCATCAGGCGTGCCAAAACGGCTGGTAGGCGCAAAATAGCCCGTCGTCTGATAGCCCCACGAGCCATCAAAGGGATGCTCAGTAATCGGTAGCAGTTCGATGTGGGTATAGCCCATCTCCAACGCGTACTCGACCATCTGATGGGCCAGGTCTTGATACGAAAGGAAGCCGTCGCCCTCAGGCACTCGTTTCCAACTGCCCAAATGAACCTCGTAGATATTGATCGGCTGATCCAAAGCCTGACGCTGGGTGCGCTCCTCCATCCAGAGGCGGTCATTCCACGCATATTTGTCGATATCCCAGACCCGGGAGTCAGTGCTAGGCCGCATCTCCGCATAGAATCCGTACGGGTCGGCTTTGTCGACTTCATACCCCATCATTCGGGACTTGACGGCATATTTATAGTGCGTCCCTTCGGGCAGGTTGGGGATGAAGAGTTCCCAGATGCCGCCATCCTCGTGCAGCTGCATGGCGTGCGTGCGGTTATCCCAGCCATTGAACTCACCGATGACGCTGACGCGTTGGGCATTCGGGGCCCAGACCGCGAAGTTGACGCCGCGTACGCCATCTACTTCGCGGAAGTGGGCCCCGAATTTTTCGTAGCTCTCGTGCAGGTTGCCCTCATTGTGAAGATAGAGATCAAAGTCGGTCAGGAGAAAGGGGAAGCGGTAGGGATCCTCCAACTCATACTCTTTGCCGGCGCTGTCGGCCACAACCAGGCGATAAACAAAAGGGTCCGTCCGTCCGGGAAAGATCGCTTCAAAAAACCCCTGTTCTTGAACGCGGGTCATGGCCGTGCGCACACCGGTTGCGGGATCAATGACATCAACTTTTTCATCCAGCGGGCGGAAGGTGCGTATGGCCATGGCCGGCCCGTCGTCGAGCGTTACGGCATGAATGCCCAATACGTTGTAAGGCGCACCGTGATAACCGCCCACAACGGCCTCGATTTCACTCGTGTCGGCCGTCGTCTGCACGGTGGATACATCCGCCCCTTTTTTCTTGGCCCCCGTTTTGGTCGGCTTCTTTTTGCTGGTCATTTCCACTTCCCCGCTGGATGAAGTATAGAATCAATGAGAATGGTGTTCGTATCATGCTGTGCGCTATCATACCATGCACCGGCGCAAATTCGGTCAGGCAGTGATGCTACGACAATTCGAGTGAGCTACGGCCGCCCGGGCCGCACGCCGCGCACCGCTCAGGTCTTGACCAGATTGACCCAAACGGCATCGATCTGAAAGCCGCGTCGCTGATAGAGCGTTACGGCCTGCTCGTAGAGCGTGAGGTGCGTATGCAACTCGATTGCGTGGGTTGGCGTACGCGACATTTCATGCAGGCTGAGATCAAGCAGATAAGCGCCCAAGCCACGGCCGCGTAGGGGCGGCGCCAACCAAAAGGTACCCAGGGCCATTCTTCCCGGCTCCGGCATGGGATACCAGCTCAAATGACCGCGCAGGAGATTCTGATCATCAACCAACAGATAGCCGGCGTAGGGATCGCCTTGATTGTCGCCCCACAGGGTGTATTCGAGGCGTCCGACCGGTTCGCGTCCGGTGAAGGGCCGTTGATTGCTTACTTCGAGCAGCGTCAGGCCGTGCACGCTCAGGTCAAGCTGCTGCGGCGCGGGCAGCAGACGACCCGCGGTAGCGAGCGTCATCGAAACGTCGCCGGCTTCTTCGACACGATACCCGTGACGCGCCAGGAAACGCAGCAACCCGGTTTCGTTGCCGCTGATGCCCATGCGCTCGGTGCTGCCAAAAAAGGGCGGCCGCGGCCCCTCTACCGAGCCATAGGCCGGCTGGCTGTGGGCGGCGAAGTGAACGGGACAATAATAGAGCCAGCTCTCCGCGGCCTGCAAGAGTCGGCCGCCCACGCCCTGGCCCCGACAATCGCGGCGCACATAGAGCAGCGCAATGGTGTGCTGAGGCCCCCAACGTGCGTAGATCCCCACTTGGGGCGCGGGCTTCATGGCATGGACCAGGCCAACCAACTCCTCGTCACCGTCGGTAGTTGCGCGCCAGGCTAGAATCAGGCCGGCGGGGTCAAATGCCGGGCACGCCAGCACGCGCCGCTCGTAGAGCGCCGTCGTCATGGGCAAGAAGTTGCGCCGGTCGGCAAAGGAAGCGTTCCAGAAGTCTACCAGCGCAGCCAAGTCTTCCAGACGAAACGCGCGCAGTTGCACATAGTTTTCGCCAACAGGGGAGGATGCAGTCTCTGGTCGCGATCTATTCACGTCCTCAGCCCCCGATATAGCGCGCATAGAGTCCTTTGGCGAGTTCCTCGTCTTCGGTCCCCTTAATGATGGCCCGGTTATCGGGGAAGATGGTGAATTCGTAGCCGTCAATTGCGGCTTTGATCAGGTAATCGTTGCGCTGAACCTGGTCCGTCACATTGCCCAACTGCTTGGCCAGACGCGTCAAGTCAATCTCGCGTCCGCCATGAACGCTCACCTGCACCGCGTTGCGACCGCAAAGGCTGCTGCTGGTCGCACCCACGGTTGCACCCAAAAATTCGTAGACGTGGGCGCCACAGGTAGGGCACTCAGGACGGCGCCCGCCGCCGCCAAAAAGCTCGTACTCGTGGGTCCACACATCCATGTGAATGAGGCCGGGGTTGAGCTCGCCCTGACCAACGATTAGCTTCATGGCTTCGGCTGCGGAGATGGCCGTAATCATGGCCACGGCCGGGCCGATCACGCCGGCCGTATCGCAGGTTGCGGCCGTGCCAGGGGCCGGCATCTCTCCCAGCAGACAGCGCAGGCACCCTGTCTCAGTGCGGTCACCGGGCAGCGTCGCTGCTGCGTCCGCAGGCAGAAAGGTGGCGGTCATGCCATACGAAGCGATTACGCCGGTGTAGACCCATGGTTTACTCAGCTTGACGCAGGCATCGTTGAGCAGATAGCGGGTGCTGAAGTTATCGGTGCCGTCGAGCACCACAGTCGCATCCTCGATCAGGCCGATCACGTTGCCCGGGTTGACGTCGGCGACGACAGCCTCAATCTCAATATCTCGGTTGACGGCGCGCAGCTTACGTGCGGCCGCTTCGGCTTTGGGCAGGCTGGCAGCAATATCGTCTTCGTCAAAGAGAATCTGCCGCTGCAAGTTATTTAATTCGATGAAGTCGCGGTCGATGATGCGCAGCTTGCCGACACCGGCGCGGGCCAGCTGATTGCTCAGCGCTGTGCCGGTGGCGCCGCAGCCCACCACAACAGCCGTGGCCCCGGCAAGCCGGCGTTGCCCCTCTTCGCCCAGGCCGGGAAAGATCATCTGCCGTTGATAACGCGTGAAGTCGGTCATCCTCATCCATACCTTTATGATGCTCAGCTCTTCTGCCGTGGTGCGCGATGCAGCGATCTGCGTGCGCGACGCGACTGGCTCTTCGCCCATCCTAGCACAGTGGGCGCCCTCCCCGAGTCATGGAGAATCCAAATTGCGCCTACTGGGGCAGGCGCATCAGCCCCCCCAATTCGCCGCCGGCCCAGGGGGCACCATACTGATCGACGGCCAGCGCGTTGAGCGTAGCGGAAGGCAGACCGTCGGTGGCGGCACGATGAGCCCACTCCGTCCCATCGAAGTGGTAGAGCCCGTCATTGACCGTCCCCACCCAAATCTGCTCGCCGGCGACAGCCAGGCTGGCAATCGGCACGGCGGGGATGTCCGCTACGGCCTCAGCCTGACCGTCGGCAAAGCGCGCCAGGCCCCGCTCGCTGCCGACCAGTACACGCCCATCCGCGGCCAGCGCCAATACCGTGACGGTATCACTGAGCAGGCCGGCATTGTTGGCGTTGTAAACGCGCAGCTGGTTCTGGGCAAACTCGTAAAGCCCGCCATTGCTGGTACCAATCCACATGCCGTTATCGCCGGTCAGGAGCGCCGTGACGTTATCACTCGGCAGGCCGTTCTCCCGCGTCAGCGTAAAGAAGGATTCGCCATTCCAGACGCTCAGGCCATTGCGCGTGCCGATCCACGTCCGCCGCTGACGGTCGGCGGCTAACGCCTGGACATTATCGTTGGCCAGCCCGTCAGCCGTGGTAAAGTGCCGCCAGGCGCCATCGGCCAGCAAGGCTGCGCCGTTCTCGCCGCCAAACCACAGCCCGTCGATGGTTCCAGGAGCAATCGCGCGCACGCCGGTCAGCGGCAGCGCGTCTCCCTCGGTATAGACCCAACTCAACGTCGGGTCAGCCGGGTTGATCTTCTGAACGCCACCGTCCAACACGGCCCAAAGGAAGCCGTCCCGGTCGCGGCTCAGGGCGTAGACGGCATTGTCCAACAAGGCCTCGCCCGCGGCTTCATAGCGTTGCCAGCGCTCGCCGTCAAAGCCGCTGACGCCATTACCCGCCGTTGTGTAGTAGAAGGCGGGCGTTCCGCTCGGGCTGTTCTGAACCGTAGCGCCGGTCACTGGGCCGGGAGCCATGCCCGCCTCATTGGCATAGAGGGCGCCACAGCGCTCGGCCAGCGAATCGAAGCGGCAAACTGCGCCCGCCTCATCCGCCAGCCAAACATCGCCCTGGTCGGTCACAGCCAATGCTGCCAGCGCTGCGCCAGGGAATTCATCACCCAGGGCTTCGCTGTCATAAACAGTCCAATCATCGCCATCGACCCGATAGAGGCGATCCGTGCCCGCGATCCATATTTCATCCGCAGGCCCCACGGCCAGCCCGTGCAGGGGCGCCACCTCCAGGGGACTGTTGGCGGCATTATAGAGGATGGCCTCATCATCGCTGATGACCGACAGCCCGATGCCCGAAGAGACCCAATACGCCTCACGGTCGCCCGTCACCACAACATGTGCGACCGTATCGGTCCCCAGTCCGTCATTGCGATCCAGATGGCTCCATTCGTTGGTCGCGGCATCGAAGACATCAAGTCCGTGTTGGGCGTACCCGACAACCAGATAGCCATGTTCAGCATCACAAAAGAGGGCCGAAACGTCGTCAAAGCTCATGGCGCTGTTGCCGGTATTGAGCGTGTTCCAGCGCCCGGTGCGCGTATCAAAGACCTGGAGGCCCGTGTTGCCGCCGATGACAATACCGAGACCGGGCAGCGGGCAGATCGTTGCGGCTGTGAAGTGGTTGCCGGCCAGTCCATCCAGCGCCGTGAACTTGACCATCCCGCTTCCACCACGATTCCAGGCCATGATGCCGCCTTCGGTCGCTGCCCAGAGGTTATCACCGGCAATGGCGGCATCAGTGGCAAAGTTGGCATTCGTCAACAGGACTGCTGATGGTGGCCGGGGCAGAGAGGCAGGAGGGGTCGGCAGATCCGCTGCGGATGCAATCGGTGTACTCGTGGCAGGAAGGGTGGGCAACGGCGTCGGGCCGGCAGACGCGCTTGTGGTCGGGACAGGCGTCACTTCGACGGCTGACTCAACTGTCGACTGCGGCGTAGGTTCACCGGCTGTCGTCTGATCCGCTGTCTCACCTTCACTATTTTCTACATCGACGTCAAGCAGCGCGACGCTAGAGAGCAGGTCGTCATAGCGGGTGGACACATCACGCTCCCACTGCGCGGCGGGCGCAACACCCACCAAAACAAAGAGACGATCCGTGGAGGGCTGGGCCATGGCAATGCGTCCGGCGAAGCCATTGGCCGGATCTCGGCTAAGAATGTCTGCAGCCAGCCCGGCTACGCCGTCAACCTCGATTTCACGTGGCGACCCGGCTTCAAAATCATCTTGTTGGGCAAAATAGGCAACGAATTCATCAAAGAGCGCCGGCAGATCTTCAAGAGTTCCGGCCACGAATTGGCTCGGCGGACCGCCGCTTAGCAGAAAGACCGGATTGAGCGCGCCGTCTGCGGCAGGGCCGGTCAGGGTAGCAGAACTGTCGGTGCGCGAGATCGAATAATCAGGGACGGGCGCGAAGGCAAAGCCCCCGCCGGGCAGACTGTCGAGGTCAGCACGTGTCGGTGACGGTTCCGCTGCGGCCTCATCGCTGATCGGCGTTGCGGCTTGAGTGGGACGGGGCGTAGGCGTGGGCAAGCGCGACACGGCTGGCTGATTGGTACGCATCACCAGCCAGACCACCATGCCGAGCGCGCCGAGCAGGAGAGCGGTCACGATGATGGTCATTGTGCGAAGTGAGGACGACTGCACCGAGAAGCGCTCCTTCTGGCGTGATGACTGTCATCCGCTGGCGGGATGGGTGTCGCAGTCGGATCAAACGGTAGGATACGTCACTGTCGATTGTATCATCGCACGGGGATCGTCGCAAAGGGATCGCGATCAGTCGATCTGTCTTCCTGCCCCCAACCGCCACCGCCTGGCGTCTCGATCCGCAGGCGGTCCCCTGGCATGAGACGACGCGAGAACTTCGACGGCAGTTGCTCGGTGTGACCATCCGCGTGGCGGATCTCGTTGCGCCCCGCTGCGCCCTCGGCGCCGCCGGCCAGCCCCCACGGAGCGACGGATCGGCGTTCGCTCAACATGGTAACGGTCGCTGGAGCCAGCATCTCATATTCGCGGACGATCCCGTCACCGCCACGATGCGTGCCAGGGCCGCCGCTGCCGCGGCGCAGGGCATAGCGCCGCAGGCGGAACGGAAAGGCGATCTCCAGCGCCTCCACTGGTGTGTTAAGCGTGTTGGTCATGTGCACCTGTGCACCGGACAGCCCGTCCCCTTGGGGCGCCGCGCCCATCCCGCCGCCGATGGTCTCATAGTAGGCGTAGGGCTGACCGTCGCTGCCCTGACCGCCGATGGTGAGGTTGTTCATGGTGCCCTGGGCCGCGGCGGGAATGCGGTCCGGCAGCGCCTGGGCCAGCGCGCCCAACACGACATCGGTGATGCGCTGTGAGGTCTCTACATTGCCGCCGGCCACGGCAGCAGGAGAGTGGGCGTTGACGACGCAATTTTCCGGCGCGACCACGTGAACGGGCCGGAAACAGCCGTCGTTCATGGTTACGTCTTCATCGATCAGACAACGCACGACGTAGTAACAGGCCGACTGCGTGATGGCCAGCACTGCGTTGAGCGAGCCATGCATCACCGGGGCCGTGCCGGCGAAGTCAAAGGTGACCTCATCGCCAGCGATGGTGGCAGTGACGTGAATGGGTACCAGGGTCGTCTCGCCCTGCTCCACCAGTTCGATGACATCTTGAAAGGCATAGGCGCCGTCGGGCCACTGGGCAATGGCCGCACGGGTCAGCCGCTCGCTGTAGTCCTGCAGATGCTGCCCGTAGGCCAACACTTCGTCCAGGCCATGGGCTGCGACCAGCTCGTGCAGGCGTCTTTCCCCCACGACCGCGGCCGCACGCTGCGCCGCGAGGTCGCCCCGGCGTTCATCAGGCGTGCGCACATTGCGCAGGATGAGACGCAGCACATCCTCGTCAAGCGCGCCGGCCTTGTAAAGCTTCACCGGCGGAATGATGATGCCCTCCTGATAAATCTCCGTCGACAGGGGCAACGACCCCGGCGTCATCCCGCCTACATCGGCGTGATGGGCGCGGCTCGCCACGAAAAAGATTGGCGTGCCCATTGACGCGGCTTCATCTGCTTCCTCCCGTCCATGCACAAAGACCGGTGCAATCATGGTGATGTCGGGCAGATGATTGCCGCCCTCAAATGGGTCATTGACGATGACGACGTCGCCCGGCTGCCAGTCGCTGAATTTGTGCAGGATGGTATGAACGCTGGCCGGCATCGCGCCGAGGTGGGCCGGAATGTGGGCTGCCTGGGCAATCATGGCCCCGGCGCCGTCAAAGAGCGCGCAGGAAAAGTCGAGTCGCTCTTTGATATTGGGTGAATAGCCCGTTCTTCGCAGGGTAATCCCCATTTCTTCGGCCACGCCACTGAAACGATGGCGGTATAGCTCAAGCGTAATTGGATCCATAGGTCACTTCCATCAATCATTCTTGTGATCAGGCGCTCTTGCGCTGTCGAACCAGGGAAAGGTTGCTGAGTTCGTCGACTGTTGCAATCCACCCGGCCGGGATAACCAGGGTCGTATCGAATTGGAGCACGATGGCCGGTCCGCGGAACCGATTGCCCGACTGCAATTTTGCACGGTCGTAGAAGTCAGTCTGCGTGGAGCCACCTTCATCGAACCAAACCGGCCGCCGATCGAGCAAAGCCGCGCCGGGACCAGCAGCGCCAAGGGGATGGCGCGGCAACATTGGCCGTGCGCCGGCACCGTGACCACGCACGCGCACGGAGACGGCCTCGACTGGCTGATCGGTCATGGCATAACCATACCGCTGCGCGTGGGCCGCATGAAAGGCGTGAACCGCCGCTGCAATTGTGCCGCGCTCTACCGGCAGCGCCAGCGGAACCATGAGTTCGTAGCTCTGGCCAACATAGCGCAGATCGAGGGTGGCATCGAGCAGCGGGGCATCGATGCCGTCGGCCAGCAAGACTTCGCGTACCCGTCCCGCCAGCGCCTCGACCTGAACGGCCAGCGCCTGCGGATCTGCCAGCAGCGACGCGGCATCAGCCAGAACGGCCTGGGACGCGTCATGCGCAATGTCGGCCACGAGCATGCCATAAGCGCTCAGCACGCCGGGCATCGGCGGGACGAGTACATTGGGAATCGAGAGCGCATCGGCCAGTTCGCAGGCGTGGAGTGGCCCCGCGCCCCCAAAGGGCACCAGGGCAAACTGACGCGGATCATAGCCGCGCTCTACCGAAACCCGGCGCAGGGCTCGCTCCATCGTGGCGTTGGCCACGCGGAGGACGCCGATGGCCGCAGCCTCCGGGCTAAGGTCCAGCTCGTCGCCCAGCTTGGTGAGTGCGCGCCGGGCAGCGCTTTCGTCCAGGGTGACCGCACCTTTGCCGCCCAGAAAGCCGTCGGCACTTAGCCGCCCCAGCACCAGATTGGCATCGGTGACCGTGGGCTCTTCACCGCCCCGGCCATAGCAAGCCGGGCCGGGTGCAGCACCGGCGCTGCGCGGCCCAACGTGCAGCGCACCGCCGGCATCCACAAACGCAATACTGCCCCCGCCTGCGCCGACTGTATGAATGTCGATCACGGGCAGGCGCAGGGGTAATCCGGTGATCGTACTCTCTGCGGTAGTCGGAATGACGCCCGGGCAGAGCGCGACATCGGTGCTGGTGCCGCCCATGTCGAAGGTGATGATCTGGGGCGCAGCGCTGTCCGTCGCCTGGCTTGCCAGGGCAAACGCGCCGACGACGCCGCCGGCCGGACCGCTCAGCACCAGTCGCGCTGCCTCATTCGCGGCTTGGTGCAGACCAATTGCGCCGCCGTTGGACTGCATGATGCGGACGCGGCTACCGGTCAAGGCGCGATCCAGGCGGCCGAGATAACGCGCCACGAGCGGTTGAACATAGGCATTGATCACCGTCGTTGCCGTGCGCTCATATTCACGATACTCCGGGAGAATCTCGCTACTCAACGAAACAGGCAGTTGCGGCGCAATCTCGCGCACGAGTTCAGCCGCCCGCCGCTCATGGGCGGGATTGGCAAATGAGAAGAGAAAGATTATGGCCAGGCTCTCCACGTCCCCCGCGGCCATCTGTAGCGCAGCAGACCGCACCGATGCTTCATCCAAGGGCACGAGCTCGCGACCGGTATGATCGATTCGCTCTTTGGCTTCCAACCGCCAGGCGTCATCGACGAGTAAAGGCGGCCGCGTCTGGTGAAGGGCGTAAATCTGCGGACGGTTCTGTCGGCCAATCACCAGTACATCGGCAAAGCCGTCCGTTGTCAGCAGGGCCGTTCGCGCGCCTTTGCGCTCCAGCAGGGCATTGGTTGCCACGGTCATGCCATGGACGATGTCGGCCGCCTGGATGCCGAGCGTCTGCAGGCCATCGACAATCGCCTGACTCTGGTCATCGGGCGTCGTGGGCGCCTTGAAGATCTCCAGCTGACCATCGATGAGGACAACGAAGTCGGTAAAGGTGCCGCCGACGTCAATGCCGACAAGGGAGGGGTCTGATTCGTCAAAATTCATCATTGGATTGCCGTTCGTTGAGGTTGACGGACACCTATCATCTGGCGACCAGATTGTGGTTGTTACAGACGCTAATTCCGGTCAAGTGGAGAGCGCTGCATCACGACGCGATCAATTAGCGCAATAGATCAAGGAATGCTTTGCTAGGTTGATGGGGGTTGGGTATAATGCAGATCGTTGCGACACAAAAGCGGTGTGAAGCGCGGCACAAGCCGCACACTGAACCCCGATGTCCATCAGCGTTTCTTCGACGACCCACCACCTAGTGAGCCTGATGAACCTGACAGCGAAGTGATCGTGTCCAAGAATACCAAAAGTGCGTCATCAACCACGTTAACTATCGCCGGAGCATCCGCTCTGGACGTAAATCACAATGTAACATTCTTACCAAAATGTAACATTCTTACCAAAAGGAGACAAACAAACATGCATGTAACCCATCGCCCATTCTTTGCGATCGCTTTGCTGGCGATCGCGGCTATGCTCTTTGCAGCATGTGCAGCGCCCGTTGCGCCCGGAGCAGGGGCCCCTGCGGCCGCAGGTGACAGCGGCGAAGCGTCCACGGCGTCCGACTTCCAGGTTGGCCTGGTCACTGATGTCGGTCGCATCAACGATCGCAGTTTTAACCAGTCTGCGTGGGAAGGCGTGCAGCTTGCTGCGACGGAACTAGGCCTTTCGGAGGACAACGTTAAGTTTATTGAGACGCAGGACTCCAAGGATTACGCCGACAACATGCAGCAGTTCATTGACGAAGGGTACGACGTCATTGTGACGGTTGGCTTCGCTCTGGGCGAGGCGACCGCTGTCGCTGCCGCCGAGAATCCTGACGTCAACTTTATCGGCGTCGATCAGTTCCAAGGTGAGGCCATTCCTAACGTAACCGGCCTGGTCTTCAATGAAGATCACTCGGGCTATCTGGCCGGCGTATTGGCCGCCAACCTGACCGAAACCGGTACCATTGCGGCCGTATTGGGCACCGATCTGGTCCCACCCGTAGTTGCCTTCAATGAAGGCTACATTGCCGGCGCCCAGTCCGTGAACCCGGACATCAACATCATCTCGACCTACCATCCCGGCGGCATGGATATCGCCTTCACCGATCCTGAATGGGGCGCGGCCACCTCTCGCCAGGCGCTGGATCAGGGTGCGGACGTTGTCTTTGCGGCCGGTGGCCTGACGGGCAACGGCGGTCTGCAGGAAGTGGCGGTTGCGGCGGAATCCGGTGACCGCGTCTTCTGCATCGGCGTGGATACGGACCAGTGGGAGACCGTTCCCGCTGCGCATCCTTGCCTCGTCTCCAGCGCCATGAAGATGATCACGCCCGGCGTGGCTGATCTGATTAATGCCGCCGCGGCAGATGAATTCCCCAGTGGCAACTTCTTTGGTGGCGCCGGCCTTGCCCCGTTCCACGATTTCGAAGACCAAGTCGCCGAGGAACTCAAGGACACGCTGACGGAAATCGCCGCGGGTCTGGATGACGGTTCGGTCGAAACGGGCTATGGGAACTAGTCGACGCCAAACGGGCCGGTGATCAGTCGGTAGACGAAATTCGCAGAAGAACGCTGAACTGCAATCGCGTTGGCGACATATCTCCTGTCCGTTTGTGCCGCGACCGACAGCCGTGCAGTGCCTACACAATGCGTGGTGATTGCGCTGACAACGGCACAGCACTACCCAGCTTGAACCAGAAAAGGGGCGGTTCTCGGACCGCCCCTCCTCGCATCCTGTGACCCACAACCTGAGAAGAGGGGACGCATGAGTACCTCGCCCTCGTTTTTTCGACGCATGGCCAACATGTTGCTGATTCCGACGCTGGCGATCTTTACCGCGTTTGTGGTCGGCGCAATCATCATGCTGCTCGCCGGGGACAATCCCATCGAAGCCTATCGCGGCCTCTTTGAAGGCGCGTTTGGCAGTGCCAGAGGCTGGTCCTCCACCATCCGGAAGACTGTACCGCTGGTTCTAGCGGGCCTGTCCGTTGCCGTGGCCTTTAAGGCTGGCCTCTTCAATATTGGGGCGGCCGGTCAGTTCATCATGGGGACAATCTTTTCGGTCTGGGTCGGCATCAATTTCGAAGGCATGCCGGCCTTTGTTCACTTGCCGCTGGCCCTTCTTGCCGGCATCGTTGGCGGCATGTTATGGGGCGCAATTCCCGGCGTGCTCAAGGTGACCACGGGCGCGCATGAGGTGATTGTCACCATCATGCTCAACTATATTGCCATTGCCTTCGCCGGTTGGACGGTCTACGCAGGCGGCAGTCAGGGGCAAAGGCCAGGCCCGCTCTGGGACCCTGAGGCCGGCCCCATTTCCGAAACGCCGACAGTGCTCGACAGCGCCCGCCTTCCCGAACTCATCCCGCCGCCGCTGCGCATTCACGCCGGCGTGTTGATCATGCTCTTTGTGGTCGTCATCATGTGGTGGCTGATCTACAAGACAACAGTTGGTTTCGAGTTGCGTACCGTTGGCCAGAGTCCCAAAGCGGCCAAATATGGCGGCATGCGCGTCAATTGGAATATTGTCCTGGCCATGTTGCTGGCGGGCGGACTGGCCGGTTTGGCCGGCGCCATCGAAACGCTGGGCGTCAATCATAAATTTGCGCCGGAGTTTGGCGGAGGGGTTGGCTTCGACGGGATTACCGTCGCGCTGCTCGGCCAGACCAATCCCTTTGGCGTGCTCATTGCCGGCTTTCTTTTTGGGGCGTTGGATGCCGGCGCAGCCCGTATGCAGTTTGTCTCCGGGGTTGCGGCCGACATCATCCAGGTAATCCAGGCGTTGGTGTTGGCCTTTGTGGCCGCACCATCCCTTGTACGCATGATCTATCGCCTGAAGGAGCCGGAGGGTGAAGTCGACGCCACGCCAAGAGTCAGTTGGGGAGGCTAGCGATGAAACGACAACGCTTCCTCAGACGCTCAAATCTATTTGTTATTGGCGCAGCGCTCTTCATCATTGTCATGTCGATTTTGGTTGAGACCACGGCACTTGGCAACAATACCTGGCTAAGTGTCTTTTTTGGCAAGAGTGCGCTCAACTTTACCGTACGCTTTACCATCCCGTTGGCGCTTGGCGCCATGAGCGGCATTCTCTGTGAGCGGACGGGCATTATCAACATCGGTATTGAAGGCATGATGTTGGCCGGCGCGTTCGCAGCCTTTACGGCCAAGGTAGCAACGAATAGCTGGGACTTGTTTCCCAGCCTGCTCTTTGGTGTCGCCGCAGCGCTCTTCGTCGGCGGTTTGATGGGGTTGTTGCACGCGACCTTCTCCATTCGTTTCAAAATGGATCAGATCATCTCCGGCACGGTCATTATCGTGCTGGCGGGCGGCTTTACCGCCTACCTCTTTGATCGCGATGCGGTTGCGAGCGGCAAGTTTGTGCAAATGCCGATTCCCCTTCTGGCCGACATCCCAGTCTTCGGTGACGTGCTCTTCAACAAGCCCCCGCTCACCTATGCTGCCCTCATCCTGGTGATCGTGCTCCACATCGGTCTCTTTTATACGCGCTGGGGGCTACGTACCCGCTCCGTCGGTGAATATCCCAGCGCAGCCGATACTGTGGGCATCAAGGTGAACCGGTATCGATATATGAATACGATTCTGGGCGGTATGGTGGCTGGGTTAGCCGGTGGGTATCTGGTATTGGAGGCAGTCGGTCAATTTCAAGAGGGCATGACCGCCGGCCGCGGCTTCATTTCGCTGGCTGCGATGATCTTTGGGAACTGGATGCCATTCGGTGCGCTGGCCGCTGCCACCCTTTTCGGCTATACCCAGGCACTGCAAAATGAACTCTTGCTGGCGGACATTACGAATGTGCCGCGACAGTTCATTGCCATGATTCCCTACATTGTGACGATTGTGGCCGTCTCCGGCTTCGTGGGTCGGGTGCGCCCGCCTGCGGCCGAAGGCAAGGTGTATGAGACAGAAGGCAGCGACTAGCGGATTGCGGATTGCGGATTGCGGATTGCGGATTGCGGCGATTGTACAGCAATGATCAATCATTTGAAACTATTGTAACGATACAGGTGAATAGTAGCGACGCCGGTTGAGCCTGTCGAAACCAAGGAGCGGGTCGACCCGTTTGGTTTCGACACGTCCGCATATTGAATAAATCGAAGACTTGATCGGGCCCCGGCAGCCGGCCGCCTGCATTAGAAGACCAGGAGTCGATAAGACGTGAACTCAGACAGGGTACCGGTTCTGGAGACGCGCGGGATCACCAAGCGTTTTCCCGGCGTGATTGCCAACGAAGATGTCAACATCAAGCTCTACAAGGGCGAGATTTTGGCGCTGTTGGGAGAAAATGGTGCGGGCAAGTCGACGCTCATGAATATTGTCTATGGCCTCTACAAACCGTCCGAAGGCGAAATCCTCGTCAACGGCGAGGTCGTAGAGATGCAGTCGCCCAAGGACGCGATCGCCTTGGGAATCGGCATGGTGCACCAGCACTTTCAGCTCGTGCCGGTGATGTCAGTCACCGAAAACATGATGTTGGGCATGGAGACGATCAAGAACGGCTTTCTCGACCGCAAGACCGTAGCCGCCGATATTGCCGAACTCTCACACCGCTACAATCTCGATGTGGACCCTTACGCGATCATCGAGGATCTGCCTGTAGGCATGCGCCAACGCGTCGAGATCGTCAAGGCGCTCTATCGTGAGGCCGACATTGTCATCCTGGACGAGCCGACCGCCGTCCTGACGCCCCAGGAGATCGAAGGCCTCTTTGAGGTCATGAAGCTGCTCAAGAGTCAGGGCAAGTCAATCATCTTCATCACGCATAAGCTCAAAGAAGTCCTGTACGTCGCCGATCGCATTGCCGTGCTGCGCGGCGGCAAGATTGTGGGCGAGGCTGACCCATCGACCAGCACCCAGAACAAACTGGCGGCGATGATGGTTGGGCGAGAGGTCATCCTTACCGTCATGAAGGAGCCGGCCAAACCGGAAGCGACGGTCCTGGAAATGCGCAACCTGCACGCCAAAAATGACCTGGATGAACCGGCCCTGAACGGCGTCAGCTTTGACGTACGGGCCGGCGAAATCGTCGGCGTGGCCGGCGTGCAGGGCAACGGTCAGACCGAGTTGGTCGAAGTTGTCACCGGACTGCGGGACGCTACGGACGGCAATGTGCTCATCAATGGCGCAGACATGACCAACGCAACGCCCCGGCGCATCACCCAGGATGCGGAGAGTTGCCACGTCCCCGAGGATCGTCATGCGTATGGCATGGTGCCCTCCTACACCATTGCCGACAACCTGGTGCTGAACACCTATAATCTCCAACCCTACTCTCAGGGCTGGACGGTCAACCGCAGCGCGATCGATGTGCACGCGTCTGAGCTCGTGGAGCAGTACGATGTGCGCACGCCCAGCATCTATACCGCCGCGGGCAGTCTCTCCGGCGGCAATCAGCAAAAGATGGTGGTTGCGCGCGAGTTTAGCCGCCCCATCAAGCTACTGATCGCGGCCCAGCCGACGCGCGGCATCGACGTGGGCTCCATCGAGTTCATCCACAATCAGATTGTGGACAAGCGCGATGAGGGCGTCGCCGTGCTGCTGGTAAGCTCGGAGCTGGACGAGATCATGGCCCTGGCCGACCGCATCGTAGTCATGTACAAGGGCGAGGTGATCGGCATCGTGCCCCGCGAAGAGGCAACGCGCGAAGGACTCGGCTTGCTCATGGCCGGCGTCACTGACGAGCAAGCCGTGCTTTAGCAAGAAAAGGCGTTCATGGATCCATTCGATCCGATTCTCGACAAACCGTACACAATCGATCTCAGCGAAGGGTCTAGCGAAGACCGCGACGACTTACGCTACCCGCTGGCCAATCAAGAGATCCGCTTTCAGGCCGACGCCCAGGCGGATCTTCATCACCTCTTCTGGCCCTGGGTGGGCGAAGAGTACGCGCGCCGGATTCGTGTTCAGATCACCGATTTGCACGATGAAGCGTTCATGCCGCTGGTTACCCGCAGCTACCCTGGCTACCAGGAGCTTATTTGTGGCACCGAGGGCATGATTGTTTCCAAGCAGCTGGCCGCACCCTTTGCATCCCACTACGATCGCTCGGTCATGTGGCTGCTCGATTGCCAGGCGGAGGGCGATCGCCTGCTGCGCATCGACGTAGAGATCGACTGGGGTGAAGCGCTCACCCAACGTATGGTAGACGGGCTGCTGGTCGCCCAGCGCAACCCGCAAGACGCCAGGGGACTCTACGCTCAGCACAATGCCGACAGCACGCGCGTCTTTGGCAATCCGCTTGGGCGCCCTTCTCAGGTTGATTTGGTCGACCCCGCGCACGCCCATTTGACCTATCATGTGCTGGTCAACGGCATGGTGGAAGTGGCGCTGCTGCTGGCGATCAGCGATGTGGGCGAACAGGTGGCGTGGAACGGCTTTTTGGCTCAACGCGACAGCGCCCTCAGCTTTGAAAAAGGAAACAATGCCTGGCAGGAATTGCTCCGCCGGGGCCGCTTGTGGACACCGGACCCGCAACTGAATCGGGCGATGCAGAGCGGACGCATTGAGACGGTGCGCCATGTCCAGCGTCTACGGACCGGCTTGGCGGGCGCCGACCGCCTGGTCGAACGAACGCCGGCGCTTGTGGCTTCGTCTGACACTTTTGATCTCGTGCAGAGCCGTAACCTGCTCGCCCATCTGCGCCGCGTGGCGGACAGAAGCGGGGGCAACCTGCCTCGCGTTTTGCCGCAGCGCATCAAGGATCCCATTCCGCACCCGGACGCCACCACGCTCTTGCAGACCAATGGCGCGTACCTGATCGCTCTGGCCACCCATCTCCAGCGTCATTTTGATGCCAAAGTCCTGGAGCAGCATTACGCCAGCGTCTGCACGGTTGCAGACCGGCTGATCCTGGCGTACGCTGGTGCAATGGGTGCACAACGCTCTACAGTAGAAAATACAGCACTCATTCGTGCCTTGGTCGCCGCACAAGCGCTGGCGCGTCTCCACGGCGATGAGGTCAATCTCGCCCGCTGGTGCAGTGAAGTGGCGGCGCTGCCGGTCCCGCCTGCGACCGCGCCGGGAGAGCATGAGGAGCCGTTTCAACTTCCGCCAGATTGGGAAATGCGCGATAATAGCGTTTGGGCGTTCGCTGACCCATGGCATGGAATTGAATTCGTTGGCAGAGTCGTGTGGGAAAGCATCGGCTTGCAACTACTCGACAATCAGCCTAGGATGACGCAGCGCTGGCCCGACGCCTGGCGCTGGTGGGCGTTGCTCGATCTGCCGCTGGGTGAAGATCGGCGGCTGAGTTTGGTCTGGGACGGCCATACGCTTCATGCAACAGAGCCAGTCGTGACCACGCTCCCCTTGACCCTTCACGCCAAGATTCGTGCGCTCCGCACCAGCGAGGACGATTTTGCCCTAACCTTTGAATTTGTGACGGAAGCGGCCGGGAAATCGACTGCCGCGGCCGCTGAAACACTCGGGACCACCGCCTATTTTCGGCCCGAATTTGCAATTGCCTGAACCTTGTTTGCCGCCTGACTTGTTTGCCGCCTGACTTGTTTGCCGCCTGAATGAACAAGACCGCCTACGTATACGATCCATTCAATCTAAAGCACACGCTGGACGGGCACCCGGAGAACTACCGGCGCCTCCAGGGTACGTGGGATCTGCTCCAAACGGACGGAATCCTTGACAGCATGTTGGCCGTGGCGAGCACGCCGGCGCCCCTGGACGCGATATACCGCATCCACACGCCCCAATACGTTGAACGGCTTCAGTCTGCGGCCATGTTTGGCGGCGGTCGCATCGATCCCGACACGTACGTCAACGCCGACTCCTATCACGCGGCGCTGCTAGCCGCCGGCGGGCTACTCAACGTCGTGGATGCCGTGCTGTGGGGGCAGGCGGACAATGGCTTTGCCCTGATCCGGCCGCCGGGTCACCATGCGCTGAGCTATCTTGGCATGGGCTTCTGTCTCTTCGCCAATGCTGCCATTGCCGCGCGCTGGGCCCAGGATCATCATGGCGTTAACCGTGTGCTCATCGTCGATTTTGACGTTCATCACGGCAACGGCACCCAGGACATCTTCTATGATGACCCGTCGATCGAATTCTTTAGCGTGCATCAATTCCCCTATTACCCAGGCACCGGTGCAGCCGACGAATTAGGCTCGGAAATCGCCTCTCACAGTACGATCAACGTGCCTTTCCCCGCACATGTCGGCGACGAGGGCTACCTGGCATCTTTCCAAGAAATCCTCATGCCCGTAGCCCGTGAGTTCCGACCGGAGCTGATCTTGCTTTCGGCCGGCTTTGACGCCCACTGGCTTGACCCGCTGGCCAGCATGCGCGTGAGCATTCCCGGCTATGCCGCGTTGACCAAGGTATTGCTGGAACTGGCCGATGAGCTCTGTCATGGCCGCATTGTGGGCGTGCTGGAGGGCGGCTACAACCTCGACGTGCTGGCCCATGCGGTGCTGACCGTCCTACGCATCTTTCAAGATAGCGACGCTGAGCCCAGCGATCCCTTCGGCATGCCAACCATCGGCGCCGAGCGCGATGTGACCGTGCTGATCGACCGGCTCAAAAACCTGCACAATATCAAAGATTCGCCCTTCCATTCTCTTCCTAAGTGACCGGACAGCCATTCGCAGTTCGAGTAACATAGAACGCAGATTTGGCGGATCAGGCTGATAGCAGCGGATCAATCCCGAAAATCTGCGGTGATCCGCTACATCCAGCCTTTTCCGCGGTCCGACGTCGGCACATGAAGAAGCTCTGCTGGCCGGAATCGGCGAGGCTGGAATATCGGCAAGTTGACGAAAAAGGCCCGCTCTCGTATCCTGAGACGTCTACATAAATCACGAGTTGAAGTGCTGTTGGCACTCTTCTACTGAAAGCCATCCATGCACCAGAAGTACGCCATGCCCGCCGAAGCAACCGACACGCAAATGATCCGCACACAGCTTGACGAATGGGGTCGCGCCATCGACCAGCTGCTGCAGAATGGCGAGGCCGCCGCAGTTGCGCCCTTGGCCGGAATCATCCTCAAGCGCTACCCGCGTCATCTACCGACTTATGCCCGCCTGCTGGAGGCATTCTGGCAGCTGCAGCGCTGGGACGAAGGCGATGAGTGGGCCCGCCGCCTGCTCAATGCCGACCCCTGTTATGGCCGGGCCTGGCGCGCGGTGGCGCGTGCCGCGGAAGCGCGCCAGGATCGTGCTGCTGCCCACGGCATTTGGCAGCGCGCATTCGAAGTCGATCCCTACCAACCCGACATCCGCGTCGGGCTTAGTCGCACGACGATCGGTGATCACGATTCCCTGCGCATGTCACAGGCGGGGCTGGGCACGCTCTACCTGCGCGGCTACCGGTGGAGCCATGCCGCGGCCGCCTACCGCGCGCTGATCGGGGCCGATGCCCGACGTCTCGACTTCCAGATCAATCTCATGACTGCGCTCTGGCGTCTGCCGGATGCCGGCCCGGCCTATCAACTGGCCCGTCATTTGACGCAAGAACATTCGCTCTTGCTACTGCCCTGGATCGTTCTCAACGATCTGGGTGACGACGATGATCGTGCGCTGGCCCACAACCCCATTGCCACTATGGACCCGGACGGCGAGTACGTGCGACGCCGTCTTCGCACAGAATTGGCGCCGCCCAACGAGCGAGTCGTGGAGAAGCGCCTTGCCCAAGGGCCGGTCACCCTGCTTGTCTCACCTGCCGAAGCTCAGTTCTTGGCATTCACGCCGGTTGTGTGATGAAATGGGGCGCGAAGCGCTGTGCAGGCGTCGTCTGGCCAATAGTCTTTCGATCGATAGCGCCGTTGACCACGCTTCATACATGCAAATACCCAATTTCATTTATTTGAGGAGCAACTTGTGGAACGCACATTCATCATTCTGAAGCCCGACGCGGTGCAGCGCGGCTTGACCGGAGAAATTCTCAACCGCTTCGAGCGCCGGGGCCTTAAGATCGTCGCCATGAAGATGATCCACGTGACGGAAGAGTTGGCCCGCCAACATTACGCCGTGCACGAAGGACGGCCTTTTTTTGACAGTCTGATCACCTATATCACCAGCTCGCCCGTGGTCGCCCTGGTCCTTGAAGGCACTAATGCCATTGCGGTCGTCCGCAAGACCGTGGGCGCGACCAATCCGTCCGAGGCCGAACCCGGCACCATTCGCGCTGACTTTGGGCTGGAAATTGGTCGCAACCTGGTCCATGCCAGCGACGGCCCCGACACCGCGGTCAATGAAACGGCGCTTTGGTTTGGCGAGGAGCTGATTGCCTGGGAGCGCAACGTCGATCCCTGGATTTTTGAATAAACGACCATCAAGCACCTGTAGTGAATTCTTGGTTAAGTACTCGATTCGTTCACAAGGAGAAGCCGATATGGCAACCAAAGCTGATTTTACGCCGGAAGAGTGGCAGGCGCTGATTCAAGCGCCACTGGCAATCGGAACGCTGATCACCATGGCGAGTCCGGCCATGGGCGACGCATTTAAGGAGTCCATGGCCGTCGCCAAGAAGCTGGGAGAAGTTGCCTCGGCAACCGGCAATACGGAGCTTATGGCTTCGATCAGTGAAGAGTACAAAGATCGAGCCACTGCCAAAGCCGCGCAGGTGAAGCCCGACTCCCACGATCCGGCGGCGGTCAAGGCGCAGATGCTCGCCATTGTCGCGCAAGCCGCTGCTGAAATCGACGCCAAGGCGTCGCCCGAAGAGGCCGCGCAGATCAAGGCCTGGCTCTATAGCGTAGGGCAAGCTGCGGCCGAAGCTGCCAAGGAAGGCGACTTCATGGGCATTGGCGGCGTCAAGGTGAGCCCAGAAGAAGAAGCCGCCCTGGCTGATATCAAAGCTACGTTGGAAATCTAGGACTGCGCCAAAGCAGCCAAGGGCAACTGGAACGCTGATTCCAACAGAAAAAGTCAGAAAAATCCGCAACAATCTGCTTACTCTTGGGACATCGACGTTCTATCACATGATGGGCTGAAGAGTCACGCGACAACAGATAAGGCTGCCAGATTTCGCTCCGGCTGCCTTATCTGTTGTCGCGTACGCAAGGGTCTCGGAGCCAAATCAATACTCTTCTCAAATATCGTCTCCTCTGATATAGTGACTTGGGGCAACTCGGTACGTCATGTAGGTGGTTGCAGCGAATCCGCACGTCAGCTAGCCTGACTTCAACAAAGGATTAGTAGATTGATTCGTTTTGTCATTCGTGTACTGGTCTATGCGTTGGTGCTGGCGATCACGGTCACACTTACGCCGGGCATCCATATCGAGCCGTTGATTCCCAACGTCATTGATATCAGCGCTACCTTCCTTCTGTTTGGCATCTTTTTCGGGATCCTCAATGCGTTTATCCGCCCAATGGTGCTGCTCTTCACCGCCCAGCTGCTGCTGCGCACGATGGGTCTATTCGCGATTGGACTCAACACGTTCTTCCTCTGGCTGGCCAGCCTACTCTTCAGTAACTCCTTCATTATCGAATCGCCGCAACTGCTCTGGATCCTCTTTGCGGGCACGATTCTGACCGTGGTGGCCGTGGTGATGGAAGCAATTTTCGGTCTGGAGATGCCCGCATTTCAAAGCCAGATCGAGTCTCAGTTCTACTGGCGCTGGATCGGGTTCCTTTCGAATGGACGGCGCAACGCAATTGCCGAAAATCTGCGTGCCGCCCAGATTACAGATATCATCTCTCGCTATACCCAGGACATCGTCGTCGATATGACGCCCCTGGCCCAGTTTCGCTACTCAGTGCAAGACCTGCTCTTTGGCGATAGCGACCTGCTTTCCAGGTTGACGCTGCCCGAAAAGGTCCGCTACATGATCCAGGAGTTGGGGCCAACTTTTGTTAAGTTTGGGCAGATCATCAGCAGCCGATCTGCCGAGCTACCGCCGGAATGGCAGGAGCAATTGAGCAAGTTGCAGAGCAATGTCCCGCCCTTCTCCTCCGAAAAGGCGCGCGAGATCATCATCTCTGAATTAAAGGGTACACCGGAAACGCTCTACGCGTCGTTTGAGGAGGAGCCGTTTGCTGCGGCCTCCATCGCCCAGGTGCATCGAGCAACCTTGCACGACGGCACACCGGTGGTCGTCAAGATCCAACGACCCAATATTGACGTTGCGGTCCGGGCCGATCTCAATGTGATCAACGATCTGACCAAACGGATCCAGAAACAGCAGGAGTGGGCGAAGACCATGGACCTGCATGGTCTGTTCGACGAATTTGGCCAGTCAATCCTCTATGAAATGGACTATCGCAACGAGGCTGCCAACATTGGTCTGCTTACGCGCAACATGGCCCAGTTTGATTCAATCCGTGTCCCAGTCGTCTATCAGAGCCTGACCACGGACAAGGTCTTGACCATGGAGTTTGTGCCCGGCGTCAAGATCACAGACGTGGAAGCCATGGATGCGGCCGGGTTGGATCGCGAGCTATTGGCCCAGGAATTCGTCAAAGCTATGATCAAGCAGGCGCTCTTTGACGGTTTCTTCCACGCCGACCCCCACCCGGGCAATGTGCTGGTCAATCTGGAGACCGGTCAGATCGGCTTCCTCGACATGGGCCTCATGGGCGAGTTGAACCGTGAGCAGCGCATGGCGCTGGCTGATATGCTCGTCTCTATGGTCAACCAGGACGGCTACAGCATGGGCAAAGCGGGGCTGCGGCTCAGCAAACCAGTTCCCGGCGTCACCGTCGATGAGGCTGCCTTTATCGAGGCCACGGAACGCTACGCAAAGCGCTATCTGGGCAGCTATGCAGGCATGGACGCAGGGATTGATGCGCTGCAGAACCTCATGCGACAGTATGGATTGCGGTTGGATAGCAACTTTGTGCTGGCATTCAAGACGCTGATGCAAGCCGACGAAGTTGTGCGTACGCTGGATCCCAACATCGTCTTTACAGAGTCGGCGGTAGAAAACAGCAAGGAGTTAATGCGCAAGCAGTTCACAACCGACGCTGTCGTCGAGACAATCACGACGCAGGTGACCCGCAGCGGCCGGGAAATTGTCTACCGGATCCCCTCGCTGGTCGACGCAACCGGCAAGTGGTTGGATCAGTACGAACAGGGGCGTTTCTCGGTTCACGTCGATACCAGCGACTTGACTCCCCAGGTTGACAAGATAGACAACGCTTTGTCCAAGAGCATGGATCGGCTGATCGTAGGATTGGTCATGGCCGGGTGGCTGGTGGGGGCCGCGATTGCCAGCACGGTCGATGTCGATCTGCAGGGCTTCCCGCTCTCAGACCTTGCCTTCTATATGTTCCTCATCGGCGCCGGTGTTGGAGCCATCATCGTGATTCAGGCCATCATGCGTTTGAGAAAAGAAGATGATGTTTACTAATCGTCGCGTGGAGGTATAAAGACCCACCATGTTGAGTTTCCTCTTTGCCTTGTTGCAGACGCTTATCGGCGTCTTGTTGGGCGGCTATATTCTTTTCCTTGGGCGCATGAAACTTTGGGCGACCTCGGGCGTTATTGGCTTCGCAGTCGCGACCAATATGCTTGCTATTTTGGTGGCCGGCGGCGACGATGGCTGGGACTTAATCGACATGCACGCCTGGGGACTCATCGCCATCGCAGTTGCCATTGGCTTAGCGGGTGCGGCACTAGGAAATGTCCGACCAGAGCTTGCCGGCGTGCTGATTGGCATTGCAGCCGGTGCAAATGTGGCGCTCTGGTTCTACGACATTGCAGAGCACCTCATGACAAGCGTCGCAAGCTTGCCTGAAGAAACAGTCATCATGGTTGGGTTGCTTCTCATCGTGATTGGCGGTCTATTCGGCTATTGGCTCATTCGCAGCTATCGAGATGAAGCGCTCATCTTGATTACAGTCGTGCTGGGCGCCGAACTGATTAATGATGCGCTAGACCTGAGCGCAGCCCGCAGCTTAACCGCCATTCTCATCCTCGGCTTGAGCTTGGCCGGCATACTCGTGCAGTATGGCGACTACGAACGCAAGCGACGGGCTGCACTTGGTTTAACTGAGCCCGAGCCCATGCCCTCCAGCGTTGCGTTCTTCCAAAACTTGGAGTTGGATTGATTGGCGAAGCCGCAAGCGAAGTGATTGAAGACTGCGGCATTTTGCGAATCCTTGCGCATTGAGGTTGGAATGGTCAACACAAGCGATCCCCATGGCGTGAATGAAGCGCCTGAGGCGCCGCCCTATCCGGATATGGTGTGGATTCCGGGTGGGAGCTTTCTCATGGGTTCAAACGACCACTATCCTGAAGAAGCACCGGTCCACCGTGTCTCCGTAGATGGATTCTGGATGGACAAATGTCAAGTGACCAACGCCCAGTTCACCCGGTTTGTCCAAGAGACCGGCTACGTAACTGTGGCGGAAAGAGATCCCGATCCTGCGCTCTATCCTGGTGCGCCACCAGAGAATTTGGTACCCGGCTCCCTCGTCTTTCACATGACCCAAGGGCCCGTCGATCTGGAGCAGATCAATCTCTGGTGGGACTGGACACCCGGCGCAAACTGGCGGCGTCCCGAAGGGCCGCGCAGCCACATTCGCAAACGCAAGCATCATCCCGTTGTGCACGTCTGTTACGAAGACGCAGCAACGTACGCAGAGTGGGCCGGCAAGGCGCTGCCAACCGAGGCCGAATGGGAATTCGCGGCCAGGGGCGGCATCGAGGGCGCGACGTTTGTCTGGGGAGATGAACACTTCCCGAATGGCGAACCGGCAGCCAATACGTGGCAAGGCGAGTTTCCCTGGCAAAATCTGAGCCTCGACGGCTTCACCGGCACCGCGCCCGTTGGCGCCTTTGCGCCAAATGGCTTCGGGCTCTATGACATGGCCGGCAACGCTTGGGACTGGACCGACGACTGGTGGACCGAAGCGCACACAGAGGATGCGGAGAAGATTTGCTGCATTCCCCAAAACCCCCGTGGCGGTCAGATAGACGCTAGCTATGACCCAAGCCAGCCGCGCGTCCGCATCCCGCGTAAGGTTGTTAAGGGCGGCTCCTATCTCTGCGCGCCAAACTATTGCCTGCGCTACCGACCAGCGGCCCGACGGCCGCAAATGATCGATACGGGGACAACCCACATCAGTTTCCGCTGTGTCGTTCGGTAGGCGAGTGACCCACAAATGGCTTGCCAGCGGCCTGACAGATGCATTTTTGAGGACTCAGAGCAAAATCGGTTGCACCTACTGCGCTTTGTCTTTGCCCATCACTTCCACGACAACCAACCCATTCAATTATTCGGCCTACTCGACCCATATCGGCGGGCTGGCGAAATTGTGATTGAAGCCAGCCACGCGCAATATCAAATTGAGCCGTTCAAGCCCGGAGAGATCGATCCGAGCCGGCAATGACCACCATATCCAGTCCGACGGAACAGACGCTGGTCATGGCTTCGAGCTTGATTGGTTCCGGAGGCGTGCCACACGCGTGGCGCCAAGCTCAAAGCCAGGTCGCTTATTGCGCGTGCCGCACGCCTCACCACGAAGACCTTATGGACGGGTGATCAGCGGCAGGTAATGGGTAAAGCCATCTCCCACCCGTACAGTCACCGGCACCTCGATCGTCTGATCGGCGAGATGGGGACTGGTGAGCGTGATCGTCGCCGAGTAGATGCCGTCATTCAACCCCTTCGGCTCGAGCGCGGCGATGACTTCGCCGGGCGTTTGGCCGTTAGTGGCGTCGAGTCGCAGCCAGGTTGCATCGCTTTGCACGTGCCACGGCATGCTCTCGGCAGAGCTGTCAATGCTGATAATCTGTGCGCCCTGGTCGACATCATCGCGCAGGGCGATCTGCCCGGGTGTGACGACAAGTGCGGCATCGTTGAGATGAGCCGGCGCAGCCGAGACGGGCGCGGCGGAAGCCAGGGTCGCGCGATCGCAACTCGTCACGCTGGCTTCATCCAACGCACGCCAGACGGTCGTACCGCCGCCATTGTTGTAGGTATTGAAGTAGACGACGACCGTGCGCCCGCGATAGGCGCTGAGGTCGTACGAGCGTTCACGCCAGCGCTCGTCTCCCTGCTGCCGGTCTCGATCCAGTAGTGCCAGGAGACGATAGCTGCTGTCGAGCAGCAACACTTCACGGTAATCGGCGCCGTCGCCGGGACCGCCGGCATATTCGTGGAAGCGCAGAATGGCCTGTTCGGCATTGCTAGGAATGGTGATGCGTTGATAGGTTGACGAATAGGCATAGCGATTGGCGCCACCCGGCGGGATGCCCTGTCGGACAGCCTGAGCTCCTGCATAGACGGGATCTCCCACATACGCGGCTATCGCGGGCGTGCTGCCAAAACTCCAGCCGCCACTTCCCTCGAAATTGCCGTTGACGAGCAGCTCTGTACAGTTTGCTGCACCGGGTGTTGGTGTTGGAATCGGTGTCGCGGTAGCCGTTGCAGTCGGTAGTGGCGTACTGGTTGATGGCGGGGCCGGCGGTTCCGTAGCAATCGGTGGCAGGGTGGCCGTACTCGTTGCGACAGGCGCCGGCGTCGTCACGTCCTGGCCCAGATTCGGGCTCTGCGCGATCCAGTCGCGCGGCAGGATCTGAAAACCGTCCCAGTGCACGGGCATATCGTTCTCGTCCTCGTCGCGCGGCAGATGATGGAAGCTGATGCCATACCAGACGACCAGATCGGCCCCATTGACATTTTCGCCATTGATAAACTGGGTCACATCGCTGGCACAGCCGCCCACGGCAGGATTGTGGGAGGTGAAGCGTTCGCACGGGCGCACGGCAGTGACGTAGAGATCGTTGTACGTCCATGGCTCAAACGACGGGCCGATGAACTGGTGGCCGACCTGAATCGGATCCAGGTGGTAGGAGATGGCGTGCCCTTCCGTGTTGACGCTCACCGTATCGCGAATGCGCCACGAGCGCATGGATTGCGGATTGACCGAACGCCCGGCCTCCTCGGTAATCGGCTCAACGTCGATAGCGAGCTTGCGTCCGCCATCTTCACGCACAAATTCAATTTCTTCAACCAGGTCATTGGCCAGGCCGTCAATATCGAAATCAAGCCGCCAGTAGTAGTTGTGCGTGTGGGAAATCGGCACGCGCTGGGGCGCGGTGCGCCAGCCGTAGCGCTCGCTGCTGCCATAGCGCTGCAACTTGCCCGCGGCGCCGACTGTCGGCTCGATCACGCCATCGTCCGTAAAGCGCCAGGCACTGATGTAGTTGTAGTCGCCGCTGACCGATACGCTGAAGAGATTGAGCTCATAGCCCTGGATCTGGCGATTGAAGTACTTGTAGGCATAGCCGCGCGACGGCGTCTGCAGGCATAACACGTTCTTGGTGTAGTAGCTCAACAATTGGCCGTCCGGACACTCTTCCGGGCTGAGGTCGAGCAAAAAGCGGCCGCCCAGCCCATAGTCGGAGACGTCATGAAACCGTGCGCCATTGTCATCATAGGGCACATGAATCTGGGCCAGACCGGCCGAAGCGAGGATTAAGCGTCGCGGGCCGCCCGGCGGTGTGTAGTGGATATCATGCAGCACGATCCCCTCAAGGCTACGCTGCTCCCAGCACATATCCCAACGCGCGCCGGTGGGCAACGTCACGTCAATGCGATAGGCCGATGAGCAGTTGTAGCCGCTCTGCGCTTCCAACGCCGTACCGCGCCAGTTCAGCCAGAGTAGCGCACTGATCAACACCAGCACACTTACTGCAATCAGAGTAGCGCCCCGACGGGTAAACAAGGCAAAAAGTGTGCTCACGGTTGCGCCTCCTCATCGTGGGTATGATCCAGATTGGTGTGATCGTCCAGCGCGTGGTCATGCGCGTTTGATTGCGCATCTGGATGGACAAAAGCCACTTCGCCCGTGGACAGATTGACCAGCGGCAGCACGTCGAGCACGGTTGCATCCCGGGCCACGACCATGATCTGGGCACAGCGATTGATGCCGCACTGTTCCATGCCCGGCGGTTCGATCTCCGGCGCAGCCCCGGCGTAATAGACAAAGACACGCGTATCAAGCTCTTCGGGATCAACAAGCGGCCGGGCCATGAGCTCAGCATAGGCGCGCTCGGCATACTGGCGGAAGTCAGCGTCGCCAAAGGCCAGACCGGTGGCGACCGAGCGCTCATATTCCGTCAGCGGCAGTTGAAAGCCCTGAAATTGCTCGACTGTGTCAACTGCACCGGTGGTATAGTTGTAGATTGAATGGACCAGCGTGTCGGAAGCGTACTGATAGGTGAAGACATCGGCGCGTCGTTCCCATGCCCGCGGGCCCAGCTCCCCTTTGATCTCCGGACTGCGCTCAATCAGGAGAAGCTCCTGGTGCGTGGTAGGCGTCCAATCGCCGGCGGCGCGCGCGGCCGGCAAATCAGCCCGTTGCAGCGATGTTTCGAGCAATGGTTGCGTGCCGGTCTGTGCCGCTGCCTCGGCAATTTCCTGGGGCGACAGGGGGTCGTACCCCATCCCGGCCTGATTCATACGCAAGGTAGGCACTGCAGCAGGGCCTGCCCAAGCCAGCGTTGCGCTCAATAGGCCCCCAACCAGTACACAGAGCGCGACACCATAGCGCCAAGGGGTTGACAAAGTCATCATCGATTTTCCTCCAAGCGAATCCATCAAACGATAGCGGGGTATGGCTGGCTATTCAGACGTAGAAAAGGAGAGAAAGGTACGTCGAGTGGCAGAAGTGTCTTGACGATTGCGGATCGGGGGGCATGAAGGGGCATGAATCGGCAATTGACAATGGTCAATTGTCAATTGCCGATTCATGCTAAATGTCTAGGTTTGCCTCGTCGGCATGAGTCTGGATGAAGCGGCGGCGTGGCGGAACGCTGCTGCCCATGAGCATGTCAAAGGTCCGATCAGCTTCCGTGGCATCGTCGATGCTAACCTGAAGTACCGTACGGTTCTCGGGATTCATGGTGGTTTCCCAGAGCTGCTCATCGTTCATTTCACCCAGGCCCTTATAGCGCTGGTCGATACGTACGTTGTCCGCCCCAACCTCACCGCGCAATTCTTCCAGCGCCTTTTCGTTGTAGACGTATTCACTGGAACGCCGGTTGCGGCCATTCTCGCTGCGCGTTACCGTCACGCGGTAGAGCGGCGGCTGGGCGATGTAGAGATGCCCCTCGTCTACCAGCGGCTCCATGTAGCGGAAGAAAAGCGTCAGCAGCAAAGTGCGAATGTGCGCCCCGTCCACATCGGCATCCGTCATCAGAATGATGCGATTGTAGCGCAACCCATCCAGCGAGAAATTATCGCCGATGTTGGTGCCCAGGGCCGTGATCAGCGCCTGAACCTCCTTGTTGGCCAGGGCCTTGTCAAGACTCGTCTTCTCGATATTCAAGATCTTGCCACGCAGAGGCAGAATGGCCTGGAAACGGCGGTCGCGACCCTGCTTGGCCGTGCCGCCGGCGCTGTCGCCCTCAACGATGTAGAGCTCGCACTCCGCCGGGTTGCGACTGGAGCAATCGGCCAGCTTGCCCGGCAGGGTCAGGCTCTCCAACGCGCTTTTGCGGATGACAAGGTCGCGCGCCTTGCGGGCCGCTTCGCGTGCGCGGTAGGACGTGCGACACTTCTCGATAATCTGCTTGGCATCGCGCGGATTCTCCTCCATCCAGCGGCCCATGGCCTCAGCCACGGCGGACTCGACGTGATAGCGCACCTCGTTGTTGAGCAGCTTGAGCTTATTCTGGCCCTCAAACTGGGGTTCGACCACCTTGACGCTGACGATGGCCGTCAGGCCCTGGCGCGTATCTTCACCCGTGAAGTTGGGATCATTGTCCTTCAGGTAGCCCTGCTTGCGTGCGTAGTCATTGACCTGCCGGGTGATGGCCGCACGCAGACCGGTGAGATGGGTGCCGCCGTCAGGCGTGTTGATCGTATTGGCGAAGGCATGAAGTGAGTCGCTGTAGCCGTCGGTATATTGGATCGCGGCCTCGACATAGGTTGTGTCGACTTCTTGATCCACATAAATCGGATCATGAATCGTGCTGCGATTCTTGTTGAGATAGCGCACAAACGTCTTCACGCCGCCCTCAAAGTAGAACTGAATCTCACGATTGGGGTCTTTGCGCTCATCAACCAAAATGATGTCGACGCCACGGGTCAAAAAGGCCATCTCGCGAAGACGTGTCACCAAGACATTGTAGTCGTACTCCAGCACCTGAAAGATCGTATCATCGCGCAGGAAGGTCTGGATCGTGCCCGTGTCGTCCTTGGCGCACTTGCCCACAACCTCCACGTCGGTGACGGGAACGCCTCGTTCAAAGCGTTGGCGATAGATCTTGCCGTCGCGCTTGACCTTCGTCTCCATCCATTCGCTGAGCGCGTTGACCGCGCTGACGCCCACGCCGTGGAGACCGCCGGAGACCTTGTAGCCGCCGCCGCCGAACTTGCCGCCGGCGTGTAGCTTGGTCATAACGACAGTCACGGCCGGCATCCCGGTTTGTTTCTGGATCTCGACCGGAATGCCGGCGCCATTGTCTTCGACGCTGACACTATTGTCTTCATGAATGGTAATGCGGATTGTATCGCAGCGCCCCTGCATGGCCTCATCGATGGCGTTATCCACCACCTCGTAGACCATGTGGTGCAGCGCCTTGGAATCGGTGCCACCGATATACATACCGGGCCGACGCCGGACCGCTTCAAGTCCTTCGAGGACCTGAATCTGATCTGCACCGTAGACGAAATCCGCCTTCTTCTGATTAGCCACTGGTTCCTCCAGGAAAACAAAATCGAGACGGATGCGCAAACCATGCGCCCGAATCGCAAATTGACGAGTTTACAACGTTGAGTCGCGCTGGTCGGTTGGTTGCGCCATCAGCTCCTCAAGTCCGGTCGCCTGCTCGCCGGCCAGCTTGAGCCATCGAGTGCGATAGAAGACCAGCAGGGCCATGGCCAAGCCGGTCCCGATATAGGCATTCAAGAGAATGGCGCCGAGTGTGCCAAATGGCGCCATCTGCCCCAAATTGGTCAGGATAATGCTAAAGCCGACGCTGATCAGATTGGTCAACAACACAAAGAGCAACGTCGCGCCAAAATTGAAGCGCACGACTTGGACGCTCTGGCGTACCGCCTGCATGATTGAGAGATCGTCCAAGACGATCGCAACGGTGACAAAATAGAGAAAAAAGTAGGCGGCAAAGGTCACGCCGCCCAGCATAAAGGCCAAGAAGGTCGACAAAGCCGGGACAATCAGCGCGATCACGCCCAAACCGAGGCTGGCAATGACATACGCCCCCATCATGATCAACGCCGCCAGCACCACAAAGAGCATGATTCGAACCCAACTGCGCCCGACGTTGGCGACAAACTCACCGAGCGTCGCGGCCTTGGCTGCGTTGCCAAGTGGTAACCGCTGAGCCAACATATTGAGATAGATCGCACCTAGCAACAACCCCAATGCCCCCAAGCCCAAAATCGTTCCGGCGATCAACCAGGATCCTTCCAGATCCACGCGCCCTTGCTCCGGCATGGGCCCCATGATGCGCATGAGACTCGGCACGTGCATGAGCGATTGATTTGCCAGCAGCGTCATGAGGTTGATGGTTTCGCCAAACTCGCCAAAGAGCTGACTGACCTGGGTGCCCATCTCGGCCAAATCGGCCGGCATGCCTTCAATATCGGCGCTGCTGCGATAGAGCGCGGCAACCCGATCGAGCAAAGATCCAAGCGTCAGACGCGCCAACATCCAGATCGCGAGATCTGCCAGCACCGGTACGAGCAATAGCTCAAATCGCCGTCCAAGGAAGCGATAGCCGGCGGATAGACTGTCAATTACGCTCAAAGCAGCTCTCTTTTTCCCATATGCATGATCGACTGATTGGCGTTGCGCAGATTACTGCGAGCAAAGAAATCTGACTTCATGACGAAGTCAGATTTTCCGACAAAATTCGTCGGTCCGCCAACCAGATTTTTTGAGCCGATTCGACCCTTTCATATGGAGACAAGTTTACCATAGATGCGGCTCAAAGTGAATTTTCACACGGGCCGGTTGGAACGCTTGTTCGGCGCAAAAATGGCACGCCACGACAGGGTGAGCACCGGTCTCAGCGTTTGGGGAAAGCGGAATATTGACCCCCACTCGGGCAATCCGCTACAATCCTAACAACACTGTCCCAGCCTGCAGAAGTTACCGAAAATCAAGGACCCACTATGACTACTTTTGTCATTGAAGGCGGCCATCGACTCGAGGGTGCAATTCAGCCGATCGGCAACAAAAATGCCGCGCTTCCCCTCCTGGCAGCATGTCTGCTCACCGATGACCCCGTTACGCTGCACAATGTCCCGGATATCGGCGACGTGCACACCATGCTCATGATCCTGGAGGGCCTGGGCGTCACGATTGAAACGCAAGACCGGACGGTTCGGCTCTGCGCCCGCAACGTGGCGAGCGCCCAGCCCGATGCCAGGCTCTTTGCAGAAATTCGCGGCTCGCTTACCCTCATGGGGCCGTTGCTGGCCCGCCACGGACACTTTCTGGTTGATAGCTCTGCCGGCGGCGATGACATCGGCCGCCGGCGCATCGACACCCACCTGCAAGTCTTCGAGGCGTTGGGCGCCAATCTGATCCACAATGGACGCTTTGAGCTACGCGCGCCGAACGGCCTGCGCAGTCATGACATTTTGATGGACGAGACATCCGTTACGGCAACGGAAAACGCGGTCATGGCCGCGGCGCTGGCCCATGGCACCACGATCCTGCGCAACGCTGCGAGTGAGCCTCACGTGCAGGACGTATGCAATCTGCTGGTCAAGATGGGCTGTCACATCGAAGGCATTGGCAGCAATACTCTGATTGTCCATGGTCAGAAGTCGCTCCGAGGGGCGGATCTCACCATCAGTCCCGACTTCATCGAGGTGGGCAGCTACATCGGCCTGGGCGCCATCACGCCTGGCGAATTGCGCATCCAGGGCGTGCTGCCCGAACATCTGCGCATGATGGAGATGGTCTTTAGAGATCGACTCGGCGTACGCATGCATTTGGAGCAGGGAAATGCCACGCCCGGCCACGAGTCGTATGATTTGGTCGTGGAAGAGCATCAGGATCTGTGCGTCCGTGCCGATTTTGGCGGCGCGGTGCCCAAGATCGACGACGCGCCCTGGCCGGCGTTCCCGCCAGACCTGATGAGCATTGCTGTGGTGACAGCTACCCAGGCCAAGGGCACCGTGGTTATCCACGAAAAGATGTATGAAAGCCGCCTCTATTTCGTCGACAAGCTGATCAGCATGGGCGCACAGATCATCCAGTGCGATCCACATCGGGTGGTCATCGTCGGGCCTCAGCAGCTCCATGGCCAGCCGGTCTTCAGCCCCGACATCCGCGCCGGCATGGCGCTCGTGCTGGCGGCGCTGGCGGCCGAAGGGATCACGACGATTGGCAACGTAGAGCAGATCGACCGCGGTTATCAGCAGATTGATGACAAACTACGCGCCCTGGGCGCGCAGATCGAGCGTCACGAACCGTAGACGCACGCCCCTTCCCGCATCACCCGGAAATCGAGGCTTGTATGACCGGTAGGCAACAGCCGACTGCAGTCGTCGCCATTGGCGGCAACTCGTTAATCAAGGACAAGCACCTTCCCCAAGTACGCCATCAGTGGGACGCCGTGCGCGAGACGACCCGTGACATTGTCGATATCATTGCCAGCGGCTGGAATGTGGTGGTGACCCACGGCAACGGCCCCCAGGTCGGTTTTATCCTGCGCCGCAATGAATTGGCGGCGTACGAAGTGCACACGACGCCGCTTAGCCTCATTGTCGCCGACACCCAGGGCTCGATTGGCTACATGCTGCAGCAGGCGCTCAACAATGAGTTCCACAGCCGCAACATCCCCCGTAGCTGCCTGGCGCTCGTGACCCAGGTCCTGGTTGACGATGATGACCCCGCCTTTCACAACCCGACCAAGCCGATTGGCGGCTTTATGGATGAAGAGACGGCACAGCGTTTTGCCACGGAAGGCTGGCACGTCGTGGAGGATGCAGGGCGGGGCTGGCGTCGCGTCGTCGCCTCACCCGAGCCCCTACAGATTGTTGAAGCGATGGCGATCGAGCAGGCGCTGAATCTTGGCTGGGCGGTGGTTGCAGTAGGCGGGGGCGGGATTCCTGTAGCGCGCAACCCGGACGGCGAACTGCGCGGTCGATCTGCCGTCATCGACAAGGACAAAGCCAGCAGCCTGCTCGCCACCACGCTGGATGCCGACATGCTGCTGATCAGCACAGGCGTAGAAAAGGTTTCCCTCAACTATGGAAAACCGAATCAGGTTGATCTCGACGAGATCTCAATTCGCCAAGCCCAACGTTTCGTGACGGAGGGTCATTTTGCGCCCGGCAGCATGCTGCCCAAAATTGAGGCGTGCATTGAGTTTGTAGCTGGGGCGCAGAACCAGGATGCCTTCGCCCTGATCACCGATCCCGAAAATATCGCGCGTGCGCTTGCGGGTCAAACCGGCACACGAATCGTCAAGGGATAAGGCGCCTGGCGCAGTCGCAATAGGGGTCGCTGGCGCGGTCGCATGAACGTTAACATGTCTTTTCGCGCTTGTTGACATGCCCCATATAGAATCGTTGACGCGGCTGCCGCGCTACGTTGACTTGCTATCCCTGCCAGAGTATACTTGGACCGTAGTCAAACTCTGGCTGGTTCTCCGGGTAAGGCGGCCTACTTGCGCACGGTCTGCTCGCCCATTTGGCCCTGTTACTCCGACCTCGGGAGGGAATTCGTGGCTGCAACATCTCCACCTGCGCCCGCCTCGCCGCGCAGGCGCATCCGCTGGATGGACGTGCAAGAACAACTCACCGGCTACCTCTTCATCATGCCGGCGTTGATCCTCATCGGCCTTTTCGGCATCTTCCCCATCGCCTATGCATTCTATATGAGCCTTCGCCGCTGGCGCGTTGTCGATCGCGGCTTCATCGGCTTTGCCAACTATGAGGAAGCTGTCGGCGACTGGATGGGATTGCTGCTCTTCATCGGCGGCTTTGCCGTCTGGGTGATTGCCTATTTTGTCTGGGAACGCTTTCTTGAAGGACGGCGCGATCGCAGGGCTGCCAATTGGATCTTTATCTTGGCGGCCCTCTTCGCGGGCGGCGCCATCCTGAGCATAGGATGGCGGCGGATGATGGCCACCGGCGATGATGATTTCCTCAACTCGCTGCCCATTACCCTCTACTATGCGGTTGGCTCGGTGCCGATTCAGCTGGGGTTGGCCCTGGTCCTGGCCTATATCTTGTTTCAGCAGATCAAAGGCCGGGAGATGTTCCGTATGGCCTATTTCCTGCCCTACGTTACACCCGTCATCGCCACAGCCTTGGTCTTTCGCGTTATCTTCAGCCCGCGGCCGACCTCGATTGCCAACCGCTTCATCGAGTTCTTTGGCATTCCGCCCCAGAAGTGGCTCTTTGAGCCGACGCCCGTGCTCCACCTGATCACCGGCAATGACGCAATTCAGGGGTTCTGGGCCGGCCCCAGCCTGGCGCTGGTGTCGATCATCTTCTTTGGCATCTGGACCTATGTCGGCTACAACACGGTGATTTTCCTCGCCGGACTGGGGAACATCCCAACGTCGCTCTATGAAGCAGCCGAAATCGACGGCGCCAACGAGTGGCAACTCTTCCGCCACATCACCGTGCCTCTGCTTTCGCCGATCACCTTTTATCTCTCTCTGATTGGGTTTATCGGTACTTTCAAGGCCTTCAATCACATTTATGTTATGCAGCAGCCATCGGCACAGGGCACGGTAGAAACGGCCAGCGTGGCCATCTTCAACACCTTCTATAAAGCCAGCCAATTTGGCTATGCCACGGCCCAGGCTATGCTGCTCTTCGGCATCATTCTCTTCTTGACCTTTGTGCAGAATCGGATTTTTGGCAAGCGGGTGTTCTATGGCTAATACTGCAGAATCTCTACCGACGACTCAAGGCGGCGCCGTCGCAACCGAGTCGTCCGGCGGGCGGGGATTCCATGTTCCCTGGACGAAGATTGCCATGTACGTCATTCTCATCCTTGGCCTCGTGCTGGCCATTTTGCCCTTCTTCTGGATGGTTTCGGCCTCGCTCATGACCTATGGTGAAACCGCGACCCGCCAGTGGCTGCCCAAGGTGCCCCAGTTCGGCAACTATGCCGAAGCGTGGAACGAGGCCAATTTCTCCAAGTATTTCTGGAATAGCGTGGTCATTACGTCGATTACGCTGGTCGGGCAGTTGACCACATCGATTCTGGCCGGCTACTCTTTTGCGCGAATCCGCTTCTTTGGTCGCGACGCGATCTTTGCGCTGATGCTCAGCACGATCATGATTCCGGCCGTGGTTACCATGATCCCCAACTTCCAGTTGATCAGCGGACGCATTCCGTTTATTCCCCTGCCGGGCGGCTCGTGGCTGAATACGCTTCAAGGTATCACCATGCCCTATATGGCCAGCGTCTTCAGTATCTTTCTGCTGCGTCAGTTTTTCGCTCAGGTGCCATGGGAACTGTGGGACGCGGCCCGCATCGACGGGTCGGGCCACCTGCGCTTCCTGATTCGGATCGTCCTGCCCATCTCCAAGGCGCCCATCTTGACTGTCTTGATTTTTGGCTTCATTGCTTCCTGGAATGATTTCCTTTGGCCGTTGTTGGTGACGACCAGAGACACCTGGCGGCCACTGATGGTGGGGCTATGGACGCTCCAATCCGAGGCTGGTCCAGAGACGCAGCTAATCATGGCGGCGTCAGTCATTACCATCATCCCCGTGCTCATTCTCTACTTCCTGACCCAGAAACAGTTTACGGAAGGGATTGCCACATCCGGTCTCAAGGGTTAGTTGCCGCCACGGCACGGCCTCTGAACATAGATTGTTTGCTTTCAATGTCCGATTCTACCATCACCAAGGAGTGAAAGAACATGAATCACCGCAAGTTCTGGTATCTAGCGCTCATGCTCATCGCTGCGCTGATCTTCGCCGGCTGTGCTGCGCCGGCCACGCCTGCTGCGGAAGCGCCCGCCGACGATGCTGCCGCGTCTGCGGAAGGCGAAGGCGACGCCATGGAAGATGATATGGCCATGGCAATGGACTGGGAGAGCGTCGATCCCAGCGGCCAGGAGGTTGTCTTCTGGCATCAGCACACCCGCGAACGCGAAGAAGCGCTCAACGAGATCATTGCCGAGTTCAACGAAACCAATGAGCAGGGCATCACCGTCGTCGCCGAGTATCAGGGCGGCTATGGCGATATCTTCAACAAGATGCTCAACGTACTGAACAGCCCCGACGCGCCGGGCCTCGTCGTGGCGTATCAGAATCAGGCCGCCACCTATCAGCTGGCCGATTCGTTGGTGGACATGACGAGCATGGTCGAGAGTGAAAACTGGGGCGTTGGCGAGGAAGATCTCGCCGATTTCTTCCCCGGCTTCATCGCCGCCGATGTCTTCCCCAGCTTTGACAACCAGCGCCTGGGCTTTCCGCCCAACCGCTCCATGGAAGTCATGTATTACAACGCCGACTGGCTGACCGAACTGGGTTTTGACGGCCCGCCGACCACGCCGGACGAGTTCAAGGAAATGGCCTGCGCCGCGGCAGCGAATCCCTTCAGCGGCGCCGTGGGCGATGCGCCCAGCATGGGCTACCAGCTGAGCGTGGACGCGTCACGCCTGGCCTCTTGGGCGTTTGCCTTTGGGGGCGACGTCTTCGACTATGATGCAGGTGAATTCGACTACAACAACGAAGGCGCAGCTGCGGCCATGCAGTTCCTCCAGGATCTCTTCACCGAGGGCTGTGCGACGATCGTTGCCGAGCAGTACGGCGACCAGACTGACTTTGGCAACGGCAACCTGCTCTTTACGGTCGGTTCGAGCTCCGGCTTGCCCTTCTACGGCGGTGCAGTCGACGAAGGCGGCGCCTTCGAGTGGAGCGTTGCGCCAATTCCGCACACAACCGCCGATCCCGTGATGAACGTCTACGGCGCCAGCGTGAGCATCCCCAAGACCACACCCGAAGAAGAGCTGGCTGCCTGGCTCTTCCTCAAGTACTACACCAGCCCCGAAGTGCAAGCCAAGTGGGCCGAAGCCAGCAACTACTTCCCGGTTCGCCAGAGCGTGGCGGACGGATTGGCCGACTACTTCGCCAACGATCCGGCCTATGCCACAGCCTTTGAGCTCCTGCCCTTCGGCGTGACCGAGCCGCCCGTCCCCGGCTACGACTTCGTGCGTGACGAGGCCGAAGCGGTCATGGCTGCCATTGTTGACGGTGCGTCAGTCCAGGAGGCGCTGGACGAGCTGAATGTAACCGCCAACGAGATTTTGGCCGAGCAGATGGAAGACATGCAATAGCGCATGCTGGCTGCGCGCCGGTAGGCACGGCGCCTGCGGCAACAAAAAAGGGGGCGTTGGTCCATATGGACCAACGCCCCCTTTTTTGTTGCCGCCCTAGTCAAACCACATGCCCTTGAAGCGTTCGACATAGCGTTTGTTGCCCTCGTCGTCCACATCGTCCGTGCGTTTTAAGAACCACTCACGCATCTTTTCAGGCTCGGTGAATTGGCTCTTGTGACAGAGAATCGCCTCAATTTTCTGCTCGATATCCGCAGTGACGTTGATGGTCACATTGCTTTCCGGGTGCCCATAGACATAGAGTTGGCTGATCTTGTGGGGCAAATAGCCTTCATCAGCCATATCGGGGTAGAACATAGGATTGTCAGCAGCGGGGAAGATCGCGTCCAGCGCCACCAAACCGGCGTTGCGATGATCCGGGTGATTGATGTAGCTGTCGCCCACCAGATAGCGAGCAGGATCGGCGCAGATGATCAGCTGGGGACGGATGCGGCGGATTTCGCGCGTCACGCGCTTGCGCAGGGGACGCGTAGAGCGCAAAAAGCCATCTTCGACACCCATGAAGAGCACATCGTGAACACCGCAGAGATCGGCTGCGTTGCGCTGCTCAATTTTGCGCATGGCGATGAGCTGATTGCGCGTAATTTCCGGATTATGATTGCCCTTATCGCCATTCGTCAGAATCATGTAGGTGACTTCGATGCCTTGGCGCGCCATCTGGATCACAGTGCCTGCACAGATAAAATCCGGGTCGTCCGGATGGGCCATAATGACAAGCACGCGCTCTACCTGGCTCCAATCCGGCTGCTGGCGGGGTTCCTGGTCGCTCATGAGATTCCTTTCTACTGAAAGAACCTCTGCCGGAGCAGAGGTTCTTGTCTCAAACTGAGAGTAAATCGCCGGGGGCAATCAAAAAAGACCGCGTCCCATTTCTGACGACACGTTTAGCTCATATCGAGCGCAGCATACCCCGGACCATCGGTGAAGAAGAGGGCGTTCAACTCGGTCGAATATGCATACTCTTCGGGGAGGTCCTCTTCGGGAAGAATCGCTTCCACCGGGCATTCCGGCACGCAGGCGCCACAGTCGATGCAGGTATCCGGGTCGATGTAGTACCAGGGCCATTCATCCTCTGGCTGGCCAGGAATGATGCACTCGACCGGGCAAACTTCTACACATGCACCATCACGAATACAGAGCTCAAAAATCACGTGGGTCATAGGGGTAAGCCTCCTCAAAATACGGTTAGAGAACCGCTAGCTGAGCGAACAATCGCTCCAGCCTGTACGATTAAATTGGTTTCACTCAATCTGAGCAAAGCGGTGAGCAACCGACATTGCAACAAAATGCACAAAGCGTCTGCTGATTGTACTTAGCTTCGCAACAAATGTCAATTGTCTTTTTGACTCGGCGGGGCCTTCAAATACAAAAATAGACCGCGGAAAAGATCGCCGCGGTCCATCGTTGGGGTCGGTTCATTATCACCACTGTTCCACTAACTTTCGGCGACTTCCTCGAGCCCTTCCCGATCCAAGATCGTGATCCGCTTGCGACCGATCTCAATCAGCCCCGAACTCTTCAGATCGTTAAGCACCTGGGTTGCAGTCTCGCGATAGGTGCCAACACTCTCGGCCAAGTCCTGATGGGTCAGGCCGGTAATCTCGTTGCTCTCCTGCTCTTCTGAGAGACGCAGAAGCAGGCTGGCCAACCGCGCCGGGATGCCCTTAAAGGCCATGTTTTCCAAGCGTTCCTCGGCCTCGCGCAGGCGCTTGCCCGTAATCGAGAGCAGACGCAGGGCGACCTGGGGCTTGTTGAGGATGAGGCGCTCCAGATCGGCCCGGCTCATGACGCAGATGAGGCAATCTTCCACGGCCTCGGCAAATGTATTGTGCATCTTTGTGCCCAGTAGGGCCATCTCACCAAAGAGCGTATGAGGGCCTAACGTCGTGATGACCAGTTTCTTGCCTTCGGGACTGATACGATAAAGCTGTACGCGCCCCTCTTTCAAGATAAAGAGCACCTCACCCGGCTCTTCCGGGCGATAGAAGACGCGCCCCTTGCTAACCGTGCTCATGGTCGTGATGCGATTCAATTCTTCCATTTCGCGCGGAGAGAGATCTTGAAAAACAGCCAATTCCGACAGATATTTCATTTTTTCGGCAGGTTGCGGCGATGACGATAATTCTTCGTTAGGCACGATAGACTCCGGTTTGGGTGATAGTGTGGAAGGTCTGCCGCATCACGCACTGACCAATGGCGTCAGCGCAGCTCGCACATCGTCTTCCGATGGATTGCCAAGTGACCAGACGCGTCCGTTTAAGAGATAGGTTGGCGTCGCAAAGACGCTTTCCGGAACCGGCTCTTCCGGGGCAGCCATGTTGACGAAGCGAACGTCAACTTGCGAAAATTCTCGTGCGACCTGCTCAGCCACAACATAGGCATAGTCACAGTTGGCGCAGTGAGGGGAAACATAGATGACGATTTCAATCGTCCGGTCATCGCCATCGGACTCAGACGCCGCTTGGGGACGCTCGCTTGCTTTCGCTGTATTCACACGCTTTCTCCCTTTGACGATGCCAGTCCCAACGCTTTGGGCGTCAGCAAATCCAATTCGATCCGATCAGCATCCAGCGTAGCGGCAACAATCGACTCGAATCTGTGACCATTCTTACGCCCTAATGGTCATATGGAGAAAACGCTTCACGCGCCAATCATTATAAACCCGTCGCTGTTTGTATGCCCAATCCATTGTTGTTACAATCCAATGGCATTGAGATCACAATAAGGATCGGAGCGGTATGTCCAACGCAGCAGGTGAGCCATCCCAATCAGGCCGTGCTCTGCTCGTCGCCATGACGATCGTACTCCTCACGGTGCTGACGATCGTAGCGGTGGGCAGCCTGCGCTGGGCGTTACAGAGCCAGTTGGTCTTCGGCCCGACGCCTACGCCCACCGCGTCACCGCGCGCCACGTGGACCGCAACGCCCGATATCCGTTCTACGCGCCTGGCCCAGAATGTGGAGGCCCAAGCAACCTACCTGGCCCAAATTGGCTTTGTGACGCCGGCCGTAGAATTGACGCTCACGGCGCAAGTGGTGATGTTGCCGATCGCCGCGGCAGGGCCAGACGCAACGGCCACCCCCCCCACCGTCACGCCCACACCGGCCCCGGCCGATGTACTCCTGCCCGTGGTCATTGCAGGCCAGGAGACACAGCCTCCCGAATCCGCCGGCGGCGATCCGCCGCCCGGCGGTAGCGATCCTGCCGTCGAGTCTACGCCAACGGCAACGCCGGTCGTCATCTCCCAGCCGGCCACGCCCACCCTGCCGCCTGCGCCGTCGCCTACACCATCGCCTACCTTCTCGCCCACGCCTTTTACGGTCGGCGAGATGATCGCCCGCATTGTCACCACGCCCGATACGTCTGCCCTCACCTATGACGGCCCGAGCGTACGTTATGATGAATTGACGCCTATCCCCCACAACACGGAGATCCGCCTGCGTGGGCGGACGGACAATGGAGAATGGGTCTACGCCTGCTGCACGGGCGACAACCAGTCGTTTTGGATCCGCCAGGTGCTTGCGCCGCCCACGGACAATGATTTCTATGACATCCTGCCGACGGAGACGCCGAGCGACAACGTACGCTGGCTGGCCGTCGAGCCGACCCAGGCCGCGCCGACGCCCATCGTCACCCCCACGCTGATTCCAGCCAGTGACTATCCCCTTGCGCGCAGAGACCCGGCCAACCATGCTCGGGTCGATCAGCTGCCTCAACCGCCTATGAACACTTTTTGGCAGAAGGGCGTAGCGCCTGACTCACTGGTCTCCCAGCCAATCGTCGAAGGCAACAACGTCTTCACAGCCAGCCAGGACCGCCACCTCTACAGTCTCGATAGGCAGGGCGGCAACCAACGCTGGCGTGCGGCAATCAACGAGTCCAGCAAGCATCCGGTGGCGGTTGCCAACGGGCAGGTCTTTCTCATTGATGACGCGGGTATGGTGTATCAATGGCGCATTTCGGAAGAGGCGTCGTTGATTCAGCGTCAGTTGTCACCGCCGCGTGCCGGACTGAACCTGGTCGACAAATACGTCATCGCGGCGGTGGACGGACTTGGCGACCGCTCCTCCCAGATCGACCAGATCATCCTGATGGATCGGGAGTCGGGTGATCTAAGCCTCTCTGGCACCGACATCGAAGGCAATCAGCTGCAATACCCAGCAGTGGGCGGTCAGCTGGTCTTTGCCGGCAACACCAATGTCCATGCGCTGGACGTATTTGGCAACCTCGCGCCTGTCTGGACGTATGATGCCCCGGCGCGCATTACAGCACCGCCGGTCTACGCCATGCCAGGCATCCAGGCGCTGGCCGAGCTCTATATTGCGGATGATGCGGGCAATGTCGAAGCGCTGGATGCCAACACGGGCAGGCGGCTTTGGACGCGCTCCAACGGCGGCCGCGTGGTGACCGGCATGGCGCTGGATGAGACGCGGCTCTACATCTCAGGCGCGGGCTTTGCCGGCGCGATTCAGCGCGACAACCCCGAAGAGGGCTGGTTGGTCAACATTTCCGGCGCCGCGTTGAGCGGTCCGATCGTTGGTCCGGATGCCCTTCTGGTCATGACCGCTACGGGCGACATCAACTTCCTGCAGAAGGCAGACGGCGGCGTCATCAGCACGATCCGCGAAGCCTCCGGTCGCGGCGGTCAGGTCACGGCGGCAGGGGTCGTAGGCGGCAGCTGGATCTATCAGCCCGTGTACGAAAGCAGCAATTCCGATGAAAACAAAGGCCGTCTCTACGGTTGGCAGGGGGGCGAATAATGACCCGCACAGATCATCTGACATCCAACGCTGATCGCGTGCGCTCGCCGGCATGGGACACGCTGCTGCTGGCGCTGCTCGTCTTCGCGCACCTGCAAATCCTGGGACTGGCTGAAAGCGCGGCTTTGCCCACCCGGGTTCAAGACGTTCTACGCCATCCGTTCTTGGGCAACCTGTTGCCGCCGGGCGGCTACGCAGCCATGGGGGAAATCGGACCGCGCCCGGGTGATCCCATCGGCCTGCTGCTCAATGCACTGACGCTAGGCGCGCTGCTGCTCTACGCGTTAGTGGATTTGCTGGCAAGCGGGCGCTGGCGCTGGCGCCTCAAGTGGGGCCTGCTGATCGCCATCATCCTGACCGCGGTCGCCCTGCCCACCGGCAAGCTCATGCTGCTGCGGGCGCAGAGCGGTCCAGCCTCCTACTCCCATGATGGCGGCGTTATCCAGACGGAAGCGACCATCGACTTTTTCTTTGACGGCAAGAATCCCTACGTCGAGGATTACGTCGAGACGCCCATGGCCGAATGGGGCTTCAGCGAGTATCGCACTGCACTCTACCACTACCCCTACTTGCCCTGGACCTTCATCGCCAGCGCGCCCGCTTACTGGCTGGGCGACCAGTTGGGCTTCTACGATCAGCGCCTGATTTACCTGGCGCTCTGGGCGTTGACGCTGGCCTTCTCGGCACGATTGGTACGCGGTCCGCAACGGAAGCTGGCGCTGGTGGCGCTCTTGGCCCTCAATCCAATCATGGCGCTGGACCTGATTTTTGGCCAAAATGATGTCTTCGTTCTGAGCTGGGTACTGCTCAGCCTGGTTGCCTGGCAGAGCTGGCGTGAAAGTCTGCGCAGCGAGCAGCCTCGCACGGGTATGCTTGTGCTCTCCTCGCTGCTCTTTGGCCTGGCCTGCGCCACCAAGCCGACAGCCTGGTTCATGGCGCCATTTTACGGGTTACTGCTGGTGGCGGACCGGGCTGCCTTGGCTCAGGGCGGCTGGAGCGCGCTGCTGCGCGCGGTGCCGACGATCCTGCTGCGTGCAGGTCCGGCACTACTCGTCTTTGCTGCGCTGCTGCTGCCCTACATTCTATGGGATCCCAATGCATTCTACGATGACGTCTGGCGCTGGAGTAGCGGACAGGGCGAAACGGGGTATCAGATCTGGGGCTGGGGATTTAGCAACTTTGTCTTGGGTCTGGGCTGGGTGGAGAACCGTTTTGACGTTTGGCCCTTCTGGCTCACGGAGGCGCTGGTTGCGCTGCCCCTGCTGGTCTGGTTCGTCTGGCGCCAACAGCGGGCCAATACACTGAGTAACGCCTGCTGGCACTATGGCATCTTCCTCTTCGCCTTCTTCTACGCCAGTCGCTTCCTCAACGAGAATTACCTGGGTTACATCCTTGCTTTCCTAGTCGTTGCAATCCTGGCACAGGCGGATCACGAAACCTAATCTTCTTCGTTGGGATCGCGCTCGATCAAGAAAGTAAAGGCGGCGTCAAACTCCTCGCGAAAGGCGTCAACCGATACGGCGTCATCCTGGGCGGCAATCTCGACCAGGGCGGCCAGTGCCGCAGCCAGGGCCACAATGCTCGGCAAGGGTCCCGGTGAATTCGTAGGCGCGTAGATCACGCAATCGGCGGCGCGATTCACGGGACTGGCCAGCGAACCAACCACGCCCAGCGTGGCGCTGCCCTGACGTCGGGCCAATGCCAGGGACTGGGCTACGTCGCGACCATACTCGGTAGGGCTAATGCCGATTACCAGCGTCTCTTCGTCTGCACCCAGCAGCGTCGCGGTACGCTTAACCAAATCCTGCTCGACCGCCAGTGCATCGATGTCCCGATGGCGCATTTGCTGCGCAGCAAGCTCGGCCACAGTGTCGGCATATCCCTCCGCCACGAGCAAAATTCGCTTGGCCGGGGCGAACATGGCCGCCACACGCGCAATTTGCTCCGGGGGGCTATGAACGCCCATCTGCTTGAGGTTGGCGTGCTCCTGTTCTAGACGTGAGTTAAAGGTGGCGGCGGGATTGTCGGGCGTCAATTCGGCAGGCTCATACGCGGCGTAGATTTCGTCTTTGACCTGGTCGCGAATGTCGGCGAGCAAATCCGGATAGCCATTGTAGCCCAAGCGTTGCGAAAAGCGTACGACCGTGGTCGTATCGACATCGACTTCAGTTGCCAGTTGGGCCGCAGTCATGAACGCAACCTCGTAGTAGTTGCTCATGATGAAGTCGGCGACTTTGCGGTAGCTGCGGCTGAGGTGATCATAGTACTCGCGGATTTTGGATCTATACACAGTACTCCCCCAGATGCGCCGCGTCCGACAGGCTGAACGCAGCGTCTTGAACCAACAAAATGCCGGGTTTGTTGCAAAACCCCCGGCATTTTGGTATGCAAATTGCGGCTTGATACCCTGCGAGTATAGTAGAGCGATCTTGGCTTGTCAACTTAACCAAAATCGGCCAATACGCATCGAAACGACTGTCCATCGGTCCAATACCGGCTTGCATGGACGTAGGGCGGAAGCGGGACAAGCAATGGGGCTATGCGACTGGCGCCACCTGAAGCGGCTCAGTCGGATGGCTGAACAGCATGATCAGCGCGCCGACAAGACACATACCGGCAGCGATGAGAAAGGGCGCCATCCAGAAAACGGGCGTGCCGCTCGCACCGGCGGCGTCGCGGAAGAGGCCGGCCAACTGCGGACCAACGATGCCGGCAAAGCCGTAGGCGGTAAAGACCCAGCCATAGTTCACGCCCACGTTGCGGTCCCCGAAGTAGTCGGCCGTGGCGGCGGGGAAGAGCGCAAAGTTGCCGCCAAAATTGAAGCCAATCAACGCCGCCGCCACGATAAAGCCGGTTGACGAGCCAAAGGTGATAAAGCCGTGATAGACGGCCAGCATCACCAGGCCCTGAGCCGTCATCATGGCGATGATCGCCGCGCGCCTGCCGGTGCGGTCAGAGATCGCGCCCCAGGCGATGCGCCCAAGGCCATTGAAGATCGCATACCAGGCCATGGCGGTGCCGGCCACGAGCGCCGGGTTGGTCACGCCGTGATAAGAGAGCGCGTCCATGCCAAAGAGGCGAATACAGTAAATCACCATGAGCCCCGCCAGTGCGGAGAACATGAAGAGCGTCCACAGCAGGTAAAACTCGGGACGGCGCAGCATCTCGCGCGCCGTGTAGTCCGCCGCGCCGGCAGCATGATCGGACGCGGCCGGGGGTGGCGTCCAGCCGCCAGGCCGGTAGCCGGGCGGCGGATTGACCATGAAGAGACTGCCAATCATGACCAGCAGCGCAAAGGCTACGCCATAAATCACAAAGACGCTCTGGACCGGCGGCAGGTCAAAGACCTCAGCGCGGTTGAGCAGGCCACCGAACCAGGAATCGGCCAGCTTGACCCAGATGGTGGCGCCAAATCCAAAACCGGCCACGGCCAAACCGGTAATGACGCCCTTTTTGTCCGGAAACCATTTGATGCCGACCGCGATCGGCACCACGTAAGCCAGGCCAATCCCCGCGCCGCCCAGGATGCCAATTAAGAGCAGTTGGCCCCAAAAGCCATCACCGAAGAGGCCGCCCAAGACGTACCCGGCGCCCAGGACGAGTCCCCCCGTGAAGGCGACACGCCGGGGGCCCACGCGCGCCTGCCAGCGACCGGCCAAAATCATGACTACGGCAAAAGTGGCCAGACCTGCCGAGAAGATCCAGGCCGCCTGGGAAGCCGAGAAGGCGTAGGGACCATTGGCATCGGTCAGCAGCGCAGTAAAGACGGACCAGGCGTAGATCGCGCCCAGCGCCAGTTGAATCATGACCGCGCCCAGAACCACGAGCCAACGGCTAGAACGGTTGTTGAGGAGGAGTTGCTGCATCATAGACGACTCCATTGTCGTAATGCCCGAAGCCGGGCGATGCGGATAGATGATGGGGCGAGGAGTGTGCTTGTTACAATACTCCAAACGGGTTCTGGGACAGTTGACGCCGTGCGATCAATGTCCCAGAACCCGTCAGTTTGCTTCCTCTTGACGGTCTGTCATTTCGAACGCAGCAAGGAATCTTGTGGCCAGGATTCACGCAGCCTCTTACAGCGTCCGAGCTCCAGATTGCTCCTCGCTGCGCTCCTTCGGCATGACAGGTAGGTTAACGCCGTGCCTGTGCGTTGTTGATGAAGTCGTAGGGATAGGGCGGCTCGACTGCACTGACCTGATCCAAACGATCCATCTGTTCGGCGCTCAGTGCCCAGCCGCTGGCCTCAAGGTTGCTCTCAAGCTGCTCCATGGTGCGCGCGCCAATGATGGGCGCGGTGACGCCGGGACGTTGGAGCACCCAGTTGAGCGCAACTTGTGCCGGGTGCTTGCCGCTCTCTTCCGCGGTGGCATGGAGAACGTCCAACACGCGCCACGTGCGCTCATTGTTGTAGGCGCTCCAGGATTCGCTCCAGCCTTCAGCCTCCGCCTTCTCGATGCGACTGCCTTCGGCCGGCAGCTCCATGCCGCGCCGGAACTTGCCGCTAAGCCAGCCGCCGCGCAGGGGGCTCCACGGAATCACGCCCAATCCCTCGCTCTGACAGAGGGGAATCAACTCCCACTCGGTCGATCGATCGAGCAAGTTGTAGAGCGGCTGGAGACAGGAGAAGGCTTCCCACCCCTGCTGTCGGCTGATGTCAACGGCCTTTTGCAACTGCCAGCCGCTGTAGTTGCTGGCGCCCAGGTAGCGCACCTTGCCCGCACGTACCAGCTCGTTGAGCGTGCTCAGCGTCTCTTCCAACGGCGTGGCCCGATCCCAACAGTGAACCTGGTAGAGGTCAATGTAGTCCGTGCCCAACCGCCGCAAGCTATCCTCCACGCTGGCCAAGATATGCTTGCGGCTCAGGCCGGCGTCGTTGGGACCGGAGCCCATGGGGAAGCGCACCTTGGTCGCCACGACCAGATCGTCACGGCGCTGCTGCTTGAGCCAACTGCCGACAATCTCCTCGGACGCGCCCTGCGTGTAGACGTTGGCCGTATCCAGAAAAGTGCCGCCAGCGTCAACGAAGCGGTCCATCATCGTGTGGCTCAGTGCTTCATCCGCCTCACGGCCAAAGGTCATGGTGCCGAGGCAGAGCTCGCTGACCCGCAAACCGGTTTTGCCTACAAATCGATACTCCATCATGCTCTCCTTACCAGGCATAGGCTTCGGGGGCAGCGCCACCGGGGCCAGGCCAGATTTCGTCCAGTTTGGTTAACGTTTCGTCCGACAGGTTGATCTCCAGCGCATGGAGATTGCCTTCAAATTGCTCCATGGTGCGCGGTCCGATAATCGGCGCCGTCACCACCGGGTTGTGCAGCTGCCAGGCCAGGGCCACATCGGCCGGCTCTTCGCCCAGATCGGCGCAAAGCCCCTCCCATGCCTCGAGTTGCTCCCTTCGCGCCTCGATCGTGCGCTGCATCGCTTCCGACGCGCGGCGGCCTTCCGACACTTTCTTCAGCACGCCGCCCAGCAGGCCACCGCCCAAGGGACTCCACGGAATCACGCCCAAGCCATAGGCCGCGCAGGCCGGCAGCACCTCCAACTCCACCGTGCGTTCGTTGAGGCTGTACTTACTCTGCTCCGAGACCAGGCCGAGGAAGTTGCGCTGCTTGGCCGCTTCGTTGGCCTGAACGATATGCCAGCCGGCGAAGTTGCTGGAGCCGACGTAGAGGATCTTGCCTTCGCGCACCAATTGCTCCATGGCCTGCCAAATCTCTTCCCAGGGCGTGCTGCGCTCGATATGATGCATCTGGTAAAGATCGATGTGATCGGTTTGGAGACGGCGCAGGCTATCTTCGCACGCCTGGCGGATGTGATAGGCTGAGAGGCCGCGGTCGTTGGGGCCATCGCCCATTGGACCGTAGAGCTTTGTGGCCAGCACAATCTGCTCGCGCCGGCCGCCCTGGGCCAGCCAGCGGCCGATGATCTCTTCGGTGTAACCGAGGCTGATCTCACGACCATAGCGGTTGGCCGTATCAAAAAAGTTGACGCCGGCGTCCAGCGCATAGTCCATGATGGCGAAACTGTCGGTCTCGCTGGTACGCGGGCCGAAATTCATGGTGCCCAGGCAGAGCCTGCTCACCGTCAGGCCCGTCCGGCCGAGGTTGGTATAGTTCACAAGGTCGTTCCTTTCGATAGCTTTGGATGAAATCAAACGAGCGCGACATGAACCGCCCGCACATTCGCTGTGCCATGTTGGATGATGGAGCAAAATCCTCATTCGGACGCTGGAAACGGATCACCGCCGTCGGCATCCACAGTAATCATAAAAGACTGAGCCCGTCTGTCAACTTAGCCGCATGCAGCACAGAAATTCGCAATATGAAGAGATGGGCCGCGGATCAACGCTGATGCGGCGGGTAGCGGTAGGGCAATCTTCATCTGCTGCAGCGGGGCGCCCCGTGCCGAGGCGGGGTCTATCCCGCTCAGTGTTGGCATTGCTGGATGTTGTTTTGAGGTAATGATCAAGGTAAATGATAGCATTTTGGTCTCGACAGGCTCAACCGGCGCCGCGATCACTCAGCTGGATCGTTGCGTTTTGGGACAATTGCGCAAGACCATGCTTGCTGAATATAATGATCCGCAGCCTGATTATGACCCATCCACCCCGGGAGCTCAACCTAATGATTCGCCTACAAAATGACCTCGTACGCGTGGTGACTTGTGCCGCGTTCTTGTGCCTGCTAGCCGGCGCGCTCATGCTCACCCGGCCCGGCTTTGCGCAGTCGACCACTGCCTCGATCTCACTCCAGCCCTCATCCGGTCCCACTGGCACATTGGTGACCGCACGCGGGAGCGGCTTCCCCGGCGGTGTGCAGGTGCAACTCTTCCTGGCAGGCGTCGGTGCGCGGTCAGGAGGCCAGTCAGGGCCGCAAGTCTACGCCTCCGGCTATACCGATCCCTATGGCGCGGTCACCCTTGGCTTCATGATGCCCTCCATCTGGCCCGATGGCAGCGCGGTTCAGCCCGGCACGGTACAGGTTGTCGTCTCTGCCATCGGCTCTAACGTCAGCGCAACGACCTCCTTCACGGTTACGTCGGGGTGGCCGACGCCCACGCCGACGCCGGTCACCAACAGGCCGGCGGCCGTTCTGAGCCCAACCGGCGGCCCGGCCGGCGCCCAGGTGCTGGTGCGCGGCAGCGGTTTTGCGCCCTATGCACCGCTGAGTGTGCTGCTGGGCAAATTTGACGGGCAAATTAGCGCCAACGGCGCACAGGTCTATGCGTCCGCTACGGCTGATGCCCAGGGCAACTACCAGATGGCGTTCATCATGCCGAGCCAGTGGGCGGACGGACTGTCGATCGAGAGCGGTCCGCTGCTCGTCGTGGTGACGACGCCCGACCTGCAGCAGCAGGCTTCGGCGCCCTTTCGCTTCGAAGCTACGCCCGTCGTGACGCCGCCGGCAACCAGCGCCACAGCGTTGATCCAGCCGACCTCGGGGCCGGCCAACACGCCCGTCACCATTTGGGGCGGCGGCTTTCCTGCCAACACCCGCGTCACCGCGCACCTGGCTGGCCTGATCACCGGCAACAGGAGCAGCGGCAGCGAGCCGGCGGGCTATGCATCGACCGTAACTGATGGCCAGGGCCAATACTTCATGTCGATGAACATGCCGGGGCAATGGCCCAACGGCGCGCCGGTGCAACCGGGTGACGTTACCGTCTTGGTATCAACTGACGATTACGCGGTGCGTGCCAGCACCAACTTTACCTACGTCGGCAACGCGCCAACGCCGACACCAACGCCGCCGGCGCCTGGTCAGGCCCAGAACCCATGGCGCGGCTACTATTGGGACAACCCCTATCTCGCCGGTCGTACCGCGTTCACGCGCATTGATCCACGCATCGACTTCGACTGGGGGAGTAACGGCCCCGGCCTGGGCTTCCCTTCAGACAATTTCAGCGTGCGTTGGACCAGCGACCAGCAATTTCAAACAGGCGTCTATCGCTTTACCATGGAAGTAGACGACGGCGCGCGCTTGACTGTGGGCAACCAGATTGTGCTCGACGAATGGTCCGTCGGTTCACGACGCACGGTCAGCAGTGACGTGACGCTGTCCAAGGGCACGCTGCCCTTGCGCCTGGAGTACTTTGAAGCAACGGGTGACGCCGTCATCAAGCTGGAGTGGGAATTCCTCGGTAACCAACCGCCTCCGCCCACGCCAACACCGACCCGCACGGGTGCGTTCTTCGACGATGCGCCGTGGAACAATCAGCGCAACGTCAACAACTACTTCTGCAGCGGCTTTGAGAGCGAGTGCAACTACGCCAACTGCCCGCCGGACTACCGCATCGTCTGGGCGCTCTATTGCCGTGAAACCGATTATCCGTACATCGAAACCGGCCAGTATCGGGTCACCATCTATGGCGAAGGACGCGCCCGCATCGGCGCCACCGACTATGGCGCGTACCGTGATCACTTTGCCTTTGGTGAGTACGAAGCCGTACTGCCGGCCAGCTTTGAGTTCTGCTGGGAGGGCCTGCAGCCGGGCGGCACCGGCTTTGAGACGGTGGTACAGAGTCTGGGCACGTACGCCAAGGTCGATCGCATCCGCATCGAGCAAGTGAGTGACCAGTGTCGCTGATGGGCTAAACAGACATTAGTCGCCGTATAGCCGGGTTGTCATGATCCTGCATACGGCGTCCCCCATTTCTCCTTGCGGCCCAATCGTCTAGGTCCCGTTGACATTTAATCGTAACGTCCCCGGCACGGGCGCCTACAAGTCTGCCAATCGGATATTCTGCCGCCCGTGCCGGGGACGTGCCAGGCGCAAAGTCGGTGGATTTCGAAATGTCAACAGAGCCTAGTCTACTCAACTTTGGACCTATCGCGATCCTGTAGGAATTTGCATTATGAGTAGCATGGGCCGCGGATCAGTGTTGATCCGCGGTCCATCATCGATAAATCCAATACCCCTGGGCGATCCCGAAAAACCGATTGCGCCCCGTTCTTGACTGTGCTAGACTTGCCTTTCTCCCTCATCCGTTCCCAGTTGCAAAGCAGACCAGCGTGCCGCGGCCCGACGTGGATTGAACAGCGGGTTTATGGCGACGCGACGCCATCGCGACGTTTTTACGGTATAGTCGCCAAGCCACTAGTGACGCAGAATGAGCGGTGGCGATAATCTCCATTACAGTCGAACCGAAGCGAAAGGAGCCATTCCGCGCCACCCAGGGCGCAGACCTATGTTGCGCATTCATCGATCTGTCTAGCACCACTGAAAGCGAGTTCGTTATGCAACCAATCTCTGTTCGTCGATCGCGACGAATCCGAATGATGTCGCAAAGAGTACTTATGCTTGTCTTGATCTTGCTCATCGGCTTGGCCGGCACGCCGCAGATGGCCCAGGCCCAGGCCGCGGATGGACCGGATTTCTGGCTGAAGTTTGATGAAGCGGCCGGCGCGACGACCTTTGTCGACAGCAGCGGGAACCAGAATGCGACCTGTACGGGCGCCTCCTGCCCTACCGCCGGCGCTGCCGGACGCATTGGCCAGGCGGCCCAGTTTGACGGTGTTGACGACCGCATTAGCGCCAACGTGAATGCGCCGACCGGCGCCTATACGTTGGCCGCCTGGGTCAACGGTACGGATTGGAACGACTGGCGCACGGTCTTTGAATTCGGCGATGACGCGCCCTGGTTTGGCGTCACGTCCGGCGGTTCGCTGACCCTCTATCCGGTCATCTTTGGGGGTACGATTCCCGCGGGTACGTGGACGCACGTGGCCTACACCTGGACGGGCACGGAAAACCGCCTCTACGTCAATGGTACGGCCGTCGCCGCCAATCAAGCGCCGCCTCCGGGCAATGGGCAGGGCGTCGTCTTGGGTTTCGAAATCAATAACATCAGTCCGTGGAGCGGACTGCTTGACGACGCCCGCGTCTATAATCGCGCCCTGACGGATGGCCAAATCCAGGAACTTGCCCGCCCGGAAGAGGGCCCGGTTGCGCCGCCGCCGCTCCCGAATCCGCAACCAGAGCCGCCTGCGCCGCCGCCCGTAACGCCCCCCGTACCGCAGCCGGACAATGTCAAGCTCATTGACATGACCATCTCCCTCTACAAGCCGGTGACTGATGCAGCCGAACGCCAACGCTATGAAAGCCTCTTCAGCCTCTTTGCCGACTCGCTCTACGAAGTCTCCAATGGGCTGCACAAGGTGCGCAACATCACGATCTACGACAGTGGCCGTTTCTCCGACCGCGCCGATGTTCGCTGGGTTCAGTTTGAGCAGCAGCCGCGGGCGACCCTCAACGGCTATGGCAAAGGGCGCGGCACGGTCTTCATGGGCGACGCCATTTTCGATCAGCAGACGAACATTGCCGATCAAAACACATGGCCGACCTTTGTTGCGACCTTTGCCCACGAATGGGGGCACTATTTCTACGGCATGTTGGACGAGTACGCGGGCAGCACGACCAGCACCGATATCGGTTCGCCGCAGCTTGGCGACACGCCGCCAACGCCTTGCTCTGTGATGTGTGCGGCTGGACCGGAGCTTGTCTTCAATCTATACAACTTCTCGACGCCCAAATCGACCGCGCAAGCGGGGCGAACCAGCACGGCCAACTATCGCAGCTATGGCGCCAGCGGCTGGGAGACAATTGCCCGTTCGCCGGCCAATGACCCCCAGGCGATTCGGGGCAGCCGCATCCACTGGCCCGAATTGGCTCAGGTCGCACCCGCCGCCGGTCAGGATCCCTCTGTAGAGCTCCCCGCCAATCGTGATCAGGCGCGCGACGCACTCCGGTTCAACTGGGTCGATGCCAATGCCGCGACGGGCAAACATCGGGTATTTCTCGTCGACGTGACGGCCGATATGGGAAATGAGAACAAGCTCGAAAGCGCCAAGGTTGCCCTCAAGAATTACATCGATCGCACCAACGTCGGCGATCAGGTCGGCATCATTAGCTTTGCCGACACCCACGCCGTGGTGCAGCCGATCACGCGCATCGAAAATGATGCCACGAAAGCCCAGATCAAAGCGCAGATCGACACGCTGCAGCCGAAGGCAGGCATCAATGATCGTCGTGTTGACGTCGCCGACCAGTTGGCGCGCGAGGCTCTGCAGCAAGTTGCAACCAATGGCTTCATCATTGATCGGGGCGTCTACGTCATCATCGACGGCACCTTCACCGATCAGACTGAGCCGTTCATCTTCCAGAAGATCCAGACGGATCACCGTGACGCTGGCATTCCTCTCTCGATCTTCAACTACTCGGCCAACGGCAAGCCCAACGATCTCTATACAAACTCTATGGAGCTCATGCGCGGGACGGCGACAGCGACGAGCGGGACCTATCAAACAGTCGGACCGGCCAGCATCAATATCCCCGGCCTGGTCGCGGCGGGCGCAGCCGGGCCGGTCGGGACGGCCACGCTCTACAAGGCGCTGGATACAGCCGACCAGGCATATTCAGTAGCGGTCGACGTAGATCTCGGCACTGACTATGGGCTGCTGGTCGAGTCTGGCGACCCGTTCGATGTACCCATCTATGTAGATGCTACGCTGGATGCGCTTGAAGTGGCGGTTTTCTATGATGATGTCGTGGCCGCTGCCGAAGCCTATCTCTACGATCCGGAAGGAGCGGACGCCGGGGCGCCCAGCTGTGAATATGATGGCGTCGAGTCGCTCTGTTACTTCAACGTTGAAGACCCCGCAGACGGCACATGGGAACTGGTGATCGAAGCCGTGGATACGCCGGTTGTGGTCGAGTACTGGGCCACGGGCTATGACGACGACGGCATGACCTATGTCGCTACGCTCAATTCACGGGGGGGGCCGGTCATCGAAGCGCCGGCGCAGGTCGTTCTCCAGGGCAGGCTGAGTCAGGGCGATGCAATCGCCGGCGCCTACGCCGAAGCATGGGTGGAGGACCCGTACGGTGAATTCACAGATTTCATCCTCTTGGATGATGGCATCGCACCGGACGAGTTGGCCGATGACGGCATCTATTCGGCCATCATGCCCTATGATCTTCCCGGCACCTACTATGCCACGGTCGTCTTCGACAACATCGATGACGAGGCATTCTTCACGCAGACCGGCATGATGGATGTGACCGACCCCAACATCCGACCGGTTCCGGATGACTTTGACCGCTTTGCCCATGTCGAAGTGTTGGTCACCGGCAACGCAAGCGACGATCATGGCAATGACGAGGCGACTGCCACCGTTCTCCTCGCCGACAACACGGATGCGCCTGGACGCATCGATCCGGCAGGCGACGTCGACGCATTTGAGGTCTACTCGCCTGTTCCAGCGGATAACGACCCCAAGGCAGAGGGCATTGCCGTCGTTGCCGCAGGCGCAGAACGTACGGCGTTTACCGTGCGCATGGGCAACTTCACCGCCGGTATGGATGCAGTCGTGCGCATAACGACGAACGCAGGTGTGGAGGAGTACAGCACCGGGGCGCTGGCACTTGACGCCTACTGGACAGAGCTAGTGGAGCTGGGCGCGGGTGAAGCAGCCTCTATCACGGTACGTCACACCGACGGCGGCGCTGTCGGAGGCGGATACAGCCTGAGTTTCGGCCCGCCGTTGCCGGATGAAGAGGATCCCAACGTGTTGCCGCCGGAAGATGACGTGCGCATCTTCCTCCCGGTCATCACGCGCTGATTGGCTGCGCGGCGCACAATCGGCTGCGCGGCGCACAATCGGGATAGGCCGTAAATAGAGAAAGCGGGAGCCATTAGATGCGCTCCCGCTTCCTCTATTTATAGGACTTGACAATTTTGCCTGGCGCAGCCGGACGAGGAATGCAAAAACGAGGGCATCGTGCGCCATGCACCGCGAGTCGGTTGCACTCTCGCTTGATGCGGAAAGCAGATCAATCAGCGGCAGGCGCCGGTTCATCGGGATAAGGTCGGAGCGAGCGCGCCAGACGCAGGTCGCCCAAGTCGCGAAAGATGGGACCGTCCGTGAGATTACCGTCATACATTGGCAAGCCAACTGGCGTGTCGCGTAGCTGCTTCCACAACTGGCACAGGCCAAGACTGCCATATTCCCGGGCCTTGCGTACGTTATCAAGATCCAGAATCTCTGTCATGATCGTCTCCCGTTCGCCGACCTGCTGCAAAATCCGGCCGTCCGGATCAACGATCATGGAACGCCCGCCCCCCCACGGACCGATGCCGTTGACATCAACAAAGTAGCATTGGTTTGAGATTGCGTTGGCCTGGTTGAGGACCAGTTCCAGATTGCGGTCGGAAGTCGGCGTCATGGTGGGGTGAATGATGACTTCGGCGCCCATCCAGGCCAGATTGCGCACCGTCTCGGGAAACCAGGTATCGTAGCAAATACAGAGACCAAAACGCCCCACATCGGGTATGTCGAAGACGCAGAATGTGTCCCCCGCGGTCGTACCCGCTTCGTAAGGCAGCCAGGGAAACATCTTGCGATACTTGGTGATGATCTCGCCGTCCGGCGAAATGACGAGTGCTGTATTGTAAAGGTGGTCACCGTCCACTTCGTACATGGAACCGGGCACAAGCCATTTGCGTGTCTGTCGGGCAATTTCGCACAATCTGTCGGTCAGCAGGCCGGGAATTGTCTGTGCATCCTGACGCCACGTATCGGAGCGCTCAGTTCCTACAAATTGCACAAGGCCCGGTACGACCAACTCATGAAAAATCAGCATATCGACCCACGGAAAATTAAAGCGGACTTGGTTAGCAACCGCATGCATTTTATCTACGGTGGCGTTTGCGTCCCAGGGCTCGACAGCCATCTGAATGCCAGCAATGCCAAAATAACGCGTCATTCCTCTTCACTCTCCAGACTCGCAACATCCAAAAGATGGCAGGCAACTTGACGTCCACCGACGGCATCACGCAACAGCGGAATCTCATGCTTGCAGCGTTCCATGACCAGGGGACAGCGCGTATGAAAACGGCACCCGGCCGGCGGATCGATTGGGCTGGGAACATTTCCTTCCAGCACGGTCAACTCCTGCTGACCGGCAACAGTCGGTTCGGGCACAGCGCCCAGCAACGCCTGCGTGTATGGATGGAGCGGTTGCGCAAAGACGGCCGCGCTCGGACCACTCTCCACTACCAGTCCCAAATACATCACCGCAATGTGATCGCAGAGATATTCCACCACGCCCAAATCATGTGAAATGAACAGATACGTAAGCCCCAGTTCTGCTTTCAGATCGTTGAGCAGGTTCAGAATCTGGGCTTGCACCGATACATCGAGCGCGGAGGTCGGTTCGTCCAGCACCAGCAATTCCGGTTCCAAAGCCAGAGCCCGGGCAATGGCCACGCGTTGGCACTGCCCGCCAGACAGCTCATGGGGATAACGATCCAAGTGCTGCGCGCCCAGACCGACCTGTTCCAGTAGTTCAATTACTTGCGCCTGCACACCTTCAGGGCCGACTGCTTTTTGGGCGCGTAAGGGTTCGGCAACAATGCCCGAAACCTTCATGCGCGGATTGAGCGATTGCTGCGGATTCTGAAAAACCGCCTGCATATGACGGCGTAGGGGCAACATTTCGCTGCGCCGCAAATGCGTTGTGGGCTCGCCACGGAAATAGATTTCGCCTTCCGTCGGTTCGATCAGATGCAGGATCAGCCGGCCCAACGTCGTCTTGCCACAACCCGACTCGCCGACAACCCCAAGCGCATCTCCCTGGTTGATTTGTAGATCGACCCCATCAACGGCGTGAACGTATTGGCGCTGCCCCGTAAGCCAGCCACCCGGCAATTGAAAGCGCTTCTTGAGGCCTTGAGCCGCTACCAGCGGCATGGCCGGCGTACGGTTGGACGCGGTCATCGCTCAGCCTCCGGGATTGCATCCAGAAAGCAGGCGCTCTGCTGGCGCCCGGCGCCGACAATACGCAACTCAGGCGCCGCAGTATGACAACGATCAAAGACATAGCGACACCGCGGCGCAAAGGCACAGCCGACCACAGCGCCGGGATTTGCCGGTACACTGCCAGGAATCGCCACCAGTTCGCTGCCACGTTGGGCGGTGGTTGGAATCGCCGCCAACAGCCCCTTGGTGTATGGGTGGTGGGGCGCCGCAAAGATCTCCTGGACACGACCGGTCTCGGCGACGCGACCGGCGTAGAGCACGGCTACGCGGTCACAGGTGTGCGCCACGACGCCGAGGTCATGCGTAATGAGCAGAATCGATACGCCAAATTCTTCCCGCAGATTACGCAAGAGGGCCAAAATCTGGGCCTGAATCGTTACATCCAGGGCAGTGGTCGGTTCATCAGCGATGATCAGCGCAGGCTGGCAAAGCAGGGCCATTGCAATCATTACCCGCTGAAGCATCCCGCCCGATAGTTGATGGGGATAGGCAGCCAACACCCGCTCGACATCGGCTAGTCCGACCGCTTCCAACATCTCACCGGCGCGCAGACTGGATTGCTTTTTGGAGAGGCCAAGGTGCTCGCGCGTCACCCGGGTCATCTGTTCATCAACCGTAAAGACCGGGTTGAGTGCGGTTCCAGGATTTTGGAAGATCATCGAGATACGCTGGCCGCGCAGATCGCTCATTTCTCGCTCGGATTTGGCTCGAAGATCCTCACCTTCAAAATAGATCTCACCCTGGCGGATATGGGCTGAGCCAGGCAACAGGTCGATAAGCGACAAGCCGGTCACCGTTTTGCCGCAGCCGGTTTCGCCAACCAGCCCAAAGATCTCGCCCCGTCCGATCTCCAGTGAGATCCCGTTGATGGCGTCGAGTTCGCCCCGGTCCGTCTTGAACGAAATATGCAGATTGCGCATGCTTACCAGTGAGTCGCTCAACGGTAGTGCCTCGGGTCAAAAATGTCGCGCAGGGTGTCGCCCAACAGATTGAAGCTGAGCACAAGCGTCAGCATGGCCAGCATGGGAAAAATGGCGATCCACCACGCCTGAAGAATCGACGTACGACCTTCAGAGATCATGAGCCCCCAATCAGCGGCGGGCGGCTGCGTCCCCAAACCAATAAAGGCCAGCCCTCCCATCGCCAGAATGACGGTGCCCAGGTCCACAGTCACTTGGACCATAATCGGCGTTGTGCAATTGGGCAGGATATGCCGGGCGATAATGACCGGCTCGCGCACGCCCATGGAGTGGGCCGCTTCCACAAAATATTGCTGACGGAGAGAGAGGGCCACACTGCGCACGATGCGCGCATACCAGGGCCACCAGGAAATGACCAGGGCCAGCGCGGCATTCTCCAACCCGCGGCCCAGGGCTGCGGTAATGGCCATGGCCAACAGCAAGGAGGGGAAGGCCAAAAAGAGATCTGTCACCCGCATGATCACTTCGTCAAACCAGCCCCCTTTGAAGCCAGCGATTGCGCCCAACGGCGCGCCGATCAGCACTGCCAATCCCACAACCAGCACGGGCACCATGAATGCCGGCCGGCTGCCATAGATGACGCGACTCAGTACGTCCCGACCCAGGTGGTCGGTACCCATCCAATGCGCGGGCGAAGGGGGGAGAAGCACAGTTGAGGCACTCGTTCTGCCCGCGCCCTGGTCCGGATAGGGCGCCACCACTGGCGCGAAGATCGCTATGAATACGAAAAAAGTGATCACGCTCAAGGCCGCCATGGCCATTGGATCGCGCCGGATGATGGCCCAAACCTGCCCGGCCCGGGTACGGCTCTGAATCACTTCTTCGACTGGTGATGCGGCAGCTATACTCATCGGCGCTCACCTCTCATCTTTCTCATCACAGCGTGACCCTCGGATCGATCCAGGCCTGGAGGAGATCAACAACCAGGTTGATCAACACGTAGCCGACTGCGCCAAAGAGCGTAATCCCCATGATGGCCGGATAGTCCAGGTTGAGCAGCGAACGCACGGTAAAGAGTCCCATGCCGGGCCAGTTGAAGATAATTTCGACAAAAAAGGTGCCGGTCAGGGCAAACGCAAAGGTCAAGCCGATGATGGTCAGCGTCGGCCCCAATGCATTTTTGAGCGCATAGCGGTAGACAACAATTCGCTCCTTGATGCCATAGGCGCGTGAAGTGCGAATATAGTCCTGCTCCATGACCTCAAGCATCGTGCCCCGAGTCATGCGTGCGACCAGTCCGAGCGGATATGCAGCGAGCGTGATAGCCGGCAGAATCAGATGCCAGAGGGTATCCTGAAACGCGGTAAGGTTGCCCGTCACAAGCGTATCGATGAGATAGAAACCGGTCACATCCGTGATGGGATCCGTAAAGCGCAGGTCGTTACTAAAGCGACCAGAGAGCGGGAAAATGTCCAGTGTGCGAAAAAAGAGGATCTGCAAGAGCAGACCCAGTCCAAAAGCCGGGATCGAGACACCGACGATGGAGATCAGACGCACAAAGAAGTCGACCATCGTCCCCTGGCGATGTGCGCTGATCACCCCCAGCGGAATGCCCACGGCCACCGCAATAATCATGCCCGCCAGCAGCAGTTCCAGGGTTGCGGGAAGGCGACTGCTGATCTCTTGGGTAACGGGCCGTTTGGTAGCAATGGAATCGCCCAGATCCCCGCGCAGCACATCCTCCATGTAGCGGATGTATTGAACCGGCAGTGGCTGATCCAATCCTAGTTCCTTGGTCACGCGCTCGATGTCGGCCGGCCGCGCCCGCGGTCCAATATAGAGCGCGGCTGGGTTCGAGGGCACGACGCGCGCCAACATAAAGGTGATAATCGAAACGCCAACGAGCACAAAGAGCGATGCACCCACGCGGCGGATGATGAATTCGAGTTGCGGCATGATTGAAGGATAGTGAAGCGTGATGCGCAGCCGGTCAAGCACTAGGGCAAGACTGGTTGCGCATCACGGCATGCACCTGATGCTGCTATTGCGCCGAACGCATGTCGTAGAAGAAATTCGCAAATGGGTAATTCAGGTTGTAATCAAATCCTTCGACATGATCCGGCACGACATAGACCGCTTGCGTGTCGAAAAAGAAGAGGCCGGGCGACTCTTCCACGAGCAGATTCTGGGCATCTTCGTAGAGGGCCAGAGATTGCTCAGGGTCGGTGACGGTTAACGCGGCAGCCTCATCGATGAGGTTGTCAAACTCTTCATTGTTCCAATAGCTCAAGTTGAAGAAGGGGGCTTCGCTTGAATGGAACATGGACCAGAGGTTGTCAGTACCGGCATCACTGTAGGTTGGCCAATAGAGCAGCAGGAAAATATCCTGGGCATTGGCCGGATCGTTCTTGGCCTCTTCCCACTGTTGGCTAAAGAGGATCGGCTCGATTTCCACCTCGATGCCAACATCGGCCAAGGCGTCCTTGATCAGGGGAGCAAAGCGCTCCTCCGTAGGATTCTCAGCCGCATACGTCAGGCGGAGGCTCAAGTCGCCTTCGGCAACGCCTGCCTCGGCCAGCAACTCTTTGGCCTTCTCAGGATCGTGGTTGTATTGGGCGACATTTTCCGAATAGGGCCAGACACCGGCAGGAACAGGGCCGCGCGCCTGAGTTGCCTGCCCAAAGGTCGCCACATCGATGATATCCTGGTACGGCATGGCATAGGAGATCGCCTGACGCACGGTCGGGTTATCCAGCGGTGGGCGCAGGGTGTTGAGGAAGCCAAGATAGTTGAAAAAAGCTGGTTCGCGCATGACCGTATAACCGTCGCGGTCCTCAAAACTATCGACATTTTCAGCTGGAATGCGCAGGGCAAGGTCGACTTCGCCCCCTTCCAGCATCTGCTGCTGCTGGACAGCCTCAGGCACGATCAGCGTCAGCACCTTATCATACTGACCGTCTTCCCAACCGCCCCAGTAATCGTCAAAGCGTGTGAGCAGCACTTCCTGATCGGGGGTATAGCTTTCCAACATATAGGGGCCAGTTCCTGCTTCCAGACCGCTCTCGAAGTAAGCATCATCGGCGGCGGCGGCCTCCAGTGCGGCTGGGCTAACGATCCAGGCGCCATAGAGAGACGCGGCGATGAGATCAAGCGGGGCAGCGTAGCTCAGGTTGAATTGAACGGTTAGATCATCGACGACCTCAACGCTCTCTAGTGGGGCCCAGATAAACGATGCGCCGGCCCGTTCTTTGGCCGTGTCGATGGACATTTTGACGGCCTCAGCCGTCAACGGCTCGCCGTCATGAAAGGTCACATCGGGGCGCAGGGAGAAGGTCCAGGTCAAGCCATCGTCGCTCGCTTGCCAGCTTTCGGCCAGAACGGGCTCAAATTTCTCCGCTGCGTCGGGCGGGTTCACACGCAGGAGGGGCTCATAAAGATTGGCCAGATAGAGGGCCTCCGTGGAGAACGATTTGATCGGGTCCCATGTGGTCAAATTGGCGGTGGAGGCCACGGTCAAGACGTTGGGCCCGCTATCGTCTACCGGGTCAGCTTCGGTGCCCGGCGCGGCGGCCGGCGTCGCGGGCGCGGCGCAAGCCGCCATCAAGAGTACGATCAACAGCAACGCAAGACGTTTCAGTATCATCTTCTTCTCCTTGCAATGGTGAACTGGGTTAAGATCGCCGAATCGACCCCGGGCTGGCGGTGTCAAAGCGTGTCGCCGCGGCCGTTACCGACGAATGACTGCAAGCGCGTAAGAATGCAGTCGCAGAATGCATTCTGTAGTATACAGGTAAATTTTCGCGAAATTTTGGCAACAGGGTCAATCTGGAGGATAATCCAGAGTGAAATTGGGTCGTTCTGTTAGCATGACGCTGGCAGGTGATCCGTCCGGTAGGTTCGACTGATCAGCAGTCTATCGTAGGCAATTTATGCCAGCCACCCATCTCCTGCGTACCAAATTTCTCGTTCCACGACGCAAGACCGACCATCTGGACCGGCGTCATCTCGTGACGCGCATTGGCGAAGCGCTGGCCCAAGGCCGCTTGGTCTTGCTGTCAGCGCCCCCCGGTTACGGCAAGACCATGTTGCTGGCTGAGTTTGTGGAACTTAGCCAACAGCCTTGCGCCTGGATCCAACTCGGCCTGGCGGATGGCGATCCCGCGATCTTTCTTTCCTGCTTGATTCAAGCCAGCCGGCAGAGCGTGATCAACTTTGGCGAAGAATTGCCTGAAAGCGCCGCACTGGCGCTGTTGGACAACGCCGAAACAGCCTCCACCGTAGCACCCGAACGCGTGCTTGCCCTCTTTATCAACGAGATGGCCGACTTCTGCAAGAGTGATTGGACGCTTATTCTCGAAGACTATCATCTGATCGGCAATCCCGCGGTTCATGCGCTGGTCAATCGCTTGATCGAGCAGGGCCCCCCAAATTTGCGTATCATTCTCTCGTCGCGGGTCGATCCGCCGCTGGCGCTGGCGCGGTTGCGCGCGCATGGTCAGATCAGCGAATTGCGCGCCGGTGATCTGCGATTCTCCAGCGCTGAATTGGCGACATGGCTGGCCCATTCACCCGACCTGCCTGTCCTCGACAACGCTAGCATTGCACTGCTCCAAGCCCGTACCGAAGGCTGGGCCGCCGCCCTGCAAATTGCACGTTCATCGCTGGCCGGACGCAACCTGTCCGACGCCCGCTCATTTTTGCATGGGCTGACCGGCGCGCAGCGCCATATCTTCGAGTACCTGGCTGATGAAGTCTTTCGTCGCCAGACGCCCGCGCTTCAGCAGTTCCTGCTCTACACAGCCGTCTTAACCCAGATGGATGCCGCGGTCTGTGATGCCGTGCTGGAAACAACGGGGAGCCAGTCCATCCTCGAAGAGCTGGAACAGGCCAATCTCTTCATCGTCAGTCTTGATGAAGCGCGCGCCTGGTATCGCTATCACCATCTCTTCCGCGAATTCCTACTTGCCCGTCTAACGCGTCGGGGGGCTGCAGAACACCGAGAGCTTAACCAGCGCGCGGCCCGCTACTATGAAGCACAGGCTGAATGGGAGGTGGCGTTGGGCCACCATATCGCGGCCAGGGATTTTGATGGCGCATGTCTCATGCTCACCCTGATCGCGCCGGAGTACATAGACCGGGGACGTACGGCGGTTTTGCAGCGTTCTCTGGCAGATATCCCGCCGGCCGTACTCAACGACTACCCCGATCTTTTGCTCGCAGACGGTGTGGCCCGGTTGCGTCAAGGTCAACTGGCGCCTGCCGTCACGCGTTTTGAAGAAGCACGTCTTCGTTTTGCCACAGCTGAAGACAACCATGGCATCTGCCGTGCGCTTACGCAACTGGCCGTCGTGGCGCAGGTTCAGGGCAATCACGCACGGGCCCAGGAACTAGCGAACGAAGCCCTCACATGTACCGAGCCCGGAGATCACGCGCTACGAGCCCATGCGCTCATGGTCCAGGCACGCAGCGCCGGCTTTCAGGCGGACATGGATGTGGGGCGAGCGCTGGCAGAAGAAGCGCTGGTTGCCGCACGCCAAGCCGGACCAAGCCTAAGCCCCGGCATGCATGCTCAGCTTCTACGCCGGTTGGGCCACATTTGCTGGTGGCACGGCGACCCCGGAGCGACCGTGCGCTTTTGCGAAGAAGCGCTACAAGTACTCAACGACGATTTGTCACCGGCCGCTGCCAGTGCATACTTAACGATGGCCACGCCCTTCGCCTACTGGGGCGACACCGAGACTGCTTTGCGGTACGCGCGTCAAGCCAATCGCATTGTTGAGGAGCTGGATCTGGCCGACTGGCGACCGCGTGCGCTGGCGTCGCTCGGCGCAGTGCTCAGCAAACATGGTGATCTGCAATTGGGTGAGGCGACGCTGCGCCAATCTATCGACGTTGCCCGCGCATCCGGCGTCGACACCTATGCACAGATGATTGCCACCGGCTATTTGGCATCCAATCTCAGCGCACAGAATCGTCTGGAGGAAGCGCGCCAGGTTGCGGAGACCGCGCTGTGGATTCAGGGCGGCGAGACCTATCATTATGAAATGATCTTTTGTCGTAGCGTGCTGGCTGATATTGCGATCGCACAGGGGCGTGTCGAGGAAGCCGATGCGATCTTTTCGTCGCTGCGCCCGGAAGCCGAGCGGCGTCGCTTTCGCATTCTTCTCGCCATGATCGACTTTGGCCTGGCCTACCTAGCCCTTGGTCGGGCAGATAATAAGACTGCGCTCTGGCATGCCAGGCGCTCATTTGAGTCATTGGAGCCTATCGGGGCCATTCAGCTCTATCTCGATCAGGGTGCGCGGGCGGCTGCGGTCTGCCGTGCACTGGCGGAGGATGGGGAAAAGAGCGCGTTCATATCCGCCGTGCTACAGAAACTGGATGCGCCGGCGGAATTAGAGACCGTACAAGCCGTTGCACAGAAGATCACAAAGCGAATCTTACTGCGCACTCTGGGCGACTTCGAAGTCATCGTGGATGGCGTCTGCTTGGCCCAAGATGTCTGGGCATCCGTCAAGGCGCGCGACCTCCTGGCCTACCTCGCCCACAGTCGGCGCCAGCGTCTGTCGCTGGAGATGGCGCTGGAAGCGCTTTGGCCGAACCGGGAATCGCCAGGCAAGACGGCGTTCCATACCGCACTTTATCGACTACGCCAGGTCTTGCGTACCCCGGAAGACAAGAGCAAACTGGTCTTGGTGAAAGGCGGAGAGTATTGGCTGGATCCGAATTGCTTCGAGGTCGACGCCGATCGCTTCGAGCAGGCCTTGAGCAAGGCCTGGACCGCACCTGACGCTGAGGTGCGCTGCACATGGCTCCAGGAAGCCGTTGGACTGTATGACGGAGAATATCTGGCCAATCTACGCTACTACGACTGGGCCAACAGTGAACGGCGACGGTTGAGCAATGCCTTTCTTGAGGCGTTGGAAGCATTGGCATCCGGTCAGCTGGCGCTGGGCGACGTTGAATCGGCACTGGGCCATGCCCGCCGGGCCCTGGCCCACGAGCCACTGCATGAAGCCGCCCACATTCTCGTTATGCGCTGCCATGCAGCGGCGGGTGACCGACGCCAACTTATCGCCCAGTTTGACTTGCTAAAGACTCACTTAGCCGACGAGTTGGAGTTGGAGCCACTGCCAAGAACGAGCCTTACCTATGATCAACTGCTCGCAGAATTCGGCTAGTGACAGGGAAATCCCGGTATGCCCGCCATGGCCCGAGCTGCTCGACTATGAAGTCCACCAATTCACCAATTCTGGATGCACGCACGAGTTGTTAGTACCTCTGGAAAACGACGGGGCTGAAGGCAGAATTCTCTCTGATGCAAAGCCGTTTCGCCCTTTGGATACGGAACTCATTTACAACTCGTGCGTGCACCCCCAATTCTACGGAGAATGCATCGCCTTCCAAAATATGCTATGATGGCCCCATTCTTGTCACGAAGTAGCCAATCCACTCATGCTAGGAGCAACTCCCATGTCAACCCTGGATGAAGAGACCGTGCGTCTCGTCCTGTTGAAAACAGAAGGCTAGGCAGATACCATGGAAGAAATTCGTATCGGCGCAACCGTGCATTGTACAGACGGAAAGGCCGGCTCGGTCGTTGCCCTGGTCGTCGACCCGGTCCAGCGCTCCATGACTCACGTTGTGGTGCGACAGCGCCATCATCTGGACGCGTTTGAATGGCTCGTACCGGTGGGCATGGTCCAGTCGGCCACCCATGACGACATCAATCTCGGATGCACGATTAAAGAGTTGCAAGCCATGGAGTCGTTCGTCAAGACGCGCTACGTTGATCGCCCCCATCCCGACTATGCGGAGTTGCAGAGCGGCGAGTATATGTCGCCCTATGCCACCGAGAGCAGCGGCGGGTCGGTGGCAGAACAGTATGAAGCGGTTCCGGCCGGTGAACTGGCTGTTCATCGCGGCGTAAAGGTATTCGCCACAGACGGCGCCATCGGCGAAGTGGGCGAGTTTGTGATCGATCCAGCAACCGGCCACATTACCCACATTGTGCTGCAGCAGGGTCACATGTGGCACAAACGCGAAATCGCCGTGCCAGTCGATCAAATCGACCGCGGCGATGGCGAGAGCGTGAAGCTTAAGTTGAACAAGGCTGCGGTAGAGGCGTTACCAGATCTAAAGATTGAACGCCACTACGATAAATAGCGCCGAAAAGACAATTGACAGGCAATGCGCATTCCGAGATTCAGCCGGGCCCGATTTGATGGCAAAAGGGCGCCGGCTGAATCCCGAAATGCGTGTAGAAGGTCTACTCTCACATTCAAACCATGAACCTCGATGAATCACAAGTGCGCGAACTGGTTAACCAGGCACGTGCAAGAAACATGACGCCCGATCTGAGCGGTCAGGATCTGTCGGGCTTGGGGCTGTTCAAATTTGATCTGCACGGCGCCAATCTAGCCGGGGCAACGCTGCGCGAAATTGTCCTGGACGTGGCCAATCTCACTGGCGTCAATCTGAACCAGGCCGACCTTACGCAGGCGCATCTTTTTCGCTCGGATTTGAGCAGGGCCAGCTTACTGGGCGCCGACCTCTCCTTTGCAGATTTGAAGCAAGCCAATCTTCAGGACGCTGATCTCACCGGCGCCCGTTTAACCAATGCCGACCTCTCACGCGCCAATCTGACAAACGCTGTACTGACACGGGCAACCTACACTGACAACACCCGTTGGCCCATCGGCTTCGATCCCAAAGCGGCCGGCGCCATCCAGCGCATTTCCGGCTAATCCACGGGATCATTCATAGGCCAATACCTCACGCACCGTCAGCCGAGACGCGTTCCAAGCCGGCAAGAAGCTGGCAACGCCGGCCAGTACTGTGACCACCACAAGCCACGTGATCACGCCAGAAGGGGCAAAGGTGTAGGGTAAGGGCGTTTCAAAGAGCACGACGCCTACGGCACTGCTCAACGCCGCACCGGTCGGAAAGGCTAATGCGCCACCAATCACCCAGCTAATCAGGCCGATAATCACACCTTCAATGATGACGATGCGCTGTACCGCGCCATCCGAAGCGCCGATCGAGCGCATGACGCCGATCTCACGCGTGCGCTCGAGCACGTTGGTGCTCATGGTACCCATAAGACCCAGCGCGCCGACCGTGGCAATCAGGATGCCCATAGCCAGGAGCAGGAAGATAATCACATCAAAGAAGCCGCCAGTGATGCGACGCAGGCGCTCAATCGTGAAGACCGAAGCGACCTGCAGCCCCTCTGCATCCAACGTAGCCTGGATGGTATCAACCATGGCGTTGACATTCTCCGGATCGTTCTGGCTGACCAGGATCTGTGCACTCTCACCCTGGCCGACACTGCGCGTGTAGCGGCTGTAATACGGGTAATTGACGAAGGCCGGGATCACGTTGGGCGGTCCACTCAGCACCTGGGCGATGCCGACCACTGTCCACGCTTGTTCGCGACCGTCGATATCCAATACCAGTTCATCGCCCACTTGCAGGTCGGGTTCGCTGCCCAGCACCTTCTGGCTGACAACGATGGCGTTCTCATCGTCGGGCAAAAGCCAGCGTCCGGCGCTCAACGTCGGATCGACCATGTTGCTTTCAGCGGGCAGAGCGGTCAGGCTAATTGTGTCGCCTTCGGTACCGTCTGTACGTACAGGCGTGGCCGAATCGGTGGTCCAAACCTCTACCTCCGTAACCCCCGGCACGCCCATCAAGATCTCTTCGAGCTTGGCCGTGCGATAGGAGCGTTCAAAATCAATCGAGATATCAAACTGATTATAGGAAATGCCCTGCTCGATCAGATTGGTCAGCGACAGGCGCACGCTGCCGACAGTCATAAAGATCATGCCGCCCAAAATTAGCGTAATCAACGTAAGGACCAGTCGTGCGCGTCGGCGGAACGTATTGCGCAGTGAAAGCTGAACCGGCTGCGACAGACCGCGAATGCGGAGGAGCAGGTCGCTCAACCGCGTCGAGCCGCCATCGCCTACGCCATAGTCGGAAATCGCCTCGCGCACCGTTACCGACGTGCCGCGCAGTACTGGCCAAAGCGCGGCCAGCAGCGGCGTCAAGATGCCGATCGCCGCCTGGGTGACCAGAACATTCGTCGGCAGCGAGAAGCGCGGCAGGGTCAAGTTAAGGAAACTACCCACAGAGCGCCCCAGCCCACTGGCTACCAGCACCGTAAGCGGAATGGCAACCATCAGCGCGACGATACTGTAGGAGAGCACCGCACTGAGATACATGAAGACAATCTGTCGGCGCGTGGCGCCAATCGACTTCATGACGCCAATCTGACGCGTTTGCTGCGACATGAGCGCCGAAATCGTGTTGATGACCAAGAAGCCGCTCAGGAAGAGTGCGAGCAGGCCGAGCGGCGTCAGCAAGAGCGCCAGCGAATCAAACAGATTCTGCAGACCGACCTGGCCCGGCTCGGGCACGTTGATGCGTGCGACCTCATAGCCGCCTCGTTCGATCTTCGCCGCCGCATCATCGGCAATTGCCTGGATATACTCCTTGTCCATCAATTGTTCCGGCGTGCCTTCAACCCGGATTGACGCCTGGTTGAACGTGGCAGATCCACCCAACTGCTCGAACGTCTGGCGGTCCACGTAGCCGCTGGCAGCGCCCACAAAGGGCGCGGGGAAAGCGTTGGCATCGTAGGCGATGCCGGTGACGGTTAACTCACGGATACGGCCATCTGGTGTCTCGACACGAATCGCATCGCCATTGCGCAGATCTTCCGGCAACACATTGTTGGCGTCCAAACCGCTATTCTCGAGCAAGATCTCCGTCTCTTGCGGCCAGCGGGTCTGCTCGGCGCCAAACTCGGGATGCTTCTCAGATTGGGTGATGGGCAGAATTTTGTCGATGCGCTGGTCGGTGAAGTCTTCAATTGCAGTAGCGTTGAAGGTTTCCCAAACGCCCGGCTCTAGCTCAACCTTAAGACCGATGCTGCTGCGGGTCGCGACTTCAGCCACGCCCGGCGTGCGTCCCACCGCATCGAGCATGGCCTGATCCATGCCCGGCGCAAAGATCGTAGCATGGGCCGCGCTCGTCTCCTGGTTGATGCTCTGTAGCTCGTTGCCCAACGAAGACTGAAGATGTTGCACAGTCCCCACGGCAAAGACGCCAACAGCAATCGATGACACGACCAGAATCGTGCGCGTTTTGTTGTACCAGAGGTCGCGTAGGACCTTCATCCACCGTGGATCAAGCACCGGCGCCCTCCCAGCCAAAGGCCGGCGCCGTACGCGGCGCAGGCGCATAGATATTCTCGTGAACCGGCTGAACAACGGGATGGGGGCGCAGATGGGGCTGCGTATCGCCAACAATGCGCCCGTCGGCAATCGTAATCTTGCGCGTGACCCGGTCAGCCAGATCATCATCATGGGTAACCATGAGGATAGTCTTACCGCCCGCAACCAGCTCTTCAAAAAGACCAAAGACAGCATCAGCGGTCTTGGAATCAAGGTTCCCGGTCGGTTCGTCGGCGACGATCAGCGGCGGATCATTGGCCATGGACCGGGCAATGGCGACACGTTGCTGTTGGCCGCCCGAAATGGCGGTAGGCAACTTATAGGCCTGATGGGTCATGTCGACTTTTTCGAGCAGCGCCATAGCACGATCGTTGCGCTCACTGCGATCATACATGTTGCAGAAAGACATGGGCAACGTAACGTTTTCCAATACCGTCAGGGTAGGCAGCAGCTGGAAGAACTGAAAGACCACGCCGATATTGCGGCCGCGCCACTTGGCGATCCGTCCCTCACTCATGTTGTGGATAGGCGTGCCGGCCACAAAGACTTCCCCCGTAGACGGGCGGTCAATGCCGGTAATCATGTTCGTCAGCGTCGACTTACCGCTGCCCGACTTGCCGACGACGGCCACAAAGGAACCAGGATCGACCTGCATATCCACGCCCTTTAGTGCCAGGAACTCACCAGCCGGCGTCTGATAGGCCTTTATCACGTTCTGCAGATCAATGAGGCTGCGTTCGCTCTCTTTGGCCTGATCTTCTGTTTGGTTGCGCTTCAGTAGCTTGCCAAGCATGTGCCTTCTCCCCTTTATCTCAAAAACCCATTGCGGGTTAGCCTTCACTCCACACATTATAGTACAAAAGTTTTACAAAGTCAATACAAAATTAGAACAAAGCCAATACTGGACCATTTTTGCGTCCCAATCCAGAAGCCCGCTTACCATTTGAACGGAAAAATAGTGGATTTCATACCTGCTCAGTGAGCACGCCCGGGCGAACGGGTTGTGTGGACGCCTGGCCCTCGGTTGCGGAACGCCGTGGACGGAATTGCCATTCGGGACGGCGACCGCCCGCACGAGCAGCTAGTGCCCTATTATCAGGATTTTGTCATTCCGTTCACGTAGTGGGCGCAAAGCGCCATGAGCGAAGCGTAGAGGAATCTCAGCGTTGCCAACGCGAGATTTCTCGCTTTGCCCCAAATGACAACTTCAACCTTGACAGAGCACTAGAGTCGATACGACGCCATTTCGCCTGCTGGAAACGCAATCCGGCAACCCGCTTGGTTTCGACAAGCTCAACCGGCGCTGACCCATTTTCGACAGGATCAAACCGGCGCTAGCCATTTCCTGGATCGTTACGCTGTTTCTTCGCAAGGCGCGCTCACGAAGCGGGCAGGTAAGCAATCTATTGTCTAATCGAAATCGGTAGGGACGTCAGGTTGAGCGTGCAGGGCAAAGAGGCGCGCAATTTGCGCGGTTGTGATGCGCGAGGTGGATAGAGGGGGCAATTCATCGAGTGCGAAAAAGTCGACGCCATCGGTTTCAAGACTATGAGTAGGCTGTCCGCCGGTGATCTCGCAGAGGAAGACCAACTTGTACACGTGGAAAAAATCGGGCGGATGTTCATGCTGATGCTTGTCCCATAAGGCCAAGAGCTTCAGCGCACGCGCCTCATATCCAGATTCCTCAAGGATTTCCCGCTCTACGGACGCGGCAGGTGCATCGTTGACGTCAATCCAGCCGCCGGGCAGAGTCCAGCAGCCGTCGCTGCGCTCACGCACGAGGAGAATGCGCCCGTCCTGAAAGCAGGCGCCGCGGCCATCCAGCTTTGGCGTAGCGTAGCCCTGCTCACGCGCCAGCAGGCTGTCGATTACGCCGGCGTCCAGTGAAGCGCCAAGGTCGTCTTCCGCATGGGCGGCCATCATCTCGGCCACGATGCGCCGCAGCGCGCTATAGCGCTCCGCATCATAGGGATCATCGGCGTAGGAGAGGCCGCTTTGGGCAATGGCCTGCAGCCGTTGAATCCAATTGAGCCATTGTGCGCCGCCAATATGGAGTTGCGGATTTCGGGTTGTGGAATGCGGCTTCGAAATTTGGATTAGCCCTTGAGCAGGTTGTTGACGAAGAACCAAAGATTGGCGGGGCGTTCGGCCAGACGGCGCATGAAGTAAGGGTACCAGGCCACGCCGTAAGGTACGTAGATGCGCACACGGTGGCCATCCTGCTGAAGCTGCGTCTGCAAATCGCGACGAATGCCGTAGAGCAGCTGGAATTCGTATGCCGCAGCAGGGACTCCCTTGTGAAAGGCGGTTTCGACCGTCGCCCGAATCATGGCTTCGTCGTGAGAGGCGACGGCCATATAGACGCCGTTTTCACGCGCATCCTCGCCCAGCATGCGCTGCATCAGCTTGACAAAGTTAGCGTCGACATCGGCCTTGTCAGGGAAAGCAACATCAGCCGGCTCCAGGTAGGCGCCCTTCACCAATCTCACCCAGGCGCCTTCGCCCACCAACTGCTCCACATCGGCTTCGCTGCGGTAGAGATAGGACTGGATAACGACGCCCACATTGTCGTAGCCTTCTTCAAAGCGCAACGTTCGATAGATATCCAGCGTGACGTCAACCAGAGACGAGTCTTCCATATCCATGCGTACCCGGTTATCGGTAGCCCGGGCAGAGGCCAAAATCCGGCGCATGTTCTCAAGACAGAGCGTGCGGCTCAAGTCGATGCCCAACTGGCTTGGCTTGACCGACACATTGGCCTGGACGCCGCTGGCATGAATGCGTTCGAGCAGGTCAATGATCTGATCTCGAGCAGCTTCAGATTCGGCCGGCGTGGCCACGCTCTCGCCCAGCAGATCCAACGTCACCAACAGGCCTTCAGCGTTGAGGCGTCGGGTCGCTTCCAGCGCATCCTCGACGCTCTCTCCGGCGATGAACCGACTTGCAACCTGCCACGCCAATGGCAGGTCGGTTACCGTCCGTCGCGCCCAGCTTGCACCGGACAGATAGAGCAAAATCTGGCGCAGCCATTGCTCCCCATAACGGAAGAGCAGCAGACCGCCAAGACCGAATAGGATGATGGGCAGGAATGGATTGCGTCGTCGCTTGCGGAGCGTCATGGCGTTTCCCCATACTGTGTGAACCACGATGCGAACACGTCCGCATCTTACTCCAAGACGGGACGGGGAAGCAAGGAGATTGCCTGCCAAACAGATGCGATGTCGCGGTAGGGATCAGGCGGAGAATTGGCCAGGACGGTCAGTGCCGCTGCGGTGGCCCGCAGTTCGACTGAAAAGTCTGCCGGGCTGCGTCCGGCCTGCTCGATTCGGCTGCGTAGGTTGTCGAGGCCGACCGTAGCCGCATGGATCTCGCCGCTAACGGCGTCAGCGTCTCCTAGGATGCCGGTTGCGCTGTCTTCCTTGCCATCTTGCAGACGCAGCAACTGCCATTGCCAGACGGCGTCTGGCTCATCCTCGTCCGCCTCCCCCCAAACGTTAAGCGCAAACTCTGCCGGCGTTTCCAGCGCGCGTTGAAAGAAACGGTGCACGTCGCCAAACGCGCGCGTAAATTGGGCGGCGGGCAGGTCCTGGCGTGCGCGACGACCGTAGGCCTTGCTGGTCAGCCGCTCGTCCAAGATCGCCACCACGCCCCGGTCGCTGGCGCGGCGCACCAGCCGGCCAAAGCCCTGCTTGAGCGCCAGCGTCATCAGTGGGGCCATGTACTGCCCAAAGCTACTTTCGTCCCGCTCCTCGATCGCCTTCATGCGCGCGCTGTGCAGCGGATCGCCCGGCGTGGGAAAGGGCAGCTTGTCCAAGACCACCAGGCTCAGGTCATCGCCCGGGATGTCCACGCCTTCCCAAAATGAACGCGTCGCCAGCAGTACGCTGTGGGGCGTCTCCTTGAACCAGGCCAACAGCGCATCACGCGGCGCATCGCCCTGGGCGCGTACAGACCAGATCACAGGTCGATCGCCCTGGCGCAGCCGATGATCGACCTGTTGCAGGCCGCTCCACGAAGTGAAGAGGCAAAGCGCCCGCCCTCGGCTCACTTCGATCAGCCGTTCAATCTCTTGGGCAATGGCATCATAGTAGACGCCTGGATTCTGGTAGTTGTAGGGCGCAAGGGGCGGTTGATAGAGCAATGCCTGATTGGGGTAGTCGAAAACCGGCGGCAGCACATGCTCTTCCGCCGTGGCGCGAATGCCGCAGCGCTGCTTGAAGTGCTCAAAGCGGCCGTCTGTCGCCAGAGTTGCGCTGGTGCAAATCACCGTGCGTGGCAGATCCTCACCATCCGGCCCTTCGGCGTGGAAGAGGTAGCGGGCAATCAGGTCGCCCGGCGTGATCGGCGCGGCGTGAACCTCGATGGAGACATGACGGCGGTCAAAGACGCGTGAGGCATAGCGCACGAAGTCGGCGTCATGCCGGCTCGTTGCGACCTTCTTCAGCTTAGCTGCCGCACTGTTGATCGATTCAACCATCAACTCATAGGCACGCCGCTCGGCTGCTTGTTCATCCTTCTCTTCATCGATCATGCGGAAAGGATCGAGCAGGCGCAAGCGCTTCCCGACCTCTTCCAGCCGGCGTCCCAAGCTGGCCAGCTCCTCGAGGTCTTGCTCGATGCGAAAAGAGTTGTCGCGGCTGAGATTGGAGACGCTCTGGAAAGCCAACGTATTCTGAAAACGCAATTCGTCGAGCTCATCCTCATCCATATACTCGCCAAGTAGATTTCGGCTCAGCAACTGTTCCACCGTGAAGTCGGTCACCGTCGTTTCGAAGACCGATGTGGCCGTCTCTTCCAGTTGATGGGCTTCGTCGACGATATAGATTTCGGCCGGTGGCAAGATCCGCTCGCCGGCAAACCCCAGTTCGAGCGCATTAAGCAACAGGTGGTGGTTGGTGACGATAATCTGGGCTTGTGCAGCTTCGTCACGCATGCGGTTGACCCAACACTCATCGTCGTAGAAACGGCAGTCACGCTGCAGGCAGTCGTCTGTGAAGCTGACCGTACGTGGCCGCAGATCGCTGGTCAACATGAAGGGCAGTTCATCCACATCGCCGGTCTCAGTTTCAGTCAGCCAGCGCTTGAGGTAGGCCACTTGCTCATTTTCGCGATCATAGAAAGCCAGCCGCTCCTGGACCGAGGCTTCTTGCTCCCATTTGTAGGTGCAGACGAAGTTGCTGCGCCCTTTAACAACAACTGCGCTGATCGGTTGTTCCATGACCGTGCGCAGAAAGGGGATGTCCTTGTTGAAGAGCTGGCTCTGCAACGATTTGTTGGCGGTGGCAATGACGACGGATTTGCCGGCCAGAATGGCGGGCGCCAGATAGGCGATTGACTTGCCGGTGCCGGTTGGCGCCTCAATCAGCCCATGCTCGCCCGCCAGCAGCGTGCGCTGGACTGCCATAGCCATTTCGAGCTGACTCGGGCGGAACTCAAAGCCGTCCAGATGACGGGCAACAGGACCATCCGCACCAAAAAAATGGGCGAGATCGGCCGCGGCCAACTCATCCATGGCCGCAGAACCTGGCGAATCGGCCGCATAGCCCACATCGGCTTCCACGATCAGATCGTCCAGCGAACGGCAGGCGGAATCATCCAGATTGGCATAGACAAGATCGTCAGCTGCATGATCATCAGGCGCAGGGCCGTCAGATGGGATCGGGGGAGGAGTTTGTGCATTCATGGCAACCAGTTTAGCACGGATGTGCGAGTGAGACAAACAAAAAAACGGGGTTGACGTGTGCACGTCAACCCCGCTGTAGATTAGCACAGATAGAGGCATAGCCTCCCTGTGCAACGGATCAATTTACTGACCAAAGCTGGGCGGAATCAGCACAGCATCGATGCCGTGTGAAACGCCGTTGGTAGCAAGAATGTCCGGCGCAGAGATGTTGGCGCCGTTGATCAAAACGGAATCGCCACGAATCTCAAGCGTTGCCGAGTCACCCTGAAGCGTGGCGACTTCCATACCGCTGGTGATATCTTCTGCCAGCACCTCACCGGAGGCAACGTGGTATAGCAGGATCTGCGTCAGCTGTCCAGCCGGATCGGCCAGCAGTTCCTGCAGCGCACCCGGGGCAGCTTCTTCCAGCGCTTCAAACGCAGCGTCGGTTGGTGCAAAGACGGTGAAAGGACCATCAGCGCGCAGGGCGTCGACCAATCCAGCCGCTTCCAGGCCGGCAAGGAGGGTCCTGTAGTTACCGCTGGCAACCAACACGTCAACGAGATCACCTTCGGCTGCAGCGCTGTCCGCTTCTTCCGTATCTGCTGCGGCTTCGGTGTCGGTAATGGCATCGGTGCCCGTGACCGTGTCGGTCGTGGTGACGGCGGCGGTACCGGTCACGGCTGCCGTGTCAGTCACGGTCTCCGTTTCATCGGCAGCCGGCGTCTCGACTTCGGTCTCGGCTGCGGCAGTGGGGGCTGTCGCGCCCGAACCGATTTCGTCCTCAGTCGGCAGGTTGATGACATCGCCCACTTCAATGCGGTTACAGTCGTCAATGTTGTTGTAGGCGCAAAGCTCTTCGTAGAGCTGGAAGTCGCCATACACATCGGCAGCGATCAGGGCCAAGGTGTCGCCGGACTGGACGGTGTAGGTGCCACCCGGCTCGCCCCGTTCACCGGTCGGGCGTGCAGGCGTAGCGGCGGCTTCAGCATCTTCATCGGCATCGGTCGCGGCCTCATCAGCCTCAGCCTCATCGTCAGCGACCGGTGCGGCAGGCTGAGCTTCCTGAGCGGTGATCGTCTGCGCCGAGTCGTCAAGCAGCATGGCATTTTCGGACGTCAGCGTGTAGGTCGTCGAGATGTTCGACGAGTTGTAGACGATCACAGTGTAATCAGCCGTGCCGGAGGCCGTGAAGTTCGCCTCGCGCTCGTTGTCGGCCGTATCCACATTGCTGCTGCCAGCGGCAATTGCCACCGAGCTCAAACGGGCATCACCGGCAGCATAGCGATCAAACCCTTGCTGATCCAACACCCAGAAATTCAGGCGACGGGCAAGTTCCTGCTGATCCTGCGGTTCAAACGTCATGCGCAAGGTGATGTTGGCATCACGCGTATCGGGAGCCAGCCCCAGATAGTGCTGTGCATCCTGGGTAGGCAATTGACCGGTCATCTCGGTTGCTTCAACCGGCTCGGGATCCGCAGAGACGGCAGCAGGTGCAGCTTCCGCTTCCTCTGCCGGGACCGGCGTTGCCGCAGCGGTCGCTTCTTCAGCGCTCGCTTCTTCAGCGCTCGCTTCTTCAGCGCCCTCTTCTTCAGCGGCCGGTGTCGCCGAGGCGTCCTCTTCCGCAGGAACCGGTGTCGCGGCTGCAGCCGCTTCTTCTTCGGCGGCCGGCGTAGCAGCTGCGTCGTCACCAGCAGCTTCTTCATCGCCAGCGGCTTCTTCGTCACCCTCATCTGCTGCGGCTGCGTTCGGATCGGTCACCGAGCCGTCGTCATTCGTGATTACGCCATTGTCAGTCGACAGCGTAAAAGCGGCGGCCTGAGGCGAATCATTGAAGACAACAATCGTGTAGTTGGATCCAGTTGCGGTAAAGAGGGCCTCTTCCTGATTGCCCGCTCCCTCAAAGACAGGTTGGGAGACACCCAAATTCGCGCTGCGAATGTCCTCTGAGCCGGACACAACCGCACTCAGGCCCTCGGCATCCAAAACATAGAAGCCGATTCCGTCCGTATCAAAGCGGTCCCATTCAATGAGCACGCGCGTTGCCTGGCCAGTGGGCTCCGTTTCGAGGCCCAGCCAGATCTTGGGGAAATCACCGCCTGCTGCGCCGTCAATCAGACCGGCGACTTCACTTGCGGCAACTTGTTGCGTAGCCGGCGCAGCAATGGCCGCAATACTGGTCATACTTACCAGCATCGTCAAGACCAAGAACGCCGACAGCATACGCTGTAGTCCTGTTTTCGACATGTTCACTTCCTCCAGTTGACCTAAATCGTCAGCATGTCCGGATGAGTCCGGATGGTTAATTCGCTCTATCTCGCTCGCATTCCCAGTGATCCATGATTTCAACCACTGGAAAGCGCATTGCCAATCGGCAAAACGAACAATGATTCAAATTCGCAATAGTTTACACGCCGGCGAGACACCATGCGGTAATCAATCCTCCGCAAGTCTCTTATTATACTCCCTTCTGAAATGTCAGGCCAAATCCAGCCGCCCGAACAAGTGTTGCGTTTTCATAGTCTAAAACGCCAAACGTGCAGAAATGTTTCATACGTCTTGCAGTCGGACCAAACTGTCATCCTTGCGCCCGACGGTCGTAGGCAAAGAGACCGACGACTGACCACAGCAGCCTTCATGAGGCAGCTTATGGTGTGGGCACCGGTGTGAGCGTTGCCAATAGAACGGGCGTAGCCGTTGGTGGTACGATTTGCAGATTGCGCAGGAAAAATTCGTCATAATTGTAGTCCCGACCCACGACGCGCAGCTTGAAGTCGTAACCGCCCGGCGGCAGCTGGGTCAGGTCAAGCTGCGCCAGCGTCCCGCGCAAGACTTCCTCCTCGCCGGAGGCCAGATAGGCCCAGTCTTCCGCGCCAGCCGGCGACCAGTAGAGTTCCCAGCGCAGAAAATCCGGTGAGATCGCCGTGCCGGCGAAAGTCACCACGCCACCGATTACTTGGCCGGTCGACGGCCCCGTGAAGCCGTTTACCTGAGCGCTCTCCGGCCGGGTGATGCGCAGTGCGTCTTGGTTGGCCACGCGCACGGTGCGTACAAAATATTCGTCATAATTGGAGTCGGCATAGATGTTGCGCAGCCGCAAATCATAGGCGCCATCGGGCAAGAGATGGGTATTGAGCAGGTAGATGGTCTCTTGCCAATACTGCTCTTCGCCCTCAGACAAGAAGGACCACTCTTCCATGCCTGATGGCGAAATCGCCAATTCGTACCGGGCAAAGGGCGTCTTGGGATAGCCAAAGACACTGGCTACGATTGGCGCATAGCCTTGAAGCAGATCCCCCGCAACGGGTGCGAAGAAGCCCTGCTGTGAGCCCGAACGGGCTTCATTGACAGGGGTTGCCGTCGGCGCGGGCGTGGGGGTTAGCGTGGCCAGCAAAAAGATGCGTGTGCCCGCCGGGTCAATGATAGGGGTTGCCGTCGGCGGCGCGGCGTTGCGAATCTCCAGATTGCGCAAGAAGGCTTCATTGTAGTTGCCGGCGTTGCTCACCGCGCGCACACGCAAATCATAGCGGCTGTCGGCATAACCCGTCGTGTCAAGAAGGTAGATCTCGTCGTCTCGCAACACGTCATAGTCGGTTGCAAGCCAACTCCAGTCGTCCATGCCTGCCGGTGAGATATGGACATCAAAGCGTGCAAAGTCCTGGATCAATGGCGTACCGATGATCGACACCAGCCCCGCAATGGCGTCGCCTGAACCGGGATGAACAATCTCATTGACGACACGACGGCTGGGCGTGGGCGTCGGATTCGCCCCCGGCGTGGCCAACACGCTGCTCGCCTGTGCATTCAGGATGACATCACGCCAGTTTGGCTGCAGGACGATGCCAGTGACCAGCGCGGCCAAAGCCAGCAGTGCCAGCGCCATGCGTTTTAGAAGCGTGCTCTTACTATCATTCATGGGTCTGTCGCAGTTTCATATTCTGCCAAAGGGTACAAAGCGCGTCATAGAGTTGCACAGAAAACTACAGAGAACTACGACACAAAACTACGGAGGAGCGCAGAGAGTTCCTGGGGTCGATTGCGCTTCGCGCTGAAGCGACTTGGATCGCGACCTGGGTTCTCCTGGTCTCTGTCCTGCCCGACAACAACGTCGCACTCGACGCCACTCACGAACCGCCGCGGAAGATCAAATGATGGCATGGCGCGGCGCCGCCCGAGCCCCACTGATGCTCAATCATAACGCTGGGGCTCATGGGATAACCATTGGGATCGACAACCATGACCGAAAGTGTCTGCGGCGTGCTGCTGGCAATCGGAAAATCGAAGCGGCCGTAATCCGCCGGCCCGCTCTTGCTCACCACATCATACACGTTGCCCCATTCATCGCGTGCCTGGACGCGTACACCGGCCACGGGCCCACCCTCACGATTTAGGACCTGCCCCATTATATACTGCCCCGGACAAGCGGCATCATGCCAGACAGGCTGGCTAAGCGCGTACGTGCCATAGGCGGCCGAAGCTGTCGACCCCGCCACTTGCGTCAGCAACAGGGCCCCGCTGCTTGGGCCGGCGGCGACCTCGGGGCTATTGGCTGCGGCGACATCCACCAGGACTCGAAGACCGGCCTGAGCCAATCCTTGATCTTGCGCTACAGCCTGATCCACGGCCTGCCGCAACGTCTCACACGGGCCCAAGTTAGCCCAGGAGCCATAACGGAGCGCCCAGGCCAGCGCGTTGGCCTGCTCTTCGCTCAGCGGACCGGATCGCTCATCTATCTCTGCCGGCGCCTCGGCAAGCGTGACCGTATCGGCGGTCGGCGTCGAATCAGGCGCAGTCACGGCCGCCGGATCGATATCTGGCGAATCGAACGTCCCCAGACTGCCGGGCAGGTTCACCAGCGTCCGTCCGACGGCGCCGTCCATGGTGCAGAAGCCGGCCAGGCGTGTAGCATCGGCCCCTTGGGTGTAGACTGGCGCTGCTGTACGGTCGACCACGCTGTCCCCCAGCGGACCGGCATCGCCAATCTTTTCCAACCATTCGCGCGTGAAGAGTTCGCCGCCTTCCCGGCACACCAAACCCGGCGGACATTCATCGCGCCACTCGAGCCCCTCTGGCGCTGTAAAATTCCAGGCCTCCGGTTGCACCGCGGCGTCGAGCGTCGTGAGCATAGCCGGATCGGCCAGTACGGACTCCATAAACGCGTTCCAGATCGGCGCGGCGCCCGTGACACCGCTGGCATTGCGCATGGGGCGCCCGTCGCTGTTGCCCGCCCAGACGCCGGCAACCAGATTCTGGGTATAGCCCACTGTCCAGTTGTCCCGCCAATCGCTCGTCGTCCCCGTCTTGACCGCAGCCGGTCGACTCAGCACAAGGGGACTGTTCGCGCCAAAGGCTGGCGTACGCGCATCATTGTCGCTGAGAATATCGGTGATTTGAAACGCCGACTGGGGAGAAATAGCCTGAACTGGCTCCGTCGCCTGTTCAAACTCGACCCGCTGGCCCAGATTGTCGGAGATCAGACGGATCGGCATGGCGGGCTGATAGCGCCCGTCTGAGGCGAGCGTATGAAATGCGGTAGTCAGATCGAGAAGGGTCAGTTCCCCGCCGCCCAGGGTCAGGCTCAGCCCGTACCAATCCGTACCACGGGTTAGGGTACGAATGCCCATGGCCTCGGCTTGGGACAACATGGTTTCGATGCCATACGCGTCCAACAGCTTGACAGCAGGCACATTGTAGCTATTGGCCAGCGCCGCACGCACGGTGACCGGGCCGTGGTATTTCTCGTCATAGTTCCTGGGATCGTAACGCTCCGTCTCACCGCCGCCGGCATCGGTCTCGTATTCGACCCGCGTATCCCAGATCACCGTGGCCGGGCTGATTGCCTCCTGATCCAACGCCGCAGCATAGAGCACGGGCTTGATCGCGCTGCCGGGCTGGCGCGGACTGACGGCAACATTGACCTGGCCGGCAATGGTCTCATCGTCAAAGTCAGCACTGCCGACCATGGCCAGAATCTCGCCGCTGTTCGGTTTCATCGCGACCAGAGCAGCATTGCCCAAATCGTAGGCAGGCCGCAACTCAGCCACCTTGGCGGCTACGGTCTCCTGAGCCAGATCCTGCATGGGCAAATCGAGCGTCGTATAGATATTCCAGCCGGCACGGCGTGTGAAGCCGGCCCCATATTGTCCGTCGATCGTGTCGATCAAATATTGGACAAAGTGGGGCGCTTGCACGGGCGGCGCGCCTGGATCACCGGCCAGGGCAATCTCCTCTGCAAAGATGGCGTCTGCCCCCTCAACGGTTAGATATTCGTGGCGTACCATGAGGTCAAGCACGATGCGCTGACGGGCGCGCGCGTCTTCGAAGTTCTCATACAGATTCAAATTGGCAGGCTGTTGCGGGATCCCGGCCAGGAGCGTCGCCTCGGCCGGCGTCAGGTCGGCGGCAGGCTTGCCGAAGTAGACCTGCGCGGCGGCTTCCGGACCGTAGGCAAGCTGGCCATAGTTGAGCAGATTGAGGTACATCTCCAGGAGTTCATCCTTGCTATAGAGCAACGTCAGTTCCTGGGCAATGGCCGCTTCCAGCGTCTTGCGATCCACCGTTTGATCGAAGCGATCCTCGGGCGGCAAAAAGAGGTTGCGCGCCAGCTGCATGGTAATTGTGCTCGCGCCTGAAACGACGGCGCCTTCTTGCATATTTTGAAGCGCGGCCCCGGCAATGCGCAGCGGATCAATGCCGGTGTTTTGATAGAAGGTAGCATCTTCGGTGGCGATGGTCGCGTCGATCAGATTGGGCGAAATGCGCTCCAGCGGGACCCAGGTGCGCCGCCCCTCGTCCGACAGCTCGGCCAGGAGCACGCCATTGCGATCGTAGATACGCGTCGTCTGAAAGAGGGCCGGCTCCGGGCCGGGCTGATAGTGACGCAGGTAAAGTTCGACCGCATCCATGGGATTGTCGGCCACGCGCTCCTCAAGCATCCGCTCGGTTGCTGCGGGCGCGAAGCGCTGACCGAGAGAAAGCACCTCATTGATATTGTGTGGCGTGCATCCAGCCAGCAAGAGCATGATCAATGCCGCCGTTACCCACTGCAAATTGGTCCGGCGTCGAACATAGAACCGCTTCATTCCGTCCATCAAGAGCTTGACTCGCTAAAGTAATGAGCATCCGAAGGTGGCGCTCTGTTTGTCTACACAACTGCAGCAGGCAATGAATCAACCGTATGGTGAATCTACCATGTAACGTGTGCACGCAGCCATTTGTTTCGCCGGCTCCCGCCGCAAAACGAAAGAAGAGTCAATCGCCCGAAACGGGCGATTGACTCTTCTCTGTGGTACCATATTGTACGCCGTACGAACCTGATTCCAGGGAACGGCTAAAAAGAGAGGCGACGGCCGGATTCGAACCGGCGATGAGGGTTTTGCAGACCCCTGCCTTACCACTTGGCCACGTCGCCCTACAGCATGAAACGACTGCAGTGATCCTAGCAGTCGTCGGCAGGAATGTCAAATCTGATAGCTTTTCTCAGCAGTCTCTTGACGGACGAAAAGAGCGGCAATGGCCACCCAAAAAGACCAGATTCTCTATTGCGAACGCTGCGGGATCAGCTTCCTGTGGGCACAAGAAGAGCAGCGCTTGGGCAATCCCAAACCGCTGCTTTGTCCGGGCTGCCGCCACGCCCTGCCTGCAGCAGGTCGCCAGCGCGGGCTGGTCAAATGGTATAACGTGCGTAAACAGTATGGCTTCATTGTGCGCGCTGCCGGTCCCGAAATCTTTGCCCATCGCGGTGAAATTCAGGGTGGCAAGCGTCTTCGGCCCGGCGATCTCGTGGAATTCTCCGTAGGAGAAAGTGGCAAAGGCCCTATCGCGCAAGACATCCGCGTGATCGAGCGAGCCAAGCAAGCCCTTACAGAGGAAAACCTGCCTTAGACAAGCCCCTCGATCAAGTCGTCGTAAGCTGCGGCCACCGGCTTCCAATCAAATGATGCAACAATGTGACGGCGTAAAGAAGGCGGCGCCGGGCGTGGTGCAGAGAGGCGATTGGCGGCCAGAGAAAAGAGCGCCGCGTCATCGGCGTAGAGGCAAGCAGGATGGAGCGCCGCGGGGATGAGTTCCGGATAGCTCAACCGCTGCGGCAGCAGTGGAAACGCGCCTGCCGCAACTGCTTCCAGGATGCTGATCCCAAAGAATTCGTGCTCTGCCGTACTTACCACCAAGTCCGCCCTACCCAACAGTGCCTCATATTCCAACCGCGACGGCAGATAGCCCCAATGCACAATGCGTGCAGCAAGGCGTCTCTGCGCCTGCTCAAATTCCTCAGGCACGTTGCGAAAATTCTCGCCGGCCACGGCCAGCCGAAAGGGAATCTTCGCTGCTTCCAATCGATAGAGCAGCTGAAAAAACCGATCCGGTCGTTTGTCATACTCCCAACGTTGATTCCACAGAATCAGGGGCGGCTCCGTGGCTGGTGGTACGGCGGCGGCTCGCCCAAGGTCGACCGCTTCGATCCCCACCGGCAGCACGCTGCTCTTGCTCCGGACAGCTGGGACAAGCGCAAGATGATTGTAGTCGGGAAAATGCTTGAGCAGGCGCGGCGCCTCGTCAAACCAACCGTCCCGGTGGAAGTGGCTGTTGAAGAGCACGTGGTCGGCGGCCACCTGGCTGAGCCAGTTGATCATGGCATAGGTATAGTCGGGCTTTTCGCCGGGGCGCCAGGGGTAAGTCAGTTGGTTTTCATGCATGTAGAGGATCAGCGGCGCGCTTTCAGGCAGCTGACCGTGCAATAGCCCAAGCCAGGCAGGCAGATTCACCATATCCGTCGCAAGAATAAGATCGGGAGACGAGCCCGCAGCCAGCAACGCACGCGCCTGGGCAGCCAATTCCAGCGCACCGCCCTGCATGCGCCATTTCCAGAAACGCCCGGCCATCGTAAGCAACTCCACACGATGGCGACTGTGACGCTGATAGCCGACAGCCCAGGCGCGGTGGCTGCCTGAATGATAGGGCGAGAGCAGCCAGATTGTGCGCGCCCCATCTTTCTCGGTCTTCATCATGCTACGCATGGTATCACACGCTAGCGGAAAAGGGCTTCAACGCGCGTCTCATGGCCTGAGTTTTGACCGGTTTTCAACGAGTATGCTACACTATGCGGTGGTCTGTAACGAGGGTGCCGACCTGTCGAGCCCTCGTTCTTTCTGCTCGCGGGATGGTCCCGCGGGCATCTCCAGAGAAAGCAAGAAGGAGTAAGTGTACGTGAGCGGTAACGACAGACACGAGTATGAGTTGGTCTACATTCTTCAACCTGAAATGAGTGACGATAACGTCACTGGTTTCAACGAGCGCCTGAGTAGCGTCATCAATGATCATGATGGCGAGGTGCTTGGCGTCGAGCTTTGGGGTAAGCGAGCATTGGCCTATCCCATCAAAAACAATTTCGAAGGCCATTACGTCCTCCAACGTTTCCAGATGGCCCCGGACGGCTCGGATGAGCTAGAACGCCTGCTGCGTTTCTCAGAAGATACGCTGCGCTATATGTTCATCCGCACGGACGAGTAACCGAAACACCTACCTGGAACACTTGAGGAGCTATCATGACTGAAGAAACAAAACCGACCAACGAGATCGAAGAGATCGTCACCGAGGTGACGGAAGTTAGCGAAGTAGCAGAGAGCACAGAAGAAATCGTTGAAGAAATCGTCGAAGAGTCAGCAGATGTTGAAATCGCTGAAGTCGAGGCCGAAGCTGAAGAGCAGGTGGCTTCGCCCGAAGCAATTGTTGCCGACACAGATATGGATGATGATGACGAAATTGACGACGCCTACGATGACGACGACGACGACTACGATGACGATGACGACGAGTATGATGATGTCTTGACTCGACGCGTCGAGGGGCCCAACGCCTATGCGCCACGTGAGAAGCGCGGTCGCTTCCAGCGCATTGGTCGCGACATCAAGATGGAAGATATCAACTACAAGAATGTTGTTGTGCTTTCCAAATTCCTCGATCCGCGCGGCCGCATCCTCTCCCGGCGCAAGACGCGTGTCAGCGCCAAGATCCAACGCGCTGCCGCACGTGAGATCAAGCGCGCGCGTCATCTTGCGCTGTTGCCCTACACGGCCGACCAAACCCGCATCACCCGCAAGCGCGGCAGGTAATTGGGGCCATGTCCAAAAAGAAGCGCAATCAACAAGAAGCCGATATTGAGCCGACGATTACGCGCAAGGAAGTACGGTTACGTGAGCGTGACCGCCAGCGCAACCGTAAGCTCTATATCGGCGTAGGCATTACGCTCGGTGTGGTTGCCGCCATCGTAGCCTTCGGTCTGATCTCTGAGTTTCTTATCAGGCCGAATCAGGCGGCGGTGAGGGTGGGAGACACCTCGATTGCCGTACGAGATTTCCAGAAGCGAGCATACTTCGAGGAGAGCCAACTGCTCAACCAATATTTCCGCATGGCGGAGATGGAGCAGCAGTTTGGCGGCCAGGGGATCTTCACCTCGCAGTTGAATCAAATTTCGGCCATTCTCACCAATCCGTTTGCATTGGGGGCGGATGTTCTCGACAGCATGGTCGAAGAGGTCGTGATCGCTGAGGAGGCGGCGCGACGCGGCATCGACGTGAGCGAGACCGAGATTGATGAGGCGCTGGAACGCGAAGTTGCCGCTGCTCAGGGCGCGCTTACGGCCCCACAGGCCACCGAAACCGCGGTCGCCGCAGCTGAGGCCACGGAAGTCGCGGCCAGTTGGACGCCGACGCCCGAGCCCACGCTGGCTGCCGATTCCGTCATTACGGAGACGGTAGAGCTGCCCACACCAGAGCCGCTGCCGACTCTGCCCGTTATCGACGACGAGCTGTACGCCACTGGCATCGCCGCGTTGGAAGAAAATCTGCAGGAAGTCGCCGGCATGAGTGTGGAGGAATACCGGGCAGTCATCGCTGCACGCCTCCTGCGCGCCAAGGTCGAAGAGGCGATCACGGCGGAGCGGGTCGAGACAACGGAAGCACAGGTCAACGCACGCCACATTCTGCTGCGCCCTGTGGATCCCACGCCTGAACCCACTGCTGTGCCGGACGGTGAGCCGACCCCGGAGCCCACAGCCACGCCAACTGAAGTGCCGGAAGGCGCGCCGACTCCACGGCCGACGCCTGCTCCTCGCGACATCGAGGAGACCCGAGCGCTGGCCGAAGAGTTACGTCAGCGCATTGTGGCCGGTGAAGCGTTTGCCGATATCGCCGCAGAGTACAGCGACGATTTCAGCAACGCACAAGAAGGTGGCGATCTGGGCTGGTTTGGTCGGGGACAGATGGTGGAACCCTTCGAAGAAGCGGCCTTCGCACTGGCCCCAGGTGAGGTCAGCGAACCGGTCGAGACTGACTTCGGCTGGCATCTGATCGAAGTAACGGACGCCGATGAGGCCCGCGAAAAAGACGAGGCCACACTTCAACAGGAGGCCGCCCTGGCTTTCGAAGAATGGCTCCAGGAGCAGATTGTTGCGCTCGACATTGAGCGGCCTGACAATCTGACCTCCCTGTTGCCAAATGACATCGGTCAATCCCTTACCGGAGCGAATTGATGTCGTCAGATTGATCGAGAATGGACAATTGAGAATGCTTGCTGGGCGGTTCGCCTGCTGATCATTCTCCGATCTACATTTTCGGACAGCGTGCCAAATCAAAAAGGGTCGTCGCCATGTAAGGCGACGACCCTTTTTTGCACAAGCTTCCCGTTACCCGCAGCTTGTTTCGGGCATGGGTCGTGATCTTGCGCCGTTCGCCACGGCCACAGCGCCTTCACCGATACTCGACGTATGCGCGCAGTTGATCCGTGTGCTCAGTCGTGTGGTTGACCATGTGCTGCAAGAGGTAGGCAAGGACAAGGCTACGCTCCCCTTCAGGATATTTGGTCGTTAGGGCTGCTTCATCCAGACCATAGGCAAAGCCGATCATGCGCGAACGATGCGCCTGCGCCTGGGATAGAACGTCCTCCCAATTTCGCGTCTGATCCGCCTGCAAGCGCGCATCGTTGTCCCCCACGGGCTGCGTCACGCCCGAGGCGGCGGTCGCACCAAGCAGGGCATCTTGCATGCGCCGGGTCTGGAAGTCATCCCAATACGCAACGTGCGCGAGCAGAGTCTTGGGCGTCCAGCCGTCGCCGACGGCCCCCTGCTCAATCTGGGCCGGCGTCAGTTGGTCATATAGGGCCAACAGCTCAGCGAACGCGCGCTCTAGTGCTGAAGCATACTCTGAACCGGAAGTCATGTGGCCTGCTCCTTGCTGGTGATAAGGATAAGAACGCATATTGTGCCCTGGCTTGGCGAGCCAGCCTACGACAACGTGCGCGAGAGCGAGTTATTCTAGAGGACGATGAGCATCAATCCAAAACCGCTGACTGCAATGGTGGAGTGCGCCGGTTGAGCGTCTAAGCTCCCGCCGGAGACTCTGTCGCAGGTCGTGCGACAACTGGCCGGGTTCTTCCCGGCAAATGAATATGAACAAGTCCTCGTCGGGCTGAGCGAGCCGGATGACGCGGCCGTCTATCAGTTGGACCCTGAACGCGCGCTGATCAAAACCACGGACTTCTTCACGCCCATCGTCGATGATCCGTGGACGTGGGGCGCCATTGCGGCTGCCAACGCCATGAGCGACGTCTATGCCATGGGCGGCGAAGTGCTCTTCTGCCTCAACATCGCCGGCTTTCCGGACGGCATGAGCGGCGAATCCGTTGCACAGGTCTTTGCCGGTGGCGCTACAAAAGTGAAGGAAGCCGGCGCGGCCATTGCCGGTGGCCACACGGTGACCAATCCAGAGCCCTTCTACGGCCTCAGCGTGACCGGCATGGTCCATCCGCAGGCGGTGATGCGCAAAGGTGGTGCGCGGCCGGGCGATCGTCTCTTTTTGACCAAGCCGCTGGGCACGGGCGTGATCACGACCGCGGCCAAGCTGAGCGGGCCGGCGGCAAGCAGTGCAGCCCGGGGCTGGCAACGCCTGCGCGGCAAACCGATCATTCAGACGGCCCACTTGGATGCGGCAACGCTCTCCATGCTCAAGCTCAATCGCTGTGCGGCCCGAGCTGCCCAGGCAGCCGGGGCACGCGGCGCGACCGATATCACCGGCTTTGGCCTGTTGGGCCACGGCACTGAAATGGCCCTGGCCACCGGACGTGAAGTTGCAGCCGGCTTCCGCATTGATGCGGGACGCGTGCCGGCTCTACCCGGCGCCTTCGACTACATTGAGGCAGGCTACCTGACCCGGGGCAGCGAACGCAACCCGGCCAGCTTTGGCCACGCCGTGCATTTTGAGTACGGCGTTACCGCCGCGCAACGAACGCTTCTATGGGAAGTGGAAACCAGCGGCGGCCTGCTGATTGCTGTGCCACCGGCCGGCCTCGAGGCCTTTCACGCCGTCTGCGCCGAACATGAACAACCGGCCTGGGAAATCGGCGAGGTCGTCGCCGGCATCGAAGGTATTGAGATCATTGCCAATTGACAATTGTTAATTGGCAATGATGCAGTATTCTTCGCCCATCCCCGCGGTCTCGTACCCGCCGAGGGCCTCTACCGCCGCCGCGAACTCAGGGTCGCGAATGATTTCGAGCAGTGGGGCCAGCAAGTCGCTCGTATAGTGCGCCAATGGAATGACCAGATCGTAGCGCTCGTTGAAGAGGGGCACGAAGTCCAGATCCAGCGCACGGGCTGCGCCCAGGATGCCCAGGCCGCAATCGGCTGCGCCGCTCTTAACCGCGGCCGCGACCGCAAGGTGCGTATACTCCTGACGATCGTAGCCCTCGATTTCGCGGGGATTGAGCCCATTTTGCTTGAGCTGATAATCGAGGAGGACACGCGTGCCCGCGCCCCGTTGCCGGTTGATGAAGACGACATCGTCGCGTAGCAGATCGGCCAGCGTGGTGATCGCTTTGGGGTTGCCCTTGGGCACGATCAGCCCTTGTTGTCGATTGACGAAGCGCAACAGGACGACATCGACACCATGGGGCGTGAGCAGGCGACGGATGTAGTCCACATTGTATTCGCCCGTCTCCTCGTCAAGCAGGTGTGCGCCGGCGATGTGCGCCTCGCCGCGCTGAAGCGCCAGCAAACCGCTCAAACTGCCTACGTGCGCGGAAGAAAGGGTCAGTTCGGGCCGCGTGCGCCGCAGTTGATCGGCCAGCAAATCGAGCGTCAGGTCATGGCTGCCGATGGCGACGATGGTGCGGTCGATGGAGCCGGGCGCGCGCAGCAATTCTACGGTGACTTCCTCACCGGCATGGTGGCCTTCGGAGAAGCGAGGAATGGTCACGATGCCGTCGGCATTGACCAGCGACATGATCACGCCCGCGCCGCGGGATAGAGGCGTGGCGACGATGCGTTCGCCGACCCGGCCCAACGTCACGCGCATGAATTCATCTTCGCCCATGGGCGAGAGCACCTTACGCGAGAGCGTGGCCTGGATGGTCGGACGTTCGGGCGGCTGGATGCCCTGCCAGCGGTAGAGCAGCGGCTTGATGATGAGGTCAAAGGTCATGGCGGCAGAGACAGGGTAGCCGGGAATGCCAACCAGTGCCTTGCCCTTGGCGACGCCCAGGATCACCGGGTGACCAGGTCGCATGGCAATGCCGTGTACGCAAAGCGTGCCCAACTCCTGCACGATGGCCGCAGTGTAGTCTTCCGAACCGGCCGACGAACCGGCATTGACAACGACAATATCGTGGGTGGCCAGCGCTGCTTCAATCGCGCCCTTGATCATCTCATACTTGTCGGCCTGAATCGGCAACCGGTCCACGCTACAGCCTGCTTCTTCGGCCTGCGCACCCAAAACGAGCGAGTTGTACTCAATAATAGCGCCGGGCGTCAATGGCTCACCCGGCACGACCAATTCGGTGCCCGTAGGCTGGATTGCAACGCGCGGTTGACGATAAACGGTAACCTCCGTATGGCCACAGCCGGCAATCGCGCCCAGATCCTGCGGGCGCAGCTTGTGATTGGCCGGCAACACCAGCTCCGTCGCCACCATGTCCTCGCCCATGGCGCGCACGTGACGCCAGGGCGCGGTCGTCGCCATGATCTCAATTGACGCGTCCGCGTTCTCCTCAACCAGATGAGTGTGCTCGATCATAATGACGGCGTTGGTTGCCGGCGGCATGGGGTCACCCGTATCAACCGGGATGGCCTGGCTGCCGATGCGCAGCAGCTTGGGGTTCGTCTCCGTGGCGCCATGGGTCTCCTCGGCGCGCACCGCGTAGCCGTCCATGGCCGCGGCATGGTAGTGCGGTGAGGAGATCTTGGCCCAGACCGGCTCGGCCGTCACGCGGCCAAGGGCCGCGGTCAGGGGGACGGTCTCGGCGCCGAGCGGCGTCAACAGCCCTTCTTCCGACAGTGCAGCGTACCAACTCTCCAGCGCCTCGCTGAGGGCAACGTCATGGAGATAGATGTTCCGTTCAGGTTTATCAGTCATAGCAATTTCTTGTAGCGGAGCCGGCCAAAAGCATAGCCGGGAGACAAATCAAATAACTGGGTGTCATTGTACTATAGCGCAAATCAGAAAGAAGAAAAGAGATCTCCAATCGACGGGTGCATACCACATTTGGGGGCTGCCCTGGAGAAAGAGACCAGTCCGTTCGTACACCGCCCCCCCCCCCCAATCGACTGCACCTGTCAGCGTTACCAGCAGCTCTGTGCGGAACAAACATAGTGAATCTGTGCTGTGCCATGTGACAAAACTGAGCGCCTTCGTTACAATGGGCCAACTCCGAGACGAGCAGATCACCGACGGTCATGGCCGTCCCAATCTTTGAAGGCAACGAAGCCGTCTCGAGCCTCGCGGCACGGATCGCAACGAGGTCATCATCGACAGCGAGCCGCGACAATGGCATCTTTATTGCGGGCCGCGGCGTGCCGTGGAGAATCTCACCGTGCAAAAGCCCGCGTCAATGGTCTCTTCGGCCCTCGCCCCCCCCACGCCCCATCGCCTTCGCACGGCTCTTCTCCTCCCCCCTTCCGCCCCCGCCCTCCCGCGCGCCCCCCCCAATCTTCTCTCAACTCGCCGCCAACGGCGGGGCATTGTGCCCACGCCGCCCCCGCCGACGGCACGGCACCCCCGCCCCGGGCCGGCCGGCAGATGAACTCGAACGGCGGCCGATCTGGCGGGCGGACCGCCGGGCCGCCTGCTTGAGGCAACGAGCCCCCCCGCCGCCAGGCTTGGGAGACGCTGCTCTCCTGCGCTGGACCCCGCTTTCCGCTGCGTATGGAATTGATTGCATTTACCGATCTGGCCGGTCGTGCGGTTCAAGGCGCCATGGGATGGAACCCGCAGGTCGAGATCGGCTCGGTGCCCAAGCCGCCGCCGCAAGCGCAGATGCCGGGCGGAGCCGGCGCCCCGGTTGTGCCGGCAGTCGAGGTCTTTGCCGGCTATCCGCTCGACCTGAGCGCCATCACGGTGCCCGATCTGCCGCCCGACGTGACGGTGACCCAGGGTAAGACGCCCACGCTCTTTGGCCTGGCGCCCAGCCACTACTGGGTCAACAACATTTTCGGCCTCTACGGCTGGATTCTGATCATGACCCTCTTTGCGCTGTGGATCAGCCTGGCGCTCTGGGATCTCTCCACCGACGTGCGCGGGCGGGGCCAGGCCAGCGTCTTCTGCACGTTCCCGCCGCCCCGAGATGATCTGCCGCCGGGCGCCACGCGTACATACACGCTGGACATCGTCGAACGCCACTTGGACGTGAGCAGCGACGTTGCCGTGCACGCCTGGACCTATCGCCTGGCCGATCCATCCGCCCCCAGCGGCGGCGATTTGAGCCAGCCGGTTACGCCCCATGGCTGGACCAACAACGGCTTTGCACCCGGCCCCACGCTGCGCGCCAAAGAGGGAGACCTCTTGCACGTCACCGTGCGCAATCGCACTGAACACCCCCACAACCTCCACTTTCACGGTCGCCACAGCCCGCAGATGGACGGCTGGGAACCCATCCCGCCCGGCGCAGAGACCACCTATGAGATTACAGCCGCTCCCTTTGGCGTCCATCCTTATCACTGCCACGTGATGCCGATTGCGCAACACATCGCCCGCGGCATGCATGGCGTGCTCATCGTCGATCCGCCCGAGCCGCGGCCGCCGGCCCTGGAGGTGTTGCTCGTCCTCTGTGGATGGGATCCCGATGGGGTACAGCGCAGTTCGGTGGTGACGTGGAACGGCGTCGCCGGCTACTACGCCAAGTTTCCGATCAAGGCGCCGGTCGGCGAGCTGGTACGGCTCTATTTGGTCAATATGCTGGAGTACGAACCGGTGGGCTCCTTCCATCTCCACGCCCAGACCTTCGACCTCTTTCCCAGCGGCACGAGCCTTACGCCGCTGGTTCACACCGACGTCGTCACGCTGGGCATGGCCGAGCGTGCGATCCTCGAATTCACGCTCCCCGAGCGGGGGCGCTACATGTTTCATCCCCATCAACACCATCTGGCTGACCGGGGCGCAATGGGATGGTTTAGTGCGATTTGATGGGGAACGCTTTGATGGAACGCGGATCATACGGATCTGGCGGACACGGGCGGATTTTCGCGTTCCATTTCCACGTCAATGCAGCAGCACCGTCACCCAGGCGCCTTCGCGGATCCCGTTGGAGTCGAGGGGCACTTTGACCGCGCCTTCGGCGTGGACGAGGGTGTAAATGAGGTTGCTTTTGCCAAAGACGGGGACGGCCCACGGTTCGCCGTCGCGCGTTTCGATGCGCACCTGGACGTAGTCCTCGCGGCCCGTCGTCGAGGAGATGTTGCGCGCCAGTCGCGCCTGTACCTGCTGCTGCGGCGGCGTTTGCGCACCGAGCAGCGCTCGAATCGTGGGCGTGACGAAAAGGTCGAAGATTACCATGGCGGAAACGGGGTTGCCCGGCAGGCCAAAGACAGGCTTACCGTCCGCCACGGCGATGATTGTCGGCTTGCCCGGGCGCACGCTCACGCCATGAACGAGCACGCCTGGTTCACCCAATGCGTCGATGATGTCGACGCTCATGTCGCGGTAGGAGACCGAACTGCCTGCTGACAGGACGCTCAAGTCACATTCTGCCTGCGCTTGGGCAGCCGCCGCAGCCAATGCGTCGCGGTCATCAGGAATGATGCCGTAGAGCACCGGCTCGCCGCCTGCCCGGCTTGTCAGCGAAGCCAACGTGTAGGAATTGATGTCGCGTACCTGCCCGGGCTGGATGGGTTGCTCCGGCGGCACGACTTCATCACCCGTGGAGAGAATGGCAACGCGCGGCGGCACGGCCACCGCCACTTCGGTGATCCCCAGCGCCAGCATGCCGCCGATGTCCTGGGGTCGCAGCTGCCGACCGGGCGCGAGGACCGCATCGCCATGGCGGATGTCCTCGCCGATCTGGATCACGTTTTCGCCGTCGGACGCAGACTTGAAGAGTTCGATGCTGTTATCATCCACTCGCTGCGTATTCTCGATCATGACGACCGCGTTGGCATCGTCGGGAATCATGCCGCCGGTGTGGACCAAGGCAACCTCCCCTACGCCCAATGCCAGCGTGCTCACTGTGCCCATGGGCACCTCGCCAGCGACGGTCAGGAAAGCGGGCAAACCCGGCGTAGCGCCGTAGGTATCGGCCGCGATCACCGCGTAGCCGTCGACTGTGGAGCGGCGAAAGTTGGGCAGGTCCTGGGCCGAGACCAGCTGCTCGGCCAGCACGCGGCCCAGCGCCGTGACGGTCGGAATGCGTTCGGTCTGGACGGTAGGCGAGAAGTGATCAAGTAAGAGGGTCCACGCCTCGGGCGGCGTGCGCACGGTAAAGAGTTCGGGCATGGGTCCACTCGGCAACAGGCATCAATACGCAATGGATAGTGTGTGACAGGAAGAGTATAGCACAAGGAGGGCGCAGAAAAGCCAATTAACGGCAAAGGCGACGGACCGGATGATCCGTCGCCTTTGCCGTTACAATGCTTGATGGTGCACCGGCAACATCATTCCTTCACGGACCCCATGGCGATGCCGTTCACGATAAATCGAGAGAGGAAGAGGTAGACGATGATCACTGGGACCACCGTAATGGCCAGCCCCAGATAGATCGCGCCATATTCGGTGCGGTAAATATCGCCCTGCAGCGTCTGTACCAACATAGGTAGCGTATACTTCTCACGCGTCGAGATCAGGATAAAGGGCGTGAAGAAGTTGTTCCAGGTCGCGATGAACGTAAAGATGCCCAGCGTCACAGCGCCAGGGACAGCCAACGGCATCATGATGCGATGAAAAATGCCGATTTCGCTGGCGCCATCCACACGTGCAGCATCAATCAGTTGCGAGATCACCACCGATTCCAAATATTGAATGCCGAAGAAGACCGCGCCTGCAGAGGCGATTGCCGGCAAGATCAGCGATGCATAATTGTCGGTCAGGCCAATTCGGGACATGAACTGAAAGTAGCCGATGATCGAAAGCTGCATGGGGATGAGAACGAGAGCAATGATAAAGCCGCGAAAGAAGATCTTACCCTTAAAATCATAGACCACGATGGCATAAGCAGCCAGAAAGCCAAAGTAGATTGACAAAAAGGTGATGGCGACGGCCAAAACGAGGCTGTTCACGAAGCCGCGTCCCATGTTTATGCCCTTGCTAGACAGGATGTTGAAGTTGGTCAACAAATGGGTGCTTGGCAGCAAACTGATGCCCTGGTTGATTTCAGACGTCGAGCGCGTTGCGTTGACGAGCAGCAACCAGATGGGCAGAATCGTAATTACTACCACGAAAAAGAGCAGCGCGTAGATGAAGCCGCGTGAAATATTGAGATTAAGCCGATAATTTGAGAACATGGTCTGTCTCCACTCTGTTTGAACGGATCATCCGACAGCGGACCTGAGGCGCCTGGCAGGAAACGTTGCAGTGCAGCGTCTCTTTGCGATTGGCCTCCTCTTCAATAGACCTCTGGATTAGATCTGCCCCACTAAGCCCGGCGCCGATCGCCTAGGAAGAAGAAGATTCCCAACGCACAGAAAGTTGTCATGATGAAGATGAGCACGCCGACCGACGATGCCGCGCCGATATGCCCTCTACTGCTGGCAAATTTCAGATACATAAGCATGTTGTTGGTCAAGATCGACCCGGCGGGCGAGCCGCGTCCGTCGGTCAGGAGATAGGGGATGTCGAACATCTGCATACCGCCGACCAAGGAGGTCACCAAGACATAGATCAGAATCGGCTTGAGTAGAGGAAGAGTAATGCGCGAAAACATCTGCAACCCGTTGGCGCCATCGACCACGGCCGCCTCGTAGAGCGAAACGGGAATCGAGGTCATGCCGGCCATGAGCAAAATAACCGTCAACCCCCACCACATCCACCACTGAATAAATATAACCAGGCCGCGTGCAATGGTCGGATCCGCGAGCAAATGCTGCGCTTCCGATGTGATCCCCGAACGTACCAGAAATTGATTGACAGGACCATAGAAGTCAAAGAAGCTGGCGAAAAGCGCCGCAACCGCGGCTGGCATGAGCAAATTTGGCAAGAAATAGGTTGCGCGCCAGACGCCAACCCCCTTCAGCCGCAAGGTTGTACTCGTAAACCAGACCGATACCAACAGGGCCAGACCGAGTTGCGGAATGAAATTAAGTATCCAAATGAGCCACGTATTCTTGACCGCGCTGATAAATACGTCATCCGCAAAAAGGCGCTGATAATTCTGCAACCCGACAAATTCCGCGCTGCGCGACATCATCGTCGTATTGGTAAAACTGAGATAAAACGTGTTAAAGACCGGATAAAGACCAAAGATCAGAAATCCAATCACAAAAGGCGCAATAAAAAGATAGCCGTATTGATCTTTCTTGAGAGTGAGAAAACCCATCGGTCCGTCCTTTTGAGTTAGCGACAACCGGCATCGACCCAGGCATAGTAAGGGGTCAGCGCAGGTACCTGCGCTGACCCCTTACCTTTACAACGTACTCATCCTATTCCTCAATAACGAGATCAGGGAACTCAATGCGCAGCCCGTCTTTCCAAGCCGCCCACATTCCTTCCAGATCAACATCACCATTGAGGTACTGGTTGATCGGATCGTTCAATGCCCGCTGAATCGCATCGTCAGAACCGGTCATCAGTTCGGCACTGACGGACGGAGCCGCCGCTGCAAAACCGCCGTAGGAGTTCTGCCCACCCAAGAAGGCGCTCATTTCCGAGTCGTCAAACTCGTTCACAATCTTCTCGACGACGATCTGGCTAGAGACAAAGTCGCCTGCAGCCTGAGCGCGATCATCCGGTACGTTGGGGTCAATCTCCTTTAGATACTCATTCGTGTAGACGCCTGTCGCCCAGTTCGTCAGATTCTCTTCATCGAGCGTGGCGAAGCGCACGAAATCAGAGGCCAGGTCCATGTTTTCACTGCCCTCGAGCACGCCCAGCCAGGTGCCACCCCACTGATAAGGAAGCGGACCTTCAATAACGGCCCAGTCGCCAGAGGTGTCGCTAGAGCCATCTGCAACCGCTGCATTGGGGGCCAACACATAGGGCAGACCCCACGTGGGCAAGAAGTAGGAGAAGACTTGCTTGGCGTTACCCTCAGCGTCGACCAGGGAATCGTTCATACCGGCGAACCAACCCTCACCCCACTGGCTAGCCTGGGCTTCATAGCCTTCGTCCCGGAAGATTTTGGCCGTCTTGATGTACTCTTCCACCATCGGATCGACGTTCAACTTGCCGTCGACAATCCAAGGCTGACTACGATTGGCGAAGAAAGGACTGGCAAAATCGCCAGTGGATGCAACCATATAGGTATCGCCGCCAGACTTCTCTTTGATCACTGCGGCCGCTTCCGTGAACTTGTCCATATCAGACAGCAGGGCCTGGATCTCTTCCGGATCATCAGTGCCGAAGTACTCATTTGCCAGGCTGCGGCGATAGAAGAGCGCGCCCGGCGTGGCCTGGAAGGAGTAAGCCTTGGTGACGCCGTCATCCGTACCAACTTCCAGCACAAAGGGATAAGTGCCGGCGGCTTCCGCCTCGGGCAGCAGTGCGCCCAAGTCAGCCAGGAAATCGCTTTCGATGTACTCCTTGACGAATGCTGCTTCCAAGGCAATGACGTCCGGCGCATCGGCCGTGCCGAGAGAAGCAAGGAGTTTCGTCTGATACTCACCGGCGGTCATGGGAATCATGGTGTAATTGATATCCACACCAGGATTGGCGCCTTCGTAAGCGATGGCCATCGTTTCCAATTCATTTGTGAACGACCACATTTCCAGCGTCTGATCGCCGGTGGTGGCGGCGTCTTCACCGGCGGCGGCTCCCTCACCGCTTCCAGCCGGCGCGGCAGCCGGCGTGGAGCAAGCCGAGAGCACGAGGGCGCTCAGCATGGCAACGACCAACAAAAGATAAAGCTTGCGCATATCACATCTCCTTTGTGTTCTTGATACGCAAAAACGATTCGGTTACTACATAAAAACGAATGGAACGACATCAACGACAGAAGAATTGGGAGCGCTCCCGTTGCAACACGATTCAATAAGCGCTGCAAGTCACGCGCTTCCCATGACGCAACCATTTGAGCGGTTCAGTTTAGGCATACAGGTCGTGTCGCTTGGGGGATCAAGATTTTATTTTGCAAGCGCTTTCAAAGTATAGCCAAAAAGCCAACCCTTGTCAACCGCTAGTTTTTTGTTTCTCTGGAAAAAGGAGAAAGCTAAGCGAGAATTGAATGCCCCAAGAGCATCGCCAGCCGCATGGCGCGAATCTTGGAAATGCTACAAAATTTGCGCCGATCTTCTGCAGCCTTCGACAAGCTTAAGGCAAGTCCGGTTTGTTCCGCTGTCCCTTGCCGGCGTCGTCTGGAGAATCGCACCTTTGTGCCTATTCCCCACGACTACAGACGTGAACCAATCGCAGCACGTTGAGTTCGTCGTATGAAACTTGAGCATCCAGCGCCTCGAAAACCGGCGTAAGGTAGTCGGTCTTCAGCTCGGCGAAGGTGTCGAGGACCTGCTGTTGCTGCGCTGGCTCCAGCTGCGACTCGGCTTGCAAAACGGCGGGATCCAGATGATTCCCGGCCTGAACGTATTTGTTCAGATGACCCAGAACAGTACGCATCTGAACATCGTAGGAGAGCCGGATCTCCTCCAACGACTCCCCGGCGGCAAAGCGCTCGCCCACCTCTTCGAAGCGTCGCTTGCCGCCGCGCCCGTTCCCACCACTGCCGCTGTTGGAAGAAGCCGGCTGGGCGCTTGGCTTCCACTGTAGCCCGTTCGCTTCCGAATAGGCTGTGAGCAGCGTCAGGAAGCGTGCACCGTAGGAAGCCAGCTTGGCCTCGCCCACGCCGTGCATGGCCAAAAATTGCTGCTCATTCTGGGGAAAGTGGGCGGCCATTTCTACCAGCGAGCGGTCGGAAAAGATAACGTAGGGCGGCACGCCGGCCGCGTCGGCCAATTCCTTGCGCAGCTTTCGCAACTCGGCAAAGAGCGTGGTGTCGTAGTCAACCGGCGCGGCCTGGACGGCCTTGGCCTGGCGCAGGACGACGCTGACCGGTTCGCCCTTAAAGACCGCGTAGGCCCGTTCCGTCAGGCGCAGGGAGCCGTATTCCGGATCCTGGCTCAGCAGGCCCTGGCTGATGAATTGCTGGGCCAGCTCCTTCCACGCGGCGACCGGATGCTCCATGCCGATGCCGTACGTAGAAAGCCGATCATGGCCCATGGCCAGCACTTTTTTGTCGCTGGAACCGCGCAGCACCTTGATCACGTGGGTGATGCCAAAGCGCTGATCGGTGCGAGCCACACAAGAGAGAAATTTCTGCGCGGCAATGGTCACGTCGGTTCGCTCGGCGTCATCGCCCTCGCCCAAGCAGTTGTCGCACTGTTCGCAGGGCGGCCTAAAATCATCGCCGAAGTAGGGCAGAATCACGTCGCGGCGGCAGTTCTCCGTCTCGGCAAAGCGCTGCATGGCCTGAAGGCGCAGTTCACGGCCGCGGCGTTCTTCCTCCGCGCCCTCTTCGATGAAGAAGCGCATCGTCGACAGATCCTGATGAGAATAGAGCAGCAGGCATTCTGCGGGCAGCCCGTCACGACCCGCCCGGCCAATCTCCTGGTAGTAGTTTTCGATGCTCTTGGGCAGATTGAAGTGGACGATGTAGCGAACGTTCGACTTGTCAATGCCCATGCCAAAGGCGACCGTTGCAACCATGATGGCCACGTCGTCACGCACCCATGCCGTCTGGTTCTTGACGCGTTCGCCCGTTTCCAACCCGGCGTGATAGGGCAACGCGGTCCAACCCCGGGCACGCAGGGACGCGGCCAGATCGTTGACCTGCTTGCGCGTGCTGCAGTAGACGATGCCCGACTCATCCCGGTGCGCGTCGAGAAAAGCGAGCAGTTGGGCCACGCCATCCACTCGCGGCTGGGCGCGCAACATGAGATTGGGGCGATCAAAGCTGCCGATCAGGCAGGCGGCGTCGGCCAATCCGAGGCTTTCTTGAATATCTTGCTGAACCCGGGGCGTGGCCGTGGCCGTAAGCGCAATGCAGACGGCATCGCCAAAGCGCCGGCGCACGTCGGCCAATCGCCTGTATTCAGGCCGAAAATCGTGACCCCATGAGGAGATACAGTGGGCCTCATCGATGGCCAGGCAGGCGACGCCGCCGGCCTCCAGGCTCTGCAGTACGGCCGGCTTGAGCAGCGTCTCGGGCGCCATGTAGAGCAGCTTGGTCTCCCCGGCCCGCGCGCGGCCCAGCACTGCGGCCTGCTCGGCATGAATCAGCGTGCTGTTGAGCAGTTCGGCGGCCACGCCCAGTTCGCGCAGTTGGGCCACCTGATCCTGCATCAAAGAAATCAGCGGCGAGACGACCACCGTCAGGCCGTCCAGCAGCAGTGCAGGCAGCTGATAACAGAGCGACTTACCACCGCCCGTGGGCAGCACGAGCAGCGTGTCACGATCCGTCAGGACGTTAGTCACCGCCTCGGCCTGAAGGGGCAAGAAACTGTCGTAGCCAAAGACGCGCTTGAGCGCGGCAGTGGCGCCGGCCGGCAGTGATTCGGACGAAGCCGAACGCACGCGGTCTGATTGTGACATGGGATTAGAGTGATCGATCATGTGGGCACCTCGTCAGAAGCTTACGGGGGAAAACCCCTAACCGGTGAATAAGGAGCAACGCATGCCCAGCATAGCATGTCTATTCCCAGCCTGGCAAGCACCAATCCCTCTCAGGATGCATACCACATTGGGGGGGCTGCCCTAGAGAAAGCGACCAATCCGTTCGTGCGACGCCCCCCAAATGGGATGCACCCTCCCTCTCAATCCACTGGCGTCAGCAGCGTCTTGACGCCGTCCTTGCGCTCAAAACAGGCAAAGGCGTCTGCCCAGGCGGTGACGGGGAAGCGGTGGGTGATCAGCTTTTTTGTGTCGACAACCCCAGCCGCCATCAGGGCCAGCGCCCGGTCCCAGGCCGACGGCACGCTGGCATTGCTGCCGGTCGCGATCAGCTCCTTGTAGCAGAGCTGATCCAGGTCCCATGCCACCGGCTTGCCGAAGAGGCCGACCTGCACATAGCGGCCACGCCGGCGCACAAGCGAGAGCAGCTGTTGCGCGGCAGGACCCGCGCCCGAGCACTCGTAGACGACATCTGCGCCCAGTCCCTCCAGCGTAATCTCCGCCAGCAAAGCGGCGGGATCTTCCTGTTCCACATTGAGCACGTAGTCGGCGCCCAGGGCCTGCCCCAACGACAGCCGCGCCTCGTCCACATCCGTGCCCAGCAGAACTACGGTCGCACCCGAAGCCTTGACCACCTGCAGCGTCAGCAAGCCGATGGCGCCGGGCCCGGCGATCACGGCGATGTCGCCCGCAGAGACCGTGCGTGCGTCCAGGACGCCATGCACGACACAGGCCAGCGGTTCGGTCAACGCGCCGGCTTCGAAGTCCACATTTTCCGGCAATCGATGCAGATTGACGGCGGGCACGACGACGTAGCTGGTGAAACCGCCGTTGACTGCCGACCCAATTGACTGCCGTGCCAGGCAGAGGTTCACCTGTCCCGTGCGACAATAGCGGCAGTTGCCGCATGTAGCGTAATAGGTTTCCGTCGTGACCCGTTCGCCGATGCGCCCCCCTTCGACACCTGCGCCGACGGCCGCGACTTCGCCGGCCACTTCATGCCCCAACACGACGGGCGGCACGGTCTTAAACTCATCGTGATAGATGTGCAGATCGGTGCCACAGATGCCCGCGGCCTTAACCCGAATCAGCGCCTCGCCGGGCCCTGGCTCGGGCTCGCGGATTTGACGTACGGTCACATGGCCCACGCCGGGCGCAACTTTCATGACGGCCTGCATGGCAATATCTCCTTTGCTGTGCTGGATTTGTATTCCCGGATTGCGTGAAAGATGAGCGCATCATCAATCAAAAAGCCCCGACCGCGCAAGTGGCGGTCGGGGCCTCTATTGACGTTAGAAGGCGCAGGCGGCAACGAAGGGCTTATTCGCCGACAGCCTGCAACCGTTCGGCCTGATCGCGCCGGGAAAGTTCGTCAATAAACTCGTCCAAATCGCCATTGAGGACCGAATCCAACCGGTAGACGGTCAGATTGATGCGGTGATCGGTAACGCGGCTCTGGGGGAAGTTGTAGGTGCGGATCTTTTCGCTGCGGTCGCCAGAGCCGATCTGGCTGCGGCGGGCCGCGCCCAGCTCGTCCATGCGCTTCTGCTCCTCGATGTCGAAGAGGCGCGAGCGCAAGATGCGCATTGCCTTGAGCTTGTTCTGCAGTTGGCTCTTTTCATCCTGACAGGTAACAATCAGTCCGGTGGGCAAATGGGTGATACGCACGGCAGAGTCGGTCGTGTTGACGCTCTGTCCGCCGGGCCCGCTGCTGCGGAAGATGTCAATGCGGATGTCGTTGTCGTGAACCTCAATCTCCACGTCGTCCACTTCAGGCAGGACCGCTACCGTGGCTGCGCTGGTGTGAATGCGACCCTGGCTTTCGGTGGTGGGCACGCGCTGCACGCGATGGACGCCCGACTCATACTTGAGCCGGCCAAATGCGCCCTTGCCCTTCACGCCAAAGATCACTTCCTTAATGCCGCCGATGCCTGTCTCGCTCTGGCTCAATAGCTCAATCTTCAGTTTGTGATCTTCGGCCCAGCGCATATACATGCGCTGGAGTTCGGCCGCAAAGAGTCCTGCTTCATCCCCGCCCGTACCGGCGCGGATCTCGACGATGGCGTTCTTTTCGTCATTAGGATCTTTGGGCACGAGCAGCAGCTTCAGCTGGGCTTCGAGCTGCGCTTCTTCCTCGATCAGCTCATCCAGCTCCAGTTCGGCGAGTTCAGCCAGTTCGGAGTCGCTGTCTTCCTCGATCAGTTCACGGTTGCCCGCAATCTGATTCTGAACGTCCTCATAGCGCCGGAAGGTATTGACCAGGTCATCCAGGTCGCTCCGCTCCTGCGCCAATGCGTTGAGACGCTCATAGTCGGCCAGCACCTCGGGCTCAGCCATGAGCTGATTGAGCTCGTCATAGCGCCTGGCGACTTTGGTTAGTTGTTCGGTTAATGTTGACATGTTAATGACTCAATCAGTAAAGACTGGCAAATGTCCCAGAGAAATCACGTTTGGCCAGTCGTTCGCTCCGCCCTCGGTGAAAACAGCCATCTCGCCCACAACATTGGCATCGGCTTCGTCCATGAGCTTCTGTAGCCCCTCGAAGGTGCTGCCTGTGCTGACCACGTCATCCGCCAAGACTGCGTTTTTGCCCTCGATCAGGTAGCGATCCTTGCCATCCAGATAGATGGTCTGGGGCGCGCCCGTGGTGATGCTGACCACTTCCACATCCAGGCTGTTCGCCATGTAAGGCTTGACGATCTTGCGCACAAAGACGACCGGCAGGCCGGTATGAACGGACAGTGCATGACCCAGCGGTACGGCCTTTACCTCGGGCACGACCAAGACGTCCGCGTTGGCCGGTATCTGCTTGGCCAGCAGCCGGGCCGATTCTTCGACCACCTCAGTATCGCCCAACATGTTAAAGATGGCGATGGTCACGCCCGGTGCAATGTTGAAGAGGGGGAGATCACGGGTCAAATCGCCAATCTGCACAGTGTGAATGCGGCCGTCATAGCTCATTTTTTCGGTCCTTACATGCAAAATTCGCAGCGCTTTGAGAGACCTGAAATTGGGCTCGCCTTGCTACGAATCGGTGAATGGCTTGCTCTGTAATTTCGCTTCATCATACCATACCTTGGCAGCCCGCCCGAAAAGGCAAACGCAGCCGATTCGATGCGCAAAATGTCATTTGACAGAAGCTTACACTCTGTTAAAATGTGCCTGCCCTTGTCTCGCAAATTCCACACTGTTCCTTCCAAGCCTGTCCAAGGAGAAACCCGCATGAATCGACGAGATTTCCTGCAAACCGTTGCGACCCGCACGACTGCTGCGGCGGCACTCGGTCTCGCCGCCGGGTGCGGCGCCAATATGGGTGGCGCCGATCTGCCCGATTCCGAAGCAATCGCCCAAGACTCGAGCCTACCCGAAATTGAATGGCAGATGGCTACCAGTTGGCCTGTGGCGCTGGACACAATTTATGGTGGCGCACAGGTATTTGCTGAGCGTGTGGCTGCCCTGACCGGCGGCAAGTTCCAAATCACGCCCCGTGCGGCCGGCGAGTTGGCGCCCGGCCTAGAAGTATTGAATGTTGTACAGGAGGGCGCCGTGCCGATCGGGCACACGGCATCCTATTACTACATAGGCAAAGGTCCCGTTACTGCATTTGGCACCGCGCTCCCCTTCGGGCTCACCGCACGCCAGCAGAACGCCTGGCTCCTCGAGGGCGGTGGCCTGGAGATGCTTCAGCAGGTCTATGCCGATCGCTTCAACGCGATTCAATTCCCGGCGGGCAATACGGGCGTGCAGATGGGTGGCTGGTTCAATCGGGAAATCAAGTCGGTTGCGGATCTGGAAGGCCTCAAGATGCGCATTCCCGGCTTGGGCGGTCAGGTGATGGATCGTTTGGGCGTGACCGTGCAAGTCTTGCCCGGCGGTGAAATCTTCCAGGCGCTGCAGACCGGCGCCATTGATGCCGCCGAGTGGGTCGGCCCCTACGATGACGAGAAGCTGGGCTTCCACAAGGCTGCCAGCTTCTACTACTATCCCGGCTGGTGGGAACCGGGCCCCACCTTGGAAGTCCAGGTCAACTTGGACGAATGGAACAATCTCCCTGAGGAGTACCGGGAGATTGTGAAGTCAGCGGCTTCCGATGCCAACACCATCATGATGGCCCGTTACGACGCCAAGAACCCGGCTGCGCTGGCCAAACTGCAGTCTGAAGCCGACATCAGCCTGCTGCCTTTCCCGGACGATGTCATGGCTGCTGCGGAAGAAGCCTCTTTCGAACTTTATGACGAATTCGCCGCCGATGACGTCGATTTCAAATCAATCCTGGATCAATGGGTCGTTTTCCGCGATGCCATTGATAGCTGGCATGGTTATGCCGAGTTAGCGATGTTGGAATACCTCACTTCCTAATTCGAATCGTTTGGAAAAGGGCAAGAAGAAGCCGGACTTGACGTCAAGTCCGGCTTCTTCTTGCCCTTTGAAACTCGTGCACGGTCAGGCCTAGGCTGCGGCATTCACCAGCCACTGCACCGTTTGCGGGAAGGCAATGACAATAATCAAGGCAATGGCCTGGAGCACCATGAAGGGTAAGGCGCCACGATGAATGTCAATGGTCTCAACCTCAGGAGGCGCCACACTTTGCAGGTAGAAAAGCGAGAAGCCGACCGGCGGCGAAATAAAGGCCATGTTGAGATTGATGGCCATCATCACACCGAACCAAACCAGGTCGACCCCCAACTCCATCGCTGCCGGCACCAGAAGGGGCATGGCAATGAAGCTGATCTCGATAAACTCCAGGTTGATGCCGAGCAGGAAAATAACAATGTTGGCGACGATGATGAAGCCCCAGTAGCCGCCCGGCAGACCGGTCAACAGATCTTGCACGTAGCGCTGACCGCCCAATCCGTCGAACACCAGGCCAAAGAAGGTAGAGCAGAAGAGAATCATGATCACCAGGGCCGTGATGTTGGCCGTCGACCGCGCCGCGTCCTTGACTAGCTTCCAGGTGAGGTTGCGGTTGAGGGCGGCGAGGATGCAGGCCCCCATCGCGCCTACGGCGCCTGCTTCTGTAGGCGTAGCGATACCGAAGAAGATGCTGCCCAGCACGGCAAAGATCAGAATGAGCGGCGGGAAGACGGCCACAAACGTTTTGCGGAAGAGCGCCCCCCCCTGCAGCGTGCGCGCTTCAGGCGGCAGGGCCGGCGCATCCTCGGGTCGAATGATGGCGATGAAGATGACATAGAGCGCGTAGAGCCCGGACAGGATCAGGCCCGGGAAGAGCGCCCCCAAGAAAAGATCGCCCACGCTGACGCCGAGTTGATCGCTGAGCACGACCAGAACCAGGCTGGGCGGCAGAAGCTGCGCCATGGTGCCCGAGGCCGTAATGATCCCTGTCGCCAGCTTGTGGTCATAGCCGTAGCGCAGCATGATGGGCAATGAGATAAGGCCCATGACGATGACCGTCGCGGCCACGACGCCAGTTGCCGCGGCCAGTAGCGTGCCCACTAGCACGACCGCCAAGGCCAGGCCGCCGCGCATGGGGCCCATCAATTGCCCCACCGTCTCCAGCAACTGCTCAGCCAATCCCGACTTCTCGAAGATGGCCCCCATGAAGACAAAAAAGATGATTGCCAGCAGCGTAAAGTCCGACATGGTGCCGAACCAGCGATTGGGCAGAAGGCGAAGCAGACGGATATCAAACGCGCCCAAGGCAAGGCCGATTATAAGAAAAACGATGGCAGTACCGGCGAATGAAAAGGCCACCGGATAGCCGATGAGAATCAAGAAAAAGAAGAACACAAACATTAACAACGCAAGCCATTCAAAACCCATGCATCTTCCCTTTCAGACATATGCTGAGGACGGTGACTACGACCGCTACCGGCGGGATCAAGGCGAACAATCTGCTTGTTGCGGGAGCCGAGACGTATCGGGCACTTTCCTACTTCTTCTCAGAGGCCCGGACAAGCATGACCGGGCAAGGGGCATGACGTAGCACGAATTCAGCCACACTGCCATGCAGGCGACGATCCAACCCGCCGCGGCCGTGGGTGCACATGACAATCAGGTCCACGTTATTGTCGTTGGCATAGCGGACGATCGCTTCGGCGGCGTTGTGGTAAGCTTCAACGACAACCTCTACATTCGAAGGTGCGACGTCCATTGCGTCCGCATCGGCGCGCAAAGTCTCAGCAATTCGTTCAGCCGTCGCATGCAGACGGCGTTCGACGCCGGCATCCAGTTCCTCCAAATCAGACTCTAATAGCGGCAGCGTCATGGCATGGCGCGGGTTGTCGAGCACTGAATAGAGGACCAATTTGCTGTCAAAGCATTGGACGATGGCAGCTGCCTGTGGCGCAGCCTGACGCGCAAAGTCGGATCCGTCCAGCGAGAGCATTACCTTTGAGAAAAAACCGGACATAGTCAGGGGTATCCTCACGATTTTCAGGGATTATTCGAGGCGCAAAGGCGCGTCATGAACAGCCTCATCGCCGTAGATGGCCTCCCCCGTACGCATGATCGGGTAAAGTTTGATCAGTTCAGCAATGGCCTGAAGGAGGAGCAAGACAAAAGCCACAATAATCATAGTCTTGATAGGCGCCCGAGGCAGACCGCCGGGATCGTTTGACATTTCCCAGGGGCCCCAGGTACCGTTGGATCGACGCCCCCAAGACGTCAGCACGGGGTTGATGGTGACCCAAATGGCGATGAGACAGTAGGGAACCAGAAAGAGCAGATTGCCCCAAAAATCAATTGCGGCTTGGCGTTGACGCGGCCAGTTGGCATAAAGAAAGTCAACCCGCACATTAATACCGTGCTTCAGAATATAGTTGAACCCGAGGAAGAAGACGAGGGAAAAAAGATACCACTGGGTTTCAATGAAGACATTCGAAGACAGCTGGGTACCCATAAAGCGGCCGAGGAAACGGACAAAGACATTATAGAAGCCGATCACCACGACGATGATCACAAACATCTGCGACAACCAACCGGTAAACTCGGCAATTTGATCGACAATTCGCACGTAGCCGGCAAGCAAACTCTTCATAAAGACTCCTGAAGCGTGAACGTGTGGCCCCGAGCAGTGATCGACAGCTCCGCTCGCATGAGCAGAGCGATCAGCGCCTATCGGGCAGTGAGACGTGAAAGATCTTTACGTATGTGGTCATTCGTTTATCCACGCGGTAGGAACAGCTTGCGCAGACGTAAGCCTATGATAAGAGAAAGTCAGGCAAACCACAAACGCAAGATTTGCCCCATAAAATGAGGCTTCTCTGTCGTCGACAAAGTCCCATTTCATAGGGTGTATAAGGCTGGTGTACAGGGGAGAGTGGTATACAGGGACAGTAACGATACAAACTATGCAGCTAGCGCCGGTTGAGCCTGTCGAAACCAGGCGGGTTGACGCTTCGACAGGCTCAGTTCAGGCAGACTCAACCGGCGCTGCCTCCATCGGCTGTACAGTTTACCAGGCGTAGGCGTTGGGCGCTTCACCGCCAGGCCCTGGGAAGATCTCGTCCAGGCGGGCGAGGGTTTCGGCGTCTAATTCGATGTCGGTGGCGCGTATCGCGCTCTCCAACTGCTCCATGGTGCGCGGGCCGATGATGGGGGCCGTCACGACGGGCTGGTGGAGCAGCCAGGCCAGGGCAACCTCGCCGGGCGGATGGCCGATTTCGCGACAGAGGGTTTCGTATGCTTCAAGCTGGTCGCGCTTCTCTTCCACGCGCTTGACGAACTCCTCGTTCGAGCGCCGGCCCGATGCGACCTTCTCCAGCGCGCCGCCCAGAAGACCGCCGGCGAGCGGACTCCACGGAATCAGACCAAGACCGTAGTGCTCGCAGGACGGGATGACCTCGAGCTCCACCATGCGGTTGTCTAGATGATAGATGCTCTGTTCACTGACCAGCCCGGTGAGGCCGCGGCGGCTGGCTTCTTGGCACGCCGTGGCAATGTCCCAGCCGGCGAAGTTGCTCGAACCGACATAGACGACCTTGCCCTGCTTGACCAGGGCGTCGAAGGCCTGCCAGGTCTCATCCCAGGGGCACTCGCGATCGATGTGGTGCATCTGGTAGATGTCGATCCATTCGGTCTGCAGACGGGAAAGGCTGCCCTCGACATGTTTGCGGATTTTGTAGGCCGAAAGGCTGCGTCCGTCCGAGTTGACTTCGGGCAAATTGGCCTCGCGCGAAACAGGGTTGTAGACTTTGGTTGCCAACACGGTCGCGTCGCGGCGACCGCCGCCCTGGGCGAACCACTGCCCCAAAATCTCTTCCGTGTAGCCATGCTCCTTGTCCCAGCCATAGACATCGGCCGTGTCAAAGAAATTGATGCCCGCTTCCAGGGCCCGATCCATGATGGCGAAGCTGTCCTCCACAGAGGTATGCCAGCCAAAGTTCATGGTACCGAGACAGATATTCGAGACGAGCACGCCATGCTTGCCAAGTCGTTTGTGTTGAACTGCCATGGTTTCACTCCTTGAAAATTGGGTTGGGAATAGAGAGTTAAATTCCGGTGGCGCACGCTGTCATTCGGAATTAAAGAGAAAGTCAGCAACGCCATTCAAAATCAACGACGCGACCAATACATAATCGTAGCCCAGGATCGGAGGAACAACAAACATTTTCGACGCTGCTTCGGTGAGCAATCACCCATTTCAGGCCCAAAATCCCGCTTGTCAGACAAGCGTATTTGCGCGTAGAATGACGCTACGGTCAGATTGCGCTGTTGTCACAATTGCGCTGTTGTCACATAGGAGAGCACATTATGACTCTATCTACACCCCTTTTTGATCCACAGCTTGCTGCGCTTGCCGCAGGCGGGCCAACCTTCATCACCGAAACGACACGCGGGGCCAACGGAGGATTGGCCGAATTCTATGCAGAAAACGGCTATCTGGTCGTCCCCAATGCACTGACGGCAGAGGAATTAGAGGAATTGCGCGAGGAGGCGCTGCGCATCTGCCGTGGTGAAGCCGGTAAGGTACGCGGCGTCGATCCCGCGCCCGCTGACGCCACAGATGAAGAAGTACTGCGCCGCTATCTCTGCATTCACTTCCCCCACAAAATCTCGGACGTGATGCGCAAATATCTGGCGACGCCTCGCATGACGGAGACCCTTGCCGAAATCATCGGTCCCAACGTCAAGTGCATGCAATCCATGCTCTTCATTAAGTCGACCGGCAAGCCCGGCCAAGCGTGGCACCAGGACGAAGACTTCATCCCCACACGCGATCGTTCGCTGACGGGCGGGTGGATCGCGATGGATGACGCTACGATTGAAAATGGCTGCCTATGGGTTATTCCCGGCTCCCACAGACCAGGCTTGCTATGGCCGCTGGAAGTACAGCAAGATGCGCGCTTCGACTGTTCGGACGAGGCAACCGGTTTCCCTTATAGCGACGCCGACGCAATCCCCGTCGAGGTTAAGGCCGGCAGTATCGTCTTCTTCAATGGCTACCTGCTGCATCGCTCCTTCCCCAACCGCGCCCAAAGCGGCTACCGGCGCGTGCTTGTCAACCACTACATGAGCGCAGAGTCGCTTCTGCCCTGGCGGCTGCCGGAGGAAGGGGAGCACATGGCGACGGCCGACTATCGCGACATCGTCATGGTCGCCGGTATGGATCCTTATGGGTGGAAGGGGACGCGCGACATTGCCAAGCCCATGGTGCGGCCCAGCGGCGAAGGCGGTTGTGAGAGCTGGGGATCGCGCAAAAAGAAGGAGTAACGACTAGCGCGTACGACGCGTTTGTCGCCATTTTGTCGCCACGCCTCCGCCATAATGACGACAGACGGCAAATGTGGATCAGGAGGAGGCTCGTTTATGCAAAATGGCGCTGAATTTTTTGCTACGTCCATTCGCTGGATCGCACGAATCGGCAGCATCGCCAGCGGTGCGCTCTTATTGGCTTTCGTCTTTGGCGAGGGCGTAACGCCGGCGCTGCTGACGCCGTGGGAGTGGCTTGCACTTGCGCTCTTCCCTGGCGGTGTCATCCTTGGCATGATGATAGGCTGGCGCCATGAAGGCTGGGGTGGCGCAACCACGCTCGTGAGCCTCTTCGCGTTTTACGCGCTGGAATTTGCGCTCAGCGGCGCGCTGCCCAAGGGGCCCTACTTCTTCGCCTTTGCCCTGCCGGGTCTGCTCTTTGGCGTCAGTTGGTGGCTCCATGGCGAACCGTTTAACCACCCGCATCCGCCGCAGACAACCGGATTGACCTAGCGCGAATAGAACGCGGATTTATCCGATCCGTGTTTCATGTTCTTGTCGCCACGGCGTCCAGGCCAGCAGCAGCCAGCCTGTGATAAAGGCCACGCCACCGATTGGCGTGATCGCGCCCAGCCAGCGCTGCCCCGTGAAGACGAGCAGATAGAGGCTGCCTGCAAAGATCACGATGCCAGCGACAAAGAGCCAGCCCGCGATAACGGGCAGATTCGTTTGCGGCCAACGCCCAATGGCAAAGGCCACTGCGATCAACGCCACCACATGATAGAAGTGGTAGCGCACGCCCGTCTCAAAGGTGCCCAGCAGCTCCGGGCTGACGCGTGCTTCTAACGCGTGCGCGCCAAACGCGCCCAGCGCCACAGCCAATGCGCCAAACAAGCCGGCCAGCGTAAAAAACGTACGGTCCATCAGAATCCGTCCCTCTCTGGTTAAGCGAAAGATCCGCCTTATTCGATCGGCCGATCCGGGTCAGTAATCCAGTGGCTCCACGAGCCGGGATAGAGTCGCGCCTCGCCCAATCCGGCGTGTGCCATAGCGATAATGTTGTGAACGCCGCTCACCCCTGAGCCGCAATAAAAGATAATCTCTTCGGACAATTCGCCGCCGTCGGGGTCACCCATAATCTCGACAAACCGCGCAGCAAGCGCTTCGGGCGCGCGCCAGGTGCCATCCTCATTGAGATTATGACCGAACCAGGCCGAAACCGCGCCAGGAATGTGACCGGCCACCGGGTCTAGACCGCTGGCCTCGCCGCGATAGCGCGCTTCATCGCGCGAATCCCCAATCACAACGTGATCGTCCTCGATAGCGGCCAACACCTCATCGACCGAGGCCGCCATCTCTGGTCGGTGCGCCGCGATGAAGCGGCTGGACGACCGCTGCTCCTCACCGGCCCTCACGGGGCGTCCCTCCCGCTGCCACTTGCGCCAGTCGCCGTCCAGCACCGCTGCCCGGTCGTGCCCCAACCAGCGCAGCATCCACCACAGCCGGCCGGCATACATGCCGCCGGCGTCGTCATAGACCACGACCTGGCTCTCATTATCGATGCCCCACCGCTCTAACGTAGCGACAAACGCGTCAACCTCCGGCAGCGGATGGCGTCCCGTCTCGCCGGGGACAATAGGCCCGCACAGGTCCTCATCCAGATGCGCGTAGACTGCGCCAGGAATATGACCGGCCAGATACTCCTTGCGCCCCCTGGGCGGATCATCCAGCGCAAATCGGCTATCCACGATGACGACGTTGGGCTCGTCGAGCAGTTCAGCCAGTTCATCGGTGCCAATCAACAGCGTATAAGACATACAATCACCTCGTCGTATAGATCAGCCATTGGCAATTAACAATCGCCAATCGAAAATTACCAATTGTCATTGGGCTTGTAGATAGAGTACGCGACGCTGCCACGCCACGGTTTGGTTGGTCAGTTGGCGAACAAAGAATGTTTTGACCTGCGCGATCTCGGCCGGATCGAGTTGGACGGCAAGACGTTCGGCATAGCTGGGCTTGCTCGTCTCACCCAGGCCGAACCAGCGTTCAATCATGCCGGGCGTAATGCGAAAATCGCTCGTTTCACTCTCGACCGATGTGGTGACGCTCAAGCCGGCGGTCTCGAGGGGCGCGATCAGATCCTCAGCCGACCAGTTGACCAGCGGATCGGTTGGATCGTCGTAGATGGCTTCTTCCGCAGCGTGCCAGCGCGCCACAAGCTCATCGCTCAGGTCACCCGGATCGACAAGATCATAGAGGCGTTGGCCATAACGGGGCAGGCGTTCGGCCAGACTGAGCGCCGCGCCGGGCGCCAGTAGGTCAAGAAAAATGGTGAGCATGGCGGGCTTGTCGGTCGCGCTCAGCAAGGCGTTGAAGCCTATGATCGCATCGAAGCGTAAATCAGACATCTCAGCCAGCAGAGCCGGTAGCTGAGCCAGCTCACCCGGAAGAATGATGGGTTGCTCCACCGCCGTCAGGCGTGCGGCGGCTTGAGTCAGAGCTTCGGCATCCTGCTGCGCGCGCGCCAGCGTGTAGACGCCCCCCTCAGGCGTACGGCGCACTGCCTCCCACGTGAGTAAGCCGCTGCCCGTCTTGAGGTCGAGCACGACGCTGTGGCGGGCCAGCAGCGCGCCGTCCAGCACCCGGTCGCGCAACGCGGCCAGATTCGCCCCGACTTGGGAGACGGTGCGCTGCAGCCACTGGTCGCGGACGGAATCACCGGGCGAAAAGGTCAGCATCTCCACATGTTCGTCTTCGGTCGCCAGCATGGCAGCAAGCTGCGCTTCGCGCCGGCGGGCTACCTGCTCCCGAATGTCAGCTTCATAGCCCTGATCGGATGGTTGATAGAAGACCTTGCCTTCCAACGAAGCAGGCAAATATTGCTGGGCGACCCAATGGTCCCGATAGGCGTGGGGATAGAGATAGCCTTCACCGTGGCCAAAGCCTTCCTTGTCGCGGTTTGCGTCGCGCAGGTGGTTGGGCACGCCGCTGTCGCTCTCGGATTCCACCGTTGCCAACGCGTCGAAGAGGGCAAAGGCCGAGTTGGATTTGGGTGCGGTCGCCAGGTAGAGAGCGGCCTGAGCCAGGGGAAAACGTCCCTCCGGCATGCCGACCCACTCAAAGGCCTGTGCGCAGGCCGCCACGACGGTCATGGCCTGGGGATCGGCCAGCCCGACATCCTCACCCGCAAAGATGAGCATGCGCCGAAAGATGAAGCGGGGCGCTTCGCCGGCGTGAATCATCTTGGCCATCCAATACATAGCCGCATCGGGATCGCTGCCGCGCAGGCTCTTGATGAAGGCGCTGATCGTGTCGAAATGATAGTCGCCCTCTTTGTCGTAGAGAACGACACGCTGCTGGATCGATTCCTCGGCAATCGGCAGCGTGATGTGGATTGCCGACGCTGCATCCGCCTGCAGATTGATGATCGCATCAGACGTCACATGGAAGTCCGGGTCGTCAGGCCAATCGGCGGTAGCAGCAACGAGTGTGTCGAGTGGCGCCGGCTGCGTCGTTTCGATCGCCAGCTCGAGCGCATTGAGCACGGCGCGGGCATCGCCGGCGGCGACGTCAACCAGGTGATCGAGGGCAGCGACATCGAGCACGACGCTGCGCCTGCCAAAGCCCCGGTCGGGATCGCGTAAGGCCTGAATCGCCACGGCGCGCAGGTCATCCTCCGTCAGCGGGGTAAGCTGAAAGATGCGGCTGCGGCTGACCAGCGCCTTGTTCACTTCAAAGTAGGGGTTTTCGGTGGTCGCGCCGACAAAGATGACCGTCCCATTCTCGACCCAGGGCAGGAGTGCATCCTGCTGGGCCTTGTTGAAGCGATGAACTTCATCGACAAAAAGGATCGTACGGCGGCCATAGTGTTTGGCCCGCTCCTGCGCGTCGGCCACGGCCTCGCGGATATCTTTGACGCCGGAGAGCACGGCATTGAGCGCGGTGAAGTGGGCTTCGGTCGTATTGGCAATGACCCGAGCCAGCGTCGTTTTGCCCGTGCCCGGGGGACCGTAGAAGATCAGGCTGCCCAATTGGTCGGCCTGAATTGCGCGCCGGAGCAAACGCCCCGGCCCAATGATGTGGGTCTGGCCGATATATTCGTCGAGGGTACGCGGACGCATGCGCGCCGCCAGGGGCGCCTCTTTTTCCAATCGGTCGGCGTGGGCCGCATCAAAGAGATCCATGAGGACATTATACAATGTGGGTACGGGGAAGGGGAGATTGGCGGGGTTTCACGTTCGAGAAACGCAGCGAACGGGCCGATTTCGAACGCTTTCGCCAAGTTCTTAACCGTAGAGGGGGGAGGAAGACTCTCAGCCTGGGGGTGCGCGGCAGTACCAATCGTGAACGACTGATACTGCCGCGCATCCTGATCAACGACTACTTCTTCTTTTTCTCGTCCGCTGCCACGACGATTTGGACGGTCTGGCCGCCGGCGATCTCAAATGTTCCCTCCTCCGTGCGCCGCTCATAGAGAATCTCGATCTCATAACGCTGCGCCTCGGCCAGCATCTCCTTGGGATGATCGAGCCGCAAGAAGAATGGATAGCTCTCTTTCTCCTCCAGCTCAAAGCCGTCAAACACCAATTCATGGCGGCTCGCGCCCTCCAGCACGAGTTGGCTGGCTGCAACCTGCTCGCAAGCGGCGATCCGCGCCTTGGTCCAGCCGCGGTGATTGGCTCGTTTGCCGCCCTGCTGCTTTTCCAGCCATGTGACATAGCGCTTTGCCCACGCCACAAAATCTTCCGTTTCATCGTGGGGCTTCCAGCCTTTGAGCTGCTTCTGCCAAGACTTACCCAGCCGCAGCTTGGGCACGAAGAGGCGTACGCGTCCCGGGTACTTGTTCAAACGGAAGCGCAGCCGCGGGAACTCGCGACCGTCTGCCGGCCCAAAGAGCGTAAAGGGAATGGTATCTTCACTGTCCATTTCTTGGAACGTAGCGGCAATCATAATCGGCTGCTGCGTTACCGACTTGACAGCTGCCAGACGCCGCGTCCTGCAAATCACATCGACGGGCGGAATCGGGCGAACCTGGAAGTTGCCGGCCTGCTGCCACGGTGTGATCGGGTAGGGATCTTCTGGGTGATGAACAAGCATGAGCACGGAGTAGCCAAAGCTGCCCTGTGTGTCGGTGGGTGGCGGCAGCTTGTCCGACGGAATGACGAACTTAACGATCCCGGGCACGCGCGCTTCCACTCGATCAAGAGTCGTAATGCCGATGGTTTCCCAATTGCTGGATGAAATCGCTTGCCCCTGCTGCACCCGCTCCTCGTAATCCCACGGTAGCGGGGGCAAGCCCGTTGTCGCCGGCGTGATCAGCGCAGTGACCTGCACGTTGTCGACCGGACGTTCGCCCCGGTTATGGATTTGGGCGTAGACGACATGCTCGTCGCCGCTCTCCATGCTGTGACCAACGGCCAAACCATCGTCGCGCAATTCGTCAACAAATTCAGCAAAGTCGATCGCCTGCCCGTGGGCAAACTGAAAATCACCGTGAAAGTCCGGGAAATCCAGCTTGATATCGGGCCCCTTCCAATGCCAGACTTGCGTGTATCTCTGCAGCGGATTGTCCAACCCGTCGACCGTTATCCGCTTGCCCAAATCGAGCTGCGTGTCACGGATAAAAAGCTCCATATCATGGACTGACGTGACATCTACGCGGCGCTCAAAGACGCCCCGGCCGTGGGTCGCGGCACGCAGTACGCGCCGGGGATGGAGCTTCAGATCGACAACCGCTGCGTCAGGCAATCCTTCGGCAAAGGGCTGCCAGCTTTGTCCGCCATTCGTCGAACGCCAGATGCCGATGTCCGCCGCGGCGTAGATGGTGGCTGGGTTTTCGGGATCGACAACGATGGCGTTGTGCGGCACATCGAGCAGGCTGCCCGGCTGGCCCGGGTTGCCGCCGTCGCGTCGCCGCCACCACAGGCCGTCATGGTGCCAGACGTGACCAAAGGAGCCGTAGCCGCCAAAGGCGACGTAGATTGAGCGCCCGGTCGGATCAGACCAGTCGATGGCGATGTCGGAAACGCTGCCCTCAAAGGGGAGAAGATCGAAAACCACAATGCTCGGTGAAATTGCACGTCGATCCAATCGCGTCGGCTGAAAGGAGCCGCCTACCCGGTCGAAGCGATAGATGCCCATTTCCGGGAAGCCGACCGCGTCGCTGTGGGTGCCCACGAAAAAACAGTCGGGCGTGGAAAAGGCAATGGCGCGAATGGGGCCGACCAGTTCGTCCAGCGCTGGATCGCCGCTGGGCACGCTCTGCCAGTCGCGGCCGAAGTTTTCGGTCACCCATGGCTGCAGAGAGCCAAAAACGACCCGATTGGGCGCGCTGGTCCCTGGTGGCGTCCCTGCCAATGGATAGTAGAAGAGCGTGCGCGTGTCCAGATCCGACGGTGGATCCGCCAGTAGGCGAAAGCTGGCCAGATTGCCGCCATAATGCGAGCGCGCGAGTAACGGACGCCGGGCATTCGAATCAAACTGGAGTCCGGCAATAATCCGATATGGGTTTTGCCAGTTAATCACGACGAAGCCGCAGTCGCCCGACTGGGCATGAAGCCACGCCTCCTCGCCCGTGAAGCGCAGGCAGCCGTTGTCCTGGGTACCGCCAAAGAGTACGGCTTCCTCCTCAGGATGCTGGTCCAGATGGTGCATCATCAGCGTCTGCAGCCCGGTGTTTTTGGCCTCGAAAAAGAGCCGCGGCGCGGCCGGCTCATCCGTCCCCGGTGCATTGTCGCTGTAGAAGACGCCGCCGTCACAGCCGACCCACAACTGATTAGAGTTGTCGGGCGGGAAGACGATGGCATGAACGTCAGGATGTACGGCGCCGCCGATATAGTGAAAGTCACCGGAAGGATTGCCTATGCTGCCATTGGCATTGACGGTGTAGGTGACGTCGACGCGAAAGAGCGTCGCGCCATAATTCGTATCGCCTGGGCCATTGAGGATACCGGCATCATCCGTACGGGTGGCGCCGCCGCCGATATAGACGCGGTCCGGGTTGCCGGGCGTAACGGCCAACGCCAGATTCCACTGACCATTGAAGTTGGCCGCCTGGGCCGAAAGCAGCCGCCCCACCGAGCGCCAGCGCCCATCATTCAGATCCAGGCGATGGAGCGTGAAGCTGATGGAGAGCGGCGTGGTCAGCGCATAGACGATGCGGGCGTTGCCCGGGTCCACGGCCAGACGCACGCGCTCCACGTTGCCGGGAAAATCAGTGCCGGCTTCGCTCCAGCTCACGCCGCCATCAGCCGAGCGGAAGCAGGGGCCGCCCTTGCAGGCGGCGTAGAAGACCGTTGCGCCAGCGTCATCCAATGCAGCGACGACGCTCGTGACCGGAGTACTTGGCGGAATATTCGGCAACGTGATGTGCTGCCAGCGGAAGAAGCCGGTCGAGAGCGGCGCCGGCTCGCGGCGGAAGAGTCCGGTCAGCGTTGCGCCCAGCACCCGGCTTGGCTCGTTGGGGTCGACGGCCAGCTCAAAAAAGCCGCCGCCCACCAACCGCGTCCACGGTCCGCCTGGTCCCGTCAGTTCCGTCTGCCAGTTCTGGCCACCGTCGGTCGATACAATGGGGCCGACGCCAAACATGGGACCGCTGGTGGGATCCGCCCCGCCATCGATAGCTTCTCCCGAACCGACGTAGAGGGTATCTTCATCCGCCGATGCGCCCGGCACCAGCGCCAGCGCGCCCACGGCAAGAGAATCGGCGCCGCGGTTTTGGGGATTCAGGTCGAACGCTTCCATGAGCGGCGTCCAGCTTTCGCCGCCATCTTCCGAGCGCCAGACGCCGCCATTGGCGGCGCCGACGTAGATACGTGTGCTGTCGGGTGCGATGGCGATGCTCGACACCCTGCCCGAGATTACGGGTCGGTTACCGGCTTGTCCTTTGCGCACTGCTGATGGACCAATCGGCGTCCAGGCATTACTGACCAATGTTCTTTGTAGCGCCTTGCTACTTAGCTGCGCACGATAGGCCTGCATGCCGGCCAGATAGTCCGGCCCGCTGGCCACGGGCTGAGCCTGAGCCGCTGGCGGCATTATTTGCTCAGGGGCCGCCGCACTGGCAGGACCCTGGCGTGCACGCATGGGCGTCAGGCGCACGCTGTTAAAGGACTCGCGACGCAATGCGGCCTTGCTGGGTCGCTCCCTTTGCACTCGACGACGGGGTGGTTTCTTCGCATTAGACATGACTTTTTCCTTTCCTTCGTGATTGTCCGCAGACAACGTAGCGATTTCACCTTCCTGGAAGCATTCCGTCAGGCTGCCGATCCTTTCGTACAGCTTCCAGGAAGGTTGCGAACTTGATTCCGGGCAATCACTTAGCGGCGCACAACGGGCAGGTAGACGCCTTCGGCGCTGGATGGATCGGGAGTCGGTGAAGGATCGGGGGTCGGTGAAGGATCCGGCGTTGGCGTTGGTTCCGTGTCGCCGGCGATCGTGATCGTATGGGTCGCGGTCACGGCGCCCAGCGCGTTTTCGACCAGCACCTCGATGGTCTTGACACCGGGTGTCGTCCACGTAAAGCGCAGATTGGCCAGGCTGCCAAGCTGTCCCGTCAGCGGTGTTTCGCGATCAGTCACGGTAACGGTATAGAAGTAGACTTCTTCTTCGGTCAGCGGTTCGGTCGTGATGCCGAACTGGTATTCGACATCGGTTTCACCCGCCGTCGGCCCATCGATGGTGACGCCGGTGGGGGCAATGTAAAGCGTCGAAAGCTTGGTTGACATCCCTGCGCCAAAGCTGCCGATGACGCCGGCGGACTGGGTGGTGCTATTGGTACGCACGCCGGCGTCGGCGGGCAGCGGTTCGCTGAGCGCAAAGCTCCAATTGCCCGCGTCATCTGCAGTCGTGCTCCCAAGATGAACGATCGCCTCCTGAATGTCATCTTCGTCGTCAAGATAGAGGTCGATGATGCAGTTGGGGCAGAAGCTATCGATCACAGGACCATTGTTATTGGGGGAGTTGTCACCGCTCGTTCCGCTGATGCTGCTCTCCGTCACGCTGGTCACCTTGGCCGGGTTGAAGAGGCGCAAGTCGTCGCTGATGCCGGGGCCAAAGCCGTAGACCTTGCCGGGACCGAGAATGACCCGGTTGCCCTGCACGGTGATGCGGTCAAAGAGGGGCGACGTATCGCTGGCCAGGATCGCAGCAGGCTCGGCATCTTCCGAATCGCTGCGGCTGGCGACGATCAGATTGTCAACGATTTGCGTGTCACTGCCGGAGACCTTGATGCCCTGGCCACAGACGCCCACAATCTCTTCATCGCTGCCGACGCCGATCACGTTGTCCGCGATGAGATGATTGGATCCAAAAATTTCGATGGCCCGGGGCGGCGTATCATTGGCCGATTGGAGAATGTGCAGGCCGGCGATGCGATTTTCAGCAATGACGTTGCCGGTTCCGCTCAGATTGATGCCCCAGCCGCCGTACCAGTTATTGGGATCATAGCTAAACGAGCGCAAGCATTCGATGGCCGGATCGACCGGCGGCACGGTCCCATCGGCCCTTGTGCCGATGCTGTTGGCCAAAATCAGGTTATCGTCGCTGCCGTCGATAATGATCGCGCTGGCAAAGGCGCCGCTGATCACGCTGTTCTGCACAGTGTTGCCGTCGGCCGAAATATGGACGCCGCCGCCGGCCATGCGCTTGGGGTCGCCGGGATCGCGCAGCACGATCTCCTGACCGTCACGCGAGAGGCCCATGACGATATTCTCGACCAGGTTGCCCGTCTCCTTGAGGAAGATCACGCCGCCGCCGACAAAGCCCAGGTTGCGGATGACGTTGTCGGTCAGCTCGACGTCCAGGCGGTTGTCGTTGGTCTCCAGATAGATCTTGGGGCCGGCGCTGCGGCCGCCCGGCTGGGTCGCACCGTCGATGGTTACGTTGCCGGCAACCGTGCTGTCGAGCGTACCATTGGCCAGTAGCAACGGCTCGTCGATGAGAATGGTCCAGGTGTCGGACCCGGCGTCGTAGTTGGGATCGTCGGACGCAAGATTGAACTGGATGGCAATGGGTTGGTCGCTGTCAGGCCGGGCGCCGGCCTCCAGCAGGGCACGCCGCAGGGTGCACCCGTCCGTTGCGGGGTTGTAGATGCTGACGTCAAACGTACAGGTGCGGGTCAGGCTTGAAGCCTCAGGATCGTCGCTGCGGTCGACGACGATGGTGGTAGCGGCCGGCGCGGTTGGGGTCGCAAGCGGCTGGGCGTAGACAACAGAGGCGCTTACGCTCAATCCAAGCAAGATGCAAAGTGGAAATAGCAGAACAGAGCGGCGGAAGAGATCAGAAGTTGCGTGAAAAAAAGTGCGAAACATGGGATTTCCTTTTTGAACGGTGCAGTCACAGCGACTGCAGTTACCTGTCGCTAGCATAGCGTGGATACGCAGAGAGAAATCTCACAATGATAGAGACTTGTCTCAGATATCTCGTTGGGCTGTGTTACAGGGTAAGACCACTAACGTAAGACGGGGCGTCATCGAGAGAGCTTCCAGGAAGATGCCACCCGCAGTTAATTATCTGGATTGGCATTATGTGAAAGAGAAATGACGGCTATGAGACGCCTCGTTACCGGCAACGTCTCTGGCCTGCGCCACGATGTGATAATTTTGCGGACCATACGAAGTCACAAGTGCAGACGTGTCGAGATCACACTGCCACAGTTGAAATTGACCGCCTTGCGTACCTGTCGTCAACGTTGCGAGCATATCCATGACCAGCTGTTCTTCTCCACCAAAACTCGGCACAAAGACCAGAAGCCGCACGCGCTCAATGCCGATGTTATCACGAACACGTCCTTGAACGCGTAGCAGGCCGGCGGGATGTGATGTCTCATCACGGGGTGATGTGATTTGGACGAGTGGTGACTCGGTGTCAATGCGCATATACTGCACGCTCTTGCGCCGCTGTGCTTGATTACCGGCGATGTCACTAGCATGGACAAATACCGAGTAGTATCCACTCTCATGACCGGGATTCCACTCGTACCAGAAATTGTACACGTCCTGACCTTCTTCGATGCTGGGTCGGAAATGGACTTCTTTATCAGACCACGCCTGCGCTGCAGGGTTCCAGTAGCCGGCCCCGCCATTGTCGGCAATCGCAATGGTCAACTCATCAAGTTCGGATTGATCCCTTACCGAACCAGCGATGACTGCCATTGGCCCGACAATCGCCTCATTCGCAGACGGAATGTCAAAATTGATGACAGGATCGTCGTTGTCCGTAAAAAAGGCTCGTTCAACGCGACCAACATTGCCGCGATTGTCAACCACTTCGATGACGGCGAGGTACTCACCACTACCCGACGCATGATCGTCCCACTCGGCACGAAAGTTAGCGGCATTTGAATTGGTGTAGTCAAGCTCGACGGGCATGGCTTCGGCGTCGCCGGCGGCCGCAACCCAGCGCTGCCGTGAAAAATCAAAGTGCGTCCACGGGTTCTTGCCCAAATCTACGACGGAAAGCTGACAAGCAGCGAGACCGCTTTGCTCCGAGCCATGGACGCTTGGGTCAGCGGTCAGGCCAGTGAAGACAACGGGTGACTGATAGGCAGATTCCTGCGGCGACCACAGTGAAACCAGTGGCGCAACGTTATCACCACTGATGGCTGCAACCGGGTACCAGGTGGGCGCGCCTTCGTACCCACGGTACCGTCGCGGACGGACGGCACGCACAACATGGCGTACCATAAGCGTCACCGGCTGCGGCGGCAGTTGATCGATCGGAACCGAGATGCGCGCAGGAATGCCAATCCTGCCATCCGGACGAATGTACCCTTCATTTGTAAGAATGGAAAAATCAGTACAGCCAGTCGTCCATCCGGGGGGATCATCGGGCGGCATTAGCATGAAGGGAGATCCCGTAGGCGAAACCATATTTCCTGAGCCGGGATTGTATACGCCAAAGGGCGCCTCTGAAACCAAGAACCACTGAAATGAAACCTCTTCAATTTCTTTGGCCCAAGCTCCCCATTGAGATGCCCCCCAGAACTGGCGGCTCCGATCATAGGGATTGGGAATCACCAACGTATCGAATCTAAAGACAAACGCCCGATCACCGGGCAGCAGCGGATCTTGGCGGATGGTAGCGAAGTCAATCTCTCGGGCTGTCATGATATTCTCCTATAGGTTTTCTTATGGGTGCCTACCATTTTGCGGATACCTCGACAGTGTCGTGCCTCATCAATGGAGATAGCAGCTTCATGGCACGGATAGGGCGTTTGGGCTTATCATTTAGAGAAGTCAGGCCCCTTATGGCGCCTAACTTCTCTGGCTACGAGCTTAGTGCACGCGACAACCGGGATCAACAACCAAGTGCGCAATGGCGCCTTCAAAGCTTTGTGCGCTCCCCGGCATCCCGCCGATGTAGACCGTCGTTTTGTTGGTGACCAGCGCCATGCGTCGCGGCCTGATCTCCTCAACTCCAGCCGAATTGCCCTGAACAAAGTGTTCGAAACGGAAAATTTTGTCTTCATCATGCCACTGGTAACGGCTTTCCAAAGGCGTTTGCCCCTTGACCTCCGCCGCGACGCCAGTCGAGTCCATGCCGGCAAAATGGAATTCATTTTGAACTACGTCTTGCTGCACATCGATGCCAAAGCGGATGCTGGGATGGTAGAAAACGATGTTCCGTCCTTGCCCTTTGACTACGACGTCACTCTGCGCATAGGCCAGGCCGACGGGTGCACAGTCGCACTGCTCCTGACCGCCCTTGAGGGCATATTTGTCGCCCCAATGTTGGGCAATTATCTTGTTCGCCTCTTCCAACAGGTCGGGCATTTCACACTCAAAATGTCCCCCCTGCAACACTAACATGTTGCCGGAGACGCCAGCGTTGCCCACCGGCCGACACTTCAATTCCATTTTTTCTACGTGCAAGGCGACAGGGTTGCCATCATCGTCGTCGCCGCCAACGGTCACGTGCCAGATGGCGCGAAGACGGCCATTTTGCGCACTCAAATCGAGCTTCCACATGGCCCAGGTTGGTTCAACACCGTTGGCAGCGGCCGATCGCGCCGAAAAAATCAGTGTGAGCGTCGAAAGTCCAAGAGCAACACCCGTCATCAAGATTCGCGCATGTTCCATAATTGTCTCCCTTTTGTTAAAATCACAGCGGTCACATCACTAACGATTGTTCAGAAGCCCAACATACAGAGGGCACGTCGACTAAACGTTGCGCTTCCCCGGGGCTACCTGTAGCCTATCACAAATTCGGCGCAATGAAATCTCACTTTTCGCGAGATTTGTCTCAGGCGCCGGCCGATAATTATGGCAACACCACAGACAGCCACCTTCAACAAGCAACTCAAACAGGCGCTCAAACACTACGCAGACCCCGACCGTCTTGCCAAAGAATCAGTTTTGGCCACCGCCTACTTCCTCGGACACGCAGGATCGACGGAAGGCGAAGCGCACTGGGGCGTGCTGCTGCGCCAGCTTCTGTTGCGTGCCGGTCACTCGCTCTGGGGTGAGACCGCGCCCCAGAGCCGGGACGAAGTTGAGGCAGCTTGGCAGGAGCTGCTGGCCGCGCCCGGCAGCCTGCGCTATCACTATCTTGTTCTGGAACTGCGCTACTTCCAGGAATTCTTCCGCCCCCGCTCGCTGCAGCAAATCTGGCAGGAATTTTTGCAGCAGTCACGCGCCGAGTTCTACCGCGACGTTGACCGCGCGGTGGAAGCGCTGGCCGAAGCGCTGCTGACGCTGCTGCAGCCGGGCGCACGCCTGGAACCATTGCCCCGCACTGAGCCTTTGCTCGGCCGGGAGGCGTTGCTAGAGCGCACCCGCGTGGCGCTCATGGCGGGGCAGAGCGTGGCATTGCGCGGGGCCAGCGGCGCTGGCAAGTCGAGCCTGGCCGCGCAGATCGCGGCCCGATGGGCGACGCCGGCAGTCTTCTGGTACACGGTACGCCCCGAGCTGAGCGACCGCCTCTATCCTCTGCTCTACGCCCTGGGCGCGTTCTTTCATCGCCATGGGGTCAGTTCACTGTGGCGCGCATTGGCGGCAAATCAAGGGCGCCTGGATGATGTTGCGCTCCTCATCACCCTGGCCCGGCGCGACCTGGCGGCGTTGCATGACCAGCACCCGCTCTTTGTGTTTGACGAGGTCGATCTCTGGCCGGCTGGCGAGAGCGATACGCTGCGCATCAAGCAGTTCCTGGCCGCGTTGCAGGAGGGCGCGCCAACGCTCTTCGTGGGGCAGCAGGTGGACGTACCAGCGGCTCATCATCTGACCGTTGACGCCCTGACCGTTGGCACAACCGGTGCGCTCCTCAGCGAGAATGACCTCCAGTTCGGTCTGGCCGAAGTCGAGCGCCTGCACAGAGAGACGGGCGGCAATCCCCGTTTGCTCTGGCTCTGCATCAATCTTCTCAAAGAGGGCGAGTCGCTGGCCAACATTCTTGCAGCAGGGACCGAACATGCTCAACCCTTTGAGATCTACCTCAACCTGCTCTGGCAACGGTTGGGCGCCACGGAACGCCGCCTCCTCCATGCGCTTTCAGTCTATCCGGCCTCGGCGCCACGCGATCCCTGGCCGGCTGGCGTACTGACCCAACTCCAGGCACGCCATCTCGTCAGCTATGACCAGGCTGGCGGCGTGACGTTGCTTCCCGGTGTGCGCACGGCCATGCTAGGCACGCTCTCTGCCGAGCAGCGCGAGGAACTCCACCGTCAGGCCGGCGCGCTCTATGCCGCGCGCGCCGATTACACATTGGCTGCCTATCACTTTCACCACGGCGCCGCGCCCGACATTGCCGTCCGGCTCTGGTATCCCCATCGCCGCCAAGAGATCGCCCGCGGGCAAGCCGCAACAGCCGAGGACATCTTCCACAACATCTCGATTGATCGTCTCAAGAAGAAGGACCAGCAGACGCTCAAGATCATCCGCGCCGAGCTCCATCAGTTGATTGGGAATCTGACGGCCGGACTGGACGCGCTGGGCGATCTGGACGGTGAAGATGAAGCGGACGATCTATTGCTGCAAGCCCAGCGGCTGGAAGGCGATTTTTTGGACGCGCTGGGCGCGCCGGAGCAGGCGCTCGACGCCTATGCGGATGGGCTGGCCAGCTTAGCCCAGCTTCAACAGCAAGCGGTTGATCTGCATGTACGACGCGGCATGGTGAATGTCCGCCAGCGTCGCCTCGGCGATGCCTGGCAGGCTGCGCAGCAGGCACGTTATCAGGCCGAGCAACTCCAAGGATTGATCTGCGAGGAGCAGGGCGATTTGACGGCGGCAGAACGCTACTATCGCACGGCGCTCGAGATCGCAACAGCGATCGATGATGTCCGGGGTCTGGCCGAAACCAACCGTTCCCTCTGCAACGTCTATGGTCGACGGGGCGAGGGCGAACGGGCCGCACGTCATGCCGCAGCCGCCATTGCCCACTACGAAAGCATGGGCGATCTGGTCAATGTGGCGTTGGTTCAGAGCAACCTCGCGGCCGCCTATTTGGATGCAGGTGAATTTGAACAGGTGGTCACAGTAGGCACACCGGCCTTTGAATTCTTCCGCCAGCATGGCTATGCGCACCGCCTGGCCGGTACCGCGTGCAATCTGGCCGAGGCGCACTATGAGCTGGGCGATCTGGACGCGGCGCAGGCGCTGGCCGAGCTGGCGCTACGCCAGGAAGAACCGCTGGCCGCCCCCTATGCGCGTTATACGCAAGCGCTGGTGGCCGAGGCGCGGCAAGAGACTGAGGCGGCGCTGCAACTGCTGACAGAGTGTCGCACCATCGCGCAGGCCAACGAGGACATCTTTATCGAAGCCTATGCCTGGTCGAAGCGGGCCGAGTTGCTGGCCACCGTCGATCGCGCGGCGACCGAGCGGGTCGAAGCCGCCCGGCACGCAATGAGTCTCTTCCAGCGCTTGGGCATGGAGGCAATGGCTGCTGAGGCTGAGCAGTGGGCTTGAGGGGACAATCGACGCGCTGAAAAGCTATTGTCCAAGCGCTTCCAGCGTCACGTCTGCCACCAGCGGTCGGTGATCCGACGCCTCCGCGCCCGGCGCTTCCTGCCAAAGCTCGACATGGCGCACGTGGGGGGCCAGCGACTGGCTGGCGAAGATGTAGTCGATGCGGATCGGTTCACCCTCATCGATGTAGCTCTGTTGACCGGGCGCGCCGAGGGCGCGATAGAGGTCGACGTAACCGGCTTTCTCCATTTGCGCCACCACGCGCGGCCCCTCCTCGCCGCCGGACAGGCTGTTGCCCCGATGGTAGCTGCGCCCGACCAGCGTCTCCTCGCGACCGTTGAAATCCCACGCGCTGACGGCATTAAAATCACCCATGACGACATGGGGGCGGTTGCGGTCGCGCCCGGTCCAGGTACGCAGGGTACGCAGCTGTATGAGCCGCGTCTCCTCGGCACTGTAATCCAGATGGGTAACATAGACAGTGAAGGTGTCGCCCGTGGGCAACAGAATACGCCCTTCAAGCAGACCCCGCTGCTCCAATCCGGCGAGTTGCGCTGCACGAGCCGGCTCTTTGGGTGTCAGATGGTGAGCAGCGCTGGCAATGATGGGCCAGCGGCTGAGAAGTGCATTGCCGAACGCATCGGCGGGCAGCTCGTCCTGAGCCGGCCAACGCAGGCAGGGGCCAAAGACAAAATGGAAACCCAGCCGCGCCGCCAGCGTTTCGAGCGCGGGCCGATCCGAGCCGTCCACGACGCGCGGGTAGTAGACTTCATTGAGGCCGACGATATCGGGATTGATCGCCTCAATCACCCGGCCAACTGCTTCTAGATTCGGCGCACCGTCTGCCGTACGCCAGCCATGAATGTTGTAGGTCATCAAACGCATGGGCGTGATTGTACATGGGGGCGGGAAACGCTGTCAATGATTCAGACGATTAAACGAGTACGCGGCGGGCGACGTTTAGGGTCATCCCGCCGGTCTGGTAGAATAGCGCTATGACCACGCACATTCTCACGGTTGATGACGATGCCCTCATGCGGCGCAGCCTGACCTTCTTGCTGGAACAGGCCGGCTATCGCGTGACCTCGGCCGGTTCGGCCGAAGACGCATTGGCTGCAGTCGTCGCTGAACGGCCCGACCTGGTATTGCTGGACATCGGTCTCCCCGGCATGGATGGCCTGGACGGATTGCGTCATCTGCAGGCGGAGAGCACGACGCCGGTCATCTTCGTCACGGCCCGTCGCCGCGAGTTGGAGCAGGTGCTCGGGCTGGAGCTGGGCGCCGACGATTACATCACCAAGCCCTTTGACAGCGACGTGCTCCTGGCCCGCATCCGTGCGGTCCTGCGCCGCTATCAGCGCGGTCAAGACGAGACGCCTGCTGCAGACGCGCCCCTGCGCGTCGGCGATCTGACGATCGATTCTAAAGCACACACAATAACGATTGCCGATCACGCCATCGAGCTGTCGCCACGCGAGTTTGATCTTCTTCATGCGCTGGCCCAGTCAGCCGGTCAGGTGCTGACCACCGACCAACTGCTTGCTTGCGTGTGGGGGGAAGAATTCGTGGGCGAGCCGCAGGTGGTCTACGTACACATGCGCCGCCTGCGCGAAAAAATCGAGGCGGACCCTGCACATCCCCAACGTGTGGTGACCGTGCGCGGGGTGGGGTACAAGTACATGAAATATGAAGCGAACTGACAGGCTATCCGCCAACAAAACGCTCGCTCTAGCCGGAAACCGCAAGCTATGCACAGCCTTCGCAGCCGCCTGATTCTCAGCCATGTCCTGCCCGTTCTGATCGTGATCCCACTGATCGGGCTGGCGCTCTACTGGGTGCTGCTGACCCAGAGCAATTTGGGCAATGTGGAAGCAGCGATTGAGGAACAGACCGCGCTACTGACTGAACAGGCCGAATTGCTGGCCACGGCTGCCGGCAGCGTCGAGGAGATCTGGGCGGACGAAGAATTTGCCCAGAGTTTTATTACCGGCATCGATCTGGAGCTGACTACGGTCTCCCTTTATGACAGCACCGGCAGGCTGCTGGCAACGGATGCAGCCAGCCAGGAATCGCTCAGCAGCCTGCTCGACAGCAGCGAGGTCTCTTCCGTGCTCTCAGGACAGCGGCGGATCAAGCTGAGCGTGCGCGATCCCTCGGCGCAGGTAGCCGACGCCTTTTTGCCGGTCTTCGACGTCGACAATCGACTGACCGGCGCGCTGCGCCTGAGCCGTGACCTGGCCGATGTACAGCAGCGCTTCCGCAACCTGACTTGGGTGCTGGTAGGCGCAACCGGCTTGCTGCTCGCCCTGGGTGTGGGCACAGGGCTCTGGCTAGCCCTGCGTCTGGAGCGCTCACTCACGCAAGTGACGACGTCAATCTATGACATTGCCGTTGGGCAGCCGCCTGCAACGCTGCCCAGCCAAGACATCGAAGAGATCAATACGCTCTACGCTGCCGTCAACACGCTGGTCGATCGATTGGACAGCCTGGAAGCAGCGCGCAAACGACTGTTGGCCAATCTCGTGCATGAACTGGGCCGTCCACTAGGCTCGATCCGCGCTGCAATCCAGGCGCTGCAACAGGGCGCGGCCGACGATCCGGCGCTGCGCGACGAACTCCTTAGTGGCGTCGACCATCAAATCGAGCGCATGGAGCCACTGCTGGAGGAACTGACACTGCTCCACGGCCAGGTGTTGGGGTCGCTGGAACTCCACTGCGAGCCGACGGCGCCGACCCCTTGGCTCCAAGAGCTCTCCGCGCTCTGGCGCGAAGCCGCGCGCCAGCAGGGGCTTGAGTGGCGGGCCGATATTCCCCTCAACTTGCCGGCCGTTTCCATGGATGCCGACCAAATGAGCCGGGCAGTGGGCAACCTGCTCAGCAACGCCATCAAGTTCACCCCCACCGGCGGCGAGATTACGCTGTCTGCGGGCAGCAACGCCGATACCGACCCGCCCACCTTCTGGATCCGCGTGGGCGACAATGGACCAGGCATCGATCCGGCCGATCAGCCCCATATTTTCGAACCGTTCAAGCGGGGCGAAGCCACACGCCGCTTTCCTCAAGGAATGGGTCTCGGCTTGGCCATCACCCGCGATATCGTCCAGGCCCACGGCGGCGAAATCACCCTCACCAGCCAACCCGGCCCCGGCGCAGAATTCGTCATCACCATCCCCACGGCATAAAACGATCGGTTTTGCCCGGGAAATGCGAGGAATCCAGAAACTCGCCACGCCAAATTCAGCATGTCTCAGCATTGCTTCGTATCATGCCCGGTCACTGGCTCCGCAATCCGCACTCCCCAATTCAAACTCCCCACTCGCCTGTTAGCTTCCCGTAAGGTTGCCGGTAGCTAATCTTAAAGTCAGGATTTGATCTCCTCTGCTAAGGTGGGACCAACCGTGATTTTCAGCGGTCCAAAACCGAGAGCAGAGTGGCGCGTATCGCGTCGGCCGACCCGTGCGATACTAACGCGCAAGATAGAGGAGAGAAGACCAATGGCATTCAGTATTCAGGAGATGACCCGTCCGGCAACCCAGCCTACGGCGCAGCCGATGCCCGCCAATGGCAACCAGCCGGTGGGCCTGCATGAGGTACATGCCCTCAATAGCCGCATTCAGGAAGAAGCGGGCTTCGTCCGGGAATTGCTGGGCGAAATCAATAAGGTGATGGTGGGTCAGCCCCGGCTGGTGGAGCGGGTGTTGATTGCGCTGCTGGCCGACGGCCACATTCTGCTGGAGGGTGTCCCCGGTCTGGCCAAGACGTTGCTGATCAAGACAACGTCGCAGGCGGTCCAGGCCGATTTTTCCCGCATCCAGTTCACGCCCGATCTCTTGCCCGCCGACTTGATCGGTACCCAGATCTATAATCCGTCCGACGGCACCTTTACCGTCCATCAAGGACCGCTCTTCGCCAACCTGATTCTGGCCGATGAGATTAATCGTGCACCGGCCAAGGTGCAAAGCGCGCTGCTTGAAGCCATGCAGGAACGGCAGATCACCATCGGTGACACAACCCACCGCATGGAAGATCTCTTCCTCGTCCTGGCTACGCAGAATCCGATCGAGCAGGAAGGCACCTATCCCTTGCCCGAAGCCCAGGTCGACCGCTTCATGATGAAGGTGCTGGTTGACTACCCGAGCGAAGCGGAAGAACGGGTGATTCTCGATCGCATGACGGGCGCGCCGCTGCCTGCCGTCCAACCAGTCCTCACGCCGGAGCGGCTGCTGGCTGCTCGTGAAATGGTGCGTGCGATCTACGTCGATGAGAAGATCAAGGATTACGTGCTCGATCTCGTCATCACGACCCGCAAGCCAGCTGAGCGCGGTCTGGCCGACCTGGCGCCGCTAGTTTCATTTGGCGCATCACCCCGCGCCGGCATCGCCATGATCGAGGCGGCACGCGCCTATGCCTTCATGCAGGGCCGTGGGTTTGTGACCCCCGACGATATCAAGCAGATCGCGCCCGATGTTCTGCGTCACCGTGTCCTCATCAGTTACGAGGCCGAGGCCGAAGGCATCACCAGCGACATGATCGTGCGCCGGATTTTGGACTTTACGCAGGTTCCGTAGGGCAGATGCCGCCAAAGGATTGATCTATGCTGACCAACGAACTGATGGCCAAAGTACGCCGCATTGAATTACGCACGCGTCGCCTGGCCAATGATAACTTTGCCGGCGAATACCATTCCGTCTTCAAAGGTCGGGGCATCGAGTTTGACGAAGTGCGCCCCTACCAGCCCGGCGACGAAGTGCGCACCATCGACTGGAATGTGACCGCGCGCATGAATCAGCCCTACATCAAGCGCTACGTCGAGGCGCGTGAGCTGACCGTGATGCTGGTGGTAGACGCCAGCGCATCGGGCAACTTTGGCTCGGTCGATCACTTCAAGCGCGAGGTCGCTGCAGAGATCGCGGCCGTGCTGGCGATTGCTGCCACCAACAACAACGACAAAGTCGGTCTGCTCATGTTTACCGACAGCGTGGAGCTCTTTATTCCCCCGCGCAAGGGTCGCGGCCACGTGCTGCGCATCGTCCGTGAGGTGTTGGCTTTCGAGCCGAAGCACAATGGCACCGACATCGGTCATGCGCTGGAGACGGTCAACCGGCTGGTCAAGCGCCGGGGCATCGTCTTCCTGATCTCCGACTTCATGGCCGAGCCGAGCGACTATAGCAAGGCGCTCTATCTGGCCAACCGGCGTCATGACGTCATCGCCGTCGACATGCACGACCCGCTGGAGCTGAATATCGGTGATGTGGGGCTCATGATTATGGAAGACGCCGAGACGGGCGAAGTCATTTGGGTTGACACGCGCGATCCGCGCTGGCGCCAATCGTTTGCCGCCGGCGTTGAGCAACAGACGGGCGCCAAGCTAACCGTCTTCCGCAAGGCCGGCGTCGATCGCATCGCCGTCAATACCGAACAGGATTACGTGGACTCATTGACCCAATTCTTCCACAGTCGTGAGCGCCGCCAACGCGTTCACCACTGATTCAGTCGGCAAAGTCCTGCGTAATGAGAGGTAGGAGAGTAGAAATGATGCAGAAAACGCGCCGCTGGCGCTTACCGGCCTTCATTGCAGCCGCGGTGCTGGCTGTGGCCATGCTGGGGATCCGTCCCGCAAGCGTTGCCCTGGCCCAGGATGATGCGGCCACGAATGTGCTGCCCAATGCGACAGACGTCTCGGTGCAGTGGACAATGGCACAAGCGGAAAAGCCGGAAATTACCGTCGGCGATCCCCTGGCGCTGACGCTGACCGTGAATCATCCGGCCGGCACGCAGGCGCTGCTGCCCCAACTGGACGCGACATGGGGCGATTTTGAGCTAAGCAGCCAGTCGCCGGTCGCGGTGACGGAAAACGCCGACGGCTCACTTACAACGGCACAGACGCTCGAGGTCACTCTTTTCGCGCCGGGCCTGTACGCCACGCCGCCGCTGGCGATCACGCTTAGCGACGGCGACGGCAACCTGAGCCAGGCCCTTGCCGGGCCCGTCGACGTGACGGTCGCGTCCGTTCTCAACGACGGGCAGAGCGAGCTGTACGACATCAAGGGGCAGGCAGCGCTGCCGCTGCCGGCCAATTACCTGCCAATCGTCGGCGCAATCGCCCTCCTGTTGGGCGCTGGCGCCCTGGGATGGTTGCTCTACCGCCGGTTTAGTCGATCGACAGGGGTGGGCACGCCGTTGCAGCACGCGCTGACCGAGCTGACCCAGATCGAGCAGTTGGATTACCCAAGTCTGGGCAATTTCAAGCTCCACTACATGCTGACGACGGAAACGCTGCGCCGCTATGTGGAAGCTGTCTACCACGTTCCGGCGCTCGACATGACGACTGACGAACTCAAACAAGCCCTGACACGAACGCCTATCGGCGCGCAGCACGCAGACGAGATGATCGGCCTGCTGGCAGACGCTGATCTGGTCAAATTTGCCAAGCTGACCCCCAGCGAAGATGCCGCACACGAACTGACAGCTGAGGTACGGACGCTCATCAATGCGCTGGCCGCTGAAGCCGCTGAACAAGCGGCCTCTGTAGAGGCCTCTGCAGAGGCCGCTGCCAAGCAGACGCCTGCGGCCATCCATCCGGCGACCAACGGCGCTTAAGGAATCAACTGATGAATTTTCAATTTGCATCGCCATTTATTCTCATCTTGCTGGCCGCGTTGCCCCTCATCTGGTGGTGGACGCACCGCCAAAGCGCTGGCATGAAGCCGGCCACGGTCCGCTTTTCATCGATCGCGGCCGCGCGCAGCGGTCACCGTTCCTGGCGCATGACGTTGCGCCCGCTGCTGCCCATCTTGCGCCTGCTGGCAGTGGCCGCCATCGTCATCGGACTGGCCCGGCCACAATTGGTCCAGGCGCGCGAGGTGATTCATGGGGAGGGCGTCGACATCGCCCTGGCGCTGGACATTTCCGGCTCCATGGCCTCGCTGGACTTTCAGCCGTTGAACCGGCTGGAGACGGCCAAAGATGTGATCGACGAATTCGTCAGCGAACGGGTCTACGATCAAATCGGACTGGTCGTCTTTGCCGGCAACGCCTTCAATCAGAGCCCGCCCACCGTGGACCACAACGTGCTGCGGCGCATGCTCGATCAGGCGCAGTTGGCGACCGACCTGGGTATCGAGGATGGCACCGCCCTGGGCATGGGCCTGGCCAACGCCGCCAGCATGCTCAAAGATTCGGACGCCACTTCCAAAGTCGTCATTCTGCTGACGGACGGCGTCAACAATGCCGGTCAAATTGACCCGCTGACCGCGGCTGACGCAGCCGCCAAGTTGGGCATCAAAGTCTATACCGTGGGCATGGGACGCACGGGCGAAGTGCCCGTTCCAATCGTCGACGCCTTTGGCCGCGAACGCGTCGTCATGCAGCCGAGCACGCTGGATGAAGCGACGCTCCAGGCCATCGCTGAAGCGACGGGCGGTCGCTACTATCGCGCCGAAGATACCCAGGCTCTGCGCCAGATCTACGCCGAAATCAACGAGTTGGAAACGTCCCAGATTGAGATCGAGACGTACGCCAGCTATCGAGAGCTGCTGGGCTGGGCGCTGATTCCGGGGCTGCTATTGTTGCTGAGCGAGACACTGCTGCGGCAGACGCTCTTGCGCACAATTCCTTAACCTGCTCCAACATCCAGGCTATTCTGACGCTGCTCATCAGGAGTGTTTTCAATGACTTTTGCAAATCCGACCTTTCTCTATCTCGCCGTGGGCGCGTTGCCGCTCCTGATCGCGCTCTTTTGGTGGGCGAGCCGGCGCCGTATGGCCGCACTGGCCAAACTCGGCAACCCGACGATGATCGCTAGACTGACGGCAGGCGTCAACTGGCAGGGGCGACGCTGGCAAAATGGCCTGCTGATCAGCGCCATCGTGCTGTCAATCTTCGCCCTGGCACGCCCCCAGTGGGGAGAAGATGTTCAAGAGGTGGAGCGCCGGGGGGTCCAGGTCATGGTGGCGCTGGACGTTTCCCAGAGCATGCTGGCCGAAGATATCAAGCCCAATCGTCTGGAACGAGCCAAGCTGGAGATTGCCGATCTCATGAGCAAACTCGGTGGCGACGAAATCGGGCTCGTCCTCTTTTCCGGCGCCAGCTTCATCCAGTTTCCGCTGACGTCGGATTACGGCACGGCCCGCTCCTTTCTCGACGGCGCCCGCCCCGAGGTCATCTCGCGACCCGGAACAGATATTGGTGATGCCGTACGCACAGCCATGAGCGGCTTTGATGACAAGAGCAGTGCGCAGCGAGTCATCGTCCTGATCACGGATGGCGAGGACCATGAAGCAAGCGCGCTGGATGTAGTGCGTCAGGCGGCGGAAGAAGGGGTTATTTTCTACACCATCGGCTTCGGATCGACGGAGGGCGTGCCCATTCCCACATACGATGCCCGGGGCAACCAGATTGGCTTCAAGCAGGATCGTGCAGGGCAGACTGTCCTGTCGCGGCTCGATGAAGCAACGCTGCGCGAGATCGCCACGATTGGCAACGGACGTTATTTCCCGGCCACTGCCGCCGGCAGCGAATTGGATGCCCTCGTACAGGACTTGAGCCGGCTGCAGCAGGGTGAAATCGGCAGCCAGATGGAAGTGCGCCGCATTGAACGCTTCCAGATTTTCTTGGCGCTGGCGCTGCTGGCATTGATCGCTGCAACGCTGATCCCGGATCGTGTGCGGCGACCACAGCTGGCGGGCGCATAAGAAAGTGGAGACGACAAAGATGAAACGACTACTGACACCGCTCTTTGCACTGCTACTCTTGACCGCCTGTGGCGGCGCAAAGACCGAAAAGATCATCGAAAGCGGCAACCAGGCCTTTGCCGACCAGGCGTACGAAACGGCCCTGGAGGCCTACGCCGAAGCCGCCGCCACCGAGCCGGAGTTGGCCGAGCCGCTCTACAACGCCGCCAATGTCCACTATCGACAGGGAGCGTTTGATCAGGCGGGCGAAACCATGGCAGTGGCCCTGAGCCGTGCCGACGCAGCGCTGAGCGCCAATGCGCAGTTTAACCTGGGCAACAGTCGCTTTCAGGCTGAGCAATATGCTGAAGCCGCCGCCGCCTACAAGGATGCGCTGCGCCTCAACCCGGACGACCTTGAGACCAAGGTCAATCTCGAACTAACGCTGCAGAAGCTCCAGGAGCAGGAGCAACAGGAACAGCAGCAGGAAAACGAGAACCAGGAGCAGGACTCCGAGGAGGATCAATCGCAAGAGTCTGAGCAGCAAGAGCAGGACGGTGAGTCCGGCGAAGAAGAGCAGGAGCAAAGCGAGCCCAGCGAGGGTGAGCAGCAATCATCCGAACAAGAGGGTGACGAGCAAAACCAGGACAGCCAGTCTGACGAGCAGCAACAAGAGCAAGGCGACCAGGGTCAAGGTGAGCAGCAATCATCCGAGCAACAGGACGAACAGCAAGAAGATAGCCAGTCTGGCCAGCCTGACGAAGAACGCCCGGAGGACGGTCAAGGTGAGTCGGCTGATCCGCAGCAGCCCGACGAGGGCGAGCCGCAAGACGAGCAGGGCGACGCCGGCCAGGAGACTGAACCACAGGTCGAGCCTGAAACAGGCCAGGGCGGCGCCGGGCAACCCGGAGAAGAGACCGATCAGCCGCCGACAGCCGCCGGCGCCATGGCGGGCGATGTCGAGGGTCTAACCGAAGAGCAGGCGCGCCAATTGTTGATCGCCGCCGGCCAGGGCACCCAGACGCTGCAGGAGACGCTGCAGCAGATGTATGCCTTTCCCTATGCGGATGTCGAGCAGGATTGGTGAGTGAGGATTCGGATTTTGGATGGCGGATTGTGGAATTCGAATTGCACGCTTGAAATACAAACTTCAACAGCCGTTCGGGCAAGAGTGACGCTTCGGTCCCAATCTCGAAATGAGAGAAATAGAGCATGAAACAGGTACGCAGAGGATTGACAATCACACTTTCGATGCTGGCGCTGATGATGGTGGCGCTGGTGGGGGCATCGGCCCAGAGTCCGCTTTCGGCAACGGTGGACCGCACGACGCTGACCACGGATGACAGCCTGACGCTGACGGTGGTCGTGAGCAGCAGCGGGCGCAACGCGCCCCGGCCGCAATTGCCCGATCTGGACGGGTTTACTGTCCTTGGCAGCAGCACTTCGTCGCAGATGAGCATCGTCAACGGCGCGGTGAGCAGCAGCGTGGCCTTTAGCTACCGGCTCCAGCCCTATGCGACGGGGACGCTGACCATCGCGCCCATCACGGCGACGGTTGACGGCCAGCCCTATAGCACGGAGCCCATTGCGGTCGAGGTGAGCCAGGGCAACGGTACGCCAACCCAGGCGCCGGGCAGCAGCGCACAGGGATTGAGCGCTCCCAGTCAGCTTGGGAACCTGGAGCTCTTTGTCGAGGCGAGCGTGGACAACCCGGAGCCTTACGTGGGCGAGCAGATCACCTACACCTTCCGCTTCTATGAGGCGGCCGACTCCATGCGTGTCTCCAGCCTCTTTATGGATCAGCCGGGCTACAACCCACCGGCCCTGACCGGCTTCTGGAGCGAGGGCGAGATCGAAAACGAAACCTATCGCGTCTCCCACAATGGGCGCATCTATACGGTGACGGAACTGCGATCCCAGCTTTTCCCCACGGCAGCGGGCGCTGTGACCATCGACCCGGCCCAACTGACCATTCCCGGCTTCGGTTTTCAGCGCGGCGGCGTGCTGCAATCGGAACCGGTGGCGTTGACCGTCCAGCCGCTGCCGGCGGGTGCGCCAGCTAGCTTCACGGGCGCTGTCGGCCAGTTCGATCTGCGCGCCGAGTTGGACACACTGCAAACCCAGCTCGATGAGCCGGTCATGGTCACCGTGACGCTTGCCGGCTGGGGCAATGTCGGCACGGCGGGCGATCCTGTTTGGCCCGAGGCTGACGGCTGGCGCACCTTTACCGGTGACGCCAAGGTCGAGACGCTGATCCAGGACAGCCGCGTGGGCGGCACGCGGGTCTACGAGCACACGCTCATCCCAACCCAGGCCGGTGACTTGCGCGTGCCCGCCTTGGAATACACGTATTTCGATCCGACGACGCAGGAATATCGCACGATTTCAACCGAAAGCTATGCCGTAGTCGTTGCGCCCGGCCCCAATGGGGAGACGACCTCAGCCGTTGCTGCGGTGGTAAATGAGGGAGATTCGGCAACCGACGAAACAACAGCGACGCTACAACCCATGGCACTGCCTGCCACCTTGTCCATGTCCCAGGCGCCGATGACGAGTCAACCCTGGTATTGGGGGTTGTGGGCGCTGCCCATAGCCACGCTGGCCGGTGGTCTGGCCTTTCAGCAGCGCCAAGCCTATCAAATACGCAATGCCGATGCCATCCGGCGCGCCAAGGCGCACAAGGAGGCCAAGCGTGCCCTGGCCAAGCTACCCGACGGGAACGACAGCATAGCAAGCGCCAAGGCAGGGCATATCCTGACCGACTATCTCTCCGTTAAACTGGGGCAATCAGTAAGCGGCAGCACCGCCGATGACCTGGCCGCAACCCTGCGTGCCCGCGGCGTCGAACCGGCACTGAGCGCAGAGGTGCAGAGCTTTCTAAACGCCGTCGAGGCCAGCCGCTACAGTCCGGCTGCGATGTCCGCAACCGTCGATTTACCCACCGAAGTAGAGCTGCTGATCAATCAGCTCGACGCCAGTTTGTAACGTGTCGCCGAACATTTTCAGGAAGAAATCACGATGAACCGTCTAACCAAAGTACTTCTTGTAATCGTGTTGATCGCCACGCTTCTGCTCGGCGTCAGCGGGCTGCTGTTGGCCATGCCCGACCGGTCGGATGTCGAACGCAGCACAGCCGCAGCAACCCAGGCCGCGTCTCAGCTCTATGCCCAGGGAGAATACGCCCTGGCCGCGCAGGCCTATAGCCAGTTGATCGATCAGGGTTATGGCGACGTGGCGCTCTTTTTCAACCGGGGGCTGGCCTATCACCAAGCCGGCGAGACGGCCAGGGGGGTCGCAAGCCTGCGCGAAGCAGCCGCGCTGGCCCCGCGCAATGAACAGATACGCGCCGCGCTGGCCGAAGTTGAAGCCGCGGTCCCGCCTGCCGTCATCGAAGCAACGGCGACCGAAGTCAGCCCGCTGGCCACGGCTACGCGCTGGCTCACGCCCAACGAACTGGCCATTTTGACGCTCGTGTTCTGGATGATCATCACTACGCTATTGCTAACGGCAATCTTGCGTCGACAGCCCGTGGGAACAAGCGAGCAGCGCTAGGTCGTTCAAACGGCAGCCAAACATGTGAGTTTCATTAGAGGAACATCAACCTTGTATCCTCTCTTACACCGATTAATCGTATCGACGCGTACAGTTTGGCGAGCTATGTCACGCGTCAATCCGCTGACAGTTGAATTTGAAAGTTTCCATGAGGAAGAAAACCGTGAAAAGATCGCTTCAAGCACTCTTAGCAATTGTTACCTTGCTGATTTTGATGACTGGCTCCTTTGGGGCCGGCACACTATTTGGAACAAGCGCCTTAAGCGCCCAATCCAGCTGGAACCTGCCGACCATTGCATCGCCTGAAGAAGCGCCCGACGAATTTGACGTCTTCTGGCAGGCGTGGAGCATTGTCCAGGATCGCTTTGTCGACCAGGAAGTGCTTGACGACACAGACTTAACCTATGGCGCCATCGAGGGCATGCTCAATGCGCTCGGCGACGAAGGGCATACTGCATTCCTGACGCCCGAAGAGCTGGAATACCAACGTAGCGATATCTCCGGCAAATTCAGCGGCATCGGCGCCAGCATCAGTGTGCAAGACGGCCTCCCCGTCATTGTTTCGCCTTTCGACGGCTCTCCGGCTGATCAGGCCGGCATCAAGCCAGGCGACCTGATCACTGCGGTCAATGGCACTGATACGAGCGGGCGCGACCTGAACGATATCATCGATGAGATCCGGGGACCGGAAGGCACCGAAGTGGTGTTGAGCGTTCTGCGTCTGGATGGCGAAGATACTGACTCCTACGAGATTCCCATCGTCCGTGGCAACATCGACATTCCCGCCACAGACTGGGCCATGATTCCGGGCACAGACGTTGCCCTGATCCGCTTGAGCCAGTTCAACGCCAACGCCACCGATCATCTGCGTGAGGCGGTTCGTGAAGCCGAGGCGGCTGGCGCCGAGGCGATGGTACTGGATCTGCGCAACAATCCCGGCGGTCTGCTCGACCAGGCCATTCGCGTGACGAGCCAGTTCCTGGAAGATGGCAACGTGCTGCAAGAGGCTGACGCTGAAGGCAATGTGCGGGCCTATCCCGTACGGCGGGGCGGAATCGCCACAGAGATCCCCATGGCAGTGCTGATCAACGCCGGATCGGCCAGCTCGGCCGAGATCCTGGCCGGCGCGCTGCAGGACTACGACCGGGCAGAGCTTATCGGTGAGACGACCTTTGGCACCGGCACCGTGCTGGAACCCTTTGTGCTGGCAGATGGCTCGGCCTTAATGTTGGGCACGCGCCAGTGGCTCACCGCCGAAGGCCGCACGATTCGCAAGCAGGGGGTTGCCCCGGATGAGGAAGTCGTTGTTTCGGTCGGGACCGATCTCCTGACGGCCAACGAGTTGGAAGAGATGACCGCGGAAGAAGTCCTGGCCAGCGAAGACGTCCAATTGCTCAAGGCGTTGGAAGTGCTCGACGAGCTGCCGATGATTACGCAATAGAGACGATGTAGCCAAGTATCGTCAAGCAAAAGAGGTCCGCCGATGATCGGCGGACCTCTTTTTGTTTGTCCTTTGCGTTTGCTAAGTTTCAGAGCACTCGTCATGCCACCGCAACAGATGATCATGCCTCGTCCCCTCTTAATCACTATCTTCTTCTCTTGCTACCGCCGTATGCAGCGGACGCTTTGCCGTGGCGCGGCTAGCCGCCGGACACGCAGGGGCAATGCCGGCCACGGCCGTGCGCTGGGGCCTGCTGCCCGAGCAGCAGGCGGTCATCGGCACGCTCGCAACGCTGGGCGAACGCATCGCAGCGGCCCAGTTGACTACACCAGCCAACGCGCTCATTCCGATTCCCCTAACACTACCGGCGCAATTGCGCGAATGGCCTGTAGGTCCGGCGACCAGCCGGACGAGTCCCGGTCCTCGCCCACAACTCATAGATATACGGGAACTGTCACGCTGATAGCGTAATCTACGAACCTCCGGCTCATTTATGCGGCTGTGTACTAGGGGTTGCATAAGCGGACGGGCCGGCGTCTCACATACCAAGGCGAGCGAGGGTCTGTTCCGTGCTCTGGACGTAGCCGCCGCCGAAGTGGCACACGTGACTCAGCAACGGATAGAGCTGATAGACGTAGATGCGGCGCTCGAAGAAGCCGGGAGCCAATGGTCGCAACTCCTGATAGCGGCGCAGGAAGGCGTCGCCGAACGTGTGGAAGAGAAAGATGTAGGCCAGTTCCACCTCGGGGTGGCCATAGTAGATGGCCGGATCAAGAAAACCGGTGACCCGGCCATCTTCGGCCAGCACGTTGGATGACCAGATATCGCCGTGGATCAGCGCGGGCTGCGCAGGCTCGTCGATGAAGTCATCCAGCCGCGAGCAGAGTCGCTCGATGCGCTGCAGCAATCCAGCGGGCATGCGCGCCATCTCCACCCCCAAGCGGGCCAGGTGCAGGAGCCGCTGTTCACCAAAGAAGTCAACCCAGGAATCCATCCAGGGATTGGGCTGGGGTAGGGCGCCGATGAGCGTGTCCCGCGCCAAACCGACCGCCGGCGCGTGAACAGAATGGAGTGCGGCAAGCAGCTCAGCCGCGTGGGCTTCCGTAGCCGCATCAAAGCGACTGCTGCCCGCTACGTATTCCATGACAAGCAGGTCGCGGCTGCAATGGTAGAGCGCGGGAACAGGCAGCGTGCTCTGTTCCGCCAGATAGCGCAGCATGTAGCCCTCGACATCTAGCTCGGGCTCCGGCCCGGGATCGACCTTGACGACCACGCGCATGCCGTTCGGCCACGTTGCGCCATAGACCTGGCCAATCATGCCGCCGTGGAGGGGGGTCAAGGCCGGCGGCTCACGATCAAGAATGCCGCCAATGCGCGCGGCAAGGTTAGCCGTCACAATGCCTCATGCTCCATTTGCGTGATCATCCGATCACCGTCGCCGAGCTTTCGATTTGTTCCCGATGACGGGACAAAAAGCGGGTGTCAATCGTCCGGCCGATGCGAGGCAGTTCAAGCTGGATGGGCGTCTCGTCCGTGTCCCGCCCGCTCTCACAGGCTTCCACAATCTGCGCTGTGAGCATGCCCAGCACAGGCGCGGTCTTGAACGACGAGCCGCTCGTACCGATGCAGACGTAGTAACCCGGCAACTCCGTGCGATCAACAATCGGATACCAGTCGCGGACGGTCACGTCGTAGAGATCGGCCACGCCGCGTGGGCGCCCCATGGTCACGTCGGGGAAGCGCTTCATCAACCGCATGACCTGACGCTCCCGATAGGGTTGGGTAATATCGCGCTCGAAGTCATCCGGATCGTCGACAAAGTCGAGTGGGTCGCACTGTGGATCCGTCGAGCCGACGATGATGTCGCGCCCGCCTGACTCAGGCCGAAAATAGATGCCGCCATCCAGATCGCCTACGATGGGCAGCGTGCGGTCGCCGCCATCTTGCGCCAGCGGATTGGCCAATGCATGCACCTCGCGACGCAAGGGACGCGTTTCCAGCGGCAGCTTGACGCCGGCCAGACCGTTGATGACAGATGAGTGGGGCCCGCCAACATTGACGACCACGTCGACGGCCAGCGCGTCTCCCCCTGCCGTTTCCACCACAAAGCGCGTATCATCCCCACCGCGGATTGCCGTCACGGTCTGACCAAAGCGGAACGCAACGCCGTCGCGCGCGGCGGCGCGACGCAAATTTTGCGCGGCCAGGGCCGGAAAGACCACGTATCCGCCGTCGGCTTCAAAGACTACACCGTCGAGTTGACGCTCGCTCGCTTCGAAAAAAGTGGGGTCATCGACCGGTGTGGGCGGGAAGAAACCAGACAGGTCCAGGAAAGGGAAGCGCGCCCGGGCCTCTTCGGCCGTATAGATCGTCACGTCTACCCCAACCTCCTGCATGGCGGCCACCGTGCGACGCACCTCATCATCCAACTGGGGCGGAATGAAGATCATGCCCGGCCGCTCAAAGACAATCAGGTCGTCATCAATGGGGCCGATAAAATTAGACCAGTCGTCCCAAATATGCGCGCCTTCATGCGCCATGGCGATCATACCTGGTTGCGAATAGTAGCGGCGTACGATGCCGCAGGAAGAGGCCGTGGAGCCGTGGCCGGCATCGCCGTTCTTGTCGATGACAGTCACGTCAAAGCCGCGGCGGCGCAGTTCCAGCGCCACGGCGCAGCCAATAACGCCGGCGCCAATAATACAGACTTGCATGATCTTGCTTCCTTTCCATACCAGTAGATTGTCATAGTCATAAGTATTGTACCCGAAGCAACAGGGGGATGCACCTTGCAGTTGGCGCTCCTCCCGACATGTGCAAGTGCGGACAAGGCAACGGTGCAGTACCATCACATACTTGGGTTGTGGACAGCTTGTCGCAAATCTGGGCAGATTTTGTATTTTCGTCATCGCGATAATTCAACAACGCTGCGTTTTTAGGCTCTGCACCGACACAGGAGGGATACCATGAAACGCACAATCACGTTGCTCCTATTGACCGCCATGCTGTTCACGCTCGCGCCAGTGATGACCGCTTCCGCGCAGGAAGGTGACATCATCGATGGCAGCCTGCTAGAGCAGATGACGGAAGAGGAACAGCTCAGGTTCGAGACAGCGATGAAGGAGGTGTTCTACGTACTTTACGAGGTACAAGCCCGCCAGCTTGCTGAGCAGGAAGCGACGCAGGGCGAGGAAGTATTTAGCATCTACGCGCTGACGCCTGAATTCAACGAGGAAGATCTGGCCATAGGCCCGCCCCCGGCCTACAAGATGGAAGAGGCAACGCTGCTCATCTTCTAGCAGGTGGTGCAAAACCGTCTATGTGCGATCGATCACGGATGACGTGTCGGCAGTCGTGATCGATCGCTGCGCGCCATAGAGCCATAGGCGTGGAACCGCGTTGAAGAGTTTACTTGACTGTCCAACTGCGGTAGCATGATTGTTTGTGGCGTGCAGGTTGCCCTGTACGCGTCAGCATCTGCCTCTTACGGAAACAATCATGTTACGCGCACCTGCACAACCGACGCAAGCCCCGGCCCAAAGCCGCATGGTCACCCATTCCCCCATCTTCTTCGGCTGGTTCGTCATGCTTGCCGGCAGCTTCGGCCTCATCATGACCAGTCCCGGCCAGACCTACGGCATCTCCGTCTTTATCGAACACTTTATCACCGACCTCGGCGTCAGCCGTTCGCTGGTCAGCACCTACTATGCCATTGGCACGCTGACCGGCGCGGCCATGCTGCCCTTCGTCGGGCGGCGGATTGACCACCAGGGGCCGCGCAGTGTGGTGGTGGTAGTAGCCGTGCTCTTTGGTCTGGCCTGTGTCTACATGGGGCTGGTGACCGGCGGGCTCATGCTGCTGTTCGGCTTCACGCTGATCCGCATGTTGGGCCAGGGCAGCCTCTCACTGGTCAGCAACTACACCATCAACCAGTGGTGGATGCGCCGGCGAGGTATGGTCGTGGGCATTTCGGGCGTACTCATGGCGCTGCTGGGCATGGGTGCGTTCCCCAATTTACTCAACTGGTTAATTGGCCTGATCGGCTGGCGACCAACCTACATGACCATGGGTCTGGTGCTCATATTCGTCATGGCGCCCGTGGGGTATCTCTTCTATCGCAGCCGCCCGGAACGGTATGGGCTGCTGCCCGACGGCGCGTCGACCAGAAACGTGGACGGACATAGCCAGACCCAGGATTTTGTAGAAGAAGAATGGACCTTGTCCGAAGCCCTCCATACGCCCGCCTTCTGGATAGTCGTGTCGGGGCTGGCCTCGATCTCTATGCTGGCCACCGGCCTGACCTTCCATATGGTGAGCATTTTTGATGACAGCCAACTCTCAGCCGATGCTGCGGCCGCCGTCTTTCTGCCCATCTCCATGGTCTCGGCCGCGGTCAACCTGGGCAGCGGTATCCTGGTCGATCGCATCCCGATCCGCTTTCTGCTGTCGACCGCGCTCTTCATTCAGGCCAGTGCGTTGATCATGGCCCAGTCGCTCTCCAGCGTGCCCATGGCCCTGGCCTACGGCGCGGCCTTGGGCGTGCTCTTCGGCATGATGCGCACCCTCTCGACCGTGATCTGGCCGACCTACTACGGTCGTCGCTACCTGGGCAGCATCACGGGCGTAACGGCCACGATCACGGTTGCCGGCTCGGCGTTGGGGCCGCTGCCCATGGGCGTGGCGCGTGATGCACTGGGCAGCTACGACCTCGCTCTCACGATCCTGGCAATACTTCCGCTGACGCTCAGCATCGTTTCGCTCTTCATGAAGCGGCCAACCAAGGCAAATGCAACACTATACAACAGCAAGGGATAAAGGAATCTACGCTGCCGCTACTCCATGGCCTCAGCCAACATAGTGGCAATCGGCCCAGCGCCAAGCGCTTGCTCGACTTCGACCAGGTCATCGCCACCATAGAGGAAGAGGCGATCGGTCAGAACCCAGCCCGGCACGCCGGCAGCGGTAAAAACGGCCACGTGACGGCCATCCGCTGCAAGTCCGGTCACGGTGACCGTTGCACCCGCGCCCAAGCGCTCCAGCACTTGCCCGTCAGGGGCCGCCAATAGCGCGGCGCTGCCGCGTACGATGGCCAACGCAGTGGGTGGTCGATCAGGCAGCCAGTTTCGTAGCTGCTCAAAGGCGGCCTGCGTGGGAGCCGGAACTGGGGCCAATGCAGGCGGGCTGGGCACTGCCGGTTGCGGCCGTGACGTTGGATCCGGCGTTAGCCGAAAGACATTGGCCGAATTCTCAAAGATCGGCGTCGGTTGCGCCGGGCGAATCACGTCTGGCGGCAGCGCTGTCGGCGCTCCCCGGCCAGGCCCACCGGCGCAGGCCGCGAGCAGGAAAGGGAGGAAAAGCAGAAAAATGCGGATTGGGGAATGGGGAGTGCGGACTGACGGCGCAACGACAGCGGGCATTCCCCCCCGACGCTCGTCGCCCAATCCGCACTCCCCATTCCGCGTTCCCCAATCGAACTCATTCATAGCGCAGCGCATCAATCGGATTCAGGCGGCTGGCCCGGTACGCTGGGTAAATGCCAAAGAAGAGCCCAACGGCCATGGAAAAGAGGAGCGAGGTCAGCACAGCATCGATACCGACGACGGCATCAAAGGCGTCGGAGATGCCGCTGATTGCCTGGGCGCCGGCTATGCCGACCAAAATGCCGATACTGCCGCCCAATACGGCCAGCGTCACCGCCTCAATGAGAAATTGGAGCAGGACATCCCGTCGTTTGGCCCCCACGGCTTTGCGCAGGCCAATCTCGCGGGTACGCTCGGTGACGGAGACGAGCATGATGTTCATGATGCCGATCCCACCTACGAGAAGGCTGATGCCGGCGATTGCGCCCAAAAAGATCGTCAACGCGCCCAGAATATCACCAAAGACCGAAATAATGTCACTCTGACTAACGATGTTAAAGTCATCGTCGTCCAGATAGTTGATGCCCCGCCGCTCACGCAGCAAGGCGCTAATCTCATCCTGGGCAGCCTGCATGCGATCGTCGTCGGCAACTGAGACGTAAATCACGCTGAGCAAATACTCCCCACTCAGCGTCTTTGCTTTGAAAAGGCGGTCCTGTCCCGTTGTCAATGGAATGAAAACGGCATCATCTTGGTCGCCGCCCGGCCCGCCGCCCTTTTCCTCCATGACGCCGATGACGCGGAAGGCAAGATTATCCAGATTGATCGACTGATCGATGGGGTATTCGCCCGCATCAAAAAGCTCGTTATAAATGTTCTGGCCCAGGACGACCACCCGCTCGCGCTCGTCAAAATCATCCTGGGTAAAGAATTCGCCTTCAACCGGCTGCCAGTTGCGCACCGCCGGAAAATCCGGCGTCACGGCACTCACGCTGGCCCGCACATCGCGCTGATCGCGGCTGGCGATGACGTTCTCCGAGTATTCGCCTGCCACCGCACCCACGCTGGGCAAGAAGGCCGGGTCGCTCAGCGCCCTCAGATCCTCCAGGGTCAACGGCTCAATGCTCCCCGAACCGGAAGACGGACCGTCATCAAAACGACCGGGCGCGACGAAGAGCAGGTTGCTGCCCAAACTCGAAAACTGGTCGGCGACATATTTTTCCACGCCGCGACCGATCGACATGAGCGCAATCACCGCACCGACACCGATGATGATGCCCAACATGGTCAGAATGCTGCGCAGCTTGTTGGCGGCCAGGGCACGCATGGCAATGCGTAGCGACTCAAAAAGCTTCATACCGTTTCACCGTTGCGCCGTTCATCGCGCTCGATCAAGCCGTCGCGTATGTGGACGATCCGGTTGCAATAGCTGGCGGTTTCGGGATCATGGGTGACAAAGATGATGGTGATTCCCTGCTCCCGATTGAGGCGGGCAAAGAGCTCCATGATCTCCTCACCGGTCTTGGTGTCCAGGTTCCCCGTGGGCTCATCGGCCAGGATGAGGGACGGCTGATTGATCAATGCACGGGCTACGGCCACACGCTGCTGCTGCCCGCCCGAGAGCTCGTTAGGCTTGTGATCCAGCCGGTCGCCCAATCCCACCAGTTCAAGCACTTCAGCTGCGCGCGTGCGGCGCTGCCGCCCATTTGCACCGGCATAAATCAGGGGGAGTTCCACGTTGGCCATGGCCGAAGTACGGGCTAACAAATTAAAGCTCTGAAAGACAAAGCCAATCTTGCGGCAGCGAATCTCGGCCAGTTCATTGTCATTGAGGTGACTCACGTCGACGCCGTCGAGCCGGTATGCGCCCGAGGTAGCGACGTCCAGGCAGCCGATGATATTCATCAGCGTTGATTTGCCGCTGCCGCTAGGCCCCATAATCGCCATCATCTCACCGGGGAAGATATCGAGGTCGACCCCACGCAAGGCACGCACTTCCATGTCGCCCATCTGATAGGCTTTTGTGATGTCACGCACGGAGATGACCGGTTGGCCGACATCAAGCGAAGATGAGCCATCTAGAGCGTTAGAGACCGTTGCGTCAGGCTCGCTCACCGCTAGTCTCCTCCGAAGATCGCGCCGCGCAGCGCATCTTCGCTGCTGCGGGTGATAAGTGCAACTTCATCACCATCGTCCAGGCCGGCCAGAATCTGGCTGACGCGCTCGTTGCGCAAGCCCAGTTCCACCTCCTGCAGCACTGGCTTGCCGTCAACCATCTTGTAGACGAAGGCCTGGTCGGTCTCACGGTCGAGTTGAATAAAGCGGTTGGACAACAGGACGGCATCACTTACATCAGCTGTCGTAATGAAGGCCGTGCCGCTCATCCCGGCGCGTACGGGGGCCGCACCAAGGTCCGGGACGATCGTGACGGGATAAGCGATTACACCGCCCACATCGTCCGCCGTAGGCGCAATTTCCGTCACCACGCCGACCAATTCATCCTCCGGCAGGGCGTCAATGCGGATGCGCGCCGGCTGACCCGGCGCCAATTGTCGTACGTCGATTTCGTCGACCAAAATGGTCATTTCCAGATTGTCCAGATCGGTGACCACCACAGCGGGCAATCCCGCATTCGCCTGCTCGTTGGGCTTGATGTTGACGTGCGTCACCACGCCATCAAAAGGCGCGGTCAGCCGCGTATTGCGCAAGTTGTTCTCTGCTTGCAACACGGTGAGACGTGACTGCTGCAGCTGCGCCTCGGCAATGCGTAAGTCCTGCACATCCGGCCCCTCCAGCAACGTATCCAGATTGTTCTGCGCCTGAATCAAATTGCTTTGAGCCTGGCGGAGCGAGACCTCGGCCTGGGCAATCTGGTTGAGGGCGCTTGTGACTTCGGCCTGCGTAACGGGCTCATCCGTTAGCGCAGCCTGAGCTTGTGCCACTTCGAAGGCGATGGTCGCGCGCTGGAGTTCGGCCGATTGGGGCAGGGCCCCCGCATTGGGGAAATCCCGGATCTGATCATAGGCGCGTTGCGCAGTTTGAAGATTGGCCTCGGCTTGGCGCACCTGCGCCAGATTCACCTGCTGTTGGTCGGCGCTGATCGGCGTCAGCACCTGACGGTAGGCGGCCTGGGCGGCCTCCAGCGCCGCCTCCGCGCCGGCCACACCGGTCTGAGCAACCTCGACCGCGGCCTGCGCAGCCAATAAGTCATTCTCACTCGGTGGCGTTTCCAGCTTGGCAAGCTGCGCCTCGCTCACATCCACGGCAGCTTGAGCCTGGGCCAAAGCCAGCGTCAAGTCGGTTGCGTCCAACTCACTGAGCAGGTCACCGCCGTTGACGCGCTGCCCTGTTTCAACAAAGACTTCATTAACTAGGCCCGGTGCACGAAAAGTCAATGCAGTCTCCAGCTGTGGCGCAACGCTGCCTGTAGCACTCACGGTCGAGGCAATGGAGCCGCGCTCGACCATGGCGGTGGTATACGCGGGCGCGTCGTCCGCCGCCTGGCGGGGCAGCCAGACTCGTTGGTAGGCAAACCAGCCAGCCACGACGAGCAAGGCCAATATCAATCCGCCAATCAGAACCCTACGCATGTTTCCGCTTTCTTTCCCTTATCTGGATCATAGCAACGTGACCATCCCCAACGGCGCCGGCTCGTACATCACCAGCGCACTCGTTCACAATTCCAATGTCTGTGTATCTTGTGTAAAAGCACACAAGATTGACCAGTTATCCCCATTCTCCGCAAGACAGCGGGGGATAACTATCCACAATTGGGGATAACTCGATCAATAACGCTATGCGTCGGGGAGATTACCGACCTCAAATCCGGCCAGATGCTCCAGCGCCTTCACCAATGCGTGGTTGCCTTCGCTCCCTAATCCTTGCGCTTCCAAGGTACGGTAGAGGTTAAAGATCAGGCTCGTTGCCGGAATCGGCACCCCTGACTGATCCGCCGCTTCCAACACCAGGCGCAGGTCCTTCTGCTGCAGGTCAATGGTAAAACCAGGACGCCAGTCTCGGGCCATGATCTGAGGCGCGCGATTGGTGAACATCCACGAACCTGCGGCGCCCTGGCTGATCGCGTCAAAGGTCTTCTGCAGATCCACGCCGCCGGCCTGGGCCAAGAGCAAGGCCTCGCACATGGCCAGACAGTTGCCCACCACCAACACCTGGTTGACCAGCTTGACGGTCTGACCGGCCCCCGTATCGCCAACGTGCGTGATTGTCTTGCCCATGGCCTCGAACGCGGGCAGCGCACGTTCAAACTGTGCCGCAGGGCCGCCCACCATGATGCTCAGCGTGCCATTGGCGGCCCCCTCACTGCCGCCGCTGATGGGCGCATCCAGCATGTGGACATTTTGTTCGGCCAGGCGCGCGGCGATCTCCCGCGTCGCCTGAGGGCTGATGGTGCTGCAGTCAACGACCAACGAGCCTGCAGTGGCGCCCTGGAGAACGCCGTCATCTCCAAGCACCACGCGCTCGACGTCAGGCGTATCACTCACGCAGACGATCGTGATGTCGCTATTAGCCGCTACATCGGCCGGGCTCGAACCAGCCTCAGCCCCGGCCTCGATTAGTGAGTCCATGCGGGCGGGCGTTCGGTTCCAGACGCGCAGCGGGAAACCGGCTTTAAGCAAATTGTGCGCCATTCCCTGTCCCATGATGCCAAGTCCCACAAAACCAATTCGCTCGCTCATCCCGTGCTCCTCTCATCTTGTGATTGCAGTTAGATATTTATCATACGCCCAAGCAGCAGGCAGGGCAAAAGAAAAAGGCCCGCCGGATCCGGCGGGCCTTTAGGCTATACAGTGATCAGCTATTGCAGCAAGGCTGCAATAGCCTCAGTCGTTTCGCTATCACCACTATCAACTGGTCTGTGGTCGATGGCGTCGAAGCGATATACAAACTCGCCAGTCGACTGACCATTTTCATCGACGACCTCTTCGTGATCGACCTGGATTGTGTCGCCGGCCATAAAGCGGCCGCTGAGAATGGCCTCACTCAGCTCGTCCTGCAGATCATTCTGAATGACGCGGCGCAACGGGCGGGCGCCATATTCCGGATCAAAGCCGGCTTCGGCGATGGCCAGACGGGCGGCATCTGTTGTCACCAGCTTCATGTCTTGTTCGGCCAACTGAATGCGCAACGGCTTCAGTTCAAGCTCGACAATCATGGCAATTTCTTCGCGCGAAAGGCTGCGGAAGACCATGACGCCATCGAGGCGATTGATGAACTCGGGTCGGAAAGTCTTCTTGAGCGCATCCATCACTTTGGCCCGCATGACGCCATACTCGGACTCGCGGCTCTCTTCATCTTCACGCGTAATGGCAAACCCAAGCTTATTGGCGCCCTGAATCAGCTTGGCCCCAATGTTGCTCGTCATCAGAATAATGGTGTTACGGAAATCAACCCGGCGCCCCTTGGCGTCGGACAAATAACCGTCTTCCATCACTTGAAGCAGCATATTGAACGCTTCCGGATGGGCCTTTTCGACCTCATCCAAGAGAATGACGCTATAGGGACGGCGGCGAACCGCTTCTGTCAACTGACCGCCTTCCTCATACCCGACATAGCCAGGGGGCGCACCCACCAGGCGGCTCACGTTGTGGCGCTCCATGAACTCACTCATATCCAACTTGATAAGCGCTTCATCGCTGCCAAACATGAATTCGGCCAGGGTCTTGGCCAAAAGCGTTTTGCCAACGCCGGTCGGGCCCAGGAACATGAAGCTGCCGATCGGGCGTTGCGGATCTTTGAGGCCGGCACGAGCCCTGCGTACAGCTTTAGCAATCGCCTTGATCGGTTCTTCCTGGCCGATGACCCGCTGCTGCATCACCTTCTCCATCTCCAGCAGCCGTTCCTTCTCTTCGCCCGCCATGCGGTTGACTGGAACGCCCGTCCACATGGAGACCACTTCGGCAATATCATCCTCGGTCACTTTGGGCTTGTTGGTCTCTTCATTCCAGCCTTCGCGCAATTCGGTGAGCTGAGATTCCAGTTCGACCTCTTTGTAGCGCAGGTCGATGGCGTCATCATAGCGCTGGTTTTCCAGGGCGTCTTCTTTGAGCTTCTGGAGTTTCTTGAGATCCATGAAGGTCTCACGCAGATTGGCGGCGTAAGGCGCCTTGTACATGCGTACCCGGCTGCCGGCTTCATCGATGAGATCGATGGCCTTGTCGGGCATGAAGCGATCCGGCACATAGCGAGCGGCCAGTTGTGCAGCCGCATCCAGCGCCTCATCGGTGATAATGAGCTTGTGGTGCTCCTCATACCGCGGTCGCACACCCCGCAGAATGAGTACCGTCTCTTCGACAGAAGGCTCTTCCACCAAAATCGGCTGGAAGCGCCGCTCCAGGGCGGCATCGCTTTCGATATGTTTGCGATATTCGTCGAGCGTTGTGGCGCCGATGACTTGAAGCTCACCACGGCTGAGGGCCGGCTTCAAGATATTAGCGGCATCAACGCTGCTGCCTGCCGCGCCAGCGCCCACCAGCATATGCACTTCATCGATGAAGAGCAACGCCTCGGATGCGATGATCTCTTCGATCACCTTCTTGAGACGCTCCTCAAACTGGCCGCGGTACATGGTACCGGCAACCAGGCTGCCTACATCAAGCATGACCAGACGCCGATTCAGAAGCGGTTCCGGCACATCGCCATCGATGATGCGTTGGGCCAGCCCTTCCACAATTGCGGTCTTGCCAACGCCCGGTTCACCGATTAGGGCCGGGTTGTTTTTCGTGCGCCGGCTCAGTATCTGAATCAACCGCTCGATTTCCAACTGGCGACCGACCACCGGGTCGAGCCGATCTTCCTCGGCTGCCGCAGTCAGATCATACCCCAACTGATCGACCAATGGCGTCTTGGACTCTTTCTTAGATTTGTCCTTGGTCTGGGCTTGATTCTGCAAAATGTTGCGCGCCGTTTGAGTGCGCACCCGATCCAGGTTTACGCCAAGACCGCGCAGGACGTTGACGGCGATGCCTTCGCCCTCACGCACGAGCCCCAGCAAAAGGTGTTCGGTGCCGATGTAGTGATGGCCCATGAGGCGAGCTTCATCTACGGCCAGCTCAATGACGCGCTTGGTGCGCGGAGCAAGGGAAGGCTTGCCAAACGGCGCCCGCTCTCCTCGACCCACGGTGCGTTCCACGGCGCGAATCACCTGCGACGGCTCAACGCCCAACTCACGCAACACCTTGACGGCTACGCCATTCTCTTCGCGCACGAGGCCAAGCAGAAGGTGCTCCGTACCGATGTAGTTATGATTCAGTCGGAGCGCTTCCTCTTGCGCCAGCGTCAAGACGCGTCGCGCACGTTTTGTAAAACGGTCAAGTTTATCTGACATTATTCATCCTCTTGGTAAATCAGGAGACCTTGTTCCAAAGCCATTTACACTATAACAGAGGTCCGGTCGAGATGTCGTAACGTCAGTTCCGCTTTGGGACTGACGAGCGCCTCTCTGCGACAAAGTGATGGACGGATGGGCGCAGATGGATATCATGTGAAGAAACGATGAGTGGTTTTGGCGGCAGTGCAGTGATGGCCGCCTCTGCCGGAATGGCGTGACTATTGTAACGACTAGTCATTGGCTTTGTCAACCGGCATTTCGAATTGGGGGTGCATCCCATTTTGGGGGCGGTGTATGAACGGACGGGTTGCTTTCTCTAGAGCAGCCCCCCAATGTGGTATGCCCCCTTTCGAATTGGACCGAACACTTCGTCTTTCTGATGACAGTCGACGATGGTGTGAATGTGTCAACGGAAGCTTGTTATCCAACGTTGACTTATGCCTCTATGTTCCCAACTCGTTTGTCTCGACAGTATAGCACGGTGGCAGGGTCCAAAAAAAACAAAAAGAGCGAAAGTCACCCCGTGGAGGACTTCCGCTCTTTCATTATATCGTGCAAACTGATGGCCGAGACCTATGCCATCTCAACCATTTCCTCAGCAACCTCTTCCGAAAAAGATTCTTCGAAGTCGCTCGGCGCAATCTCCCAATCGATTTCAGGCTGCTCGTCGACCGGCAGTGCTTGCTTCAGGCTCAGACCCATGCGACGCTTGTCCGTATCAATACGGATAATGCGCAGGTCATGGAGTTCACCTTCGGCCACGACTTCCTTGGGATGCGTAACCCGATCTTCAGAAAGCTCGCTGATATGAATCAGGCCCTCGATACCGGTATCTTCGAGGCGGGCAAAGGCGCCAAAGTTGACCAGCTTGGTGATGCGGCCTTCAACAATCTGCCCCACTTCGTAGGTTTCATCCACGAGATCCCACGGCTCTGGCTGCAAGCGGCGCATGCTCAGGCCGATGCGACGACGCTCTGCATCCACGCCGATGATCATTACCTTGACTTTGTCGCCGACGTTCACAACTTCGCTGGGATGCGCGACGCGGTTCCAACTCAATTCACTCAAATGGATCAGGCCGTCGGCCCCGCCCAGATCAACAAAGGCGCCAAAGTCAGCGATGCTGGTGATAATCCCTTCATAGGTATCACCCTCAGCAAGCGATTCGAGCAGCTTGTCCTTCTGCTGTCGGCGCCACTCGCGCATGGCCTGACGCTCAGAGAGAATGAGGCGGTTGCGCTTACGGTCGATGTCGATGACCTTCAGCTTGAGCATCTCACCCATGAGCGGCTCCCAGCGGTCCTCGGCATCGGGTTGGTCGCTGCCGTTGTTGCGGGTGGCCTGGCTAATGGGGCTCAACTGGCTGGCGGGCACAAAGCCGCGCACCTGACCGATCCGGACAATCACACCGCCACGGTTACAGGCAGTCACGTCGCCTTCGAAGATCTCCTGGCTTTCCATGAGTTCTTCGGCGCGCTCCCAATCCTTTTCCGCCAAGGCACGGCTGATGCTTAGCATCAAGTTGCCCTCGCGGTCTTCACGCATCACATAAACCGGAACTTCGTCGCCGAGCTCGAGCGTTTCAAACGTGTCACGGACCCGTTCCAGTTCACGACCGCCGACAAACCCTTCAGATTTAGAGCCGATATCAATCAGCAATTCATTAGGGCGCTTGTCGACCACAATGCCGTTGCGAATCTGTCCTGTCCGCGGCGCCAGCAGGGAATCATCCAACCCCTGAAGGAGCAACTCCATCGGGTGAATCTCTTCACTCTCGGCGGTTTGCGCTGTCATTTCAACAGTTGCGTGGGCGTTTGACATGGATAAAAAACATCCTCCGAAAAATAAGAATCCAATAGTTGCCGGATAACCCGACAAACAAAACATGAACGTCAAGGAACGCCAAAGGCGCCCCGACAAAGAACCACTTTATGCGACGAGGGCTATTGCCTCGATTTCCACCCGCGCGCCCAACGGCAGCGCAGCCACTTCCACCGTACTGCGCGCAGGCGGCGCAGCGGAAAAGATCTCCGCATAAATTGCGTTGACCGTGGCAAAGTCGCCCATGTCCGCCAGGAAGATCGTCGTTTTAACGATCTGATCAACGCTGCTGCCGGCGGCGTCTAGCACCGCTTGCAGATTAATCAGCGCCTGACGCGTTTGAGCTTCAACGCCTTCAGTTAATTTTCCGGTCGTGGGAAGCAGCCCGAGTTGGCCGGAGAGAAAGACCAAGTTGCCACTTTTGACAGCTTGAGAATACGGGCCAACGGCTGCAGGTGCGTGCTGGGTGTGGATAACTGTACGGTTCAATGGAGCCTCTTCAAACAAAGTGTGCAATGTCGGCCCGAAAAAACAACTTCACGAGCACCGATCAAAGCCATAAGAAATTGTAAATGAACTTACGGATAAGGTCAAAATTTTGGTAGCCGGAATGGAACTCAAGGCGAACTTTACTGGGGAGACAAGCAAAACGAAGCGAAACCTCGCTTGAACGGCTCCTTAATTGGGCACAATCGGTAGACTGCGCCGCATAATTTCGTAATTCTCAAGCGCTTTGCCCGCGCCTAGTGCCACACACGCGATCGGGTTTTCCGCCACATAACAAGGCACGCCCGTCTCTTGGGTCAGTAGTTGCGCAATGTTTCGCAATTGGGCGCCACCGCCCGTCAGTACCATGCCACGGTCAATGATATCGGCAGCTAGTTCGGGTGGTGTTTTTTCTAACGTTGCGCGTACGGTGCTGACGACAGCCTGAAGCGGTTCGGTCATGGCCTCCGTCACTTCGCTGCTGGTAATGTGCATGATCTTGGGGAGCCCGGTTACCTGGTCACGTCCCCGCAATTCCATCTGGCGTTCGTCTTCGAGCGGCAGTGCGCTGCCAATGCCGATCTTGATCTCTTCAGCCGTCTGTTCACCGATCAACAGATTGTACTTCTTGCGTACATAATTGATGATCGACTCGTCAAAGCGATTCCCGCCGGTACGTACGCTACTCCACGTCACGATGTCGTACATGGAGGCTACGGCCGCTTCGGTCGTACCGCCACCCATATCCACTACCATGTTGCCCGTGGGTGTACCGATGGGGAGTCCAGCGCCGTACGCAGCTGCCAACGGCTCTGGTATGAGGTAAGCGGCGCCGGCGCCGGCCTGCATGGCGGCGTCATGCACGGCGCGCTCCTCAACACTTGTCACGCCGCGGGGCGTACTGATCATGACGCGTGGCTTAAAGAGGGGGCCCAATATCGGGTTGACGTTGCCGACGATTGACTGAATGAAGTAGCGGAGCATGGCTTCCGTGACAACAAAGTCAGCGATAACGCCATCGCGCATTGGCCGCGCCACCTCGATACTTTCAGGCGTGCGCCCCAGCATATCATACGCTTCGTGCCCAACCGCCACCATTTTGTTGTCACGCAGGCGGATCGCCACAACCGAGGGCTCGTTCATGACGATGCCGCGGCCCTTCACGTGGACGAGTACATTTACCGTGCCGAGGTCAATACCAATATTCTTCTGAAACATAGTCCGCCAAGAAAAAGAATTGCAGGATGAGTATAGGATCGATTATACCCGCTAACGATCACTCTTCTCAAATAGAGGTCAACGCGGCGCGGCGCCACGCCATTCTCAGGGAGTTTGTTAAAAACAGGTTGTCGTTAGATCGAACGCGGATGGCCCGGGATCGGGCGGATGCGCGCAGATTCTTTCTGCTTTGATCGGCGACGATTCGCCCAATCTGCCAGATCAGCGTCCCCCTGATCGTAGCGGGTGGTTACGCAAGTTATTGGAAAAAGAAGCCGGATCTCGCTTGAGATCCGGCTTCAAAAAATCTACTCCGTTCAGACGATGCCGTGCAACCTGGGCTTACTCACCTTGGAAGTGGGGCGATTCACGCCGTCTCCGGCTACGACGGTGGGCAACCTTGAGGCGCAGGTTACTGCGACGCAAAGCGGCTTCCATCACGGGACGGTGATCCGCCGTGACTCCCTCAGCCAGGGATTGGCGGGCACGTTCGCGGGCGGCTTCGGCCCTATCAATGTCGATTTCATCAACATGTTCGGCCACATCAGCCAGAATGGTAACCTTGTCAGGACGCACTTCGACTACGCCGCCAGCCACCACCAGGTACTCGACATCATTGCCGCGGTGCAGGGCAATTTCACCCAAGTCCATGGTCGTCAAGAGCGGTGCATGGCCACCCATGATCCCCATTTGACCATCGGCCCCGGGGAGGGAAACCATGTCGACCTCGGTCGACATCAGCTTACGTTCGGGCGTTACGATCTCTACCTGAATCGTCATAGCATCTATCCTTCGCGCAGGCCTTTGCCCTTTTCCACCGCTTCTTCGATCGTCCCGACCATGTAGAAAGCCTGTTCCGGCAGATCATCGTACTTGCCATCAAGGATTTCGCGGAAACCGCGCACAGTATCCTCAATCTTGACAAATTTGCCAGGCGTGTCAGTGAACTGCTCGGCCACAAACATGGGTTGGGTCAGGAAGCGTTGAATCTTACGGGCGCGGGCGACAGTAAGCTTGTCGTCTTCGCTCAATTCTTCTACACCAAGAATCGCAATGATGTCCTGCAGATCCTTATAGCGCTGAAGCGTCTGTTGCACCTGGCCAGCGACCTCGTAATGATCTTCTCCCACAATCAACGGATCCAGAATACGGCTTGTAGAGCCCAACGGATCGACAGCTGGGAAGAGAGCCTGCTCAGCCAACGCACGCTGGAGCGTAATCGTAGCATCCAAATGGGCAAAGGTCGTGGCCGGGGCAGGATCGGTGTAGTCATCGGCCGGCACGTAGACGGCCTGCATGGAAGTAATCGATCCCGCCTTGGTCGAAGTAATGCGTTCCTGCAGGTCACCCATGTCGGTGCCGAGCGTGGGAGCATAGCCGACAGCGCTGGGCAAGCGGCCCAATAGCGCCGACACTTCGGAGCCCGCTTGGACAAAGCGGAAGATGTTGTCGATAAAGAGCAACACATCACGCCCCTCATCGCGAAAATATTCGGCCATGGTCACACCTGTGAGGCCGACACGCAGGCGAGCGCCTGGCGGCTCATTCATCTGGCCAAAGACCATTACGGTCGAATCGATCACGCCCGACTCGATCATTTCACGCATGAGGTCGTTGCCCTCACGGCTGCGTTCGCCGACGCCGGCAAAAATCGAGTAGCCACTGTGGAACTCAGCCACATTGTGAATGAGCTCCTGAATGACAACCGTCTTGCCCACGCCCGCACCGCCGAAGATACCGGTCTTGCCGCCCTTGGTGAAGGGAGCGATCAGGTCGATGACCTTGATACCGGTCTCAAAGACTTCAGCCTGTGTGCTTTGCTCATCGAATGAGGGCGGGCGGCGATGAATCGGATAGCGTTCTCCGGTCGTTACGTCACCTTTGCCGTCGATCGGTTCACCCGTCACATTGAACAGGCGACCGAGCGTCTCTGGGCCGACGGGCACAGTGATCGGCTCACCGTCGGAAACGGCAGTCATGCCACGTCGCAGGCCGTCTGTGCTGCCCATACAGACGCCACGCACCACGTTGTCGCCGAGCTGCTGCTCGATCTCGAAAGTCTCGACGCGATCTTCGCCCAGAGTCACCTGGACAGCATCATAAATCTCAGGCAATTGGCCGGCGGGGAACTCAAAGTCCACCACAGGGCCGATAACGCTTTGAATTGTACCAACCAGTTGTTCAGACATTCTGGACTCCTAGCAAAACATGGGCTTCAGCAGGCGATATGGCGACGCAAAAGCGGGTTGTGGCGCCGATCATGAGGGGCGCAGCCAGGTCGCCTTTGCATTTCGTTCGATCCGCACACGACAATCCGTACGGCTTCTTGGCGGCGGAACGCTATTCCATTGCCACCGAACCACCGATAATATCCATCAGCTCGTTTGTGATACCTTCTTGACGGGCCTTGTTGTAAGTCAGCGTCAAGCTGTCAACTAAATCAAGTGCAGCATCCGTTGCATTGCGCATGGCAACCATGCGAGCCGAATGTTCACTCGCAATCGACTCATAGAGTGACTGAAGAACCTGAACTTCGGTAAAGCCATAGAGCACACGCGTCAGCACGGCCTCTGGACTCGGTTCGAAGATATATTCTGGCGCCATGGAAACGGACGGTTCGGCCGCCTCAATCGGCAGAAGCTTCTGGACGACCGGTTCCTGGACAATGGTATTGACGAAATTGGTATAGATTAAATACACTTCGTCAAAGTAGCCTTGGGTATAATCATCTACCACAAGACGGGTAATCGGCGCCACATCGTGCACGGTTGGTGAGTCGGGCATATTGGTAAACTCAGCCCGTACCACTGGATCATAACGAATGAGCCAGTCACGCCCCTTGCGTCCGACGGCCACGACTTCGACCTCAGCGCCTTCCGCTCGCTTCTTCGCCATGAAATTGGACGCAGCGCGAATAACGTTGGCATTGAAGCCGCCGGCCAACCCGCGGTCAGCCGTAACCAAGACAATGCCCACTCGCTTGACGGGACGGGACTGAATCAACGGATCAAGTTCGTTCTCCGTACTGGGCAGACGGGCAATAAACGACAAGACCTCATTAGCCTGCTCGGCGTAGGGGCGCGTCGCGCTCACTTGGTTTTGCGCTTTGCGCATCTTCGCAGCCGAGACAGCTTCCATGGCCTTGGTAACTTGCGAAATATTCTTGACCGATCGAATACGTCGGCGGATTTCTCGTGTATTCGCCACAGCGAAAGACTCCCCTCAACGGCTTGTCAAGCAACTTCAAGTCGGCTAGAGCCAGCACATCTCAAAAAATCGTGATGGAAGCTGGCCCTGGCCGCCTGACGATGACCAGATTTATTCAGGCGTGGCCCACGTCTTATTGAAGTCGTCCAGAGCGAGGCGCAGCATATCCACTGTCTCAGGGCTCAGATCAGTGGTGCGTAGAATTGCCTGACCGACCTCTGGATGAGATGCATCCATGTAGGCGTGCATGTCGGATTCCCAAGCCTTCACAAACTGAACAGGCACGGCATCCAGATATCCGTTGCCGGCAGCCCAAAGACTCATCACCTGCTTGTCAAGATCGAGTGGCTGATACTGGGGCTGCTTAAGCAGTTCCGTCAGCCGTCGACCACGATCGAGCTGGCGCTGCGTGGAGGCGTCAAGGTCGCTGCCGAATTGAGCAAATGCAGCCAGTTCACGGAACTGGCTCAGCTCTAACTTGAGACGACCGGCCACCTTTTTCATGGCCTTGGTCTGGGCAGAACCACCCACACGACTCACGGAGATACCGACATTCAGCGCCGGGCGCACGCCGGCATAGAACAGGTCGCTCTCCAAAAAGATCTGGCCGTCAGTGATCGAAATCACATTAGTCGGAATATAGGCAGAGACGTCACCGGCTTGGGTCTCAATCACCGGCAGCGCGGTAAGGCTGCCGCCGCCATACTCTTCATCCATGCGGGCCGCACGTTCCAGCAGACGGCTATGCAGGTAGAAGACATCACCTGGGTAAGCCTCGCGTCCAGGCGGGCGTCGGAGCAGAAGCGAGACCTGACGGTAGGCCTGGGCATGCTTGGACAGGTCATCAAAAACGATGAGGGCATCCCGTCCCTGTTCCATAAACTCTTCGCCGATTGCAGTGCCGGCAAAGGGCGCCAAGTATTGCAGGGCGGCCGGATCAGCGGCCGGAGCCGTCACGACGATGGTGTGATCCATGGCGCCGTACTTTTCCAGAATGCCGACTACCTGGGCAACACTCGACTGCTTTTGGCCGATGGCCACGTAGATGCAGACGAGATCTTTGCCCTTCTGGCTGATGATGGTATCAATCGCCACTGCGGTCTTACCCGTCTGGCGATCACCAATAATCAATTCGCGCTGGCCGCGGCCGATGGGAATCAACGCATCAATCGCCGTGATACCGGTCTGCACGGGCGTGTCCACAGGCTGGCGCATGATCACGCCAGGCGCAATGCGCTCCACTGGGCGAAAACTATCAGTCTCGATGGGTCCTTTGCCGTCCACCGGCTGACCGACGGCATTGATCACGCGACCGATGAGGGCGTCACCGACAGGCACAGAGGCAATGCGGCCCGTGCTACGCACAAGGTCGCCTTCCTCAATACCCGAATAATCGCCCATGATCATGATACCGACGTTGTCTTTGTCCAGGTTCAGGGCCAAACCCAAAACGCCAGTCTTGGTAAACTCGAGCAATTCACCGGCCATGGCGCCATCTAGTCCGGAGACCAGGGCAATGCCATCGCCAACTTCCATTACTTCGCCTACGTCAACCGTGGCAGCCGTAGGTTGAAAGTTTAGAATTTGCTGCTTCAGTAACGCTGTGATGTCATTTGTTTGCACAGCCACTATCTATTTCCTCCCGTTCAGGACATTTCGCTGCAGGTGCGCCAGCCACTATATACGGTGATACGCTGGACCAGTGCGCCAGTCGATCTACGCAGCGCACAGACGTTAGCGAACAGCAGATGAAAGCGATTCGCGAAGTGTGGCCAGACGACTCGCCACCGAAGTGTCGATCAGATGATCACCCACCCGCACGCGCAGACCGCCCATGAGGGACGGATCCTCTCGAAACGAGAAGATCAACCCTTCGCCGTATTGAGCCGTTAGTTTCTTTCGCAGCTGATCCTTGTCGTCGTCGCTCAACTCAGCGGCGCTAACAATTTCAGCCTTGATCGGCGCACGTTGACCACTAACAGTCTCCGACAGAGCAGAGGCCACCTCTGGCAACAACTCCAGGTCTTCCTCTTGGCCCATAAGCAGCAACAGGTTATAGATCTCAGCCGGGGTGTCCGCTGGCAGAGCCTTGGCCATCGCGGCTTGCTTCTGATCAGTACTTTTTTTCTTATCCGCCAACAGACCGGCTAGACCAGGATCAGCTTCCAGAGCCGATTCCGTCTGAGACAATGAAGCATCCCAGCGTTCTAGCATTGCCTGCAATACAGCTTGGGCGTAACGGTTGGCACGCGTCTGCTTTTCGCTCATCAGTCGCCTCCGTTTTGCTGCGCCAAGAATTCGGCGACGAAGCGTTCCTGTTCCGCCTTATTGGCCAGCTCGCGCCCCAGCAACCGTTCGGTTGCCAAAATGGCGAGATCGGCAATTTCCTTGTTGACGTCGGCAAGCGCCAGGTCCGCCTGCTTCTCCGCATCGGCCTGCGCCTTGACACGAATATCCTGCGCCTCGACATCGGCGCGGGAGCGGACTTCCTGGGCGGCCTTTTCAGCATCGCGCGTCGCCTGCGCACGGATCTCCTGTGCTTCGCGACGGGCTTCCTCGATAATTTTGGCCTTTTCCTGCTCAGCCTCTTGCGCAGCTGCGCTGGCGCGTTCGGCATCCTTCATGCTCTGAGCAATCCGATCCTTGCGTTGCTCCAGCATGTTCAGTACAGGCTTGTAGATTACAAGTCTCATGATCACCACCAACAACGTGAAGTTGATGATCTGTGAGACAAGAAGGCCCCAACTGATACCTAGTTGATCCAAGATCTGCCTCCCCTTGAACAAGCACACTTGCGCGGGGACAGCAGTCGTGAACGCGCTCAGGCGCCACAACCCGTCCGACGCAACGGCTTTGGTCTCGTTTAGATGAACATGAGCAGCAGCGCGATAACGAGGGCGAAAATACCCATCGATTCGGCAAAGGCAATACCCAGAATCATATTAGTCTGCACGGTGCCTGCAGCCTCAGGGTTGCGGCCCATGGCTTCCATCGCCTTGGAACCGATCAAGCCGATGCCGATGCCAGGGCCAATCGTACCAAGACCGATGGCCAGACCGGCGGCTAGCGTCTTCAGTGCCTCAGCATCCATTGTTTGCATCTCCTTAAACTAAATGTTTGATACTCAATCAAAATGTCGAACAGATTGCATGTAAAAGCGAACAAATCATGTCACCGGCAATCCAGCAGGCTGGCAACGTGAGCGACGACGAAGATTCGTACTGCGTACAACTAGCGCACGCAGCGATCGAATAGCCGCCGAAATTACCTAATGATGTTCAGGGTCATGACTTACTGTTGCCATGCTGAAGAAGACCAGGGCCAGCATCATGAAGACGAGGGCCTGGATAAACCCGACAAAGACTTCCAGGATATAGAACGGAACGGGCAGCAGGAAGGTGATCAGGAAGGCCATCGTGGCAAGGATGATCTCGCCGGCGAAGACATTGCCGAAGAGACGAAAGCCAAACGCTACGAGGCGGGAAAACTCGGAAATAAGCTCCAAAATACCGACAAAGGCATTGATCAACTTCATACCGAGATTCTCACCGTGCCAGGTGAAGAATTTGCCGAAATAGCTAAAGCCGAGCGATTGGACGCCAAAGAATTGCACCATAAACATGGTGATGATTGCCAGCGCAAAGGTGAAGTTGAGATCGGCGCTGGGTGCACGATAGAAGGGTACAAAATGCGGCTCGCCTTCTTCTGCCGGGACCGGAGCCGGCTCTACGGCAGCAGGTTGCACCAGAATCAGATCGCCGTTGGCCATGGCCAGCTGACCATCGAAACGATAGCCCTGGCTATCGTCTTCAGTACCGTTGTGCTCTTCATCGGCCGGCACGGCTTCGTTCCCCTCGCCCTCTTCGGCGTGAATCTCCTCACTTGCATGCTCTTCGTCGTGATATTGATAGATACCAATGCTACCGACGCCTGGAATCATACCGCTCCAGTTGGCGATAATCACAAAAAGGAAGATGGTAGCGACAAGCGGGAAAAACCGGGTGACGTTCTTGCCGGCGACGCTCTCAGAAAGACCGTATAGGCCTTCGATCAACATCTCACCCAGGTTCTGAATGCCATGAGGGATCACGGTCATCTTGCGCGTGGCGACAAAAGCAAGAATCAGCAAAACGAGATCGACAAAGATCGTGCCAATCATCGAATTGGTCAGCCACTGGGGACCGTTGGAAAAGATAGGCTCGCCCGCAATTGCGACGTGCGGCGGATCAACGGGAATGAAGAAACCGACAAGTAACAACAAGAGCAAGACGACAGTAATCGCCGTTGAGCGGGGATGGGCGCGTACCCAATCGCTGCCGCGCTCAAAGAAACCTTTCTTGGGTTCGTTCTGCTCGGATGCCATACCGATATAGCCTCTCTGTTTTGTAGGATGCACCGCTAGGTACAACGCAAAACGTGTCTACGTGGAAGTTTCTGTTCCATCACCCTGGACTTCCGGCGGGCGGATCTGCGCTAGAATCTCCGCCCATGTCATCACTTACCTCGTCTTCCGGAGTGACTTCGGCAATCACACGGTCGAATTCACTCAACGAGACGCGACTCAGCCAGATGGCGCCGAGTGGCAGAAAGATGACGAGCGCCGCAATGGTTGCGATCGGCAGGGTCTCCAATGAAAAATCGATCAAGAGTGCAGCGCAGATCGGGAGAATCACTCCCAGAAGAAGCACAGAAAACAAACGACGAACATTCAAGCGTGCTTCTGACATCGCGCTGTGGCTGTTGTTCCCCTGCGTCGCCCATCATAGGCATTTTCGACAAAACTGATCATCGAAGTGCAATGATGTCAACAAAATGATGAGCCGCGCAACAATGCAATTCGCTGGACGCGCCCTCAACTCGAAGTCCCCGCCAGCGAATTTGCTGGGATTATAGCAGCCGAGTTTGGCATCGCGCAAATTTTCACATGCTGTTTGAACATATAGAATTTTTGCAGCTTTTATTGGACCAGGATGTAACTTTCAACCCGGCTGTGAAGAACTGGTGTCCTGAATTTGGCCCTCAACCCACAGCAACGCAACGAGGACGACCTCAATCACCTTGTCCACGTACGCAATGACCGTGCGCGTACCAAAAGAAAACCAGGCGACAATGGTGATAATCGTGTAGGCAATCAGCAGCCAGCGTACCAAGGAACGATAGGGGTCGAGTCCGGCAGCTGGCCAGTAGAGTAGGGCAATCAAGACCAGATAGCCGATGCCATTTAACAAAAAGGGCCAGCCCACTCTGGTTGCTAGCGCTAGATGAATGGCCGCGGTCGCAGCGGTCAAGCCAATAATGGCATACTGTAGAGGGCCAAAACGCTGCTGCATCCTGACAAGCTCCTTCTGTTTTCGGCAAGATCCCGCTCAGAGAGTAAGACAGTTGCTCTGATGGTTCGATGGGGCATGCAACACGCGCGATCGAGGGGCACATCCGCCGCCGCCCTCAACTTTACACCAGCAGTGGATGGAGTGCAACCAAGATCTGTTTTGCACGATAGAGGCTGGCTGGGTACACTAACCGCACAAGGATACGATCGAAGAGGAGAATCCTATGCAAAGTCAGATTGGTGCATCTGTTGGATCGGGGATGACTGACATCCCTCAAACCGCCTCAAGAACCGCGGCGTGGTTCGAGCTGTGGCGCGGCGCTTGGGTGATTTTCAAGAAGCACATGTACAAGTTTCGCACCAACTCCATGGAGATTGGTGGCACACTGGGCTGGCCTCTTCTCTGGATCGGCACCTTTGGCATCGGCATGCAGCAAGTAGTCAATGTCGAGATGCTTGGCGGCACAACCAGCAGTTATCTGGCCTTTATCACACCCGGCATCATTGCCCTGACCGCACTCAGCGGCGCGGTCAACAGTGGCATGACGCTGCTGGAAGAGAAGATCATGGGCACGCTCAAAGAATATTTCGTTGCGCCCATTCCACGCATGAGCATCATGCTGGCCTCGACGGGCAGTGGGCTGGTCAAGACGCTCATCCAATCAGTCATTATCTTGTTCATCGCCGTGCTTTTCGGCGCCAGACTCAATCTGCATCCGGCGGGCCTGCTTGGCGGATTGACTTTCCTGCTGCTCTACGTCATGGCCTTCGTCGGTTTTGCCAACGGCGTCGCCGCGCGCAGTAAGTCGATTGGCGGCTACCACATGCTGCTCTTTGTGCTCAATCTGCCCCTGCTCTTTTTGAGCAACGCGCTCTATCCATTGGAGACCTTGCCGGGGTGGATGCGCGTCCTCGCCTACCTCAACCCAACGACCTACGTGGTCGACGGGTTGCGCCACTCGCTCTTTAGTAACGGCACGCTGCCAGTGCCGCTGGATTTGGGCGTCTTGGTCCTGTTCGCCATCATCTGCAACTGGTATGGTGTACGCAGCTTCCAGGCGATCCTTGAAAACAAATAGGGTACACAAACCTGTAGGACAGTCTGCGCAGGAAGGGAGAGTGGAAGAGGATGAGTGATGTGCCAGCCCGTGAGTTCATCAAGCTCGACCAGTTTCTCAAGTTAGCGCAAATTGTTGAGACGGGCGGTCAAGCCAAGCATTTGATTCAATCAGGCGCAGTAGAAGTCAATGGCAGTGTTGAGACGCGCCGCGGGCGCAAACTCTACCACGGCGACACCGTTCAGATTGATGATGAGTTAATTCAGGTAGTGATGGAAGAATAGTCGGCCCCACGCCCTGGCTCAATCGCCGGGCGCTAACTGTTCCCCGCCCAACAAATCGCCTTGGGCTTCTGAAGTCGCCCGCTCGCTTTCAGCTTGCGCTTCCGCCTGCATTCGCACTCCAACTTCAACGTCATCCGCAGCCAGTACTGGCACAAGGGCCGCAATCGCACACTCGATCATGCTGTCATCGGGTTCGCGCGTGGTTAGCTTTTGCAGGGCCAGGCCAGGCGCAATGAGCGCGCGCATCAGCGGATTCCCTTCGTGGGCGGCGCTAAAGCGTAAAATCTCATAAGCAATCGCCGCCACCACCGGCACAAGCAGGAGCCGGGAGACGAAGCGCAGAATCAATCCGAGCCACACCGGCTCAACCGAGGAAAAGGTGAGCGGTGCGAATAGAATGATGCTGATGACAAGAACGTAGAGCAGAAAGCTTGTACCGCACCGTGTATGCTGCACGCTGTGGGGTCGGACACCCGCGACCGTAAGCGGATCGCCCGCTTCGTACGCGTTGATCGTCTTGTGCTCGGCGCCGTGATAGCCGAAGACCCGGGCAATTTCCTCAATGCGCCCGATCCCCCAAATGTAGATCAGGAAGATGACCATGCGGATGACGCCTTCGAAAAAGGCATCGACCCAGGCATTGTCATTGACGTAGGTCGCCAGCCAGCGGCTGGCCAGCGTCGGCACGAGGAAAAAAAGGACGATCGCAAAACTCAGGCTGGCGGCAATGGTCGTCCACGCTACCGGCCCCGAAAATTCAACCGGTTCGTCCTCATCCTCCTGCATGGAGACTTCGCCACTCCACAAAAGCGCACGCATGCCCAGACCGAGCGCGTCCCAAAGCATGCCCAGACCGCGCACAAAGGGCCATTGTCCCCACGAAGATGTATAGATTTTGGCAGTAAGAGGCTCCTCATGAAGGACGATGTTGCCTTGCGGGTTGCGCACGGCCACGGCCATCCGCTTGCGCCCGCGCATCATCACGCCTTCCATGACGGCCTGTCCGCCGTAGTATTGTTTAGCCATGGCGAGATTCTAGCATCGACGCGGCCAGGGTGGCAAGGATGAGGAAGCATGCAAAGCGGAGCACCGGTCGGGCGGGAGAAGAATGTGGTGAGGCTTGATGAAACCTTGACTCGATCCTCGCGCAGATCGGGCGTATCCGGATCCACGGTAGATTCGTCCTCTCATTAGGCTTTATGCTATCCTACGCTGTCGATTCCATGCCCACCACGTGCTGGTTTGTAGCGGCAAAAACAATCGACAAATTATCTCTGCGGCGGCGGACGTGCGCTTCCGTTGCGGCACCGAAATTGCTATATTCGAGCGAGAAGGAGATCCATCGTGCAGGTTGAACTGCTTGCCTTCACCCAGCCAAACCCGGCGCTCACGGCGGAGACGACCGCTGGCCGCAGCGATCTGGCCACCATTCCCAACGGCCACGGCCCTTTTCCCGAGCAATTGATCGAATACGCCGGCCGCGTCTGCTATCGCAGTACCCACCGCATGGGTACTGCGCCCGAGTTTATCGCCGCGCGGGTGCGTGAGGGTCACGAGGACATCATCGAGCACGTGGTCATTACTCTGCGCGTGCGCGGCACGGACGAGCCGTTGCGCTGGCGGCTGCTCAACCGCCATTGCGAGATCAGCCAGCTAGCCGACGATGACTGGATCGTGAGCGGCAACACCCGCGTCTGGCTCGACTTCTTCCGCCAGGGCGTGGCCCGAAACGCCATTCCGATCGTCAGCGCGGTTTCCCCCAAAGTTTTTGACGAGTTTGTTGATCGCGCTGTCGACATGCCCACACCGCAGATTGGTGTCACCGATTTAACCGCCGCCTGGCAAATGCCCGCCAGAGCCCTCCTGCGCCCTGCCGAGGATGCGCCCATGCGCGTCACGCTGCTCGGCTTCACCCAGCCCCAGTTCGACGATCCAGCGCTCGCCCTCCATCATGGCGCGGCGACGTTCTTCTTTGAAGGGATCAGCCGTACCTGCACCCATCAACTCGTGCGCCACCGGCTGGCAAGCTTCAGCCAGGAATCTCAGCGCTACGTCGACTTGAGCAAGGGGGGCTGGGACGCCGTTGTGCCCAAGGCCGTCGCCACAAACCCCGATGCGATGGCCGTGATGACTGCATTCTGGGATGATGCCGAGACCAAGTACGCGCAACTGCGCAAGCTGGGAATCCGCAAAGAAGACGCACGTTTCCTGCTGCCCAATGCCGCAGAAACACGCATTATCACCACCATGAACTATGCCGCCTGGAGCCATTTCCTGTGGCTGCGGGCGGTGGACAAGGCTGCGCAGTGGGAAATTCGGGCCATGGGGCAGCGCGTGCTAGAGATGCTTTACGCCATTGCCCCCGCTGTCTTTCAAACGCATTGGGACGTCTACCAGGAACAATTCGTGAGCAAAACGTGAAGCGCCAATGCCACTTTGATTGCCATGAACCGACCCACTATTCAACTTGAAGAGAAGTTCAAATCGCGCCGGGCCCATGTCGCCATCATCGGCTTAGGCTACGTAGGGCTGCCCCTGGCCGTCGCCTTCGCCAAGGCCGGCTATCAAGTCAGCGGCATCGACATCGACCGCCGGCGCGTGACGGAGCTCAATCGCGGGCGGTCACATGTCGAGGACGTATCGAGTCCCGACCTCCAGGCCGTTTTGGCGCCGGTCGGCGCCACGCATGGTTCCGGTCGTTTCCGTGCCACAGCCGACTTCAGCGTGCTGCGCGATTGCGACGCGGTGTCGATCTGCGTGCCCACGCCGCTCAACAAAGTCGGTGAGCCGGATCTTACCTATATTTTGGACGCAGCCGGCCAGATTGCCCGCCATCTGCACCCGGGCATGATTATCGTCCTCGAGTCGACGACCTATCCCGGTACCACATCCGAGGTGCTACGGCCACGTCTAGAGGCCAATGACGAAGCCTTGCGCGTCGGTGAAGAAATCTTTCTGGCTTTCTCACCGGAACGAATCGACCCGGGTCGGGCCGACTGGACGGTGGAGACCATGCCCAAAGTCATCGGCGGTGTGACCGCGTCCTGCTTGCGTGCGGCGACTGCACTCTATGCCGATGTCGTGGGGCCGCTGGTACCTGTCTCCTCGGCTGATGCGGCGGAGCTGGTCAAGCTCTTTGAGAACACATTTCGTTCGGTCAACATTGCCCTGGCCAACGAGCTCGTCCTCATGTGTGACAAGCTCGGCCTCAACGCCTGGGAAATCTTAGACGCGGCCGCGACCAAGCCCTTCGGCTTCATGAAATTTACGCCGGGACCGGGTTTGGGCGGCCACTGCATCCCCATCGACCCCCACTACCTCTCTTGGAAGCTGCGCACGTTGGAATACAACGCCCGCTTCATTGAGTTGGCCAGCGAAATCAACACGGAGATGCCCCGCTACTGGGTGCAGAAATGCCAGGACGCCCTCAATGACGCAGGCAAACCGGTGAAGGGCAGTTCGGTCGTCATCGTCGGCGTCGCTTACAAAAAAAACGTGAGCGATTTACGCGAGTCGCCCGCATTGGACATTATTCAGCTTCTGCAAGCCAAAGGTGCGGAAGTCGCTTACCACGACCCATATGTGTCAACGCTCACTGTCGGTGGCAGGGAGATGGACGCTGTCGCGGACTTGTACGGCGCGCTGGAAGCTGCTGACTGTGTCTTCATCGTGACGGATCATGACGCGTACGATTGGCCGCTCATTGCCCAAAAGAGCCAGTTGCTGGTCGATACGCGAAACGTGCTGGGCGCCCGCTGATGAGAAGAGTGTCGGCTGGCTTCGACACCATGGCTCTCCCCTCGAAGGATTGGCCTTGCGCTGCCGATAGACCGTTTGGCAACGACGTGATTTGAATTCTTGCGGCAACGCAATCAGAATAGAAACCGCTTTCGCTTCATTCTTCAAATGGAACCCTGATCTTATGCCTTCGTACAATCAGTCACACCTCCGCCAGCTCGAGTCGGAGGCCATCTACATCATGCGCGAGGTGGCGGCCCAGTTTGAGCGCCCAGTGCTGCTCTTCTCCGGCGGCAAAGACTCCATCGTCATGACGCATCTGGCCAAAAAAGCCTTCTGGCCTGGTCGCATCGCCTTCCCGCTGCTTCATATCGACACGGGGCACAACTTCCCCGAGACGCTTGAATTTCGGGATCGCCTGGTCGAAGAGTTGGATGCACGCTTGATCGTGCGCTACGTTCAGGACTCGATTGACCAGGGTCGCGCGAAGGAAGAGACAGGGCCAACCGCCAGCCGTAACGCGTTGCAAATTGTAACCTTGCTCGACGCTCTGGCCGAGTTCAAATTCGAAGCTGCCTTGGGCGGCGCGCGGCGCGACGAAGAAAAGGCGCGCGCCAAGGAACGTTTTTTCTCCCATCGTGACCGCTTTGGCCAGTGGGATCCGAAAAACCAGCGACCGGAGCTATGGTCGCTCTACAATGGCCGCAAGCATATGGGCGAGGGCTTCCGCGTTTTTCCCATCAGCAACTGGACTGAGATGGATATCTGGCAATATATTCGTCTCGAGAACATCGAACTCCCTTCCCTCTATTTCACCCACCGGCGCGATATCATCGACCGCGATGGCGTGCTGTTGGCCGCATCGGAAGTCGTCCCGGCCCTGCCCGGTGAAAGCGTCGAGAATCGGATCGTGCGCTTCCGCACCATCGGCGACATGACCTGCACCGGCGCCGTCATGTCCGAGGCCAATAGCCTGGACGATATTATCCTGGAAGTTGCCGCCGCTCGCGTGACAGAGCGTGGCGCACGGGCCGATGACAAACGCTCCGAGGCAGCCATGGAAGATCGCAAGAAACAGGGTTATTTCTAGTCGGCAGCCGAGGGCTGACCGCGACGACCCGCCTACCGACTTGAGCGAAGGAAATCGAAAGCTATGTTGATTGAAGAGACCAGCAACAATAGTACCCCTACCGTACAAGACGAACCGATCGTAACGCACGAGAGCGACGCCTACCTCAACATGGACCTGCTGCGTTTCACGACCGCAGGCAGCGTGGACGATGGCAAGAGCACGCTCATCGGCCGTCTGCTTTATGACAGCAAGGCGATCTTTGAAGACCAGATGGATGCTGTGGAGCAGGCCAGCAAGAACCGGGGCGACGACTATGTCGATCTGGCCCTGCTGACCGACGGCCTGCGTTCCGAGCGCGAGCAAGGTATCACCATCGACGTGGCCTATCGTTACTTCGCTACCCCCAAGCGCAAGTTCATCATCGCCGACACCCCCGGCCATATTCAGTACACCCGCAACATGGTCACCGGCGCGTCCACGGCCGAGTTGGCCATTATCCTGATCGACGCGCGCAATGGCGTTGTGACCCAATCCAAGCGGCACGGCTTCATTGCCTCGCTCTTACAGATCCCCCATATCCTGGTTGCCGTCAACAAGATGGATCTGGTCGACTATGATCAGAGCGTCTATGACGAAATCGTCGCTGAGTACACGGACTTTGCTTCCAAGCTCGCGGTCCAGGACATGACCTTTATCCCGATTTCCGCGCTGATGGGCGACAATGTGGTCCACAAGAGTGAGAAGACGCCCTGGTACGACGGTCCAACGTTGCTCCATCACCTGGAAAACGTCAACATTGGCGGCAGCCGCAATCTGGTTGATTTTCGTTTCCCGGTGCAGATGGCGCTGCGCCCCAATCAGAATTTCCGCGGCTTTGCCGGTCAGATTGCGTCGGGCAGCATCAGCCCCGGCGAGGAGATCGTCGTGCTGCCCTCGGGCAAGAGCAGCCGCATCCAGTCGGTGGTCACCTTTGACGGCGAAGAGCAGGAAGCATTTGCCGGTGACTCAATCGTGCTCACCCTGGAAGATGAGATCGACATCAGCCGCGGCGATATGATCGTGCGCAAGCGCAATCTGCCCCAAACAGCCAGCCAGTTCGAATGCGTCATCTGCTGGATGAACGAAGAGCCCATGAATCCTCATGGCACCTATCTTGTGCAGCACACCACGCGGCAGGTACGTGCGCTCATCTCTGAGCTCAACTATCGCATTGACGTCAACACGCTCCACCGAGAAGAGGCCGACACGCTCCATCTGAATGAGATCGGTCGCATCACGCTGACGACAACCCAGCCGCTCTTCTACGATCCGTACAAGCTCAATCGCGTCACGGGGAGCTTCGTTCTCATCGATCCCCATACCAACAACACCGTTGCCGCCGGCATGATTCGTGGGCGGGCGCGGGATGTGGATGACATCGTGAGCAAGCAGCCGGAACGTCAGAAGTCAAGCAACGTCGTGTGGGAAGAGGGCGTGATCAGCCGTCAGATGCGCGAGGAGCGTAACGGGCATAAGGCAGCCGTACTATGGTTCACCGGTCTCTCCGGCTCGGGCAAGTCGACCGTCGCTCGCCAGTTGGAGCGCAGACTTTTTGCCATGGGGGCCCAAACGGCCTTCCTGGATGGCGATAACGTACGTCACGGCCTGAATGGCGACCTGGGCTTCTCTGAGGAAGATCGCAAGGAGAATATCCGGCGCGTCGCCGAGGTGGCCAAGCTCAACTTTGACAACGGCAATCTGGTCGTCTGCACCTTCATCTCACCCTTCCAGGCCGACCGCGATTTTGCCCGTTCGCTCTTGCCGGAAGGGAACTTCTACGAAGTTTTTGTCAAATGCGACATTGAAGTCTGCAAGCGGCGCGATCCCAAGGGCCTGTATGCGAAGGCGCTCAGCGGCGAGATCCCGGAGTTCACCGGCATCTCCTCGCCGTACGAAGAACCGGCCAAACCCGAATTGATCGTCGAGACAGACGTGCGCAGCGCCGAAGAGATTGTGGGGCAGATTATCGAACAGTTGGCCAAAGATGGCGTGATTCAGCTGTAGGCGTTGACAGTCGGAAGACGATCGATCGTCTTTTCTAAACATCACAAGGCGTTGCTCACCCGGAACTGGCGTGAGCAACGCCTTATTTTGATTCTACATGTTGTTGCCCAAGTAGGGTGATTGACTCTTCAGCTTTCCCGCAGGTAGAAGCTGCTGTCAGGGACGCGCGGGCTGTTCGCTAGACGCTGTCTCTATTCGCCAATCCCCCAATTGTAAAGATTGGCAGCATTGCTCCCAAAATAAGGCGAATACATCAGATCGATGCCATTGTACCCGTAGGAGTTGACTCCGTTGGTGAAATTGAAGTCGCCAGCACGAAAGGGGTAGAACTTGATCAACCAGGGCCCGCCGCTGGAGCCCGACGTCATATCGCACCCTATCGCCACAGGATCCGGACCAACCGCGTCCTCACGCAGCCAGCGATCCCCGACACAACTCATCAGATAACGCCCGTTGTTGCCCAAATTGCTGGGATACCCAAAAGCGGAATAGAGCAAGCGCCAGGGCGGCAGATTAAAGGCCGAGCCAAGCCAGCCGACTGTTTCGCCGAGCGTCTGATTGTTGAGATCGCTCAGGGCCGCCATCCCAATGTCGTAGGCGAGATTGCCTTCATCACGCCAGGGATTGAGGGTGGCCAAGTCGTAGGCTGAAAAGACACCGAATGGCGCGCTGCCATCTTGGTAGGCGGGGACAAAGACTGCGTTGGTATGCCAGCCCGTGCCCGGAGAGTAGACGCAGTGGCCCGCCGTCCACACTACGCGTTCATAGGCAACCGACGCCGAACAGCGATAGTCGCCTTGGCCCGGAATCGTAAAGAAGAAAGTGCCCATCGTCACCCACGGATATTCGGCAAGGAAAAGATTGCCGCCATAGGCGGGATTGGTGACGTAGTAACTGATAAAAGGCAGGGTCGGCAAGTCGAGGCCCGCTTCGGCTTGAGGCGTTTGCTGCGCAACATCGAGACGAGCCCATTCATCCGGATACAGCCGTCGGGCCGTCGCTCGGGCGTCTACCTGTGGCTGCGCGCCCAAAAAGAAAGCCGGCGCGCCATCCCCAGACTCCTCTTCGCCGGCGGCCCGCGCTCTGGAAGCTTCGCCCTCAGCAAGCGGTAGGGAGAGCGGCTGCGCTGCCAGCATGCGCTCCCGCGTCCAAGGCGTCGACTGCGACGCATCAAGTTGCAGATCCGTTGTCACATCGCCCAAGTAGGTTACAACACCATCGGGAATGCCCTGCACGGCAGCGGCGTCGCTTGGGATGGAAACGAAGGGCAAAAAGACATCCGGTACCGCATCCCCTCCATCTCCAGATTGGGCCATCGCTGCAACAGGGAGCGCGAGCACAACTGTCAGCAACAGTGCTGCGACGAAAGTCCAAAGCCACAAACGTCTCATTTTACGATTTCCTTTCGCTGTCGAACCGCATTGGCTTACCCACGCCCAACACGGCAAACTATCGATTTCTGGATGTCCAGTATAGAATGCTAGCGTGGACATTGCTGGGCAACCGCCCTACGCAGTACGTCTCAGAAGTGTCCGATAACCTATTCGTTTGTCGCTCAGCAAGCACAAGTATGCCGCCATCCAACAATGAATTTGTGCGCAGAGGATAAGAGCCCCTTGGTACAGCGTGATCTTCAGAAAAAAAACTCTACTTCCCATTCGGCATCTCAGGTCAGCAGAAACCTCGTCACCAATATCGCTGTCGTCGTCGTTCGTACGGTCGTGGGTATCTGGCTGACAAAGTACCTGATTGACACGTTGGGTATGGCCGTCTATGGCGTTGTGCCGCTCGTCATTTCGCTAACGGCTTACCTGAATCCGATTACGGGAGCGCTCAACACGGCTGTTGGTCGCTACCTGACGATTGATATACGGAATGAGGATTTTCTTTCGGCGAATCGCACATTCAATACAGCATTCTGGTTGAGTATAGGCATTTCGCTTTTGCTGATGCCGATTATCGTCGCTTTTTCGCTGGCGGCGCCAAGAATTTTCAGAGTACCGGCAGGACATGAGGAAGCGGTTGTCTGGCTCTTCTTGCTATCGATGATCGCCTATCTGATCGTCTATATCAAAAGCAATTTCTCGGTCTCCGCGTTCGTATGGAACCGATTGGATATCCAGAATGCCATCACGCTGGTATACGTGGTGTTCCGCGTTCTAATCATCATCTTGCTCTTCTCAGTGACGCTACCATCGTTGTTTGCGATTGGCTATGCGTCACTCTTCGCAGCGCTGGCCACCCTATTGCTGTCCATCTACGTGTGGCGGAAATTGACGCCAAAACTAACGATCAATCTTTCCTTTTTTGATCGCACCCGCTTGCAGAGCGTGCTCGGAACAAGTTCTTGGGTAATGATTAACCTGGTCGGCTCTCTCCTCTATTTGAGCGTTGAGCTTGTCATTGTCAACATCCATCTTGGCCCGGTTGTCAGCGGGGGGTACGGGTCAGTACTCCAGTGGTCGGTGCTTTTACGAACGCTTGCTCAAGCGATGGCAGGCGTTCTCTCACCCATCATTATTGCTCAGTATGCGCGCGGGGATCTTGCCGGCGTCACTGCCTTGTCCACTGCTTCTGTTAAACTGTTGGGACTCACCATGGCATTGATGGCTGGCGGACTGGTCGGGTTCTCTCGCACGCTTCTCGACGTCTGGTTGGGTCCGGAGTTCGTCTATCTGGCGCCATTGTTGATCGTGCTTGTCTGCCATCTCTGCATAAACCTGGCGGTCATCCCCCTATTTCATGTCCAGGTGGCGCTAAACAAAGTGAAGTGGCCCGCACTGATCACGCTCGCTTTAGGCGCCCTCAATGTAATTCTTTCGGTCTACTGGGTTGATGCATTGCCTCTGGGGATGGGCGTTGCAGTCGTCGGCGCAGTCATTCTCTCGGCCAAAAATATCATCTTTACGCCGGTCTATGGCGCGCACATTTTGGGGATTCCCTGGGCGACCTACATCAAACCATTGTTGATCGTCGCCATTGGCTTTGTCGGCGTCGCGGGCGCCAGCCACTTGGTGGCAGCTTCAGGCGTCGTTGATTCGTGGTTTACGCTGGCGGCGGCGGGCGCGACGATTGCGGTTGGCTTTCTGTTGCTTGCCTATGGGGTGCTGCTCAATCAAAGTGAACGGGACTTCGCACGCCGGCTGCTGCCCCTTTAAGCGCTTACCCTCAGGGAGGGTCGCGCTGGATTCGGCATGGCGGAGCGACCTACTCCCTGACCGGTCCTTATGGTTGATAAGACAGTGCGCCTTTTCTCCAAGTCAGTACGTATATACTTGACGTATCAGGAATAGTCATGGGCACTATTGCAAAACATGGTTTCCACAACGTAATTGATGCAATTGTCGACAAGGATCTCTGCATTGGCTGTGGGATCTGCGCCGGCATCTGTCCGCCCACCGTGCTGGACATGGACTTCAACCAATATGGGGAGTTTATTCCTCTCGAAGTGCGTACAGGTTGCCTCGAAAAATGCACGCTGTGCGTGATCAACTGTCCGTTCTGGAGCCAGGAGGAGAATGAGGATACGCTTGGCGCAAGTCTGTATGGCGCATCGCCGGCCATTGATCATCGACCTGAAGCCGGCTACTTTCTGGACACCTTTGTTGGCTACTCAAACGTCAGCGGACAGCGTCTGGCGGGCGCATCCGGCGGATTGACGACATGGTTTTTGCAGAAGCTGCTGCGTGACCAGCACGTGGATCGGGTCATTTGCGTAGGCGCTGCAACGGCCGACAACAGGCTCTTTGAATTCCAGATATTTGATTCACCGGACGATGTGCAGAAAGCTGCCAGTTCAGCCTATTATCCCGTCGAGATGAGTGAAGTCATTCAGGAAATCTTACGAACTGATGCCCGCTATGCGATCACTGGTCTACCCTGCGCGCTCAAGGGTTTGCGCCTGGCCATGCGCAAAAACCGTCGCCTGCGCCATCGAATTGTGGTGCAGATCGGCCTGGTCTGCGGTCAGACCAAGAGCACATTCTATGCAGACTATTTGGCCGCATTAGCCGGCGCGGAGGTCGCCAATCTTCAGACGCTCCGTTTCCGTGAGAAATCACCCGATCGCCCCGTATGGAATCATGGTGTGAAAGCAGAATGGCGGCAAGATGATCAACTAAAGTCGAATACCGTTACATGGGTAGAGGGCGCAGGGCAAGCGTGGACGCTCGACTACTTCAAACCGAACGCCTGTAGTTATTGCGACGATATTTTCGCAGAATTGGCTGACGTCGTCTTCATGGATGCGTGGCTGCCGGGATATCGGGACAATCCATACGGCGACAACCTAGTCATCAACCGAGCGGCTTTCCTCCAGCCGTTTTGGGAAGAAGCGCTCAACTCAGATGAGGTCAGCCTGCAACGAATCGACATCGAGCAGGTCATTCAAAGCCAGGCGCCCGTGGTGCGTAACAAGCGAAAATGGTTGGCGCACCGCCTGTATGAGGCTGCGCGCACGGGGACACCCGTTCCGGCCAAGCGGGTCCCCCCCGCCCCCTTAACTTCTCTGTCGGAACGGTGGGCGTTCCATTGGCCCCAGAAGATGCGCACCGTGAGCAGGGAAAAATTCGCCGCGCTCGGCAGGAATTTCACCCAGAGCGAGTTCGAAACATTCTTACGTGAGATGGATCGCGCCCTACTGCCCCACCGGATCGTCACGGCTATCCGCCGGCGCGCCAAACGCATCGCCGGGCGTCTTCGGTCATAACCCAAACGTTGTCAGGAAACCGTCTCATGCAAAGAGGGAAATTTCTACTTTCCGGAAACGCATCCTACCGGAACCGCGGTTGCGAAGGCATTGTCCGCGGCACAGTGAAGGTCTTGGATCGGCAATTCGGCAAAAGCTGGTATATTTCCAACTATTTCTGTCCCCCGGGCTGTAAAGATGCGCAAAATGAAACGGACGATCATATTATCCACCGGCCCTTTCCATCACTCACGAAGTATAGCGTTTCGTGGTGGGAAAACCGGCTCTCATGGAAGTTTCTCGGACGCCCAGGCAGAAGGAACAGCGAGAGCGTAGAGAAGACGGTCCAACGACTGCTTGCCACAGAGCCGATCGTTGCAGCATTAATGGTCGGAGGTGACAACTACAGTTTCGACTATGGCCCGCCGGACCGATTTTTTCGTATCAACGAAATCGTCCTGGGGCAAGGAATCCCGTCGATCATCTGGGGCGCATCTATCGGCCCATTTACGCAGGATCCAGCCTATGAACGACAAGCAGCGGCGGCCCTCAAGAACGTGACGTTGATCACCGCCCGCGAGACTGAAACTATAAGCTACTTAGACAGCATTGGTGTCAAAAACAATGTGTTTCATACAGCCGATCCCGCGTTCCACCTAGAGCCTTCACCCTGCACGATACCGGATGAGCTGGAGGCAGTGCTGACCCAAGGCTGCATCGGGTTGAATCTCTCTCCGCTGCTGCAAAAATATTTTTTGACGCATGAAGATCCGTTTGAAGCCTGGATCAAGACCGCAGCAGAAATGGTCGATTGCCTCACGCGCCAAGTTGATCTGCCGATTGTGCTGATCCCCCACGTCCTTTACGAGTTTACGTCGCGCATTGAGTACGCGAACAATGATTGGCTGCTGCTCTCCCGGATCGCCGAAATCGTGAACAAGCCAGAGCAGGTGTACCTCATGGGCCCGCACTACAACGCAGCGCAGAGCAAGTGGATCATCAGCCGACTGAGGCTATTTGCAGGCGCCCGTACCCATGCAACCATCGCCGCCATGTCATCCACTGTACCCACGATCTGCATCGGGTACAGTATGAAGGCACGGGGCATTGCACAAGACATCTACGGCAATCTGAATTGGCTCATAGACGGTCAAGATTGCGTCGCTGACGTAACGCTGCTAGCCGATCTTATGGTCGATTTGATCCAGCAAGAATCCGCTGTGCGTGCTCATCTGAAAGCCGCCAATCCTTTGCTCAAGGAGCGCGCCGGCGCTGCGGCCGGCGCGCTGGCGCAGGTGCTGGAGGACGCATAGGGACAATGCGCCGCCAGGTATGGGCCAGATGACACGTATGGGTCCAGCCATCGAAAGGATCGAAACAAAACGACAGCGATTATGCGAGATCAGCCGCTCATCAGCATATTGATCAACAACTACAACTACGGTCGCTTTTTATCTCAGGCGATTGAAAGCGCGCTCGCGCAGTCTTATCCCCACACCGAAGTGATCGTGGTGGATGATGGATCAACTGACGAATCAGTCGACGTCATCGAGCGCTATGGCAATGCCATTGTTCCCATACGAAAAGCGAACGGGGGACAAGCGTCGGCTTTCAACGCAGGATTCGCCACGAGCAAAGGGGAGTACGTCTGCTTCTTGGATGCCGATGATGCATTTCTAGCGGAGAAAGCATCAGTAGTCGCAGCGGTTTTTCAGCAACATCCTGAAAGCGCTTGGTTCTTCCACCCCCTGCAAATGATCAACTTGGCGACGGGGGCAGTCATGGGCGCCATCTCTCTGGGCGCAGCAGGGGAGTATGACTTTCGTACGAAGGCTGCAAACGGAAATCCAATCCCTATCACGGCTCCTGCCACTTCAGGGCTGGTCTTCAGGCGTCCTCTGCTGGAAAAGATTCTGCCCATGCCTGAGGCCGGCGACATAACTCTTAGCGATCTATTCCTAAAACGCGCGGCAATGGGGCTTGCGCCAGGCTACCTGTCCGACCGTGCATTGGGCCAACAAGGAATCCACGATCAAAATGCCTATACGGGCCGCAAGGACACGCTGATCGAAGGGCGAATTGCAGTCAACACCGCCTACGCTCTGCGCAGTCGATATCCGCAATTGAAGGGGTATGCGGACAAGCTTTTTGCCAAAGGGCTCGCCCTCATGTTGAATCACTATGGCGCAATCGATGAGGCGGATCGAATGGCCATACGCCGGTATTTCTCCACGGCGCACCCATCGACGTCCTTGTACATCGGGCTGGCATCCCTTAAGCATAGTCTCCAAAATCTGGTTGGCGCTTCAGGCAGAGCCCAGAGCAGGGGAGGGCAACGATGAAGATGCCGAATTTTTTGCTGATCGGCGCGCAAAAAGCCGGAACCACAGCTCTCCATGCTTACCTGAATCAACACCCGCAGATCTTCATGAGTCCCGTCAAAGAGCCACATTTTTTTGCCTTTGGCAATGGCAATACTGACTATCGTGATCCTTGGTTCGACTCCTCGAATATGATCCTGGAGATCGACCAGTATCAGGCTCTGTTTGCAGGCGTTACGGCGGAAATTGCGATCGGTGAAGCATCGCCGTCCTACCTCTACAATGCTGCCGCGCCGCATCAGATCAAGCGCTATATTCCGGATGCAAAAATGATTGCCGTTTTGCGCAACCCGGTTGATCGAGCTTATTCCAACTATCTCCACTGTCGCCGTGACGGTCGAGAATCGAGCGCAGACTTTGCGGAAGCCCTGGAAGCAGAAGACGAGCGCATTGCAGCAAAATGGTCTGACTTATGGCATTACAAGCATCAAGGGTTTTACGCCCAACAAATAAGTCGCTATTTGGAGCTATTTGACGCCAGCCAACTGCTAATCTTGTTATACGATGACTTTCTGACGAATCCGCGCAGCTTTGTTCAGACAATTCTTGACTACTTGGGCGTTGATTCGGACACCAGCGTCGATATGTCCGTCCGGCACAACCGCGCCGGCGTGCCCAAAAACGCCGCGTACATGGCCCTTTATAAGTCGCTACGACCGTACAGCAGTCAACTAAAGGAACTTGTGCCACAACAAATCCGCCAACTTCTACGCAGCAGAATGCTGGAGCAACCGCAACTATCACGAAGAGATCGTATTGCCCTGGCGCAGGAATATCAGGCAGATATTCTCCTGCTCAGCGAATTGATTGATCGTGATCTTGGCGCCTGGTTAGCTGACACTGTTGATGAAACATAAATCGATCATCCTACCGATTCAGCGCGGTTTTGTCGCCTATACGCTTATTGCGCTTGCCCTCCTATTGGGCATCGTATCAAACGGCGCGTCGTTGGTCAGTGCAATAGACGCTAACCGGGGAGCGAATCTACTTCTCAAATATCTGGATCAACCGGTGGAGCCTGCTGTGCTGGACAATGCACAAGCACGTCTGGAACGCGCCGTTGAACACGCCGGCCTCCCATCGGCTGGACGTCATCGCATGCTGGGTTTGATTGCGCTCCGAAGTGGCGAATATGAAAAAGCCCAGGTTGCATTCGAGCAAGCAGCGCTTACCGCAGCAGACTTGCTCGCCTACGGCCACAGTGCAAACCATCTCGCACAAGAAGAAGATGCACGACGCTGGTTCGAATTCGCCGTACGATATGATGCTGATTCGGGCGATGCATGGTATTACCAGGGATTATCCCTGCAAGATCAGCGGGAATTAGACCAAGCAGAGCAAGCCTACACAGCCGGAATCTCGGCCCCCCACCGGACCGAAATTGGCCTCTCTGACCTGTATTTCGGACGCGCCGAGGTGAGGCGGCTCCAGCGGCAGTATGCGGCCGCGCAAAAAGACTATGAACAAGCCCTGTTGCTAGATCAATTCAGTTTTGCCTATACCAAAAATCACTCACTGGACAAGCTGGCATCGATCTATCTTCGTGAGAAACAGTATGCGGCCGCTATACCGCTGCTGGAGCGAGCCATTGCCCGGGAACCTTCCTTCGACTGGCCCCACTATCGTTTGGGCATGGCGCACTACGAATGCTGTGGCGATGTAGAGTTGGCACGACACTATCTCGATCAGGGCATTGGGGCCAATCCCAGCAATCCATGGGGCTATCTGCTCTCGGGTGACATCTATCTTGCCGAGGGCGACCCTACAACCGCACGCTCGCTTTACGACAAGGCATTGGAACTCAATCCCGGATGGAAGGCTGTGGAAGAGCGTTTGGGCAAGATTGATGAGTGATCTAAATTTGGAACAGACATCGCACGCTTACCCTGCCTATCGAACCTGGTTGTTGCTCATTGCAGCCGGGCTGTCGTTGGCCGTTGTGGCGCTGGTCGCGCCTGGGTTGGGCATTGCTGCGCTTCTCTTACTCTTGAGCGCCCTCCTCATTTTGCCGAGTCTGCCGACGAAGTTGATTATCGCAGTCTTCATCGCATTGCTTGCGCTGCCAATTAGTGTTGAAGGTCCACTAGGGGCTGAGCTTTCACCACAAAACATAGGGTTACTCATCCTTTTGTTCTTAGCCATCGACCAACTTTGGCGGCGACCACGACAGGTGCCCAAGATCCGTCTGGGCGGACTTGTCGCCGGTTATGCGTTCGTCAGCCTTGTTTCAGTCGCTGCCGGGTCAGCACTCTCGGGCGGGGTTGCAGATGTATGGATTCTCTATCGGTTGGTCCTGATTGGCCCACTTGCGTACTTCGCCTTCAGCATTCTCTTCAGCAATCTGTCCAGAATTGAAATTAGCCTAAAGGCCCTGGCCATTGCTGCGTCGCTAATCGGCCTCTACGGCATATTACAGACGGTGACTCAAGGAGACATTCTGCCCGGTGTCACGCTACCCAGTCGCGATCCTCGTTCATCCATGTTTCGAGCATACGGGACGTTTCAACACCCCAACGCCTTTGGTGTCTTTCTCTCCATAACCATCTTCTTGACGTGGAGCATTTTTGCGACGGCCCAAAGTCGTCGCGCCAGACTCTTTTGGCTGGCAGCAGTTGGCCTACAGGCAGGTGGCATTGCGGCCACCTTCTCACGGAGCGCATGGGTGGCGACGCTGGCAGGACTCGCCGTCCTGGTCCTCTTCTCACTGCGGGAGACGTTAATTAGCCGCCGCAATCTGCGCCGCGGCGTTGCGTTACTGGCATTGGGCATTTTGGCATTTCTCATCCTTTACTATCGAGCACCTATTTTAGCAGAACGGCTTCAGTCCATCTCAGATCCAGGGTCGATTGGAGAATTCCGCTGGCGTTTGATGATTTGGGAGTACGCAGTAGGCGAAATTATGCAGCACCCTCTCTTGGGCACGGGGACAACCACAATTTCTGCAGATGCGGTCGGATTCAACCCGGAGGAACTGGCTTCGTTCTCTAGCCACAATCTGCTCATTTCTATGGCTTATAGCCGCGGCTTACTTGTTACGGCCATCTATGCGTTGATTACACTGCTCTATTTACTGGTCGGTGCGCTGCTGGAAAACAAGACCCGCTTGCTCAGCTTCGACAAATCCCTTGTGACAGCCTTGCTTGCAGCCATGGTCGCGTTTCAGGTAAGTGGAATCGGCACGGCATCAATGAATTGGGCGAATCTATCCATTCTGTATTGGTTCCTGGTTGCCCTTATGTTCTCAATCTACGATAATGAGTTGCGAATTCGTCGCTCAAAGTCGTACGACCCGACGGCCAGCTTCACGCTCGCCCCGGCTGACCCAATGCCATCCAATGCCCAACCCGCTGGTCATTCATGATTATGCTAAATGCGTCCAAAACATCCTCATCTGCAATTCCCCATGGAACGGCGCCATCCCAAACTGAGACGGACTCGCTGCAGGTGACCTTCATCGCAGGCGATTTCCCGCCAATGCTGGGGGGGATTTCGCAGTTTATGTACGCCCTCATGAGCAATGTGAGATCCGCCCGGGTCGATATAGCGGCGATTGCCCTGAAGACGCCGGGCTGGGTCGAATTTGATCGTCAACAGGCCTTTCCGATCCGTCGTATTTCTCCCGTAGCCGGCCGGCCACACCATCCGAAACGCATGAAGTTCCTGACGCATCAATACGTGAGAGAGCTGTCAATGACGGCACCCACTGACTTTGTGGTATGCAACCACGGTAGTTTATGGTTAATGACTGCAGCCTGGATCAATCGTCGTTTCCACGGAACGCCGTACAGCGTCTTCCTTCATGGCACCGACGTACTGGAAGCCCGCCAGCGGCGCTCCGCTCGATTCTATGAGTGGCTGCTCCGGCAAGCGAATCAGGTCTTTCCCAACTCACGAATCACGGCCGACGCTGCCATTGCCGCCGGCGTTGCGCCCGCCAACCTGACGATCGTCCATCCCTGTATTAACCCGGAGCACTTCACGCCGACGGCGCCACATGGGACATTTCGCCGGCAACTTGGTCTGCACCACGAGCCCCTTGTGCTCACTGTAGCGCGCCTGGTGCCATCTAAGGGCATTGACGTCCTCATTGACGCCATGCCGGCTGTGCTGAAAGCAGATCCATCCGTCCATTACGTTATCGCAGGCGACGGTCCGGCTCGACCAGCGCTGGAAGCACAAGTCGAGCGACTCAAGCTCCAAGAGCGTGTCATCTTTCTCGGTTCACAAACGCTGGCGCAAATGCCCAATGTCTATCAAGATGCATCTGTGTTCGCCCTCACGCCGCGACAGCTCAACAGCGGCTCATCCGAAGCCTTTGGACTAGTCTATCTGGAAGCGAATCTGCTGGAATTACCCGTGATTGCGGCCGACGTTGGCGGCGTTCGCGACGCCGTAATCAATGGCTTCAACGGTCTGCTCGTTCCGCCAGAGGCGCCGGACGCCGTTGCCCAAGCGATACTGATGCTCCTTCAGAACCCGGCTGATGCTGCCAAATTAGGTAAGCAAGGCCGCGTGCGCGCAGTAGCCGAGTTTAGCTGCTCAACCGCAGCGCTGCGGTTCCGAGACGCCCTTATCAAGTCCCTAAACAACAACGCCTGACATGACGCTTTCGCAGCCCATCCTGTTTGTGAGTCCGTGCGCTGATATTGGCGGCGCCGAAATGAGTCTTCTGGTCCTTCTCAACGGACTGGATCGCACGCGCTATGAGCCCGTTGTGGTCGCACCGCAAGCGGGGGAACTCACGCGTCGGGTCGAGGAGATGGGAATCGAAACGATAGACTTTGATGTTCATCCGCTGATGATCGAACGACAGCTTGGCCTGGCAGCACGCAACGGCGCCCGCTCGCTCACGGAACTGCCCGGCATTCGCACGTTGCTGCAGAGAACGCAACCGCGCCTCATTCACATCAACTCCTATCGTATCGGCCTGCCCTTTACGCTTGCCGCGCGTTGGGCACAGATACCAACGATCTGGCACCTGCGCGACATTCCCGAGTCAACGCTCAAGCGGCGCCTGGTGCAGCGCGCCACGCTGCTGCCGGAACGCGTCGTCGCTATTTCCCATGCGGTCGAGGAGGCTTTGGGGCTGGTGGATCAGGCCAACGTACGGCAGATCTATAACGGCGTAGAGATCAAACGCTTCGCCACGCAAGAGACACATGGCGCGTTCCGCCAGGAACTGGGGCTCGATGACGCAAGCGTGCTCCTTACCACTATCGGCCAGGTCATCCCGTGGAAAGGGCACGACCTGCTGCTCCGGGCCTTTGCCCGCCTACCATACAACCGCGGCCTTCATCTGGCCATCGTGGGCGGCACTGTCGCACCTCCCTGGGCGGACGACCGCGAGAATGAAGCCTATTTCGCGCAGCTTCAAGCGCTGATAAGGGAACTGGACATTGGCGACCGGGTCACGTTCACCGGCTTCCGGCGTGATATCCCTGCGATCATGCGCGACAGCGATCTCTATGTCCACGCTACGCGCGCGCCCGAGCCCTTTGGCCGGGTGCTGGTGGAGGCGATGGCGGCGCAAAAAGTGGTCGTGGCGCCAAGCTGGGGCGGCATCCCCGAGATTGTCCGTGCCGGCGAAACAGGGTACCTCTATGCACCGAATGATGCCGAAGCGCTGGCGAATACGCTGCAAGAGGCGTTCGCCGAGCGCAGATGTTGGGGCGAGATGGGCGCCCGCGGGTTGGCGAGGGCCGAGACTTGCTTCAGCGCTGCAAGCCATGTAGAACAGATGAGTTCACTCTTTGACGAGGTCCTGGCCTCATGATGCGCATTCTGCACGTGACGCGCCAATTCTTACCCGCCACGGGCGGCATCGAGCGTGTGGTACAGCAACTGGCCCAAGAGCAGCTGGCGGCGGGCAACGAAGTGGGCGTCCTCACACTCAATCGCCTCTTCGGCGCTGACGGCCAGGCGAATAAACGCACGCCCCCCCAGCGCCTACCCGCACGCGAAGAGTTCGACGGTCTCGACGTACGCCGCATTTCCTATACGGGCTCTTCGCGCTACCCCGTTGCGCTTGATGCGTTGGGGCATGCGGCCGACTTTGACGTCATCCACCTGCACAGCACGGACTTCTTTCTTAATTATTTCGCCTCCACCAAGCGCCTCCATCGCAAGCCGCTGGTGCTGACCTCCCACGGGCTCTTCTTCCACACGGCGTTCGCCCAGCGGGCCAAGCAGACCTACTTCCAGAGCGTCATGCGCTGGAACCTGCGTGCGGTCGATGCGGTGATCTGCGTGAGCCGGCCGGACTACGACCTGTTGGCGCGCATCACGCCCCCCGACAAGTTGCACCTGATTCCTAATGGCGTCCCGTGGCGCGAGCTGAACGCCCTACCTTTGTCAGGCCGTGACTCGGACCTGCTTGTGGCCGTCGGTTCGCTGGCCCCGCGTAAGCGCTACGACCGGATGCTGCACGCCTTCGCCGCGCTCACGCTTCAACATCCGACTGTCCGGCTGGCAATTATTGGCGCGGATCATGGCGAGGGCGAGCGCTTAAGGGAGATGGCGCGGGAGCTAGGCATCGTAACGCAAACGGAATTTGTGGGACGAGTGGATGAGACAACGCTATACGGCTATTTAGGCCAGGCTACGCTCTGCCTTGCCTCATCAGAATACGAGGCCTTCGGCATCGCGGCGTTAGAAGCCGCCATTGCAGGCGCGTTGCCGGTTATGCAGCCGCTGCCAGCCTATCGCTCGATCTTCGCGACCCCGACCTGCTCGCCCCTCTTCGTCGATTATGATGATGCTCAAGCAGCGGCTAGCGCGCTCAGCGCCCTTCTACAGTGGCCCGAGCAGAAGCGTGTGGAGCTGGCGCGCGAACTGCGCACGACATTCCAACGCTATAGCTGGCCACACATTGCGCGCAGCACCCAAGCACTCTACGAGGCTGTGGCTGCATCCGGCGGGCTGACGGCCGCCACGACGCCACCCCAAGCAAATGGATAAGCAGAACATGGAGCATTTCGACACATCCCAGAGCAGTGCCAGCGCGGTTACGACGCCGACAGACACGTCGCGCCTCAAAGTCCTCTACATCGCCGGGCTCGGGCGCAGTGGCAGCACCATTATCGACAGCATCTTGGGACAGACCGATGGCATCTTTTCGGTAGGTGAACTCCATCGCCTTTGGGATTCAGGGCCCGTCTACGATCGCGTTTGCGGCTGCGGCATGCCGCTGGTCGATTGCGAAATCTGGTCTCAAGTGCTGGAGCAGGCGCTCGGGGGTCCCGAAGGATTGGCTGATGCCGACCTCACCAGCCTGAAGGATCGAGGCTACCGCACGCGCCACCTGCCGCGCCTCATGCGGACGGATGGGCGGGCGTGGATTCGGGAAGCGCTAGGGCCGACGATGGATGCGCTGAGCGCGCTCTATCAGGCCGTGGCCGACGTCACCAATAGTCGGGTAATCGTCGATTCTTCCAAGTTTCCCTCCTACGGCTTCGTGCTGGATTCGATCGACGCGATCGACGTTTACGTATTGCATCTCGTGCGCGATCCGCGTGCGGTCGCCTACTCCTGGCAACGTGACAAGTTCGACCCGGGTACGGGTCAGTCGCTGGGCACCATGTCGCCAAGCAAGACGGCCGCTCTCTGGCTCAGCTGGAATTATGCAATTGAGCGCCTCTGGCAGGGAAGTGAACGCTATTATCAGTTACGGTACGAGGATTTCGCCACCCAACCGCAGGCCACGATTCAAGCCCTGCTCGACTATGTGGGCGAGGGCGAGCAGCGCGCCGCCTTCCTCGATCCTCAAACGGTGCGCCTGCAGCCTTCCCACAGCGTTTGCGGCAATCCAGTACGCTTTGATCAAGGAGAGACCACGATTCAGTTAGATACGCGCTGGGAGAGGCAACTCAGCAGAGCTGCCCGCCAGGTGACCACCAGCATAGACTGGCCATTAATGCCGCGCTATGGCTATGAAGCGTAGCTCTGAGAGGCCCGCAACCATGACCCAAGCTAACTCCGACCGCGTCAAGGCCGTGACGCAACCACGCGTCTCCTTGCTTGGGGTAGAGATTGATCCCGTGACGGTAGACGAACTCCATCAGATCATTGGTCGCGCTATCGAACGCAACGATCATCTGCTGATTCCCAACGTGAACGTTTATTGCCTCAACCTTGCTTATGAGGATCCCAAGCTGCGTACGATTCTCAACGAGAGCGATCTGGTCTTCTGCGACGGCGCCGGCATCATCCTCGGCGCGCGCCTGACGGGGCAGTCGATCCCCGAACGCATCACCTATGCCGACTGGATGTGGCAGTTGGGTGAATTCGCTGCAGCCGCAGGCCACTCCCTCTATTTCTTGGGGGCGCGGCCCGGCGTGGCAAATCAAGCCGCGCAAAGGTTGCAGGCGCGCTTTTCCTGATCTGCGCATTGCGGGCGTACAGCACGGCTACTTTGATCGCGCGCCAGGCAGTGCCGAAAACGAGGCCGTGATCGCAGCCATCAACGCAGCCCGCCCCGACATTTTTGTGGTAGGGCTGGGCATGCCCCTGCAAGAGTATTGGCTGGCCGAAAACTGGGATCAGCTAGACGTCCGGATCGGGTTGACCGGCGGCGCCGTCTTCGACTATATTTCCGGCTCACTTCAGCGTGGACCGGCACTGCTCAATGACAACGGTTTTGAATGGCTGTCGCGACTGATCATCGAGCCGGGCCGTTTGTGGCGACGCTATCTCGTCGGCAACCCAATCTTCATCTGGCGCGTGCTGGCCAACGCACGTCGCCGCAGTTGAGGACTGTCATGCCGACCTTGCGTTGGGCAGAACCCTTTTGGGTGGGCGCCATCGGACTCGTGCTACTCCTGCTTGACGCCAGTCGCACGCCAGCCGGCTATGCCTTGCTTCTGGTCGCGCTCTTTCTCTTCTGGCCCTTCCGCTATGTCGCTGCCGTACGCGCCCGGGCGCCGACCAGCGGACTTGGACGATTTGCTTACTTTCCCAGCCCCATCACCCTGCCGCTTCTGCTCATGGCGCTCACCCTGGCCGCGAGCCTGTGGATCTTGCCCACCGGCGGGTCCACGCTGACTGTGGCGGGTGACTTGCTCTTTGGCCTTGCCCTGAGCGTGGCGCTCTTTCACTGGCCGCCAGTCCAGGCGACGCCTGCGCGACTGGGCTACATATTTGTCGCATTCGGCGCCTTCCTCGCCCTGCTGGCGCCCTTTATCACGGCATGGAAGGCCCAAAACCGCCTCTTTTCGAGCTCGATCTATGCACAGCTAGAGAGTTTCTCCCAGGCGGCTCCCGACACGATTCACGCCAACATCTTGGCTGGTGCGCTGGCCCTTTGCATCCCGGTACTGCTCTCACTTTGGGGCAACCTGCGTCAAGAGCAACGCAAGCATGCGCTTGTTCTGCAGGCATTCCTGTTCGCACTGCTCTTTGCCATTGGCGCCGTGCTCATCCTGACCCAAAGCCGCGGCGCGTACGTCGCAACCGCCGGCGGCGTCTTGACCCTTCTGACAGTGCGTCGACCACGCTTGGGCATGAGCGTGATCGCGGCAGGTTTGGCGGGGCTCCTCTTGCTGTGGCGTACCGTGCCGGCTGAGGTACAAAGCGATGTCTTGAGCGCCGGCGGCACGCTGGGCGGCTGGCCGGGCCGGCTAGACATTTGGCAAAACAGCGTTGCCGCGATCCGCGACTTCCCCTTTACGGGCATCGGCGTGGGCGCATTTGCGCAGACCCTGCCATTGCTCTACCCCTTGCGGGTCACGACAGTAGATTATCCCCACGCCCATAACGTCTTCCTGCAGATTGGCGTCGACTTGGGCCTCATGGGGCTCGTCGCCTTCCTGGCGATCTTGCTCGGGCTGGGCACCCTCTCCGGCGGGCAGGCGCGCCAGGGCAATTGGCTTGCCGCTGGCGCACTGGGCGGGCTGGTAGCCCTTAGCATTCATGGGCTCGTCGATACCGTAATCTGGGCCAATCGGTTAACATTTATGTCGTGGGTGCTCTTTGCATATGCGGCTGCAATCATTCAGCACGGGCAAGCAGCCCGGTATCCCTCCACTACCGACCCGGCCGAGCGACTGCGCGTATACGGATAGGCCGATCACGTACGCCGGTATGGTCCTGATTATGTGGACAGATTGCGCGAGGCCGGCTTTCACGTCGAGATACTCGGCGTGGCCGATCTGACGAAAAACGCGGCTGCAGCTGTAGAAATGGGCTTACGTGACGAATGGGGCGACCTCTAAATTTGCGCACAACAACGTCAAAACAACCGTGACTAAATCTAGCGATCAGCGTATACTTACTGTAACCTAGTGATCCTCCGTAAGTTTGAGCGCGAAATTGCGCAACGAGACAAGCGAATCGCAACCATCATCCAACCCTCATCGCAGCCAGTGACGCACTCGCATGTTTAAACGCTTCAGCACCAACCATATGGCCCTCCTCTTTCTGCTGGATGGCATCATCATTCAGTTCAGTCTCTGGTCTGCGATTCAATTACGCTTCACCTTGCCTTTTGGCGAGACTGTGCGACCGGAGTGGGCCGAAGTTTACTTTACACCGCCGGGCATTGGTCTCTTTATCGCGGTAGCCAGCCTGTGGCTGATAAGCTTCATTTCGCTTTCCGTCTACACGCCGCGCCACATCGTGCGCTGGTTTGATGAAACGCAACGCGTTGTTGTCGCGCACACGATTGCGGCACTCTCGCTGGCGGGGCTGCTCTACCTGAGCAATAGCGAACTCTTTCGCCTGGCCTTTATCTACTTCTATGCACTCTCAATTATTGTCCTACTCGGCTATCGCTACGCCCTGCGCATCTGGCACCGTATGCAACGTAATGCGTCCAGCAGCGTGGCGCGCATCCTCATCGTGGGTGCGGGCGACCTGGGTCAGAAAATCATTTCTGAGTTTCAACAGCGACAGTGGCCGGGCGTAGAGTTTGTGGGTTTCCTAGACGACGACCTGGATAAACGAGGCCAACAGGTTCAACGATTACCCATCCTGGCGAAAATCGATGACGCCAAGGCGGTGATTACGGCTCATCGGATCGACGAGGTGATCATCGCCCTGCCGCCGCGCGCCCATATGCGCTTGGCCAACTTGGTGGCAGAACTCAATCAGATGCCTGTGCGCGTGCGGGTCGTGCCGGACTATTTCGAGCTAGCATTTTTTGGCGCGACCGTCGAGAGCTTGGGCGGCATTCCTCTCATCGGGCTGCGCGACCCTGCAATCGACGGCTTCCAACGTTTTGCCAAGCGCCTGCTGGATCTCATCCTTTCCTCAACCGTGTTGATTCTGTGCGCACCAATCTTCTTGATCATTGCCATTGCCATTAAACTGGAGGATGGCGGCCCGGTCTTCTATCGGGCCCAACGCGTGGGAGAAAACGGCCGCCTCTTTGACATGATCAAATTCCGTTCCATGGTCGTGAACGCTGATCAGGTGCAGCAACAGATCAACATCACCGACGAGGGCGGAAATCTGGTGCACAAGTCACGCACCGACCCGCGCATAACCAGGGTCGGACGCTTTATCCGCCGAACGAGCATCGACGAACTGCCCCAGTTGATCAATGTGCTGGCAGGTGAAATGAGCCTGGTAGGCCCACGACCGGAGTTGCCCTGGCTGGTCGAAAAATATGAGCCGTGGCAACGCAAACGCTTTGCCGTACCGCAAGGCATCACAGGCTGGTGGCAGATCAACGGCCGCAGCGACAATTTGATGCATCTTCATACAGACCAGGACCTGTACTATATTCAGAATTATTCCCTGTGGCTCGATATTCGTATTTTGATGCGCACAGTCACGATTGTCCTGCGCGGAAGCGGGGCATATTGACGCTGCATATCAGACCGACTCAGACCAATCAGCAGCAATAAAGACACCGCATTATGAAGTAAGGAATTCAATGACCGACAATCACCCTAGAGAGTCGAATCCGACTGTAGAGACTGAGAACGACGACTTCATCGATCCCCGCAAGTATCTTGATCTACTCATCCTCTGGTGGCGCGAGATCGTGCTCTGCACGGTGATCGGCGCAATCTCAGCCGGAGGATTGGCTTATCTGCTTCAATCCCTCACGTCGCCGACCTATCAAGCAGCAGCCACGGCAATTATCGCCCGCAGTACAAGCAGCGTCACGCTGGATGAACGCTTTCAGACCGACTCAGACGAAAGTGCAGCCGTGTCGGCTGCTCGTCGAGCTTCACTGGTGGGCCTCGTCAAGAATGGCGCCATTGCCGACCAAGTAGTGATGACGTTGGCGCTGAATGGAGAGACCGGCGATCTAACAGCCACCGCCCTGCTCGATCGCGTTGTGGCAGAGGCTGTTCCCAGCACAGACAGCCGCACGCCAAGCGACCTGATTCGCATCACCGCCACAGCTGGGTCACCCGAACTCGCTTCGGCAATTGCCAATGAGTGGCTGCGCTTCTATGTGGAGGAGGTCAACCAGCTCTACGGCCAGGTGCCGGTCGAAGTCTTCGATGCAGTCGTGGCCGAACAGATCCAGTCGGAAGATGACTTCGCCGCAGCGCAACAGAACTTGGAGGCGTTCATCGCCCAGAGTCGCGCCACAGCGTTAAATCGTCAGATTGCCGAGCAGCAGGCGCTACTGGACGCCGTCAATCGCAGTCAGATCAATGCGCAAGTCAGCGCGCTCGACCAAGATGCAGACCGGCGCATCGCTCTTTTTGAGAGTCTGGCTGCGGCTCAGACCGAACCGATCCTGGCCCTCGTCGATGAGCAGACACGCCAGCGTGTTCAAGAGATTTCCGATCTCTTGACGTTAAGAAATCAGGCGGCGCGCCAATTGACGCAAGCCCAGGCCCTGCTCAGTCAAATTGAAGCAGGCGGAGACGCAGCGGCGGCCAGCAACCTCATTGCGCTTCAAATGCTGAAAGCGCAAATTTTCGCAGAGACAAATCCCGCCCAGGCGACAGGGCGTGAGACGGACGAAGCGACTTCAACGGTTGATTCACTGACGCTCGTCCCAGCAGCGCCGATCCAATGGTCAGTAAACAGCGGAGGGGCCAGCCCTACGGCTGCCGAGCAAAGTCAGGATGTCACCGCTCTCGTCAACAGCTTGGAAAGCTATATTGCTCAGTTAGAAGAGCAGATCGAGATTGCAGGTACGCAAGCCGGCACAGGAGATAGCTACCGATTTCTGGATCAGGTGACGAGCGCAAATTTGTCCATGCCTGCGTTGCAGCCTCCTGCAACCGAATCTACAGCCGAAGAAGCGGCGGTCGATCCGCTGGATGCAGCGATTCAGACCACTTTCGGCGAGCTTACGCGTCCTGGCGACATTGTCGGGCAGACCGTGATAGGTTCGCTCAGCGCTGACGCAGCGGAATCAGCAGCCTATACGCGACAGCTCGAAGAAAACATCCAGGCGCTTACCGCCGAGCTAGAGGCGGAGCGCGCGAGTGAACGACAATTGGCGCAGAAGCGCGATCTGGCGTGGAGCGCCTACGAAACGCTGAGCAATAAAGTTGTCGAACTGAATTTGGAGCGCACTGCAGCCAATCGAGAGGTGCGGATGGGCACGCTGGCTACGCCCCCCGATCAGCCGCTCGATGATATCAGCGTCTTGCGCGCAGCAATGGCGGGCGCCATTCTTGGCCTCTTATTTGGTTTAATCCTTGCCCTTTTGATGAGCTACATGGGCAAGAAACCGCTGTTCAGCCATGCGCCTGCAGCGTAGGCGCATGGCATTCAGTCCAAAGCAGATGCTATCAATGCCCCCTTGCCTCCAGCTTGATGAATTTCACGCTTTCCTGTCCGGCATCATAGAGCGCATAGCGTGACGTCGGTCCATCCTCCGGCTTGCCGGCGCTGCCCACGCCGATGAGATAGCGCGTTGGCTCATCCGTCGGGCCTCGGGCGAGTTCGATTTCGTCCACCCCGCGAAAGCTCCGCAACTGTCGCCGCCCTGCCCCATCCGTCTGCCAAATCCAGCCTGACTGGACGTGCGTATGACCGTGAAAGACTACGCGTAGTCTCTCTTCTTCCATGACGGCCAAGGCATCCCAAACCGCCTGCTCGTGGCGATCCAAGCGGGGGAAGAGACGAAGCCAGTCGCCGCCGCCGCGCAGCGCGGCGACATCGGCAGCGGTGTGGATGGAAGGCGGTAAATGGGGGGTGGCATGGCAGAAGAGCGCATCGCCATCACGCAGCGTGGCAGGCCAGGCGGCCACCCACTCACGCTGCGCCAACGGCAACCGTTCTAGCAGCCCGACTTCCCAGTTTCCAAACGTACAGGCGATTCCCCACTCGCGCAGCAGGTCCAGAATCTGGGGGCTGCGGCCGGCATCGCCCAGAAAGATCAACTTGTCTGCGCCCTGCCTGGCTGAATCATCCAACACCCGCTGGAATGCTTCCTCATTGTCGTGCAGATCTGCAAAGATCGCTGTACGCATGGTCGTCATCCATTTCGTTTGGCAAAGACCGGCCATCGGGTATACTGACAGCTTGGTGGCGGCCAGGGGCACACATTGCGCAGGCAGTGCCGCCCGCCGTTGCCAAGCACCGATCATCGCATTTGAACGGCGGAGAGCTACTCCGCATAGAAAGCGTACGCTAAGCTTATGTACAATCGAGTTGTGGTCAAACTCGGCACCAGTGTCTTGACCAACGGCGGACGCACGCTGGATCCGCCCCGCATGGTAGAGCTCGTGCGCCAGTGCGCCGAACTGCATCATGCGGGTCACGAAGTCATCGTCACGTCCTCCGGCGCCATTGCCGTGGGTCGAGCGCGCTTAGGCTTTCCCGACATCCCGCAGACCATCACCAACAAGCAGATGTTTGCGGCCGTGGGGCAGTTGCGCCTCATGCTCATGTGGGAGCGCTTTTTCGACATCTACGGTATCCGCGTTGGGCAGATTCTGCTTACCCGGGCCGATGTTGAAAATCGCCAGCGCTATCTCAATGCGCGGGATTCACTCTCGACGTTGTTGGAGAACCGCATTGTACCCATCATCAACGAAAACGATGCGGTGGCTACAGAGGAGATCAAGGTCGGTGACAATGACAATCTCTCGGCGCTAGTGGCCACGCTGACCAGCGCCGATCTGCTCCTGCTGCTAACGGATCAGCCGGGGCTCTTCACGGCCGATCCGCGCAAGCATCCGGGCGCCGAGCTGATCCCGGAAGTGCATCGAATCGACGAAACGTTGCGGGCGCACGCCGGCGGCTCCGAGACCGGTCTGGGCGTGGGCGGCATGGCGACCAAGCTGCAAGCGGCCAACGTCGCACGGCACAGCGGCACGGATGTGGTCATCTGTGCCGGCAGCGAACCGAATGTGATCACGCGCGTGGTGGCGGGTGAGCCGGTTGGCACGCGCTTTCCCGCCATCGCAACGCCGCTGGAGAGCCGCAAACGCTGGATACTGGCCGGTCCCAAGCCGGCAGGCGTGATCACTGTCGATGTAGGTGCCGCCCAAGCCATCTGTAGCGCCGGGCGGAGTCTGTTACCGGCTGGAATTGTTGCCGTAACAGGCGACTTTGAACGGGGTGACACCGTCTCGATTCACGACGCTACGCACCATGAGATCGCACGCGGCATGAGCGCCTATGCCAGTGACGACCTGCGGCGCATCATTGGCAGTCGCTCAGAGGAGATCACGGAACGGCTGGGCTATACGTACGGTCCGGCTGCGATACACCGCAACCACATGACGTTGATCACGGAATAGAGACGGTTTTGTCAAACGATACGAACAGCATGGCAACGAAACAGAACGAACGACAAGCGCAGAGCGGGTATCCCAATCGGAATTGGATCCTGGCTGCCGTGAGCCTGGTCTTTCTTTTGGGCAGCGTCGACGGCAGCATCGTCAACGTGGTCTTGCCCACGCTCAGCGAGGTCTTTGACGTAGAGTGGGCGCTGGTGCAATGGGTGGTCCTCGCCTATCTGCTGGGCATGACTGTGCTCATGGTACACATGGGCCGCCTGGCCGATGTCGTTGGCAAGAAACGCATCTTCGCCCCTGGCATCGCCGTCTTTCTGGCCGGTTCGGTCCTGAGCGGGCTGGCGCCGTCGATTGAATTTCTGATCTTCTTTCGTTTTGTGGAGTCGATCGGTGCAGCCATGATGCTGGGGGTGGGCAATGCGATCATCACCGAGACCTGGCCGCGCGATAAGCTGGGCATGGCGATCGGCATTGCCTCAGGCTGTCTCTCCTTTGGCATCGTCCTCGGTCCCCTTCTGGGCGGCGTTTTGATCAGCACCCTGGGCTGGCACAGCATCTTCTTCGTCAACCTGCCCTTTGGCATTGTGGCCTTGATCCTGGTCATTCGCTATGTGCCGCCACTAAAGCCTGCCGTCATCCGGCATCGCTTTGACTGGGCGGGCGCGGCCACGCTTGCCGCGGCGCTCCTGGGCGCCACCCTTGGGCTCACGGTCGGACAGACCAATGGCTTCACTGCACCTGAGACAATCACGCTATTGGTTGGGGCGGTATTGATGATGGCACTCTTCATTGCGATCGAGCGACAGGTTGCCCATCCCATGGTCGATCTCTCGCTCTTCAAATTGCCTCAGTTCAGCCTCAATCTGGCGATTAGCTGGCTGGTCTTCTTGGCCATTGCCGGCGTTGCGCTGCTGCTGCCCTTCTACATCCAATCTGTCATGGGGCTGAGCGTCCTCTACATGAGCCTGATGATGGCCGTGGTGCCTGTGGCCATTGGCTTGCTGCAACCGGTTGCCGGCTTTTTGTCTGACCGCATCGGCACGGTGCCACTGATTCTGGTTGGCCTGGTTGCCATGATCATCGGCTATCTGGCAATGGCAACGCTCCAGGTGGATGGTACTCCCCTGGGCTTTATCGTGCGCTTGCTGCCGATTGCAATCGGGCTGGCAGCCTTCTACAGCCCGAACAACCGCGCCATGATGGCAGCCGTGCCCCAAAAACGGCTGGGCGTTGCCTCGGGGCTGACCGGCACCGTGCGCTCAAATGCGCAGCTGACTGGCATTGCGTTGCTCGGCGCCTTCCTGGCTACCCGTCTGGTCCGTTATGGGGGAGCCGGCACGGAACTCACCACGGCGCCGCCCGACATTGTGGTGATGGCGCTGCGTGATCAGTTCATCTTTATCGCCGGCCTCATCGGGCTGGGACTGATCGCGATGCTCTGGGCCATACGCCAATTTGATTATGTGGAAGAGGGAGAGTTTGAGTCGCTCTCGCTTCAGCAAGGGGATCTACGGACGCTGGCCGAGCGGACCAATACGACCTATCAGGCTTCCAGGTCCTCATACGATTCCAAAACGGGTTCGTAGCGACAACGGCAGCCCAAACTCGACGTGCAGGTACGATGGGGGAGTTCCGGCACGCGCACAACGAGGTACTCCTGACCGTGGGTGGCGCGGCAGATTTCGCACGTATGTTCATCGTCCATCGCGACAACTTCGATACGCCGTACGTGGTCGCCCCCCTTGCAGCGCTGCCACGTCTCCTGATTGTCCACCAGCAACGCCAATTCATACGCTTTCCAGTAGACTGCATCGACAACGTCGAGACCTCCTTGGGCCAATTCTTGCTGTACAGACGGGGGAATATCGTCGACGGGCAGGCGCCAGTACGCGTCCCATAGATGCTGCTCAGCCGCGTATAGCTTGAGCCACTCCACCGTCTCCGGGCTCAAGCCATCCAGCAGCCAGTGGTCGAGAAAGAGTATGCGTCGCGTTAGTGAACTGCGGCTCAGTTGGGGCTCCGGCCCCGACCAGTCGGCCGAGCCGAGCGGATGGCTGGCCTCATAGTTGCGCCGCAAATCGAGCGCCTCACCGGCGTCACGGTTGGCAAGCGCCTCACGCACCTGGGGCATCACCCGCACACGAGCCTGCTCGAGGCGCTCGTTGTAGAGCGTGACCAGAGGCATGGCCGTCGCGGTCACAGCGTAGTCGCCGTCAGGCAATTCTTCGAGCCAATCCTGGCGCACAAAGAGTTCGATTTGCTCCCTGTAGGAACGGGGCAATACGCGACTCCAGCGCTGCTGAAGCTTAGGGTCGGCCAGCGGCGCACCGCCGACAAAACGGGCGAGCAGATCGATCTGAGCGTACTCACCCTTCTCTGCTGATTGGGCCAAGGCCGTTCCATCCAACTTTGGACCGAACATTCGCTTGAAAAAACTCATTGCTGCACCTATTCAACTGGCATTGGGATCGCTGGATCGATTGCGGACGCGTATGTTGCTACGGAACAGTGGCAGTGTAGCATAGCCACGCGACTCCGCCATAAAAGGCCTGCAACTTTTTTTTGCGTAGTACGTAAAGATTTGGAGATGAACGAAGAGTGGAACAGGGAGCGGCACCGCCATGCCGCTCCCTGCACACAAAGGAGGAGGAGAAATACGCCCCAAGTATGATCGCCTTCTCCGCCTGCATCGGTAAGGTTTGATACATTCATGAACTGGGATTGTACAACGTTGTAAGTAAACCGATCAGATGCTCAATAGGTACGGTATTCGGCACGCAAGTAGCGCAGGGGCAGCAGAGCGCCAATCAGGCAGAGGACGAAGACCAGTACGAGTACGATCCGTCCGCCCCAGGCCAGGCCGGCCAGATCACGCTGCAGGTAGCCCATGAGCAGCACGAGTGCAATCAAGCTATGGCTGATCAGGCAGGTGACGAGCGCAGGCATGTCAATCATTGACTGGCCAGCAGCGAGCAAAAAATAGACCCCGAGAGAGACGAGTAAGGCTCCGGCCAGGCGCGTGCTCCAGCCGGGGTCCTGTGCGATCAGCCCCCAGCGCGTGAGGGCAGATGCTGGGGCAAGCAGGAACATTATCCCGAGTCCGCAGCCAACAAGCAGGCCGTTGACGCGTAGAAGCGTCCGTAAAGGGCGATAGATGTCAGTAAATGAATAGGCCATAAAGAATTTTTCTCTCTCCTCCAGCCGCATTGTAGCCGATGGGGTTGGTCAGAAGAAAGTCTGTTGCGGCTACGCCGGGTGTGGCGAGCGGCACGAGTCGGAAAAGAGCTATGCAGCAGCTATTAAGCACACAACATGCGGAACGTCTCAAGCGCACGCTCATCGGGCATGCACTGATCCTCGGCACCTTCATTGGCATCATGTGGATCGTCGAGATTATCGATCTCGCCATCTTCAGCGGCGGCCTGGACGGTCTTGGCATACAGCCTCGCACGCTGGTTGGTCTGCGCAACATCGCGTTTTCGCCCTTCTTGCATGTGGGGCCGGGCCATCTGCTCGCCAACACCCTGCCCTTCATCGTATTGGGCTGGCTCGTCATGGTACGACGCGCCACCGATTTTGCCGTGGTTGCCGCCACCGCCGCGGTCGTGAGCGGGGTGGGCGTCTGGCTGTTGGGCGCGACCGGCACCATCCACGTGGGCATGAGTGGCGTGATTTTTGGCTTCTTGGGCTATTTGCTGGCTCGGGGCTACTTCGAGCGCAGCATTCCATCCATCATGCTGGCGGTGATGGCCGTCGTACTCTACGGCGGCATGATCTTTGGCATTCTACCGCTCCAGCGCGATGTCTCCTGGCTTGGCCACCTCTTCGGCCTGATCGGTGGCATGGCCGCGGCCTACGCCCTGGCCGACCGCACGAACCAGGGCTTGCGGCTCAATCTCGAGGGTTTGCGTGAGATGGAATTTCTACGGCGGCGTGAATAGACTGCGGCTTTCTCTGGGGATCTCTCTCTGGGTTTCGCTGCGCTTCTTCTTTCGCAGCAGCCGGCGGGCCGGCAACTTTGCGTGTCAGAATCACAAACTCCATCGGCCGGGCGGTCTTGCTCTGCATGCGCTGCACAGGTACAAAACCGTGGCGCAGAAACGTCGCCTGCGAGCGAGCGTTGAATGCGGCCACAGTTGCACGCAGGGTCTCGGGCGCATAGCGGTTGACGCCATATTCGATAATCGCGCCCACAAAGTCATGGCCGCGTCCCGCGCCGGTTAACGCCGGATGCATGCCCACGCCAATATCGAGCGCCTCCTCTTCATAGTTGCCGCCCGGCACCCGAGCCTCCGCGCCAAAGCAGCAAAAGCCAACCAGGATCTCTTTCGCGTCTGGTTCTGTGTAGAGGGCATAATAGTCGTTGACCGGATCACACAAGAAGCGCGCCTGTTCTCCGCTGTCGCCCAGCGGGTTGTAGAAGTCATAGGGCGGCGCATAATGCCAGGTCGTAATGGCGTGCGCGGTCATTTCATCGATCGGCCGGAAGATATACATCGTCATTGGCTGAGCGTTGCTTCGATGATAGACCGATACCCCTGAGCTGCAGCCAACAGATCGGCCACCAGCAGGCGCTCGTCGACAATGTGGGCATCGTGCTCGTCAGCCGGACCAAAACCCACAGTGGGCACGCCGGCCACGCCGGCGCTGTACGCCGCATTGGTGCAGAAGCGATAGGCCCGGCTGCGCGGCGCCAGACCTGCGGCCCCAATGCCCTGGAGTGCAGCCTCTACAAACGGATCCTCCTCAGCAAAGAGCCAGGCTGGAAAGAACTTGTTGTGAACTACCTCCACGCCAGTAAAAGCCTTGTACGTACCGTCGCCAATCACGGCATTGAGCTGGATATCGTCGAGTTCCGGCTCGTCGGCAATGGCGCTCAACACGTCGTCGGCACGCTCGCCGGGGAGCAGGCGCCGGTCGTACGTGACGCGGCAGATGCTGGGGATGACCGGAATGGCCTGGGTAAGGATCGGAGACGATGTCGGTCAGCGCAAAGATGGCCGGTCCCATGAGGTCATTTTCGGGCAACTCGATTCCCTCGACATGGGCGATGACGCGCATCATGTCCAGGACCGCGTTGCGGCCTTGCTGTGGCGCGGACGAGTGCGAAGGTCGGCCAACGGTCTCCAGATGGACCTCGGCCCGGCCGCGACCGCCACGGGCGATCTCCAGACCCGTGGCCTCGCCGATGATGACAAAGTCAGGGGGCATACGCGCCATGACTGCGGTCAGGGCCACCCCCTCCAGCACCTCTTCCATGGTGGACGCGCTGACGACAATGCGTCCTGTCAACGTGCTGCGATCGACCGCGGCTGCGCCATGAACCATGGCCGCGATCGCGCCCTTCATGTCGGCGGCGCCCCGGCCATAGATTGCGTCGCCCTGCTCGGTCGTTACGACGTCACCGCAGAACGGGTCGCGTTGCCAGGCTACGCCGGGTGAAATGCCCACCGTGTCCGTATGGCCGTCGAGCAGAATGGTCTTGCCCGCACGCGCGCCGTCGATCACGCCGACGACATTGCCGAGATCATCAGTCTCAACGCGATCATACCTCAGCGCGGTCATCTCGTCAGCCACCCGCCTCGCCACCGCCTCTTCCGCCCCGCTGAGTCCGGGGCGTTGCACCAGCGCCTGCGTAAATTCGATTAGCTTTGTATTGTCGATCATAGAAACAACTCCTCACTCATGAAAAAATAAAGTGCATGATTGCGGCACATCTCACCTCTCGCGCCTCACCAGCCGAACAATCCGCAATCCGCAGTCTCCATTTACATGTCTTGCGTCATCGTGTACACTGCCCGCGTGGATCATTTTACCGGACTGGTTCCGTTCACAGGAGATTTTTGTGACCACTACACCGAAGTACAGCTCTCCCGCTGCCGTCAAAGACGCCCTCAGTCAACAACAGTATATCGCCAGCGATGAAATCGCAACCACACTCTTCTTGAGCCAGCAGTTGGGCAAACCGCTGTTGACCGAAGGGCCGGCCGGCGTCGGCAAAACCGAGTTGGCCAAGGCAATTGCTGCGGCTACGGGTCGAAAGCTCATTCGCCTCCAGTGCTACGAGGGGCTGGACGAAACCAAAGCGCTCTATGAGTGGGAGTATGCCAAACAGCTGCTCTATACCCAACTTCTGCGCGACAAGCTACAGGATACGCTGGCCGATTCCAAGACGCTGGCAGAAGCCGCCGATCGCCTGGCCGACGAGGAAGATGTCTTCTTTTCGCTGCGCTTCCTGCTGCAGCGCCCCTTGCTGAGCGCCATCTTGAGCGAAGAGCCGGTGGTGTTGCTGATCGACGAGATCGACCGTGCGGACGCAGAGTTCGAAGCCTTCCTGCTCGAAGTGCTGAGCGATTTCCAGGTGAGCGTACCGGAGCTGGGCACCCTGTCCGCCATCCATCGCCCCCTAGTGCTGCTAACCAGCAATAACACACGCGAGCTAAGCGAGGCCCTCAAGCGGCGCTGCCTTTATCTCTTCATTGGCTACCCGTCGATGGAGCAGGAGTTGGACGTCGTGCGCCTCAAGGTGCCGGATCTCAGCCCCAAGCTAGCTGCGCAGGCTGTGGCGCTCGTCCAGAAGCTGCGCGATATCGATCTGCGCAAATCGCCCAGCATCTCCGAAACCCTGGATTGGGCCAATGCGCTCGTGGCGCTCAATGCCCAGCAGCTAGATGCCGAGGTGCTAGAAAACACCATGAGCGTGTTGCTCAAACACGAGACCGACCTCAACAAAGTCCGCCGTCGGGTGAACGTCTCTCAGCGCGGCGTGGATGTGGACGATGATGATATGCAGGCCTTTCGGTGGCGCGAGTAAGGGGTTGATGAAATTGACAATTGCCGATTGTCAATTGTCAGTTGTCAATTCGGTTGGAGGTAACTATGGAAGATCGAATCATACGGTTCATCGCTGCATTGCGCGCTGGCGGCGTACGCGTGAGTCTGGCCGAGAGCGCCGATGCATTTATGGCAGTAGAGAGTCTGGGCGTCGAAGAACGGGAAGCCTTTCGCCTGAGCTTGCGGTCGACACTGGTGAAGGATATGGACAGCCTGCCCACCTTTGACGAGCTCTTTCCCCTCTTCTTTGATACAAACGCCGCGCCGCCCATGATGGATCTCACCGAGGACATGACGCCGGAAGAGGCGCAGATGCTCGCCCAGGCCCTGCGCATGTTTAACGAGAAGCTGCGCGAGATGATGGAGCGCCTCCTGCGCGGGGAAGAGCTAAGCGAGGAAGAGCTGCGCCAACTGGGACAGATGGTGGGGCTCAACCGTCAGGACGATCTGCGTTACCAGGACTGGCTGGCCAAGCGCATGCAGCGCGCGCTGCAGTTCAACGAGGTGCGCGATGCCATGAGTGAAATGGCGGAGATGCTCGAGCAGATGGGCATGAACAAGCAGCGCCTGGAACAGCTGCGCGAGATGATCCAGGCCAATCAGGAAGCCCTGGCCGAGCAGATGCGCCAGTATGCGGGTCAACGCATCGCCGAGAACATGAGCGAGCAGCCGCCCGACAACGCCAACGTCGATGAGCTGATGGACAAGCCCTTCGGCGCGCTCTCCGATCGTGATATGGAGATCTTGCGGCGCGAGGTGCGGCGTCTGGCCAATCGGCTGCGCAGTCGCATCGCCCTACGCCAGAAGCGGGCCAAGACGGGCCAACTCGATGCCAAAGCCACCATCCGCGCCAACCTCAAGCATGGCGGCGTGCCCGTGGAAATCAAGCACCGCGACCATCGCTTGAAACCCAAGCTGGTCGTGATCTGTGACATCAGCACCTCCATGCGCCACTGCTCAGAACTGATGCTGGGCCTGGTTTACCAACTCCAGGACCTGGTAACCAAGACCCATGCCTTCAGCTTTATCGATCACCTGGAGTACATCACTCCCGATTTCCAGGGCCGGGATGCCAATGAAGCCATTGACAACGTGCTTATCCGCATGCCGCCCGGCTATTACAGTACCGATCTGGGCTATGCGCTGGTCAATTTCTCGGCGGGCTACATGGACACCATCGATGCGCGCACGACCCTCATCATCGTCGGCGACGGTCGTAACAACTACAACAATCCGCACCTGGAGATCTTCAAACGCATGGCTGACCGCTCTCGCCGCGCCATCTGGATCAATCCTGAGCCGCCAATGCTATGGGGCACGGGCGACTCCGACATGCTCGACTATGCGCCTCTCTGCGACAGCGTGGCCGTGGCCGCAACGCTGGGTGAGATGACTGCAGCGGTCGACCAGCTACTGGTCCAGTAGCGGGAACCAAACACAACATCGCCTCAAAGTGACATCCCGTTCGCCTCGCGTGTATAATGACCGCCGATCATTTGGCGGGAACGATCCTGCCAAGCAGATACGGATATCGGCAGCAGCGCGTAGCGGCACAACAGAGAAAACGCAAGGTGAAGCTGAAGCGCTCATTGTTTGGGCGCTCTCTGGGCTTCTCATCGCAATTCTCTGTGTCACGCTGGGCAAAACGCCTCTCACGCGGCAGCCCCGTCTATCCTCAACCAGCAAACCCAAGGAGAAGGCATCATGGCGATGCGCGCAGACTACCTGTGGATGAACGGCGAAATTATCCCCTGGGATCAGGCTCAGGTTCATGTCTTTACCCATGCGTTGCACTACGGCAGCAGTGTTTTCGAAGGCATTCGGGCCTATGAAACGCCTACCGGCCCGGCCATCTTTCGCGGACGCGAGCACTACGAGCGTCTGCTCTTTAGCTGCAAGGTAGCGCGCATCCCCGCACCGCTGACGATTGACGAGTGGATGGACGTCACGGCCGAAGTGATCCGCGTCAACCAGCAGCCCAGCGCCTACATTCGCCCGCTGGTCTTTCGCGGCTACAATACGCTCGGCGTCGACGGGCGGGGCTGTCCCGTAGAGGCAATCGTGGCCACAATTCCTTGGGGCACCTACCTTGGGGAAGAAGCACTAAAAAACGGCGTCGATGCCCAGGTAAGCAGCTGGCGGCGCATGGCCTCGAACATGCTCAGCCCCATGGCCAAGATCGGCGGCCAGTACGTGAGCAGCCAGAACATCGTCATGGAGGCCAAGGACAACGGCTTCGTCGAGGGCATCGCCCTGGATTCGCAGGGACAGGTCAGCGAAGGGTCGGGCGAGAATATCTTCTTCATCTACAAAGGTCAGATCATTACACCGCCCCTTTCCAGCTCGATCTTGGGCGGCATCACGCGCGACTGCGCCATCACCATTGCGCAGGATCTCGGCTACACGGTCAAAGAGCAGGCCGTGACGCGCGAGATGCTCTATCTGGCCGACGAGATCTTCTTCACCGGTACCGCAGCCGAAATCACACCCGTGCGCTCGGTCGATCGCCTGCCGGTGGGCAACGGTGCGCGCGGTCCGGTTACTGCAGCAATCCAGGAGGTCTTTTTTGGCATTGTACGCGGTGAGAGCGAGGACAAATGGGGATGGTTAACCCCGGTTGACTTGGGCTAGCGTTGAGGACGGAACGCGGACAAAACAGCTGCGGGTAGATGGACGCCAATGCTCATGAAGCGAGAGCAGGTGCGTCCATCTGTTTTTTGTCGACAGGTGGGGAACTTACCAACGAGTAGCCGGATGGCTCTCTATCGATCACGCGTGACATATGTGTAGATCAGCCAAACGCCTAGCCCCATTAGAGCCAGCGCGCCGCCAAGCTGTAGAAGCGTCAAGGCTTGGAAAAAAGGACCGCCGAGAATCAGTGCCAGCCCGACCAGCGCAATAATGCTGCCAGGGATGAAGGCCCACCAGTGTTGCTCATCAGTAAAGAGCTGCGTCAGGATCGGAATCGTCAGGAAGCCAAGCGCCAAACAGAGCAGAAAATAGCCGGCTCCGGCATCGCTAGAATCCATGCGTTCTGAACCCACCAGCGTGATGCCAGCGCCAACCCCCGTCACAATCGAGCCGGGAATGATACCGCCGGCAGAATGGGCAAAGATCCCCCACAACAACATCGCCAGACCGATCGCGGGCACAACCCAAGGCAAAATGGCGTCGAGATCCATAAACTGTCCGGCGATCAACAGCCCTCCGCCTACAACTGCGAGAATGCCCCAAAAAATGGGTCCGCTGGATGAGCTTTCAGAGTCCGGATTGTCTTCACTGGGTGGCTCTTTGATGGGGTTTTGCTGACTCATGGCAGGCGCCTTTCCGCATAATCAAAATGCACAGTGATGGATAGGATTGTCGCTGCAGAATTGTCTCTGCTTTCAGGCTACGCGTTGTCCACAAAGGTCAAAACGCCGTCCAGCGCAATCTAAACCGAAGACACAACGAGAACAGTCGTTTTTCTAGCTCTTGCGGCAGACCCGGCTTCGATACTTTGACAGGCTCGGCCCAATCAAGCTCAGCCTAGGCCCCCAGGTAGCCGCCGCCTGAGCCTGTCGAAGGCAGAGGCGGTCGCTTCAGTAACAGTTGATGATGAGCTTAGCCACTGTTGGCCTGTTGCTCACGGCCCAAACTAAAGGGCTGTACGTGAAAAGCGCCCGCCACGGGCGGTTAGCGCGGCAAAGTACTCACGCGGCGGAATCCGGGTCTCGGGCAAGTGAACGCCTGGTTTGTTGATTGTCCCATCAAGGACCAGGCAGGCAGCCGCACCAGCCGCCCACCCCACCGCCTGACTGGTCGACGGCGCGTAAAATCCAAGCGCCTCGCCTTGCCCGTCGGGCGTGCGTACCTCCACGCGGATACAAATCGCGCCCCCGGTCAACCGATCCAGTCGATGCACCCAGGGCAGCGTAAAGGTAATGGCATCATGAATAAAGCCAGGGTTCCGTCGCACCGACGCCGGCAGGCGCGCCACACCTGCGGTTGCCCAGTTCCATAGCTCGGGGACAGTACCGAACTTACTGGTACAGCGCTGAAGCTGGGGAAACGTACGCGCCAGAGTCGATAACTCGGGCACCTCAAAATTATAGACCGGTCGCCGCCCCATGGGCGCGCCAAAGTCGACCACCTGGCGTGCTCGAAATGAGGGCGTGGGCCGCCACGCCCCATCGATGCGCTGGTTGTATGAGTCGCTGACCGCGATAAAAGTCGTCTCCAGCACGCCAAAGCCACCATTGCCCGACCCGGCGCAAACGAAGTAGAGACGCACGTCATCGGCTTGAGGCAGGCGGGCCAGCGCATCGGCGACGAGCACGTTGTCAATACCAGGAAAGGTGCCCATATCGATCAACGCCGTGATGCCAGTCGCCTGAGCGGCGTCATGCAGGCCGAGGCGAATTTCGGTGGCGCGCCGGTCGTCGCAGACGTCCACATAGTCGACACCGGCGACGATACACGCGGCTAGCAGCGTGGGCGGCAGCGTGCGAAAAGGCCCGACGCACTGGATGGCAAGGTCGACGTTGTCCAGGAGCTTTGCTAGCTCATCGACTGTAATGGTAGTTAAGTCGAGAGGCAGGAAATGGCCGCGCCGGCCAAATTCTGCAGCTACATTCACTCCTTTGGCCAGATTCCGTCCCGTCAAGATGAGGCTGGCGTCCGTATGGAGGAAGAGGTCATGGGCAACCCAGCGACCAATTTGGCCTGTGCCGCCAAAGACAAGGATGGACTGGGTCATGGCTTTGGGTGAGATCTGATGATTTTTATGGGTTGAGCGTGTCCAGCATTATAGCACAGCGAAACGTCCTCACCATGAACAATCCTAAGGGGCAGCAGAGATCAAATCAAGCCTCAAAAGACCACCGGCAGGCCTACGATCGTCCACGCCACCCAAACAACATAGGCTATCATGCCCACGCTGAGCACGCCGCGCATGGCCCGCGGCCACGCACGCTCTTTGCCGCGCAGGAGGCCAGCCAGCGCGCCGGCCAGGATGCCCAGGTTGATGACATTCCAGCCAACAAAGGTGAGCCGGTTGGGCGTCCAGCCCCCCTCCCAGGTGCGATAGCCGATGGCGGCCAAGGCATAGAGTCCCACGAGCAAGGCCAATGCGGCGACCGCCAGCATGCCCCAGCGTAGCCAACGCGCGACCGCCGGCGCCAGCGTCTGGGATGGGGCCGGCGTGACGCCGGTCAGCAAGGCAACCACGGCAAAGAGCATGGCGCTGTAGACGACGAGCACGTCCCGATTCTCAAACGGAGCCCGAAAGTTGAAGGGGATGAAGGCGGTGTAGATGACCAACACCAGGAGCGTCAGCGGCAACAAGACGCGCAGGATTGTCGCAACCAGCTTGCTCATACCGTCGCCAAAGGGCTGCTGGGCCGGCGGCAGGGTTGGATCGTAGACAATCGCCACTGTCAACACAGGCAAGAGGCCGCCGATGCCCATAACGAGCACGCGCATGGCCGCGTCCGTCAGCTCGATATTCAGCGCCTCAAAGAGCCCGGCGGTGATGGCAATGAAGAGCCCCACCGCAATGGCAAAGACGCCACCGACCACAAGAACCTCCAACGACTTGAGCAGGAAGGCAAAGCGGTTGTCATGATCGCGCCGGCGCCAAAGCAGGGCAATACCCACGCCGCTCCACGCCAGCAAGGGCAGATGGAGGGCTGTCAGCGTGGTGTACTGCTCTTGAAAAGCCATTATGTCCAGCCAGGGAATGGCCCGGAGCGCATAGAGGGTAAACCCGAATAGGACGCCGCTGATCAGCGCTGCCCGCGCCCAGCCCAGCGTGCCGGCCACTGCCAGGAAGATCAACACGCAGACCGCGCTTGCGGGCGCCCACGTCAGCAAGAAGCCGGGCGTGTTGGCCGGCTCCAGCATGAAGCGTTCGGCCGACAGCAGCCAAAGCAACGCGCCGTTGACCAGGGCCAACAGGATCGCCCAGCCCCAGGCAATGGCTCGGCCTTCGCCTGGTTCCGTCAGCGCATACGCAAGCCGATAGTGCCAGGCGGCCCAAAGCACGTTGTCGGGCTCAGCAGCGTATTCCGCCTCAATCGCGCCGGCAAACTCAGCCGACTGCCCTCTTGCCGCGGCGACGTGGAACGCGACCTCCAGACGCTCGGGCTCGACGCGTCCACTGCGAATGAGTTCTAGATATGCCATTGTCTCCTCCGCTCTGGCCTATAGCAAAACGGGTGCACTGTCTGCAATTCAAAAAGCTGTGTAAGATCTCTTGCCGCAATCTGCGCGAAGTATGCTATAATTTCCGCACTATGGGTATCATACAAGATCGCTTCAATCGCATACCCATGACCCACGACAAGACAGCCGGGACCGCCGTTGGCGGGATGGTTGGCCTTAGATAGCCCGCGCGCCGGATCATTTCGGCACTGGCGGGCCATAATCGAAACGTGAAACGCACTGCGGGGAGTTGGAGTTCCCGCTGGACAGCGGGCGCAGGTCCGTCATTCAGGTGCGCTTCGCGTTTTTTGTTTGCCAAAGATCGTGCAATCACGATCCATCCCGCACCCAATGTTTTAAGCAACACAAGAGGAGACACAAATCATGGCGGACCGTTACAATCCCGCTGAAATTGAACCCAAATGGCAGGCTGCCTGGCAAGAAAACGGCCTGTATGACACCGTAGAGGATCCGGATCGTCCCAAATGGTATGCGCTGACCATGCTGCCCTATCCGTCGGGCGACCTGCATACCGGCCACTGGTATGCCTTCACGCCCAGCGACGCGGGCGCACGCTGGCGACGCATGAACGGCTTCAACGTCTTCTTTCCGCCGGGCTTTGACGCCTTTGGCCTGCCCGCCGAAAATGCTGCCATCAAGCACGGCGTCCATCCCAACAAGTGGACCTACGCCAACATCGAGCGCATGCGCGACCAGATGGGGCGCATGGGCGCGATGTGGAACTGGGATCATGAGGCAGTCACCTGCGATCCCGAATTCTACAAGTGGACCCAGTGGTTCTTCCGCAAGTTCTACGACGCCAACATCGCCTATCGCGAGCAGGCGCCGGTTGACTTCTGTCCCAACTGCAACACGACACTGGCGCGAGAGCAGGTATGGGACGGCAAATGCGAGCGCTGCGACACGCCGGTCATCAAGAAGGATTTGGAGCAATGGAAGTTCCGCATCACCGACTACGCCGATGATCTGCTGGAAGGGCTGGAGCGCATCGATTGGCCCGAGCGCGTCAAAGTCATGCAGACCAACTGGATCGGTCGCAGCGTGGGCGCGCAGGTCACATTCAGCACCGAGGATGGCGACCCCATCGAGATCTTCACCACGCGGCCGGATACGCTGTGGGGGGCCACCTTCATGGTCCTGGCGCCGGAACATCCGCTGGTAGCGGCGATTACTACGCCTGAGCAGGCGGCACAGGTGACTGCCTACCAGCAGGCGGCGGCGGCCATGGACGAGATCGCACGCACGGCGGCCGACAAGGAGAAGAGTGGCGTCTTCACGGGCGGCTATGCCGTCAACCCGGTCAACGGTGAGCGCATTCCAATCTGGATCGCCGACTATGTCATGATGGGCTACGGCACGGGCGCAATCATGGCCGTGCCGGCCCATGACCAACGCGACTTCGAGTTCGCCAAGCAATTCGACCTGCCCATTGTTCTGGTAGTGCAGCCGCCGGACGGCTCGATTCAGAGCGCCGACGATCTGCAGGAAGCGTGGCCCGAAGAGGGCGTCATGGTCAACTCGGGACCGCTGAATGGCATCACCGCGGGCAAGGGCGAAGGCGAGAGCGTCGAGGCCGCCATTGCCTGGCTGGCAGAGCATGAAAAGGGTGAAGCCGCGGTCAATTACCGCCTGCGCGACTGGCTGATCAGTCGGCAGCGCATGTGGGGCGCGCCGATTCCGATCATCTACTGCGACCAGTGCGGCACGGTGCCCGTTCCATACGAAGATCTGCCCGTTGTGCTGCCCGACGACGCTGAATTCAAGCCGACCGGCGAAAGCCCGCTGAAGTATCACGAAGGCTTCCTGAACGTCGACTGTCCCCAGTGTGGCGGGCCTGCCACGCGCGAGACCGACACCATGGACACCTTCATGTGCTCCAGCTGGTATCACTACGCCTACGTCACGCCCTACTGGAAAACGGGCGAAACCATCGGTCCGGACGACACGCCGTGGAACAAAGAACAGGGCGACTATTGGCTGCCGGTTGATCAATACACGGGCGGGATCGAGCACGCCACTATGCACCTGCTGTATACGCGCTTCTTCACCAAGGCGCTGCACACGCTGGGCGTCGTGCCCTTCGATGAACCCATGCTGCGCCTGTTCAACCAGGGCATGATCCTGGGCCCGGACGGCGAGAAGATGTCCAAGAGCCGGGGCAACGTGGTCAATCCGGACGAGATGGTCGGCAAGTATGGCGCCGACACCGTGCGCGGCTATCTGATGTTCATTGGCCCGTGGGACCAGGGCGGCCCCTGGGATCCCAGCGCCATCGAAGGCGTGAGCCGCTTCATGTACCGCTTCTGGAGCGTGGCCGTGGACGAGGCCAAGCCGGAACTGGTCGCGGCCGAGCCGTCAGCCGACGAGGTGCGGGCCCTGGAGCGCAAGCTGCACCAGACGATCATCAAGGTGACCGAAGATTACGAAAATTTCCGCTTCAACACCGCCATCGCCGCCATGATGGAACTGAACAACGCCCTGATCAAGGCCAAGGAGAGTGCAGTCGTCGGTTCTCCCGTCTGGAATGAGAGCGTTCGATCGCTGGCGCTGATGATGGCCCCTATCTTCCCCCACATCAGCGAAGAAGTCTGGCAGCGCCTGGACAACGCCGAAAGCGTCCACCTGCAGGCATGGCCTATGGGCGATCCAGAGAAGGCCAAGGAGGACGCAATTACAATCGTTGTCCAGATCAACGGCAAGGTGCGCGATAAGCTGACCATCACGCCCGGCACCGCAAAGACGGTCCTGGAGGCAGAGGCGCTGGCGCTGGACAATGTTCAGAAGTGGATCGACGGTAAGGAGATCCGCAAGGTCATCGTCGTCCCCAACAGGTTGGTCAATGTAGTCGTTGCGTAGGATGGTGAATGGATGGGTAAGCATTTCGGGATAGCGTCTCTACCCGGTTAGACCAGCGAGGTTTCGAGACGCCATCCTGAAATGCTTGACACAGCCCCGCTACTTCCTTGCCTATACGCACTTAGACGGCTTGCCTGCGTTCCCTCTGCGCAAAGCAACGAGTGCGCGATCATAGAGAATTTTTAATTTTCGCTTAATGTTTTTTCGAAAGCAAAAGCGTAAACTAAAGCTACCAATTTGTCACGTGGGGACGTGCTTCGCGTTGACAGGCTTTCTTCGCTACTCACTGGTTTCATCCAAAACGGTCGTATAGCAGGATCATCTCACGAAGTCTTGGGGTAGAAACCAGCCAGTTACCGGCATCAGATTCCGTTAGGAGGGCGTCTCATGATTCGGAAACTTGCATCAAACCAGCCAGATACAGTTCACATTGTCTTTGAATTACCGGCATGCGTATGGGCGGATCGCATCTTCGTCTGCGGCGACTTCAACGATTGGCGCACGGATGGTCTGGCCATGCTCCAGGAACGCGATGGCGTCTGGCGTGCGGCGATCGACTTGCCGCGCAATCGGCGTTACCAGTTTCGCTATCTGATTGACGGTCAGTGGCAAACAGAGTGGCATGCCGACGGCTTCGCAGACAACGGCCACGGCAGTCAAAACAGCGTGCTCGAAACGACCCTGCCGGCGCCCGCTTCAGCCACAATCCAGAGCGTCGTGCAACATCGGATCAATCGTCAACGATCGGCTGACGTCGAAACTCAGCGCACCGCGGCCTGAGGATTCGCATCCAGTCGCATAAAGGGAGACGAAGGCGCTAAGCATTAAGCATAAGGGAGGGGCGAAAGCTCCTCTCTTTTTTCTTGCCTGACAGTATTCCGGCTGCTGCGACGCCTGCTTTGTCCGGATTGACCGCCTCGTCATATCGGCATAGCGGCGGGCGGTTCGCCTGCGCCCGCCCCGTTCAGTCTACACGCCCCCACTTTATCGGCAGTCAGCGCCCTGCCAGGAAGTCGCCGTCCCGAGTGATCAATCCGCCCTCAACCGACGACGCTTCCATGCACATTCGATGACGATCTCAGAACAAGCATCCAAAAAGAGTGCATTGCACGATACTGGCGTCCATGCTATGTTCTTGTGCCATATGCAACATGCTGAACGGGATGGAGCTTTAGCTGAGCAAGTTTCACTCACCAGGAGGTGGTAGATGAAAGCTGCTGTCTGTTATGAATTCGGTCAGCCATTGGTCATCGAAGAGCTTGAAATCGACCCGCCGGAAGCCGGAGAAGTCAAGGTCAGGATGGTGGCTACGGCCATCTGTCACAGCGATGTGCATGCAATACGGGGAGACTGGGGAGATGAGCTACCGATGGTCGCGGGTCATGAGGGCGCTGGAATCGTCGAAGAGGTTGGGCCCGACGTCCACCTGGTCAAGAAGGGCGATCATGTAGTTGTTACGCTGGTGCGCTCATGTGGTCGTTGCGAACGATGTCTTGTTGGCGATCCCCATCTGTGCGAGGGGCATTTTGCGCTCGCGGAAACAAGTCGGCTTCGCAACCAGAGTGGGCAGACGATTCGACAGGCTCTCAACACCGCAGCATTCGCCGAATATGTCATTGTCGATCAATCACAGCTGGTAACGATTCCGGACCGAATCCCTCTCGAGTCAGCTGCGCTATTGGCATGCGGGGTCATCACCGGGTACGGTGCAGTGGTGAACCGGGCGCAGGTGAGACCGGGCAGTAGCGTCGTCGTAATCGGCGCCGGCGGCGTGGGGATGAATTCGATTCAGGGCGCTCAGCTGTCGGGCGCATACCCGATCATTGCCGTAGACATATTGGAAAACAAACTAAGTACAGCTTTGGAGTTTGGCGCAACGCACACGGTGAGTGCTGCAGACGAAGGTCTCCGGAAAAGAGTTTCCCAGATCACGGGCAAGCGCCTGGCAGATTATGTCTTTGTTACGGTTGGCAGCCCTGCGGCTGCAGAGCAGGCCTATGGCTTGGCTGGCAAGCGCGGCATGGTGGTTTTTGTTGGGATCCCAGATTGGATTTCGTCGATACCCTTGCCGATAGGGGCAACGATCCTCAATGAAAAGACAATCACCGGCAGCCTGATGGGCTCCACGCGCATTCAGGTCGATGTGCCGCAGTTGGTCGCGCTTTACGAGGATAAGCGGCTGCGATTGGACGAATTGATTACGGCGCGTTACCCGCTGAGTCAGATCAATGAAGCAATCGAAGCGATGGAATCCGGGCAGGTGCTGCGCAACGTCATCACGTTTGAGTAAATTGCGGCGCCATTGCGGATCCCTGCCGTTGTGGAGCATAACGGCAGGGATCCGGGCATCTCGCTAATCCGCCGCCGCTTCCGGGTCAAGAATCGCCCCAATCTCCGCCAACTCTTCGTCGGTCAAGAGCCAATCGGCTGCTTTGACGTTGCTCTCGACATGGGACAGCTTTGTGGCGCCGGAGATGACAGAACAGACCTGCGGCTGGGCCATGAGCCAGGCCTGGGCCAATTCGTTCAGGCCACGATCACGCGCGGCCGCCCAGGCGGTCAACGCTTCCACCCTGTCGTAATTAGCATCGGTCATATACTGCTGGACATAGTCGCTGGACTCGCCCCGTGATCCTGCCGGCGGTGCTTCCCCGCGCTTGTATTTGCCGGTCAAGAAACCACCTGCCAGGGGGAAGTAGGGCACAAAGCCGACGCCGTGGGTACGGCAGTAGGGCAGCACTTCTTGCTCGACCTGGCGCTCAAACATGTGATAGTGGGACTGAATGACCGAAAAGGCGCTCCAGCCGCGCATCTCAGCCAGCAGATTGGCCTCAGCCAACTGCCATGCTGCGAAGTCCGAGGTCCCCACATAGCGCACTTTCCCCATGCGGACCAGGTCATCCAGACCGCGCAGGGTCTCCTCAATGGGCGTGGTCTCGTCCCAGCGATGAACGTAGTAAAGATCAATGTAATCATTTTGCAGCCGGCGCAGGCTGGCCTCAACCGAGTTCATCAGGTGATAGCGCGACGTACCCCGGTCGTTGGGTCCGTCACCCGTGGGAAAAAAGAATTTGGTGGCCACAACGAATTTGTCCCACCGCCCCTTCAACGCCACGCCCAGCGTCTCCTCGGAACGACCTTGCTGGTAGGCGTTGGCACTATCTATGAAGTTGATGCCCCAATCCTGGGCAGCATCGATGACGTTGTTGACCTCTGCCTGGGGCAGCGCCTCTGAGCCGAACCGGTTGGTCCCCAGCCCGATGACCGAGACGCGCACGCCGGCACTGCCAAGTTGTCGATATTCCATCCTAACTCTCCCTTAAATGAATGCGGATTTTCACCTAATCACATTCCAGTCGCTACCACTCGTCTGCATGGTGACGAAATCTGCATGTATTCCGCGAATTCCGTTGCAAACGATCATGACGACGGCGGAATGACCTCCAGGTGACGACACGTACCGTATCTGAGGATGAAGATTTTTGCAACAGAAGCGCATGACTGGGACATTTCAGATCCAGGGCATCACGTGCCGGGGCGGTCCATACACGGATGGCTGCATCCCATTTGAGGGCGGTGTATGAACGGAGTAGTCGCTTTCTCTAGAGCAGCCCCCAAATGTGGTATGCGCCCTATTCGGATTTTTTGTTTGACAGCGCTCCGGCATCCACGTATGATTTAGGTACGAATTTCATCAATGCAATCGCGCTGTACTTCTAATCCCCCGGGAGGTGCGCCGATGGTCCCCCGTCTATCGGTCTTGTACGTCCGCCGCCGTCGTCCAAGCGGCCGCTCACGCTTCGCAATTGCCGCCACGCGCGGCGCCTGTTTCGCCCTGATTGCCATCCTCATCACATCCTTGGCTGGACTTGCCCGCCCGCAGCAGAGCGTATACGCTCGCGTCTCGACCCCGTTGGCAACGTTGGCGCCCCATGGCGAGAAGACCCCGCCTTTCCCCATTGAGACGCCCACCGGGCCGGGGACGGTGCCCCAACCGGCTACACCGACCCTCATGCCCACAGCGCTGCCGACCGAGCCCCCGACGGTGGCGCCAACGCTCACATTGACACCGACAGAAAGCGCCCCACAGCCCTTCCCACAGCTTTTCATCAGCGAATTCATGGCCAATCCCGATGCAGTCGGCGATGCAGAGGGAGAGTGGATCGAGCTATTCAACGCCGGCGACGCCCCCATCGGCTTACGTGGCTGGATCCTTGCCGACCTGGGCAGCAATCGTCATACCATCGATGATGATCTCATCATTGAACCGGGCCAATATCTTGTCCTAGGCCGCAGCGCCGACCTGGCTCTGAACGGTGGCGCCCCCGTCGACTACGTCTATGCCGGCTACGACTTAGCCAACGGCGACGATGAAATTCTCCTCCTGGCCCCGGATGAGCGTGAAGCTGACCGCGTGATCTGGTCTGACGGCAGTGTCGCCGGCGCCAGCCAGGAGCGAACCGGCTTCACACCCGGCGCACCGTGGGTCACGGCCTGGCAGGCCTGGCCCGGCTCGTCCGGCGACTTGGGCAGCCCGGGGGTGGCCTACGCACCAAATCCAAACCCCGATCCACCCACGCCTGCTCCGCAACCGACTCCACCGGAAGCCACGCCCCCACCGGCGCAGCCCAGCTGCACAACCGTTACGTCGCCACCGGACGCCCGCATCTATCTCAGCGAAGTGTTGGCCAATCCTGCCGCGGTCGCCGACAGCGCGGGCGAGTGGCTTGAACTCTACAATGGCGGCAACGGCGCGGTCAATCTACGCTGCTGGATCCTCTCCGACTTTGGCAGTGACAGTCACACCATCGGAGACGACCTGTGGATCGAGGCCGGGGCCTATCGCGTGCTGGCGCGCAATGGCAATGCGGCCGAAAATGGCGGTGTGACGGCCGCATACGTGTACAGTGGCTTCGGCTTGGGCAACGACGACGATGAAGTGCGCTTGTTGCGCCCGGAAGGCGAGCAAGTCGACCTCGTTCGCTGGGGCAGCGGCCAGAGCCAGGTCATCGCCAGCGGCGCGTCTCTGGAACGGAGCAGCTTTGAGCCTGGCGCAACCTGGATCACGGCGTGGCGGGCCTGGCCTGGCTCGGCCGGTGACTTCGGCTCGCCGGGCGCTGCCTATGTGCCCAACCCGAATCCGATGCCCACCGACCCGCCGGTCGCGCCGACCGTGGCGCCGCCTCCCACAGTCGAGCCGCCGCCCGATGTCCCGCCGATCACGGGACCATTGCCCAAGATCTACCTCTCCGAGTTCCTGGCTGACCCCGACGCCGTCAATGACGCTGCGGGAGAATGGATCGAACTCTTCAATGGCGACAGCGCGCCCGTCAACCTGCGCGGCTGGCGCATCGCCGATCTGGGCACCGACGGCCACACGATCCGGGCCGACCTGATGATCCAGCCTGGCCAGTATCTCGTCCTCGGTCGCAGCGCTGCACGTGATGAAAATGGCGGCGTCGATGTGGCCTACGTTTATTCCTCGCTCAGTCTCTCCAACGGTGATGATGAACTCGTGCTCATCGCCCCCGGCGAACGCGAGGTAGACCGCGTCATCTGGGGCGACGGTGGGCTCGACACAACCAAAGGCGCGTCGCTTGAGCGGACGGGCTTTGACAGCGCCGGCTGGACCACGGCCTGGCAAAGCTGGCCGGGCTCAGCCGGTGACTTCGGCTCGCCGGGCGCGGCTTACGTGCCCAACCCAAATCCGAATCCCGGTCCGCCGCCCGGGCCGGAGCCAACTGCTGCGCCGCCGCCCGATGTCCCACCCATCACGGGACCATTGCCCAAGATCTACCTCTCCGAGTTCCTGGCTGACCCCGACGCCGTCAATGACGCTGCGGGAGAATGGATCGAGCTCTTCAATAGCGACAGCGCGCCCGTCAACCTGCGCGGCTGGCGCATCGCCGATCTGGGCACCGACGGCCACACGATCCGGGCCGACCTGATGATCCAGCCTGGCCAGTATCTCGTCCTCGGTCGCAGCGCTGCACGTGATGAAAATGGCGGCGTCGATGTGGCCTACGTTTATTCCTCGCTCAGTCTCTCCAACGGTGATGACGAACTCGTGCTCATCGCCCCCGGCGAACGCGAGGTAGACCGCGTCATCTGGGGCGACGGTGGGCTCGACACAACCAAAGGCGCGTCGCTTGAGCGGACAGGCTTTGACAGCGCCGGCTGGACCACGGCCTGGCAAAGCTGGCCGGGCTCAGCCGGTGACTTCGGCTCGCCGGGCGCGGCTTACGTGCCCAACCCGAATCCGAATCCCGATCCACCCGGTAATCCCCCAGCGACGCCCGTCCCGACCGTTGCGCCCCCTGACGTGCCGCCCATCACGGGTGACCCGCCGCGCCTCTTCATCTCCGAATTTCTGGCCAACCCCAGCGCCGTTTCCGATAGTGCAGGTGAGTGGATCGAGCTTTTCAACGACGACACGGTGGCAATCAACCTGCTTGGCTGGCAATTGGGCGATGAAGACGACGACAGTTACACGATCAGCGAGAACCTCTACATCCTCCCCACCCAATACCTTGTCCTGGCGCGCAATGGCGACCCGACGACCAACGGCGGCGTGGAGGTTGACCACATATACGCCGGTCTCAGCCTGGCCAATGGCGACGATGAACTGCGGCTGGTCGGCCCCGGCGATGTGTTGGTCGATCAGGTGCGTTGGGGCCAAGATCGCGGACTGTCGGCAACAGCAGGCGCCGCGCTAGCGCGCGCGGGATTTGATCAGCCGCCAGCTTGGGTGACGGCCTATGCGGCCTGGCCTGGCTCAGCCGGCGATTACGGTAGCCCCGGTGCAGCCTATGCGCCACCGCCGGACGCGCCAGCGCCCAGCGCCACGCCGCCGCCGGCAACGCTCACGCCACCACCGGGTGGCGGCGACCTGCCCCGTCTTGTCTTCTCTGAGTTTCTGGCCAACCCCGATGCGGTTGGCGACAACGAAGGAGAATGGTTTGAGCTGCACAATGCAGACACGCGCCCGGTTACCCTGCGCGGCTGGCAAATCACGGATTTGGGGAGCGATCGCTTTGTGATTGACGACGATTTGACGCTGGCGCAGGGCGAATTCATCGTCTTTGGACGCAATGTCGACCCGGCCATCAATGGCGGCGCACCTGTGAATGTCCAGGTCACGGGCATTAATCTGGCCAATGGTGCGGATGAACTCATCCTCCTGACGCCCGATGGCCGGGAAGTCGACCGCGTCATCTGGGGCGATGGCGGGATAAACGCGCCCCGCGGGGCCAGCCTGCAGCGGACATTGGGCGACGGTCCCGTCAAGTGGTTTGCGTCGGCCCAGCCCTGGCCGGGATCAGCCGGCGACTTGGGCACGCCCGGTCAGGGGCCTGACGCCAGCCCGCCGCCTGACGGCACACCCACGCCGCCGCCCGGCACGACGGCAACGCCCACACTGCCGCCAACCGATCCGGATGCAGTCTGGCCCGCTGCAAGCGGCTCCTTCCCGCTGTACATTGAGGAAGTGGCCTTCCGCTCGAGCGACGAAGAGTTTGTTGCCATATCAAACCGGCATGACGTCGCGGTCAGCCTGGCCGGTTGGAGCATCGGCGATGCCGAGCGTCCGGGTGACGGCGAAGGCATCTACGCGCTGCCGGACGAAGCGACACTGGCGCCCGGGGCGATCTTCGTCATCGCCCGCAACGGGGCGGCGTTCGTGCAACGTTACGGCCGGGCGCCCGATGCCCAAATCGAAGAGACGGAGCCGGGCGTGCCGGTTCTGATCCGGCGTACGGTGCTGGCATCAGGCCGCTGGGCGCTCAGCGACAGCGGCGACGAGGTCGTCCTGCTCAACCCCGCCGCCGAATTGGTCGATGCGGTCGTCTACGGCAGCGGCGACTATGCCGCGCTGGCCCGCAGCGGAGAGCTGCGCCCGCCAAGCAGCTTCAGCCTGCAGCACGTGGCGGACAGTGGGCAAGCGGCAGATTCAGATCAGCGCCAACGCTTTCTCTTCGCCCCGCCAGAACCCTTTGCCCGCAAAGGCCTGCCCGCGCCGATCAGTCCATCTGCTATTGAGCTGGACGACGGCTATCAGGCAATGTGGGGCTCGTTGGGTGCACGGAGCAACTTCACGCCGGGCTTTACCGCGCCGCCACACTATCTGGCCACTGCTGCTGGCGCAATCGGCCTCGACTTCATTGCGTTGGCCGATACGGAACACGTCACCGGGCGGCCCGCTTCACCCGCGGTCCTCATGCTGCCGGCATGGCGCTGGGAAGACCAAAACGACAATGCCGCCATTATCTTCGCAGATCGCAGCGCCGCGATCCAAGGCGGTCAAGCGCTGGTGAATTGGCTGGAAAAAGAACGCGCCCATGCGCTCTGGCTGGAGGGCAGGATACCTGCCTCCGCGCGCGTGAGCGCCGTCGACGGCAACAGCGCCAGCGCGCCGGGCGGGCTGCGTCAACTACTGGCCGCATGGGACGACAGTGAGCGCCCGCTGCTGCCCGGCGGCTCCGTCAATCCGCCGCTGCCGGGACGCTATATTCCAGCACCGCGCTACACGGGGCTGGCCGTAAAAGGCAGAGGCGAGGGATCTCTGACCGATGCCGTCAGCCAAAGCCGGGGCTGGCTGAGCAGCGCGCCCGGCCTCTGGCTGACGCTACGCGCCGAACAGGCTGACGGTACCGTGGCCTGGATGGGCAGCCGTATAGAGCCCGCCAACGCCGTCACCCTGCACATCGCGTATGGGGACCGCACCGGCGAAGTGGCCGGTCTCGCCCTGTGGCAAAATGACCGTCCGCTGCGGCAACTCGACATCCCGCCCGCGGATGGGCGCTGGTCGGTGACGCTGCCGGCCCTGCCTGGAAACCGCTACTTTGTCGTTGCAACCCAGGCCGACGGCGACTTTGCCATCACGGCCCCGATCCAGGTCCGCGGCCGCGCCAATCAGAGCGAGATACGCCTCAACGAAGTCATGTTTGCACCGCGCAGCGATTACAACGGCGACGGCGTGGGCGACGATGAGGATGAATATATCGAACTCTTCAATCCCGGCTCGACGCCGGCTGACCTGAGCGGCTGGCAGCTTGCCCACACCTGGAGCGACGAGGTGGCAACGCGCCGTTTCACCTTCGATCCGGGCAGCTATCTGGCAGGCGGCGAGCGACGCGTGCTCTGGCGGGCCGATACGGGACTCTACCTCGACGACCTCAACGAATATGTGCGCCTGCTGGCGCCGGATGGGCGCGAGGTAGATCGTGTCGAATGGGCTGAGCTGGGCGGCGGCTCAATTGGCCGGGACGAGGAGGACGGCGGCTGGCAGCAGCACACTATGGCATCGCCGGGCGCGGTCAATGCGGGCATTCTGGGTACGGGCACTGATCTGGAAACAACAGTAGATCCGGCAGAGGGTCAGGCCGGCGGCCTGCCCGGCACACTGGCGCTGGCCAAGCGCTACGGGCTCAAGCGCTGGGTGCAGTTCGAGGCGATCGTCACCGCGCCGCCGGGTCTCTTCAATGCCAGCATGTACGTGGCCGACCCGGCCACGGACGGTCAGACCGGCGGGCTTGGCATCCAGCTCTATCTGCGCAATGGCGAATTCCCGCCGCTGACAGAAGGCGACCGCGTGCTTGTCAGCGGCTGGACCACGAGCTTCCGCGGCGAAATGGAAGTAGCGCTGGATGCGCCGACGCAGATCTGGCGTGTGGAGAACGGTACGCCCCTCAGTCCGCTGGCGGTCCAGCCGGCAGAGATCGGCGAGTCATTGGAAGGCAGGCTGGTTTCGTTCGAGGGCGTGGTCAGCGGCTACCAGGGCGACAGCATCTTTCTTGTCGACCCTGCCGCACCCGACGCAGAGCCGGTACGCGTCACCGTGCGCAGTAGCCTGCCGTGGAAACGGCCCTACGTCAACGAAGGCGAGCGCTTTGCCGTGGTTGGGATTGTCGGTCAGTTTGCCAAAGAGAAGCCCTGGAACGGCGGCTATCGGGTGCTGGTACGCTACCCCGAAGATCTAATTGAGCAGTGACCAAATGATACCGGCAAGATACCGGTTGCCAATGCACTAGCCGACGACTTCCAGCTTGTCCTGAACGAGTGAAGCCAGAAAAGTTTTCTCCAGGGCAGCGTCAAAGAGAATGGCGATGGTGGGATCGTCGTCGCTCGCATTGATCGTGGTGATGACGCCATCGCCGAAGTAGCTGTGGCGCACGCGCTGGCCGACCGTCAGGCTGTCGATATCAACCAGCGGCTGTCCGGCGGCTGCGCCATTGGTGGAAGCGGTCGCGGATGCGGCTCGGGCCATGTTTGTCTCGCGGTCGCGCCAGGCCTCCGCCAGGTTGGCCATCATCTGATCGGGCTGCTTGCGAATCAGGCTGCGCAGCTCCTCACCGCGGCCGCGGGCGTCCGTCAATGCGGCGCGACGGGCGTTGCGCTCCTTGGCGGGCAGCTCACTCGCCGCCAGCACGCGCTCGGCCCGGGTCAGCACCTGCAGCAGGTTATCCATCTGCTTGACCGTCTCATCATTCGTGTCAATCAGCGCCATCTGCACGCCGTTGAGGCGACAGAGTTCGGCCCGCGTCTGGTCTCGCTGCTGCGTCTCCATCTGTTCCCAATCGCTCTGCCGCCCCTGGCCTTTTGCCGTTAAGCCGGTAAAGCGGATGGCGACGTTGGCCTCCGGATAGAAGGTGTCTAACTTCAACTTACGCCGTGTCGCTGGATTGATCAGCCAATCCGGGCTGACGTTTTCCTGGAGCGTAAAGCCGTCAAAGATCCTGGCAAGAATTTCCCGCCAGGCCAGCATGGAAAAATAGGTGCTCATAATGCCGCTTTCGTACTCAAAAGATTTTTGATAAGTTCAACAGGCAAACGCCGGCAAGATCGTAGCACATTTGTTCCTGACGTGCAATCACGGTACGGGGATAAGATTCAAGTGCCGGGTGGATCCGAGCATAGAACGCTGATGAGACAGATACGACGGATCAGCGCGGATTGGGCGTTTGGGTCGCTCCGCACGGCCCACATTCCGATCTCCCTATGCTATAATGCCGCCTCATGGATGCAGAGTTAGAGCAGGAATCCGCCCTCGCCGTAGCCCAGCCCGAAGAGCTGTCCCAGGACGAGGCTGTCGGGCTCAACACGCGCCACATTGCGGGGGCGGCCCTCATCGTGATGATTTTCTTTGTGTTGAGCCGCGTCACCGGCTTGGCCAGAGAGATCATCATCGGCGCACAGTTTGGCACGAGCGCCGATTTGGACGCCTATCTGGCGGCATTTCGCCTGCCGGACATGCTCTTCCAGTTGGCGGCCGGCGGCGCGCTGGGCAGCGCCTTCATCCCCACCTTCTCATCCTATCTGGTCAAGGGAGATCGGCCGGGCGCGTGGCTCCTCTTCAGCCGCGTGCTCAACCTGATCACGCTGATCCTGATCGCGCTGGCCGTCTTGGGCGCGTTCTTTGCCGAGCCTCTGGTGAGCCGGGTCATCGCCCCCGGTTTCCCGCCCGAACAGCAGGCGCTCACCGCCAGCCTGATGCGCTGGATGTTGCTCAGCACGGTGATCTTTGGCGCCAGCGGTCTGATCATGGGCGCGCTCAATGGGCTGCAACACTTTCTGCTGCCCGCGGCCGCACCCGTTCTCTATAATTTATGCATTATTGGCGGCGCCTGGCTGCTGGCCCCGCGCTTTGGCATCTACGGACTCGTCTTTGGCGTGGTCATCGGCGCGCTGGCACACTTTCTCGTCCAGGTGCCCGGGTTGATCCGCAACGGCGCTCGCTACACGCCCAGCCTGGCGATCAGCGACCCTGGCGTGCGCGAAGTGGCGCGCCTGATGGGCCCGCGTGTGCTCGGCCTCTTTTTCGTCCAGATGCAATTTCTGGTCAACACAATTCTGGCCAGTGGGCTGGCAACCGGCAGCCTGAGCGCACTCAACTACGCCTGGTTGCTCATGCTGCTGCCCCAGGGCATCTTTGCGCAATCGTTGGCCACCGCTACCTTCCCAACCTTCGCGGCCCAATATGCTGCCGGCCTGCATAACGAAATGCGCACCACTTTTGGGCGCACGTTGCGCACTGTGTTCTTTCTGAGCATCCCGGCTGCGGTTGGATTGATCGTATTGGGCCAGCCGCTGATTCGCGTGCTGCTGGAGCGGGGTCAATTCACCGCGGAGAGCACCGCGTTGGTCGCCTACGCGCTCCAGTTCTATGCCGTCGGCCTGGTCGCCCACTCTGGCTTGGAGATCATCGTACGCGCATTCTATGCACTCCACGACACGTGGACGCCCGTCATCTTCGGAATCGGGGCCATGACGCTCAACATCCTCTTTAGCATTCTGTGGGTCAAACCCCTTGGCTTTGGCGGTCTGGCTTTGGCCAACAGCGTCGCCACCTCGCTGGAGATGATCGTTCTGCTCCTGCTTCTCAACTGGCGTATGGACGGCATCGAAGCGCGCCGCTTGCTCTCCTCCGTCATCCGCAGTCTCAGCGCTGCGCTGGTGATGGGCCTCGCCGCTTATTTCTGGCTCCAGTGGGTTAATCGCGCGGCGCTTGCGCCAACGGCCGAACGCTGGCTGGCCGTCATCGGCGGTGTGGCGCTTTCCACTTTGGTTTATGCACTGATGAGTCTGATTCTACGCAACGAGGAGATGCAAGGGGTGATCGCGTTGGTGCGCAATCGCGTCCAACGTTGAGGCTCGCGAGGCAGAATGGGCATCTTTCTAACAGAATACAAACCAATTTCTAAGCAAAAATAAGCACAACCTGTGATAAAGTTGTATCAAATCATGTACACGCAGCAACCATGGCCGGTTGCCCCTGCGAAAAACTGATCGTCACGACCGGGCGCCTGCTGCACGGACGGATACAACGACTAGGGCTATGATCTGATTCAAAGGATCTTTCAGACGAGGAGCTGAGACAACAAATGCCTGGATTTTTCTACTTTGACCCACTCTTTTTACTATTTGCCATTCCGCCACTCATTTTGGGGCTGTGGGCGCAAGCACGCGTTCGGTCGGCCTTTAATAAGTACTCGAAGGTGGGCGTCTCTACCGGCATGACCGGGGCGCAGGCTGCGCGCCGCATACTGGACGGCAGCGGTCTGCAGAACGTCACCGTGGAACGGGTCAGCGGCAAGCTGTCAGACCATTACGATCCGCGTTCGAAGACGCTGCGTTTGAGCGATGAAGTCTATGCCACGCCCAGCATTGCGGCTGTTGGCGTGGCCGCGCACGAGGCAGGCCACGCACTGCAGGATCAGCAGCATTACAGCATGCTGCGCGTCCGCACGGCCATGGTGCCAACGGTCCAGTTTGGCAGCTGGCTCGGCCCGATCATCTTCATGGTTGGCCTCTTCATGTCGTCAAGCTTTGGCACAAGCATCGCCTGGTTTGGCTTGGCACTCTTCGCCATGACGGCGCTTTTCGCCGTCGTCACGCTGCCTGTCGAGTTTGACGCCAGCAAACGCGCCAAGCAATTGCTCGTCACCGACGGCATCGTAACCCAGCAGGAAGTTCAGGGTGTGGACAAGGTGCTCGACGCGGCTGCGCTCACCTACGTGGCTGCGGCGTTGCAGGCGGTTATGACGATGCTCTACTACGCCTGGATCCTCTTGGGCCGCCGTGAGTAACTAGAACAAAACGCACCAGGGGTCTTCCTCTGTTTGAAGCGCCGACCGGATCCGGTCGGCGCTTTTCTTTTTGGGCGATGATCGGCCCGACCCTATAATGCAAGCATGCGTGTCGTCATGGTGAGCAAGGCGCTGGTCGTCGGCGCCTATCAGCGTAAGGCCGAGGAGATCGCCCGCCTGGGAATCGACCTCACAGTGCTGATTCCGCCCGGTTGGGGCGATCGGCGCGGCCAGGCCGCGGCCACCCGGCGTCATACCGACGGCTATACGCTCAAGGTCATCCCCATTCGCTTTGGCGACAATTTTCACCTGCATCATTACCCGACACTAGCGTCGGAAATCGCCCGGATTCAGCCCGACGTCGTACATATGGATGAGGAGCCCTACAACCTGGCTACGTGGCAGGGCCTGCGGTTGGCCCGTCGCTATGGGGCAGTTGGGACCTTCTTCACGTGGCAAAACATCAACCGGGCCTACCCGCCTCCTTTTCGCTGGTTCGAGCGTCAGAGCTATGTCCTTACGCCGACCGCGCTAGCCGGGAGCAGCGAGGCCGGCGATGTCCTGCGCAGCAAGGGCTACCGGGGTCAGATTGCCGTGATCCCCCAATTTGGCGTCGATACGACCCTCTTTGCGCCGACAGACGTCCCGCGCCCGGCGACTCCATGTGTGCTTGGCTATGCCGGGGGGCTGCTGCCGGAAAAGGGTGTCGACCTCCTGCTGGCCGCAGCTGCCCGTCTCGACGGCGACTGGCAGCTACGCATTGCTGGCGAAGGCACGGCACGGGCTGACCTTGAGGCCCAAGCCAAAGCATTGGGCATCGAAAATCGGGTACATTTCCTGGGACGCATCGACAGCAGCGAGATGGCGGGCTTCCTGCGCACCCTGGACGTGCTCGTGCTGCCCTCACGCACAACGTCGGCCTGGAAAGAGCAGTTTGGCCGCGTGCTGATTGAGGCCATGGCCTGTGGCGTGCCCGTCGCCGGCAGCGGCAGCGGCGAGATTCCCAACGTGATCGGTGACGCAGGCCTGATCTTTGACGAGGACGACGCGTCGGCCCTGCGTGCACAGCTTCAGAAGCTATTGGATTCACCAACCCTGCGCCAGGAGCTGGGGGAACGCGGCCGCCAGCGCGCGTGCAACGAGTATGCCATGTCGCGCATCGCTGCGGCCACGGTGAAAGTCTACGAGACGCTATGCACATCGGCCTCAACGCACAACTCCTGAGCACCGACAACAGCTATCGCAGCGCAGGTGTAAGCACGTACAGCCTGCACCTGCTGCGTGAACTGGGCGCGCTGGCCACACAAGATGCGACTGCGCATCGCTTCACGGCCTGGGTGAACGACAGCAAAGTGGCAATCCCCGGCGTCGAACTCGTGGACAGTGACCTTCCCTTGAATCGCCCGCTGGCGCGTATTCTTTGGGAACAGACCGCTTTTCCCCGTGCGCTGCAGCGTCACGGCGTCGAGCTCGTGCATGGACTGGTCAACGTCTTGCCGCTCACGACGTCGCTCCCCGGCATCGTGACGGTCCACGATCTGAGCTTTGTACGCCTGCCCGGGACCCTGCCCAGGAGCAAGCGTCTCTACCTGCAGCGGCTCTGCGCGGCCAGCGTTGCCCGCGCTGCTCGTGTGATTTCAGTCAGTCAACAGACGGCCGATGATCTGATGGTCAGCTTTGGCGTACCGGCTGACCGCATCACGGTCATCCCCAATGGCGTGGAGGCTGGTTTTGCGCCAGCTGCTGCGGCGGAGGTGGCTGCCTTTCGCCACAGCCGCCAGCTTCCAGAGCGCTTCATTCTCTACCTGGGCACCTTGGAACCGCGCAAGAATCTGCCGCTTCTTCTGCGCGCCTACGCCGCCTGGCGACAACAAACAACTACACCGATTCCACTGATTCTGGCCGGCGGCAAGGGCTGGTTTTACGATGAAATCTTCCGTCTTGTGCAGGAACTGGCGCTGGAGCAATACGTGCACTTCCCCGGCTTTATCCCCCAATCAGAGGTAGCCGACTGGTATCGTGCGGCCAGCGTCTTTGTCTACCCCAGTCGCTTTGAAGGCTTCGGTCTGCCGGTGCTCGAAGCGATGGCAAGCGGCACGCCGGTTCTTTGCAGCGATACGCCCAGCCTGCTCGAAGTCGCCGGCGACGCCACCCTGACTTTTCCCAGTGACGAACGCGCGGGCGTCCCAGTCCTGACCGCCCAGTTGAATCAGGTGCTGGACGATGCTGACATGCATGGCCAAATGCATGTAGCGGGGCTTGCACGGGCACGTCATTTTTCCTGGACACATACGGCCCAGGCCACGCTGGCCGTCTACGACGAGATTTCGTCCTGACAGGTCGGCTGCCAAACACATTGATCCCACAGCCATTGCTTCTCAACTAATCGCGAAGACCGGGGAATGGAGAATAACGACAAGCTCATTCACAATTTCTCGTTCCGAATTGAGCGTTGCACCAAGCACGGAAATGCGGATCCATCACGCTGGCACCAGCGTTACAACCCCCGTCCTGGCGCGGGAAGATGCGCAGCGCATATCGAATTGTGGTACACTGGCGGACACAAACAGATTGTAGCGTGGAGGGTCCGGCAGAACGCTTCAGGCACTGACGACCAGTGAAGAAGCCGCTGGATTTCTATCCTTACTTGATGACAAACACCGATCACTTCACGGCAACCGCCGATGGCGTTACCATAGCTGAGCAGAGCGTAAAACAGTCAGCATTGGCGCGCAAGAAAAAGAATAGTCGACTGGCACAATTCGTCCAGCGCGTGAATCCAAACTGGTGGAAATATCTGCTGGTGCTTTCGGACATGATGCTGATCGTGCTAGCCTTTGGCGTTGCCTATTTTATTCGCTATCAGCTGCAGTGGTTCCGCACGGTGGAACCGCTCTACAGCGTCTCGTTTGCCGAGTACAGCCCCTTTCTACTGGCCCTGCTCATCATTTTGCCCATCGCCTACTATCTTTCAGACGTCTACCCCTATCGCCGCGGCCGCAGCTGGATTGAGGAGATCTATTCGATTGCCACGGCCACGACACTGGGAATCGTGTTCGTGATCGTCTTGAGCCTTTTCTTCAGCGCCACGCTCTATAGCCGGCTGATTTTTCTCTACGCCGCATTCTTCATCACATTCTTCCTGGGCATCAGCCGCTTCCTCATTGGCCGGTTGCGCAGCTACCTACGCAATTACGGCGTCGGCGTGGAGCGAATGCTGCTGGTGGGGGCCGGCGATGTGGGCCGCATGGTCATGCGCAACGTGACGGCACGGCCGGACTATGGCTATCAGATCATTGGGTTTGTTGACGACAACCCAAGCAAAGGGAGCACCGACATCGGCCCGTTTAAGGCGCTGGGACCGACTGAAAATTTCGAAGAGATGATTGAAGAGTTGGAAATCGATACGGTCGTCATCTGCTTGCCCTGGCAGACCCACCGCATGATCCAGCGCCTCCTGCGCTCGTGTGACACGCATGATGTGCGCGCGCTGGTGGTGCCCGATCTCTTTCAGCTCACCAAAAATCAGATGGAAGTTGAAGACCTCAACGGCATTCCGCTGATCAGCACGCGTCAGGTTTCGATTCAAGGCGTCAACTACGTTCTCAAACGGGCCGTGGATCTCCTTTCTTCCGGGATCGCTTCTCTGTTGCTTCTGCCTGTCGGACTGGCCATCGCTCTTGCCATTCGGCTGGATTCGCCCGGGCCGATCTTCTTTGTGCAGACGCGCATCGGACGCAACGGAGTCCCCTTCAAATGTTACAAGTTTCGCTCCATGATTGAAGGGGCGGATGACCTGCGCGACACGCTGGATGAGCTCAATGAGGCGACCGGTCCGCTCTTCAAAGTGCGAGACGACCCGCGCCGCACCCGGGTTGGACGGTTCCTGCGCCGCTATAGCCTGGACGAATTGCCCCAATTGTATAACGTGATCAAAGGCGACATGAGCCTGGTTGGACCGCGGCCTAATCTGCCCGAAGAGGTGACCGCCTATCAAGAATGGCACAGAAAGCGTCTCTCAGTCAGTCCCGGCATCACCGGGTTGTGGCAGGTGAGCGGACGCAGCGACCTCACCTTTGATGAGATGGTGCTGCTGGACATCTATTATGTTGAAAACTGGAATCTCTTTCTGGATATCAGCATTCTCCTGCGCTCTATTCCTGCCGTGCTGTGGGGCCGCGGCGCATATTAGCTCGATGCAGCCGACTTCACACCGGTGACCCCTATGCGCGTGCTCATTCTGATGGGCAAAACGGGCGCCGGCCACGCTTCCAGTGCCGTCGCTCTCCGGGCGGCATTTGAGCAGCGTTTCTGCCAGAGTGTTCAAGTAAGCATCGTCGATATCCTCGGTGATCACTTACCCCGCCCCTTACGCCGGCTGCCTGACACTTACCCATTCTTGGCCAATGACGCGCCGTGGCTTTGGGAGAAGCTGTGGCATACAGACGTCCGCCATGCCCATCCGCTCTTCGCCATGGCGAGCCGCGCCAGCATACCCGCTATTCAGCGTCTGCTTCAAGAGCAGGCGCCGGACCTTATCGTTTCAGTCCACCCCCTTGCCCAGACGATGACCATGCCGGCCCTGACACGCCTCGCTGAGCCGCCCCCTTTCGCCACAGTGGTCACCGATCTAATTTCAGCTCACCCCCTCTGGTTTGACCCCTCTGTCCGCCGCTGCTATGTCGCCAGCAGAGAAAGCTGGCGGCGCGCCCAAGCCCGTGGGCTGCAATCCAGTCAGTTGCGCCAGTTCGGTCTGCCGATTCGCCCCGAGTTTGTCGCGCCATCGCCAAACCGAGCGAGCCTGCGCGCAAAACTTGGCCTGGCGTCGGACCTGCCGCTCGTCCTGATTGCGGGCGGCGGCGACGGTATTGGTCCGTTGGAAGCTACCGCCCGGGCAGTTAGCCGGGCACTGGCCAAGCCCGACGGTCCATGCGGTCAGATTGTCGTCATCTGCGGGCACAATGACGGATTGCAGCAGACGCTGACGGCCGCGCGCTGGCCGCTGCCTGTGCGTATCCTCGGCTTTGTCGATAACATGGCCGAATGGATGCAGGCGGCCGATTGCTTGATCACCAAAGCGGGGCCGGGAACGATTGCCGAAGCCATGGCTTGCGGTCTGCCGCTTATCCTCAGCAGTTTTATTCCCGGGCAGGAAGAGGAGAACGTCTCCTATGTCGTCCAAAATGGGCTGGGAACCTACCATGGGGCGGCAGATGCAATCAGCGCACAGGTACTTGCTTGGTTTGGACCGGCGCAGGACGAACGCATTGCAGCAGGCGCACGCGCGCTGCGCTGTGCCCACCCCTATGCTGCGCGGGAAATCGTTGCCGACCTGGCAGGGCTGATTGGGGGGTGAGGATTGCGGAATGCGGATTGCGGAGCGGGGAAGGGAGTGGGGAGTGCTAATCCGAGTTAGACTGGTTTAGGTAGTTGGCCATGGCTGCCATGATTGGGGTGGGCTGGCCGGCGTCGTCGAAGAGATTGCCGGCGGGCAATTCGGGAAAATTGGTGCTGAACCACATCCAGCGCTGCACCAGCCGATCGTCATCCGCGGCGTAACCCAGGTCCGAATCGCGCAGGCTCTCGAAAAGATCGAAGCTGGCCAGCATGAAATCGATCACGACGTCGGTCGTAAAGCCCATTTCCGCCGGCAGCAGAATCCCGTATTCGGTCACCCAGAGCGGCTTCTCTTGCTGGCCGTGCTCGGCCATCCACCGGCGCATGCGCTCCACCTGGCGGGCCACCTCAGCCAGGTCGTCATGGTCTTCAACCTCCCAAAGCAGGCCGGTGGTGATGGTCGGGTCAAGGCCGGGCGGTACGCCCACCCCCCACTCGCCCGCCTCCTCGCGCAGGACAAATGCATGCATCGTCCAGATATCGACCGGCATGGTCGCGCCGTACATCTCGGCATAGGCGTCCCACACGGCATCAAGGTAACGCAGGCGTAGCGGCGTGATCTGACTCAGGCCACCGGCCGCAACCTGTGCGCTGGGGTCAGCCGTTTTGATGGCGTGATAGGCTTCATGATAGGCAGTTGCATATTCGACCGGTGTGGCCCAATCCTGAGATTCTACGTCCGGTTCGTTGCCCACAAGCCAGGTTTGCCCGGGGTAGGCGCGCGCGACTTGCCCAATCTCTTCGGCAGTGAAAAAGAGTTCGCCGCTCAGCGTGCGCAGCATGGGCATGTACTCCATACCGAGGGCGGCCTCCTCGCCCTCCAGGTCCAACCGTACGTCACCAGCGCTGGACGGCAGACCATCCTCAATAATCCCAAAGGTCCAGTTGTGGAACCAACCCGGTCGCGACGCAGGCCAGTCAAAGCCCAAAGGCGTCATCTCGGGCACGCCGACGCCCAGGCGCCAGCGGGAGCTACCAGGCTGGGGCAGGGGCTGCGGTTCGGGCGCGTAGAGGCGCTCGGGCACGCGCAAGGCCCGACGTTCCACGCTTTCACCAAAGACCGTGCCAGCGTAGACGGCCTGCGCGAAGGGCGTTAGGTCATCGGCCGGGGAAACGCTTTCGTTTTGAGATGGCGGTTGCGATGAGGAGAGAAACGATGCGAGCAGAATCAGCAGCACGCGGAAGAGATCAACCATTAACAGATCAGCACTCTACGATCCAAAACGGTACAAGTCAGCGTCCAGATCAATGCGTGCGCCCGGCGGGACCGGGCCGCGCCAATCGCGCTCGATGATCTGCTGGACGATCTCCAAATCATTGCCGCTGTCACGCAGCTCGGAGAGTTGAATGCTGACCAGATCCTTGGTCAGTTGAATATTGTGGCGCATCAGCACGTTGTAGAAGTAGTCATAGTTCTCCAGCATACCGACCGTCACCGATTCAAAGCCATGTTCGGCGCAAGTGAGTCGACTGCCATAGTACATCGGGCTATACGAAAACATGCGGTAATCGTCCCAGTGAGGCTGAATCAAAATGATGTCCACATCCGGGTACTTCACACGCAGATTTTTAATATGGTAGCGCACGCCGGCATGGAGCAACGTGCGCACGGTTTGGTTCAGAATAGCCTGGACGCCGCGATCCCGAATGTAGTGATCCTGTTCCAGCGTACTGGTGTTGAGAGGCACCATGGGATTGACGCAGACGACAAGCTTGGCCCCCGCTTCAATGGCAAGGTCGATGCTGGCAGAACCATGCAGACCGCCATCCAGATAGTCTCGATCAAAAATCTGTACAGGGCGATAAACAAGGGGGACTGCGCTGCTGGCTGCAACGGCCTGGCTGATGGGGACGATACTCTTGCCGCCCTGTCCGAAGACTGCACGCCGTCCAGTCTCCAACTCCGTGGCAACAATGTAGAGCTTCTTGTCAAGCCGATCGAAACGATTCGTGTGCCCCGGCTCGCTCAAGATATGGCGTACATAGCGCTCCAACCCTTGGGCATTGTAGATGCCATTGGGCAAGGCACGCGCCAGTTCCCAAGCCATATCCGAAACCGCCACATCGCCAAAGTGGAAGAGCGTGTTGCGCAGAATGTCGAGGAAGGCGCCGGGCAGCTTCGTCGCGCGACGGAACATACCGCCGACGTTGGTTTGAAAAATGTCGCTTACGCGCAGGCCGTGAACCTCTGGATGGCGATCATCCAGGGCTTGCATAATTTCATTGGGGGTCAAGCCATTGGCGATAAATGACCCAATCAACGCACCGGCGCTGGTGCCCACATAGATGTCAAAATCATTGACCGTGTAGCCGACCAGCATATCGTCGATCGCACGTAGCGCACCGATTTCGTAGACTGCCCCGGTAATGCCGCCGCCGGCAAGCACGAGCGCGGTCTTGGATCGATTAGCCGACGACCTTCGGCCATCGTGCGATTGATTAGGAAATCCGGAAGAATCGTTTGTCACAGGGCTTGTGTGGTGGGATCTATCCAAACTATCTGACATAAACAATGGCATCAGGCGTCAGATGCCGGCGAAGCTACCAGCTAAACGCCTTAACCGGCGGATGACTCCTGTTCACCGGCAATGTCATCCGCTTCCTGGCTATCTAATATTTCTTCAAGACGCTGACTGAGGATAGCCAATTGAACCTGCAGCGCCTCAACTTCGCGCCGCGATGGGACATTGATGAGATGGAGCACCTCTGCCAGCCGATCGTCGGCCTTCTCTTTGGCCCGCTCGACACCAGACCGAGTGTCACCATCCTCGCCATTTTGAGTCGTTTCGTGATCGTCTTCCTGCTCCGAGCCGGCGAGAAACTGGCCCAGTTGCAGTGAGCGCACAACTTGTTCTACCGTATCGCCACCCGTTCGAATCAGATTGGTCAAGAGGTTGCGGGGCAAGAAACCGGCGCTTTTCTTTTCCTGTTCCAGGATGATCTGAGTCAATGTAAGCGTGGTCAGATCGTCGCCGCTCTCGTGATCGATCACCCGCACATCGTCCCCTTCCTGAATCATGCGCGTGATCTCTTCTAGCGTCACGTAGCTTTTCGCATCTGTATCGTACAGCTTGCGATTGGGATAGCGCTTAATCGTCGGCATAAGTAGTTTCAGAGGTCAAGGGAGCGGCAGTCAAATCAGGCGTCGGCCTGGGGTTCCGGCGGTTGATGGGCTGATCATAGCATATTCTGGCGCGCTGCGTCAATCAGAATTGCCGCTTTATTTCGTTTCAAATTGACACCCGCAGCGACGCGTGCTACACTTTCGCATCATGAACAGCCTAGACAGTCAATGCACGGTCGTCGTAATTGCATCCAGGCCCCGCCCGTATCGAACCGGATAACCTCTGGATCTTTGCACGCGGGCCAAAGCGGATACCACGCATCTTTGGGCAAAGCTCTCCAGACGGAGAGCTTTTTTTGTATCATTTTTTTCCGTTAGTTTGAAATAGGTCAGCACACTTTAACCAATCGAGGCGCTTCATGTATAAGGCAGGCATTGCCGGCGCGACCGGCTACACGGGCTACGAACTGATCAAGCTCATCCACCGCCATCCGGAGCTGGAAGTCGGCTGGGTGACGAGCGAAAGCAGCGCCGGCAAGACAATGGCCGACCTCCATGCGGTCACGTGGGGCTATCCGCTGATCACGCTGGCCCAGGCCATGGAAAGGGCCGACGAGGTCGACGTCGTCTTCCTCTGCCTGCCCCATGCCGCCTCCATCGAGCCGGTACGCAGATTTAGCGCCACGGGCGTGCGCGTCATTGATCTCAGCGCCGACTTCCGGCTAAAGGAGCCGGAGATCTACACAAAGTGGTACGGCATCGAGCATAGCGCGCCTGAGTTGATCGATCAGTTCGTCTATGGCTTGTGCGAGCTCAACCGCGAGGCGCTGCGCGACGCAGATAAGATTGCGGTGCCCGGGTGCTATCCAACCAGCGTCAACCTGGGTCTTTATCCTTTGGCCAAAGCAGGGTGGTTAGAGCCGCGCATCATTGTCGACAGCAAGAGCGGCGTGAGCGGCGCCGGGCGCAAGGCCAAATTGACCTATAGCTTTGTAGAAGCCCACGACAACTTCGCCCCCTACAACGTGGGCTACCGCCACCGTCATGTGGCCGAAATGGAACAGGTGCTCAATGAGGCTGCCCCGAATGGCAATCGCTTCCGCTTCACCTTTTCACCCCACCTTCTGCCGGTGAACCGGGGTATCCTCAGCACGATCTACGTCAGTGTGGTCGAAGGCGTCACCGAAGCGGATATACGCGACGCCTATACGGAAGCCTATGCCGATGAGCCCTTCATTGCGATTCTGCCGGCCGGGCAGATGGCCTCGCTGCGTCACAGCACACAGACGAATCTGTGCACGATCAGCATCACACCTGTTGATCCGGCAGAACAGGACGGACGTGACTATATCATCGTGGCGTCAATTGATAATTTACTCAAAGGCGCCAGCGGTCAGGCCATGCAAAACTTCAATATTGCTGTGGGGTTAGAGGAAACGATGGGCTTGCTGTAATCGACCAGAGCAAGCGATTCGCCGTGATAACAAGCGAGGCAACAATGATGGATCCTGAAACTTTTGATCTTTTCTCCGCAGACGAACCGGAAGCCGACGAGGCGCCCGGCCGCTACGTAACGGTGCTCAAAGTGGGCGGCAATGAGTTGGACGACGCGGCCTTTCTAACCGGACTCGCCAACGCAGTACAGGCCGTGCTCGACCAGGGGCACATGCCGGTGATCGTCCATGGCGGCGGCAAGACCATCGCCGCGTACCAGCAACAGCTTGGGCTGGAGCCCCAGTTTCTCGATGGCCTGCGCATCACCGATGAGGCCAGCCTCGATGTGGCAGAGATGGTGCTCAGCGGTCTGATGAACAAGCGTATTGTGCGCGCACTGGTCGACGCCGGCATTCGTGCCGCCGGACTCAGCGGCGTGGACGATGGCACGATCTATGTCGAGCCCATGTGGCACCCGGCCGGCGAACTGGGTCGAGTCGGTGACATCCAGGATGTAGACACGCACCTGCTCCAGACCTTGATCGACGCCGAAATCGTGCCGGTAATCAGCCCCATCAGCCTTGGCGCCCACGACGGGCTCAGCTACAACGTCAACGCAGACCACGCTGCCGCAGCCGTTTCCGCAGCATTGGGCGCCACCAAGCTTGTCTTCATCAGCAACGTGCCCGGCGTGCTCGTTGCCACACGCGTGGTGCGCGCCGTCACGGCCGAACAGGCCGAGGCGTGGATCAATGAAGGCATTATCCACGGCGGCATGATTCCCAAGACACGCAGCGCAATCGACGCCGTCCATCGGGGTGTTGCGCAAGCGGTCATCACCAACCTGGCCGGCGTGCAGGAAGGCAGTGGCACAAGCATTCTCGGCGGCGCAGGGTAACGGCGCCGCGGGATGCGGCGCCGCGGGATGCGGCGGCGCGGGATGCGGCGGCGCGCCATCACTTGTCACGTTTCATACAACATCCATCACGAGGTCTCATGAGCACACAAGACACCATGCAGCTTGAAGAGGAATATGTCCTGGGCGTTTACGCACGACCGCCCTTTGTGATCGAGCGGGGCGATGGTTGCACGCTCTACGATACCGAAGGCAATGCCTATCTGGACTGCGTCTCGGGCATTGCGGTCAACGCCCTGGGCTACAACGATCCCGGCATCAACCAGGCCATTGCCGAGGCAGCCGCAACCGGCGTACTCCACGTCAGCAACCTCTACCATACCGAACCCCATGCTGAGCTGGCCGAACTGCTCTGCACGACGAGCTTTGCCGACAAGGTTCACTATTGCAACAGCGGCGCCGAAGCCAACGAAGGCGCGATCAAATTCGCCCGGCGCTATGGCCGCGCCCACGGCAACGATGAGAAGGTCGAAATACTGGCCTTTACCGGCGCCTTTCACGGGCGCACAATGGGTGCGCTGGCGGTGACGCCGCGTCCGGCCTATCAGGAAGCCTTCCGGCCGCTGATGCCGGGCGTGCGTTTTGCCGAGTTCAACAATGTAGAAAGCGCCCGCGCTCAGATGGATGAGACGGTTTGTGCGATCCTGGTCGAGCCGATCCAGGGGGAGGGCGGCATCCACCCTGCAACGCCCGAGTTTCTCCGTGGCCTGCGTGAGCTGGCCGATGAGTATGACGCGCTGTTGATCTACGATGAGGTGCAGTGCGGCGTCGGTCGTACGGGTAATTTATGGGGCTACATGAGCATCACCGACGACGCGTCTGCCGGTGTCGTCGAGCCAGACATCATGACGGCGGCCAAGCCGCTGGCCGGCGGCCTGCCCATGGGCGCCATTCTCGTCCGGCAGAAGGTCGCTGACGTCATGCAAAAGGGGGATCATGGCAGTACCTTCGCCGGTGGCCCCATGGTGGCGCACGTGGCAACCCACGTGGTAGGTCGCATCGCCGAGTCCGCGTTTCTGGCTGAAGTCGAGAGCAAGGGCGAACGCCTCAAGGAGATGCTGGAAGAGGTCAACAGCCCGCACATTCAAGCGGTACGGGGCAAGGGACTGCTCGTGGGCGTTGAGCTGGATATCGCGGCCGGAGAAATCGTCAACCAGGCTTATGACCAGGGTGTCTTACTGGTCAACGCCGGCCCCAACGTGTTGCGGTTTGTGCCGCCGCTGGTGATCAGCGAAGAGGAATTGGCCCATGCCGTGAGCGTAGTGGCCAGTATTTTGCAGGATCTGTAGGTCAGTTGCATCGGTGTCGGTCGCCCAGGAATAGATCATGACTGTCGAAATCCGCCTTGCCATTGCCAGCGATGTCCCGAGTTTGCTGGAGATGGTCAATCGCTTTGCCGCCCAGAACATCATGCTACCGCGTACCGAAGAGAGCATTCGACACTCTCTCAATGACTGGTATGTTGCAGTGGAAACGGCGAGCCGATCTGCCTCCGACGACGCGATCATCGTAGGGTGCGGTTCGCTGGTGCCGCTGACGACCACACTCGTAGAAGTGCGTTCGCTGGCGGTGGATGAATCCCAGCAGGGCACGGGGCTGGGCAGCCGGCTGGTGCTTGCACTGATCGACCTGGCCAAGGCACGCGGCTATGAGCAGGTCTGCGCCCTGACGTTGCGAGCCTCCTTTTTTGAACGCCTGGGTTTTGCGGTGGTAGATCGATGGAGCATCAGTCCCAAAGTGTGGCAGGCGTGCATCTACTGCCCGAAGTTTCATCGCTGCGATGAAGTTGCAATGTTGCTCAATTTGGCCGAAGCCGCGCAACCGGGGCAAGATGAAGTGACCCGCGCGCCGGGGTGGAGCAAGTTGCTTAAGCATGGCGCCTGGCAGCCGCTCAAGCTAGCCTATCAGCAGCGGCCGGGTGAAAAAGATTAGAGCGTTGTGTGGGCGAATTTGATGCGCCCCTCATCATAGAAAGAGCCTTCAATGAGCGCAATTCTGGTGTTAGAGGATGGGACCGTCTTTCAGGGCGAAGCTTTTGGCGCCCGGACGACAGTTGTGGGGGAAGTGGTCTTTAATACGAGCCTGACCGGTTATCAAGAAGTCATCACCGACCCCTCCTACCGAGGTCAAATGGTCTGTATGACGCTGCCCCATGTGGGCAACACGGGCATCAACGCCGAGGACGTGGAGAGCGACCGTCCCCAAGTAACGGCCTTCATCGTACGTGAGGTCAGCCCCGTCGTCTCCAACTGGCGCGCCAACGAGACGCTTGACGCCTACCTAACGCGTACCGGCGTCCCCGGCATTAGTGAGATCGACACACGCAAGCTCACGCGTCGCCTGCGCGAACATGGCGTGCTGCACGCAGCGCTCTCCACAGACGGCGAGCATGATGTGACCGCACTGCAAGCCATGGCGCAGGCGTGGGAAGGATTGGATGGACGCGATCTCGTCAGCGAAGTCAGCTGTCAAGAGCCCTACCACTGGATCGACGGCACGGAGGTAGAATGGACGCCGGTGCCCGCCGGCGGAGCGGTGGGGGTGGCGGGCGAAGCCGACGCCGACTCCCCCCTCATCGTCGCCTATGATTTTGGCATCAAGCACAACATTCTGCGCCGGCTCACGAGCCATGGGCTGCGCGTCACCGTCGTGCCGGCCAACACGACGGCCGCCGACGTGCTGGCGATGCAGCCCGACGGGATCTTCCTCTCCAACGGCCCGGGCGATCCAGCCGGCGTCCCCTATGCGTCGTCCGCCGTAGCCGACCTGCTGACGGCCGACATTCCCATGTTCGGCATCTGCCTGGGACATCAGATCATCGGTCGCGCGCTGGGGGCAGAGACCTACAAACTCAAGTTTGGTCACCATGGCGGCAATCAGCCGGTGAGCGATGTCGACTCAACCAACGTGCAGATCACGGCACAGAATCACAATTACGCGGTGGCGGACGATGGATTGCCTGCCAATGTAGAGATCACCCATCGCAATCTCAACGACGGCACGGTAGAGGGGCTGCGACTCACTGACCATCCCGTCTTCTGCGTTCAGTACCACCCGGAGGCCAGCCCTGGCCCCCACGACGCAGACCTTCTGTTTGAGCGCTTTGCTACATTGGTCAAGAAGCACGCGCAAGAACCAACATGACGCAGACAATCCGAACTGCCCTTATCGGCCTGGGCAATGTGGGGCGAAACTTCCTTAAAATTTTGGAAATGAAAGAGGCGCGCCTGCGCAAGCAGTACGGCGTTGAATTCGCCATCGTCTGTGTCGCCGACAGCAGTGGAGTAGCTGTTGATCAAGCGGGCTTTGCCCCGGCTGAACTCCGGCGACACAAAGAAGCCGGCGGTCGCGTGGCGGACCTTTCCGGCTATCTCCCCGGCGTAACGTCGAGCGCAATCATCGACACGTTGGACTGCGCGCTGGTCCTGGAAGCGTCGCCTGTGGACCTCACCGACGGTGAACCGGGGCTGAGCGTGACGCGCAACGCCCTGCGGCGGGGCATCAACGTTGTATTGGCCAACAAGGGCCCGCTTGTGCTGGCGTTCCATGAGCTTCATGAGTTGGCGGCGACGCACCAAGCCGGACTGGCGTTCAGCGCCACGGTTTGCGGCGCACTGCCCGTCATCAACATCGGCCGCCGCGACCTGATTGCCGCAGACGTGAGTCTGCTCCAGGGCATCTTCAACAGCACAACCAACTTCATCCTGGCAGAGATGGCCGGCGGCCGCGCCTATGCCGACGCGCTGGCTGAAGCACAGGCACGCGGCATTGCCGAGGCCGATCCCACACTCGATGTCGAAGGGTGGGACACGGCCAACAAGCTGACGATCATCGCCAACAGCTTCCTGGGCGTCGAGATCACGCTGAATGACGTGACGGTTGCAGGCATCACCGACCTGACGCCCGATCTGCTCCGGGAGGCTCATGCAGCGGGACAGCGTATCAAGCTGATCGCCACTGCCCGGCTAACCGACGACGGCTATGTCTATTCGGTTGCGCCGGCTGCTGTGCCACGCGACAGCTTTCTCGGCCGCTGCGACGGCTGGGAAATGGGCGTCGAAATCCACAGCGATCTCTACGGCAAGATGTACCACAAGCTATGGGAACGCGAGCCCCTGCCTACGGCAGCCGCCATGCTGCGGGACGCGATAGATTTAATTGCGGATTGAGGATTGGGGATTGCGGATTCCCGCCAGACGGCAAATCCTCGATCCGCAATCCGCAATATTATGATATACTACCGCCTATCCTGGTAGACATTCATAGATAAATCTTCTGCAAGCTCAAACCTTCAACCAACTTTCATCCGATCCCTATGACTCGAACTCGTCTGATACTGCTATTCAGTCTTCTAATGGTGCTAACCGTAAGCGCCGGATGTGCGACAGCGGCGCCGCAGCCGACGCCAACGCCGACGAAAACGCCCATGAGCGCAGCAGCCGCGCCAACCACACCGCCGCCCACGGCGACGCCGCTCCCACCCACCGCCACGCCAGAGCCCGCCGAGCCGGCCACACCTACGCCGCGGCCCGAGAATATTTCGCCCTATACCGGCCTCCCTGTCGAGAATGCCGAATGGCTCCAGCAGCGGCCTATCTTCATTTGCGTCAACAACGATGCCACCGGTCGCTCGGCCCACCAGGGCCTGAGCCGGGCTGATCTGGTCTACGAATATATCGTGGACGGCTTCAGCTTGACCCGACTAACCGCCATGTATCAAAGCCAAGATGCTGACCGCGTGGGGCCGGTGCGCTCGGCGCGCTTCCCCAATATTTGGATGACCTACATGTACGACGGCGTGCTAGCCTGTTCGGGCGGCAGCGACGCCGTGCGCTATATTTTGAAAAATGAGGTCGGTTTCCCCTATCTCGACGCCGACATCGACGATCCGTCGCAAACGCGTTATTTTTTCAGCATTGGCGACGACTATCGCACGCGCATCCAGACAAGTCCGGCAGGCGTGCGCGAGTTCCTAACCGACTCGGGGACGCAAAAAGTGTGGGATCGTCCCGGCTTCTCCTTTAGCGAGACGCCGCCGGACAATGCTGCCGGAGAAGCCGCCAGCATCAGCATCCCCTACCCAGGGGGCAACAATGTCGAGTGGCGCTACGATGCCAATCAGGGCGGCTACTTGCGCTTTCAAGGCGGTCAACAGCAGTTTGACCAGGCCACAGGCGAACCGATTGTGGCCCAGAACGTCATCACCCTTAGCGCTCCCCACGAGCTAACAGACATCGTTGAAGACTCTCTCGGCACGCTGGGCGTCGACGTTCAGCTCTACGGCTTTGGTGACCTGCGCGTCTTCCGCAACGGTCAGGTCTATGAAGGCACGTGGCGCGCCGATCCCGAAACGCCACCGCGCCTGCTCGGGCCCGGGGAAGCGCCGATTGACCTGCAACTTGGTCAGAGTTGGTTCCAGGTTGTCCGCGACATCACCGAAGTCACTTACTAACCCGCACGGTCTCAAGTCAGCATCACTGCCACACATGGCCAAACCGATTTCCACACCGTCTGTCACGAGGGGAAGATCCATGCCCAACCATCCGAAATCTTTGATCGAACGCAGCCCCAAACCGATCGCAAGTCGTTGGACGATCTGGCTGCTAGCGCTGGCTCTTGTGCTGGGCGCGGGCTTTGCGCTGAGCAACGTCACGCCGCTGGCGGCACAAGAAGCCACGCCCGAAGCTGAGGGGTACAGCTACGTCGTGGAAAGTGGCGACTCCTGGGGGTTGGTATCACAACGCACGGGCGTCTCTGTCGCCGATCTCCAGGCGGCCAATCCGCAAGCGGTCCGCCCCAGCGGGTGGCTGGTTGTAGGCGAAGAAATCTACATTCCCGCGCCTGAAGCACAACAACGCGATGTCTACGCCGTGCGCGCCGGCGACTCATGGAACAGCATCGCTGCTCGCTTCGGCGTTTCAGCCGATCTCTTGCGCGAAACCAATCCGGCCCTGGTCCGGCCCGGTCTCATTCTCTATCGCGGCGAACGGCTGCTGATTCCGAATCCGGATGCGCCGGCCACGGCGACGCCGGCTGCAACAGAAGAAGCGGCTGAGGAGCCCACGGCAGAACCGGCTGAGGAACCCACGGAAGAACCGATTGAGGAACCCACGGCAGAACCAACCGAGGAGGACCCACGGCAGAACCAACCGAGGAGCCCACGGCAGAGCCGACCAACCGAGGAACCCACGGCAGAACCAACCGAGGAGCCCACGGCAGAACCAACCGAGGAGCCCACGGCAGAACCAACCGAGGAGCCCACGGCAGAACCAACCGAGGAGCCCACGGCAGAGCCGAGGAGCCCACGGCAGAGCCGGCTGTAGAAGCCCCCGGTTTGCCCCCCACCTACACCGTGGGGCCGGGCGAGTCGTGGAACAGCATTGCTTTTGCGCTGGATATTTCTGCCGACGAGCTTCAAGCGGCCAATCCGGACCTGGTTCGCCCGGCCCTTGTCTTGCGCGTTGGTGATGTTCTGACCATTCCGCAACCAGGCGCCATTCCGCCTGCGCTGAGCGACGTAATTACGATCACTGAGACCATTACTGAGACCGAAGGGGAGCCGGCTGCAGAAGGCGCCACGACGGTAACACCGGGCTGCCCAGAGAGCGTTGCGGCCTATCCGGAGCAGATCCTCGACCTGCTCGCCACGACCGATATCGGCACGCTGACAACCTTTCTCAATTACTGCGGCGCACTGCGTGAGGACACGATCACAGCGGGCGATTGGACGGGCGACGGTATCGAAGATCTGCTGCTCATCTACACAGATCCCACATTGGGAGAAGACGTCACCGGATCGGATCTGCTAATCCTCAATGGCTTGGAAAGCGGCTACGAGTTGGGCTATCGCGCCCGAGCGGGCGGTGACGTACGCCTCCTTGCGATCGACGATATCAACGGCGATGGCCTGCTTGACATTATCTGGACCGACACCACCTGCGGGGCCAATACCTGCTTCGACACGATCCAGATTCGCAGTTGGACCGGCGAAGAGTGGGCCGACTGGACCGATGGCGCCATCACGATGGCGTATGCCGAAATCGCCCTGGAAGACAGCAGCCCGGACGGTCAGGGAAATGAACTTGTGCTGCGCGGCGGCGTCTATGGCAGCGTAGGCGCCGGTCCCCAGCGCAGCCGCACGGAACTATGGGGCAGCGTGGATGGGGGCCCCTACTCGCTGCTCGAAACCGTGAATGAGGCGAATGACTGTCTCTACTTCACCATCGTCGACGCCAACGCGGCTCTGGCCGAGGGGACGGAAGAGGGGCGCCTGCGCGCCGAAGCGCTCTACACGGATGCGCTGGGCAACGAAGCGCTCACCGCCTGCTGGACCCGTCCAGACGAACTAAGCGAACTGCGCAGCTTCAGCTACTTCCGTCTGGCCCTGCTTGGGGCAGCGCAGGACGTTCCCGAAGTTGCGGAAGGCCTCATCTTGGCCCTGGACAGCGAGTTTCCGGGCAGCGCCTATGCCGATCTGGGTCAACGCTGGCTAGACGCCTATCTGGACAGCGGCGACCTTGCCGCTGCGTGTGAAGCGGTTGAAGCGTATGCGGCGGAAAATGGCGCGGCAGTGGATGTCTTGAGCGACTATGGCTTTGCCAATCCAGGCTTCAGCGCAGCGGATCTCTGCGGCGGCCTTGACGCATTGGCAGAGGAAGTAGCCGAGCAACCGACGGAAGAGCCGACCGAGGAGCCAACCGAAGAAGCGGCTGAGGAACCGACGGCAGAACCAACTGAGGAGCCAACCGAAGAAGCGGTTGAGGAGCCGACGGCAGAACCAACTGAGGAGCCAACCGAAGAACCAACTGAGGAGCCAACCGAGAACCAACTGAGGAGCCAACGGCAGAACCAACTGAGGAACCGACCGAAGAGCCAACCGAGGAGCCCGTAGTTGAATTGACGCATCCGCTGGGTGCCTGCCCCAATGACCTGGCCGGCTACGCTGCGGCATTTCCAGCGGTGATCGCGGCGGCGGCAGGCGACACGGCCGCGATCGAAGATTGGATGAGCACCTGTGGCTCCCTGACCGAAGAGCGGGGCGAATTGATCCTTACCGAGCTAACCGGCGACGATCTGGAAGACGCGATCGTCTATCCGACAATTGTCAGCGATATCGGCTTCGGCCCGGAGGGCAGTCAGGGCGCCGTCCTTATCTATCACGCCAACGCTGACGGTAGCCTGGAACTGGTTCACAGCCCGCCAATCTATGGCGCGCCCACGCCGCTCAAGATCGATGACCTCAACGATGATGGCCAGTTGGATGTTGCCTGGTCGGTCGAGAGCTGCTCGATTTCTTGCGTATTGGAAGTGCAGATTGTGAGTTGGGCGGGCGATGTTTACACGTCAACCATCGAGCCCGGGGCAACCATTGCCGAAGGCACCGCCAGCTTCGCGCCGGTCGGCCCCGATGATCCGGGCACCGGGCAGGAGTTGCTGCTGGAGGGCGGCGTGAGCAAGGCGCCGGAAGGCGGCTTGGCCGTGCCCCATACGGAGCGCTGGCAGAGCATCGACGGCGGCAAGCTTCGGCGCATCGACTGGCGTTATGACCAAGCGAGCGAAGGCGCGAATTGTCTTGGGCTGCGCCTGGTGGAGGCCGATATCGCCCTACAGGCAGCCGACATTCTCGGCTACGGAGAGGCGATCGAACGCTATACAAGCGCTCTGACCGAACCGCTGGACGCCTGCAGTATCTTTGGCATGACGGCCGAGGATGAGCTTGTGCTGCTGCAAGGCCTGGCCAGCTTCCGCCTCATCCAGGCGCTGGGCTTGAGCGGCGATGACGCCGGCGCCGCTGCCGCGCTCGACGGGCTATTGCAAGCCCAGTCGGAGGGTCCGTACACAATCGCGGCGCAACAGTGGCTCGACAGCTATGCGGCCGAGGGCGATCCCCTTGCCGCCTGCGACGCAATTCAGCAAATCTTCGACGAAAACGATGAACTCTGGCTCATCACCGACCAGTATGGCTTCAACCACCCTGCCATGGCCGCAGAACAACTCTGCTACAAACCAGAGCAGTGAAGCGCGACGCGCGGGATGCGAAGCGCGAAATATAATTGAGGATCCCCCGAATGAGTGAACGGCAATTGGAGTATCGGACAAAGGAGTATGCTCTCCGGGTTATACAGTTGGTGGATTCGCTGCCGAGGTCAATGGTAGGTGAGACTATTGGTCGCCAATTGCTGCGCTCTGGCACATCGGTTGGTGCAAATTACCGAGCGGTAAAACGGGCAAAATCGCCAGCTGACTTCATTGCGAAGATGGCAATCGTCGAAGAAGAAACGGATGAGACACTCTACTGGATGGAATTGCTAATTGCTGCTGGTCTCGTAGCGAAGACGATGCTTGCTCCGCTTATGCAAGAGGGCAGCGAAATTCTGGCCATGACGGTTGCTTCCATCCGCACAGCCAAACAACGCCGCCAGTAATTTACTCCACGCTCAGCGCTCCGCGTTCCGCGCTGGTAATGACTGGCGTGCCGGCCTGCATGGCTTCGAGCACGGGCATGCCAAAGCCTTCGTAGTGGCTGGGGAAGAGGTAGGCGGTGGCGAGGTGGTAGACTGCGGGTTTATCTTCGTCCGCCACATAGCCGCAGAATTGGACTGCATCAAGCAGCCCCAATTCTGCGGCGATTTTTTTTGGATCGGGGGCGAATGCGCTGTCGTCCGCGGGCAGCTTGCCTGCAATCACCAGCTTCACCGCAGGGTCCCCGCCGATCTCCAAATAGCGCAAATAGGCGGCCAGCACTGCCCCCACATTCTTGCGCACGTCAAAGCCGCCCAGATAGAGAAAGTAACGCGGCGGCAGCCCGTAGCGGGCCTGTACGGCCGCAAGGCGCGCCGGGCTCAACGCAGATGGCGCCATGGCATTGGGACCGTGATGAATGGCGATGACGCGCTGGGCCGGCACGTCCAGCTCGGCAAGCACATCATACCGCGCGGCCTCGCTGACGGTGATGATGGCGGTCGCGCGCCGGGCCGTGGCGCTGACCAGGCGCGTGTAGAGCCTTTGCAGCGCACCGCCGCGATAGGCCGGCAGCAGTTGGGGAATCATGTCGTGCACAGTGACCACTGTCGGTACAGGTTGGCGATAGGGCGCGGCCCAGTAGGGAACCCAGAGAACGTCCGCGTGCAAGTCGCGTGCGGCATTGGGCGCCGTCACCTGCTCCCACCAGACCTTGGTAAGCTGACGCGGCAGGCGGGGCAGAGATCGTGTCGCAAGGGTAACGCCGGGCCAGTCCGGCACGGTGATTGCCCCAGCCGGTGTCAGTAATGTGTAGTCGTGTTCGGGCGCAGTGCGCGGCAGATAGTGCAGCAGGTGATGCAAGTACTGGCCGCTGCCCGCTTCCAATTGCCCGGTAAACCAGCCGTTGATCAGAATGTGCATGGTGCGACTCGGGCATGACTTGTCGTGCGCAATAAGTGATCGGCCATCTCTCTCATCCGCTCATTATGGAGAGAGATGGCATTGGGTGCAAGTTCCTTCGTTTGCCGTCAATCCCGCCTGCGCGCCGCGTGGGCAACTTATTGCCGCACCAACGGCAAATACAATCTGCCCTCCGCAGACTGTGGCGCGGGCAGAACAACCGAAACGGGGCCGTGGTAGGTGGACGTGCCTGCAGTATCTAATGCTTCCAGCCAATACGCATACGCGCCAATGCCCGGCCTGTCCTCAAACGTGTAGCGCGCGCCCTCACCGGGGAGCGCTAGGGCCGCAATCAGTGATGGATTGATCTGTGCCCGTTCATCTGCACCGCCCACCGAGCGATAGAGATTGAATCCGGCGCTGTCGATTTCCACAGCGGTTTCCCAAACAAGGGTGACCGTGCCATCAGCGACCGTAGCCCCAAAGTTGCGTAGTTCGATGAGTGTGGGCGGCGCGCCCAGATCTTGTCCAGCGTTGCAGGCGCCGAAGGTTGCTGCCACTGGCCCACGCCACTCAAAATCATCATAAGCCCCGCCAGTGCCGCCCAACTGCAGCGAATGCCCGACAGGCGTATCGCCGCCCTCAGCTACGCCGATGTCGGTGCTGGGCAAGGTTGCGGCAACCCCTTCCGTCGCCGTCAAGACGCCTTCATAGCTCAGTAGCTGAATCGCCGTATTTGCACTCGCATCGACAAGGGCAAGGCCATCGGCGTCACCGTTCTGAATGCCGGACTGGCGGATCACGTAGAGGCTGTAGTCGTTGCATTGTCCCACCGGCGCGCCCAGTTCTTTGGCAGAACCGTAGGTTGCCCCATCCTGGTTGTAAAACAGAATGCGCAGGTTGCTCACGTCGACGCCGATGGGTGCGGCAATTTCAACGCCCTCGTCAACATCGCCGCCCGTGTTGTCATAGTGCAGTTCATTGATAAAGATGACCGTCGGCGGATCGGCCGTGAATGTGGGGGCTGCGTCCTGCGCCTCGATCGGCAAGGGGAAGCGAAATATAATCAAGAAAAAGAGGACAAGCGCAAGAAATGGTTTGAACCGAAGAGACCGGGGGAATCGCATGATGCTCTCCTTTTGATAATCGGATGGAATCGAAATAGAAGGGTTGGAGTGACCGTGGCGATATCTTTTATGGCGGTTGGCGAATGATGGGCAGAAGCACGCCGGGGACTGCGTGCGGCCGGGGCAGGCGTGTAGTTGGGTCGCCCAGCAGCGCGTAGGTGGCGATGAGATCCTGCGCCTCCGGCGCGTCGGCAGGCAGCGCGCGAAATGCGGCCAGCGTGGCATCACCAAGGAGCGTTTCTTCCTGCTGGAAGAGCGCGCCGTAGAAAGCGCCCATGAGTTCGCCATGGACGGTCGGGGTACCCAAGCCGGTCGGCCCCCAGACGGCGAATGCGCCGTCGCTATGTTGGATCAGGGCTTCCCCCAGGCTCACGGCGGGACCGACGAAGAAATTACTCAAACAGTTGGCCATGGTCACGAGAACAGGCGCGCCCTCGATCCCATCGACGTCCTCGGTAGTCAGCAAGACGCCCCCCTGCCAACGGCCCCAGCGCGTGACGTCGCCATGACCGCTGTAATGAACCAGCGATGCGCCAGCGCCCAATGCCGTCAGCAGATCGGCAGTTGGATCGCCCGGCGGGTAGGCGGCGGCATCGATGAAGCGGGGCGTAACATGGTCCGGCAGCTGTGCGGCGAGCCGGCGCGTCGCCAGACCAAAACCACTGTCGTCATCGTCGGCTACAAGCACTGCCGTGGCGTTTACTGGACCATCAGCAGCAGTCCCATCGTGGGCGATAAGCTTGTCGATGATCGCGTCGAGCGTGGTCACGTCGGCCATGGGCAGGCGACCGATTGCAACCTCCGGCAGGCGCGTCGTGATGTCGATATTTCCAAACCAGGTGTCAGACGACGTTTCGCCCAGCAGTTCGGTCTCCACAACTTGGGCAGGAACCCAGTTCACCAACCCGCTCTGGGCCGGGTTAAGCAGATTGCGATAATCCTGATAGGCGTCGCCTACGAGGAGAGCATAGCGTGGTGCCGGCGGTCGCCAGCTAGCGTGGGCATAGGTCAAGAAGTCACGAATTGCCTGGGGTGTAAAGAGTCCGTGACCAAACTCATCATAGAGATCGTCCACCGGCACGACGACCACGCGCAAGCCCTGAGTACGGCGATGCGCGGCCAGCCGCTCGATTGGGGCCAAAAACGCCGGGTGGCTGATGATCACCAGGTCAGCGCCATGGAGCGGCGTCCGCCAAGATGAGGGAATGTCCGGCACAATATGCACCGGTGTGCGTAACGCGTGCTCGGTCAGCGCCAGGTAGGGTGCGGCGTGGTCGGCATGGAAACGTAACCCGCGGCTTCCATCCGCAGCGGTGACATACGTCGGGGTCACCAATACCGGCGCAGCGGGATCGGACAGGTCGAAGAGCAAAATGTCAGGGTCGGAGAAGCCGGTCACTTCGATGAGACGCTCACCGAGACGCTCACCGAGACGCTCACCGAGACGCTCACCTGCCGGCGTGGTAAAGGCAAGGCGATCATTGCGGGCATGAAAGCGGGCATCATAGGTCACGGCAATGGCATCGACCAGCACTTGATCGACCAGCGCGCCACTGTCCAGACTTTCCACCTCGATGACATTGTCGCCAGCTCTCAATAGGGCCGGATCAACGGGGGCTTGTTGGACAAAACGGGCTTGGCCCGTCCACTCCTGTGTAGAGACCATCGCACCATTGACCGCAAGACGGGTACGGTGGTCGTCGGCCGTGAAGCCTTTGAGATAGACCGTCAACTCAGCCGACCCACCCTCCCCGGCCGGAACCCCGAGCGTCACGGTATAGGCGCGGCTGGCAGCCAGACCGGCAGCATTGTAGGACAGGCGACCGCCCCAGAACCAGCGATCCCCCTCTTGATCGGACGGCATGGCCTGCCAATAAGCGCTATCTTCTTCGGCATAGTGCTGCGTGCGAAAAAGAGAAGCTGGCGGTCCGCTCCCGGTCACACCTGCGCTACGCCGGGCCATGCGTAGCCCGGGTTCAGCCGCGACGGATAGCCAGTACATATCGGTGCGCGTGTAGATTGCTTCCGGCGCAGTGATGGGGATGCCCGGGGCGTAGAAGCGAATCTCGTCGCCGGGATCGAAGCGCCCGTCCTCGGCGCCGATGACGTCAATGGCAACAGGTTGGCCCCGGTGATGCAGGGCCAACTGAGCCGGGTCAAGCGCTTCCGGCGCGAGACCAGCAGCCAGCAGATCAGCATGAGCCAGGCGATAGATGCCGTCTGCTACGACGGCGAGCTTGAATGCAGTAGGCGCCTGCATATCGCTGACATGCTCGTGGAGAAGTTCGCTGGACGACGGAACGAATTGGTTGGGACGGAAGAGCGGGTGAGCGCTTGAAGGCTCAACAATCGCCGATGGCTGGGGGGTTGACGGCTCTGGCGGCGCAGCGGCAGCCCAAGTCGGGAAACTACAGGCATACAACAACGCGCATGTGAACAAACAGCGCACGATCAATGTCGGGGGATTCATGACCTGGCTCCAATGGGGCACGATGGGCTGATGCCTCGCAGTATAGCATGGCAAAAGGGCGGTCATCAAGGGGAATTTTTGGCTTCATCCGCCTCTATCCGCCTTATCCGTAGAAATCCGCGGTCCATTTTGCTCAACCTTCTGGCTCCCGTCACGATTTCTTTGCGATTGACCTCTCCGTTACAATGCGGGTTCGAGATTCGCCCGGTGCTGGACACGGCAGAAGGAAGATGTGGGTGGCAAGAAACGACAGCGCGATCGCCCACGGTCGCTGGCGTGCGCGTGGCTCTCACGGCGCCACGCGCTTTGACTATGCGGCCCGCTTCTCATCGGTCTGGCTGTGGTGCGAGGGCAGGTGGCAGAATCTGGCCTATCACGCAGTGGAAGCGCCGGTCGAAGGATTACGGACCGGCGAGTCGATTAACCCTGCGACGGGCTCCGCCCGTCAGGCCGGTTCCACCGAACCGCCAGCTGAGTAAATTACCGTTTAGGAATCAATCCAGATGACGCTTCAAGATCAATTACAGGACCTGGCTCGAGAACGCATCCTTATTTTGGACGGCGCCATGGGCACCATGATCCAAGATTATGGCCTGGAAGAAAAAGACTATCGGGGCGAACGCTTTGCCGATTGGCCGTCGTCCCTCAAGGGCAACAACGATCTGCTTTCGCTGACCCGGCCCGATATCATCGAGTCGATTCACGGCCAGTTCCTGGATGCGGGCGCCGATATCATTGAGACGAATACCTTCAATGCCACGCACATCTCGCAGGCCGACTATGGCATGGAAGCGCTCGCCTACGAGCTAAACGTGACATCTGCGCAAATTGCCCGGCGTGCTGCCGATGCCGCCAGCGCGCGGACACCCGACAAACCTCGTTTTGTGGCCGGCGCGCTGGGGCCAACCAACAAGACAGCTTCCCTTTCGCCCGACGTCAACGACCCGGCGTTCCGCAATGTGACCTATGACCAGCTCAAAGATGCCTACAAAGAGCAGGCGCGCGGCCTGCTGGACGGCGGCGCCGATTTGCTGTTGATCGAGACGATCTTTGACACGCTCAACGCCAAGGCCGCGTTCTATGGCGTTGACGAACTCTTTGCCGAACGGGGCGAGCGCCTGCCGGTCATGATCTCCGGGACAATCGTCGACGCGTCGGGCCGCACCCTTTCGGGCCAGACGACGGAAGCATTTTGGATCGCCATGGCCCACATTCAGCCTGTGAGCGTCGGCCTCAACTGTGCCCTGGGCGCGGAGGAGATGCGTCCGTATATTGAGACGCTGTCCAACGTGGCGGACACGCTGGTAAGCCTCTATCCCAATGCCGGGCTGCCCAACGAATTTGGCGAATATGACGACACGCCGGGGCACATGGCCCACGTATTGGGCGGCTTTGCGCAAGATGGTTTTCTCAACATCGTCGGCGGCTGCTGCGGCACCACGCCCGAGCACATCCGCGCCATCGCCGAAGCGGTGGCGGCGACGCCCCCGCGCACCGTGCCGGAAGTACCTGTACGGACGCGCCTGAGCGGGTTGGAACCGCTCGTCTTGACGGAGCAGACGAACTTCGTCAACATCGGTGAGCGCACCAACGTGGCTGGTTCGGCCAAGTTCAAGCGGCTGATCAAGGAAGAGCAGTACGAAGAGGCTGCGTCCGTGGCTGCACAGCAGATTGAGAACGGGGCACAGCTGATCGACGTCAATTTTGACGATGGCATGCTCGACGGCGAAACTGCAATGACGCGCTTTCTCAATCTCATCGCCACGGAGCCCGATATTGCCAAGGTGCCGGTCGTCATCGATTCGTCGAAATGGTCCATTCTCGAAGCGGGGCTCAAGTGCGTGCAGGGCAAGCCGGTCGTCAACTCCATTAGCCTCAAGGAAGGTGAAGAGGCCTTTATCGAACAGGCGACGCGCGTACGTCGCTATGGCGCTGCGGTCATCGTCATGGCCTTCGACGAGATCGGCCAGGCGGACACCATCGAACGCAAGGTGGAGATCTGCAGCCGGGCCTACAAGATCCTGACTGAGCAGGTTGGCTTTGCGCCCGAAGACATTATTTTTGACCCCAATATTCTGGCCATCGCCACCGGAATCGAGGAGCATGATACGTACGCCATCAACTTCATCGAAGCGACGCGCATCATCAAAGAGACGCTGCCCCACGCCAAAATCAGCGGCGGCGTCAGTAACCTCTCGTTCTCCTTCCGCGGCAACGATGGCGTACGCGAGGCCATGCACGCCGCTTTCCTCTATCACGCCATCCAAGCCGGCATGGATATGGGCATCGTCAACGCCGGCCAGCTCGCCATCTACGACGATATCCCGCCCGAATTGCGCGAGCATGTGGAGGACGTCATCTTTGCCCGACGCGCCGATGCCACCGAGCGCATGGTCACCTTCGCCGAGACGGTCAAGAGTAGCGGCAAAGCGCAAGTGCAGGACGATGCCTGGCGTCAGTTGCCCGTGGGCAAACGACTGGAGCATGCGCTGGTCAAGGGCAATCTCGATTTCATCATCGAAGACACGGAAGAGGCGCGCCGGCAGGTGAGCGATCCGCTGGAGGTGATTGAAGGTCCGCTCATGGATGGCATGAACGTGGTCGGTGATCTCTTTGGCGCCGGCAAGATGTTTTTGCCGCAAGTTGTCAAGAGCGCACGGGTGATGAAAAAGGCCGTGGCCTATCTCCAGCCCTTCATTGAGGAGAACCGCAGCGGCAAGAGCGAAAAGGCAGGCAAGATCGTCCTCGCCACCGTCAAGGGCGACGTCCACGACATCGGCAAAAACATCGTGGGCGTGGTGCTGGCCTGCAACAACTATGAGATCGTGGATCTGGGCGTCATGGTCCCGACTGAGAAGATTCTGGAAGCCGCACGGGCGGAAGACGCCGACATCATCGGCTTGAGCGGTCTTATCACGCCGTCGCTCGACGAGATGGTCCACGTGGCCAAGGAGATGACGCGCCAGGGCTTCACAATGCCGCTCCTGATCGGCGGCGCGACCACGTCGCGCATCCACACTGCAGTCAAGATTGCGCCCTCCTACGAAGGCTCGACCACCTATGTGGTGGACGCATCGCGTGCGGTCAACGTCGTTGAAAGCCTGCTCAATGTCAACACGCGCGACGCGTTTATGGCCGGCACGGTCGCCGACTACGAAGAGCTGCGCAGCCATCACGCCAATCGCCAACGCAAGCCGTTGCTGCCAATTGAGACAGCGCGCGCACAACGGCTAAAGCCGGACTGGGCGGCCAGTTCGCCGCCAACGCCAAAATTTCTGGGCACGCACGCCTATGAAGCGATTCCCATCAGCGAAATCGCCGAATATATTGACTGGACGCCCTTCTTCCACGCGTGGGAGCTGCGCGGACGCTACCCCGAAATCCTCAATGATCCTATGAAGGGTGAGGAGGCGCGCAAGCTGTTGGCAGACGCCCAGGCCATGCTCGACAAGCTAGTTGCCGGCACACCCCTGCTGTCGCCCAATGGCCATCAGACGCCGGCCGGCCTCACCGCCAATGCGGTTGTCGGGCTCTTTCCGGCCAATCGCGTGGGCGACGACATCGAGCTCTATGCGGATGATAGCCGCACGACCGTCTTGACCCGTTTCCACACCTTGCGCCAGCAGGTTGACAATGGTCAAAATCGCCCGAATCTGGCCTTGGCCGACTTCGTGGCGCCAAAAGAGAGCGGCGTGGCTGACTACATGGGCGCCTTCGCCGTTACCGCGGGGATCGGCGCCGAGGAGATCAGCGCAGCCTTTGGCGCGGACCATGACGACTACCACGCCATCCTGGTCAAAGCGCTGGCCGATCGTCTGGCCGAAGCCCTAGCCGAGTTGCTCCACGCCAAGGTGCGGCGTGAGCTCTGGGGCTATGCCGCGGACGAAGCGTTGGACAACACCGACCTCATCCGCGAGCAGTATCAGGGCATTCGCCCAGCGCCCGGCTACCCGGCCTGTCCCGATCATACGGAAAAACGCACGCTCTTCGAGTTGCTCAGCGTGCCCGAGACGACCGGCATTACGCTGACCGAAAACTGCGCCATGGCGCCGGCGGCATCGGTGAGCGGCTTCTACTTCGCCCACCCGGATGCTCGCTACTTCTCCGTTGGCAAGGTGGCACGCGACCAGATTGTGGAATATGCCCGGCGCAAAGGTCAATCGGTTGAAGAAACCGAGCGCTGGCTTGCGCCCAATCTCGGGTACGAAGCCTAACAAATGGACGGCGGATCAACACAGATATGGCGGATACAGGCAGATCAATTCTGAAGAATCTGACCTCATCCGCCATATCCGCGCAATCCGCCGTCCATTTGCGAAGTGTCGCGCCTAAGAAAAATCGATGTTGACGCCCTCCCCGGCCCATGTTATATTCATCCCGATATAGGGTCGGATTACCCACGCTCAGAAAACCTTCGAGACAGTGACGTCTCAAACAATACTCAATTTACGAGTAGCTAGCCGCCAGCGTCCCATACCCTCTTCGAAAAAGGTTTCAAGAAGTGCGTCGTTTATGACGTTTTCCTTCTATATGTTTTGCTGGCAATGTACCAACCTGTTCGTCAACGCACACCATCTCAACATTCAGTGAGGAGACTCCACATGCTCAAACGATCCAAGTTTTATGTCTTCGGCATGGTTATATCCATGGTCGTCGGTATGGTCATCGCCGCCTGTTTCGGGGCCGGACCTACGCCGACCGAAGCCGAGCCGGAAGCAGCGGCGCCGGCCGCCGAGTCGGCCGAAGTTGCCGCGCAAGCGGGTGAATCCACGCTCCAAACGGTGCTTGACCGCGGCAACATTATCTGCGTCGGCAACGCCCAGTTGCCAGGCTTCGGCTTCATCGATGAAAGCGGCGCTTTCGTTGGGTTTGACGTCGACTTCTGTAGCGCCTTTGCGGCTGCAATCTTCGGCGACGCCACCGCCTACGAAATCCGCGCGGCGACTGCATCCGAACGCTTCACCGTCCTTCAGAGCGGCGAAGCCGATGTACTCAACCGCAATACGACCTTCACCATGTCGCGCGACACGGATCTTGGCGGCAACTTTGCCCCAACCACCTTCTACGACGGTCAAGGCATGATGGTGCGCAAGGCCGACGGCTTTTCCACGCTCGAGGACCTGAACGGCGGTTCGATCTGCGTGCAGACGGGTACCACCACCGAGCTTAATCTGGCCGACCAGATGGCTGCCGCTGGCGTAGAATATGAGCCTGTCGTCTTCGAGACTGCCGACGAAGCGGCCGGCGCCTACGAAGAAGGCCGCTGCGACGCCTACACGACTGACAAGTCGGGTCTGGTTTCGCGCCAGTCGATCATGGCCGAGCCTGATGCCCACGTGATCATGGATGTGACCCTGTCCAAAGAGCCCTTGGGCCCCATGGTCCGCCACGGTGATGATCAGTGGTATGACATCATTAAGTGGATTGTCTACGTGACCTTCCTGGCCGAGGAAGCCGGCATTACGTCCGAAAACGTCGATGACTTCCTGGGTACCGAAGATCCCAACCTGCGCAAGTTGCTCGGCGAAGAGGGTGAATTTGGCGCCAAGATTGGCCTGCCCAACGACTGGGCCTATCAGGTCATCAAGCAAGTCGGTAACTACGGCGAAATCTATGACCGCAACCTGGGTCCGGACACAGTCTTTGACCTGCCCCGCGGCCTGAATAGCGGCTACTGGGATGGCGGCCTGCTCTACGCCCCGCCGGTTCGCTAAGGTAGGTTAAACCCGAAGGCAGAGGGGCGCTCGTTCCTCTGCCTTCTCGTTTGGAGGAGGCAGCTCTCCACCGTGCAAAACAGACAGAGCCAAGCCTCAACGGCCAGGCCCCCATTCTGGCGGGATGAGCGCGTGTTGGCCATCATCACGCAGATCATCGTTGTGGCTGCAGTGTTGGGCTTTTTCGCCTTTCTGTATAACAACATGGTGACATCCCTGCGCGATCAGTTGGGGGTCGCCATCAGTTTCGGCTTTCTCGATCAGGTCGCCGGCTTTGACATTGGCGAAAGCCTGATTGAATACGGGCGCTCCGACACCTATGCGCGCGCCTTTATGGTCGGCCTGCTCAACACCCTGCAAGTCGCCTTTCTCGGCATCATCCTTTCCACAATTCTGGGTACCATCATTGGTATCATGCGCCTGTCTAATAACTGGCTCGTGAGCAAAATTGCGCTCGTCTATGTGGAAACCTTTCGCAATATTCCTTTGCTGCTGTTGCTGATCTTTATCGCGCAGGCAGTCTTTCTAAAACTGCCCCGCGTTCGCGAAGCAATCATCCTGTTCAACCCCTTTTTCCCAATCTATCTTAGCAACCGTGGCATTGCCACTCCTTGGGGCATCCCAACGGAAAACTGGGCGACCTTTATGATGGTCTTTGTAGGCGGCCTGTTCCTCGCCATCATCGTTGCGGTCCTCCAGTATCAGCGCGGCAAACGCACTGGACGCATGCCCTTTATCACTCTGTGGTTTCTGTTGACCTGGCTGGTCGTCGTCGTCATCGGTTGGATTATCTTTCGCCCTCTCTCCTACTCGACCCCGGTCCTGGAGGGGCTCAATACGACCGGCGGCCGCACGTTCAGCCAGCAGTTTCTCGCCCTGCTCTCAGGCTTGACGATCTACACCGCTTCCTTCATCGCTGAAATCGTACGCGCGGGGATTCAGTCCGTTTCCAAAGGTCAACGCGAAGCCGCCACAGCGTTAGGGCTGAGCAACGTGCAAACCTTGCGCCTGGTCGTCCTGCCCCAGGCCCAGCGCGTGATCATCCCGCCGCTGACCAGTCAATACTTGAATCTGACCAAGAACTCATCGCTGGCGATTGCGGTCGGCTATCCGGATCTTTTTGCCGTCGCCGGCAACACGATCCTAAACCAAACAGGTCGGGCGATTGAGGTCTTCACGCTGGTCATGGGGGTCTATTTGTCCTTCAGTTTGCTCACCTCACTCTTCATGAACTGGTATAACAAACGCATTCAATTGGTCGAGCGCTAGGGTGAAATGAAGCCATGACGACAGCAACAGATCTAGATACCACTGACATGCTGCCCCCACCGAGCGAACGCAGAAATGCCTGGGGCTGGTTGCGGCGCAACCTCTTTGACGGCTGGTTCAACTCACTTCTAACCCTCATCGCGGCCGCATTCATTTTCTTCATTGTACGCGGTCTGGCGGACTGGGCGCTCAACGTGGCGGAATGGGCCGTCATCCCTGCCAACTGGAATCTGCTCATGCGCGGCCAGTATCCGGCCGAGCAGATTTGGCGACTTTGGCTCTGCATCTACCTGTTGGCGGGTGTTGTCGGCCTTTCCTGGGGAACATGGGGACGCTCGGCCAACGTCGCCCTGATTGTCGTCTTTGCCATTCCCCTGCTGCTCATGCTGCTGCCCTGGCTGTCGATGGAAGCGCGACTCAATCTGCTGATTACCGAGGCAATTGGCATCGCCCTCTTTGCCCTGGGGCGCTACGGGAAGTCAAAACGGATGTCACGGGTTGCCACGATCGCCTGGGTGCTTTACTTTCCGATCGTAATTTTGATCATTCGCGGCTTCCGGTTTTCAGACAATGTGCTGACCCTGGTTCCCTCCAACCTGTGGGGCGGCCTGCTGCTCTCCCTGCTGTTGGCGATTGTCGGCATTGTCTTTTCGTTCCCGCTTGGCGTGCTGCTGGCGCTGGGGCGACAATCGACGATGCCGGCCATTCGCTGGCTGAGCATCATGTACATCGAGTTCATCCGTGGCGTGCCCCTGATCAGCCTGCTCTTCATGGCCCAGGTCATGCTCCAACTCTTCCTCCCGGCCAATATGCCGCCCTTGGATCGTGTGCTGCGCGCCATGGTCGCGATTATCATCTTCTCGGCCGCCTATACGGCCGAGAATGTGCGTGGCGGCCTTCAATCGATTCCCCAAGGCCAGTATGAAGCGGCCGACGCGCTGGGCCTGAGCAATTTCCAGTCGATGACACGCATCATTCTGCCCCAGGCGCTACGGGCCGTGATTCCCGTGCTGGTAGGCCAGTTTATCGGCCTCTTCAAAGACACGTCGCTGGTGGCGCTCGTCGGCCTTTTCGACCTATTAGGCATCGCCCGCTCGATCCTGGCCAATCCCTCCTGGCTGGGTCGCTATCAGGAAGTTTTCGTCGTTGTGGCGCTGATCTACTGGGTCTTTAGCTTTTCTATGTCTTATGCGAGTCGCCGAATTGAGGTCGCTTCCGGCGTTGGCACACGCTAGATTGAGGAAATTCCATGACAACTGAATTCGAAGTAATCAGAAAAGAACGAGACCTGAGCGGTGAGCCCATCATCGTCTGTCGCGATGTCCACAAATGGTTTGGTGACTTTCACGTGCTTCGGGGTGTCAGCCTAGACGTACAGCAACGCGAGGTGATTGTCATTTGCGGACCATCTGGTTCGGGCAAATCGACCTTCATCCGCTGCATCAACCGCTTGGAAGAACACCAACAGGGCGACATCATCGTTGACGATATTGAGCTCTCGCACGATGTGCGCAACATTGAAGCGATCCGGCGGGAGACCGGCATGGTCTTCCAGCAGTTCAACCTTTTCCCCCCCACCCCCCCCCCCCCCCCCCCCCCCCCCCACCCCCCCCCCCCCCGACCCCGTCCCGCCCCCCCCACCGCCCGCCCTCCCCGTCCCCGCCCCCCCAAACACCCTCTTCCCGACCCCCCCACCGCCCCCCCCCCAGATCACAAGTTCTGCCGTCTGGTCGAGCTAGCCGAAAGCGGTATGACCATGTTGGTCGTCACCCATGAGATGGGCTTTGCCCGGGCCGTTGCCGACCGCATCTGCATGTTCGACAACGGCGAAATCGTGGAGCAGGCCCCGCCAGAAGTTTTCTTTACCAACCCGGAACACGAGCGAACCAAGCTCTTCCTGAGCCAGATTCTGTAGAAGACACAACAACGGATACAACAGGACGATAGAGAAAGGACCGGATAGAGTGTTGACGTTGACCCTATCCGGTCCTTTTTCTATTGCGCGCACGACGCCGCCGCAGATGTCCTGGGCCTGCTGCGACGTGGCAGCCAGGCCGGTGCCGATGGCCCAGATCGGCTCGTAGGCGATGATCAGATTGGCAACTTGCTCGGCGCTGAGGTCGGCCAGGCCGAGCCCGCCCCACACCTGCTCGCCGTTGACTTGACCGCTCACAAAAGTCTGGGTCTCGCCGGCCTGATTCTGCTCCAGGCTCTCACCGACACAGACGATCGGCTTCAGACCAGCAGCCAGTGCGGCGACGATTTTTTTGTTGACCGTCTCGTCGGTCTCGCCAAAGTACTGGCGCCGTTCACTGTGGCCAATGATCACGTACTCAACCAGCCCCTGCAACATCGCGGCACTGATCTCGCCGGTGTAGGCGCCACTCTCGGCAAAATGCATGTTCTGGGCGCCCAGTGCGACATTGGCGCCGTTCAGCACTTCGCTCACGGCCGGCAGGCAGACATAGGTCGGGCAGATTACCCGGTCAACGCTGTTGATCTCGTTGGTTTGAGCCACTATTGCACTGGCCAGATCGGCGGCTTCGGAAATCGTCATGTTCATCTTCCAGTTGCCGGCCATCATCGGTTTACGCATGAGAGAATCCTTTATTGAATAGAAATGAATCGTTTAGCTGACGGTTTGATCAACATCCGTTCCCTCATCCTGAAGGTCTTCGGGTGGTGCATTAAATCGCTCTAGCTCAGCGACGTACTCCTCTTCTTCAAGCCAGCGCCTCGCCTTCTACCTCCGGCGGGGCGTTGAAGATGGCCAACTCTTCCGGCATACTCGTCCAGCCGTCAGCCACCGTCCGCCTCAGAACAGCGCTTGGATCCGGAGATCTGCTTGATGCTGTCGAACCAGAATAGCCATCATCGCCTTCAATGAAGCAACTCGTTGTGCAGCCGGACGTGTGCAGCACTTTGCGCACGTACTAGCCCTTGCCGTCGTCGTCCTTGCTCAGCTTCGTTGAAGAGATCGACTTTGCCTTCGATGCGGTTCCTTGCAGCGATAGCTCATTTCATAGATGGACGTCAAACGATCATCGCCGCCGCCGGAGCCGCCAAACAGTCTTTTGAGGAAGTTCATGCTGATGCCTCGGTGAAAAGGTGGACTGGAGGAAACGTTCGGGAGTCTGATACACACTTAGGCCGCACAACCCCAAAACAATCGCTACTGATCGTTTAGCGCCGCGTTCAACGCCGCCACGCCCGGCAGTTCCTTGCCTTCCAGGAACTCCAGGCTGGCGCCGCCGCCGGTGCTGACATGGGAAATCTTTCCCTGCAGGCCCGCCTGGCGCACGGCCGCCGCGCTGTCGCCGCCGCCGATGATGGTCGTGGCGTCAGACAGGCCGCCCAAGATTTCGGCGATGGCCACTGTGCCCTGGGCAAAGACCGGGAACTCGAAAACGCCCATGGGGCCGTTCCAGACCACGGTCTTGGCGCCGGCGAGCCGGTTGCTGAAGTGGGCGATGGTGGCCGGGCCGATGTCCAGGGCCATCCAGTCGGACGGCACATCCTCAACGCTGACGACCTTGTTCTCGGCGTCCGCAGCGAAGTGGGTGGCCACACGCAGGTCAACTGGGATCTGGATCACATCGCCGCCCTTTGCCATCATCTCTTTGGCCAGGTCAAGCGACTCGGCCTCGACCAGGCTCTTGCCCATGTCGTAGCCCTGGGCGGCCAGGAAGGTGTTGGCCATGCCGCCGCCGATGAGGATGGTGTCGACCTTGTTCAGCAACTGTTCGATGACGCCGATCTTGTCGCTGATCTTGGCCCCGCCCAGAATGGCGACAAAGGGCTCGCTCCGGCTCTTCGAGGGCATCGCCCAAGTAATCCAGCTCTTTTTCCATGAGGAAGCCGGCCACCGCAGGCAGATCCGCGGCGACGCCGGTCGTGCTGGCATGGGCCCGATGCGCGCTGCCAAAGGCATCGTTCACGAACACATCGCCCATGGCGGCCAGTTCTGCGGCCATGCGCAGGATCGTTCTTCTTCTCGCGCGGATCGAAACGCGTGTTTTCCAGCACCAGAATCTGGCCCGGCTTCCAACCGCGGCCATCGCTTCAGCCTCTTCGACCGGTGGTCTCGGCAGAATTGAACCGGGGCATCGACCAACGTGGCCAGATGATCGGCCGCCACCTCGCAGGCTGAATTCAGGATCCGGCTCACCCTTGGGACGACCCAGATGGCTCATGAGAATGACGGCGGCGCCGTGGTCGAGCAGGTAATTGATCGTCGGCAAGGCAGCCTGAATGCGGGCATCATCGGTGATAACGCCATCGCTCAATGGCACGTTGAAGTCGACGCGCACCAGCGCCTTGTTGCCTCTGCCAATCGATGTCTTTGATCGTCTTCTTTATTCATGATTCCTGTCTCACAGTGCTCAACGTGTGGGAATCATTCAACAAAAAAACGTGAGACGTGTTACACACGTGAACCGTGCCGATGCAACATCATCATGCACGTTTCACGTCTCCAACGTGAAACGTACGATCTCCAAAAACGTGAAACGTAGAACGTTCGGGGACTTTTCACGGTCACGTTTCACGTTTTCGCATCTCTACCTGCTCCGAGCCTAGAGCTGCATCAAGCGCTCGGCCAGATCGGCGGTGCGGTTGGAGTAACCCCACTCGTTGTCGTACCACATGGTCACCTTGGCCATGTTGCCGCCGATGACCTTGGTGTTGCCGGAATCGAAGATCGAGCTGTGCGGGTTGTGCACGATGTCGCTGCTGACGATCGGGTCGGTGACATACTCGATGATGCCCTTGTACTCGCCCTCGGCAGCTTCCTTGATGGCTGCGTTGATCTCTTCCGCGGTCACATCCTGCGCCAGTTCGACGGTCAGGTCGGTGATGGAACCGGTCGGGACCGGCACGCGCAGGGCGTAGCCGTCCAGCTTGCCGTTCAGCTCGGGCAACACTTTGCCGACTGCTGCGGCGGCGCCGGTGCTGGTCGGGATGATGTTGACGGCAGCGGCACGAGAGCGGTGCAGATCTTTGTGGACCTGATCCAGAACATTCTGGTCATTGGTGTAGCCATGGACAGTGACCATCAAGCCCTTGACAACGCCAAATTTCTCGTTGAGCACCTTGACCACCGGGGCCAGGCTGTTGGTGGTGCAGGAAGCATTGGAGACACAGTGGTCGCCGGAATCCAGCACGTGGTCGTTGACGCTCAGCACGACGGTCTCGGCGGTGCCCTTGGCCGGGGCAGAGATGATGACCTTCTTGGCGCCGGCTTCCAGATGACTGTCGTAGCCTGGCTTGCCATCGCTGGCATTGTTGGTAAAGATACCAGTGGACTCGATGACGACGTCAACGCCCAACTCGCCCCACGGCAGGTCGGCCGGGTTGCGCTCGCCAAAGACTTTGATCGCCTTGCCGTTGACGATCAGGCTGGCCTCGCCGGCCTCGATCGTGCCGGGGAAGCGACCCTGGGTCGAGTCATACTTGGCCAGATAGGCCAAGGTCTTGGGGTCAGACAGGTCGTTGATGCCGACGATGTCGAAGCGTTCCGGCTGCTCGGCCATCACGCGGAAAGACCAGACGACCAATGCGGCCGAAACCGTTAATTGCAACCTTTGTAGCCATTGATTTCTCCTGTTTTCTCAATGAGCGGTAAATGGACTTTTTGACCTGATACCAAAATGCGTTTGTCGCTATCAAATAATAACAATAAGCCAATCGTATTTTCTGACTGGCATAACACGCACGTTGCAGATTCTCCACCGTTCACATACTAAATGTCATTCTAACACACACTGGATATAAATGCGTATTTTCAGACGATCAATTTTTTATCAGGATTTCTCCTCTACGTCCTGTTGCCAGGCTCCTTCAAAGTCGCATAGATCTGCATGAGTTGTGCCGCGACTTTGGCCGAATCATGGTGTGAAGGCAGCTCTGGGCTGACTAGATCCCCCGTAAAGAGCTCGTAGTCGATCACCTCATCGGCAGCCGGGAGGGAGACCCACTGACCGCCGGGGTATGGCGGCACATCCGGGGCGTAGCTATGATTGGCCAACACCGTGGTGAAGGCGTCGCCGGCATGCTGCTGCAACGCCCGCATATGGTCGGAGACGGTAAACCCGTCCGTTTCGCCGTGTTGGGTTGCCACATTGCAGACGTAGATCCGCGGGGCCGCCGCCGCGCAGATGGCGTCACGCACCGCAGGCACCAGCAGATTGGGCATGACGCTGGTGAAGAAACTGCCCGGTCCTGCCACGATCAGGTCAGCCTGCAAGATGGCCTGGATCACGGCAGGGTACGCGCGCACCGTATCTGGCTTGAGAAAGACACGCGTCACGCGCCCGCCGGCCTCAGGAATGTTGCTTTCGCCCTCGACGGTCAGCCAGCGTTCACCGCCGTCGGGCAACGTCTGGGCGACCTCGGCGCAAAGCGTGACGTTTTCCAGCGTAGACGGCAAAACGCGACCGCGCACGGCCAGCACGCGGCTGCTCTCTGCGAGACCGGCTTCAAAACTCCCTGAGACAGCGGCCATAGTCGTGATGAACAGATTGCCAAAGCTGTGGCCGGCCAATTCGCTGCCGCCTTCGGAGTTGCCGCCAAAGTCGCCTTCGCCAAAGCGATATTGAAAGAGGCGCGTCATAAGCTCTTCAGCCTCGCTCAGGGCCGCGATGTTGTTGCGAAAGTCGCCCGGCGGCAACATGCCCGTTTGACGCCGCAGGCGACCGCTGCTGCCACCGTCGTCAGCTACGGTGACGATGGCAGTAATATGGTCCGTGTAGGCGCGCAGACCGCGCAGAAGCTGGGGCATGCCGGTGCCGCCGCCGATGACGACAACCTTGGGACCGTCGCGGCGACGCGGCGAGCGAGCCAGCACAGTGGCCATCACTTCACGATCACCAGGCTTCTCTGCGCCCGGCATCATGGCGTGAATGACGTTGCGATTCATGCGCCATATGGCAAAGCCAGCTAGCGCCATGCCGCCGGCCAACAGCAGCAACCCCGTCAACCAGGCGCCCATCCCATCGAACTCGGCCGTTGCGTATCCAAAACCGGCAGCCAATAGAATCAGCGCCACGCCGAATCCGGCAATGAACACGCTGATGACAAAGAGCAGTATCCAACGTTTGATGCCTGGACCGGGCAGCAAGGCTCCGGACAGGGCCTCGCGGTTATTGAGCATAGTGGGGCGTTCATTCGACATATGTCCAGCATTATAGAAAAAGCCGCGGCGCCTGTACAATCATCCCCTGCTTTGCATCTGTCCTGGGCTGCGCTACAATCAGTCAGGAGGCAGCGTGCAAAACCGGTCACACGGATCGGACAATACCCCGCCTGTCGCCGCCCAAGACCAGCCGGCGATTTTTCGCTCAATTCGTTCGCCTTGCCCATGCCCATCCAACGCATCAATCCTTTCCCCCAATTCTCTCCCTCAGTCAGCTCGATGCTGGTCATTATTGGGCTTCTTACCGCGCTCTTTACGCTGAGCGGTTGTACATTTTTCGACCAAACAGAACAGGATGAGCCAAACTTACTCGACATCTTGCCCACGAACTGGTATCCCATTTTCTCTGGCAATGAATGGAGGGCCATTAGTGTTGATGACGATACAGAAAACGAATACCTGCTGCTTTATGCCTACAACACGCTCCAGACGACAACAGGCAACTTTGTCAATAGCCAGCAGGTTCCCACAGGCGGCTCACCAATCGGCGCCATCATTGTCGATGGTCAGACCTCATCTGAGTATGTGGTCGATTTCCCGCCCCTGGCCACCCCGCTCCAGCCCATAGGCTCGTTTATCGCGTATCGCATCGCCCCCTCGTACTGGCCCGAACCCAACACTGCCTACGTTGGCCTCTACACAAATCCCAATCAGATTGCCGTTTTCCCTTATCAGACGGGTCAATCTGGCATCTGTGGATCGATCGGCGATGAAGATCCGCTGGGAGAATTCGCCATTGTCGACACGCTTGGGCCCAGGGCCCTCACCACCGTCTGGTGGCGCGGCGCTTTCCTCGGCTACGGCGTGGCCCAGGTCACAGCCCCGGGCGGCCTGCGCAACGCCCGGGGCATGACTGCTACCGGCGAAGTCGCCATCGAAAACATCGCAACAGCGGGACCGGTCTGGTCCGTAGACGCGCTCTTTCCCATCCACGAGCCGACGAATCCGCTCTCCACTGCAGTCGAAGGAGGCTTCGCCGATCCTGGCCGCAGCCTGCTTTGTGATGTCTATCGCTACTATCGTACGATCGATCTGAGTACTTCCGGCAGCAAAGTGCGTGAGGACATTCGCTACACCGATGACTATATGGGGATCCAGTTTTGCCGGGACGATGTGCCTGATCCTTTCTTTCCCGAAGCTGTCGCACTCAAATTCATGTTAGAACCTGAGGCGCGGGAGGATCTCTTTGGCGACGGCGTGGATCCACCTGAACAGATAAGGATAATCGGAGAAGTAGCAGAACTGGACCGCAGGGTCACCGAGCCAGGCGACTACTGTGCCGAACTAAGCGAGGAACAGCTGCCCAAACGCAGCCAGTATCGGGTCAGCGACATTCAGACCCGGGCCGCGCTCGAGTACACAGAGAGCTATCGCCTGGATCGATCGGCGGACCAGACCGAAGTGAAACAACTGCGCGCCTTTGTCTGCGCAGAGATCACCGCTGTGGACCCCAACGACCCCTTCAGAGAGCTGCTTTTTTTCACGCTGGGCCACGTGCCGCCCCGCAACCTGGAGGAAAACGGCGTCACTGTTCACTACACGGATCAACTCCGGGTGCTCGACATTAACGACGCTTCTGGTTGGGGCTTTACCGATTGCAAAGAACTAATCGCAGCGAATACTGTAGGCGGCCCGCCATGATCTATCGTCGGCGATCGGGAGCATCCGCAGCCGAACTGCGTGCCCATCTCGAAGCGGGCGAATCAGAGCGCGTCGCCTTCCTCACGGCCAAGTCGCCCGTCGCCGCGGTCGCCGAAACCCTGGCCGCAATGGCCAACGCCAACGGGGGCGTCGTTTTTGTCGGCGTGACCAAAAAAGGCGCGCCCCAGAGCAAGAACGTTGGCGACACGTTGCGCGATAAGATCATCGAGGCAGGGCTGCAAACAGACCCGCCGCTGATCTTACCCACCCCGCGCATTGCCACCATGGATGGCATTGAGCTGGCCGTTGCCGAGGTGCCCAGCGGTTTGCCCCACCTCTATAGCCTCCGCGGGGCCTACCTCACCCGGACCCAACGCCAAAATCGCCCGCTTACCACGCCCGAACTGCGCCGCCTGCTGTTGGAGAGGGGGGAGGCCGGCTACGAAGAGCAGATCTTGCCCGGCGCCGCGCTCGCCGATCTGGACGAACGCATGGTCGAAGACTATCTGGAACACATGGAGCTGCCGCCTGACGAGGGACCGCGTCAGGCGCTCCTGGCGCGGGGCTGTGTTGCCTACCCGGAAGAGGTCATCGCAACGCGCAAGGGCCGACTGGAGCCTGATGATTTGGTCCCCACCGTTGCGGGGTTGCTGCTCTTTGGCCGCAATCCGCAGCAGTTTGTGCGCAGCGCCGAGATCATCTGCGTACGCTACCGCGGGCTGAGCATGAGCGATGAATTTGTACGCCAGGACATCGCCGGTCCGCTCAGGGAACAGTTGCGTCAGGCCGAAGCGTTTGTTGTGGGCAATATGCGTCAAGGCATGCGCATCACCGGCATGACGCGCGAGGATTCCACCGAGTATCCCATTCCCGTCGTGCGTGAGGCAATTGTCAATGCCATTGCTCACCGCGACTACAGCATCCGCGGTGAAGGCATTCGTCTGCTCATGTTTGCCGACCGGCTGGAGGTCTATAGCCCGGGGCGGCTGCCCGGCCATGTGACGATCGACAACATGAAGGATGAGCGCTATAGCCGCAATGAAGCCGTCGTGGCTGTGCTGAGCGATCTGGGCTACATCGAACGTCTGGGATATGGCATCGACCGCATGTTGGCCGCCATGCAGGAGGCAGGGCTGCGTGCCCCCGTCTTTGAAGAAATGTCGGCCGGCTTTCGGGTGACACTCTACTCGGCCAGCGATGAGCTCGTCGTCAGCCAACCGGAGACGCAGCAGTGGCCACACGGCTATCTCAATCCACGCCAGGAGGCTGCAGTTGCTTTCCTCCACGAGCACGGCCGCATCACCAACAGCGACTATCAGGCGTTGGCGCCCGACGTCAGCGCAGAGACCATTCGCCGCGATCTTGCAGACCTGGTGGAAAAGAATCTTCTACTGCGCATTGGCGAAAAACGGGCAACCTATTACATCCTGAAATGAGGAAGTGAAGGGATAATTGAGGCTGGTCTGCGCTCGTCAAGACGGCGCCAACCATGTTTTGCATCAGATAAGATCTGATTGTTTCGGAGGAGCTATGCGTTCCGTATCTATCGTAGGGATCGGCCAATCTGAAGTCGGCGAGTTGTGGAACCGCTCGATACGCAGCATCGCCTTTGACGCGATTTCAGGGGCCATGGCCGAAGCCGGCATCGAGACGGCCGATGCGCTTTTTCTGGGCAACATGCTCAGCGGCAGCCTGTTGGACCAGGAGCACTTGGCCACGCTGATTGCCGATTACTGTGGCCTCCAAGGCGTGGAGGCAGCCAAAATCGAAGCAGCATGCGGCTCGGGCGCGGCCGCGCTGCGCGTGGGCGCCATGGCCGTTGCCAGCGGCTTTCACGATGTCGTCATCGTCGCGGGCGTGGAGAAGATGACCGACACGGTGGGCAAGGACACGACGGCTGGCCTGGCCACCGCGGCCGACGCCGAATACGAGGCTATGCACGGCTTGAGCTTTGTCGCGCTCAACGCGCTGATCATGCAGCGTTATTTGTACGAACATGACGTCGCGCATGACGCATTTGGCGGCTTTAGCATCAACGCCCATCGCAACGGCGTCAACAACCCAAACGCCATGTTTCAGGCGCCCCTGACCCTGGATGGATATAAGAAGGCCTCCCTCGTCGCGACGCCCATCAGCATTATGGACAGCAGCCCAGTCTGTGACGGCGCGGCGGCAGTAGTGCTTGTGCCCACCGAACGCGCCCGTGAATTTACGGCCGGTCACCACCGGGGCGCCGTGCAGATCCTGGCCAGCGCCGGTGCAACGGACACGCTGGCCGTCCACGACCGCCGTGATCCGCTCTTCTTGGAAGCAGCCTACACCAGCAGCCAAAAGGCCTACCGCCAGGCGCGTGTCGGGCCGGAAGAGCTGGACTTTTTCGAACTGCATGACGCGTTCACCATCATGAGTGCCTTGAGCCTGGAAGCCACTGGCTTTGCCCGGCGCGGCGAGGGCTGGCGCATGGCGCAAGACGAAGAAATCAGCATTACCGGACGCATTCCCATCAGCACCATGGGCGGGCTCAAGAGTAGAGGTCACCCCGTGGGCGCGACGGGCGTCTATCAGGTTGTTGAGGCCGTGCAACAGCTCACGGGTACGGCCGGCGCCAACCAAGTTGCGGATGCGCGCCTGGCCATGACGCAGAACATCGGCGGCAGCGGCGCCACGATCATCACCCACATTCTGGGCACGTGAGTCAACGCGCGTCATGACGCGCGCGGTCAAAAATTGGCTACGCTGTCACACTCTTTGCAAAGGCAGCGTAGCTCCCCCCCATCAGCAAAAAGAGGCCCCACGCGCACCATGCCGTGGCCCTCAGTACTCATATCCTGGACCTCCGGAATGGCGCTATTCCGGCTCAATCTTTAGACAAAGTCCCCATGTTCCTTACTCAAACCCCGTATTTTGGCCCTAAAAAGCTACCAAAACCTATCAAGTCGCCCAAAACGCCGAGCAGATAGGAATTGAGAGTCCAAATCTGTTATGCTGCTCCTCGTATGATATTGACGATCAAACAAGGGTTTTCTTGACTACTATTTTTTCAAGGAGTTTTCGTAATGGCAGTTCCTACATTATGGCGGACCAAACAACAGCGATATAATTTGGTGGGCGAAAAGTGCCCGGCATGCACGAATGCCGTCTTCCCGCCGCGCAAGGTTTGTCCCCATTGTGGAGAAACCATGAGTGGAGGGGGCATGAACGGAGAGGGCATGAGTGGAGTCCCAACGCATCAGGCGCACTTTTCGTTCAGCATGCCGAAGAGCGTCCCGCATTACTTTTCGGTCCAGGTTGCAGGAGACGACTGAATTCATGTCGGCCATACGACATACAGAGACCCTGGTTCACGCCCACCGACTTAGCGGAACCGGCGAAGTCTATAGCTTTACCACCATGTATAGCGTCCCGCAAGGCTATGAAGTGCAAAAGCCCTACACGGTTGCACTCATCAGACTTGATGATGGGCCAATCATATCGGCACAGTTGACCGATGTGGAGAGTGAGGACGTTCATATTGGTCTGCGTGTGGAGATGGTTACGCGCAAGCTACGTGAAGACGGCGACGAGGGGCAGATTATCTACGGCTATAAATTCCGGCCCGTCATCGGGTCCTGACGGCATTCAGTCCGTTTTTCAGCCACCGGCATATATGCCGGTGGCTTTTTTGTGTGAAAATGAGGAAGCGTGTAGGGTGCCTTACGCGCTCCAACCTGCCTGTTCCGTACAATTCATGCAGCAGTGCCGCCTGCACGGTACGTCGCTCATCCAGCGGAACAGATTCAGAAAGGAACCTCATGAAATTTAGTGTCCGAACGCCCCTGCTCGTACTGCTCTTGCTTGCCGTTGGTCTGAGCGGCGCCTGTGCCGCGCCATCACAGACGACACATACTGGTGCAAGCGCCGACAACGAACCGGCCGTGGTCGATGTGCCCGTCTATGCCTCGTGGGATGAGGTCACCGCCGCAGCCCAGGGGACGACCGTCAACTGGTTCCTGTGGGGCGGCTCGGAGACGATCAACAGTCATGTGGACGGCGTCATCGGCGAGGCGCTGCAGGAAGAGTTCGGCATTACCGTCAACCGGGTGCCGCTAGACAACACGGCCGATGCGGTCAACAAGGTGCTCAACGAAAAAGCGGCAGGGCGCGACAGCGGCGGCAGCATCGACCTGATCTGGATCAATGGTGAAAATTTCCGAACGCTGAAGGATGCCGACCTACTCTACGGCCCCTTCGTTGACCTCGTCCCCAACTCGCTGCTGGTCGATTGGGAAAATCCGGCCGTTGCCTATGATTTTGGTGTGGCAGTCGACGGCTACGAATCGCCCTGGGCCAGCTTCCAGTGGGTGCTCGAGTATAACAGTGCGACCGTGGGCGAGAATCCGCCAACGACGTTCGAAGATCTCAAGGCATGGATCGAAGCCAATCCCGGCCGCTTTACCTACCCGGCGCTGCCCAACCACGTCGGGGCAGCCTTTGTGCGCCAGCTCTTCTACTGGGCCGCCGGTAGCTCGGAGCCCTTTCTAGGCGACTTTGACCGGGCGGTCTTCGATGAAACGGCGCCCCTCGTTTGGGATTACCTCAACACCATCGAGCCCAATCTTTGGCGCGCAGGACAGACCTACCCAGAGTTGGCGGCCATGACCGACCTGCTGGCGAATCAAGAGATCGACTTCAACATGGAGTATGACTCGAGCCGCGCGTCCACCTACATCCGCGAGGGCATCTATCCCGACACCATCCGCACCACCGTCTTTGATAGCGGAACACTGGCAAACGTCAGCTATGTGGCGATCCCCTACAACGCCAGTAACCCGGCCGGGGCGATGGTCGTGGCCAACTATCTGCTTTCTCCGCTCTACCAGACAACGATGACCCAGCCGAACGTGCTGGGATGGCGCATGGCCATCGAGCCGGATCGATTGAGCGAGGCTGAACGGGCGCAACTGATGCAGGAAACCCAAAGTGAGGCCGCGCTGCCCGCCGAGGTACTCAGCGCCGCCGCGTTGCCAGAGATGAGCGCGGATTGGGTTGCAGCCATCGAGCAGGGTTGGGAAGAAAATGTATTGCAGCGCTAAACCGTGAACGGACTTCTCGAACGCCAGGGCGTGCGGACAGCGCTGATGCTGGCCCCTGCCCTGGCAGTCATCTTCCTCTTTTTCGGCGGCGGTCTGATCGTCGGATTTGGCCAGAGCGTGGACTACATGCCCGTCCTTGGTCTGCGGACGCCCACCCTGCACCACTACGTTGACATCCTGAGCGATCGAGAATTCTACATCTCGCTGGCGCTGACCCTCTATATCGCCTCCGTCAGCACATTTCTGGCCACGGTACTCGCTTTGATTGCGGCCATGGTGCTGCGGCGTACGTTTCGCGGCAATCAATTCGTGACGACCATCTACCAGATCCCACTACCGGTGCCCCATCTGGTCGCCGCGGCCGGGATCGTCATGCTCCTCACCCAAAGCGGCATCCTGGCGCGCTTCGCCTATGCGCTGGGCTTGATCGGGCAGCCGGCAGACTTTCCCGTTCTGGTCTTTGATCGCGCCAACATCGGCACGATCCTCGTCTATACCTGGAAAGAAGTACCCTTCATCGGGCTGGTCGTGCTGGCTGTGCTGAAGGGTGTCGGGCTGGAATATGAAGAAGTGGCCCAGACGCTGGGTGCAGGGCCGTGGCAGCGCTTTCGCCATGTGCTGCTGCCGCTGGTCATGCCCGGTATCATCTCAACATCGATTATCGTCTTCGCCTTCCTGTTCGGCAGCTTTGAGATCCCGCTCTTGCTCGGTGTCCGCTACCCCAACACCCTGCCCGTCACCGCGTACCGAGCCTATATCGATCCCGACCTGAGCCGCCGGCCCGAAGCGATGGCCATGGGTGTGATCATTACGATCATCGCTGTGTTGCTCTTGGCAACCTATCGTCGAGCCGTGAAGCGGTTTGGCTAGCATTTGGAGTTGATCGATGCGCGCTATCGCCCGCTGGGTCGCTATCATCGCAATTGTTGTCGGCGTCTTGTTGCCGCTGGCGCCGTTGGGCATCTGGTCCTTCGCCCGCAACTGGTTCTTTCCCAATCTGCTCCCGCAAGAATGGGGGCTGGATGCGTGGCGCTATGTCTTCTCACCTACTTCACGAGTAGGCGAAGGACTCGTCACCAGCCTTGCGCTGGCGCTTGTGGTTGTTTTTCTGAGCATCATCGTGGGTCTGCCGGCAGCGCGCGTGTTGGGCATGCAGGAATTTCGGGGCAAACGCACCGTCGAATGGCTGATCATGCTGCCCATCATCGTGCCGACGCTGGTGGTGGCCATGGGCATCCAGATTGTCTTTATCCGCTATGGCCTGGCCGACACCTTTGCCGGCGTGGCGTTGGTGCATCTCGTGCCGGCACTGCCCTATTTTGTGCTGGTCATGGCCAGCGTCTTTGCCAACTATAGCGTCGAACTGGAAGAGACCGCACGCACGCTCGGCGCCAATCCGCTGCGCACCTTCTGGTATATCACGCTGCCCGCCATTTTTCCCGGCTTGGTCGTTGCCTCGCTCTTTACCTTCTTGGTTTCCTGGAGCCAATACATCACGACCTTGCTGATCGGCGGCGGGCGTATCATCACGCTGCCCATGGTGCTCTTTCCGTTCATCAGTGGCGCCAGCCACGCGCGGGCGGCGGCCATCAGCATCGTCTTTATCCTCCCCGCGATCTTGGTGCTGATCCTTACCTCGCGTACACTGTCCAAAGAAGCAGGCGCCGTCAGCGGTTTTGGCCGGCTATAGCACCAATCGTCATCAATCCGGCAGTTCGGGCGAGGGCGAGGCGCGCAACAGATCCAGTAGACCCACATGACAAAGGTAACCCTCCACAATCTATCCAAGCGCTACGGCGACGTGGCCGCCGTCGCGAATCTCAGCCTGGCAGTGGAATCAGGTGAGTTGGTGGCGCTCCTCGGTCCGTCCGGCTGCGGCAAAACCACGACCATGCGCATGATCGCCGGTCTGCTGACGCCCAGCGCCGGCGACATCCGCTTCGATGACCGGTCGGTGCTGGAGATTGCGCCGGAACAGCGCGGAGCGGTCATGGTCTTCCAGAAACATCTGCTTTTCCCCAACATGACGGTGGCGGAGAATGTGGGCTTTGGGCTCAAAATGCGCGGTGTAGAGAAGGCCGTGATCCGGCGTCGAGTGGAGGAGATGCTGGCGCTGGTGCAGCTGCCCGGCTACGGCCAGCGCAAGCCGGGCGAGCTTTCGGGCGGCCAGCAGCAACGCGTCGCACTGGCCCGGGCGCTGATCATCGAACCTGCGGTCTTGCTGCTGGATGAGCCCCTGGCCAACCTGGACGCCAACCTGCGCCTGGAGATGCGCCAGTTGATTCGCACGATCCAGCAGGAAATGGGCATTACCATGCTTTTCGTCACGCATGACCAGGAGGAGGCCGTCATGCTGGCCGATCGGGTCGCGTTGATGATGGACGGCGTGCTGCTCCAGTACGACGCGCCCAGCGCCTTCTACGATCAGCCACAAAATGAGCAGGTTGCACGCTTCTTCCGCAACGAAAACCTTCTTGCCGGTGAAAAGCTGGGCACGCTTGTCGAAACGGCGGTGGGCGCCTTTCACGTCTGTGAAACAGTACCTGTGGCAGACGGCCCCGTTCTCCTCACCGTGCGGCCCGAGCAGGTGGTGCTTGCCGAATACACCAGCCAGAACTGCATTGAGGCCATCGTTGAGTCTGTCGTTTACATGGGCACATACACCCAGGTGTTGCTCCGCCTAGACGATGTGCGCTGGATGGCTCACGCGCCCGCAGCGCGTGCCCTACAGAGCGGCGCCAAGATTCACGTCACGCTCCCCCAAGCCCACATCTGGCTTATGCCACCCACGCCAGCGGCGTTAAGCTAGGCCATTCCAAGATATTAGCGATCCGACCTTCCTGGAAGCTGTACTCAGGAAGGCATATCGACGAGAGAGCTTCCAGGAAGGTGCAGCGTACAGGTATTTGTCTGGATTGGCCTTAACGCAAGCTTTACACAATATTGGCGGGCCATTAACCAGGCTGAGGCATCATGACCTCAGCGCGATGCAGCATTTGCGCGCCCGGCGGGGGTGAAACTTCGCCCAGCAGGAAAACTGTTTGCCATGACCCGATAAGTTGACTATACTAGTCAGGTAACCTTTGGCTCCATCAACCACCCAATTGATTAATCTGGCCGAGACGCCGCTTCCAACAACGGCATCTTTGTCGTCTCTTCCTGTCGCCACTCTGTACGATCAACAGATGAATTGAGCATATGAGCGAAGCAACGCTGCCCGCCAAAACCAGTCAAACATCGTCGCAAAGCAGCGGCAGACGGCGCAAACGGATAGCCGCGGCCATGGAGGGCTATCTCTATCTTGCGCCGACCCTCATCGGATTGGCCCTCTTTGTCTTCATTCCGATCATTACGTCCTTCCGCCTCAGCCTGAACCGCATCGCGCCCTTTGGCAATCAAATGCGCTTCGTAGGTTTCGAGAATTACAGGAGCTTGTTGACCGACCCCGAGTATTGGGACAGTGTCAGAGTCACCTTGCTCTTTGTGCTGGGCACGGTCCCCACGGGCATCATTCTTTCCGTGATGCTGGCCATCCTGCTCTCCTATCCGTTGCGAAATCTAAAATCTCTCCACCGGACGCTGATCTTTGTCCCGGTAATCATCAGCAGCGCAGTGGCTGGCGTCCTCTTTCGCTGGCTCTTTCATCCGGTGGTCGGCTATATCAATTATTGGATGGTTCAAATCGGTCTGTTTGACAGCATGGGCGATGCCCCCAATTGGTTGGCCTCCAAAAGCTGGGCGCTCTTGGCGGTCATCATTGCTACCACCTGGCGCCAGCTTGGCTTCAACGTGATCATTGCATTGGCAGGCGTTCAGAACATTGACAACACCTTCTACGACGCGGCCAAAGTAGACGGGGCCAATACCTTCCAGCGGCTGCGTTATATCACGTTGCCCATGCTATCGCCTACGCTCTTTTTTCTACTCATCATCAACATCATCTACAGCTTCCAGGCCTTTGGCGAAATCGACGTTCTGACCCAGGGCGGACCCGGGCGCGCAACGACTACACTCGTCTACTCCATCTACTACGATGCATTCGTGGGTACGCCGCAACGGGGCATTGCCTCCGCCCAGGCTTACATCCTGGCCATCATGGTTGTCGTCATGTCCTATCTCAACTTTGTGTTTGTTAACCGACGGGTGCACTATCAATAATGACGACCGCATCAAGCAAAAGAACGTTTGGTTCAAAATTTAGCTTCAGTGATTTCTTTGTACAGATTGCACTACTTGCGCTCGGTCTTCTGATTGCGATGCCCATTTTTATCGCCTTCTTCACGAGCTTCAAGGTTCCGAGCCAGGTCATCACCTTTCCGCCCCAGTTGATCCCCCGTGAGTGGACGCTTGAAAACTATCAGGTCGCGTTTGAATCGACGCCTTTTGGCCGTTACTTGCTAAACAGCATGATCCAATCCGGGATTATTACGCTGGCGCAGGTTCTCTTCAGTGTGTTGGCCGCCTATGCATTTGCCATTCTTGATTTTCCTGGCCGCAATGCGCTCTTCTACATCGTGCTGGGCAGCCTGATGGTCCCGTTTGAACTTGTTTTTATCCCCAATTTTCAATTCGTCTCCCGAATCGGCTGGGGTGATACCTATGCTGGCTTGACAGCCCCATTTATTGTCAGCGCATTTGGCGTCTTCATGTTGCGCCAGTTTTTCTTGACCGTTCCTAAAGAATACCGGGATTCCTCGAAAATCGACGGCGCAGGCAACTGGCGCTATCTCTGGCAGATTCTGGTGCCGCTGAGCAAGGGGTCAATTGGCGCGTTTGCGATTTTCGCCTTTCTCAGCGCCTGGAACCAATACTTGTGGCCCTTGATCATCACCAAATCGGTCGACATGCGCACGCTGCAAATCGGCATTCGCTTCTTTATGTCCCAATTTGATCGCGGCAGTGACTGGGGCGCAGTCATGGCCGGCTCCATGATTGCCATCGTGCCTGCGCTCATCGTCTTTTTGGTCGCCCAAAAACAGCTCGTGCGTGGCATCGCCATGTCAGGCTTGAAGGGCTGAGTCTAGCAATGACCAATGTTTGCGTGAATAACGGCTTTGGCCGTTGCTCAATAATTCCTACCGTACCGAAACCATTTGACAACAAGGAGAAAGAGATGCAACGACTCGCAACGATTCTGACGCTGCTGTTGGTTAGCCTCATGGTGCTATCGGCCTGTGCTGCGCCGGCAGGCGCGCCTGCAGACGCGCCGGCAGACGCTGCAGCGACCGAAGAGGCCGCCGAAGAAGCCCCCGCTGGCGATGGCGCAATGGCTGATGGGGATGTGATAACGCTTGAGTTCTGGCACGCCATGAGCGGCAACCTCAACGAGCTCGTTGACGAACTCACAGCTTCGTTCAACGAGAGTCAGGACGGCATCGTCGTCAACGCTACTTTCCAGGGCAGTTACGACGACACTTACAATGCATTACTGGCAGCCTTTGAGGCTGGCGGCGAGCCCAATATCATCCAGAATTTCGACCTTGCTTCTCAGACCATGATCGACACCGGTCGCCTGGTCCCGGCCTGGCAGCTGATGGAGAATGATGGCTATGACTCCAGCATCTTCGTCGACGCCGTGCGCGACTACTATTCTGATGAGAATGGCATGGTGGCCATGGCCTTCAACAGCAGCACGCCACTGATCTACTACAATCAGGAAATGTTTGATGCCGCCGGCGTCGAAATGCCCGAAGGCAGCATGACCTTCAGTGAGTTCAAGGCGCTGTGCGATGAACTGCTGGCTGCCGAGGTTGCGCCCTACTGCATCACCTTTGGCCAGGTCGGTTGGTTCTTCGAGCAGATTCTGGCCAACAGCGGTGGTCTCTACTTCGATGAAAACAATGGTCGTACCGGTCGTCCCGCCGAAGCCGTCTTCAACACCGATCAGGGCGTGGAGGTCTTCACCTTCCTCACCGATCTCTTTGCAGAAGGCTATGCACCAAACCTGGGCAACACCTGGACCGATACGGACGATACATTCATCACCGGACAAGCTGCGATGACCATGGACTCGACGTCCGACGTCTCGCTCATCGAGAATGCGAACTTTGAGGTCGGCACGACCTACATTCCCCATTCCGACTCCAGCGAACGCAACGGCGTCATCATCGGCGGCGCGGCCCTCTGGCTGCTCGACTCCGGTGACGCGGCCATGAACGACGCGGCCTGGCAGTTCATGAAGTTCCTGGCCGAGCCGGAGCAGCAGGTCACCTGGCACACCGGCTCGGGCTACTTCCCCGTCCGCACCGACGTGCAGGAGAGCGAAGAGATTCAGCAGTTCTGGGCCGAGAATCCGAATTTCCAGACCGCCATCGATCAGCTCTTCACCACACCGACCACGCTGGATGACGGCAGCCCGAACTATGCCGTACTCGGCGGCCGCGCCGGCCCGTTCCCGGCCATTCGTCGCATCATCGTCGAAGCCTACAGCCGCGTGCTAAATGACGGCATTTCGCCCCAGGAGGCCCTGGACGAAGCTGCCGTTAAGGCCAATGACGAGCTCGAGAACTACAACGCGTTCTTCGAATAGACCGTTGACAAGAGCCGATTCCCGCTTTGGGCAATCTGGCTGAAAGTCCCATCGGTGACGGGCGGCATGCAGCGCGAGTTTATGCATGCCCCCGTCGCCATTCCGATTGTATGTTGAACCATACAGAACGCTGACAATCTGATGATCAAGCGCCTTGTCTTAGCAACGCTCACGATCCTCTTCCTGTCGGCCTGTAGTGCACCTGACGCAACGCAGCCGGCAACCGTTGTGGCTACGACGTTGAGCGAAGCCATTAACGAAGGCATTCGTCTACCCGCCGCAGACGCATTCTTGCCGATCATAATCGGTGAAGAGAGTATGCTTGCGCTTCCGCCCGGCTTTGATGTGCAGGGGCATCGAGGCGCCCGCGGGTTGAAGCCTGAAAACACCCTGCCCGCTTTCGAACAGGCGCTCGATTTAGGCGTCTCCACCCTGGAACTCGACCTGCACTTCACTGCCGATCAGGTGGTGGTCGTCTGGCACGACGATACGGTCAGTCCCGACAAGTGCCATTTGCCCGATCCCGGCGCAAATCCGCCACCCAACCCTGACGATCCAACTGTCCCGCCGGCAGCGCTACGCATCGCCATGCTGACCGCGGCGCAGCTTGCCCAATATCAGTGTGGCCGCAACCCAGACTCAGTGCGCTTCCCATTTCAAAATGCTGGTCCGACCGTGCTGGCCGGATCCGACTATGGCATTCCCACCCTCGACGCCCTCTTCGACTTTGCCGAGCGCTACAGTGAGTCGCCGCGCAAGGCCGACGAACTCCGGCAAAATGCCGCCACCGTGCAGTTCAACATTGAGACCAAGCGCAAAGCGAACGATCCCGGTGCGATCGGCGACGATTTCGATGGGGTGAACCCTGGGGCGTTTGAGATTGCGATCGTTGACCTCATTGAGCAGCGAGCGTTGACGGAGCGCGTCATCTTGCAGAGCTTCGACCATCGTTCACTGTGGGCAACCCACACGCTCAATCCGGAGATCCGCCTAGCGGCCCTCACCTTTCGGGGGCAGGACTTGGCCGAGTATGCCGCACAGGGCGCGGTAATCTGGTCACCAAACTATGAAGATGTGACGCCCGCGCGGCTCGACCAGGCACGCACTCTTGGGTTGAAGGTAATCCCATGGACCGTCAATGAGACTGATACTATGAAAAAGTTGATTGAGGCAGGCGTAGACGGCATCATTACCGATCGCCCTGATCTACTGCTTGGCGCACAATGAGCGCGCCCTCACCATTCATGCACCGCACACTTTATCGGACCTTACACCTCCTGCTACTCTCGCTCTGCCTAGCTATGCTAACTGCATGCAGCGCCGAGTCTCTGCCGCTGCCCACACCCATCGCTACCTTCTCGCCTGCGCCGACCGTTGCGTCCACGCCGACGATTACGGTTGTCGCCGAGGGGCTGCTCGGGCCTATCGGTCTGGCTGCGTTACCTGACGGCAGCCTGCTAATTGCCGAGGAGGGCACGGGCGACCGCGACGACAGCGCCGGCGTCAGCCTCTTGACGCCCAAGGGCGCATTGGGCCGCTTCCTCTCCGGTCTGCCCAGCAGCCGCGATTCCGGCGACCTGGCCGGCGTCCCCCTGGTCAGCCTTGCGCCCGATGGCCGGACGCTCTACGTCGGCAATTTTGGCCAGGGACATCTTTGGACGCTCGACCTGCCAGCTGACCAGCTGGCCAATGGCTTTGCGCTACCGCAGATGCCCTACACGCCCGATGACCTGGGCAAGGCGATGCTGCCCCTCAACAACGTCATGCTGGTCAACCCCTTCGACATGACCTACACGGACGACGGCAGGCCCATTGTCAGTGACGCCAGCGGCAACGGCATGGCCACCGAAAATGCCGACGGTACGACGCGCTTCTTTCATCGCTTTGCCACGCTGGAGAGCGACGAGCAGCCTGGTTATGAAGTAGAAGCGGTGCCCACCGGCCTTATCCCCATGGACGACGAGTATTGGGTGACGCTTCTAGGCGGCTGCCCCTATCCGGCCGGTAGCGGGCGGCTGGTGGCCATCGACGAGCAGCGCAACCAGCGCACCCTGCTTGACGGCCTCAACATGCCCATCGATGTGGCCAAGGGGCCCGACGGGAGCGTTTGGGTATTAGAATTTGCCACCTTTCCGCCAGGGGGCAACTGCTTTGGCGGAGCCGACTATCAGGTGGAGAGCGGTCGTTTGAGCCGCCTCACGACGGATGGCAAACTGGAAACGGTGATCGATAACCTGAACTTTCCCGGTGCAGTCCTCCCCATGCCCGACGGCAGCCTCTATGTGAGCGAGGTGCTGCCTGGGAGGGTCCTCCACATCACCTTCGCAGCGTCCCAGCAGCGTCTGCCAAGCGCAACGCCGACCGGTCGGGCAGCCACTGTTGCGCCGCCGGTGGCAAAGCGCTATGCAATCAGCGACATGGACGCAGCCCTTGCGGAAGTGATCATAAGCCATCAACTGCAAGCACAACCCGGAGCCGAGCAGCGCGAGGACGATTCGCCGATGAGCGAGTTGGGGCGGCTGCTCTTTTTTGACCCCATTCTATCCGGCGATCAGAATATCTCTTGCGCCACCTGTCACCATCCCCAATTTGCCATGGCAGACGGTCGCGTTCTGCCCGTTGGGACGGGCGGCCATGGCCTTGGCCCTGAGCGTACATTCTTGGAAAGCATTGCCTTGGGCGCTGAAGCCGACGCAATCCGTCGCCTGGCAACGGCGAGCGAGGAGAGCGCGCAGGTTCACAACCCCTTTATCGGCCAGTTTGTGCCGCGCAATTCCCCTACAATCCTCAACAGTGCGCTCTTGGGCGCTCAGTTTTGGGATGGCCGCGTGGAAGGCTATAGCCCAGCGGCGGCCCTCGACCAAGCGGCTGCTCAGACCGTCGCCGTGAAGACCCAAGAACGCGTCGTCAACGATATGGCCCTCACCGACCCCCTGGCAACCCAGGCGCTTTTTCCCGTAGCCAGCCTCCACGAGATGGCCGGCGCTACCTTTGGCGGGCTGCCGGCACAGACTATCCGCACGCGTTTGTTAGAGCGTCTCCAGGCGCATCCCCGGTATGTTAGCTTCTTTCGCGACGCCTTTGGCAGCGCAACTGAATCGCCCGCAGAGGCCGTCACCCTCACCCGCCTGGTCGCTGCGCTGGCCGCATTCGAACGGCGCTTCATCTTCACCGACGCGCCGTGGGATCTCTATGTGGCCGGCGAACACGATGCGCTAAATGATGCACAGAAACGAGGCGCGCTGCTCTTTTTCGGGGCAGCCGACCCATCCGTCACCTGCGCAAGCTGCCACAGCGGTGATCTCTTTACCGATCAGCGCTACCACAACCTGCTCGTGCCACAGCTTGGCCCGGGCAAAGGCCACGGCTATGGCGGTCGGGAAGACTGGGGGCGCGCGGCGGTCACCTTTGATGCACGCGACCGCTACGCCTTCCGCACCCCCAGCCTGCGCAATGCAGAGCTGACCGCGCCTTATTTCCACTCCGGCGCCTTCGCCACCCTGGAAGACGCCATCCGTCACCATGCCGATATTGCCGGCAGCGCCATGCAGTATGACCCCAGCGCCCACGCCATTCCGCCCGAACTCTACAGCAGCTACCAGCCGCTCGACCCCGATCGTCAACTGAGCAGCGCAGCGCCATCGCTGCAGCCGGGCATGCCTCTCACCCCAACCGATGTAGCCGACCTGGCCGCCTTTGTGCGTGCGCTCACGGATCCGGCCGCAACCGACCTGATGGACCTTGTACCCGAGTCAGTGCCGAGCGGACTGCCGCTCGATCCCTTGCCGGCCTCGCTGGACGCTGCACGCTCTGCCCACACAGAGAATGCAATCCCGGCTGCGACCAAAGTCGACCTGGCACTCGACGCGCCGGCGTCGCCCTCAGCCGCTTTTACATTTACAGATGAGGCGAACGATGTCGGGCTTGATTTTCGTCACGGAGCGTTTGCGCAGGGCATCCATGACGATCCGGTTGCGGCCATGGGCGGCGGCCTCTGCTGGCTCGACTATGATCGTGACGGCTGGCTCGACCTCTATCTGGTCAACAGTTACGCAGAAGACGAGGTCGGCCACTGGCAGGCTGAAGAGGGCTTGCCGCGCAATGCGCTCTTCAGCAACGCACAGGGCCAATTTGAGGACGTTTCAACGGCAAGTGGGGCCGACCTGGCCCTGCGCGGCAATGGCTGCGTTGCCGCCGATTTTGACAATGACGGTTGGACCGACCTCTACGTGACGGCCGACGGCCCCAATGCGCTGCTGTGGAACAATGGTGACGGCACATTCCGTGAAGGTGCGGTTGCGGCTGGCGTGGCCGCGCCGGAGTGGAACAGCTCCAGCGCAGCCGGGGATCTCAATGGCGATGGCTTCGTCGATCTCTTCGTAACTGCCTACATCGACCTGAACAAGCGCATTCCCAAGCCGTCAGGCGCGTTCCCACAGGACTACTACGGGTTGGCCGATCGCCTCTATCTCAATCAGGGCGACGGCACCTTTGCGGAGGTGACCACCGCCGTTGGTCTCGCCCATGCGGAAAGAGGATTGGGCGCACTCATGAGTGATTTGGACCGTGACGGCGACCTCGACCTATACATTGCCAATGACGGCCACCCCAACCGCCTCTACCGCAACGATCCCGCAGTCGATGCCGGCGGCCCGGGCTTTCACTTCACCGATGTTACAGTCGGCGCCGGCGTGGGCGATACGGGCAGCGGTATGGGCGTGGCCGGAGGCGATTACGATGCCGACGGCTGGGCCGATCTCTTTGTCACCAACTGGGAACGCGAACTCAACGCTCTCTATCGTAGCGAGATGGCGGAAGCGGGGGACCTTATCTTTCAGTACAGCACCTTTCGCATCGGCATCAGCGGGCTGGGCAACGGCATCACCGGCTGGGGGACCCATCTGACTGATTTCGACCACGACACGGACGCCGATCTGCTCATCGTCAACGGCCGCGTGCCGGTGACCAACCTCGCTACAGACCCAGAATTGGTGCGCTTCTACCGCAACCGCACGGCCGATCGGTGGGACGAGCACGCGCGCACCGGTCACTTTCTGGAGTGGACGGGACAGGTCGGGCTCAAAGAGTTGGGGCCTCTGCTGGGCCGGGGCAGCGCAGTGGCGGATTTTGACAATGACGGCGATCTGGATGTAGCCATCAATCAGATTGCCGGGCCGGCCGTACTGTTGCGCAATGACCTGTCTGAAAGCCAGGTTGACAACGCGCACTGGCTCATCCTCGATCCCGGCGGCATGGAACCCGGGCTGCGCGTCATAGTCACGTTGCCCGACGGGCGAACACTCACACGGGAGGTCCATGCCGGCAGCAGCTATCTCGCCGGCGAGGATCCGCGTTTGCATTTTGGTCTGGGAGCGGTTGATCAGCCCATCCAAGTTGAGGTAGTCTGGCCGGATGGGCGGCTGGACGTGTTAGCGGACGTGGCGGTGAATCAGGTACTCCGCATCCAATAATCGAGTTGACGGCTGACTGGCGTCACGCGTGGCTTGATAGATAATCGGCAGTCGGACTTTTGACAAAGTCCGACTGCTTAACGTTTGAGAAGAAGTGTGCCCGCAGTACGACCCTACTTCCAATACGCCTCATCCACCGGCACTTTCATGCCCGTTGCCAACCCATTCGTCATGTGGGCCATGCCGACGACAGCCAGCAGCTCTTCGTATTGCCCGGGCGTCATGCCTTTGGCAAAGGCTGAGGCGGTGTGTGAATGGATGCAGTAATCGCAGTTGTTGGCGATGGAGACGGCGATGTAGAGCATCTCCTTGGTTAGCGGGTCAAGCTCGTCGGCGCCCATGACTTCTTTGAGAGAGGTCCAGACCCGGGCCAAATTCTCGGGCTGATTGGCCAGCGCTTTCCAGAAGTTATTGATGTACTCCGTATTGCGCACGGCGCGGATATCGTCATAGATCGCTCTGACTTCCGGCGCGGCGTCTTCATATTCGATCAGCTTGACTGTAGCCACGGATAACCCTTTCTAATTGACAATTGTGAATGGGCAATTGCTAATTTTCACTTACTCCATCGAACCTACCAGATAATCCAAAATAATCTGATGCACCACGCGTTCGATTGGCGCCTTATCGTCGGTGAAGATGGGTGCGTCCGGCGGTGTTGTGACGGCGCGCATCTGCCCGACGGCCTCAGCGCCGAAGTCACGTACCTCGACCGGTAGCGTCGATGGCAACGCCGCGACCGCGGCGCGCACTTCATCGAGCGCCACCGGCTGCATGGTCGCGATCACCAGCGTGTTGGCCAACGTGGCCGGCGGTCCCGGCTCGTCGATGGCGTAGACGGTAGGGAAGACCTGCTGCAGCGTCGCGGTTAACGCGTCGACCAGGGCGAAATTGGTATCGGTACGTCCTACGTTGATGGCGAGCACGCCGTCATCACGCAAATGATCGCGCACCAACTCAAAAAACTCGACCGTCGCCAGGTGGAAGGGAATATAGGGCGGTCGATAGGCGTCAATGGCGATCAGATCCCAGCGCGCGCCGGCCGGCTGCTGCGCCAACCAAGCGCGTCCGTCTGCCGCCACCGGCGTCAAGTTGGGCTGATCCATGGCGAAGTACTGCTGACCGACTTCGATGATCTGGGGATCGAGTTCAACGCCCGTAATTTCAACAGGCCCGTAAATATCGGTCATCAGCTCGCTAACCGTACCTGCAGCCAGGCCGATTAGCAGCATGTTGTCGATGGGCGGCGCGTCGGTGACGATGTCAGCGATCACGGCGTCAGGGTCGGGCTGAAAAAAGGGCGCAAGCAAGAAGTAGTCCCAAATGCCCAGGCTCAGCACGCTGTCAGGATGGTAGATGCTATGGATGCCCACGCCGTCGTTTAATTCCAGATGACGTTCACTGCCCCACTGCCGCACGGCGATGTAGTTGTAGAGGCTCTCATCTTCATAGATCACCTCGCCGCCGGTGACGTCGTCCCAGCCCGCACGCAGGCTGCCGCCCGGCCCGCTGAGCAAAGCCATTGCCAGCACGACGATCAGGCCGAGCAGCGGAATCCAGCGATGAGATTGGCGCAGGTTGCCCAGGAACTGTACCGTCAGCACGCCCAAAGCGAGCAGAAAAAAGGTCCAGCGCGTGCCAAAAGTGGGGATGAGCCAGAGCACGGGCAGAAAGGTGCCGACAAGACTGCCTGCAGTGGCAGTGGCAGCCAGCCTTCCGGCCACATGCCCCGTCTCGGCCAGATCATCGACCGAGAGCCGGATTGCCCACGGCGTGGCCGTGCCGAGCAGCGTGGCGGGGATGCTAAAGAGCAGCAGCACCGCCAGCAGCGCACCGGCCAGCATGCCGGTCTCAAAACGGGCAAGGCTGGTCACGGCCAGGCCAAGCACGGGTCGGCTCAGCAAGGGCACCAGCGCCACGCCGACGGCGCCAAGCGTCACGACTAGGTCCAGCTCACGGCGGCGCGGGTAGCGATCTGCGAGCACGCCGCCCAGCCAAGCGCCGATGGCGAGATAGAGCAGGATCAGCCCGATCAACGTGGCCCAGACGATTTGATTGTTGCCAAAAGCGGGTTCCAGCAGTCGTGCGGCGCTCAGTTCCATGCCAAGGGTGGCGGCGCCAGTTGCAAAGACCAGGATGGAGAGGTAGCGCATAGATGTGCGTGCCAATTGGCTGGATAAAGAAGGTCGGCGGCGCCTAGTCAACTTGCCGCCATGTCGAACACGGATCTTGCGGACAGAACAGAGTGGTACAGTTTTCACTACACCGATTTCAGCTAACGGTTCCGCCTAATCCGTTCGTGGTTGGCCTTTGAGACCCAAAATGTCGCGAACCTGGAGAGAATTGTCACCCAATACCGCTGACGTCAGCGCATCGTCGAGCAAGAAGCGCTCGCGCAGGCGATGGCCTACAGGCGTGGGCGTGACGTGGCGATCAATGCAGTCATCGTTGAGGTTGACAATCCAGACTTCAGGGATGCCCGCAGCCGCGTAGGCCGGCAGCTTCTCCTCCGTGTCGTAAGCCAGCGACGAGTCGGATACTTCAACCAGTAGCAGCACGTCAGCCGGACCGGGATGGGCGTCAGCATAGAAATCATCGCGGGCGCGCAGCAACGCTACATCGGGTTCAGGCAGCGAGATGGTCGTCAGCTGGACAGGGCTCTGCACACGAACGATTGCACTGGGGCGAACCAGTCGCCCAAACAGAAAATTTAATCGGTCAACAACTGCTGCGTGACGGCTGCCGGTCGGGCTCATGTCAAACAGTTCTCCATTCAGTAGTTCGACACGAGCATCTTCACCCAGAATCCCAGCTTCAACCATCTGAGTGTAGATATCCACCGTAAGGGGGTGTCGGGCGGTTGGTTTAGCGGCTTCACGAACGGTCATTGGGCGTCTTGTCCTTCACGTTTTTTCACTCGCATGGGTATCATCATAGCGCAAAGTGGCGTGGCTGTCACGGGAAATGAGCTGGCTCTTCAGGATCTCAGGAGGTGACAGGTCATCGCCAGGCTAGCGCCGGTTGAGCTTGTCGAAACCAAGCGGGTCACGCCCCTGGGCGCGGCGCTAGCCTGTATAGTTACCGAGCGACAAAGCGCGCGATCGACAAACCAAGAACCGGTTTGTCGATCGCGCGCTTTGTGCTACCCAGAAACGCACTGTCGGTTGCGCCTGAGCTTCGTGGCTTCGTTGTTTGCAGCCTTAATTCAGTCGCTCAATGATGCCCGCCGCGCCCATGCCGCCGCCGATGCACATGGTGACCAGGCCGAACTGCTTGTCCTGACGCTGGAGTTCATGAATCATCTGCACGGTGAGCTTGGCCCCGGTGCAGCCGAGGGGATGCCCCAGTGCAATCGCGCCGCCATTGACATTGGTGATCTCCTCGTCAAAGCCCAGTTCGCGAATGACGGCCAGGCCTTGCGCGGCAAAGGCTTCGTTGAGCTCGATCAGGTCGATATCGCCCAGCTCCATGCCGGCATACTTGAGCGCCTTGGGCACGGCCGCAATGGGCCCAATCCCCATCACTTCGGGTGCGACGCCGCCGGCGCCAAAGCTGACGAAACGGGCCAGCGGCTTGAGGCCCAGGGCCTCTGCCCTTTCTTCGCTCATGATGAGCACAGCGGCCGCGCCGTCGCTGGTCTGGCTGCTGTTGCCGGCCGTGACCGACCCCTTCACGTGGAAGACCGGACGCAGCTTGCCCAGCGCTTCGATCGTCGAATCACGACGAATGCCTTCATCCTGGCCAAAGACAAATTCCTTTTCGTCAAAGCCGGCGCCGTTTCCCAGCTTGACGTGTACATCCAGCGGCACAATCTCGTCGTCAAACTTGCCCGCGTCCTGGGCCGCGGCCGCGCGCTGATGGCTGCGCAGGGCAAAGGCATCCTGATCTTCGCGGCTCACCTCGTATTGGCGCGCCACGTTCTCGGCCGTGAGGCCCATGCCCAGATAGACGCCAGGCCACTCGTCGGCCAGCGTCGGGTTGGCAACAAACTTATTGCCAATCATCGGCACCATGGACATGCTCTCTGCGCCGCCGGCGATGATGACGTCGCCCATGCCGGCCATGATCTGCTGCGCGGCAATGGCAATTGTTTGCAGGCCGCTGGAGCAGAAACGGTTGACCGTCTGGCCGGTCGTCTCCTGGGGCAGACCGGCGCGCAGCGCAGCGATGCGGCCCATATTCATGCCCTGCTCGGCCTCTGGGAAGGCGCACCCGAGCACCACATCTTCCACTTCGGCCGGATCGATGCCCGCCCGCTCGACGACTTCCTTGATCACCACGGCCGCCATGTCATCCGGCCGGGTCGTGCGCAAAGTGCCCTTGGGCGCTTTGCCCACCGCGGTACGCGCCGCAGAAACGATAACTGCATTTCGCATAATCTATATCCTCCAAAAAAGTATGGTCAGGTTAACGAGCTTTCGATCAGTTACGCAGCGGCTTGCCCGTCTGCAACATGTGCATCACTCGTTCTTGGGTCTTGGGCGTGCTGGCCAAGGTCAGAACGGCTTCTAGCTCCAGGTCCAGGAAATATTGCTCATCCATCCAGGCAGACTCGCTCAAGTCGCCGCCGGCCAGGACATAACCGAGTTGCTCGGCGATGACGGCGTCGTGCTCGCTGATAAAACCGGCCTGAACCATGGAATAGGTCTCGATCTTGACGCTGGCGAAGTGATCGCGGCCTGCGGCCCAGACGTTGCCCGTCGTCACCGGCGGCTGATAGCCCGCCTCGGCCAGTTCCAGCACCTCGCGCTTGGCCTCGGCCAGCAGGTGCTCACGGTTAAGGATCACCCGATCCTCTTCTGCCAGGAAGCCCAGGTCCCGGGCCTCTTCTGCGGACGTGGAGACCTTGGCAAAGCCGACGGTCTCAAAGATCTTGCGCAGGTAGGGCATGGGATTGACGTTGGTGGCGTCCATATGGGGGCTGACGTGACGCCGCACCATTTCCTTGCAGCCGCCCCAACTGGGGATGATGCCCACCCCCACTTCGACCAGGCCCATGTAGCTTTCCGCCGCGGCCACGATGCGATCAGAAGCCAGGCAGATTTCGACGCCGCCGCCCAATGCCAGGTTGAAGGGCGCAGCCACCACCGGCTTGGGCGCCTTGCGCAGGGCCATCATGGTGTCCTGACCGCCCTTGAGCATGCCGCCGATCTCATTCCACTGGCCGGACTGGGCCAAAATCGCCACCTTGAGCAGGTTGGCGCCGGCGCTAAAGTTGTCGCCCTCGTTGCCGATCACCAGCCCGGTGGCATCGCCGTACATGCGGTCGATGGCCACGTTGGCGATCTTGAAAATATCATCGTCCAGCACATTCATCTTCGAATGGAACTCGAGCAGCATCACGCCGTCGCCCATGTCGATGAGACTGGCGGCCTCGTTCTCGGCGATGGTGGCATGGCAGCGCTTCAGCTCGCCGATGGTCATCACCTTTTCGCTGCGCTCGACTGGCACATACTGCTTGGCCAGCGGGCTGTAGGCCATGCGCTCTAGGCCGTGATAGGTATAGAAAGATTCGTGACCTGCCGCCAGCATCTCCTCGACCCACGGCGCCACAGGGACGCCTTCGCCGGCCAGGCGATCGACCGTCTCCTGAACGCCCAGCGCGTCCCACGTTTCAAACGGTCCCATCTCCCAGGCAAAGCCCCACTTCACCCCGTTGTCGATATCGACCAACGAGTCAGCGATCTCGGGAACGCGCTTGGATGCATAGGCCATGGTGCGCGACAGCGTGTGCCAAATCAGTTCACCGGCGGCATCATCGGCGTCAATCAATGACCGTAGTCGTTCGGCCGTGGGCAAATCCTTGGCTTCGCTCACGCTATCCCACTTGGGCTTGACAGGCTCTACGTATTCAATCTCACCGTCCTCAGCCGCGGCCTCCAAATCGAGACCCAGGAAGACTTTCTTGCCCTTCTCGTCTTTGACAGTCTTGTAAAAACCTTGGCCCGTCTTGGCGCCCAAGTGGCCGGCCTCGACCAGCGCCTGCATAACGGCCGAGCCATATTCGCTGCGCAGGATCTCACGATCCTCATCGTCGGGAATCATGGCGTAGAGATTCTCACCGACCATGGCCATGACGTCGATACCGACCACATCGTTGAGGCGGAACGTGCCGGTCTTGGGACGACCCAGCAGCGGGCCGGTCAGCCGGTCGACCTCTTCAACGGTATAGCCGTTTTCAATCGCAAACTCCATGATGTCGCTCTGAATAAAGCTGATCATGCGGTTGGCGATGAAGTTGGGCGTGTCCTTGCAGACGACCACGCCTTTCCCCAGCACGTTCTCGCCAAAAGCCTGCATCCGCTCGACCACGGCCGGGTCAGTGTCGGCTGTGGGGATGATCTCCAGCAGGTGCAAATAGCGCGGCGGATTAAAGAAGTGGGTGCCCAGGAAGCGCTGCTTGAAGTCATCGCTGCGCCCCTCGCTGATGATATGGATGGGGATGCCCGACGTGTTGGTGCTGATGACGGCGGCGGCCGGGGCATGTTCTTCGATGCGGGCCATGAGCGCCTGCTTGGGGCCTGGTCGCTCGACAATAACTTCGACAATCCAGTCGCTCTTGCCGACGGCTGCTTCAAAATCGTCCTCGAGGTTGCCCACCTCAATCAGACGCACAAGATCCTTGCTGAAGAGGTTGCTGGGCTTGGCCTTGACCATCCGGTCAAAGCCGTCCTGCACGATTCGATTGCGGACTTGCTGATCATCCAGGCTGAGCCCGGCCGCTTCCTCCTTGGCCGTTAACTCGTTGGGGACCATGTCGAGCAGCGTCACCGGGACGCCGGCGTTGGCCAGGTGACCGGCAATGGAGGCCCCCATGGTGCCTGCGCCGATCACGGTCACATGGTTGATTCCGTATGGCATCTCTTTGCTCCTTCAATCGGGGTATCGGCTCGAAAAATCACGGCACGCGGATTACGCGGATCAGGCGGATGTGGGCAGACATTTTGGAAAATCCAGTCAGTCCGCCCGATCTGCCAAGACCATTCCAACAAAATGTCATGCCAATCTTCCTGAAGCTGTGTCCGGGATCGCATCTCTTCCGGAAAGCTTCCAGGAAGATGCGCCCGGATGCTTATTTGTTTGGATTGGCCTAAGTCCGCGTACCATCGATGCTTGTCGAACAGATACGAATTGGGTTCGGCGTTTTTGCGCTCGTGCGATGCAGAAAGCGCGCTCCAAAGTCTGACACGCCCGTGTTTTGAATCGGTTTCGAATTCGATGAGCGTTCAGCGATCAATTCACGGGGTGATTGCCGCCGGCACGCGCAAGGCGTGACAGATGGTAGGCATTGCGCCGCCACCAATCTGTCACGCCTGACTCAGCCTATTCAGTTGATCGTCTGACGAAGTTACCGCGCAACAAGCGGCAGATATGCGCCCTCAATCTCACCGACGCGTACCCGCATCATCGGATCCCCCATGAGCATGAAGGTGCGGCGCACATCATCGCAGCAGCCGCTCCACGAGTACTGCTCCAGATAGCCGCCCATGACTAGTTCGCCCATATGCCAGCGCCCCGTCTCCCGGTCCCACAGCGTCTTGTGAAAGCCCCGCTCGAGGACAAAATGTCCCTGGGCCACGCTCAGACCGGTGGATCCCCAGGTGGCCGCTGCGCCGCCTGTGCTGCGCAACAACAGGTGTTCGTCAATCGTCATGCCCCAGTCAACCGGCGTATGGAACTGAGATGTGAGGCATGACATGGACAAAGAAACAAAGGGAGCGTCGCTGTTGTTGAGCGAGAGCACGTCCCAAATGTAGAAGAGATGCTCAGGCGCGTCCTGGGGAATGGGACTGCTGCTGTTTTTGTCCCGGTCCGTGACAGCCCAGCGCCACTGACTGGCATGGCCATTGTAGGTCACCAAACCAGCCCCGCGCTGCATCGTGCGCTGGACTTTTTCATAGACAGTCATGGGATTGCCTTCCCGATAGCCCTGACTGCTGGCCGGCGTGGCATAGTTGCAGGGGCTGCCATCGCCATCCACATCGTTAGGATCCCAAATCTGGGTCGGATCATAATAGACGCGATCGATCACCAGCGTATCGGGCAGGAGGTCGATCACCTCGTTCGAGTAGGTCGCAAAATCGCCGGCGGTGTCACGGCTGCCGTTCGGATCACACTCTTTGATGAAGTTATCGGCCAGGAAGATCAGCTTCTCATTCCTCGGGTCAGTGGCGCTGTAGTCGCTCTCATAGCGGATCATCTTGGCGATGAGATCACGTAACTCGGCCGCGTTTTTTACGGGCAGACGCCCCACCATAATGTCCGGGAAAAAGCTCGTGCCGGGCCGGGCCGTACTGCCCACTGGCTCATCACCCACCAGCGGATCGACGCCGTCTAGCTGCCCGTAGCAATTCTCACAGCCGGTACGCCGAATGAAGGGATCGACATAGATGTTTTGTTCCGGGTCGCCGACATGGTAGGCCAGGTAGGGCGGAATCAAATCCGGGCTCTGCTCATGCCCTTCATAGTTCTTGGGATCCTGCGTGCCGTCGCCCACCAGCACGACGGAGATCGGCGCCGGGTTCCAGTTGGCCACGGCATAACGCAGATACTGGCGAATGGCCTCCGGGCTAACGGAGCCAAAGCTGTAGGCATCGTAGATCTCCTGGACGTCCACAGTCCTGACCTGGCAGCGCCCGCCGCCGGGACAGTTCTGTTCACGACGGAAATCCGTCAGCTGTTGCAGGGTTGCATGCAAGCTGGCCGGAGCGATGTAGAGCAAATGAGCGCCGCCGGATGCAGCCACCACATTTGTCCCGTCATGGGCGACCAATGGCGGGCGATGCACGTTGCCGTCAGAAGCTACGAGATAGCGACGCACGCCGCCGGGACCGTCCTGGAAGATCACCTCCGCGCCGCTGCGACTCTCGCCCGTCAGGGCGACAGGGGCCGACGGATCGGTCACGTCAAAGAGGCGGTAGGCGGCAGGCACGTTGCGCAGCCGATAGCGGAACGTACCATCGGCGCCGTCAAAGATGGCGCCGCCGTCCCGAAAGTTGAGCGCCACACGCTGACGCCAGAAAATTTCGTCGAGATAGAGTTCGGCAAAGCTATCAACCACCGCCCCGCCAATCACGACGGGGTCGGGCGGCTCAAGCGTCAGGCGCAGATCCGAGGCCACAACTGACCGCACAATGGGATCCGTGAGCCATTCGTTTTCGCTGGCGGCAAAGTCAGAGGAATCCCAGCGCGCCATGGCCCCGGCCAGCGCGGTGAAACGGTCGCCGTCCAGCACGCCGGCATGAATGCGCAAATTGTATGTTGCGCGCTTGGTTGTGGTCGAGCGCACCTGGAGAGTCAGCTCGCCAGAGCCGGAGAGCGGCAGGCGATGGTCCAGCGTTGCATAGGCAATGGGATAGTCATCTGCCATGTCAGAGGTTGTCTGCATGTTGGCGGCAAACCAATGATCCGTGTCGCCACCCGCAATAAAGGAAGCATAGACCTGGTTGTCTTGCCAGGAACCGCTTTCGTAGGCCTCGTTGCGTAGGGGCGCCCCGGCGGGCGCGACCGTGCGCGTCGCCATACTGACCACGTTGGCGCCGGTGTCGGTAATCCAGAAGACGTCGGCCTCGTTCCAGTAATCGCCCTTGGCCTCAGCATAAAAGAAGAGCGCGCCGTCGGCGATCTGGCGAGGCACCGCCACGCCGTTGTGCATGACGCCCAAACGGTTACTATTGCTCACGGTGAGCCCCGCGGCCTGCAATTCGCTAAGCATCGCGACCTGCAGCCCCGGTTCGGTGGCGAGCAGCTTGACGGCTTTCCCCGTGACCAGGTCATTGGGCGGCGTCAGATCATCGTCAGCCAGGATATCGACAGGACCGCTCTGCGCATAGAGCAAGTCGGCAATGTTGCCCGTCAGCGGGGTAGCATTGGCAACGGTCACGTCGACACTGCGCGCCAGCATGGGCTGCCCATCCTCTTGATAAATGGGGCTCACGGCCAGCACGCGCACGTGTTGGCCACGAATGCGGCCATCACGCAAGATAAAGATCGGGCTTTCCGGCAATTCGGCGCTGGTGTCGGGAAGAAGATAGCCCGGCATCTCATCCGGCGGTAAATCGGGCAACGTAGGCGCAGCGGCCGGCGTCAGCTTTCCTCGCCATGGTTCAGCGCGTACGTCACGAATTGAGAAGGGCTGGCCGTCAGCCTGATCGACGTCGTCAACCAGCACCGTAATCAACTGCAGAGGCAGTTCGTAGCCGGACAACGCGGTCGTCGGCCAATCCAACGCCTCCAGACCCGCTGCTTCCAATTCGCCACTCCCTGCGTCCAGCTGTAGCAAGATAGCCATGCCAGACCCGTCGGCACGGACCGTTAAGCCGGATGGCATCTTTTCTTCTACTTCTGCCTCGCGCGCGGGGGCGTCCGACTGTGCGCCAACTCGCGACGGGAATATGGAAAGCAACAAAGCAAGAAGCAACGTAATCGCAAGAGGCGTCTGCTGACGAGTTTGCATGCGGTAAATCTCTCTTCAATGAACGGAACGGAGGCCGTAATTGGCAGGTCAAACGGGCGCAGCGATTGAATCGCCCCGCTGCAAGGAGTAGACGGAGGGAACGCCCTAAAGGTTATGGCGAGTTCCGTGCTCCGTCAGTAGGTCAGCGCACAGACGCCGGCCGCGGCATTTGTGTGTGAGCACCGAAAAAGGACAAAAAAAGACGGTGTCAACGAACGTTGACACCGTCTAGTTGGTTCAAACTGCCTTGGGCAGAGAGATTCTATTCCTTGTTGCGCCGAGAAGCGGCCGCTGCGGACAGTGCGGCAAGGCCCGTGCCAAAGAGCACAACTGTGATCGGCTCGGGAATCGGTACCGGTTCGGGCACTGGCGGGGGGGTCGTCGGGGTTGCGGTTGGCTCCATGGGCGTTGCTGTTTCCGTAACAACGACCGGGGCATCTCCTTGTGCGAAGGCAACGTCAGGCGCCAACGCCAAGGCGAAAGAAAGGGCAAAAACAAAGGCGAGTGCCATAAGAATAACTTTTGGCATCATTGACTGCTTTTTCATTGGGACGAGTTCTCCTTGCCTTTAGGAATTAGCGAACAGAGAATTAGATAAGGCTTCCGCCCATCAAGAATAAGTTGAGGCGGATCAAAGAGGGATAGCAATCTACTTTTATACAAACATCAATGAACCTCCGATAGGGTATCAAAAATCAGGTCCGGCGTCAAATGCGCTGCAATTGTCGATGCTTCGGCGCTACGGTATCATGCCTGTCAAAGCAATACGATATACCTATGATAGAAAGGCGATACGTTCAGCATGCCAACTCTTGCCCGGCCGCGCGGCCTCTATTTTGAAGAGTTTGAATCCGGCGACGCAGTAGAGAGCGTCGGGCGCACCATTACCGAAACAGACGTGGTCAACTTCGCCAGCCTCTCCGGCGACTGGAATCTGATTCACACCGACGCCGAATATTGCAAGGATCAGCACTTCGGCCAGCGTATTGCGCATGGCTTGCTGATCCTCAGCGTGGCCAGCGGTCAGGCCATGCGCCTGGGTTTCATGGAGGATACGGTGATCGCGTTTCGGGGCCTGGACTGGAAATTTCGCAAGCCGGTCTACATCGGAGACACGGTACGCCTGCGCGTGACCGTTGAAGAGATGAAGCCCATGCCGCGCGTCGGTGGCGGCGTGGTCAACTTCAAGCTCGAGGTGCTCAATCAAGACGATGTCGTCTGCCAGCGCGGTCACTGGGACATCCTGTGCAAGAGCCAGGATGAGCAAATTACTGCTGAGTCTTAAAAAACGGACGCCATGCCCCTTCTCATTCTGCTCGCCTTGCTGCTCATAGTCGTCGCGATCATCATGTTGCGCCGCGCGCAGGCGCTGCATGTGCAAAGCGGGTTGCCCCAAGGCGAGGTAATCTACGATGATTCGGGCGTGCGCGAGGAAGTGGAAAAACCGTTGATCAGCCGGCGGTACGGTCTGGTCGGCCGGCCCGACTATCTGGTACGGACGCAAGTTGCCGGAAGCTCACTGCTCATCCCGGTGGAAGTCAAGAGCGCACGCGCGCCGGAGTCACCCTACGAGAGCCATATCCTCCAGCTCGGCGTCTATTGCCTTCTGGTCGAAGAGCAGACCAAGCAGCGGCCGCCTCACGGTCTGCTACGCTACGCCGACGCAACCTATAAAATCCCCTTTACAGATGAATTGCGCTATGGCGTGCTGGAGACAGCCCACGCGATTCGCGCTGCGCGCCGGGCGCCCACCGTTACGCGCAGTCATGAAGAGCCCGCACGCTGCGCCGGCTGCGGCTACCGCGCCGCCTGTGGCCAGAGCCTGGTGTGAGGATCAAAGCGTGAAGCGGCTGCTTATCAAACTCACGGCGACAAAACTCCGAATCTGCTTGCGCGGTTGCGCACGTGGAAAGTCGTCCTTCGGCTCGGTGTGCGATGCATGTTAGTCATCGATCCGAAATGAAGCGACGCCAATGCCAAAGAGGACAGCCGCCGCAGTGAGCAGCACCCCAAGCTCCACGAGGATATCGCCGAAGCCGCCGCCATACCAGATGAGCGTCTGAAACGCATCCATGGCCCAGGCCACGGGCGATAGGTGTCCCAGCGTCTGCATGAAAGGCGGCACAATGCCAAGTGGCCACCAGGCGCCGCCCAGCGGGGCCAGCGTCAACGCTAGCAGGCGAGCGAGGCCGCTGGCCTGGCTTTCGCTCTTCATGTGGGGGGCCAGGGCAAAGGTCAGCCCCGTGATGCAGAGCACAAACGCAACCATCACAGCCAGCAACGCCAGCGGCGCGCTACCCAGATCAATGCCCACAATCGCACCGACCAAAAATACGATTACAAACTGAATCATGCCCAACAGAAAGTAGGTGCCTGCCTTACCCGCCAGAATCTGACCGCGGCGGATGGGCGCAACGACCATGCGCTGCAGCGTCCACTGACGGCGCTCGTTGAGCAGCGTAACCATTCCGCCCAAGACGGTCAACATGACGAAGACCGTTCCCATGCCGGGTACTGCCTGGGCAAAGCCCTGGAGCGATGCGCCCTCGGCCATGGGCGCAGTGGCGGCAAAGACGACGAGCGCCGGCTGCGTCTCTACGCCAGCCGCGAGGGATTGTCGATAGCGCTGGACGAATTCCTCGCGCGCGCCCGCCGCATCGAATGGCGCATCCGTCCCTGCTTCGCCTTCGCCAAGTAAGGCGTCGACGAACGCCATGCCGGCGAATTCGGCCACGTTTAGGCCGTTGGCCTCCTGCACGGCCGTCTGTACCGATTGATAAACGGGGCTGGGAACGGTTGGGTCTTCCAGTGAGTAGTATTGAATGCGCGCCGTTTGATCGCCGGTCGCCGCGGCCTCGAAGCCCGCCGGCAATACGATCAGCGCGGTCGTGGTCCCCGCCTGTACTCGGGCAAGGCTCTCATCCACGCTCAAATCGGTTTGGTCTTCGTCGAGTGCGCAAAGATCCACCGCGTCAGGCTCGGCCGGACAAAGTTGCAGCGTGGAGTTTGCCGCCTGTAAGCGGGCCTGAAAACGAGCGCTGGCCGGCGTGCCATCCAGGTCAACCACGTCGACCACTACGATCGGCGCAGTGGCATCGCCGCCCACGCCGCTCATGGCCCAGCCGAGCAGTGCGGTGAAGGCCATCGGTAGCAGAACAACCGACACCCAGTTGCCGCGTTGGCCAAAGAAGATACGTAGGTCGTTGAAGATAATGTCAAAAATGGTGCGCACGGTTTGCACTCCTACAGATCAACGCGCCTTTTGAAGAACCAGAGTCCCAGGCCAAAAAAGAGTGCCCCCTGGGCAGTCAGCACGGCCAGGTTGAGCCAGATATCGGTCTGCCCGGCGGCGAGGTGCCGATAGGCTTCGGTTGCCCAGGTGATGAGGGAAAGCTTGGCCAGAGCGGGCGGCACAAAGAAGCCGAATGCCCCGCCCAACGCGCCCAGGAATATGTTGAGCACCGGCGCAAAGACCTGCACCTGCTCAGGCGTACGCGCCACGCCCACCACCAAAACGCCCAGGCCCGAGACGCACAGGCTGATCGTCACCGTCAGCAGAAAGAGTAGCAGCCACTGTGTGCCCCAGATGAAGCTGGGCTGGCGAATAATGAGGCTCGTGACAATGGTCAGAAAGAACATGAGCAGCACAAGCTGCATCCAGACCACCACCACGTTGCCGGCCAGAAAACCGCCCAACACCGACGTGCGCGACGTGGGCGATGCGAGCATGCGCTGAAGCGTCCACTGTTTGCGCTCCTGATAGATGGCCAAGATGCCAAACACGCCGGTGAAGAGGGCAAAAAAGACCGCCTGCGCCGATCCGACCTGCACCATGACCTGCTCAAAGCGGCTCTGCTCTTGCAGGGCGTTTAGCGGCTCCTGGACGATGGCAATTGCGCCCGCGGCGGGGTCGAAGAGGCAGGCGATGGCCGCGCCCAACTCATTGCCCAGGGCGTTATCCGCGTTGCCCTCGCCAGCGAATTGGTCGATTGCGCCGGCCAGGGCGGCGAACCAGGGCGACTGATCGGCCAACGAATTGAGAAATAGTTGCCACTCGTCCAGCGGCGCTGTCAGCTCGGGCAATGCCGCCAGGTCGACGTCCGCCAAATCCGAGTCGCCGGCAGCCAACGTCTGTCCAACGGTGTCGGCCAGCCCGAAAACCGCCAGCCCCATGCGGCTGAATTGACCGACGATACCTTCAACCACGGCGCGGGTCACGTTGGCTTCGATGGGATTGCCCGCGTTCGCGTAAATCTCTATGGCCGCAACCGGAGACGCGGGGTCAGCGTCCTGTTGGCCAAGTTGAGCAATGGGCAGGACAAGTTGGGTAAAGCCGGCCGGTACGATCACGGCCGCCACAACCTCGCCACTCTCTACGGCCTGGCGCGCCGCAGCCGGATCGGTCATCAGGGTCGGGGCGAAGAGCTCCTCCAGGGTCATATCAAAGCCATCGCCGGCCCCGGCATCTGTGACAAGCGAGCAGGCCGGCAACGCACCGCCCAATCTACTCCCGGCACTATCGCTCCCCGGAGCAAGAATCGAAGCAAGAGTGGTTCCGGCATTGAAGGGTGTAAGAGATCCGTCTTCGGTCGTCTGATCAATCCCCAAGCTGAAGAGACTGTCCGCCAATTCGGCCGTATCAGCCGACTCCAAGCCGGGCGCGCCGGTCAGGTTGAGCCCCTCGTCCAGGTTAACGATCGCAATGGGAATCTCGCCAATACTCAAGCTGTCGGGATCTTCTCCGCCGCCAAAGGCCAGGGCAATGATCGTCGAAACCAGCAGAGGCGTCGCGATCATGATCATGAGCAGCGTGCGATCCGTAAATGTCGTGTAGAGTTCCTTGGCGGCGATCGTCCAGATTTTGCGCATGATGGGCTAATCCCGTAGCGCCCGCCCGGTCAGGGCCAGGAAGACCGCCTCTAAATCGGGCTCCTGAACCTTAACGGCGTGCACTTCGATGCCGGCCTGATTGAGCAATTGGATCACGTCGGGCAGCGCCTGACGACCCCGTGCGGCAAAGACGCTTAGCTGGCCCAATGGCTGGACCGCGCCATTGTTGCCGACTTGGCCGGGTGGCGTGTAGTGAACGCGGGTAACGCCCGCGACCTGCGCTTCGAGCAGTGCCGGCAGGTCGTCCGGCCATTGCCCGCCATCCACGCTGAACTCAAGCTGATCCTCGCCGCCGACCTGCTCCGTGAGTTCGCCTTGGGTGCCCAGGGCAATGATCTCACCGTGATCGATGATGGCAACCCGATCGCTCAATTCCTGCGCCTCTTCCATCATGTGAGTCGTGTAGAGCACGGTCATGCCATACTCATCGCGCAGCTGTTTGACCGTATCAAGGATGCGCCGGCGACTCTGGGGATCAATCCCAACCGTGGGCTCATCCATGTAGATCAGCTCCGGCTGATGGAGCAAGCCCACGCCGATGTTGACGCGTCGCTTCATGCCGCCGGAGAAGGTTTCGATCTTGTCACCCTGACGGTCGACCAAATCAATAAACTCGAGCACTTCGTCGACGCGGCGGTTGAGATCGGCGCCGTAGTGGCCATAGAGCTTGCCAAAAAAGAGCAGATTGCGCCGCGCGCTCAGTTCCGGATAGAGGGCAATCTCCTGCGGGATGAAACCCATTAGTTGTTTGGCCTGCATCGGTTCCCGGATGATGGAGTAGCCGCCGATAAAGGCATCGCCCGCGGTTGGCTTGAGCAAGCCGCTGATCATGGAGATGGTCGTGGTCTTGCCCGCGCCATTGGGGCCAAGCAGACTAAAGATTTCGCCGCGCGCAATCGTCATCTCAACCGCTTTGACCGCCTCGACCGTCGTGCCGTCTTTGCGGCGAAAGGTCTTGGTCAGATTATTGGTTGCGACCATGGGGCCGGTACGGAGATCGGACATTGTAGATCCTCACGATAAGTGAAGCGCAGAGACGGACCACTTCAGGCAGCCGCATTGCGCGCAACGAGCAAGTAGCCTACCATGCATCTATGAACGCTATGTTATCACACGCAGAATTCACCCGACCGCACCCCGGCGGATCGAGCGACGGAGCAAGATAAGATGCTAACGATCAATCGCCCGCGATTCCTGGACAATCTGGCCGAGTTGAGTCGCCTCGGCCGCGTCCCTGACGAGCAGGGTGGCGGCTTGGATCGACGCCCCTTTTCGCCGGCAGAGCGCGCCGCACGCGGCTACTTCGTTGCGCAGGCCGAGGCGGCTGGACTAGACCTTCAACTCGACGGCGCGGCCAATCTCTCGGCGCGACTGCCGTGCAAACATGCCGGCGCCCGCACGCTGCTCCTAGGCTCGCATCTGGACACAGTGCCCCACGGCGGCCCCTATGACGGCGCGCTGGGCGTCATGGCCGCGCTGGAAGTCCTACGCATGGCCAAAGAAGAGGCGCTGGCGCTGCCCTGGCACCTGGAAGCCATCGCCTTTACCGATGAGGAGGGCCGACTGGGCGATCTCACCGGCAGCCAGGCCGTTGCCGGCTTGCACACCGACGCCACCATCGCCCGTTTTCTCGCCGCAGCCGCCCGCTTTCCCGATGACTTGGCCGCGATGCAGGCCATTGTGCCCGGTGGCCTTACACCGGCAGGCATCCGAACAGCCCGGCGCGACCCGGCCACGCTGGCCGGCTTTCTGGAGCTGCATATCGAGCAGGGGCCCCGGTTGGAGCACGCCGGCGTGCCCATCGGCGTCGTTAGCGCCATTGCCGGCCGTCGTGCCCTGCGCATCGTCATCCGCGGCCGCAGCGATCATGCGGGCACCACGCCCATGGACTTGCGTGCGGACGCGTTTCAGGCCGCCGCACGGATTGCAGTCGCGGCGCACGATCGGGTTGTGCGCGACTTTGCCGACGCGGTGTTGACTTGCGGCCACATCGCGGTCAAACCCGGCGCGGCCAACGTCGTGGTCAACGAAGCCGAGCTCTGGGTTGAGTTTCGTTCCGGCGTAGCAGCTGACTTGGACGGCATCCGCGACCTGATCGACGACCTCATCGCCCGCGCCACCGTCGCGCCGGACCTCCACGCTGACATTCACTACGGCGGCGGCCACGATCCGGTCGCGCTCGACCCCATGATGCAGTTTGCGCTGCGCACGGCTGCCGAAGCCCACGGCTACGCACAGATGACGCTGCCGTCCGGCGCGCTCCACGACGCGCAGATGCTGGCCGCGATCACGCCCACGGCGATGCTCTTCGTGCCGTCGATTGGCGGGCGCAGCCACAGTCCGCTGGAAGAGACGCGGCCGGATGATCTGGTGGCGGGGGCGAATGTGCTGCTGGGGGCGGTGTTGGTGTTGGGCGGCGTGGATCAGTGAGCCTATTGGTCTCCAAGCCATTTCATACGTTCAGAATGTCGCGCTTATACCGAACGGAGTCTCTTCTTCACGGTATTGACAAACCCAGTGCAACTAGCCATATTAGGGGTGCGTCATTCAACGCAGGGCTAGGATGCCGTTTTATGCAGAAGTGTCGTTTTGTTTTAGAGTATGAGGACGTCTTGTAGCGGCAACTGCCTGAACTACGTGTTTCCAAAGATGCGATCGATGCAGTCTTGGTTTTGACAGGCTCAACCGGCGCTGACCCACTCGGCCGTATAGTTACTTCTGAACTTTCATTTTCCACCATGCCTGAATACACACCACGTCCGGCCCAACAAGCGATTCTCGATTACGATGGCGGCCCCATGGGCGTCAGCGCGGTGCCGGGCAGCGGCAAGACCTTTACGCTCAGCCTGCTGGCGGGACAGCTGGTGGAGAAGCTCGCCGCACAGGGGCGTCTCGACGATCAAGAGGTGCTGGTCGTCACCTTCACCAACAGCGCGGTGGAAAATTTCCGCGGCCGCATTGGAAAATACCTGCGCGAGGAGCGGGGGCTGCTGCCCGGCGTGGGCTATCGCGTGCGCACGCTCCATGGTTTGGCCCACGACATCGTGCGCGAACGCCCCGCCCTGGTCGGGCTGAGCGAAGATTTCGACATCATCGACGAGCGCACGGCCAACGAGATCAAGCGTGAGGCGGTGATCGCCTACCTGCAGCTCAACCCCGACGCCTTCAGCGCCTTCATCCAGCCCGACTACCTGCAAAATTACCGCCGCATCGAACGGCACGTGCTCACCGACGCCGTCGACCTGGCCAATAACTTCATCCGCGTAGCCAAAGAGTTGCGCGTCGAGCCGGCGACGCTGGCCGCCAACCTGGAAAAGCAGAGCGGCACGTGGCCGCTGCTCGACTTCGGCATCCGCATCTATACCGACTACCAACGCAGCCTCTTTACGCGCGGCGCAGTCGACTTCGACGACCTGATCGTGTTGGCGCTTCAGGCGCTGGACACAGACGAAGGCTTCTTGCATCGGCTCCAGGCGCGTTGGCCCTACGTGCTGGAAGATGAAGCCCAGGACTCGAGCCTGCTCCAGGAGACCATGCTGCGCCTCCTTACCAATGACAACGGCAACTGGGTACGAGTGGGCGATCCCAACCAGGCCATCAACACGACCTTCACCAGCGCGGACATCCGCTATCTGCGTGACTTTGTGGCCCGCTATCCCGACCAGGCGCGCCCCCTGCCCAACTCGGGCCGTTCTGCCTTACCCATCATCGACGCGGCCAACCACCTGATCGACTGGTCGCGCACGGCCCATCCGGTGCTGGAAGCGGTCGAGGCCCTGGCTACGCCCCAGATTGAACCCACGCCGCCGGACGATCCCCAGCCCAATCCCAAGCCGGGTGATCCGGCCATCCACGTCTTTGAACGGGCTTTGACGCCCGATGAAGAGCTCGACGTGATCATGGCCAGCTTGAAGCGCTGGCAGCCCGAACACCTGGACCAGACGGTCGCCGTGCTGGTGCCGGAAAACAATCGCGGCTTCCAGATGGCAGATCGGCTCAAGGAACTGGGGTTGCCTTACGACGATACGTTGCTGCGTTCGGACAGCGCAACCCGGGCTGCGGCATTGGCGCTGGCGACCGTGCTGGCCTACATCACCGAGCCCGAGTCGCCGCGTGATCTGGCCCGCCTATGGAACGACGTCTGGTGGCCCAAACGGGGCATCCTGCAAGCGCTCAAGCTTTCCGGCAGCACGGCGGCAGAAGATGCGCCGCCCGCCTTTGACCTGAGCAAGGTGCCCGAACCCGTCGAGACCTTTGGCCGCGCCCTGGAAAAGCTGCGCGAGCCAGAGCGCTACGTCTATCCCGACCGCAGCGATTGGCTCGATACGCTCAGTTGGCTGGACGAGGTAGAACAGTTCCGGGAAATCGTGCTGGCGTTTCGGCGCGACCTGCAGGATTGGACCGCGGCCACGATCCTGCCGGTCGATGAGCTGCTCCTGACCCTGGGCAATGATCTCTTCAAGGAGCCGGCCGACCTGGCGCTGACCCATCGCCTGGCCGTGCTGCTGGCCAAGCTGGGCGAAGAGAATCCGACCTGGCGGCTGCCGGAGCTGGCCGGTGAACTTGACAACATTGCCCAGAACAAACGACGCATCCTCGGCTTCAGCGAGGACGCGCTGGGCTACAAGCCGAAGCCGGGACAGATCACGATTGCCACCATGCATTCTGCCAAAGGGCTGGAGTGGGATCGGGTCTACCTCATGGCGGTCAACGACTACAGTTTTCCAGCAGGCGCGGCAGGCGAAAGCTATCGGGGCGAGCGCTGGTATGTGCGCAACAGCCTCAACCTGGTCGCCGAGGCTGAAGAACAGCTGCGCCAGCTCCACGGCGGCACGCTGGACGAGTTCGTGCCCGGTCAGGCCACGGCCCAGGCCCGGCGCGACGTGGCGGGCGAACGCCTGCGCCTGCTCTATGTGGGCATCACCCGCGCCCAGCGCGAACTGATTCTGACCTACAACACCGGTCGCAACCCCAACAAGAGCCCGAACCAACCTGCGGCAGCCTTTGACGCGCTGGCAGAGTATGTGCGCGAATTGGCTGCGGGCGGCGCCTAGGATGGACGCACAAGTGGAGTGGTACGAGACGGCGAATTCACGCACCCCGGTGGCCTATGATCCGACCTGGCGCGTTCTGGATCTGGGCAGCGGTCACAATCCCCATCCCCGCGCCAACGTCATCGTCGACCGTTACCTGGAGGATACGGAGGAGGTTGCAGGGCGCTCGGGGCGTGCCGTGGTGCGATCGGCCAATCAGGCGCTTGTTGTGGCCGACGGCAGCGCGCTTCCCTTTACCGATGCCAGCTTTGACTTCGTGATCTGTTCTCATGTCGTCGAGCACGTGACAGAAATTGACGCGTTCTGTTCTGAACTCAACCGCATCGGTGCACGGGGCTTCATCGAGACGCCCGGCAAATACGCGGAATACCTGCGTCACCCCCGCTATCACGTCTGGTTTGTCGGGACGCGCAAGGGCGCGCTCGACTTTGCGCCTGCCCCGTCCGACCATCCCTTGGGCCCTTTCGGCAAACTCTTTTACAGCATATACTTCTACCGGGGCAGACAGTTGGCGAATGCTGACGTCTACAGCTTCGCCCATGGCGTACCGCGCCCCTTCCATTACGGATTTGTGATCATCTCGCGCGCGCTGCATCGCCTGTGGCAGCGCCTCACGCCGCTGACCCATACGCGTCTCCTGTGGAAACACCCGCTACGTTGGCAGGTCCGCCGTCCATAGCCGAGGCATAACTCCCTGATTTGATGCTTGAGGCGTCAACTATCACGTTTCGCACATCACGTTCCCTACACCACCCGGTCAACCCATGTCGCCACGCACGAGCTTCATGCAGGACAGCACAATCACCCTGGCGACACGCGCGCTGATTTTTGGCATGACCATGATCACCAGCATCATCATTTCGCGGCTGCTTGGACCCTCGCAGAAGGGCTCCTATAGCCTGCTGTTGCTGATCCTGAATACGATTAGCCTGCTGCTGATTTTCGGTCTTGGTTCGGCGAATGTTTATTTTGGCGCCCGGTCGCCGGCAGTGCTGCCGGCGCTGGCCGGCAACTCCCTCCTGGCCGCAACCGTCTTTGGCAGCGCTGGCATTTTGCTCACGGCGCTCATCGTGCAAATCCCCGCAATGGACACTTATTTGCGCGACAACGGCATTGCGCCAATCTGGCTGCTTGGCTTCTCTCTCACCCTGCCTTTCTTGTTGCTGGCAAATTATTTCCAGGAAATCGTCCGCGCCGGCGGCCACATTGTGGCTTATAACGGCATCGCCCTCATTACTGCGGCCGCCGCATTGACTGGCGCAACGATTTTCGTCTGGCATCTGGGCTGGGGCTTGACGGGCGCACTGGCGACCTGGCTCTTTGCGCGCCTGGCCATGCTTGTGGCCGCGGTGACGCTCACGCTGTGGAGCATCCAGGGCAGGCTGCGGTTGGACCGCACGGTCTTCAACGCCTCATTGCGCTACGGCATGCAGCTGCATCCGGGCAACATTGCCCAATTCCTCAACTATCGGCTGGACGTGCTGTTGATCGGCTTCTTCTTGGCTCCGCTGCAGGTGGGTCTCTACGTCACTGCCACCAATTTGACCGAAATCATCTGGGAAATTCCCCACTCGATTCGCACCGTGCTCCTCCATCGTGTCTCAGCGCAAACAGACGAACATGCCCACGATGAACTGACGGCACAGGTGACGCGGGTCACCTTTGCGCTGGTCGGCGTGATCTGCGTGCTGGTTTCACTCCTCAGCTATCCGATGATTCGCATTTTGTATGGTCAAGCCTATCTGCCGGCGGCGCCGGCGCTGATCTTGCTGATGCCCGGCGTGTGGGCGTTGAGCCTGGGCAAGCTCCTGGCCATCCATCTGGCTGGCGCGGGACGGCCCAAGGTAGGCACAGTGGCAGCCGTGGCGTCGCTGGCGGCCACGCTGGCGCTTGACCTGCTGCTCATTCCGATCATGGGCATCCTGGGCGCGGCGATTGCTTCTTCCCTCGCCTACATGGTATCAACGGTAATCATCGTACGCGCCTACACGCTGGCAACCGGGCAATCGCTCGCCGACGTGGCCGTAATGCGCCCGGCGGACTGGCGCACATTACGCACGTACCTGCGCGCCTTGCCGCGCCGGTCAACGGTCGCCAAATGACCAACTGGACGCAGCGCCTCGCGCAAAAAGCCCGCAACGCGCCCGCTGTCGCCAGACGGCGCACGGAGCCCGGGCTTTACGACCTCTCCGTACGCCTGCGCTTCTGGATCTCCCCGCGCCAGGTTCAGCAGTGGGCGGCCGCGACCAAGCTCTTCTTCGTACTGGGCATGGGCCGTTCGGGCACAGCATTGCTGGCGCAGCTCCTCGATCAGGACCCGCACGCGTACGTCTGCCACGAGCCGGTACGCCGTGATTTTCGTGCCGGCGCTGAGGCAAGGACCGACTCCCAGCGCGCCGAGCACTACGTTGGTTCTTTCCGCGGCAAGGAGATATTCTTGCGCGCCCGCGCGCACGGCAGCCCGATCTATGGCGAAATAAACAGCGCGCTGCGGCATCACGTTTACGCCCTGATGACGCTCTTTCCTGATGCAACCTACCTGCACCTCGTCCGCGACGGCCGGGCGGTCGTGCGCTCCATGATGGTGCGCGCCACGCTCACCGAGGCCGACCCCTACACCGCAGCGCTGCAGCCGCCGCCGGGAGACCCCTGGCACGACGCCTGGCCGCAGATGGATCACTTTGCGCGCCTCTGCTGGTACTGGCAAGCGGAAAACGCATTTGTGCGCCAGGCAATTGGCGTTACGATCCGCTTCGAGGATCTGCTGAGCGACTATGATTACTTCGATGCGAACCTGCTGAGGCCGTGCGGCGTCAGCATCAGCCAGGAGCAGTGGGCGGCGGCTGTAGCCAGGCCGCAAAACCAGACGACGCGCCACGCGCTCGCCGAACCGGCAGCGTGGTCGCCCGCTCAAAACGCGACCTTTCTCGCCATCTGCGCTGATGAAATGCGCGCCAGCGGCTATCCCATAGGTGACTAGATGCTGCCACACTACCCATGCCAGAAATCCGGTCTTTATCCGCCCGATCCGCGGCATCCGCGGCCTATCGTTGGTACCCGCGCCCTGCCATGCAAATCTTGATCATCGCCCGCGACTACAAGCCGCTGACCGGCGGCATTGCCGAATATACTCACCAACTGGCGCATCAGCTGCACGCAGCCGGCGATAGTGTGACCGTGCTCGCCCAAATACGGCCGGCCAGCGCCGCGCAGGATGCCGCCTGCGGCTACGCGGTTGAACGAGTCGACTTCAGCCAGCTTGGCGAGCGTGGACCGCTTGCGCTGCTCCAGCGCCTCCAACTCCTGCAGCGCGCGGTGCAGCGGCTGCAGCCGGAGATTGTCATCTGCAACGTGCTGGGACGCGAAGCGCAGGCCGTCCGGCTCGTCTGCCGCCGGCACGCTTTGCCCTACGTCATCTTCGCCTATGGCCGCGAAATTACACGTCTGCGCTTGCTCGTAGAGCAGGCCGAAGCCGCTCGCTACACGCGGGCGATGAATGCTGTGTTACGGGACGCGGCCCGCGTTGTCGCCATCAGCAGCTATACGCATGAACAACTGCTTGCGCTCAACGTGGCGCCCGCCGCCATTCACCTTGTGCGCCCCGGCATCGATACCGCCGGGCGCATACCGCCCGGCACGCTGGCACGGCTGAATCTACCGCCGGCATGGGAAGCGCCGGCCACGCCGGTCATCCTCACGCTGGCGCGGCTGGTCGAACGCAAGGGGATCGATACGGTGGTGGCGGCATTGCCCCAGGTGCTGCGTCGATTTCCCACGCTGCTCTACGTGATTGCCGGCGACGGTCCGCTGGCGGCGCAGTTGGCGGAGCAAGTGCATGCCGTGGGCTTGGACGAGCATGTGGTCTTAACGGGCGGCGTGACGGAAGCCGAGAAGAGTGCGCTCCTGGCGCGCGCCGATCTCTTTGTGATGCCTAATCGTCAGCTAGACGACGGCGACGTGGAGGGTTTTGGCATCGTCTTTCTGGAAGCAAATCTCTTTGCCAAACCCGTGATTGGCGGCGACTCCGGCGGCGCGCGTGACGCGATTGCCCACGGTTCAAGCGGCCTGCTCGTGGAGCCGGATGCGCCGGATGCGCTGGCCGCCGCGATCATCACTTTGTTGGAAGCGCCGGACCTGGCGGCCCGGCTGGGCCGGCAGGGAGCACAACGCGCCCAAACGGAGTTTAATTGGTCGGACAGCGGCGCGGCCTTGCGCACTTGCCTCCTTGAACTCGTGGCGAACCAAGCATAAACGGACGATCCGCCCTTATCCGCCGTATCCGTAATCCGTTGTCTATTCTCGATAAGCCCATGCGCATTGCATTTTTCGCCCACTATGCCGGTCAATACGGCGCAAATCGTTCCCTCCTCACCCTGGTCGACGCTCTGCGTGATTACGGCGTGGAGCCGCTCGTCTTGCTGCCGGCAGCGGGTCCCTTTGTGGGGGAATTAGAACGGGCCGGCATTGCGTATGAAGTCGCGCCCTATGCGCCGTGGATGGTGACAAAACGACACGTCTGGCTCGGGCCGGGACAGGCGCGGCGCAATGCGCAGGCACGGCCCGCGCTGCGCCAACTGCTGACAGCGCGACGCATCGATCTTGTCCACAGTAACTCCGGCGTGATCGGCATCGGCGCGCAGGTTGCCAGCGATTTGCGGCTGCCCCACGTCTGGCACCTGCGCGAGATGCCCCGGGAGGCATTTGGCATGATCTATCTGGGCGGCCAGCAGCGCGCACGAACGGTTATGCAGGCTTCTACGGCCTTTATTGCCGTCTCCCATGCGGTGAAGCAACGCGTGCTGCCCGCCGAGCTTCAAAAGCGAGCGGCCGTCATCTATAATGGCGTCCTGAGCAGGGACGAAATGGAGCGGCTCTATCCCATTGGCGCGGGACGTACCGCAACGGGCGACCCCGACGCCCCTTTTGTCTTTGCCATGTTGGGCAGCATCAGCCCCAACAAGGGGCAGGCCGCGGCACTGCAAGCGTTGGCAGCGCTTCCCCCATCGATCAATGCCGAACTGCACATTGCCGGCACGGGCGGCCCACGCTATATGGCGCGCCTGCAGCGGCTCGCCGAGCAATTGGGCCTTACCGAGCGGGTGCATTTTTGCGGCTTTCTGGCAGAGCCGCTTGCGCTCTATGGTGCGGCCGACGCCGTGCTCGTCTGCACGGCTTATGAAGGCATGGGGCGCGTCACGGCCGAGGCCATGGCGCTGGGCGTACCGGTGATCGGCCTGGATAGTACCGGCACCGCGGAGTTGATCGAGCATGATGTCACCGGCCTGCTCTATGCAGGCGCGCCGCAGCAGCTTGCGCAGCAGATGACACGCCTCGTGGAAGAAGCGGGGCTGGCGACACGCTTGCAGCATGCCGCATGGCTGGCGGCGCAAGCGCGCTTTACGAATGAACAATATTGCGAGGCCGTGTGGGCCGTCTGCCATGCGGCGTGGGAGCAGCACCATGGACGCACCTGATGTACGCAGAACGGGCATGCGCAAAACGAACGCGCCGGTGCTGTCGGTTGTGATCGCGACGTGGAACAGCGCCAATGAAATCACCGATTGCCTGCACGCGCTGCGCGTTGCCGACCCTGCGGCCGAGATCTTTGTGGTCGACAATGCCTCGACTGACGCAACCGTCGAGCTGGTGCGGACCGATTTTCCGCATGTTGTGCTGCTGGAGAACGAAGTCAACGCGGGCTTCGCTCGTGCCAACAATCAGGCGCTGACCCAAGCGCGCGGCGACAATTTGCTGCTGCTCAATCCCGACACGGTGGTTGAGCCGGACGCGGTCCAACTCCTGTGCGCCTATCTGGCCGCTCATCCCCGCGTTGGCGCAGTCGGTCCGCGTCTGATGCGACCCGACGGCGCCATCCAGCGATCTTGTCTGCGCTATGTAACGCTGCCTGCGCTGCTGACCGGTTTTGTTCAGGGCGGTGACTATCTGCCCGCAGATCCGACAGCGCCAGCCAAGGTCGAGGCCCTTTCCGGCGCGCGCTTATGGTGCGCCGCCAGGTCGTGGAAGAGGTGGGCCTGCTGGATGAGGCATTCTTCATGTACGCTGAAGACACGGACTGGTGTTACCGCATGGTCAAAGCAGGCTGGGAAGTCCACTACTGTCCCACTGCGACGGTGATCCATATCGGCGGCCAAAGCGCCAGTCAAATTCCCGTGGAGACCTACGTTCGCCGGCGGATGGCCCAGCTACAGTTCATGCAAAAACATGGCCCGGCCGGACACGCGCGTATAGCGGCAAGGTTCATGCGCCTCAACCTTGCCCTGCGCGCGCGACGTGCACAGGGCGAGGACAAAGCGTACTATGAACGGGTGCGCACTCGTTTTGAAGAGCAAGTTCGCGATGGCGGTTAACTTCTGTGGCTAACGTCTCTCTTCTTTCCAGCGTCCATCGCGCCCTGGACGGGCGCATCTTCTATCGTGAGGCGCGCACGCTGGCCCGGGCGGGCCATGCCGTCACGGTTGTGGCGCTCCATCCGCGCGATGAAGTCGTCGACGGCGTACAGATTCTTGGGCTGGCCGCGCGGCCACGAGCACAACGGCCACTGCTCTGGCGTACGCTGCTCCGGCGCGCCGTGGCCACGCAGGCCGACATCTTTCACATTCACGACCCAGAGCTGTTGGCCATCGTGCCCTGGCTTCGTCAGCAGACGGGACGCCCCGTTATCTACGACGTGCACGAAGCCAACGCTGAATTCGCCGCCATGAAAGCGGCAAGTCTGCTGCGACCGGGGACGGACGATCGGGCGCCGCAGGCGTATAGCGGCTTGATCCAGGGCGTGCGCGACGGCGTGGCTGCGCTGGAGCCGCGGCTGGCTGCCGCTTGCGCAGGCATCATTGCCGCCGATGAACGCATTGCACAGACTTTTGCTGACCTGGCGCGTCCCCAGGCTGTCCTGTACAACTATCCGACGCTGGAATTCGTAGAGGAGGCCGCGCACGGTTACGCCCAATCACCGGCATCTCAAACAGCACCGACCATCTTGCATCTGGGCACCCACACGGCGGCGCGGGGCGCGCGATTGATGATCGAAGCCTTTGCCCTCTTTCGGACGGCCATACCATCAGCCACGCTGCTGCTTGTCGGCCCTTTCCACCCACCCGTTTTGGCCGATGAACTCAACGCGCGCGCGCATACGTTGGGCTTAGAAGACGGTCTTGTCCTGGTTGGGCAGGCGCCCTTTGCAGATGTTGGGCGCTACTTGCGAGAAGCAACCGTCGGTTGGATTCCGCTCCAATCTACGCCAAAATACGAGATGAATATCCCGACCAAGCTCTTTGAGTACATGGCCTATGAGCTCCCCATCGTCAGCAGCGATCTGGCGCCAGTGCGCCCCTATCTGGCGGGCGGTGAGTGCGGCCTCCTGGTTGAGTCCGACAACCCGTCGGCCCATGCCGCGGCGCTGCTTGCACTGCTGCGCAATCCCGCCCAGGCGGCCCAAATGGGGGCTGCCGGCCGTCGTCTGGTGGAAACGCGCTACAATTGGTCCATCATGGAACCCCACCTGATTGCCCTCTACAACCAGCTGCTGGCCCAAGGGTGATGGGTTGAGGTCCGCTTGCGATCCAAGCTCATGAAGCATCCGTCGCTATCTGCCGAATCCGGCAAATCCGCAGCCCATATCAAAATCGAAATGCGCATTCTTTACCTCTCACAATATTATCCGCCTGAAATCGGGGCCACCCAGACCCGAGCCGTTGAAATGGCTACGGGACTGGTACGGGCCGGCCATCAGGTGACCGTGCTGGCCGAAATGCCCAATCATCCCCACGGCGTGATGGCGCCCGAATATCGCGGCCGGCTCATCGCGCGCACACAGGAAGAAGGGGTCGATGTGGTTCGCGTCTGGGTCAAGACGTCACCGGTCAAGCGCTTTCGCACGCGTATGGCCTTTTACCTTAGCTACATGACGATGGCCGCCATGACCGGCCAATGGCTGATTGACGGGCGCTATGACGTCGTATACGCCACGTCGCCGCCCCTCTTTGTCGGCGGGGCCGGGTTGGCGCTGAGCTATGGCAGGCGCACGCCGCTGATATTTGAGGTGCGCGATCTGTGGCCCGAGTCTGCGGTACAGTTGGGCGAACTCGGCAGTCCCCGCGCTGTCGCCTTCGCCACGCGCCTGGAAGAGGCGTGCTATGCGCGCGCGCGCCACATCGTTGCGGCTACCGATGGCATCCGCAACCGGCTGCTGGCGCGCGGCGTACCGCCGGACAAGGTCACCATGATTCCCAACGGGGCCAATATCACTCGCTATACACCCCGACCGGCTGATCCCGACCTGCGTGCACGGTTGGCTCTGGCCCCCAATCAATTTGTGGCGCTCTACACCGGACTCCACGGCCTGGCCCATGGTCTGGAGACGATACTGTACGCGGCCGATGCGCTGCGCGGTCGGCCTGAAATCGTCTTTCTCCTCGTGGGTGACGGGCCGCAGAAGGCCTCTCTGATGGCGCAGGCAGAACAGATGAAGCTGCCCAACGTGCGTTTTTTGGATGCGGTGCCAGAGAGCCAACTGCCAGATATTCTGGCTTTGGGCGACGTAGGACTTGACGTACGACGCCAACTCGCCATCTCCCAGGGGACGCTGCCCGTAAAGATGTTCAGCTACATGGCCTGCGAGCTGCCGGTTGTTCTGGGGATCGAAGGCGAAGCCGCGGACGTCATAACGCAAAGCGGGGCCGGCCTGGTCGTCCCGCCCGAGCGTCCGGAGGCGCTGGCCGCTGCGATCCGCACGCTGCAGGCGGACCCAGCTCGACGTCGCGCGATGGGCGGCGCAGGGCGGCGTCTGGTGCTGGAACGGTATGCGCGCGCGGCGCAGGCCGAGGCGCTCGCCGATCTGCTTGCCCGCGTCATTGGCGAGTCGCGGGATGGTTAGTACAATGGCAGGGTTGAGACCGGATCATCCGTAATGCGTGTTTGGTGGCGTGCAGTGCCGCGACGCCTGGCCCGGTTACCCATTGGATTGAGGTTCTATGTCTATTCGTTTTGGCTTGATCGGGTGCGGGCGTGTGGCGCCCAGACATGCTCAATCGTTGCAGCAACTGCCGGAAACCGAATTGGTCGCCGTGGCCGACGTGAAACCGAGTCGGGCGGATCATTTCGCCCAGGAGTATGACGCGGCGCCGCTCTACGATCATCGGGCCTTGCTGGAACGGGACGACGTCGATGCCGTGAGCATCTGCGTGCCAAGCGGCCTCCACGCGCAAGTGGCGCTGGACGCGCTGGATGCGGGCAAGCATGTCCTTGTGGAGAAACCCATTGCACTCAATCTGGCTGACGCCGATCGCATGACGGAAATGGCAACTGAGCGCGGGCGCAAGCTCGGCGTCGTGCTGCAAAATCGCTACAACTCGCCCATGCAGCAGGTACGTCGTCTGATCGACGAAGGCGGGCTGGGCCGGCTCAACCTGGGGAGCGCAACCGTACGCTGGTATCGTCCCCAGGCCTACTATGAAGATGAGTGGCACGGGACCATCGCCATGGACGGCGGTGCGCTCATGAACCAGAGCATCCACCACATCGATGCCCTCCAGTGGTTCATGGGACCGGTCGCCTCGGTGCAGGCATACACGGCGACGCGCGCCCACGAGATGGAAGCCGAAGATGTCGGCGTGGCGGTTCTACGTTTTGCCAATGGCGCGCTGGGCTCGGTGGAGGGATCAACCCTTACCTGGCCCCAGAACCTGGAGGGCTCGGTGGCCATTTTCGGCGAGCGCGGTTCGGTCAAGATCGGCGGCACTGCGCTCAATCGCCTCACGCTTTGGAAGGTGGACGGTCAGCTGGAAGAAGAAGCCGAACTGCTCACCAGCCAGCGAGTGGATCCGCCGTCTGTCTACGGTTATAGCCATCGTGAGGTGATCCACGACTTTGCCTGCGCGGTACGCGATAATCGTCCACCCGACACCACGGGTCCTGAAGCGCGCAAATCCTTGGCGTTGGTGCTGGCCATGTACGAATCGGCCCGCACCGGCCAAGAGATCCAACTACGCAACGACAATTGACGATTGGTCATGGTCAATCATCGATTGGCATGATTGCCGAGTAAACACATGAATCGAAGCAAACTAGACGCCTGGTGTATCAGCGTAATCGAAGCGGGATGGCTGGCCGCGCTGACGTTGGCGCCCCTCTTTTTCAACGTCTTCTCCAGCCGCGTCTTCGAGCCGGACAAGATTAGTTTGATCCGCACGCTGGCGCTGGTAATGCTTGTCGCCTGGGCTGTGCGTTGGGCCAATAGCGGCAGGCTCTGGCTACCCGCTGCGGCGGAAACGGCGCCTGTTCCCTCACCCAGATACACGCCTTTTCTGGTGCCAATCGGCCTGCTGGTCTTCGCCTACCTGATCAGCACAGCCTTTAGCGTTGCGCCCTTTGTCAGCTGGTTCGGCTCCTATCAGCGGCTACAGGGCACGTACAGCTTCCTCTCCTATGTGGTCATCGCTTTGGCGATCATGGCCCACCTGCGTCACGCCGAGCAGATCCGTCGCCTGCGTCACGTCATCATCATCACGAGCCTGCCCATCGCCATTTACGGCATTCTCCAGCGCAACGGGCTCGATCCGCTGCCCTGGGGCGGCGACGTGCAGCAACGCGTCACGGCCAATGCGGGCAATGCAATTTTCCTCGCCGCCTATCTGCTCATGGCCTTCTTCTTCACGTTGGAGCGGGTCTTCAGCAGCTTTGCCCATCTGCTGCGCCAGGAAGAGGATGGGGAGAGCGCCACGGACGGCCAGGATGTGCCCACCGCGCTGGCCGGCGGCGCCTATCTTTTTGTCCTCATGGTGCAAATCGGCACGATCTTCCTGACCCAGAGCCGCGGTCCCGTCTTGGGCCTGCTGGCCGGGATCTACCTCTTTGTGCTGCTGCTCTTCGGCGCGCTGCGGCCAAAGCGCTACAGGCTCTGGACTGCGAGCTGGGCCGGGCTCGGCGTGCTGGGCGTGATCACGCTGGTTATCATGAACACGACGACAGTCTTTAGCGCCGTGGAGAACATCGACTCCCTCGCCCGCCTCAGCGGCCTGCTCGATCTGGAGAGCAACACGGCCCAGGTGCGCGTCAACATCTGGGAAGGCGCGGCCGACATGGTGGCGCCCCATGCACCCATCGTCCAGCCGGACGGCAGCCCGGACGGTCTCAACATCGTCCGCCCGCTGGTGGGCTACGGTCCGGAAACAATGTGGGTGGCGTACAACCCCTTCTACCCGGTGACGCTCGCCCACTACGAGGCGCGCAACGCCAGCCCGGACCGATCTCATAATGAGACATGGGATGCGCTCGTCATCACCGGCTGGCTGGGCTTTGCGGCCTACATGTGGCTCTTTATCGCCATCTTCTACTGGGCGCTGCGCTGGCTGGGGTTGCTGAACAACCGGCGCGATACGATCCTGCTGGGCGCGCTATTGGCCCTCTTCAGCGCCCTCTTTGTGACGATTTTCTATTTCTTTGACGGCAGTTGGCGCTTCTTTGGCGTGGCCCTACCGGCCGGTCTGGTGCTTGGTCTCGTCGTCTACATCACGACCGCGGCATTTCTCCATGATGACGCGCTGGAAAGCAAGGCCGATTTCCCCCGTCAGGTGCTGATCTTGACGCTGCTTGTCACCATGGTGGCTCACTTTGTGGAGATCCACTTTGGCATTGCGATCGCGGCCACGCGCACCTACTTCTGGGCGCTGACCGGCTTGCTGCTGGTTGTGGGCATGGGCTGGGTCAGGCCCGAGGCCTACGCCGTCGCCGATGAAGTGGAGGAAGAGACCTCCCCCCCAGCCGATATCGCGGCCAAAGGCAAGTCGCGCAAGCGGGCGAGCGCCGGCAGCGCGCTCCAGCCGCGCCTGCCGATCACCTCAGTCACCGTGATGACCGATCTGCTCATCTTTCTCACGCTGATCTTCACCTACACGACCAACAGCACGGCAGCCGAGAGCCCGTTCGCGATTCTGCGTATCAGCGTGCTCCACCCTGACATCCTCGACCGGCCGGCAATTCTGCTGCTCCTGGCATTCACCTGGCTGGTCGCGGTTACCGTGGGCATGACGACAGAGTCGCTCCGCCACCGCCACGCGCCGCCGCTCGGCTGGTGGCTACGCGGCTATGCGGTCCACGCGCTGATCGTGTGGGGCGGGTGGCTGATCTATGGCCTCTATCAGTCCTGGCGGCTGGTCCCGGGGTTGGCAGGCACGGGGCTGGATGAGCAGCTCAACCTCATCGCCGATCACTTTGCGCACTTTACCTGGCTGGCGGTCCTCTGGACGCTGGTCGCGGCCACAGTTTATAGCTGGCGCACGCTGCGCAGCAAGGGGATTGCGTTCGCCAACCGTCTGGTCCCCAGCCTGGCCGCAGGCGCCGTAGCCACGGTAGCCGCGCTCTTCATCATCGCCAATGTAAACATCGGTCTGGTGCGGGCCGACGTGATCTACAAGCAGGGTCAGCAGTTTGACTCACAGCGCCAATGGGCCACCAGCATCGAGCTCTATCGTCGCGCACTGAACGCCCGTCAAACGGAAGATCACTACATGCTCTTCCTCGGTCGCGGCCTACTCGAACGGGCCAAAGAAGCGCCGGTGGACGCTCCATCGATTCTGGGTTCTGCGCCCACGCTCGACCAAATCCTGGCGCTGGATCAAACAACCATTGCGCAACTCCCGCAAGAAGACCTGCTGCGCGCCGCTGAGGCAGTGCTGGTACGCGCCCAGACCGTCAACCCGCTCAACACCGACCACACAGCCAACCTGGCGCGCCTCTATCGCACCTGGGCCGAGCTGACGCCTGACGCAGCCGCCCAGCAGGCACTGCTCGACCGCAGCATCGCCATGTATGAAGCCGCGGTCACCCTGAGTCCGAACAACGTGCGCCTCTGGAATGAGAAAGCCAACGCGCACCTGGCCCGCGGCGAGCGTGAACTCGCCGAGACCATGTATTTGGACAACCTGGCCAAGGACGAACTCTACGACGAAACCTACGTGCTGCTGGCCGACATGTACAGCCGCCGCGGCGATAACGACGAGGTCATCAACCTGCTGGAAACGGGCATCGCCAAGCTGGCGGCCAGCCCGGCCCGGCGCATCCGGCCTTCCCAACAGATGTACAGCTATCTCAGCGTGGCCCAGGCCAGGGCCGGGCAGCTGGATGAAGCCATCGAAACCAACCGCACGATCCTCGAACGACGGCCCGGGGATATCGCGGCGCTGCGCAACCTGGCGATCCTTCTGCGCGACCAGGGCGACGCCACGGGTGACGCGACCTACTACGCAGAAGGGCTGGACGCCATCAATCGGGCGCTGGACGCGGTGAACCCAAACCGCGCCGGCGACGTTACCGATTTGCACCGCGTTGCCCTGGAGATCAGTGAGCGGCTGGACGACACGGCAGCCATGCGCGGCCACTATCAGGCGATCTACGAAATGAGCGGCGACATCAATGCGCTGCGCAATCTGTACAACCTGACGATCGAGGATGAGGACTGGCCCGCCGCAGCCGCGGCGCTGACGGAGCTCATCGCAATGGAACCGGGCGAGTTCCGTCACCCGCTGGCCATGGCCCAGGTACTCCAGCAGCTTGATCGGGCTGATCAAGCGCTCTCCTTTGCCGAACAGGCTTTGGCCCAAGCCCCGGCAGAAGAACAAGCAGCCATCAGCGAGCTGATCGCCGGGCTGAGTCAAGAAGAGTAATTGATGACATCGTACATTCTCATGGCGGCCAGTGCACTTATCTTCGCCATCGGCAGTACGCCGTTGCTGCGGCGGGTTGCGCTGCAAACGGGCGTGATCGATGCGCCGGCTTCGCGCAAGCTCCATGCCAGTCCTGTTCCCTTGCTGGGCGGCGCAGCTATCTATCTGGCCTTCATCCTGGCCCTGCTCTTCTTTGGTGATCGGGCCTATATCAACGAGGTAGTGGGCATCTTTGTCGGCGCCACGCTGATGAGCCTCATGGGGCTGGTAGACGATGCCTGGGGGCTCGGCTCCTATATCAAGCTGGCGGGTCAATTGCTGGCGGCGGGCATTCTGATCTACAGCGGCGTGCAGGTCCAACTTTTTGGCAACTGGGTTGACATCGCGCTGACCGTCTTCTGGGTTGTTGCGATTACGAATGCGCTCAATCTGCTGGACAACATGGACGGTCTGTCGGGCGGGATCGCCATGATTGCGGCGGTCTTTTTTACCCTGCTGGCGGCGCTAAGCGATCAGTACCTGGTTGGTGCGCTGGCCGCAGCTCTGGCTGGAGCATGCGCCGGCTTTCTCTTCTACAACTGGAACCCGGCCCATGTCTTTATGGGCGATGCCGGCAGCCTCTTTCTGGGCTTTCTGCTTGCAGCCGTGGGCATCAAGCTGCGCTTTCCCGCCAACAGCAATACCATCACCTGGATGATTCCGGTGCTGGTGCTGGCCGTGCCCATTTTTGATACGACGCTCGTCTTTTTCAGCCGCCTGCGTCGGGGCAAGAATCCGCTGACCACACCCGGAAAGGATCACATCAGCCATCGCCTGGCCAGCATGACGGGCAGCCGTCGCGAAGCGGTGCTGATCTGTTACCTGATCGGCGGGGCCGCAGGACTCACCGCAGTCTTCGTGAGCCAGGCCGTCCTGTGGGAGGCAATCGTTCTGGGCGGCATCACCATGGCCGTTGCGCTGGTGAGCCTGTGGTGGCTGGAGTTTCGATTGCGTCCGGATAGAGCATGACGCATCTACCGCCAAATTCGAAAGGCCGGTTGCAGCGCGGCAATCTGTGGTCAACGATACAGCTGCAAAAAAATGGAGACTGTATAGTAGTCTTCCGAGCAAAATCTTGATATCCATTTACTCATTCGCAAATAGATTCCTTCAAGGAGGAGACTCTTGAAAAAGCAAGGTACCCCTATCAGATTACCAGCGTCCCGCCGCTGGACACTCTTGCTGGCACTGCTGGTCCTAACCCTTGCGCTGGCGGCCTGCGGTGGCGCCAGCGCACCTGCCAATGACGCAGCAGAAAGCACAGCAACGGAAGCAGTTGCGGAGGGCGACGGCGGTGAGAGCGCAGCCGAAGCAGGAGAGGTCGCGCAGGACGCAGCCGGATCGACCGCCGCGGACGGCGAGCGCCCTGTGGCGGCGCTCGACCCGATGGAGCGGAACGGTATGTTCAGCGAAGCCCCGGACATGATCATCGATCCGGAGAAATACTATTATGCCACTATCGTCACCGAGCAGGGTGATATCCAGCTCCAGCTCTTTGCGGATCGCGCGCCTGCCACGGTCAACAACTTCGTCTATCTCGCCAATCAGGGCTTCTACGACAACACGACCTGGCATCGCGTCCTGGACGGCTTCATGGCCCAAGCCGGCGACCCCACGGGGACGGGCTCAGGCGGGCCCGGCTACCAGTTTGCTGACGAGTTTGCCCCCGGCTTGAGCTTTGATCGGCCCGGCCTGCTGGCCATGGCCAACGCAGGCCCCGGCACCAACGGCAGCCAGTTCTTTATTACCTTCGCGCCGACCGAATGGCTCGATGGCGGTCACACGATCTTCGGCGAGGTGATCGAAGGCAACGAGGTGTTGGGCAACTTGACCCGACGCGACCCCATGGAAAACCCCGATTCTGACGGGGATCTGATTGAAGCCATCCTGATTGAGGAGCGCACGGAGAGCATCCTGGCCACTCCGACGCCTCTGCCGCCCACGCCCACCCCCTATGCGCCGACCAGCCTGGAGGGCGACCGCCCCCTGGCCGACCTGAGCGTAGAGGAGCGTGACGCTTACTTCAACTCACCGCCGGAAATGGTGATCGATCCCGCCAAGAGCTACAGCGCGACCATTGCGACCAGCAAGGGTGACCTGGAAGTGGAACTCTTCACCGATGAGGCGCCAATGGCCGTCAACAATTTTGTCGTCCTCTCCAATCTCGGCTTCTATGACGGTCTGCCGCTGATCGTCATTCCAGAGCAGGCCATTCTCTTTGGCGCCCTCAACGAGAGTCAGACGTCCGACGTCGGCTACACCTTTAATCCCGAAGTGGGTATCTCACGCGATCCGCAACGCGGCTCCCTGGCCTATGTGCCGCTGCAGCCGATTCCGAATGAACCGCCGTCAAGCAGCGGCAGCCAGATTCTCTTTGCGTTGATCGATCCGCCGGCAGAAACGTCCCAGCTCTACAGCTTCTTTGCCGCCGTGACGGAAGGCAATGAACTGCTGGACGAACTCACGGACGAAGACGTGATCGAGTCCATCACCATCACGGAAGAGTAGACTGAAACATAGATCGGGGCGTCCGGCTTCCTGGCCGAACGCCCCGATTTTTTGCCCGCAGGGTGTTGACCGAGTAGATCCGCACCCTGACTAGCGCAAGATTCAGCATGTCGCAAGCCGAACAAACGTCCACCGTCGTTGCCAGCGAGCAGAACCTAGAGCGACGGCTAGGCATCCTCAAATTGACGCTGAGCATCCTCACCGTCGTGCTCATCACGGCGGTGAGTTTCTGGCTGGCCATGAATCCTGAGTGGCTAATCCAATTGGGCAACTGGGGCTATGTCGGGGCTTTTGCCATCAGCCTCGTCGCCAGCGCGACGGTCGTCTTGCCCGCACCGGGGATTGCGCTCGTGGTGGCAATGGGTGCGGCCTACAACCCGTTCCTGCTGGCCATTGCTGCGGGATGCGGTAGCGCCATCGGCGAGTTGAGCGGCTATCTGGCTGGCGCCGGGGGGCGCGCGCTGGTGCCAGAAAAACACGAACCATGGCTTGAGCGCATTCACCGTCTGGCCGAGGACTCCCACGCCCCGTTCATCCTCTTCCTGCTGGCCGCGATCCCCTTTCCCTTTTTTGACCTTGCCGGCATTGCCGCGGGTATGATGGGCATGCGTCTTTCATCATTCCTCGTCGCCGTGGCGTTGGGTAAGAGTCTGAAGTATACGATCATGATCCTCATCGGCGCCTATCCCCTGCAGTTCCTCCAGGGCCTTTTTGGCTAAGACTGGCCCATTCGGAACAAAGCAGCACTTCCTGCCGTCCACACAGTAGCGTTGCGACCGGCAGACCGCTAAAGCAAATCAAGCCAAGCTCAAACGTTTTTCGAACGCCGAAAGAGCGAATTGAGCGGATCGAATCAGTTTGCATGCGTTGATCCGTGAAAATCAGCCCGATATGCGTTTCATCTTATTGGGGGGCTTGATTTACGACCGGATTGCAACTCCATCTGAAACAGACTATGATCAAATTGGTCCAGCCATCCAGAGCTGCCGCCATCCCGAGTATGGCAAGTTCCTGGCGTGAACGGACCGACGGTCGGGGGAGACCTATGCACGCTCAATCATTCATTCGCACACTGCTCCACAAGCGGCGCTTACAGCATTTATTAGCGCTCATACTCATCGCCGCCCAATTGCTCCCCCTGACGGTTGCGGCCGCACCAGCGGCGCCGCTCGCCCGTACGTATGATCGCGACGAGGTGATCATCGAGCCGCCGGACCCGCCCGGCACAGGAGGAGGCATGACCATCACCCTTGGCGAAGGCGCCGCGCCGACCGAAACGGTCGACCGGCCCGCGAGCGCAGAGACCACGCCCCTTTCTGCTGCCGAGACCCAGGCCCTTCTGGATCGGCTGCCGCCCTTGCCGGTAGAAGCCGGCGATGCACAAGATTTCCGCCTGCCGCCTTCGACCCTGCCCGCGCCCAGGACGGGCACGGTCGTCACACAGCCCTTCCCGCCTGCCGCGGATGAAGACCTGCCCACTGCGCTGCCCGAGGGACCGCTGGAGGTGCTACGTTATGCGCCCGACGGTGATATCCCCGTGGCGCCCTTTCTGAGCGTCACCTTCAACCAGCCGATGGTCCCCCTGGGCACCTTGGAGCAGCTCGACGCAGTCACGATTCCCGTGACGCTCATGCCCGAGTTGACGGGTGAATGGCGTTGGATCGGGGACAAGACGCTGACCTTTGACTACACGGGCGATGTCGACCGCTTCCCCAAGGCGACCGAGTACACGGCCGAAGTGCCGGCCGGCACAACCTCCATGACGGGTGGCGTTCTGGCCGAAGCAGTACGCTGGAGCTTCCACACGCCGGCCCCGCGTATGATGAATAGCTATCCCGGTCATGGTCCCCAATCACGCGATCCTCTCTTCTTTATCGCCTTTGACCAGCGCATTGAACCGGCCGCCGTCCTCGACACAATTCAGGTGACCGCCGCACGCGAGACCTTCGCCACCCGCCTGGCGACAGAGGACGAGATAGCCGCCGACGCGACGGTTCAGCGCCTGGCCGAGGAAGCGGGTGACGGACGCTGGCTAGCGTTCCGCACTGAAACGTGGCTGCCCGCCGACACCACCGTCAACGTGGCAGTCGGCCCTGGTACGCCGTCCGCCGAAGGGCCTTTGACCACTGACGAAGTCCAATCCTACAGCTTTCAGACCTATGCGCCCCTGCGCATCGCCGAGACCTACTGCCAATACGGCGGCGCCGTAGACTGCCCGCCATTGGCTCCCTTCACCATTCGCTTCAACAACCCGCTGGATAGCGAGACCTTCGATCCGACGCTGGTGACCGTCGTGCCGGCCATCCCCGATCTGATCGTCGACCTGCTCTACGATTCCATCCGCTTGCGCGGGGCCACGCAGGGCCGCACCGATTACACCGTCACCATTGACGGCGCGTTGCGCGACACCTTTGGTCAGAGCCTGGGCGAAGACGCGACTGTCACCTTCCGCACGGGCGACGCCCGCAGTTCGCTGGTAGGCCCAGATGAGATGTTGATCACCGTCGATCCATCGGCGTTGACGCCATCATTTGGCGTTTACTCGATCAACTACGACAAGCTGCGCGTGCGCGCTTATGCGGTCACGCCCGAAGATTGGCCTGCCTATCAGCTTTATTTGCGCCAGCATCGCTACGCCGAACGGCGTCCGGAGCCGCCGGGCGAACTCGTCCTCGAAAAGTCCATCACGGTCCAGGCCGAGCGCGATCAACTGGCAGCCACCGAGATTGACCTTAGCGAAGTGCTGCCTGATGGTTTGGGGCAGGTGATCGTTACGGTCGACGTTCCGACCATTCCGGTCATCGGCGACTTGCTACGCCGCGACGATCCCTTCGTGATCACGTGGGTGCAGGGCACGCAGATCGGGCTCGATGCATTTGCCGACGCCGGCCGCTTGATTGCCTGGGCGACCGGGCTGCAGGATGGCGCCCCCCTGGCCGACGTGAGCCTCAATCTGCTAAATACCGACGTGCAGGCGACCACCGATGCCCAGGGCACGGCCGCGCTGACGCTGCCGGCCCAGCCGGCTCTGGTGCTGGTTGGCCGGCTGGGTGACGATCTGGCAATTCTGCCCGCACAATCCCATTATTGGGACGACGAGGGCTGGCGCGCGCGCCCGCTGCAGGACGAACTGCGCTGGTACGTCATGGATGACCGTCAGGTCTACCGTCCCGGCGAAAGTGTCCACATCAAGGGCTGGCTGCGTCGCATTGAGGCCGGACCAGCCGGTGATATCGCACTGCCCGGCACCGCGATCAACACGGTTACGTATGAAGTCTACGATCCGCGCGGCAACGAGTTGGATCGCGGCACGGTCGATCTGAGCGATCTGGCCGGCTTCGATCTGGCCTTTGACCTGCCGGAAAGTGCCAATCTCGGCTATGCGTCAATACAGTTCCGCGCCCAGGGCGCGGGCCAACTCTACGGCGCCGACTATGGTCACAGCTTCCAGATTCAAGAGTTCCGCCGGCCCGAGTTCGAAGTGGTGGCCCAGGTCGAAAGCGAAGGGCCGCACTTCCTGAATGACGAGGTTGAGGCGTCGGTCACGGCAGGTTACTTCGCCGGCGGACCGCTGCCGGGCGCCGATACGACGTGGGACGTCTCCAGCTCTGCCACGACCTATGCACCGCCCAACTGGCCCGACTATGTCTTCGGCGAATGGACGCCCTGGTGGTTCTACCGCGGGCCGCATTTTGACCCGATGATGCCCAACGCTTCTGAGACACAGACCTTTACCGGCCGCACCGACGCCGCCGGCAAGCACTATTTGGAGATGACCTTCGCCGGGATGGAAGCGCCGCGGCCGTATCAGGTGACAGCGGCGGCACGCGTCATGGACGTCAATCGCCAGACCTGGGCCTCATCCACCAATTTACTGGTACATCCGGCCGCAGTCTACGTCGGCGTGCGCAGTCCCAGCACCTTTGTGCAGCAGGGACAGCCACTGGAGATCGACGTCATCGTCACCGATGTGGACGGCAATCCGGTCGCCGGTCGTCCGGTTGACGTGACTGCTACCCGCGTAATCTGGCAATTCGAGAAGAATGAATGGGTTGAGAAAGAAATTGAGCCCCAGAGTTGCACGCTGGCGTCAAGCGATGAGGCGCAGCGCTGCACCTTTGCCACAGAAAACGGCGGCGAGTATCGCATCACCGCCGACGTGCGCGATGCCGATGAGCGGCTGAACCGCACTATCTTCACGCGCTGGGTTGCCGGCGGCGAGCAGCCCCCGGTTCGCGACGTGGAGCAGGAAGAAGTGCTGCTCATTCCGGACAAGGAGAGCTATGCGCCGGGCGAGACCGCGGAAATTCTCGTCCAGTCGCCCTTTACGCCGGCCGAAGGCCTGCTGACCGTCATGCGCAGCGGTATTCTCTATACCGAGCGTTTCACCATGGACGAAGCGACTACAACCCTGCGCATCCCGCTGGAGGAAGCCCATATCCCCAATTTGCATCTGCAGGTGGACCTGGTGGGCGCGGCCCCGCGTACGGACGAACAGGGCGCGACCATTGCCGGCGCACCGGCAAGGCCGGCCTACGCCAAAGGCACGCTGGAATTGACCATCCCGCCGTTGCGTCGCACCCTTGACGTCGCGCTCACACCGGCCGAGACAGAGCTTGCCCCTGGCGCACAGACAACCATCGACGTGGCCGTCACCGATGCCGCGGGCGCGCCGGCCGCGGGCGCAGAAGTGGCAGTCATTGTGGTCGACGAGGCGATTTTGGCACTGAGCAACTATACGCTGACCGACCCGGTCGCGCTCTTCTATCAGCCCCGCTCGTCCGACACCCAGAGCGCCTATGGTCGCGACAGTATCGTCCTGGCCGATGCGAGCATGCTGGTCGAGCAGTTGGCGAATGAGGCGGCGATGGGTGGCGCCATGCCCATGGCCGCGATGGCTGCTGCACCAGAGAGTATGGAGCGGGACGCCAACTCAATGATGGCCGCCATGGACATGGCTGTGATGGAAGAGTCGGCGGCGGCAGAGGGCGCCGGCGGCGAGCCGATTGCCATGCGCAGCGACTTCAACCCGCTGGCGCTCTTTGCGCCCGCGGTCTACACCGACGAAGCCGGGCAGGCGACAGTGGAAGTCACGCTGCCCGACAACTTGACCCGCTATCGCATCATGGCCGTGGTCGTGGCCGAAGAGAAGTACTTTGGATCAGCCGAAGCGCACCTGACGGCACGCCTGCCGCTCATGGTGCGGCCGTCCGCGCCGCGTTTCCTCAACTTCGGCGACCGCATCGAACTGCCCATCGTGATCCAGAACCAGACGGACGAAGCATTCACGGTTGATCTCGCCGCACGCGGGACCAATCTCCAGCTGGGCGATGCGACGGATAGCGAAGTCGGCGTGCGCGTCGACGTGCCGGCCAACGATCGCGTGGAAGTGCGCCTCCCGGCAGCGACGGCCAATGCCGGCACCGCACGCCTCCAGTTTGCCGCCACCGCGGGCGACTACGCCGACGCGCAGCAGGTAGCGCTACCGGTCTACACGCCGGCCACCACCGAAGCCTTCGCGGCTTACGGCACGCTGGATGAAGGTGCTGTTGCCCAGCCCATCGCGCGGCCGGAAGGCGTCTATCCGCAATTCGGCGGTCTGGAGATCACGACTTCCTCCACCGCCTTGCAGGCGCTCACCGACGCCGTGCTCTATCTGGACGCCTATCCGTTTGAGTGTTCCGAGCAGGTCGCTTCGCGGGTCATGGGCATTGCCGCGCTGCGCGACGTGCTGAGCGCGTTCCAGGCCGAAGGACTGCCGACGCCGGCTGAACTGGAAGCCGCAGTCAGTCGTGATATCCTCAAGCTGGAGGCGATCCAGAACCCGGACGGCGGCTGGCCGGTGTGGACCCGTGGCGAAGAGTCGATCCCCTTCTACGGCATCCACGTTGCCCACGCCCTGCAACGTGCAGAGGACAAGGGCTTCCGGGTTTCTGATGAGGTCCAAAGCCGGGCGCTGGACTATCTGCGCAACATCGAGACGCACTATCCGTACTGGTACAGCGCCAGCACGCGCCACACGTTGAGCGCCTATGCCCTCTACGTGCGCCAGCTCATGGGCGATGTCGATGTGGCCAAGGCCCAGCGCGTCTATGCGGAAATGCCGCTGGACGAGCAGTCGCTGGACGCGGTGGCGTGGCTCTGGCAAGTCTTCATCGGCGACCCCGCGGCCACCGCACAACTCGAAGAAATCCGCCGTCATGTAACCAATCGTGCGGTCGAGACGCCGGGCGCAGCCAACTTCATCACCGGTTTCAGCGAGCAGGAGTATCTATTGCTCCAGTCGAACCGGCGCACCGATGCCCTGCTGCTCGACGCGATGATCAACGATGATCCCGAGAACGACTTGATCCCCAAAGTGGTCAACGGCTTGCTGGCCCATCGCACGGAGGGACGCTGGAACAACACCCAAGAAAATGTCTTTGTGCTGTTGGCCATGGACAACTACTTCAACACCTTTGAAGCGCAGACGCCCGATTTCGTGGCCCGCATGTGGTTGGGCGACGATTATGTGGCGGAGCACGCCTACCAGGGGCGCAGCGTTGACAGCCAGCTGACGACCGTGCCCATGGCCTATCTCCTGGAGGGCGATGAACTGCAGGACCTGCTCATCGACAAAGAAGGCCCGGGGCGACTCTACTATCGGTTGGGCATGCGCTATGCGCCCGATGATCTGGACCTCGATCCGCTGGACATGGGTTTCGTCGTCCAGCGCAGCTACGAGGCCGTGGACGATCCTGACGACGTTCAGTTGGATGAGGAAGGCGTCTGGCGCATCAAGCCCGGCGCACGGGTGCGCGTCCGCGTCGAGATGGTCGCACCAACCCGCCGCTATCACGTGGCGCTCACCGATCCGCTGCCGGCCGGTTTTGAGGCCATCAACCCGGCGCTGGCTGTAAGCGAAACGCTGCCGACTGAAGAAATAGTCGGTGAGCCGACGCCCTATGGCCCCTGGCGCTGGGGGCCGTGGTACGAGCATCAAAACCTGCGTGATCAGCGCGCAGAGGCTTTCTCCACCCTGCTGTGGGAGGGCGTCTACGAGTATAGCTACGTGGCGCGTGCGACGACGCCGGGAGACTTTGTTGTGCCTCCGGCCAAAGCCGAAGAGATGTACTCGCCCGAAGTCTTTGGGCGCAGTGGTTCGGATCGGGTGGTCATTGAGTAACGAATAGAACGCGGATGGGGCAGATGGGCCAGATTGACACCGGTTTTCTTCTTGAACCGTGCCGATCCAGCCCATGCGGTCAGCGCCGGTTGAGCCTGTCGAAACCAAGCGGGATGACAACGACCTGTCTGGTTTCGGCAGGCCCAACCGGCATCGCAACCACTCACCCAATGTCGTTACCTTGAATCATTCCGTCACATCCGCGTTCCAACTTTTTGCATGTCGCTCAGCGCGCTGTACCATAGGGAAAGATGTCTGTCCCGGAACTCGAGCGCCGCTGATGCATGAGCTTTCCATCGCCTACAGCCTAATTGAAACCGCCGAGGCCGCTGCGCAAGAGGCGAACGCACAGCGGGTGACGTCGGTTCACCTGCGTCTGGGTGCGATGTCCGGCGTGGTGGAAGACGCCCTGCGCTTCGGCTTTGACGTGGCCGCGCAAGATACGTTGGTGGCGGGGGCGCGGCTCGATATTGAGCATCTCCCCGTCATCATCTACTGCCCCCATTGCAAGACAGACGTGGAACTGCCCAGCATCCAGCGTTTCCGCTGCCCCGTTTGTGACACACCAGCAGAGCGCATTATCCAGGGACGCGAGTTAGAGCTCACGTCCATCGAAATCGAAGATTGACTGTCGTAAGGAGTACGCTTGTGTCTGTTAACCCACGCATCCTTGAGATCCGCCAGGGCGTTCTGGACAAGAACGACCAGTTGGCGGCCGATCTGCGCGGTCGCTTCCGCGCCAGTGGTCTCTATGCCATCAACCTCGTCTCCAGTCCCGGCACCGGCAAGACCGCGCTGTTGGAAGCCACCCTGCGCCGCATGACGGAGCGGGGCTTGCGTGTCGCTGCGCTGGTGGGCGACCTGGCTACCCAGAATGATGCCGAGCGCCTGGCGCGCAGCGGCGCGCCCGTCCGCCAGATCGAAACGGGCGACATGTGTCATCTGGAAGCAAACATGATTGCGCGCCACCTGGTCGATTGGGGGATTGCGCTGGATGAACTGGACTTTCTCTTTATTGAAAATGTCGGCAATCTGGTCTGTCCGTCGGGCTACGACCTGGGCGAAGATCTGCGCGTCGTGCTCCTCTCGGTGACCGAGGGGGAAGACAAGCCGGAGAAGTATCCGGTCCTCTTCCACTCGGCCGATGTTGCAGTCATCACCAAAATCGACCTGGCCGAGGCCGTCGAATTCGACAACGCCCGCGCCCGCGCTAGCATCGAGTCTGTCCGTCCCGGCATGGCCATTTTGGAGACATCGGCCAAACGCGGTACTGGCGTGGACGCATGGATCGACGATCTGGTGAAACGACATGCGGATCGCGATGCCTAGCAGAATGTTGTCAGAAGTCCGACCTTTGAAAAGAGTCAGACTTCTTTACGCGGCGATTCCCGCATACGACAGCCCATGAAACGCGTGCGCATCAACGTGACCGGGGTAGTCCAGGGAGTCGGGTTTCGCCCCTTTGTCTATGGCCTGGCCACGCGGTTAGGGCTGGCCGGCTTGGTGGGCAACGACAGCGCCGGCGTCTTCATCGAGATCGAAGGCTACGCCGCAGCGGTGGCTGAATTCGAGCAGGCCCTCGTGGCGCAGCAGCCGCCGCTGGCCCACATCGAAGCTGTCATGTCCACTGCGCAGGAGGCAACGGGCGCAACCGATTTTGTCATCGTTGCCAGCACGGCCCAGGCCGGCGCGGCCACGCTCGTCTCGCCTGATCGCTGCACGTGTGACGATTGCCTGCGCGAGCTCTTCGACCCCAATGATCGACGCTACGGCTACCCCTTTATCAACTGCACCAACTGCGGCCCCCGCTTTACGATCACCCAAGACATTCCCTACGACCGGCCTCTGACGACCATGGCGCCCTTCGTCATGTGTCCAGCCTGCCAGCAAGAGTATGACGATCCGTTGAACCGGCGCTTCCACGCGCAGCCGAATGCGTGCCCGGAGTGTGGACCGCAAGTGAGTTGGAGCGGGAAGTGGGGAGCGGGAAGTGGGGAGCGGGGAGTGGGGAGTGAGGGGTCAGGCGGCGGTTGAGGCGGCGGTGACAGCGCTGGCGGGTGGACAGATCGTCGCGGTGAAGGGGTTGGGCGGCTTTCACCTGGCGTGCGACGCTACCGATGACGCGGCCGTGGCGCGACTGCGCGAGCGTAAGGGTCGCGTTGACAAGCCCTTCGCCGTCATGGCCGCCGACCTGGAGACGGTTGCACAAATCGCGCAGCTCGACGACGCCAGCCGGCGCCTGCTGACCAGCCCCGAACGCCCCATCGTCCTCCTGCCCAAGCGGGCGGACAGCCCCCTCTCGGACCTTGTCGCGCCCGGCAACAGCAGCATCGGCATAATGCTGCCCTATACGCCATTACATAGTCTGTTAACGCGGGGCGCGGGGCGCGGAGTGCGAAATGGTGCTCGTGAAAATTCCGCGCTCCGCGCCCCGCGCCCCGCGCTCATCATGACCTCCGGCAACTATTCTGCCGAGCCCATTGTGACGGACAATGATGAGGCGCTGGCGCGGCTAGGGGAATTGGCTGATGGATTTCTGCTGCATGATCGGGAGATTTATGTGCCGTGCGATGATTCTGTGGTGCGGCTCTTTGCCGGCCACGAGTTACCGCTACGGCGCTCCCGGGGCTATGCGCCCTTTCCGGTGGCGCTGCCCTTTGCCAGCCGGCCCATCCTGGCCGTGGGCGGCGAGCTGAAGGCGACCTTCTGCCTGACACAAGATCGCCATGCCTTTATGAGCCAGCACATCGGCGACATGGAAAATCTCGAGACGCTGGAGACCTTTGGCCACGCGGTCGAGCACATGCAGCGCCTCTTCCGCATCGAACCGGAACTGATTGCCTGCGATCTCCATCCGGCCTATCTCTCGACGCGCTGGGCGCACGAGCATGCAAACAAACGCCCGGTCGTACCAATCCAGCACCATCATGCGCACATCGCCGCAGTCATGGCCGAACATGGGTTGGACGGCGCACAGGCGGTGATCGGTTTTGCCTTCGACGGTACGGGCTACGGCAGCGACGGCGCCATCTGGGGCGGCGAGGCGCTGATCGCCGATTATCGCGGCTTCGAGCGGGCCGGCCATCTTGTCTACGTTCCTCTGCCCGGCGGTGATGGCGCAATCAAGCGTCCCTACCGCACCGCGCTGGCCCACCTTCACGCGGCCGGCGTAGCCTGGGATGAGCGCTTGCCGCCCGTGGCGGCCTGTCCCGAGATCGAGCGCAACGTCATCCTGCGCCAGCTTGAAACAGGCCTCAACGCACCGCTGACGAGCAGCATGGGCCGCCTCTTTGACGCTGTGGCCGCGCTGGCCGGCATCCGCCAGACGGTGACGTATGAGGGACAGGCAGCTATGGAAATGGAAGGGGTTGGCGAGCGGGGAGCGGGGAGCGGGGAGCGCGAAATGAATGGCCAGCCTGTTTCTAAACGATACGCATTTCGTCTCACGCAGGTGGACGGAAAAATCGTCTTTGATGCAGGAACGGTTATTGAAGCCATAGCCAACGATGTCATGAGTGGAGTGCCGGTGGCAATGATTGCATGGCGCTTCCATGAGGCGGTGGCCGATCTCTGCTTCGACGTGAGTTTACGCCTGCGTGAGCGGGATAGTCTGAACACGGTTGCGCTTTCGGGCGGGGTCTTTCAGAACGTGCTGCTGCTGGGCTTGACAGTCGAGCGCTTGCAGCAGGCCGGATTTGAGGTGCTCTGGCACCGGCTCGTGCCGCCCAATGATGGCGGCCTGGCCCTGGGGCAGGCGGCCATCGCCCACAATGCCAAGCAAGCGTCTTAGCCGTGGCCCATCAACTCAGTCCAAATCCTAGCCATTTGGCCGTTGACACGCGTTTTGCGGTGTGCTATCACTGAGCAATCAGCTAGCTTGTTCTTGTTGTAATGAATGGATAATCAATCATGTGTTTAGGCGTTCCCGGTCGTGTGACCGAAAAATATGAAGCCCAGGGCATTCCCATGGGCAAGGTCGACTTTGGCGGCATTTCCAAAGAAGTCTGTCTGGCCTATGTGCCCGACATTGAGGTGGGCCAGTATACGATCGTCCATGTCGGCTTTGCCATCACCGAGTTGGATGAAGCGTCCGCACAGGAAACCCTCAAACTCTTCGAGGAGATGGGCGTGCTGGAAGAGGAGCTGAACGTCGACCCCGAAGCGGCCGGCGTGGCGGACTGAGTCGCTCATGAAATATCTGGACGAATACCGTGACCCCGAACTGGCGCGCCGGCTCTTTGACGACATCGCCCGCATCACCACCCGGCCATGGGCCATCATGGAAGTCTGCGGTGGCCAGACTCACTCCCTCATTCGCAACGGCATCGACCAGCTGCTCCCGCCGGAGATCGAGTTGATCCACGGGCCGGGCTGCCCCGTATGCGTGACGCCCCTGGAGATGATCGACAAGGCGCTGGCCATTGCCGCCGAGCCGGACGTGATCTTTTGCTCCTTTGGCGACATGCTGCGCGTGCCGGGCAGCGGCCAGGATCTCTTCAGCGTCAAGAGCGAAGGCGGCGATGTCCGCATCGTCTACTCGCCGTTGGATGCCGTGAAGCTGGCTCAGGAAAACCCCGAACGCCAGGTCGTCTTTTTTGGCATCGGCTTCGAGACGACTGCGCCGGCCAATGCCATGGCCGTCTTTCAAGCCAAACAGCTCGGGCTGACCAATTTCTCTATGCTTGTCTCACACGTGTTGGTCCCGCCTGCGATCAGTGCGATCATGAGTTCACCCGCCAATCGGGTCCAGGCCTTCTTGGCTGCGGGCCACGTCTGCAGCGTCATGGGCTACTGGGAATATGAGCCGCTTGTCGAGCAATTCAAGGTTCCCATCGTCGTCACGGGCTTTGAGCCGCTGGACCTGCTGGAGGGGCTGCGCAGGGTCGTCGTTCAGCTTGAGGAGGGGCGGAGCGATCTGGAGAATGCCTATGCCCGGGCAAGCAATTTTCGTGGAAACGTACCGGCGCAGAAGATGTTGGCCGATGTCTTCACCGTCACCGATCGCACCTGGCGCGGCATCGGCGAGATTCCACAGAGCGGCTGGCGCTTGAGCGACGCATACCGTGACTTCGACGCCGAAATCCGCTTTGCGGTCAGCGACATCCATACAGAAGAATCGCCCCTCTGCCGCAGTGGTGAGGTGCTGCAAGGGTTACTCAAGCCGAACCAGTGTCCAGCCTTTGGCAAGGAATGCACGCCGCGCACGCCGCTGGGTGCGACCATGGTGTCAAACGAAGGCGCCTGTGCGGCCTATTATCAATATGGGCGCTTTGTCACCAACTAATTGTTGTCACCAATTAAAAAATGAGACCGGCAGATTTGCCGGTCTCATTTGGTTACAACCTGTTACAGAAAATCAGTCGTGAATCGACTAGATCTTCTTCACGTTCGAGGCATTCGGACCCTTCGGGCCCTGCTCGATCGAGAATTCAACGCGGTCACCGTCAGCCAGGCTGCGATAGCCATCGGCTACGATCGAAGAGTGGTGAACGAAGACGTCCTTGCCGCCCTCATACTCGATGAAGCCAAAACCCTTTTGATCGTTGAACCACTTAACGGTACCGGTAACTCTTTCGTCACTCATTGTTGGAAAACTCCTCGTTTTCGATATACTACCTAAAAATGTGTCGCAACAAAACGTCGGTGTTTCCTACATACAAGTGAGAAAGACGTCGCCATGGCAACTATCTCCCGGTGACATCGCATCTTCTTTGGTTCAGAATCTTCAACATTTTGCTGTTTTACAGTACTGCCACTTATCGAAATTGTCAAATTGGGTTGAACACGACGAAAACACCAACAATGGCACGCTCGCCAAGAAAGCCAATGATTCCCGATGACAGATGACCTAAACCTCAACGGCTGGGCCTGCCCCATGCCCCTGCGCGATCATCCCAACATCATTATGGGCCATGGAGGCGGCGGCAAGCTGTCGGCAGAGCTGGTGGAGCATCTATTTCTGCCGGCCTTTGCTAATCCCACCCTGGCCACGCTGGGCGACTCGGCTCAACTGGACGTCAATGGCACGCGTCTGGCCTTTTCTACCGACTCATACGTCGTACGCCCTCTCTTCTTCCCGGGCGGCAACATCGGCGAACTGGCCGTCAACGGCACGGTCAACGACATTGCCATGAGCGGCGCGCAGCCGCTCTTTCTCAGCGCCGGCTTCATCCTCGAAGAGGGCATGCCGTTGGAACAGCTCGGCGTCATTGCCGAGTCCATGGGCGCGGCCGCACGCGCAGCGGGCGTCAAGCTGGTGACGGGTGATACCAAGGTGGTCGACAAGGGCCACGGCGACGGCGTTTTCATCAACACCAGCGGCTTCGGCCTCATCCCGCCCGGCGTGGAGATCAGCGCGGAGCAGGCGCGGCCGGATGACGTCGTCATCGTCTCCGGCGTACTGGGCGTTCACGGCATCGCCATCATGAGCGTGCGCGAAGGGCTGGAGTTCGGAACGGTCATCGAGAGCGATACGGCGCCCCTCAACGGTCTGGTTGCGGCGATGTTGGCCGCCTCCCCCAACATTCACGTGTTGCGCGACCTGACACGCGGCGGGTTGGCTTCATCCCTGAATGAGATCGCCCAGAGCGCGCGGGTCGGCATTGCGTACGAAGAACGCGCCCTTCCTGTGCCGCCGGACGTGCAGGCGGCCTGCGAAATCCTGGGCATGGACCCGGTCTATATCGCCAACGAGGGCAAGCTGGTATCCTTTGTGGCGCCGGCCGATGCCGATGCCATACTGGCCGCGATGCAGGCCCATCCATTGGGCACGGCAGCGTGCATCATCGGCCGGGTAACGGCAGAGCATCCTGGCGTGGTCGTGGCGCGTACCGGCATCGGCGGCTCACGTGTGGTGGACATGCAGGTAGGCGAACAGCTACCGCGCATCTGCTGAGTGCGGGCTGTGCAATGGACTCAGAATGTAGCAGGCGGGCCAGGACGGCAATTGGCGGGCGTATCGTCACCGGCAATGCGGAAGTCGCCGCAGGTCAAGATTGCATCATTGTTGACGCCGGCATAGTACCCCAGCCACAAGACGGCCACGACGGCGATCACAAGCGCGAATTTGAGGCGCGCTTCGGAGAGTTGAAAAAACTGGGGATTGAAAAGCTCCGTCGCAATGTAGATCGCTAAGGGCAGAGAAATCAGCAGGACAGAGACGTTGAGCGCTACGAGCAGCCCGCCGGGCACACTGACAGCCATCCGCTGATCGGCAACACCTAGCAGGATGACCAGCGTCGGGGCTGCAAGCATCAAGCGGCCCTGCCAGCCAATCGTCGTCTCGGGTGTGTCGAGGAAGAATGACAGCAGCAGAATCACCGAAATCATGACCCAAGCCGAAAACAGCTGGTCGTAGAAGACTGTATGATATGCGCCCAGATTGAACGCTATGCGCCAGGCGCCGAGCGAAAGACCAATCACGCCGACGACAAAACTCCGAATTTCCGGCTCAATAGAGGTCACCAGCTGTCTCCTTTCATACTTCTATGCCAGGCTCTTTCAACAAAATGATCGCGTAGTCTCCCACCACGCGAAAGCCGATCGCCCGATAGGCGCTGTCTGCGGCACGATTGGCAACACTCGTAAACAGTATTGCATGCGCCGCACCGTCAGCGCGTGCGTCTCGCAGCGATTGCGCGACCGCGGCCTTGGCATAGCCGTTGCGTCGATGCGGCGGCGGCGTATAGACGCCCCCCACCTGCACCGCCTCTTGGATGCGGGCGTTTAAGGCCGTCATGGCCACCCGCTCACCGATCCGTTCCGCCACCCAACAGGCGCCCGACATAATCTGTCGTCCGATACTTTCACGGCTCTGTTGTCGGGTTGCAGACGTGTCAGCGGCGCCCAGCGCTTCAATCGAATAGTCAGCACGCCAGGCTGCCAGCAGGTCCATATCGTCTGCATTGGCACGGCGTACCTGAACGGCGCCTTCTGCCAATGCGTGCGGCACAACGAGCGCGTCCAAGGCGAGCGTGTAGAGCTGTTCCCGCTCGGCCAGATGGATGGCATCCGGGGAAACGTTCAAGGCATCCAGGAGGGCAAAGCATTGCTCGCCCGGCCCGACCATGCCTTTTAATGGCCGTCCGGACTGCTCGACTGCCAAGCGCCACAGCGCATCAAGGTGCTGCGGCGGGCTTTGGGGAATGACGTTGCCATTCCAGAAATGAGCCACGACACCGACAAGCTGATTGTCTTCGAACGCGCCGGCATAGGCGCCATGCGCGCGTTCGCCGCCGTCGATCAGACCGGACTGGCGCATGTTGCTCAGCAGGAACATGGACGACTCCAGCTGCGGCAGCAAGAACGATTCCAGCACGGCTTCATCACCCGGTTGGAGCATGCGGTAGGTTGTCGACATCGTTGTTCCTCCTTTTTCAAGTGCCTGCTTTCGTCACTAGGCCACGGCTGCAACGAGGTGGCGGACCACACTTTTCGCTCCCACACCCACCCGCTCAGTGAGCACGCCCCGTGCGAACGGGTTGTATGGACGCCTGGTCCAAGTCACGGGCCAACGTGGACGAGAGCCGCCCTCGCGTAGGCGACCGCCCGCACGGGGCGTGCGGGCTAAGCATTGCGGTCCGTCCTAATCTTCTCACTCCCGCCCGCTCAGTGAGCACGCCCACGTTCGAACGGGTCGTATGGACGCCTGGGTCAGGTCACGGGCCAACGTGGACGAGAGCCGCACTCGCATCAGCGACCGCCCGCACGGGGGCGGCTAGTCAGTGCCCCGCCATTTCATCCTCCAGAAACGTAATCATCGACCCGCTTGGTTTCGACCCTTCGACAGGCTCAGGACAGCGCAAGCTCAACCGGCGCTGACCTATTTTCCAGATCATTTCGCTGTTACTTGATAGGGCGTGCGGGCTAAGCGAGGTGATGGGTACTCTAATTCTCTTGCCTGAATCAGGCCAGGTCGCGCTGGCCAAAAATCAGGCAGGTGAGCGTGACACCGCCAATCACCCAACCGCCCATCACCGCCAAGCCGCCCACGGGCAGCGCGCCGGCAGCAAGAATCTCCTGCGGGAAATAGTAATGCCACGGGTTGAGCCAGGCCACCGGTGAATTATAGACCGCCGGGATTACGTCGAGCACAAAGGCGACCAGCGTCCAGGCCGTGCCGAGGCCGCCCGCCAACGCTGTGCTGCCGGTTGCCGACGAGATGGCCAGCGCGCCCGCGCCCAGCGCAGCGAAGAGCCCCCACGCCATCCCTGCAACCAACAGATAGCGGGCCAGCGGCAGCGACACGTCCAGCGTCGTCACTGCGCCCAGAGCCATGCCCGCCCACGCGACCAGGACAATGACGGCCGCACCGACGATCATCTCACCGGCCTTGCCCACCGCCAGTGACCAGCGCGCAACAGGGCGGCTCAAGATCAGATAGACAGCGCCGCTCTCCACCTGACCGGCCAGCGCGTCGGTGGCGCGCGAGACCACGAAGGCCGCCCCCAGTCCCAAAAAAAGCGGATGAAACCAGCTAAAGGCCAGATAGTCGAGCAAGCCAAAGCCAGCCTGCAGGTTGGGCGCCAGTTTGAGCAATTGACGCAAGCCATCAGGGAACGTACTCACCACGCTGTTGATCGTATCAAGGCCGCCCACCGCGGGAAAGCTGGCCGCGACCAGCCACTGAAAGAAGCCCGCAGCGCTCGCAAAGGCCGCCAGCGAGACCCGCTTGCGTCGGAGCGTCGCCCATCCGATGAGCCAGGCCGCACGTACATTACCCATCTGCCCGTTGCTCCGACCGATAAAAGTCGAGGAAGACATCCTCCAAGGATGGCGGCTCGATGATCACGTCCTCTACCGGCAGCGCGGCCAGTGCAGTCAGGAGAGCTGAGAGATCTCCGGCGTAGAAGCGCCACCCGCGATCAAGCTGGCGGAGGTCGCTAACGGCCGGAAGCTGGGAGAGATGGGCCGCGGCATCGGGAACCTCATTGGGGCGAAGCAGAAGCGTCACGCGGCGCCGCGCACGGCCGCGCAGCGCTTCGATGCGATCGACCGCGGCCAGGCGACCGCCACGGATCAACGCAACCCGGTCGCAATGCGCTTCCACTTCCGAGAGCACGTGTGAAGAGAAAAAGATGGTTGCACCGCGCGCTTTGGCTGCGCGGAGTGTCACAAAGAGTGCACGCTTCGTCAGCGGGTCAAGCCCTTCCGTCGGCTCGTCCAGTACGATCAAGTCAGGGCGGTGCTGCAAGCCCTGGACGATATTGATCTTCTGGCGCGTGCCGCGCGACAGGCGCTTGACCGGCCGGCGCAGATCACCGGGCGCCAACTCCAACGTAGCGAGCAGCGCCGCGCGATCGACAGGCGGCTGGCCCTGCAGGCGTGCCAGCTCGTCGAGCAGCCAGTTGCCCGTAGCGTCGGGTTCCAAGCCGGCTACATCGGGAACAAAGCCCAACCGCCGTCGAGCGGTGCGCGCCTGGACGGGATCGGCCATGTCACAATCCAGCAACCGTACGCTGCCGGCGTCTGGCCGCAGGAATCCCATGAGCAGGCGAATCGTCGTCGTCTTGCCCGCGCCGTTGGGCCCCAGGAAGCCAAGCATCTCACCCGGCGCCGCGGCTAGCGTGAGGTCGGCCACGGCCACGTGCTGGCCATAGCGCTTGGTGACACGGTTTAGGATGAGGGCGGGCTGCATGGTAAATCGATCCGAAACGTTGTGCCAACATCCACGGTGCTGGTCACGCTGATTTTACCGCCCTGAGCTTCCACCAGTGACTTGGCAATAGGCAAGCCAAGGCCCGACTCGCCGTTGCTGACGCGTGCGGCGTCGCCGCGATAGAAGCGCTCAAAGACATAGGGCAAATCGTCTGGAGCAATGCCCTCGCCTGTATCGGTGATGGTGATGAGGATGGTTTGCGCCTCCTGGTTTGCCGCAAGGGTGACAGAGCCGCCAGCGGGCGTGTGGCGCAAGGAATTGCTGACCAGATTCCCCAGCACTTGCGCCATGCGCTCCGGATCCGCCTGAATCGGACAGAGGTCGTCCGAGGTATCGACGATGAGTTCAACCTCTGCTCCTTGTGCACGGATTGCGTGGGTCGCTGCCGTTCGGGTGAGGGCATCACGGGGCGCAACTGGCTGCAGGTCCAGCGAAAGCTCGCCGGCATCGGCCAGCGAGAGGATGCGCAGATCGTCGATCAGGCGGTTTAAGTGCTGCGCCTCGCTATAGATCACATCATACATCTCCGGCGAAGCCTGGAGCTTGCCGTCACTCAGGGCTTCAGCATAGCCCAAAATGACGCTCAGTGGCGTACGCAAATCGTGGGCGATGTCGGCCGTCATCTGGCGGCGGAGTCGAGTCGCCTCTGCCAAGTCGCTGCTCATATTGTTGAAGGAGTCGGCCAGCACACTCAACTCGTCTCGCCCGCGCACGGGCACCTGGCGGCCTAACTCGCCGGTGGCCAGGTCGCGGGTGGCGGCGGTTAATTCACGCAACGGGCCCGTGATCGTGCGCGCCAAGCCGATGCCCACGACCAGCGCGACCAGGGTTGCGAACAGGGCGCTCAGCACGACGGCGCGACGCACGTTGTCGCGGAACACCTCTTCCGCGGCCTGGTTGGTGCGGTGGGAATCCGGCGCGTCGACGAGCAGATAGCCGACGATCTCGCCGTTGACAACGATCGGCTCGGCCAGATCAGGGCGGGGGGGACGGCCATCGTCCGCGCGCGGCGGGCGACCGGCGAGATAGCGCCCCTCACTGTCCAGCAGCGTTCCCATGATCATCATACGCGCCGCGTCCCGGGAGAGCTGACCGCCCAGGCGCTCTTCCAAACCGGTCCAATCGCCGGTCGCCGTATAGACGTCCTGTAATTCGCTGATCAAGCGCGCCCGCTCTTGCAGAGCCAGAAATTGATCAAACTCCCTGCCGGTGCGCTGGCCAACAAAAAACGCCACCAGCAACGCGCCGATGAGGCCAACGATGAGAAATGCCAGGGTGAGCTTGAGGGTGAGTGAACGCATGGGAAGTAAGTGGGTCTCACGACTCCATCAAGCGATAGCCGATGCCGTAGATCGTCTCAATGTAGCGGGGGTTGCGGCTGTCTGGCTCGATTTTGCTGCGCAGGTTGCGGATATGAACGTCAATGGTGCGTTCATACCCTTCGTAGGTGTCGCCCTGGAGGCGGTCGAGCAATTCGGTCCGCGTAAAAACGCGACCGGGATAGCGCAAGAAGAGCGCCAGCAGGTCAAATTCGGATGGCGTCAGCGCCACAACACAGTCATTGACCGCGACCTGGCGGCGCGACTCATCCAGAGTGATGTCTGCGACACGCAGCAAGCGCTGACCGTCAGTGGACTGTTTCTCCAGGCGTCGCAGCACCGCTCGTACCCGGGCGGTCAACTCGCGCAGGCTAAAGGGCTTGGTCACATAGTCATCGGCGCCCAGCTCCAGGCCCAGTACTTTGTCGCTCTCTTCGAGTTTGGCTGTGAGCAGAATAATGGGCGTATCCGCCTCTTTGGCATAGGCACGCATGAAATCATAGCCACCCATGTTAGGCATCATCAGGTCGAGGATGATTAGGTCGGGCCTTGTTTGACGGGATACGAAGAGCGCCTCTTGGCCGTCAGCGGCCTCGACAACATCGAATCCCTCCTGGCTCAAATATTGATCCAGCATGATACGGATTTCGCGTTTGTCATCCACTACCAAAATCGTTTTGGCCATACTCGACTTATCCTCAGCATACGGTTTGCTGCGCGCAAGCAACGATGCGCCCATGATACCACCGATCGAAACAAAGGGGATAGAACAAAGTAAGAATGCCGCCCCGTACGATCCCCCCAATACGGGTAGCGCTGGTTGAGCTCATCGAAACCGGGCGGACCTTGCAGACCCACTCCTTGGTTTCAACAAACTCAACCAGCGCCACCAGTCATTCATCTAGTGCTCTGTTTACGTTTCGAGAACCAGCGACTTTACGCCTTCAATGTCCCCGGCACGGGCGGCAGAACATCCGATCTACAGACTTGTGAGCGCCCGTGCCGGGGACGTTACGACCAAATGTCAACGTCGCCTCGCTCGGCTTCGAATCAGTCGGCAGACTACTTGCCCCGAGCACCGCGGTGATCACCCCGTTCAGCCAGCAGGTCAGCCTGCTCCTGGGTGATGACGCCGTCGGCCACAGCCTGGGCCACAGCGGCATCGGTCGCTTCCTGCATGCTGGCGTGCAGTTCGTCACGGTCTACGGAGGCCATCAGATCACGCAGGGAACCGTCTTCACGGGCAGCGGTTAGCTCATCAATCGTGATCCCCAGCGCGCCGGCCATGATTGCCTCCCGATCGACATATTCGCGCAAGGCTTGGCCTGCCGTCATCAGGTCGGCCTGTTCCTGGCTGATGCGCCCGTCGGCGAGCGCCTGGGCCAGCGCCTGCTCGCGCGCCGCCTCCTGCGCGGCCCGCAGTTCCTCTACCGAGATCCCCAACTGCTCAGCCAGATCCGCACGTCGATCTCCGCGTTCACCACCGGTGAAGTAGCGAGGACCGCCGCGACGGCCCATCTCCCCTTCTTCCAGACCATCCGCTCCACGCCATTCGCTGGTTGGGGCAGCCGGTGTGGCGTCATCACCCTGGGCGAAGGCCGGTATCGTGGCAATTGTCAGGCCGGCAGCCAGCGTGAGTGCAGCCAAGCTGCCTACGGCAATGCCCTTTAGCGTATTCTTCATATCCATCTGTCAAATCTCCTTACAATCAATGTGACGTGCTGGAACGGTTTCACAGCGATGAAAGCCGGGTCGAAACCGCTCGTCGTTGATGCTGATCGCCGATCGATCAGCTTGTTCACACTCTACGGCGGAACTATTTAGAAAATGTGAAGAAGTCATTGGCAACTTGTTGGGATTGACGCCATGCGGATTACAATGGCGGTTAGGAATGACAGCGAGCGTCTGTGGCTCGCTCGGCACGCTCAAGGAGTAAGCAACATGTTTGGCAAGCTGTTTGGACGCAAGCAAGCGGCGCCCGCGCCGAGACCGCCCCGCCTCGATTTGGGGCCGATTTGGGGCGAACCATTGACGGCCTTCGCCGACTACTACAACATCCACTTCCACGCGTTGGGGCTGGCGGCAACGATCCGCGCGCTGGAGACGAACTATATGCCCCTGGCCGTAACCGGGCCCAGCATTGTCGTGGCCGAACAGGGCGACTGGACGACGGCCTACTTCGCACCCGAACTCATGGCGCGGGTCGGTTTCAACAAGCTAGCCGGCCAAATTGCGGCTGAGCACGACGCCTGGGTCATCGGCTACCGCGTCTATGCCGACGTGGGGCTGGACGTTCATTACTTTCAGGGCGAGGAGCACGTTGCAGGGCTGACTATGGCCGACGACGAAGTAGAAATCGAGCCGGCAACGCCCGCCATTTTCGCGGAGCTGGGCAACGTCGGCGCCATCATCCCCCGGGCGCCGGAGGTCCATCCGCTCGACTGCCACTTTGCCCTCCTGACCGCGCTTGGCATCCGCGATGCGGCGCTGGCCTGGCCCGACGCGCAAGCGCGGTGCGCAGACGGCACGCTTGGGCAAGCGGAGCGACTTGATGCGGTGTGACAAAAGGCGAATGGTGGTTCGAAAATAGACAATGATGAATGAGTATTTCGGTCGAGTGCACCCATTGATCATTTTCAATTGACGATCGTCAATTGACCATTGCAGCCTGCCCGGCCCACACAAGGGCTTGGCAACTGGGGCATTTCTGGGATCAACCATCGCGTTTCATTGCCTTTGTGATAAACTGAACAGACCAAACAGCAAGCGTTATGAGGCTGCAAGAGACCCAATGCGTTGGGCGACCGGCCTCTCATTTTCATCAGCGAAGGGGCGAAACGTGAGCAAGTCAAAGTTTGTCTGGAGTGACCCATTCTTGTTGGACGAGCAGCTCTCGGCAGAAGAACGCATGGTGCGCGATGCGGCCAATGCCTACTGCCAGGAGCAGCTCATGCCCCGGGTGCTCGAAGCCAACCGGGACGAGACCTTTGACCGGGCCATCTTCTACGAAATGGGGGAGCTGGGCATGCTTGGTTCTACCATTCCGGAGGAATATGGCGCGGCCGGGCTGAACGCCGTCTGCTACGGCCTGATCGCGCGCGAGGTTGAGCGCGTCGACTCGGGCTATCGCAGCGCGATGAGCGTGCAGAGTTCGCTGGTCATGTATCCGATCTACGCCTATGGCACCGAAGCCCAGCGCCAAGCCTTCCTGCCCAGATTGGCCAGCGGTGAACTGGTCGGCTGCTTTGGGTTAACCGAGCCCAATCACGGCAGTGATCCGGGCAGCATGGAAAGCCGGGCGACCAAAACGGAGGGCGGCTGGATCCTCCACGGCAACAAGATGTGGATTACCAACTCGCCCATTGCCGACGTCTTCATCGTCTGGGCCAAGGCCTATGGCGAGGGCGAGAATGAGGCCGGGGCCAGAGACGGCGACATCCGCGGCTTTATCCTCACCAAGGAGATGGCGGGATTGTCCGCGCCCAAGACCGAGGGCAAGTTTAGCCTGCGCGCCAGCGTCACCGGCGAAATTGTCATGGACGAGGTCTTTGTGCCCGACGAGAATCTGCTGCCCAACGTCAAGGGCCTCGCCGGACCCTTTGGTTGCCTGAACAAGGCGCGCTATGGGATCTCCTGGGGGACGATGGGTGCGGCGGAATTCTGCTGGCACGCGGCCCGCCAATACACGCTCGATCGCACCCAGTTCGGTCGCCCGCTGGCCGCGACCCAACTGATTCAGCTCAAGCTGGCCAACATGATGACCGAGATCACGCTGGGCCTGCAGGGCTCGCTGCGCGTCGGGCGCCTGATGGACGAAGAGAAGGTTGCGCCGGAGATGATCTCGCTGGTCAAGCGCAACAACTGCGGCAAGGCGCTGGATATCGCGCGCGCCGCCCGCGACATGCACGGCGGCAACGGCATCTCCGACGAATTCCACGTCATCCGCCACGTCATGAATCTGGAAGCCGTCAACACCTACGAAGGCACACATGACATTCATGCGCTGATCCTTGGTCGCGCACAAACGGGCATCCAGGCCTTTATGGCGTAGTCAGAACGCAACAAAAAACGGGCAGAGCGGTCGACCGCTCTGCCCGTTTTTTATTGCGTTCATTTGTCGACATCTATCACGACGCTGCGCCACAGGATTGGCGGACCACCAGCGACGTCGGCGTAACCATGCGCAGGGGCGGATCATGAGGATGTTCAATGCGCCGATGAAGCTGTTCGGCGGCCAATCTGCCCAGCAAATGCTTGTGGACATGGACCGTTGTCAATGGCGGATAGGCAATCGCAGTCTCGGGAATGTCGTCAAAGCCCGTTACGGCCACGTCATCGGGAACCGCGTAGCCGTGCGCCTGAATCCACTGCATGGCGTTCAGCGCAATGAGGTCGGATGAGCAGATGATGGCGTCGGGCGGCTTGGGCAAGCCCATCAGCTTTTCGGCCCCGCGCTGGCCGATTTTGGCGGGCAAGCGTTCCAGCGTGTGCGAATCTTCGTAGATCAACGCTTCGTGGGGGGCGAGATCGTATTCGGCAAGACCGGCCAGGTACCCACGCATCCGCTCGCCGATCCGCTCGGGCAACTCATGGCCGATGATGAAGCCAATCCGCCTGTGTCCGAGCCGCACGAGATGTTGGACCATGGCCCGCATGCCCTGGTAGCCGTCGATCAACACTGAGTCGATTCCCGGTTCAACCTGGATGGGCGCGCTTACGATGCTGTCCGTGACCGCTTGCCAGAAGCCAACCTTTTGCTGGCTGAGTCCGCCAAAGATGAGCAATCCCTCGATCGCATGGAGCTCCGCCAGTTCCTGCACTTGGCCGGCGGAGCTGACGTCCACAAAGGTCTTGACAAAGGCGGGATGATAGCCCAGCCTTTCGAGTTCACTGTCTGCGCCTTCCAGCAACTCGTTGAAGAACGGGTTGCTAAATTTCCCGCGGTAGGAGACCAGCACGATGCCTACGTTGCCCAGGATTCCCGCGTTCGACCGCGGCTTCGACACGCCACCATGGCGGCGCTGGATGAGCCCCGTACCGGCCAACTCCTGCAAGTCGCGCCGCATGGTGATCTCCGAGACGGCAAACTCTTCCGCCAGCGTGCGCGTGCTGAGGATCTCACCGGATCCATCTTCGGTGACCCGCTCAAGAATCTGCTTCAGGCGTTCTTGTTTATTCATAACGCTACGTCATTTTTCTGTTTGGTAGGTTGACTTGCGTGACAACGCCGGCCAGGGCTGGACGCAATTGGCTGCCGAGGCGAATTCATTTCGCGATTGACACCTAACCGCAAATGTGATTAAATTGCGATCAAACGATCACCCTTTTTTGATCGAATATCCCATCAAATATAACATATTCAGTCAGGACTGACCAGACTCAAAATCGGATCAGATGCATACCACATTTGGGGGGTTGCTCTAAAGAAAGCGACTAGTCCGTTCGTGCACCGCCCCCAATATGGGATGCACCCAATTGGATCAGATGCGTGGCAAACGCAACCGGCAGAAATGGGCCTTCCCGAACCGCCTCTTTGTTCTGCCGTCACTCAACGTCCTGGACGCACCCACAATTGTCATCACCGGCAGCATGCGCTTACATCTTTTCAATGTACCTATCAGATGGAGGAGACCAATGAAACACAGAAAGCTTTTGACAATGGTGATCGGCATCATGCTGGTCGCAGCCCTGCTCAGTGGTTGCGCCGCACCGGCCGCACCGGGTGGCGCAGGCGAGGCCAGCGGCGATAGTTCGTCCGGCGAGGAACCGATTGAACTCACCCTGGCCATCAATGGCGGACCGGGTGAGTATGCCGGGTATCAGCGCATCATCGATGCGTTCGAAGAACAAAACCCTGGCGTGACAATCGAGTTGCTGGAACGCCCCGGCCAAGGCTTTAACAATCAAATCGTTGCCGAACTGGCGGCCGGCGAGGCCCCCGATATCATGAAGGTGGGGTTTGTGGGTGATTTCGCTTTCTTCGCCGATGCGGGTGGCACGATCGATCTTAGCCCCTACCTCGAAGAAGGCTTCGCAGATGATTTCTACGAAGCTGCCTGGGCCATCGCCACTGTTGATGGCGTGCCGTATGGCGTGCCCATGGTGTGGGACACGCATGCCCTTTTCTATAACACCGACTACATTGAGCAAGCCGGCATTGAAGTGCCGCAGAGCATGGACGAATGCTGGTCCTGGGAAGAGTTCAACGAGCAGTCACGGATTGCCATGGAGAACAGCGATGCCGACTTTGGCCACGCCGCCCTCTGGAATGCCAAGCGCTGGATGCTCTTCCTTTATGGCAACGGCGGCCAGGTCCTGACCGACGATCTCTCGGCCTCGGCCATCAATTCAGAAGCGACAATCGAAACTGTCGACTGGATGAAGGGTTGGTATGACGAAGGTCTCGCCCCCGGCAGCACGTCAATGAAGTTTTCTGAACGGGCGGAGGAGCTCTTTATCAACGGCGCGATTGCCTTCTTGATTTCCGGCAGCTGGCACATGCCTGCATTGCGCGACCAGATGACCTCCATGGGGTGGGACGTAACCTACCTGCCCTGTACGCCCAATGGTCAAGACGCTGACCTGGGCGGCAATGGCCTGGCCGTGACCAAAGACAGCGAGCATCCAGAAGTGGCAGCGGAGTTCATCAAGTTCGCCACCAGCACGGACAACATGCGCGAATACGCGGCATCGGCCTTCTTCAACCCTGTACGCAAGTCGGCCATGGAAGGCTTGGAGTACCCCGAGTTTAACGAGCAGATGCTGCTCTTTGCTGAGGTCGCAACGACCATCGATCCGCATCACGCGGCGGTTCAAGGCCTGCCCGTTTTCCCGCAGATCGCCACCATCATGGCCGATGAGCTGGATCTGGCCTTCGTAGGCGGACAGGATGCCGAAACAACGGCACAGAATATGGAAGACAAGATCAACGATATTCTAGCGGAATAATCCGCAAGTGATCGATTGATCCGACCGGGGCGGCGATAACGACTGTTGTCCTCGCCGCCCTGGTCATTTGCCCCGTACGAACCGCCTTCTCTGTGGATCTACCGAACGTGTCAGAAAAGGGTGCAGGATGCCAGAAGCAAAAACCGTGATCACCGAGTCACGGGATGCCCCAACGGCTGAAAGCTATAGCTGGTGGAGCCGCAATCAACGCAAGGTGATTCCCTATCTCTTCATCACCCCGACGATGCTGATCTTTACAGCGTTCGTCTTCTTGCCGATCACGTATGCTGCGGCCATGAGTTTCTTTGACTGGAACGGGATCAGCACGGCGGAATTCATTGGCATTGAGAACTACCTGAATCTGTTCACGGATCCGATTTTTTGGACAGCGCTAAGAAACACGGTCATTTACGCGTTGGGCGTAGTGCCGGCCAGCATGGCGCTGGGACTGCTCGCGGCGATTGGACTGAATCGGCAGAACCTCCCTGGCCGCTCAATTTTCCGGACGATCTTCTTTTTGCCCTTTGTCATCTCTGCCGTGGCCACGGCAACAACGGCGGGCTGGATTTTTGGCGACACCTTTGGCGTAGTCAACAAGATGCTGGAGGCTGCCGGACTAGAAAAGGTACGCTGGCTCTCTAATCGTGACACGGCTCTGTTTACGGTCATGATTGCGACGGTCTGGATACGAGTTGGATTCTGCATGTTGATCTATCTCGCTGGATTGCAGTCCATCCCCAGCGACCTGATTGAAGCCGCCTCCATTGATGGCGCCTCAACCGGACAGCGCTTTCGTCATATCACGCTGCCGCTGTTGGCCCCAACTACGTTCTTGCTCCTCGTTCTTAATATCATCTTCTCATTTGAAGTATTTGACCTGGCGTATGTCATGACAAGCGGCGGGCCCGGTTTCGCCACCACAGTATTGACGATCTACATCTACAACACCGCTTTCCAGTCGCAACAATTCGGCTATGCCAGCAGCATCGGCCTGGTCTTCATGGCGATCATCATGACGATTACACTGATTCAATGGCGGTTTTCTAATGAAGGCGGAAGGGTTTAGGAAAAATGAGCAGCGAGCAGATCACCACAAACGGGGCGCCCCGAATTTCCATGAAGACACGAGATCGGCTGACGACCTCTCTGGTCTGGTTGGCCGTAGCATCTGGCGCCGTGATCATGTTTTTCCCAGTTTACTGGATGTTCGTGACCACCATCGTGCCCAGAGAAGAGGCCTACTCGCGTGATCTGCAACTGATCCCGCAGACGATCGTCTTTGACAACTACATCAATGGCTGGACCAGCAATCCATGGCCGCGGTGGTATGGCAACACACTCATCATCGTCGGCGTCTCCGTCATCGGCCTCACATTTTTCAGCCTATTGGCCGGTTTCGCGTTTGCCAAATATGAGTTCCGCGGGCGCAACGTGCTCTTCCTAATCATCCTCAGCACGCTGATGATTCCGCTTCAGGTTCTGTTGATTCCACGCTTTCTACTTCTGGCAAAGCTCGGCTGGGTCAACACTTATTGGGGCGTGATTGGTCCCCACATGGCCGATCCTTTCGGGCTCTTTTTCGCCCGTCAATTTATGCTTGATCTGCCCGACGAGTTGTTGGAAGCCGCACGGCTTGATGGGGCCAGCGAATTCACGATCTTTCGCAAGGTCGTGCTTCCCCTCACCAGGCCGGCCATTGCTGTCCTGGTCATCCTGGGCTTCGCCGGTCGTTGGAATGCCTTCGCGTGGCCGCTGGTGGCGCTCCCGCGCAAGGAGATGTTCACGGTTCAGCTTGGCATCAACTTTATGAAGGGTGAATATGGCACCGATTATCCGGCCGTGATTGCCATGGTCGTCATCTCGTTGATTCCGATCATCATCGTCTTCCTCTCCTTCCAAAACTACTTTGTCCAGGGGATCGCCCGTACGGGAATCAAGTAGCTTCTGTGTAACCATCCACTTCAAAAGGTCACGGTGTGAACCATGCAGCCCAATATCCTTATCTTTATGACGGACCAGCAGCGGGGCGACGTCGTTGCCCCCGATCACCCCTGCATCACGCCCAATGCGACGCGTCTGGCGGAGGAGGGCGTGCGCTTTACCGAGGTCTTCTGTCCCTCGCCTCACTGCTGTCCCTCGCGCGCGACCTTCATGACCGGTCTCTACCCCAGCCGCCATGGCGTCTACAACAACGTCAGCAACCCGTCGGCCATCAATCGCACCGTCTTTGACGGCGTCACCATGTTCAGCGAACATCTGCACGACGCCGGCTACAACCTGGCCTACGCCGGCAAATGGCACGTCAGCGACGTGGAGAATCCCGAAGACCGGGGTTGGACCGAGCTGCTGGTACGGGCGCGCACGGGCAGCTATATGCATACCGGCATTTCGCGTTGGTCGGAGAAACAGTTTGAGAACCCCGCTGAACGAGGGTACGGCCAAATCCTGCGCCCGGGATGGGGGCCCATCCAACTCTTCGGAACCTATGAGACAGATACCGAATATCCCTACGAAAGCCACCCCGACTATGCCGTCGTCAAGTCGGCGCTGGATGCATTGCCCGACCTGGCGGCGCAAGACGAACCCTGGTGCCTCTATGTGGGGACGATCGGCCCCCATGATGACTTTGTCGTGCCCCAGCATTACGCAGATCTGTACGATCTGGACGATGTCGAGCTGCCGCCCAATTACGGCGACGCCATGCGCGACAAGCCGGGCCTTTATCAGCGCATGCGCGATCAATACTGGTCGCAGTTCAGCGAAGAAGAAGTGCGCGACTGCCTGCGTCACTACTGGGCCTATTGCACCATGGAAGACGATCTCTTCGGCCTCCTGCTGGACAAGCTCGATGAGGTAGGCCAGGTCGATAATACGCTGGTCATTTTCATGAGCGATCATGGCGAGTATTGCGGCTCTCACGGCATCTACTGCAAGGGCGTGCCCTCCTTCCGTGAGGCCTACCACGTGCCGACAATCATGCGCTATCCGCAAGGCATCGACGCGCCGGGCCGGGAAGAAGATGCCTTCGTCACGCTGGCAGATTTTGCGCCGACCTTTGTGGAATTGGCCGGCCTGCCCGTTCCGGAGGATCTCACCGGCAAGAGTCTCGTCCCCTTCCTCAAGCAGGAGTCGCCTGCCGACTGGCGGGACACAGTCTTCACCCAGTGCAACGGCGTGGAGTTATACTACTCCCAGCGCACGGTGATGACGCGTGATTTCAAGTACGTCTACAATGGCTTTGACCGGGATGAGTTCTATGATCTGCGCAACGATCCCCATGAAATGATGAACGTGGCCACAAATCCGCTCTACGATGAAGCGCGTCATGACCTGGTGCAGCGTATGTGGCGCTTTGCCGCAGCACAAGATGACGAACTGATCATGAATCCGTACTACACCGTTGCGCTGGCGCCCTGGGGACCGGCCGACGCCTTGCAGGAACCGTAGTGGTTGGAAAATACTCTATGAAGACGATCGGGCTCCTGGGCGGCATGAGTTGGGAAAGCACCGAACTCTACTATCGCTGGATCAATGAAGAGACCAAGCGCCGCCTGGGCGGTCTACACTCCGCCCCCATCGCGCTGGTCAGCGTCGATTTTCAAGCGATAGAGACGCTCCAGCATCGGGGCGAATGGGATGCGGCCGGCGCCGCACTAGCCCTTGCCGCACGGCAAGTCGAGGCGGCTGGCGCCGACTTCCTGCTCATCTGCACCAACACCATGCACATGGTTGCGCCCGCAGTTGAAGCAGCCATCGACATCCCCCTCCTCCACCTGGCCGACGCCACGGCCCGCCGCATTCAAGCTGCTGGGATAGAGACGGTCGGCTTGCTCGGCACCCGTTTTACAATGGAAGAAGCGTTCTACAAGGACCGCCTGCGCGAAGGTCACGGACTGAATGTGCTTGTCCCCCCGCCCGCCGACCGGGAGATTGTCCACCGGGTTATCTACGAGGAATTGGTGTTGGGCGACGTGCGCGACGAGTCGCGGCAGGAGTTCTTGCGCATCATCGACGACCTGCACCGGCGCGGGGCCGAAGGCGTCATCGAAGGCTGCACGGAGATTGTCCTCCTCGTCCAGCAGCAGCACACGGAAGTCCCCCTCTTCGACACGACATCGATTCACGCTGTGGAAGCGGTTGCCATGGCCCTTGCGGCCTAACCAATTGCCATGTTCAATCTGTCCGCTGCGTTAAAGATCATCCTGGCCATTGCGCTGCTCTACATTGCCTTTGCCGCAGTGGTCTTTCTCCTGCAGCGACAGCTACTCTACTTTCCTAGCCCGGAGCGCGCCGACCCTGCGCACCTGCGCGCAACCGGTTTGGCCCCGTGGCCGGCGGCAGGCGACGATTACCGCGGCCTGATCAGCAATGACGGGGCGAGCTTTCCCAATGGCACGATCGTCATCTTCCATGGCAATGCCGGGCAGGCCGTTGACCGGGCGTTTTACCCGCCCGCGCTTGCTCCGTTAGGCTATCGTGTGTTGCTGGCGGAATACCCAGGCTATGGCGGGCGACCGGGCAAACCGAGCGAAGCAGCCTTTGTCGCCGACGCCCGCGCCACCGTGGCCCAGGCGTATGAAGAATTTGGTCCGCCGCTCTACCTGTGGGGCGAGTCGCTCGGGGCGGGCGTTGCAGCCGCCGTCGTTGCCGATGCGCCCGCGCCGGTCGCCGGTCTGGTTATGGTCACGCCATGGGATTCGCTGCCCGCTGTTGCGCAGACTCACTATCCCTACTTCCCGGCACGCTGGCTGACGCTGGACAAGTATGACAGCGTCCGCAACCTGGCCGCCTATCCTGGACCGGTGGCTGTCGCCCTGGCCGAGCGAGACACGGTCGTGCCGATTCACCATGGCCAGCGCCTGTATGAGTCTCTTTCCGGGCGGAAACAGCTTTGGCACTTCGAAAAGACCGGCCACAACAACTGGCCGAGTGATCCGGAAGCTCGGTGGTGGCGCGAAGTGATGAATTTCGTGGCCGCCAGTGACGAACAAGATTGAGGTTCTGGACTCTTCCGTGCCAGGGTTGAATTGCAAAAACAGGTACCCAAACTGAAGGCACTGCACGATCATGATTTCTGCTGAAGCGTCCGGCCGGTGCGCACGAGCGTAAAGTCCGCAGTGTGCGTAAAGAGCAGATCATTGCCGCTCTAAGTGTGGACACGCCTGTGGGTGAGCGCGACGACCTAAACCTTTGTTGACAGCCCATCACAGCGGACGTATACTACCTTCCACAAGTAAATAGCTCATGCAGGTGTCTGTTGCCCCGGAAGGCACAGACAGCAATGGCGAAGCCGGTGAAAGTCCGGCGCTGTCCCGCAACTGTAACCCATGCTCGACTGCGGTCGAAACTGGGAAGCCAGGTCGCCCACCTGTATGGAAGGATGCCACAACCTCGAGGCCAAGGTGTGGTATTGCGCTTTTCTAGGCATGCCGCACCTTTTCGCTCGGATTGTGAAAGGGTGTTTTTTTATTGGCCCGATGCACTGCCAGAGACGCACAGAATCATACACAAGAAGCCACAAAGGGAAGCCGAATGCCGCACAGTTACACAAAACCGGTCGCGACACGATCCGTATCGCTTGCCCTGACGATCATGCTGGGGTTGGCGCTGCTGGTGGGCGCTTCCCGCGCGGTCCACGCACAAGAGGGCGACGCAGGCGCGATCATCGTCCAGTTCGACGATCATGCCGTACACATCCGCCCCATCGAGCTCACGCAACCGCTCTCCGGTCTTGCTGCGCTGGAGCAGAGCGGCCTGGATTTCGTTACCGCAGACGCCGGCTTCGGTCCCGCCGTGTGCAGCATCGAGGGCGTGGGCTGCCCGGTCGACAATTGCTTCTGCGACGAGCAGCAGTTCTGGGCCTACAGCGCCTGGGACGGCGCAGCTTGGCAACCCTACGATGTGGGTGCAGGCGTATCGATCGTTGAGCCGGGCGCGATTGAAGGCTGGCGCTGGGGCCCCTTTGAGAGCGGCCAGACGCCGGCTCCCGCCGCGCTGGCTGCCCAGGCAGCGCTCGACTGGCTGGCGAACGCCCACGCTGATGACGGCAGCCTCAACGCCAGCATAGGCGGCACGGTGGAGTCACTGCTCTTGCTAGGCGGCAATGGACTCCTTGCCGCAGACTGGCCACCCGGCGAGGAGCGAGCCAGCGTTGAGGAGTACGTGCAGGCCAATGGCGCGGCCTTCGCCAGGCTTGGTCCGGCGGAGAGCGGCAAGCTGGCTGCGGGGCTGGCAGCAACCGCCGCTTGCTGGCCGGAAGCCGCACTCCGTCCGGCCACCTATTTTGATGAAGCCCTGGGCGCGTACAGTCGCGAGACCGGCTTCCATCTATGGGCGGTGCTGGGCGCGCAGGCGCTGGGCGACGCTGTGCCCGATGCGGCTATTCAATCGGTACTTGATCGTGCACAGCCTGATGGCGGCTGGGAATGGTCGGCCGGCTGGGGGGCCGACACCAACACCACTGCCCTCGCTGTGCAAGCCCTGCGCGCGGCCGGTCTGCCGACGGACGATCCCGCCATCCAGGCTGCGGTCGCGTTTTTGCGCACTGCCCAAGCCGCTGATGGCGGCTTTGTCTATGATTCGGCTAGCGCTGAATCGGGCAGTGACGTCAATTCCACAGCCTATGCGATTCAGGCGCTCATCGCTGCGGGCGAAGATCCAGCCGGCGAGACGTGGCGCGTGGAAGGCATTTCACCGCTCGACTATCTGCTCAACGCGCAATTGGCGGACGGCAGCTTCGAGTGGCAGCCGGGCACAGGCGTCAACCCACTCTCCACGCAGCAGGCAGCAACCGCGCTGTTGGGCGCCACCTTTCCGACGGGGTCCCAAACTGGTCTGCCGGACTGCGCCACCGCGGCCTGGCCGGCCTGGTTTGAGGCGCTGATGCGTATGCCGTTGTCCGATGGCACAGGGCAATGATTTTGGCATTGTCCACCAATTATTTCATCTAGAAAGTTGCAGGGAATCAGCGTTAACATGCCCCATCGAACAAGTTGGATCAGCGTCAGCCTTGGCTTCATCTTTCTCACGGCACTTTTTGCCCTCGTCGGTGCGCCGGGTCTGGCGACGCCTACAGTGTGGGCCGAAGACGAGAAGGAAGCGGACATCATCGTCCAGTTTGGCGATCAGAATGTTGTCACGCGCGACATCACCTTTACCGAGTCGATTTCCGGCTTGCGGGCGCTGGAACTAAGCGGGCTTGCCTACGGAACGTACGACTTTGGCGACGGATTCTTAGCCGTCTGCCATATTGAAGATGTCGGCTGTCCCGCGACGGCGGACGAGTGCTTCTGTGGCGGCAACTCCTACTGGGGCTACAGCTTCTGGGACGGCAGCCAGTGGCAAGGCTATCAGACGGGTGCGGCCACATCGGTCATCAGCCAGACGGGCGCAATCGAAGGCTGGCGCTGGGGCGAATTTGGCGCTGCCATTGCCCCGCCGTCGGACGCGCTGGCAGCTAATCGCGGGCTGGCGCAACTGCGCACGACGCAGGAAGAGAACGGCGGCTACGGCAGCGCCAGCGCGGCCAGTGACGTCATGCTGGCCATCGGCGCCAACCGACTCAATGGCTCAGACTGGACCACAGCTGAGGGTGTCTCGCTCATCGACTACTGGTCGGATGATGATATCGAGGAAGATGCCTTTGACAACAACGCTGAACGCTTTGCACGCACGTCGCCGGCCGGTGCGGGCAAACTGCTGCTGGCGGCGAAGGCTGCCGGGGCAGACCCAACCGCCTTTGCCGGTTTGGACTTGACCGCAATTGTCGAAGCCAACTATGAAGCAGCCAGCGGCTCGTTCGGCCCAACCAACTGGGATCAAGCGTTGAGCATGCTGGGCCTGGCTGCGGTCAGCGACGAGGCGCTCCCAGACGTGACCGTTGCCGCTTTGGCCGCCACGGTGAATCCGGACGGCTCGTGGGACTATCTGCCTGACGGCGCTGGGGACAGCAATAGCACGGCTCTGGTCATCCAGGCGCTGCGTGCGGCCGGCGAGTGCCGGCGCGCGCCCCTGGTGCAAGCGGGTCTCACCTATCTCAAAAGCACCCAGAATGCCGACGGTGGTTTTGGCTTCACGCCCGACGCAGAGAGTGACGCCAACTCTACCGCCTACGTGATCCAAGCGCTGCTGGCAGCAGATCAAGATCCGGCCGGGGCCTACTGGTCCATGGCGGGCAAGTCACCGATCGACGCGCTGCGTGACCTGCAGCTGACGGACGGCAGCTTCGAGTGGATCGCAGGCGGCGGATCGAACCCGATTGCCACCCAGCAGGCGATTCCCGCACTGCTGCGCACGCCGCTAGTCGCTGCCGACGATCAGGTCGCATGTAGTGAGCTCTATCTCCCCGTCATTACGAATGGGGCGGAATAAACCTTGTAGACCGAGGCATGCGCGGCGTTGCCGCGCGTGCCTTGGCGGATCATAACCATGACTGATTTACCAAAGGCCCGTTTTCGCAACGGGCGCATCCTTTTTGCACTCATGACGCTGGCATTGCTGGCGTTCATGATTAAACCAACGCAAGGTCAATCTGACTATCGCGTCGGACTGGTCGTGCGCCATAGCAACGGTGAAGTTGTCAAGCAGTGCGTGGATATCGGCGCGCCCACGGCAAGCGGCTACGATGTGCTGATCGCGTCGGGCCTCGATCTGAGCATCGAGGCACAATCCATGGGCACGGTCATCTGTAGCATCAACGGCGAAGGGTGTTCCTTTCCCCAACAGTCCTGCTTCTGTGCATGCATGAGCAGCCCCTGCACCTACTGGTCCTACTGGCAACGCCAAGACAATCAGTGGGTTTATGCCAATCTCGGGGCCAGTCAAAGCACGGTGCAAGCCGGTTCGGTGGAAGGATGGTCATGGGGCGAAGGTACCATCAATGCCAGCGCCGATTATCCGCCCCCCGACGTGAGCTACGCCGAGATCTGCGAGCCGGAGCAGGCCGCAGCCACCGCGGCAGCCGAGGCCTCGGCTGCCGCCGAGGGCACAGCCATGGCGATCGCGACCCAAACCGCTGCCGCGCCGAGCACAGCCACGCCTTTGCCCACGGAAAATCGCGCGGCAACGGCTACACCGACGCTCAACCCAGGCGAGCCGCCGCTCATCACCTACCTGGCCCCCGACCGCGAACGCATTCGGGGCGGCGAAAGCGCTGTGCTAACATGGGAAACCAGCCGTGCGACCACCGTCGCACTTAGAGCCAATGGCACAGAGCAGAGTGTTGCGCTCGCCGGTAGCATCACCCTCACCCCCGACGTGACAACGATCTACAGGCTGATCGCCCGCAACAGCGTGGGCGAGGATGCAATCGACGTAACGATTGCGGTCGATCCGTCGGAGCCGACGCCGACCGCGACGCCACTACCAGCCACGATGACACCGGAGGCGGGCGCATCCCCTTCTGATGCTGAGCCGGTGGTACCGATCCAATCTGCCACCGAGCCGCCGACGAGTACACCGACGAGTACACCGACGGCAACCATGATGCCCAGTGCAACGCCCACCGAACCGCCCATCGCGATCGACACGTCGACACCAACACCGATTCTACTGGCGACACTCACACCAACGCCGATTCTGTTGGCGACGCTGACACCAACGCCAACACCAACACCGACCTCAACGGAGGCGGCCGTGGCTCTAGCCGAAACCGGTGCGCTTCCGCCGGCCGCCAGCAATCGGAATGCGCCAACTGCGCCCAACGCAGAAGCCCTGGCCGCAGTCGATGCCAGCGTGATGGCCGATTCTGTAACCGATTCTGTAACCGATCCTGTTGCCGATCCTGTTGCCGATCCTGTTGCGGACACGGGTGCGCTGCGCGGCGCCTTTGGCGCCATGCTCTTGGTCATGGGTGCGCCGCTGATCGCGGCTGGGCTAGCGCTTGTCGTTCTACGGCTCAGAAAGCGAGAGAACGCCTAATGCGTCGTCTGCTCAGCCCTGCGGTCTATGTGCTCACGTCATTGGTCGGCATCGTCGCCTTCCTTTATCCCTTCTGGCTGCCGGCCCTGCCGCCGGCAGCCAATTCGGGCATGGCCCACGCCGCGGACGCGCCCCTGGTGCTCACGTTGCTGGTCGGCTTTTCTTTCGCCGTGCTTCTGCTGGAGGTACAGGAAGAGGCCATCAACGCCAAAGTCATTGCCCTGCTAGGCGTGCTCGTGGCCATCAACAGCATCTTGCGCTTTGTCGAAGTTGCAGTGCCCGGACCGGGCGGCTTCAGCCCGGTCTTTTTGCTCATCGTCCTTACCGGTTATGTCTTTGGCGGTCGCTTCGGCTTCCTCATGGGCGCGCTCACGATGCTTGTCTCCGGCGTAATTACGGGCAGCGCGGGGCCCTGGCTGCCCTACCAGATGTTTACGGCGGGCTGGATGGGCATGAGCGCCGTGCTCTGTCGCCCGCTTGTAGCCATGATTGGGGGACAAGGCAAGTGGTCAGAGGTTGCCGTACTGGCCGCGTTCATCGGCCTCTGGGGCATGCTCTATGGCGCGATCATGAACATATGGTTCTGGCCGTACATCGATGCCGGCGCGCTGCCGGCGGCCGGCCAATCAACCGCATGGGCCCCGGGCGCAAGCGTTTGGGAAACCGTTCGGCGCTATGCGGCTTTTTACCTGGCGACAAGCCTGATTTGGGACACCGCCCGACTGGTAGGCAACGTTGCCCTCATGCTGGCGGTCGGCATGCCGGTGCTGCGCGTCCTGCGCCGCTTTCAGATGCGCTTCGCCTTCACCTACGTGCCCGCTCCGGCTGGCGACGCCGGTCGCCAACCGCGTCCGGCCGTCATCCCCCAACGCGAGCCCGTTGCGTGAGCGGGCGCGTTTCGATCCATGCTCTGGCCTGGTTGGCCTGGCTCGCTGCAACGATGGTCATCCTCACCATCACGCGCAACCCCATCTATCTGGGCCTGGTACTGGGCTGGATCGGCATGACCCATGCTGCGGTACGTTACCGGCTGGCCGATCAGGCTGCGCCGCTCATCATTTCGCCCCTGCGCTTTGGTCTTTTCGTCGTGGTCGTCTCGGCGCTCTTTAACGGGCTGACCGTGCACGTGGGCGCGACCGTGCTCTTCACGCTGCCCGCTGCGATTCCCTTTTTCGGTGGGCCCGTCACATGGGAAGCGCTGATCTACGGCGCGCTCAACGGCGCGGCCATCGCCGGGCTCTTTGCCGCCTTTGCCGTGATCAACCGCGTCGTGCCCGTGCACTCGCTGATCCGCGTCATCCCCCGGGCCTACTATTCGGTCGCGGTGGTAGCCTCGATTGCCATCACCTACGTGCCGACGACGCGGCGCCAGTTTCAGCAGATCCGCGAGGCTCAGGCCATCCGTGGTCATCGCATGCGCGGCGTGCGCTCATGGTTGCCCCTGGCCCTGCCCCTGCTCACCGGCGGGCTCGAGCGGGCGCTGCAGCTGGCCGAGGCGATGATGGCCCGGGGCTTTGCCGGCGGTGAACCGCAGGGCCAGGACGCGGGCACGCGCGCGGTCATGCTGCTGGGACTGCTGGCGTTGGTGACAGGCTGGCTGCTGCGGCTGGTCTGGCAGCAGGCGATTGTCGGCGCCTTGCTCATGGCGGGCGGTGTGGCGCTCATGCTGGGCGGGCTATGGGTGGTTGGCAGGCGTCACCCCCACACGGTCTATCGACCGGAGCCGTGGACGCTGACAAGCTGGTTGGTCGTCATCGGCGCGCTGCTGGCAATTGCGCCATTTGTGATCCCGCTGCCAGCATTGGACCGCACTTCTATCTTTTACTATCCTTATCCGCGCTTGACGGCGCCCGAATTCAACCTGTGGCTGGGCCTGGCGACCTGGGGGCTGCTCGTGCCGTCCGGCATCATTCTGGTGGTCACCGAGTAGAGACGTTGCATAGACATGATGATTGATTTCGAACACGTCTGCTATACCTATCCCGGCGCCAAACAACCGGCGCTGGACAATGTTAGCCTCTCCATTCCGGCGGGTGATTTCGCCCTGCTCGTGGGACCATCGGGCGCGGGCAAGTCGACTTTGCTGCGCTGCATCAACGGCTTGACGCCCCACTTCAGCGGCGGCCGGCTGCTCGGCGGGCTGCGCGTGGCCGGACTCGATCCTGTGGCCGCGACGCCAGAGGTGATGAGTCGCCACGTCGGCTTCGTGTTTCAGGATCCCGAGTCCCAGTTCGTCATGGATCGCGTCGAAGATGAGATCGCCTTCGCACTGGAGAATGCGGCCATGCCGCCCCAGGAGATGCGCGTGCGCGTCGAAGAGACGCTCGATCTCCTCGACTCTAACGCCTTTGCGCGATCGCCCCCTGGTCGAACTCTCGGGCGGTGAAAAACAGCGCGTCGCCATTGCTGCGGCCCTGGCTCTGCGTCCCGAAATCCTCGTGCTCGATGAGCCGACATCGCAGCTGGATCCCAAGTCGGCAGAGGACGTGCTCACGTCGCTGGTGCGGCTCAACTCCGACCTGGGGCTGACGATTGTGCTGGCAGAGCACCGCATGGAGCGGGTTTTGCCCTTTGTCGACAGCATGATCTATCTGCCCGCAAGCGACGGCAGCCAGACGCTGGTTGACGACCCGCGCACCGTGCTCCAGGAAATTGAGCTGGGTCCGCCGCTGGTTCAGCTCGGCAAGGCCTTTGGCTGGACGCCGCTGCCGCTCACAATCAAGGAAGGTCGGCGCTTCAGCCGGCAGCAGGCCATTGGACAGCCCAATGTAGACGTCACCAAGTCCACCGAGAGACGGCCACCAACGGCGACCTACGTGCAGGCGGAAGGCCTGGAGGTCGCCTACGGGCGGCAACCGGTCCTGCGCGGCGTCGACTTCAGCGTCGGCGCCGGCGAGGTTGTGGCCCTCATGGGACGCAACGGCTCCGGCAAGACCACGCTGCTCAAGTGCATTGTGGGCTTGATCAGGCCGGCCAGAGGGCGCATACGCCTCGACGGGGAGGAGATCACGGGCAAGGATGTCGCCGACATCTGCAAGCGCATCGGCTACCTGCCGCAGGATCCCAACAGCCTGCTCTTTGCCGAGACGGTACTGGATGAGTTGCTCATCACCCTGCGTAACCATGACCTGCTGCCGGAGCAAGGGGGTGAGCCGCCGGTTGATCCACGGGTGCTGTTGGCGAGGCTCGGCCTGGCAGACAAGGCCGAGCGCTACCCGCGCGACTTGAGCGTGGGCGAGCGGCAGCGCGTCGCCCTGGCCGCCATCATGATTACCAAGCCCGACACGCTTCTACTCGATGAACCAACTCGAGGCCTGGATTACGAGGCCAAAGAGGCGCTGGCCGAACTGCTGCGTACATGGCGCGACGAGGGACTGGCCATCGCCGTCGTCACCCATGACGTGGAGTTGGCCGCGCTGCTGGCCGATCGCGTGGTGCTTATGAGCCAGGGCGAGGTGATCGCCGACGGGTCGCCGCTGACCGTCATGGGGGCGTCGCCCCTCTTTGCGCCCCAGGTTGCGCGCCTCTACCCCGGCACGGGCTGGATGACCGTCGATGATGTCTTGGGTGTATCCGTGCAGTAAAGGCGTAGCAACAGGTATACGGCGGTTTGTGGAGAAGAAGCGTGGCAAAGTGCTTCTCCTCTTTTTTATAGAAGACGGCGCGAATCTGCCAAAACCGGCGGATTCGCGTTGCATCAATGAGTGGCTATATTTGTATAGCCGTCCGATCCAAAATCAGAAATGAGAAAGTAGACATGCCAAAGCTAACCAAAATTTACACCCGCGGCGGCGATGCCGGCACGACGTCGCTGGGCAGTCGTCAACGGGTGCCCAAGGATCATTTGCGCGTTGAGGCCTATGGCACGGTGGACGAACTGAACTCCCAAATCGGCGTCGCCATGTCCGCGGGATTGAGCGAACGATTGAGCGCCGAACTGGCACAAATTCAGAATCAACTCTTCGACCTGGGCTCGGATCTCTCCTTCCTCAAAGCGGACAAGGAGCAATATGGCATTCCCGAGATGGAAGAGCGCCACATCCTTGCGCTGGAAGCCCTGCTCGACGAATTGCAGGAAGTCGTAGGGCCGCTGGAAAACTTCATTCTACCGGGCGGCTCGCCCGGCGCGGCGCAGCTCCAGGTCGCCCGCACCATTTGTCGCCGCGCCGAGCGGATTACCACCACGCTGGCGCGGGAAGCGCAGGAAGAAATCAACCCCTTCGCGCTGGCCTATCTCAACCGGCTCTCCGACGCGCTCTTTGTTATGGGCCGCTACGAGAATCACGTTCAGGGCGTGGCGGAGCCGCTCTGGCAGCCGGGGGCGTGAGAAGTGCGGAGTGGGGAATGCGGAGTGGTTGGCGAAGCTTGCCGGTTGTGTTATGGGCTAAAGGTGTATGAATACACTCAATAGCTAACACATAATGTGTATTTTCCCCTTATTGCGTCTTTGTGTAACGATTTTTGCGACTCATTTCCCAGCGGGGTGATTGGATATGGCCGGACACGTAGCTTATCTGGCACTGGGCAGCAATCTGGGTGATCGTGCAGGGACGATCCGGGCGGCGCTGCAGCGCGTGGAGGAGTTTGCCGCGGTCGATGAAACGTCGTTCCTCTATGAGACCGCGCCTGCCTACGTGACGGATCAGCCGGTCTTCCTGAATGCGGCCTGCCGCGTGGGCACGGAGTTGGGGCCTCTGGAACTGCTGGCCGCACTCAAACAGGTGGAGAACGACCTGGGCCGCACGGAATCGGTGCGCTACGGGCCTCGTGTGGTTGACCTGGATATTCTCTTCTACGACGACATCGTTTTTGAAACGCCCGAGCTGCGCATCCCCCACCTGCATCTGGCCGAGCGGGATTTCGTGCTCGGTCCGCTGTTCGACATTGCCCCCGAACTCATGCATCCTGTCCTCGGCCAGAGCATACGAAAGCTCTGGCACGATTTGAGCGCGCAACCGCTCACCAAGGTCATGCCGGTGGGCGGGCAGATCTGGCGCTGGGGCGAGAAGACACGCGTCATGGGCATCATCAATGTGACTGACGATTCCTTCTCCGGCGACGGCGTGCTGACAGGCGACGCGGCCATTGCGCGCGCCGTGGCCCAGGCCGAGCAGATGGCGGCAGCCGGCGCCGATCTCCTCGACGTGGGCGGCCTCTCGACGCGACCTGGCCATGCGCTTCAGCCTGAAGCAGTCGAGCTGGCGCGGGTCGTGCCGGTGATCGAGGCGCTGGCCACTGCGGTAGACCTCCCGCTCTCCGTCGACACCTTTCGCTCGGCCGTAGCCGAAGCCGCGCTGGCAGCCGGCGCCCACATGATCAACGACGTCTGGGGTATGCGCTATGATCGATCGGTGGGCGCAGTGGCCGCGCGCTATGGCGCACCCCTCATCGTCATGGACAATCGCATGCAGCCCGAGGACGACTATTACCGCACTCGCGTCGGCGACGCCCTGGGCGGGACCGGCGATCTGCTTGACGACATTCATGCCGAGCTGTCGAACCTCTTGGTGCGCGCGCAAGAGAGCGGCGTGCCGCGCTGGTTGCTGATCGCTGATCCCGGCATTGGCTTTGGCAAGGGTGCGGCGGGCAATCTGGCGGTGTTGCGCAGGCTCGATCAACTGGCGCGTCTCGGCTATCCAATCCTCTGTGGACCGTCGCGCAAGGGCTTCATCGGCACGCTTCTGGGTGGGCTGCCACCGGCCGAGCGCATCGAAGGCACAATCGCGGCGTGCGTCCTCGCAGCCGAGCGGGGCGCGGAGATCGTACGCGTGCACGATGTTGAAGCCGTTGCCCGTGCGCTGCTTGTGGCGGACGGCATTCTGCATCCATCCACCGCGGACTGAGACGCCGGCCATATGTTTGCCGAGTTCCGGCTGGCTCTGGGCTTTCTCACCACGCTGCCCATTCCCCAACCGCCCTTTGACGCATCTCAATTCAGCCGTGCCGGCCGCTGGTATCCACTCTGCGGGCTGCTGATTGGCGCGCTATTGGCAGTGCTCCGCACGTTGCTCGGGCAACTGCAGCCCCCAGTGGATACTCAGCGCCGTGCTAATCGTTGCAGCCTGGGCAACACTCACCGGCGGTCTCCACCTCGACGGCCTGGCCGACTGCGCTGACGGGCTGCTGCTGCCGGTCGACCGCATCCGCCGGTTGGAGATCCTGCGCGACCCGAGCGTGGGCGCGTTCGGCGTCATTACGCTGGTGCTGACGCTCCTGCTCAAGACCGCGACCGTCGCGGCTGCGGTCGACCCTGTTGCAGCCTTGCTGCTGGCCCCACTCTGGACGCGGTGGACGCTCCTGCTCGGCGCACGCCAGCCCTCTGCACGCGTAGAGGACCTGGGCGCACGCTTTGCCGCCGGGTTGACGCCAAGCATCCTGCCTCAAGCGCTGGCCTCCGCCCTGCTGGCCACGGTCCTCATCGTACTCTGGCGCGGACACTTTCTGCTGGCGGGGTTGGCCATCCTCGCGGCCCACGGCGCGGCGGTTGCCGTCATTGCACTGGCACGACGGCGGCTGGGCGGCGTTACGGCATGTCCTGGGCCTGATCGTTGAAGGCAGCGAGGTGGCCGTGCTGCTTGTCTTTGCAATCCACTCGCCCGCATGAAGACGCGGGCGGTTCTGGCTGCGCTGGCCTTGCCCTTTCGCGTCGGCGCGACCTCCGAGGTGATTCCTAGCGGGCTGGTCGAGAACGCTGCGTATCTGGCCCAACAGGTTGACGACATGCAGCTCGTCCTGTTCGACGTACCTGACGGTCCATGCAACATCCCCCCGCCTGCAGCGGTGGCAGAGCTGGCGCGCATTGGCCGCCACCACGACCTGAGCTACACGGTGCATCTGATCCATGATCTGGTTGCGCACGATCCGGAGCACCACGCCCTGCGCAAGGCGACGGACGTGATCGAACGCACCCGTGCGCTGCGGCCCCACGCCTACGTGCTGCATTTGGATGGCAAGTCCGTCCGCAGTCCAGAGACGCCTGCTACAAGGATAACGGCATGGCAGCAGGGCCAGGCCCGCGCGCTACATCGTCTTGCCCGGGCGACGTGTGACATCAAACTACTTGCGGTTGAGAATCTGGAAGGGTATGCGCCCGATTTCGTGATGCCGCCCGTCCGCGCCAGCGGCGCCGGTCGCTGCGTGGACGTAGGCCATCTCTGGCTAGACGGCCATAATCCGCTGCCCGAGCTGTGGGAGGCGTTGCCCTGCACACGCGTCGTCCACATCCACGGCGTGCAGGGGGATGGAAACGAACGTACGGATCATTGCTCGCTGGCCTGCATGTCACCGCAACAGCTTGACCCGGTGGTGGACTTCCTCCTGCGCGCCAACTTCGCCGGCGTGCTCACGCTGGAGGTCTTCGAAGAGGCGGATTTCGAGACCTCGCTGGCCGCGCTAGTTGCTGCGGTACAACGGGTCAACTGACAAAAGATGGGGCGTACGCAACGCTCGCCCAAGCCATCTGAAGGGGGAAAGCGCATGACGACTGATCGCAGACTGACCCTGATTCTCGGCGGCGCGCGCAGTGGCAAGAGCACCTATGCCGAGCGACTTGCCGCCGAGCAGAGCGGGCGCGTTCTCTATGTGGCCACGGCCGAAGCATGGGATGACGACATGCGTGCGCGCATTGCTGCCCACCAGGCCCAGCGCCCTGACGACTGGCAGACGCTGGAGGCATCCAGCGCGGTCGGTTCCGCCATCGCAGCGGCCACAGAGGCGGAAGCGTGGGGCGTTGTGCTGATCGACTGTCTGACGATGCTGGCCAACAGCGTTATCCTGGCCCTGCCGGAGCCGGTCGACCAGGCGGCTGCCGACGCCGCGCTGCGTACTGAGGTGGATGGGTTACTGGCGGCGTACGTGACATCGTCGGCACATTGGATCGTGGTCAGCAACGAGGTGGGACTGGGCATCGTGCCTGCCTACGCGCTCGGGCGCATCTATCGCGATGCCCTGGGCCGGGCCAACCAACAGTTGGCCGCGGCCGCGGATGAGGTATTGCTGATGGTGGCCGGATTGCCCATACGCGTGAAGTAAGCGCCCCTGGGGTTCAACCTTAACTGAGATCAATTCTCACCAACTGTGGAATTCCCCTCTCAGCGTGTTACAATAAGGCGATGGCACGTCGTCATCCAGACGACGGACTCACGATTTTGTGCAGGAGAAAAGTATGGCCTATTTTTTGGGCGCACACGCTGACCACGATCTCAACGCGCCGGCGCTCTCCGTGCGCGATCTATCCGTCAAGTACGGGAAGACCACCGCGCTGGCAGACGTAAACTTTGACGTCCGGCGTGGTGATCGGGTGGCAGTTGTCGGCCCCAACGGCGCGGGCAAGAGCACGCTCTTCAACGCCATCGCCGGCATTGCCAAGCCGACGCAGGGCACTATTGACATTTACGGCAGCAACCCGACCGATCACATCTGCATTGGCTACGTCCCCCAGCGCAACCGCATCGACTGGCGTTTTCCCGCTTCGGTCCACGACACGGTCATGATGGGCCGGGTCGGGCAGATCGGCCTCTTTCGCTGGCCGAGCAAGCAGGACAGGGCCAAAGTCCGTGCTGCGCTGGAGCAGGTCGGCATGGAGCACCTGGCCGATCGGCCCATCGGCGATCTCTCCGGCGGCCAGCAGCAGCGTGTCTTCCTGGCCCGCGCGCTGGCGCAAGAAGCCGAGTTACTGCTGCTGGACGAGCCGCTGACCGGGCTGGATGCGCCCAGCCAGGAGGCCATCCTCGCCATTCTGGACGATTTGCGCCGCAGCGGGGCCACCATGCTCATCGCCACCCACGACCTGCACCAGGCGGCCGAGCTCTTTCCCCTGGTTATGCTCATCAACGGCGGCATCGTCGCCTATGGCCCCGCCGAAGAAGTGTTGACAGCCGACGTGCTCACCCAGGCCTATGGGAGCCACCTGCACGTGCTCCACACCGATGAGGGCGATGTGTTGGTGACGGATACCTGCTGCAGCGGCGGCCAGCCGCCGGTCGAGGCCCCCTTTGGCCACGTCGAAGCCGACACGCTGCTCAATCTGCCGACGCGGGTACCGTAGATGACGTTCTTCGACTGGCTGCTGGAGCCGCTTAGCTATGGCTTCATGACCCGGGCCCTTCTCTCATCCGTGATGGTCGGCGTGATCTGTGCAGTGGTGGGTACCTACGTCATTCTGCAAGGCATGGCCTTCTTTGGCGATGCCCTGGCTCACATCATTTTGCCCGGAATTGTGATCGCCTTTCTGCTGGGCTGGCCGCTGGCGGTGGGCGCGCTGATCGTCGGCATCCTAGCCGCGCTGGGCATCGGCGCGCTGAGCCGGCGCGGCGAGATCCGCGAGGATACGGCAATTGGCATCGTCTTTGCGGGCAGCTTCGCCCTGGGCGTGGCCATGCTCTCGACCGTCAACACCTATGCCGTGGACCTGGCCCACATCCTCTTTGGCAACGTGCTGGCCGTCTCTCGGCAAGACCTCTGGCTCATTTTCGGACTGGGCTTTGTCGTACTGGCGACGGTGGTCGCCTTCTACAAAGAATTCATGGTCATCTCTTTTGATCCGACGCTGGCGGTGGTTCTGCGACTGCCGGCCACCTTCCTGCGCTACCTGCTGCTGGTCCTCATCGCCGTGACCATTGTGATCTCCCTGCAGACCGTTGGCATCGCGCTGATGCTGGCCATGCTGATTACGCCGGCAGCCACGGCCCAACTGCTCACGCGACGGCTTTGGGTGATGATGGTGTTGGGCGCGGCAATCGGCGCAACTTCCAACGCGGTCGGACTCTATCTCAGCTACTACATCAACATTGCGTCCGGGCCGGCCATGGTGCTGGTCATGACGGCCGTCTTCTTTGTCGTCTTTCTGATTGCGCCGGAGCGAGGACAGCTTTGGCGGCTGCGCGACGGGCGAAGAGGCGCCCCTGCGCAAGCATAAGGAGAGGGCGCAACCAATGCAGATTGACACGAGCGATCCAGGTGACTGGTAGCGACGCCGGTTGAGCTTGTCGAAACCAAGGAGCGGGTTGGCGCCAACCCGCTTGGTTTGGACAGGCTCAACCGGCGCTGGCCACACAGGCTGTATCGGTCAGGTACATTTAATGAAGGTCCACACAATCACTTTCACGTAAGGCCAATCCAGATAATTAACTCTACGCGGCATCTTCCCGGAAGCTCTCTCAATGACAGATCGTCCTGCGTACAGCTTCCAGGAAGATCGGATCGCCAATTAATTGGATTCGCCTACTCAACGGAGAACCCTTATGAGCGAGGTCTATATCGTCGCGGCTGCGCGTACGCCGATTGGCAAATTCGGCGGCAGCTTGGTCGAATTCTCACCGTCGGATCTGGGCGCGCTGGCCATGCAGGCTGCCTTGGCCCGGGCCGGCGTTGACGGCAGCGCGCTGGATCTCTACATTTTCGGCAACATTCTGCGCGCCGGCCATGGTCAACTCATTCCGCGTCAGGCCGCGCACAAGGCGGGCATTCCAGACACGGTGGACGGCTATGCGGTCGACATGGTCTGCTCATCGGGCATGATGAGCTTCATGAACGGGGCCATGGCCATCAAGGCAGGGGAGGCTGATCTCGTGCTCGTGGGCGGGACCGAGTCGATGTCGCAGGCGGCATTTGCCCAACCCCATCAAGCGCGCTGGGGCTATAAGATGGCCCCAAGCGGCTCCGTGCCCATGCTGGACACGTTGACCTTTGACGGCCTCACCGATCCTCTGACCGGCGAAGGCATGGGGGTTGAAACGGAACGACTTACCGCCGAGTATGGAATCAGCCGTGAGGAACTGGACACCGTCGCCTACGAGTCCCATCGTCGCGCGGCAGCGGCCACCGAAGAGGGACTCTTTCAGGCTGAAATCGTGCCGGTGGAGATTCAGCGGCGCAGGGAGACCGTCACACTGGCGACGGATGAGGGCGTGCGTGCCGGCACGACGCTGGAGACGCTGGCCAAGCTGCGCCCGGTCTTTGCCCAGGATGGCGTCCTGACCGCGGGCAACGCCAGCCAGATCAGCGACGGCGCGGCGGCCCTCGTGCTGGCCAGCGCGAGGGCCGTGGAGCAATATGGGTTGACGCCAATTGGTCGCTATCGGGGCGGTGCGTGGGCCGCTGGCGAAAGCTGGCGCTTTGTCGAGGCGCCGGTGCCCGCCGTGCGCAAGCTCACGGCAAAGACGGGGCTTGACGTCGAAAGCTTTGACCTGATCGAAAATAACGAGGCTTTTGCTACCAACAGCGTGCTCTTCAACAAAGTGTTGGGCATCCCCTACGAAAAGCTGAACGTCTGGGGCGGAGCCATTGCCCTGGGCCACCCGATCGGCTGTAGCGGTGCGCGTATCATCGTCACGCTGCTTCATGCGCTCGGCGCGACCGGCGGCACGCTGGGCCTTGCATCGCTCTGCCACGGCACAGGCGGCGGCACGGCCGTTGCCATCGAGCGATTGGCGTAGTTCGCACGGAGTAATTCACCTACCAAAAAACATAGACCGCGGATTAGGCTGATCGGGCTGATTTCAGCGGATAAAAGCAGGAGATCAGCGTCGATCCGCCCGATCCGGGTGCATCCGCGTTCTATGTGATGGCGGCCTGAATGGAGACCGTGTGATCAAGCGTTAACGCCTAATCAGCAGCGGCTTGGGCCGGTTCAGCAGGCAAGAGACGTGGCTTTGCTTTGGGCAGGACGAGGACCAAGCCTGCCGCCAAGATGGGGAAGAAGGCCAGCGCGGTGAGCACAACACCGAGGCCCACGTAGTCGGCGATCCAGCTGGCAATCCATGCCGTCGCCGCGCCGCTGGCAAACATAAGTCCCAACACCAGCCCGCCCATCATGCCCTTGCGCTTGGGCAAGAGTTCCTGGCCCATGATGAGCAGGATGCTGTGGGGAATGCTGAGGAGGGCGCCGGCCAGCACCGCCGGCACGAAATAGCTCCAGCCGCTCCCTGAAAGCAGGAGCAGCGAGAAGGGAATGGAGAGGGTCAGCGAGACGGCAATGACCATGCGCCGCCCGAAACGATCGCCCAAGAAGCCGCCAATAAACGTTCCGGCCGCTCCGGCAAAGGTGAAAATACTGACCATCAACCCATATTGTGCGGACGTGAATCCCTGGTCGGCAAAGTAAGAGGGCAATAGGGTCATGTAGCTCTGCAGCGTGGTCGAGCGCAAGACGACGACAAGCAGAAAGATTGCGACGATGCCCGCAGTGGTTGTCCCTGCTGCACGCTGGGCTCGATCAGAGGTCTCAGCGTCTTCTTCTTCCATTGGCTCGCGCAGGGCCCAGAACATAAAGGCGACCGCCGGCGTCATTGCCAGCGCGATATAGGGCAATCCGGCCAGCCCCATACGCTGGAGCACAACGCCGGAAATAAAGGGGCCCAACGCCAAACCGGACTGGCCGAGGAGGAAGAAGAACGAGGTAGCCGTCGCCGGTCGGTCGCCGCCGGCATGGCTGGAATTGACGATCCCCGTGGGATGAAAAGCGCCGCTGCCCAGCGCACCGACGGTCAACACCGCCACGAGCGCGGCGTACGACTGGGTGAACGAAGCCCCAGCGTAGAAGACCATCGTCCAAAGCAGGCCGGCAGCGGCCAGCCAGCGCCCGCGCCAACGATCTGCCAGCAGCCCAAAAAGAGGCTGGGTCAATGAGGCAGCGAGCGTGTAGAGCAGGGCGCCGAGGCCGATTTTGCTGTAGGGAAGGTTGTACTGCTGGGTGGCGTCGGTGAGGATGATGACGATCGATGAGTTGAGAATATCGATGGCAAAATGGCCATACGAAATGGCAGAAAGACGCTTGACATTCACGGCAGAATCCTCATCAACTTGCGCTGTATCACGGCTTGCGCACTCAAAATTAGGGATGGCTGGTCACGCAGGAGTACCCGATGCCGCACGTCAAAACCGATTCTCTCCGGCTGATCTTCTGCATCATTGACCCGAGTTGGCAACCACACGATATGATACCACGCCGGGAATTGTGACCACCAAAAAATGGGGGTGGGCAATCGTGACGGCAGATGTTTTGCCCCCAGCCGACAGCGCGCATCTAGCAGCGCGCGTCTAAACGACTGGCATCGTACCTGGCCTACTGTCGTAGTCGTCAGGAGAAGACCGCGCTTGTGTCCAGAAGTTCGTTGCACGCAAGGTTGACGGGCTCCCTCAACAGTGCCAGAATGGCCAATATGAACGAAGCACGCCTTGACGCAGGCCAATTTAGCGAGTCGATCCGGCGTCGGGCGTTGGCGCTGGGCTTCGACCACTGTCACTTCACAGCTGTCGGAAAAGCCGCGCATGCAGACTTTTTCGAGCAGTGGGTCGAACTGGGCCGGCCTGGCGAGATGGAATACCTGGTGCGCAATCAAGAGAAGCGACGCCAGCCCGCGCTGCTGGCAGAGGACGGCAGCGACTATCGCACGCTGGTCGTACTGGCAGTCAACTACCATCAGTTTGCACTGCCTCCGGCCCTACGCGACGACCCCAGCCGTGGCATAATCGCCTCTTATGCGTGGGGCAACGACTATCATGAGATCGTGCGGCCGCTACTCCATCAGCTTGATGCATTCATCGCGGAAGCCAGCGGACGCACAACGCGCGGCAAGTGCCTGGTCGATACCGGCCCCGTGCTGGAACGCGACTGGGCAGCACACGCCGGAATCGGCTTTATCGGCAAGAACTGCTGCACCATCCGCCCGGTGGAGGGAAGCTGGCACTTCCTGGCCACCATCCTGATCCCCGAAACGCTCGTCTACGATCCGCCTGTCCCCGGCAACGCGGCGTCGATCCGCGCAGATGACGTTGCCGCCGGTCTGCCCCACGATGCCAATCTCGGGGAATGGCGCGTTGGAGACCGTCCAGCCACCTGCGGTCGCTGCACCCGCTGCCTCGACGCCTGTCCCACCGACGCCTTTGTCGGCCCCTTTCACCTGGACCCCCAGCGCTGCATCTCCTACTGGACGATCGAAGCGCGTGGCCCCATTCCGCTTGCCCTGCGCGGGCGCTTTGGCAACCGCATTTTTGGCTGTGACATCTGTCAGGAGGTCTGCCCGTGGAATGGACGCCTGGCCACGCGGACGCCTTTGCTGGCCGGCCTCCACGCCCAGACCGATCGCATTGCGCCCCCGCTCCTGGAAGGGTTCGAGGCGGCGAATCCATATTGGCTCGACGACGAGGCATTTCGCACGCGCTTCCTTCGCTCTCCCATCAAGCGCCCCAAACGCGCCGGCATGCTGCGCAATGTCTGCGTTGCGCTGGGCAACTGGGGCGACCCCGAAGCTGTCGATGCGCTGCGGCTGGCGCTCAGCGTCGCCGAGCCCTTGGTCCGGGGCCATGCCGCCTGGGCCTTGGGTCAGATTGCCGCGCGCCACCCGGCGTCGGCTGCAACACGGATCCTGCGGGCGGCCCAGCACCGCGACCGCGACGCCTGGGTCCGCGCGGAGATCGAACAGGCCCTGCCATAAGCAAATGGTCGTCGGTCTTTGTGGATAATCTTCATCATCGCCATAGCGCGAAACCATTTTGCGCAAGATGCGTAGTGTTGTCCATCAAGAGTCAATATCACTGGAACATAGCCCGCATCCACCGGGCGAGATTCAGGGTTGTGCAAATCGAGGAGGAACGAATGGATATCGGAAAAGCGCTGACGTTTGTGTATGATGAAGATAAGTGGGTAGAAAAGGTTGCCATCGGCACCGGTCTGCTCATTATCACCTTTTTGCTCGGCTTTGTACTCGTCGGCATCATTGGCGGTTTCATTCTCACCGGCTACTGCCTGCGCCTGCTGCGCAACGTACAGGCCGGCAAAACCCAGGTCCTGCCGGAATGGAACGAATGGGGTGAGGATCTGACCAATGGCTTCAAGCTGGCCGTGGTGAGTGTGGTTTGGGCGCTTCCGGGCATGATCTTTGGTTTCCCCATGATCCTCGGTGGCTTCATGACCGAAGGCGGCGAATTTGCCCAGTTTATCGGCGTGATGCTCATGCTTTGCTCGGGCGTCTTCGTCTTCTTCTACAGCGTCTTCGTCTTCCTGGCCATGCCGGGCTACACCATCGCCTTCGCACAAGACGGCAAGATCAGCAGCGGTCTGCAATTGACCGAAGTCTGGAACTGGACGCGAGCCAATATTGGACAGGTGATCGTCGTCGCCATCGTTGTTGCCCTTGGCGGCGTCGCAGCCATGTTCCTGGCGAGCATCGTCGGCACGGTGCTCTGCATCATCGGTTTGGGCGTCACCCTGCCGTTGGCCACACTGTTGGTCTCATTCTTCCAGTACCATCTTTATGGCCAGCTCGCTCGGGAGTATCCTCTCTCGGGCAGCAGCGATATCGAGATGAACAACACGGTAGTTGACGCACCGTCAGCCGATGTTGCGGACGAGACAGCGTAGCGAGCAGTTACCTCCCAAAGTGAACAGAAAAAGCCCGGCGCGTCGCAAAGATACGCCGGGCTTTTTGATTGTTGATGGTCAATTCTCAACCCAGGCGCCCGATAACGATTCGAATCCTATCAAGGTCATGAATTACGGATTGCGCACAAAATCGATTGACTTTCTAAAGAATCAGCAATAGAATTGACAAAGTAGTGCCAGATCAACATTCGACGGTTGTGCCGAATTATTGGCGGGCGGGCTTTGGCCCAGCCGATACGAGAACCGCTATATCGAGCTATATCGAGAAGGAAGCAACGTGCAAGTTCAACCAATGGACAAGATGGACCGTGCGATTCTAAAAGCGCTCAAGGAAGATGGACGCATGCCCTTTAGCGAGATCGCGCGCCGGCTCAACGTATCGGCGGGTATGGTGCGCCAGCGCTATCAGCGTCTGCAGGATGCCGGTGTGTTACAGGTAGTCGCCGTCACCAATCCACTCAAGATCGGCTATCACACCATGGCGCTGATTGGCGTCAAGGCCGACGGCAAGCGTCTGCGTGAGATCGCGGAAGAGATCGCGCACTTTGACGAGGTCATCTATTTGACCGTTAGCTCGGCGACCTACAATCTGTTGGTCGAAGTGCTCTGCCTGGACAATACGCACCTGCTCCAATTCCTTACGGAGAAACTCTACGGCGTTGAGGGCGTGCGCGAGGCGGAGGCCTTTATCTATCTCGATATCGTCAAGGAAATCTACGCCTGGGACAAGCCGGCCAGCCATTTTGATTCGCTGCTGGCTGCGGCCGGCGTCGAAGTGTCTCCAAATTAAACGCAGCGAAAAGGAGCGCGCTTATATGGACGAGGAAGACCCTATTTCGGTGGGTCTCAGGGGGGTGAAACCAGCATCAGGATGACACAATTCGCACGCTGATTTCCCCAAACACGATCGCCTTTGCGGCCTATGGCAGGTATAGGCTTCAGGTGGCGTCAACCGATTTGAATCACCTAACCCTTGAGGCACATCATGCAAACCCAGAAAGATTTATCCAAGACCAAGGCGCTGTATCAACGCGCCAAACAGACCATTCCCTATGGCGTCAACTCCAATTTTCGTTATTGGGGAGACGAAGACACCTTTGTTGTGACCCACGGCAAAGACGCCCACGTATGGGATGCCGACGGCAACCGGTACATCGACTATCGTTTGGGCTTTGGCCCCATTATCCTCGGCCATGCCTTCCCCGGCGTCACCGAACAGGTCGCAGAAGTGCTGCAATACGGCAACGTTTTTGCCTGGACAACCCCCTTCGAAATTGAACTGGCCGAACGCTTCACGCGCATGACCGGCATGGACAAGGTACGCCTCTCCAACACGGGGACGGAAGCGACCATGCATGCCTTGCGCGTGGCCCGCGCCCACACCGGACGTGAACGCTTCATCAAATTTGACGGCCAGTATCACGGCAATTACGACTACGTGATGTACAACACGGCTGGGGCCGATGCCGCAAAGCTCGGCGCCAAGTGGCCGACACGTAGACTACCGGCCAGCGGCGGCATTCCCCGGGCCATCGACCAGTACCTGATTAGCCTGCCCTACAATAATTTTGAGGCGGTTGAAGAGAGCATGGCCCGCTACGGAGAGCAGGTTGCAGCCATTATGGTGGAACCAGTAATGGGCAACACGGCCGGCATCGTGCCCAGAGCCGGCTGGTTGGAGAAGTTGCGTGAACTCTGTGACCACTATGGGACGCTGCTCGTCTTTGACGAAGTCAAGACCGGCTTCCGCATCGCCAATGGCGGCGCGCAGGAGTACTTCGGCGTCAAGGCCGATCTCGCCGCCTATGCCAAAGCCATGGGCAACGGCTTCCCCATTGCCGCGATCGCCGGCAAAGACGAAGTGATGGCCACGATCGAGCCGGGCAAGGTCGCGCAGGGCGGCACCTACGTCGGCAACGTCATTTCGGTAGCCGCGGCCAACGCCACGCTGCAAATCCTCGAAGAGCAACCGGTCATCGAAACGATCTTTGCTCGGGGTCAGTTGCTAATGGACGGCATGGATGAAATCTTGACCCGCCACGATATTCCCCATGTTGTCACGGGCATTCCTTCCATGTTTAGCCTGATTGTGGGCACGGATGAATCGCCATCTGACTTCCAGGACTACGCCGCCAACAATGATGACTTTTACGAGGCCTTGGCCTTGGACCTGGTCGATCGCGGCGTCATGCCCGACAGCGACAGCCGCGAGCCCTGGTTCATGTGCTACACCCACAGCGCGCAAGACGTCGCCGAAACGCTTGAGATCTTCGATGCGTCCGTCGCCCACGTGAAGCAGGACTTCCGCAAGGATTTTGCCTTAGCGGCATAGCGTGGAGATTCAGTCGCTGCTACAACGCATACAGATCCGGCATGGCCTGACGAAGTTGAGTGACTACCGCATCTGCATATTGAGCAGCACCTTGCCTCGTCGGATGTCCCAGCGAGGCAAGGTAGCAGACCGGATCGGCACGAATACAGATCGGCGTGAACACCACGCCAGAAATCCGGCAAATCTATCTCTGGAAGAAACCGTATTTATCCAGCAAAAAAGTGACCCTTGTCTTTCGTAAGGTGCTTTATCATCAACTACCTGCTTTTCTACTTCATGTGTTACGCGGCTCGAAAAGGTAATCACAAATGCCAGAAAAGAAGCGTATAGTTCAAATACTCAGAATAATTATGCCTATCGTGGGGATAATCTGTATCGTGGTATTTTCGCCCTGGGACGGAATATGGGCTTGGATAATGCCATTACCTGACAGTGTCCAAGAACAAGTCGATGACGCAATTGGTCATGGATTGGATGGCATTATTGTGTATGTGGATGAAGCAGGTGAACCACCCGCATTTTATACAGCTGGCTGGAAGAACCGAGAAAATAAAATACCAGCTGACTCACAATCATTATTCAAGATTGCCAGTATCAATAAGTTATATGTCGCCGTTGCTACCGCCAAACTGGTCAATGACCAAAGATTGTCGCTGGATGATACGCTCGCGGATCACTTTCCAGAGCTTGTGGGAAGAATTGAAAATGCAGAAACCATCACCTTAGAATTAATGTTGCAGCATCGGAGTGGCATTCCCAATTGGGCCGACAATCCTGATTATCCATGGGACGACCCACCTCAAAGCAGTAGCGAAGTGCTTGAATTCGCCCTGGATTTGCCTGCTGACTTTGAACCGGATGAAGAGTATGGTTATTCAAATACGAATTATTTTTTGCTTGCCGAACTCATTGATAACGTGGTGGGGTATAGCCATTTTCAATATATTAGGGACGAGATTTTGATACCGCTCGAGCTGAACAATACTTACGGTTCGCTTCGTGAAGTGGATGTAGATGATGTGATGAGCGGCTATTTCGTAGGCTGGGAGCCCGATTTAAAGAATACCTATTTCGGCTCAATGATAGCTACAGCAGAGGATGTGGGCATATTCTTGAGGGCGTTAAACGATGGCTCATTGCTAAATGATGATGAGCAGGCTATTTATTCCTCTGTTTATGAATATGAACATACAGGCTTATTACCGGGGTACCACAGTATCGCTCGTTACCACAAGGACATTGATACGGTCGTGGTTCAGTTTGTGAATACAAGCGGTGGAACTCCGATGGTTCCGCTTTTCGATACAGGCGGTGGAACCAAGGTGATGGTATCGAATGTCGTTTACAACCGTATTGTCCGGATTCTGCGCAGGGAAATGAAGATTGATGAGTAAACATCCTCACCTCCAGCCCTGACAGATGATTCAACGAATCTGTCGGGGCTTTTATTTTCCTGTAGCCGTTGGCGGGTGTTGAGCGCCACATTCATTTATTCCTCTCACTTCATCCCGATTCACAAATCACTACATCATGTGATGACGCCTCACCACATTCATCGATATCCTCTGGTCACAACAAGGGGAGGGCAAATGTTCATTAATTCTCGTCGACGACAAGACTCATAGGCCACCCAATCTGAGAGGAACAGCTATGAAAGCAATTGTATGGACAAAATACGGTCCGCCGGATGGCCTTCAACTCCAAGAGGTAGAAAAACCGACGCCCAAGGAGAATGAAGTACTGATCAAAGTCCATGCGACAACGGTAACAGCAGGGGACTGTGAGATGCGCAGTCTCAAATTCCCTCTCCTGCTACGGCTCCCGTTGCGCCTATACAATGGTCTGCGAAAACCAAAGAGAATACCGATACTAGGGCAGGAGCTGGCCGGTGAAATTGAAGATGTAGGCAAAGATAGTAAGCTCTTTAAGCAGGGCGACCCAGTATTTGCCGCGACCGATATACGTTTTGGCGCTTATGCCCAGTACATATGTCTGTCTGAAGAGGGCGAAGGGGTGCTGGCACGCATGCCAGCCAATATGAGCTATGAGGAAGCCACCACAATTCCTGTTGGGGGGCTGAACGCATTGTATTTTCTTAGAAAAGGCAATATTCAAAGCGGACAAAAGGTCTTGATTAATGGCGCGGGTGGCAGTATCGGGACGATTGCCATACAGCTTGCCAAGTACTTTGGGGCGGAAGTGACTGCCGTCGATAGCGCACCCAAATTGGCGATGATGCGCTCAATTGGTGCAGACCATGTCATTGATTACACGCAAGAGGATTTCACCGAAAACGGTGAGACCTATGATCTTATTCTTGACATCGTAGGTAAGAGTCCGTTTTCACGCAGTGTAAGAGCGCTAACCCCAAATGGATACTACCTTTTAGCCATCCCTACGCTGTCAAAAAGTGTTCGAGGGCGATGGGTTTCGATGACCAGCAGCAAGAAAGTAATCAGCGGGTCAGCAGACTATAAGACTGAAAACTTAATTTTCCTCAAAAATCTGGTTGAAGCTGGAAAGATAAAATCGGTCATTGATCGACGCTATCCGTTGGAACAAATTCCCGAGGCTCACAGGTATGTCGAAACAGGCAAAAAAAAGGGTAATGTCGTCATAGCCATCAAAACATAGTGAAGGAATTATTCAAGCCGCAAAAACTACCCGCCCGTCACAGATTGTGAGCACTGGGGCCACCTCTGCCAGCGCTTCGTCCGGCACGGCAAAGAGATCGTCCGAGAGCAGCACCAAATCGGCCAGCATGCCCTCGCGAATCATGCCCTTTTCGGTCTCCATAAACTCCGCAAAGGCGGCGTCGCGCGTGTAGCCGGCAATGAGGTTCTCCAGCGTCTGGCGTTGATCCGGGCCGATGCCGTCCCACAGTTGGCGGTTGCGCCCCGCGTAGAGGCCCAGCATGGGATTCATGGGCGCCACCGGCCAATCGCTGCCATAGGCAAGCCGTGCGCCGGCCTGGCGCAGGGTCTCCCAGGCAAAGCTGTAGGGCCAGCGCTTGGGTCCGGGGCGGCTGACCCAGACGTCGCCATCTTGCGGAGAAAGGGGGGAGTGCAGCGGCTGCATGGATGCAATGACGTTCATCTCGGCAAAGCGGCCAATATCATCCGGATGGATGACCTCAATATGCTCGACCCGATGGCGGCTGTCGCGTACGCCGTTGATCTGCCGTGCATGAGCGTAACCGTCCAGCGTGCGCCGTACCGCACCGTCCCCACAGGCATGAACAAAGATCTGCAGGCCCAGCCGGTCAGCCTCCGCGGCCATCGTGTTGAACTGCTCTGCCGTGAAGAGCGCTTCGCCTTTGTTACCCGGCTGTTCTGCGTAGTCATCGATCATCAACGCCGTGTACGACTCCAACACGCCATCCATGAAGAACTTGACCGCACCCGCACGGACGTGGCTGCCATTGAAGCGCGTGGGCCAGGTCGCCGCGTCCTCAAAGGCAGCCAGGGGCGTCTCAGGCTTGATGTCGTAGGGCACATAGACGCGCAGAGTCAGGTCACCGCGCGCCTCAAACTCCTTATAGAGGCCAATCCGCTCGGCCGTGCCGTCCATGTTATGCACGCTGGTCAGCCCGAAACTGGCGGCGCGCGCCAGCCCCTTGCGCAGCAGGGCACGCTGCGCGGCTGCGTCCGGTTCCGGAATCAGGTCGCGTACAAAGTCGTATGCGGCCGGTTCACGCAGTTCGCCTGTTGCCAGCCCCAGCGTCTGGTCCATGACGATTTCGCTGCCGGCGGCCGTGCGGCGCCCCTCGAGAATGCCGCCGCGACGCAGCGCTTCCGTGTTGGCCCAGGCCGTGTGCTCATCGAAGGCATAGATCAGCACCGGCCGATCTGGCACTGCGGCGTCCAGCATCTGGCGGGTAAGCGCCTGCCCAGAAGGAATGGCGCTGTAGAGAAGCTGAACGCCCTGAATCCATTCGAGATCGGGCTGCTCTTCTGCATAACGCCTGAGCGTTGCAATGATTTGGTCCGGTCCGCTTGCATCGCTCAACTGCAGGCTCTCGAGCTTGAGTGATCCCCACAGCAAATGGAAGTGACTGTCGATGAAGCCCGGCAAGAGCGTACGCTGCTCGCCGTCGATCACCTCCGTATTGGCCCCGCGCAGAGCCAACGCTGCGCTTGCGTCGCCGACAAAGACAATGCGATTGCCGCGGATGGCGACGGCCTCGGCCCTGGGGCGTGCGTCATCAACCGTATAGACCCGGGCATTGGTAATAACGAGCTCTGCAGGATGTGCCGTCTGTGTGTTCATGCTCGCTCCTATGCCGGTTCGCAGAAGTCGTGCACAGCCGCGTCATCAATTGACAATCAATCGTTGAAAAGCGGCGCAATTCAATGCGTCCATATCATCTAAGGCATGATACCATCGCGATTCTATGCGCACGAAACAGCATGAGCTTTGGTGGGAACGCAAGAGGGGAATGGCCTGCAACAAGCCATTCCCCTCTTCTTTTTTCCAACGATTTTGCTGCGGCAAACATGAGCGCGCCCGTTCAACCAGTCACGCCACTTTCGGACTAGACAGGATCGCGTAGCACGGGACAGGTCATGCAGTGACCGCCGCCGCGCCCGCGGCCCAGCTCGGAGCCCTCAATCTCCATGACCGTGATGCCGGCCCTGCGCAGATGAGCGTTGGTCCATTCGTTGCGGTTGTAGGCTACGACCACGCCCGGCTGGAGGGCCACGACATTGTTGCCGTCATCCCACTGCTCCCGTTCCTGCTCGAAGGCATCGCCGCCTGTGGGAATGACGCGCAATTCCTTGAGCTCTAGCGCGTCTTGCACCACATCCAGCCAACTCGTCTCCTCGACCACCACCTCCATCTGGCCATCGCCATCGCCCGGATAGTAGCTGATGGGCTGAATGGCGTTGACGACCGGCTCGTAGATGGTGACCAGGTCGCGATCGCAGAAGGAAAAAATGGTGTCCAGGTGCATGCTGGCGCGATCGCGCGGCATCTTGGCGGCAATGACGCGCGTGGCAGCTTCATTGGCGAAGAGGCTTTGCGCCACCTGGCTGACGGCTTGAAAGGTCGTGCGTTCGCCCATGCCGATGAGCACAGCGCCATTGCCGATTGGCATCACGTCGCCGCCCTCCAGCGTCGCCGAACCATGATCCACGTCGGGATCGCCCCACCAGACGTTGAAGTCCCCGCCCGTAAATTCAGGGTGGAACTTGTAGATGGCGGTCAGGTGTAGCGTCTCCTTGCGCCGGGCCGGCCAGTACATGGGATTAACCGTTACGCCGTTGTAGATCCAACAGGAGCTATCCCGCGTGAAGAGTTGATTGGGCAACGGCGGCAGCACAAACTCGGTACCGCCATAGGCCTTGCGGGCGAACGTTCCGAGCGCGCCGGGCAGTTCGTCTACGGTCACGCCGCCAATGAGGTGAGCAACCAGTGTGGAGGAGGCCATTTCGTCCATCCACGCCCGCATCTCCGCAACGCCGCCGACACCGACCTCATTGGGAACCAGCTTGCGATCGAGAATGTACGCCCGGCCTTCCGGGTCATCCACAACATCCTGCAGCAGTTCATGCACGCGCATGACGTGGACGCCGAACTCGTCGCGCATGAGGTCAACAAAAGCGTCGTGCTCCTGCCGCGCTTTACGAGACCAGATCACATCATCGAAGAGCAACTCCTGACAATTGGTCGGCGTCAAGCGCCGCATCTCCAGGCCAGGACGGTGAACGATGACCTTTCGGAGCTTGCCAACTTCCGAGAAAACGCCTAACTGGGTCATGATTAGCTTCCTTTCCCGTAACAGGTATTCGATTCAGCGTGAGTTCCAGTGGAGAGACCCCGTCATACTGCCGCGCATGGGACAGCGCAGAGCTTTCTACCGGGACTCACGAGTTGCTGTCTGCAATCACATTTGTGCCGGCCGTCCCGGCCACAATCTCACCGATATCGCGCAACGAACCAATCGCGGCACGCTTACCGGTCTGCTCGACGAACTGGACGGCCGCCTGCACCTTGGGACCCATGGAACCGGCGGGGAAATGATACTGCTTCATCTCTTCCGGCGTGACCTGGGTCAGCATGCGCTGTTCCGGCTTTCCCCAGTCGACGTAGACCCCGTCCACGTCGGTGGCGATGACAAGTAAATCGGCATCTACCTGGCGCGCCAGCAGTTCACTCGCCAGATCTTTGTCGATCACGGCTTCGATGCCGGAGAGCCAGCGCTGCCGTTCCGGCTCGTACATGGTTGGAATGCCGCCCCCGCCGGCACAGATCACAATTGTCTGCTTCTCCAACAGCCATTTGATGGGCCGAATTTCAAAAATCCGTTTGGGCAATGGCGATGGCACCACGCGTCGCCATTTTTCGCCATCTTGCTTGAAGACCCAGCCCTTTACGGCCTCCAACTGCTCGGCAGCTGCTTGGTCGTAGACGGGGCCGACAAACTTGGTTGGATTTTGGAAGGCGGGGTCGGCGGGATCGACTTCGACCATGGTCAGAATGGTGGCAAAGGGCGCCGTCTCGGGCAGCAAATTGCCCAATTCCTGCTCGATCATATAGCCAATCATGCCCTCGGTCTGCGCGCCCAGCACGTCAAGCGGATAAGCTTCCACATCTTTGTAGGCGGAGGCCTGGAGGGCCAACAGGCCAACCTGAGGACCGTTGCCGTGGGCCAGTACCAGCTCATGCTCTTCGGCCACCGGCGCCAACGCTTGCGCCGCCACGCGAATATTGGCACGCTGGGCGTCATGCGTCATTGGCTCGCCCCGCTTGAGCAGTGCGTTGCCGCCGAGTGCAACGACGATTCTCATAGAAGACTCCTTTCCGGATCAGGCGATCCGTTTCACCATTTCGGGCGTACTCCAGCGCAGGAACTCATCAACCGGAGCGAGTTTCGTGAGTAGAGCCGGAATTTGGCACCGGAGCCTGCCAGCCTGGAAGCTATCTGCGACACCATACGATCTGTCTGGCACATAGCGTTCAGACTGGCGGCAACATACCGGATATCTCCGGCTCAACCAGCAAGTAGTTGCTGCTTGGCTGCAGCGAACTCATCCTCTGTAAGCAGGCCCTGCGCTTTGAGCGCGCCCAGTCGCTCAAGCTGTGCAATCACGTCGTTCTGTTCCACTGGCGGCGCGTAGTAGGTTTCCACTTGCGGCGGTGGCGCCTGGGGTGCGGCCTGGTTCATGGCGTGCGAATAGGCTGCGGCATTCTTATCTGCCTGCCGACGGTTGACGGCGTTGCGGGTGGCGCTCGCCGTCCCGACCACGGCAGCAGTACGGGCCATTCCTCGGACTAACCCTGGCATATGTCTGTCTCCTCTATTCGTTTGTACCGAGTGAGGCAAAGGCCTCATCGACGATTGGTGCGGGCACGCGATAGTTGAGCGCCACCTCTACGCCCGCATTGTAAAGCGTATTGACAAGCTCGATGGCCCAGGTATGCTCGATGGCCAGGGCAACAATTGCCGAGCCTGGCACCATGCCTTCGTAGAACGTGGCGGCATCATCGTCATCGAAGAGACCATGCGTTTCACTATCGATAAAGCCGACGGCTTCCCGCTGTTCTGGCGGCAAATCCGTGAGATCAAGCCGCCAAGGCTTTCCTTTCGCATCCTTCAGGAGCACCATGGCGTCGAGTACGCGAATGGTGCCGGATGCCGCCTGCCGTTCCAGTTCAGCAAAGACGCTGCCGTCAAACTTCGGCTCGCCGACAGCCAAGACAAGTACATCGACTGGTCCACGATTGATCATCGAGTGTTTTCTCCTTTAATGGCTCTGACGAGCTGTAAACGACAATTGGCTCAATCACCCAGGGTGGCAACCATGATGGCCTTGATGGTGTGGAGACGATTTTCCGCTTCGTCAAAGACAATCGAGGCTTCGGACTCAAAGACCTCTTCGGTGACTTCCATGCCCTCAATCCCGAACTTGTCGAGGATCTGCTGTCCGACCTTGGTCTCTGCGTTGTGGAAAGCCGGCAGACAGTGCATGAATTTCACGGCTGAATTGCCGGTCAGATCCATTGCCTTGCGATTGACCTGATAGGGCAACAGGCTGTTGATGCGCTCTTCCCATACCGAGTCGGGCTCGCCCATGGAGACCCAAACGTCGGTGTATAGGAAGTCGGCCCCCTTCACCCCTGTTGCAACGTCATCGGTAATCGTCAAGCGCGCCCCGGTTTGATCCGCGATCGCCTGGCAGGTGGCCACGAGTTCTTCCGCCGGCCAATTCGACTTGGGCGCACAGAGGCGGACATCCATGCCCAGCTTACAGCCGCCAACCATCAGCGAATTGCCCATGTTGTTGCGGGCGTCGCCAAGGAAGCAGTAGGCAATTTCAGTAAGTGGCTTTGCACAGTGCTCGGTCATGGTCAGGACATCGGCAAGAATCTGGGTTGGGTGAAACTCATCCGTCAAGCCGTTCCAGACCGGCACGCCGGCATACTCGGCCAAGACTTCCACATTCTCCTGGGCAAAGCCGCGGTACTCGATGCCATCGAAGATGCGTCCCAATACGCGTGCGGTATCCTTCATGCTCTCTTTGTAACCAATCTGTGACCCGCCCGGGCCAAGATAGGTGACGTGGGCGCCCTGGTCGTAGGCGGCGACTTCGAAGGACGTCATCGTGCGGGTAGAAGACTTTTCAAAGATCAGGGCGATTTCCTTGCCCGTCAGCCGCGGCTGCTCATAGCCGGCATATTTGGCGGCCTTGAGGTCTGCCGAGAGCTTGAGGAGGAAGCGGATCTCCGTCGGCGTGAAGTCCAATAGCTTCACAAAACTGCGGTTGCGTAGATTAACTGCCATGGTTATTTCCTTTCTGAAGGATGTAGAAGAAGTGTCGCTAAACACCCACGGCCAGTACGAGCATGGAGAGCGCAGCCAGCAAGAGGAGCAAGGGCCACACAAAGCGCCACCAGGTGCCGTAGCCGACCCGGGCAATGGCCAGACCGCCCATAACGACGGCAGAAGTTGGGGTGACGAGGTTGACCAGGCCATTGGCGGTTTGATAAGCAGTAACCACCAGGAAGCTCGGTACGCCGGCAAATTGGGACAAAGGGGCCATAATGGGCATGGAGACTGTCGCCAGCCCGGAACTCGATGGAATGAGAAATGACAGGGGCAGGTAGAGCAAATAGGTGACGAGGATGAATCCGACGCCGCCCAGGCCCGAAACGGCCTGTTCGGCCCAGTAGAGCACCGTATCCGTGATCAGCCCGTTGTTCATCACAACGGTGATGCCCCGCGCCACGCCGATGATCAACGCTACGCCCAGCATGTCCCGACCGCCATCCACAAAGGTGTCGACCAGCGTCTTTTCAGGCAGCCGCCCCACGATGCCGATCACAATACCAAAGAAGAGAAAGCAGGCTGTCATCTCCGGGAACCACCACCACCAGGTCGGAATAGCAAGACCCAGGTCTTCCCACGGAATCACGCCGTAGACCATCACCAGGAATGCCAGGAAAAAGAGAACGAGGATCACCTTGTGGCGACCGGTGAATTTCTCGTCTGCCAAGTCGCTGCCGCCTCCGGCCAAAAACTGGTGTTCGTTCTCCGCCTTGGCATCATAGATGAGCGATTGGGTCGGGTCTTTCTTTACCCGTTCGGCATAGCGCATTACAAAGAGGATGCCCATGATCGTCCCGATCACCAGAATAACCAGGCGCCCAATCAACCCTTCGCTGATCGTGGTGTCGGCAAAGCCCGAAGCGATGCCGGTGGCAAAGGGATTGACCGTCGATCCAATGACGCCAATACCCGCCCCGAGCAGAATGAGCGCGGCCGCACTCAGGCCATCGTAGCCGGCGGCCAGCATAACGGTTATGATCAGGGCATAGAAGGCGAGGGTCTCTTCGGCCATGCCATAGGACGTGCCGCCGATGGCGAAAATCGTCATCAAGACGGGAAACATCCACTTTTCCTTGCCTTTGAGCTTGGTCACGACCCAGGCAATCCCGGCATTGATCGCACCGGTCTTCATCGTAACGCCCAGGAAGCCGCCAATGATGATTACAAAAAAGGCGACATCAATGGCGCCAAAGAGTTCGCCCGAGTTCCAGACGTCAACATTGCCGGTTTCATTCTCAATGCCATACATGCCATTGATTGGCCCCATGAGCGCGCTGGAGAGCAAATTTTGCGGATTCGATGGCACCTGCTGGTATGTACCAGGAATTGGCGCACCGTCGGCATCTAGTTCGTAGGCGCCAGCAGGAATGAACCAGGTTGCCAGGGCAATAAGAATCAGCAGGATAAAGAGAATGGTAAAAGCGGTTGGGAAGGTGAACTTCCTTGTTCGGCCTTCGGCTGACATTAGAATCCTCCCTTTTCGGTTGATATCTTGCGCTTCAACAAGCACTCCGGCCGGACAATGGAATCAGATCACGACGCGCGGGCGCGATCAGACCGCTTCGGAGCGCAGACATTCCAGGTTGGGTAGGGTAAGCCTCAAGTGCAGTCATGGCGCATTCAGCATATCGGTCTTGAAGCGCGCGCAATACCACCCGGAAGGTGCAAATTCGGTGTAATGTTGGCGTATGAGAATGGGGAGGGGGCCTGGATCTCGTTCTGCTAGAACATTGGTGATGCAGCCGGGCAGATCAGCGTGAGGAATTGCAGGCATGCGGAGAAGCTCAACGCGGGCCAAAGGTCATTGCCGGCGCCAGTAACAGAACCCGCGGCGTAACCGGACGGTAGACGAGTGTCCGGTTACGCCGCGAACGACATTTGTCAGCTGCGAGCGCTAAGGACCATGAGGGGCGAGCCTTCGCTGTCCATCATGATCACCATGCCGCCGAGTTTGAAGTAATAGGCGACGGAACCGAGTGTTGCGAAGAAATCCTGTTCTTGATCCATGATGTACTCTGGGTCAGAACACTCCGCCATCTGCGAGGTAATCGGGCCAAATGTTAGTGTGGGCAATTCGGCATAGGTAGAGGTCGCCTCCATCACCTTTTCGATCTGGAGATCCCCTTCATACGGGACGGTGAAGTCGTTGCAGCCACCGGAACCGGCTGCTTCGCCGCCCTCGGCAAACTGAATCGTTGTCACCGACAATGGCACGATCGGAGCCCATTGCTCTTGATCAGCGAGCCACGAAAATTTCAAATCCCAGTCGGTCCCGACCATGGGCAGGACCGTCGCAGGATCAAAGGTGACCAAGCGCTGATCTTCTACCGTATTGGCCAGCATCTGATCTCCCTCCATCAGATAGGCCGTCACATTCTCGAGCATGGAAACGTAGGTCGCAGCCTGCTCATAGAGCTCCTCAGGCGCACAAATATCGTTCGTCCGCGACGGCGTCATCATGCGGAGTTCGCCATCGGCATCGGCTGTGTAGACGCCCAGGAACCAGTTGCAGCCGTCAAAGCCGGCGTAACGGTCCCAGAAATAGATCACGCTGGCCCGTGAGTCCGGCAACATCGCAAGCTCATCCCCGGGCCCTCCAAAATAGGCCACATCCCATGCCGTAGCGGCCAGGGCGTGTGAATCTACAAATTCTTCCACTGCGGCTTCTGTCGTGGCTTCTACCTCAGCAGGACTGGGCGTGGGTTCCGGCTCCGACGATTGGCAACCGGCAGCCACAGCCAGGAAAAGCGCCAGCACGAACGTCAACCAGATGGCACGCGCGGGTTTCTGAAACATCAGTATTTCTCCTCGATTAATTGGTTGGACATGACAGCAGTAAGCGAATCTCGGGACGTTTTACGTCTACAGCGTAGCACATAGTCAGCAGATTGAACGAAGGGATGTTTCAGCCCCGAACATGAAAATAGTGCGCGAAACAACAGTGATGAGCAGCGCAATTCGGTAAACTAAAGATTGTTAAGCAAGAGTAACGCAATTAATCGTGCCATACAGAGGAGCCCGAACTGTGAACCGATTTGCATCGCTACGTACCATCGTTACCCTCGGTCTGGGCCTGACCGTAATCGTCGGCCTCTCCAGCTGCGCTTCGAGCGGTGGCGGCGCAGACGGCGAGCAGATGACGTTTGACCGTGAGACGGGGCTTTTCGCTCCCTGCCCCGATAGCCCGAACTGCGTCTCCACTCAGGCGCAAGATGAAGAGCACGGCATGCCCCCCTTGTCTTATGGCGACAGCCAGGTCGAGGCCAAGCAGCGCATGGTCGACATTGTCAACGCCATGCCTCGTTCCACAATCGTTGCGGAGACCGATGACTATCTCCATGTTGAATTTCGTTCACGCATTTTCCGCTTTGTGGACGACGTGGAAATCTACTTCGATGACGCCAATAAAGCAGTGCAATTCCGCTCGGCCTCGCGGGTCGGCTACAGCGATATGGGCGTCAATCGCAATCGAATGGGCGAAATCAGCCAGCAGTTCGCCCAGTGACCCACAGCACGTCCGGGGATAAAAATGGGGGTAACCTGGTTGACGCTGGCGGAAAACCCCGTGGAATCTCTGCGGAATGACGGGGGGAAGCTTGAGGAAAAAGGTTTCGAGCTTCTCCCCGGTGTTGTAGACCGTCGGTATCAACCTACTAGATAGCCATCGGCGCCAAATGCTTGTGGATAACCTGATGTTTTTGTTACCGTCTCTTCAAAAAGATCTCCTAACTCTCCCCCACACCTCTCTGCTTAGCCGATCCCCATATGTTGCGCGTTAATTGCGTGAAGCGCGGTATCTAGTAGTCAGCAACGTATCGGCTCGATAGTCGGATCAATTATCCCCAATATCCCCAGTATCTACTACTGTTAAATACTATATACCAATCAGATCAATGACTATCCCAAGTGCTACCTGTTACGGTCGACGCATGCCCTGAGTTTCTTGTAGCAACGGTGGCAATTCAAACGATTCGTCTGCGCTCAGCAGATCCTCTTGAATTGCCAGACAGGCGGGATCCATGAAGGGCAGCGGGTTCGTAAAGCCGCCCCAACCGTCAAAACGATTGTAGGGCGCAATTCGGATGGCAAAATGAAGGTGCGGTTGGGTAAAGATCTCGCCGACAAGCTCCCCGTCAGATAGCGCAACGTCAGCACCGCGGGCAACGATTTGGCCTGCTTCCACCTGAACTGCATCCAAATGCGCGTAAAATGACTCGCCCCAGCGATGCTCCATCTTCACGTAGGCGCCAAAACCGCCCGGCTCGTTACTGATCTCTGTGACCCGCCCGCTGTCGACGGCCAGCAACATCGAGCCGCCAGGCAGGCCAAAGTCAACGCCTGGATGCCCTTGCAGTGGCTTGCCGTTATAGCGATACTGGCTATAGAAACGACGATTTGCCCCCCACCCCTGTAGCAGCGTTGCCCTACCGGCAAAGGGTGACGAGAGATAGATGCCCTCAGGCTCATACAGGCCGCTTTCCAGGGGCCGGTTGACGAACTTGTAGCTTGTCGACATGGTTACTCCTCCCGGAACACTGCCTGCGAGACGGCTGAGAACGTTGGCATCCAGTCGTCTGTGTGCCCATTCATACAAAGCGCATATGTAAAGCGGAAGCAATCCTACGCAATCGGCGACGCTTCCATGTTTTGATCATTCGTGGCCTGCACGCAGGTCATTTTCGTCGACCAAGTGGCGATCTGTGGCGCGAAATGGTCAAAGATTCGACAATGCCACATGGGATCGCTATACTGGCTGTCCAGAGTGGCTCATCGGGTCTAGCCACAGTATACTGGTTGACCGTGTCCAACGTAAAGTGTCGTTGGCTTACGACGCCGGCCCAGCAGGGTGCAATTTTCCAGTTTGTTATCTGTTTCATCATCAATTCTGTTTCATTTAGGAGTCATTACTGTGCCGATCTACGAATTTGTCTGCCAGCAATGTGGCCATGAATTCGAACGAATCCAGTCCTTCTCCGATACGAGCACGCCCGAGTGTCCTCACTGTGCGGCCGTAGAGGTGAACCGGCAGGTCTCCCGGCCAGCCATTCATTTCAAGGGCAGTGGCTGGTACATTACGGACAGCAAGGAAAAGGGCAAAAAGCCGTCCAAAGAGTCAGCCAACGGCAGCACGACCGAGGCTGGAGCTGACGCAAACACTGACGCTACGGCCAAGCCGGAGACCGCAAGCAAGGCCGAGGGCGGTGAGACCAAAAGCAGCAGCAATGGGTCCGCGGATAAGAAGGCCAGCGCACCGGCAGCGACCGAGAAGAAATAGCGCCGTTGAGCGCAAAATGTGTTATCTGGATTTTTTCGTCCGGTGCAGCGCTTCGGGAGTGATCAGGCCCGAGCTTGTCTGCACCGGACTTTTGCGTAGGTTTGGCTCGCGCATATAATCTCGCTATGACTCAGAAGACGCGCCAACAACTTGTGGAGGAGTTGACACGCTCGCATGTGGAGTTGCGGCGATTGCTCGAATCCGTGGCGCCCGTGCAAGATTGGCAACGGGAGCCCGCCGAGTGGTCTTTTCGCTACATTGCCGCCCATCTGGCCACGGTGGAACGCGCGTTCCACCTGGCTCGGCTGACGCACATTGCAGCGGGAGGCGAACCCCGTCTGGCCGGCTACAGCCAGCATGGCCTGCACATGGCCCGCTGTGATCTGCACGACTCTTTGGATCAATGGGCGCTTGCCCGGCAGGAGCTGCTAGCCTTTGTGGCCACGTTGCAGGAAGCGGATTTGAGTCTGACGGGGATCCATGCCGACCTTGGCGCCATCACGCTGCTCGACGCGCTGGACGAAGTCGCACGTCAGGACCGCGGGCACATCCGCCATGTCCGCCAACTCATACGGGATTTCTACGAGGATCAGCGGCCTGCGGTTCCCTGTTATGAAGGCCCGTTTGTCTTGAATTAAGCGCCGCCGGTCGCGCGGCTATTCCACGCCCCCCACACGTCTGGAGCGTCTATCTTGTTTGAATTGGTCTTTCTCGGTACATCGGCCTCCGCGCCTTCCATTCAACGCGGCCTCTCGGCCGCGCTGGTGATGTGTAACGAGCATCGCTTCATGATCGACTGTGGCGAGGGCACGCAGCGCCAGCTTCTGCGTAGCGGGCTGGGCTTTCGCCGTCTCGATCGCATCCTCCTGACCCATGGCCATCTGGATCACATTTTGGGACTGGGCGGTCTTGCCAGCACGTTGGGCCGCTGGGAAGCACTGGAAGAGCTGAACATCCTCGGCGGCGCGCGCGCGTTGGAGCGGGTCAGCCTGCTGATGGATGTCGTCTTTGGCCACGGCGCGGCGCCAAGCACCAACATTGTGTTGACGCCCCTCGCTACCGGTCCAATTTTTGAAGATCGCCATTTTGTCGTGGAAGCGATTCCGGTGAAGCATCGCGGGGATGGCTGCTTCGGCTTCGTTTTTGAAGAGCGGACCAAGCGTCCGTTCGACCCGGCTCGGGCCGCGGCGCTGGACATTCCCCAAGGGCCCATTCGGCGCGATCTGGCGCAAGGCCAAAGCGTTACGCTGTCGGATGGCCGGGTGATTGCGCCGGACGCCGTGCTCGGAGAGCCTCAAGCCGGCGCCAAGCTCTGCTTCATCGGCGACGTGAGCCACACCGGCCCCTTGCACAAAGCCGTGGCGGATGCCGATCTGCTCGCCATCGAAGCGACCTATTTGGATGAGGACAAGGAGATGGCGCGCACCCATGGCCATATCACCGCGGGCGCTGCCGCCCGGTTGGCCAAAAACGCCGGCGTCAAGCAACTGGTACTCCACCACGTGAGCCGGCGCTATCGTACGCGCGACATCGAAGCGGAGGCCCGGGCCATCTTCCCCGACACCGTCGTGGCCAACGACCTGGACCTCTTTCAAATTACGAAGAACAAACCGATCCAGCAGCGCAATCTTCTGCGTCAGTAGAGACGTCTCTACTGGCGCAGCCTGCCGCTGGTTTCCTCCTCAACTGCACGGATGATGCGCTTGCGCAGCGCTGTGATCTCCTTCTCGCTCATGGTGCGATCCGGGCGTTGATAGGTCAGGCGGAAGGCGACCGACTTGGCGTCGGCGGCCAGCGGTTCACCCCGATAGACGTCGAAGATTTCCACCGTTTGCAGCGCGTCACCGCCGGCTGCCCGCATCACATCGTGGATGCGGCGACTCGTCACTGCCTCCGCTACCTCGAAGGCCAGATCTTCCACGACCGGCGGGTAGTTGGAGATGGGCGTCATAGGCTCCAGGCTCCAGTGGGGCTTGATTAACGGCATTAGGTTCAACTCTGCCGCATTGATCCGTACATTGGGCAACCCAAAGGCCGCCCGCACCTGCGGATGAATCTCGCCTGCCAACCCCAATGATTCGCCCTTGAGGAACACCTCCGCGCAGCGGGGTCCGAACGTCCCCGTGTCGGGCCGCCCCTTGAATTCTATGTCTCCCGGACGATAGCCCAGCCGGTCAAGCAGCGTCTCGATGACGCCCTTGAGATCGTAGTAGTCCATTGACTCTTCCGCACCTGGATCCGGCTGGAAGCCGGATTCTCGTCGGGGACCGGTCAGCAAAAGGCTCACCCGGTTGACTTCCTCAGGCAGGACACCGTCGCCATTCTCGGGCAGATAGACGCGGCCCACTTCGTAGGTGGTCAGGCGATCCGTGTAGCGCAGGTTGCGTGCAGCATTCTCCAATGCGCTAACCAGCAGCGACCGGCGCATGGCCCGCTTCTCCGGCGCAATCGGATTGGTGATGATTACGTACTCGTCGTCCTGGCTTGCCTCCCCGCCAGGATGCAACTTGTCGTGATTCTCCGGCGACGAGAGCGTGTGGTTGATGATCTCTTGCAGGCCGGCGGCGACCAGGATGGTGCGTACCTTCTCTTCCGTCTCGACCATCCCATCGCGATGCTGGGTCGGCAACTCCTCATTGATCAGCGTCGTGCCCACATGCTCGTAGCCGATCACCCGCGCCACCTCTTCACAGAGGTCGGCCGGGATGTTGACATCTAGCCGCTGCCAGGGCGCGACCGCTTCGATCAGCCGCTCATCGGGATCGCGATGGAGGCCAAAGGTCGCGGCTTCGCCTGCGGCCGGATCCACTTCGTCAACGATACGCACCGTGAACTCCAGACGTTCCAGGGCATCGACGATCTGCTCCTGCGTAATTTCCATGCCTAGCAGGCGACGGATGTCACTCACGGTCGTATAGCTTGTCCGGGCGGGTTGCTCGACGGGATAGGCATCGAGCATGCCCGGTACGATGCGGCCGCCGGCGTAGCGGCGCATAAGCTCGGCTGCACGGCGGGCTGCAATGGGATTGAGCGTAGCCGGCACACCGCGGGCGAAGCGATAGCTGGCCTCGCTGGGCAGGCGCAGGGCCGCGGCCGTACGTCGGTTGTTGATGCCCTCAAAGGTAGCGGATTCGAGCAAGATATTGACGGTCTCGTCACTGATCTCGCTCTCTTGCCCGCCCATGACGCCGGCGATTGCGATGTCGCCGGCGGTGTCGGCAATCATCAGCATCGAATCGTCCATGGTGCGCTCGACATCATCGAGCGTGAGGAAGCGCTCGTCCTCCCGGGCGCGTCGCACGATGATGGTCGGCGTGGCGTCGCCGACCTGTTCTGCTCGGCGCTGGAGCACGTTGTAGTCAAAAGCATGGAGCGGTTGGCCCGTCTCCAGCATGACGAAGTTGGTGATATCGACGATGTTGTTGATGGGGCGCATGCCGGCACGGCTGAGCGCGGCCTGCATCCACTGGGGAGAAGGACCGATCTCCACGTCTTTGATCAGAATGCCCGTGTAGCGATTGCACAGCTCTGCCTCATCGATCTGCACGCCGGCGTAATCGACCACATCGTCGTCACCCGCCGGCTGCCATTCGTCGGCGGGCAGGTGAAGCGCTGTGCCAGTCAGGGCCGCCACCTCGCGCGCCACGCCGATCATGCTCAGGCAGCGCGCCATATCGGGCGTCAACTCCAATTCCAGCACCTCGTCGCTGAGATAGTCGCGTAGGGGCACGCCGACGGGCGCGTCTTCAGGCAGTAGGATGATGCCTTCGTGCTCTTCACTCAGCCCCAACTCCCGTTCGGAGCAGACCATGCCCGACGACTTGATGCCGCGGATCTTCGACGGTTTAAGCTTTTTTTTCGGGCGCGGCGTGGCGTCACTATAGGCGTCGATCAAGAGCGCGCCGGCCCGAGCAAAGGCTACCTTGAGCGTCGGCAACTCCTCTGCTTCCTTGTAGACAAAAAGGTTGGGTGCACCGGTAACGACTCGCTGGTGCTCCTCGCCGCCAAAGTCGACGTCGACCAGCACCAGGCGGTCGGCATCCGGATGGGGCAAGACGCCAACGACCTGACCGACAACCAGCGTTTCCGGATCCCACCAGTCGCCCACTAGCTCGATGCCGCCCACTTCCAAGCCGGCCAAGGTGAGTCGTTCAGCAAGTTCCGCTGTCGGCATATCAATGTCGACATATTCTTTTAACCATGAAAGGGGCACGTACATGAGACTTCCTTCAGCGGTATGATTGATACGTCTAACCAGACAAATTGACGTATCAGTTTACCCATTCAGATGTTCATATACCAAATCGTGGGGGAGGGCACGAAACTGACCCCAACCGTGGCGATCCCCCATGAGGTTGCGCAGATCCGCGGCGAGCTCACGCAGCTGGCTCGGCAGGATGCGGCGAAATTCGGTGATCTTTTCGGCGGCGTGGGGGCGGGGCTCACCATTATCCGCCTGGAGCACGAAGATATAGCTGGCAAAGTGGGCGGTGCGTTCACCGTCGTGAATCTGATAGTCGATCACGCCGAGGAAGCGGGTAATCTGTACGTCCAGCGCGGTCTCTTCCGCTACTTCGCGCCAGAGCGCCTCTTCCACGCCCTCATGCCACTGAATGCCGCCCGAAGGCAGGCGGAAGATATGACCGGGATAGTGCTGTTTGGCGTGAACCCAGACGCGCCCGGCCGGATCCGTGAGGGCAAAGACTACCTCGGCGCGTCGATCACTATCTTCGCGCCAGCGATGGGTGCGCAGGTAGCTGTCCGCGCGTATGTGCAGCGTACGCCGCAGCGGACTGCCCAGCCGCTGTGCAAGCTCGCCAACTTCCGTTTCGCAAAGAACAGGCTTGGTGCTGATCGAAATGGTCGAATGCGCCGTGTTCGCCATTTGGGCTCTCCTGCTTTGTTGTGGGTTTGTGGATGGACTGTGTATGTTAGCTTGTGCGATTGTGTAGCACTGGCTGGCAGTGATGATAGCGCGTGTGCGTTAAGATGTCGAATTTCGACCGCGCCAGATCGCACTTATGCTCAGCAGCAGCATGCCGAAGAGGGTGGCCAGGCTGATCAGCTGGCCGATGGTGCGCGGTGGGGTGTCACCATATTCGAGGCGCAGATAGCCTTCGCCCTGGGGCAACGGCACAGTCATCCGCCCCAGAGTACCTGTCTCCTCCGGAATGATCGGCAGTTCTTCTACCGGCACACCGCCTTCGCCATCTAACAGATAGGCACGCCAGCCTGGGTAGTAGAAGTGGTTGAAGACGATTCGCTGCTCGTCTGTGCGCTGATTGAAGAAGTAGATCTCTTCTTGCACAGTATTGTGTGTAATTGAGCCGACGGCCAACGTTTCGTTGTCGATTGGATATTGTGTGTTGCCATAGTCAACCTTGGTGGTCACCGGCTCTACCGGCCCGCCGGCCTTGTCCTGGCTGATATAGTAATCGGCCATGGGACTCCAGGTCGGAATCTCGCTCACCCACGCTGTGCTGCCGGTCATCTCGTCGGAAGATTGCTGAAAGCGCATAAGCCCGGCCAGACTGACCGGCCCTTCCGCTGGCTCCGTAATCTCGATCCTGAGGAAGGGATAGCTGCCCAAAATGACGAGCGCTACCAAGGTAACCAACCCCAGGCTCATGCCGCGGCGGGGGAAAGCCAGCACGGGGTGCAGAATGAGGCCGGAGAGGATGCTGACGCAGAGCGCAGCGATGCTAAACCAGCGCCATGGGAATTGCGCAAAGCCGAGTATGGTGCCCACGATTGGTAGCGTCCAGAGGGGTTCGGACCAGGTCAGGGCCACGAAGACGCTCACCAGGCCCGCAACGATGAAGACGGCCATCTCCCAACGCACCTTGCCCAGTCTGTCCCACGTCAGCACGACACCCAGCACCGCCAGCGTCAGTGCGATTGCGCCGATCTGAAAGCTGATCTGGTCATCCGGGCCTGGCTGACTGATGCCAAAGCCCCACAGCGGCCGAAAGAGCTGGTAGAAGTAGACGAAGTTGCCGCTAAAACTGTAGCGCCCATCAAACCACTGGTCGACGCGCACATACTGGCGCTCCAGCAGCATCGGCAGCCAGAAGATCGCGCTCAAGCCCAGGCCGAGGAGCAGGCCAACTACTGGCGCCAGCGCCCGGCGCACCCACGGCCAGAAGCGTACGCCCAGCGGCAGGCTCAGGTCAGTGGTGCTATCGGGCATTGCATAGAGCGAGACGAGCACCAGCAGATAGACCCCCAACAGCGGCGTGAAGAGCACGATGACCAGATTGCTGGTGAGCATGAGCCCGGCGTAACAGAAGGCCGTGGCTGCGATCCAGGGCCACGTGCCGAGCAGGGTCGCCTGGCGTACGGTCAGCAGGCAGAGCGGCAGCCAGGCCAGGGCCATGCTCTCGGCCAGATTGGCCCGCACGTAGAGGTTGAGCAGGTGATAGGGCACATAGACGTAGACCAGCGCCGCGATCACCGCGGCCTGCCGTCCGCCCCACGTGCGCACAAACGCATACATTGCCGCAGCTGATGCGACGATGCTGATGCCGAAGACCGCCTTGATTGCGGCAACGAAGTCGAGGCCCAAGAAGTGATGGAGTAACTCGCCAATCAAGTGGCTGAATGGCCCATAGATATTAAAAAACGGGTAGCCGTAGCCAAATGCGAAGTCTGGGCTCCAGCGCGGCCACCAAATGCCGTCCTGTACCAGGCGGTCAAACTCAAAGAGGAAGTAGACGTGATGGCGGGCGTCGTTGGCGCCCCAAAAGTAGCCCGGCTGCAAAAAGGGCGCGACGGCAAAGATCGTCAGGGCCAGCGTGAACCAGAAAAGACCATCGCGCCAGAGCGGGATCTTGTCTACATGCGCGTACGCAGCCTTCTCCTCATCGATGCGCCGGCGATCATCCGCACCGATTTCGGCGCTCTGTACGGCGAGTGGCTTACCGTCCATAGAAGACCAACTTGTCATCGATGCCGCCGTCTACGGGCAGGCGGGCGCCGTCGCGCCAGTCGTAGTAGCCAAAGAGATAGCGCACCTGCCCATCATCCAGGTCGCCCGCGGCGGCAGCCTCGCTGAGGTCGAGCACATAGCTGTACTGCAGGATTTCGCCTGGACGCCACGTTGTGGGCGGTCGCTCGTCGCCATGGGGGGGCGTATCCAATTGCGCGATGACACGGTAGCCGTCATCCGTCTCTACTTGCGCCTGCAAAAATACGTTGTAGTCGAATGCCAGCGGATAGCGCGTCTGCCAGACGACGTCCAACTGGGCGCGAGGCGGATCGGTGCGCTCGTGCAGGTTGGCCTCCAAGAGCACGATTTCGTTGTCCAGGCCGAGTGTGGCGTAGGGCCGATCAGGGGGCGGGTACTGGGTGAACGCTGTGGTTAAGTAAGGATAGCTCGCCAGGAGCGTGATGCCGACGAGCACGGGCCAGAAGGGAACGCGCCCCAATTGGGGCAGGAGCGCCGGCACGCTGCCCACGAGCGCTGCCAGCAGCGGCATGGCAAGCAGCAGAAACTGCCAGGGATACGTGAGCAGTCGGTCTGCGCCACTCACGCGCCAGGCGAAGGCAGCCGGGTTGAGGCTGAGCAGCAGGATGATGCCCGTGCCGACGGCGGCAAACGTCAAGAAGGGGTGATAGGCAGGATTGGCGCGGTTGTCGGCCTGCGTGAGCCAGAGCCAAAGCGCCAGGACGCCCAGCCCCAGAGCGGCGAAGCCAAGCTGAAACGGATATTGGTCCTGCCAGCCGGGGATGCTGGGGGCAACGGCCCAGCCGTTGGCGCCCAATTGAAAGAGATAGACGAAGTGCTCAAAAAAGTCGACCGGCGGCGGGCGTTGAATCGACCAGAGGGGAATGAGGCTGGCCAGCCCGGCCGCGCCGCTGAGCGCAACGACGAGTGGCGCAAAGCGGTGGCGCTCGACGATGAGCGCATAGAGCAGCAGCAGCAGCGTTGCGAACAGTGCCAACCCAGCCTGGGTGCGCCACATCCAAAGTTGCGCAACGATGAGGATCCCGGCCGCGGCGGGCGAACCACTCTGGCTATAGGCATCAAGCGCGACCAGCGTGAGCGGTAAGAGGGCCAGAATCCAGGCATCGGCCAAACTGCCACGCACATAGATCGTGGCAAGCACCGGCGGCAGCAGCATATAGGCCAGACCGCCCAAGCCGGCTCCACGATCACCAAACCGGGGATTCAGCCAGGCGTAGACGCTCAGACCGCTAAGGATAAGGATGAGGACGAAGAGGAAGCGAACGGCAACGGTCGCAGGCAGGCCCAACATGAGCACGGGCTGGGCCAGGATGTAGGTCGCACTGCCCGTACCGCGCCAGAGGTCAGCGTCCGCAGCCAGCGTAGAGATGACGCCTGGCTGGAGCGCGTTGAAGACTGGCGTGAAGCCTTCCAGCCCCTCCCAGTAGCCCGGATAGGCGGCCGGCGCCCAGGCAAAAATGCCGAGCAAGAGTACGGCCCAGAAGCCGGCGCGCGCCGCGCGCGTGTCCCAAGAATTCATGCCGACAGTATAGCACGGGGAGACGACAGCGCCTGAAAAGTCAACCCCTTTTCTGCACGGGCTCGCAGTACCACGCTATTTCGACGCTTTGCTTTCGGCAACAGATCGAACCGAATTCTCTCTAAATCGTCGGGAGGATCGGGGTTCTACAACGCGGCTCTCTATAGCTCGCTGAGCCAATCCTCATCGAACTCGGTGAGGAAGTCGTACTCTTCTTCGAGTTCGTCGTGTCGTGTAAGCTCGGGCGCGTCGTTGACCACGGTGCGGCGACCGTCATCCAGCAAGACGCCGCCCCCTTCAATGCCGCCGCCCGCGACGCCGCTGTCCTGTCCGGCTGGCGCAGGGCGCCGCGCCAGCTGTCGCCCCAAGACGCGCAACTGATTCATCTCGTAGAGCGTCAAGCCATAGCGGTTGTCCGGATGGGCCAGAAGCCGGATGAGGTCAAGGGTCACGATGCGCTGCAGCGCGGCCCGGCTGCGGAAGGTGATCCAGCCCATGGGCAACAGGCGCATGAATTTCTGTCCGGCCGGCGAGTAGGGGGCAGGTCGGCGCAGGGGCAGGAGGTTGCGCTCCAACTTCCAGGCCAGATCCCACTCTGCCCCGGCCGGCGCGGTGATGTCGTGGCCCATGAGAAAGTAGACGCGATCAACATTGGCAATCGACTCATAGAGGTCGTCATACTTTGAGCCGCCTGTGGGCGTGCGTCGAATTTCGGCGCCAATCTTCACCGGCAGATCTAAGAGCGCGCGACCGACGACCGCACGTTCGTCTTCGAGGTCATGCGTAGCGCTTACAAAAAGGCGCAGTGTTTCAATCATGTACGTTCGCTTTCGGTCAGAGCTTGGTGGAACTCGCCCAGCAACTCAGCCAGGCGGTGGGGGCGTTCAACTGGAATCATGTGGCCGGTTTCAGCGAGCAAGCGGAGGCTCGCCCGGGGCAATTGGGTCGCCAGCTCCTGGCTGAGGAGTGGCGGCGTCATCCGATCTTGGGCGCCGCAGAGCACTAGCGCCGGCATGGTAAGCGTTGCCAAATCGGGTCGGGCATCAAAGGCGGCGCACGCTCTGAAGTCGTCAATCAGGGCCCCGGGCTCGACGCGGGCCAGGTGGCGTTCATAGCCGGCCCGGGTCTTGTCGTCAACGGTCGGGCCAAGGCTCCAAGTCGCCAGTTGTGCCGTAGTCGCGCCATAATCCGTCGCCAATCCCGCCAACAGTTTCTGCGAAACGGGCAGCCGTGCGCCGGTGGCGATTAGGCCCAGTGCGGCCACGCGCTTGGGTGCACGGCGGGCGACTGCCAGGGCCACCGCGCCGCCCATGGAATGACCGGCGAGCAGGACCGGCGGCAAATTTTCTGCATCCAGAAAGGCCAGCACGGCTGCCGCATATTCGTCAATCTCTTCGAAGCTGGGGCCGGTCGATTGGCCATGCCCCGGCAGATCCAACGCATAGACCAGCGCGCCGGGCAGGCGGCGGACTTGGGGCGGCCAGAAGGCGAGATTGCCACCCGCACCATGAATCAAGACCAAGGGCAGTCCTGCTGCATGGTTGGGCTGGGCATAGCGTCGAAAGAACACGCGGATCGCTCGCTCCGTTGCCTATTTGTGCAGCGCTTCCAGATGGCGCGGTGCGTAGGTATCGTTGGCAACAGCCTGCTGGAGCGCCCTCACATCGGCGTCAACCATGAGGCGCACCAGTTCTTTAAAGGATACGCTTGGTTCCCACCCGAGTTTCGCCCCCGCCTTGGCGGGATCACCCACCAACAGGTCGACCTCGGCCGGTCGGTAGAACTTCGGATCCTGGACCACGTACTCGTTCCAGTCGAGATCAAGATAGCCAAAGGCCTCCTCGACAAACTCCCTGACGCTGTGGGTTTCGCCGGTAGCGACCACGTAGTCGTCGGGCGCGTCCTGTTGCAGCATGAGCCACATAGCGCGCACATAGTCGGCTGCATAGCCCCAGTCACGCCGTGCCTCGAGATTGCCCAACCGCAATTCATCGGCCAGTCCAAGCTTGATCTTGGCCGCACTATAAGTGATCTTGTGGGTCACGAACTCAAGGCCGCGGCGCGGGCTTTCGTGGTTGAAGAGAATGCCCGAGCAGCCATAGATGTCGTAACTCTCCCGGTAGTTGACGGTGATCCAGTGACCATAGACTTTGGCCACGCCATACGGGCTACGCGGGTAAAAGGGCGTCGCTTCAGTCTGAGGCACCTCCATCACCTTGCCGAACATCTCGCTGCTGGAGGCCTGATAGAAGCGAATGGCGGGATCGACAATGCGAATCGCCTCCAACATGCGCGTCACGCCCAGGGCTGTGAACTCTCCGGTGAGCACAGGTTGCGTAAAGCTCGTGGGCACAAAGCTTTGCGCGGCCAGGTTATAGACTTCCCGCGGCTGATACTCCTGGAGGATTGAGATCAGGCTCATCTGATCCAGTAGATCGCCCTGGACGATTTCGATGCGATCCTGGATGTGCTTGACGCGGTCAAAATTGATCGTGCTGGTGCGGCGTACCATGCCGATGACTGTATACCCCTGTTCAAGCAGGAATTCAGCCAGATAGCTGCCGTCTTGTCCGGTCACGCCGGTAATTAATGCGGTGGGCATAGAGAATTTCCTCCAATGGAACAATCAAGCTTCAGAAGACGGTGCGCTGGACTGGTCGACGAAATCGGGACGCTCTGCGTTCCCGTTGATCTGGTAGCGCCAACTGTCGAGCAGGTCTTCGAGTGATGTCTGTAGGTCGATTTCTGGCTGCCAACCGGTGGCAGCCACCAAGCGTCGATTGTCGCAGACGCTTACCGGAATATCGCTGGGACGGAGACGGGCCGGATCTACCTCGACGCGGATCTGCATGGGGGAAAGCGCCAGCAACGTGTCGAGGACGGTCTGGATGGCATAGCATTCACCGCTACCGACATTATACGCCAGACCTGGCGTTCCCTGGCATAAGGCCAGCCAGTAGGCGCGCACCACGTCGCGCACATCGGTAAAGTCGCGCTTGGCGTTGAGGTTGCCAACCCGGATCACGGGCTCGCGCAGGCCAGCCTCGATCTCGGCAATCTGATGGGCGAACGCGCTGGCCGCGAAGTCATCCGATTGGCCGGGACCGATGTGGTTGAAGCTGCGCATGCGCACGATGGGCAACCGATGGCTATTCCAGTATTGCAGCCCCATGATGTCCTGTGCAACCTTGGAGACGCCGTAAGGGCTATGGGGGCGGAAGGGCGTCTCTTCGTCGATTGGCAGATCCTCGGGCCGCACCAAACCGTAGACTTCGTTGGAAGTCACCAGCAGCGTCTGTGTCGTCGGATGCGCGCGGCGGATCGATTCCAGCAGGTTTAGCTGGCATTGAATGTTCAACTCGTAGGTCGTCCACGGCTGTTGCCAGCTGCCGCCCACGTCGCTCCATGCCGCCAAATGCATGAGCGCATCAGGCTGAACCTGCTCGAGCAATTCGCTTACCCAGAGTGCATTGCGCAGATCGCCGCGATGCAATGTCAATTGGTTGCGCATGCCCTGCAAGCGACGATCGTGACGGTGAATGACGCCATGCACGTCGGCCTCGGTCTCGTTGACCAGATATTCGGCTAGGTGACTGCCGGCAAAGCCTGCAATGCCGGTGACAAGCACGCGCATGGACGATTAGCATCCTTATCGATTAGGGGCGTTTGTACTTGGTTTTCCTTCTCCTAGAATTCACTAGCCTACTATACTCTATCAGTGCAAACAAAGTGCAAACGCCCTACTGATGAGCAACTAACAGAGAGGTGATAGACTTACAGGCAATACGAAGTGAAAGCTGAGGAGTCGAACCCATGGTGCGAATACACCATTCGACAACCGATAAGGCCACTGCCTGGCGTGTACGCGACCTGCTGGCCGCCCACCCGCTGCTTGGCGGAACGATGGCGCAGATTAGCGTCACCGCCGACATGGAGCGGATTGTGCTGACCGGCTGGATTGCGGACGATCGCCTGAAGCAGATCGCGATCCGCCTGAGCACGCGTGCCGCAGGCCGCCGTCCCATCTACGTAGAGCTGAAGGAGGGGCGTGTTTTTTCCTGCTGCACCACGCAAGCATCGCACAAAGGTGGCAAACTCGTTTGACGAATCAGAAGCACAACAAATTACGCAAAACGGGGCGGAAGCCGGTGTAAACCACCACTTTCCGCCCCGTTTTTGTTTGTGAAAATGGGCCGATATCTCAAACTCTGACCAGTACTGCTTTAGCCGTGCGCTGCGAAGCGCCGTATTCCCCACCAGGCCAGACCGCCAAGAAGAATCATCGCAAGACTAAGTAGCAAGAGCGTGCTGCTTACGCCCATACTAGGTGCGCCAAAGTGCGCAACCGTTGCCGTGCTGATGTCGGGCGTGATGCCATGGCGATGAACAAATGCCGCAGCTGGATAGCCGTGCCAGATCACGAAGCCCGTCGTCAGGGCAACCAAACGAATTGCGTCCAGATGATTAGCTCTTGTTGCCAATGCGATGGCAACGCCGCCGGTCAGGCCGATCATGGCGGAGAGCAGCCAGAGCAGCATGAGCGCGATCCCGCCGCCGGGTGCAGATGGTTGCAGGACGACGGCCAGGAGTACGGGCATTGCGGGCCAGCTTAGTAGGGCCAGCGCGCCCAGAAGGTGCGCGGTACGCTCAACCCCGCCGCGTTGCAGGATAGCGCCAGTCGCCGGGCCGCCGATCCACCTTGCACCCACCGCGCCCAACACAAGGGCAACGCCCATCACCGCCAGCGGCGGCAAGAGCAGGCCGAAACGTGCCCACGCCGGCGGGGCAAAGCCCTGCCACAGTCCGGCGAACAGGCCCAGCGCCAGCGGCAGCCAGGCCCAGCAGGTGAGCAGCGTCCCGCCGACCGTCAACCCTTGTCTAGTTGCCCGTGTTCCCGCTTCACCGACAAATGACGTCAGCGTCAGGAACGGCAGCCCAACGATCGCCAGCACGCCCAGCCAGATCATGGCAGAGGCCGCACCTTGTACCGTATCGTGGTTGACGGCAAGCTGTTGATAGGTCCAACTGGCCAGAGTTTGGGAGGCATTGAAGGGCTCGCCGCGCGTGAGCAGCAGCGGCGTCACAATGTCGCCCGCGGCCACGTACGCCGCCAACAGCCCGGCCGACCACCAGCGCCAAGGCATGCACCGGGCACGGACCACGCGCAGCAGCGGCGTGATCCACCAAAGCGTGACCAGCGCCATCACGCCACGCGCAATCCAGGGCTTAAGCAGCCAGTCGCCCCACGGACTCAATCCTTGCCGCCAGAGCAGTGCGGCCATGGCGCTTGGCAGCAAAAGTGGCGCAAGCCAGAACCAGGCTGGCCTCTCGCCCCTGGGCCAACGCTCTAGCAGCAGCCAGAGCAGGATTCCACCCGCGCCGGCCATGCCCATCACGAGCAAGCTGTTCGTCAACGCGTTGCGAAAGAGATAGGTACGGGCCAGGTCAACGTAGGCGCCAAATGGGAAGCTGCCCTGGAGACTGATCAGGAAAATGAAGAACAGCAGCGCTGCCAGCCCCGAGGCTGCCATCACCAGCACAAATCGAGCCAGCCGGTATCTGCGTTGCGGCTGGCTCGATCTACTCCCGTTATCCATTCTTCATTTTCCAGTCTCGATTAACCATTCCCGACCACAAACAGTCCCGGATTGAGAATCCCTTGCGGATCCCATCGCTGCTTGAGCCGGTGCATGAGGTCCATGCTGGTCGGCCGGTAGCCCCAGCGGTCCAATTCTTGATAGTCTGCTCCTGCCGCTTGAATGCTGGCATAGCCGCCGCGGCGTGAGGCCGGTTGCCGCAGCGCATTCAGCCAGGCCCGGGCCGCGGCCGGTGCAAGTGGCGCTGTCGCCCAAGGCGCGGCGTAGACGAACCCGGCCGCACAGTCGATTAGAAGATGACTCTCTTGTGCTTTGTGTGCCGTCGCTTGCGCCAGCGTCTCGGCCAGCGCCGTGACGGGCACGCCCAAACGTACCAGCAGCGTTTGCTCGTTGTCGGGCCGGCTCTGTTCACGCAGAAAGCGCTGCCAGGCCATGCCGGCGCTCAACTCAGTCTCCATTACCAGCGCCGCGCCGGCGCGGCGCATGGCCGCTGTCACCGCGTCCAGCTCATCGTTCACATCCTCGGCGATGCCCTCGGCTGTGTAAAGCAGCGCAAAGCCTTCGCCGGTCAGGCCCGGCACGTCAGCCGCATGTACCAACATGATCCCTGCGGCGATGAGGGCTTGGGTGCGGACGACGTCAGCCAGTCTCAATCCTGCGCCAAGATCGGCCACCGGTGCGACCAGCGTCCGCCGTACTCGCGGGAGAGGGGTCAGCTTCAACGTCACGTCCGTGAGCAGCCCCAGCGTGCCCCACGATCCGATGAAGACTTTGGGCAGATCATAGCCTGCCACATTCTTGACCAGGGGCCGTCCGACGCGGACCACCCGGCCATCGGCCAGGGCGACAGTAGCGCTGAGCAGGTTGTCGCGCAGGCTGCCGTAGCGCATGCGCGCCGGCCCGTTGATGTTGGCCGCGATCAGGCCGCCAACCGTCGTCCCGGGCCAGGGCGCAGCCATGGCCGCCTGCAGCCCGTGTTCAGCCAGAAATGCCTGGACATCCGCCACCGTCATGCCCGCACCCACGGTGATGAAGAGATCTTCGGGGGCAAAGACGCGCACGCCCTGCAACGCCGCAGTAGAGAGCCTGAGCGCCGCATCGTCAGCGATCTCGGCGTGACCGATGGCGACGGCGCGGTCCGCATCCGTGCAGGCGCGTAGCCCGGCGGCTGCTTCATTGGCATCACCAGGCAGCCAGACAGACTCATCGGGCATGCGTGCTTGCACCCGTTCGGCAGGTTGGATCATTTCGGGCAGGACTTTGCCGGGATTGAGCCGGTTGGCTGGGTCGAAGACCTGCTTGATGTCGTGCATGGCCGACAGTTCCGTACTGTCATACATCTTGGCCATGAACTTCCGCTTTTCGACGCCCACGCCATGCTCGCCCGTGATGCTGCCGTCCAGACCGAGGCAGAGGTCGAAGATGGCTTCGGCCGCCTGATGCACACGCGCAATCTGCGCAGGATCATTGGGATCCATGGGGATGAGGGGATGGAGATTGCCGTCGCCGGCGTGGAAAAAACTGGCCGTGATGACGTCGTAACGCTCGCAGATCTCGCGTACGCCGCGCAGCGTCTCGCCCAGCAGGCTGCGCCGCACCGTGACGTCGGTCAAATAGTAGGTCGGCGCCAGGCGCGCCAGCGCGCCGGCCGCGCTCTTACGGCCATACCAGATCTGAGCGCGCTCGGCTTCGGACTGGGCGATGCGGATGTCAAAGCCGCCGTTGGCAGCCAGCAGATCGGCTACCTCCTCGGCCTGCGTATGGAGGCCGCCGGGATAGCCGTCCACCTCGACAATAAGCGCCGCGCCCGCATCGACGGGCAGCCCCGCGCTGGTAAACTCCTCGATGATGCGCATGCCGCGCTGGTCCATGAGCTCCAAGGTGGCCGGCACCAGTCCGGCCGCAATGACGGCCGAAACCGCCTGGCCTGCCTGCTCAGCGCTCTCGAACGCAACCATCATCGTCATGACGCCCGGCGGCGTGCGTATCAACCGCAGGTCGGCCCGGGTGATGACGGCCAGCGTGCCTTCGCTGCCCACGACCAGGCCGCATAGGTCGTATTCGGGGTAGTCGAGCGCTTGTCCGCCCAACTGAACGACTTCCCCGCCGGCCAGAACTGTCTCCAGCCCGGTGACGTAGTTGGTGGTGACGCCATACTTGAAGCAGTGGGGCCCGCCCGCATTGGTGCCCAGATTGCCGCCGATGTGGGCCGAGCGGCCGCTGGACGGATCCGGCGGGTAGTAGAGTCCCGCGGTTTTGGCGGCAGCGTCCACGTCCAGATTGACCGCGCCGGCCTCTACCGTCACGCTCCGACCGCTTCGATCCAGCTTCACAATCCGGTTCATGCGTGAAAAGACGAGAATCACGCCGCCCTGCTTGGCGATGGCGCCGCCGGCTAGTCCCGTGCCCGCGCCCCGCGCAATCAGCGGAATGTCGTGGGTCGCTGCCCAGGCCAAGACGCGGCTCACGTCGGCGGTTGATTCCGGGAAGAAGACCCCATCGGGCGCAGCGCGATCAAAGCCGGCGTCAACCTCGTACGTGATCAGTTCGGCCGGGTCGGTGATGAACTGGTGCGGGGGGAAGGGGTGTGGGATTGTGGATGTGGGATTGTGGATTGGCAATGGTCGATTTTCGATGGTGAATGGTCAATGGTTGATGGCAGATTGCTGATAGGAAAGGTCCAGGAGCTCGACGATATGCATGACGCGCATGGCCAGGTCGGCTTTGCGTACGCCATGGATGTATTGGAGGTGGCAGCCGGTGTTGGACGTGGCGATGACGTCGGCGCCGGTGGCGCTGATGTCGGCCATCTTCAGGTCGAGAACCTGCTCTGCCGCGGCGGGTTGGACGATGTTGTAGACGCCGGCGCTGCCGCAGCAGAAGTCGGGCCGGCTCATCTCCACCAGCTTCAGGCCGGGGATGGCGCGCAGTAGCTCGCGCGGCTGGTTGACGACGCCCTGGCCGTGGCGCAGGTGGCAGGAATCGGCATACGTCACGCGCAAGTTGACCGCGCCCTGGGGCGGCGCGTGGAGATTGGCGGCCAGAAATTCGCTGATGTCTTGGACTTGCTCTGCAAAGGCCGCGGCCCGTGGCGCGTAAATTGGATCATCGGCCAGCCAGTGTGCGTATTCCTTTAGCGCTGCGCCGCAACCGCCCGCGTTGCTGATGATGGCGTCGTAGCGGATGGGCGCACAGGCATCGATGTTGCGCCGGGCCAACTCAAGCGCCAGATCGCCCTCGCCCACATGCCGGGCCGCCGCGCCGCAGCAGCTCTGATCGACGGGGAAGTGAACGTCAAAGCCGTTCTGCTGCAGCACGCGGATGGTCGCCGCATTCACGTTGGTGAGGAATGCGTCCTGCACGCAGCCGTGGAGAAAGGCGACCGCCCCGCGGCGTTCACCGATGGCAGGAGCGACGCGATCATAGTCCGGGTAGTCGGTCGACAGCCGGGGCAAGAGCCCTTCCAGATTGCGTAATTGGGACGGAATGAGTCCCAGACCACGGGCCAGTCTCTGCAGGCCGGTGGTCTGATAGAGCTGCAACAGGCGCGCAGCGAGCCGCAGCCGTTGCTGGTTGGGCAGCAGCTCGGTCAGGGCAAGCGCCTGCGCTCTCTGTTGGGGCGAATCTGATAGAATTTGTTCATGGATCGCCTGCCGGGCCGTCTCCAACAGGCTGCCGTACTGGACGCCAGAGGGGCAGGCCGGTTCACAGGCGCGGCAGCCCAGGCAAAGGTCGAGGTGGGTGCGCACTGCGCCATTCAAGTCGATGCGCCCGTCACTCGCCGCACGCATCAGAGAGATGCGCCCGCGCGGGCTGTCCATCTCCGTCTTGAAGAGGTCGTAGGTCGGGCATGCCGGCAGGCAGAGCCCACAGTGGATGCACTGATCCAGCCCGGCGCGAAATGCGGATGAGGTGAGGGACTCCGGCACGGTTGTCACGGCGCTACAATAGCATAGAGATAGACGGTCTGTCGAGGAGCGGTTTTCAGCACGATGATGGAACGCGGATGAGGCGGATTGGGCGGATCCTTGTTGATGATTTTGGGAAGATCAGCATCAATCGGCCCGATCCGCGTTCCATGCAGTTACGACTTGCGCACACGGTAGAGCATCTCGCCCGCTTTGGGGACGAAAAGGATGCCTTCATCTTCGCGGTCGCGCCAGGCGTCCTGGTCGATGGTGGCGGGGTCGACATAGCCGAGGGCCAACTGCGCACAGTCGGCGGGGCCAAGCTGGGTAGCAAGGTTGACGGTGGCGTTGGGCAACTCCACGCCGTCAACGTAACGACCGCCGCCGCGCACGTGGGTGCTGTGAGCTACCACGCCCAGCGGTACGTCCTGGAATTCGTCCCATTGGGCCAGAAAGTAGTCGAGCACGTGGTAGCCGATCTGGTAGATGTAGTCGCCATGCACGTGGCTAACGACGTCGAGGCTGGGCGAGAAAATGGTCAGCTCGCCTCCCTGGGCCAGGGCCGGTTCCAGCTTGTACATGGCTTTGCCCGCAGTCCACAGCTCGTCATACATGGGCGGCGCGCACGAGAGCACGCGCTGGAAGGGCTTGTCGACCCAAATGATGTGGCGGTCGGAAGAGAGCGCCGCCGCGGCCCGCCACGCTTCGATCAGATCGCCGACAAAGACGCCGGCCAGCTGTGCATCGTCGACCACTACCAACGCAATCAGCGTGATCGGCACGTCAACCTTGGCCGCCGCGGCGTGGATCATGGCGCGCACGGGCGTCTCTGCCACGCCGATTGTGTCGACCACGCCCACCAGCGCGCCCAGCCAGTGAGAGACGTTGATCATTTCCGGACCAGAAATGCCGGGGAAGAGATACTTGGCCCCGCCTGAGAAGCCGGCCACCTCGTGGGGAAAGGTCGGCCCCAGGATGAGTAGGTGGTCGTAATCGAAAATGTGGCGATTGATGCGCACGGGCACATCGCCCTGCAGCGAGGGATGCCAGCGCTCTCCTGCCAGCACGCGGATCTCGTCGCTGGCGAGCGTGCCGATCTGAACCAGCGTATCGGCCTCATTCCAGGCGTGGTTGAGTAGGCCGACGTGGCGAAATTCGCTGGTCCGCTCGGCTGCGGAAATGCCGACCAGCTGCTCAAGTTGATCCTCGCTCAGCGCCGGATGCGTGCCCAGCGCGACCATGAAGTCGAGCTGACTGGCATCGTGCAGCAGTTCGACCAGCAGGCGAAAGAGCCTGGGCAGGGGAATCGTGCGCGTGTGGTCCGGGATGAGCACAAGGACGCGTTCGCCCGCATGTTGCCCGGCCAGCGCCTGGCCGAGCAACTGCTCAATCGCGCCTGGGGCCAGGTACGTGGGTGAAGTCGCTTGTGCGAGCATAGGATTCCCCAATCGTGGTTTGTGCGGCAGCGGCATATTGTTCCGAGCAACGTTTGGTCTGCTTTCTTAACGTTTGTCATGATACCATGAAGCCTCTGAATCTACGCCCCGCTTGATCAGGAATCCAGAGACTCGTGTACCTATGCGGCCAGCGCCGGTTGAGCTTGCTTGGACTGAGCCTGACGAAGAGTCGAAACCAAGCGGGTTGGCGCCGACTCGCTCCTTATCCACGCCCCGTTTCCTACACTTTGACACATTGATCCCACCATCCTACACTGGATCCTGAAGCTTGCAAGCCACGAATGTGTGGGGGCGATCATGTCCTCCGACGAGTAAGCAGCCTCAACCCAAGCCGCCAGAGGACAGCGTGCGCCATGACGCTCAATGGCCCACAATTCAAGCAGCTACAGGAAGCGTTGCTCAACGCCTATACTACAGGCGGCCTGCGCCAGATGCTGCGCGTCCAGATGGACGTGGACCTGCCGCACGTGGCCGGTGGCAATAACCTGACGGAAATCACCTTCAGCCTGATTCAGTGGGCCGAGCGTACGGGGCAGGTCATGCGCCTGATTGAAGCGGCCTACACTGGCAACCAGGAGAACCAGGCGTTGACTACGTTGGCTGCCGCTGCTCAAAGTTGGTTTGGCAGCCCGGATCAACTGTCTAGACCTCTGGATGACATGGCGCCCGCCATGCCTCGATCCGCCGGTCAGGTTTTCCTCAACTACAGCCGTCAAGACAGCGAGCAGATGCACGTGGTTTATCGCGCCTTGGTCAACGCTGGTCTGAGCGTCTGGACCGATGAGGGCTTGGCCGTGGGCACGCAAGACTGGGAGAACGCGATTGAGCAGGCGATCGAGGGCGCTAGCTGTATGGTCGTGCTCATGTCGCCCGCTGCAAAACAGTCCAAGTGGGTTCGCACGGAAGTTTCCTATGCGCTGGATGGAGGGCTGGACGTGTTTCCCTTGCTGCTGCGCGGGAACAAACGGCAGTCCATCCCACTCATTCTCTACTCGATTCAATATGAGGATGGCAGGCTGGACCTGCCCGCTGCCTGCAATCGCTTGATCACAGCCATGGCTCGCGGCGGCGTTCGCCCGGTCGGGTCATCGCCGCCAAGTACCCGGCAAGCTACACGGCGCACGCCGTCCATTGGGTTCGAATGGATCCCCATCCCCGCCGGCGAGTTCCTGATGGGCAGCGACAAAGAGCTGGATCCGCTGGCGTTTGATGAAGAGACGCCGCAGCATCGCGTCTACCTGCCTGAATACCGGATCGCCCGCTACCCCGTGACCAACGCGCAGTACAAACACTTTATCGATGCGACGGGCCATGGGATCCCCCAGCATTGGCCTCACGGCCATATTCCCAAGGACAAGGAGCAACACCCGGTGGTCCACGTTACCTGGCATGACGTGATGGCGTTTTGCAAATGGGCGGGCGTGATGTTGCCAAGTGAAGCGCAGTGGGAAAAGGCGGCGCGCGGTACAGATCGGCGCCACTATCCATGGGGCAATGAGCGGCCCACTGGGCAATTGTGTAACTTTGATGGCACGGAAGGCGATACAACACCGGTCGGCACCTACTCACCTCGCGGCGACAGTCCGTATGGCGTGGCGGACGTCGCCGGCAACGTCTGGGAGTGGACGAGCAGCTTGTATCGAGCATACCCTTACGCGGCGAATGATGGGCGGGAGGACCTGCCGGCACGAGACTTGCTCACCTTGCGCGGCGGCTCCTGGTTCCACTACGAATCCTACGTGCGCTGTGCCGAACGTCTCAGCTACAATCCGAACTTTTGCGACGACGACCTCGGCTTTCGGGTTGTAGCTCCCGCTGTATTGTGAAACAGAACAGCGGATGGGGAGAGGAACGGATACAGCGCCCGGCGACCGCTCTCAGTGCAGCATCCGTTCCTTTCCCTATCCGTTGTCGTGTCGATCAAACCGCCCGCCCGCCTACACCCCGCTAAATGCCGAAAAGCCGCCATCCACGGGCACGACGATCCCGGTGACGAAGGCCGATGCGGGCGAGAGCAGCCAGAGCGCGGCGCCGACCAGTTCGCCCGGCTCGCCAAAGCGGCCCATGGGCGTGTGGTCGATGATGGTCTGGCCCCGCTCGGTGAGGCTGTCGTCACTGTTGAGCAAGAGTGAGCGATTCTGCTTGCCGATGAAGAAGCCGGGCGCCAGCGCGTTGACGCGTACCTGCGGCCCCACGTTCTGCGCCATGTAGACGGCCAGCCACTGGGTGAAATTGTTGACGCCGGCCTTGGCCGCGCCATAGCCGACGACGCGCGTGAGGGGGCGGACGGAGGTCATGGACGAAAAGTTGAGGATCACGCCCGCTTCTTGGTCGGCCATGTAGCGACCGAAGACCTGGCTGGGTAAAATGGTGCCGAGCATGTTGAGGTCAAAGACGAATTTGAGCGCGTCGGCCGGCAGGTCGAAAAAGCTCAGGTCGGGTGTGGCCGTCGCTTGCGGATGGTTGCCGCCGGCTGCGTTAACGAGCAGATCGATAGTGCCAAACTCGCGTAGGATTTCCGCCGCTGCAGCCTCCAGCGAGGCGCGGTCCAGTACATCGGCGTGCAGCGCGATGACGCGTCCGGCTTCGTCGTTCAGATCATTCAGCCGCGCCGGTCGCTCGGGCGTGCGTGCCAGGATCACCACGTTGGCCCCGCAGGCCGCCAGCGCAAAGGCGATCTCGCTGCCCAGCGCGCCCGTGCCGCCGGTAACGATGGCCGTCTTGCCGCTGAAGTCATACCAGTTCACTGCTTCACGAAGCGTCACGCTGACTCCTCCACTTGGTTGATTATCCACTCTGTCGGTTCGAGCGCCGCGCAGTCCACGCTGACGACTACGTCAGCCTCATCCGGCGCGGCGAGCAAGATTGCCGCGCGCCCGTTGGCCGTTTCAATGGTTGCCGAGCCGTCGATCGTGCCCAAATCACAAAGAAGGCGCCCCGCGCCGCCAGTCACCCGAAAGGTAACGCGCTGCTCGGGCCCAACCAGCGGCGTCCCGTCGGCCGCGGCCAACTGGACCATGAGTCGCCGTACGGGCTGACCGCGCCATGTCGTCGGCTCCGTTGTGAGGAGCCAGCGAGCCGGTGTTCCATCGCCCGGTTGGACCAGCGTTTGTGTCGCATGATCCTCGACAAGCCGGCCCTCTGCGCTCCGGCCCATGGCGTGCAGCTCATTAACGCCCGCTCGCAACGTCACGTGCCAGCTGCGCAGCCACCCTTCTGTGACGACGCCTTGGGAGCGGCCGTTGACAAACAGCTCTACGGTAGCACAGTTCGTGATCACGCGCACGCGCTGCTTTGCGGTCGGTTCGCTGGCGCGCAGAGGCCAGTCGTGGGCTTCCAAGCGGCAAACCGGCGTTGCGGTCTGTGCCGCCTGGAATAGATGGTAGAGGCTCTTCGGCCGGTTGGCCCGGTCGACCAATCCCTTCTGATTGACGTAAGGAATTGGGTTTTCGGGTCGTAGGGGCGTGCCAAAGTCTTTGAACGCCCACTGGGCTGTGCCGGCCAGCCTGGGCTGCGCCTGCTGGACGCGCAAGTGCCACGCCATGAGGTCGAGCATGTAGCTCTCGCTCCAGTCGCTGTCACGCGAAGCACGGGCAAAGCCCTCGTCAGAATAGGCCAGGCCGTCCTGCTCGGCGTGGTCGCTCTCCTGACGCAGCTCATGGAGGAGGTGGGGGCCGTCGTTGTAGCGGCCGACATGGCTGTCGCCACCCCATTCCATATGCAGCAGGCGAGGATATTGGGCCTGGGCCGCGGTCAACGCCAGCGCGTAATCCTCGTAGCGGCCGCGATACCAGCCCGACCAGATCGAAGGCGAGTAGACGTCGACCACGGTTGCGCCCCGCTCGTAGCGCCGTAGCGCGGTCAGGCGTGTGGGATCGAGCGCATGACTCAGATCGTGCAGTTCTTGCAGAAAGGCGAGGACATCGTCATCGCTGGTCTCCGGGTGATCGCTCTCCCAGTCGAGCTCGTTGCCCAGGCCCCAAAAGATGATCGAGGGATGGTGACGATGCTCTGCAATCATGGCGCGCAGCATGGTTCGCGCCGTCTGCTTGAAGCGCTCGCCACCCACGCCGCCTCGGCACCAGGGCAACTCATCCCAGACGATCAGCCCCAGTTCGTCGCACAGGTCGAGCACATGGCCCGCCTGGGGATAATGGCCCAGCCGCACGAAGTTGAAGCCGGCTTCCTTGATGCGCAGGAACTCAGCCCGGGTATCGGCCTCTGACACGGCGCTGGCAGAGCCGGCCCAGTCCTCGTGACGATGGGTGCCGCGTAAGAGCAGCCGCTCGCCGTTGAAGAAGAAGGGGCCGCCCTCAGGAAAGTCGACCGTGCGCCAGCCAAAGCGCAGCGAACCCCTGTCCGACGGGCGTCCGTCGTGCCAGAGCGTTACGTGCAGTCGGCAGCGCTGCGGCGCGTCCGGCGACCAGCGGGGTGGATCGGCAAGAGGCGGCACGGTAATGTTCGTTTCGGCGGCAGTGAGCGCGCCGGTGGTCGTAAAGAAGGGCGTGTCGTCAGGCAATTCGATGCGCACTTCGTAGCGAGCCGACGGATCGTCCAATATGCCGTCGACGTGCAGGCGCAGGGTCAGCATGCCCTGGTCGTCTCGTACCTGCGGATCGACCAGGATCTGCTCAATGCGTAGCGGGCCGGTCGTGTAGCGCGTCACGGGGCGTGTCAGGCCGCCATAGAGGAAGAAGTCCGAGCGTTCCGACGGGATCAGATCCGGATCGGGCCGGTTGTCGACCTCAACGTGGAGTATGCCCGCCTCGTCCGACGGCAGCTCAACCGTGAAGGGCAGGTAGCCGCCGGCATGCTGGGTGATCTGCCGCCCGTTCCAGCGCACGACCGCGCCCTGACTGGCTGCGCCAAAGCGGACGAAGGTGCGTCGTCCGGTCGGCGTGGCGAGTTCTGTCGCGTAGGCGCCTGTGCCGCGGCGATACCAGCCGTCGCCGAGGCGCACGGCATCGTGGGCGTTCCAACTGTGGGGCACGATGACTGGCTGCCAGGCTTCATCTTCAAAGCGAAAGCGCCACACCGGCAGGGTTTCCGCGGCATCTCTGTGCAGCATGTCAGGTCTTTCTTTCTGTTACTGCTTGACCGCGCCTGACAGTCCATGGACGAAGTAGCCCTGGAAGAGGAAAAAGACGATCAAAACGGGGATGATGGAGATGGTCGTGCCTGCGGCGAAGCCTGTCCAGTCCACTGAATACTCGCCGCGGAAGGCGTACATGCCCACGGCCATGTTGCGCAGCTCAGGCCGCCCCAGGGTGAAGACCAGGGGAATGTTGAACTCATTCCACGTGCTCATGAACTGGAAGATGACCACCGTGGCGATAATCGGCCGGGCCAGGGGCAGCATCAGGCGGAAGGTCTGCCAGAAGTTGGCCCCGTCGATACGAGCTGCGTCGAAGAGCGCGTCGGGCAGCGTCTGGAAGAAGCCGGTAAAGAGCAACACATAGAGTGCGCCCGAACCGCCCGAGAGCGCCAGAATCACACCGCTGCGCGTGTTGAGCAAGCCCAGCGTCTGCACCAGCTTGAACTGGGGCAGAATGATGGAGGCGATGGGAATGAAGAGTGTCGCTGTGATGATGCCGAGCAGGAAGTTGCGTCCCGGAAAACGATAGCGTCCCAGCACGTAACCGCACATGGACGATTTGAAGAGCTCGATCGCCGTGGCTGCCATGGCATAGAGCACCGTGTTGAAGAAGTAGGTGCTAAAGTTCGCCTTGTCCCAGGCACGGGCAAAATTGTTGAAGTCCCATTGCTCGGGGAGCAATGTCGCCCCGGCCGAGAACATCTCTGCCGGCGTTTTGAAGGAGGCCAGCGTCACCCAGAGAAAAGGGTAGATCCACAAGAAGCCGATGATGGCCAGGACCGTCACCGTGATCAGATTATAGCGTGCCTGACGGCTCATATGGGGCATGGTTAGACTCCGTATGCTTTGCGGTCGGACTCAGCACGCCGCACGAAATAGCCCTGGATGGTGACGGCGAGGAGAACGGTCGCCCCGAAGAGCACGGCCGCGGCCGAAGCATAGCCGTAGCGGAAGGGGAAATCGACCAGCGCCTGGGTGTAGATGAAGTAGGGCACGACGTAAGTTTGGAAGCCGGGACCGCCGCCCGTCATCGTTACCACCAGGCCGAAGACCTTCAGCGCATTCACAAAACCAAGAAAGAGAATAATCACTGCCACGGGGCGGATAATTGGCAGCGTGACGTGGATTAGCTTGCTCCATTCGCCCGCTCCGTCCAGTTCCGCCGCCTCGTAGAGTGACTCCGGTACATTCTGCAGTGCGGCCATCCAGTAGATCATGTATTGGCCAAAGATCTGCCAAACTGACACCAGCACCAAGCTGAGCAAGGCCAAGCGCGCATCGCCCAGGAAATCGATAGGCTTCTGAATCAGACCGATGTTGAGCATGAAAGCATTGACGGCGCCATTAGCCGGATGGAGCAGCAGTTGGAAGATCAGACCTGCCATGGCCACCGGGATCACCAGGGGCGCAAAGAAGGCCGTGCGGAAGATGCGCTTGCCCCACAGCCACTTACGCGTCAGGACGATCGCGGCCAGCAGTGACAGCGGCATCTTGATAATGGTATTGGTCACGGCAAAGATCAGCGTATTCTTAAAAGAGAGCCAGAAGAGTGGATCACGCGCAATGGTGACGTAATTCTCCAACTCGATGAAGTCGGTTGGCGGACCGTTGCCATCCCAGTCGAAAAAGGAGTAGATGATGGTGGCCAGCAAGGGCCAGAGCGTGAAGCCGGCATAGAGCACGATGAATGGCGCCAGGAAGAGCATCACCCATAGCACGTCGACGCCGCGCACGCGTTGGCTGATCGGTACATCCTGCCAATTGCGCCGCGGATCTACGCTATGCCATCGTGACCGTTGCGCAGCCACGGCCTCCGCACCCTGGGACACCATCTGCGGCGATGCAAATTTTTCAGCCATGGACATCCTCTTCTATAAATGATAGACCGCGGATCTGGTGGATGCGGCGGAAAAAGGCGGATCCTTTTCGGCTCTTTGGGATCCCAAGGGGTTGACCCGCTTGGATTGACCCGCTTGGATTGACCCGCTTGGTTTCGACAAGCTCAACCGGCGCTAGCCTGGCGACGACCTGTCAATCCCCTGAGATCCCAAAGAGTCTCTTTTTCTTGATTCTACTTGCTTGATTCTACTTGGTCGTGCAGCCAAGATGGCGGGCGCCGGTTGAGCATGCATGGACTGAGCCTGTCGAAGGGTCGAAACAAAGCGGGGCTCCCCAACTCAGTTCCTTGATTTCGACAGGCTCAATCGGCGTCAGTCTTTCACTGCTGAACAGACACGCGACTTAGCTCTCTTTCATGGCACCGACTTATTCGCTGGGGCCCACGTGGCTCTCGTAGAGCGCCGGGTCGTACGCCTGGGTGATATCTTCCCACTCGGGGAAGGCGAAGCATTCGGGGCCGACGTTCAACCCTTCAGCCGCTTCTTCCTCCAGCGTGCTCAAGAACTCTGCATTTTTGGTCGAAGCGATGTTGGCGGCGACTTCACTGAAGTCCTCGCCGTTGAGCAACGCTTCGGACATGGCAATGAATTCCCAGTTATTCGTCAGGTTATTGGCGTTGGCGACCGCCTCGGATTGGGTCACGTCGGGGCAGGCGACCACCGGTTCCGGATAGGCAACGCGGAAGTTCTCCTCGTTGGCGATGGCGATGACTTCCAGCAAGCCCTCATCGGTCACATACTTGCTCATGTCGGTAAAGGGCAGCGTGCCAAAGCCTTCGGCCAGATACTCGCTGGCGAAGTAGCCATCGGGGCGGGTCATCCACTCTAGGAAGAGCGTGGCCTCGGCGGCATGCTCGGACTGGGAGCTGATGTAGAATTTGTTCTCCGAGAAGGACTGGCGCAGGGAGCCGGTGCGCCCTTCATCGGGGACGGGCGGCGGGAAGACGCCCAGGTCCAGGTCGGGGATTTCATAACCGGCAAAGACGCCGGGCATCCAGGCGCCGCCGAAGTAGATCGCGGCCTGGCCGTTGGCCATGGCCTGGCGGGCGAAGTTCTGGTCATTATTGCCGGGCACGACCAGGTCGTCATTGAAGAAACCCTGCAGGTAGTTGAAGGTCTCTAGCTGACGGGGATCGTCCATGTTGAAGCGGCCCGCCTGATAGTCGAAGAAGCTGTCCGTGTAGTTGACGCCGGCCAACGGATACCACGTGCGCTGGAGGTTGTTGCCCAGCGGCACAGAGAGGCAGTAGATGCCGGTCTCTTCAACAATGGTCTCGCAGACGGCGCGCAGCTCGCTCCAGGTCGTCGGCGGGCTGTCGGGGTCCAGACCGGCCTGACGGAAGACGTCCTTGTTGGTGTACATGTAGCCGGGTCCCCAGACGAAGTTGTCATTGAAGGGGAAGGAATAGATCTCGCTGTCCACCATATTGATGCCTTCGAGGAAAGAGCCATCTTCCCAGCGGCTGGTGAAGTCTTCGGGCAACGAGGCGGCGTCCAGCGGCGCAATCCAACCCTGATCGAGCAATTCGGCCATGGTCAGGACGCGATCGGCGCCCAGCCAGAAGAAGATATCGGGGGCGTCTTCGCTCTGGAACATCAGCGGCAACGTTTCCCGATATTGGCTCTGCTCCAGCGTTTCCCATTCAACCGCGATATTGGGGAATTCCTGCTCAAATTCGGCGACGGCCTGCTCATAGAACTCGGCCTGCTCTTGCGACCAATTCATGACGCGCAGGGTGACCGCGTCGCCTTCGGCGGCGGCATCATCACCGGCAGCCGAGTCGACGGCTGCTTCGGGTACGGGCGCGGCACAGCCGGCAACCAGAAGCATCAGCGTTGCCAGAAACGCAACGACGTAGCGAAACTTCAACATGGGTTTCTCCTTCCAGAGTGACAATTCTGATAATACAACGTGAAATGTGACGACAAACAACTAAGGTGCGACGAGAAAACAAAAAGGACTGCGCATACCGATTGCGTTCACCTGTGGTACAATTGGTACGAACCGGTATGGGAATCAACGGATAGAGACCGATGCAAAAAGAGTTGCTGCAAGAGGCCTTGCACTCACCCGAGCCCCTGCCCCTTCACGCCAAGTTGCGTGAAGCCATGCGTGTCCAGATCGAAGACGGGTTGCTGCAACCGGGCGAATTGCTGCCCTCAGAGCGTACCCTGCGTGAAATGCTCGACGTGAGCCGGTCCACCGTCCGTCAGGCCATCAACGCCCTCATCCAGGAGGGACTGCTGCAAAGCGTGCCCGGCAAGGGCACCTTCGTGCTCGCCCGCAGCGCAGGGTCCAACAGCCAGGGGCTCATCGCGCTGATCGTCTCACGTCCCAATTTTCACTTCTTTTACCCTCAGCTGGCTGCGGCATTCGAAACGTCCGTGCGGGAAGCGAAATATGGCCTCATCATGTCATTGCACGATGACCGGGTCGATGTCCTGCTCGACCGCATCGACGAGTTGGTCCAGGGCCAGTCAATCGCCGCATTGGCACTGACGCCCCCGCGCTTCGGCGACTTGAGCCTGGTGACGGCCAAGGCTCAGAAGCTTGGGCTGCCGCTGGTCTTTATCGGCCGCACAGCCGACAGCCAGCCCTTTGACGCGGTTTCGGTTGATAATGTACAGATAGGACTGCGTGCGACACAGCATCTGCTCGACTTGGGCCACGAGCGCATCCTGCACATCGGCTTCACCGATTACTCCACAGGGCGTGAGCGTGCGGCGGGCTATCGCCAGGCCATGGAGGCGGCGGGCCTTGCCCGCTTTGTCGACATCCGGCCGATTCCGGAGCATCACGTCGCCCTCAGCGGCAGCCTCGATGAAGATTCCAACGTCCGTATTGCCCAGCCGGCTCGTCAATTGGCAACCGAGATCCTATCGCCGGCGGACCGACCGACGGCCATCTTTTGCTTTAACGACGTGACGGCGATGGGCGCTTACAAAGCGGCGCGCGATCTAGGGCTTGCGATCCCCGAGGCGCTTTCCCTCATCTCGGTCGACAATCTGCCCACGGTCCTCCACTTTGAAGTGCCGCTCACAACGTTTGGCCTGCCCGGCGCTGAGCTGGGTCGACAAGCGGCCGACCTGCTCCTCAACCAAATGCGCCGCCTGACGCCTGTGCCGCCCCGTCATCTCCTGTTGCCGGCTCAGTTCATGCCCCGGCAATCGACCCAACCCCCCGCTGCGTAGCCACGCCTCACGTTGTCGGTACACCCCAGAAGTCGGGGGCTTGGCCCGACAAGCGCAGTAGCGCTTCCAACATGAAGTAATCGCCAAAAATTACGTACGAATCGGTCGCAATGCCTTTGGGCACATGGAGCGCGCCATGCTCCAGCAAGCCCTGGGCCTCAGCATGGTCGTCCCAACAGTGACGCGTCAGCGCGTCGAGCAGTCGTCTGGCATAGGCCTGATATTCCTGGGCATAGGCCGGGTCGGTGTCGACCAGGCGCAGCAGGCCGCAGAGGGCGATGGCAGCCGCCGAGCTGTCGCGATAACGCGGCGCGTCGGCGGGCAGCCAGCAATCCCACAGCGGTACGTCATCGCTGGGCAGTTCGGCCATGAAGCGACGGGCCAAGGTGCGGGCTGTCTCGACTAAAAAACGCTCATGCGGGAGCCAGTCTGCTGCAATTGCAAAACCGAGAATGCCCCAGGCCTGGCCGCGCGACCACAGCGAATCATCGGCCACGCCCTGGTGGGTGGCGCCGTGTCGTGGCGCGCCGCTCTCCTGATCAAAGAAGAATGTGTGAAAAGTGCTGCCGTCGGGGCGCACCATGTGGCGGCTGGTGATGCGTGCATGATCCAGTGCCGCGGCGTTATAGCGCGGATCGCCACTTTCATTGCTGGCCCAGAAGAGCAGCGGCAGGTTAAGCATCGTATCCATGATGATGCGGCCGCTCTCGACAGGATCATCGAGCGCGCCCCAGGCCTGGATATAGCGTCCCGGTTGTCGATAACGCCCAAGGAGTAAATCGGCGGCGCGCAGGGCCAATTCCGCTGCGGCCGGATCGCCCGTCAATTGATATTGCGCACGGGCGGAGAGGCTAAAGAGAAAGCCCAGGTCATGGGTAATATGAATCTCTTCGTCCAAGCGGTGGGCAAAGGTGGGCAGCAGTGCGGTCGCGGCCTCGCGCAATGCCGGCGAACCGGTCTGGTCATATGCCAACCAGAGCATGCCGGGCCAGAAGGCGGCCAGCCAGTTGTTGTTTTCACGCAACAGGTAGTGATGCGCTTCACCGTAATTGGGGAAAAGATTGGGGAAGAGATCGTCAAATAGGGGCTGATTGCTCTCCACGCGTTCGATCGCGGTGGACAGCAGCGACTCCGTAGCTTTGGTGCCGTTCGCGGTAATCATAAGGGCGGTCCGCTCAGGATGTGGTGGTTTTGACTTCGGGAGCAACAGGTGTGTCGAACTGGTTCGTACCAGTTATAACATATGCGTGAACGCCTGTCAAGGAATTTGCAAAAATTGGCTTGCTCCAGCGAGGAAATCCCCCGTCTTCTTTGCCCGCGCGTCTTTCCTGTGCTACCATGCCGAACAAGATCAACGATTGAAGGAGCGCTCGATGGATTGTCCCAATTGCAACACGTGGAACCCCGACGATAAAGATGTCTGCTGGCGCTGTCAGGCGGAGTTGCCCAAGCCGGTTACGGAAAAGAAGAAAGGACCGCCCAAAACGGTCCTCGGCATGCCCCTCTGGCTCGTCGTCGCTTTCGTGGGCTTCCTGGCCATCAGCTTCCTGGGACAGTGCTTTCTGCGCGGGCCAATCGTGCCCTAGACGCCGTCCTGCTGCCTGAGATCTGCGATTCTTTCCCATGCAACAATCTGAACATGTTGTCGAACTGGCCGCGCGCCTCATTGCCTGGCACGCCTGCCATCAGCGCGAATTGCCCTGGCGCACCGCGCCTGCGGGCCTGCGCGATCCGTACACGGTCTGGATCAGCGAAATCATGGCCCAGCAGACGCGCGTCGAGACCGTCCGCGATTACTATGTGCGGTGGCTGGAGGTCTTTCCGACCGTCGAGGCGCTGGCCGCTGCCGATCAGCAGACCGTCCTGAAGCTGTGGGAGGGGTTGGGTTACTATGCGCGGGCGCGCAATCTGCACAAAGCCGCACAGGTTGTGGCAGCGGAGCATGCCGGCCGGCTGCCGGACGAGCGCAAGGCTCTGCTGGCGCTGCCTGGCATTGGCGACTATACCGCGGGCGCGATTCTGAGCCTGGCCTTCAACCAGCAGGAGCCGCTGCTGGATGGTAACGTCAAGCGCGTGCTGAGCCGTCTATGGGATATCGATCAGCCCATCGACGACCGGGCCACGCTCAAGCAATTGTGGGCTCGTGCTCGTGAGGTGGTGGAAGCCGCGCCACCGGGGCAAGCCGGCGCCTGCAACGAAGCGCTCATGGAGCTGGGCGCGACTGTCTGCACGCCGGCCAATCCACGCTGCCTCATCTGTCCTGTGGCGGAACTCTGTGCTGCCGCCCGCAACGGCACCCAGGCCGAGCGGCCGGTGATGCCAGTCCGGAAACGGACGCCTCATTACGACGTGGCCGCTGGCGTGATCTGGCAGGGCGAACCATTTGCTTCCCTGCTGCTCATCGCGCAGCGTCCCCAAGACGGCATGCTGGGCGGCCTCTGGGAATTCCCCGGCGGCAAGCGTGAGGCGGACGACGCATCCCTGGCTGCAACGCTTGTCCGCGAGATCGATGAAGAGTTGGCCATCGCTATCGAGGTGGGCGCACTGATCGCCACGGTGAAGCATGCCTACACCCACTTTCGCATCACGCTCCATGCCTTCCACGCCCGCCATCTTCAGGGCGCACCCCAAGCCATTGGCTGTGCCGACTGGCGCTGGGTGACGCTCGACGAACTGGACGCGTACCCCTTTCCCGTCACAGATCAAAAGATTATTGCTGCGTTGAGGGCCGAAAACACGGAAAGAGCCGAAGGGGAGAGCAGAGTCGAACTGGCTAATGACAAGTCGAAAATGGAGAATTGTTAATGGTGTGGGCCGGCGTCACTTGTTAACAATTCCCCATTCTTCATTCTCCAATCTCAATTCTCAACGATTTCATCCAGTACGGTTTCCAGCGCTTCCACGCCATAAAAATAACTCTCGTGGCAGAAGTGACATTCGATGACCGCTTCACCCTCTTCCATGAGGGAGCGAACTTCGTGCTCGCCAATCATCATCAGGGCCTTCTTCGAGCGTTCCCAGCTGCACGAGCAGCGGAAGTCAAGGGGACGGCGCTCCAATACTTCAAAGTCAAATCCAGCGAAAAGTTCCGCCAGTATCTCTTCAGGCAGCCGCCCTGCCGCCAGCATGTCGACCAGAGGCGGCCTATCTTCAACTCGCTCCGTCAACGTGTGCAAAATCCTTGCGTCCGCGCCGGGCATAGCCTGTAGCAACAGGCCGCCTGCCATCGTCAGCTCGCCCGCGCTGTTTATCTTGGCGCCGATCTCCACAAAGGAGGGCACCTGTTCCGAGCGCGTCAGGTAATAGATCAACTCGCTATCGACGGCGCCATTGTGCAGGGGCACGATGCCGTGGTAGAGATCCTTCAGACCCACATCCTTAGCCACGGTCACCAGGCCTTCGTTGCCGATGGCAAAGGCCATTTGCTCGGGGCCAATCTCAATCGGCGAAGGCAGATGCGCTTCGGAAATATAGCCGCGCACGTGCCCATTGGCGTCTGACTCCGCTACGATCTTGCGGGCCGGGCCGTTGCCCTCAATCTTCAGGGCAACGCGTTGCCGCACCTTGAGTAAGGTGCCCAACAGCGCTGCCGCGGTCAAGCCCTCGCTGAGCACGGCGGTGGAGAGCGGTGTCGCCTCGTGGCGGCGCGCACCTTCACGCCCCAAATCAGTCGAAATGCAGGCGAAGCCGCGCATGCCGGCCTCGCGCGCCATGGCGCGGACGAGATAGTCGCTCACGGTCATTCCTTTCCCTACATGCCTATCGAAAAGCGCGACGCAGATGGCTCATCGGGATACCCGGAGGCTCACAGAAGAAAGGCTGAACGACCTGGAACGATAGAATTTCTCTACGCCCCTCCCCCTTTTTCTGTAGCCCATTGTGCAACTGCCTGTCGCTTTTGCCGAAAACAAATCGCCCCAGTCAGGGGCTTTCAAGAAGTATATGCGCGGGCAGAAATGGCCGCAATAATCGAGCTTACAGTCTTGCCGGCGCCAAAATATTGACCGAAAAGAAAGAACGAAAAGAAGAGGCCGGAGCTCTGTCAGAGCTCCGGCCTCCAGCCAGGCGCGCTTGCGATCAATCGTTACGAGGAAGGCGTGGCGTCATCGTCGTCCTCGCCGTGTTCCATTTCGCCATCGTCGTCCATCTCGCCCTCTTCGTGCTCCATGCCGTCATCGTCATGGTCCATCTCCATGTTCATGGGCATGCCGTCCATTTCGACCACGGGGACGACGGTCGTCATCGACTCGCCGTTGTCGAAATTGAGCGTGATTTCGATTTCTCCGCCCGTCTCCAGGGGGTTAATCAGACCGATCAGCATGACGTGTTTGCCGCCCGGCATGAGCTCGACGCTGCCGCCGGCGGGAATGCTGAAGCCGTCGGGTTGGGGCACCATGCGCATGACGCCATTGTCGTCGATCGTTTCGTGGAGCTCCACGACCTCAGCGGCAGCGCTCTCTGCGGAGACAAGCTGCACCGCTTCCTCCAGGCCGTTGAGCAAGAGCATGTAGGCGGCGCCGTTGCCTGCGGCCATGGGCGAGGGGCGCGAGCGGGGATCGACGATCGTGATTTCGCCGGGTGTCGGCTCAACCATGCTCGCCATGTCGTCGTCCATCTCTTGATCCATCTCGCCACCGGCCATAGGCGGCATGGCCGAGCAAGCGCTGAGCAGCAGGGCCAGAATCAGGGAAATGCCAAAAAATCGCTTGATCATCGTCTTCTTGTCCTTAATGATTGGTGTGAGTCTCACTCTTCGACCGTCACCGATTCCGCACCGGCGCGCAGGTCGATATTTGTGGTTAGGGGGGCACCATCCTGCGGCGTGATCTTGACGGTGATGATCCAATCACCCAGCATGGTGAATTGAAATGGGAGCGTGTAGCGTCCGTCCTCGCGCCCATCAGCCCCGTCCAGCACGTTTTCGGTGAGGACCGGGACCATGCCCGCGTGGTTCATGTTGCCTTCCAAGCTTACCGTCACGTCCGTCACTGGCTCGCCGCTCTCGTCGCGCAATTCCACAACGATCGATTCGCCCGGATAGCGCCCGTCGGGAAGCAGGGTCACGGCCAGACCGGCGGCGGTTGCAGAGTCATTGGCGCGCCCACACGCTGCGACTGCAAGCAGCAACCAGGTGACACTGAGTAATATGAGCGGTTGTCGGCCCATGGTGTGACCCTTTCTGTCGGAGTCAGATTTCTGGGTACCTAACGGGTGATGTTGTGACGCCGGGATCAACTGAAGCGCGGGGGCGGCGTGGGGATGAGAGGCTGGAAGATCGGCCCTGTGCGGAACGTAGCGAGCCGCTCACTCTGTTGGATCCAATGCACGCAGTAGAGTGCAGAGCCCACAAACGCCAGCGCCAGCATGGCAAGCACGGTCGCTGGCAGGGATTGACCGGCGGGACCGTCATCATTCGCATCGCCGCCAAATGCAGGCAGTGGGATCTGACTGCTCAGTTTGGGATTGCCGCAGATCTCATTGCGCAAGATTTCCAAGCGGATATTCTGCGCTTCAACACCTGGAGCTTCAACGCCGGGCGGCATAGAAAAGACAAAGTGCGCCCCCTGGTGGGGGTGGCCGGGATTGGCCAACGCACCCCAACAAATGAAGGGCAAGACGAGTGCCAGATAAAGAATGTAGCCGCTGATGAACAGGGTTTGACGGCGCGGCATTGTCAGATGCAGCGTTTGAGACTGGTCATTGCGCAATGGGCGAAGGCCGTACATGGTAAACAGTCTAGCACGACCCGCAGGGCGGGCCAAAGCGTCCAGCAAAACGCAAAGATTATCGCGATTGATCACGAAATGGGCGCATAGCGACATTCCCGCGGATGACAGCGAATCAATCTGCGAAAATCCGCCTGATCTCGATCGATCCGCGTCCTCGCGCATAACGGGCTGAACAGGCACAAATCACAGTCTGTTTCGCTTGTGAGGCGTGCAGTTTGCAGGTACAATGCACTGGTTGCATTTTTTGCAAATGCCTGAAGTTCTTCTCTGGTTTGGCGGCCGTTTTGTGCCGTCAACGGACTGCGAATCAACGGGAAGCGAGAACCAATATGCCGCAAGAATCAGCAAACGGTGACGCACCGCTCGACTCGGCGGACCCGCGCCTGTTTGACCAGTTTGACGCGCCTTCTTTCGAAACCTGGCGGGAAGCGACTGTCACCTCTCTCAAAGGACTCCCCTTCGAAAAACTCATCACCCGCACCTACGAGGGCATTGACCTTCAACCCCTCTACCGGGCCGAGGATGTGGCCGACCTGAGCCACGTGAATACCTTGCCGGGCAAGCCGCCCTTTGTGCGCGGCGCGGATGCCGCCGGCTATCTTCAGCAGCCCTGGGCCATCGCCCAGGAGATCAGCGCCCCAACACCGGCCGACTTCAACCGCCAATTGTTGCACGATCTCAACCGCGGTCAGGATGCCGTTAATCTTGGCATCGACGCTGACGGCCACCGTGGTGTTGCTATCGACGATACCGCAGCGATGGGCGCGGCGCTGGCTTCAGTGGATCTGACAGCCGTGCCGATAATGCTGCGTGCCGGCGTTGATGCCTTACCGGCTGCCGCTTTACTGCTGGCTACTCGAGCCGACAATGACGGGGCGGCGCTTAGCGGCGTCGTCGTCAACGATCCCCTGGGCGAGTTGGCAAGCGCCGGCAGCTCGCCGACCACGCTTGACGCGCTCTACGACGAAATGGCGGCCTTGACGCTTTGGGCAGAGGTCAATGCCCCGGCCCTGCACACCATCAGCGTCCAGGCTGAGCGGTTTCAAGATGCCGGTGCTGACGCTGTGACGGAACTGGCCGCCGCGCTGGCAACCGGCGCTGCCTATCTACGCGCCATGCTGGCGCGTGGCCTCACGGTCGACTCGGCCGCGGCAAGAATGACCTTCGGCTTTGGTCTGGGCAGTAACTTCTTCATGGAGGTGGCCAAGCTGCGCGCAGCCCGCCTGCTCTGGTCCCAGGTTGTGGCGGCATTTGGCGGCAGCGCAGAGGCGCAACGCATGACGATCCACGGCCGCACCGCCGAGTGGAACAAGACAATCTATGATCCCTATGTCAATATGCTGCGCGTGACAACCGAGGCGTTTGCCGGCGCGATTGGCGGCGTCCAGAGCATGCACGTGACGCCCTTTGACGGGGTCCAACGCCAGGCCGATGAATTTTCGCGCCGCATCGCCCGCAATACGCAACTCATCCTGCAGGATGAATGCAACCTGGCCCGGCTGATCGATCCGTCGGGCGGCTCCTGGTATGTTGAGGCATTGACGGACGAGCTGGCGCAGGCTGCGTGGCAGCGCTTCCAGTCGATTGAAGCGGCCGGTGGTATGGGGGCCGTGCTGGTAGATGGCTCGCTGCAGGAGCAGATCGCAGCAACGGCGCAGGCGCGTGTTGCCAATCTCAATCGACGCAAGGATGTGCTGGTCGGGACAAACATGTATCCCAATTTGGGCGAGGAGCGGCTACCGGTCGCAACGACGCCCGACCCGGATGCTGTAACGAGCACAAATGCTGCACAATCGCCTGCTGCGATTGCTGTCGGACCCCAGCCCGCGGTCGTCGATGCCGCGATACAGGCTGCCGCGGAGGGCGCCACGCTGGCTGAACTGCGTGCGATGTTGCGTGACGGCGCCGTGGCAGGCCCGGTCGTGCCGGCGCTGACGCCGCTACGGGTCGCCGCTTCGTTCGAAGCGCTGCGGACGGCGGCTGAAGCGTATGCCGAATCCACGGGATCGCCGCCACGCGTCTTCCTGGCCACCATGGGGCCACTGGCCCAGCACAAGGCCCGGGCCGATTTCAGTCAGGGCTTTGTGAATGTAGGCGGTTTTGTCTGCGACTACCCCGCTGGCTTCGCCAACCCCGAGGAAGCGGCCGACGCCGCGCTGGCATCGGCCGCCCAAGCCGTTGTCATCTGTTCGACCGACGATACCTATCCCGATATTGTGCCCGCACTGGCAGCCCGCATCAAGGCGGCGCAACCGGACCTGCCCCTGCTGCTGGCCGGCTATCCCAAGGATCATGTCGATGCCTTCCGGGCTGCCGGTGTTGATGAATTCATTCACCTGCGCGCCGACTGCTATGCGCTCAACGCATGGCTGCAGGAACAGGCCGGGATCTGACACAACGGAGATCAGGCGGATCGACCTGCGTAGAAAAATCCGCGCAAATCACGCCCAATCCGCGTTCCATAAAAGGAGGTGATCGTGACTCGCAATCCAGACTTTACCCAAATTGACTATAAAACGGACTATGCCCCCCAGTCGCTGGCCGATTGGCAGGCTATGATCGAAGCGCAGACCGGCGTTCCGGCTGAAGAGTACGTTTGGCACACGCTGGAGCAAATCGACGTGCGCCCGCTCTACACGGCTGAGGACATGGCTGGCCTGGAGCACCTGGGCTTTACCGCCGGCATTGCGCCCTACCTGCGCGGGCCATATCCGTCCATGTACGTCACCCGGCCGTGGACCGTACGCCAGTACGCCGGTTTCTCCACAGCCGAAGAAAGCAACGCCTTCTATCGCCGCAATTTGGCCGCAGGGCAGAAGGGCCTCTCGGTCGCCTTTGATCTTGCCACCCATCGCGGCTACGATTCCGACCACGAACGGGTGGTAGGCGATGTCGGCAAGGCCGGCGTGGCCATTGACTCAATTCTTGACATGAAGACGCTCTTTGACGGCATCCCGCTGGACAAAATGTCGGTCTCCATGACCATGAATGGCGCAGTCTTGCCCGTTATGGCCTTCTACATCGTTGCCGGCGAGGAGCAAGGCGTGCCCCACGACCAGCTCACGGGGACGATTCAAAACGACATTCTCAAAGAATACATGGTGCGCAACACCTATATCTATCCGCCGGCGCCCTCCATGCGCATCATTGGCGATATCTTTGCCTACACGGCCAACGAGATGCCCCGCTTCAACTCTATCAGTATCTCCGGCTATCACATGCAGGAAGCGGGCGCCACGGCCGATATCGAACTGGCCTATACGCTGGCCGACGGGCTGGAATATCTGCGCGCGGGCACCGGTGCAGGCATGGACATTGATCGTTTTGCACCCCGCCTCTCTTTCTTCTGGGCGATCGGCATGAACTACTTCATGGAAATCGCCAAGATGCGCGCCGCGCGCTTGCTTTGGGCCAAGCTGGTCAAGCAATTTGATCCCCAAAATGCCAAATCCATGGCCCTGCGCACCCATTCCCAAACTTCCGGGTGGAGCCTGACGGAGCAAGATCCATTCAACAATGTGACCCGCACCGCCATGGAGGCCATGGCCGCGGCCCTTGGACACACACAATCGCTGCATACCAACGCGCTCGACGAAGCGATCGCGCTGCCGACCGACTTCTCGGCCCGCATTGCGCGCAACACCCAGCTCTATCTCCAACACGAGACGGGCATTACCAAGGTGGTCGATCCCTGGGGCGGCTCGTTCTACGTAGAGACGCTGACGGACGCGTTGGCGCGTCGCGCCTGGACGCACATCGAGGAGGTTGAGCAATTGGGCGGCATGGCCAAGGCCTTAGAGACCGGCTTGCCCAAGATGCGGATTGAAGAGGCTGCTGCCCGGCGCCAGGCCCACATTGACTCCGCCAAAGAGACCATCGTTGGCGTCAACCGCTATCGGCTCGATCAAGAAGATCCACTCGATATTCTCGAAGTCGACAACACCGCTGTGCGCCAATCTCAGGTCGAGCGCCTGGCGCGCTTAAGGGCCGAACGGGATAACACAGATGTTGAAAGCGCACTCACGGCCCTGGCCGAGAGCGCAGGCAATGGCGAGGGCAATCTGCTGGAATTGGCCGTCAACGCAGCCCGGGCCCGCGCCACCCTGGGCGAGATCTCCGACGCACTGGAGAAGTCCTGGGGCCGTCATGAAGCAGTCGTCCGTTCCATTGCCGGCGTCTACAGCGCCGAATTTGGCGATGAGGACGAAGTCGCTGCAGTCCGCCGCATGGCCGATGAGTTTGAACTGGTTGAGGGTCGCCGGCCGCGCATTATGGTCGCCAAGATGGGGCAAGACGGCCATGATCGCGGGGCCAAAGTAATCGCCACTGCCTTTGCCGACCTGGGCTTTGACGTCGACATCGGTCCCCTCTTCCAGACGCCGGCGGAGGTCGCGCGACAGGCAGTAGAGAATGATGTCCATGTCGTGGGCATGAGCTCCCTTGCTGCCGGTCACAAGACGTTGCTGCCCCAGCTCGTGGCCCAACTGGCGGCGCTCGGGCGGGACGACATTCTTGTCGTGGCCGGTGGCGTCATTCCGGCCCAGGATTACGACTACCTGCGCGAGCATGGCGCTGCCGCCATTTTTGGCCCCGGTACAGTCATTCCGGTGGCGGCCAAAAAGGTGCTGGACGCTTTGAACGCCCAGCTTGAGGCGGTTGCTTAGCCAGAGACGCCGGATCGCAGAGATCGTCGCCTCCGCATCTGAACGAAGGGCCGGCTAGGGTTGAAGAGCCGGCCCTTTTTTGTTTGTTTCGCTCGATTGCCTCCAATCGGGTACAATGTCAAGAACGTTCACAAACTTCATCATTCCCATCTATTTTGGCCGACGAAGGAGATCGTTATGGCTGTCCCGAAGCGCTTTGGCGTTCTACGCTTTATTGGCAACCTGCTCAAAATCGTTGCCTGGATCTTATTGGTTCTCTCGGTTGTTGGCGCAATCGCCGTCGCTATCGCAGGTACGACGCTGGTGCCCTTCTTCAGCGGCGCGCTGCCGGGCACGGCCGACATTCTGTCTGCGGGCGGCGGCATTATCGCCGGTCTGGCCATGCTCTTTCTCGGTCTGATCTATTTCCTGCTCTTTTATGGGCTGGGTGAAGGCATCCAGATGCAGCTTGCGACTGAGGAGAACACGCGATTGACCGCGGCTTTGCTGTTGGACATGCATCGTGCAACCCAGCCGCAAGAGGAAGAAGAGGCGTATCTGTCGACCGGCTTTACGACCGAGCCCTTCGATCCGCCGCCGACATATGAGTAGGGCCTTCATGGTCTGCCCCAATGAGCCAATCACTCCAAGCGCGTCTCCGCGGCGCTGGTTATAAACTCACGCCCGCGCGCCTGGCCGTCTTGCAGGTCATCGACGGTGAACACGAACATCTGAACCCTGCCGAGATTCTTGCGCAAGCCCGCACGGTTCATCCTCAGATTGGACGAGCAACCGTCTACCGTACGCTCGACTTGCTTACTCAGCTTGGCGTTGTACGTCCGATCTACGTGGGGGAGACTGGTCCCCTCTATATCCGTACCCGGGGCGGCCACCACCACATGGTCTGCTCAGATTGCGGACGCATCATCGACTTCGATCACTGTGTCGCGGGTGAAATGATTGACGACCTGCGCGAACGCTATGGTTTTGAGATCACGAGCCATCTGCTGGAGTTTTACGGCACCTGCGCCGCATGCCGCGTCGGCAGCAATTGACAATCGACAGCGGTCAATTGCCCATCGACAATCAATACCGCCACATCCCAATTGAAATTTGCCAACCGTTCCCCTCTTCGGGTATTATTTATCTTCGATAAGCGATTAAATGGGACGGGTTTCTGAGCGCGTCCGGTGCATTTTTTAGGAGTATGTCATGGCAAAGTGCAAGTTGAGCGGCAAGGGTCCCCAGTATGGAAACAACCTGCCCTGGTCCAAGAAGACGACCCGCCGGCGCTGGCAGCCCAATGTCCAGAAGTATTCGGTTTTTGTGCCGGAGCTGGGCCGCACGGTCAAGATCAAGGCCTCGACCCGGGCGATGAAGAGCGTGAACAAGCTCGGCCTGATGGCCTATCTGCGCAAGAACAATCTGACGCTCAAAGACGTCACCTAGTTGTTGACGCAGCATGAATTGAATAAATGAAAAAGCGGAGCCAAAGCGGCTCCGCTTTTTGCGTTGATGGATTGGATTTGCTTGCGTGCCTCAGCCGCTTGTTAACGCCTGGTGGCGCGCGGCCGCAAGCTGGTATTTCTCGATGCCCTCGGCAATGCGCTGGCGATGGTCGTCGCCGACCGGCCCTTTGACCCGTGCCGGTACGCCGGCCGCCAGCATCCCCGGCGGAATCTCCGCACCCTCACGCACCACGGCACCCGCGGCAATCAGCGCGCCTGCCCCCACCGTTGCCCCGCTGAGCACGGTTGCATTCATGCCGATGAGCGCACCGGACCCAATATGGCACCCTTCGATCACCACGCCGTGGCCGATGATGACATCATTTTCCACCACCGTATCGTGGCGTTCGTTGACATGAACGACGACATTGTCCTGCACGCTGGTACGTTCGCCGATGACGATGCGGCCAATGTCGCCGCGCAGCACGGCCCCATACCAAATATTGACCCCGGCCGCGAGCTCCACGCGCCCGATGATCGTCGCGTTGGGTGCTATGAAGACCCGGGCGGCGATGATGGGCTGAATACCTTCGTAGACGAGAAGTATGGCCATGATGCGTCCCCATTTCTTTATCTCTTTGCTCACCATAGGCAACGGTTCGGGACTTCAGCAATTCCAGCCGCTAAGAGCAGTAGATCCGCGATAATCCGCCCGATCCCGGTACACCCGCGTTCTATCCGCTGGGTGGATGCTGGCCTACCAGCAGCAACTGTCATCAATCTCCCCACTGCCCGACATGGTGTGATCACCAGCATACTTCAGGAGCGATTTGTCGCCAATCGCACTCTCCCCGATAATAGCCGGTATGGCTTTAGAATCCACGCTGGCAACCCGACTTGTTGCCGTTAATCCCGTTGAACCTGATCCGACTGTGCTTGCCGAGGCCGCGGCGCTCATTCAAGCCGGTCGTCTGGTCGCCTTTCCCACTGAAACGGTCTATGGACTGGGGGCCAATGCGCTGGACGCCACTGCCGTGACGCGCATTTTCACGGCCAAAGAGCGACCCGCGTATGATCCCGTGATCGTCCACGTGGCCGACGCAGTGGAATTGACCGGTTTGACCACCGCGCTACCGGACCTGGCCGGTGTACTCATTGAACGCTTCTGGCCGGGACCGCTGACGCTGGTTCTGCCGCGCAGTGAACGCGTCCCTAATGTGGTGACGGCCGGGGGGGATACCGTGGCCGTGCGCGCGCCGGCCCATCCGCTGGCGCGGGCTTTGCTCTACGCCGCAGGCACGCCAATCGCCGCGCCCAGCGCCAACCGATTTAGTCACACCAGCCCCACCCGGGCCCAGCACGTTTGGGATGATTTGGCGGGCCGCATCGACATGATCCTCGACGGCGGGCCAACGGCTGTCGGTGTAGAGTCGACGGTGCTTGACCTCACGACGGAGCCGCCAACCCTGCTCCGTCCCGGCGGCGTGACTATCGAGGAGATTGAAGCGCTCATCGGACCGTTTCAAACGAGCGCACGTCGCGAGGACGGAAACGCGCTGCCCGCACCCGGCATGCTCGAGCGCCACTACGCACCACGGGCCGTGCTTTGGCTCTTCACTGGTGAAGATGAGGACGTCTATGCAGCCATGCGGAACGTCACCAAACGGGTGACGGGGAATGGCCAGCATGTTGGCCTGCTGCTGGCCAATGAAGATCGTCTCTTCCTGGACGACCTGGAGGCCGAGAAGGTCTATCTGGGTTCCTTGGAGGACCTGCCCGCGGTGGCCCAGCAACTCTTTCAGGCCATGCGTGCGTTGGATGATGCGGGCGTTGAAATCATGCTTGCCCGCGATTTTCCGCCGCGCGACTTGGGCAATGCCTTGCGCGACCGCCTGCGTCGGGCCGCCGGCCAACTGATGGATACACGACGCAGCGAGTAGAATCTGGCTCGCTGCCCACTACACCAACTGGAGCATATCCATGACCAAACCAACTCTTGCCGTCATTGGCGGCACCGGCGCCGAAGGCTCCGGCCTCGCCATTCGCTGGGCGGTTGCTGGCTATCCCGTCGTCATTGGCAGCCGCAGCCTGGAGAAAGCCGAAAGCGTCAGCGCGGAACTGGCGGCAACATTGCCGCCAGGCAGCGCTTCGCTCACCGGGCTGGACAATGCAGCTGCAGCTGCGGCCGGCGACGTTGTCATCCTCAGCGTCCCCTATTCTGCCCAGGAGGCGACCATCGCACAGGTCCTTGAGGGGAGCCAGGGCAAAATTTTTCTTACCGTCGGCGTGCCGCTGCAGCCGCCCAAGGTTGCGACCGTCTGGCAGCCTGCCGGGGGCTCGGCCGCGGCTGAGGCCCAGGCCCAACTGGGTGACGATGTGCGTGTGGTGGCAGCGTTTCAAAACATCTCCGCCACCCACTTGCTCGATCTGGATTGGGAACCGGACTGTGATGTCCTGATCACAGGCGATGACAAGGAGGCCAAAGCTGTTGCCACTGAGCTGGCAGAAGCGGCTGGCTTCTTTGCTCTCAACGCCGGCCCCTTGGCCAATGCTACCGTCATTGAAGGGCTGACCGCGGTGCTCATCGGCATCAACATCCGCAACAAGGTGAAGGGTAGCGGCATCCGCATCACCGGGATTCCACGTGAATAGTCGCCGCGTTTTGGTCGAACTTATCTTATGAGCGAACATCAATCAGATCACATTGAGACTCTGGCTGTCCACGCCGGCCGCACGCATGACGCGGCCACCGGCGCGGTCATGCCACCGATCCATCTCTCCACCACCTTTATCCGCGGCGAGGACGGCGCTTACACTGACGGCTACGTCTACTCGCGCAGCGACAACCCCAACCGTCGCGCATTGGAAGGCGCGCTGGCGGCGTTGGAGCGCGGGGAGGCGGCGGCCGCCTTCGCGTCAGGAATGGCCGCGGCCATGGCCATTCTGCAGACGTTGGAAGCCGGGGAACACGTCATCTTGCCCGACGACGCCTATTTTTTGGTCAACAAGCTGGCGCGCGAGGTGCTCGCCCGTCGCGGCGTCACGGCCACCGTTGTGGACATGACCGACCTGGCCGCCGTGGCAGAAGCGGTAGAACCGCGCACGGCACTAATTTGGACGGAAACGCCCTCCAATCCCCAACTCAAGATCACCGATCTGGCTGCCGTTGCCCAGATTGCCCATGACGCAGGCGCCCGCTGCGTCTGTGATAACACCTGGCCCACGCCGCTGGCTCAGCGACCGCTGGAACTAGGCGTCGACCTGGTGCTGCACTCGACGACTAAATATCTTGGCGGCCACAGCGACATTCTTGGTGGCGCAGTCGTCGGCAAGCGCGACGATGAGTTCTTTGCCCTCATCCGCACACTTCAGCACTTGGGCGGTGGCGTGCCGTCGCCCTTTGATTGCTGGCTGCTTCTGCGCAGCATCCGTACCCTGCCCTATCGCATGCGCGGGCACTTCGCCAATGCGCAAGCCGTAGCGGACTTCCTCGAACATCATCCTGGCGTGACTCATGTCCATTATCCCGGTTTGCCGTCCCACCCAGGCCATGAAATCGCTGTGCGCCAGATGCAGGCCTTTGGCGGCATGCTTTCCATCCAGGTGGCGGGTGGCGAAGTAGCTGCGCGCCAGGTCGCCAACCGGGTCCAGCTCTTCACCCAGGCGACCAGTCTGGGCGGCGTCGAGAGCCTCATCGAGCATCGCTATTCCATCGAGGGGCCGGATAGCCTGACGCCGCCGGGATTGCTGCGCCTCTCCATTGGCCTGGAGCACCCGGATGATTTGATCGCCGATCTCGATCAAGCGCTCGACGCAGCAATTGGCAATTGACGATCGTCAATTGCCAATTTGGAGGGACGACCATGCTGCTTTCCACGGCTTTGCGCTTGCATCCTGATCCGGCGCGGCCGGAGATCGTTGCGTTTGTCGGTGCGGGCGGCAAGAGCTCGGCGCTCTTCCGCCTGGCCGCGGAGCTGACTGCCCAGGGCGCGCGCGTCATCACCACGACGACCACGCGCATCGCAGCCGCGCAGATTGTCCAGGCGCCCGCTTATGTCCCGGTCACGCAACCAACGCTGCCCCTGTCACGTATGGCCGCGGCCCTGGATGCGCATGGCCATGTGCTTCTGATCGGCCGTGACACAGCGGCACAGGGCCCGATCGCCAAAAAGGCGGGCATTGAGCCAGCCATGGTCGATGAAATCGCCCGCCATGCGGTCGCGTTGGGCGTCTCCGCCATTCTGATTGAGGCTGACGGCAGCCGCATGTTGCCGGCCAAGGCCCCTGCTCTGCACGAGCCGGTGCTGCCGGCCGGCACAACGCTCCTTGTTCCCATCATGGGGCTGGACGCCATCGGCTGTCTGATCGATGACGCACACGTCCATCGACCTAAGCAGATTCGTATGCTCCTCGATTCCGCCTCTGATGCGCCGGACATGCGCCTAACGCCGGCCGCCGCCGCGCGGCTATTGAGCCATCCTCAAGGCGGGCTCAAGGCGCGGCCAGGCAACGCACGCGTTGTCGCGCTGCTCAACAAGGCCGATTCGCCGCTGCGGCGGGCCATCGGTCGCGTGATTGCCAAGCGCTTGGCTGCGCAACAGATGACGACGCTGTTGACGACTTTGGGCGTGAGCCACACTGAGCCGGTGCTCGGACGGGATGGCCCGGTTGCCGCGATCATACTGGCGGCCGGCGGCAGCACGCGCATGGGGCGACCCAAGCAGCTCATCGAGTTTCAGAACGTGCCGCTGGTTGTGCATGCGCTGCGTATTGCGTTGGCCAGCGGTGTGCAGCAAGTTCTCATCGTGACGGGGGCGCAAGGTGACGCGGTTGCCGCCGCGATTGCAGGGTGGACCGAGGAGGCTGACCGCAGGCGGGTTCAGATCGTCCACAATCAGGCATGGGCCACAGGGCAGGCGTCCAGCCTCCGCGTGGCGCTGGCTGAGCTTGATGCGGCGATACAAGCGGCGCTCTTCCTGCCCGTCGACCAGCCGTTGGTACAGCCTGAACTCCTGCGTCGCTTGATTCGTGCCTGGCAGCAGGGTGAACGGATCGCTGCGCCCTTTGCGGATGGACAGATGCGCGGCGCGCCGGCGCTCTTCGATCGTTCATTGTGGTCTGAGTTGTCTGCCTTGAGTGGGGATGTAGGGGGGCGGCCGCTGCTGCAGCGCTATGCGCAGGAGGTAATCGGCGTGCCGGTTGCGGGAGAGCAGTTGCGCGATGTGGACAGGCCGCAAGACCTCGTCGCACTACAGAATTCAGCGTCCTAACTGCTCGAGCAAAGCCTGGCTACGCGGCCCGCTTGCACGGAGAATGAAGAGTCGGTCCTCTATTTCCTCGACGTATTCTATGGTCGCCTGAAGCCGATCTGGCGGCAGTATCGTGGCGACCCGGTCGGCCCATTCGACGATGATCACGGCGCGTTCATCATCAAACAAATACTCCATGCCAAAACTCTCCGCCTCCAGCATCGCTTCGTCGAGCGTTTCGCCTAGTCGATAACCGTCCAGGTGAAACAACACTTCGCCATTTGCCAGCTCATATTCGTTGACCAACGTGAACGTGGGGCTGCGCATGTAGCCTTTGATGCCAAGCCCGGCGCCAATACCTTGGGTGAAAGTCGTTTTGCCCGCACCGAGGTTGCCAACGAGGGCAAGGACATCACCGCCTCGGAGGAGCCGGCCAATGGTCTCACCCAGCGCACGCGTTTCGTCAGCGGAATGGGTCGTGATTTCGAATGGAGAGGCGGTATCCGCGGTCATTGTGCAGGATCTGTGGAGGCTCAATCGCCCTGGATGAAGGAATCGATCTGGGTGAGAAATTGATGAATGAGTTCGTCAGCCTGCGGTTGATCGCCCGCTTCGGCAAAGAGCTCGAATAGGGGTTTCTCCGGATTCGGCATGATGTGAATCCACTTTCGGTCGCCCATCTGCACCTTTAGGCCGTCAATCTTTTCGACGTCCGGTCCATTGTATTCCTCGTTGAGACGACGCATGACCATGCCTTTGGCCGCCCACGGGCAGGTGATCATCTCGCGTGCGGTATGGCTTTGCGGCAGATAGTTGACTACTTCACTCATCTTCATCTCGCGGCGCGACAAATATTGAAGCAGGCGAATGCTGGCCATCATCCCGTCGATGGCCGGTTGGAATTCAGGAAAAACGAAGTTGCCGTTGGTATCGGCAACCATCAGCACATCAGCGGCTCCGGCCGCAGCCATCAGGCTATGGAGGTGGTGGCGAATGCGGATCACCCGCCCGTCGTGCCAACTGGCGATCGTATCAAAAATGCTGGACGTGTTGATGGGAACGGCAATTGTGCTGCCCGGCTGGGCATAGAGCGCCAATTCCACCAGCAGGGCGGCAGCAGTCTCATCAGAAAGAAGGCGACCAGTCTCGTCGACAATGAAGATCTTCTCGCCACCCACGTCCAGTTGGATCCCGAGATCCGCGCCCAGCGCCGCCACGATCTTGCCCATGGTCTCCCGGTTGGCGCGAAATTCAGCCTCGAGCATGGCCAGCTTGGTCTCGTCCAAGCGCGCATTGAGGGCCAGGACGTCCACATCCAGTTCTGTCAGCAACTCGGAGAGCGTGTCGGACGCCAAGCCGTGGGAAAAGTCGACGACAACGCGCAACTTACGCTTGCGAATGCGTTCGACATTGACATTCTTGAGGAAGTCCTTCTTGTAGTTTTCGATCGCAACGCGATCATAGTCGATTGAACCAATCTCATTCAGATAAGCGCGGCGGAAATCTTCGCGAAAGAAGATGCGTTCAATGTTGCGTTCTTCGGGCGTGCTCTGGTTGAGCCCGTCTTCATCGATGAAGCGAATGTCGAGGACACGCTGGTCGAAAGGGCTCAGGCGCACATGGATGCCGGCCGAGACGTCGTCGTGGGTGCGTACATGGTGGCGCAGAACGGGGATGGGCACGGTGCCCAGGTCAAGTACGTTGATGCCCGTGCCGGGCAGACCGCTGATGAGGGCACGTTTGATCATGCGCGAGGCGCGATGGATATCACGGTTGATCGCTACATAGTTGCCTTTGGGCAGACTGGCGCCCAGGGCCGCACCCAGCTTGGCCGCAAACTCAGAGGTGATATCGATGTTGACGATGCCTGAAACGCCAAACCGCGAGAAGAGGGAGCGCCGTCCCTGGTTGCCCCAGATGATGCTCTCTTTGACGGTGGCGCCCGCTTCTACTTCTTTGCGCGGCCAAAGCTTGACGTTGGGGTGGATGACCGCGCCTTCGCCCAACACGCAATTGTCGCCGATGACCGAGCCTTCGAAGCAATGAACTTTGGACTTCAGGCTGCACTGCCGGCTGATGATGGCGCCGCGCAGCTCGCACGATTCGCCGACGTAATTGTTGCGCCACAGAATGCTGCGCTCCACCTGACTGTAGTTGTCAATGACGGAGTAATCGCGAATAACGGCGGGCCCATTGACGATAACATCGCCCTTGATTTTGACTTCATTGCCCAGATAGATCGGACCAAAGAGCTGGGCGCTGGGCGCGATCTCCACGTCTTTACCCACCCAGATGCCGCCGCCAATGTGCTCGCCAATCGGATGCGGTAGCTGCACCATGCCGGAGAGCAGATCGGAGTTGGCCTGCATGTATTCTTCAATGTTGCCGACGTCACACCAGTAGCCTTCGGCAACGTGACCGGCGATCTGCTTGCCCCGGGCCAGCATCTTGGGGAAGAGATCTTTGGAAAAATCATAGAGCACGCCATCCGGCACCATCTCCAGCACGTCGGGGTTGAGCACATAAATGCCGGTGTTGACCGTATCGGAGATGATTTCGCCCCAGGAGGGCTTCTCTTGAAACTGGGTGACCCAGCCGCGTGGATCGGTGACGATAACGCCGTATTCCAACGGGTTGTTGACGTGAGCCAACGTCAACGTTGCATCCGCATTGGATTGGCTGTGGGCATCAAAGATCGCCTTGAGGTTGAAATCGGTCAGGGCATCGCCGCTGATCACCATGAACGGGTCGTCCCCCAGGCGTTCGGCGGCATACTTCACGCTGCCGGCTGTCCCGAGCGGAGTTTCCTCGACGGAAAAACTCACCTTCATGCCCTGGTGAACGCCGCTGTGCAAAAAGTCTTGAATGGCCGAGGCCATGTAGCGCAGGGTGACAACAGCCTCGGTTACGCCGTGGCTGGCGAGCAGGTCGAGAATATGACCGATGACCGATTTGTTGACAATCGGCACCATGGGCTTTGGGCGTCCAACGGTGAGCGGGCGGAGACGAGACCCTTCGCCCCCAGCCATGACAACAGCCTTCAAACGTCATTTCCTTTCCTGTTGCCCAGCGTTTGGATTCGTCGATTTGTCTAAATCGGCGGCCAGGGATAGTTGCGGCGGTGGATGAGCGGATTGGGATAGCTGCAGGCGTAAAGGAGTTGCGCTGTGCGCTGCTCTACGGCTTCGATTTCGTCGCGTTGCAAGAGACGCTGCAGATCAGCCATCAGCCTTGATGATGGTGTCGTCAATTGAGTGTGGAACGCTTCCAGATCGGCATGCAGGTCAGCTTCAATGGGCTGACCGCTAAATTCCCAAATGACCGATCGCAACTTGTATTCCGTATGGAAGCAGACGCCGTGATCAATCGCCCACATGTGGCCGTCTTCGCCGACCAAGCAATGTCCGCTCTTGCGATCAGCGTTGTTGATCATGTAGTCGAAGAGTACAAGCCGACGCAGGGTTTTGGCAAAACGTGCATCTGCTCTGACAGTAAAATAGTGGGCGTCGGTGTCGTTGTCAATGTAGAACTGCACGCTGCCCACGCCGTGCGTGCCGGAACGCAACACGGTTGGCGGGACCAGTTGCCAGTTCAATGCCCTGCTGATTACGTAGGCTGCCACCTCGCGCTTGCAGAGCGTTCCCCATTCAAAATCCCACAGCGGACTCTCGCCCCGTTGCGGCTTGTAAACGGCCGGCAGCGCTTCATCATCCCCGCGCACGATGACAAGAAAGCTATGATTGGAACTATAGGGCAAGAGCCCCTGTTCCTCGATTTCACCGGCCGTCAGCAGATCAACGACATCTTGCTCCGTGACCTGGATGATTGGTCCGGCGCCGTCGTCTTCTTGGCTTGGCGGTACGTCTGGGGCGTGGGTCATGGGTGCAGGCGCTTCTTATAGAGATGACACTCAAACTTTGGACAATGTGCGCGGTCTCTGACCAAGGAACATTGTCCAAAGTTTGAATAATGTGTCTATTAGACGAGCGCGATCTGGCTGGGCAATTTAGATAACAATGGGCATGGCCTTGCCGTCCGTCCGCGGGCAAAAATGACCCTCCCGATCAATCGGGCTATCACAGAGCGGGCAGACCGGTCGTCCCTGGGCGACAATTTCACGCGCATGCTCGCTCATCAGACGCATCTGTTCGCGTGTCGCCACCAGGCGCACCGTCGGCACTTCTTCCGTCTCTGGATCGACAACTTCGCCGGATGGGTTGATCACCAGCGCCTTGGCAATGAGCCAGATCATGTCGTTCTGTTCATCATAGCCGACCATCAACTGGCCAATTCGGAAGGTCTCGTTAATCGGATACTCTGGATAGAGCGTTTCACGATTGGTCGAGAGGGGCGGGATGTCAGGATATTTTTCCTGGAGTTCGTCCAGCAACTGCAAGACGCTTTCCGCCAAATTGGCAACTTCCTGCTTCTCCAGCACCAGGTTGACCAGCTCATCATCCGCCCGCGCCTGGATAAAGAAGGTGCGCTGGCCCGGCTCACCCGCGGCGTCGGCCACGATGTGCTCCACAGGATTGATGTCGTAAACGTACTTGCCCATTGGATTTACTCAGACTCTCTGTTTTCACCTGCGGGCGCAGGAGACTCTGCTGCATCGTGCGCCGGAGCCGGCTCGATTTTTAGCTGCGGCATCTCGGTCAGATGATTCACGCCCAACACCATCGGGCGACCGTCGGCAAAGCCAATTACGCTTATAGATGCTGTACTGATAATGATGCGCTGGAACAAGTCGAGCGGCACACCCAGAAAATGGGCCAGTGTCGTGCGCAGCACGTCGCCGTGACTGAAGAGGGCGATGACCTGATTGGGATGCCGTTCAACCAACGCTTCGATTGTGCTCACGGCGCGCGCCTGGACCTCGCGGAGCGTTTCGCCGCCTGGAAAGCGGAAATGACTCGGATAGTGCTGAACCTTTTGCCATTCCGGTGTGGCCGCAAGCTTCTTCAGTTCCGCTCCCTGCCAGTCCCCATAATCAACTTCGATGATCCCCGGCTCCTCTTGGAGCGGTAAGTTGAGTCGCGTCGCCAGCGGCTCGGCAGTCTCCACACAGCGCACCAAGGGACTGGAATAGACCGCGGCAATCGGTTGCTGGCTCAGCAAATCAGCCAGTGCTTCTGCCTGCTGCCGCCCCTTCTCGTTTAGATGTACGCCCGACGTGCGACCGGCCAGCCGATTGGTGCCAACCCAGTCGTTTTCGCCGTGGCGCATCAAAAGAAGATAAGTTGTGGTGTGCCCCATGTAGATGCCTTACTCGCTATAAGGCCGGCTTTTCCTTTTGGAATAGTCGGCGGGTATGCTTTAATCAGTGGTAGACGAATGCGTGGTAAGCATATCACGGACCCTGCCATTGTTGAAGTGTACAAACTTACCGTTGGGTAGACTTATTTTGCGCCCAATGCCAGCGACAATCCTATGAAATCCCCAACCGCTCGCACTCCTACTGTACATGCCCGGCGCCTGGCTTCTCCGGCCTTGGGCGCTGTGCTGATTGCCATCGCCCTGCTCGGTACACTCTTTGTTTTGAGCGCCTGCGGCCGCGATCGTACGTCACAAGCTGTGGATTCCTTTGCCCCCTTTCGTTCGGCCATGAAGGAAGAACACCAGGATATCTTTGAACAGATGGCTGAGGCCCCTCGCTATGCCATTGAAATTCAGATGGACACCGAAGACAAGATAATCACCGGTACGGCCAAGATCGATATTACCAACTACAGTCAGGATCACTGGACCGAACTGATCTTCCGCCTCTATCCCACCCTGAAACAATATGGCGGCAACTTTCTCGTGCGCAGCGCAATCGTAAATGATCAACCGGTGAGCTATGGCTACGTTGCAGATAGTACCGCCATTCGTGTCGACCTGGCGGAACCATTGCCGCCAGGCGAGGCCGTTCAGGTACGGATGAACTGGCGCTTGGACTATCCCGTTTGGTCGGATAATGAAGCGATCTATGCCCTCTTTGGCGAAAGTCAAGGCATGACTTCGCTGCCCCTCTTCTATCCGGCGCTCGCCGTCTATGAGGATGGCGAATTGCCCGGCTTGGGCGATTGGTGGCAAGAGATCGGCTCTGTGCGCGGCGATGCGGCCTACAACGTGGCTTCGCTCTTTGCGGTTACGGCCACCATGCCGACCGCCGAAGTGCCGGTCACCAGCGGCACCCTTGTCACCAGCACGTTGCTCGGCGACGGTCTGGCCCAGCATGTCTGGGTCACCGGGCCCTCGCGCGAATTCGTGCTCCATACCAGTCCGCTTTTTGAAACGGCCAGCGTGGACGCCAACGGCACCCAGGTGACCAGCTACTGGTTGCCCGGCCAGGAGGCAGGCGGCCGTGCGGCGCTGCGCTATGCCTCTGCAGCCCTCCGCATCTACAGCCAGCGTTTTACCGACTACCCCTTTCGCGACATGCGTGTTGCTCCTGCGCCCATCAACTACCGCGGCATGGAATATCCCCAGGTAAGCTTGTTGGGCATACAGATCTACGATCGCTATTTTGATCAGCTGGAGATGCTGGCTGCGCATGAGGTGGCGCACCAATGGTGGTACCAGATGGTTCACAACGATCCGGTCAACGCACCCTGGCTGGATGAGTCGCTGGCAGAATACTCCATGCGTCTCTACACCGAGGATCTGCGCGGCGAGTATGACGCCGAGGCCATGGCCCATTTGCGCTGGCAGATTCCCCTCGATCTCCTCGCCGAAAAGACGCTTGATGCTGCGGTCGATCTCGCCGTTGACGATTATTTGGACGGCGGCCAATACGAGACGATTGTCTATGGCAAAGGCGCACTCTTCTATGAGATCATTCGTGATCGCATTGGGGAACGGCGCTTCGACGCTTTCCTTCAGGCCTATCTTTCGCAAAATCTGTGGGGCGTCGTCGATACTAATGACTGGATAGCTGCAGTCGAAGCATTGGATGAGCCGGCGCTGCTTACGATTTTTGACTCTTGGTCCGGCGGCGCGGACATGCCAGCTTTTTCTGACGATCATAACTCTGATCTGGGTAGCTCGCCTCCACCGCCTGCCACTACGCCCGACTCCCCGGGCGATTGATGCGAACAACAAGGTGGAAAGCCGCTTTCTGAACACCGTTTTGCATGTTTTTGTGTAATACAAACCCGAATTGGGTATTGAAATTGTCATTCGGTCTTGCTATAATTGCGCAAGCGTATCGGTGGGAGCCCAGTCTCCCGCCATTTTTTTGTCATTTGACCGTTGTGTGTGAAGTTTCTCACGATGTTGGGGCGGATCATAGCCTGAAGTAGGCGAGGTACATGACTCAAGAGCGTGATCTTCAATTGTCTGATCGTCCTCCCGTTATCGATTATGAAGATAGCGGCTACAAAACCGATTTTTGGGAAGGCCAAGGGCGTGAATACGAAGATACCGTAGAGCGGTTGGCGCTGGCCCGGCTTATGCCGCCGCGCGGCTTGCGCATTGCCGAGATTGGCGCCGGTTTTGGACGACTGGCCGATCAATACTTGGGGTACGAACAGATTGTGCTCTTCGATTACAGCCGCACGTTGCTTGTTGACGCGGCGCGGCATTGGGGGCATGATTCGCGCTTCGTCTTTGTGGCCGGCAACGTTTACGATCTGCCGTTGGCGAAGGGTGTACTGGACACGCTGGTGATGGTACGGGTGATGCATCATCTGGCTGATGTGCCGGCAGCACTGGCCCAGTTGCGGCGGGCCTTGCACAGTCGCAGCGTAGCCGTAATCGAGTATGCCAATAAGCGCAACTTGAAGGCCATGTTGCGTTGGATGACGCGGCGCCAGGCCTGGTCGCCGCTCGATCCGCAACCGGTTGAGTTTGTCGAGTTGAATTTCGACTTTCATCCTGACTGGATGAGCGACCAGCTGGCATCCAGCGGTCTCTCTGTGATTGAGCAGTATGGCGTCTCTCATTTTCGCCTGCCGCTGGTCAAGAATCGTGTAGAACCCGAAACGCTGGCGCGTTTGGATGCGTCGCTCTTTGGCGTTGGGGGGAAGTATCCGCTGGCGCCCAGCGTTTTTGTCCAACTCCAGGCCCCCTATGCCGGTCAGCGCAGTGACGCCTCGACTGCCCCGAAGGCCGTAGCCGGGCTCTTTCGTTGCCCGGTCGCGGGAACGGCATCGTTCGAGCAAGTTGATGAGGATCTGATCCGCAGCGCCGACTCTGGATTAGCCTATGCTCGGCGCAACGGCGTCTGGGATTTTAAGGAAGCGGTACGTTAGCCTGTAACCGTTTGGCCCGTCTTGCATCAAAGAACCTTGATGCATTGTGTCATTGCGGAGGAAACTTACCGACAGTTTGGTGCGTTTCTAATAAATTATAGTGCTGGTCTTCGGGCCATGCTAGGCTGTTTGTAAAACTAACGACCATTTTGGCGCCCTTTTTGGGACATTTTTATTGCTTATTGGCGGGGTTGGCATTGCACCGTTGAAGAATGGGATTTGAGAACCTGATTTCGGATATTTTTGGCAACTGGGTCTCTGACCATCTGTTATATGGCAGATCGCGGAGCCTTGTCTGAAGGGAGAGAAAAGCTGCATGGCGAAGAAGACCGAAACCAAATTGCAGTTAGAGTTAGAAGAAGAGACGCTCGAGGTGGGCGCGAAGACAAACGGGGTCGCAACCCTGAAGGCCGACGACGCGGCCGAAGGTGAAGAGACCCCTGCGGAGCCTATGAGCCCGGAAGAGGCCTTGGCCTATCTCCTTGGCTTGGGTAAGTCGCAGGGCTATGTAAGCTATGATGACGTGTTGGGCGTCATGCCGAATGTAGAAAACAACCTGGAGCAACTTGAGGACACCTTTGCCGCCCTGTTTGAGCAGGGAATTGAGGTAGGTCAGGAGCGCGAAGGGGATACCGACACAGAAATCGCAAAAGAGCTGGACAACGAAGAAGAGGCCGACTTGAAAGAGCCGGACGCCTTCGACCTCAGCCAGATCGAAATTGACGATTCCATCAGCCTCTATCTGAAGGAGATCGGACGGGTCTCGTTGCTGACGGCCGAGGAGGAGATCTCTCTGGCCAAGCGCATGGAAAAGGGACGGGACGCTCGCCAAATCCTTGGTGACGGCGTGGAGGACTGGGAGCAGCGTGAAAAGTTGCTCTGGTACGTGCGGGACGGACAGTCTGCGCAAGAGCATCTAATCAAGGCAAATAGCCGCCTGGTGGTCAGCGTAGCCAAGAAGTATGTTGGACGCGGTGTGCCCTTCCTGGACCTGATTCAGGAAGGCAATATTGGCTTGATCCGGGCGGTCAAAAAATTCGACTATCGGCGTGGCTTCAAGTTTAGCACCTATGCTACCTGGTGGATTCGTCAGGCCGTTACTCGGGCGATTGCCGACCAGGGACGCACGATCCGCGTGCCGGTCCACATGTATGAGCAGATCAATCGCCTTACGCGGACAAGCCGTCAGCTTGTCCAGGAATTGGGCCGTGACCCGACTACCGAAGAGATTGCCAACGAATTAGGCGTTACGCCGCGCAAGGTAGAGCACATTATGCGCGTGAGCCAACGCCCGCTGAGCCTGGAAATGCCGGTCGGCGAGGAAGAGGACAGCTATCTTGGCGACTTCATTGAGGACGAGGATGCCGACAGCCCCAGCGAAGCTGCTGGTCAACAACTGCTGCGCGAGGTGATTGACGAAATTTTCCAGAGCCTGACCCCGCGTGAGGTGCGTATCCTGCAGTTGCGCTTTGGTCTGGTTGATGGCTATTGCTATACGCTGGAAGAGGTGGGCAAGAAGTTTGGCGTCACCCGTGAGCGTATCCGCCAGATTGAGGCCCAGGCGTTGAGTCGCCTGCGTCACCCCAGCCGCAGCCGTAAGCTGCGCGATTATCTCTAAAACAGGCTGCTGACGGATTTGCGCCGTCACAATGTTTCACGTGAAACACCGGTGTCGTCATGACACCGGTGTTTTTTGTTATGCGTCATTCAATGGGTTTGGGAACTCAGGTTGGCGGCGTAGACGTTCTGTTGAGGAGAATAACCCCGGGAAAGCCGAGCCCGGGTGAGTTACTCGTTGAGACGCTCTTGCAGGCGTTGGCGGGCTGCGTTGGGGTCGGCTTTGCCCTTGGTGGCGCGCATAACCTGGCCCATGAAGAATCCAAATAGCTTGTCTTCGCCACCCTGGTAGCGGGCAAGTTCATCCGGATTCGCCGCCAAGACGATGTCGATCTCGTGGTCGATGACGCCCGTGTCGCTCACCATGGCCAGGCCCTCACGCTCCACGATGGCCTGTGGGTCCTCACCTGACTCATACATGGTGATCAACACTTTTTTGCCAGTCGTCTGGTTGATCACTTTCTCGTCAATCAGTGTGAGTAGGGCCGCCAGTTGATCCGGTAAAACCCTGGTCTCGGCAATCTGGCGTAGATCCTGGCCGTCGCCGTCCGCATAAAGCAGGCGGAAAAATTCGCCCGTAAGCCAATTGGCCGCACGTTGCGGCTTGCCGTCTTCTGAGCCATAGGCCGCGATAATGCCTTCAAAATAGTCGGCTACCAGCGACTCGGCGGTTAAGACTTCGGCATCGGTGCGCCGCACGCCCCACTGCGCTTCGTAGCGCAGCTGCTTCTCTTGGGGAAGCTCGGGCAGCTGCTGGCGAAGGGAATCGACCCAGTCGCGGCTGACCGCCACCGGCGGCAGATCCGGCTCGGGAAAATAGCGATAGTCGTGGGAATCTTCCTTGCTGCGCTGGACGACGGTGCATTGACGCTGCTCATCCCAGCCCATGTTGACCTGCTCGACGGTCCCGCCCGTTTCGATGACTTCGATCTGGCGTTCCAACTCGTAGGCGATGGCGCTGCGCACGGCGCGAAAGCTGTTGAGATTTTTGACTTCGACCTTGGTGCCATATTCGCCGCGGGCCTTCTGCTCCAAGGTGCGCACGCTGATGTTGGGCTCGCAGCGCAGGGCGCCTTTTTCCATGTCGCCGCTGTTGACGCCCAAATAGCGCAGGATGCTGCGCAGGCGACTCAAATATTTGTAGGCCTCTTCGGGGCTGTGGATATCGGCTTCGCTGACAATCTCCATGAGCGGCACGCCGGCCCGATTGAGGTCGACGAAGGAGTAGGACCCCTCGTGAACTGTGCGTCCGGTATCTTCTTCCAGGTGGGCGCGACGAATGCCAATGCGCCGGCTGCTGCCGTCGTCCAGCTCGATATCGAGCCAGCCGTGCTCGCACTGGGGAAACTCAAACTGGCTAATCTGGTAGCCCTTGGGCAGATCGGGATAGGTGTAGTTCTTGCGTGCGAAAATGGCGACCTCTGGGATGGAGCAGTTCAGCGCCAGGCCGGTCTTGATCGTCGCTTCTACTGCCGCCCGGTTGATGACAGGCAGGGGACCGGGCAAACCCAGGCAGACCGGGCAAACCCGCGTATTGGGCGGCGCGCCGGCGTAATCTGTCGCACAGCGGCAGAACATTTTTGAACGGGTGAGGGCCTGGGCGTGGACTTCCATGCCAACCACCAGCTCATACTGACTGAGGACCGATTCCGCTAACGTCATGGCGATCTTTCCGATTGCTAAATGTTTGCACTACACTGTCAAAATATCCTGTCGAATTGTGCGGCAGAATAACCCTTGGATCATACCAAATTGGCCTATGAACCGCAAAGCTTTTTCCGTCTTTTCATTTCTCGTTCTCGCCTGCTGCCTGCTCATCCTAAGCGCCTGCAACCGAGGAGGAAGGGCTGAACCGACGCCCACGCCGACAGCCACGCCGACATCGGCCGCGCTGCCCGTGACCGCGCCGGTAAATGCCGCCGGCGCGGCCCCAACCAGTGAGGCGGCCGGCAGCGAGCCGGACGTAGCTCCGTCTACCGCCCTCCCCCTGCCAACGCCTACACCAACGATTGAGACTCCACCAACTGCGGTAGCGAAGGCGGCGGACAGGCTGGCAGCGGGGCGGACGCTCCATCGCCATGGTCGCTATGACGCGGCGCGTCAGGTTTTTGCGGATCTTGCCGAGACGGATGCCGCTGAGCCGGTCGTGCAGGCTGCCGCGCGTTTTGATCTGGCCCGGGCCTATCTGGCAGACGGCTACGATACGGAGGCGCTGGCTGCGCTGGACGCCCTGCCGCGCACGCTGGATCCGGCTGCCGCGGCGCCAGGCGTGTTGGATACAACCGATTGGTCGGCCAAGGTCGACTTCCTGCGCGGCCAGGCCCTCCATGGCCTGGGGCGGGACGATGAGGCGTTGGCCGCCTACACGGCGGCGCTGACCGCAGCGCCCATGCTGGCGGAGACGGTCGCACCACGCCTTGGGCAGCTTCATCTGAACGCAAACAACCTGGACGAGGCGGCTGCGGCCTATCGCCAGGCGGCTGATTCACTGCGGGACGGGCGTGGCGTCGTGGCCTACGTGCTCTTGCTGGAGGCGCTGGCCGACATCCAGCGCAGTGCCGGCAACTACGCCGGCGCCGTCGAAAGCTACGATGAGATTCTGGGCGTGGCGCAAAACAGCGGCTATCGGGCCGACATTCAGCAGCGGGCCGGTGCGATGCTGGCTGCGGCAGGCGACGAGGCCGGCGCCATTGAGCGCTGGCGTGCGGCCACGGCCGAGGCGCCCGACAGTCAATTCGCATACGATGCGCTGGTCGAACTGGTGAGTCGGGATGCCGAATTTGATCTCTACCAGCGGGGCTACATTGATCTGGCCGCCGAGGCGTGGTTGCCGGCCATCAACGCCTACCAAGCATTTCTCGATACGGCCCCGGCCGACGACAGCCGGCGCGGCCGAGCGCTCCAGGAGCTGGGCGTGGCCTATATCGGCGCCGGCAACTACCCGGCCGCCATCACGACGCTCGATCAGGTCATTGCGGACTTTCCCGCCTGTGACTGCTTTGGCGATGCCTGGCTGGCTAAGGCCCAGGCGCTTGCCCTGCAGGGAGACCGGGTGGGCGCACGGCGCGTCTATCGCACCTTTGCCCGGGAGTACCCCGCACATCCCCAGGCCGCAGACGCACTGTGGCGCAGCGGCCTGTCAGCCTTTGGCGATGATAACCAGGTGGAAGCTGCGCTTGACTTGCTCAGTCTGGCTGACGCCTTTCCCGAGAGCGAACGTGCGCCCGATGCGCTCAACCTGATCGGTCTTGGGGCAATCTTGACGGGCTTGCCCAACCAGGCTACCGGCGTCTACGCCCGTTTGCAGGCCGACTATCCCGATTTTCGACCCCATTCCGTGGGCTACTGGCTGGGCCGGGCCCACGCGGCCGAAGGTGATGATGCCGCCGCCGCTGCCGCCTGGCAGGCCGCGGTCGAGGCCGCGCCTGACGTCTATTATGGCCTGCTAGCTGCAGAGGCGCTGGAGGGCTTTACGCGCGGAACAAATGTTCTCTTCTCGGCTATCCCAGCAGTCCTCGGTCCGTCTTCAACGTTGGATGGCGATGACCGTTCGCAAGCATTTGCAGAAGCATGGCTCGCCACGTGGATCGAGGCCGGCGAGGGAATGCTGTCCGATCTGACGGCTGAAGCAGCCGCAGATCCAGACCTGGCTGCGGTGCGCTTTTTGCTGGCCGCGGATGCACGCGGCGAGGCGTTGCCCATTGCCCAGCGGCTCTACGATCGCTACAAGGACGACCCGCGCACGCTCTATCCGCTGAGTTTGGAATTTGAGCGACTGGGGCTCTATCGCCTGAGCCTGATTGGCACATCGCGGCTGCTGGGCTTTAGCCCGGCCCGCCTGGTCGAAGATACGCCCATCTTCCTGCAGGAGAAGGTCTACCCGCGCCCCTTCTCAGAACTCATCGAGCCGGAAGCGGCCGCCAATGAACTCGATCCCCTGCTGCTCTACAGCTTGATTCGGCAGGAGAGCCTGTTTGAGGAAGGCGCGCGCTCCTATGCCGCGGCCCAGGGGCTGGCCCAGATCATTCCCGACACGGGACAGTGGGTCGCCGATCAATTGGGGTATCCCGACTATCGCAATGAATTGGTCTATCGTCCCTACATCAACGTCAAGTTTGGCGCTTATTACCTGGATTGGGTGCGTGACTATCTGGACGGCGATCTGGTCGGCGCGCTGGTGGGCTATAATGCCGGGCCGGGCAATGCCCAACGCTGGCGCGAGCAGTTTGGCGACGACGACCCCATCTACGTGGAACGGCTCACCTATTCCGAGCCGCGCGCCTACATCCAGAATATCCTGCCCAACTACTATCACTACACGCGGCTCTATGGCCAGGAAAGATGATGAATAGGCCGCGGATGGGGCTGATCGGGCGGATTCAAGCGGATGAAACGAAGAGAATGCGGCTGTTTCAGTCCCACCCGCGCAATCCGCGGTCCATCGCTTTGTTCTTTCCGACACGCGACAAGCGCTGGTTGAGCCTGCTTGGACTAAGGCTGTGAAGTGTCGAAATCAAGCGGGTCAAGCCGCCCGCTCGCTAAGGTCAATCTTCTCTGTGGCTCTGCTCAAGCCTTTGCCGCACGGCAAACCGACCACCCTTTTGGCCCAAACAATCTCGCCATCTGCTTGGCATAACATTCTGTTCGGTGTTATGATATTTGTCTAGCGTCAGGATAGGATCTTATCTTGTCACACCTCACCAGTACCTGATGCGTCTTCAACTTTTCATCGCTCCACCCAAACACACTTCCATACAGGAGGGAAGGACATGCATTATCGCAGATTTGCGGGCGTGATGGCCCTCGTTTTGCTCTTGGGCACGGCGCTATCGCCGGCGGCGGCTCTGGCCGCGGTCGACATTGCTGTGACCCCGTCAGCAGGATCGAGCCAGCTCCAGCCCACCGTTCCAACACCGGATCGGGTACAGAAAGAGAAGCCGGGCGTCATCGGCGAGACTGATGCCGGCGGCAAGGAGCTTGCGCGCTACATTGTCTTGCTGCAAAGTGCGCCAGTTGCCCTGTATGACGGCTCGATCGATGGCCTCTCGGCGACCAGCCCGACCCTAACCGGTCAGACCGGCTTGGTAGTCGAAAGCGCCGACGCCCAGGCCTATACGAGCTACTTGCAGGCCGAGCAGGCAGCTGCGCTGAGTGCCATCGACGCTGCGGTTGGCCGCGACGTCAATATGGTCTTTGACTATCAGGTCACGCTCAATGGCTTTGCCCTGGACTTGACCCCCAGCGAGGCGGCCCAGGTCGCCAAGCTGGACGGCGTGAGTCGCGTCTATCGTGAGTTCATGCGCTATCCGCAAACCGACTACGGTCCCGAATGGATCGGCGCCCCCAGCCTTTGGGACGGCAGCGCGACCATGGACAATATCGGTACCCTGGGTGAAGGTATTGTTACCGGCATCCTCGATTCCGGCATCAATATGGACAATGCGTCGTTTGCCGATATCGGCGGCGATGGGTACGACCATACCAACCCGCGCGGCAAATTCTTTGGTGTCTGTGATCCCGACAGTGAAGTCTATGATCCTGCCTTCACCTGCAATGATAAGCTGATCGGCGCCTGGGACTACGTTGATGACTTGGCTGCTGACGAAGACAATGGCCCAGAGGATGAAGATGGTCACGGCAGCCACACGGCCAGCACGACCGCCGGCAATGTCGTGATCGACGCTACTGCCCAGACCGATGTCTTCGTTTATGTGGGTAACATTTCGGGTGTGGCGCCCCACGCCAATATCATTGCCTATGATATCTGCGCCGATGAAGGCTGTTTTGGGGCAGCCATCCTTGCTGCCATCGAACAGGCCACCATCGACGAAGTGGATACAATCAATTACTCTGTTGGCGGCGGCGCTGCTGATCCGTGGGCGCAGCCGGATGATCTCGCTTTTCTTTCCGCCAGTGCGACTGGTATTACCATTGCCACCTCGGCCGGCAACGACGGTCCCGGCGCATTCACTGTGGGCTCTCCCGCCAATGCCCCATGGCTCTTTTCCGTGGGCGCCAGCACCGCTGATCGGGATGCAAGCAAGATGCTCATGAATCTGACCGGCGGCGACACTGAACCGCCGGCAGACATGACCGGCAAGGGCTTGACTGATGGCTTTGGCCCGGCGCCGATCGTCTATGCTGGCGACTTTGGTGACGCCTTATGCCTTGATCCCTTTGCCGCGGGCACGTTCAGCGGCGAAATTGTTGTTTGTGATCGTGGCGTCATTGGCCGTGTTGACAAGGGCGTTCACGCACTGGCCGGCGGCGCCGGCGGCATGATCTTGGCCAATACATCCATGGCTCAGGGCCTTAACAATGATCTGCATGTCTTGCCTGCGATTCACATCGCAGCCGATGTGGCGGAAGGCCTGCGCACCTGGCTCGCTTCTGGCGATGGCCATCAGGGAACGATCACAGCGGCGATCATTGATGCGAATCCCGTTTATGGCGATATCATGGCGGCCTTTAGTTCACGCGGTCCAAATGTGGGTGTCTTGGACATTATCAAGCCCGATATCACGGCCCCTGGCGTCGACATCTTCGCCGCATACCGCGATCCGGAAGACTTCAACATCATCAGCGGTACCTCGATGTCCAGCCCGCATATTGCGGGTGCAGTGACGTTGATGACGGCGCTCTATCCTGACTGGACGCCGGCTGAGATCAAGTCTGCAATCATGACGACTGCGCTTACCCAGAATGTCTTCAAGGAAGATGGCGTTACGCCTTCCGATCCCTTTGATCGCGGCGCCGGGCGTGTTGACTTGACCAAGGCGGCGCTGGCCGGCTTCACGCTTGACGTAACGGCCGATGAGTTCCTCGCGGCTGACCCCTTCTTCGGTGGTGATCCCAAGGCGCTCAACCTGCCTAGCCTGGGCAACGCCAGCTGCATTAGTTCTTGCTCGTGGACGCGCACGCTCGATAGCACCATGGACGCCGACGTCACCTGGACGGTGACGACCACGGCGCCCGACGGCGTCAGCCTGACGGTTGAGCCGAGCAGTTTCACGCTGAATGCGGGCGGTTCACAAGAAATCACGATTACGGCCGACGTCTCCAGCACCGAGTTGGACACGTGGGTCTTTGGCGAAGTGGACTTTGCCCCGGATTCTGGCGATACGGTAGACGCTCACTTCCCCATGGCCGTATACGCTGCTGCTGCGCAGGTCCAGAATTTCAGCATCGAAACGCGGCGCAACCAAGGTACGGTCGCCTTTGCCGATGCCGGTACGGCCATCAGCCTGACGGGTGCGACCGCTACGGTCTACTCTTCGGCGCCCAACATCCAGGAACTCGAGGTTGAACAGGATCCGACCAACGACACGCCATATGATCTGGATAATGGCGGGGTGGTCTGGCAACTGGTTGATGTCACGACAGCTGCCAAGCTCTTGGGCGTTACTACTTCAAACTCGACGGCGCCCGACTTGGATCTCTTTGTCGGCTTTGATGCCAATGGCGACGGCTTGCCTCAGGCGTCTGAGGAGTTGTGCAGTAGCACAACCGGTACCGCGAATGAATTCTGCCAGTTGAGCGCCCCATTCGAGGCGGGTCAATACTGGATTCTCGTGCAGAACTGGGGTAGCTCCGATGCGGAGATTGACACCTTTACGCTCTCGGTCAGCCTGATCGATGAAACCGATACGGGACCGATTTCCGCCAGCGTGCCGGATTCCATCCAGGGTGGCGAGCCGTTTGATATCGACATCTCCTGGAACATTCCGGAACTCAGCGCCGGTGATATCTACTTTGGCGTCATGGAATTGAGCGATAGCGATGGCGTGGTCCTGACATCTGCAGATGTCACGTTGACGCGTCTGGCGGATGACGTCACGCTCACGGCGTCGGACGAGGTGGTGGAGCCGGGTGACACCGTCACCTATGCCATCAATGTCCAGCCGGAAGTGACGCTCGACGGCGACACGGTGGTCTACAACTTCGCCGCCACGCTGCCCGATGGGCTGACCTACATCGATGGCTCGGCCGCGATTCCGCCGACTTCCGTCGATGGCAACACCATCCGCTGGGACGGTGTTCCGGTCAGCACGCTGCGCGACTACGTCCAGAGCAACAGCGCCAGTGACCCGATGTGTGACACGGGCTTTGGCGGCTATGTCGATCTGGAAGGCTTCGGCATCGGCGTGCGCGAGGGTATCGATGGCGACAGCTTTGTACTCAACATCGATGACTTCTACGGCGGCACCGACCCCTATTTCTTCTATGGCGCGAGCTATGACGCTGTCTACGTGACGGCAGACGGTTTCCTGACCGTAGATGAAAACGTGGGCGCTACGCCTGGCGTCAACGCAGACATGCCGGACGCCGCCGCCCCCAACGGCCTGATGGCCCCCTTCTGGCGTGATCTCGTCGTCACCTATGATGCCGACGCCAACACGGGCGTCTCCATCGCCGGCGCCGGCGGCGGTGAGCTGATGATCGTTGAGTGGGATGACGCAACGCCGGCCGACGGCTCTGAGGGCAGCTACGACTTCGAGGTCGTGTTGACGCGTAGCGTCGATGACACGCCTGGCTTCTATGAAATCGTCTTTGCCTACGATAACCTGACCGGCAGCTTCACGCCGGCCACGATCGGCGTCGAAAATGGCGACGGTACGGCGGCGCATAAGTATGCCTTCAACGATGCCCAGCTCGAGGACGGCTTCCAGGTCTGCTACGACTGGACGGTTCCGACGGTGACCGCAACGTTCCAGGCGCTGGTCGGCGACGGCTTCAACGGCCCGACCGATGTGACCACGACGCTGGATCACACCGTGGTGGCTGGGGGCTATGGCACCGAGACCGCGTCGGCCGACATTACCGTCCAGGCCCCGACGGCTATCGACGATGACGCGCCGGACTTCGTGCCGGGCGAGGATCAACGCATCTTCCTGCCGGTCATCAAGACCGAATAGAAGTAAGTCGGCTTGCAACAAAAAATGGGTGGGGCGTATACGCCCCACCCGTTTTTTGTTGCAAACCTACTATCCGCGCGCGTAATGGTCCTGCAGACTGCGGACGCGCAATTCGCGTTGGCGCATGGCCTGGATGCCGTTGGTGATGGCCTGGGCCGCGGACAGGGTGGTGATCAGCGGAATCTCCATGCGTGTGGCCAGGGTGCGGATCTTGGCCCCATCTTCACGGCTGTCCGGCCCCAGGGGCGTGTTGATGATCAGCTGGATTTTGCCGTCACGCATGGCGTCCAGCGTGGTGTAGCCGGTTGCACCGGCGATGGCCTTGGCCAGAATCGTCACCGGCAGGCCCGCCTGCTCCATAAACGCACCCGTGCCGGGCGTGGCATAGAGCGCAAAGCCCTGCCGGTGCAGATCGCGCGCAATGCGCAACGCGCTGCCTTTGTCATAGTCGTTGACCGTGACCAGTAGACCGCCCTCTGTGGGTAGCGCCGTGCCCGCGCCCAATTGGCTCTTGGCAAAGGCATGACCAAAGCGCGATGCATGGCCCATGACCTCGCCGGTGGAGCGCATCTCCGGCCCCAAAACCGTGTCGATGCCGGTGAATTTTTTCCAGGGCAAGACCGCCTCCTTCACAAAGAAGCCGTCCAGTTCGGGCTCCTCGGTGAAGTCGAGCTCTTCCAGCGTTGCGCCGGCCATGACCTGAGCCGCAAGCTTGGCCAGAGGCACGCCCGTCGCCTTGCTGACAAAGGGCACCGTACGACTGGCTCGCGGGTTGACCTCGATCACGTAGACGATATCGTCCTTGATGGCGTACTGAACGTTCATCAGCCCGCGCACGCCCAGGGCCATGCCCAGCTTCTCCGTATACTCACGGATGATGTTGAGGTGATAGTAGCTGATCTTGTAAGGCGGCAGCACGCAGGCGCTGTCGCCCGAATGGACGCCCGCCTCTTCGATGTGCTGCATGATGCCGCCGATGACGACCCGCTCGCCGTCGCAGATCGCGTCGACGTCGACCTCATACGCATCCTCGAGAAACTGATCGATGAGAATCGCGCGGTCATCGGTCACGTCCACCGCCTCGCGCATGTAGCGGCGCAGGGCTGTCTCGTCGTCAACGATGGCCATGGCCCGGCCGCCCAGCACGTAGGAGGGGCGCACCACCACCGGGTAACCGATCCGACCGGCAATCGTGACGGCTTCTTCGGTCGAATAGGCCGAGCCGTTGACCGGGGCCGGAATGTCCAGCTCGGCCAGGAGCGCGCCAAAGCGGTCGCGATCTTCAGCCAAATCGATGGCGTCGGGCGAGGTGCCGAGGATGGGCACGCCCGCCTCGTGGAGGGGGCCGGCCAGGTTGAGGGGCGTTTGGCCGCCGTATTGGACGATGAGCCCCTCCAGCGTGCCGGCGGCCTGCTCCCGTTCGACCAGATTGAGCACATCTTCCAGCGTCAACGGCTCGAAGTAGAGGCGGTCGCTGGTGTCGTAGTCGGTGCTCACCGTCTCCGGGTTGCAGTTGACCATGATCGTCTCGATGCCCTGCTCGGCCAATGCAAAGCTGGCATGGCAGCAGCAGTAGTCGAACTCGATGCCCTGGCCAATGCGGTTGGGTCCGCCGCCTAAGATGATGATCTTCTTGCGGTCAGAGGGCGGCGCTTCGCTTTCACTCTCGTAGCTGCTGTAGAGATAGGGCGTGAAGGCCTCGAATTCAGCAGCGCAGGTATCCACCTGATGATAGGTCGGCAGAACGTCCCATTCATGGCGCAAGGCGCGGATGTCATGCTCCGTGAGCGCCTCCTTGACTGCCGCATCGGGGGCGAGCGTCGCGGCGCTGTCGTCCATGACCAGCGTGCCGGCGGACCGCTTCTCGTTTACCAAGCGCGCCAGCTGCGAATCGCTGAAGCCCAGGCGCTTGGCCCGGCGCAGCGTTGCTGCGTTCAGGTGATCAAGGCCCTGTTCAAATGCGATGATCTCGCCCATCTGGGCCACAAACCAGGGATCGTAGCCGGTGAGCTGACAGACAAGCGCCTGGCTATCGCCCCGGGCCAGCGCTTCATAGACGGCAAAGAGGCGGTCGCGATTGGGCTCGCGCAGCAGGTCATGGAGTTCGACGGTTGGCTCGTAGCCCTTGTAGTGGCCGTCTTCGTCTCGCTCCAGCGGACCAAGGCCGTCGCGGCCGATTTCAAGACTGCGTACGCTCTTCTGCAGCGCCTCCTTGAAGGTGCGGCCGATGGCCATGGCTTCGCCCACTGACATCATCTGCGGACCCAGCGTGCGGTCGACGCCGGGGAACTTCTCAAACGCCCAGCGCGGGTACTTGACCACCACGTAGTCGATGGACGGCTCGAACGCGGCCACCGTCTGCTGGGTGATGTCGTTCTTGAGTTCGTCCAGCGTATAGCCCACCGCCACCTTGGCCGCCAGCTTGGCAATGGGAAAGCCCGTTGCCTTGGAAGCCAGCGCGCTGGAGCGGGAGACACGCGGGTTCATCTCGATGATGACCACGCGGCCGCTGTCCGGATCGATGGCAAATTGAACGTTGCTGCCCCCGGTCTCTACGCCCACCGTGCGCATGATCACCCGGGCCTGATCGCGCAGGCGCTGGTACTCTTTGTCGGTCAGCGTCTGCGCCGGGGCGACGGTGATGCTGTCGCCGGTGTGCACGCCCATGGCATCCAGGTTTTCGATGGAGCAGACGACCACGAAGTTGTCGGCGCCGTCCCGCATGACTTCAAGCTCGTACTCCTTCCAGCCAATCAGCGACTCTTCGACCAGCACCGTACCCACCGGGCTCTCCTTGAGGCCCCATGCGACCTTTTCGTCAAACTCCTGGGGCGTGAAGACGGTGCCGGCGCCGCTGCCGCCCAGGGTGAAGCTGGGGCGAATAAAGAGGGGGTAGCGCCCGATCTCGTGGGCGATTTGATGGGCCTGTTCGAGGCTGCGGGCGACGCCGCTGCGGGGCGATTCCAGGCCCACTGCGTCCATGGCCTCCTTGAAGAGCTCCCGGTCCTCCGCCACCTTCATTGCATTCAGATTGGCCCCAATCAGCTCGACGCCATATTTGTCCAGGATCCCAGCCTCGGCCAGATTTACGCCCAGGTTGAGGCCGGTCTGGCCGCCGACAGTGGGCAGCAGTGCGTCGGGCCGCTCGACGGCAATGATGCGCTCGAGCACATCGACCGTAAGCGGTTCGATATAGGTGGCATCGGCCAGCTCGGGATCGGTCATGATCGTGGCCGGATTCGAATTGACCAGGATGATGCGATAGCCCTCCTGGCGCAAAGCTTTGCAGGCCTGGGCGCCGGAGTAATCAAATTCGCAGGCCTGGCCGATGACGATCGGACCCGAGCCGATGATCAAAATTGAGGAAATGTCAGTTCGTTTTGGCATGGTTGCGTTTAGCCAATCTCCATTCTTTAGTCATCATTCACGGTTGAACGTACAAATTGTCTATCCTTCACCCACCCGCTACAATATTTTTTGCTTCATTTTCGGCGGTCGTGGCACCCGCCTCAACAAAACACAGGAGTATCTCGTATGTCCGTACAAAGTGCGACCCAGCGTCAGCGCCAGCTGGCGTTGCGGGAGGATCTGGCCAGCCTGCTGCGCATGGCCGTGATCGTAGTCTCCCTCTACATCGGCGCACAGGTAGTGTCCGATATCGCCAGCCTCAAGATTGGCATCATCTTTGGCCTGGCCGTGGATATGGGCACCTTTATCTACCCCATCACCTTCACGCTGCGTGATGTCGCCCACAAAGTGGTTGGCAAGCGCAACACCCGGGTGATGATCGTCATGGCTGCCGTGGTCAATCTCTTCATGGCGGCCTATCTTTCGTGGACGGCCAGCGTGCCCAGCGATCCAGCCTGGGGGCTGGGCGAGGCCTACAGCGCCATTCTTGCACCCGTCTGGCGGATCGTCATCGCGTCCATCATCGCGGAAGTCGTCAGCGAACTGATCGATACCGAGGTCTACCACTGGTTCGTCACCCAGGTGACCACGCGTTATCAATGGCTGCGCGTCCTGGTGAGCAACTCGGTCAGCATTCCCATCGACAACGCCATTTTTGCGCTCCTCGCCTTTGGCGGCGTGTTGCCCTGGCCCGTCGTCTGGCAGATCTTCCTCTTTAACCTGGTCGTCAAATATGCGGTCACTTTGGTTAGCCTTCCTTTGATCTATGTGACGCCCGATCGCGATGACTGGGTTGAACAGTGATGGAGTACGGGGCGGGCGGGCTACGTTAGAAATCCGTTGGGCGCCCCAAATTCGTGGTCCATCCATTTGGCGTTTCCATTCCGACTTCTGTCCAGTGACGCTGGTTCAGCTTGCTTTAAATGAGCCTATCGAAGTGTTGATTCGCTTGGTTTCGACCCTTCGACAGGCTCAGGACGGCGCAGGCTCAACCGGCGCTGTCTTGGCAGGTGGGTGTTTATCATCTAAAAAAAAGCCCGGTAGGCAGAAGCCTCCGGGCATGAAATGCGTGAAACATGGGCGTGAAATTGTCGATGGTTAGCGGCTTGTCCCCGCGGGACGGTAGACGCTGTCGTCGACTGCCCCCGGTGCGCTGCTTGGCTGTGGCTGACCGGCGGCGGGCGTCCTGCTCGGTTGTTGCGCGATGGCCGGGCGCTGTTTTGTGCCGCAGAAGACACAAATCTCCCATTCATTGCGCACAAGTTTGCTGCAGGTCGGACACGCGTGTTGGAGCTGGCTCTGGCAGTTGGGGCAGAAGACCCAGTTGTCTTTGATGGGAATGCCGCAAGCGTTGCAGGCCTGGGTCTCTTCCAATTCGCGCAGCAGCGCTTCTTCCTCCAGCGCACGGTCGTAGGTGTCGGCCAGGGTGCTCTTGGGGCGGATCATCAGGTAGAGGATCCAGCCGATAATGGGAAAGATCATAACCAGCACGACCGACAGGACAATTGCCAACCAGTCTCGGGTGCGTGAGCGGATATCGTTGAACGTCCAGATGCCCATGGCCACCCAGAAGGCGAACAAGAACGCCCCAAAAATGGCGACGATGACACCGGCAATCGTTGCAATTGTATTGATCAGTTCAGGCGACATGTGCCAAACGCTCCAGAAAGACAGGCCAAGTTCGCACGATTATAGCGTACAAACTGACGAACACCCAAAACGGTTCCCCCAAATGGCAACGCCGTCGAAATTGCGTATGCTGCACCATGTCAGTAGAATGCCGGAGTGGGCGAGGTGGATCCGGCGGCAAGCAGAAGTTGGCGTGGCTCACAAGAACTGGCGTGATCCGTGGTCCTACCTGACTGGGAGACGGAATTTTTGAGGTGACTCCCATGGCAATCGATCTAACGCGTAGACAAAATGGGGCTGCTATACGACGGAGCCCTGTAGGTATAGTGATCGTGTCGCTTGTGGTCTGTGCGTCAACATTGCTGCTTGCCGCTTCCCTCTGCATCCTCTTAGTCGATACGGTCAATCGCTCAACCATTCCTTTCGATACCGACGAGGCCAATCATGCGGTCGACGGTTGGGAGGTCTATTGGGCGGCGAGCAATGGGTCACTGCAGAACCTGAATGAAGCGTTGACGGGGCAAGGCTTCTATCCGCCACTTCATTCAGCTGCCGTGGCGCTCTCCTATTGGCTCGCTGGTCCCAGCCTGGCGTCCAGTCGTTTGCCATCTGTCGTGATTTTTGCCCTGTCCCTGGTTTTGCTTGCCTGGCTAACCTACCGTATCTCCAGCCGGGTTGTTGTTGACGGCTCGTTACGCCCCTGGCTTCCGCTGATCGGCGCAGCGTTTGGCGTCTTGTTTGCTTTGACTGGTCGCATATATGTATCGCTGGCAGTCTTGGCGATGCTGGAAATGACCGGCGCCATGGTCAGCTTGTTGCTTCTGCTAAGCGTTGACGCGGCAGATCTGGCTAGCCAACGTCGAAAGCGCTGGGCCTGGTTGGGGGTCGCGATCTTGCTGACTGCTGCCCTCTTTTTTACCAAGTACTCCTTCGGCCTTTTCTTCATTCCCGGTCTGCTTGCCGGTCTGTTGAGCAGCCGATGGCCATGGACCCTGCCCGCCATGCGCTGGCGCGAGGCAGCTATCGTCTTGCTGGCAATCAGTGGGCTGATCGGCTTGTGGATACTTGTGACTGATCGTCCTACCATGCTGCTCTTTTTCACGGATCACCCGGACTATGCAACGCGACTTTCTGCTGAGAATCTACTCTATTTGCCACAGATATGGTTTCGTGACTATGCCGTAACGCCCATCTTCGGTGTGGTGCTCTTGGGGCTTGCCCTTTGGGGAACGGTGCGTCAGTGGCGTTGGCTCACGGTTCGCGTTGCCGCCTGGTCGATCGCTGCCGGGCTCATCGTATTGACCGTTTCCACGACGAATGAACCACGTCACATGCTGCCACTGGCTCCAGGTATTTGGATGTTGGCCGGTATCGGCTTGGTCACAGCATTGGACAGTCTGCAGCGTCGCAACAGCGCATTGACCAACGCGGTTTCCCTCATCTTGCTGCTGCTCTTGGTGGTGACTGCTACCGGACCACTGCGCAGCCTGCGCGGGCAGCTCGCGGCCGAATTCGAGGGGGATCCCGCCTATAGTCAGGTGCAAGATTTTGCATTGAGTCACGTTGATTTGACCCGGCCCGTTCTCTTCATTGGTGATTTCACCGACCAGAACGGTTTGTTGGCGATGCGCTGGCTAGCCGCTACGTCGATTGGCCAACCGCTTGACTCCATCGACGTCGATTACTTTCCCTTCGAAAATCACGAGCACTCTCTGATCCGCACAAATCGCAAACCACAAATCGCCACCGTCGACCCGACCTTTCCGCGGCGCTACGTCAACGAAATCCTGGATCGGGAATACTATTCAGTTGTCGTGGAAATCAAACGGTTGGAAAATCACTTTGGCCCCCGGTCCGCCAATCCGGCAGATCCACTGTGCGGCTATCCGACACAGGAGCAGATTTTTGGGGAGTGGATTGTGATCGTCTACGATGTAAAGGCCACGAAGCAGCCGGGATGCTCTGGGTAGTTGACCAGTGTGCCTCAACTTTGGCCACTGTTCCGGGCACAAGTTATGCGTTCCTGATTAGGACGCGTCAAATAGGTTCTTTATGCAATCTGTCCGCAGCCGTTCTGAATTACCCGAACAGAGAACGGCAAACAATCTGATACTTGCTCTCCTCCTGACCAGTTTGCTAGCGCATCTGCTGATTTTCAGCAGCGTGCCCCTCGTGCTCACCACCATTGGCGTGCTCTTGGCGGCTCTTTTGGTGCCAGGCTCTGCGCTGATCCTCGCACTCTTTGTCGAGACTGCTGAGCGTCCGTCGCCTTTTGAGCTGGGTCTCTATGCCGTAGGTTCCGGCTTTTGCATCGCAACGCTGGTGATGTTGGGGCTTAGCTACCTGCCGGGGGGGATCAGTGCTTCCCTGACGCTTATCGTGTTTGATTGCCTGACGCTCATCCTTGTTGGTCTTTTTTGGTGGCGTGCCAGGGCGTGGAGTACCCCCCCCGCTGCGCCCGCCGCGTTGTCTGCTCATCAGCTCCGTCAGTGGTTCTTCGTCGGCGTTCTTCTGATCGTGGCCATTGGGGGAGCGCTGCGCCTGATCAATCTAGGTTATGCAGAATTTCATGGCGATGAAGCCCGGGCGGTCTTGCGTGCGTCAGGGATCATCCAGGGCTATGAAGAAGTGCTCATGTTGCATAAGAAGGGCCCGGGCGAGATCCTCATGCCTGCCTTACAGCTCGCTCTGGGAGAACGCATTGATGAGACAACCGCACGTCTGCCCTTTGCGCTTGCTTCCATTGCTGGCCTGTTGGCTATTTTTGCGCTCGGCACGCGCCTTATTGGTGTTGTGGCGGGATTCACGGCCGCTTTTTTGCTGGCCTTTGACGGCTATCTGCTGGCCTTTGCGCGGTTTGTCCAATACCAGAGCGTTGTCTTCTTATTGACGACACTGGCGATTCTTCTACTCTATAGTGCGTATCGCCACCCCCAGCTCTTGCCTAAGGCGCTCTTCTTGGCATCGCTCTTTTTTGCAACGGCTTTGCTCTTTCATTACGATGCCGCTGCGGCGTTGATTCCCCTGGCCTTCCTGTGGGTGATGATCGGGCTTCACAACAAGGTCAGCTGGGCCCGCTTGCTGCGCGTGACGGTGCTGCCCGCGATCTTCGGCCTCGTCTGTCTCGCCCTCTTCTATGTGCCGTACATCCTTCATCCCCATTTTCAGGCCGCGCTGAGCTATTTGGTTGGCTCAAGAGTGGGACCGACGGGATTCCCTCATAACAACATTCAGAATGTCTTTCTGCGGACCAGCCTCTATAGCTCCTTCTACTACGTGGCCGCCATGCTCACGCTCCTGGCCACTGCAGCATACCTGGCCTGGCGACGTGGTTGGAACGCTGCCGTCGCAGCCGTCACGACAGGCATCGTAGGACTCTTACTGCTGTTGGTCGTCTTGCAGCCTGCTTGGCTTCCTGCAGAAAACAACGCCTATCTGCTGATGGGGATGGGGGCCATCTTTGCGTTGATCTGGTTTGCACCCAGACTGGGCATGGAAGAGCGCATGCTCTGGCTCTGGCTGGGGGTGCCGCTGATCGGCGCACTCTTTTTTATTGCCACGCCAAAAACACACATTCATGTTGTCCTGGCGCCCTGGGCCCTGCTGGCCGGTGGCGTCATTGATGCACTGGCCCGGGAGCTGAATGCCCGTTGGCAACGAGAAGGGCTGCTGCTCGCCGGCGCGACGGCTACCCTCCTGCTAACGGCCCTTTTTGGCGGCTATGCCTACTCGCTCTACGTCCAACATGACCCGGAAGTCTTGCTCAACTGGGAGGAAGCGCACCCATCCTTCTATTGGACGCCATTTGCCACACCGGAGAGCGACTCGTTGTATGGCTTTCCATTTACGAACGGCTGGAAAGTTGTGCAAGGCCTCTACGACGAAGGCACGATTTCCGGCAGCTTTGAAACGAACCAATGGTTTGAATGGATTCCCGACTGGTACACGCGCGGCCAGGATCGCTGCGCCTCCACGGCCGAATGGTATTTTGCGATCGATAATCCGGAACCTTGGGCGCAGCGGAGTGCAGCCATTGCCGCCAACGTACAGGCCCAGGGCTATCGCCCGTGGGGCGTGGTGACCGTCAATGAGCAACCGCGCATGACGATCTATCATCGGGGCGACGATCGCGCTGAAAACTCCGGAGAAAATGCGTCAGTGCGTACGCTGCGGTTGGAGGACTTTGCCGCACAGTTCGATGCCACAGCCGGTCCTGATCTGCCATTGGCATATCCGGTTGTCGACCCGGTCATCGGTCAGCCGCTGAACGTCAACTTCAACAATGAAATCATGCTCGAAGGGTATGATCTGAACTATGACGGGGCCCTGCAGCCGGGTGGCAACATGCGCTTGACCCTTTACTGGCGAGCGCTGCAATCCAATCTTCCGGCCTACAAGGTCACCGTTCAGGCGTATGATCCTAGTGGGCTGAAAGCTGTTCAGAAGGATAGCTACTCGGTCTGCGATCGACTCCCGACTTCCGAATGGCCGCCGGGCGAACTGATTGAGGACATCCACGATATTGAGATCAGAGAAGAGATTCCCGCTGGCGCGTATCCGCTCTACATCGGCCTCTACCTCGAAGAAACGCTGGCGCGCCTGCCTGTGATCGATGACGCGGGCGCTGTGATCGATGACAAAGCGTCGCTCACCGGGCTAGATATCGTGATTGGCGAGTAGCGCGTGGTGAACAGACACTGGTTGACGCTTGCTGCTCTTGCCCTGCTCGGTCTGCTCATTTGGCTGCCGCGCGTGCTGGCGTTGGAGCATGTCGTGACCGCGGATGAGCGAAAGTGGCTCGCCAGATCCGCAAACTTTGACTACGCCATCGCGCAGGGTGATTTGGCCGCTACGTTTCAGCGCGAGCATCCGGGCGTGACGGTGATGTGGGCGGGCGCCCTGGGCCTTGAACAGGCGTATCCTACCTACACCAGCGAAGCGCCGGGGATGTTTGGCTGGGCGCAAGAAGAGTTTGAAAACTGGCTCCGCGCCACAGGCGAATATGAGCCACTTGATCTGCTGAACGCCGGGCGGCGTTGGATCATCATGTTTGTCATCATCGGCGCTGTCATCGCCTATTTCGGACTCAGCCGATTGGTTGGCCGCGGCCTGGCGCTTCTCGCCTTGCTCTATCTCGCGCTGGATCCGTTCTTTGTTGCCCATTCCTTCGAATTGCATCCGGATGGATTGCTCTCCATCCTCTTTCTTGCCGCGGCGATCAATTTTCTGGCCTGGCTTTATGGCGGCACTCAATGGCGCTACCTGCTCCTCTCCGGAGTGACCATGGGGCTTGCGGGCTTAACCAAAACGCCGGCAATCTTTCTGGCGCCGGCCGCCTTGCTCCTCGCCTCGGTAGAATTGATCCGTGGCCGGCAATCGTTTGGCCGCCTTCTGCTTGGCGTAGCTGCCTGGGGTGGGCTGGCCATGGCTACCGTCCTGCTGGTCTGGCCCGCGCTCTGGGTTAATCCTTTCGGCACGCTCAGCGCCATGGTGCAAGAACTAATTCTCTACGCCGAAGGGCATATCAACCCCAACTACTTCATGCAGCAGACCACCCAGGATCCGGGACCGCTCTTTTATCCCGTCGCCTTCCTGCTGCGCAGTACGCCAACCACCCTCATCGGCCTGATCGGCGCGTTGATCTTACGCGTTATGTACAAATGGCCGTTCTCAAGTCCGATGGCGCGCCGCACGGTCGATGGGCTGCTGCTCTTTGCCGTGATCTTTGCCTTGGGCGTCAATCTAGGGGCGAAGAAATTCGACCGCTACCTGTTGCCGGCGATGCTTTGCCTGGAAGTGATCGCCGTTCTCGGTTTAGGCGGGCTGGTTCGCCTGCTCGTGCGCTGGGTGGCAAGCAGCGCTACGGAGCGCGACCCGAGCCAAAACGCGCTGAGCCAATCTACTTTTGTGCTCTCTTTCTTGCTTGTGTTGGCCGGACATGGATTTTTGGCGCTACAGCACCAACCATACTTCCTGACCTACTACAACCCTCTCCTCGGCGGCGCGTCGGCAGCCGAGCGCATGATCATGATCGGTTGGGGCGAAGGGCTGGATGAAGCGGCCGACTGGCTGAACAGCCAGCCAGACGCCAGCCAGAATGATATTGTCGCCTGGTATGGGGATGGTCCGCTCTCATACTTCCTGGCGGACGCCAGGCCTGTCCTGGACTTCTGGCAGCCTGACTTCTGGCTGGATGCCGATTACGCCGTCGTCTATGTGAATCAGCGCCAGCGCGACATTCCAAGTGAGCAGGCCCTGCGCGCCATTGAGCAGGAAGAGGTGCTGCACGTCGTTCGCCGGCATGGTGTCGACTGGGCACGCATCTACCGCATGCCCTCCACGCTCCCCGATTTCGTCGATCTGGAGGCGGACTCAGCGACAGACTTCGCTGACCAAGTCCAACTGGCGGCCTATACGTTGGGCGAGCGTTCGGTGCTGGCGGGCGACAGCTTTTTGATTCGCCTGCACCTGCGCAAATTGCGTGACACGCCCGCCGGCTATCGTCAGGTCGTGCGGCTGCTGGCGCCGGATGGCCGGGAAGTCTGGCGTGATGAAACGATTCTGGATGCGACGCCGCAGGTGTGGCCGGTGCATACCTATAAGCACAGTTTCGCCGAAATGACGGCCCCGGAATGGCTGCCGTCCGATAGCTACCGGATTACTGTTGCCTTTTGTGATGTCGAAAGCCCTACCGACTGTCTGACCCCTGGCGATCTGTCAATTGCTGAGGATCCGACGACGCATCTGGTTGCCGAGATCAATGTGAAGGAGGCAGAGGCCGTCTCGCGCCAGTATGAGTGGGAGGAGGTAACCCTGCACGATCTGCGTTATGATACGCAGATCCGACCAGACGCGCCTTTTTTGGTCAACGTCTCGGCTGATCTACGTACGAACTTGCCGCGTAAATTGTCGCTGCGCCTGGTTGATTCGGCCCAGCAAGTCGTTGCCCAGGCCGATGTTCCCATTACCAATGACATGGAGATCTTGCTGGACATCCCGGAAGATCTTGCGCCCGGAGAATACACGTTGGTTGCCATTGTTTATGACCCAGAATCCTTGGCCTCCTTTCCGGATCTCACCGGCAATTTTGAGACGCCCTTGATTTCTCTTCAAGCGGACGCGGCGGCAGAGTGAGCATGGCAAACTCCACCAGTAGGGACAAGCAGAGCAGCCCACAGGGGGGGCAGCCCTTCTGGCACTTGCGCGCCTGGGAGTGGGCGGCCCTGGCCGCCGTGCTCTTGCTCTTTGCCGTACAGAGCTACACCGTCATTCCGCGCGAGTCGGCCACCTTTGACGAGCAATATCATCTCACCGCCGGCTACACCTATCTGCGTACCGGTGACTTTCGGCTGGCCTCGAATCACCCGCCGCTGATGGGCATGCTGGGCGGCTTGGGTCTGTTGAGCAAGCAGGACGTCAGCCTGGCGCTCGATGATCCGGCCTGGGACGTGGGCGACCGCTATCGCTTTTCTGACGTCTTTTTGTGGGAGAGCAACGACCGCGCCCAGGAATTTCTGGTGGCCGCGCGGCGCATGATGCTGCTGGTTGGCCTGCTATTGCTCGTGGCGCTCTTTTTTGCCACGCGCGAGATGATTGGTGTCTGGGGCGGCTGGCTGGCGCTGTTGCTGGCACTCTTCGATCCTAATTTTCTCTTTCACACGCGGCTTGTGACAACCGACCTGGGCGTGACGCTCTTTTTGTTCGTGGCCGTGTGGCTCTTCTGGCGCTGGCTGGCCAAAGGGTCCCGCGCCAGCCTGGCACTGGCGGGCGTGGCCGCAGGTCTGGCCATGGCCGCCAAGTATACGGGGCTCTTTGTCTGGCCGCTGCTCGGCGTGACGCTCCTGCTCTACCCGCTGGGCGATGGGGCAGGCGCGCGACAGTGGCTGCGTCGCGCCGGCGGTCTGCTGCTGGCCGGCCTGCTTGGCACGTTGACGCTGTGGGCGGTCTATCGTTTTGACAGCGGCGTGGCGGCTGGTCTGCCTGTGAAGATCTGGCTGCCCGCGCCCTTCTATTGGGACAATCTCTATCGCTCCTTTTTCAGCATTGTGGGTGACGGCGACCCCAAGCTCTTCTTTCTGCTTGGCGAGCGCTCGCTGGACGGCTGGTGGAGCTATTTCCCCGTCGTCTTTGGCGTGAAGACGCCGCTGCCGTCGCTCCTGCTGATGGCAAGCGGCATTGCTGTTGTGTTCGCGACGCGCCGCACGCGTGCGTCGGTGCAACTGTGGAGTGCGCCGCTGGTCTTCTTCCTCCTGGGGCTGACCGGCTATCTAACCATCGGCTATCGCCACATCCTGCCGGCGTTGCCCTTTCTTTTTGCCCTGGCCGGCTACGGCGCGGCGTGGATCGCCGCGCAAGCGGGCACGCGCCGGCAGGCGGGGCTGGCGCTCACTGCGTTCTGCCTGGGCTGGCTGGCCCTGGGCACGGCGCGCATCTATCCCCACCACGGCTCTTACTTCAACGAGACGGCCGGCCCCTGGACCAACTGGTCCAACATTGTGGTCGATTCCAATCTGGACTGGGGGCAGGATCTGCCGGCGTTGCGTGCGACCATGGACGACCTGGGTATCGAGACGGTCAATCTGGCCTACTTTGGCAAGAGCGTGCCCGAGCACTATGGGATTCGTTACCGGCCGCTGCCCGGCTTCCTGCGCTTTGTCGAAGGCGTGGAACTCAACGCCTATAACCCGCTTGCACCGGAACCGGGCTGGTACGCCATCAGCGCCACCAGCCTGCAGCTAGGCCTGCAGCAGCCGGAGTCGGCCGATCTCTACGCCTACTTCCGCGACCGCACGCCCGACGCCCGGGCCGGCTACTCGATCTATCTCTACCACGTCGAAGACGAAGCGGACGCTGCCGTCGAACGGCGGGTGCTGAGCGGTGCGCCCGCCTGGCAGCAGCGCGAGTCGCTCGTCGACGAAACGAGCGCGCGCGTGCAGGCGAAGTGGGTGCAGGATCCCGCCACGCAGGTCTATCCGCTGGGCGAGGGCTTTGTTGCGCCGGGGGCAGGCTATCAAGCCGTGAATCGGGCGTTTGGGGACGTCATGACGCTGTTGGGGTATGCAACGGAGATGGAGACGGTGGTCGCGGGTGGGGAGATCGCCCTGACGCTCTTCTGGCAGGTGGGCGATACGCCCATGCCCATGCCGGCGCCCACGCGCGGCGCGCCCCTCTCGACCTTTGTCCACCTGATCGACGTCAGCGTCGACAAGACCATCGCCCAGTTCGACGGCTGGCCTACCGCGCTGGCCGGGCTGGAGCCGGGCGACATCATCGTGCAGACGCTGACGCTGCGTACGCCCGATGATGTGGGGGCAGGCCCCTTTGAAGTGCGCGTGGGGCTCTATTCGCCGCAGAATTGGGCGCGTCTGCCGGTCGTGGATGGCGAGGAAGGGCAGGACTATGTGACCTTGTTTGGTGGCGGGAGCTAATATCCCCCCATTTCACCTCTGACCGCGGCATATGCCTGTTCGCTAACCTTGTGCTGAACCCTCAACAAGACCAAGAAATATTGGCATGTACCAGCATGTCAAATGGTTTCCTGCTATCCCGATTGTGATCATGAGAACGATGTTGACGAGCGGTGTACACTGAATACACGATGCCGATCAACGTTCCTGTCCTCATATGAGAGTAGTAGGGCTCATCGGTCAGCATTTTGCCATATTTATTGCCAAGGATCCATACAAGAAGCGGAGTAATGTATACGGCCAGTCACTACACAATAAGGAGCGTACAATGCCATCACAACAGGGAACCTTAGATCTGCTCAACAGCCCAACTGCTTAGAAGCTACTCCAATCTACAGAGATGGCGCAGTTGGCATACGTCTGGAACGATGGGACCCCGCGTGTAGTCCCTGTTTGGTTCAACTGGAACGGCTCAGAAATCGTGCTGGGCTCACCACCGACGTCGCCGAAAGTGAATGCATTGCGCCAGAATCCAGCGGTAGCGCTGACGATCAACAGCACCGACTGGCCCTATGACGTGCTGCTCATTCGTGGGAATGCCGAAGTTGAAATGGTGGATGGTGTCGTGCCTGAATATGCTGAGTCCGCCAAACGGTACTTTGGAGCAGAACAGGGCAGTGTCTGGACCGGACAAGTGGATCAGATGTTTACACAAATGGCACGGATTGTGATTCGCCCGGAATGGGTGGGCACATTGGACTTCGAAGCGCGTTTCCCCAGCGCCATCGAGGCAGCCATGGGGGCGGGGTAAGCAAGCACGCCCCATTAAGAAACAACGTAGTGATCTAGGAAATAAATCAGCACCGGTTGAGCTTGTTTGGACTGAGCTTCACGGAATGGGTCTTCTCCGCTGACGACTCAGTCCCAATTCATGGGGTGTCACAGTCTAGGTCCGGTTGACATCTGGTCGTAACGTCCCCGGCACGGGCGCCTACAAGTCTGCTAATCGGATATTCAGCCGCCCGTGCCGGGGACGTGCCAGGCGCAAAGCCGGTGGTTTTCGAAATGTCAACAGAGGCGTCATGGTCTGCGCCCACCCGATAATTGATGAAAATGGCGCTATTTTCAGAGCAGCCTAGCCCACCGCATTCATGCATGGGCGGTCGCCGTGGCGAACGATGTAGGATCGGCGGCAGGCGCCAGAAAAAACGGGATGCACTCGCACTTTATCAGCCCTCCATCCCCGCTCGATACGCGCCGCCAATTAACTGAGGCGCAGCACCGCTCGCATTCAGCCGAGACGCAATGTGAACGTCCTCCGCAAAACCGCGCCCCACCAATTCCTTGCCAGAGCCGCAGCGCAGCAACGTCTCGTCCAAACTTGGTTCGGCGTGGCGGAAGGCGGCCGCGGCCATGTCGGCTTCGGGCGACCGGTTGCCGGCGAGGCGTTCGATGATCGCGCCGGCCCCGAGGAGATCTTCCAGCGCCGGCCGCAGACGCGGTCCCGGCCACTGCTCTCCCGCAGCGATAACGCTGATGCGCCGGCCCAGTTGTGCAGCTCGCGGCGCGACGGCCGCGGCATTGCGCAGACAGCCCGCCAGCGTCGGCATGTCACCTGTAGCCAGCGAGAGGGTTGACCCGTTGGGCGAAGGCAGCACGAGCCGCGTGCCGCTGGGGATGGTTGTGAGTGAGGAAGGGGCCAGCGTGTAGCCATGGGCCTGTTCCCGTCCCGGGTTGACCGCCTGGGCGTTGACCGCAGCCGCAAACGCGGCGAGTTCATCCGCCGGGCCCCGATAGGGGTAGACGATTGCGCCATTGCCCACCGCGACGTCGACCGAGGTTGAAAACGAGAGCACGTCGACGATGACGATGACGTCGCTGACCGGGGCCAGCGCCTCGATGCCGGCGAGGCCCCACTCAAAGCGCACGTCGTATTCCTGCTGGTCAAAGTACATCAGTCTGCTCCTCAAGGAAGGTCAGTGTGCGGCGCTGCTTAGCGCGGCCTGGGCTTGCGCTGCCGCCAAAGATACCAGCTGATGGTGACCATTACCAGCAGCGCGCCGGCGACCTGCCACGCCGACTGAAGCTGCTCGCCCAACAATAGGTTGCCGACGATCAGCGCACTGATCAGCCGCCAGGGCATGAGCGTGGAGACGGTGGGCGCGCCCAGGTGGCGCAGCGCGCCGATCTGCATGCCGTTGGCGCCGAAGATGACCAGGACAATATAGGCCAGGACGACGGCCCAGTCGCTGCGACCCAGTTCGCCCCAACGCGACCACTCTTCGCCGATCAACAGGCTGATGAAGAATGCCGTAAACATGATCACGACGCTCTGGAAGATCAGCACCACGTCACCGGGGATGGCCTTGGTGGCCGTGGCGGTACGGCGGATGACGAGCATGTAGATGGCCAGCGCGAAGCTCGAGCCCAGGGCCAGGCTGATGCCGAGCCAGTCCTGGGGCGTGAAGTCAAAGCGAATGCCCGCGGCGCCGACGCTGCTGCTCATCATCAGGAGTGCGCCCAGCGATGAAAAGATGATGGCGCGGCCGGTGTAGCGGGGAATGCGTTCGTGAAAGACGGCGCGGCTGAGCAAGACGACGATGAAGGGCGTGAGCAGCGCGATGAGCTGAACGTAGATGGAGAGGGTGAAGCGGGCCGAAAGCAGGTTGGTGGTCGCCCGCACGACGACGACGAGCGCCAGCAGCCAGATCAGGCGCGAGCGGAAGGGCGCCAGACCGTAGCGAGGCAAGACATAGACCACCATGAGCACAAACATGGGCAGGGCGCCCACCACCAGGATGGACATGCTGGGCAGGCCGCTGATGGTCTGCATGTAGCGGCCCAGCACCGGGTAGATGCCCCAGCCGGTGTGCGCGGCCAGGGCAATGGCGTACCAATACCAGGCGGGCCCGACCGCAGAGGCTGCAGCCGAATGCTCTGCATCCAAACGCGTACTATTTGCGACTGAAACCGAAGCGTCATCGTTGAAGCGGGTGGAGACAGGAGGCGGCGTAGAACTCACGCGGCGTAAAACGTAGGGCAGAGTCGAGTGATGGGGGCTACAGTGAAGGTAGGATCGCCATTCCTGCTCTCGATGGAAAGTTTCCCAAAACTTGTGGTGTGAATCAGTGTTTCAGTCATGTCAATTTCCTGGATCTGAGTGGCCCGACGGTGTAGATTATATCATGCAACTAGATTACGCATCCACGCGACCCGTTCACACGGGTGCATTTCACCCTGGGCATGGGTGGCCTCACCCTGGACTCGCCCCGGCGGGGGCTCGTCCTGTCCCTCTCCGCCCGGCGGAGAGGGACGCGGAGTCACCGTCGAGGTGACGGAGCCGGGTGAGGAGAACGTGAGCACACTCCTGCCTCCAGCGTGAAATGCACCCCATATAGAACTGCCGCTCGCCAATTCTAGTCACTGAATCTTATGGGGTGTTGTATAATGTCGCTACAATGCTCCCTGATGCAGGTTTGCCCCCCGTCCCGCCTCGCCGTAGATGGTTTTGAAAAACTGATTCCGAATGACTGCCGACTTATCACCTATCCTTCTCGAGACAAAACTGCGCCGCCCGCAGGTGCGAAGTGATATTGTGCCGCGGCCACGTCTGTATGCGTTGCTTGATCGCGGTCGGGACTATCCCTTGACGTTGGTCTGTGGAAGTGCAGGCTTTGGCAAGACGACCACGGTCAGCGCGTGGATTGAGCAGAATATTGAGCCCAATACAACGGCGCCCCTGTCACGGGTCGGTTGGCTCTCACTGGATAAACATGACGGCGATCTGATCCAATTCATCCGTTACTTTGTTGCGGCGGTCAGAACGAGCGTGCCCGATGCATGTCGGGAAACAAGTATGCTGATTGACGGCGGGATTGATGTCCCAATTTCGATGCTGCACACGGTCTTCAGCAACGACTTGGCGGCCCTGCCCCAGGCGACAACCGTCATATTGGATGATTATCATCTGGTCGGCGGAACCGCGATCGACGATCTCTTCTCAGCGCTCTGTCTGCACTGGCCGGAACCGTTGCATCTGATCATTCTGACGCGCTACGCCCCGGCTCTACCATTGATTACCCTGCGCGCCGGCGACCAGATCGTCGAAGCGCGCAATCGCGATTTGCGCTTCTCGCGGGAAGAACTGGAACTCTATTTCTGCCGGCGACTCCCGACGCCTTTGAGTCAACGGAGCCTGGATCTGCTTGAGCTGAAAGCGGAAGGTTGGATCGCCAGCCTGCAACTCTTGAGCATGTCAATGCGCAACGCCGGCGATATCGAAGCGTTTTTAGATACCTTTACCGGCTCGAACATTGGGATTGCCAGCTATCTTCTACAAGAAGTGTTTGTGCACCAGCCACCGGCCGTGCAGGAATTTCTCCTCAAGACTGCTGTCCTGGATCGATTCTGCGTTGATTTATGCAAAGTGGTCTTTGCCAGCCCCGACCCGAACTGGGACGTGGACAGAATTATCGACCATCTCGTTGAGGCGGATTTGTTTATTGTCAGCCTGGAAGGTCAGACGGGGTGGTATCGTTATCATGCCCTCTTTCGGGGGTTTCTGCTCAAGGATTTTTGGGCAAGGGCAGACCCAATTGCAGTCGACGAGATGCGACAAAACGTCGCTCTTTGGCATGAGCGCTATGGTTTCGTAGACGAAGCCATCCGTTATGCGATACGCTCCGAAAATGTTGGATTGGCTGGACAGATGGTGGCACGGAATCTGCGCGATGTGCTAAATCGCGAGGATCGCATGACGTTGGAGCGCTGGCTGGAGATGCTGCCGGAAGATGTCATAAAGAGCCACCCGGAACTCTTGATCGGCAAGGCGTTAGCGCTCAATTGGAGCTGGCAGTTTGGCGCTATTCAGCAAATCATTCGTGCCGTAGAGTCGCTATTGGAGCAGGCCCCCCTCGAAGAGCAGCATCGCCAAAGTCATCAGGAGTTGCTCGGCCAGCTTGCTGCACTGCAGTGTCTTGAAGCGTTTGTCATGGGACGGGCCGATCTGGGCGTTACATTTGGCCGCGAGTCGCTTGCCAAGCTACCCCAAAGTTGGACCTATCTCCGCGGCGGTCTCCTTGATTATCTGACGGTAAGTATGCAAGCTTGCGGCCAAGGCGACACCGCTGAACGCGAGCTTTGGGCTCTCTATGAACAGCTGCCGAATCGGAAAGATGCCTCTGCATTGCGTATTCTGCTGGCCCTTGCCCTGCGCAACATAATCATCGGCCACTTTGTCGAGGTAGAACGCATTGCGCAGCTCATGCTGGTGGAATCAACAAGCCGCAATCTGAGTGTGCTGGAAGGGTGGGCAAACTTTCTGCTCGGCTTAGTGCATTATGAGTGGAATGATCTCGACGCTGCCGAGCAGTATCTTGCCCATCTGGTGGCTCACTGGTATCGCATGCCGGCCATGGTCACGCGCCACGCTGCTGCGGGACTGGCGCTCGTTCATCTTGCGCAAGGGAAGACCGCCGCTGCCGAGCAGGTGCTTACCTTTGCCTGCGAACGCGATCTGCAAAACCGGGGGCGTTTGGGCGCAGTTACGCAGTCGTTGCAGGCCAGACTATGGCTCGCCACCGGTAAAGTCAATGAAGCCGTTGTGTGGGCTGAAGCGTACAATGAGCCGATGTCGTTGGTCCACATGCTCTTGTGGGACGTGGCGCAGCTAACCAAGGCCCAAACCCTTCTGGCTCTTGGCACGGAGGAGGCTGCCTTGCGCGCTCTGCAAGTGGCGGACGAGGTCTCTGTCTTTGCCATTGAGACGCATAGTGCTCGTCGAGTGATCCAGGCGACTGCATTACGGGCAGTGATCTTCGACGCACTCGGCGATGCCGCGGCGGCCGAAGCAAACCTGTTGCAAGCGCTTGCGCTTGGGCTGCCGGGCAGAATTATCCGGATCTTTGTAGATCTGGGACGGCCCATGCATGATCTGCTCGCCGCCCTCCCGGCCGGCGAGTTGCTTGCCCCGTATGTTCTCCAGATTCTGGCCGCGTTTACGGAGCAAGAGGCCGGTCATGCTTTGAGGACGATAGATGTGGCTGCACCCCCACCCTCCAACAACACGCACAGGCTGCGTCCGCCGGCGTTGGTTGAGCCATTGACCCGGCGCGAGCTCGACGTCTTGACGTTGCTGCGTGAGCCGTTGGGCATCAAGGAAATCGCCCATAAGCTCAATATTTCCTACGCAACCGCCAAACGCCACTCCATCAACCTCTACGGAAAGCTCGGCGTGCATTCACGTTGGGACGCCGTCGCCAAAGCCGAAGCGTTCGGAATTCTTTCCCCGCGGTAATTGATCTCTCTTGCGCCTCCAGTGGAAAAGAATTGAATTGTCGGGGCAGGTTGCACGGCATATTTTGATGGGGTATTCTACAACCCGCATAACGATTGTTCCCGGAATATGCGCCACTCAGATCGATGGACTGCAATATCGGGCAGACCCGTTCAACACAGCTCTAATTCATGCCAGCCAAGCAGATGCAAGACAGTCATCCGATCATCCTCTCCAAGCTGCATCGACCGCGAATTAGTGGTCGGTCGCTGCTTCGGCCGCGCCTCAGCCAACAGCTTGATGCCGCGGGGGGGCTGGTACTCGTCATCGCACCGGCCGGCTACGGGAAAACCATCCTGTTAAGTACCTGGCTGGAGAGCAATGATTTGCCGAGCGCCTGGCTGTCGCTCGACGAAGACGACAACGATTTGGTCGTTTTTGTCACGTACCTGGTCGCAGCCGTGCGCACGCTTTTTCCAGACGCCTGCGAGGAGACGCTGGCGCTTCTGCACGGCATGACCGTGCCGTCAGCGGATGAGGTCAGCCGGAGTCTGTTGACTGAACTGACCGCTATGGAGCGGGCGTTCGTGCTGGTGCTGGATGACTATCACGTCATCCATGATCGTGGAATCCACGCCATCGTGACGGAGTTGACGCGCCATCTGCCGCCGGCCATGCGCCTCGTCTTTAGTACACGCCGGGACCCGCCGCTGCCGCTGAGCAGCTTGCGCGCGCGCGGCGACGTGATCGAGTTACGTGAGGCGGATCTGCGTTTTTCGCTCGCTGAGACCACCGGTTTTTTCCGTGAGGAGATGGGGCTCCAGGTTGACGATCAGACGGTCTCTGATCTACAGCAGAATACGGAGGGCTGGATTGCCGGCTTGCGTTTGACCGCGCTCTACGTGCAGCACAACGGGGATCTGACAAGGCTTGCGCTGGATCCCCAGGGCTACAATCGCTACATCATTGAGTATCTCACCGCCGAGGTGCTGGCTCACGTGCCGGACGCCATCTACCAATTTCTGATCAAGACGTCGATCCTGAGTCGATTTTGCGCACCGCTGTGCGAGGCCGTGACCGGTCTTGACGGGCCTGAAGGCGACAGTCAGATGTGTTTGGCATGGCTGGAACGGAACAATCTCTTTTTCTTCTCCATGGACGCGGAAGAGCGCTGGTTCCGGTATCATCACCTCTTCCAAAAGCTCTTGTTCGATCAGCTCAGGCAGCAGCTCGATCGGGCCGCAATCGATGCGCTGCATGTGCGGGCCAGCGCCTGGTTCGCACAAAACGATTATCCCGAGGAGGCACTGCGCCATGCATTGGCTGCAGACGATACAGCGGCGGCCAGCCAGATCTTTGCCCACTATCGACGTGAGTTGACCAATGACGAAGAGTGGCATCGCCTGCACCGTTGGCTCCATCTCTTCCCACAAGCGGTAATCGATCAGGATCCCGAACTGCTTCTGTCGGAAGTGTGGTTCCTCATCAATCGACAGCAACTGGCTGACGTACCGCCTGTGCTCGACCGCGTTGAGGCTCTCCTCTCGCACCAGCAGGCGGACACGTCAACCGTCGAGCGTCTGCAGGGCGAAGTCTATGACCGGCGTGCGACCCAGTATTACTATGCGGGGGACTATGTCCGCTGCCTGAAGACGGCACAGCAGGCATTGGCCAAGATTCCGACCGAGTGGTGGATGTTGCGCGCCCATGCTCGGATGCTTCTCGGCGTTGCTTTGTTAGCAACAGGTGAGTTGAAACAGGCCTATGCGGCGCTCTATGATTCCGATGATCCGGATCATGGTCGCGCTTATCAAATGCGGCTGTTGGCAGGCGCATGCTTTACGCACTGGATGGCCGCGGATCTGTCTGGCGTGGCGCAGGCGGCAGCGTTGGTTTTGAAGGAAAGTGACCTGCCGGGCTCTCAAGTGGAGACAACCACCTGGGCCCGCTATCACTTGGGCATCGTTCAATATCAGCAGAATGATCTTGCCGCAGCGGAACAACAGCTTGCCCCCCTTATCCGCCAGCGCCATCGGTCGCACGTGCAGTGCTTTCTCAACGGCGCGGCTGCGTTGGCGTTGGTCTATCAGGCACAGAATCGGCCCGACGAAGCGCGCGCGATCGCTGAGCTCATGGGCTCTTTCGCCCTGGAAATTCACAGCAACCCTGTCCTCTATCGGGCCAAGGCATTTCAGGCTGAGCTGGCGTTGCGGCAGGGACGTATGGCCGAAGCTAAATATTGGGCGGAACATGCCGATGTCTCGCTGAGGCAGCCCATGCCGTTCTTTTATCACCCGATCCTGACCTATGTCAGCATCCTAATCGCCGATGATGCACCATCCAGCCGGCGGCTTGCCAGGGAGATGTTGACCGAATTAAACGGTTACTGCACCACGACGCACCATACCTCTGTCGTCATCGAGACGCTGGCCCGGCTGGCGCTGCTTGAGGACGCCGAAGGCAACGTGAACGCTGCGCAGCAGGCTCTTCAGCAGGCCATTGCGTTGGCCGAGCCGGGGGGGAACATCCGTACCTTCGTCGATCTCGGCGCACCTCTGCAGAAACTGTTGGCAACCTGGACGGATGAGCGCGGGGCATCGTCTTATGAGGTGAGGATTCTGGCAGCATTTCCATACCGCGTCTCCCCGGCGGATGCGCGCCGCGCAATGAATGCGGCCTTGCTCTCACCGCTGTCGCCCCGTGAACTTGAGGTGCTGGCCCTGTTGGGCAAGCGCTACACCGATGCAGAGATTGCCGACACGCTGGTCATTTCCGTCAATACCGTCCGCACGCACATCCACCATATTGGCGACAAGCTCGGCGTCCATGGGCGCCGCGCGATTGTGCAAGCGGCTATTGGTCAGGGCTTGCTGAAACAACCACCTGTGTAGTCAATATGTCGCGGCGATATCCGGGTCCCCTCTATAAGGCCAATCCTAGTCTGGTCAGTACCTCTTTGCGTTACCAAACTGAAGCCTCTGCAAGACCTGGGTTTTTGCAGAAGCGACTGCCTTTGCCTTCGACAGGCTCAGGCGGCGGCTGCCTCTGTTTTCGACCGCCTTTGCCTTCGACAGGCTCAGGCGCCGGCTGCCTCTGTCTTCGACCGCCTCTGCCTTCGACAGGCTCAGGCGCCGGCTGCCTCTGTTTTCGACTGCCTTTGCCTTCGACAGGCTCAGGCGGCGGCTGCCTCTGTTTTCGACCGCCTTTGCCTTCGACAGGCTCAGGCGGCGGCTGCCTCTGTTTTCGACCGCCTTTGCCTTCGACAGGCTCAGGCGGCGGCTGCCTCTGTTTTCGATCGCCTTTGCCTTCGACAGGCTCAGGCGGCGGCTGCCTCTGTCTTCGACCGCCTTTGCCTTCGACAGGCTCAGGCGGCGGCTGCCTCTGTTTTCGATCGCCTTTGCCTTCGACAGGCTCAGGCGGCGGCTGCCTCTGTTTTCGACCGCCTTTGCCTTCGACAGGCTCAGGCGGCGGCTGCCTCTGTCTTCGACCGCCTCTGCCTTCGACAGGCTCAGGCGGCGTCCTCGTTTTTCCTTCGACAGGCTCAGGCGGCGGCTGCCTCTGTTTTCGATCGCCTCTGCCTTCGACAGGCTCAGGCGGCGGCTGCCTCTGTTTTCGACCGCCTTTGCCTTCGACAGGCTCAGGCGGCGGCTGCTTGGAGGCGCAGGCTGAACCTGCCGCGCAGTGAGCCTGTAGCGCACGGAGCCTGTCGAAGTGCCGAAGCCGAGTCTACCGCAACGGGCTTCAGGGTAAAGCGACTCCTTCGTTCTTCTCAGCGCTTTGAGCGTCCTCCCCGTTGTCACGATCTTCAAACCATTCTCAAGCGCCCCTCTGATTGGCCTTTGCTTCTGCGCGCATTGCCCTCTTGTGCGTGCGGTCTTTCCCCATGCGTTCGGCCGCCAAAATACAACGTCCGTTGAACAATCATCAGCGCGATCACCGGAAAATGGTGATGTGCAAATCTCCGGCCTGGCATACAGTTAGGTCACGAAAGTTCTTCACATTCGAGCTCCATATTCTGGCCTTGCCAGTTTCGGAAGAGCCCGGTCCTACGCAAAGGGGGGGGGCGCATGCCACGCACTCACGCTACGTGTCTGATATCAATTTGCGGCGCGTTCGATCTGCATTGGGAGGACTACCTGGGTGACATGTTGCTGCACGCTGAAGTCAAGGCGGGAGAAGTACGCACAACCACCCTCCGTGGCGAAATGCCCGATCTGGCCGCATTCATCGGCGTCCTTGGCTTGCTTGCAGATCTCGGCTTCACCGTGACTGGTTGCGAATACAAGCGGGTGGAGCCAAAGGAGTGAGTTTCGTGTCCGTCATATCGCTGCTCAAGTTTGCCACGGTCGACGGGGCGCAACGGGTCGAGAATTCACTGCTCGCGCTGCACCAACAGCACGTCATTGACGTGCAGGATGCCGCCAACGTCAGCTGGCCCTTCGGCCAGGAGTTGCCGAGCACCACACAAGTAAGTCGTCTTGCCGGCCAAGATGCCCTGGCTGCAACATTTTGGGCAACGTTAGTCGGCCTGATTGTTGGTCCTCAAGAATTCGTATCAGCCGGCATCGGTGACGACGCAAGAGTTAGCGATTTTGGCATCGGCGATCGCTTTATCAGGCAGTCGCGTGCAGTTGTGAAAAGAGGGACTTCCGCCATATTCATCCTAACTAGCGGTGCGATACAAGAAAAAGTCGTAGCCGCGCTGCATGAGCCGAGCTTTGAGCTAATTTCCGCGAATTTGCCGCCCGAGAAATATGCAGCGCTGCTTGCCACATTCGGTCTGAGCCGCGCCCGTGGCGAGCAATGTCGTGAACCACAAGACGACTGACGAGAAGGCCCAGATGATGAAGTGGAGCCATATGTTGAAACGTAGGCATGGATCGTGCAAGAACGGGAACGAATCGGCCGCTGGTGCTGCCCAAAGACTCACAGCAAAGGAGACAAAAAATGGCAAATGACGCAATCCCTGAAATCAACAAGACCAGCCTGGAGCTATATGTAACACCCAAAGAGGCGTACGCGATGTGGCAAGCGGACCCCGAGACGGTTCACATCCTTGATGTGCGCACCTTTGAGGAATACACCTTTGTCGGTCACCTGGAAATGGCGAAAAACGTCCCGCTTCTCTTTCCGAAGTATGACCCGCAAGGGCCTGAGCTGCCCGGCCGCCCGCCCGGTTGCTATGGCGAGCTTAATCCTGATTTCGTGACCGCTGTGCAGGAATCATTTGCGCCCACCGATACCATCCTGGTCTATTGCGCCACCGGCGGTCGCGCTGCCATGGCGATCAACGTACTGGCCGAGGCCGGATTTGGGAGCGTTTACAACATCATCAACGGCCTTGAGGGTGATCGGGTGGATGACCCTGGAAGCGTCTACCACGGCAAGCATATGCGCAACGGTTGGAAGAACGCCGGGTTGCCGTGGGGATACGGTTTCCATCCGGATCTGATGTACGTCGAGCAGGAGTATTCGAGCTAGCACACAGTCGTAGAGCGAGTAAATTGGGTGGCTATAACGCAAGTACATACGTACGCTAAGAAAGGACCAAAGCATGTCTACAGAAAAAGTAAGCACCACAGTACCGTTGAACTGGAAAGAAGTCTGGTACACCAACTGCCCCATGGTCTCGGCCAACAACGTCGACCAGGAACTGGGCTGGTGCCGTGAGGAGTTCAAGAAGATCGGCGTCGAGTACGCCTACTTCCGCCACGCGCCCGAGAACAACTGGTACCCGCACTATGTCCACAACCTCGACAACCTCATCCGCTTCGGCGGCCTGTATCCGCCGATCGCCGTTCACGCCGACATCCGCCGCACCGTGCTGCTCGGGGCCACCTGGGTCTACGAGGGCGGGGTGATGCAGGTGCGCGCCCGCGATAAGATCTTCCGGGTGAAGGACCTCAAGGGCAAGAAGATCGGCATCACCAGGAGCCAGAACACCATCAAAAACGACTGGTGGCGCATTCAGGAACACATGGGCATCGAGAATATCCTGATGCTCAACGACATGACCATGGATGACGTTGAGATGGTCGAGTTCCCCTACGCGGATGACTGGTATGACAAGCCCGAGATGCTGCAGGTGAACATGAACAATCCCTCGGAACTGTGGATGCGCCGCGACCACAAGCACGATTATGCCTTCCGTCCGTTGGAGAAGGCACTGCTGAACGGAACCGTCGATGCCATCTACAACCAGATGGGACAATTAGGACAGCTCTCGGAAGCCACGGGCGAAATCAAGGCCATCTTTGACCTGTCCAAGCTCCCGGATTGGACGGTGCAGGTCGCCAACACCCCGGCCGTGATCACCTGCACCAAGGAGATGGCCGACGAGCACCCCGAACTGGTCATCGCTTACATGAAAGCCATGGTCAAGGTCGGGCACTGGGCGAACGCGCACAAGCACGCCGCCGCTGTCATCCTAAACAAGCAGACCTTCTACCTGGATGCCGAGCACACCTACCAGGGCATCAAGGACGTCGACATGGTGCCAAGCCTGAGCGCGCAGAACCTGGCGTGCATCGAAATCGGCAAAGACTTCATGTTCAGCCATGGCTACATCAAGAACGACTTCGATGTGGAGGATTGGGCACGCCCAGAGTTCCTGGAACAGGGCGTGCGTGAATTGCTCAAAGAGGAGTGGCTGACGAAGAGTTGGCAGAGGATGCCCGAGGGGCTCCAACTCAAGCTAGATGATGCGCATAAGCTCTGGTAGTCAGGAGAATGCCTTAAATTGAAAATGGACGTCAAGCCTCACCGGATTGAGGCTTGACGTCGGCCCGAAGAACGACGGAGGAAAGATGCACCAACCATACAAACTCGACACCATGATCAAAGTTGATGAGGATCTATGCATCAGCTGCGGCGCCTGCATCCGAGCCTGTCCAGGCGATCTGATCACCAAGGAGGAATTCCCTGTTCCTGTTGAAAACGGTTGGGATCGCTGTATCGACTGCGGCCACTGCGTCGCCATCTGTCCGACCGGGGCCATGCACCAGCGCTTGATGGGCCCCGAAGATTGCGAGGAGGTCGATATTCATCTGATCCCCCAATGGGATCGGGTCCGGCAGTTTTTGATTTCGCGGCGCTCCATTCGTGGTTATATCAAGAAGCCTATCGAGCAGGAGAAGGTCGAGCAATTGTTGGACGTGGCCCGCTTTGCGCCCAACGGAGCGAACCGCCAGGTGATTCACTGGGTCGTGGTCAACGATCCGGTGAAAGTTCACCGGATCGCCGAGATGACCATCGAGTGGATGAAGGCTATCAAGGAAAAGAATCCAGCACTGTACGAGGAAGCCAATCTGGAATTGTTTGTTGGGCCGTGGGAACTGGGCCAGGACGAGATTTCGCGGGGAGCGCCATGTATCATCATGGCCTGCGCGCCCAAAGATGAGCGAACCGCCCCGCCGGCAGCCATGATCGCCATTCACCAAATTCAACTGGCCGCGACAGGACTCCACTTGGGAACTACGTTTAGCGGCAGCATCAACACCGCAGCCCAGGGCTACCCGCCTCTAGTGGAGATGCTTGGGCAGCCTGAAGGGTATATTCCGCACGCCACCTGTCTGATTGGCCGTCCGGCTGAAAGATATCACCGCATTCCAGTGCGATATCCCGTGAATGTGACCTGGCTCTAGAAACCGGCCATCTCAAACAAATGACAGATAACAAACAGATCAGAGAATACCATGACAGACAATGCCAACACGAAGATGAGGAAAATCGGTTATCGCCCCCCCGAAGATGTGGCGGAACCTGACGAGCTCGTGCTTGTCGAGTACGTCTCCGGCGGACGCATCGCCATTATCACCCTCAACCGGCCGCATGCCGACAACGCGGTCACAACGGAACTGGCGGCCCAACTGATCGATGTGCTCGAGACCCTCGCAGCACGTACTTCCGTGCGCGTCGTCATCCTGACCGGAGCCGGTGACCGCGCCTTCTCCGTCGGCGGCGACCTGTACCAGCGCAAGAATATGACGAAGGAGCAATGGCTGCGTCAGCGCCAGGTCTTCGACCGCGTGCTCTACAACTTGCGCCAGTTGCGCCGGCCGATTTTTACCGCCGTCCATGGGATGGCCTACGGCGGCGGCTGTGAGATGGCCATCAGCACGGACTTCATTATCGCCGCCGAGGATGCCCGCTTCGGCCAGCCGGAGGCGATGGTCGGTCTGTCTGCCGGTGGTGGCTCGCCCGTCTTTCTCCCGCGTCTCCTCCCGCCGGGCAAGGCGATGCAGATGCTGATGACCGGGGAACCGATCACTGCGCAGGAGGCGTACCGGCTGGGCATGGTAAATGAAGTTCACGCCAAGGCGGAACTCATGAATGCGGCGCTCAGCATCGCCGAAAAGATCGCAGATAACTCGCCTACGGCGGTGCAGTCGGTGAAGCGTGCCGTTCAAAATGGGCAAGGCGAGCCTGTTGAGCAGGCGATCGCGATCATGATGGACGAGCACTGGCGTTCAGTCGTACATCCCGATCGCGTCGAGGGCATCCTTGCCTTTACCGAAGGCCGCGATCCTGTATTCCCGGACCCTGACTTTTGATGCGCAAGACCGTTGATGTGACGTAGCGCTGAAATCGGTTCGCCCTGTGATAGAAAGAAGAAAGTCAAATGAACACCATTGAGATACAGACCCCTCAGTCAATCCACCAGGTGCTTGAAGAAAAACTGACCAACCTCGGGCTGTATGTGACTGCTCTAGAAGCCTACGAGATGTGGAAGCTCGATCCTGAGCGGGTCAAGGTCCTTGACGTTCGTACCTTTGAAGAGTACGTACTGATCGGCCATGCGGAGATGGCGACGAATGTCCCGCTTGCCTTTCCCACTTACAACTGGGATGCCAACAAGGGGAATTACTCTGTCGTACCCAATGCCGATTTCATCGCTCATGTGAAAGCGCGCTTCACGCTCGATGATACGATCCTGGTCATGTGCCGGTCTGGTGGTCGCAGTGCCATGGCGATCGATGCACTTGCCGAGGCTGGCTTCACGAAGGTGCACAACATCATTGATGGGTTTGAAGGGGACAAGGTGGTTGATCCCGAAAGCGTCTATTATGGCAAGCGCATGCGCAATGGCTGGAAAAATTCCATGCCATGGACGTACCACCTTGATCCCGAGCTGGTCTGGCTTCCTTCTGAGGGAGAGTTGGAAATACTGCGTACTACCCTGGATATTTGATTCTCGCTCCAGCCCCGGCGAAAAATATTCGGCATGTAAGCCAGATCGCAACGCACCTATTACGTCAAGTACGGTTGCAATAAATGGAGGGAACTCATGGGCGTCATCTCAACCATCGTCAAAGACAACCAAATCACTCCGGACGACGTACCACGCATCGAAGAGGCACTTTTCTATGAGGGCGCCAAAGGACGCCTAAATATTGAAAGCTTCAGTGTCCTCATGTTTTTTGCCACCATCATCGCCACCTACGGTGTCATTGGCGACTCGACTGCGACGGTCATCGGCGCCATGATTGTGGCGCCGCTCATGACGCCGATTATGGCCACCGCCGCTGCGCTGGTGATGGGGCGGATGGATCGGGCCGGGAAGGCGATGCTGCTTGTGGTCGGGGGCGTGGCCGGTGCAATCTTTCTCTCGTGGCTGCTAGGCTTTATTTATGCCACTGGAATCATTTCAGTCTCGACCAATTCCCAGATCGTTTCGCGAACGTCGCCGCGACTCATCGACCTCTATGGTGCGCTGGCGTCGGGCGCAGTAGGCGCCTTTGCCATGAGCCGCAAGGACGTCGCCAATACCCTCCCCGGCGTAGCAATTGCGATTGCCCTCGTTCCGCCACTGACGGTGATTGGCCTAACGATGTCGCAGGGGGCCTGGGGAGATGCCTGGGGTGCGTTCTTGCTCTTTCTGACAAACTTCTTTTCGATTCTGCTGGCCGGCGGCGGCATATTCGCATTGCTTGGCTTGAGCAAGGCCGCCACCGACAGCCTGCCCACGGATAGCCGCCGTCGTGCGTTCTGGCTCGTTGCCCTGGGCACGGCGCTGGTGATTATCCCCTTGGCCGCGACCAGCATCAATACGGGGCGGGCGGGCATCGCCCAATTCCAGACGTCGCAAGCGTCACGCGCCTGGCTGGAAGGAACCAATTACGAGGTTGTAGAGATCGTAGCAAATGCTGATTCGGTTGTATTGACGATTGCAGGTAGCGATGATCTACCGGAGACGGAGGCGCTGATTGCCTCACTGCAGGAGTTGTACCGAGAAGAGATGATCCTTGAATTAAAGGTCGTACCTTCATCGATCGAGAGTTTTGTGGTCGGCCAGTAGACTTCTGTTCTGGCGAGTCCAACCGCGCGTGATAGCAATCGTTGCCGTGGCGCCCGGCTATCAAGCTGGGTTTGGCCAAGCGGCTCATGAACAACTGTTCGAATTACAGTGTGCGCTGGGGAGCAACCGATGACCAAGCAGGAACAACAGGTTCCGCCGTCCGACACAGATGCAAACAAGAGCAAGAATAAGCAGCGGCGACATGCCTTCTGGCAGTGGTTGCGCCGGGATATCTTCTTCTATGGCTTGGTCTTTGTGCTGGCCGTTCTTGCCCTATTGCTGGTCTGGCCCTACCTGTCATCGATTCTGCTGGCATTGGCTGCCGTCGTCATTTCCAAGCCAATCTACGATTGGTTTCTGTAGCGTCGCTGGCTCCATGGCAAGACCAAATGGGCGACGCTCCTGACGATTCTGACAGACATCCTGCTGATTGCCGTGCCGATGATCCTCTTTTTTAGCGCTGCCTTTAGCCAGGCTCAGGACCTGATCTCGCAGATGCTCGGCGTCCAGGGCGGTAACTCGATTCAGGAGTTGCTGGGTAGCATCGAAAGCGGGCTGCAGCGGCTGCCAGGCGGCAGCAACTTGCAAGTGGATGAGAATCAGACGACGGGTGCTCTTCAAAACGCGCTGACGACAATCGGCAACTGGCTGGGCTCTGCTGCCGTCAGCCTGGGCGCTGCGTTGCCGTCAATGTTTATGGGCGCCATTATCGCCATTGCAGTCATTATGGCGCTCTTGCCCCATTACGATCATGTTAGCAAGAGCACATTAGAGGAGCTTATTCCGTTCCCGGAGCAGATTACCAAGCTCTATATCAACAAAACCAAAATGATGATTAATGCCATGTTTCGTGGCACCTTCGTCATCGCGTTTGCGCAAGGCGCGGCCATGGGGCTCGTCTTGTGGATCGCCGGTGTGCCCAGTGTCCTGTTCTTTACCCTACTTTCTATGGTCTCCGCGCTTCTGCCCGTCGTTGGACTCTCAATTGTCGCCGTGCCGATCGGGGTGATCTTGTTACTTGATGGTCAGACGTGGCAGGGGCTGTGGGTGTTGGGCGCCTATTTGCTTGTCGTTCAAAACATCGACGTGGTGCTCCGCCCCCGCCTCGTGCCTGAAGGCGCATATTTGAATCCGGCCCTCTTGTTGCTCGGCGTCTTTGGCGGCATTAACTTGCTCGGTCCAATCGGTGCGCTTTATGGTCCAGTTGTCATGGTGCTGCTGGTGACGAGCGTAAGCGTTTATTCGAAATACATGTTGCAGACTGATCTGCAGCCCTTTTTGGACGCCAATGGCAACTTGGATCTCCAGAAGCTGGGGCTGGAGCCCGATGATGACGATAGCCCCAACGCAGCCAAGGAACACGGAAAGGTTGAGCAGGCGGCCAATCATCTCATCAATCGATTGCTCAACCATTCTGAAACGCCGCCTCAGGAAAATGGGGACAGGACGAAAGCGAATGGTGATGATACTGACTCAACAGCCGCTGCCACAGACCATGATGCCGCGTAATTGATGCCGCCTGATTGGCGCCGTGCGCCACGACGGCCTCTCGATCACGCTTCATCTTCTGCCTCGGCGACTCGTCAGCTTTGATTGCGTGAATCGACGACAGATTTTCTTTAACGAAAGGAAGCCCAACCATGACAGATATTCCGCTAAAGGCCAAGGTGCAGTGCAGTGATGGCGCCTGTGGCAAAGTGACCAACGTGGTCATCAATCCGGTGACCCAGCATGTGAGCCATATCGCGATCGAGAACAAGGACTTGCCCAAAAACTCGACGCGCTTGATTCCACTCGACCTGGTTGCCAGCTCCACGTCGAGCGAGGTCGTCCTCAAGTGCAGTATTGCCGATGTTGCGGCTATGCAGCCCTTCGTCGTGGACAGCTTTGTGAAGGCAACTGGGTCGGGGCAGGCTTACTCATCCGGCGATGCCTATTCCTCCCAGTTTGTCTACAATGACTCGGGCTATGACAATGTCCAGTCCGAGATTGTGCCCAAGGGGGAACTGGCCATTTACTCGGGGTTGCCCATCGAAGCCTCCGACGGCAAGTTGGGCAAATTGGATGAGCTGGTCATTGACCCCAAGACTGGTGACCTGACTCACATTCAGATGCGTGAAGGTCACCTGTTTGGCAAGAAGGATGTCGCAATTCCAATTGCCGATATCGATTTCTTTGACGGTGAGACCATCTATCTCAAGCTTGACAAGAAGGCGGTCAAAGCGTTGCCGGCCGTCAAGGTGAAGCGATAGATCGATCTGCAGTTCAACATTTTGGTGTACACAGAGTAAGGGGAGAAATAACGATGGCGAAGGACAAGAATACCAACATGATCGTCGACTATTTTGCCGGCGCTGACAAAGCCGATGATGCAGCCGATTCGCTCAAGGCTTGGGACAAGGACAATAAGGACGTCAAATTGGGCGGCATCGCAATCTTGACGTGGGAAGACGGTAAGATGAAGACGCGTAAGGTCGGCACGCGCGATACGGGCAAGGGCGCCGGTTGGGGCACTGCCCTGGGCGCGGCGGTAGGCGTACTCTCCGGCGGCGTGACCTTGATCGGCGGGGCATTGGCCGGTGCAGCCGGCGGGGCAGCAGTCGGTTCGTTTTTCCACAAGGGGCTGGGCCTGACCGACGCTGACAAGACGAAGCTGGAGGATCACCTGAAGAACGGGGGGGCAGCGCTCGTTGCAATGGCTTCAGATGACGAAGTCCAGGCCACCAAGACCTTCCTGAATACGCTGAATGACGGCGAGGTGCAAGACTTCCAGGTGCCGGCAGACAGCGCCCAGAAGTTGGAGGATGCCAAAGATGTGCCGCCGCCCGACGCCTCGACCGACTAATTGTGATTGATTCGTCCTGCAGTCACGTTTCACTTTATTAGGAGATATCTCATGTGTTGTACGATCACATCCCTGCTGTTGGTGGGTCCGCGTTTGGCGATTCTGGTCTGGTACATCTTCAATCCAGTCTATGTCAACGCTGCGTTTGGTAACTTCTTCTGGGGCTTCCTCGGCTGGTTGCTGTTGCCCTGGACAAGCCTGATGTACATCGCCATCTATCCTGGCGGCATCGTCGGGTTCGACTGGATCTTCCTCGGTCTGGGTGTCTTTGCCGACATGGCAACCTACTTTGGCGGCTATTACAATCGCGAGAGCGTGCCCTACGGCGACACCATTCCCTAACTCCGGCTCGCGCCGAAGTTGTGAGAGAGCGGGGACGCTCCGATTGGCAACGACTGCCGGCCCACCGTTTCTGGTCAAGGCGGTTCAGGCAGCAAAGGGGGATCTTTCGCTGGGCGTGGGGCTGATGTTTATGCTCATGATCGTCACGATCTTCTACGTGCCCATCGTTCTGCCGTTGCTGCTGCCTGGTGTTGAGGTGAATGGCTGGGACATCGCCAAGTCGTTGATTGTAACCATGCTCATTCCCATCGTACTCGGCCTGATGTACCGATCGCACTCGGTTGAGGGGGCGCAACATTGGGCGCCGGTGATGAACAAGGTGTCCGGCGCCGCGCCGCGTGAATCTAATGCATAGCGAGGTGATTACATGAACAAGCTTCACACACTCCCGTTGTTGCCATTCCTGACCATTGCGCTGATCGTGACTGCGGCGTGCGTGCCGATCACCGAATCTGTGCCGGCCACCGTCACGCCGTCCAACGCCATCACGAACATCGTCTGGCAGTGGACGAGCGTCACGAATCAGCCGACCCAAGAGACGACCGAGGTCTCCAATCCGCAGAGCTACACCATAGCGTTCCGCGAGGATGGGACACTGAGCGGCCAAGCTGACTGCAACGCCTTCACCGGCACGTACTCACAGGCAAGCGGGTTTTCCATCACGATCGATGCAGTGACCATGGCCGCCTGCGGCGAAGACTCGCTGGATCAGCAATACCTTCAGTTGTTGAGCGCGGTCGTGGCGGGCGGGCCCGACGGCGCCGGCAACCTGGCGCTGGAAAACGCCGGCGGCGAGCAGCGCATGCTCTTCAAGAATGGCGGCGCCCCACAAGAGTAAGTCGATCGCTGGATAACCAATTCAAGGAGTTAAAGAATGTTTGACCTTCCACTGGAATATGCCCTGATCGGATTTGAGGACGCCACCTTCTCCGGCAGGATCGTCCCCGAGCTGTTGGATCTGGCAGAGCGCGGCATTGTGCGCTTTGTGGACATCGCCTTTATCCAAAAGGACGAAGACGGCAATACGCTCACCATCGAACTCAACGATCTCGAGCCGGAGTTGTACGAGCTGTTTGTGCCCATGGGCGAGCATGTTTCCAGCCTCTTTACGAATGACGACCTGCAGATCGCAGCCAACAAGCTGGTCAGCGGCTCAGCGGCCATGCTCATACTGTGGGAAAACCTGTGGGTCGCCGATCTTCGCCAAGCCGTCGTAGATACCGGCGGCGAACTGATCGATCGGGCCCAGATTGCACCGGAAGTCGTCGAGGAATTTGTCCAGGCGCTCGAAGAGGAATAGCGCAGGACTCGTTGGCATAAGGCCCACCAATATTCAAGTTCTGAAAGGAATCAGCATCATGGCACCTAGACGGAATCCACCTGGCCCACGCGGCGGCATCGGCCGCGGACCGAATCCGCCCGGCCCACGTGGCGGCGTAGGCCGCGGACCGAATCCGCCCGGCCCACGCGGCGGCGTCGGCCGCGGACCGAACCCACCCGGCCCACGTGGCGGCGTCGGCCGCGGTCGCCGCAACGGGGTTGGGCTGCTTCGATAGTCGGCAGAGTTTTAGTTGGGGGGCGTATGGTATATTCGTAGAACGACTGTGCCTCAACGCTTCTCTGTAAAGGCTATTGAACGATGGTCACACCTGCATTCCAACCAACAAGCGTGCCGGCAGACGGCGTCGCTCCTGCTATTACCTTGACCAAACTGCAGCGGCCGCGTGTCGGGCGCCGTCTCATCGCGCGCCCCCAGCTTCTGGCGCAACTGGATGCCGCCCAAAGCCTGGCGTTGGTCGTCGCGCCGGCCGGCGGTGGCAAAACAACGCTATTGAGTCAATGGCTGGAAATCTGCAACCTGCCCAGTGCCTGGTTGTCGTTGGATGAGAATGACAACGACCTGGGCCTCTTCGCTACCTCCTTGCTCCAAGCGTTGCGGACGATCTTCCCGGTGGTCGACAACACGCTCGCTGCCGTGAGCGGGGCGACTCTGCCTTCTCCCGGCACGATTGCGCGCAGCTTGCTCAATGATTTGGCCACCGTCCAGCAGGACTTTGTTCTGGTTATGGACGACTACCAAGTCATTCGCAATCCATCGATTCATGATCTGATGACAGAGACCCTGCTCTACCCGCCCCGCGGTCTGCGCATGGTCATCGCCGCCCGACAAGATCCTCCCTGGCCGTTGGCCGTGCTGCGAGCACGTGGCGACGTCACGGAACTGCGCAGGGCCGATCTATGGTTCACACCGGACGAAAGCAGGCGCTTTCTGGTCGATTCCATGGGGTTGGCGTCTGACGAGCAGACCATCGATCTGGTGACCGCCAAAGTCCGCGGCTGGCCGGTCGGCCTGCGTCTGGCGGCCTTGAACCTTCGTCAGCATCCGGCAGTCATGAACACAGCAGATGCCCTGGGTGAACATCGCTACATCATGGACTATATGGCGGCCGAGGTGCTGTCGCGCCTGCCGATTTCCATCCAGGAATATCTGATCAAGACGTCCATCCTCGATCGATTGTACGGCCCACTGTGCGAGGCTGTGACGGGGATGGCGGCAACCATGGCCAGTGGCCAGCCGATTCTAGAGTGGCTGGATCACGCAGATTTGTTCCTGATGGTCATGGATGACCATCAGGACTGGTATCGCTTCCACGACTTGTTTCGAGAGTTCTTGCGTTCGCGTTTGGTCCAAACGTACGGTCTAGAAGAGATCACGGCCCTGCATCTGCGGGCCAGCGCGTGGTATTATGCGGCCAACGGCTACCTGGATCAGGCGCTACGGCATGCCATTGCAGCCAACGATATGGCGGCTGCGGTGCAGATCGTGGCACAGAATCGTCACGAATTGCTGAATCGCAGCGAATGGCTACGTGCAAATCGATGGTTGGGCATGTTTCCAAGTGAAGTGATCGACGCGCAGCCGGATCTATTGCAGATTAAGATTTGGATGAAATTCATCCAGAATCAGCCCGCTGAAGTGCCGGCACTGTTTGCGCAGGTCGCCACGCTGCTCCACGACCTGCCGCCCGAAAGGGCGAAACGCCTGCAGGGAGAAATGGATGCTCGCCGCGCTGCCCTGTACTATTTTGGTGGTGAGTTTGCGCAGACCATTACGGTGGCGCAGCAGGCTCTGGAGAAACTCCCGCTGAGCGACAGCTATCTCCGTGGGTTCGCACGTGGTTACCAGAGTCTCGCCTACTTGGCTACCGGGGATCGGATACAGGCCTATGCGACGATCCGCCAGAGCGGCGAGTCTGTTCAGGGAGACAGCCAGACAGTCATGGCTGTCATGGCTTGCTTTACGTATTGGCTTGCGGCGGATTTGGCGAACATGGCGCAAGCCGCGCGCTATGCCGTTGATAACAGCGTGCTTTCCAGCGGCACTGAGGCGGCTACCTGGTCACGCTATCATTTCGGGCTCTATCACTATCAACGCAACAATCTGAGAGATGCCGAGAAATATCTGCTGCCGCTGGTCATGCAGCCGCACTTGCCTAGTCTAAACTGCTACTTGAACAGCGCCACGATGCTGGCCAGGATCCGCCATGTACAAGGCCGACCGGAAGAAGCAATGGAAATTGCCGATGGGATGATGTCGTTCGGGTTTGAAGTGCAAAACGAAGTGATGTTGTTCAACGCTCGTGCCTTTCAAGCAGAGCTGGCGTTGCGCCAGGCACATCTGGCCACCGCCGGTCAGTGGGCGGAGCAATATGGGCCGTTCAGGCCATCGCTGGCAACCCATCTCTTTGTGCCGCCCGAGGTGCTGGCGATGATTCTTCTGACGCAGGACACGCCGGCCAGCCGACAGCAGGCTCGTGAACTCTTAACCCAGATGAACGATTTTTACAGTTCAATCCATTACACGACGATCCGCATACGTGTTCTGGCTTTGCAGGCGATGCTTTACAGCGCGGAAGGCGACGAGCAACAGGCTTTGGCGGCTCTTTCCGACTCGATTGCGTTGGCTGAACCCGGCGGTTTTCTGCGTCTGTACGTCGATTTAGGGATGCAGTTGAAGCCGCTGTTGCAGAAAGTGGCGCGCCAGGGTGTGGCGCCGGCTTACATCGACGAAATCCTCGCGGCCTTTGGCCCGGACCAAGCGTCGCCCGACAACGGGCAACCACTCATCACAGAGCCTCTCGCCCCACCCCCGGGTTCCACGCTGCTGACCAATCGTGAGCTGGACGTGCTGCAACTGTTGGCCGAGCGCTGCACCGACAAGGAAATTGCAGCCGCCCTGGTGATCTCCCCGAAAACGGTTAGCAGCCATATCGGTCACATAAGTGACAAGCTCGGGGTGCGCGGTCGCCGTGCCATCGTCGAAGCAGCCCAAGCCCAACGGATCCTTCCTGATTGATTGCGCAATCGGCGCGGTTTGTGGCCACCGTGCCGCGGACGCGTCTAGGCCTCTAATCAACACGTAATGCCGTTCTTCTGGACACTCACCCACACACGCGAACTCTCCGTCCACGTCTCCCTCTTATGTAATATCGGGAATATCTCAGGAATTTTTCCTGATGTGCCAACGCGCCATTCGACATAGACTAAATTTACTTGTTGATTTGAATATCGCATGTCATAGGAATAGAACCTATGTCTGAATCTCATGAGCGTTCCCGAATAGAACTCGGCGGTTCGTTCGACGTGAAGTGGGCCAATTTCTTTGAAGATATGCTGGTCCAAGAGCAGATGGATAAAGGAACTGTCCGCGGCACCGTTCTGGTCGGAACCCCGCGCGATCTGGAAGCCTTCCTCGGCATGATTCACATGTTGGTAGACCGGGGCTTCCCCGTGGTGGCCTTCGAGTATCGGCAAGCCGCGCCAAGCAAGGCTGAGACTGAAGACTGATATGGGAGAAGATCTGATGGATGCAAACGTAGCAGAAGCGCGGGTCGCGCGCCAGCCAACAGGCGCAGATGGATTCGATGTCGACCAAGTGATCGAACAGATATGGAGCGAACTCGGTGGCGAAGTGAGTCGCCAGACTGTCCGCCAGGTGGTCTCGGACTTGGCGCTAGAGTACCGGGGCGCTCGGATTCCCACATATGTGCCAATTTTCGTGCGTCGGGAAGCACTCCGAGAGCTGATCGTCTGCAAGTAGTATCGATAGGCTTTACATTTCACCAAAGGAGGATATTTCATGAGCAGCTCGGAACAGCAAGGCATTCCCGCCGTTGGTTTCTTCGTAGCAGCATTTGTCGACGAAAACTTCGCTGACCAGGCACTGAACGCAATGAAGGATGCCAAGCGGCAGCAGGAGTTCTATTTCGAAGATGCGGCGGTCATCCGACAGGATACACACGGAAAGGTGCACTACCACGAGACCGGCGACATGAGCGGCGGCAAAGGCGCTGGCATCGGGGCGCTGGTTGGCGGCGTGATCGGTATCCTGGCCGGTCCGGCCGGCATTGCGGTTGGCGCAGGCGCCGGGGCAGCAATTGGCGCAGCGGTAGCCGGCGTATCGGACGGTGGGTTCAAGAACGAGAATCTACAAACGATCGGCGTGGCGTTGATGCCGGGTACCTCGGCCGTCGCAGTGATTACCAGTCATGATTTCCTGGAAGCAGTGCAGCAGCAGGTACCCATCGCTGATCTCCGCACGATCGTCAGCAATCTGTCCACCGAAATTTCAACGCTACTTGCAGCAAACAAGAACGCGGCCATCGGTCTTCTCCTGACCCCGGATGGGCTTGCCGTCAAGGAAATCGCCGCCGACGAAGAGTCTGCTCAAGTTGTCGGCGCACTGATCACCGGTGAAGGGGTGGCCGCGGGCGCTGCGACTATCACGGCAGATGGCGTTGCCTATGAGGTTCTCGGGGCGACCGCCGACGGCACGGCAGCAGAAGAAGGCGTGATCACCGATGAAGGCGCTGTTGTCGCTGATGTCGTTGACGTTCCTCAAGCAGACGAAGCGTCTGGCGATACCAACGCCTGACCTGTGGAACAGTTGGCATTTCAGATTGTGGGCCTTCAGCCCTTGCGTGGGTTCGACTATCAAAGGAAGGAGAATCGCCTGATCATTGATCGTACATAGCTTTACAGTCTTCAACTAGATGTAGGCAGAGCTGGGAATCTCCCCAGTCTCGTGACAATCCATTATTTCATAACCAATAGGAGCGGAAAATGAGTGACAGTTCAGGCGGATCAAGCGTGTATGACATCCTGGCATTTGTCTTTGACGGTCAGGACGCTGCCAAGCAGACGCTGGATGAAATCAAGTCTTCCGGTGCGTTGGACGGATATGAAATCCAGGCCCAGTGCATCGCAGAACAGGATGAAAAGGGCAAGGTCCATATCCATGAGCCGGGTAAGGGTGGCGTCGGCGCGACCGTCGGCGCGATTGCCGGCGGCCTGTTGGGCATGCTTGGCGGTCCGGCCGGCGTGTTGGCGGTGGGCACGGCTGGCGCTGCCCTTGGTGGTACCGCAGGCCATTACTGGGGACGCATCGTGCCGGCAGAGGATCTGAAAGAGTTGGGCGCTGCCCTGCAACCCAACACCTCAGCCCTCCTGCTACTGCTTGAAGACACGTATAGTGAGGACGTCATCAACGGCATGGCCGACTACGATACCAATGTGGTCACGTTGACTGTCGGCGATGATCTCTCAGGCGAGATTGCCCAATACGCGGCTGCATCCACCGATGCGCCGGATTCTTCTAGCAGCAGCAAATCGTAAGCGGGTTGGTCCCGCAAGTTCCTGGTGCAGAACAGCAGGCATATTTGCCATCATCGGGCGGTTCGTCCCCTGGTCCGCCACGATGATGAAAAGAAGTGGACTGACAAAGAGGCATTACCGGGAAGTTTGGACAACGCTCAAGGAGTGAAAGATGTCAACGCCAAGGCAGGACGATGGCTCTGTGGGAATTAGAGATCGAAAAGCCAAAGGCAAGAGCCTACGAAAGCAAGTTCCACGGAGTAGCCATGGCGATTGGGCGCCCGCAGCAGACCGACCGGATCCCATCAGCCTACTCCAAGCGGAGGATAAGGGACGGCTGCAATACCTGCTGCCCATCAAGTACGGCCGCATGATGCACTCTCCCTTTTCCTTCCTGCGCGGCTCAGCCGTGGTCATGGCCGCCGATCTGCAGGCAACGCCGGTGACAGGGCTAAATACGATGCTCTGCGGTGATGCCCACTTGTCCAACTTCGGCATCTTTGCCACGCCAGAGCGAGGCGTGGCCTTTGACGTCAATGATTTCGACGAGACCTATCCCGGTCCCTGGGAGTGGGACTTGAAACGGTTGGCGACTAGCGCCGTGGTCGCCGGTCGGGGCAATGGCTTCGACGACAGTACAAACCGCATGCTGGCACGCGTTGTCGCCCAGTCATACCGCAAGTCCATGGCACGCCTCGCCTCGAAAAGCATTATGGAGGTCTGGTACTATCACGTCGATGCATCTTCGGTCGTCGAACTCTTCGACAAATATGCCGGCAAGAGTGCTAAGGCTGCGAAGAAGACGGTCAAGAAAGCGCAGTCTCATACCAGTGCTCATGCTCTGGACCAGATCACCCATGTGGTAGACGGCAAGCGTCAGTTCATCAACTCACCGCCGCTGCTCGTCCGATTGAGTGACTTGGTGGTCGAAGAGGCGAAGAAGGCTGCCAGCGGACATGGCAGTGTTGACAAAGATTGGGAAGAATACAAGAGCCGGGTGTCGGAAGAGAGACGGCGGCTGTTGTCCCGCTTTCACGTCGCCGATGCCGCCCTGCGCGTCGGCGGCGTCGGCAGCGTGGGCACGCGCTGCACGATTGTGCTGCTCGAGGGCGACCGACCTGAGGATGCCATCATCTTGCAGCAGAAGGAGGCGGACCATTCATCGCTGGAAGCCTATCTGCCCAAACCCACATATGAGATAACCAACCAGGCGGAGCGGGTCATCATCGGTCAGCGCCTGATGCAGGCCTCGTCTGACACCTTCCTGGGCCGAACGCATGCTCAGAAAGGCGTCCAAATGTACTGGCGGCAATTCAAGGATATGAAGGGATCCTTTGATATCACGCAATACGATCCCAATGGCGTTGCCACTTATCTGGCCGTCTGCGGATTATGCCTGGCGCGCGCCCACGCCCGCTCGGGCGATCCGGTAGCGATTAGCGGCTATCTTGGCAAGGCCGATACGTTCGACAAAGCCATCAGCGAATTTGCCGTTGCTTACGCTGATCAGACTGTGAAGGATCATCAGGCGCTGTTGGACGCCATCGATAGCGGTCAGATCGTGGCGGAGCCGGGTGTTTGAACCGGTATCGCTTTTTCCATGCCGGTTGGAAGGTGATCAAAGTAGTACAGGCAGAGAACATGCCCAAGGGTGAATTGGGCCTCTACTCCGGCATGGAAATCGGGGCGCCTGACGGCAAGATCGGCAAGCTGGACGAACTAATGCTCGACCCTAAGAGCTGGGCCACCACCCACATCCAGATGCGCGAGGGTCACCCGTGGGACAGAAGGACATAGCCATCCCCTTCGACAGCATCGCCTTCACCGACGGCCGGACGATCTGTCTGAAAATTGACAAAGCCGCGGCCAAGGCGCTGCCGGCGATCAAGGTGAAGCGCAACTGACTGTACTAGACACCTGTTGCGAACTCGCTTATGAACGACTAAATTCAAGGAGAGAAACAAATGACCACAGAGACAACCAACGACACAAGCGTGACAAACGGCATCCCAGAAGACCATGAAATCGAGGCGCTCTTTGTTCAAACTGCCGACGGTATGGCCTATGCCGATGGCGTGCTTACCCTGAAAGGCATGGCCCCGACCACCCTGCTCTTCTCAGACCGGCCGGACCGTGTCACAGGGCACCTGACGTCTCAGGACTTCTTCGATTCCTGGACCGTGGGTGACGACAGCTTTGCCGACACGCCGCCCAATGCCGTTCTCTCGATCTTCACGGAGAACGGGATCAACGATGTCGTGGTCGAGTTGACGGACCCGACTCTCGACGGCGACCAGATGAGCTATACCGTCGACATTCTGGACGGCAACATGCCGGCCAGCGGCGGCGCCAACTCGCTCTTCATCGACAGAATCGGGCGTCCGATGACACCGGTCTCGGCCGCCGGCGTTCACCGGCGTGGTCGCAGGCGAGACCGCAGGGCAAGTCGTTGACCCCTGCTCGTTGCGAGTAAAGTGCCGAGGACTTTTGCGTTCCCCCCGTTTTGATCAGATCCATATCAAGTACAATCGTGAGCAAGAAGAAAGGGAGATTTCAAATGTCAGAAGAAGAGATGGAAATTGAAGAGTTGGAAGAAGTCGTGACCGACGAACTAGCCGTTGACGGTGAAGTCGACATGGCCATCGGCGCCGACGAATTGGACGATGCCCGCGATGTTGCGGCTGTAGGTGTTGTGGCGGCCGCCGCGGCGGCCTCTGACCTCACCCGCGCTGTGGACGCCGAGGTGGTCGCCGACCGTCTGGCTACTCTCAGCGATCTGGTCGGCGTAGCCGGCGTCAATGACATTTCTGAGGGCGTGGATCTCTTGTCCGCGGCTGAAGATGTCGATGCCATGAGCGCAATGGTCGGCATGATGAGCCTCGGCGATGTCGAACGCGGACTGGAACTGGGCCGCGTGGCCGGCGAACTCATGACCATCGCCAACGTGGTCGACGAGTTGGATATGCCGATCTTGGCCGCTGTACTCGACGATCGCGGTATGCAACTCCAGGATATTGCCACTGACGTGATTCTGCGTGCGGCGGCCGAGCGCAGCCTGGCCCACCTCATGGCCGCCACCGGCCAGCAGATCGGTGAAATGGGAGAAACGGAGATCGAGGAAGGGATGCTGCGTGCTGCGGCCTCAGACATCGCTGCAGAGCGTTCCGCCGAGCTGGCTGCGGCCGGCGTCGGTCTGGCGGTCAGGGGCGCGGTCGAGGCGGAAGCCGCGGGCGCGGCCGCTGACCTGGCCGGCGATCTGGCGGCCGATGGTGTCGCCGATATTGCAACGGGCGCCGCTGAAATGGGCGCCGCCGCAATGGGTACCGTCGCGCTGGATGAGGAGGAATAACGATGTGTTGTGCATTTTTGTCGCTAGTCTTACTGGGACCGCGTATCTTTGGCGCCTTCTGGTGGATCTTCCAGCCTACGCGCTGGAGCTTGGCTTTTAACAACTGGATGGGCGGCACCTTGTGGTGGATCTGGCCGATTCTTGGCCTCGTCTTTCTGCCCTGGACGACCATCATGTACATCATCGTCGCACCGGGTGGCGTGGCCAGCTGGGACTGGCTCTGGCTCGGCCTGATGCTGGCTGCGGACATCGCGTCCTATGTCGGCGGCTACAACCGCAAACTGTTGCCTGCCTATGAGGGCTATTAAGCAAGGTAAGCAGGCAAGCGGAGTGACCAAGAAATAGACTGAGAATGCGCGGATCAAGCGGAAACGGCCATACCAACCTGTACAGTGTGGGTTTCGCCTCCGTCCGCACAGAGCCTGATCGGGGCAGACGACCGTAAGGGTCACCCGGCGAGACTGACCATTTGTTACTCGGCAACTAAGGTTGTTGCCGAGTAACAAATGGCTCTCAGATGGCATGGGAGTCGGAGTGAAGCCACTATGAGTGAGATCGAGTCCGGGGTTGAAGCTCAAACAACTGAGCCAAAGGCTGCATCCATCGACCGGGAGACGCTCACTGACGAGGTATGGCAGGACTTGAAACAGACAGTACCGCGTGTCATTGTGGCGCAAACCGTTGACCGATTGCTGGCCAAATACCAGGGCGGAGCCATCCAAACCTTTGTGCCCATGTTGGTCCTTCGCGAGGCGCGATATCTGCTGCGCACGGCCAACCTCATTGAGATCGAGGCGAAGTTCAAGGTCACCGATCCACAGTTATTCTGGCACTTGCAGACGATCGATGAGTTGGCCGGCTATGCCCTATCGCCGCCGCATTCGAAGCCGATCTGGGACGTCTATCTGGACAGCGACCAGCGCCGTATCCTGCGCGCCGGCTTCAGTTGTCGCCAGCGGGAGACGCGCGCCGGCATTGAGATGACGCTCAAGAGCCTTGGCAGCGCCGATGGGCCGATCCATTCGCGCAGCGAGTGGCAAGTCAGTATGTCCACGATCCGGCCACCGGCTGAATGGCCAGAGAGCCAAGTGCGTGATCGAGTTCTGCGCATCGTTGGGGCTAAGGCGCTGCAGCCGCTCTTCCGCTTGAGGCAGACGCGGATTGTGCGGCAGCTTGAATCTGATGGCCAACCGCTGGCCGAGTTGAGCATGGATAGCGTCACAGTAGACGCTGGCGACCGCACCTGCGTCTTTCATGAGTTGGAGATTGAACTGCTGCCTACTGTACCCGAAGAAATGTTAATCGAGATCGTCGAGCACCTGCTGGTGCAATGGCAACTGGAGCCTGAGCCGCTCTCGAAATTTGAGCGGGGATTGGTCGTGACGGACACAGATTCCTGGTGAAACGACCTGATCGAGCTTTAGGATGACGACAAATATATGAGTTGATAGGAGAATTTGATGACAAATCAAACGGTGCCGGCAAAAGCAGAAGAACCCCATGGACTGTCACGCGTCTTGCCCATTCTGAGTTGGCTGCCAAACTATGACCGCTCTTGGCTCAAAAATGACGTAATCGCCGGTCTATCCGTCTGGGCATTGATGGTGCCGACTTCGTTGGGATACGCTGCCATCAGCGGCGTGCCCGTACAGTATGGCCTCTACGCCGCCGCGGCAGGTCTGATCGCGTTTGCCCTGTTCACCACTTCAAAGCAGGTGACAACGGGACCCAGCTCGTCCACCGCCGCTGTCCTGGGGGCAGCCGTGTTGGCCATCGCCTCGGCAGGCTCTGATGAAGCCGTGGCGGTGGCAGCCGTCATTGTGTTCGTGGCCGGTCTGCTCTTCATCATCATGTACCTGTTGAAGATGGGGTGGGTCTCTGAGTTCCTGTCCGCCAGCGTGTTGACAGGCTTTACCTTTGGCGTGGCCATTAATGTGGCCTCGGGTGAGTTGTTCAAGATTACCGGCACTGAGAGCGGCGGCTCAAATACCTGGCAGAAACTGTGGACATGGATCACCGAACTGCCTGAGACCAGTATGCCAACGCTTGTGGTAGGCATACTGGCGCTCATTTTGGTCTTTGGACTCAAGATATTTATGCCTAAGATACCAGGCGCATTGATGGCGGTTATTCTGGGAATTGGGGCAACCGCGGTCTTCGGCTTGGGCGAGATGGGGGTGGAGCTGATCGCGGAAGTGCCGCGCGGCCTACCCAGCTTCACGCTACCGGACTTGGGACTCATCCTGGACAACTGGGAACTGATCCTGGGCGCGGCGGTCGGGCTGCTGCTGATTGGATTTTCGGTGACCACAGCCGCAGTGCGCGATTATGCCAGTAAACACAATTACCGGGTCGATATCAACCAGGAACTGCTGGCCCAGGGCGCATCCAACATTACTTCGAGCCTATTCCAGGGAGTCTTCGACAACGGCAGCCTCTCCAAGAGCCCGATCAACGATCAGGCCGGCGCGAAATCACAGGTCTCCAACCTGGCCCAGGCATTCTTTATCATCCTGACGCTCCTGTTTCTGGCGCCACTCTTCTCCTATCTACCCGAGGCCGTGTTGGGCGCCATCATCATCGAAGCAGTTGTCATGGGCATGATGGATATCCCTGAAATGAAGCGCATCTTCCACATTAAGCGCTTTGAGTTTGTGATTGCGATGGCAGCTCTACTCGGTGTCATGACCTTTGGCATTTTGCAGGGTGTTGTGATTGGTGTGGCGCTCTCCCTCGTGTGGCTGGTGGCCGTTTCTGCCCTGCCCTATATCCCGGAACTGGGACGCAAACCCGGCACGCGCGCCTTCTTCGATCTGAAGGAGCATCCCGATGGCGAAACCTATCCCGGTCTCAGCATCTTGCGCTTCGACGGCGGACTGATCTTTGTCAACGCTGACGCTTTGGGTGATCGTTTGCGGGACGTACGCGTCAATATGGACCCGGCACTCAATGGCGTGGTGCTCAGCATGGAAGGCGTAAACTTCATCGATACGGAAGGCGCCGACACCATCAAAAAGATCGCAGAGACCGGTGAGAGCGTCGGAGTCGATCTTCACCTCGCGCGCCTCAAGCCACAAGTCTTGGAAGTGTTACAGCGAGATGGCGTGATCGATATGGTCGGCGCTGATCATGTTCACGATGATATCGCTGCCGCAGTGGAAATGCATGTCGGTAGACATCCCGTAGCTGCCCCTGTAGACATCCCGGCTGAAGGAGCAGATTGAGCGGAGTCCGGGTTGTCGAAGATGAGTGACCAGTCTCGCCTCGCGGAACCGAAGCCCAAGATGAAAAAAAAGGAATTCGAGAAACTCCTGAAACCGCTCCAGGTCGAACTGGTCAAGATGCAGGATTGGGTCACGGCCAGCGGAGCCAAGGTCTGCGTGCTCTTCGAGGGGCGTGATACGGCCGGGAAGGGCGGCGTGATCAAACGCATCACCGAACGCACCAGCCCGCGTGTCTTCCGCCATATCGCCTTGCCTGCGCCGACAGACCGGCAGAAATCACAGATGTATTTCCAGCGCTATATGCCCTATCTGCCCGCAGCCGGCGAGGTCACCATCTTTGACCGCAGTTGGTACAACCGGGCCGGCGTGGAACGGGTGATGGGCTTTGCCACCGAAGAACAGGTGGAGTACTTCCTCAAATACACGCCGTCCGTTGAAATGTCGATCAAGCACTCGGGGATCATCCTGATCAAGTACTGGCTGGAAGTGAGCATGGAAAACCAGGAAATGCGCTTGAAGGCGCGTGACGAAGACGGGCGCAAGATCTGGAAACTCAGCCCCATGGATCTCAAAAGCTACACCCACTGGTACGACTACTCACGGCGCGTGACGCCATGTTTGAAGCCACCGATACGGCGGAAAACCCTTGGCATGTGGTTGATTCCAACGACAAACGCCGGGCGCGCCTGAATTGCATTACGCATCTGCTCAGTCAGGTGCCGTATGAGGAAGTACCGCGCAAGCCGGTCAAGTTCCCGAAGCGTGGGCCCAAGGGCGACTACGTTGAACCGGATTACCCGTACAAGACGGTCCCGACAATTTACTAACCGGCGGTCAACGAAAATAGTGCCATTCGCTACCGCGGACAAGGCTCTCCGACAGATCCTGAGGATGAAACCGAAGTCGACTCGGCTTGTAGCCGGACCTGGGAAACGCCTCTCGCGGAATATTCATTTGCACCGCATTAGAGTTACCCGCAAAGGAGAAAACGAACATGGCAGATCCATCGGATAGCCAAACAAAATCGGATCACCAAACAAAGTGGTTCACAATGACGGCGGAGGCGGTTGAACAGCAACTGAAAGTCGATCCGTCCAAGGGCTTGAGCGCAAGCGAGGCGCAGCAACGCTTGAGCCAGTATGGGACCAATGAACTGGCCGCCAAGAAGAAGGAATCGGGCTGGCAGGCGTTTCTGCGCCAGTACCAGGACTTCATGCAGATCATCCTGGTGGGCGCGGCCGTGATCAACATCGTGGTCACGGGCGAATGGTCGACAACCATCGTGCTCCTGGTGCTGACGGTCTTCAACGCCGTGTTGGGCCTGCGCGGCGAAGCCAAGGCCGAAGCCAGCCTGGCATCGCTCCAGAGCATGATGAAGAACACCACCCGCGTGCGACGCGACGGCGCCGCCGCCGAGGTCGATGCAGAGCAGGTGGTGCCGGGCGACATCGTGCTGATGGAGGCGGGCGACGCCGTACCGGCCGATGGACGTCTGTTCGTCACCGCCACGCTGGAGATCGAAGAGGCCGCCCTGACCGGCGAGAGCGTCGCCTCGTCCAAGGACACAGACGCCATTGACAAGCCCGACGCGCCCCTGGGCGACCGCCACAACATGGCCTACATGAACACGGGCGTGACCCGTGGGCGCGGCGAAATGATCGTCACCACCACCGGCATGGGCACCGAGATGGGCAGCATCGCCACGCTGCTCAACCAGACCGAGTCCGACAAGACGCCCTTGCAGAAACAGCTCGACAAGCTGACGATCATCATCGCAGGCATGGCAGGCATCGCCTTCATCATCATGATCATTCTGGGGATCATCAACGGACAGCCTCTGGACAGCGTCTTCATTGCCGGCATCGCCCTGGCGATTTCGGCCATTCCCACCGGCCTGCCCGCGGTCGTGACCACCATGTATTCCATGGGCACGCGGGCGTTGGCTGCACAGGGGGCCATCGTCAAGCGGCTGCCCTCGGTGGAGACGCTGGGCTCGGTCTCGGCCATCTGCTCCGACAAGACCGGCACGCTGACGCTCAACAAGATGACGGCGGTTGAATTCACCATCCCCGGCCAAAACCATTACAAGGTGACGGGCGAGGGCTACAGCACGGAGGGCAAACTGCTCAATGACAGCGGCGCCCAGATCGATCTGACGCCGGTGCTGATGCCCATGGCGCTGTGCGCAGACGCCACCCTGGACGGCGAGGAGCTGATCGGCGACCCGACCGAGGGCGCGCTGATCGTGCTGGCGGCCAAGGGCGGCATCGACCTGGAAGGCGCACGCAAGAAGTACCCGCGCGTGGCCGAGCTGCCCTTTGACGCCGACTACAAATTCATGGCCACCTTCCACAACATGACCAACGAGCAGGGCAAACCGGTGGTGCGTGCGTTTGTCAAGGGCGCGCCCGACGTACTCATTGCCCGCGGCGGCTCCTTCTGGATGCCGGACGGCGAGGTCGTGCCCATCACCGACGAGAACCGCCAACTGGCGCTGGATGAAAATGAGCGCATCGCCCAGGCCGGCGAGCGGGTCATGGTGGTGGCGCGGCGCGACTTCGATCCGGCAGACCTTCGATCCCAAGGCCGAATCTGCTCGACCTCGTCAACGGACCTGACCCTGCTGGCCATGGTCGGCATTGTCGATCCGCCGCGCACCGAGGCCGCAGACGCCATCGCCAAGTGCCACAGCGCCGGCATCCAGGTGCGCATGATCACCGGCGACCATGCCGTGACCGCAGCCGCCATCGGCCACAAACTGGGCATCGAGGGCACGGCCCTCACCGGCGCGCAGTTTGCCGCCATGAGCGATGAACAACTGATGAAAGATCTGCCGGAGATCGGCGTGGTGGCCCGCGTGACGCCCCAGGACAAGATTCGCATGGTGGATCTCTTGCAGCGCCAGGAGAACATCGTCGCCATGACCGGCGACGGCGTCAACGATGCACCGGCGCTCAAGAAGGCCGACATCGGCGTGGCCATGGGCATCACCGGCACCGAGGTTTCCAAGGGCGCCGCGGTGATGATCCTGACCGACGACAACTTCGCCACCATCGTCAAGGCCATGGAGTACGGGCGCGGCATCTACAACAACCTGTTCAACTTTGTCCGCTTCCAGATGTTCCAGTTGGTGGCGTTCATCATCTCCTACCTGCTGGCTGCGTTCTTCCTGGTACTGGGCGGCGTGCCCTTTACGCCGGCCCTGGTGCTCTTTGTGAACTTCCTGGTGACGGTGCCGGTTGCCATGGCGCTGGGATTCGACAAGGCGCCTGACAACCTGATGGAGAACAAGCCCCGACCGCTGAAGCAGCCCATCCTCAACACCTCGCAGTGGGTACGTGTGGTCTTCCTCGGCCTGTTGACGGCCATCGTGACCGTCTATCTGGAGAGCGTCTATGAGGCGACAGATGTGGCAACGGCAGCCACCATGGGCTTCGCGGCCTTTGCCTTGATGAGTATCGCCATGGGCCTGAGCGCACGCAATGAGACCGCCAGCGCCTTCAACCGGGACATCTTCCATGATCGGAATCAGTTGATGCTCTACGGTCTGGCTCTGCTCTTCACGTTCCTGCCCACCGAGCTGGCCGTCTTGCAACGCATCCTGGGCACGGCCCGGCTGAGCACCGAACAGTGGATGATCGGCTTCGCCTTCGCCTTCGCTCTGCTGCTGGTCGACGAGGTGATCAAGTTCTTCCTACGCCGCAGCCGAAGCAAGAGCCAACCTGAGGCGGCGCCTGCCGCAGCAGTGCCGGCCCAAGCATAGGCTGTTCCAAATCCATCATCCAGGAAGCCGCCGGCTTCCTGGATGATGGTATCGAAAACCTTGGACGAACATATCGTCCGACACATCCAATTGATGATGTTTGCCTATTCATAAACCATGATCATGTAGGGGCGGGGGCAAGCCCCGCCCCTACATGATCAATTCGTTTTGAACACATCCAATTGACTTCGCACTGGAACATGATATGGCATCTGAACAAGAACAACTCGATATCGGTGACGGCTCCAGGATAGAGTCCGGCGCCCTGCCGCTCGATCGACTCAAAGGATTCTCCGATGGTGTCTTCGCCATCGTCATCACGCTGCTCGTACTCGAACTTCCGGTTCCTGGAGCAACCGAGGAGGTGTTGCCTGCACTGGCGGAGGCTTGGCCCGACTTCTTGGGCTATGTAATTAGCTTCGCCTTCGTCGGCGGCATATGGCTTTCTCATGCCGGCCTGACCAAGTTCATGAAGCGGGGCGACGCCATCTCCTTTCGGCTGAACCTTGTTGTACTGCTTTTTGTATCGCTGATTCCCTTTTCAACAAAAATCATGGTTACACATATGAGGGGCGAGGGCGCACGCAGCGGCGCGATGATCTACGGCCTGAACGTGCTGATAGCGTCGACACTTCTCACGCTGCTTATGGTATATTTGGAGCGACACCACGATCTCATGGTGGATAATATTCCCGAGGACAGGCTGGGACGAGCCACCCGTCAGCGACGGGCAGCATTGGCTCTAAATGCTTTGGCAATCTTCGTGGCTGTCATCGCTCCGAACATAGCCATCATACTGTACATCATCGTGGCCGCCATGTTCATTATTCAGCCGTTCGTCGGCGCGCGGCGAAGCCACTGACACGCAAGTGCACCTATGGAAAACCTGGCCAATATCGGCTATATCCTCGTGTTGGGCCTGGGGATCGCCATCAGCCCCGTGCCAATTATTGTGGTGATCCTGATCCTCTTTTCGGAAAAGGCAAAGACCAACGGCGTCGCCTTTTTGACGGGTTGGGTCGCGGGGCTACTGATTGTCGGCCTACTGGTGTCGGCATTGATCACTGCCGGTAGCGCCTTGTCCGGCAGCATAGTTTCAACTTCATCCTATACTATCAAGGTGCTAATAGGGGTAGGCTTTCTGTTGATGGCGCTCAAGAATTGGCGCAGCCGTCCAGAGGAAGGAGAAGAGCCGGAACCGCCCAAGTGGATTGCCCGGCTCGATAACGTGCGGCCATCGGAATCGGTCGGCTTGGGCGTCATGAACACCAGCATGAACCCCAAAAATCTTTCTTTGGCCTTGGCTGCGGCGTTGACCTTCACGGAGATAGGGCTGAGCGGCACGTCGGCATGGCTGACGCCGGCGCTGTTTATCATCATCGCCAGTTCCACGGTGGCGATTCCGATTCTCTACTACATTGTCGCAGGAGACAGGGCCGAGAAGAGGCTGATCGAGTGGAAAGCTTGGCTCACTGCCAATTACAGCATTATACTATCTATGTTGTTCTTGGTCCTCGGTCTCCAATTATTGTTGGAGGCTTGGGGTGGATTGTCTGTTTGAGTAAGAAATCGCACAGGGCCGTTTCCGAGAAACATATTCCTCAGCGCAAGTCTCCGTCACTTTGGCTCAGAGAGCAAGAAACGGCTATTTTGGATGAAGTGCCGGGGACTTTTCGCCATTTGTTTGCGGAGCAGGCGCTATGCGCCCACACACCCGAATCAAAATGAAAGGTCACAGTTATGCTTCCCGTTGAACAATCATGGTACAAAAAGCTTCTGTTCTTTGCGTTGGTGCTCGGTGCAGCCGGCGGCGTAGCGTCCCTGGTATTTATGGCGGTGACCAACACCGGCATCAGTTTTTTCTTCGGCAATGCCGGTACCGGCTGGTGGGAGGGTCAATGGTGGTGGATCCTATTGACTGCCCTGGGCGGGCTCATCGTTGCCGCGCTGCGAAAAATTTGGAAGGTTCCCCAGCATGTTCCCAGCCCAATCAAACTCGCCCATGATGCATGGGTTGATCCAGGCAGTGCAATCCCCTGGGTGATCATATCCGCCGTTTCTCTGATTGCCGGTGCGGCCATGGGGCCGTTTTTTGGTCTCACTGTCATGGGTGGCGGGATGGGTTCCTGGCTAGTGACCCGGCTGGGAAAAAGTGATGAAGAAGAGGCAAAACAGGAGTACACTTTGACTGGAATGGCAGGTAGTATGGGCGCTGCCTTTACCTCTCCTCTTTTTGCGGCCATTCTTACCGGCGAGCTTTCGCCAACAAAAAAAAGCAGCTATGTGGCCGCTTTCATCCCCGCACTATTGGCGGCGACGATTGGATACGCCATCTATTTTGGCGTGACCGGCGCCACGATGTTGGGCGCCTATGCACTGCCCGCCTATGACTTCCAATTTGTTCATCTGCTGATAGGCGCCGTGCTCGGTGTGCTGGCTGCGTTCATACTGATACTCTTTGCCCTAATCAACAAGCTGACCGTTGCGGCATTTGCGTTGATTCCCAATCAGTTTGTGTCGGGCGCTGTCGGTGGCGCACTGGTTGGGTTGATTGCCTTCGCGCTTCCGCTTGCGGCAAATTCCGGCAATAGTCAACTTGTTACCATTCTTCAAGATTCAGCCACATTTGGATCCGCGTTTTTAATTGCTGTCCTGCTTGCCAAGATGTTGGCCCTTGCATTTAGTCAGGCGGCCGGATTTTTGGGCGGTTTTGTCTTTCCGCTGATTTTTGTTGGCGGCGTCGCAGGGATCCTGGTGAGCAACGTTTTTCCTGGGATCCCCATTCAACTGGCCGTCGGCTGCTTGCTGGCTGCAGTGGCAGGGGCGATCTTGGCTGCACCTGTTTCCCTCATCCTGATAGCGGCCGGCACGGTATCAATCGCGCCGACGGCATTGGCCCCCATTTGTATTGCTGTTGTCATTTCGCATGCGTCGCTGGCATTTGTGCGTGGTTACGTGGTGAGCGAGAAACAACTCAAGACGCAGCAGCCTGATTGAAGTACGTTCGTTTGGATCACCAGCCTGAATCTTTCCGGCACGATGGACGCTACCGTATGTGCTCGCGGCATCCAGTATTTTGTCGTTGAGCTTGTTCCGAACGTCAATGATGGAGGAAGACCCCCTCTTGCACACGCTTTTCCCCTGGCGGCGCAGCGTTTACGTGTGCGCTCATCCAGCCATGGATGGCAATACGTGAACTGTAAACGGAATCTGCCGGTCACACCAAACCTCGTCGCTAAACCTACAACTCGTATGAGATCATGAGTGGCTGTCAGCTGAGTTCGACACCCATGGTTTGACTGAACCTTTTCGCTGCTCCTACAGACGTGTCCTTTACGCCAAATGGCATCGCTACACCGAACTACACCGCGCGGGTGGTAGTACGATGCACGGCTGCGACGTATGCTGGACCTGCGGAATTGATTCAGGGCGTTGCGCGCGGAAAATGTGGAGGCCTGAGTGGACTCGGGATCACGCCATCTATTCCACATAATCCAGCCGCGTTGTCCATCCGCTTTCGGATGCGCACGATCTGAGTCGTACGTCCGATTATTTTGACGGTTGGATACCGTCTCGTTCATCAAATAAGGAGAAATGAATATGCGTAAGTATGGAAATATCTTCGTTTTGTTGAGCCTTCTCCTGCTGGCTGTAGCCGGCTGTACTGCGCCCGTCCCCACCTCGGTGCCAGATGCGCAAGCGGCAGTATGTGCAGCACTTGAGGGACTCAGAACCGCCGTTGCGCAAGTGGAAACGATCAGCGCCGACACGACGGTCGAGGAAGTCGAATCCATCCAGGCGGGCATTGACACGGCCGTCACCGCGCTTGAACGAGCAATCGAGGCTGTACCCGAGGCCAAGATTGACGGTGTGAAGAGCGCAATCGACGGTCTGCAGGGTGCGGTGAGAGCCGTTGCACCCGGCGACACGCTGGGTGACGCAGCCGAGTCGATCACAACCGCAGCCGAGGGTGTTAAGACCGCTATTGAAGATACCCAGTCCACGCTTTCGTGCCGCTAAGGTGACCAGGAACTAGTGCATCGGCAATCTTTATTTGACGAGTCTACGAACTTGTTCTTGCCGATACATTTAGGTTCCGCCACAGAAAAACGGGTCGTCAGCTCAAGATTGGCGGAACACTAGGTGTTGGCCGTGCGCCACGGGCGCACGGCTTGCCACAGAGGATCGCAGAGGAAGTATTAGACACGACGCCCTCCGTTTCTCTCTGCGATCTTCTCAAATCAAGTTGTGATCGAGACCATGCCCAGACCAAAATGAGCGCGATTATGCTGTTATGGTCGCTGCGGTGTGCGGCGGCAAGATTGAGGCGCATGTCGAACAAACTTGAAGCGTCCCCGCTTAGGTGAAGCAGCTCCGCCTGAATTCGAACTGAAACAAGGTGCAACCTGCGTCGTCGGTCAGTTCCGGCAAGCTACCGTCCTCTCTATATCCATATCTATTTCGATTTCATAACTGGGTTCAAGTGGTAGCGGATAAACAAATAATCCGCAGGCGGTTCGTCTGTTGTAGATGTGCGCACTCGCTGTGATCTGTTGACACCAAATGGAGTTTCATCATGCAACGCAACGAAAAAATCAGGCTGGAAGAGGCACGGGGGCAGCTGGCGCCCTGGAAGAAATGGGGCCCCTACCTGAGCGAGCGGCAGTGGGGCACGGTCCGCGAGGACTACAGCGAGAACGGCGACGCCTGGAACTACTTCACCCACGACCAGGCCCGCTCGCGCGCCTACCGCTGGGGCGAGGACGGGCTGGCCGGCATCTCCGACGACAAGCAGCGGCTGTGCTTCGCGCTGGCGCTGTGGAACGAGCGGGACCCGATCCTGAAGGAGCGCCTGTTCGGGCTGACCAACAGCGAGGGCAACCACGGCGAGGACGTCAAGGAGTACTACTTCTACCTCGACTCCACGCCGACCCACTCGTACATGAAGTATCTCTACAAGTACCCGCAGGCGGCTTATCCGTACGACGACCTGGTCGACACGAACCGCAGACCGCACCCGGAAGGAGCTCGAGTACGAGCTGCTCGACACCGGCGTCTTCGACGACGACCGCTACTTCGACGTGTTCGTGGAGTACGCGAAGGAGGGTCCCGGAAGACATCCTCGTTCGCATCACCGTGCACAATCGCGGGCCGGAAGCGGCCCGGCTCCACGTCCTGCCGACGCTCTGGTTCCGCAACACCTGGTCCTGGGACGTCGGGGCCAAGCGAAGCCGCGGCTTGCGCGAAGCGGCATCGGACGGCGGGCACGTCGCGGTCGAGGCCGCGCACCACGACCCTCGGCGACTACTGGCTGCTCTGCTGCGACGGCGCCCCGCGCCTGCTCTTCACCGAGAACGAGACCAATGCGCAGCGGCTCTGGGGACGCGCCCAATCCGTCGCCCTACGTCAAGGACGGCATCCACGACTACATCGTCCACGGGCAAACGGACGCGGTCAATCCCGAGCCAAGGTCGGGACCAAGGCCGCGGCCCACTATCCGCTCACCGTGGCGCCCGGCGGAATCGCGACCGTCCGCCTGCGTCTCAGCGATCAGCCCCTGAACGATCCCCAAAAGGCCGTCAGCGCCCTTTGCGGGAAAGATTTTGAATCTGTCTTCAAGACACGCCTTCAGGAAGCCGACGAGTTCTACGCCCGCATCACGCCCGGCTTCATTCGGCGCTGACGAGCGCAGCGTCATGCGCCAGGCGCTGGCCGGCATGCTGTGGACCAAGCAGTTCTACTACTATGCGATCGATCGAGTGGCTGGAGGAGCGACGAGAGTCATCCGCTCCTGGACTCCGAAAGAGCGTCTCAAGGTCCGCAATCACGAATGGTTCCACATGCTCAACGCCGACGTGATCTCGATGCCGGACAAGTGGGAGTACCCCTGGTATGCGGCCTGGGACCTGGCCTTCCACACGATCTCCTTGTCGCTGGTGGACTTCGATTTCGCCAAGGAGCAACTCCTGCTGATGCTGCGCGGTCTCTATTCCCACCCCAACGGGCAGATTCCCGCCTACGAGTGGAACTTCGGCGACGTGAATCCGCCGGTGCACGCCTGGGCCACGCTCTTCCTCTACAACCTGGAGCGGGCGCTGCGGCGAGGTCGACTTTCGGTTCCTGGAGGGATCGTTTCAGGGGTTGCTGCTGAACTTCACCTGGTGGGTCAACCGCAAGGACCCCGCCGGGCGCAACGTCTTCGAGGGCGGCTTCCTGGGGCTCGACAACATCGGCGTCTTCGACCGCAGCGCCCCGCTGCCCACCGGCGGCTACCTGGAGCAGGCCGACGGCACGGCCTGGATGGCGTTCTACTGCCAGAACATGCTGGAGATCGCGCTTGATCCTGTCCGATTACGACCGGCATGTACGAGGAGGTCGCCTTCAAGTTCGTCCAGCACTTCATGTGGATCGCCTACGCGATGGACCGGATCGGTGAGCGATCACGACGAGATGTGGGACGAGGAGGACGGCTTCTTCTACGACGTGCTGCGCTTGCCCGGCCGAGGGCCCGAGCCGCTGAAGGTGCGCTCGATGGTCGGGCTGCTGCCGCTTCTGCGCGGTCGACGGTGTTCGAGGGCGAGCGGCGAAGAAATACCCGAAGCTGGGCAGATGATCGCCGACTGTTCCGCAAACGCGTCCCGGAGCTGACGGCCTTCATCCACGACCCGCGACCGACCGGGCTTCATGGGCCAAAGGGCGGCGTCTGCTGTCGATCCTCAACGAGACCAAGCTGCGCCGCGTGCTCGCCGACATGCTCGACGAGAACGAGTTCCTCGGGCCCCACGGCATTCGCGCGCTCTCGCGCTATCACGCTGGACCATCCGTACGTGTTCCACGTCGGCGGCCAGGAATACCGGGTCCCGTACCTGCCCGGCGAATCGGATACCGGCATGTTCGGCGGCAACTCCAACTGGCGCGGGCCGGTCTGGATGCCGGTCAACGTGCTGATCATCCGGGCGCTGCTGAACCTACTACAGCTACTACGGCGATGACTTCAAGGTCGAGTGTCCGACCGGCTCCGGGCATCAGATGAACGCTGTTCGAGGTGGCCGAGGAGATCGCGCGCCGGCTGGCGAGTACTTTCCTGCGCGACGTCAACGGCCGCCGGCCGGTTAACGGAGGAACGGCCAAGTTCCAGGACGATCCGCACTGGCGCGATCTCCTGCTGTTCTACGAGTACTTCCACGGCGACAACGGCGCGGGCCTCGGCGCCAGCCACCAGACCGGCTGGACCGGCGCGATCGCGCGCATCATGCAGACCTGTTCGCCACGCCGAGCGATGCGCAAACGCTCCTCGACCAGCGCAAGGGCGCCGCCAACAGTCGGAAACCTCAAGCAGGGGGAAAGCGATGACCAATCCCGCTATCCCTCGCTCTACCAGATCAACACGCGCGTCTGGCTGACGGAGCTGTCTCAGATACTGGGCCGGACGGCCACGTTGGACGACATTCCCGACGCTGAGCTGGATCGCCTGGCCGGCCTGGGCTTCGACTGGGTCTGGTTCCTGAGCGTCTGGCAGACCGGGCCGGCGGCGCAGGCGATCTCGCGCGCCAATCCTGCCTGGCGTCGTGAGTTCGAGGAGACGCTGCCGGACCTCAAGGACGAAGACATCGCCGGCTCCGGGTTCGCCATCACCGGACTACACGGTGCATCGCGACCTGGGCGGCGACGCGGCGCTGGCACGCCTGCGCGAGCGGCTGCACGCGCGCGGCCTGAAGCTGATGCTCGACTTCGTCCCCAACCACATGGCGCCGGATCACCCCTGGGTCGAGGAGCATCCCGAGTACTTCGTCGCCGGCACCGAGAACTGATCTGGCGCGCGCGCCGCAGAACTACACCGGGTCAAACGCGCGCACGGGCGACCTGCTGCTGGCCTACGGCCGCGATCCGTACTTCGCCGGCTGGCCGGACACGCTGCAGCTCAACTACGCCAATCCGGCGATGCAGGCGGCGCAGATGGCGGAGCTGGCCACGATCGCCGGGCAATGCGACGGCGTGCGCTGCGACATGGCGATGCTGGTGCTGCCGGACGTGTTCGAGCGCACGTGGGGCCTCAGGGCGGAGCCGTTCTGGCCCCGGGCCACCGCGCGTGTGCGAGAAGCGGTGCCTGGCTTCTGCTTCATGGCCGAGGTCTACTGGGATCTGGAATGGACGCTCCAGCAGCAAGGTTTTGATTATACCTATGACAAGCGCCTCTACGATCGGCTGCGCGACGGCGCGGCGCGGCCCGTGCGCGAACACCTCCACGCCGCGCTCGATTATCAGGCAAAGCTGGCGCATTTCCTGGAGAATCACGATGAACCGCGTGCGGCGGCAACATTTTCGCCCGACGTTCACCGTGCCGCAGCAGTGATCAGCTACTCAGTCCCAGGCCTGCGCTTCTTTCATCAAGGGCAGTTCGAAGGCCGCAAAACACGGATTTCGCCGCATCTTGTTCGGGCGCCGCAAGAAGCTGTGGACCAGGAGATCGAGACCTTTTATGACGGGTTGCTCGCGGTGTTGCGCGACCCCACCGTGAAAAATGGGGAATGGCAGCTACTTGATTGCCTGCCGGCCTGGGAAGGAAATGGATCCTGGGATGCCTTTGTCGCCCATGCCTGGCGCGGCGCCCATGGAGAACGGATGCTGATCGTCGTGAACTATGCGCCCCATGACAGCCAGTGTTATCTCCCCCTGCCTTTACCGGAAGTTCAGAACAGCACAGTCCGGCTTATCGACTTACTCAGTTCCGCCAGCTACACGCGCGACCGCGATGATCTGCTGGCGCGTGGACTCTATCTTGATATGGCCCCCTGGTCCTATCATCTCTTTGTCTTGGAGATCACATGATGAAAGCGATTACTGTAGAACCGAAAATACCCGGATCGGCCCGATACGAAGAGATTCCCGAGCCCGATGAGGGGGAAGGGTCCGTCCTGGTCGAAGCCGTAGCTGTGGGCGTCTGCGGCACGGACGTCGAGATTGTCGAAGGCAAATACGGCTGGGCCCCGCCGGGCGCGAAGCGTCTGGTGCTCGGCCATGAATCCCTTGGCCGCGTCCTCGATCCAGGCCCGCGCAGTACCCTCAAAGCGGGTGATCTGGTGGTGGGGATTGTGCGCCGCCCGGACCCGCTCCCCTGCCCCAGTTGCGCCGTGGGCGAGTGGGACATGTGCAGCAACGGGCAGTATACCGAGCGCGGCATCAAAGAGATCCATGGCTTCATGTCGGAACGCTGGCGTACCGAGCCCGAGTATGTCATCAAGATCGATCCGACATTGGGTATCCTCGGCGTGCTGCTTGAACCGATGACGGTGATAACCAAGGCGTTGGAACAGGTCGTCATGGTAGGCCAGCGCGCCTTCTGGGAGCCCAAGACCGTGCTCGTGACGGGCGCCGGCCCAATCGGCCTTTTGGCGGCGCTGCGCTTGAGCGTGCGCAACCTCGAGGTCCACGTACTTGATCGCGCCGAAACCGGCCCGAAGCCGGAACTCGTGCGCGACCTGGGCGCGACCTATCACACCGGCAGCGTGCTCGATCTTGATTTCGCGCCCGACATCATCGTCGAGTGCACGGGAGTTGGATCTGTGATCGGAGACTCGATCAAGCAAGTCAATGCCGGCGGGATCGTCTGCCTCACGGGTGTGGGCGCAGGGGGTGTTGCCAGCCGCGCTGTAGCCGATGTTGCTGCGGCCGCAGTGCTGAAGAACAACGTGATCGTCGGCAGCGTCAATGCCAACAAACGTCACTGGTACCGGGCAGGGCAAAATCTGGCAAGTTCGGACCGGGAATGGATGAGCCGCCTGATCACGCGCAGCGTGACGCCGGAGAATTTCGAACAAGCGCTTGAGCGACAACCCGATGACGTCAAAGTCATCATTCAATTCAGTGAGGTCTAGGAGAAATGAAAACCATCATCGTTGGTGGTGTAGCCGGCGGCGCATCATGTGCAGCGCGCCTACGCCGGTTGGATGAGCACGCGGAAATCCGTATGGTCGAGCGTGGACCATACGTATCGTACGCGAACTGCGGGTTGCCCTATTATGTCGGCGGCACGATTGAACAAGAGGCAAGCCTCCTGGTGGCGACAGCAGAGACCTTTCGCGAACAGTTTGCGATCGACGTTCGGACGCGCTGCGAGGTGGTCGGCATTTCGGCTGCAGACAAGACCGTGGAACTCAAGGATCTTGTGACCGGTGAAGTAACCACCGAGTCGTACGACAAACTCGTGCTGTCGCCCGGCGCGGCGCCGATCCGCCCGCCGCTGCCCGGCATCGATCTGCCGGGAATCTTCTCGGTGCGAACCGTGCCCGACGCTCGAGCCATCCGTGAGTGGCTGGACCAGGATATGACAGGTCGATCCGGCATGCATTCCTATACGGGCTACCAGACGGTGATGCCTCCCAAGCGTGCGGTGGTGGTCGGCGGCGGCTTCATCGGCCTGGAGATGGTGGAAAATCTGGTCCACCGCGGCCTTGCGGTGACGCTGGTCGAGCGGCTCAACCAAGTGATGCCCCCACTCGACCCGGAAATGGCGCGCCTGGTCGAACGCTATATGGTACGTCATGGCGTCCAACTCGAACTCAATGACGGCGTCGCCGGCTTCGAGCAGGTCGCCGATGGGACACTGGAGGTCCTCACGGCTTCAGGCAAGCGTCTGCCGGCTGATGTCGTGATCCTGGCGATTGGCGTGCGTCCAGAGACGGCGCTGGCCAAGATGGCCGGCATCGAGATCGGCCAGCGCGGGGGCATCCGCGTGGATGAACAGATGCGCACCAGTGATCCCGATATTTTTGCGATCGGCGATGCAGTTGAGGTTAAGGATTTTGTCACCGGGCAGTGGTCGCTTGTCGCGCTTGCGGGCCCGGCCAATCGCCAGGGCCGCATTGCGGCCGAAGTGATCACCGGGCGCAACTCGCGTTTTCGCGGCACGCAAGGCACGTCAATCTGTCAGATCTTCGAGGGCGTGATAGCCTCGACCGGCGCCAGCGAAAAAGTCTTGACGCAACTGGGTGATACGGATTATGAGAAGATTTATCTCTATCCGAATTCCCACGCCGGCTACTATCCCGGGGCCAAATATATCGCTATCAAAGTCCTCTTCCGCAAATCCGACGGTCTCCTCCTTGGTGCGCAGGTGCTCGGCGAGGATGGTGTAGCCAAGCGGATCGACTCCTTCGCCATGGCGATCCAGGCGGGCTTTACTATCTATGACCTGGAAGAGTCTGAACTCTGCTATGCGCCGCCTTTCGGCAGCGCCAAGGATCCGGTCAACTTCGCCGGCATGGTCGCGGCGGATGTGCTGCGCGACGATATGCCGTTGATCCACTGGCACGCCGCGGACGACGGCTTTATCCTCGATGTGCGCCATCCGGCCGAGCTTCTTGTGGAGCATGTGCCGGGCGCTGTCAACGTTCCGCTGGATGAACTGCGTGGACGCTTGGGTGAACTGCCCAAGGATCGCGAGATTCTCGTCGTTTGCCGTTCTGGCCAGCGCGCGTATTACGCCACACGCATCCTCCTGCAGAATGGCTTTGCTGCCCGCACTGTCGCAGGCGGCATGCTGTCCCGCTCGCATCTTGCGGAGTAGGGCACATGCGCTGCCCGTGCACCAAATTACACCGTGCGGGTGGTAGAGCGATCTGTTGTCATGCGGTAATGTAGCGGTGTAGGCAAACGATTCACGATCTAATTGAGGAGGAAGACTATGTCAAATCTCGTCGTCATTACCTTTGACAATATGGAAGAAGCGGGCGAGGTTCGCGAGGCCATTCGCCGGCAGGAGAAAGGCGGGCAGATCAGCCTGGATGATTCTGCGGTTGTGGTTAAGGACTCTGAAGGCAAGATCCATGTCCAGAATCAGATGGACCGGGGCGTGAAAATCGGTGCGGTCAGCGGCGGCGCGCTGGGGCTGCTCATCGGGAGCATTTTTTTCCCGTTGGCCGGTATTGCACTTGGGGCTGCTGCCGGCGCCGGAATTGGGTCACTGGCCGATCTGGGGGTTCAGAAGAAATTCGTGCAAGAGGTGAGCGATGCGCTCACACCGAGTACCTCCGCGATCTTTCTGATCGTGCGTGAGTCCAACCCTGCTGCTGCAAGAGCTGCACTGGCACCATACAAGGGCGAAGTCTATCACACTTCTCTTTCTGAAGAGGATGAAGCGACCCTGCGTCGGGTGCTCGAGGATCGCGATGTGTCATAGCGCTTGACTCGCCGGCGATCTGCTTCCCTCCCACGAGCAGAGGCGGTAGCCGTCCTTGCTGCCAACAATTGGGCCAGGTTACTGCCTGGCCCGCAGTTCTCGAAGTTGGAGTCGCTACACTGACGATAGTACGGGATCACTAGGTTCGATACCCGCAACCGTAGAGCGCACGGGGCGGACGTTTCAGCAGAAATCATGCTCTCGTAACGCCTTCAGTCTAGATGTTGACGCAACGCCGGATCGACAATGTGACCCTAGCTACGTCTCCGATCTACTACTTCTCGATTGATTGTGGAGAGGTTTCGCATATTCGTCTGCGGTGGGAGAGCGTCGTACGAATTCGATGGTGTGGAAGCTTCGCTGTACCAAATTGCACCTCGCAGGTGGTAGCGCTACGCCATATAAGGAGCTAGGCTAGACCATTATGGGTACTACCAATTCCGGGCGTTTCCTTTTCGATAGCCCAGCCATCTATCAAATCTGTGTACAAGGCGCCATCACGACGGACTGGTCCGATCGTTTGCAGGGGATGACCATACGCGCCGTTACTTCAGAGGATGCACCGCCGATGACTGTCTTGGTGGGCGAGTTGCTCGATCAATCTTCTTTGGTCGGTGTGCTCAACACGCTCTTTGATCTACACCTCACGTTGCTGATGGTTCGATGCAATAGCGAACTGCTCGACGTATTTGGCCGAGAATTCGACCTCTGCCCCGAGGGATAGGCAGGATCAGGAAGGGGCAACTTCGCGGTAGTCTGGCGAAAAAAATCAGCGTCAACGATCGGACGATATTATTGGGAGAGGGGACCATGTCAAAGAAAAAGAAGCATAAGAAAGCGAAACATGAGGAAAAGCCGTCGGAGACAGCGTCCGGCGAGGAGCCGGTCGAAGAACAGCCCAAAATGAAGCGCAAGGAATTTGAGAAAGAGCTGGAGAAGTTGCAGATTGAGCTGGTCAAGATGCAGGAATGGGTGAAGGCCAGCGGCGCCAAGGTCTGTGTTGTCTTTGAAGGACGTGATACGGCAGGCAAGGGCGGGGTCATCAAGCGCATTGCCGAGCGCACCAGCCCGCGGGTCTTTCGCGTCGTGGCCTTGCCTGCTCCGACGGAGCGGGAAAAATCGCAGATGTACTTTCAGCGCTATATGCCCCATTTGCCGGCCGCCGGCGAAGTGGTGATCTTTGATCGCAGTTGGTATAACCGGGCCGGTGTGGAACGGGTGATGGGGTTCGCCACCGAAGAGCAGGTCGAATACTTTCTCAAGTATGCCCCACCGGTTGAAATGTCGATCAAACAATCCGGAATCATCCTGATCAAGTACTGGTTGGAAGTGAGTATGGAGAACCAGGATTTGCGTTTGCGCGCGCGTGACGAAGATGGACGCAAGATCTGGAAACTCACGCCCATGGACATGAAGAGCTACAGCCACTGGTACGATTACTCCCGAGCGCGGGATGCCATGTTTGCCGCTACCGACACGGTCGAGACCCCCTGGTATGTGGTGGACGCAAATGACAAGCGCCGGGCACGCCTTAACTGTATCTCGCACCTGCTCAGTCAGGTGCCGTACGAAGAAGTGCCGCGCAAGCCGGTGAAGTTTCCGAAGCGTCAGGCCAAGGGCGATTACGTTGAGCCGGATTATCCCTATCGCATGGTCCCAGCCGTCTACTGATCGTCAAGGAGAGAGAAGATCATGACAACGCCGACTGAGAGTCAACCCCACTGGTATTCCATGCCGGTGGACGAAGTGGCAGAACAACTGCAGGTCGATCCGGCCAAAGGGTTGCGTGGTGCAGAGGCGCAGCAGCGCCTTGCGCAATATGGCCCCAATGAACTGGCCGCCAAAAAGAAGGAATCGGGCCTGCAGGCTTTCCTGCGTCAATACAAAGATTTTATGCAGATCATCCTGCTGGCCGCTGCCGCGCTCAGCCTGGTCTTCACGCGCGAGTGGGGTACGACCATTGTCCTCGTGCTGCTGACGATCTTCAACGCCGTCTTGGGCATGCGGGGCGAAGCCAAGGCTGAGGCCAGCCTGGCCTCGCTGCAGAAGATGATGAAGAATATCACGCGCGTGCGCCGTGACGGCCAGGCCGTCGAGATCGAAGCCGAGGGGCTGGTGCCGGGCGACGTGGTGTTGATGGAGGCCGGCGACCGCGTGCCGGCCGATGGACGCCTCTTCGTGACGGCCACCCTCGAGATCGAGGAGGCCGCCCTGACCGGCGAAAGCGTTGCTTCGCCCAAAGAGACGGACGTGATTGACAAGCCCGAAGTGCCCCTGGGTGATCGCCACAATATGGCCTACATGAATACGGGCGTAACCCGGGGCCGCGGTGAGATGATGGTGACCGCCACCGGCATGAGCACGGAGATGGGCAGCATCGCCGACCTGCTCAACAAGACCGAGTCTGATAAGACGCCCCTGCAGAAGCAACTCGATAAGCTGACGTTTATCATCGCCGGTATGGCAGGCTTGGCCTTTCTGGCGATGGTCGTCCTGGGGCTGCGCAACGGACAGCCGCTAGATACCATCTTTATCGCCGGCATCGCCCTCGCCATTTCAGCCATTCCCACCGGCCTGCCCGCGGTCGTGACCACGATGTATTCCATGGGCACCCGACAGCTGGCGGAACAGGGCGCGATCGTCAAGCGGCTGCCCTCTGTCGAGACGCTGGGCTCGGTCTCCGCGATCTGCTCCGACAAGACGGGCACGCTGACGCTCAACAAGATGACGGCGCGCGAGTTCGTCATCCCCGGTCACAATCGATACACGGTGACTGGAGAAGGGTATAGCACCGAGGGCGAATTGCTAAGTGCCGGCGGCACCCAGGTTGACTGGAATGCGGTTATGTTGCCAATGGCGCTCTGCGCCGATGCCACCCTCGACGGTGAGGAACTGATTGGCGACCCGACCGAAGGGGCGCTGATCGTGCTGGCGGCCAAGGGCGGCATCGACCTGGAAGGCGCGCGCAAGAAGTACCCGCGCGTGGCCGAGCTGCCCTTCGACGCCGACTACAAGTTCATGGCCACCTTCCACAACATGACCAATGAGCAGGGACAGCCGGTGGTGCGCGCCTTTGTCAAAGGGGCGCCCGATGTGCTTATCGCACGGGGCGCCTCCTACTGGATGCCTGACGGCCAAGTCCTCCCGGTCACTGACGAAAATCGCCAGCTGGCGCTTCAGGAAAACGACCGGATCGCTGCTGCGGGCGAGCGGGTCATGGTAGTCGCCCGCCGCGACTTCGATCCCCAGACCTTTGACCCGAAGGCCAATATGCTCGACCTGATGACCGATCTCACGCTGCTGGCCATGGTCGGCATCGTCGACCCGCCGCGCACCGAAGCCAAAGACGCGATTGCCAAGTGCCATAGCGCCGGTATCCAGGTGCGCATGATCACGGGCGACCATGCGGTGACCGCAGCGGCCATCGGCCATGAGTTGGGCATCGAAGGCAAGGCGCTCACCGGTGCAGAGTTTGCCGCCATGAGCGACGAGCAGTTGATGCAGGAACTGCCCGAGATTGGGGTCGTGGCCCGCGTGACGCCCCAGGACAAGATTCGCATGGTCGATCTCTTGCAGCGGCAGGAGAACATCGTCGCCATGACGGGAGACGGCGTCAACGATGCGCCGGCGCTCAAGAAGTCCGACATCGGCGTGGCCATGGGCATCACCGGCACGGAAGTCTCCAAGGGCGCGGCCGTCATGATTCTGACCGACGACAACTTCGCCACCATCGTCAAGGCAGTGGAGTTTGGGCGGGCGATCTACAACAATCTCTTCAACTACGTTCGCTTCCAGATGGAGCAATTGATTGCCTTTATCTTTTCCTATCTACTGGCTGCCATCTTCTTCGTTCTCGGTGGCGTGCCCTTCACGCCCTTCCAGATCCTGTGGGTCAACTTCCTGGTGACGGTCCCGATTGCGATTGCCTTGGGCTTTGACAAGCCGGCTTTGGATCTGATGGCGCATAAGCCCCGACCGCTCAAGCAACCGATCTTGTCCGTTTCACAGTGGGTGCGCATCGTCTTTGTCGGTCTGTTGACTGCAATTGGAACGGTCTACCTGGAAGGGGCCTATGAAGCGCAAGGCATTGCCCTGGCAGCAACCATGGGCTTTGTCGCCTTCTCTCTGATGAGCGTCTCCATGGGCATTAGCACCCGTAGCGAGACGGCGAGCGCCTTTAACCGGGACATTTTTCATGATCGAAACCAGATGTTGCTCTACGGCATCGCCCTGCTCTTCACCTTCCTGCCAACCGTGTTGGGCTTCTTGCAGAACATCCTGGGTACGACTTCGTTGACCGGCCAGCAGTGGTTACTCTGCTTCGGCTTCGCCCTGGCCTTGATGCTGATCGACGAGGTAGTCAAGGTTTTCCTGCGCCGCAGCCGCGGTCATGCCGAGCCGGAGGTGGTTGCGGCAACGCCCGCAACCAGCAAAGCGTAACCGTGTCGTGGTGAGCGCGCGGTTTGTCCGGATCGAATTGATAGGCAACAGTGACGCCTGCCAACAAGTAGGCTACTTGCTGCAAATGGAGACTGACCGCTCAGTGAAGTCAGTCTCCCCAGTGACTGAGGAAGCTCATCCATTTAGAAAGGAAGATTGACCATGTGTTGTGCATTTCTGACGCTACTGTTTCTGGGCCCGCGTTTCTTCAATGTGTTCTGGTGGATATTCCAACCTATGCGCTGGGAAGCGGCCTTTCGGAACTGGATGGGCGGCAATATCTGGTGGCTTTGGCCGATCCTGGGCATCGTCTTCCTGCCCTGGACGACTTTGATGTATGTCCTTGTTGCGCCGGGTGGCGTGACGAGTTGGGATTGGCTCTGGCTTGGCCTCATGTTGGCTGCAGACATCGCTTCCTACGCTGGCGGCTATGGCCGGAAGCAGATTCCCGGTTATGAAGGCTTTTAATCCGACGGTCATTCATTGAGGAACCTCGAACATGTCGTACAAATTGACTGAGTTGAGCAACGTAACGGATCAGATTGCAGCAGTCCTCAAGGCGGCGGGCATAACGGACACAGAGCAGTTTCTCATGGCCGCGACGATGCCCGACGGTCTCGGTACCCTTGCCGCCACGACTGGCTTGAATTCACGTACGCTGAGTGCAATCGCTGAACGCGCCGATCTGATGCGCGTCAAGGGCATTGGGCCCGCGTACGCTGAACTGTTGGAAGGTGCGGGCATATCGTCCCTAACGGCACTGGCCGGCGCCAACAGTGCCGAGCTCTATAGCCGGCTTGCCAAAGCTGCGGAGGCCTATGGCGTTGCCCGAATCCCCAAGCCGGAGGATGTGTCGAGTTGGGTGACAGGGGCCAAGCGCGAGCCGGATGCCAATGCCTGGGCCACAGATGTCCGGGTCTCTGAACTGAGAAGTCGCTTCGCCGAAGATGAATGGACCAAGGTTCAGCTTGCTCCTCTGGCAGTCGCAGCGTTGGTGATCAGTGCATCTCCTTCCGGCGCAAAGGATGTCGCTGCTGAAAGCGCCGCCGCTGCCGCCGCTGTAAACACAGCGAAACAGAATGCTCCGGCTTTTTCTCTGTTCAACGTTGCGTTTCCACAAGGATTTGATACAAAGGCGCTAGAGCGGTTTGCCAATGAGACCCCGCGTGCGGCCATGCTCAGCGTCGTCAAGTCGGCTGCGGCTGTAATGGCGAAGGCGGATCCTGAGGAGGCTGAAGCCTATCGCAACATGCTCATGGATGTGGGGGAGCAGGTGGCTGGCGCAGCCAAGGAGGGGGGCTTCCTGGGCATGGGCAAGAAGACGATCAGCGATCCTGAACGGGCCGTCCTCAACGAATTGAATGCCGCGCTCAGCTGAGCAAACCGGAAACAAGAATGATGTCACGAAGTTGGCGGCCGCTACGGCCTCCAGCGCGCAGGGCCGATCGATAAACGCCCCCATTGTTGCGTTCACCGCATGGGCATGGCCTTGTCGACCCACTGCCACCATCGATAGTTTGACGCTAAAAAATATGTGGGCAAAGGTACGCCCTGAAGAGAGGAATCGATAACGTCCTGCCGGGCCACAGGCCCCAAGAAAACAGGACGCGTAAAGCCGCCTCTTTGCCAACCGAATTGCACCCGGCTGCTCCTCGCTCCGTGCGTTTCGGCAAGCTAGCCGAAGGATCGTCATGAAACGTCCAGCGAGCGAACAATCTCTTCACGACGGCCCGGCTACTTATCAGATCTGCGTCCAGGGGGACGTCAGCATCGGGTGGACCAATAGCTTGCAGTGGATGGACGCGCGCGTTGTCTCGCCAACGGATGCGCCCCCGATAACGGTGTTGACAGGTGAACTACCCAATCAGATGGCACTCTCCAATGCGCTCAACTCCCTCTACGACCTGCACGTGACCGTGCTATTAGTTAGACGCCTGGACCACGCATGCCAAGAGCTGCCGGAAGAGTTTTGAACGAACGGCAGCATTAATTTCTTCTGCGTGGTATAGACCCGCTGTACTGATTCATGGTTGGTACAAGAAGATATTCATGAAAGGAATATTCGAATGATGAACGCTAGACCCAGGACAATTTCTCTGTCGACTTTCGCTATTGCGGCAGCCCTCGTTACGTTGATGCTGATGGTGGGCGCGTGCACGCCAGCCGAGGACCCCGCGGCCAGTGCCCCGACCGCAGCGGTCGAGGAAGCAAGCACGACCAGCACAGATGACGGCACGGGGGCAGATGCAGAGGAAGAGACCGCTTCTGAAGCGCCGGCGCAAGCTGGTGTGGAGAGCGGCGATCCGGCCAGCCCGGTTACCGTCGAGAGCGCAGAGTCTCTGCCCACTGTCGTCGACGCGAGTGACCCCTGGTTTGCGTCGCTCTCCCCGGACGGGGCCAGCATTGCCTATTACACGGAAGACGGTCGGGGCAGAGATCGCACGGGACAAATCTGCATCTTCACCTTCGACGGCGCAGTCACAAACTGCTACGACCTTGACTCCGATCTCTTTCAAGATTATCCCTACCAGCTCCAGTGGTCGCCAGACAGCAGCATGATTACCTTTGGTGAAAACCCAATCGAGCTCGCCAACGAAAGCGACGTTTGGCTGATGACGGCAGCGGATGGCACATTCGTCAATCTGACTGACGACGGGGTCATCGGCTCGTGGCGTCAGGAAACCGGCACGCCCTCGCCCGATGTCGATTACTTGCCCGCGTGGAATTTGGACGACGGTCAGATCTACTTCTGGCGTTTTGTCTCGGCAGGGGAGTATCTGCAGTTTAACCTGAGCTTATACCGGATCGACCCGAATGGCGGCGAGGCCGAACTGGTCCGTGACGTAAGCGAAGCGGTGCCTCTGTCGCTGCCAATCTTTGGGCAGGAGGAATTCTTCCTGGACGGTCCCTCGGCGCTTTCGCCGGATGGTCGGACGGTGGCCGTTCTGCTTTCGACCGTTGATCAAATGGGCCTGACGCAGACCAGCTTGTGGGCCATTGACCTGACCGATCGTAGCGCCGAGCCTCGGGAGTTGATGGCGCCGGCCGCATTCAACGCGGCGGTGCCTGACTGGCAGCAGTACCCTACCCTTCCCTTGGGGCTCTCTTGGACTGCAGATGGCCAGGGCGTCGTGGTTCTGGCCTTCAGCCAGGCTACGCAAACTCCGTTTACGGTCTTCTACTACGTTGACGTCGCGAGCGGCTCCGCCACACCGCTCGTCGATTTTAGCGACCTGCCGGATCCAGAAGCCTATTTTGAAGCGGCGCCTGGAACCGATATCCCATTCCGCTACTACTCTCCGTGGACGGCATCGCTATCACCCGAGGGTGATAAATTGCTCATGGTGAATGACCTGGGCGGCGTGATGGGTCTTTTGACCGCTTCCCTGCCGCCAGATGGCGCCCTGCCGATCATTTCGGCGACGACTGATGCGTCAACCATGTCGATGGCCTCAAGGTCCAGCCGTAGCGTTGACCGCAAGGTTCTGGTGTACGGCCTGCTGCTTGACGTCATCGAAGAATAACGTGTCATTCATGGGAGATCGGCCAGGAGAGCAGAGATGACGACAGTGGCGTCAACATCATCTTTACGCACCCGTGCCGCGGCATTGGTGCCGGGGATTCAAGTCGTACGCACCTACCAGATGCTCCTGGTTGCCGCGCGATATTGTGGCCGGCCTGGTGCTCTCGGCGCTGCTGGTGCCGCAGGGCATGGCCTATGCAGAGTTGGCAGGACTGCCCGCGATCACAGGACTCTACACCACGGTCGTCTGCCTGCTGGCCTACGCCGCGTTCGGCCCCTCTCCCTACCTCGTGCTCGGGCCCGATTCGTCACTGGGCCCCATGATCGCAGCGGCAATTCTTGCCCCTGGCAGCCGGCGACGAGGCCTACGCCATCGCGCTGGCGGGGATGCTGGCCTTGATGGTCGGTGCGCTCTGCGTCGGCGCCGGCATCGCCCGGCTCGGCTTCGTCGCCGACCTGATCTCCAAGCCGGTGCGCGTCGGATACCTGGCCGGTCTGGCCATTACGATCTTCGTCGGCCAACTGCCCAAGCTTTTCGGCTTCTCCGTCGACGCTGATGGCCTGGTGCAGGACTTTTTCACCGTTCTTCAGAATCTTGATCAGACGAACCCATGGACGTTGGCGGTTGGCATGCTGACCCTGGTCATCATTCTGGGCATGAAGCGATGGGCCCCGCGCTTGCCCGGTATTCTCTTCGCTGTATTGGCATCCATTGCCTTTACGGTGATCTTCGATCTGGCATCGCAGGGTGTCGACGTGATCGGCGTGCTGCCCCAAGGATTTCCGCGGCCCACATTTCCTGCGGTCGCGCTGGCCGATCTGCCGCTGCTGGCCGCGGCTGCGCTGGGCATGACGCTGCTGGCCGTGGGCGATACGATTTCGACGTCGACCGGCTTTGCGGCGCGACGCGGCTACGAAGTGGACGGCGATCAGGAGTTGGTGGGCATTGGTTCGGCCAACCTGTTGGTCGGTCTCTTTCAGGGTTTCCCCATCAGCACCAGCGGCTCGCGTACCGCAGTGGCCGAACAGTCCGGGGCCAAGACCCAGTTGACCGGCGTGGTTGCCGGCCTGTCTGTGCTTGGCCATGCTGCTCTTCGTGCCGGGGTTGGTGAAGAACATGCCCCAGTCGGCCTTGGCGGCTCTTGTGATTGCAGCCGCCCTGAGCCTCTTCGACGTGGCCGAACTGAGACGACTGTGGTCGGCGCGGCGCAGCGAGTTTGTGCTGGCGATGGTCTGTATCCTGGGCGTGGCATTGGTCGGCGTGCTGCCGGGCATCGTCATTGCCGTCACGGTGTCGATTTTGCAGGCCTTCGTACGGTCGTGGCGTCCCCACCGCGCCGTGCTCGGCAAGCCGTCCGGCGTGGATGGTTTCCACGATCTGAAACGCTATCCGGATGCAGAACAGATGCCTGGCCTGCTGCTGCTGCGCTGGGATGCACCGCTCTTCTTCGCCAACGCCACTATCTTCCGCAAGTTCGTACGCGAGCAGGTCGCTGCGGCCAGCCCGACGCCGTTCTGGGTGATCGTCGCCGCCGAACCGATCACCGATGTGGACGCCACTGCCGCAGACATGCTCGTCGATCTGGACGAAGAACTCAACGCCGCCGACATTCATCTGATCTTTGCGGAACTCAAGGATCCCGCACGCGAACAGATCGAACGCTACGGGTTGTACGACACCATTGACAGTAGACACTTCTACCCGACATTGGATGTTGCCGTGCAAGCATTTGGCCAGGAGACGGCGGATGCCTGAATCGAACCCAGTCATGAGAATCTCACTGAGGCGTTTGACGCCCATTAGCACAAACAGGAGACAGGCAAGCGGTGATGGACGCGAATAAGACGAATGGAGCAATGAAGGTAATCATCGTTGGCGGCGTGGCCGGGGGCGCGTCCTGTGCCGCGCGTTTGCGGCGCCTGGACGAACGGGCCGAGATCGTGATGGTCGAGCGCGGACCTTACGTTTCGTACGCCAACTGCGGGCTGCCCTACTACGTCGGCGGCGTCATCCCCAGAGAGTCGAGCCTGCTGGTGGCGGATGAGCGAGTCTTTCGCGAGCAGTTTGCCATTGAGGTGCGCACCCGCTGCGAGGCGATCAAGATTTCGCCGCAGAAAAAGACGGTGGACCTGCGCAATGTCGTTACCGGCGAGGTGACGGTCGAGTCCTACGACAAACTGGTTCTCTCACCAGGCGCAGTTCCAATCCGTCCTTCCATGCCCGGCATCGATCTGCCGGGCGTCTTCAAAGTGCGGACTGTGCCTGATGTCCGGGAAATTCGGGAGTGGCTGGAGGGTCATGATCCGTATTCTTCCGGCATGCACACCTACACCGGTTATCAAACGGTGGTTCCGGCCAAACGCGCCGTCGTGGTTGGCGGCGGCTTCATCGGCATTGAGATTGCCGAGAACCTGACCCATCTCGGCCTGCAGGTGACGTTGCTCCAGCGGGGGCCTCAAGTGCTCTCTCCCATGGATCCGGAGATGGCGCGCTATGTGGAACAGTACATGGAAAAACATGGCGTTCGAGCTCGTGCTCGACGACGGCGCTGCCGGCTTCCGGCAGACGGCAGACGGCTCGCTGGAGGTGCTCACCCCATCCGGTCGAGCTCTTTCCGGCCGACATTGCCGTCCTCGGCATCGGCGTGCGCCCGGAGAACTGGCTGGCCAAAGAGGCCGGTCTCGAGATCGGCGCACGTGGCGGCATTCGCGTGGATGCACAGATGCGCACCAGTGACCCGAACATCTTCGCGGTCGGCGACGCCATCGAGGTTAGGGACGCCATTACGGATGAGTGGTCTCACGTGCCGCTGGCCGGGCCGGCCAATCGGCAGGGCCGTATCGCAGCCGATGTGATCGCAGGGCGCGACGCTCAGCTTCCGTGGCGTCCAGGGCACGTCGATCATCGGTCTCTTTGGCGCCGCAGCTGCCTGGACCGGCATCAGCGAAAAGACGCTCGTGCGTCTAGGTGAAACCGAGTATGAGAAAGTTTATCTCTATCCGAATTCCCATGCCGGCTATTACCCCGGCGCCCACTATCTGGCCATGAAGATCATCTTCCGTAAATCCGACGGGCGACTGCTAGGTGCGCAGGCCGTGGGCCAGGACGGCGTGGACAAGCGTATCGACGCCTTTGCCATGGCCATCCAATTCGGGGGCACGGTCTACGACCTGGAAGAATCCGAGCTCTGCTACGCGCCCCAGTTCGGCAGCGCCAAATCGCCGGTCAACTTTGCCGGCATGGTGGCGGCCGACGTCCTGCGCGGCGACATGCCGCTGAGCCACTGGCCGGCGACTGAGAATGCGTTCTTGCTCGACGTGCGCCATCCGCAGGAACTGGCCGTGGAACAAGCGCCGGGCGCAGTCAACATTCCTCTGCACGAATTACGCAGTCGCCTGGACGAGTTGCCGCTGGAGCGAGAGATCCACGTTATCTGTCGCTCCGGGCAGCGTGCCTATTATGCGACGCGGGTGCTCGTGCAGAATGGGTTCAACGCACAAACGGTCTCCGGCGGCATGCTGTCACGTTTATATCAATCCACTGATGGTTCAACAACATGAGCGGGGACTTGCCCACAGGCGTTATCGGGTTGTGCTTCAATCAGCAGCTTCCTCGGCCTGAGCACACCTTACAATTTGCCTCGTGGACTCAACGCGCTCTACAATCACGGTGGCCTGCACTATCCCCCTTCCTTTTCAGTAATGGTTAGATCTACGCATTGGGTCTAAACTACACGAGGACAAATGATCAATCGAAGAGGTAAATGGCATGCTGCCGATTGAAGAATCATGGTACAAGCGGCTTCCGCTCGCCGCGCTGGCGCTTGGCGCGGCCGGCGGTGTAGCATCTGTCGTGTTCATGACAGTCACTGGTGTGGGTATCGATTTTTTCTTTGGTAACACCGCTACTGGCTGGTGGGCGGGGCAATGGTCGTGGATCCCATTGACGGCCGTTGGCGGGTTCGTGGTTGCTTGGCTGAGAAAAATGTGGCGCGTGCCTAAAGATGTGCCCAGCCCAATTGCACTCGCCCATCAAGCATGGGTGTAGCCAAGTGTTGTCATTCCCTGGACCCTCATCTCCGCAATCTCACTCATTGCCGGCGCCAGCCTGGGACCATTCTTTGGCCTCAACGTCATGGGCGGCGGCATGGGCGCCTGGCTCTTCACCCGGCTGGAAGATCCGGATGAGGCGGACGCACGCGAAATGTACACGCTCTCCGGCATGGCTGGCGCTATGGGGGCAGCGTTTAGCGCGCCGCTCTTTGCCGCCGTCTTGGCGTCAGAGCTTTCGCCGACCCGGAAAGAAAACTATGCGGCTGCGTTTATTCCGGAACTATTCGCAGCAACAATTGGCTTCGTCGTCTACTTTGGCGTGACCGGCAGTACGATGTTAGGTTCCTACGCTTTGCCGGCTTATGACTTTCGTGTTGAACATCTGCTAATCGCGGTACTGTTGGGCGTCCTGTCTGCCTTCATTCCTATCCTCTTTGCCCTGATCAAGAAGTTGGTCTCGGTTCTCTCCTTTCAGCGATTCCCAACACTCTGATTGTCGGCTTGATTGGCGGGGCTTGCGTTGGCCTGATTGCCTTTGCGCTGCCTCTGACCGCGACCTCGGGCAGTAGCCAACTGGCGGTTGAACTTGAACTCGCGGCTACCTACGGGACGGCTTTTTTGATCGCCGTCTTGATCGGCAAGATGTTTGCCGTTGCGCTGAGCCAATCCAGTGGATTCCTCGGCGGTGTTGTCTTTCCCATCATCTTTATTGGCGGCACCTCGGGTCTTGTGGTTCACAATCTCTTCCCTGCCATCCCCATCGCCCTCTGCGTAGGGGCCATGATGGCTGCCGTGCCCGGGGCTTTCCTAACCGCGCCTCGTCTCGCTTATCCTGATCTCAGCCGGCACGGTGGGCATCGGTCCCTCGGCGCTGGTGCCCATCTGTATCGCGGTGGTCATCGCCAACATGTCGCTGGCGCTGGTGCGCAGCTATGTGGTCCGGAAGCACACCCTTAATATGCAGGAAACTGACTAACGTTCCGCCAATCCTAAATTGGCGATTCGTTTTCCTGTGACGGAACCTGGCTGCCATCGGCACGAACATGTTCACCAGGCTCGTCAACTAGAGATTGCCCATGCAGTGGGTTTTGATCAGGAAATTGACGACATCTACATGACGCCGCCGCTACGCTAGGCTGGCTGGCCGCCGGTTTGATCCATGACGGCGGCTGGCCCGTCGAAATCGAGCGGCAGCCCTTTCAAGCCCAGGCGCGATAGAGGACCGGATTGAGCGGATCTGCGTGGATTCATATCTGGTTGAATCCGTGCGATCCGCCGCATTCGCTCAATCCGCGTTCCAAAAAAATTCTCTAAACCAGCGTCGCGTCCAGCGTGATCTCTTCTACCGCGGCCAGCGCCTTGGAGACGGGGCAGCCGGCTTTGGCTTTGGCCGCATAGTCGGCGAAGGCCTCGGCTTCTACACCCGGCACGTCAGCCGTACAGACCAGTTCGATCTTGGTAATGGTGGGGCCGTCGCCAAGGTGGACGGTTGCCGTGGTCTCAACGCTGTTGGGCGTGAAGCCGTCGCCGCTGAGCAGGGCCGAGAGAAACATAGAGAAGCAGCCGGCATGGGCTGCGCCGATCAACTCTTCCGGGTTGGTGCCTTTACCGCTCTCAAAGCGAGAGGCGAACGTGAAGGGGCCTTCGAAATAACCACTGCCCAGCTTCATCGTACCGCTGCCGTCTTTCAGATTGCCTTCCCAGCGCGCTTCCGAACTGCGTACTGCCATGATATTTCCTCCTCGTGGAATTATTTTGATTGCATAGAATGGTGGTTGGTGCGCCACAATTGTGCCATAGACGATCTGCATTGCATAGATGATTGGTTACTATTTCCAGGCTGCCGGATGGAACGCGGCCGCGGCGGCATGAAGCGTTCAAGGCTATCTTGTCCGCGAGACTTCGCACGGATCCGCGTAACCATTGAGAATTGACAAGCGGAAGTTTTACGTGGTTGAGTCTTGTTGGACCCAAAAAAAGACGAGTAGGGCAAAGACAATGGTGAATCCCATGATGACGCCTAGCCCGGTAAGCAATAGCAACATCACGGAGCGGTCGTTGAAGAAAGCCGCCACCAGCGCCAGCGCACCGATGAGGCTGAGCATGACCGGGACGAAGAAGAGGTAGGCCAGAGGCGCGCTGCTTTGGGACTTCTGGTCGCGGAGGCCAAACCAGTAGGAGAGCGCGCCGCCAAGAAGCGAAGCGCCGCCACCGATCGCAAGCCCAATCAGAAATGAGGTCCAGGCAGGAGTCATAAGCAACAAGATAGAAGATTTTGGCGAAATGTCCGTGCAGTGTAGATGAGAGCTTTAAATTCTGCAAGTGGGGCCAAAATTCCGTCAGAAATGCGCCATAGGAACAAAATAGGCCGCTGATCGACGCAGATCCGGCGGATGATGGCGGATCAAGCCCAAAAGTCAACGAGGTTCCGTTCTTCTGTGCGCAGAGGCTATTCTGACGGGTCCAGCGCTGCTTCCAGACGTGAAATTAGCCCTTCGGCCAGCCCGTGCAGGTCAGCCTCGATCGTGCGTAGGTCGCCCAGGGCCTCGTTGAGGCGCGCTTTGCCCGCCGTTCTGCATTTTTCCGGCAAGTCGGTCGTGACCAGCCCGGCTTCATAGGCCGCCTCGGCCCCCTCGATGTCGCCGCTAGCGGTGAGGGCAATCCCCAACTTGAAATGCTCGCGTGGATCGTTGGGATCCAGGTCGATGGCTTGTTGGGAGACGGCAGCAGAAAGGTCGTAGTCGCCCGCCAGATAGGCCGTCCATCCGAGCTGTGGAAAGCCGGCCGATAGGTCGGATCGATGCTGATGGCCGCTTGGCCTGCGGCAATGGCTTCGTCAAACCGCCGGAAGCTCACGCAGCGCCAGGCTTGCATAGTGATAGACTGGCGCCTGCTCGATTCCGGCAGCCTGCGCGCGATCAATGACGCCGACTGCTTCTTCCAAGCGATTGTCAAGATCCCAGCGCTCACCCCAGCGGTAGTAGGTTTCGATCAGCTTGGCGTAGGCGGCTCCATCCTGGGCGTCCAGTGCGATGGCACGCTCCATGGCCGCTGCCGCCAAGCCGTAGACGCCGTCATCCAGATCGATTTGCGCAACCTCGTGTAGGACGTCGTTCTCGCTGCCGTCGAAGAGACCCGTGAGCAACGTCAGCACGGCTTCGCCCGACTGGATTTGACTGAAATTGGGGCTGAGGATCAGGGCCGAGCGCATCGACTGCCAGTTGCGATTTTCTTCGGGCGTCAGTTGAACGGCTTTGGTCCAGATGGGAATCGCTGCCTCGTAGTCGCCGTCGCTGTTGGCCGTCCGGGCCATCTCCACCAGCGTTTCGCCGTCGTCCACAGCAATGTTGCGCTGGGCTAGCGATGTCTCCGCGATGGTAATCGCCAGGGCCGCACGAGACTGACGATCGCGGCCGCTGGTGATCAACAGGTCGCTTATGGCCTGGGCATAGGTTGACTTCACGGCCGCAGGCGGCTGTAGAACGGCTTGGGTATTGGCCTGGTCATAGAAGGCGTTTGCCTGATCGACATCGCCGTTGAGCAGGTGCGCCAGCCCCAGCGCATAACCCACGACCGGATCCTCTGGCGCAAACGTCTGCGCCTGTGCAAAGTCGGCGATGGCGGCTTCGGTGTTGCCCAAGCCCAGGTTGGCGTCCTCGGGTGAGCCACAGATTGGCGTCATCGGGGGCGATCTCTAACGCCTGCTCCACAGCGTCGAACGCGCGCTGATAGCGTGTCGCCCGTTCGGCTTCCGTTTGTGCTGGGCCACGCCCCACTGCTCGTAGAGTAGCCCGGCCAGTAAGCCGCCTCACGGTTGGCGGGATCCAGCGCCAATGCCCGTGAAATGGCTGCCGCAGCCAACGCTGTCACGCCTCGCGCCGGCAATCTCCTCCTTGGCAAAGGTCAGGAAGAATGCCGCATCCTCACTGCGTTGCGCTGCGGATGCGATCAAAGAGATGGCCTGAACAGAGGGACTATCGACCTGCAGATCATCGCGCAGGAGCTCGAAGAGTTTCTTGCGCGTGCCGAAGTAGCCCTGGTCGAGGGCGATCACGCTAGCATAGTCGCGCGCGGCCAGCTGATGCTGGAGCGTTGCAGCGGCCGGCCGTTCGCTCTCCGTCAATAGCCTGGCAAACTCGACGCGGATATCAGCGAGACGATCAAGCCACCCCGCACGCTCATCGAGCGCCGTGGCTTGCAGATAGTCTGCGATGGCCAGACGCAAGTACTCGCCTCGGTCATAGCCGGTGGCGTCGTCGTCGCAATGGGCAAGAATGTAGCGCAGTTGCGCTCTGGTGCGATAGTAGGAGGCGCTGGTTTTGATCCAGCGTTCGTCGGCCCTCAGCCAACGTTTCCGCAGCGGGATTCGCCAGTGCGTCGTCGAAGGCGTCCACCCATTTTCGATCAAGGCGATGTACCCGGGCGCCTCACCGGGACGCTCGAAGCCGGCAATGCAACTACCAGGCGCAAGACGACTCTGCTCGAAGAGGGACCAGGCCAAACCATTGTACGCGGCCAAAACAGCCGGGTCCGCCTTGATGCTCTGCTCGAACGCCGATTGGGCATTGACGAAGATGGCGCGTCGTTCGTCATCTGCCGCTGGCGAGTCCAAACCGCGTAGCAGATAAGCCGTGCCCAGTTCGGCATAGGCGTTGGCCAGGTCGCTGGCCGGCGCGTTGGCGGCTTGTCTTCGCGCCAGCTGGGTCACGCGATGCGGCAAGGAGTGCTTCGGCTTCGTTCAGCAGCGTCGCATGCTCGGCCGGGCTGACGCCGACCAGGCTGACGAGCAGGGCCGCGCCTACGTGTTCCAGCTCCGCTCGTTCGGTTGCGCTGAGCGTCGGGTCGTCCCGGCGTTCGTCGTAGAAAGCTTCAGTGCCGTCGCGCCAGGTTTCAAGCGTTTGTCTTCTAGGATGATAATGTCGAGACCGCCCTGGTGCATCTGGCGCATATCTGAGTCAGAAGCTCGCTGTCCGTTCTGGGACGGACAAGTCCACGCTCTTGCATTTCTTCATAGGTGGCACTGGCCTCCTTATGCTCACGTAGATAGGCGTGGGTGGTGATCAGGAAGCGATAGGACACGGCATCGCGTTTGATCTCGATTGAGCGCTCGAATGCCACTTTCGTACTCTGGAAACCGGCCATTACCTCGTCAAGCGCTAGCTGGCGCTGCTCAAGTTCAGCTTCGGCATGGGCGAGCTGCATCTCTGTGTTGCTCCGTTCAACCGGTAGCAGTTCGCGCGCATCGGCCTCGCTGATTTTGGGGTCTTGTCTCTTTTCTTCAATCCACACCTCGGGTTGATTGAGCATTTCGTTGAGCGCAATTCTCTCTTGCACGACGCGGCGTTGGGCTGCAGTAATCTCACTGCGCATCACCAGTCCAGCCTCTTCTACGGTCCTGTTGCGTTTGCAGAAATTGCTCGTACCCCACAGCCTGATGATGGAAGCTGCGTAGCTCCGTGACGAGTGAAAGAAGGGCCGCCACCATGAGCGCAAGCGTACCCGCAATCAGCAGGATATTGAGCGAGCGTCTTCTTTGATCGGTGGGAGGTGCCCACTCGACCATGTCCCGTTCAAAGCGTAGATGGTCGTAGAGCACAAACGCGCCGGTGAAGAGCGTGATGACGCCGGCAAGAATGGCTGGCCGCCCCATCTGAATCGTCGACAGGCTGATCAAAAATGCAACGAGCATGACGCCCCAGAGCATGCCTAGATTCCAGCGCTGGCCGTGCATATAGACGATAGCGCGCCGGCTGGATGATCAGCCAATAGAGGAGCGGCAGGGCAATGCCGACTTCGATGATGTTCCAGAGGTCGGCGTACGTATAATGAAGAACGGGCAGCGTGTTCCGCAGCCACTCTTCGCCGATGAGGGCGGCGATGAGAAAAAGAACCTGCAGAGCCATTGAGGCAAGAAAGACAAGTCCCCAGCCACGGCAGAGAAGGTTGGCGCTCAGGATCCTTTTCGCCAGCAGGTGATCCTGCAAACCGGGCACGAATCGCCTGCTCAACATTCTCATAGCCCTGGACAAGGCCGTCAATTTCAATGCGGGCCTGGGCTGCCGGCAGCGCGATCGTTGAAAAAAGGTCGATCGGGTTTTTGCAGAAGCTGCGGGTTGAGTATACGGGCTGGTGCACCACGCGTCCCAGGCGATGGCGACGCATGCCTGTTTAGAAATTTGACGAATTCCGCTTGCATCGATCTCGATCCGCTCTGTGAAATTTTCCTGGAGCGATCGCAGCGGAATGCGGCGCAGCAGTTAGGCCCCGCCGCCGGCATAGATGAAGATGAAGAGCAGAAAGGTCAACGCGCTGACAAAGAAGATCACCCAGGGTGACGGCTCGATATCCACTTTGGTGGCCAGGCGCACGCTTTGATCAGGCGTGTACGTCATGCGCTCCAGTTGTGAGGCGTCCAGGGTAAGTTTGGAGATTAGATCGATCGTGGGCCGCAACTGGACGTTGATCAGTGAAAGCAGGCCAATCAGCAGGGCAAACAGAATGATCGACGTGCGCTGGTAGTAGAGAGAGAAGGGATGGATATAGCGCGTGGCGTAGGTCTGGGTGGCCACGCCGGCACGAGCCTCCGTCGCGGCTATTGCGGCCGTTTCCGTCAGCCCGCCTCCGGCCATGAGCGCGTCTAACCGATGCCCCATCTGGGTGACGCGTATCTCGTTGCCGGTCTGCTGCCACGCGTCGAGCGCCCGGGCGTAGTGCATGGCTGCTGCCGATGGCTCCTGACGAGCCGCTGCGATGCTCCCCAGGCGGCTGTGACACTGGGCGATGCGCTGCTGATGACCGACCTGCTGAAAGACAGTTAACGCCTCTTGCAGCAGAGGCTGTGCGGCCGCATCATGGCCCTGCGCTAAGTAGGTCTCGGCCAGCTCTTGCTCTACTCGCGCATAGGCGAAGCTGCCTGGGACATATTCATCCCGGAGTGGCTCCAGAAATGCTTTGGCCCGCTGAGGATCGTTGAGCACCCAGTGCAGGCGCCCCAGCGCCTCGCGCGTGCGGTTGACGCCGGCGCTGTGGCCCAGTTCGGCATACGCCGCCTCTGCCTGGCGTAACCACCAGATCGCATCGCTAAAGAGTCGGGCAATGACCCAGTCGAGCCCCTGGCCGAGCCGCATGAGATTGGGCAGGGGCCAGAAGATGCCCAACTTGTTAATCAGATAGAGAATTAGCGGCAGGCGCACGAGCAGCGCGCCCAAAGCCAACGCACCCGTTTGGCCCGTGTACTCGGGCATGAGGGGATCATATTCGCCCATGGCATCGGCAGCAATGCTCAGGTAGGCGCCCCCGATTTGGGACATGGTCTCGGCTACTTCATCGGTTGCTCCCAACGCTGTGAAGGTGTCAAGCGCGGTCTGGAAACCGGCCAGCGCTTGCGTCCATTCTCCCTCTTCCACGAGCACAGCCGCTTGCCCCCGTTGCACCGCGCCGCGAGTCCGGCAGCAAGTCAGTTCGCTGCGCCAGTTGGTCAAACAGGATTGCAACGGCAGCGTTGCCATGCAAGTGATGAAACCAGCCCTCGGCGTACTCAACGTACGCATAATAGGCCGGCGGAATCTGCCCGCGTAATGTTTGAAGCACGAGGATATATTGACGGTATGCGCGACCAGCTGGTGGGCATCTTCTGCGGCCTGGAAGTAGCGACCGAGCAGGGCTGCGCCAGCGGCCGGATCTGCCAGAAGGTATGGTAGAGATGGGCCTGGCGCAGGCGTTCCTTGATGGCCAGTGCCGGGGTGCTGCGGTGGTCAGCCGGGCGGCGGAAATGGTTGGCCAGTTGGCTATTGACGTCGCGATAGGTTTCAGCCTCCGCGTGATACCGGGCGGCGAGGAAGCGCCGCCTGGCATCGTCGCTCATGGTATAGAGATCGGTCTCCATGGGGTAAATAGGGGAGTAGGCGTTGATACCGCTCCAGCACCTCGCGGTTACGGCCGTCTTCCTTCTGGCGCAAGCACCGCGATGATCTCTTCGTCGAGCCAGCGAGGCACGGCGCAGAGAGGCCAGCATGCGATACATGGTCGGCCGCGACGCGTTGCAGATCGAGGCCAGCAGCGAGTCGAGCTGGGAGGCCTCGGTTGCTCTCTCTCCTCGTCATTCGCTGTGGTGGCGGTACGAAGCCTTCAATGAGTCTCCGGCGCTCCCCACCTGGCCCTGAATGCGTCTTGAGGCCGCCCCCGGCGGCCGTGCTCGAGCCGCCAGCGCCCTGGCCAATCGTTCCCGTTTGGCGCTATCCGGGATCGCCCTGCTCGGTGCTAGCGTTTGTCCTCCGTTAAGGAATTGCTAATCCGCTTGGGCCGCGGCGGCGCTTGCCAGCCGCCGCTTCTCTGCATGCCCCAGGAAAGCTCGGCGAGAACGCTATGGATTGCACCGCTAGGCCAGCGGCGCGGGCCGCGTCAATGGCCTCGGATCAGTTCCTCCCAGCGTTGTGCGGCGGCCAGCTGATCGATGCGGATGAGCAGCGCGTTTTGCACTTCGTTCATAGCAACCAACTGTCATCCGCGTCCGCTTCTTCAGCCGGCGGATATTTGAGCATATACTGGTCGACCATGTTGGCCAGCATTTTGGGATTGTTGTTGGCGTCGACATCGAGCACGAGTTGAATAAAGGTCTTGTGGGCTTCTAGAATCGGGAGGGGCATTGCGGCAGCTCGATGTACTTGCGAATGTGCTTCTTCCTTCAAAGCCGGAGCGGGCTTGTCTGGGCGATGGTGTCTGCTCCAATCCTCGCTGAAGCTGGGGGCAAGTGCTTGCATGAGGATAACGATGACGCCGGTCAAGTGGTTGTCGCGGACGCGACGCAGCAACTCCTCTTCGACCCAGCGCCGTTCTTCCGGCTGGGCACGCTCATAGCCGTCAAGCAGGAAGACGATGGGACGCTCGGCGCTCTGGGCGGCGAGACAGGCAAAGAGCATTTCGTTGATGCGGGCATTCTGCAGGGCCCGTACCTTGTGCGTTGGTCGCAAAAGCTTCGTCATAATTGTCCCGCACTGCCGTACGGATGGCAGCGCTCTCGTCATCTACGGTGATCGTAGGAGTCGATCAGCGTGGCGTCGCGAATGTTGATCTCCACGCTCTCGATCGTCAGTCTCAACCGTCTGGCCCGGCGCGTGATCTCGTTGATCACCTGCGTGAGCTGGTTGTAGTGAATCGCGCAATCCGGTCGCGTCGCCTTGCGGACAGTCTTGGGCGTCGTCAAGTCACCGCTGTCGCGGAAGTTGAATTGCGTAGCAGGGGACTCGACTGCAGGCTGCACTCGTGGCCCCATGCGTTGCGCCAGCAAGGTCTTGCCCATGCCTTCGGGCGCAACCACCAAGAACATGATGCGCCAGCGTAACTCGCCAGCTGGCAACTTCAGAAATCCCCGGTACTGGCGTTCTCGGTTGACAAAGTGTGTGACGTACTTGCTAGTTTCTTGCATAACGCTTGAGATGGGCGCTCACGTTAGACGGGACAATTCCCCCTTGCCTGTAGAATAAGCGGCTGGCATCAGTAAATGTATTAGCGCCAATAGGATGGGGCTTCGTATGTTGATTCAGCCACTGGGATTATTGTAAATTGGTTGGGGCTAGTTGTAAACCGGAAAAATCCTGTGAAGACGTGCTCTACAGTGTGCTCAAACGGAGAGGCGGGATCGTTGGGGGTATCAGACGTGGGCAGGTAAAATGGCGGAACGTTACACCTCTGAAGGGCCGCCGTGGTGCTGCAAGACCGCACGTAAACAGCAAACGAGCCAGTCAATTTGACTGGCTCAGTGCTTAGCCACGAGAACGGCAATCTTCGCATGCCGCCATCGCTACTCAGGATGTATGTGCAATGCACCTGTGATCCAATCTTCGCATGAACCTGGCGGCGGGCAAAGCCGATCTACACATCCATTCCACCCATAGCCATGACGGCACGGCTACCGTGGCGGCCATCCTCACCCACGTCAAGCGCAACACCGACCTGGACGTGATCGCGATTACCGATCACGATACCAATGCCGCACCCGAATCGCCCATTCACCTTGAACGCTACAGGGCGCCTGCCCCTTAAATACGTGCACTTACGCGTTTTTGTCGGCCTGCTCCTCGTCATCTCATGACGCTATTTGTTGATTGACCTCTACTGCCAAATTCACCACTGGAAAGAAGTGACCTATGAACAGACAAAACTATCTCTTACTCAGCCTCCTCACCCTGTTGATCGTTGCCTTGAGCGGCTGCGTTGCGCCCGTTTTGCCGCCGGATATGCAGCCCGAAAGCAGTGAAGGCGCCGATGCCGCCGGGACGTTGCCGCCTGGACCGGCAGGCATTGGCTTGGTGGCGCTCGGTACCTACGACAGTGGTCGGTTTGATGCCGAAGCGGCCGAGATTGTCGCGTTTGACCCGGCCAGCGCCCGCGCTTTTGTCGTGAATGGCGGCGATAAGAGCATCGACATTCTTGACCTGCGCGATCCGACTACGCCCGCGCTCATTAGCCAGATTGATATAACGGCTATCGGCGCGGGCGCCAACAGCGTCAGCTTTAAGGACGGCGTCGTCGCCGTAGCGGTTGAGAATAACGACAAGCAGGCCAATGGCTTTGCCGCCTTCTTCGACACGGACGGCAATCTGCTCAACCAAGTCGAGGTGGGGCCCCTGCCCGATATGATCACCTTTACGCCCGACGGCGCCAAGGTGCTGACGGCCAACGAGGGCGAGCCCAGCGCGGATTATACCGTCGATCCGGAAGGCTCCATCGCCATTATCGACATCAGCGGCGGAATTGACGCCCTGACTCAAGACGCCGTGACAATCGCCGACTTCCTGGCCTTCAATGACGCGGCGCTTGACCCGAGCATCCGCATTTTCGGCCCCAATGCCACGGTTGCCCAAGATCTAGAGCCGGAATACATCGCGGTGACGCCGGATGCTGCCACCGCCTACGTGACGCTCCAGGAAAACAACGCCTTGGCCGTGGTGGACTTGACTGCCGGCGTCGTCACGAACCTAGTCGGCTTGGGCTTCAAAGATCACATGCTGCCCGGCAATATGTTGGACGCCAGCGATAGAGATGGCGGCATTAACCTGGCCAACTGGCCTGCGCTGGGCATGTTCCAGCCCGATACGATTGCGGCCTATGCCGTGGATGACGCAGTCTATCTGGTGACGGCCAACGAAGGTGACGCGCGTGACTATGAAGGGTACAGCGAAGAGGCGCGCGTCGAGGATTTGACGCTGGATGCGACAGCCTTCTCCAACGCCGCCGACCTCCAGGCCGAGGAAGCCATGGGCCGCTTGAAGACCACGCTGGCCAATGGCGATACCGACGGCGACGGCGATGTAGATGAGATTTACAGCTTTGGCGCCCGCTCCTTCTCCATCTGGGACGCTGCCGGCAACTTGGTCTTCGACAGCGGTGATGAGATTGCGCGGATTACGGCCGCAATGTTCCCAGACGGCTTTAACGCATCGGGCGAGAATGAAACCTTTGACGAGCGCAGCGACGACAAGGGCAGCGAGCCCGAGGCGCTGACGTTGGCCGAGAACGACGGTCGCACCTACGCCTTCCTGGGGCTGGAGCGCATCGGCGGCATCATGGTCTATGACGTGACCGATCCCGCCGCCCCCAGCTTTATCGAATATGTAAATAATCGCGACTTTGCCGCTGCGTCCGAAGAGGCCGGTGACTTGGCGCCCGAAGGCCTTTACTTTATCCCTGCGGCGGATAGCCCCACCGGCGTGCCGCTCCTGCTGGTGGCCAACGAGTTTAGCGGCACCACGACCGTCTATGAGATTAGCGGCAGGATGTAAGCCGCAACCGGTATACCTGTGCTGTCTCACACCGTATATGATAATCAACAAGCCGGACTCGCGTTAGAATCCGGCTTGTTGATTGTTGGCGCTAATTTATGGCGGTTGCCGGTTCGTTCTTACGGATCGGTTGTGGGGCGAATGTCCGCAGGGCGCTCCAATGGCGCGCCTTTGTGCTGACGACTGGGGTGATATTTCCAGTAAGCGTGATAGGTTAGGCCTAAGAGCACGAGCAGCAGTCCAATTCTGCCCGCCAGCCAGATGAATTCGACAATGGGATAGTCTGCGGCGATAGTGACCATCGGTAATGTTTACTCTCAGTATGCATTCAGAAAGTTTCAAACGTAGGACGTTCTGCTTTTCGGCGTAAGTTCCTCATCTTAACGACAAAAACTGCGCCATAGGGCATTCGCCCTCACTTCGTATGTTGGTAGTCTAAACTCAAGTCAATATAAGACCGGGGGTTTTGAAATTTCGACGCCGACTGTCATTCCGACCGCTGAGGGAGGAATCTCAGCGTGGTCAACCTAGAGATTCCTTCCTACGCTTCGGAATGACAGTTTGTGGCCGTCAACGCAACCGGACGCCCAAACCACTGTTTTCATTCTGACATGAGTTTAGATGCAAATGTGTGGCTCTGCTGTGAAGTAGCGCACAGGCGGCTAATTTGGGGGGATCAAAATAACAAACGCAACGATTAAGTGATTGCAAGGCAACCAAAACTTTTCGCCTATGTGCAAAATATCGTGCATTTATTACAAAGAAAATTACGGTTAAGTTTACTGCGTTGGAGGGAAAAGGAGGGGAAGGTCAAGCTACACTGATCATCTGCCTCTACTGCAAGAACCAGAGCTCAGCCACGGATGCACGCAGATGGGCACGGATAAAACACCATATATTTGTAAACGAAGCTTATGCGTTTGTCATTTATGCCAAATGCCATGGAAGCAAAATTATCTATGCTTTTCTGCGTTAATCTGTGGCCTTTTTGCAGTGCAGCCATCAGGCGCTAGGCCGAATGGTCATCGCTGCGCGGTTATCTGTGCAGTCCACTTGGCGGCAAAGTCTCGGGCAGCTTTGTGCATGGTGCCGCGCCGCCGCAGATTATTTAGATTGACGTTGCGAAATGGCCCGCGATTTTCCGGTGGAAAGAGCGCGGCAATATTGGCCATGATCAGCTCGCTCATCTCATCAAGCTGCTGGCGCCGCTCCACCCGGCTCATGGATTTATCCACGGCCAGGGGGCCGAAGGGATGACCGATGCGCACGGTGACGCGTGTGCGGCGACCCTGCATGAGGTTGTTGAGAATCTGCTCCGTCCCGATGAGCGCCACCGGCAGGATGGGCACGCCGCTCTGTACGGCCAGGAAGGCCGTGCCCGGCTGGGCGTAGGTGAGCTGCGCATCCAGGCGCGAGGTGTGGCTGTAGTCATTCGTCAACTCTTCGCTGACCAGTTCGCCCCGTGCCCGTTGCGCCGCACGCCGTGGATCGATGCCGCCTTCCGGAAAAATCGCAATCGACTGTTGCTTCGCCAGCATATCCAGCGCCATACGCAGCGCATTGCGATCCACGCCGCCGCGCCAGATGGGAATCCCCTGGAACGCGGCCATGAAGAGGCGCACAAACCAGAAACGCTGAGACTCCGTGGCGATCATAAAGACCGGGCGGAAGGGTAGATAGAGCGTGATCAGCGCGGCGTCAAACCAGCTGAAGTGGTTGGAGATAACAATCATGGGCCGCTGAGACGGCACGTTGTAGGCGCCGACCACGTCCACCCGCAAAATGATGCGGCTGATCAGCTGCCCAATCGCCAGCAGGCGTCGCAACTGCTGTACAATATAGTTACGGTTTTGTTCCACGATGTTGACTGTGAATGGCCAGATGGTGGATCAACTCGGTGAGATGGTCGAGCTGCTCCGTCATCGCCGAAGCCTCTGCCGCCAAGGTGTGGCAATAATTCCGTATGTGCAGATTAGCGACAACGGCCCAGATATCGTGCCCCGTTGAGTCTCTTGCACCCAGGACCGCCTCAAATTCGATCAAGCCGGCTTCTGCTTGCATGCGAATATCCGCCTCAATGCCCGGGTGGTGGGCCACGTAGCGCCGCAGCTCAGTCGCCTCTTGCGACCGATTGACCTCCGCGTGATCAAGCAGTTGCGCCACATCAATAAGGATCTTCAGGGCCAGTGGCGCCGCGCCGCTTCGATCGGCGAAATGTAGAGCCGCCGCAAAATGCGTGCAGGCCTCTTCTAATTGGTTCTGTGTCAGTTTCGATTCCCCAAGCAACGCCAAGGCCATTGCCTGGTCGAATATGTTGCCCAACGTTCGTGCCATTTCTAAGCTCTCTATCAGCAGCGCCTCGGCACGATCTCGGGTGCGTGTTTAGCCATCACTGCTGCGGCCAGTGCGTTCAATGTCTGTGGCAGATGTGCGTGGACGGCCTCATTTTCGGCGAAACGTCGGGCCTGTTTGTGAAAATCAATTGCAACATCAGGTCGGCCACGAACTCGTTCCAACATTCCCCAGCCATTGTGATAGCGTGCCAGCGTATCTGACAATCCAGACTCCGTGCAAAGTGCGGTGCCGTCAGTCAGGTAGCCCTCCGCTTCATCGTACGCACCAAGCATTCGGTACAATTTTGCCAAATCCAGGAACGAAAACGCGATACCGACAACATCCTGAAAACGACGACGAATCTCAAGTGCCGCAAGAATCACTTTTTCCGTCTTGGGCGTAGTTGCCCATCGCATAGGCTGCTCGCCCTAGGTTGTTCAACGAATAGGCAAGTTTGACCTCATCGCCTACCTTTTCAAAAGCAACAATGCTCAATCCAAAATTTGTACCTCTGCCAGCCGGTAGTTGCCTTGAAATTCATCCACATGCGCCCGTTCCATCGAGTACAATCCCTCGCGCTCCAGTTGTCTGCATGGTTGGTCGCCACGTTCATTGCTGCATCGAACAAGTGGTCAGCCGCTTCAAGCTTCCCCAAATAGTATTGCGCCAATGCAACTTGGCTAAAAATATTGGCGAGGTGCACAGGATGAAGGACCGGACTATCTAGAAGTAGATGAACGTCGTCCCAGCTCTGTTGATCGACTACGCCAATGCGACGGCGGAGCAGACCTTCGTACATGGAAAGAGCGCCTCGAATGCCCGGTCCAATGTCAGTTGGCTCGGGTTTCGATTGAATCGCCTGGGTTGCTTGGCGAAAAGCTGTCTGAACCTGCCTGACAGCGACCGCTTCTATCGCTATCAAGTGTTCATGCAAGCTATCCATCATACGGTAGAGCCCGTCACCATCTCGATATTCGACAAACCAGTGCCATGCGAGCAAAATATTCTCGAAGTCATCCTCAATCAGTTCGCCTGCCATCATCTGCGCATCAGTATATAGATCGGGATTCAGACGCTCCATCAATTTCCGCGAAGTAGGCAGCAGTGTGCAGGAGCGTGCCTCGATAACGTGCTCTGGGATCACGCTCCTAGCTCGCTCTGCCCGAATTGTCGCAACAACTCGTGAATCGCATATCGACCACTGTCTTCTCGTGTCAGGAGTGACTTATCGATCAGCGCCAGTAACTATGATCGGCGTGGCGCCAGTCACGGTCATCGCAGCATCGTATGTGAAACCATTGCGGAAAATCGACAGGTGGCTGAAGGTGTGCTGTTCTTCCGGTGGAAGATGCGCCCACGTGGATTGAAAGACGGCGCGAATGCTGCGGTGCCGATCCGGTATGTCCTGTTGTCTGGTGGTCAGGAAATCGACGTTGCGCTCGATTTGGGATGCAATCTCCGTTGTGTTGATAACCCGTATCCAATTGGCAGCCAACTCTAGACCCAAGGGCATCCCATCGACCAGTTGACAGATACGGGTGACAGCAGACTCGTTCTCAGCCAACTCAAATTCGGCCCGCACCCGTTGTGCACGTTGGACAAAGAGTTGCGCGGCCGCGCTGTCTGCCACCGCCGTGTTATGCGGCACCGGCAGCCCATACAGGTCAAACACCCATTCATGCTGAACGTTGAGCCGTTCGGAGGACGCTGATCAGCAGCTTAATCTTCGGTGCAGCGACCAAGATGTGTTCAGAGCAAGCTTTGCTTCCGCGTTCAATTGTTCAAAGTTGTCCAACACAAGTAGCAACCGCCGATCGACGAGCTGGTCGAGAAAGCGTCTGCTCGGGATGCGAACTGTGTGATATGGAAAGGCCGATTGCATCGGCGATTGCCAGCACGAACGAAATGCGGTCGTTGACGGATGCCAGAGGGGACGAAATAGACGCCATCCGCGTATTGATCGCCGGCACACTGGGCTTCGGCCGTCTGCCAAGCTAAGTTGTGTCTTGCCTATACCACCCAGTCCGAGGGTACTCACCAGCCGTTTATCCGGGCTGGCCGGCAGCGTATGTAACACGGCAAGTTTCAGCACGACCGATAAATGTAGTCGGTTGTTGCCGGAGTAGATTATGGGGAATGGAGAGTACGTACCGAGACTGTTCTACCGGTGCATCAGACGTGAGCAACCAAGTGCCCACCCATTGCCCCGCGTGCCATCTTGATGAACTTTTCCCTGTCGGCTGCGACAATAGCCAGGTGTTCGGCAAACGTTCGGCCATGTCGCGTGACGGACGCCGTTCATCACTCTCAATCTTTTTGACTGTGACGCTGCATAGCCGATCTGCTCCGCAGATGCCCGCCCCGTCAAGTCCGGCGCTTTGCCGCTGTCGCCACACCCAGTACCCGAACGGGGTGATTTCTGCCAAGCGCCCCTTTTCGTACTATCCATTAAGTCTAAGGTAACCAGTATAAGGTAAAGAGTGAGCGATGCCTAACATAACTTTTTTGCCTGCCAAAAACTGTTCACTGGATCCCCAAATTCAACGTGCTAATGGTATGTCACCGGCCGATCAGGGTTATTATCGCATGTATCCCTTTCTTGTATACCCAACCTCGCACTATCCGTACACCAAGCATACCCTCTGTGCGACCATCCGTGGTTCAATGGTAGCGCGTTATCAAATAGTATAGAGCTCGTCTGTGTAACCGCTGTCTATTAGATATTTTCTCATGATTCCCAGAAAGGAACCAACCATGCCAAAGTATGTCATCGAAAGCATGATATTCCTGGAATCGGCAATATCTCTCCGCAGGAAGCTGCCGGCATTGCCCAGCAGTCATGCAGCGTCTTGGAAGAAATGGGCCCCCAGATTCAGTGGCTCCACAGCTATGTGGTGGAGAACAAGACAAATGCCATCTACATTGCTCAGTCCGAAGAGGAGATCCGCCAGCATGCGGGAACTGCCGGCTTCCATGCCAATGGCATCCTCGAGGTTAGAGGCGATCATCCGACCCGGTCACGGCGGAAGAGGTGAGCTTGAAGCGAACTTGTCTTGATGGCGCATGATGTACGAGTCTGTTACTGCCAGCGGCTGTATTTCGTGTTTCCACCTGAGTCGGGCGGGTGCTCAACTCTTCCGGTGGTAGCGTCACATATCAGAATAAACCATAGGCGCTGGTGAAGCGACGGCATCCATTTTGAGGCAAGATTTCAGTCACAACAGACCCGCTTGAAGCCTCAAGCGGGTCTGTTGTGACTGAAATCAATGCTCAGCCGGCAGGCAAGGTCGTCCGTGCGACGCAGACCGCGTGAATCGATCAAGTCGGCGTAAGGCTTTGGGTAGAAACCGTCAAGTGTATGGCGGCTCATGCCCTCGGAAGGGACATGCTCACCCCTTTAACGGCGGTGAGAAGATTGCGCGCATTTACGGTGGGTGGTATCACCTGGCCATTGCGCCTGAGGACGCAGCAGCGGTCTCCGTGACACTCTATGCCAACAATCATCAACCACTGGCGGTTGACGGCAAAGATGTCAGCGCGATGGTGATGATCGATGAC
>CALNXY010000012.1:0-1201456 GCA_942490705.1 uncultured Caldilineaceae bacterium | reverse complement strand
CCACGTCTATCCTCTTTCAATTGCTCGCTGCCCATGGTCTCGCGCTAGTTAATGGAGGTGAATACTTCATTCTACCAGCGGAAAGCGTGATGTCTCGTCGCCAAATGACTTGCGGATGGATTTTTTCGACCATACACGACCCCCGTTGCCTCCGCGCTGATCGTCGTCGCACTCCTTGCTGGGCGATCCGGCCAAGGAGTCGCTATTCATAGCGCAATGCCTCGGCCGGATAGATGCGCGCGGCCTGATAGGCCGGGATGACGGTCGTGAGGAGCGCAAAGAGGTAGGCCAGCAGCACAACCCCGCCAATTTGCAGCCACGGGATCGGCAGGACAGCGTCACCGGCCAAGGCCGTGTAGAACGCCAAGACGATCTGACGCCCCAGCGAAACGCCGGCCATGGTGCCGATCAGAATGCCCGACAGCGCGATAAAGCTGGCTTCAAAGAGGAATGAGAAGGCCACCATGCGCGGCTGAAAGCCAATCGCACGCATGACGCCCACCTGCTGCCGGCGCTCGACCACAGTCCGGGTCATGATGACGCCCAACGCAGCAATGCCGACGAGCAGCCCCAACGCCATAAACCCCTGGAAGAGGCGCAAGATTCCGCGCGTCAACGCCTGCCCTTGCGCAAACTGTTCTGCCAGCACGAAAGCATTGAGCCCGCTGCTCAGAAAGGTCCGCTCGACTTGCTGGGCCACTTCCCCCACGTCCGCGCCTTCGACAACCTTGAGATAATACTCATCGCCCGTGAAAGGCTCGCCCTTTACCCGCGCCCATGCTGCAGGGCCAAGCTGTACGCCGCTGTCGGCCAAGACGCTCGGGTTCTCTAACACACCGATGATCTCTACATCCTGGGCCGCAGTTGCATCAGCCTCAGCGGTATCAAACTCAAACTCGGCATCGAAGCCATCCGGCAGCGGGCGCAAGCGTAGCATAACCGGCGGCAATGTTTCGCTGTCCAGGGCAAAATCGTCAAAAAGGCGGCGTTCGGGCTGAAACTCGCGCTCGAACTCTTCGCGGTCTTCCGGATCGACAAAGAATGGCAGATCATCGCCTTCCGTGCTGTTTTCGAGCGTGGCGAAGACTTGGTCCCGGCTGAGAATGGCCACATCATCGCGCGTACGCAGCGCTTCCCAGACGGCGGCATCGTCTGCATAACCGGGAGCACGCAGCGCGAAGGCGTATGTTGCCTCCGCTTGGTCCAGGTAATCCTGATTCACACCCACCATCTGCAAGAAGCGCCAGGGCTCGTCATTCTGGTCGCTGCGCTGGGCCTCCACGGGCGCGGTGGCAATGGCCCCGATCGCGGCCACCTGCTCGGCCGGGAAATCCGGATTGGCCGCAATGGCCGCGCCCAGATCGTCCAACGGGTTGAAGAAACTGAGCAGCGAGAACGAAGTGCCGATCTCAAAGCCGGCATTGCGCTCGCTGTCCGGCGTCACCAGCGTCTGGGTGGCGTCGATCACCACAGCCATGAGCGTGACGGTGCTGATGACCATGGCGAAGAGCAGCATGGCAATCCCGGTGCGAAAGCGCGTGCTCAGCGGGTAGGCGATGGCCGTCTTGAGCACCGGCGTCAGCGCGCCGATGCCGCCCAGCAGCCGGCTGATGGTCCACGTCAAGGCGTCAGCATTGAACATGATGACCAGGATCGCGCCCAAAATGATCAACGGACCCGTCAGCCCCAGGCGGATCAGCACCCACGGACCATCCGACGCAAGCTGCGCGATTTCTTCGCTCCCCGTAGCGTCGAGCACCGACCACCAGGGCACGGCCCAGATCAGCAGCAGTCCCAGGCCGATCACGGTGTAGACCAGCCGTTGAATCTGCTCGCGGCGCCACGAAGTTCGTTCCAGCAGCCAGCCCAGCAGCAACATGCCGCCAACCAGGAGCAGGGAGAGACCGACCAGAATCAGGCTGAAGCGACCGTCCACGCCCACCGTGATGGCATAGATACCGCCACCAACGAGCAGAAGGTCGAGGGCTGTACGGCCAATCAGACTCAGGGTTGACGAGCGGCCGACGCGCTCGGGCTCGGGCAGGTCGCGGATGGCGGCGACAATGTTAAGACGGCTTACGCGCCAGGACGCGATGGTAACGACGATAAAGGTAAAGAGCACGCCAATGCAGTAGGCAATCACAATGAGCGGCGTTGAGGCGCGGAAGCGGAAACTGAAGACGCCGCCGTAGTCGCTGAACTGACCGGCGACGTCGTTGAAGAGGCCGCCAATAAAGCCGACCATGGCATAGGAGACGAGAAGCCCGACAAGTACGCCCACGCCCGCAGCCACAAAGTCGTATACGAGGCCTTCCGTGGAAAACATCTGCACCAGGTGTCGCCGCTGCACGCCGATGGCGCGCGCCATGCCCATTTCATTGCGGCGCTCCGCGGCCAGCATCACGAAAATCAGAAAGATGAGCAAGATGGCCGCCAGCACGGAGAAGAAGCCAAACAGTGAAAAGACCGAGCTAAAGATCGTCCCGCCGACGCCGGCCACGGTGACGACAGAAGACTTGCTGAGGGGGTCGATAACGTCAAACTGGTTGAGGGAGCGGATGGAAGTACGCAGCGCCTCGCGGTCGTCGCGGGGAATGTCGAGTCCGAGCAGCCACTCGCGCACCATGGTGTTGGTGAGGGCCAGGCGGAGGGCTTCGTTTGCACCGGGTTCGTCCAGCGCAGCGGGCAGTTCAACGACCAGTTCACCAAATTCGCCCAGGTTAAACAGGTCCTCAATCACGTTGCCGATAAAGGCCGGGCCATCGAATTCCTGCTCGAAACCAGAAAGTGCCTCTGGCGCCTCACTGTTGATGGCTGCACGCACGGCGGGCCGCCGCAGAATCTCCGTGGTCTCGGCCAGGGCGGTCTCATCGAGCGCCAGTACGCGCAAACGCCGGCTCACCTCGTCCGTGTGCACCAGCCCGGAGAGTTCGTCCCCCTCATTTGAGACCAGAATGTTGTTGACCCGATCGCTCATGAAGAAGAGCTGCTGGGCTTCTGCCAGCGGCATGACCACGACGGGCGTGAGGGCCGCCGTCGGCCCGGCTTGCTCGACAATGCCGGCCACACGATAGGGAACCGGCACTGGTCCCACGTAGATCTCAAGAACGTCGCCCACGCGTGCGTTGAGTCGCTCCGCGCCCAGGCGGTTGAGGTAGACGTCGCCCTGACGCAGCTGGAGCCCAAACTGGGCCAGCACTTCGTCCAGCTCCCGCCCCAGCGTATTGAGGTTAAGGGAACCGAGCAGGTCGGTCGTCACCTGGCGAACTGCATCGACGTCGACGCCGGGAATGTCAATGGTTTCCAGTAAGCCGCCCTCGCCGGTCACGCCAGCTTCATCCAGCGCTTCCGGCGTGATGCCGAGCGTCTCCAAACTGAGCGTCTCAATGCCGGCTTCTTCCAACGGCGTGGTGTCGATGCCAAGCTCACGCAGCGTGGCCACATCAATCTCCAGCGCGGCGGGATCAAAGTTCTCGTCGCCGATCACCGTTGCGGCCGCACCCACGGCCGCGGTCAGCCCCGCCACCTGCGAGACGCTGACATTCTCCAGCCCGACGCGCTGCCCCAGTTCACCGGCCAGGTCGAAAAGGTTGGTTGCCTGGGCGAAGATATTGCCCACACCGGGCTGCAATCGTTCCAGTTCAGCAAGCTCCCCATCCACCGTTTGGAGGCCAAAGGCCTCGTCGTAATCGTCATCGACGGCAAAGACAAAGCCCAGCGGCTCACCCTGACCGCTGTTGATGTCACGAATAATGGTTGGGAAAAGAATAGAGCCGGCCACGCCGTCAATCAGCGGTTCGTCTTCGGCCTGGGCCTTCAGTTCACGGAAGCGCGCCTCGCTGATACTGGGCAGGCCGCCATCCAAAATGGAGAGCACGGTCGTCAGACCGCCGGCAGTCAGTTGCGAAAACTCCTCCTCCATCTCCGCCAGCGCTTCATCATCACCATCTTGAATCCCGGCCAGCAGGGAAAAAACCGGCGGGGCCAGCACCTGATCAATGGCGCCATAGGCATCCACAGCCTGGCGCTGCACCGAGTAGTTCAGCGTGTCGCCAAGGGCCAGCGAAGCCAAAATAATCACCGTGCTCAACGTCAAGCCAATCACGATAAGGATCGACTGCGCGGGCCGGCGTGGAATATTGCGCAGGCCGATTTTGATCAGGACCGGGTTGCGCACAAAGAGAAAGACAAACCAGAGCAGGATCAACCCGACGGCAGCCAGGAGAGCGAACATGTAGTTGGTGAGTGAGAACATAGCGATTGTCCTGGCGATTGGTGGTGGGGGCGAGGGTGATAGGGTTTTAGGGTAGTGGGGTTGTGGGGTTGAGAATGGCGAAGCTCTGCGAAAGCCGGCAACCCCTCAGCAATGAGCCCATTCCCCCCACTACCCTACAACCCTAAGCCCCCACAACCTCCCCATCCTGCATGCGAATCACGCGGTCGCACGCGTTGCCGATGGCGGCGTCGTGGGTGACGACGACGAAAGTCTGACCTTGCTCTTGATTGAGAGAACGCATGAGGGCGAGCACATCCTCTGCCGATTTGGAGTCGAGATTGCCTGTGGGCTCGTCGGCCCACACGATGGCCGGATCATTCACCAGGGCGCGGGCGACCGCGACGCGCTGACGTTGGCCGCCCGACAACTCGGCGGGCCGATGGTCGGCGCGATCGGCTAAGCCAACCTGAGCCAACGCTTCCAGCGCGCGGCGGCGCGCATCCGCCGGCCGCACGCCACTCACCAGAAGCGGCAGTTCCACATTCTCGACCGCGGTAATGACGGGCAGCAGATTGAAGGTCTGAAAGACAAAGCCCATGTTTTCGGCCCGATAGCGGGTGCGGCGCCGGTCGTTCATAGCAAGCAGATCCTCGCCATCGATGTAGACCTGACCATCGTCCACCTCATCCAAACCAGAGAGGCAGTTGAGCATGGTCGTCTTGCCGCAGCCAGATGGCCCCATAACGGCCACCATCTCGCCCGGGTCGATGGCGATGTCGATGCCGCGCAAGGCGTGAACGGCAATCTTGCCGCTCCGATAGGTTTTGTGCACATCCGTCGCCTGGATGATTGGTTGGTTCATAAGATTCATCTCGGATTAGGCCGCCACGGCAAAGACGCGTAGCACCGCCATGACGCCCAGAATAAATAGGACGGCGAAGAGTCCGACCATTGGCCACTGCTTGCGCTGGGCGAAATAGCCGGCGCTGTTGGTGACTGAATAGAGCAGGGCGCCAATGCCCAATAAATAGAATGCGAGTCCCCACCGAAGGCCCATCAGCAGAACGATGCCGCCAATAATCAGTGTAAAAGCAGTCACCAGCTCAGAGAGCAGATGAAACCCCAGCTCAACAGGTTCCGTGCGCAGTTCAGTGGCCTTGCCGTTGAGCAGGTAATAGACCCACTGACCGATCATCAACACGCCAACCGCGATGGCGAAAATTGCCCATACATTCATGATAATTGCTCCTGGGTTGGCTGCGCTGTCCCCCGCTCTCACTACGCAGCGATAGTCTTTTGGTTGCAAAGATTTTATGTGACGAGACCACGACTGTACAGCAGCCACATGCCGGCCACATAGGTGACGGCGATGATCAAGGCATCAATCTCGATAAAGCCCAAGCGTCGCTCAATGCGAGCGACGTTGCCAAAGAGTCCCATGGATGTTAGCAGCAAACCCAGCAAGGCGGCAATTGTCATGACGGGCGTAATGTCACCCAGAAAGCGTCCCTGCGTATAAAAGATGTCGGTGATCGCCAGCGCAAAAATATTGAAACAGTTGCTGCCAAAAAGATTGCCGATCGCCAAATCGTAAGCGCCGATGCGCACCGCCGCGATCGTTGTGACAAGTTCAGGCAGAGAGGTAATCACCGCCACCAGTGCCGCGCCGATGAAACCAGTGCTCACGCCGAGCAACACGGCAATCTCGGCCGAGCTACGCACCAGAAATGGCGTCACGGCGATCAGCGCCAGTGTGGCCAGGGCAAAGCCAAGCAGGCCTGTGCGCAGGCTGGGCATGCCGCGCAATTCGTCTGGGCTCTGTTCTTCATCTGTGTTGCCTACGTTGTTGCTGTTCAACACCCAGACACCGCCAATGTAGACGGCCATGAGCAATAGGCTGTCTACGCCCAACCATCCCAGCCGGTAGGGCAGGTCAGCCAGAATGAAGAAGATGGCCAGCGCAGCCAGCAGCACGGCCAGACTACCGCTAATGGCGTGATTGAGCTGCACGGCGCGCAAGATCCGCGTCCGCCGCACCACCAGATCGAGGATGGCGAGCATAAACATGTTGAACATGCAGCTGCCAAAGATGTTGCCGGCGGCCAGTGACGGCACCGACTGGTTAATCGAGTTGATTGTCGTCAGCAACTCGGGCAATGAGGTTGCGCCAGCCAAAAGCAAGGTGCCCACAAACATACCACCCAGGCTGGTGCGAACCGCGATCACGTCGCCATATTCGGCCAACTTCATGGCGGCAAGGACGACGACCAGCGCGCTCAGGCAAAAGATAAGCCAGGTCACTGTTCGTCCCCGCTTTCCAGAGCCCCCCATCTGGCCACGCCTTTGGTCAGCGTGAGGTCCCATGCCGCAAAGACACCAGTGCTCGCCCTGTCGAGGTCGCCGACAACAGACTCGGCCGCAGCCAGGCAGCGCAGGGCCTCGGCCTGGCCGTCCACGATCACGAAGAGGGTGCAGTGGTCCTGCTCGACGCGCTCAATGACGCGGGGAAAACCGATGGCATAGCGCGCGCCGAGTATCCGCGCGCGCCGCCGGTACATGCCTGTGCTGTCAACAATCGTGGCGCCGGAAATGCCGGCTTCGTGCCAAGCGTCAAGCACGTCATCCAACTTGTCGGGATCATCCAAGACAAAGAAGACCATTTGCATGATTTGACTCCCTTCACTTCGTACCGGCGCAGCGGAAGTTTCCAGACAATTCGCGATCAATGACAAGTTGCACAGTCAAAACGCAAGACTCCCCTGATGCGACGGCGCACCAAGGGAGTCTTGTTCAACCTCGGGAGCGTTTGTGCCCCCGCTCTATTTGCGACAGAGCGCCCTTAGGCGTTGACGATCGCAGCCTGGGCGGCAGCCAGTCGCGCAATCGGCACGCGGAAGGGGCTGCAGCTCACGTAATTGAGGCCGGCCAGGTGGCAGAACTCAATGCTGCTGGGATCACCGCCGTGCTCACCACAGATACCACAGGAGAGATCCGGGCGGGTGCTGCGGCCGTTCTGAACCGCCATCTCAATCAGCTTGCCCACGCCAATGCGATCCAACTCCTGGAACGGATTTGAGGGCAGTACGCCACGCTCGACGTAGTCAATGAGGAACTTGGCTTCTGCATCGTCACGGCTCATGCCAAAGGTGGTCTGGGTCAAGTCGTTGGTGCCAAAGCTGAAGAATTCGGCTTCCTTGGCCATCTCGTCGGCCGTCAGCGCTGCCCGCGGAATCTCGATCATCGTACCGTAAAGATAGTCGACGGTCATGCCGGCTTCGGCGAAGACCTCAGCCGCCACCTCTTCGACTACTTTCTTGAGCACCGTCAGTTCGTTGACGTGGCTCGAGAGCGGGATCATGATCTCGGGATGGACGTCGACACCAGCCTTCTTGACAGCCACAGCTGCTTCAAGGATGGCCCGGGCCTGCATGGCAGTGATTTCGGGCATCATGATGCCCAGACGATCGCCACGCATGCCGAGCATGGGGTTGGATTCGCTCAACGCTTCGACGCGGCTCAGCATGTCTTCCTTCTCACGGACCTGCGCCAGGGCGTCATCGATCTCGCTGAGGGTATGGAAGTGCTGGAGGCGCACCTTGAGGTCGGCCAACTCCGAGACCAGCTCGTGGTAGGAGGGCAGGAACTCATGCAGCGGCGGATCAAGCAGGCGGATGATGACCGGTTGGCCGTCCATGGCCCGGAAGAGGCCTTCAAAGTCGCTGCGCTGCATGGGCAGCAGCTTGTCCAACGCATTCTGGCGGCGCGCCTTGCTGCGGGCGGTGATCATCTGCTGGACGATGGGCAGACGCTCTTCTTCGAAGAACATGTGCTCCGTGCGGCAGAGGCCGATGCCCTCGGCGCCATAGCGACGAGCGCGCTGCGCATCCTGAGGATAGTCGGCATTCGCCCAGACGCCCAGCGTGCGGATTTCATCAGCCCACGATAGCAGCGTATTGAGCTCAGCTTCGTGCTCGAAGTCAGGATCCTGCGTTTCCAGCTGACCGATGAAGACTTCGCCGGTACCACCATCGATGCTCAGCCAGTCGCCTTCCTTGACTTCCAGCGCGTTGTCGCCAACCTGCACGGTAAAGAGGCGATGGTCGGTCTCGATCTTCAGTTCTTCTGCACCGCAGACGGCCGGCGTGCCAAACTGGCGGGCAACCACAGCGGCATGGCTGGTGGCGCCGCCACGACTGGTCAGAATGCCCTTGGCGGCAATCATGCCGTGGACGTCGTCGGGGCGCGTTTCCGGGCGCACCATGATGACATCTTTGCCTTCTTTGCCCCACGATTCGGCGGTGTCGGCGTCAAAGACAGCCAGGCCAACGGCTGCGCCGGGGCTGGCATTGACGGCCTTGGCCACGATACGCTTGCCTTCGCTGGCGGCCTGGTTCTTCACGGCGCCGCCAAATTGGGGATGGAGCAGCATGTCAACCTGCTCGGGCTTCACGCGCATGACCGCTTCTTCTCTGGTGACCATGCCCTCATCGGCCATGTCAACGGCGATCTTGATGGCGGCACGGGCGGTGCGCTTGCCGTCACGGGTCTGGAGCATCCACAGCTTTTCGCGTTCGATGGTGAACTCGACATCCTGCATCTCTTTGAAGTGATTCTCAAGCTTCGTGCAGATTTCGTCGAACTCCGCATACACTGCGGGCATATCTTCCTTGAGTTGGGCAATGGGCAGCGTGTTGCGAATGCCGGCCACAACGTCTTCACCCTGCGCATTGAAGAGATAGTCGCCGTAGAGTTCTTTGTCGCCATTGACCGGATTACGGGTAAAGGCGACGCCGGTACCGCTGTTCTCACCCATGTTGCCAAAGACCATGGTCTGAATGTTGACCGCGGTGCCCAGATCGTGACGAATGTTGGTGGCGTTGCGATAATCAACCGCACGCTTGCCGAACCAGCTGTTGAAAACGGCGCGTGTGGCCAATTCAAGCTGCTTATAGGGATCCTGAGGGAACTCGCCATCCGTATAGGAACGGATCAGGCCCTTGAAGCGCTCGGTAATCAGCATCCATTCGTCGGCGGATAGCTCAACGTCATCTTTGATGTCACGCTCTTCCTTCACCTCGGCGATGACCTCTTCAAACGGTTCATCGGGCACGCCCAGAACGACCGAGCCAAACATCTGCACCAAACGGCGGTAGGAGTCGTAGACAAAGCGAGGATCGCCGGTCAGCTCGACCATGCGTTTGGCAGTCTCATCGTTCAGACCGATGTTCAACACAGTGTCCATCATGCCTGGCATGGAGAACTTGGCGCCGGAACGGCAGGAGACAAGGAGGGGATTCGCGGGATCACCAAAGATCTTGCCGGTCTGCTCCTCCAGCTTATGCATTGCTTCCACTTCCTGATCCCATTGGCCGGGCGGGAAGTTGCGGTCGTGATCCATGTACGCGTTGCAGGCCTCGGTGGTGACAGTGAAGCCGGGGGGTACCGGGACGCCCAAATTGGTCATATTGGCCAGATTGGCGCCTTTGCCGCCCAACAGAGAGCGCACTTGGTCCCAGCTCTCGGGCTGAACGATCTCGTAGAGCTCGTTCAAATCGCTGAAAAGATAGACCCACCGTTTGGTCTCGCCTTGGTCTTGAGACTGGTTGGGTTCCGAAACTGCGGTTGCCATTTTGGGATCTCCTTTAATTAACACAAACTTATTGATAATCAGGAACAAAAAAAGAGAAACGGAGCAATTCCGAGGATCGTCACGCGCCCCGGCTCCATTTCTCGCCTCTATCGTTTACGCTGCAATAACAGTTCAATTGAGTACTGGTCCACTGACAAACAAAAACGGCCAGCATATGGGCGATTGGGCCCCATTGCCGATCCGCAGAAGATTTTCTTCACTTGGTCTGATCACATAACGGCCGAATGGTCGTCGCGTGCACTCCCTCAGTCTAACAAAATAACTCCCCACCTGCGCCGGGCACGTGGGGAGTTTATCGCTAGTCACTGGTTTGGTTGACCACCTAGTCAGTTGGCCAGGTTAGCGAAATTCATGGTGTCACCAGACCCGCCAGGGTTGGGACCACATGGTCATATCGCGTACAAGCTGATAGAGCATCGGACCATAAGCGAAGACGACCAGCGCAATCGCACCAACGACCCACGGGGTCCAGTTATCGAGCCATTTGGGCGCCGGCGTCGGATCGAGCGGCTCGGCGATCGGCATGCGAATCGGCACGGTAAGCTTGCGATTAAAGAGCGTCCCGATGATCACGACGAAGAAAAGAATGCCACTCACCGTCAGCACCATCACGCCGACGGCAGACTCCATCAGGTAGGGGTTCCATTCGGGCGTGGCGTAGGGTGCAGACCCGAGCATGCTGCGACGGGGCGCGCCCGTGTGCAGGCCAAGCAAATGCAGCGCATTGCTCATGAGCAACATGCCCACAAACCAGGTCCAGGCCTGGGCCAGCGCCAGCCACGGAGCAAAGAGGTTGCGCCCGGTCAGCTTCGGCACCAACCAATAAGCAATCCCCATAAAGGTCAGCGTCACGGCCGAACCGACCGTCAGGTGAAAGTGGCCGGGAACCCACATAGTGTTGTGGACGGCCAGATTCAGGTTATAAGAAGCGTTGGTAATGCCGCTGATACCGCCAAAGGCAAAAAGAATCATGGCCAGGTTTTGGGAGGCATAGGAGGGATTGCCCCAGTTGAGCCTGCGTATCCAGCCAAAGTACCCTTTGCCGCCACGAACACGGGCGCCGATCTCTAGCGAAGCGACGACCGTAAAGGCAGTCACCATCGACGGGAATGCCACACCATAGGTCAACATGGCGTGAATATATTTCCATGCCTGGGGAATGCCGGGGTCCGTATATTGATGATGGAAGCCCACCGGCGTCGAGAGCAGCAGGAAGAGCCAGAAGACCAGGCGTCCCAAGGGTTCGCTAAACATTTTGCCATCGGTCTGTTTCGGCAGCATGGCATACCAGGAAACATATGCCGGCAGCAGCCAGAAGTAGACGAGCGGATGACCAAAAAACCAGAAGAGCGTGCGGCCCAGGAGCGGATCAGTCCCCGCCACCCAGCCCAGGGACCAGGGCAGCAGCAGGAAAAGAATCTCGGCCGCAACGCCCAGGGTGGCCAGTTGCCACATGGCCATGGTGATGCAAATGGTTAGCGCAATAAAGGGCTGATTCTCGCCGGGGTGCTCTTTGCGCCAGGCATGGAGCGTGAAGAAATAGCCATAGCCCGCCATCCAGGAGCCAACCACGACAAGCGTCAGGCCCATGTAAAAAGTCCAGTCGGCCTGCAACGGTGGGTAAAACGTATATAGTACCGTTGCGTTGTTGGTCAACATCGGAACAGCTGCCATCAACAGGCCAAAGACCATGACGATCAAGGACAGCAGATTCAGCTTTGGATAGCGCAAGGGGCGTTCAAGGCTGCGAACCAGCGCAAAGGTAAAAAAGCCGACGATGAAGAAGGTCGTCCAGACCAAGGCGTTTAGCACGCCATGCATGGTCAAACCATGATAATAGGATGCGACCCATGGCTCTACATATTGATAAAGATTGATGCCGACATGCTCAAGCCCTTGCATCACGCCCAAGCTGATGCCAACGCCGAGCGCTGCGGTGGCAATGGCGATGCTGGTGCCGGCGATGCGGTCGGCCACGTTGAGATCTGCCTGCGTCAGCGGTACGGGCTGGATTTCTTCGATAACGGTCGTGCCGGGTGCAGTGCTTACTGCCATACGTTCCTCCTCATTGCTACAACCCAAATGATTAGGTCGTGTTTCCTGTTACTCACATCCCAGGCGGTTACTGTGCATCCGCCACCGGCTCATCACCCTCCACATAAATCGTGGCATACATCGTGTGATGAAGCTGCCCGCAGTATTCGTGGCAGATAATCTGATATTCGCCCGGTTCCTCGAAGGTATGCTTCAAGGTCGAGACCTGCCCCGGCAAAACCATGACGTTCACGTTCGTTTCTGTGATCTTAAAGCCGTGAATTACGTCCTGGCTTGTGACGTAGAACGTGACCTCTGAGCCTGCTGGAATCGTAATTTCGTTCGGCAGGAAGACCCAGATCTGACCCCGGTAGTAAGCCTCATACTTGCCTGGCGCCAGCTCACGCAACCCAGGCTCGGCAAACGGGTTGCCCGGCTCGTTCAGCGTGTTAGGATCCATGCGTTCGTAGGCCCCCGGCAATTGAATACCGATGGCCCAGCTGGAAATCGAGATGGCGATGAAAAAGACAAGCAGCACACCAACGGAAATTCGCATCCAGGCGGCTTCATAGCGATCGACATGGATCGACTCTTCTGCAGCAGTATCGAGCGAATCGTCGACGACAACTTCGTCCATCTGCGCATCACTTTCTATGTGCGCATCATCTTCGTGCGTCTCTTCTTCCGAAAAATCGGCGATAAGTTCCTTCTTCTCCGGCTTGTCTTGTTCGCTCATTGGGTCACCCCGCGCGACAAGACCGTGAAGTATGCATTCCCCCACAGCAACGCGATGAGACACACGTAGGCCAGCAAGAGTGCAATTGTTCCCATGGGCGTCTTAACATCTTTCACAGTGACAGTCCTCCTCAAATCGTGCCCTGTAATCAATTAACCAACTAATCAACAAACAAAGAGTTTGTAAACCACATCTTCAGTGTCGCTACAGCCCAGTCTCGCTACTGGCCCGCTTGCGACCTAGCGACGCATCATGTAGCGCAGGTCGCCGGCAATTGCTTCGCCCGGCGTACCATATGGAAAGACCATGCGTACATAGCCGTCGTCGTCGATCAGCGTCACCGTGCTGGTGTGATCCACCAGATACTCGGACGCGCCCTCAACTTTGTTGTGCTCGTAATAGACCCCGAATTGCGTTGCGGCAGCGTCGATTTCTTCCAGGGGACCGGTCATGCCGATGAAGGTCGGGTCGAAGAAGCTCATGTATTGCGCAAGTCGTTCGGGTGTATCCCGTTCCGGATCAACCGAGACCATGACAACCTGGACGTCCTCCATGGTCTTTTCGCCGAGATCCTGCGCCATCATGCGCAGATCGGCCAGCGTAGTCGGACAGACGTCCGGACAAAATGTGTAGCCAAAATAGAGCAAAACGTGCTGTCCGCGCAAGTCGCTCAGGCTCAGCGGCTCGCCGCTCGAAGCGGTCAATGTGAAATCGGTGGCGCGTTGGGGGGACTGAAGCACCACACCGTGCAGTTCCGGCGGACGCATCCGCAAAACCACAAAGCCAGCAAGGGCTAAAATGCAGAGGGCAAGCAGTGAGTACCAAAGAATCCTTGGGACGCGTTGCCCCCCGGCACGATGGTCATCCGCTATCGGCTCAGAATGGTTCGGGTCATGCAGGCCGGTTGTAGACATGGTTCACGATTGTTGAGACCGCGTAACGGGCATTAACGACGCGATACTTGTGATTAATCGGGATAACAAAGAAACAAGTGGGCGGCTTCGTAGGCGAAGCGATTCACGCCCTCACTGTTGGTCAATTCTTTAGCCAGCAAACCGATATCCCGCTCAATGGTCGCGGGGTCGGGCGCAGAGGTCTTATACTTGGAGCGAATAATTCCCCACCCGTCGACGAGTACAAAGGCCGGGTCAAACTTGAAGGATCCGTCCTCCATCTCCTCGTAATAGGTGCTGAACCCGCCGCCGATGACGTTCTTGAGACGGGTCGGATCACCGGTAACGAAATGCCAGTTGGACAGATCTGCGTCCAGAGATTCAGCATACGCCTGGAGTTTTTCGGGCGTATCATTTTCCGGGTCAAATGAGATCGTCACAAACTCTACCGGAAGACCGCCGGTATCCAACCCGGCGACGAGTTCCTGCATTTCACGCATGGCGACGGCCGGATCGGGACAGTCACCCGTACAGCCGGTACGTGTAAAGGTGTAAAACACGAACTTACCGCGCAAATCCTCGTTGGTGAGCCGGTTGCCGTCCTGATTGGTGAAGGCAAAGCCTGGAGCCAACGAGATTCGAGGCAAGACTTGAATCGGTTGAAAGATGGCGAATCCCATAACGGCCAAGATGGGCAAGGCCAGCAACGAAAGCCAGAGATAGGATAGTTTGAATCCGCCTTCGCGCCACTGCGGGTGATCAACTTGAGCGATAGTGCGCATAACTTGATGTCATACCAAACAGATCGTCGTGTCTGTAACAAAGCGACCGTAGTGTAGCCTACAAAGTTTGTCATCGCAACTGCACAAGTGTGTTGTTGCACAAATGCAGGAGCAGATAAAACCAATGAGGGTGGCTACGTTGCGCACGGTCCGATTTGAATTGGCGTTGCATGCTGCCAGACAGACATGAGCGGCAGTCTACCAGAGGGAAATGAGGGGCAACACTGGTCAATAGCAGAGTTGTTACCTGGCCACTTGACCAGTATTCGATGCATTTGCAGTAGAAAAAACGCTGGTTGGGGGCATCCAGCCACTTTGTGCGCGTCACGGCAGTCTAGCGGCGCGCACGGCCCCGTATGTGCTTGCGAACCTGTTTATCGAGCGTTTTCGCCATGGTTGCTACGCCGGCGCAGCCCATCAGCGCCTCAACTGCCGGACTTAAGCCCTCACCAAAGGCGAAATCATTGCCGGGAACCGTCACGATCCAGGCCGGCGGGCGTTTGCGATAGAGCAACTCCCCATAGGTCATGAGCTCAGCCGCATCCATGTGGTGGCCAAGCCCGGTCTTTGCATAAGTTTGAGGAATGGGTTCGATGCGAATCTGATGCGGCGCCAAGTCATCGTCTTCCAGGGCGATTCGAGCATCGGCAAAGATGGTAACTTCGACATCATGGGCAGTGATGTCATAGGCAAGATCCGGCGTCAACTGCTGAACCAGCATGGTGCGGACGTCATGCCCCTGGCTCTCCCATTCGTCGGCCAGGCGCTTCGCCAAGATTAGGCCTGCGCCGTCATCACGGCGCAGGCTGTTTCCATATCCAATGATCAAACGGTAGCGTCGTTGCGTCATCGATCCTCAGTTACGGATCGCTTCGTCCTCCAGCGATCCGTCGGGGCCAAAGAGCTGCACGTGCAGCGGCATCTGGCCTACGGCATGCGTCGAGCAACTGAGGCACGGATCGTAGAGGCGGATGCCGTGCTCGATGCGATTCAGGACCCCTTCAGTCAGCTCGCGCCCATCGATGTGGTGCTGGGCAATCTGCTTAACCGTGCGATTCATGGCCAGATTATTCTGACCCGTCGCAATGATCATGTTGGCGCGCTCAAGAATGCCATTGTCATCTACGTGATACTCGTGAAATAGCGTACCACGGGGCGCCTCGCTTACGCCAATTCCGATGCGCTGGTTGACCCCCGCTTTGGAGCGCACGTGGTCGCTGGTAATGTTGGGATCTTCCACCGTAGCGGCGATCTTTTCCAGGCAGAAGAGAATCTCGATCAGGCGGGCATAGTGATAGTGGAAGCTGCTGGTCACCAGCTTGCCGCGCGGCGCCAATCGGCGGAACTCGCGCAGTTCGTCATCGGCGCGCGGCGTCCCGGCAAAGTCGCAGATGTTGACGCGCGCCAGCGGTCCGACTCGATACATGCCGTTCCGGTAGAAGTTATCGGGCCGTTCGCCGCCATTGTAGCCGCGCTCAGCAGCCGGCCGGTAGTAGGGGAACTTGAGGTAGGACCAGGGTTCCACGGCCTCGCCGATAATCTCCCGATACCGTGCGGGGTCAAGGCCCGGCTCGACCACCGTACCGTCGGAGTCGACGACGCGCAGCAGGCCGTCATAGTGTTCCAAGCCGCCATCGGGTGTAACCAATCCCAGGAATAGACTGGGGAAGTTGCCGTACATGACGCTCTCGTCGTGATAGGTTTCCATTGACTCCTTGAAGAGATCCAGCGCCAGGTCGACTATATCAAAGGCCTCGGGCAGCATGCGGCGAATCGTGCTGCGGTCTTCGTCGCTGAGAGGCAGGCGCACGCCGCCGGCCACCGTCCATGCCGGATGCACGCTCTGGCCGCCCAATAGGCGAATCACCTTCTGACCAAAGCGGCGCAGGCGGATGCCATTGCGCGCTACGTCAGGGTATTTGGCGATCAGCCCCATGACGTTGCGCAGCGCCGGATCACTCTCCATGCCCAGCAGCAGGTCGGGCCCACTGAGATGAAAGAAGCTCAGCGCATGGCTCTGCACGATTTGGCCCCAATTCATCAGGCGCCGCAGCTTGTCCGCGGTGGCGGGAATCTGCACGCCCAGAATTGCGTCGCCGGCCTTCGAAGAGGCCATCAGATGGCTGACCGGGCAGATGCCGCAAATGCGGGCCGTGATGCCCGGCATCTCCCAGAAGCTGCGTCCCTCGCAAAATTTTTCAAATCCTCGAAACTCGGTTACGTGGAAACGTGCATCATCCACCTGGCCGGCATCGTCTAAATGAATAGTAATTTTGGCATGACCCTCAATGCGTGTCACAGGGTCAATGACTACTGTTTGTGTCATCACACATCTCCCGATTAAGTGCGGAATGTGGAACGCGGAGCGCGGAGTCCGGATCGAGTCGCTGGCTGGGCCGCACCCTGCGATCGGCGCTAGCCAAACGTTCTCATCTCCGGCTCCAGCATCACCGGCTCGCCCTGGAGCAGTGCGCTCACCGCGGCCCAGATCCGATCCGGATCGGGCGGGCAGCCGGGAATGAAGGCATCGACGGGTACAACCTGATGCAGCGGCAAGACTTTGGGCAGCAGCCGCGGCAGGATCTCATCGGCCTCGCCGCCGCGGGGCACGCTGCCCGGCCCTTCGGCGTAGACCTTGGTCAACAAATCGTCGACGCCCAGCTTGTTGCGCAGGCTCGTGACGTTGCCCGTCACCGCGCAATCGCCGAAGCTCACCACCAGCTTGCTACGCGCCCGAATCTGCAAGGCCAATTCCAGGTTGTCTACGTTGGCGACTGCACCCTCAACCAGCGTCACGTCTACATTCTCCGGGAACACCTTGACGTCGGCGATGGGGCTGTAGACCAGCTCCACAGCATCGGCCAGATCAATCAGGAGTTCATCCAGGTCGAGAAAGCTCATATGACAGCCGGAGCAACCGCCCAGCCACGCCGTGGCCAACCGCACCTTTTTCTTTTTACTCATCAGTCACCTTCCCCGGCATAGTTCCACATATTCTTCTCGCGCCCATCCAAAATCCAGCGCAGGAAGTCGTGCTGCTTTTCCATTTCCGCCACGGTCGCGCCCTTGTTCGAGAGTGCGCCGGTCGGGCAGACGGCCACGCACTTGCCGCAGCTTGTGCAGGCCATGCTGGTGCCCCAAGGCTGATTCAGATCGGAGATAATCCGACTATTCACGCCCCGCCCCATGACGTCCCAAACGTGGGCGCCTTCGATCTCGTCACAGACGCGCACGCAGCGCGTGCACAAGATGCAGCGATTGTGATCGATCACAAAGCGTTCGTGAGACGCATCCATGGGCAGATCCGGGCTCAAGTAGTCGAAGCGAACATGATCCATGCCGATGGTTGCGGCCTCCCACTGGAGTTCGCAGTTGCCATTCATGACGCACGCCGCACAGACGTGATTGCGCTCGGCAAAGAGCAGCTCAAGGATCATTTTGCGATACTTGACCAGGCGGTCGCTATGGGTATAGACCGTCATTCCTTCCTGCGCCGGCGTCACGCACGCAGCCAGCAACTTGTTGCTGCCCGCCATCTCGACCATGCAGAGGCGGCACGCGCCACGGTCGGAGAGCCCGTCCAGATGACAGAGCGTCGGCAGCTCAATGCCATTCTCGCGCAGGACAGCGAGGAGCGACTCCCCTTCTTGCGCGCTGACCAGTTCATCGTTAATGGTGAGTGTGACAACTGCCATCAGTCTGCCTCCTCCTTGGCGTCGACGGCTCCCGCCGGATCGCCGCCATTTGTCTGCGCCACGACCGCGACGGCCGGTTCCCGCAGCACGCCGGCCAATTCCTGGACCGGCACTTCGGTCATTTCGCACACCCCGGCCAGGCACTCGCGCCGCTCGATGTGCGCTTCATATTCGTCCATGAAGTAGTGGAGCGTACTCAACACCGGATTCGGCGCCGACTGCCCCAGCCCGCAGAGGCTTGTCTCCTTGACCATGACGCACAGTTCACGCAGTGTTTCCAAATCCGCCTGGGTGGCGCTGCCGTTGGTAATCCGGTCGAGCAGGCGATACATCTGCACCGTCCCGACGCGACAGGGTACGCATTTGCCGCAGCTCTCATCCATGCAGAATTCCATGAAGAACTTGGCCACATCGACCATGCAGCTCTTCTCGTCCATGACGATCAGGCCACCCGAGCCCATGATGGAGCCGAGTTGGCGCAGGCTTTCATAGTCAACCGGCGTGTCCAAGAATTCGGCCGGAATGCAGCCGCCGCTGGGTCCGCCCGTCTGGGCAGCCTTGAAGTCGAGCCCCTCGGGGATACCGCCGCCGATGTCGTAAACGATCTCGCGCAGGGTGATGCCCATGGGCACTTCGATGAGTCCGGTGTTGACGACATCGCCGGCCAGGGCGAAGATCTTGGTCCCCTTGCTCTTCTCCGTCCCGATGCCGGCATACCACTCGGCGCCGCCGTTGACGATCGGCGCAATGTTGCCAAAGGTCTCCACGTTGTTGATCAGCGTCGGTTTGCCCCATAGACCACTCTGGGCCGGATAGGGCGGTCGCGCCACCGGCTGGCCGCGCTTGCCCATGATTGAGGCCATGAGTGCGGTCTCTTCACCGCAGACAAAGGCTCCGGCGCCGATCCGGATATCGATGCGGAAATTGAAGCCGCTATCGAGGATACGGCTGCCAAGCAGGCCGCGTCGCTCGGCCGCGCGAATGGCCCGCTCCAGCCGCTTGGCGGCCACGGGATATTCACCACGCACATAGAGGAAGCCTTGCTCGGCGCCTACGGCGTAGCCGGCAATGGCCATGCCTTCGAGCACGCGGTGGGGGTCCGACTCCATGAGCGTGCGATCCATGTAAGCGCCTGGATCACCCTCATCGCCGTTGGCGACTACGTACTTGCGGTCGGCGTGCTCCTTACGCACCATCTCCCACTTGAGGCCCACCGGGAAGCCTGCGCCGCCCCGCCCGCGCAGGCCGCTGGCCACGATTTCGCGGCAAACTTCTTCGGACGTCATCTCGCGCAGGACGTGGGCCAATGCGCCATAGCCGCCCTGGGCGACATAGTCCTCCAGGCGCTCGGGATTAATGAGGCCGCTGTTGGAGAGTACGACCTTTTCTTGCTTGGCGAAGAATGGAATGTCACCGGGCAGCACATGCTCTTGCACCGGCTCGCTCTGCATGACGTGGCGGGTGACGATTGACTTGGCCACCTCCGGCGTCACGTTTTCATAGACCGTTGCATCTTCCTCACCATTCTGTACGGTCACGACCGGGCCCCGGCTACACGGCCCCATGCAGCCCGTCGCTACCACTTCAACTTCAGCATCCAGCCCCTGCTCGGCCACGGCGGTCAGCAGCGCTTCCTGCACGGCCGTCCCGCCGGACGAGAGACAGGGCGTGCTGGCGCAGCAGAGCAAGCGGCAGCGGAAGGCTGCTTGCTTCTGGCGCTCGCGTTCGCCCATGAGCTCTAAATCGGCGCGATTCATACGATCTTGCCTCCGGAAAAAGATGATAGAACGCGAATCCGCGGGATTTGCGTTCTATTGCTGTTGCACTTCCATGATGCCCAACAATTCCTGCACGCGCGCCAGCGCGGATTCAGGCGTCTCCCGGCCCACGACCTCTCCATCCACGACCAGCACGGGGGCCAGGCCGCAACTGCCGAGACAGCGCGCGGTGGCCAGGCTAAACTGACCGTCGGCCGTGGTCTCGCCGGCTTCAATGCCAAACTCACGCTGCAGCGCCGCCACAACCTCGGCCGCGCGTTTTACGTAGCAGGCAGTTCCCATGCAGACAATGCAATTGTGCTCGCCCTGAGGATCCAGCGAAAAGAAGTGGTAAAAGGTCGCCACACCATAGACCCAACTGAGGGGCAATTTGAGCTGGTGGGCGACATAGATAAGCAGGTCATCTTCTAGAAAGCCGAACGCCTCCTGCGCGGTGTGCAGGACCTCGATCAGCGCGTCCTGCTGATACTGAAAACGCTTGAGCGTCCGGTCGATGAGCTTGAAGCGCGGATCGCCGCTCGGGTGCGCCTGCTCCACGCGCCGCTTGGGGTGACTCCTCGCCACACTACTTGCAGCCATAGGTTAGATCTCCAATCGGTGTAATGAGATATCGGTTCAATTGTGAATTGAATCACAAATAATGGCGAAAAAAAGGCGTTTGGAGAGCTTTTTCGGGTTAAAGGTAAGGCTAGCAGAAATCGTTCGAAAGCGCGAGTGACAAACGTCCCAAATTATTGGGCATTAGATAAGGAAAACCGCCAGATGCGTGCGGGGAGTGCAGCAAGCTGCAGCACGGCATAGCGGCTGTGATGATTTATTGACCGATTGCAGACAAGACCAAGGGCGCCCGGCACAATTTTTTACCCACCCGAAGTCACAAATCTTTGTTCACACGTTGCAGCCGGGCGCCCGTGTCACAAGGAGGTCATTCGGCATGGCTTAACCATGCGTGCCCACAGTGTAGTCGATTTTGATGGGGGCGGGATCGGCTAGGTGGGGAGTTTTTCGCTGGACAGGGGATGAGGTTCGTTCCTGGTCAGATGGACAGGTCTAGGGAGTGCGGAGTGCGGAATGGGGGGCGGGTTATGGTTGAAGAGAGTGGAGTTCGGTTGGGGTGAGAAAACCGTCTGATGCAGAAGCGGCGCGGAGTTTGTGGCCGGCGAAAATGATGGCGGTGCGCAGGGTGGTTTCGATGTTGATCAGACCCGAGACCAGGATCGGCGCTGCCATCAGAGCGCAACAACCATCTTGCCCAGATTTTCGCCGCTGAAGAGGCCCAAAAAGGCGGGCACACTATTCTCAATACCGGTATAGACCGTCTCTTCCCATTTGATCTGGCCGGAAGCGATCCACTGGCCCATATCGCGGTAAAAATCACCCATGCGGTCGCCGTGATCCGAGACGATGAAGCCCTGGAGCAAGAGTCGCCTGGAGATCATGAGGCCCAAGTTGCGCGGGGCGGGCGTCGGTGCGGTGGCATTGTATTGGGCGATCGCGCCACAGATGGGAATCCGACCGAAGTCGTTCATGCGACCGAGCGCCGCTTCCAGATGATCGCCGCCCACGTTGTCAAAGTAGACGTCAATCCCGTCGGGGCAGTTTTTGGCCACACCGGCGGCAACCGGCGTCGTCTTGTAGTTGAACGCGCCGTCAATGCCGGCCGTCCCGAGCAACCAGTCTACCTTGGCGTCTGAGCCCGCACTGCCGACCACGCGGCACCCCTGGATCTTGGCAATTTGGCAGACGACCGAGCCAACCGCACCGGCCGCGCCTGAGACAAAGACCGTCTCCCCCGCCTTGGGCTGCCCAATGTCGAGCAGGCCGACATAGGCCGTCAAGCCGGGCATGCCGATCACGCCCAAGTAGGCCGGCAGCGGCGCCAACGCCGGGTCAATGGCGCTGAGGCCGCGCCCGTCGCTCACAAAATATTCACGCCAGCCCAGCATGCTCTGCACGGTATCGCCGACCTGAAACGGGCCGCCGTTAGACGCAACGACCTTGCCGATCGCACCGCCCGTCATGGGGGCGTCAAGTTGAAAGGGCGGGACATAGCTCTTACGATCGACCATGCGCCCGCGCATATATGGATCTACCGATAGATAGAGGTTGCGCACCAGCACTTCACCGGGCTGGGGCGCAGGCAGATCAACGTCGACCAGACGAAAGTTTTCCTCCGTCGGCATGCCAATTGGACGCGAGGCAAGGTGGATTTCGCGGCTACGGGTCATGGAGAGTCCTTTCAAGGTAGCAGTAGTGCGTCAATTTTGGCCGGTATAGGCTTTGTGCACTTCGTCGGCAATCGTCTTAATGCCGGCCTGAAGCACAGCAGGGTCGGCAGCATAGGAAACGCGGATGCACTCGTGCCGGTGCGGCCACTCGTCAGCGAGGCCGGGAAAGAAGTAGTGGCCGGGTACGACGATCACGCCCCGGGCCTTGAGGCGTGCGTAGAGCATCTGCGCGGTGATGGGCATGTCCTTAAACCAGATCCAGAGGAAAAAGGCGCCTTCCGGCTTATGAATGTAGCTGTCGGTGCCGGCCAGCGCCGCGCGCATCCAATCGACTGCCTGGGCAGCCTTGCGTGCATAGTGAGGCTTGACGATTTCGTTGGAAAGACGCACGATGTCGCCCGATTCCACCAGCTCGCGCACGAGGCTGGCGCCAAAGGAACCGGGCGCCAGGCTGATGACGGCATTCATGCCGGTGATGGCGCGAATGATCTCTTCCTGCGCGATGACGATGCCTGTGCGTGCACCGGGCAGGCCCAGCTTGGAGAGGCTCATGCACATGATGACATGGGGCGCCCAGCTTGGCGTGGCGTCGGTATAAATCACGCCGGGAAAGGGGGTACCGTAGGCGTTGTCAACGATCAGCGGAATGCCGTGCGCTTTGGCCAGTTCGCTCAGTTTGGCCATCTCTTCCTCGGTCAGCACGTTGCCGGTCGGATTCGTCGGCCGCGAGACGCAGATTGCGCCGATTTCGTCGGTGATCTCCAGGGCATCGAAGTCGACATGATACTTAAAGAGCCTATCATCAAGGAAAGAGATTTGTGAACGGGCCGAGACAAAAATATCGTCTTCGATCCCGGCGTCGGCATACCCAATGTACTCAGGCGCCAGGGGCAGGAGAATCTTGCGCTTGCGGCCATCGTCGTACGTACCGGCGAACATGTTGAAGAGGAAATAGAACGCGGTCTGGCTGCCGTTGGTCAGCGCCACATTCTCCGGTCCGATCTCCCAACCGTAGATTCCGCGGAAGAAGTCCACCAGGGCGTCGATCAGCGGCTGATCACCGGCCGGCGAGCTATAGTTGCCGATGAGCGTTTCGAAGTCCCGTTCGCTGTCGAGGATGCGGCCCATGCGCGCGCGGAAGAGTTCCTGCACTTCGGGAATGTGCGCAGGATTGCCGCCACCCAGCATGATCACGTCCGAGTTGCTCACGCCTTCCCCCAGATCGGCCATAAGCTGCAATATGCCGCAGTCGCCCAGATATTTTTGGCTGTAGGTAGAGATCTTCATCGTCGATTCCCCGGCTGGTTTTGGTTTATCTTACCACCAGAGGCGGAGGGCAAAGAAAATACGCCGGCCGGACGGCGGCGTGGGCCGAGGTAATCGAGGGTCGAGGCATCTGCGGCTTCTGCACGCTGGTAGCGTGCAGCTACGGTTGGCCAGGCCCCGCCCTCTTCCTGTAGCCTCACGCTAGCAGCGTGAGGTTCCACGGATCTCCGGGCGCTTCGAAGCACCAAGCCTACCCGTCGCGGCGCATCAAATTGAAGCTCTGCGCAGTCGGACCGACTGCGGGCTGGGTGGCGAGGAAAAGGGCCAGGGGCACGACATCTTCCGGCTGCTTCTTCCATTCGGAGTCAATGGCGAAGACGCTGTTGTCATCTGTGGGTTGGCTCGTCATGGAGGTCTCGACCGGGCCGGGAATCAGCTCGTTGACGCTGATGTTATCGGGCCAGAGTTCCTGGGCAAGGACGCGGGTGAACATCCATAAGGCAGCCTTGGAGCAGGCATACGCGCCCAGCCCCGCCTTGCCGTTGTGGCCCAACCCGGAGCCAACGGTGATGATCTTGCCGGCGCCGCGCGCTTTGAGGTGGGGAATGGCCGCCTGCGCGCAGTGATAGGCGCCATTGAGGTTGATGTCAAAGGTGCCCTGCCAGTCTGCAAAGCGGCTCTCTTCAAGCGAGTGCCGGTCCAGATTGACGCCGGCATTGATGACGAGGATGTCCAGCCCGCCGAAGGCGGCCGCGGTGGCATCGACCATCGCCTGAACTTGCGCGGGGTCCGCAACGTCGGCGGCAATGGCCAACGCCTGTCCGCCCGCCTCGCGAATGGCGGTCGCGGTCGCGTCAATCTCCTTTTGCGTGCGGGCGGCGCAGGTGACAGCCGCGCCCGCGTTGGCATAGCCCATAGCAATCGCCCGGCCAATGCCGCGTCCGGCCCCGGTGACGATGGCAACTTTATCGGAAAGCGGATGAGATGCAGTCATGAAAATTGACCTCCGGATGTGGTAGTCGGTCTTTTGTTGAAGGCTGTGCAGTAGCTAGCGCTGCGCCCACAGGGCATCCGGCGCCTCCAGGCTGCAGCCAGCGTTCGCCGACCGCCGCTCTGCGTGGCAGCAGCGTCAATGAAGTGTCTTGCGTGCGCACGACTTTAGCAGAGGCTGCGAGGGATTGCAATCACGCAGAAGGGCCGCTTTGCGTCGGATGCAAAGCGGCGGATGCAGGGCGCACTGGGTCCCGCCTGCGCATGTCGTTATGGTATGATCAACGTCATGTGGGACGATGCGTGAGGTCGGAGCCATCTGTGCCACACCTGTGGGCACAAGTGTGGCACAGATGGGTGCCGGCCGCCCCTGTGCAGCAAGGAACTATGAAGCTATTTGCCATCAGCGACCTGCACCTCGGGTACGCAATCAACCGTCAGGCGCTGCAAGATCTACCCGAGCATCCCGACGACTGGCTCATCCTGGCCGGCGACGTCGGCGAGACGGCCGCGCACCTCAACTTTGCGCTACGAATTCTCACGAAACGCTTTGCCCGCGTCATTTGGACCCCGGGCAATCATGATCTGTGGACGATGCCCGAGACAGGAAGCGGCCTGCGCGGCGAGCAGAAATACCAGCTACTCGTCGAAGTCTGCCGCCACTATGGCGTCCTCACGCCGGAAGATCCCTACATCGAGTGGCCCAACCACGGCTTCGAAGCCGTGCTGGCGCCTGTCTTCACCCTCTATGACTATAGCTTCCGGCCCGCCGATGTGCCCGCGCAGCAGGCGCTGACCTGGGCGGAGCAGAGCGGCGTGATCAGTACGGACGAGGAATTGCTGCACCCCGACCCTTATCCGACGCGAGCGGCCTGGTGCGCAGCGCGCTGCCAATACACGGAAGCGCGCCTGACCGCAATTGCGCCCGGCAAGCGGCTCATTCTGATCAATCACTTCCCGTTGCGCGCGGATCTAGCCGTCTTGCCCCGCATCCCGCGCTTTTCAATCTGGTGCGGCACGCGCCGCACCGAAACATGGCCCGCGCGCTTTCCGATCCACATGGCCATCTACGGCCACCTGCATATGCGCAACAGCCTGCATCGCGACGGCGTGCGCTACGAAGAGGTCTCGCTGGGCTATCCTCAACAGTGGGATCAAGATTTCGGCATTGCCGGCTATCTGCGCGAGATCGAGCTGGCGCCAGAGGGCTAAGGCAAGCCGGTGCTCTCATCAATTCCAGCAATCCGCGGGTGACGATCGCGCCGGTAGATTGGCGATCAGACGAGTTCGTTGGCCGGATCGCGCAGATAGTCCTGGAGAAAGTGATGCGTGGCCCCGATTGCCGCGCTATTGTGCGAGACAAACTCCACGGGATGAATCATAACGTTGTTGCCGATCAACGCCGGCAAGTGCCTGCGGATGGCTGTCTCCAGTTCGGTGAAGAGTTCATCCGGCAGATAGCTCAACAGACCGCCGATGACGGTTGTCTCCGGCTGGACGACAATCATGACATTGGCCACAGCGACTGCGAGCGCGGCAATCAGGTCATCAACAATGGCGGCGCAGAGGGGCAACGACGGGCCGGCATTGCTCAAGATGAGCCGAAAACGCTTGCGCGGATTGGTTTCGACAGCAATTTCCGCATAGGCTGAACGCGCTGCACCATCGAGATCGGCCAGGCGCGTCTCGAATATCCGGTTGACGCCCTCTACGGTCAGCAAGCTTTGCGCGTCCACGCCCTGGGGCAAGCCGTCGACCCGCAACAGATGACTGCCGATCAAACCGGCGTTGCCCGTCGCCCCCTTATACAAATCACCCTGAAAAAAGAGGCTGACCTTGACGCCTTCATCGAAGCCGACGTAAGCGAGCGTGTTGTCGCTCGGCCAGCCGACCTGCTGAAACTCGGCAAAGGCCATGCAATCGACATCGTTGGCAATCCGCACCGGCAAGCGCAAGGCAGCCTCGAGCCGGCGACAAATCGGAAAGTTCCCCCAGCTTGGCACCCGCCCAATTGAAATGATATCGCCGGTGACGGCATCGATGAAGCCCGGCGCGGCAATGCCCACACCGAGCAGGCGCCGGTCGGGAAATTGCCCGCGTATGGCGGCGACATACTCGGCAATGGCCTCCATGGAGCGATTGGGCGCCGGGATCTCGTTTTCAAAGAGCTTCTGCTCATCGAGGACCGTGCGGCCACTCAAGTCCGTGGCGATCAGACGCATACCGGGCAGCTGGATATGGGCGCCGACCAGCATGAAATGGCGGTCGTCCAGCCCGAAGAGCATGGCCGGCCGGCCGCCATTGGCCTGGGCCTGCCCAACGACGCGGATCCAATGGGCGTCGGTCAGCTCCTGGACGGCACGGCGCAGCGTTGGCAGGCTGACCTGACCGGCGGCCTGCAAATCTGCCAACGAGAGCTGCGTGGTCAAGAGATTCTGGATAATCGCGCGTTGCAATGACATGCCGGCACTCACTTGGTTGAGGATGCATACCACATTGGGAGCTACGCTAGAGAAAGCGATCAGCCCGTTCGTCCACCGCCCCCCCAATGGGATGCATCCATTCGTTGATTCAATATTGACAATCTTTTTATAAATGATATTATAAAAGTGTTGTCAATACAACTGCGCTTGATACGAGTCAGGTTCGCGGCGTGCATTCTCGGCTCTGTTGACATTTCGAAGATCACCTGCTTTGCGTCTGGCACGTCCCCGGCACGGGCTGCAGAATATCCGATTAGCAGACTTGCAGGCGCCCGTGCCGGGCACGTTACGACCAACTGTCAACGGGACGTAGCCTAAGCCTAGACCCAGATTCAGTGACAATTGATGGATGGCAAGTCAGGGACTTGCCATCCATCCACAAGAAAACGAGACGCATGGCATCGTTTCAGCTCAGCCCCTACCAAAGCCTGACCGCCTACTATGGTGATATCCACAATCATTGCGATATTAGCTATGGCCACGGTCCGCTCGAGGCTGCGCTGCACAATGCCCGTCTCCAGCTCGATTTCGCCAGCGTGACGGTCCACGCGAGCTGGCCCGACTTGCCGGAAGATGACCCGGAATTGGGCTATCTTGTCGACTATCACCGTCAGGGCTTTGCCGATGCGCAAGCGGCATGGCCGCGCTACGTTGCGGCGATGGAGGCCGCCAACGAGCCGGGGCGCTTCGTCACCTTTCCCAGCTTCGAGTGGCACTCGCTCACATATGGCGATTACTGCATTTACTATCTGAACGGCCATGACAGCCCCCTGATTGAGGCTGCGGATTTGCCGGCCTTGCGCAAAGCGCTCCTTGCAAGCAAGACGCCAACGCTGCTAATCCCCCACCATATTGGGTACAAGCAGGGATCGCGTGGCATCAACTGGCAGGCCTATACGGATGAACTATCGCCGGTCGCGGAAATCTTCTCCTTTCATGGTCTGTCGGAGAGCAGCCAGGGGCCGTACCCCTACCTGCACTCCATGGGGCCGCGCCATGGGCAGAGCACGGCGCAATATGGCTGGTCGCAAGGGCACCGCTTTGGCATCATTGGATCGACCGATCACCACAATGCCTTCCCCGGCAGCTACGGCTATGGGCGTTTGGGCGTTTGGGCCGAGTCGCTCACCCGCGAGGCCATTTGGGACGCCATCAGCAAGCGCCGCACCTATGCGCTCACGGGAGATCGCATCGAGCTTGCCTATACGTTAAACGAGCATTTGATGGGCGACATCTGTCCGGCTGCCACGGAGCGCTGGCTGGAGGTAGCGATCAGTGGCGGCGACTCAATCGATTATGTCGACCTCCTGCACAACAACCGGCTTATCCATCGCGAAAGCGTCTTGCCCGCTCGCTCAACGAGCGGAATCTTCAGAGTGGCAACAGAGTTTGGCTGGGGAGAACGACATGGCTTTACGCCATGGGAGGTAGAGATTGAGGTAGTCGACGGCCACCTGCGCCAGGTTGAACCGCGGTTGCGCGGCTATGGACCCACGGATAAGCCTGACGACGACGACTTTACCGCCAGCAGTTGGGAACAACTGAGCGAAAAGCGGGTTCGCCTCCGTACGCGTACGCGCCAAAATCCGGCACTGCACACGGCAGGTACAGAAGGAATCATGCTAGAAGTCGAAGGCGATCAGAACACAATGCTGCGGGTAACCGTCAATGGTCAAGGCCAGGAGATTGCCCTGGTCGAGTTAATGGACGGCTCGCGCACCTTCTACCTGGGCGGCTTTGTCTCGCCGGCGTTCTCGTTTCACCGCGCAGTGCCCAAAGAAGAGTACACGCACCGATTTGGCTTTTTACACCGTGACGGCAGGACCGATCCTGGCTGGTACTACGTGCGGGTCCGCCAGCGCAACGACCAGTGGGCCTGGGGTTCGCCAATCTGGGTCGAGGGGCCAACTGGATGACGGCTTTCTTCTCGGCATGAAACGCGAAAAGGGCCTGAATTGGTCTCGCGCCAAACGACGAATAGTGGCGAAGCCCGGCGCGGCCCCAGTCGCTCGAGGATCTGCTTGCTAAGCATGCCGCCGATAGTGCTAATGTCTCTCAAGCGCGAATTAATGGGTAGGAACGCCCACGTGCCGGATCGTTCGCACGAGGGCGTGCGAACTGGACAATCCATCATTTCATGCTTGACACATCACTAGTTACACGGCGGCTGAAGTGAGCCCATGGTTCGTAGGTCCGGCTATCAGCCGGACGACTACGGGAACCCTTGGATCACTCTGATCGGCGAGGCTTGTCACGCTGGTAGCGTGATCTACAATCCATCGGTCCACTTGCGCCGTCGCGTACTAGTGAATTACAACAGAAATCCTGATAAAGTTTCTCTCAGAGATAGATTCACCGGATTTCCGTTGTGGTATTCACGCCGATCTGTACTAGGAGATATTCAACTGTCAGAAAGGATGTGATTTGCAAGACAAAGTAGCGAAACAAGCGATGTATTTCAAGCGTACCATTCACACTGAAAGGACAACACAATGCGAAGACTATCTCTGCTAACGATGATGCTGGTCCTGGCGCTGGTTGCGAGTGCCTGCGCGGCGCCCGCAGCCGCGCCCGCCGCGGCGCCGGAGACCCCGCCCCCGGCCGAAGAAGCAGCCGGTGAAGATGCGACTGCTGCCGCAGGCGAGGCGTCTGTCTGCGGTACCGATGAAGAAGTGACAATCACGTTTCTCGGCGACCCGGCCGGCAGCCACCCCGATGCTGAAATGGCGACCATCGAGCGCTTCATGGAGCTCTGCCCCAACATCACCGTGGAACGCGTAGACGGTCCTGCCAGCGTGCAGGAGTTGCTGGCCATTTATCTGACCGCGTTTGAAGCGGAAAGCCCCGACCTGGACGTCATTCGCACGGATGTGATCTGGCCGGGTCTGCTGGCTCCGCATCTGCTGGACATGGCCGAATTCGTGCCGCAGGAACAGATCGATTCGTACCTGCCGGCGCTCGTCGCCAACAACACGGTGGACGGACAGCTGGTGGCCATGCCCCTGCGCATCGGCTTTGGCATGCTCTACTATCGCACCGATCTCCTCGAGAAGTATGGCTTTGACGCGCCGCCCGCCACCTGGGACGAGCTGGAGATGATGGCCGAGACCATTCAGGAAGGCGAACGAGCAGAGGGCAATCCTGAATTCTGGGGCTTTGTCTGGCAGGGCAACGCGTACGAGGGTCTGACGACCAACGCGCTGGAGTGGCAGGTTTCAAATGGCGGCGGCTCCATCGTCGGCGCGGACGGCTCGATTGAGATCAACAATGACGCCACGATTGCCGCCTTCGAACGCGCGGCCGGCTGGGTCGACACCATTAGCCCGCCTGGCGTCACCTCTTATCAGGAAGAGGATGCACGCGGCGTCTGGCATGCCGGCAATGCGGCCTTCATGCGCAACTGGCCCTATGCCTATAGCACCTCACAGGAAAGCGAAGCGATTGGCGACGTCTTCGACGTTGCGCCGGTTCCGGCCGGCGACAGCGGCCAGGGCGCGGCCACGCTGGGCGGCTGGCACATTGGCGTCTCCCGCTACTCCGCACAGCCGGAGGCTGCCGCGGCCTTTGCCGCCTTCATGACCGGCGAGGAGAATCAGAAGCAGTATTCCATCGACACCTCGTCGCCGCCGGCTATACTCGCGCTCTATTCGGATCCCGACATTCAGGCCGCCATGCCTTTCAGCAGTCCTGAAGTTGTGGAAGTGACCACGGCGCGCCCCTCTACGGCCACAGCCGACAAGTACAACGAAGTTTCGACGCTCTACTTCACCGCCGTCCACTCCATCCTGACCGGCGAAGAAGATGCAGCCACTGCACTGGAACTGCTGGAGCTAGACCTGCAAGACCTGCTTCAGTAGCAGAGGTAGATTGACATGAGCGGAGCAGCAAATGTTGCTCCGCTCTCTCATCGACAATCGTCAGCATATCGGTGTCCTCCGCCTTCCCCAATGATTGAGTAGACATGACTTCTTCCTCACTCCAGCCTCCAATACAGAGTCCAGGCAGGTCAGGACGTTTCGCCGCCACCCTCTTTGGCGCGCTCTTCGTGGTCTTGGGCATTCTGATGATTGCGTGGTTAGGCCAGGCAATCGCCCGGGAAGAAGGTATCCGCATGGCGCTGGGCATGATGCCTGCGCCAGATGGCGAGACGCCGTCGGTCATCATGGCCTTTCTCACAGAATTCGGTATTGTCCTGCCGCTGTTGACCCTCGGTTTAGGCGGCCTCTCCATCTTTCTGGGCTTCTGGCTACACACGCAGAACATTGTTGCTGCGCGCTGGGCGCGCGTTGTATTAGGCTGGCTCATCGTGGGACTGCTTGCCGTCGCCGGCTTCAACCTGGTGCGAATCCTCGCTGAGAGCGTCTCCGCGCGAGCCGTGCAACTCGATCCGGCCTTCCTGACGCCGATGGTCGCGTCGCTGGGCGCGGCACTGCTCTTCTATGGGGCCTATCACTGGCTGACGCAACACATGGAAAGCGCCTTCTACGGCCTGGAAGGGCTGGGGTCGCGCGAGACGCGCCTGGCGTGGACGCTCCTCATCCCGACCCTGGCTGTCTTTGTGCTGGTGGCGGCGCGCCCGCTGGAACAGACCTTCATTCGCAGCCTGACCGACAAGCGCTTTGCCAGCGCAGAGATCCCCTCCTTTGTGGGCCTGCAAAACTACCAGGAGTTGCTTAGCCTCCGCCTGGACATCGTTCCCTGTCGCATTGACGAGGAAACGGGCGCCTGCGACGTGGGGCGAGACGGCTCGATTCGCTGGCAATCGATCGACCGCACCTATCTGGAAGAGGGCTTTCGGACCGTTTGGAATATTCCGCTGCCCACAGGCGACCCGCCGCGTTCGCTGGCGATCAGCGGCCTAGATGCCGAGTTCATCCAGAGCATTTGGACGACCGTACTCTTTGCAGTCGTCTCTGTCAGCCTCGAATTGGTGATCGCCTTCTTTATTGCGCTGACGGTCAACTCAAGCTTCCGCGGCCGCGGCATGATGCGCGCCGTCATGCTCATTCCCTGGGCCATCCCCACAGTGGTCGCAGCAAGGCTTTGGGAGCTAATGCTAAAGGACACGAGCGCCGGCATCGTCAATCGCGTCCTCATGGACCTTAGCATCATTGATGCGCCTCTAGCCTGGCTGTCGGACGTCTCACTCCAGCTTGCCACCGCGATTACAGTCGATGCCTGGAAGACAGCGCCATTTGTGGCCCTGCTCTTGCTGGCCGGGCTGCAGTCGATCCCCTCAGATCTCTATGAGGCGGCCGACGTCGATGGCGCGACAAAGTTCCGCCAGTTCTGGGCCATCACCCTGCCGCTGCTGCGGCCGACAATCGCCGTGGCCCTCGTCTTCCGCACGTTGGATGCGCTGCGCGTCTTTGACCTATTCAATGTGCTCTTTGGCCGCCAGCAATTGTCCATGGCCACCTTCAATTATGAAACGCTGGTCAACAACCAGCAGGACGGCTACGCATCGGCCGTTAGTATCTTACTCTTTCTGATCATTTCCATCTTCGCGATGATCTATGTCCGGGCGCTAAATGTGGAGGCCGACTGATGAAAAATTGGCAGTGGAGCACGCTCTTACAGCGCACGTTCTTCTATTTTCTTGTGATCGTCATCGCGGTCTATGCGCTCTTCCCATTCTATTGGGCCGTCTCGACCTCCTTTAAGACCGAGGACGAGATGTTTAGCACCGCAACCTATCTGCCCCAAGCGCCAACGCTGGACAACTACCGCTTTGTGCTGCAAGACAACACCTTTTTGCTCGCCCTGCGCAACTCTGCTTTTGTGGCCGGCTCCACAACCGTACTGGCGCTGATGGTCGGCTCATTTGCCGCCTATGCGCTGGGCCGGCTGCGCTTTCGCGGGCGCACGGCGCTGCTCTACCTGGTTTTGTCAATGACCATGTTTCCGGCCATATCGATCCTCTCCGGCCTCTACACAGTGGTGCGCGAGTTTGGCGTCTTCGGCACGCCCTTCGCCCTGATCTTGACCTACCCGGTCTTCACGCTGCCCTTCACCGTCTGGGTGCTGACCAGCTTCTTCAGGGGCTTGCCGGCAGAGATCGAGCAGGCAGCGATCGTTGACGGCGCCACTCCGTTTCAACGCTTTCGCTACATCCTCCTGCCCCTTCTGGCCCCGGCCCTGGTGACGACCGGGCTGCTGGCCTTTGTCACCTCTTGGAACGAGTATCTCTTTGCGCTCAACTTCACCATCACCAACCCGTCGGCGCAGACGGTGACCGTGGCGATTGCCCAGTTCAGCGGCGTAGAAGCCATGCAGGAACCCGTTGCCGAGATCATGGCGGCGGCAGTCATCGTCACGCTGCCGCTGGTTGCGCTGGTGCTGCTCTTCCAGGATCGAATCGCCGCCGGGCTGACTGCCGGCGCGGTGAAAGGCTAGCCCTGTGCTCAACATCGTGCTCATTGACTGCCACGATCTGGGCCGCCATTTGGGCGCCTATGGGCAGGCCACGGTGCCCTCCCCGCACCTTGATCGCCTGGCGGCCGAAGGCGTTTGCTTCACCAACAGCTTCTCTACCGCGCCCCAGTGCAGCCCCAGTCGCGCCGCGCTCTACACGGGGCGTTACCCCCACGCCAATGGCATGTTTGGCCTGGCCCACGCGCCCTTCAACTGGCGTCTGCACGCCGGCGAGACGCACTTGGCCCGCCTCCTGCGCGACGCCGGTTACTGGACAGTTCTGGTCGGCGTTCAGCACGTGACGGCCTGGGAGGACGATGCCGTCGCCCGTCTTGGCTTTGCCGAGAGCCGCCGCGCGCAAAACGCGCGTCAAACCGCGGACGAGGCAATCGATTTTCTTGAGGACGCCCCATGCGAGCCGTTTTTCCTCAACATCGGCTTTGATGAGCCCCATCGAGACGGGCATGGCGCGTACAGGCAGGCGCCGGCCGATCGCAGCCAGGGCGTTGCCATTCCGCCCTATTTGCCCCAGACGCCGGAAGCCGAAGCGGAATTTGCGGATCTGCAAGGGGTAATCGGGGCGATGGATGAAGCCGTTGGCCGCGTGCGGGCCAAGTTGGAGGAGGCCGGGCTGATGGAGCGTACGTGGCTTATCTTTACGACCGACCACGGGCTGGCCATGCCGCGCGCCAAATGCACGCTCTTTGATCCCGGTATCGAGACCGCGTTGCTCATGCTGGCGCCGGCGCTGGACCTCACCGGAGGTCGCGTCATTGACGAGCTGATCAGCCATGTCGATTTGGCGCCGACCATCGCAGAAGTCTTAGATTTGCCGGCGCCCGCTGGCGTGCAGGGCCAGAGCTTTGCTCCGCTCTTGCTGGGGGCGCCGTACAGCGCACGGGAAGAGATCTTCGCGGAGAAGACCTTCCACACCGCGTATGAGCCCCAGCGCGCCATCCGCACGCACCGCCACAAGCTCATCTGGAACGTGGAAGCGTCCATCATCAACGTACCGGCCGACGTCATGAAAAGCCCGATCTATCCCCAGACGATCGGTGAAATCACGCGCGAACGGCCGCCGTTCGAGCTGTACGACATCGTTGTTGATCCGCTTGAACGGGTCAACCTGGCTGAGGATTCAGACTACGCGTCGGTCCTTGCCGACCTGAGGAGGCGCCTCTTGCGTTGGATGGAAGAGACGGGTGACCCGATCCTGGATGGCCCCATTGCGTCGCCGTTTTACGTCCGATCGCGCCAGACCCTAGGCGAATAAGCGCGGCGGGCCGTCGTCACAAGAGACGATTTCATTCACGTTGCTCCGAGACCGAGGGGCGGGTATCCACACGACCCGTTCGCACGGGGCGTGCTCACTGAGCGGGCTTGGGCCCAGTCCGCACGCCCACGTGCGGGCGGTCGCCATCCCGAGTGGTGATTTCGTCCACGTTGCTCCGCCACCGAGGGCCGGGCGCCCACACAACCCGTTCGCACGGGGCGTGCTCACTGAGCATGGCTCAGGCCCAGTCCGCACGCCTTCGTGCGGGTGGACGCCGCCTCGACAGGCGATTTCCTCCACGTTGCCCCGCCACCAGGGACCAGGCGCCCACACAACCCGCTCGTACGGGGCTTACTCACGAAGCAGGCGTCGGGCGGACGGCGCGACCGGGCGTGGCGTCGGTGTGGCGTCCGTCGGCCACGACGCGCACGCCGTTGACCCAGACGTCGCGCACCCCGGTTGCGAGCTGATGGGGTTGATCAAACGTGGCGTGATCGGTGATGGTTGCGGGGTCAAAGATCACGATATCGGCAAACATGCCCGGAGCCAGCAAGCCCCGCTCACGCAGGCCCAGGCGCGCGGCCACGGACCACGTCATCTTGCGGACGGCATCCTCCATCGGAATGATCCTTTCTTCACGCACATAGCGGCCCAATACGCGAGGATAGGTGCCATAAGCGCGGGGATGATAGGGTCCCAACGGCTCGGCCCAGATTGGATCAAAACCGCCGGCATCCGTAGAGAACTTAATCCACGGCTGCTGCATCTGCACGCGCAGATTCTCTTCACTCATGGAGAAGTAGATCGTACCAATACGCTGTTCCTCACTCACCAACAGATCAAAGACCGTATCGACCCAATCCTGGCCGCGCGCGGCCGCGATATCCGTGAGGCGGCGACCCACATACTGTTTGTTTTCCGGCTGCTCAAAACCAATCGGCATGACGGCAGAAGGATCACGCGTGCCCATGGGCTCCCAATCGCCCGAAGGACGGATCATTTCGGCTTTGATCCGCGCCTGCATCTCCGGATCGCGCAGGTTGTCATAGAGCTTGCCTTCAGCCATGGCCCAAGGCGGCAGGACCGCGCTCAGGCCCGTGCCGGAGGCGGCGTAGGGATACATGTCGGCGGTGATATCGATGCCCTGGGCGCGCGCCTGATTGATCTGCTCGATCACGGCCGGCATCTTGTGCCAGTTGTGCGCACCAGAGGCCTTGAGGTGATAAACCTCCACCGGCACGCCGGTGCGGCGTCCCAGCTCGATGGCCTCGGCCATGGCCTCCTGCAGGCGGTCGCCTTCGTCGCGGATGTGGGTGATGTAGAGACCCTGATGCGCCGCCACAACCTCGCATATGGCGGCCAGCTCGTCTGTGTCCGTGTAGGCATCGGGCGGATAGATCAGCGCATAGGAGACGCCAAACGCGCCCTCCTCCATGGCCTCGGCCATGGTCTGCTGCATGAGGGCCAGCTCGCCGGCTGTCGGCGGCCCCATCTCGAGGCCCTTGCCCACGGTGCGCAGGGTGCCGCCCCCCAAAAAGGAGCCAACATTGGGCGAAACGCCATGCTCAACCATGGCGTCCAGCCAGTGGCGAAAGCGGGTCCAGCTGTGGATGCGCGCCGGCCACTCGTCGCCGATGTCGAGCGAAAAGTAGACATCGGCCAGGGGATCGGTGTTGCGTCCAATGATCGGCGCCGGCGTCCACCCTTCGCCCATGATCTCGGTCGTCACCCCCTGAAGCAGCTTGGAGACGGACCGTCCGTCCACCATTAGCGGCAAAATGGAGTGGCTCTGGATGTCGATGAAGCCGGGCGCAACGACAAGGTCGGCGGCGTCGACAACGTGGCGCGCGACGCTAGATCGCTCCGCGCCAACGGGCGTAACCCCCACGATGCGGTCGCCGCGCACGAGCACGTCGCCGCGGTACCATGGATTGCCGCTGCCGTCGATGATTTTTCCGTTCCGGATCAAGAGATCGTATTCGTACATGTGCACCTTTGCCCGTCCGCGGGCTGCGTCGGCGAATTACATCACAAACTATCGAATGATTGGCAGCGTAAGCTGATTTGTGCGCAGCAATTGAGGCGGCGCCGCATAATAGACCCCCTCAGTCAGGCCGCCCGTAACCGGCAAAATCGTTCCTGAACCATTTAAGACAAAGAGAATCAGATTCGGCAGATCCTCCGGGTTCACGGTGGTCCTCTCTTGCTCCTGATCGATCCCAGCACTGCTTGCGCCCTGATCCAGTTTCACAAACAGACGTTCCGCTCCCTCAAGAGAGCGCAGTTCCAGGAAGAGATCGCCGGCGCTGTCTTGGAGTATGCGAAGATCCGCAGCGCCTCGCTCTACGCCTTCGTTTGCGATCAAATAGAGCGTGCCCCAATCCGTCTCTACAGCGCGATACGTTGACCCGGAGATACCTGTGAGGCTCACCTCACTGAGGACAGCGGCGTCTGCCGTCATGGCCTCTCTCGCAACGGTCGCGACCGACAGATCTAAGATCCCATCTTGCGTCCCATCAGATCGGACAGAAGCATTCTGCGCACGGCCGCCATAGGCCCCAACCTGGACAGGTTCCATAGCAACGGTACTGATACTGCCATCATACCAATCGTACTGAACGCCGACGAGTTGCGTCACTGGCAGAATTTCCTGGCTCACGGGAAAAAACGTTAGGCGCATGGTTGCCGTCAGAGGCATAGCGTCACGGGGCAACACGAAGATTCGCATATCGCCTGCAGTGGAATCGGCGACCCCCAGCAGCGGCACGCTCCTGATGCCGAAGTCAAGCCCAAACGGATACGGAACATCAATAGAGACCGGCTCACCTTGCGCGTTGTCGCCGACATAACTGCGGTACGTGGGCCAGGAGTCCGCATATTCGATTGCCAACCAGCCGCCGGGAACAGCTTCAACGCGAGAACGTGCAGTCACCTCCCATTCGGTGATCCACGTCCCACCGTCGCCTTCGTCTGGAACCCAGACCGGCTCGGTCGTAATGATGGTCGGGACGTTGTAGCGCTCGACCAGATCTTGGGGAATGCTCTCGGGGGACGGCGGCAAGTCTGGCGTTGGGGACGCCGTGGGCGTGGGTTGGGGCGTCGCAGGAATCGTCGAACCCGGCGTAGGCGGCGACGTCGTTGTCCCAACTGGCGTGACAGCGGGCGTTGTCGGTGGCGGCGTGGCGGGGATTGTGCTCCCGGAAACAGGTTGCGGATCAACTGCCCACTGGAACACCGCTGCAATAAGGAGAGCGCCCAATAGCCCCACCCCCCATGCAATGCGTGTGTTGGAGTGAGGTCCAGATCTGTGTTCGCTCATCTTAGTGCCCTCGCTCAAGTCTGGCGCTGGACGTCATGCAGCGCAATCGATCATCAAGCCTTACAAGACTTCTCGCGAATCGTCTGGCATACCCGCTGCACTAGGTCCGACGAAGCTTGCAGCATTGTGCTCATGAAGTACATCTTCGAAGGCCGCCAGTCTGCGCGGTACAATTGGCTGGCCAAAACGATCAGCATAGAGTTTGGTAAATTCAGCACCGAAAAGGAGAACCTGTGCTGAATAATAGACCCAGATCAGCAGAACGACAATCGACCCGACCGTACCAAAGAGCGCGCCAGTGCCGCTTCGATCGAGATAGAAGGTGAGCAGCACGCGGCCCAAGAGGAAGAGGAGCGTCGAGACCAGTGCGCCCACCGCCACATCGCGCCAGCGTACATGGGCGTCGGGCAGCCATTTGAAGATGACGCAGAACGTGACAAAGGCCAGCAGTGGAATAATCAGCCGGTTGATGTGAAGCGAGAGATCGGGTAGCTGAGGCAGAAATTCGGCCACGAAGCTTGAGAAAAGCCCCAACAGCGTGTCGACCATGATGCTGGAAGTGAAGAGCAGTCCAAAAAAGAAGAGCACGATAACCGGTGCTGCCCTGCGGCGAATCAGGATCATGCGTTCGCCCATGCTCTGGGGGCGAACGGCTCTGATGCCCCAGATTTCATTTAGTGCCCTGTCGAGCTGATTGAAAATGCCAGCAGCGCTGAAGATAAGCGCGAAGAGGCCGAGAATGGTTGCACCGGGGCCAAAGGTTCGCTGGTTGACGGCTTGGGCAAGTTCGGTCAACAAGTCAATTACCTCAGGCCCCACCAAATATTGAATCTGTTCATTGATCTGCTCGACGGCAGCCGAACGCCCAACAAAAATGCTGGCTAACCATATGATGAAGACCAGCAGCGGCGCGATGGCAAAGATCGCATAGTAGGCCAATCCCGCAGCATAGATGGACGCCCGGTTGGCAAAATAAGCCTTGATTGCATCTTTGAATAGATGGAACGTTGCCGTTGCGAAGCCCATAGTCGTTTCTACTTCTATGCATTGCACCCTGCGGGCCAGATGAAATCGCCCGGCGCGATCCAACACGCCGGGCAAGCCTACCAAGAAAGGCACTCAATACTCACTGGTCAGTTGTTGGAGCATGCACAAGTTAGGTCCCGTTGACATTTGGTCGTAACGTCCCCGGCACGGGCGGCGACCAGTCTGCTAATCGGACATTCTGCCGCCCGTGCCGGGGACGTTGAAGGCGTAAAGTCGGTGGTCTTCGACATGTCAACAAAGCACTAGCTTCTCGTCACAACGCGCCCGGGCGTCGCGCCGGTGTGCTCGCTGTCCGCCAGGACGCGCGTACCGTTGATCCACACATCGCGTACACCGGCAGACAAGCGGTGTGAGTCCGTGTAGGTAGCATAGTCGATGATGGTAGCGGGGTCAAAGAGCACGACATCCGCCAGCATGCCCTCGCGCAAGAGGCCCCGATCGCGGATGCCCAGTCTGGCCGCGACCGCGCCGCTCATCTTGCGCACGGCATCCTCCAGCGGGAGCAGGCCCTCTTCACGCACATAGCGACCCAGAATACGCGGGTACGTGCCATAGGCGCGCGGGTGGGTCGGCCCCACTGCCGCGGCCCAGGCAGGGTCGAGTCCGCCGGCATCGGTACCGATCGTTACCCACGGTTCCTGAATCTGACGACGCAGATTCTCTTCATCGACCCAAAAGTAGAGGGCGGAAATGCGCTGCGCCTCCGAGAGGAAGAGGTCGATGGCGGCATCCACCCAGAGCTGGTCGCGCAGCGCGCCGATCTCGGCCAGCGACTTGCCCACATAGGCCTGGTTGGCAGGATTTTGCAGCCCGATCGGCATGACGCCCTCGGGTCCGCAGAGCGCGGCCAGCGCCTCCCAGTCGCCGGCGGGATCTAGCGCCTCGGCGCGAATGCGGGCACGGGTGGCAGGATCGCGCAGATTCTCCAACAGCCGGTTGCCCTCGGCGGCCCAGGGCGGCAAGACCGAAGCCAAGCCTGTGCCCCCGGCGACATACGGATAGAGATCGGCCGTGATGTCGAGACCTTCCTGGCGCGCCCGGTTGATTCGTGCGATGGCCTGCGTCATCTTGGGCCAGTTGCGCTTGCCTGCAGCTTTGAGATGATAGATTTGAACCGGCGTCCCGGCGGACTGGCCAATCGTCATGGCCTCGTTGAGTGCGGCCAGAAAATCGTCTGCTTCAGAGCGCAAATGGGTGATGTAGAGACCACCATATTGGCCCACGACCTTGGCGATTTCGATGATCTCGGCGGTGTCCGTGTAGGCGCTGGGCGGATAGATGAGGGCCATGGAAACGCCGAACGCGCCATCCTCCATGGCCTCGGCCATTACACGCTGCATGATGGCAACTTCATCCGGCGTCGGTTGGCCCATATCGTAGCCTTTAGCGATGGTGCGCAGCGTACCGCCGCCCATGAAGGCCCCGACATTGGGCGAAACGCCCCACGCAGCCATCGCCTCCAGCCAATCGCGCAGCCGTCTCCACTCCTGGATTTGCGCCACCCACTCGGGAATGAGGCTGGAGAATTGATGACGCGTCAGCTCCTCGATCGTGCGCCGGCCGATGAAGGGCGCCGGCGTCGAACCTTCGCCCATGATCTCGGTCGTGACGCCCTGGGTGATCTTGGAAAGGGCTCGCCCATCGACCATGAGGGGCCAGATCGAGTGGCTGAGAATATCGATGAAGCCGGGACTGACGACATGACCCCTTGCGTCCACGAGTTCGGCTGCGTTGCTTGGGTCAATGGCGCCCGACGGCGCCAGCGCGGCAATGCGGTCGCCGGTCAGCGCTACATCGCCGTAAAACCACGGGTTACCGGTCCCGTCTACAATGCGGCCGCCTGTGATGAGACAATCGTACATAGGATTTCCTGGTTGCAGATGATAGGTTTGAGGATGGACGAATGCCGGACGACGCTGCGTGCGCGGCTTCGCTAGAGCGGGCGCTCATCCATCAGCGATGGGCCAGAGCGTGCGCCGAGCCCGCTGATACGGCAGCTGGGCAAAGTCCGTCACCAGTGCACCTGGCGTCCCCACGTAGAGGATCTCGGCAGCGATGGGCGCAAATCCGGCGTAGAAGTGCTGCATCGACTTGACGATCAACGCCTGTTTCGCGGTCGGGTCAATGCCCAAATTGGTAAACGCATCGGGGTTGAAGGTCTGGGTGCGCAGCGTGTTGACCACGAGTTCCGCGCCCTCATCGGTGCGCAAGGCGACCGAGGCGCCCATACGCCACTCGTTGGTGTCGGGCGGCAGGCCAAATGTTTGGGTCGCATCCGCCACGATCTTTGTCACCGTCACCGTCAGATCCAGAGGCGGACCGGACATGGGTCCCACTTTGCCGCCGATGCGCATGGGCAGGCGCGCACCCTCGCCCGCCTCCATGGCCAGCATGACTGTTACGGGATCCCAAATGGCGGCGACGGCGATATTGTTGAGATTGGCGTCCAGCAACGCACGCAATAAGAAGGTGGAATCGTTGGGTGCGCCGCCGCCGGCATTGTCGGCCACGTCCGCCAGGACGATGGGACCGCGATCGGCCGCACGGACAAGCTCGATGGCCTCGGCCATGCTCTTGTAATCCGGCTGGATCACTGCACGCAGATCAAAAATCTGCCGGCCCAGGTCAGCGGCCAAGCTTGCCGCCAACGCCGGCTGATCGTCCGTTACAACCAGGACGCGCGTGCCCATCTCGGCCACGTCGCCCCAGGGAAAACCATGGCCCAACGAGACCGAGAGCACAGCGTCTTGGCTTTCCAGAGCGATCATATCGTCGACGAACTGGCGCATGGGCTGGCGGCTGGTATGGAAGACGCCGATCATGGCGCAATCGTAGAGCGCCATGTGGGGCTTGACCTCGCCCGCCAGCGTTGCCGCAATCAGGGCAAAGAGCTCATCGGCGCGCGCCAGATAATCGGTATGGGGATATTCCTTGTACGCAACCAGCACCGTGGCCGCTTCCACCATCTGCTCGGTGAGGTGACAGTGGAGGTCCAACTCACCGCCAATGGGCACGTCCGGCCCGACGATGCGACGGATCGCGGCAATCAGATCGCCCTCGCAATCTTCGTACCCGTCGGCGACCATGGCCCCATGCAGGCTGAGCAGCACGGCGTCGACGGGCATGGCCGCCTGCAGGTCGGCCAGAATTTCATCCCGGTAGCCCTCGTACACGTGGCGCAAGGTCAGCCCCGCCGGCGTGGCGAAGGCGCAGAGGCTCTCGACGACTTCCCAGTTCTTGGCCACAGCCAGCTCGCGCCAGCGCACGAGGGGCAGGGCGAACATGTTGGGCGTAGCGCCATGGTTGCCGCCCCGCGCGACATAGGTCTCTTCAAAGGTGCGGTAGCCGGTGACAAAGGGTGAAAAGGTATTGGTTTCGGTGCCAAGACAGGCAATAAAGAGTTTCATTGAGAGGAAGTACCCAGCGATTTAGGCATCAGCGTCTCTGGGGTCTAACGCATCGCGTAGGCCGTCGCCGATGAAATTGAAGGCGAGTACCGTAATCACGATCATGATGCCGGGGAAGATTGAAATGTGTGGATAGCGCAGAATATACGCGCGTCCGTCGGCTAGAATGCCGCCCCAAGATGGTGTGGGCGGTCGCACCCCCATGCCCAAAAACGAGAGCGCAGCCTCAAGGATAATGATGCTGCCGACGCCCAAGGAGGCCAATACAATGACTGGGCCCAAAACGTTGGGCAACATGTGGCGCCAGATGATGCGCCAATTCTTGACGCCAGTCGCGCGGGCCGCGGTAATATAGTCGCGCTGGCGTAGGCTCATGACGTCAGCGCGTACGACCCGAGCGTACCGGGCCCAGACCGTCATGCCGATAACGACGATCGTGGTCGGCAAGCTTGGTCCCAACACAGACGCCAAGACGATCAGCAGGGCAATAATAGGAAAGGCCATAAGTGTGTCGATAATGCGCGACAGCACCTGGTCAACCCGGCCGCCGAAATAACCCGCCACTGCCCCAACAATGACGCCGATGACAACGGAGATGGCGGTGGCGACAATACCAACGAGGAGCGCAATGCGTGTGCCGTAGATCACCCGGCTCAAGAGATCACGGGACAGGTGATCAAAGCCCATGGGATGGCCCAGCGACGGTCCTACGCCGCGCATGCCACGGAAGACATCGGTAATCGGATCATACGGTGCAATCAACGGTGCAAAGATTGCGAGCAGCACGAGTAAAATGGCAACGACCAGCCCTAAAAGAGCAATCCGATTGGATACAAAACGACGCCACGCCTGGGACCACTCTGACCGGTGATGCGTTTCAGTCGTCAGCAGTGACTGTTGATTGGATGATGCAGGGATTGCAGCCATAAGGGTTAGGATTCATCAAAGTGAATGCGAGGATCGACCAGCGCGTAGACTAAATCCGTCACAAGGTTCGCCGCCACGACGAGGACGGCCAGCAAAACGACAAGCGACTGGACGACCTGATAATCCAGCCGAAATACGGAGTCGGTAAAAAGACGCCCAATTCCCGGTAAGGCAAAGACCGTCTCAACAACAATCGTACCACTCAGGATAAAAGCAATACTGAAACCAATCACGGTGACGATTGGCAAGAGCGCATTGCGCACTGCGTGCCGCATGACTACCGTTCGCTCATTTAACCCTTTCGCCCGGGCCGTGCGCACGTAGTCTTCGTTCATAACCTCCGCCGTGGAACTACGCATCACACGAGCGAGGACGGCCATCTGCTCCGTAGCCAGAACAATGACCGGCAACACATAGCCCTGCCAGGAGCGCAAGCCAAAGGGTGGCAACCAGGCCAACAACAGCGAAAAAATCACGATCAGCATCAGGCCCAGCCAAAAGTTAGGCGTGGCAACGCCTACCGCGGAGAAGACCGAGGCAAAGTAATCTACGAACGAATTGCGCCGAATGCCCGCCCAAATACCCAGTGGGATAGAAATTACCAACGCCAGCAGCAGCGCGTAGAAGTTGAGCGTCAGCGTCACCGGAATGGCCTCAAAGATCATCTCACGCACGGGCGTACGCTCGTGCGCACTAGTCGATTCGCCAAAGTTACCGGGCAACATGTTACGCGCCCAGGTCAGATACTGCAATGTAGTAGGGCTGGTCAAGCCCCCACTTGCGCGCGGATTGCCTGCATCTGCTCCTCGGAGATCCGCACCTGCCCTTCGCCGAAAAGCAGGTAGACCGGATCACCCGGCATCAAGCGCATGATGACAAAGGTAAAGACGCTGATCAGAAAAATGACGATAGCACCCTGCACCAGGCGCACAAAGATGTAGCGAGCCATAAAGCATTCCCGCACTACGTAGTGAATTTTCGTGGGATGTCAGAAGGTCCGACTTCTAAATGAAGCCGGACCTTCTTCAATTCGTCTAGTCTAGCCGTTACCCAACGTCCACAGAGGAGCCCGGACGTAGTATGTGGGCGACGACTGGGGATCTTCCGGCAAACCCTCGACACGCCGGCTGAAAGGAATCAACCATTCGTCAAACTGCAAGAAGAGGCAGGGAACTTCATCTACAAAGATCTCCTGGACTTCGTCGTAAATGACCTTGCGCTCTTCAGGGTCCACCACCTGTACACCCTGTGAAATCAGCTCGTCCATGCGGGCGTTGCTGAAGTTGCAGAAGTTGTTGCCACCGTCCGTGTGGAGCGTAGAGAAGGGATCCGGCTCCACAGCATTGATGTTATAGGTCCAGTTGAACAGCGACGCATCCATAGTTCCAGCGGGCATCGCCTCGAGAATGGATGCCACGGGCGCTTCTGCCAGCTGCATGTCAATGCCGACGTCGGCGAGCATGAGCTGGGCCAACTCGGCGATGGGCCGGCGGGCCTGGTCGCCGGTGATGGTGGTGCAGGTAAACGATAGCTTAACGCCGTCCTTTTCACGTATACCGTCATCCCCCAACACCCAGCCAGCTTCGTCCAACATCGCCGCAGCCTTCTCCGGGTCGAACTCATATTGGGGCAGATCGGCCTTGTAGTAGAAGCTCGAAGGTGGAATATTTGAATGGGCCACCTGCGCCGTCCCAGACCACAAGTCATCGATGATACGCTGGCGGTCCAAGGCATGCATCATGGCCTTGCGCACCTGCTTGTCGGAAAGCTGCGGCAGGGTCGTATTGAGCGGGAAGTGCTTGATAGAGTTGCTCGGCGTGCTAAAGACCTGGAAATTGGGATCATCCTTCAGTGTCAGACTATCTTCCACCAGCAAGGGCCATGCAGAAGAATCGGCATCGCCGGTCTGTAATGCGATCATGCGCACCGACGGTTCGGGCACGACGTCCAGGCGAATGATATCAACATTGGGTCGGCCCATGAAGTAGTCGTCAAACGCCTCAAGTTCGGTGAACTCGGCTGCACGCCACTCCTTCATTTTGTAGGGTCCCGTGCCTATCGGGGCCGCCTTGTAGGCGTCCTCGCCGATTTCAGCGTGATACTCGGACTGGACGATATGGAACTCAGCCCAGTTGGCCAGAGAAGCGGCATTCACCGTGTCCATGTTGACGACTACGGTGTAGTCATCCGGCGTTTCAATGCTGCCAATCCCTTCAAAATCGCCTACGCTGACGGTAGCATTGTCCGGATTGCGGTAGTAGTCCCAGGTATACTTCACATCAGCAGAGGTCAGTTCCTTGCCGTCGTGGAAAAGCACACCCTCCTTCAACTTAAAGGTATAAGTTAGGCCGTCATCAGCGACTTCATAGGATTCTGCCAGCACCTGTTCCAGCTCATTGAATTCGTTGTAGTAAACGAGCGGGCTGTGAATGTTGTCGAATCATACTAAACTGGATGTCCGGACCATCGTCGTCTGGGCTCAGGCTGGCGACCTCCTGATGGCCGAGGCAGACCATGGTACCGCCACTAGTTCAGAAGCTGCGCCTTCTCCACCAGCAGCAGCTGCGCCGGCGTCGCCTGTTGGGGTCTGAGCTGGGACAGCACATGCACTCAGCAATGCGGCGGCACCGCCACCAACGACTGTCATGCGCATGAACTGGCGTCGATCTAGCTTGGTAGATCCGATCTGGGTCTTCTTCGGCTCGTAGGCCATACTATCCTCCTTGAATAGGTTCAAATGGGTAAGCGTTTGTTGCGATTTTTGAGGGAGTAGGCGGCGCAATGTCGCCTCAGAAATGCGGCTTCGACGATGAAGAATAGCAAGTCAATCAGGGTGATTGGCACCGCTGAGACCGATCATGCATCGAGCATGGCGATCAGGGCTAGCATGCCGCTTTGGTCCGCTGTCAAACAGCGGCAGTCTATCACATTAAAAAATTGAATGTCAAACCGGTTTTTGTAATTTATCAATCTGTAGCGCCGCGAGCCATGCGCGCCTGCAGCTTGGGCGGCCACTGGATGGGATCCTCGGCCGGGTAAACGGCTAGGGCAGGACCAGGATTGCTCAGCAGGTCGCGCATGCGACAGTCGAGCACTTTGGCCGCCGCGATCAGGCCGGAGACGACGACGCCCTGGACGCCGTGGGAGAGCGTGCTGGCGCCACAGAGATAGAGGCCGTCAATCTCGGTTTCGGCGGCAAACGAGCCCTGTCCCGTCTGGGCGACGGTCTTGTCGATGCCGTAGATGTTGCCCCGATAGCCATTGACGTAATGGGCGTTGGTGAGGGGCGTGCCCAGTTCACGGAATACAACATGCTGACGGAAACCGGGGATGATCGACTCGGCGGCATCGAGCATCGCCTCAGTGAGTTCCTCCTTGAGGACCAGATAGTCGGCATCGCGCGCGCCGGTAGGCTGATCGGCCCAGGGTGCGAAGGCATCGTAGCCGATGAAAGTGAAGAGCTCGATTGTGTGGTGGCCGCTGTGCATCTTGGTCGGATCCTTGAGCGTGGTCACCGTGAGAAAGAGCAGTTGAGGCTTGAGATCGCTCGCCAACGCGCTAGTCTGGCTGTAGCGATAGAGCCCGTCGACATCGGGCGTCTGGTAGAACCAGTAATTGCCGGAATCAAAGCCCGCGGCGCGCAAATCCATGTCGACCGCGGCGTAGAGGCTGAGCGAAGAGGTAGACCAGCGCAAGCCGTCCAAACGCGTCTTCAGCTTGCTTGACAGATGCTCGCGCCCGATCAAGCGGTCAAAGGTGACGTGGGGATCGGCATTGCTGATGACCGTCTGGGCGCGGATCTCTTCGCCATCTTCCAGCACGACGCCGATCGCCCGTCCCTCCTCGACCATGATGCGCGCGACCGGTGTAGAGAGGCGCAATTCGCCGCCGGCCCGCTTGAGCGCGCGTACGAAGGCCTTGGGGATGGCCCCGCCGCCGCCCACCGGATAGTAGCCGCCGTTGAGATAGTGATTGATGAGCATGGTGTGCATGACGGCCGACGCCTGGGAGGGCGGCGTGGCATAGTCACCGGCCTGCGCGAGCAGCACCGCCTTGAGGTAGGGGTCGGAGACAAAGTGATCGACCAGTTCCTGGGCCGAGCGCTTGTGCCAGCGGGCCAGATTGGGCGCGGCAAAGGGCATCTTCAGCGCCCCGAGGGGTCGAGAGAGGCCACGGGCGCGCCGCAACTCGTCAGGCATGAGTTGAATCAGCACAAAATAGCCGGCGATGCCCGCCTGCTCATGGGGAAACTCGGCCACGAGTCGCGCCTGGTAATCGTCCACGCCCTTGGGAATGTCGAACCGAAAGGGATCCCCGTCCGGTCGCCCCACGATCACGTGGTCAAAGCCGGCCGGATTCAGTTCACTGAACGTGAGATCGGCCGAGACGCCCAGCGCTTCGAGAATGCGGCGCATGGATTCGCCCGGCCCCAGTTCACCGATGTAATGAACGCCGGGGCTGTAGCGATAGCCCTGGAGCGTAAAGGAATGGCACCAGCCACCCGGCACCTCGTGCTGTTCCAGCACCAACACACGCTTGCCCGCCTGCGCCAGCGCCAGCGCCGCAGTCAGACCACCGGCGCCCGAGCCGACAACGATGATATCGGGTTGATGAGTCATGATATGTGTCTTCTCTCTTCACGATTAAGCATTCCTTACCGGCATCCCGTTCGTAGCATCCAAAAAAACGCCCGGACTCGCTTGAGCCCGGGCGTCTTCATACAAACCATATCAGCTGGCGTGAACTGGCTTATTCAGCCGACTCCAGCATCTGCACAACGGTCTCACCCGGTACAACCATAGCGTTCTCAGGCGGCGAGATCGATTCAATGGCGTTTTGATCACCATAAAGGACTTCGCTGTTAAAGCCGATGAAGGTCTGGGCGCCGGCAGGCGCAGGCGGCAGCGCACCGGTCATGGCGGCCATGGAGAGCAGACTCGTCAGATCCCACTCGAAGGTCGTGCTGGCGCCAACGGTGTAGGCCGTATCGCGATCAATCGCCTGGAGGCCATAGGTACTCAGGCCGCCGAAGAGCATCGGGGCGACCATGGGCAGCATCGACTGGGCCTGCTGGATGTCGCCGGCGCTGATGGGCGCGCCTTCGGTCGCTTCGATCTGACTCACGACCATCTCAATGAACTCAGGGCTGGTCACAAAGGCAGCCAGGTCAAAGGTCGTGCGGAAGATGGCCGGATTGTCAGGGCCGCCAGATTCGATATTCAGGTATTCACCGAAAAATTCCATCTGCGCTTCCGGTGACGCCATGGCCATCATGGGAGCCAGTTGCGCCATATCGTCGGAGCTCGCCGCTTCCAGATCGGCATTGGCCAGCGCCCATTCCAGGACGGGGCGCAATTCGGTGCCGACCCAGCCGGTCATGCCGGCCATCTCGGGCACGATCGCAGCAAGGTCATCCAGATTGATGTAGCCGATGCCGTCGACGATCGTAAAGCGCAGGACCATTTCGCTGGGCAGCGGATAGCCGATGTTGGCCGAGAGCAGTTCAGCGGTCTCATCGCCGAGCACGATCGTAGTCTGCTGCTCCGTGTCGATGGCATCAAACGCTTCCATGGCAAACATGACGGCCGCTTCGGGATCGCCGGCCATCGCCATGGCGTCCTCATCGCTCATCGCAGCCATCTCTTCGCTGAAGGCCGGATCGGTAACGTACGCGGCTTGCTGATTCCAGTTGATGGCCAGTTCATTGAAGGGCACTTCCGGGAGACCGGTTACCAACAGGTCCATGGTGGCGTCATAGGCGCCGGAGGTCATGCTCTCCATTGCCAGCGCCGATTCTTTCAGGAGGTCACAATCTTCTTCGGGGAGGTCGCCGCAAAAGACGACCGGTTCGTCCATATCCTGGGCAAAAGCAACCGTGCCTGGGACGAGGGCGATAGCCAGAACGAGTAAGAACAATAGCAGAGTACGCATTCTGCAATTTACTCCTTTCGAGTAAGGGTCATAAAAAATGATGGATGGAGCGGGAATGGGTATGGATACAGTTGACGTCCAACGGGCATGCAACGCTATCCATGGTACCTCAGGTTCCAGAACAAAGCATGCCTGCGCCCATCTTACCAAAAGCGATTCAGTTTGAAAAACAGTTGATACGACAATTGGCTACCCGACAGTTTCGTGAAAAGGCCGGTTCTCGCTGGAATTCCGGCAGATAGCCGGCCAGAATCTGGTGTCAATGACAGATTTGGGGGCAGATTCTGCCTCATCCAGCGACGGTTTGGCCGAATTGACTACCGATTCTAGGGTTGTAGAGCCAGATTTTTCTCTTTAAAACGTACCAATATCAAAACTGTCGGGTAGCCAGATACGACAACGACATTCTGTCAACTGGTCGTGTAGCAGCGGTGGCGCATTCCTGTCGCGTCGGGAATGTCACGATCGCTGTTATACACCAATCGCGTCGCGGAATGCACAGCTTGGAGGGATAACATGAAACCACTAATTCGCTATTTCGATGCTGATTCAACCGATGTGGTTGAACCGGGCGAGATGATCCACGAGTATGCTGGCGTGCCGCCTTGGCTCATGAAGAGCTACCTCGCCGACCTGGGTGCCACCGAGGAAAACGCTGAGGTCATGCAATGGCCAACGGGCTGTCGAGCGATCGTGCGCCAAGCAGAACCGCGGCAGATCGGTTCGCTGGTCATCGGCGGTTCGACTGTCGAGTTTTGCGGCTGTCAAGGCAAACTCGAGTCTCTGATAGAGGAGCTCGAGTGGAAGACGCTGCGTATCGGCGCTTAGCAAGAGGCAACGCACCGCGTCCGTTAGGCGACTAACCGGAAGATCGAGTAGTCTGACGGACGTGTCTGCGCGGTCATATCCCCATGCTGCCGGCGCCGCCTGAAAGATCTTCTGGTAGCACTTCATCCTTGGAGGTGCAAAGAAAAGGCGCGCGCTGGCCACCGCTATGATAGTTGTAAGTCATCCCGTCAACTTCGAGCTGAATAAACTGGCCCGGAACCAATGCCTGGGTATAAGCCATGCCAGGTTCGGGACAGCCCAACCCGGCGTTGGGCCAGGTGACTTCCTCCACACGAACAATCTCGATCGCGTCGGGGTCTACAGCGAGGCGTTGCGCAAGGTCGGCTCTCGCCTGCTGCACGGGGGGATAATTCGCAAGATCGGGTTGGGCCATGGGCTCCTCCGGGCTGAGGGTTTGGGTCGGATCGGCGGCAGGCGCTTCGACAATTGGCTCGGAAACTGGTGTCGCAGTCGGCGCCATCTCGGCCGTCGCGTCTGGGGCCGGCGGTTTCGCGTCCTCCGACGGCTCGGACTGGGGCACAGCACTACACGCCGCCAAGAGCGCGATCAAGAGCGTGAGGGCAATCATTCGCAAGCGAGGTCGTTGCTGGTGCATCTGTTATCCTTTGCGTTCTTGACAAGTGCCTTGCAGCGAACGGAAGGCCCAAGCCGGAAAGTCTGTCCATTTGATACGAAATGGACCATTGCCAAGCGCTGCAACAATCTGATCGCCGCCACTGCAACTATACTCAGAATCGACTGAATCGTCCAAGACCATTTCGAAGTTTCGGACCGATTTTGCAGGACACCCTCACTCATCTATACTGCTGGACACGCCAAGTTGCCTCAGCATCCCAGCCCCCCAAGTGTCGCGATCTCCCACGAACGCTGCTATCGACTGTGATTCGTCGGGCAAAGGCAAGGAAAATCATACCCTGAGAAAAACAGGCGGATATCATTTACATCGGCGGGCCTATTATCACCATGGAAGAAGACCGTCCCGAAGTCGAAGCGATTGCCGTCGCGGACGGATCATCACAGGGCGATGGCCACAACCACATGCACGGTCAGGATCATCTTTTGCCGTGCGTGACGCGCAGCTTCAGCAGCCGCTGACTGGCCTACATCTATAGGCGGAGCACACGATGCATCTCACCCTCACCGAAATTACCCAAGCCGCTCCACAGGTTGCCAGGCAACTACGCGCCGACGGTTTTGACAATGCGCACAGTTTAGCCGAGACGTTTGCGGACCCGGCGCTGCGCAGCGCTGTGGCCAACCGCCTGGGTCTGACTGCCGAGGCGCTGCTACAATTGGCCAATCGCATTGATCTACTGAACGTTCGCGGAATCGGAACAATTTACGCTGAGCTGCTGGAATCGGCCGGCGTCGATTCGCTTTCTAGCCTGGCGCGTGAGGAGCCAGATGCCCTACACGCTCGCCTGCGGATCTTGGCGCAAGATCACGAGCCGCCGGTCTTTCACTCGCCAAGCCTGCGCGCCGTCACTGCCTGGGTCGATCAAGCTCAAGAACTCGAACTGCGCGGATAACCAGCCGCATCTTTCAAACAGTATCCGTCTTCAGAGGCGGCGAAGGCGGACAACTGAGCAGGGAAGATACCGCCACCACCGTCACCATGAAAATGGCAGATTGGGAAGCGGCGTACGATGATTTAAGTACCGGCAGATGATTCAAATACCGGCAGGTCAGACTACGGATTCGGCAGATTAGGCGAATCTGCCCAGAGAAGAGCAGAATGAGCAGCGTCAATCTGACCAATCCTGGCCCTCAGCATTCTATCCGACACCAGGCAGGTTCAGCACAGCAACTTTTCGATCACGAAAAGGTAGATAAGAAACCGACTATGTCCAAACTGATTCGCATCGCTATCATTGCCCTACTCCTTGTCGTCACCGGCGCGACCGCCGTCAACGCGCAGTCAGATTCGCCTGACGACGGACTGCCGACAGAGCCCCTGCGCGTCGTCACGAAAGAGATCGAGCCCTTTGTCTTTCTCGGCGACGAGTTAAGCGGTTTCAGCATCGACCTCTGGGAGGAATTGGCGCAGGCCGCCGGCTTCGAGTACGAATTCGTGGTCGTCGAAACGGTAACTGACCAGCTGAACACGGTTGAGCAGGCGGAGGCCGATGCAGCCATGGCAGCGATTAGCATTACCAAAGATCGCGAGCAGACGGTTGATTTCTCCTTTTCCTTCTTCAACTCTGGGCTGGGAATTCTAGCCGCCCAAAGCGATCGTGCGTCCGTCTGGAACGTCTTGCGCAGTGGCGATTTCATTATCCCGCTGCTGGAATTATTCGCCTTTCTTACGCTTGTGATCGTCATCGCCGGTCACGTGATTTGGCTGCTGGAGCGACAGCGCGACGCAGATTTCCCCAAGAGCTATGTCAAAGGCGTTTGGGAAGGCATCTGGTGGGCGGCCGTCACCGTTACCACGGTTGGCTACGGTGACAAGACCCCCCGGGGCATCTTTGGACGTACGTTTGGCCTGATCTGGATGTTTGCGGGCCTCTTTATCATCGCCAATTTCACCGCCAACGTGACCTCACGCTTGACCGTCGAACAGATTGAGGGCGCTATCAACGGCCCCCAGGACCTGCCCGGCAAGATTGTCGTCACGGTTGAGGGCAGTACGGCTGCCGCCTGGCTGACGCGCGAGAACATCTCGCACCGCACGGTGACCGTGATCGAGGATGCCTACGAATTGCTCGAGGATGGGCGTGCTCAGGCCGTTGTCTTTGACTACCCTGTGCTGCTCTTTTATGCCCTCAATTTCGGGGACAGTAGCGTTGAGGTAGTCGGCGCGCCCTTCAACGACGAGGATTACGGCATCGCCTTTCCAACCGGCAGTCCGCTGCGCGAAGAATTCAATCAGGCGCTCTTGCAGGTACGCGAGGATGGCACCTACGATCGTCTCTACATGGAGTGGTTTGGAGATCAATAATCCGCTTGCATCAATCGAATTCATTTTCGCTGCCGGATGAGTTCAGCGTAACGGCAACGAGTCAGTACTCAACGAATCGGACCCATCTTTTCCCTTGTCTGAGAAGGACCGTCCATGAAGAAAATTGAAAGCAACCTCCCGTTGATCCTGGCCGGTCTCGGAGCGCTCTTGTTACTGGGTATGATCGCGCAGGTGGTCTTTACGCTCCCGCCGCGTACATTCACGATGCTCACCGGCCGGGTTGGCGGCGCCTACTACGAAGGCGGAGTGCTCTACCGGGACTTTGCCGCGCAGAATGGCTTTACCATTGACATTGTAGAGACGGCGGGCTCGCGCGAGGCGCTGCGCATGCTTGAAGCGGGCGAGGGCGATGTCGCATTCGTTCAAGGCGGTGTAGCGGCAGAGGGTGATCCGACCATGGTCAGCAGCCTGGCGACCGTGGCCTATGAACCGGTCTGGATCTTCTACCGGCGCGAGCTTGCACCGACTGGTCCCTTCACGTCGCCACGGCAGTTGGCGGGGATGCGGATTGCCATCGGCGAGACCGGCAGCGGCACCAATCCGCTGGCACGCCTGCTGCTCGAGGACTACGACATCACAGAGGAAGACGCGACCTTGCTGGAATTGCCGTCCACGGACGCGCTGGCCGCGCTGCATTCCGGAGAGGCGGATGCAGCGTTCTTTGTGCTAAATGCCGTCTCGCCACTCCTGCAGGAAATCGTCAATGATCGTTCGCTGGAATTGATGAGTTTGGCTGATGCGGAAGCGATCACGCGCCGTCACCGCTTCCTGACTCAGTTGAGCCTGCCCCGGGGCACCGTCGACCTCGTTGATGGCGTGCCCCGTGTTGACATCAACCTCGTGGCGCCCTCCGTCAACCTCGTCGTCCGCAATGACTTGCATCCGGATATCTTGCGCTTGCTGGCCTTTACAGCGGTTGAAATACATAGTGCCGGCGGCTTCTTTGCCGGGCGCAATGTATTTCCCAGTACCTTGAACACGGATTTGCCGGTCAGCAAGGAAGGCGAAACCTACTTGCAGCGCATCAAAAACGGCGAATTCATGCTGGATCGCTACTTGCCGTTCTCATTGGCAGCCATCTTCGACCGCTATTTGCTCTTTGTGGTGCCTCTCCTGTTGATCGCACTGCCACTTCTTTCGCGCAGCCCAGTCCTTTACCAGATCTACATGCGGCGCAAAGTCAACCGCTGGTACAAGGAGGTGCGTAGCATCGAGCAACGCGCCGAATCAATGGGATTGGCTGAAACCAAAGTGGCTATCGCAGAGTTAGAAAGCATCGATGCTCTCCTGGGCCATGAACTGTCCGTGTCGAACGAATACATGCCCAACGTTTATGCGCTGCGGATGCATGTCGAATACGTCATTCGACGCTTAGAAACACGCGAAGAGGATTTGGGCGCCGATGGCGCTGACGGTGACCCTGAAAGGGATCCTGACAGTTCCAGCAAGCATTGATGCCCTGGCTCTTTAGCCACGAGTAGGCGACTGCGCGTAGGACGCCACAAAACGATAACGATACCGGAGGCGGATCAGCAAAGGATCCGCCTCTATCCGCCCTATCCGTAAGGATCTATGGCCCTCCTCTTCGCATGGAGCACTTCTCGCACAAACAATTCCCCACATTGAAGCAAGCGAAGTTCTGCGCTATCCTACAGATTGATGATTCTACAGATTGATGACTACTGTGATGCTCGTTCTGTCACGATGGCTCGACGTCGTCAAGCGCAGCAGCGTGCACGGCATTTCACCCACACCCGGCGCCGGAAAGCCAGCGCCGGCCACTTCAGGCAAGGCAATTTCATGAAACTGCTCACCTATCAACAATCCGGCCAGACCGGCTACAGTCTTGGCGTTAAGCTGGCGGATGGTATTCTCCCCGTCGCCGGGACCATTGCCGCAATCCTAAGCGGCGATGCCGCGCTGCCACAGGTCAACGCGGCGGGCGCGCCCGATCTGCTTGACGAAGCCGAGCTACGCATTGGCCCGCCCGTGCTCAATCCCGGCAAGATTCTGTGCGTGGGGCTCAACTACGGGCGTCACGCCGCCGAGTCGGGCATGCCCGAACCGGAAACGCCGGTCCTCTTCTCCAAGTTCAATAACAGCGTTGCCGCGCCAAACGAGGAGATTCCTCTCCCGGCAAGCGCCGTCAAATACGACTACGAAGTCGAGCTGGCCGTGGTCATGGGCCGCCGCGCGCGTGATGTGAGCGAAGCCGAAGCGCTGGATTACGTCTTTGGCTATACGACGGCCAATGACCTGAGCGCCCGCGACCTGCAGATGCGCACCAGCCAATGGCTGCTGGGCAAGACGTTGGACAAGTTCTTCCCCTTTGGGCCCTATCTCGTCACCAGCGACGAAGTGCCCGATCCCCAGGCGTTGGCGCTGCGCACCTGGCTCAACGGCACGCTCTACCAGGACTCCAACACCGCAGACATGATCTTTTCGGTCGCCGAAATCATTGCCTACACCTCGCGCTATATGACGCTGGAGCCGGGCGACGTGATCTCGACGGGCACGCCGGAAGGCGTGATCATGGGCTGGGCTGAGCCCGTCTGGCTCAAGCCGGGCGACGTGGTCGAGGTCGAGGTCGAGGGTCTCGGCCGGCTCAGCAACACGATGGCGGGGGCATAATGGCGGCGGAACGGGTCCTCATCACCGGCGCGCTGGGCTGCATCGGGGCCTGGGCGGTCCGTCTGCTCTTGGCGACGGATGCCGAAGTGACGGTCTTTGATCTGGATGACGATGCCCACCGCATGCGCCTGATCATGGACGACGAAGAGATCCGTCGCGTCCGTTTCCTGCGCGGGGACATTACTGATGAGGGCGCCGTGGCTGATGCGTTCCGCTCCGCTCGCCCGACCCACGTCCTGCATCTGGCCGGCTTGCAGATTCCGGCGTGTCGGGCCAACCCGGCGTTGGGCGCACGCGTCAACGTCGTCGGCACGGTCAACCTCTTCGAGGCGGCCCGGCAGGCTGGCATCGAGCACCTGGCCTATGCCAGCAGCATCGCGGTCTACGGTCCGGCCGAGGAGTATGGAGCGGGCCTGCTGACTGCGGACGCGCCCCTGTTGCCGCGCACGCTCTACGGCGTTTTCAAGCAGGCCGACGAAGGCATCGCCCAGGTCTACTGGCACGAGCACGGCCTGAGCAGCATCAGCCTGCGTCCCTACATCGTCTACGGCGCGGGGCGCGACCAGGGCCTCACCTCCAGCCCGACGGTGGCCATGTTGGCCGCAGCAGCCGGGCAGCCCCATCACATTCCCTACGGCGGACGGGCCGACATGCAATATGTGGCGGATGTGGCGGACATCTTCGTGCGGGCTATGAGAACGCCCCTCCCCGGCGCGGCGGCCTATAATATCCAGGGCAGCATCGTCAGCATGGCGGAGGTCATCGCGGCCATCGAAGCGGTTGTTCCCGAACTGCGCGGTCAGTTCACCTTTGACGATCAGCCGCTGCCCTACTCGTCCGGCGCAGATGACAGCGCCGTCCGCGCGGCGCTGGGCGATCTGCCCGCGACGCCGCTGGACCAGGGCGTCGCCGCAACCATCGAGCTCTTCCGCACCGCGCTCGCGAAGGGCATGATTCGCTTCGATGGCGCGGGCTAAAGAGCAGATGGTGCGCAATAAGCATTGCCCAACCTGCAAAGAGTGACGTCTCTTCATCAGCTTCCAATTCACGCGAGGTTTCGAACTCATCATGAATCCATATGAGCGCATGACGGCCCGATTGGCCGGCGAACCCGTCGATCGTCCACCGAATTTCGACATCTTTATGCAATTTGGCGCCCGCAAAACGGGCAAGAAGCAGCGTGAATACTATCTCGACCACCGCGTGCTGGTAGAGGCCAACATGCAGGTCATCGAGCACTTCGACGTGGACATCGTCCAGGCCATTTCCGACCCCGTGCGGGAGACTTCCGACTTCGGCGCCGAGATTGAGTTCCCGGAGGACGACATGCCCCTGAGCATGATCCCCCTCATCAAGGAACCGGAGGACCTCAAAAAGCTGGTCAAGCCGAGCCCCTACACCGGCCCGCGCATGAGCGACCGCCTGGAGGCAATCCGTCTCTTCCGCGAGCAGGTGGGCGGCGAGTATCCGATCATGGGCTGGGTGGAAGGCGCGCTGGCCGAAGCAAGCGACCTGCGCAACATCAACAACCTCATGCTCGACGTGATGCTGCGCCCTGAGTGGGTCGAAGAACTATGCGAAGTCTGCGTCGAGGTCGCCATCGACTTTGCCAGGGCGCAGATCGAGGCAGGCGCCGACATTATCGGTCTGGGCGACGCGGTCGGCTCGCTGATCAACCCGGACATGTATCGCCGCTTTGCCCTGCCCTACGAGCAACGTATCTTCGCGGCCGTGCACGAGATGGGCGCAATCGCCCGGCTGCACATCTGTGGCAACACCAACAAGATCGTCGACGCCATGGTCGACAGCGGTGCGGACATCATCGATCTGGATCACATGGTCGACATGGCGTCGGCCGCGGCCAAGCATGGCGACAAGGTATCTTTCTGCGGCAACTTCGACCCCGTAACCGTCATGCTGCAAGGTACGCCGGAGGCAGTCTATGCTGCGTCCACCCACTGCATGGAGATCGGCGGGCCGCGCGCATTCAGCGCCGGCGGCTGCGAGATCCCCATGTGGACGCCTGACGAGAACCTGCACGCCCAGGATCGCGCGCTGGCAGATTGGGGGGCGGCTTAATCCTCATGACTGAACACGCAATTCCCGGCTTTCGCCGCGTGCCGCGCACCGGCGTGATTTACGTGATGCACCGGGCTCGTCTGCAGGGTTTTGAATATGGCGATCCGGACTGGGCCAATCTGGGCCAGGGCATGCCGGAAACGGGCGAGCTGCCCGGCGCGCCGCCCCGCATCGATGCGATCACCATCGATCCCCGGGCGCAGGAATATAGCCCGATTACGGGCGACATGGCTCTGCGGCAAAAGGTAGCCGATCTCTACAACACGCTCTACCGTCAGGGCAAGCCTTCTCAATACACATGGCGCAATGTCAGCATCGCCGGCGGCGGGCGCGTGGCCCTCACGCGGCTGGCAGCTGCCCTGGGCAACATCAACATGGGCCACTTTTTGCCCGACTACACCGCGTATGAGGAATTGCTCAGCGTCTTCAAGGCCTTCATTCCCATCCCCATCCTCCTCGACCCGGAAGAGGGCTATCAGGTTTCGCTGGCCCATCTCAAAAAAGAGATCCAGGGGCGCGGCTTGCAGGCGCTGCTGGCCTCCAATCCGTGCAATCCCACCGGCCAGCTGGTGGAGGGCGAACGACTGCGTCTTTGGGTGCAGATGGCGCGCGACCTGGGCTGTTCGCTCATCTTCGACGAGTTCTACTCGCACTACATCTACACCGGTCATCCCGGCGGCAGCCCGCCCAAGATCGTTTCGGCCGCGGCCTACGTGGAAGATGTCAACGAAGATCCGGTGATTCTGGTCGATGGTTTGACCAAGAACTGGCGCTATCCGGGCTGGCGCATCTCATGGACGCTGGGGCCGGAAGAGGTCATCGGCGCTATCGCCAGCGCCGGCTCCTTTCTGGACGGGGGCCCCAACCACCCCTTTCAGGCCCAGGTGCTGGACCTGCTCGAGCCGGAGCACGTCTACCAGGAGACCGCGGCGATTCAACGCAATTTCCGCCAGAAGCGCGACTATATGCTGGCGCGCCTGCGTGCTATGGACATCCAGCCAGATGCGCAGCCGGGCGGCACCTTTTACATCTGGGCCAATCTCGCCCAGCTGCCCGAGCCGCTCAACGACGGCCTCGCCTTCTTCAAGGAGGGTCTGGCGGAGAAGGTGATCACCGTGCCCGGCATCTTCTTCGACGTGAACCCGGAGCAGCGTCGCGCGCTGGGGCGCTATGGCAACTACAGCCGTATCAGCTTCGGGCCGGCGATGGCCGAACTCGAACGGGGGCTGGACGCGCTTGAGCGGCTGATCGCGAAGCATTAGATCCGCGATAACGACGCTGGTGAGTGGCAGCGACGCCGGTTGAGCTTGTCGAAACCAAGGAGCAGGTGCCAGTAACGCCGGTTGAGCCTGCGCCGTCCTGAGCTTGCCGAAGCGTCATAACCAAGACGCAGGTCTACGTCAACCCGCTTGGTTTCGATACGCCCTCCGGGCTACTCAACCGGCGCTAGACTCATGGCCTCTCGAAGATCTTGGCTTCGGCACTTCGTTCGCCCGCATTGCTTGTGGGCAACAGCAGATCAAGGCTGGGCAACCAGGGCGCCGGCGATCTCTTCGGCCCAGTCATCGATAGCGGCCCAATCACGGAAGTCTCCAGTCGGCGCCTTGACGTTCTTGATCATGAAGCGCTCCATGAAATTGAGTTTTTCTACATCCACGTCGCCGTGAAAGACGACGATCTCGCGCGGCTGGATGCGAGCGGCCACTGGTTTGAGCTTGTCGGGGAAGGTCCAGCCGTCCATCTGCTCGACCGGATCGCCCTCGCCTGTCGGACCGGAGGAAAAAAGCCAGACCGGCCGTGTGGCCAGCGCCTCTTCGTTCTCCTCTAGAAACTTGGCCGCCTCCTTGCGCCAGCCACCGATATAGACTGCACTGCCCACGACAACAGCGGTATAGGCTGTCACATCGGCAACCTTGTCCACGGCCAGCACCTCGGCCGCAACGCCGGCTTTGCCCAGCGCCAAGCCGATGCGTTCGGCGATCTCTTCGGTTGCACCATATTTTGTGGCGTAGGCCACAAGTACCTTCTGGTTCATTGTTGCCTCCTCCATTGAGTCTGTGAAATCGATCCCAAAATCACTACGCAGCAAGATCAAAGGTGAAGCCCGCGCCTTCACTGCGACCACGTTGCGGCATAGCCACGCACCGATGCGGTGAAGCACAGGCCGACAATCAGCATGCCAACGCCAAAGTAGAACGGCTGCAACCAAGCGGCGTAACCGACGATTAGCACCTGAATAACGATCCAGGCGACCAGGATCATGCCCTGGAGCAATGCCGCTCCCCAGGACCAGTGGCGACCGCCCCAGCCAAATACTCGTTGGAGCCAGCCCCAGTTCGGCCGCTGCCATAGGCCGTAGGCGATGAGCAACGACCACAAGCCCAGCACGCAGAGCAGGAAGAGGCCTGGAATCAGGTAGTCGGACAGGAAACTGCCGGCCAGCCCCTCGGTCGTCATGCCCAACGACGCGCCGCTTGGGTCAAGCGCAAACGCGAACCCTGCCGGTGCGGCACTGATACAGAGAAAGACGAGCAGACCAATCAGGCCCCAATATGTCGGCGGACGCCCATTTGTAGAAAGCATCATGGGCAGCGCTTCATACTGGACCGTCTACGACCACGCACGAACCAACCCAGCGCCAACGTCAGCGTTGCAAGTGGCCAAATCCAGGCCAGGTCGCCCGGCCCGCCAGGGCCTGTACGCGCGCTGGTTAGGCGGATCCGAATCAGACGGTAGTCGGCAGCGGTCATCGCTAATTCAGCGTCGCTGGCTTGTTTGGGGTTAATCCCAGCGAAGAGCGGAGCGGCAAAACCGCTTGCAATCAGCACCTCTCGCATGAGCTCATCCCTTCGTGGATCAGCAGACGGCACTTCCGTCGCAACGCCGGCATACCAGCCGTGGGGTAACCAGACCTCAACATTAGGATCCGCCAGCATGTTCCTGTACCAGTCGGCCGTTGTGCCAAAAGCAGCGGTGCAGTAGAGATCATCGCCCGCCTGCATGAAGTTGACTGGCGTAGAACGCGTCAGACCTGATTTGCGTCCTGTGTGTCTCAAAACCATGACCTGGCTCGTCTCCGGCCAGTTGCCCCAGGCGCCCAGGCCAAGCCGAAAGAGCAGAACCATGAAGCGATTAACCTGTTTGAATGCCTGGCGCAGCAGTTGGTCAGGCGAAGTCAGTGAATGAGTCATCTCTGGGCGCCTCCAAATCGCACGTGCAGAACTCTCAATCTTGCCAAATGGAAGAGTTCGGAATGACAGAGCGACTCTCCCTTTTTATCGTAACGTCCACATATGCGCCCTCGGTTCAGTCCCTGTTGCAGCCCGGCTTGGGGGAATGCTGAATGATGAATCGAAAATCGAAAATGGTTAATGGTGGTGATCCCGACCATTAACCATTTTCGATTCTTCATACGCTATTTAGCGTTCGCCAGACGACGCCGAGCGCTAGTCCATCGTGCGGTAGAGCGAGTTGACGAAGAGATCACGTCCGTCTTGCGTCATGCGCTCGGGCCCGTCCTGAAAGCCCCAGAGCATCCACCAGTCGCCCTCCAGAACCAGATCGGCATAGCGCTGATCATCGTCGTCGAAGCCGAAGATCTGCAGGCCTGACGGCCGCTCTTCCACAAAGATGCCCACGACTTTGCTCTCCTCCTGATAGAGCTTCACGGTCTTGCGCTCCCTCAGATCGATATCATAGGGATAGTTCCAGATGCGATCGCCGTAGCTATCGACCAGGATCGTATCCTCGGCACCGTGCGCGCCGTTGGCAAAGCCGATATTGAGCTTCAGCTTGCCGAAGAAGGCATAGCCGCCTTCGCCCAGCCCCATGACGGGGCGCTCGTACTGCACGATGTGGCTCAGCGCCGCATCGGTGCCCCAGTCGCCGAGGCTGCCCGTCTCCGGACCGATGACGACCAGGCTATACTTGCGCAGGTCGACGCTTGGCACATCGTCCACCCGGGTCGGATCGACTACGGACCCGTTGGCTTCGATTAGCCGCTCGTAGTCGCGGGCCGTCTCGCGATCATCCGAGTAGACGTAGAGCACGCGTGGCTTCATGCGGAAGCCGGTGTTGGCATAGAGCGTGAACGCTGCGCCAAGGCTGTCGTTGCCCATGGCCACGCCGCGCACGGCGTAAGCGCCGATGGCGTTGCCGCCCACATAGTAGCCGCCGTAGACGCCATCATCCGCGGCGCCGTCGCCATGCTGACCGTCATCCTTGAACTCAACCTGCTCCACAGAGCCGTTGGGTGCAAAGACGTTGGCCACGACCTGCTGGCTGACCAGGGGTTTCTCACCCTGACTCAGGAAGCCGAGCAGATGGATCGGCGTTCCCGGCGTGCGCTCGTTGGACGGCGTCGCCACGGCCAGGTCGAAGTTGACGCTGGTGCGGGCGCTGGCCCAGACTACATACTCGTTGTCCTTGTCCGTTTCGACGAACTGGACGAGCAGCCGCCAGCTGCCGGGCGTCGGATCTTCGATGATGCAGGTCTCATGGGTCGCGTCCGTGCGGCAGAGCGGGTTGCTCGGGTCGACGAAGTACTCCTTGCCATTCGGGTCGACGGCCACCAGGCGCAGCATGTGCGCCTCCACCGACCAGTTGACGGCAACCGTCAGGCGTTTGAGGCCACTCGGTACGACCAGCGGCCACGCTGCGTTGTTCTGAGTAGGATCGACAGCGCCGCTGGCCTGGAAGAGACGCTTCTCAAAGAGAATGTTCTCTGCCACCTGCTTGTAGGAATCGGCCATGCGGTTGGGCAGCGTTGTCGGCCACGCATCGATGCCGGTGGCGGCCGCACTGGTAGCGGCAGCACGAGCTGCGATCAGCGAACCGTCTTCCGTCACCACATAGTCATCGCCGCCGTTGTCGTCGGCAATCTCTTCCATCAACTCGTGATGGGCGGCGCTGGCCGGGCCGACGGAGACCGTGTGCACGATCGTGTCGCTCGGCTCGATCACGCCTTTGACCGCTGGCGTGTCGTAGCGCGGGTCGATGTTTTCCATGCCGTCGGAGAGCAGCACGATCACGTCCGCCTCTGAAGCGTTGGCCGTGACCTGGGTTTGGCCTTCCAGCAAGCCCTTGCCGATAGCGGTCATGTTGGTGGGCGAGAAGCCGTCCACCGCGTTCTTGGCCGCAGTCAGCTCCGGATTGCCCGGATTGGCCGTCACCGGAGTGCTGCCGTAAGGCGTCGAGGTGTTGGTGCTGAAGCCAACCACCGCGATGCGGTCGTCCACCAGCGACTGATCGATGAAGAGGCGGGCCGCGTTCTGGGCCGCGCTCATCTTGTCGTAGCCGGACATGGAGCCCGAGTGATCGAGCACGATGGCCCGGTCGGTCTGCTCCCGTTCGGTGAAGAGGATGGAATTGGTCTCGGTGTCCTGACCATGGCCGTCCCAGCGCACGGTCAAGTCGTACTTGGAGCCGGCGCTGTAGACGCCCGACGCCGGCAGCACGTTGAGCCAGAACTGATCGCCCACGGGCAGGCCGCTGATGATCGAAGCAGGCGTGCCTTCGATCTCCACGTCGAAGTCGCCCACGGCCGCGTCGACCAGCGAAGAACTCGTATCCGTGGCGTAGGGCTGGACGGCTTCCACCGTCACCAAGACCACGTTGGGATTGTTGGGATCGCCGGCTTCGGCCACGTCACCCGTCTGCGGGTTGACGATGTTGAGGGTCCGGAAGTCGCCGGCCAGGCTGTAGGGCTGGGCGTTGCCGTTGGGCAGCGCCGCGGCCGTCACCCGGATCGTCCACGTGCCGACCATGGGATTGTTGACCACCACCTGCTCCACATTGTCGCGGTTGTTGACGTCGCGGCGGGCAGGGTTGTCGTTGATGTCGGCCTGATCGATGGGATCGGGCGCGCCGTCACCGGCCGTTGCGGTCATGGGCAGGGCGTCGAGCACCCAGGGGAAGTGCTGCGTGTTGTCCGGCGCAATCAGGACCAGATTGAGGTTGTTGACCAGCTTAGCCGCGGTCTCGGCCGTGGCGATGTCACCCGGCTCGTCGTCCCAGGCCAGGGTGAAGCGCAGCTCGGGCATGCCGGCGGTCACGTCGATGGTGAAGGTGTCCTGCGTGTTGCCGGGCGAAACCTGATCCTCGATGAAGCTCTTGCTGCGGATCGCGGCTACCGCGGCCTGTGCATCAACCAGTCCATAGCCGGTGGTCCAGTCGGGACCGGTCTCGTATTCGAAGGTACAGCCGCAGTCGGGGTCGTTGAAGGTCGACGTACCGACCTGATCCATGGCGGTGTTGACCAGCAGCGCCTTGACCGTGCTGGGCAGGGCGTTGAAGCCGGCGCCGAAGGTGTTGCGGAACTGCTCGAACATCAACGCGGTGACGCCGGTGACCACGGGCGCGGCCATGGAGGTGCCGCACTTGGTCGTGTAGCCGCCGCCCTGCTCGGTGGAGACGATGCCGTCCGACGGGTTGGTTTCGCTCTCGCGACAGCCCGGTGCCACGACGTCGGGCTTGATGCGACCGTCGAAGGTCGGGCCGCGCGAGCTGAAGTCACTGGGCTGGCCGTCGGTCGTGTCGGTGGAGCCCACCCCGATGGAATTCTTGGCCGGTGCGTAGATGGCGTAGAAACCTTCTTCGTCATCATACTGGGCGCCTACGCCCTGGTTGGCCACCGCGAAGATCGACGTACGGGCCGGAATACTGTTGCCGTCAGCGTCTACGCCGTCGCCACGCACGATCTGATCGACCGCGCTGGCCGTGCCGTCGTAGGTGCCCCACGTCTGCACGTAGGAGTGGTTGCTCGACTGGGCGCTGTTGCTCACGATGGCGTCGTACCAGTTGTCGCCATAGGCAGTCGTGCCGGCGTCGGTGCCGTAGCTCTCGGAAACGAGGCGCGCTTCGGGCGCGTGTCCCCGCCACTGGAAGGCCGAACCGCCATTGTTGGCGCTGTCCGCACCGCTGCCCAGGATGATGCCGGCCACATGGGTGGCGTGACTGGAGGTGTTGGCATGGGCTTCGCCGCCAATGATGATGCGGCCGCTCAGGTCGGGATGGCTGGTGTCGCCGCGGCGCTCGAACTGGGCCACGGTGACGCCCTGACCGCTCAGGCCGAGGTACTGGGCCGAGCCGCCGTTGACGAGCAGGTTCTGCACGTCGTCCGTGTTGATCGGGCCGTGGGACGTGCTGTTGAGATCCTGGGGCGGCGTCAGCGGCGCAATGAAGCGCACGATCGGCTCCTGGGCCAACGCGGCAATGATGCCGGCGTTGTTGGGCACGAACCACTCGGTTGCGACCGCGGCCTGGCGATAGCCTTCGCCCACGATGCGCTGCAGCGTCGCCATGATGGTGGCAGGCGTCACGTCGCTGAAGAAGACAACGTGGGCCTCCGTCACCGGTGCGGTCTCTGCGGCTGCGCTGACGCGCGCTGCATCGCCCAAGGCCGGATCGACCTTGTATTCGGGCTGATAGGCGCCGGCAAAACGCACCAGGGTCAGCAGCGCCTCTGAATTGGGATTGAGGCCGGGGCTGAGCAGCGCGCTGTAGGTGTTGTTGCTCATGTAGGTCAGCAGCGTCACGCCCAGCTCGGCCAGCTGCCCACGCGTCGCCTCGTCGGGGATCGCGTAGAGCTGCACCAGCGCGTACTGGGCCTGACCGCCGGCCAGTGCCGCGGCCAGTGCCGGATCGATGCCGGGCTCCGGCATCAGCGAGCCGGTAGCCAGGGGGATTTCCACGGCGTCGTCGGTGAGCAGGCGCGCCAGGTTGACGAAGAGCGCGCGGCCCGTTTCGGTCATGGCGCTCGGTCCGCCGGCAAAGCCCCAGAGGCCCCAGCGGTCGTCTTCGGTGGCAATGGCGATCTGGCCGCTCTGTCCGGCAAGCTGGGCCAGACGCCGAATGCCCGCCTCGGGCTCGGGCAGAACTGCCACGACGGTCGGCTGGCCGCCGTTGTAGAGCGTCAGTACGCTGTCATTGGCTACCGGATTGGGACCGGCATAGAAGGCCGCGCTGGCGTTGCCTTCGGGATTCTCCGTCTGGCTGCCGGTGGCCTGGGCGCCGTTGCTTTGGCCGAGGCTGGCGCCTGCGGCGGCAAGGAACTGCGCGCCGCCCTGGCCCATGGCCACCACCGGCCGACCGCTGGCGATGATCTCGCCTGTGCGCGTGGCGCCGAGCACCGCAGGCGTCATGTCGGCGCTGATCACAATCAGATCGTATGCGGTCATGGCGCCCAGCTCGTCAGCCGTGATGCGCTCCACGGTCTGGCGCGCGGCGACGCCCGCCGTCACCGCCTGGACGATGGGCAGGAAGATGCGCGTGTTGGCCGGCTCGGGCGGCAGGTCGGCCAGGCGCGCCAGTTCAACCGTCATGCCGTTCTCGCCCAGCAGCGAGCCGACTGCGCTGGCAATGGCGTCGTCGTCATCATATAGATAGATCGCCTGGATCGGGTTTTCCGCGTTGACCTGGGCCGGCGCGGCCAATTCCAGACGCGGCGCTGCCTCGACCATCCCGGCAGGCACTACGCCTACCATCATGGCCAGCAGCATGAGCACAGACAACAATCGGTTTGCAGTCGTTCGTCTCGGTTTCATATCTCGCTTCCTCCGTAGAGTCGATCAGAATGAGGGGACAACGGGTTCATGTCGAGCCGCCTGGCGGCGCCGGTCGGGCAGGCTCTGTAAGTAGGATAGATGAGATGAATGAAGGCGGCTGCGCGGTAGGGGACTGGCGGGGTGTGCTGTGGGACACAGGGTGAAGAACTGGGCATGCATGGGTTTTTGTCCAGTCTCCTTCGGTGCTATGATGGATTGGCGGTACCTCAAAGCCCCCGGTTTGCGCGATTGCATGGCTTACCCCCAACGAATCCAACCTAGTTTGTCATCGACCCAGGTCGAAGGAGAAGCGCTCATGATCCTCAGTCAGGCAAAGCGGTCCCTGTTTGTGCTCACCCTCTTGCTTGCCGGTCTCGCCTTGCTCGTGAGCGGGTGTGCGCCGGCTGCCGCGCCATCAACCCAGCAAGCCGCGGGCGACGCCGCCGAGGCCGGCGCGGCCGAGCAGACGCTCACCTTTGGCATGGCCACCGAGCCGGTCACGCTCGATCCCAAGGACGGTCTCTTCATTGCCGAGCGGCTGATTCTCATGAACCTCTTCGACACGCTCACGACGGTCGACCAGGCGGGCGACCTCTTCCCCGGGCTGGCGACCGCGTGGGAGGTAAATGACGCGGCCACGGAATTCACCTTTACGCTGCGCGACGATGTGCGCTTCCATGACGGCACGCCCCTCGACGCGGCCGCGGTCAAGAACGCGTTTGACCGCATCGTCGCTGCCGAGAGCGCAACGCCGGCCGGCACTATCCTGGCCGGCTACGACAGCGCCGAAGTAGTCGACGATCAGACGCTGACCATAACCTTCAGCGATCCCAAACCGACCTTCATCCGCGATCTGGCTCAGCCCTGGATGGGCATTCCGGCCCCGGGCCCGGCGGCTGACGAGAACTTCGGACAGAATCCCATCGGCTCCGGTCCCTTTGTCTTTGTCGAATGGGCCCCCCAGGATCGCCTGGTGCTGGCCAAGAATCCGGACTACGCCTGGGGCCCGAGCTTTCTCGGCGCCGGCGGCGCGGCTCAGTTGGACGAGATCACTCTGCGCTTCCTGCCCGAACCGGCGACGCGGCTGACCGCGCTCCAGACCGGCGAGGCGCACGTGGTGGAAGATCCGCCCTACCAGGATGTAGCCAGCCTGGTCGACGGTGGCGACTATGTAGTGGAGACCTTCTCCGCGCCCGGCATGCCGTCGCACATGATGCTCAATACGGCCAAGGCCCCAACCGACGATCCGTTGGTGCGCCAAGCCATGAACCTTGCCGTCAACCAGGAGGAGCTGGTCCAGGTTGCGTTTGACGGCCTGCAAGGTCCGGCCAGCAGCGTCCTGGCGCCCACGACCTTTGCCTTCAACGAAGACGCGGCAAGCCTCTACAGCTATGATCCGGAACGCGCGGCCGAGCTGCTGGACGAGGCCGGCTGGGTCGACGAGGATGGCGACGGCCTGCGCGAGCAGAACGGCGAGCCCCTGACGGTGACCTACATCGCCTCGCCCGTCTACGAAGGCGCGTTCATGGAGTTGCTGACCGCCTATCTGACCGCGGCCGGCTTCACAGTGGACCTGACGACGCTGGACGATGCCGGCATCTTCGAAGCGGCCTCCGCAGGCGAGCACAACCTGATCAACATGGGCTGGACCAGCGCCGACCCCGGCGTACTCAGCTTTGTCTACGATTCGGCCAACATCGATGGCGGTTCGGCGTTCACCCGCTTTGTGGACGAGCGGCTCGACGAGACGCTGCGCCAGGCGCCCGTCACCATCGACGAGGCAGAGCGGGCTGCGCTCTATGCCGAAGCGCAGCAGATTATCATGGAGAACGCGCTGGCGCTGCCCGTCCATCTCTACGACCGCGTCATGCTGCGCCAGGCCGGCGTACAGGGCTGGCAATTCGATTCCGAAGGCTATCCCTGGCTCTATCTGGTCGGCCTGGAGTAAATGGGCGCGTATCTGACGCGACGCCTGCTGACATCGCTCTTGGTGTTGGTAGGCGTCTCGCTGCTCACCTTTTCCATGCTGCGGCTGGTGCCCGGCGACCCCGTGATGGTCCTGCTGGGACGCCAGGCGGTGCCAAAAGAGCAGGCCGAGGCGCTGCGGGAGGAGCTGGGGCTCAACGATCCCCTGCCGGTGCAATACCTGAACTATGTGCGCGGCGTGCTCCAGGGTGACCTGGGCACGTCGATCCGCAGCGGACGGCCGGTCTCGGTCATGATCGGCGAACAGTTGCCCAGTACAATCCAGCTGACCGTGGCCGCCATGTTTCTGGCCGTTTTCTTGGGGCTGGGGCTCGGCATCATCGGTGCGCTGCGCCATGGCAGTTGGGTCGATACCGCGATCATGTCGCTGGCCGTCTCCGGCATCTCCATCCCCAGCTTCTGGCTCGGGCTGATGCTGATCATGATCTTCTCGGTCAGGCTGGGCTGGTTGCCCAGCGTGGCCAGCAGCGACGACTGGCGCGGGCTCATTCTGCCGGCGATCACCCTGGGCATTGCCGAAGCCGCGGTGATTGCGCGCGTGGTGCGTGCGAGCATGGTCGACACGCTGGATCAGGACTACATGCGCACGGCCCAGGCCAAGGGCTTGCGCCACCGGCAGCTGGTGCTCCGCCATGCGCTGCCCAACGCCTTGATTCCCGTGGTGACAATCGTCGCGCTCCAGGTCGGCTTCCTGCTCGCCGGTTCGACCGTCGTGGAGACGATCTTCGCCCGCCAGGGCATCGGGCGACTGGCCGTCACTGCGGTCAACAACCGCGATTTCCCCGTGGTGCAGGGCGTCGTCCTGGTCATTGCCGTGATCTACGTGCTGATCAACACCTTCACCGACATCCTCTACGCCTACCTCAACCCGCGCATCCGCCTGCAATGAGCGCTTCCTCTTCTTCGCTGGCGGATCTGGGCCCAAGCAAGCGCAGCAAGAGCCGGCTTTGGGCGCTGCGCCGCCAGCCGAGCGTCGTCTTCGGCGCACTGCTGCTCATCGGCTTGGTGGCGTTGGTCTTTCTCACGCCGCTGCTCCTGCCCGAACTTGACCCCCTGCAGGTCAACCCCGCCGCCATCTTTCAGACGCCGACCCAAGCCCCGCCCATGGGCACGGACAATCTGGGGCGCGACGTCTTTGCGCGCTTTGTCTATGGCGGGCGCGTCTCGCTGATCGTCGGCTTTCTGGCCGTCACGCTGGGCGCGCTGGTCGGTATCCTCCTCGGCATGGGCGCCGGCTTCTATGGCGGCTGGCTGGATGCCGGCCTCTCCTGGGTGACTGAGGTGCTGCTGGCCTTTCCCGGCATCCTGCTGGCGCTGGTGATCGTCACCATTCTGGGACCCGGCACGCGCAATGTGATCATTGCCGTGGGCATCGGCTTTGTGCCCTCGTTCATGCGCCTGACGCGCGGCACGGTCTTTGCCGTGCGCGAAGCCGACTATGTCAGCGCGGCCCGGGCCACGGGCGTGCCCAACGGCCGCATCATGCGTCGCCACATTCTGCCCAATATCGCTAGTCCCCTCCTGGTTCTGGCCACCATCGGCATCGGCGGCGCGATTCTGGAAGGCGCGGCGCTCAGCTTTCTGGGCATGGGCGTGCAGCCGCCCGATCCCGAGTGGGGCGCCATGCTCAGCGGCGCGCAGCAGTACATCCGCCGCGCCTGGTGGATCGGCCTCTTCCCCGGCGTGGGCATCTTCATCTGCGTGCTCGCCATCAACCTGATCGGCGACGGCCTGAGCGACGTCACCGGACAAGCGAAAGATAATTGATAATGGGCAATTGATAATGGTAAATTTTTAATGATGACGGAATCTTCTTCGACTGCCGAATCTTACGATGCGTTGCAGCGTTGTTTGACGCGCATTTCGCCGTGGGTGGCCGCGGTCATTGACGGGCGGGAAGAGGCGAGCGCGGTGGTGCTGTTGCGCAGCCACGTGCTGGCCACGCTGCGCCTGCTCAATGGGGGTCACAAGGGGGTTCTGTTGGAATTCCTCTATCAGGCGGGGCTGATCGGCGGCTTTGGCAATGGCTCAGGCAGTGACCCGGCCGCCCGCCTGTCCCTGAGCAGCGCCGATTTGCGCTATGCGGAGCTGCGACACCTGGGGCTGGGGCGCGCGCAGCTGATCGCCACGATCCTCAACGAGGCCGATTGCCGCCACTGCTACCTGGCCGGGGCCAATCTGGGCGGAGCAGATCTGATCAACACCAACCTGGCCGGAGCCGACCTGACCGAAGCCAACCTGGCGCTGGCCGATCTGAGCGGGGCCAATCTGGCCGGGGCGGTGCTGATTGGGGCCAAGGTGACGCCGCGTCAGTTGGAGCAGGCGGCGGATGTTGAGGGGGTTGTGGGGGTGTAGGGGTGTGGGGTCTTAGGGTTGTGGGGGGATGTTGAGGAGGAGATTCGTTGCCGTGACAAGCAATAGCGCTGCGGGGTTTTGTTGGCGGGGCGGGCGTGAGCCAGTGCCAGTCACGGTGATATGGCGTGCTGGCTCTAGGCCCTTACCCAGATGGGGGAGGACCACGCCCATTGGCCGTTTTTCTGGCGGACGCGGACGTAGTACCAGTCCCGCTGCTCGCCTGTGCCATTGTGGGTGAGGGCAAAGCGCCCGGTGCTATCCGCACGCGGCACGGCGCGGCGGAAGCGGTAAGCCGGGGTCAAAAAGCCGCCGAGGTAGCCGGACTGAGATCCTTGCGCCAAATCAGCGAGGGAGGCCTCGATCTGCTCGCCGTTGACGGTGCCGACCAGCTTTGTCGCGGCGGTGCCGAGCACGGACAACGAGACGCCCTGCGTATTCGAGGTCGTGGTCGTCGGATTGCCCCACGTGCGAGTGTGGAAGGTGACGCCCTGTTCGCCATCACGTTGCCATCGGCTAAACGCATAGGTGGCTTCTTCCTTTGCCTGGGGCGCAACCGTCTCATAGCCACGAAAACGGGGCTCGACGTCCACCAGTTCGCCCCCTTCTACCGCCAGCGCTACCGCCCACTCGACTGGCTCATTCCTGTTGCCCCAGCCCACTTCGAAATGCACCTGCAGCGGCTCATCCCAGTTGATCGTCTCCGACCGGCTGCCGTTCCAACGCTGCAGCACGCGATTGTTATGCAAAATCTCCACGTAATCGAGCGCATCACCGCCGGCGACTTCAATCTCGATCTGCCGCTCGGGCGTCGCGTCCACAACTGCGCCCAGCGGCTGCCCGTTGAGCGCCAAGGCCAGGGCAATATTGTCGCCGGTCAGCGCTACCGTACGTCGCTGCTGGATCGCCTCCCAGATCGCCGTTCGCGTCAACTGCTCTGACCAGACGGCCAGACGGCCATGACCGTAGCTGCCGGGATGGGCGCTATGATGATCGGTCGAGCCAAAGACGCCCGTCACGTGTCCCTGGGCGAGCCCATACTGGTAGGAGCTATGCCAATCCAGCGGGCCCATGGTGTGCAGATATGGCTGTGGCGCGTCGTCGCTCTCTGACGTGCCGTGCATGGACATGATCTCCACCGCCGGGCTGAACTCCGGCGTAAAGGTGGACCAGTTGATGCCGCGGTAGCCTTGGCGGTAACCGATATGGTGGGGCAGCAACATGCTTTCCAAGCCTTGTGTCCGGTAGTCGCGCAGCTGTGCGCGCATGTCTTCAAGCGAAGTCGCCCGCACAATGTCGCCGCCTGCTTCCCGAAAATAGACATTGTGATCGCCATAGCGAAGGCTGTGCCACTCAAATCCGTGAAAGGTGACAAAATCGCCCGGCTCGTTGTTGGCTTCCACGACCTCGGTGAGACGCTGCCACTGCTCGGCCGTGCGCGCAAAGCCACGCTGATGATAATCCACCACCGGCGCAAGGCGCGGCGAGCGCTCCGGAATATCCGGCCAGTGGGCGTGAACCGTGACGCAGGCGAAGTCCAGCTGCAGCCGTGCGTTCTGAAAGGCGTCTTCGATGGCGCCATGGCCGTACCCAACATTGCAGTGGCTGTGAATATCCCCCCAGAAGGGACGCAATCCTCGGTATGCAGTCAGCACTTATGGATCAACTTTCTTGCCTAGTGTGGTGGCAACCGGCTGCCATTGCCCCGTGCTGGCAGCAGCGTAAGCAGCCTCGATCATCGCCAGAGATTTCCAGCCCTCTTCCAGTGATACGACCGGCTCCGCTTCGTCACGCAGGTAGCGCAAGAAATGGAGGGGGCCATTTTGGTGAAAGTGGCCGGTTCTGAAATTGGGCACCGTTGACGAGCCTTGCCAGACACCCCGTTCTTCGCCGCGCTTGAAGACGCGCAGGTAAGGCGGCTGGGCAAACTCACGCGACGCCAGGTCGACGCCCGTGAGGAACGCGCTCCCCTCCGTCCCAAAAAGTTCGATGGACTCGGGCGCGGCCACCAGCGTCCCGCTGGCGGTAATCTCCGCGATCGTACCGCTGGGATACCGGAAGAGGGCAATCCCCGAATCGTCGAGCGGCAGCCCCAGGGTGGCGTTTGAGACGGCCGCACAGGCGGCCTCGGGCTCACCCAGCAACCACAAGAGGAGATCGGCGGCGTGAATGCCTTCGTCAAGCAGTGAACCGCCACCGGCCAGCTCAGGCGAAGCAAACCATTCGTCCGCCGCGGTTTGACCCAGTTCGAGCAAGTGGTAGTTGGCGTGACGCACGCGCACGAGCGCAAGCTTGCCCAACGCACCGCTCTGCACGATCTGCGCCAGTTCGGCGTTGATGGGATCGTAGCGCTTGGGAAAATTCTGCATGAACTTCACGCCGGACGCCTGCACCGTCTCCAGAATCTGGCGACACTCGTCCAGATTGCGCGCCATGGGCTTCTCCAGCAGAACGGCGCAGCCATGGCGGGCAGCCGCCGCCACCAGTTCGACATGCTTGCTGGTCTCGGAGGTGATCCCGACAGCATCGCTTGCCGCCAGCAGGGCGTCTAAATCGGGCCAGAACTCGGTCCCGTAGCGAGCGGCGGCATCGCGCCCACGTTCCTCGTCATCGTCCCAAATGCCGCTGAGAACCGCGTCGGACGCGTCATTGATGGCTTCACTCCAGAAGTTAGCGTGGAAATGGGCAAAGCTCAGCACGGCAAAACGAATCGGCTCGGTCATGGCTTCTCTACCTCCTCCCAGACGCCGCTCTCCGCGGAGCGGTAGATGGCTTCGCAGACGAACAGCGTGGCCAGCCCGTCCGCTGCCGATGTGTCAGGCGGCTCCTCACCGGCGACCATGGCCAAGAAGTGGCGATGGTGGCGCAGGCCCAGCGGAAGCGTCGGCAGCGCGGGCGCAAACCAGCCCTCTTGACCAAAATGGTCCGGAGCGTAAAGGGCCAGATCGCCCCGTTGCGTACGTAGCCAGGCCGTGCCGTTAGCGCCATAAATCTCCATGCGAAAACGATCGGTGCCGGCCACCTCGTTGTAGCCGCACTCGTGGCTCACCAGGGCGCCGGATGCAAGCCGGTAGGTCGCCAGCACGAGATCCTCGCTGTCCGGCCGTACGACGGTACCGTCGCGCAGCGTCCGTTGCGGACGCATGAGGGCGGTCGTGGCCAGCACGGCCTCGATTTCGCCAAAGAGATAGCGAATCAGGTCGATGCCATGGACGCCGAGCTGCATCATGGCGCCGCCGCCCACGTTTTCGCGTTTGAAGAACCAGGCGGCCCAATCCGCGCCAGGCGTGGCGTTGCGCTGCCGCACGGAGTAGATGGGACCGAGCGCGTTCTCCTGAAGCAGTACGCGCATCTGCTGTACTTCCTCAAAGTAGCGATGCATGAAGCTGACAAAGAGCGGCACGCCGTTCTGTTGCGCCGCCTCAATGATGGTGCGGCACTCAGCGCTGTTGCGCGCCATGGGCTTCTGCAGCAGCATGGCTTTGCCCGCTTCCGCACTCGCCACGGCAACCTCTTCGTGGGTGAAATCGGGCGTGGTGATGACCACGGCGCCGATATCGTCGCGTTCGAGCAGGGCACGATAATCGTCTGTCGCGTCTGGGATCCGGAAGCGTTCGGCTTGGGCCTGGGCGCTTGCCTGGGTTCGGCTGGCAATGGCCGCAACCTCTGCACCGGCAGCCTGGAGGCCGCGGATGTGATAATCGCTGATAAAGCCGGCCCCGATGATCCCGATGCGGTTTGCGTTTTCTATCACGCGTTTGGTTCCTTACGATTTGAAGCGCACAGCGTTTGAGGCGCATGTCATGTGCACTTCGTTCTGAGCGAGCGAAAAAGACTTGACGCCCGCACGTCATGTAGACGAGTCCGGGCGACGCCTTCGGCCGTCGACAGGTACAGAGCAGAGCAGCGTGAGGCGTGACAAGCTGCATCACGCCACACGCTAACCCTGCCCTGGCGCTGAGTGATTGTCCGGAATCAAGTTCGCAACCTTCCTGGAAGCTGTACTGGCAGATAGCCAGCCTGATGGAAAGCTTCCAGGAAGGTGAAATCGCTACGTTGTCTGCGGACAATTACTTATTAGGGCTGCCAGGCGCCCGTTACGCCGGCATAGTCAGGATTGTAGTTCTCCAGGAAGCCGGTGTAGGTATAGTCCAGCGGATCCATGGGATCACCGATGCGGCCGGCTTCGGCAAGGAAGTCGGTATAGGTCTGCATATCGGTCACGTAGGTCGCGTCGATGTTGGGTGTGAAGGGATACTCCTCCCACATGGCTTCGAGCAGTTCCAGCGGCTGATCGTTCCACTCCGCCACCATCTGCACGACTTCTTCGCGGTTGGCCGGGTCACGCACGTACTCCTGCGCCCGCAGCATGACGTCCATAATGGCCTGGGCCGCGATCGGATTCTCGCGCACGAACTCTTCGCCCATCACCCAGACGGAGAGCGTGTTCGAGGTCTGACTCTCGGTCCCCTCGTCCCACGGGAAGGAAGCGACCGTGCCGTTGTGCATCACGCTCACGTCGAGCCCCTCCGTAGCCAGGGCTTGATAGGGCCACGGGTTCCAGACGATCATGGCCTGAACGTCATTGTTGATGAGCGAGGTTAGCTGCTCGGGCGGGGGCAGGTTGACAACCTGCATCTGGTTTACATCGAGCCCATAGTCTTCGGCAATATTCGCCAGCACGGCCGACGCAGTCGAGCCTTCCAGCAGGCCAATGCGGATGTCGTAGAGATCTTCCGGTTGCTCGAGTCCGGCATCGTTACGGACGACGAGCTTCTCGATATAGGCCGGCGTGTTCACGCCTGTGATCAAGATCGGCATGCCGTTGTGGACCATGCTGATAGGCGGGACATTGCCGGGCGTCCAGAGCTGAATCTCGCCGGCGGCCAATGCTTCACCGGCCAGCGCGCCGGCCGTGAAGGAAGGTGTCTCGACCGACGTGAAGCCGGCCTCGTCGAACCAGCCCTTTTGAATCGCGACGATGTGGGGCGCGAAGACCGCGTCAACGCCAAATCCCAACGCGATGTCGGTGACCTCGGGTTGGGCGCTAGCGTCATCGCCGGCCCCTTCCTCGGCGGGCGCTTCCGTGGCGTCCGCGGGCGCCGCGTCTGGTGCGGGCAGAGCCGGCGCAGCGCAGGCTGTAGCCACGAGCATGACAACCAACAGCAAGGCAAATAACTTGAGGGTACGCATGGAAATCCTCCTTGTGATGAACGGGTTGCAGATCAAGTAAACGGTCGTGGGTCTGATGGTCTTGATACCTCCCATGAATGGTTGCGACCAGCCGTCAATCGCGGGTATGCCAACGCAGCTGCCGCTTGAGAAAGAGGGTATTGAGCAGATAGTCAGTCAGAAAGGTCACTACGCCAATCGTGATGATGCCGAAGACGATCAGGCCGGTCTGACCGAGTTCGCGGGCATGCATGATCATGTAGCCCAAGCCCTCTTGCGCCGCCAGAATTTCAGCCGCGACCAGCGACCCAAAGGCCAGGCTCCAGCCGATGCGCAGACCGGTGGCGATATCCGGCATGGCCGCGGGGATGGCCACGCGCAGGAGCAGCTTGGGTCCCTTCAACCCCATCATCTGGCCGGCGCGGATCAGCATGGGGTCGACGCTGAGCATGCCCTTGTACGTGTTTGTCACGATGGGAAAGAACGCGCCCAGGAAGATGATGAAGATCTTTGACTCCTCGCCCAGCCCAAACCAGATCAGTGCCAGGGGGATCCACGCCAGCGGCGGGATGGGGCGCAGGACTTCGATGGGCGTCCAGACAATTTTGCCCAGCGTCACGTACCACCCCGAGGCAATGCCGATTGTAATGCCCAGCATTGTCCCCAGGGCGAAGCCCAAGGTGACGCGGGTCAGGCTGGCGCGAATGTGATTGGCCAGTTCCAGGGCCGAAAGATCGGTGACGGCCGACTGCAGCACCTGAGCCGGACCGGGAAAGATCGCCGGATCCAAGATGCGCAGGGCAACCACTACCTGCCAGAGAACCAGCACGCTCGCCACCCCAATCCAGGGCGCCAGGTAGAGAAGAGTAGGACGCGCTTTGCTCATCGCTCCACCTCGTCGAGATCGGTCGACCAGGGCATCAGCGCCCGCTCAAGCCGGTCCAGCCCCTTTGCAAGCAAGAAGCCAAAGGCGGCGATGATCAACATCCCGACCATGGTCATGTCGGTGCGATAGAACGTGCGCGCCTCCATCACCAGCGCGCCCAGCCCCTCAATCGTGCCGATCATCTCCACGGCCACGATGACGAGAAAGGCAAGCCCCAGTGCGATCTTCATGCCAGCGAAGATGCGGGGCAGGCTGGCCGGTAACATGACCCGGTAGAAGATCTGGCGTTCCGAAGCGCCAAGGGTCTGCGCGGCCCGCACGAGCACAGGGTCGACCGACTTGTAGCCGTGGATGACCGCGGTGAGGATGACCCAGAAGCAGGCGTAGGTGATCAAAAAGACGCGGCTCACTTCGCCCACGCCAAACCAGGCCACTGCCAGAGGCAGCAGGCTAATCGAGGCGACGGAGCGGGCGAAGGTAATGATGGGGTTGGCGGCTCGATCCAAAAATTCGCGGCTGCCGATGATCAGGCCCAGCGGAATGGCCAGGAGCGTCGCCAGGAGATAGCCGGTGAGAATGCGCTGCATGGTGGCGCCGATATGCGAAAAAACCGTGACGCCCCGTGGAAATCCCTGGGTTGTGAGATCGCCCAGAGCTACGGCCAGTTTGGAGGGGGGCGGAAAGCGGAAGTCATTCAGCAAGTCGGCGCGCACGGCAGCTTCCCACACGATGAGGATGACGAGCAGCGTCAGCACGCCGATCACCCAGTCCGGCAGGTGCAGGGCCGGGCGGGTTTTCAACGTCTGGTTGTCCTCTTGCGGCGGCATCTTCGCGCTAGAAGATTGCACTGTGGATATCCTCGTAGTAGGCCAGAAACTCTGGAGTCGTGCGCTGGCGGGGGCGGGCCAAATCGACGCCGACCTCTTTGCGCAGGCGGCCGGGATGGGGCGAGAGCACCACCACCCGGTCGGACAGGAAGAGCGCTTCGGTGATGCTGTGGGTGATGAAGATCACGGTCTTCTTGCGCGCCTCCCAGATGCGGAGCAGCTCCTGCTGCATCTCGGCACGCGTCAATTCATCGAGGGCGCCGAAGGGCTCATCCATGAGCAAGATGTCGGGATCCATGGCCAGCGCCCGGGCAATGGCAACGCGTTGCTGCATGCCGCCGGAAAGCTCATGGGGATACTTCTTTTCGAATCCCTCCAGCCGCACCAGCTGGATCAACTCCTGGGCCAGGGCGCGGCGGGTCTTTTTGTCGACCCCCTGATTGCGTGGACCGAACTCGATATTCTCAATCGTCGTCAGCCAGGGAAAGAGCGCAGAGCTTTGGAAGACCATGCCGCGATCGGGTCCGGGACCTGCAACGGGCCGGTCGTCGATCAAGATTTCACCGGCTGTCGGCTTGAGTAGCCCCGCAATCATGTTCAGGAGCGTGGTCTTGCCACAGCCGCTCCTGCCCACAATGGAGACAAATTCATTGTCGCCGATCGTCAAAGAGACGTCACTCAGGGCCAAGCCGTCTCCGTCAGAGTCGGTCGCCGGAAAGCGTTTCGTGACGTGATCGATTGCGATCTTGATGCTGCTACCGTTGTTCATGGCCAACTCAGTCACGTTGCGTTGCACAGTCCGCGCCTGCTCGTGCGGCGCATTGCTGTGCCTGCCGCACGTCAATTCAAGAGAGTGACATCGGTTACGACATAACGCTGTAGAAACATGCGCGCCGCGCCCTTTGCGGGGGCAAAACGGCCGGTTTCGCTGGCATAGCGAAACATGAGGTGATTGCTGAGCAGCGCGGGCAGCTGGGCGCGCACCCCACGCTCCAACGACGCGCTGATGGCCGGCGGCGCCTTGCTGAGCGCGCCGCCCATGATGAGCACAACAGGCTGCAAGATATAGATCAAGTCGCTTACAGCATCAACCAGATGGTCAATCATCTGCTGCACGATCTCTGCGCAGAGCGGCTCTTTGGCAGCCGCGGCATCGAGAATCGCATAAAACTTCTTCTTTTGATCGTCCATGTCGCGGATGTAGGCCAGCGCATCATCAATTGTGGGGAGAGCGTTTAGACGCTCATCAAAGGCCAGACAGAGACCGCGCACGGAGGCAATCTGCTCCAGCACTTCAGCATCGGCAGCGCTGACGTCCCCCGCGCCCGGGCAAACTTGCGTCCGGCCGATCAAGCCGGCATTGCCAAAGCCGCCGCTGTAGATCCGTCCGTTGAGCAGCATGCTCACCTTCAGGCCCTGGAGCATGCCCAGATAGACGGTGTCGACGGAGCGCTGCACGTTCAGGTTGAACAACTCCGCCCGGATCAGGCAGTCGGTTTCGTTTTCCATAAAGACAGGGAGATCGAGCTGATCCTCCAACTGCGTCTTCATGGGGAAGTTCTCCCAGCCCGGCGCACGCGCCACATACAAAATCGTACCGGTGGCGGCATCGACATAGCCAATCGTCGCCAGACCGATTCCGAGTAAGCGACGGGCAGGAAATGCGCTGCGCACCTCCGCCACGAAGTCGGCCAGCACCGTCACCGCTTCGTTGGGCAGCAGTGGGCTTGTGAGGGTGTGCTGGCGCTGCGCCACAATGACGCCGTCCAAACCCACCGCGACCATATTGACCGTTGGGCTTTCAATGTGGGCCCCGACAATCAGGTGCGATGACGCGTCAAGCCCATAGAGCACGGCCGGCCGGCCGCCCGTCGCCCCGTTCTTACCCAGGGCTGATATCCAGCGCTCCTCCGTCAGTGATTGGAGCGCGCGGCGCAGCGTGGGCAGACTCGCGCCCGTCCGTTCCTGCAAGCCGGCCTGCGTCAGATTCTCCTGCTGCAGGAGGTCGATGATTGAAGCCTTGAGTGGTCCTGTGGGACTGCCAACCATAGTGAATTCAGGGTGATGATCGATTTATTGAAAGGCTTTTGCAAAACTGACACTATAAATATATGAGAAAAATGTATACTTGTCAATAGGGTGTGAAAAAGCTGTTTTGCACGATGTACCGCCGCGCCTATAATAAACAGTGCCCCTGCGCTCGTTCGATCACTGGTGCCATCACCGCCATCGCCCTCGCCCTGGGCGTGACGACGGGCATACTGGCCGGCTTCGTCGGTGGCTGGCTGGACACGCTCCTCATGCGCGTCACCGACATCATGCTGGCCTTTCCCTACCTCTTGTTGGCCATTGCCATCGTGGCCGCGCTGGGCACGGGCTTGCAGAACACTACCCTGGCCGTGGGCATCTGGGCCACGCCCGCGTTTGCCCGCCTGGCGCGCAGCCAGGTGATCAGCCTCAAAAATCAGGAGTACGTGACCGCAGCCCGGGCGCTGGGCGCGACGCCGACGCGCGTCGTCTTGCGCCACGTGCTGCCCAACTCAATTGCCCCCATCATCGTCTTTGCCTCGCTCTATATGGCCAACGCCATCCTGCTCGAGGCTGCGCTGAGCTTTCTGGGTCTCGGCATTCAACCCCCACAGCCATCCTGGGGGCTTATGGTGGCCAGCGGACGCGATTTCTTGCGCATTGCGCCCCACATCGCCACCATTCCCGGGGTCGCCATCATGCTGGCCGTGCTGGGCTTCAACCTCATGGGTGATGGACTACGCGACGCACTCGACCCAACCCTGCGCGGGCACCAGTAACGCGTGCAGCCCGACTCATTCGGAGACTCAATCACTATGCCAAATCACTATTTCATCATCGGTGCGGGAGCCATTGGCGGCACGGTAGGCGCCTACATGGCCCGTGAAGGCGTCGACGTCACCTTTGTTGACATCGACCGTGATCATGTCGCGGCCATCAACCAGCAGGGCCTCACCGTGCGCGGCTACGACGAGACCTTTACCGTACCCGGGCGCGCCCTCATGCTGGATGACCTGCCCGATACGCTGGAGCAGGTCATTCTGGCCGTGAAAGCACCTGCCACCCAGACTGCCATGGCGGTCATTGCCCCGCGTCTGGCCGCGGACGGCTATGTATTGTCGGCCCAAAACGGCCTCAACGAGCTGGCCATTGCCGATCTCGTCGGGCCCGAGCGCACGCTCGGCTGCTTCATCAATTTTTCGGCCGACTATTTGGAACCGGGCCTGATTCACTTCGGCGGGCCAGGCGCGTTCTACATCGGCGAGCTTGACGGCGCCATCACGCCGCGGCTGCGCACGCTTCAGGCCGACCTCGACGCCTGGAGCGGCGGTGAGGTGCGCATGACTGACAATATCTGGGGCTTTCTCTGGGGCAAGCAGGCCTATGGCGCCGTGCTCTTTGCCACCGCGCTGACCAACGAGAGCATGGCCGACGGCATCGATGGCTACCGTGGCACGATGGTGCGCCTGGCGCAGGAGGTGCTGGCCGTGGCCGCGGCCGAAGGCGTCACGCCCATGGGCTTTGACGGCTTTGAACCCGACATCATCGCCGCCGCCGATCCCGATGCGCTCGACGCAGCGGCCAACGCTTCGCTCGATCGCCTCGTGGCCGTGCGCCGCCGCGATCAAAAGACCCACAGCGGCGTCTGGCGCGACCTTGCGGTGCGCAAGCGCCGCACGGAGATAGACGAGCACTTTCCGCCCATCATTGCCCTCGCTGACACACACGGGATCGAGACGCCGCTGCTCAGCAAGATGGTGGCGATGATTCATGAAATCGAGGAAGGCGAACGGCCCCAGACCAAGGAGAACCTGGATGAACTCGGCGAAGCCGGCGGCCAATCGTTGTAAAGAGATGCCTCCGCCTCGGCGGCATGAGAGATAGCGGATTGTCGTACCCCGACCCGTTCGGCCGGCATCCAAGGTGGAGCGAGAGATCCCGCCCATGGATGGCGGGACGAATGACCATCTACGAATACCGATAAAGGATGCGCACCCATGGCATTTTCAGAGCTGGAGCAACAATTAGTCGACGCCGTTTCCGCCGAAACCCTGATGGAGAACAATCGCGCCATTGCGCAGTGGGCGCGCCACTCCGGCACGTCGGAAGAGCGCGAGGCCTTTGCCTACGTGCAGGCCAAGCTCGATGAATACGGTCTGCGCACGACTCTGCTGACCCACCCGGCGCTCATCAGCTATCCCCTGGAGTCGAGCCTGGCGGTCGTCGGCGGAGCGGGAGACGTGCTGGCCGAATACGCCACGCTGGGCACGGCCTACAGCGCGAGCGCAGACGGACTGGAGGCGGAACTGGTAGACGGCGGCTTTGGCTCAGCCGAGGAGCTGGCCGCCCAACCGATCGCAGGCAAAATCGTGCTGATCAACGGCCTGGCCACGCCAACCGCGGTCTACGCGGCTGAGCAGGCCGGCGCGATCGGCCAGATCTTCATCAACGACGATCATCTCCACTACATGATCGTCAGCACCATCTGGGGCACGCCCACGCCGGAAAGTGCGCCGCGCATCCCCGCCACGCCCTCCCTCTCCGTGGTGGAGGCGGACGGTCACGACCTGCGCGCGCGGCTCCAGAACGGTCCGCTGCGCGTGCGGCTCGCCACCAACATCTTTATGGCATGGCAGGAGACGCCCATCCTCATCGGCGAGTTGGATGGGCAAGGCGATGACAGCTTCGTCATGTTCAGCGGTCATCTTGACTCCTGGGAGGTTGGCGCCATGGACAACGGCAGCGCCAACGCCACCATGCTCGAGGTGGCGCGCCTCCTGGGGCAGCGCAAAGAAGAGCTCTACCGCGGCCTGCGCCTCATCTTCTGGAGCGGCCACAGCCACGGGCGCTACTCCGGCTCCACCTGGTATGTGGACAACCACTGGGAGGAACTCTACGATCGCTGCGTGGCCCACGTGAATGTGGATTCCACGGGCGCCCGGGGCGCAACCTTCTACGGCAGCTTTCCGGCCAATCTGGAGCTGGGCCCCTTTGGGGAGGAGATCGTCACGGCCCATACCGGCCAGGCCAGCAAGGCCCGGCGCATGAGCCGCGCCGGCGACATGAGCTTCAACGGCGTGGGCATTCCGGCGCTCTTCATGAGCTTGAGTCAGGTGCCTTTCAGCGATGAGGACACAGACTACGTCTCCCTGGCCTTTGGCAAACTAATCGGCGGCAAAATGCCCTGGTGGTGGCACACGCGCGACGACACCATGGACAAGGTCGATCCCGACGTGCTGCGGCTGGACACGCAGATCTACGTGAGCACGCTCTGGCGACTCTGCCATGCGCCCCTGTTGCCCATGGACTTCCGCCCCGTAGCGGCCGACATCCAGCGCACCCTGGCTGAACTCGCCGACGCGGCCGGTGCACACCTCGACCTGCGCCGCACCCGGGCACGCGCGGCCCAACTGGTTGCGACCACCGCTACGCTGGCGGCACGCCTGGCCACGACCGATCCGGCGGATGTGGATCAGACGCAGGCTCTCAACCGTCTCTGTATGACGCTCTCGCGACGCCTGATTCCGGTCACCTACACCCTGGCAGGACGCTTCGACCATGACCCGGCGTGGGGGGTGCCCCACCTGCCCGGTCTGGCGGACGCCGGCGCGCTGGCGGACCTGAATCCGGCCAGCGGCGACTATCACTTCCTGCACACGCGCTTGGTCCGCAACCGCAACCAGGTCGATTTTGCGCTACGCGAAGCGCTGGAAACATTAACTGCGGCTGGTTTCTCAGATGGTGGGGAGGAATAGGCCGTGAAGATCGCATTTTCTGGCAAAACCGTCATCGTCACCGGCGCGGCCCACGGCTTTGGCCGCGCCATTGCCCTGGCCTTCGCCGAGCGCGGCGCGCACGTCTGGGCCTGCGACGTGCTGACGGACGAGCTACAAGAGACGCAGGCGCTGGCCCGGGCCGCGAGCGGTCGCTGTACCGTGCGCACCGTGGACGTGGCTGACCGGGACGCAGTCTTGGCCTTCGTGGACGAAGCCGCAAGCGACGGGCAGGTCGACATCCTCGTCAACAACGCCGGCGGGGTGCTCGGCCAGACCGGCCAGCCCCTCGAAGAGGTAACGCCCGAGCAGTGGCAGACCATCTACGACGTCAACGTCACCGGCGCCTTCTGGTTCGCCCAGGCCGTTGCGCCCGGCATGAAGCGGGCGAGCTGGGGGCGGATCATCAACATCTCAAGCGGCGCGGGCTTGGGCGTGAGCCTGACCGGCATCCAGGCCTACGCCTCGGCCAAGGCCGCCCAGATCGGCCTGACCCGGCAGCTGGCCCACGAATTGGGCCCCTTTGGCATCACGGTCAACAACATTGCGCCCGGCTTCGCTCGCTCCAACCCCAGCAGCGAAGCTCAATGGCAGGCCTACGGCCCGGAGCGGCAGGCACAGCTGCTGCAGGGCATCGCCATGCGTCGCCTGGGCACGCCGGATGACATCGCGCACGGCGTGCTCTTCTTCGCCTCGGATTATGCAAGTTGGATTACCGGCCAGGTGCTCTCGATTGACGGGGGTCGGTGAGCGCAGCAGATTAGATGTTATGCCGGGCTGCCTATGTACCATAGGTCCGGCTGGTAGCCGGACGGGCTTCGGGTGCCTGTACCCGACGGGTTGGCGAGATTCGTCACGCTGGTTGTGTGACCTACGAGGTACTTGGTCTCATTGTGCCGACAATTTAGACGGCGGGTTCAGGTTGATCCGGTTTCTGTAGCAGGACGTCGGCCGGAATGCCCAGCCCTTCGTGCAGGCGACGGATCATGGTTAGACTCAGCGGACGCTTACGGTTCAGGACCTCGGATACCTTGCTCTGACTGCCGATGTAGGCAATCAAATCCGTGCGCGTCAGCCCTTCCTGCTCCATGCGAAAGAGCAGGGCGTCGACCGGATCCGGCGGGGCAATGGGATGGTGCTCTTCCTCATATTGTTCAATCAGCATGGCAAAGAGCTCCAGCTCGTCTTCTTCGGCAGATCCAGGCGGCGCATCCATCAACGTGGCGACGTAGTCAAGCGCTGCCTGATACTCGGCTTCGGTTCTGAGAATCTTCGCTTTCATTAGATGGTCTCCGCATCAATCCGGTCGTATTCCGCATGGGTACCGACGAACCGGATATACACAATGCCGGTGTTGTAGTGAATCTTGACAATCAGGCGATAGTGGTTGCCCCTTATATTGAAGACAACCCGATTGCCGGGCAGGATATCTGCCGTGGGATAGCGGGCAAGAATCTCCTCTTCTGAGCCATGGGTTGCTTTCGATTGGTGGCTGAGGGCGGCTGGGGAGCGGGGGTGTGAGACAGGCTAGCGACACGCCCGCTGCTTCCGGCCAGGAAGTCAGCAGCCGGCTTTCTTACTGGATTCGGGTTCGGGGGAATAGGGCAAGTTTACGCGGGATTATCTGAGCCGTCAAGGGACGTTTGTCATCTGTTCCGGGCTCTGGTTTGTTGTGATAGGTCTATCGTGGGGTTTGGGGCGGTTCCTTCGAGGGTACAGCGGCGGTCATGAAGCGTTCTCTGGCGGCGCGTGCCAGAATTCGACCCAGACGCGTACGGGGCCCAGAGGCTCAACCGCGTGCAGCACCTGGGGAATCACGATGCCGGGGCGGGCCGGCGTGAGGTCGACGGTCATGTTGAGGCTGGGCACGCGGTAGCGCAACGTGCCTTGCTCGACGTGGATCTTGGCCCAGACGCCGGACTTGGTCGAGTGATCGCGGCGCAGCGCGGCGGGCAGGGTCGTCTCGGTCCACGTGGGCGTGCGCTTGTAGGCGACGAAGTGGGGCGGCAGCTCAAAGCGGTCGCAGCGCACGCAGTTGAGCGACGCGCCCAGGCGGCTGGCCCGGCCTGCCTCGCTCAGCACCCAGGGCCGCGCCATGAGCGGCGGCTCGTGACGCACGTGCTGAGGATGACCGCAGTCGAGCCAGGCGATGGGGTCACCGAGTTCGTCAACGCCAAAGCCAATGATGGTGCGCTGCATGGATTTCTCCGACAAGCTGCCAGTATGTTGCGGCGTAAGTAAGCCGGTGGTTGGGCAGGGTACGCTACCCGCGAAAGCTTCAATTACCGGACAGATCCAGAGGGTAGTGACCTCGTCCGGCGGGTAGCCGGACCTGCCAAGCCAGAGACACAGTTGCGCCATCGTGTACCAGCCCGCTTGAGCGGGCGTTGCTCTGTAGCCCCGTGGCTTTAGCCCGGGGCGGGGGGCGGGCATCCCGAACAGTCAGGTCAGCGGACGCCGCCCCGGGCTAAAGCCACGAGGCTATGGAACAGCACCCCGTAAACGGGGTTTGAGTACAATAAACTATCGGCTAACTTAAGCCGTCCTGTACTAGCGTGATGGGTGGCGGCGGTGTAAATGACAATCAGGCCAGCGCGCTCTCGTGGCCTGAATCCCGCACAAAGATGCAGGTCGAGTTGACCAACTGTGACCACAAGTGAAGACGCTCTACATTCACTTCGTCTTGCAGGCCAAAGATGTTGAGGTCGGCCTGGGGCGCCTGGGGAATAAACTCCTGTATCGCGCCCAGTGCAACAATCGCTGTGGTTCCGCGCGGCATGCGTCCCAGGTCGATGAGCCGCTTCATAAAGCCCTCTGCCTGCGCCCGATCTTCCTCTTCACGCACCACCGTGATCAGATTGACGTGCCCGTGCCAGTTGCGGGTGAGTTGATAGGCCAGGAGCAAGGCCAGATCCAGGTTGCTCAGACGCAGGCCCACCTCCCAGTTGGGACTCTGTTCGCGGATCCACACATTGATGATTTGTTCGTGTCCTAACAGCGTTTTGGGGTTGTCCACATAAAAGATCAAGCCAATCTGATTGTCCCTAGCCCGATCGGCAATATACTGCACGCTTTCCGTCTGCGCCCCTTCCTCAACGGTGAGAAAGAGCGTGTTGGGGCGGAAAAACGAACTGCTCGACACTTCCATGGTGGTTTGCAGCGTTTGGCGCAGATCGCGTGACTCGACCAGCGCCACGCGCGCAAAGATATTATCCTTGCCAAACGTCTCCTCATAAACCTTGAGGCCGGCCACCTGTTGGCGCTGGCCGGCGTCATAGATGGCGACGATATGCAGCGAACCATTGGGACGGGTAATCGCGGTGAGGAAGCGATAGCTGCGGCGCAAGGATTCGGGAGAATCCACCGGCACCAGGAGGCTGGGTTTCCAGGCACGATCCAGCCCGGAAGGCATGGCCATCACTCGTTTGGCCGCCCACTCCGCCAAGGTCACGAACATGCCGCTGCGCACGTCGCTCCATGGCGCCTTCAACTGGCGCAGCTGCAGGGCTTCATAGAGCAGGAAAATCGTGATGAGCGCTACCAGGCTGAAGAGGGGGTTGATGAGAAACATCGCCACGAGCGAGCCGATGAGACCCACGAAGGGAACCAGGCGCGGGATGGCAAGCAGCGGGCGAAAGCTGGTCAAGGCCAGGGACTGTTCCAACAAGACGACACCGTTGAGGACGGCATAGGTAATGAGAAAGAACATGGTCATCAGCGGCGCAATTTGGTTCAAGCCGCCCCCGGAGAGGCCAAACAGAAGCGTGGCGATGCCAATGCCGATCGTCAGCAGCATGGCAGCACGCGGTTCGCCGGCCGCCGTCTCTTTGGCCAGGGTGCGCGAGAAGGGCACCACGCCGTGCTGGGCCATGGCCTGCAGCACGCGCGGCGCACCGACCATGGAGTTGAGCGCGGCCGAAAATGTGGCCGCCAGCAGGCCGGCGAGGACGGCCCATCCCCAAGCCGCCTTGTCGATCATTACCGTGAAATTCGTGACCAGTTCTTCGGGCGTCGCCACGCGCGACAGCCAGTAGGCCAGCGCCATGTAGATGGCAAAGGAGAGCAGAATGGCCGCCATGGTGCCCTTGGGAATGCTGCGCCGCGGGTCGTGTAGCGTGCCGGACAGGCTGACGCCGGCCAGGATGCCGGTGACGGCCGGGAAGAAGACCGCAAAGATCGCCCAGAAATCGCCGTCGGGGAACGCGCCCCACAGTTGCGGCGTGTAGACGGCGCCGGGGTGACCAAAGCGCGTCGTTGCGCCAAGCAACACGCTGAAGAGCGAAAAGGTCACCAGGAAGAGGATCAGGTAGCGGATGCGCGAGGCCAGCCCGACGCTGACGAAGGAGATGATGGAGATCGCGGCAAAGGTGACGAAGACCACCACTGCCTCGGGATGGGTGGGGAAGATCACCTGCCAGCCTTCGGAAAACGCAAAGACATAGAAGGCGACGGAGATGGCCTGCGCCAGATAGAGGGGGACGTTGACGCTGCCGCCCACTTCCAGCCCCAGCGACTGCGAGATAATGGAGAAGGAGCCGCCGGCGCCGACGCGGATATTGGTGGCCACGGAGGAGATGGAGAGCCCGGTCGCAATCGTGATCACGTTGGCGAGGATGATGATCAGGAAAGCGCCCAATAGCCCTGCGTTGCCGACCACCCAGCCGGTACGCAGGTACATGACGGCGCCCAGAATCGTTAACAGGGTCGGCAGGAATACACCCTCGAAGGTACCAAAACGCTTCACCGTTTCAGGATCCGATTGCGAACGCGTCCAGCGCGCTTTTGCTAGATCAATCAGTGCTGACAAATTGCTTCTTCCCCTGCTGCCTTCAAATGAAATAGATTTTCGCTGCCAATCAAGCCGATGGCCGCCCCATGCGGATTGCTGTCGTGGTATTTACACCGGAATGCACTGGCTCTGTTGACATTTCGAAAACCGCCGGCATTGCGCATACCGCGTTCATCTATTATAGCAGAGATCCCAGATCAATCTGTCGCCGCCACGCCGCCCTTTAATGACGTGCGATGCCAAGTGGTTCCGCTCGAGAGAGGTGGAGGTTGAATCAAGAGCTGCCAATGTCGGCGCATGATCCTGGCAGTTCTTCAGACAGCTTCCCGGGCGGCAAAGTTGATCTCAGGCTGTCTTGGTCTTGTCACCGGCTGCGGTCAGAAGGCGGAAATAGGTCAGGAAGAGCAGGGCGCCACCGGTGGCGAAGTACATGAGCTGAATGGCGGACGTATTGCTGTCTGAACCCGTCATGATGCCATGGACCATGGCCAGCGTGAAGGCAAGGTAGCTGGCATAGTGGAGCAGGCGCCAGGTGCGCCGGCCGAGCTGGCGGCGCACATAAAAACTGGCGATCAGGACGATGCTCAGGTAGGCTGCCAATGTGCCCAGCCCCGTCCAGCCCGGTCGGTAGGGTCCGGTGAAGGGAATAAGCAGATTGCCCACGGAGAAATCGAAATAGCTGTCACCCAAGAGCGCCGCGGCGTGAACGCCGGTGAAGAGCAGCGCCAGGAGGGGCAAAAATTCGTGGAGGCTGAAGACGAGCGCCGGCGGCAGGACCGCCCGCGCCGCTTTGCTGCTCATGATGATGCCCCAACAGCTTGCGGCCCAGAGTAGCAGGTAAGCGAGCAGCCCGCCCGCTCGGGCCAGATACCAGTAGGCAGGTGTATCCGCCGTCAGAGGTAGGCCCATCAGGGCGGCTTCCCGGTTGAAGCCTTCGTGAAGCACGGAGGCGAGTCCCAGCTGGGCTGCCTGGTAACCGAGAATGACAACGGCACTGCCGGCCGCGATCCCGCCGGCAATCCAAAGAGTATCCAACATAAAACTGCGCTTGACAGATGCTTGCGTGGTCATAGAATTACGCTCTCTCTTAAGAGCTCTCCCCAGTGGGGAGAGCAACTGATTACGATCCGCCACTTTTGTGGCTGCTGCCGCCGCTGCTCTGACCGCCGCCGCTGTTCGATGGCGCCACGGGCATGGCCGGTATGGCTGGAAGCGGCTCAAAGGCCGGCAAGGGCGCCAGCGCCGGCACGGCCGGTACGGTGAAAGCGCCTGAGGATGCGCCAGCGCTGCCCGCGAGTTCGGTCAAGCCGGTGACACTTCCGGCCGGCGGCAGGGTTGAAAGCGGCGCAACTGCCGCTGCAGGAACAGTCGGCCAGGGTGATGGCGTGGGTGTCAAGATATAAGCGGTCGTCGCTTCAGCTGCAAAGGCCGCATCGTCTGCCCCGGCTTCCACATGGCCGACGACGTTCCAGCCGCCGACAAGGGCGAGCATGGAGAGAGCCGAGATCGCGGTCTTGCCGTGAAGATTCAGCTTCGGCGGTTTCTTGCGTCGGGGTTGGGTTGCTTGTATTGGAACTGGCATGGATCAATCTCCTTCGATGAAGGCGGCGAAACCAGGTGTCCAGGCCAGGCCGCCATATGAGTCAACAATCAGACCTTCCACATCCGGCAGCCGGTGAAGGTACGCCAAGCCTTGCGCAACGCCGAGAATCAGCGCCACCTTGGCATGCACCTCGGCGATCATCGTCCGCGTTGCGATAACTGAAACGGACAGACAATCGGTCTGGGCGGGCTGTCCTGTGCGCGGATCGATGATATGGTGCTGCATGCTCCCAGCCTGCACCCAACGCCGGCGGGCAATGGAGGAAGTAGCCAGCGCCCGATTTGCCAGACGAATTCGGAGTGCGGATTGCGCCGGGCGCTGGGGATCTTCGATTTCTACGGGCCAACCGCTCCCTGTGCCATCCGGATAGCCGTGGGCATAGAGATCGCCGCCGGCATTGAGGAGGAAGGGGCCCGCCCGGTGCAAGCCGTCGGCCGCCCGATCGACGCTCCAGCCCTTGCCCATTCCACCCAGGTCGAGTCGCGTCGTGGAAGAACGTCGGATTGAGCGGCGATTGCGGTCGAGGTCAAAGGGCGCCGCCGTCGGGCAGGCGTTGCCGGCAACGGCTTGGGCCCCCGACTGGCGAAAGGTCCCATTCCGTACCACGTCTACAATCTGCTCGAACGTCCGGTCATAGCCCGCTCGCTCAAGGGCGGGGAGGATGGCCGGATTATAGAATCCGTCCGTGGCCTCCCATGCCCAGCGCGCCGCTTCCAGGACGCCGTAGAGTTCCGTGCTGACCGTTACGTCGGTCCGAGCGTCCCGATTGAGGCGACTGAGTTCGCTTTCCGGTCGAAAGCGGGAGAGGCGAGCCTCATTCTGTTGAAAGAGTCGCTCCACGTAGACCGGCCAGCCTTTTTGGTCACCATAGAGATCAAGCGTGATTGTTGTATTCATCGCTCGAAAGGCATGATGCTGCCAGCCGGTCGCGAAGCTCGTTTGGTGTTGGTCGACAAGAGAACCGGACAAATCTGTCGTGATCATTTCGTCAGCTTCTTCGTCAGCTTCAAGGTGTTGCACTGCGGCCTGTCTGTGGGCCACGGTAGGCGTGCGGCATGCCGAGAGACAAGGCGCAATCGCTAATCGTCATCGTCGTGGTCGCCATGTTCGCCGTGGTCATCGTCATCTTCTTCGTGCTCCTCATGCTCTTCATGCTCTTCATGATCGTCATCATCCTCATAAGAGCTGCCGGAGTTCCCCGAGCTGCTGCTCGCCTGGGCGCTTTGGCGGGCCGCGATCTCTGCGTAGGCAGCCTGCAACTGGCCGACCGTCTCATTGAGCTGATTGCGCAGGGTCGTGTCGCGGGCCTGCAATTCGGTCAACTTTTGCTGCTGCACAGCAGCGTCCTGTTCCAGGGCCTGCTGCAGCTCCGCCAAGTCCTGTCCCTGTCCACTAATTTCGGCGCGCTTTGCCTCGAGTCTGGCCGAGAGTTGGGCGATTTCCGCCTGCACTTGTTCTACTTGCAGACCGTGATTGTCGTCCAGCGCTTGAATCGCCGTTTCCGCCTGCGTAATCTGGGTGGCCAATGCGGCATCTCGTTCCGCATAGACGCGCACGGTATCGTCCGCAAGACTCGTTTCTGAGACAGCCTGATTCTCGATCTGCGCGCTGGGTGGATCGGCTGCGGCTGCGTCTAAGGTAAAGCGACCGGTCATGAAGCCGACGGCGGTCAAAACAATGGCTGTCAGTATGCCTGCGACCATAGCGGCGTGGCTGCGTTTCATAGATCAAACCCTTTCTTGTTCTCTGATGTGTCCAAAGGAGGCGCTGCGCAAGCTAGCGCATCGTGACGCTTCTACTTCTCGTCGCAACGCTACGAGGATTTCCGGCGAGATTCACTAACGACCCAGGATTGCATTCGCTTCGGCAAGCTTGGCCTCAGCTTCGGCAAGCTGCTGGGCCATTGCGCCATAGCGGGCGTCATATTCCGCCTGCGCTTGCTGCAACTGGGCCTGATAGACGCCCAATCGCTCAGTACGGGCAGCCTGGACTGTCGCCACTTGTTGGGCAACCTCAGCGGCTTGGCCTTCGGCCTGCTCCAGGCCTGCGACCAGCGCTGTCCTACGGGCGTCCAGTTCGGCAAGCTGCTGCGCGTAGGCCGTCTGGCGCGCCCCCAACGCATCTGCCAGCTGGCCCAGCTGTGCCTGCATTTGGGCTTCGCGAGCCTGGTAGGCCGCGACTTCCTCGGCGGCTTCGCTCTCCACTGTTACCGCCGTCGAGCCCGCAACAGGAGTTTCCGCCAGCACTCGCTGGCCTGGGGGCAAGCCATAGATCAGCAATAGCGCCAGAAAGCCGGCTGTCAGCGTCAGGGTGAAAGTCCATTTGAACATCGGGTTAGCTCCTCTCTGAATAGCACTTGGATAGTGACTGCCCGCCAAGTGTATGTGAGAAGCAATTCGCTTTGGTTAAGCCGGTTTGAGGACTCTGTTAAGGGTAGCTTAAGTAGCGGGGAGAAAGAGGGTGGCTTTGACAGGCTCACCCATCATAGACAGACAGGGCATCATAGACAGACAGGGCAACGGATAGCCTCCAGCCACGGCTTGGGCTTGTTGAAGGCAGGGGGAGAGGGGCGATAGGCTATGCGTTTGCGTTGACGGGGAATTCGACGACGAAACGACTGCCGTCTTCGTGCTGAAGCGCGCTGATGCGACCGCCGTTCTGCTCAACCAGCGTCTTGACAATCGCCAGTCCCAGGCCGGCGCCGCTGCCGGCCTCATCACCCGGACCGGCTTTGCGGCTGCGCGCCTTATCGACCCGGTAAAAACGATCAAAGATCAACGGCAGTTCTTCGGACGGTATGCCAATGCCGGTGTCGCCAACCACGATGCGGCAGAAAGCATCATCTGCACTGGCAGTCAGGTGGATCGTTCCGCCCGCGAGCGTGTATTTAATCGCATTGTCGAGCAGGTTGCTCACGATCTCCTCCAAATCCTGAGGCCAGATCGGCACGGGCGGCAACGTTTCCGGCACTTGGACGATAAAGGTCAAGCCGGCTCCGCGCATGCGCACATGAAACCCCTGGGCCAGCGCCAGCAAGAGTGGGGCGATATCCGTGGGCTTGTCCGGCGGTGTACGGTGGCCTGCATCCAGGCGCGAAAGATCCAGAAGCACATTGGCCATGCGCGCGAGACGGTCGGCTTCGCTGTCAATTTCGGCCAGGTAACGGCGTCCTGTGGGATCGTCGGTAAGATGCATCGACTGGAGCGCTTCACTCCGCAACTTGATATTGGTTAGTGGCGTACGCAGTTCATGGCTGGCGTTGGCGATAAACATGCGTTGTTGTTCCATGAGGCGACTGAGCTGGCGTGTCATCGTGTTGAAGGCGATGGCCAGCGCCCCCAGTTCGTCGGTTGTCTCCACCGGCACGGAGTGGGTCAGATTTCCTTCGCTGACGGCCAGAGCCGCTTCTTCCAGCCGGCGAACCGGCTGCACGACACGGCGGGCAACGCCAATGCTGGTCACGACCGCGACGGCCAACGCCAGCAGAGCGGCCAGCGTCAGATCGCGAAGTAACCGCCGGCCCGGGGCACGGATCTCGCTGACCGACGCGGCCAGACGTACGACGCCCAGGGGATGATCGCCCTGCCAAATGGGAGCTGCAGCGTAGAGGGTCTCTTCGCCGGTCAGGGGATCAATGCGCACTGCGTGCTGTTCCTTGCCGGTCAGCGCGGCTTGAACCTCGATCTGATGAAGCTGGTTGCCCACCTCAAGTGGCGGAACGGCGCTATCGGCGATGACATCGCCCCCGATTTCCAGGATGGAGACACGGGCGCCCGTGTCTTGGGCATACCATTGGGCAAGCTGTTGAAGGCGTAACGCGGTGGGGGCCGTCAAGGTAGTGGATTGGGCGGGTGTTGAGCGATTGACGCTTGAGACGTCGCTGTCATCCTCATGATCATCGCTCTCATGATCATCGCTCTCATGACCATCGCTCTCATATTCATCCTCTTCGTCGCTGTTCTGATGGCTTTCAGCTTCATGTTCTTGTTCATACCGCTCGTATTCTTCGAACTCAACCGCATAGCCGCTCAATGGATCTTCCAGCGCATTGGCCACCAAAAACGCTTCCACCTCCAGCGCATGCTCGATCTGGTCGAGCTGGACGCGGTAGACCGCCCTGCCCACGTAGAGCATCAGCAGCGCGAGGATGGCCAGAAAGATCAGGCCATAGGTGAAGATGAGGCGATTCAGGAGCGTGCGCTGCCAGGGCCAGCGACCCGGCGGCGGTGCGCCCCTTTCAGGCGGCTGGCTCATCGTTGGTTATCTCATCGTCGGCAGGCTCACGGTCGGCAATCTCATCGGGGGCAATCTCATCGGGGGCGATCAGGCGGTAGCCCACGCCCCGCACCGTGAGGAGGAGACGGGGCTCGGCCGGTGTTTCTTCCAATTTCTCGCGTAGCCAGCGGATGTGCACATCCAGCGTGCGGGGATCTCCCACCCATGCTTCGCCCCACACCTGATCGAGCAGATCACCCCGTCTCACGACTGCGCCCCGAGCCTCCAGCAGCGCTACCAGCAAATCGAACTCTCGGTTGGTCAGATTCACCGCCTCACCAGTACGCGTTACGATGTGGCGCGCTCGGTCGACGGCGAGCGGACCAATGCGGGCGAGAGTGCGGGCGACCGGTGCGCTTCCCGGCTCCGGGGATTGGCCGAATGTGACCCGGCGCATGTTGGCCCGGATGCGCGCAAGTAACTCCCGGAAACTGAAGGGTTTGACGATATAGTCATCAGCGCCCAGTTCGAGACCGAGGACTCGATCCATCTCTTCACCCCGGGCTGTGAGCATGAGGATGGGCACCGTGCTTTCCCGTCGGATCTCCTGGCAGACTTCCCAGCCTTGACGCTTGGGCATCATCACGTCGAGCAGGACCAGATCGGGTGCGCTCGTGCGCGCCAGGCGGAGAGCCTCATCACCATCAAAGGCTTCCAATACGATATATCCTTCCTGACGCAGTTGATACCCCAAGGCATCGACGATCATTTCGTCATCGTCTGCCAGCAAAATTGTCTCTTCCATCTCCGTCCTTCCACAAACCGGCGCGCCGTCCTGGATCCGCCAGTATCAGGTATTTGTCATTTCGTTTATTGTAGCATGTTCGTTTGGAATCAGGATGCAAGATCTCGGCGCCGTCCGGGTGAAGGAGGCGTTGCGATCAGGTTAAGATCAGGTTAAGGGCCTGGCTATCGACGTCTCTGTCGTTGAGCCAGTTCCACGGGACCTTGGTTTACGCTCCGATAGCCACTCTCAATAGCACGCAACCACATCGTAGTATGGGAGGCGGAGATGAAACGACTTGTCTCGATTTTGTCGGGCGTCATCATGCTGTTGGCGCTCCTGCCCGGTTCTACTGCCAAAGGACAGGATAGCGTCTTTCTACCCGCCATCTTCAGGCATATTAGCGAACGCGCGGCGCTGGTTGCCTTGTATGAGAGCACAGATGGCGATGACTGGACCACAAACTACAACTGGCTCAGCGACTCGGTTCACCACTGTGAATGGTATGGGATTACGTGTACTTCTGAAGAGGGGGTAGTGCGTCAGATTGAATTGAGTTCGAATAACCTGCAAGGTGCAATCCCCCGCGAGATCGGTAATCTCGCCAACCTACAGGGCTTATGGCTTGGCGGCAACGACCTGACTTCACTGCCTGCCGAAATCGGCTATCTCACCAAACTGAGGGTCCTACAGCTGGACGGCAACAGTCTGAGTTCACTCCCTCCCACAATCGGCAATCTCACGAACATGGGTCGATTGCGGCTGGAAAGCAACGATCTGACTTCACTGCCACTCGAAATCGGCAACCTTGCCAATCTGCAGGAGCTGCGCCTTGATGAGAATCCAGTGCCGTGTTTACCTGGAACGCTGTTCACCTGGTACGAGAGCATTCCCGAGCGATCTCCTGCGTCGTTTGAGGAATGCCCGTGACCCACAATCAGTAGCTTCGGACGATTCAGAAGCGTTGACTAAGGCTATGTCCCCCATCGATCAAACCGGGTCAGATCCAGAGTGCGGAATGGGGAGTGGGGAATGCGGATGCTGGTGGTGGTTGGGAGATGGCGGGAGGGGGTGATGATGGTGGATGGTGAAGGGGTGGCGGGCGTGGCGGCGGGAGACGTTGCGGTGCAACGTCTGTACGAACCGGGCGAGGCTGATGAGCCAGGCGGGCGCTGGGTGGAGTTGCGGGATGAGCGGGGGAAGTTGCAGGCGAAGTATGATCCGGCGGCGGGGGTGTTGGAGATTCAGCGGCGAGGGGTGCGGACGCGGTATGTGTTGGGTGAGGCGGGCGACGGGGGTGTGGGCCGACGTGATTGAGCTGGATTGCGCGCAGAATGGCAGCCTGTGCGCCATTGGGTTGGCAAAAAAATATCGAACCGGCTGACGCCGGTATTCATATCCGGGGCGCTGCCGGGAGCCCATTGGGCGCGGACCCCAGCCAGAGAACAACACAACCCAGAGATGCAGAGGGCAGAGGGGTCAGCGACCAACTGCGCCGGGGGACACAACACGCAAGCCGTCGTAGTCGGCTGCGGACTCTGGGCGGACCCCTGGCCGCGGTAGGCGCAGCGCACGCTGAGCTCGTCGCTGAACCACGAGCCCCCGCGCAACGTGCGATAGTTGCCGTTCTCTGGCCCGGGCGGGTTCCTGTCAGGCGAATTGGCATAGTAGTTGCTGTCGTACCAATCCGCCGTCCACTCCCACACGTTGCCAGACATCTCGTGAGCAGCGTAGGGGCTTTCGCCTTGTGGAAAGATGCCTACGGCGCTGGTGGATCGTATGCCCGTACTATGGTAGTTGACCTTCTCGGCGTCGATCTCCTGCCCCCATGGATAGCGCCGACCGTCCGTGCCCCTAGCCGCCTTTTCCCATTGGGCCTCTGTCGGTAAGGCAATTGGCATGTCGAGCTGCTCGCTCAGCCAGCGACAGAAGGCGGCGGCCTCGTACCAGGAGACGCCCACCACGGGATGGTTGGGCAGGTCGAATTCATTGCCGTAGCGTTCCGGTCCGGTGACTTCTCTCTCGGTGCGCCACGCCCAGCCTTCGTCCGTCCAGTAGCTGCGCTGCTCGTAGCCGCCGGCTTCGACAAAGGCTTGATACTGGGCGTTGGTGACGGGGTACTTGGCGATGCGGTAGGCGTCCAGATAGACCGTGTGCTGCGGCATCTCACTATCGAACGCCATCTCATCCGTCTTTTTGTCGTTGCCCATCAGGAACTCACCAGCGGGCACTTCGCACCAGACGATGTTCGGCAGACCGCTTTCGTCCAGCCCGACGCCAGGCCGCGTGTCGCCGATGAAGTTGAGGGCGTTGCCGGCGGCGTTGCGCTCCAGCACCGGCGCAGTGGTGCCAAAGGCAATCTCTTCCAGCGCCTCTCGAACGGTGGCTTGGGTCGTTTCCTTGCACGCGCCACCGCTTGCGCCGATGCAGCGCGCGGCCAGCGCCGGATTGACGGGCAGCAGCTTCTCCACCAGAGGCGTCATCTCGTCCAGCATGCCCGCCAGCAGGACCGTGGTTTCATCCCAGTCACCGGCCTCCAACCAACCCTCAGGCCAGTACTGTTTCAGGTTGTCCGTCGCGAGGCGCTTCTTCCAGGCCAGCGCCGCGAAGTACTCCTGGATCAGCTGATGGACGAAGCGCACCGTGTCGTCGTTGGCGTCCAAAAGCGTTGCGCTGGCGGCGAGATAGAGCAACTCATCGGGCTTGCAGCCGGCGTCCGGCAACTGATGAACGGCCCACTGTCGCGCAACCGCCGTCCCCCGCTCGCCGCCCACCTGCATGGCAAAGGCAAGCTCAGCCAGGCCGGTCAAAATCAGCTCGCTGCCCGGCCACGGTTCGTCCTTCTCCACGCGCCGCTTCTCTTCACGCGTCAGCAACGTATCGGCAAAGGCAGCAAAGAGAGCGCCGCGATTTTTGGGGCAGGACGCCTTGTCCCGCCGCATAGACTTGCGATAGCATGACGAGCATAAAGGGATTCCGGCCCAGCTCCAGAAGCTCTGGAAGGCCGTCGGCGCGAAAGCTTTTCCACTGGTTGTCTAGCGCTACCGACGTACGGTTGTATACATCGCCGGGGATGTCGTCAGCGGTCCAAAATTGCTCCCATGTACCGCCTGCCGCCTGCCACCCGTTCCACATTTCGAGGATCTGATCACCGCCCGCCAGCTGCCAGAAGAGCCGCTCACCGTCCTGCTCGCCCAAGTAGCGATGCACGTAGGCGCGCTGGTGGTCGACATCCAAGGGCTTGATCTCGAGCTTGGCCAGATTCAAGGTTTCCACGTAGTCGAGCTCGCGACAGGTCACCACGGCAGAGACGGCCGGATGCTTGTCAAGCAGCGCCTGGATGTGGCCCACGCGTGCCTTGTAGTCGGCCTGCGGCATCTCGTTGAGGGCATCCAGCAGCAGCACCACGCGCTGCTCTTGTAAGTAATCGGAGAGGTAGGGGGCAAGATCGCCGAAGGACTCAGCGGCGTAATCGCTTGGCGCTTCGTCGCCCGTGTAGCCGCCCAGCGGCACAAAGAGGGGCAGCGGCGCGTCGGCGTCCGCCTGCGCACGGACGGCGAGGTCATAGGTCAGCCGCCAGAGGGTCGTCGTCTTGCCGGAGCCGGGGTCGCCCAGCACGACGAGGCGCGGATGCTGCGTCACGGCGGCCAGCAGGTCATCAACCGGCTCGCGCTTGATCTCCTGGCGCTCGCCAAAGCCGTGGGCCGTCAGCTTCTCGAAGCCCGTGGGCATGAAGAGATTGGGCAGGTCCAGGCGTGGTCCGTCCGCGGCTGCCTTGCGCACTTCGGTGATGCCGGCCAGGGGCGTGTACTTTTCGGCCCAATACTCGTACTGCTGGATCAGCTGCTTGAGGTAGCCTTGCTCCGCCGCTCTGCGGTCCACTGCCATCTGGCTGGACGCGTCACCGCTGGTAATGTTGATGATAATCTGGTCGCGCCCGATGAAATCCCCGCCGACCTGCACGTTTTGGCCGACGTACGCCCCGCCGCCCGTGTCGATGGTCGCGCGGTCCGCTTGGGCTGACTGGTCGATGGGCGCGCCGCTCTCCAGAGCAGCCAACTGGTTCTCGACAGCGGCGATGTCCTGCTCGAACTGGCGAAGCTGTTCGTCGAGTGTGACTTTGTCGGCGGCGTTCAGCGTCTGATTGCGCTGGCGGCCGGCGGCTTCGTACTGGGCGACCAGTAGTTCGAGGCGCTTGGCAAGTTGTGCTTGTTTCAGCTCATGCAGCGTCATGATGAAATCCAGAGTTGAGTGTACGGGTGGTCGTGGGACTAAACGTCCCCGGCACGGCCCAGGACGATTACGGCTACCCAAAGCTCTGTGGGCCGTGCCGGGGACGGGTCGTGGGACGATTTACAGATCATCCAGGTAGCGTTGCAGACCGTCGGGCAGGTGACGTTGCCCGGTTAGATATGCCTGCACGCGCGCTTGATATTGTGCAACCGACTCAAACTGATCTTCAATAAAGCCCTGGTCGAGCAACGTGCCGGTGCGAGCACCGATCCAATCCAGGTAGTTCGAATAGGGCCACAGCTCCGGCGCGTCAGCAATGCCGTGACGGACCGGGTTGGCATGAATGTAGCAGCAAAGGTGGCGCAGGTATTCGTCCGATGCTACATGGATGGCCTTGAAGCGATCCTCAAAGAGCGTGCCGGAGCGTCCGTACAGGTTGTTGAACGCCTTGGCGTAGGCATTGAAGACGCGCTGGGCAAGGAGTCCGGCGGCCGCCTCGCCATCCTGCCGGACCAACCAGTGATAGTGGTTTGGTAAGAGGCAGTAGGCGATGACCGTAACCCTCAGCGGCTCGGTATAGTGCTTCATCAGTTTCAACACATGGCGGTAGTTCTCGTCAGTCAAAAAGATCGATCTGCGATCTGCGCCTCGATTATAGATATGATAATAGCCGCCTTGCTTGAACTGGAGTCTTTCGTTTTGGCATGGGGGATTGCCTCGTTGATGCGGTCCAAACGTCCCCGGCACGGCCCACAACTTTCCTCGTCAATCGAAGCAGGCCGAGGGCCGTGCCGGGGACGTGAGGCGACACGTAGGTTGGGCCTGCACCAGCCCGGCCGTGTGCCGGTTGCGGGTGGGGTGCAGGCCCCTTCTGTATGTGTCCGGCTGGTCGTGGTATTGGCAGCCTATCACACTTGGGCGATGGGCCGCCAACGCCGCGCCAGACTCGGACAGGAACCGGCTGCGCCGGCTTTCAATCCTCGATGCGGAAGCCGTAGCCGCCGCACTGTTCCGGCCCTGCCATTCGGCACTGGAAAGCCGTGGGACACAACACGCAAGCCGTTGTTGTTGTTGCGATTCTCTGGTTGGTCGTTGTTGCGGTTGGCGCAGCGCACGTTGTTCTCGTTGTTGTTCCACGAGCCCCCGCGCAACGTCCCAGCCGGTCCCTGCAACAGACGGCGCTCAGGCCGGTTGCTGCCGCGTGATCTTCTGCCAGCCGCCCAGCAGCCGCCCCAGCTCGGCCACCATGCGTCCGGCGTGTTCGTACTGGCCCGGCGTCAGCCAGCGCCAGTGATGGGCAAGGCGCAGGTAGAAGCGCACCTTGTCCAATTCCACATCCGCTGCCGCAAGCAACTCCGCCCGTCTTCTTCCGCGCACGCCGTTGGCCTCCACGAGTCGCTCCAGGAAGTTGAGGGCGGCGTCCTGCAAGCGTCGGGTGACGGTGTGGCGGTGGCTGCGGGGGAAGTGGTTTGTCTGGGGCACCAGCCACTTGAGAAAGTCAGAGGTCTTGGTGAAGATGGGCATTTCGTTGCGATTGTCGGTCACAGGACCACCTCCTTGAGCAGTTCTTCGCGCAAGCCCCACGTGTCGCCGTAGCGCACGTGGTTGATCCAGCCCAGCACGGAATCACGCACCTCGCTGCGCCCGGCCCTGCGCTGCCGGTAGTCGTCCATCAGCATGCGCAGCTTGCGCTGATAGGCGACGCCCTTGCGCCGCTTGAGCAGGCGGTGGGTCGGGTAGACGACAAAGCCCAGGAAGGGGATGCCGTGGGCCGTCGGGCGCGCCTGGGCCCGGTTCTCGTGGATGGTCAGGCGCAGGGTTGCCAGCCGCTCGATGAGGGCCGCGCGCCAGCGCCAGAGCGTACGCTTGTCATCGGCGAACAAGACCATATCATCCACGTAGCGCAAATACGCGGTGCAGCCCAGTTCGCGCGTGACGAAGTGATCAAAGGCATTCATGTAGCAATTGGCCCAGAACTGGCTGGTCAGATTGCCGATGGGCAGGCCCCGGGGCCGGTTGGCGGCAAAGAGATCGTCGCCCGGGAAGTAGACCATCGCGTACTGCTCGCTGAGCACGCCGATGCCGGAGTCCAGAATGCGCTGGATGAGGCGACGCAGGCCGCCGTCCTGGATCTGGCGGTTGAGCGTGCGCTGCAAGATGCGGTGATCGATGGAGGGAAAGAACTGGCGCACGTCGCATTGCAGCACGTAGGGATAGCGCCTGGCCCACTGCTGGCAGGTGTCCAGCGCGCGGTGGGTGCCCTTGCCGACGCGATTGGCGTAGGAATGGTGGATGAAGCTGCGCTCGAAGGCCGGTTCGATCAGGCGGCAGAGAGCGTGATGGACGACCCGGTCGCGAAAGGGCGCAGCGCTGATGAGGCGGCGCTTGGGTTCGTGGATGGTGAAGCTGGTGTAGGCGCCCGGGGCATACGTTTCCGTCGCCAGCTCCTCCTGCAAGTGCAGCAGATTGTCCTCCAGCCGGTACTCGAAGGCCGCCGCGGCGATGCGGCCGCGCTTGCCCTTGGCGGCCTTGCGGAAGGCGGCGTAGAGGTTGTCCCACGTGTGCAGGTCGGCGTAGGTAGCGGTGACTTGGGTGACCATGCGATCCTCACGTCCCCGGCACTGCCCACAACGTTCCTCGTCAACCAAGTCGTGCACGGGGCAGTGCCGGGGACGGTACACGACTCAGGAAAAAAATCGGCGACCGGCTGACGCCGGTGTTCATATCCGGGGCGCTGCCGGGAGCCCCTTGGGCGCGGACCCCAGCCAGAGAACAACTCTTCCCAGAGATGTCAGCGGCCAGAGTTTTCAGCGACCAACTGCGCCGGGGGACACAACACGCAAGCCGTAGCGGTCGAAGCGAACCTCCGGGAGGTCGATGTTGCGGAAGGCGCAGCGCACGCTGAACACGAAGTAGGACCACGAGCCCCCGCGCAACGTGCGGTATTCGCCGCTCTCCGGCCCTTGCGGATTCTCGCTGGGAGAATTGGCGTAATATTCACTATCATACCAATCTGCCGTCCACTCCCAGACGTTGCCCGCCATATCGTACAGGTCGTTCGCACCAGCGGGATAGCTGCCAACATCCGTCGTGGAACCAACGTTGTATTCAAAGTTTAATAGCGTCTCGTCCGGTGGCGGCTCATCCCCCCACGGATAGATGCGCCCATCCGTGCTGCGGCAAGCCATCTCCCATTGCGCCTCTGTTGGAAGTTCTCCGCCCACAAACTTGGCATAGTCGTTGGCATCCGCCCATGAAACGTAGACAACGGGCTTTTTGGCGTTTTGCGGATTGTCCCAGAAGACGCTCTCTGGTTTCGAGCACTCTCTTGCTTCTACGCAGCGTGCATACTGCTCATTGGTCACTTCCGTGCGCATTATCCAGAAGCCGTCGAGCGTCACGGTATGAGATATCTCTTCAGAAATATCCCCCCACCCCTGTTCAGCCCAGTAGTCGATTTCTTCTGGCGTTGACCCCATGTCAAACGTGTCGCCTTCAATCCAAACATACAGCGGCGCTTCGGGCGGCACGGCGTAATCATCAAACAGGCTATTCAAGGCAAACGCTTCTCCAAATTTGGCGTGCGCACCTTCACGGTCTCCGTCCCGAGCAAATCGTTCACCTTCATGGACTAATTGAGTTGCGCCGATGCGCAGCGTGTCGGTGACAAATGTGCCGACGCCGGGCCGCTCGCTCAGGCTTTCATCCGCCAACACCGCAGCGTCAATCGCAGCCTTGGCCTGCAGCGTTTTCTCCGTGATGGTTGGCCCGTCGGTGCCCTGACCGATTTCGCCCTGCAAGGCGAACGCATCTTTCATCGAGCGTATGCCGCGTGCCTGGTAGTATTGCCAGCCCAAGTAGCCAAGGAAGCCAGCCAGAACCACCACTGCCGCCAGCGAGGCAAAGGCTGCAATCCGGGAACGGCGACGGGCCTCCTCCGCAGCCGCCTGTCTAGCCTCCGCTTCTGCCGCCAAGTCATTTGCCGCCTTGAGTTGCGCCTGGCGGGCTTCCTCCCGCTCCTGCTCAATGCGCTCCTTCTCCCGCCGCTCGGCCTCCACCTGCGCTTGGCTGGCATCCAGAAATTCTCGCTCCAGGTCGTTCAGCGAATCACCGTTCGTCGCCGCCCACTCCAGCGTCTGGTCCAGCCGTGTGCCGCGGTAGAGGTCGCCCGATTTGCGACCTGCTGCATCCCACTCCCCGGCCGTTTCGGTCAAGCGGCGGTGGGTGCGCAGTCCCTCCCGGTCATCCTCCAGCCACTTTCGCAACGTGGGCCACTCTCGAATCAATGCTTCGTGGGCGACTTCTACCTCGTTCTGGTCCACCGTGATCAGGCGCGCATAGCCCAGCGTGGTCAGCACGTTGGCCACCGTGTCGGCGTCCTTGCCCGTACCCAGCAGTTCGTCCCTTGCCACCCGCCGTCGCGTGTCCTCACTCCCCTCGCCCAGCTCCGTCAGCCGCACGAAGATGTTGCGCGCGATGGCTTGCTCATCAGGAGACAGGTCGCCAAACTCCGTATCGGCGCGCGTAGCGATTGCCCCCTTGACGCCGCCCGCTTCGTAGTAGCCGCCAAAGGTCATGGTGCGTCCGCGCCGATTGTTCCACGTCTCCAGCAGGGCATGGGAGAGCAGGGGCAGCGCGCCCGGCTCATGCTCCACGTCGGCCAGCATGACGTCCACCAGTCCCGGCTCGAAGTCCCAATTGCCCAACTCGGCGGGCTTTTCGATGGCGGCGCGCAGCTCATCCTCCGACATGGCCCCGATGTATTTCTGCCGGCTTTCCAGGCCAGTGCGCAGGTCGTCGAACTCGGCGCAGCGGTGGTAGAAGTCGGCCCGCAGCGTCAGGATGACCGTCACTGCGCCGTCCGGTTGGGCAGCAGCGAGCAGGTTGTCCACGAAGTGCCGGCGCTCATCGGCGTCCTTGCAGAGCGTGAAGAGTTCTTCAAACTGGTCTACCACCAGCAGCAGGTGGTCGCCGGGTGAATCGGCCAGCATGCGCGAAACGAAGAGGTCCAGGCTCACGGCATGCTGCTGCATGTCCTTGATGAGGGTCGCCTGGGCCGTGACCGACTCGCTGCCTTTTGTCAGACTGGCCGAAAGCGCCTTCAGCGGATGGGCAGTGGGCGTGACGATCCGGACCAGCCAGTTGCTACTGTCCTTGGGCGGCATTTTGCCGTCCGCCAGTTGTTCGCCACTCATCAACGCCGGAATCACGCCCGCACGCACGACGGACGACTTGCCGCTGCCCGACGCGCCGATGACGGCCAGGAAGCGATGGTCGCGCAGGTAGCCCACCAGTTCTGCCGTCAGCGCTTCGCGCCCGAAAAAGCGGTCAGCGTCCTCCACGTCGAAGTATTGGAGACCCTGATAGGGCGGATCGCCGGGTGCAGGAGAATCGTCAATCTCTGTCTCTGACACGTCCAGCGGCGTGGCCATCTTTTCTAGCGCTCTCGCGATACGGTCCATCCCACCACCCGCTATAGTGGGGATTGGCGTGATTCCTTGGTCACGTAGCTCGCGCAGCGGCCAGAGACGGAAGTAGCCCGCGTCGCCGGTCTGTTCCCGCGCAGCGGACGCGCCTTTGGCGGTATCCTCGCCGATCTCCACCGCCTTCTCGAACGGCTGCTTGCCCAGTTCGGTCGTTTCCAGATAGCGCCAGTGCGTGGCTTTCTTGGTCGTCTTCCAGGCTACGAGCGCATGGCCTGGGACGATCACAATCGCCGGCTCGATACCGACCCGCTCCAGCAGGCTGGCGAAGAGCAGCGTCCCGTCCAGGCAGTTGGCCACCTTGGCCGTCAGCGCCTGTTTGGGCAGGCGCACGCGCTGGGTTGCGTTCGCCGCCTTGTCGGGATTGAAGTCCAGCGTGGAGTCCACGTACTTCGTATCACGAGCTGCCAGCGCCTCGTAGAGCGCCTTGACCTGGGCCGTGACGCTGCCCGCGTAGCCGGCAAAAGACTCGCCCTCGGGCAGGAAGTCCGCAGCCCGCTTGAGGAACGGATCGATCTCTGAGTCGTCTGGCGTGACGAACGCACCCAGGTAGCGCGTCTGGTCCACAAGCTCGCCGGTCGCCGGATCGCGTGAAGCCAGCGGCGCAGAGTTCAAGGCCAGCAGGGCAAGGCTCTGAGTCTCTACCCATAGATTGCGGTCTTCTGCTGCATCTGCCACGCGGATCCGCACCTGAGCATCGGTTAGCTCATTGAGCGTGGCGATCTCCTGCGGAATGAAGGTCAGGACGAAATCAACTGCCGCGCTTTTTCCTTTGTGAACCGTTAGCGCCTTTTCCACTTCATCGCTATAGCGGTCAACCTGCGCCGCAACATGCAGCGTGCGATCGCCCGCTCCCGCATTGGTTACCTCCAGGGTCAGGATTGGTCGTTCCTGCCTTTGGAGCAGGTGGACGATGGCGCTGTGGATCGGATTGAGGCGCAACGCTACCTTGAACGTCAAGCCGTCGGTTGTGAAGGTGTGTTCGGACATGGTGATTTGCTGCCTACTTCAGGTGAAAGAGTCGGATGGGGTGCGTTTGGGAAAGCAAACTCTGCCTATTGCGCTGGGTAGACTTCGGCGATGAACGCCTTGTCCTGCTTCGAAAGATCTAAGCCCCAATCTACCTGATAGCCGTCGTTGGTGTGTTCCGCCAGGATGGGGTAGACCATGATCGAATCGGGATCGAAGTCGTCGGAATGGTTGGTCTCGTCTTCGCTCAAGACATCCAGGACGTTCAGGTCGACCTTGTCCTGCGGCCAGCGGAAGTTGTCCCAGTAGTACTTGTAAACAACCGGCTTGTTCCAGTCGATGCCGGCGATGGGCGTCTGGTGCTCGTGAATGCAGCCGATGGCGTGGCCAAACTCGTGCAGGATGTAGCGGCGGTAGTCGGGGCGGAGAGCAGGTTCCGACATGACACTCAGATTGATGGTCGGCTCATGCAGATCGACCTGTTTAGCGTCGGTCCCGATCCAAGACCAGCAGCCGGGACGCAGAAACGATACACGCAATTCAGCGTCGATGTCGTCACTGAGTTCGAAGGTGAGATTGGCGTATTGCGTCCACTCGTTGGCGACGTCGAAGGTGAGTTGCTTGCGCTCGTCCGAGACGCCGGGATCGATGAAGCGGATGCGCAGCGTTCTGCCCGGCTTCCAGAGCTTCTTCGCCGTCGCAAGCGACAGCGGACCGCCGGGCGCGGGCATGTTGTCCGGACGCTCCTGGATCGCGGCCGCCACGGCTTCCGCACGCTTGTTGGCCGGCAGGCGCATGGGCACGTCAATCACGGGAGAGGCGTCGACAGGTTCGTTGGTGGATGAGGTGGTCATGGTGCGGCTCCTTCAGCCTTGCTTGTGGGTGGACTGCCCAAAGATGAGATGGCGGGTACGGATCTGCGCCGGCTGGGGCGCGCGTTCCCGTCAACGGTGAACCAGATTTCGTACGAGACCGTATGGCGACAATGAGGATAGTTGAGGTCGGCCGTTTGGGCAACGGGGCTGGCCATGGAGCGTCCTTACTCGATTCGATTTGGCGAAAGTTGACCCATTATCGCGTAGAAAGGCTGAATTTTCCAGCGTGATTTGAGCCTCCAAATTGGCCGGTCGATGCGCGCTTCAGAGAGGAATTTGCCTGTGCTATAATCGCTGGCAATCGAAGAGTACTGTTTCAGAGCGTCCAGAACGCCGCTTGCCGTGCGCAGCATTTGCGCCGGCAGCGGCGTTTTTTGATTGAGGATTTCGGATTTCGGATTGGGGATTGGTATCCAGGATTGGGTGGAGGCGAGGGGGGACGTTGCGGTGTAGCGTCTGTACGGGGGTGGAGATGGGGGCGGGGTTTCCAAAGTTTGGAAAGCGCTGGAAAGGTGGGCGCGCGCATCGAATTGTGGAGGTGTGGGAGCGGGGGCGGATGACGCAACGGTTGGTTTGTGGCGCGCCGGCACATGGCCGGAAACTTGAAAAAAGGGCAGCTTTTTTATCAAATTTGTAAAAATGGGACCTAGGTCCCGTTGATATTTGGTCGTAACGTCCCCGGCACGGGCGGCAGAATATCCGATCTGCAGACTTGTAGGCGCCCGTGCCGGGGACGTTGAAGGCGTAAGGTCGGTGGCTCTCGAAATGTCAACGCCGAAAGGCCCATTCATGGGCCGCTGCTTTTTAGCCCACGGGTTTCAACCCTGGGCGGAGCGCACGTCTTTATCAAAGGTTATGTGGCTAAAAATGGGATTGAGAAGGAAAGTAAGAGCGTGCAATGAAAAGCAACGGACGACGCCTCCCCACGCAAGGAAGTGTGCGTCGTCCATCAGAGGTACATGAACAACCGACAGAAGGTCGGACAGGTTTCTACCAGTTGTTTTAGACTGGGGGACAGGGATTCGAACCCCAACCATCTGATCCAGAGTCAGACGTTCTGCCGATTAAACTATCCCCCATTACTCGCTCTAATCATCGACGCCGGACAAGCAGCGAACAGATCAGAGCACAATGAACCCATTATATCCACCGTCGCTCCGAACGCAAAATAATTGTCCTGCCTAGTGTCAGTTAGGTGGACCGTTTTGCGTCAGCTTTGAGCCGCACCCAGGAGGGGCCGGTGGATCCTGGCAGAGCAATCGCAAAAAAGATCTGCGACGATCCGCTACGCCCTTCGACAGGCTCCGGTCGAGTCGGGCTTCTTCCGCGGCCCATCGTCGATCAATTGAGAATCTCGAAGATCCCACGATCGTCATTGACAATCTGCTCGCTTGCGTTAAAATATTTCGTAACAGAAATATTTGATAACGAAATTTTCGTACCCGAATCAACGGTGCGGATATGGCTTGAGCACGGGCACGGGGAGGTAATCCATGTCGAACCAGGAAGGGAATCTTGCCGTCAAGACCCTGCACAATTTCCTGACCGTCTACCATCACTTTCGCACGACCAATCGCCAGATCAGCGAACACGGTATTCAACCGCGCTCATTTTCTGTGCTGCGCTTCATCTACGAGCGCGGGGCCGTGACCGTCGGCGCCGTGCAGGAGTATATCTACCGCAGCCCCAGCACGGCGTCCACGCTGATCGCCCGGCTCGAAGAAGAAGGCTACGTCACCCGGACCCGCTCCAGCGAAGACAATCGCGTTGTCATCGTCGAATTGACTGACGCCGGCCGCAGGGTCGCCGTCGAGACGCCCATGCAGGGCATTCCACTGCTGCGTCGCAAGCTGGAGACGTTGTCGGAGGAACAGCTACTGCGCATCAACGCAGGGCTGGACGACATCTTGACACTGATGGAGGTGGAGATGGCAGATGACGCGAGGGCTGAGGTTACGGGGGGCAAACAAGACAAATGAGCGCACTGCGTCGAACCTTCTCGTTTATGCGTCCCTACAAGTGGATCGTCGTGATCGGTTTTTTCACCGTGGTGCTACCGGTGATCATGGAGCTGACGGTGCCCAGACTGCTCCAGTTTGTGATCGACCAGGGAATCGAACAGGGCGACATGCAAACCATCTGGCGCGGCTCCCTGGCCATGGTGGCCGCAGCCTTGGTCGGGGTCATCGCCACGCTGGGCCAGGGCCTCTGTCGCGCGCAGCTCTCGCAGGGGATGGCCTATGACATGCGCAACGCGCTCTTTCGCCACATCCAGTCCTTCGGTTTTGCAAACCTGGACCAACTGCAGACCGGGCAGTTGATGACCCGCGTCTCCAGCGACGTCGACGTTGTGCGCATGTTCTCCAGCAACGGCCTGTCGCTCCTGCTCCGGGCGCTGCTCATGATTCTGGGCAGCCTCGTCATGATGTTCCTGCTCGACGTCCGCCTCTCCCTGATCATGGTGGCGCTGCTGCCCCTGGCCGGTCTGCTTATCTGGACGGTCATGCGCCTGGCCCAGCCCATGTTCGTGATCGTCCAGCGCAAGCTGTCGGCGCTCAACACGATTGTCCAGGAGAATCTGGCCGGCGCCCGCGTGGTCAAGGCCTACGCCCGTGAACGCTTCGAGATTGCCCGTTTCAGCGGCTACAACGATGAATACATGGACGAACACATCAAGGTCGGCCGGCTGATGGCGATTGCCATGCCCATTCTGATGATCCTGACCAACGCCGGCATCGTGGCCGTGATCTATTGGGGCGGGAGCGATGTCATCAAGGGTCGGCTGTCGATTGGCGAGCTGGTCGCCTTCAATAGTTACCTCATGATCGCCATGGCCCCGCTGCTGCTGCTTGGTAACGTCCTGTCGATGATGTCACGCGCCGAGGCGTCGGCCGGGCGGGTCTGGGAAGTGCTCGACACCGAACCGTCTATCGTGGATCAGCCGGACGCCCAGCACGCCGGACCCATGCGCGGCCGGGTTCTCTTCGACAACGTGCGCTTCTATTACGGCGCCCCTGGCAACGCCCCCGGTAACGGGGCCTCCGGCATCCAAGAAGTGATGCCGGCCGGCGTCGGTCGCACGGGCAATGAGGGGCCGGACAGAAACGCCGGCGCCGAAACGCAGGCGGCGCACGGACACGAGGAGTTAATGCCGAGCCACGAGGACGTGCTGCGCAACGTCAGCTTTGCAGTGGAGCCCGGCCAACGCGTTGCGTTGCTCGGCGCCACCGGTGCCGGCAAGAGCACCCTGGTCAATCTCTTGCCCCGCTTCTATGATGCCGCCGACGGCGCGCTACAGATCGACGGTGTCGACGTGCGCAACTGGCAGCAGCGCGCGCTGCGTCAGCAGATCGGCATGGTGCTGCAGGAGACGACGCTCTTCAGCGGCACGGTGCGTGAGAACATTGCCTATGGCCGGCCGGACGCGTCCATGGAGGAGATTGTGGCCGCGGCTCAAGCCGCCCAGGCCCACGACTTTATTGCGGCCCTGCCCGACGGCTACGAAAGTCAGGTCGAAGCGCGTGGGGCCAACTTCTCCGGCGGCCAGAAGCAGCGTATCGCCATTGCCCGGGCGCTGTTGATCGCGCCCAGCATCCTGGTATTGGACGACTGTACCAGTGCAGTGGATCTGGAGACCGAGTACAAAATCCAGCAGGCGCTGGAGACGCTCATGGCGGATTGCACCACCTTCATCATCGCCCAGCGTATCTCCAGCGTGCTCAATGCCGACAAGATCTTTGTGCTTGATCAAGACGTCATTGTGGCCCAGGGCACGCACGCCGAGCTATTGGAATCGAGCCCCATCTACCAGGACATTTTCACGTCACAACTGGGGACCTACTAAACAGGAACGCAGCATGACCACATCTGCAACACCGACGCACCACAATCGCCCACGCCTTGGCCTTGGGTCTGGCGGCGGCCCCAGCGGCGAGAGCGCCAAGGAGACCCGCCAGACGGTGCGGCGCCTGCTTGACTATCTGCGCCCCTATCGGGTGCGACTGATTGCGGTCGCAGTTCTGGTAGGGATCACGACCGTCGGGCAGTTGGCCGGGCCCATCCTATTGGGCATCGCCATCGATCGCTTCATCCTGCCTGGTGACCTGCCCGGCCTTGCGCGCATTTCCCTCTTGATGTTGACCCTCTATCTCACGGCGGGGCTGGCCGCCATTGCTCAAGGCGTGATCATGGTGGGGGTGGCGCAAAGGCTGGTACGGGACATTCGCGCCCAGCTTTTTGCCCACGTTCAGACCCTCTCCATGTCCTACCATGATCGTCACCGCGCCGGCGATCTCATGAGCCGGCTGACCAACGACACCGAGGCCATCAACCGCGTACTCACGAATGGTCTGATCGAGTTCACCACCAACATTCTGATGCTGGGCGGCATCATCATCGCCATGTTCCTGCTCAACTGGCAGCTGGCAGCCGGCGTCATGCTGGTGCTGCCCCTCATGCTCTACATCACCGTTTTGGTAACCCGCCATAGCCGCAAGGCATTTCGCGAGGTGCAGGCGAAGCTGGGCGCGCTCAACGCGGTGATGGAGGAGAACCTTGCCGGACTGCGCGTGGTCAAGGCCTTTGCGCGTGAAGAAGAGACCATTGCCCAGTTCGAGGCAATCAGCGCCGAAAACCGACAGGCGGGCATCAAGGCCGAGATCATCACGGCTGCCCTCGGTCCTATGTTCACCACCATGATGACCCTCACCATTGCGGTGGTGGCGCTGCTGGGCGGCTGGCTTTCCCTGCAGGGCATCGTGAGCGTGGGCGTGATCGCCACCTTCGTGGTCTACGTCATGAACTTCTTCCGCCCCATGCGCGGCATCGCCATGCTCTACAACGGGCTGCAATCGGCCTTGGCCGGGGCCGAGCGCATCTTCGAGGTGCTCGATGAGCAGCCGTCGGTCGCTGATGATGCCGACGCCCGCCCACTGGGCAAAATTCGCGGTGCAGTAACGTTTGACAACGTGAGTTTTGCGTATGAGGCGGGCAAACCCGTGCTGGAAAACGTCAGCTTGACGGCCGCGCCGGGCCAAACCATCGCCCTGGTCGGTCCCACCGGCGCCGGCAAGACCACCATCATCAGCCTGTTGAGCCGCTTCTATGACGCCAGCGAGGGCGCCATCACCATTGATGGTCACGACATCCGTGATGTGGAGCAGACGTCGATCCGCGCCCAGTTGGGTATTGTGCTCCAGGACACCTTTCTATTTGCCGACTCCGTAATGGAAAATATCCGCTACGGGCGGTTGGACGCCGGCGATGAAGAGGTGATCGAGGCGGCCAGGCTGGCCAACGCCGACCATTTCATCCGCACTCTGCCGCTGGGGTATGACACGCTGGTTTCAGAGAAGGGGCACAACTTCAGCCAGGGGCAGCGCCAGCTGCTGGCCATTGCCCGCGCCATGCTGGCTGATCCGCGCATCTTGATTCTGGACGAAGCCACCAGCAGCGTGGACACGCGCACGGAGATGCAAATCCAGGAAGCGCTGCTGCGTTTGATGGAGGGGCGCACTGCCTTCGTCATCGCCCATCGGCTGAGCACCATCCGCAACGCCGACGACGTGCTGGTGGTCAACGACCATCGCATCATCGAGCGCGGCCCCCACGAGGCGCTCATGGAACAGGGCGGCTTCTACTACGATCTCTATATGAGCCAATATCGGCGCGTGCAAGCGCTGGCCGCGGCCGCATGAGATCTGTGGCGATTCCCAACCATTACCAACTGCGCCGAGACCTTACGTCCGGTGGCGCTGATTATGGCCGCGCTGCAGCCCGCGTTTGACCGAGGTGGACATTTACGGGATGATGCAGCGCATGACGACTCCCTTCATCACTTCACTGGCCGTTGCGGCAGGCATCGCGCTGGGATTTGGCCTGCTCTATCTCTTTATCGCCTGGCGGCGCGTGCAGCAGAAGAGCCTCTACCTTACCTTCTCCGTCTTCGCCCTGGCCTATGGCGCTGCGACGCTGGCAGCTGTTGCCGGCTACCAGGCGGTGGATGCGACCAGCGCGCTGGCGGCCAGTCGCTGGATCGCCTTCTTCGCGGCACCGGCCTACGTGGCGCTGCTTTGGTATGTCGCCATCTATGCTCAGGTATGGCCGAAGATCGTGCTCTGGTCATTAACTGCGGTCTTTGTTGCGTTAGGTCTGGCAAATCTCTTTGTGCCTGATCTGCTGCACGACCCGAACTTGCAAGTCGTTCCCTATACGATGCCGTGGGGTGAAAGTGTGATGCTGGCCGAAGGAGCTGATCCTCCCCTCGTTGCCCTGCTCATCGTGGCTCAACTTGCGACGATCGGATTTATCCTCTATGGCTCTGTGCGCCAATTTCGCCGCGGGCAGCGCCAGGCCGCGGCCGCGCTGGGCATCGGCATCTTGTGGTTCGGATTGACGCTGGCGGTCGACATTCTGGTCGACACCAATGTGATCGATTTTGTCTACTTGAGCGATCTGGGCTTTTTGGGCTTTGCGGTCACCATGAGTCTGCAGATGGCCAATTCGGTGATCGAGACGGAGAGAGAACTAGCGCGCTATCAGACAGAACTGGAGTCACTTGTTGCAGCGCGGACTGCCAGCTTGGAAGAGGCCAATCAGCAGTTGGTGACGCAAGCGCGCCAGGCGGCAACCGCAGAAGAACGCCGCCGCCTGGCCAGCGAGCTGCACGACTCCGTCACGCAGACGCTCTATTCCGTCACGCTGGTTGCGGCGGCGCTGCCGCGCCTGATCGAACGCAGCAGCAGCGAGGCCGAACGCAGCGCGCTCCATCTGCGCAACATGACCCAGGGGGCATTGGCAGAGATGCGCTCACTGCTCTACGAGTTGCGCCCCGAGACATTCACAAACGTAGAGCTGCTGACGCTCCTGCAGCAAAGCGCCGATATCTTCACCGGGCGCACGCACGTACCGGTTGCGCTCACGGCGCAGGCCAATCCCCGGCTGGGGCACGATGTCAAACTCGCCTACTACCGTATTGCCCAGGAAGCGCTGAATAATGCGGCAAAGCACGCCGATGCGCGCCACGTCTCCATCGAGCTATTTGAGCAAGATCAGACGTTGACGCTGTGCATCACGGATGACGGCCAAGGGTTCGATGCCGCCAGCCAGAGAAAGGCCGGCATGGGGCAGACGATTATGCAAGAACGCGCGGCAGGGGTGGGGGCCTCGCTCGACATCTTGACGGAACAGGGCAGAGGAACCACCGTGCTTGTTCGTCGCCCACTATCTGCAAACAGCTAGTCAAACCCGGCGAAAATGGACCTGCAGCTGCTACTAGCGGTACAGACGCCCAATTTCCGCCGTGGTAGGTACGCCGCACTGTACGGGAGGCAGAGCGTATGTCCGATCAACAGTCAATTCGCGTCATGATCGTTGACGATCATCACCTGGTGCGAGATGGCCTGAAGCTGCTCCTTTCCACCTTTGACGATCTGACCGTCGTGGCCATCGCAAACGATGGTGTTGAGGCGATCAGCCTCTATGCAACGCATCAACCAGATGTTGTGCTGATGGATCTAATGATGCCGCGCATGGATGGATTGACGGCTATGTCCGCCATCCTAGAGGAGGATCCAGGCGCCAAAATCATCGCGCTGACCAGCTATGTTGAAGACAAATCTGTCCGCCAGGCTATCGATACCGGCGCGACGGGCTATCTTCTCAAAAATGCCAGCCCAGAACAGCTGGCAAACGCCATCCACGCCGCCCACACCGGGCAGCCAACGATCGATGCCGAAGCCGCACGGGCGCTGCTGCGCGCCGCAGAACCGAACGCGTCCGCCGCTGTCCAGGTCGAGCTAACCAAGCGAGAACGCGACGTTCTCGGCCTGTTGGTGGAGGGCAAGACCAATAAGGCCATTGCCGAAACGCTCTTTCTCAGCCCCTCCACTGTGCGCGACCACGTCAGCCAGATCCTCGCCAAACTGGGCGCCGGCAACCGCACAGAAGCGGCGATCATTGCCGTCGAGCAGGAGCTCCTCAAGCGCTAGGCTGTCGTTCCCTTCCGATACACCGTCCAATCTTCCTCCTCAATACCCGACATCTGTCGGGGTCATTTCCGCCTGTCTGACGCTATCCGCCTTCATTGCCCCGTGCTAGGGTGAACTCGAGCTGATTCACCACACATCGTATGGACGGCCTACCGTGAATGTCTTAATCATCAGCGACAGCGGAGATCTGCGCGTTGCACTCCAAATCCTGCTGCGCGAGGAGCCAAATTATTGCGTTGTTGCAGCAGTTCGGCACTCCGCAGGCGCACACAGCCTGATCGAAGACGAAGCAGTAGACTTGTTGGTCCTCGACTGGGACGCCCGGCCGCCGTCATCGCTGCTGATTGAAGCGATCCGTCATCAGCAGCCCGCCCTGCGTACGTTGGCGCTTTGCGCCGATGCGTCGTCCGCGGAAGAGGCTGCGCGCGCAGGTATGGATGCGTGCGTGCTCAAGTATGAGTCGCCCACGCACTTTGTGGCCGTGCTGCGTGATCTCGGCCAGCCAACCGAGCAACAGTCTCTTCCCAATCGTCAACCGCCCGGCAACAGAAATGAGTGTATCTAATGCAAGCCGACGCGTCTTCTTCCTCGCCCCGCAGCTTCGAATGGTGGATGATCTCCAACCTGGCCATCGGCGCCGGCTTTTCGGCCTTCGTGGCGCTGCTGATTCCGCCCTACGTCACAGAGATTACGGGCAGCGCAGCCGAAGCCGGCGTCATCATGGCGGTCATGAGCCTGGCCGCCGTGCTCGGCCCCGTCTTGGGCGGTCTTGCCGATCGCTACCGCGCCCACCGCCTGACCATGAGCGTGGGCATCTTTGCCATGGCCTTTGCCTTTGCGGCCTTTGCCCTGGCGGCCGACAGCGGTACCTTTTTCCCCATTGACGCCATCATCATGGGGGTGGGCGTGGCCGCTGTCAGCGCGGTAGCGCCGGCCTACATCGTCGGCGCGGGGCTGGCCGAAAAGGTGCAGGCCAGTCAGCTGACGGTCTTCAACCTGATTGCGCCCGTGGGGCAGGTAGTGGGCGGCATGCTGCTGGGCGCTGCGGCCACAGCGGGCGTTCCCTACAGCGGTCGCTTCTGGATTGCCGCCAGCGTCATGCTGCTGGCCGCGATCGTCACCTGGTTGAGCAGCGGCAAAGCGACCCAACGCCTGCATGCCAATCTCTATACAAAGGATGGTTCGATCGCGAGCGACAACGCGGCCAAGGCCAAGTCGGCCGGTTTGCGGGCGGTCCTTTTCTCGACCTTCGGCGTCTACCTGCTCGTCCTGGTCATGAGTTCCGTCGCCAGCAACGGCATCAACAACCAGATCGCCAACATTCTGCCCAACGTCTACGGCGTTGATGAGGCAACCACCTCGGCGCTGATCTCGCTGGCCGGCTTGCTCAACATCGGCGTCTTCTTCCTGGCCGGCTGGTGGATGGGCCGGGGCGGCATGATCGGCCCCTTCACAGCGGGCCAGGTCGCACGTTTGGCCGGTTCGCTGGGTCTGGCCGTGCTCGGCCTCGCGACGCAGAACGCGCCCCTGATCTTCGTGGCCGTCTCCATGCAGCTGCTCTACCAGGGCCTACCCTTTGTGCGGCTGAGCCAGCCGGTAGGGGCGATTCGCTTCTCGACAATCTCGGCCGGTCAGGCCAGCGGCTGGGTCATCGGCGCATCGGCCGTGGGATCGTTTGTGGGCAGCGTACTGGGCGGCTGGCTGGCCGACGCCGTGGGCTTCAACGCCATCAACTGGATGGCGGCGCTGGCGGCCGGCGTGGCCGTGGCGCTGACCGTGATTGCGCTGATCCCGGCAGACCGTCGCTTGCGCAAGGAGCAGTAGCCCATGTCATTTAGCCTGCTCGAAGCATTCCTTGCGCTCTTCATCGGCATGGGCCCGGTGAAGGTACTGCTGGCCTACATCGCCGCCACCGTCGATTTGGATGCAGCCGTGCGCCGGCGGATGGCGCGCCGCATTGCGATCGTCGCCGGCAGCGTGGGCGTAGGGCTCTTTGTTCTGGGCGCTGCGCTGCAGTCCATCCTGCACTTCTCCATCGGCGCGCTCAACATTATCGGCGGCTTGATCCTACTGCTGCTGGCCCTCAAGATGGTCATGGGCGGCGGCGGCGGACATGGCGGCGAGACCGGCGCCGATCCCATGAGCATGGCCATTTCGCCGCTGGCCATTCCGTTAACGCTCAATCCGGTCGGTATCGTGACGCTGGTGGTGGCCTCGTCGCAAGTACGCGACATCCCCAGTTCGATCGCGGTCGTGGTCATGATCGGCGTCATCGCGCTCATCGACTACGGCGTGCTGCTGCTGTCCGATCGAGTATCGCCCTACCTTTCCACGGCGATTGTGCAGTTGTTCGAAGTAATCCTCGGTATTCTGCTGGGCGCGCTAGCGGTGCAGCTGATGCTCAATGGCCTGTCGGAGTTGGGCATCATTACCATGAGCGGCGGCCATTGACCGTCCTGCAACACTCAGACTTAAAGGAGTCGGAAAACGAATGAAGCGAATGACAGTGATTGCCCTCAGCGCAATCCTCTTCTTGACAATGACAACCGCAGCACTGGGAGCATTACGACGTCCTGGATAGCTGCGTCGAGGAGCCTGTACGATGTGGCCCCCCGCTGCATCATCACGAACGAGCAGCAGATTGCCGATTGTTCCTCGCGCGCGAAGTTGCTGGAAAATGCGGACGGCGCCATTGACCTCTCCTTTGGACCGAATGCGCCTGTGGACCAGGAATTCTTTGGCAAATCTTGGGTGCTACCAATTATTGGGAGAGCAAAGTAACCAGGTCGAACGTAAGACAGAAAGGATTGCCACGTGCCACAGAACCAGACAAACCACTGGGATGAGCTTCGCGCCTTGCACTTCCCGGAAAACTATCCAACCGCAGACGCCTCCCAGCGGCTTCACGATGAAATGCTCTTCCAGCGCGCCTGTCAGGTTGTACTCTGGGCCATGCCCGCCATGAGCGTATACGCCATGAAAAAGGGGTCAGAGGCCACTTTTGGCGCCGGCAGCAACGTGCTGGTGGTCTGGAAAGACCGCCTGAATCCCAAGACATTGGTCAGCACGCCCAACAGCGACGTAATTTACGCCATGGGCTATATCGACCTGAAGCAAGACGGCCCAACCGTGATCGAGGTGCCGCCCAAGCAGCAGGGCATCCTGGATGATTTCTGGCAGCGGCCCATCACCGATGTGGGCTACGTGGGGCCGGATCAAGGTGAAGGCGGCAACTACTTGCTGCTGCCGCCGGACTATGCCGGCGAAACCCCAGACGGCTACCACACCTTCACCTCGCCCACCTACAATGTCTTCGTCTTCTGGCGCGCCTTTATCCCGGACGGCAATACGGCAGAACCGGTGGCGCTCATGGAGCAGACCCGCATCTATCCGCTGGCTCAAAAGGAGAATCCCCCAGAGATGGTCTTCCCCAACGGGTCGGGCGTGGCGGCCGATATGCTCTTCCCTCAGGATTACCGCTACTTTGAAATGCTGGCCGAATTTGTAGCGCACGAATATGTGGGTCCGGAAGATTGGGCCATGCGCGGGATGATGGCCTCACTGGGTATTGTCAAAGACAAACCCTTTGCCCCGGATGAACGGATGCGTGAAATCCTCAGCGCCGGGGCCGAAGTGGGCATCAAAATGGCCAAGTCTCTCCGTTTCGGCGACCACCTGCCCGGAACCTTATACTACCAGGACCGGCAGTGGCACAATGTGCTCAATGTATTTGACGTGGAGTACAAGGAGGACACATTCCTCAACGTCGACGCCCGGATGGGGATGTTTATCATTGGCTACTCTACTAGCGCCGCCATGGTTATGAACATAGTTGGCAAGGGATCAAAGTATCCCTTTGCCTACCGCGACGCCGACGGCGACTACCTGTCGGGCGGCCAAGCCTATCGCCTGCGACTTCCAGCCAACGTGCCCGCAGCCAACTTCTGGTCGGTCACGCTCTACGACGCTGCCAACGCCTCTGGCTTGGACAACGGCCAGCCGTTCCCGTCCATTGGGTCGCTGGACGACCTGCAAACCAACGACGACGGCTCTGTAGACCTTTACTTTGGGCCCGAACTGCCGGCCGGTGCGCCGCAATCAAACTGGCTGCGAACCGTGCCCGGCAGGGGCTGGTTCACCCTGTTGCGGCTCTACAGCCCGACCGAACCATTTTTTGATCAGAGCTGGCGGCCAGGCGACTTTGAAAAAATCGGCTAGATGGTCGTTGCGGTGATGGCACCGTATCCTCCACACAAAAAGGAGTCAACTAAACCCATGTTCAACAGGAACCGGAAGTTTTCACACGGGGATTTCTACCGGTTTCTGCTGAAACTCAGTTTAAAATGACAACAACCGAAGAATTTGGCGGCAAGATTGGCCGCAGCTACGAGGAGTCTGAGGAGTGGCGGCCCGAGCCCGTCCGCCCCCATCCCGATGCGCCCAACGTGATCATCTTCCTGCTCGACGACGTCGGGTTCGGGCAGTTCAGTCGGCAGTTTGGCGGGCTGATCAACACGCCGAACATCGATCGTCTCGCCGAAAACGGGTTGCGCTTCAACGATTTCCACACGATGGCACTCTGTTCGCCGACGCGCGGCTCGCTGATGACTGGTCGCAACCCGCACACGATTGGCCTCGGCAGCCACTCGCTGACCGCAATGGGATTCCCCGGCTACAATGCGATGGTCCCGCCCTCCTGCAAGACGGTCGCCAACTACCTCGGTGAGGCAGGCTACGTCAACTACGCGCTCGGCAAGTACGACCACACCCCGCTCTACGAGGTCTCCCAAGTCGGGCCGTTCGACCGCTGGCCGAGTGGTGAGGGCTTCCACCACGCCTGCTGCTTCATGGCGGCTGACGTGCACCAATTCGTGCCGGTCATGTGGAACGACCACCACCCCGAGCCGCACCGCATCTCGGACCACCTCGACCAGGACCTGGCCGACCGCGCCATTGAGTGGATCACTGGCCACAAATCGCTGAAACCCGACGACCCATTTTTGATGTTGTGGGCCTCGGGCTCGATGCACAGCCCACACCACGCCCCGCCCGACTTCATTGACCGCTATCGGGGCAAGTTCGACATGGGCTGGGACGTCGCCCGCGAGCAGATCCTCGCCAACCAGAAGCGGCTGGGGATCGTACCCGAGAAGACCAAACTCACGGAACGCATCCCCGAGATCCCGGCCTGGGACTCGCTCGACGAGGAGCACCAACGGCTCTATGCCCGGCAGATGGAGGTGTTTGCGGCTCAGCTCGAGCATGTCGACCATCAGATCGGGCGCGTGGTCGCCTGCCTGGAACGGGTTGGCGAGCTCGACAACACGCTGATCTTCGTCACCTCCGACAACGGCGCCAGCGGCGAGGGTGGACTCGATGGGACGTTCAACGAGACCTACGTGCTGAGCGGACTCCAAACACCCTTCGAGGCAAGCATGCGTCACCTCGACAGGTGGGGCGAGACCGACACCTATCCGCACTACCACGTCGGATGGGCCATGGCGGGCAACACCCCATTCCGCTACTTCAAGCAGAGTGAGCATCGCGGCGGACAGCACGATGCGCTCGTTGTGCACTGGCCCGACGGCATCGAGGCCCGCGGCGAGATCCGCACCCAGTACGCCCACGTTTCCGATATCGTCCCGACCATCCTCGAAGCCGCCCACGTCGAGTGGCCCGAGGTCTTCCACGGTATCGAGCAGAAGCCGCTCGACGGCACATCGTTCCTCTACGCCTTCAACGACGCCGACGCCCCGACCGTCAAGGAGCGCCAGTACTACGAGATGTTCGGCAACCGCGCGATCTGGTCCAAGGGCTGGAAGGCCGTGACGCTGCACGCCAATCGCATGCCGTGGCACCTCAACAAGATGCTACCCTTCGACGAAGATAAGTGGGAGCTGTACCACGTCGATGAGGACTTCTCCGAGAGCACCGACATCGCCGCCGAGCACCCCGAGAAGCTTGCCGAGCTTGTCGAAATGTTTGACGAGGAGGCCTGGAAGTACAACGTCTACCCGCTGTACGACGACATGGTCACCCGCATCGGCGCGCAACAAGACCGGCTGTTCGGCGACCGGACCGAGTTCGTCTACTATGCGCCGGGCGCCATACGCATCGCCGAGAAAGCGTCGGCCCCGGTCAAGAATCGCTCCCATGAAATCGTAACCACGGTTGACCTCAAGGGAGGAGAGGAAGGGGTGATCGTCGCTTGTGGCGGCATGACCGGCGGCTACTCGATGTATCTGATGAATGGCCGGTTGATGTTCGACTACAACTACCTCGACGGCGTCCACTACAAGCTCACGTCACCTCCGCTGCCGACCGGACCGACCGAGCTCAAGTTTAACTTCATCAAGACCGGCGAGTACGCCGGTACCGGTGAGCTCTACGTCAACGGCGACAAGGTCGACGAGGTCGACATGCCGGCGATGCACATTAGCACCTACTCCCTCGCAGAGACGTTTGACATCGGTTGCGACACCGGTACCCAGGTCGACCCGGCTTACGAAGGCAGTCCGTTCCCCTTCACCGGCCAACTCGGCAAGGTCACGATCCGCCTCACGCAGGCCCGGCACAAGCCAGGCGAGACCGACATCGAGTTCATCGACTGATATTCGGCCTGCGGCAATGCGTTTAACGGCAAGAACATCCGGCTCCAGTTGACCTGGAGCCGGATGTTCACAGCCACACGATTGATCCGGGTCACATGGCCCATGTGCGGCTGGTGAAGCAGTAGCGCCGGCCCGAGCGAACGAGAGGTACGACATGACGAAGCAACTGTTGCTCGTGATCTTTGCACTTCTGTGCAGCGCCTGCGTGAGCCCCATCGAGCCTGCGGTCACGCCGACGTCGACAATAGCAGGCATGCCGTCCAATCAGCCGACTGACGCCAATGTCCCGGCGCTGCACAAGACGTGGCAGTGGGAACGACGCGTCAATCCATCCAGCGGGCAGGAAGCGCAGATTGGCAATCCGGGCAGCTATCTGCTCACCTTCAATGCGGACGGCAGCTATCAATTTCAGGCCGACTGCAATCAGGGCCGCGGCACCTACGTGGCCGATGGGGCGGGCGCCATCCGCCTGCAGCCCGGTCCGGTGACGCTGGCCGAATGCAGCCCTGAATCTCGCTCTCAGGACATGCTCAACATGATGGCGGCTGTGCAGGACTATCGGCTGGAAGAAGAGGGCCGACAGCTGGTCATGGTCTGGCCGGCCGGCGGTCCGGAGGACATCTATGGCCAGCCCTAAGGGGTAGATCACATCACTGCTCTTCACAATTGCGCCACGGATCATTTTTGCTGATCTTGTGGCGCTTCACACGACCCACGTGCAGCGCATGCCCTTGGGCGGGCGCCGTGACGCGCTCCTGAAGCAACAGTGAGGAAACAAACACGATGACCCAACAATTGTCTGAGGCAGACGTCACTGCCCCACGGGAAGCAATTCCGACGGCTGACCACGAATCGCTTGGCCAATACGCTGGCCGCATTGCGCTGCGCTGTTCGTGGATTGTCGGCATCGGTCTTGCACTCGCCGTGCTGCTCCTCAACCTCGATCGCAATCCGATTCCCATGCTGGCCGACAACCGTTCTTTCGGTCTGCTCTCCCTCTATCTCATGGTGCCGATTGCCTTCATCGTCACTTGGGTCACATTTGTCTTGGGGATTGGTGCTTGGAATGCGCGCGTGGACGCTTCCCGTCAGCGTGGGTGGAAAATACCGGTGCTCTTCGTCTCGATCGCCTACACGGTGCTGATCGGCATTCTGGGCGTCGTCCTCTTACAGCTGGCCGAACCGGCCTTTCCCGGTCTGGCGCTCGATCGTTTCCAGGCGGCCTTCGCTGCGGGATTGGTGAGCGCTGCGCTCACATACTGGTTGGTGACGCAGACCATGCAGATCAGCACCGGCAACCTGCTGCAGCTGGCAATCGTCGTCGTTGCGTCCGGTGTCTATTTGGCGGTCAGCAACGCCGACGATCCGCTCTGGTGGACGGTATCATTCAGTTCAGTGGGCACGCACGGCACCTTCACCAGCTGGGTATTCAATACGACCCTGGTCTTTGCCGGGATGATGATCTTGGTCTGGCTACCCTATTTTCGCAGTGACTTAGACATTCTTGTGCAGCACGGTTTGACGACGCCCGAAAAGGCCAAATGGGTCAATCGGGGGCTGATTGCGCTTGGCATCACCATCGGGCTCGTCGGTGTCTTTGAGAATGGCGTCCACCCCCTCTTCGACACGATCCACAATACCGCTGCCCCGCTGATGGGCGTCATTGTGATCGTCATGGCGTTCACTCTGCGCTGGCTGATTCCAGGCTTTTCCAATGAGATCTACACGACGTCCTACTTTCTGGGCGCAACGCTCTTCATCGGCGTGATCTTCGTGTTAATCGGCTATTTCAACACCGCGGGCATCACGCTCTACGGTGCGGCCGTGGCCTTCACCTGGCTCGCCCTCTTCGTCGACACCGTAGAACAGGAAGCCCAAGTCTTGGACCCAACCGCGTTCCCCAATTGACCCACAGCTGTGCTTCTGCTTTGCCGTTGCTAGTGAATCTTGCCACTTGCCTAAGCCCTGAGTCTGGCTGCGCTTTCCTGGTCAGAGCCAGCCAACATTATCATCTTGGACACGGTGTACGAAATCAAAACGGTGTACGAAATCAAACAAGGCATCCTGTCCAACCGCGTCCTATTCCAACGAGAACCGATTATGTGCTGTGCATTTCTTTCACTTGTGCCGCTGGGGCCCCGCATCTTTGGCGCCTTCTGATGGATCTTCCAGGCCATACGCTGGCAGGCGACCTTTGCCGGCCGGGCCGATCATCTTGTTCGATCAGCAATGAAGAAAGGTGAGACAAAATGGCCATACTGGACAACTTCCCGCTTTGGGCTGCCTATGTGGGATTGGTAATCGCGGCCGTAACTGCTGCTGAGATCGGTTTTCGCGCCGGCGTCTGGCTGCAAGATCGGAATCCCGGAATGGGCGAGGTCCGCATGACCAGCACTGTGGTTGGCGGCATGCTGGGCCAAAGTTATGGTTGATCTGGCTACCTATCACTTCGCGTTCGGCAGCGACCACCTGGGGCTGAAGCCACCAGGCTCCGCCAACGATTTAACGCGCAGTTAATGAGAATCTGTTTCAATTAGGCTTGCGAAAAAGGCGCAATTGAGACACAATCCCATTTGCACGCGCGTACGCGCTGCGTCACGCACGGCGAGTTGTCAGAAGCGTGTCCTTCACATCTTCGGTATGAGGTAGACTAGGAGAGATATGTTGATCATGCGACTATTGGCCATCGGATGTTTTGTCCTATTGGTTGCCGCCTGCACGCCTGCGCCGGCCGAGATGAACGCCGACCTGAATTCGGACTCGGTTGAAACGCCCACTGCGGAACCGACGGACGAGGATCACGGCGATGAGGATCACGGCGATGGGGATCACGATGATGGGGATCACGATGATGGGGATCACGACGATGGGGATCACGACGATGAGGATCACCGCGATGAGGATCACGACGAGGAGCATGAGCGTCGGGAATTGGGCGCGCACGAGCATGGCGCCGCCGAGTTGACCATCGCAATTGTGGGTGGCGAGATCGCGATCGATCTGCAAACCCCAGCCTTCAACGTGCTCGGTTTTGAATATGCGCCTGTCTCCGAAGAAGAGAAGACGCTGCTGACCGAGAGCGTTGCGGCGCTCGCGGCCGGCAACCTGCTACAGCTTGACCCAAGCGCAGGATGCACCCTCGTTGAGGCTGACGTCGATTCTGAACTGCTGGGGGATGACCACGGCGACGAAGAGCACGGCGACGAAGACCATGCCGACGAAGTGCACAACGATATGACTGCGGCATATCTCTTTATCTGTGAGCAGGGAGAGGAAGTTCGCTCGCTGGATGCAAGTCCGCTCTTTGCCCGGTTCCCCAACTTCGAAGCCATCCGGGTGCAGTGGCTGTCGGAGACGCAGCAGTCTGCAGCCACCCTGAGTCCAGAGGAGCCAGTGCTTTCTTTTGAGTAGGCGAGTGGGGTAGAATGGCGTCCGGTGCGCGCCGAATAGAAGGCCCCACACCTGTGTGCTGTTTGAGCAAACGCTCATCGAATGATCGCGCAAGCAATGTGCAAGCCAATTGTTCAACTCGATCAGGTCCGCTTTCGCTGGCCCCAACAGGATCAGGATCTGCTTGACATCGCCGAGCTGATCGTCAAACCGGGCGAGCATCTCTTCATCCAGGGGCCAAGCGGAAGCGGCAAGACGACCTTGCTCAACCTGATGACCGGCATCATGCTGCCCAGTTCGGGCACGGTCTCGGTGTTGGGTACGCCGACAACTTCCTTGAGTTCGATCCAACGTGATCAGTTTCGCGCGGATCATCTTGGCGTTATCTTCCAACAGTTCAATTTGCTGCCCTATCTTTCGCTGGTGGAGAATGTGCAGCTGCCATGTGGCTTTTCACAGCGCAGGCGGCAGAACGCCGGCGATACGGAAGCTGCGGCGCTGCGTCTGCTCGAGCACCTCAACATTCCCGCGACGCTGCTTGGACAGCCGGTCGCGAAGTTGAGCGTCGGCCAGCAGCAGCGCACAGCGGTAGCGCGGGCGTTGATCGGCGGCCCCGAACTCATCATTGCCGATGAACCCACATCGGCCCTCGACAGCAACAATCGCCGGCGCTTTTTAGAACTGCTCTTCCGCGAGACAGAGGAACAGGGCAGCACACTGATCTTCGTCAGTCATGACGAGCAGATTGCCGCACACTTCCCGCGGGTGGTTGATCTGACCAAGCTCAATCGTGCGGGAGACGCTGCATCATGATCATTCTCCGCATCGTGCTCAAGAGTGCATGGCACCGGCGCGTCAGCCTGTTGCTTACCGTCCTGTCGATCGCCATCAGCGTCTCCCTGCTTCTTGGGGTCGACAAGATCCGAAAAGAAGCCAAGAACAGCTTCATCAACACCATTTCCCAGACAGATCTGATCGTCGGCGCACGCAGCGGCCCGATCAATCTGCTGCTCTACAGCGTCTTCCGCATCGGCAATGCCACGAATAACATCTCCTGGGAGTCGTACGAGGAGATTCGCGCGCTGGACGAAGTCGCCTGGGCCATTCCGATCTCGCTGGGCGATTCCCATCGGGGCTTTCGCGTCATGGGTACGAGCGCAGACTACTTCGATTTCTATCGATATGGGCAAGACCGTCCCCTAACGTTTGCCGAAGGGCGCGCCTTCGCAGACGTTTACGATGCGGTGCTTGGCGCCGACGTGGCCCGCGCGCTCGGCTACGAATTGGGCGATGAGATTGTGATTGCGCATGGGCTCGTCGCGGCCGAGTTTGCCCAGCACGCTGACAAGCCCTTTGTCATCACCGGCATCCTGGCGCGAACCGCTACGCCCGTCGATCGCACGGTACACGTATCGCTCGAAGGAATTGAGGCCATTCACGCTGACTGGCAGGGAGGCGCCCGTTCGCCGCTACAGCTGACTGCCGAGCAGGCGCGGCTCATGGATCTACAGCCACAGGCCATCACGGCTTTTTTGGTCGGTCTTGAGAATCGCATTGACACCTTCCGCGTGCAGCGCACCATCAACGATTATGCGCAGGAACCGCTCTTGGCGATTCTGCCCGGGGCGGCGCTGGCCGAACTCTGGCAGACAATTTCCATCTTCGAACAGGTTCTCTTGATCATCGCCGGCTTCGTACTGATCGCCGGCCTCCTGGGCATGCTCACGACACTCCTGTCAACCCTCAACGAGCGACGACGCGAGATGGCCGTACTGCGCGCCGTCGGCGCTCACCCTTATCACATCGTGCTCCTATTTGTGCTGGAGACGTCTATTGTTGTATTACTAGGCGCGCTGGTAGGCGTTGCGCTTCTGCAGGCGCTCTTGGTTGTAGCCAGGCCCCTTCTTGCAGAGGCCTACGGCATCAACATTTCGCTTACCGCGTTGGACATGCAGCAATGGAGCATGTTGGGAATCGTATTGCTTCTTGGCATTCTGGTAAGCTTGATCCCAGGCTGGATCGCTTACCGGCGCTCACTGCAAGATGGACTGGCAATCAGGGTCTAGTGGCCCTTACTCGAAAGCGAAAGGAGAGCCCATGCAACGTGGAAGACGATGGCAACTGCTTCAACTCATAAGTCTGCTGGCGCTGGCGGGTCTGGTTGGTTTTGGCCTTGCGGCCTTTGACAGCGGCGCGGGCCGCGACGAGCCGCGAACGGGGAATGTCGCCTCGCTGCTTCCGGAACAGGCGCCGGTCGAATATGGCGCGTCCCTGGCTGAATGGGAAGAGGCGACCCAAGGCAGCGCCGAAGAGCCGGCCGCGGCTGCTGTCGCTGCCGAGGCCCCAGCAGCAAGCACGGGCGACGCGCCTGACACGGCAGCCTTCGGCGTGCCCGTAACCTTTGGCGATGTGGTCTATGATGAGATTTTGTGGGATGGGCTGCTGCCGCCCGAATATTCGCCCGATGCACTGATGGCCAGGTTCAGCGATCAGCTGGCCGACCTGCAGGACGGTTCACCCGAAGCACAACTGATCTATACGGAGATGCAGGAAGAATTGAACAACGCTCCGGTCAACCAGGCGCTGGATGGGACGATGATCAGACTGCCAGGGTTTATTGCCCCGCTCAACTATCAAGATGATGTCATCACGGAATTCCTGCTTGTGCCCTACTTTGGCGCGTGCATCCACGTGCCGCCCCCGCCGATCAATCAGACCGTGTTGGTGCAAACGGCCGAGGGCCAAGGCATCAAGATCGAGGAATCCTTCGATCCGATCTGGGTGATGGGCAGGCTCAGTGTAGAGGAGAGCCAAACTGAGCTTGCCCCTGCGGGCTACTACGTCGGGGAGGCGCTGATTGAGCCCTACGACCTAAATTTACCCCAGTAGTCGTTACGCAACAGCGGTGCCAGCAACAGCGACGCAGCTGAGTGACCAGATCGTATCCGCCTGCAGTGACGCTGCGCACGTGCGTCTATCCCGCCGCTTGCTCCGCCGCAGTCAACAGAGCCTTGCGCCCATTTTGCACGCGCCTCAAGGTTTCGTCCCGCCCCAGGACAACCATGCTCTCGAACAACGGCGGCGCGACCATCTTGCCGGTCAGTGCGCCGCGGAAGGGCGAGAAAAAGGCGCCGGGCTTGAGTTCCAGCTCGGCCGCTTTGGCGCGAAAGGCAGCTTCTAGCCCCTCGGCGCTAAAGGGCTCGACGGTGGCGATGATTTCCTCGCCGATCGTCAGCATCTCCGCACTCTGCGCCTCGTCCAGCTTCTTGCCCAACAGCGCTTTGGTATTGGAATAGTCGATCTCATCGGCGCTCTGGAAGGCCCAGTCGACCTTCTCCGCCGCCTCGGTGAGCACCTTGAGCCGCTCCTGTATCAGCGGCACAAGCAGCGGCAAGCGCGGGTCGTCGGCCAGCTCCTCTTCGGGAATGTCCAGGCCGCGGCTAAGAAAAGGCAGCAGCCGCGCCTGCAGCTTGGCCGGATCCATGTCGCGGATATAGACGCCGTTGATCCATTCCAGCTTGGCAAAGGGCAGCGCCGCCGGCGAGGGGTTGATCTCGCTGAGGTCAAAGCGCGCGATGGCTTCATCCTGGGTAAAGACCTCGCGCTCGGCGTCGAAGTTCCACCCCACATTGGTGAGAAAGTTAAAGAGCGCCTCGGGCAGATAGCCGGCCTCCACATACTCCTTGACCAAGGCCGGCACCTCCTTGCCCTCCACCACGCTCTTGCGCTTGCTCATCTTGCCCTTGCCGCCCGGATCCAGAATCACGGGCAAATGGACAAAAACCGGAGCCTCCCAGCCGAAGGCATCGTAGAGCATGACGTGCAGCGGCGCCGACGAGATCCACTCCTCGCCGCGCAGCACGTGGGTGATGCCCATGAGGTGATCGTCGACCACAACGGCCAGATGATAGGTGGGCATGCCGTCACTCTTGACGATGACGGGGTCGCGCACGCTCTCACTCTCTACGGTGATGTCGCCGCGAATGAGGTCATGGATGGTCGTCGTGCCCTCCAGGGGTGCGGCAAAGCGAATGGTGTAGGGCGTGCCCGCGGCCTCGTACGCGGCCCGCTCCTCGTCGCTCAGCCAGCGGTCGCGCCGGTCGTAGCCGGGGGCTTCGCCACGAGCCCGCTGTTCGTCACGCAGTTGGTCCAGCTCCTCGGATGTGGTATAGCAGCGATAGGCGTGGCCGCCGGCGATGAGCTGATCGGCATATTCCTGATAGAACGCCTTGCGCTCGCTCTGCACATAGGGCCCCACCGGGCCGCCCACGTCCGGCCCCTCGTCCCACTCCAGCCCCAGCCAGCGCAGGTTGGTCATCAGATCGTCCAGGCTGTCTTCCTGATAGCGCTTCTGATCCGTGTCCTCGATGCGTAGCAAGAATTGGCCGCCGGTGTGTCGGGCCCAAAGCCAGGCATAGAGCGCCGTGCGCAAGCCGCCCAGATGCAAATATCCGGTCGGACTCGGCGCAAAGCGGGTGCGTGCAGGAGACAGGTTGTCGCTCATCATTATTCCTTCCAAGGGTGGGCCTTGTTTAAGGCGTGACACAGGGGTTCACGGAAAATACCTCGCGCGGCGTAGAGTAGCCGGCGAGAATTCTGCCCGCTTTGCCTCACCCTGCCATGGCGCCGAAAGCGCCACGGCAGTCCCTCTCCACGGGTGGAGAGGGACGCGAAGCCTCCGGTAGGAGGCGAAGCAGGGTGAGGCAGTCTTATCACCAAAACCCCAAGGATCTCTGGGAGCCACTGTGTCACGCCATGCAATTTCTTTCGAAATCCAGAACCTGAAGGATAAAACAGAACAGAGAGAAGCAAAAATCTCCACACGATCCGCCTGCGTCAAGCGCTAAAGGCCAAAATCAATCATGAAGTGGGACAAACTTACCCCAACCTTGTCAGAAGAATGCGGCAAATCTGCCCTGCTTGACTGGAGAGGATCCGCCCATATCCGCCCCATCCGCGCAAATCTGCGGCCCATCGACGGCCCACCCGGGGCCCATCTCCCCAGATCCGCAATGAGCCGATTCTCTCCCACCCCAAGCCATTTTTCCGCCACTTGACCGGTTACACTGATTCCGGCACACTCAGTAGGGTTTTTCAAAGCTCTCAGCGCCAAAATGATTCGTTTTCGTCATACCTGTCACAAGGAGGCAACTTATGCAGCTACAATTCTTGAAAAGGGTTCAACCAGCCCTACGCATTGCGCTGGCGCTGGCCATCGCAATGGTCGCGGCGCTGCCCGCCGCGCCTACGTACGTCTTTGCGGCTGTTGATACAGCCACGGGCGCCAATCTAAGTCTCGAAATCACGCCGGCGGCCAGCCCGATCCTGGCCGGTCAAACGGCCACGTTCCGGGTGGAGCTCAAGAATGTCAGCGGCGCGCCCCTGCCCAACCTGGAGATGCGCCTGCCCATTTCCGGACCCGTCGACGGCGTTCGGGCCCGCATTGAAACAGAGACCGGCGCGCCCCAAAGCAACCTGGTCGTACGGAACGCCGGCGTGGTCTGGCGTGGCGGCCTCCAGGCCGACGGCATCATTGCAATCCTGATCGCCGTCAAGAGCGATGCCCTCACGAACGGTGGCCAGATTGCCATCGACGGCGAGGCCGGCCCGCGCAACGGCGCGGCCGACGTCACGGAGTCGGCCAGTGTCACGGTCAATCCATTGGGCGAAGTCAACCTCGGCCAATTGTCACTAACCAAGTCCGTCATCACCCCCACCGGGCAGACCGACGTGACCGAAAACACTACCCTCGAGATCGGCCCGCGTAACCAGATGGGCATTGAGCTGCAGCTGAAGAATAACAGCGATCAGACGGTCTATAGTCTCCTGGTCGACGAATTCAAGCCCTCCCACGGCGAACTGGCCGCGGCCGGCGCGGAGATGGGCGTTGAGAGCTGTCAGGTGCGTTTCCAGAGCCCGCGCGTGGTCGAAGGCCGCGGCATGCCGGTGGCGCCCGAAGCGCTGGCCAAGGCCGGCTTTGGCGGCTCGGACACGTTCTCCTACGGTTTCCTGGTCGCCACGCCGCCCGACGGCACGACGACCGTACGCGTCCGCGCCCAAACCGCGGGCCAGGTCGGCTGCCAGTTCGAGAACGAGGCCGCCGCGTATGTGACCAACCTGCCACCCGCTGAGAATGGCGAGTTCAACGCCGAGACGGCCCTGGCGCTCCTGCCCCAGTTTAAGGGTTTCCCCAAGCTGGGCGCTTTCATTCTCTTTTTGATCATTGTCAGCAACGACCTGGGCGACGCGCCCGACTCCACAAATCACGATGGCGTCCCCATGGATGCCTATGCCGGCGTGCCCAACGCCAACTTCCCCACGGTCTTTGATCCGGCCACAGGCGCGGAACAGGGTCCGATTCACCGCAACCCGAATCCGCTCCATCTGGGGCCGGGCGTAGACTGGGAGCTGGAAGCGGATCGCTTTGCCGGCCGCAACCTCATTCCCACCGCCAACACAAACAATCTCGACGCTCTGGACGACGGCCTGGACGTGGCATCGCTCAACTTCACCCACTGCATGCCGCCCCAACTGATCGACTATGAAATCACGGCCAATCAGACGGCGGTCAACCTGCTGGCGTCTCAGGGTGGAGTTGCTTATGTCAACATGTGGCTGGACGGCAACCATGACGGCGACTGGAAGGATACGCTCAACTGTGACGGCATTACCGCCTACGAGCACATCGTGGTCGATCAGCAGGTCTTCATCACCGCTCCGGGCACTCTCAACCTGGTCTTGACAACGGGCAACATTCCGATTCCCCAGAATGGGCAAGATCGGGCCATGTGGCTGCGCCTGACCATCAGCGACGAGCCCTCGGTCAAGGTACCGGCAGGCGGCGCCGTGGGTGATGGCCGCGGACCGGCCGGCGGCTTCCGCCTGGGCGAGACCGAGGACTATCTCTACAAGCGCAATCAGGCCAGCCCGCCGCCGCCTGGCCAGGGCCCCGACGCCTGGCTCGATCTTGAAAACTTCATCGAGGTGGAAGCACTTGCGCCGAGCGGTGCAGTCGCGGCCGCCTCCGCCACGGCAGGCAACGGGCGCTATCTCAACTCGGTGATGAAGCTGCGCAACAGCGGCAACTTCCCAACCGGCAACGTGCGCCTGGTGGTGGAGACGACGCCCTACCTGGGCCAGCCCACGACGAGTGACGCCAAATGCTGCCAATGTCTCACCTGCACGGTCGCCAGCGCGCTCACCGTCCCGCTGACGGTGGAAGATCTCCAGCGCACGGCTGCGGCCGCGGCCACAGATGCCCGCGTGCCCTTCGAAGAGATCTGCGAAGGGGGCAAATGCCGCCTGGAGGCCGATCTGGGCTACATGGAGCCGGGCGGCAGCGGACGCATCTTCGCCCGCTTTGCCCTGCCCGATGATGTCGCCGAAGATGTGCAGGTAGAAGCCCGCATCATTACCGAGGGCGACGTGAATCCCAGCAATAATCTGCAGAATCTTCTGGCCCGTCTGCCCATCCGCACCCCCACCATCACGCGGCCGGGCGACGTAACAGTGGGCTGGACCGGCTGCCTGACCTGCACGGTGGCGGCCGGCGGCGGCGAACTGCTGGAGGTCGAGGTCGCGGGCTTCGGGGAGCCGGGGAGTACGCTGCGCATCTTCAGCCAGAACGGCGAGACCGAAGTTACGGCCGACGCAGACGGCTTCTGGCAAGGTCTGCTGGCGCTGCCCGACGGCTCGCATCAGCTTGTGGCCGAATATCTGAAGATTCCCGACATCGATGGTGAATCAGTCAAGGAGGTCGACGCCTCGACGCCGAAGCTGGTGGAAATCGTTGCCCAATTGCCCTGGAATCCGGCGACCTTCGGCTTCACCAAGATCGAATCACCGGGCGGCGATCTCTTACGCATCAGCGAGAACGACGACTCCTGCGGGCCCTGGGGCTTCCAGGATGTCAACGGGCGCACCGATCCCAACAACTGGCGCATCCCAGTCTGGCGCGGCGCCACGCATGAGATCGGCATCGATCTCAACTGCAGCACAGGCAGCGCCCAGCTCCAGTGGGGCGAGAACACGCTCGATCTGATCGATGGCGATGGGGACGGTCGCTACACGGCAAGCTTCGAAGCGCCTGTCTTCGACGGTGAGCCCAACGTTACACTCGTCGTCACCTGCGACGGTGTAGAGTCAGCGTACAGCGGCTTCTTGATTGCGGTGGAGCCGGCGCAGGTGGTCAACGCCGCTACGGGCGCTCCATTAAGCGGCGCGCAAGTAACGTTGTGGCAGCGCAATCTGGACGGCGCGGGCGCTAAGATTGCGCCGTGGCAGGCGCAGGCTTACGGTCAGACCAATCCCCAGAGCACCAGCAGCCAGGGCGAGTTCAGCTTCATCGTCCCGCCGGGCGGCTATGGCCTCACGGCGCAGATTGACGGCTTCCAGCCCTTCCAGGGTGGTCCCTTCACGCTGCAAGGAGCCTTCCCCAGCCGCACCATCGCCCTGACGCCGAACGCCCCTGCGGGTCCGGCTGCCCAGGTGAGCATGACGGCCGACGGCTTCGATCCGCCGGCGCTGCAAATCCCGGCCGGCTCGACGGTGGAATGGAGCAACACCGGTCTGCTCCCGGGCAGCAGCGTGGCGGCCGCCGCGAGCGTAGCAGCGGCCGGTGCAGCCAGCATCGCGTGGGATAGCGGTCAGCTGGCGCCGGGCGCCTCCTACCGCCTGCGCTTTGACCAGCCAGGCGCCTACACCTACGTCAATGCCGAGGATCCCAACCAGGAGGCGACGATCATCGTCACCGAGCCGGTCGAGATGAACACCCGGGTCTTCATGCCGATTGTCACGAAGTAAGCGTATCGTACGCAGTCGAGGTGATGGTCACTGGCAACAAGAGAGCTTGCCGAACAAGATCGTTTGAGCCAGTGACCGTCACGTCGACAAAACGAAAAACGGCCGGACTTTCCCAGAAGTCCGGCCGTTTGTTTTTCTATTTCTACACTCGCAACGATACAAGGGGATGGAAGCAACGCCAAAGGCGCGACTGTTGCTTTCAACCTGAATGGGAAAGCTGGCCGATGTGGCTGCGCACCCTGGTCGTGAGGCGGCCAAAATGTTCGGTTCCGGTCTGCTCGAGACGACGCGGTCGGGGCAGATCAATCGCCACCTCGCCGATGAGCCGGCCGGGCCGCGGGCTGAGCGCCAGCACCCGGTCGGCCAGAAAGACAGCCTCAGCAATGCTGTGCGTGACCATGACGACCGTGGTCTGCTGCAGGCCGTGAATGCGCAACAGTTCCAGGTTCAATCGCTCTCGCGTCAGGGCATCCAGCGCGCCAAAGGGCTCGTCCAGCAAGAGCAGACTTGGCTCCTGAATCAGCGTACGTGCGAGGACTACCCGCTGCTGCATGCCGCCTGAGAGGTGTTTGGGATAGCTGCGTTCAAAGCCGCCCAGCCCAACCAGATCGAGCAGTTGATCGGCCTTTGCCCGAGCCGCGTCATCGATCCGGCCCTGCTGCACCTCCAGCGGCAACAGGACGTTCTCCTCCGCCGTGCGCCAGGGCATGAGGTTGCCGCCCTGGAAGACAAAGCCTATCTCCTCCTGTGGCCCGTCCAGGGGGCGCCCGGCAAAGGTGACGGCGCCGCTGTCCGGCATCAAGAGGCCGCCTGCAATGCGCAGCAGGGTGCTCTTGCCGCTGCCGCTGGGCCCCACGAGACAGACAAATTCACCCGGCATCACGTCGAAGCTGATCGGTTCGAGGACCGACAGCGTCCCCTCGCGGCTGGTGAAGCGCTTGGTAACGCGGTCGAGTGTTAGCAGGGGTTGGGTTGGCGGATGGGTCATGATAAATGGTACTCCCACGCTTTCAGTTAGCTTGCCTGGACAAAACTTGTCATCGGCAGAGCTTCGCAGCTTCCAAACAGCCGGACCGGACCCGGCTACGGCTTCGACAGGCTCAGCCGGCGCCTACGCAGGTGACCGAGAAATAGCCGGCGCCTGAGCCTGCGTTGCGCTGAGCCTGTCGAAGCGTCGAAGGCATAGGCGGTCGGATTACCCCGGCTTCTGATGAAACTCGCGTGGCTCTATATCGCGACCAAGAAACAGCGTCATGATCTAGAGAATAGGTCAGCGCCGGTTGAGCTTATCGAAAGCAAGCGGGTCGACGATTACATTTCTGGCGGATGAAGTGGCGGGGCGCTGGCTTTAGCTGCTTGCGCGGATCAAGTCAGCCTCACCCCGCTGCACATCCTTGACGGATGCGCAGCTTCCCTCTCCACCGGGTGGAGAGGGGCAGATTTGGCGCCTCAAGCGTCAAATCGGGGTGAGGCCAAACGGTTACAAGCCCAGCCCAATCAGCGCCCCCTCGTAGACGACACGCGCCTACTCGGGTAAATACTCGTTCGTAAACAACTCTTCGGCCGGAACGAGCGTGTCGACCAGGCCGATGCGCTGCATGAATTCCGCCGCGGCCTGCCAATCCGCGAGCGCGGTGGCGCCTGGCTGCTGGCCGGCTGCAGGCGTCCAAAAGGCGAGAGAAGCGTCAAAGACCGCACGGTTGGCGACCTCGTTCTCACCGCCGGCTTCAGGCACGAATTGCAGCGCGATCTCAAAGGCCTCGTCGGGATTGGCCAGCGTGTACTCAATCGCACGCAGCGTGGCCCGGACCATGGCCGAGACCAGCTCTGGTTCCTCGTTCAGGGTAACTTCATTCGTGACCAAGCCATTGGCCGGCATCGTCAGGTAACCGTCGAGGCCGATCTGCGTTGTGTCGATGCCTGCCAGGGCCAGCACCACCGGACCGTTGACCGCGTAATCGAGCGCGCCGTCGACTGTCCCCTCACTGACGGCCGCGGCCTGGGTGAAGCCGATACTCGCCAGGGTGACGTCTGCCTCGCTCAGACCCGCCGCCTCGAGCAGGCCACGAAACGCAACATAGGTAGCGCCAAAGGGACCGGGAAGGCCGATGGTCTTGCCGGCCAGGTCGGCCGGCTCGGCGATGCCGGCCTCGGGCTGGGCAAAGAGTACGACCGGATATTGGCTGTACCAATTCATGAAGTAGCGCACTGGCAGGCCCTGCCCGCGACCAAGGATGACCTGATCGCCGCTCCCGACCATGAACTGGCTGTCGTTGGTGCCGACCAGCTTGAGATAGTCATTTTCAAGTCCGTAGTCGAGGCTGACGTCCAATCCCTCGTCGGCATAGAAGCCCTTCTCAATGCCCACATAAAAGGGAGCAAACTGAACGCTGGGAATAAAGCCGACGCCCAGGGAAATCGGGCGCAAGACAGCTTCTTCTGGGGTCGTCGTCGAATCGCCACTTCTCTGGTCTGCGGGCGACAAGGCGGGCGCGCAGGCAGTCAAGACGGCTGAAAGCAAGAGCATCATGATTAGAGACAGTCTGTTACGCATGCGAAAATCTTTCTAATAGTTAACAATTATTGAGGAATGGAGAATGATTAATGGTCGGGTGCAGGATTTCATTAACAATTCTCCATTGTCCATTTTCAATTCTTCATTAAACGTGGTTCACTTCTGCCAGCGTAGCGCCACATGTTCCAGCAGCGAGACCGACAGATAGAGCAGCTGCGCAATGATGACCAGGGTGATGACGGCGACAAACATCAGCGGCGTGTCCAGGACGCCGCGCCCCAGGTTGATCAAGAAGCCCAGGCCCTGATCCGCACCGACAAACTCGCCCACGACCGCACCGACCACGGCCAAGATCACACTCAGCTTCAGTCCGCCGAAAATGACGGGCAGGGCGCCGGGAAGTTCCAACATGCGGAAGACCTGCCAGCGCGAGGCGCGCAGGCTGCGCATGAGATCGTAGAGGTCGGGATCGACGTTGCGAATGCCCACAATGGTGCTGATCAGGGTTGGGAAGAAGGCGATCAGCGCGCAGACCAGCACCTTGCTGGCCAGTCCGGTGCCCAGCCAGATGACGAGCAATGGCGCGATCGCTACGATCGGCACGCTCTGGCTGGCGACGATGTAAGGCGACAGCAAGCGATCAGCGGTGCGGTTCTTGCCCAGCACGTAGCCCAGCACCAACGCCACGCTCAAGCCGATGGCCAACCCCAGGGCGATCTCAGTCAGCGTCACCGTCGTGTGACGCAGGAGCGAGCCGTCGGCCAGTACGATGCCAAACTTGCGCGCTACCACGGCCGGGCTGGGCAACACGAAGGCCGGGTATTGCTGCCAACGCACGAGCAGATCCCACAGCACGATGCCGGCAGCCAGCACGACAGGGACAAGTAGCCGTTCGCGATGACGCAGCAGCCAGGCACGGCCTCGCCGCTGTGCACCCGCAGAGTGGAGCGTTGCTTCCTCGGACAGGTCATGGCCGGCTGGCGATGGTTCGTAGACGGATTCGTACATAGTACGGATTCTCCAACGGATTTCTGGTCACTACTTGCATAAAAAACGCGCGCCGTCGATCAATTCGAGGCGCGCGGGTAAAGGGCTTGCAGGTAGCGTCTTACGGCAGCCGCGGCATGGCAGCAACACACCACGTCGTCGGCCCAGTCCGACCCGTTGGTAAAAGAAAACCCGGAGCTATGAAGACTCCGGGGTAATCACAAACGGGTCGGCATACTAAGACGCATACCAACTCTTCGCCCTTCTCTCATCCGGACTGTACCGTCGGCGTCGGTTTCTCACCGAACTCCTGCTCGACTCCGTCACTGCATCATTGCAGCGGACAAGTCGCGCTCGCGGGCTAGTCGATTTTGCAGCAAATCTGTCTTGTCATTCCGATCAGCGCAGCAGAAATGAATTTTCTGCTTCCTACAACAACTGAGTACTTCGATCGGTTTGACCGGACAGCAGACATAGGCTGCACGATCGCATGACCGCCGGTCGGGAATTGGGTCGCCCCTCACCCTGCCCCGAAGGGTAATTTATGCGGTTATGCAAGCAGTATAGTTTGCCCGGTACGGGCGGTCAAGTGAGCGCCGATACCGTCAGGGACTTACAAGACGAATCCCGTTTTGATCGCTCTGAAATCAGTCGCCCTCGTGATCATCGGGCGCGCTGCGCTCGATCGCGTCTTGCTCTTCCGGCGCCAAAGCATCGCCGTTCGCCTCACCAAACCACTCTATCCGGTCGACGTTCTGGTACATTTCCAGCGTCGTTGTCTGATCGCGGGTAAGGTCGGAGATCACTGCCGCCATCTCACTCACGACTTTATCGACGTAGGTTGTGCCATCGTCCAGCGTTGCGTTGGCGTCCAGGTAGCCTCCCCGGCCGGTGTGGCCCATGGGGCCCAACTCAATGTCGGTAATGCGGCCTTGGCGACGGGCGCGATTCCACTCTGAGGTCGCAAAGACCGGCCAGCGGCGGGGAATAAGAATCGCCACCCCCAATGCCCGATCCTTGGTTCCATAGAAATGATAGATGTGCTTGGCGGCAAAAAGGCCCACGTCGCTGGCAAAGACGCCGCCCAGGGAGAGCACATAGACCGGCCCGGTGATCCATTCATCCAGATAGGTGGCGGCGCCTACGGCCATCTGGCCGCCGGCGCTGTAGCCGATGATGAAGACGGGAATATCGCTTTCGACCGGGTAGTCATAGCGCAGCAAGCCGTGGAGCATGGCCTGGGCCATGCCCTGATTATAAATGGGGCCATAGCGATTGTCCGCCGACACCCAGACCTGAAACGCGTTACGCATATTGATGATATTGCCGGCCATGGCCGGACCATCCAGCTTGCGCCGCAACGCCCAGCGCCAGATGCGGGCGAAGAAGGGCTGGCCGGTCAGGGCAAGATTGTTGACTGAGTAAGGAAAGATATCGTCAATGATCACGGCGTTGGGAAGGGCAATGGAGAGGCGGCGCAGGAATTCCGCCTCGCGGTAACTCAATGTCTGACCCGAGACGCGTCCGATGCCAGATAGGAAGATGATGTAGCAGGTGGCTTTGGGGCGGATCATGCGTACAAGGCCATCGGACGGCAGATCATCGTGATAGATCTTGTCGCCGAACCAGCCGGCCCACCAGCCCAAGGTTTCAAATGGCGAGAAAGCGGCCCAGATCAAAATACCCAGCATGAGCAGCCCGAAGAGCAGCAGGGCCTGACTCATCAGCGATTCAAACACGATCACTCTTCTCCGTCGGCGTCTGAACCGGTTTCGGCGCCGGCGTGTCGTCTTTGTCTTCCGCCGGCTTCTCGGCCTTCCTGCCGCCCGGGCGTCGGTTCAGGCTAAAGTTGAAGCCTTCCGTACGCACCATCTCACGCAGTTCTTCCCACTTGGCGTTGGAGAGCATTTCGCGCCACTTTTCGACGTTTTCGGTAAGATAGAACTGGCGACGCAGATCCGGAATATCGCGCAGGTTGAACTGCATGGGCGACCCGGCGACGCGCTGCTGGATCCAGTTCCCGAGCGCATAAATGGGTACGCCGAGCGTGCGTCGAAACAGCTGGATCAGGGCCCAGCCCATGGCGCTGGCCAGAGCTGCCTGCCAGATCGTCAGCGGGGCCGTGGCATTGATGGCCACGGTGATGGCGAGCATGGTCCAGAGGGAAAGGATAATGCCAAAGGGATTGCCCCAGTAGGGAAGCAGTTCGAAGAAGCCCAGCAGTTGCGGCGCATAAGCCAGACCGACCGCGCTGGCCAGCAACACAACAGCGGTGTTGATATCGTAAACGTAGCGCAGGACGACCCAAATCACGCCAACCCAAAGCAGGTACCCGATCATGTTGCTGATGGCGGAAATGGCGAGCGCCAGGGCAAAGCGTCTGGGGCGCACATTGTTGAGGAAGAGTACAATGCTCTGCCCCATAGCCTCCGACATGCTGGCCAGCGCGACAATCCAAATTGCGACGCGCAGACCATTTGGAGCCACCACGATCGCTTGGTAGATCGCAGGGTCCAGGCGCATGGCCATGCGGATCGTTTGTCCGAATGAGGGCAATTCCATGACGTCCATCATCACCTTATCTAACCGGTGCGCCAACGCGGGAGCAGGCAGGCAGCAGGCGCGGATATGATGCCATTCATTATACCGCTTCGGTCAATTTTCGGTAACTGATTGCACCAAATGGCGAATGACGCTTGATTGGGCGACAGGAAACCGGCCTATGCACAGTAGACGCTGCGCAAGATGGCCTTCTGCACTTTGCCCAGGGCGTTGCGTGGGAATTCATCGACAAAGCGGACAACACGCGGCGTCTTGTAGGCGGCCAGGCGCGCGCGGCAGTGAGCCATGATCTCCTCCGCGTTCGCGCTGCAACCGGGCGTCAGGATGACCAACGCGACGACGCGCTCGCCCCATTCGACATCGGGACAGCCGATCACGGCGCTGGCTGCCACAGCCGGATGCTCGGCCAGGGCAAGCTCCACCTCGGGCGGATAGATGTTGTAGCCGCCGCTGATAATCAGATCCTTGGCCCGCCCCTTGAGCGTGAAATAGCCGTCCGGGGCACGCAGGCCCATGTCGCCCGTACGCAGCCAGCCGTCCGGCGTGAACGCGGCCGCGGTCTTGTCAGGCTGACGCCAGTAGCCTTTGCAGACGTGGGGGCCGCGGATCTGTACCTCGCCTACCATGTCGTCGGGCAAGGGGGCGCCGGTTGCCGGATCGACGATGCGCGCTTCCACGCCTGGCAGAGGCAGCCCGACCGAACCGACTCGCCGCTCGCCGTCCAGCGGATTCGAAAGATTCATGCCGGTTTCGGACATCCCGTAGCGCTCCAGCAGCGTATGGCCAAAGGTCTCGGCAAAGCCAAAGAAAAGATCATCGGGCAGGCGGTCGGAGCCCGAGGTGAGCAGGCGCATACGGCTCAGATCGACGGTGCGGGCATTGGGGGCAGCGAGCAGACGCCGGTGGATCGTGGGCACGGCCATGAAGACGGTACAGCTGCGTACATCCAACAACTCGAGCGCCCGTTGGGCCTCAAACTTGGGCAGCAGGAGCGTTGTGGCGCCGGCATTGAGCGCGCCGTGGAGCGCCACAACCAGCCCGTGGATATGAAAAAGCGGCAGCACGTGAAGCAGCACGTCATCCGCGTGCCAGCCCCAAGCCTCGTCCAGCGCGTCAATCTGCGCCGTAAGATTGCCGTGGGTCAATTCCGCGCCCTTGGGCCGGCCGGTCGTGCCGCTGGTGTAGATCATGAGGCAGGTCGCGTCCAAGTCCTGCGGGAGGGGATGATCTGCGGCCACGCCGGCGCCGTAGCCCGAGATCAGCGCGTCAAATTGGCCTGGATCGGCAAAGTCAATCAGACCGATCTCCTGCAAAGCCGGCAGTTCCACGCGCAGCGGCTCAATGTGCGCGGCATCAGCTACATCGGCGAAGAAGAGTTTGGCCTCGGCGTCCTGCAGGAAATAAGCCAGCTCGCGCGCCGGGTAAGCGGGATTTAGCGGCAGCGAAATCGCGCCCAAGCGCATAATGGCCAGATGCAGATAGATAACGGGCAGGCATTTGGGCAGCTGCAGCGCGATGCGGTCGCCCGGCTGGACACCCCGCGCCAGCAGATAGCTCATGGTCTGCGCCACCCGCTCTTCGAGTTCGCCATACGTCACCTGCCGGCCTGGCGCCGCCCCTTCGGCGACAAACTCCAGCGCAACCTTGTCGGCATACGTGTAGCAATTGTCCATTAACCGCGTGAGAAAGGTCATGATCTATTCCGAGATGCGTGAATCTGCAATCCAAACTCCACAATCCACATTCCGCAATCAATTCAATCGCACATGCACCGTCCACTGCATGTGGCGCAAGAGATCAAAGCGCCCCATGTGGCGCAGCGCACCAAGCTTGGGCTCGTCTTCATCGAAGTAGGACCATTCATCCAGCAACTCAATACCGGGGCCCCACGTCTCCACCTCGCGACTGCTGTGGATCCCAGAGCGAAAGCGTGCGTCTTCGTCCAGCGAGAACGCGCCCTGGAGCTTGCTGCGGGTAATCCGGCCGCGCCAGCCTTCCAACCATGCGGCATTGAAGACCTCACAGACCAATTCAGCGCCAGGGAAACGGTGTTGCAGCGTGCGGACCAGCTGTTGGACCGCGTCAGCAGGCAGGTACATGAAGAGTCCTTCGGCCAGAAAGAGCAGCGGGCGGTCGCTCAGATCCGCCAGGGGATCCAGCCATCCGTCATCAAGCACCGACGCCGCCAGCAGGCGGTAGCGATCGCTTTCGGTGACGAAGCGACGCTTGAGTGCGATCACCGGCGGCAGGTCTACGTCGACAAAATGCAGGCGCCCGTCGTCGATCCGGAAGAAGCGCGTGTCCAATCCGCAGCCCAGGCTGACAATAACGCCTCTTGGGTGGGCGGCCAAAAAATCGGTCGCATAGCGATCGAAGCGCCGTGCCCGCAGCGCCATACTCACCACCAGGCGCGGGTCGAAGTCGCCGGTCGCGAGATCACGGGCAAGGGGCGATGGCGAAATGGCCAGTTCGGGCCGCAATGCCGTCCAGATCTCTAACGCCATGGGGTCGTCCAAAATTGGATCGTCTGTTTCCGCCTCCGTTGCCCGTGCCCCCAGGGTGATAAACATCGTATTGGAGACGGCATCCAGCCGCGCGTCAGGCGTATTCATCATCTACCTCCGGAGCTTATGGCAGCTTTGCGGGAGCACACATCAAGACAGCCAACAGGACTCGTCACCCCCAATCATCCCCGCACGATCCTGTTGCGTCAAATCATCGCATTTGGCGTTTAGAACGACCGGCTCTGAAGCGACAGGCCGCGGATCAACGCTGATCCGGCGGCTATCGGCAGGTCGATCCCGAAAAATCTGCGACGATCCGCTCCATCCGGCTTTTTCCGCGGCCCATCGTCGTTCAATCGAGAACTTCTACCTGATCGATGTCCACATTGCAGAGCGCGCGGCGCTAGGTTATACTGCGGCAGTGCGCGTCCGCAGACGTTTGGCCGCCCTAACTTTCACCGATCAATCCTGATACCTACTGCTCACTGCCCTATGCAAATTGAAAACCTTCCCCGTCAGGCACAAATTCTCCTGAGCGTTGTCCTGCTTGGCGCCGGCCTCGCTCTCCTGGTTTGGGCGCTCTCTAATATTCCGCGTGCGGGCGACAGTCCGACGGCGACAGTGTTGACGCCTGTGGCGCAGACGACGGCAGGCGATCTGGCATCTGGCTCGTCGCCAGCAAGTGCAGATTCTGCCACCGCAGCAGGGGAGCCTCAAGTCACCAGAACCGTCCAGGACAATGGCGACGCGCAAAGCGACGAAGAAACAACACAACCGGCCACTGCCGCGCCGGCGCAAGCACCCATCACCGTACGCGTCGACGCCGCCCCGCCCACGCTCCAGACGCTCACCAGCCAGATCGCCATCTCTCAATCTCTGGTGGTCACCACGTCGGCGCCGACCGCCGACCCGGTGGTGGGGTTGACCTTCGATGCCAACGGCGAGCCCGTCCAGGAGGTTGTCTTTGCGGCAGCCTCCCGCTTCGACACGGTCCTGCCGCTGACGACCTGGCCGCGCGTCCAGGCCGCTTGGTCCGGCGCCCCTCTCGAAGCGACGGAGGTCGAACTTCCGGCCACGGGTACCATTACCGGCACGGCGACACTACCGGTCTTCGAGGCCGTCGCCGTCTTGAGCGATACGCTGCCGGCGTTGGTCTCACTGCTGGGTGACCCAGGGGATACGGTCCAGGGCTATGCATCGATGGCAGACTTAACCAGCGCGGCCTGGAGCGATACGCCGACGCTGGCCTTTGTCCCCTTCGACCAGCTTGAGCCGCGCCTGACCGTCTTGGCCATCGATGGCCAGAACCCGGTTGAGAACGCCAACCGCTTTGACGCCGACGCCTACCCCTTCAAGACGATGCTCTATGCCCAAGTCGACGCGGCCAACGCCGAGCAGCAGAGGCAAGCGCAAGCCTACCTGGCCCAGATTCCGCCCACCAATCGCGACCCGGACAAGCTGACCGTCCTGGCCATGACGGGCGTGACCGCCATGGTACGCCTGACCGCGGCGCAGATCGACGAGCGCGGGCCCGAGTGGGTGGCGGAAGTGGTGGGGCCGGAGTTGGCAGCGGCCGATATTACCCACATCAGCAACGAGGTGCCCTTCGTGCCCGATTGCGTGACCAACACGCGCATGGACAACTTCAACTTCTGCAGCCCACCCGAATACTTTGCTGCACTGGAGGCCACGGGAACCGATATCATCGGTCTGACCGGCAACCATCAGAACGATTTTGGCCGCGACGACGCCTTGGTTTCGATTGATTTTTACGCGGAAAAGGGGCTGCCCCTCTTTGGCGGCGGACGCAACAAGGCCGAAGCCTTTGCACCGTTATTCCTCGAGCACAACGGCAACCGTTTGGCCTTCCTAGGGGCCAACAGTTACGGCCCCGAATTTGCCTGGGCGACCGACACCCAGCCGGGCAGCGCAATTTTCGATCTGGCCATCATGTCGGCCACCATCCGCAACATCAAGCAGAAGGATCTGGCCGACATCGTCCTCCCCGAACTGCAATACCAGGAATCATATGCGGTTCAGCCGCTCGGCGACCAGCGGCTTGACTTCAATGCGCTGGTGCGGGCTGGCGCCGACATCGTCACCGGCGTGCAGAGTCACGTGCCCCAAGCGATGGAGTTCACCGACGACAGCATGGTTCTCTTTGGTCTGGGCAATCTCTTCTTCGACCAAATGTGGGCCGAAAATACCAGAGAAGGCATGATCGTCAAGCACACATTTTACGATGGCCGCCATGTCAGCACTCAAGTCCTCACGACGCTGATCTACAACTTTGGCCAGCCGCGTTGGATGTCGGCCGCAGAACGCGAGACGTTGCTGGAACGGGTATTCGGTGCGAGTTACTGGTAGGAGATTCAGGGCTGGGCTGTGGCGGATTCGCCGCGGTGCGGTGGCCTGCGCCGAGCATGTTGAGTCGCATTGGGTGTAGGCGAGCCCACCGGGCATGAATGCCCTTGCCGGCAAGGGCGCCCCATGAAGTGGGGCTACAATCGTGGTGAACGACCCAAAATAGCCCCACTTCATGGGGCGCACATCTAGGTCGGGGACTTCATCCCCGACGGGGTTAACGCAATAGGCAGCGGCTCTTTCAGCACGCAGTGGGTCGCCAGGCCAGCGCCGGTTGAGCCTGTCGAAACCAAGCGGATCATGCCGGGCCAGCGCCGGTTGAGCCTGCCTGGAATGAGCCTGTCGAAGTGTCAAAATCAAGCGGGGCCCACTGGAACCCCGCAAAGCCGAAGCACCCCAGGCAGGCAAGGAACTACAACACAAAAAACGGCCTTCTGCGCGGATCGGATCCGCGCAGAAGGCCGGCACTTCATTCTGATGTCATTTGCGCCAAGCCGGTCGCTTAGTCGGCAGGGACTCCGACAACTTCGCTGACTGCCACGATTTCACTCTCGCTCAGTTCAAAACCAGCGCTGCCGCGCACGACCAGCCCCTTCTCCACCGTCAGGGTCGTCATGTCGGCCGTGAAGTCACCCAGCAGAACGACATCCCCTTCATCCGTGGTTTCGCAGTTATAGTTGACACGCTTGCCATCGAACGACAGCGTAGCGCCCTGCCCTGCATTGAGGCAGACGGTGCCATCGGCCAGCGTGACTTCACTCATCAACATGGTCAACAGCGTGGATGAATCCAGGCTAAACCCATCATCGCCACGCGTAATCAGACCCACGTCCACGATCAGCTGGTCCAGCATGGGGCTGGCCAAGTCACCGAGCAGCACGACATCACCGATGTCCGTCGTGGCACAGGTATAGTTGACGCGCACGCCGTCGAAGGCCAAGGTCGCGCCCTCACCGGCGTTGAGACATTCCGGCCCATCGGGCAGGGTGATGGAGACGACGGGTTCCATTTCACTCATGTCGGCGGCCGGGGCCGCGGTCTCTTCAATCGGCGCGATACAGGCTGTCATCATCAGCGCCACCAGCATGGTCACGGCAGAGAGCATCAGCGCCGGGCGCTTCTTTGCAGGCGTTGCATTCATGGAGAATACTCCTTCAATCAAATCTATGGGGTTGCGGAATAAGTGCTGATCGACGGTTCGTGATTCAGCTCTTTTGAAAACGTTTGCGGGGCAAAAATGTTCCATATTGCGTGTGAGCGCAGGACAGTTGGTACACCATCACAGTGCAGCTTTGTTCTCCATAGCCCGCTGGTAGAGATGCAAGTATTGGCGTGCGCTCTTGTCCCACGAAAAATCCTGAACCATGGCCTGATAGATCATCTGATGCATATGGTCGGAACGGTCATAGAAGGTACTGACGGCCCACCCCACTGTATAGTAGATGGACGTAGGCGAGAGTTCATAGAACTTGAAGCCGGTCCCCGCTCCCGTCGCCTCGTCATATTGCTCCACCGTATCTTCCAAACCGCCGGTAGCGTGGACGATGGGCAGTGTGCCGTACTTCAGCGAGTAGATCTGATTGAGCCCGCACGGTTCGTAGCGGGAGGGCATGATAAAGAAGTCAGCCCCAGCCTCAATCAAATGGGCCAGTTCATTGCTGTAGCCGATGTAAGTCCCAATGCGCCCAGGATAGAGCGTCGGCAGCGTCAAATAATAGGCCTCGAGCCACTTATCGCCTGACCCGAGCAGGACAAACTGCACGCGCATGTCGGTCACAATGTTCTCGATGACCGACGCCAGGACATCGAGCCCTTTCTGGTCGACCAGGCGACTGACGACGCCGATGATGGGCATCGTCGGATCGAGCTCCAGGTCAAAGCGCGTCTGAAGCTCGCGCTTGCAATCCGCCTTGCCGCTCAGATCCTGAACCGAATAGGCGGCAGGAATGAGCGTATCCGCGGACGGACTCCATTCGTCGTAGTCCACGCCGTTGAGGATGCCGACGTACGTGTCGCCACGATCATTGAGATAGGGGGCCAGACCATAGCCCAGCTCAGGCGTGCGCGTTTCAGCAGCATAGGTCGGGCTGACCGTATTGACCATATCGGCATAGACGATGCCGCCCTTGAGAAAGTTGACCGCGCCATAGTCCTCAAACTTGTCGGCGGTGAAATTTTGCCAGCCAAGACCAAGGTAGTCATAGACGCCGGCGCCGTATTTTCCCTGATAGGCGATGTTATGAATGGTCAGCACGCTGGCAGCGCCACCCAAGACCGGATCATTCCAATCCCAGATTTTCAGATAACCGGCGCCCAGCGCGGACTGCCAGTCATGGAGATGAACGATGTCAGGCGCAAACCCCATGTCGTGACAGAGCTGAAGACCTGCTCGTGTCAGAAATCCAAAGCGCGCCGGATTATCACCAAAATCGTTGTTGGCCGCGTCGTGATAGAGGCCGTCGCGACGGAAATACTTGTCCGACTCGATAAAGTAGATGGTGATGCCGTTGTTGTCCGCCCGGTCCACCGCGCACCACTCCTGCAAGTTGCCCATCCAGACGCCCAGGGAGTCGAAGTGGCGGTGTAGGCCAAATTTCGTGGCATCGATGCTGCTGTATTTGGGCATGATCACGATTACTTCGTGACCCAATGCGCGGAGAGCATGAGGGAGCGCGCCAACGACATCGGCCAGCCCGCCCGTCTTGGCATAGGGTACGCACTCGGACGCGATCATTACGATTTTGAGGTCAGTCTTCACGGTCGGTCTCCCGATGGTGATGAATAAGGTCGCCAGTCAGCCCGTTCGGGCAGCGCGGCCGCTTGTCGCTAGGCTTACAAACAGTTGCACCGATTATACAACACGAATGCTGTTCACGAGGACAAAGGCTTGAGCGATGGCGCAAATTATCGGCCCGACGTTTTTGGGCAAACGGCCACTGGCTGTTTACTATGCATGCTAACACAGTCAGACGCGATGAAGACGCTTGATTCAGCCACGCAGCCGGCAGACCATTTTCTGCGACTTCGATCAATAGGCGAGCACACGTACACAATGTCATGGTACAGAGAACGAGGATTCACTACATCAGGTCGTGACGATCAAACACACGGCTTACGCGCTGTATTGCAGCGGTTGCTGGCGGGAACGGGACTGCTGCTTGTGCTCTTACTGGTCGCCGGCTGCATGGGAACGGAAGTGTCCGGCGGCGGCTTGGACGCCAACAACATTCTCTTGTGGCACAGTTGGCCACCGGCACAAGCCGAAGTCCTCGAAGAAGTACTGACCCAGATTGGAGAAATCGACCCGGATGTCGGGGTCATCACGATCTATGTGGAGCCGGACGAAGTGTTGGAGCGCTATGTGGCGGCGATCGACCAGGGCATTGGGCCCGATCTTTTGCTCGGGCCAGCCGATTGGGTTGGCGCTCTGGCGTCGGCAGAGGCCGTACGTTCCATCCCCGACGATTTGCGTTTCTTGCTCGAGTTTCGCACCAATACCCTAGACGCAGTTCGGGTCGATGATACGATCTACGGCATCCCCATGGCAGTGGCGCCCAACGCACTCTATGTCAACACCGAGCTGGCAAATGATGTGCCTACCGGGCTTGATGATCTTCCAGGAATGACATCGGCAGATGCGCCCTTTGCCATGGTACCGCGGTTTGGATCAGCCTACTGGGGCATTGCGACATTCGGGAGCGGGCTTTTCGACAGCAAGGGACGCTTCACGCTGGCCGACAGCGGCTTCACAGAGTGGTTGACCTGGCTGGAGTCAGCGCAACATAATCCAGGTATCATCCTTAATTCAGATGAAGAGGCGCTGCGCGATCTCTTCATGCAGGGGCGTGCAGCCTACTATGTGGGCGGACCGGATGAGCTTGCCGCGATCGGGCAGCGCATCGGGCAAGCTCAGCTAGCCGTCGTGCGGCTTCCCAATGGCCCCTTTGGTCCAGCCGGGCCGCTACTTACGGCAACAGCGGTCCTACAAGGCACGAATTCGTCAGATTCACAGGCGGAAGTTGCGCAGTTTGTTGCCAACTTTCTCACCAATCGGCAGCAAAGTACGACCTTCATGCGTGAATTGGGACATATTCCCTCGAATGCCGATGTCGCGGTCGACCCGCGCATCTATCCGATTTTGGGCGGCTTTGCGCGCCAGGCAACAACCGGTGTCACCCTACCCAACAAGCTCGATCTAGTGGCCATGGAAATTTCCGGCAACCGGGCCTATATCAACGTTCTGTCGGGTCTAATGACGCCGGAAGAAGCGGTCTGCGTCTTTGGCTTGCAAGTAATCGAGCAGCAGGGCCTTGACGAGGCAGAGGTAGATTTACCATTGGACTGCGAATATCCGCAACCGCCAACAGATGACATGCCGGCCGCGGACTAGCCTGAAAGCGAAGGATCCATGGATGGCGTAACCAATCTAGACGCCTCGATTGACGTATCGTTAGAAGAATCGATTGATATTTTCAGCGAGCAGTTGAAGGTGATGGGCATCTATCTTGAGCGCCCCATCGTTCAACGCCAGATCCTAATGCTTGCTCTCATCCTCTTGGTTGCATGGCTCATTCCGGTCGCGGTGCGCTATTGGCTGCGCCGTCGCAGGTCATCAAGACGGGTGGCGCAGGAGTGGCGCAATCGGATCAATGCCGTCTCACTGATCATCTCTCCGATTTTGGCGCTAGTTTTCACCCAGGTATTGACCGCCGGGCTAAATGCGATTGACGTACCAAACGGCATTCTCCTTGAAGCACTCGCCCTGCTCTGGCTTTGGCTCGCCTACCGCGCCCTACTTATGGTCTTCTACGCCCGCTTCGGCAAGGCCTTTACCCCTTTTCACCGCCGAATCTTTGCGCCCATTTTCTTGCTCATTTTGGGCGTTCGCATCTCACGTAACTTCGTCAATATCAGCCTTGTAAGCGACTATCCGCTCTTCACGTTCTCTGATACGGTTGTAACCGTTCAACGATTTTTCAGCGCCGGCGCCGTGCTCTATGCCTTTGCCGTTGCATCGTGGGCACTGGTACTTGGCCTACGCCGGATCCTGCAAGAGCGCAGTACAGTTGATCCCGGCGTGATCGAGTCGGTTGTCACGATCTCACGCTACGTAGTCATCGGCATCGGCCTGTTGATCGCCCTTTATCTGCTTGGCGTCAATATGGCCACGCTGGCCCTGATTGGTGGCGGCCTTTCGATTGGTGTCGGCTTCGGTCTACAGAACATCATCGCCAACTTCATCAGCGGTCTGGTGCTGCTGTTCGAGCAGTCAGTATTGCCGGGCGACGTCATCGAAATTGACGGGCAGATCGGTATCGTCGACCACGTCAATATTCGCGCCACCACCGTGCGCACGCTAGACAACATCGAAGTCCTGGTGCCCAACGAGACGTTTATCACGACTGAAGTCACGACCTTGACCAAGACGAACCGCGAAATCCGTTCGCTCCTGCCCGTGGGCGTGAGCTACGGCAGCGATCCGCAGGAGGTCCGGCGCGTTGCCTGCACCACGGCCAAGCGTCATGGGCTCATTCTGGATTACCCGGAGCCGGAATTGCTGTTCCGCGGCTTCGGCGACTCCAGCCTCAACTTTGATTTGGCCATTTGGATCGACAAGCCCCAGCAAGTGCATCGCGTCAGGAGTGACATTTACTACATGCTGTGGGAGGCCTTTGCCAAGAACAATATTGAGATTCCGTTCCCCCAGCGCGACCTCAACCTGGGCAATGGCTGGGAGAAGCTGGTCACGCCGCCGGAAGAACCAGGTGTTCTGGAGATCCAGACGGTTGGCGAACGCAACGCCGGCTGATTGGCCCAGGAGAATAGTGGATGGAAGGCAGGTTCACCTTCTGCGGTCCCTCGCGCTTAGTCGAGCAGCCCGGATCTGGCGGCAAACGCCGCTCGGTCATGCCCCTCAACAGGAGCATATTGGATTGCTTTGGCGCCCACTTTGACCGCGGTTTTGAGTCGCTGCTTCGACTATCCTCCACAATCTTGCTCCTGCGTCTGAAAAGCCGTATACTTCGGAGACGTGCCCAAAATCGGGTCCGTGGTCTGCTGGAAATTGACCTCGGAATCGCCCAAAGTGGGCGATGTCATTGCCGATTATCACGTTTACCCATCCGTGATCTTGACTGAGGTGATCTATGCCCAAATATGCCAAGCCCAATACCGAAGCCGCCAAAGCTGAAAAGCGATCCATGACCCCATGGATTATTGGCGCCTCCTTGCTTTTTCTGGGGTTAATCGCGTTAGCGGTCTATTTGAACAGCCCGCGCCGCTCAGTGTCTTCGGTCGAAGCGCCCGACGTTCCGGTCGAGTGGGTTGACCGCAACGTGCTTGGGAACCCAGAGGCGGTCGTGACCGTTCAGACCTGGGAAGACTTCCTGTGCCCTGCGTGCCAACAGTGGGCCACGCAAATGAAGCCGCGTGTCATGGAGGAGTATGTGGATACCGGATTGGTGAAGCTGGAATTCCGCCAGTTCCCGCTGCAAATCCATGCGCCGGGCGCACAGATGGGCGCCATGGCAACGGAGTGCGCGGCCGATCAGGATGCGTTCTGGCCCTATCATGACTTGCTCTTTATTGAAGCAGCCAATCGCGGGCAGGCGGGCGTGACGCTGGAACGGCTCACGGGCTATGCACGGGATTTGGGCCTCAATGAAGGCGACTTCCTTCAATGCATGAACAGCCAGCGCCACTGGGACGCGGTCAACGCTTCGGTTTCCGAAGCCTTTGCCCTGGGCCTGACGAGCACGCCAACAATCGTGATCAACGGCCAGCCCATGGCCAATCCATTTGACTACAACGAATTCCAAGAGAATGTTGACCGCCTGCTCGAAGCGTCCGATAGTGGTGGTTGAGGCCATTTGATCGCCCATGACTCGCTTGCTTGATCGTTACAGCCTCTATATCGCACTGGCCGCGGCCTGGACCGCCATGCTTGGCAGCCTTTACTTCAGCGAAGTGCGCGGCTACGTTCCCTGCTCACTCTGCTGGTATCAGCGCATAATCATGTATCCGCTGGCCGGCATCCTCGCGATTGGCCTGCTGCGAAAAGATCGCGGCCTCCCTTACTACGTGCTGCCTTTTTCGATCCTGGGCATCGCCATGTCGACCTATCATTATCTGCTCCAGAAGACGCAGATCTTTGACAGCGGCGCGGTCTGTCAGGCCGGCGTTCCCTGCACCACGATGTGGATCAACTGGTTTGGCTTCATCACGATTCCCTTCCTGGCTCTTACCGCGTTCGTGATCATTTCCGCCATGGCCGTCGTTGCCCTTGAAGCCAAAGAGGTAGAAGACGAAACAGAGGCTGCAGACACGCCCTGGCTCGCCGTGGGCGGGACAATCTTGGCGGTGGCTGGAGCGATTGCACTGCTCGGCATTGTGAATCGCCCCGCCGAGACGGCGCTGGACAGCAGCAGCGTCGCCATTGCCGCCGAATTGGAAGCCAACGCTGAAGCGATGACCCATGTCCATGACGGGGCAGCACTCTATGCCGGCGCCTGTGCAGTCTGCCACGGTCCGGAAATGGAAGGCGTGCCCAATCTGGGCAACGCGCTAACGGATAATGCCTTCATTGCGGAACGAAGCGATGAAGAGCTGCTCGACTTTATCCGTGCGGGCCGTACGCATGACGATCCAGAGAATGAGATCGGTGTGCTCATGCCGCCCAGTGGCGGCCAACCCAATCTGACTGATGCTGAACTCCTGGCAATTGTACGCCACATGCGTACGGGTCAAACCAGCGACTGAGACTGATGATGATGGATGACATGACCCGACGCCCGATGCGATTTGCACAGCTGACGAGCCATTTTGGCCGGCCGGGTCTTGCGCGCTGCACCCAGGTGATCTGCCTGCTGGCGGTGGCAGCACTCCTGCTCTTGTCCGGGCCTTCGCTCCTTGCGCAGACGCCAGGCATCAGCTCACCTGCAACCGGATCATCGGTGGGCGGCGATGTACCGGTCATGGGCACGGCGGTGATTGAGACCTTTCAGAAATATGAGCTTCACTACAAGCAGGAGCCAAGCGGAGACGACGCTTACATCTATTTTGACGGCGGGACCACGCCCGTTGACAACGGGCAACTAGCCATCTGGCGGGCGTCCGGGTTGCCGCCCGGCGCTTACAGTCTGCGCCTGCGTGTCGTCAAGGCCGACGGCAATTACGCCGAATATTTCTCCCAGAATATCAACGTCAATCAAGGCCCTACGCCCACGCCGACCTCGGATGAACCGACCGAAACGCCAATTCCAACCGCGACCTTCACTCCAGCGCCTCAGCCAACCCCAGAGGTCGGTCAAGTGGAGCAACCCGGCACGCTAGCGGACGAGGCTGCGGAAGAGCAGGCCGCGGCCGAGGCAGAGCAGCCGACAATTCTGCTACCGACGCCGACGCCGGCCGCGGCGGCCGGCGTCATCGTCAACCCCGGCAATCAAGCAGCAAGCGTTGAGGAAGCCACGGCAGGCAGCGTCACGCGCGAGCTGGGCGAAGCGTTGGCGATTGAGCGTTTGCGCCAATTCTTCATGCAAGGCATGCGCATCAGTGCATCGATCTTCGCACTCATAGGCCTGGTCTTTGGCGGGCGTTGGCTATTCTCCTACGTCCGCAACCGCTGATTTCGCAAGCAAAAAAAAGATTCACAGAAACGTCCGGCTTCATGGGGAAGTCGGACGTTTTTTGTTGGCAGCAGGCTTTTCAATGGCCGGTTGTGATACGTCGCCTGCCTTCCTTCAGGGCTCCGTTAACGTTCACATTATTTCGCTTTCAGGGTATAATGAGAACGTCAATCGTCATGCGCAGGTTGGGAGAAAGCATGAGCGCCCGCAATTTGAGCAAGAAAGTCACCATCAAAGATATCGCCAAGCGCTGCAACGTCTCCGCACAGACGGTCTCGCGCGTGGTCAACCAGCGACCGGACGTGGCGCCGGCCACGCGGGCCGCCATCGAACAAGCCATCGCCGAGCTCGGCTACCAGCCCAGCGCCCTGGCACGCAGCCTGGTTCACCAACGCAGCCGCACATTGGGCGTGATCACGGCCGGACTCAAATATGTGGGCATCTCCCTGACGCTGCACGGTATTACGGCCCAGTGTGAAGCTTCGGGCTACTCCCTTCTGCTCACCGAGCTGTCCCAATTCCGGCCAGGCAAGCTCCAGCCGCTCATCGATTCACTCATGGCCCATCACGTTGAGGGAATCATCATCTTCGCCACTGAATTTGACGGCAATTTTGATGCGACGGCGGTCGAGTTGCCCATGACCTCGACGCCAATTGTTGTGCTCAAACACCGCATCAATCCGAACTTCACCACTGTGGGGGTAGATAATTACGGTGGCGGTCGTGCGGCAACAGACTACCTTGTTGCCCAGGGCTACAAACATATCGGTCTGATTTCCGGGCCGCTGGACTGGCCCGAAGCCGTGGAGCGAAAGCGGGGATGGGAGGACGCGTTGCGGGCCGCAGGACAACCGGTTGATGACCACACCTGGATAGAAGGCAACTGGTCATCTGCCAGCGGTGAACGGGCGCTGGCCGCTCTTGTGGCCGCCTATCCGGAACTCGACGCGGTTTTCGCCGGCAACGATCAGATGGCCTTGGGCTCGCTTCACTATGCCAATACCCACGGCATCGCCGTGCCGGAAGAGTTGGCCGTCATCGGCTTTGACAACATGACCGAGTCCGCCCATTTCTCGCCGGCGCTCACCACGATCCATCAGCCCCTGCGCGAGTTGGGCATTCTGGCCGTCAAGACGATCCTGGCCGAAATCGACGGTGCAGACCCCCCTCAAGATAACGTACTGACCCTCGACACCGAACTTATCGTCCGTGATTCAGCCTAGTGTTCCGCCAATCTTGAATTGACGACTCGTTTTTCTGTGGCAGAACCTGAATGCATCGGCAAGAACAAGTTCGTAGACTCGTCAAATAAAAATTGCCGATGCACTAACTGTCGACACAACAAAAACATGAGTTTCGTAGGTTCGGCTACCAGCCGGACGGGTCTCGGTGACCGGAGAAGTCACGCTGGTAGCGATGACCTACAAAACTCGTGATTCCGTAATGTCTTCGGTTTAGCTCCCTACGATCTGAACTGCCGCCTATCCCAGTACCAAGAGAGGACGCTTGCGTGTGCGCAAGCGTCCTCTCTTGGTACTGGGCTGAAGGATAGCATGACCTGCGACACACTGAGTACTAGCCCTTATTGGCCCGATTGCGCACGTCGAAGAATACCGCCAAGAGCAACACCAGGCCCTTAATCGCCTGCTGCCAGTCGATGCCGATGCCAATGATCGACATGCCGTTGTTCATGACGCCCATGACCAGCGCGCCGATTACCGCACCGAGCACCGTGCCCACGCCGCCGGTGGCCGAGGCGCCGCCGATGAAGACCGCGGCGATCACGTCTAACTCGAAGCCGGTACCGGCCTTGGGCGTAGCGACGTTGAGGCGGGCGGCAAAAATCAGGCCGGCCAACGCAGCCAGAAAGCCCATGTTGACAAAGGTATAGAAGGTCAGCCGTTCCGTGTTGACGCCGGAAAGCTTAGCCGCCTTGGCATTGCCACCCAGCGCGTAGATGCGTCGACCGACCACAGTCTGCGTTGTAATAAACGTGTAGAAAATGATCAGCACGAAAACGATGATCAAAACATTCGGTAATCCCTTGTACGAAGCCATGAGATAGCACAGATACATGATCGCCCCGACGACGGCCAGATTCTTCACAATAAAGAGGCCAACCGGCGGCACCTCAAAGCCGTATTTTTGACGATTGCGGCGCGCACGCAGATCCAGATAGACGAGAGCCAGGGAGAAGATCGCACCGATGAGCAGCGTTGTCAGGTGTAGCCCCTCATAGTTGAAGATGTCGGGAATAAAGCCGGAACTCAGCTTTTGGAAAGCCGGAGGAAAGGGGCCAACCGACTGGCCTTGGAGCGTTACTAACGTGAGGCCGCGAAAGATCAACATGCCGGCCAGCGTGGCAATGAACGAAGGGATCATCTGATAGGCGATAAAATAGCCTTGGGCCGCGCCGATGATCATGCCGACCACCAACCCAGCCAGGAGCGACAGGGTCCAGTGAACGTGGAGATTGACCATGAGGACGGCCGCCACCGCGCCGATGAATGCTGCAATAGACCCAACCGACAGGTCGATGTTGCCACCCACAATGACCAACAGCATGCCCAACGCCATGATAACGATATAGCTGTTCTGCAGCACCAAATTGGTGATATTGACCGGCTTCATGAGGGTGCCGTCGGTCATGATTTGAAAAAAGATCATGATCGCGATTAACGCAATCAACATACCATACTGGCGAATATTGTCTCGAAGTAACGTCGTCGTGCTCTTCATGATCAAGCGACCTCTTCTTGCTGCATGATGCAGCCCATAATTTTTTCTTGCGACGCCTCTGCCGCCGCCATCTCACCGACGATCCGTCCTTCGTTCATAACATAGACGCGATCACAAATGCCCAAGATTTCGGGCAGTTCAGATGAAATGATGACAATGCCTTTCCCCTCAGTAGCGAGCTGATTGATAATCGTGTAGATCTCATACTTGGCGCCAACGTCGATCCCGCGGGTCGGTTCGTCAAGGAAGAGCATCTCGGGTTGGGCAAAGAGCCATTTGCTGAGCACCACCTTCTGCTGATTGCCGCCCGATAAATTGAGCGTCTGCTGCAGCACGCTGGAGCATTTGATGTTGAGCCGGTCGCGATACTCATTCGTGAGTACAATCTCGCGCGGCTCGTTGATGACGATCCCATTCGAGGTCGCTTCCAGATTGGCCAACGTGATGTTGTTCTTCACGTCTTGAATCAAAACCAGGCCGTAGGTTTTGCGATCCTCGGTAGCATAGGCAATGCCGTTCTTAATTGCCTTGTTAATCGTGGAAATATCGACCGGCTCCCCATGAACAAAGGCCTCACCACTGATATTGCGCCCATAGGACCGGCCAAAGATGCTCATCGCCAATTCTGTCCGCCCAGAGCCCATCAGGCCGGCGATGCCGACCACCTCGCCCTTGCGCACGTGGATGCTGACATCGTCGATCACCTTGCGGTCATCGTGGATCGGATGGAAGACGTTCCAGTCCTTTACTTCGAAAATTACGTCACCGATATTGGGTGTTCGCTCGGGGAAGCGGTGGATCAAATCACGACCCACCATGCCGCGGATGATACGGTCTTCGGTAGTGGTGTCGGTGCGAGAGTCAAGCGTCTCAATGGTGGCGCCATCGCGCAAGATCGTGATGGAATCAGCGACTTGCGTGACTTCGTTCAGCTTGTGGGAAATCAAAATCGAAGAAATGCCCTGCGCCTTGAATTGCAGCAAGAGTTGTAACAGCGCCTCGGTATCGGTCTCGTTGAGGCTGGCGGTTGGCTCATCAAGAATAAGCAGTTCGACTTCTTTGGAAAGGGCCTTGGCAATCTCGACAAGTTGCTGCTTCCCGACGCCCAGGTTGGTAACCAGCGTCGTAGGCAATTCGTTCAGCCCCACGGTTTTGAGCAACGCCTGCGTCTTCGAAATCGTCTCGTTCCAATTGATTACGCCGCGGGTGGCCTGCTCGTTACCCAGAAATATATTCTCTGCAATCGACAAGAGAGGCACCAGCGCCAGTTCCTGATGAATAATCACGATGCCCAATTCCTCACTCTGGGCAATATCGCGGAATTCGCACTCCTGACCCTTGTAATAGATTTCGCCCGTGTAGGTGCCGTGGGGATGGACGCCGCTGAGCACCTTCATCAACGTCGACTTGCCCGCCCCGTTCTCACCGACGAGGGCGTGAATCTCACCCTTTTGCACGCTAAAGTTGACGTCGTCCAGCGCCTTCACACCGGGGAAAGTCTTGGTGATATTGCGCATCTCCAAAATCACATCAGACATACTCATTGTTCCTTGGCGTTCTCACTCGTCATCCCCGAACGGATCGTCCGGAATCACGGCCAACGAAAAATGGGGGTGCAGGACTCAACGCCCCGCATCCCCATCTCCAGACAGCTTAGTTCTGAATCTGATCGGCGGTATAGTAGCCGCTGTCAACCAGAACCTCTTCCCAGTTGTTGACGTCCACGCTATAAGGAATCAGCAGCGAAGAAGGCACAATCTTGACGCCATTTTCGTACGTCTCCGTATCATTGACGGGCACCTCTTCACCCTTTAGGGCTGCATCAACCATCTGCGCGGTCACGCCAGCCAATTCACGCGTGTCCTTAAAGACGGTCTGCGTCTGCTCGCCGGCAATGATCGACTTGACGGAAGGAATCTCAGCATCCTGGCCGGTCACGACCGGCATGGGCTGATCATCGGAGCCATAGCCAACGCCCTTGAGCGAGGAGAGAATGCCAATGCTCAGGCCGTCATAGGGCGAGAGTACAGCATCCACGCGCTCGTCGGTATAGTAGGCGCTCAGCAAGTTGTCCATACGGGCTTGGGCAGTCGCGCCGTCCCAGCGCAGCGTCGAGACCTTGTCCATGCCGGTCTGGCCGCTGAGGATATTGAGCTGGCCGTTGTCCAGATAGGGCTGCAGGACGGACATGGCCCCATCGTAGAAGAAGTATGCGTTGTTGTCATCGGGCGAGCCGCCGAAGAGTTCAATATTGAAGGGGCCTTCGCCATCCTTGAGACCAAGGGCCTCTTCGATATAGCCGGCCTGAAGCACGCCTACCTGGAAGTTGTCAAAAGTCGAATAATAATCGACGTTGCCGCTGTCACGAATCAGGCGATCATAGGCGACGACCAGAATGCCCTGGTCAGCGGCCTGCTGCAGTACATCGGAGAGAGTCGTGCCGTCAATCGCAGCGATGACGAGCACGTCAACCCCTTTGGTAATCATGTTTTCGATCTGGGCAAGCTGATTGGGAATGTCATCTTCAGCATACTGGAGATCGGTTTCATAGCCCATCTCATTGAAGACGGCGACCATGTTCTCACCGTCAGCAATCCAACGTGCAGAGGACTTTGTCGGCATGGAGATGCCGACGGTCTGGCCGGTTGATTCGGCAGCTGCTTCACCGGAGTCAGCAGCAGGCGCGGCGGCCGGCGCACAGGCGCTCAGTGCCACAGCCAGGGCCAGCATCAAGGCCACAAGGATGAACGGGAAACGCTTCTGCATGGCAATGTTCCTTTCAATTCAAGAATGAAAAACGTTTTATATGATTAGCCGGATTACCCGGCGGTACAGCCGATTGACTTCATGGAGGAAGAACGAGGATTCGCAACGCCGGGCATGGGAAGCTACGGACAAGCTGCAAATTTCAGTAAAAAACTGGCGCCAGGAATCGGGCGCAGGCAACTGTTAACGATCACGTTAACGTTCACGAATCAGTTTACCCTGTCCTAATCAAATTGTCAAAATTAAAGTAAGAGCGCTTACAAAAAGGGCTGGGGGCTGTCGGCCGCGGGGAGACTTGTGCGGCGAAGGGAGCGACAAGGAAGCAACACGGGTCAGAGCACGCCCTCTTCAAAGGCGGCTGGCAGGCGATTGGGCGTGCCGCCGGCGGCCAGGGCAAGACGATAGGAGCCGTCGATCATGGCGTAGAGCTCTGCCTGAGAGAGCGTGCCGTCCAGCGCAACCGTATTCCAGTGTCGCCGGTTCATGTACACTCCCGGTCGAATCGTCGGATACATGGCGCGTAACATTTCGGCCCGCTCCGGTTCGCAGCGTACGGTCAGATGAAGCGGCGTCGCCTGACGGCTAATCAGCGCGAAGACCTGGTCGCCAACGCTGTAGACCAATGTATGAGGATCAAAAGGCGTACGTTCGACGGCGCCCGTCTTGTCGAGTAGATAAGTGCGCAAGTGATTCGGGTTCATGAAACGGATCCAGTAGCACCAGAACAAGGGGAGACGTGCGCGGAGCGTAACAAGGGCATGTGTTGACCGAGTTGTCGAGGCGGCATGGTTTGATTGTGGATTGACGGGTTGGCGTTCTACAATGGAGGCATGTTGGATCAATCAATTGCAAGGAGACCATGATGGAAAATGCATTGCGGTGGGGATTGCTGTCGACCGCCAAAATCAATCAGTCCCTGATCGAACCGCTGCGCGGGGCGACGCGGAGCGAGCTGGCGGCGGTGGCCAGCCGAGATCTGGATAAGGCCACGGCCTATGCTGCGGAGTGGGCCATACCGACCGTCTACGGATCCTATGAGGAGTTGCTGGCCGACCCGACCATCGACGTCATCTACAACTCGCTGCCCAACAGCCTGCACGCAGAGTGGACGGTGAAAGCGGCCGAAGCGGGCAAGCATGTGCTCTGCGAGAAGCCGCTGACGCTGACCCTGACAGAACTGGACCAGGTCGAAGCCGCGGCCAAGGCCAATGGCGTAACGGTCTTCGAGGCCTTTATGTACCTCCACCATCCCCAAACGCGCGCGGTCCAGCGCATGATCCAAGCGGGCGACATCGGCAATCTGCGGCTGATTAACGCCTGGTTCAACTTCTACCTGAACCCGACCAACTCAGACAATATTCGCCTCTATCCGGCGCTGGGCGGCGGGTCGCTGTGGGACGTTGGCGTCTATCCCAATAGCCTCGCCATCTTCATGGCAGGCGCCGAGGCGCCCCTGGAGGTCTGGGCCCAGCAGGTGACGGCGGAGAACGAAGTTGAGGTCGTGTTTACAGGGCAGATGCGCTTTGAGAACGAGGCCGTCGCACAGATTTCCTCGAGTTTCCGCACGCCTTATCGGGGCGAAGCCTACCTGGTCGGCGATGCCGGCATTATCCATATACCCGATCCATGGAAGCCGGGCGTAGATGGAGAGCCCAGCCAGATCATCCTGAGCGGCCGCAACGACCAGCGTGAGATCATTGAATTTGAGGGGATCACGCCCTACGTCTACGAAATCGAGGCCATGGAGGCATGTGTCCTGGACGGCGCTGAGCCGGTCGTGCCATTGAGTCTCAGCCGTAAGTTCTTGCGCACTATTCTTGCATGTTACGAGTCGGCGCGCACAGGCGTCAGCGTAAAGCTGTCAGAATAGATCAGAACATGCTCGCGATGTGAAAACAAAAGGGGCTGGCGAGCGGCAACAACGCTCTCCAGCCCTCTTTCTACGTCCATTTTCCGTATTCAGGAGCACGGCCACGCGCGCACTTAAACTGAAGGTGTGACAGATCATTAGTTTTACCAGCCGTAGTAGTATACCCGGCTTCGACACTTCGACAGGCTCAGTCCAAGCAGGCTCAGCCTGTGCTTCCGGGTAGCCGCCGCCTGAGCCTGTCGAAGGCAGAGGCGGTCGCCTCTATACTGTCGCTACGTGTTCTGCTTCGCCAGCAAGTCGCGAATCTCCGTCAGCAATTGCTCTTCCGCTGACGCTTCTTCCTCGGCTTCCTCTTCTTCTTCCTCGCCAAAAGCCATCTCGTTCGCCTTATTGACTGCGCGCACAATAAAGAAAATCACCAGCGCGATGATGAAGAAGTTAATCACCGCCTGGATGAAGTTGCCATACAGGATTTCCGCATTGCCGACCGTAAACGAGAGCGACGAAAAATCGATACCGCCCAGCAGCACGCCAATCAGAGGCATGATGATATCGTCAACCAGCGAATTAACGATAGAGGTGAAGGCGGCGCCCATGACGACAGCGACGGCCAAATCAATCACATTGCCGCGACGAATAAACTCACGAAACTCTTGGATCACGATATTGCTCCGTTATGCGCTTGAACTGATTTTGGATAGACTGAGGTCGCTAAGAAAAATGAAGAACAAGTGAACTTCCAACCCGCTTCCGGGCGCAATTCTAACCGAGGTTCTCCACACAGGGCAAGTCTTGGGCGCTGGCTGCGCACGAAGCTACCACCTTGCACCCTTTGCGTGCTGCTCCAGAGCAAGTCGCGGTTACGCCGGCAGGCCGAACTGAATCTCTTTATCCAAGACCCGGCGCACCATGGCCTGAAAGAGGCGAAGGCTTTCGTGGTGGCCATCATGGTCGTGAAGCACAAGGACATCGTTGGAACTTGGATCATTCAAGGCCAGCCCCTTAACGGGGTCGTGGGCATCCATACGCTGTAAGAGCGTCTCGACCCGGTCTTCGCCGTCGGCCGGCGCGCCATGGACGAGCGACCAATCTTGCGAGTCATAGGTGCCAAATACGTCGACGCAAGCGGTTGCATATTTGGTGAAGTAGGGATAGCGCACACCACGAAAAGCGGGCTGTCGATAATTCAGCTTGCGCAGATAGCGCTGCAATGCGGCCGCCCGTTCCGGCGTCGTTGGCTCCACGCCGTCCAGAATCTGCTGCATGACCGAACAGCCACTGCCGTTGTCGAGATACGGAAAACGAAAGTACTTGTACGTCCACGGCACGCCGGCCCGATCATATAGTTCGGTCAAAATCGCATCTGTGGCGCGAATCTCGGCACAGCCTTGATCGACGTTCAATTCGGAAAAGTATGGATGGCTATACGAATGATTGCCGAGCAGGTGGCCAACCTTCAGCGCACGAATCATCATCTCCGGGCGCTGTTCCATGAAGTTGCCCTGGCAAAACCAGAGCGCTTTAATGCCTTGTTCCTCCAGAAAATCCAGCTTGTCGAGAAAGAGCGTGGAGGGTGCATCATCGATGGTCAGATAAGCGAGTCGTGACATGATCTTGGTCTCCTTCAATGGACGCATTCTCCGCAGTCCAGGCACGGCCCTCGCCAACCGGTAACGAGCGGCCACGCAATCACGGGCCTTGCGACCGCGAGTGAGCGTAGAGTTAGTATAACAAAAGGGAGATGATCTAATGAACGCCGAAGGTGAACAACCGATCCGTGCGCGGTCGTCAGAGCGCGACCGAAAGCACATCCCCGGTCTCGAACTGAGTCGTCGCTTCTACCGGGAAGCGATACGTCCCCAGGTCGACGCCTATGCGCCCGGCCTGCGCCACGCTGCCGCGCTCATCGGTCCGGGCTCCGAAGTGCTGGGCTTTGACGACGAAACCTCGACCGATCATCACTGGGGCCCGCGGGTCATGCTCTTTGTGGAGGCAGCAGACCATGCCGCCCACGCCGAGCGCCTGCACGGCTGGCTGGCGGAGCGCTTGCCATACCAGTTCCTGGGCTACGCCACCCACTTCACGCCGCCCGACCCCGACGACAACGGCACGCAACTGCGCCAAACGATCACCCGGGGACCGATCAATCATCGGGTCAGCGTTGCGGTACTGGGTGACTTCACGCGTCACTATCTGGGCTGGGCAGGGACACAACCGCTTACGCCGGCGGATTGGCTCAGTTTCCCGGCCCAAAAGCTGGCTACGCTAACCGCAGGGGAGGTCTATCACGACGACCTTGGCCCAGACGGTCCGTCCGCGCTGCAGGCGCAACTGGCCTACTACCCGCGCGACGTCTGGCTCTACCGGCTGGCGGCAGGCTGGGCGCGCCTGGGACAGGAGGAACACCTCATGGGCCGGGCGGGCAGCGTGGGGGATGAACTGGGCGCGGCGCTGATCGGGGCGCGGCTGGTGCGTGACGTCATGAATCTCGCCTTTCTCATGGAGCGGCAATACGCGCCTTACCCCAAGTGGTTTGGCACAGCCTTTCGCCAACTGGCCTGCGCCCAGACGCTCTTGCCCTGGCTGACGCAGTCGGTAAGAGCGCCGACGTGGGAAGCACGCGAGGCGGCCCTCGTACCCGCGTATGAGGCGCTGGCCGTCATGCACAACCGGCTTGATCTGACCCCGCCTCTGCCGACGCGCGTCACCGAATTTCACGGGCGTGGCTTTCGGGTGATTGCGCTGCATGGCTTTGCCGACGCCCTGCTCGACACGATCGAGGATCCAACCGTACGAGCGTTGGGCAATCGTTCGCCAATCGGCAACATCGATCAGGTGAGCGACAACACGGATCTGTTGGAAGATGTGAGCCGCTACGCTAGCGTCCGTACCCTGTACGACATCAAAGCTGAAGGCGCTACGCAATCATGATTACCGCTGAAGCGTCCGTCCAGGACGCACGGAAGCGTGCGCTACTTCGTCACTCCGTTTGCGGCTTCATCAAGGCGCGTCAGTTCCTCATCAAGCGTGTTATCTGGCATGGTTTCGCCGGCGCGGCCGTACCAGTAGCGCGCGTTGCCCACATCTCCCTCCACACGATGCAAATAGCCATGAATCATGCAGGAAAGCGGGTCTGACAGGGGCTGCACGACTTCATGAGCAGCCTCCCAGTCGCCGGCGCGGGCGAGTTCTAGTGCTTTCTGTTGCGGATTGGCCATTGCTCTCTCCTTTCAAAGAATGATGATGCTGATAGCGCGTCATTCTTCCTCGCAGGTCGTCGATTGTCAATTCGCGCTCCCCGCAGCCACGCAGTAGGACCGTGATCGCTGCGCGTATAAGCCGCTCATTTTTGCTCGTGCAGGCCTGCAAATGTGGCATGCATCCGGACCAAACCGGGCGACTGGTTTGCACTCCGCTTTCGTGGGAGAATATAAGGCAGACAAGGAAGCGCAAACCATAGCAAGACATGCTACGAATTGGAGTGGAGATGAGTATTCAGGTTCGATTTTCCGACGACGATTGGCAGCGGATTGATCGGGATTGGCGGGCATGGTGGGCCGGTGAACTGGAGCGACCAACCGTGGTGCTCGAAAGCTGGGATTCGCCCCACGGCGCGCCCCCGCCTGCTACGGCTCAGTTCGCTACGCAGTTCTCCAACGAGACGCCGCTCGATCCCATTCTCGACTTTTTTCAAACCCAGCTCGAATCTACCCGCTATTTTGGCGACGCCTGGCCCATGTGGTGGCCCAATTTCGGACCCGGGATCATGGCCGGATTCCTGGGCGCCACGGTCAAGGCTGCGCCGGACACGGTCTGGTTTGAGCCGAGCGCGCCGCGAGCCATCAGCGAGATCAAGCCAGCCTACGATGCCGAAAACTTCTGGTGGCGACGCATCTACGATCTCACGGCTGCTGCAGTGGAGCGCTGGGACAATCGAGCCCACGTTGGCTTGACCGACCTGGGCGGCAACCTGGACATTTTGGCCTCGCTCCGCACCACGCAAAAGCTGGCCACTGACCTCTATGACGACCCGGACGAAGTCCTGCGGCTGGTCCACACCGTTAGCGACCTGTGGAGTCGCTACTACGATGAGCTATGCGAACTCATCCGCCCCGTCGGGCGCGGCACAGCCTGCTGGGCGCGACTCTGGTCGCCGGCGCGGACCTACATGCTCCAGAGTGACTTCTCCTATATGATCTCGCCGGCGATGTTTGAGCGCTTTGTCATGCCGGACCTCACCGCCCAGTGCGCACGTCTGGATCACGCCTTTTACCATTTAGATGGCAAGGGCGAGTTGCCCCATCTTGACATGCTGCTGTCGATCGAGGGGCTGCGCGGCATTCAGTGGATCCCCGGTGCAGGACAGCCGCCGCCCGAGGCATGGCTCCCCGTGCTTGCGCGCATTCGCGCCCGGGGCAAGCTCTGTCAGGTGATGGTCTCGCCGCAAGGCGCACGTACCATCGTGCGCGAACTTGGCGGAGAGGGCTTTGCCTTCTGCATCCTGGGCTATCTGGACGCGGACGAAGCGCCGCGCTTTCTGGACACTTTGGCCCGTGAAGACATAGGCGCGACGACGAGCGATTTTTATCTCACGCAACCGCTTATGGACGCGACTGAAGAGGCGCCCCCGCCGCCGGCTATACGCCAGCGCCAAGATGCCTTGCTTGATGAGCTCTACGGCGCCATCCTTGATGGACGGGAGGAGATGGTAGCCGCCTTGACCCGCAGCGCACTCGCGGCGGATCTCACGCCCGAAGAGCTGCTCTATGACGCCATGATTCCCGCCTTGGAAGAAGTAGGGCGGCTTTTTGAAATGGGCAGTATCTTTGTACCGGAGATGCTTATCGCCGCGCGTGCGATGGAGCAGGGGATGGACGCGCTGCGTCCGCTCATTCGAGAAAGCGGCCTGGAGCCCTTGGGGATCTTTGTGATGGGTACCGTGGCCGGCGACATTCATGATATTGGCAAAAACCTGGTCAACATCATGCTGGAAGGCGCCGGCTTCCGGGTCATCGACCTGGGCGTCAACGTCCCGCCGGAGGCGTTCATTGCGGCCATCGCGTCACACCAGCCCGACATCGTGGGCATCAGTGCGTTCTTGACCACCACGCTGCCGGCGCTCGACAGTACGATTGCGGCGATCCATGACGCTGGGATGCGGAATCAGGTCAAAGTCATCGTGGGCGGCGCGCCGGTTAATGAGGCGTATGCGCAGCGAATCGGCGCGGACGGCTTTGCCAGTGATGCCAGCAAAGCCGTCCGCCTAGCCAAGCAGTTGCTCAGCCAGGTGACGTAGGCCATGAAGAAGTCAATCGTGCGGTCAGTTTCTTGGTGTGCCAAGGGAAAAAAAGGGGGGGGGGGGGGGCGATCGCCATCTTTTTCCCTTCCTACGGTAGCAATTGCAAATTATCAATTATCAATTGTCAACGCGATCCAGCGCAACGTCATCCCACGAAACGGGGTCGTCATTTGGCTCCAGATGGATAAACATCGTGGCATTGGGCAGCGATTGGACGACGTCCAACTCAATCTCCTCGGCCAGATCATGGCCGCGCTGGATACTCCACTTCCCCGGCACCAGCAGATGCATGGACGCAAAACGCCGTGCGCCCGACTGGCGCGTGCGCAGCGCATGATACTCCACGCCGCCGTGCATATAGGGTTCGAGGAGCGCATCCAGTGCGGCTTGCTCATCGGTCGGCCAGGCCACATCCATCAACCCGGCAATCGACTTGCGCATGATGCCCACGCCCGACCACACAATGTTCGCCGCCACCACCAGCGCCAGGAGCGGGTCGAGCCGCAGCCACCCCGTCCATCCAACGAGCAGGATGCCCAGCAGCACGCCAACGGTCGTCCAGACGTCGGTCAGAAGATGGCGGGCATTGGCCTCCAGCGTGATCGAGCGATACTGGCGTCCGGCCCGCAGCAGCACGAGCGCCACGCCCAGGTTAATCACGCCTGCGATCACAGAAATGGCGAGGCCGAGACCGATCTGCTCCAAAGGAACGGGGTTCAGGAGTCGCGGAATTGCGACCGCAGCAATGCTCAGCGCGGCAATCAGAATCAGAGTCCCCTCCACGCCGGAGGCGAAATACTCTGCCTTGGAATGACCGTAGGCATGTTGCTCATCGGCCGGCCTTGCGGCGATGGCGAGCATGGAAAGCGCCATGAGCGCGCCGGCCAGGTTGACGAAGGCTTCCAAGCCATCGGAGAGCAGACCGACGGAGCCGGTCAGCCAGTACGCGCCCATCTTGAGCGATATTGTCAGGACCGCGGCGGCAATCGAAAGCCAGGCGAACCGCGTCAGCTTCACTGGTTGCGCAGCGACCGGTGCGCCGTCCTCTTTCATCATGAGGCAACCAACTCCTTTCGCATCCAGTACATTGCGCCATCGGGCGGATAATCCTCCAGCACGCCCACAACGCGGTAGCCAACCTTCTCATAGAAGCCCCGCGCCTGGAAGTCAAAGGTCCGGAGTTGCGCGCGCGTGCAGCCGCGGCGCCGTGCTTCAGCCTCGGCGAGCGTCAGGAGCTTGTGGCCGAGTCCCTGCCCGCGCAGTGCCGGCGGCAGCCACAAATCATCGATGTCCAGCCACTGCCAGTACGTAGATGCCGTCAGGCCGCCAAGCAACTCACCATTCTGCGTGCGCACGAGCACATGGAGCGGCTCTACACCCGCGGTGCGGGCACTGAGGTGATGGGTCGAGTAGCGGTTGTTGAATTCACGAATCCGCTGCTTGAGCCATTCTTCAACCACAGGGTCGGCCTCAGCGCTGAAAAAAATTGTGTAGTCAGCGGACGCCTGCGCGGCTGCGGGCGTAGGCAAGGTTTCTTGACGGATAGAAGATGCCGGTGCCAGCCCCAGCGAAACCAACAGCGCACGCACCACCGCATCGACCGGCTGCGTGGCGGTTTCGATATGCGTCGGGATAAGGCGACGCAGGCTGGCGGCGTCGGCCAGCGCTTCCGCAATCATGACCTCCGTCCAGCCGGGGCGCGCGGCGAGCCGGCGGCGGCGGCTCGCGTCATCGCAGTCAAGCAGGCGCCATTCGGCACGCGCCCCCACTTCAGAAGCCGGCAATTCAGACAGATCATCCGGTTCGATCGGCGTGAAGAGCAGCGCCGGCCGACGGTTTGCCCGCACCATGTCCAGCACCGCGAGCCAGAGCATGTTGTACGCGGGCCACGTGGAGGCATCGGTTGCAACCTCCCTGCCGGCCAACATGGACGCCGCTGGCAGCAGATCGTCCATGTCAAAGACGAGCAGATCATCACGCAACTTGCGCAGCGCGACCACCGTGGACGACTTACCTGCGCCCGGCGCACCGGTCACAAAAATGACTCGACCCTGATCGTGCGTGGTGGCACCGGGCGACGACGATGGCGGGTTTTCCTCAACGCGTGTGGCCGTCTCCGCGTCCAGTAGCTGTCGAAGCCGGACGATGAGGGGATCATCGACGGTATATTGCTTGCCATAGTGGAGGTTAAAGGCATAGTCAAAATCGGGCGGGTTGTCGCCCTGATTATGCTGCAGGATCGTCTCTAACTTGTCGAGGGCCTTGGCCAGACGCGCGGCGGGGGTGGCGGCAGCATCGTACTCATCCCACAGCCCGAGAAGCGTCGCCTGTTGGGCCGGCGGCAGCGGTGCGATTAGCTGCACGAAGGCGCGACGCTCCTCCAGTGCCCTGCCACGATCGGCAGTCTGCTGTGGCGCGGGCACATCGCCATGGAGCGCCTCACCCAGGTCATGAACGATGCAGAGCTGGAGCAAGCGCGCATTGTCCACCGCAGGAAAGTATGGCCCGAGCGTCAACGCCATGAGGCTGAGGCGCCAGCTGTGTTCGGCCGCGCTCTCAGGCCTCCCATTGGAAGTGTGCGCCGAGCGCAGGGTATTCTTCAAAGCCTCGGTCTGGCGCAAGAAATCCAACACGCCGTGCAGCGTCGTTTGATCAGGTGTTGCTGCTGTCATGCTCAATATTCCTTCGTTGCTCTCTACACGAGCGCTGTCATCAAGTCGCGGGATCCCGCGTCCTACTTTAGGGTGACAGACGGCCGATGCACCCGGTCGGTACGCTCATGTTCGATCATAGCGTCGGATAGGAAAGGGCGCAAAATGGTGAGCAATGACGGTGCGGGGAGGAGATCACATCCCCAGCAACCCTACAGACGCGTGCGCGCGATGGCTCTACACTGGCGCCAGACGTAGCGTTCATTATTTGAGAGAGGGTGCCCTGTGACAAAAAGAATCGGCCTGCTGATGTTGATCACGGCGCTGTGGCTAAGCGCCTGCAGCATGGTGGAGGCGCCGCCGCTGCCCGATGAGCGACCGCCAAATGAGGATGTGGCCGGCGTCATGCCGCCGGTGCTCATGCGCGGCGAACAACCGCCTGCTGAACTGCTCGCCCCGTTCGCGGCGCCGATCACCGCGGCCGGGGACGTGCTGCTCCTCTACGGTCAGGTGCTGGGGACGGATGGAGAGCCCCTGCCCGATGCGACGGTCGAAATCTGGCAGACTGACGCCAGCGGCGTCTACGATCATCCGAACGATCCGGGGACCGCACAGCGCGATCAGGCCTTTCAATTCTTCGGGGCCGTACAGACTGATGCCGCAGGTTGGTACGCCTTCCGCACGATTCTACCGGGAGAATATGAGCCGCGCCCGCGTCATATCCACTACAAGGTCAAGCAGGGAGACGACACGCTGCTCACCAGCCAGTTTTATTTCTCCGACGACGTGATGTCCCTCGACGCGCTGGCCGACCTCCCGCCGATCACAGAGGGCGATATGCTGCTGAGCGTGCCGGTTGCAGAAGACGGAGATCAACTGCTCGCGTCCGCCCCGATCGTGGTCGGGGCCGTCAGTAGGGGAGCTGGTTCGCTACCGCTTACGCCTTCGCAAGCCGAGGGACCCTACTATCCGGTGACGCCAGTGGCTGAATATGACAATGATTTGGCCGTGCGGTAGACGATCACGTCATCGCGGAAGCGAGAAGAGGAGGAGCAGATGGACGACGCGAGCCTGCGCAACGAACTCACCAACTTGCTGACCGTCCGCCAGGCGCACATGGATTTCGAAGACGCGGTAGCGGGCTTTCCGAGCGAGTACATCAACATACGCCCGCCCGGCTGCGAGTACACGTTCTGGCATCTGATCGAACATTTACGCCTTGCGCAGCGCGATATCCTCGACTACATCGCGGCCGAAGAGTACGCCTGGCCGACCTTTCCAGACGACTACTGGCCAGCGCCCGACGCAACGTGCGACTGGGCCGGCTGGCAACAGAGCGTCCGCCGCTTTCTTGAGGATCGCGCCGCGCTCGTCGAGTTGGTGATTGATCCGGCCGTCGATCTCTTTGCGCCGCTGCCCAACAGTGGCGAAGCACAACACACGCTGCTGCGCGAGATCCATGTCGTCGCGGCGCATAACGCCTATCATACCGGTGAGTTGGGCATTCTGCGTCAAGTCATGGGGCTGTGGCCCGATGCTTCATGACGTGTTTGCGCGACGACGGCGCCGGCCGCCGCGGCTCGCCGCGCTGAGTGACCCACTGTCAACCTGGGTGCGGGATGCGGCGAGCGGTTCCAATTCGGCGATCCGTGCGTTGATGCGCGCCAGATCCAGTGGATAGGCGCCATACTCATGGCACGTCGCAAAGACTGCGTGCACATTCTCGCTGGGGATGGCGGCATGATAGGAGTGGTCGGGCGCCATGATGTAGCCGCCCCCGGGCGCGCCATCGCGCAGGCACTCCAGCGCTTCCAGTTCAACTTCTGTCACGCCGCGGTGGGGCAACGTCAACGAAGCGGAGATATTGCCGATCAGGCAGAGACGGTCGCCATAGTCTCGCTTGAGCTGGGCCAGGTCCATGCCGGCGTTGCGCTGGAGCGGATTGAAGCCCGAGATCTGCATGCCCACGATGTCGTCCATGATTGCGTTGAGATTGCCGTCGCTATGCATGATGATCGGCGTGCCGGTCGCAGCCAGCGTGGTCACCTGCTCGGCGATGTGGGGCAGAATATAGCGCCGCCACTGATCGGGCTGAATCATCAACCCCATATTCATGCCCCAGTCGTCGTGAATCATGATGGCGTCCACGCCGGTCTTGACCAGATTCAACCCCAATTGGGTGTTCCAGCGCGCAAACTCGTGTAGCACCTCATCCAGCAAATCGGAATCTTCATAGAGCCAGCGGCTCATGTTGACCATGCCGGCGGCCATCCATGCACCGGAGAAGGGTCCGCGTACGGCGCCGACTACGGCCAGCTCACCATCGACCAATTCAAGCGCTCGCTTGGGCTGGGCCATGCGCGCCGGCAAGTCGGGATCGGGAAACGTGAGCGCGCGCCACTCTGCCCGGTCGTTGACAACCGTATGCTCGCCCCACGAGCCAGGCCAAGAGCTTTCGTCCGAACCGTACCACGTGCCCCATTCGTCTTGATAACGCTCGCCGTGCTGTTGAACATTGGCAAAAGAAGTGAACCCCAGGGGCGCACTCCAGACCATGTCGAGCCCCATCGCCCGGGCCACCGCGACCTGGTCGTCGACATTGTGATGGGGCGACGTGATGTCGCCCACTATCTCCCGCACAAAGCGCAGACAGAAGTGGGTCTCGAAGAGCGGCACCCGGTCCGGAATGCCGCCGCGCAATGCGGTTAAGAAGCGTTCGCGACCATTCATGGCTTCATCCTAATTCATACGTCGGAACATCTGCGTATCGAAAGTCCTCGCCTTTGAAGATCGGGGGCGCAGCCGTTGCGCGGGCCAGGGCGTAGGCAAAGCAGTCGCCAAAGTTCAGGCCCGCCCTATGACGGCCCTTCCCGTAATTGCGATAGGCCCGGCGCGCGATCTGCGCCTGCTCATGGGTGAGGGCTGTGACTTCAATTTCGGCCCGCTGCATGGAATAGCCCAGTTGGCGACTGGCTTCGGCGTCGCAAGTCATACCTTCTACCATGATAGATCACATTTCTACCATTCATGATAATGGAAAAACCACTTCTGGCAACCACCATCGACTCACGCGCTATGCTACAATGCAGCCATAGAGTCGGCGATACAGTTTCTTCGGTCGTGCGAGTAAGCAGCGCCTTTGGGCCCAGTAGACGAATCCAGGTCCATGCTGGTTCACGCCATAGTCGATGCGCACTCTGCCCCATTTCACACAAATCTGGAGGCCCACATGGCACAACTCGACAACAAAGTCGCCATCGTCACCGGCGCGGCGGACGGCATTGGCCGTGCTTCGGCCATTGCCCTGGCTGAAGCCGGCGCCCAGGTCATCCTTGCCGATATCAATGACGAACAGGGTCAGGCGACAGTCGACGCCCTGCTGGCGGACGGCAGGCTGGCGGCTTTTCGCCATGCCGATGTACGCAGGTCCGCCGAGATGGCCGACCTGATCGACGGCACGGCCGCACGTTACGGACGTCTGGACGTGCTGGTCAACAACGCCGCGGTCGCCATCCCCGGCTCAGTGACAGAGATCTCTGAAGATGACTGGAACCGCGTCCTGGACACCAATCTGACCAGCGTCTGGCGCGGGATGCACTACGCGCTGCCCCACATGCTGGCGCAGGGCGGCGGCGCCATCATCAACATGAGTTCGGATCAGGGGCTGGTGGGCTTTGCCGGCTGGTCGGCGTACGCGGCGGCCAAGGGGGCCATCAACGCGCTAACGCGTCAGGCTGCGGTCGATTATTCGGCACGCAACATTCGCATCAACGCCATCTCGCCCGGCACCATTATGACGCCCATGAACGTGCGCATCTTCGAGGAAGCGGAAGACGGCGACGCGCTCATCCGTCACTGGACGAGTCGTCACGCGGCAGGCCGTTTTGGTGAGCCGGCAGAAGTGGCCGCCCTGGTCGTCTTCTTGGCCGGCGACGGCGCCAGCTTCATCACCGGCGAGGTGATTCGGGTCGACGGCGGTCTCGCCATTAACGGCGGCTAGAGAAGCGTATGGCGTCGTCCCGCTCAGACTCGTCAGTGGCCGGCGCCTGGTGCGCGAACCAGGCGGATCTCGTCATCGCAAACTCAAGATCATCGCCATCCCACACGTCAGTCGAGTCGACATGATGGGTGTCGGCGCTCAAGATGTCATCGGGCGTCAGTCGAAAGGAGCGCACGTGACGCATGCCCAGCTTCTCCAGCACGCGCTGCGACGCGAGGTTCTCTTCGTAGGTCGTGGCGATGACCCGAGCAAGTGCGGATGCATCAAATCCGTTGTCGACCACCCCACGCGCGCCTTCAGTGGCGTACCCCCGCCCCCAGGCCGCTTTGTGCAAGCGATAGCCGAGGTAGGCCGTGCCAGGGTCATCGTCTGTTCGTCGCAGCGAGAACCAGCCGATAAAGTCGCCGCTCTCTTTCTCCATAGCTGCCCAGAAACCAAAGCAGGGCTCCTCCCCCGCAGCAGGCAGGAAACCGGGCAAAATCGCTTTTTCAATCACGTCACGGAGCGTGGGCGTACCGCCGTTGATGTAGCGCATCACGGCGGGGTCATTATCAAGCGCGTAGAGGTGATCGGCGTCAGCCGGGGTGAAGCGACGCAGAAGCAGGCGTTCCGTTTCCAGGCTCGGTGACATGGGTGATTTCATGGCGTATATCGGTGTTCGATGCGAGCCACTCCGTAAGCTTTCGATTTACATCGCGGCTGCTCAGGAGACCCATATGATTGGTCCGGTAGGCGATCCACTGGCGATCTTCCGCAAACGCCAGACCGTGCCCTGCTTCCTCATGCTTGCCCAGCGCACTGGGAATGGGCACGAGACCGTCGCCGATCAGCGAAGGCTTTTCCGGGCGTGAACTGGCTTCCGTGGTCGCTGCAATCGCATAGCAGTTCACGGACGGGGGCAAGGGCACAACTTGACGGCTGTCGGGGTGGCGATGGAAGCGGTCATGGTCCTGCCAATCCGTATCCAGCAGATGACCATAGCGCAAATCGGTGACGCCGGCGCTCCGCAGTTGACCCAGTCGCACGAAGGGCGCTGTATAGGGTGTTGAGTCGAGGAATGCATCGACCCAGTGCCCGCCACGGGCCAGGGGCGCACCATGGTGAGGCGTTCCCAAGAAGAGCAGGTTGCACAGGTGGTCGGGCCACGAGAGACCGTCTTGTTCCGCGTAGTAGAGGGCGCTGCGGGCGAGCAGTCCGCCCATGCTGTGCGCCAGGATGGTCAACTCTTCGATCGGTACGGGCCAGTGCGTGATCAATTGCTCGAGTTCGGTCGCCAGTTCTCGCCCATTGAGCGAGACATGTTGGCCGGAGTTGTAGCGCAGGTAGACCGGCGTGTACCCGAGTGTCGTCTCTAGCGTGTTTGCATGGTCAACGATGTGCAAATCGCGCACGGTATTCCACTGCAGATCGTTCATGCAGAGACCGTGAATCAGCAGCAGCACTTTTCCGCCTGCGTCGGGCATGGCAGGCATGGCTTGCCAATCCAGCGCGCGACCGGCATAGCGGATGGTCATCGGCAGGGCAAAGGGGCTATCGCTGGCGACCAAACGGTCGCCCATCACGCCGTTGAGCACCGACAGAATCGCGGCGCGCTGTGGCGTGGCCGGTTCGAAATCCTCATCAACTTCCAGGAGCGGCTCCAACTCGGCAAGCGTAGCGTCCAATCCGCGACCCACAAGTTCCGTAATGCCGTAGATATTGCGGTAAACAAGGCCCGAGATTCCCCACGTCCGGCCGGGCGCGCCCCTGGACGGAAACGGAAGCGTGTCCAACACTGCGCGATGCACGCCTTCCACAATCGTCGTCACGCCCGTCGTGGCCTGGGTCGCCAGCTGCGCGACCCCGCGCAAATCAGAGGGGCGCAAGTGCCTGCGCAATTGGGCGAGATTCGAGTTCATCATTGGGTGAGTTTACCTTCGCGGAATTGATCCGCAGCCTCGATCCGGTTTTCGACCCGTCCCCCCGGCTGACATACGCCTGGAGGAGCTTACGGTGCGAGCAGTATACCATCTTTACGCGCCACACTTTGCATGCGAGCCGACAAACGGGTGCACCCCCGACAAACGATAAGTGCCCCTTGCACCATCAACCGTACACCTTACGTACGCGCAGCGCGAGCAGCGTATTCCAGCGGCCCGGGCCGCCCGCCGGCTCCATGACGAAATGAACCTGGCCGGGATGGGCAGCCTGTTGCGGCCAGCGGCCGTCTTTGCGCCGCTTGCCCTGGAGCACAGCCATGGCCGCACTCATGCGCTCATCCCACGGCACACCGACAGACTGGCAATAGTCCAGGGCGCGCAGGATATTGTACTTCCAACGCGGCGGAAACGCGAGCTGCAGAAATTGCTTGTGGATGATCTCGCCCGTGCGGTCGGACTTAAAGAGATCGTGTTGCAGCATAAACTCACGCCCATCTTCCGCCGCTTGCTGTAACTCGGCCAGGCGATAACGATAACCGTTGGCGGCATAAGCTTGGATCCCCTCCAGCACGGATAGCGTGGAGTGGAGCGAGCTGTGGCGGGCGCCGGAGCGGTTCTTGCGGCAATTGAAGCCACCGTCGGCCATCTTTTGGCTCAACACAAAATCGACAATGGCATGGAGCGTCTTCTCCGGCTGGCCAAAGTAGCAGGCGTAATCGAGAAACATGCCGTTGACGCAGACATCGCTCTCTTTAATCGTGCCCGACGGGTTGACGCCGCCGTCCGGCCCCTTCTGTTCGCACGCAATCTTGTCCACGCTGGCGCGGATAAGGGGATGATCGGGCGCAATGGCCAGCGTCTTGAGATCAAGCAGGGTGTAGTGAGAGCTGATCCACTTGGGCTGATAGAAGCCGCGGCCCCAGGAGCCATCATCATTGCGGGCGGCCAGGAAGCGTGCGCCCCACCCTTCTGTTGCAATCCGCCTCTGCAGGTCCGGACGTTCCTCATCCAAGAGATCGCGATAAGTCTGATACTGAATCGCAACGTCGCCGTCCAGCAGCCAGTCGATCAGATTCTGCTCCATCATCCACGCTCCTCCACCCACTCATAGCGAATGTCGGCCATGCCGGAGTTCGACTCAATGCCTCGGGCAATGATTACGAACCCGTGCTTCTCATAGAACTGTTGGGCCGGCATGTTGACAGCAAAGGTGTAACATTGCAGCGTGCCGGGCGACAGACGCTTGGCCAGATTGAGCAGGCGCGTGCCCACCCCCATGCCCTGATAATCGACATGAACGTAGAGCTGATCCAGCTCCGTGTCGCCGGCGACCATCAGTCCGACCACCGCGTCCGCTGCTTCATCAAGCGCCAGGTAGACGCTGTATTTCTCGGCCAGCGAGCGCAGATAGGCCGCCTGCCCGTCCAAACTGTGGGGATCTTTGACGCCGAGGGCCCGCTCCATACTGGCGCGCCACATGAGTACCGTCTCCATCACGCGGGAGGGGTCATAGTCGACGATCTTGATGGTTTCGGCCGGCAGCGAGTTAGTCATGACATCTTGCCTTTCAAAGCAATTCGGACGCATGACAAGGCAGGCTCTGCCAAGAGAATTGCGCGCACTGACCTGTCCCGCCTCTACCCGTTTGCCCGCCGAATTCCAGAGCAGCACCGCTTGAGCCTGCCAAACCCAAGCGAACCACCGCCAAGCCAGCGCCGGTTGAGCCTGTCAAAACCAAGCGGATCACCGCCAGGCCAGCACCGCTTGAGCCTGCCAAACCCAAGCGAACCACCGCCGGGCCAGCGCCGGTTGAGCCTGTCGAAACCAAGCGGATCACCGCCGGGCATCCCGAAAAATCACGACTCGATCAACAAAGTTGACGTCCCACAGCCATCACGCGTTGCAACCGCCGCCATAGCCTCCGATCGCTCACGTGATGTGAAAATCCGCACCAATCAAGCGTGCGCCAAGCCGTGCAGCCACGCCTTGCGAGGCCGCGTTCTCCCAAGACGTGCTATAGAGCGGCAGCGCTCCCAGCGCGGCGACGGCCCTGGCCCAGCCGGCTACGGCCGTGAGCGCGTGGCCCTGCCGTCGATAGGCCGGCAGCGTCTCGACGCCCGCAGCATGTGCCGCCGCGGTGATCCGCACGCTGGCACAGACCGCCACCGCGTGCTCATCGGCCACGGCAACATGAAACGGCTGTTGATGGGGCACGTCAGGGATCCAATCTTCGAGGCCGCCGCGCAAGAGATGCGCGCTCGACGCGTCGAGTGCAAGGCTCTGCTTCACTGGCGCTTCCGACGGCGCAGGCAACCAGTAGGCCGGGCCAGTAGAGACCGTCTGAATCGGGGCATGATCTGCCAGCAGCTTGAGATAAATCGCCTCGTACTGCGGGGCCTGCGTTAGATCCTCAACAACGGGCTCAGCACGACAATATTCTTCCAGTTCGGCGACAACGGCATCCGGCACATCGGCGCGGAAGCGCCAGAGATTCCCAGCGCTGGTGCGCCCCAAAAAGAAACGCGGCGCAGTGCCGCCCCCCCAGTCATTGACCGCGAGGAGACGCTCACGGTTGTCGTAGGTATAGAGCGCCTCAACGTGCAGACGCATCAACTCGAAGGGGTTGCGCTTCATCGTGGGTTGCCCATGATCCGCACGGTCAATTGCCGACATTTTCAGGTGACTGAAGATCGGCATAGAGAGTCAAAGGATCGTCAATGTTGTCCCAGGCGCTGGTATCAAAGCCGCGGTCACGACAAGTCATCTGTGGCTGGTGCACGACCTTGGCTCGATCACTGAAGTCCCGAAAATTATAATCGACTGTGCTCAGCACGCTAATCACGAGGCGGCCCGTTGTGCAGTTGATGTGTAGATCTGCCGCCCGCCCATCAAAGAAGAGACCGGTGGGCGTTGCGTACCAGGCGTCATAGTCTGTCGGCATTCCGGTCCAGCCCTCAAAAGGATATTCATATCCTCCGGAGGTCTGATCAATCACGCTCACTTCGTTGATCGTTTCCACAATGAACCAGAACGAGAAGATCAACCCAATTGCCGCCATGAGATAGACTGCACCTTGAAATATGCGCCTGCCGATCGTCGGTCCATTGTCATCTTTGGTACTCATCATTTTGCTCCCATTCCCTCTTTGTCTTGACGTACGCAATCGTTGGCCAAATGCCAAAACTGCATGCCGGCGCATTCACAGGAAGATTACGCAGGCCCGCGCGGATCGCTTGACCAGTGGGCACAGCCTACTCTCTGACACAGTGTTAGAGTCAAGAGGCAATTTGGGAGCGGCAAAGAAGGAAGCGTCTTCACGCAAGCGCTCAAATCCAGCGCCTGGCAGCTTGTCGGAGAGACCGATCGTAGCGCGCGGCTCGTTTGCGGGTACGTCCCAAACAGAAGCGCGTCACAACCCCGCCCTGCCTTTGTCAGCCATCTCAATCCCCTGTATCATAACAGACCGCGCGCTAGTGCATCGGCAATCTATATTTGACGAGTTTGTGAACTTGTTCGTGCCGATGCATTTAGGTTCCGCCACAGCAATACGAGTCGCCAATTCAAGATTGGCGGAACGCTGGGCGGCAGCCGTAATCGCGCACGCTGACATCCATCCGATCTCGCACGCAAAACCTATGTCCACCAAGATGATCGTCGGTCTGGGAAATCCAGGCCCGCAGTATCTCAAAAATCGCCACAACATCGGCTTTCAAATCGTTGATGTCTTTGCCGCACGCCATAGTATTGATCTACCGCGCATGCAGCTTAAGGCGCGAGTGGGTGACGGCTGGGTGGAGCAACGCGGCGACGTGCTGAGCGTGCTCCAGGGCGGTCTGCCCCAGATCCAGCGACAGAAGGTGCTGCTGGTCAAGCCCCTCACCTACATGAACCTGAGCGGGGAGGCAGTCGGTCCCCTGGCACGTTACTACGACATCCCGCCCGAAGACGTGATCGTGATTCACGACGACCTGGATCTGGAGCCAGGCCAGCTTCGCCTGCGCCGCAATGGCGGTTCCGGCGGCCAGAATGGCGTCAAGTCGATCATGCGCCACCTGGGCGAAGACTTCCACCGCGCCCGCATCGGCATTGGCCGGCCCCAGGGACGCATGGCCCCAGCCGACTATGTGCTGCAGAACTTCAGCTCGGCCGAAGAGACCGACATCTTCGGCCCCGAACGCGAACGCACCGCCGACGCCCTGGCCGTCTGGCTCTTCGACGGCATCGAAACAGCAATGAACCGGTATAATGGTTAATGAATAATGGTCGATGACTAATGGTCAATTGTCGGTGGATCCGCCTCGGCTTGCGTGATCGATAGTTGGCCATTAGCAATTGATCATTGATGCTCGATAATTGGCACTTCTCCTATGCTCTCTGGACTACTCACCTACCTCACAGGATTGCCCGCGTTTAGTGACTTACTGGCGCGGCGGCCGGACGAACCGCAGGCATTGCTTACGTCGGCGCGACCCTATGTGACCGCGGGGCTGCGTCAGCATGGCGAGCAAGCGCTCGTCTTGCTCACTGCGCGCAGTGAAATCGCCAATCAACTGGCCGCTGAACTTGAGAGTTGGCTGCCGCCGGTCGATGAGGGCGGGCCGCCGGTCTATCTCTTTGCCGAGCCCGAGGCGCTGCCCTATGAGCGCATTGCCTGGGGCGGTGCGACGCGCCAGCGTCGCCTCACGGCATTGGCCGCGCTCCAATCCAAAAACGGTACGCCGCCGGTGGTGGTAGCCAGCGCCCGCGCCCTCGCCCAGATGACGCTGCCGGCGCGCGAGCTGCGCCTGGCCCTGCGCCCAATCAAGGTGGGCGGCATCGTGCGGCTGGAGCAGATGGCGGTCAACTGGGCCCAGACCGGTTACCAGGCCGTCGAAGTCGTGGAGGAACCGGGAACCTTTGCCCGCCGCGGCGGCATTGTTGATATCTGGCCGCCCAATCTGCCTTTTCCCGTCCGCATCGACCTCTTCGGGGATGAGGTCGAGAGTCTGCGCATCTTTGAGCCCGCCACCCAGCGCACCATCCGGCAGGTGAACCAGGTCGAGATCGGCCCCGGCGGCGAGGCGTTGAGCAAGTATGGTCCCACCGCGCTGGCGCGACTGGGCATCGAGGGCGATCGGCTGACCGCGCCGGAGAATTTGGGCGGCGACGGCGACACGCAATCGCCCCTGGTCGACCCCAAGCTGCTCCTGGCCATCCGTGAAGAGTTGCGGCGCGAGGTCGAGCACCTGGCCCAGGGAGAAAGCTTTCACGGCATTGAGTGGTACCTGCCCTATTTCTACGATCAACCCGCCACCCTGCTCGACTACCTGCCCAAAGACGGGCTGCTGGTAATCGACGACGCAGCCGAACTGCTCGATACGTTGCGTGACCTGGAGGCCCACGCCGAGGGGCTGCGTACGGAACTCGAGCGCACGGGCGAGCTGCCGCGCGGTTTTGTCACAGGCAGCTTTGGCCAGGCAGCCCTACGCGAACGGCTTCAACAAACGAAGCCCATCATTCTCGGCCTGGGCGATCTCGACGGCACGTCGCGCAGCGCCAATACGCCGCTGGCGCGGTCTTTCGCCCCGGGCCCCCGCTATGGCGGCAAGACCAAAGAGATCGTACGCGACGTCGCGGCGCTGCGTGAAGAAGGTCAACGCACGGTTCTGGTCAGCCGCCAGGCCGCGCGCACCCAGAGTCTGCTCGAAGAGGCCAGCATCGACGTTCCCGTGCAGCACGAACTGCTGACTCCGCCCCCAGCGCGCAGCATCACGCTCGTGCAAGGCGTTTACGGCGAGGGCTTCATCATGCGCGGCGTGAAGGTTAAGAACCGGGCCGGAGAGCGGAGCGCGGCGGCCGAATCCGCAGTCCCCAATCCCCAAGCCCCAATCTTCAACCTCCACTTCTACACCGATACCGAACTCTTTGGCTGGAGCAAGCCCCAGGCCCGGCGCCGCACCCAGAAGCAGAGCAAGGTAGCAGCCGAGCTCTTTTTTTCCGACGTCAAGCCCAGCGATTTCGTCGTCCATCTGGAGCATGGCATCGGTCAATTCGCGGGTCTGGTCAAGATGGAGATCAGCGGCATCGAACAGGAATACCTCCAAGTTGACTACGCGAAGAATGACCGCCTCTTTGTGCCCGTCCACCAGGCCGACCGTCTGAGCCGCTATGTCGGCGCCGGGCAGATCACGCCACCCGTCACCCGCCTGGGCACGGCAGACTGGACCACGGTCAAGGAGCGGGCCAAGCGCGCGGTGGCCGACATCGCCGATGACCTGCTCAAGCTCTACGCCGAGCGCGAGCTGATCTCGGGCCATGCCTACAGTCCCGATGGACCGTGGCAGGTCGAACTTGAGGCCAGCTTTCCCTTCCAGGAGACGGATGACCAGCTCCAGGCCGTAGCAGATGTGAAGCGCGATATGGAATCGGAGCAGCCCATGGATCGGCTGATCTGTGGCGATGTGGGCTACGGCAAGACCGAAGTGGCCGTGCGTGCAGCATTCAAGGCAATTCTGGACGGCAAGCAGGTCGCGGTGCTGGTGCCGACGACGGTGCTGGCCCAGCAGCACTTCCGGACCTTCAGCCAGCGTTTGAAGAACTTCCCCGTCAAGGTCGAAATGCTCAGCCGCTTTCGCACCCAGGCCCAGCAGACGCGCATCAAGCAGGGGCTGGCCGACGGCACGGTCGATCTGGTCGTGGGCACCCACGGCCTGCTGGCCGAAAGCGTGGAATTCCAAAACCTCAGCATGCTGGTGGTTGACGAGGAGCAACGCTTTGGCGTGGCGCAGAAGGAGCGCCTCAAGCAGCTACGCAGCAACGTAGACGTGCTCACGCTCAGCGCCACGCCCATTCCCCGCACCCTGCACATGAGCCTGAGCGGCGTGCGCGACATGAGCACGATCAACACGCCGCCCAAGGAGCGCCAGCCGGTCCATACGGTGCTGGCCGAATATGACGACGTGCTCGTGCGCCAGGCGATTCAGCGCGAGCTGAGCCACAACGGCCAGGTCTTTTTCGTCCATAACCGCGTGCGCGGCCTGCGCATGCTGGCCGATCGCATCCAGCGCCTCAATCCCGAAGCGATCGTAGCTGTCGGCCACGGGCAGATGGGCGAGCGCGACCTCGAAGAGACCATGATGCGCTTTGCCGACGGTGAGATCGACGTGCTCGTCTGCACCACAATCGTCGAGAACGGCCTGGACATCCCCAACGCCAATACGATCATCATCAACCGGGCCGACAAATTCGGGCTGGCCCAGCTCTATCAGCTGCGGGGACGGGTGGGGCGCAGTTCACGCCGCGGCCACTGCTACCTGCTCTACGAGAAGAATCAGGCCCTCAGCTTTGACGCGCGCCGTCGCCTCCACGCCATCATGGAGAGCAGCGAAGAGTTGGGCGCGGGCTTCCGCATTGCCATGCGCGATCTGGAGATCCGCGGCGCCGGCGATATTCTCGGCGCACGCCAACATGGCCAGATCGACAGCGTCGGCTTTGATCTCTACACGCGCCTCCTGGCCCAGGCCATCAACGAAGCGCGCCGCAAAAAGGACATCTTCGAAGAAGCCATGAAAAAAGGCGAAGCCGCGCCCGATACGGTCGACGCCCCCCACACCCCCACAACCCAACAACCCCAGGCTCCCAAGCCCTTGCCCCCCACTCCACCCGCCGACGAATCCCCCTTCGACCTCAACGATCCCCTCGCGCCGCCGGTCACGCTCCAGCTACCCATCGACGCCAAGATCCCGGACTCGTATATCGAAGAAGAGGACCTGCGCCTGCAGCTCTATCGGCGCATTGCCGGGCTGACCTCGGTCGAAGCCATCGACGAGATGCGCAAGGAGTTGATCGACCGCTTTGGCCCTGATGGGGAGACTGGTTCAGTACCGGAAGCCGTGGAGAACCTGCTCTTCCAGATCCGCATCAAGATGCTGGCACAGCACGCCGGCGTGGAGAAGATCGGTCGCGAGCTCGACCAGCTCGTGCTGCGCTCGGAGGCGCTGGAGAATATGAACCGTCCGGTCATGCAGCGCCGCCTGCGCATGGGCCTGGGCCACCTGGAGGACGACGTCTTCATCCCCGAGGAAGCTGCCCGCGTCGGCCGCCGCGCCATCTACCTGCCCGTGGATGAAGAGGGCCGCTGGCGTACCGCGCTCCAGCGCACGCTGGAGATCATGGCGGTTGGGTAAATCGAGCGCCGGCGACTGCCGATCATACCGGTGATCAAGGGAAGCGCCACGCGTTCCAATCATGCGTCAATCGGAACTCTGTCATATCGATGATTTGAACGAAGAGGGACCGCAACGGCGAATACGCAAGATTTCTCGCTTTGCGAGAAAAGAGACGCGTCCGCGACCTGTGCACCCGTCACGCTTCCCAAAGAAAAAGGGCCGCACGAGGCGACCCTAAGACGTAAGACGGGATTCGAACCCTTTCAGCGCATCAATTTGGGGAATGGATCACGTTTTCGAAACTCGAAGCAGTAACTGACAGAGCAGCACAAGCAACGAGATTGACACGTACTTCGCAATACGACCCCGCCTATCACGGCAGAACTGTACCAACAGAATGTCCTACGCCCTTCCAGTATAGAGCGCCAACAGTCGCCTGTCAAGCGAAATTTTGCGATTGACGCACCCTGCCCTGCTGCTCGGCCAAAGAGACCGGCGCATTGTCGTTCGTCACGCTGACCGTGGCCACATTATCCGCCACCAGCCAGAGGGGCGTCGGCGGATCCTTGGACGCGTTGAGCGGATTGATGCGGATGCCGACGGTAAAGCCCTCGGCATGATTCTGGCGCAGAATGGCGCGCTTGCCCAGATGCCCGAAGAGACGAATCGCCTCAACCGTCAGGCGCGTTGTGCTGCTGAACCCTTGCCGGGTGAGGTAGTTGTCCTGTACGACGAGGCTGGTACAGTTGCCGATGAAGATGCCGTGACGCTCTTGCGTAGCGCCAGACGGTAAGGAGACGCCGACGGTATTGCCCTGCACCAGAACCGTGACGGCCAGATCTGGCGCGCCGCGCTGAGTCTCGCGGTGGCTGACACCGATGTGAATGCCCTGCAGCGTCTCGTTCACGGTGTTGTTGAGCACGCGCAGGTCGGTGGCCTCGCTGCCGCCGATCACGATGCCCTGCCCCGCAACCGCCTGATCATCGCGTTGGACAGCCGACAGCCAGCCCGCGATGCGACGCGAGGTCGTGGCCGAGCCTCGCTCCAGCAAAACACGGTCAGCGGCGCGGCGCAGGATGCTCTCCGGCGTCGATCGCCGGGCCGCCTCCCCCCGACGCATTTCGGCGTCGACCAACGTCTGCCACAAGCGGGCATCCGCCAATGCGGGTGCAGTGGTAAAGCGCAGCGGCGTGCCGCGCACGTTGACGATAACCTCGCCCTCGCGCAGGCGAGTGTCCCTCGCTGCGCGCTGCGGATTGGCGACGAGCAAGCGCCGCAGCCGCGCCCGAGCGGCCCGGTTTTCGATCACTCGTTCGAAGCTTACGTTGGCGTCCCGCTGCGCGGCGCGCAGGAAGTTGTCTTCGACCTGCGCCCGTCCTACGTTGGTGAGCAGCACCCCCGTCTGCAAGTGGCCAATCGCAAGGCGGCAGTGGCGCACCCGGACCGTACTCTGCGCAGCGAACTTCGGACCATTGAAGACACGCAGGCAGCTGGCCGCGCGCACAAAGCCGGCACCACACTGCAGGCGCACGTGGTCTACCGTGACATCACCGCACTCGATAAAGGTCAACACGCCGGAGAGTGAGTTGCCAACCAGCGGCTTGGACAGGCGGCTCGCTGCAGCCATCTTCTCGACAGTGACGCCGGCGCAGCGGGTGAAGGTAAGTGCTGACTCTGCCTCGCGCACGACAAGCTGCGTACCGTAGCCGCTGCCGCTCAGCAGCAGATGGCCCTTGCCTTCGGCCAGCGCGGTGGCGGACAGTTCGTATGTGCCGGTGGCAAAGCAAATCTGCGCATCCCCGCCAGACGGGATTGCGTCGAAGACCGCTTGCAGGTCCATGCCGGGTGAGACGTGGAAAGTGCAGCGTCCGCCCGTGGTACGGCAAAGAATGTCCAGCGCCTCCTGCACCGTCTCGGCGGCGGCCAGCTCGGGCCGGCAGTTGCTGTTGTCATACTGCACGTGATGTGCGTGGATGTTGCAGAGCGGCGGGAAGAGGCAGCGGCAGTCTGCCACAAGCGTCCAGCCATTGCCGCGCTGATCGACCAGCGCCAGCGGACAGTAGCGATGCCCGATGCCGTGGGGCGGTTGTGCGACCGCTTCGCCACTTCCGGCATCTGTCGGCCAGAGCACGTCGCCCAGGTTGGTGCGCGCCGGGATCAGCCAGTAGTCGCCCGTGCGAAAGCGGCTAGGCGCGGGGCTGAAGCGCACCTCCACGCCTTCCTCAAGCGGCAAGAAGCCTTCATTGTCACCCGCAATCTCGACCGTGACCGCGCCCGGCGAATCCCAGCGCCGCACTTTGGGCGTCAGGCCGAAGGTCGTGCGGTCAACGCTTGTGGCCGCCGGATCGTCGGGATCAAGAATCGTGTTCTTATCGATGATCAGCTCAAGTCCCTGGACATCGAGAAGCTGCACCAGGATTCCCGGTTCGCCCCGCAGTTCGCGGCCATCGTCGGTTAGCTCGATCCAGTCGCCGGCGCCAAAGCCGAGATTCTCATCCCGCCCCTCGCCGGCGATCATCAGCACGTCGCCATCCTGATCAGTCCAGTGCGTGACGACGGAGCCGTTTTCCCGGCTCCACTTAAAGGTCGCCGTGTCGATGTCGCCACCGGCATGGATCTCGACCCGGTAGAGCTGATTTTCCAGACGGCGGTAGCCCGCGCCCGGTGGGATGAGGCAGGGCTGGTCTGCCTCCGGCGCCGGCTGCGCACGGGCAGCCAGACGCCCCGTGCTCGTGGCCTCGTTTGGTCGCCAGGATGCGTCGAAGTCGTCACACGTGGCGTTGTCGGCCACAGCCACCAGCTTGACCTGGGCGATAAGCTGCAGGCGCGTCGCCGTGTCCGGCCCGCCCAGCGCTACCTCACGAATTTCTGGATCTTCCAGCGCAGTGATGTGACGCTCCCACGTGTCCAGAAAAGCGAGATAGCGCCGCCTATCGGTTGGCAGCGTTACGCCGGGCAGCATTGCCTGCTCGGTGAAGGCCACGGTCTGCGGATTTTCACAGAGCGCGCCGTGGACATAGTAACGACCGGCGCCAATGCGCAAGTTGGCGCCGTCCGGCGTGATGCCAAACCCCGCAGCGTCCTCCGGCGCGCCACAGGGACCGATTACGTCCGCCCGGGTCGTGCGAGCGCGTGCAGCCACAATGTCGAAGGCCTCGTTCCAGTCGGCATCAAGCTGAACGCGTCCCTGCTGCTGGCGAACCTGGGTATATTGCCGGTTCGGTCGATAGGTGTCGCGGGTGTAGTCGCCTTGCATGGCACCCTCCCTGAAAAAAATGAGCGGCTTGCAAAAGTAGTCGGTCGCGAATGTGGCGGATTGGGCCGATTTCTTGCCTCGCCCTGCTTCAATACCTCAATGGCGGCTAGTGCATCGGCAATCTTTATTTGACGAGTCTACGAACTTGTTCTTGCCGATGCATTTAGGTTCCGCCACAGAAAAACGGGTCGTCAGCTCAAGATTGGCGGAACACTAGGCCTCAATCGTCAAAGCGGAGTGAGGCCAGCCTTGCCAGCACAAGCCGGCAGGGCCGCCCTCTCCGCTCAAGCCGCGTGCTGGTTACGTGACAAAAAAGAGTCCCGCCTGGAGTCCAAAGGGCAGATACTCCTCCAGCGCCGCATGTAGGTTGGCCTCGCGCTGGGGCTGGCGAAGCTGCTGAAACGCACCCATCTCCGCCCCATCTTCCGCGCCGCTGCGGATCTCCGTCGCGCAGTTGCGGTTCAGCTGGGCAAAATCCGGCTCGCCATAGCGCACACTCGCATACTGTGGCCGCAGACGGCGCGCAATTGCGGACCGCGTGTTGGCGTCTTCGATCCCAGAGAGCGCCAGATCCGGCTGACAGCGGTGGCGGCGGGGCGTGCGCGAGCCAGGCGGCACGTGGCTGAAGCGCAGGCAGCCGGTCTGCCGCCGCTCACTCCAGACCGGATCGTTGAAGATCACGTCGCTGACAACATCGAACTCGGTCACAACGACCGCGCCGAAGATCGTGGCGCGCGCCAGCCGCGTACGGGGTCCAAAGGTCGCGGGATCATCCAGCGCCACGACGTCCGCCCCTGAGATGGCGGGGCGCGGCCCACCTGCGGCAGGATGCGCCAGGACAATGGCATCACACGCCGTCAGCTCGGACGTACGCGGCATGCGGATCGGGCCCAGTATCGACCGTTCGATAAGCACGGTCGCTGCGCTGGACGCAACACGCAGGCTATCCCGATCTGGCGAGCGGGGACTGCCATCCAGCTGAAGTGATCGACCGGGCACGAGCGTGCAGTCGAGCAGGTTGAGCGTCACGTCGCTGTCGATCTCCAGCGCGCCTTCAATCCACAAGCCGCTCAGCGTAAGCGCTGCGCCGGCCGCTACCGCCGAAATGCGAATGCTGCTATTGCCTACCGTGCGCACGGTAGGATTGCGACGGTTGGCCGCTTCAATCCAGAGACGCCCCTGTGCCGGTAGCGTCAGATCAAGCGTGCCGCCGTAGACCTCGTTGTCCATCACACGGATCACGGCAGGCGGCGTCCCCGCCGCCTGCCATGCGGTGAGCGCAGCCTGAAGGGTGGCAATGGTCGTGCCCTTGGCGACCTCGATGAGCAGCAGCTCGCGCGGGTCGGCCAGGGAGTTGCGCCGGTCGTAGGGACCGCCACCGATGTCGGCGCTAAAGCCGTAGCTGTAGCGTACGTGGAGCGCACGCACATCCAGACCGGCTCGATAGGTAAGGCGACCTCGTTCAGGATCAACGGCCACGTCCTTGCCGGGCGTTGTCGGCTGTCGCCAGTCGGCCAGGTCGCAGACTTCGATGGCGTCGGCAGGTACACGCGCCGGCTTTGCGCCCGGACCGGACGGCGTACGCAGCACCGCAATGACCGGCTGCGCACCGAAGTAGTGATCCTGCCGGGCCGGATCGGCCACGGCCCGCCGCCGCAACATGCCCGGCACGTTGATCTCGCCGGCAATCTGCTCCACCTGCTGTTCGGGCGCGGGATTGTTGAAGAGCGGGCTGTCGATACCCAGCGGACTAAAGGTGTAGCGCGGCTCCGCAAAACCGGGCAGTCGCCGGGGCACGCCATCAACGACGGGGTAGTTTTGCAGCCGCCAGAGAAAGAGACCGATGTTGGGAATGTTGTAGCGCCCCTGCCGCGGGACGATGCGCCGGACCTCGCCGGTGTGGGCAGCGGCGTCAAAGGGCGTATCAAGCAGTTCGAGTGCGTTCGTGTCGCGCAAATTCGGGGTGTGCACGTTGCCCGGCCGCAGATGATTTAGATGCTGTGTAGTGGCCAGAAGCCGATAGAACTCCACGACACGCGCTTCCCAGCCGGTGATGTCGTCGGCAAGCTGCTCGAGCACTGCCGCCGTGCCCTTGCGCTGGCGGTATTGGAGCGTGTTGGCCACGTACGCACGCAAGCTAAAGACGCCCGCGCTCTCCACCGTATGCGGCATGCGCACGCCGAGAAGGTCGGCCAGATAGGGCAGCAGCCACTCCTCCGCGGTCTCCACAAACCAGTTATCGTAGAGGCCGTCCATGTCTGCTTCAAGCCGATCGACCTCTTGCTGGATGACCGCCAGGAGCGCACGCAGAGGCTCGCCCCGCTCTGCATCGCGCGTGCGGTAAATCGCAGGGAGCAATTCATAGAGGCGTTCCTGATGCTGTTCGGTCATGGGCCGATCTCCTTGAGCGTGACGCCAGCCGGGTCGATGAGCAGGAGGTGCGCAGGCACGGTCGACGCGCAGCCGCCGCCGGCGTCCTTCTGGTAGTGCGCACGTTCCGCCACCAGCACCGAGCGCAGCGCCACCGGCTCATCGGTCAAATAGAGATAATCCAGATCGACAGCCATGACGCCCGCCACGCCCTGCATGACGCTGGTCACTGCAGCAGCCGTGACGGGCTGCGCCAACTCCCGCGCGGCGAAGATGAACGCGGCCCGAAGCGCGGCGTGCGCGGCGTCCTCAACCGCCGCCCGCTCGTATGCGGGATCGATGAGCAGGCCGGCCTGCAGTGCGAAGGTGCGCACGTCGGCCGGCGCAAGACAGATGGGCTGTCCCGGATCGCGTGCTGCTTCCAGCGCCTCGCGCAGCTTGCCGAGCGTCGATTGGGGCGCGGGTGCGCCGGTAGGATCGGTGACGGTGAGATGAATGAGCTCCCGACGGCCGTTCCAGACTACGGTAGCCTGCGCCTTGCCGATCCCTGCGAAGGCGCGTGCGAAATCTTCATAGTCACGCAAGGAGACGACGCGGTCCAATGTGCGCACCGTGAGGGGCGCGTTCTGACGGGCGTTATCGAGCGTTTCAGGATCGTCGGCGCCGTCGGCCGGCAGGGGGTTCGTGACGCTGCGGATACCATATGGTCGCGTCTTGAGCAGCGTGAGCGCCCCCGCGCCGACCTCACCCGCCAGGCCGATCCCGGAACGGTAACCCGCGCGCACATTTTCCTGACCGGTGGGCGTACGGGCGCCCATCTTTCCGTCACCAAAGATGATGTGGGACTGACCGTCGTCGTCGATGCGCACGATATAGCCCCGCGCATCCGGCGCCAGACCGTAGAGCGACGGCTGCTGCGTCCACGCCACACCATCGACGCGTACGGTCAGGGTGCTGGCGCTGCCGCTGGGCGTGGCCGCAGCCACATAGGTTAGCGGCGGCTTGCGCAGCGTGAAGCGCTGATGCGGCTGTGCACCGTCGCCCCCGCCCAACGCTTCATCGGCGACCGTCTCGCCATGGCTCGCGTTCACAACGTTGCCGTAGATCTGGACGCTGGCGCGGTGATAGGCGCGACGCAACGCGCGCGTGAATTCGAGACGCGTCTGGCCGCCCTGCTGCGTTGCCCGCTTGAGCTCAACGGCCTCCCGCACCTCCGGGGCGTCAGAGTCGTCGACCGCGGGTACGCCAGCGGCGGGGGCGCCGGCAACGATAAGCGTCGCGCCCGCCGGCGGCAACTGGACGAGCCGATCGAGGTAGATGACCGTGCCTTGCACCGCATTCGCAATGTCGATGGCTGCCAGTTCCAGGGGCTCTGGCGCGCCGTAGACCTTGGTCTCCCGCACCTTCTTCTCGAATGAGTCCAGCGCTGCGCGGGCCAGCGTCAGGCGCGTCACTTCGAGCGAGATCTGGTATTCGGCGCGGGAGGTCTCTTCCACCTCCACAACATCGAAGAGTTCGCCCTCGCCGCCGGCCAGCAGGTAGACCCAGCTCTCAGGCGTGATCTTGTCGTAGCGACCGTCCAAATCAATCTTGGTGCAGTCCTTGTCGTCGTCCTGCACAACGATGGCGTACTGATCGAGCGCGGCCTCGACCGCGGCCTGGACGCGTTCGACGCCGTCAACCACGCCCGTGTTCATGAGCAGCAGGGGTTGGAAGCTGCTCTCAAGCATCGTTTCAAAACCTCCAATACCACCGTACTGGCTCGCCAGCGCAGATACACTTTCGACATCGCCACTGGCTGTCCCTGCGGCGTTGGCTGCCAGACCCGCGGTCGACAACGCAAGCTGCCGCACTTCCTCGGCGGAAGGATCGAGCAGCAGTGCGCTCTCCAGCACAGCCTGTAGGCCGTGGAAGCCCATGGTCGCTGCGCCGGCGCTGGTAGCGCGCTGCATCAGACGCCCCGCCTGCTCCGCTACGTTCCCCAACTCGGGCTGCTCGCCGGTCACCAGATCAATCACGGACTGGAGCGGGTTGAGCGTACGGAAGAGCGTCTGGAGCTCGGTGAAGATCGTGGCCAGTGCATCGGCAACAGCCGGGCTGTCGATGAGCAGCTTGGGCAAGACGGCCGCAATGCTCGGCAGGGCTTCGGCAAGATACTCGCTCACCTCGGTGACGTACTCGGTCAAATTCTCGGCTGTGTCGACCAGCGCATCCGGGCTGAAGTCGATGGTAGGCGGCGACACGCTGAAGGATGGCAGCGACCCGGTCTCGATGCTAATGGCCCCGATGATGTCGGTCAGGCCGCGGGCAATTTCCGCCAGCGCCGTGGCCGCCGTAGAATCCGCATCGGGCACAATGTTCACCATGGCCAGCACGTCAGCGGTCTGCGCTTCCAGGTTTGTGCGCAGACCACCGGCCAGCGCAGTGAGCGCGACGCCGCCTGCCAGAAGCACTTCAGGCGCGCCGGCAATGGTCGAGCGGGTCATTATCTTGGCCTGCAGCTCCGCGGCCTGCAGCGCGGCGTCGGCGACCTGACGCGCAGTAATCTTGGCGCTGCGCTTGCGCGTGCCGCCGGCGGGTGCGCAGATGGTGTACTCCGGCCACTGACCGGTGTCATTCTTGGCCAGGTCGTCTACGGCAACGCCCCAGTAGTCGGCCCGCACCTGCTTGCCGAGCCCCGTCCACTCGCCGGCGTTGTGGCCGAAGATGTTGGCCCGCTGGCGGAAGACGTAGACGGCCGGCCGCCAAAGCTTGTTGACGCTCCCGGCGGTAACGGTGACGTGCGTGCGGTTGCGCGCCGGCTCGGTCTTCACCGCGGTGATGCGGCGCACCTCCCAGGCATCCTCAAGCGCCGGATCGATGAGCAGCAGCCGGTCGCCAATCTGCAGATTGTTGCCCAGGCCCGTAAAGGTGAGCATGGTCGTGGCAGACGAGACGAGCTGCGTCTCGGTCTGGCGCGGCCGCATCGCGTTCCAGTCGACATGGGCAACAAGCCCTTCGCTCGTCTCAAAGGTCTGGGGCAGTTCATCCTGTTCGCGGGGGATGCTCTGCACCTGTGTGCCGGCCGCGATCTCAGACGTATCGGGCGTGGCGTCGGCCTCATCGACGGTGAAGACGAGCAGCGTCTCTGCGGCCACGCCAGGGCTCAGTTCATAACCGATGGTGCGGGCCAACTCCAGCACGGAACGGCGCTCGGTCGCTGTGCGCAGAAAGCCCTCATTGACAATGCGCTCCTGGTAAAAGGTCAGCACGTCGCCCATCACGGCCCAGGCGTCGATAAGACCAATGGCGAAGTCATCGGGCGCGCGGGCGGTCAGGGCGTGCAAGGGGCGGGGCGCGTCTGGATTGTCCAGCGGGAAGCGCTGGCGACTGAGCTGGACCACCATGCGCGCCACGAATTCACCATGCACGCTCATGCGGTAGCGGAGCGCGGCCTGGCCGGGCGGATTGGCGAGCGTTGGCTGGGGTAACTCATCATCACAGCAGCCACAGGTATCAAGCAGAAGCCGATCGCTCATTGTCCGCCCTCCATGTGGAACTCGAGCCTGCCGTTTTCGGGCAAGCTAGGGTCGTTGTCCAAGCGCGCGATTTCCAGGCGGGCCACTTCGATGCGGCCCAGGGCCACCTCGTTGTTGGCGACCTCGCCCCAGCGCTGGAAGCGATGATCCCGCCCCTCCTTTGGCAGCACGTCGACCCAGAGGACGCCGGGAATCTCCACGGCGGCGGCGATTATCTCGCTCAAATAGACGGACTGGCCGAATGTAAAGCGATCGGGATGGAAGAACCCAGACCGGCCGTCTGGCAGCGTGCCGTTGCTGAAGCGCGCCAGCAGCGCCCGCTTCACCTCGCTGCGGAAGTAGCCTTCTTCGACACAGACACTCATGCGAATGTCCAGTGCAACAAATCGGGGCGGGTCGATTTCCACGTCATGGCCGGCCAGGCGATAGCGGGCCAGGTGCCGGCGCAGCTCCGTCGTGAAGGCTGCGTCGATCGGTTGGCCGCCGGTCCGGTCAATCGCAACAAACATGGTGTGCCAGCTCCCCGTCCAGCGGCGCGTGGCCACGGCCCGCTGCACCTCGGGGTGACGCTCGGCCACCATGCCGTAGTCCGCCGCGGTGACGGCGCGCTCCTGGCGGCGGAACGCCTGGGGTGCGTACTGGCGCACCTCCTCCAGCGTTTCCGGATCATGACCCCCTTGCGCGGGCAGCGGATTGCGCACGGCGATGATGCCAGCGAGCGTGCCGGGGACGCCCGTAACGATGTGGCTGAGCGTGTCGGCGCCGATATTGCCGGCCCCACCGCTGCCGATGCGATAGGCCACACCGTCCAAGTCAGCCGGGTCGCTCTCGTCGCGGGTGAACGCGGCCGGACTCGGCGTGCGGCCAAAGAGATCGTCACCGAAGCGCAGGTAGACCCGCTCATCGCTCTCTACCTCAGCCACAAAGTGGGGCGCAAAGCGGTCGCTGTCGAGCAGATCGCGCTGTGTGGTCCAGTGCTGATCATCGCCCGCCAGTTCCACGGCGGGCAATGCCTGGCGCGGCTCCTGGAGCAACATGCCACTGGCGGGCAGTGCGTTTTCTGGTGAGAGTTCCACCCGTCCCGCAACCGTCACGCCGGTACGCGCGAGCGTAGGCCGGAATGTGCGATGGCGTGGACGAGGTGGAAGCTCCTCGACGGGGAGCGTGCGACCGTGGTCGGCCAGCGCGACATTTCCCCGTGCCACGCTCATCTCCTGCACCGCGCCCGGTTCCAACTCCTGGCTGATGCAGAGCGGGAAGGGCAGTGCATCTTCATGGTCCCACGTCACATCGAGCACGGGCAGGTTGAAGAGCGGATCACGGGTCGCCCGCACCTCCGTCAGCCGCACGGCATGGCGATGCGCGGGATTGGCGTCCGCTGCTGCGCCGGTTCCTGAACCAGCGATCTCCTCGAGGATGAGCAGGTCGCCCGGCGCAAGCTGGAGTTGCGCGCCCGGATCGGCGCTGTCGACGAGCGTAGCGTGCGTTGCGCCGGCGGGCAGGCAGCAGTCGTCATCGCCCCACGTGTGGAAATGGATCGTATTGTGGGCACGCCGCAGTGTCACCGACGTGCGCAATTCGAAAATAGTTGGCTGGTGGCGGGCGATCAGCTCATCCAACTCGTGCTCGGGCAGAACGACCGCCTCGCCGGGCATGTGCGTAAGCAGGCGCACAGGCGGGTCAAAGAGCGACGCCGTCGGGTTCAACGTGATGCCGTCGGCCGCGCCGTCAATGGTCAGCGCAAGCCAGGTGCGCGCATTGCAGCCGTCGTGCATGGCGTAGCCCAGCGCGCGCGCGTGGCGGCGCACAGAGATACGACGTCGCGCCGTGCCAAGATAAGCTTCGGTCGCCACGCCGTCCTGGTAGTAAGAGAGATAGTCGCCCACGTAAGCCAGCAGCTCCACCAGCGCCAGCTGCAGGTCGGGCGCGTGGCGCTCTTGCCAGTGGGGGTTGGTAACGGCCAGCCGGTCGAGCATGAGCTGGCGAAAAGAGAGATAGTCCTTGGCCAGATAGTTGATGACCGGGGTGGGGTACGCTTCCGGCGGGCAGTCATCCGCCGGTGCGCAGTCGAACTCGCTGGGACATTCGACCTTGAAGGAGAAGGGAATGGCCGCGAGAATCGGATCGAAGCCGGCGGGGGGATCTTCGCTGGCGGGCGACTCGACCAGGCGGAGCACATAGGTCGAGAAGTCACCGGCAGCGTCGGTGCGCACGATGAGCAGCCGCGCCGGCAGTGCTTGCGCGCCGAAGAATGCGGCCTCGGCCGCTGTGATGACGCCGTCAGCCAGCAGCGCGGGCGTCTGATCGGCCAGCGCCGCCCACGCCGCTTGCACGGGCGTCACGCGCACGCCGCCAAGGATCTGAACATTGGTCGCGCTCAGGCCGGCCGCGTCGCGCAGGAGGCGCACGAAGAGCGTCCGCTGGGGTGGCGAGCCCGGCGGCGTCTCGGCATCGAGCACCTCGAGGAACTCGATCGCGTTCTCGCCGCCGGCGGCATCACGCAGCAGGTCCAGACGGCGTTCGTTTTGGCAGACAAAGCGTTGGGCCACGTTAGAGCTCCCGGGTAAAAACATTGGTCCGGCGCTGCTGGTTGCGCAGCAGAATGTACTGAACGGTGATCGAGAGCGTGCTGTCGGTGCTGCGTACGCGCACCGCTTCTGGCTTGAGCAGATCGCCCAAATATTGCTGGAGCGCGCTCTGGAGCATAAATTCGGTGGCGGCGGCCAGCTCCGGGCTGTTGGGTGCAAAGACGAGCTGCATGACGCCGGCGCCGAACTCGGGCCGGTTAACCCGTTCGCCGGGCGCGGTGAAGATGAGCTGCTCGATCATCTGCGCCACATGCGCGGCTTCGCCGGCCTGGGCGACGCGCCCCGTGCTGTCGATATGAAGCGGATAGGCGATGTCGGTCATGCTCTCCCTCACGTTGCTGTGACCCGGGTCTGGGTCGAGACGATGGTCATAGGCGTGCCATTGGGTGTACAGATTGACTGGCTACTCAGGATGACGACCGGCCGGCCGCCGGCAAAGACGCGCGTCGCCGCGCTCAGCCATTGGCCGGTGAGGCAGGGCTGGGGCGTGCCGCCCGGCGTCACAAAGGGACAGCCAGCAATGGAATAGGGTCCGTCTTGGGTCACTACTGCCATGCCGCCAACCAACACGCGCGGATTCGGCGCGGTGGGCATGGCCTGCCCCGCATGGGCGCACAACACCGATGCCCCCTGGTGAACGATGAACCCCGACATATTCCCTCCTTCATCTGATGGAACCCGAATTGAACGGATGCGACGGATTTTTTCTGATTTCAGTAGTTCACGGCTTCAGAACACCTGTCATGCCGATAGAGCTAAGCGACGAAGAATCTCGACTGTGCGAACCTGAGATTCCTCTTCCCGCCGGTCGTGGCGCTTTGCGCCCACCTCGTGAACTGCCTCATCCGCGGTCTATCACATGATCGTCAGCGCGCCGGCATTGAGATCGGTGATGTTCTGGGTGAGCGTCACCGTGGCGCCTTGGCCGTTGGTGATGACGATGCCCGTCTCGTTGATCAGAATCGAGGCGCCGCTGGCGCTCATGAGCAAGATACCGCCCGTGCCCGGCGCGTCGCTGATGGAGATGCTGTTCTGACCCGAGGTCTGGAGCACGATGCTGGGCGACGCCGGCACGCCGGCCAATGCCAGCGCCGGCGTTTCACCCGGTCCCCAAAAGCCGCCCGCATAGATGGGATAGTCGGAATCGCCGCCCTCAAATTCCACCCAAACCTTGCTGCCCACCGTGGGCACGGCATAAATGCCGGTCTGAACGCCCGCCAGGGGCACGCAGGGCATGGCCCAACTCAGCGTGCCCTGGCCCAGCACGGCAGGCACGCTCACCTGCACGCGCCCGATCTGCAGCGGGTCCACGTTATTGGTGACCGTACCGCGATACTTGCCGAAAAACTCATTCATGGTCTTACCACCGGTGAAATGGCGCCAAGGCCCTCGCGCGCCAGCGAAAAGCGCTGGCGATAGCTGCCCCGCTCGATGGAATGACTCACCTGTTGGACGTAGTAGAGTCCGTCGTAGCTATAGCCCACGCCGCGCACGCCGACGAGCCCCCGCGGCTTGAGGATCGCCTCATAGCGCAGCGCATCCAGCTCACCCGAGCCACGTACGACGCTGTCTTGGCTGCGGTCGGTCTCGGACTGTGCGCGGGTAAAGGCCTGGGTCGTGTTCACGCCGCTCTCCCGGAAGGACTGGACGCGCGTCTTGGGCTGCGTCAGCCATGCAGGTTGGGAGACGATGGGCACGCGCGTGCTGGCGAACGTGCGCACGGGAAGCTGGACGTTGAGGTCTCGATCCTGGACCGTGCCGCTCACGAGCGTGGGTGCGAGTCCGTCGTATTCGAAGCTAATATCAGTCACATTTGATTCCGAGCCGAAGCCCGACGAGAGCGCCTTTTGCGGCACGCCGACACGCACGGGTGGCCCCCAATAGGCCAGGCTGGTCAGCGGCGCCGGACCGGGATCGACGTAGAAGACATAGCCGTAGCGCGCGGCCATCTGCAGCAAGTATTGCAGATCCGACCCCTGTTGCACCGGTGTGCGATCGGTGGGCAGAGGTACATCCAGCGAAGGGGGCGGGATCACGCTCGGGATCAGTCCGTGCTGCGCATAGCTGCCGATGATCTTGAGCGCGATGACCGTCTCGGGCTGGGCCGGGTGCTCCACCGACTTCTCCTCCAGGTCGAGGAGCACACTCAGATCCTCGCCGGTGATGGTGAGGCGTGAACCGCCCGGCTCTTCCGCCGGTGCAAGCTGCTGGTTGGTGATGACGCCGTCAAAGAGTACCTGCGGCAGCGCGTTGAAGGTGACGGTCAGCACGATGCGGCTGAACGGGCGGAGCAAGGGCGTGCTCAGCGGCCCATAGTCGAGCAGATCGGTGGGCCCGCGACCCAGGCGAAAGGTCATCTGAAAGCCCGAGCGCCCCTGATCGCTATGCTGCACCTCGACCCGCTCCAGCGCGTCCAGGAGACCGGGCGGCGCGGGCAGCGGCACGGTCGGACCGACCAGCAGCGTAAATAGCGTGCCGAAGAGGCTCATGCGCGCACCTGCGGAACGGGCACACGCAGCTCGCGCCCGATTTCGTCGAGCAGGTCGAAGGGGTAGAGCGCGTTGTTGGCATCGGCCACCCGCCAGAACTGGAGCGGATCGCCCAGCGTTCGCGCGGTGATGAGGTCGAGCCGTTCGCCGTCGGTCACGGTGACCGCAACCAGCAGCGGCAGTTGCTCGCCTTGCGGGCAGAAACGCCGACGCACGTAGCGCACTTCCGTCCCGTCGGCGCGGGTGTAGGTGGCATGTTCCAGGGCGGCATAGCGGCTGGTCGGGTCGAACATGGTAGAGCGTCCCTTTCGGTAGGTCACGCGATCGGCGTAACAGTCTGGACAGAGGCTTTCCACGCTGACAGCATGGCCTACAGCGCCACGTCCGCGCCGGCGACTGCATTCACATTGCTCACGCTGCCCATGACGGCCATCGTCTCCTTGACCACCTGATGGGTCAGGAAGGTGTGGTAGCCGGGATGGGTGACGGGGAAATCGTTGTAGCTGAGCACGTTGAGCGTCAGCGAGAGCGTTGCGGCGATGGGATTGAGCTGCGGATCAAAGCGCTCTTCGGTGATGCTGAAGCTGTCAATCCGCACGGGCAACACCCGCTTGACGCCCCAGATGAAGAGGGTCAGCGGCGCGGCGGGCTGGATCACCTCGATGGAGCCGGTAGCCATGAGCACCGTGTTGGCAATCACGACCGCGCTCTTGGGATAGAGCAGCATCTCCAACGCCGAGAGCTGCGGGTAGATGCCCATGCTGCCGGCGATGGCGTCGCCTGTTTCAAGCTGGTCCGTGGCGTCCAGCACCACCTCGCCCAAAGTGATCGTCTCCTGGGGTGCGCCGGCCAGCCGCAGCACATCGGGCGAGGCGCCGCCCTCCTGGCCGGCCGTACGCGCCTGCACCTGGCGCTGCACCTGGTTCGGGTTGTATTGGAAGATAATGACGCTGGCCAGCGGATTGAAAGTATCCAGCCCGACGATGGCGCCTTTGGTCAGTCTGGGCGAACCGGGAAAGGTGGTCATTCGGTCTCCTATTTTTTCTTTTTCGGCAATGGCTTCACGTCCAGCTGCTCCCCAGCAGGCGAGTCCAATCCCGGCAAGATCGTGCCTTGCATATCGACATACTCCGTCGCGCTGGTCACTTGGAACGTACGCACCTTGCCCTTTTTTATTTCTGTTGCCTTGACGTTCGCGACGCAACCGACAACGGTCGCCTTCTTCTTATCGCCAAGAACAAAGGTGAAGAAGACGCCGCTGCCTTTATCGCCTACCTGTACTTCTGCGAGTGACTTGCGGTCTTTGACACTCGTGAGACGTAACGTTTTTTCGGCGCCTTCGATTTCCGCCTTCAACGCCCGATAGTACCGTTTAATCGTCTTTATCTCTTCCGCAGTTGGTTCCCGTCGGGTATTCGTAGTACCCGTTGCCGGCGGCGGAGTCTCGTTTTTGGCGATGCGAGCTGCTTCGGCTTCAATGATAACAACCGCTGGCTGGGTGACGCCTTCCTTATTTTGCAACAGCTGCTGCATACGTTGGATCAGCTTATCAAGCTGTGATTCACTCAGGCTTTGGGTTGCAACCGCAATACGCGTCAATGCCGCATCGGAGACAACGTCACCCTTTGGCCCTTTCACCAGATCCACCAACGTCTGCTGCTTTGCCCGCAAGGCAGGCGACTTACCCTTTTGTCGGTTTTTTACCGCCTGCTGAACACGTTGTTTCAGCGCCTGCTGATCGGCGGCCGCAGATTTTCCCCAATCCAAACCAGCGAGGTGGGACACGTCTTGTTCACTGATGCCTTCGGTTGCTTCGAGGACATTGGCAAGCCATTCGCCTGACGGAATCGGGAGACTGTTGCGTTCGCTTTGTTGCGCCAATTGCTGGAGCAATTTCTTCTGCGCCGGTGAAGCCTTTTGGAGTTTCTGATCCAATTCATTAGCCTTGCTCACAGCATCCTGAATTTCGCCCGCCTTCCCCGCCTGGGCGCCTTGTTGATCCTTTCCTTTGCCCACCGCTGCCGTGCCCGCACTAGCGGTCATACTTCCTTCCTGGATCCCGGCCGAAGCGGACGCGGCTGTGGCGCCAGCGCTCTCCTTTGATAAGCCTGCTGCGGCCGCGAGGGCCGCTGCACCTTCGCTGGAAATCGATCCCCCTGCGCCTACAGCACCGACAGCTGCACCGTTGGAATCGTATGCGAATCCAGCGCTGACTGTACCAACCGACGCGCCGCTGGAATTGATGGACACACCGATACCGACATTGCCAGCCCCGACGGAAGCCCCGCCGATATTGATGCCGATTCCAAAGTTATAGGCTCCCGCAGACGCCTTAGGCTTTGGTTTTGGTTTTGGTTTTGGTTTTGGCTTAGGCTTAGGCTTTGGTTTAGTTTTTTTCTTAGGCGCCTTCTTCTTGTCCTTAGGTTTCTTCGACTTCTTTTTCTTCTTCTTCTTCTTTTTCTTCTTGCCGGAAGCCGTCTCAATTGGATCATATTGAATTACGCCCGGGAATTTTCCGAAGTCTGTTGGAGCAAAACAGATTTTCTTTGTACCGCCAGGGCGTACACTACGGACCATCAGTGGTAATGGCATCGAAGGCAAATCATGTCCACCATCCCATTTTCTCCCAGTAATTGCTTCAAGCAAACGCACATATTTGCGTATTTTGCGCTTTTTCGCGCCTCGCTGCTTCTTGGTGGTGACGTCATAGACTTGACGTGCCGTCACATCCAGAATATCCGGCTGCTGTAACGTCTGCACAAGGTCAATCGCTGAGCCACCGGCAGTCCCACGACCTTCCGCCCGCTCAGTGACTTCGTCGGCCGGCTGGAGACGTCGCCTTCTACGAGGTGACTTGCCACTATGGAAGTCACGCATTATCGTCTTGACGAGCGCGCCATCTTCACCGCTACAATCAGGTACAATGCCCAAGGCAAAATGTTCATTCGTCAGGATGCAGTGAGTGGGAAAGACAGTCTTGTAGTAGGCGACAGCCATAAGTTCGGCTGGAACATTAATCCACTTTGCCCGACCATCCAGTCGTTTTCCTGGGGGGCAGACTCCCCAGGGTTTACGCTGCAGTCGTTGATCAACTGAAGCCAATTGAAATCTTGAAATCAATGCGCTACGTCGCACAACAGGAGCAGTCTGCTGCACAACATGAGCCAGTTCATGAGCGATGAGCGTTCGCCCGGAAGAAGTGTTGGGTGAATATTGACCTGCGCCAAACACCATATTTTGGCCTACAGTGTAGGCCCGAGCCTGTACCGCCATGGCTGATGCTGCAGCCTCGCGGTCTCTATGCACCCGCACCCGACCAAAATCGTGACCAAAGCGTGTTTCCATGAACCGTCGCGTCGACGTATGGAGCGGTTGGCCAGGTGATCGAAGTACGTTGTGGACGCTGGGCGGGGCAAAGCCTTCAATGGCGCTCCCCCTGATGCGACGCTGTACCAGACGCTTTGCTTGCAGAACATCTTCTTCTTTCTCCTCATCGGCGACCTGGCGCTGAGCTATGGGCGCCGGCATGCGCATCACCTGCTCGGCCACGCGGTCGGCTTCCCGCTCGTATTCGTCATCGGCGCGACCGATGCGTAGCTTGGCCTGCAGCGCAGACGGCCCGCCGTCACCCAATAACCGCTTGCGGCGGCAGGCCGCACATTCACCTGTCGGACCGGGTGTGCCGCCACAGGCACAGGCGCGCTGCAGGAACTGCGCACGCGCGGGTAGGGTCGTCACAGCGGCCGTGCCCTTGGCCTGGGACCGTGTGTGGTGGCTCATTGGGCCAGACCACCGTAAATCGCCTGAGCAATCCGGACGCCGAGGGTCGACGCGCTGGCCGTCGACGCGACCGTCAAGGCATTGGCCGGCAACGCGACTACTTCGACTGCCTGGCGAAGCTGCGCGGGCACGCCGCGCTCGGTCAACAAGCGGGTGAGTTCCATGCGCACGGCAGCGTCAAGCTGGTCGCGATCGAGTTGCGGAAAGCCGTGGAGGGTAAGTTCGTCGATATGCAGTTCGATGGTGGCAGAGCGTTGATTGTTCATCGTCACCGGTCGATACTCAATTGTCAAATGTGCTTGAACGACAGAGCCGTTCAGGCCCAACTCTTCAGGCCCAGCCGTTGATCTCGGCGCTGGTCAAGGACTTTTCAAGTTTGGCGTATTCGGTGCGAGCCGCTTCGAGCAGGTGGGCCATGCGTACCGGCTCGCCTGCGTCGGCCGCCAGAAACGCGGCGTTGAGCGCGATGTTGCGAATGTTGCCGCCGGCTACGTTGAGCCGAGCCAGCTTGTGCGGCTCCAGCCCTTCGGTCGGCGTCGCCACGGGAAAGATGCGCTGCCAGATTTCGGCCCGCGCCGCCACATTGGGAAAGGGAAAGTGGACGATGAAGCGGATACGGCGCAGAAAGGCTGTGTCCAGCGCCTTCTTCATATTGGTCGTGAGGATGGCCAGCCCTCGATAGGCCTCCATGCGCTGGAGCAGATAGCTCACCTCGATATTGGCGTAGCGATCGTGACTGTCGCGCACTTCGCTGCGTTTACCGAAGAGCGCGTCGGCTTCGTCGAAAAAGAGGATCGCACCGCCCTCCTCAGCCGCGTCGAAGACACGGCGCAGGTTCTTCTCGGTCTCACCAATGTACTTGCTCACCACCTGGCTCAAGTCAATGTGATAGAGATCGAGCTGCAGTTCGTTGGCCAATACTTCAGCAGCCATCGTCTTGCCCGTACCGCTCGGGCCGGAGAAGAGTGCGCTGATGCCCAGCCCGCGCGATGACTTGGCGGCGAAGCCCCACGTCTCGTAGACCTTGGCCCGCTGGCGCACGTGGGCAGCCGTCTCGTAGAGGATGGCGCGCTGACCCGGCGGCAGCACCAGATCGTCCCACGACGCGGCCGGCTCGATGCGTCGCGCCAGGTTGTCCAGCTTTGGGCGAGCCTGGGTGCGGCAAGCGTCCCAGAGTCGTGCGCCGGCGGCCGCAACAGCGTCGACGGACAGTGCATCGTCCTCCGGCCAGCCGAGGAGCGCTTGATCCGCAGCGGTGCGGATGAGTGGCGCGCTCAGGTCAAACTGCGCGGTCAGGCGTTCGATATGGCCATTCAGCACGAATGCAGCCGGTCCCAGTGCGCTCCGCCAGAGCGTTGCCTGCTCCTCCGGCCGCGGCTTGGCCACGTCAAAGGTGACGAGCGATCGGCGCTGCGCGGGCCGGCGTTCGCGACTTGCGAGCAAGAGCGCACCGCCAACCTCGTCGACGAAGCGGCGGGCTGCGAAGTCGCGCGCCGCTTCTCCAGTCTCAGGCGGCGCGCAGTCGAGCAGCAGCGCGCCGCCGCTGAGCGCGGCCTCCCGCTCCCATAGCCGCATGAGCGTTTCCAGTTCATGGGGCGTCACCGGCAACGCCTGCGTCGGCAGCGTGAAGAGCGACAGACCGAGCGTGGCGCAAATCTGCGCCGCAACTGCCCGCATGGCTGCGTCATCCTCGCCGCAAAGCTGGAGCACGGGCAGCGCCGCGCTGGCATCGGCCTCCTGCCAGGTGCGCGCTGCATCATCCGCCACATCGTGTTGCGAAGGCGCAAGTTCGTCTGCTGCGGTCTCGCGCTGGACAAAGCCGACGAGATGCTCATCCAGGTGCGTAACGCCAGCCAAGAAGTGCAAGACGCGCTCGTCAATCCGCAGGGCGCTCGTCATGAGTGACGAACCGCCGCCAACCTCAACTAGCCGCCAGCGCCGCAGCGCCGCGTCTGGAGTCAGCGCGCTCCAGTGCGCGTCAGCGAGCGTGGCAAGGGCCAGGCCAAAGGTGGGCTGTTGCAGCTGCGCATGGTCTCGTACGCTGGCACAGAGCGCAGAAAAGGAGCCGTCCAGCTCAGGGCCGGCGCTAAGCAAGAGAAGATCGCGCTCGAAGGGCGATAGCTCGAACAGGGTACAGAGCGTCTCCAACGCCGGCGGCTGGCTCATCTGCTCCCGCAGCGCTGTCAATTCCACAGCACCTGCGGCCGGTGCAACATCTTCGCGACCCGCATAGCGCACCAACGCTTGCTTTACGCGCGCCAGTGCAGCCAACAGGTACGCTCGATTGAGTTCGTGCCAGCTCAGACTGGCGGCAACGGTCTTTGTCATAATTTGCCTGATCATTTGGCAGTCGGGTGGCTTGACGCCCGAAAGGCGCCAGCATTGGTCTGATCACTAGGCGACCTGTGATCCCGTCCGGGAACACAAGCCGCACATCACGTCGTAGCGTACTTTTCGACCAGATAGCGCTCGATCTGTCTGCGCTCCAGGTCAGTGAGGCCGCGGCTGTATAGCACGATTTCGGCCACGTCGCCGGCGAGAAAATCCGCGGCGCCCAATGTGCCGTCGACCGTATCGGCCTGCGAACCCACGCCGATGAAGCCAAAGCGGGTAACGCCCGAACCGAGCTGCGCGCCGCCGTGCGCGTCGATGGACGCCGCTTCATCGCCGTCCACAAAGATCTGCTTGTCGGGTACCTCACCGGCGGCAAAGCGCCAACTCACCAATCGCCAGCGTCCGTCGGTGATTGCGCCGGCACTCGTCAGATCGTCCCCGCCGCCGACCTCTGGCCGGGTCTGCCAGCTCGGACCGCCGGCGGCGCCACGCAAGGCCGCACGCCAGTACTCATCGCCATCAAAGCCAACCAGAATCTGGGCGGCGGCGGTGGACGACCTGACCAGGGCAAAGAGCGTCAGGCCATCAATCTGACCGGCGGCAGCGTAGCTTGGCGCTTCAAGCGCGAGATAGTCGTCAACGCCGTCAAACCGCAGTACCGGCTTGCCGTTCAGCCCCTCGCGTATGAAGCGCGGCTTACGCGCATCGTCAATTTGAAAGCTGTTGCTGCCGCGACCGCTCTGGTCGGCCCAGCGAGTGACGCGTCCCTGGCTGTCGTAGGCGACGGCGGCATCGGCGCGTAGCCAAAGCTGTAAATCGTCCAGGAGGTCGGGCTGCAGCGCCTGGACAGTCAAGTCGACGGACGGGACGGCAAAGACCACACGCTCTTGGACCGGCTGGGCCAACACCGGCGCCTCTTCGGCCGAAATGAGCACAACGGAGGCTTGATAGGCCACGGAAAGCACGTAGGTCGTTTGAAAAAAGACCGACCAGAGTTTAGAAAGTTCCTCCAAATTTAAGGGCAGCGGGGTGAAGCGCACGGTCTCCACCTGATCCGCCAGATTCGAGCCGTTGAGAAAACCAACCGCGCCGACGGTGTTGCGAATCGTCTCCCGCACAAGGAGCGGCTGCGCATGGAGCGTACGCACGGCGCTGCCCAGAAGGCGCTGAGGCTCTAGATCGGCTTCGGCGCCGTAGAAGCTCAACAGGTAGTGCAGGTCCAGCGCAGCAATTGGCTGTTGGGTCAGCTGACCGTCGGGCCGCCGACTAGGCAGGTCCCGGTTACGCAGCGCGACGTTGGGCGTTACCTGGTAGAGAAAAAGATTGACGCCCGTGTCTGGCACACCGCTGTTCGGGCCGTTGGGCCGGACAGTCGTCACGCTGGCGCCAGGCACATCCGCGCCGACAGCGGCTTGGAGTGTGCGCTCAAGCGTAGCCGTGACGGTGGCGACGGCAAGAAAGTTGCTCACGATGGGCCACCATTGCGGCGTGCCAGATAGCGCTCGAGCGTTACCGCTGGCTGGCGGCGTGATCGAGCCCGCTGAGGTGGCTGCGGTGATGACACGGCACGAATTTCGATGCGTCCGATATGGACGCGAATAGTCGGCGATGACGCGCTTCCTTCTTCTCGAACAGCAAACTCTATGGGCGCCAGCAAATCGTTTGCCGTCGGATACGCGGTATTGGACAGTCCGCCTTCGGCGGCTGTCGGCGTCAAGATTGGCTCGTCTACTGTGGGAGTGCTTGTACGCCGTGTGGCCGGCGTCAAAGGCGGGCCCGACTGCCCCGGCACTGCGCCACTTTTCTGCGCTGGTTCCGTCCGTTGTGGCTGCGCCATAGGCTCATCAGGGACAGGGTGCGGATGGTCCTCTAGCCCGAACGTTGCGTGCGCAGGCCGCGCTGGTGATCCGGCCGGCAGCGGACCTTTCGATCCACGCTCGACGCCGGGCACCAAGCGCCCGGGCCGCAGCTCGGCCGACGTTGGGGCGCTTGGGCTGGCGGCCACTTCTGCGTGCTCCCCCGGCACCAACAGCGCGACTGGCAATGGCCGCTCGACCGCATCCCGGTTTACCGGCTCGCGCCCGGCTGACGTCTGCTCTGCCGACTTCGGGGAACGAGTGGAACGTACTGCGTCGGACTGCTGGTTCTCCGAACGGGGCGGGCGCTGGCTGCTGTGCCGATCAGACGAATCGGCCATCGCCGGCGCCGTAACAGATTCGGCAGGCTCGTCCAGGCCAGTGGAGGGCAGCGCCGTGCGACCATGAATCGACTCAAAGCGCCCGGGCAGGCGCGGTCGGATGCCTTCATCAGGCTGGGTTAACGTTGCGGCAAGACTTGTCAGATAGGCGCTCATGATCCGATTAGATCCCGATAGAGCTGCCGCCGCTCCGGCCGCAGGCTAAGAATCGTCGCTTCACTCCAACCGTAAGCGGAGGCCAACACGTGCACATCATGCAGGGTACGCCGGGCCCAGGCATCGAGCTCACGCCAAAGGTAGGCTGCGATATCGAGCTGAGCGTGCCAATCGTGGCCACAGGCGGGACAGGTGAGCGTGAACTGGATTATGGCTAGCGGATCTGCCGCTTCCATGGCTTCGGATAGGGCTGCAACGACCGCTTGGGGCAAATCTGCACCATCGCACTGATCCGACATATGGCGTGCGGAGAGGATGCAACGCTCCAACAACTGAGCCTGCACCAATGATGCATCCATCTCGCCGGCAAGCGCTTTGAGATCGGTACTCTCCGGCAAGCGGCAGCGCACGGTATAACCGTCCTGCTCAATGGTCAACGCATCGACCGTTGCCGGCTCTGCCACGCCCGCCAGTTCTGCGGTCGTGAAGGTCAGTTCGAGTCCTTCGCCACACGCGGGGCAACGCGCAGCGGCGAGAAAAACGGAGCCAAAGAGTCGTTCGCGCGCGGCCAGCAGCAGCCGATTGCGCCGGCCAATGCTCTGACGGGCCAGCGCATCGGGCAGCGCATCGGGCAGGGTCGCGGACAACAGAAGCAGGGCCTGCTCCGGGCTCGACTGATTAACGCCCTGCTCCCAGACGGTCAGTAGTTGGAGCGGTGAGGGAATCTCCACAGTCGCTTTACGCTGGCTCAGTGAAGCTCGGCTCCGTCGGCTCGGTCACATCGTAGTCGCGTTCCCAGCCTTCATTCTTGAGGGTAAGCGACTGGATGGCCACGGCGTTGGCGCCCGCGTCGAGCTCAGGCAGCGCCGTATACTCCGACGGCCAGCAGCGAAACACCTTGTAGGCCAGGGCCAGCTGGCCGGCCTCGTTGTAGACTTCGATGATGAGATCTTTGCGAAAATCGGCTAGCGAAACCTCGGCGCCAAGACCCGAACCAAAGTTCCAGATCTTGTTGGCCCACTTCTCGAACTCAGCGTCGTGGGTCACGCCCCGCTCCAGCGTGATGTCGTTGTATTTGGTCTGGCCGGGTGAGACGCGCACCGTGCTTGGGTCGCCGCCCTCACGGTGCTCGACGGCTTCGGTGGTGCGGGTCAGGGCGCCGACCTTGCTGACGCCAGCCACGTATCGACCGTCCCACTTCACGCGGAATTTAAAATTCTTATACGGATCGAAGCGACTGGCATTGACGCTAAACTGTGCCATCTAGATCATCTCCCTCTCTTGGATGCCTCACGGCTCACGCCTCACACCTCTAGCTGGCCGGCCAGCTGTTGAATCTGAATGACGACAAATTCGGCAGGTTTGAGCGGCGCAAAGCCTACCAGCACGGTGACGATGCCCTGATCGATGAGGTTCTGGGGGTTCGTCTCCCGATCACACTTGACAAGGTACGCATCACGCGGCGTAATACCCTGAAACGCACCCTGGCGGAAGAGATTGTGCATGAAGGCGCCCACGTTGAGGCGAATCTGCCCCCAGAGCCCCTCATCGTTGGGCTCGAAGACGGCCCAATGAAGCCCTCGATAGAGGCTCTCCTCGATGTAGAGCGCAGTGCGACGAACGGGCACATATTTCCATTCGGAGGCGAGGCGGTCGTCGCCGGCCAGGGTGCGTGCACCCCAGACAATGTTGCCATAGGCGGAGAAGGTGCGGAAGCAGTTCACGCCTAACGGGTTAAGCCGGCCATTCTCACCATCGGTCAGGCGATAGGTGAATTCACGTACGCCCGAGAAGCTGGCATCAATGCCTGCGGGCGCTTTCCAGACGCCCCGTTGCGCGTCGGTGCGAGCGATGATGCCGGCGACGGCCCCACAGGGTGCAAAGGTGGCGAGCCGGTTCTCCTGCAGGGGATCAGGCATGCGTAGGCGCGGGAAGTAGAGCGCGGCGTTGATCGCTTGCGCCGTACCGAGCGTGCCGCGCAGGCCCGGCGCGCCGTTGGTTGCATCTTCCGCATCGGGCGGCTCGGTCCACGTGCGCGGCGGGTCGAGGATGAGGATGGCGCGCTGCGCCTGGCAATAGGCCAACGCTTCCGCCAGCACGGCTGTGCCCACGTCGGCGTCGCGACTGATGGGCGGAATACAGAGCATGTTGAACAGATCGGCATCCTCCAGCGCGTAGAGGCCGGTCTTGTCGGCCTGGCTGCCCTGGAGATCGGCGTCGGCCAGGTCGCCGCCGTCGCTGCCGTGGCTGAAGAGTGTCGTCATCGCCAGGGGCCGCGTCGCCGGCAGCGCGCCGGTGATCTCCGCCAGCGCCGATTCAAGTTCCAGAACCCGTTCGACATAGCGGGGTGCAGTCTCATCCAGCGATACATTGCGGAAGAGTTCACGATCGCGCACGTTGCCGGCGCGATCTAGCTCTTCTACGGTCAGATTAAAGATCTCAGGATTGGTTGGGTCGGCCGTGTTGTGATCGACGACGACGCGTAGTGCGTTGCCCCAAGCGCCCGGACTGGACGCGGACAGCGTCAAAATCTCCGTCGGCGCAGTGAGCGCGAGGGTCGCGGCCGTCGCAGCGTCGCCGTCGCTAAACTGAGCGCGGGTGACCTCAGCCGGTCGCATTGCCGTGGCCACCACTGTGCTGTCGAGGAGCGTGTTGCCAGCCAGACTAAGGGCTGCGCCCAGATTGGCGACCGCAGCGACATCGTGCACCTCCGACGTGGTGACGGTGCCAGCGGCGTCAATCTCCTCGATGAGCAGAACGAAGGCATCGTCGTTCGTGCTGGCATGGATGACAGTGGCATAGAAATCGTTGCCGCCGACGCCGACGGCATCGGCTGTCAGGGTCAGGGTCTCTGCAGTGACGGCCAGGGGCGCACGTGCTGCGGAGGCCCCATCATCGCCGCCAGCAAAGGAAGTCACGCCTGCGTCATTGGGTAGTCCAGCCGGTGTCACGGCGCCATCATCAACCGTCACCAACATCCCGTCATTGTTAATGGCGTCGATAAGATCACCAATGTCGTCGGCGGTATAGGTCGCTTCGCCGACAGTGATATCGTTGCCGCCCACGCGCACGATTTCGCGCACGATCACGTTGCGGTCGGTCCCGGTGGTTGTCACCTCGGCCTCAAGGCGATCGCCAAGCGGGCCTGCAGCTGCGGCTTGCAGGCGTAGTGGATCGCCCCCCGTCTCCAGCGCCAACACAGCCGATTCAGCGTGGGTCACGCGGATGATGAGCGCGTCGCCGCCCCCATTCTGAAAAAAGTGACGCACAGCATAGCTCAACGTGCTGTGAAACCAGAGGCCGCCAAAGAGGCGCTCAAACTCCCCAAAACTCTGCACCCGCACGGGCTCGTTGTCCGGTCCACGCCGGGTGCGCCCGATCAACGCGGTGATGGATGTGGCGACGCCGGTGATGGTGCGGACACCGCTTGGCAGTTCCTCGACGTAGACGCCGGGGTAGGTCGGCGTAACGGCCATAGATCTCCTCCTGTGAACAAAGTGCTCAGAGCGGTCGCTGGCTGAGGCCGTGCTGCTCCAAATTTGCTGCGATAAAGGCGGTTACATCATCCAGGCTGTGAAAATAGCGCCGGCTGCCGGAGGGTACATGGACGATCTGGCCGCGCCAATGGTCACCACCCTGCTCCGCCGGCATATCTTCAAGCCAGATACGAATCACAAAGGACTGCAACCGGTCATCTGGTGACCTCTTCATGCGGATTCCTATAACTGTTTGACCCACGACGCAAACAATCTACCAAGCGTACGTAGACTCAAGCGTATCCCGTCGCGTATCCCGGCCCGTTCACCGACGACGGCGGGCACAAATCCGCATGACGATCGCGCCAGACGACAATCAAGCATTGCAGCGAAAAGTCTGAGATGCAGGCGCGTTTGAGTGCGCTAGCCGTCGGGGTGGCGCTGGAGGATGGTACGGAGCGGCGTCTAATCAGCCAACTCACGACGCACGCTCTGTTGTAGGTGGGCGATTTGCTGCGCCAGGTGATCCAACGTTTGGAGCACTTCCGTCAGGTCGAGGGCACGGTCAGTTTTACTGTCATTTTTACTGTCAGTTTTCACTGTGGGGCAGACCGGCAACCGGGTCAATCTGATTTCTCACTGCATGGTCGAGGGCAACCGTCTTGGTAGCGGGCGCAACCCCTAGCTCTTCGTGAAGAATGGCGCGGCAGAGTTCAAACTGGTTGAGTACGGCCGTGCGCTCGCCGGCCATGGCGTAAAGACGCATGAGGTCGTAGTGGGTGCGCTCGCGCGCCCGGTCCCAACGGAGCAACTGGTTGGCGTAGGCGATGCCTGTCTCGAAATCGCCGTGGGCCAGCGCAAACGCCACCAGCTTGTCCAGCATGATCAGATTCATGCGCAAGAGGCGCTCCCGCTCCAGCAGGCACCAGTCCTGATACCAGCCGTCCAGCAGGTCGCCCCGATAGAGGGCCACAGCGGCCTGAAGCCGTCGGCGCGCCTCATCGGTCAAGCTCTGACCCTCCAATCCTCGCGTCGCCTCATAGGCGCGCTCAAATTCGGCCAGGTCAAGCCAGCAGTCGACGCCTTGCAGGGCCTCGATCCATTCGGTCTCGACGCTGAGCATGGCCCGCTCTGCCGGCAGCGCGGATTGGATCTGCCAGAGGGCCTTGCGCAGGTAGGTTCGCGCCTGTGTGGGGGAGGCGTCTTCCCACAACAGCGCGGCGAGCCGGTCGCGGTGATGGGGCGCCTGACGGAAGACGAGCAGGTAGGCAACCAATTCGCACGCCTTCTGCGACGTTTCGGCGGTCAGCCGCTCTTCATTGCACCAAATATCAAAACGGCCCAGCATGAAAATTCGGGTGGCGTCCATTTCGTCCTCCGTTATCGAGTCGAACAGAACGGGGGAGACCAAAGCCATATCCGCTAGACCGTTCACGCGCCTGCATATAATGGTTGCACCTTCCTGATCAGCACGCTGTGCGCCACTTCACAGGCATCCTGTGATCTAACGCACAGTACGCTGTGTTGGTTTGACGTTGATCCTTCGCCAGGAAATAAACGAGCACGATTGGGCAAACCGATGCACATCGTATTGCGAATAATGCCAATCTCTTGTAAGGTTCCGTAGCTATGAGCACCTACATCATTCGCAGACTCCTGCAGGCCATTCCAACCTTCTTTGGCGTGACGGCTATCGCCTTCCTGATCATGCTCTCCGCGCCCGGTGACCCCATCGATCTCATCACCTTCAATCCGACCAGGACCGACCCGGAAGCGACGGAGAGTCTGCGGCGCAAACTGGGGCTAGACCAGCCGCCGCTCATGCAATACGCCTACTGGCTGATCGGAAATGACTGGGCGCAATTTGACGTCGATGGCGACGGTGTACCCGACACCTATGGCGAGCGCAAGGGCCTGCTGCGTGGCGACTTGGGCGACTCGCTGAAGCATCGACGCCCGGTGAGCGAACTGATCGTCGAGAAGATTCCCGCTACGTTACTGTTGACCTTTAGCGCGCTGATTGTAGGCTATGGCATGGGGATCTTCCTGGGCGTGCTGTCTGCGGTCCACCACAGGTCGTGGATTGATCAAGGCGTGCGCGTTCTCACCGTGATCGGCAATGCGATGCCGCAGTTCTGGCTCGGCCTGCTCATGATTGTCCTGTTTAGCGTAACCCTGGATATTTTGCCCATGAGCGGCATGCGCGATCTTACTGCGCGTGGTCAAGGCTTCAACCTTCTTGACACGGCGAAGCACATGATCATGCCGGTCTTCGTCTTGTCCTTGGGCACCGTCGCTTTCATCTCCCGCTTTACGCGCACCGAGTTGCTGGAGGTGCTTGAACAGGACTTTGTGCGGACGGCCCGCTCAAAGGGGTTGGCCAAAGGTCAGATCTGGTGGCTGCACGCCCTGCCCAATGCCTTGATTCCCGTCGCCACCTTTCTGGGACCGGCGCTGGGCACCCTGCTAGCCGGCGCCGTGATTGTGGAGAAGGTCTTCAACTGGCCGGGGATGGGCCGCATGGTGGTGGACGCGGTTTTCAACCGCGATTATCCACTGGTCATGGGAACAGTGGTCGTTGCTGCGCTCATGTACATCATCGGCTTGCTGATTTCGGACATTCTCTACACCCTGCTCGACCCGCGCATACGCCTAAAGTAGGACGAACTCACCAATGACTGTCGCCAATGCGAACATGCTCGCCCAGCGAGCGCCCAAAAAATCGCGCACTCTGTGGCAGAATGCCGCGTCCCATATTCTGCACGACAAGTTGACCCTGACAGCGATAGTCGTGCTCGCGATCATGACGCTGCTCTGTCTCTTGGGTCCGCCCGTGATTGAAAATGTGTTGGGCGTTGACGTGAACCGGGTGGACATTCCCAATCGGTTTCTACCGCCCGGCACGGACGGGCACATTCTGGGCACCGATCATCTGGGACGAGATCAGTTGATTCGCCTGCTCTACGGCGGGCGCGTCTCGCTCGCCATTGCCTACAGCGCCAGCATCATGACGGTTGTAATCGGCGTCGTATTGGGACTCATCTCCGGATACTATGGCGGCCCCATCGATGATCTCACTACGTGGGCCGTCACGACGTTGAGCTCTATCCCGGCGCTCTTTCTACTGTTGATAGCGGCCGCCTTTTGGAGCCCGTCGGCGCCATTGCTGATTGTGCTTCTGGCTTTGTTGGGCTGGGTTGGCACCTGCCGTCTGGTTCGCGGCGAAGTGCTCTCGTTGAAGGAGCGCGACTATATTTTGGCCGGACAAGCCGTGGGCGTTTCAAATACGCGGCTGCTCGTTCACCATGTGCTGCCCAATGTGCTGCCCATCGTCCTGGTTACCATGACGATCATCGCCGGCAACCTCATATTGCTTGAATCCGGGCTTAGCTTCTTGGGCGTTGGGGTTCAGGCGCCAACGCCGACCTGGGGCAATATGCTCACTGACGCGCGGTCCTACTTCAACATCGGCACGCATCTCGTGATCTGGCCGGGCGTTTTGATCATGGTGACGGTGCTCTGCTTTTATCTGATCGGTGACGGCTTGCGCGATGCGCTGGACCCGCGCAGCTCCTGGCGCTTGCCGAAGTAAAAGCAAAACGGCCTCACCGCCATGGCGGTGAGGCCGTTTTGCTTTTACGCGATCTCTGCTTAAAGCGCCTACTCTTCGATCACCCACTCGTGGGGATGATCCAGGTAGCCGTAGTAGACCCAGGTGGCGCCCGGCTCAAGCCCGCCAATGCGGCTGTTGCTCACATGGAACATATTGGGCGCAAAGAGCCAGACATAGGCCACATCCTCGTGGGCGATGCGCTGAATCTCGCGATACAACTCGGCTCGCTCTTCCTCGGCACAGCCAGGTACAGACCGCGCCTCGTCGATTAGGGCATCAATCTCTGGATTGACGTAAGAGGTGATGTTGTTGCCGGAGCCAGGGACATCCTGGCGGCTGAGAATCAGGCTCATGAAGGTATTCGGTTCGGCGGCGGCGGCATCGCTGTTGGTCATGGGCGTCGCGTCGAATTTCTGGCCGAAGTAGATATCCTCAAGGTAGTTGCCCCACTCATAGTGCTCCACAGCGACGTCAAAGCCAATCTGGTTCAGCTGATCCTGAACGATGAGGGCTTCGCTCTCAAACATCTGTAGAATGGAGCTGTACGCAATGGTAAAGGCCAAGGGCACGCCATCCTTGTCGCGCACGCCATCGCCGTCGCTGTCAACCCAGCCCGCGTCTTCCAGCAGAGCAATGGCTGCTTCCGGATCGTACGGGTAGGGATCGAGATCTTCATTGTAGGCCCACCCGGCCACCGGGCTGACCGCGCCCACCAGCGGCGTACCGCCATCCTGCCCCATGGTATCGATCATGTCCTGGGTATTCGTGCCCAGGGCCACCGCTTGCCGCACGCGCACATCGCTAAAGAGCGGATGCGGTGTCTGCTCGACCGGATTTCCATCGTCATCAAAGGCAGGCTGCGGGTCATTCGGATCGGCCCAGTTGAGGGCCAGGAAGCCGATTGACGTCTGGGGATAGGAGCTCCAGGTCAGATTTTCGAGATTCGAAATCTGCTGGAAGAGGTCGCCCTGCATGGTCATATAGTCAACTTCACCCGCCTGGAGCGCCTGGATGCCAATGGTGGGATCTTCCATCACCATATTCAGCAAATTGGGAATCGCCGGCGCGCCGTCCCAATAGTCCGGATTGGCGACAAAGGCCTCGAACTCGGTGGGGGCCCACTCGTCGAGCACGTAGGGCCCGCCGCTGACATTGGGATTCATGTTGAAGTCGCTGCTCTCAAAATCACTGAAGTCCGCAGCGTACATGTGCGAGGGCAGCAGGCGAATGGCGCTGAGACCCGGCAGGAAAGCGCAGTTGACCTCATTCAGCACCAATTCATAGCTCTTGTCGTCGATGATATTGACGGCCACAATCTGTTCCACGTCCGACTCGTAGACCGTTTCGATATCCGACTGGATCGCCTCGATCATGAACTTTACGTCGGCTGACGTGATAGGCGTGCCGTCGCTCCAGGCAGCGCCTTCTTGAATGGTGAAGGTGTAGGAGAGCGTATCTTCGGAGACGTCCCAGCTCTGCAGGCCCGGCACCGGCGCGCCGGTGGTATTATCCGTATTGACGAGCGGCGGCCAGAGCAGATTCCGGGCTTGAATCGACGCGCCGTCACTGGTGAGCGCCGGATTCCAAGATGTTAAGTTGCCCATATTGCGAATGACAACGGTTCCTTCCGGTCCCGCGGCTTGCGGGGCATCTCCACTTTCGGCGCTTGGCGCTGGCGCCGGCGCACAGGATGTCAGCAGCATGAGACTGACAATGCCAAACAAGACAAGGGTGCGAAGTTTTGTCATTGGTTCTTCTCCTGGAAAATTTTGCGCGAATAGGTAGCCAGAAAATCGAGGCTAACCATAACATGCAAACCCTGTTACGGCAACGTCTTTGCAACGCACGCAGCAGTTCGCAGTTTGGAGCCAAATGGGCCTTTACCGGATCGTCAAGCTCGCCAAATCGCGCGGGTAATAGGTCATCATTTCGATGCCGTCTTCCGTGATGGCCACCGTGTCGGAGTGGCGGAAGCCGCCGAGTTCGGGCACATAGAGTCCCGGCTCAACAGTAAAGACCATGCCCGGTTCGATGATCGTCTGATCGCCGATGTCGAGGAAGGGGCCCTCGTGATAGCGCAGCCCGATGGCGTGGCCCGTATGGTGCTTCCAGTAGGGCAACAGATCATGGGTCTCGTAGTAGGCGCGCAGGGCCTTGTCAACCTCCGCGCACGCAATACCTGGCTTCATGGTGTTAAAGGCCAAGTCCTGCAGCGCAACCATGTGGTCAAAGATACGCCGCTGTTCGTCCGTCACCGGCTCGATAAACATCGTGCGCTCGAGCTCCGAGTGGTAGCCCCACATGGGCGCGCCCGCCCCGGTCACCAGCACGTCGCCCGGTTGAAAGACAATGTTGTTGGCCAGGGCATGGGGGATTGCGGCGTTGCGCCCAATCTGCCCGCGATAGCCTGCGCTCGCTCCGGTTGAAAAACCGCTTTGCGCACGATAGAGGGGGCCGATGGCGTCGAGCATCGCCAGCGTCGCCTCGTGGCCTGCCCGGCTGCTGACTTCGGTTTCGGTCGCGCCCGCCTCGGTATAGCGTTGCAGCAGGACATGGGCCAGATTTCCCCATTTGACGCTCTCGCGAATCAACGCCAACTCGGCCTCACTCTTGATCGCCATGCGATCTTCCACAAAAGCCGTCACAGAGTTGACCGGACTCCCCGTTAACTCGCTCAGGCTCGGGCCGCGATAGCCCATCACCCAGGGATATCCATCCGTATCGGCTCCCATGGCAGCGCCATCCACGCCAATGCCCATCTCATGCAAGAGCTGCTTAAAAACCGTCATGGGATGGGGATCGTCCGGATATTCCGGATAGTGGGCTACCCGATCGATGAGAGCATTCGCCTGGGCGTGCTCGACTTCGAGCCTGGGGACGAAGAGCGCTTTTTCGCCGCCTGAATTCATGGCAAAGGCAATAGGCCGTTCGGTGGGAATGAAGGCGAAGCCGGTATGGTAGAGGACATAGAAAGCGTCGAAGAGCACCACGCCTGAGAGCTTCTCAGCCTTCAGGTGCTCTAACAGGCCGTCGGCACGCGTCTGAAACTCACTTTGGGTAATGGCGATGGAAGCTTGCACGGAATTTTTCCTCTCAGCTGTACGATTGACAGAGCAGAAACCAAACAAATTACAGTCTATGGGAAAAGCGATCCGTCGCCAAGCCGCAGGCCGCCCGCTCGTTCCAGGCCATCCTCACCACACAACCTACCGAGCAAACGCGCATAGGCTGCCAAATCGCCTTGGCTTCCGTCCTGCAAAAACACATTTATCCCACACTATCCCACACGGTCTGTGGGATAGTGTGGGATAAATGTGGGATAACGACGCTTTCTGTGTGGGAAAGCTGTGGGATAGCATGGGATCCGTTGCTCAACATGGATTTTCCGCCCAAAAAGTCGTTGACAGTGGCAGATGGCGCTGCTATGCTGATACAAGCTGCCGCTCCCGTTAACGGTCGGCGTTGGCAATTCCCTCTCCCCCGTACCACGCTTCCGCTTTGCCATGGAGAAATGAGCGCATAGATGCACAAAGTCAAGGATATCTTGCTTCTCTTCATCCTGTTGCTGGCGGCGTTGACGCTTGGGGCCACCTCGGTCCAGGCCTCTGAGGCTGACACCGGCTTCATCGGTCCGCTTGTGGATCAGCCCTGTCGCTGTCACACGCTGATTGCTGCCCAAGCCGTCGACGGCCTGCTCTATGCGGCGGGCGATGGGGCCGGCGTCTTCCGTTCCCAGGACGGCGGCGTCACCTGGACCGCCATCAACGCCGGGCTGCCGTCGCGCCGCATCCGGGCGTTGGCCGTCGCCCCGGCCCAGCCGAGCACGCTCTATGCCACCATCGGCGTCACGCCGTACCGCAGCGACGACGGCGGCGAGCGCTGGCGTCAGGTGGCCGCCAGCGTGGCGCCGGCAAGCGATGGCGACGCCAATCATACCCCCATGCTCCTCGTCCACCCGACCAACCCACAGATCGTCCACGCCCTTTCTGCGAATTTCCGCTTCTTTGGTGTACGCCAGATCTTGACCAGGTCGACCGATGGCGGCGCAACCTGGCAGGTCAGCCGCAGCGACAGCATCTATGACCTGACCTATCTGCCCGGCCCTGAAATCAGCCTCATCGCCACAGTCGAGGCCTATCCGGAAAGCGTCCTGGAGCAGAGTGACGACCTGGGCGAGACGTGGCGCCCATTGGGGGCGAATCTGCCCGCGGCGGTGCGCCACGTCCGCTTTGCCGACGCCATGACGGGCTACGCCGTGGATGCCGAAGGGCGCGGCGTCTATCACACGGCGGATGGCGCCGCGACCTGGGCGGCCATCAACGACGGCCTGCGCAACACCTTCGTCCAGGCCCTGCTCGTCGTGGATGCAGAGACTGCCCTGGCCGCGACCGCCGGCGGCGCACTGGCCGGCTACGATCAGGCCACCGGCCAGTGGACGGAGCTGGCGTCGCGCGCAGCCACGCCCTTCACCGAGGTCTCGGCCTTGTCCGCCAACGCCTCCGCAACGCAATACTATGCGGCCACGGACCGCGGCATCTGGACCAGCCTGGACGAGGGGCAGACATGGCGGCCCATCAATCAAGGCTTAACCACAGAGCGCTTTGCCATCAACGATCTAGCGTTTGATGCCGCCAATCCCGGCGCGCTCTGGACCGCGGCGGACGAGGGCCTCTTTGCACGCAATGAGAACCAGACGTGGCAGCGGGTTGAGCTGCCGGATGACGTGCAGTCGGTGGCGGTACGCGCAGTCGCAAGCGCAGCCGGCGAACCCGACACGATCCTTGTGGCCACAGATCATCAGCTCTATAAGAGCAGCGACCGGGGCGCTTCCTGGCAGGAGCGCAGTGCGGGCATTGAGCCGCCCGTCCTCCCGGACGCACGCCAGAACGGGGCCACGGGCGTTACGCTGCGCACGGTGACCGTCAACCCGGCCGACGCCGACCGCGTCTTTGTCGGTTCCGATCAGGGGCTCTTTGTCAGCGAGGATGGCGGCGCGAGCTGGCGCAACGTGCCTGAATTGGTCCAGCTCACGAATTGGCCCAGCTATCCCGCAGTCAGGCAGATTGTCATCGACCCGGCTGTCCCCACGGTCGTCTATGTGACCGCACGGCTGGACATCGGCTTGTCGGATCAGACGGAGATCTTCAAGAGCACGGACGGCGGCGCGAGTTGGACGGTCCCCAGCCGGGGCGGCGCCGGCATGCGCACGCCCCAGGGCGTAGCCCTTGACCCCACGGGGCCCAACCGCCTCTACGGTGCGGCGGCCAGCGGATTCTGGCATAGTGAAGACGGCGGCTTTCGCTGGACAGGAGTCAGCCGTGCCGATACGAATTTCATCGAAGTCGTCGTCTTACCGGGCCAGCCGGCGATGCTGGCAGCGCTGACTGCGGACTATTCCTTTACCCTCGAACCAGATGCCCTGCAGCTGTCAGCCGATGGCGGGGAGACGTGGACGCTCATCGGCGCAGAGTTGGCCGACCTGGAATTTACGCGGCTCTTTGCCGCGCCGGGCGATCCGACCGCGTTCTACGTGGGCACCCGGTACGGCGGTCTCTTCCGGTTCGATCTGCGCGCTAACCAGGTCTATTTGCCCCTTGTCAGAGAATAGGAAATTGGCCATGCAGAGAGAATCAAAGCTCATCATCACGCAAATTGCGCGCTGGCTCTGCTGCATCATAGGCTTGATTGGCTTGAGCCTGCTGGCCTCCCCGGCCAGCGCCCAAGATGTGGATGCCGGCTGGATCCCTATCGGCCCCGATGGCGGACTACGCGGCAGCGTTGTCGTACATCCAGAAGATCCAGCGCAGCTCTTTGTTTTTGAGCGCTATGCGCAACAGCCTCTCTACCACAGCGCTGATCGCGGCGATAACTGGCAGCCGCTCAGCGAAACGGACTATACCCGCTTTTTCTTCATCGAGCCGTATGCGCCCTATCGCCTGATTCACGGAGCAAGCGAAGGCGTGCTCGTCAGCGCCGGCGCAGGCGAGGCGTGGGAGCCGCTCAGCGCTGACCGTGAGATCATGACAGCCTGGGGCATGCGTGCTGCGCCCAGCGCGCCGGGTCGCCTCTACGCGAGCACGCGCCAGGCCCTGCGCAGCGACGACGGCGGCGCCACCTGGCAAGCGATCGGCACGACCAACTTCTCCATCTTCGACATCATCGTCTCACCGCTGGACGAGGATCTGCTCTTTATTGCTACAGAAAATCGCCTTCTGCGCAGCCAGGACGGCGGGCGCACGTGGCAAGAGCTAAGCACGGGCCTCAACGGCAGTTCATCTTTGGTTGCCAGTCCCTTCGACCGGGGGACGCTCTACGCCAGCACATGGCATGACGCCGGGCGCATGAGCACAGATGCCGGCATCTCTTGGCGTAGCCTCGACGTAGGCTCGGGCATTTTCGTGCTCCATCCGACGCAAGCCGAGACGATCTTCTTTATTGCCACGACGGGGCGTCCCAATAATCTCTTTATCAGCGAGGATGGCGGCGCAAACTGGCGCGTGCTCGAGCATGGCCTTGCGCCCACGCACAGCATCGACACGTTAACCATCGATCCCACCGATCCAGCCGTCTGGTATGCCAGCGCTTCCGTCAGCTATGACCGGGATTCGCTCTTCAGGTCAGATGACGGGGGCGCATCCTGGCAGCCGATCAACAACGGCATCAGCGCGCGTGGGGTCGAGTACTTCGCCTACAGTGGGGACCAGGCGCGGCTCTACGCCGCGACAGAATTTAGCTTGTTCTGGCGCAATCTAGTGGACGGCGCTTGGACGGAAAGTGCGCTGCCGGCCCCCTCGGGCTACAATGCCAAATTGGATGTCGATGCTGCGGACAGGCAGCGAGTTTTTCTACTGACCCAAGGATCGCTCTTCCGCACGGACGACAGCGGCGAATCGTGGAACGAAATCTGGCCGGACGCGGAAGCACAGCCATTGGTGGACTTCATTGCTCTGCCGACCACGCCGACGACGCTGATTGCCACGCCGGGCGCGCCCAACCTCTGGATCAGCCGCGACGGCGGCGAGAGCTGGCGGCAGACGCTGGACCAGTCGGGCCAGGGCTTTGCGTGGTTCGGCTGTACGCCCCTTGTGTCGCTGGCCTATCATCCGGCACTGCCCGCGACGGTCTACTTCTTCACTGACGGAGAGGTCTTTCGCTCGCAGGATGGCGGCGCGAGCTGGCGACAGACGGCCCTCTTCCCTGCCGAGATGCCCGATACGCCTGTCGGATGGTGTAGCGCACCGATGGCCGTCGAGGCAGATACGGGCGTGGTCTGGCTGGGCAGCGAGGATCAAATCTGGCGCAGCGATGATGAAGGCGTAACGTGGCGTACGCTCTCCCCAACTCGTTTTCAGAATGTGAGCGCCATCAGCCTGGCTGCCGCCAAACCGGGCGCGGCCGCGATAATCGACGGCGGCCGCATTCTGGTCAGTCACGATGGCGGCATCACATGGGCGGCCATCACCAATGAGCCAAACGGACCCTATCCGTCGCAGATTGAGCTTGCCGCGGACGCCGTGGCGACGTTGACCGCCTCATTTTCTGCCAATCAAGGGCTTTTCACGCGTGTGGTTGAACTTGAAGCTTTGTATCTTCCACTGATAAGCCAAGAGTAGGGAAGTTCCTTACAAGACAGGAATCTGCTGCAGCCGGCCGTCCACGCGACGCAAGAGGACGTACATGGGCACGCCCTGCTCGGCCCAAAAGCGCGTGGCGCCCTGGAGAATCGAGAGCGCGATCGACCAGTCCTTGGGCGAGTTGCGGGCAAACTGTTGCGGATACTCGTAGAGCAGCACATACCCCGCGGCTCGATCCCAGTTGAGGTCACGAATCATCTCTTCAAACGCGTCCCAATTCTGACCGCCGTACGCGGGAAACCCCATGGCCTTGCCCGTTTCCTCGATAAAGGAAGCCTTGTCGGTGATCAGCCGGCCATCGAGATAGTAGAACTGCCAACCAAAGTCAGCCAGGGCATCGGCCATTTCACTTGGATGGGCGTCGCCCCGGTAGCGATAAACTCCAGGCTCAACAGCGCCGTTGACCAGCTTTTCCGCTTGCCACATTAGAACGCCACCTCGCTAAAGCTGTCGTAGTGATCGTCAGTATAGTACATTTCGCCATCCTCGCCGGTGACGATACGCCGTGCGCCCCGGTCATTCTCGCCCGGCGTGATGACCGTATATTCGTGGTAATAGCCATAGTCCTCATCAGGCAGAATCCCTTCCCGATTTTCGAAAACCACCCCATCCCGGTCATAAGGAAAGGGGCCATCTTGTTCAATCAGCTTGATGGTGTCGTGGGCCTCTGGCGGTAAATCTTCGTAGAGGATGACGGGCAGGCCACTTTGGGAAGCGGGGGCGCGATCTTGGTCAGCATCGCGATTCTGATCACGGTTCTGCGCGCTGGTGACGACGTCGCCGCTGCTGATTTCGGAGAGCCGGGTGGCCACGCCGCGTACGTCGCCGCCCATCGCGAGCACGATGGCGCCGATGATCAGCAGTACAACGATACCGGCACAGCCCAGATTGCGCTCGCGCTCGCCGGATGGGTTTTCTGACATAGATCGGTCCTTCATTTCTGTGGTTCGTCGGGCGGGCTGGCCCATCATTGCTATGCAGAATAATATACCCCGCGTTGGATGAAAAATAGCGATTGTCCGGAATCGCCATAGTCAGATCCATTTCTATTGAAACGCCCCATGCGTCCACGCGATCCGTTCGCACGGGGCGTGCTCACTAAGCGGGTGTGGGGGGAACGGGAATCCGATCACCCCTCGCCCAGTCCGCACGCCCTGTGCGGACGACGGTCGTCACGAGTGGCGCTCCCTTGTGGGCAGATCCAGAAAGTGGCCGAGTTCATCGAAGAGCCGTCGCACGGCGTCCGCCTTGATCTCGTGGCGCGCCTGGCGGCCCACTTGGCGCGTCTCGATGAGGCCCGCTTCGCGCAGGATTTTGGCGTGTACGCTGACCGTTGGCCGTGCGATCTCCAGAAACTCAGCCATCTCCGTATTGTCCATGGCGAAATTGCGGATCAGACGCAGGATGATGAGCCGGGTCGGGTCGGCCAGCGCCTTGGCGCCCGCGGCCAGCTCATCAGACGCCTGGCGAAAGAGCTCATATTGGAATTCCGGGCCGCCAAAGGTGATGTAGAGCCAGGCGTCGTCGGCCAGCAACAGATCGATGAGACCAAAGGGTTCGATCTGGAAGAAGACGCTGCGCTCGCCTTCGGTGACGGCGCGACGGACACCGGCGCGGCTGCGCAAGGGATTCTGGGGAGCAAGCCATTCAATCTTGGGAATGCCGTAGCCTTCGCTGCCGCCCAGCGCCTCAATCGCCCGCAGCTCCTGCGCCTGCATGAACGCTTCCCGCTCCACGCGCCAGGGCGCATAGCTCTCGTAGTAGAAGCGGTCCATCCAGTGCCAGAAGCGGGCGTGCAGATCGCCTCCAGGCATGATGTGCAGAAGCTGCGCGGCCCAATCCGTCAGCCGGCGCGTCATGGCATGGGGGTCGCTGCTCTCCAAGCCCAGATCGGCATGCACGCTACGGGTGAATGCATCCAACCCTGTAGCAAGCTGCGCTGCGACATCGGGCGAATCGCCAAGCTCAGCCCCGGTCGCGGCTAGCGCAGCAACGGCATCGGCGGGGGCCAGCTGGCGCATGGCCAGCGTGGCGCGGCTGTACTCGACCTCTTGCAGGACGCCGGCAAGTTGGCCCAGGGCGGCAAGATAGGTGTCGGAACCCGGCCGCTCGCTGCCAAAAACGCCGCCAAGCTCAGCCAGCAGATCGGGCTTCATCCTGGCCGTGAGCGACTCGACCAACGTGTGGGTGGCCGTCAGTCGATCACGTTCGCCGATCAGCCAGACCGCGGCATTGAGTTCGCCAACGATTGAGTGACCGATGCGCCATGTGAGCGGCGCTTGGCCTTCGGCGTCTGCGGTTGCAGATTGTATTTCCGCCATCATCGGACGGCCTCCATTTCCGACGCCACAACCGGGGCACGCTCGGGATCGACGGGCGGCTGGCGGCGCACCATGAGGGAGGTAGTCGCTGCCACCAGCCCCAGCGCCAACGTGCTCCAAGAAAAGAAAGTGCCGATGGAAAAGAAGGCGGGGACGATCAGCGGCGTCACGACGATGGTGATCAGCTGGGCCGCGGCGATGGTGCTCTGAAACATGCCGCTCACGCGGCCCAATTGGGCCGGCGGCGAAAGCAATTGAATCAGGGTACTGACTTGAACAATGATGAGCCCGTTGCCCAGACCGCCGACAAAGGCGCCACCGGCGACCAACAAGCGAATCAAGGCGGGATCCCCAAGGCGGGTCCCCAAGGCGATGCTCAAGGGCAGCACCGCGAGCAGCAGCAGGCCGACAATCACATCGTGCCACGGATTGACCGTGCGCTTGCGCAGCATGAGCGCCAGCCCTGCCAGCACTGAGCCCAGCCCCACGAGACCGATCAGTATGCCAAAGAGCCGTTCATCGGCTTGGAGGACATCGCGCACGGCGATGGAAGAGAGCACGTCAAAGCCCATGATGACCAGTACGCCCAGAAAGGTGACCACAAAAACCATCTGCAGGGCCGGCGTCGATCTGAGCGTCTGCCAAACGCGCGCACCGCCAGACTGTAGCGGCGCCCCGCTGACTGGATCCAGCGCCTCCGGATCCAGCGCCTCCCCACCCGCCTGGACGGGCGGCAGCGACGGCAGCCTGGTCAGCACCAGCGCGGCCAGGCCAAAGGTAACGATGTCGAGCAGCATCGCCCGTTCCGGCCCCAGCCCAGCTACGATCACGCCGCCGAGGATCGGTGCGCCGATCTTGACGAAACCGGCCAGCTGCTGGAGCAAGGCATTGGCCTGGGTCAGATCATCGCGCGCCACCAGTTGGGGCACGCTGGCCTGACGCGCCGGCATCATCAGCGCAGCAAAGATCGTATGGCACATGAGCAACGGGTAGATCCACAGCGAATTGCCCACGAGCATCAGGCCGATCACGGGCAGTGCGGTCAGGAGTTGGGAGGCAATCATCAGCCGCTTGCGATCCTGTCGATCGGCCAGCCACCCGGCAACGGGCCCCATGAGCAGCATGGGCGCCAGCCCCGCCAGCATGATGCCGCTGGCGTGGAGAACGGTCCCTTGTCCGTCAAAGACGACCACGGCAAAGAGCGCCATCATGGTAACCCAGGTGCCCACACCGCTGACCGACTCCGCCAGCCCGATGATCCACAGTGAGCGGTTGTGCAGTACGGCTTGCATGTTGCCCTCCTCGATACACGTAGTCAAATAGCTACGCATTATTGTAACGAGGGTTCGACACGCTGTCAACCCCCAATTTTCGAGCGCGGGCAAATGCGCTACAATTCTGGACAGGTCGCGCACGCCAAGCGCTCGGCCAAATCATCCCGGTTGCGGCCCTGACAGATCACCACAGAAGGAGACTCCATGACCATTGAAGATCACCCCGTGCGCCGACGTGAGCTTTACGGGCTCCTCGGCGAACTGCCGCCACGCGACCGTCCCCTCACCGCAACGACCATCGGCGTCACCGAGCGCGACGGCTATCAACTTGAGACCTTGGTGCTCGATCTCAACGGCGAGGAAGCAGTGCCGGCCTACTTTGTCAAACCGCTCGGCGCAGAGGAGCCCCTGCCCTGCGTGCTCTACAATCACGCCCACGGCGGTGATTACGAGCTGGGCAAGGATGAATTGCTTGACGGGCGCGGCGCGCTGCACGCTCCGCCCTATGCCCAGGCGCTCACGGCGCGGGGCTATGCCGCCCTCTGCATCGACCATTGGTGCTTTGGTGAACGGCGCGGCCGCAGCGAGAGCGCTACGTTTAAGGAGATGCTCTGGCGCGGGCGCGTGCTCTGGGGCATGATGGTCTATGACAGCCTGCGTGCAGTCGACTATTTGGTCGCACGTCCCGATGTCAACACGGCACAGGTGGCCACGCTGGGCCTCTCCATGGGCAGCACCATGGCCTGGTGGTTGAGCGCACTCGATGAGCGCATTGACGTCTGCATCGACCTCTGCTGCCTGACCGACTTCGACGCCCTGATCGAGGCGCAGGGGCTCGACAGCCACGGCATCTACTACTACGTACCCGGTCTGCTCAACCACTTTACCAGCGCACAGATCAACGCCCTGATTGCCCCCCGCCCCCATCTCAGCCTGGCCGGCGACTACGATCCGCACACGCCGGTGGCCGGCCTGACGCGTATTGATGCGGAATTACGCAGCGTCTATGCCGCGCATGGCGCGCCGGAGGCCTGGCAGTTGCATCGCTATGCCATCGGTCACTTTGAAACCGCGGCCATGCGTCAGGCAATACTGGCATTTCTAGAGAAATGGATGGTCTAGGCAGAATGTTTCTTGCGGCTTTGGCCAAAGTTCTGCCCATCCTGCTCATCATCCTGGTGGGCGTCGGCCTGCGCCGCCTGCGCTTCCTCGCACCGGCGACAATCGACGACCTGAAGAAACTCATTGTCAACATCACCCTGCCGGCTGCCCTCTTCCTCGCCTTTGCCCGCGTCACCATCGAGGCGCGTTACGTGCTGATCGCGGCGAGCGTCTTCGGCGCATGCTGGTTGGTATGGCTATTGGGGCGATGGCTGGGGCCGGCGCTGGGAATCCGCTCGGCCTATTTCCCTTCACTCATCACCGGCTTCGAGGCGGGCATGCTGGGCTACGCCATCTACGGCGCGGTCTATGGCGCAGAGAATCTCTATAAATTCGGCATCGTCGATTTGGGTCAGGTACTCTTTGTCTTTTTTGTGCTCGTGCCTGGTCTGGCCCGCATGAGCAGCGGACCGGTCTCCTTCCGTGTCACCCTCCTCGGCTTTCTCAAGACCCCTGTGATCCTGGCCATTTTGGGCGGCCTGCTCTTCAATCAGCTGGGGTTGCCCGCAATCTTTGCCGCTGCGCCGCTCCTTGACAGCGTCCTGGAAATGTTGGGGCTGCTCGGCAGCATGACGACGCCCCTAGTTGCGTTGGTGATTGGCTACGGGTTGGCGCTCGAGCCGGGCGCGCTGCGCGGACCAGTCGTCACAGCCGGCGTGCGGCTGCTGATCTGGCTGGCATTGGGTATTCCATTCGCCGTCTGGATCGTCGGGCGCATGCTGGGGCTGGACACCGCGTTTCAGGCTGCGGTCATGACCATGGCGCTCTTGCCTGGCCCTTTCGTCATCCCCATGTTCATGCCCCACGCCGGCGAGGATGAGTATGCCTACGTCGTCAACACCCTGACCGTGGGTACGTTAGTGACGCTCTTCGCCTATGCGCTGGTGCCGGTCTTCTTTCCGCCGGTTGGGTAGTGTCGTGTCAAGCGTAAACCGATGGAACCGTGGGTCCGGCATCCCTGACGGACAAGCTTCGCCGTCACATGACCTTGTTCTGCAGTGTGGCCGACGATTTCCGACAAATCGTCGGCGCGACGTCAGGTCCCGTTGACATTTGGTCGTAACGTCCCCGGCACGGGCGCCTACAAGTCCGCTAATCGGATATTCAGCCGCCCGTGCCGGGGACGAGCCAGGCGCAAAGTCGGTCGTTTTCGAAATGTCAACAGAGCACTAGCAACCTCAGTGGATCAATGCCGGAAAATATCTACTTTCGTATCACGGGAAGCCACAGATTGTGGTCACTCTTCGATGCTTGCGGACGCGCGTACAAAAAGCCGCCTGAAACCTTGTAAGTTGAACTTGCGACAATCGCAGCCGAGGGCTGACCGATGACCGTCACGACTGAATAGCTTTCAGAGTTGACCGCGGCCCCACCCATTGCAATGGTGCGCTGCACGACCGCGGTATTGGGCGCTTGCGCGGCCGCCAGGCCGCAGGGAAGAAGGAACACGACCAGCGCGAGCAGTAGAACGATACGCTTCATCTCAACCTCCCCTAGTCGATGTCGACAAATAGTGGCACCGTGCCGGCTGCTTCATCAAGCGCGCCGGCTACTTTGCCGATGGCGGGCCCATCAAGCCCCCCGACCGCTCGCGCCATCTCACCACTCGTTGATAGAGCCACTTTGTCGCCGATCTGCCAGCTTGTCGCAACGGCCAGACTGCTCAGATTTACCGCAGGGGCCAGGCCGTCGGTGATGATAACCAGATAGCCGTTTGGTTCGCTCGCGCCGATGGCCGGCGAGAAATCGATCTGTTCGGATTCGTCCTCGAGGGTGCGTGTTGCGACGGCTATCGCTTCCGTGGCCACGCCGATGACGGCGTTGCGATTCTCAGCATCGACCTTGGCTACGGCCAGCATGGGTTCGCCACCCTCAGGCGACGGTGCAACCCCGACCATGGCAACCAGATCACCGGGCCGGATCGCCGTCTGCCCCAGATTCACCACGAGCGAGCGACTGCTTGCCGAGCGGTCAACGATGCCATTCGTATTGATGCCGCCAATGCCGCCAAAATAGGCGTCGTACGATGAGCCGCTGCCCTGCACATACAAGCCCCGGTATTGATTGCTGAAGATCCGCGCCCCGTACCCGCCTTCACCCGCAGAGTCGGTGCCTCGTGCGAAGAGCCCCTTGCCCCCTTCAAAATAGCCGCCTTCATTGTAGAAGGTGTGGCTGTTGGAGGTGTCGCCGCGACCGTAGACGCCGACGCCCTGGTTGCTTTGGCCATAAACACCCGGCGCCAAAATATTCGGGTGGCTGCGATCGCCGTTGCTATACCCGTAGACGCCAATGCCGTTGGTACTATAGAAATAGCCGGCATAGCCCCGGTTTGCGTCGCTGCCGCCGTCAAAGCCATATACGGCAAATCCATCTTCTGTCTGACCGTAGACGGCCCGCCCGCTTGCGGCCAGACCATAGATCGCATTGCCGGTAGTTGATTGCCCGAAGATCGCGCCGCGGTTAAACGCGAATGCATCGTTGTTCATCTGCACATCAAGAACGTAATTGTTGGGAAATGCATTGGCTGTCCCTTTGATGATGGCGCCGGGACGCAGCGTATGGGCCATGGGGGTCGGCAAAATTTCCTGACGCGGCGTCAGCAATTCGCCGTTGATAGACTGGGCGACCCATAGCGCTTCGCCATTGAAAACATCCGTCGTCGTGTCGAGTCTCACCTCAAACAGACCGTCACGCACGGCGACTTCGATCAACCCGCTATCCCAAAGCAGGTCACCGTCAGCCGGAGCGTTATAGAGCTCGAATTGCATGATAAATGGGCCATCAAGCGGCAGATCGTCAGCATCGGTGAGGTAGCCTTGATAGGTGATGGCATCGCCGACGATCGAACCTGAGGCAAGCAATGATTCCGCCGGGGCAGCCCCCACCCACCGGGGCCAATACGCGCCCAGTAGCCCTAGCAACAACAGGCAAATCGTGACCACGACAATTGGAGGAAGGTGGCTTCTTTGGTTCATCTCTGCTCCTTTGGGCGGTTCCCCGCCGAGCGAATCGATCACTGCTGCAATTGTACTTGCAGTGTCAAGGCAGGCGCGTACGCTGCGTCCAGGGTCAAGCTCCGCTGCACGGCTCGATGGGCCGCGGCAAGGTCGCCCTGTTCAAAGTAGACCGTGGCACGACCAAGGTGATACTCGGCGGAATCGGGCTGCCATTTGGTTGCCTGTTCGAAGGCCGCCAGCGCAGCGGATAGATTGCCCGCTTGCAGGTGCGACCACCCCATAATGCCAAAGGAGATCGCATCCGTTGCGTCGAGATCAACTGCCTGTTGCGCGAGGGCCAATGCCAACGCGCCGTTCCCCGACCGCAACGCCAGGTCAGCGTACTGTTGATAGGTCAACGCAATCGTTGGCGCCAGTGAAATGGCCCGTTCATAGGCGCGATAGGCCGGCGCAACACGTTCAGACGCGCCCGCCGCCGCCCGGTCGTAGATCGCAGCAAGATGGGTATACAGAACCGGATCAGTCGGACGCAGCGCGATTGCCGCGTCCATTGCGCGGTAGGCCTGGTCATAGTGGCCCAGTTGGGCCGCGGTCAGCGCGCCGGCAACATGATAGGCGGCGCGCTGGGGCTGAAGCTGAACGGACGCCGTGTAGTGCGTCAATGCCGCCAGCGTATCGCCGCGGCTCAGCGCTTGCGTGCCGCGCCAGCTATGCATGTCCGCACGCAAGGGGCGAACGCTGCCCTGCCAGACAATCCAGCCGAAGACAAACACGCCGGCGACCATCACGGCCGTACGGCCCCAAGCCGGCAAGGTCTGTCCCGATGTCAGTTCTTTGCCACCGGCGTCCCGGCAAGTTGTGGTCGCCGTCACGATCGCCAAGAGGAGCCAGAAGACGACAGCAGTCGCCGCAACGTCGAAGAGGAATAGATTCCCGGCAAGCTGGGCACAGAGGGCCGCGATAGACGCTGTCAGCCAGGAATGAGCAGGATCTTGGTCGATGGGCGGACGTTCGCCGCCGACCTCTGTGGTCGTCAATTGCCGCCAGCCGGCCCGCACGACGAGCGCAACGAGGAGGATGAACAACCCCGTTGCTACAATGCCAAAATTGAGCGACCAGTCGAGCAGCCAATTGTGAGCGCGATCCACAACGATCCCGCGCCCCTGATAGTAGACGAGTTCAGGCGGATAGACGGACGGAAAGTGCAATTCTAAGGTATCGGCCCCGTAGCCAAGCCAGAGGCGCGGCCACAGCAGGCGCAGGGATGCCCGCCAAATCGTCAAGCGCGCGGCGATTGACCCACCGGCGTCAAGCGCCTGTGGCAACAAGAGCAGCAATCCGCCGACAACCACCGCTGCCCCGATCAATCCACTGATCCACCGCACGCGCGGGGACCAACGCGGGGCTGCGCGCAGCCAAAAAAGTACGCATATGCCCACAACAGCGGCGATCCACGCCGCGCGCGCCTGGCTCAGACCAATGACCAGAATACTGAGAACAAACAGTGCGGCATAGCCATAGCGTTGCGCCTTCGTCTTTGCCATCTGAGCCGCTGTCAGGGTCAACGGCAACAATAGTGCGAGATAGGCGCCGGTAAAATTGGCGCGTCCGAGCGTTGTCGTCATGGGACTGCGGGCATCAGTCAGAAGAGGCAACGGCTGCCAGCCAGACGCCTGCAGAAGACCGAGCAGAACGATGGGCACGGCAGTCAGCACGATGGCATGCAGCAAGCGCTGCCCTTGCCGCGCGTCAATTTGCGTTGCGACGCAGGCAAAGAGCAGCAGGTAGCTGATCTGCGTCAGAACGCCATTTGCTCGATCAAGCGTGCCAAAGATGGCAATATAGCGGTTGGGGCTGAAGAGCGTAGAGAGAATTAGCACGAGGGCAAGCACGATCAGGCTCATGCGGATTTGAGGCGGGAGTGGCTTTGGCCGGAGGCCGCTGATCCAGCCGGCGAGCCAGAAAAGGACAAGCACCGCGACCAACGCCCGCAACAACCATATTTTCGACGCCTCGAATTGCTGCTCAACCCACAGATTGACAAAGAGGGGCGTCAACAGGGCGATCAAGAGCCACGTCGCCTCCTGCCACGCATGCAGCGGATGCCCGGTTGCGTCGCGTTGTGGAATCGTCAAGCGCTGAGTCTCGGGTTTCTACGGGGAAAGTCAATCGTAAATACCGTTCCTTCGCCAATGCTGCTCTCGACGCTGATCGTCCCGTCGTGGGCTTCAACCAGCTGACGCGCGATGGCGAGTCCCAGTCCGCCGCTGGCGCCATCGCGGTGGCTGCGCGCCGGATCGCCGCGCCAGAAACGGTCAAAGATGTGGGGCAGGTCCTCCGGCGAAATCCCCTCGCCCGTGTCGGTGACGGAGAGCTGCACTCTGTCTCCCACTGACGCGACTTCCAGCGTGATCACGCCGCCAGCAGCCGTATGGCGCAGGGCATTGGTGACCAGATTGGTCAGCACCTGGTCGATGCGGCCGGCATCACCTTCAATCATCAACTCAGCTGGCGTGCCGCTGGTTGTGCAGAGCAGATCAATTTCTTGCGTCTCGGCCAGCGGTCCCAGCGACGTGACCAGATCTTGCGCGACCTCGGCCAAGTCGACCGGGCCCGTCACCAGAGTCAACTGGCCGGCTTCGGCTGCCGAGATGGTCTGCAAATCCTCCACCAGACGCGTCAGGGCGCGCGTCTCTTCCAGCGTCGCTGCGATATGGGCATCGGTGGGTGCGTAGACGTCATCCAGGATGCCTTCCAGGTTGCCTTGAATGATGTGCAGCGGATTGCGCAACTCATGGGCGACATCGGCGGTCAGATTGCGCCGCAGCTGATCCGTATGTGCCAACTCCTCCGTCATGCGGTTGAAGGAACGCGAGAGGCGGGCAAATTCGCCCGTGCCCCGCTCGGGGACGCGTACGCTCAAATCGCCATCGGCCACGGCATCGGCGGCGGCCATGACGTCGGCCAAGGGCGTGGCGTAGCGCCGATAGGCGCGAATGCCCAGCCCCAGCATCAGGACGGGAATCGCAAAGAGCAGGCCACAGCCGCCTATCCAGACCAAAAAGATGTCGCTGCCGTCGCCGCCAAAGAAATTCGTGATCAGGAAGGCCATGGCGGCCATGCCGCCAAAGATGAGGGTGGTAAAGAGCAGGAGGAGCATGACGAGCCGGCCGAGCAAGAAGCGCCGTTTCTGCTGCGCGGCGGGACCATGGGTGCGCCAGGGCGGTGATGCGTCGCCATGCCAGTCGGATCGCCCGCGCCACGGCGGTGGCGGCGGTCCATGCCAATGGCCGGGCATCAGGCCTCCTCACCGACGAACTTGTAGCCCACGCCATAGACCGTCACGATATAGCGCGGATCGGCCGGATCGGCTTCGATCTTACGGCGCAGGTTCTTGATATGGGCATCAATGCTGCGATCGTAGCCGCCATGGCTGACGCCGTGGAGCCGGTCGATGAGCTGGCCGCGCGAGAGCGCCTGGCCCGGATGACGCACGAGAATCGTCAACAGATTGAACTCGATGCGTGTTAGGTCTACCGGTTCGCTCCCAAGCTGGACCTGGCGCCCCCCTTCATCGATCGTTAGTGCGCCAATGCGCAGCACGTTCACCGCCTGCGTATCGCCCTGAACGCGGCGCAGCACAGCCCGCACTCGCGCCACCAACTCGCGCGGCGAGAAAGGCTTGGTAATGTAGTCGTCGGCCCCCAACTCCAGCCCAATCAGCCGGTCCATCTCTTCCACCCGTGCCGTGAGCATGATGATGGGCACGGAAGACTCGCGCCGCAGCGTACGGCAGACGTCCAGACCATCCATGCCCGGCAGGTTCAGGTCGAGCACAATCAGGTCGGGGCGATCGCGGCGGGCCGCCGCCAGCGCCGTCGTCCCATCGGCAGCCGTGATTACGCCGAAGCCGTTGCGCTCCAGGTAATCCCGGGCCAATTGGGTGATCTTCGCTTCGTCATCGACGACCAAAATGAGTTCGTTCATTCGTTTCCCAGGGTAATCCGGCATGAGTGCTGCGACAGCAATCCAACGGCTGCAACTGTTGAGCGGCGTGTTGCGCCATTATAGCAGATGCGGGGCAGCAGCTACACGAGCCACCGCCCCGTCTGGTTCTATGCCGGCTGTGCGCCTGCCGGCTCAGTCGTTTCTCCCCCCGAAGCTGCGCTTTCCGTCCCGCTGTCAGCGCCATGGCATCCCCAGCGACCCCATGGCTCTCCACCAGGTCCGCCCCGGCTGCGCCACATGGCCATGCGCCCCATGCGCATCAGGGCGAAGAAGCCGAAAATCAGCAGGCCGATGAAGAGGAAGCCGCCAAAGCCTGGCCCCGAATTGCCCAGCGCACCGTTGTTGTACAGCAGATACTGGGAGAGCGTGTCGCCTTGGCCGCCGCCGGCGATCAGGCCCAGTGCGTAGCCTTGAGACCAGGCCGCCTGCTGAACGCTCGATACGACCAGCCCGAGCAGCAGGGCGGCAATGAGCACGACGATGCCAATACGGACCAACTTGCCGGGATGACCATGTTGCGTCATCATATGATTCTGTTCGCTCATGAAAACCTCCGTTTTCAGTTGAAACTACTTTGGACGCTCTGCGCAGACTTAACTGCCTGCGCACCTCGAGTATCCCGCCGAGATGTGAAGAGATTGTGAATTTGTTGCTGAGGAGTGGTGCGAGGCCCCATGGGACTGACGCTATCAGAGCAGGATGAACGAATGCTGGCCGGTGAAGAGGGCCCGGCACCCCAGATGGCCATGTCGATTCTCGCGCGCATGGCCCCGGTCTATGGCGCCGGCGCGCTCATGGACATCACCGGCGCACACATCGACAGCACGATCTATATTGGCGACGCCGGGCTGGAGTTTGCCGAACGGCTGGCCGGCCTTGGCGCACAGGTGCGGGTACCCACGACGCTCAACGTCAGCGGCCTCGACGAACATCACTGGCAGGAGTGGGCCGTACCTGCCGAGTGGGCAGAAAAGGCCCACCGCCAGATGATCGCGTACCAAAGCATGGGCTGCAATCCAACCTGGACCTGCGCGCCTTATCAGAGCGAGTGGAAGCCCCGCTTCGGTCAGCAGATCGCCTGGGGTGAGTCCAATGCCATTGCCTTTGCCAACTCGGTCATCGGCGCGCGGACGGAGCGCTATCCGGATCTGCTGGACATCTGCTGCGCCATCACGGGTCGGGTGCCGGCGGTGGGGCTGCATCTAACGGAAAACCGGGCAGCAACGATCCGCCTGCGTCTGGTCGACGTCCCGCTTGAACTCCAGGCCGATGACTCATTCTACCCCGTATTGGGCCACCTCATGGGCAAGCTGGCGGGTGATCAGGCGCCTGTCATCGAGGGGATTGCGGTCCAGCCGGCCGAGGACCAGCTCAAGGCGCTGGCCGCGGCGGGCGCATCATCGGGGGCCGTGGCGCTCTTTCACATCGTCGGCGTCACGCCCGAGGCGCCCACGCTTGAGGCAGCGTGTCAGGGCCGCGTGCCCGAGCAGAGCGTTGCCGTAACCAGGGCCGATCTCCGTGACGCGCGCCGTGATTTGACTACGACCGCCGACGCAGCGCTCAACATGGTCGTGCTCGGCAGCCCCCACTTCTCGCTGGCGGAGTTTGCTCAGCTTGCGCCCCTGCTTGCCGGCCGGCGTCGTCATCCAGATGTGCGCTTTCTCGTTACCACCAGTCGCGCCATGGCCCTGCTGGCCGAGCGCGCCGGTCATCTCGATGCTCTGCGTGTCTTTGGCGGCGAGCTGACCGTGGACACCTGTATTCTGGCCACGCCCATGCTGCCGCCGGAAGTCAAGTTGCTTATGACCAATTCGGCCAAATATGCCTACTATTCGCCCGGCATGCTCGACACCCAAGTCACCTTCGGCAGCCTGGCAGATTGCGTTCACTCGGCCGAAGCGGGTCGCGTGATGCGGGATGAATCGCTATGGAATGGATAGTGCAGGGCGAGGTCATCATACCTGGGACGGCGTCGGGCCGACTCTTGGTCAGCCAAGAGCCGCTCTCTTTCTGGGGCGGCTACGACTACCATAGCGGCACGATTATCGACCGGCGCCACCCCCTGGCCGGACAGGTTGCTGCGGGGCGGGTCCTGGCATTGCCTTTTACGCGCGGCTCTTCGACGACCACCGCCGTGCTGCTGGAAGCCGTACGCGCCGGGACTGCACCGGCCGCCATTCTGACAACCGGCGTCGACACTTTTTTTGCCCTGGCCTCTATCGTCGCCGATGTACTCTACGCCAAGCCGGTCCCCCTCGTCGCGCTCTCGTCCGATGATTTCCACGGCCTGCAAACCGATGACCACGTCATCATTGAAGCAAGCGGCCGACTGCTGATCAGTGGCCTCGCCCTAAACTCGCCGTAACTTACCGTACGTCACCACGTCATCAGCTATCAGAACCGGCAGACGCTGGCGCAACGCAATCCCGATTCCCACCCATCATGACCTCCTCACCAATGCCTGGATCGGATTGACGGCAACCCGCACGCAGCCTTCCGCTGACGCTTTCATCATTGCTCTGTTTGCCTCTGCGAGTACGTCGAGGATGCCGGTCCCGCGCGGGTAATGTTTTTGACAAGGGGGATCTCCATGGATGACGTAGCAAAGGATGTTGAGCAAGTGATGACCGCGGCCGCCGGTGATGTTGTGGCGGAAGATATCGAAGAAGCGCGCATTGATACGCCGAATGCAACGGCCGATGCGAGCACGGATGCCAAATTGAATGGCCAGGCGGCAGCAGAAGATACGGCATCTTCGCTTGATCGCGAGGAACTCGCCGCCGTGACTGCGGCACAGATTCGGCCCGTGCGGCCGGGCCTGCAGCCGGGGCTACGCCTTGGTATGCCGGGCTAATCCATACACGACAACCGCAAAGCTGGCGACGCAAAATGCCCCGATTGACTCGAATCGGGGCATTTTGGCGTGCGTGTCATCCCGCAATCGCTTAGCGAGGGGATCTATACCGCAACCGCTTAGTGAGCACGCCCCGTGCGAACGGGTTGTTTACACGCCCGGCCCTCGGCTGGGTGGCCACGTGGAGGTTATCATCTAGGAAGCCAGGTCAGCGCCGGTTGAGCTTGTCGAAACCAAGCGGGTCGTTTGCACATCTGGCCCCCGGTTACGTGGCATCGTGGACGACATCACCTTGCGCGACGGCGACCGCCCGCACGGGGCGTGCGGACTAAGCGAGGGCGCTCCCCACTAAGGCCGCCGGGCCTCCAATCCCACCAGACCGGCGTAGCGTCTTTGGAAGCTGCGTTCACGCCATGTGGTGACGCCCAAGAACGCCCCCAAGCGCGTTTGACAGAAGGTCCTTTTCGTTTGATGATTGGAAGCGGTCCGGCCCGTAGCGTGCGGGTTGTCAACCCAGCAGTAAGGAGTCAGCCATGTTTGCCGGCCTTCGCCAGCGAAAAGAAGCGGAACCTGAAGTAGCCAACGACGTATACCGCTATGGGAATACCCACTTCATCGAACTACAGGACATTGTCAAAATCTACCAGACGCCTGCTGGTGATTTTCCCGCGCTCAAAGGGATCAATCTAGACGTCGACAAAGGCGAATTCGTGGCGGTCATCGGCAAATCGGGCAGCGGTAAATCGACCCTCATCAACATGCTGACCGGAATCGACCGGCAGACATCCGGCCGCGTCCTCATCGGTGACACGGATCTGGCCACGCTCAATGAAGGCGGGCTCGCAGAGTGGCGCGGACACAACATAGGCATCGTTTTCCAGTTTTTCCAACTCTTGCCCACGATCCGCATCATCGACAACGTGATGATGCCCATGGATTTTTGCAACACCTATCGTGGACGCGAGCGGCGCGAACGTGCGCTCCATCTCCTCGACCTGGTGGGCATTGCCGAACACGCATACAAATTACCGTCCGAGGTATCTGGCGGCCAGCAGCAGCGCGTCGCCATCGCCCGGGCGATGGCCAATGATCCACAGATGCTGGTGGCAGACGAGCCAACCGGCAATCTCGACTCCAAGACGGCCAATGAAATCTTTGACCTCTTTGAAGTGCTGGTCGACCAGGGCAAGACGCTCATCATGGTGACCCATGATCGAGACTTGGCCAGCCGCGTTTCCCGTACCATCGTCCTGGCCGACGGTGAAATTATCGATGAATTCCTGGCCGACACCTTCTTCACGCTTTCCGAAGAGCAGCTCCTGCAAGCCATGCGCACGCTGGAAAGCCGTACCTATGCACCAGGCGAGGTCATCCTGCGTGAGGGCGAGCGTCCCGACGGCTTCTACATTGTGACCAAGGGACGAGTTGAAATTGTCGTCAAAGGGAATCAAGGCGAAGATGTCTTTGCCGCCAACCTGACCGAGGGCCAGTACTTCGGGGAGATTGAACTGCTTCACGGTGGGACGAACCGGGCGACGATCATCGCTGCGCCCACCGGCGAGGTCGAAGTCGCTGCGATAAGCCCGGCCGACTTTGCCACGCTGGTCGAGCAAGACGACGAAGCGGAAGCCGCGCTCCGCCGCGTCGTGGAAGATCGCCTGCAGGAAAACATGGAAAGTCGGGGCAACGGCCAGTAGGCTCTCCTTGCGGCCAAAATCGCAAAAGGATGCATCCCATTTGGGGGGCGATGTACAAACGGACTGGTCGCTTTCTCTAGAGCAGCCCCCCAATGTGGTATGGGCCCATCGCAAAATCGCAAAACTGAGGGGATACGATTCGTCTAAAATGTGGTATAATTGAAGTGTAATTAAGGCCAGCCTATGGATGTTTTGACGAGGCAACACTTGCTCACGGATTCGCCGTCCGGATTGTGGATGGGGCAGTCTCCGCAAGGCAAGAGGGATGGCTTAGGGATAGGTTGGAGCGGCGCTCCGTAAATGCCTATCGTGTAAGTCAAAACATCTATGACTGACAGGAGCCAGCCGGACATCCGGCTGGCTCCTTGAGTATTGGCAACCAAACGATTGATTGACGCAGGATAATGAAGCCTACCCCCACCCTCTTCTTAGCACCCGACCTTGACACTGCCTATCGCCATATCGATCTACAACTCCAGGCAAACCGACGGGCAGACCGGTTCGGAGCCGTCACGCTGCTCGTACCGACGATACGCGCCGGCGAACGGCTAGCCATGCGCCTCGATGATGGCTTTGGCCTGCGCATTTTCACCTTCGCAAAGCTGGCCCGCATGCTCCTTGGCCAGACCGCACAGCGGATCCACCGCCTCGACGAAAGCACGTTGCGTCACGTTGTGCGCCGTCTCTTGGCGGAAATGGCAGCCGCCGGTGAATTGACCACATACGCCCCAGTCCGGGATCTGCCCGGTTTTCAGCAGGTCGTCATCGAATGGCTGCGCGAGATGAAGAGCCAGGGCCTGGAACCGGAGGCAATCCTGGCTGAAGCGGCACGGAGCAGCAACCCGCGCGATCAACAGCTGGGCCGCCTCTTTGCGCGCTATCAAGCCTTCCTGCAGGAGCGAGGCGCCGCCGATGATGACGGTCTGCTCTGGCTAGCTGCCGATGCGTTGGCCCACATAGATGGTCAGAGCACTGTCGGACGCGAGCCGATCTGGGTGGCGGGTTTCGACCAATTTACGCCAGTGCAGCTGCGCATTCTCCATTCGCTTGGCAAACGCGCAAGCTCGTTTGCCATCTACCTACTCTGGGACGAACGCTGTCGCGCCGACGGTCTCGCGCTCACCCGACTGCGCGCCACACGATCTCAGCTTGAATCCGATCCTGAATTGCCCCTGGACACCAAACAGCTGGCGCAGGATCAGAGCGTATCACCTCGCTTGCTCGGCCTTCGCAAGCGGCTCTTTGAGGCGGAGTCCCCTAGTTCCCAACCCGAAAAGGAAGACGCCTCAGCCGAGGCCGCTGTCGTCGCCATTGAGGCCCCCTCGCGCGAGGAGGAAGTACGCACGGCCTTACGCATGGTGAAGCGCCTGCTTCTGCAAGGCGTGCCCCCAAGGGAGATCGCCATTCGCGCGCCCCAACCCGGCGTCTACCGTCGACTCGTCCAGACCATCAGCGAGGAGTACGGTTTGCCAGTGGCCATTGACGCACCGCTTGTCGAGCAGCCCGTGACCATGGCGCTGATTGATCTGCTCACGCTCTGGCCAGAGTACAGATGGCGCACCGTCTTTGACGTCCTACGCTCGCCCTATATCTCGCATCCCTGGCTAAATGATGAGCAGATCGCTCAGCTAGATCGACTGACGCGCGAGCGCCCCGTCATTGCCGGCATCGACCAGTGGCGTCATGCCCTGCGCCCGCTCCCTCGTGCGAGCAAACCGAACCGGACCGAAGATGCTGAAGACGATCCGGGCGAACGCACGAGTCGCCTGCTGGCCGCAGCGCTGCCTGCCGACACGTTGGCGGAGATCGAAGAGGGGCTAAACACCTTCTTTGCCCACCTGGAACCGCCGGTCGAGACGACCTACCGCAACTATGCAGAATGGATCCAGTCCGCCCTGCTCGGGGTCTTTCAGGATGACGAAGACAACCCGGGCGATGAACACGATCCTGACACGCAGAGAACGCCGCCTTCGCTGCGCATTTTGGACGCAGCGCGCCTTGGACCCTTCGCACAGCGGGACGAAGTGATTGTGCAGCGCGTGCTCAACCTGCTGGGTCGATTGGTCATGGCCGCGGAGGCAGCTTACAGCCATGATGCCAGTGCAGTAACCGTTCCTTGGCCGGTCTTTCGTGAACGCTTCCTCGAAGAACTCACGCGCGCGACGGTACGCGTCACGCCAGGCGCCCTGATCGATGAAGAATCGCCTGACGGTGAGCAAGGGCAGCGGTGGGAGACGGTCGATTTCAGCGCATTCCCGGATGCGCGTTCAACACCCGTAGATCACCTCTTTGTCTTGGGCATGAGTGAGGGCGAGTTTCCCACAACGCCACCGCCCGATCTCTTCTATAACCGTGAAGAGCGGCGTCAATCCAGTCTGGCACTGGTAGAACGACAGGCGGGCGAGGAAGCGTCGCTCTGGTGGCAGGTACTAAGCGGCGCACGCCGCACCATCACCATGCTTCGTCCCTGGGTGGACGAGGGCGGCGCGCTGTGGCCGCCCTCGCCGTACTGGACTGCTGCGCTGACTGCGGCCCACGTAAAGCAAGAATCTGGCGTGCTCCGTATTCCGGTGGCTGCAGCCCTAGCCCCGGCTGAGGCCGCGGGCGAGGCGGAATGGCTAACGGCCCTCGCACAGCGCGGATCGCGTCCGTCGGGCGCGACACCGAGACGCTGGCAGCGCGGCGAGTCAGGTCTCACGCTGTTACGGGCCCGCGCCGGACGGCAGTCGCCGAGCATCTACGAGGGAGTGCTTCAAGCCGACGATCTGCTGGCTGACTTGACCCGCGAATTTGGGCCGGACTCGATCTGGAGCGCATCGCGGCTTAATCGCTATAACAGCTGTCCCTTTGGCTTTTTTGTGGAAAGCGTGCTCATGCTGGAGCCGCTGAGCGAACCGGAGGCGGGTATGGATGCAGCCCAGCGCGGCAGCCTGCTCCACGCGGCGCTGGAAACCCTCTTCGCCGGGCTGGCCGATCAGCAGATAGCGCTGACGGCAACGAATCTGCCAACGATTCTTGATCAGCTGGATACCGTGTGTGTCGACCTGTTCCACGATGCACCCGCACGCTACGGCTTCCGGCCGGATTTACTGTGGCGCTATGAACAGCGAGAATTACGGCGCATGCTGCGCGCACTGCTGCGCTGGGAGTGCGAGGAGGGCGACACGGCGTTCCTGCCCTATCGCCAGGAAGTCGCTTTTGGCTTTCAAGGCGTGGACTCAGCACTCGCATTGGCTGACCGCGACGGCCGGACCATCTATGTCCGTGGCTTCATTGATCGCATTGACCGGCGGGCAGATGGCAAGCTGCGCATTATCGACTATAAAAGCGGAAGCACGACCTACAGTACGTCGGCCATCATCGGGGGAACGGCCTTGCAGAGCGCCCTCTATGCGCTGGCCGCAGAGCAGCAGGAAGCAGGGCAAGGCATTGCACGAAGCGCCTATCTGCATATTCCCGCACGAAAAGAGAGCGGCAAACTCAGCTTCACAGGGCCGGTCCTAGAAGACGAGACCGTTCAGGCCGTCGTCAAACGCGTCGCAGTGACCGTCGGTCTCATTCGGTCCGGGATCTTCCCCGCTGCACCAGACAGAGTTCAAGACGGCGCCTGTGCCAGCTGGTGCCAGTTGGCCGATATTTGTCGCGTAACGCCCGTTGGCGCCTACAAGGGACGTCGTATGCTGGACAACTACGATTCAGCCGCAGAGAGCGTTTGATCATGTCACTCCCCACGCCGACACAGGAACAGACGCTGGCCATTCAAACCACTTCGCGCAGCCTAATTGTGGAAGCCGGCGCAGGTTCGGGCAAGACCTGGGTGCTGGTCGAGCGCTTCCTCCATCAGTTGGAAACGCATGAAGACTGGCCACTTGACGCCATCGTCGCCATTACCTTCACTGAAAAGGCTGCACGCGAGATGCGCGATCGCATTCGGCGCGCGGTGGAGCGGCGTGCCCAGGATGGCCAGCCCCGCTGGCAGGCACTGCGGCTTGAGTTGGAGCAGCTACGCGTGAGTACGATCCATAGCCTCTGCGCCCGCATTCTCCGTGAACATGCCATTGCCGTCGGTCTTGATCCGCGTTTCGATGTGCTGGATGAAGATGAAGCAGGTTTTATGAAGGAAGAGGCGATTCGGCGCACGCTGGCGCTCCTCGCCCAAGCCGGTGAGGACGAAACACTGGCCCTGCTCGAAAGCCTGCGTGTCTATGAGTTGCGCGAAGAAATGGCATCTCTGCTGGGCAAGCGGGGTTCAGTCGAGCGCGCCTTTGCTGATCTGGCCGCGCCGGAGACGCTGCTTGCGCGGTGGGAGCGAGAAATCAAGCACATGCAGGAGACCGCCTGGCGCGAGATTTGCCGCGAAGAACCGCTGATTGGCGATGCGCTGGAAGATTTGCCTGCAATCCCCGTGCAGGCGCCGCAAGATAAGTTGGCTGAATCCGTGCAGGCAGCCGCGGCCGCGGCTGCGGCGCTGACAGCCGGTGATTTTGCCACGGCCTTTCTTCAGGCCGATACGATCCATCTGGGCGGCGGCAAGGCAGCCAATTGGGGCGGCACAGAAGCGCTGAAAGAATACAAAGCTCAACTAGGCGCGCTTCGTGACGGACTGCGCAAGCTCAAAAAGCAGTGCGGTGTTGAGTCGATCGGCGAGTTTGACGAAAGTGCGGCTGTCAACTTACAGCGCTGGCACACGCTCTGGCGTTCGCTGGAGACAGCCTACAGCACTCTCAAGCAAGCCCATCACGCGCTCGATTTTGACGATCTCGAGTTTTATACGGCGCGCTTGCTCGACCAGAAAACGGAGGATCCGCGATTGGATTTCTTCCGGAAAAGCATTCGCCATCTCATGGTCGATGAGTATCAAGATACCAACGCATTGCAGCAAGCCATCATCTTTGCCCTCGCCCCGCCAAAGGAAGCAGGCCGCTTCTTTGCCGTAGGCGACGTCAAGCAGAGCATCTACCGGTTTCGCCAAGCCCAAGCCAGCATCTTTCACGAGACCACAGAGTTGATCCGCCGGCACACGGGCGCCGAGCCTATCACGCTCGGTCGCTCTTTTCGCAGCCACCAATCGCTGACCGCAGCCTGCAACGATCTCTTTGACGTGATCCTGCAACCGTTGGATGGAAGCTCCCACGCATCCTTTGAAGCGCGCCCCGGCCCCTTGCATGCGCCACGCCAGCTTCCACCCGATCACCCCGCGGCCCAGAGACCGGTCGAGGTGGTTCTGTTGCCCGCCAATGATGCCAGCGGCGAGACGCTCTCGGCAAGGGACGCACGCGTGCTGGAAGCCCAGATTCTGGCCGAACGGCTACGTGAACTCTACAAAATCGAGTTGCCGGTGTGGGACAAGGATGCCGCCCCAGACGGTGGATATCGGCCTTTCCGCTACGGCGATGCTGCGATCCTGTTTCGATCCACAACCAATCTGCCGCTGTACGAAGAACAGTTTAAGCAAGCGGGTCTGCCCTATCTGACGGAGAGTGGCCGCGGCTACTATCTGCGTCCCGAAGTACAGGATCTGATTGCATTGCTTGGCTGGCTCGACAATCCCGGTGACGAATTGGCCTTGGCCACGGCGTTGCGCTCGCCGCTCTTCGCACTGAGTGACGAGACGCTCTATCGCTTGCGCCGTCGCGATGAGTCCAATCGGTTGGCTGCGGAACCCCAGCCACTCTACGCCGCGCTGGCTGCACCGCCGCCGACAGCACAAACCGACGACGTACAGTTCGCCCATGCGGTCCTAACCGAGCTATCGGAAGCAGCCAGGCGCGTCTCCGTCTGGCGGTTGCTGCGGATGGCGCTTGATCGTACCGGCTACGACATCGCCTTGGCCCTGGATGACCAGATCGGCCACGGCGGCGGACGCCAGTGGCAAAACGTGCAGAAGCTCCTGGCTATCGCCCGGGAGCGGCCGACTGACAGCCTTTCACTCTTCTTGCACCGCGTGCGCGATCTTCGCGCCGCCGAAGCGCGTGAGGGCGAGGCCCTCGGTCGCTCGCCGGAGGGAGGCGCCGTTCGGCTCATGTCAATTCACGCGGCCAAGGGGCTGGAATTCCCGGTAATTTGCGTAGCAGACATGGGACGTGCAGGCGGCGGCCGGGGCAGCCCACACCTGCTGACGGACCCGGAGTACGGTTTGCTCTGCAAGCTGCGCGATGAGAGCGGCGACTGGCAAAAGCCTGCATCCTACCGTTGGGGCGAGTGGATCGATCAACGCATGGAGGAAGCTGAGAACAAGCGCCTGCTCTACGTGGCCTGTACGCGGGCCGCTGATCTGCTACTTCTCTCCGGCAAACCAACAAAGAACTCATGGCTCGATGAAGTTCTCAACGCTTGGGCGCTGGCCAAAGACGGGGAAGTTGGCACGACCGCATCCGTTGACCACGATGGCTACACGATCCTTGTGCACTATGCGCCCGCGCAGGCGCCTCCCGCGCGCGCCAAGGCGCTTCGTGCGGATGAGAGCCAAGCCGCAGTGGAAATGCGTCCGCCGCCTCTGCTACAGCCGGTCACGCTCGTGACCGACGCGCTCGTCACCGGTGTAACGGACTATGCAGCAGGCGTTGAAAGAGCCGGAGCGCAGGGAAGGCCCATACGTCCAGCCGTGCACACAGTTCATGAAACGGGAAAGCCGCGCGTTTCCGGTTTCGTACTGGGCAATATCATTCACGCAGCGCTGCGCGACTGGTCATTGATCGGCCTGCCGCGTCCAGCGCAGGCCGCTGCGCTGACGGATTTGGCGCAACGGTTCGGACTATTTGAGCCCAATCTGCGCCAGGATGCGGTCACGCGGTCGCTTTGGCTACTGCAAGAACTCAGAGGGAATCGTTTGTACGGGCAGATTACGCGCGCCCGGCAGCGCCACCATGAAGCGCCATTTTCCATGCGTTGGGATGGCCGTATCCTCAACGGACAGATCGATTTACTCTATGAGGATGAAGCGGGGCAATGGCGACTAATTGATTGGAAGACCGAGTATACAACCATGGCCGAGGGGCCTCAGGCCGCAGCCAGACACAAGCTCCAGCTTGCGCTGTACGCCGTGGCCGCACGCCGACTGTTGGACATCGAAGTCACACCAACGGTGGTCTTCTTGCGTCCCGGTGTCCAGACTCACACCTTCGATTCGGCGGAACTGACGGCAGCGCTCAATGCGAAGCGTGCGGTCAACCCATCGGCATAATGCCATACTCGGCGCGCAGCTCGCGTAGCGACCAGCGCCGATACCAGGCCGGATCCTTGGTGGCTTCAAAGCGTTGCTGATAGGCCTCTACCTGTTGGGTTCCGACCTCGACCGCTTTCCCAAAGTCGTGGGTCGACAGCATGGTCGTTTCCAGATAGTGCCACTTGTCGCTACCTGGCTTGGTCTCCCAGCCGACGATTGCGTGGCGCGGCAGCACCACGATACATGGATTGACGCTGATGCCCTGGATGAGGCTGGCGAAGAGCACCACGCCATCAATGCAGTTGGCAAGCCGATCGCCAAGGCTTTCGCTGGGCAGGCGCACCCGCTGGCTGTGTGCCGATGTCCCCGGATTGAAGTCCAATACCGAATCTACATAGGCAACTTCATGAGCCTTCAGCGCGTTGTAGATTGCCTCAACTTGGGTACGGACGCCGCTCTGATAGCCGTCCAACCGCTTCTCGGGGTGATGATCGACAACAGTACGCAGAAAGCGGATCACCTCGGGCGTGTTCGGCGTGACGAACGCGCCCAGGAAGCGGGTCAGGTCGTTCCATTCGCCCGTTTCAGGATTGCGCACGGCCTGGGGCGCCGAAGACTTGGCCAGCAGCCAAATTGGCTCAGTCGACTGGCTCTCGAGAATCCACTCGCCAGAATCAGCCGCTTTTTGGCGTTCGATGACAACATGAAGCGTGGCTCGCGTCAGCTCGTTGAGATGCTGGATCCGCTCGGGGATCAACGTGGGCAACTGGCGGACGCTTCTTTCCTCGCCACGAGCGAGGTCGACCAGGTCAATTGCGGTTGCAGAAAAGTGCTCGATGAAGGAACGAATCCGATAGCGCAACACCTCGCTCCGGCTATCCGCACCACCGGTCGCGCCCGCGCCGTCAACGGATGGGCTCTTGAAGCGCCGCTGCTTGGCCGATTCCTTGGGCATGGCACGGGTAAAGGTGACGGTGATCAAGGGCTCCGTTTGGGCATCAAGAATGTTGTAGACGCTGGTCGGCACACGCGGCAGGTTGATCGTGTAGGCGATCTCAACTTCCTCACCGTAGGTGGGCACCGAGTGGCGAATCTCTTCGCCGGTGAGGCCGCGCCGGGTCTTGGGCCGTTTGATGACCGGCGCTGGTGGGGCAGTCTCGAGCGTTTCAGCTTCTACGACAGCAGGGTCTTCTGCCGTCTCAATTCTGGCGTCGACCGCAGCAAGCGCACGCTGCAACTCGTCCAGCTTCTCGAGCGCTTCGATCTGTCGCTCTCCTACTTCGTCGATGGAGAGCAGATCCAGCCGCTGGACTTCGAGCTGTTGATCGTAGACCAGAGCGCTCAGCTGCTTGTAGAGCGCGTTCAATTCAGCGAGGGTCAGGTCGGGATTCTCGGCTGCATTGAGGGCCGCTGCATTGGGCTCAGAATCTTGCACTTGACTCATGCTGTCCCTAGCCCTGAGCAGCCGGATAGCACTCGGCAATAAAGGTCTTGTCTGTGTCCGAGAGCTGATAGTTCTGCCAGTCAACCGGATGTTCGGCCGCCCAGTTGGGATCGGCCAGGTGTTCGCGCGGGATCGGATAGCGCATGATTGAATAGAGGTCGAAATCGGTAAATTTCGTGTGGTCCTCGGCGTAGGCCTGAAAGATATTGGTCTCCACCTGATCGGCCCGCCAGTAGTTGGGCGGCCCCATGTAATATTGCATCACGACCGGCCGATTCCAGGGGATCTCGTTGGCGGGGTTTTGATGTTCGTGGATCATGCCCAGCGCATGGCCGAACTCGTGGAGCACGACGCGGGCATACTCCTCGTCGTCGGTGTCGGGCTTTAGCCAGCCGAAATTGATCGTCGGGTTGGGCGGCTTGATCATCAACGCGTCGGTGCCGATGTAGGACCAGGAACCGGGCTGCTGAAAGGAAATCCGCAACTCAGCGTCCGAATCGTCACAGAAGTCGAGTTGGATATTGGCATAATTGGACCATTCCTGCGCGATCGCCGCCACTTTGTCCTGGACTCTCTCATCCCCATCGAGAAAACAGACGCGCAGGACGCGGCCGGGCGCCCAAAGCTTGCGCGCATCGACTGCACCGGACAAAGGCGCCGGGGCGCCTGGTGCGGGCATGTTCAGGGGATTCTCGGCAATTGCCTTGGACTCAGCCTCACGCTGCATGTCTGGCGGCAGCACGCGGTCGACGCAGACCTTGATCTCATTGCTCATGGCTCTCCTCCGTATGGTTGCCTTTACTGGGTGCGCGGTCGGGTAGAACAGTGCTGCGAACGAAACGGGGGACAGGCTCGTTCCGCAGTGAGCATGCTAGTTTGCCCGCGCCGCTTTGTCAAACGGAACTCATGCGGGGCGCCTCGAGGCTGACAGGTAGTCTGAAGACGTTTGTGGTCGACCAGTTTGAGTTCGTAATGCTGGGGGCCAGCAGGAAGAAGTTAGGCGCCTATCTTTAGCGGAACAGCGTCATCGGCCTCTTCCTGCATCATGGTCAGGAAGATACTCTCCAGGCTAGCATCGGTGCGGTGTACTTCTTCGATGTCGGCGCCGGATTCGACCAGGAGGCTGATCAGTGGTGAGGAATGGGCTCCGGGGTCAGCGAGTTCCACCAAGATACGATGCGGATGGACCTGGATACTCGCAACCTCGCGACGGCGAGCCAAGAGCGAGATTACCTCGTCGCTGAAACCCTCGCCACTGATTTGGAGCAGTGGCACTCCGCCCAGGGAACGCAACTCCGCGGTCGAGCCGGATGCCAGCAAGCGGCCGCCACGGATGACGCCAACCATGGCGCAGAGTCGCTCCGCTTCCAAGAGCTTGTGGGTCGTGAGAAAGACCGTCATCCCCTCACGAGCAGCCAACATGAGCAGCTGGTCATGAAGATGAGCGGATGCGGCCGGATCGAGACCGCTGGTCGGTTCATCCATAAAGACCAGTTCGGGGCGATGAAAGAGCGTGCGGGCAATGGCCAGCTTCTGTTTCATGCCGCGGCTCCAGGTGCTCACCGTCTCATTGCGCCGATCCCACAGGTCCAAGGCTGCGAGCAGTTCGTGGCTGCGCGCAATGCGATCCGCCGGCGTCATCTGGCGGATACGGCCATAGTAGTCCAGGTTTTCCACTGCCGTCAGCGAGTCGTAGAGACGATCGCTCTCGAGCAAGACGCCCGCCCGCTCGCGGATCTCGGCTCCCTGCCTGCGCGTGTCCATGCCCAAAACCCACGCCTCGCCGGCCGATGGCTCGAGCAGACCGAGCAGTAAGCGGATCATGGTCGTCTTGCCCGCGCCATTGGGACCCAACAAACCGTAGACAATGCCATTCGGTACCTGGATACCAACATCTTCAATGGCTTGTTTCGAGCCGAAATTATAAGAGAGTTGCTTGGTGTGGATCGCCAATTCTGCCACGGGCTGCTCCTGGGCAAGACACTGTGCATGGGGTTCCCACAGTGAGACAGGAAATAGTGGGACAGGAAATAGTGCTATTGGCAGTATAGCGATCGTTAATTCACATAGACAGGGACAAACGTCCTAGCCCGGTCGTGACACATATCACGTAAATTCGGGCGCAAGTGGCGGTAATTTTGGGACGTTGGCAATGACAGATGTCCCCTGCGCAGGGCTTGTGACGATCCGCACACGTCCTCCCAACGCCTGCGCACGGGCGCTCATATTGCGTAAACCATCACCTGATCTGTCACCCGCGTTATCGCCGTTTTCGAAGCCGCGGCCATTATCCTCAATGCAAAGTTCAAAGCGATCTTTGGTCTGCGAAAAGCGGACGGTAACGGTCGTTGCACCCGCGTGTTTGCGCGTATTGGCGAGCGCTTCCTGGGCGATATGAAGCAGTTCACGGGTCTGTAGGTCGTTGATCTGATCAAGGGCGTCTGTTTCAAGATCCAGTTGAACGTTGAGGAACGAGTGAGCGCGCACTTCACGGCTGAGGCTCTCCAGACCGGTGGCGAGGTCTTGTTTGCGAAAGCGCTGGGTGCGCAAATTGAGGATGTAGTTGCGAATATCGGCAATGACGTCGTTCAGGCCGTGGATCGCCTGATCGATGCCGGCGCGAGTCTGATCAGGATCGAGATCGAGCTGGTAGCGACTTTCGTCCAGCGTGAGGCCGACGCCGTAGATCGATTGGATGATGCCGTCGTGCAGATCCATGGCGAAGCGCTCGCGCTCTTGCGCCACGGCCAATTGACGACTGTGGCGGTGAAGCAGCGCGTTCTCGATGGCAATGGCAGCCTGCCGGGCAAAAAGCTCGACCAGCGCCTGATCATCGGCCGTGAACGGGTGCGGCGCAGTCGGCTCAGCGTCTGCAACAACCTCGCCCACTTTGTCCGTCAGGTAGAGATTGCCAAAAACCCGTCCCTTGGAGACGATGGGCACGCCCAGCAATGACGTCATGGGAGGGTGATGAGGCGGAAAGCCAGCTGCACGCGGATGATGGGCCATGTCGGCGACGCGTAGGGGCTGCCGGCTCTGGATGATGTGCCCCAGCAAGCCGCGGCCTTGAGGGTAGGGGCCGATTTGGCTGCGTACAGCATCATCAATGCCCGCCGTGATGAACTGCTCAATGGCGTCGCCGGCTTCATTGAGAACACCCAACGCGGCATAGCGGGCCCGAACCAGGCTACGGCTCGACTCTACAATTTGTTGAAGGACCGCCTCGAGTTCAAGCCCCGAGGTGACGGCCTGCATGGCGATTGCAATCGCCTGCAACTGTTCCGCTTGTTTCATGCGGGTATGATACAATACCATTCGTTCAACGCGCTACCCCTTGTCTACAGCCCCCTTGTCTGTACGAGTGTTCCTGCTGGCTTGGTCGGAGGGCCTCATATCAACTTCGGGCTGATTGTGGAGATTGTCTGACCTATGCGATTGCGGATTCTTCTCGTCGATGATCACGAAGTGGTGCGCATTGGTCTGAAAACGGTACTCTCACGCTACAATCAATTCGAGATCGTAGGCGAGGCCGGCAATGCGCACGAGGCACTAGAAAAGACCGTCTACTGTAAGCCCGATATTGTGGTCATGGACGTGCGCCTGCCCGGGCAGAACGGCATTGAAACTACCCGCGAAATTATCGAAAGCCACCCTGACACCAAGGTCATTATTCTCACGTCCTACGCGGACGACGACCTGCTCTTTGATGCCATCGCCGCCGGCGCGGCCGGCTATGTGCTCAAGCAGATCGGCAGCGAGGATCTGGTGCGGGCGCTGGAGACAGTGGGCCGGGGCGACTCGATGCTCGACCCAGCCGTCACGCAGCAGGTATTTCAGCGCGTACGCGAAAACGCACGCCGGGCCGAAGACGAGACCTTCGCCTCCCTCACGGATCAGGAACTGAACATCCTCTCGCTCATCACAGAGGGCCTGACCAACAAAGAGATTGCCAACCAGGTTTTCTTGAGCGAAAAGACCGTACGCAACTACGTCAGTTCGATTCTGAACAAGCTCAACCTCGCCTCGCGGGCGGAAGCGGCAGCCTACGCAGTACGTCACCATATCCAGAACCACCTCCCCAAATAGATCCGACCCACCCACCTGAAAAACATAGAATGGGTAATGGGTCGATGACCCATTACCCATTCAGAATTCTTCAGACTCGATTATCTGTTGTGCTTGCGCTCCTAGCGTGCAAGTCGACGGCGTCGTCGTGATGCGCAGGGCTTCTCAGCCAGGATTGGCAGGGCGAGGTAGCTATTGGCCGTTGTCAAACGCTGCGATCCAATTTCACGGGCACGCCGGTCAAGCGGCGTCTCGCGCTCGTTGCGGTTGAACTCCTGGTCAGCGATACCGGCCATGATGCAACTGCTCAAAACGATTAGCGTTGCCATGGCGCTCAGTCCAAGCCAGATGGTCATCAGTAGGATAAACAAGCGGATCTCCCTTGCTGTCACAGTAACAGGAACCTGCACGGGTGTACCGTTCTTGCTGCGGTGTCGGTGCGATGATGGCCCAAGCATATCACATCAGAAGAATCTGTCTTTACGCCCATTCTACAGAGATCGGACCAAAAACCTACGCTTGCATCTCATATCTTCGCCGAGTTACCCACAGGAACAATCCGCAATCAGATCTCCAATTCTCCCCAATGGAGTCAGCGGTCGCGCCACCAGTCCTTGCGCGATCGAGGGTCAAAAAAGACGCCGCGATCGCGCACGGCCACGCCGATTTCTTCCTTCAAAGCCGTGCCAATGATTTCGCCGTTGCGCACCGCCGGCAGGGTACCGCGCCCGCTTGCATTCGCTTGACGATAGAGAGCCAGTAGGTTGGGATCGACACAGATGTGCTCGATATGCACAGCATAGCCATTGGCCACGCTGTCATCCCGAGTGTAGTTGAGCGTAATGCGCTCAGTGTCGGCATAGAGCACCAACACCTTGAAGTCGTCGGGATAGATGCGGGCGCTGCGGCTGGGAATACTCAGCAGTTCCCCCGGCTGTACGCCCAGCCCGAGCAACGTAACCTCGCGTTGATTCATCGGTTCGGTGGCACAGCCCCGCCCGCCGCACGACCAGTTCCAGTCGCGCACGGCGTGGGCGCTGACAAAGGCCGGCGTTCGCCCATCACCAAAAATTCCGGCCAATTGGGGTGGATCGCTGTCGGTTGGACCGTTGATGTTGACGATAGTCAGGTCGGCCGCCGTGGGAACATAGCCGCGCAAGGCCAGATTTAGGTCACCATGCTCGTAGTCGGGATGGTCGGTTACGCCGCCAGTGATAGGAATGAGCCCAAAGGTGCGCTCTGACGCGGCGGGGCAGGCCTGTGCCGGCGCCGCTCGTTGCGCCACGGGCGCCTCGGCTGCGGCAGCCACTGCGACAGGGACGGCCGGGGCGGCCGCTTCAGGCGGCGGTGCAGTCTCTTCTGGTGTAGGCGTTGGCTCAGGCGTTGGGGTGGGTTCGACCAGACGCGTTACCTCTACCACGCGCGTCACTTCAACCACCCGCGTCACTTCGATGACACGGGGCGTGGGCGACGGCATAGCATGCATCGTGGCGCGCACGGCCAGATCGACCATAGCCGGATCGGTGCGCGGCGTGCGGCCACACCCGCTGAGCGCCAGCGTACCAGCTATGAGAAAGAGTCCAACGAACAAACGCAACATAAACTACGATTCAAACCTCTATCAGTCCGGCCCAGGCGCGCCAGATACGGCCGCAAGCGGCCATCGACCCCAAGAAACGCCACAAGCTTCGTTCGCGTTCCGATCGCAAACTGTTAAGGGGGAGCCTGAAATGAGTAGCCAGCCAATTATCGATGGAGCGCAGATGAAATGGAATTAGGCAGATTCACGCCGATTTCTTTCTTGCATTGCCCCTGAATCAACATGTTATGCCCCATCAATGATGGCACGGGCATGATTAATTTCGTCATCGATGATCGTGTGACCCATGCCAGGATAGATGACCTTGGCTACGTCCGCGCCCATTGCGGCCAATACCTCGGCCGTCTCATCGACCCGCTCCTCGGGAATGTGCGCATCACGGTCGCTGCAGCCAAGGAAGACCGGCAAGCCATCCAGACGGCCAGGATAGTTGCGCGGCGTCCCCGGCGGCCCGATCAGCCCACCGCTAAACACGAGCAGCCCCGCATAAGGACGCGGGGTGCGCGCCACAAATTCGGACGCCAGGCAGGCCCCTTGGGAGAAGCCGCCGAGCAGAATCCGTTCGACCGACACACCCGCTACTTCCATTTCGGCGACCAGGGCGCCAAGCAGCGCCAAGCCAGAACTGATACCCGGTTCATTGACCTCAAGCGGCGAAAGAAAGCTGTAGGGGTACCAGGTATTGCCCGCAGCCTGGGGCGCAACATAGGCCAGCTGCGGGCGTTCAAACGCATCGGCCAGGGTGAGAATACTCGCGGCAGTGGCGCCCCGGCCATGGACGAGAATCATGGCTCGGCCGGCTTCACTCAGCGGCGGACCGGAGACCAGGATAGGCTGCTCCCCATGGGGAGGCGGGACGGCAGCAGACGACAAATTCATAGAAGTGGATCCTTTCACAATTCACTCAAGCGGACTGTCAGCGGCAATGAGCGGAAGGTAGAGGCGCTCGGTCAGGCCGTCTTCGACGCGCCAGTTGGCAGGGTCATCGCCGTAGCCGGCTACGTCAATGCGGACAAGGGGCGGTCCTTGGCCATCGGCCTGGGTCGGCCAGGGCGCTTCGTCATCGTATGTCACAGCGTCGACTTCGTAGTAGACCTGCGGGCCGGTCAAGTCGGGCGAAGCAGGCATCACAAGCGCAAGCCGCTCGCCGCTATTGTTCAGGGCGCCTTCGTACGGTCCAAAAATCGTCACGTCGTCCGGAATGCTGTGGCGGGCGCGAAATGTAGTAGGCAACTCGGGCACAACCAGCACGCGTGCGCCGGTCGCCAACGTGGTCCCTGCTGGAAACTCGTAGCGCACCGCGCCGCGCAGCCGCCATGTCAGCCAGGGACTTGCGTCCAGGTAGAGGTCGACTGGCTCGCTACCGATGTTCTGGAGTTCGATATACTCGTCCTCAATCGCGCTGGTGACGCCAGGATGGTACATGATACGGCTGATGACCAATGGGCCCACTTGAGGCGCGGCATTTTCAGCGCCCAGCGTGGGGCGTGAGAGAAGGGGAAAGTGGATCGCGCCGGTGCTGGTTGCGTAGCGCCCAAGCGAGACGCCATTGGGCGAGGGGCCGAAGTCACGCGCATGGCGATAGCCCGTCGTCTCGCCCTGACAGGTTGCCGCCGTGATCACGGCGGATTCACCATTCTCTGAAAAGCCAAAGCCCGCGTCGCCGGCGCCAAACTGCGACTCCGTGAGGACCAGATAACCGCCGGCCGGCACGTAGAGCCCTTCGGGAATCTTATAGCGCTGGGGGGCAAACGGATCGTCACTCAGAAACCATCCACCCACGTGCGCGTCGTACGCCGTCGGATTGTAGAGTTCGACCGCGTCCTCATCAGGCAGATCGGTATGGGCCAGGATCTCGCTGATCACCAGCTCGGCGGTCGCAGGAGGCGGCGGCGGGTCAACGAAGCCGGGTGAGCCACCGGCCGCGCTGCTGCTGCGCCAGCTTGCGCCAGCGGCCGGGCGTGCGCCATCGACCAGCACCAGCGAGAAATCGCCGCCATCCGGTCCACAGGGCCAGCTAGCATCGTCACCAAAGGGCTGGGCGATGACGACTTGTCCGGCGTTATCCTCCAAACGCAGTAGTTCGCCCCCGTTGTCGAGCTGACCGTCATAAGCATCGAATGGCGAGGCGCCATATTTGGCCGTAAAGCCAGCAGTTGATGAGGCCAACGTTAGATAAGCGCCCGGTTGCAGGATCGCGCCAGCAGGAAAGCGATAGTCGATACCGGCACTGAAACGCAGCCCGTCAAGGGTAAATGGAGTCGGACCATCGTTGTGCAATTCGATGAATTCGAGGTCCCGGCCGTCGATACCGCCTTGCGCCGGCGGATTGTACATGATCTCTGTGATCCTCAACGCGGTAGGGGGCGTCTCTTGAGCGGTGATCGCCGCGTGCACCGCCACGGACCTTGCTGAAAGCGTCATGCACACCAGAATCAGCAGTAAGACAAACAGCACGTTACGCATGATCACGTCCCCGGCTCGTCAGATCCATACTCGAAGTAGATGGTGAGCTGGGCCGTATCGCGTAGAAAATCAATCTGGCGGATCTCGCAGCGAATGACATTCAACCCCGTGCGCTCACTCAGATCTTCCAACAGCAGTGCGTTATTCTCCGGCTTAAGCAGGTCGACCCGTTCATAAACCACTTCCTGTTCGCCCTGATAGTGGACGCCCCAGCCCTTCTCCAGCACCAACACCAGCGCCACGACCATGGCGTTGATAATGATCAACTCATTGAAGGTGATGCGCGTCGCCATGAAGAGCGTGTTCATAAAGGGCACGGTGATGGCGATGAAGAGGTAGGTCATATCCTTGACGCGGATCGGTTCGGTGCGATAACGCAGGGTGGAGAAAACAGCCAGCAGGCCAAAGCCGAAGCCGATGGTCAGTTGAACATCGCGCAACAGACCGGAGACAAAGTAGATCAGAATGTTGAAGGCGTAGAAGGTAAAAACATAATCTTTCTTGCTGCGATTCGCCGGGTAGTAAATGAAACCGATTATGATCGTAGCGACAATTAGATTGACGATAAAGCCAGGAATCAGCTCACTCAGTGCACTCACAGCGTACCTCGCTTGCGCAACAAGCGCGCGATCAGCAGTTCGCGGCGCTTGAATCGGTTAGCCTTTAGGTGGGGATAGACATAGGAAATGCCGGCGCAATATTTGCTAAAGCCAGTGCGATAGATATGATGGCGGCGTAGTTCGCGCACGAAGTCGGAATCGATCGAGAACTTTCGCTGCTTCACTTCAGCAATTGCAATGCCCTCGAGGGCGCCGATACGGTCGCCCCAGCCATAACTCAGATCCACGTCCAGGGTAAGCCGCTCGCGCCGAAAGTTGCTCACCAGCGTAATGCGGCGAAAGGTATTCCAAATGACGGCCTGGAGCGCCCATGCGTCGGCCGGATAATGCTCACGGACGAAGGCAAGATTGTCGCCCTCAAGGATGTCGGGAATAGAAGGAATCTGACAGCGCATCTTCGAGGTGCGCCGCTTATTGCTCTTGCGCTTAATCTCCAAAAACGTAACTTCGGAGTCCATATACGTACGGCTCCGCACCTTGTAACGATTTTGGCGGTCATTATGATGATCGAAATAGAGGGCGAAGTCGGCGGTATCATAATACTGGGTGCGATAGCGGCTGGCGCGGGTTCCCTCTGCTTCGAGAATGCGATAGTGGGGCGCGATGGTCTGCAGAATCTCCAGCAGTTGCTCCTGCGTCATGAGGAACTTGGTATCGACGCGGTCGAGCAGTTTCACCTCTTCCATCTCGGCAAGAGTGATCGCTTCAAATTGATTCAAGATAATGGGAAACTGGTCAAGCATGGTTGTTCGACGAGGAAAATTGTCGACGACGCTGCCATTCAGCACGCGTGCTCGACTCATGGCAGGAACGTGCCGTGCAGGTCCGCACCCGACAGGTCCGCGCCCGTCAACCGCGAGAGACGCAAGTCTGCGTTGCGTAGATCGGCGCGCCGAAGAACCGCATCGCGTAAATCAGCGCGACGTAGATTGGCGCCCTCCAGATTAGTCTCGGTCAGCGTCGTAGCGATCAAGGTCGTCCGCGAGAGATCGGCCCCGCTTAGAACAGCGCCGCGCAGGTCGGCGTTGCTGAGATCGGCCTTGCGCAGGTCGGCGTTGCGCAGGTCGACGCCGCGTAAGTTGGCGTCGCGCATGTCCGTTCCGCGCAGATCGGCCAGGCTCATGGTTGCCTGGGCCATGTCGACATTGCGTAAGTTGGCATCACGCAGATTGGCTTCGACAAAGTTACCCAGATAAAGGTCCGCACCGCTGAGATTAGTGCCCTGAAGGCGGGCGGCGTAGAAATTGACCCCACGCAGGCTGGCGCCGCTGAAGTCCTGGCCGGAGAGATCGGCATAGGCGCATTCCGGCGCACAGGCCGGTCCGCTCTCGTCAGCATAGTAGTAGCGGGAGATCACCAGCAGCAGCCCGCCCATAGCGATTAGCAGCAACGTTCGTTTGATCAGCGCGGCGGCGCTACGGCGGCGCGGCTGCGCCGGTGTCTGCACTTGCGGCGGCACATCCTGGGCAGACTCAGCAGTTTGACCATTGCGTCCCGGCCAGAAACGGGCAAACGGACTCTGTTGTGCGTTCTTGTATTTGCCCTGTTCTGAAGTCGCTGTCATTCGGTCAGGCTCGCTTGCCAGTGGTACGTGGAAAAGGATCAATAATGTCGGGTGCGATGCGGCCGGCATAGCGGGCGCCACTCCAATTGCGTCCAATCCAATTGATGTATACTATGCCTGGATGGTAGCAGACCGACTGTCGGCCGATTAATCCGTCGTTAACACAATCGGCAGGATTATAGCATATCGGAGGCGCTGCAAGCACGCCTTGCCGTCGCCTGCGTGGCAGATCCAAACTGGGCGTACCGATCAGATCAAGTCGCGGATGCCGGGTTCTCTGGCGCAAAAAACGGTATGACAGACGACTTGATCGTCTGAAGCGGGAGATCCGTGCATGTGCGCCCGTCTCACCGTCCAGCGGGCCATCACTTGCCCCGCCGATCTGAATTGCTTCAGCCGACGCTATCAACACAGACGTTTCAACAGGGTAAAACGAAACGCCAAACCAGCACTCTGTGCCCAAGAGCCAATTTGGCACAACCGCCAATTTGGCCCAAGCGCCCGTCTGAAAGGAGCGCGTGTCATGCACGATCATTTTGCCACAACTACGCGTGGACTTCAGCGCACATCGCCGCCCATGCGCCTTTTCGAAAAGGCGAAGCGGCTCGGCATCTGGAATCCCAGTGACATCGACTTCACGCAGGATCGCAGCGACTGGCTGACGTTGGACGAGACCGAGCGCGACGTGCTCATGCGCCTGACGGCCCTTTTTCAGGCCGGCGAAGAAGCGGTCACAGTCGACATTTTACCCCTCATTCTGGCCATTGCCAACGAAGGGCGTATCGAGGAAGAGCTTTTCCTGACAACTTTTCTCTTCGAGGAAGCCAAGCACACCGACTTCTTCCGGCGCTTCATAGATGAAGTGATCCAGGTTGACGAGGCGCTCACCTGTTTCCACTCGCCCAGCTACCGGGCGCTCGTCTATGAAGCCCTGCCGGCAGCAATGGCGCCATTGCTGGTCGATCCCTCGCCGGCGGCCCAGGTCCGTGCATCCGTCACCTACAACATGATTGTCGAAGGCGTACTGGCCGAGACAGGCTATCACGCTTACTTGTCGGCACTGGAAGCCAATCAGCTCATGCCGGGCCAATGTCAAGGCATCCGCGCGCTTAAGCAGGACGAATCTCGTCACATCGCCTACGGCATCTTCTTGGTCTCGCGGCTCGTTGCCGTCGATCCGTCTCTCTGGTCGGTGGCCGAAGAAACGATGAATGAATTGCTGCCCCATGCCCTGGGCGTCGTCGGCGAGACCTTTGCCGCCTATGACATTATGCCCTTTGGCCTGGAAGAGGAACTCTTCACTGCGTTCGCGCTCAGTCAGTTTCAAAAACGCCTGGCTCGGCTCGAACAGGCGCGCACCAAAACCCTTGATGAGGTGATGCAGATCACCGCTGTCGTGATTGAAGCAGGTGACGGCTGATGCCCCCGTTGGTTGGGGAAATCCGGCTAGGTTGTGATAAAATCGCGCCTTGTGGAAATCATCGTTGACCTCTTGCGCTCACCAATTGGTCCGGCCCTGATTTTACTGGGTGGGGCATTGGTGCAACTGATTGCCGGACGCTGGATGCGTCGACCCGCATGGTTGACCGGGTTGGCGCTCTTTTTTGTGGTCGCCAGTGGCCTGTTGTGGCTTGGACTACGGTTTCAGGAGGTCGTGCCTGTCTACAGTCGCCCCTGGCAGCCGTTGCTCCAAAATGGCGCCAATCTGCTTTGGATAGGCGACGGCTGGAACTGGTATATCTCGGGCCTGATACTTGTGCTTGGCGGCGCCGGCATCCTGCTGGAGCTCAACAATCGACGCCAGCTGGCCGTTGCCCAAAACCGCGACCGTATTCACACCAATCTTGCTATCCACCTGAGCGTTTTGGCCGGTGCGTTGCTCTTTGTCGGCAGCGGCAATCTGCTGACGGCCATCCTCACCTGGGTCATCATGGACCTCTTCATTCTTGTGCGCTCGGCGGCAAGGATGGATCTGGCGGCGGGGCTCGACGCCCGCGCGCAACTCCAGCAAAGCCAAGCCAAAGGGTTGAGTCTGCTAGGCGCATTGCTCTTGCTGATCGCCCTACTGCCTGCGGGTCCTTCCGGTCCGGGTCAGGCTTTTCAGGATGGCGTCTTGCCCTTGGAGACAGTCGCACTCATGCTGGCGGCGGCGGCGATTCGCGCCGGTCTCTATCCCTTTCATTTATGGCTGCTCCCCACAGACCGCGACCATGTCAATCTGTCCGAGCGCCTGCTTGATCACATGGTCCCCGTGTTGAGCGGTCTCTGGCTGATGGGCTGGACGATGGGCCTGGGTGCAGAGGTGATCTTGTTGCGTCCAGACGTGCTCACGATTTTGGTGCTGTCGCTGGTCGGCAGCGCGTTGACGGCCTGGACGGCGTCAGAGCAGCCAACCTATTCTACGTATGTGCTGGTCACGTCCGCGGGCGTGGCAATGTTGGCCGGTGCGCTCTCGCTGAACCGAGGACCGAGCGCAATGATCTGGCCCACGACGGTCTTTGCATTAGGCGGCGGCCTCTGGCTGATCGGCGGACAGGTGTGGCGGCGTATGGGCTGGCAGCTGCCGGTCAGCGTCGGCGCGCTGGCCCTGGCCGGCGTCCCCTTCACGCCCGGCTTCCTCGTGCAGCCGTCGCTGGCGCGTCTATGGCTGGCGGGTAGCTTCTTTCTCCTGCTCTTCTTCTTCTACGTGGTGGCGCAGAGTATGTTGATCGCCACTACCTTGCGCAGCTGGGAGAGTCACTGGCAACCGTCGCCCGATGAAAAAGCAAATGGGGACGTCGTTCGTCTGCTCATTACCGCAATCGGTCTGGGCTTGCCGCTGGCTGTCGCCGGATTTCTGCCCGGCACGGTCGCGGCCCTGGCCAGCCTGCCCAACGCAATTCCGGACATGCTGGGCACGCCACCGAGCGTTGTTGCCGAAGCCCCGGTATGGATTACGCTTGCCATCCCGCTTGCGCTGGGCATCGGTCTGGTCTGGGTGCGTCCGCGGCTTTGGCCCTATTTGGGCCAACTGCCCAATACGGTCAGTCGCTTTGCCAGTTTGGAATGGCTCTTTGACCTGTTTTGGTGGTTTATCGCCCGCATCAGCCGCATCTGGGGCAACGCTGTGGGTGTGATCGAGGGCGCCGGCTACATGGGCTGGGCGCTGATCGTCTTTCTGATTCTCTATCTATTGCGGTAGCCGCTATGGAACAGTTATTTGCGACGCTGAATTTCTTTGCAACCGGAACCGGTCTGCTCATCACGGCAGCCAGTGCCGCGCTGATCATTCTGATTTGGGATTGGCGCGCAGCGCTGGTCGGCCTTTTCCTGGTTCAGCTCGGGACCATCACGTTGGGCGTTCAGCGCTATGGCCTCGATACGCAGTGGGCCGTGCTGGAACTGATCGTCATGTTGCTCATGCTAACCATGTTGGCCATGTCGGTCGTGCAGCTAGAGAAGCCCCGCTCCCTGCACCAGGCCGGCAACTGGGTGGTCCGTTTTCTGGCGCTGATTCTCATCATTCTGGCCTGGCGCGTGATCGAAGTGAATATACCTGTCCCCATCTTTGGTCCGAGCGCGGTCTCACTTTTCGGCTGGCTGGCGCTCTGTGCTCTGTTGATCCTGGGCCTGGGTGACAATCCGTTTTTCAGCACGATCGGGCTGCTTCTCTGGCTAATTACTGCGCAAACAATGTTGGCCGTTCTCATTCCGTCGCCCAATCTCTTTGCCTTGATCGGCAGTGTCGAGATACTGGTAACGCTGGCATGTAGCTATCTGATCTTGTTCGATCGCGTGCCGGGCAGCGACCGCCGCCCCGTCATGACCGACATGGTCTTCCCCGAAGAGGGGCAGATGACCGATGGCGACGCTGTCAACGGGTACGCCGCCTCCGATGTCGACATGGCCGTAGATGCGCTGCCGCTACCGCGCTTCATCCAGCAGATGGTGGAAGAGGCAGAAGCGTCAGCGGCTCGGAATCAATCAACCGGCGCTGTGAAGCGACCATCCTCGCGCCCGGCAACGCCGGCCGTGGCGCCACAAGATCGAGGGCAATAAGGACACTGCTATGCTACCTTTGCCCGTGATGCTCTCTGGCTCACTCTTGTTCTTGGCCGCGCTTGCCTACATCTTCCGCAGTTGGGAAAAGATCGTTGCCGGACTGGCCGCAGCGTATTGCATGGTGTGGGCCATTCTGCTCTGGACGGCTGACTTGAGCATGCCGGTCTGGACGCCGCCGTTGCTCGATCGCCCGGTCGACCTGACCGCACCCGTTTCCTACTTCGACTTCACCTTCCAGCTCACGCCGGTCGCAGCGCCCGTTATTGCCCTGGCACTGGCGATTGCGGCGGCAGGCTTTTTACTCGCCATGCGGGTGAGTCAGGGGCTGACCTTTGTGCCCGCGACGCTGGGACTCGTGGCCGGCTATACCGCGCTCTTCTTGCTCTCGGGCGGCCCCGTCTCGCCTGTGCTCCTCGGGCCGCTCTTTCTGGCGGCATTGAGCGCGCTGGCCGTCTTCATCGTCCAGGCCGGTCGCCATCACAATCCGGCTGGCGCGCTACGCATGTTGGTGCCGCCGCTGCTGGCCTTTCCCATCGTACTGATGGCCAATTGGTTCATGGGCCAGGCCTATCTTGATCCCCAAAACGATATGTTGCTCATGGCCGCGCAGTTCATCGCCATCGGCTACGTGATCTTGCTCGCACCGGCGCCCCTGCACGGCTCCCAACCGTCGATCGCCCAAACCGCGCCGCCGGTGGTATCGGCCGTGGTAGGTTTGCTCTATCAATTGGCTGCGCTCTTTCTCCTCTTTCGCATGCTTTCAGAACTTCCCTTTGTGGCCCAGAATTCCGCGCTGGCGCTCTGGCTGGATTGGGCGGGGCTGATCACGGCCATCTGGGGCGGCATTGCCGCATTCGGCACGCTCAACGCCGGACGTCTTTGGGGCTATTCTGCGCTGCATGACTGGGGCTTGATCCTCATGGTGATGGCCGTTGCGGGCGTGCGCAGCCTGCCCCTTGCGCTCTTTCTCTTCGGTCTGCGCACCATTAGCATGCTGACGGCCGCTTCCGGCCTTTCGGTACTGGAAGAGCATGCCGGCGGCCTCGGTTCAGCCCAGCTACAGGGCGCGGGCAACCGGCTGCCCTGGAATAGCGCAGCCTTTTTGCTGGGCGGCCTCGGCCTGGCCGGCTTCCCCCTCAGCGCCGGCTTCACCGGCCATTGGGCGGCGCTGCAGATCATTGCAGAGGCCGATTGGCGGCCTGCCGCTGTGGTACTCGTGGCTTCAGGCGGCGCAATCTTCGGCTACATCCGCCTGGCGAGGATTCTTTTTGGGCCGCTGGAAAATCGCAGCCTGCGTCGCGAAAATGCCATCAGTGGCGGCGTGGCCGCCGCAATCCTATTGGTCTCCGTCGGACTGGCTTTTGCGCCTCAGCTACTCGACGGCCCGGTCAGCCGCGTCCTGTTGGCGTTTAGCGGCTGAGTGTGACGATTGGATAGGTTCTGACGGTTCGACTGTGCTACCATTCAGCCAGGGTGCACCCCATTTGGGGAGCGATGTACGAACGGACTGGACGATCATGAACTCTCAAGACGTGCCGCCACGCAATTCAAGACTGAGCGGCTTCTATCAGAAAAGCATGGCCGAGCGGGTCGCCATCATCGCCGATTGGGCCGGCCTGACCGCGGATGAAATAGCGGTGCTCCACGAAAGCCTCAGCTTGCCGCGTGCCGACAAGATGATCGAGAATGTAATCGGTCGCTATTGTCTGCCATTGGGCATTGGGGCAAATTTCAAAATCAACAACCGCGACTATCTTGTCCCCATGGTGGTTGAAGAGCCTTCGGTCGTCGCCGCGGTGAGCTATGCGGCCAAGCTGGCTCGAACGGCAGGCGGTTTCCGCACGGGCAGCACGCCACCGATTATGATTGGCCAGGTTCAGCTGCTCGACGTGCCCGACTTCGCCGCGGCCACGGCCGCAATTCTGGCTGAAAAAGACGCGCTGCTCGAGCTTGCCGATACCAGCCCGACCATCAAACGTTTGGGCGGCGGACCGGTCGATTTAGAAATACACGAGTTTGCGTCTACGCCGACTGCGCCCATGTTGGTCGTGGACTTGCTCTTTGATACGCGCGACGCCATGGGAGCCAACGCGGTCAATACCGCGGTCGAGGCCATTGCGCCGTCGTTGGAACGCTTGAGCGGCGGTCGCGCCCTGCTGCGCATTCTCAGCAATCTGACCGACCGGCGGCGGGCCTGGGCCGAGGTGGTGATTCCGGCCGCTTCCTTTAGCAGCATCAACTACAGCGGGGAAGAGGTGATCGAGAATATTGCCCACGCCAATGCTTTCGCCGTGGTCGATCCCTACCGGGCCACCACGCATAACAAAGGCATTCTAAACGGCATCGACGCCGTGGCGTTGGCAACCGGCAACGACTGGCGCGCCATCGAAGCCGGCGCCCACGCCTATGCCGCACGCGACGGTCAATACCGGGCCCTCACCGACTGGTCTGTCGTCAACGATGCCGACGCGCTCAAACGCAAGCTGGCCCCCTCTACCAAACCCGAATCCCAGATCCCAGATCCCCAATCGACCTTCCCCGCGCTCTACGGCTTCCTCGACATGCCCCTGGCCACGGGCATTGTAGGCGGAGCCACCCGCGCCCACCCGGCGGCACAGGTCGCGCTCAAGATCCTGGGCGTCGAAAGTGCGCGCGAATTGAGTGAGGTCATGGCTGCGGTGGGATTAGCCCAAAATCTGGCCGCGATTCGAGCGTTGGCCACCGAAGGAATCCAACAGGGCCACATGAGCCTCCATGCCCGCCAGGTGGCAATCGCCGCCGGCGCGCAGGGCGCACAGGTCGACCGCATCGCAGCCCAGCTTGTCAACGAAGGGCAGGTGCGGGTAGAGCGCGCACGTGCGTTACTTGAAGACGCAGGGTAGTTCGACCAGCCAACTGCCCCAAGCGGAGGAGGGAGCAATGCCAAACAGAGAGTCGGGCCGGCCAAACATCCTGTGGATTCTGGGCGAGGACATGAGTCCGGACATCGCCTGTTACGGCAATGCGGATGTCACCACGCCAAATCTGGATCGCCTGGCTGGCCAGGGGCGACTCTATCGCCACGCCTTTGCCACGGCGCCCACCATCACCGCAGTCACCGTCATGACGGCTACCAACTGCCGCCCAATACCAGCCTGATCACCGAGCGCCTGCGCGAAGCCGATTGCTTCATCCTTGACACAAGTCGATTGTATAAGCTGCGAGGCAGAAAGTTCGGCGGATTAAAACAGCTAATGTAGGTTTGGAGGTAAGGAACAATGCTCAATCAGCCAGCACATCCAGTCGGGTTTGTGGGGTACGGCGCTTACGTGCCCCGGTACCGCCTGCCGGGCACGGAGATCAGTCGAATCTGGACGGGCGACAATGCGGATAGCCCCGTACGGGAAAAATCCGTGCCGGGTCTGGACGAAGATACTGCCACCATGAGCATTGAAGCCGCACGCAATGCCATTGCCCGCGCCCAGGTGGATCCGAGCCGCATCCGTGCGGTTTGGGTCGGGAGCGAAAGCCACCCGTATGCGGTCAAGCCGACGGGCACGGTGGTGGCGGAAGCCATCGGCGCCACGCCGGCTACGTTGGCCGCGGATTGGCAGTTTGCCTGCAAGGCAGGCACCGAGGCGATCCAGGCCGGCATCGGTCTGGTGGGCAGCGGCATGGCCGAGTACGCGCTGGGGATCGGCATGGACACGGCGCAAGGCCGGCCCGGCGACGCGCTGGAGTACACGGCCGGCGCCGGCGGCGCAGCCTTCCTCATCGGCCCAGCGCAGGAGGCGCTGGCAGTGATACAGCGTACTTCGAGCTACGTGTCCGACACAACTGACTTCTGGCGACGGCCATCCACCCATTATCCGAGCCACGCCGAGCGCTTCTCGGGCGACCCGGGCTACTTCGCGCACGTAATCTCGGGCGCGCAGGAGATGATGGCGGTAATGGCAACAACGGCGGCGGATTACGATTTTGCCGTCTTCCATCAGCCCAATCCTAAGTTCCCAATACGCGCCCTGCGCGAGCTTGGTTTTCGCAAGGAGCAGTGGGAGACCGGCCTGCTCGTGCCGGAGATCGGCAACACCTATGCCGGATCGGCCATCATTGGGCTGACGGCCGTGCTGGACATCGCCCGACCCGGTCAGCGCATCCTCATGGTGAGCTACGGCAGCGGCGCGGGTTCCGATGCCTTTGACCTACTGGTGACAGACCGGATCGTCGATGCACAGCAGCGTGCCCCAACCACGCGTGACTACATCGCTCGCCGGATCGAAGTCGACTATGCCCAATACGTGCGCATGCGCGGCAAGCTAGCAACTCATTAGTACAAAGCGGAACAGGTGGCCCACTTGTTTCGATTAACCGAACGCGCCGGGCGTGAATGCCCTTACTGGCAATCTGCGTCGCGTTAAAGGGGCGTGGCTAAGCAGCCCGCTCGTGGGCGTTCGTGTCAGTGCGATTGGGGAAAGCTCGCAGTTCTATGCACTTGCCCGGTTGTATGAAACAAAGAGCTGTCCCATGCCGTCGAGGGCCGCGGCATCGAGGTAGATCGTGGCCAGCTTCATGCCGATCGCGGGGTCAATCAGGTCGCCGGTCACGATGGAATCGAAGGGCTTGCCGCCGAGCAGACGGTGGGCATGCGTGAGGTAGAGGCGATCCAGCACATCATCACTAAGCAGCAGGTGATTGACCAGGGGACCCGTGGCGTTGTAGATGAAACGATAGCCGCGTGCAGCCAGTGCGTCGATTAGCGGTTTGCCGCGTACACGTTCGTCGCCCGCCAGCACCACATCTGCGCCCTCGGCCGCCAGTTCCTTGCGGCGCTCCGGATCCGACTGTTCGACGGTGGCAACGATTACGCGCCGTCCCTCGCCGGTCAGCGCCTCGGGCACGGGAAAGTCCAGGCTGGCGCTGATGACTGCAAAATCCGGATAAGCTGCCAGCCCCTGGTCCAAGCGCCACTGTTTGAGGTCTTCGAAGGCCGGGTCATCGTAAACGCGCAGCAGTTCCTGGGCGTCGCCACGGGCATAGTCACGCAGGTAACGCCCGCTGGCCAAAATGATATCGGCCTGGACCGCGAGTTCCTGGAAGAGGCGCCAGTCTCGATCATTCCCAATTGCCTCAGGCACGTTCATGCCCGATCCATCGGCCCGCGGTACGGCAATGCGCCCATCCAGGCTGACCACATAGTTTGTATAGACGAACGGACGCGAACGGTCTGGCGCTTGGCGGCGCACATCGTGGTCCAGGTAGAGACCTTCGAGCGGCAACTCCTGTGCCGGCGGCGGGTACAGTTTGACGACAGGTTCCATAGCAAATCCCTCCAATCCAAATTGAACGATTCAAGAAGGGCCAATCCAGATAATTGACCGTACGCGACATCTTCCTGGAAGCTCTCTCAATGACAGGTCGTCCTGCGTACAGCTTCCAGGAAGATCGGATCGCCAATTAATTGGATTCGCCTAAACGGCTGGTCCCGCTGGCTACACCTGTTTGGACTGAGCCTGTCGAAGTATCGTAACCCAGTGTCGTAATCACAGTGTCGTAACCACAGTGTCAACACAGTGTCGTAACCACAGTGTCGTAACCACAGTGTCGTAACCACAGTGTCGTAACCACAGTGTCGTAACCACAGTGCGGGTCGGCTTAGGGCGCCGCCCCCGATACAGCCGGCGTACGGTCGTCAGCGCTATCGTCGGCCTCGGGCCCCTTCGCCGGCGGGAGATCGACGCCCTCTCCGGTAACGATCTTGGCAATCTCTTCGACCGTCTTGTCCATGTATGAATGGACGCCATCGACCGTGCGCTCCGTATCCAGATAAGAGCCCGGACCATTGTGGACCATATCGCCCATGTCAATAAAGGTGACCCGTCCATCGGCAACGGCCCGGTTCCAGTAAGAATTCTTCATGAGCCGCCAGCGCCCGGGGAAGATGATATTGCCCAAACGCGTGACGCCATCGCCATCTCCACTCAGATGATAGATGTGTTCAAGCGAGTCCAGCGCGGGATCGGCGCAGAAGACGCCGCCCAGTGAAATGACGTAGACGGGCGCGCCCAGCTTTTTGGCCACAAAGGGCGCGCAACCGACCGAAATCTGCCCGCCGCCGCTGTAGCCGATGATGTATACCGGTACACCTGAACCAAGCACGTAACCATGACGCGCCAACCCATCCAGTACGATCTGCGCCGTCCCGCGATCGTACATGGGTCCGTAGCGATGATCGGACGAAACGAGCACCTGGAAAATGTTGCGGATATTGCCGAGCTTGCCCAGCGGCTTCTGCTCTTCCTTTTCAGCATAGACCAACTGCCAGAAGCGGCTAAAAATACGATTGCCGGTGAGGGCCGTGTTGGTCACCGAGTAGGGAAAAATATCGTCGACAATGACCGATGTCTTCATGCGCTCGATCAGATGGTCCAGAAAGACTCGTTCTTCGGGAATGTGAATCTCGGCCTTCATGCTGCCGATGCCGGTGAGGAAGACCACGAAATGCTCGCCGGGCGGCAGCGGTCCCGTCAGCGGATCGAGTGACTGACCTGGCGGCGCTTCCTCTGTAGAATACCAGCCAGCCCACCAACCAAGCGACTCCAACGGCGAGAGCACGGCCAGCAAAACGGCAGCCAGCAAAATAATCAGGAGAATTGCGAAGAGAAGTCCAAGCATGGGCTAGGTACGATCACCTTGCGAGGAATCGGCGATGTCGCCGGCCAAACGCGCCACCGCTTCATCCACGTCAAAGGAGAGTTGTGTCCCGGCCGTTCTATCCAGGATACGTCTTGCTATGGCATCCAGCGGCCGGCCCAGAAGCGAACGCAACAGCAAAATGAGGAGCGCGCCCACACCGGTCACTATAAGCGCCTCGCCCGTGGTGATGCCCTCGATCTGGCGCGCATAGCTGACCATGAGAATGTAGGACCAGACGTAAAGGCCCTGCATGATCGGTTGTCCGGCATAGGGCAGAAAGCCGAGGAAACCAAAGAGAAGCGGGATGTAGCTCACACCCGTCACGATTATGAGCGGCTTCCAGTAAACATCGGTATCCAGGGCAAAGACGACCAGCACCCGAATCGATACTACCCAGATTAGATATCCAATCACAAAGAGTATGGCCGTCACCGCCAGGCTGAGCAGGAAGCGCTTCGGCTGCACCCGGTTGGCGAAGAGGACGACACTCTGGCCGATGGCTTCGGAGAGCCCGGCCAACAAGACAATCCAGAAGACCAATTGATCCCAGTTTGGCGCCGAGGCCACCAGCGTTAAGGCACTATCAGACCAGGAGAAGAACGCAACGAGTACGTCCCACAGACGTACGGCGTCATCCTGGAGCAGGAAAGCGAGCATCATACGCCCTCCATGCCGCCATCGGCGAGCCACTGACGGATCGGATCGAGGGCGTAGTCGTAGCCGGCCTGCACCACTTCGTCAAAGGCGTCAAAGTCGAAGAGTCCGTAATCGCTCACCGGCGGCTGAAGCAGCAGGTCGGCATAGGAGATCTGTTCGGCCGTGGCGTTGATGCTGCCCAGGGCATTGGCGCGCATCATGATGCCGACGATGGACGGGACGTCGATCTTCTCGGCAAAGGGGTTGACGCGGTGACGAAAGACCTTCCAGCCACTCAGGGATTCGCCGTACGCATAGGGCGTCTCCTGACGCTTGGTGAAACCGAGATCGACCGCAATGACCGGGCCGGTGTCGACCAGGGTGCGGGCCACGTCGGCCGGCGTGTTGTTAAAGATGCCGCCGTCGATCAGGAGGTCTCCGGCATCGTTGAGCGCGGGCGGCATGACGCCGGCGATGGCAGTGCTGGCGCGCACGGCGTGATGTAGGGGACCGCGCTGGTGAACGACCATCTCCGCCCGGGTCAGGTTGCCGCTGATCGTAAAGGGCGTGATCCACATATCCTCCATCTGCCAGCCGCCATAGACGTCCTGGTAAGCGGCGTTGAGCCGTTTAGCGCTCATTACGGAGATCAAGGGTAGCGTCGGCTGCATCCAGATCTTCTTCTGCATGAGCTGGTTGCGCGTAATTTCGATCATTGCGTCCACGTCCATATCCATGGCGTAGATCGCTGCGGCAAGAGAACCGGCGCTGGTGCCGCCGACCACGTCGGCGCGGATGCCTAGTTCATCGAGCGCTTTGGCTACACCCGCGCACGCGGCTGCACGCATCCCGCCGCCGCCAAAGACGAACGCAACGGCGCGCCCGCGCACAAAGCGGCTGACGCGATCGACGCCCTTGCCCGTGTCCAAGGCCACGTGATGGTGGCGCCGGATCGTGCGTTTGTCCAGCCAGGCAGCGGTGTCACCGGGGTTATCCTCAGCGGTCGCGTGGAGCAAGACCAGCTCCTGCGGCGGCAAGAGCTCGGGATGTTCCAGCCGATTCAGCTGCACCTCCAGCGGGCTCAAGACTGGCGAATCGCCGGCGCGTCCTACGATGAGCATGCGATCGGCCTGCTCCGCAATGCGCCGGCTCCAATTAGGTGACTCGGCGTCGCCCAGATAAAGCACGTACTCATACATCCTGGCCTGGCGCTGCATCCAGTCGATCAGGCCGTAGCTGTCGGCCAGCCCTTCCAGTGCATTGGGGCCAAATTCGGCCAGCTCAGCCTGCGCGTCCTCGGCACGCATAAAGAGCGTCGTCCCATAGTGGCTCAGATCTTCCACCAGCGCCTGCACAAAGGGTTCGCAGCCTGCTACCGCCGGCAAAATTGCCAGAACGCGGCCGTGGCGCGGTGATGCGGGCGCGGCGCTGCTGAGCTGCGTACGCGCGGCCAACTCCACCAGCAACTTGACCATCACCTTGGGCGCGCGCGGCAAGAGTTGTTGCAGGGTCGTCAGCGGCAGCGTGTAGACGTTGCTATCCTGCGCGGCGTAGGCCGTGGTCGACCGCGGCTCGTCCAACACCAGCGAGCGCTCGCCCAGCAGGCTGCCCTCGCTTACCGTACCGACCAGAACAGGCACGCCGCCGGCGTCGGTCCGCAGCAGATGGATGAGCCCGTCAACGACGACATAGAGCGTGGAAGCCGGATCGCCCTGGTTGTAGAGCCGCTCGCCACGCCGCACGGGTTGCCAGCTCAACGCATCGGCCACAAGGCTGACCAATTCGTCATCGGTGAGCTCGAATGGGGCGGCTTCGGCGCCGGCGCCAAGGGATAGGGTCGGCGTATCGTCTGCGCCACCGACGGTTGCGGATACGTCCCCGCGTTCGTCGGGCGACAGCAGCGTCCACAGAGCCGGCGCGACCGTTTGCAGGTCGGGCGACCGCTCTGCGAGCAGATTGCGCAGCGCTCGCCGGACAGCCGGATCCTCAGGCAGCAAGCTGCGCCACGCATCGACGCTGCGTGCCAAATCCGCCAACGACACAGTGGCAGGATCGATCGCGACGTCGACGGGCAGATCGAGCAGGATTGCAGCGGCCTGACGCTGCTTTGCATTGACCAGCGCGGTCCGATACTCGATCAGCTCCAGTAGCTGGGCTGGATTTTCACTTAAGTAGTGGCTCAGTAGGTCCATAGAGGAGGCCGCAGGCATGAGAGATGTATATTGATGATGCCGCCATTGTGCCGCGTCTAGTGGGGATCGTCAACTTGGCCACGTTGCGGGCCACATTCCCGACTGCCTCGCTGATTGACAAAGCAGGCGCTCCCTTGTATGTTTTACCGCAACTCGCTCTAATGTCAACCATCGACTGCGATTCACCGCGCCTGCCAGCCGGCAAGGAAGATTTTTCATGGACTACACCAATCTCTTTGATCTCACCGGCCGCGCGGCGCTCGTCATTGGCGGCGGCAGCGGCATTGGCCAGGCCGCGGCCGAAGGTATGGCCGCTTACGGCGCGCACATAATCTGCGCTGACCTCAACGCTGAAAGCGCGCAAGAGACGGCCGCGCGCATCGTTGACGACGGCGGGCGTGCGACGGCTCAACAGTTTGATATGACCGACCCCTTCCAGATTACTGCTCTCTTCAACAGTCTTGACAACCTGGACATCCTGGTGACGACTCCGAGCATCAACGTGCGCAAAGCCATGCTCGACATCACGCCGGATGAGTTCGACAAGGTGGTCAATCTCAACCTCAAGGCCACATTCCTGGTGATGCAGGAAGCCGGCAGACGCATGGCGGCGCAGGGCCGCGGCAGCATCATCGCCTTTTCCAGCATTCGCTCGCAGGTGGTGGAGCCGGGACAGAGCGTGTACGCGGCGACCAAGTCGGGCACGGTGCAACTGGTCCGCACGCTGGCCGCGGAGTTGGGTTCCCACGGCGTGCGCGCCAATGCCATTGCACCGGGCGTGGTGGAGACGCCGCTCACGCAGCCGATTAAGGACCATCCCGACTGGTACAACGCCTATGCCGAACGCAACATCCTCAAGCGCTGGGCTCAGCCGAGTGAAATGGTGGGCGCAGTCGTCTTCCTGGCCGCGGATGCTTCCAGCTACGTCACCGGCTCGCTGCTCTTTGTGGACGGCGGCTGGATGGCGGTGGATGGGCGGTTTGCGCCGCCGTTGTAGGGGCGTGGGGGTAGGGTCGTGGGGTGGTGGGGTAAGGTAAGATGCCTCGTCCCCGGCACACAAAGCAGGCGACTCATGCGAGCCGCCTGCTTTGTCCTTCATGCCGATTGGTTGACCAGGAAGTACGTGGTTCTGGTGCAACAACGAGCCGCTAGGGCGTGATGGCGAAGTCATCCAGGAAGATCGGCGCCGCACCGAACGGACATCCGCCCGGCCCCTCGGCCTCCCAGTCCGGACCACAGGCGAGCGAAGTGTCTGCGTTGGTGATCTGCACCTCAATGACATCCACCACGTAGGCCGACACATCCCAGGCCTGGTTCCCGCCCATGCTGTTCCACTGGAACCATTGACCGCCCAGCGTCTTGTAGCGGAACTTCACGGGCGTATCGCCCACGTTGACGAACGAGTGCATGGTGAAGGGCTCAATCACGCCCCCGCTGGTGAGCCGAATATGAAGCACCTCGGAGCCATGATGGGTGCCCAGGTAGCGGGGCTCCTGTGCCGGATCAGCCAGCGCCACACAGTTTCCCGGCTCGCCCCGGCCAAAGTGACCGGTATTCGGGTCGATACAGTCAATCGTCGCATCCTCGTAGAGCAGGTGGTAGTGGTTATAGACCGTCGGCTCCACGCTCACCTGCGCGCTGCCGCAAAACTCTTGCCAGTGTGGCGGTGAGCTAAAGGTTGCCTGTGCTTTATCAAAGAATGTGTTGAGCACAGCCGGGTTATCGAAGTTGATCAGGCACGCGCCCCCTTCTCCATAACCGCTGGTAAAGCTGGGCCTCACGTCCATGCCCACGGCGTTGTAGGTACGGAACAGCGCCTGGGCATCCGGCTCGCGTGGCCCGATTTCCCGTTCATGCAGCGCCGCCATCGCCATGGCCATGATTTGGCCGGCTCCGCGACTCGTCCGTGCAGTGTCAAACCATTCTGCGATCCGGTTTAGATCGGCTTGATCGTGCCGACCATGTTCGCGCAGCGTCGCCACTTCTTTCTCAACCTCTTCCGCTGAAATCTCGGCAGGAGGCGCTGGAACCTGGACCGGCGCTCGTGGCCCCTCATCAGGCCGTCCAGGCTGTGCGCTGTCTTGTGCCGCCATGGGAACAGTCAGGCAGATCGACAGAACCAGCGTGGACAGTACGGCAATGAGTTGCTTCTTCATGAGATTATCCTCTCTCTGTTGAATGCGTGCCGTCATTGACACGCGACGCCATCAGTGTGACACGGAATCACGCCGGCTGATGTCTCACAGAATGAGGCAAATGCATCATCTTGGAAGGTTGGGCAGTGGGCCGCGCAGGCATTATGCTTACCGGCGAGTCAGTCTTGCACGATGGTTGGCGATCACTACGCGGGTGAGAATCGAGACTCGTTCGGCCGCTAGCCGGACTTGCAAATGATTGGGTCATTTGCGCCAGGATGAATGGTCCAAACCTCGGAGGGTCAGACGATGAACGTAAATTCGATTAAGCACTACTTTGAGCAGCGTGAAGCGGCGGGGACCTATGCGGGCGTGGCGCTGATTACGCAGGGTGAGCAGACGCTCTTCCAAGGTTCCTACGGCTATGCGAATCGCGAGTGGCACATTCCGAATGCGCTGGACGTCCGCTACGATACCGCATCTATCACCAAGCTCTTTACTGCGGTTGCCGTGCTCCAACTAATCGAACAGGGACGGCTGAGCTTCGATACCAGCGCGATTGATTTTCTGGGATTACGAGGCACGGCGATCTCACTCGAGGTTACCGTCCGCCACTTGCTGACCCATACCTCCGGCATTGGCGATGATGCCGACGAAGAGGCCGGTGAAGAGTACGCCGATCTGTGGATCGAGCGCCCCAACTATGGCGTCCGGCAGACGGTTGACTTCCTCCCCCAGTTTATCCACAAGCCGGCCAATTTTGCCCCGGGAGAAGGCTGTCGCTACTGCAATTGCAGCTACGTGTTGCTGGGCCTTCTGGTCGAAAAGGTGACGGGCGTAGCCTACCGCGATTATGTGCGCCGCCATGTCTTTGCAGCGGCCGGCATGACCCACAGTGACTTCCTGGCCATGGACATCGCCAGCCCTCGTACGGCCACAGGGTATGAACCGATACAGGACGATGCCGGTTCGATCACGGGCTGGCGCAAGAATATCTATTCCTATCCGCCCATCGGTTCACCCGACGGCGGGGCCAATGTGACCGCCGGCGACCTGGACCGTTTCCTGCGCGCCATTCATGCCGGCAAGCTCCTCTCGCCGGAGATGACCGCGGCTTTTTTCACGCCGCAGGTTCACTATCGTCAGCATGACGGCTGGAAGATGGAGTATGGCTACGGGCTCTGGTTCTACGTCGAGCCGGATGGTCATGTGGTCTGCTACGAGAAGGAGGGCATCAACGCCGGTGTCAGTGCCGTTGTCCGCTATTTTCCGGCCCAGGACATCAACGTCGTTTTGCTGTCGAATCTCTCGACGGGCGTCTGGGAGCCGATCTGGCGGATACACGAGGCCATTTTGGCGGAATAGAGGGCGTGCTGGACTGGGCCTAAGCCCGCATAGCGAGCACGCCCCGTGCGAACGGGTTGCGTGGACGCGTGACCATGGTTGGGGAGCGGTTTGCATTAGCTTGCCGTCGGGACGGTGACCCGCTTGGTTTCGACCCTTCGACAAGCTCAGGACGGCGCAGGCTCAGCCGGCGCTGGACTATTTGCTAGTCCATTGCACTGTTTCTTGGTGGTCATGCCGGCGCGGCCCGTTTGCCCAAAATCCCCGCTGCCAGGAAGAGGATGACCAGCCCGACGACGCTGCCGACCAGCACCATGAGAATCACTTCCGGATCGGTAAAATTCGTGGTTGCCACCAGCAGCGCAGCCGAGATATTTCGTTGTCCCGTACCCAGCCCCATGACGGAACGATTGGCGCTGCCGCCGCTGCTCAAGAGCAGACCGGTGAGCAGCGCACCGCCAATCAGCAGCGTCGCGGCCACAAACGCGCCGGTTCCAAGCGCGGCGAGCAGTTCCTGATAGCCGACCAAGAGCACCAGCACGCCCATGGCGATCAGGCTAAAGCCCGAAGTCTGGTTCATGATCGGCGCGAGCGAACCCGCCATGTCCGGCGTCCACGCTTTGACAAAGAGTCCAATAGCGAGCGGGATGAGCATGATCGTAATCAGCGGGCGTGCAATATCCCACGGGTTGACAGCCACGCCAGGGATCAGCAGCGGCAGAACAATGGGCGCAAAGCCGACCGTCACCACCATCAGCAGAACCATCAGACCCACGGAGAAGGCGAGATTGCCTTTGGCCGTCGCCGCCAGTTTGGGCAGGAAGGGCGCGCCCGCGCACGCGGCGAGGATGATCAGTCCGGCGCGCAGGCCCTCACTTAAGTTCAAGACCAGGGCAATGCCATAGGCCAGGGCCGGCACAATCACAAAGTTGGCCACCAGGGCCAGGAGCACCAATTTCCAATCCTTGAGCGGTTCCAGAATCTGGGGCACGGTCAGGCTGAGGCCAGTTCCAAACATGCTGGTCAGGACAAAGACCAGGACGAAGAGGTTAATGAGTAGCATGATGAATTCTTGCATGCGTGGTCCTTTTCCTTGGTGAATGGCATGGACGGCGACGCGTCTGCATGCATGGAGCCGCCACCGGATTGCAGACGAATGAGTGCGATTATACGCCAGGCGAAGATTTCCTGCCACAGTGAACCGACCGGCCGCCGGTGAAATCTCCGGCGTGAACATGCACTCTATGAACGACTCCATGCACTGTCCACGCGCCAAAATCGTCGACTCAACCGACAAATCAAAGGCGTCGCTACCAAATCGATAGCGACGCCTTTGCTGTTGACAAACTCTATAGCCTTACACGACGGGCTGAGTCCTAGTGCTGAATCAGGGGCAGGTACATGACTGGCTCTAGTTCCACCGCGGTGGAGATGTAGACGCCGTACTCTTCGCCCAGGGCGAAGGGACCGGCCTGGTCGGTCTTGCCGTCAATGCTCACGTCCTCGATGTAGAAGGAGGTCGCGGACGTAACGGCTGAATAGGCGTAATCCGTCGGCTCCACGGAATCGATCACCGTGGACTGGATCAGGCTCTCGTTGAGCTGGACCAGACCGGCGTCCGTCGCGCCGTAGAGATTGAAGCCGGCATTGCTGGTCTCGGTGGCCGTCTGCCAGGTGAAGTCGACCGTGTCTCCGCTGGCCGCGCTCTGGAAGTAGCCGATGGTGACGGGGACGGTCGAGCAGTTCAGGCCAGCGTCGACGTCTGGACGGGACCCACCTGGAACGAGGGTGATCAGGTCGCTTTGCCCAGTCGTCGCGTTAGCGTTGCTATCAGCAGTGGTTAGAACACCCTGAAATGGAGTGGTAAATGGGATTACACCGGCTACGAACTCAACGATGTAGCTGCCTGGATCAAGATTCGTAAATTGATAATAGCCTGGCTCCGGTGGTGATGTGCCTGGCTTATCTGCTGTTGTCGTTGTAATCGGGCCGGACCCGTCTGAAACCGGATTGCCGTTTTCATCAAGTAGGTTAACGATGATCCCATTCTGGCCATTTTCAATTCCGTCATTCTGAATTCCATCCAGGTTGATATCACACCAAACGTAGTCGCCCAAATCTGCCGTCGTTTCAGCAACCGAAACTTGCACGCTCGGAATCGCACCGCTGCCGCCCATGGTGGTCACGATCTTGGTTACACCCCCTACGTTCAGGAGAAACTGCTCGAAACTATTGTTACCGGGTCCTACTGACCCAAGTGGGCTGCCGACCTGCGTGTTGCCATTGAAGAAAGTGACACTCAATCCTCCACCCTCATCTTCGTCAATGTCCAACAACTCGAAAAGCTGGACTGTGACTTCAACAGGCGTTGTCTTATCAACGGTCTGCACAAACTCGAAGGTAATTGTGCCTCCATTACCATTATCATTTGGTGTGCAATTTGCTTGATTACTATCTTCCTGAATTATCAGGACGTTACCCAAGGCAAGCTGATTTGGGCCACCTCCTGTTGCTTCGCCCCCGATTCCCACGCCGGGTCCACCAAAGTCTTCGTTGGGTGAACCCAGATCATCATCTCCACAAGTCACGGTTGCAGAATCAAAGATCACTGCCTGACCGGTACCGCCAGTCACTGAGATCTTCATCGTCAGGTCGCCAACGGTGTACTCGGTTATTGGAACTGCACTAGCTAGGGGACCTTCAGGAGCGGCAGTAAGAGTCTCAAAATCAAAAACATAAGTTCCCGGGGTAACATTCACCGCTGCAAGCGCCGCCGGCTGACTGGCAAAAGGCAGAAACGAAATCGCCACCAGCAGCAGGGCAAGCCCAAGATGCAAGTGGCGCAAACGCTTAACATTGTTCTTCATAACAATACCTCTCCTAGTAGTCTATCTCTTACACAATGGATGACTCGTACACATCGGATCATAGAGACGGGGGCGTCAAGATCATAGGACGGGGGTGTCGAAAACATTCAGCTATGAGCGTTCGATGTGGGCTTTGGCGTCAAGCTGGGTTGACCAGCACCGGGGGGCTGCAAGTAGACCGCTGTACGTCGTGTATGCTACGTGGGGAGCGTAGCGTACGACCACTCTACGATCACACCTCATGCGACCTGCGCATCTCACATAACATTCCAACGGTTACAGTACGAATACATTACTGTAGCCATGTGTAATTGTCAACTACCATTTTGGACGGGCGCGCATACCACATTTGGGGCGCTACTCTAGTCCGTTCGATTTCTTGGCGTAACGTTATTGCGTTGAATCAGATGGTCAATGCTACGAATAGGGCGACGGGCATGATCAAATGGCATGCAAAACACGTGCGTGTTACCAAATCAGGATGAGGTGATGTCGCTGGCCGTACGGTGCAGGATCGAATGGCGTCGGGCAAGCAGGTCACGGTCGTCTGCATAGCCGCCGCCGATGACGCACGCCACAGGAACCCCACGCGTCATGCAGGCTTCCAGCACGAAGCGATCGCGCTGCGCCAGGCCGTCGTCGCTCAGCGCCAGCTTGCCGAGCAGATCGTCGGCGTGGGGATCGACGCCGGCGTCGTAGAAGACAAGCTCAGGACGGAAGGTCTCCAGCAGGCGCGGCAAGTGGTACGCGAGCGCGGCGAGATACGCGTCGTCTTCCAGATCGACGGGCAGCGGCACGTCAAGATCGCCGGCCGACTTGCGGAAGGGGAAATTCTTCTGGCAGTGCATGGAGAAGGTGAAGACGCGCTCATCACCGGCGAAGATGGCCGCGGTGCCATCGCCCTGATGCACGTCCAGGTCAACAATCAGCACGCGGCCGACGCCCTCATCGCGCTGAACCACTCGCGTCGCAACAGCCAAATCATTGAAAATGCAGAAGCCTGAGCCAAAGTCAGGATGCGCATGGTGAGTGCCGCCGGCCGTGCTGCAGGCCAGGCCATGGCGCATGGCCAACTGCGCGGTCAGGACCGTTCCGCCTACTGCGGTGCGGGTACGCGTGACCAGCGCCGGGCTCCAGGGAAAGCCGATGCGGCGCATGGCCTTGGCATCAATCGAGCCGGTGAGATAGGCTTCGACATACGCGGGCGTGTGGACCAGTTCCAGCCAATCACGTCTGGCGATCTCGGGCAGGTGAAACTGCTCCAAGCCCGCTACGCCATCACGCAGAAGCACTTCGTACACCTTGCCGAATTTGGGCATGGGGAAGCGATGCTCGGGCGGCAGCGGGGTGACAAAATCAGGGTGGTAGACGAGAGGCAGGGTCATGGTGGGGTTTCGGGCTGAGACGCAGGTCAGTTTGACGCACGGGCGCTTGCCCACAGCATGCACACGCCCGTACGCCTGACTCGCCGCCTATACGTGGCCCCGGGTCGCCGCCGAAACAGGTGCGGCGACGCTCGGGTGCCCTGGCACTTGGTGACAGTTGCGACAGCGCGCTTCGTAGCTCTCGCTGCCGCCAACCAGAATCACGGGATCATCGTAGCGGGCCGGGCGACCGTCAATCAGACGCTGCGTGCGGCTGGCAGACGCGCCGCAGACCACGCAGATGGCATGCAGCTTGTCGATGCGCTCGGCGCGGGCCATCATCTCCGCCATGGGGCCGAAGGGCTCACCACGGAAATCTTGATCCAACCCGGCCACGATCACGCGCATGCCCCGGTTGGCCAACTCGTCACAGACGTCGGCAATGGCTTGGTCAAAAAACTGCACCTCATCCACTGCCACCACCTCAGTCTCCGACCGAATCAGCTCCAGGAGATCGGTGGCCTGGCCGACCACATGGACATCGTCATGCGCGACGCCATTGTGCGAGGTTACGCGGGTCACACCATAGCGGCTGTCGATGCGCGGCTTGAAAACCTGAATCTGCTTGCGGGCAATTTCGGTACGGCGTATGCGGCGCAGGAGTTCTTCTGTCTTGCCGCTGAACATGGAGCCGCAGACCAGCTCGATCCAGCCGCCGCTGGGTTGGTAAAGCATGAATTTCCTCCAAAGGTGCGCTATAGAGATTGGGGGAAACGTCCCCGCACGGCCGATATTATAGAGCTTTGTTTGAAGAGCGGCAAAAGCGTCAGCGACAGGGGATCCCTCCACGTTGGTCGGGACGACCGACCGCCGCCCCGGGCTGAAGCCACGGGGCTATGGAGCAGCGCCCCGTCAACGGGGCTGGGGCATGGCGAGCGGATGGGATGTCAAGCCCGCTTCCAGGGGGCGTCGCTCGATAGCCCCGTCCGTTCACGGCGGGGCGGGCCACGGTGACAAGAAGCGTTCGGGACGACCGGACGCCGCCCCGGGCTGAAGCCACGGGGCTATGGAGCAGCGCCCCGTGAACGGGGCTGGGGCATGGCGAGCGGATGGGTTATCAAGCCCGCTTCCAGGGGGCGTCGCTTGATAGCCCCGTCCATTCATGGCGGGGCGGGCCACGGTGACAAGAAGCGTTCGGGAAGACCGGACGCCGCCCCGGGCTGAAGCCACGGGGCTATGGAGCAGCGCCCCGTGAACGGGGCTGGGGCATGCCGAGCGGATGGGTTATCAAGCCCGCTTCAGCGGGCGTCGCTTGATAGCCCCGTCCATTTATGGCGGGGCGGGCCACGGTGACAAGAAGCGTTCGGGACGACCGACCGCCGCCCCGGGCTGAAGCCACGGGGCTATGGAGCAGCGCCCCGTCAACGGGGCTGGGGCATGGCGAGCGGATGGGTTATCAAGCCCGCTTCAGCGGGCGTCGCTTGATAGCCCCGGCCATTTATGGCGGGGCGGGCCACGGTGACAGGAAGCGTTCGGGACGACCGACCGCCGCCCCGGGCTGAAGCCACGGGGCTATGGAGCAGCGCCCCGTCAACGGGGCTGGGGCATGGCGAGCGGATGGGTTATCAAGCCCGCTTCAGCGGGCGTCGCTTGATAGCCCCGGCCATTTATGGCGGGGCGGGCCACGGTGGCAAGAAGCGTTTGGGACGACCGACCGCCGCCCCGGGCTGAAGCCGCTCCACGTTGGTCAGGATGACGACCGAAGGGGCTTGATTGACCCCAACCGCTTCTCGTGTCATGCCGACCGAAGCGGAGGCATCTGGCCGGATAACAAAAAGGCGTCCGCCAAGCATTGCTTAGCGGACGCTTATGTCTCTTTTTCACTTTAGCTACGAGGTACTATTCCCCAGCAGCTTCAGCTTCTTCGTACTTGGCCAGCACTTCGGCAGCCGCAGCATCGGGATCGTCGCCGCGGGCACGTGCTTTGCGCGCTGCCTCTTCGGCCTCGGCACGCGCCTGGCTCTGAATCTCGCGCTGGGCGCTCTTGCTCTGGCGGCGTTCGAGGCGCTTCATGAAGCGCTCGACCTGACCGGCCGTATCGACAATGCGCTGCTCGCCCGTGTAGAACGGGTGACAGGTGCTGCACACATCGGTGCGAATTTCAGGAGACGTGCTACCCGTTAGCCAGGTCGCGCCGCAAGAACAGGTCACGCGGGCTGTCGGGTAGAACGTGGGATGGATATCAGGCCTCATTTTTAACCACCTTCTCCGGGTAAACGCTGACTTGGCGCTTGCCCTTCTTGTACCACTCAAATGTTACATAGCCATCGCTGGTCGCAAAGAGCGTATCATCCTTGCCCCGCCCAACGTTGGCGCCGGGATAAATTCTGGTGCCGCGCTGGCGGATCAGAATGTTGCCGGCCGTCACGAACTCACCGCCATAGCGCTTCACGCCAAGGCGCTGGCCGTTGGAATCACGGTTATTGCGGCTGGAACCGCCACCTTTTTTATGAGCCATTGTACCTTACTCCTCTTGACAATACGCCTGGGCAATGCTAGCTGCCGGCTACGATGGATTCAATCTCGAGCCGGGTCAGATACTGACGATGACCGCGGCGGACACGGATGCGCTTCTTGGGACGATAGCGGAAGACCATGATCTTCTTGCCCCGATGCTGCCCCGTAATCTTCGCCTGAACCGAAGCCCCTTCTACCATGGGCTGGCCGACGCTCAATGTATCGCCATTGGCAATGAGCAGCACTTCATTCAGTGAGACGGTATCGCCTACATTGCCCTCGAGCTTTTCTACTTCGAGGATGTCCCCTTCGGCAACGCGGTATTGCTTGCCGCCGGTTTTCACTACTGCATACATCAGGTTTCTCCCTTTCTGAGCCGCGTCTGGATGAACAAAGCGTCCATCCAAAACTTTGCGGAGCGGCCTCGCGCCCCAAAGGGTGGGGACGAAAGATAGCTCAACAGTCGTAATTGTGTGCAAACGGGCTGCAAGCAGCCGATGGGTCAGGTAAACCCACAAACAAAGAGTATACATGACCGGATGCGCTTTGGTCAAACCGGAAGCGCGGTAATTTGGCCCTCGAATCTTGACCACAATCGGCTGCAGAACCGGTCGCGTATCGAATGGCGGACCTTTCTAGGTGATGGATTCGGCGTCAATTCGCCAAATCCGCACAAATCCGCAGCCCATCCTCAGCAAATCAAGCGGAATTGCCCCAAATAATGGCCGCATCCCATTTTGGGGGCGGTGTACGAACGGACTGCTCGCTTTCTCAAGTTCAGCCCTCTAAATGTGGTATGCGGCCCCAAATAATCCGAGGCTTGACATTCGCCAATAAGCGCATTACACTAGGTTAGTAAGGTTACTTAATTAAGCTTCTTCGATGCTTCCCAAATCAGGACGAGCAGCGTAGATGAAAAAAGCGACACGCCAGCAGACCAAAGATCACAACACGCGGCTGATTCTCAAGACGCTCTTCGACAATGACAGCTTGAGTCGGGCCGATATCGCCCGCATCACGCGCTTGACGCGTCCAACCGTCTCCAACATTGTCGCCGATCTGATTGACGCCCAGCTCGTGCTGGAAACAGGCATTGGTCCATCTGCCGGCGGCAAGCCGCCCATCTTGCTCGAAGTAAATTACGACGCCCACCACATTTTGGCCGTCGACCTGGGCAGCCGGGAGTACCGCGCCGCGCGCATTAACCTACGCGGCGAAATCGTGCACCGCATCGAGCAGCGAGGCAACGGCAGTGAGAATGGCGAGGAGACGCTCGCCCAGACCATGCACATGATCGACGAGATCCTGGCTGCCGACGACACGCCCGTCTTCGGGCTGGGGTTGGGCGCACCGGGCGTCATCGTGCCGAGCACGGGCGTGGTGCGCAATGCGGTCAACCTCGGCTGGTACGACGTGCCCGTGCGCGCGCTACTCGAAGCGCGCTATGACTTACCCGTTTATGTGGTCAACGACAGCCATGCCGCGGCCCTGGCCGAGTATACGTTTGGCGGCGAACGGGAGAGCGACAACCTGATTCTGCTCAAGGTCAGCCAGGGCATCGGCGCCGGCATTATCCTGGGCGGACGGCCCTTCTACGGCGACGGCTACGGCGCGGGCGAGATCGGCCACCTGGTCGTTCAGGCCGATGGCAGCCGCTGCACCTGCGGCAATTACGGCTGCCTGGAGACTATCGCCGGCACCCGCGCCATCTTGCGCCGCGCCGGCGAAGCGCTTCAGGACGCGGGCGCCGACGCAGCCGCCACGGAACTCACCTGGCCGGAATTCTCGCAGCGTCATACGGCCGGCGAAAGGCCGTTGGTGGAAGTAGTTGCAGAGACGGGCCGCTATCTGGGCGTCGCCCTGGCCGGTCTGATCGCCGGCTTCAACGTAGAGACGATTGTGATTGCCGGCCGCGTTGCGAACGTGGGCGATTCCCTACTGGATGCCGCTCGAGCGGAAGCTCGTCGCCGCGCCCTGCCCAGCATGGTCGATGAGACGACAATTCGCTACTCGCCGTTGGGGGTCGAAATGGTCCTCTTGGGCTGTTCAGCGCTGGTCCTTCAGCAAGAATTGGGGATTGTTTGATGGCAGCGCTGGAGACAGGAGCCCGTCGCCGCCGCGTTGGATGGATCGAACCCGCAGGCCGCAGGCATACCTAAAGATGATGAGTGATCAACAACGCAGCACCGAACTGCTGCTGGTCGGACTAGACATCGGCGGCACGAAAATCGAAGCGCTTGTCGTCGATCAGGAGCTGACACCCCGTGCACGCGCCGTCGTCGCCACGCAGACCGACTCGCCCGCGGCGCTGGTGCAGAGCATCGAGCGCGCGATCGACCTCGCCCTGGCCGAGATGGACGCCTCTCCCGCGCAGATCGGCGCCATCGGCTGCGGCATCCCCGGTCAGATCGAACATGCGACTGGGATGGTGCACAATGCAGTCAACCTCAACCTCGCCAGCTTCCCCCTGGGGCCCACCCTGAGCGACCGCTTTGGCTGCGCGGTCATGCTGGAAAACGATGTGCGCCTGGCCGCCATCGGTGTCTATCACTGGCTGCGCCGTACGGACCCAGAGCGCTATCGCTCGCTGGAAGATCTGGTCTATGTCAGCATCGGCACGGGCATGGCTGCTGGACTGATCCTCAACGGGCGCATCTATCGCGGCAGCCGAGGCATGGCGGGCGAGCTGGGCCACATTCCGCTGGATTCGACAGGCGCGCGCTGCAACTGTGGCGCGCGGGGTTGTCTGGAGACGATGATTTCGGGTCCGGGACTTCTGCGTCAAACGGAGGAGGCGCTGGCGAAGGCGCCCCAGAGCGCGCTCCATGCGGCCAATCCGCTGACGACCTACGCCATACTCGACGGGGCAGCCGCCGGTGACGGCGTTGCCCTGACCATGGTCGACCAATTCGCAGAGGAGGTCAGCCGTCTGCTCTACAGCGTCATGCTGGCTTATGACGTGGAGATCATCGCGCTGGGCGGGGGCATGGCCAAGGCCGGCCCCATTTTCAGTGCTGCACTGAGCCGCCACATCGATGCGCTGCGGGACGCTGTACCATTAGCCCGCTCTTTATTGAATCAGGACCAAATCTTACCCATCACCGAAGACAACATGGGCGTCTGGGGCGGCATTATGCTGGCTGCCGACGCACTACTTCATCAGGAGAAAAAACGCGATGAGCGCCAGCTCAGGATTGCCGCTGAATAAAAGCAACATCTACCGTGAGATTCACGAACAGCCGACCGCGCTGACCCATTTCTTGGGCAACGCGCCGGCCACCATGGCCAGCCTGGTCGAAGAGATCCGCGCACGGGAAATCACGCACGTCGTGATTGCCGCGCGGGGCACCAGCGACAACGCCGGCCGCTATGCCCAGTATGTATTGGGCGCGTACAACCGGCTGACCGTCGCCCTGGCGACGCCTAGCCTCTACTCAATTTACGAACGGCCGCCGCTCTTCCACAACGCGCTCGTGCTGGGCATCAGCCAGAGTGGCAAGAGTCCCGATATCGTTGGCGTGGTGGATGAAGCGAGGCGTCAGGGTGCGCTCACCGCCGTCATCACCAATGCGCCGGACTCCTCGCTGGCCCAGCAGGGCGATCACGTCATCGACATCATGGCGGGGCCCGAGCTGGCGGTGGCCGCCACCAAGACCTATACCAACGAACTGGCTGCCATCGCCCTGCTCAGCGCAATGCTGGCGGATGATGAGGAGCGCCTGGCCGAACTGATCGCCGTGCCCAGCGCCGTGACCCAAACCCTGCAAAACAATGAGCTGATCGCCCTCAACGCGCCCCGCTACCGCTATATGAACCGTTCGGTCATTATCGGCCGGGGCTTCAACTACGCCACCGCCTTCGAACTAGCGCTCAAAATGAAGGAACTCACCTACACGCTGGTAGAGCCCTATAGCAGCGCCGATTTTCTCCATGGGCCCATGGCCATGATCGAAGACGGCTTCCCCGTTATCGTGATTGCGCCGTCGGGCGCGATGTTGCCGGAGATGCGCACCTTTGTCACGGCGCTGAGCGATCGGCGGGCCGAGGTGATTGCGATCAGCGATGACGAGACGCTGCTGGAGAGCGCCCGCACGCCGCTGCCCTTGGCCCAGCCCGTGCCCGAGTGGCTCTCGCCCATCACGGCCATCGTCCCCGGCCAGCTTTTCGCCATGCACCTCGCCCATGCCCGTGATTTCAACGTCGACGCGCCGCGCGGACTGCTCAAAGTCACCGAAACACATTAGTGGCAGCGCGGAACGCGAAGCGGGGAGCGCGGAATGATCATTCCGCGCTCCCCGCTTCGCGTTCCGCGTTCCCCGCTTGGCCGATGGGAATTTGGCCCACGCAAAAATTTAGTTCGGTGGCGTACAATTCTGTGCATGACGAATCGTGTAGACGTACCGATCAACGAAATTCAGCCGGAGGCAGCGCTGCGCGCGTATCTGGCAACGCAGGGCGTCAGCGACACCAGCGGGCTAGAGTTGCTGCGCCTCGTGCGCACAGCGAGCTATGCTTACGACGCCATTCTCACCGAGCAAATGCGCGAGGCCCAGCTTTCGGGACCGCGCTGGCGCCTCCTGCTCCACCTGCTGCTGGCGGAAGCGCACGGTCACTCGGCAGTCAACCCTACTCAACTCAGCCGCTATCAGCGCGTGAGCAAAAACACGATCAGCGCGCACCTGCGCGCCCTCGAAGCGCAAGGGCTGATCGAGCGCGAGTTGGATCCGGACGACCGGCGCCAGTTTCGCATCCGTCTGTCAGACGCCGGACGCACGCTGATCGAACGTTCCACGCCCGAGCACATGGCGTTCCTGAACGGCCTGGCGGATGAACTTTCACCGGCCGAGCGCTCGACGCTAACGGAGTTATTGACTCGCCTGCTGGCGTCTCTGAAGGTGAACGCAGCATGTGGTGCACACGGTGAGGAATAGTCCTGTCATCATGTGCCCCAATCCCTCGCAACTACGCAAAGTAAGGAGATAGCCGTGGCCAATCAGGAAAAAAGCGGGCGCGCCAATTTCAACCAGTTGGGCCGGGCAATTGGCTATTTGAGCAATTACAGAGGGATCGCCACCATCGCGATTCTCGCCCTGCTGCTCAGTCTGACGGCCCAGCTGATGGTGCCCCAGATGATCCAGAACATTCTGGATGCAATCGTCAACGGTATGGCCATGCAGCAGCTCTCCGTGCTCTCGGTCGACCAGCAGCAGGCCCTGCTTGATCAGTTTGGCATCAGTGCAGAACAGGCGCAGCGTCTGGCTGCTGCACCGGTGAATGCGATTCTCTGGTCGGTAGCGCTGATCCTGATCTTCGCCGTCATGCGCGGTACGTTTGCCTTCACCCAAGCCTTCATGGGGCAGACGCTGAGCCAGAACGTTGCCTTTGATCTGCGCAATGAACTCTATGCCAAGATCCAGCGCCTCTCCTTTAGCTATCATGATCGCAACCGCACCGGACAGCTGATGATTCGCGCCACTGATGACGTGGAGAAACTTCAAATCTTCCTGGGCCAGGGGCTGCTGCTGGCGCTCTCGGCGATCCTCCTGCTCACCGGCGCGCTGATCATGCTGCTCCTGACCAACTGGCAGTTGACGTTGGTCATCTTGCCGATTCTGCCCATCGCACTGGGCCTTTTTATGGTCTTTGGCATGATGAGCCAACCGCTCTTCACCAATGTGCAGGTCAAGCTCTCGACCTTGAATACCATTCTCCAGGAAAACGTCGCCGGCATTCGCGTCATTCAGGCCTTTGTGCGCGAGCAGCCCGAGCACGACCGTTTTGATGATGCATCGGAAGCGCTCATGCGCCAGCAGATCACCGTCGCCCGCGTCTTCAGCTTTCTCTTTCCTGTGATCTTCCTGATCGCCAACCTGGGGCAGGTCGCCGTGCTCTACTTTGGCGGTCGCCAGATTCTGGCCGGCACCCTGACCATCGGCGAATGGCAGAAGTTCAGCCTCTATCTCGTCTATGTTTTCTTCCCCATCGGTCAGCTGGGCTTCATTATCAGTCAGATGAGCCAGGCCGCGGCCAGCGCCAATCGCATCTTCGAGATTCTTGATGCCGAAAACGCGGTCACGGACAAGCCAGACGCCATCGAACTGCCGCCGGTCGAGGGACGCGTCGAGTTTGATGACGTCACCTTCCGCTATTTCGACAGCACCAGTCCGGTGCTGAGTCACATCAAGTTTGCTGCCGAGCCCGGACAAACCGTCGCCTTGCTTGGCTCCACAGGCAGCGGCAAGACGACCATCATCAACCTCATTCCGCGCTTCTATGACGTGAGCGAAGGGGCAGTGCGCATCGATGATCATGACGTACGCGACGTGACCATCGAGTCCTTGCGGCGCCAGATCGGCATTGTGCTCCAGGAGACGAATCTCTTCACAGGCACGATTCACGATAACATCGCGTTCGGCCGCCCGGACGCCACCGAAGCGGAGGTCATCGCTGCTGCCCAAGCCGCTGCTGCCCACGAATTCATCGTCGGCTTCCCCGAAGGCTACGCCACGCCGGTGGGCGAACGCGGGGCCACTCTGAGCGGTGGTCAGAAGCAGCGCATTGCCATCGCCCGCGCCCTGCTGATGGATCCCCACGTGCTCATCTTGGATGACTCGACCAGCAGCGTGGATGTAGCGACGGAGGCCCAGATTCAGACGGCGCTGGATCGGTTGATGGAAGGGCGGACCAGCTTTGTCATCGCCCAGCGCATCAGCACCGTGCTCAACGCCGACCAGATCCTCGTGCTCGACAAGGGCGAAGTCGTCGCCACGGGCGCGCATCACGAGCTGGTCGAAACCAGCCCCATCTACGCCGAAATCTACCAGAGTCAACTGGTGGATGACGCGACCGCAACCGTGGCGTCAGCAGTCGAAGAGACGGAAGTGGAGCTACGGGAGTAGCAGCCCGTCCTCGTACAGGCAAGGATTCGCTGCCACACGCGTTTCCGGCTTTCCCTTACTCATTTCCGACTGATCATTTAGGAGCGTTCTATGTTTGGACCTCGAGGCATGCTCGAGCAGGAGACCAGCAAACCACGCAGCACATTTGGCACGCTGGCCCGCTTTGGCGTCTATTTCAAGCCCTACTGGCCCATCTTGTTGGGCATCCTGGTCCTGTTGCTTGGCAACGCCTGGGTGCAAGTCATTACGCCCGAGATGATCGGCCAGGCAGTAGACTGCTATCTCACGCCCGGCGCAGTGGAGTCAACAGTAGATTCGTCGCCCATGGGGATCGACTTGTCGGCATTGGGCATCGGGAGCGGGGAAACGTCGGCCAGCGCCAGCAATTGCTGGTTTTCCGATCTGCCCGCCGACGCAAGCATGGCCGACTATCTGGCCGGGCTGACGCGCGTGGTCTTGATCCTGATCGGGCTCTTCGTGGTGGGCGCGTTGGCCGGCGGGCTCATGTTCTTTGGCATGAGCTGGGTGGGCCAGCACGTGTTACGCAAGCTGCGTGTCGAGGTATTCGACCACCTGCATCGCCTCACCCTGGGCTTCTATACGCGCAACGAAAGCGGCGACCTCATGAGCCGCATCACCAACGACATGAGCGCGATTGAGCAAGCCATGAGTTTTGCGCTGATTCAGGTATTGAGCGGCGTTGTGCTGCTCGTGTGGATCGCTTACACCATGCTGTCGCTCAACTGGGTCTATGGTCTCATTAGTCTGGCCGTCCTGCCCTTCATGGCGCTGACGACCGTCTGGTTCAGCAATCAGGCGCGCAAGGCATTCCGCCGCACTCGAGCCGAGATCGGCAACGTCAATGCGGAGCTGGAAGAGGGCATTTCGGGCGTGCGCGAGGTGCAGGCCTTTAGCCGTGAGGATGCCAACATCGAAAACTTCCGCCAGAGTAACGCCGCCAATCGCGATGCCAACATCCGCGCGGTGGCCTACACATCGGCGCTGGCGCCCGTGCTGGAAGCGTTGGGCTATGTCGCCCTGGCCATCGTCGCCGGCGTGGGCGGCATCATGATGCTGCGAGGCATGAACATGGGCGGCGCGGCCATCTCTCTGGGTCTGATCATTACGTATATTGGCTACGCGCAACGCTTCAACCAGCCCATCCAGCAGATCAGCATCTTGTGGACCAACATTCAGAATGCCATCGCCGGCGGCGAGCGCATTTTCGATCTATTGGATACAGTGCCGGAAATTCAAGACAAGGACGACGCCATCGAGATGCCGCCCATCATCGGGCACGTCCAGTTCGACAACGCCTGGGCCGAATACAATCCCGGCGAGCCGGTGCTCAAGGGCATCAATCTCATCGTTGAGCCGGGCCAAACTGTGGCCATTGTCGGCCCGACCGGGGCCGGCAAGACGACGCTGGTCAACCTTCTCCCGCGTTTCTTCGATGTCTCCGACGGCCGGGTGCTGATTGATCAGTATGACGTGCGCGACGTGACGCTACACAGCCTGCGCCGCCAAATCGGCATCGTCCTGCAGGACAGCTTCCTCTTTTCCGATACCGTCATGAACAACATCCGTTTCGGTTGGCCCGAGGCCACTGACGAAGAAGTCCTCGCTGCGGCCCGGCTGGCCAAAGCCGACGAGTTCATCGAGCGGCTGCCTGAAGGGTATGAGACGATTTTGGGCGAACGGGGCGGCGGTCTGAGCCAGGGCCAGCGCCAGCTCATCTCCATCGCACGCGCGGCGCTGGCCAGTCCCAATTTGCTCATTCTTGATGAGGCGACAAGCAGCGTCGACACCCGGACCGAACGGCAGATCCAGGCGGCGCTGGACGAGCTCATGGCCGCGCGCACGAGCTTTGTCATCGCTCACCGTCTCAGCACGATCCGCAACGCAGACACGGTCCTGGTCCTGGTCGACGGTCAAATCGTCGAGCAGGGCACCCATGACTCACTCCTGGAAGACGGCGGGTTCTACTACGACCTCTACATGAGCCAGTTCCGGAACCAAGAAGGAATCGAAGCGGGGGTCAACGGAGGAACAGGCCCAGCGTGACGGACAGTTGCAGTCGTTAATCGAATATCGTTACGCGTCGAATTCCTTTACGCGTCAGCGTGACGCGAATTCGGCTCGTGTGAATGGGCTCCTTGCTATCCGCACCATAGTAGACCTGAACGATATTGAAGAAGTAGACGCGGGGCAGGCGAGCTCGGCGTACTCGATTTCCCTTGAGGTAAAGCTGTGTCTGCGTTGGATCATCCATTTTGCGCAGGTAATCACGAACGTCAAGCCGCATGACATCCTTGATCGCTCCAACTTCTGGCGCATCTATATAGAGTTGGCGAACCGCTGCGCGACGTAGTTTGACACGTTTTTCATAACGCAGCACCTCCTCACCCTGACCATCATTATCGAGTTCCGTAATACTCTGACGGTTACGCGCCCGCATTACAGCAGCTGGCACAGCATCTTCCGAAACAAAGAGAATCCGCTCGCGCAAATAGCCGACTTGCTGCGCACCATCCAGCGTGCGGATGCGAGTGCGGCGATCATAAAGTGCGCTGCGCAAGGCGCGATTGGATAGCGCGCGCATGGCGTCCTTGATGCGATCCTTAAACATATAGCCAATAACCAAGGCAACAAAGAGTGGAAAGGTAAAATTGCCATAGCGGCGTTGCGCATAGAATGCGACGATTGTCGCAAAGATCATAGAGATGCCGGCCGCCAATGCATAGAGAATTTGTTCAACCGTCTCCCCTTCTCTTTGGACAGAGGTCGAAAGATAGAGCACGCTTGAGGTGAATTTCTTCAGCACTGACACGCGGAAGAGGAACTCACCTACGTCGGAGTTGGGTTCCAAAACTGATAAGTAATGCCGTGATTTACGATAAAACCGCTCGCGTCGAATCGCCCTCACCAGCCGGGAAGCACATGGAAAATCTGTGCCTTGCGGCTTGCCTTTTTGCAGCAAGTAAAGTGTTGCGAGCAGTACATCTTCGACCACAAGGCTAAGCGCCTCGTCCGTCAGACGAAAGGAGCGCAAGACCCGCGCATCCACGTTCCGCCGCCCTAGTTGAGGTCCGATATCGCGGTAGGCATCGAGAATTGTACCAGTTTCAGTGAGCATGAAGTCAATCTTGCTGCAAAGATACTCCACAGACTGTGTCGAAGAATCAAGCTCGGCAATTAGCGCCCTGATGCTGTCAGCCTCTTCGTCGAGGGAGACCTTGAGGATGGCACGGAGAAACTTGAAGTTCGAAATCAGCCGTTCGGTGCTATCCGGTTGGCGCACCCAGTCTGGTTCCGCCAAGAGTCGCCGTAGACGCAGCAGTGGCGACGTTGGAGAAACTCTAATATCGCCTAACGAAAAGGTTGGCGTCTTCAGACGGACGTAATTTTGAAGACTATGATAGAAATCGGACGCAGCATACGTATATTGATTGACCCCGAAGCTCCTGGGAAAAAAGAGATAGGTCACAATTTTGTAGTTCGTGGACCGTTCGTCTAATAGCGTGTAGTCAAACTTGAACTCTAGTTGATACCGATCATGTTCTTCTACAGTTGCCTGAACCAGTTCCTCCATCACTTCACCTCGCTGTCAGATCTTCAAAGCTCTGGGGTGCATAGCACGCGTCAGGATGATCTCGACGAGGAATTGCCGGGTAATCGCTGATCACGCGACAGGTGGGCAGCAGTATCCAGAGTAGTCATCGCGAAGCGCTCGCAAGCTCTCCGATTGTTCGTCACTGCGCTAATTCGGTGAGGAATGCAATGCTTGTCGCGATGCCCCGGTAGAAGTTCTCCAGGTCCAGTTTTTCGTTTGGCGCATGCAGGTTATCGTCAGGCAGGCCAAAGCCCATGAGCACCACGGGGATGTCGAGCGCCTGCTGGAAGACGACGACGACGGGAATGCTGCCCTCCCTCCAGCGTGTAGACCGGCGCGGCGCCAAAGACCCGCTCGTAGGCGACGGCCGCAGCCTGCAGCGCCGGCACGTCCAGCGGTGTGAGAAACGCATGGCCCACGTGCCCGGTCGTCACGGTGACCTCAACGGCCGGCGGCGCCAGCGTATGCAGATAGTCCGTCACCAACGCGCCAATGCGATTCGGATCCTGGTTCGGCGCCAGGCGGCAACTGATCTTGGCATGGGCCTGGCTGGGAATGACCGTCTTGAAGCCCGGCTCAATGAAGCCGCCCCACATGCCGTTGATCTCCAGCGTAGGCCGCGCGCCTGTGCGTTCTACCACCGAGTAGTCGGCCTCGCCCCAGAGGGCCGGCGCCCCTGTTTCCCGCAAGACGTCTTCTTCACCATGGGGTACCTGAGCCAAAGCCGTGCGCTCGGCCGCATCCAGTTCACGTACGTCGTCGTAGAAGCCGGGCACCGTAATGCGTCCGGTCTCATCATGCAGCGCAGCCAGCATCTCGACCAGGGCTTGATTCGGGTTGTGGATCACGCCGCCGTAGGTGCCGCTGTGCAGATCGGTCGCAGGGCCGGTGACCGTCACCTCACCTGTCCAGATGCCGCGCAACCCGTAGAGGATACTCGGTTGATCCGGCGCAAGGATGTGGCTGTCGGAAATGAGGCCGACGTCGGCAGCCAGCTTGGCTTGCTGATCGGGCACAAACGCCACAAGCGCGGGCGACCCGATTTCTTCCTCGCCTTCCAGCAGGAACTTGACGTTGACCGGCAGTGCGCCGGTCGCGGCCAAGAGCGCTTCCACCGCTTTGAGATGGACGAAGGTCTGGCCCTTGTCGTCCGAGGCGCCGCGGGCAAAGAGCTTGCCGTCGCGCACTGTCGGTTGGAAGGGCGGCGTCTCCCAGAGATCCAGTGGATCGACGGGCTGAACATCGTAGTGGCCGTAAATGAGCACAGTCGGCCGTTCCGGGCCGGCATGGAGCCAATCGGCGTAGACGATTGGATGACCTGACGTGGCGATGATTTCCACATTCTCCAGGCCGATGGTCTGCATATGTTCGCCGAGCCACCGGGCAGCGGTGGCGACGTCATCGGCGTGGGCGGCTGTAGTGCTCACGCTGGGAATACGCAGCAACGCGATTAACTCGTCGAGTTGGCGTTCGCGCGCGGCAGTCAAGTAATCGGAAAGCGGCTGAGCCATTGATGCATCCTTTCGAGCAGTTCTATTGATTGATCGTTGGTTGGCGATCACGTTCACTTGCGCCGTTGACCTAGCCGAATTCGATCCCTTGGGCCAGAGGCAGCTCGCGCGACCAGTTGACCGTGTTGGTCTGGCGTCGCATATAGCCTTTCCAGGCGTCGGAACCTGACTCCCGGCCGCCGCCGGTCTCCTTCTCGCCGCCAAATGCGCCACCGATCTCGGCGCCGCTGGTACCGATGTTGACGTTGGCAATGCCACAATCAGAGCCGCGGTGGGAGAGGAATTCTTCCGTCTCGAGCAGATTTGCGGAGAAGATTGCGCTGGACAGCCCCTGGGGCACGCCGTTGTGGATGGCGATGGCCTCATCCAGCGTCTCATACTCCATGACGTAGAGAATCGGCGCAAAGGTCTCTTCGCAAACCAGAGGCGACTGCTGCGGCATCTTGACGATTGTCGGCTCGACAAAGTTGGGGCCGATCTCCGGCCGGGCCTTGCCACCGGTCAGAATCTCGCCGCCGTCGGCCACTGCCCGCTCAAGCGCCGCGTGCATGGCTTGCACCGCGGCGCCACTGGCCAGCGGTCCGACCAGGGTGGATGCATCCATGGGATCGCCAATGGAGACCGATTCGTAGGCCGCGACCAGGCGGGCGGTCAGTTCGCCGGCAATCTCCTTGTGGACAATCAGGCGACGGGTAGAGGTACAGCGCTGGCCCGCGGTGCCCACTGCGCCAAAGACGAGGCCACGAGTCGCCAAATCAAGATCGGCATGCGGGGTAACGATGATGCCGTTGTTGCCGCCCAGCTCGAGAATGGTCTTGCCCAGCCGGCCGCCCACGGCCTGCGCCACAATCTTGCCGACGCGCACCGAGCCGGTGAAGCTGATCAAGGGCAGGCGTTCGTCATGCAGCATGCGCGTCGCCACGTCGTCGTTTGTGCCGATCGCCAGGTTAAAAATCCCGTTCAGGCCGTGATCCGCAGCCACCTGATTGGCGATGTGCTGGACGGCTACGGCCGTCAGCGGTCCGCTGGGCGACGGTTTCCAGATCATGGTGTCGCCGCAAACAGCGGCAATTGCCGCGTTCCAGGCCCAAACCGCCACCGGAAAATTAAAGGCCGTGATAATGCCGATGGGGCCAAGAGGGTGCCACTGTTCATACATACGATGGCCGGGACGTTCGGAATGCATGGTCAGGCCATAGAGCTGGCGCGAGAGGCCGACGGCAAAATCGCAGACATCAATCATTTCCTGGACTTCGCCGATGCCCTCGGCGCGAATCTTGCCCATCTCCAGCGTAACGAGTTCGCCCAGAGGCTCCAGGTTGTCGCGCAACGCGTTGCCCAAATCGCGCACGACCAGACCTCGCTTGGGCGCCGGCATCATGCGCCAGTCGAGGAAGGCAGTCTGCGCGGCTGCAACGACGCGGTCGTAGTCTGCGCTCGACGCCTGGGTCACGCTGGCGATCGGTTCATTGTTGGTCGGGTTGTAGGAAATTAGCTCCGGGCCGCTGACATCGTCGAGCCAGCCGTCGGGGCCCGTGCACGCACCGGCATTGACCGGGCGAATGTTGAGTTTGTCGAGTAGTGCTTGCACGATCGATCCTCCTTGATCGGAAGTGGAATCGGTTGAGTCTTGAAAAGAGCAAAAATATTATCGCGCAAAAGCAGACAAAGCAGAAGAAATTCCCGCAGTTTGCCGGCTGCGATCAACCGCGCTACCGGTGCTGACGCAGGGTCGACTACATGATGGAGGCGTAGAGTTTACGAGGCGCGGCACCCCGTGCCGACAACAGAGGAGCCCCGCTTGCAGGGGCGTAGCATGATAGCCAGGGCAGTGATGCCCGGCCGGCTCGGCCAGCCGGCTCTGTAGATTTGTGGGTAGGGGTAAGCTATCGCACAGGCAGGTGGTAGCGCCCGACGATCTCTTGCCCGGCCGGGCTCAGCACGAAGTCGGTAAATTGACGCAAAACGCCGGTGGGTGGTCCCAGGGTGACCAGATAGAGCGGTTGGGGCAACGGATACGCTTGGTCGCCCAGCGTGGCCAGGCTGGGCAGGGCGCCGTCGACGGCCACAACGCGTACAGGCGGCGCAGCCATCTCTCCCTCCGCATCGAGTCTGTCCGCATCGAGTCTGTCCGCATCGAGTCTGTCCGCATCGAGTCCGTCCGCATCGAGTCCGTCCACATCGAGTCCGTCCACATCGAGTCCGTCCACATCGAGCAGGCCGCGCACAAACGCACGCGAAACGTAGCCGACCGCGCCGGGGTTCTCAGCAACGAAGTTGACGACCGCCGCACTCGTCGGCATGACCACAGAGGTGAGGGAGACCGGTTCGTCGCCCATGACGCGTGTCTCAAAGAGCCGCCGCGTGCCGCTGCCTGCCTCGCGGCTGACCAGCTTCACGCTCGCTTCGGCCCCACCCAAGGCGGCCCAGTCGATGATCTTGCCCGTGTAGAGATCATGGAGTTCCAGCAGCGTCAGCGCCTCGACGCCTGTGGTCAGATGAACGATGACGGCGATTCCGTCCAGCCCCACCGGCGTACGCACCAACGTGTCCGCAGTCGTTGTGTCGTCTTCCCCATCTGCAACGAGGAGCGTGCTGGCGGCGATGTCGACGCGTCCATCTGCCGCCCACCCCTCCCCCAGCGTGCTGCCCCCGCCGCGCAGGTCAAAGACCACGTTGGGATGCTGATCGGTGAAGGCCGCAGTCAGTTCGCGTAAGAGCGGGCGCATGGCGGTGGATCCAGCAATGGTCACGGTCGTCGACGGTGCATTGCCCACGGCAGTCTGATCGCACGCGGTCAGAAATGTCGCCACGAAGAAAATCAGGGCAACGAGTTGAGCGCGATGGAGAGAGCGATGCAGGATCATTGGAATCAAAGGTCTTCAGTGAGGCCGCTTGAGAACTGACTCAGAAGCCGGCAAGATTGAGTGCGATGACGGTCAGGCCCATAATAATGCAGTAGATGGCAAAAGGATAGAGGCTGTGGGTGCGCAAGTAGCGGAGCAGGAAGCGAATGGCAATCACACCGACGACGGCGGCGGCGAGAAAGCCAACGATCAATTCGGGCGCCATGGCCGCGACCTCGGCGCGGTCAGTGGCCAGCGCGTCGCCAAGCTGGAGCAAGCCGGCCCCCAAAAAGGTCGGCGCGCCCAGAAAGAAGCTGAAGCGCGCCGCTTCATCGCGGCGAAAGCGACGAACCAGGCCGGCAGCGATCGTACTGCCGCTGCGACTCACCCCTGGAAAGAGAGCAAAGGCTTGCGCGAAGCCGATGAAGATCGCGTCACGCACGTTCATGCCGGTGAGGGAACGGTCTACGTTGGCGTTGCGCGTGATCAGTTCGCTACCGATCAACAGTGCGGCGGTCACCAACAGGAAGATGCCGGCAGCCAGGGGACCGGCCTCTTCGTTCAGCACCAGACCCTCAAAAAAGTCTTTGAAAAAGAGCCCAAAAAACGCGGCCGGAATCGTGCCGATGACAATAAACCAGCCCAGGCGCGCGTTCGGATCGGCTAGAGAACGGTTGAAAATGCTGCTCATCGTCGCCTTGAAGATGTCCAAAAAATCCCGCCAGAAGACAATGATGATAGCAGTCAAGGTACCCCAGTGGAGGATGGTGTCAAAGAGCAGCGGTGAAGGCTCCCAACCAAAAAGCCATGGCACGATAACGAGGTGGCCACTGCTGCTCACGGGAATAAATTCGGTTGCGCCCTGTACGATGCCCAGAATCAGGGCCTGAATAATCTCTTGCACAGCATACCTCGCGTAACTGTCCACGCAGAGTCAATGACGGCGTCGACTCGTGCGTAGGTAGGTGGTTTTGCCGTCCGCCACGCCAACGTGGCATAGCATAGGCGACAGGGTCAGAAGCTGGATGTCAGATAGTTGGTCGGTTCGAGACGGGGAGATCCTTCTCTGTTCGGTCGGCCATGTTTTTTAGCCAGAGCGCATGGCGGCCTGGCGCTTGGCGCGCTGCTCATGACGTTTGGTCTGATCAGTAATAGTGAAGGTAGCGAGGAAGTCATTGCGAAAGGCATCAAAGCGTCCAGCCTCAATCGCACTGCGCATTTGCTCCATGAGGCGCAGCATGAAGCGCACGTTGTGGATGGTGCCCAGACGCAGGGCTGTAATCTCGTTGGCCTTATAGAGATGGCGCAGATAGGCTCGTGTGAAGGTGCGACACGTGTAGCAGTCACAACCCTCTTCAACCGGGCGCGGATCCTCGGCGAAGCGGGCATTGCGCAGGTTGATCCGCCCCTGCGCCGTGAAGAGCGAACCATTGCGGGCGATGCGCGTCGGCAGTACACAGTCGAACATGTCGATGCCGCGATAAACCGCCTCGACCAAATCTTCCGGCGCGCCTACGCCCATGAGGTAGCGGGGCTTATCTGCAGGCAACAACGGACAGGTCACGTCGAGCGTGGCGTACATCTGCTCCTTAGTTTCACCGACAGCGAGTCCGCCAACCGCGTAGCCCGTGAAGTCCAGCCGGCGCAAGAATTCTGCGCTCTGTTCGCGCAGATCGGGGAAAATGCCGCCTTGGACGATGCCAAAGAGCGCCTGATCGGTCCGCGTATGCGCCTCGCGACAGCGTGCGGCCCAGCGGTGCGTGCGCGCCAAGGCCTGCTCGTTATAGGCCCGGTCCAGAGGCTCGGGGCATTCGTCCAGCACCATGGCAATGTCGGGACCCAGGGCCTGCTCAATCTCCATCACCGACTCGGGCGTAAAGCGATGGGTGCTGCCGTCGATGTGGCTGCGAAAGGTCACCCCGTCATCGTCTACCTTGCGCTGATCGGCCAGGCTGAAGACCTGATAACCGCCCGAGTCGGTCAGGATGGGGCCGTCCCAGGCCATGAAGCCGTGCAGACCGCCAAAGCGCTCGACCAGTTCATGGCCGGGGCGCAGGTAAAGGTGATAGGTGTTGGCCAGGATCAGTTCGGCGCCCAGTTCATGCAGGTCACGCGGTTCCAGGGTCTTGACGTTGGCCAAGGTGCCCACGGGCGCAAAGGCCGGCATCTGGATGGGACCGTGTGGCGTCTCAAATGTGCTGCGTCGTGCAGCGCCGTCCGTTTGGTGGATGGTGAAGCGAAACGGTTCGTTGCTCATGAGGCCGATCATAGCACAATCGGCCCTGAAGACCACGTTTGTGGCGTGAGGAAGCACGTGGAATCCACCAATATCCACCAATATACTGCGCAGCATTCGCTACTGATGCACGCATGGGGCGCGCGCAATGTTGGATCAACCTGCCGTGTGGCTCGGTTGCGTTCGTCAAATCAAGAATGCCCGGTCGCGTTGGCGGGGTTCGAGGCGGGAATCTGCCCTCGGCGGTGGAACCGCGGGACCAGCCGGGGATGAAGTCCCCGGCCTAGCAATGCGCCCCATGAAGTGGGGCTATGAGTGTCGCGCAGTCCCGGTGAAGCCGTTACGCTGCTGCGGAAACGGTCGCTGTCTCCTTCTCGTCCGTAGCTGCGTCTTCTTTTTGTTCTTCATCTTCTTCGACTTTGGCCGCTGCCTTTGGCTCAAAGTTAACGACCAAGCCAAAGTTCTCACGTAGGCGGGCGTCAATTTCGCCGGCAATGTCGTCGTTCTCGGCAAGAAACGCCTTGGCGTTTTCGCGCCCCTGCCCCAAGCGCAAATCACCGTAGTTGTAGAAGCTGCCCCGCTTGTCGACAATCTCCTCCTCAACACCGAGGTCGATCAGATCGCCGGTGGTGCTGATGCCCTCGTTGTACATGATGTCGAACTCGGCGACCTTGAAGGGTGGCGCCACCTTGTTCTTCTTCACCGTGACCCGCGTGCGATTGCCGACGACGTCGCTGCCCTGCTTGATGGCCTGGATGCGGCGGATGTCCAAACGCACGCTGGCGTAGAACTTCAGCGCCATGCCGCCCGACGTCGTCTCCGGATTGCCGAACATGATGCCGATCTTCTGCCGTAGCTGGTTCGTGAAGATCAACGAGGTGCCGCTCGTCTTGACCGCCCCCGTCAGCTTGCGCAATGCCTGGCTCATCAGACGAGCCTGCAGGCCAACGTGGGAGTCGCCCATCTCGCCCTCGATCTCGGCGCGGGGCACCAGCGCTGCCACCGAGTCGACCACCACCACATCCATGGCGCCGGAACGCACCAGCGCTTCGGTAATCTCCAACGCCTGCTCGCCCGTGTCCGGCTGAGAAATGTAGAGGTTCTCGATGTCCACGCCGATCTTGGCTGCATAGGCAGGATCCAGCGCGTGCTCGACATCCACAAAGCCGCAGATACCGCCCTGCCGCTGCGATTCGGCGATGGTGTGGAGACAGACGGTCGTCTTGCCCGAGCTTTCCGGGCCATAGATCTCGATCACGCGTCCTTTGGGAATGCCGCCGATGCCCAAAGCAATGTCCAGACTGAGGCTGCCGGTGGGGATTGACTCGACGTTGAGTTTGGTCGCTTCCCCCAGCTTCATGATCACGCCATCTCCGAAGCGCTTGTTGAGGTTATTGAGCGTTGTTTCCAACGCTTTCTGCTTTCCCTGATCCATCACGATTGGCTCACTTTCGTTGTTCACCGATTGCCGCTTGCTCTTGCTGCTGTTCCGCCTGGCCATGGGAGTTCCTTCCGCTAAAGTTTCAACTTGAAGGCGCAAATGCCACAGCGGAAATCGAATCTGTTCTTCGTTCGGCCCTTCGCTTCTTGAAGGGTTTGTTTGGGCAATCCGCCGAGATTCACTCCGTCCATTCGGCCCAATCGGAACAAATGTTCGGTCTCCACAATTTAGCACATCCGTTCCCCGTTGTCAACTTAAAAATCCATGCTATTGGTAAGCGTGTTCCACCCTTGACGGATGGGCCGCGGAATCGTCCTGATGTAGCGGGTCGAAACGGAGTCGTGGCGCTCTTCAGCGCTTCTCTGCCCAATTTACCCTGAGTCGCGGCCATTTCTTCTAAAGCCCGGAACCTTGCACCGACGTGTTCAAGACCATATAGATTTTGAGCATTCTAGAAGGGTGCTGTTATAATCCCGGCGCGCTGCCAAGAGCATTCTGAATCGATAATCCGGCAATGTGGCTGACGAATTCAACCGCCCTCCCCGATCCCAACGTTGCCACCGAGCCAATACTGGACTGAGAACCGTGAACCGACGCAAGTTGAACCGAGCTTGGGAAACCGTCCGATCGATGCCGATGCCTGCCATCGCGTCGGACCGCCTGGTTGATCTGCACAATGATCTAACTGACTACGATACAATCATTGCCCGCCAGATGCGCGAGTATCTACGCGGCCGCCCGGTGAACGTGAACAAATTGCGCGTCGACGCAGAGCTGGAAGAGTCGCTGCGCACCTTCAAGACTGAGAGCAGTGCGGAGGTGGAATGTCGTCGTGAAATGCTGCGCTACAAACGGCGCGTCGACGACGTCGTACGCGAACTGCAAAAGGCGACCCAAAACTCGCCCCAACCCTGACCTGCACCACACAAAAAGGCCGAATCTCGTACGAGATTCGGCCTTTTTGTGTGGTGGATAATGACGCAATTGACAATTATCCATTGACAATGGGCAATTGATAATTGTCAATGGATCTGTGCTGCGGGCGGGAGAGGAAGATCGCGCTGCAGCAACTCTTCCACCCGTTCGCGCCGCTGAATCAGGTGTGCCTCGCCGGCGTCCAGCCAGAGGACGGCGGGGCGGAGGGAGCCGTTGTAGTTGCTGCTCATGGCCAGGTGGTAGGCGCCACTGGCGGGCACGGCAAGCAAGTCGCCCGGCTCAAGCGCAGCCATGGGCAGCGCCTCGATCAAGAGGTCGCCACTCTCGCAGTAGGGTCCGGCTAGCCAGGCCGGCCCGATGCTGGGCCGCGTAGGGTGCGCCACGGGCAATGCGGAGTAGCGTGCGCCGTAGAGCGCGGGCCGGATATTGTCGCTCATGCCGCCGTCGAGCAGCAACCAGCGGCGACCCGGCGTCTCCTTCACGGCGCCGACGCGGTAGAGCGCCACGCCGGCCCGTGCCACCAGGCTGCGTCCCGGCTCGACGTGGAGCACCGGCAAGGGCAGGCCCTGCTCGGCGCAGCCCTGCATGAGCTCGTGGGCAATATAGGCGACATAGACGCTCACGTCCGGTTGCGGCAGGTCATCCTCATGATAGGCCACGCCCCACCCGCCACCCGGCGACAAATGGCGGGCGGTCCAGCCGGTGGCCTCGCGCACGGTGGCCAGCATCTGCAGCACGGCGCGCATGGCCGGGCCGATGGGCTCCGGATCATGGAAGTGCGAGCCCTGATGAAAATGGATCCCGGTGATTTCCAGGCCGTGGCTGCGTCCAAACTGGACAGCGTCGACAGCTTCTTCGAGGCTCATACCGAACTTGGAATCGATCTGACCGGTTTGACGAAATTCGTGGGTGTCCACGGCCATACCGGGCCGCACGCGTAGCCATAGTTCGGGAAAGGGTGCGTCTGTCCCTGCACGCAAGGTTGCCAGACGCGCCAGCTCGGTGAGATTATCGACGACGATGACGCCGGCCTGGGCAACTGCCGCTTCCAGGTCGGCCGGTGACTTGTTGACGCCATGAACCAGGATCTGGCTCCGGTCGACGCCGGCCGCAGCCGCGACCGCCATCTCCCCCAGCCCGGTGCAGTCGAGCCAGAGACCGCGGTCGGCCGCCCACTGCGCCAGCGCCAGATTGAGCCCCGCTTTGCCCGCATAGGTGATGCCGGACGCTGCAGGATATGATTGTGCAAGCGCGCCCTCGTAGGCGTCTACGCTCGCATCCAACGTTGCGCGGTCGTAAAGATAGAGAGGCGTACCATGGCGCTCGGCAAGATCGGCAAGATCGCAAGACGCGACGGTAAGGAGCTCGGCCTCATCAACGGAGATCTGCGTCGTCAACGGGAAGAGCGCAAGGCGTTTCAACATGGGTCGTCCAAAGAGGTTCTGGAAATGAACTCAGTTGTGGAGCGGGCGTTTTCGCGCATGGGCAACCAACGGGCAAATCGATGACCTGCTCATGCCTCATGCGCAAACGAGCGAGTCTTCAGCAGCTCGCCTCGGCTTGACGCCCGAGTTTAATAGGGCGTCAGCGCCACAGCAAAGAGGCCCAAGACCATGCTGATCACGATTAGAATGCTCAGTGTATAAAAAATCTTCTGGCTACGGGTATATTTTTTGCGCGCCATGATCCATTCCCCTGAAGTTGCATGCGCTTTATCCAGCGCAGTAAATAACATGGAAAATGCCAAATTGGCATCGGCTAACTCATCCATAAAATTATAGCACAGACAACTTTCGGCTGTCAGTTTTCCGATGGCCGCAACAGCAATCCGGTGCTTATAGATACCGCGTCCGCCCCATCATTCATCATAACAACCACAAAGCATGTCTTACCACTCCGCATTCCGCACTCCCCACCGATTGACTTGGCGCCCTACTTGCCCAAGTGCTACACTGGCGCGATGAGACGCGGACTCTTCTGGTTGATCACGGGGGGGATGCTGGTGAGTGGGCTGGCGTTGCTTGGCTATCTGCTCCTCAGCGTTCCGCCAACTGACAGCAATGGCGCGCTGGACGTTCCGGCCGTCGTGCTCTTCTTCATCGGCCTGGGGCTGGCGGGGGCCGGCTTTGGCACTCTGGTCGCAGCGATTTTGCAGCGGCAGTGGCCGGCACTGGCCGGCGGCGCCGCCGACCAGGGGCCGGCTTGGGGCGTGGCCCTGCGCCAGGGCGTGCTCTTTGCAGCCGCCCTGCTGGTGCTGGCGGGGCTGGCCCTGTTTCAGCAGCTCGACTTTGCCTTTGTCGCGGTTACGCTGGTGATGGTGGGTCTGGTTGAGGCATTTATTCAAAGCCGCGGATGAATCGAACGCGGAGTAGGCTGACCGGACGGATATTCTCGGATCATTCTTGCTCATATCCACTGGAATCAGGCCGATCCGACCAGTCAGCGTCTTATCAGGTGATCGACTAAGCAGTTCTCACGAGACGAGTAAACCGACCATGACGATTGGACATCCCACGCTTTCTTATGCTGACGCGCTGGCGGCAGTCGGCATCGACCCCGCAGCCGGCAGCCAGCTGGTGACGGCGACGCGCATTGCGGCGCAACACCACCCGTTGGCCGATGTGGGCCTGCCGCTGCTCATCACCCAATTCGAGGATTATGCGCTTGCCCCGCGGCTGAAGGCCACGCTGGCGAACGCCTATCCCGACAATCACCCGGTGACACTCTTTCACACGTCAGCCACCCCGGCAGCGGGCCAGACCGAACTGCCGCTCATGGAGTTGGACCAGCTCTCTCCAACCACCGCGCCCGCCATGCTCTACCTGCCGCCGCTGAAGAAGGCCAGCTTCACCGATCTTCAGGAGATCGTCGCCCATTTGCGTGCGCCCGACGGCTGTCCGTGGGACCGGGAGCAAACGCTTGCCTCGCTGCGCGAAGACTTGCTGGGCGAGACGATTGAAGCCATCGAAGCCATCGACGCCGAGCAGGACGCCACGTCTGACGGCAGCGACAATAGCGCGCACATCGCCGAAGAGCTGGGCGACGTGCTCCTCCTCGTTACCATGCTGACCCAGATTGCCACGGAGGAGCGGCGCTTCAAGATGGGCGACGTGATCCATCACATCGTCACCAAGCTCATCCGCCGCCATCCCCACGTCTTTGGCACTGCCGATGTCGACGGCATCGACCAGATCTGGGCCAATTGGGACGCGATCAAAGCGCAGGAAAAGGCCGACAAGGGGCTGCCGGCGCGCCATCCCCTCGACGACGTGCCCGAGCGGCTCCCCGCGCTGGAGAAGGCACGCGTGCTCCAATCCAAAGCGGCCAAGCTCGAGCTGCTGGATCGGGCGGAGCTGGCCCAGACCAACGCGCAACTAGTCGCACTAGTGGGCGACGACCCGGACGAACGCACGATCGGCGAGCTGCTGTGGCAACTCGTCGCGTTGGCCAAGGAGCATGACGTCAACGCGGAGAACGCGCTACGGGCGCACGGCGTGCGCTTTCGACGGGCAGTCGCCAGCAGCGACTAATGGCGCCCGGCGCCAACTGCACTCGGGATTGGCACGCCCGGCCAGGGCATGGGTGCCCGGCGCGACGGGCCTCGAGCGCCCAGATTGTTCCGGCGCGCTCTCATCTCCTGCGGCATTGGTCCCCTCGACTCACTCACCCATTAAACTTTATGTTGACACAATTGAGTTTTTTATGTAGACTGGCAGACAATTGGTTATGTAGACTATCTACAGCAAGCAAGCGATTGAAATTTCTTCATCATGGCAGGCGTCGCTGAGGATCGCATTTCACAACCCCGCCTTGACCGGCCAGCCCCCCCAGATTTCACACCTACGGCAGGCTACTGCCAACCGTCCCATCAAGCCAGAAGGACAGCACTGTGAAACTTGAAGACAGCCTCTTTCGACGCGTCTATGACGCCCTGCTCGACGCCTTTGACGAGGCAGAGTTGAGAATCATGCTGCAGCTCTATCTTGGGCGGGATCTATACCGCATCACCAGCGGCAATCAGTTTCGAGAGCGGGTAATCAGCCTGATTCGTTGGGCTGAGCGAACCGAGCGGGTGACGAAGCTAGTAGAAAGCGCCCACACTTACAACCCTGACAATCGACTCCTTCAGCGCGTCAAGCTAGAAGTCGATCACTTCGGTGAGGTTGTTGATCCGCTGTTGTCCAACAATGAACCCGTCATCTCAGACTACATCACCCGTAGCGAGCCCTTTGGGCCGATTGATTCAGGCGAAATCAAAGGCGTCGAGATGCGCGAGCGACTCTTTGATCGGCACAATCTACTCTTCCGCTATCTACAGGATCGCCCATCGATCATCATGGGCCGCAAAGGCTCGGGCAAGACGGCCTACCTCAACAGCGTCTACTTTTATGGCAAATATGACCACATTGTCGAGCTCGGAACGTCCTCAGCGCTCCAAAAAGTCGTCGAAGCAGTGCAAAGCTGCACCGAGGGCATCGCCTTTGCCGAAACGGTCGCCGAGCTCTGGGGGCAATTTCTGTGGGTGGGCGTGCTGGTTGGTCTACGCGAAAAGATCACGACTGCCGAGGTTGGGGAGGCAGTTGAAGCATATCTGACCGAGCTGCACATTGCCGACAGCCAATCGTTCGACGAGGCACTGCGCGATATGCTCCGATTCTTCCAAGCAAGAGCAGGGGAGCTAGACATTCACCAAATCATCGCCATGATCGAGCGTCCTGGCACTGCATTGAACAACCCGGTCCGCCTCTCAACCACGCGCGGTCTTGTGGAGGATTGGCTACGGGCGCAAGGCCAACAAGTTGTGGTGCTCATGGACTCCCTGGATGATTTCCGACTGGACATTGCCTCCGTTTCCCATGCGCTCCAGGGATTGTTGAAATGCATCGGCCAATTTAACGACGCCAATGCCGTTATCGACATTCGTTTCTGCCTGCCATCAGAGCTCTACCACCGCTTTCTGGGCCTTTCATCCAATCCCAACAAGGACTTCCGCCGCAATCTCATTTTGCATTGGACGGCCGCAGAACTCATCCTCATGAGCGCCCAGCGGCTGGCCATCTTCCTGCAGCACTATGAGCCCGAAACCTATCACAGGATGCAAGGCTGCAGATGCTGGATGGAGCGGGCTCAGGCCACCGCGCTCTTTGCAGCCGTGCTGCCGCCGACAATAGACGCCGGGCGGCATGGACGGAGCAGAGCATTTCCTATATTTTCCGCCACACGCAGCTGCTGCCGCGTCACCTGCTGATCCTCTTCAATGCAATCTTCTCACGCCAGAGGAATTGGCAGCCAGCGCTATCTGATCAATGAGGAGGAAGTCAAGCAGGGTATCGACGCCCAGGCTGCACTGCTCGATCCAGGAGATTTTCAGTGCGTTCCAAAACGTTTATCCCAACGCCCATGATGTGTGCAACCGTTGTCTCCCGGAACTGCGTCACGTCTTCTCCCAAGGAGACCTGCAGCGAGTCTTCCGGCGTCACGGAAAGGCCGCAATGGGGACGGACGATTTCTTCGAGTTCCGCACGCTGTTGATAGAAATCGGTGCGGTTGGTTGCGGTGCGGGAGAAGACTGAGCGCTACATCGTCGGCGAGTTCGAGTACACCGTGCCCGACCGCCTGATCTTCAGTGCGGATGACGAACTCTGCGTTCACCCGCTGTTCTCCAACGTCTTCTACACTCAGACGAATGACGGTTTGCCCGTTTATCCAAAGGGCACAAGCATTGACGCGCCGGATCTGCGTTGCCTGTAGCGGCGATAGCACGAAAAGGCCGCCCGGTTTGTTGCTTGGAGTCGGGCTATAGTACACTGATTCTTGACAGATTGATCTTACGCCCGTAGCTCAATGGATAGAGTACCTGACTTCGAATCAGGTGGTTGGGGGTTCGAGTCCCTCCGGGCGTGCCACTTCCCCCGACAACGCACAACCTTCGTCTGAGTGCTAACGACACGGTTGTTCGATCACCCACAAACGAGCGCCGCTCCTCTTGTGAAGAAGAGCGGCGCTCGTTTCGTTATTGCCGCTAATTGATGCTGTTCCCCGCTCGTACACGATGGATAAATGGAACCATACGGATGGCAAGGCCGGTATTCGGACCCCAGCCCCAATCCTTGGCTTTGCTTTCCCATAAGCCGACAGAGACAACGCAACGGGCCAACTGGGGCGTTCGAGAGCGAGCGCGCCGGGCATGAATGCCCTGGCTAGCAAACGGCGCCCCATGAAGTAGGGCTTGATTGTCGACAGAAAAGCCTCATTTGATGAGGCGCAGCGCGGCTGGCCCACGGCATTGATGGCTGGGCGACCGTCACGGCGACTGCTTTCGGATCACCGACATACAACCGAAATCAGATGTGGGTCAAGATCAGAATTCCGGGGCAGGCTGCCCTCGCGTTGCCGGTCTGGCTGGCCTGGCGCGCTCCCCAAGGTCGGAGACGGGAGGCGGCTGCCGGCGTGACGCCTCGATCTGTCGAGCTACTTACGCCGCGCTCTGCCCGTCACTTCAGATTCTCACGATCAACGACATCATGCTGGCCCAAGCCCATCCGCGCCCAAACAGAGCGATCCAGCAGCCCCACTGCCCCCTCACTCTCCCACCTCCACCCTCGAACGGACGTGGCACCGCAACATCCCCTCTCGCCTCCACCCAATCCCGAATACCAATCCCCAATCCGAAATCTGGCTACCCGACAGTTTTGATATTGGTACGTTTTAAAGAGAAAAATCTGGCTCTACAACCCTAGAATCGGTAGTCAATTCGGCCAAACCGTCGCTGGATGAGGCAGAATCTGCCCCCAAATCTGTCATTGACACCAGATTCTGGCCGGCTATCTGCCGGAATTCCAGTGAGAACCGGCCTTTTCACGAAACTGTCGGGTAGCCAAATCGACCATCGACAATTGCCCATCGACCATTCCCTCACCAATGCCGACTTTTTCGGAGCAGAGCCGTACCTATGAACTGTTTTTTTCTGCCCTGAAAAATAGACCAGGGACGATGCTTGTGAAATGAATAAAGGTAGCATTGAAACAGCCCGGCCTGAACGAACAGCAGTCAAGGCCAGGCAGGCATGCCGATAGCGTTTGGTCGCCAACGTATTTGAGCTAGGCGGCGACGGGAGTCAGAGCGACGTCAAAACCGAGTGTCTGCAACGTTTTGAGCGCCCGACGCTGTTCTTGCTCCTTGTTGCGTTTGAGGAGGAAATCTCCTCCCAAGTCGTCAAACATTCGAGTCGGATCGTCAAGGAGGTGATAGACAATCGTCAAGATGGAATGAGCAACGGCCAAAGCGGCCCGTTTTGGTCCTCGCCGTGCTCGCAGACGATGGAACTGAGCGGCGAGATAGGTCTCCTTGGTACGAGATGTGGCCCAAGCGGCTTCGACCAAGGCCGAGACCAACCACTTCTGTCCTTTGCGCCGTTTGCCGCTCTTGCGTTTGCCCGCCGATTCGTGATTGCCCGGACAGAGACAAGCCCAGGAAGCCAGTTTCTTGGCCGATGACCAGGATTCCACCGAAGGACCGATTTCCGCCAGCATGACCTCGACCGTGCGGGGGCCAACGCCAGTGATGGCATCGAGTCGTTCCATCAGGTCGGCATGAGCTTCTGTCAGTTTGGCGATACGCTGATCGAGTGCTTCGATTCGCTGGTTCAGACTGTCTAACTGATAGGGCAGTTCCTGCAACATGAAGCGATGGTGCTCACGAACCTGCCCAGTCAAGGCGTCCACCAGTTGGGGGATCTTGCTGCGCATCCGCTTCTGGGCCAGTTGGGCCATCTCTTCTGGACTCCGTTCGTCGGCAATCAATGCTTCCAGCATCAGTCTGGCCGAAACGCCCTGAATGCTGCTCGCAACCGATGTCAACTTGATGTTGGCGTCTTCCAGGATCTTGTGGAGCCGGTTGGCCGCACTGCTCTTCTCCTGTTTCAGGCGCGTGCGATACCGCGTCAGGTCTCGCAAGTCTCGTTGTGTCTCTTCGGGGATGAAGCTGCGTTCCAACAGACCGTAGCTCATCAACTTGGCAAGCTATTCTGCGACTTTCGTAGACCACGGAGTTATCGATTTCTGGTTGGTAGCCGCTTCCTACAGTCTACCATTTTTTCATCCCCCGTGGCGCGCAACCGCCCATGGAGAACTATTCGGGACATTGCGAGTCAGACAGTCAGATCCTGTTCCTGAGCCATCCGACCCCGAAAAAGATCGGTTTATCAAGGCCGTCCAAGCTTTTCAGGCAGTACAGGCCAAGATAATTGGGCTGGAAAAGGAGATCTCTGGCGCCAAAGGCGAAGAGCGCCAAGAGCTGTTGGCGCAACTCAAACACACTCGGAAGTTCGCGCTCAAGGCGGCACTCCGGGCTTTGGGCAGTACGCGTAGGGCCTACGATAGGCTCACCCAAAACAGACCGAGTCATCATCTGTGCGTAGAACCTGATTGCTGCTTTGAGCACGCGAACCAAGTGTATCGGAATTGTCTCGAAACGACTGGTTTCGGACAGCAGTACTGTAGAGCGTTGGCAGACTACCGCTTGGATCTCTGTAAGAATCCGCATGCTCCGCGACCACCGGCGCCACCAACGCTCCCGGCTGCCCAGAAATAACTCAAGCTCAAGGGTACCCACTCCCGTTACTCGTCCGCGACATATAGCCAGCGATCGGTGATCTGATTGTCGTGCAAGGCCAATCGCACCATCATGGGTTCGCCGGCCGGCTGACCTTCGGCATCAGACGCCGCACCCTCCGGCCGTATCATCATCGTTATCACAAGGATGGCCCCTTCGTCGGTTGGCAAGACGTCATCGATGGTGAAGTAGGCGTCGGGATTCTCGGCCCGGAAGCCGGCCACCATCTCTTTTGCGAAGTCCAGCCCTTCACCTGCAGGGCGGTTGTGGCTGACAAAGGTGTCAGCAATAAGCCCATCCGCTACAGCCAGATTGCCTTGATTCCAAAGCTCTCCGATGTAGCGCGCCATGATCGCCTGCTCTGTCATATCAGAATCCGTCTGCGGGCTGCCTCCCGACGCTCCAACGGTCAAATCGCCGCCAACGGCCGTGATCTGGAACTCAGGCGTTTTCAATTCACAGCCAGGATTCTCGTTGGCAGGTGGGAAGAGCGGCGACGCGATCACGAGTTGGCCGTCGACGCCGGCATCATTGACCCAGAACTGCATCCACTGGCCGCTTTCGCCTTCTCCCCAGCCGTAGCGATGATCAATTTGAACCGCTATCATGGCCGTATGCCCATCCGGCCCAAATGCAATGCACCCTGGCTCGGCAACGACATAGCGCAGCTCGCCGGCATCGTTGTACTCGACCCAGCGAACCATGCCCTGCGCCGTCTCCTGCTCGTCATCAATCTGTTCTACCTCGAAATGGGCCCAGCCCTCGGCAAGCCCCCAATCGGGAACGGCAAAGTCTACGTCGCCCATCACAGTGCCAGATCGTTGCGACACCTCAAGCCCGGCAAGATCCGCCGGCGCCACAATTGGCTGGCAGCCGCTGAGCAGCAAGCTCAAGACCACAAAAATGAATGTCCAGCGCCTCATCTCATGCTCCTTTCGACTATGAAATCGCGTACTGCCACTACCGTAGTAGCGGAGAGGAGACGTTTTGTCCACAGATTCCACACAATGTGTCTACGCCAAGTCGCGACACATTGAATGATCGCAGGCCCGGTGTTAGAATCAACAAGACGGTCACCTTCATTCTTCACGCGCTGTTCATCCAACGTTTACACATCGGCGCGACAACCAACAGCCTGCCTACCCCGTCCCTCCACCGGGCGCCCCCGACCCATATCAGGTACGATTAGCACACCAGTCACGACGAAGCGATCCAATCCATCAAACGTCTACGTCGTCCATTCACCCTGCACCAAGGAGCAAACGATCTCATGTTCACCTTGCGCCGCATCTTCCACTCGTTGCCCGTGCTGGGCCTCGGCCTGCTGCTCTGCGCCGGCGTCGCCCTGGCCGGCGGCGTGCCGGACTCGGCAACGGTCGCAGGTCAGCCCCTGCCCCTACAAGAAGGATTCGATGACTGCCGGCTGACCGATTGGTCGATCATCAGCGTCGACGAAGACACGGAGAATACCTGGACCTGTTTTGCGGAGTTCAGCAATATTTCGGCCAATGGCTTCGGCAATGACGCGCCGGCCGACGAATGGCTCATCACGCCGGCGCTGAATCTGGATGCACAGGAGAATGATGCCTTGAGCTTCCGCACCCAGACGCGCTACACGGATGCAGGCCTCGCCTATCCACAGCTGCGTGTGCTCTATTCGCAAGACTTCGATCCCCTCGCCGACAGCGAGGATCCGGCGGCAGCCACGTGGACCGAACTGACAGAGGTCACGCTCTCGGCTGAAGATTCCGACACCTACACGGAGTCGGGAATCGTCGATCTTTCTGCAATCGAGGGCGAAAGCGTCCATATCGCCTTCCACTATCGCTCCTCGGGCACGGAGAGCGGGACCGCAGCCCGCTGGCGGCTGGACGATGTCTACGTGCGCGAATACCTGCCGCTTGAGATGGGCGCCTGCGGCGATCCCGCAACCCTGATTAGCGCCATCCAGGACAGCGGGACCGCCAGCCCCGAGACCGGCAACGAGCATGTGATTGAGGGCGTGGTCGTGGGTGACTTCCAGTCGGTCTCGGGCAATCGCGGCCTGCGCGGCTTCTTCGTTCAAGAGGAAGACGCTGACCAGGATGGCGACGATGCGACATCGGAAGGAATCTTTGTCTTTGATGCGGGCGATGAATTGGCTGTCGATGTCTCCCTCGGCGAAACAGTGCGTATCGCCGGGACCGTGGCCGAATTTGACGACCGCACCACCGGCGACGCGACGCTCACCCAGTTGGTCGCCCCCACGGTGATCTCCTGCGCCAGCCCCGGTGAAGAACCGCTACCGACTGCCGGCGTGTTGACGCTGCCCGAGACGGTCGACGGCGAACTGGAGCGCTTCGAGGGCATGCGCGTCCGGGTCGACGGCCCCCTGACAATTTCACAGAATTTCTTCATCGGCCGCTATGGTCAGCTAACGCTATCGGCCGGCGATCGCCTCTATCAGCCTACCAACCTGGCCCTCCCTGATTCGGCCGAAATTGACACGATCATCGACCGCAACGCGCGCAGCCTGCTGATTTTGGACGACGGGCTGGCGTCAAGCCGCTGTGGCGACAATCCGGACCCGGTGCCCTATCTGGGCGGCCCGCCACCGGCAGTGATCCGCGCCGGCGACACCATTTCCGACGTGATCGGCGTGCTGGACTATGGCCAGATCAACGCCGGCTCCACCGGCTCCTGCGCCAGCCAGGCCACGCGCTTCGCCGGCGACTATCGCCTGCATCCGACAACGCCGCCCACCTTCATTAGCACCAACACGCGCACCGAAGCGCCCGAGGAGGTCGGCGGTGACATCCGCGTGGCCAGCTTCAACGTGCTCAACTACTTCAACGGCGAGCCGCGCGGCGCCTTTCCCACCTCGCGCGGGGCCGATACGCCCGAGGAGCTGACGCGCCAGACCGCCAAGCTAACGGCAGCGATCCTTGCCCTCGATGCAGACGTGCTCGGGCTGATGGAGCTGGAAAATGATTACGCCGACGGCCCGGATAGCGCCGCGGCAGATCTGGTTGCCGCCCTCAACGCCGCGGCAGACGCGGAACTTTATGCTTACGTCGATCCGGGCGCTAACGTGGGCACAGATGAAATCTCGGTTGGTTTTCTCTACAAACCGGGCGTGATCACGCCGGTCGGACCGCCGGCGATCCTGGACGATCCGTCGTTCACCGATCCCAACAAAAGCGGGCAGGACAAGAATCGACCGGCGCTGGCCCAGACTTTCACCGTCTCGGCCGAAGAGAACCCCAGCGCGGGCGAGTCTTTCACCGCGGTCGTCAATCACTTCAAGTCCAAGGGTTCCGACTGCGGCGGCGCGCCTGACGACGACCCGCTGCAGGGCAACTGCAACGGCACGCGTACGGCTGCCGCCGCGGCACTCAGCGAGTGGCTGGCCACCGATCCCACCGCCGGCGAAGACCCCGACCTGCTCATCCTGGGCGATCTCAACGCCTATGCCAAGGAGGATCCGGTGACCACGCTGGAAGCGGCCGGTTTCTTCAACCTCGTCGCCTATCACGGCGGCGCAACGGCCTATTCCTATATCTTCGACGGCAAGTCCGGCTATCTCGACCATGCGCTGGCCGGGCTTTCGCTCATGCCCCACGTCAGCGGCGTGACCGAATGGCACATCAACACAGATGAGCCGCCCGTGATCGACTATGACGAGGACTTCAACCCGCCCGGCTACTTCAGCCCCGACCCGTTCCGCGCGTCGGATCACGACCCGGTCCTCGTGGGCCTCACGCTGGCCGAGTCGGCGCTGGAGCCGTCGATCTATCTGCCGATAATCGTTGCGGAGTAGCATGATGGGCCGCGGATTTACGCTGATCCGGCGGATTTGGGCGGATCAATTCCAATATGATCTGCGACAATCCGCTACATCCGGCCCTTTCCGCGGCCCATCGTGGACAGATTACGAATCTCTGACGTGCGACTGCCGGTTGACCGATCTCAAGCCGGTCAGTTACACTCACTCGCAACCGCCAAAGCGATTCGTCGTGACTTTTCTCCCGTTGGGGGTCGTTGAAAGGATATGTGCATGCGCTCATCTTTGCGAGGTCTGACGACAGCACTCTGCGTGCTGGCATTTATTGTGACCGCTGGATCGAACCAGTCGGCGCCCGCAGCGCAAGCTGCGCCCGCGGCCCAAAGTGCGGAGACCATCGTCGATCTCGTTGCCAGCGACGATGAGCTGGCGACGTTGAGCGGCGTGCTCATGGCCGCCGGGCAGATCAGCACGCTGGGAAGCGAGGGTCCCTACACCCTCTTTGCGCCAAGCCAGGCTGCCTTTGCGGCGCTGAGCGAAGCCGAATTTGAAGCGCTGCTGGTTGATCCCGAAGGCGCGCTCACCGAGACCCTCCAATTTCACATCGTGCCCGGCACGTTGACGGCGGCAGATCTGGTTGACGGCTTGGAGCTGGAGAATCTGGCCGGCGCCCCCCTTTATGTCACGGTCGATGGCGATGCCATCCAGGTCAACGGCACGCCCCTCGTCCGCAGCGATATCATAGCCGCCAATGGCGTGATCCAGGTCGTGGACAGCTTGCTGCAGGCCGGCGAGGCGCCGGCCGCAGCAGAGGCAAGCAGTGACGAGACCGCGGCTAACGAGACCGCGGCTGACGAAACCGCAACTGACGAAGCCGCAACTGACGAGACCGCGGCTGACGAAACCGCAACTGACGAAGCCGCAACTGACGAAACCGACTGACGAAACCGCGACTGACGACGACCGCAACTGACGAGACCGCAACTGACGAGACCGCAACTGACGCTGAAGAAATAGCCGTCGCCGTGCCGGCTGCCACGGCAGAGGGGCAGGCGACACAATCCAGCAATGAGGGTGGCGGGCTGCCCTGGTGGCTCTGGCTCCTGCTGGCTTTGCTCGTCTTTGGTTTGCTCTACTGGTTCCTCGCTCGCCGCAAGGCGCCCGAGGCGCCGGCGCAGCGTGATGTGACGCTTCCATCCGATTCAGTCGATGCCGCGGTTCCGGCGGTCACGCCAGAGCACGTTAAGGCCGAAAACGACACGCCTACAGACGACACGCCTACAGACGAGACGGTTGTAGACGAGACGGTTGTAGACGAGACGGTTGCAGACGAGACGGTTGCAGACGAGACGGTTGCAGACGAGACGGGTACAACGACTGCTGTTGTCGAGCAGATCGAGCCTTTTGAGCCAGGCCCTGCAAGCGTGGCACTCGCAGCAGTCGCGGCATCCGAAGATCCGACTGTGGACGAGCCATTGCCGACGAGTAGTGTCGGTGAAGAGGCTGCTGTCGACGAGAGACCGGTCGACGAAACGGACGAAGCAGAGGCCGGCGCAGCGCACCCGTCAGCTTCAGATTCAGCCGTCGCCGAAACGGTCACCGATGATCCGTCTGACGCGGACACAGACGACGCGGCTCCTCCGCCGGCGACCAAAGTGACCGGCGTCGCGGCCGCAGCGGGCACTGCGTCGCCGGCCGAGCCGGCTGCGCCAGATGAACCGTCCGATCCCGACGTTTGGGACCCGGACAATCATCCCGACGATCTCACCCAAATCCTTGGCATCGGTCGCGTTTATGAAGAGCGGCTCTACGCTGCCGGCATTGCCACCTGGGACCAAGTGGCCGCCACCAGCGTGGACGAATTGGCCCAAGCGACCCAGGCCGTGGCGGGGGCTAACGTCGCAGGCTGGCCGCGCCAGGCGCTGGAATTGGCGGCAGCCAACGATCGCGTCGGCGCTCGCTATGCAGGCCCCACGCCGCAGAAGCTCAGCCTCATCCCCGGCATCGGTGAACAGACCGAGCAGACTCTCTATAAGCAAGGCATTACGACCTACGCGCGGCTGGCAGCGCTCACGCCCGCACAGCTTGCCGAGCTACTGCCCGAGGCTGATTCCGATACAGATTTCGCACGCTGGATTGCTGTAGCGCAAATGCGCAGCTGAGGCGACAAAGCGGTGAAGATGATGACCATGCAGCTCGCACGAGCTGGGGCGTTCGCAAGGGGGCCCGCCGGGCATGAATGCCCTAAACTCCCAGCCACCGCTTCCGGGTAGCCGGCGCCTGAGCCTGTCGAAGGCAGAGGCGGGTGCATCGATGAGAGTCATGTCCTGTAGAAATTTCAGTTTTGCTAGCAAACTGCGCCTCAATAAGTGAGGCTTGATCGTGAACGGAAAAGCCCCATTTGATGGGGTGCAGCAGGCTAGCCCACGGCAGCATGTGGACGTATCGAAACCAAACGGGTCGACCCGCTCCTTGGTTTTGACAAGCTCAACCGGGGTCGCTACCATTTACCTGTACAGTTACAAACGGAGAATGGTTAAGGGGTGCGGTTCACGCCCCATTAACCATTCTCCGTTATCTATTCTCCATTAACCATTCACCCGCCCACAAGGCGCAGCGTCACAATCTGATACGGCTTGATCGGGAAGGTCACCTGCCGCCCCTCCACCGCCAGTTGCGTCTGGTTCTCTTCCATTAGATTGGCTTGCCATGCCTCGGCAAGCTCGGACTCTACAGTTAGCGTGACCGGACCGCGCTGGCGCTGGCTCTCGTACAGCCGCACGATCACGCCGTTGCCGTCTTCTGCACGCTTGACCGTTTCGATCACCACGTTTGGGCGGTCAACTGACAGGAAGGCCATACGGCTGACCTCTGCCACTTGGGCCGATTCGGGCCGCGCGGCCACCAGGAGCGGATCGTTCAAGGCATAGGCCGCACCAATCGTCTCCGCGCGCCAGGTGCCGGCGTGAGGCAGCAGGCTATAGGCAAAACGCTGCTGGCCCTGGTCGGCCAGGGGATCGGGGTAGGTGGAGCTGCGCAGGAGGGTGATGCGGATCACGTTGTCCTGAATGTCATGACCGTATTTACAGTCATTCAGCAGGCTAACGCCATAGTCGCCCTCGCTGAGATCGACCCATTTCTGCGCACAGGTCTCAAAACGGGCCCAATCCCAGCTGGTGTTGCGATGGGTTGGCCGTTCCACGTTGCCCCACTGAATTTCGTATGTGGCCGTGGGCGCAAAGACATCCACGGGGAAGGCAGCTTTGAGCATCATACTGCGTTCCTGCCAGTCGATCTCCGTGTCGAAATCGAGGCGCTGGCTGGCATGGCTGAGTGAAATGCGCTGCACGTAATCGCTTTGATTGACGCGCCGCTTGATTTCCAACGTCGCGCGCAGGGGCCCATTCTCGACGACTTCTACCGAACTGGCCGGCTCGGCCAGCCACACGCTGTCATCATAGAAGACGTCCACATCCCAGCCGTCCCAGGCGAGGGGACGATCCTGGAAGAGCTGGAACTGGTTGGCGACAGCGCCTTCCGGCAGCACTTCGCGTGCCTGCACTTTGTCATAGATGCGCGTGACATCGCCGGCTTCGTCCAGCTCAACCCGGACGTAGTCGTTCTCCAGCAGCGTCGGCGTCGCCGTCAGCGGACTTTCGTCGCCAGCGCTGCCCGGTTCACCTGCTTGCGCAATCAGCGACGTCACGCTGAAGGGCGGCAGCTTGCCCGCGTCAAGCCAGACGCCATTGGCCGTGGGCTGGACCGTCACGGGCGCGCCGTCCGGCGTCACCAGACGCGTGCCCGCGTCCAACGCGCCGGGCCAGAAGGCCAGATCGCGCCGGGCAAAGGACGATGGATTGGCTACCACCAGGTCGCCGCGCAGGCGCGCGGCGATGGTTGCCAATGCGTCATCCCGAATAGCCTCGCCCAGGGCCTCAACTTCCGCGTACTGCGCCAACGATTCAGTATAGACCGGCGCGATGCTGCTGCCGGGAATGATGTCGTGAAACTGATTGAGGCAGACCAGTTCCCACGCCCTGTTCAGATCAGCCTGCGGATAGGCGTACTCGGCATCGACCTGGCTGGCCAGCGTGGCCAGGAACTCGGCATCGTGGAGCAGGAATTCGCTCTTGCGATTGGCGCGCTTGTTGCGGCTCTGAGACGTGTAGGTGCCGCGATGGAGCTCGAAGTAGAGCTCGCCGTTCCAGGTGGGCAACTGCTCGCCGCTCTTGGCTTCCAGGTTTTCGAAGAATTCACGCACGCTCGCATTGCGGACACGCGGGGCGGCCGGAAAGGCGCCCATCTCGCGGATGTTCTCCAACATCTGGCGCGTCGGACCGCCGCCGCCATCGCCGTAGCCGTAGGCCATGAGCATCTCCTGCTCAATTTCCTTTTGTTGGAGATTGCTCCAGGTTGAAAGGACCTCTTTGGGCGTGGCTTCGGCATTGTAGGTGCTGGGCCGCTGGCCCGTGCCCGGCAATACAAAATTGCCCTGGGTGGTGCTGAAATGGGTCAGCACCTTGGTGCCATCCAGCCCCTGCCACCAGAAGCTGTCGTACGGCAGCCGGTTGTACTGATTCCAGCTAATCTTGATGGTGAAGAAGTACTCCAGCCCCGCCTCCTTGATCAGTTGGGGCAGATTCCAGGCGTAGCCAAAGACATCGGGCAGCCAGAGCACGGGCGTCTCAGCGTCTGCGCCAAAGTGTTCCCGGAAGAAGGTGCGGCCAAGGAGGAACTGGCGCGCCAACGACTCCGGGCCGCTCAGGTTGCAGTCGGCCTCCACCCACATGCCGCCGATCGGCTCCCAGCGCCCTTCCTCAATCCGCGCCTTGATACTGTCCAGCAGTTGCGGATAGTCCTGACGCAGGTAGTCGTAGAGCTGGGGCTGACTCTGGGTGAAATGATAGTCGGGAAACTGCTCCATGAGGCGCAGCACGGTGTGAAAGGTGCGCCCCGACTTGCGCCGCGTCTGGCCCAGCGTCCACAGCCAGGCCACGTCGATATGGGCATGACCGCTGGCAACAATGTCGACGTCCATGGGTGCGCCGGCCTGCTCGATGCCGGCGCGCAGAACCGCGTGGGCCTCGGGCACGCTGGCGTAGAAGGCGTCGCCGAGCGGCTCGCGCGTATCCAGCACCTTGAACGCCGCGTCCAGGGCGTTGAAAAGATGGCCCTTGGCCGGTTCGTTGTCGTCCAGCTCGTTGGCGATGCCCAGGGCGACCCGGGCCGTGGCGATGAAGTCGCGGGTCGGCTGATCGATTTGGACGACCAGACACGGACGCATGAAGAGCTTGCCGGGCAGCGTGTGGAGTTCGCCGCCGTTGCCGGTCCAGCCGTGAAGCGCCAGGCGGTGCGCTTTGCCGTCGCACCATGTCGCGGGCAGCTGGATCTCCTGATGATGGCGGTCGCAGGCGGCATAGGATTGCCCATCGATGTAGGCGAGCGCTTCGGGGTGGCTGAAATCGCCCGCTTCGCCCAGGGGCAGGTAGAGCGCGACCGGTGCGTCCTTCGGCCAGTCGGCGGGCACGGTGAAGCTGGAACGCAGCATAAAATTTGTCCGCCATGTGCCCCAATAGGTGTCGGGTTCGATACTCTCCCAATCGCTGTCGTCGATGTCGGCGTCGATCAGCGCTTCCTCTTTGGAATTCGCCAACGCCTTGTAGCGAAACGTCTCCAGCGGCGCGGCGCGCCGATGCACGAGCGGCTCAATCAGCTCGAGTCGCTGGGCAATTTTCAAGGGGGTCCAACGCATTGCGTGCAACATATCCAATCCTTACTATTTGGTGAATGTGGAACAAAAAAGCGTTGCACAGAGCGCCACGGAGTTTTGCAGTTTCCTCCGTGGCGCTCTGTGCAACACGTCAAGAATCAAGCGACTGTGAGCTGCACAACTGCAACTGCACGCGGGCCCAGGGTCACTTCCACTGCACCGTCGTTGAGTGCCAGCTCTTGGCCCGGCTCCTCGAGCAACGTACAGTGATGAGCGCCGGCGATACGAAGCTGGCCAGATGCAAGCCGCGCTGTTTGCTCTTGATCGCTGGCGTTGAGCAGGCGCACAATGACGCCGGCAGCGCCGCGCGCCGGCTTGACGTGAAGCGTCAGCACGGGTGAATCTACACCATCGCTGCCGGGCAGGTTGAGCAGAGGACCCTCGGTTGCCAGTCGAGGCGCGTCCACTTTCGCTTCACCCAGATGCTGAAGCAGCGGCTGCGCGTTGGCGGCTTCCAGACCAAAGCGGTGCGTGCGGGCCTCATCGAAGCCCCCGGCGTAGGGCAGCAGTCGATAGCGCGCCTGCACCTGGCCCGGCTGATGGGCGCGGAAGTTGGTCTCCCAGTAGTTGTTCGTTACCCACCCCAGCAGCATCGCCCGCTCCAGGGCAAAGGTCATCTGATGCTGGGCGAAGTGAAAGTCGCCGAATTGCACCATGGGATTGTCCGGCGTGGCAATCGTCATGCCGCGCGCGCCGTCGTTGAAGTCCACCCACTGCTGCACCGTGAAATAGTCGCGGCAGACGCCGGGCAGCTGTTCCTCGCCGGCGACCAGCGCCTGTCCGCCCAGGTCCATACGCGCGGTGGCGTCGGGCAGGTTGCAGGGGAAGAGCAGATAGTTGGCCTCAGGATGGGTGTCCAGCCCCATTTCCCAGCTCGACTCGCACTCGATGTAGTCGTCGTAGGCAGGCAGGAAGACGCGCTGGGTCAGCAAGCTCGCACAGCCCGGGGCCTCCAACGTCTGCACTATATAGGCGCCCAGCGGGGTGGCGTAGACCTGATGGCTGACGACTTTGGTCGCGGGCTGACGTTTTGCTTCCCACTCGGGTTTCCAGCCGTCACTGCGCTCGATCTGCGTGTCATCCCACAGCATCTTGAAGAGCAGGTGGCGCGGGTATTCATGGGTGCGGTCGGCCACCTCTTCGTGGACAAACCCATGCAGCGGATAGCCGGCGTCCGGATCGACCCACTCAACATCCAGCTTCTTGTCATACCAGCTGCGGATGCCGCCCCGCTCCAGGTCAAACTCCAGTCGATGGCGATGATTCTCCACAACAGCGGGCGCGGCGCCCGCCTCCGCCACAGGCGTTAGCACATCATTGAGCTTGATGAGCTCATCAGATCTGACCACTTTGTAGCCAAAGCCGGGGACCTCCGTCGGCGCCAGGGCGTAGAAGTCTTGCACAGTCTGATTGTTGGAAAATTCAGTCTCCCTCGCAGCCGTGGCAGCGGCAACGGTATCCAGATCGCTCACGTGGTCCTGGAAATGGCGGCTGGCGGTGGCGTCGTCGGGCGTGCCGCGCGGCGTGGCCACATTGGGCCCCACGCTGCCGCTGATCTGCCGCGGCCAGGGCAGGGGATTGAAGAGCAGGAGGTTGTCCGTTCCGGTTGCGGCGACCTGCCTGGCCAGCGCGGCCAAGCCATCGCGCTGCAGGAGCAGGCTGAGGCTATGCGCCTGATAGGCATACTGCGCCTTGTGGTGCCACTGCACGACCGTGTCGTTGAGGTAGGGCGCCCGAATCGACGCATCTGCGCCCCACGTGTGCTCATCCCAAAAGTGCAGGTTGCGCCAGGCGTCCGCCCGGTGCAGTTCGACCGCGCGTGCGAGATCGGCGTCATCCGGGCTGACGGCCGCCAGCGCGTCGGCCGCGCGCAGGCGCTGGCGGCTGGCGCGGTTGAGGGTCTGCTCGCGTGCGCTGCTGCCGCAGCCAAAGTTCCAGTAGTCGGTCCAGTCGCCGCGGTGCGTTGGCAGGCGTTCCGCTTCCGTGCGCACAGCCGCCCACCACATGGCGGGGGTCGCGAACTTGATGCGCGGCGTTTTGCCTGCGGCGTTCCAGCGCTCGATGAAGTTCGAGAATTCAGCAAAGGCCGAGCCGTTGTCGCCAAAGGGATGGTAGCTCTGGATCATGATGCTGGAAAGGGGATAATCGCCCTCATCCAAATAGCGGGCGACGCGCGGCCACCAGACGTTCTCGAAATCCTCGGCATCGCGACCGATCCCGTAGCGCCAGCCGGTGTCGTAGGGCCAGCCGTTGTAGGCCAGGAGCTTGCGGCCGCTGGGCCCCTGCCACCAGAAGGTGTTGGGACGCAGGAAGGGCGCACCGCCAAAGTGGGTGTTGATGGCCATGGTGAAACCTTCGATGCCGGCATCAAGCAGGGCATCGACCAACGGCCAATTCTGGCCGTTGACGTCACAATTCATGGCGTGGCGGATCGTGAAGCCATACTCGTCACGCAGTTGCGCAATGGGCTGCAGACTTTCGATGAGCTGATCGAGGTCGTAGAGCGGCGTGATGTTGGCCAGCATGCCGGTGACTTCGATGCGACCCGCACGCTCCAGCTCCACAAAACGATCGCGCTGCGCGGGCGAAGCCTGGCTCAGCCAGTGGCGCAAGACATCGGTCGTCTCGACGGTCCAGCGAAACGCACTATCGCCTTCCTGAGCGGCTGATACGGCTGCACATGCGAGCGCGTCATCGATAAAGCGGGCGTGGAGATCCCAGACAATCGGCTGGTCATGGGTGTAGCCGATGTCGGTATGACTGTGATGAATGAAGTAAATGGTATCGATTGAAGCCATATCGTTCTGTTGTTTCTTTCTCCTGCAAGAGCAGTGGTCGAAAGTCCAATACTGCCAAGGAAGAAGTCGGGCTTTTTTCAAAAGCCCAACTTCTAGTCAAGACGCTACACGCTTACCCACGTATGATCGGCGGCCGCTTGGTAGAACGCCTCCATCACGGCGCTGCGGGCCGCCGCCTCGTCCGCCGTTACCAGCGGGGCATGGGGCTGACCGTTGATGGCGTCGAGAAAGTTTTCGAAGGCGTGGGGCCAGGCCGGGGGCAGTTCGGTCCAGGCGGACTTGCCGTCGGCGCCCGGCACGTTTTCGCTCTGCAAGAAGAGCTCGCCCTCACGGACATAGGCGTGGCCTTCGGTGCCGCTGACGACCAGGCTGACGGGTTGAGCGACGTCGACCCAACCCGCAGCAATGCTGCCCAAAACGCCATTTTCAAAGAGCATCAGCCCCTCGCCGTATTCGTCGCAGCCGTCATAGTTGTCGACTGCCACATCCACATGCGCAGTCACTTCACTCACGTCACCCATCAGCCACATCATGATATCGAGAGAATGGGTGCCCAGATCGCCAAAGCCGCCAATGCCCGCCTGTTCCAGATCGATCATCCACAGCCAGCCCTTGTCGAACCAGCCGTCGAGACCGCCGGGGTGGCAGTTGACGTGGCGGACGCGCGTGATGTGGCCAAAGCCGCCGGCTTCGATCTGCTGGCGCACGAACTGATGGACGGGCCAACTGCGCATGAAGTAGCCGGTCTGAAAGAGGACGCCCGCCTCGTCAATCGCTGTGGCCATGCGTTGGGCATCAGCGGCGCCCATGCCTAAGGGTTTTTCGACAAAGAGATGCTTGCCGGCGGCAGCCGCCGGCAGCACCAACTGCTCGTGCAAGTTCGTTTCCGAGCAGACGATGACGGCATCGATTGATTCATCGGACCAAATGGCGTCGGGGTCGTTCACCGTTGGCGCATCGAGTGCGGCTGCATTTTGCGCCGCACGGGCTGCGTCATGATCCCAAACTGCGGCAACTCCTATCTCGGGTCGCGCCTGCAGCCGTTTGACAAATCCGGGGGTGTGAATGTGTGCACACCCGACTAAAGCGACCTGCGTGGTCATAAATAGATCTCCTGCATTGGGTGAGTCAACTGTGGGTGAGAGTGGGCGGAATGTGCCCGGCAATCATCTTTCCATCGAAGGGACGCTTTGTCAATTCACGACTCTGCGAATCTCTTTCGAATTGCGATCCGCCCGGCCAGTGACGCGCCTACACAAGCAAAATGAAAGCTATGCGAAAACGACACGCTCATTTCCGCCTGATTTTGCTGGCTATCCACACCAACTGACCTTACCGAAAGGTAAGCAGAAACCAGTTGCCTGCAAAGATGTGCGTTTTCTCATGAATGTTGCAATCGACGTCCCTGTCCGAAAGCAACAAAACCGCATTTGACAATCTCGCAATTCCTATTACAATGTGGCGGAACCCCGGTGCTCCCAGCGGTAAGCAGCATCTGAATCATTTCCGCGACTCAGCTGGCTGCAAGTCAATCGACCGCTAATATGTAACAATTTGAGTAGCAGGACTCATCTAGCCGTTCACGATGTACCGACTACGAAAACTTTATGACCTTCTGTGTGTTTGCAGTCTGTCCCACCCCAGATGATCAAGTGAAGCAGTTCCTCTCGTATCGTGCATTGGGTATTCCGCTATTTTCTGACCACGATTCCCGGTTTGAGTAGCGTTGCCATAGCTGTGCGGGGCGTGCATCGCGCCCATAATTGTGTTTACTGTAGCTCTCCGCCTGAGTCGTGCGTTGCGCACGGAGCAGGCAAACCAACCTTCAAGGAGGATTGTATCCCATGTTAGGGAAAGGTCGTTTTTCTCTTTTGGCGGGGCTGTTGCTCGTCATGATCATGCTGCTTGCAGCATGTGGCGGCGGCGGTGCGCCGGCCGCGCCGGCGGCGGAAGAAGCCGCGCCCGCTGCCGAAGAGGCAGCAACGGAGGAACCTGCCGAGGAAGAGGCAGCTGAAGAACCGGCAGCTGAAGAAGCTGCGGAAGAGGCCCCGACTGAAGAGGCCACGGAAGAAGCAGCCGAAGAAGCCCCGGCTGACGATTCCGCCGAGGTGAGCGAACGCGCCAAGACGGTCATTTTTGACATCGATGGCGGCCGCTTGACTGATCCGGAACTGTGGAACCCGTACGTGCCAGGTCGTCGCCTGGACCAGGGCTACCATCAGGCCATTCTTGAGCCGCTCTTCATGCTCAACTACCAGACCGGTGAAATCGAGCCGTGGCTGGGCGAAGAGATGACCTCCAATGAGACGTTCGACGTCTGGACGCTCAAGCTGCGCGAGGGCATCAAGTGGAGCGACGGCGAAGTGATGGATGCCGACGATGTCGTCTTCACCATGAACCTGCTGCTCGAAAACCAGGAAATGGTCTATGCAGCCGATCTGTCTACATGGATTGACACCGTCGAGAAGGTCGACGACCTGACGGTACAATTCAACCTGAGCCGCCCGAATCCCCGCTTCCAGTTGGACAACTTCTCTGTCCGCATCTGGGGCGGTCCGGTCATTCTGCCCCAGCACATCTGGGAAGGTCAGGATCCGCTGACCTTTAAATTCTATGATCCCGAACAGGGGTGGCCGGTGGGTACCGGGCCCTACACCTTAGGCGCCGTCAGCCCGACGGAAGTCGTCTTTGAACGCAACGACGACTGGTGGGGCGTAGAAGCAGGCTTCCAGGATCTGCCAGAGCCCGAGCGCCTGGTCTGGACCTGGGCCGGCCCCGAAGAGACCCGCGCCGCCCTCATGGCCGATGGCCAGTTGGACAGCTTGATGGACATTACGCTCGGCGCGCTGCAGGCGCTGCAGGAGCAGAATCCCAACGTCATCACCTGGTTCGATGAGATGCCCATGGCATGGGTGCCAGATCCCTGCTCACGCATCCTCATGCTCAACCATACGGTGGAGCCGTGGAACGATCCGGAAATGCGCTGGGCCTTGAATTACGCGATTGATCGCGACCAGATCGTGGCGATTTCCTATGAAGGCACGACGCTGAAGTCGCGCCACTACTTCCCGGCCTACCCGCCGCTGGATGCGCTCATCGATCAGGCGGAAGCTGCGGGCGCGTGGAACACCGAACAACTCTGGACCTATGATCCTGACCAGGCCAAGGCGATTATCGAGTCCAAGGGCTATGAGCTGAACAGCAATGGCTACTATGAGAAGGATGGCGAAGAGCTGGGTCTGGAAATTACGACCCACGAAGCCTTCATCGAGAAGCAGCGCATTGCGCAGGTGATGGTCGAGCAGCTTCAGGGCATCGGCATCAATGCGGTCAACCGCAACGAAGCCGGCGGTACCTGGGCGGAAAACCGCCGCTTGGGCAACTTCGAATCTCACCTAAACTGGGACATGTGCGACTCGGTCAACGAGCCGTGGGCCTCCATGGACAACGCCAGCACGCGCTGGCTGGTGCCGGTTGGCGAACGCGCCCAGGACAAGAACGAGATGCGTTGGAGCGGTGAACGGGCCGATGAGTATGCTGAAATCGTCGCCCAGATCGGCGAGTTGCCCTTGGGCGACCCGCAGGTCGCCGAGCTCTTCGTCGAGGCGGAAGCCATCTTCTTTGAAGAAATGCCGATCATTCCGATCACGCAGGCCAAGAAGATCATTCCGTTTGACACCACCTACTGGACCGGCTGGCCGACCTTCCAGGATGACTACATCCATCCGCCGACCTGGTGGCAGCACACGCACGCGATCATTCACAATCTGGAGGCGACCGGCGCCCAGTAATGGGATCCGTAGGCGCCATGCTTGTGCATGATTGGCAGTTGACATGAAGTAGCCATGAAAGCCGGGCTACCGGCGAGCGAGACGACTGCGGTCGTCTCGCTCCCAGCCCGGCTTTCTGTCTGATCGATTTCGTACCTGATTTTTCAGTACCTGATTTTTCAGGCGCAATCTGCAAGAGGAAACAATGGGCGGACTAACACCGGGATACGTGGCGCGACGCGTGGGAATGTGGTTCTTGACCATTTGGTTGGGCACTACCATTATCTTCATTATTCCCCGCTTGGCCCCGGGCGATCCAGTGGCGGCAATGATCAGTCGCATGAACGCGCAGGGTAGCTTTATCGAGAATTCGGGTGAGTTGATTGAACTCTGGCGTACAAAATTCGGTCTTGATCAACCAATCTATATTCAGTACTTCAATTACCTCAAGCAGCTTGCCCAATTCGACATGGGCTATTCACTTGCTTCATTTCCAAGCCGTGTCGATGAAATGGTGGCGAACGCGCTACCATGGACAATTGGCTTGCTCTTTATTGCCACGATCATATCATTTGTGCTGGGCAATCTGATTGGCGCCCTGCTGGCCTGGCCAAGCACGCCGGGCTGGTTGCGCTCGATTTTACCGGCCACGCTGACGTTCACCTCCATTCCCTTCTTCATGTTGGGCATTCTTCTCCTCTACGTTTTTGCCTTTAACCTGAAATGGTTTCCAACCTCCGGCGGTTATGATTTGAGTACGGAGATCGGTTGGAATTGGGACTTTATCCGCAGCGTAATCCGCCACGGCACGCTGCCCGCGTTGGCCATCGTCATCACGTCGATGGGCTTCTGGGCGTTGGGCATGCGCGGCATGATGATCACAACCGAAGGGGAAGACTACATGATCTTGGGCGAGGCCAAAGGGCTCCAGCCCCGCCGTCTTTTCTGGCGTTACGGCATGCGCAACTCCATTTTGCCCCAAATTACGGCCCTGGCGCTGAGCATCGGCCTGATCGCCGGCGGCTCGACCCTGGTCGAGTATATTTTCGCCTATCCCGGCGTGGGCTATCTGCTCTATCTCGGCATCGTCAACAACGACTATACGCTGATTCAAGGCATTGTCTTTATTTTGATTCTGGGTACGGCCACCGCGGTGCTGATTCTTGACCTCCTGCTCCCGCTGGTCGATCCGCGCATTACCTATGGAAAATAAAAGGATAGAAATTTATGACGGTTGCGGCTTCTCAGCCCGGACCCCAAGCGAGCGCACCCGCAAAGCGTTCTAAGTTAAACCGGTGGGATTCCCCCTGGCTGAACCCCAAACTCCTGATCGGTCTCTCCATGGTTTTGTTTATTGCCTCGATGGCACTGTGGGGCCCACTCGTGTGGGACGTGAACGAGGCGCGCGTGGCCAGCGCTCCGCTCAACCTGCCGCCACCCTGGGCGCCCGGCTATCGCGTCACGCCGGAGCCGGTGGTCGCGCCGCCGCCAGCCGTGGCAGCGACCAGCGTACCAGCGACAGCAGCGCCCGCGGCAGGGGATGCAGGCGCGGGCGGCGATTCGGGCAGTTCGAGCATCACCGGCGGCAATCCCTTTGCGCAACAAGATAGCGGGTCGGACGCAGGCGGGTCGGCCATCACCGGGGGCAATCCCTTCGCCCAACAGGACGATTCGGGCTCGGCGATCACGGGGGGGAACCCGCTGGCGCAGCAGGAGACCGTCGAAGGCGAAGCCACGCCCAAGCCGATGCCGGCCGGTGTCGTCGCCCAACAGACGGGCGGCAGCGGCAGTCGCTTTGGCACGCCCTCTTGGGAACATCCGCTGGGTACGGAAAGCAGCGGTCGCGACATGCTGGCCGTCATGCTGGTCGGGGCGCCCCGCTCGCTCTGGATCGGCATCATTGCAGCCGGCATCGGCATGATCGTGGGCATCATCTTGGGCTTCACCGCCGGCTTCATGGGCGGCTGGGTCGACGCGGTGATTCGCACGCTGGCCGACGCATTCATCACGATTCCCTCGCTGGCCGTGCTGATTGTGATCTCCGCATTCGTCAGCTTGAATAACATCACCTACATGGCGCTGATGCTGTCGCTCTTTGCCTGGCCGGGGCCAACGCGGCTCATCCGTTCGCAGGTGCTCTCCATGCGCGAACGGGGCTATGTGCAGATGGCCAGCCTTTCCGGCGCTTCGATGTTCAGCATCATGTTTGCCGAAATCATGCCCAATCTGCTGCCCTACCTGGCGGCCAGCTTCACGGGCAATGTATCGGGGGCGATCCTGGCTGCGACCGGTCTTGAGGTCCTGGGCCTGGGACCGACCCGCGTGCCGACGCTGGGCATCACGATTTTTTACGCGATTCGGGCGGCGGCCATTTTACGCGGCATGTGGTGGTGGTGGGGCACGCCGATTGTTGCCCTGATCTTCATCTTCACCGGTCTCTTTTTGATGACCATCGGACTTGATGAAATTGCTAATCCGCGGCTACGCGGCGTCAAGAACGCCTAGTCGATAGTAGGAGACCTGATGGACGAAAACGATACGAAGACAGCACAACAAGACGTGATTCTGGACGTAAAGGGCCTCAAGGTCTACTACGCCACGCCAACGGGATTTGTCCGCGCGGTGGACGATATTGACTTTCAAATCTTTGAGAGTGAGATCGTGGGGCTGGTGGGCGAATCCGGTTGTGGCAAGACCACGACTGCCATGGCGATCCTGCGTCTGGTACAGCCGCCCGGCCGCATCGTCGACGGCAGCGTCGTGCTGAATGGAACAGATGTCGCCAAGCTAAACAGCAATGATTTACGCGACTTCCGCTGGACCAATATGGCGCTGATTCCCCAGGGAGCCATGAACTCGCTGAACCCTGTCATGCGTATTCGCGACCAGATCGGCGAAGCGATAACGACGCACGAGGGAAAGATTTCCAAACAGGCCCTCAAAGAGCGGATTATCAATCTGCTGACGCTGGTGGGGTTGCCCAGCCGCGTCTACGATATGTATCCCCATGAGTTAAGCGGCGGCATGAAGCAACGCGTCTGTATCGCCATGGCCGTGGCCCTCAACCCGCCGCTGATCATCGCCGATGAGCCGACGAGCGCGCTCGACGTCATCGTGCAGCGTGTGGTCGTACAAAATCTGCTCGACATCAAGGAGCGCCTGGGCGTTTCCATGATTGTCATCGGCCACGATATGGGACTTATGGCCCAGTTGGTCGACCGCCTCGCGGTCATGTATGCAGGCCACATGGTCGAGATTTCCAGGGTCGACAAGGTCTTTGAGGATCCGCTCCATCCCTATACGCAGCTGCTGATCGAATCCATACCGTCGATCAAGGAGCGCAAGCCGCTGCGCATCACTGAAGGCATCACCCATGACCTGCGCAACCCGCCCCCCGGCTGTATTTTCCAGGAGCGCTGTCCCCACGTCATGGACATCTGTCGCGAGGTGCGGCCGCGCCTGATCGAACCGAAGCCAGGGCAACAGGTAGCGTGTCACCTGTACGAGGAAGCGCCCGCCAGTACGCAGCCTGTCGCCGAGGCGGACACGGCCGAAGTCAGCACGTGGCAAACCTAGGAACGCCCGTTTGAGGGCGCCAAGCCAACCCGCACATTCAGTTGATAGAAGAGCTTATGTCTGCTTCACTACTTGAAATTCGCAACGCAACCAAAATCTACGGCGGCGGCTTCCTGTCGAAAAGCCCCACGACGGTCGCCCTTCAGGACTTCAACCTGGTCATTCCCGAGCGTCCGGCCAGCATCACGACGATCGCCGGCGAGAGCGGTAGCGGCAAGTCGACGCTTGCCAACGTGGTCCTGGGCTTCACGGAACTGACGTCGGGCCAGATCATCTACAAAGGCGCCGACGTGACCTCCATGACCAGGAGCCAGCTCCACGACTACCGGCGCAACGTGCAGGCCGTTTTCCAAGACCCCTATGCCGTTTATAACCCCTTCTATCAGGTCAAGCACGTCTTCGACATGGTCATCAAGAATTTCAAGATGGCGTCAAGCAAGGCAGAGGCGCGCGAGATCACCGAAGAAGCGCTCAACGTGGTGGGGCTGCGCGGGGAAGAGGTTCTGGAGAAATATCCCCATCAGCTTAGCGGCGGCCAGCGTCAGCGCATGATGGTCAGCCGTGCATTCTTGCTCAAGCCGGAACTAATCGTTGCCGACGAGCCGGTCTCGATGGTAGATGCGTCGCTGCGGGCCATGATTTTGGACATCATGCTGAAGCTGCGCGATGAGTATAACATTTCGTTTCTCTACATCACCCACGACTTGAGCACGGCCTACCAGATCGGCAACCAGATCTATCTGCTCTATCAGGGCACCACGTCCGAACGAGGACCGACGACGCAGGTCATCGAAAACCCCAAACATCCCTATGTGCAGCTCCTCATTGATTCGATTCCCGTGCCCGACGCCAGCGTACGCTGGGGCAGCGGGGACATTGAATCCCTCGATGACGAGGAGATGCGGGTCAGCGAAACGGGCGGCTGTCGCTTCTACAACCGCTGTAATCAGCGCATGGAGCGCTGCCTTGTCGCCCATCCGCCCCTTTATGAGATCGACAGCGAGGGGCATGAGGCGGCCTGCTATCTCTATGATGAGAATCCCGTGGCGGAAAACCAGAAGATTCAGGCAGAGGCGTAGGGCAGAGTGGGTGGGGTCACGGCGCAGTGAACGCGCCGGCTCAATGGTTGATCAAAATGAAAAATGGAGAATTGTGAATGAGGGAGGCGCCCCGTTCGCAATTCTCCATTTTTTTGTTCGTGCTTGGGTAAGGTCGGCCTCGCCGTGCTCCGCCCGCCTGAACGGCGGGCTCCGCGTCCATCGCCACCGGTCTTACCTTTACCGGCAAGTCGACAGCGAAGGCGCATCGGGACAATCATGACGTTTGCGCGCAAACCCGCCGGACATGAATGCCCTTGCTGGCAGAATGCGCCCCATCAAGTGGGGCTTCTCTATCAACGACCCAGCCCTATTTGATGGGGCGCCGCGCTCTAGCCCACGCCATTCATGCTTGGGCGATCGCCATGGCGACCGGCGCCGGATTATCGGCACACCCAAAGAAAGATGGAGGTAAAGGTAAGCTACCGCGTGCAGATGGGCAAATTTGACGCTTGAGACATCAAATCTGGGTGAGGCAAAACAGCGGCATTCCCAAATCCAGCAAAGCCTACAGCGTCGCATCCACCTCGACTTCGCGGCCGGCAATCTGGCTGCGATAAATGCCGTCCAGAATCGCCATGACCTGGAGCGACTGCTCGGGCGGCACCGGCGAGCTATCACCCTCGGCCACGGCGCGGGCAAAGTCCACGCATTCCAGCGCGTGGGGCTCCATCACATCCTTGACCAATTGAAGCTTGCTGTTGTAGAACTGCCGCGTCTCATAGTTGCTGTGGAGGAATTCGGCCTTGGGCCAGTGACAGCCGCCCTCGGTCCCATAGAGCCACAGCTGCATATCCTCACCCAGCGTGTCGTGGTGCAACAACCAGCTCACCTCCACGACAAGCGTTGCGCCGTTCTCGAAGCGCACAAAGGCCGCCGCAAAGTCCTCAACGTCAAAATCGGGCGAAACGGGCACATTCTGCCAGGCCCCGAATTGGCCGGGACGATGGGCAAGTTCGGCACGCGCCACGCCGGTCACCGAGACAGGATTGGGATTGCCCATCAACCAGAGCGTTAGGTCCATAATATGTACGCCGATGTCAATACCGGGGCCGCCGCCGCTGTGCTGCTTCTGGATAAATGTCGGCGACACGATTAGGCCATTGCGCCGCATCATCCAGCTTCTAGCATGGTAGATTTCGCCCAAAACGCCGCCATCAATCTCTCTCTTCATCGCCTGCGCTGTCCCCGTATAGCGGAAATGCTGCGCTGTCATGAGCAGCTTGCCCGACCGATTGCGCGCCTCAATCATGCGACGCACGGCGTCCGGCGTCGGAGCCAACGGCTTTTCGCAGATCACGTTCTTGCCCGCATCCAGTGCCGCAATCACTAGGGGCTCATGATACATGTTTGGCACGCAGATATCGATGATGTCGATGTCCGGATCATTAATGATCGTGGCTGGATCCGTGCTGAAGTTTTCGATATTGTGTTTTTGCGCCCATGCAGCGAGGACCTCGCCATTGATGTCACCGCCGGCCACCACCTCCGCGTGCTCCGACGCCGCCCAGCCAGGCATGTGCACGCGCGAGACACCGCCTACGCCGATGACGCCGACCTTGAGTAGATCGCCCATCCTTCGCTCCTTCACCGTGTTCGTTTGTTTTTGAATCGTCCATTTGGGGTCCGGTCGGAGACCGGTAGCAAGAGCGGGTTTCGAATAGAGATACGACGAAGCAAGAACGCTAATGCCGTTGTCTATTATCGCCCATAAGCGCGTCGACTCAAATTCAGGATTCGGCTGGGAGCAGCGGATGAAAAAAGGTGGAGGCAGCCCCCAGGAGTGCGGCCTTGGCGCCCAGCCCCCCGGCCACGACTGGTGTAGGCAACAGTGCACCGAGCTTCGATTCGAGCAGATCGAAGGAGCCGGCGATTCCGCCTTGGAGCAGCACCGCGTCAGCCCTAAATTCTGCGGCCCATGGCTGCAGGAATTCGGCCAGATCCTCGGCAAACTGGTCAAAAATGGTTCGCACTTGTGAGTCGCCACGGCGCGCGGCATCCGCAGCTGCCTCAACGCTCGACGACGTCACGCCTGCACGCATCAGATCAGCGGTCAGGCCGCGGGTTGAGAAGCGGTCGTCAGCTCTGACGCCGTTGAAAAGACATGGATAGAGCCAGCCGTTGGGCGGCACGCCCGCCCCATCCAGCATCGGCACGCCGTCAACCAAAAATGCGGAACCAAAGCCGGTGCCCAGGGTGACGCCAATCACCCGCGTATAGTCGCGCGCCGTCCCATAGAGCGCCTCGCCGACGATGGCGACTTCGGCATCGTTGCGAAAACGGATGGGCAGGCCTGCCAAGGCTGCAGGCAGATGCCGGCGCACGCCGTCGCCCACGTTGAGGCCAAAGAGTGACTCAAATTTTGTCAGCCCTTCGATCCAGCTGATGCCGGCCGCATAGTCAAAGGGCCCGGGAAAGCCAAAGCCAATGCCCAAGAGCGTCATCCTGTTCCGCGCCGCTTCGTGTGCATGATCATCGATGACCGCGACCAAGTCCGCCAGAATTGCGTCCGCCGACCCGCTGGCGTCAAGCGGCGTCGTCCGGGGCAATGATGCAAGCGTACCGTCGGCAGAGATGACGGCGCTCTTTACCGATGTTCCGCCGACGTCCAAGGCAATGACGCCGGCCGCTATCTGTTCTTGCTGCATCGATCTCGTCTCCTCTGGGCTGCAAAGTCGAAACGCGTCTGTTCTCTTGCCATCTCTCTACCTATCTCTGTAAGATGGGCCAATTGCTGTTGCACAGTATAGCAGGGGAACCCGCCAGCCGCGTAGCGGATGTCAGGCGCAAGACCGGTCAATTGTCCCATGGATACGTGACTTTTCCGGGACACCTGTCCCGTGCGCAATTCCAATAATTTTGTTACACTTCACTAAGATTTCCATAGGATTCAATGCAAGTTGCAAGGAGACCCCATGTCTGTCGCCCCCTATCCACCGCCCCGGCTGATCTTTTGGGAAAGCACGGCCGGCTGTAACCTGGCCTGCATTCACTGCCGGCGCATCACGGTTGCCGACCAGTTGATGCCGCAGGATCTGAAGACGGAAGAGGTCTTCAACCTGATCGACCAGGTGACGGCCTTCGCCAGTCCGATCTTTGTCCTTTCCGGCGGCGAACCGCTCTTCCGGCCCGACATTTTCGAGATTGCCCAGTATGCCACCGACGCCGGTCTTATCGTTGCGCTGGCCACCAATGGCACACTCATCGATGCCAACGTGGCGCAACGCATCAAGGACTCCGGCGTGCGGCGAGTCTCCGTCAGCTTTGACGGCGCGGACGCGGCCACGCACGACATCTTTCGCGGGCCCGGCGCGTTCGATGCAGCCCGACGGGGCATTGAAGAGCTGAAGAAGATTGACGTCCCCTTTCAGATCAACACGACGGTTGCGCAGCACAACGCGCACCAGATGCCCGAAACGCTGGCGCTGGCCAAAGACATGGGGGCGGCAGCGCTCCATCTCTTCCTGCTCGTGCCGGTCGGCTGCGGCGTCGAAATCGCTGAAGACCAGCAGATCCAGGCCGACAAGTATGAAGAGATTCTCAACTGGATGTACGATGCCGAGATCGAAGGGGGCATCGAACTGAAGGCGACCTGCGCGCCCCACTATTTCCGCATTGTGCGCCAACGTCAGGCGCAAGAACGTCGTCAGGGGATCGTACGTGAACGCCCCGCCTCCATGCATCGCCAGCGCAATGCCGGCGGGGGACATCCAGGCGGGCATGCCGGCGGCCACCCTGGCGGGGGCGAACGCCACGCCATGAACGCCATGACCAAGGGGTGCCTGGCCGGAACGGGCGTCTGCTTTGTCAGCCATCGCGGCGAGGTCTTCCCCTGTGGCTACCTGCCGGTCGAGGCCGGCAACGTACGCCAGCAACCGTTCCAGGAAATATGGGAGACTTCCCCCCTCTTTGCCGAATTGCGCGATCCAGACCTGTTGGGCGGCAAGTGCGGCCTGTGCGAGTTCAAGAACTTGTGTAGCGGCTGCCGCGCCCGCTCCTTTGGGATGACCGCAGACTACCTGGCGGAGGAGCCCTTCTGCACCTATGAGCCGCGCCGCGGCCAGGTCCCCGTGGAATTCTAAGATGACATTACCCAATAGAACCGACGTCGCCATCATCGGCGGCGGCATCGCCGGCCTGAGTACCGCGTACTTTCTCCAGCAGCAGACGCCGGCGGTCGGCTACACGCTGCTGGAGCAGTCTTCACGCTGGGGCGGCAAGATCTTCACCGAACGCGTGAGCGTGGACGACGTAGGCGAATTCATCGTCGAGGGCGGTCCCGATGCCTTTATTACGCAGAAGCCCTGGGCCATGCAGCTTGCCACCAGGCTCGGCCTCGAAGCGCGTCTGCTGCCGACCAATGATGAGAAGCGCCAGATTTACGTCATCAACAAGGGCAAGCCCACGCCCATGCCCGACGGCGTTCTGCTGATTGTGCCGACCAAGTTTACGCCCTTCGCGCTCTCTCCGCTGATCTCGCCGGCGGGCAAGGTGCGCATGGGGATGGATCTCTTCATCAAGCCCAAGACCGACGGCGAAGACGAAACGCTGGCCGACTTCATCACCCGTCGTTTGGGCAGCGAAGCGCTGGACAAGATCGCCGAGCCGCTCATGTCCGGGATCTACAATGCCGAGGCTGAACGGCAGAGCGTCCTGGCTACCTTCCCACGCTTCCGCACCCTGGAAGAGCAGCACGGCAGCCTGATCAAGGGCATGCTGGCCTCCCGGGCGCAACGCACCGCGGCCGCGCCGAGCAATGGCGGCAAACCCAAGTCGGTCTTCATGTCCATGCAGGACGGCATGACCGAATTGGTCAACGCCGTTACCGCCGAACTAACCGGCGATCTGCGGCTTGAGACCACGGTCCAAGGCATCACGAAGCAGGAAGACGGCTATTTGCTCACGTTGACGGAGGGCGAGTCACTGTTTGCCAAGTCGATCGTGTTGGCGATTCCTGCCCACGCCGCCGCCAAGCTGCTGCATGCGCCTGCGCCAGCGGCCGCCAGCGCTCTGGAAGAAATCCGTTACGTCAGTACCGGGACCATCTCTTTCGCCTTCCGCGAAACGGATATCCAACACCCCCTCAACGGCTTCGGCGTCGTGATTCCGCGCAGCGAAGGCCGCGCCATCAATGCAGTCACCTGGACCTCGACAAAGTTTGACCACCGCGCGCCGGCAGGCGCCGTGCTTTTGCGCTGCTTCTTCGGCGGCTCGCGCCGGCCGGACATGATGAACGTGCCCGACGATGAACTAGTCACAATTGTGCGTCGTGAGTTGGAGGAGTTGTTGGGGATCAATGCCGAGCCGCTCTTTACGCGCGCCTATCGCTGGTTTGATGCCAACCCCCAATACGACGTTGGCCACCTGGATCGTGTTGCGGCCATCCGGGCGGCACTGCCCGACACCCTCTTCGTGACGGGCAGTCCCTACGGCGGCGTCGGCATTCCCGACTGCATTCACCAGGCGGAGCAGACGGCGGCTGAGGTTGCAGCGACCCTTCAAGAACAGACACCTGCACGATAAGCCCACACGATGTGGCCGGTATCGTCACAGCAGCGTGGCGACACCACACTAGTCACGCGACGGCGCAAGTGGACCGATGGATGGTAGTCACGCTACCAGCGTGATCCAAAGGTTCCCGTAGTCGTCCGGCTGATAGCCGGATCTGCGAACCATGGGCTCACTTCAGCCGCCGTGTACTAGGCGCGATGCAAATCTCCTCTTGGCGGAAAAGCTGCGCATATGCACAGGGGCACCAACCCACGCGCTTCCTCGGCCAGCTCCAGTAGGAGCCGATATCCGACTGCGAAGCGATCAGCTACCGCCTCAATCGAACGACCGTTGAATACCTCGTTTATCCTCGCTGCTTTGCCCTCGTCGAAATTGAGCGGGACGTCCAGCCACTGCGCGGCGCACTCCAGACCTTCAAAATAGCAGATTTTGCCGCTTGACAACCAGCCAAGCTCGCGGTATTCTGTCAGAACAAATGTTCTGTTTGTCCTCCTCCCCCGACGAATTCCTTGAGGTGAGCATATGGCGTACCGGAAACGTACGCTGGAGATGCAGGCAGATCGCATCGAAGCGGTGCTGGCCAAGCACAAAGTCGAAAGCCGGGTGCGCGGCGGCACGGTCACCCCGCGGTTCGTCCGCTTCGAGATCGCCATGCAGCTCGGGGCAAAGGTCAACAAGGTGACGTCGCTGGCGGAAGAGATCGCCATGGCCTTGGGGAAAAGCGAGGCGCGCATCTACCGCCAAGGGGACACGGTCAACGTGGAGATTCCCCGGTCCAAACCGGAGCCGATTCGCCTTGTTCCGCTCTGTACCAGGCTTGCCGCGATTCCACCGGTCACGGCCGTCCTGGGGGTGGAGCAGAACGGCACGCCGCTCCTGCTGCGTCTGAGCGCTCCGGACGTCGCCCACATCTTGCTGGCGGGGACGACGGGGTCGGGGAAGACTGCGCTGGCGCGCACGTTGCTGACATCCCTGGCCATGCACAACCGGCAGAGTGAAGTGCAGCTGGTTTTGATTGATCCGAAAGGGCGAGGCTTCGGCCCTTTGCAACAGTTGCCCCATGTGCTGGGCGGATTGGCCCGCACACCGGAGGAAGTCTCGGCGCAATTGACCTGGCTCATCAGCGAAATGGAGCGGCGCGACCATTTGGGCCAGAGCCGACCGGCCCTGATTGTCGGGGTGGACGAGCTGGCTGACTTGATCCAGATTGGCGGTGCGCAGGTCGAGCAGGCCCTGGCGCGCATTGCCCAGCGCGGACGGGAGGCCGGCATCCATCTGGTGGCCTGCACGCAGAAACCGACGGCCGCCTTGATCGGCGGCTCGATGAAAGCCAATTTCCCGATTCGACTGGTTGGTGCGGTGGCGAGCAAGGACGAGGCACGTTTTGCAGCCGGGATATCCGACAGCGGGGCGGAGAAGTTGGAGGGCAAGGGCGACTTCTTGCTCGTCGCACGCGCAGAGTCGGTTCGCTTTCAAGCCGCTTGGATCGGCCCGGCCGACTTAGAGCAGGTCATCGTCAGCCTGCATAGCGGCACGAACCCGACGCGGCGCTGGCGCGTGGAAGCGCCTTCCCAACAGCTTGCTATCGAATCCGACCAGGCCGGTCACAGACGCAAGCCATCCTTGCTGCATCGCATCTTCGGGCGCTAGGCGTTGCCGTGCGCCAACAGGGCCGGGGCTGATCAGCCTGACGCATGCCGGTCCGACAATCCGACAATTCGTATTGATTGGCGAAAGCCTCAGGGCTGCGTGCGCCACTGTGGCGCCGCCCAATGAAATCTGGAGAGATAACGATGAAAAAATTTCTACTCATTTTCATGTTGATCGCGGCGGGAACCCTGATCTGGTATATCAGCAGTCGCCTCAGTGCGGATGCGATTGGCATGGCCATTGGTATTTTACTGGGCGTGCTGGCGGGGATGCCCGCGGCGATCTTGGTCATGGCGTCGGGGCGGCGGCAAGCGGATCGCGAGGAGTCCCGTGCCAGCCGGCAGAATCCGTACGGTCTGCCCGGTCATGCTGCGCCGGGCGCCCCCATTATCGTCCTGGCCGGGCACGGTTACCCTAGTGGGCAACCCATGCCGGGGCAGCAGCAAAGCAACGGCTTTGGCAGTCCGCAGCAGTTGGCGCTGCCGGGTCCCCAGGGCAACACACAGGAACGCCACTTCAAGGTTGTCGGAGAGAGAGAAGAGTGGGTTGACGAGTGGTAGTCCATTGCTCGACAAAGCGCACTCCCTGAGTGCCGCCAGTTTGCTTCGGCGAGCGCAGATCAAACTAGTTGACAAGGGAGGCATCTGTGTTGCGGCCTGGCTCCGCCGCAACCAGCTGTCTCCCTCGTCGCGATGTCACGTGGAGGCAGCCGCCAAGAGTTGCCATGATCGCTCTTGTCGAGACTGTGCCGACCACCGGATTAAAACGCGCTTGTGGCTTTGGTGGTTGGCGCTGGAATGTCGGACGCTTGCGGCGGCGTAACCATCCGCGTATCAAAGTTGAACTGATAGCCGATGCCCAAAACATGTACCTTTACGCCCATGACGCTCATGGGCCCCTCTTCCTCATAGGCATGGACGTCTGTATACGAAATCTCCGCGCCGTCAACCACGAGACTGCTGTTGACGCCAAACACTTCCATTGTCGTGTCCGGATAGACGACCACGCCCGTATCGACTTCGAGGCTGACGCCGACCAGGAACGGATTGTATGCGACAGCAGAAAGCAAGCGGCTCATGCGCATTGCCAGGCCTTGCGCTGGATCGTTGGAACTGTCTAGCAGGAGTCGATTGACGATGCCTAGCCCGGGCGCGAATTGAATGAGACGGCGGTGGAGGAAGGGATGGGGCATGGTTTTACGGTTGTCATAGGCAATCATGTGCTGGCAGAGGATTGACGCACACGCGCCCGCGCCGCAAATCACCTTGCCACGGGCATTAGCGCGGCGAATCGCGGTGGCAAGAATCGTGCCGCCCATGGTACTGGCCATACGCAGAGGGCTGTCGCCCGCGAGCAGGATGCCAGTCGCATTCTCCACGAGCGTCGCCGCGCTGTCCCGCTGGGCGTCCTGGCGGCTCTGCAGTGACAGGTGGGTCACCGAATCTGACTCCCATTCGGCAAAGCGCCTGCCATAGCGTTCTGGCTGCGAATCATCGCTTCCGAAGTTGGCAATGATGAGGATGCGCGAGCCGTAGGCTCCGGCTTCATCCCAAAAGCGTTGGAGTAGGAGAGCTTCGCGGGTTTCGTTCTGCATAGGACCCATGAACAGAATCGCGCCACGCGTATAGCCGGCTGGTACTTGTGAAGGCACGTTATTCCTCCTTGAATCCCTGCAATTATCAACGCAATGAACGGATAATGATCCTCGAAAATGCTGTCGAGGACAAATCAATCGACGCCGGTCAATGCGGCCGCCTCGGAAAGCTGGACATCATCGGCAGCTTTGCGCAGTGCCAGCGCCGCGCGCACCTGCTGATGCTTTTCGCGCGTTATGGGATAGAAATAGGCGACCACAATGCCCATGACGAGGATGCCGGCGGGGATCGGGCCGATGAAGAGCCGAATGGCATTGAGTGCGCTCTCGGGTTGCGTCGGTACCGGGACGGCATCGGTCGGCGTGATGTAGCCCGTACTGGCCAGTAAACGCCCTACCATGAAGATACCAATCGCAATGCCCGTCTTCTGCAAAAAGACCATAAAGCCGTAGAAGATGCCCTCGCGTCGCTGGCCAGTCTTGAGTTCATCAAATTCGATGACGTCCGGCATCATCGCCCAAGGAATAAGATAGGCCACGGCAACGCCGGCCCCTGCCACCATGGAGATTGGAATGATGATGCGTGTCATGCCCGGCTGAACGAAATAGAGCGCGATCTGCATGGTTAGCCAGATCGTGGCGCCGATCATATAGACAAAGCGTTTGTCTAACCGCCGGCTGACCCAGGCCCAGATGAAGAGAAAGACAAAAGACGTACCCTGCAGCGCCAGCAGCACGAGGGGCAACATTTCGGGGACACCCATGTAGTAGGTCAGATAGTAGATCAGCACGGTGGACACGAGTTGCAGCGCCAACCAGGAGAAAAGGTAGAGCAGGATGACGTAGCGATAAGGCTTGGAAGCAAACGCAACCCGGATCTGCTCCATGAAAGTCATTTCATCGTGCTGGGAGCCCACCATGCTGTCAGGTCGCTCGCGTGTGCAGAAGAAGACAATGAAGCATGGTATGGTGCTGATCGTAGCCCAAATCGCGCCCGAGACCATGTAACCGACGCGGACATCGTCAAATTGTCCGACAATGATGGGGTGTAGGACGGCCACCACCAGCGCGCCGCCGATGGAAAAGGCAAAACGGAATGAGTTCAGACTGGTTCGTTCGTCGTAGTCGCGGGTCAGCTCGGGCGTAAGCGAAACGTACGGGACGTTGATCACGGTGTAAGCCGTGTCCAACAGCAGCGCGACAACAACGTAGTACATGAAGAGACCGGTGGGGCCGAAGGGCGGCACCAGCCAGATCATGAAGAAGAGGATGCCAAAGGGAATCGCGCCGATCAGCAGCCATGGCCGGCGCCGGCCCCAGCGCGTGACCGTATGGTCACTCAGCCAGCCAATCACAGGATCGTTGAAGGCATCCCAGATGCGGTTGATGAGCAGGATCGAGCCGGCTGCGGCTGGATTGATTCGCGCCACATCAGTCAAAAAGAAGAGCAAAAAAAAGGCCCGCATAGCGGCGGTAATCGCGGTGCCCAAATCGCCGGAACCGTAGGCCAGTTTGGTCCAAAAGGAGAGCTTTTCGCTGGAGTTGTCAACGACTTCGGCGGTTGCAGTCATTTGGAGTTAATCGCTTCAATCGACATCGGCCAGAAGCGCCGCACACCTTGCGAGCGGGCTAATTGCTGATCAACCGGTTCTCAAGGTGGGGGCGGGTGAATCATAGCCTACGGGAGAAAAATGAACAAGCGCCGATTGAAATTCAAGAGCAGCCTTGGCAATCTAGACAGGATGCACCCGTTAGACATTGGCTGATGGGCAGAGATCCGCAAGCGAGCAATTGGCACAGTCAGGCTTGCGCGCATTGCAGACTCGGCGTCCATGAAAGATGAGGAGATGGGAAAGGTCGATCCATTCATCTTGAGGTACAAGCGCCATGAGGTCCCGCTCGATTTTTTCGGGCGTGCTCTGCTTCGTCAGGCCGAGGCGGTTGGAGAGGCGCTTGACGTGGGTATCCACAACGACCCCCTCGGCCTTATCGTACCAGACCCCCAGCACGACGCCGGCGGTCTTGCGCGCCACGCCGGGCAAGGTCAGCAAATCGTCCATTTCATCCGGCACCTCGCCGTCATACTCAGTCACGATGCGCTGAGCCGCACCCTGAATGTTCTTGGCCTTGTTGCGGTAGAAACCTGTGGAACGTACGGCTTCTTCCAGCTCTTGCCGGTCAGCTTCGGCAAAGGATTGCGCCGTTGGATAGGCCTCAAAGAGCGCCGGCGTCACCTTGTTGACCCGTTCATCGGTACACTGGGCCGAGAGAATGGTTGCCACCAACAGTTGCAGCGCATCCTCGTGCTCCAATTCACAACAGGCATCGGGATGGGCTGCACGCAGGCGTCGAATGATCTCCCCGATGCGTGCCTCCGGCGGGGAATCGGGCGTGAGCGGTTGCGTTGCCATGGTGGCGCGTCTCCCTAAGAGAGCGGCATCACCGGATTAGCCGGGATGCGATAGTCGGAGTCATCGATACGCTGCCAGGGATAATGAATGAAGTCCTCAGTCGTCTCTACGTAGTAATCGGGTCCCTGATCGGGAAAGAGGCTACTGCCCTGCTTCCAGTGGAGTACAGCCAATTCGGGAAAACCGCCCGCAGTCTCGATGCGGCCCTTGACAGCCATGATGGTGCGCCCGCGGAACCAAAGGTTGTCAACTACCAAAATCTTGCGCCCATCCAGAATCGGGTCGGCGGGAAACTGCAAGAAGCGGGGCCAGCTCAAGCGCGTCTTCTGGCCGGGATCTTCATTGAAGAGCACGGCAGCGGTCAAGATTTCCTTCATCTTGAGGGCCTCGGCAATCATGCCGCCGGGTATCACGCCGCCGCGCGTGATGACAAGAATCGAGTCATATGGTGGATTCAGCTTAAAGGTAAGCTTGGTCATTAACTCTTCGGTGTCGTGCCAGGAAAGATAGATATGTTTCATGTGTAATCCTCAACGGATGTATGGACAACGCCTCTTGACGCCTTATGCGCCAGCTTCCTATTGAACCGCAAAGCATGGCATCTGCGCAAAGATCGGCCCACGGCAGCGGCTATTCCCGCTCGACCACGCCCCGGTCACCCCACATTGGGCCGATCAGCGTGCAAGCCGTGGTCATGTCATCTTCGCAACGGCGCACCAGGGGCTGCACGATCATGGACTCACCGGGATCAACGGTAAGCGGGCGGCTCCCAGGCAGGACCTCCAGCCCCGGAGATGGATAAAAAGCCAGCGTGTATGCGCCCGGATCGACGCGCCAGAGGCGAAAGTCGCCTTGTGCGTCCGTAGTCGTTTCAGCAACAATCAGGTCGTCTTGATCGAGCAGGGCCACCCCGACATCAGCGTCGGCAAGGTTGCCGCCGACCCAGCCTGCTGTATCAGGACGCAGCGTGATCGCGACCGGATCGTGATCGCTGGCATGATGGATGCTGGTCGGATCTACTGCGGCAGGGTAGGCATAGTCTGCATTGACACGCACCGGCTCGACGGCCGCCACATCGGCAGTCAATGCCGGCGTGGCCAGCATATGATCCAGCACCTGACTGCCGCCGTTGAAGATGTAGGTGTAACGATTCAATGGCGGTAGCGCATCGTAGAGATGGTGCAGCGCCGGTGTGACCCCGATGCGGAGGGTCTCAACCGGTGCGCTCTGGTAGTAGTCGTTCAAGTCACCGGTGACCAGCACGCGTGCTGCAGGATCAGCGTCGAGGCGGGTCTGGACGATGGCCGCCACATGCGCAGCCTGGGCCGTGCGGCGCACGACGTTGATCGATTCGTCGCCGCCCTTGCTCTTCCAGTGGTTGTCAATCACGGTGAGGGAATAAGGCTCGTCCCAGGCTCCGTCGACGGCCAAATCGACCGCCAAGGGTGGTCGGTTGAAAAGCGGGTACTCACCCGGCCCGCAGGCACGGAGAGTCGGCGCAACGTTATAGTTTTCCAATGAGCAACCTTGGATCACTTCAGCATTCAGGACTTCAACGCGGTCGCGTCGCGTCAATAGAGCGTTGGTCAATGGGAATTCGACACTCACGGTGCCGGGTCCTTTGATCGCGGTAGCCGTATAGTCCAAATCGAATTCTTGACGCAGCAGCGCTGCCAGATTTTCCACATCTTTGGGTGTGCCGGCCTCTTGCAGCGCAATGACCGTACAACCGCCCAGGCTTTCGGTAATGGCGCGGGCGCGCTTCGTGAGCTGCTGGAGGTAGCTGGCATCATCCGGAAATTGCTCGGTCCCCCGCCCCATGCCAAAAAGGTTCAACGTACAAAGCGTGAATTCACCGTCCATCGCCGGCGCAATGAGTGGGCCGCGCGGCTGTTCGCTGGTCACGGTAGCGGTGACGGCTTCGCCGGGAAGAAGCATGAGCTGATACTTGCCAAAGTTGTAGTCAAGGACTGCGTTCACAGCATCTTCATTGCCCGGCGCCGCGCCAATCCCAATGCGATCGCCCCAGTTAAGCTCCGGCAGCACGGCGCCCAAGCTGCCACTAACAAACATGAGTCCCTGCATGGCCTCAGGCTCGGCTTGAAAGACCCGGGCGCCCGGCAACGTCTCCGGCCACGGATCGGGCAAAAACGCAATCTCCACGTCGCCATTCCTAAAGCGCTTGGTTGGACCCTGAACCGTACCGATCAGATCGTCGACGCGGACGCGCATGCCCTCCAGCGACTCGAAGCGCTCGACGGGATCAATGCCGGGCTCGGCAGGCGGGACTATAGCGGCGGCCGCCAAGCCTCCGGGCGCCCCGGCCGTCAGTGTGCAATAGTCGACAGCTTGCGGCGGATTGGCTCGGGAGAGCTCGGTTTTTTCATAGAACTCATCCACAAAGCCGCGGGTGACCAGTACGCATGCGCCGATTTCGACCCGCGGCCGCGTGCGTGTGTAGACGAAAATGCCATCACTGGTCGTCGCATCGTCATCGCCCACGGGGTCCTGCAGGTAGAACCCGGTGTCGCTGACACCCGTGACGACGCCATACGTATCGACCCACTCGCCAAGCAGTGGGGTCGCGTCGCCACGCCCCTGAATGGCATAGATGGGGATCACATTATTGGGAATATCACTCTGGGCGAGCGCAGCACGAGGGGTCAGGGCCAGCGAGAACAGAAACGCAACAAGAAACGTGCAGAAGATGCTGAGAGCGGGGGAACGCAGCATTGGACGGCCTTTCTACGTATGCCATAATGGAACGGTTTGATAGTGAAATTGTACCTGACGGTCGGAGGAGCGTCAACCATGCAGATGGAACCTAGACGAGCGCCTGGATGGCAGCGGATTGCGCCAATGTTGGTACTGTGCGCGCTGATGCTGGTCGGCTCTTGGGCCATGTTGACCACCCCACCCGTACGCGCCCAACATGCGACGGCCACGTCCGTGGCCGTCGTGATAGAGCTTTCCGAGTCATCCGTGATCGAGCACATGCTGGCGTTGGAAGCGACCGGCGGCTTGGATCGGCTTGCATACCGGCAAGCGGCGCAGGCCCAGCTAACACGCGTGAACACCGCCCAAGCCACCATGGCCTCGCAGCTACGCGCATACGACGCGACGGAAATCTACCGGGTCCAGCGCGTCTATAACGGTATTGCGGTCCGCATTGACCCGACTCGGGTCGACGAACTTCTGGCCCTGCCAAACGTGAGGGCCATCCACCCAATCATCGAAAAATATCCAACCCACGCGGCCAGCGTGCCTGCGATCGGGGCGCCTGCGCTCTGGAACGGCGTGAGTGGCAGCTTTGCCGGTGTCACGGGCGCAGGCGTTCGTATTGCGGTCATTGATACCGGCATCGACTACTTGCATCGCGATTTTGGCGGGCCGGGCAGCGGCTATGGCAGCAATAATGTGACGGTCGTTGGCGACCTACCCGGCTTCCCCAGCGCCAAAGTCGCAGGCGGCTATGATTTTGCCGGCGACAGCTATAACGCCGATCCCGACGATGACGACTATCAACCGGTTCCTAGTCCGGATCCCGATCCCTACGATTGCTACGCCCACGGAACCCATGTCGCAGGAACGGCCGCCGGCTATGGCGTCGATCGCAACGGACTCACCTACCGGGGCCCCTACAATGAGGCACTCGATCTCGAGGAGATGCTTGTTGCACCCGGCGTGGCGCCAGAGGCCCAACTCTACGCGCTCAAGGTCTTTGGTTGCACCGGCTCCACTGAGTTAACCGATCTGGCAATCGAATGGGCCGTCGACCCCAATGGCGACGGCGACTTCAGCGACCGGGTTGACGTGATCAACCTGTCGCTGGGCGCTGCATACGGCACGCGCACGGATACCACCGCGCTGGCGGCAGACCGTGCGGCTGCGGCGGGCGTCGTCGTCGTTGCCTCGGCCGGCAACTCCGGCAGCAATTATTTCGTCACCGGTACCCCTGGCGTGGCAGACCGGGCGATTAGCGTGGCCGCGGTCGAGCTCATTGCCGCCCCCGGTGGCCCAACGCCGGCGATGGCCGGTTTCTCTTCCCGAGGACCGCGCGCAGGAGATGGCGTGCTCAAGCCGGATGTGTCTGCGCCAGGTCGCGCCATTCGCTCAGCTCGAGCCGGCACCGGCATCGGCGCCATGGCAAGCTCAGGCACTTCTATGGCTGCCCCCCACGTCGCCGGTGCGTCGGCGCTCTTACTCCAGCTCAACCCGACGCTAAGCGTGGCCGAAATCAAGGCCCTGATCATGACGACGGCCAGTGAGCGCGTGGAAGAAAGTGACGTTGGCCTGGCAGACTCGACCCGCGCCGGGACCGGCATGCTGGATTTACGCGCAGCAGCAGCTTCGCCGCTGCTCGCCTACGTCGTGGAAGACCCTGGTCGCGTCTCGGTCTCATTCGGCAGCGTGGAGGTGCACGAGTCGGTGACGCTAACCAAGCAGGTCCGCGTGGTCAACCGCGGCGACGGTTCAGTCGAGATCACGCCACGGATTGACGCAATTGTTGGGCTACCCGGCGCGGAGTTTACGCTGGCAGCCAGCGTCCCCGTCACGCTCGCCGCCGGCAGCAGCTACGACTTTCCTGTGCTGCTCACCGTGGATGCAGCTGCCCTGCGTCACACGCGTTTTGTTGCCGGCAGCGCCCAGCTCGGGGCAAGCCACTGGCTAAGCGAAATCATTGGCATGATGCGCTTCTCCGCACGCACGGTGAGCGGCGAGATCCTGCCGGCGCTACACGTACCGCTACACGCTGCGCCGCGTCCTTTGGCCGATCTCGCGGCAGCGTCCCCGCTGGCCGTGAACGGCGAGTTGACCGGAACGCTCGTTATCAGCGGTCAGGCGCTTACCGGCTCAGAACCGCCCACCGATGTGCTGTCACTGGTGAGTCTCTTCGAATTGAGTCACGTCAGCGCAAAAATGCCGGTTGAAGAAAGTCCATCCACCAGGTCAAGGGGATATGGCGATCTCCACTACGTTGGGGTGAGCAGTTCGATCGGGAGGGATCAATCTGACGCCGACGACCTGCTCTTCTTTGGCGTGGCCATGCATGAGGCGTGGTCGTCACCCAACCAGGTGGAGGTTGCGGTCTGGTTGGATACGAACGGAGACGGGCAGGACGATTACCGGCTCTTCAATAGTAGTAGCGAGGGTTATAGCGATGATCGCGGCTACAGTGACATCTTTTTGGCAGTGGTCGAAGATTTAACGACGGGAGCGCGCGTGCGGGGAGTTCCACTCAATCTGTACCCTGCGGACGAACTCGCGACCCGCCCGTTTAGCAGTAGCGTCATGGTGTTGCCCGTACAGGCCGGCCAGATCGGGTTAGGTGATGGAGACAGCCGCTTCACCTATCGCGTCACAACCCACGTCGACAGCGATCCGATGCCGTATGATGCAAGCCCGCGCCTGACATATGCGGCCATCCAGCCAGGATTCACGTCGACGGTTGACGGACCGCCGCCCATACTGTTGCCCGTGGAGGAAGAATGGACGCTTCCCTTGCTGATCAGTGCCGAAAACCTGGGACGCAATCGCAGTGCAGGCCTGTTGCTCTTCAGTCATCACAATGGAGTTGACGTCCAGAGCGAAGCGATCGCGTTCGACTTGGACTTGCCGCCACGCGTCTTCTTGCCCTGGAGCCCGGGAAAGTAGCAGTTCCAACGGTGTGCATAGACGGGAATCGCGGTAAGCGCGCCGGCATGCGAGGGGCGGCATATGCTATCGGTTGCGCTTGTTTTTGCGAAGCGAGACGCCGGGCGTCTGATTGGTTACGGTTTGTAGAGGAGACGCCCGCAGCTCGGACAGGTAACCAGACCGTTGCCGGCCAGGGCGGAAACTGTGCCCGTGGGCAATTGAACATGACAGGCGGAGCAGTTGCTGTCTTGAACTTCAGCAACAGCCACGCCCGCCTTGCGCTTGCGAAGATGCTCATAGTTCGCCAAACTATCCGGGTTCATCGCCGCGGCGGCTTTTTCTCGGCGACGCTTGAGGATAATATAGTTGCGCTTCATCTTCTCTTCGAACTCAAGTAGTTCGCTCTGCGAGGAGCGCCACGCCTCTTCCAGCTCGGCCAAGCGTGCTTGCTGCTCCGACAGCGATTTAGTCAATTCCTCCACCTGGAGCAGCGCCTCTACGGCCTTCTCGTCAACAGACGCTTGTTGTCGCTTGAGCGCGTCGAGGCTGGCTTGAAGCGCTTCCAGTTCCTTTGGGTTGGTGACACTGCCGTCCATGAGCCGCTTCTCGGTGTCGACGATGCGTCCTTTGAGCGAGCGGGACTCGAGTTCGGCGTCGGTCTGGCGTCCATGCCACTCGTGCAGCGTCGCCTCCGTAGCGGTGACCTGCGTACGTGCGGCCAGCACTTCTTCGCTCTCGCCCAATTTACTGCGAATTGCAAGCAGCCGACGGCGCACCTGTTCCCAAAGCGTGTCTGTCTTCTGAAGCTCGTATAGTTCAGCCGGACTAGCCACGGCACAACCTCCTGGGGCGGATGAAAGTGGATAAAAGACGAATTGGAGAGACAACCGGCTTGATGAATACAACTTTATAGAGACGTCACTTGAACTTCGTACATTCTTGCCGGTTCTTGCTCTGGAAGAATGTACGAAGTTCAAATAATGTGACCATTAGATCAGCGTTCTGTCAGTATAACATAGAAGCCATCAAGCCGGGCCTCTCTTCGGGCCCTCCGGCACCTTCATCTTACGACAAGCGCAGGATGAGACCGGCCGAGTCCACAAGCCCTCGTCGCCAACGTGTTTCGCTGAGCACACCTTTCACGCGATTGGGCCAGAATCGACGAGGTGTTATACTGGCAATCCAGCCGTACGGGAACATCACTTGTGGGAAAGGTCGAAAACGTCCATGTCGCGCCTACCATCAAACCAGAGTGGACAAGGCTTTGTCGAATACGCGTTGATCATCATCCTCTTTGCCATCGTCCTGCTTTCAATCTTGCTGATTCTGGGCGATGACCTGCGGACCTTCATCAACGACCTCCTCCAGACGTGGTTCCCGGCCCAGACAGGCGCGATTTGGCCTTTCAACAGCTAACCAAACAGCTCATTTACCCAGGTACCATGCAACATACCAGGCTTTCCCCCGACCTGTTTGATCGCTGGCGCATGCTGACTTCAGCCGCGCTGGACTTACTTTTTCCACCGGCATGCGTAAGTTGCGGCGAGGCAGGCGCTGCGCTCTGTCCAGCCTGCGCCCAACGCGTGCAGCCTGTGAGTGGCCCGCTGTGCGACCACTGTGGCCGGCAGCAGGCAGAACCCCGTTTGCGCTGCGCCTTTTGCCAAGCCGAACAGGAGCCCCCCGCAATCATGCTGCGCGCGGCGGCACTTCATACCGACCCATTGCGGGCAGCCATTCACGCCCTAAAATATGAAGACCGTCCCGAATTGGCCGGTCCATTGGCCCGCTATCTGACGGCCTCCTTTGCTACGCAAAGTTGGCGACCTTACCGCGCAACAATCGACGCCATCGTGGCCGTACCGCTCCACGCGGAACGTCTTGCCGAGCGGGGGTACAACCAGTCGGAACTGCTGGCCACTGCTTTTGGACAGGCGTCAGGTCTCCCGTGTCGGCCCGACTGGATCTCACGGCATGCATCGACGCGGCCTCAGGTGGGACTCAGTGCAGAGGAACGGCGCGCCAATGTCGCCCAGGCCTTTGCAGCTGACGCCGCAGTTGCCGGACGCACGCTCCTCCTCATTGACGACGTCTATACGACCGGCTCAACCCTAAACGCATGCGCCGCAGCCGCACGCGAGGCCGGCGCCCGGGCAGTCTTCGCCCTTGCCCTTGCCATCCCGACCGGTGGTGACAGGGACCCATAGCCGAATCATCTGCCCAGATCGCTTGTCCCAAAATTGACGGGACAAAAGTCAGTTGACAAGCGGCAAAGTTGGCCCTACAATTGGTTCATGACTGCACTTGGCACGCAAGGCTCCCGGCAGATCGTATACAGACAGACTTCTTGGCCGCACCCAGTTTATCTCTCCTCTTGCGCGGCAGCCATCCGAAAGAGTCCAACTCCAGGCAACCTTCCCCTGCTCTACGAACGTCTCTGATTCGTAGAGCGAATACTTCCTTCATCGGCGCAGTCTCTGTCAATTCTCTGACAGGGACGATCCAAACGTAGTTAGAAAGGAGACAGACCATGGATTTGATCATTCATGGCCGGAACGTCGAAATCAGTGACTGGATCCGCGAATATGTGGAGAAAAAGGTCGGCAAGCTCGAGCGCTATCTACCCAAGATTACCGATGTGCGCTGCGAGTTGACCCATAGTCCCACTCGCGCGGCGTCAGATCGCTACACGTGCCAGATAACACTCTGGGCCGACGGGCAGATCCTGCGTGCCGAGGAATCGACTAGTGACATTTTTGCCTCTGTTGACGCAACCGTGGACAAGATCTACAAGCAAATTCGACGCTTCAAGGGACGACGCTACCAGAGCAAGCGGCGCGCCTCGGCTGCTGCCAGCGCCGAAGCGGAGCTGGCGGCCATTGCCGCGATCGCCGAAGCAATTGCAGAGGACGAAGAAGATGAGCCCACCGGTACGCTGATTCGCCGCAAGCAGTTTGTGCTGCAGCCAATGGATGAAGAAGAAGCCATCGAGCAGATGGAGCTGCTCGGTCACGATTTCTTCGTTTTCCTGAACACCGATTCCAACGCCGCCAATGTGGTCTATCGCCGCCGCGACGGCAACTACGGATTGCTTGATCCCCGGATCGCGTAATTTTGGATCGAACGCGGATTGGGCAGGGCAGGCTGATTGCCACAAATCAGATCCTGACGCGGACATTCGCTTGACCTGCCCAGTTCGCGTAACGTGCTTGCTCCTCCACTATGGTGGCGCGCGCTACCCGAAGCGCACGTCCGTCACCCCACCAACGACCGAACCGGTATAGAGCCAAGAAACCTGCCGCAACGTCATTGCCTGATCAAATTCGGTCAGTGCAGAGACGCCATCCGCGGGCACGACGACGTGAAACCAGCGCAAACCCGCCGAGGCGGCCGTATGCAGGACGCAGATGCTTGAGACGGTGCCCACGATGACCACGTGCTCGACCTGCCAGATGCGTGTCAGGTAATGATCGAGCCAGGTGTCGTAGAAGCCGTCATAGCGACTCTTGCGGCAGACCAGATCATCCGGCTTCGGGCGCAACTCGTCAATGATTTCCCAGCCCCACGTCTCCGCACGACAGTGTTCCGGCCAGATTGCCCACTCCTTATCGCCCTCGTAGTGGGTGTCCTGCGTATAGGCAACGGGCACGCCGGCCAGCCGGGCATGCTCAAGCAGGTCGGCAATATTGGCAATCGTCTCTGCTGCCGCATCAACGAGCAGCGTCCCGCCACGCTTGACAAAGTCGTTTTGCATGTCGACCACAATGACGGCGGTCTTGTCGGCCGGCAGAACCATCTCATCGCGGACCGGAATGTTTGGAATCTCCACTATGCCAGCAGGCATATAGTTGAATGACATTGCTTGAATACTCCTTTTTTGGTCTGAATGACACTCGCTACACGAGCTGTTCGCGCCCCATTCGGAATCTCTAAAAGCGCCATCTCATCATGTTAACCGCCGCACACTTATGCTAAAATGATGAAGCATTTGCAACCAAGTGTATGGCATATGCGTAGTAGAGTACACAGCATTGGCCACCAAATCAAAGTTGAGGGTGACCGACGACCGATTTTGTGAGAGGGCGTTTGTCGACTCGACCCTTGAGCGGATTGCAAGCTCAGCCTGAGTCATGAAACCGTAAGGGTTTCGCCACCAATATCGGGCGAGCTGCATCCTGCATCAATTGCGATGGATGGCTGCCAGATTCACGTGCCAGAGTAACGAGTGAGAAGAGACGTTGGAACGATTACTAACCAAGGAGCATGATACGCTGCTGCGCCGGGAGCGCGCGCTGCTCGATGAGCTGCGTGTTCATTTGGCGCGCCTGGACGCGCCCGACGCCGATCTGGCACTGCTCAAGCGCAGCCTCAGTCAACTTGACGAGCTCTTTCTGCTCGTCGTGGTCGGTGAATTTAACGCGGGCAAGTCAGCCTTCATCAATGCCCTATTGGGTGAACGGGTCCTCACCGAAGGTGTGACGCCCACGACCGCCGATATCCACGTCCTACGCTACGGTGACACCCTGACCCAGCAGCCGTTTGGCGAGGACTATCTGCTGATCCACGCGCCGGTCGACTGGCTGCAAGAGATCAACATGGTCGATACGCCCGGAACGAATGCGGTGATCCAGCGTCATCAAGAGATCACCGAAGAATTCGTGCCGCGCAGCGATCTCGTCCTCTTTGTGACGAGCGCCGACCGCCCCTTCAGCGAGAGCGAACGCAATTTCCTCGAGCGCATCCGCCAATGGGGCAAAAAGATCGTGATCGTCGTCAACAAGTTCGATCTGATCGACGATCCGGCGGATCAGGCGCAAATTCTCGATTTCGTGCGCAGCAACGCTACGGAACTGCTGGGCGTCGAACCGGAGATCTTCCCCGTCAGCGCACGCATGGCGCTCAAGGCCAAGCAAAAGGCGTTGGCAGCAGAGAGCGCGCCGGCCGGTGATTTCTGGGAAGAGAGTCGCTTTGAACCGCTGGAAGGCTACGTGCTCGATTCTCTGGATGCAGATCAGCGCCTGCAGCTCAAGCTCAACAATCCCCTGGGGGTGGCAGAGCGACTGATCGACCGCTACCAAGCGGTGATTGACGAACGCCAGGCATTGCTCAAGGGCGATTTTCAGACGTTGGACACAATCGAAGAACACCTGGCGGCCTATGAGGAAGACATGCGGCGCGACTACACCTATCAGGTGAGCCACATCGACAATGTCCTCTACGAAATGGCCGAACGGGGCGATCGCTTTTTTGACGAAACGATGCGCGTCACACGCATCTTTGATCTGGTGAATAGCGAGAAGATCCGTGGTGAATTCGAACGCCAGGTGGTGGGCGACACAAGTCGGGAGATCGAACGCTACGTCAGCGATCTGATCGACTGGATGGTGGAAAAGGATTATCGACAGTGGCGCGACGTGAACGAGTATATTAACGACCGCGCGTCGATCCATGCCGACCAGATGGTGGGCCAGGTCGAGAGCAACTTCGAATTTAACCGCCAGAATTTGCTCTCGAGCATCGGTCGTGATGCACGCGAGATCGTCGACACCTATGATCGAGAAGCCGAGTCGCTCAAGCTGGCCCAAGATGTACAGCGAGCCATCATGCAAACGGCCGCGGTGGAAGCCAGCGCACTGGGCCTGGGCGCCCTCATGGTGGCCCTGCTCCAGACGACCATGCTCGACGTGACCGGTCTGTTGGCGGCCGGTTCATTGGCGGCCATGGGTTTCTATGTGCTGCCCTATCGACGCAGTCGCGTCAAGAAGGACCTGCGCGAAAAGATCAACGAGCTGCGCCTACAGCTTCACGATGTGCTGGATAGTCAGTTTGAGACAGAACTCAACAACAGCGTGCAGCGCATTCATGAGGCGATTGCACCGTATACCCGCTTCGTGCGCGTGGAACGGGAAAAGCTCGCCAAGCTTGACGCGGAGTTGGGCGCCGCCAAGGCGGAATTAACGCAGATCCGTCACGGAGTCGAGCAGCTGTCGCCCACTGTATGAGCCATCTGATCACGCTGCTGCCGCTCGAACTCGAAACGCACACCAACGCCCTGACGCGTCTTTACCGTGCGTCACCCGGCTACCGAACGCTCCACAATCTCACCGGCAACCCCTATCAGCAGGCCCAGCACGATCTGACTGCAGTCGCGGCTACGCCCGGCCGAGCCATGCTTGGCATCGTGCGGGCAGCCGATCCGGCGGATCCGTCGAGTGGCGCCGAACTGGTCGGGCTCATGGATTTTCGCCGCGACTGGCCAGACGCTGGCGTGGTCTATGTGGGCCTGATCCTGGTCGCCGACGCCTGGCAGCGCCAAGGCATCGCCAGTCAAGCCTGGGGTTTGCTCGAGCCCTGGCTGGCGAACGATGCGGCCATGGCTGTCGCCCGCGGTGGGGTCGAGCAATTCAACCCGGGCGCGCTGCGTTTTATGCAACACATCGGTTTCCAGTTGACGGGCGAGGCCGCACGCGTCCGCCAGGGCGAGCGACTGATACGCCTGCTCACGATGGAGAAGACCCTCAAGCAGTCGCCCGCCTGAGCCTTACTCTTACCCACATCTTGTTTCAGTCCCGTAGCGGCCATCCTGCGCTGTTCGCCGCGGCGATCAACAGACTATTCGGCAATCACAAGAAAGCTTGGCGTGGTCGTCAACGTCATCGTAGCCTCGCCACTTTCGGGCGCGACATTCGTGATCAGTCCGCCCTCGCGGTCGAGCAGTGCCATCGTTTCAGTTGCCTCAACCATCAGCGAAACCGCCTCTCCTTCTGTCCAACCGATATAGACGGGTCCACTCTTCGTCGAGAACCGATACGCCTCGGCGCCTGGCGGCAAGTCAGCTACGGGTCCAAAACAGAAGCCATTGTTGATGCGTGCGTTGTAGTGCGCATACGTTGCGTGGGCTTGCGCCGGGTTATGGTCGGCGTCAATCAGCCAGCGATGCAGGGTGGGCGGGTATTGGGTATCCTGACGGATGGCGAACCAGAAAATGTTGTCGACGCCCGCGCAGTAGGCACGGGTTAGTTCCTTGACGATAAAATCCTGTTGCGCGGTCAGGCCATCGTCGCTGTTCGCCCACATGGACATCTCCGTAATCCAGAATCGTTTTCCGGACACGCCGTGGTCGGCCAGGATGGTTCGCAGTTCGTTCAGCTTGTAGGTAACGTTGGGAAATTCGTCATCGTTGATCGGATAGAAATGGAAGCTGAGCCCGTCGAAGAAATCGCCTGCGCCATAGTCGAGCGTGTTGGCCAAGAAGTCACGGTCAAAGTTGTCCCAGGAATCGTAGGCAAGCCCTCCAAAGAAGATCAACGCATCGCGATCTATGCCCTTCACCATCGCATAAAACATTTGGAGCGCTTGGGCGTAGTCCTCGGGATAGGGAGCCCAGCAGCCGATATACGGTCCATAAGGGTGCGGGCGAAAGCCATCGGGCTCGTTGATAAACTCCCACGCCGCGGCTGTCGCTTGGTAGCGCGGTACAACTTCGTTGATGAAGCGAGCGAGGGTATCGTAGTCTGAAATAGGGCCACACGCCTCATCTCCAGCCCAGGCCGGCACGTTATAGACCACCACAAGCGCCTTCATCCCCAGATCATCGAGTTGGGCGAAGACAGGATCGTAGGCGGACCAATCATACTCGCCAGGGCTCGTTTCAATCTCGGCCCAGGGCAGCCAGATCCGAATCCAGTCGCCGCCAAATTGTTGGACAGTCGGGTAATCGGTGGCGACGACATCGGCGTAGGCGGTCATGTGACCGAAGTCGGCCCCAACTTTGGCTTCAGGCGAGCGGCGGTTGATCACGGTCGGCAGATAGACCGTCCCGGTAATCGGAACGGTCTCGGCCAAGGAGGCGGGGGCTTCGGCGCTTAGAATGCCTAGTGCTTGTGAGGCGGCCCGGGCATTGTGAAGGGTAAACCCAAAGCCTGACAGCAGGCACAAGGCAAGCGCGAGGGGAGCCGCAACACGGCGAGTGTTCGACATGGCATTTGTCTCCGACTGAATTAAACTGGAATCTCCACGAGAACATAACTTCCATAGAGGCGACCGCCTCTGCCTTTGACAGGCTCAGGCGACGGCTAGCCTGAAGCACAGGCTGAGCCTGCTTGGACTGAGCTTGTCGAAGTGTCGAAGCCGGGTCGACTACTGCGGCTGGCAAAACTAATGATCTCGTCACACCTTCAGTTTAGAAAGGAACGAGCGGCGCGATCCATCGTATTGGGTAACGCTGGCCGCGCCTTCATTGTTACAGAGGCGATTGGCTATAACAATAGCAGCAGTAGAAAATCCTTGCCAGTCGGACAGCTGAGAAAACGCATGCGGATACACTTCTGCGCCAATGGACAACCGCTTACGGCACAGCAGGGCAGGATCTGCTATGATCGTCCGGTTGATGCCGATCCGCGGTTGATCTTGCCGCCGACTTCACGTACAATGGAAGAACAAAACGAACAAGCGTTCGCATTCCCCCTCGAACCACTCGCCCGGTTGAAGGAAGTAACTTCATGGCATTAGATAGACTCGTCGTGCGCGGCGCGCGCGAACACAATCTCAAAGATGTGGATCTGGAGATCCCGCGTGACAAGCTGGTCGTCATTACTGGGCTCTCGGGCAGCGGCAAGAGCAGCTTGGCCTTTGACACCATCTATGCTGAAGGGCAGCGACGCTATGTCGAGTCGCTATCGGCTTATGCACGCCAATTCCTGGGGTTGATGGAGAAGCCCAACGTCGATCAGATCGAGGGGCTTAGCCCGGCGATCTCCATCGACCAGAAGGGCTCGGGACGCAATCCGCGCTCCACCGTCGGTACAGTGACCGAGGTTTATGACTATCTGCGCCTCCTCTACGCGCGGGTGGGCATTCCCCACTGCCCCGAGTGTGGCGAGCCGATTACGCAGCAGACGCCGACCCAGATCGTCGACACGATTATGGAAATGGAAGAAGGCAGCCGGCTGCTGATCCTGGCGCCCATCATCAAGGATCGCAAGGGACAGCACCAGGGCGTCTTCACGGAAATGCAGAAACAGGGCTACGTCCGCGCCCGCGTCAACGGCGAAATTTATGAAGTGGGCGATGCGCCGGAACTCGATCGCTACAAGATGCACACCATTGAGGCCGTGATCGATCGCATCGTCGTCCGTCATGCCCAGCCGGAGACCGACGGTGAGGACGCGTTGCCCAGCACCGATCTCAGCCGGCTCAGCGACTCAGTCGAAATCGCCCTGCGATTGGGCGAGGGCGTGATGTTGGTTGCTGACGTCACCGACCGCGATAATCCCCTCGACCGCATGTTTAGCGAGCACTTTGCCTGCGTCAAGTGCGGGCTGAGTCTGCCCGAAATTGAGCCGCGCACCTTTAGCTTCAACAGCCCCCATGGCGCCTGCACCCATTGCAGTGGTCTAGGCACCCTGCAAGAGTTCGATCCCGAGTTGATCCTGAATCCGGAGTTGTCGCTGCGCGACGGTGCAGTGCTGCCGTGGACGCGCAAGAACAACGATGGAGGCGACGGCTACTACGATCAACTGTTACACGCCGTCAGCAAGCAATTCAGCATCCCGCTCGACTCACGCGCCGGGGATTTGAGTCTCAAGCAGCGCGATCTCGTCCTGCACGGGCCGCCAGCGGGGCGAGACAAAGTCCGCATCGAATACCAAACGAGCAAGGGCGACAAGCGCTTCTATGAAACCCGCTTCCATGGCGTCGTTCCCAATTTGCAGCGGCGTTACCAGGAGACGACCAGCGACTACATCCGCTCTAAGCTCGAGGAGTACATGAGCATCCGCCCGTGTCCGGTCTGTGAAGGCAAGCGGTTGCGCAAGGAGGCGCTTGCCGTCACGATTGCCGGCCGCAATATCTATGAAGTGACAGAGATGGCAGTCATCGATTCCCTGGCATGGTTTGAATGGTTGCGCGGCAACGGCGGCAACGGCATCGCTTCGGCAAAGTGGAATGAAAATGCCGAAATCCTCGAGCGCAACGGCCACGCGCCCACCGCTTCTGAGGCGCTACAGCGTGTGCTTGATGCGGAGGTGGCGCCTCTCTCCGCCCGAGAGATGATCATTGGTGACCAGGTGCTCAAGGAAATCGTTGCCCGGCTGGGCTTCATGGTCAATGTGGGATTGGATTACCTGACGCTGAACCGCACGGCCGCGACACTCTCTGGCGGCGAAGCCCAGCGCATCCGTCTGGCGACGCAGATCGGCTCACAGCTCATGGGTGTCCTTTATATCCTCGATGAACCGAGCATCGGACTGCACCAGCGTGACAATGCGCGACTGATCGAAACGCTGCAGGGCATGCGCGACCTGGGCAACACGGTGCTGGTCGTGGAGCACGACGAGGACACGATCCGCGCTGCAGACTGGGTGGTGGACATGGGGCCCGGCGCCGGTGAGCATGGCGGTGAAGTGGTCGTCTCCGACTGGCAAGAGGCGTTTCTCCATCACCAGGACTCGCTTACGGCCCAGTATCTGCGTGGCGAACGACGAATCCCGGTGCCGACCGAGCGGCGCGACGGCACGGGCAACGAACTGCGCATCACGGGGGCAACCGAAAACAATCTCAAGAATGTTGACGTGAGTTTTCCTCTGGGCAAATTTGTGGCCATCACCGGTGTGAGCGGCAGCGGTAAATCGACGCTCACGGTGGAAGTGCTCTACAAGCGGCTTGCGCAACTCATGTATCGCGCCAAGGCGCGGCCGGGCAAGCATCGCAAACTCGAAGGCATTGAACACCTGGACAAAGTGATCGACATCGACCAGTCGCCGATCGGGCGCACGCCGCGCAGCAATCCGGCTACATACGTTGGGCTCTTCACGCCAATCCGCGAGCTCTTCGCCAGCATTCCCGAGGCCAAAGCGCGCGGCTATAAGCCGGGGCGCTTCAGCTTTAACGTCAAGGGAGGACGCTGCGAAAACTGCCAGGGCGACGGCATCATTCGCATCGAAATGCAATTTCTTCCCGACGTCTACGTGCCTTGTGAAGAGTGCAAAGGCGCACGCTACAACCGGGAGACCCTGCAGATCAAGTTCCGCGGCAAGTCAATCGCCGATGTGCTCGACATGACTGTGGAAGAGGGTCTTGAATTCTTCGAGAACATCCCCCGTTTGCGCAGCCGGCTGGAGACGCTTTATGCGGTGGGGTTGGGCTACGTGAAGCTGGGTCAGCCAGCCACGACGCTCTCGGGTGGCGAAGCGCAACGCATCAAGCTGAGCAAGGAGCTGAGCCGACGCGCCACGGGCAACACCTTTTATATTCTGGATGAACCGACGACTGGTCTGCACTTTGAAGATGTGCACAAGCTGCTGGATGTGCTCCACGAACTGGTAAACAAGGGCAACACCGTCCTGGTCATCGAGCACAATCTCGATGTCATCAAGAGCTGCGACTGGGTCATCGACATGGGTCCCGAAGGGGGCAATAAGGGCGGTGAAGTCGTGGTCGAAGGAACGCCCGAACATGTAGCCGAGCATCCGCGCAGCTACACGGGCAGGTTCCTGAAGCCGATGCTGTTGGAGGAAAACTACACCGTCATTTGATGCCGCCTTTCAGCTACTGGGAATGCAACGATGAGCAATGCAAATTGGGTAACCGTTAAAGAATACGAAGATATCACCTATAAAAAATCGGATGGCGTGGCACGCATCGCCTTCAACCGGCCCGAAGTACGCAACGCGTTTCGGCCCAAGACCGTGGCCGAGCTCTATGAGGCCTTCCTCGATGCCCGGGAAGACACGTCAATTGGCGTTGTCCTGCTCTCCGGCGAGGGGCCGTCGCCCAAAGATGGGGTCTACGCCTTCTGCAGTGGCGGCGATCAGCGCTCACGCGGCCATCAAGGCTATGTGGACGACGAGGGCATGCCGCGGCTGAACATTCTTGAGGTGCAGCGTCTGATGCGCTTTATGCCCAAAGTTGTCATCGCCGTGGTGCCTGGCTGGGCCGTCGGCGGTGGCCACAGCCTGCATGTTGTCTGTGATTTGACCTTGGCCAGCAAGGAGCATGCGATCTTCAAGCAGACCGACGCTGACGTCACCAGTTTTGATGGCGGCTTTGGCTCGGCCTACCTGGCCAAACAGGTCGGTCAGAAATTTGCGCGGGAAATTTTCTTTCTGGGACGCAATTACTCGGCAGAAGAAGCCCATGCCATGGGTATGGTCAACGCAGTGATCCCTCATGCCAAATTGGAGGCCACCGCCTATGAATGGGCCCAGGAAATTCTGGCGAAATCGCCCACGTCGATCAAGATGATCAAGTTTGCCATGAATTTGACCGACGACGGCATGGTCGGCCAGCAGGTCTTTGCCGGCGAGGCTACGCGCCTGGCCTATATGACCGAGGAAGCCAAGGAGGGGCGCAACGCGTTCCTGGAGAAGCGCAAACCGAATTTTAAGACGATCAAATGGATTCCATAAGGTATTTTGTTTGCACGGTGCGGAATCCATTCAGGCGCCACCTGCCGTTAGCATGTGGGGGGGACGCTGCAATTGTTTGAACAGCATGATCCGGCAGATGGTTGAGGCCAGAAATGCGTCCCGAATCGGGCCGCAAAAAGTTGCAATCGTGTACGCCCTGTGCTATAGTTTTACTGTCGCAAGCAGATGATTGCTTGCACCTCCAGTCGAGTGTTGCTGCGGAAGTGGGGAATTCCCCCACTTTCTTTGCTGTCTGGGGGTAGTGAGTGCGCCAAAGCAGCGCAAAGCGCACGGTAGAGAAGCAAACGGATGGAAAAATCGCACCGCTACGAGCAACACGCTCAAAGTAGACGGTCCATGCCGTTTCACGCATTACGTATTCCATAGCCGGGAGTTCAGGAGCAGACAAGCACTATGTCAAAAGCGCTGATTGCGGGTATCAATCAAGTTGCCATCGATAAAGGTCTCGACCGCGAGGTTATATTTGAGGCCATTGAGGCCGCGCTGATTTCAGCGTACAAGCGCAATTACGGCTCGGTCGCCAACGTGTCGGCCGAAGTCGACCGGGTGACGGGTGATATGCGCATCTTCAACGAACGCGAAGTCGTCGAAGATGTCATGAACGAGCGCACCGAGATTGCTGAGGCGGACGCCAAAGTTGTTGTCCCCACGGCGGCGCTCGGCGACGTCATCAACGTCGAGACGCAGCCGGGCGACTTCGGTCGCATTGCCGCGCAGACGGCCAAGCAAGTCATCTTGCAGCGTATCCGCGAAGCCGAGCGCGACACGGTCTACGAAAATTTTGCACATCGCGTCGGGGAACTGATCAACGCCCAAGTGCGCAGCGTAGATGTCGGCTCAGGCGCCGTAACCGTTTTGCTGGATGAGAAGCACGAAAGTCTGCTCATGCGCGACGAGCAGATCCCGGGCGAACGCTTGAATCGGGGCAATTATGTGCGCGTCTATGTTTTGGATGTCCATCGCAGCACGCGTGGTCCCGTGATCAAATTGAGCCGTACCCATCGCAACTTACTACGCCGCCTGCTCGAGCAGGAGATACCCGAAGTGCGTGATGGCGCCGTGGAGATCAAGGCAATTGCCCGCGAACCGGGCGCACGCAGCAAAGTCGCGGTATCGGCCACCCAGCCCAACATCGATGCCGTCGGCAGTTGTGTTGGCCTGCGCGGCCTGCGCATTCAGAATATTGTCAACGAACTGAATGGCGAAAAGATCGACGTTGTTGAATGGCAGCCGGGCCTGAATGACTACATCGCCAACGCCCTGAGCCCGGCGAAAGTCAACAATGTATTGCTCGATGACTCCGGGAACATCAAGACCGCAGTTGTGATCGTACCGGATCGTCAGCTGAGCCTGGCAATCGGCAAAGAGGGCCAGAACGCCCGCCTGGCTGCAAAATTAACCGGCTGGCGCATTGATATCAAGAGCGAAAGTGAAGCCATTGAAGAAGGCCTCGATCGCTTGGCGCAGGCCCAATTGCTCACGATGCCTGCGGAGTCGGCTGAAGATCTGCTGGCGAAAGCCGAACGCATCCTGCGCACAGAGGGCAACGAAGGCGGCGAGATCAACGAGGATTTGCTCACGCGGGCGGCCCGGGCTTTGGAAGACGAAGCCGAGGCCGACGGTCACGTAGTCATCCAGGACGGCCCTTCGTTGGAAGATGCGCTGGCCATGCTGGAAGCATCCGACTCGCCCATCGGCGAACAGATCGGCGCACCTGAATTTCCAGTCTTTGATGATCTCCCCGAAATACCGGTTTTGCCGGATGAGGATCAAGTCGAGATCGAAGAGGCAATCGAAGCCGAGGTCGAACTCGAGGTTGAAGCAGAGTCGCTTGAGCTTGAAGAAGAAGCTATTGAAGCTGAGATTGTCGTTGACGCCGAGGTCGCCGAGTTGGAGACGGAGAGCGATGACAGCTTTACCCAGGCAGAGGAATTGCCTGAAGTGATTACGGCTGACATGCTGCGTGAACGCATGGCCCAGCGTCGAGAGATCGACTTTGACGACGCAGACTTTGAAATCCCGGCCGAATTGCTCGTCGGACTGGAAGATTATTTGGAGGAAGACGACGAGAGTGAAGAAGACGGTGAATGGGCTGACGGCGGCAAGGGTAAGGCAAAAAAGAAGCCGGCCAAAAAGAAGTCTAAGCGGCGCACGCCCAAGGATGATAACTACGGGGACTACTTCTAGACTGATAGTCGCCCAAAGCGGTGACACACCGTGCGTGCGCATGATTCGTAAAGCGATCGAGATACGCTTGTGACCAAACAACCGCCGCGGCGCAAGCATGTTCCACAAAGAACGTGCATTGCCTGCCGCGAAATCGCAGGCAAACGGGGGCTAATCCGCCTCGTCCGCACGGCCGACGGTCACGTAGTCATTGACCTTGGCGGCAAGCAAGCCGGTCGTGGCGCTTATCTGCACCCGGATCGAGCGTGCTGGTCCGCAGCGCTAGAGAATCGCCAGGTAGAACGAGCCCTGCGCACAAAACTCGTCGCAGCGGATCGACAGGCGCTGATTGCCTACATGGAGACGCTGCCGTCGCCGGCAGACAAGCAGGTCGAAGAACAAATCGAGGAAAATGAGGAGGGCTAGGCAAAGAATATGTGCAACGGTACTGGCGGGAAAAACTGATGGATCGAGACCGACACGCCCTGACAGAACGTAGTCATGGACGCGCGTAAGCCGTTTACTGGTAGACGCGCAGCCGTGGAGCGGAGGGTAGCAACATGGTAGGCTGACAGTGCTTGAATGCTGCAGCAGATGTGCTGCATAGACATGTCTTTCCCTACCTCGTTGATGCTGAACACGATCTGCGCAATGCAATTTTGGCGCAAGTCGAATGAGTTCAGCCCCCTCTATTGCTTGAGCTGCCCCGAGCTGCTTGAGATTGCTCCATTCTTGTGACTGTCATCGACAACCGTCCAGTTTTGCCCACTCGCGGCGCCTTTCGTGCGCGCCCGATCGGCGAACAATATTTGACTAACTATTAATCATCAACGACGGCCCAGAGCAACACTCAGGCACCGAATAGAGAAGGGAATTTCAGCCTATGGCGACCAAGAGCAAGAACCCGCAGGCCAAGAAGGAAAAAGCAAACAACGGCGCACAACCACCCACAGAAGTGGTTGTGGAGGAATACATCACCGTACGTGACTTGGCCACGCTGATCGACCGCAGCCCGATCGATCTGATCAAGATTCTCATGCAGTTTGGCATCATGGCCCCCATCACCCACAACATCGACCACGACACGGCGGTCATTTTGGGTGAAGAGTTGGGCGTGACTGTCAAATGGCCCGAGGTAGAAGACGAGGAAGAGGATGAACTCGTCGAAGAGGCAGAGGCCGAAGCTGCCAAACCCGCACGCAAGTCCTACATTGAGCGTGCAATCGAGAGTGAAGAGGAGGCGGATCTGGTTGATCGCCCCGCCGTTGTGGCCGTCTTGGGCCATGTTGACCATGGCAAGACGACGCTACTGGACCAAATTCGACATACGGATGTGGCGGGTGGCGAAGCCGGCGGTATCACCCAGCGCACCGGGGCCTATCAGGTAACGGTCAATGGTCAAAAGATCAGCTTCCTGGACACCCCTGGCCATGAGGCCTTTACGTCCATGCGCGCCCGTGGCGCGCAGGTCACCGACATCGTTGTGTTGGTCGTAGCGGCCGATGACGGCGTCATGCCACAGACGCGCGAGGCAATCAATCACGCCAAAGCAGCCGGCGTGCAAATCATCGTGGCGCTCAACAAGGTCGACAAGAGTAACGCCAATCCCGACCGCGTCTTGGAAGAGTTGGCCAACGAAGATCTGCAACCCGAGGCTTGGGGCGGCGACACCATCGTCGTGCCCATGTCGGCGCTGGAGGGAACGGGCGTTGAGGAGCTGCTGGACAACATCCTGGTCGTGGCCGAGTTGGAGCAGTACCAGGCCAATCCCAAGGGCCGTTGCATCGGTACGATCGTCGAATCCGAGTTGGATAAACATCGGGGCGTTACGACCACGCTGCTTGTCCAGAACGGAACGCTCAACAAAGGCGACACGATCATCGTCGGTAATACATGGGGTCGTATCAAGGCCATGTTCGACTATGAGGGCAATGCCATCAAGTCGGCTGGGCCCAGTACGCCGGTGGTCATTTTGGGGTTGAATGATTCCCCTGATGCCGGCGAGGTCTTTGAACGGGTCAAGACGGATCGTGCGGCCAAGCGCATCGTTGAAGAGCGGATCGCCGAGACTGCTCGCACTGCGGAAGCGCCGGCGCGCCGCATGTCACTGGACGACTTGTTCGCCCGCATCGAACAGGGCGAGACCAAGACGCTCAACATCATCGCCCGGGCCGACATGCAAGGAACGCTGGAACCCGTGGTCAACAGCCTGCAGGAGCTGAAGAATGAGGAAGTAGAGCTCAAAGTGCTCCAGGCTGCCATCGGCGACATCTCCGAGTCCGACATCATGCTCGCAGAAGCCAGCGATGCCATCGTGATCGGCTTCAGCGTAGGAATAGACAAGGCGGCCCAGGTGCGCGCCGAGCAATCGGGGGTCGAAATCCGCAGTTACAACATCATCTACAAGATGATCGAAGATATCGAAGACGCGATCACCGGCATGCTTGAGCCTATCTACGAAGACTTTACCATCGGCCATGCCGAGGTACTGAAGCTCTTCAAACTACGCCGGGGCATGATCGCCGGCTGCCAGGTGCAGGATGGTGTCGTGAAGCGCAATGCCTCTGCCCGAGTGTTACGCAACGGTGAGGTTGTCATCGAGTCCACCAAAGTCGATACCCTGCGTCGATTTGAGGAAGATGTCGCGGAAGTGCGCGCCGGTTTCGAGTGTGGCATCAAGCTCGCCGATTCGCGCGATCTGCAAGAGAATGACGTTATCGAAATCTACGAAGAGCGGCGGGTCCGCTAAGCAGAACGTATAGTGTGGATGCGCTGATCGGCAAATGATCGGTCAGCGCATCCACCTGCTGTCGTTTTCCAGCCCCTTTCAAAGCTACCGTTCGCAAGACCTGCCCCGCCAGGAGTTATCCATCATGTCAACTAATATTCGTCAGGAACGTATGGCGCGCATGCTCTTTGAGGAGCTGAGCATCATCGTTGGCTCCGAACTGGAAGACCCGCGGCTATCCCTGGCCCGTGTCACCGATGTGAAGGTCAGCCGCGACCTGCGCAGCGTCAAAGTCTTTGTCTTTCACGACGACGACGAAGTCAGCCAGCGCGACGTACTTGATGCGCTGCGTCAGGCCCAGCCCTACGTTCGGCGCGAGATCGCCACACGCTGTACCATGCGCGCCGTGCCGGAACTGCTCTTCTCGTACGACGAATCGCCCCAACGCGCTGCGCGCATCAGCGAACTGCTTGCCCAGATCGCCGAGGAGCGTACCGAAGAAGATGAAGCGGTCGCCAATGCCGAGGATGGCAGCCTGGTTGACGCTGACGACCTTGGCGATGCCGGCCTGGAAACGGAGCGCTAGCCAATCATGCAAATCGACACGACTGTGATCACAGAAGTCATCGCTGCGATCGAAGCCGGTGATCGCTTCCTTTGCATCAGTCACGTAGGACCGGACGGCGATGCAGTGGGCAGTCTGTTGGCCATGGGCGAGATCCTGCACCGCTTGGACAAAGAGGCAACCCTCGCCCTGCAGGATCCGGTTCCTGAAGGGCTGCGCTTTTTGCCGGGCGCCGAAGAGATTGTCGATGCCACGGGCGTGGCCGATCACTACGACTGCATACTCGTACTCGATGCGTCCAGCGCTGACCGCATGGGAAACATTTTTCGGCCCGATGCCCACGACGCCATCCCCATGGCGGTCATCGACCATCACGTGACCAACACCTACTTCGGCGATATCAACTGGGTCGAGCCCGGCTGCGCCGCCACCTGCCAGATGCTTGTCTACCTGGCCGATGGCCTTAGCGTACCGATTGACGGCGCACTGGCCGAGGCGCTTCTCACCGGTCTCGTCACCGACACGCTCTGCTTTCGCACGAGCAATACCACGCCGGCCGTGCTGGCGGCGGCAACCCGGCTGATGGAAGGTGGGGCACAGCTCGCAACGATCACTGCGCAAACGCTCAACAGCAAGCCCTATCGGTCACTCAAGCTGTGGGGGGAAGTCCTGCCCGATGCGCAGTTGGCAGACCGCGTCCTCTGGGTCACCGTCTCGCCGGAGCAGCTGGCTGCAGCCGGCGCCAGTGGCGAAGATCTGGAGCTGAGCAGCACGCTGAGTTCGATCGCAGAGGCCGATATCAGCGCGACCTTCATTCAGAAATTTGATGATGGCGACGCGCCGGTAGTCGAATGCAGCTTTCGCGCCAAGCCCGGTTACAGCGTGAGCGACGTCGCCTTTGCTTTGGGTGGCGGCGGTCATCCGCCGGCTGCGGGCTGCACCGTTCCGGGCACGCTGGACGAGGCGGTTCCAACCATTGTTGCACAGTTGCAGACAGCCCGGGCCCAACAAGCCGCGATGATGGGTTGACCCGGCCATAGCCACCATGCCCAAACAGTCATCACCACTTTCCGGTCTGTTGATCGTTGACAAGCCCGGACTCCCCTTTGACTGGCAAACCGCCGGTCGCGACTTAAACGAATACGACCTACCCACCAGTCACGACGTTGTTCAGCAGGTGCGTCGCGCCAGCCGCCAACGGCGCATCGGTCATACGGGTACCCTTGATCCCATGGCCAGTGGCGTGCTTGTGCTCTGCCTGGGTCAGGCGACACGGCTGGTCGAGTACTATCAGGGACATCCCAAACAATATCTGGCCGAGATTACGCTGGGCACGGCGACCGACACTTATGACGCCCTGGGTGAAGTCACGGAACGCGGCCCCGTTCCGCCCCTGACAGCCGCAATGATCGACGATGCACTGGCCGGTTTTCGTGGCGAAATCGACCAGCGGCCACCGATTTACTCTGCACTCAAACAGGGAGGTGAAAGCCTGCACCGCAAAGCGCGACGCGGTGAAACGGTCGAAATCGAAGCCCGACGGATTACCATACATGACCTGACTTTGGTAGACTGGATGGAGCCAAATCGGCTACGCGTGCAGGTACGGGGATCGGCCGGCACCTACGTGCGCAGCTTAGCCCATGACCTGGGCCAGGCGTTGGGCGTCTGCGCTCATTTGAGCGGACTGCGTCGTGAAGCAGCAGGTCCCTTCACCCTGGCCGATGCGCACACGCTGGACACGATCACAGCGGCCGGGCAGGCTTTGGACGAAATGCTTCTGCCCCCAGGTTGGGGCTTAACGCTACCCGAATTGATGCTCGACGGCACGGCGATGCAGCGATTGGGCTTTGGTCAGAAGGTCTGGCTTCAGGACGGCGCAATCGCCCCGGTGGCAGGCAGTCTCGCACGGGCAGTCGATGAGCAGGGGACATTTGCCGGCATTGTCCGCTGTCTCGAGGCAGGAACAGACGCTGCGCCGGGCGGCTTATGGAAAGCCGAAAAGTGGTTTGCCAACGGGTAGTGAATCGATTTGGAGAGAAGGGCCCGGAACTCGGGCATACGGAATCCTTGCGTTGGATTTCTTGCATTGGATTCATGCGAAACTGAGTTAGACTGGCCACTTATGCAGATTTTTGACGATATTCGCAGCGTGCGGGTGGCAGGACCAACCTATCTAACCATCGGCAACTTCGATGGCCTGCATCGAGGGCACCAGGCGCTTTTGACCTATATGCAGGCGCTCGCTGCGCAACACGATCCCAACGCCCAAACTGCGCTCGTCACCTTTTCACCGCATCCTCTAGCTGTCCTCCGTCCCGAAACTGATCTGCAACTGCTGACGACGCCGGCCGAACGGCTGCGTCTGGCTGCCGCGCAAGGCATTGATGTGGGCGTCATCCAGCCTTTTGATCACGACTTGGCAGCGCTCTCGGCGCGCGAGTTTGTAACGCTGCTCAAAGAGAAACTCGGTATGATCGGACTCGTCGTCGGCCCCGACTTCGCATTGGGCCGAAACCGCGCGGGCGACTTGCCAACGCTGCGCCTGCTGGGACAGGAATTGGGCTATGAGCTCTACACCATTGAGCCCATCGACATGGCGGACAAGGCCGTGCGCAGCAGCGTCATCCGCCACGATTTACGCATGGGCGACGTCCGCGACGCCGCGGACCTGCTGGGCCGTGCCTATCATGCAACCGGCGTCGTGGTTGAAGGTGACCGGCGCGGCCGCACCATCGGCATTCCCACGGCCAATATTCAGACGCGGAACGACAAGCTGCTGCCAGCGGATGGCGTCTATGCAACGCGTACCTACATTGTGCCGACGGGCGAGCATGACGAAGCGAGCATGGATGCAGCCACCTGGCAGGCATATGACAGTGTAAGCAATCTGGGCGTCCGACCGACAGTGGATGGTGAAAACCACCGGTTGGAGACCCACCTGCTCGACTTTCCGCGCGCGGGGCAGTCGGGCGATCTTTACGGCGCGACCTTACGCGTCGAATTTCTCGCTCGCCTACGTGGCGAACAGCGCTTTGACGGCCTTGACGAGTTGTTGGCCCAGATACAGCGCGACATCGCAGCCGCGCGTACCATATTTGAGACGGTGAACTCATGAAACACTTTGGACTCTCGCTATTTTTTTCGACGGCAATCGTGCTTTTTTTAACAAGCTGCACGGGGCCTGTTGTCGGCGGTCCGCCGCCCCTGCCCTTCGAAGATCCCAATATTCTCGGCATTGAGCGCGTCGACCAGCGCTCGCTCGTCAGCATTGAGGACGCGGTAGCCTGCTTGGCCTCCAAGCAACCGGTCTATGGCGTCATGGCCGAGAACACCAACGTCCGCCCCGAAACGCAGGTGGGGCAGTGCCGGGTCGGACGGGTGCCCCAAGGCACCATCGTGCGCATTGACGGCCTCTTTGCCGCCGGTGAAACGGAGCCGCTGGCCGACCTGAGTGGCGCCAGTATCTCGTTGGAAACCGGCGCAATCGGCTTTCAAGAAGATGTGCAGCCGATCTTTGAGCGCACGTGCGCCTCCTGCCATAGCGGCGTCGTCCAAACCAAAGGGCTCCAGGTGACGGCCTACGACCCTCTTATGGCCGGCAGCGAAAATGGCCCTGTCGTCGTGCCCGGCGACCCTGACGCCTCCCAGCTTTGGGAAATGATCAACACCAACACGATGCCCATGGTGGGCGAGCTCTCTGAGCTCGACAAAGAGACGGTCCGACTGTGGATCGAGGCGGGCGCGCCGGAGCGGCGCAGTGCGCTGCCTGCGCGTGACAACCTCTGGGCCTCCATCGACGCCATGGATGTTGAAGCCGTTTCCAATGGCTGCGCGGACGATGCCGTCGAGAATGCCGGCAACTACATCAATGCAGAGCTGGTCATACCGATGTCGTGCGGCGCCAAGCCATTGCCTGCAGCCGTCGCCAGCGTGGCCGAAGGCTTCACGCCGACCATCGTCAACGGTCCAGCAGCATCAGCAAATGCCGCGCCCGCCGCCGGCGATAATGCCGACAGCGGCGAAGACGTGGTGGCGGCTGCCGCTACGGGTCCCGTTTACAGCGGCGGCGCCAGCGCAGCCGCCGCCGGCATTCAGGCTCAAACGCTCAATCTACCGCCCCCTGGCGACGACGATGGCTGGCTTGATGCCCGGGGCGGCTTCTGCGTCGAACGCCGGCTCCCCGATAACGACCGCAGCATCACGGCCATTGCCTTTGCGCCGGATGGACGCATGTTTCTGGCGCTAGACTCGCCACCCGTGGGTGAGGTCGACAACCTGGTGTTGTATGATGCAAACCACCCAAGCCGCTCTATCGCAACCTACGATTATCTGAGCGACGCCAACTTCAACGAGATTTTCAGCGAATCAACACGGATCACCGGCCTCGATTGGCATGATGGCTCGCTTTACCTGAGCCGGGCAGGTGAGGTCGGCCGTATTCCAGATGGCGGCGAATACGAACCACTGGCCGGTGGCTTTGCCGTCAACAGTCAGCTTTTCCACGCCAACAATGGCATCGTTATCAGCGACGGCTATGTGTACGTCTCGGCCGGTGGCGTGCGCGATGGGTATTCCGACGGCCCCATCGAAGGCATTTCTGAAATAGCGGCGGTCAATCTGATGGCGGGCGGCAATCCGTATTCGGCACGGATCGTGCGTGCGCCGTTGGGTCAACTGCTCAGCGAGCGCTCGATCAATGTCTTCTCCACGGCGGCCATGGGCGTTCGCAACCCCTATGGCATCACAGCCGATCCGTCCGGCCGCATCTGGTTTACCGACAACGGGGCGACCAACGTGCCCGAAGACGTGAGCGCCGGCGATGAAGTCAACATACTCGACCCGCGCCAAGCCACGGGCAGCGACATCACAGCACCCTTTTATGGCTTTCCACTGGCGCTGACGGGCAACTTCGGCACGCGCCACGTCGGGCCGGTGGCCACGCTGATTAACACGGCCGCGCCCACCGGCATCACCTGGGCCTATGGCACGATCTTCTATGGGCAATATGGCAAGGAGCCTGGCCTCTACCGCCTGAGCAATGCCGGTGGTCAGGTTACGACTGAGCGCGTCATGCTGGTCTGGCCGCTGCTGGCGGTAGCCACAGCGCCCGACGGCGCTCTGTGGCTGGGCACGGGCGATGGCGGACTCTTCCGTGTGACGCCAGGCTGTGGAGGCTAAGCGGCTCCCCATGCGCGTGCTCTGCCTCTCGGCGCCGCTCTCAGGTCACCTGGACTGGGGCGGTTATCTGGAGACGGCGCGCGCACTGCAGCACCGCGGGCATGAGGTGCTATGGGCGAGCGGCGGCGCCGTCCAGACGCACATTGAGCAGAGTGGCCTCGCTTTTCATGCGCTGTACGAGACAGGCTGGCGCTGGCCACCGCCGCCTCCCCTGCGTCCAGACGACGCCGGCGATCCCCAGAGTTTTCAGCGCCTGCGGCAATTACGCGCCCTTGATCAGTGGTTGGATGTTGAGCGGGTCGGCAATGCTGCAAGTGCCTTGAACGAGCTCGCACAGTCGTTCCAGCCGGATCTACTCATCAGTGAAATGTTTATCGCCGCGGCAGGCATCGCCGCAGAGCGGGCAGCGATACCGTTGGTTGTGGCCGGCTGGCCTGCACCGTCCTCCCCTGTTGCCAATACGGCTGCTCCATCCGACCCCATGGTTGCCAGCGGCCGTGAACGGCTGGCGGCCTTGCTGGCTCGCTTTGACATTGACGGCCTCAACTTCAGCGCAGCCGGCCCGCCGGCCCTCTGCGCGCCGGACCTTCACCTCAGCTACTGGAGCCCAAGCTGGTTTGCCGATGTGCCCATCGGCATCCAGACGCGCCATGTGGGTGGCCTTCCTGGCGCGACAGGCCCCGTGCCCGCCGGCTATCCGGATCCCACTGTAGCGCCTTGGGTCTTTATCACGTTGGGAACGACCTTCAACAACGACCCCAACTTTTTCATCGCCGCCAGTCAGGCTGCGGCGGAGTTAGGCGCTGTCCCCGTCATTGCCCTGGGCGGCACTGATGATACGCTACTGGCCTCTCGCCTGGAAGAGCATCTCCCCAGCCAGAGCCAAGTCGTTTCCACGATCGATTTCGCCAGCGTCCTTCCCGCCTGCGCAGCGGCCATTCATCACGGCGGAGCAGGGACAACCCACGCGCTTGTAACCCACGGTGTTCCCCAGGTCGTTGTGCCACACGCAGCAGATCAGGCCAGGCAGGGTCGCGGCGTGGCCCGTACGGGCTGCGGCTATCATATGAGCCCGCGCCAAGCGACCCCAGACAACCTACGCAATGCATTGGCCCAGCTCATGCCCGATCACTCTCCCCAGCGCGCCCAGGCCAAAGCGCTGCAAGCTGAATTTGCCGCCCTCGGCGGCGCGACACGGGCGGCAGAGGCGGTTGAAGCGATTTTCGAGCGCTGAATGGAGGAAATCGTGTCCAGCTTAGACGTCGTGGGGTAAGCAATCCAGTCGCAGCGGTCCGCAGATTTGTATTGAGGCAAAATGAATCATTGAGAATTCTGAATACCATGAACTATTCAACTAGCGGAGGGGAGAAAGCATGCAGGCGCTTGTAGAGCGAATTGAGGCAGAGGGACGGAACCTTGGCGGCGGCATCCTCAAGGTGGACGGTTTCATCAACCATCAACTCGATCCGGCGCTCAGCCTTGAGATGGGCAACGCCTTTGCCGCCGGATTCACCGCAGCCGGCGTAGACGGAATCAGCAAAGTGATCACCGCCGAGGTCAGCGGCATTGCGCCGGCGCTGATGACCGGGCTGGCTCTGGGCGTCCCCATCATCTATGCACGCAAGACGCGTCCCATCACCATGCCCGATGGATTCTACAGCGGTCATGCACCGAGCCACACCAAAGGCGGTATCGTCGAACTCATCGTTTCGCCCGAGTATTTGCAGCCTGATGATCGCGTACTACTCATCGATGATTTCTTGGCCAGCGGCAAGACGATCGGCGCGCTGGTAGCGCTGATTGAGCAGTGCGGAGCAACCCTATGCGGGATCGGCTGCATTATCGAAAAAGCGTTTGAAGGCGGTCGGGAATTGCTTGACAGTCTCGGCGTCCCCATTGTCACCTTGGCTGTGATCGAGCGCATGGACGGGGACGGCATTGTCGTGCGTGATGGCGATGCGTAGAGGCCAAGACGGGGAAACTCGGAATGGCGCTTGCGCAGAACCGCTCACCCAACTTGGCACGACAGAAGAGGGGGCTCTGGCTCTTACGGCTCCTCATCGGGGTCGGGAAGTATCTCGACGGAAGTCCCCGGTGCTGGACGCGTATATTCACCCAACGCCGCTCGCGTTGATGGGGCAGGGGCGGTGGCCTCGGTTGGTTCAGGAAGAGCGGCCGGCTGAAATGCAGTCGGCGCGGCGTTGATGGTCATGCGTTCGGCCGGTTGACGACGCCAGGCCGCAAAGCCCATGCCGATGCCGGCCAAAATCAGCAAAATTGGCCACCAGCGCAACCAGACCGCCGTACCGGTCTCACTCGACGTCAACACGAAGAGACCAAAGACGAGCAAGACGCTACCAGGGACCAAACTCCACCATTGACGGCGTCGCGCCGGCAGTAAATAGAGCGCAAAGAAGACCAATCCCATGCCGGCAAAGAGAACGGCCGCCAGCGTTTCGGCCCGGACAATGCGTACGCTCAGCGCAATCACAACAGCCAGGACCAGCATAAAGCCGCCGGGGATGACGGCCCACCAATTCTCTAATCGTCGCAGCAAGTAGATATGAAAAAACGCGGCTGCCAAACCGATGAAGAGAATGGCAGCAGTGAGGCGCGCGTCCAGTGCGTCAATCGTGCTGGACAAGATCATCCCGGCTAGCGCCATGAGCGTCCACGCAGGGATCAATTGCCCCCAATCGCGCGGCATGCCTGCATAGGCGGCAAAGAAAAAGCCCACGCCTGCCAGCGCAAAGAGCGCGGCCAAAATGAATTGAGCCAACGGTTCGTAAGGGGCCAGAAGGTCAAAATTGAAGAGTAGTAGCGTAACGCCAAGGACGCCAAGCCCGATGGACCACAGGATTGGGCCAAGGCGATAGTCCGAGCGAAATCGTGAATTCACAATCCAACCTCCAGAGGTAAATCGAAAGCCCCTGACGCGACCAGCGTGTCAGGGGCTCTTTTATTGTTGCAGAGTGAGTTGACGGACGCTATTCAACGTCGGGCAACGTGTCCAGCGGCACATTGAGCGTGATTGAGCCGGAGAAGATCCAAGCCGTGGCGCCGTCTTCCAATTCGACCTGTACCCAGTTACTGTCGGCGCTGCGTCCCAGAGCAGGCAGTTCGACGCCGCCGGGCACAAAGGCTGCCGTCTCCGCCGTAGTAGACGGTTCGGTGCGGGCATTGGAACCGATCAGGTTATCAATGGTCACCACCGGATCAACATCTTCAGCAACATCCTCAGCGGCCGGTTCAGTCGTAGCAGCAGGCGCCTCTGCAGGTACATCTGCAGCCGGATCTGTTTCCTCTTCCGGTGCTGCCGTGGTTGCGGCCGGCGGCGCGGCCAAGCTGTCCAGTTCACCCTCGACGGTAACAACCTCGGTCGAGATCCACGCCGACTGACCATCTTCCAGCGTGACCTGTACCCAAGCGCCATCATCACTGACGTCGATCACCGGCAAGGTTGTACCGGCGGGAACAATCTGAAGAACCTCACCATCAACGCTTGGCTCGCTGCGGGCGTTGACGCCGGCCGCCGCATCGATGCTGACTGTCGGACCATCCTGCGGCGCTGCGGTTTCGCCCGCCGGCGCGGCAGGGGCTTCTTCCCCAACCGGCGGCACTACACCCTCGGGTGCTTCCACCATCTGGGTGTCAACTCGAACCAGTTCTTCTGAAGCGGATATCCAGAAACGTTCGCCAGACTCCAGCTCAATCTGAATCCACCCATCCTCCTCGTTCACCACAACGCCGGTTACGCCCTCTTCCAGGATGCGTTCGACCTCGCCCTCGCCACCCGGTTCAAGACGAGCGTTGAGGCCATAAGTACTGAGTATCGTGGCAACTCGCTGGGCCACCATGACCGCCGTGGGCATGGCCGTTGGTTCCGGTAGCGGCGTGGCCGTCGGCGGTAACGCTGTGGCTGTGGGGGGCGCTTCCGTCTGGGTTGCGACCGCGACAACACCAGGCTCGGACTCGCCGCCCTCGGCCGGTTCCGTGACGGGCGGAGGGCTGGCAGGAACGCCAATATCGAAGCCATTTATGGCAAGCCAGCCGATATAGCCAAGGACCGCGAGGAGTGCCAAAATAATCATCGAGGGCAGAATCCATCCGGTCCTGCGGGAGGGCGTTTCCTCGTACGCAACGGGCCGCCATTGCTCGGCCCCGGCAGGCGCTTCCTGCAGTTGCAGATTCTCAGCCAGATTTTGCTCCTGATCGAGAAGCTGCCACTGATCGCCGGAATCGGGAGACTCTTGAAGTTGCCAGTCATCCATGGAATTACGATCGCTCATGGTTTCTCCCTTCTACGGGTGTGTCCCAGCCGTAACGAGTACCCGCTACGCCGTAAATGATAGTCTGTACGCCAAAGAGAACGACAAAGATAGACCAAGCAATGGTTTCCCACCACGGCGCCTGGTGAAAGGCAGTTAATCCACTCGCTGCCACGCCAATGCTAAAGAGCTCAAGGCTCAGGCAGAGTGGCGTCAAGAGGCGCGGCGTGCGAAGCAGATCGCTCATACGGCGGCCACGAGAGGAAGCGTACCACGCGGCATAACTAATCGTTGCCAGCAAACCGGCCAGGCCGAGGATCCAAAACGCGTCGATAATCAATGTCTGCCAGTTCATGCCTGCCAATCATTTTCAAGCTGAGCGTGTTTCGACTATCTACAACCAGCACCCTATGGACGTTTGGTGTGCTGACCGCGTTCCAAAATGGACAAAGATGGCCTGGCTCGTCGGGTCGAAGGGAAACTGAAACTGCCGATACAAACAGGTTGACGCGCCAATCACAGGCTGATAGTATGCACGTCAACACGCCAATGAAGCGCTTGGGTATTATGGCAATCATTCTAGCACAAAAAGCGACAAAGTTCATAGCACACAAATTTCCGTCAAAGGTGGCGGGTCCTGTGGCGTGGGTGAATGCGCCAGCCGCCAAGCCCCGGCGCATCCGTGCAGTGATTTCAGGTCATTGATCGCCATGGAAATCGGCATTGACGCATCCCGTTCACTACGCGCAATTCTCACCGGTACGGAGCGCTATTCGCTGGAAATCACGCGCCACCTGTTGGCCTTGCCGGCCGCGTCCGCGCATGCGTGGCGCCTCTATACAGATGACGACGTCGATTTGGATGCCTTGCTTGTCAGCAGGAAGCAAGCAGTGCACAATGCTGAAATCTGCGTCTTGGACGCCCGCCCCGTTTGGACACATCGTGCGCTGGGCCCCGAAGTGATCCGTCGCCCCCCCGACGTACTCTTTGTGCCCGCCCACGTGCTGCCGTTCTCGCCCCGCCGGCGCCTGTTGCCGCCCAGCGTCATCACGGTCCACGACCTGGGATTTCGTCACTTTCCCGAGGCCCACACCCCGCGTCAACGCTGGTATCTGGAAGCCGGCACGCGTTGGAGCGCGCATGCGGCTACTGCAATCATCTGTGTGAGCGAGGCGACCGCACGCGACCTGCAGGATGCCTATGGAACGCCGGCGCAAAAGATTCACGTTGTTCATGAGGCCGCCGGTATTCAGCCACAGTTGCTAAGCAAAGGTATGGTGGCTGACGTGTGCACAGCGCTGGGTTTGCAACGCCCCTTTGCCCTATTTCTGGGCACGATTCAGCCGCGCAAGAACCTCCGCCGCCTCATGGAGGCCTATGCCGTGCTTGCTGCCCAGCACGACCTGCAGTGGGATCTCGTCCTGGCCGGCAATCTGGGCTGGCTGAGTGAGTCGCTCCAGGCATTGCCCGCTACCCTGGAACTGGCGGACCGCATACACCTTACCGGCTACATCAGTGAGGACGAGCGGGTGGCGCTGCTGCAAGCGGCCGATTTTTTCTGTTTTCCGTCGCTCCATGAGGGTTTTGGCCTGCCCGTACTGGAAGCGCAACAGCTGGGAGTGCCCGTCATGACATCCAACAATTCCTCTTTGCCCGAAGTGGCCGGCGACGCCGCGCTGCTGGTTGATCCAAACGACACTGAAGCGATGGCAGCCGCCATGCTGCGCCTGAGCCAGGACGAGACCCTGCGCCAGGAATTGATTGCCGCCGGTCACGAGAATGTCAAACGCTTTTCCTGGGACAAGGCCGCCGCTGAGACGCTAGCCGTGCTCGAAGCCGCCGCCGCACAAGGCAACCAATAGCCGCAGATGGCCACATCCCCTCACCTAGCTGCTGATACAGTACTGCCCGCGATACCCGTCGTACGTATTGGCGGCGTCGACGTTCACGGCGTCGATTTTCCTGCAACACTGGCCCAAATTGAGCGTTGGCTTGTCGAATCCAAGCACCCGCAGCAGAGCTCGACCTGCCGGCAGATCTGCACCGTCAACCCCGAGTTCATCGTCGACGCGCAGCACGATCCCGCCTTTGCTGCGGCGCTGGCGCGGGCCGATCTGCGCGTGCCGGATGGCGCTGGCATCCTGTGGGCTGCTCGCCGCCAAGGCGTGGCCCTCAGCGAGCGGGTCACCGGATCGGATGGGATCTATCAGATCTGTGCGGAGGCCGCGCGTAAGGGCTGGCAGGTCTACTTCCTTGGTGCGGCCCCGGGTGTGGCGGCAGAGACGGCGCGGCGGCTGGTGGCGCGCTATCCCGAACTCCAGGTGGCCGGAGCGCATAGCGGCTCGCCAGCGGCAGAGGATTGGCCGGAGATTCATGCACGGCTTGCCGCCGCCCGGCCCGATATTCTATTTGTGGCCTTTGGGCATCCCAAGCAGGATCTGTGGATTGACGCGCATCGCGGCGAGTTGCCTGTGGGTGTGGCCATGGGCGTGGGCGGTGCCTTTGACTTCGTGGCCGGCATCACGCGGCGTGCGCCATTGGCCATGCAGCGGTTTCACCTGGAGTGGCTTCATCGCCTCATCATGGAGCCGTGGCGCTGGCGCAGGATGATGAAATTGCCGATTTTCGTGGGGTTGGTGCTTGGGGATAAGCCAGGGACGTAAGGAGTTGCTTCACTCTGCTGCGGCTCCTGGACGGAGCCTTCGCCTCCCTCTCCACCGGGTGGAGAGGGAACGCTTTGACGCCTTTAGCGTCAGAGCAGGGTGAGGCAACGTTAGGCCAAACCGCACTTGATCAGGATCGTATCCAACACGCCACCGAGATCCTTCTCAACTTCTTCATTGCGGAATCGAAGCACCGTATAGCCGCGTGATTCGAGCCATCCCCTACGCGCCGCATCGCGCAGGCCGTGGTGATCATGTATCGGGCCATCTAACTCGATAATGAGCAAATATTCCGCGCAATAGAAATCAACGATAAATTTCCCGATTGGGTGTTGGCGGCGAAACTTCAGGCGCTTCAGTCTTCGACTGCGGAGGCAAGACCAAAGACGCTCCTCTGCGCGGGTCGGATTACTGCGGAACTCGCGTGCTCGTTTTCGGATTTCTCGGCTGCTTGGCGACCGTCGGGGGGCGGCCATTGGTAATCGCTCCCAATAGATATATCCAGCGTCGCTAGGGGTGCCTCACCCTGCTGCGGCTCCTGGACGGAGCCTTCGCCTCCCTCTCCACCGGGTGGAGAGGGAACGCTTTGGCGCCTACAGCGTCAGAGCAGGGTGAGGCCGCTTAACTAGCCCTTCACCGCACCGGCCATGAGACCAGCAACGAATACGCCGTTGGAAGATGAAGACAAGTATGACCAGCGGGATAATCGAGATAACGGCCCCGCAGTCCATGAAGATGACCAAATGGCGTCTGCCACGTGAGACCGACGATGTCGGCCAGACGCATGGCGACAATCACTCTGTACGTGCTGTTGGCTGCACCGAAGTAAAAGTAAGCGCAAAGAGGTACTCATTCCAAACCCCGATAAACTGGCCAACATACGTCGTGAACGAAGCCAGCGCTGGCATCGATAGCGGCAGCAAAAGCCGCTAGAAAGTCCGTGAAACGGGAGACGCACCATCAATAAAAGCGGACTGCATCATCTCCAGCGGTAACTCCTAATGAAGGCCGTAAACAACCCACGCCGAAAATGGCTAATGGCGAGAAAGAGTAAGTCCCAGTGTGGCGATCCAGGCTGGAACAGCATTCCAGCCAAGGTTACCGTTGATGATGGCGTATAGTCCCGAAGAATTGGCACCAGCGCAATCTGCAATGGTACGACAAGCAGCGCCACCACCATAATAAAAAACGCGCGCCGTCCTGGAAACTGCATCCAGGCAAAGCCGTAAGCGGCAAACGCTGCGATGAGAATGGGGATAATGGTCGAAGGGATGGCTACAGCCAGGCTGTTCAGGAATGCGCCCACAAAATCATCCCCGGGAACGACGACTTCCGTCCCATCCGCACGTGTGTAGACAAAATCTTTGCCGGCAAGGACCTGCTGGTAGTTCTCCAGCGTGAAGTCCCAATTCACCGTCCAAACCTGGTCCTGAATCTCTACGCGCCCGATCCGCTTATTGCCAATCCACTGCACGCGCAGCCCTTCTTCGGTTGTGACGCCATCGCGCCACTGGCTGAAGAGCGCTTCAGTTTCTGTAACTCCCGGAATGGCAAAGGGTACGTCATTGTCAAAGTCGCGCGGCAGTTCCTCAAACGTTGCGACCGTCTGGTATTCGCGATGAGGGAATACTGTCCACCAACCAGTTGTCTGAATGTCGTCACGGTAGCGGAATGATGAAATGAAGAGCCCGAGCGTTGGAATCAACCATGTTACGCAGAGGAGTAGCAACACGGTATTGACGAAAAAGATCCCAAATCTCGAACCGCCAGCGGAATTGTCCATCTAGAACGCTCTCCTCTCGCCAAACTGACGTAGGTTGTAGAACATCACCGGGATTACGGCAATGAATAGGACCATGGCAATCGCAGAACCAAACCCAAAGTTTCGCGCCGTGAAGTACTGGCGATAGAATTCGGTTGCCACGACCTGCGTGCTGAACTGCCCGCCTGTCATCACCCACACCACGTCAAATATTTTCAACGTAAAGATAACAACGGTCGTCGCTACGGTAATAATCGTACCCCGAATGCTAGGGATCATGATCCGCGTGAAGACCTGCCACTCACTGGCGCCATCAACGCGGGAGGCTTCGAGAACCTCCGTAGGAATACCCTTCAAGGCGGCAGAGAAGAGCACCATCGCAAAACCGACCTGAAGCCAGATCACGATGACGATCAAGAATATATTGTTAATCCAGTTAAAAGGCTGGGGCGCGCTCAATGCAACCCAGGCTTTGGGTTCTCCACCCAAAGCAACCACGATGGCATTGAGCAAGCCAATCTGCGGTGCATTGGGCGGCTTGACCTCGTAGACGAAGTTCCAGATCACACCGGCCCCAACAAAAGAGATGGCCATGGGCATAAAGATCATGGCTTTGGAAACCCGCTCAAAGCGGCTACGATCCGCCAATACAGCGATAATCAGCCCAAGGAGCACAGAGAATGTAGCGCCGAAGATAATCCACAGGAGATTGTTGCGCAGTGCAATTTGCATTGATCGCTCAGTGAAAACGGCGACATAGTTCTGCAAACCGACAAATTCTGTGCTGTTGCGGTTTTGCAGACTCAGCCAGAATGTACGCACCGTAGGCAGAGCCAAATACCAAATCAAAATGGCAATCGCCGGTCCCACAAAGACGTAGGGCTGGAGGCGGGCGGTCCAGTCATCGGATAGTTGCTCCACAAGCCAGTTAAAGATCCAGTAGAGCAGCGCAACGCCGCCAACACCCCAAACGATCGCGACCAACACAATTACCCATTTGGGCGCGTTACTGTCACGCAAGAACATGAATCCCAGGTAGAGTACGGCAAAAGCTGCAAGAGGAATGACAACTGCGAGGAGCACGCGGCCAATAAGCGCCAGGGCCTCTGTGCCGACACCGCTGTCATTGCTTGATGCATCGGACTGTTGCATAGATTCGCTCCTTCGACAGGAATGCGACTTGGAATCGACATCGAAAAAAAGGGGACTGCAAGACTCATAAGATCGTCTTGCAGTCCCCTAATCTAACTCATGCTACCCTATTCACTTGGCCAGGAAGCGTCGATCTCACCCAGAACTGTATCCAGGTCAGCAGCGCCGCTAACGTAAGAGGTCATCCCCGTCCAGAACGATCCTGCGCCAACCTCGCCAGGCATCAGGTCAGAACCGTCGAAGCGGAAGCTGGTGGCCTCAGCAACCAACTCTGCCAAGCCGCGGCCAATCTCGTCGCCGTACATCTCGGGCGTCGCCGTCAGATGAGTGGAAAGACCGCCGCCGGTCTCTAGGTAAGCTGCCAGAGACATGGGCAACGTGAGGTATTCCATCGTGGCTCGTACTTCAGGGCGATCGTTGAACATGGAGAAGATATCACCCGAGACCAACCAGGGATTGCCGTATTCCGGATCGATGCCGGGTAGATAGAAGAAGCCATAGTCCTCGCCGGGGACCGCGTCTTGCGGGAAGAAACTGGTGATGAAGTTACCCTGCTTGTGCAGCCAGCAGCGAGGCGGATCCTCGAACATCGGCGCAACAGAGTCACCGAAGTTTGTTGAAACAATCGCATTGGTTCCACCGAAGACGTAATCATCATTGAACCAGATGTCGCCCCAAGTTTCGATGGCGTTGCGGACCTCTGGGGAGTCAAAAGGCAGTTCACCAGCCACCCACGCATCGTAGTTCTCCAGCGAGGTGGTGCGCAGCATCATCTCTTCAGTCCAGTCCGTGGCGGGCCAGCCGGTTGCCGCACCAGATTCAATACCGATGCACCAGGCCGTGTCGCCGTCATCGGCGATCATCTGCGTCAACGCCATGAGCTCATCCCAGGTTGTGGGAATCTCATAGCCGGCGGCTTCAAAGTCGTCAATTGGATACCAGACAACGCTTTTACCAAAGAAGCGCGTCCAGACGCCGCCCATGATGGGGCCATCAGGGCTCTCAATCGTAGCCATGTCCAGCCAGCTGTCGTTGTAGGCGCTCTGGAGATATTCCAGCGGAATGAAGGACGTCACATCGACAATCTCACCATCACGAGCGAAGTTGGCGAGCAGACCGGGCTGCGGGAAATCGGCAATATCGGGTGCATTACCAGCATCGACGCGGACGGAGATAGAGCCCTCGAATTCCTTTGAGCCGATATACTGAACATCAATGCCAGTCGCCTCTTCGAATGGAATCATTGACTGTTCAAAAAGAACCTGGTCGGTTTCAACGAAGGGACCATCCACGGTCACAACGGTACCGTCAAACTCACCAGCCACGGCCTGCTCCAGAAATCCGCCCGGTACTGCGACCATTTCGCCATAGAGCGACGTGTCGATAGAAGAAGTTGCTTCCTCAGCAGCTGGCTCCTCTTCCATCGGCTCTTCAGTTGCCTCCGCCTCAGTAGCCGCTTCCTCGGCGGCGGGTTCCTCAGTGGCAGCTTCCTCCGCGGCAGGCTCCTCGGCAGCCGGAGCAGCCGGGGCAGCGCCACCGCCACAGGCGGCCAAGACAAGCATGGCAACCAGCAACGCGCTGAGCAACAAATAGAACTTTCGGTTCATGTTTCGTTTCTCCTTGGTAAAAAATGGGTGATCAACTTACTCTGCCATCGGATAGGCAGAACAAACTACACAACACTGATCTATGTGAAGCCGACACGGCATTCACGCCAAGTGGATTGCGGCGCCCTGTGGGCGCCAATCCAACGACACGGGGAGAGGAAGAAAAACTCTGCCTTCAAGAAACTATGCAGCATTAGCCTAGTCCACCATGCAAAAACTTGCAACCATCAATTAAGAGTTGACGACTCGTATTGGACCAAGCAGGCGCTGATATTTGGGGCAGAAAATTTGTACGGGTTTTCTTTTTTTTCGTATTTTGTGTAAGATATTGCATGAATGGTAACAAAAATGCCAAATCGTGTCAACCCATTGCGCGGTTGTGTTTTCGTTCAACGTATGTCCACAAAGCTATTTCGTAAATCAGGGAATCTTTATGCCTGCGACGATTGAAGATGTTGCCAGAACGGCCGGCGTCTCCACGGCGACGGTAAGCCGTGCGCTGCGCGGCTTACCCAACGTCGCGCCCTCGACCCGCAACCGTATCTTTCAGGTAGCGGAAGAGCTGGACTATGTCATTACGCCCCATCTTTCCCGCCTCATCTCCGGGCGACGGGTGATTGGACTCCTCGCGCCTCTGGTCGATCAGTGGTTCTATGCTAAGCTACAAACGGTCATTGAGCTCGAATTGATCAACCTCGGTTACGACACCGTACGGTACAGCGTGGATACGCCAGACAATCAGACGGACTTGCTGCGCCGCCTCGCCAGCGGTCGCCTCGTCGACGGGCTGACCATCATGAGCCTCTCGCTCAGTGATGAAGAGGCGGAGTTTTTGGCCAAATCCGATCTGCCCGCCTTGACCTTGGAATCAACGAACTCCGGCAGTGATTCAATCGTGATTGACAATGTGGCCGCCGCAGAACTGGCCACACGCCACCTGATCAACTTGGGCCATCGGCGCATCGGCGCGATTACCGGATCGCGCACGGCCCTGGAATTCCACATTCCGGGACAACGCATTCAGGGCTATCTCCAAGCGCTAGACGCAGCAGGCATTGAAATTCGGCCAGAGCTAATCCAACGCGGGAACTTCTCCTTCGAGGGTGGCGCGGAAGCGATGAAGGTGCTCTACTCAGTGGAGAATCCACCGACAGCAGTCTTTGCCATTTCCGACGAAATGGCGATTGGGGCGCTTAAGACGATTCGGGATCACAATCTGCGCGTACCAGAGGATGTCTCCATCATTGGTTTTGATGACCATGATGTTTCAGCTTACGTCGACCTGACGACGATCCGCCAGCCCGTCTCCCACTTTGGCACCCTTGCTGCACAAATGCTAGTCGAGCGACTGGAGAGCGACAAGCCCATAGAGATCCGCCACGTAGTCTGCCAGCCGGAACTCATTCTGCGCGCCACAACGGGACCTGCGCCAACAAACCGCTGAGGCCGCCGGGGTGCGCCTCTACGCGTCCTCGATTGTCGCCGTCCCATTCTTCATCTCCCCATTGCGAAAATAATCCAGCGAAGCGCCACGCGCGGTCAACGCCACATGTTCAGTCGCGCTCAGCTGGCCCACCACGGTGATATGCTGGGCGGCGCTGGCCTGCTCGACGTCGCTGCCGATAAGGGGACGCATGGCAGCAGCATAGCGCAGCAATGACTCCAGCGGCAGATCATCCAGCGGCTCCTCTGCAAGGTAGAGATAATGGGTCCGGTCTGTGGGTTCTGCCGGGTCAGCGGGAAGTAGGGGGCGCACAAGATGGGGCGTCACGGGCTCTTGGCGACGGCGGAAGGTGACCCAGAGCGCCTCCAGGCCAGTCAGGTCCACGGTGACCACCGTGTCAATCTCATGCGGGCGGACCATGTATTGACCAGGCGCCAGCGGCTTGAACTCCGCGACATAATCGCCCAACTCAGAATCGTTTCCGGTCTGTTCAATCCGTTCGTCGCCCTCTTCCTGCCACACGCTGACAGGATAGTCCGCCATGCCCTCTACTTCAACACGCAACGCGCTGAAGCCAGGCATGGAGCCCGCCTGACTGACATCGGCCTTCCACGCAAGGGTCAACGGTGAAAAGAGCACCTCAACCGCCGCTGTGCCGTCCAGCACCAAGGGCTGCTGAACGTAGCCGCCGGTTACGGTCAGTGAATAGATTTCGGCCGGCAAGCGGTCAAAGTGAAAGCGACCGTCTTCGCCGACCAAGCGAGTATAGACATTGCCGACCGTGTCGGTGAGCTGAGCGGTAGCCCCAACGGCGTCCGGGACATAGCCGGCAACCGCGCTCCGTGCCGCTGCAGAGTCCTCACCCCGGGGCGACAACAGTAGTTCGACCCGCGTTTCACTCTGCCCATCCAGGGCCACATCGGGACGGCTGCTGGTCTCCTCATGACCGACAATCTCCACGGTGTAGAGCCCACCAGGCAGTCCCTCAAAGCGAAACTCACCGGTTTCGTTTACCGCGGCGATGCGACGGCTGCCCGCGTCGTCGATCAGGGCGATTTCCAGCGGCACGCCGGCCACGAATCCCCCAATCACATGGCCCGTGAGGATTGATTCGGTCGCGCCGGCACTGGCCTGGGGTTCGCTGAAGACGAAGTCAACAAGCGGGATATGCTTGCCGTCGACACGCACACGCGCTTTCGCTGCCGCTGTCGTTCCGTCCGGCAAGGGCAAATCATCGACGACGACAAGATAGCTGCCCGGCTCCACTTTGGTGAAGGCGCACATATGCGGCCCCAGCGCGGGCGCGCTGCCCGTGAGCGCCACGTCGCTTTCCCACTCCCCGCCCACAACGTGAACAGAGATATCATCATGGCCTTGGACACGGCAATGAATCGCGGTGGCCAGGCCGTGTGAACCGGGATCGATGGTTTGCACCGTGTGGCCCCAACCGACTGTCGTCAACTCAAATTCCACGCGGTTGCTGCCGTCGAGCACAATGTTATCGTGACGGCTACCGGCAGGATGAACGCGGGCGTTGTAAAGCCCGGCGGGCAAATCCACAAAGCGGAAGCTGCCGTCTTCGCGGGCCAAAGAGACAATCTCCTCGCCATCGCTGGCGCGCAGAAGCATGACGATGGAGCCGGCGCCGCCCCGGACCGTACCGGCGACAATGCTGTTGCTGCTGCCCTCCGCCGCGGTCTGCAAGTCGAAATTGACCACGACTACATCGCGCGCAGGTGACAGTTCGACCGTGTGTGCGGCCTCATGCCCCTCGACACGAATCGTGTAGCGGCCGGGCATGAGGTCATCAAAGCGATAGCGGTGATTGGCGTCAAGCACTGCCCGCTTGAGATCGCGTCCGCTTTTGCTGAGGACGATGGCCTGCTCAGGAGCGGCGTTCAGGACCAGCCCATGGACGGCGGCCAGCTCGCCCACTTGCCCGGCCCCCTGCCAGCGGCGAACGGCTTTCTTCTCGGCGCGCAGTGCATGCGCAATGGGCAACATGCCGGACGGCCAGCGGTCGCTGTACCAGGCTTGCCCCTCCCACCACGAGCTTGAGCTGCCCAATTTGGCATTGGCGAGCAGGCGAAAGGCAGTACAGAAGTAGTAATCCGGCGCCGGCTCAAAACGCTGGCTCGTTCCCATCATGACGCGGCATGCTTCCAGCGTCTGCGCCATGTGGAGATCCGGCGTTGTGGCCGGATAGCGCGGGTCCACATCCTCGCCCACCAGATAGCCGCATTCGGTAGAGAGGAGGGGAATGCTCCGGCCCAGATGGCGCTGGTTCAACTGATCGAAGTGCTCATAGCCGAGCCAGCAGGCATGGTCATCGGCAATGGTCGCACCAGGATTGCTGCGATTGAGCCGCAAGCGATTTACTTCGACGAGCGTACGACCGCGCCAGGCATTCTCGCCCCACTCTTCCTCGGCCACTGCACGGTAGAAGCGGGGCGTGTAGGCAGCGCCTTCCTGATTGCCGATGTCGTAGGGATAGTCCAACGGACGGTTGAGGGAATAGTTGTGCAGGGCCTGCCAGACTGGCCCATCGAGGAGGTCACGCCGCCCCTTTTGGACGATCTTGCCGACCAGGTCCCAGCGACTGCCATTGGCGACAGCGGGGACCGCCGGCATGCCGCTGCGTTCCAAAATCACTTCCAGATTGGCGATCGTGTTCTCGACTACCAGGTCCAAACCATCGGCCGGCACGCGGCCGCCGCGCCAGGATTCGTCCCGATCCGGCTCGTGGTTAAACTCGAAGTAATGGACGCCGGCGCGAATAAGCGCCTCAACCAGAACGATCTCCTTGAGGCCGAGGCGGCTGGGATTGGGCGTTGGCTGAAAGATGCGCACCACGGGCATGATTCCCTCGGCGAGCAACAGTTCAGCAAAATCAATCGCCCCATCGTGATTATAGATCTTGATCCACTTCACGCCCAGGCTCTTCAGTTGCGGAATCCAGTACTCGCGGATACGGGCGATGCCGACGGCAGTAGCGTAGCCGGCTACCCAATGAAGGCCGATACCGGTATCGTTGTCTGGCCTGGGATATTCATGCAATTCCATATCGATGTAGCTCTGCTCTGGCGGGCGCTGTTCATTGGCGTCCCTCTCGTGCAGAGGGACGCGTCTCAGCCATTATAGCAGGATTCATCCAGAAATCCGAAGATGACCCATAAATCCCGACCGCGCCTGCTCAAATCAATGTCGACGCGCGAAGAGCGCTCCTTGATCAAGATCCGGGAAAACTGCGGATTGGTTTGCCCATGCCCTATAAGTAGGGTATTGTTACGAATCAAAGCGCCCCACATTGTACCGCCGGTAACAGCGAGCAAATCACATTCGATGGTAGACCTGAAAGCTCAGGCAGCATGGTTGCGTCAGCGCCTTCAAAGCGGACTGCCTGCCCACTTGGGAATCGAGCTCGTCAACGTGTCGTCCGGACGCATTTGCCTGGCAATGACACTGCAGGATCATCACATTGCGGCCAATGGCTATCTCCATGCTGGATCGGTGGTAACGCTGGCCGACACGGCCTGCGGATTTGGATGTCTGGCAAACTTGCCGACCGGTGGCAAAAGTTTTGCGACGTTGGAACTGAAAACTAACTTTCTGCGCACGGCCACGGTCGGCACGATTCATGCCGAAGCAATGCTTCAGCATGGCGGAAGACGGACACAGGTTTGGGATGCCGTCGTACGCAATGAAGCGGAACAGACCATGGCGCTCTTTCGTTGTACGCAGATCATCTTATATGATTGATTCTGCTGATGTTTGATTTTCATCGCCTCGAAGCAGGCTTACCATAGATCAACGGAAAAAAGAGGTCAAGAATGGAAAACGCGCAATCGATTGCCGACCGCGTGTTACAGAATGTTCGTCAAGTCATCGTCGGTAAGGATGATGAAATCCGCATGACGCTGGTGGGCCTGCTGTGCGAAGGCCACTTGCTGATTGAGGATGTGCCCGGCGTCGGTAAGACCATGCTGGCCCGCGCCATTGCCCGAAGCGTCGGCTGCTCTTTTCGCCGCGTTCAGTTTACGCCTGACATGCTGCCAAGTGACGTAACCGGTGTCAGCATTTTCAACCAGAAGACGATGGAGTTTGAGTTTCGCCCTGGCCCCATCATGGCGCAGATCGTACTCACCGACGAAATCAATCGCGCCACGCCCAAAACGCAGTCGGCCCTGCTCGAGGCCATGGAAGAGCGCCAGATTACGGTGGACGGCATCACCCACGAGATGGCGCGCCCCTTTCTGGTCCTGGCAACCCAGAACCCCATTGAATATGAGGGAACCTTTCCCTTGCCCGAGGCGCAGGTTGACCGCTTTATGATGCGCATTCGCCTGGGCTATCCAAGCAAAGCCAATGAAATCGACGTGCTCAATCGGCAAGCCGAGCGCCACCCGATCTCTGCGCTTGAGCAGGTTGTTACAGTGGAAGAATTGATTGGAGCACAGCGGGCTGTCCGCACCGTTTACGTGGACGATCTGGTCAAGAGCTATATTGTTGACCTGGTTACCATGACACGCGATCATCCTGACATCTATCTGGGCGCCAGTCCGCGCGGCAGCATCGCCCTCTTCAACGCCATACGGGCATGGGCAGCCATCGAAGGCCGCGACTTCGTCTTGCCCGACGATGTCAAGCTGCTGGCCGAACCCACGCTCGCCCATCGTCTCATCGTCAGCCCCTCGGCCCGCATCAAGAACGTTTCCGCCCAGCAAGTGATCGACGACGCACTCCGCCATACGCCTGTGCCGGGTGCACGGGCAAAGCTACGCTAGGCCGGCCCCTCTTGACGGATAGAGGGCCGGACGGTCGCACACTATGTCATCCCGACTAATATTCTTGCTTGCTGGCACGTTGACGACGTGGATCCTCTCATTTAGCACGGGCAGCCGGCTCTGGTACAACATGGCCTATCTGCTGACGGCCATCTTGCTGCTTAGCTATATCTGGGCGCAACTCAGTACGCGCTCGCTGACCCTGCGCCGCTACACGCGCACGCGGCGCACCCAAGTTGGCCAGTTTGCCGAAGAGCAGCTTGAGGTGACCAATCGCAGCCGTTTTCCCAAACTGTGGCTGGAAATCGAGGATTTTTCGACGCTGCCCTGGCATGATGTCAGCCGCGTTATCAACATGCTGCGCCCCAAAGGCAGCTTTCGCTGGCAGGTCAAGACGCTTTGCCTCCAGCGCGGACGTTATCGCCTCGGGCCAATCATCGTGCGCAGTGGCGATCCGCTGGGCGTCTTTGACGTCGAGCAGCAGCTCCCAAGTTCTTCTTATCTGCTCGTCTTCCCCCCCACGGTCGAGCTGCCATCGTTCGAGCTTTCCATCTCGGAGATGGCCGGTGGGCAAGCGCGTCACCAGCGCACCTATCAGACCACGACCAATGCTGCCGGCGTGCGCGACTATATGCCGGGCGACAGCCTCAACCGCATCCACTGGCCGACGACTGCGCGGACCAACCGCCTGATGACCAAGGAATTCGAACTGGATCCGACGTCAGATATTTGGATCTATTTGGATCTCTTTCGCGAGACAGAGGTCGCGCTGCCATGGCAACCCCAAGCGCCGGAGCAAGGGATCTTTTCGTTGGAGAGCGGGCGGCGAAGAGGAAGCATGGAGCTGCCGCCTAGTACGACCGAATATGGCGTGACCGCCGCAGCCAGCCTGGCCCGCTACCTTCTTCTGCGCAACCGGGCCGTCGGCATGAGCAGTCAGGGCGGGACACGCGAGTTTCTGCAGACGGATCGCGGGGAGCGGCAGCTCAACAAAATTCTTGAGGCTTTGGCGGTTGTGCAGGCGGAGGGCGATCTGCCCTTTGGTCATCTCGTCGCCACAGACGGCATGCGCCTCAATCGCAATGATACCGTCATCGCAATTAGTGCAGATCCGTCACCGGAATGGGCCCGGGCGCTACAACACATTCAACGCCGTGGCGCCAACAGCATCGCGATCGTGGTCGACGGCCGCAGCTTTGGCGCGGCCAAGAGCTACACGCCGCTGCTCGTCGAGCTGGAAAGCGCCAACATTCCGACGTATATCATCCATCGGGGTCAGGACATCGGTGATGCCTTGAGTGAACCGGTTACGCAGAGCAATCGCTTACGCTAGAGCTTTGCACCGGCAAGTGCCTGCTGCTGAGCAGCCAGCAGTTCACGGACTCCTTTGTCAGCCAGCGTCAACATCGCATCCAGATCAGACTGGCTAAAAGGGCTGCCTTCAGCGGTGCCCTGCACCTCGATGAAACGGCCATCGTCAGTCATGACAACGTTCATATCGACATCGGCCGCCAGATCCAATTCATAATCGAGGTCTAGGGTGGGCGTGCCATCGACCATGCCAACGCTGACCGCAGCGACGGCGCCCGCCATGGGATCCTCGGCAAGCGTACCGTTGGCGAGCAATCGCTTGACTGCCAAAGCAAGGGCGACATAGCCGCCAGTAACGGAAGCAGTTCGCGTGCCGCCGTCGGCCTGGAGAACGTCGCAGTCGACGATTATCTGGCGCTCGCCCAAGAGATTAAGATCAACTGCACCGCGCAGGCTGCGACCAATCAGGCGTTTGATCTCCTGGGTCCGGCCCTTGGGCGTCGCCGTCTCACGGTTGGTGCGGCGCTGCGTGCTGCGCGGCAGCATGGCATATTCGGCCGTCACCCAGCCGTGTTTGTCCGGCCCATAGCGCAGCCAGCGCGGCAGTGAGTTTTGCACGGTTGCGTTGCACAACACCTTGGTATTACCCATGCTCACCAACACAGAGCCCTCGGGGTAGACCACGTAATCCAATTCGAAGGTGACGGGTCGCAATTCATCCGGAGCGCGGGTTGGGTCAGTCATGAACTCTTCCTTTTATTGATGGGCAATCAAGGTCAGATAAAGTTTGCAAAATGGTGCGTTGATACGACAGTCTGTCAGTTCAGAATAAGAAGGCGGAAAAAGAAAAAGCCCTTCCGAACGGAAGGGCTTTTTGTGGACCTAAAGGGACTCGAACCCTTGACCTCTACAATGCCATTGTAGCGCTCTCCCAACTGAGCTATAGGCCCGTGCAGGCACTTTTCTATTTTAGCGATTTCGTCCGCAAAGTCAAATTTTCGCTAACTCTGCCACTTGAACTTCCCTGCAGTGACGGACGAATGCAGTGGAGCTGAGGGGATTTGAACCCCTGACCTCTACAGTGCGATTGTAGCGCTCTCCCAGCTGAGCTACAGCCCCTGGCGACTCGAAAAAGTATACCATGTCGGAGCTAGAGAGGTCAAATTTCGGGCCTGGATATCGGTTTTCGGGTTTGCCCAAGTCGGGGCTCGGCTCTATAATGACAAATTGGTTGTAAGGAGTCGTAAATCTGCTCTTTCTGCTGGTGATCGGCTGAGGCTGAGCAGACGTTTCACGCTCGTCAGAACGGCTCACAACGGCATGATGAGGAATCATCGCACTCATCCTAATGAAGGTTGCCACGCTGATTTTAGGTTGTCACGAACAGGGTCTACAATCCTTGTGAAACGGTTTTCGCTACGTCGAGATGTTGCAGAACAAACGGAACAGTCGACGTCCCAACTGGACCCAATCGAAAAGCAGCAGGCGCAACAAGCGCCGGAACCAGAAACCCCGCCTCGCGTGTCACAGAGCGAGCAGGCGGAGGAGGCTACTTTGATCGAAAACGCGCGCACCGATCCCGCCGCGTTCGGAGAGCTCTACGAACGGTATGTGGATCGCATCTATGCCTACATTTATCACCGAGTGGGCAATACCCAGGAAGCCGAAGATCTGACCGCACGCACTTTTTATCGCGCGCTGGATCGCCTGGAGACCTATGAAGATCGGGGACTCCCCTTTTCGGCCTGGCTCTTTCGCATTGCTCACAACCTCGTTGCCAACTGGCACCGCGATCAGAAGCGCCGCCGTTTCCTGCCCCTCGACAAGCTTTGGACCGATGGCGGCAAGTCGCCCGAACTAATGATCGAGCTAGAAGAGCGCCACGCCGAGCTGTGGGCCGCAATCCAGCGCTTGCCCGAAGATCGGCGCAATCTCCTCATGCACAAATTTGGAAATCGCCTCTCAAACATTGAGATCGGCGACCTGATGGACAAGAGTGAGACGGCGGTCAAGTCGCTCTATTTCCGAACGCTAGCTGCACTACGCAAAGATCTGGAGTCGCGCGGCTGGGGCCGCGGCAACGACGAGGAGTAAGCAAGCGATGATTGAGACCGAGCGTCAATCATGGCGTTTGTTCGAGAAGAGAAGTTGATGAACGCGGTTAAGTGGTCTAACCAAAAAGCGCTTATGACCAGCACGAAGTACTATGCGTGCCTGCCCTTCGAGCCGGATACCGTGGGCGCGGTACACTTTGATGCCGCCTCGGCAACCCTGCTGGGCGCGCTCTATAGCAATCCCGAAGTCACGCTAGCCTGGATTGAACTGCATGGCCGGCAATTTCCAGTCGTCATCGAGACAGGTGCGGAGCCTCCATCCCCCGTGCTGAGCAGCTCGCCCGTGATTGCCAAAGCACTCGCAGACATGCAGCCGACATCGACATTCCGGCGCGAGCTACACCGGGCGCTGGAAGAGTCGCACCGACAGCAGAATGCCCAGCGCACCCTGGGCACTCATGCGCCCATTGACTGGCGCGAGATGGAACAAGCTCAATCCATTCAATCACGAAGCTGGTCACTGGCCTTGGTGGCACTGGCACTGGCATTCGTCTGGCTTCTTACCGGCAAATGGCTCAGATAAGGGGCTCAGATAGACCAATCAAAAAGGGCGGGGGCGTGTAACACGCCCCCGCCCTTTTTGATTGGTGCAAGAGTCACGCAACCAGCGCTGCGTGAAACACGCGGTGCATAAAACAAAACAAATCGTGCAGGCCAGGCTACATGGCGGTGCGGTCGCGCAGAGCCTGGGCGTATCGCTCTTGATCGGACAGCTCGGGTTGGCCTTCGCCGTCAAGGGCATCGTCTCCCGCTGGCGTTGGCGCACTCATCGGCGTGGGACCGACACCGGGGACATCGACCATGCTCTGCGTCTCGCTCTCGGTCAGCTTCAGTACGCCGTCAGCAAAGGCGGAGCCAGCCAGCTCGCGCTGGCGGATGGCACTCTTGTCCAGGAAGTCCTTAAACTTAGTCAGAATGCCCAATAGATCGTGAATCGGTTTGGCGCCGGCGCCGATGATGGCGCCCGTGATGATGATATCCCAAGAAGTGGGGACGTCAGCCAGCAGGCTCGGCGCCAGCGGTTCGAACTGTTGAAAGACTCGCATGCTCATATAGTTGGCGATCAGAATGCCAAAAACCACCCCCAACAGCAGGCTGGTACCGCTCTTGAACTGGACGTATTGGGGAGACTTCAGTTCCGAAGGCTTCATGTTGCGGAAGTTTAGCAGGCCCCAGTCGATATAGCTCCAAATCAGCTCGATTGTGCGCTCAACCGCAAACGACGCCGTCATGAGCGGCAGCAATACCGGCCAAACGCGATTGGTCTCCACAATGACTTCTTGGCTGGTCGACGCCGCCGACGCAACCGCTGTGGTAGCGAAGAGCGCCGCAATCAAACCAAGGGCGGCCCAAGCCGTGCGGCGCAGCGGGTCGAGCTTACGGCCAATGTCGGCGCGATGAACTTGATCGAGCATCTTCTTAGCGAATATCTTCATCGTCGGTCCTCAACTGATCAGTATGCGTTGACAAAATCGACCAGGAGACGCACACCAAAGCCGGTAGCCCCCGCCGGGGTAAATGCATTGGGCGCGGCGTCGGCCCAAGTCATGCCGGCAATGTCAAGATGGGCCCACGGATAACCCTCCGTGAAATGCTCCAGGAATTTTGCACTGGTGCCGAGGCCGCCCATGCGTCCGCCGCTATTCTTGACTTCCGCCATGTCACTCTTGATGGCTTCCTTGTATTCCTCATAGAGCGGCATGGGCCAAAGGCGCTCGCTGCTCACATCGGCTGCGGTCAACAAACCATCGCGCAGAACATCGTCATTCGCAAAGACCGCAGCGGCCAACTTACCCAGAGCGACACTTACTGCGCCAGTAAGAGTGGCCAGATCAACTACGGCACGTGGTTGATAGCGGGCCACGTAGCCGAGCGTATCAGCCAGGATCAGCCGCCCCTCGGCGTCCGTGCTAATGATCTCGGCGCTCTTGCCCGTGATGCCGGTGAAGATGTCACCAGGGCGATAGGCTCTGCCATCCGGCATATTCTCTACGCAAGCCGCCACGCCAATCACGCGCTTGGGAATGGCGAGCCGAGCAATCGCTTCCATTGCCCCCACAACCACGGCTGCCCCGCCCATGTCATCCTTCATGAGCTGCATACCCGCCGCCGGCTTGATGCTGATCCCCCCGGTATCGAAGGTTACGCCTTTACCGACCAAAATCAACGGCTCTTCCTCTTCGGTTCCAACCGGCGTGTGTTCCAGAATAACAAGCTGCGCCTCGCGCTCGCTGCCCTGGCTTACGGCCAAGAAGATATTCATGCCAAGCTCGCGCATGGCATCTTCGCCAAGAACGGTACAGCGCAAGCCCACACCGTCAGCCATAGCTGCGGCCCGGCTTGCAAACTCGGTTGGGTAGAGCACGTTGGCCGGTTCGCTGACCAAGTCGCGCGTGCGGCTGACAGCGGCGGCCATGATCTTGCCGCGGGCAACCCCCGCCCGCACCGCATCAAGCTTGGCCGCATCATACTCGACGACTGTGCAGGTCGCGGGCGTAAGCGCCTTGACTTCACGCTTGTATTGCGGTGCGCGATAGAGCGCCAACTGTAGCCCTTCAACCAGCGCCTGGGCAGCCTCCGCCGAGTCGAGATTACCGGCGCCTGCGCCATGCACGACCGTGGCGAAGGAATTTACGCCCTGGAGTTCAGACAGGCGCGAGGCGATAACTGCGCCTATCTTGCGGATGCCATGCAGATTTAGTTCTTCCGCCGGACCCAAGCCGACGAGCAGCACGCGTGGCGAAGCGACGGCGTCGTGGGTGTAGAGCAGCGCCGTGCTACCCGCCTCACCGGTGAAATCGCCTGTCCCAATCAAATTACGAATCGCGCTGTCGAGCGCGGCGTCGAGTGAGCCGGACGCGCCGCTGGGCTCTGTAGCGCCTTCAAAAAGATTTACAACAACGCAGTCGGTTGACTGCTCGACAATATTCCCCTGCTCAACATGAATGTCCATAAGGTGCTTGATCCAGTCTGAAGCCGCAGGGCATACATTCCGCGGCGGTTTGAGATTATTTCAAGGCCTGCTTGAGTCGCCGGACAGCTTCGTCCAGCATATCGTCAGTCTTGCAAAAACAGAAACGCCCCAGTCCGTCCGTGAGATGCTGATGGGGTTCACTATAGAAGGGACTCGGTGGAATTGCAGCCACACCAACCTCTGTGGTCAGCCAGCGGCAGACGGCCACGTCACGCCGCATTCCGGCGGGCACAGGCACATCGAGTCGGCTGGTATCAAAGAGCACGAAATAAGAGCCGTCAGGCCGTACCGGCGCCAGGCTCACGTCGTCCAGGCCAACCAACAGCTTGTCGCGCTTGGCCTGATACATGGTGCTGAGCCAGGCAAAATAGCCCCGCTCGCCGGCCTCCTCCAATCCGATGGCAATTGCCTCCTGCAACGGGGTGGCCACGGCAAAGGGAATCCACTGATGGGCCATGAGCACTGCGTGGGCCAGGGCAGGCGGCGCGATGGCCCAGCCTATCTTCCAACCCGTAGCTGAAAAGGTCTTCCCGGCGCTGCCCAACGTGACCGTCCGGTCCCACATGCCGGGCAGCGTGGCGATGCGCACATGGTCCACCGTTCGCACGGCATCGAGGTAGACCATCCACTCGTAGACCTCATCGCTCAGCACCAGCACATCGTGGCGCTGCACCAAGCCGGCAATCGCTTCCAACTCGCTTCGCGAAAACACCTTGCCCACGGGATTCTGGGGCGTATTGAGAATGAGGAGGCGTGTACGCGGCGTAAAGGCCGCAGCCAGTTCGTCGAGATCCAGCGTCCACTCGGCCGATGTGGCTGCACCAGCGGCCGCGCGGAGCGGCACATAGACGGGGAAGCCGCCCGCCATCACCACTGCGGCCGGATAGCTGTCGTAAAAAGGCTCAATCAAAATTACCTCGTCGCCTGGATCGACCAGCGCCTGGATCGTGGCGAAGATGCCTTCGGTTGCGCCTACGGTGACGACAATCTCGGTCAGCGGATCGAGCGTACGACCAAAGAGGGGACCATACACCTCAGCCAGCGCGTTGACCAGACGGGGATGCCCTGCGCCGCGCGCATATTGATTCAAATCCTGGGCAATTGCGCCCTGGGCCGCGGCCTTAATAAAGTCGGGCGCGGCAAAATTTGGGAAGCCCTGCCCCAAGTTAACGGCTTCGTGCTGATTGGCCAAAGCTGTGAACTCGGCGAAGACTGTTGCCCCGAAGCCCTGCACGCGCTGAGCGGGCATAAACGTAGTCGTCGCGGACGGTATAGATGAAGTGTCGTGGGTCATCAGCTTCTACACGGTATGGAGTCGAACGGCGGATGGTAGGTCGATCGGTGCGGGCATAGCGCAGACGATCCATGAGCGACATTATAGCCCAACAGCGGCTTGGGTAGAAGTTCTATGTGTGCATACCGCATTGGGAAGGCTGCTCTAGAGAAAGCGATCAGTCCGTTCGTACACCGCCCCAAAATGGGATGCACCCCAGCGAATTCACGGGCTGGCTCGTCCAAAACGCAAATCTCCCGCTGCAAACCATCTGCAGCGGGAGATATTTCAGACTTTGAGTTTGTTCATCCAATTCACTTGAACGAACGATGACCGTTGCGGTCGACCAGATTATTTCTGCATCAGTCGCGGAGTAGGCATTGGCCACAACGCCGGCTTGCCCTTGCCCAAATCGCTGATCAACATGCCGATAAGAGCGATACCGGCCAGTGCCGCCACGAGCCAGGCAATCCACCCGGTGGTGACAGGCGTGAATTCACCGGCAGACTCATCGATCAACGGCTGCACCGCCAGCTCCGTCGTGGCGATCTCAGGCGCACTGCCCATGGCCAGCGGCGCCCGGCTGTCAGCCATCAGTGCGTAGACTGCGCCCGATTGGCCAGGGACCGGCATCAGTTCAGCCACAGCCACGTTCGTCAGGGACTGAACGGGAGCCCAGACTGCTGCGCTGTCCGTGCTCATCGCCACACTGACCGGCGTTTGATGAACAGTGGTGCTGCCAAAGAGATAGCTCGTTGCCGCATAGAGCACATCGGCTTGCTGCGGGTCGACCGTCAACGCATCGATGCGCAGGCGGCTGCCGGGCACAAAGCCGAGTCCCGCATTGGCCAGCGTCCACGCCCGACCGTCCTGACTCTTGACAACGCCTCGGTCAACCGTGCCGACGTAGATCGTAGCCGGGGTCGTATTGGCGAGGGCCAGCGCGGTGGGGCTGCTGCCCAGATTTTCTACCGTTGCCCATTCAAGACCAAAATTTTCAGCCCGGTAGAGCGTGTCAGCCGTACGGGCAAAGGCCAGGCCATCGCCGCTACTGTCGGCGACCAGTTCGATGACCGGTTCGCCCAGCAGTTCATGACCGCTGAGGATCATGGATGACCCAACGTCGCGCAGGCGGAAGATGCCGGCCGTATCGGTGCCGGCGTAGAGAATGCGCTGCGCCTCATCCAGCGCCAGGCTGGTCACTCCACCGATATAGTCGGTGCTCAGGGGGACGCGCAGCCAACTCTGGCCTGCGTCAGTGGAGCGGTAAACGGCCAGTTCATTGGCGGCGCCGACGTAGAGCGTCTCTGGCGCGTTGGCGCTGGCAATGACGTCATTGACAATCACACCCTCAGGTGTGTCGAGCAACAGCCACTGCTCGCCATCCTGCACAAAGAGCAAACCACTGTCCACGGCATAGGTAGCACCCTGTGCCGCAGATGCCGGTGCGTACGCCCGAACATTGGCCAAACCGGAGCGCACCATCTCTGTCTTCGGTTCGGCAACCACGCTCATATCGGCCAAGCTGCCGACGCCCAAAAGGACGGCTCCGATCAAGACAATTGTCAGAGTTGTGATAATCAGATTACGCAGATTCATGGTTGCCTCCAGTTCGAGATGAAGTCTTGGTAAATTCGACTTCCTAGACACAGGATAGTCTTTTCCTCACCCCGCTGCTGGACAGAAGTGACAGCAAAGTCGGACCGTTTACCGACGCTCTAAAACTGGAGGCAAACCACATTTGCAAGGGCCACTCACGCGGAAACGACCACTCGGTTCGTGCCTCGTCCCCAAGATAGGCCCACCCTCCAAAATTGGGTGCATCCCATTTTGGGGGCGGTGCACGAACGGACCCATCGCTTTCTCTAGAGCAGCCCCCCAATGTGGTATGCACCCTCCAAAATTTCTGAGTTGGAATTCTCAATCCTGTTGGGGTATGCTATACTCTGGGCAGAAACGAAACCACGTTCACGGCCGCGTCTTGCGGATTCGCACACAGTGTCAATTGAGCGTTTCAGCCCCTCGTCACCTTTGAAATCGGCCAGCGAAGCAGGCCATTCACCCCCAGGCGGCGAGCCGGCATTCATCATGCACAAATCCATCGCAATACAGGGAGGTTCCCGTGCGCGTAAGCTGTCTTCAGGAAAATCTGGCCAAGGGCCTTTCAATCGTTGGCCGTGCGGTTTCTTCGCGCAGCACGCTTCCCGTCTTGGGTAACATTTTGCTCGAAGCCAAAGACAACCAATTGCGTCTTGCAGCGACCAATCTGGAAATCGGCATCAACTGCTGGATCGGGGCGAAGGTGGAAGATGAAGGCTCCATCACGGTTCCCGCCCGCTTGCTCGCCGATTTCATCAACAATCTGCCCCCAGAACGGATTGACATGGAGCTGTCCGTACGCACCCAGACGCTCAACCTGCGCTGCGCGCGCTATACGGCCACCATGAAGGGCATTGATGCCAGCCAGTTTCCCTTTGTTGCCCAAGCGAGAAGTGAAGACGCCGAAGGCGAGATGACAGACACTCTTGACGGCGTGCAGATTCCGGTCGAGGCTGAGACTTTGCGCAAGATGATTGACCAGGTCGTCTACGCAGCGTCCGCGGACGAGAGCCGTCCCACCCTAACCGGCGTGGAGGCCAGCTTCAAGCCCAATGAATTGCGCATGGCGGCCACTGACGGCTATCGGCTGAGCGTGCGCAGCGTGCGTTTTGATGAGTCCATCGGCCCCAACGAGGAGATGACGGTGGTGATCCCGGCCCGCAGCCTGGCCGAACTGGCCCGCATTAGTTCCGACGCCAGCCAGGAGAAGCCCATCAACGTGATCGTCGCCCAATCGCGCAACCAAATTCTCTTCCAAATTCCCGGCAAGTCCGACGAATCTCGGGGCAACTATCAGTGGGTTGAGTTGAGCAGCCAGCTGATTGACGGCCGTTTCCCGGACTATCAAGGCATTATTCCCAAGAGCCACGATACGCGCACCGTGGTCAATACGGCTGAGTTGCTCAAAGCCGCCCGGGTCGCCTTTCTCTTTGCCCGCGAAAACAACAACATCATTCGCCTGACGGTCATCCCCGGAAATGGCGACGATGAGGGCCAGTTGCGCCTGACCGCTACCAGCATGGAAATGGGCGATAGCGTCAACGATATCGACGCCATGGTCGATGGTAATGAGATCGAAATCTCCTTCAACGCAAAATATCTCATCGACGTGCTTACCCAGATGGAGCAGCCCCAGATCGTGCTTGACACCACTCAGTCGACGCGTCCAGGCGCGCTGCGGCCGGTTGGCGTGGGCGATGAAGAGTATCTCCACGTGATCATGCCCATGCATCCAACCAAGTAGCGGGCCGCATCTTTCCAATTTGAGATCCAGCATCATCCCAGTATTATCAAAAGGGGCACGACCGTCTTACGGTCGTGCCCCTTTGGGTTTCCTCTTCAGTGGTCAGCCGCTAGTGATGTGTCAAGCTTGAAATGATAGATTGTCCAGTTCGCACGCCTTCGTGCGAACGATCCGGCACGTGGGCGTGCCTACTCATCAATTTACGTTTGACACGACGGTAGCAAGCAAAAAGCCTTATTCAAAGGGCGGCAGTTTGAGCGTCATGCCGATCGTCAGCGACTCGGGCGAAGCCATAATGTCGCGGTTGGCGTTGTAGACGTCGGCCATGCGCTCCATGTCACCGTACACGTTGTAGGTGATGCTCCAGAGGCTATCACCAGCGGCCACGGTATAGGTAGCCGGCGGGCGGATGTAGAGCTCGGTTGCGCTGACCGACTCGATGCCGGGCACGACTTCAGTCAAGGCAACCAGTTGCTCGCGCTGAATAAAAGTCTCTACAAAACCGGTAAGCACCAGTTCTTGATCATCTAGCTGGGCAGCAACATCCAACGTGGCAAGTTCGTTGTTGCCCAATTCGTCCAGATAAGCGGCAAGGTCAAACTGTGCAGCGAGCGCAGTATTGGCCTCCTCGGCAGCGGCCAATTGCTCGGGCGCGCCAGGCTGCTGGACCAGGTCAGGCGGAATCGTCGGCGTGGGAACGAGCAGCGGCTCGGCAGTAGACGCAACATCCGGTTCATCACGCTCGGCAGGCGCATCATCGGCAGGTTCGCTGGGAGACTGAGCAGGAGTCGCCTCTGCCACTGCGGTTGGCGTCGGCACAGCCGGCGGGAGCTGGGCCAAATCGGCTCCAGGTACGAGTGCTGTCCAGGCCCAGAAGGCGCCTGCGCAAAGCGCCAGCAGAGCAGCCAGAGCGACCCAGCGGCCTCGCCGGCGTTTGGGCGACGCAGGCGGCGACGATTGGGGCGGCGACAGCAGCGCGGTCAATTCAGGATCTTCGGCGCCATAGCGCGTCTGCGCTGGGTCCCCTATCCCCGCGCGCTGGCTCTGCGAACGCAGCAACCACTCGGCTTCACCGCGCAGGGCGTCGTCCACTGGGATAGCGGCGACGTGTTGACGCATGGCGTCGGCTGCGCCCATACGGCGACAAAGAATCGCCGCCAGCAGATGGAGATCAGGCGTGTCATAGCGACTCAAGCCTTGCTCCACGACGGCTAATGCACCGGCATCATCGCCGGAAGCAGCCAGTTCGCCGGCGCGTTGATAGTAGAGGCGTGCGTTGTCGCCTTCGACCGGCCAAGCCGCGCCGCAACGAAGGCAACGCGAGGCGTTGGCAGTATCTCGATACCCACATTGGGGGCAAATCATGACAGGCATAGATGGCTTGAGTGGTTGCGCTAGATGTTCTGGAGCCGATTGAATTAGCCGGTTTCCAGTCTATCACGGGACGCGCGGCCGGGCAAGCAATTATTCGCTCGCAGCGATTATCGATTGAATGAGAATGGACCGCCAATCCAGGCCGATTTTACTGATAAAGGCGACCGCGTCGGAGGGATCTTCGGTCCTGCGCAGCACCACCCGTTTATCGTTACAAATATCGATCAAGAAACGCGGCCATACGCGTGAAGCTATCGATCCGATTGGTCAGCTTGCTAATCTTATGGCCCTCGTCTGCATAGTGGAGAAATTCGACCGTGCCACCGGCATCACGAACGCGCGCCACCACCTGCTCCGATTCAAAGAGCGGGACGCGGGGATCATTGTCGCCGGCGACGACCAGGAGAGGCATGTTGATTCGCTCAATGTTGTGGATGGGCGAGATCCGCTCCAGAAGCTCACGATGCTGGCTGAGGCTGCCGTACTCTCGCTCACGATTGGCCCGCCGCCAAGAGCTGGTGCGCTCCAGGAACGTCACCCAGTTGGCGATGCCCACCACATCAACGCCGGCTTTGAAGAGTTCCGGATATTCGGTGAGCGCAGCCAGAACCATAAAGCCGCCGTACGAGCGGCCGTAGATGGCGATCCGGTCGCTGTCGATCTCCTCGCGACCATCCAGCCACGCCACCGCGTACTTCAGGTCAGCCACGCTATCCATGCGCAGCTCGACGTCATCCAGCATCATGTAGTCGCGACCGTAGCCCGTGCTGCCACGCACATTGGGCACGAGCAAAGCATAGCCGCGTTGAAGAAAATACTGGAAGCGCACGTCAAAATCGGGATGCTGTTGACCGGCGGGCCCGCCGTGGACATAGAGAATACAAGGATATCCCTTGTCTGACGCCGCTGTTTGAGGACAATAGTAGAACGCAGGGATGGACCGCCCGTCAAAGCTCTTGTAGTAAACCAGTTGCGGTGTCACAAAAGTAGCGGTATCGATACCGGCCCGGTTGGAAAAGGTCAGCTGGCGACTGAATCCCGTGTGCAGGTCAACTGTCCAGATGTCGGCATTGCGGGCGGGGCCCTGTAGATCCAGCACCAGTTGGGCGCCGTCTTGGCTGAAGGCGAGAGCGCCAATGACGCCTTCCGGCAATGCGGCTATGGGCTGGCACGCGCCGCTGGCAAATTCAAGCAGATACGGACGGCTGTACCCTTCGACATTGAGGACAAACGCGGCACGAGCATTGCTGCCGGCCACCGTGTCAAAATCGATCTCCCCGGACAGCCCACCAAGGTTCGACAGCAAATCGTCGGCAGCCACTAACTCTGTGAGCGCGGCCGTCTGCACATCCATGCGGCACAGCGCGCCCCGATCGCGCTCGCGGTCCGTGATGACATAGAGTCCATGGTCCGCCCACGTGATCGGATAATAGCGGGCCGGCGGCATGGATGCGGTCAGGTGCCGTTCGCGACCGCTGGCAACATCGAGGACGTAGAGTTCGAGCTGTTCGGCTGCCACCGCATCAAGCAACAGTAGATGACCGCCATTTTCCGACCAGGCCACGATCAGGCGGTTGCCTGTGGTCTCGGCCAGGCGGCGCCGTTCACCAGTGCTCAAATCCATCCAGTAGGGATCAAAATCAGTGCCGTTACGGACGTTGGCGGTGTAGACGATCTCTCGTCCGTTGGCGCTGAAGGCGCCAAAGCGATGAATGGCCTCGTCGTCTGTGGTCAAGCGACGGACGTTGTGCGCGCTGTTGGAATCACCCTGTGCCGCGGGTCGATCCACGGTAATGAGATAGAGCTGCTGGCGCTCATTGCCCCCGACATCGCTCGTCGCCACCAGATGGTCGACAGCCGGCGTGCCGTGGATGTCCCACACCTTGTCGGCAAAAAAAGTTAGCTGCTCCGGCCAATGCGGCAGAGCCTCCGGCAGTGCCGAGACGCGCCAAACCTGTTGGTTACCAGTAATATCGCTGAGGAAAGAGACTGTCGTTCCGTCTGGCGAAAGCCGGGGCGCTGTGGCGCTGCGGATGTTTAGATACCGGGCAAAATCGAGGGTCATTTTGGCATCTCACTTGGTTAGGTTGTGGCTTCATTCAGTTCTGAAAGTTCGAACCAGCGCGTCAGTACGGCGTCGGTTTCCTTCTCCACCCCGGCCAATTGGTCGGCAAGGGATTGCAGCGCCTGGTAGTTGTCGCCTATATCATTCATCTCCTTGAGCAGATGAGTCTTGGCCGCCTCGAGTTCATCAATGCGACGTTCGAGCGTTTCCAGCTCGCGTGCATCCTTCCATGACAGCTTTGGGACACGCTTACGGGCCGGGGCAGGCGTTTTGGACGCGATTGGCGTGGCGGGCGCCCCTGCGGTGGCGCCGACGGCTTCTTGACTTAGACGCACAAACGTTGCATAGGGCGACGGATAGCGTGGCCCCAATTGACCGTTCTGCATTTCGACCATGTGATCGACCGTACGGTCAAGAAAGTAGCGATCGTGGCTCACGACGATGAGGCATCCGGCGAAATGATCCAGGAATTCTTCCAACACGGTCAAGGTCTGAATATCGAGATCGTTGGTCGGTTCGTCCAGCAGCAACACGTTGGGTCGATGGACCAGGGTGCGCAACAGGTAGAGGCGTCTTCGCTCGCCGCCGCTCAAGCTGCCGATACGCGCCCACTGCATAGGCCGCGGGAAGAGAAACCATTCCAGCATCTGAGCCGCTTCCACGCGCTCGCCATCTTTGGAAAGAATGAGTGGCGCCTCATCCTGAATCAGTTCGATGATGCGCTTGTCGGGATCGAGATGCTCACTGCGCTGGTCATAGTAGCCCAACTCCACGGTCTCGCCCCAGCGAATCGAACCGGCATCTGGCGGCATCGCGCCGGCCAACAGATTGAGCAGGGTGCTCTTCCCCGCGCCGTTGGGTCCCATGATGCCGATGCGATCGCCCGGCTCCAGGTGCAAGTCGACCTGATCGAGTACTGCCTTGCCGTCAAACGCCTTGCTGAGGCCGCTGGCCGTCAGCGCTTGTTTGCCCATGCGCCGTCCGGCCAGCGCCATGGAGACACGGTCCTCGCCCAGGTCGTAGCGCAGCGCCATCATCTCTTCAACGCGTTCCTTACGCGCCTTCTGCTTTGTCCCTCGGGCCATGGGCATGCGGCGCAGCCACGCCAGTTCACGCTTGAGCAGTTGATTGCGCTTCTGCTCTGCCGCGGCCAGCCGCTCATGATGCTCCTCACGTTCGGCCAAATAGCGGGTGTAGTTGCCAGCATAGCTGACCAACTGACGTCGATCCAGCTCAACAATACGGTTGACGATGCGGTCCAGAAAATAGCGATCATGGGTCACCATCAGCAACGCGCCCGGCGTGGTCGCCAGATACTCCTCCAGCCATGCAATGGTGTCCGCGTCGATATGGTTGGTCGGCTCATCCAGGACGAGGAGATCGGCGCGATCAATGAGCGCACGCGCTAGGGCAACGCGTTTACGTTGGCCACCGCTCAGCGCGCCAACACGCGTCTCAAAGTTCTCGACGCCCAGACGGGTCAGGATCGCCTTGGCATTGGCTTCGGCCGCCCAGCCGCCGGTCTGATCCAATTCGTGGCTCAAATCGAGCAAGCGCGCTTGGAGGACTTCATTGCCCGGCGCGCGCTGAAGCGCATCGCTCGTCTCTTCATAGCCGCGTAAAAGCTGCATCTGGGGTGAATCGCTCTGAAAGATCGTCTCCAGAATGGTCAGATCATCGGCCAGCGTCGGCTCCTGAGGCAGGTATTCGATGCGCACGCCGCCTGGTGAAGATACGGAACCACGGTCCGGGCTTTCCAGTCCCGCCACAATACGCAGCAGCGTACTCTTGCCGCTGCCGTTGACGCCAATCAGGCCGATACGGTCCCCCTCATTGATAAGCAGGTTTGCATCTTCAAAGAGCAGGCGCTCACTGAATTGTTTGGTTAGATTCTGGATGGTCAGAAGATTCATGAAATCACGACGTAGGAAGCCGGCAAGAGCTCACGACCACTGCTCGCGCACATAGCGCAGTTGGGCAAGATTCTGATGTGATTGTCCGCCCTCATGGCGATTGAATGGCCAAACTTCGATGGATTTAGGCGCCGCGTAATGATTATAGGCTGCAAAGACGGTCGATGGCGGGCAGATATCGTCCATCAGCGCCGTGGAAAATAATGCTGGTGCGGTCGCCCGCGGCGCAAAATTCACGCCGTCAAAGTAGGCAAGGGTATGGAAGACAACGTCGACCTTGAGGCGATGAATCTTGCAATACTGGACGATTTCGCTGTAGGGAGCATTGTCAATCAGTTCAACCGCACGGCGGTAGTGACAAAGAAAGGGCACGTCGGGCATGCAGAGGCGCACTGCGTTATCAAGCAGCGCCGGCGCCAGGCCCGCTACGGCCAGGGCAATGCCGCCACCCTGACTACCGCCTGTCACCGCAATGCGGCGTGAATCTACGGCGGGATGGGCTTGGGCCGCCTCCACGGCCCGCACAGCGTCGGTAAAGACGCGCCGGTAGTAGTACGATTCCTTGTCGAGGATGCCGCGCGTCATAAAACCGGGAAATTGCGGATTCGTCGCTAGCGGCTCGGGATCAGGCGTATCGCCCTGGCGCCACACGCTGCCCTGACCGCGGGTATCCATTACCAGGCTGGCATAGCCTGCGCTGGGCCAAAAGAGCCAGTCAGAGGCAAAGCCGCGGCCACCGCCATAGCCAATGTACTGAACGACGCAGGGCAGCGGCTCCGCCCGCTGAGCGGGCAGCAGGAGCCAGCCCTTGATCGGCTGACCGTCAAAACCGCTATAGGTGACATCAAAGGTTTCGACCGTCGTCATGCCAAAGTCGGCCGGCACAAAGCGTGCGTCAAGCGGTGACTGGCGCGCTTGGGTCAGTGTCTCCGCCCAAAACGCATCGAAGTCAGCCGGTTCAACGCGCTGGGGCAGATAGGTCTCCAATTCTTCCAGCGGCATATCAAAGAGCGCCATAGGGGTCTCCCAAGAGTAAGCACGATCATTACAGTCGCGATACTGTCTAAATGTTTAGCGCCGGTTGAGCCTGTCGAAACCAAGCGGATCAAACCAACCCACTCTTTGGTTTCGGCAAATTCAACCGGCGTTACGATCCAGATATCGGGGCAATTGCGACGAGTGGACAAGACGAAGCAGTCCCGCCCCCTGAATCGCGCTGGCCGAGCGCTCGAGTTTGCTAGGCCAGAACGGCCGGGCCGTAGCCCACCAGGAGCGGTTCGCCCCAGACAGCCCAATTCCACTGGTTGTCGCCCAGACCATCAGTCATCAGTTGGATGATCATTTCCTGGCCACCGAGGGTGGGTAGGTCGATAAAGAAACGTTCCCAGTCATTGCTCTGTTTGGTTGTGCTCCATATGCGCATGCCGTTGACATAGATGCGAAAGGCGCAGAGGTTGTCGCCTTCCATCAGCGCGCCGTCGCGGATTCCAACGGCGAAGCGCATGCGCAAGCTGGTAACAGCCGCCGGAGCCTGCACCGTATACTCGCAGACGGCAGCGCCAAGCGTAGGCGGATGGGCCCAAAGCGCCTGTTGTTGCACCATACCGCAGGTGGCCGGCGCAATCTTAAACTCCATCATATCCCGCTTGCGGGTAGCGGCCTGACGCGCGCCAGGAAAGCCCTCCAAAAAGTCGTAAGACCAAAGGATCGCCTGGTCGCTGCCAGTCGGCTCGATCTCTTCATCGAGGAGGCCGTGCCAGAGTTCCTCCTGCCACTTCAGGTAGCTAATGTATTGGGAGAGCTGGTTGAGCGATTGGTCTTCCAGATCGGAAATGCGGCGCACAATGGCGTCGATGGTCTCTTTGCGGGCATCAAAATCGGTCATAGTACCTCTCACGCTGTCCGGCTTGGTGTGGGGGCAGCGTAGTGGAATTCAGTCGGGCGTCGAGCCGACGATGGCTTGGCAGGCGTTCTCAGGCAAACGCTCCGCCATCCGCTGTGCGCGTCGAGCGCGGCGATTGCGCACGACTCATGCCCATCAGGGTTTCCCAGCGTTCGGCAGCCGTCGGGTTGCTTAGCAGAACCAGAGCAACATAGCTTGGCTCAAAGGGCTTGCTGCGCAAGGTCATCATGGCTTCGTCCGGCGTCAGAGAACCCTTCTTTTGGTTGCAGCGCTTGCAGGCGGTGACGAGATTTTGCCAATCGTGGCTGCCGCCGCGACTGCGGGGCACGACGTGATCCACCGTCAGCTGACTGCGGCCGGGCGTAACACCGCAATATTGACAGGAAAAGGTGTCACGCAGCATCACGGCCGTACGCGTAGCGGGTACGCGTCGATGGGGCAGCCGCACATAATGCACAAGACGAATCACCAACGGTACGGGAATTGTCGTGGCCTGGCTCCGCAACATCTGCTGAGTCGCTTCCAGCATCTCCGCCTTCTCGCGCAGCAGCAGTACGACGGCGCGCCGTACCGAAACAAGACTAAGGGGTTCGTAGCTGGCGTTCAGCACCAGAACCTGCTTCGACATGGTTCTACTCTTTGTGAAAAGGTGCACGAAAACAGTTACCGCAAGAATTGAACGCATTTTAGCAGCTACAAGTAGAGGCTACAAACTGTAGTAGAGGGGTGTAAAGACAGGCGAGGAGTGCAGGCGCCGGCGGGTTAAATGCTTCTAGGCAGGGGACGACTCCTCGCGTTGCATGGGCAGGCTCGTGGCGCAGAATGGGCAACTGGCGCTGAAAGGCGCTGTCCAAACAGCACTTTTGACCGTGACAGGGCTGCCACAGCTTGGACACTTGTCGGGGAGCGCCTTTGCTCGTTGCGCTTCCAAATCTGTTTCGATGGCGGCAGCGCTCTGTTTGTCTTCCTGATTCTTGAGAGAGTAGCGAACAGCAGCTTCGGTCAACAGACTGATGGCCACAACGATCATAATACCCGGCCACCACCAACCTGTGATGGCCAGGACGGCAATGCCGATCATCCAGATCGCCCCCTGGACCAAGCCCCAGTGTTCGGGCAATTCATCTTTATCCTTTGTGACTTGATCCGCGCTCTGTTTACTCGGTTTCATTTGTCTTCCTTTGGCTCTTGACACGAGATGCTCCAACCGCATGAGTTGCAGGACGTCCCACGCAGGCGCCGCGTGTTTGCTCAGCTCCGACGAATCAAGCCAAACACTGCAGTGGTCGCTAACAGGTTCTTGTATTTTCGCACCTGGATGCGCTTGGCATTTGTCAGATAAATCTGCTCGTCAATCTTAATGCCGAGATCACGGCAATAGCGGCCAAAGTCCGTAATCGTAAATGCCTGCCAGCGCGGTACCTCAAACCACTCCTGGGGCAAATCAGGGGCGGGGGGCATGCGCCCGGTCAGCAACAGCTGCAGCCGGCAGCGCCAATATCCCCAGTTTGGAAAGCTAATCACGCCCCGGCGACCCACCCGCAGCATTTCATTGAGAATCATAGCTGGATCGTCGAGGAAGGGCAAGGTCTGGGCGAGGATCACGTAGTCAAAGCTGGCGTCGGGGTAATCGGCCAGCCCCTCCTGCAAGTTTCCTTGGCGCACACTCAGGCCACGGCGCACGCACGCCAGGACACCACTTTCACTCAATTCGATGCCGCGACCCTTCACCTGCTTGATGCGCACCAGATATTCCAGCAGTTCGCCATCGCCGCACCCCAAGTCCAACGCGCTTACGCCGACTGGAATCAGCTGGGCGATAGAGGCAAGGTCAGGGCGCAGTTCCGGCGGGTACAGATCGAAATCTGAGCGGGTTGGAAACTTGCTGCCAGGCGCCTGCCCCCCGGAACGACTATCGCTGGCGGCGTGCAGAATTACGCCGCCAGCCGTGTTGGAGATGGCCGTCGACCCTTCGAAAGAAAGCACTGTCATGCGCTTGCCTCGACCGGTAGCTGCTGGGGCTTTCCGGAAGGGGCGGCCGGCTCAAGCGGCTTGACGCTCTCCTCGCGCACCAGTCTTTCCAAAAAACTCCCCAGCAAATTGGTCATGGTCTCTACTTCGAGCAGAAAAGCATCGTGGCCCCAAGAGCTTTCGATATCCAAATAGGTGACGTCGGCGCCGACCGCGGTGAGCGCGCTGACCAGGCGCTTGGAATGATAGGAAGGATAAAGCCAGTCGCTGGTGAAGCTGACGACGAGGTATTTGACCTCCGTCGAGTTGACAAAGGCCGCGGCCAACGCCCCTGTAGTCTGGGACAGGTCAAAATAGTCCATGGCTTTGGTGACGTAGAGATAGGAATTGGCGTCAAAGCGACGCGTGAAGTTATTGCCGTTGTACTTGAGATAGCTTTCCACTTCGAATTCCGTCTCGAATTCGTAACCGTAGCGCTCGATATCTTGAAGCCGGCGGCCAAACTTCTGCTGCATCGACTCTTCACTCAGATAGGTGATATGTCCGACCATGCGCGCCACCGCCAACCCGGCATCAGGCTTACGCGCCCCTGTGTAGTAATCACCACCATTCCAGTACGGATCAGCGTAGATGGCCTGGCGGCCCACCTCGCTGAAGGCGATGAGCATCGGGCTATGCTGGGCCGTGGTTGCCAGGGGAATCACCGCCTTGACACGTTGCGGGTGATTTGCCGCCCACTCAAGCACTTGCATGCCGCCCATGGAGCCGCCGGCGACGCAGAGCAGTTGATCGATGCCAAGATGATCGATGAGTTTAATCTGGGCGCGCACCATGTCACCGATCGTAACGACAGGGAAATGAAGACCATAGTGCTTGCCGGTCTTGGGACTGATATCCTGAGGCCCGGTCGAGCCATAGCAGCTGCCGATGACGTTGCTGCAAATGACGAAAAAGCGGTCCGTGTCAAACGCTTTCCCCGGTCCGATGCAATCATCCCACCAGCCCGGCTTGTCATCACCTGAATGATAGCCGGCGGCATGGCCGCTGCCGCTCAGCGCGTGGCAGATCAGAATCGCGTTGGAGCCGTCAGCATTCAGCCGCCCGTAAGTTTCGTATGCAAGCGTAACCGGTCCCAACGTCGCGCCGCTCTCCAAGCGCAACGGCGCCTCCTCAGCAAAGGAAAAAAACTGAGGCTCCACCAGGCCGACCGAATTCTTCACGTCGGAAATCATTGTCGTCATGGGAGTATTTGGTCCTCGTTTCGCAGGGAGGGGGCGGTAGGGTCTTAGGGTAATGGGGTTGTAGGGTGGGGGGTTGTGGGGAGTTTGGACCTGCTTGCAGAAAATCGAGCGTTCATAGACCCGCTACTCCGCAACCCTACCACCCTAAGACCCTACCACCCTACCACCACCTCAACACCCTCCCTAACTCGCCGCAACACCCAACGCCTGGTCCAGATCCCACAGGATGTCCTCAATGTCTTCAATGCCGACGCTGAGGCGGATGAAGTCGGGCGAGACGCCAGCTGTGATCAGCTCGTCTTCGGTGAGCTGGCTGTGGGTCGTGCTGGCTGGGTGAATGGCCAGGCTCTTGGCGTCACCGACGTTGGCGACGTGGCTAAAGAGCTTCAGGTTGTTGATGAAGTCCTGGCCTGCTGCCTGACCGCCCTTGATGCCAAAGCCGAGGATCGCGCCCGCGCCCTTGGGCAGATATTTCTTGGCCCGCTCATGATGAGGATGGCTGGCCAGACCCGGGTAACTGACCCATTCGACATCGGCGTGGTCGTCCAGGAACTCGGCCACCTTTTGCGCATTGCTCACGTGGCGGTCCATGCGCAGGCTCAGCGTTTCGATGCCCTGCAGCGTCTGCCAGCTATTGAAGGGCGCCTGGCAGGCGCCGATATCGCGCAGGATCTGCACCCGGGCCTTGATGCCGAAGGGCGGCAGCCCGGCCCCGGCAAGATCCGCGTAAACAAGGCCGTTATAGCTCGGATCGGGCGACGTGAAATTGTCAAAGCGACCGCTCGTCCAGTCAAAGTTGTTGCCATCGACGATGATACCGCCAATCGACGTCCCATGACCGCCCATGAACTTGGTCGTGCTGTGGGTAATGATGTTGGCGCCCCACTCGAAGGGACGGCACAGATAGGGCGTGGCAAAAGTATTGTCGATCATCAGCGGTATATTGTGGGCCCGGGCAATGGCGCTGACCTCCTCGAACGGGAAGACGAAGATGTCAGGATTGCCCAGCGTTTCGCCGTAGATCAGCTTCGTGTTGGGCTGGATGGCCGCGGCGATACCGTCCACGTCGCTGGGATCGACCAGCGTCACGTCGATGCCGATACGCGGGAAGGTGTAGTTGAACTGGTTGAAGGTGCCGCCATAGAGCCGGCTGCTGGCGACGATATGGTCACCGGCGCCACAAAGGGTAAGAATGGCCATGGTCTGGGCGCCATGACCGCTGCCTGCGGCGATCGCAGCCGCGCCCCCCTCTAACGCCGCCACGCGCTGCTCCAACACATCCGTCGTGGGGTTCATGATGCGGGTGTAGATGTTGCCAAACTCTTTCAGGGCAAAGAGGTTGGCAGCGTGTTCGGTGTCGTTGAATTGATAGCTCGTCGTCTGATAGATCGGCACGGCCCGGCTGCCAGTAGCGGGATCGGGCGTCTGTCCAGCGTGAAGTTGCTGGGTACTAAAGCCGAATTGATGTTCCTGGTCACTCATTTCACTCTCTCCTTGTCTACTCCGTCTACTGCTCGGTTGATTGCGGCGCTTTCCGAAAGCTCCATAGCGCTCGCGCGCATCTGGCAGTGAAGTTCTGCGTATCAGCTGGTAGTTCCTCACAACAAAAGCAAGCCGCAGGCACAAAAAAACCCACTCGTCTGCAAGATGAGAGGGTCAGATTCAGCACGGGTTTGCGGTAGAGGACCAGCGCCCGATTCTCCCATCTTCCAGAACTTGTCTGCCGGAATTGGCACCCTGGCGCTTCGCAGGCATCGTTGCCGTTGATACCGGGTTGCCGAGGTTTCACAGGGCCGGTCCCTCCACCTCTCTGGATAAGAGTCGCATATGAAATTGTAGTGGCGAATATAGCAGTCGCACCCGCCTTTGTCAAGTCAAGTTTGGCGATAGCCGTCGATTTCGACGGGCAAAAAGGGTCGATTAGGCGCAGGGCAGAAGCCGTCAATGAGGCTTAGGCGATGTGGTACACTAGGGGAGGAAGCCGGCGTGAAATCTTGGGTTGTACAGCTTGCCCGTGACGCTGAGCTCACCCTGTCTTACTGCCTGTCTAGTCGACCATTCCGACGCCCCACGGAGGAGAGTAGCACCTATGCAACCTGACACGGAATCTGTACCCGCAAACGCTGGGACGCAGGCCCGGTCACGGGACCCGGAATCGGCGCTTTTTGCCGATCGGGCCCTCATCATTGCCGCCAACCGCGGCCCCGTCACCTTTCAGACCAGCGCCGATGGCAGCCGCACGTTTGATCGCGGTTCCGGTGGCCTTGTAACCGCCCTGATGGGCCTCGCCCAGCACGTCGATGCAACGTGGATTGCGTGCGCCCGCACGGATGAAGATACCAAGTGGGACCAGGGCGACGTGCCGTTGTGGGAGGACGGCAACACGATCCGGGTCAACTTTCTCTCCCCCGAACCGGAAGCCTACGAAGGCTACTACAACGTCATTGCCAACCCACTACTCTGGTTTCTTCAGCATACCATGTGGGATGTGCCGCGCCAGCCCGTGATCGATCGCGCCACGTGGGAGGCCTGGGAAGAGGGCTATGTCGCCATCAACCAACAGTTTGCAGACGCAATCGTCGAACAGGTGCGCGAGTCCTGGCGGGTGCACAAGCAGCCGACCATTGCCATGCTCCACGACTACCATCTCTACCTCGCACCGCGCATGATACGGTCGGCCATGCGTCCCCACGAGCGGCCCGTCATCACTCATTTTGTTCACATTCCCTGGCCCGGCCCTGACTATTGGCAGATCTTGCCGTCTGCGATGCGCACAGCCATCCTGGAAGGGCTGCTCGGGGCCGACGTCTTGGGCTTTCAGACCCACGACGACGCCATTAACTTCATCCGCACCTGTCAGGGACATCTTGATCGCGTTGGCGTCCGCTACAAGGAGGGTCGGGTCTGGTATCGCAACCACGCCACGCAGGTCGAAGCCTATCCAATCTCGATCGATGTCGATGCATTGCGCAACCTGGCGGCCTCGGCAGAGGTCGCGGCCCATCGTGTCGACATCGAAGAAATGGTGGGCGACAACAAGATGCTGCTGCGTATCGAACGCATTGAACCAAGCAAGAATATCGTGCGCGGCTTCATCGCCTTTGAAGAATTTCTGGATAGCTATCCCGAATATTTGGAAGCGGTCAACTTTGTCGCCATTCTCGTTCCGTCGCGCATGGATCTGGGCGAATATATGAACTATCTGGATGAAGTGATGTCCATCGTTGGCCGGGTGAATGCGCGCTATGCGACAGCCAAGTGGGAACCCATTCGCGTGCTGGTCGGCGAGAGCTACGCCCGCGCAGTGGCGGCTATGCAGCGGCATGATGTGTTGCTGGTCAATTCAATTGTCGACGGCATGAATCTGGTCGCCAAAGAAGGGCCGATCGTCAACGAGCGTTGCGGCGGGTTGATTCTTTCCGAGCGCACCGGCGCACGCGAGCAATTGGAGGCAGGCGCAATCGTCATCTCACCGTGCGACGTCCACGCAACGGCCAATGCGATTCACGCAGCGCTCACGCTGCCCGAGGAGGAACGCTGCCGGCGTGCCCGCTTCCTGCAGGAAGTAATCGAACGGGAGGACATCACCTTCTGGCTGAACAGTCAGCTGGAAACAATTGAGCGTCTACAGCTGTAGTGGTTAAAACCTGTAAACGAAAGCAAGAGGTTATGACGCAAGCACTTGAATTACTGACAGAACAGGTACTGGCGGCACCGCGGATTCGTCTCTTTCTTGATTATGACGGGACCCTGGCCGAGTTTGCGCCCACGCCCGACATCATTGAACCAGATCCTGAGCTAGCCGATTTGGTCACGCGCGTGGCCGCCCATCCGCGCATCCTGGCGTCAGTCGTTAGCGGCCGGCGCCTGGAGCACGTAGAGAAATTGCTGCCGGTACCCGGTATCCTCAAGGCCGGCACCTACGGCGTAGAAATGACGCTACCTGACGGCACGCCGCTTACGCGCGTAGAGCGTGCGATCATCCGCCCTGTGCTGGATGAAGTCAAGGCGGGCTGGTCTGCGCTGTTGACTGGACGCCCGGGCTACTTTTTGGAAGACAAGGACTGGGCGATCGCCATCCATGGACGGCATGCCCAAGACGGCGAAGAGGAAGAGGTCCTGCAAGTGGGCCAAGCCGAAGCCGAAGCCAAGCTGGCGCGACTTGCGCCTGAAATCGCGGAGCAATTCCGTATATTGGGGGGCTACAAGTTCGTCGAGTTGGGTCCCGATTTGGCCAATAAAGGCAAGACCATCGCCTACCTGCTTGATGAGCGCCCCTGGCCCAATGCCCTGCCCCTCTTCTTAGGCGATGACGACAAGGACGAAGAAGCCTTTGAAATCATCAAGCAGCGCAACGGCATGGCGCTGCTCGTCAATCGCACCCCGCGTGAAACGCATGCCGACGCCCGCGTTCCCACGCCACAGGATGCGCGTGACTGGCTGGAGGCGCTGCTGGCTCGCTATCCGGTCGTTGCGTAGGCTAACCAAGGGATTCGCGAAATGATACGAACAAACTCAACTGGCGAAGAAGCAAATTCCTGCTATACTAGTCTATTAGATAGCGGTCGCTTGCGGGTAGCCGGCCCAGAAAGCGCCCCCTATATCATCGATTTAACAGCACAATCAAAAAGGAGCAACGTATGGACTTCATTATTGCTATCCTAGCCATTGTCATTGGCCTGGCAATCTGCTTTGCCGGCTATCGCTGGCTGTGGATCCTTTTGCCCTTCTGGGGCTTCTTTGCCGGGATCTGGCTGGGCTTTACCGGTATCCAGACAATCTTCGGGGAGGGCTTCCTGGCAGGGGTCAGTGGCATTGTCGTCGGGCTCATCCTCGGCGTGATTTTTGCCGTCTTGTCCTATCTCTTCTACTTCGTCGGTGTGGCGATTCTCGGTGCTACCGTCGGCTATGGTCTGACCATGAGCCTCTTTACCGGCGCCTTCGGGATGGAGCCGAATTTCCTGATTTGGCTCATCGCAATTGTTGTCGCCGTAGTCGCCGCATTCCTCACACTGGCGTTGAACCTCCAGAAGTATGTAGTCATTGCCATCACGGCTTTGGCGGGCGCCAGCGCGACCATTGCCGGTGTGCTCTTGCTCTTTGGTCAGACCTCGTCCGAGGATCTGTCAGGGCAAATCGGCGTCTTTGCGCCTGTGTCGCTGCAGGAGGGAGCGATCTGGTGGATTCTGTGGGCCGTGCTCGCCATTGGCGGCATCGTCTATCAGATTATGGCCAATCGGGCCTATGTGCTTGAACCACCGCCAGCGCGTTATTGAGCAACTCACCGTCGGGCATCCCACGGCGCGCCACAGAGATCGAAGCAGAAGGCCACAGAGCGACTTTTCCGCTAATCTTGAATTGATGACTCGTTGTCCCGTGGCGGAACCGAAATGCATCGCCATGAACACGTTTGCAGACTCGTCAAATAGGCAGACTCGTCAAATAGAGAGTGTCGATGCATTGGCGCATCCTACGCCTAGCTTTTTGTGGCGCGCTGGGAGTCACCCCAATCCAGCACTGCGCATGACCTTATGGTGAATGAGTCCATCACTTGCCTGCACAAACGCCGGCTGTTTTGGTAGAATAGAGACGCACAGATGTGCGTCTCTAATTTATTGGTCAATCCCCGGTAGCGTGATCCGTTGAATTCTGCCAATCGGGGTGACTATCTTCCTATCGCCGAGTTGACGCTACGATGCAGCGAAGCGGCGCCCCATCGTCATCGGACCGAAATCTACTATGAATGATCCATTGGACTTCACACTTGATCGCCTGGGGCCCTGCACCCATCCGTCGCCCATGCAGGGCATTCAGTTTGTCGCGCCCGGCGATTCCGTGCTCTACGCCAGTCAGCAAGCAACACTCCAGGCATATCTAGACCAGGGACTCCCGCCTCCCACGATGGAGATGGCCGGTCCGCGGGCCCGGCTCCACTTCGAGCCGGGCGAGGTCAAAGCCGGTATTGTTACCTGCGGCGGGCTCTGTCCAGGGCTCAATGACGTCATCCGTGCCCTGACACTCAGCCTGCATTTTCATTATGGGGTGGAGACCGTTTATGGTTTTCGCTATGGCTATCAGGGCCTGAATCCTGTCTGCGGCCACGCGCCTCTGCTCCTGACGCCAACGCTCGTTGACACAATCGGTGAGCTGGGCGGCACGATCCTCGGTTCCTCACGCGGTCCCCAGGACGTAGGCGTCATGGTTGACACGCTGGAATCGCTGGGGATCAAAATCCTTTTCACCATCGGCGGCGACGGCACCCTGCGCGGCGCCATGGCAATTGCGGATGAAATCGAACGGCGCGCCAGCAACATCAGCGTGATTGGCGTTCCGAAAACGATCGACAATGACATTTCGTTTATCCGGCAATCTTTTGGGTTTCAGACCGCGGCTTCGAAGGCCCATGAAGCCGTCGCCGCAGCCAATGTCGAGGCAACCGGCGCACTGAATGGTATCGGATTGGTCAAACTCATGGGACGGGAGTCGGGCTTCATCGCCGCGTACACCTCGCTCGTCGACAGTATGGTCAACTTCTGCCTGATTCCCGAGGTCCCTTTCAGTTTGGATCACTTCCTCGCTGCGCTCGATGGCCGCATCGCTCAGCGCGGCCATGCCGTCATTGCCGTGGCCGAAGGGGCAGGGCAGAATCTTGTTGTGGATTCTCTGGGGACCGACGCATCCGGTAATCAAGAGTTAGGCGACATCGGCCTCTTTCTACGCGACGCCATCAAGACCTATTTCGCATCAACAAATACTGCGGTAAACGTGAAATATATCGATCCCAGCTACATGATCCGTAGCGTGCCGGCCAACGCCTTCGATTCGGCCTACTGCCTGCTGCTGGGTCATAATGCCGTGCATGCTGGCATGGCGGGCTTTACCAATACGGTCGTTGGTAACTGGAATGACGAATTCACGCTTGTGCCCATCCGCATGGCCGTCTCTGCACGCAAGAAAGTCGACCCGGCCGGCCGGCTCTGGAATAGCGTGCTGGCGTCAACCGGTCAACCTGCTGATCTCAGCTGACGAGGCCCAACGCTTCACTCTTGTATTCATCCACCCTACTTGGGAGCATCCACTGTGACATCCGACGAACAGACTATCCAAGCGAAGCCGACTTCCTCAGCGCACGTCTGGTATCAGATGACGGTGGACGAGGTTGGGACAACGCTGGACAGTGACATCGAGACTGGTCTCTCTAGCGACGAGGCGGCGCGCCGGCTCGAGACGTATGGGCCCAACGAAATCATCGAGCGAGGTGGGCGCACCAAGTGGCAAATTCTCGTGGCGCAGTTCGCCAATATTCTGACCGTTATTCTGATTGCAGCGGCAGCCATCTCCATCTTTCTCGGTGACGAAATCGAGGCCATTGTCATCATGGCCATTGTCGTTCTCAACGGTCTGCTCGGCTTCTATCAAGAGTACAAGGCCGAGCAGTCCATGGAAGCGCTCAAGCGCATGTCGGTGCCAAGCGTGCGCGTGCGGCGCGATCAGCAGGTGCGCGAGGTTTCCGCGATTGAACTGGTGCCTGGCGATATCGTGCTACTGGAGACAGGCAACGTAGTGCCGGCCGACGGGCGCGTCGTCGAAAGCGTCAACTTGCGCGCCACAGAGGCTGCCCTCACGGGCGAGTCCGAGGCGGTCGACAAGGACCCCGGCCTCGTTTTTGACACAGACCTGGTCATTGGCGACCAGCGCAACATGCTTTTCTCCGGGACGATCATCAACTATGGCCACGGCGAGATGATGGTGACCCAGACGGGCATGGAGACGGAACTCGGCCATATCGCCGACATGATCCAGGATGTCACTGACGAACTCACGCCCCTCCAGGAGCGCCTCAACAAGCTGGGCCGCATCCTAGCCATTGCTGCCATCGTGCTGGTGCTGGTCATCTTCACGCTGGGCGTACTGGCCGGCAATCCGATCGAGGAGATGCTCTTGACGGCCGTTAGCCTCGCCGTCGCTGCCATCCCCGAAGCGTTAACCGCGGTCGTGACCATTGCCCTGTCGCTGGGCGCGCAACGCATGCTCAAGCGCAAGGCGCTGATCCGCAAGCTGCCGGCTGTCGAGACCCTGGGCTCGGTCAGCATCATCTGCTCCGACAAGACGGGCACCCTCACCCAGAATCGCATGACCGTGATGGCCATCGACATCGCCGATCAGCGTATCGAGCTGACCCAACCGTCCGACGACAACGATCGCTTCGACCTGGAACCGATCAAGGCGCTGCAGCCGGACGAGGTGCTGATCCCGACGTTGGATCTCCTACTTGTGACCGGTGCGTTGAGCAACGATGCCAAGTTGGCTCAAGACGAGGAGGTTCCAGACAACTACTACGCGATCGGTGATCCCACGGAGGGTGCGCTCATTCTGGCTGCGGCGGAATATGGGATCGTCAAGGATGATTTGGATGCAGCCTTCCCCCGCGTGGCGGAACTGCCCTTTGACTCGGTACGTAAGCGCATGACGACGGTCCATGCCATGCCCACAGGCGACGATGTCCCCCAGAGTCTGGATGACGTCTGGCAGCGGCGCGTCACGCAAAATCCGCCCGCCTATATCGCCTTTACCAAAGGCGCTATCGACGGCCTGATGACGCTGGCTGACCGCGTGTGGGTCGGCGGTGAATTGGTGCCGCTGGATGAGGCCTGGAGCGAGCGCATCATGGCCGCCCACGACGAGATGGCCGGCAAGGGCATGCGCGTGCTGGGCGCAGCCATCCGGCCGCTCGATGCAGTGCCAGAGCAGGACGAGATGGAGGATGTGGAGGACGATCTGATTCTCGTCGGCCTCTTTGGCATGATCGACCCGCCCCGTCCCGAAGTTACCGAAGCCGTGGCCAACTGCCGTACTGCAGGCATTCGCCCGGTCATGATTACCGGCGACCACCCGCTCACAGCCCGCCACATTGCTCAACAGATCGGCATCACCGAGAGTGACCGCTTTATGACCGGCCAGGAGTTGGACAACCTCACGCCGGAGGAACTGCGCCAGGTGACCGAAGAGGTGTCAGTCTTTGCCCGCGTCTCGCCGGAACACAAGCTGGAATTGATCGAGGCCTATCAGGATGAAGGCAACATTGTCGCCATGACGGGCGACGGCGTGAACGATGCACCGGCGCTGAAGAAGGCCGATATCGGCGTCGCCATGGGCATCACCGGCACAGATGTCTCCAAGTCGGCGGCGGACATGATCTTGCTGGACGACAACTTCGCCACCATCGTTGCGGCGGTGGAAGAGGGGCGCATCGTCTATGACAACATTCGCAAGTTCATCAAGTATCTGCTCAGCTGCAACGCGTCTGAGATTGCGGTCATGCTCATCGGCCCCTTCCTGGGTTTGCCGATTCCGTTGCTGCCGCTGCAAATCTTGTGGATGAACCTCGTTACAGACGGCTTGCCGGCGCTGGCGCTGGGCGTGGAGCCGGGCGAAGAAGGCGTCATGCGGCGCCCGCCCTTTTCATCCGAAGAGAGTATCTTTGGCCGGGGCATGGCAACCTTCATCATCGTCATGGGCGTGGTCATGAGCATCGTTGCGCTGGCCATTGGCGTCATCGCCTATCGCAGCGGCGATCCCGCCTGGCGGACGCTGATCTTCACAACATTGATCTTCGCCCAAATTGTGCTGGCGCTCGAAGTCCGCTCAGAGTATGATTCGCTCTTCACGATTGGCTTCTTCAGCAATATGCCCATGGTTTGGGCCTTTGTGAGCACACTCGTCTTACAGATGCTGGTTATTTACGTGCCCTTCTTTCAGGATATCTTTGAAACCCAAGCGCTCAACCCTCGTGATCTCGCCATTGCGTTTGGGGCCAGCCTCTTTGTCCTGATCTTCGTTGAAGTATGGAAATTCTTCATGCGCCGCAATCTTGCAAAACAATCTGATATATAATGGGCAGATGATGCGGGAACGCTGCCTGACAGGCAATTCGTTGAGAAGATGCAACCGCCCAGAGCGGGAAACGATTTCAATTCAAGCCGTTTTGTTATGGTCGATGGCCTATGCGCATATTGATTTTGTCTGACATTCATGGGAATCTGGTGGCGTTGGAGACGGTGCTGCGCGATGCGGCCGGCGCCTATGACGCCATCTGGTGTCTTGGCGACGTGGTGGGCTATGGTCCACGGCCCAGCGAATGCACCCGCATCATCGCCGAGCAGGCAGATCTATGCGTGATGGGCAACCATGACTGGGCCGTGTTGGGCCGACCGGGCGTTAACGTCGATGAGTTTAACCCGCACGCCCGTCAAGCGGTGCTTTGGACGCGTGAGCATTTGGATGATCCAAGCAGGCAGTATTTGGCCGGTCTTGCCGATAAGCCGGTCCAACCGGAAGTCGCGCAGGACATACTCATTACCCATGCCAGTCCGCGCGAGCCGGTATGGGAGTACATTCTGACCCCGAGCACTGCGCTTGAAAACTTTGCAGTTTTTTCACAATCGATCTGCCTGGTGGGCCATACCCACAAACCGTCCGTCTTCCGCTGGCGGCTGCATAGCGAACCAGACCCTATCGACGAAGAGATTCATACCGTGGCCACGGTCGATTTCTTGCAGCCGCCGGTAAACAGCGCGTTTCATCTGGAGACATCGCATCAGGAACGCCTCATTATCAATCCGGGCAGCGTCGGCCAGCCGCGCGACAATGACGCGCGGGCGGCGTATGCGATTCTCGACTTGGAGGAATACACGTGGTCCTACCGGCGCGTGCCCTATCCCATTGAATTGACGCAGAGCCAGATGCAGAACGCCGGTCTGCCCAAACGACTGATCGACCGCCTCAGCTTCGGCTGGTAGCAATGGTCAATTGACGATCCCCAATTGACCATTATCACGCTGCCTCGCGATCCAACGTACGATAGACCTCGAACCAATCAGGCAGTTCTTGGGCGCGCTTTTGAGCGGCGTCCGTCTCTTCGCGCCGGCGATAGCGCTCCATGCGCGTCTGGATCTCATCCGCCACGGCCCGGGGGTCAGGCACGGACTCAAACACAAAGGCGCCGTCTTCGGCCGCTGTCTGGCAAATCACGTTGCCAAAATTAAAAAACCACTCAATCGGACTGTTGATGCGCATCTCCACGTTTTGCAGACGCCCCAAACCGGCGCTTCGCCGCGTCTCGACCAGACTGAACGGCAGTTTCTCGACATGGGCAAGCTCGTCATCCGTTACTTCATACGTATCGTTGTGCCAATTGGCGATGACCCAGGCAACCCGCGCCAGGGCGATCAGAGACGAGATAATGCCAATCACAATGAGAGTTGTTCGCAGTGCAGGCAAGTCGTCAAGCCACGAAGTGACAAAGGGGAAAATGGCTTCGAACAGCCAGAAGCCTAGTACAACGAGGGGCAACCAGAGTTTTGGCAACAAGACCATCCAGTGCTTGCGCCAGACAATGCGATCATCGCTCTCCGCCGGCAACAAGACGCCGTCTGCCTTGCGTTCGCTCCACGAGGCGCCGGCAGCCGCAACCTGTTCGCCACGCAGGACCTGACTGGGCAAAACCATGGCCTGCCCCAAACGCGCTTCCAACATGCGGTGGATGCTTAACTTGCTCTCGGCTGCTGAATGGCGCCGTCGCTGCTCGCGCTGCGCATAGATGGTGCTGCGCAGTTCATCGAAGTTGGTGGTGTAGTTGAATTCGATCACGCCCGACGTGCTGGCAGTCTGGATAATCATGGTGCCGTAATTGAGCCAGTTGCCAATAAAGTTGGTCTGAAAATCGACATTCTGAATATGTTCGAGCGGCGCTTCCTTGCGCCACTCGTTGACGAACAAGACCTTCTCTTGATGCACCACACGCCGATTGGTTACCACAATCCAATCGTTGAAGTAGTCAACGGTGCCCCAGACAAAGAGACCCAGCGAGATGATTGACAGGAAAAAGAAGGGGATAGAAATCCATAGCTGGAAACCGGGCAGCCGGAGCCCGACAAAGCCCAAGCCGAGCAGGACGAGAAAGCCGACAAAGCCCGGAATGCCCTTGCGCAGATAGGCAATCCAGTGCCGGCGGCTCAGCACGATCAGGCGCTCGCCTGGCTGCAACCATTCGTACTTGTTACGCTGTTGGCGGTCGGCCACGCTGTGGCGCCCCTCGGCATCAACGACCAGATCGGAGCGCAGGTCGGCTTTTTCAAAACGAGATAGGCGTTCAAAATCGCGCCAGTGCAGGCGCAACCACTCACTGCCCGTCATGGCTTCAATGGTTGAGTCCTGACTGATCAGGCCCAGCAGCGCGGTCTCGGCGAAGTAGGTGGGCCCTTCACACGATGTTGGCAGCAGCTTGTTGCCGTTGGCATCGTTGGCATGGAGGATCGCCTTGCTGCCCGGCATCAGAATCCACATTGAGTCAGCCTCTTCCCCCTGCTGGATGACGACGTGACTGTATGGAAAATAATAATGGCTGATAAAGCCGGCCATGTGGTGATCATATTGCTGGTCAAGTTCAGAAAAGACCAGCAGGTTCTCCAACAAGTGTTCGCGTTCACGAATCTCGTCCATGGCGATGGCATCAGGCGTATGCCCGGTAATGGCAATAAAATCGGCATGGGGAATCACAATCAGTTTTGTGCGCCCCGTCGCCGTAGCCTTGTGGTCCATGAGGCGAGCGCCCGGCGTAATCCGCGCGCCTTCCTGCATACCAAACGCCGCGCCGTTCCCTAGCCAATTGTCCCGTCCGTCGCTCCAATCCAAAACGATTTGACCCCGATCAATCAGATAGATCAGTGCCAACATCTGACCGGCTGGATAGACGATTTCGTCGTGGAGTACCTCGACCTCCTCTGCAACTGTCGCCAAGAAACCAAGAGTCACTTCGTCCAGACGGCCCACCAGAGGAATCGTGCGCATGCGATCAATCAGCCCCAATGGCGCCAGACGTTCGCGCACATCAGGGTGGTGGAACAGGAGCCGGTTTAGGGCGCCCGTCTCGATAGTGAGCACCGTGCTGGTCTCAAGCGCCTGTGCCTTGGTATGATAATGATCACCGAACAGAAAATCCTGGACGCCCAGAATGATCCCTGGCCCAACTTCACGCTCCAGCCGGCGCGTCGAATTGCCCTGTTGATCGGTCTCAATCCGGCTCTGCCAGAAGCGGCCGGTGAGGATGATGTAGAGCTTGTCAATCGGCGTGTCCTGCTCAAAGAGGATGCCGCGCATGGGAATCGTCAACTGCTGCGCCGATTTTTCAAAGATCTCAAGCAGTTCCTCAGTCGGAATATCGCCGAGAAAATTTAGTTGAGCAATGACAAAATCCGGGGAAACAGGCTGGGGTTCCCAATAATATTCGTCTGTCATAGCTGCTCCTTGACGGCCTGGGCAGATCGACGCGTCATGCCCGGGACGGCGGCCAGTTCGTCGATCGTCGCGTCCCGGATCTTGTCCAGGTCGCCACTAAAATAGGTGAGCAGGGCTTTGCGTCGCTTGGGGCCAATCCCTTGGACGTCATCGAGTTTGGAACGGGTCTGTTCCTTGCGGCGCAGGTTGCGGTGATAGGTGATGGCAAAGCGATGAGCCTCATCGCGGATGCGCTGGACGAGATGCAATCCGTCGCTGCCACGGGCCAGCCAAACGGGTTCTTTGCGCCCCGGCAGGAAGACCTCTTCCTCTCGTTTGGCCAAGCCCACGACCGGCACGCGCTTGCGCAGGCCAAACTCTTCCAGCACTTCCATGGCAATGCCCAATTGCCCTTTGCCGCCGTCAATGATGACCAGGTCGGGCAGAATGCGCCAGCTTTCATCGGCCTTGCGGGCGCGCTTGCCTGGATCTGCCGCGCCCAATTCCTCAACGACGCGGCGGAAACGGCGACGGAGCATTTCGCGCATGCTGGCGAAATCGTCAGGCTCACCCTGGCTCCCCTTACCGCGAATCTTGAAGCGCTTGTAGCCCTTCTTAAACGGCACGCCTTTGGCAAAAACGACCATGGACCCGACGGTATTGGTTCCCTGCAGGGTGCTGATGTCGTAACACTCAATGCGCGCCGGCGGTCTCTCCAGCTGCAGCGTCTCTTGCAGTTGCTGAAGCGCTTCGGTCTGGCGATTGGTGTCGGCTGCACGGGTAGCCATCTGCACGCGCAGATACTCGTCGGCGTTGACCTCGGCGATCTCCATGAGCTTGCGCTTGGCCCCGCGCAGCGGCACGCGTAGCTCAACAGCAGAGCCGCGACGGGTCGTCAGCCACTCTTCCAGCACTTCGGCATCTTCCGGCATGGCCTGGACCAAGATCAGCTTGGGCACAAAGGCCGCGCTATCGTAAAAACGTTGGATGAAGGAGCCAATCAGCACCCCATGCAGGTTGACCTCAGCATCGGGCACATCTGCGCCTTCCAACATAAAATTCTCACGGCCAATGAGCCGCCCGTTGCGAACCTTAAAGATCTGCACGGCGGTATCGCCAATCGTGGGCGCCTGTGCCACGGCCACATAGTCGGCATCCTCCAGGCTCGCATCCATAATTCGTTGCTGTTCAGCAATGCGCTGCGCGGCCAGGTGGCGGTCGCGATAGAGGGCAGCCAGTTCGAACTGGAGATTCTCGGCCGCCCGCTCCATCTGGCGCTCAAGCTGACCAAGCACGCGATCGGTATCGCCCTCTAGAAAGCGCATCAGTTGGCGGACGGTGGCACGGTAGCTGACTCGCTCCTGTTTGCCGATACAGGGGCCGCCGCACATCTTGATGTGGTAGTAAAGACAGGGACGAGCGTCATTGCCGGTGATCTCGCGATCGCAGTCCAGGTAGGGAAAGATGCGGCGCAACGCATCCAGAGTCTGGTAGCAGGCCGTAGAGCTGCTGTACGGGCCAAAATAACGTGCACCGTCCTTACGAATGCGACGCACGACCTCAACCTTGGGAAAGTCATCCTGCCAGTTAACCTTGATGTAGGGAAAATTGCGATCGTCTTTGAGGCGGATGTTGTAATGAGGCTGGTAGCGCTTGATCAGCTCATTTTCGAGCATGAGCGCTTCCAACTCAGTTTGGGTCACCCACCACGTAATGTCGGCGATCTCGTTGACCAGCGCAGCCGTCTTGGGGTGCTGTTGGGCTGCCGCGTGGAAGTAGCTACGCACGCGATTGCGCAAAACGATGGCCTTGCCGACGTAAATGACCTTGCCGTCGACATTGCGCATGAGGTAACAGCCCGGCTTGTCGGGCAACGTCTGCAGTTTTTGAGCAACTTGCTCTGGTAGCGGTCCGTTCATCGGGCCGATTTTAACATAAGACGCACATTTGTTTCAATTCAATCTACTGGTATTCCAGCGACTTTTAATAGCAGATTTGCTCGCCACAACGTTTTTCAATTCGGGCCAAAATGGCGATAATAATCAGATTAACCCAAGCGCCTCGTCTGCTTCGGATCCAGCTCACTATCGTTGGAACGACAGGAGGGCAATCTTGTTAAGACTTACGCAGCATGCGCAATCGCGGAGGAAGCGTGGCAACATCTGTCTTGAGCCGTCACAGGCGTCAATCTGCCGGCGTACCGGAAGCCTATCGGAACAACTTTCATCATCTGTACTGGGATATCGCCTGGTACGGACTTCTGGCCGGCAGCAGCATTGCTTTTTTAGCCGTCTATGCCGCCCGTATCGGCGCGACTGCGTTAGAAATTGGTCTGCTCACAGCCGGGCCAGCAGCAATGAGTCTTCTGGTCACCATGCCGCTGGGCCAGTGGCTAAGCCATCAGCCGGTGGGCAAGAGCACCTTCTGGATGTCGGTCCTCTTTCGCCTCGGCTACTTTTTCTGGATCTTTGTCCCACTCATCGCCATTGAGTCACATCAACTTTGGGCGCTGATCCTGCTGGTGCTCATCGCATCGATCCCCGGCGCGGCCTTTGCGATTGGGTTCAACGCGCTCTACGCGGCTGCTGTACCGCCGGAGTGGCGCGGTCACGTAGCGGGGCGTCGCCATGCATTGCTGGCCATTTCCTACATTGTTACATCCCTGCTCTGCGGCTATCTACTTGAGGAGTTGCCATTTACCCGCGGTTATCAGGTTGTCTTTGCGCTCGGCTTTATCGGCGCCATGATGAGCACCGTCCATCTCTTTAGCCTTCGTACCGTCCAAGACCAGGCGGCGCCACGCGCAGTTGCTTCCCCCATCCAGGACTTCGCCCGGCCGGGCAGCGTGCGTGGTTTTACGCTGGCCCCCCGTGTATCAATCGGCTTGCGCAGCTTCCGCGGTGCTCATGAAGGCAAACGCGATCTGTTGCAGCGCGATGTTCTGAAGACAAACGGATATGGCAGCGTCGTCTTAGCGCTCTTCTGCTTCCATTTTGCCCTCTTTCTACCCGGTCCGCTCTTCGCCCTGCGCTGGGTCGACCAGCTTGGTTTCAGCGATCAGACTATTAGCTTGGGTACAGCCGTCTTCCACATGGCCGTGCTCGTTGGCGCACTACAATTGAGCCGGTTGACCAAACGCTACGGCAACTATCGGCTCACAGTCGTTGGGGCCTTGCTGCTCAGCACCTATCCGCTGCTGACTGCGCTCATGAATGGTGCGCCGATGTACATCGTCGCGTCCATTCTTGGCGGTCTCTCGTGGGCGATCGTGGGCGGCGCGCTGGCCAACTATCTGCTGGAACGGATCCCGCCGGAAAATCGCGCCCCGTATCTCACCTGGTACAATCTTTCGCTGAATGCAGCAATCGTCGCCGCCTCGCTGCTAGGACCGCTGCTCGCCTATGCGATTGGCATCGTTCCGGCCCTGTTGGTGGCATTTCTGCTGCGCATTATCGGCGGCCTGGCGATCTATCGGTCAGGATAGATCGCTGTTCCAACACAGTTGTGCCGGATCCTCGCGGAGGATTCAATTGAATGAATCTGGGGCCACCCGATCCGGTTCCTTGCGTCGCCCGTTGACTTCGAATTTCGACTTGCTGGACGCCATGCGTCTCGTCCTTGCCATCACTTGGGATCAATGCTATCGTCTTTCGGGTCCAAGCATTTTTGCACCGACACTACACGCCCAGTCTTGATGCGGAAGAGAGCTTGCGGAAAGGCCCCCTCTCTTGTCCCATCCTAGAGGCGTAGGTAGGGCGCAACCATACTCATCATACTCGTCAAAGACTGCCATGCCAAGCCCTGACTTTCTTATCCTGCTCGCCGTGCTTCTGCCGCCGACCTCTTTGGTCGCCCTGGGCAATTTCGCTGAGGAACAAGTCTTTTCGACACCCTATGGCGATGTCGGCCCTATTGCCCGGCGCGTAACGGCTACCGGCATCAACGTCTGGGTGGCGCCCTATGCCGGTCTGCCCGACCGAACCGACCCAAGGGCAACGATCTACGCCGCGCGTGAGCTTGGCGTTCAGCGCATCTTGGGCTGGGAGTTGGGCGTAGCGATTAATCCACTGTTGAGGCCGGGGCAACGAGTGATTGCGCAGGACTATATTGACTGGAGCCATCAGCCGGTACACACCTTCGCCGATCGTCGCCAAATTGACTTTGATGCCGACGCCTTGGCCCTGCGACCAGCTTTCTGTCCGCAGATGAACGCAGCCCTTCATGCCGCACTGCCCGATGCATCTGACGCGATCTATCTGGCGGCGGAGGGGCCACGCCGCGAAACGGCCGCAGAGGCGCGTGTCTACCGAGCCTGGGGCATCGATATGCTTGGCCAAAATCTTGCCCCCGAAGTCAGCCTGGCCCAGGAAGTCGGCCTCTGCTTTGCCGGACTGCTAACTGTTGGTGCGATTGCGGCGGATCAGCCTCAACCACCCCATCGCGGCGAAATACGCGCCAGCCTTCACGCAACGCTAGACGCGCTGCCGGCCTGGATGCAGTCGCTGAACGGGCCCGCCTCCTGTGCCTGCCCTGGCCAGTTTCCCTTACACGAAGGCAGCCAGGCGTCTTAACGAAATCTGATAGGAGTTACAAGATCCCATGGAAATTACCCACGGCTTTGAGCTGGTTCGCGATGAGTTCGTTGACGAATACAATGTGCGCACCCTGCTCTATCGCCATCAACAGACCGGGGCCGAGCTGCTCTCGGTCATTACCGACGATGAAAACAAAGTGTTTGGCGTCTCCTTCCGCACGCCGCCCGCTGACTCGACTGGCATCGCCCACATCATGGAGCATGCGGTGCTGGGCGGCTCGGAGAAGTACCCGCTAAAAGAGCCCTTTGTGCAGCTAATCAAAGGCTCGCTCAAGACCTTTCTCAACGCCTTCACTTCGCCCGACAAGACAACCTATCCTGTAGCCAGCACCAACCTGCAGGACTTCTACAACCTGGTCGATGTCTATCTCGACGCTGTCTTTCATCCGCTGATTACGCGCCACCATCTCGATCAAGAGGGATGGCACTACGAGTTGGAATCGCCGGAGGATCCCCTCATCTACAAAGGCGTTGTTTTCAACGAGATGAAGGGCGTCTACTCGTCGCCCGATGCGGTGCTGGGGCGAACGAGTCAACATGCGATCTTTCCTGACAATGCCTACAGCTTCGACTCCGGTGGCGATCCCACAGTTATTCCAGATCTGACCTACGAACAATTCACCGACTTCCACACCACCTACTATCATCCATCCAACGCGCGGTTTTTCTTCTATGGCGACGATGACTCCACTGAACGACTGCGACTCCTTGACGCCGTCATCAGCGCCTTCAACCGCCAGGAGAGTGACGGCAGCATCGCCCTGCAAAGCCGTCCTGCTGCGCGCCGCCGCGTGGTCGAATCCTACAGTGTCGACTCGCCGGATGACATGACGGGTAAGAACCGCATCGTGCTCAACTGGCTGTTGCCGGAAAAGTCGGATCCGGCGCTAAACATGGCCCTCAGCGTCCTCTCCTATGCCTTGATGGGCACCCAGGCAGCTCCATTGCGCAAATCCCTGGTCGACGCCGAGCTAGCCGAGGATGTAATCGGCGGTGGGGTCAGCGCCAGTCTGCGTCAGATGACCTTCAGCGTTGGTCTCAAGAACGTCGCCGAAGAGAACTTAACGCGAGCCGAGGCGCTCATTCTTGATTCCCTGGCTGATCTGGCCGAGACAGGCATTGATGAGGATATGATTGAGGCCGCCCTCAACTCAATCGAATTCAGCCTGCGCGAAAACAATACGGGCGCGTACCCCAGGGGCCTCGTCCTCTATATGCGCGCGTTAAACACTTGGCTCTACGATGGCGATCCGCTGGATGCCATCCGCTTTGAAGCGCCCTTGCGTGCGGTCAAACAAGCGCTGACCGACGATCCCGGCTATCTGGCCGATCTGATTCGCACCTACCTGCTGGAGAACGAGCCCGTTACTGTGATCCTGAAGCCGGACCCGGAACTGCGCGACCAATTGGACACGACTGAACGCGAACGGCTCGCCGCAGCCAAAGCTGCCATGTCGCCGGCTGAGATCGAAGCCGTGATCAGCAATACGCAGACCCTCAAACAACTTCAGGAAACGCCTGACCGGCCCGAAGATCTCGCCAAGCTCCCTTCGCTGGCGCTAAGCGATCTTGAGCCGGCGATCAAGACCATCCCCAGCGCTGAAGTCCAAGGCGATGAGGTCACCCTGCTAACCCATGATCTCTTCACCAACGGCATCGTCTATCTCAAGCTTGGCTTCAACATGCACGTCCTGCCTCAAGAGCTGCTGCCCTATGCGCGATTCTTCGGCCTGGCGCTCTCGAAAATGGGCACGGAAATCGAAGATTATGTCAAATTATCGCGGCGCATTGATCGCAAGACCGGCGGCATCGGCCCGTCCAGCTACGTGACCCCGGCTTTGGTTGCCCCCGAAGGTCTGGCGCGCTTCTTTCTCAACGGCAAGTCAACGGTGGAGCAAGCGCCGGAAATGCTCGACATCATGCGCGAGATGCTGCTCACGGTGCGGCTGGATGATCCCGTCCGCTTCCGCCAAATCGTCTTAGAGAACAAGGCCCGATTGGAATCAAGTTTGGTACCCTCGGGCCATGCCTACGTAAGCTTGCGCCTGAGCGCCCGCTTCAACAAGGCGAATTGGGTTGATGAGCAAATGGGCGGCATCGCCTATCTTCAATTCGTGCGCCGCCTGGCCGACGAAGTTGAAACCGACTGGCCGGGCGTGCTGGGCAAGCTCCAGACTGTGCAGCAACTGCTCGTCAATCGCCAGGGGCTGCTGGTCAACGCCACGATTGACGAATCGAACTGGCAGGCGATTGAGCCTGCGCTGCAGGCAATGCTGGCCGAATTGCCGGCCTTTGACGCGCCTGACGCCCTGTGGGACAACGCAATCCTGCCGGCCAACGAAGGCCTGGCCATTCCTGCACAGGTCAATTACGTGGGCAAAGGGGCCAATCTCTATGAGTTGGGCTACGAATACCATGGCTCCGTACAGGTAATCACGAACCTTGTGCGCACGGGCTGGCTCTGGGACAAAATCCGCGCGCAGGGCGGCGCCTATGGCGCGTTCTGCCGCTTTGGCAAGCAATCAGGAATCTGGAGCTATCTGTCCTATCGCGATCCGAACCTGCTCGGGACGTTGGACAACTACGATGCCACCGCCCGTTATCTGCGCGAATTGGACCTGAGCCAGGACGAATTGACGATGGCGATTATCGGCGCAATTGGCAGCATGGACGCCTACCAACTGCCTGATGCCAAGGGCCATACCGCCATGATTCGCTATCTCCTCGATGTGAGCGATGAAGAGCGCCAGCAGACGCGTGATGAAGTCTTGGGCACCACAGTCGCCGATATCAAGCGCTTCGCCGACGTGCTGCAAGCTGCCTCCGAGCAGGGCAATGCTGTCGTCATGGGGGCGGCTGACACGCTGGTCAAGGCCGATGAGGCGCGGGGCGGTGATTGGCTGAGCGTCGAGAAAGTTCTTTAATTGCCAATGGACAATTTGCAATTGACAATTTGACGGGAGGAGCTGATGGACAAAATTCGTCATTTGCGCGTGGCGGGAACGCCCTACGAGATGGGCTATGCCCATGGTAAGGCATACGGCGATGAGATTGCCGCCCTAACCGAAGAGCGACTACGCCTGAGCAGCGATCCGTTCTGGACCGGCGGCTTGGTTGTCACACACGACGACGTGCTTGCGTTGGGCGATGCCTGTCTTGCTGCGCATGAGGCCTTTGCGCCCGAGCTGGTCGAGGAGATCCGCGGCATGGCGGATGCTACAGGCTTGGGCGTCAACGAATTAGTCATCATGAACGGCTTTACGGACTTCGTGGATCTGATGGCCAACCCGCAGATCGTCAACGGTATTGGTCATGCAGCCGACGAAGTCGGTGACGGCGATGGCGGCGGCTGCACAGCCTTTCTTGCAGATTCATCCGTAACTGCCGACGGTCGCGGCTATGTAGGGCAGACGTGGGACATGCATACCACTGCCACGCCCCACGTGCTCATGCTCGAGGTGCAGCCGACTGCAGCGCCGGCTGCCTGCTGTTTCACCATCACCGGCTGCGTGGGCATGATCGGCATGAATGAACAGGGCGTGGCCGTAGGCATTAACAACCTGCTCGACAAGGGCGGGCGGGTTGGGGTGCATTGGGTCTTTGTCATCCGCAAGATGTTGGCGCAGACGACAGTGGATGAAGCCTTGGCCGTCTTACAAAATGCCCCCCTTTCGGGCGCACACAACTATGTGCTCATGGGGCCCGACGCAGGCGGCGCGCTCAAAGGCTACAACATTGAAGCCATGGCCACCCGCCAGACGGTCACGCCCGTAAGCGGCCACTACGTGCACACCAATCATTGCGTCTTCGATGCCAATTGTGCGATCGAGCGGCCGCGCAAGGCCTATTCGTTGGCCAGCACCCATGCGCGGCTGGACCAGGCCGAACAATTCATGACCGGTCATCATGGTTCGATCACGCCGGACACGCTGATCGAGTTAACGCGGTTCCATGTAGAAGGGGAGCCGTCGGTCTGTGCCCACGCGACGCCAGACTATCACATTGAAAGCTCGGGCGCCTGCATCATGTCGCCGGCCACACGTGAACTTTGGGCCGTTTGGGGCCTGCCCTGCCAGAATGAATATGAGCGCTTCGTCGTCGAGCGTGCGACGGCGATGACGCGCGGATAGCGCAGATGGGGCGGATCAACGCGGATCATTTATCACATCCAGATCCGCGTCAATCCGCCTAACCCGCCTACATCCGCGGCCTATTTGGAGCGACTATGCAACGCGATATCTACGTGCCGCCGGGCGGACCGCCGCGGACGGAGCGACCGGACCCGGCCATCTATGCGGCCATGGGCGAAGAGAAGATTTTTGCCATGCTGGAAGCGTTCTATGAAGAGTTGGGTCGTTCATCGATTGCCCACATGTTTCCCCAGGGCGAGGAGGCGCTGCGTGCCGCGTCCCAGAAATCGGGCGCGTTCTTCGTCGGACTATTGGGTGGGCCGCCGCTCTACAATATGTATTTCGGCAATCCAGCCATGCGTGCCCGCCACATGCCCTTTGCCATCGACGAGACCGCACGCCAGGAATGGTTGGCCTGCTTCGACCGCGTGCTCGAACAGGCGCCCCAGGCATACAGCTTCCCCGCCGAGCACCTGCCCGGTTTCCGCGCGTTTCTCGACGGCTTTTCGAGCTGGATGGTGAATACCGCGCCGTCGGGATAAGCTAGAGACTTTGAAAGGGTCACTGGGCATGGCCAATGAAGTCATCTCCTATTTCGAGATGTGCCTGCGTGAAGACACGACACTCCAAAAAGGAATGAATTTCGGCGTAAATGCTGACCATTCCGTGCTATTGATGTCTGTACGCCGTAACGCGCCGTACATGGATCAGGTCGAGGATGGTGGAGCCACGCTGATCTACGAGGGGCATGATGCGCCAAGACAGAAGAATGGCCCCGATCCCAAGGCTATTGATCAACCAGCCTACAGCGAGCGCGGCACCATTACCGAAAACGGCAAGTTTTGTAAAGCAGCAGCAGAATACAAGCAAGGCCGTCGAAAACCAGAGCGCGTGCGAGTTTACGAAAAGCTACTTCAGGGAATTTGGGCCTACAACGGGCTTTTTCATCTAACCGATTGTTGGCAGGAATCGGACGGACGACGGAAGGTCTTTAGATTCAGGCTAATAATTGTTGAGGATGACTCCGTGACGCGGGCTCACCCAATCATTCCCGAAGAGCCGCAGCGAGTGATTCCAACTGCTGTGAAATTGGCCGTTTGGAAGCGTGACCATGGGAAATGTGTGGTGTGCGGCTCGAGACAAGATCTACATTTCGATCACATACTTCCCTTTTCAAAAGGAGGGACCTCCCTGAAGGCAGAGAATGTTCAGCTTCTGTGCGCCCATCATAATCTGGCAAAGCATGACAAGATTGAATAGAAAGCAGCTCATTTTGTTTTGCGCACGTATAACCGTACTGATAAAAAATCGGGCTTTTAGAAGGAGCCCGATCTCTGAATCGAGCAAGATTGGATCTTACTCCGGCGTGACATAGGCGGCGGTGATGCCGCCGTCAACTACGAACTCCGTCCCCGTGACAAACGAGGATTCATCTGAAGCCAGATAGAGGGCGGCCTGGGCCATCTCCTTGGCTTCGCCAAAGCGCCCCATGGGAATGTGGACCAGGCGGCGCTGCCGCTTTTCCTCGGTGTCTAAAAATTTCATCAAGAGTTCCGTCCGCAGTGGTCCTGGACAGAGTGCGTTGACCCGAATATTCTCACGTGCATGAACCACGGCGAGCTCACGCGTCATGGCCAGTACGCCGCCCTTGCTGGCCGTGTAAGCGATCTGCGGCGTGGCCGCGCCCAACAGCGCCACAAACGACGCCGTGTTAATGATCGAACCGCCGCCAGCCCGGCGCAGGGCCGGGATGCCATACTTGCAGCCAAGCCAGACGCCCTTAAGGTTGATGGCCATAGTCAAATCCCAGATTTCCTCATCCGTACTGACCGCATCGCCATCTTCACTGAGCATGACCCCGGCATTGTTGAAGAGCACATCAAGCTTGCCAAAGGTCTCCTCGGCATGGCGGATCATGCCGGCACAGGCGTTCGCCTCGGCCACATCAGCCACAAAGTACGTGGCCGATGCGCCAGCGTCGCGACAGGCGCTCGCGGTAGCCTGAGCGCTCTCGAGGTCGATGTCGACGGCGACAATCTCGGCGCCTTCCTGGGCAAAACGCAGGCACGTCTCCAGCCCAATCCCGCTGCCGGCGCCGGTGATCAAGGCACTCTTTCCCGCAAGTCGCATAGGATGCTCCTCATTGAGTTGGGGCGTAGTCAAGGAACAGAAATCGCCAATTCAAAACGGAATCTCATCATCGCGATAATTATCCGCCGGATCATCGTCCAGCCAATCATCTTCAGATGAATTCTCCCAGTACTCGTCGAAGAATTCCTCATAAATGAAGTGGGTGCGCCAGCCCTCAAAACGCGTGGCGGCAATCTCTTCATGCATCAGATCATCGACGAGAAAGCGATAGATCTCTAGATCATCAACTTCGTCTGGGAAGTCGATGCAGATGCCATGATGATCCAGGAGTTCAAGCAGGCGTTCGGCCTCCAGCGATGCTTGCTCCACACTAAGTTCATCCGGCGCAACCAACTTCGGACTGCCGATAAACTCAAAAATCGGCAGAAACGGACCATTGAACATCGCGTCCTCAAAGGCCTTCATCTCGGCTTCGAAGGCTGCGTACCCCTCTTCATCTTCCTCAGACGCACGTAGCGCATCCGCCAAAAAATCGTCAGCCACAAAGGAGAATGAGACCCCACTCTCCCAATGCGCAATGGCAAATCGCGCCGCCAACGTCCTTGCAAACCGCATGCGCTGTGTCGCCGGTGTACTGCTGGCCGCAAGGGCTTGGTCAATCAGATGGTTTGCGTCGTCTGGATGGTTGTAATTCATGCTGGCGCCTCCTGAATCATGTGGGGGAAAGATGGTAACAGGCTGAGTCAGTGGTAGTCCGATCAAATGGGCCCCGTCAAATGGCCCGCATCAAATCCGTTCAAAATAGCGCGCGCGCTCCCAATCCGTGACTGCGTTGTCAAATGCCGCCTGCTCCACCCGATAGAAGTGAGCATAGTGATCCACAACTTCGTCGCCGAAAGCGGATCGGGCAAAGGCGCTCTGCTGGAAGCGCTCAGTCGCGGCACGCAAGGTCTTGGGCACGTGGGGCAATTCTTGTGCGGCATAGACGTCGCCTTCAAAAGCCGCGGGCGGCTCGATTCGATTGGCAATGCCGTCCAGCCCGGATGCCAGTGCCCCTGCGTAAGTCAAGTACGGATTGCAGTCCGCACCCGGGACGCGCGATTCGATGCGCAGGCTCGGTCCAGCGCCGACCACGCGGAAGCCGGCCGTTCGATTATCATAGCTCCAGGCAATACGCGTCGGCGCCCAGGACCCTGGCTGGTAACGCTTGTAGGCGTTGACCGTCGGCGCATAGAAAACCATCACTTCGGGGAGATGGTGAAGCCAGCCGCCCAGGAACCAGCGAAAGATGTCAGTGCACTGAACGGGCCCAAAGCGCTCATCGCCGGCAAAAGCATTTTGCGCGCCATCCCACAAGCTCAGGTGAATATGACAGCTTGAGCCGGCCAACCCGGCATCAAACTTCGCCATGAACGTGACACTGATGCCCTGCTGATCCGCAACCTCTTTCAGGCACTGCTTGTAGATTGTGTGACGATCGGCCATGGTGAGCACATCTGAATAGCGCACGTTCAACTCGTGCTGCCCCGGCCCCCATTCGCCTTTGGAGTTCTCCACCGGCACGCCCGACGCTTTGAGATGGCGACGTACCGCGCCATTGAACGATTCCTCACGGGCGCCCTGCAAGGCATGATAGTCCTCGATATACCAGCCGGCCGTTTGCAGATTGGCGTAGCCCTTTTGCGCGGCCTCCCGATAGGAGTCAGTGAAGATGAAATATTCCAACTCTGACGCAGCGGCAACGCCGTAGCCCATTTCCTCGGCACGGGCGATTTGCCGCCGCAAGATGGAACGCGGCGCCACCTGCGTCGGCGCATGCGCGGCTTCGTCCTCCACATCACAGAGCACCAGGGCCGTCCGATCCAACCAGGTAGCGACGCGTAGAGTGTTTAAGTCAGGGACGAGATGAACATCGCCATAGCCCTGCTCCCAGTTGGCGAATGCGTAGCCGGGCACCGGCTCCATTTCCATATCGACCGTCAGGAGATAGTCGCAACCGTGGGTGCCGGCATGGCCGACTTCATCGACAAAGAACTCCGCATCGAAGCGCTTGCCCATGAGCCGGCCGTAGTGGTCCGTGAAGAGCACAGCCACCGTATCAATCGCTCCGGCATCAACCTGCGCAGCCAGATCTGCCAGCGAGAGCATCCCCCTGTTTTGTGTCATGCGTCCCTCCGTTCAAGCTCAAGCTCAATATGGGCCGGACGGTTCGGCATTTTCGTCGCGCCCCAGTTCGGCCAGAGCCTGGCGCGCAGTGGTTAGCAAAAAGCCACTGTCGGACGAAATCGTCGTCAACAGCCACCCCTTGTCAATCATCTCGCGTGCATAGGCTGATGCGCCGACATGGATCCCAGCCGGGATGGAATGTTCCTGCGCCTTGGTCAAAATCAAGTCAAGCTTGGAGACGAGGAAAGGATCCGTCAGATCCATGCGTGGCGGATAGCCGTATGAGCGGCTCAGGTCGGCCGGTCCGATATAGATGCCGCCGAGTCCCGACACGCTCAGGATATCGTCCAGGTTTTCAACCGCCTGCGCCGTCTCAATCATGGCAATGGGCAGGACAAAGTCATTGGCCTGGGCGGCGTACTCTTCGCCTATGACAATTGGGGCGCGTCGCGGACCGTGGCTGCGATAGCCGTCTGGCGGATAGAGGCAGGCGCCAACGAACGCCTCGGCTTCGGCACGGCTGTTCACCATTGGGCAGATGATGCCAAAGGCGCCGGCGTCCAACATCTTCATGATAATGCCCGGTTCATTCCAGGGCACGCGCACAAGCGAGCCGATACCAGCCACGGAGATTCCCTGAAGCATGGAGATGGCCGTTTGGTAGTCGACGAGCCCGTGCTGCATGTCAATTGTCATACTGTCGAAAGGAAGATGGGCCAGGAGTTCGGCGACAAATGGGCTGTCAAAACCGACCCATCCGTTGATGACAGCTTTGTCCTGTTGCCAACGATCCCGAATTGGATTCGTGCGCATGAAATTTCCTCAAATTTGTCAAGCAGTTTTGAAAAGAGACAGAGGCATTGTAACGACTAATTGATCATCGGCAAAGCGCAGAAAACCTTATTGAATTTGAGGCGTCAGAAATTTGACCGGAGGCCCAACTGTGCTATAATTTCAAATCGTGCATGTTTGTGGAGCGCATAGCTTAAAACCATATACCTGAGCAGCGGGTATGGTGTGAGTTTGCGCCGGCGTAGCTCAATCGGCAGAGCAGCTGTCTTGTAAACAGCAGGTTATCGGTTCAAATCCGATCGTCGGCTCTGCCGGCTTAAGATGCGGTGCGAAGCAGGATGCGCAGAGAAGCAATTTGGGCGGGTGCCCGAGTGGACAAAGGGAGCTGACTGTAAATCAGCCGGCTATCGCCTACGGTGGTTCGAATCCGCCCCCGCCCACAGACAATTGATAATTGTCGACTAATGATCTTCGATTATCAATTTGTTCTGCCCACATAGCTCAGTCGGTAGAGCACATTCTTGGTAAGAATGAGGTCATCGGTTCAAGTCCGATTGTGGGCTCCTAACGAGCGTGGTAGCTGTCGAAATTACGGTGAGCGGCGATCATCCTGAGTATAGTGGTATAGCTACTCAACGTATAGGTCCCAATCGACAGAAAGTGATTATGAACGTCTTTGGCCGCCCTTTTCGGGCGGTTGCTAATTCACGGGACAGGAATTTACTGGATTGCAGCCAAAGCAATTAGCCCCAAGGAGGCATTAAACAATGTCTAAAGAAGTATTTGAGCGGACAAAGCCCCACGTAAACGTGGGTACGATCGGTCATATTGACCACGGCAAGACGACCCTGACGGCAGCGATCACAAAGACGCTGGCCTTGAAGGGCTGGGCGGACTTTTCCAAGTTCGATCAGATCGACAATGCGCCGGAAGAGAAGGCGCGCGGCATTACGATTGCGATTTCGCACGTGGAGTATGAGACGGAGAATCGTCACTATGCCCATGTGGACTGCCCGGGTCATGCCGACTACATCAAGAACATGATCACCGGTGCAGCGCAGATGGACGGTGCGATTCTGGTGGTGGCGGCGCCCGATGGCCCCATGCCCCAGACACGCGAGCACATTTTGCTGGCGCGCCAGGTGGAAGTGCCGGCCATGGTTGTCTTCCTGAACAAGGTCGACATGATGGACGACGAGGAGTTGCTTGAATTGGTGGAGATGGAGCTGCGCGAGCTGCTCGATTCCTATCAGTTCCCGGGCGACGACATTCCGATCATCCGCGGCAGTGCGCTGCAGGCGCTGGAGAGCACGAGCGACGATCCGGAAGCGCCCGAGTATGCGCCGATCTGGGAGCTCATGCGGGCGGTGGATGAGTACATCCCCACGCCGGAGCGTGAGACGGACAAGCCATTCCTGATGCCGATCGAAGATGTGTTCAGCATCAAGGGTCGCGGCACGGTCGTAACGGGCCGCATCGAGCGTGGCGTGGTCCACCCGATGGAAGAGGTCGAGATCGTCGGCATCCAGGATACGCGCAGGACCGTCGGTGACCGGCGTGGAGATGTTCCGCAAGCTGCTGGACGAAGGCCAGGCTGGCGACAACGTCGGCTGTCTGCTGCGCGGCATCAACCGTGATGAGATCGAGCGTGGTCAGGTGCTGGCCAAGCCGGGCAGCATCACGCCGCACACCAAGTTCTCGTCTGAGGTCTATGTGCTGAAGAAGGAAGAGGGTGGTCGTCACACGCCGTTCTTCAAGGGCTATCGCCCTCAGTTCTACATCCGCACCATGGACATCACCGGCTCCATCGAACTGCCTGAGGGCGTGGAGATGGTCATGCCGGGTGACAGCGTCAACATGAAGGTCGAGTTGATCTCACCGGTGGCGTTGGAAGTCGGTAGCCGCTTCGCCATCCGCGAAGGCGGTCGCACCGTCGGCGCCGGCGTCATCACCGAGATTATCGAATAGGGTAAGGTCGAGGCTGGGACGAAGCGGACAACATCTCGCTTCGCCCCAGCCTTCAATACAGGCGTGTAGCTCAATTGGTAGAGCAGCGGTCTCCAAAACCGCAGGTTGTGGGTTCAAGTCCTGCCACGCCTGCCTGAATGACCACCGGCTGGAGTAGCCGGTGGTCATTTTGAGCCTGAAAACAGAGATAGAGGGAGCCGGCCAACCGGCATTTTCACCTCAATAGCAAAGGATGCACCATGAGTCCTGCGACAACGCCGAAGTCGAAATCGGGTAATGCGCTTACCCGCTATTTACGCGAAACGCGTGCGGAAATCGCCAAAGTACATTGGCCTACCCGCGAGGAAGTGTTTCGCCTAACCTGGATCGTTTTTGTGGTAACCGTTATTTCAGCGATCGTAATTTTTGGAATCGACACCTTCTTCAGCACGGTCATCGCCTTCATTCTTGGTCTGGGCGGCTAAGCGCCCACCGTCAAGTGGAGCTTGTTGCGTCATCCAGCGCCTACCGCGTTATCTGCCTGAGATCACCAATCGGCGTATCAGGCAAGCGTCTGATCACTCGCTCCATGGCGAACCGAGTGGCGAACCGAGTGACGGCCAATCGTGGGGGGCCAATGAGTGCCAAAGGAGGCAAGAATGAGCGAAGAACAAACACCGAATAGCGGCGAGTTAACCGAGGAAGAACTAGCAGCCATCGACGCTGAAATTGCCGCGGAACTCGATGCCGAAGAGAGCGGCGAGCTCCTGACCCAGTGGTTTGTCGTGCATAGCTACTCGGGCATGGAGAACAAGGTCAAGCGCAACATTGAGCATCGGGCAGAGTCCATGGGCATGACCGATCGCATTGTCGAAGTTGTTGTGCCGACCGAGACCGAAATTGAGATCCGCAACGGTGTGCGTAAAGAGGTTGAACGGCGCGTCTTTCCAGGGTATATCCTGGTCCATATGATCATGGACGAAGACAGTTGGTACGTTGTACGCAACTCGCCCGGCGTGACCGGATTTGTCGGCATGGGCAACAAGCCGACGCCTCTAAACGAAGACGAAGTCAATAAGATCATGAAGCGCATCGAATCTGACGAACCGCGCCTCAAGGTTAGCTTTGAAATCGGGGAGCATGTGCGCATAACTGGTGGCCCGTTTGCCGAGTTCAACGGCATTGTCGACGAGATCTATGCGGACAAGGGCAAGGCCAAAGTCCTCGTTAGCTTCTTCAACCGCGAAACGCCGGTGGAAGTTGATTTTTTACAGTTGGTGCGTGACGCGTAGGCGCTGTTTCAGGTTGACGCGATTACACTATTCGTTTCTTTTTGTATTGGATGCGTAACGGCAATCGCCGCAAAGCGTCATCCGCAATTGCTGGCATTTGGGAGCTTGGGAGCGATCGCCAATCGCTGCATCGCAAGCGTTCACCAAGTCCAGAAGGAGCAAGAACATGGCAAAAAAACTCAAAGCAATTGTAAAATTGCAGATCCCGGCCGGCAAGGCGAATCCTGCCCCCCCCGTTGGCACGGCTCTGGGCCCCCACGGCGTCAACATCATGGGCTTCTGCAAAGAGTACAATGCACGGACCCAGCAGGAGATGGGCCAGATCATTCCTGTGGAGATTTCGATCTTCACCGATGGCTCATTTAACTTCATCACCAAGACGCCACCGGCCTCGGACCTGATTCTCAAGGCACTCAAAGTCAATAAGGGCAGCGCCGAGCCGAATAAAGAGAAGGTGGGGCAGTTGACCCAAAGCCAGGTACGCGAGATTGCAGAAATCAAGCTTAAGGATCTGACCGGCGTCAGCGTGGAAAGCGCCATGAAAATGGTGGAAGGCACCGCCCGCAGTATGGGCGTTACCGTTGCGGAATAAGCATTGATCGTCTGAACAGTGGGAGGGATGCGTCCCGCCAGAACCACGGAGAAAATAACATGGCAAAGCATAGCAAACGCTATAACGAGATCAACAGCAAAGTTGACTCCACCAAACAATATGAAGCGGACGAAGCTGTGAGTCTGGTCAAGGAATTGGCTACCGCTAAGTTTGACGAGACAGTCGAAGTCCATCTGCGTATGGGCGTCGATCCCCGTCACGCCGACCAGCAGGTACGCGGCGTTGTCACCCTGCCCAACGGCACGGGTCGCGAGGTGCGCATTCTGGCCTTCGTTGGTCCCGAAGGGCAGGCGCTTGCCGAAGAAGCAGGCGCCGATTACGTGGGCAGCGACGAGTTGGCCGATCGCGTTCAGAAGGGCTGGACCGAATTCGATATCGTTGTGGCCACGCCCGACATGATGCGCGTCGTCGGCAAGCTAGGTCGTGTCCTAGGTCCCCGCGGCCTTATGCCCAGCCCCAAGACTGGCACGATCGTGCCGGCTGAAGATCTGCCCCGCGTCATCCAAGAAGCTCGAATGGGCCGCATTGAGTTCCGGGTCGACAAGACTTCAAACATTCACGTACCGATTGGCAAGGCGAGCTTTGAGGCCAACGCGCTGCTGGAAAACTTTAGCGCATTTATGGAAGCGATCCTCGCTGCCAAGCCGTCCGGCCTGAAAGCCAACTACATTCACCGTATCACCCTAACCAGCACGATGGGACCGGGACTGGTGGTAGATCTTGCCAGCGCTACCACAGCGGCAGCTTCGACCAACTAAGAGCATGTCTGGCTGAATCGGCAGGCTATCCTTGCCGATTCAGCCAGACATGCTGCGCTTTCGCAGCGCTCATATTTGGACGATTGCTGCGGCCGGCGCTATAATTTGTGTTTGGCAACAACTGAATAAAGTTGTCCATTGTGCTTAAGACAGTAGGCGCTACGGCTTAATTGCCCGGTTTATCCGGCAGCCTACCGAGGCGAGAAGGGACAGTGTACGTAATCAGCTGGATGAAGGTCCAGCGGTTGCGCCATGGTCACGAACGTCTCACGTCTTCACAATTCCAGTGAAGGCGTTTTTTGTTCCTGTCGCGTGCAGGGCAAAACAAAATCTCTAAGGAAAGGAGGAAAACGACTTGGCCATTACAAGAGCAAAAAAAGAAGCGTTGGTCGCCCAGTACAAGGAGCTGATCGAAAACTCGCCGGCGTTGGTCTTTACCGACTATCGCGGTGTTTCGGTATCACAGATCCAATCGTTGCGCGCCAAGCTAAGCGAGACCGATGCGACATACGTCGTCGTCAAAAACTCGCTGCTGGATTTGGCGCTCAAGCAGAGCGGCTATGATCTAGCTGAGGCAACGCTCGAAGGGCCCAATGCCGTCATCTTTACGGGTGAAGACATTGGCAGCAGCGTAACGGCGCTGAATGACTGGATCAAGGCAGAGAAGATCGTCGAAATCAGCGGCGCCTTTATGGACGGGACGTCGCTCGACGCGACTGAAGCGGCAAAGCTATCCGACCTGCCCACCAAGGAACAGGTCCTGGCGATGATCCTGGGAACGATCAGCGCGCCGGCTCGCGATATCGCGGGGGTGATCAACGCTCCCGGTTCCAGCCTGGTGCGTGTGCTCAACGCCTATGTGGAAAAGCAGCAAGAGGCCGCATAGTTTACAGTGCCCCTGCTACACGTCTTGTGATTTGAAAACACTACTCGAATACTGATCGAATTATAGGAGAATTCTCAAAATGGCCGATTTACAGGCAATCAAGGAACAATTGGATGGTCTTACCCTGGTCGAGGCTGCTGAGCTGGTGAGCATGCTTGAAGAAGCGTGGGGCGTTAGCGCTGCAGCTCCTGTGGCGATGGCTGCAGCGGTGCCAGGCGCCGGCGGCGGCGGCGAGGCCGAGGAGGAAAAGACCGAGTTTGACGTTGTCCTGAAGGACGTAGGCGCCAAGAAGATCAACGTCATTAAGGCTGTCCGCGCCCTGACCAACTTGGGCCTCAAGGAAGCCAAGGAACTGGTCGAGAGCGCCCCGGCGCCTATCCTGCAGGGTGTTGGCAAGGATGCTGCCGAAGATGCCAAGGCGCAGCTTGAGGCCGAAGGCGCTGGCGTTGACGTCGTTTAATTGAGACGTTGGTCAGCATAGGGATCATGCTCCCTCCGCGGGGCGTGGTCAATCAAAAAACGGGCGATTCTGCAGAGGAATCGCCCGTTTTTTGATTGACCACGCCTTTGCTTACGGTCCAGCACGCACTTCAAGCACGGCCTCAGCTGGCGTTAAGCTTCCGTTGAGTATCCGCGCGCAATGCGTCTTGCAGCCGCACCGTGAACTCCTCGTAGAGCCGGCCATTGGGCGCTGAGATGGCCACAGGAACCATCCGATCGCGCAGATAGGCGAAGTAATCGCTGCCGCTTGTCCATTCTTCCAGGGCAGCGCGCTGGGTTGGCAAACGGTGGACAAACTGACTCCATGCGCCATGAACGGCTGGGTCCAGCACCGTGGCAAGCAGGTCGATTGCCAGTACACGCTGCTCCGGATCCGTGGTCAGGATTGCAAAAGCCCATGTATTTGCCAACGTGACAGGCTCACCGGTCAGAGTCGGAGCCGGCGTGTATGCCATCTCAGCAACAGGATCTCCTTGACTCAACAGGAGCGTAGACGATGTGTCGGCCATGTCCGCGCGACCGTCCCCAAAAGCTTGCCAGACAGAGTTTAGGCCTGCATATTGTTCAATTTCGGCTGGGATATTGCCTTGCTGGATACCGCGTAGGTAGAATTCAAAGACGGCTTCCATGGCGTCGGGATTGCTCACTGTACCATCTTCCAAAAGCTGCCCGCCAGCGCCAACGTATTGCAGTAGAACGGAATCGTTTGCGTAACCGTCACGGCTGCCGGCGGGGAAGAGATACGTGCTGTCCGAAGCGAGTAGGTCAGCCCAGGTCAAAGGTGTTGCGTCTGTCGCGGCGTGTTGATCAATGGCATGAAGCAGATCAGACACATAAGGAACGCCCCAGATTTCGCCGTTGTACGCCACGGCCTGGATGGCAAAGGGATAGAACTCGGCCATCCCGGCAACATCATCCGAAGTCAGCGTTGAGATTAGCCCCAACTCAGCAGCCTGCCACAGCTCAGACGCATTGAGCAAGACGATATCGGGCAGAATGTCCGGCGCCACCCGCTGCGCACTGCGCAGATAGGCAAAAACGCTCGTTTCCCCGGCGAGCGCCTTGGGCTGCACCTCGATACGCGTGCTGGGATGCCTTTGCTCAAATTGAGCAAAAGCCGCATCCATCACCCGATCAGAGGAAGCCTCACGGTCGCGCGAAAAGAAGTCGGGCGCCCAAATCACCAGTTGGCGATCTTCACCGGGATCGACCGTATCGCTTGCCCCGGTCAGGGTAGCCGCTGATTCTGTAGTCACCGGCCCGTCGGTGGACGTCACAGACTCCTCTCCAACCGGCGCAGCCCCGCTGCCCTGGCAGGCACTGAGCAACCACGTGCCGAACAGCGCCGCCGCCAACAGATAAGGCAAGAGGGATCGGGCAGATTTGTTTGGTTGCTGAGAGCCGGAATCGCACATGTTCAATCGCTTTTTGTCGTCACTGCGGCCCAGAGTAGGCCGTCACCATCTTGCGCATTATATCATAGCGTTATGCCCGCCCCACGCGAGGCTGCCAATTTGATTAACTGATTTGGCAGCCCTATTGGGCTATGATACAATCGCCACAATGCCAAGGAACACTTCACAGACAACTGCAGACGCTTGGGCCGTCTTCGGCCATGAGTGGGCAGCGCGTCTGTTACAGCGAGCAATCCAGACTCAGACAACCGGCGTCCAATCTCAGGGCAATCTCTTGCGCCATGCGTACCTGATCCTAGGGCCGCAGCAAGTTGGCAAGACGACCCTTGCCCGGGCATTTGCCCAGGCGCTGCTCTGCACAAGCGGCGGGGAACGCCCGTGCGGCGTTTGTCGCGCTTGTACGCTCCTTGCGCAAGGAAACCACCCAGACTTTCGCCTTGTGCAGCCAACGGACAGCGACGGTAACGTCGACCGGGACGGCGGCATGTTACGGGCAGATCAGGCCAGCGACATTATCCATGATGTCGCAACGAGTCCCCTGGAAGGTCGCTACAAATTCTTCCTCATTCAGGATTTTCAGCATGCGCATCCAAGCTTTGCCAATCGCCTGTTGAAGACGTTAGAAGAGCCGCCCGGCTATGTGATCCTTTGCCTGACGGCCACAGATCGCAACAGCCTGCTGCCGACCATTGCCAGTCGCTGTCAGCTGCTCGAACTGCGCCCTGTCAGCCCTGCAGAGATTACTACAGCACTGGAAAAGGCATGGCAGGTCCAGCCCGACCAGGCGCAGCTCCTGGCGCGCCTGAGTGGTGGACGTCTCGGTTGGGCAGTCAGCCAGTTGGAACACGGTGAGGGCCTACAGGGACGCGGCGAAGCCTTGGAAGCACTGCAAGCGCTGGTCGGCGCCGATCGAGTCGAACGCCTGGCGTATGCAGAGAATTTGGCCAAGCAGCGCAACAATGAACGACTCTTTGGCCTGCTCGAGCTGTGGACGGGGTGGTGGCGCGACGTACTGCTGGTACAGTCAGGTTGTGCCGATGCCTGCAGCAACATCGATTGCATGTCTACGCTTGAGCGACACGCAGAGACACTTTCGTTTGAAAGCGTACGCGCCTACATGCGAACGCTGAAGCGCATTGAGCGCTACCTACATCACACGGTTAATACCCGCCTTGCCCTGGACGTATTGCTCCTGGAAATACCGCGAGCGCGTTAGCAACCCAGCGACACGAGGCCGTTTGCATTCTCTGCGCCATGTACGAAAGACTGGAGCAGACGTACTTTAACAAAGTGCAGCAACAAATTGTTGCCGCACAAGATACGTAACCACGCTTTGTGACCACCGGAACGACCCCCTTGCCCTGCGCGGCATGGTCGTTCCGTTTATGCATAGATTCGCGCTGCGTTCTTGCGTGTTGCCGTGCGGCAACACCCTGATGCAGCCACTAAGGAGGATAGATATGCCTACGGTTGTTGGGGTGCAATTCGGCCCCGTTACCAAGGTTTACCACTTCGACCCAAACGGCCTGCTCGACCTGACGCAGATGGAACACGTTATCGTCGACACGGCCAAAGGGCAGGAAGTCGGTCAGATCGTTCTGCCGCCCCACGAGATCACGTCCGACGACGTCGTTGGCGAGATGAAACAGGTTGTGCGACGGGCCAACGCCTGGGACATGATCCAGAAGAATCGATGGGAGCAGAAAGAACAAGAAGCATTGGTCATCTGTCGGATCAAGGCGAAGGAATATGGACTGCCGATAAAGGTCGTCCGTTGTACTTATAACTTCACCGGTGGACGGCTCATGGTCTACTTCTCGGCCGAAAAGCGTGTCGACTTTCGTGCCCTTGTGCGCGAGCTAGCCCGCATCTTCCGTACTCGGATCGAAATGCGCCAGATTGGCGTACGCGATGAAGCCAAGCTGCTGGATGGTGTCGGGAAGTGTGGCCGCCAGCTCTGTTGTACGAGCTGGCTGCGTGAGTTCTCGCCTGTGAGCATTCGCATGGCCAAAAACCAGCAGCTACCGCTCAATCCAGATGAGATCAGCGGCGTCTGCGGTCGCTTGCTCTGCTGCCTCTCCTACGAAGACGCACACTATCGAGAGCAAAACAAAAAGATGCCGAAGTTGGGCGCCGAAGTAGTAACGCCCCAAGGCATCGGCCGGGTTCGTCATCTCCATCCGCTCAAGGAGTCGGTGACGGTCTTGCTCCAGAGCGGCGTCTTTACCGAGTTCATGTTGGATGAACTGATCACCAGCAAAGGTAGCGCCGGCGGCAGTTGCAGCACGTGCGGCGGCTGCACGGTCAAACGCCGGGCATCTGCAGAGCAAGACAACGCCCGGGCTCGCAAGAAGTCCAAGCGGCGACGCAAGAAGTCGACATCTGATGATGAATCGACCAAGCAACAGGAGAACGCCGGCAAGAAACGACGCCGGCGAAGAAAAACCGGTACGGATTCATCAGAGAGCCCGTAATTCTACATCGGGTCAAAAAAGGCGAGGTGGAAGCCAAGTGACTATGGCTTCCACCTCGCCTTTTTTTATTGGTGACCATGAGGCTGACTGCTCCCCCATACATCAGGGAAACGTTCCCGCAGGGAGCAGAATGACGAGATCCATTCGCTACTTTACAGCACACTCTCTACAGTGCTGCCATTGCCGTTACTGTGCGCCAACGATGCCGGGACCGGCCTTGCCAGCGAGCTGGGGCGTTTGAAAATGGCCAGGCGCACTGCCGTGCGCTCGTTGCCCTCGATTTGAACTTCGGTGAAGTTTGGAATCACAGCCAGGTCGATCTGGTCCTGCTCCAAATAGCCGCGGGCGATCGCAATCGCCTTGATGGCCTGGTTGACTGCACTTGCGCCGATCGCTTGCATCTCGGCGTACCCATGCTCACGCATGACGCCGGCGATGGCGCCGGCGACGGCAGTGGAGCGAGATTGGGCAGAAACCTTAATTAGTTCAGCCATGGTGGGGACATTGCCTCCTTCAGTCACGATTAGTCTGCAGGGAAACGCTGGAATGGCACATGACACCTTGGCTTAGCCGTCACAGACCACGCTCAACGCTTTCTGCCCATGAGGAGAATCCACAATTTCGCCACGAGTACGGAAGTACCATCGATTTTCCGACCTGGTGTGATGCAACGGAGACGAGTTCAATGAGACTGCTCGAAACCGGGAGTTTCTCAAGGGCCGACGCTAAAACAACCATCGACGCGTAGTGGACTTCGTCAACTTCTATAGCGCTTTCTACTCACTTAATCGAACTGTGGGGGTCAATCCTTCGCGTGGACACCGAAAATGCAACAGCAAAACGTGGATCAAAAAAACCGGTGGCGATCGAACACTCAGGGACGATCACCACCGGTTAGTGGCTTTAAACGATGCAATTGTGTGCGTTCAGCCGCTACTTGGCATACTCTACAGAACGGGTCTCGCGCACGACAGTCACGCGAATCTGACCGGGATATTGGAGATTGTCTTCGATCTTCTTGGCAATCTCTTTGCTGAGCTCAATTGCGGCCATGTCGTCAACCGTATTGGGCTTGACCAGCACGCGGATCTCTCGGCCAGCCTGAATGGCGTAAGTCTGCTCGACACCGTCAAAACTGTTGCCAATGTCTTCCAACTCAGTCACACGTTTGATATAGGTCTCTAAGGACTCACGTCGTGCGCCCGGCCGGGCCCCGGAAATGGCATCGGCAGCGGCAACAATCACTGCTTCAACCGACTGCGGCTCTATTTCACCATGATGGCTGGCGATGCAGTTGACGACCGGCTCGCTGATGCCATAGCGCTTGGCAATCTCGGCGCCGACAATGGCATGGGGCCCGTCGATTTCATGGCTGATCGCCTTGCCAAGATCATGGAGCAACCCGCCCAGTCGCGCAACCTTTACATTGGCCCCCAGTTCGGAAGCCATGATTGCCGCAATATGCGCGGTCTCCGTGGCGTGGTCCAGCTGGTTCTGACCGTAGCTCGTCCGGAACTTCAATCGACCCAACAATTTACGGATCTCGCGGTGGAGGCCCTGGTTGTTGGTCTCGATCATGGCCTGCTCGCCCGCTTCGATGATGATCTGATCGATCTCCTGCCGGGCCTTATCCACTTCTTTTTCGATTCGAGTGGGGTGGATGCGTCCATCGGCGACAAGCTTGCTCAGCGCCATACGCGCGACTTCACGCCGTACGGGATCAAAGCTGCTGATGATGATGGCTTCAGGCGTGTCATCCACGACCAAATCAACGCCGATGGCCTGCTCTATCGCGCGGATGTTGCGCCCCTGGCGGCCAATAATCCGTCCCTTCATCTCATCGGACGGTAGCGAAACACTGCTGATGGCGTACTCAGAAATGTGATCACTGGCGACCCGCTCGATGGCCAACGTGATGATCTCACGCGCGCGGCGATCGGCTTCTTCCATCACCTCGGCCTCCACCTCGCGCACGGTACGGGCCATCTCGGCGCGGGCGTTCTTCTCGACGGCAGCCAGAAGCACTTCTTGAGCCTCGTCCTGAGACATCTGCGCAATGCGCTGGAGTTCGACGGTACGCTCTTCTTCGAGCTTGGTCAGGCCCGCCTCCACCTGGTCGAGCTTGCTGGAGCGCTGGTTGAGCTTGCGTTCCCGGTTTTCCATCTGCTCTAGCCGATTCTCAGCCGTGTCCAGGCGATTCTGAAGCCGCTCCTCAATCTTCTCCAACTCTTTCCGGCGTTTGTCCAGCTCTGCATCCATTTCGTTGCGACGACGCATCTCGTCTTCTTTGATCGCCAGCGCTTGCTGCTTCACCTTGGTCTCGGCATCAGCCAGGATACGGCTTGCCTCGTCCATGGCACCTTGACGCAGTTGCGCTTGGCGCTCATGTTCGGATTCAACGCCGGCTTCTATGCCTCGCTTATAGAAGAGAAAGCCGGCGAGTCCGCCACTAAGCAACGAAAATAGGATAATCAGAACAACTGTTAACAACATACTTGTACCGCTGTCCATGTTGAATCCTACCTCATATATGAAATTGATACGTCCACGATGGCCAACCTGGGCCAAGAGAGCGCATTGCTCACCCTTCGTAGGGCAGAAAGAGTCCAAGCAAGCGGCTCGACTTGAGCAGACAGTCGACCTGTAATGACCAAAACCTGGTCCAAAATAGCAATAAAGTCAGATGGATCGCATGCGACCCGTTGTATAAAATAGTACTTCAACAGCGTAAACGGCGAAAGGTCAAGGCCGTCCCCAATGCAAAAAGCGCTGCAGCAACTGCTCCAGCGCAAGCATGACACAGAAGATAGCAAAAATACTCAAGCAGAACTATGCAACTTGATGCGTATGCGGGACGTTACTCTTCCGCTTCGACTGTCGCCTCATCCTCTTGAACGGCGCCCGTATCGAGCGGAACGCTACGCGGGGGCAGGCCGACTTCTTCTCGAATCTTGCCATCAATTTCGCTGGCAATACCCAAGTTTTCGGCCAAAAATGCTTTGGCGTTTTCGCGCCCCTGCCCTAACCGCTGATCATCGTAGTTGTAGAAGCTGCCCCGCTTGTCGATAATGTCGTATTCCACACCCAAGTCGATCAGATCGCCGGTGGTGCTGATGCCCTCGTTGTACATGATGTCGAACTCGGCAACCTTGAAGGGCGGCGCCACCTTGTTCTTCTTCACCGTGACCCGCGTGCGATTGCCAATTACGTCGCTGCCCTGCTTGATGGCCTGGATGCGGCGGATGTCCAAACGCACGCTGGCGTAGAACTTCAGCGCCATGCCGCCCGACGTCGTCTCCGGGTTGCCGAACATGATGCCGATCTTCTGACGCAGCTGATTCGTGAAGATCAACGAGGTGCCGCTCGTCTTGACCGCACCCGTCAGCTTGCGCAATGCCTGGCTCATCAGACGAGCCTGCAGGCCAACGTGGGAGTCGCCCATCTCGCCCTCGATCTCGGCGCGGGGCACCAGCGCCGCCACCGAGTCGACCACCACCACATCCATGGCGCCGGAACGCACCAGCGCTTCGGTAATCTCCAGCGCCTGCTCGCCCGTGTCCGGCTGGGAAATGTAGAGGTTGTTGACGTCCACGCCGATCTTGGCTGCATAGGCAGGATCCAGCGCGTGCTCGACATCCACAAAGCCGCAGATGCCGCCTTCACGCTGTGATTCGCCGATGATGTGGAGACAGACGGTCGTCTTGCCCGAGCTTTCCGGGCCATAGATCTCGATCACGCGTCCTTTGGGAATGCCGCCGATGCCCAGGGCAATGTCCAGACTGAGGCTGCCTGTGGGAATCGACTCGACGTTGAGTTTGGTCGCTTCCCCCAGCTTCATGACGACGCCGTCCCCAAAACGTTTATTGAGGGTGGCGAGCGTCGTATCTAACGCTTTTTGGCGGCCGTCATTTGCCATGCTGATACTCCCAGCGCTGTCGTGTCAGGTAGTGACTAGCGGACAAATTCTTGAGCGGAAATCGCGTGCAGAGAGGCGATTTTGACGGCTTTGGCATGCCGCCAAAATGGTTGGGTTTGGCCTCGATCACGACTGGATACCGTACTCTTACTCTGTGTGTCAAACTTGCAATGATTACAATCAGCGTAAGTGTACTTTACTTAAGTTCATTATGCAAAAGCCCCAATACAATCGGGGGCACACCTTACGACCAGGGCATGACCACGTTGAGGGCTGCGCCATATAATCAAAACACCCCTGCTACGCCCATTTTCATGCCATGACGTAACAAAGGTATCAGACGGGGGAAATGGTCGAATGCTCAGCGCAACAAGGTGTTACAGAAGTGGCGTGTAAATCTTCTCACGCAGCTTGCTAATCTCTAATCGCAGCCTGTCGTCGTCTTGAATCTGCGCAACAATCCGATCTGTCCCATAGCGCACCGTGCTATGATCACGCTTACCCAGTTCGTCACCAATTTGCTGGAGGGAGAGACCGTTCTCTTCCCGCAGCAGATACATGACAATCTGCCGGATATGCGCCAACGGCTGCTTGCGCGAGGGACCAATCAGCGCCTCGGGCGTCACGTCAAAATGATTGGCGACCACACGGATTACATCAGGCGGACTGGCCGGGCGTCGTTGGGGCGCCAGGTTGTCAACGATCGTCAGGGCAGTCTCGTAGGTCAACGGAATACCGGCCAGCTGCGACTGCCAGTTGAGCTGATTGAGCGCGCCCTCCAGTTCGCGAATGTTGCTGTCAAAACGCTCTGCCACAGCCATCAACACCCGCTTATCGACGACCATGCCCAGTCGTGTGGCCTTACGTTGCAGAATCGCCACGCGTGTCTCCACATCCGGGGGAGCAATATCGGTCTGTAGGCCGCCCTCAAAACGACTGCGTAAGCGCACCTCCAACGTTGCCAGTGCCTTGGGCGGCCGGTCGCTCGTCAGCACTATTTGGCTGCCTGCTTCATACAGATGGTTGAAGGTGTGGAAGAACTCCTCTTGCGTGCGCTCTTTGTTGCCGATGAACTGAATGTCATCAACCAGAAGCACATCAACGCGCCGGTAGCGAGCACGAAATTCGTCGGTACTGTGATTGCCGATGGCCTCGATCAGCTCATTTGTGAATTGTTCCGACGAGCGATAAAGCACCTGACGGTTGCGCCGGTGTGCGCTATTGCCGATCGCATGCAACAGATGAGTCTTGCCCAAGCCGACACCGCCATAAATGAAGAGCGGATTGAAGCTCTTGCCCGGTGACTCAACGATGGCAGTGGCGGCAGCATGGGCAAGCCGGTTGTGGTCGCCAACAACAAAGGTGTCAAAGGTATACTCGGCCTGGAGGCGACTGGATGGCCGTCCGGGCGCGCCATGGCCGTCATGAGGCTCGAAAAGATCGTCTGATTCAAATTCGACGCGTTGCGTCACGCTTGCGCCAACTCTGCGGTCAGGGTTCACTATACTGGCTTGTCTGCTTCCCCCCTCAGGCTGCTCCTTAGTAGAATGCGGCGCAACAATCGGAGAGCCACCGAAGAGGGGCAGTGCCGCGATTTCAGCGTCATCGTTGACGGGCTGAGGCTGCACGCGGAAGACAATATCAATCGAGCGTCGCCCCAAATAGCGCCCCAGGCCGCGCTTGAGGTTTTGCCGCAAGCGTGCATTGAGCCAGTCCGCGGTAATCGCATCGGGCACGGCAATAATGAACTCGCCATCCTCGTAGGCCAGAACCCGCGCCCGTTCGACAAAGCGCTCATACGACTCACGCGGCAGGCTCTGCAGGAGATCCTCACGCACCATCTGCCAAGCCTGCTCAGGATCGCGACGACGCGCCGGCTGGGCTACGTCATCATCGTGCGACGCGGCTGGTTGAAAGCCTGGATGACGAGGATAGTCTACAGCAGGGCTTGGAGCAGGATTGGACACAGCCGCCTCATCAGCGGCTTTATCAGCCGCATCGACCTCGACTGACAGTGGCCGCGTGCGATCTTCCTCGTAGCGAGGTTCCGGCTGCGGTTCAATCTGCCCGCGCGCCGCCACGTAGCCAAACTCATGGCGATCATCATCAATTTTGCCCAACCCCGCTGTCCGATAGCCAGACAACGGCTCCTTGGCATAAGGCCGCGATGTACGAGAAGAGCGCGTCAAGAGCCGTTCCCTCCCATGATATAAGTTCAGAATGACACTGCTAAACTACCTTGGCAAATGAAAGTTCGCTGCGGGGAAAAAGATAAAAAAAGTTCCCTACCGCGCAAAGATTGCCCGATCTTAGTCAAAGTATGTCTGTTATTTTGTGTTTTCGTATGCACCTGATCAGGTATGCGACGCTGTGTTCACAACATTCTGACCGGTTGCGGGGAGATGCATCAATGCATCCAAATGCCGATTCCAAAAATCCGCTTGGCAGCAGCGCCTCGTTTTGATCAATACCAAGGCGTCAGAATCGAAGTGACTGTACCAAATAGTCTAACAGAACCGCTTTGAATCTGCAATATGAAAAGTGCCCTAAACCCCTCCCCTTTCTTGATATTATCGTCAACATGAACGCCAAAAACATGCGTTCTACGCAAGATGTAGCGGCTCACCGTGATCGATCCACCACATCTTTTGCAGCAGGCCATCTGAAACCAATTTCAAGTACAAGATATCTTTAAGGTCTTTCATTGTGTTGAAAACATGGCCTCAATCAACAATTAACATTGCTAAAATCCTTCCCCAAGCTTTCCCCAAAGCCACCCTCTTTATCCCCACACTTATCCCCATTTGCAAGAATTTCGACATGTCGACCCACCACAATGCATGCGGTGAGAGCCCGACGAAGAAGATCCGGTAACCAGAGATCCAGCGCAGGCGGAAATGGGGTCACTTGAACCTGAAACGGGGAAACCAGTACAATGGGGCTCCGATCGCATCGGCGTTCGGCATAAGTCGGCTGGAAGGAATAAGCAGTGGAGCGCGAATACTTCAACTATTCAACAAAAGTAACCAGTCAGCCCCTGGGGTACTGGGCACGCCGGGAGTTTATCCAGCAATGGCGCAAGATCTATGCCAATGACAAGCGCTGGACGCCGCCCAGCCATTCCTGGCTCATGCGCAGTCTGGAGACTGATTCCGGGTCTTACCTGGCGCAGCAACGTCCGACCCTGCTCTATCTGACCGCACTTGCCCGTCGCAGGCAGACGGGGCGGACAGCGGACTCGGCCTTGCCCCTAGCCGGCAGCATGGCGATCGACGGGTCGATGATGGAGCAGGCCGTCTGCGCAGCCGTACTTCTCTCTGATCCCCACAACCGGGAGCGCACTGGGGCACTGGCCCTCCTCCAATGTGTTAATGACACAGAGGTACTCGAGCGTTTTGTCTGGACGCTCATGGAGCAGAGCTACGCCTTGGGCGTACGTCGTTTCGTAGGACCAACAGGGCTCTCGCCGCTGCTCCATAGCGGTGTGCTCAAGAGTCACTTTGCGGACAGTCCGCCTTTCCACACACCTTATAACCCGCCGTACGCAGCGGAGCTCTTTGACTCCGTGTTGGACGAGGTGGCGGAAGCCCGCCTTTTTACCGTCGATCTTGCGGGCGCTGCGCCACTGTCGCCAGACGACGACATTCGCTGCATGCGCATCCCGCACCAGGCACTAGATGCGCCCTTGAAGGCATTCATGGCGTCGGCTATAGACGCCAGCCCCTTCTTCCGTCCTCCGGATGGAGCAGAAATCGACTTTGTACTTGAAGGGTTGGGAGAATGGCCGCTGGAGCTTTGGGTGGCATATCAGGAGGATGCGCCAGTTGGCTACGTACTCCTGCAACCGGACCTGGGCGCGGCAGTGCGTCGCGCCGGCGGCGGTCGTCATCCGGCCTGGCGGGCTTGGCTTCACTGGCGCAAGGAGCGCCCGGCCGATGCAGGTCGTATTGTATTGGGCGGCGTGTTGCCGGCATGGCGGCGCCAGGGCATTGGCCGGCGCCTCTGGCAGCAGGCGCTTGAGCGCGGGCGCGCCCAGGGCTGGCAACGCCTGACCATCGGCCCCGTTGACGTCAACTCCTCCGCGGCCGTTTTTCTCCAGGAAATGAACGCAACCGCACGTCAGCACTATGGACTCTACGCCGCCGACGTCTAGACGAACGTGTCTACTGGTAGCTGACGCCGTAGTCGAAAGGCACGACGCTCACCCAGGTACGCCCCGGCTTGAGCGGAATTTCCCGACCGTCCTCAGCGTAAAAACGGGGCAGGTCCCCTCGACTCTCACTCCTCCACTCGCCCTCATAGGCTACGCCGTCGCGCAGCACGATCGAGCGGCCGCTGCCAAACAAATTAAGGCGAATGCTCAAACTGCCCAGAGAATCCTCAACGATGTCAGTCGTCTCGTGCGGCACGTATTGCACGATCACATTCTCTACGCCAACCTGAGCACCGCTGTTGCCATCAAGATGGGGCGCATCCCCCAAGCTGCGCAGATAGCGCCCGCTCGCCGGATCGTAACGATAGGAGACCTGGCTGGCAGTCGCTCGCGGGTAAGGAATATTGACCGTCGTGGCCGGCACGCCCCCTTCAGGGGTAGCGCCAAAGCTAAAGCCACGCACGGCCGCCGGTTGCTCTACGCCCCAATCAGCCAACCAGCGTCGCAGACCGGCACTACTGGTACGTAGTCGCGTCCGATAATCGTTACCGACGCTAACGGAATAGCGAGCGTTGGAGGGATCATCGAGATCAATATCCATATAGGGAAAAGGCGCTTCTTCCTTCAGCGTGTAGCGCACGCCGTCGCTGGCGCCGGAGCAGGCCAGACCTGCTTCAAAAAGCGCCCCCATGTAGTAATTGATGAGCCGGGCGCTGCGGACGGGGCCAATTTGTCCTACTTCATCTCCGTAAAACACGCCGCTGAAGCGGGTGATACCGTATCCCTCCATGAGGTACTCATACATAATGTCAGCTTGGCTAATGCCCAACTGGGGACGTGCGGCAAAATCATTATTGATACAGACGATAAGCGGTCGCTGCCCGGTCCGTCCGCCGTCCAACCCCAGGCCCGTCAGTGGATTGGCGCCGCCCGGTGCGCCAAAACCGCCGGCGCCGGGAATGCCTGGTGCGGGCGCGGCTGCGAGCCGGGCCGCGTCGCTCTGCCCAGCAGCTGCAACGGGGGCCGAGGCTGGCTCGGGCAAGGGCGGCGCAGCCACCACGGCAGCGGCATCAATGCCGGCGGCCGTCACAAAATCGCCACTAATCCAACCGGGGACCTGCTCGGCGCCCAGACAGCAGACTTGCAGCCACGTGCCGTCCTCGCTGCGCCCGTTGAGCGTATAGGCATCAGCCGAGCCCGCCGTGGCCACCACAGGATAGTTAGTGCCCGGTCCGCTACGCACATTGACCAGATCTGCGTCAACCTGCACAACAGCGGCGCCACCCGCAGAGACATCTTCCGTACGCTCAACGTCATCATTCGCTACGCGCAATGCTGCATCAGGCCCCGCGTCAACGAGTGCTGCGAAGTCCCCATCAACCAGCTCGGCGCTCACCCACAGCGAATCCTCACCCTCTGCGAGTTCCGGCACGCAGCAGACCGCTAGCCACTCGCGCGTCGCATCGACACCAATGATATCAAGCACCTCTCCCGCTTCCGCCATGACAACAACCTCGCCGTCCAACGCGGGCGTGCGCCGTAGGTTAACTAGCGATGCGTTGACGACACCGGACACGCGTGGGGGCGCGGCCGCTTGCTCTGGCGTGGGCGTTGGCATAAGCGCGGCAAGCGCGGACGCAGGACTGTCCTCTGTCGATGCTTCAGTGCCTGATGTCGCCGAGCGCTGGTCAGCAGCCAGCGGCGTGTCAAGCAGTGCGGCGACCTCAGCAGCAGTCTCTCCATTTGCCGCAGCAGCGCTCTCTGCGGCAGGCGCAGCCGGCTGTTCAATCGAAACGACTGCTTCTGTGGCATCCTCTGTAACAGCCTCTGTAACAGCGCCTTGGTTCACAGGGTATTGGGAATCGCCCTGACGGTCGCACGCGGCCAAAAGGAGCATCATAAGGACAGCAAGCAGCAGGGTCGAAACGGGACGAAAATAGACGCGGGGTCGGTAGAGCGGGGCAGCTGCGGTGAACAGATTATATTGAGTCATTGTCAGTGCTTTGGCAGATTACGGATTGCTCTTCGGGTGATCAGATACGGCGGAAGATGGGAGTGCTCAACGCCGCGCCGCTCCATCTTAACGTCGTCTAGTGGGGGCGCAAAATTTCACTTTGGGTAGGTTCGTGCGCCGAAGCTTAATGGGCTCCCTCACAAGACAGGTCGCCCATCGCAGCCATGCTATACTTACGCCCACTGGTCTCGGCTCTGCAGCGGGAATCGCAAACGCTCGAAGAGAGCGTGCAGAGCGAATCCCGTCAGGACGATATCATCGCTGCATCAATCAGGATGCGGCACAACAGGAGAAACGCATGTTCGACCTTGGCAACCTGATCCCAATTGTCATTTTGATTGTCGTCATCTTTCTATTCTTGCGCGCGGCCATCAAAATTGTGCCGGAGTACGAACGCGGCGTCATCTTTCGCCTGGGTCGTATCCAAGGCGCCAAGGGTCCAGGGCTCTTCTTCATTATTCCCTTTATTGATCAGATGCAGTTGGTCGACCTGCGTGTCGTCACGCTGGACGTGCCGACGCAGGAAGCCATTACGATGGATAACGTGACGATTCGCGTCAACGCGGTCTGTTACTTTCGCGTGATGGATCCTGCTGCAGCGGTCGTCAATGTTTCCAACTATTTGCTCGCTACGCAGCAGATCGCGCAGACCACGTTGCGCTCAGTCATGGGGCAGAGCGAACTGGATGAACTGCTTTCTGAGCGGGACAAGATCAATCGTCAGTTGCAACAGATCATTGACGAGCAGACCGAACCCTGGGGGGTCAAGGTCAGCATCGTCGAAGTGAAAGATGTGGAGTTGCCCCAATCCATGCAGCGGGCCATGGCCCGCCAGGCCGAGGCCGAGCGCGAGAAACGAGCCAAGATCATTTCCGCCGAAGGCGAATTCCAGGCATCGCAGCAGCTGGCAGAAGCAGCGAAGATTATGTCCGAAGCCAAAGGCACACTCCAGCTGCGCTATTTGCAGACGCTCAATGCGATTGCGGCGGAAAACAACAGCACAATCATCTTCCCGTTACCAATCGAGCTGTTCCGCGGGATCATCGACATCAACGGAGAAAAAGAGTGATGAGTGCGTTCAATCCGCAGACGCGGCCGGTCAATATCACGATTGAGCGCGAGATCGGGATGCTCGAGATTGCGTGGCAGGACGGGCAGCAGAGCGCCTATCCCCTGCGCTGGTTACGTGCCAATTGCCCATGCGCCACCTGTAGCGAAGAGCGAGCCGAGGCCGCACTGGAGACGAATCTGCTGCGTCTCACGCCAGGTCCGCCACCGAGTACGGAGATTGCTGACGCCGATCTAGTCGGCAATTATGCGATTCGGCTCGAGTGGCGCGACGGACACGCGACCGGCATCTATACCTTTGCCCTGTTGCGCGCGGCGGCTGAATCGGCTCACTTTGATCCCGAGCAGTTACCGCCGCTCGAGGCCTACTAGGCGACGGTCATTCAGCCAAACACAAGAGCTACAAAGGAGATAGCTTGGGCACTTCACTTACCCTCTTCCAAGTCCGCGGCATTGACGTGCGGGTACACTGGTCATTTGCCCTCATCCTCGTCTATGGCGCGGTGAGTTATTCCGCTAGTGGCAATACCTTCATTGGCGGCGCCCTCTATGGCGTCCTGGTCATCCTGTTGCTTTTCCTCTGCGTGACGCTTCACGAATTCGGCCATGCGCTGGTCGCTCAGCACTATGGCATCAACGTGCCGACGATTACGCTGTTGCCCATAGGCGGCGTGGCCAGCCTGGAGCGCATGCCGGATAAGCCGATCCAAGAATTACTGATTGCCATTGCGGGCCCTCTGGTCAACTTTGCCCTCGTCTTTCTCATGGTGCCGATCCTGGTGTTGGTCACCGGCTATGAAGTTTACTTCAATGGCATGACGCCGGACGTCGGTCTGCTGATGGGCAACATGCGCACGCCGGGTGTGCTCAATTTGGCCAGCTATCTTCTTGTCGTCAACGTGATGCTGGCGCTCTTTAACCTGCTGCCGGCTTTTCCCATGGATGGCGGTCGAATCTTACGCGCGCTCTTGGCAATGAGCATGCCCTATGTGAGAGCAACCCGCATCGCCGTCTTCGTTGGACGGATCATGGCCATTATTTTTGCCATTTGGGGCATCACCGGCGGCAACCTTTTCCTTCTCCTGATCGCGTTTTTCGTCTATGTCGGCGGCAAGGGAGAATTGGACAGCGCGCGCACGCGTCGGGCGCTCAATGATGTGACCGTGCGCACCGTCCTCCGCCCGAACAGCATCCGGCTCTATACGAGCGAAACGCTAAGCCGTGCGGTGGATCTGATTAGCACAACCTATCAAACCGACTACCCGGTGATGGATCTCAGCGGAGAGTTGGCCGGCATCCTGACCCGAGATCGCTTGATCGAGGGGCTGCGCGCAGTCGGACCGCTGGGCCGGATCGTCGACTACATGATTCCCGTCGCGGACATTCCGCGCGCAGGCATTGATGATTCGCTGACGGACGTGTGGGACGCCATGGCCCAATCCGGGGCGCGAGATGTTGCCGTCTATGACGACGGCGGTCGGTTCATCGGCCTGATCTCTGCCGATGAGTTGCTGGAACTTGTGCGCAACGCCCAAGCCGGGCCAACGACGCCACCCTCCGCTGCCAACGTCACATCGCCGGCGGTCGCCGGCGATTCGGGAGCGGAACAGGCGATGGCGTCCCCGACCCAGGATCGCAGTACACAGGATCGCAGTACAGATGGCTGAGTTCAGCACTGCAACGGGGCATCTCTACTACGAGGTGTATGAACAAGCTCCGCCTCGTTCGACCCATCACCCCGCCGAGAGTCCTCGTACCCTGACGCTGCTGCACAATTTCATGAGCACGGGCGACACGGCTTGGGGAACGATGATCGAGTCCCTCCGCCGCACCTATCGCGTCCTCGTACCTGATTTGTCCGGCCACGGCCAGTCGATCGGCTACCCAATCGGCTTTCACCACACGGTGATGGCCCAACAGGTCGCATCGCTCATGGAGGCCGAGGGCGCAGCAAACGGTCATCTTGCCGGGTGCAGCAGCGGCGGTATGATCGCACAACTGCTCGTCCACCACGACTTGGTCGCGCCCGCCAGCGTCACCCTGGTCAGCACGACCTATACGGTCGATCACGCCAAATTGACGAGTGAGAGCGAACCGTTGGAGACGGAGAACTTCCGGGCCGGCAGACGCTGGCTGGAGGCCACAGCCAGGCTCCACGACCCCTTCCATTACGACGGTTATTTTGAGGACGAACTCCTGACCGGCTTTCGCAAGCTGACCCCGCGCACGGCCATTGACCTGCCCCTCACGGCATACGAAACCTGGCCGATGCCGGTCTGCATCATCCACGGGGCCGAAGACGAATTCTTTCCGGCGGAGGTGGCCCAACAGATGGCGGCGGCCCTCCCCGATGCAGAACTGAACATCGTCCCGGATCAGAGCCACGCCCTGATCTTTCGCCGCCCCTGGCAGGTAGGCACGCTGCTCGAAGCGTTCCTGACACGGGTCGACTCACCAACCGACGATCCGGACCTGCCCTAACGTCTGGACGAGGATTGATGAAGCTGCTCGCCGGGTCGGATCATGGCTGCCTGACAGCCATGATTGACGGTCTGCCCCAAGTGCCGTACACTCTTCATAACAAGATTATGCAATCATTCCAAATCTGCAGCGGGAAGGATTCTCCACCATGAGCACTATGCCAGGCGTCAAGCTGGCGCCATCCATTCTGACAGCTGATTTCGGCCACCTGGCTGAACAGCTTCAAGCTGTTGAAGCTGCCGGCGCAGACTATATTCACCTGGATGTAATGGACGGACGGTTTGTACCCAATATTAGCTTCGGGCCCATGCTCGTTCAGGCCGTGCGCAACTACACGACGCTACCGCTTGACGTGCATCTCATGATCGTCGAACCCGATCTCTACATCGATGAGTTTGCGGCTGCCGGGGCCAATCTGCTCACCGTACACGTCGAGGCATGCACGCACTTGCATCGCACGGTCCAGCGCATCAGCGACGCCGGCTGTCGGGCCGGCGTTTCCCTCAATCCGGCGACCAGCATCGAGGCTGTACGAGAGGTGCTGCCTTTCGTCGACATGGTGCTGGTTATGAGCGTCAATCCCGGCTTCGGCTCTCAGCGCTTTATCGAAACCATGACCAGCAAGTTGCGCCGCATGCGCCGCCTGATGGATGAGCTAAATCCGATTGCCGATCTGGAGGTAGATGGCGGCGTTGGCGTGCACAACATCGGCGACATCGTACGCAGTGGAGCAAACGTAATCGTCGTCGGCAGTGCAGTCTTCAACCAAAATGCGCCGGTCAGCGAAAACATCGCCGCGCTGCGCGCCGGCTATGCCGGCCAGGGCATTGCAACCATCTAAGGTGAGAAGAGGAACTTAATGGATGTTTTACTGATCGGCAGCGGTGGCCGAGAACACGCCATCGCATGGAAGCTGGCCCAATCGCCGCGCGTGACCAAAATTTTTGTTGCACCGGGCAATGGGGGCACCACCACGCTGGAAAAGACGGAGAACGTGCCGATCGCGGCCGATGACCTGCCGGCCCTACGCGATTTTGCAGTCGAACGCCAGATCGATCTGACCATAGTTGGACCAGAAATTCCGCTGGTCGCCGGGATCGTGGATCTTTTTCACGACGCGGGTCTGCGCATCTTTGGCCCGACCAAGGCCGCGGCCCAGCTTGAAGGTTCCAAGGCCTTTTCCAAACGCTTCATGGACGAGCACGGCATTCCAACAGGGCGGGCCGGGACCTTCAGCGACTTCGATGAGGCGACCCGCTACATGCGTCAGCTTGATGACGTGCCTGTTATCAAAGCCAGCGGGCTGGCCGCCGGCAAGGGAGTTATTCTCCCCGAGACCATGTCGGGCGCAGCGGCCATCGTGCGCGAAATGTTGATCAACAAACGCTTCGGCCAAGCCAGTGAGACTGTGCTGATTGAAGAGCGCATGAGGGGGCCCGAAGTGTCCGTTTTGGCCTTTACCGACGGCGACAGCTTTGTCCTCATGCCCGCGGCCCAGGATCATAAACGACTACTGGATGGCGATCGGGGCCCCAATACCGGCGGCATGGGCGCGTTTGCCCCCACACCCCAGGCCACGCCGGGATTACTCGACCAAGTCGCAGCGGACGTGATTGCGCCGACACTGGCGGGCATGAAGGCCGAAGGCACGCCCTTTACGGGCATTCTCTACGCGGGCATCATGCTCACAGCGGATGGTCCCAAAGTGCTGGAATTTAACTGCCGCCTTGGCGATCCGGAAGCGCAGATTATTCTGCCCCTACTGGAGAGTGACTTGTTGGCGCTTTTTGAGGCATGCATTGATGGAGAGTTAGCCAACATCGAGCCGACATGGAGCGATGAGGCCACAGTGACAGTCGTAATGGCGGCCCGCGGTTATCCTGGTGACTACGCCACGGGGCACGAAATCACGGGCATTGACAGTGCAGAAGCCAAAGGCTGTCAGGTCTTTCATGCCGGAACCAAGGTGATTGACGATCGGCTGGTAACGTCAGGTGGACGGGTACTCAACGTAACGGCGCAGGGTCCCACCTTGGCCGCAGCAGCCAAGACTGCATATGCCGGCACACGGGCCATCAGCTTTAATGGGGCGCAGTATCGGAAAGATATTGCTAAGGACAAGTAGGCGGAGCGGCACGTAGCCAAAGACAAAATAAGCGGCTGGGGCGGATTCACGCAGAAACAATCTGCATAGATCCGCCCCAGCCGCTTATTGATTTCTACATCTTTGAGCACAAGCCAATCAAAGCTCAAGCAGGCTCGCCGTAAGCAGCGCGGTGCTGGCAGCCAATTTATCGACTTCGATGTGCTCGTGGTCGGCGTGGGCGCCGAGGCCGGGCGTCCCCATGCCGTCAAGTGTTGGAATGCCCAGTGCCCCCGTCCAACTGCCATCACTGCCGCCGCCAGTGCTGCCTTCGGTCAAGTCCAGCCCCAAACGGGTACCCACTTCCTTGACGCGTGCGAAGAGCTCTGCCGTTGCGCTGCGCTCCAGGGGCGGCCGGTTGGGCGAGCCACTCACGTCAACCCGAGCACCGGGTATGACCGGCGTCAATGCGCGCAGCGCCGCGGTGACGCGTTCAACCTCTTCCAACGACCAGGCGCGTAGGTCGATCTCCGCCCATGCATTCGCCGGGATCACGTTGTGGGCAGAGCCCCCGCGCATCACGCCGACGCTCACCGTGGTGCCCTTTTCCGGGTCGGCCAAGTCTTGGATGGCCAAGATCTGGTGCGCCATTTCCGTAATGGCGCTGATGCCCTTCTCCGGCTCTACGCCGGCATGGGCCGCACGGCCGGTGATCGTCAGTTCAAAATGACCGCCGCCTTTACGCGCCGTCTTCAGGACGCCGCCGGGCAGCGGGGACTCCAGCACAAAGACGTACTCAGCTTGCCGGCCTTCCTCTTCGATTAAGGTGCGGGAGGCGAAGCTGCCCACCTCTTCGTCGGACGTCGCCAGTAGCGTGATCGGGCGGACCAGCTCGCGCCCGAGATCCCGAATGGCATGGAATGCAAACTCAATCATCACCAGACTGGTCTGCATATCGAAAATGCCTGGTCCATAGGCCTTGCCATCTTCGATGCGGAAGGGATGGGTTTCCAGCGAACCGACCGGCCAGACCGTATCATAGTGACAGAGCACAAGGGCTGGCTTCACCGTCCCGTCAAACTGATCATGCCCGAAGTAGGCGCGGACATGATTACCCCGTTCGGCGCAGGGCACAATTTCCACGTCAGCCCCGGCCTGGCGCAAACGGTCGGCATAGTACTCGGCAAACGCGTCCAAGCGCGGCTTGTCCTCTGTCGGCGTCTCACGGCTAACGAGATCACCGATCACATCCAGCATCTCCGGTTCTTTCTCCGAAAAATGGCTTAATAGAGCTTGGTATTCCATCTGGAATCCTCTGTTGAAATAGCAGAAGAGGACGTACGATCCGCAATGGATGACGCCCTCTTCTGGTGATTAAATGACTATCAAGATCGACCCACTGCAACGACTGGGCAGGAGGCTAGTCGTCTAAGCTGCCACCAATTCCACCGCCAGAGCCACCGCCTGAACCACCGCCTGAACCACCGTTGGAGTGGCGATACCAATTCACGGTGATGCGAGCGTCGCCGCTGCGCTCGTAGTACTCGATACGAATCTCATGGTCACCGGCGCCAACGCCCCAGAAGGTATTGGCCGGCTCCTTGAAGCCGTCTGACCAGGCATCAATCACACGCTGACCGTCGATATAGACGCGCACGCCATCATCAACCCGTGCCTGGAAGACATAGTCGCCGGCGTCAAAGTAGAAGCGACCGGTCCACATCGCGGACCAGTTGTCGTTACCGATGACGCCAGGAACAGGTGAGCCGGTTCCCCAATCGCGAGCCAGGGGCGCCGCACTGTCGCGGGCTTCCTGGCGAGTTGTGGACGGAGCGCCCGACAGACTGACGTTATTGTAGTAATTCGCCAGCCAGGCATTGTTGGGCACGTTGCCGCTCCCGGATCCGCCGCCAGTACCGCCGCCAGTACCACCGGAGGCACTGAGGAAGTCAATGTTGAGTACCAAGCTGGCGCTGGCGCCGGCCTGGAAGTACTCGACCCGGACATTGTGTGCGCCTGAAAGCGTGCGGTCGGCAGTGTACTGTGTGGGTGACTGCTCGCGCCAGCCATCAATAATGCGCTCGCCATCCACATAAACGCGCACGCCGTCATCGCTCACGGCCGTGAAGCGGTAGGTGCCCGGTCCAAAGTTGATGACGCGATCGAAGCGAGCCGACCAGTTGTTTGGCGGCATCTGCGGGTAAGGTGCGCTCGTGCCCCAATTGAAGTTGATGGTCGGCACGCAATCCAAGACCGTCGGCGAACCGAGCAGGTCGCGATTGGCAAAGAAGCTGGCGTTCCAGCCGGCGCAACCAGCCGGCGCCGGCGTGGGCGTGGGCTGTGGCGGCGGGGCAACGTTTAGAATCGGCACATTGGACGTATTGCCCGTCGTGGCGACCAGCTGACCAGCAACCCAGCCAGAGACGTTGTTGTTGCACGCAACAAGCCACCAGGTGCCGGCGCGGTTGCGGCCGGTGATGTCACAAGACTGTCCCGCGTTGAGTTGGCCAATGACGGGATAGTCGGTACTGGGACCGGCGCGCATGTTGACCACAGGCGCCGTCACCGTCGCCTGGGGCGCAGTGGGCGTGGGTTCAGGCAGCGGGCCGCTTACCTGGACCGCAGAGACCACGATCTCCGGTGTGGTTGTCAAGCGACCATTCGGGTAGAGTGTGCCCCAAACTTTGACGGGAACCGGTGGCCGGGCATCGCGGGCCGCGTCCAGCTGATCCTCCACGGCAGGCGTTTCCCCGACAACCGCAAAGACATCGCCGTTGGCCGTGACAAGCTCTGTGTCGTAGGGTTGCCCGCTGGCGGCGCGCAAGACGCCGGGCAGCGCAAAAATCTGCTCGGTTTGCAGATCGGGCTCAAAACGCAGCTCCGCGGCCTCAGCCTGTACGCCAGGCATAAGCAAGGCCAATACGGCAGCCAGCAGCAAAGCCATCGCAATTGGCGTCCGTTGAAGGATTTTTCGCATCGTGTCCACTCCTACCTGTTGTTCGACCAGCTTCAACCTGCTGCTCCAGCGGAAACCATGTGGGCCTGGAGCATGACTGTACAGGCGCGCAGCCTGGTCGTTGTAGCGTAATTGGTTTGCATTACGAATTTGATCTGTACGGTACCACTATGGGACTTATCCTCAAAACTTGCAGCCCCTTCATAAGACCCAGTGCCCCAGAGAGTGGGAGAGAACCGATTGCGCCCCATGGGGAACGCCCTGTTCGTCTGGTCACTCTCTAGGCAACTTGCGTCTTCTCTATCGATATCGCACTAGTAGTTGCAGGCGCGGACTGAACGCACAAAGTTCTGGATGATCGGCAAGAAAACCACACCGTCATCCGCAGCCTCAGCGGGTACAACTGAGCCGGCATCGGGCATGCGTGCGCCGGTCGCCTGCAGCGTCGAAAAGTTCTGTATCACGCCGGACCGGAGCGTAAACTGGCCGCTCTGCGTCTGGCCGACGGCCGTTTGCCCCGTCGCATCGCGCAGCGCATACGAGCCGGATTGTCGTTCACCGCCGCCGCTGGTCACGGCTGCCCAGCAGCCCAGGTCGTATGCCTGGGACGATTGCGCGAAGGCAAGCCCGGCCACCGATAGCAGACCGCCGACGATAACCAAGACCAGCACCGCTTGCCACAATCTCCACGCTTTTCTCATTGCTTGCTCCTTTTCCAAGTCGGATTGAATGACTCAACTGTTACCAACTGCTGAGCCATTGTTACGGAGCAAAGGTGACAAAATGGAACTTGCACTGCACGTTGCCGCCGCTGGGACGCTCCAAGTCAACGACGAGGCGACCATCGCGGCTGCCCGTCGCGGCAAGCACGGGATTCTGGCATTGGGGATTGACAACGGGTGTCACCACGGTAATGTACTCATTGACGTTGTAGTCAATGTCGTTGATTGCAATGACGTATGCACCCAGGCCATTGTCATAGCCGCTGGAGAAGTTCCAACCCCTTTCACGACCGCCGGTCTCCCTCACCACGCCATAGGCGATGGGATCGCGACGACGTTCACCATAGAAGTTCGAATCGCGGCCGTTGAGCAGTTGTGAATTTTCGGTATAGATCGCGTACGGGACCGCGCCGAAGGGCTGGCGGGGTGTCATCTCGCCGTTGCCGTTTACCTCGACACCCAGCCACAAGCGCTGGCCGTTAAAATCACCTAAATTCAACGACGACGTGTCGCCCAAGAGGGTGGAAAAAAGGCCGTCGTTTACAGTGACGGACTTATTTTCTTGCCAAAGGGGTGTGCCGCCACTTTGCACGTTATAGAGGCGGAAAACCATTTGGTAGGCGCCATCGGCAACGGGTGCGCCACTCTGATTCGGATCTAGCAACTGGCCCTGATAGGGGATGAACTGGGCGTCCAGCAACACGCCATCCAGCGAGAAGGCTGCCTCATCATCCTGGGCAACATCTGTGTCCTGAGCAAACGCGCCGCTGGTGAGCAGCACAGCCGCCACCAACAGACCGCCGACGATCATTGCCGCGCTATAGCGAAGAATATTACTCATGCGAAAGTCTCTCCTGTGACATACACCTGATTTTTGACGAGAATAAATCCTGTATACTGCTATCGCAAGAACTTATAGTGGTTAATCAATCCATTGGTCGAGGTATCGTGGCTCAAGACCGGTTGATCGCCGGCCAGCTCAGGCAGGATTGCTTTTGCGAGCACCTTGCCAAGCTCAACGCCCATTTGGTCAAAGGAATTGATCCCCCAAATGACGCCCTGGGTGAAAATTTTGTGTTCATAACAGGCGATAAGGGCGCCCAAAGTTTCGGGCGTGAGACGACGGAAGAGGAATGAATTGGTTGGCCGATTCCCCGTGAAGGTCTTGGCCGGCGCCAGCGCCGCAATCGCGTCTACATCCAGGCCTTGGTTGCGCAATTCCGCCTCCACTTCCGCCGTATTTTTCCCTTGCATGAGCGCTTCCGTCTGGGCGAAATAGTTGGAAAGCAGAAGGGCGTGGTGATCGCCTATGGGGTTCTGGCTTTGCGCCGGCGCCAAGAAATCACAGGGGATCAGCTTGGTGCCCTGGTGGATCAGCTGGTAGAAAGCATGCTGTCCGTTGGTGCCGGGCTGCCCCCAGATGACCGGGCCAGTCTGGTAGTCTACCCACTCCCCGGTCTTTGTGACGGACTTGCCATTGCTCTCCATGTCGCCCTGCTGGAAGTACGCGGCGAAATAGGCCATGTACTGATCATAGGGCAGGATGGCGTGGCTTTCGGCGCCCCAGAAGTTATTGTACCAAACGCCCAGCAGCCCCATGATGACCGGAATGTTACGCTCAAACGGGGTGGAGCGGAAATGTTCATCTATGCGATGCGCGCCGTCGAGAAATGCCTCGAAATTGTCCATGCCGATATAAATCGCCACGGAGAGGCCAATCGCCGACCAGACCGAATAGCGGCCGCCCACCCAATCCCAGAAGACAAACATATTCTCGGGATCGATACCAAATGCAACCACGCCTTCCGTGTTGGTCGAAAGCGCGGCAAAGTGTTTGGCAATGGCTTCCTCATCTTGAGCCGTCTCCAGAAACCAGGCCCGAGCTGTTTGCGCGTTGGCCATGGTCTCTTGCGTGGTGAAGGTCTTTGAAGCAATCAGGAAGAGGGTCGTCTCTGGATCGACGCGCTTGAGCGTTTCGGCAATGTCAGTGCCATCGACATTGGACACATAGTGAACGCTGAGTCCCGGCTGTGCATAGGGCATCAGCGCGGTGCTTACCATCTTGGGCCCCAGGTCAGAACCGCCAATGCCGATATTCACCACATCGGTGATGGCCTTGCCCGTGTAGCCGCGCCAGGCGCCACTGCGCACGGCATCGCTAAAGCGACGCATCTTGGCCAGAACTTCATTGACCTCAGGCATTACATCGACCCCGTCAACTTCAATGGGCCGATTCGAGCGGTTGCGCAGCGCCACATGCAGCACGGCACGCTGCTCGGTGGTGTTGATCTTGGCACCGCTAAACATCGCGTCAACCGCATCTTGAAGCTTGACAGCGTCTGCGAGTTCCAACAGCAACGCCAGCGTCTCCGCGGTTATGCGATTCTTGGAGTAATCAAAAAGCAAATCGTCAAAGGTTACCGAGAAGCGTTCAAAGCGGGCAGGATCTGCCTCAAAGAGGTCCCGCATATGCTCGTCGGCAATGCCACGCTGGTGAGCGGCCAGCGCTTGCCAGGCAGGAAGATCTGTCAAACTCGGCATGCAGGGTCCTTTCGGCTGCTGAGTTGAGACGTACGCACAGCAAATGAGTTCGTAAAATTGGATTGGCTTAGGGCGACCCGAACCATTTGGTGAAGATCTGATCGTAGGTACCATCGCTGAGCAATCTGAGCAAGTGCCTCGTTGAGCATTGCCAGTAGCTCCGGTTCGTTCTTGCTAACAGCGATTGCATAGGTCTCTTCGGTTACCGGACCGCCGGCCAGCTTGATACCGGCGTTGGGGTCTTGGAATATGTAGTGGGTAATTACCGGCGTATCCAAGACCACGGCATCCACTTCGCCGGCAGCCAGCGCGTCCAGCGCATCATAAGCCTCATCATAGCGGGCAAAGGTGCCGCTGGTCTGATCCACGACAAAGCGCTCACCGGTTGTGTTGGCCTTGACGCCCACGCGCACCGCTTCCGTCAAATCGTCGGGCCCCAGAATGGTCGTGTTGTCAGTGCGGACAGCGATCGCTTGGCCTGCGCTTAGATAGGAAACGAGTGCCTGGCCCGTGCCAAAGTATGGTTCGGTAAAATCGACCATGCGCTCGCGTTCGTCGGTCACGGTGATGGCGCTGATTGCCGCATCAAAGGAGTCCGAGCTGATTCCCTGAAGCAAGCCGCCAAAAGAAGTGTTGACGTACCCAAACTCGAAGCCGGCAGCGCTCGACAGTGCATTGAGTAGGTCGATGTCAAAGCCGACCATATTGCCTGCTTCGTCCACAAAAACAAAGGGTCTGAATTCGGGATTAACGCCCACAAAGAAGACTGAAATCGGCTCGGGCGTTGGCGCGGGCGCGGCAACGCTCTCCTCCGCTGGCTCCGCCGTTGCAGCAGGGGCGGCCTCGCCGGCTGGCTCTTCGACCGGCGGCGTCTGGCGTACAAGCCACGAAAAGGAGAGCAATGAGCAAAATCGCGATAGTGCTTGTTTTGTACAAGGCACGAAGGCTCCGTTGAATCGTCATAGGATTATTTCCAAGCGTTATAGAATCAAAGTCAATCTAGGGCAGTTATATGAAATGCGGGCACATTATAGCATTATGGCACGGTGGCAAGGAATTACACGACCATCAGACTACGCTTATTGAACACTATTGTTCTCGATCCGCTGCCAGCCAAGCATGATCAACGCAGCGCCTGTTTTTTCGTAGAAGGCAACCCGCACCTCATGATAGCCCTCGCTGACTGAATCCAAGCGGCGGGTCTCTTCCTTATAACCGTCGGCCCAATCGTCGATAACGAGTTGACCATCAAGGTAGACGCGTATGCCGTCATCACTGCGCACCCGAAAATTATAGGCGCCGGCAGCAAGAAAGAATGTGCCCTCCCAACTGCCGGACCAGAAATCGCGTCCGACCCGATCCGGATAGGGCGACGCTTCCCCCCAGTCACGATCCAGCTGAGTGCTCGAACCGCTTGGTTCGACGTTGATGTAGACCGGATTGCCGGTCAAGTCCACATTATTAAAGTAATTGACCTCCCACTCGCCGATGCGGAGTTGCTCAAAGCCAAATTGAAGCTCCGCCAGGCCAGTCGCCTCAAAGTACTCAATGCGGAGACGCGCGGGGCCGGAAAGATATTGATCGGCACGCAGATCACGCGCGCCGCCTTCCTGCCAGTCGTAGATAATTGACTGGTCATTGATGTCGACGCGCACGCCATCATCCGCCCTGGCAACGAAACGATAGTTGCCGGCGGGGAAATCAATTGTACGCTCCAAGCGCATGGAAAAATTGTCGGCCGGGACATCCGGATGCGGAGCGCCGGCGCCCCAATTGAAATTTACCTCCGGCGAATCTGCGGTTGCCACAGGCGGACCGGCCAGGTCTCGATTATCGAAATAGGACGTCTTCCAGTTCACATAGGTGGACGGTGTCGGCGTTGACAAGAGCACGGGCGTCGCTGTTGGCACAGGCGTGACAGCCCCGGCATCACCGGCGACTGTCACCAACTGGTAGGAAACCCAGCCAGATAATTCATCCTCGCACGATACGCGGTACCAGTGAGAGTCTGCCGTCCGCTCAAGGATGGGACAGCGATCACCCGCAACCAACTGCCCGACGGGCGGCGCGTTGACATCCGGCAGGCTGCGTACGTTAATGCGGCCCTGTTCTACGACCACAAAGGCCTGATCGCCCACTGCCGGCGCCTCATCGCTCGCCTGAATGGCGGATGCAACAATTTCCGGCAATGCGCTGGCGCGACCGTCGGGGAAGAGCGTTCCCCAAACTTTGACGTCTACCCCTTGCGCCAGCAGACTATCAATCTGGTCTTCCACCGCCACGCTCTCGCCAACCAAAGCATAGAAGAAGCCTTGGCGATCCACAAAAAATGTAGCGTAGGGCTGGCCTTGGGCAGCCTGAAGCGTCCCCGACAGCGCATAGACGGGGCTGCTTTCCTGGACCGCTGGCGCCGCCACAACGGACGCTGAAGCCAGGAAGCTACCGATTAAGCCAGCTACTGTCAAAATAGACAGCGCCAACTGGCGAGCGATGAACATTACGTGTTGATATGCCCTCTCTGCACGCGCAAGGGGCGATCGCCCTCTTGGCGAGGATCACTTGGTGGGGAGATGTTGCTGGTCGCCGGGATCGGAACGGTTCGCCAGAGCTTGCCGGGGGCGTCGTTGCGCAGGTTTGCCGGGCTCACCTGACTCTATTCTCTGCACGAGGATAGAATCGGGCCAATCGTAAAGAACGAGCGTACCGGCCAACTTATCGTGCCACCCCTGACGTCTTGCGTCCAGGATAACCCAAAAGTATCCCAGCAAGAGGATTGCGGAAATATAGTAACCGACGTAGCGCCGTACCGCATTGCCAAGTGTAAGCTTGCCGCCGTCCTCACGCACAATGATTAAGCCCATGATGCGCTTGCCAATGGTCATGCCGGCCAGCATCCAGAGTAAGATGAAGTAGCCGACAATAATGGACGCGCTGGCAATCAGTGACACGATTTGCACAAGCGTCAGCACTCTGCCGCTGAGACGCAAGAAGTCTGCGACCAACGACGCAGCGCTGCCGACGATCGTAACCGTTATGCCGATCAGGGCGATATCGATCACGAACGCGACCAAGCGGGTGACAAAGCCGGCGTATTCCCCAAACGGCTTGCCTGCTGCCTGGGCGTCAGCGGTCTTCACCGCTAACTCTTTGCTCATCCAAGCGTTTCGCTGCGGGGATGGTGTTGGTGATCCACTTATTGGTCCCGTGCTCATGATCGACTACTCCTGCCTGGCGCCAGGCGTAAGCGGCGTATCCATGTTATCTGTTATCGTGGTATGAATTGAATCAGGTTTGCCAACGAAAGGTGAACGGGGCATTTCACTTCGCTTCCGCATGCCAAGCCAGCCGCGCAGCTTATCCTCGATCGTCAAGTCTGCGTGTCCCGTAATGTCGCGGCCGGTCTCCGCCAAAGCTGAAGCCATGCCCATGCTCTGCTCTCCAATCTGCTCGCTGACCAGGTCCGCCAGCTCAGGGCTTTCAGAGATATATGCAATGAATTCGTCCATCATGTCGAGGGACGCTTCGTGCACAAGCACACTGCCATCGATAACTTCCTTATGGCCGACGACGACACTTTCATTGATCTCATTGGCCAAGCGCTGGGCAAGCCGCTCCGCGGGCCAGCGCAGGGGACGTCCCAGCGGATTATCGGTTAGGCGGTCCATAATCGAAAACGTCTTGCGTATTGCGCCCGCTGAGAGTCCGATGCCACGGTTAGCCGTCTGCAAAGCGCCACGTTGGGCGCGTACGGCAGCGCCCACGGCCAGGTAGCGCACAAGCTGTTCTCGGGTTGCTGCATCAAGATTGGCATTGGGATCGGAAGCGGCCAATTGATCGATCTCTGCCTGATAGCGACGCAGGTGGTCAAAGAGATAGTTTCCCCCTTCGTTCAATGCACCGATTGCCACCCGCGTGATCAGCTCAATGCGCTCCATATCCAATCCGCCCGGCTCCTCCAGGCGTTGAGCCGGCGTCACATTTGTCTTCGGCACAACCTGTCCGGGAACCTCTTGGTTGCCGCTCATATAACGCTCCCGCAAAAAAACAGATAGAGCTCGTCCCAAGATGAAGTCTTCAGAAGAAACGAGTTTCTGTATGAACCGATCGCATCGAGAACCGGTCAGTCAATTTCTGGCAGGTCCATAGTATAGCATGAAGCTCGAAAAGTAATCGAAGAGGGGCAGACGTCGCAAGGTTGCGACGTCTGCCCCTCGATGCTCGTGGTTCTGCTATGGCGGACGCTACCGCCCGTTACTCAGATGATGCATTCAGGTTGAGCGATTCGATCAGGGCATCGATCTGCGCCAGGTTGGGCCGCCAATCGTCCCCGGATTCCATAATAGGCCAACGCAAAGTAATCAGGAACTCACCGTCATTGCCCAGCCCCTGAAAGGCATAATTGGCGGACGCCATCACCTTGTGTGCCAGCCGGAGCGACGTAACGCAAACCCGAGAAGCCGGCTGCGTCCAAAAAGCAGCCTGCACGGCAGGATCATTTGCGACGAGCGAATAGGGCAGCAACCGCAGCGGCGTCACCGGCGCTGCAGGTCGCTCGGCCAGCAGCGCTTCCAAAGCAGCTACCTGCTCGGCCACGTCGTCACTGTCTGCACTTTCTCTCAGCGCCACATACTCGGCCACCGGAATGACGTGAATCATGGGACCGTTCTCACCCACTGCCTGGTCCGGCGTCTGATTGTCGAAGGTAATCACGACATGGGCAGGCAGACCCGTCGGGCCGGATGCAGGCGAGGCGTCTGCGTCAGAAGCCGGCGCGACACGCCAATGATAGGAGGTTGCCAGCACGCCAGGCTCGAGTGCAATCGCATCAGGAGCGGCCGGCAGTTCGGTTGCCGCTACGTCCATGGCAACGCCCTCTTCGACCGCAGTCATTGCGTCGCCCGCCATGGCCGCGTCATCGGACGCCAGGTAATCTACCTGAAGCGCGCCGTCGGCATCACGCAGTTCCAGGCGGTCACCACCAAGGCTAAAGGTCGTTGCGTTGCCTAGCGCCGCCAGGTAAGCCGCTTCCTGTTCCATTACAGGCTCGGGGCACATCATACGCGTGGTGATGGCTTCACCAATCTCAATGGCGTCGCCGTCGACGGTGTAGGGGGCGCTGTACTGATTGCAGCCGGCGTTGCCTGCCACCGTGCCATCGTCGGCAAAGAGTGCCGTAATCTCTGTCTCAGCCACGAGCGACTGCACACCGCCCCGGCCGTTGTTGACGCCCAGAGCGCTCCACGTCATACCGGTTAGTGCCGGCATCTCCTGGGCCACAAAGCTTACCTGCAGCGCACCGTCGGCGTCGCGAAGCTCCAGGCGGTCGCCACTGACGCTAAAGGTTGTCGCATTGCCCAATGCAGCCTGGTAGGCGGACGCCTGCGTCATAATTTCCTCAGGACAGGCCATCAGCGTCGAGGGACCCATGCTGATCTCGATGGAATCGCCGTCGACAGTGTATGAGGCGTTGTAGTCGTTACAGCCGTCATTGCCCGACAGCGTGCCGTCTTCACCAAAGAGCGCCGTGATTTCCGTACCGGCCACCAGCGACTGCACGCCGCCGCGACCGTTGTTGACGCCCGTGGCGCTCCACGTCGTGCCGACCAGTGCCGGCATCTCCTGCACGGCAAGAGTCGCGACAACGTTGCCGTCAGCGTCGACCAATTCCAACTTGCCACCATCTGCTATCTGGTAGCCTGCCGCCTGGCTGAGCGCAGCCTGAAAAGCGTCAGCCTGCTCGCTGACCGGTCCGATACACGCCATGGCCGTAGAGGCCAGCGGACCAAACTCTACCGCACCGTCCGAGATCGTGGCGCTGCCGGAGAAGCTGTTGCAGCCGTCGGAACCGCTCACCTGGCCGTCGGCAAAGGTCAGAGTCGGCGCGGCGTCGGCCAGTGCATCAACCGTCTCGCCCTCGGCGTTGACAAAGCTCTCAGCCTGCCACGTGACGCCTTCTGCGGCACTGGCATCTGCCTGAGCCGCATCCGAAGCGACTGCTTCACCGCCGACAACCTCTTCGCTGGTTTGAACTAGCTCGCCATCCTGGAGAGCATAGGTGCGGATGACATTCTGGGTCGGGCAGCACATGGCGTCGTCCGGCCCCTGATTGATCATGTCAACCACAATCAGATCATCTTCAATCGTTAGCGAATTGATCTCAACACGGTCGCCCAATGGCGCAGAGGTGAGGACGCTTGGGTCTTCCAGAGTGCCCTGCAGGGCAACCAGGTCGTAGAAGTTGCCGGTGCCGCCGCTGTTGACCACAAGTATCGCGGCCGTGGTTGCTACACCGTCTAGTTCACCTTCCGTCACAAAATCAGTCAGAGTGGCTGTGACACGAGTCGCCGAGCCGGGAGCAATCGGCGGGCCAATGAAGACGCCGTCCTCAAACTGGATCTGGCCGTTCTCGCCAAATTCGCTGGGCAGGGCCATATCGCCCAGGTCAGTCACCTCGTCACTGCTTGCCTGGGCTTCTTCGGCCGGCACGGCAACGAAATCAGCGGCACGCGCACCGTCTTCGGCAAAGAGCGTCAGGGTGTCGGCCTGGATATCATAGGTCGCAGCCATGGCCAGCGCAGCCAGGTAGGCGGACTCCTGCGTCATGGCCTCTTCGGGACACATCTTCATGGTCGTAATCGCCAGACCAATCGAAATCGTGTGACCGTTCGTCTCATAGCCGGCCGAGTAGTTGTTGCAGCCGGCGCTTCCGCTGACATTGGCATCATCAAAGAGGGCGGTCAACTCGGTATCCGCAAGTACGGACGTGAAGCCGCCTGTGCCATTGTTGTAGCCGGTTACCAGCCAGTTGGTATCGACCAGAGGTAGCTGTTCCTGCGTTTCCAAAACGACCACCGGATTCCCGTCACTGTCAAGCAAAGTGAGCGTATCGCCATCCAGCGTATAGCTCGCGACGCTTTCCAAGGCAGCCAGGAAAGCCGTTTCCTGGTTCATGAGCGGCTCGGGGCAGGCCATCATCGTGGCGCCGACCTGCTCAATCGTCAACTGATCGCCGTCGAGCGTGTAGCTGCCAAAGTAATTGTTGCAGCTGCCGCTGCCGCCGATTTGCCCGTCTTCCATGCGTACAGTCGGCTCTGCGCCCGGGATCGATTCGATCATTTCGCCGTCGGCATTGACAAAGCTCGTCACGTCCCAGATGATTTCTTCCAACTGTGCGGCAGCCTCAGCATCGGCAGCGCTATCGACTGGCGTCTTTTGCTTACCACTTCAATCAACGTGTATTATGAGCGAGGAGCCGTCGGCCGGCGGATTTTCCACCTGGTCGACCTGAACCAGCAGCTCATACTCGTAGCCAGGCTCAAACTCGAAGCCGTCGATCTGCTGATAGAAGTACTCGTATTCATCGTTTGGATCGGTCTTCACCAGCATGCACTCCATGGGTCCTACGCCCACGCACTCTGCCAGCTCGGGACCCACGTAGATAGTGACCACTTCGCTCTCGGCCTCCTCGCCGCTTCCCGCTGCGGGATCGCCGGATTCAATCGGCTGGATGCACGCCGTCAGCGTCAGCGCGGCCATGAGCAGTGCCGCCATGACGAAAGTAAATGATCGATGCATATTAGACTCCTTGTTTGGTTTGTGTGTCCTGATGCGTTGCAAAAGGACGGGCGGGAATGAGTTGTGCCGGCTCAATCGGAAAAATGGCACCACGCGCCAATCCCACGCCCGAAATGGATATCATCCGTATTTCTGCCCGATATGGCAGTCACGTAGAGATGTAACGAGTCGCGAACAAGCTTTGTTGCGACCGAATTCAGACCGTTTGCCGACGATCGTCCTGAATCAATAAAATGATGACGACAGCGAATGCGCGTAGGATTGTAGCACAAGTTGGACAAGAGCCAGATTTGGTATGGCTTTTGGCAGCGACTCCCAAATTTTCGTTGCGGCCGCAAATCTAACCCGTCACAACTTGCATCTCGCCTGGCTCTTCTGTATCTTTAAGTCAGTCTCATTCATGTCTCTCCTGCTGGCTGCTACTCAAAGAATGATGGGCCGCTCGTCATGGATTCACTACGCACGTCACAGATCGCCGTCGAACCCAATATGATCGACTTCGGTCTTGGTCAGCCCGGCTTCGACCTGCTCCCGGCCGAGCTCATGCGGCGCGCGGCCGCCCAGCGCCTGAACGGTCAGGACACCACGTTCTTGAATTACGGCTACGAACAGGGAGACGGATATTTCAGACAAGCGCTGGCAGGCTTCCTTGGCAGCCAATACCAGCAAGCTGTCAACATGAACGACCTCTTCGTCACCACCGGCTCGTCCACTGCGCTCAGCCTCATCTGCACGTTCTTCACCCGACCGGGCGATGTTGTCTTTGCTGAGGAGCCTTCCTATTTTCTGGCGCTGCGCATCTTTGCCGATCACGGGCTGCGCGTCATCGGCTTGCCGCTGGATGAAGAGGGCGTCGACCTGGAAGCGCTCGAAGCGGCGCTGAGCGAGCATCGCCCGGCCTTCTTCTACACGGTACCGACCTTTCAGAACCCAACCGGGATCACGCTAAGCGCAGCCCGCCGCCAAACACTGGTCGACCTGGCCGTCCAACACGGTTTTCTGATCGTTGCCGACGAGGTCTATCACTCACTTGGTTATCGCGCCGCGCCGCCGGCGCCAATGGCCGCGTATGCGCCAAGCGAGCGCGTGCTCTCGCTTGGCTCCTTTTCCAAGATCCTCGCGCCGGGTCTGCGTCTGGGTTGGATCCAGACGTCCGCGCCGCTGATGAGGCCATTTGTCGAATCCGGTTTGGTCGACAGCGGTGGCGGCTTGAATCCATTTACCTCGGCGCTGGTGCGAACGGCGCTCGAAGCCGGATGGCAAGATGAATTCCTGGCCGGACTCATCCAGACCTATGGCGAGCGTAGCGCGACCCTGGGCGAGGCGCTTGAGGCCGAATTGGGGGAACTGGTCGACTTCACGCTGCCCGCCGGCGGCTTCTTTTTCTGGCTGCGGCTGCAGGGCGCGGCGGCCAGTCTCAACACAGATGAACTGCTCGCAGTGGCGCGGGCGCATCACGTCGCTTTCCAGCCGGGCAACCGCTTTTCCAGCCAGGGCGGGCTGAGTCACGCCATCCGCCTTAGCTTTGCATATTACGAAACGGCAACGCTTGTTGAGGGCGCAGGGCGCCTGGCCGGCGCCATTGACGCCGCAGTCGTACAGCAGATGTAACGTCAACCCACTATCCCAAAAGGGGCAAAACCAACAATGTCCGCACTTCCCGATCACACTTTGCTCGTCGAGCAAGACGCGCACCAAATTCATGGGCTCCATCATCCCTCCCGCCACAGTGACCCGCTGATCGTCGAGCACGCCGAAGGCGTATGGCTCTACAGCGATGACGGCCGCAAGGTGTTGGACGCCATGGCCGGCCTCTGGAACGTCAATGTCGGTTACGGCAGCGAAGAGCTGGCGCGCGTCGGCTATGAGCAGATGAAGAAACTGGCCTATACGTCCGGCTTCGCAGGCATGACGAATGTCCCGTCGGCCGAACTGGCCGCCAAATTGGCCGGCTATGCCCACCCCACCCTCAACTCGATCTACTTCACATCGGGCGGCTCTGAATCCAACGAGACTGCGTTCAAGACCGTACGCTACTACTGGCGCCAGTTGGGACGACCCGAGAAGACCAAGATCATCTCGCGCTTCAATGCCTATCATGGCATTACCCTGGGCGCGACCAGCGCCACGGGCCTCGACAAATACTGGAAGATGTTCGGCCTGCCCCTGGAGGGCTTCTCGCACATTCCCGCGCCCAATCCGTATCGTTATGACGGCGACATGCTGGATGGAGAGACGGTCAGCGACGCTGCGGCCCGCGCGTTGGAGGAGCAGATCCTGGCGGAGGGCCCTGAAACGGTTGGCGCGTTTATCGCCGAGCCGATCCAGGGCGCGGGCGGCTTGATCGTGCCGCCGGCTGGCTATTTTGCCAAAGTACGCGAAATCTGCGATCGCTATGAGGTGTTGCTCATCATCGACGAGGTTATCACCGGCTTTGGCCGCACGGGCGACATGTTTGCCATCGAGCACGAACAGCTGCGGCCCGACATTCTCTGCTTTGCCAAGGGCGTGACCAGCGGCTACATCCCTTTGGGCGGCATCATGGTCTCTGATGAAATCCGTGCAGTCATTGACAATGCACCGGAAGAGATGGCCTGGAATCACGGCTTTACCTATTCAGGGCATGCCGCGGCCTGTGCCGTTGGGCTGCGCAATGTGGAGATGATCGAGGAGTTGGACCTGCCGGCCAATGCCCGCATGATGGGCGAGCGCCTGCGCGCCGGACTGGAGGCGCTCAAAGAATTTCCCTTTGTGGACAACCTTCGCGGGCGGGGCTTGTTGAATGGCCTGGAAATTGTCACGGATCGCGCCTCGCGCGCACCGGACCTGGCGCTCGCGGGCAAGATTAGCTCGTTGGCCATGCAGCGCGGGCTGCGTGTCCGGCCGCTGGGCGCTACGCTTGCCTTCTCGCCGCCGTTGACGATCAATGAAGAGGAAATCGATCTGATTGTTGAGATTTTGGGTGGTGTGATGGACAGCCTGTAGTCCACGTTGGCGTAGCCAAGACGAACAGAATCCTGGAAGGCCACAGAGAGGGATCGAACCGCCGCCAAATCTCTGTGGCCTTTTTCTTGCTGCGCACCTCGTTGCCGCACCGGCCGAAAGCCTGATGCCTGGCTATGGATGGGTGACCAGGGTGTTGTGGAAGACTTCGCAGCGCCAGTGATTGCCCCGCTTGGTGACGAGAAAGAGCGCCATGCCTTCAGCGACCTGACGCATGCCACAGGCCTCCTCAATTTCCGCGCATTCTGCCGTTTCGAGCCGGACGGCGACGTGAACGGCGGCCACCACCTCGCTCAAGAAGCGGATATTATGAACATCCGCAAAGAGTCGTCCACCCAGATAGCGGCTGCCAAAGATCCGACGATGGTTGCGCAGAACGGCTTCGCGCCCATGAAAATGGATGCCGTTCCACGCCGTGTAGTCCACATCTTCGCGGAAGAGCGCGGCCAGGTCATTGTTTGCGGCGCCGTTCCAAGCCTCCTGCACCTGTTGAATCAAGGCATAGATGGCATCGCTCTCCTCGGCCAGTGCTTGGCTGTTCGGAATCGGGGTAGTCGGCATCGTCTCCTCCGGTTTGCGTCGGGCTGGCTGCGGGTAACCGTTGATCAGGTTCCAGCATAGCAGCAGCCGAGCACAAAGAGAGGGCCTAACGGAGAGCAATCGGCTCAGTGCGGCTCGCAACGGTCGACGAAGGGATCAGGGAGTCAGTCCGCCTGCGATGAGGACGCGCTGCATCTGATCAAGATGCGCTTCGCCATGCCATGCGTAGAGGCTCAACTGGTCTTCCAGGGTGACGACTCGCCCCGACGCGTGCAGCCCCGTGCGGGACCAGTCGTCGTCTGGCAGCGATTCCCAGAAGAGCACCCACCGTGCATGGAGCCCGCTGAGCATCGCAAGCGAGGCAGCCAAATCAGCGGTCGAGGCATCGGGCAGTTCGGCCCACTTATCTTGATCATACGGCTTGAGCGACGGCTGCTCTTCCGTCGCCATGAGCTTGCAGCGCACATAGCTGTTCATATGCGAATCGCACAGGTGATGGACATTCTGCGCGATGGTCCACTCGCCTTTGTCGTAGGCTGTCGTTAATTGTTCGGCAGACAAGCCTTCAACCAGGTCACTTACCTGTGCCGGCAGTGCGGATACGCGTGCGATGGCGGTCTGACGCTCTTCAGAATTCATCGAATCATTCTCCTTTGATTTCACATCAAGGCTGCGTATGGCGAATCCGAACACCTTGGGCGACAAGCAGCCGATCACCCAGATGGTCGCGTGCGCAATTGAAAGAAAATACCGAGTCCGGCCAGAATGAAAGCAAATAGTTGCAGATAGGCGCTTGCCTGGAGTTCTGGAAACATTCGTCCCAGTCCAGTCACGGCAAGCAGTGATCCCGCCAGCGCGGTGATCACGATAATGCCGACATCGAAGACAAAAGCCTCCAGTCCGAGACCGACCAAGCCGCCGACCAGAAAGACAATCACGCTGCTCCAGCCGCTGACGTCCATCCCCAAACTCTCGGCTATCACCTGGGCAACGATGCCCATCAGTATGAAGGCGGAGAGGCTAACCACGAATCGAAAGAAGCGCGTCGACAGGAACGAGAAGATAAAGCCGGTTACGACGCCCATAAGCAGCAGCACAATCTCTTCCGTCCCTTGGAAGAGTAGACCCGTCAACCGATAGCCAAGTAGAAAACCTGCCAGCCCGATGACCAGAAAAAAGAAGCGACGCCCGAAGAAAAGCATCGTGATCCCCACACCCAGAAGGACTAGACTTTCAAGATTCACCAGAAATTGCTCCTGCAATGCTGTTGATACTGATCCCTCCACGCCGGCGGTCCGGAGGGGCGGTCCCCATTATACATGAGAGACCGCAATTGCCCGCGCCAGCCTGTGGCAGCCGCCCCGAAGCCGATCGCGCGCAAAAAGAGACCGTACGCTCCCGATCTCGCTGGCAGCGTACGGTCTGTAGTCAACGTGGGCAAGCTGAGGCCCGCTAGTTCAATCAAATCATGGCATTAGCCGTGGAACTGCGCCTCTTCCGTCGAGCCGTGCATGGCCGTAGTGGATGCAGCGCCGCCGGTGACGGTCATCTGCACTTCGTCGAAGTAGCCGGCCCCCACAAAGCTCTGGTGACGCACGGCGGTGAAACCTTCCGGCTCCATGCCAAACTCCTTCTCCTGCAACTCAGAGAAGGCCGCCATACCGCGATCGCGATAGCCCCGGGCCAGTTCGAACATGCCGGCATTCAGAGAATGGAACCCGGCCAGCGTCACAAAGAAGAACTTGTAGCCCATCTCAGAGAGCTGCTCCTGGAAGGTAGCAATGGTCTGCTCATCCAGGTTGCGTCGCCAGTTGAAGGACGGCGAGCAGTTGTAAGCCAACATTTTGCCCGGATACTGTGCGTGAATTGCCTGGGCGAACTCGCGCGCCTCGCCTACATCGGGCGTGGAGGTCTCGCACCAAATCAGGTCGGCGTACGGCGCATAGGCCAAGCCGCGGCTGATCGCGTTTTCCAGACCGCCCTTGATATAGTAAAAGCCCTCCATCGAACGGTCCTGGCCGACGATATAGGGCACGTCATAGGGATCGACGTCGCTGGTGATCAGCTGGGCCGAGTCAGCATCGGTGCGGGCGATGACCAGCGAGGGCACGCCCATGACGTCGGCAGCCAGACGCGCAGCCTGAAGCTTCTGCACAAATTCTTGCGTGGGCACCAGCACTTTGCCGCCCATGTGGCCGCACTTTTTGGCGGAGGAGAGTTGATCCTCAAAATGGACGCCGGCTGCGCCCGCCTCAATCATGGCCCGCATCAGCTCGAAGGCGTTCAAATTGCCGCCGAAGCCTGACTCCGCATCGGCGACGATGGGCGCCATCCAGTGTACGTCCTGCTGACCGTTCATGTGGGCAATTTGGTCGGCACGGATCAGGGCGTTGTTGATGCGCTTGGCCAAATTGGGGGCCGCGTCGGCCGGATAGAGACTCTGATCCGGATAGGTCTGGTTGGCGGTATTGTTGTCGCCCGCGACCTGCCAGCCACTGAGATAGATCGCCTTAAGTCCAGCCTGTACCATCTGCACAGCCTGATTACCCGTCACCGCCCCCAGCGCACGCACAAAGGGGTCGGCGTGCAAGAGATGCCAGAGTCGCTCTGCGCCCATGCGAGCCACGGTGTACTCGATCTGGAAGCTGCCGCGCAGGCGTAGCACCTGTTCGGCTGCGTAGTCGCGTTGGATTCCGGCCCAGCGCTCGGACGTCTTCCATTCGTTGGTCATGTCGGCTGCGAGATCCTTGTCATACATGGTAGTTCTCCTCCGTCTGATGAATATATGAACAGTAAAGAACAACAGGGTGGCGGATAGAGCGGATCGAACAGTGGGCGAGCGGTCGTGCAGCGGTCACCCGGCCGTCAAGCGGGCAGTAACCGGACGCCAAGCGCGTCAACTCGCCTTCCTCATCTGGGCAGAGATGCCGTGGATCATCGGACTGCGTCAGGAACCCACCCAGCAGCGAATATCAATCTTTTAGCGAACTTTCGCTACTGGTGAAAAGATTCTATCCATGATAGAATACGCTGTCAAAATTCCAAAGCGGTTGTGTGCACGTTTTGAGTCAATCCCGCCGCACGACAAGGACAGATTCTTGGATTCACAATTAGTCAATATCATTTTTGGAGTCAAGGTGCGTCAAGCACGCATGGAAGCGGGCCTGACCCTCTCCGAGTTCGCCCACCGCTGTGAAATCTCTCCCTCCTACGCCACCGAGGTAGAGAAAGGGCGAAAATATCCGCGGGTTGACAAAATCATGCGGATGGCTGAGGTGCTGAACCTGCCCTACAATGATTTGGTTTCGATCTCCTTGGCTCCACCGCTCCACCAGCTAGAAGATGCCCTCTCTTCTACCATCCTGCGCGAATTCCCCTTTGCCGAATTTGGGCTGGACGTTAGCGACCTGGTCACCCTGCTGACCAAGGCCCCGACCAAAGCCAGCGCGCTCCTCAGCGCCATCTTCGAAATCGGCCGCCAGCATGATTTGCGCGAGGAGCACCTGCTGCTGGCGGCATTGCGCTCCTATCAAGAACTGCATGACAACTACTTTTCAGAGCTGGAGGAGGCAGCGGCAGCCTTTGCCGCCAAACACGCACTCTGGAACGGCAGCCCGGTCACCCAGGCACGCCTGGAACCGCTGCTCACGACCGGCTTTGATTACCGGCTCGATTCGGCGGCGCTGGCCTCTGCCCCCGAGTTGAGCCGTTATCGCTCGGTCTTCATCGATCAGGCGCCGCCGGAGTTGCTCATCAACCCGGCTCTGCAGTCGAACCAGGTCGCCTTCATTCTGGCCCGGGAGATCGGGTACCAGGTGCTTGGGTTGGACGAACGTGCGCAGACGTCAGCGCCCGACCGCGCCCAATCATTCCAGCAGGTGCTCAACGACTTCCGCGCCTCGTATTTCGCCGGCGCGTTGATCATGCCCCAAGCGGATTTCCTCACCCAGATGCGTCGCTTTTTTGAGGCGTCAACCTGGGATCCGGACCGCTTGCTGGCCATGCTGACGCGCTATGACGTAACGCCGGAGATGTTGCTCTATCGCTTTAGTGAACTGGCCCCCTATTTTTTCCGCCTCAAGCTGCACTTTCTGCGCGTACAGGGCAGCGACAACCGATATCGGATGGTCAAGCAACTGAATATGAATCGTCTGCTCATGCCCAGCGGCTTGGCCCTGCATGAGCATTACTGCCGCCGTTGGCTGGTGATGCGTCTCCTTCAGGAAGTAGAAGCCGCGGCCGAGCGGCCGGCTGCCGGCGCCGGCATGCCCCATGTGGGCGTCCAGCTTTCCGAGTTCCTCCAGCCACGCGACCGCTTCCTTTGCTTTGGCTTTGCCCGCCCCCTGGCGCTTGCACCGGAGACGCTGAGCAGCGCCATCATTGGCTTTCAGGTCGACGAGCAGGCGCGCGAGACGATTCACTTTCTCAATGATGACGCAGTGCCCTTCACCATCATCAATGAGACGTGCGAAAGGTGTCCGTTGAGCGTGGAGGATTGCGACGTACGTGCGGCTGCACCCAGCGTCTACGAGGCAAGAGAACGCCAGGCGGCGCGCCGGGCGCGTCTTCATGAACTCCTGGAAGGGCGTTGATGGTTGTATAGCGCGCCGCTAGCCAAGTGCTTTGATCGCCTTCCCAGGCGCGGTATAATTCGGATCACTTGATTCGCTGATTAATTCACCGTGAACCGCATCTGATATCCATGGATTCGTCTGACTTCAATACTCGGTCATCGCCGATCGTCACCATTCGCCTCTTTGGGACCTTTTCGGTCGATGCAGACGGAGTTCCAATTCAGAGATTCTCAACGGCCAAAGCCAGGGCGCTCTTGGCCTATTTGGCATTGAATCCTGATCAACCAATCAATCGCAGCGTGCTGGCAACCCTCCTCTGGCCCGATACAAGCGATCAAAACGCGCGAGACAACCTGCGCAATACGCTTCACCGCCTGCGCAAGACGCTGGCAAACGGCGTTGAGGGGACAGTCGAGTTGCTCACCGCTACGCGCCAGGCAGTTGAACTGCATGGTGCGACGACGCAGATCGACGCAGTTGAATTTCAGCATGGCCTGGACGCAGTGGCCAATCACGAGCATGCTGCCCTCGACGAATGCCCAGAATGCCTGACCGTGCTGGAAGATGCCGTTGCGCTCTATCGAGAACAGTTCTTGGCGGGACTCGACATTCCGGATGCCGAACCATTCGAGGAATGGATGTCATTGCGACGCGAGTTCTTTGCCCATCGCGTTCGGCATGCGCTTGCCGAGCTAATCGCAGCGCATGAGGCCCGCGGGGAGTATGGACGCGCAGCGCTTCGCCGAGCAATACTTGGTCCTCGACCCCCTGCATGAGGAGACCCATCGCAGCATGATGCGGCTGCTGGCCCGCCAGGACCTGCCAGATCTGGCGCTGTCACACCATACAGCACTGCGCGAGCGCTTGCAGCAAGAGTTGGGCGTAGAGCCGGATTCCGTTACGGCACGACTGGCGCTCGAGATCTCCCAAGGCACATATGCTGCCTCTGCCCCGGTCAAGCCTGCAGGCGGAGCAAGCGCCACTGCGGAGCGCATCGGCGCGATCAAATGGGGGGACGCGCCGCAGGTGGCAGCAGTCTATGGCCGCGAAGAGGAGATCGTGCAGCTGAGTGAATGGCTCACAGAGGCAGACCATCGTGCTGTCGCCATTCTGGGCCTTGGCGGCATGGGAAAGACGACCTTGGCCGCCAACACGGCCCGTCGGCTCACCGATCATTTCGATGCGGTCATTTGGCGCTCCCTCATCAACGCGCCAACGCTGGAGGAATTGCTCCGGCCGCTCCTCCAGCACGTGCAACGTACGCAAGGGTACGCCCACCCGCCTGCCAGCGTCGATGAGCAATTGGCCCATCTCTTTAGCTATCTCCAAGCCAATCGCGTTCTACTGGTGTTGGATAACATGGAGACGATCCTTGATGAGGCCAATGCTGGTCGTTTCCGCGCCGGGTATGAATCATATGGCCAACTAATTCGCCAGATGATCCAACGTCCCCACAAGAGTCGCTTGCTCTTTACCAGCCGCGAACGTCCAAATGAGTTTCACCGGCTGGAGATGGATCAGGCAACCGTACACTCCCTGCGTCTGGACGGCCTGGACGTAGCTGCAACGAGCCAGATCTTGCAACAGCGGGGCATCCACGCCACACCGGACGACGAAGCAGCACTCCGGCAACGCTATTCGGGCAACCCGCTGGCCCTGAAGTTGGTCGCGGACACTGTGAAGGAGATCTTTGACGGTGATATCGAGCTTTTCCTGACTGAAGAGTCGCTTGTCTTTGATGATGTGCGTACGGTTCTCGATCAGCAGTTTGACCGTCTTTCGCCGCTGGAGGAAGACATTCTGCTCTGGCTGACGGTGGCGCGCACGCCGCTCGCGGCACAGGAATTGCGGAGCCGTTTGCTGAAAGCGCCCTCGCAACGGGCGCTCCTCGAAGCCATCGGTGCCCTCCAACGACGTTCGTTGATCGAGCGTCGTGCCCACGGCTTTCACCTGCAAAATGTGGTCGCGGACTATCTCACCAGCCTCCTGATCGATCAAATTTGCGCGGAGATCGAACGCGGCGAACTCGTCCGGCTGCACAGCCATGGTCTTATCAACGCGCACGCTGATGACGATGTACGCCAGAGCCAGGTGAGGCTGTTGCTTCGGCCCGTAGCAGAGTTGACGGCCGCGCGCCTTGGGCCGGCCGCGCTCGTGGAAAATTTGCGGAACATGCTTTCGACGCTGAGAATGACGGCTCAACGCACTCCCAGCTATGCCGGTGGGAACCTGCTCAACCTGCTACTGCATGAGTCGGCCTCAATCACTGGGCTCGACGCATCGAAGATCGCGATCTGGCACGCCTACCTGCGCGGGGTCAAACTACCTGACGCCGATTTCCGGGAGGCTGATCTCGCACATTCTGTCTTCAATGACACCTTTGGCGCGGTCTACAGTGTTGCCATCAGCCCAGACGGTCAACTCTTTGCCGCCGGCACCGCAGACGGTGAAGTACGCCTCTGGCGCATGGCCGATGGACAACCGCTTTCGATCATCACGGGTCATCACGATTCAGTCTGGTCCATCGCATTCAGCCCAGACGGCAAGTCGCTCGCCAGCGCCAGCGCCGACAAGACGACCCGCATCTGGGATCTGGAAACACTTGCGCCTCTCCATATCCTGCGCGGCCACGATGCCGCCCTACAGACGATTGCTTTCCATCCTGACGGCCAGTTGTTGGCGACCGCGGGCGGTGATCAGATTGTTACCCTGTGGCATCCGCAAGAAGGAACGATTCTTCGTACCCTACGGGGACCGACAAGTTGGATACGTGACTTGACCTTCAGCGCCGACGGGAGTCTCCTGGTTTGCGCCAGCGCCGACAACCGCATCTACGTTTGGGATGTCGAGACGGGTGCGCTGCGCACCACGCTTGCCGGGCATAGCAGCGGCGTCGACTGCGTTGCGCTCAGCCCCGACGGCAAAACGCTGGCCAGTGGCGGTGAGGATTCCACGGTCCTGCTCTGGGATCTGGCAACCGGCGAGATCATCGCGCGCCTGATGAATCATGCAAGCGCCGTACGCTCCGTGATATTCAGTCCGGATGGGCGTTCACTGGCCACGGGCGGCGATGACCGCACCATTCGTCTCTGGGATGTCGAGACAGCCGAGAGTTACCTTGTCCTCCTGGGCCATTCCAATTGGGTGTTATCGCTGGCCTTTACACAGGATGGCGAAATGTTGCTCAGTGGTGGCGAAGATCAGACCGTCCGGACGTGGAATACGGCAACCGGTGAACAGCGCAACAGCACCCAGGGATACACGAATTGGGTCTACTGCATTGACTTGAGTCCAGACGGGCGCACCCTCCTGAGCGGGAATGGCGATCATCTGATTCGCCTATGGGATGTGGACTCAGGCCAGGAGCTCAAAAGCTTGCGCGGCCACAGCAACTGGGTCTGGGCCGCAGCGTTCAGTCCCGATGGTCAATCGATCGCCTCCGCAAGTGGTGATACCGATTTTCGGCTCTGGGATGTAACTGCGGCGACGACAAGTCATATGCTGGAAGGCCACGAGCGCTGGGTGCGCGCGGTCGCCTTTAGCCCGGATGGACAGCTGCTGGCATCGGGCTCAGGCGATCATGCGGTTGGCTTGTGGGAAGCGGACAGCGGCAAACGGCTACACTGGCTCACGGGCCATGGCGGGTGGGTCCGGGATGTGGCGTTCCATCCGGCGAGCACGCTGCTTGCCAGCGCATCCGAAGATCAGACGATTCGCCTCTGGCAGGTAGATACGGGCGGTCTCCAACAGGTATTGACTGGACATACAAGTCGCGTTGACGCCGTCGCATTCACACCCGACGGCGCAACACTTATTAGTGGTAGCGAAGATCAAACAGTCCGCCTATGGGACGTGGCCAGCGGCGCGTGCCGCAATGTCCTTACCGGCCACGACGGCTGGGTGCGTGCCGTTGCGGTCAGCCCAGACGGCAAGCAATTGGCCAGCGGCAGCCATGACCGCACGGTGCGCCTATGGGATCTGGCGAGCGGCGCGTTGCTACGCGTGCTCGACGGTCACCGCGGATGGGTCACGTCCGTCCTCTTCGCCGCAGACGGTCGGACCCTATTCAGCGGTAACAGCGACGGCACGATCAAGCGCTGGGATCTTGAGACTGGCGAGTGCATACACACATTCAAGCATTCCGGCCCGTACGACGGCATGAAGCTTGCCGGCGCCATCGGCCTCTCCCACGCGCAGCGCACGGCGCTCCTTGTCCTTGGCGCTGAGGAATGAGTTTGTCTTAGCACGCAGTAGGGAGTCTAGTCTGCCTTGTCACCCCAACGCATCCTAATAGTTGAAGATGAGCGGGCCGTCGCTCGCGGCCTGGAATATGGCCTGCGCGATGCCGGCTTTGACGTGCGCTGGGCGGCCAATGGCGAAGAAGCACTGGCCTACCTAGCAATGGGAGCGCCAGATCTCATCTTGCTTGATGTGCGCTTGCCGGGCATGAGTGGGTTCGACATCTTGCGCAGCTTGCGCGCCGATGGGCATCGTCAGCCGGTCCTCATGCTGACGGCGCGCGATGAGGAAGTCGACAAGGTGCTTGGCCTTGAGCTCGGGGCGGATGACTACGTCGTCAAGCCCTTTGGCCTGCGGGAACTGATCTCACGCATCCGCGCCCTGCTGCGCCGTGCCTATGGAGAGCTGGCTGCGCCGGCGGAGGATAAGCTGCTGCGCTTTGGTGATTTCACTCTGGACATGAGCCGCTTCACGTTGCGCAAGTGTGAGCGCACAATTCTGCTGACGCCGACTCAACTACGCATACTCGCAGAGCTGGCGGCACAACCAGGCCATCCTGTCAGTCGCAATTCCTTGATCCAGGCTGTGTGGGGATACAACAGTGAACTGGGCAGCAGCCGCACGATCGATGTCCATATTCGTCACCTACGCGCAAGGATTGAAGACGATCCCGCCAACCCGCGTTGGATTGTTACAGTGCGCGGGGCCGGCTACAAGTTGAGCGAGGAGGGCGAGTGACCGCGCACCGCGCTCAAACAACCGGATCTACACGCGATCCAGCGTACACAAATACGTCACAAAAAAGCCAGGGAGGGAACCCTCCCTGGCTCAACTTTTCAAGAATCGTGGATCTCGGCCAGCGCGATCTCATCGATGCGCCTGACCCGTCGAGAAACGGACGCGTGGCGGCAGTTCTCAGTCGATCCCGAGATACGCTTTCTGCACCGTGGGATCTTTGCGTAGATTGGCAGCGCTGTCGCTGAGGATGATTTCACCCGTCTGCAACACGTAGCCCCGATTGGCAATTTGTAACGCCATGTGTGCATTTTGCTCAACAAGCAGGACGGTCATGCCCTGCTTGTTGATATCCTCGACCGTCTCGAAGATCAGCTCGACCAGTACAGGCGCTAGCCCCATCGAGGGCTCGTCAAGCAGAAGCAGGGTCGGGTGTGACATGAGCGCGCGAGCCATGGCCAGCATCTGTTGTTCGCCGCCACTCATCGTGCCGGCGAGTTGCTTGCGTCGCTCGGCCAGCCGGGGAAAGATCTGGTAGCCCCGCTCAAGGTCGGCCTTGATGCCCTCCTTATCGTCGCGGGCAAATGCGCCCATTTCCAGATTTTCCTGCACTGTCAACTTGGAAAAGATGCCGCGTCCCTCGGGCACCATCGCGATGCCCTTGGTCACCAGCTCGTGCGCACGATAGTCGGCAACGTTTTCGCCATCAAAGCTCACATTGCCTGATATGGGCTGGAGCAGTCCGCAGATCGACCGGAGCGTTGTCGTCTTGCCGGCGCCGTTGCCGCCAATCAATGAAACGATCTCTCCCTTGTCTACGATGAGCGAGATGCCCTTCAGCGCCTGAATCTTGCCATAGTAGGCTTGAATGTTATTGACTTCCAGTAGTGACATGGTCTCTCGGTTTCGTCTTTGATCATGATGATGCCGGCACACATCTCCACGAGCCCGGAGCGCATCGGCCCTACGCCTTTGGTCTTACCGATCGGGCATTGGGCGCTGCGTATCGTGACCGGGGGCCCGTTTACTCGGCGACGTCAACTGTGGCGCTCGCGGCAGCACCCTTGCCCAGGTACGCCTCAATGACCCGTTCGTTGGATTGAATCGCTTCAGGCGGCCCTTCCGCGATCTTTTCGCCATAGTCGAGCACGGTGATGTCTTCAGAAATGCCCATAACCACACGCATGTCATGCTCAATGAGCAGAACGGTAATCTCAAACTCATCGCGCAACTTGCGAATGAAGTCCGTCGTCTCGGCAGTCTCGCGCGGATTCATGCCCGCGGTCGGCTCGTCGAGCAGCAGGAGCTTTGGCCGGCTAGCCAGCGCCCGCCCGATTTCCAGTCGGCGCTGGTCACCGTAAGGCAGATTCTTCGCCAGCAAATCCCCCTTGCCGCGCAGGCCGACGAAGTTGAGCAAACGATTGGCCTCTTCTTCTGATTCTTTCTGTTCGGCCCGCGTCTTGGGGGTGCCAAAGACAACGCCCAGCCAGGTGGACGAAAGATGCGACTCTTGTCCGACCATGATGTTCTCAATTGCCGTCATGTTGCTAAACAGGCGAATATTCTGAAACGTACGGGCGATCCCCAGGCGCGTAATCTTGTCGGTGGTACGCCCGTTCAGGCGCTGGCCGTCAAAAAAAATATCGCCTTCATCAATCTGGTAGAACCCGGTGATGCAGTTAAAAAAGGTCGTCTTGCCTGCGCCATTCGGCCCGATGATGCTCACGATGCCATAGCGCGGGATCGTAAAATCCACATTGTTGACGGCAGTTAAGCCGCCAAAGCGCTTGGTTACGCCATCGGCTACGAGAATGTTGTCTGTCATCGTCGCGCGCTCCTAATCTGCGGCTGCCGCGGGATCGGGCATATCTTCAGCAAGCTCGCGCTGGTGAACGGCCGAGGGCCATAGACCCTGGGGACGCACCAACATCATCACGATCAAAAGTGCACCATAAATCAGCAGGCGGTACTCCGAGAACTCGCGCAAGAGTTCCGGCAGGCCGATCAGGGCGAGCGCGCCTACAACGATACCCGGGATACTGCCCATGCCGCCCACGATGATAATGGAAAGCACGTTGATCGAAATAAGCAAGCTAAAGCTGTGGGGGAAGATTGCGCCCAGCTTGCTGGCAAAAATCGCGCCGGCCAAGCCACCGCTGGCCGCGCTGAGCGTAAAGGCAAGCAGTTTGGCCAACGTCGTATCGATGCCCATCGCGCCTGCGGCGTCCTCATCTTCGCGCATGGCCATCCATTGGCGGCCGGTGCGAGAATTGTTTAAGCGGACAGAGATGAAGAGCATGATCATGCAGGCGGCCAAAATCAGATAGTAGAACTTCTGCGGCGTGTCGACCACAAAGCCGCCAATCTGCGGCTTGGGAATAAAGAGAATCCCCTGCGCGCCGCCGATATAAGGCGCAAGCCAGTCGGAAAGGGCCAAGAGACGGATAATCTCCCCAAAGCCCAGCGTAGCAATCGCCAGGTAGTCGCCGCGCATGCGCAGGACGGGCAGTGCCAGCAGAAAACCCGTGATCATGGCCGAGATAATGCTAACCGGCAGAATGAGCCAGAAGCTGAGTTCTCCGCGCCCTAATGGTCCCGTCGAAGTCAGCAGGCCCATGACGTAGGCGCCCACGGCAAAATTGGTGACATAGCCCAGGTCGAGCAGACCGGCCAGACCGACCGCGATATTCAACCCCAGGGCCATCAGCACGTAGAGCCCGACGTTGGAGAGTACCTCGCTGAGGAAGGTGCCCACAATCCAGGGCAGCATGAGCAGGAAAACGCCCAGCAGGCCATAGCCAGTGCGCTCAAAGGCCCGTTTTTGAGACTCGCCCAGACCGTTGTAGCGAGCCTTGGCGCTGCTACTGCGCAGACTCCATAGCAGGGAGAGGAGCGCCACCGCGATAAAGATAAGCAGCGCCGGGATCGGCCGTAGCGCACCGGATTGGAAGATATTCCGTCCAGCGCTGTTGCCGAAAAGATTGCGCATGATCTGGATCAGCAACTCGCTGAGCAAACCCACACCGATCACCCAGGACGCGCCCATGATGACGGCACGGCGCACATGATCAGGCAGCAAGACGAGACCGCCGCCCAGCAGCGCGCAGGCAAAGCTGACGGCCAACATGTAGACATACCCAAGCGGGACGCCTGTACCGAAGGTCAATTGCTCTACCAAGGCCGGCGAAGCATTGACGAACATGTTGCGAATATCAAAAGTAGTGACGATGAAGATGAGCAAGATAGGCAACAGGGCGCTGATCAGGCCAACGAGGGCGGCGTTGAGAACCGAGCGGCCTGCGCCCAACACCCGGCTGCGACGAGCAGCCATGAAGCCGGCAACCAGCGGCGGCAGGAAAATCAGCAGCTGCCCCAACGTGAGAATGCCGTAGATAATGCTGCGCTCACTGAAGACCTGAATCATGCCAATCAGGCCGGTATAGACAGTCGTAAGACCGGCGAGCAGGCCAATGTTGAGTAACGTGCGGGGAGAAACCTGCGGAACGCCGTTCATGCTTTCTCCTCCTTCAAGCGCTCGCCCAGGATACCCTGTGGCCGGAAGATCAGCACCAGAACCAGCATTGTAAAGGCGATAACGTCCTTCAACTGATTCGCAGACGGAATACCGAGACCGTCCAGGACCAAGTTGGGGCCAACGGACTCGATGATCCCCAGAAAGAGGCCACCGAGCATCGCGCCTGGCACGCTGCCGATACCGCCAAGAACCGCGGCTGTGAACGCCTTAATGCCGGGGAAAAATCCCATAAAGAAGTTCACGCCCTGGGGTCGATAGAGGCCGTTGATTACGCCGGCTGCACCGGCCAAGGCGCCGCCAAGCACAAACGTGAAGACGATTACCTTGTCGATGTCGATTCCCATCAGTCGCGCAACCTCTTTATCTTCCGAGACAGCGCGCATGGCCTTACCCATCTTGGAGTGTTCAACCAGCCAATAAAGTCCAAACATAAGAACAAGTGCAGAGGTAAAGACAACAATCTGAGGGATGGGAATGCTAAAGCGGCCAAGCTGTACGTTGCCCTGAATCATGGCGACGGTGGGATAAGATTTGAATCCCGAGCCATAAAAGCCGCGGAATGTGTATTGCAGAAAGAAGGATGCGCCAATTGCGGTAATCAGTGGCACCAGCCGGGGGGCCCCGCGTAACGGACGATAAGCGACCCGTTCCAGCAGAACGGCCACCCCCATGGAGACCAGAGCCGCAACGATCATCCACAACAGAATGGCCAGAATCGGCACCGTATCCAGCATGCCATTGCGCGCCGTCCAGTCGGCGACAAAGTAGGCCGTAAATGCACCAGCCATATAGACTTCGCCATGGGCAAAGTTAATCATCAACAGAATACCGTACACCAACGTGTAGCCCAAAGCAATCAGCGCATAAATGCTGCCCTGCGCCAAGCCAGACATTACCAGGCTAACCCATTGTTCAATCGTATATTTGCCCGACATGAGCGTTCTGGTTGCGCCAACGACAACCAATACAATAATGATGACGCGCAAGGCATTGAGCACCCAATCGACCCAAGTGAGTCGTTGGAAGTAATCCTTACTCAAGAAACCCGTGCGCGCAGGTTTGGCCGATGTTGCCATAGATAAGTCCTGTCCGTCATGAAAGTAAGCCAGGGAGGCGGTCCCTCCCTGGCTCGGGTTTGCAACAAGCGCTCTATGCCGTCTTCATATGATGTGAGAGGAAGACGCTACATCCGGCTTACGGGGTGTAGATGATCGCAGGGGGCCAGTTGCCATCGACTTCGGCTTGCGTCACTTCATAGATGCCCAACGCTTCGCCGGTGGCGCAGTCGCCCGTCTCGCCACAGGTCAGCGTACCGGTCAGACCTTGATAGTCGGCGACAGCGCCGAGCTGATCGCGTAGCGCCTGGCGGCCGATGAGGAGCGTACCGTCAGCGGATTCCTGACCGATCGCTTCCACTGCGTCCAGTATCATGTTGGTTGCATCATAGGCATGGGCATGGAAACCACTGGGCGGAACGCCGCCAAAGGTCTCCTCCCACTTGGCCAGGAATTCAGAATAGGCCGTATCATTCGGATCGAGGTAGGGACCGGAGAGGAACATGCCTACAGCAGCCTCGCCGGTATTCTCCGGGAAGGAATCGACCAGCGAACCATCGGCGCTCATCAGGACCACATCTTCCAGACCGGCGATCTCAGCGGCTTGGGCGCCGATGAAGTTGCTTTCCGGCTCAAAGACGGGGAAGTACAGGGCGCCCGGCGGGTTGGAAGCAATCTCGGTCAGAATCGGGCGCATGTCGGTATCGCCTACGTTGACGGCGCCCTCAAAGGTCACTTCGCCACCCAATTCGGCGAAAACTTCGGCAGCCACAGCCGCCAAGCTTTCAGCATAGGGACTGCCGTCATGGATGGTGGCCAGACTGGTGATACCCCGCTCATTGTAGAGGAACTCCGCAGCAACGCGACCCTGGAAGAGATCGTTGTGGGCCGTGCGATAGTAGCCGGGCTGCCAGATGCCGCCAGCGTCCGTATCGGCGCTCGTCAGAGTCGGACCCGTGTTAGAGGGAGAGATAATGGAAAGACCGGCCGAGCTGATGATGGGCAAGGCTGCGGCAGCAGCGCTGGAGCAGTTGGTGCCCACAATGCCCACGACAGTGGGGTCGGACGCCAGCTTCTGAGCGGAGGTCTGACCGCCCTCGGCAGAGCAGAGGGCGTCTTCGATCTGGATGTCGATATCGCGCCCCAAGACCTGCCCGCGATCGGCCACGGCGATTTCCATGCCGCCGCGCGAGTCTTCGCCCAAAAAGGCAGTCGCGCCGGAAATGGTTAGCATGCCACCGAGCTTAATGGGGTCACCGGGCAGGACTTCGACGCAGCCCAGTTCATCATCGCACGTGGCGTCGCCGCCCGCTTCGCCGGAGGCGTCACTGCCAGAATCGGCAGCGGGCGCGGCAGCGGGTGCAGCACAGGCCGACAAGACCAACGTCAAAACGACCGTTAAGATCAACAGTAGGTTACTACGTTTCATAGGACGCTCTCCTCGATTAAGGGATAGTGTAACGGTTTTCAACTGTGGTTGAAGCACATACTGAAAGAGACTTGCTGAACGATACTGGCTTAGCGGGTCCGGAGTGGCGTACCGGCCGCTAACCCGGTTGGAGTTGAGGCTATATGATCGGGGTGACCATGTGCACCTCAACTTAATGCACATCGGTTGACTATTAAACCATTCTTGCCCAATAAGTCCAAATCAATTCACAGATACCGGACGAATCGTTACAGATACGCCATGCGACAAGGACTAGAGCAGGAAAATCAGCCGATCTTTTTCCAAAACGCGCGTCGCCTATGCTATAATTACGGGAATTGTGATTCAATTGCATATCGCTTTGATCCGAATGCTGATCTGGCGAATGACCACGAGTTTTTGAACAGACTGGAGGCGCAGACATGATAGAACGGGACGCGCCGCTGTATATCATTGGACTGACCGGGAATATTGCTACCGGCAAGAGCACAGTATTGGCTTATCTGGCAGGCAAGGGCGCCCACATCATCGACGCCGATAAGATGGCCCATCGCGCAATGGCTCCGGATGGTCCGGCCTACGAAAAGGTGATCGCTGCCTTCGGTCCGGACATCTTGGCGCCGTCCGGCGAAATCGATCGCGAACGCTTGGGCGCAATCGTTTTTCGTGATCCAGTTGCGCTACAGCGTCTGGAAGCAATTGTGCATCCGGCCACATTTGAACTAACGCGCTGGGACATTGCGGAAGCTGAAGCGGAAGTTGTGATATTGGAAGCCATCAAACTGCTTGAGTCGGGCCGCATGAAGAGTCTCTCCGACGAGATTTGGGTCATTACCGCCAGCCCGGAAGCACAGTTCGAGCGCCTGATCAACCGACGGGGCAGCACTGAACAGGACGCGCGCATGCGCATGGCGGCCCAGCCGCCCCAGGCAGAAAAATCTGCGCAAGCCGATCAGGTAATTGTTAATGACGGTCAGCTAGAGGCGCTTCATGCGCAGCTGGATGCGCTTTGGAAGAACGTCCAAGAGAAGCTCGATGCCCGCCGTGTGGCAGCACAGCTCTAGACATGTAGGGTTTTCAGAACCGTGAAACGTTTTTGGTCCGAACACCAGGTGTTATCGAATTGGGCCGTATTGGCCGTCGGGATGCTGGTTATCCTCTTTGTGAGCGCACGCCATGTGGGCTTTGAGCCGACACAGTGGCTCGCGCTTACAGGGGCGACGATTGCCCTGGCCGGCCTCTGCGCATGGATCATTAGTTGGGAATAGTTAAAATCAGATGACGCAGCGAGATTATTATGAAGTGTTGGGCGTACCCCGCAATGTGGATAAGACAGCGCTCAAACGAGCGTTTCGCCAATTAGCGCAAGAATACCACCCCGACGTCAACAAGACACCCGAAGCCGAAGCACGCTTCAAGGAAATCAACGAAGCGTATCAGGTGCTAAATGACGACCAGAAGCGTGCAGCCTACGATCGCTTTGGCCATGCCGGCGTCAGCGGTGCGGGTGGTGGCTATGGCGACTTTTCCGGCGGTTTCAGCGATCTGGGCAGCATATTTGAGGATCTCTTCGCCGGCTTTGGCGCCAATACCTCGCGTAGCCGGCGCAAACAACCACGGCGGGGCGCCGACCTGCGCGCTGACGTAACGCTTACGTTTGAAGAGGCAGCTTTCGGCACGGAACGTGAGATGGAAGTACCGCGTATGGAGGCCTGCGACCGCTGCGACGGTTCAGGCGCTGAGCCGCCGACCCAACCGGTCACCTGCGCCACCTGTAACGGCAGCGGCGAAGTTCAACGTCGCCAACAGAGTCCCCTCTTCGGCGCCGTGATCACATCATCGCCCTGCCCCACCTGCAGTGGGAGCGGCGAGGTAATCGCCTCGGCCTGTAAGAAGTGCAATGGTCGCAAGCGCATCCGCGTGACGCGCAAGCTCAACGTGCGCGTACCGGCCGGCGTGGACGAAGGCACCCGTATACGACTGGCCGGCGAAGGTGAAGCGGGCCAACTGGGCGGTCCAGCCGGTAATCTCTACGTCGTGGTTTCGGTCGAGCCTCACCAGATCTTCATACGCGACGGCTTTGACATTCACGTGGAAATGCCGATCAACATTGCCCAAGCTGCCCTGGGCGCTACGGTGGACATTCCTACGCTTGACGGTGAAGCCGAACCTTTGGATATCCCTGCCGGCACCCAGACCGGCAAGACCTTCGTGCTGAAGGGTCAGGGCATTCCTCGTCTTCAGCGTAGCGGACGTGGAGACATGCTCATCTCCACGCGTGTGGTCACACCCGTCAACCTGGACATCGAGCAAAAAGAGCTGTTGCGCAAGCTGGCCGAGACGCTGGGCGACTCACCGGTCGAACCACAGAAGGGCTTTTTCAACCGGATCTTTGGCGGCAACGATTAACCCGATTTGATCCAGATGCCCGCAGATCTACGCAGACGGCAGAGGGGTTCCCCCTATCGATCTGCACCGATCTGCGGGCATTTCGTTTTTTGAGGCATTGACAACTCCGATGCAAGCAGATGACGCGTTGATTGAGATTTCCGTCGTCGTAGATGCCGAAGCCGCCGAAGCAGTGAGCGAACTCTTCAACCGCTACAACGGCGGCGGCTATGATGAAGACAGTGAGGCTGGGGAAGCCAGCGGCGGTGGCGCCGTAATTGAGGGCACCGGCTTTGACCTCTCCGAAGAGCTAGCGATTCCCCTGGAAGCAGCCCAGCAGTTCACGGTCAAGACCTACATCAAGCCCGGACGCCGCGGAGAGACCATCCGTCAACAAATCGAAGAGGGATTATGGCGTCTGAGCCTGCTCTACCCGATTGCCGAACCTGAAATTCGCACCATTCGGCAGGACGATTGGGCCAACGCATGGAAGAAGTTCTACAAGCCCCTACGCGTCGGCAGGCACGTCGTGCTCAAACCGAGTTGGGAAGCTTACGCTGGTGAGCCCAGCGACATCGTGATTGAGCTAGATCCGGGCATGGCCTTTGGTACCGGTCTTCATCCCAGCACGCGGCTCTGTATTGCAGCACTGGAAGAGCACGTTCGCGCTGGCGATCGTGTGCTGGATGTGGGCACAGGCAGCGGCGTGCTCTCGATTGTGGCGGCCAAGTTGAGGGCAAGCGAAATCGTGGCGACAGACATTGATCCATTGGCGGTCCAGGTGACGAAAGAAAACGCTGCGCTCAATGACGTTGGCTCCGAGACACTCACGGTGGCGCAGGGTAGTATTCCCGAGGAGCAACGTGGTCATTTTCAGGTGGTGGTAGCCAACATCCTGGCGGAGGTGCTGGTAAGACTCTTTGACAGCGCCTACGACAACGAGCCGCTGGCCAGCCCCCTTGCAGAGGACGGCGTCCTGATTCTCGCCGGTATACTCGCCGATCGCGCCGACATGGTGGCTGATGCAGGCAGGCGTCACGGCCTGCGCCTGCTGGAGACCAAGCGCGAGGGTGACTGGGTGGCCCTTGTCATGAGTCGATAGCCGGCGGCAGCACTCTTCACATGCAGCGATTTTACGTTCCCGCAATCGAACTTACGATTAACCATACCGTCGATCTAACCCCGCTGGCGCGACAGCTTGGGCGCGTCCTCCGCTTGGCGCCCGGTGCGCAGATCGTGATCTTCAACGGTGACGGTTTTGATTACGTGATCGAAATCACCGAAATTGCGCGCATTTCCGGTGAGGGAGTGGTCGTGGCGCGACAAGCTACACGCGGGGAAACGGCGCTTGCGCTCACGCTTTATCAGTGTAGCCTCAAGAATGACAAGTTTGAATGGGTGCTGCAAAAAGGAACTGAGCTAGGCGTTGCCAGGTTTGTGCCGGTGATCAGTGCTCGCAGCATTGTGCGTCCTGCCGCGGCGCTCCTCAAGAAATTTGAACGCTGGCACGTCATTCTGCGCGAAGCAGCCGAACAGAGCGGGCGCTCGCGTGTACCCACGCTAGATGAACCGCTTGCCATTGATGACGCGCTGCTTCAAGCACCGGGCATGCGCTTACTGCCCTATGAGGCAGGCGCCGGCGACGCGGACACACCCGGATTGCTGCAGGCGATGGCGCGTAGAGACGTTTCAATGCAAAGTCTCTACGCGAAAGATGGGGCGGACGAGGTGAGTCTGCTGATCGGGCCGGAGGGCGGTTTTGAGACAGGCGAGATTGCCATCGCGCAGGCAAACGATTGGCAAATCGTCTCGCTTGGGCCCCGCATCCTACGGGCGGAGACAGCGGCGATTGCGGCAACGACGTTGATTACGTTGCACGACGTGTAGGGACGTTGCAATATTACGTCCCTACTCGTCGTGCGATCGTTACGAGAATTTTGAAAAATCGGGCTGGCGACGTTCCATGAAGGCCGTGAATGCCTCCATGGCTTCGGGGGATTGGAGCAGTTCGGCGAAATGACCTGCCTCGATCCGAACGGCTTCGGCTATCTGCGGCTGGGCGCCACGCTTGAGCAGCGCCTTGGTCAAGCGCAGCGCGGCCGGCGGCTTGGCGGCCAACTGCCTGGCCTTCTCCTCCGCCACGCCGATGACCTCATCATCGGCACAGATGGCGTTGACAAAGCCGGCCTCGCTGGCCGTTTGGGCATCAAACGGTTCGCCCAACATGAGTAATTCTGCGGCGCGTTGGTGCCCAAACATCTGCGGCAGCATGTAGCTGGAGCCGGCCTCGGGCACCAGGGCCAGATTGACAAAGGGCAGGCTGAAACGCGTCCCCTCACCGGCATAGACCAAATCGCAATGGAAGAGCATCGTCGTGCCAACACCGACAGCCGGCCCCTGCACGGCCGCCACAATCGGCTTGCGCGCGTGGATCAGCGTCATAAGAAAGCGGACTACCGGGCTTGACTCATCAAAGGGCGGCCACTGCAGAAAATCCTGAATGTCATTGCCGGCGCAGAAGACCCCATCCGTGCCCCGCAAGAGCATCACGCGCACGTCGTCATCTTCATCCGCGGTTTGGATGGCGTCGGCGAGCCCGTCATACATGGCGACGGTGAGCGCATTCTTTTTCTGCGGACGATTCATGCGGATAGTCATGACGCCGTCTTCGATCTGACGGACGATTAACTCGGTCATGTGGGGTCTCCTCGTCATTCTGGCAAGCGCTCTGAACGGTAACCGCTACGTCGACGGTCGATTCGAGTCGACGCTATGGGCACAGTACGTGCGCCACATTTCGAGGTCGTTCCGCCATGGTTGCCGGGCTCATCGCCCCACTCGTCCAGCTAAACTGAAATCTCCAAGAGAACATGACTTTCATAGAGGCGACCGCCTCTGCCTTCGACAGGCTCAGGCGACGGCTACCCGGTGGCGCAGGCTGAGCCTGCTTGGACTGAGCCTGTCGAAGTATCGAAGCCAGATCTACTACTACGGCCGGCAAAACTAATGATCTCGTCACACCTTCAGTTTAGTAGAGCCACACTGAACCCGGCAGCATCATGGCGATCGTACTCGTCAAGAAATCTGTGCAGATCCGCCCCAACCGTCGAATCCGCGGCCGATCACCGGTTGCGCCCATACTGCTCGTGACTCGAGACCCAGTCCGAAGACGAGATAGCCGAGGCCAGGGAGATCTCGCCGGCCAGCACGACGCCGCCAATGATTTCAGCGAGCTTGCGAACCTTGTCGCGGCCATAGCAATTGAGGATTTCCAGACACTCTTTTTGGGTTGCTAGGCCCGTGCCGCCGCCATACGTTGCCACGATCAGCGACGGAATCGTGATGCTCACGTAGAAGTCGCCTTCGGGGGTCAGTTCAGTAAAGAGGATACCGGCCGACGACTCGGCTACATTGGCGACATCCTGGCCGGTGGCGATAAACATGGCCGTAATGCCGTTGGCCGAGTGAAGACCGTTGTTGTTGGCCCCCGAAAGAATTGCGCCGACGTTAGAGACATTGTAGTGATAGAAGAGATTCTCCGGCTCCACGCGCATGACCTCAACCAGCACGTCACGCTTGAGCGTACATTCGGCCACGACGCGCTTGCCGCGCGTCTTCATCAGGTTGACTTGCGACGCTTTCTTGTCCGTCGCCAGGTTTGACTCAAGATAGAAATGGCGAATCCCGGGATAATTGTCGAGGATCCAACCGCTGGCAGCAAATGTTGCCCGGCCAACCATATTCTGACCGGCGGCGTCGCCCGTACTGAAATTGAAGCGCAGATAGGCTAGTTTACTCGCCAGATAGGGGTCAATATATTGCAGTTTGGCAACGCTGGAAGTGGCTTCCGCTTGTTCGGCGATCTTGTCAAAATTGTCCTGGACCCAAGCGACGAAGTCACGCGCCTCCCGGGCGTCGTCAAAGACAAAGACCGGCGCCCGCTGCATGGCGTCTTCCACCACGGTCGCTTTGACGCCGCCCGACATGTTAATCACTTTCATGCCCCGGTTATACGACGCCACCAGCGTTCCTTCTGTGGTCGCCATTGGCACGATATATTCGCCTTGGGCATGCTCACCATGAATCATCAGGGGACCGGCAAAGCCGATGGGAATCTGGGCCACGCCGGTGAAGTTTTCGATATTGCCAGCAGCGATATGGGGATCGAACGAGTAGTGCTTGATATGATCGAACTCGGCGCCTGAATACTCGGTCACAAAGTCCTGGCGTTCCGCAATGACCTCGGGAGAGTAGTCGTCCTCGCCATTGCGGGGGATCTTGGTAACCGGCGCGCGATCCTTGGCAATCGAACCGTCCACTTTCATCTTGAGTTTGCCAAACGGGTCTGCCGTGAACTGTACTTCGATCCGATGCTTGCCGTCGGCCAGCGGCTCAACGTCACAAAGGATCGTGATCGTCTTGCGAAGCGGAAAGTCCACAGGATTCCCGTCCAGATCGGCCGGCGTTAAGGTGTCCCCATCCCCCAGGTCGATCACGATTCGATCAAGCGGCACAGCATTGCCGTCAAACGAAACGCCCTGCAGGCCGGTCACGGTCGTATCGCTGAGGCGATTCTTGAGCTGGAACCGGGTGCCGGCGGCCGTGTTTTCGAGACTGCCAAAGGTGTAGAGTTGTTTGAGTAGGATGCTGGGAATCGGGAAGGCCATAAGATCTCCTCTGTAGATTGACGCGGACGAATTGCAATGGGTAAAGGTGGGAAGTCGGTTGAAGCTGCTGGCAATTGATAGCAGTAAGCCGGGCCATTGTCAAATGACGCTCTAGGGACCGCGGATCAACGCAGATACGACGGACACATACGGATCGCGTAGGGAGCATCCGCATGTGTCTGCTGCGTCCGGCTGGTTCCGCGGTCGATCCAAAGTAGGATTCTACATGCCCGTCTCCAGGATCACTTTGGCCAGGTCGAGTTCACCTTTGGCCAGCGCCGTGATGATCTCTGGACCGTCCGCCAAGGGCGCAATGCGTTCAATCAACGGTGCCACGTCGATGCGGCCTGAAGCCAGGGCATCAATTGCGGCCTGGAACTCGGTGTTGAAGCCATAGGTGCCGCGCACGGTCAACTCCCGGGTGACGATCTCCTGCATATTCAACTCTACCATGGGCGCGCTGTTACCGATCCAGGTCACATTGCCACCTGTGCGCGTCAGGGCCTGTGCCTGCTGTACGGTCGGCGTGTAGCCCACCGCCTCGAAGGCCACATCCGCACCCAAACCGTCGGTTGCGTCCTTCACCACAGCAATGGGATCATCGTCTCCCACGTCGATGGCGATATCGGCCCCCAGCGCACGGGCCAGCTCCAGGCGATGGGGCTGCCTGTCGGTGATGAAGACGCGTCCTGCCCCGCGCAGCCTGGCGCCCAGCATCGTCAGCAGACCGATCGTGCCCGCGCCCACAATCGCCACGTCGCCCATGAGCGGAATGGGCGTGATGGCCACGGCATGCAGGGCGACCGAAAGGGGTTCGACCATGGCAGCCTGATGCCAATCCAAAGCCGGCGGCTTGGCGTACACCATCGACTCTTTCACCGTCAACTGGTCCGCATAACCACCGGGGATATTGACGCCCAGGACGTAGCGATCGATGCAAATATTGGTCAATCCAACACGACAGTTGGCACACTGTCCGCAGGCCTGAATCGGCGAGAGGATGACTTCGTCACCCGGCTGAAAGCGCCTGACCGCGGCGCCCACAGCGTTTACGGTACCGCTCAGTTCGTGCCCCATGATCATGGGCGGCTTGCGCCGGCCCGTCTCGCCCATGAAGCCGTGCACGTCTGAGCCGCAAATGCCCACGCTGTGCACATCGACAAGCAAATCATCATCACCCACCGTCGGAGTAGAGACCTCCTCGACCGTCATCTGCCACGCGCCCTGATAGACCAATGCCTGCATGAGGTTTCCTTTCAATTCTACTTAGAAATTCAATCGTTTGAAGAGTAGGTGAGCGACAAAATCGTCAATCCGTCAAAGCATTTCACGCGCCAAGACGTTGGGCTTTCATCCACGGCGCCGAGTTATGAAAGTTGGCCACAGCCGTGCCCGGTGGAACCAGGTCATCACAGGCTGTGCGCAACGTTTCGGATAGCGTCATCTCCATGACGGGCAGCAGGTGGGAGAGTTGCTCAACTGTCTTGGGTCCAATGATGGGCGCCGTAATGCCGGGTTGATCCTTGACCCAAAGAATTGCCAGCTGCGCCGGATCGATGCCGTGCTCCTGGGCCAAAGCGACGAAACGGCTGCCTACGTCGATGCCGCGGGCGGTCACCCGCTCCGCGTAGATGCCGCCGCGCAGCGTCGCCCGGGAGCCAGTGGGATAATCTGCCGCGTCCGCGTAGCGGCCCGCCAAGATGCCCATGGCCAGCGGCGACCAGCAGATGATGCCCAAGCCATGGGCCTGACACATGGGTACGAGTTCGTTCTCAATGCGCCGATCAAGGAGGTTGTACGGGGGCTGGTCTGCAACGAAGCGAACCAATCCCTTGAGTTCGCTCACCATGATCGATTCCATGATCTTCCAGGCCGGCGCGGTCGAGCTGCCAATGTAACGCACTTTGCCCTGGCGGACCAGGTCGGTGAGCGCGCCCAATGTCTCGTCTTGGGGGATCTCCATATCGGGCCGGTGGACCTGATAGAGGTCGATGCAGTCAGTTTGCAGACGACGAAGCGAAGCCTCGCAGGCGCGCATGATATGGAGTCGAGAGTTGCCCCGCTCGTTGGGCCCGGGACCAGTCGGATAGTGAAACTTGGTGGCGATGAGCGTCTCATCACGACGCCCATTGGCCTTGAGCGCCCGGCCAATGATCTCCTCACACTCTCCTTGCCGGTAGCTGTTGGAGGTATCGAGCAGGTTGATGCCCGCATCCAGCGCTACATCAATCATGCGGGCGGCGTCCGTCTCGGGCGTGGGATTGGCAAAGTTGTCGGTCCCCAGGACCAGCGGTGAAAGCTTGACACCCGTGCGGCCAAGCGTGCGATACTCCATCTTTCTCTCCTTCTGTGTGGCTCTGGCGTCGTGGCTGGAATCTTGATTTGGCCAATTGTCAACGCGCGGTGAAGCCGCCGTCGACCGTCACCAGCGATCCCGTCATGTAGGAGGCAGCGTCGGAAGCGAGAAACGCAACAACGCGCGCAATCTCTTCGGGCTGGGCCAGTCGTCCGACAGGAATGGTGCTTTCGGCGAGTTGATCCAGAAACTCGCGCGTCGGCGGCGCCGTGCGCTCGGAGGAGAGCATGGGCGTATCGACCTCGCCGGGACAGACGGCCAGAATGCGGATGCCGTCCCGCGCGTGATCGAGGGCCATAGCGCGCGTCAAATTGTGAACCGCGCCCTTGGTTGCGCAATAGGCCGCGACGCCCGGCGACCCGATATCGCCCCAAATGGAGCCAAAATTGATAATTACCCCGCTTTGGCGTGCACGCATGTGGGGCAAAGCGGCCCGGCATAGAAAAAAGATGCCGTCCACGTTGACGCCAAAGATCTGGCGCCACGCCTCATCGCTTGTCTCGATGACGTCCGTGCGCTTGATAATGCCGGCGGCATTGATCAGAATATCGAGCTGTCCCTGTTCACGGAGCACCTGATCGACTACCTGATCGCAAAAGGCGGACTGGCTCACATCGCCAATGATGGGTGATGGGGCATTGATCGCGGCAGCGGTCTCCTTCCCGCCGGCAGCATTGCGGTCGACGATGACAACCGTTGCGCCGCGTCCGGCCAACTCGCGTGCGGTTGCAGCGCCCATGCCCGACGCACCGCCGGTCACGACTGCGACCTTGTCGATAAGATCCATCGTTCGTACTCCCTCGTCTGAAAAGGTTTGGGCTTCTTGCGCTGTGCATTGCCATTGTAAGCCCACTTGGAGCGCCCAACAAAGCGCATCAGTGCAGGGTTCCACACAGCAGGAGAATTCCAATAACGCAAAGATGGGCAGCGGATCAACGCTGGTCTGGCGGATCAGGATACTCCTAACTGTTCCGCGGTCTGTCGTCGTCAGGTCGAGATGTGGCGCCACGGGGGATTTGGCAAGCGGTTGGCGCGCTTCGGTCGCGATGCTATACTGGTGGCGTAGGTCTTCAAGTTACAATTCATCCAAGGAGATACCCAATGGCAGACCATGTTTACAAGAAGATCGAAATCGTTGGTTCTTCCCCCAACGGTCCCCAGGAAGCCGTCGAAAATGCCATCGCTAAGGCAGCCGAATCGGTCCACAATATGCGCTGGTTCGAAGTCGTCGAGACCCGCGGTCAGCTTCACGAAGGCAAAATCGCCCACTGGCAGGTAACGGTAAAGATTGGCTTTACGCTTGATTGATACGGGTGTGGATTGGCGATTGCGGATTTTGGATTGCACGGGTGAGAATCCGCGCTCCAACTGATCGGGACGTGAACCGTTGCAGTTTCAGATTACCACGACAAGAACGCCATGAAAGCTGCGCTTTACATCGAATTCGCCGGTCCAATTGACGTCCAAAACGTACCTGATCCGACGCTGGGTGCAGATGCCGTTGTGGTGCAGGTCATGGCCAACGGCATCTGCCGCAGCGACTGGCATGGCTGGCAGGGCCACGATCCCGACATTGCCTTGCCCCACGTGCCTGGTCATGAGCTGGCCGGCATCGTGGCCGAGGTCGGCCGGGACGTGCAACGTTGGCACGTTGGTGATCGGGTGACGGTGCCCTTTGTGAGCGGCTGCGGCCGCTGTGCGGAGTGCCTGTCGGGCAATCACCAAGTCTGTGATTACCAGTTTCAGCCCGGCTTCACCCATTGGGGCGCGTTTGCCGAATTTGTGGAGATCCACTATGCCGACGTAAATCTGGTGCGGCTTCCCGACGAGATCGACTTTGTCACTGCGGCGAGTTTGGGTTGTCGCTTCATCACGTCTTTCCGCGCCGTAGTGGATCAAGGGCGGGTGCAGGGCGGCGAGTGGGTGGCCGTCCACGGCTGCGGCGGCGTGGGGCTTTCGGCCGTCATGATTGCCGCGGCGTGCGGCGCGCGGGTTGTGGCCGTCGACATCAGCGATGCTGCGCTGGAGCTGGCCCGACAAATGGGCGCTGTTGCGACCGTGAACGGTGCGGACGCCGATGTGGCCGCGGCCGTCCGCGACGTAACGGGCGGCGGCGCGCACCTCTCACTAGATGCCCTGGGCAGCACGACAACCTGCGTCAACTCGATCGGGAGCCTGGCCAAGCGAGGGCGCCACGTCCAGGTGGGACTCATGGCCGGCCCAGACGCAACGCCGCCCATCCCCATGGGGCCTGTGATTGCCAACGAACTGGAAATCGTCGGCAGCCACGGCATGCAGGCCCATCGCTATCCCGCCGTGCTGGCCATGATCGAAGCCGGCGCGCTAGAGCCGCAAAGGCTCATTCACCGCACGGTCACCCTTTCCGAGGGCACGGCGTTCCTCCAGCGCATGGGGGATTTCCCCAGCCCGGGCGTGACGGTGATTAACGACTTCAGTCGCTGATCAGGTCGGGGCGTTGCGCAGACGTTCACTGCGCGCAACGCCGGCGCCGCAGAGGTTGAGCTACCCGTTTTTCCACTCAGTGAGAAATTTGAGGAGTACCGCCAGCACGTTGTCGAAGACGCTGAGGCGAGCGACTTCGTAGCCGTGGCTGTTCTCGCGTACGTGACCGATACAGGCGATGCGCGGTGCTAGGCCGGCATGATGGACCATGCTGGCATCCGAAGCCGCGCTATCGTAGGCCGCATATTGGAGCGAGGTCCCCGCTGCTGCGGCCAATGCGCCAAAGTCACGCACGAGTTGCGCATCGTACGGAGCCAGGCGGTCACGCGTCCACATGCAGGGCCGGCCATCGATCTGCACGTCTACCTCCGGCGGGATGGGCGAACCGTCCACGGCAATGAAGATCTCCGGTCGCTCGCGCAGGCAAAGTGATTTAGCGCCCAAACCGCCTACTTCCTCGCCCACGGTAAATGCAATCAGCGTCGGCTGATGGGGCATGATGTCTTGCTGCTGCCCGGTCTCCAGCAAACGCAGCAGCGTCATCACGCCGGCGCGGTCATCAAAGGTCCACGCTGCGGCCAGGGGATCGGTCGGATCACCAAAGAGGAGCGGGCCGCGCATGACCCGCCACGGGGCCACGGTCGTGCCGGGGCGGACGCCGGCCGCGGCCAGTTGCGCCGGCGTATGACCGGTAATCACGCGCACGTCATCCCATATGACGGCACGCTGGGCTGCGTCCGCGGTGTGGGTTGACCCCATGCTCACCACGCCAAGCAGCGTTTCGTGATCCCCAACGATCTCCACAGGACCTTCGCCCAGCTTGTACGGGTAGAGTCCGCCCGAGCGCTTGACCCGCAGGCCGCCGTCGGCGTCGATCCGGCTAACCGTCATGCCGATTTCGTCCATGTGCGCGGCCAGGCAGACGAGCGGCGCATCAGGATTCTGACCGGCCAGTCGCACGAGCACATTGCCGGCGGCGTCCGTCTCATGGACGATCTGCCGCTCCTCAAGTAACGCACGCACGATGGTTGCCACGGCGCCCTCATTGCCGGAAACCGATGACGCATCCAGCAGGCGATCGAGGATGGTCAGGGCAGGATGAGCTTGGTCCATGAGCCGTTCACTCTCTTTCCGGGAAACCGGCAACAGTGCCCGGTTCGATGCCGTGCTCGGCCAGGATTCGCTGGGCGGCTTCTCCCGGCGCGGTACCCTGATAGCGGTCTCGAACCACGCCTGCCGCGTCGATAAAGATCAGGGCCGGCGCCTCGCCAACATTGTCGATGCCAAAGCTACGCGTCACGCTGCCGCTCCAGTCAGGCAAAATAACCACATAGTCCACGGGGCTTAAGGTCGGGGGCAGCATCTTTTCAGCCTGCCCATACCCGTTGCCCATGGCCGCTGAAGCAAGCGGACGCATGAAGCGGGGCACGCCTGACAGATCCACCACGCTGGCCAGAAAGGGCAGGTCGGGCGCCTGGTATTCATAGCGAACGGCCTCTTGCACCTCCTGCGCCGCGCTGGCGGTCACGTGATTGTGAAAGAGGAGCAGCGCCGGCATACCGCGCAGCGTCTCCGGCGTCACCAACCGATCCGAACGAACGGCATTAAAGGAAAAATCTGGCACTGGTTGCATAGTCATCATCTGCCATCTGCAAACTTCGATCGACGAGAGGGCATAATACAGCCGCCCCTGCACTACACGGAACCTATTCCGCGTTCCGCATTTCCCGCTCCGCGCTTCTCAATCTCCCGCCGGCAGCGGCTCGCCACCGCTGGGTTCCTCGCGCGTGTCGCGGTCATCTGCTTCACGCTCGGCGGCCTCTTTCGCTTCTTTTGCAGCCCGACGCTTGGCAGACCAGATGTCAAGACGACCGACTACCATGCTATACCCGACCGGCACGATCATCAAGGTGAGCAGCGTGCTGGTCAGCATACCGCCCATGATCGCGGTCGCCATGGGCGAGCGGAACTCGCCGGCAGCCCCCAGCCCCAAGACAACGGGCACCATGGCCAAAATCAGCGAAAAGGCTGTCATCAGGATGGGCCGCAGGCGCACGGGACCGGCGATGCGCATGGCTTCGTCGGCCGTCTTGCCCTTGGCTCGCTCTTTGTTGGCGAAGTCGACGAGCAGAATCGAGTTCTTGGTCACCAGACCCATGAGCATGATGAAGCCGATGAAGGCCGTCAAGTCCAGGGGGCGACCGGTTACGACCAACGCCAAGATCGCGCCGATGACGGAGAGCGGCATGGCCAGCATGATGATCAACGGTTGAATGAAGCTACCGAACTGGCTGGCCAGCACCATGTAGACGAAGATCAGCGAGAGCAAGAGCGCCAGGGAAAGATTTTGGAAAGATTCCTGCTGAATCTCAGCATCACCGCCTAGGCCAATCACGACGTTGGAGGGAATATCCAGCGTCGCCAGAAATGCGCTCACCTCGGCCTGGGCTTCAGCCAGATCTCGCCCGACGATGTTGACGCCAATCGAGACCGATGGCTGCCGGTCGACCCGCGTAATTTGGGTCGGGCCAGTGGTGAAGCCGGCATCGGCCACGTTGCGCAGGGGAATGAACTGCCCCGTCGGCGACGCCACCTTGATGTCCATCACGCTTTCGACGTCGTTGCGCTCTGCCTCATTCAGGCGTATGACGATGTCAGCCTCGTTTCCCTCACCGCGGAAGCTGGACGCGGTCTGACCGCTCACGAGCGTGCGCACGGTCGAACCGACCTGAGCGGCGCTCAGTCCGAAGTTGGCCGCCTTGGTGGGGTCGACGTTGATCTGCATTTCGGGTTGCCCCGCCTCGTAGCTAACCGAAATATCTGTGGCCCCCTCAATCTGGGCCAGTTGCGCCGCCACTTCCTGGGCCGCTAGCCCCAGTTCCTCGTAGGTGCCGCCATAGGCGACGGCCTCGAGGATGATATCCCGATTGCCCAAGAACGCATCACCGCCCGTCACGTTGTCGTCCAGCTGAAAACTGATGCCCGGTACGTCTTCCAGGGGCACGCGAAGCTGACCGATAATCTCGCGACTGGAGACCGTAGCGTCAGCTCCGCCTTCGACCTGCACCACAAAATTGGCTACATTGGGCGAACTCGTCGCGCCAATCGTGGTAAAGACAGCATCGATGTCGGGATGACTGCGAATAATCTCTTCGACCTGAATCGCCTCATCGATTGTCACGGCAAGGGGCGTGCCGGGCGGCAGTTCCATCCCCACGGTGAACTGGCCCTGATCGATATCGGGCAAGAAGGCCTGGTTGATGAAGCGAACGCTATAGAAGCTGACGGCGATGACACCAATCGTTGCCAGTACCACAAGCCACTTATGATCCATCGCTGTGTTCAATGAAATGGAATAGGCGCGATCCAAGAAGCTGCGACCTTCTGCCTCGGTACCAATGTCGTCGTTGATCTCGCCCACATGCTTGGCCGGCTTGAAGAAATAGGCACTCAACATGGGAGCCATGGTCAACGCCTCGAAGGTCGAGACGACGATGGCAATCGAGACAGTGAGCCCGAAATCGCGGAAGAAGCGGCCAATAATCCCCTCTGCGTAGGCGACCGGCAGAAAGACGGCCAAAATCGTGGCCGAGGTGGCGATCACGGGCAGCAACACCTCTTGCGTCCCCTTGCTGGCCGCTTCACGCGGCGTATAGCCGCGCTCGATCCAGCGCATGATATTCTCACGCACGACGATCCCATCATCGATGACCAGTCCAACGACCAGAGCCAACGCCAGCAGGGAAATCTGATTCAGGGAAATGCCAAACATATCCATGAAAAAGAGCGTCGTGATCATAATCACGGGCAGGCCGGCGATGGTGATCAGCGTGCTGCGGATATTGCGGAAGAAGAGCAGAATGACCAGACTTGCCAAGAGCGAGGCCCAGAGCAGATCTTCAATCGCGCCATCGGCCGCGGCTTCAATCTGGTCAGCCAGATCACCGCCGACCACGATGTCCCAAGTCGGGTTGGCGGTCTCAATCTTGGTCAGTTCGTCCTTGATCGCTTTGGACACGGCCAGCGTATTGGTGTCGCTGGCTTCGCGTACGCTGAGAACGATCGATTCTTCGCCGTTGAGGCGCGAAATCACATCCCGTTCTTCAAAGTCATCGATCACCGTAGCAACGTCGCGAATATAGATGGGGGCCGCACCGTAACGCACGACGGTGCCCTCAATTTCGTCGACGCTTGCATATTCGCCTGGTGTACGGACCAACAGTTGGGTATCCTGCTCGACGACCGTGCCGCCAGGAATGTTGACGTTGCGCGACTGAAGCGCGCGCAAGATCTCATCCGAGGTGACGCGACGGGCTTCCATCGCATCCTTATTGACCTCGACCCGAACCTCACGCACATCGCCGCCTTCGATATCGATGCCGGCGACACCGTCGATGCGCAGAAGGGGCGTCTGGACAAACTCTTCCACTTGCGCACGCAAGATATCGGGCGGCGTTTCACCGGTATTGTCGGCAATGGCCAGGAGCATGATAGGGGCCTGGGTCGGGTTGAAGCGCCGGACAATCGGATCCTCTGCATCCGAAGGCAGGCGGTTGCGCAGAATGCCAACCTCTTCCCGCACATCCTGCACCGCTTGAATTGCCGGCGTATCAAGATCGAAGGCCAGAATCACTGTACTGACGCTCTCGGCCGAGATGGAGGAGATTTCATCCAGTCCAGCGATCGCGCTCAGTTCCTCTTCAATGATGTCCGTAACCTGACTCTCGATCTCTTCCGGACCGGCGCCGGGGTAGACCGTTGTCACGACCACGACGGGGAAGTCCACATCAGGGAAGAGCGTCACCGGCATGGTGAGGTACGATAGTGTTCCAAGCACCACGCCGGCAAGGAGCAACATGCTCATGAAGACCGGCTGACGGATGGCAATGTCCCAAATTTTCATAAAGAACTCGCTTTTTCTCTAAAAGTCTTACTGACCGATTTCCACGGTAGCAAACATACCCGGGGCCAATAAGCTTTCCTCATCGACCGGCTGGATCGTTACATCAACTGTACGGGTGGCGGCATTCAACTCCGGCGCAACGCGAATCACCTGGCCGTCAAAGGTCCGACCGGGATAGGCATCGACGCGGATGGTGACCGGCAGGCCCAGTGCCACGTCGCGCAGACGGGATTCTTCAACCGCAACCACAATTTCATTCTCCGGCGAAAGCAACTCGATTACCGGTGCGCCGGGTGCGACCATGGCGCCCTCGGCCACATTGAGGCTTGAAACGACGCCATCGACCGGGGCGGCGATACGCGTCTTGTCAAGCTGAAGTTGGCTCAGATAGAGCGCGGTCTCGGCTTGCTGTACCTGAGCCTCCAGCGCGCGAATCTGCGCGTCTTCCGGACCGCGCTCCAGGCGCTCGAGTTGCGCCCGGGCGTTGGCGAGTTGCGCATACGCGCCCGACGTCACATCCGCGGTTGAGCCCTTGAGCACCTTGTCATATTGCGCCTGGGCCGCCTCAACAGCGAGTGTTGCCTGCTGAAGTTGCAGGCTCTCCGGCAGGGCGGCAATCAGCGGATTGCCCTTGACGCGGTTATAGCCGGCCTGCGCGACGGTGACTGCTGCTTCGGCCTGCTTGAGTTGAGCCAGCGCCGCGCGGCGGTCTTCTTCGGTCGCGCCCTCAAGCGCACGAGTGTAAGCTGCCGCCGCGGCGTTGACCGCTGCCTGCGCGGCCTCTACATCAGCTGCTTCGGGCTCTACCTGATCGAGTACCAGATCGAGCTGGGCCTGGGCGGCCTCCAGCCCGGCAAGAGCCTGGGCGCGCTGGGCTTCCAGCGTCGAGCCATCCACCTCGACCAACAAATCGCCCGCAGCGACTCGATCCCCAACCTCCGGGATGAGATTGAGCACCATGCCGGAGACCTCAGCCATGACGTTGACGCGATTCTTGGCCACAACCTCAGCCGTATATGTCGAAGGCGCTGAACCGGCGACCAATGCGACGGCCTCAGGCGTTGGCGGTGGGGCAGCAGCACCTTCGGCGGGCGTTGCTGTCATCTCAGTCGCCACCGATGCAGGATCCTCTAACGCCGGTTGCTCGACATTAGAAGACTCCGTTGAGCCTGCTGCCGCCGCGCTGCGCACGCTCTCGCCGGCAACGTAAGGGGTCGCCTCGAACTCTGCAGCGGCACGCTCTTCACCGCCAAACTGAGGCATTGAGCAGGCAGCCAACACCATTACGGCAAGCGTAAGGGAACCGATCAGGCGCCCTGCACGACTGGTATAGGGAAATTTTCGTACTGGATTCATGAACGCAACAACTTTCAATCACTGGATGGAGCTTGTTTTTTTAGTTTGCTATGCGATAAATGCCCGCAATAGACGCGTGAGACTATATCTTGGCCACACCTTGCAAATAGAGAGCCAGCGTATGTTCGACAATCTCCTCGAGAGGGGGCAGGGTAAAGCTATTGAGATCATCGCCGCCAAAGAGCAGCTGCTGGCCCACGAAGCTATTCATCATGCCCACCAGGCTCAGGATCGCCAACTCGATGTCTAGATCTTCGCGCAGGAGACCCTCTTCCATGCCCTCCTGCAATAGGGTACGAAAAGGCTGGAGGAACGCGTCCCGCCGTTCACAGAAGAACTCCTGCATTTCAGCATCGAAGTTGCCCGATCTGCGCAGCGCATTGAGCGCAATCACGCCCCGGTCCAGCACGGTAGCCAAATATGTCGAGATCACAGCACGGAGGCGATCTTCGACATCACCACCCGCTAATTGAGCCGCCTGATCGAGCTCTTCGGCGAGCGTACGAAAGTCACGCTCCAGCACGTTCAGATAGATCTCGCGCTTGTCCTGGAAGTAATGATACAGTGTACTTTTGGCAACGCCGCTATGCTTAGACAATTCGCGCATGGAGAGGCCGGCGTAACCGTGAACAGCAATCAGCTGTTCAGCCGCCTCCAGGATAGACTCTTTTGAATTGATGCTTTCCGGCTTAATCGTCATGTTTCTCACGTTGGCACTGTGGCCAGAGTTCGTTCGTCAATGTTTTGGATTCGATCGAAACAGACCTAGCTGATTGCGTCTCAATCTTGACATGTTTGATCAACATGGCCCATAATATAGGCCGACCGACCGGTCGGTCGGGAAGGGATTGTACAGTTAGAGCAATCCGAAAGTCAATAATTCGGTGCAGGCGGATTCGATAAAGGTCGAGAACAAAGGGTAGAATTAGGGCAACCCGCTGCTCTTTGTTCGGCGAGCAAGCCGTCGCCCTTTCATCACCGCTACAACAGTGCACGTACATCCAACGTAGAAATAAGGATTGATCCATGTCACGCTTACGTCGTCATCAAGCAATTAAATTTGGACTATTGGGCTTGCTCTTGCTGGTGCTGGCGGCGGGACCCCTCGCCCTGAGCCCAGAGGTCATGGCCGCACCGGTCGTGGCGCAGGCCATGCAAAGCGGCAAAATTGCCGTGGTCGGCTCCGGGGGTGCGACCCTGCTTGATGCGCCTGGCGGGGAGGCGCTGGATCAGCTTTCGGTCGGTACGACGTTGACCGCGACCGGCCGCACCGACGACAGCGCCTGGATACTGGTTGCCTTGCGCAATGGTGAGGAGGGCTGGGTTGACATCGAAGAGCTGGTCATCTTTGGTGTGGACACATTGCCCGTCGTCGGTTCCGCAACGGAAGGTTCGGCTACGTCGGCTGAGGCAGCAACGCCTGTCGTTGAGGAGGAACCGACTGAAGAAGCGGCCGGAGAAACGGACGCGGAAACGATGGAAGAGGCCACACCGACTCCGCGTCCAACCAACACGCCGGCCCCGACCGCAACGCCAAGCCCAACGCCGGAGCCGACAGCCACGCCAACCATGACGCCGTCGCCAACACCCGAGCCGACGGCGACGCCCGTGCCTACAGCAACGCCACCCCCGGCACGCCGGTCAGTTGGCGGCAGCCTGGCCGTTGTGGGCGCACGCGGCGCGGAGCTGCTGGATGCCCCTGACGGCGAGATGATTGAGGAGCTCTCGATTGGCAATTCCCTGAGCATTGACGGGCGGAGCGAAGACGGCGCCTGGCTTGCAGCGATGAGCAACACCGGCAACAGCGGCTGGGTGGATGCCACCCGCGTCGTCGCCTTCAACGTTGATCAGTTGCCCGTTGTCGAGGCGGACGCGGCCGAAGAGGCAATGGCCGCAACAACGGCAGAGCCCGAAGAGGAAGCGTCTCCCGACGAAGGAGCATCTGAAGATGCCACGACAGCGCCTGATGGCGAGGCGACTGATGCACCAGCAGACAGCGCGACCACAGAACCTGACGAGGAAGCAACTGAGGAAGCCACGGAAGAGGCAAGCGAAGAGGCGACAGCGGCCGCATCCAGCCAGCCAACGCCTCGCCCCACGCCTCAACTGGAAGAGGGCGAGGTGGCCGGCACGGTTGTGCTCACCGGCACCCGGCTTAACGTCCGCTCCGGACCAGGTACTGCTTTCAACATTGTCACCAAGGCCTACCCGGATGAGGAGTTCAAAGTGATCGGTCGCAACGGCCCAGCGACTTGGGTTGAGATTGAGTTGCCCGACGAAGGAATCGACTCCGGTTGGGTTGCGGTTGACTTCCTGCGGCTAACCGATCCAGTGGCAGATCTGCCGATTTCTAGCGACGATGTGGACGTTGAAACCCAAGCGACGCCGCCGCCCCCGACTTCCCAGGACGACAGCGAGGCAACGCCGGCCCCCAGCGAAGAAGCGACGCCTCAACCAGCGGAAGAGCCAGCTGCGCCTAGTGCACAGGCCCAACCACTGCGGACTGTCTCCACGGGTCCGACAGGGCTAAGCGGCACGCTGGCCTTTCAGACAAAAGTGAGCGGTGACATCTATCTTTATGACTTCGATACGGGTGACCTGCGTTTTTTAACCAAGGGCTATGAGCCCGATATTAGCCGCGATGGCAGCAAGGTTGTCTTCACCCGCTATGGCGGGCAAGCCGGTATATGGTCGATCAATGCGGATGGCGCTAATGAGCGGGCGCTTTTCAGTGAACGCAGCGTGATCACGTCGCCAAAATGGAGCCCGGACGGTGAGTGGATCGTCTTCAGCCGTCGAGGCGGTTCCTACAAGTGCTACGACTTCGGCTTTGGTATCTGCGTAACTGAATCGCAAGTCTGCCCTGCCGAATTCCCTCAATGTCTGGACAACGATCTGCGCGTCGAGAGAGACAATTTTGCACTGGCACGCGTCAACGCGGATGGAGAGGAGTATCGTGATCTGGCCGTGCTGGACTCGGCACGCTCGCCTGACTGGAATGAAGCGGGTATCGTGTACGATTCAGCGGCAACGATCGAAATCACCCAAGACGAGCCTACTGGTGAAACGCGGCAGATCTTGGCCGAACGCTGGACGGACGACGCCGACTGGGCGCCCAACGGTGGGCTGATCGCCTTCCACGCCCGTCAGGGCCCACACTGGGAGATCTTTACGATCCCGCCTGAGGGCGGCGAAACGCCCTATGCGCTCACCCGGCCCGTAACGACCCTGGTCGACCAATTGCCCAGCAACGTGGCCCCGACCTGGAGTCCTGATGGCCAACACATCGCCTATCTGAGCAGCCGCGATGAAAATGAGAACCTCGGTCCCTGGCGGATCTGGGTGATGGATGCCAATGGCGACAACAAGCGTCCGCTGCCGATTGACATTCCGATTGAGTTTGGCTTTGGCCACGAACAGGTGTTGAGCTGGGGAAGGTAAGACATGAAGCGTAATTCTGCCCGCGAATTACGCTTCACGTTGCGAGCGCCTAGTGTTCCGCCAATCTTGAATTGACGACTCGTTTTTCTGTAGCGGAACCTAAATGCATCGGCAAGAACAAGTTCGTAGACTCGTCAAATAAAGATTGCCGATGTACTAGCTTTCCACGACGATTTCTCCGCTACGGATCTTCGCCCAGCGCGCCATGGGGATCTCAGCATAATAAATGCGGGTCTTGGGCACCCGTTTGATATCAAAGCCCAGCTTCTCGCAGACGCGACGCATGCCCTCGTTTTCAGGTAAGATCTCCGCCATCACCTTGTCTACCCCCTCAATCAAGCCAATATCGAGCAAACGGGTGAGCAGCTCGGTCCCAAGACCGGTGCGCTGATAATCGTCGTTGATGAGAATGGCAAACTCAGCGTCGTCGCTGCCAATCAGCTTTGTCAATTGGCCCATGCCAACGATCTCGGGAATGCCACGCGGGTCGGTGTACTCCGCCACCAGCGTCATCTCCTGATCGTAGTCGATGAAACACATGCTGGCCAGCTCTTCATGCGACGTCAGCTGTTGGGGTGAAACCGGATGGAAGTAGCGCAGATAGATGCTGTGCGGCGAGAGCGTACGGTTAAACGCGCCCATCATCGGCTCATCTTCCGGGCGGATCGGGCGGATGAGCACGTCCGGCCCCGTGCGCAAGGTAAAGGTCTCAACATACTGTTCCGGATAAGGCCGAATCGCCGGCGGCGTGAGTTGATCGGCCGTTACCTCTGGACCATAGAGCACGACACGCGCATCCAAAATGATCAATTCGTTGCCCGCGGCCAGTAGCGGGTTAATATCGATCTCCTTGATCCATTTCTGCTCCACGATCAAGTGGCTAAAGTGAACCAAAAAGCTCTCTAGCGCTTCGAGATTGACCGGTTTGCGTCCGCGGGCGCCCTGCAACGCATCAAAGATCTTTGTGCGCTCCATGGTGCGCCGGGCCAGCGTCGTGTTGAGGGGCGGGAGGGCGAGCGCCAAATCACGATAGATCTCTACCAGCACGCCGCCCGTCCCAAAGAGCATCACCGGGCCAAACTCAGCGTCCGGAGTGCTGCCAACGATGAGTTCATAGCCGTCCAGCGTAATCATCGGCTGTACCATGACGCCCTGAAACGCATCATTGCCCAGCTTGGCGCGCACGTTGCCCTGGATCGTCTCGAAGGCAGTTCGCACCTCGTTGTCGGTGCGCAGGTTCAGGCAGACGCCACCCACGTCGCTCTTGTGGATCAGCGACGTGGAATGGAGCTTGACCGCGACCGGGTAGCCGATGCCATTCGCCGCCAATACCGCCTGGTCCAGCGATTCAGCCAGGCGCGTCTCCAGCACCGGCAGACCATAGGCCTGGAAGAGCTGCTTTTCCTCGTGCTCGGTAAGGAGCGTGCGACCGTCGGCCCGAATCTCGTCGATCATGCGGGCCGCCCGCTGCTGACCTTCCTGCTCTCCCTCAGAGCTGATGGGCAGCGAGGGCGTCTCATAGATGCTGCGTACGTTGCGAGCGTGTTGCCACATGTAGTTAAAAACGCGTGCAGCCATGTCAGGATATGGAAAAGTCGGAACGTTGGCGCGGTTGAGCACATTCATGCCCGCGGCCACACGCGGCCCGCCCATCCAACTTGTAAGAATCGGCTTGCGCTGGCGCTCTTTGCAGATCTGCACGATCTCTTCAGCGGTCTGAGTGGGTCGGGTTGCGTCCTGCGGCGTAAGGATTACGAGGAGACCGTTGCTGTTACGATCCTTGCGCGCAATCTCGACCACATTGGCGTAGCGTTCCGGTCCGGCATCACCCAAAATGTCGATGGGATTCTCGTCCTGCCAGGCGGGCGGCAGTTCCTCGTCGAGCGCGGCCAGCGTCTCTTCGGCCAGGGGCGTAAGTTTGCCGCCACTGCGCAAGAGTGCATCCACGGCCATTAGACCGGGACCACCGGCATTGGTCACAATGGTCAGATTGGGGCCGGTAGGGCGGGGCTGCTTGGCCAACACCTCGGCCATGGCAAACATTTCGCCAATTCGTTCGACGCGCAGAGCGCCGCAGCGCCGAAAGGCCGCATCCAAGACATCATCCGGGCGCACAAGGGCGCTGGTGTGGGTTGTGACCGTGGACGGCAACGCTTCCGTGCGTCCCGCCTTCACGATGACAATTGGCTTGTGAAGGGAGACTTCGCGTGCCGCGGAGAGGAAGGCACGTGCGTTGTGGATCGTCTCCATGTAGACGACGACCGCATTCGTGTGATGATCTTCGCCTAAGTAATAGATCAAGTCGCCCCAGTCAACGTCAATCATGCCACCGGTCGAGACGAAGGCGCTGAAGCCGACATTTTCCTGAAAGCTCCAGTCGAGCACAGCATTGCAGAAGGCGGCGCTTTCGCTGATGAAGCCGATGCTGCCGGGCCGGGCCATGCCCTGGGCGAAGGTCGCATTAATCCCGGTCATGGGGCTCATAACCCCCAAGCTGCCAGGGCCGATGATGCGCATCTGGGCCTGGCGCGCTTGGGTCACGATCTCCGCCTCCAGTTGGCGGCCTTCATCGCCGATCTCACGAAAACCGGCCGCATGGATGATCGCCCCCTTTACGCCGGCAGCAATGCACGCTTCGATGATGCCGGGCACGGTCTGCGCGGGTGTAGCAATGACGGCCAGATCCACCTGGGCCGGAATATCGGCAATACTGTCATAGGCCAGGATGCCAAGTACGTTATCACGTCGGGGATTAACCGGATAGATCGTCCCGCCAAAAGGATGGCTGATCAGATTCCAGAGCAGGGCGCGCCCGACGCTGCCCTCCGCTTCGCTGGCCCCGATCACGGCGACATTGCGCGGCGAAAAAATGACGTCGAGGGGGTGGCGTCTATAGGCGCTGGCTTCTTCCTGCATGTGGTGTGGTCCTGTTCAACTGGAGACAAAAAGCGTGCGATTGACGGTTGGCTCCATGATAGCACGAAAATACGCCGCACGCAGGCAACGATGCGTGTGTCCTCTTTGATCGTCTTTCCGACTCGTCGGGCGCGGGAGGGTGTACCGTACATCTTGCGCCCTGCTGCCGCCAAGCGCACATTGGCAAACAGTCCGGCCTGCGCGAGACCTCCGCAAGCCTGTTTTGTTCGCTACGTCGGCTCCAAGACACCCTTATGTCCCCTAGTTGTCACGCAAGACGCCGGAAAATCGGGTACGCTAGCCGCCTGAGCTCCGCAGCTTGACGAGACGATCCGTTCTCTCAATGGTGCAGACGCTGGCATTACTACGCATCTTTGCTGATCAAGGAGGCATACCATGGATCTAGCGAACCTTTTCTTGGGCCTGCTATCGATAGCGGCCCTGACATTGGCGCTTGTTCTGGAATTCTACAAGTCGATGGGCAAACGACGCCACTCAATCGAGGAATTTGAGGTCATTGCCCTCAACTTCATGGGCTGGGGCCTGATCTCGCTCTCGGGCGTTCTGCTGGGGATGGTAATCATGCGCAGCGTTACCGTCGTCTAGCACCAGGGCGCACCATTTCCCCAAGGACGAGCGCTGACAAAAGTAAGAGCCACAGAGGCGCCGTGAATTTCTCTTCAACAATCCGGCGCCTCTGTGGCCCATCAATTAACGCTATGTACTTTGACCGCAGATTCCGATCGTCGAGAGACCTACTTAGCCGGCAAGCGTGTGCCATTGGCGGCTACATCGCTACCTTGCCTACTCAGTTTCCCCAAACCTCGGCAAATTTTTCTTTCTCCTGCAACTCGATCAACGGGATAGGCGTGGAGAAGGGGTATTCGCCCGTGAAGCAGGCGTTGCAATAGCCTTCCTCAGCCTTTAGCGCCTTCATCAGGCCGCTGATGGAGAGATAGGCCAGAGAATCGGCGCCGACGTGCTCACAGATCTCATCAATGCTCTTCGTGGCGGCAATCAGTTCCTCCTGTGACGCCATGTCCACGCCCATAAAACAGGGGAACCGCAATGGCGGGCAGGCCACGCGCATATGAACCTCCGTCGCACCGGCATCGCGCAGCATCTGCACCAGCGGCCCGGAGGTATTGCCGCGCACGATCGAGTCATCGACCAAGACCACGCGACGCCCTTCGAGGTTCTCCGGCAGCGGGTTGAACTTCATGCGCACGCCGACCTTGCGCAACTCGTCGGTAGGTTGGATAAAGGTCCGGCCAATGTAGCGACTCTTGATGAGCCCTTCACTGTACGGGATGCCGCTCTTCTGCGCGAAGCCGATCGCATGGGGCGTCCCCGAATCGGGTACGGGCACGACGATGTCTGCCTCGGCCGGTGCTTCCTTGGCCAGTTGCCGCCCCAGCTTCTGCCGTACCTTATGGACTAACTTGCCATTGAAGGAGGAATCGGGGCGGGCAAAATAGATCTGTTCGAAGGTGCAGAAGGCCAGATTTTCCGGCGGCGCGCCCTGGATGATTTGATAGCCGCTCTCGTCGAGCTTAACGATCTCACCCGGCTGCACTTCCTGGACCATCGACGCGCCGATTGTCGAGAAAACGCAGCTCTCCGAGGCCAGGACGTAGCCGCCGCCGTTGTCGAGCTTGCCCAATGCCAGCGGACGCAGGCCCCAGGGATCGCGCACGCCATACACGGCGTCACGCGTCAGCAGCGTAAGCGTGTAGGCGCCCTCCGCCTTGGCCATGAGCGTGCGGATGCGCGTCATCCAGTCGGTGCCGCCTGCGCCGGCCAGCAAGTGAATAATCACCTCGCTATCAGTAGACGTTTGCAGCCCGACGCCTCGCTCCAACAGTTCGCGTCGCAGCTGCGGTGCGTTTATCAGATTGCCGTTGTGGCCAATGGCCAGCGGACCATCCAGCGTCTCGACGATGTAAGGCTGCGTATTGCGCATGCGCGGCGAGCCGGTCGTCGAATAGCGGGTGTGGCCGATGGCCAGATGTCCCTGAAGGACGCGCAAGTTATCTTCGTTGAAGACTTGGGAGACCAATCCCATCCCTTTGTGAACGTGGGCAACGCGCCCGTCGCAGCTCACAATCCCAGCGGCCTCCTGACCTCGATGTTGCAGCGCATAGAGGCCAAAAAAGGCCAGTCTCGCCACATCCTCACCGGGGGCATAGATGCCGAATACGCCACATTCTTCGTGAAGCTTGTCATCCTGATACATGGCTGCTCCTGATAGCCGGCAGAGGATCGACGAACGTCGCCCCTACCGCAAACCCACTCCGACCCAAGTCCATATTGCTGCAATGAAAGAGTCAGACGGATATCTTACCGTCTGACTCACGATCCCCAGGATCAACTTGTCGCTGTTGCACCTTCCTGCGTTAGACTATTGCGCGCCTGCACCGCAATTGAGAGAGCCTCATCGATCGAGTCCGCCAAGACCGTAAGATGGCCCATCTTGCGTCCGGGACGCGCCGCATGTTTGCCGTACAGATGGAGCTTCACGCCCGGCAAGCGCAAGGCCGCGGCCCAGTCCGGCTCACCAGCCGCCCACAGATCGCCCAAGAGGTTGACCATGACGGCAGGGCGCAGGAAATCCGTGCAGCCAAGGGGCAGCCCGCATGCCGCACGCGCCTGCAGCTCGAACTGACTGGTAATGGCGGCGTCGATGGTCAGGTGACCCGAGTTGTGCGGGCGCGGCGCAATTTCGTTGATCAGCACCTCGCCATTGTCCAGAACAAAGAACTCCACACATAAGACGCCAACCACATCCAGCGCAATCATCACCCGCTCGATCAGTTCGACGGCCGCCATCGCCGGCTCGATGCCGATGCGGGCGGGCGCGATGGAGATATCAAGAATATGGTTGCTGTGAATGTTTTCGATGACGCCGAAGTTCGTGACTGCGCCGTCGACGCCGCGTGCCGCCACGACCGACACCTCGTCGACAAAGGGCACGAACGCCTCCAGCACTGCCGGCTGCTCTCCCAGACGCTGCCAGGCGGCTGCCGCCTGATCGGCCGCGTCAATCAAGACCTGTCCCTTGCCGTCATAGCCAAAGGCCGCGGTCTTGAGCACGGCAGGCAGCCCGATTTGAAGCAGCGCCTGCTCCAGATCGGCCAGGGAATGGACGGGCGCAAAGGGAGCGACAGGCAGACCGGCGTCGACCAGGAAACCTTTCTCGCGCAGGCGATTCTGTGTGGTGTGGAGAACGTGGCCGCCGGGCCGCACGGGGACGCCTTCCTCGGCTGCAATCTGGGCAACATGGGCGGCAACATTTTCGAATTCAAAGGTGACAACCGCCACCCCACGTACAAAATCACGCACCGCGTCCAGGTCGTCATACGCCGCCACGACCTCGCGGTCTGCAACCTGACCGGTAGGCGAATCGGGCTCGGGCGAGAAGGTATGGATGCGATACCCCATGGCCTTGGCCGCCAATGCCAGCATGCGGCCCAGTTGCCCGGAACCGAAGACGCCGATGGCCGCAGGTGGCAGAATAGGGGAAAGGACAGTCATGGTTGATGGTTGATTCTCAATCGTCAATTGTTAGTTCCTCCTGCAAGACGGCCTCGGCGCGCTGACGCCGATAGCTTGCCAATTCTTCACGGAGTTCGGACCGGGCGGCGCTCAAGATCGAAACGGCCAGCAGGGCAGCGTTAATGGCCCCGGCCTTGCCGATAGCCATGGTGGCCACGGGCACGCCCGCCGGCATCTGCACGATGGAAAGCAGCGAATCCATGCCACTGAGCGCGCGGCTCTGCACGGGCACGCCGATGACGGGCAAGAGCGTATGTCCGGCCACCATGCCGGGCAGATGCGCAGCCCCGCCCGCGCCGGCGATGATCACTTCCAGCCCGCGCGCTTCGGCCGTGTGTGCATACTCAACCATCCGGTCAGGCGTTCGATGGGCGGAGACGACTTGCGCCTCAAAAGGCACACCAAAATCGCGCAGCGTCACTGCTGCAAATTGCATACACTTCTCCCAATCGGAACTACTGCCCATGATAACACCGACAAGGGGGGTGGGCTCGGTCATGATGATACCTCTTTGAGTAATGGGGTTTTAGGGTTGTGGGGGAGGTTATTGGGGTGATGTGCGGATTGACCGCTGATGTGACGAGTGTGCATGTGCTGTTTCCGTGACAGCCGCTCGCACGAGGATGCACTCGGTTGTAACACGAGCGTTTACTGCCGCTAACGCTCTCCGCCACCCCACAAAACCCTATCACCCCACAACCCCAAGACGCTACGCCCCCCTACGCTCCCCACGCCCGCAACGATTCCTCCATCCGCGCCTGCGCCGGCAGCGCGCCCGGCTCGAACGTGCGGCCGGTGAGTGCTTCAAATGTACGAATGTAGCGTTGTGCTGCCTGGACCGCCAGTTCATCCGGTAGCGGAAACGGGTCGCCATCGCCGCGATAGCCCTGGGCAGCATAGTAGAGACGTACGAACTCCTTATCAAAGTTCTCCGGCTCTTCGCCAGCAGCCAGCCGCGCGGGATAGGTGTCGGCGATCCAAAAGCGGCTGGAGTCAGGCGTGTGTACCTCATCAATGAGCACGAGCGCACCGCTCTCGTCCAGGCCAAACTCGTACTTGGTGTCGACCAGAATCAGCCCGGCATTGCGTGCGATCTCCTGCCCGCGCAGGAAGACGCGGATGGCTGCATCCTGCACCTCCGTCCAGAGCGCCTCGTCCATCAGCCCCATCTCCACCACCTGTGCGCTGGTAATCCGCTCGTCATGGCCCGTCTCACCACCCTTGGTCGTCGGCGTGATGATGGGCGCCGCGAGCGCTTCGTTCTTGCGCAGGCCATCGGGAAAATCAATGCCGTAAATCGTCCGATTACCCTGGCTATATTGATACCAGAGCGCGGTCTTGGTCACGCCGGAGATGTAGCCGCGCACCACGACTTCGACCGGGAGCGGCGTGCAGCGCTTGCCGACTGTTACGTTGGGGTCGGGCACGGCCAAAACATGATTGGCGACGATATCCTGGGTCGCCTCAAACCAGAACGCTGCGAGCTGATTGAGCACCTGCCCCTTGTACGGAACCAGGCCGAGGATGCGGTCAAAGGCGGAGAGTCGATCGGTCGTCACGAGGATCAAACGCTCATCCTGCGTGTAGATATCACGCACCTTGCCTTGGGTACGTTCGCCCATTGCGTCCAGGTCCGTGGCAGCCAACGCGTCGGGTAAAGCCGCAGAAAGTTCGGTCTCTGAGAGCATCACGTGTTTCCCGAATGGTGGGCGCCTAGCGGGCGGCGCCGACGAAGGCTTTGAATAGGGATAGACCGGACTGCCCTGCCTGCCCCAGCGGGTTTTGGATCGCGACAACGTGATCTTCCGGGTGGGGCATGAGTCCAACCACATTGCCCCGGTTGTTGCAGATGCCGGCGATGTCAGCCACCGATCCATTCGGGTTGAATGGATAGGCGCCGTCAGCCGGTACGCCGGCGCGATCTACATAGCGGAAGGCAACCAGGTTGCGTTCTTCCAGCGCGGCCAGGATTGCGGTGTCCTTGACCTGAAAGTTGCCTTCGCCGTGGGCCACCGGACAGAAGATCAGTTCATCGATCTCACTTAGAAACCCGGCCCGAGCCGCGGAGTTGACCTGCAAATGCACCCACCGGCACTCAAAATGCCCCTTTGCGTTCTCCGTCAGGGTCACCGTACGACGCCCAATCTCGCCCAGCGCTGGCCCATCATCCAGCGCAGCATTCCCCACGCTGCGCGCCGCATCGGGCAAAATTCCGGCCTTCACCAATACTTGAAAGCCGTTGCAAATGCCCAACACCGGTTTCCCGCTGTCGACAAAAGCGTATATCTGATCATGGAAGTAGACCTGCAGATCGAGCGCCCAGCGAACGCCTGCGCCAAGGGCATCGCCATAGGAGAAGCCACCGGGCAACAGCAGCAGATCGTAATCCGTCATGCGCCGTTCGCCTGCACGCAACTGGTTGAGATGGACAATCTCCGGCGCACCGCCGGCCAGCTCACACGCGCGGGCGGCTTCGCCATCACGATTGGCGCCCGAGGCGTGGAGGATCAGGATCGAAGGTTGGGCTGCCATCAGTCTGTCTCCCGTTTCCAGGCCTGGACCAACTGAGTCACGGGCAAATTGATTTGAGTCCTGCCGCCATCCTCGATCACCAAATGGTCGTCGGTCGTCACCGCGCCCAGACGCGTCAGCGCCACGCCATCAAAATGAGCCTCAAACGCCGCCGCGTCTTCCGGCGCAACTTCGAGCAGGATGCGGCCATTGGATTCGGCAAAGAGGGCGAAAAGCGTCGTCGAGGTGGATGCGTCTGTCTCGGCACGGTCAGCGGCGATTGCGTCTGCGGAGGACGAGGCGAGCGTGATCTGTTCCAGATCTATGTGGGCGCCGGCGCGGCCGGCAAGGCACATCTCCGCCAAGGCCACAGCCAGTCCGCCTTCGCTGAGGTCATGGGCAGATTGCACCAGCCCGGCGAGCAGCGCCTGATGCAGCGCCCGGTAGCGCGTACGGGGCGCATGGGGCATAGCCGGGGCGATGCCGCCGGTGACGTCGAGCGATTGATGGAGCAGCGATCCGCCCAACTCGGCCCGGGTTTCGCCGACAAGATAGAGCAAATTGCCCGCTCTTTTGAGATCGCTGGTCGCAACGCGGTTCATATCGGGCACGATGGCAATGGCTGAAATCAGCAGCGTGCCGGGAATGGGCTTGCCGTTGAACTCGTTGTAGAGGCTGTCCTTGCCCGAAATAAAAGGCGTGCCGTAGGCAACCGCGCCATCGTAGCAGCCCTCACAGGTGCGCACCAGCGCACCCAGGCGGTCCGGATAGGTCGGGTTGCCCCAGCAGAAGTTGTCTAAAATGGCGATGCGATCGGGGTCAGCGCCCACGGCCACTGCGTTGCGTACGGCCTCATCGATGGCGCTGATCGCCATTGCGTAGGGGTCGCAGAGGCCCAATCGCGGGTTGAGTCCGTTACTCAGGGCAAAGGCCCGGTCGTGCCCCCATGTGCCCAACGGCTTGAGCACCGCGGCATCGGTCGGACCATCCATCTCCGGCCCGGTAAAGGGTCGGACCAGCGTTCCCCCCCGCACCTCATGATCGTAAGTGCGCACGATCGCTTCCTTGGAGGCCACGGACGGATCGGCCAGGAGCGTCAGCAGCAACTCGTTCAGGTCGACTACCCGTTGCAGCGCAGGTTCAGCGTCTTCACCCGGGCTGGCGCTCTCTTTGCGCTTTTCTTGATAGACTGCCGTCATCTGGCGCTGAGGCAAGCCGTCGTGCAGGAAGGCCATGGGGAGTTGGGCCACAACCTGGCCAGCGTAGCGCACGGTGAGCGCCTGATCGCCGCTAAAGTGGCCGAGCACGCTCATCTCCACATCCCACAGCGCGGCTACTTCCGCCACGCGCGCCAGATTGCCCGGCGGCACGGCAATGACGATGCGCTCCTGCGCTTCGGACAGCCAGATCTCCCATGGCGTTAACCCTGGGTACTTGAGGGGCGCGTGGGTCAACTCGATGTCGACGCCCAACTCCTCCCCCATCTCGCCCACGGCCGAGGAAAAACCGCCGGCGCCGCAATCGGTAATCATGGTGTAGAGCTGTTCGTCGCGTGCGGCCTCGACAAACTCAATCAGCCCTTTCTCGGTGATGGGATCGCCGATCTGGACTGCGCTGCCCGAGGTTTCGCTCGTTTCGTGGGTAAGCTCAGCCGAGGAAAAGGTCGCGCCGTGGATACCGTCGCGGCCCGTGCGCCCGCCCAGCGCCACGACAAGATCACCGACCTGGGCCGCAGTCGGATGAGCGCCATGGGGCAGCAGCCCGGCACAGCCGCAAAAGACGAGCGGATTGCCCAGGTAGCCTTCATCATAGACGACAGCACCGTTGACGGTCGGCAGGCCAAGCTTGTTGCCGTAATCGCCAATGCCGGCTACTACGCCGTTGGCAATGCGTTGGGGATGGAGGATGCCATCGGGCAGTTGCTCATGGGCAAAGTCTTGCGGGCCGAAGCAGAGTGCATCAGTACAGGCAATGGGCCGGGCCGAAACGCCCAAAATGTCGCGTACGACGCCGCCAATGCCGGTGTTGGCCCCACCGAAAGGCTCCAGCGCCGAAGGATGGTTGTGGGTCTCAACCTTGAAGGCGAGATCATGCGTTTCATCAAAGGCGATGATGCCGGCGTCATCCACAAACGCAGAATAGAGCCACGTCGGGTAGACTGCATCTGTGGCGGCGCGGATGAACTGCTTGAGCAGACCGTCGATCTCTTCCCGACGAATCTCGTTGCCGTAGGCGTCTTCGTGGGTGAAGTCGATCCGGGCGCGGAAGGTCTTGTGCACGCAGTGCTCGGACCAGGTTTGGGCCAGGGTTTCCAATTCGACGTCAGTCGGCTCACGCCCGGCATCCCGATAAAACTGTTGGATAACGCGCATTTCGGCCAGATCGAGCGAGAGCAGGCGTTCTTTGCTGATGCGTTGCAGGGTCTCGTCGTCAACCTCAGTAATGGCGACCGTCTCGACCTTGTCGCTGGCCGCGGCGTCAGCCCCAAATTGGGGGGAGATCGGCCCCAGGCTGAAGTGCTGAATCGTGGGGTTACTCAGCAGCTTTTCGGCCAGCAGATGCAGTTCGGCATCGCTCAGTGTGCCGTCCAGTTCGTAGCGCGTTGCCGTTGTGACTTCGCAATCGGGCAGGCCAATTTCGACCATCCCCCGGCGCAACTCCCGCGCCGCGACATCGGTCACGCCCGGCCGGGGCGCAACCTCCACGACATGAGCCGAAGCCGCGCCCGCCGGATCCCCCCAGGAGGCGGTTTCGGTGACGGGATCGGCCAACAAAAAAGTGCAGAGTTGCTGGAGCGACTCTGCACCGGGATCTTCTTCCAGAAAATAGATTTGGGTGATGCGACAATCCGTCAGGCCCTGCACACCCAGCGTGGCGGCGTCGCGCAAAATCTGCTGGGTTGCGGCTGCGTGATGCCCTCGGACTTCAATGCGTACGCTCATCGCGGCTCCCCTCTGGCGGCGGGTGTGGGCATTTGCTTTCCGTCGCCTACAGGGTATCACTGCGCGATCAATTCGGCAAAAGTTCGGAGGAAATTGAACGGGGATAGAGCGATGATGGAACGCGGATTTTGCGGATATGGCGGATTCTCGCCGATCGTCTCAATTCTTGTAAGGCCAGCGCCGGTTGAGCCTGTCGAAACCAAGCGGGTCGCCAAAGGTTAACGCCGATTGAACCCGCCGAAAACCAAGCGGATCGCCAAGGGTCAGCGCCGGTTGAGCCTGCGCCGTCCTGAGCCTGTCGAAGGGTCGAAACCAAGCGGGTCGACGGGTTACGTTTCTCGTCGATGAAATGGCATCACTCCGTCAGCTCGATCCAGGTTTCGTGAACATGAAGCCAGCGCAGACCATTGGGCGCGTCTGGATCCGCCTCGAAAAGCACAGAGCTAAAGCGCACCGTCCGCCCTGCGGGCGACTCTTGCCATTCCTCATACGTCGCCAGGCAGAGCGTGGAGCGCTGGATCAGCACAGTCACCTTGTCGACCCACATACGCGCAGTTGGCCTGGCGCCATGGATGTCCCAAATCCAGGCCGCGGCCTGATCACGGTCAACCATCGTACCGGCGGGCGAGATAAGATGAAACTCGGCCGCAGTGACGTCGGTAAAACGCGCAAAGCGTGCCGTGCTCTGATCGATGCTGCCTCGAAACCAGTCTTCGAAGAATTGGTGGAGTTCGGTCACTTCTTGCGCTACGCGCTGTGTGAGTTCATCCATCGCGGTCACGGTTGTTCCTTTACGCCTGTGCGGCGGCGTCCGCCAACCTTGCCTGCGATCCAGACCAGAAAGCCAACCACCATAATGAGAGCGAGAACCGGCACGACGATGGCCATGATCGACATGCTCGTCGAGCCGACCAGCTCCGTAGTAGCCACGGCGAAATTGCCCATCCCGCCCGTGCTGAGGGAGGAGGCGCCGCGCAGCAGCACGGTGCTGCCCTGGACCGCGGTAGCCACGCCGCCGCCGGCGATCGCGGCCAGCACCCATTGAAATAGGGGCGACATGTCGCCGAACATGGAGGCAGCGGCCAGGGTACCGGCTACTGCGGCAGCGGGCGTGGCGACACTGTCGAGCGCGTTATCAAGCCACGGGACGTAGTAGGCGCCAATTTCCAAAACAGTAGCGACGGCCAGCATGATGGCAGCCGCAGGCGTGGCCAGCCAGACAAAGCCAGGCGCCAGGTCGATATGGCCGGTCAGCCCGGCGATGCTTAGCACGAGGAATGGCACAAAGAGACGAAAGCCAGTGGCGGCACTGAGGCCAATGCCTGCGGCGATGCTCAATCCGATTTCCATAATCTCTCCGACAAAATTCGTAATTCCTAACGATGGATAGATAATGAGGAATGAGTCATGCCAAAAAATGAGCGATCCTTCAACATTTTGCTCACTCTACGCATCGTTGGTCAATCATGCGTATCCGGCGTCCAGTTAGGCGTCGGATCAAAGCCGTTCTCGATCAACCAGTCCATGCCCGGGCCGGGCCAGCGCACATCTATGAGGCGCACCTTATGATCGGGGCTGAAGCGCACGCCCTCTTCCTCCAACAGCTCCTGCTGTACCGATGCGCCCATGTTGTCGCCACGGGGGCTGATCTTGCCCTGGGCGTTGATTACGCGCTGCCAGGGCACGTCGCTACCGGACGGCAACGAGGCCAAGGCATAGCCGACCATGCGCGCAGTGCAATGACCGACGATCGCGGCCACCTGACCATAGGTAGCAACCTGTCCAGGCGGAATCTCCCGCACGACGGCGTAGACGCGATCATACGTACGTTCGGTCGATCTTGTCGGCTCAGTCATGACAGCTTCCTCGTATCGTCAATACGCAGAGCAGCAGCAGAAGTTGCAAATTGCTTGACCAGGCGCAACAGCAGGCTCTCCCACCACTGCTCTGGCGACAATGCTTCCTGCAGGGCAATCCTTTGGAGATGGGTTGCCCCCGGCGCGTCGGACGCGCCCAGCCCTGACGCCGGCGCAATCGTGTGGCGATCGTTGGCAACGAGCTGCGCCAGCGCTGTTTCGTGACGCACCGGGCTGGGGAGCGCAATCACGCCGGCAAGCGTGGCCGCTGATTTATCGAGCAAGTAATCGACATGCCAGTGCAGGGCCTTGCTTGCGGGCGGTCGAGCGGATGGAGCGAGCAGGTTAGCCTTAACCAACGCCGCCAGCAACTCGGGACGCAGGGGCTGAGGCGGCCTCCCGCTGCTGCGCGTAGCATGGCGCAACAGGCGCCGGGCCAAACTGCTTGCACCCTTCAGGCCCATGGCCGAGCCGACGTAGACGTACTCGCCTGCGGGCAAAGCAACCGGCTCGCCGGCCTGAAAGCGTCCAAAGACAACGGCAAGCGGCACGTCGACGCGGATGCGCAAGACGTAGGCGCCGCTTGCCGTCGATTCTCCCAGAATGGCGATGCGCTGCATTGACCATCCGCCCGCTAGTGCATCGGCAATCTCTATTTGACGAGTTCGCGAACTTGTTCGTGCCGATGCATTTAGGTTCTGCGACAGCAAAACGAGTCGTCAAATCAAGATTGGCGGAACACTAGGGCCGGGCCATCTATTCGCTGTCGAGCTCGGGCTGCGCATCCACCGACAGAATTTTGTCGCCTTGGCGGATGGCATACACGACATCCATGCCGTCGGTCACACGACCGAAGACGGTGTGGCGACCGTCCAGGTGTGGCTGCGCTCCATGGGTGATGAAGAACTGGCTGCCGTTCGTGTTGGGGCCGGCATTGGCCATGGAGATAACGCCCGTCTCGTGCTTGAGCGGGTTGCCGTCGAACTCGTCGCCAAATTTGTAACCAGGGCCGCCCCGACCGCTGCCCGTGGGGTCGCCACCCTGGATCATGAAATCGTTAATCACACGATGAAAGGTCACGCCATCATAGAAGCCTTCATTGGCCAGGAAGACAAAGTTATTCACCGTCTCGGGTGCAAATTCAGGATAGAGTTCCAGCACGATCGTACCGCGCAGAGTCTCCATCTTAACCTTATACTTGACGTCGGGATCGATCTGCATGTCGGGGGCGGAGGTCCACTGTTTGTCGGCCATCATGTTTCCTTTTCGTAGCATTGATCGTTGATGAAGCGATTCAAAATCGGGGATAGAGCGAATGAATCGCCGAACGCCGACTCATTCTACCATCGCTGCCAACCATTGCGGAGTTTTGTGACCGGGAAGAATGGACCGCAGATTACAGGAGCGCGGCGGATCACAGTGAATGGGCCGAGGTGAATCCAGGAAGATCCAACATATCTATGTCATATCACAATATGTCATACCGCAGTCCACCGATCTCAGGGGGAGGAGATTCAAGCGCCCTCATTACGTGAAGTCGCCCACTCTGCGGCGCGTGCCTCTAATTCCTTGATGAGACCATCCTTGCCGTCCATGTACGCCATGGCATCGTCGGGATGCAGCGCAGCCAACCGTTGCTTGAGCTCACCATAGCGCGCTGCTTCATCGGGATGGGCAGAGAGATAGGCCACGAAGTCGACATGACGAGCCACATCGGGGTCGCCCTGGGCATAGATATGGGCGTGGTGAGTGCGCACACCATCGACGCTGCGGCGGAAGAAGCGCCGTCCCGGCAAGCCAAACTCGCCCATGGGCTCGTAGCCAAGGTCGATCATCTGCGCCGCGGCAGCGTCGACAAGGCGAATATCGCGCACAATGGGCATCATGTCGATGATGGGTTTGGCAGCCAGGCCAGGCACCGAGGTACTGCCCACATGCCGGATCTCCAGTAAGTTTTCACCGAGTGCCGGAGCGATACGGCCGGCCTCTGCACGAAACTGATCCGGCCAATGAGGGTCGTAGGGCACGACCACCACGTCAAATGGCGGAGTCGGCTTGCTTCCCGGTCGTTTCTGCATGAGGTACCAGGTAGGAAATTCGTAGCCATCGTGCCTGCGCGCTTCGGCGATCCGATAGCCCAGGTCAATGTAGAAGCGATGATTATCGCTGAGGGGAATGCGCACGCCTAGCATCACGGACTGTGCACCGGCAGACCAGGCTGCGGCCTCGACACCGGCAACCAACTGTGCCCCAATCCCCTGACGCCTGGAGGTAGGTAAGACTGCCAGACGATGCATCCAGCAATTGGTCGCACCATCATTGTCGGTTAGCTGATAGAAGACACAGCCGATAAGGCGACCACCCTGATCAGCGACGAGCGCAGCCTCTCGATTGCGCAGATCGCCAATGCTGGCAATCGATTCGCGAAACGCGCCGGACGGCGGATCAAGCCGATTCCGGTATTCGGCATAGGCGGCATGGAGCAGGTCGACCAGCGCGGGGACATCACCCGCCGTCGCTTGACGAACCAGGACTCTTGCGGTCATAAGCGTATTCTATAGCGGTCGAAGCGCAGAAAGTCAGCTTTCGCTTTCCAGACGTTTGACCAGCTCAATATAAGACTGCATGGCGTCATCGGTCGAGGTACCCTTGAGCTTCGACCAGGCATCATACTTGGCACGTCCCACCAGATCGAACATGCCGGGACGATCGCTGCCGGCGTCGCCTTTGGTCGCCTGCTTGAAGTAGGCATAAAGCTCAAGCATGTCTTCCTGGCCTGGCTGGCTCGGCAGATTCTGGACGCTGGCTGCGGCGGCATCAAATGCGCTCTTCAGGTCACTCACAGTAACATCTCCTCGTACTGGTTGGTAGGGGTTTGGCTAACAGAGTCCACATCAACCGATATTGTAACACCGTCGCTTATGTGAAGCCAAGAGCGACAATTGTCCGGGCACATCTCATTTTTGTGACGCTGTTCGAACGAACGGGTCGCTTTCTTTGGAGCGGCTTCCAGATGTAATATGCGCCCCATCAGGCTCACGGTACAGAAGAATACATGACGTAATCGCATCGTTTGTGCCGCCGATTCGGCGCCATTCGGTCAGCAGAGAGCCAGATAGCGCAGTTACGTTCGAGCATGGTATTCTTTTAGCCTATGCGACTTCGATCCCCTGCCGCGCCCATCTAGCATGCCCAAACCGCGCTGTTGATAAGGATGATTGCCATGTCCCGCACAAAGCATCTTGCATTCTTTTCGCTCGTACTCGTCGCGCTGACCCTGAGCGGCTGCAGCCGTACGCCGGCAGACGTCAATCCGCCGACTGCTGAGCCGACGCCAGAGCCCGTTCGATACAGCAACGAAGACGGCGGCTTCTCGCTGGTCTTGCCTGCCGGTTGGGATGTGGATGAGCGTTCCGTAGCGCCAATGGGAACAGAGATCCGCTTTGGTGGCGAAGAAAGTAACGACAGTGATTTGCCCGGCGTTCTCTACTATGCGCCCAGCGCGACGCTGGACCGGGACGCTATACTGGCCCTCCTCTGCGAAGAGTGCGACGAGCTGCCTGCGGCAACCGAATTTGTCCTCAACAACAGACCGGCCTGGAATGTCATGATTGAGGCGAACGGCGCCCCCGCCCGTCCCTGGACGATCGTCGACAATGGCGATGCGCTGGTTACCTTCTCGTTTGTGGATCCCGCCAGCATGGAGCCACTGACCGAGGTTATCAGCTCTCTGCGCTTTACGCCGGTTGTCGACGCCGAAGCGCGCACGGCGGAGATGGCCGAAGCGATGCGCGTGGCGATAGCGCAACAGCGTGACGACGACGATGCCGTTGTCACGATCAGCGAGACCGAGGCGGTAACCTGGCCCGACGCCTGCCTGGGCGCCCCTCTGGCCGACGAAATGTGTGCCCAGGTTGCAACGCCTGGCTACCGTGTCACCATCACGTCACCGGCCGGCGACTACGTCTTTCATTTTGATCCGGCCACGACACAGATCCGTCTGGCCGAGGCGCCAGAGGTCGAGATCGGGCGTACGCTGGTCGAATGGCGCTCACCCGCCTCCCCGTGCGAAACCGCGCTCGTGGGGACTGATGGCGTTGCCTTTGGCGCCTGCAACAGCCCAGTTCTGTTGTCTACAGCCACTGCTAGTCCGGCCCGCTATGAATTGTTGCTGAACCTAGTCGCCACGCTGGCGCCGTTTGAAGCCGAAACACCCGCCGGCTTTGTCCGTTTCGCCGGCCGAGGCGCACGCGATGCAACGCCAGCCGAGCAGCGCCAACTTGCTGAAGTCGCCCGACTCCTTCAAGTGGAAGCGGCCGGTGGTTCAGACCTGTTTCAAAGTACCGGCGCAGCCGTCACCTGGCAGCGAGACGGTGGCTATGCGAATTATTGCGATACGCTCACGCTCTACCTAACCGGCGAAGTCGAAGTCGGTTCGTGTCGTGAGGGCGGTGATCCTACGGTCATCGCCGATGTCCTTACGCTTGAAGAACTTGTGCAGCTTTATGCATGGGTCGATCTCTTCGCAGCGGGTGAACTTGCGCTGGGCAATGATGACGGTCGTGGCGCGCTGCACGTGGCCGCAAGCCTGGCGGGCGACGGCCCCCAAGCGCTGGGCGAAGCGGATGCCGCGCCCCTACTCACCTATGCCGCCGGCGTCTTCGGCGCCCGGGCCGCCGCGGCCGGACTCAGTCCGGCGCCGGTGGAGCTTCCGGCTGATTGCCCTGATGAGACGACAGACAGTTCCGTGCTTGCCGTACCCGAGTTGGGTCTCTGCCTACTCTATCCGGCTACACATCTTGTCGAACAGCCGCTGCCCGACCAAATCGTGATTGCTGTAGACTCGCTGCTCAATTTTGTAGATCCACGCGTGGAAATCACTGTCGAGCCGGCTGCCGGGCAGACGCTAGACGAGATCGCGGCCAAAGCCGCCGAGCGTCTCGATGGCGAGATTGCTGCAACAACCATTGCCGGAGAGCCCGCACGCCTTGTCATCACCGCACCGGATGCAGAACTTAGCCGCGAGGCGCTGCTGCTTTCCGCTGACACCCTCTATCGACTGGCCTTTTCGGCATTCGGCACAGACGATGACGGAGCGGATGCATTGGACGCACTTACCGAGACGGTTCTCGGGAGCTTTACGCTTCTGGAGTAGTCCGTTTTGGGCAAAACGGCAACGGATCTCGAAGCAAACAGATACTGTCTTTGGCTCGATTACAATCCCGCCCCGTAACCTTGCCGCTGACGGATCCGTTCTCTTCACCATTCGTTCCATTTCCAATCCGTTGTTATGTCCCGCCCCCACTTCACGCGCTCGATTCGCCGCCCTCTAGCAGAAGACACGCGACTTCATAAGCCGGCGCCATCGGCTGAAGCTGGGGATCCAATTCGCGGCAGCGATCAACAGCCAGCGGGCAGCGGGGATGAAAGCGACATCCGGCAGGCAAGTTGATTGGGTCGGGCGTCTCGCCGGTGAGGATAATGCGTTCCTGGCGCAAGCGCGGGTTGGGAACCGGCACCACGGAGAGGAGCGCACGGGTATACGGGTGTTGCGGATTCTTCAGCAAACTGACGGTTGGACCAATTTCAACGATGCGCCCCAGATACATGACCGCAACCCGGTCGGCCAGGGCGCCCACTGTCCCTAGATCGTGCGTGATAAAGAGAATCGAAATACCCCGCGAGTCGCGCAACTCGGCCAGCAGGTTGAGAATCTCGGCGCGGATGCTGACATCGAGCATAGAGACAGGTTCGTCGGCCAAGAGTAGCGTTGGCTCCAGAACCAATGCGCTGGCGATAACCACGCGCTGGCGCTGGCCGCCGGATAGTTCATGGGGCAGGCGGTTGAGATAGCGATCGGCCGGCTTGAGGCCGGCATCTTCCAAGGCACGAATGACCAGCTCCGTGCGCGCCTGGGCGTTCGTACCGATCTTGTGCACCAAGAGCGGCTCGGCCACGATTTCGCCAATGGTCATGAGCGGGTTCAAGGACTCGTATGGATCCTGGAAGATCATCTGCATGTGGCGCCGCACCGGCTTCATCTGACGGGGCGAATAGTCGCTGATCTCCGCGTTTTCGAAACGGATGCTACCGCTGGTGGGCGCCTCCAATCCAATCAGCGTGAGCGCCAAGGTCGACTTGCCGCAGCCACTCTCGCCGACGAGGGCCAACACCTCCCCCCGACCAAGCTCGAAGCTGACGTCATCGACGGCGTGGACAAACGTATCTTCACCCCGGCCGAAGAGCCCTTTGCGACCCACCCCAAAGAGTTTCCGTAAATTGGTTACTGCGAGAATGACATCGCCGGCTGGTTGATTGCCGTTGATTGGCTCGCTCACGTAGCCCCTTCCTCCAAGAGAAAACAACTTGCGACATGCTCTTTGCCTACCGTGTAAAGGGTGGGGGCCTCTTCATTACACCGTACCATGGCTTGGGGACAACGGGGCGCAAAGCGGCAGCCCGGTGGCAGGTTATCCAAGCGCGGCGGATAACCAGGAATACTGGTTAGCTTGCCGGCAGGTTTGGTTACGTCGGGGAAGGCCTTGAGCAGTTCCTGAGTGTAAGGATGGCGTGGCGCATTGTAGATCGTATCCACATCGGCATACTCGGCCGTGACGCCGCCATACATGACCAGGACCGAATCGCACATCTCGGCCACGATGCCAAGATCATGGGTCACAAAGATAATCGATAGCCCGAGTTCGCGCTGCAGGTTAGCCAGCAGTTGCAGGATCTGGGCCTGAATCATGACGTCGAGCGCGGTAGTTGGTTCGTCGGCGATCACAATCTGCGGATCACACGCCAAAGCCATGGCGATCATGGCGCGCTGGCGCATGCCGCCTGAGTATTGATGGGGATACTGATTGGCCCGATTGCCCGCAATTCCGACCAGGTCGAGGAGTTGACGAACGCGGGCGTCGATTTCGCGACTGTCGGACATGGCCGTATGCAGACGAATCGCCTCCGCAATCTGATCACCGACCGTACGCACGGGGTTGAGCGCATTCATGGCCCCTTGGAAGATCATGGAAATATCCTTCCAACGTACCTCAGCCATGTCCGACTCGCTCAAGGAAAGCAAGTCGCGTTCCTGGAGCAGGACCTGCCCACCCACAATACGCCCGGCTGGCGGCAATAACTGCATCAAGCCCAACATCAGGGTCGATTTGCCGCAGCCGCTCTCACCCACCAAGCCGAGAACTTCGCCGCCACGCAGCGTGAAACTGACGTCGCGTACCGCCTCAGCCGGGGGTTGTTTCTTGCTCACGTAATCAATCGATAGTTTCCGCACATCCAAAATGACGGTTCGATTGCTCAAGGCATCAGGCAGGGCATCAGCCATGGTCGTTGTGTGCTCGCAGGTTCAAATTGTGTTGCGTCCACCGGCCAGAGTTCCGGGACGAGAGATCACTATCTGGTCCAGAGGCTAGGGTGAAACATGGACAGGAATGCGCTCATCAGCCGTTTCGGTACGGGCGACCTGATTGTGTCTCAGCGCAAGGTGATGGGCCTCAGTGCGCGGGTTGAGCACCTGCTCCATGCCTTGGCCAAGCAACGTGCAGGCCAGGACGACCCAAACGATCCCCAAACCGGGCGCAAGCAGCGCCCACCACGCGCCTGCGCTCATGGCGCCGCGTGTAAAGGCGTAGTTGAGCATCTGCCCCCAGCTAAGCGTCGTCGGATCGCCCAGGCCCAAGAAGCTGAGCGCACTTTCGTTCAGAATGGCCAAGGAGATGACCAAGACCGTGTTGACAACGATCAGCGGCAGGACCAGAGGCAGAATGTGGCGCCGGATGATATAGGGCCGTCCTGCCCCCACCGCACGTGCGCGCAAAACGAACTTTCGTTCCTTCACCGACAGGGTTTGGGCGCGTACGAGCCGTGACGTTCCGGTCCAGCCCAGGAGTCCGATCACCAGAATGATGTTGGTCAGGCTGGGCTTGGTGAGCGCAACAATCACGACGATCAGCGGCAGGTCGGGAATGACGAGCATGATATCGGTGAAGCGCATAAGCACGTTTTCCGTGCGACCACCCGAGAAGCCGGCCAGTATGCCGATAGTGCCGCCAATCGCAATGGAAATGAATGAGGCAAAAAAACCCACGGTCAGCGAGACCCGCGCGCCGTAGACAAAATTAGAAAAGACATCGCGTCCTGCATCGTCCGTGCCGAACCAATGTTCGGCGCTCGGCGGTGCATAGATGTCGTCAATCGTCACGCGGATTGGCGCGTTGGGATCATAGGGTGCGATGACAGCGGCAAAGACCGCGGTCAGCACGGCAATGGTCAGCATGATGAGGCCGACCATTGCCATCGGCCGGTGGCGAAATGTATGCCAAAATGAATTGAGATCGGTAACGCTGTTGTTTTCCATGTCAATCGTTCCGAATGCGCGGATCGAGATAGGAGTAGAGAAGCTCCGCCCCCAGGTTGGCGAAAATCACGCTGATCGCCAGCAGCAGGAATGCGCCCTGCAGCATGGGATAATCGCGCCGGCCAACAGCCTCGAAAATTGCCCCCCCGAGCCCCGGCCAGGAAAAAACCGTCTCAATTTGAACGGCGCCGGCCACTGTAAAGCCAAGGTTTAGGGCAATGATCGTCACCATCGGAAGCATGGCGTTCTTCAACGCATGATCCTTCAAAATCTGGAAATGGTTGAGCCCTTTGGCGCGCGCGGTGAGGATATAGTCTTCCGAGAGCACGTCGAGCAGCGAACTGCGCATGATCAACATGTACTCGCCCAAAAAGACAATGGTATAGGTAAGGGTGGGCAGAAACATGTGACGCAGCAAATCGACCAGTTGCGCCCAGCGGCTGTCGAAGGTCACGCCCGGGGTAACCATGCCGCCCAGGGGGAGGTTGAAATTATTACTGCCCCAGAAGAGCAGAATGATCCCCAGCCAAAAGGTGGGCAGACTCCAAGCCATGAGGCTGAAGAGCAGTGCGCCATAATCGAGTGGCGTCCGGGCCTTCCAGGCCGCCAAGATCCCCAACCCCATGCCCAGAACGATGGCCAGAATCTGCCCCACGCCAATCAGCAACACGGTATTCCACAAGCGCTCGGCGAGCGTGACGTTGACCGGGCGATTGGTATGATAGCTAATGCCGAGATCCCCAGTAAGCAAATTGCCAACGTAGATGAAGAATTGCGTTTCCATGGGATTGATCGCACAGCTGCCCATCTCGATCGGGTTGAGCGACTCAAAGCAATTGATCACCGGTTTGTCGAGCCCAAAGCGTTCACGGATGGCTTGTTGGGCCTCTTGGGTCAGACGAGGATCGCGCATGCCCGCCCGCACGGGATCGCCCGGCAGTACGCGGAAGAGAAAGAAATTCAGACAGATCACAAAGAAGATCGTGAAGATCGCCCAAAGGATTTTCCCCAACAGGTAGGATGCGCTCATTGGCTTTGTCGTCCCCATTCATTGCCGATCCGTACCCACTCAGTTACGGGTACGGATCGGCACCGGGCGACAGATCCCGGCCGATTACTGAACCGGCTCAATCACACTCATCGAGGTAATATCCGACAGTTCAATCTTGCCGGCATCGGTGATCCACCCTGTAAAGCGATCGCTGCGATAGGCCTGCACGTTCTGATCGTAGAACGGAATGATGTAGACCACATCGTCATGGACGATCTCCTGCATGCGCCAGACAATGTCACGCCGCTCATCGGTATCCAGAGTGATCGCCTGCTGTTTGAACAGTTCATCGTACTCAGGATTCGAATAGCCGGTCTCGCTGTTCCCGGTCGGAATCTCGTCTGTGGTCATGACACTAAGCAGAAAACCGGGATCAGGATCCGATCCCCAGCCCCAGAGGATGACGTCAAAATCAAAAGTCGGGCAGCAGACCGAGGTGAGCGCATCAGGATCGAGCGCCTGCAGTTCAAGGTTGACGCCGGCCTGGGCCCATGTACCGCTCAAGATCTCGGCTGCGCGCGAGGCCCACGTGCTGTCACTCGGCCAATTCATGCGGAAGGTGAGCGGTTCGCCGTCGGGCATCTCGCGCACACCGTCGCCGTCACTGTCGACATAGCCAGCATCCTCCAGAATCTGATTGGCCTGATCGATGTCGAATTCAAAATCCTGAATCGAATCGTTGTACCAGATGCCCAGGCTGTCAGGAATGAGGGTCAAGCCAGGCGTGCCAAAGCCAAGCAGCACCACATCGACAATCTGCTGCTTGTCGGTAGCATGGGCCAAGGCTACGCGTACGTTGCGATCTTGCAATGCAGGATGGCCGGAACAGACGCCATCTTCAGGCGGGCAGGTTTCTTCGTTGGTCAGATTGAAGATGATGTCGGCCACGCTGGGCGAGCCGGGCGGCCCGTTGATAACCTGAATATCGGCTTCATTGCGCAGTGCGGGTACGGCCGGCTTGGGCATCTCTGTAATCATGTCAACCTGGCCGGTCCGCAATGCTTGGACCAGCGCGTCCTGGTTGTCAAAGGTCTGGAAGACAGCGCCGTCGACTTTGGGCGGATAGAGCGGATGCGCTTTGTTGGCTTCAAGGCTTACAAATTGATTCTGAGCATAATCGACCAGCTTGAAGGCGCCGCTGCCGACCATCTCCACGTTCTCGAATTCAGCCGCATTCTCGACCTGATCGGCCCAAATGTGTTCCGGCAACACAAAGAGGTAGATTAGTTGACTCTCCATGTTGGGTATAGCGTCGGTCAGGGTTATGACGACGGTCTGATCATCCGGCGCTTCGATCGTGTCGAAAAATTCGGTGTAAACGTTGAGGAAGGGGAAATCGGTCTGTTCCTTATAGAAGTTGTAGGAAAATGCAACATCCTGGGCCGTCAACGGCGTGCCGTCGCTCCACTGAAACCCATCGCGCAACGTAAAGGTCCAGGTTTTACCATCCTCAGAGAGTTCGACGCTTTCGGCCAACTCGAGAGTGTAGGAGCCATCGAGCTGCAGCTGATACATGGAATCGTAGACCAAATCGAATATCGTATACGACTCGGCCAGTACAGCAGTGCCCGGGTTCAACGTGTCAGGGCTGCCGGCCCAGCCAACCCGCACCTGTGTATTGCCGACCGCAGTGCTCTCCACCGCAGAGCCCGCGGCGCCGTCAGCTGGGGCTGCATCTTCACCGGGGGCAAAACCAGGCGCACCGCAGCCACCCATACCGACAGCCAGGACCAATGAAAGGACGACAAGCCAGACATGCTTGATCATACGTTTCCTCCGTTTTGGGTTGTAGCGAATCGAACAAACAGGCAATCAAGAAGAAAAATTGCCATAGCGTGCAGAGCTGCTTGCACGTCTACCGAACTGCGTTAAGCTCTGTCAGTATGTCGCAAGGGAAGGGCGGTTCATTCCTGCCTCTGCTCACGACGCGGGAGCGATAGCATACGAACGTATTGAGTTGCAGTAACAGCAGAAAACCTGAGGGGCGGCATGGGCCATGCCGCACGAAATACGTAGCAGAAGCTTAGTCAGGTAGATTATACGCCAACTGGACGATCAGGCCAATCGACGCAATAGAAATGTGCCGCCCCATGCATGTGCCTGCCGCAGTCAGCCCCGTTTGATCAGTTTCAGCAGTTCACGACTTCAGGACAATTGCCATTCCGACGGAGCGAAGCGAAGAGGAATCTCGACTGTGCGAACCTAAGATTCCTCTTCCCTCCGGTCATGGCGCAAGCGCCCACTTCGTGAACGGAATGACGAATCGAGAACGACTGAGTTTCGCTACGGTCGTCCTACACCATAAAATCCTTGGCCGGATAGACTTCGCGCAGAATTGAGCGATCGAGCGCAAAGGGCGCCAGGTCAATCTCCGGACCGGTTCCACCCACCAATCCGCTCAAAAGTCGACCGATTACCGAAGCAAACTTGAAGGCGTGACCTGCGCCAACTGCAACGGCCACATTGGCATGGCCGGGGATGGCGTCAACGACAAAATCACGATCCGGGGTCAACGTATAGAGACAGGTTTTGTGATAGAGCACAGGGCCGACCGCGTCGGGCAGGATCCGCCCGGTAAAGTCAGCGACTCGCGCAGCGGCTGCCGCATCGGGTTCGAAGCTGCGTGTGGCCGCGGTCACTTCGGCTCCGCCTACGTCCTGTGCGACCTTGGTCGCGGCTTCGCCAAAGACTGGAAAGCCGTAATACGATGGTTCATCCATCCAAATCCAAACCGGAAATCGCTCGGGGGCAAAATCAGCCAGATGGGGCGTCGCAAAATAGGTCACTTGCTCTTGCGTAACCGTCAGCGGCAGTTGCAGGCCAAAGTGACGCAAATGCGTGTTGGTCCACGCCCCACTCGCAATGACCAGATACCCACAGCGAAAGGTCTGCCGCTCGGTGAGGATCTCGATCTCACCACCGGTCGGATAAATGCCCAACACGGGGGTACGGTCCAGCAAAAACGCGCCGTGGGCCTGAGCCAATCGTTGGTGGGCGGCATTGCACCGCGCGGCCGGTACAATGCCGGCGTCCGCCTGATAGAGGCCGTGCACGTCTTCGTCTAGTCTGAACTGTGGCCAACGCTGCATGATTTCCGCTGCAGTGAGCGTTTCATACGCAACACTGGTCGCAGTCAGGCTGGCGGCATAGTCCGCCAGGTCAATCGCGCCGGCAAGCGGACCAAGATCCAAACCGCCGGTCTTCAGAATGAGCGACTCTCCCAACTCGACCTCAACCTCATGCCAGGCTGCGTACGCCTCTTTGGCCAGCTCAACGTAGGCTGGCGTATGGTAAGAGAGCCGAATGATACGCGAGTGATCTTGTGATCCGCCGCGCACATGGCCTAATTCAAACTGTTCAATGCCCAAGACGCCGGGCCCAGCCTGCCGCGCCAGCCAATAGGCGGCGGCGCTTCCGATGCCGCCCAGACCAAGAACGATATAGTCGTATTCTGTCCGCATAACAATTGGCTCCGTGCAATGTTGATCGTGAAATGCTTGCGTAAACGGGGTTCTTACCCGTACAGCTCGGCGCCGGTCAGCTCGCGTTCGCGCCGGGCCACGAAATCCTGGAGTTCTGCGCGGCGTGCATCCTCGAATGGGGGCGGCACGTACTCGTCCAGAAGCTGCAGGGCCAACGCATGGGCGCGCCGGGTGACGTCCGGCTCACCCGCTTCCAGCCAGGCCGAATGGGTGCGCCGGTCGGCCATCGCCGACTGGTAGTGTTCTGTGCGGAAATGGGCCATGGTATGGGCCGTGCCAAAGTGATGACCGCCGGGACCGACCGTACGTATCGAGTCAATGGCCAACGCATCCTCATTCACCTCAAAATCTGCCAGGAAATGGGCGAACATGGCAAGGTTTTCGGCATCAATGATAAACTTCTCCAGCCCTGCGGTTAGCCCGCCATCCAACCAACCAACAGCGTGCATAATCAGATTGCTGTGTCCCATCACCGCCGGCCAGAGGGTCCATTGGCCCTCATAGGCGGCTTGGGCGTCGGCAAGCTTGGCGTTCGTCAGGCTGCCGCTGGCGCGATAGGGCAGACCATACCGGCGCGCCAACTGCGCACCCACCAGCAGCGCCCAAGCCCCTTCGGGCGTACCAAACGCGGGCGTGCCGCTACGCATATCGACATTGGTCGTGAAGCCGCCGTAGAGCACTGGCGCGCCCGGCCGCACCAATTGCGTGAGCGTGATGCCGGCCAGCGTTTCGGCATTCTGTTGGGCCAAGGCCGCCGCCATGGTGATCGGGCTGGTCGCCCCGGCCAAAATGAAGGGGGTGATAAAGGTGGCCTGCCCGGCCCGGGCGTAGGTGATGAGGCCGCCGAGCATGCGATCGTCAAAGCGCAGCGGGCTGTTGACGTTGATGACGTCGCCAATTGCCGGATCATCGGGCAACGTACCGCCAAAGGCGATACGCGTCATCTCGATGCAGTCGGCGGGGATCACGCGACCATGGGCAGCTTCCATGACGGGCTTGTCGGTAAAGGTGAAGCCGGCCAACAGGCGGCGTAGATGACGCACATTCACCGGTACATCCTGGGGCGCAACCTGTTCCCAGGCGGCAAAATGGAGCACGTCGCACAGCTGCGAAAGCTTCATAAACTCAATCAGGTCGGCGATGGTACCGGGCCGCCGTCCACGGGCGATGTCCTGGGCGAAAGCCATGCCCCCGTTTGGTCCAAAGGCGATGGCATTCTCACCAATCAAGACGGCGCGTGCGGGGTTGCGCGCCTGCCACGTGAATGCAGCGGGCGCGCACACCAATGCCTCTTCGACCAGCCCGCGGTCGATCCAGACGTGCTGGTTGCTATGATCGACTTTCGCGCCGGCTGCGGCCCAAATCGACAACGCCTCCTCATCAAGAAAATCGATCCCCACATCTTCCAAGATCTCCATGGACGCGGCATGAATCTGCGCCAGCGAGTCGGGATCCAGCCAGTCGTAGGGCGGGCGGGGATGGCGCAGCCGCTGCAGGCGTGGTGCAATCAAGGCGGGGGGCGCCTGCCGACGGGCAGGACGCGGGGCTCGACGACCGGTTGCGGGCATCTCACACCTCTGTCTGGCAAGATATCAGTGGAATCAATGTGACGCGATGAAACTGCGCAATTGTAATAGATAGCCGGGCGGCAATGCAATTCCTATGCTGCGCGTTGAAAGCCGCCGGAATGCACCTGCCATGCTATACTGCGCAGAGTCACGTTACGGCCCGCCCACCCACATGCAAACGAGGCACCCCATGGTCAATTACCCCTCACCGCCCGTCTATCAGGTTGAGATTCTCCGCAATGTTGCGATTCCCGTGAGCGATGGGCTGCAGCTGTCAGCCGATCTTTACCTGCCGCAGCCGCAGGAGAGCGGCGAGCGCTTCCCGGCTGTATTGGAAATGATTCCCTACCGTAAGGATGATTGGCGGCACAACACCGATTTCGCACGCATGACCTATCTGGCGCAACGGGGCTACGCCGGTTGCCGATTGGACATCCGCGGTACGGGGAGCAGCCCCGGCATCGCCGAGGACGAATACTCGACGGCCGAAACCCAGGACGGCGTTGACGCAGTAGCCTGGTTGGCGGCCCAGCCGTGGTCCAACGGCAAGGTGGGCATGTGGGGCATTTCCTACGGTGGTTTCACGGCCATTCAGGTCGCCAAAACGCGCCCGCCCGCGCTCCAGGCGATCGTCCCGATGTACGCCACGGACGACCGCTACACGGATGACGTCCACTATCTGGGCGGCTGCAAGACGGTCAGCGAGATGGCGCAATACTCGGTTAGCCAGGTCGCGATGAACGCACTGCCGCCCAAACGTGACTATCTGGGCGATACCTGGTCTGACGTCTGGCGCAGGCGCCTGGACGATACGCCCCCTTGGACACTGGGTTGGATGCGCCAACAGACAGATGGCCCGTATTGGCGGCGCGGTTCCCTTGCGCCCGACTACGATGCAATTATCTGCGCCATGTTCCTGATCGGCGGCTGGAACGACGGCTACACCAATCCGGTGCTGCGCATGTTGACGCATTGTACGAACGCACCACGCAAGGCGTTGATTGGCAATTGGGTGCACGCCACGCCCAGTTCGGCCTATCCTGGTCCCAACCTTGACTGGATGCATGAAATGGTGCGCTTTTTCGATTACTGGCTCAAGGGAATCAAGAACGGAGTGATGGACGAGCCCATGCTCACTTACTTGCGACGTGAGTACACTGCACCGGCTGCCTTTCCTGCTCGCCAGCACGGTTCCTGGCAGAGTGAGACAACCTATCCGGTTGAGGCAACGACTGCCCAAAGCTTCTACCTGGCCAATGGGACACTGGCGCCGGAGCCACCCGCAGCAACCCAGATCGATCATTACCCCCATCGCCCCACGGTGGGCGTTCACGCCAGCCTCTGCTATGGCGGCGGCATGGGTCCGAATGGCCTCGCGCGCGACCTGCGTCCCGATGAGGCGCTGAGTCTCACCTATACGAGTGCGCCGCTCACAGAGCCGCTCGACGTACTGGGCTTCCCCAAAGTAACCCTCCACCTGCGCGCAACCGCACCAGAGGCCCACGTTGTCGTGCGGCTCACGGACGTGGCCCCGGATGGGACCTCCGCCCTGGTGGCTACCGGCGTCCTCAATCTGACCCATCGCAACAGCCACCGCACACCCGAGCCGCTCGATCCGGACGCGATCTACGAAGTCACGGTGCCGCTCAAGGCAACGGGCTATCGCTTTCTGCCCGGCCAGCGGCTGCGCGTCAGCGTCGCCAGCGCATGGTGGCCCGCCATCTGGCCGTCACCCTACCCGTCCGATCATTTCCTTCACACCGGACCGGAGACGCTTTCTCGGCTGGTGTTGCCGATCCGCCCCCTGCTTCCGGCGCCGCCCGCGCCGCCAGTCTTCAAGACCACGCCCCCCGAGCTGCTCGAGATTGGCGCCTGGCGCGGCATTCAACCCGTCTGGCAGATCGTGGAAGACGTGATCCAGCAGACGGTCACGGTGAAGGTCCGAGACGGCGACGAGACGACATTGCCCAACGGCATGTTGATCTATACGACCGAAGAGTTAACCATGACCGCGCACAAAGAGGATCCGGCCAACGTCCTCCTGCACAACCGGGTCGTCTATCGCCTAAACGAACAGGGCTATGAGACCGAAGTGCGCGCCCAGGGTTCTTTCCGCAGTGACGCCGCCCACTATTACTTCGACCTACAGCTAAGCGTGGAACTGAACGGCGGACTCTTCTTTCATAAGAGCTGGCTGGAGACAATCCCACGCCTATAGTGGATCCAGTTCCTGCAAGGCAGCCCAGCGGCCCCAGCCGGCTCTGCGCCGGGCTTCACGCCGACGCTGCTGCTCGTCAATCTCAGCCACGTGGGCAGCCTTCTCTTGAACTGCGGCGTCTAGCCAGAGGCGCCCGTTTTCGGCCGTCGCGACGCTGCCTGCGCCATACGCGCCGGTAACAGAGTCATCCTCCCAAGGTGGATTGGCGGCCAGCGCACCGCCTTCAATCCAGTCCATGTAATAATTGGGCGTCGTCACAAAGTCTATTTCATCGACAACCCGCGTCATATGACAAAGATCCGGCCGCAGGTGCAGCATCATGGCCGTCTCCAGTTCGCCGGCGTGGCCCATGCCGCCGCGTGCGGAGACGCGATGTTGCTCGATGGCCGGGGCGCCGATGTGGCCGGACGTATGCAGCCAGGTGGTGACGCAGAGGGCGCGCCGATGGCGTTCGCCGGCATACTTGATCACGTTGACCAGGAACGAACAGTTGCCGCCATGGCCACTAATCAGGTAGATGCGGTCAAAGCCCCGTCCGATCAAGACGTCGATCACGCCCAGCCAGAAATCCTCAAACGCGCGACCGCCGCAGTTGAGCGTGCCGGCATAGGCCGGTCGATGGGTGCTGACGCCGTAGGGAAAGACCGGCAACGCGGTTGCTGCCGTGGTGGCCTCCGCAACGGTACCACGGGCGATGGCGCCAATGATCTCTGTGTCGGTGGACAGGGGCAGATGGTAGCCGTGCTGCTCGGTGTGACCGATGGGGATGAGCACGACCTTCTCTTGATCGGCAGCGGGCGGCACCGGCAAAGCGGATTGGTCAAAGATGCGGGGGCGTTGCACGAGTACGGCGGGCCCCATGTCCAAGCGCAGATCAGGCGGCATCAGCGCGTAGACGCGGCTGAAGCCATCGTCGCGCAGGCTATCAAGCAGATTGGCGACGAGCGCACGTAGCAAAGAGTCGGGTACAGCCAGCCCGCTACCGCGCCAGCCAAAGGGAATCGGCGGCAAGAGACCAATGCGCGGCGGTGCGCCCAATGATTCAGCCAATAGATTCAGATTGTAACCGTCGCCCAGGGGCAGAACCAGCGGACAGTCGCGCGGTAGCGCTGCCACGTCTGGCCAAGTGAGAGTTTCGTACGCAAAGATTTCGGTCATGGATTTAGCCTCTCGGCGTATGTGGAGAGTAATACCAGCGCATAGCGATCCAACGACACAGCCCCCTACCTCACCAGCAAATACCAATCCAAGAAGCGCTCAATGCGCCCCCAGGCGTCGAGTTGATTTTCACGATATAGAAAGCCGTGGGGCTCGATGGCATAAGTCTTATATTCAAAGACCTTATCGTGCCGGCGCAGCGCCTCGACCCACTCCTCGGAGGCCTCGGGGGCGACGACATCATCCTTGAGACCGTGCAGGATCAGCACCGGCTTCTGCACCTGCTCCACCTGATGGATGGGCGAGGCTTCTACGTAGACCCGCTCATAGTTGCCCGGATGGCCAAGGAAGCGTTCCACGTAGAGGCGCAAATCGCGATTGCACTGCGCCCAGGAGCTAATCAGCTGGGCGTCGCCATACTTGGCCACGCCACAGGCAAAGCGGTAGTCGGGATCGCGCGAGAGCGCACACGCAGTCATGTAGCCGCCGTAGCTGCCGCCATAGATCGCCCGCCGCGCCGGATCGATCCAATCCAGACCGGCCAGGTAATCCGCACCGGCGAGACAGTCCTGCAGATCGCCCTTGCCCCAATCGTAAAAATTGGCATGTTCAAACGCAATGCCATAGCCGGTGCTGCCGCGATAGTTCGGCGCCAGCCACGTATAGCCTTTGGCGACAAAATATTGGGCCACGATATCCCACTCGTCCCCGTACTGGGCCGATGGTCCGCCGTGGGGATAGAGCACTGCCGCGCCATTAGGGTTTGCAGGCCGAAAGAGATAGGCTGGAATCTCCAACCCGTCGGCGCTGGGGTAGCTGACTCGTTCCGGCATGAACAATTCGTTGGCGGCCAGCGCCGGCGGATTTGAGAAGGTCAGCTGTGTTGCCGCGCCGTGCTCGGCGTCGACGCGAAAGAGGTCGGGCGGCGCCAGCGGGCTTTCAAACGCGACGATGAGCGCGGCGCCGTCCGGGGTCCACTGGGGCGCACTGTGAATGCCGCGCAGCTGGCGCAGATAGCGCACCGCACCGTCGTCTACGCTGATCACAGCCAAGGCATAGGCGCCGTCGATGTTTACAGTGCAGGCAATGCGCGTCCCATCGGGCGACCAGGCCGGATCAAACATCTCTTGATTGAGATCAGCCAGCAGACGCAGGCCGGATCCGTTGGGCCGCACCAGCCACAAGTTGCCCCACCCTGAACGCTCGGACCGGAAGACGATCCACTGGCCATCCGACGACCAAACCGCACCGCCGTTCTTCTCGCCGGCCTGACCGCAGAGTAGGCGCTGCTCGCCCGTCGCCGCCTCAACTGCCATCAGATCCACTCGGTTGAGGTCGTCCTGATGACGACGCTCGAACGCAACCAACGCACCGTCAGGCGCCGGCGAAGGCGCCCAATAGTCGTCTGGACCCGTCACGAGCGAACGGGGGTAAGCGCCCTGGCGGTCAGTCAGAACCAACTGGTCGCGCTCATTGCGCTCCACGCTGACAACCAGACCGACGCTGTCCGGCATCCACACAGGGCCGGATGCGCCGGGCGCGAAGTCACTGATTTTCTTGGGTTCGCCACCAGATGCGGGCGCCACATGCACGTGACCGTCAATGCAAAAGGCTAACCACTGGCCATCCGGCGACCATTGGGGCGTCTCATCGCTCCAGTATGCGACGAGCTTGCGGTTGGTCGAGACACGGCCCGGCCAGCCTCCCGCGGCCGGCATGATATAGACGTCAGATAGATTAGCCCGATCCCAAATGAAGGCGATCCGGGCGCCGTCGGGCGAGAGCTGATGGCTGCGAATGCGATCCACGCCGGCGATCAGCGAGAGGCTCCAGCCTGACGGCGGCTTGAGGTCGGGCCGTTTGAGAGAGGGCCAGCCGTTGCGTTCGTATTTTTCTTCCAGCCTAATGGCTTCATGCATGATGGACTCCTCCAGCGCGGCAAAGGAAATCGCCGTCCCAGCAAGGACGGCGCACAGTCGAATCCTTCAATCGATCTACCTGACCTGGTCCAACAACCCGTCGACCATCTCTTCGGGAGAAACGGGCAGGGAGGCCTCCTGGAAATGCAGGGAGCTTAGCAAAGGCAGATCAAGCAAGAAGCGCATCAAATCCATACCGCTTGGCTCCAGATCCGCAACGTTGGCGTCTTCCTCACTGCCAGCCAGGGCCGGGCCAAACTGACTCATCATCTGTTGCATGAAGGGCTCCAGCACTTTCCGGCCACGTGGGTCCGCCAGCCACTCGTTAATGGTTGATTCGCGGTCAAGAAGGCTGGGCAGACTCAGCGTCGAGCGCAGGGTGACCGTCACCCGCTCGCGGATATCGGTTGCAGAAGACGCCAAGAGAATATCAAAGTCGCCGTCCTCGGTGATCCACTGGCCATGGCCGGGGTGGTAGTAGGCAAAGGCCCGGAAATCCAGGGCGATGCTAACGGTCTTCGTCTCGCCCGGCTGCAGGTCGACTTTGGCAAAGCCCTTGAGTTCCTTGTGGGGACGCACCAGCCCGGCGACGTGGTCGTGAACATAGACCTGAACGATTTCCTTGCCCGCCATCGAGCCCGTATTGGTCACGTCGACTGAGACGGTGACGCCGTCGATGTCATCAAAGCTGGTGGCCGAGACCGTCGGATTGGTATAGGCGAAGGTGGTGTAGCTCAGCCCGTGGCCGAAGGGGAAGCGCACTGGCATCTCCTTGGCGTCGTAGTAGCGATAGCCGATAAAGAGGCCCTCGCCATAACGAACCGCCCCGTTATCGCCGGGGTAGTTGAGGTAGGCTGGCGTATCAGGAAGCCCGTGGGGGAAGGTTTCGGCCAGCTTGCCCGAGGGATTGACCTGGCCGAAGAGAATATCGGCAATTGCTCCCCCGCCCGCTTGCCCCATGAACCATGCTTCCAGCACGGCGGCGGTCCCGTCGATCCAGGCCTCCATGGCCACCGCCGATCCACTGTTGAGGATCACGACCGTCTTGGGCTGGACTGCGCTCACGGCCTGAATTAAAGCGACTTGCTGCGGGGTGAGATCGAGATTCCCACGGTCGTAGCCTTCGGATTCGATGGCGCCCGGCAGCGCAACGAAAACGAGCGCGACATCTGCGACACGGGCAGTGGCCACTGCCTCCTCGATCAGCGCCGGGTCTTCGCTTACGCCAGAGCCATAGCCTGGGGCATAGCTCAGTTCACTCTCGGGCCTAAGCTTCTGGATCTCGTCAAAAGGAACGTCGACCCGGGTCGGGTTGGTGTACGAACTGCCGCCGCCCTGGAAGTGGGGCTCCTTGGCCGTACGCCCAATCACGGCGATGCGCGCCGGCTGTGCGAGCGGCAGGAGATCATCGTTCTTGAGCAAGACAATGCCCTCGTCGGCGATCTGTCGCGCCAGCGCATGATGCGCGTCCATGTCGAACTCACCGCCCTGCGTCGTCTCCGTCGCGCGCAGGATGATGGTCAGGAGCCTGCGCACGGACTCGTCAAGGACAGCCTCATCCAGCGCGCCTGCTTCCACGGCATCGATCACATCCTGCACGCGCCGTGGCTTAGGCCCGGGCATCTCCAGATCAAGACCGCCTGCCAGCGCCGCGGGCCGGTCGTGGACCGCGCCCCAGTCCGAGACGACGAGGCCCTCGAACCCCCACTCTTGCTTGAGGATATCCACCAGGAGATCATGGTGTTCTGAGCAGTAGACGCCATTGACCTTGTTGTACGCGCACATGACGGTCCACGGCTGGGCTTGCTTGACCGCCATCTCGAAGGCGGGAAGATAGATCTCCCTCAGCGTGCGCTCGTCGACGAGGGTATCGATGCTGAAGCGCTGAAATTCCTGATTATTGGCCGCAAAGTGCTTGAGCGACGTGCCGACGCCGGCCGCTTGCATTGCCTGAATGTAGCGGGTCACAAAACGGCCAGAGAGATAGGGATCTTCAGAATAATACTCGAAATTGCGGCCGCAGAGGGGCGTCCGCTTCATGTTGTTGCTCGGTCCTAAGACCACATGCACGCCCAACGCCTTGCACTCCTCGGCAATCGCCTCGCCCATGGCCGCTACCAAGTCGAGGTTCCAGCTTGCGGCCTGACAGGAAGCCGTTGGGAAGCAGGTGGCCGGGAAGCTTTCGCCGCCCATACTCGAGCCGTCCGTAAGCTTGCGCACGCCGTGCGGCCCATCCGAAAGAAACATTTCGGGCACGCCCAGGCGTTCGATCGGCGTGGTGGTCCAGGCCGTGGCGCCCGTGCAGAGCGCGGCCTTTTCTGCCAGCGTCATCTGCTGGATGATGGTGTTGATATCAGGCATGAGTGGATCCTTTCGATAGAGGCAAATGAACTGATTGAAATCATTGTCGATGGTCGATAGTCGGTTGTCAATTTCGGCTCGATCTGCGGCATCGATGCCGATCCGCGGTCGATCTTTCTCCCATTTCGAATCGCTGGCTATCATTCATTTGGATGGTCCACGTGCCAGGGTCGATGCTATACTGAGCATGAGTTGGGCAGCAGCCAGAGGACTGCCGAGATTCTGATCGTATCGAAATCAGGCAACCACACGGCACATGGATCGTGGGAGCCACAACGGGAAGGACGAAGTGATGAAAGCCGACCACACGATCAACGCCTTTCGGACGCGCGGGGCCATGGGCATGCTGCGCGCGGCCGCGATCTCGCCCGAGCTGCAGGTGGCCGATGTCGACTTCAATGTGGCGGAGATCACGGCTGCGATGGCGGAGGCAGCGGCGCAGGGCGTCCAGCTGGCGCTCTTTCCCGAGCTCTGCATCACGGCCTACTCCTGCGGGGATCTCTTTTTTCAAAGCCAACTGCATGAAGCCGCTGCGGCTGGCCTGCAGCGCATTGCCGAGGCTTCGACGGCGCACGAAATCGCCGTGGTCGTCGGCCTGCCCGTGCCGGTCGACGGCCGCCTCTACAATTGTGCCGCACTGCTTGCCCAGGGCCAGATCATCGGCGTCGTGCCCAAGATCTTCCTGCCCACCTACAACGAGTTTTACGAAGCGCGTTGGTTTCGATCCGGAGAGGCAATCCGCAATGACATGCTGCGCCTGGCCGGCGAAGATGCCGTGCCCTTTGGCGTCGACCTACTCTTTCGCGCCACAAACCATGCGGACTGCGTCATTGGCATTGAACTATGCGAAGACCTTTGGGCCGTCAACCCGCCGTCGGGCGATATGGCGCTGAACGGCGCCACCGTGCTGCTCAATCTTTCGGCGAGCAATGAGCTCCTGGCCAAGGCTGAGTACCGTCGCGACCTCGTACGCATGCAGGGAGCACGCTGCCTGGCGGCCTATCTCTACGCCGGGGCCGGCGTCGGGGAATCGACTACCGACACCGTCTGGTCCGGCCATTCGCTCGTCACCGAAAATGGTCGCATCTTGGCTGAGACCGAGCGCTTTCACTTTGCCACGCAGATGGCCGTGGCCGATCTTGATCTCATGCAGCTGCAGCACGAGCGGCTCAACAACACGACCTTCGGCGTGCAGGAGCCTGACAACCGTTACCGCAGCATCCGCTTTGCGTTGCCTCGGGTTGAGGATGCGCCACCACTGGAACTGACCAACCGCTTCATCCCGCGCACGCCCTTTGTGCCCGGCGATCCGACCCAACGAGCCCGCCATTGCGAAGAGATTTTCTATATCCAATCGCTGGGGCTTGCCAAACGCCTCAAGCACATCGGCATCGAACGGGTGACCATTGGCATCTCCGGCGGCCTGGACTCAACGCTGGCGCTGCTGGTCACGGTCAAGGCGTTTGATCGCCTGGGGCTGGATCGAGCCGGCATCGTCGCCGTGACCATGCCCGGCTTTGGTACGACCCAGCGTACGCGCGGCAATGCCGAGCGCCTGGCCGAGCTGCTTACCGTTACGCTGCGCATCATCCCGATTCACGACGCGGTCAAACAGCATTTCGCCGACATCGGCCATCCGGAGGATCTCCACGACGTCACCTATGAGAACGCCCAGGCACGCGAGCGCACGCAGATCCTCATGGACATCGGCAACCAGATTGGCGGCCTAACGGTGGGCACGGGCGATCTGTCTGAACTGGCGCTTGGCTGGTGCACCTACAACGCCGACCACATGAGCATGTATCACGTCAACGCCGGCGTGCCCAAGACGCTGGTCCGCTACCTGGTCGAATGGGCGGCCGAAAGCGAGTTCTCGGGCGAGACGTCGGCTGTGCTCATGGACATCAGCGCCACGCCCATCACGCCGGAACTGTTGCCCCTGGACGAGAACAAGGAACTGGCGCAGAAGACCGAAGAGACCATCGGGCCGTACGAGTTACACGACTTCTTCCTCTTCCAGGCCATCCGCTACGGTCACCCGCCGCGCAAGGTTTTCTACCTTGCGCGCATCGCCTTCGCCGGCCACTATGACGACGCCACGATTTTGCGCTGGCTGCGTACCTTCTACTGGCGCTTCTTCGCCAATCAGTTCAAGCGCTCGGCCATGCCCGACGGCCCCAAAGTCGGCTCCGTCGCGCTCTCCCCCCGGGCCGACTGGCGCATGCCCAGCGATGCCGTGAGCCGGGTGTGGCTGGCGGAAGTCGAGGCGCTGGCGGAGACAATTGACAACTGACGATTTTCAATTATCAATTGTCAATTTGGACGCGCTGGCGATGACTTTGTCGACGCGACGGCCGTCCATATCGACAACTTCGATGCGTAGGCCCTGCCAGCTGAAGGCGTCGCCCGCAGTGGGCACGCGCCCGAGGGTGGCCATCACCAGACCGCCAACCGTCTGGTAGTAGCTTTCGGCCCCTTGTGGGAGATCGGTCAGGTTGAAGAGTTCCTTGAATTCGTCCAGCGGGAAGCGGCCGTCAATCAGCCAAGAGCCGTTCTCGCGCTCGACGGCTTCAGGTTCGCTCTCCTCGTCATGGTCGGGCAGATCACCGACGATGGCCTCGACCAGATCGTTCACGGTGACGATGCCAAGCACGCCTCCAAACTCGTCGATCACCATCGCCAGCTTGGAGCGTGAGTTGCGAAAGCGCTCAAGCGCTGCGAGCGCAGGTACCGTGTCCGGGACATAGAGAGCCGGGCGCATGATCTCGGTGATGTCGAAGCTATCGTCCGTCCACTGCTCGTTGGTCAAGTCCTTCACCAGGAGCTGACCGACCACATTGTCCAGATCGCCATCGGCCACGGGATAACGCGAATGATTCGTGGCGGCAATTTTGCGTCGCACCTCTGCCAGCGAGTCAGTGACATCCAGCCAGACGACTTCCGTGCGCGGCGTGATCAGCGCATCGATGCTGCGGTCGCTCAGGCGGAAGAGCTGGCGCACAATCTCCTCTTCGATGGGTTCAAAGACACCCATTTCCGCCCCCTCCTGGAGCAGCATCTCAATCTCCTCGTCGGTCACCACCGTTTCGCCCTGCTCGCCGATGCCCAGCATGCGCAGGACGAGGTTGGTCGAGCCGGTGAGCAGGCGCACGACGGGTTGCATGAGGCGTGAAAATGCATCCAGCGGCGGCGCCACGATGATGGCAATGCCTTCGGGATTGGTAAGCGCAATGCGCTTGGGCGCAAGCTCGCCCAAAACAAGCGAAAAATAAGTGATGCCGATGACCACCACGCCGACCCCGATGACGTCGCTATAGGGGGCCAGCACGGGCCACTGCATGGTCCATGAGCCGATAGCTTTGGCCAGGGTCGCGCCGCCAAACGCGCCGACCAGCACGCCCACCAGCGTAATGCCAATCTGCACCGTAGAGAGCAAGCGACTCGGTTCCTCAGCCAGGTCCAGCGCGCGCCGGGCTCCGGCATCACCGTCGCTCGCACGCTGCTGGAGGACGGACTTCCGTGCTGCGACCATGGCCATTTCGCTCATGGCGAGCACGCCGTTGGCCAGAATCAATAGCAGAATGATGATCAATTCGAGGGCGATGGTTTGCATGACGGACCTATGCGTTGCGGGAAGATGGACGGATAAACATGCTGTCATCATACCGTTACTCTCACGGCCTACGCAATCCCACGGCACTGAACTGTCAAAGGATGTGGCAGACGGCAGCAGACTCCTTGGGGCTGATATGCGGGGAAGGATTACAGAGGCGAGGCGTTGCATCGGTCAGAATGCATAGGATAAACCTTGATAGGTGTAGCCATATAATGCAATCAGAAGGGATAGCAGCATGACAAAATGGACAGCGGGCGAAATGCCCGATCAACACGGACGAATTGCCATTGTGACCGGGGCCAATAGCGGCATCGGTTTTGAAGCAGCAAAAGAATTGGCCGCAAAGGGCGCACTCACGGTGCTTGCCTGTCGCAACTTGATCAAGGGCGAAGAAGCGGCCAGGGCCATTCGCGCCGCAACGCCCGATGCATCGCTCGAACTCTTGGCGCTCAACCTGGCCGATCTGAGTTCAGTACGCGCCTTTGTCGATGACTATCTTGCCCGCCACGACCGGCTGGATCTACTGATTAACAACGCCGGCGTCATGGCGCTTCCCTACCGCCAGACGGCCGATGGTTTCGAGATGCAATTTGGCACCAACCATCTGGGCCACTTTGCCCTGACCGGCCTCTTGTTGCCCACGTTACTGGCGACGCCCGGCTCGCGCATCGTCAATGTCAGCAGCACGGCGCACCGGATGGGCGCCATGCGCTTCGATGACCTGGCCTGGGAGCAGGACTATAGCAAGTGGCAGGCGTATGGAATGAGCAAACTGGCCAACCTGCTCTTTACCTATGAATTGCAGCGCAGGCTCGACGCTGCAGGAAGCGAAACCATTGCCGTGGCGTGCCATCCGGGCTATGCCGCGACCAATCTGCAAACAGCCGGCGCCGAGATGTCGGGCCAGGCATTCATGAAGCAAATTTCGGCGCTGATGAATACTGTCATGGCCCAGGACCAGGCCGCCGGCGCGCTGCCGACGCTTTACGCCGCCACCATGCCCGATGTAGCGGGCGGCGACTATTACGGGCCGGACGGCTTTATGGAAATGCGGGGCGCACCCGCCAAGGTTGAATCCAACGAGAAGTCTCACGACGAGGCCGATGCCGCCCGCCTGTGGAACATGTCTGAGGAGCTAACCGGCGTAGTCTTTCCGCTGCCGGAACGGGCGGTCAACGCGTAAGGCATCCGCGTCCGCCCGGAAAATGGACGCCATATCGATCAACAAAAAAAGCGGGTCGCTCTCCAAAGTGAGAACGACCCGCTTCTATTTCAACCGTTGAACGTTACGCCGACTTTGCTTCCAGTTTTTGCGCCGCGGCGACGACTTCGGCTGCATCGGCACGACTGCCGGCAACCTTCAGCACAGAAGCCAGAACAGCCGGATCGGTCTCAGCAATCTGCGCATAGGTCACCAAACCGTGCTCATGGAGGACTTGCTCTGCGCCCTCGCCGATGCCGGGCAAGACAACCAGCCGGTCGGGCATGGGGCCGACATAGACAGCCCCAACACGATCATTGGCTGCGGCCAATGCACTGGCCTGGCTGGGCCAATCAGCAGCATTGGCGCTCTCGGTCGCTTCCGTGATAGTCGACAGCTGCTCAACACCGGTCCTTGCAATCTGCGACCAAGTAAAGAAACCGGCCTCGTAGAGGCGTTTCTGATAGACCGCACCAATACCGGCGATCTTGGTCAAATTGTCCGGATAATTGTTGATCGCATCCGCCACGACCGGGGGAGCGCTTACAACATCCGCTACCTCGGTTTCAACGACGACTGCCCGAACGGCATCATCCGCTTCGGCGACTTCACTGGCTGCCGCCACAATCTCGCTTTCGGCCGCAGCCTCGACCTCTACGCTCGAATCGACGGCTTTGTCGGTCGTCGCATCGATCGCCTCGGCAGCTTCCTGAATGGCTTCCGCCGCTTCAGCCACGGCCGCGTCGGCAGTATCAAGCGCGTCCTGTGCCGCAGCAACAGCTTTAGCGTCGCCCAACTGCGCTTCCATCGACGCCTCGGCAGCTTCGGCTACCGCAGCAGAGGCTGCGGCCACGTCGGCGGCCGCATCGTACTGGGCTTCCATCGCAGCGATGCGAAAGGGTGCGTTGTGGGTTTCACCGCTCGCCGCGGCCTTGGCGGCAGCAAGATCGGCTGCATCCACATCGCCGTCGCCGTCCACATCACCGCTGGCGGGGATGCGCATCGTCTTGAGCACAGTGTCATCATTGGCGACAAAAATCAGCCAAAGAAGCACACCGAGCAGAGCAAAGGCCACAAGCGCCCAGAAAAATATCATCGGTATCGACCTCCCGGTATCCTGGAATCTGTTGATTGTATGACAAAATATTCCCAAAGGTTCAACGCTGGACTGGACTTTCGCAACCGGCCTTGCCTCAGACAATCCCGGCAGGCTCCATCGCTACACGGTCGGCAAGCGGCGGCGAGATCGTCCTTCAGACAGGATTGACGCCCAGTTTTAGCGCCAATAGTGTAATTTGAAATGGGGTTGCTGGCAAGTAACCACCGGCTTCAATGAGCCATCCGAACCCAAAAGTTGGATAGACCGCCGATCTCCACGGATGGGGCGGATTGCAGCAGATCATTGCGGGCTAAATCTGCCCAGATCCGCTGAATCCGCTCCTATCCGCAGTCCATCGCACGCCGGGCCTAGGCCGGCTGCTGAATGCGCCCGGCCAGCCAGCCATCACGCTGCCTCACAGAGTCCAGGAAGATATCGTGAATGGTGGGTAGGACTGACTTGCGCACGCTGGGTCGAGCCAGCAAGGCATCACGCCAGGCGCTTAGCTTGGGAAAATCGCTAAAAGCCGAGTAGTCGGGTGCAAGCTGCTCAATCCAGGTCAGGCGCATAAGGGCCGGCGCGGCTGCGACATCGACCATGCCAAAATGCTCGCCGCGGAAATAGGGGCCATCGACCTCAGCCTCGAAGCCGGGTAGTTTGCTACGTAACGTCTCAAGCTGCTGCCGGGCATCTTCCTCGTCGCGCGTGAAGTAGAGCATGAACGTCGGACCGTACAGATCGGCCATGAAGTCGCGCCACATCCGATCCTGGGCACGGTCGAGCGGTGCGGCAGGAAGCAGGCGGGGTTCATGCATTTCGTCCAAATACTCGTTAATCACGGCCGACTCAAACAGGTTGACGCCATCAGGCGTCTGGACGACTGGTACCTTTCCGGTCGGGGAGATCGCCAGAAACCAGTCCGGCTTGTTGCCCAGGTCGATGTAGTCGATCTCGTACGGCACGTCCTTCTCGTTCAGGACGATGACGGAACGCTGCACAAAGGGGCAAAGGTTGAAGCTTACAAGCTTATACATAGGTCGGTGAGAGTCCTTTTCAATCGAAGTCTTACGACATTTTTGACAGGCAACGCAGCCAAAAGGTTGCACCCAGTTGATTGCCCTAGGGTGACTGGCAAAGGCAATTTCGTCTGTGGGTGAGGGCACATTCGTAGGCAAGTAGCCGGGCGCGCGATCACGGGTGGTAAAGAGTTGAAATGCAGCATGAAGAATGAAGAATGGAGAATTGACAGCCAAAAAGCGAGCCGGCGTCAACCCGCTTGGTTTCGACTGGCTCAACCGGCGCTGACTCTGTGGGTTCTACAGCACTTTTTGCTTTTTCACTTACCCATTCCCACGAAGTCACTACGTCCCGTTGACACTTGGTCGTAACGTCCCCGGCACGGGCGGCAGAATATCCGATCTGCAGACTTGTAGGCGCCCGTGCCGGGGACGTTGAAGGTGTAAAGTCGGTGGTTCTCGAAATGTCAACGGAACCTACCCGATCACGCGCTCGCGTAGCAGTCGATTGGCTTCTTGCTCCGCAGCGTAGATGCCGTCGAGTTCAGCCTGCATGGCCGCGAAGAGGTCGGCAATCTCCGCATCGGAGAGGGGAAAGTCATCGGCCAACTCGGCATCCAATGTGTCCAACTCGGTCGTGATGGCGCGCAGTTCGTCGAGTCCATCACCGCCCAGCGCGGCAAAGGTAGCCTGGCGTCGGGCCAGCAGTTCTTTGGTGGCGGCCAGGGTCGCCACCTCCGTGGGCAAGGCGATTTCCCCCAGATTGCTCCAGCGGACCCCGATATATTTGTAATGATAGGCGATCTCATCCAGCGCGGGCATGTTGACAAGCGGCGCAGCTTCGGTCAAGAAGGCGGCATAGAGATCGCGCAGGGAGCCGCCCTGGGGACCGCCGGGCGAAACGCCTTCATAGACCGACTTGAGCGCGCTATAGAGGCCGCGGCGATCGGCAAAGACGACGGGCCAGGCCTTCTTGTTGCGCGTGTCGGTCATGAGCCGGGCCCACTTCCGAATGGCCGGCAGCGAAAAGGAGTCGGACTTTTTGTGCAGGTGCTCGGCGCAATCGACCAGCCCAGCCATGACCGCCTCTACCAGATCAAACTCGCCCGGCTTGCCAAAGAGCACGACTCGATTCTTGTAGGACGGGATGCGCGCCCGGGCAGCCGCAAATTCAGCCGCATCGACGGTGAAGAGTTCGGCAGCCCGATCGTCGACCAGGACATGGCCGGCGGCGTCTATGCCGGCCACCGTGACCACGTGGCCATAGCAACCGTCCGCTTCTGCAGGCAGCATGGCGTAGTCCAGCTGGGCGGGGTCGACCCAAGCGACGGCGGGCACGCCGGCGGCCAGCGCCGATTCCACGTTTTGACGTGCACGCTGTTTGCCCCCTGTCTCCAAGACCTGAACAGGCATGTTCATGCGGCTGCCCAGCGCCTCCACGAACTTGACGGGATATTGCCAGTTGTTGCGCATGCCCAATACGAGAATCTTCAGGTCACCCTGCTTGAATTCCCAGAGGATGTAGCCCATTCCCAATCCGCCGCCGATGCCCAGAAGCATGGCTTCGCTATACGGTGCGCCGGTGTGGGGCGCGATGACGCCCTGGTTGGCCAGGGCTGCGGTAAAGGCTGCGGTTTCAGGATGCTGTCCGCCGTTGAGCGTGTAGTTGGGTAGAATCATCATGAGGTCTCCTTGCGAGCGGTCTTGCGATGGGGTTAATGCGTCAAATGCGGGGCAGCCAACTCACCATCTGGCGGGTGTTCTTGCTGCAAAATAATGTTCTGAGTCGGGTACGGGGAGACGATGCCATGTTCATCGAAGGCCTCTTGTAACGCCGAGTTTACCTTGTCGACCATGCGTCTGGTATCGGCGTAGGTCTCGATCCACCAGCGGACACGAAAGACCATGCCCGAGTCGCCCATTTCCAGGTAGAGCGCGTCAACGCCTCTCTCCGGAAAAACGCCTTCAACCTCTTTGACGGTATCTACAATCAGCTTGCGCACCGATTCGACATCCGTACCGTAGGCAATGGCCACCTCGAGTTGAATGCGATAGAACGGATCAGGGTATGAATAGTTGATGACCTGATTGGAGCCGATGATCGAATTTGGCACGATAATCAGCCGGTTATCGGGGGTAAGAATGCGCGTGGAACGCAGACCAATGTCAGTGACATCGCCCCAAGTGTTGGCCTCCTCGATTTCGATACGGTCGCCTACGCGGAAGGGCTTATCAAAAAGAATGAGCATACCGGCGATGGCATCGGCAATGGTATCCTTGGCCGCCAGGGACAACGCGAGTCCGACCAGGCCCACTGCAGCCGTGAGGGCCGCAACGTTGATCCCGAAATGAGCAAGCGTAATCACCACGATGGTGACGGTGAGGAGAATGCGTGCCAGGCGCGTTAGCAGCAGAATCGCCGGCTCAAGCTCGGCTTGTCGCTCAGAATCGGCAATTCGGTCTCGATAGGCCGTGACCAAAACGTCCAGGGTGCGCCATAAGACCACGAACGTCACCACTGCGCCGGCAAGAAAGAGGATGTCCAACATCGCCCTCTTCACAAAGTCTCCCGGGACGCGCAGCCGCAATATGGCCAGGTATAAGACGCAGATCAATATCAGCCAGCGCACAAGTCCAGCGATGGCCTGCTGCAACTCTGCACCGATTTTCGGTGCGATGCGACTCATAACCTTGCCCAGCAGCAGACTGAACAACCATACCCCAAGGAAATATCCGGCCGCCACAATGAGTACCGCAAGACCAATATTGATCAGCGGGCCAATTGCGTACGCTGCGAATCGGCTATCGGTCAACCCTGCGGCATCTGCAGCTTCAATGATTTCCTGTTCCACCATACCCGGCGTGGGTTCAGGCAGGGGCGCGCGTGTGCTGATGATCTCAACATCTACCTCGCTTGGTGCATTGGCCTGGCACGCAGCAAGGAAGGAGAGCGCAAGTAGCAATAGAAGCAGGCGATGCCAAGTTCGTGACAGCGGCTGCTGCGCTTCCGAGGAGAGGTCAACGCGGTTTCGGCCCGAAGTAAGCCGCCATGCCAGTAGGAATGACAGCATTGCGCCGACTACCAGTAGAAGCGCAGGCGCCCAATCAGGTTGTAGGTTCATTACGGGACTCCACCGACTGCGAATTGAATGCGCCTATGCACCTAATGCTCGACAATGCGTCGACTGTCTCAGCCGGAGAATGCCGGTGAGTCGTGCCTTGCGCACAGATTTCGATCAAGTGCCAACGCGAAGGCACGTTTGTGATCAGACAGGTCTGCTCGACGCGAATCATATCATAACCAACAAGCCAAGCTCCAGTGCGTAAAACATAAGAAACTGACGTTTGGCTTGTTGGTTATTGCGCATAAATCCGAAGTCGAGCGTCGGATAGAGTAGGCGGGTGACGCCCCTGTGCAGTCTTGGTAGCTTCGCTGCCTGTCACAGTCTCCTTTCAGAGACGCTTCATCGGCGCAATTCTCACTGGCCGCTTGGCGTGATCTGCCTGAGCAGGTCCGCCATCGAGCTTTGGTTAACCGTGAGCAGTCCGCCCTGTGGCCGATCAAGATCGACTATGATGATCAATACCGCTACAAAGACCAGCGCAAACAGGACCATGGCTGCGGTATCCCGCTTCCGGTCGGCGCTACTAGCAACGCCGACGAGCAGAAAGCTTAAGATTGTCGCAATGAGGAGCACGATGCCTAGAATTCTCGGCAGGCGTAGATTGACCGCAGCCAAGCGCAGGGAATGGACGTCGATCACATTATTGATCGACTCAATCAGCAGCCCCATGATATCTGAATCATTTCCCTGGCTGACATTTTCCTCCATGATGGCCCACAGCTCACCATGAATTTCTTCAGAGCGGACGATTGCGGCAGGGAGCTGCGTCGTATCCTCTGCGGCCTCAAGACGTACTTCGACATATTCACGTAGGAGGTCGCGCAGCGCGGTCTCATCCGGCTCGTCGAGAAATCCGGCCCGGAGCCAGGCGGTGCCCACGGCGTTGGCCTCATCGACGACCATCGCCCTGCGCTCACCTTGTTGGCCGATGGCGATACCAATCGAGAAAGCCATCAGAAATGCCAGTAGCCCGAGCATGCCGCCAACGACTGTACCCGTCATGCGCGCTTCAGTCGGCTCGGGATCCCGATCCTGCAGCCAGATCCCGATACGAAAGCCTATCTCGACAGCCACTAGCACAACGATCACCAGTCCTACGTACACCGCCCAGATTGGAAATTTATCCAAAAGCACCATAGTTTGTTTCCTCGAATTCGATCCTGCTGCATGTTGTGTCTTCAGATGCGGCAAGACACGGAATAAACCTCTATCCGAGCAACGGAGGGGATCTCCACTCAGCTAGCCGATTCCTCCACAGCTTCGTTGATGGCATCGATGGCTTCCTGAGCCTCCTGCGCGGCCAGCAGGGCCGTCCTCTCCGCCTCGGCGACAGCCATGGTGGAGATCAGCCCAGCTTCAACCAAGGCTGCAAGGGCCTCTTCGGCTGCATAGTCTTCAATCAAATCCGCCACGATCAAGGCCTGGAGCGCTTGGGCCGCCGCGGCCGCCTTGATCTCCTCGGCCACACTCACGGTAGCCAAGGCATCGAGCATAGCCGCGCCCTTGATGGCATCGGCAATTTCGATCGTGGCTTCGGCTTCGACGATCGCTGCGACCTCGCGCCCTACCATGAGAAGCGCCTCTGGTGTGAGAATCCCCTGTGCAATCGGGTAGCCGCCGGTACTGCGCAGCGCATACTTAAGGCGCGACGCCCACACATGCTCGAAGAGCAACATGGCAACCGAGTCACCCGGCGCCAGCCCGGCCGCAATCTCCATGATATCGGCCGTCTCTAATCCATACGCGCGCTCGCCGGCAGCAGCTGTCTCCCCTACCGCGTCTGCGTCTTGACCGCCGTCCAACCCTATCAGTCGGCTGATGACGGCGCCAAATTCAAGCGCTTCCTCATCGCTCAAATCGGACTGTTCCAGTGCCAAGAGGTCGCCAGCGACCGTCTTCATCACAAACTGCAGGTCAATCACGCGGATGAGACCGCGGGAGGTTAAGTCGTCGAGTTCATCGAGCACGGCGCCATGAAACTCGGCGTCAGGGCCGAACCCCACGACCAACATCTGAATCGGGCCTATATTTTCAAAATCCATCGTTGTCTCCTCTATGAATGATGTCTCGCCCGCGTTGTCTCAGCGTCGCGCACGCGTTCGAATATTGCTTGTGATTGCGGCGATTTACCGGCCTGCATTTGCCATCATGTCAATGACGACGGTGATGGCCAACATCTTGACGGCATCTTCTCCCGGCGCCACCTCTACCCCATAGCTATCGCGGACGCGGAACCATTTCTGGGAAACGGTTGCAATCGTCTGGCGGCCGCGTTCGATACGGTATTCGTGATGCAGGATATTCCCCTGGGTCGATAGATTCTGGCCGCCCGGAATGTCGATCTGCCAGCGATCGCGTAAGGGCGTTACCATTGCGTTGTGAACCTTCGCAACGGTGCCGCCCGCGGCATTTTCGATGTCCATGGTATCGCGTACGCGGGCGATCCGCTCCTGAATCTTGATCAACTCGTGACCTTGGGCGTCCTCGAATATGAGGGTGCCGCGTACGCGGATGGCTTTGCCGTCGACCTTAAAAACCTTTTGCCCGCGGTCATTTTCGATCCAGAAATCCTGACCGATGGAGAACATCCGCTGCTTCATCATGAACCGCGTGCCCAATGCTGCTGTCGACGTCGGGCTGACCGGCGCTGCGGCTGGGCTCGGCGCGGCAACGCCACCCTGTCGGTTCATTCGATTCTGTTGTCTTGCATCTCTTCGTCCACGCATATGTGCCTCCTTGGTAAAATGGTTGGTCGTACGAAGGTAAAATTCTTGCGATGAACTACTCATCCATGCCGAGCCTCTTCACGCAAACCTCGTCAGTAGCGACCGCGATTTCTCGACCGGTTGTCACTGTTTACTGATGGTACGCACGGATAGCAACGGCAGATTTAAACTGTAGATGCGGTCCAGGAGTCCCCGAAGTTCTGCCTGGTCGCGAACGGTGGCCGTCAGCACTGTAATGGAACCGCCCTCCACATCAGAAATCACAGAGACGTTCTCAACAGACATCTGTGTAATCCAACTCTTATCAAGCTGTCCTTGGACCCGCACTTCGTACATGGCCGACCCATACATTGTGACTCGACGCATATCCAGCATTTTCGCACCTCCGAGCTTAGGTCCATTCAGCGCCTCACAGCCTGAATTGCCCCGTTCACCGCCTACGCCACTCGCGAAGAGATGAGATCGATGTCTACCAATTCAATTTCGCCAGGTCGCCAGGTATGGTCGAACCAGGCTTCGGTGGGGCTGTAGAGCCGCAAGAGAGAGAACCAGCCTTTACCAGGAACCGTTTGAATCCAGTTCGCTTCCTTGCCAGCCGGCGCCTCGGGGCCGAAGTAGAGATCGATTGATCCATCTCCGTTTTCGATCAGTTCGTCGCGGACGTTGTTCTTGCTGGGATACGGCTGGCCGGTCTGTAGCTCGGAGCGGGTCTGCGGGTCATAGACCACCACGGAAACGAATTTCAACGCGGGCGGATCCTTGGGCAGATTGAGCTTGTAGGTCTTGCTGCCATCAAGGGCATTGCCGCTGGCGTCCAGATAGCCCCAGGCGTACTGCGAACCCGCGCCAACGATTTTCATGGCCATGGCTGGCGTATTGACGGTGGCCATGTAGAAGGTGTGAGTCCGCGCGTCCAGATGGCGGCCGCCCATGCCTTCGTCTTTGAGGAACTGATAGTTGCCGCCGACGAAGCCGCGTTTCCAGTAGCTGTCTTCATACAGGAATTCTGATTGATCGCGTTCGTACCAGAAGAGCGCGCGGGCAGTAGCGTTGGCGACCGCAACCGCATCGGTCAAAATCTTCTTCATGCGCGCGTCCGGGTTAAAGGGCTTGCCTTTCTGGATGCCGATGGAGGCGAAAAGTCCGCGCAATTCAGGATCGAGCATCTCGATTGGCTCGCGATCGATGACGGTGTGAAGCTCTTCATAGAACTCGAAATTATTGGCATGGATCGTGTTGGTCACCGACTCGGAGCCATTGAAGAATTCCATCGCCGGCGGATTGGCCGCCTGAGAGAGGGGGTAGACCTTCAATTGTTCCCGCCACATTTTGGACGCGGCGTCGGGCTTGCCGTCAACCAGGAAACCGCGCAAAATGACCCAGTTGACCCAACTCGACGACTTAGCGGCGAAGTAACCTTCGGGGGCGTCGCCCTCGTAATCAGGCGGCAGCAGCAGGTACTTGCCCCCCTTGCCCCGATCCGGTCCCGGCGCGCCCATGTCGATCACAAAGCGAAAAAAGGCATCGTCGACCGTGCCGGGGCCAGCCCCGGCCGGAACCTCAACCACAGTCGGGCCGTCTTTCTTCAGGTCCAGAAAGACTGAGCAGTAGACCGTGTCCGTGTTGCCGGTAAGCCATAGGGGATTGCTGTCCATCAGATTATCGAAAACGACGACCTGGTGGCATTCTGTGGCCCCAAGTTCCGCCTGGCCGAGGCGAAGCGCTTCGACCGAGGCGGCGGGTACGCCGTTCAGGAAGGTCTCGACGCCGCGCAGGAAGTCAAGGTTGTCGTAAACCAGGGCTGCGGTCTCCTTGGTAGGGATGCCGTCAAAGAACTCAAGTGTTCCAATTCGTGTTTCAACCCTGTCCGGCGTCATGATCTTGGCCGGAATCTTGGTGTTGTAATTGGGTGTTGGGTCAGTCATGTATGTCTCCTTGTGTAGTTGGCATATTCGTCGACGATTGTCGTGTTGTAAGTAATATATAGACGCTCACGAGGAGAACCCAGGCAGGAAAGAGCAAGGTAATCCAGACGTTGAACGCGATGACGATAATCAAGATCAGAGCAAGACCGTACGTTACCATTACGATCCAGCGCGGCATGACCTGTGTGCGCAGCCAGATCGTCCCCAACGACAACATAAAGACGCCGGCCATCTTGATACCGTAGATGTTGATGATCTGATAGATAGCGGCTCGATGGACGGCATAGGTGCCGGTCTCCAGCAAGAGTTCAGTATTGGCCGAGTAAGCTGTCAGCAAACCGCCTGCCAAGGCAGCGCTGATAAAAAACATGGCAATCAGCAAGATGCCGCTGCCGAAAAAGACAGTAGAAAAGAACTGATCCTCTTGGTGACCAAGGCGATCGCGAATGACGCCCATGAACCAGAGAAACGCAATCCCCGCAAAGGGAATAAGCGTAAGACCAATTCTAACGGTATTGACGTGCTGCGCCAGCCATTCGCCGTCGGCGCCGATATTGACCGGAACCGAGATCCGGATCAAAACGATTGCACTGCCGTAGAGCAGCGCGAACGCAATGCCGGCCCAGGCGGCCGCCCGCGGCGTTTTCAGTCCCGGTCTGGAAATATTGCTGCTAGAAACATACACATGCTTTGTCAAGCGATCGCCTCCGTTGGCAGATCAGTGAATGCGCCTCGCGCGCGGCTATGCCAACACGCACCCAAAATCAGCACACAAGGCGAAAATTGCCACGTCAATATTGAATTGGCGATTAGCTAAATATCGGCGAGGCAACCAACATAACTTTACCTGCCGCTATCGACCGCAGATCTTGGCCTACTGGACGTCACTCCCATCCTCAGCGACAACCCCTTTCGCCAACAAGTTGCCATGCGTTCAACCTACGAGATTATAGCCGCTTCCGGCGCATGCCCTACACAGACTTATGAATAAGTCGCTGCACTATCGCTTGCACAAAGGATAGCAGCTCGGATGGATTAAGAAAGGCCCATAAAGATGTAGAAAAGGTGTAGATATGCAGATTCACAGTCTTTCTTGCTCGACCTGAACATCGCCATCAGGTGGTGGGCGGTAGTTGACCGATTGCCTGGGCTTTGAGGACGGCAAGTCGTCGGTTGGTCACGTCCAGCTTCTGATAGATGTTGGCCGTATGACGCTTGACCGTTGCCACGGAGATGACCAATTTCTCGGCAATCTCGTAGTTCGTTAGGCGCTGAGAAAGCAAGTCCAGAATCTCAGATTCTCTCGCAGTCAATAGCTCAGGGATCTGCTCTGTGTCGACTGCCACGATCCGCATAGAGGGAACTGGGAAATTGGCAAGCAGCCGCGCGATGAATGCTTGCTGTGGATGACGTGGTCCGGCTGCACGCAACAGATCGGCAATGGGCGTTCCGGCGTCGACAAAGGGGCGGATCCAGCCGCTAGGTACAGCCTGGTCGAGCGCGTTGTCCAGCGCTTTGTACGCCTGCTCATCTTGTCCGAGACGCTGATAGCCCGCGGCGCGAAGCACGTCAATACCAATCAAGTGGCAGGTGTTGTGTGTAGACAACGCGGCGTCCCGCAGTTGCCCCAGCCGCTGCAGGCCAACGCGCACGTCTGCCGGATCTTGACCGCCGATTAGCAGCCGGCATGCAGTGATCCGGGGCACTTCCAACCACAAGAAGAGAATGCCGACATCGGTTGCCAAGTCCCTCTGTTGCAGCCGGCTGGCCGCGCGCGCCGGATTGCCTTGCAGCAACGCCAGCCGCGCCTGACACGAATGGGCAATCGTAAGGTAGCTAAGGTCACCCGTTGCTGTCGCGAATTCCAAGAGGAGGCCGAGCGTCGCATCTGCTTGTTGCGGTTCACCGAGCGCATGATACGTCAACACCAGCCCGACGAGGCTGTCTACAGCTGCACGCGTATGTAGGACATAGCGCATCTCAACTGCATTCTGAAAATGCTGCTTCGCCTCATCAAGTTGGTTGCGTGCGTAAAAGTAGAGGCCAAACAAGTAGTAAGTCCATGCTTCCACGTAGGCATTCTTGTTTGGTTTGGCCAGTGCGAGTGCCTGCTGGGTTAACTCATAGGCCTCGTCCAAATCCCCAGATAGCAAATGCACGAAAATGAGTGACGCCAGCATACGTGTCTGCCGAACTGGCAGATTGATGGATGAACCATAGAGCTCGCACATGATCTCTTGCACGGCTGCGTCTTTTTGGCCCGACATTTGAAGCGCAACACGATAAAAAAGCTCGGCTTCGCCCCTCGCCTGCTGCGCAGACGGTGAAAAGCGGGTCAGCCCAGTGCGCAGCGCGTCTACTGCGGCAGTACCATGCCCCATCCAGAAGGGCTCAAGTGATCGAAAAAATTGGATCTCCGCATTAAACGCTTCATCGAGTGGCTGGTCGTCTCCGAGTTCGTCAAGCGCCGCCAAGATCGATGGTATCAGTGCGATCGCATGATGATAAAATGCGACCCAGGCGCGCGCCAGAATCAACTCAGGCCGGGTCCGTTTGATGGGATCCGGCAACTGAGCCAACCAGCGCGCCACCACCTGCCAGCGATCTTCATTCATCATCAAATGGCGATTTCGCTCAAGCAATGATGCTGCGGCATCGATATTGCCGGCGGCCAACGCATGTTCAAATGCCTCATCAAGAAAACCATTTTCAGCATACCATGTCGACGCGCGGCCATGTAGTTCGCAGATCTCCTCTTTGCTGCAGTGACTATGGAGCTGATGCTGCAGCAATTCCTGAAAAAGGTGGTGATAACGCCACCAGTGCCGCTGTTGGTCAAGTTCGACCACGAACAAGTTGGTACGCATCAAGGCATCGATATACATTTGGGTATCAACAAGTGGATCGCTATTGTCCACCAATGCGTCGCATAGTCCAACGCTTAAACGGTCGCAAATCGACGTCCTGAGCATAAACTCATTCATGCCCGCCGTAGTTTGTTCCAGCACTTCCGCAACGAGATAGTCGACGACCAGGCCCCCGCCGGCGCCAAAGCGCTCGGCGTAACGATGCACATCATCTGACCGATGCATGGATAGCAAGGCCAGGCGAAGTCCAACAGGCCAGCCTTCTGTCTTCTCCAACAATAGATGGGTCATTTCAGATGAGAGTGATTTGCCCAGCGATTGTTGCAGAAAGATCGCTGCTTCTTCTTCCGAGAAGCGCAACTGCCCCATGCGAATCTCTGACATCTCCTGCCTTGCGCGCATCTGCACAAGAGGCAAGCCAGGATCCGCGCGCGTGATCATGACGATATGAATCTGGCGTGGGAGGTATTGGAGCAAAGTCTCCATCAACTCAAGAACTAGCGAATTTTCGATCAGATGGAAATCGTCTAAGACCACCGTTAACTCTGACTCGATCTCATCCAGGTCGTTGACGAGATGGGCCGCAACATAGTCAATAGGCGGCAGATTCGGGCTTTGTAGAATCTTACTCAATCTGGAGCAGGAAGCAGGTGCCGCCTGTTGAAGACCACCCACCAGATAACTTAGGAACTGGTTAATGTCACTGTCAGATTGATCGATCGAAATCCAGACATGTTTGTGTACAGCCAAGTCCAGCCAGGAGGCCACGAGGGAACTTTTGCCATAGCCTGCGGGTGCAGAAATCAACGTCATTTTTCCGTTGCGCGCTTGATCAAGCGCACGATAGAGGTGCTGGCGTTTAAGGTAGTCTTGCGCAACGCGTGGGCGCTGCAATTTCGTAGCAATCAGCATAGCGGTTCTTGTCGGCTGCGAGAGATGGTCATCAGTGACTCTTTTGGGACAACTCTGGACGTAACTATACACAATAGCCGATGACCGCAGCGAGTTCAAGTTGGCAGCACTACACATTTTGGTCAGCGCATGGTAGATTCATGGCCGACGACTGGGCATAAGCTGACAGACGAAAAAGACCCTGTGCGCCTCACTGCGGTTTCCCGCAGATGAGACGCACAGGGTTGTCGTCTAATCATTTGGTTGTGGCGCTGCCGGACGATTGGCCTAGCAAGGACCGCCGTTGCAACTGTTGACGCCGGCGCCGCCCAGCATGAAGCCGGTCTCGCCGTCGGTGATCAGCGTATCGTCGCCTTCCTTGCCGTACAACTCATTATAGAGCCCGTCGCCGACCATCTCATCGTCGCCAGGACCGCCGATGATCGTATTGAAGTGGCCGGCAACACAGATTTTGTCATCACCGAGCATGCCGTCGACGGTGTTCCAGCCGCCTTCGATGTAGATCACGTCGTCCTCGTCCGTGCCGACGATTACGCCTTCAAAACCGATAAAGACCATATCGGCCGCCTCGCCTTGGCAATCATAGGCCGACTGGGCCACCGCAGGAACAAGCAGCGGCGGCGACAACAGGGCGAGCAGGGCAACGGCCAGGGCCAAGGTCAAACGTTGACCGCGAATCTGATCAATCATGCCAAGCATTGCAGAGTACATACAGGCTCTCCACAGAGTGAAAACCAGGGTTCATGAGGGCCAATTTGCGGCCATTGCGGCCGGCCAGAGTTCCGCTCTGGTCCCCTCAAGCATAGACTCAAACGCCTGTAATTATACCCTATCGGGGCAAAAAGCAAGATCGCGACTGCTCTGCAATTCTTCAACGATTTGCACACTGTTGCCCGGTAGACCATCAACGGCGCCACTGAAACAGTCTTTGAGGAGCCGGTCACGGAGGTCGCACAGACTCCCGTTTCACTTGATTTAGGCGGTCTGGCAGCGTTTCGATGAGCGCCTGCAGCGTCTGTCGGTTAGAAGGAAGCAAGCGATCCGGGCTGGCAGGCCAATGCATACTCATCCAGAACGATTTGAATATGATGCATGACGATGGCGTGGGGCGCATTGTCGATGATCCCGGCACGAATGGCGCGATATTCCGCAGGCGCAAATTGACTGAGCAGCGACAGCGGCAGGGGTCCGTCGCCAAGATTGGCAAAGAGTCGCGCCAGCGCGGCTTGCACGCTGGGCGCCGGCCAGTAGTAGCGAATCCGATCGCTAAAACTGTAGCGCCGGGCAAAGGCCTGATCCGCGGCGTCACCACCATAATATTTGGCCCAAGCGGCGGGATTCGCCAGCATTGCCCCCTCAAGCGCCTCACGCACGTAGGAGGGCGACGCCCCGACCCGATCGGCCAGGAGCGCCTCTTCCATCATCGCCAGGGCAAAAATCGCTTCGCGCAGAGCAAAGGTCAGCGCGGGCCCCACTTTGAGAATCGCAAAGTGGTCGGCGACCAGGTTCTTGAGCGCGTCTGGTGTTTGATAGTCCGTCGAATGGGCCTCAAAGATCAGTTGGGGATCGTCGGCGATCAAGCGCGCCAGACCCTGGGCCGCTACCGGGTCATATTCAGCCAACAACGTGTCACCGAATTCTACCCCCGGCTGCGCCACCACCGCGATGACGCGTGTCCACGCGTCGGCCAAACCCTCATCCAGAAAGGCCCAGCGCGTAATGGCGATCGTCTCCGCAACATCCGCGGCATTCGTGACGCTGACATGCATCTCGTTCTCCTGCACACCGCCAGGAACGGGCACTTCAGTGCCAATTACGTACACAGGCAGCTTATGGGCAGCGAGCTCGGCAGCCGCCTCTTCGGCAACCCGCGCCATGGCGGCCGCTCGCTGGGCCGAAACCTGTGGCGCCAAGGGTTGTACTGGGTCATCATCAGCGCACTTCATGCTGGCATCCAGGTGGATTTTGGCGTAGCCGGCCTGCACATAGTTCCGGACGAGCGCCTCGGCCTTGGCCATGGCCGGTGTGGCCGGCTCCTCTTGCCACGGACTGGGCCCGAGATGATCACCGCCCAGCAGCAGGCGTTCCATGGGAAATTCGAGCCTCTCCGCAATCTGTGCGACGAACGCCACAAAGTCGCTGGGCGTCATGCCCGTGTAGCCGCCGAACTGGTTTACCTGATTGCAGGTAGACTCGATCAGAACCGGCCCAGTCCCGGCCAACGCATGGCGCAAGCTGGCTTCGATCACCAGCGGGTTAGCGGAACAGATCGACGTCATGCCCTGCGCCTGGCCCCGCTTCTGGGCTGCGATCAGTTCGACAAATGGTTCAAGAGACATCGTTGTCAAGACCTATTCCGGAAATTCGCCAAACCAGGTTTCATCCACGGCCGGCATGGTATAGAACTCTGCCCAAGGCTTGGCCAGCGCTTCGCAGAGCGCGGTGACGCGCGCCATGCGCTCTCGCCCCGTGGTGAGGAGGAACGCCTCGCGTTCACGGCCCTGCACCTCGACCGCCTCTTTCCAGACCGCACGGCCAACCGCGACACCCGATGCCCCGGCGTTGCACGCAATCGTTACCTGCCGCAGATAGGTATCGTAGTCGACCGAGGCAGAGAGCAAGACCCATGGCGCGGCGCTGGCTGCAGAGAGTTCGGCGCAGGCTTCGGCCCATACGGTTTCATCCGGATTGGCTTTGAAATCAAGCGGGAATTCCGCTTTCAAGGCGTCGACCCCCGGAATAACGAGCCGCCGTGCGGTTTCGACGACCACCCACCGTCGTTCGTCACCAGACAGCTTGGGATTGGCCGGGTCCAGCCCATAAGAAAGCGGCTCCAAAAAGAGGGGAATATCGGCAGCTGCACATTCTTCGACCACCTGTGCCACTAGCGCTTCGACGTCGCCGGCTGTGGGCGATTTGGGATGATAGTAGACGAGCAGCTTGACCGCGCTTGCGCCCATACGCTTGGCCTTGGCAACGCTCCAGCCGGGCAGAATGCGGCTCTGACGCGCGGCGGGATCGCCCGTATAGCCTGTAGCTTCCACGGCCATCACCAACCCCGTGCTGCCGGGCAGGGCGCCGGTCGCCACACACTGGGCGCCACCCACCTCCGGGTCGAGCAGTGCCGCAGTCGCTTCCGGGGCGAGGGTGGCGATGACCTGCTGCTTGAAGGCAGACATGTCTGCCGTGCTGACGCTCTCCGGCGCCGCTGGATTGAGCGCACGTCGCAGGTTGCCGCGATGATCGAGTGCGAAGACGGCGATTGCGCCACGCGGCGTGGCGCACTGCTGCATGCCGCGAATTTTGCCGATGGAAAGAATCGGTTTCATAAGTAAGTCTCAACTCCTCTAGGCTGCGTTCATGCTGATGATGGCGCATCGGGCGCTGCCCGGCGTCAGATTTCGAGGTCTAACTCCACAACTGCAGTCAAGTTTTCGGGCCGATCCGGGTTGAGGCCCTTGGCCACTGCACGGTAATAGGCGGTCAATTGGAGGGCAGGCAGGTAGAGCACATTGCGCACCGAGTCAGGCAGTCCCGAATGAAACGCGATATCGGCATCCCTCTCCCCCAACGAAAAGACCTGTCCGCCCAACGCTGCCATCTCCGTCAGCACCTGGGCCTCGGCGTCGCGGTTGCTATCCGACAAGAGGCCGATGACGGCGGCGTTTTCGTTGACCATCGACATGGGACCGTGGCGGAATTCGAAGAAGTGAAAGGGCTCGCTGTGGGTGAGCGTCATTTCCTTCATTTTCAGGTTGACTTCGCAGGCCAGACCATAGCGCGGTCCGCCCCCCAAGAAGTAGAATCGATCCAACATCAGGTTTGAGCCCAATGCGCTTGCCTGTCCTTCGGCGCGTGCAATCAGCGCATCGCCTGCGGCGGGCAATTTCTCCATTTCCGCCAGCATGGTGTCCTCACCGGCCAGCAGCGCTGTCAGGGCGGTCGTCGCCACATACATGGAGGCAAAGGAGCGGGTCTGGGCCACGCTCTCTTCTTGCCCGGCGGGAATGGCGATGGTGACATCCCCCAACTCGCCCAGGGGAGTCGCGCCATAGTTGGTGATGACAATCACCTTGCCCGCATGGGACGCCTTAAACTGGCGCACGGCCGCAATGGTTTCGCTGGTAGTACCCGACCGACTCACGGCCACCATCAGCGTCCGCCGCCCGCTGGAAGGGCCATAGGCAGTCTGGGGATAGAGATAGAGCTCGCCGGCAGGATATGCCCGCGCCGGGACGTCTTGCAGCGATTGCCAGAGAGTGGCCGCAGCAATCGACAAATAGTAGGTTGAGCCGCAGCCAGTGAAGAGCACCTCGTCAAAACCTTCACCCTCAGCCCACAATGTCTGCAAAGCAGCAGCATGACGCTTGATCAGCTCGATGGCTTCACGCCATGCTACAGTCTGGGTGACAATCTCTTGATAAGTTACGTGTTCAACCGGCGCGTCGGTGGCGGTCATGAAGGCTCCTCATCTAATTTTGAATCTTGTCGCAGGATAATTCGTCTTGCATTCTGGTTGTAAACTTTTCTCAGCACGTCATCGGGCAGGTGCAGTCCATAGATGCGCCAGCGCCCTTGCCCCGGGGGCTCTTCCGTGGCGTAGCTGAAGTATTCATCCCGCGTCTCCAGAAATCGATAGTGGAGACGATATAGGTCAGCGTTGGCCGGGCTGTCGGTGCCAAACAGGATCCGATCGGCATAGGTAAGAAAAAAATCTCGGGCGCTGTAGGGCTGTCGTCCTAGCTCGCTGATCCGCGCGCTGATGTCGACGTAGAAGTTCGGACAGCGGTCGAGCAACTCGCTGACCCAGCGGAGATTTTCGGCGTAGCAGCCCACGTGCGCGCCGACAAAGTCGGTGCCGGGATGGCGCGCCACCACGTCGGCAAATTGCTCCATGATGGTCAAAAACGGAGGAAACGGCGGGCTGAGAAATTGCCAGTCGGGATGGGCCTGGAGTTCTTCCCAGCGTTCGTTGTGCTGATCGACGGGATCGAAGAACGCGACCGGATCGGCCACGTGAATCACCACGGGAATATTTAAATCACCGGCGGCCGCCCAGATTGGATCAAGCCGAGGATCATTCACGGCCACGCGGCGTCCGTCGGCATCAACCGTCTCCAAGCCAAGATTCTTCCAGATCTTGAGCCCCTGCGCGCCCCAGGCAACCTGCGCACGAAGACGCTCCGCCGACCATTCACCAAAGTCATGGGGATGTTCGGGCCAGGCCGACCAATCGACGCCGCCAAAGACCACGAAACGCTCGGGCGCAACCGCCTTGAAGTGATCCAGATCCCGGCGCAGCTTGGCCTCGCCCCAGCCTCCATCCAGAGAAACATAGGTGTCAACGCCTGCCTCGTCCAGAATGTCGAGCAGTTCAACGGCCGCACGCTGGTGCCACCCATCCCAGTCTATGCCGGCGAAATCACCCAGATGGTTATGCGCGTCGATCACGGGAAAGCGCGGTCTGGTTATCGTCGTTTCCGGAACAACAAGCCTCGGTTGGGGACGAAAGTCGGAAAGCTGCATGATCCTATCTCCCTTCATGATTCTAATGAAGTGTTGCGGCCGTCAGCGCTTTGCCATACGTCAACGGGTCAGTCCAGTCCATGTTGCGCCAGCGCTTGCTGGGCCTCTGCAAGGGTTGGCTGACCCTCAGTGCCGCCCGGACGGCGCGTCGACAGCGAGCCGCAGGCGATGCCCAACTGCAAGCACGCCTGGAGTTCCCAGCCACTGAGGAAGCCATAGATGAAGCCGGCATCAAACGTATCACCTGCCCCCACCGTATCTGCTACGTCCATCACAAGCGCTGAAGCCGTCGCCAGTTCCGTGCCGGCGACGGCGAGGGCGCCCGTCTTGCCCTGCTTCACGGCCACGACGTCGACAGTCCCAGCCAGGGCGCGTGCGGCGCTTTCGACGTCGGTTTTGCCAGTCAGGGCCAGGGCTTCGGCATCGTTGGGCAGGAAGACGGTCGTCTCTGCCAGCGTTTGCTCCACGCCGATCCAGCGCTCTTGCGGATCCCAATTCGTATCGAGCGACGTGCTGAGCCCCAGCGACCGCGCGTGGGCAAAGAGTTCGGACAGATCGGGGCGCAGCGCATCCTGCAAAAAATAGCTGGTGACATGCAGATGACGCGCCTGGCGCAACAGGTCGTTGGGGATGTCGGCAGCGCGCAGCGCGCCGATCGCACCGGCATGGGTAAGAATAGCACGGTCTACCCCCCGGCTCAGAATCACGCTGAGACCGGTCTGCTGGGACGAATCCACGATGACGTGGCTCACATCCACGCCGCGCGCGACCATCGATTCGAGCATGTAGCGGCCGAATAAATCGTCGCCAACCACGCCGACAAAGGCGACGCGCAGCCCCAGCCGGGCTGCGCCGCAGGCGAAGATGACCGCGGATGAGCCAACCGTCATCGTTGCCGTTTCAACAAGCGCTTCATGCTGGCCGAAGCGGACGGCCAGATTGGGATCGGAAAGTATAAGGTCCGGATTTATTTCGCCGGCAACCAGCAGATCAAGAGATGGGGTCATCGGGTCTCTCACGCGGTTCAGAGAATCAATAGCTGACCAATAAGTTGAGCAGGTTCCATGCTTGAATCAGGTTCTATGCTTGAATTTCTATGCTTGAATAAAGTCGGGCAGATAGGCCGCCTGAACGCTCGCCATCTCATCAAAGAGCGCGCGCGCTTCGGCCAGCGAACAGACCGCAGCCGTCAGCGGATCGATCATGAGCGCATGGACGGCGGCCTCGCGATCTTGCTCGAGTACTGCCGTGGCGACGAGGTCGTGGAAGGCCATGTGCTGTGCGTCCAATATGGCAAGCTGTGTCGGCAAGAAGCCAAAGTGGGTTGGCTGAACGCCCTTGCGATCCACCAGACAGGGCACCTCTACCACTCCATTCCGGGGAAGGTTGTCGATCAAGCCATGGTTGGCGACGTTGCCGTAGATCACGGCCGGGACATCGGTCTCGATGGCCTCCATGATGTATGAAGCGAACTCAGGCCCCCGCTCGAATTCAAACGCTTCTTCGCCGGAGAGATAGGCGCGGATTTCCTGCTCGGCCTCCTGCCGTTCGATGGGCCAGTGCTTAGCATAGAAGCCGCTTTCGCCCCGGTATTCGGAACGCGTGTACATCTTCACCAGATCGGGTCGCTTGCGGTAGTACGCGGTGTACTCCGAAACGTGGCCGCTCGATTCAGTCGGAAACGCGCCCAGGTGGCGCATCATGTCGAAGCGCACGGGATCCTGCTCATAGATGGCCGGATCTTTGATACGCTCGAGCAGAGCGGGATATAGATCCTCGCCATTGTATTCCAGCTGCACAAACCAGGCCAGGTGATTGATGCCCGCGGCCCGCCAGTCGATCTCGCTGACCGGCATGCCAAGATAGTCGGCCAGTTGGTCGCTGGTATGTTGAATGGAGTGGCAGAGGCCTACTATCGGCAGCGATGAGGCGCGCAGCCCGGTCAACACGGTGAGCGACATGGGATTGGTGTAGTTCATCACCAGCGCATTGGGCGCAAGTCGCTCCGTATCGTGCAAGATGTCGACCCACGCCGGCAGGGTACGCAGCGCCTTGAAGAGTCCGCCGGGACCAATCGTGTCGCCGATGCATTGATCGACCCCATATTTCATGGGGATGTCATAGTCGTGACGCACGTTCGCCAGACCGGCCACCTCGATCGTGTTGATCACATAGTCGCTGTCTGCGAGCACGGTGGTGCGGTCGATGCTGGCCTCCACACGCCAATCCTTGCCGCTCTGGTTGATGAGAAATTCGGCCATCTGGTGAGAAAGCTCCAGCCGCCCGGCGTCAACGTCAACCAGCGCAAATTCGCCGCTGGCCAGAGCCGGCGTTGACAGGATATCGGTCATCAATTCTGTGGCGAAGACGGCGCTGCCGGCGCCGATAATGGTAATCTTCATTGCGACACGTCCTTGTTTGTGACTTTTTGTCGTTGTTTTGGCCTCACCCTGCTCCGCCGCCTCACCGGCGGCTTTGCGTCCCTCTCCACGCGGTGGAGAGGGAACGCTCTGACGCTGAAGGCGTCAGAGCAGGGTGAGGCCGGCTTGGTCTGCACAAGCGCCAATCAGCTAATCGGTGATGTACTCATACTCGTCCGGTGTGCGACTGGGCTCGAAACCTGGGTTGATGCGCAGGCGGCCCAACGAGCGATCGCCCACATAGGGCACAAAGCCGTTGTCCAGCGAGCGCCGGTAGGCGTCGGCAATCTGCTCCGGCTTGGACGTATAATCGACTGTAAGCACAAGTTTGTCCGCGGCCCGCCATTGACGTAGAGTGGCTTCCCGCTCGGCCGTCCAGCCGGCCGGGCTTGCCTCGTGGTCGCGCGGGTTGCCGTAGTAGAGATCCTCGACGCCAATCCCGGTTGCGGCAGCCAGGTACTCAGGAAATTCGAGCCCCAGCTCTTCACCATTCTGCGGAAAGACCCCAAAACTGGGTACGCGCTGCCGCGCATAATCCGCCAGCGCAATCACAAGATCGGCCATTTCGCGGGCAGCATTCTCACGGCCCTGCTCGGCATAATAATCAAAGGCATCAACACGATCCAGATAGACGCCGTCACACCCCAGTGCAATCAGCTGGTCCAGATAGCTATCTGCCGTACCAAAAAGTATCTGTTGCCACTCGGGATCCCAGTACTTCACCCAATAATCGCCTTGCCAATCCGGGTCGGCCTGATCCAGCCAGACCGGTGGGTTTTCTGCCCACTCGGCGCGCCAGTAGCTGCGATAGTCCTCAGCCTGGCCGATGCTCATGTAGCAGAGCACGATCTTTGGACCGCCGGGACTCTCTTTCAACTGCGGGAAGGTCTGGGGCGAACTGCCGGCAGTCGAGACACTCACCACGACAAGATCAAACGCACTCTCGCCGATGCGTTGGGCATTGGCACGCTGGAGCTGATAGAACCAGTTGTCGACCGCCAGCCAATCAGGCATCGTGGCACGCGCCGGAGGGAGTTCGGACGGGACCGTTGGATCTTCTTGCAGGGCGGACTTGGCCGGCGGCGCAGTCCCGCCACAGCCGGCAGCGATGACCGCAGCCAGAAGCAATAGGATGAGAGTCGGAAGCCAACGCATCATTGTCAAACAGTCCCGCTTACTTAACGCCGGTCAGGGTTATGCCCCGAACGATCCAGCGTTGTGCCAACAGGAAGACGAAGAGGACGGGCAGGATGACCAAGACAGACGCGGCCATGGTCAATGAATCTGGTTCGAATGCTGATTCGAGTACCAGGTAAGAATGATCGGCAGCGTGCGCACACGGTTCTCGGTCAGGACGATGAGCGGCCACAGATAGGCGTTCCAATTGAACATGAAGGTCAGCATACCAAACGTCGCCAGCGCCGGACCCAATTGGGGCAGCACGATGGACCGATAAATGCGAAATTCAGACGCGCCGTCAACGCGGGCCGCCGCAATGAGATCGTCCGGGATCGATTTGCAGAATTGGCGAAAGAGAAAGATGCCAAAGGCGTCGATGGACGCGGGGATGATGAGCGCAATCAGCTTGTTGAGCAGGCCCAGTCTGGCCAGGATCAGGTAGCCGGGCACCATCGTCACCTGTGCCGGAATCATCATCGTGGCGAGGATGAACCAAAAGAGCACGTTCTTGCCGCGGAATTCAAATTTGGCAAAGATGTAGCCAAAGAGCGAACTGGTGAAAAGAACCTGCGCCACGTTGGCGATGGCGATGGTGGCCGAGTTGCGATAGTAGAGCGTCAGCGGCAGATCCTCGTCCTGGAAGATGCGCAGGTAATTCTCAAAGGTGAAAGTCTGGGGGAAAAAGGTCGGCGGCATCTGGCGCAGTTCTCGGCCCGTCTTGAAGGAGCCCAGAATCATCCAAACAAAGGGCAGGAGCGCGATCAGCCCCAGCAGCGCCAGGATCACAAAGGCGGCGAAGCGGCGCGTGCGATGGCCGCCCGCACCGAGGGACACGGTACGTACGCTACTCATCCTAGTACTCCCATTCCGATTCGAGCAGGCGACTTTGAATCAACGAAATGATCAACACCAGCGTGAAGAGCACAAAGGCGACCGCCGAGGCCCAGCCCATGCGCTGAAAGCGGAAGGCGTTGTCGTAGATGTCGATGACCAGCACGCGTGTCTGGCCGTTGGGACCGCCGTCGGTCATCACCTGGATGATGTCGAAGACCTGGAAGGCCGAGATCATGGTCAGGATGGCGGCCAGCAGAATGGTCGGTCGCAGCAGCGGCAGGGTGATGTGGCGGAACATCTGCCACCGATTGACGCCATCGATGCGCGCCGCCTCTTTGATGCTCTCTGGAATGCCCTGCAACCCGGCAATAAAAATGACCAGGTTGTAGCCAATATCCTGCCAAAGGTAGGCAATGATCACTGCCAATAGCGCCACGGGAATGCCAAACACAACCAGACTTTGATCGCCCGTCCAATTGATCGCAATCAGCCGGCCAAAGATCGAAGAGAGAAAGCCGTTGACGAGGCCGCGCTGGGGATGAAAGACGTAGCCCCACATGATGGCGACACCGACGGCAGGGGCGAGAACGGGCAGAAAGAAGATCGTGCGAAACATGGCTTTGAGGCGGCCATAGACGCTTTCGATCAGGACCGCAAGCGGCAAAGTGATGGCCAGATTCAAAGGGACAACCAGAAACGCAAAGAGCAGCGTCGTTTTCAAGCTGTTGTGAAATTGACGGACGGTGAGCGGAGCATCGTCAGAAAAGTTGAGCATGCTGATGTAGTTCTGAAGGCCAATGAATGGATTGTCACCGCCGAAACCGAGAAACGGGCCGCCCGCACGGCGCGAACTGTAGTCGAAGAACGAGAGCGCAAAACCCCACAGCAGCGGGAAGAGCGTCCAGAAGGACATGTAGAGCACCAGTGGGATGACGGTCCACGTCAAGAACCGGCGCTGAGCGTCATCGCGGTGCGGTTTTCGGGCAAAGAGGCTGTTTCTGGCCATGGAGGAAGGGCTCCGATTGGACGTGGCGCCCGGCACGGTCCGTGTCGGGCGCCACGCATCTAGCGGGTATTGCCGTCTGCTTTACATCGACTCATTCACTTCACGCGTCAGCGTCTCAAGCGTCTCTTCAGCCGTCGCGTTGCCCTGCAGGAAGTTGAGGATGCGCGGGTAGGTAATCTCATACCAGACCAGATCCCGATCCGGGAACGCGCCCTCGGGCTGCGCATATTCGAGCAGTTCTAAGAACGGCGCGAAATGGGGGAAATCGGCGACCAGTTCGTCGGCCGCCGCGCCCGTGGCGTTCGCCTTGAGGGCGGGCAGGGTCGCAGACGTTAGATTCCACTGCACAGCGTTGGCGGGATCCAATGCCGCGAACTGGATAAAGTCCCAGGCGGCGTCCTGGACGGCGCTGTTCTCCGAGACGGTGAGGCCCCAGCCAGAGGCGGCTACCAGGGCCGGCTCATCGCCAACAACCGGCAACTTCACATACTCGGTCACTTCCACAACATCGGGATAGTCGCCGGCATAGTCGCCGATCACCCATGGACCAACGAGACCCATGGCGCAGACCTCATCAAAGTAGCAGTCACCAACCCAGTTTTCTTCATCACTGAAGAGGACAGGATCGACAACACCTTCATCTACCATCTTCTTCATGAGTTCCAGCGCGGCCATGCCCTCAGGCGTGTTGACGTCGTAGCCGGCGTCGCTGAGATACTGGCCGCCGTTCTGCAGAATGAGCGAGTAGAAGGTGGCCGGAATCGCATCGCTGGCCGTGAAGTGATAGCCGGCGCGGGTCATCACGCCGTCCTGCACGGTCGCCAACTGCTTGGCATCGGCGATGAAATCATCCCAGGAATCCCAGCCCGCCGTGATATCGGCGATGCCGGCTTCCTCTGCCGCAGCCGTGTTCACCAGGGCGGCGCCATACTCGATGTTGAACTCCTGGGGAACGCCGTAGAGCTTGTCGCCACAGGCATAGCCGGCCAGCTGCGCGGCAAAGATCGCCTCTTCAGCCTGCTCCATGGAGAGCACGTCAGCCGGGATTTCGGCCAAGTTGCCGCCCTCGGCGTAGCTGCAGACCCAGGAGCCGAACATCTGCAGAATGTCTGCTTCGGTTCCCGCGGGCAGGGCGGTCTGCAACGTCTGGATGTAGGTATCGTAATCAAACGTTTCGAAGGTGATCGACACGTCGGGGTTTTCCGCCATATAGGCTTCGGCCAGGGCATCCAAGCCGTCATTGAACGCGTCAGCCTGGTGCGTCCAGACGCGCAGTTCGACGGCGGCATCGCCGCTGCCCTCACCGCTTGCAGCGCCGGGGGCGGCCGGGGCCGAGGCGCCGGCACAGGCGGCCATGAGCGCGACAGCCAGCAACAAGACTGGCAACACGACAAATCGCTTCGACATAGTTACATCTCCTTTGTTGGGAATGACAACTGTTTGGAATGACAACTGGAACAGATCGTTGGTACGATCTCAAACCGTCACAACGTTTACGCCGGCCAGTCGGCTGGCGTTCACAAAAGCAAGGGGCGCTTGATCATCGGTGATGAGCATATCGATTGCGCTGAGGGGGGCCAGGAACGCAGTGGAGACGCGACCGCACTTCGAGTGATCAGCCACGATAATCACGTCGCCGCCCTGGCTAAGAATGGCGCGGTCCGTCATCGTTTCGGGCAGAAAGTCGTTGGTCAGGCCCTGTTCGACGTCGATTGCGCGGATGCCCATAATAATTTTGCTTGCCCGGACTTCGGCGAGGGCCTGCTCGGTAATATGACCGATCATCGACATCTCACTGCCGCGCACGATCCCGCCCAGGCTAACCAGGGTGATTGCGGGCGTCTTTGCCAACTCATTGACAACCAGCACGGAATTGGTAATGACGGTCAACTCGTTATGGTCATGGAGGCACTTCGCCACCTCCAAAACCGTTGTGCCACTCCCCAGAAACGCGGTGTCGCCATCTTCAATCAACGCGGCCGCAGCCCGGCCGATCCGCGCTTTGTCTTCAGCCTGCTCGGCGCCGCGCTGGAGCACCGGTTGCTCCGGGGGCGCCTGTTGGACGACCATAGCGCCGCCATGGAAGCGCGCCACATCGCCACGCTCCTCCAATACATCGAGGTCACGCCGCACGGTGGCAACGCTCACGTCAAAGTGCGAAGAGAGCTCAGCAACCGTAGCGCGTCGCGCCTGCTCGATATAGCGCAGCAGCGCTTCCTGACGTTCTATGTTTGAGAGAGAAGGATCAGCAGTCATGATGGGCGTGAGTGAATGGGTTTTCGTCCAAAAAGCAAAAATGTGGCAGCAAAAAAACACCATAAACAATCACAAATCATCAAATTCAATCACATTATACTTGGCATTTCTAGTTTTTTCAATCCCCAATTTTCAAATACGCGCAAATACGCGCAAAATGAATCGAAATTATACGGGAGTTTTTCACGAAGCGTTCCCGCTGATCCTGCCCGGATATGGCTATCCAGCCCAACGATGCTTCGGAGTTCGTCACGGCGGCTGAGGCCTAACTGGATGATGAACGGCTCAATTGGGGGGTAGCGCTGGATGGCGAGGCCAAAGCCTGCTTCGATGGCGACGCAGCCGATGCCGGCGTGATCAACGATGCCGTGGACGGAATGGGCGTGGCGGTCGTGGTCAACGAACAAACCAAGGCCGTCAAGGTCTTTCTGCGTGCGGTTAGGGAACAACTACTGACGCTGCGCGGGGCAGGGAATCAACTGATAGATGAGGAGACGGGCACAAAGTAGGATCCGGCATTTGGGTATCGACCGGGAGGGGGCGCTCGCCGGCGAGACGCTACGCCCCATTCCCTATTATTCCGGCTTTTCCCGGTGCGTGGCAAAACTTTTATCCGCTAACGGATGTATGATCAATTGACAATTGACGATCGCCAACTGTCAATTTTACGCGGTTGCCGCGGTCCGCGCCTGGGCCTGACTGAGTTCGCCAAAGCCAATCAACCGCTGCTCGTCTTCATCCCAGAGGGTGAGAAAGACCGTACGCAGGCTGCTCCACAGCGTCAGCTCGACCACTTCCTGGAATTCCGAATTCTCCAAGTAGACCTGTTCCAGCTTGTAGTTGGGAATGCGCGGGCTCAGGTGGTGGATGTGATGGAAGCCGATGTTGCCCGAAAACCACTGCAGGATCTTAGGCAGCCGGTAATAGGAACTGCCACAGAGCGCGGCCACGGTATAGTCCCACGCCGGCTGATACTCCCAGTAGGTATCCTCAAACTGATGCTGCACGTAAAAGAGCCAGGTGCCAAAGCTGGCGGCCAGGATGGCGCCGGGCAGAAAGATCAGCAATACAGTCTTGAAGCCGATGGCCAGGCCGGCCGCGCCAAAGATCACGGCAATCGCCAGGTTGTTCCACCAAACCGCGCGGCGCTCTTCCTTGCGATACTTCTCGTTCGCAACCAGCGGGAAGCGATGCATGATCAAGAAATGAAACGCGGGCGCAATGGCGAAGAGAAAGACTGGATTGCGAAAGACCCGGTAGGCGATCCGCTGGTGGCGCGGCGCGGCCAGATATTCGCTAACCGTCATCGTCCAGACATCGCCCATGCCCCGTTCGCCCAGATCGGATGAATGAGCGTGATGGAGCGCATGACTCTTGCGCCAGTAACGGTAGGCGACGAGCGAAATGGCGCCGCAGGCCGTACCCACATAGTCATTCGCCTTGCGCGAGCGAAAAAACGATCCGTGCCCGCAATCGTGTTGAATGATGAAGATGCGAACCATAAAGCCCCCGGCCGGAATCGCAAGGAGCAGCGCCAGCCAAAGGTTCACCTGCAAAGCGAAATAGATCGCCACCCAACAGGCCAACAAACCACCAAAGGTGTTGACCAACTGAATGACGCTCGTGCGCGTGTCGGGATGCTGGTATTCCGCGACCATCTGTTTCCACCGCTTCACGGTCAAATTGCGGTGTGCTTCTACGTGCGGGTTCATCACTTACTCTCCTCTTGGGAACTGCGGCAAGGGCGCCGACCTGGCGTCTTTTTAGCCGATCCCTGCCGTCTTGGCAAAAAGTTCAACCGCCCGCAGGTGCTCAGCAGGCGTAGAAAAGCCGCTGCGCATGGTATCAACAGAGAGATGTGTGGCCCCGACGGCACGCCAGCCCCCGACCAATTCAAGCAACCGATCCGCGTCGCCGGCGCCGAAATGAATACGCGGCTCAAGGCCGATATTGTCTCGGGATCGTCCCGCTTCTTCAAGGTAGTGATCCAGCTTGGCCAGAGATTCTGCCGCGCCGGCGGCCGTACGTTCACCAGGCAGCCAGCCATCGCCCATGCGCGCCACGCGCTGCAAGACCACGTCGGCATAGCCGCCGATCCAGATGGGGATCGGGCGCTGGACGGGCAGCGGGTTGATTCCGGCATCATCGATGTGATGCCAGTCGTCATCAACGGTAATCAGCGGCTCGGTCCACAGACGACGCAGGAGGTCGATCTGGGCCTCGACCCGCTTGCCGCGCGTGTGGAAGTCCTGATTCATGGCCACATACTCGACCTTATTCCAGCCGATGCCGATGCCAAGACGCAGGCGGCCGCCGCTGAGCACGTCCAGGCACGCCGCTTGCTTGGCCACAAGCGCGGTTTCGCGCTGGGGAGAGATAATGATGCCGGAAACAAATTCCAGCGTGCTGGTCAACGCAGCCATGTGGCTGAAGAGGACGAAAGGTTCATGAAAGGGGTCGCGATAAGTATAGGGCCCATCCCAGCCGCCGGGCCGGTCCGGATTTGCGCCCAAAATATGGTCATAGGCCAAAACATGCTTGTAGCCGAGCCCTTCGACCGTTTGCACATAGTCACGAACGGCGATTGGGTCACTTGGATATTCGGTTTGAGGATAGACGACGCCGATCTTCATGGATGATTTCCTCTGGAGTTGATGGGTGAATGAATTGGTGAATGAATTGGTGCATGAATGAAGCAATCATAATCAAAGCGCGCCGGACCGTCAGTTGTCATCCGCCCAATCTGGGGGTGCATCCCAGATTGGGGCGGTGGACGAACGGACTGGTCGCTTGCTCTGGAGCAGCCCCCCAATGTGGTATGCACCCTTATCCGGGAAATGATTCGCACGATCATCTAAAAGCGGTTAGAATCAACTTCCGTGTGATTCTTGACCAAGTGATTCTTGACCAAGCATTCCGATCTTCTTTGATAGAGCGCCGAGCCAATCCCATGCCCGAGCAGACAGAACAAGCCTACCCCCTCGCCCGCCTCTGGCAATATGGCGACCAATATCGAGGTTCGGTCGCCCTGGCCACGCTTTGCTCCGTCTTGAATAAGATCTTTGACCTGGCGCCACCGATTCTGATCGGCGCGGCTGTCGACGTGGTCGTCAACCAGCAGGACTCCTTTCTGGCCGATATGGGGATCTCTTCGGTCGTGCGCCAACTCATGGTCCTCTCCGCGCTGACGGCGCTGGTCTGGGGACTGGAGTCGCTCTTCGAGTACTTTTATCGCGTCCTGTGGCGCAATCTGGCCCAAACTGTGCAGCATGACTTGCGCCTGGACGCCTACGACCACGTGCAGCACATGGAGATGGCCTATTTCGAAGATCGCAGCACGGGCGGCCTGATGGCGGTCCTCAACGATGACATCAACCAGCTCGAGCGCTTTCTGGACGAAGGCGCCAACAATATCATTCAGCTGATTACCACCGTCACCGTTATCGGGGCCATGTTTCTGATCATCGCGCCTCAAGTCGGCTGGTTGGCCATCTTGCCCATGCCGCTGATCATCTGGGGCTCGCTGCGCTTCCAGCGTCTGCTGGAGCCGCGCTATGCGGGCGTGCGCGAGCAGGTTAGCGTGCTCAACAGCCAGCTGGCCAACAATCTCGGCGGCATCGCTACCATCAAGAGCTTCACGACTGAGGAGTATGAACTGGCCAGCGTGCGCGAGGCCAGCGACGAGTACCGCCGGCGCAATCAGGATGCAATCAAGGTAAGCTCCGGCTTCGTGCCCATCATTCGCATGGTCATCGTCACCGGCTTCATCGCCATCATGTTTTTTGGCGGCCTCATGGTGATCAACGGTCAGCTCAATGTGGGCGCGTATAGCGTGCTGATCTTCATGACCCAACGCCTGCTCTGGCCACTGACCAGCCTGGGCAACACGCTCGATCAATATCAGCGCGCCATGGCCTCTACCAATCGAGTGATGAATCTGCTCGATACCGAGGCCGAAATCGTCAGCGGTACGGCCCCCTTGCCCATCGAAAAAGTGGCGGGCGAGATTCGCTTCGAACAGGTCGATTTCGAGTACGGCTTGGGGCAGAACACGCTCTCGGCCGCTGGCGCAAGCAATGGCAACGGCGACGGATCGATCAGCGCGCGCCGGGGCGTGCTCCACAACCTCTCGCTAGAGATGCCGGCGGGCGAAACCATCGCGCTGGTCGGCGCCACCGGCGCGGGCAAGAGCACCATCATCAAACTGCTGCTGCGCTTCTATGACGTCACCGGCGGGCGCATTTTGGTCGACGGCCACGACCTGCGCGACCTCAACACGCAGGACTTGCGCCGGGCGATCGGCCTGGTCAGTCAGGATGTATTTCTTTTTCACGGGACCGTGCGCGAAAATATCGCCTACGGTCGCCAAGACGCGACCGACGCCGAAATCGTGGAGGCCGCCAAGATTGCAGAGGCCCACGACTTCATCATGAAATTGTCCGATGGGTACGACACGGTCGTCGGCGAGCGGGGACAGAAACTCTCCGGCGGACAGCGGCAGCGTATCTCCATCGCCCGGGCCGTCCTCAAGGATCCGCCCATCCTGATTTTAGACGAGGCGACGTCGTCTGTTGATAACGAGACCGAAGCCGCGATCCAACGTTCCATGGAGCGCATCGCCGTCGGACGCACCACCATTATCATTGCCCATCGCCTCTCGACGGTACGGAATGCCGACCGCATCTACGTGCTCGAACATGGTGAGCTACGCGAGCGCGGCGATCATGACGCACTGGTTGGCCAGGCCGGCATCTACGCCGGGCTCTGGTCGGTGCAGACGGGCCAGCAAATAATGCAGCCGGCGACCAACGGCCACTGAGCAGACGCTCCCCCACAGCGCACGATGTTCCGCCCACCGGGCAAGGAGAACAACGATGACCAAAGCCGGCAGCGCCTTAACGGGGATCGACGCGGCCCTCTTGCAGATGGAACGTCCCACCAACCTGATGATGGTCACCGGCGTTGCCATGCTCGACGAGCCGATCACGCTGGCACAGCTGCGTGAAACGCTGGAAACGCGCCTGCTGACAATTGATGAACGCTTTCGCATGAAGGTGGTCACAGGTCGCCTATCGGTGGGGACGCCCCGCTGGGAGAAAGATCCGGACTTCAACCTGGACGCGCACCTGCAGCACTTGGCCCTGCCCGCGCCGGGCGATGAGGCCGCGTTGCGCACGTTGATCGGCGACCTGGCCAGCAGACCGATCGATTTCTCCAAGTCCCCCTGGCAGATGCACCTGGTCGACAACGTCCAGGGCGGCAGTGCGCTGGTCGTCCGCTTTCACCATTGCGTGGCGGACGGCACCTCCGTCAAGTACATCATGGCGCATTTGATGGACATGGAACGCGTCCCGACGAAGGCGCCGGTTCTGCCGCCGGCCCAGGCCGCCGCGCCGCGTCGCAGTCGCATGGGGCGGCTCTTCAGCCCCGTCAAGGGTGCGCTGAACATCTCAAAAAAGACAGCCGGCCTCTTGATAGACGAAGGGCGCGAAGTAATCCAGGATCCGGGTCACCTGCTGGAGCGAGCAGAGCTGGCGGCAGAGAGTATAGCCGTGATCGGCCGTCTGCTCGTCGACGCGCCCGACCCGGCGACGCCCTTCAAGGGCGCATTGGGCGTGCAGAAGCAGGTCGCCTGGACCGCCGCTTTGCCGCTGGAAGAGGTCAAATTCGTGGCGCAGGCGCTGGATGCGAAGATCAACGACATTCTCATGGCGGCCATGGCCGGTGCGCTGGGCGCGTATTTACGCAACCGCGACGTGGATGTCGCCGACCTGAAGATTCACGCAGTCGTCCCGGTCGACCTGCGGTCGCCCGACAAGGCCCACGAGCTTGGCAACGGCATTGGCCTGGCCTTTGTGGGCCTGCCGCTGGGAATAGAGGATTCGGTCCTGCGTCTGGCCGCCATTCAGAAGCACATGGATGAGATCAAGCAGTCACCCGAGGCCGCGGTCTTTTTGGGTCTGCTCAACGTCTTTGGCTATACGCCGCCGCTGGTGGAAGAGCAGGCGCTTAAGCTCTTCGCCGCCCACGCCACCGCGGTGCTGACCAACGTCGCCGGGCCGCGTGAGACCCTTTACCTGGCCGGCAGCCGCATCAACCATGTATTCTTCTGGGTGCCCCAATCGGGTCGCGTGGCCATGGGCATCAGCATCATGAGCTATGCCGGTGAGGTCATCCTGGGCGTCATTACCGATGCAAGACTGGTCCCGGATCCGACGACGATCACCGATCTTTTTGATCAAGAATTTGCGGCCATGAGCGCCCTCGCCCGTGACGTTACGACCCGCTAGTGTTCCGCCCATCTTGAATTGACGACTGGTTTTGCTGTGCTCGTTTTGCTGTGCTCGTTTTGCTGTGGCGGAACCTCAATGCATCGGCAAGAACAAGTTCGTAGACTCGTCAAATAAAGATTGCCGATGCACCAGGGGCACGATCGTCAGAAAAGGAGTAAATCGTGACTGAAAAAACAAAGTCCATGACCGGCGTCGATGCTGCGTGGCTCCACATGGAAGATCCCACCAATCTAATGATGGTGACCGGCGTGGCGATCCTGGACGAAGCGCCCGATTTTGCCCGCTACCGTGCAACAATCGAAGAGCGCCTCACGGCCCTGGACCGCTTCGGCATGCGCGTCGTCGAAGGGCGCATGCCCGTTGGCACGCCCCAGTGGGAAGTCGACCCCAATTTCGACATCGACGCGCACGTGCATCATATCGCCCTGCCCGCGCCCGGAGACAAAGCGGAATTCCAGAAGCTGTTGAGTGACCTGTCAAGCACGCCCCTCGATTTCTCCAAACCGCCCTGGCAGATGCACCTGGTGGAGAATGTGATGGGCGGCGCCGCTTCCGTCATCCGCTTCCACCACTGCATCGGCGATGGCGCCTCGATGAACTATGTCATGTACCGGCTCATGGACACGTCACGCACGGGCAGCGCTGCCCCGACGAGCGAGCCGGCAGCGACAACAAAGGGAAAGCGAAGCCTTTTCGGCCTGTTGACAAGCCCGGTGCGAGGCGCTTACGGACTCACAAAGAAGACCGCCGGCCTCCTGCTGCGCGAGGGCAAGGAGACGGTCCTGCATCCGTCGCGCCTGGTCCAGGGCGCCGGCATCGCTACCGACAGCGCTGCGGTCGTAGCGCGCATGCTGCGCTATCCGCCGGACCCCGACACGCCGCTCAAAGGGCCATTGGGCGTTCAGAAGCGGGTCGCCTGGTCGGACGCGCTGCCCTTCAACGATGTTCGGCTCATTGGCCAGACCTATGACGCCAAGATCAACGATGTCTTGATGAGCGTCGTGGCCGGTGCGCTGCGCAGTTATCTGCAGGCGCAGGGCGTGGACGTGGACGGGCTTTCGCTGCGCGCGGTCGTCCCCGTGGACCTGCGCCACCCGAGCAAGGCGCCTGAGCTGGGCAACAATTTTGGTCTGGTCTTTGCCACGCTCCCCGTGGGGCTGGACGCTCCGCTGGAGCGGCTCGCCGCGGTGCGCGGCAAGATGACTGAGATCAAGCAGTCGCCCGAAGCCATGGTCTTTCTCAGCTTGCTGAACCTCTTTGGCCACACGCCGCAAGCGGTTGAAGAGCAGGTGGTCAATCTCTTCGGCGCCCGCGCCAGCGTGGTGCTGACCAACGTTGCCGGACCGCGCCAGCCCCTCTACCTGGCCGGCAGTCGCATCGAGCACATCCTGTTCTGGGTGCCGCAAGCCGCGCACTTGGGGCTGGGCATCAGCATCTTTTCCTACAACGGTGAGGTGCTGATTGGGATCATTTCCGATGCCGGCCTCATCCCCGAGCCTGATGAGATTGCGGACCGCTTTAATCAGGATTTTACCAGACTGCTGGCCCTGGCTCAGGCAGAGGCGGTCTAGGCCGGCCGCCGCACGCGAAAGGAGCGCGGAATGACCACAGACTTGTCGGCATTGCAGCGGAACGATATGCCGCCGCCTCAACCGGAAATCAGCGCCGTCAATCGGCGGCTGGTGCGTCTGGTGGCAGCCCTGTTGCTGCTCCAAGGAGTGGGATTGATGGCCATGGCCTACTGGCTGCTCTCCGGCGTCGACTTTCCGATCGATATTGCCACACTGCCGACTATGTCCGGCATAGTGGAGACCATCGTCTTTGCAGGCATCATCGGTTTTCTGGGTCTTCTGGTCTTTCTGGCCAGTATCGGCCTGTTTCTGATTCGTCCCGGCGCGTGGCTCGTGGCCCTGCTCTTGCAGGTCTTTTTGCTGCTGATTGCGCTCAACGAATATTTCTTTCCGAATGAGCTATGGCAACCCACCAACATCCTCTACGGCATTATGGCATCGTGCATCGTCCTCGTCTTCTACCTCAACATGAATGACGTGCGGCAGTCGATCAAGCAACAGTTGGGCAAACAGGAAACGGGTCATGCAAAACGTAGCGCCTGAATTGGCCCGCGGCCTGTTGCGCCGCTTCGAACCGATCATGCACTTCACCAGCGGCGAGCGCTTCTTCCCCATGCCCGTGCAGCCCTACGTGGAGTCGTCCAGCTTGTGGATGCAGGAGCCCAAAAAGGATGCGGTTCTCCTGGTCGCGGAAGCCGACATGACGCTGGATCAACTGGGCCGGCCCAGACCAGGTAGCGAGGGAACGATTCACTATTTGAAGTTCATAGAGCCGTTGGACCTGCGTGAAATGGCCGCGCAGACCTTGAGCGGACACGGCAAGCCGGGTCGTGGCGGCGAGTTCAAGCCGGACCGGGCCCGCCTCGCCCGGGTGGGCTACCTGTCGCGGCTGGCGGATGCCGGCTACTCGCTGGCGCTGTTGGCCCGCGGTCGCGTCCGCGGCGACACGGCCGCCGCGGCGGCGATCCGCTACGCTGAGATGATGGCCGAGGAAGAACGCTACTGCTACCATGGCCGCGCCGTGCGTCAAAAATGGCTGGACGGTGCTCCAATACTGGTTCTTCTACGCCTACAACAACTGGCGCACCGGCTTCTCCGGCGCCAATGACCACGAGTCCGACTGGGAGATGATCTGTATCTACCTGGCCGAAGACGAGGGCGCTGCGCCGGCGGGGCAGGCGCTGGACGGGCAACTCGAGCGCTTCACGCCCGAGTGGATTGCCTATGCCTCGCACGACTACTCCGGCGACGATCTGCGCCGCCGCTGGAACGATCCCGAAGTGCGCAAGGAGGGCGATCATCCGATCATCTTCGCCGGCGCCGGCTCCCATGCCAGCTACTTCAGCCCCGGCGAATATCTGACCGAATTGGAATTACCCATCGTCTCCCCCGTCGTCCGTACGATCAAAGGGACGCGTAAATTTCTGGGCGAGAATTTGAATCTATACGTAGGCGATGGGTCGCATGAACATGAGGCAGAGAGCAGCCTCTTTCGCATCCCCTTCATCGACTATGCCCGGGGCGACGGTTTCTCCCTCGGCCCCGGCCAGGAGCGAAGGTGGGACAGCCCCGTTCTGATCAGTCCAGCGCCACCCTGGGTGAATGAATACCGAGGCCTGTGGGGGCTCTTTACCAACGATCGCTTCAACGGTGAGAACGCGCCGTCGGGACCGAAGTACAATCGCGACGGCAGCGTGCGGCGCGCCTGGTTTGACCCCGTCGGTTGGGCCGGGTTGGACAAGGTGCTGCCATCACCGGCGACGCTGGCGGTGATCGATCTGCAAATCAGCGACTTGGACCGCCGTCAGCACGAGTTGAATGACGAGGTCGAACAATCAGTCAGCGAATTGGGGGATTGGGCACGCGATGAGGCCATGCGCAACCTCCCCTATCTGGATGAAGTGCGCCGCCAGCAGGAGCAAGACCTCAACGGAAGTCTCATCCAAATTGGAGCAATTGCGCAACGAAATCACGATCAACGAGGGCCTGCTCGAAGCCCTGCAACTGCATGCCGACCAGTTGCAAGACGGCATACCTGCGCCCCTGCGCGATCATATTCGGCGCGCCCACACCCCCATTCCAGAGACGCGGGTAGGCCGGGTCACCGAGGTCTGGGCAGCAGTCAGCGTGACGGTGATGCTCTTTTTGATCGTTGCCGTCATTCTCTTTGCCCGGGGCTACCTCTTCGAAATGCTCGCGGCCATGCTGATTCTCTTCCTGCTTCTGGAGGCCGCGTTCCGCGGGCGCTTGCCCCAGCTCCTTTCAAGCGCGGCCATCCTGCTGGCCGTCATTGCGGCCGGCGTGCTGATCTTCGAGTTCTTCCCCTACGTGATCGGACTGATTATTCTGGGCGTCGCCGCATATGTGCTGCTGGAGAATCTGCGCGACTTGGTGCGCTGACGCGGGTAAATATCATTTGCCAGTTTGGGGTTCACCATCTGGTTTTTCTATTCCTGGTTATGGCTGGCGAAGACTTCGATGTCGCCGGCCTGATCAAAAGCAATGACGTCAAAAAGTTGTGCGGCATAGCCGTCCATCTCCATGCCCGGCGAACCGACCGGCATACCCGGCACGGCGAGGCCAGTGACATCGGGGCGGTCGGCCAGCAAGCGGCGCGGCATAAAGAAGTCACAAGTTGAGGTTATTTCGAGCAGAGTCAAATTGAGTAGATGCAAGGCGTCAGGTTTGCGTTTGCGCTTAACAAGGCCAAACAGCTTGGCGTTATCAGCGAGATAGGTCACGGAATTGTCGGTTTCACCACGATGGAAAGCGGTGGTGCAGAAATAGAGACTGCGATAGACCATTTCCAGCGAAACTTGGTTGAACGGAACAGAGAGGGTATCGGCGACATCATCGGCCAAATCAACTAGGACAGCGTACATGAGCCATGTGGCCCAAAGTTGCAGTGTGATGCCGTTGACGGATCCAACCCAGAAATAGGCAAGGCCCAGGAGGCGCTTCACCGTTTTGTATGCATCCTCGATGCGCCATCGCTGCCAGTAGAGGGCGACGACATAGAGAGGTGGCAATCGTTCCGGGTCCAGTTCACTGGTCAAGTATCGATACCATTTGTCCTTGTACTGTATCTCGACGAGACGAACGGGCAGTTGTTCCTGACCCAAGAGCACGATGGCATCATGGATGTGAGCGCTCTTGTGTAGTACTTGCTTCACCTGATAGGCACCGTTGAATTTGCAGCGGATGATCCATGTGACCTACTTGCGCCATGAACTGGCCATAGGCCTCGTAGTTGGTGAATCCCGTCGAGTAGCAGCAGGGTCTTGGCCGGCAAGACCGGTAAAATCTGTTCCCAGAAGCGTTGGTCATGTGCCTGCTCATCGTCGGTATACCAAAGGTGGACGGGGAGCCGAGACGTGACATCGAGCACGCCCATCATGCGACCTGCCAACGGATAGTCATCCAGGTCACGCAGAAGCCCGACTCGCCGCACCAGCGCATCCAGGGTGGAGCCGTCTGCCGCCCACACCTGGTCATACTGTTGCAGAGCCACTGGATCTCTTCGGGCAGGGGACGGCTTCGTTGCTGCCATCGGCTCTGCATCACGGGCAGAACATCGTGCAAAATACGCTTGAATAGTTCGGCAGGAAAGGTATGCAACCGCTCGGACATCTTCGCCGCCCTGCAGGACGGGAACGAGGAGCGGGATCTGCTCATCGTTCAGGTGCTGGGCGACGATCCGATTGAAGCAGCTCAGTCGCTCAGGGAACGGTACTCGGTGGAGCCCGGTGCATTCGCTGTCCTGCTGATCGGCAAGGACGGCGGCCCAAAGAATCGCTTTGACGAGCCAGTGACGGCCAGCGAAGTCTTCGGTCTGATCGACGCCATGCCCATGCGGATTCGGGAAATGCGAGAAGACGGGGAATAAGTCTCGCCTCAGTCGCCTGCACCGATCCCCCGGCCGGTGAGCAGATAGAGGACAAAGGTCGGCGCCCAGTGGGTCACCATGTAGTCGTCGTTGAGCGCGGCAGGCAGACCGACTGTTCGGTGGCGCTCGGCCAGCCGGGCCAATGGTTCGACACGCCGATCATCCGCGGGAAGGGCCGCGCGAATCCCCTCCAGCATCCAGGCACGGCTCATGTTGAGGCCGGCCAAGTGGGCCAACTGCCCGTTGGCAAAGTCGACGACTTCCAACGGCTCAAGATGGGTCTCCAGGGGTCCGACGTCATCGCCCAGAAAACCATCGAGCCAGTTGCGGTAGGCGTCGCCGCGCAGGACGCGCCGCATGAGATCCGCTTCGGCCAGCGTGGGCGAGAGAAAGTCGATGGCGGCCGGCTCGTAGGCCAGCGGCGCGTCGACGTCTGCACCGAAGTATTCGAGTGCACGCGTCTCGATCAGCGCCCCCAGCTCGATATCACCCACAGTCCTCGCCCAGTCGAGCGCCAGCCCAAGCGAGAAGGCCGTCTGGTTGTGGAGACCGCCGCGGACGGGATAGGGCAGGCTCGCCAGGTAGTCGTGGAAGCGTGCCGCCGCGTGCGCTTCCAGTGGCGCCAGCGCTTGCCGCCAACGCCGGGCTGCGGGACTGCCCTCTTCGTGCGCATACTCGAACAATTCCGCCGCTAGCTGGAGCAGCCACGCCATGCCATAGGGCATCTCGAAGCGAGGATGGTCAGACAGATAGGCCAGCTCGCCGGCGATCTTCTCGTGGGTCAGCGAGCGGTCGAGGGCAGCCATCGCGTCAGGTACGAAGGCTGCGTCGGGGAAGCGACGAACAGCCCGCACCAGTTGCCAGTGCGAGTGGACCGACGAGTGCCAGTCCAGACAGCCGTAGAAGGCCGGATGTTTTGTATGGGGCGAGCACAGATCTTCATCGCCCCGCAAGAAGTGGAAGTTTCCGTTGGGGTATTCCCGATGCAGAATCGCAATTGTGCCGTGGATCATCTGTTCAATCAGCGCCTGGTTTGACAATGAGACTCCCTTTCGATGCAGCTTATCGCCCGATCGGTTTGGATACATAATCTTTACATCTCGCCGAGTTTTGGTCAAAGGCGATCGAAGAGTGAGAACTCTTCCATCAATTCATGGACAGCGGAGGGTTCAAGCGCTGGATGGCGGACACCATCAGTCGCCCTGATCTACAGCTGCGATGGGTCTCGGCAACAAGCGCCCAACTTCTGAAGCCGCTGTACGTTACAGTGCGCAGCCCCGGAACATTTCCCTTTCCCGATCGGTTTCACGCTTGCTGCTTGGGCCAGGACCACGCATAGCCGACAATCAGTGCCAGAAGTACCAGTTCCAGAGCTGAACCAAGAAGATAATAGGCCCAGGTCTCGCCGATAGCACTGCCGATCACCACGACCATATACAGAGCGCCGACGATGATGTTTGTCCAGCGATTGATTCTGGCCGTCAAGGCTAGGGAGAAGAAGATCATCAGCGTCGGGATCGCCATCAAGACCATTGCCGACAGCGCCCATGCCTGCGTGATGTCGAATTGCCACACGACGCCCGCCAAAATATCGTCGATGGCGCCTGGCGTATAGAGCGCAAAGTAGTCCACGTATATGAAAAGAAACATCAACGCGACCCAAAGCGCTGAAATCTTGAACTTCACATCGATTTTTGCATTCTCCAAGCTGGTTGCGGAAGCTTTGTTTGTCGTCATTTTCGTCTCTCCTTATTGGTTAATTATCGCTGAGAATCTGGCTCAAAGCACCCTCGACACGCCAGGGATTTTGCGGAGGATGTACGCAGCAACGAAACAGATCGGAACAATGATCGCGGCCGCTATGCCAAACTTGAGGAGGGGACCAAGCTCGATTCCGCTCGCTGAGAGCGCAAGATAGAAGCCGTACGCAAGCACCACAATGATCGGGCTGTGGATGACGTAAACCGCGTAGCTCTGGTCGGAGAGAAAGCGCCCGATGCGGCTCTCATCACTGAAGAAACGACGGAAGAAGGTGATTGCGGCGAGCGTCATACCCACGGCAAAGACGGAATCCCAGAGCGCATAGACCGCAGACGGCCAACTCCCGTTGCCCAAGAAGCGCATGGTGCCGCCCAGGATGCCCAATATCGGAATCGGAAAGAGCAGGAGTGTCGCCACGAGCGCAGCACCAAAGCTCGCTTGCCCCATCCGCCCCGGGAGCGTTCGCAGCCAGTTTCGTCGGTAGGCAACGACACCAACGATAAAGAAGCTAAGGTATTGCGGAAGGTAAGCCAGCGTTGGGAAGTCGAGCACAGGTCTGCCAATCGGGACAATGATTCGACCCAGGTATGTGACCAACGCCAACCCCAGCGTGAAGATGACGATGCCGAGGTAGCTTGGGGGCGAGCCTTCACGTACCGAAGACGACTGCCGGCTGCGCGTCAACCACCGCCAGATAACGTACCCGATGCTAAAGATAAGCAACAGAGCGAGGAACCATGCCACGCCAAGGCCGATGAACTCAGGGTACATCTGCCAGTAGGATTGCCAGGTAAGCGGTCCCGGGATCCACACCACTGGTTCAAGATAGAGACCGATATTCGAGAATGGATTGAGTATGAAGATCCAGATCAGAAGCGGAATGCCAAGCCGGATCAACCGTTCCGTCAAGAACGAGCTAGTCCCTTTGCGGTCAAATGAAGCCGGCGTGAAATAGCCGGCCAGCAAAAAGAGCGCGCCCATAAACCAGGCCTGGTTGAAGAGCACAAACAGCACCAACGCAAAGCCGGCCAAAGATTCGGTTCTTGGCGGATCGACATACCAGAACGATAGGCCCTCCCCATAAACGATCGCCAAATGGTGCAGTACGACAAGGATCACCAGCGCAGCGCGCAAGTGATCGACAAAAAATAGCCGGGAAGGCTGTCTGGTAACCGACGCTTGCGACGTTTGCTCCGCGGTTTGCATACGAGCCTGAGTCATTTTATCTCCTCTGAATTCGTGGCCTGCTGACATTTCAAAGACCACCGACTTTGCGCCTGCCACGTCCCGGGCACGGGCGGCAGAGTATGCGATTTGCAGACTGGCCACCGCCCGTGCCGGGGACGCTACACAACCAGATAGTTCCACCCATTCCCACTACTGGCGATCCAGATCCACCTCACAAAGCGGAAGCGGATACTTCCACGCCTGTCGCCACACGAGCCCGCCGTGAATCTGATCGTCGACCAGGTCAAATGGAATCGTGAACGATTTGCGCTCACTTTCGTCCTCGCCGACAACGATGGGGCCGGTAAGATAGCCGTCAATGACGATGAAGTCGCTGGCCACGTTCAGTCTTCGACCCAACTCGCCCCGGTTGCGCTTGAGCACAGATTCGGTAAGCAAAGCTTCGCCTACCGCGCCTTCAACGCTTGCGTCTCCATTGATGATGATGGTTGCGTCCACCGCCTGCTGCGTGCGCGCAACGTTTTCAGGTAGTTGCGTTGGGTTAAACGTGACCGGCAGGTTCATCTCACATTCGCCTTGCCACGTACCGATCAGAGACGGAGGCACCGCCTCGATAGCGGTGGCGCCACAGCCCGCAAACAGCGCGCCCAGCACAATGACAATCACCACATACCGTCGGTTTTCTAGCCATCTCATGGCATGATTCCTCTTGAGTTTCCGATAGAAATCCATCGGCAGACAAGTACGCTCACTGCAGCCGCAACACATAAGTAGCATATCGCCAGCCGGATGTGCTGGATAGATACTAAAGTGTGGTTCGAGGTATGTTTTTGGGATCGTTGAGTGGGCAAAAGCGCGGTTTCGCTAATCGTCAACTGCACAGATCAGGACGAAATCGACCATTTCTGGGACAAGCTTTCCGCCGTGCCCGAGGCGGAGCAGTGTGGCTGGATCAAGGACAAATACGGCGTGTCATGGCAGATCGTGCCCGAAAACCTGGAGGAACTCATGGCCATCGACCCTACCAAGACGACGCCGGTCATGCTTGAAATGAAGAAGATCATCATTGAGGATCTGATCCGGGCAGGCGCCGGGGATTCGGTGCAATAGGAACGGGAGAACGATTCCGGCGTGGAAATGATTGAACGCGGATTGGGCGGATAGGGCGAATCCGCGCGGATAAAGACGGAAAAAATCGGCGTTAATCCGCTCAATCATGGTTAATCCGCGTTCCATCTAACGCCCCGCCAATCACGTTGCGGGCAGAGAGATCGTGAAGACGCTGCCGCCCGCGGCGCGGTTGGCGGCGCGAACGGCGCCGCCGTGGGCCTGCACGATGCTCTGGACGATGGCCAGACCCAGGCCGCTGCCGCTCTCACGGCTCGCTGGGCTGCGGTAAAAGCGTTCGAAAAGGAGGGGCAGGTCCTCCGCCTTTAGCCCCGGCCCGGTGTCGGCCACGCTGAGTTCAACCGCTTGCGGCGGCTGCTGGACAGCCACCACGATTTCGCCCCCGCGCGGCGTGAACTTGCACGCATTGTCGAGCAGATTGGCCAGCGCCATGGCCAAACGCGCCTGGTCGCCGCGCAGCGTGATGCCGTCCGGCGGCGCCGTCACCGTCAGCGCAATGCCGGCCTCCTGGGCCTGCAGGCGGAAGGGCGCGACCACTTCATGGATCAACTCGCCCAGGTCGATCTCGCCAAGCTCCAGTTCAGCCAGCCCTGCATCCAGGCGGGAGAGGTCAAGCAGGTTCGCCGTGATCCATTCCAGGCGCGCAATCTGAGCCTGGCTCTCCTGCAAAAACTCCTGCTGGGCCGCGGCATCGTGGGCGGCCGGGCCCTGCAGCAGGTCGTTGAAGGTGCGCAGCGCGGTGATCGGCGTGCGCAACTCGTGCGACGCGTCGGCGATGAAGCGACGGAGCGCGTCGCGCTCGGCCTCCAGCTCGGCAAAGCTGCGCTGCATTTCATCGGCCATCTGGTTGAACTGGCCCGCCAGCGCGCCGATCTCATCCCGGCTGCGCACGGGCGCGCGGGCGCCCAGATCACCGGCGTGCATCTGCGCCGCGGCTCCGGTCAAAGCCTGGAGCGGGCCGGTCAACGAGCGGCTCATCAACAGGCCGAGGAGCGCGGCCAGCAACGTCACGCCGGTGGCGGCGATCAGAAAGGCGCGACGCACGGTCTCTAGCGACTCCGCCCCAAAATCGGGACCGTTGCTCAATTCCACAAAGCCGGCGGGACTGCCCGCAACCAGAATGGGCAGAGTGACCGTTTGGGTCGAGCGCGCAATGGCCGCGGTCTCTTCGCCGGCGCTTTCTCCGGTCGTCTCGTTGGCGGTCCCGGCCGCGGATGGCGGCGCCAAGGCAGACGCAGGCTCTCTGCCCACGTCTGCATCGTCCAGGTAAAGTCCATACTCAAAATCGAGCAGATCGCCCCACGGACTCGAGGAGCGCTGCACGACGATCACGTCGAGCATGCCGGTCAGGGGATCTTCCAGGGCGCCGCCCCACTCGGAGAGCATCAGCTCTTCCAACAGGCGCGGATCAAAGGGAAAGAGTCCATCCAAGCCGGCAAAGCCCCGCTGATCAAAGAGAAAGAGCGGCGGCGCTTCACGACCGGCGGGCCGGCCCCGCGTCGGCGGCGGGACGATCCAGGCCATCTCTTGTAGCTCGCTCGGCGCGCCCGAATCGACGAGCACGCGGCTCTGTTCGTCCAGAATCCGCACCTGCACGTCGCCCAGGAACGCGGCTGCACCGGCCAGCTGCTCCAGCTCCGCCGTGCGCGCGCCCGCCTCGATGGAGAGCGCGGCCTGGCGCGCAATCGCCTCGGCGTTGGCGGTCAGATAGTCGATTTCCTGGGCTTCCAGGCGGCGGTCGATCAGCGCAAGCGTCAGCCAGCCGACCATGGCCACAGAGCCAAAGGCCAGGAGCATATAGCTGAGTACGAGGCGCCAACGAATGGAACGGGGCATAGGATATTGGTGGGACAGCTAGCTTGCCGTCAGATGGAACGCGGATTGAGCGGATTAGGCGAATCTGCGCGGATAAAGGCGAAGAAAATCAGCGTCAATCCGCTAAATCCCGGTACATCCGCGTTCCATCTAATTTCGAGTCAGCTGACTACAGGCTTTCGCGCTCCGCGTCAGGCTGGAGCTGATCCGGGTTGAAGAATTCGGGCGGCAGGAACTGGAAGTCTTCGGGGTTGAATTCGTCGCCAAACTGCTCGCGCAGTTGCTCCAGAAATTCTTCAAAGCTTTCGGGCATCGTCTCGGGGTTCATGTCATCGAGGCCGAAGAAGAACGGCATCATGCCCTCATGATCCAACATCCCTTCGCCATGGTGGCGGAAGTGATGGCGCTCGTGGTCACACTCACACTCGTCGTTACCCTCTTTCATCCCGGCGTCCGGCTGGGGCATCGGCATGCCGCGCTCGCCCGAGAAGGGCATCATGCGCATGCCGCCGGTGAAGGGCGTGTACTGGACGCCCAGCAGCGCCTTGCCGGCAACCTCAGGATTTTCACCCAGCGTCACGGCAAGCGTGCGTTCGTCGCCGCCCATCATGTCCGTCACCGTGACCAGGACCTCGTCACCGGGCGCGTACTGACCGATGATATCGCCCAAATCCGCGTCCCCATCGACGACGACATCGTCGACCGCAATGATCAGGTCACCGGCTTGCACGCCAGCTGCTTCGGCGGGGCTTCCAGCGACAACTTCGACCACGAGCGCACCGGCCATGGCGGCCGGCATGGCGTCAGCAGATTCGGCTTCTTCAGCTTCCTCTTCAGGCTCTTCGGTGGGAACCGGCGTGGCGCGCTCTGGTTCCATCATGGTTGACAGCATGCCGTAGCGCACGCCCAGGAAGGGCAGCGTATCATCCTGCGGATTGGCGGCCAGCGTGGCGGCGAGTTCGCGTACGGTGTCGCTGTTGAGGTTGCGCACGGACAGGTTCACGGTGTCACCGGGCGCGTACGCGCCGATCAGCGTGGCCAGATCGGCGCCGGCCTCTACCGCCACGCCGTCCACGGCCAGGATGACGTCGCCAACCTCCACGCCGGCCAGCGCTGCCGGGCTAAAGTCTACGATTTCGGTGATCAAGGCGCCGTCGCCTTCAAGTTCTGAAAGCGCCTCAGCAGCGGAACTCTCTTCTTCGGGCATGGGGGTGGGTGTGGCTGCAGGCTCCTCTTGCGGTGCTGGCGTTGCCGCTGCTGGCGGCGCCGCGGCTGAACCTTCGCCATCATCGGCCTGCAGGGCCTCGGGCTGAGTGAAGCGGATGCCCAGGAAGGGCAGCGTCACGTCCTGGGGATTTTCACCCAGGGTTGCCGTCAGCACGTTGTCAACATCGCTTGCCGCGTTGCGCACGGTCAGGCGAATCTCATCGCCCGGGGCATTTTCGCGGATCAGCACGGCCAGGTCGGCCGCATTCTCCACGACCCTGTCGTTGACGGCGATGATAATGTCGCCGACCTGCAAGCCGGCCGCGGCGGCCGGACTGTCGGCCAGGACCTCGGCGATGGCCGCACCGATGGCTGCAAGGGGCTCGGGCGCGGCGTCAGGCGTCGCAGTGGCCGGCGCCTCTTCGGCAGCTTCTTCTGTGGCTTCTGTTGTCGGTTCCTCAGTCGGTTCTCTTCTGTTGGTTCCTCTGTCGGCTCTTCTGTTGGGACCGGGGTGCTGGTTGCGTCTGCATCGCCGGGAAGTTCGACGGCGTCGGCCATTGCTTGATCGATCACGTAGGGGACGACGCCCAGATAGGCGCCGCCGGCGCGATCGCCAAGCGTTGCAGTGATCATCAGGGTTTCGCTGCCATGCAGAATGGATAGCTCGACCTCGTCGCCCGGCTCAGCAGCGCCCAGCAGGTCGACCAGATCATCCACGGAATTGACGGCCACGCCATCCACGGCAAGCACGATGTCGCCGCGCACGAGTCCGGCCGCGTCAGCCGGGCCATTCTCCTGCACGGAGACGATGAGCACGCCCGTGCCTTCGTCTGCCGGAACATCGCTTTGTGATGCAGGCGCGGCCAGCAATACGCCGCCGGCGCCAACGATCATGAGTGCAGCCAGCAGGAACGAAAGCAGGCTGCGACGTACGTTTGATTGTTGCATATGTATACCCTCTTGATTCAAAATGAGTAGTGACTGGCCGGCGACCGTCTCGTGAAATGCGAACTGTGCCGCCTGCTCGTCACAATCAAAATACCAACGTGACTACCTACCAACTACGCATCAAGCGCAATATCTCAAAGTTTACCGCTCAATCGTTACAAAATCATTGAGGCCCGGTTAAGATTTCGTAACATTGCACCATCACAAGACTCACGCAGAAAGGAACGGATTCGCATGGCCAACTTCCCGCAACAGGCGCAAGTCGTCGTGATCGGCGGCGGCGTCATGGGCGCCAGCGTCGCCTATCATCTGGCCAAACGGGGTGTAACCGACATCGTTTTGCTGGAACGCGAGCCATTTTGGGGCGCCGGCGCGACCGGCAAGTGCGCCGGAGGCATTCGCTATCAGTTCAGCACCGCCATCAACATCGAACTCTCCAAGCTGAGCCTGCCCATGCTCGAACGCTTTGAAGAGGAGCTGGGTCAAGCCATCGACCTGCGCTGGCCCGGCTACCTCTTTCTGCTTACAAACGAACAAGATATCGCCAAGTTCGAGCACAACGTCGCGCTCCAACAGCAGCTGGGCGTACCCACAGAGTGGCTCAGCGGCGATGAAGTGCGCGCCCGCGTCCCCCTCCTCAACGCCGGCGACGTGATTGCCGGGACCTTTCACGCCGGCGATGGACTGGCTGACCCCAATGGCGTCGTCATGGGCTACGTCAACGGCGCCAAGCGTCTGGGCGTCCAGGCCTCCACCGATGTGACCGTCACGGGCATTGAGACGACAGGCACAGGCGTCAGCGGCGTGCAGACCAGCGCCGGCGCCATTGCCTGCGAGATCATCGTCAACGCCACGGGACCGTGGGCCGCCCCGATCAGTGAGATGGCCGGCGTGCCCCTGCCGGTGACGCCGGTCCGGCGTCAAATCCTGACCACAACCCCTCTGCCTGAGTTGCCAGAGGATCTTCCCTTCATCATCGACTTCGCTCAGAGTCTCTATTTCCACCGCGAAGGCGAAGGCATCCTCACCGGCCAGTCCAATCCCCATGAAGCGCCCGGCTTTGACGAAAGCGTTGACCAAGCGTGGGAATACGCCCACATGGAGCGCGCCATCGAGCGGCTGCCGATCTTGGAGCAGGCCGGGCGGGCGTCACACTGGGCCGGCCTCTATGAGGTCACGCCCGATGCGCACCCCATCATCGGCGGCGTCGCCGCGCTCGACGGCTACTACGTCATCACCGGCTTCTCCGGCCATGGCTTCATGCACGGACCCATCGCCGGTCTGCTCCTCAGCGAGATCATTCTGGACGGTCAGGCCACCACGCTGGATATCTCGATGCTCGACTATGCGCGCTTTGCCGAAGCGCGGCTGATCGAAGAGTACAATGTGATTTGAGCGCGAGGGAAATGATTAATTGACAATTGACAATAGATAATTGGCAATGGTAATGGTCGGGTTTCGACGTTGTCTGTTCTTGCGTATCTGTGATTGGTATCTGTACCTCTGATTGGTCGTAGAAACCCGTGGGACCAGCACCGGTTGAGCTTGCGCCGTCCTGAGCGTGCCGAAGGGTCGAAACCAAGCGGGTTGACGCAGACTTTGCTTCCTGGTTGCGACAGGCTCAGCTCAAGCAAGCTCAACCGGTCCCACAACCCCACAACCCCACAACCCAAAAATCATACCCGCTCACCCTCACGCCGGATTCAACCGCGCCAGAAGCTCCTCATTCGTCTCCGTCATGTCAATCAGCTTGAGCATGCCGCGCATGGCCGGGGCCGGCTTGGCTTTGGCCAGCCAGCGCCGCAGGGTCACGAGCCGGGCCATCTCATCTTCGGTGTAGAGCAGCTCTTCTTTGCGCGTACCGCTGGAAATCAGATTGATGGCGGGAAAGATCCGCGCCTCGGCCAGGGAGCGGTCGAGCACCAGTTCGCTGTTGCCCGTGGCCTTGAATTCCTCGTAGACCAGGTCGTCCAGGCGCGAGCCGGTATCGACCAGCGCCGTGGCAATCACGGTGACCGATCCGCCGTGTTCGATGTTGCGCGCCAGGCCGAAGAAGCGACGCGGGATCTCCAGCGCTTTGGCGTCGATCCCACCCGACATCGTACGCGCCGCGCCGCGACCGGAGAGATTGAAGGCCCGCGTCATGCGCGTGATGCTGTCGACCAGCAGCACGACGTCGCGACCACACTCCAAGTCACAACGCACGTGGGCCATGGTCAGCTCGGCCAGGTTCACGTGCGCGGCCAATGGCTGATCGCTCGAGCTGGCCAGCACTTCGGCCGGCACTGTACGCCGGAAGTGGGTCACCTCCTCCGGTCGCTCATCAATGAGGAGCACGACAATCCGTGTCGCGGGGTCGGTGGCGTGGATCGACGCGGCCAATTCGGCCAGGATCTGGGTCTTGCCGGTCTTGGGCGGCGCAACGACGAGTCCACGGGTTCCTTTGCCGATCGGCGCAACCAGTTCGGCGATGCGCATAGTCGTGTTGCCGGTGTCACCGACCCGAAAACGTTCGGTGGGATTGATGGCAACCAATTGATCGAAGGGCGTACGCGCCTGAAACTCTTCCGGCGGCAGGTCGCAGATTGCGTCGACGCCGGCCAATTCGCGCCCCTTCTTGCCCGAACGGCCCGGGCCGGCGACCACTGCCCCCTCGATCAGCCCAAAGCTGCGCATGAGTTTGACCGGCACCCAGACGTCGTCCGGGCTGGGTTGAAATGAGGACTCCACGGCGCGCAAATAGCCGCCCCCTTTGGGCAGCACCTGTAGAACTCCGCTGACTACTTCGGGCATGACAGAACTCGCTTCGCGAATGGAAGAGTTAGTCCACCATCACCATGACATTGGATGCCTTGATCACAGCGTAGGCTTCTTTGCCGGGAGCGAGCCCCAGCGCTTCGGCCGAACTCTTGGTAATGACGGAGACGATCTCGACGCCGCCGGGCAGCTCGATCACGATCTCATCGTTGACAGCCCCTTCAATGACCTGCTTGACCTGACCTTTGAGCATATTTCGTGCACTAATCTGCATGAGCCACTCACTTTCGCGGTATGGAAATGACAGTAGTTGGGAACTGCCCTCCATTATGCCATGAACGCGTCAATATGCCTGTGAGAGGGGATCCGTTTCTTCATGGCCGGCAAGAAAACGGGAGAGGCCATGCACAGACGCCAGGGTGACGGCCGCAATGCCGATCAGCAAGACCCCTGTCCATAACGCGGCGTCGAGGTCACGCTCCAATGCGCCATAGACGAGCAGCGGCATGGTCTGGGTGCGCCCCTGCAAATTTCCGGCAAAGAGAATTGTGGCGCCAAACTCGCCCAGCGCCCGCGCCCAGCTGAGCAACAGCCCCGTGAGCATGGCCTGCCGGCTCAGGGGCAAGGTGATCGAGCGCAAGATACGCCAGCTGCCGGCGCCGTCGATGCTGGCGGCGTCCTCAATCTCGACCGGGACAGAGGCAAAACGGTTCTGCACGGCACGGATGTAGAAGGGTGAGGAGACGAAGACCTGCGCCAAAATGATGGCGGCAGGCGTAAAGGGCAGCGAGATGCCAAAGATTGCCAGCGTCGAGCCGAGCAAGCCCCGGCGACCAAAGGCCATGAGCAGGGCCAGCCCGGCGACGACCGGCGGCAGCACAATCGGCAACTCGACCAGGACGTTGAGCGGTCGCTTCAATGGAAAGTCATATCGAGCGAAGGAGTAGGCCAACGGCGTCCCCAGCAGCACGATGAAGAACATGCTCACTGCGGTCGTAATCAGGCTCAGACGCAATGCCTGAAAGACCGAGCCGTCAAAGAGGAGCGCGGAGAGACGCAAATCGCCCAAAGCACGCAGGGTGAGGGCCAACAGCGGAATCAGCAGCAGCCCCAACATGAGGGCTGAAGCCGCGCCCATGGCGATGCGCATGGTGAGCGCGTCGCGGTCACCATGCCAGGCTCTGGTCGGCGTGTCGGATTGGGTCGTCATTCGGGCCTCTGTTCAAATCCCCACTGCTGCAAGATAGACTGACCGGCTTCGCTTAACACAAACTCAATGAAGGCGGCCGCCACTTCGGGTTCGCGTGCCGCGGTCAGCGGCGCCAGCGGATAGGCGGCCGTGATGCTATACTCGGCGGGCAGGGCCAGCTCGGTCACGGCCTCAGAAAGCTGGGACGTCACGTCAGAGGCGTAGACCAGACCGGCATCGGCCTCGCCCAGGGCGACCTTGGCTGCCACCTGGCGCACATTGGCCTCTTCAGAGACCACGTTGGCGTAAAATGCATCAGCAAATGTCGGACCGAAGGCCGGATCCTCGCGCAGGGCAGCCAACAGTTCGTCCGTGTAGGCGCGCACGGGCACGCCCGGAATCGCCAGTACCAGCCCCACCTCGGGACGCGCCAGATCGCGAAACGATGAGACGGCGGCGGGATTGTCCGCCGGCACGATTACGGTGAGACGATTGCCGGTAAAGAGTTGGGGTGGGGACGCCAGCAGCCCGGCGGCGGCCACAGCCTCCATCTGGTCCGGATTGGCCGGCGCAAAAAGATCGGCCGGCGCGCCTTCCAGAAGCTGAGCCGCCAGGCTGGACGACCCGGCATAGTTGGTGATCACGGTCACGCCGGGCGTCTGCTCGACAAATGCGGCGGTCAGCGCGTCCAGCGCGTCGGTGAGCGACGACGCCGCAAAGATGACGAGCTCGCGGTTTGCCTGCCGCGCTGCAGGCGCGACCGCGTCTCGCGTCGGCGTGATGAGCTGCACGGCGCAGCCGGCCAGCCCCATGCCCACCAGCGTAACGAGCAATAACAGCGATGCACGCATTACGATGCACTGCCTTGCTGAACCTGGAGGCGGCATGCCTTCAGCCAATCGATGATGAACTGGGCTTGACGCAGACGAAAATCATAAACGACCGCCATGAAAGGATCCTCGTCGCTGGTCGAAGCGCGCGCGAGCTCCTCAACCCAAAGATTGTGTGTGGACCGGGCGACGGCCAACTGTTCGTCCAATAGCTGGTCGACGCCCGACAGACCGAGCAAATCAAAGAAGCGCAGCTTGGCCATAAACTCGACCCGCACCGCGCGCATGGGCGTTACGGGTCGCTGCAGCCACGCCTCGAAGTGGTCACGCCCGGCCGGCGTCACCGCATAGACCTTACGCGGCGGCCGATCGGCCTGGTATTCGGTCGTCACCGAGAGATAGCCGCCCTCGTGCAACGCGGCCAGGGCTGCGTAAAACTTGCTGCGCCCCACCTTCCAGATCGGCCCGAACGCCGCTTGATAGGCTGTATAGAGCTGATAGCCATGCTTTGGTTCGGCCAATACCAACCCCAAGGCAAGCTGTTCAAGCGAGAAGTTGGCGAACCCTTTGCGGGTTTTCGTCATACGAGCGCCCCTGTTCACGATCTGGCTATTCACATCCTGAATAATGCAAGGAATTGTAGCCAAAGGTCGCAATGAGGGCAAATAGGCGGGGACAAGACCAACGATTCGCAGGAAAAGCAGGATAGGCAGCGGATGAACGCGGATTCAGCGGATTAAGACGGATCAATCGTACGATGCCGTTCTCCGCGCTAGCAGCTTGTCGGAGAGACCAAAAAGATAGACCGCGGATTACGCGGATTGGGCTGAAACAACCGGATTTTCTTAGTGCTCTATCGATCAGAATTTTGTCATTCCGTTCACGTAGTGGACGCAAAGCGCCATGAGCGAAGCGAAGAGGAATCTCAGCGCTGCCAACGCGAGATTTCTCGCTTTGCGCGAAACGACAATTTCCACCTTAATAGAGCATTCGCTTTATCCGCTTGAATCCGCCAGATCCGCGCACTCCGCGGTCTATTCATAGCGTCTCCGACGGGCTGCTAGACCGAAATCTCTGCGAGAACATGACTTTCATAGATGCGACCGCCTCTGCCTTCGACAGGCTCAGGCGACGGCTACCCTCAAGCGCAGGCTTAGCCTGCGGACTGAGCCTGCTTGGACTGAGCCTGTCGAAGTGTCGAAACCGGGTCTACCACGACAGCCGGCAAAACCAATGTTCTCGCCACACCTTCAGTTTAGACCGCAGCTACGCTCAATGACGCGGTGCGACTGTGGACGCGCAGGGCCAGGTAGTAATAGTCGATTAGTTGGTCCATGGTGGCGCGCCACGATTGGTTGCGGGCATGGGTCAAGGCGTTGGCGGCCAGCTCATCACGCAGGGCCGGGTTCTCACGCAGTCGGCGCACCAATTCGCCCATCTGTTGAGGATGTTCGGGGTCGAAATAGAGGCCGTTGTAGCCGTCGCGCACGGTGTCAACGATGCCGCCGCTCTGCGCAGCGATGACCGGCACGCGGCAGGCCATAGCTTCCAGCGCGACCAGACCAAAGGTCTCGGTGGTGGAAGGGAAGATGAAGGCATCGGCCGCGCGGTAGGCATCGACGAGTTCTTGGCCGCGTAAGTAGCCGGGAAAGACTGTGGGCGTGCCGGCGTAGTACGTTTTCAGCTCCTCCAGTGCGGGGCCGCCACCGATCAAGGCAAGGCGGACGCCCTCTTGGGGGAAAATGGCATCGCGCAGTCCAAAGAGTCCTTTTTCGGGCGATTGCCGGCCGACGTAGACGATGAGAAAGTCGTCGGGATGGCCGTCGCTGAGCCGGCTGCGCATGGCCATGTCGACCGGCCCCGGGGTGAAGAAGTCGGTATCGATGCCGCGCTTCCACCAGCGCACGCGACGGAAGCCCTGGGCACGCAGCTCGTCACGCACCGCGCTGGACGGGCAGAGATTGACGTCCGCGCGATTGTGCATGGAGCGCAAATAGGACCAGAGCGCGGGCTTGGTGAAGCCGAAGCCGTAGTGATCGGCATAGCGGGCCATGTCCGTGTGGTAGGAGGCCAGCGTCGGTGTATCGAGCCGCCGGGCACAGTAGAGGCCAAACGCGCCCAACACAAAGGGGTTGACGGCGTGGATCACATCTGGATTGAACTGCTTGACGCGCTGATAGATCCACGGACGCGGATAGTTGAAGTCTAATTCGGGGTAGAAAAAGACCTTGGGCCCGCCCACGCCGACGATCTCGGCGCCTGCGAACTCCTCCGGTCCGCCCTCGGGGCCAAAAAGAATGACCTGGTGCCCCTGCTCATTGAGGCGCTGGAGCATCAGCTGGAGGACGCTGACGATTCCATCGATTTTGGGCAAAAAGGTCTCGGTAAAGACGGCGACGCGCAGGCGCTCCGGCAAATCGGGCATGGCTCATATCCTCAACTGGGTAGCCTCAACTGGGTAGCTTTGGTGAAGTTGGGCAGATCAAGTTTGGTCCATTGTAGCACAGCCCGAGCCACATTTTGGACGCCAAAGCTGCACGGTAATTTATTTCATAAATGGATTAAATTTGCCTGGAAAAGGAGTTTGCCCGATCCCTTGAAAATGGTTATGCTCATCAAGTTACGGTGCGTTTATGCAGGGTGAGTGTACGGGGCGAATGCCCGTCAATTCGCGCGACAATCGCACCGTCCAAGCACGGCTGCATTGAACGAGCATTCCACCTTGAGAGGAACTCCATGAGCGACAACAACCGAATCATTGTGCTGGGCGGCGACGGCTTCTGCGGCTGGCCGACCGCGCTCCATCTTTCCAACGCCGGCTATGATGTGACTATCGTCGACAATCTGTCCCGCCGGAAAATCGATGTCGAATTGGGCACCCAATCCCTCACGCCCATCGAAACGATCGGCAACCGGCTGGATACGTGGGAAGAGATCAGCGGCAAGCGCATTGACTACGTCAATATCGACATCGCCCAGGATTACCGCGATCTGGTCGATCTGCTGGCGGCGGTCAAACCTCAGAGCATCATTCACTTTGCCGAGCAGCGCGCCGCGCCTTACTCCATGAAGACGCCGAACCACAAGCGCTATACCGTCGACAACAACATCAACGGCACCCACAACGTGCTCTGCGCCATCGTAGAAAGCGGGCAGGACATTCATCTGGTCCACTTGGGCACCATGGGCGTCTATGGCTACGGTACGGCCGGCATGGCCATTCCCGAAGGCTATCTCGATGTCAAGGTCGATGTGGAGGGCACGGAAGTCGCCATCGACATCCCCTATCCGCCCCATCCCGGCTCCATCTATCACATGACCAAGACGCTGGATGCCCTGCTCTTCTACTACTACAATAAGAATGACGGCGTCCGCGTCACCGACCTGCACCAGGGCGTGGTTTGGGGCACCAACACCGAAGAGACGCGCCTGCACCCGGCCCTGATCAATCGCTTTGACTACGAAAGCGACTACGGCACGGTGCTCAACCGTTTCCTCATGCAGGCAGCGATCGGGCACCCGTTGACGGTGTATGGCACCGGCGGTCAGACCCGGGCCTTTATCAACATCCAGGACACGGTGCGCTGCCTCAAGCTGGCGGTTGAAAACCCGCCGACGTACGGTGAGCGCGTCATGATCTTCAACCAGGCAACGGAAACTCATCGGGTGAGCGCGCTGGCCGAGCTCATCGCCGGGCTGACCGGCGCCGAGATCCGCTACTATGTGGATCCGCGCAATGAGTCGCTCGAAAACGAGCTCATCGTGCGCAATGATCAGTTCCTGGCGTTGGGCCTCAACCCCATTACGCTTAGCGACGGCCTCATGACCGAAGTAATCGAGGTGGCGTCGCGCTACAAGGATCGCGCGCGCACGGACGCCATCCCGCCGGCCTCAAGTTGGCGCGCCGACATTCCCCTGGACAAAGACGGCTCCAGCGAGCCGGCTGCCGTCGAGCACGGCCTGCCGGTCAAGGGCTAGGCGTGGATTAAACCCTCAACATGGCACCGTCCGGGTCGGGCTTCGGACCAAAGCCCGACCCGGACGGTGACAGCTATGACTGCATTCCTCGGATTTTGTGCACCCAATCGCACCTCATTTCCAAAACTCATGCTTGACAAAGCTCCAAACGTCGCTTATAATCCGAACAGTGTTCGGAATCAAACCAAGGTTAGGCCAAACGATGAGTGTAGAATACGAAGAACTCAGCACAAGGGAACGGCGTCACCTACGCACGCACCAGGCGATCCTGGACGCCGCGCGGCGGATCATCAGCGAGAAGGGCATCGACGGCCTTTCTATGCGCGCCATCGCCCGCAAGATTGAGTACAGCCCGGCCGGTCTTTACGAGTATTTTGGTTCAAAAGATGAGATCGTGGCGGCAGTCTGCGCTGAGGGCAACGAGCGGTTGACCAGCTACATGAAACGCGTTGATCCAACGCTCTCTCCCCACGACTATTTGATGGGCATTGGCGCGGCCTACATCGAATTTGCCGTACGCAATCCTGACCACTTCATGCTCATGTTCAACACGCCGAAGAGTCTGGCCGCAGAGCCCCCCACGCCCGAAACAGCAACCGCTGACATCATGGGGCAAATGGCTGATGAGGACTCTTCTTTTGGGGTGCTGCTGCGGGCCATCCAGCGCGGCATCGACGAAGGTGTCTTCCAGACAGCACCGGGTTATGGGACGCTGGAGATGGCCCACACGGCTTGGTCCCTGGTTCACGGCATGGCCACCCTGCGCATTGGCACCTTGCGCGATCTGCCGCTTGACTTTGCTGCCATGGAAACCGAAGGGCTTGAGCGCATCGGGCTGGCGTTTATGCAAGAGACGCCAGCAGGGTAGAGACGCAGATCGCGCCAATTCACGGTCGACTGGCCTATTTTTTTGTCCGTCACCGAACACTGTTCGTTTTTCGTTCTTCGTTCAAGGAGACTGTACTTGTGGATCAGATTTTTCAGCTCAGCAGCCTGCTCGTCATGCCCTTCTGGGCGCTGATGATCTTCCTGCCCCACTGGCGCTGGAGCAAACGCATCATCGCATCACCGCTTATTGCATTGCCGGCGTCGTTGCTCTATGTCGCGCTCTTCCTGCCGCAGAGCCTGGAGTTGCTCCCAGCCCTGGCCGACCCCGGCCTGGAGCAGATCGCCACTGCGTTGGGCGAGCCGACCGGCGCCACCATCGCCTGGGTGCACTTTCTGGCCTTCGACCTCTTTGTCGGTCGTTGGGTCTATCTCGACGCCCGTGCGCGCGGTCTGAGCGCCTGGCTCACATCACCCATTCTCTTCTTCGTGCTCATGGCCGGACCGCTCGGATTCTCTCTCTACCTGGGTGTCCGTGCCTTGACCGGTTGGCGAAACGACCAGTCTGAGCCCGCTGTTTCGACACCTCATGCCAATTCTTGACCTGCAACGCCATCATTCTGAAAGGGACACGACCATGTCTTCTCAAATCCAACGACCATTTCCGAGCTCACCCCGCCAGCTGTTCCAGCGTGCCTGGTCATTTAATCGACTTTTAACGCTCACGATTGCGCTCTCGATTCTGCTGATTCCTTTTGCGCTGCTGGGCATGCTGCTTGATCCCAAGGTCATCACGGGCGTCAACGGCTGGATCAAGCCGCTCAAGTTCATGATCTCCATTGCCGTCTACTGCGCCACCTTCCTCTGGCTGCTGACCTTTGTAAAAGGACGCCGGCGCTGGGTGCAGACCGCGGCCAACGTCACCGCAATCACGCTCCTCATCGAGCTTGTGCTGATCACCATGCAGACGGTACGCGGCACGACCAGCCATTTCAATATCGCCACGCCCTTCGATGCCGCGGTCTACAGCATCATGGGCACTGCAATCATGATCCTGGCAACAATGAATCTCGTGCTGGCGATTCTGTTGCTCGTCCAGCGTCTGGATGACCGGGTCCTGGCATGGGCGCTCCGCCTGGGCGTCATCGCTTCCCTCGTCGGCATCGCCATGGGACCGCTGATGACCTCGCAGGTCACGCCGGAGCAGCTGGCCGTCGCCCAGGCCGGCGAGCAGATGACGACAGCCGGCGCCCACAGCGTTGGCGTGCCCGACGGCGGCCCGGGCCTGCCGGTGGTCGGCTGGAGCACGGTGGGCGGCGACCTGCGCGTGCCCCACTTCGTGGGACTCCATGGGATGCAGATCATCCCCCTGCTGGGTCTGTGGCTGGCGAGCCCGGCTATGCGCCGCCGCTACGGCGCTGGACAGCGCCTGGCCCTGGTTTGGACTGGCGGCGTCGCCTACGTCGCCATGACGCTAATTCTCATGTGGCAGGCCCTGCGCGGCCAAAGCGTTATTGCGCCGGATGCGTTGACGCTGGCTGCCTTCGGCGCTGTGCTAGCCGTAGCGGCCATTGTTGCACTGGCCATCACGGTAAGACAACCGCAGCAGGAGCTAACAGCCAGCCCCCGCCATCCCTAGTTTCACAGACCCGACAAGTCTTCGTGCATGTGCCATCCAAGCGCCCACTGAAAGAGGAAAGTCCGATCATGAATTCAAAGCCGCAGTCAGGGCAAGACCTGCGTGACGCCCCATTCCGCCCCACGTGGGGCCGGCGGATTGGCTGGAGCGCACTCGTCGTTCTGGCGAGCCTGTCCCTGCTCTTGATGGGTACGGTCACATGGGACAGAAGCGCTTCAGTCCGGGCCGAAGCGCTCTATCCGGCGCGTGGGAGCTTCGTAACGGTCAACGACGCGCAGATGCACGTCATCTGTCAGGGCCAGGGCGAGCCGACGCTGGCATTCCAGGCCGGCATTGCCGGCGGCGCCATCGACTGGCTGCCCGTCATGGCGGAGCTGGCGCCCTCTCACCGCGTCTGCGCCTTTGACCGCCTGGGCCAGGATTGGAGCGATCCGGCGCCGACGCCGCGCACATTCGCTACAGCAGCTGACGAATGGCATATTGCGCTTCAGGCGCTCGGCATCGAGGAGCCGGTTGTGGTCGGCCATTCGCTGGGCGGGGCCGTCGTCCAGCTCTACGCCGCCCGCTACCCGGTCAGCGGCGTCATTCTGGTCGACGGGCTCACGGCTCATGCAGCCGAGGAGGTCGTGCAGCGTCTGGGCGTCTATCAGGTGCTGGATCCGCTGGGCAGAGCCGGCATGTTGCGCCCGCTGGGCGGCCTCTTCGCCGACGATGCATATCCGGCCGAGTTGCGCCAGGAGATGGCGGCGCTGCGCGCCCGCAACGACGCCCTGCTCGCCGTGACCGCAGAAGGCGCGCTGGCCGCGTCAGATCTTCCCGCAGCGCTCGTCAACGCTGAGGAACTTCTGGAAGCACCCTTGTTGGTCATTGCAGCGGGAAAGAACGAACTGCCCGAAGCCGAGGCGTTCCTGTCTGGTCAAGAACGTCTGGTTGAACGACACCCAGCCGCCCGCTTGGTTGAGGTGGCCGGGGCCGATCACTACGTCCTGGCCAGCCATGCGCAGCTGGTTGCGGAGACGATTGAAAGCTGGCTAAATGAGGGTGGGCCGGTACGAGAGGCCGGGTAAGAATCGTTGCGCTGCAGCAACGATACAGGTGGGTGGCGGCGACAACGGTTGAGTCAACATCGTGCAAGCTAGCTCAACCGACGCCGGCATCATGAAACGTGCAGTAGGATAATTTTTTCTGCGACAATCATTAGGGGAAAACGATGGCGACGATTACAACCGATCAGGTTTGGGAAGAGATCGAAAAGAACATCTTTGCGGTGCTGGGAATGGTCACCGCGCAGCAAGAGGCGCGCACGGTGGGGATCGTTTACGCAACCCATAAGCGCATGCTCTACATCAGCTCGGTCAAAGAGGCCTGGAAAGTGAAGCATGTGGCAGCCAACCCCCATGTCTCCATGACAGTAACGATTCCCAAAAACATCCCGCTGATGCCGTGGATCAAAATTCCGGCGGCGACCATCACGTTTCAAGGGACGGCGCAAGTCTTGGGCATTGACGAAGTGAGCGATGAAGTCTTGAATGTCACCTTCCGGGGCATGGAAATGTCCGAGGAATTGCGCGCCAAGACGGCCGTTATTGCAGTTCAGCCCAAGGGACAATTTGTCACTTATGGTGTTGGCGTCTCACTCCAGCAGATGCGCGACACGCAACTTGCACGCGGCCGGGTCGCGGTCTAGCTTCCATACCAAATATATCGCAGCCGAGACTGGAGTTGCCTGACGCCGCGTCATCAGCGCGCGAGCACTTTTGAGAAAAGCGGTGCTTGTGCTTGACTTACGGTATAATCGGTGCGGATCATGCCGTCGATCCCAACCATCATCCGCCAGTCAAGCAAGAGACCATGGTCAGCAACCTCGTCAACGTCAGATCCAACGTCAGGCGTCTCAACCAAATCACGCGTATTCTGACCAAGTATGGTCTCGCCCAATACATTGGCGACAGTACGCCCGGTTTTCTGCGCAGGCGCTTCGTAGAGGAAGACGGCACCGACCTGAGCGAGCTGCCCTTCAACGTGCGCTTACGTCTGGCCCTGACCGAGCTGGGTACCACCTTCATCAAGATGGGCCAGATGATCAGCCAGCGGCCCGACATGGTGGGGCCGGAACTGGCGGAGGAGCTGGCGTCACTCCAGGCGGACACCCCCGCCGATCCGCCTGAGGTCGTACGCGAGACGGTTGAGACAGAATTGGGCGAGCCGGTCGAAGCAATCTTCCCCTGGTTCAATTTCGAGGCGCTGGCCTCAGCCTCAGTGGGCCAGGTCCACGTAGCGACGCTTCAAGACGGCTCCGACGTGGTGGTAAAGGTTCAGCATGCGGGGATCGAGGAGAAGGTTCACGATGACTTGAGCCTGCTCATGACGCTGGCCAAAACCGCGGAACAGAACAGCAAAGATGTGGCGATGTATAAGCCCACCGCTACCGTCGCCGAGTTCCGCCGTAGCCTCCTGCGCGAGCTCGACTTCACCATCGAGCTCAACAATCTGCTCCAGTTTACGCAGAACTTCAAGGATGACCCGGAAGTTCACTTCCCCATCGCCTATCCGGACCAGTCGTCGCATCGCGTGATGACCATGGAGCGGCTTGCCGGCTACAGCATCGCCGACACCGCACGCATGGACGAAAACAACGTCGATCGCGAAGCCTTTGCCGAGCGCTTCGTGGGCGTCATGCTCGATATGATCTTCCGCGACGGTTTCTATCATGCCGATCCCCATCCGGGCAATGTTTTCGTGGTGACGGGCGAGCGCGTCGGTATGCTCGATTGCGGCAAGGTTGGGCGGGTCGACGAGCAGACCCAGGACGACTTCATCAACATCGTCACGGCCTTTATCACCGGTGATGCCGAGATGCTGACCGACGAGTTGATCGACATGTGCGAGGTGCCGCCCGACCTGGATCGCAATGCCTACCGGGCCGATGTGGCTGAATTCATCGCCGAGTTTGGCAATGCGCCTGGCGGCATCGATCTGGGTGCGGCCTTCGAAAGCATGTTTGGCATCATCCGTACGCATCACTTGCTCGTACCTGCCCGGGTCAACATGCTGCTCCTGGTTATCGTCCAGACCGAAGGCACAGCCAGACTCCTGGACCCGAATTTTGACATGGCGAAGGCGCTGCGCGGCTATGGCAGCGATCTGGCCCGGCGTCGCTTCTCCCCCAAACGCGTTCAGAGGGAGATGACGCGCGCCTACCGTGATTGGACACGCCTGATCCGGGCGGTGCCGCGCGAGGCGGTCGCCCTGCTGGAGCAGGCTCAGCGTGGCGAAATCCAGATCCACGTCCAGCAGCACGGCATGGAACGGCCCATGAATCGCCTCAACATCGGCATCATGACCTCGGCATTGCTGCTGGGTTCGGCCATGCTCTGGGCTGCGGGCGCACCGCCCACGCTCTTTGGCATCTCCATTTTTGGCGCGCTGGGCGTTGCCCTGGCGATCTTCATGGGCTTTTTGGTCTTGGTCCAGATCTGGCGTTCGAGCCTGTAGCGCGCTGACCACCCCTGATCTCAACAAAGCCGATATAGTTGTCAAGAAAAATGGCGAGGCGATTTACATCAGCGTCCAGGTCGTGGCCGCAGTCGTGGCAGCACTGCCGGCAATGTGTCTCTATCCAGGCACATCGGATCCTGGGCAGGACCGTTACCAGAGCGTGATCACGCGCTCGTCTTGCGTCCGAATCTTCTCGCGATTGTTGCGCAGAGCCATCAAGACCGAGAAGAAGGCGATGACGCCAAAGATAATGTAGGGCCAGGGCGAGAGGCGATTGACGCCGAGGAGCAGAAAGATGGCGAAGGCGCTGACGCCCACGGCAAAGGTGCCGACCGAGGCAATACGCGTCCACCAGATGAGAATGCCGCCAATCAGCCAGACCATGCCCCCCACCAGCGGCGAAATGGCCATAGCGGTGGCTGCCGAAGTGATGCCGCCGGCGCCGCCCTTGAAGCCATTAAACATGGACCAGTTGTGGCCAATAATGGCCATGCCGCCGGCCAGTGCAGCCGCCAACTGCACCGCAGTCGAACGCATGACAGCCTCATCGACGGCCATCACCGACGGGTCAGGGAAGAGGCGATAGAAGAGCCAGCGCACCAGCCAGACGGCAAGGGCGCCTTTGACCGCATCACCAATCACGGTAGGCACGGCAGCTTTGAGACCGGCCGCGCGCCAGGCGTTGGTCCCCCCCGTACGGCCGCTGCCCACGGTGCGGATATCCACGCCATAGAAGCGGCAGACCCAAAGCCCCACGGGAATCGAGCCCAGGAGATACCCGATTGCTGCGGCGATGGGAACCATGATCCAGTATGACAAGTGACTAACTCCTATTGAATGGAATGCGTAGCGCGCGAACTGCGCCTATCCGATCTCCGACCGACGTTCAATATAGCGTACAAGAAACGAGAGACAGAGCGTCATCACCAGAAAAATGATGGCCACCGTGTTGTAGCCCTCAAACGCGCGGAAGGTGCGGCTCACGTACTGGCGGCCCAGCTGCAGCGTCTCCTCCAAGGCGAGCACGGAGATCAGTGCGCTGTCTTTGAGCAGGGCGATCAGGTCATTGCCGAGTGGAGGCAGAATCAACCGCACCGCTTGGGGCAAAATCACGTAAGTCATTGCCTGAATGTAGCTCATGCCCAGGCTGCGCGCCGCCTCCATTTGCCCCTTGCCAATGGCCTGAATGCCGCCGCGGAAGACCTCTGAAATATAGGCCCCGTAGCCCAATGCCAGGCCAATGATGGCACGATGCAGCATGGGCGGATCGTACAGGCCTTGTGTGGTGTCCCGCACGGCAGGACCGATCACAAAACCGGCGTAGATGATGATCACCAGCATGGGCAGACCGCGCATCACTTCGACATAGAGCGTCGACAGATGATAGATGATCGGATTTGCGCTCAGACGCATGATGCCGACAAAGAGACCGATGATGAGGGCAAGTATATAGGAAGTGATGGTCACACGCAGCGTCAGTGCGGCGCCGGGCAAAATAAACGCAAACGCGTCCCGGTAGTATCTGGAACGATCTTCATCGAACGCGACATATAGGCTAAAGATAAAGAGGCCGACGACGATGATCACGATCCACCACGGCACCCCCCGAGCCACGCCGGAAAAGCTCCTTCGCGTTCGTCCAGGCGTCTGTATTTGTACATCTGGGTCCATGACGGCGTTCTTCCCCTACCGGAATGCGTTTGCGTTTAGATCTGGTCGCGCTGTCGTGCTGCCAGCGGATGATGCTACAGCGTGGCGCTCAGCGCGGCAAGTGCGGCATCGTAATCAGGATGTTGGGCGATTTCGGGGACGTATTCGGCATAGCGGACAATGTCGTTCTCATCGATGATGAAGATCGCGCGCTGGTCGATACGTGCAGCTTCGACATTCGTGCCATAGGCGTTGCCAAAAGCCATGTCTCGATGATCGGAAAGCATCTTGACGCGATCGACACCGGCGGCCCCACACCAGCGTGCCTGCGCAAAGGGCAGATCCGCGCTGACGGTCAAGACAATTACGTTTTCGCCCAAGCTGCTGGCCTCCTCATTCAGGCGTCGAGTTTGGGCATCACAGATGCCCGTATCGATGCTCGGTACGACGCTGACCAGCCGCACCTTGCCCGCGGTATCGCCCAGCAGGTCGAAGGTGCTGCCAAAGCCGCCGTCGTCCAGCGTTACATCGGGCGCTTTGTCGCCCACAGCAACCGGCGAGCCTACGAGTGCGAATACGGTATCACCTTTTAGTGTCACAACACGTTCAGTCACAATCAGTTTCCTTTCCAAGAATAACGGGTTCAGTTTAGGTGGCGGTCTAGACTTTCATTCGCCGGCCACGCGGCACAAGAGATCTTCACAGACAATAAAGCACAGCCCGGCTCCGCAGCGGCGTCCTCGGCGTCAGCCATCTTTTCAGACTTGTTGCTACATCCGCAGCCGTGGATCCAACGCATCGCGCAGGCCATCGCCAAGCAGATTGAAGCCCAGCACGGTCAACATGATGGCAAGGCCCGGAAAGAGCATGACCCACCAAGAGCCGGAGAGGATAAACTGCAGGCTGTCCACGAGCATTTTGCCCCACTCGGGGTAGGGTGGCTGTTGGCCAAGCCCCAAAAATCCCAGTGCGGCGGCATCCAGCACCGCAATGCCCATGCTCAGCGTAGCCTGCACAATGATGGGGGAAAGGCCGTTAGGCACAATGTGGCTAAAGAGGATGCGGTGCTGCTTGGAACCGATGCTGCGTGCGGCCAAGACATAGTCTTCATTGCGCAGAGAGAGAGCAACCGAGCGGGAAAGTCTCGCATAGACGGGAATGTAGACAATGCCAATCGCAATCATGGTATTGCGCAAGCCCGGCCCCAAGGTCGTCACCAGCGCAATCGCCAGCAACACGTACGGGAAGGCCAGCATGATATCCATCAAGCGCATGAGTACGCTGTCGCCCCAGCCGCCCACCATGCCCGCCACCAGGCCAATCATTGCGCCGAAGAGGAGTGAGATCGATACCGAGAGAATGGCGACCTGAAGCGAAACGCGCGCGCCGTGCAGCACGCGGCGAAATACGTCGCGGCCCAAGTCATCGGTGCCAAACCAGTGCTCAGCCGACGGTGGTTCCAGGCGCGACGAAAGATCCAAATCCCGGCGGGCGTCATAATCGTCAAAGATGGGCACAAAGACGGCGATCAATACAAAAGAAACAACGAGAAAAAGCCCAACCCGCGCATTGGGCGAGCGGAGAAGGCGGCGAAAAACGCGCTGGGTTTGGCTTTCGTGCCGGCGCGTGGGTTGGGCGGCGGCTAACTTCAAATCATTCGCAACGGCCATAATTCAACCAGTTTTTGATAGCAATTGTAGAAAACGCTTATTGATAGCGGATGCGCGGATTTAGCCACGCGTAGGAAATGTCGACCAGCAGATTGACCAGCACAAAGGTAAAGGCGATGATCAGCGTTACTGACTGGACAATGGCGTAGTCGCGGGCGCCAATGGCGTCGAAGACCCATTTCCCAATGCCGGGCCACGAAAAGATCGTTTCGGTAAGAATCGCGCCGGCCAGCAGCCCGCCGAATTGAAGGCCGATAATGGTCACAACCGGCATCATGGCATTGCGCATGGCATGGCGGCGCACCTGCGTGCTGCGAGGCAGCCCTTTGGACTGGGCAGTACGCATGTAGTCCTGGCCCAGCACATCGAGCATGGAGGAGCGCGTCATGCGGGCGATAATCGAAAGAGAGATGGTCGCCAACGTGATCGCCGGCAGGACAAGGTGACGCAGAGCATCCCAGAAAGCAGTCCAGTTGCGCGTCAGAATGCTGTCCAGCACGTAAAAGTTGGTGATCGTGTCGAGCTCAACGTCGGGGCTGAGCCGACCGCCGATCGGAAACCAACCCAGTTGCAGACCAAACAGCCACATGAGCAAAATCCCCAGCCAGAAGACGGGTATGGAAACACCGGCCAAGGCCGCAAACATCGTTGCGGTATCCACCAGCGAGTTACGCTTGAGGGAAGCGAGCACGCCGGCCGGGATGCCCAGCAGCACCGCAATCGTGATCGCAAACAAAGCCAGCTCAATCGTGGCGGGAAAACGACGCTGCAGCTCTTTACCGATGGGAATATTGCCCTGGATTGACCGGCCCAGATCGCCCCACATGATGCCGTTATCGTGACAAACCATGAGACTTGCCACACGGTTGCAGGTGACTTCCTGATCCTGTTGGCCGATCCACTTGCCCTCGGGGGAACGGCAAGCGACGTGAGCAGCGCCGTCGATCTCAACGCACTGCTCGCCGCGGCGGGTCGTGTAGGCGTTCTCTTCGCCAACCACCACCCACTCCGTTTGGCCAAAGAGAAAACGCACGTACTGCACCGGCAGCGGATCGTTGAGACCGAGCTGCTCGCGCATGCGCGCCACGTTATCCTCAGTGGCGCGTTCCCCCAACATGGCTACGGCCGGGTCGCCGGGAATCAGATGAATAAAAGAAAAAACCAGCAGGGAGACCCCGATGAGGACGGGGATGGTCGCCAAAACGCGACGGATAATGAACTGAAACACAGATTGACTCGCTCGAATTGATTGATGGGAACAAGCGTCGCCTCGACGCGTTCGCACGCACAAAGCGGCTGAACGAATCGAGGCGACGGTCGGCAGCGCAACGTCTTATGGTGGTCACAAAACGTTACGCTGCAGTAAAAGTCTTACTGCTCTACGGTCACATACTTGTAGAGGTCCGTCCCGACTGCATTGGGAATATAGCCGGAGACCTCGTTGCGGAAGATCAGCGGTGTGCTGTTGTGGGCAATCCAGATGCGGCCCACATCCTCGAAGAGCATCTGCTCAGCCTGCTCGTAGAGGGCGGTGCGCTCGGCCTGATCAGTGTTCGAGCGGGCTTCCACCAGAATAGCGGCCAGTTCTGGATTGACAAAGAAGCCTTCAGCCACCTTGGGCACGTCGGCGTCGGCGAAGAAGTAGCCGAGGAAATTATCCGGGTCGCCGTTGTCGCCGCCCCAGCCAAGCTGGTAGAGACCGACCAGTTCGCCATTGCGGCGCATGTCCAGGTAGGTCGCCCAGTCACCGGCCAGCTCGAGTTCGACATTGATGCCGGCGGCGGCCAACTGAGCGGCCATGGCCTCGCCAATCGCTTCGGGATCGGGATAATAGAAGCGCACCACCGGCATGTAGAAGAGCTTGAGCGGAATGGTGCTGCCGTCTTCCAACGTGACTTCGCTAATCCCGTCGGGGAAGCCCGCTTCGGTCAGCAGTTCGACCGCCCGGTCCGGGTCATACGCAACACCCGTGAGGTCGGGGTTGTGGCCCCAAACCAGCGGGGGCAGGAACTGGGTGGCTGCCTCGCCGTAGCCGCCGTAGAAGGCATCAACGATGCCCTGCTTGTCAATGGCTGCGGCGATGGCTTCACGCACGAGCGGATCATTGAACTCCTGGATCGTGTAGTTGAAGGCCAGGTAGCCCGTGTTCAGGGCCGGTCGCGTCAAGACATACGCATCCTCGGAGGCTTCCGCGGTCCCCAAGTCCTCGATGTTCGCCTGCTCCAGCGCATGGACCTCGCCGGCCTGCAGCGCCAGGAAGCGAGCCGAATTGTCGGGAATGGTGCGGATGATAATGCGGTCTACGTTGCCGGGATTCTCGCCCCAGTAGTCATCGAAGCGGCTTAGGGTAATGCTATTGCCCGTTACCCACTCTTCAAACTGGAAGGGGCCCGTGCAGACATAGCCGACTTCGGGGGTGCCGTAGTCGACGCCATATTCCTCGATCGCAGCCGGGCTGGCGATGCTAAACATCGGCATCGCCATGTTGGCCAGGATCGGGGCAAGCGGCTCGCTCAGGGTGAACTTGACCGTGTAGTCGTCCACCTTCTCCATGTCGGTCACGATCGAGTCGCCCTTGAAGCCGGCCCACATGTAGTCCCAATATTCGAAGACTTGCTCTTCGTAGTGATAGGGGTTGGCCGGATCCCACCAGCGCTCAAAGTTGAAGAGCACGGCATCGGCATTGAGATCGGTGCCGTCGTGGAATTTGACGCCCTCACGAATCTTGAAGGTCCATTCCGTGCCCTCTTCATTCGATTCCCAGCTTTCGGCCAGGCTCGGGACCGTGTTGGTCGTCTCCTTGTCATACGCCAGCAGCGACTCACAGCCCTGGTTGACGACGCGGAAGGACTCGCCATCGGTAATCACGGCCGGGTCGAGGCCGACGCCGTCAGCACCGCGCCCAAAGATGAAGGTTGCGCCATCACCTGCTGCGGCCGCTTCGCCTTCAGCTGCATCAGCAATCACTTCGGGCGTGCCAAGCCACGTGGCGAAGATTTCATCATAGACGCCATTTTCCTGAACCGTTGCCAACGCCGCGTTGAGCGCGTCCAGAACGTCCGTTCGCTCCTTGTTCACGGCAATGCCGTAGAACTCATCGGTGAAGGGCTCGCCCACGACCTTGAGACCCAGATCAGGATTGGCCTTGATGTAATCGGCCAGGGTGGGCGCATCGGCGACGACCGCGTCCACATCACCATTGGCCAAGGCTTGAATCGCCAGCGGCGTTTCATCAAAGCGGCTCACATCGACCGGCAAGTTGTCGGTGGCATAGATGTCGCCGGTTGTCCCCAGCTGCACACCCACGCTGATGCCTTCTACCAGGCTTTCCACACCGGCGATCGCGTCATTGTCGTCGCGCACGGCAACCGCCTGGCCGGCATTAAAGTAGGGCTCGGTGAAGTCAACAACCTCTGCGCGCTCCGGCGTGATGGTAACGGCGCTGATGACAGCGTCGAATTCACCATTTGCCAGCGCGACAAAGATGCCGTCCCACTTCGTGTTGACGAACTCGATCTCCAGGCCCGCCTCTTCGGCCAGTGCATTCATGAGATCGATGTCAAAGCCGATGATATCACCGTTGGCGTCGACAAATTCGAAGGGTTGGTATTCGGCGTTGGTACCGACAACCACGGCGCCGCCGGGCGCCTCTTCAGCCGGCGCTTCCGTTGCTTCGTCTTCGGTTGCGCTTTCCTCCTGCGCGGCCGGTTCTGCCGGCGCTGCGTCCTGCTGACCACCGCCGCCACATGCGGCAAGCGCCAGCACGGCTACCAGCAGGATTGCCAGTAGCGAAAGGGTACGTCGTCCCGTTGAGAACATGGATACCTCCTACCTCAACATGTGAATAAATAAGAGTTGGTACGTGTAGCACGATATTGTGTAAATGCCGCGGCGGGCAATCGCACCAAGTGATCGCTGATCCATCAAGCGAGTGTCACCGCCGGGTCTACCTAAATGAATGACCGACTAGTACAAGTTGGCTCAAAATAGTTGAGACCATTTCTCCCCGACATGCCGAACGGCTGCAGGATCGCCCCACCGCATCCGCTCCTCGCCGCCTACAGAGATTGACCGGGTACAAGCCTTGGGCCCATGGCCCATTCCCATGTCGCCAGGTCGAACGGGAGAGTTCGAGACATATCATGGCACGAGCAATCCTCAGCCAGATGTGGTCACGAATGCACCTGGCTGGCGACAGTCGACCGAAGCCGTTTCTGGCGCGTCGCCTGTGACGCCACCGTGCGCCGTCCACCCCACCGTCTGCGCTCGCTGGCGAGGACGGCATTTTACGCACAAAAGACCCGGCGGTCTGAGTGATCCCACGCATCGCATCGCTTCCCGCCCTGGTCCCACGGTTGACCCAGAAACTCACGATCAGCCTCTCCTATCAGGTCCACTTGTGCTGACTGCCTTGCCGCCATGGCCCACGGCGTCCATGAACAAAAGGTCAGAAGAACCAGCAGAGCTGTTTCTTGCGGCAGGATCCTGCGCGAGACTGCTACCAAAGCGTGATCACGCGCTCGTCTTGCGTCCGAATCTTCTCGCGATTGTTGCGCAGAGCCATCAAGACCGAGAAGAAGGCGATGACGCCAAAGATGATGTAGGGCCAGGGCGAGAGGCGATTGACGCCCAGGAGCAGAAAGATGGCGAAGGCGCTGACGCCCACGGCAAAGGTACCGACCGAGGCAATGCGCGTCCACCAGATGAGAATGCCCCCAATTAGCCAGACCATACCCCCGACAAGGGGAGAAATGGCCATAGCGGTGGCTGCCGAAGTGATACCGCCGGCGCCGCCCTTGAAGCCGTTAAACAAGGACCAGTTGTGGCCAATAATGGCCATGCCGCCGGCCAGTGCCGCCGCCAGCTGCACCGCAGTCGAGCGCATGACAGCCTCATCGACGGCCATCACCGACGGGTCAGGGAAAAGGCGATAGAAGAGCCAGCGCACCAGCCATACGGCAAGGGCGCCTTTGACCGCATCACCAATCACGGTAGGCACGGCAGCTTTGAGACCGGCCGCGCGCCAGGCGTTGGTCCCTCCCGTGCGGCCGCTGCCCACGGTGCGGATATCCACGCCATAGAAGCGACAGACCCAGAGCCCCACAGGAATCGAACCCAAGAGATACCCGATTGCTGCGGCGATGGGAACCATGATCCAGTATGACAAGTGTCTCACTCCTATTGAATGGGATACGTATTAAATGAGATACGTAGGGTGCAAACCGTCTCTACCTGATCTCCGACGGACGTTCAATGTAGCACACGAGAAACGAGAGACAGAGGGTCATCGCCTGGATAGAGCTTACTTCTGCGTTCGTCCTGGCGCCTGTATTTGTGCATCGGGATCCGTGACGTCGTTCCTTCCCCTCCCGGCGGTTGACCGCAGTTGGGACACGCCGCACTTGATCAAGTGCGGCGTGTCCCAACTGCGGCGTGTAAATCTGGTTGCGCTATCGTTTCGACAACCCGCGATGCTATAGGGTTTCGCTCAGCGCGGCGAGTGCGGCGTCATAGTCAGGATGTTGGGCGATTTCGGGGACATACTCGACATAGCGGACCGTGTCTTTGTCATCGATGACAAAGATCGCGCGCTGGTCGATGCGTGCAGCTTCGACATTCGTGCCATAAGCGTTACCAAAGGCCATCTCCTGATGATCGGAAAGCATCTTGACGCGATCGACGCCGGCAGCCCCACACCAGCGCGCCTGGGCAAAGGGCAGGTCAGCGCTGACGGTTAAGACAATCACGTTTTCGCCCAAGCTGCTGGCCTCCTCATTCAGGCGTCGAGTTTGAGCATCACAGATGCCCGTATCGATGCTCGGTACGACGCTGACCAGCCGCACCTTGCCCGCGGTATCGCCCAGCAGGTCGAAGGTGCTGCCAAAGCCGCCGTCGTCCAGCGTTACCTCGGGCGCTTTGTCGCCCACAGCGACCGGCGAGCCCACTACGGCAAATGCGGTATCGCCTTTTAGCGTAACAATACGATCAGTCACAATCAGTTTCCTTTCCAAGAATATCGGATTCAATTCAGGTGGCGGCATAAACTGTCATCTGCGGCCACACGGCACAGAAGGTCTTCACAGACAATAGACCACAGCCCCGCTCCACAGCAGTGTGTTCGGCATCAGCCATCTCTTTCGTCTTATCATCACATTCGAAGTCGAGGATCCAACGCATCGCGCAGGCCATCGCCGAGCAGATTGAAGCCCAGCACAGTCAACATGATGGCAAGGCCCGGAAAGAGCATAACCCACCAAGAGCCGGAGAGGATAAACTGCAGGCTGTCCACGAGCATTTTGCCCCACTCGGGATAGGGAGGCTGTTGGCCAAGCCCCAAAAATCCCAGTGCGGCGGCATCCAGCACCGCAATGCCCATGCTCAGCGTAGCCTGCACAATGATGGGGGAAAGGCCGTTAGGCACAATGTGGCTAAAGAGGATGCGGTGCTGCTTGGAACCGATGCTGCGTGCGGCCAAGACATAGTCTTCATTGCGCAGAGAGAGAGCAACCGAGCGGGAAAGTCTCGCATAGACGGGAATGTAGACAATGCCAATCGCAATCATGGTATTGCGCAAGCCCGGCCCCAAGGTCGTCACCAGCGCAATCGCCAGCAACACGTACGGGAAGGCCAGCATGATATCCATCAAGCGCATGAGTACGCTGTCGCCCCAGCCGCCCACCATGCCCGCCACCAGGCCAATCATTGCGCCGAAGAGGAGGGAGATCGACACCGAAAGAATGGCGACCTGGAGCGAAACGCGCGCGCCGTGTAGCACGCGGCGGAAGACGTCGCGGCCCAAGTCATCGGTGCCAAACCAGTGCTCAGCCGACGGTGGTTCCAGGCGCGACGAAAGATCCAAATCCCGGCGGGCGTCATAATCGTCAAAGATGGGCACAAAGATGGCGATTAGTACAAAAGAAACAACAAGAAAGAGCCCAACCCGCGCATTGGGCGAGCGGAGAAGGCGGCGAAAAACGCGCTGGGTTTGGCTTTCGTGCCGGCGCGTGGGTTCGGCGGCGGCTAACTTCAAATCATTCGCAACGGCCATAATTCAACCAGTTTTTGATAGCAATTGTAGAAAACGCTTATTGATAGCGGATGCGCGGATTTAGCCACGCGTAGGAAATATCGACCAGCAGATTGACCAGCACAAAGGTAAAGGCGATGATCAGCGTTACCGACTGAACAATGGTGTAGTCGCGGGCGCCGATGGCGTCAAAGACCCATTTGCCAATCCCTGGCCACGAAAAAATTGTCTCTGTCAGAATCGCGCCGGCCAGCAGCCCGCCGAATTGAAGGCCGATAATGGTCACAACCGGCATCATGGCATTGCGCATGGCATGGCGGCGCACCTGCGTGCTGCGAGGCAGCCCTTTGGACTGGGCAGTACGCATGTAGTCCTGGCCCAGCACATCGAGCATGGAGGAGCGCGTCATGCGGGCGATAATCGAAAGAGAGATGGTCGCCAACGTGATCGCCGGCAGGACAAGGTGACGCAGAGCATCCCAGAAAGCAGTCCAGTTGCGCGTCAGAATGCTGTCCAGCACGTAAAAGTTGGTGATCGTGTCGAGCTCAACGTCGGGGCTGAGCCGACCGCCGATCGGAAACCAACCCAGTTGCAGACCAAACAGCCACATGAGCAAAATCCCCAGCCAGAAGACGGGAATGGAGACACCGGCCAAGGCCGCAAACATCGTGGCGGTATCCACCAGCGAGTTGCGCTTGAGGGAAGCAAGCACGCCGGCTGGGATGCCCAGCAGCACCGCAATCGTGATCGCAAACAAAGCCAGCTCAATCGTGGCGGGAAAACGACGCTGCAGCTCTTTGCCTATGGGAATATTGCCCTGGATTGACCGGCCCAGGTCGCCCCACAGGATGCCGTTGTCGTGGCACACCATGAGACTTGCCAAGCGGTTGCAGGTGACTTCCTGATCCTGTTGGCCGATCCATTTGCCTTCGGGGGAACGGCAAGCGACATGGGCGGCGCCGTCGATCTCAACGCACTGTTCGCCGCGGCGGGTTGTGTAGGCGTTCTCTTCGCCAACCACCACCCACTCCGTTTGGCCAAAGAGAAAACGCACGTACTGCACCGGCAGCGGATCGTTGAGGCCGAGCTGTTCGCGCATGCGCGCCACGTTTTCTTCGGTCGCGCGTTCGCCCAACATGGCTACAGCCGGGTCGCCGGGAATCAGATGAATAAAGGAAAAGACCAGCAGCGAGACCCCGATGAGGACGGGGATGGTCGCCAAAACGCGACGAAAAATGAACTGAAACACAGATTGACTCGCTCGAGTTGATTGATGGGAATAACCGTCGCCTCGACGCGTTCGCACGCACAAAGCGGCTGAACGAATCGAGGCGACGGTCGGCAGCGCAACGTCTTATGGTGGTCACAAAACGTTACGCTGCAGTAAAAGTCTTACTGCTCTACGGTCACATACTTGTAGAGGTCCGTCCCGACTGCATTGGGAACATAGCCGGAGACCTCATTGCGGAAGATCAGCGGCGTGCTGTTGTGGGCAATCCAGATGCGGCCAACATCCTCGAAGAGCATCTGTTCAGCCTGCTCGTAGAGAGCGGTGCGTGCGGCCTGATCTGTGGTCGAGCGTGCTTCGATCAGAATCGCGGCCAATTCCGGATTGACAAAGAAGCCCTCAGACGCCTTGGGAACTTCAGCGTTGGCAAAGAAATAGCCGAGGAAGTTATCCGGGTCGCCGTTGTCGCCGCCCCAACCAAGCTGGTAGAGGCCGACCAGTTCACCATTTCGGCGCAGGTCCAGGTAGGTCGCCCAGTCACCGGCCAGCTCGAGTTCCGCATTGATGCCAACTGCGGCCAACTGCGCGGCCATGGCTTCGCCAATCGCTTCGGGATCGGGATAGTAGAAGCGCACCACCGGCATGTAGAAGAGCTTGAGCGGAATGGTGCTGCCGTCTTCCAACGTGACTTCGCTAATCCCGTCGGGGAAGCCCGCTTCGGTCAGCAGTTCGACCGCTCGGTCCGGATCATACGCAACACCCGTGAGGTCGGGGTTGTGGCCCCAAACCAGCGGGGGCAGGAACTGGGTGGCTGCCTCGCCGTAGCCGCCGTAGAAGGCATCAACGATGCCCTGCTTGTCAATGGCTGCGGCGATGGCTTCACGCACGAGCGGATCATTGAACTCCTGGATGCTGTAGTTGAAGGCCAGGTAGCCCGTGTTCAGGGCCGGCCGCGTCAAGACATACGCATCCTCGGATGCTTCCGCGGTCCCCAAGTCCTCGATATTCGCCTGCTCCAGTGCATGGACCTCGCCGGCCTGCAGCGCCAGGAAACGGGCCGAATTGTCAGGAATCGTGCGGATGATAATGCGGTCTACGTTGCCGGGATTTTCGCCCCAGTAGTCATCGAAGCGGCTTAGGGTAATGCTATTGCCCGTTACCCACTCTTCAAACTGGAAGGGGCCCGTGCAGACATAGCCGACTTCGGGGGTGCCGTAGTCGACGCCATATTCCTCGATCGCAGCCGGGCTGGCGATGCTAAACATCGGCATCGCCATGTTGGCCAGGATGGGGGCAAGCGGCTCGCTCAGGGTGAACTTGACCGTGTAGTCGTCCACCTTCTCCATGTCGGTCACGATCGAGTCGCCCTTGAAGCCGGCCCACATGTAGTCCCAATATTCGAAGACTTGCTCTTCGTAGTGATAGGGGTTGGCCGGATCCCACCAGCGCTCAAAATTGAAAAGCACGGCATCGGCATTGAGATCGGTGCCGTCATGGAATTTGACGCCCTCACGAATCTTGAAGGTCCATTCCGTGCCCTCTTCATTCGATTCCCAGCTTTCGGCCAGGCTCGGGACCGTGTTGGTCGTCTCCTTGTCATATGCCAGCAGCGACTCACAGCCCTGGTTGACGACGCGGAAGGACTCGCCATCGGTAATCACGGCCGGGTCGAGGCCGACGCCGTCAGCACCGCGCCCAAAGATGAAGGTTGCGCCATCACCTGCTGCGGCCGCTTCGCCTTCAGCTGCGCCAGGCGCAGCTTCTTCTTGTGCGGCCGGTTCTGCCGGGGCCGTGGCTTGCGGACCCGCACCGGCACAGGCGGTCAGCGCGAGCATAGCTACCAGCAAAATCGCCAGCAGCGAAAGGGTACTTCGTCCTGTTGAGAACATGGATACCTCCTATCTCAACATTTGAATAGAAAAGAGTTGTACGTCTAGTGCGATAAAGCGTAAATTCCGCGGCGGGTAATCGCACCAAATGATCGCTGATCCATCAATTGAGCGTTGCCGCCGGGTTTACCGAAATGAGTGAATGGCGAAAGGCCTAAGCCTCCTTTGCCGGATTGACGACTGGGATCTTGGCGTCCTCGCCAGGTTGCGCGGGCAGGACCGTCGCCTCGGCTGGCGCATCTTGGATGTTGAGTTCGGCGCGCATTTGCACGCCGTCGTCCATAAAGAAAGTCTTGACGTGAAGCGCACCATGCACCTGACTGCCACGCAACAATTCAACGCGTTCCGCACGAATGATGCCATGGAAGTGGCCGCGGATACTCACGGTCTTGGCGATGACGTTGCATTCCGCACGCGCGGTTTCTGTGAAAATCACGTTGGCCGGGGTCTCAATCTGTCCGCCCTCCACGCTGCCGTCAACGCGCACGCTGGCATCACAACGCAGCGTACCACTAAACGTCGCCCGCGGGCCAAGAATTACTTCGATTGCATCGGCGTCAGGCCTCTGTATGCGACCAAACATGCGCAAACTCCTCACCTGATAACAAGAAAATTAACGCTGGTCCACCATCGCCGCCCCACCAATTCGGGCAGCGCAAAATGCGGGCAAATCAGCGCCTCAGGCCAAGATCAACCGCGCCGAAATGCTCGTTCCCTTGTAGATGCCGTAGATGATCTCCGCCAATAGCGGCGCAATCGACAGCACTTCGAGTTTGGGGTGACGCTTCTCCGGCGGGACTGGGACTGTATTGGTGACGACCAGCTTGGCGATGCGGTCGTCGGCGTCCAGCCACTCCAGCGCCGACGCGAGCAGCACGGGATGGGTCACGGCAAAGTAGCAGGCGCCGCTCGCGCCGGCATCATATAAGGCATCGACTTGCTTGAGCACACTGCCGCCAGCCATGATGTCATCAATGATGATGGGGCTGCGTCCCTCGATGTCGCCGACGACGTGGGTGGTCTCGGTCTGATCAAAGCTGGTGCGCCGCTTGTGCATGACCACCAACGGCAGGTTGAGCTGTTCGGCATAGCGCCCGGCCATGCCGGCGCGACCGACATCCGGGCTCACGATGGCCGCATTGGCATATTCGGGCTTGCGAAAGTAGTCGGCAAGCAGAGGAAGTGCGCTCAGCGGATCGACGGGAATGTTGAAGAAACCCTGGATGGCCCGGCTGTGGATGTCGACAAAGATGACCCGGTCGGCGCCTGATTCCTCCAGCATATTGGCCACCACGCGGGCGCTGATTGCTTCACGCCCACGGGCCATGCGCTCCTGGCGCGCGTAGGGAAAGTAAGGAATCACCACGCTGATGCTGTGGGCGCTGGCGCGGCGAAATGCATCCAGATAGAGTAAAAGCTCAATCAGATTATCATTCACCGGTACCGAACAGGGCTGCACGATAAAGATGTCTTGATCCCGCACCACCTCATCAATCATTACGTGTATTTCGCTATCGGGCAGATTGGTGGTTGTAGCTTTACCAAGTCCGACGCCCAAGATGTCGGCAATGCTTTGGGCCAGCGCTGGATGAGCAGAGCCGGCGAATATCCGCAACGGATGGTAGGAATCGACCATGAAAGATTTTTCCTCGGCTGATATGGATTGCGACATAATCTTGATGTTCTCAAAATGTGGAAACAATTTTCAATCAGCGTCGATCAAAAATGCGGATACAGGGTTGGTTGCACTTGGCGGAACTGATATGGCAGTTTGAATCGGAGGTAGGTAGACGAAATCCCCATCGTAGTCTGTGCGATCATGGAAGCATAATTCCGACCATCCTGTTTATTATATGATAGCATAGACGCGTGGGCCAAAAGAGTGGCTTCCTTTCGGAGGCCTGTAGAGCCTACACGATGATGGGCCTTCGATCTATTCCTGGGCGCAACGACGCAACGTCAATGCCACGTCTGAAGCGAGATACGATGAAGAAACTGCTTATCGCTACACACAACGCAGGCAAGGTAGAAGAATATCGTCAGTTGCTGGCCGACCTCCCGCTCACCATCAGTTCACTCGACGATGAAGGAATCAGCGTCGACGTTGAAGAGACAGGCGTTACCTTTAGCGAGAACGCCGTGCTGAAGGCGCGTGCGTACGCCGAGATGACTGGGCTTTGGACCTGGGCGGATGATAGCGGGTTGGAAGTGGATGCACTCGACGGGCGGCCCGGCGTCTATTCGGCCCGTTACGCCGGACCGGGCGCCAGCGCGGCCGAACGCAACGCCAAGCTCGTCGGCGAGTTGCAGGCCTTGTCTGCAACCGACCGCACGGCCCGCTTCCGCTGCGTCGTCGCCCTCTGCCTGCCGGGGGCGGGCACAGAACGCGCGTCAGACGAGTTGATCCTCACCACGGAAGGCAGTGTCGACGGAATCATCGTTGACGTGCCCCGTGGAGATTATGGCTTTGGCTACGACCCAATCTTTTTTCTGCCCCAGTTCGACAGGACCATGGCGGAACTGGCCCCAGACGCGAAAAATGAGATCAGCCACCGCGGTCATGCCGCCCGCGAAGCCAAGACGCTACTTCGCAACGTCTTTGAAAACATAACGAATGAGTAAAAGAGGAATGGTTGGTCAATTTTCGAAAGCGTATTGTAAAACCAAGCGAATGTCGCTACAATGCGGTAGAATGATCCAATCCGACGGCGCCAGTTGCCAACGGACTTTGGATGTTGCGCTACCAGGCTTGATCGCCGCATCTGCATGCGATCAAGCCTGCGTCTGAAGAAATGGCTGTCAATGGCCCCAATGATAACCACACCAGATCAACAGCCGGGGGCGAGTCCACTACACCCGGCGATGCAAAAGAAGCTGATTAACAAGCCTCGCGATGTTGTGAGGGAAACGCTGGAGGGTCTGGCGCTCGCCCACTCGGATCTCCTGAGCGTTCAATACGATCCTCATCTAGTCTGGCGAAAGGATGCGCCCGTCCGGGGCAAGACTGTTATCATCAGCGGCAGCGGCAGCGGCCATGAACCGCTCAACACCGGGTACGTCGGACGCGGCATGTTGGATGCGGCCTGCCCTGGCGGCGTCTTCACCAGTCCCACGCCCGACCAGTACTTTGCTGCCCTCGACAAAGTCTATGGCGGCAGCGGTGCGCTCTTTGTCATCAAGAATTATGCCGGTGGCGTGCTCAACATCAAGTTTGCGATGGAGATGGCCGAAGAGGCAGGCTACGAAGTCAGATCCGTGCTTGTCAATGACGACGTGGCGCTGGAGAATCCATCCAAACGGCGTGGGATGGGCGCGACAGTTCTGGTCGAGAAGATCGCCGGCGCCGCGGCCGCGGCCGGCATGCCCCTGGAAAAGGTGGCCAATCTGGCTGATCAGGTCACCCGGCACGCGCGCAGCATGGGCGTTGCCCTGAGCAGTTGTACCTCGCCCAATATCGGCTTCCCCACCTTTGAGTTGCCCCTCGACAAGATTGAGTTGGGCGTTGGTATCCACGGCGAACGCGGCCGACATCGCATGCCGTTGACTAGCGCCGATGCCATGACCGACATGATTTTGGAACCGATCGTGCAGGATCTGAAGCTGCAGCCGAATGACCGTGTCCTGGCACTCATCAGCGGACTTGGGGGGACACCCCTCCAGGAACTATACATTGTGTATCGTCATCTCTACCACGCTCTGGCTCGCAATGAGATTCATATCGAACGACGCCTCATTGGCAATTATGTCACGAGCCTGGATATGGCGGGCTGCGCCATTACGTTAATGGTGTTGACGCCAGAACTGATCAAGCTGTGGGATGCACCGGTGAAGACGCCGGCCCTCAGCTGGTAGCGGGCAGAGTGTGCAAAGCCAATCGATGGCTGAGCCCACGGCGCGCTGTACTGGTCCAGCCCGTGTTATGTTACAACCATTTCAGGTTGCGAAGGATAAGCTCATGCCCCGTGAAGTAACCTTGGCGGAGTTTCGTCAATGGATGTTGTTATTTGCCGACCGCGTCGACGAAGAGAAGGATCTTCTTACCCAGCTGGACGCAGCAATCGGCGATGGCGATCATGGAGTGAATATGCAAAACGGCATGCGCAAGGTGCGGGCGCGCGTCGAAGGAATGGAGGATTGTCAGGAGATCAGCGTCTTCCTACGGACCGTTGCCATGACGCTTATCAGCAGCGTTGGCGGTGCGGCCGGACCGCTCTATGGCGCGTTTTTTCTACGTGCGGCCAAGGAGTTCGATTCCGACAGCAAAGCTACGATTGGTCAACTTGCCGTCATGTTCCGAGTCGGCGTCGAAGCGATTCAGCAGCGCGGCGAAGCGCGTCTGGGCGACAAAACCATGGTCGATGCGTTGGTGCCGGCTATGGCTGCGTTGGAAAGGGCGGCAACCCAGGACTATACTGTAGCTGAAGCGTTAGAGAAAGCGCGCCAGGCCGCAGAACATGGCACGACCAGCACCATCGACATGGAGGCGCAAAAGGGTCGGGCCAGCTATCTCGGCCCTCGATCAATCGGCCATCAAGATCCGGGCGCGACCAGCAGTTATTTCTTGATTGAAACTGCGGCGCGTACGCTGGGCCAGGGTAGCGAAACCGACCAAGAAGACGATGGAGCGTGAGGGAAGCGGTACATGGTCAATCTGGTAATTGTCTCCCACTGCGCCACGCTGGCGAACGGCGTCAAGGAACTGGCCGAGTCCATGACCGATGCCGGGACCGGCGATGAGACCAGGATTGCGGCCGTAGGGGGCATTCTTGCCGATGATGGCACCTACCGCCTCGGCACAGATGCCCTGCGCATCTGCGAAGCCATCAATCTGGTCTGGAATGAAGATGGCGTGCTCCTACTGGTCGACCTGGGCAGCGCAGTGCTCAGCACAAAGCTTGCGCTGGAACTCTTGCCCGATGAGATCAAAACGCGCTGCCTCATCAGCAATGCGCCGCTGGTCGAAGGCGCACTCGTAGCCGCATTGGAAGCGAGCCTGGGGCACTCCCTCGAAGCAGTCAACCAGGCGGCTGAAGATGCCGGCTCATTTCCGAAAGTGACACGCAGCGAACCATGACGCATGGGGACGAGAGAGAAACGAAATCGACGGCCCGATCCGCTGCAGACGATGAGGCCCTAACGACAGAGGTGATGATCAGTCACCCGCTGGGTCTGCACTTGCGCAAGAGCAAGGACGTTGTCCAACTCGCCAATCGCTTTGAGGCAACCATTACGGCCCAGAATTTGACGCGTGTCTCGGCTGAAGTGGATGCAAAAAGCATCCTGCAACTTATGCAGATCCAGGCGCGCCAGGGCCACACGATCCGTCTTGCCGCAAACGGCCCCGATGCGTCCGCAGCGTTGTCTGCTCTCAGCGCGCTCTTCGATCAGCGCCGCTATGATGTGCCGACGTCAATATGAGCATAACGCTACATGGCTTACCAGCCGCCCCCGGCATCGGGATCGGCACGACCCACGTATACCATACGGTTGATCTCCAGACCGACACGCTCGTCTCTGAGATCGAGGCCGGCGTCCAGAGTCCGCGCTATGAATGGCAGCGCTTTCTCACTGCGCAGGCACAAGTAGACGTTGAGCTTGAACGCCTCGGGCGCTCCCTCAATCATGTGGCTGCCGACATCTTCTCCGTCCATCGGCTAATTCTCACCGACAAGACGCTGACCGAGAGCATTCGCGATGCGATCCAGCTCAATCAAGCAACGGCGATTGGGGCCACGCGTCAGGCAGTGTTGGACATGGCCCAACTCTTTCGCGAGCTGGATGACGATTACTTTGCCGGACGCGCGGCCGACATCCTTGACATCGGGCGGCGGCTCCTGCATCATCTGGGTGCGCCCATTGACCAGAGCGAGTTGAGCGACCTTCCACCGGCTACGCTACTGCTGGCCGAAGATCTTACGCCAACCGATGTGGCACTGTTATCGGTGCAAAACATCGTCGGCATCGGCCTGGCCTACAGCACGCCGACCGCCCATTCGGCGATCCTGGCCCGCAGCCTGGGCTTGCCCCTCGTCTGCGGCCTCGGCCCCAAGCTAATTACGCACCCCGATGATCAGCCAGGCATCATCGATGGCCACCAGGGCCAACTCATCATTGCCCCATCACGCGCGCAGATTGATCAGTTTAACGACGCGCACGCCCTTGAACTCAGCCAGCAATCTGCTGCAGAGGATCGCGCCAACGAACCCGCGATCACTCGGGATGGTGAATGCATTCCCGTCTATATCAACGCCAATACGGCTGAGGACGTGGCCGCCGTCGCAACCTGCGGCGCAGAGGGGGTTGGCCTAACACGCACCGAATACCTCTTCCAGGGCCGGGCGATAGCACCCACGGTAGAGGAGCAACGGGCAGTCTACTCTACATTTGCCAGCCAGGTTGGGGGCCGTTTGCTGACGGTGCGAGCATTAGATGCCGGCGGTGACAAACAGGTTGAATACCTGATTGGTCATGGCGAAGAAAACCCATTTCTGGGCTTGCGCGGGCTGCGTCTGCTGCTGGCCCACCCCACCCTGCTGTGCGATCAATATCATGCCCTACTATTGAGCGCGCGCGACGCGTCGCCGGCAGCACGTCTGCGCTTCATGTTGCCGATGGTGAGTACCGTACCTGAAATGGAAACGGTTTGTCGCCTCTTGAACAAAGTGCGCGATCAAGTGGAAAAGGAAACGGGAGAGCCGCTGGGCGCTTTGGTCAAAATCGGTGCGCTCATCGAAGTGCCGGCTGCTGCGCTCATGGCAGAACGTATTGCGGAGATGGTTGACTTCCTGAGCATCGGCACCAACGATTTGGCCCAGTACGTCATGGCCAGTGATCGTACGAATGCCAGCGTGGCAGCCCTGGCCGATCCGCTCCATCCGGCCGTTCTACAGCTTATTGCGCGTACCTGCTATGCCGGCAAGTTGAACGAATTGCCGGTTTCCCTTTGCGGTGAAATTGGCGGCAACGTGCGGGCCGTGCCGCTTCTGCTGGGTCTGGGCGTCACGGAGCTAAGCGTGCCTGTGCCGACGGCCCCGCTTGTCAAACAGGCCATCCGCCAAAGCGACATGCTCCACTGCCGGCAAATTGCCGAGAGTGCACTGCGTTGCTCCAGCGCGGAAGATGTGCGAGCCCTTTTGGCCACGCTCTAACCCATCGACACATTAGCGAAAGCAAAGCAGGCACGTGAACATACTCATCATCGGCGCGGGCGCGATCGGATCGCTGGTTGGCGGTAAGCTGGCACTGGCTGGCGAAACGGTCACCTTTGCAGGCCGTCCAGCTTTCGCCGCGGCGGTGCAGCAACGCGGTTTGCAGCTCGAAGACGAAGCCGGCATCCACAGAATTGAAGACCTGTGCGCAGCAAGCAGTATTGCCGACGCCTTTGCCCACTCTGCACCCTTCGACATCGCCATCATGACCGTCAAGAGTTATGACACATTGGCGGCCATGGCAGAGTGCGCGGCAGTCGCAGCGACGCACAAACGCGCCTTGCCCATCTTCCTCAGCCTGCAGAATGGGGTCGGCAACGAGTCCATGATCGCCCAAACCGTTGGCGAGAACCGGGTGATTGCCGGCACAATTACCACGCCCGTCTCATCGCCGGCGCTGGGAACGATCCGCGTCGATCGCCCCCAGTATGGATTGGGGCTTGGCGATCCGGTGCATGGGAGCGAAAACGAGTGCTGCGATGAATTTGCTGCCGCGCTGGAGCGGGCCGGTTTCGCGGTGACGCGTTATGCCGACGCTGAAGGCATGAAGTGGACAAAGCTGCTCATGAATATGGCCGGAAACGCCACATGTGCCATTTTGAGTGCGCCGCCGGAAGAAGTCTTCGCGCAGGACGCTATCGTCGACCTGGAGATTGAGGCATGGCGCGAAGCGCTGCGTGTGATGGCCCAAGCTGACATCGCACCGCAAAATGTGGGCAGCTATCCTTTCCGCGTGCTGGCGCCGGGCATCCGCGTCGCGCCCAAGTCGCTGCTGCGCGCCGTATTGCGCAAGCAGATCGGCGGTGCACGGGGCGGCAAGATGCCTAGCCTCTATCTTGATTTAGCCAACGGAAAGGGAAAAAGTGAAGTGCCCTGGCTGAACGGCGCGGTGGTCGATCTGGGGCGTGAAGTCGGTGTTGCAGCGCCCGTCAATGCCTGCCTGACGGATACCTTGTTAGGACTGGTTGCCGACCCGGCGTCACGGGCCGTGTGGGCGAAGAACTATACGCGCCTGGCGGCTTGTGCGGCGCCTTGAAGTCGCAGATCTAACCTGAAATCTCTATGAGAACATGACTTTCATCGATGCAACAGGCTCTGCCTTCGACCGCCTTTGCCTTCGACAGGCTCAGGCGACGGCTACTCGGAAACGCTGGCTCAGCCGGCTTGGATTGAGCCAGCTTGGATTGAGCTTGTCGAAGGGTCGAAGCCGGGTCTACCACGACAGCCGGCAAAAACCAGTGTTCCCGTCACACTTTCGGTTTAGAAGCGTACTTGCTGCTGAAAGCCGGGACCGACCAGCGCGATCAGCGCCAGGGCAATCAGGCCGAACAGAGCAAACTCAAGCAGTACGCGTCGTGTCAAGCGTCCCTGCAAACCCTGCTGAGCGATGCCGGTGAGCAGATAAAAAATAAGCAGCAAGAGCAAGCCCCCCGTCAAGTCGGGCAGTAACTTCCAATAGTTCAGCGCCCAGGTTACCTCGCCCAGAATCAGCCCGACAATCAGACCATAACTCAAGGTCAGACCCACCTGGTCGCTGGCGCCGCGTAATAGTTCAACGGCCAGGAGCAGTGCCGTGAACGCGATCAACGAACCCGATAAGAGGCTGCGGATGCCTGTCTGATAGACGAAGAGGAAGAGCAGCAGCGCCGAGCCGTAGACGAGTGCATCGAGGAGCAGACGCCCGCGCCGATAGCCAGGTTTTCCCGGTTCTACTGTGCTATAGAGGCTGAAGAAGGTCAGCGCCAGCAGGGCGCCGGCTACGACCAAGCCCAGCACCTGAAGCTCACGCGTTTCAGCCTGCAGCAGCACAAAGGGGGCGATAATGGCCAGCGCCATGGGCAGCGCCCAGAAGACCCACGTACGCGCGCGTCCGCGAATGCGCAAATAGGGATGAATCGAGACGACACTCTCGCTAACCGCGGCAGCCAGGATCGCCAGCATCGCAGCGGCAAAGATTGCGTCGTCCAGGGCAATGTTGAGCGGCGTACGAAAGACGCGCAAGTTGAGCGGCACGGCAGGCAGATCGATCAGCAAGCTCAAGCCGATGCCAAAGACCAGCAGCCATGTGCCTACGCTAATCCGATCGCGGTAATCCACATAAGGATGACTGCGGGCGCCCGCCCGCTGGCCTATTTTTGCCTTATCAAAAGCTGATTTAAGATCGAATACGCTCACGTTTCACGCATCTTGTGCCAGCATGACAGAATCACAATAACGAATGCTTGCAGCTCACGCACAGTGAACCGTAGACCAAGCCGAACCATCATTCTAAGTTGCCTAGAAAAACGTGTCAATATTATGGCTAATTGCCAAACACCTGCGACCAGTCTGAGTGTCACGCACGCCCCGTGCCAACACCATGCGGCCGGTTGATCCATCGCCGGCCGCGCAAAGAGTGAGCCGTGGCCGGCAGCGCCTCGCCCTCGCGCGACTGGCGCTGCTCTACGGCCTCTGTTGTGCCGCAATCGTCATCGGCGGCATCCTGTGGCGGCACGTGCTGGCATTGGATTGGGGGCTGCAGGGGGCGGCGCCCGCAGCGCCGGCGCTATCGGCAGCGGGCGTCAGCATCGATTTGTTGGGGCATGACGAGGCAGCGCAGCGCACACAGCTCGACCGGTTGCGCAATGACGGGTTTGACTGGGTTCATCAGCGTTTCGCTTGGGACGAAGTGGAGCCCCATGCCGGGCGCTACACATGGCAGGCAAGCGATGCGCTACTCGCCGCACTGGACGACGAGGGGCTCGAAATCGTTGCCTTGTTGGACGGCAGTCCCGCCTGGGCCCGTGAGAAACGGGATCGCGAACCGGTCGATAACGCGCTGGCGCCGCCGGAGGATTATGCTGATTTTGCCGGCTTTGCCGGCGCGTTTGCTGCTCGTTATGGCGATCAGCTCCGCTATTATCAGATTTGGCACGAGCCGAATATCGCGCCGCATTGGGGCGCACGCCATATCGACCCTGTTGGCTACGCGCAGCTTCTGCGCGCGACCAGCGCAGCCATCCGCGCGGCCGATCCTGATGCGATTATCATCAGCGCGGCATTGGCCCCCACTGCCGACCGCGGACATCAGGCCCTGGATGAAGTTTCCTTCTTGCAACGCATGATTGCGGCCGATGGGGCCGAGGCATTTGACGTCGTCGCGATTCAGCCCTTTGGGTTTGGTTATGCCCCCGAAAAACCGGATCAACGGCAGCAGGTGCTCAACTTTGCCCGCGCCGCCTGGGTTCGTCGCGCCCTCCAATCCGCAGGCCACGGTGAAATACCGCTCTGGGCGACGGCTTACGGCTGGAATCGTCAGAAGAATGCAGTGTGGGGAACCGTCACCCCGACGGATCAAAATGCCTACGCAGCGCGCGCAATCATGCTGGCGAGCCGGCGCTGGCCTTGGCTCACGGCAATGGCCTGGCCGGCAGGCCCGGTTGCGCCAGGCTTTGCGTTGACGCCGGACCTGACCACAAGCATTGTCCAGGCTGCGAGATCCACGCCCCCCCGGCCGGGCGCTGACCCTTTACCCGAATGGCTGGGGCTGGTTGCGTTCGTCACGGGCATGAGTGTCCTACTCTGGCGCGGCGTGGCAGCCGCACGCCTTCTCGCGTGGCGAGACTGGCTGGACGCCTTTCGATCGCAGCCATGGCTAATCCAGCTGACAGCCTGGGCCGCCTTGGCACTGTTGTATCACTTTGCAGTCTGGCCGCCCCTGATTGGCCTTTGCTGGATCGTGGCGCTCTTTCTGACTGCCGCGCAGCCGCGTGTGGGCTTGGGACTGGCTCTGCTCCTGCTGCCCTTTTTCTACTGGCATAAAGCAGTCGTGCTTGTCAATCGCACCGTCACCGTGCCGCCGGCCTATGTCTTGCTTCTCGGCTTACTGCCAACACTCTCTCTAGACCTCTGGCAGCGGCTCCGGCAGCGTACAGATCACTTCTATGCCCTGGACTGGCTCGCTGTAGCCTGGCTGCTGGTCAGCCTTGTGGCGGCCGCCAATGTTTGGCACTGGCCAGGCTATGGCCGTGGCCTGCTCGACCTGGTCCTTATACCGCTCATCCTTTACCTAGCCATTCGTACGCTGCTGGACCAACCCTGCGCATGGCGCAGCGCTGCCGGCGGCTTGGCAATCGGCGGCGTCCTGGTTGCGCTCCTCGGTCTGGGCGGCTGGCTACGGGGCATGGGCACGACAGCCGATAGCGTGCTACGCCTGATCGGCCCTCACTTCTCCCCCAATCACACGGCGCTCTACCTGGAGCGGACCCTCTTCCTGTTGGCTGGCTTTACCTGGACCAGTCGCGGAAATTGGCGTTGGGTCGGCCTAGCCGCGTTGGGGTGTACATCGTTCGCTCTCCTGCTCACAGCCAGCCGGGGCGCCTGGTTGTTGGGGGTACCAGTGGGCGCGCTTTGCTTTGCTCTGCTGGTCGGACCCGGATCAGCAGAGAACGAGTCGGCTGCTTCAACCCGGCCGCGCATGGCTCGGCTCGGCCTGGCCACACTCGCGCTCATTGCCGTGATGGCGATTGGCGTGGCCGGCTTTGGCTGGGAGCGATTGTTAAATCAGGCAACCGTGCTGGATCGTTTGACAATCTGGCGCAGTTCAGCAGCCCTTTGGCGTGACTTTCCGGTGGCCGGTGCAGGGCCAGGCGGCTTCTATTGGCGCTACCCGGCCTATCTTCCGCCGGGGTCGGCCATGGATCCCAACCTACGCCACCCACACAATCTCTGGTTAGAATTTGGCAGCATGTGGGGCGTCATTGGGCTAGGCTGGATCATCCTCGCCCTGGGCGTCGTGTGGTCCTCGTTGGGAGGGCTTTGGCGCAATTGGCCGGCTGTATCCCATGAATGGATGGCCTGTCGGCCGATCACAGCCGGCCTAATTGCCGGCCTGGCCGCAGGTGTTGCCCATGGACAGGTCGATGCCTTTGGCGCATTGGCAGACCTGGCCGCATGGAACTGGGCCGCGGTCGGATTACTCTCGGTACTTGTGATTCATGTACGTGGGGAGACGAACGAATAGGCGTTGCTATAGAGGTGTGTGGCAGTTACGTCGGTTACGCCGGCTTGGACAAAGTCTGTCGCGGTATCGAATCCAAGGGGCCTGCGGCGTTTACCCGCTTGGTTTCGACTAGGCTCTGTTGACATTTCGCAAACCACCTACTTTGCGCCTGGCACGTCCCCGGCGCGGGCGGCAGAATATCCGATCTGCAGACTTGTAGGCGCCCGTGCCGGGGACGTTACGACCAAATGTCAACGGGACCTAGCTCAACCGGCGCTGGTCGCATCGGTTACATCGTGAAAAGCAGTCGACGTTTGGCAGCGGTTTCTCAAAAAATAGGCCGGGCTTCAAATTGAAGCCCGGCCTATTTCATTGCGTTGTTCGTCGGTTCATCTGCACTACTGCAGGTTGATCGTCACGTCCAGATTGGAACCGGGAATGAGCGGCAGCACAACATCCTTGAGTAGGGCGTTGAGCGCGGGATCGGCCAGCGGAGAATCGCTCTGGAAGGCCGTGGCCAGGTCGAGCGCTGCGCTCAAGGACTCTGCATCATGGGCAATGGACAACGCCTCGTTACCGTCCAGCAGCAGTTTGAGGTTATTCGGTTCACCCACAATCTTAATCTCGCTGGCCCCTAGCGCAGCCAGGGTCGCCATGGTTTCGGCAGGCACCATGGGGCCGCTCACGCCGAGAGCGGCCAGCGTGGCTGCGTCCAGGCCAGCGGCTTCGACGAGGCTGCCGTCGCTGCCCAGCGTTGCTTCCAGGCGAATCAGCGGTGCAGAGAGGTCGCCCATCTCCGGCGGCGCAAAGGTGAAGTCGATATCTTCTGGCACCTCGATCGCTTCTGCGCCAGACGCCATCGGCACCGCAACGCTGGCGCTCAGGCCTGAATTGCGGGCAATACCCAATGCGCTGTCGATCAATCCAGGATCTATGCCAGCCATTGGGGCAACAATGCCGGCCAAAGTCTCCAGCGATTCGTCAGTCCAACTAATCGAAGGAAGCTTCACGCCGTTGGCTGCCAGGTTGAGGCCAGCCTCACCAACCGCCACGTCCAGCTGCTGGATGTTGGCTTCCTGCAGTTGCCCCAGCGTAGCCGCATCAATAACTGGCTCCGTGGTCACCGGAAGGCCGAAGACCGCCAGATTGCCGTCATCCTGTATCGTCACAGGAACTTTGCCCAAAGTCGTTTCGCCTGCAGGTTCGCCGGTCAGCGAGACATCGAGATTGATGTCACTTGCTGTCAAGATCGGGGCGATTTGCTCCAGCGTTGCCCTGGTTTCATCGTCAACAAAGGCGCCGGCCACGCCCAGCATGCGGCCTAGCGATTCTTCACTAAATTTGAGACCCGGCAGGGTCTTGTCATTATAACCAAGCGTCACACCGCTGGGATCCGTATCAATCGTCAGCTTGTCAACCCCCAACTGATTGAGTGTTGCCAACAGTGCAGGCGGCAGCGCAACATCGGCGCCCAGCGCAGCGAGTGGGATGCCGGCGAATGAGGCAGCGCCCTGATCATCAAAGGCCAAGCCGCCGATCTCCATGGGACCAATCGCAACTTCTCCTGCCGCAGCCGGATCGACCGTCGACTCTGTTCCGTCCCAGTTCGGGATGTTCTCTCCACCCGGCAGCTTGAGCGCAGCGCCCAAACCAAACGTGCGCAGCATGGGCAAGGCACGGGAAATCAAACCCGCATTGGGGATATTCGGCGCCGTTTCTACAATCTCTTGAAGATTCTCCACTGAACCCTGATCCCACCCAACATAGGGCAGCGCCTCGCCGTCGAGATAGGGTTGGATTCCCTCATAGCCAACGCGTACGTCAAGCTTGTCGACGCCTGCAGCTTGCAGCTGGTCAACCATAGCCGCATCCACAACCGGACCAAGATTGAAGCCGTAGAGTGACGCCGAGCCATCCTCTTCAACCTGTACAGGCACGGAGGGCACATTGAACCAGGTCGAGCCAGTATCGCCGCCGCCACAAGCGCTCAACAGCAGCATCGTAGCGAGCCCAACCAAAAAAACTGGCAGAGTCTTTAATCTTGCCTGCATATGCAGTCTCCTTCTGGGAGGTTTGAGTCTCAGATATCGAGGATCCATGGAAAAAAAGCGACCATTGGCGGTCCCCAGCTTCTCGAATGATACACTAACTTCAAGCAGGGCACAAGCGATTTGAACGAATTTTGGGCCCAGGATTTGGCCATGAGCACAGACGAACTGATAACGTCACAATTGCTGCGCATCTACTACCAAACCCCGCAAGCAGCCGGCCTTACTCTTCCTCAATACAGTTTTTCGGTACAACGGCCGACCTTGGCACGCATCACCCCCGCCCCAGCCGATGTGCCAACGCATCAAGCATCGCCTCCTGATCGCTCCAGGGATACTCTGTCTCACCAAAGCACATGCTGCGTTCATGGCCTTTGCCAAAGGCACAGACCACGTCGCCGGCTTCAGCCATATCGATCGCAAACTGAATGGCCTCCGCACGGTCGGGGACGGCGATGAACGCATCATCCGCCCCATGCTCACGCAAGCCAGCTTCAATCTCGGCGTTAATTGAGGCGAGGTCTTCTGTACGCGGATCTTCGGCCGTGACGACGGTGAAGTCAGCCAGCCGTCCGCTGATCGCGCCCATGAGGCGACGCTTGGCCCGATCACGCAGGCCGGCCGATCCAAAGACGGCGATCAAGCGACCCTGGCCGCCCTCTCTATTCTGGCCAACCAAGCCGCGCAACGTCTGCAGCGCTCGCTCCAGGCTGGCGGGAGAATGGGCGAAATCAACGATTGCCAGGAAGTCTTGGCCTCGATCAATGCGCTCCATGCGCCCGACGACGCCGGCCAGCGTCCGCACGCCTTCTTGCACGGCAGCGGGCGCCACGCCAAGGCCCAACGCAATGGTCGCTGCACAAAGAATATTCTGGATGTTGTAATCACCGATGAGGCTTGTCGTCATCGTCCAAGCCTCGCCCTGCCAGTGGAGGACAAAGTCTGTTCGATCAGGACGATAGTCAACGGCTGACGCCGTTACATTGGGCCATTGGCCGGTGGCAGGTGCAAAGCCATAGCGCAGCAGCGCTACGTCGGTTTCGGATTGCCCTCTCTCCTCCTCAAGCACGGCCAGGAGTGCATCGTAGCTGCCACTGTCATCGACATTGAGTACAGCAAATCGGGGAATGCCCGGCTTGGACGGCGAAGCAAAGAGCATGCGGAAGAGCTCTGCTTTCGCCGCGACGTACGCCGCGCGTGAGCCATGATAGTCGAGGTGCTCATGCGTGATATTGGTGACCGCCGCGACGTCATACGCGACTGCGGCCACGCGCCGTTGCGCCAGACCATGACTGGTGCTTTCAATAATTGCATACTCGCAACCTGCATCACGCATTTCGGCCAAGAACGCCTGAATCGCTGGCGCATCGGGCGTTGTAACGTGGAAGCCGGTGTCTTGCTCCTGCCCCTGGATGCGCGCGCCCACCGTGGTGATGACGCCGACAGTGCCCTCGGGTGCAGCCACAGTGCGGCTGGCAGTAGACAGGATCGATTCCAAAATGGTGGCGGTAGTTGTCTTGCCGTCAGTACCGGTGATGCCAATGGTGGCCAGACCGCTGCTGGGAAAGCCGTGATATGCAGCGCTGGCAATTGCCAGGCCCACACGCGGATCCGCGATCTGGATGTAAGGGACTTGCGGCGAAATTTCGCCAACGTCCGCAAATGGTCGACTTCCCAGCACCGCTACGGCGCCCGCCGTTAACGCCGAAGGAATGTATCCATGGCCGTCAAAGCGGTCGCCAGGAATGGCCACGAACAGCGCGCCCGGCTCAACCAAACGATCATCTGCGGTAACCTGGAAAATGATCAAGTCGTCAGGGTCGATGGTTGCCGTGACAGAGAGCGGTGAGAGTTGATCCAGGAGCTGGCCCAGAGTGCAGGTCATCAATGCGCTCCTCAGATATCGCGCGGGCCGCGCACGATTGACATGCCGGCGGCCAGGACGGCCAGAAAGAGCAACACACCGGCAGCAACAAAGACCGGTGGCAGTCGCCTATAGACTTCTGCTCCAATGTCGATTGGCACGGGCGTCAATGTCGGCGTTGGCGTCACGGTGGGCGTCGCCGTTGGGGCCGGCGGCGTAGGCGTTTCGGTGGGCACAGGCGTCACGGAAGGCGTATTCGTCGGCAGCGGCGTGTTGGTCGGCGTGGCCGTGGGCGGCTCGAGCGTGGCCGTGGGTACGGAGGATTCCGCCGTGGGCAAGGTGATGCTGATGGCCTCTGTCACGGTCAAGTCGGTCGCTGGCGTCAGCGGCTCGGTGGCGGTGATCGTATCAGCAGCGTCAATCTGCTGGTCTGGCTCAAGTGACTGCACGTCGCTAATTGTCTCTGGAATCGTGATTGCTTCAGGCCCCGTAATGGCGCTTGTGCCGGTCAATTCTGCGCTTGCCGGTGGAATAACGATACTAATGCCGATCGTATCGGTCAGCCCCAGCGTCTCGGTGACTGCATCGTCCAGCCCGACAAGCGGAATCACCTGCGGTGTGGGCGAAGCCGTGCGGGTTGGCGTCGGCGTACGCGTCGGCGTTGCCGTGGGCACGGGCGTTTCCGTAGACGTTGCCGTTGGGGTCGGCGTATCTGTGGGCACCGGCGTCAAGGTTGGCGTGCTGGTCGGTGTGGCAGTCGGTGTTTCCGTGGGGGTATTGGTCGGTGTCGCCGTATTGGTTGGCGTTGGCGTATTGGTTGGTGTGGGCGTGGGTGTTGCCAGCGCCGCACGGACATCGAGCTCGGGCATCTGGGAGAGAGAGCTGAAGCTGCGTCCCTCATCATCACTGCGGATCACCCACATGCCTTCGGTGGCGGCATAGATGGTGCGCGGCGCCCGAGGAATATTGGCCACAGCGTAGACCGTTTCCGCGTAAGGTTCCCCATTGAGCGACGCCGTCGTCCATTCTTCGCCGGCGCCGGTGATGACGCCTTGATCCGTTGCGGCCACCACCTGCCCGCCGGTGGAGACCACATCGTAAACAATCGTATTGGGGAAATTGGGCACGCTCAACCACTCATCGCCGTCTTCACTGCGATAGAGTCCACTGGCCGTCCCGGCATAGATCGTCTCATCTTCGACCATCAGGCTGAAAATGATCGTCACGATTGGGAAAGTGGAAACAGGCTGCCACACTTCGTCGTCGTCCAGGCGATAGAGGCCGTTGTGGGTACCCGCATACGCTGCACCGTCATAATCGACGACCTCGCGCACGCGTCGCGCCTCGCCAGCGAGTCCGGCCTCGAGATGGGTCCAGGTCTCGCCGCGGTCATCGGTCCGATAGACCGCGTCATATCGCGTCGAGACGTAGAAAAGGGTCTGCCTGCCGTCACGCACGGCGTAGACTTCACCCACCGCGCTATTGGTATTGAGCAACTCACGAAACCCGGGCACCTCCTCCCAGCTTTCACCGGCATCCTCGCTGCGATACAAGTAGCCGAACGCGCCATCACCGGCCATGATAAAGTCATCATCGCGCGGATCAAACGCGAGACCGGCAACGCTGATGTTTATCTCGGTCCCATCGCTGGAAGCAGTCCAGTCCACTGCGCCATTCTCAGAGCGATAGATATTTTCTTCATCCGGCGCGTTGAGCGTTCCCACAATCACCCAGTCGGGTTCTCCTGGTCGCACGGCTAGACTAATCGGCGTATTGCGAGTCGGCACCGTGCCTTGCGCCCAGGTGAGCAGCGGCAGCGCAAATGACGCGACAAGCGCGACAATGATGACTCCGCCAAAGGCTGCAGTTTTCAGATAACGCCAGGCTAACATGAAGTTCATGTCCAAGGTGAATGAATACCGGCGGTGACCCCTACCCGGATTATAGTTCAACTCCAGGTGCACAAAAAACGTCAAGGAGGGCTTGAATGCTCCCCTTGACGTTTTTGAATGCTTTCAATCGCCCTGCGACAGGCGGCGGGTTTGCCGTCTTGAAAGCGGCTAGAATGCCGATGTCAGCAGGAACTGGGACGCATCGTTGGCCCAGTTAATCAAGCTAATCGGATAGATGCCCAGCCAGAGCGTGGCCGCAACGCAAACCACCACCACAAGCTGTGCAGCGGGCGCCACGGGTCCAGTGCCTAAGGGGGTCATTTCGCCGCTCTCGTCCAGTTCCGGGTCCTCGAAGAACATGGCACGAACGACATTCAAGTAGTAGAAGGCCGCGATCCCCGTATTGATCATGGCCAAGACGGCCAGGGCAAAGTATTGATGCTGAATTGTTGCGCCAAAGACAAAGAATTTACCCATGAAACCGCCTGTCAGCGGGATGCCGGTAAGGCTGAGCAAGAAGATCAACATGGACCAGGCCAAGGCCGGCGAACGCTGGGAGAGCCCATTGAACGAACTGATATCGGTACTGCCCGTTGCTTCTTCCACCAGCATTACAACAAAGAAGGCGCCAAGATTGGTGAAGAGATAAGCGAAGAGATAGATCAGTACGCCATTGAGTCCATTATTGGTCAACGTAGTCAGATCACCCTGGCTGCTGTCGACGACGGAAACCAAACCGAGCAGAATATAGCCGGCTTGCGCAACGGAACTATAGGCCAACATGCGCTTCACATCATTCTGACGGAGCGCCATCAGGTTGCCAGCAAACATAGTCAGCACGCTGAGACCGGCCAAAATCGGCACCCAGCTCGTTTGGAATGCGCCCAGGCCTTCGATCAAGACGCGGGCCATGACAGCAAAACCGACTGCCTTGGAAGCCGTCGAGAGATAGGCGGCAATCGGCGTTGGCGCGCCCTCATACGTATCCGGCGTCCACTGGAAGAAGGGCGCGAGGCTGGCCTTGAAGCCCAAGCCGACCAGGGTCATTAGCGTTGCCGGCACCACAACCAGCGCCAGGTCCGGGTTGCCCACAAACGCTTCAGAGATTTCACTCAGGAAGAGCGAGCCGCTGGCGCCATAGAGCAAGCTCATGCCGTAGAGCATGATCGAAGAAGCGACGGAACCGTACAGGAAGTACTTGACGCCTGCTTCCGTGCTCCGGGCATCTGTGCGTAGAAAACCAACCAGGATGTAGCTCGTGATTGACAGGAATTCGATTGCCAAGAAGATCAGGAGCAGGTTGTTGGCGCTCACGGCAAAGCTCATGGCGATCGTGACAAAGACGAAGAGCGTCCAGAACTCACCATGCCCCACCAGACGCCGGTTCATGTAGCCACTACCGGCCACGGCCACCAACGTCATGCCGAGATAGACGGCAACCTTCAGGAATGATGAAAAAGGATCAATGGTCAGTACGCTAAGCGCAATGTGCGGCTCTGTATCGAACTGCAAAATTGCGGCAATCGTGCCGGCGGCAAGAAACAGGATGGCGATCAGGGCGAAACCGCGCCCCGAATTTCCATTATCCTCGGTACCGTCGCTCTGAACCATATCCAAGATAAGGATGAGCAAACCGCCCAAGAGCAAGATCAATTCGGGCAGGATCGATCCTAATTCGCCGAATGTTACTTCGTTCAAAGCATGCCCCCTTACTTAGAGTAGGGTCTTGATAAACTCGAGCAGCTCGACAGAGAAGCTGTTAAAGTAGTCGAGAACCAGCATCGGGAAGATACCCAGGACAAACATGGCAATAATCAGCGGCCAGAGCGTAATCTTTTCGAAGGCCGCCATGTCCGTTGGACCGTCAGCATCTGAGCCAGTTACAGTCGTCCAGTGTTCAACCTTATCCGGATCGTACTCACCGAGGAAAAGACTCTGCATGATGCGCCATAAGATGTAGACTGCCGTCATCACGATGCCAATGACGCCGAAGGCCGCCCAGAGGGGCACGATGGCAAAGGCCCCGCGGAAGGTGAAGAATTCCGCCCAGAAACCGGCGAGACCTGGCAACCCCAGGCTGGCGAAACCGGCGACGAGGAACATGCCATAGAAGTAAGGCGTCACGGTACCCAGGCCGCCAAACTTGCTCAATTCACGCGTGTGGGCCCGCTCGTAGATGACACCGACGAGCAGGAACAACGCGCCAGTGATGATGCCATGCATGAACATCTGCAGCGTGGCGCCGTTGATGGCCATTGCTGCGCTATCGAACACGGCCGGGTCATCCAGCATCAGCGTACCGTCCGGGTTGCGTCCGAGCGTATGGGCCGCAGCACCAATGCCCAGCATGACGTATCCCATATGACTTACCGAGCTGTAGGCAATGAGCCGCTTGAGGTCGGTCTGCGCCACACAGACGAAGGCGCCGTAGACAATAGCAATCGCACCCAACGCCACAATCCACATCGACCAATACTGGCTGGTGGTTGGGAAGGTCGGCAGGATGATGCGCAGGAAACCGTATGCGCCCAACTTCAGGAGGACGCCGGCCAGAATCACACTACCGGCTGTAGGCGCTTCCGTATGGGCGTCGGGCAACCAGGTATGGAAAGGGAAACTGGGCACCTTAAAGGCAAACCCCAGGAAAAAGCCCCAGAAGGCCAGGCTTGATAACAGCAACGCTCGATCGGCGGGCAGATTCATGAAAGGTTGCGCCATCGCCGCTTCCACGATGTTGAACGTCCCGCTTGCATAATACGTGCCAAGAATCGCCAGCAGCATGGCTACGGAACCGACCAACGTGTAGATAAAGAACTTGATCGATGCATAGCTGCGGTTCTTGCCGCCCCAAACACCAATCAACAGGTACATGGGCACCAGGCTGATTTCCCAGAATACGTAGAAGAGCACGTAATCAAGCGCCATAAAAACGCCAAACATGCTGAGTTCCAACAATTGGAACATGATGAAGTACTCTTTGACCCGATGGTGAATCGTACCGGCGCTGTAATAGATGCTCAGCGTCGACAGAAGCGCCGTCAGGAAAATGAGCGGGATGCTCAAACCGTCGACGCCCAGGTGAAAGCTAACGCCAAGCGACTCGATCCAAGGGACTTGCACTTCATACTGCATCCCTCCTGCCGGAATGTCGTAAGCGACCATCATCCAGGTAACGAGGCCCAAAGGCAGCAAGCTAGCCAGAATCGAGCCCCACTTAATCATCCGCTCATCGTTCGAAATGAGTATCAGCAGGGCTGCCAATGCAGGCCAAAATAGAATTATCGGCAAAACCCAACTGTTCAAGAATTCCATGGACATTCCCTCCGCAGACCCTTGTTTTGGAATCTAGGTAATCCCGACGGAGATGGCCCTCAAAATGCCGCCGAATAACGAGCGGGCCAAACTGCCGTCATGTTGTTTACGCACGCAATCGGTGCGTAAATGAGTCCGAATTTATTTAGACCAATGTTAAGAGAAGCGGCAAGGCTTCTAACAGAAGCCAGATCGTAATCGACACCGCCAGAACCAATAAGTAAACCTGGACATGGCCATTTTGCGTTCGGCGCAGCATGCCGCCAGTCCAGTCCGAAACTGAAGCCGCCCCGTTCACGACGCCGTCTATCACATAGCGATCAAATGCCGCCAACGCACCACCAATCCACACCCCCAAACGGCCGATAAAGTCGACGATTGGATCAATCACCCAGACATCATCGAAGTAGGCCAGGAAGCGTGAGAAGCCCAACGTGAAAGGAACCACTGTGGCATTGTACAGTTCATCAACGTAGTACTTGTTATGGAAGAGCATCCAGACCGGGCCAAGCCACTTGCGCATCGGATCGATTTGCCCCTTTTGCAAACCGTTGCGGTAAATCAACCATCCGACAAACAACCCGCCCAACGCAACGGTAAAGCCAATCAGCAGCGGCAGGTAGACGAAGTCAGGGTGAGCCAGATGAACCCCCAGATACTCCGCCATATAGGGCTCCTGCCATTCTTCCATGTAATTGGGTATCACGCCCCCTATCACTGGAAAAGCCTTGGGAATGCCGATCCAGCCCAAGATCACCGCAAACGGCGTAATCAGAATCAATGGCAGCGTCATCTGCCAAACGCTCTCTGGCGCATTCTCTGCACCCTCGGATCGCGGCTTGCCCAAGAAGGTCATGCCGATCTGACGCGCCGTATAGAAGGCGGTGAGGAAGGCGGCAATTGCCAAAACCCAGAAGACCCAGCGCGCATTTGAATCGTATGAATAGGCCAGGATCTCATCCTTCGACCAGAAACCGGCCGTAAAAATGGGGAACCCGCTGAGGGCCAGACCACCGATAATGAACGTCCATCCCGTGATCGGCATGCGACTGAGCAGACCGCCCATGTTGCGCATGTCCTGAGGATCTTCCGGATCGAGATCACCGTCAGATCGCCGTTGAATGGGCGCATGATGATGGCCATGATCGTCGGCGTGCTCGTGGGCATGGTGGAAGCCGTGCTCCACGCCGTGAATTACGCTACCGGAGCCGAGGAAGAGCAACGCCTTGAAGAAAGCATGGGTAATCAGGTGGAAGAGCGCCGGCACATAGGCGCCCACGCCGACCGCTGCAACCATATAGCCAAGTTGGCTAATCGTCGAGTAGGCAAGCACGCGCTTGATGTCCCATTGCGCCAAGGCAATCGTCGATGCAAAGAGCGCAGTAAAGGCGCCGATAAAGGCCACAAAGGTCATCACGCCGGGCGTTACCTCACCCGCCACAGCAAAGAGGGGGAACATACGTATCAGTAAAAAGACGCCAGCTGAGACCATCGTCGCAGCATGAATCATGGCGCTGACAGGAGTGGGGCCTTCCATGGCATCCGGCAACCAGACGTGGAGCGGGAATTGAGCACTCTTGCCTACGGTGCCAAAGAAGATCAAGACGGCGATCACAGCAATAATCGGCAACTCGGCGCCGATGATGGGCACATTGACGATGGTTTCGGCGAGATGGTGCAGATTGTCAGGCCGCAGAATCGTTTCAAAGGTCAAGCTGCTGGGCACGCTATAGACATAGAGCAGCATCATGCCGATGAACATGATCGCGTCGCCGATGCGGGTCGTCATGAAGGCTTTTATCGAAGCCGCCTGTGCCGACTCCTTCTCATACCAGAAGCCGATGAGCAAGTAACTGCACAGACCCATGATTTCCCAGAAAATGAAGAAGGTCAGCAATGAGTTGGAGACGATGAGACCAAACATCCCCGTGGCAAAGAGGCTGATATAGGCCATGAAACGGCTGTAGCGCGGATCCTTATTCTGCGCATACGAGACTGGATACATCTGAGGATCCAGGTGCGCAGGAAAGGTCATGTAGCCGCTCGAATAGATGAAGATCATCAGGATCAGGAACGAAGCCATGAAAAGCATGATGGCGTTGGCCGGATCCACCTGGTAGCCAATCTGAATGGCGGTCGTTCCGGTCGGAATGGTGTAAAGCACACCAAATACCGGATGCTCGCCAAAATGGGGTGTCGTAAAAACCCGATAGGCGATCGGCCACGCAATCACCAGGCTTACCACTGCCCCCGTAATGGCGGTGAGCGCGCTCACCGTCTTGTTGCGATTTAGGAAGAGAATAATCGCGACAAAGGCCAAAAAGGTCGGCACTGGAATAAACCAGGCTAAGTTCAAAAATCCGTCCATAGCTCAAACCTCATTCTCGTGGTTTATGCCACCGCACAACTGTGCGATCTGAGAACATACGAATGCTGGTACAACCGATTCAGCACCGAACCGCGGCGGTCGCAGCTAGCGCACTGCAGCCGAATATTATGAGCGGCGATAGCTATAAAACAAGTTGCCAAGCGCATAACCGCCAAGGGCTCCGACGCCGGCATAAAGAAAAAGCAACAGGTCGTTGGCAACGCCGAAGGTCGATCCGATGAAGACCCCGACAGAGAGACCCAATAACGCCAGCAAAACAAGATTGCGCTGCTCAGCCTTCCGCTGCCGGGCATCCGCCAGCAACTCTTGTGCGCCTGGATAGTCCGGTGCGTACTTGACAATTTCCTTCAAGACATGCGCGGCGCCGGTGAAGTTGCCTTGCGCCATCTTGTCGACGGCCAATGCATAGAGAAAATCACACTGCTCTTCAAGTGTACCGGTTAGTTCCTCTTTGGGCATGAATCAAACGCGTATCAGCCGCGCAACGTATCTAACTCATCCAGCTGAACCGTCTTGCGGGTTCGATAGACTGAAATGATCAATGCCAAACCGACGGCAGCCTCGGCGCCGGCAATCGCAATTACGAAAATCGAAAAGACTTGCCCGGCCAGCTGATCGACGTTGACGCCATAGCGCCAAAAGGTAATCAAGTTGATGTTCACAGCATTCAGCATCAACTCAATGCCGATCAACACCGCAATGGCGTTGCGCCGCGCCATGGAGGCATAGAGACCACAGCTAAAGACAAACGCTGCCAGTGCCAAGTACCAAGTTTGTTCAACCATCGGATGAGTTCTCCGCGTTTAAGACCTTGGGTCCAGTCTAATCGATGATGCCGAATGCTGGTTGCGCTTCCGCAATCAGGTAAGAAAATCGTCCCAGTGCGTCATTTAGCCCCGGTCACGGGCCAGCAAGAGTGCGCCAGTCAGCGCCACAAGCAGCAAGAGTGCCAGCAATTCAAACGGGACCAGGTAGGTTGTGACAAAGAGCTCGCCCAACCGCGCAATAAGTTCTTCGCCGTCGCCCAAAACGACATTGCCCTCTGGCCAGGGGATCTGGAAGACGATGCCCATGACAACCAAGAAGAAGAGAGAGGCGATCAATGCGCTCGCCAAAGCCTGCCGGTTCAGTTGCGCCGTTTCACCGTACATCATGCCCCGCGTGAGCATGATGGCAAAGGTGATCAACGTGGCAATGGCGCCAACGTAGACCAGCACCTGGCTAACGCCGACAAACTCGGCTTCGAGCATGAAATAGAGCCCCGCCACGCCAAATAGCGTCGCCACAAGACCCAATGCGCTGTGAAAGAGATTACGCGCAACGGCAGCCAACAGGGCCGAGCCAGCCACAAAAATCGCCAGCGGCGCAAAAATCATTTGCTGTAGCGTCGGCACCGGTAAGTGCTGTAGAAACTCAGGCATGGGATTAACCCTCTGCGAAAAATTGCGGCATGCGTCTCACATGCACAGCTGATTAACGCTTAAAATCCAAGACAACAGCCGGCCAACAGATAGAGCGCGGGCCGACTGCGGATGAGTAAACGACTGTTAATCGCCTAGCGAAACAGGCTCCATGACCCCAATCAGAGATTTGGGTTCGAACGCCCGCTTGGTCACAACACGCTGGCGTCGGTAATAGCTGTTCAGGACGTTTAGTACGATGCCAAGTACGATCAGGTTGCCGGCCAGAATCGACAAATTTCGCGCCCAACCGACATCGAACAACTTCATAGCGACCATCTGCCACAGGACCAACGCCAGCACCAATGGCACAAGAACCTTCCAGGCAAATTGCATCATCTGATCAACACGCAGACGCGGGAAGGTGCCCTTGATCCATTGGATGGAAAAATAGACGGCAAAGGCTTTGGCCATGAAGTAAAAGAAGCCAAGAAAGGGCAACTGATCGACGAACGGACCCTGATAGCCGCCGAGAAAGAGCATAACGGCGATGGCGCCCAGAAAGAAGCTGTTAAGAAACTGAGCAAGGAAAAACATCGCAAATTTCATGCCGGAATATTCAATGTGAAAGCCGGCAATCAATTCGGACTCCGCTTCCAGAAGATCGAAGGGGGTCTGCTCAGCCTCAGCCAAAGCGCTGATCAGATAAATCAGTGCGGCAGCGGGGACAATAAAGACAAACCACCCCAAACCAACATTAAAGCCAAAGATTTCGAGCCCCTGAGCAGCCGAAATTGTGCCCAACTTCATGCTACCGATGAGCAGCACCGGCACGTACATGGCAAGCACCATGGGAATCTCATAGCTGAGCAATTGGGCTACCACGCGGAAGCCAGCTAGCAACGCATACTTGTTGTTGCTGCTCCAGCCCGCCATCAGAGCGGACATGATGCCGATTGCACCCAACGCCACCAAGAAAGGCACGCCGATATTCAGATCTGCGCCGACGACACCAGGGGCCCAAACGATGACGACCAGCGTGAGCAGTACGCCAAAGACATCTAAAACTGGCGCCAGATTGTAGGAAGGCTTGTCGGCGTGGGTCGGCGTAATGTCCTCTTTAGAAAGCAGCTTCAGTGCATCTGCCACCGTCTGGAAGAGACCGTACGGCCCTTGACGATTGGGGCCGATCCGATCCTGGATGCGACTAATCACCTTGCGCGTGATCCAAATCAGCAGCAAGGCAAGCACCAGCGCCCCGTTGACCAAAATAAACGCGCCAACGCCATAAGCGACGAGACGCGCAGGTCCTTCCGGCGCCCCCAGATTCACCTGTAGCTGCGTGAGAGCGTCACTCCATTCCCACATACTTAATTCCTCCACGGTATCAGTGCAGAAGATGCAGTTGCAGCAGTTGCAGAAAGCCGCATCTGCAGCCAAGGACTGCCTCTACCTATTATTCCCACTCGAGGGCGCCCTTACGCCACTCCAGCAGCAGGCCGAGCAGCAGAATCAACACGAAGGCTATCACGGCCAGCGTCGAGAGCAGATTCAATTCCTCGAAGGCTAAGGCTATCGGGAAGAGAAAGATGACTTCCACATCGAAAATCAAGAAGATAAGGCCGATAAGATAATACTGGGCACGAAACTGCACCCACGTATCGCCAATCGTTTCCACACCGCTCTCGTACGTATCATTCTTGACGGGATCAGGTCGACGCGGGCCAAGAAAATGACCGATCGTGATCGCAGCAACTGGAATAATCAGCGCGACTGTGCTGAGTATCAGAACAAATAGATAGTTTGGAAGCATACCCATGCACCCCTAAGGTGAATCTAAACTAGACGTGTTCTTTCGATCCCGGATGCCTTATTCCGACCACGAAGTCGAGACAAAATGTCGACGCCGAAGCGTCCTGGCGGTTTGCCATCGCGTGAGACGGAAGCGCTGTTTCAGGCTGGTTTGTGTAGAAATGAACAATCTTTTCGACATCATAGCACACGGGTTTGATATCCGAAAAGATTAGAATGCAATAATGACATTTATCAGGCTGTTATCAGGCTGCATCTTACGAGCTACTAGACAGTCGGCCATACGCCGAAACCAACCAGAATCAGAACGAACCAGAATCAGAGTTCACAGATTCGTTTGTACCAGAGGGCACAAACAAACGCATGCCATTGTAGCACAGCCTACAGAAGGGCTCAAAAATATTTCGACCCATCGATTGCAAGTGCCTGTACCAATTTTCACAAGGTTCACGCCACAAAATTGACACTGCACAAGCGCTCGTGATAAAATCTACAATCGTCGTTGACGTAGTCGGTAAGTATGTTGGTCTATGGGGTAGGAGATGGGGGAGATTGGGTGCAAAAGATCGCCTCTGTTTGACGCCAATGAAGATCGATTAGGTCGATTACCAGCTACGCCGATCGTCAGTTACTCCGTTTGATTCTTAGGTACCAGTCGGTACACGTTATATACTGTTGCAATATCGTACACGGTTGTGCCGTATTGACTCAACACAGACACAGGTGTTGGGTCAATTGTTTGCTTAGCAGCCATTTGCTTTCACGTTGCCAGGCTGTGAAGAAGCGCTTTTCGTCGGCAGGATCGGCTCGATCTACTTGGTTATCATATCTACTTGGTTATCATTGAGGTGAATTTGTGGCCATTGATTATCTTCCATTGTTGATCCTAGTGATTGTAGCTGCCATCTTCGCTGCAATCGCCGTCATTGTCCCCACGATTTTTGGTCCCCGGCGTGATAACAAACAGAAGAAAGAGCCTTACGAATCCGGGATTATTCCTTTCGCCGATGCGCGCCGGCGTTTCCCGGTCAAATACTTCTTGGTCGCCATGCTCTTTATTCTCTTTGATATTGAGGTGATTTTCATGTATCCGTGGGCCGTCGTGCTGCGCGACCTGCGTTGGTCGGCCATGATCCCAATGCTCCCATTCCTCTTTATCCTGGTTGTTGGCCTGCTTTACGAATGGAAAAAGGGCGCGCTCGACTGGAGTTAAGCATCGTATCGTAGCTTGATCGCTTCATCGTCCCCGGTTTCGGGGTTTGCATCTGAGGTAGACAGATGGGTCTTGAAGACAAAGTTCCAGAAGGCATTCTGACAACATCACTGGAAAACCTCGTTAACTGGAGCCGCCAGAATAGCACCTGGCCGCTACTCTTTGGTCTCGCATGTTGTGCAATCGAAATGATCGCCAGTGGCACCGCACGTCACGACATTGCCCGCTATGGGTCTGAGCTCTTCCGGGCCAGCCCGCGGCAAGCGGATTTGATGATCGTCTCGGGGCGCGTTTCCAACAAAATGGCGCCCGTCATCAAGCGCATCCATGACCAAATGCTGGAGCCTAAATGGGTCATCGCGATGGGGATATGCGCCAGCGCCGGTGGGCCGTTCAACAATTACGCGATCGTGCAAGGCGTAGACAAGATTATTCCCGTAGATGTCTATGTGCCGGGCTGTCCGCCCCGCCCGGAGGCGCTTCTCTATGCCCTTGACAAGCTGCGGGAGAAGCAGAAGAACGAAACATTTGCCCAGTACGCCGCGGCGGCCAAGCAGACGATTGTTGTGCCCGAAGATATCGACTCGCTGACGACGCTAAGCAAAAAGCAGATCGCTTAAGGGAATCGGAGCCAACCATGTTGAATGTCTCTCCTGCTCGCCGCGATTACGAAACGCTGCCCGGCCTCAACGACCCGTCGATTCCCTCGCTCGCGCCCGCCCCCGAAGGCGATACCGAGGACATGCGCCGCATCGTCGAGCGCTTTGGCGAGGATATCCTTGGCAGCGGTTTACAGAACGGCCAACAAGTCATTTATGTGACGCCCAACCGTCTGGTCGAACTAGCCCAGTTCGTGCGCGATGAACCCGATTTGGCCTATGAAGCCCTGGTCGATGTTTCGTCGATCGACCGCTCCAAGTTGCCAATCGGCGCAGACGCAGAGCGGTTCCAGACCGTCTACCAGCTGCGTTCTTATAACCGCAAACAACATTTGGCGATTGTCTGCCCGCTAGACAACGGCGAGGAAGCGGTTGCGCCGTCATTGACGTCCGTCTTCCAAGGCGCCACCTGGCCGGAACGCGAAGTCTTCGACCTCATGGGCATTCGCTTTGAGGGTCATCCGGATCTCCGGCGCATCCTGATGCCGCACAGTTGGCCCAATCACCCTCTGCGCAAAGATATCCCCCTCGGGGGTGAAGAAGTACCCTTCTCCATGACGTTTGATGATCCGCTTTTTTCTACGCTTGGTACGCAGATATTGCCGTCGGAAAGCTTGCCGCCCATCCTGCCCCCGGGCATGAACCGGGAAAACATGATCATCAACATGGGGCCGCACCATCCCAGCACCCACGGCGTCTTGCGTCTGGTGGTTGAGCTGGATGGCGAGACTGTCGTCAACGTCGATCCGGACTTGGGCTTTCTGCACAGTGGGTTTGAGAAGACCGGCGAAAACAAACGCTATAAGGACTTCGTCTACTATACGGACCGCATGGACTACGTCTCGTCCATGAACAACAACTTTGGCTATGTGCTGGCTGTGGAACAGATGCTGGGTGTGGAGATCCCCGAGCGCGCCCAGGTGATTCGCGTGATGATGAGCGAGTTGCAGCGCATTGCTTCGCACCTCATTTGGCTTTCCACCCATGTGCTGGACGTTTCGGGCACAGGGATGAGCCTGCTCATGTATGCCACACGCGAACGGGAGCGCATTCTCGATCTCTTTGAGATGGTCTGCGGCGCGCGCTTGACCCTCAGCTATATTCGCATCGGCGGTGTGTGGGCAGACTTGCCGCCCGCTTTCGTGCCAGAGCTGCGCAAGTTCCTGGATGTCATGCCGGGCTACATCGACGACTACGAGCAGATGCTCACCCATGGTCCGCTCTGGGAAGAGCGCCTGCGTGACGTTGGCTACCTAAGCCGCGAAGAAGCGATCAACATGGGGCTCACCGGCCCGATGCTGCGCGGCAGCGGCGTGGATTGGGACCTGCGGCGCGACATGCCCTACAGCGGGTACGAAAATTATGACTTTGAGGTGCCCGTCAGCACGGATGGCGATTGCTACGGACGCTATGTCATCCGCATGGAAGAGATGCGTCAGAGCCTGCGCATTATTGAACAGGCAATCCAGAAACTGCCTGAGGGTCTCTACAAGACGGATGATCGCAAGATCAGCCTGCCACCCCGCGCCGAGCTAGACGTCAGCATGGAAGCGCTGATCCACCACTTCAAGCTGGTGACCGAAGGCTTCCACGTACCGCCCGGCATGTTCTATCACGGCATCGAAGCAAGCAAAGGCGAGTTGGGCTTTTACGTCTACAGCGACGGTTCCGGCAAACCCTATCGGCTGCATGTACGCGGGCCAAGCTTCAACAATCTCTACGCCATCGCCAAAATGAGCCGGGGCCACATGCTCTCGGACATCGTCACCAACATCGGTTCGATCGACATCGTCCTCGGCGAAGTAGACCGGTAATAGGCCGCGGATTGTACGGATTTGACGGAGTGTCGCGGATCTTTTCATGAAGGGGTCCGATTTAGGACATGGCTTTCTCGAGAGAGTATACGAGAATGCGATGGTGGTCGAACTCAAGAGACTGGGTCTCCATGTTGAGCAACAGCACAAGATCCAGGTTATCTTCCGTGGCATGGTCGTTGGAGATTATTTTGCGGACTTGTTGATTGAAGAAACCGTCATTGTAGAGATCAAGGCTGCAGAGGCAATTCATGAAGCGCATCGGGCGCAATTGATCAACGATTTACGTGCTACTACCTGCGAAGTAGGATTTGTCTTCAACTTTGGACCGGAAGCTGATTTCGAACGGCGTTTTTTCAGCAACGACAAGAAGCATGGAATGTTGTCAGAATCCGTGTAAATCCGCCCGATCAGCCAAATCCGCGTTCTATCGTTCTTGGGAACTATATTATGGTGCTATCAGAAGCAATTCGAGCCGAGATTCAAAAGTGGATTGACCTCTACCCCTTAGGCCGGGGGCGATCGGCGATCCTGCCGGCGCTCTATGTCATTCAGCGCGAATTTGGCTACTGTCAGGTGGATGCGCAGAATGAATTGGCCGCCATGCTCGATCTGGAGCCGGCTGAGGTAGGAGCCGTGGTCGACTTCTATCACATGCTCCATACGGAGCCCAAGGGCGAGTACCACGTTGAAGTGTGCACCAACGTGCCCTGCATGCTGCGCGGGGCCGGCCAGTGCATGAATCACTTTGAAGAACAGTTGGGCATTCACCACGGCCAGACCACGGAGGATGACCAATTCAGCCTCGATCACATGGAATGCCTTGGCTCGTGCGGCACCGCGCCTATGGTTTCAGTTACCGAACGCAGCACCGGCAAGATTCGCTACTTTGAAGAGCTGGACAACTCGGAGGCAGTTGCTGCGACCCTGGATGTCGTCAAAGCGGGCAAGGGCTTTAAGACGCTGGAGCGCTGGACGCCGCAGGGTGATCCGCGCAAGAGCGGCAAGGCCGCCGGCCCTTACCGTACCGGCGGCATGGAGCCACGCTTCCTTATGGCGCGGGTCAACGAGGAGAACAGTCACAAGCTCGCCGCCTACGGTGCCGATGGCGGCTATGAAACGGCTCAGCGCGTACTCACTGAGATGACGCCGCAGGAAGTCATCGACGAAGTCAAGGCCAGCGGCATCCGCGGGCGCGGTGGCGCCGGCTTCCCGACGGGCGTCAAGTGGGGCTTCTTGCCCGAGGGTTCCTTCCCACGCTACCTCGTCGTCAATGCCGACGAGTCGGAGCCGGGCACCTTCAAAGACCGCATCATCATGGAATATGACCCTCATCAGCTCATCGAGGGCATCATCCTGTCGGCGTATGCGATTCAGGCTGAGCGGGCCTTTATTTACATCCGCGGCGAATACTATTTCGCCTATACGCGACTGGTTGAAGCCGTGCAGGAAGCCCAAAAACAGGGCTACCTGGGCGAAAATATTTTTGGTACCGACTTTAGCCTGCAGGTGGTTGTCCATCGCGGCGCCGGCGCCTATGAATGCGGCGAAGAGACCGCGCTGCTCTCCAGCCTTGAAGGCTATCGCGGCCATCCGCGCATGAAGCCGCCCTTTCCTGCTGTGGAGGGGCTCTATGCCAAGCCGACGATCGTCAACAACGTGGAGTCGATTGCCAATGTCACCCACGTCATGCGCCATGGCGTGGAGTGGTATCGCCAGTTCGGGACCGAGAAGAGCCCGGGCATGCGCATGTTCTGCCTGAGCGGCAATGTCAAGTATCCTGGACTCTACGAACTGCCCCATGCGGTCCCCCTGCGCGAGCTGATCTATGAATATGGCGGCGGGCCGCAGGATGAAAATGCACCGATCAAAGCCGTGGTACCCGGCGGGCTCTCTATGAAGCTACTCACCGCCGAGCAGATGGACACGCCGCTGGACTACGAATCGCTCATGGAAGCCGGCTCCATGCTGGGCTCAGCCGGTGTCATCGCCATCGATGAGAACATCTCCATGGTCGACATTGCCGTGCGCACGCTGGGCTTCTATCGTGAGGAGAGCTGCGGCAAATGCACGCCCTGCCGTGAAGGCACCGGCTGGCTTGAGGACATTCTGCTTCGCATTCAAGCCGGCGGCGGGCGACGCAAGGATCTCCAATTGATGGAGCACATCACCAAGTTTATTTCGGGCAAGAGTTTTTGTCCCTTCGGCGACGCTGCGGTTTGGGGCTTGCAGAGCAATATCGCCCTCTTTGAAGGCGAGTTTATCGATCTGATCGATGCCACCAATCCCGGAGGCGAAGCCCCGTTACAGCCGGTTCGCCCCATCTATCGGCCGGATGCCGGTGAGCTAAGCCGCGTCAACGATAGTACCTTGAAGCCTATGGGCGAATCGCCTTTGAATCGCGACCACCTTGTGGGCGCAGACGACTAACCAGGGAATGTGATTGCGGCGCCGATTGAATCGAAGCATCTTGCCTGCGCCTCTCTCCATTTCGCTTTCCAGAGTCTTTAGCAATTGAGAGTTCACATGAGCGACGAACTGGTCACGCTGACGATTGACGAAAAAGAAGTAAGTGTTCGCCCCGGCACGCTGGTGGTGGATGCAGCCGACGAACTCAATATTGAGATCCCGGTCTTTTGCAGCCATCCCAAGCTCGACCCGGTGGCCTGCTGCCGCATGTGCCTGGTCGAGATCGACGGACCGCGCGGGGCGATGCTGATGACGGCGTGCTCGGTTCCTGTGCGGGAGGGCATGGTCGTCCGCACCGATACCGAACAGGTCAAGGCGACACAGGAAGCGAATCTCGCCTTCATTCTGCTCAATCATCCATTAGACTGTCCTATCTGTGACAAGGGCGGCGAATGCCCGCTGCAGGATCAGGCCATGCGCTTTGGGCCGGGCATCAGCGAACTGGTGGAGCCGAAACGGCACAAGAAAAAGCACCACCACATTTCCGACACCATTGTGCTGGATCAGGAGCGCTGCGTGGTCTGCTGGCGCTGCATTCGCTATTTGGAAGAGTGGGAAGATAAGCCCCAGCTTGGCCTCTTCCAACGGGGTGGCGAAACGCTCATCGACATTCAGCCGGGCCAGCCGGTGGATGCCAAAACCAGCGGCAATATCATCGACATCTGTCCGGTTGGCGCATTGACGGGCGAGGTCTCACGCTTCGCCTATCGCCCCTGGCAGGTCGAACGCACGCCCAGCATCGATCCTCATTTCTCACTGGGCGACAACATTCGTATTGACACGCGCACTTACAAGATTCGACGCATCGTCGGTCGCGAGAATATGGGCGTCAACGACCAGTGGATCGCCGACAAGACACGCTTTGCTTACGAATGGGTCAACAGCGACCAACGCTTGACGATGCCCCTGGTACGCAAAGACGGCGAATTGCAGCCCGCTACCTGGAGCGAAGCGATCCAGACCGTAACGGATCGCCTTACCGCAATTAAGGAGCAGAGTGGGCCTGATGCCATTGGCGCCATCGGCAGCGCCAAGCTCAGCAACGAAAGCAACTACCTGCTCCAGCGCTTCATGCGGCAGATCATCGGCTCAAACAATATCGATCACCGCAATGGCGGTGATGTGGCGGCTTTGCCAACCGGCATTCCCGCGCTCACCGGCGTGATGAAGCCGCAGTACGGCCCCAATCCTCAGCACGATGTAATCATGCTCTTTGGCGTCGACCCCAGCGAGGAGGCGCCCGTACTCGACGTGCATCTCAAGCGGGCCGTGCGCCGCGGCGGGGCCAAGCTGATCATCGCCCACCCGCGCAAGGTCGAGCTGACCCGCTACAAGGGGCCCTACCTCGGCTACAAGCCGGGGACGGAAGCAACCTTGCTCAACGGGCTGACCCGGCTGGCGCTGGCCGCGACCGGCAAAAAGGATCCGGAAGTTTCAAAGCTCGTCACCGGATCTTCAAAGGACGCGCTGCATAAGATCTGTGGCGTCGATGCTGATGCAGTAGAGGCTGCAGCAGAATTGCTGGCTAAGGCCGAAAACCCGCTGATCATCTACGGCCCCCTGGCGGCCCAAGGTGAAACGGGCGTGCAGGTGCGCAATGGCCTGACCAACTTGGCCAGCGTGATTGGTCACTACGAGAATTTGGCCTATTTGGGGTTGGACGCCAACAGTCAGGGCTGCCGGGATGTGGGCATGCTGCCCGATGCGTTGCCTGGCCACGCTGCCCTGGATGATGACGAAGCACGGGGGCGCCTGGAAGCTCTGTGGGGCGGCGCCATCCCGACGACGCCGGGCAAGACATACAAGCAGATGCTCGATAGCGCCGGCAGTTCGGTTAAGGCCATGATCATCATGGGCGCGGATCCGTCCAGCGAGCGGCCGGAGTGGGCCGTCAATCTACGACAGCTCGACTTCCTGGTCGTCCAGGAACTCTTTTTGACCGAAACGGCCCAGGCCGCCGATGTCGTGTTGCCCGCAGTCTCCTGGGCAGAGGGCGACGGTACATTCACCAATTGTGAGCGCCGCGTGCAGCGTGCACCCAAGGCGGTAGCCGATCCCCAGAGCAAAGCCGCACAGGACTGGTTGATTCTTGATCATATGGCCGCACGCATGAACAAGCAGTGGCCTTATGCCAGTGCGCAAGGCGTGCTGGAGGAAATTACCAAGGCCGCACCCATCTACGCCGGTCTCGACTGGACAGCGTTGGGTGACCAGGGCTTGCAGTGGGATGCCGCCAGCGTGCGTCCGGACGCTGTCTACCGGCCGTGCGAACAGCTCAGCCAACCAGCGCAAGACGCCGAGGAATTCGTTCTTGTCGGCGGCGCCGTCGCCTACGACGCGGGCAATCTCTTCCGCTTGACCACCGTGATGCGCAGTCTGGCGCGTGGCGCAGTCGTCGGCCTCAATCCGGCAGACGTGGAGCGCATGAGCCTGGACGCGCAGACGCCGGTGACGGTGCAGAGCGCCAATGGCGCGCTGGCCCTCACCGTGCAGGTAGACGAGCGCGTACAGCCCGGCACGGCGTGGATTCCCGAGAGTCTTCCAGGCGCGCCGGTGGGTGCGTTACAAAACGGACGCGACGTTGAGTACGTGCGCATCACGACCTGCAACTAATTGACAATCGTCAATTGCCAATCGTCAATTAGCGATTAGGACATTGCTCATGGACTGGTTCAATCTTCTAGCAATCCCACTGGCCCGCTCGGTGGCGCTAATCATCGTGCTGCTCACCTCGTTCGCCTATTTGACGTGGTTTGAGCGTAAGCTGCTTGCACGCTTTCACGCCCGCTATGGCCCCAACCGGGCCGGTCCCAAGGGGCTGTTGCAGCCAATTGCCGATGCCGTCAAGGCCGTCTTCAAGGAAGAGTTCATCCCTGACCATGTTGACAAGCCGATCTATGTTCTGGGCCCGATTCTGGCGCTGATCCCTGCGCTGGTCATCTGGGCGGTAATCCCCGTCGCCAAGGGGGTACCGGCCATCGCCGATGTGAGCATTGGCTTTCTATGGATTCTGGCCATTGCCGGCGTTGAAAGCTACGGCCTGATTTTGGCCGGCTGGAGCAGCAATAACAACTATTCGTTGCTGGGCGCGCTGCGCTCTTCAGCCCAGATGATCTCTTATGAATTGCCGCTGGGCATGTTTTTGGTCAGCATCCTGATGCTGGCCGGCAGCTTCAGTCTGGTTCAACTGCTTGACGGCACCCGCGAATGGTGGGAATGGATCTGGCTGTGGGGCATGTTCCCCCTCTTCTTTATCTGCATTCTGGCCGAAACCAATCGCAGCCCGTTTGACCTGCCCGAGACTGAAAATGAACTCGTCGCCGGCTATCAGACCGAGTATGGCGGGATCAAGTTCTCCCTCTTCATGATGGCCGAATACATCAATATGATCACGACCAGCGCGATCATGGCCACGCTCTTCTTCGGCGGCTGGCGCCTCCCCTTTGGCATCCTCCAGGACGTTACCTGGATTGGTCCTTTCGTACTGGCCGGCAAAGTTATCTTGCTACTCTTCTTGTTTGTGTGGGTGCGGGCCAGCATTGGCCGCCCCCGCTACGACCAACTGATGGGCTTTACATGGAAGACACTGCTCCCCATCAGCATCGGCTATATGTTTATTACGTCGATTTTGGTGATTCTATTCAAGTGATGGCGCATGCCTGAAACACGATGCGCGCAGCCGTATGTGCGGTTTGCGCATCTCCTTTCACGCATCACCTTTCACGCATCACCTTTTTGTCTGAGGAACCCAATGGCTCTAAACGACTTTTTCAAGAACGCAATCGAGATTGGTAAGGCGATGGGCGTCACGCTCAAGACGCTCACAGAAGAGCCTGTGACCGTGGAGTATCCGCGAGACCCGGTGCCCATATACCCGCGCTTCCGCGGCAAACACGAGCTGCGCCGCTATGAAAATGGCATGGAGCGCTGTATTGGCTGCATGCTCTGTGAAGCCGCCTGCCCGACCGGCGCGATCTATGTCGATGCCGCGGAGAATGATCCCGAACATCCGACCTCTCCGGGCGAACGGTATGCCAGGACGTACGAGATCAACCTGCTGCGCTGCGTCTTCTGCGGTGATTGCGAAGAGGCCTGCCCCACAGAAGCCATTGTGCTCGGGCATGATTTTGCCATGGCCAACTATGACCGACGCGACTTCATCCTGACCAAAGAAGAATTGCTCAATCCGGATGAGCCCTACGTTATCATTCGGCCCACCTGATTGACTTGGCACCATCTGCTTGAACAATGGGCGGCTATGCCGCCCGGCGCTGCCGATGTCGCGCTGTTCTGCTCATGACGCAAAAGGGTAGAAGAGCGCCGTAGGGCAGTCAACCCGGAATACGCTTACACGAGGATTGAACTTATGTCGTGGCCCATGATCTTCTTTATTTTGACCGGCGCTGTGAGTATTGCGGCCGCCGTGGCGGTGGTGGCAAGTCGCGAGCCGATTCACAGTGCGCTCTTCTTGTTGACCCACTTCCTCACGCTGGCCGTTCTGTATATCACGCTGGAGGCGCAGTTTCTGGCCGCCATCCAGGTCATCATCTATGCCGGCGGCATCGTCATTCTCATCCTCTTCGTTATTATGCTGATCGGATCGGAAGAGGTGGATGATCCGCGTATGGGCTCATCATGGACATCGATCGCGGCCCTGGGTTTTGGTGCGTTCATGCTGGCCACGCTGCTTTACGCCTTTACCGCCGGTGCGCCCAGCGAGCCCAACGTGGGCATGATCGATGGCGGTGCGCCCTATGCGGTCGGCATTGTGCTCTTCACCGAATACATCCTGCCCATTGAAATGACCGCCATTCTGCTGCTCGTTGCACTGATCGGCGCGCTCCTGTTGGCCCGTCAGGGGCGTGATCCTTTGCCCCTCAACAGCACCATTCTGCGTTCCGATGTAACGAATCCGCCGCCCGCCGCGCCTGTCGAGCAAAGCTTGCCTGGCGACAAACAGTCGGTCGCCGCCGACTAGCCCTCACCACTCTTTGCGGAGGAAGAGACTCGTGATTCCAACTGCCTATTATCTGATTCTCAGTGCGCTTATCTTCGTCATCGGCGCAATTGGTGTGTTGTCCCGGCGCAACGTGTTGGTAATTCTCATGTGCGTCGAGCTCATGCTCAACAGCGTCAATCTGACGCTCATTGCTGCCAGCCGCCAATGGGGCAACCTCAACGGCCATATTTTTGTCTTTATGATCGTGGCAGTTGCCGCCGCTGAAGTGGCCGTGGGTCTCGCAATCATTATCTCCCATAGCCGTCTTACCGATACGACCGATATCAGCAAAGTCAACCTGCTGAAGTGGTAAGCCTACGGCCGCCGGCGCGCCGTACGCACACACAGAGGACGTTCTCATGTTTGAGTATTCCTGGATCTTATTAGCACTGCCCGCAGCAGGTTTGTTGATCAATCTCTTATTCGGCCAATACTTCTCGCGCACAATCATTGGCGGCATCGCCACCGGGGTCGTAGGATTGGCCTTCCTGGTCGGCGTCGGGCTCTTCGTGGGCCTCTACCAACTGCCGCCAGACGAACGCATCGTCACGGTTTGGCTTTGGGATTGGATCAACATTGGCGCGTTTGAAGTCGATGCCGCGCTGCTGATCACGCCGCTCAGCGTCACAATGATTCTAATCGTTACCGGTGTGGGCGCGCTCATCCATCTCTATTCGATGAGCTACATGGAGCATGACGAACGCTATCGGCGTTTCTTCATCTACCTCAACTTCTTCATCTTTGCCATGCTGCTGCTGGTTCTGAGCGACAACTTCCTGGGCATGTTCGTCGGCTGGGAGGGTGTGGGTCTCGCTTCTTTCCTGCTGATCGGCTTCTGGTTTGATCGCCGCGACGACCTCTACGGCTGGTATGCAGATGCCGGCAAGAAAGCCTTTCTGGTCAACCGCATCGGTGACGTCGGCGTCATCCTGGCCATGATCATGATCTGGGCCAACTTGGGCACGCTCACCTTTGTTGACATCAATGCCGCGCTTCACCATGGCGGGCTGGCCGTCGGCACGGCCACAGTCATCTGTCTGCTCCTATTGTTGGGCGTGGCCGGCAAGAGCGCACAGATTCCGCTCTTCGTCTGGCTGCCCGACGCCATGGCCGGCCCGACGCCGGTTTCGGCGCTGATTCATGCCGCCACCATGGTGACAGCCGGCGTCTTCCTGATGGTACGCACAGGCGAGCTTTGGCATATCGCCGTGCCGGCTGCAACAATCGCTGCCTGGATCGGCGGGCTGACGGCCTTCTTTGCCGCCACCATCGCCCTGGTCCAGACCGACCTCAAGAAGACCTTGGCCTACTCCACCATCTCGCAGCTTGGCTTCATGGTCTTGGCAGCCGGCGTAGGCGCCTATGGCGGTGCGATGTTCCATTTGACGACGCATGCCTTCTTCAAAGCCCTGCTCTTCCTGGGCGCCGGCAGCGTCATGCACGCCACCCACGATGTTCTCGACATGAACCGCCTGGGCGGTCTGCGTCACAAGATGCCCACCACCCACAAGACATTTGTGATCGGCGCGGCGGCGCTGGCCGGCCTGCCCCTCATGTCCGGCTTCTTCTCAAAAGACGCCATCATGCTGGGCACGCTGGCCAAAAGCCCGACCCTGTACGTGGTAGAGTTGCTAGCTGCGCTGCTGACGGCGTTCTACAGCTTTCGCATGGTTTTTCTCACCTTTTATGGCGAGCCGAAAGATCAGGAGATCTATGACCATGCCCACGAAAGCCCGCCATTAATGACGATTCCGTTGTGGATTCTGGCTGTACTCTCTATTGTTGGCGGAGTGATCAATCTGCCCTTTGTGCTCACGCTAGAGTACTGGCTGGAGCCTGTGATCGGCTACCACGAAGTGCCGCCATTGACGCTTGAACTGTTGGCGATCACGCTCAGCGTTATCATTGCGCTGCTCGGCTTTGCCATGGCCTACTCTCGCTATATGACGAAGGAAGGGTGGGTCGAGCGGCTGGCAGCCAACTTCGACTGGCTGACGCCCTGGCTCGAGAACGCTTATTACGTAGATGAGTTTTATAACAAGGTGATCGTCCAGCCGCTGTGGAGCCTGAGCAACTGGTTTGCCGGGTTTGACCGCAAGGGCATCGACCGCGTGGTCAATGGCGTGGGCACAACCAGCATAGCCTTCAGCGATCGCCTGCGCTACTTCCAGACTGGCATGATTCCCATGTATGCCCTGGGCATTTTCCTGGGCGTCGTGGCCGTGCTCGCCTTTTTTGTCTTTATCGCCTAACGAATTCATTGCCTCTGCCCGATCGTCGGCATCTGCGCTGACGATTGACAAGCACAGTAAGGATAGACAGCTATGTCTCTCGCTATCCCCAATCTTCTCAGCGTGTTGATCAGCATCCCGGTCTTGGGTGCGCTGGTCGTCTATTTCGTGCCGGGAACGGGGCTGAAGAAGTGGATTGCCCTTGGTTTCAGCTTGGTTACTTTTGTGCTCAGCCTGTTGCTCTGGGTCGGCTGGCAAAATGGCTTTGCCGGCATGCAGTTTGAGCAATTGTACATGCGCATCCCCGAATTGAATCTGGCCTATCATGTTGGCGTCGATGGCATCAGCCTCTTTCTGGTCTTGCTGACAACCCTCTTGATGCCGATTGCGATTTACTTTAGCAATCTGTATGTAGAAAAGGATCTCGGCGGCTACCTGGCCCTGATGCTGGCGCTGGAAGCGGCCATGATCGGCTGCTTTGTGTCGCTGGATATGGTCCTCTTCTTCGCCTTCTTTGAATTCACGCTCATCCCCATGTACTTCCTGATTGGCCATTGGGGCGGTCAGAACCGTCGCTACGCGGCCCAGAAATTTTTCATTTACACCTTTGCCGGCTCAGCCTTTATGCTGGTCGCCATCCTGGCGGTCTACGTACAGACGGGCACATTTGACATGCTGGAAGCGGCCCGCATCGGCATCGACCCGGCCGCTCAAACGTGGATCTTCATTCTCTTTGCCATCGCCTTTGCGGTGAAGGTGCCGATCTTCCCCTTCCACACCTGGCTGCCAGATGCCCACGTTCAGGCGCCGACGGCCGGCTCCATCATCCTGGCCGGCGTCTTGCTAAAGCTGGGCACCTATGGCTACGTGCGGATGGCGCTGCCGATCTTTCCCGATGCCGCCACGACCTTGGGGCCCATCATTGCGGTGCTGGCCATCATTGGCATCCTCTACGGCGCGCTGGTGGCGCTGGTGCAAGAAGATATCAAATCGCTGGTGGCCTATAGTTCGGTGGCCCATCTGGGCTTCGTCATGCTGGGCGTCTTTGCCATCAACGAGCAGGGCATTAGCGGTGCAGTCTTGCAGATGGTGAACCATGGGCTGAGCACGGGCGCGCTCTTCCTCATGGTCGGTCTGCTCTACGAGCGTCGTCACACCCGCATGCTCTCCGACTATGGCGGTCTTTGGAAGAGCGTTCCCATCTTCTGCGGCTTCTTCCTGGTCGTGGCCATGAGCAGCGCCGGGCTCCCCGGCCTCAACGGCTTCGTAGGCGAATTCACGATTCTGTTGGGCATGTGGCTGCGGCAGCCCATTTTCACAGTGCTGGCGGCACTGGGCGTCATCCTGGCCGCGTGGTATTTGCTCACCGCTTTCCGCCGCATGGCACAGGGACCGATCACCAATGAGGCCAACAGCGCCGAGAACTTGCCCGATCTGCGCTGGAACGAAATCGCCATGATACTACCGCTGGTCCTGCTCTTCTTTGTGATCGGCCTTTTCCCCAACTTATTCTTGGACAAGATTAACCCTTCAGTCGCAGCGTTGGTGGAGGGGATGGAGCAATCCCAATCCGCCGTGGTGCTCCAGGTGGACGAGCATCAGATCGGCGCACTGACCCTTGATGGCATGGAGGCGCAGGAATAGACCATGCAACCCACGCTTGATCTCTCAACCCTGGACATTACGGTCGTCCTACCAGAGCTGGTGCTGATCGGCTTCACCATCCTGGTGATGTTGGCCGATGCGTTCGCGACTGACGAACGTCCCGCCCTGCGTCAATGGACGCCGTGGATTGCCCTGGCTGGCGTCGTTGCCGCAGCGTTTGCCAATTGGTCTGTCTCTGGTGAAGTCATTGCGCTCTTCCAGGATGCCGCGATACTGGATAAGTTTGCCATCGGCCTCAACTACATCATTCTGTTGGCCACCGGCCTGGGCATCCTGCTTAGCGTCAACTACATCCCGCAGGTGAATCGGCAGATTGGCGAGTACTATGCGCTCACGCTCCTGGCCGCCGCGGGCATGATGATGATGGGCGCGGCCCTGGACATCATCGTGCTCTTCCTGGCGCTGGAGATCTTCTCGCTGGCGCTCTACATTCTATCCGGACTCAACCGCACGAATCCGCGCAGCACCGAAGCAGCGATGAAGTACTTCCTGCTCGGTGCGTTTGCCAGTTCCTTCTTTGCCTACGGCGGCGCGTTGATCTACGCTGCAACCGGTACAACTCAATACTACGAAATTGCAGCGGTTGTTGGCGCCGGCGGCGCCGATCTCATCATTCTCTACGCCGGCATTGCCCTCCTCGTCGCTGGCTTTGGCTTCAAGGTAAGCTTGGTGCCTTTCCACTCGTGGACGCCTGACGTCTATCAGGGCGCACCGACCCCGGTCACGGCCTTCATGAGCGTCGGCACCAAGGCCGCAGCCTTCGCCGCCTTCTTTCGCGTCATGCTGGTAGCGTTGCCGGCCGAACAGTCGACCTGGAGTTGGGTGCTGGCGGGTCTTGCGGTGTTGACCATGGTGATCGGAAACTTTGCCGCCTTGCAGCAGCGCAGCCTCAAGCGCATGCTGGCCTACTCCAGCATCGCCCACGCCGGTTATGTATTGACCGCGTTGGCGGGCGGCACGGCCCAAGGCGCGGATGCAGCGCTCTTTTATCTCTTCACCTACGCATTTATGAACATCGGTGCGTTTGCCGTAGTCATTGCGCTCGAGAACATGGGCGCTGAAGATGCCCTGCAGAACCGGGCCGTCGGTCTGGGCAAGACGCAACCACGATTGGCCTTCGTTATGGCCCTCTTTATGTTTGGGCTCAGCGGCATGCCGCCGCTGGCGGGTTACTACGCCAAGCTGATGGTCTTTGCGTCAGCAATTCGGGGTGACATGGCATGGCTAGCGATTATTGCCGTGGCCATGACGGCTGTCGGCGCATTCTATTATCTGCGCGTCATCGCCAACATGTACTTTTCCGATCCGGTTGCCGAGACAGCCACTGAACTCAACGGCTCGTGGACTCTCTACCTGGGTATCGCAATTGCTGCGGCCGGTACGGTGCTCGTTGGTCTTTTCCCTGGCGGCTGGCTGAACATCTTTCAGCAGACGCTGACGCTCTTTGGCGGGTAGCAATGAGTAGACGGCAAGCCAAGGCGACCGACAGCGATGGGGCAGCCATATCACTAAAGTATTCATCGTGTGGGTCGGGTGGGTGAAGGAGAAAGTCGACTCTTGTTCGACGCCACGGCAAGCGCTGATAGTAAAGGGGGATCGGGTTTCCGGTCCCCCCTTTTTGATTCTATGCGGGGATTACGATTTAGCTGGCGGATCCAAATGGATGTCCAACTGGGGATAGGGGATCGCGATGCCGGCCTTGTCAAAGCCGGTCTTGATCAACTCCGGCAGGGCCCCATTGACTACCCAATAGTCTTCGTTCTTCACAAAGCCACGCACGTCCATTTGGATAGCACTGTCGCCCAGTTCCTGAATCAACACCTGGGGCGGCGGATCGTCAAGGATTCGGGCATCTGATGCGAGAATCTTCTGGGCGATCTGCCGGGCATTGTCCAGATCTTCCTGGTAACCGACACCCACGGTGCATGCAACGCGCAGGACCGGATTCTGCGAGTAGTTGACAAGCCCCTGCTCCTGGATTCTGCCATTGGGTAAGACGGCTTTCTTCCCGTCTGCCTTGCCAATCACCGTGTTGAATAACTGAATCTCTTCCACCGTCCCTGCTACGCCACTGGTTTCGATATAATCACCAACGCCAAAGGGCTGAAAGATAAAAAAGATCACAGTGGCAGCGAAGTTGCTGATCGACTCCTGGAGCGCGATGCCCAAGATGATCACGATCACACCGAGGACGGCCACAATCGCCGAGACCGGTACGCCGAGAAAAGCCAATGCCGTTAAGGCCGAGAGCACCAGAATTCCGTAGTAGGTCGCGCGTATGGCCAGCTCCTCAAGGTAGTGGCTCATATCCGTGCGCTCAACAAGACGCGCCGTCCACCGTCGGGCACGTCTTGCCAGCCAGCGGCCAACAAGGAGCGTCAACAAAGCCGCGCCGATCCGTACTGCAATGATCAGCAAGGGAGAATCAAAAGCGAATATTGATGACATACCGGTGCAACCGTTTCCTCCTGTTGGATGTGCTTCTCTTGAATCTTGACGGAAACCGAGGGCGGGAACGCGGGCAAAGAGCAACAACGCCCGGTGATGACTTCTACGTCGGGCAGAAATAGCATAACATTGGCGTAGGGATGACGCCAGAGGCACTACAATCATTTCTCAAAACAAGAAGACGCAGCTAGAGTAGGAGTAGAAGCACCACCTCGAAAGTGAGCGAGCCGTGAAAAATCAAGATCCTACGACTTCAAGCGATGATTTGTGGGTCATTGACACAAACTACGTCATCTTTGTACTTGGCATCGTCATTCTGACGATCATCAATAGCACCCTGCTGTTCTTTGTCGATGGCGAGGAACAAGCAGTCATACGGTTTATCAATCTCTGCTTGAGTCTTTTCCTCTTCATGGACGCGCTAAATACCGTGCGCAAACAGCCACACCGCCTGCGGTTCTTAACGCGAGGACGAGGTTGGATGATCTTCATCGGGAGTCTGCCGATCCCGTTTGCGGGCATCTTTCGCATTATTTTCACGACTTTGCAGATACGATCAATGCGTGGCGGCAAATGGGCAGAAGCACACCACGTCGTCTTGACGCGACGAGCACAAAGCACGCTACTTTCAGTCGTCTTGATGGCGATCATCGTCTATGAAGTCTCTGTACTGCTGGTTCTTCAATTTGAGACGTCCGACCCCAGCGCGAATATTCAATCGGCTAGTGATGCCCTATGGTGGGGGATTGTCACAGTTTCGACCGTAGGCTATGGTGATCAATTCCCCATCACCAATGCGGGTCGCGCAACGGGTGTCCTGCTAATTGCCGTAGGCGTTGGACTCTTCACCAGCATCACTGGCTACTTAACGGATTCATTTCGCAAACCGCGAGCAGCGAGACCCCACAGCAAAGATAAAGCGGACAGGGCAGAAAATGTGCTGCACCTGGTCGAAGAAATGCGTCATTTGGTAGATGAGGAAGACCAGAAGCGCCAGCAATCTATCTCTACACTACAAAAACGCATCGATAGGCTTGAGAACGAAATCCGTCAGACCTATTCGAAATAGTCTGATCGTATCCACCGTGTCCTACCAGGGGGGCAGGAGGGGCCTCGCCTCTTCCCCCGTCCCCTCCCAGTTGTCGCTGGCTTGGGGGTGAATAGACCGCTTCCCGTAATCGTGGACGATTTGGGCAAGAACCAGTATAATGCTCCTAAGCATCTACCATTTAAGATCGTGATCACACGATTCCACGTCACGGACAGTATAAACCGCCATGGCAACCCGCAAAGCCGATAATCGCATCCACTATCGCTGGCCGGACGATCAACGCGACCGGCTTATTGCTCTGCTGATGCAGGGCGATGAGCGGCTGGAAGAGCTGTTCGGTGATAGGCGTGCCAGCCGCAAGCTCTTTGGTTCCGGGAAGCACCATGCCGTCGAGACCGGCTTCACGAGCGAAAGTCGCTGTTACTACGATACGTTCGACTGGCGCCTCTACAAGAACGGTCTGGTACTACTCGTCAATCAGGCCGGCATATTGCTGCGCAATGCAGAAACCGGCGAAACATTAGTCAGCAGCGAGTTAGGGTCGGAAGAGAGTGGGGCAATCGGCCAGGCGAGCCTGGGGCTTGCTCAGGAATTGCCGCGCGGCCCTCTCCGCGACCGGGTCTCGGCGCTAACCAGCATTCGCGCCCTGCTGCGCGTGGCCTGCACGCGCTCGGTGATGCGGCGCTATCGCATCCTCAACGACGACGAAAAGACCGTCGTCGAATTCGCATTGCGCGAGCTTTCTCTGGAGTTGCCATCCGGCCCCCCGGTCACCATGCTTGATGCCATGGTCTACCCCATACGCGGCTATACGGACGAGCAGCAGGCGCTCACCAAAGCGCTGATCCATCAGGGGTTCGTCGAACATCCGGTGCCGATGGACTTTGCCTGGATCCTGGACGAAACCGGCCAGACGCCGGGCGCCTACTCGGCCAAGCCATCCTATCCCATCGCGTCAGAAATGCGCTCCGACGAGGCGACCAAGGCGATCCTGCGACCCCTCCATGACGTCATGCGCGCCAATGAGGCGGGCATACTTGCCGATCTTGACACCGAGTTCCTCCACGACTACCGCACATCCATCCGCCGCACGCGCTCAGCCTTGAGCCAGATTAAGCACGTCTTTCCCAAAGAGACCACCAAGGCCTACGGGCAGGCATTTGCCGGACTCGGGGACCTCACCAACGAGTTGCGCGACCTGGACGTCTATCTCCTCGAACGCAAGCGTTACCGCAAAATGCTCCCCAAACATTTGCGTAGCGATATTGAGCCGCTTTTCGAGTACCTGGCTGCAAAGCGTACGGGTGCGTTGGCGGCTGTAACCGTCGGGCTGCAAAGCGAAGAGTACCAGCAGCTCATGCAGGACTGGTCGGCATTCCTCATGGAAGCGGTCCCTGAAAGCCCAACGGCAACCAACGCAAAGCGGCAGATCAGCGAACTGGCGCGCGCGCGCTTGCTTAAACGCTATCGCAAGCTCCTCAGCGAGGGCAATCGCATTTTGGAGGAAAGCGACGACAAGCTCCTGCATGCATTGCGCATTGACACCAAGAAGCTGCGTTATCTACTTGAATTCTTCGCCGCGGTGCTGCCTCAGAAGGAGAGCAAGGCGCTGATCAAGCAAATGAAGCGCTTGCAGGAAAATCTGGGGACGTTTAATGATCTTTCCGTGCAGCAAGCCTATCTTTTACAAGTAGCCGAGGAGCTGCCTCTGGAGGATCCACGCATGCGCGGAACCCTGGTCGCAATCGGTAGTCTGGTTGAAAGACTAGGCGCCGAACAAGTCAGCGTCCGCGAGGAGTTTGCCGACATCTTTAGCAAATTCGCCTCACCGGCCAATCAGCGCACCTTCGCCAGCCTGCTCAATGGCGATACGCAATGAGAGCTGCCGCATGACCACGATTGCGCTCTATAGCAACAAAGGCGGCGTGGGCAAAACTGCCGCAACAGTGAATCTTGCCTATCTGGCCGCCCAGGCCGGGCTTAGCACCCTCGTCTGCGATCTGGATCCTCAGGCGTCTAGCACTTTTTATTTCCGCGTGAAACCCACGCTGAAAAAGAAGGCCCGCGGTCTGGAAAAGAGCAACGCCGCGCTCGATGCCAGCATCAAAGGCAGCGATTACCGCAATCTCGACCTCTTGCCGGCAGATTTTACCCACCGCCGACTCGATATCCAGTTCAGCAAACACGAACGAAGTCAGTCACTGCTGCGCGAGACCCTATCCCCTCTGCAGGAGGAATACGACCTGCTGCTGCTTGACTGTCCCCCCACCATCAATCTGCTGGCAGAAAACATCTTTCAAGCCAGCGATTATCTATTGACGCCGCTCGTGCCAACGACGCTCTCGCTGCGCACATACGACCAGTTGCGCGCCTTTCTGGCCAAGACAGACGAAGACCCCCAACGATTGTATCTCTTTTTTTCCATGGTGGACCGACGCAAGAAGCTACACCGGGAAACTGTGGAAGAGGTTCGAGCCAGCTACGACCTCGTGCTGCCTACGATGATCCCGTATTCATCGGCCGTTGAGCAGATGGGCCTGTATCGTGAGCCAACGCTGGTTTTTGCCCCCAAGTCACCAGCCGCTCTGGCCTATCAATCCCTCTGGCGCGATGTTGAAACCTACATGTTGGGGCGTTCGGCCTAGTGTTTTGTCAAGCGTAAATTAATGAGCTTGCACGCCCACGTGCCGGATCGTTCGCACGCCGCGTGCAAGCTGGACAATCTGTCATTTCAAACTTGAGACATCACGAAGTCCAGCGTGGCGTCGTCAACTCTTTTCGATTCAATTCGCAAATCAAGCGAAAATTCAGATAGATAGGAAGTGCTGATGCCAGAACTGCTCATTATTACGTTCGAGAAGGAAGAGGAAGCGGAGCAGGCGAAGTCTGCACTTAGAAACCTGTCCGAGGGTGAGCTTCTACAGATATCGGACGCGCTCACAATTCAACAAGATGGAGTCAGCGCGCTCCAGTTCCAGGCTGTACGTCGCAACTCTTCAGTACTTTTGTCTGTGCCCAGGGCGCTAGCAGCATCAGCCTTTGCGGGGATCTATTTCACGGCAGCTTGGGTCGTGACCGCCGGGAGCATGATCATGGGAGCGGTCCTGCGCGGCCGGGGCACCATGAAGAGAGAGACTGCCGCGCATCTGCAATCCCACCTCGCCACGGCGGCATCGGCGCTTGTGCTGATCGTCAACGAACGAGCGTCAGCAGATATGCTGGCCAGTCTTGAAACCCTCAGCATTGGCAATGATCAGTTCCAGCCGGATGAACAGAAAGCCGTCAGCCAAATCATCCGAACGCCCATTTCGGCCGAAAATGCGGCCACGCTGCGCCGCGAGCTGAGACTAGCACAGCAGGCAGCGCCGGCGCCGGAGATCAAAAGTGTGTCCCCTTCCGCGCCTCATTCATCGAACGACCTCTCCAATACATAGCCCCGATAGTTCAACTCAACAAAGCCCTGCTGACCCAATAGCGTGATGGCAATGGGGCGACTGAGCGGCACGTGAGCCAGCATCTCTGCATAGCCCTGAAGCGTCGCATCGTTGATCATACGCCTCAGCAGCCAACGCCCCACATTGTGATGGCGCCAATCTGGCGCCACCCAAATGTTGGTCAAATAGGCTACTTTTTGGGGCGGCGATGCGCTGTCCAGTGCGGCGCGCACGAGCCGCGCTTCGCCAATACGCTCGGCACGGCGACGATAAACTTCGTAACGCCGGTCGCCGTCATCCCCGCGGTGGACCAGGCTGACGTCGGCCATGGGCATCTCCTCTTCAACCAAATCGGCCAGGGATCTGTAGAAGGCGTAATAACGGGTTGTCAGGTGATATCCATGGCTGGTGAGCAACCGAAACTGCTCCGCCAGCTCACTCGGCAGGAGGCCGGCGCCGGCCTGAAAAGACGGATAGCCGGTACTAATGTGAAACGCGCGCACGTGGCCAATGCCAGCACTCCGCCAACTCTGATGAGCCGCACGCAGCAACTTCTCAGCTACTTCAGTCACCAAGGCTGGATCATTGGGCAGCGCCAAGAACCGCAGCAGGCCGATTGGTTCATAGTCGGCCAGTTGGGTGCTGTCGGAATCCTGGCCGGTGGCAATGTCGATGAAGCCGACCAGCTGCCCGGCCCGCCAGGCGCCCCAGCAGCGGTTCTGCCGCCATCGCACCGGATATACCGTGGCCGGCTCCTCTCCCAGCACCTGCTCAACGACCATGTCCAGCGTGAAGGGCGCGCTGTAGGGAATGGCAACCAAATTGTCGTTCAGCACATCGCGTACCGATGCAGCATCGCCCTCGTCCAACGGGCGCACGGTAATCTCGGGCTTGATCGGCCTCATGCGGGCACGCGCGCTTCCAGCGCTGCCAGAAGACCGTCATGGTCATCGACTTCGGGTACGATGAGACTATCGGCGCCGTCAAGATCGACCAGGCCGTTGGCTTGGAGCGGATGAAAGACGATCGTGATCGACCGTCCGCCCAACCGGCCACTTTCGCTTACGCTGACCATCTGGCGAAACTCTACCGACCGGGTGCGCCCAGGGCGCTTTGTTACGCTGAGCGCCCTGGGCGAAAGCGTGACGATGCTCAGCATCTCCCAAGCGTACCAGAGGGTCACGGCCAGCGTCACGAGGAAAAAGAAGAGATAGCCCCATGCGTAATCACCGCCAGTTTGCAGCGAGCCTGCGCGCCACAGCTCCCAGCCCAGCAAAAGTGCCAGCAGCGCGCCCGCACCGACCAAAATCTTGTAGCGCGGGCTGGTCGCGTACGCGGTTACCTCATTCAGGTGAAGGTGCGTCATCAAGCGGTCCTCTCTTCAGCGTAGCAGCTGTCCAGCCTGCCAGAGCAACAACAAACCCAGCGCCAGCAGCAGCAAGCCGCTGGCCGTCATCAGGCGCCGATACCAACTATCCGTCAGATAGCGCCGTCCGCCGGCTACGGCAATGGCCAGTCCGACTTTGCCGCCGATCAGCAGCAGATAGAAGCCGAAGAGGAAGGCCGCGGCGTGCCATGGGCTGGTTCTCCACGAGGCGGTAAGCAATGGACTGCCGACGCTCAGCCAGAAGAGCCAGGGGTGGGGACTCAGCACGTTGACCATAGCCCCGCGCCAAAGGTCTTGCGTCTGGCTCTCCGTTGCTGCTTGCGACGCCAGGCGGGCATGACGTGCACCGAGAACCGTCTCCAGTCCGAGATAAATCACGAACAGTCCACCCGCCGCGGCCAAAGCGATTTCGGCCCAGGCGGGCAGTGCGCTAAAGATCAGCATCGTGGTCAGGATGATAGGTGCATCGGTGATCAACGGCGCGACGGCCACGCGCAACCCGGCCGCCAACCCGCGCGCCAGCGTCGTTGTCATCACCAGCGTCATGAGCGGGCCAGGACTGATGCCGGCGCTAAAGCCCAGCGTGAGTCCCGCAATGAGGGCGGGCATAATGGATCCTTCGCTATGCGGATGACTAAATGTTAGACTGATGCGTACCGCGTGAACCCAGTGTAATTCGAAATCGTAATTTGAAGAAACGTAAGGGAGAAAAAACATGTCATCCACCAGCGTACCCACCTGGGGCTTTATTGGCAGCGGCAACATCGGCAGCACAGTCGCGCGTCTTGCCATCAATGCGGGACACAATGTCGTCATGAGCAACAGCCGAGGACCGGAGACGCTCACCAAACTAATCGACGATCTGGGTTCGCAGTCTCAAGCAGCGACTGCGGAAGGGGCCGCAGCAGCCAGCGATGTGGTCGTTGTCACCATTCCGCTCAAGCACTATCGCGACGTTTCCGTCGCAGCGCTGCGCGGCAAGGTCATCATGGACACGATGAATTACTACCCCAAGCGGGACGGCCAAATCGCTGCGCTGGACGACGAGTCTACAACCACGTCCGAACTGCTCCAGGCCCACCTGCCGGACTCAAAGGTCGTCAAGGTGTTCAACAACATCTACTTCGAGCATCTTGCCGTGCTGGCGCGTCCGGCCGGCGATCCCCAACGCAGCGCGCTCGCCATTGCCGGTGATGACGCCGAGGCCAAGGTGACGGTTATGGCGCTGCTCGACGCGATTGGCTATGACACGGTTGATCTTGGCCCGCTCGCCGAAGGCTGGCGCACCCAGCGTGACACGGCGGCCTACGGTACAATGTACGCCGCCGATCCCGCAGATTGGTCTCAAGGCGCGCGTCCCGCTGATACAGAGACGGTAGCGGCAGCCGCGGCAGCCGCGCAGCGCTATCGCGATATGGATTGAGCCGCACAAGGTAGAACGCGCCAACAGGGTACAGCATTCAGAAGGAAGAACTATGTCTTGCCGACCCTTCAGTTTTGGTCTTGGTCACTACCTTAGCCTCAGCCTCCTCATATAGGTCCACCGTGCGCATCGCCACCTCCTCGATCGTCGGCGGCCGGCGCGTGGCCGCGCCCAGGCGCGGCAGCAGCTCGACCTCGTCAACCGCGCGCTGAAGTGCATTCCGCCAGGCCGTTACGTCACCCGGCGACAGGAGCAGACCGTCCACCTCGTCGTTTACGGCATCAGCCAGCGCCCCCAGGTTGGAGGCAAAGACAGGGCGCCCCACAGCGAAGGCTTCGTGGGCCAGAAGCGAGTAGGTCTCATACCAGAGCGAAGGTACAACAATGAGATGGGCCTCGCGCATGGCCGACCAGACAGCAGAACGATCCAATCGGCCAAGGAAGTGAATCCGTTCATCGGCCAGATCCAATAGCTGTGCGCCGTATTCACTCTCCCGATCCAGATCTCCGGCAATCTGGACTTCGAGCGGTCCCGTTACGCCCTGCGCGGCCTTCAAAAGAACGTGAAGACCCTTCTGCCAGGCTAATCCGCCCACGTAGAGTACGCGCAGCGGTTCGCCAGCGGCGCGCGGTAAAGGTGCGCCTTGGGCAGAGGGCGGCTCGTCAATCCCCAGTGGGACGACCGTCGTGCGTGCGGCGGGCGCGCCGTGATCCACGTACCAACTCCGGACAAATGGACAGGGCGCCAGCAGTGCCGTGGCATATTCCATGACCTCGCGCAACATGCGGCTGCGCCAGCCGAGGAGTGGCGGCAGAGCCGGTAGCGTGGCCCAGCCAGCGCTACGCTCACTACGCGCAATCACGCAGCGGGCACAGTTGATCCAGCGATCGGGGCCGTCACATATTTCCTGACTGTAATTGGTCAACAGCTGCGCATTGGCGCAGACCCACCAAAAATCAAGCAGCGTGATGAAGACCGGAATGTCGGCGGCGCGGATGCGGTCGAAGAGCGCCCTGGGCTGGCCCATCATCTGTTGGATGTGAACCACGTCGGGCGCAAATTCCGCCAGCGCCTGGGCAAACTGGGCTTCGATTTCGGCATCCCCCCACGTGGCAAGGAAGCGCCCCGTGGGGCTGGGCGCGCCATGGGTGGCCGCATAGACGCGCACTGGACCATCCCGGCGAATGCGCATCTGCGCGCCGTCGCTGGGCACACGCGTGAAGACCGCGACCTCGTGACCGCGTGCGGCTTGGGCTTTGGCAATGCCCTGTGTGTGTAATTCGGACCCGCCCACATATTCCGGCGGATACTGATGAATTAGATGTAAGATGCGCATGCTTGTTTACCCGCTCTGCGTCAACGTCTCGTACACGTCGCGCGTGACAACATATTTGTGATCCCACGTATGCTTGGCATAGACCTTGGCCTGGCCGCGCTGCCCCATGGCCGCTGCTTCGGCCAGATCGCCAAGCAGACGCCCGATGGCCCCGGCTAGTCCAGCAACATCGCCAAAGGGGACGAGCAGACCGTCCTCGCCGTCCTCAATCACGTCGTCGATGCCCCAGACGCGTGCGCCGATCACCGGCTTCCCATAGAGCCACGCTTCCAGATAAGTGATGCCGAATGAATCAGTGCGGGACGCCATGGCCAACACATCGCTGGCGGCCAGCAGATCGCGCTTGGTCGCTTCGTCAACCGCGCCCAGCAGGCAGATGCGATCCCGGGTCTCCGGCGCAAGCTGAGCCAGAAAATGTTCAAATGGCCCCAGCACCGCGCCCGCCAAGACTAGGCTCACGCCAGCACCCTGGGCCCAGAGTTGCTCGACGGCTTCCACCAGCGTTTCGGTGCCTTTGTCAAAGGACATCGACCCAATCGCGGCCACAATCGGCCCATCGATCCCCTGCGTCTGGCGGAACCGGTCACCATCGCCGCCCAACACTTCTTCGGGATTGACGCCCGGCCCGGCCACGTGTGCACGCGTAGCAGGCAAGTCCCGGTCAACGTAGAAACGCGCCTCAGTCGGCGTCTGCAGGATCGCTGCGTCGCTGCCAGTGACCAGTTCCACCTGATGGCGCATGGTGTAAAAGGTGCTCACTGGGTCATCGCCTGGCGCAGGGCCGGCGCCCAGGTGCGTAAGCGGATAGGCAACAAAGGGGATGTCGCGTGCGCGGGCAAACTCCTGTCCGGCAGCCATGAGCGGCTCGAAGCAGATGGTCATGGCGGCGACGAGATCGAATTCCTCGTCAGTCAGTCGCAGCCATCGTCTCATGTCCGGCACGTAGGGGGTATAGCGGGCCAACCGCTGGATCGTTGCTGTGGGCATGATGCCGCTCTTTGAGCCGGACCAAAGCAAGCGCCGCCAGGCTGGATAGCCAAGCTGCGCCACCGGCAGGTGATGAACGGGCAGGCGGATGATCTCCACACCGTCGTGAAACTCATGCACAACGTCGACTCGACGCTTGCCGGCGTTCCAGAAGAGCTCGATATCGAGCGCGTCGGTCGTGAGGACGGTGACGTCGTGGCCGTCGGCGACCAGCCGTCGCGATAGCTCACCCATGTGGCGTTCGGCGCCGCCTTCAGCCGGCCAATAGCGTTGGACAATGTGCAGGATGCGCATCAGGTCTACTGTGCCTCTTGCGCTGCGGCCGCTTCTGCTTCAGCGACTTGTGCAGCCAGGTCACGCACCCGTGCCCGCAAGCGCACGACTTCTTGGGCAAGACGACGATTGTAGTTGACCTGTTGCTCCAACGTACGGTCGAAATAAGCCTCTTTGACGTGGGTCGTGCTGTTCACCCGCATCCACTCAATCGCCGGCCCGACGAACGGAATATCTGAACGCACACGATAATCTCGGAAGGCAATATCAGCAGCATCAAACAGCGGATCAGTAACGATCGGCTCGTCATCACCCCGAGCGCTGTCGAAGGCCAGTGCCGTACGTACGACGTCAAGCGCACGGACATTGAACGCAGCCAGCCCAAAATCAGCTGCGCGCCGGGCGCCCTGCTTAGCCAGCGCCGAGGCCAGCCCAGGCTCGGTGAGGAGGCGGCGCACCTTTGCAGTCAGGTCAATGGCATCACCCGGAGCAAAAAGCAAGCCAGCGGCTGTGTCACCCTCACCGACCAGCCATGGCATGGCGCCGCTCGCGCTGGCAACCAGCGGCACGCCCGCAGTCATGGCTTCCACCAGCGGCACGCCGAAGCCCTCGTGCTGGCTTGCCTGGAGATAGAGTTCTGCCAGTGCAAAATAGGGCGCGACGCTGGGCACGCGGCCGGTGAAGAGCACGCGGTCGGCGACGCCCAAAGTCTCAGCCTGTGCAAGCAGCGCGGCCACGTGCTCGCGGATCTCCACCGTGCGACCCGTGTCGCCCACGATCAACAGCGCCAGGTCTGGCTGGTCAGAAGCGAGCGCGGCCAACGTCTCAATCATCAAGTCGATCCGCTTGTGTTCCACACAGCGCCCTACGTAAAGCATGACCTTGCGGCCGGTCAGGCCAAGCGTGCGCCGCAGCCGTGCAACCGCCGCCGCGTCGGGCTGCCCAAATGCGGCCAAGTCGACGCCCAACGGCACGACGCGCATGCGCGACGCCGGCAGATCGGCATGGCGTTGCAACTCAGTTGCGGTGTAGGGACTGGTGACCACGGCCAGTGTAGCATGCCAGGCCAGATTGGTGCGGGCGATGGAGGTCACCAGCAGATCGGTGTCCTGACCGGGCCAGAGCGCGGGATCGGTGACGCCGTGATACCAAAAAAGTGTTGCACCCGATGCCGCGGTGATCTTGTCAGCCAGAGGATACCAAATGGGGTACTCGATAATGGTTAGGTCGGCGTCCGGCGTATAGTCGGCCAGATAGGGTTGACTGATTATGCCGCCCAGGTCGTCGGGCACAGGGCCGGGACGATGATTGACCAGGATGCGCACGCCGTAGCCTTCAGCCAGCAATGCCCTGGCCAGGTCAAAGACATGGTGGCTGGCCGCGTCGCCAAGCCGCAGATCACCGATGAGTATGTCGATTCGTGCGCCCACGCCATCACCCATCGCCCGGCCCGCCATCCTGGGCATGACCCCGCGCCGCCAACGCAGCCAAACGTTCCTCCAGGCGGCGCAGCTCGGCATGCAGATACTCTACTTCGGTCGAGAGCAAGCGATTATAGTGCACCTGACGCTCGAAGACCGGATCAATGTAGGGTTCTTTGAGATGGCTGGTGAGGTGGCGGCGCACCGTCTCGATGGCCGGGCCAACGACGGGCGCGTTAGAGCGCACGGCGTAGTCGCGCAGCATCGTATCAGCCTGGGGATAGAGGCTCCAGCCAACGCCGGCGTTGAAGGCCGTGTCAGTTTCGTCCATCGCCATGACTTCGTCAACCAGGGCCAACGTGTTGGCATTGAACGCGTCGAGACCCAGGGACGTGGCCCGGGCGTAGCCGTTGGCGATCGACCGTGCGCGCAAATCATCGTCATCAAGCATACGCGCCATTTGACTGGCCAACTCTGCGTCATCTCCCGCTGCGAAGAGCAAGCCAGCTGCGCCATCCCCCTCACCCACAACCCACGGCATTGCGCCGCTGGCGCCGGCGATGACCGGCGTGCCTGCGCTCATGGCCTCAGCCAGCGGGATGCCAAAGCCCTCGTGCTCCGACGGCAAGACGAAGAGGTCGGCCATCTGATAGTATGGCGCAAGATCGTCTACCCGGCCCGTGAAGATCACGCGATCGGTTAAGCCGGCCGCCTCGACCTGCTGCTCTAATTGCCCCAGCAGTCCACGCGCCGCCTCGCTATACGCACCGTCACCCACGACAAGCAGAGAGGCGGCGGGATGGCTTTGGCGCAGTCGGACCATGGCATCGATGAGCAGATCGATACGTTTGTTGCCGGCAATGCGGCCGACGAAGAGCACGACATTGCGTCCGTCCAGGCCCCAACGCTCACGGAGCGCCGTCAGCGCATCCTCGTCCACAGGCGTGGCGAAGCGGCTAAGGTCGAGCCCCAAGGGCACCGTACGCAATCGGGCGACCGGTAGCCCACTGAGCGCGACCAGCTCTTGGCCGGTGTAGGGGCTGGTCACGGCGGCCAGATGGGTGTGCCAGGCCAATGCCGTGCGGATCTGCGAGTTGCGCAGTAGCTCCACATCCCGCTCGCTGCCCCACAGCTCGGGCGGGGTGACGCCGTGATACCAGAAGAGCTTGTGACCGACCGTGTCGCGGATACGCTCAGCCAGCGGGTACCAGAGCGGGTACTGGACGATGCTCAAGTCGGCCTGGGCGCGTAGGGAGTCACTCACCTGCTGCACCGACGGTGCGATGTCGTCCGGCAGCGCGCCTGGTGCAAAATTGCACAAGATATCGACGCGGTCGAAGCGCTGACTGAGCGCACGCCACAGATGAAGCGTGTGCTCGCCGGTCGCATCGCCCTCACCGACTGCCGGCGTGAAGATCTGGGCCGTGCTCACGATGGCATACTCCCGTTGTGCAAGCGAGCCACCTCAGCGCGCAGCGCGGCAAGCTCCTGCTCTAACTCTTCGATGCGCGCCTGCGCAGCCGCCAACGCGTCTGGATCGCCCTGCACGTGCGTGAGCTGAGCAGTGAGCAACTGCATGGTCTGGACTACCTGCCAGTTAAAGAGTTCCTGGCGCTCGAAGGTCGGATCCACATAGGGCTCGCGCAGATGAGAGGTGATGTTGCGCCGAAACCAGGCCAGCAGCGGACCAAAGAGGGGCAGGCGCGAGTGGACAACGTAGTCGTGCTGCATGGTGGCAGCCCGGGCTTCGAGCTGATGCAAATCGTCGTCCAGCAGCGAGCCGATGAACTCCACATCAATAGTCTGGCGACGACGCGGCGACGCGTTTTGCGCTTCCGCAAGCGGTCCCGGATAGGGTCCGGCGGGCAACCACTCGGTGACTTCATGGACGATCTGGGCCCATCCACGGGCGTACTGCTCGGGCGAAAAGTCGACGACCCGTGCCAGCCCGCGCTGCACAAGATCTCCATAGAGGCCATCATCCATGAGCACGCGTGCAGCCTGGTGCGCCAGATCCTCGGCATCGCCCGGTATAGCCAAAAGCCCGGCCTCGCCCGTCACGTCGGGATGGGCGGCAACGTTGCTCACGACCACGGGCACGCCGGATGCCATGGCCTCCAACACAGGCACGCCAAAGCCCTCATGCAGGCTGGCGCTGACGTAGAGATCGGCCAGCCGATAGTGGGCGGCCAGATCCTCGACCCGCCCGGCAAAATGGACATCATCCGCCACGCCCAGCCCTTCGGCACGGGTCTTGGCATTGGCCACCACCTCACGGAAGGACGCATTGGCGTCCGTATCGCCCACCAGCAGCAGCGCGGCATCGGGCACGCGCTGCTGCAATGTGGCGAGCGCGTCCACCAGGAGATCCACACGCTTGTTGCCGGCCATGCGCCCCACGTAGAGGAGCACGCGCTTACCGCGCAGCCCATAGCGTTCCAGCAGGGCCGGATCGGCCGCTCCTGGCGCAAATTCAGTCAGCGGCACGGAGAGCGGCAGCACGCGTACGCGGTCCGCGTCCACGCCGTGATCGCCGATCAAATTGGCGGCGTTAAAGTTGGAGTCGGTGACGATCAGGTCGGCAAAGCCGGCCAGAGCGGGGATGCTCTCCACGCTCACGCGCAACTGCTCGACCACTTCGTCATCGCCGGCAGCGTGCCAGAGTTCGGGCGGCGTCACGTTGTGGAAGTAGAGAATGACCACGCCGCGCGCCAGGGTGCGCATGCTGTCGAGCAGCGTATAGCGACCGGGATAATGGTAGATGTAGAGATCGGTAGCGCTGAAATGAGCGTCGCGACCCGCGAGCAGATCAGCCAGGGTGACGACGCGCGTCAAGTCAGCAATGTCAGTAGCGACGCCCTGGGGCGGATGCTCGGTAAAGATGCGCACGTCGTCGCCATTGCGGCGGAAGAAGCGCACCTGTTCCAGGATGTTCTGGCCGATGGCGTCGTGTCCGACCAGGTTGAGGTTGATGATGCTAACGCGCATGATACTCTCGATATCTGTGGCAATTACATTGCGGTGTAGAGGCGTTACATTGCAGCGTCTCTACATCACCGGCAATCATGTGCCGGCGTGGCGCAAAACGCGCTGGTACAAGGCTTCCACGATGTCACCCATGCGCGTATTGGTGTAGCGGGCCAACAGTTTTTGGCGGCCGCGGGCGCCCATCTCGCGCGCCAGGGCTGGATTGGCAGCCAAGTAGGACAGATGTTGTGCCAACGCTGCGCTGTCCTGGGCATCGACCAAAAAGCCGTCGCGTCCATCTTCTACCAGCGAACTGACGGATTGGATATTCGCCCCAATCACCGGCTTGGCATAGGCCCACGCCTCCAGATAGACGATGCCAAACGCTTCGCCCGTAGAAGGCACGGCCAGCACGTCGCAGGCGGCCAGCGCGGCCAGCCGTTCCTCGTCGTCGACCTCGTCGCGCACGATCAATCCAGGCAAATCGCCCACCTCGGCCCAGAGGCGGCGCGACTCGTCAGTCTCGCCGCCCACGGCCAAAAGATACGCGTTTTCGTGCGTCTGCCGCAAGGTCTCAAACGCGGCCACCGTGCGATCTAATCCCTTGTAGCCGACCTTGCGCCCCAAAAAGAGCACGACAAACGCGTCATCAGGCAGGCCGAAGCGTTGGCGCGCCGCCAAAGGATCGAGCGCCGGAAAGTCTTGCAGCGCCAGGCTGTTGCCGCCCACTGCAATGCGTGAAGCGAGCCCGGCCTGGATCATGAACGCTCGCTCAGCCGGCGTTACGGCGAGCACGGCATCGCCTGTGCGCAGCATGGTGCGCATGTAGCCCACATCATACGTTTCGCGCTGCTCGGCATGCAAATGGGGCGTAATCACGATCGGCAGGCCCGCTGCCCGGGCGGCCCGAAATGCGGGCCAGGCATGGGCATAGTGGAGCTGGCTGATGTGGACCAAATCGAACTCGCTGGCATGACGCCGTATGGCAGGCCCCAGTCCCGGCATGACCGGACCATTGCCATACCAGACCAGCGGTTCCCACAACCAGGCGGGCCCGTTGGCGCAATTGCTCAGGCCGATGTCCAGCGCGCGCCAGGTGGAGCCTCGTCGCGGCAGCGCGCGAAAGCGCCGGATATGCACGCCGTTGCGCTCCTCCGATGGCGGCAGCGCGTTGGCCCAGGTCCGGTAGTCGAGCGAGCGGCTGGTGAAGACATCGACCTCGTGACCGCGCCGCACCAGTTCCTCGGAGAGCAGGGTGATGTACTGTTCGGCGCCGCCGATGGCTGGGGCATATTGGTGGGTCACATGGAGAATGCGCATCAGACCCCATCCTCGCCTGCGCCGCGGTTGCCCAACACTTCAGCATAGACGGCCAGGAGCGCGTCCAGGTGCTGATCGAGGGAGCGTTCGGTGCGCACGCGATCAACGCAGGCCTGGCGCATGCGGCGACGCTCGGCCGCAGGGCGGGCAAAGTGTGCCGCGATTGCATCGGCCAGCGCGACCGGATCGCCCGGCGGCACGAGATAGCCGGTGTGGCCCGGATCGATCAATTCGGGGATGCCGCCGATGCGGCTGCCGATGACCGGCGTGCCCACCTGATGATTTTCGAAAATGGTCACGGGCGAATTTTCGGGCCAGATCGAGGGCATCAGCGCAAGATCAGCTGCCGCAAAGAGCTGGCGCATCGCCTTGAACGGCAGGCGACCCAGCACCACGGCGTTGGCGCGCTGCTCCTGGAGCGCCGCTGCCATCGCGCCTTCTACCGGGCCGGCGATGGCGACGCGCGCGGCGGGCAGTCGCTCCTGCAGGTGCGGCAGCATGGCCAGCACCACGTCACCCCCTTTGATGACAACGCTGCCGCCGCTATAGGCGACCAACGGCCCGTGATCTGCCGCCTGGATCAGGCGCCGCAGTCCCCGCTCCTTGACGGGTTGACTGGCTTGCTCGGCAAAGCCCAGGCGCACCAGTCGGAAACGAGCCGGGTCGTACCCACCGCGCACGTGCAGGTCGATTAACGCCTGGCTGGGTGAGATAAAGAGAGCATTGGCCGTCAACTGAGCAAAAAGCTGCCGCCGGCGGGGCACATCCGCCCAATAGTCATAGCGGCGCAGGCAATTGGCGCAACCGTGTGCGTGCTCGGCTGGATCGCAGACGGTGAAGTCATCCCGCAGGAGCATGTTATTGGGGCAGAGCAGCCAGTGATCGTGCAGCGTGTTGACCACCGGAATATCGGCCCGGCGCGCGGCCGTAAACGGTGCCAGCGACGAGCCCGAGGCATTGTGAATGTGAACGATATCGGGCCGCACGCGCTCAATCTCGGCCCGGACAGCGCGCGCTACGCGCGGGTCATAGATCTCGCCGCCGGGCAGGGTCGAGCCGAAGCGCACGCGGTGCACATGCAACCCATCGAGATCGTACCAATCATCGGCGCTCTCCGTCATGCGCGTGTTGATCGTCAGGATCGAAACGCTCACGTCGCGGGTCATGAGCCCCCGGGCTGAGTGGTAGAGAGAAACCTCCGCGCCGCCGGTGTAGTCGGGTGGGAAAAAGGGCGTAATGAAGAGGATGCGCAACGGTCGGTTGGCCATCAAGAGCCCTCCGCCGGCAGCAGTTCAAGCACGGCCGTGCCCTCCGCCTCATACAGAACGCGCACCCGCTCGGACTGGCGCAGCAGCTCTACGTCCAGCCCCGGCCCGGAGAAGTCGCCGGCCGCGCCGATGAAGAGGTATTCGATGCCGCGCGCATAGACCTCATCGACTGCAGCCGGATCGGTTTCTAATCGTTCCACGGCATGGGAGTCGGCGATGAACTGCTCGACCAAGGCCGGATCGGCTTCGCCGTAGAGTAACATCGCTGCGGCATTGGTCGGGTTGCCCGTCAGGTAAGGGAGCCAGTAGCCTGCGTCCACACCATGAGGCGCGCGGGGGAGCCAGAAGTAGGTGTTGATGCCAAACTTGGCGTCGGCAGGTACATTGGCGGCCACCCAAGCCAGCGCATCCAGATCGGCCTGGGTAACAAAGTGGCGATATGCTTCAACAGTGTTGACCCGCGCCCATGCGCCCCACACGCCCAACGCCAACAGCGCTGCCGCGACCGCAGTACTTGCCGCAGCGCGGCGCCCATCCGGCAGAAGCATCATCAATTCCTGAGCCGCAGCGCCGAGAATCAAGCCTATCGGCAAATAGAGCATGATCAGAATTGCGCCCAAATTGGTCAAGCTGAGCATGAGTATGCCAGTGAGGTAGGCGTTGCCAATCAGATAGAGGATTGCCGTCCAAAGCAAGGCAATGACCACCACCAAATTGCGGCGGAGCAAGCCAAAAAGAGCAGCGGCCAACGTAGTCCAGAGCAGCCAGCGGGGCGCCACCAGATAGGGGACGCTGCTCCAGGGAAAGACGTAATAATTCTCGGCCGTCGTCTCCACTTCGTCGGCGGTGATGATCTCGCCTGCTGCCGCCACTTTGCCGGCAAAGGAGTGATAGGCTTCCCAGAACGTGGGGAGCACCAGCACCAGCGCCATGCCACCGATGACGGCTAGGCCCACGAGCACACGCTGCTGACGCCCCTCGCCACGCAGACGCCACAGCAACGCGCCGGCGCAGAGCGCCAGCAGCGGCAAGTAGAAAAGGGCGACACGGAAATGGAGCAAGAAGACTCCGGCCGAGAGCAGCGCGGCAAAAAAGGCGTCCCATAACAAATCACGCTGACGCGGGGCGGAAGTAGCAGCGGGCTGATCGGCCCACCTGCGGGTTGCTTCGACCACGGCCACAGCGCCGATCAGCAGAATGGCCTGGCTGGCAAGCTGGGTGAAGCGGCCCCAGTTGGCGTAGAGGGCCGGTTGGACTGAGAAGAGGCCAACGACTGCCGCGCCCGCCAGCGCGCCCGTGCGGCCCACATAGCGATCCAACGCCAGGTAGACGCCAAAGGCACAGACGGCGTTGAGAAATTGTGCGGTCCAGAGCAACGCGGCGGTCGCCGGCGCCTGGGCAAGTTGCATAGCTGTCGCCGCCAACGCGTAGAGCCCCAGGTGATACATGTCGAAGTCCACAGGATAATAGGGCGCCAGCGAGGTAGGCAGCGCCCCCTGCTGCGCAGTCAGCTCTGTCAACATGACATGGTGGAGCGAATCCGACCAGGCGGGAAATGGGTGCTCGACTGCAAACCGGAAGCGTGACAGCGCGGTCATGGCGAAGATTGCAAGCGCGACCCACTCCAGGCCATGCAAGTTCGTCAATTCGCCTCGATAACGCCAGACACCCCAGGCAACGACAGCCGCAGCCAGCAGCAGCAAAGCGAACAGTCCGGGTCCTCGCAACGGAAGCCACGGCAGCCAGAAGCGTATGGTGTAGAAGAGGACAGGGAAAAAAGCAATGCTCAGACCGCACGCCAGGATATAACGTTGCAGCCCATCCCAACGCCGCCAAGCCCCGCTGAGAATCAACAAAGCCGCGCCGGGGAGGAAGAAAATAGCAGCGAGTATGAGGAGCAGCCGCACTTCCATAAGCATGCTGGGCTATTGCTCCGGCGTGGCGGTGTGGGTTTCATGCGGACGGGGTAACTCGCCCAATTCGCGGGCGCTTTCGGTGGTCAACGCCACCAGTTCAAGCGCCATGCGCTGCTGCTCCTCCTGTAACTGATGCAACGTTGCGAGCAGGGCGCGATTGATCTCCTCTTGCTGGGCCAGGCGGGCATAGACCTGGGGATCGGCCCCGATATGAGACCACTGCCGTCGCAGCCAGTCGACAAGCGGGCCGAAGAGCGGCACGGTCGACTGGGGCAAGACAGGCTGCGCCGCCATGCGTGCATCGACTTCATCGACCGTGGCCACCTGCTGCTTCGACGTAACGGATAATGCTTCCATGCTCAATGCCAGCAACAACTCCAACAAATCGGCGTGCGTACCCGCGTCTGCGCCCAAAGTTGCGTCGCGCCATGCAATCAATTCGCCCAGATGCAGCATCTGGTCGGCATATGCGCGCCGCAGCGCGCCAAGAAAGTCAGCAGAATGGGGCGCAGCGAGCCAGGCTTGCTCCGCGGGCAGAAACTCATCGCACAGACGCTGCAGGGGCCAATGTTTGAGTAGCAGACGCAGGCGATTGCGCTGAAAGCTATAGATCGATTCGGGCGTGTCTGATGCGGCGCGACTCTCTTCGTAATGCACGAGACGCGACGCCGGCACAAAGGCGAGTTCAAAGCCGGCCGCGCGGACGCGGTAGCACCAGTCCACATCTTCAAAGTAGGCGCCGGCAAAGCCCTCGTCCAAGCCGCCGACCGCGGCGTAGGCCGGGCTGGAAATCGCCAGAGCAACCCCGGAAAGGAAATCGAACGCAGCAGGGGCATCAATGCGCCCGTCATCAGCTTCACCAAGCCCGAGATGCTGTCCGCCGTTCTGGGGATCCAGCAACGCACCGGCGTGCTGAATCGTGCCGTCGGGATAGAGCGCTTTGCTGCCGGCCAGCCCGATGCGCGGATCGGCGGCCAGCGCATCCATCAGCGCGGCCAGCCACGCCGGCTCCACTTCCGTATCCTGATTGAGAATGACGCGTACATCTGTCGCAGCGTGACGTAGTCCGACATTACAGGCGCCGGCAAAGCCCAGGTTCTCCGCCTGGCGCAGCAGCGTGACATCCGGATAGCGCTCGGCGATCAGCGCAGCCGAGCCGTCGGTCGAGGCGTTGTCGACGGCGATAATCTCTAGCGGCGCGTACGCCTGGGCATGGAGCGCATCCAGACAGCGTGTGAGATACTCACGCCCATTCCAGACGGGGATAATGACCGCCGCACTAGAGCGAGTCATTGTCGCCTCCGATCAGGCGGCCGCGCCAGCGGTTCAACCCGTCAAGCGTGCGCATGACGCGACCATTGGCGTACCCATCGACAAGCGCCTCTAGCGCGGCTATGCGAGCGGCGTCTTCCGCCGCGCGTTGGGCGTAGTAGGGTGCGCCGGCCGCAGCGCCGGCGGGGCGATCAGGCGCGCGCCGGGGCGCTTGGCAAAAGGCGACCAGGGGCGCTGCAGCCCGCTCCCAGGTCAACGCAGTGCGAGCTTCGTCGAACCTTGCTGTACGGCCGAGGTCATCCTCATTCAGCAGCGACACGATGGCGTCAGCGACCTGGGCGTCGTCTTCGTAGTCAACCACCTGACCGATAGCGTAGGCGGCTACCAGATCGCTGGTCGCATCACCGCGGGTGGCCACAGCCGGCAGGCCGGCCCAAATGTAATCAAAGAGACGACTCCGGAAAGCGAGTTGGGTCTCGACCGTGTCAAAATGGAGCGTCAGCGCGACATCGCACTCCAGCAGCAGGCTCGGCCATTGGGCATAAGGCACCCAATCGCCAAAAAAGACGGCCCGATTGCGCAGCCCCAGTTCATCGGCGCAGGCAAAGGCCGCCTCATTCTGGGTAGGCATCGTCTCCATAACAGGATTGGGATGACGCGTGCCGGGAAAGATGAGCTTGACGTCCTGGCGCGTCTGCCAGATGCGGCCGATGGCTCGAATTGCAGTCACAGGATCGAGCCAGGGCCAGAGCCCCCCGCCCCACAGCACCAGCTTGTCATCCGGTTCGATGCCGGTCCAGACGCCACGCACGACCGGATCCGCGTGGCGTGGCGGATCGGTGCGCAGGCCATAGGGTACGATCTCGACCAGGTTATGCAGTGACCGATCCTGGGCAAAGGTAGCAGGATGGAGCCGGCCCGCGGCTTCCAGCTGCCCCAACCACCAATAGCGTTGGCGTTCGCTGGCGCAAAGGTAGAAATCACCCACTAGGTATTGGCGATGGAGTTCAGCCATGCGTCGCTCCCAGGCTTCACTGCGCGCCGGCTCGGGGAGGTTGTGGAAAAGCGCCAACCACTCCGCCAGGAGCGGGTCGTAGCCATCGATGACCAGCGCTGCCGGCAATTCAGCAAGCTGGGGGAACTCGGCCGTGGTGTCAGTGGGCAGAATGATCACGTCAGCTTGGCCTGCGGTGGACGCGAGGGAGTCCCAGTCGCCACGTCGGTAGCCGACGACCGCAACGGTCAGATCGCCAAATGCTGTGGGCGCGGGCGCCTCGCCTTCATCCATGCGTACGGCCAAGGTAAGGTCGACGTACGGCGCAAGCTCGCGGGCAAGGTGGTAGTAACGAATGCCCGGCCCGGCCATAGCCTTGCCGATGATGTCGTGGCTGATCAAGAGCACCCGCGTGGGCTGGGAACGATCAGCCATTGTCCGCCACTCGGGTTGACGCGGGGGTTGGCACTAGGGTGGGATCTACCGGCGCCGCGGTCGCTGCGTCCGGCTGCCACGACCATTCGCCCCCCAGCGTCACCAGCCCGTGGCCTTCCAGTGATTTGCCCTGATAGACGCGAAAGGGATAGGCCCGGTCATGATAGTCGTACATGACTGAGTCGGAGCGGTTGGTTACCGCCACAGAGAGGGCATAAGCGCCCTCAATGAGGGACAACGAGGGGGTGCGATAGACGACCTCACCTTCGCCGCTCAGTTCGGCCACATCGAGACCGCCGGTGCGGGAGTTCGGTCCGGTGACGTGAATGCCGCTCAACGTGTGCATAGCAATGCCAAAAATCAAGTCCTGGAGCGGTTCCAGCGCCCGATAGCGCATGCGCACCAGTAGCGGCTCGTCGGTATAGAAGACAGAACGGGGCTCACCGGCCTCGTTCTCCAACGCCACGTCGGTAATCTGCACCGCGCCGGTCCCCCAACGGCGCGAATCGTCCAACTCCAACGTTATGCCCGAGCCGTCGGCATTCTCTTGCTCGGCTACAAAGTTTTTATACTGCATGATGACATCGACGGGCGCGCCGTCGGCCTGCATGTAGCCGTCTTCAAACCAGAGCGCGCGGTTGCAGATGGCGTGGATCGAGTTCAGGTCATGGGAGACCATGAGCAGTGTGCCACCCTGATTGCGAAAGGTTTGGATGGCGTCTAAACATTTGTTTTGAAAATGGGTATCGCCGACGGTCAGCACCTCGTCGACGATCAGGACCTCCGGCCGCGTGTGAATGGCGACCGAGAAGCCCAGCCGCACATACATGCCAGAGGAGTAGTGCTTGACCGGCGTGTTGATGAAGTTACCCAGTTCCGCAAAGTCGATGATGCTGTCGATCTGCTGATCAATCTCGTTCCGACTCATGCCATAGATCGAGCCATTGAGATAGATATTCTCGCGTCCGGTCAACTCTTGATGAAAACCAGCGCCCAGCTCCAGCAGCGAGGCGACTTTGCCACGCACGGTGACCGCGCCGGCAGTCGGTGTCAGGATGCCGGCGATCAGCTTGAGCAGCGTGCTTTTGCCCGAACCGTTGGGGCCCAAAATGCCAATGGCGTTGCCCCGGTGGACGTCGAAAGAGACATCGCGCAGGGGCCAAAAATATTCGCTGGGGTCGCGCTGACGACGCGTCACGTGGCGAAAGACATCGCGCCACGAGCGTTGGGCGTCCTGCATGCGAAAACGTTTGGAGACATTATGCAATTCAACCAGCGGCGCGGCCGCGACCTGCTCTGCAACAGCTTGTTCAATGGTCATAAAATCGGTTAATCCGCATGCCGCGAGCGGGAAATATGCGAAAGAATCATTTGGCTATTCTACCACCAACGCGCGACGCGGGCCATTGTTACCAGCAAGATATCCAGGGACTACACGGCAAGAACGCCGGCGAGATCGCCGGCGTTCTTGCGCTATCTGCTCAGTTGTAATCGACTAAGCCGTAGCCCCGCAGCGAACTAGCGGCGAAAGAGCGGCATAAAGACGGAGCCAACAGGCGTGACATAGGGAACATCCTCGAGCTGCAACGTCGCGTTGATGCGATTGTTGCCCGTGTTGACCTCTTCCACGCTGCTGTCGGGGTTGACCACGGCGGTCAGGTTAATGGATGGCGGCGGTCCGTCATTCCAGGGGACCTCGATGGTGATGCGCGCCAGGTCTCGTTCACCGCAGCCGGAAACCTGGGCTATGCCATTGCTCAGTACCTGACCATCAGCCGCCGGCCCCTGATAGAGGCGTACGGGGGCATTTACGGGATAGAGATTGTGGCCCGCATTAGCCACGTCAACGCCGATCACGACCAGGGCACGGTCGCCCAGGACGAAGAAGGGGGATTCAATCGACAGACCAAGGGGCTGAAATTCGTAGTCATAGGTAACTTGAGCCGCATAATCGCGATAGTTCTCACCCATGGGTGACATGGCATACCCCCGATCCGGATCAAAGAGGAACCCATTGAACTCAAGCGGCCGATCCGTATACTCATATTTGCCGCTCGTACTGTACCAAGAGAGGTACTGGACGAGCCGGTTGCCGTCGAGGGGGTAGCCGATCTGATCGTCTATACCCTGCTCGTAAATGTAGTCAAATGTCCCCGTCATGAAGGCATTCACGCGTTCCGGTTCAAAGGGCGGATCGAAGTTCCAATCACCGACGCCATCTCCGTTGCTGTCCGGGCCGTAGCTGTCGGGCATCAAGACGCCATATTCGGAGAGATAGAGGGGCACGTTGCGATAGCCGTTATCGGCCATCCACTGGCGCATACGCACGATGTTCTGTTGGAAGATCGCGAGGTCGTCGTTGTCCTGTGGGCTAACGATCAGACCAGTCGCTTCATCGACGCCTGGCGGAATCTCTGCACCCCAGCAGTCAAGCCCATCGGGGCGATTGGCGCAACTCACCTCGTTGAGAATAAAGCCGTGAATCGCCCAGCCGTCGACCTCCATGGGTGTCCCATACCGCGCTTGATGGGCAGCAAGGATCAAATCAAGATACTGGATGCGCACCTCTGTGGCCTGGACAATCGAGCCGGCTAAGACGCGTGCGGTCGGATCAATCGCCTTGATGCGGGCGCGCAGTTCATGGTAGGCCTTGGCATAGACTTCCGGTTCGATATTATCCTGGTAGGTGCCGGGGCGATCGGGTTCATTACCGATTACCCAGGCCGTGCCCCGGTCGGCATAGTGCCGGATGGCATCATCCAACCTAGTGCCCGATGGTCCGGTATTGTAGTCATCCCCCTCTTGCACCAAGCGAATTACCGGCGTGAAGTGCATGCCCTGGGGCTGCGCCGAATTCTGGCGCGCCGTGTAGTCAATGTACCAGCCGATGCGCAGCGGCGCGGTGTCAAATTCGGCAATACCGGGCTCAGAATAGTAGTGATTCACATTCACGCCCATGCGGCAGAGAGGGGACTGAGCGTCGCCGGCATCCGCCCCATCAGGCCCGACCGACTGCGCGAAGACGTCATGGGTGCCGAAAAGGAAAAGCAGCGCCCCGATCACGGCCAATAGCAGGCCACGCTGGGCAAGATCGGCCAGGAGATTGTTGCGTTCTGTAAGCATTATGGATTTACCTCGATAATTAGCGGCCGGTTTGTTACCTCAAATTGTAAGGTACCACGGCCACCGTCGTTCACTGTATTGATGGTACCAAAAATATCCAAAACCTGTGCGGAAGCTCCCGGCAGTCGCAGCGCGGCGCCTTGTTCGTCGTAGACTGGCGCCATCCAGACGACATAGACAGTCTGCCCGGTTCCATCGTTCGCAAAACGATAACCGAGCATGCGGTCATTGCCCAATTCTTCCGCGCTCAAAACGCGTTCAAAACGCAGCTGCGCCAGCCTCTCTGCCGTACGCTGATAGGTGTGATAGGCCAATTTCAAACCCGGCGGATCCTCGGCCGTCATCAAGCCGTTCTTGTTCGGATACCATTCGGGCGGATCGTAAAGCATAAACCAAATCATGGCGTCAACGTCGGCCGCCAGCGATTGTGTGTAGAGGGCAACCACGTAACTGGCCTGTTCCTCAGGCGTCCGCGGTGTTGTCCCGTCCGCATTGCTGTGAGAACCTGCCTCGGTGATCATCATCGGCTTTTCCAGACCATACTCGGCCAGCAGGCTGCGCAGCGCTTGGCTCTTCTCAAGCAGGCCGGGACCGTCGCTCAACTCCGCCACCCAGTTGGGCGCAAAAGCCGGGTAGACGTGGAAGTTCATCACGTCAAAATAAGCTCCGCCGCCGGCAGCCAGGACATCGGGCACAAAACTGCGTACAAAAGGACCCGGCTGCGCCGTCTGGTCATCGAACCAATCGTAGGCGATGCCGCCCAGCAGAATCTTTGCTTCCGGATCGGCGGCCTTGACGGCCGGATAGACGACGGCCAGCATCTCCGCATATTCCGCACCGAAATTACCCCAGCGCACATCGCCGGGCTTGGAACCGCCATCCGGCTCGTTGTACAACTCCCAGTGCTTCACCACTCGTCTGCATGGGTCGTCGTCAATGCCGTCGCCGTCATAGCGTTCCACTAGCGCAGCCATGAAGTCGCCGAAATCGTCCAGGTGGTCAGGGTCAATCGGTCCCTGCTCGTGGGGCGAAGCCCATTCAGGATTGCGGCCAATGGTTACGATCATGTTGGCGCCGCCTTCGATGGCGGCGGCAAGGACCCGATCCGACACACCCCATTGGAAATTATCTGCGCTTCGGTTAGTCGGTTCGATGCGATTCCAGTCGATTTCGGCGCGCACCCAGCCGGCGTTGAGCGCCATGAGCGGCTCAAAATAGGGCGAGCGTGCGCTCGTATTGCCGTACATCTGCACGCCAAAGACCGTGGCCTCCTTGCGCGGTGCGGCGACCGTACATGGGCCATTGAAGACAATGGGGAGGAAACTCTCGAGCGCGACATCGTTGGGCGGCGGCACCGTCCCCAATGCCGTAGGCGTCAACGTACTGCCGCTGGCGGCCACAATCGCAATAACCGAGGCGATGCCCAAGAGTTGGGCGCAACGGGCGCGTAAAGGTCTCAGTTTAATCATGGAGAGTCGATTTCCATGCATGCCGACCGCCTAGCGTCTTACAATCGGCAAAAGAATTTCCGGTTCATCCAAATGAGGCGGCTGCCAGCCGGCGAGGGTATTGTTGCCGCTGACGGCAAACCAGGCCTGGCCATTCTCATCCACTGCTGCGCCCCACGGTGCAGCCGAGGCCCCCAGCGCGACCTCAACTGTCCCGCCGATGGCGCCGCTGGTCAACGCGGTCAGACGCGCCACCTTGCCCACGGCAGATTCGCTGTAGAAGAGAAACCAGCGGTCGCCGGCATCGTAGAACGCGATTTGGGCCGGACCGGCGTTGGGCGTCGCTGTGGGCGTGGTGCGCACGCGAAAGGTCGTGGCCGGGGCGTAACGTGCGATAAAGCTGTCACTGCCGTCGCGGCCAAAGATCGTCATCCAAGGTCGGCCGGCCGTGTCAATGGCGACGCCACGAGGGCTTCTAACCGGCGGTGTGCCGGGCGGGCCGGACGTCTGTTCCACCTGAAAAGTCTCGCTGGCCGGCGTGAACTCGACGATCTCGTCGCGATTTTCTACGGTCATCCAGACTGAACGGTTATTGCGCGTGGCAATGTCACCTAGTTCGCCATTGCCATTGTTATAGAGATACTCGGTGATGACGCCGCTGGATGGATCGAGCACAGCCAGCTTTGTGGCCGCTCGCTCTGTAAACCAGATCGACCCATTGGGCATGGCGGTGATCGCTGTCGGCGCGCTGTTGGCAGTGGGGATGGGGTAATAGGTAAAGGCTTCGGTTCCAATGTCGAACTGGCCGATGCGGTTGCCGGTACGATCGGTAAACCAGACCGAGCCGCGCGAGACGACAAGGTCATAGGGCTCACCACCGGCGGCGAAGGTCTCCGTCGTGCTCGTAGGGCCGCTGGGCAATAGCAAGCCGATCTGCCCGCTCGCAGGCAGCGTATACCAGATGCGGCCCGGCGCCTCGACCGCGACATTTTGCGGACTGCCCGGCACCGGATACTCGACCAGATAGGGTTCGCCCTGGGCGTGTAATCGTGCCGACGGCGCCAGCATCAGTCCGGCGGCGATCAAGATCGCGCCGATTACGTTCCAGCCATGGAGCTGTTTCATACAAGTCTCTCCCATATTCAATGCAGAATCAAGAGGGGGAATGGTTGCTACACTTCTTCGCCGAAGCGATTGCTGTAGCGGATGAAAAACCAGTATCCAAAGGCCAAGACAATTAAGGAGGTCAGTGCCGTGCGCAAGAAGAAATCTAAATCCGTGCGGTACCCCCAGTAGAGCAGATCCCGATACATGTTGATGATCGAGGCCATGGGGTTTAGGATGTAGAGCAAGCGGCGCAGATCAATGACCATGTTGCCGATTTCCATGGTCGCAGGCACCAATTCGATGCTGTAAAAAATCGGCGTCAAGAAAAACCAGGCCAGCATCACGACATCCATGACCATCATCGTGTCCCGGTAGAAGACGTTGATCGTGCTGAGAAAAAAGGCAATGCCCAGCGTAAAGCAGGTCTGGATCAAGATGATCAGGGGCAACATCCAGAGCCATGGGCTGAAATTTGACTGGAAGACGATCAGCACGCCAAAGAGTACGATAAACGCGAGCAGGAAATTAACCAGATTAGCCAGCACGGTCGCAATCGGCAAGACTTCGCGTGGGAAATAGACTTTCTTCACCAGATTGCCGTTGCCGACAATGCTGGTAATGCTGCTCATAACGCTATTCGAAAAGAACTGCCAGGGCACCAAACCACAGAGGAGAAAGAGCGGGTACTTCTCGATATCGCCATTAGGCCAGAGCACGCCAAATACAAGCGTAAAGACGATCATCATGGCAAGCGGATTGAGCAGACTCCAGACAAAGCCCAGCACGCTATTTTTGTAGCGTACCTTCAGCTCCCGCATCACCAGATTATAGATCAGCCCGCGATAGCTGAGCAGGGTCCCCACGCGTTGGAGGGCGCTCTGGTTGCTGCCGGCGGGGGTAAAGGTACGCACTTCAACAATTTGGCTCATAATCCCTAACAATTTGGTCGTGCAGCGCGCTGGCCGTTCATTGTGTCGCCGCGACGCTTACCCTGGTAACATTACGCCTCTGATGCGGTTGCCTCATCAACGGCTGATGCGGTTGCCTCATCAACGGCTGATGCGGTTGCCTCATCAACGGCTGATGCGGTTGCCTCATCAACGGCTGATGCGGTTGCCTCATCAACGGCCGGTTGGTCTATGGCAGGGACTTCACCGAGCACCTCGGCATATGTGTCGACAATCGACTGACCCGCCATGGACCACTCGTAGTAGCGAATGGCCCGCTGGCGCAAGCGATCGCCAAGTTCTCCGGTCGCCTCACTATCAAACAGCGCCCTCTCCAACTCTACAGCCAGACTCTCCGCGCTGCCCCGTTGGGCATATAGCCCGAGAGGGCCCAAATACTCACGCGCAACCGGCGTGTCGAACGCGACGGTCGGTAGAGCCATGGCCATATAGTTGAGCAGCTTGCCCGCGCCTTCCGTCAAGCTGAGCTTGGGGGCGGCGGCGACATCGCCCAGTGCCAGATGTTGCGGCGCATCAGCGTAGGGCACGCGTCCGGTAAAGCGGACGTTGGCCGCAATGCCCAAGTCTCGGGCGCGCTGCCGGTAATGATCCACGTCCGGGAAGCCCATCAACAGCAAGTATACGTCAGGATGGCGCGCCACGATACGCTGCATTGCCTCCAAGAGAAGACCGGTGCCTTGGTATTCGGCCAGCAGACCGAGATAAACAATGACCTTGCCGTCGACCGGCAGAGCAAATTTCGAGCGCAAGGCGGCCAGCTCGGCTGGATCAAAGCATGCTGCCGGCCGAAATGTATCGGTATTGACGCAATCGGGCAGGGTGCGGATGCGCTGCGGATCGCAGTCAAACTGATCGACAAGAATCCGTTCGGCGTTTGCCGAACTCGTGAAGACAATCGACGGCGTTTGATCGAGCCACTCTTCCAGTCGGCGCAGAGGCGAAAAGAGGCGGCTCGTGCGGTCGAGAAAACCATGATCGATCATCTCCTCGGTGAGGCTGCCCTGAAAATCAAAGAGTACCGGAATCCGGAAGAGCTTGCCCAACACAAGACCGATCAACGCGCCCTCATGGAGATGGGCATGGATGATATCGTAGCGATTGCGTGCCAACAACGCCAGCGTCTTCCAGCCCAAGAGGCCGTCGAACGCGAGCTTGTGACGGCTGGAGCCCACTTCGTATTCCGTGCGCCACGGGATGGGCAAAGTACGCTCAATGTGCAGGTCGGGCACGTCGGCCCCGTTGCGATAGGTGACGATCGTCACATCGTGGCCGAGCTTTTGCAGCACGCGGGCTTCTTCCAAGATGCGCACATGACAGCCATAGTCGGCGAAAAAGCTCGTTGGCGCAATCATCAAGACGCGATAGCGGCGTTGCCGGGCTCGATCTTCGAGCTCGGAATGACTCATTATTGACTCCGGTCAAAGCGCACAGGCGCAACTCCATCTCTTCATGCAACCACCCATTCTACAGAAAAGCGCAGGGGAGGTCCAATAAACGGTTGCAATGGATAAATGACCATTGATCATTGGCAATGGTCAATCGATAATGTTCAATGGTCAATTAGGCGCAGCACGCGTTTGAGAACATCGATTGTTTGGGGCAAGGGTACCCGCAAGGTGGCCGGTTAGGGCGCAGTCGGGGCTTGCTCGGGGGCGGGTGGGCTGTGCTCCGTTGCCAGCAGCGCCCGGCGCAGCAGCTGTCGATCACTGGGCGCAAAGACGCCTGTAATCCAAATCAGCAACAGATAGAGAGCAGTTGCAGTAAGGGTGCGTAGAATCCACGGCAGAGGCAAGAAGATATTGAGAGCGCCTGCCAGCAGTGCACTGGCAATCAGCCATCCGACCTTGCTTACGCGTGCGGGGATTCCCTCCACATGCAGCAGGTATAGACCGATACAGGCGCCTGCGGCAGTGGCGATTAGCATGGCGATAGCAGCCCCCACCGCCCCCAACTGCAGCGTCAGCGGCGGCAGCAGCAGCGCAACAGCACCGATGTGCAGGAGCGTCAGCAGGAGGCTTTGGCGAGGGTAATGTTCGGCCATGAGCAGGGTGATGGCGTAAGTCTCTATCAAAAAGAAGGGCGTCATCCAGACCAGCACTTGAAAAGCGCTCGTTGCGCCTTCGGCTTCGGGACCATAGAGCAAGGTCAGCACGTTACCGGCCCCGCCAATCGCCAACGCCGCGCCGGGCAGAACCACCATGAGTCCATAACGCAGACTCAAATCCGCCAGGCGACGATAGTGAACCATCGACTCCTGCTGGAGACGGCTGAAGGTGGGATACAGCGCCTTCCAGTAGCTCTGGATCAGCTTGACAACGACCCGGACCAGGCTGTAGGCGATGCTGTAGAGGCCAGTGACGTAATCGCCGGCTACGACGTTCAACAGCAGAATATCCAGACGATGCAAGAGCACATCGGCCAGCGAGAGCCAGTAGAAGGGACGCGCGCGGGGCCACAGGTCCCGCCAGCGAACCGTCACCCGCTCGGTTGCGTCGGCCAGAAGACCAGCGCGCATAATCAGGAAGAGGCAAAGCATGGCGGAAATCGCCTGCGTCACCACCATCACGCCGATCAAATGCTGCACTTGTCCCCCCAGAAAGAGCACCGCCAGGCTCAGCACGAGGATCAACGTGTTGACCACACCCTCCACGCCCATCACCAGCTCCATGCGCTCGCATGCCTGAAACAGCGTCTGGCTGACTGAGGTGATTGCGTAAAAGGGCAGTGATGCGCCCGCCAACCAAAGGGAGATGCGCAGTCCGGGTGACAGGGGCAAGACAATGCTCAGCCCAATCAGCACCAGCCAGGTAACAAAGGATGAGATGAGTTGAATCCGCAACGACGCCATGAAGTAAGCGCGGCGCTGAGTCGGGGACCGAGCCAAATCTCGTACGAGCAGATTGGGGAGGCCCAGTTCCGCGGCGATCTGGGCCACGTTGAGAAAGGCCAACGCGCTCACGTATTGCCCAAACTGGGCCACACCCAGCATGCGCGTGATCAGCACCTGGAGAACAAAGCTGATCGCGATGCGCCAAATCGACGAGCCGGCCAATGCGCTGGTGTTGACCAGAACGCGGCGCCCCGTACCGCTGGTAGAGCGCGTGGCGGCGGGTGATGTGGGAGACGGTAACGCGTTTGAATTGTCAGACGGTGAAGGCGGCGGCGCAACTGCTTCAGGCGGCGACTCAGGCGCCGAGGGTGGCTCTTGCATGACGCGATTGTATCATGGCGCTTGCACGCCCGGTAAATGGCCGCTACTGCGGATACTTACGCGGCCGTCCTGTCAAGACGAAGGAGATGAGATTGGCGCGCTTCCACAGCCGATAGCGCCAAACGAAATAGCCAAGCGCCAGCAGACCGCCCACTTCCCACCCCCACAACTCCGGCCGGCGCGTAAAGGCATGCCAGTAGGCATTACCGATTTTTTCCTGCTCCGAGCCCTGCTTCTTCCACTCGTGGAAACGCCAGCCGCGCAGGGGCCAGTAGAAGGTATCCCGAAACAGCCAGATCCGATCGAGGAGCGCGTGACCAAGAAAAGCTACGCCCAACAAGCGCAGACGGGGAAAGCGGTGCAGCGTAAGCCAGGCCACTGCCGCATAGGCAATGAGCGTGTGGGCGAAAAGAACGGCCGATTTATGCCTGTCATAGAAGTAAGCCCAGGCCAGCGGCTTGTCGACAAGATCTGCCCCCATGGCCGCCAGCGCGACCAGCCGATAGTCGGCATCGGGTGCGATGTCGAGCGTGTCTTGGGCCAGGCTTAAGGTCAGCCAGGTATAGGCGATATGTGATTGGGGGAGCATAGATCAACCCCGGATCAGGAAAAGTGAGGGAAGTATGTGGACAATGACCATGGCCTATGAACCCCGCTCTTCGCGCACGTAGGGCACGCCCAACGCGGCCGGCGCGCCGGCGCGCTTGCGCATGGATTCACGCGAACTAAGGATCAGCACGAAGATTGTAAAGAGATAGGGCAGCATATTCATGAAATAGCCCAGCGTCGGGTTCTGAAGAAAGAATGGCAGATTCTGGGCATCCAGCGGCAGCCGGCGAATCGCGCCAAAGAGGTATGCGCCCAGCGCGCCGCGGATGGGATCCCAGCCGGCAAAGATAACCAAGCCGACCGCAATCCAGCCGGCGCCGGCGGTCATGCCCTCGATCCACAGCGGCGTGATGGCCAGGCTTAGCGAGGCCCCGGCCATGCCCGCCAGCATCCCGCCCAGCACGACATAGAAATAGCGCTGACGGATGACGTTGATGCCCAGCGTGTCGGCAGCCGCGGGATATTCGCCAATGGAACGTAGTTCCAGTCCCGGCCGCGTGCGATAGATGTAGAACCACGAAATCGGAATCAGCAAGAAGCCCAAGTAGACGACCACATTGTGATCGAAGAAGATCGGCCCCAACACCGGGATCTGTGAAAGGAAAGGAATCGGGAAGGAGGGCAGACGTGGCGCGGTGTAGACCTCGACCAATGGCGCCCCCAACACGGCACTCATGCCCGTCCCCAGAAAGGTCAGCGCCAGACCGCTAACGACCTGATCGGCGCGCAGGGTCACGGTAACAAACGCGTGCAGCAGCGCCATGAGCCCGCCGACGCCGATGGCGGCCAGCAGGCCAATCCAGGCATTGCCGGTGCCGTATGCCACACCATATGCCGACATCGCGCCCATAAGCATCATGCCCTCCACGCCCAGGTTGAGGACGCCCGAGCGTTCGGCAAAGATCTCGCCGATGGTGGCAAAGAGAATCGGCGTGCCAGAGCGAATGCCGGCAGCCAGCAAGTTGACCAGAAGGGCTAATTCCATGGCAAAGTCACAGTCCAAAAGGTTGAAATACGATCCGTCATTAACGTTCGACGCGCACGCGATAGCGCAGGATCATCTCGCCGCCGACGACGACGAAGAGAATGACGCCTTGCAAAAGCTGAGCGATGCCGGCTGGCTGGATTTCATCACCGCCAACGAGCAGGCCCGCAAAGAGATACGCAACAACCACGATGGCGAGCGGGTTGAGCTTGGCCAGCCAGGCCACGATGATTGCGGTGAAGCCGTAGCCGGGTGAGAAACGCTCCTGGAGACGGTGGACAACGCCAGACACCTCCGTCATGCCCGCCAGGCCGGCAAAGCCGCCACTTAGCGCCATGACAACCATGATCTTGCGCGAAAGGTTGATGCCGGCATACTTCGCAGCCTGGGGGTTGTCACCAATGATGCTCACTTCGAACCCCCACTTGGTCCGCCGCCAGACGACCCACAAGACCAAGGCCAGCGCCAGCGCCAAAAAGATCCCAAAATGGACCGTCAGGCCCCGAAATGCAGGCACAGTCTCGCCGAAATCCGTAAAGCGAGGCAGCCATGCGTTACGCGGGAATTGGGGCGTAAGCCCAAAACCCCGTTCACTCCAGGGCCCGTAAATGAAGTAATTGTTCCAGAGAATCGCCACATAATTGAGCATCAACGTGGTGATAATCTCATTGACGTTGAGCTTTGCTTTGAGGAAACCAGGAATGAAGCCCCAAAACGCACCACCCACAAAACCGGCCAGGGCCATGGTCGACAGCAGGATCCACGGCGACGTTTCAGGCGTGAAGACAAAGAGCGCCACACCGGTGGCAAAGAACGCGCCGATGTAGATCTGCCCTTCGGCGCCGATGTTCCACAGCCGCATGCGGAAGGCAATGGAAACACCCAAAGAAGCCAAAATCAGCGGCGTGGCCTTGATTGTGGTGTCTGACCAGCCGTAGCGACTGCCGAACGCTGCGGTAGCCATGCGCTGGTAAACAATCCACGGATCGGCCCCGGCCATGGCAAGCAGCACTGCGCCGACCAGCAACGCAGCCGCAATCAGAAGGAAGGGCGATAGAATCACCAGCCAGAGCGGCTGCTCCTGGACGCGCTCCACCCGCAAGCGTTTGCGTGAAGAATTCGATTGAGGTGTAGAGTCGACGCTCATGTAGCCAGCTCACAAATCCAGAAAAATAGTCAGTTATTCAGGTCTGGGCACGATGGAACGCGGATGAAACGGATTAGGCGAATCTTCGCAGATTCAAACCGAAGTCTTTGCAAGATCATGGTTTTCGCTCAGGCGACTGCCTCTGCCTTCGACAGGCTCAGGCGGCGGCGACCCAAGTACGGCTTGGCACAATTAGATCTTTTCTGGTGAGGGGGCTGCAACCGGCTCACCGGCCATCATCAACCCCACCCTCTCCCGATCGGCCTCTGCCCGGGGTAAGATCCCCACGATTTCGCCCTCGTAGAGGACCGCAATGCGATCGGAGAGGGCAAAAACCTCATCGAGGTCTTCGGAGATGAGCAAAATGGCAACGCCACCGTTGCGCTCATCAACCAAAATGTTGCGCACATTCTCAGTCGCACCGATGTCCAGGCCGCGCGTCGGATAGGCGGCAATGATCACTTGGGGATTGCTGGAGATCTCCCGGGCCAGGATCACCTTTTGCAGGTTGCCGCCGCTCAGCTTGCGCGCCGGCGTGTCGGGACCGGGCGTGGAGATGTCGAACCGTTTGATTAATTCAACGGCGCGATCGCGCATGGTCTTGCGATTCATGAAGAGGCGTCCGCCGATTGGCGGCCGTCGATACGATTTCAGGGCCATATTCTCGGCGACGGAGAGATTGGGCGCGCTGCCCACCGCGCCACGATCTTCCGGCACATAGGCAACGCCCGCCTCGATCACCACGATCGGCGCAGCATCCGCCACTTCATCTGCTCCGACCTCGATCTGACCGCCCGTGGTTTCGCGCATGCCACAGATGACCTCGGCCAATTCCCGTTGTCCATTACCCGCCACGCCGGCCACTCCCACAATTTCGCCCGAGCGTACGGCAAGGGAAAGATCGACCAGCGCGGGTAGCCCCTTGTTATCCAGCGCATTGACCTGCTCCAGTACAAGGCGCGGCTCCCCCGGCTTTGTGATCGGCTTGTCGATGTGGAAGAGCACCTGGCGCCCGACCATGAGGCTGGCGAGTTCGGGTTTTGTCATCCCTGCAGCGGGAACAGTGGCCACATTAGCACCGTGGCGCAAAACGGTGATGCGATCCGCAATCGAGATCACTTCATCCAGCTTGTGGCTGATGAAGACGATGGTTTTGCCCTCATCCGTCATCTCCTTGAGGGTCTTGAAAAAGCCTTCGGTTTCTTGCGGCGTGAGCACGGCAGTCGGCTCGTCCAAAATGAGAATCTGCGCACCACGGTAGAGCATCTTAATGATTTCGACTCGCTGCTGCTCGCCCACAGAGAGCTGCCAAATCTTGGCCTGGGGATCAATGGGCAGGCCATATTGGGCGCTGATGCGCGTCACCTCGGCATTTATCTTGTCGTTGTCGAGCACGAAGCTAATGCCACGGAGGCCCAAGATAATGTTCTCGGCTACGGTCTGTACGGGCACCAGCATGAAGTGCTGATGAACCATACCAACCCCTGCCGCAATGGCGTCGCCTGGTGAATTGAAGCGCATACGCCGACCGTCGATGAAAATTTCGCCCTCATCCGGGTGATAGAGACCGGTGAGGACATTCATCAGGGTCGACTTTCCGGCCCCATTTTCGCCCAATAGCGCGTGGATTTCGCCTTTTTCCGCCGAAAAGCTCACGTTGTCGCTGGCCAGCACGCCTGGAAAGCGCTTGGTGATATGACGCAGTTCAAATGCTGGGGCTGAATCGGGCATTACAGGGTCCAGTCAACTGAAAGGCAAGGAATGGAACAGCAGCACCACAAGCAACTAGAACGCGGATCTGGCAGACGATCGAAACGCGCCGATCATTTAAGGATCAGCGCTCATCCGCTCGATCCGCTAGATCCGCGTTCTATTGCAATTCAATGCAAGAGACGCTCGTTGACCTTGCGGCCGCTACTCAGGAATCTGCGCATCGGCAACAACGCCTTCGGCTAGCCAACTCATACAAATGGTGCAGTCCTCGCGTCCTTCGATGCCGCTCAGACCTTCCAGATCAGACTGAGTCAGAACAACGCCCTCCGGCACAATGATCTCACCCTTGTTGTCGTTGATTGGCCCGGTGAAGACATCAAAGCGGGTGAAGTCGCCGGCTTCCATCTGAGCCAGCAATTCTTCTACTTGGGGAATGACACTTTCGGGCACGCCGGGGAAGGGTTCCTGCCCCTCCATGAAGCCAAGCAGGCCCAACGCGCCGCTGTCGACATCGAAGTAGATATCATCGCCAGCGAAGCTGCCGTCGATCATGGATTGAACCAGTTCGACGTAGAAGGGTCCCCAGTTCCAGTAAGGCGTGGTCAGACAGGCGTCAGTATCCACTTCGCAGGCGTTGCTGGAATCGTAGCCAACGCCATAGAGGTCGCGTTCACCGGCAACCTGAACCGGACCGGGCGTGTCGGCGCCGGTGATAACAACAGAAGCGCCGGCATCAAACATGGATTCAGCCGCCTGGCGTTCCAGGTCGGGATCGAACCAGGTGAAGATCCAGCGGATGTCCATTTCACAGTCGGGGCAGGTTTGGCGCATGCCGAGCGCCGTTGCATTGGCGTGGCGAATCACTTCGGGGATGGGGAACGGGGCTACGTAGCCGACGCGGTTGCTGCCATCTTCGACTGCGCGTGCGCCAGCGATCATGCCGGTCAGATACTTCATGCTCTCCATCGCGCCGAAGAGATTGGAGAAATTCTGCTCATTCTTCTTGAAGCCGGAGACATGCACAAAATAGCTGTCCGGAAATTCTTCTGCAACCAGTTCGGTGGCATCCATGTAGCCAAACGAAGTCGTGAAAACGGCGTCAAAGCCCTTACGCGCCAAGTTGCGAATCACGCGTTCTGCGTCAGCGCCCTCTGGTACGCTTTCGAGATAGGAAGTCGCCACCTGGTCGCCCAGTTCGGCTTCCAGATATTCGCGGCCTTCGTTGTGGGCGTAGGTCCAACCGCCATCGCCAACCGGTCCGACGTAAACAAACGCCACATTGAATTTGCCTTCTTCAATCTCGGGGATCTGGACGCCCGAATCGGCTGCCGGCGCGTCTGCGGCTTCGCCGGCCTCGCCGCTGCTGGCCGGCGCGGCTGGCGCCGCGCAAGCACTGAAAAGCAAGCCAAATACGACCAGTAAGCTTAAAACAAGCCAAAGTCGGTTGCTGCGCATCGTATGCTCCTCTCGATGTTGATACGATTCTGTTGAATAAAGATTGGTAAAAAAACAGCTCTAATCGTCCTCGATCGAGGCCACAACGATGTGGAGGACTAGGCGCCTAACCAGAAGATGCGTAACAAGAGTGCGCCAAAAAAAGAAGTAATGGTGTTAAGCGATGAAGTGTCGGCTGATTGATTTCCGTTGCGGTAAATCTACTTGATTCGAACGCCGAGCGACCCGGCGGATCGATCTGAGGCCATCTATTGTTTCGGTTCACACGGTCGGCAGTATACAGGCTCGTACTTTGCTTGTCAACGCAGCCGTGGCAGTAATGAATGCGGTGCTAGAGACAGTCTCTAGCACCGCATTCATTACTCAATCTTCAATGACACATGCTTGCAAGCAAGGCATTGTCAGTGATGTCACTATTCTTCACGACGGCGGGTGGCGAAAGCGATTCCGCCCAGAGCCAGCGTGACGAGCAAAACCGTGGGAATCGTAGCAGCGCCGGTGGCCAAGCTCATGCCCGTTTCAGGCAACTCATCGGGCGAGCTATCTTCCATTGCCTCTTCGGTCGGCTCCGGCGTCATCTCTGCCTCGGCTTCTTCCATGGCTTCCTCGGTCGGCTCCGGCGTCATCTCTGCCTCGGCTTCTTCCATGGCTTCCTTCCTCCGGCGTCATGGCTTCCTCGGTCGGCTCCGGCGTCATCTCTGCTTCGGCCTCTTCCGTGGCTTCTTCGGTCGGCTCCGGCGTCATCTCCGCATCGGCTTCCTCCATGGCTTCCTCGGTCGGCTCCGGCGTCATCTCTGCTTCGGCCTCTTCCGTGGCTTCCTCGGTCGGCTCCGGCGTCATCTCTGCTTCGGCCTCTTCCATGGCTTCCTCGGTCGGCTCCGGCGTCATCTCTGCCTCGGCTTCTTCCGTCGGCGCCAAGGCCGGCACGATGATCTTGTCGATGACGTGAATCACGCCGTTGCACGCTTCAATGTCAGCAGCAGTGACGTTGGCATCATTCACCATCACGCTTTCGCCATCCATTGTAAACGTAACAGATTGGCCTTGTGCGGTCACGCTCGAGCCGATCTTGGCAATGTCGTCGGCCATGAGCTTGTCGGCTACGACATGGTAGAGCAACACCTGCTTGAGCGCGCCTTCGGGATCAGCCAGCAAGCCTTCAAGAGTGCCCTCAGGCAGCGCAGCAAACGCGTCGTCCGTCGGTGCGAAGACCGTGAAGGGACCTTCACCCTGGAGCGTCTCAACCAGACCCGCGGCCTGAACAGCTTCGACCAGCGTACCGAATCCACCGGCGACTGCTGTGTCAACGATGTCCATGCACGCGGCCTCTTCGGCTGCTTCCATGGTCGGCTCCGGCGTCATTTCGGCCTCGGCCTCTTCCGTGGCTTCCTCGGTCGGCTCCGGCGTCATCTCGGCTTCGGCCTCTTCCGTGGCTTCCTCGGTCGGCTCCGGCGTCCGGCGGCCTCTTCCGTGGCTTCTTCGGTCGGCTCCGGCGTCATCTCGGCTTCGGCCTCTTCCGTGGCTTCCTCGGTCGGCTCCGGCGTCATTTCGGCCTCGGCCTCTTCCGGCGTCATTTCGGCCTCGGCCTCTTCCGTGGCTTCTTCGGTCGGCTCCGGCGTCATTTCGGCCTCGGCCTCTTCCGTGGCTTCTTCGGTCGGCTCCGGCGTCATCTCGGCTTCGGCCTCTTCGACTGCAACAGCGAGCGCGATGTTGAAGGGCTTACTCACCGGCGACTGCTGGAACATGGCGACAGGATCGGCATCCGGGTACTCGAAGACACCAATTTCACCGTCATCCACATGCAGGCTGGCGTGGATCAATTGGCCCTCGCCTAGCGGGGTATCCAGCGCCACTTCGACGTCTTCGCTAATGCCGGCAGGTACCGCTACAAATCCCAACACTTCGCCAGGCTGGAAGGCATCGTCAGCGCGGATGGCGACCCAGCCGTCAGCAGCCGCTTCGACAGCGCCCACGATCACGGTTGCGCCGTCGGTCTCCTGGAAGCCGGCCTCAATGCTGGCGGGCACTTCAGGTTCTTCCTCTTCTTCCTCAGTTGCAGCGGCCTCTACCTGTCCCATCAATGCATTGAAGGGCACGCTAACCGGCGACTGCTGGAACATGGCAACCGGGTCGGCGTCGGGATACTCAAAGACGCCAATTTCGCCGTCATCCACATGCAGGCTGGCATAAAGCAATTGGCCTTCGGTCAAAGGCGTATCCAACGTGACCTCAACGCCCTCGCTAACACCGGCAGGCACAGCGGCATACCCGAGCACTTCGCCGGGCTGGAAACCATCGTCTGCACGAATGGCGACCCAACCGTCGACGGCCGCTTCTACAGCGTCGACGATCATGGTTGTGCCATCAGAGACCTGACCACCGTTGCTGATGCTGGCCGGCACTTCAGGCTCTTCCTCTTCTTCTTCGACCGTCGCTTCTTCCGCGCCCAGGCCAAGGGCCTCAGCAATCGCAGGAGGAAGAATAACGGAATCAATCACGTGGATAATACCGTTGGACGTTTCGATGTCCGTAGCGGAAATCGGCGCACCGGCTACCGTAACGCCATCCCCAACGCCAAAGGTCACATTTTCGCCCTGCGCAGTGGTTGCTTCAGCGCCGTCGGCAATATCAGCTGCAGCCAGACGCTCCGGCAGCACATGGAAGTTCAACACCTGGGTCAACGTATCCAGGTCCTCCAGCAAGCCGTCGACAGTGCCTTCCGGCAGCGCAGCAAATGCGTCATCGCTTGGTGCAAAGACCGTGAACGGCCCCGCGCCCTGGAGCGTCTTGGTGAGGCCCGCGGCGTCGACAGCCGCCAGCAGGGTGCTGAAGCCACCGGCTTCCCTGGCTGTACCGATGATGGTTTCGGCAATGCCGGTCACCTGAAATGACGTGATAACTGCTTCGTCACCCACCAGTACCGGAACGTCAGGATCGGGGGCCTCAAACTCGCCGGCTGCGCCTTCGTCCATATAGAGCGCTGCATAGAGGCTATCTGTCACGGCGTCGGGATCAACCTCGACCTTGACATTGGCGTTCACGCCATCCATTACGGGCGCATAGCCAATCACATCGCCGGGCGCGCCATCGGCATCCGCGTGAACGGCTACCCAACCATCGCCGTTCACGGTCGCGCGGGTGATGTTGACCGTACCATCCACGACATCCTGGTCCACCGCAAAAATCTCGGGCGTGAACTGAGCGGAGACGATCATCGGCACTGCTGCCATCAGCACCAGCGCGATGACGGCAATCAGAAAAGCGTGACGTCTTGCCATGTTGTATGGACTCCTTCAATAATTAGTATAACGAAGCAATTAAGAGGTCTGGTTTTGAAACTACCGATTTCTGAAACGAATCAACCATCCATATTGGACGCACAACAAACGGCAGCGCAACCCGATTGGCGGCAGACATCAAATCGCCACGGGCCACGTTTAGCCGCAAAAAAAATCAATGTCAAATTCTCAACACGGTGGGGGTCACTGTTCGTCTTAACTTGATCTTTGTACCGGTCAGCATACCAGGATCGAAGGTCTGGCATAATCGCCACAGGTGCAGTAATGACCGGGTTATGGAGTGATCTGATTGAGACAGCGACTAGAAATCGTCACCGCCAGGCCAAAGAAGACATAAGCGCGCTGTTTTCGACCTACAATCATCCATCAGATTGTAGCACACTCCCTATAATATGCCAACGAGAATTGTACGGAAAAGATCGAGCGACGATTGCAGGCCGGGAATAGATTATCGGCTTCTCGACTCTATGGGATCGGTTGCGGACAAGTCATGGAGCGAGCAATGCGCTTGTTTTGGTTTGGATAGTGCAAGCGACCATACAGCTTTCAGAGACGATTGCACGTACCGTAGGAAAGTTTGATGGAGCAGTTAAGAGATTGATCATCCCGATTCACGAAGGCGAGGAATAGTTCATGCGTGACGATGCCCCGATAATGGCGCCCTATGCCCGCCATGTACTCATTTGCGGCGGACGCTATTGTGATCCCGAAGGCCAGGCCGCACACATTTATCGCCTGTTGGCGCAAAAGCTGGGCGACCTGGGCGAATACGACAACCCGGTTCGCGTCAAGCGCAGCGTCACGCCTTGCCTGGGCGTCTGCCTGGGTGGCCCTATCGTGGTCGTCTACCCGGACGGGATCTGGTATCACCACGTGGATGAAGCAGCGCTGGATCGCATCGTCGTGGAGCATCTGATCGGCAATCAACCAGTGGAAGAATTGATTTTTCACCAATTAGAGGGGCCATCAACAACGGATAACGCTGACGAATAGACGAACGTCAGCCTCGCTTGGGCAGTCTCTGGGCTGCAGCCAGCGCCTGATCAACCGCGGCGGGCAGGTCGATGGTCTGTTGGTCACCCTGCTGCAACCAGATCAGGAACTCTACGTTGCCTGCCGGGCCCGGCGCAGGCGAAACGGTGATGCCGGCCACGCTTAGTCCAAGCGCTTGGGCCCTGGCCACCGTCTCCACAATCACCTGACGGTGGATCTTGGCCTCTCGTACCACGCCGCCCTTGCCCACGACCCCTTTTCCCGCCTCAAATTGGGGCTTAATGAGCGCGACGATCTGACCATCCGCCTGCAGCAGCTTTAGCGTCGGCGGCAAGACGAGCGCCAGGCTGATGAAGCTGGCGTCGATCACAGCCAGGTCGGCCAACGCCTGCTCGGGTAGCGATTCCAGATAACGAATGTTGGTACGCTCCAGCACGATGGTGCGTGGATCTTGGCGCAATTTCCATGCCAACTGACCATAGCCTACATCCACCGCATAAACGCGAGCAGCCCCGCGCTGGAGAAGGCAATCGGTGAACCCGCCGGTGCTTGCACCCACGTCTACCGCAATCAACCCCGTCACATCCAGCTGAAAATCGTCCAGTGCTGCCGCTAGCTTGAGGCCGCCACGACTCACGAATTTCGGCATGGCGCGCACGCGCAGATTCGCATCGGTTGAGACGGAACGTCCAGGCTTATCCATCACCTGCTCGTCCACCAACACGTCGCCGGCCATGATGACACGGCGCGCCTGCTCGCGACTCTCAATAAGCCCCCGTTCAACCAGCAAAAGATCGAGACGCTGCTTGGCGGTCTTGGATTGACGGGGCGTCGATCGGTCATTGCTCATGGCGCGAGCATAGACCGCCGGAGAGCCACTGTCAAATGGGAGTTTGCAACGAACCGATTGCCAAGTTTGACCGTTGTGGTTGGGTACAGTAGCATGAACGCTTACCTTCGAACGACCTGATCCAGCAATTACGTCTGCTTATCATGACATCATCGACCGCGAATTCGCCCAGCTTCAGCACCAACCTAAGCGGTCTGATCCGGGCCATGCGACCCCAGCAATGGGTCAAGAACATTATTATCTACGCCGCGCTGGTCTTTGACGGCAAGCTCTTTGTGCCCGAACTCTTCCTGCGCGTCACCGCGGTTGTGGTTTTTTTCTGCCTGGTTTCCAGCAGCGTCTACCTCCTTAACGATCTGGTCGATATCGAGAAGGATCGCCAGCACCCGCGCAAGCGTAGCCGCCCCCTGCCCAGCGGCCAGCTCTCGCCGCGGTTGGCCCAAGTTGCAGCCGTATTGCTTGCCGTCGTTGGTGTCGCCGGAGCCTTTCTCCTCGATCCCTGGATCGGCGTCGTTCTAGTCGTTTACCTGTTGGAAAATATCGCCTACAGCTTCTGGCTCAAGAATGTCGTCATCATTGACGTCATGGTGCTTGCGTTGGGCTTTTTACTGCGCGTGCTGGCAGGCGCCATCGCCGCTGACGTCAGCAATTTCAGCCCGTGGCTCTATGTCTGCGTCGGTCTGCTCGCCCTCTTCCTCGGCTTTGGCAAGCGGCGTCATGAAATCGTCTTGCTGGAAGGCGATGCTGCCGCCCATCGGTCCAGTCTGGGCCAGTACAACATTGCCTTGCTCGATCAGATCATCAGCATCGTGACCGCAAGCACGGTCATCGCCTACACGCTCTATTCCTTTGAGGCGCAGACGGCCATCGTCGGCGGCGGGCGGATGCTGCTAACCGTGCCCTTCGTGCTCTATTTCGTCTTTCGGTACCTCTATCTGATCCATGTTGAAATGAAGGGGGGCGCGCCCGACGAACTGCTGATGAAGGACCGGGCGCTGATGATCAACAGCATACTCTGGGCCCTTTCAGTGGTCGTGCTGATTTACTTTGACGGGCGTGTATGAGCAGGATGAACAAAAAAAGACGGTCGTCCGCAGAGTTGGCGGGCGACCGTCTTTTTTTGTTTAGGCTACTGCAAACATATTCGCATCAGTCCAATCTTCCTGGAAGCTTCCAGGAAGATTGGACTGATATGTTCCTGGACTGGCCTTAGCTACTGCAGGCGAGGCCTACTCGTCCTGGACGAAGCCGGACCATTTGCCTTCCATGCCATCTTCGGTAACACCATAGAAGACGCGAACATTGCCATTCTCGCGCAAGGCGAGATCGTAGCGAACCTTCCCGGCGCGCTTCTCGGCGCGGACAAGCCCCACATTGCCATCCCATGTAACTTTCTTGGGCTCGACCGGATGATCCTCATGCTGGGCAATGGCATAATTCCACAGCTTGCGCGCGCCCTTGCGCGTCACATTTTTGATCACCGTATTGTTACGCAGGTCACAGATGCTGTGATAGGTGTTGCCATGACGCTCTTCCGAATCGACGATTTCCACCCCAATTTGCGGCAAGTAAAACGCATCGCCAGCATCGTCGGCGCCGGACTCACTCGGAGCGCCGCCATTGTTGGGAGAATCATCGTTGGATGCACCCTGTTTCTGCCCGCCGCGACGGCTTCGCGAACGGCGCCGTCGACTGGAACCCGAACTGGACGTCGAGCGACTGCCCGATTGGCCTGCGCTTTCTTTGGGCGCATCGCCCTCTACTTCCAATACCTGGCGGATCAATGCCACGATTTCATCTCGTACGGCCAGAGAGGTTTCGCTTTCATCACGCACGTAGAACTTGGAATCATCCAAACAGTAGGGTCGATCCGTTCCTTTGGGAACGTGAATCGCCAACACCTTGGCCCCTTCGGTCTCGACGATCTCTGTCTTAACCTGTAGCGGCGGCATCATGCGCTCATCCAGCGCGGCCAAGATTTCTTTTTCGACCGCTTTCGGGTCGACTAATCCTTTGGGCTTGCCCTTGCGCGAACCTACGCCCACGTAAACTGTGCCACCCAATGTGTTGGCGAAGGCGCAGATGTCGGTCAAGATGGCAGTCAAGCGACCGCCGCGTGCGCTGGCCGACTCGCTAAAGCTCAGCATCAGTGACGGGCCTTCTTCACGCGCTGAGGCCACGGCGTCAAAGGGCTTGTCCTTGGCGCGGGCAGGGCGCGTGCGGTCGAACTGCTTGCTGCGGAGCACCCCGGCAATCGCCTCAAAGGAGGCATCGTCCAGCAGAAACTCCGTGGCGCGTTCACCAATGCCCAGACGTTTGGCATTCTTCGGGTCCGTCTGCAGCGAATGAGCATCCGAGCCTTGGATGCAGTGCATCTTGCGCGGGTATTCCGTCTTGGAGCCATTGAAGAAACGCGCGGTGGATCGCCCGCGCCGGTCAAGGTCGGTGACTTCCAGTGCGTCCAGGTTGGCATCCTGGGTATAGGCGATTTTGGTCTGGCCGCCAAACGGAAAATTGCGCATGGCGACGCCGTGGGTACTATTGGCGTGGGCAGCAATGGCAAGACCGCCGGCTTCGTGAATCACACGATAGGCCGTCAACACATCGGTGGCGGATCCGGTTTCGGTGGATCCTGCATCGAGCTTTTCAGCCGGCACATTCAGCGTTAGCAAAACATGTTCCAGCTCTCGGACCGACGTCTCGGGCGGAAAAATGCCCAAAATGTGAAACCCGAAGGTGGCCGTAAACTCAAAGCCGGGCAAGACAAGCACCTTCTTCGACAATTCGCGCCACTCGGTGAGCCGGGCCCGCTCCTCATCAGTCAGGCGATCCGCCTGCTCAAGCCGCGTCAGCCACTCAATCTCCCGGCGAATCGCGCCGACGCCGGCAACGGTATTATGGTCGGTGAGCGCAACGACGTCCAACTCTTTCTCCGCAGCGGTGCGCAGCCAATCCAAGTACGAGGCCTCCGGATTTTCGTAGTCTCCCGAAGCAGGAGAGTGCAAGTGCAGGTCAGCGCGATACCAATTGCGCTTCGAGGACGACTTGTCGTCTCCTTGTTCGTCCGGCGCCGACGATTGCGTCTGGCGCCCACTATTTGATTTTCGTTTTCTACTCACAACAAACTATCTACCTCCAAATATTGAATCATGGGTTGCGTGTTTATCCGACCCAACCAAATGGCAGCCGCCTCAAAAATGCAATTGCACAGCGGCGCCAATCAAAATGGCCGGACCAACACGTGCGATCCAACATGGATTGCGCTTAAACAGTCGGACCAGCCAGAGACCTACAGGTCGATTCGACGATCACAATCAATGGTCGCACACTCCTATTATATACCATTGAACGAAACGAATCGTAATTTGCAAGGCAAGTGCGTCTCAGTGAGACCACTTGCTACCTGTTCGCTTCGCACTTTGCGGAACGTGATGGCCGCGTTTCCCAAAATGACGGGAGCGCCCCAGTGGGCGCTCCCGCATCAAAAGTCTCGGTTAAAAACCTTAGAACTCTTGCGAGTCTTGCTTGCTAGCAAAGGGTAGTTCGACGGCGATAGCCTCTTGCTCCCCCTTGGTAAAAGTCAAGCGGACATCTGCGTCTTCGGCCTCGGGATCATAATCAACGATGACGTGATCGCCAGTCTGATACTCACCGCGCAGCAGGCGCTTGCTGAGCTCGTTCTCTACCTTGCGCTGAAGTACCCGACGCAATGGGCGGGCGCCGTAGCTGGCGTCGTAGCCGATTTCGGCGACATGGCCCACGGCCTCATCCGTTAGCTCAACCGTAATACCAAGTTCATCCAGTCGCTGGGCAATGTCGTTCATCAGCAAGACGACGATTAAGCGAATCTGCTCCTCACTCAGGCTCTCAAAGACAATCGTCTCATCGATCCGATTGAGAAACTCTGGTCGGAAAAGCCGCTTGAGCTGCTTGCCGTACTGGTTCTCGGCAAACTTGCTCTCGTCGAATTCCGGCGTGGCGAAGCCAAGCGAACCGCGATTGACCATTTCCGCCCCCACATTGCTGGTCATAATGATGACCGTATTGCGGAAATCCACCGTACGTCCCTGGCCATCGGTCAGGCGACCGTCATCCATGATCTGCAGGAGAGAGTTCCAGACTTCTGGATGGGCTTTCTCCACTTCGTCAAAGAGAACCACCTGGTAAGGCCGGCGGCGAACCTGTTCGGTCAACTGCCCCCCCTGATCGTAGCCCACATAACCGGGAGGCGCCCCAAAGAGACGGCTCACCGTGTGTGCCTCACGATACTCGCTCATGTCAACGCGCACCAGGGCATTGTCATCGTCGAAGAGATAGCCCGCTAGCGCCTTGGCCAGTTCCGTCTTGCCCACACCCGTCGGTCCCATAAAAAGGAAGGTGCCGATGGGACGATCAGGGTCTTTGAGACCGCTTCGAGCCCGACGAATGGCGTCACTGACGGCTACGACGGCCTGCTCCTGACCAATGATGCGTTCACGCAGCGCGTCTTCCATGTGGAGAAGCTTCTCAGCCTCTTCCTGCAGCAAGCTGGAGGCCGGAATGCCCGTCCACGAATGAATGACCTCGGCAACGTCCGTCGCCTCGACCAAATCATCCAGGCCATGTTCGTCGCGCCAGGATGCGTAAGCGCTTTCATACTCTTCTTCCAGGCGGACGCGATCAGTCTTGTACTGAGCGGCGTTTTCATAATCTCGCTGGGCCCAGGCTTCTTCTTCGGCCGCTACGAGTTCATCCAGCTGGGTCTTCTTCTGCTTCAAGTCGGCCGGCATAGAGTAGATCGCCACACGCAGCTTGGCCGCGGCCTCATCGATCAAATCGATGGCCTTGTCAGGCAGGCGGCGGTCGGTCACATAGCGATGGCTCAGCTTGACGGCCTGGATCAAGGCCTCGTCCGAGTAGGTCACATGGTGATGTTCTTCATAGCGTGTGCGCAGACCACGCAAGATTTCAATGGCGTCATCCACATCAGGTTCTTCGACGTAGATGGGTGCAAAACGGCGCTCCAGGGCCGAATCCTTCTCGATCGACTGGCGATATTCGTCCAGTGTTGTGGCGCCGATGCACTGCAACTCGCCCCGGGCCAAAGCTGGCTTGAGCATGTTGCTGGCGTCAAGCGCTCCAGCCGCGTTGCCCGCGCCGACGACCGTGTGCAACTCATCGATGAAGAGCATGATTTCGCCTTCGCTGCGCAGCACCTCATCGATGCAAGCCTTGAAACGCTCTTCAAACTCGCCGCGGAAGCGGGTACCCGCCAGCAATGCGCCCATATCTAGCGAAACGATGCGCTTGCCCATCAACGGCTCCGGCACATCGTTGGCCACGATCTGTTGCGCCAGCCCTTCGACGATGGCGGTCTTACCCACACCAGCCTCGCCAATGAGCACCGGGTTGTTCTTGGTGCGACGACTCAGCACCTGCATGAGGCGCAACACCTCGGCCTCACGTCCGACAACCGGGTCGAGCTTGGCGGCTGCCGCAGCCTTCGTTAGATCCTGACCGTACTTCTCCAGCACGCGATACTTACTCTCCGCATTGGGTTCAGTAATGCGTTGCCCGTTGCGCAGTTCTTCAATGCTCTCGTAAATGCGCTCTTTGGTGACGCCTGCCTCGCGCAAAATGTTGGCGCTCGGCGTATTGCGTTCACTAGCCACGGCCAGGAAAAGATGCTCTGTACTGATAAATTCATCTTCGAGCTTCTTCGCCTCTTCGTTGGCCACATCCATCACCCGTTTGAGCCGCGGCGTGATAAAGACCTGGGCAGTCGGTACAGCGCCCTGGGGCATGCCGGAATTGGTCGGCATCGCCTTCAGCACGTCTTCCAACTTCTGCACCATGGTCTCAATTGGGGCGTCCATGCTCGCCAGAATCTGGGGCACGGCGCTGTCAGTTTGTTGCAGCAAGGCCAGGAAGACATGCTCGGTGTCAACCTGCGTGTGCTTGTATCGTTGGAGCAGCTCATACGCACGCATGGCTGCTTCTTGAGCTTTTTCGGTAAATCGATCAAATCTCATCATGAGAGACTACGTGCTCCTTCACTTTCTACAATAGTCATGGCTCAGTTTTATACCCACTATACGATCGTACGCGTAGGTATGATTCCGAAAAGGCTCAACGCTAATGGAATGCAAATGGGGCGGCAACAGAGCGCTAACGCTTGCGCGGTAAATATGGGAAATAGAAGATGAGGCGTGGCGTCGGCAAGGGGGAGGGCCCTGCAGCAAACCGGATTTTGGCCACCTTCACGGCTCAAATCGAACGTGTTGTGACCGAGTCCCGGCATGCTGCAAAGGCCAGATAGTTACGTGTCGGCGCATCGGCAATCTCTCTTGGCGAGTGCGTGAACTTGTTCGTGCTGCTACAGTTCGGTTCCGGCGCAGGATAACGAATCGTCAATGCAAAATTGGCGGAACGCTAGTAGCGGGTCAATGCGCCAATGTGACCGAGTGACGCCAGTCCTTCATGCTCGTCAAGAATGGTGACACTGATGCCCTGCGCCAGCGCCCGCCGCAGGACGCTGTCGACGGCGTCCGGCAATTTTTGAATACGCCCGCTGCCCAGCTCGGCGTCTTCTTCCAGGTCCAGGACAATATAGCCGCTGTCGACAAATCGATAGGCCGGATGGGCGAAACTTGAGAGCGCCACCACATGCTGCGCGCGGCCATTCTGCACCGCGGTCAGCGTCTCAGCTAGGCCGGCCACAGCGTTGCCGCCCTTGTGCAGCGTGGTCACCAGTTGATTGGCTGCGTTCTGCTCTTCGACCTCGGCAGCTTCTTGGACCAACTCAACGGCCTTATCACGAATTTCATCTGCACTGGCATTGGCGTCAACCGCGATGTTGCCGACGACCATATTGCGTAATCGGTGGCTCAGCAGATTGTCAAAGCGTGCCGTATTTTTCTCAGTGCCGGCCAGAATCAGGTGACGCGTATCGGTCTGGCGATAGAAATCCTCTGCCATTTCAGCTGCGTCCTGTAAGTTCTGACGTGCGGTCAGCTTCTCGCCGCGCTGATAGCGGGGTGCAGCCCAGCCACCCGCCTTATGACGCTTGACCTCCTCACCCAGGTAGCCCTGTACATCCTCCAAAATGCCCATATGGAACAGATAGAGCCGGGCGCCTTCCTGATCCACCTGAATGACGCCCCAGCGGTCATAGGTGTCCATCAATGTCGCCAACTGACGAACATAGGGACGATGAGCTACCATGATACTGTCTTCCACCGGTGTCATCAGACTCTTTGACCACCAGAAATCCTCGGCGGCACAGCTAAACATCACCAGGCCGCGACCCTGCCAGTTGTAGCCCATCTCAATAAAGCTTTGCATACGCTTACTATCTTCCGGATCTGCATCTTCCGCCTGGCGTAGCAAGCTGCGTAGAGCGAGCTTATATTTTTCTGCAGATCGACGGTGGGGATCGACATTGAGGTAGACGCTGAGGACGGGATGCTCGTGACTCTCGAATTCAATGGCCTGGCGGACATCAACATCGGTTAACATCGAACTATCCTCTCTTCAATTATTTAAGGTATTGGCGGGTACGAACAAATCATAACAGACAGTCAGCCATGGGTCGCACAAAAGGTCGCAAGCCTCTTTTCCGCTCCAGGCGGTACACCGTCATGGATATATGATGGGAGCTCTTCTGAATTCAACAGTAGCACTTCGGTTTGGGCTTGTCAATACGAACATTTCTGGCGGCGTATACTACATTTGAGGGGGCTGCGCTAGAGAAAGCGACCAGTCCGTTCGTACATCGCCCCCCCAAATGGGATGCACCCATTTCTTGCCGTTACCGGCCAAGAGCGTACAGCCAGCATGGCGTTGAATCGATTTTCTGCGGTTGACGAATCTGGGGATGCGTGTCATGATGCGGAATGAGTGTAATATCGTGTTCTGCGGTACGCTGTGCCGCGACGTTTCCACTAGAAATGCACCCCACCAGCACACCAAAGCAACACTTTTACCATCACGAGCGAGCACGCGAACCAAACGACCATCAAATCTAGCGTAAGCAGGCAATTGCTCACTGTAATCATTGACCAACGCTTCAAAAATTACCAAAAGAAGGAGGCGCACATGGACGCTGTCTCACAATGGATAGCCTGGGCAGCACAGGGCAACAATTGGGTTGCATTCTTAATCGTTGGCCTCATCGGACTCTTTTTGGGCTGGCTCTTTACCCGCATCCCAGCCTCAAAGAAAAGAGGTGAACTCGAAGCACGCGTGGCCGAGTTGGAAAGTCAGCAGCGCAAAGCCACGCGGCTGACGGATGACCTCAATAAGACAAGCGATGATCTGCGCAAGTCTGTCAACAAAGCGCAGAATGAGTTGGACCAAGCAAAGGCGGAGTTGGAGGCGACTAGCGCTGAACTGGAACGCGTCAACAAAGAGCTGGAGCGCGTCACCAAAGAATTGGACGCGGCTAACCAGACGATCGAAGCGCAGGCAGGCGAGCTGAAGTCACAGGACGAAGCCGCTAAAAAAGCGCAGTCGGTACTCTCCGTCTCCCTCGATGAAAGCGAACAAGCCCGAGGCGAGGTGCTCACCCAGATCGACATGCTCCGTTCAGAGTATGAGACAGCTGTGGCTGACGTCGCGTCGTTGCGCAGCGATCTGGAAGAGACGGAACAAGCGCGCGCCGGCCTCCAGGGTGAAGTAGAGCGCCTAACCGGAGAGGTCGAGAACGTCAGCGAAGCACTGACTTCCGCTCAGAAACAGGTTTCGGACAAGGAGATTGCGCTTGACCAAGCGTTCCTGCGCGTTACCGTCCTCCAGAATACGCTGGAGGCGCGTGAGAATGCGCTCAGCGAAACCGAAGCGGAGCTGGAAATGTTCCGCAATCGCATCGAGGAAGTCGGCAGCGTGCGCGATGAATTAGAGCAAAAATTGACCAGCGCGCGGGGCGACGTTGCCGGCGAACTGGCGCTGCTCACCTCCACCATGGTGCGTATGAAGGAGGACGAACTCAAACAGGCGAATCGGCGTATTTTGGAATTGACGGCTGAACTAGAAGCGCTGGACGACCAACGCGCAAGCGAATAAAGGAGAACTACCATGCAGGCAATGCAAAACCTGGATCAGATATGGTTTCTGGTCGGCGCATTTCTGCTCGGCTTCCTGCTCGCCTGGCTCATTCTGCCCTTCTTCTTACGTCGCAACGCCAGTCGATACGAAGAGCAAATCGAGTCAATCCAAACCACGCTTCGGCGTCGCGAGCAAGACCTGATCAGTGTGCGTAACCAACTCGATCGCAAAAGCGACGATCTTCAGGGCCTCCAAAGCAATCATGCAGCGCTGGCGGCGAACCTGGAGACGACCCAGGCAGAGCTTGATGCCGCGACCCTGGCGCTGGAAGAGACCCAGGCGGCGTTCAGCGATGCCGTAACTGATCGGACGATTCTGGAGGCCGAGCGAGCCGAAAACGCCTCTGAACTGAGCGCGCTGCGCGCCGCTTCAGCCGATGCGTATAGCAAGTTGACGACTGCCGAAGAATCGCACGCTACGGCGGAAACTGCACTGGTTACCGCCACTGAAGAACTGACTGCTGCCGCGGCAGCAGTGGCTATCGCAGAAGCCGCGCTGATTGACAAGCAAGAAGAAGTGGACATGCTGGCGGCGAAGACGCAGCTACTGGAGGAGACGATCCTTGGCCTGGAGACCGCGTTAGCCGACCAGTTGGCCAGCCAAGTGCCGGAAGCCATCAGTGGCGAAGTCGAATCCTTCGACGACGATTTTGATGAAGATGAGCCATCTCTCACTACCCGTATGGCGATGACGCTTCAAGAGGACGAAAAGTTTGAAGACGCCCTCTGGCAGCGAGAACTCGATCTCATTGAAGCCCGTGACGAAATCAACTACCTGCGCGCCAGCCTTAGTGCGTTGACCGCCATCAGCGCGGAACTGGCGGGCAACATTGACAAACGCAACCAGGACTACAGCGAGATGATCGCGCAGCTTGCCGACTTCCTGACGGACGAAGGCGACGAAGAGAATCTTGCACTGCTCACTGGCGAGGCAACCGAAACTGGGGAACCCGCGGAGACGGAGGCATTGCAAACTCAGCGTCTCGTCACGCTGAGCGATGCGGCGCTGCAAGACGAGCTGGCAGGCGAAAAGCCTGCGCTTAGCTTTGACGAACTGCGCCGCCTGACCCTGCAGTTGGAAGCGTACAAGCGCGATACGGCCCGTTATCAGCATGAGCTCGAAGCCGCGTTGACAGCCAAAGCCGCGCTGGAAACGGAGTTCCTGAGCCGGGAAGAAGAGCTTGACAAGATTTCGCAGCAGATGGCCGGTTTGGAAGCCCGGCTGGAAAGCGTCAATGGCGATCTGGAAAGCATGAACGTCGAGTTTACCAAGCGGAATCAGGACCTTCGCGCCGCGCGCAACGAAGTGGCTGCCATGGGTCCTGAGTTGAATGAAGCCGTGGAACGTCGCAATGCATTGGAAGCTGATGCAGCACAGCGCGAAGCAGACCTTACTGACCTCCAGCAAGAATATGCCGCCTTGCAAACGGAGAAAAGCGCACTCGAGAACAGCCTCAGCGAGCGCGTAGACGAGCTCGCCGCGCTGCGTGCCCAGTTCGATAGCCAAGCCGAAGCCATGGATACGCTGCAAAGCAGCGTGACCAGCGCCCAGACGGAGCTTGATCTGGCCCTGGCGGCGCTAGTAAACGAAGCGCCGAACGAAACAGTCGACGGTGCCACAGGCGCCGGCGCTGTACGCAGCACAGAGCAGGATCTGGCCGAGCCGGCTCAGCTGACCGCCGGCATCGTGGCGGTCAAGACAGAACTGACAAATCTGCGCGATGAGTTGGACGCCCGGGATCTGGCGCTGGCTGAGACACAGGATCAACTTGACGCTCTCACCGTCGCGCGTAGCGAGCTGGAGAATGACCTGTCTGATTTGCAGGCGAACAGCAGCGCCACCGCAGCAACGCTTACGGCACAGATCACGGAAAAAGAGGCGCAGATTGAGGCGTTGACGGCAGAGAAAGCGCAGCTGGAGGCGCAGGTTGCGGACCTTCAGGCACAGGTGGCATCACTCCAAAGCGCCCTGACCGAAGTGGAGGCCGCCAAGGCCGCGGCCGAAGCCCAGCTTGCCACCGTGGAGGAGAACATTGCCGCCGTGCGCAGTCAGTTGGTTGACGCGTTAGGGCCAGACGCCCAGACTGATGAATTTGATGCAGAGGCCTTGCGCGCCAGTGGCGCCAGCGAGCATGAGGTAAATCTAAAGTTACTTGCGGCGGGAAGCGCTGCCGTCACCCGACAGCTAAGCGATCAGCAAAGCACGCTGGAGCAGGCCAACGGGCGCGTCTCGGAGTTGGAGGGGTCGCTAAACGATCGCGAGCAAGCCCTCGACAGCGCCCAAACGCAACTTGACGAGCTGGCCCAGAGTCGCACGGCCTTGAACGAGCAAATCACGGCGTTAACGACGGAAAAAAGCGAGCTGGAAGCGACGATTGCCCAGCGTGAGAACGCCTTGCAGGCTGCCGCGGTGGAAGCGGCTACGCTGAGCGACGGTCGCAACGAGTTGGAGGCAAGCATCAACGGACTGCGTGCGGAACTGGCCGCGCTGCAAGTGGACAAGGACGATCTGTTGACCGGCTTGCAGGAAGCCGAAACGGCCCGCCTTGCCGCAGAAGCCGAGCTGACAGAGAAAGCAAGAATCTTTGATGGGGCCCCAGCAATGGCCGAGTTGGCCAGCGAAATCGAAGCTTATCCAACGATTAAACGTTATGCGGCCAATGAAGCGTTGCGCATGAGAACCATCCCCGTCTTTGGCGCTGTACCGCAAGATCTTACCGAAATCAAGGGAATCGGTTCTGCCTTCCAGCAGCGTCTCTATGACGCCGGCGTGGGCACCTATTGGGAATTGGCAAATTTACCCGATGACGAGATACGGCAGGTTCTCGAATTGACCGATTGGCAATTGCGCAGCGTCAGCTTTGGCGAGATTCGCGAGGATGCGCTCCACCTCGCAGAATCGACTGATTCGATCGGCAAGCTCTGGAACAACCTGGAACGGATCGATGATTTTGAACCGATTCCCGGAATTGGCCGGGTCTTCGAACGACGACTCTATGACGCGGGCATCTACACCTACGAACAGTTGGCCGGCGCTACAGTCGAACAGTTGGCCGCGGCGTGCCATGCCCCCAAACTTCACGTTCCCGATTACGCAGCGTGGATTGAAGAGGCCAAGGTGCGCATGCTGCAGGACAATGACTAGCGTTACGGCTGAGCGGCATTGGTGACGACGGGGTACTCGCTGGGTTTCGACACTTCGACAGGCTCAGTCCAAGCAGGTTCAACCGGCGCTGAACCCGTGCACTGTGTGTAGGGATACGACAGGCGATAAGAAGGCGGCGCTCCCGTAGGTTGGGAGCGCCGCCTTCCTCATTGAATAGCCGGATACAGCAATCCAACGGTCAACTCTCAGGCTGGGACAGCGACCGAGCATTTGTCGCTTACTCGATAGGCGGGCCCAATTCTACCCACAACGGAAAATGGTCACTCGCCTTGGTTGCGCGCCAGACGCCCTTGCCCAATACCGTCACGTTGCTGCCAAAGATATGATCCAGTGGCAAGCCCACCCCGCGTACATTTACGGTGTAGCCGGCCCCTTTGGAAAGACGTACAAGGCCGAAGCCTGCCATACGCTCTTCGGCAGTGTTGACGCTTGCCGGCGTAATCGTATTGAAGTCGCCCCCTAGTACAACATAGTCATAGCGCAAGTCAACCGTTTCCGCGACGGCCTCGACCTGCGCTTCACGCCCCTTGGCCCCAAGCCAAAATGTCTCCGTATGCACGCTATAGGTCAGCACATTGATTTCGCCCAATGTTACGACCGCTCGCGTTGCCGTACGCAATTGACCGTTTCTCGGATTGCGATTGGGCAGGATCACCTTTTCGGGGTGGGTGATTGGCCAACGCGCCAGAATTGCGTTGCCGAAATTGCGTCTATGTTGATTGTGCACCGAGGCCGGGAAATAGACATAGTTATAGCCAAGCGTGCGCGCAATCATCTCAGTGCCCTCTTCATCCATCTCTTGCAGCAGATAGATGTCAGCATTGGCCAACTCGGGCGTCTTGCTCAGCACCTCAATCGCCTCACCCACGTTTTCACCAAACTTTATGTTCCAGGTAACCACCCTGACGCTGGACTGGTTCGGAACGCCTTGACCAACCGGGGCGTACTCTCCGGCAAAAAACGGTTCTGAGGGATGCTCGTAGTTTTCCATAGTTCCGGCACACGATAGTAGCAAGAAGAGGGTCAAGATAAGGAATAAGATCCTTATCGGGTATAGACTTGTCAGGGCGCGGCCCACGTGACGGCTAGTGTCGAACACGAAAGGCAACGCCAATCAGCGCAAGCCCGCCAACGATCGCCAGGACGCCCAAAATCAGCGTCAATACGCTCACCACTATGAGCGGATGGGTGAAGAGCAGGAGGCCAAAACCAATGCTTAGCACACCCCAGACGCCTGGTCCCCAACCGCCACCGCGAAAAGCCTGAGCCAAACCGAGGAGGCCAATCAACACGCCCAAAACGCCGATGATGAGAACCAGCACAGCCGGTACCAGCAACGATGCGATCAATGGGCGCGATAAAACTACGAGCCCGGCGACAATACCAAGCGCGCCGCTAATCAGCATCCATAATCGTTGATCATCTTGTTCACCGAAGAGCGCGCTGGCAATGTGCAGAATGCCGATGCCAAGCCAGTAGACGCCCAGAATCGTGACGATTAAGAGAATTGTCGGCCTGGGCCAGAAGATCAGCAGTCCGCCCAATACAATGGTGGCAATCCCCTGCAGGAGATAGACCCACCAGTACTTGCCAATGGGCATTGGCGGTTGAACGAGACTTGGATCTGGCGCTGATTTTGATGCTGTCATACGTCTATTCCTGGAGATTTGAAGGAGTGAATTCACTGGCCAAATTATGTCGTTGGACGGGGATGAGGGGGCAATGTCGGGGCGTAAAGCCACTGGCGCACAACCTCCTCAGCAGCGCTACCGGCCAGTTCTTCTACTACGGCAAGAAAATCAGCCGTTGAGGCGTTGCCGCCGGCATGGCGCAGATAGTAAGTGCGCAGGAGATCAAAAAAGAGTTCGTCATCGTCGAGCGTCAAGCGCAGCGCATGAAGCGTCCACGCGCCGCGAAAGTAGACTGACCGACCGAAGAGATCACGCGGCGAATCCGGGATGGGCGGGCCGGCATTGGCGCGCTCCAGCTGATCATAGAGATTGTCCATTACCGTCGTGAAGGTTGCTTCATCTTCACTCACGGTTAGCCACAGGAAATGAAAATAGCTGGCAAAGCCTTCGTTGAGCCAGATATCCTCCCACATGGCCGGGCTGACGTCATTGCCAAACCACTGGTGGGCAAGTTCATGCATGACGGTGCGTTCGTCGGCGCCACCCACAGGAAAAATGGAGAGCGTTTGCGTCTCCAGCGCCCACGGCACATCCTGGGTGAGCAGGACCGCGCCATAGACGTCAAAGGGGTAGTCGGTGACCGTCTCCACCATATATGTCAGCATCTCGGCTGTCGGGTCAAAGTCACGTCGTACCACGTCCGGCGTGTCGGCAGGGAAATAGTTGCGCAGCGTCACGCCCTGGGGCGTCGTCTCCGTTTCGATTTCATACGAGCCAATGTGAATGGTGGCGAGATAAGAGGCCATGGGATAGGCCACGTCCCAAACAAAGGTGGTCTTGGCCTGGCCCTGTTCCTGGCTGTCAATCTCATCAATCAGTAGACCATTCATGCCGACTTGGTACGGTTCAGGCACAGTGATGCGAAACGTATAGGTGGCCTTGTCGCTGGGGTGATTGTTGTTCGGATACCAGTTCATGGAGCCATTAGGCTCACTGGCGGCAAAGATCCCTCCTGGCTGAGTCTGCCAGCCCAACGTGTCGATGCCCACACTCGTGTCGCTGAGGGGCGTGGGCTCACCGTTATACGCGACCACAACCTGGAACGGAGCGTCCGACAGCAGCTCGGTTGCCGGCGTAATGATCAGTTCGCTGCCATCGCGCTCGAAGCCGGCATCAGCCCCATTCACGGTTAGCGCGGTGATGGCCAGGCCGGCAAAGTCAAGGTTGAAGCGGCTCAGCGGCTGGGTCGCGATCGCGTCAATCGTTGCGATGGCCTCGACCGTGTTTTGCTCAACATCTACATCCATAGCGATATCATAGTGGGTCACGTCATAGCCACCGTTACCCAAGAGCGGATAAAGGCGGTCGCCGACACCCGGGGCGCCGATGGTCGAGTCAGCAAAGGTTGCCTGGGGCGCTGCCGGTGATACGGGCAAAGGCGCCACGCAGCCGGCAAGCAACAACAGGGGCGCAAGCAATGCGGTCCGCCAGCCGTCCGAAAAAATGAATCGCTCTATTGCAACTCGCTTCATAAAGTCCGCTCTCCGCCATCCAAATCATCCGCGGCTGGCGTCTCATTGGCCGGAGCACGCTCGTACACCGGTTGTTCAGGAAGCGCGGTGGCGGCTTTTCGGGCCCGGCCGCGTCGATCAACCCACCAGACAGCCACGCAACTCAGCACCAAGACAAGGGTTACAGCCAGTCCGCCCTCGGGGCCGAACGCACCACCGGTCAGCAGATCGGGACCCGTTTCACTGAGGTCGAGCAATGAATCGCCGCCAAAGGCATTACCGCTCACCTCAAATCCAAAGAGGTTGCCTTGCGCCCAATTCCAGACCGAATGAATCGCAAAAATCCCCCAGAGTCCCTCTTCCCAGAGCGTGTAGAGCGCCGCGAAAAGACCGAACAGGACCAGATTCAGCATGGCCAACCAGTTGAGATTGGGGTTAAGCAAATGGAGCAAGCCAAACGCCGACGATGAGAGGAGCACGCCGATCCACGGTCGCCAGCGTGCGCCGATGATTGGCAGCATGAAGCCGCGTGCCACGACTTCTTCTGCCGCCCCCTGGACGATCCAGCCGATCAGAATCGTGCCGACGCCGATCCACGCGGCCAAGCCAAAGTCGGTGGCTGTGATCTCGATGTAGCCGAGCACGGCAAGAATTGCCACGGCGCCGCCGAACATGAGCAGGCCCAGCAGCAGCCCGCGCCCATATTGGCTTGCGGCATGTCCGGTATCCAGCCCAATCGTGCGGAATGGACGCCGCTCGATAAAGCGCAGCCAAAGCCAGACCAGGAGATAGATCGGCGCGAAGCTAATGACCAGGACGATCATGCCCTGAAATGACGTAGCTTCGGTTGTGAAGAGCGCCATTGGATCGCCGATCATGGGGCTGGCGGCGATAAAGAAGGGGATACTGACCAACTGCGCCAGAAATGGGATGACCAACCCCGCAATCAGCACAATAAGGGGGTAGATCGCGCGTAACGACTGGGGCCAACGCAATGTCGCGTTGCGCGCATTGATAAAGAGCTGGTTATTGGGGTCAAGCAGACCGGTCGTGTGTTTCCTGCTCACCAAGAGAGCCTCATTCTAGTTGATTCTATAGTCAGGATACCACAAACGTCTGATCTTCGGCATCTATCTCGACCGCCTGACTTGGCCGGTAAGGGTTGCACAGGCGTGGCTGTTGACGCATTGATCTTCCGGCGCGAGAATTGAGTCAAGGTATCCATCTTGGAAAGCAATCATGATCTTCAAAAACCTGTGGCGACGGGCCACGCGCAGCATCCTCACAATTTTGGGCATCGCCGTAGGGGTGGCCGCGGTCGTCGCGCTTGGCGCCATGGCCGCGGGCATCTCACAAAATTACGGGAGCGTCCTTGGCTTGAGCAACGACTTGCTCGTCACCCAATCAAACTCCTACGACGTACTCTTCAGCAGCCTGGACGAAGGGCTGGCCGATCGGATCGCGGCTGTACCTGACGTAAGTGGCGTAGAGCCGGGCGTCTTCACCTGGATCGCGGTCGAAGGAACGCCCTATTTCCTGGTCTATGGCTATGAGCCCAACACCGTGGCCATGGATCACTACCGCGTCGTTGAAGGCAAGCGGGTGACCGGTCCCAAACAGATCGCGATCGGGCAGCGCGCGGCCGATTCACTCGCACTGGGCGTGGACGATACGCTGCGCGTCTACGGCACCCCCTATCGCGTCGTCGGCATCTACGAAACCGGCCAAGCCATGGAAGAGTCTGGCGGTGTGGTCACGCTGGAAGACGCGCAGACCATCGCCCAGAAGCAGCGCCAGGTTAGCCTTTTTCAGGTCGGCGTACGCCCCGGATCAGACATTGAGCAGATCAAAGAGCGCATCACCAATATCGACGATGAATTATTGGTCACAGAGGCAAGCGGCTACGACGCCAGCGAAGGCTGGACGGCCACCCTGCAAGGGTTCGCCTGGGGCGTCTCCGCCATTGCCATCCTCATCGGCGGCCTGGGCATGATGAGCGCGATGGTCATGAGCGTCATGGAACGCACCCGCGAGATTGGCACCCTACGCGCCGTGGGCTGGCGACGTCGCCAGGTAATCGCCATGATTCTGGGCGAAGCGGTTACCCTCAGCCTGATTGGCGGCGTCATCGGCGTCTTCCTGGGTATTGCCCTCTCCTGGTCGGCGGGCCAGATACCCGGCGTGGGTGCGTTTCTGGAAGGCAGCGTCACCCCCGGCATCATCGCCCAGGGATTGATCACCGCGCTGGTGCTTGGCATCATCGGCGGACTCTATCCGGCCTGGACCGCGGCTAATCTGCGGCCCGTAGAAGCTTTACGTTATGAAGGCGGCAGCGCGTCCGACTCGGAGGGGTTGCTGACCCGGATCGGCAGCCAGAGTTTCCGCAATTTGTGGCGCCGGCGCACGCGCACGCTCATCTCCGCCGCGGGCATTGGCATTGGCGTGGCCACGCTGGTTATGCTGGGCGGCATGATCGACGGCATGATCGGTGAGCTTAACGGCCTGGCCGGCAGCGGCGACGCGGGAGACCTGACGGTGATGCAGCGTGACGTCGCCGACATGAGCCTGAGCAGCCTCGACGAACGGGTCCTGAGCCAAATCCAGGGCATGTCGGAAGTCGAGTCGGTCAGCCCCTTTGTGTTGGGCTTTATCAGCACGCCCGAATTGCCTATGTTTATCCTGGCCGGTCTCGACCCCAACAGTCCGGCCATGGCGCATTACAAGCTGGCGGAAGGACGCTACGTCCAACGCCCCAACGAAATCGTACTGGGGACGGTGGCGGCCGATTCATACAATCTGGGCATCGATGACACCATCGTCCTCTACGACAACCGCTACAAGATCGTCGGCATCAGCGAGACGGGCAACCGTTTCGAAGACGGCGGCGGCACCCTGGCGCTCAAAGAAGCCCAGCGCATCCTGGGCCGCCCCCGCACGGTCACCTTTGCATTTGTGGACGTGAAGGAGCCGAGCCAGGCCAATGCCGTGATCAATGCGATCAACCGGCGCTTCCCCGAGGCCCGAGCCAGTATTTCCAGTGAATTTGCCGAGAGCACCAATGATATCCAGTCGACCTATGCCATGACCAATGCGATTCGCTTTCTGGCGCTGCTGGTCGGCGGCATCGTCGTGGCCAATACCATGATCATGTCGATTTATGAGCGTACGCGCGAGATCGGCACCCTGCGCGCCCTGGGTTGGAACCGGCGGCGCATACTCAATCAGATCATGCAGGAGAGTCTCTATCTCTGCCTGCTGGCCGGGCTCTTCGGCTCGGCATTGGGCGTACTGGCCCTAACCGGCATCACACGGCTGCCGATTGCGCGCCAGTTCATCACGCCCTCGTGGTCGCTCGAGAACTTTGTCGTTGCCATTGGCGTCGCCATGTTCTTGGGGCTGATCGGCGGTCTCTATCCGGCCTGGCGCGCCAGCAGGCTCCAGCCGGTCGAGGCCCTGCGCTACGAGTAGCTGACGTCGCGAGTCGCTGTCCGCCTTGCCGCCGAGAGATTCAGTCCGACGCCAGTCAATTGCCTTTTTGAAGTCTAGAACCATCCCTTGACACAGAAAGAAGTCTTCCCATGAAGCGCTGGATCTGGGTACTCATCCTTGTCATCATTGTTGGTGCGGGGGGCTACTTTGGCTATACCACCTATCAGGAACAACAGGCGGCCGCAGAGGAAGCCACGCTCGCTGCCGCGGCGCCCGATGATCTCGACAACGTCGTCTGGGCGTCCGGCACGCTGCTGCCCCGCACGCGGGCCGAACTGAGTCCCATGCAGCAGGGCGCAGTATCCGCCATCCACGCAACTGAGGGTGCGTGGGTCGAAACGGGCGACCTGCTGATCGAGCTGGACAATGCCGTGCTCCAGCGCGACGTGGAGAGCGCCGAAGCGGCCTGGGCCGAAGCCAGGGCCGCGCTGGACAAGCTGTTGGCCCAAGCCGCGCCCGCCGACATCGCCGCGGCCCGGGCCGATGTCGCCGCGGCCCAAGCCGCGGTCTCCCAAGCCGCCGGCGCGATGATGGAGGCACAGGCGGCAATCGACTCGGCGGAAGCGCTGGCCGAGATGGCCCGGCGCGAATACAGCGAACTGGCCAGTCATCCTACGGCAGCCGAAGCCACTGCGGCCGATGCCGAGGTGGCCATTGCTGAAGCCAACGTGGCGGCAGCCCGCGCCGCCTACAACCTGGTGCGGGGCAATCCCAATATCGGCGCGCTGCCGGAGTCCCAACGTTTGCAAGAGGCGACGGCCGCGTTGGAAGCCGCCAAGGCGCACCGCGCCGTCACCAGCAGCGGCCCCACGCCCCAACAGCTTGCGGTCGCCGCTGCTGCGATCGATGCGGCGCAGGAGAATGTGGCCGGCGCAATTGCACGGGGGCCCGGCGTCGAAGCCGCGCTGCAGGCGGCCATGGCCCGGCAGGAGAGCGCGCAGGCGGCGCTGGACAAGTTGCTGGCCGGCGCGACCGCTGAAGACATTGCGATTGCCGAAGCCCGAGTGGCCACAGCGCAAGCTGCCGTCAACACCGCCCTGGCCCACGTCACCCAGAGCCAGATCAGCGCCCCCTTTGCAGGCGAGGTAGGCGAAATCACCGTCCACCTTGGCGAGCAGATTGTGCCGGGTGATCCAGTCGTGCTGCTGGGTGACACGGGTCAGCTCTTTGTGGAGACGTCTGATTTGCGGGAGACCGACGTCGTCTACCTCGAAGAAGGCATGCCGGTCGAAATTACCTTTGACGCCCTGCCCGACCGCATCTTTGACGGGATCATCACGCGCATTGCTTCCGTGAGCAACACGGAGAAGGGCGGCACCAACTACACGGTTGAGATCGACGTTGATGAGTTGGACGAGGCGCTGCGCTGGGGCATGACGGCTTTCGTCAACATCCAGGTGGAGCGTTGAATATGGCCGAGCAAAACGAGCAAATCGGTCCTCGTCCATCGTCGACTGGAGGGGTGGAACCGCTGATTGTGGCTGAGGCACTCACCAAGATTTACGGTAGCGGCGATACGGCGGTTCATGCCCTGGATGGCGTCACCTTTGCCGTTGCGCCGGGCGAATTGCTCGCGATTATGGGGCCCAGCGGCTGCGGCAAGAGCACGCTGCTCAACATGATTGGCGCCCTTGATCAGCCAACTGAAGGCACAATCTGCGTGGCTGGTGAAGACTTGGCGCGGCTCAAGAACGTCGATCGCTTCCGCGCGCAAACGGTGGGGTTCGTCTTTCAACTTCACAACCTACTGCCAACGTTGACGGCTGCTGAAAACGTGGAGGTTCCCATGTATGGCCAGCCTGTGACCGCACGTGACCGTCGCGAGCGGGCCCGTCATCTGCTCGATCTGGTGGGATTGGTCGAGCGGGGGGACCATCTGCCCAGCCAGCTGTCGGGCGGCCAGCGCCAGCGCATCGCCGTGGCCCGAGCCCTGGCCAATGACCCGGCCCTGCTACTGGCTGACGAACCGACCGGCTCCCTTGACAGCCAGAGCGGCCAGGAGATTTTGGAACTCATGCAGGCGCTCAACCGGGATCACGGCACGACGATTGCCATCGTCACCCATGACCGGCAGGTCGCGCAGGCCACCCAGCGCATTTTGCGCATGTCGGACGGCCGCATCATCGACGATCACCGGCTGCTCGATCCACTGGAGGAGGATCTGCGCATGCTGGCCGCCAGCAAGCTTGGCCAGGCCATTCTCGATCCCGATGACGAGTCATTGCCCTATATTTCGGACGAGGAGGAGCGGGTCATGCGCGGCATCCTCAATCGGATCAACAGCGTTGCAGCCGCGCCGACGGATCATGGCCGAAATGAGGTGAATGTCGAAGAGCCGCCGATCTGATGAGCAAATCGGCGGACAATTGAGGCCGACGAAGCTACGACCACCCACGGCATCACAATTATCGATGCCAGTCCCATTTCTCACGGATTTTCAACCATCAGATCCCGCCAGTTGACGGTTGACGCAAAACTCAGCTTTTCTCTCACGGCGCTGCAATCAATCGGTGATGCAAAGCCCTGCACCTTCTCCGCATCGCAGGGCACGCCGGGGAAGTGCTTGACGAGCAATGTGATAGTCTCCTCATCCATGAAGGTATCCGGAGCAGCAACGTAAAACGGCTCATGGCCGGGCAAGGCCGCCTGTAACGCCTGCCGGATCACCAACGCTGCGTCCGTCACATCCAGGTATGACCAGAGAATCGACGCCCCTGCTTCCGGACTACTGCGCCAATGCGCAAGGGCATTCGACGCTTTACCCGGTCCGGTAAGAAAGGGAAAGCGGAAGCTCGTGACGGAGAGATAGGGAACACGCCGAACAATACCCTCGGCCAAAGTCTCGCCAATCTGCTTGGAGATTCCATAGACGTCCTGCGCTAAGAGCGGATGAGCTTCATCGATGGGGAAATAGGAGAGTTCGACCGGTAGCGTCTTATAGGCCAGCCCCAAAGCGGAGAGGCTGCTGGCAATCACAATCCGCTTGACGCCAAGCGCGGCGCCGGCCTGCAACACGTTAAAGGTTGAGAGCACGTTGGTTTCGAACACAACGTCTGGTGGATGGCCGCCTGGCGCCGGAATTGCGGCCAGATGTACGATCGCATCGACGCCAGCAACAACGCCATATACCTGTCCAAGATCGGTCAGATCAGTTCGAACGGTATGGGTTTGGGGGGCAGGTTGCACGTCGACATTCTTCACCTGATAGCCGTGTTGTTGCAGATCAGCAGTAACCGCACGCCCAACCATGCCGCTCCCGCCCGTCACCAGTACAACGCTCGCTTGACCACGGCTAATAGCCATGAACGCTGCCATCCTCTCGGCGCGGGATGGGCAGATAGTGGCGCTCATAAGGATATCGTGCAGCAAGCGTCTCATCGATATCGACGCCAAGTCCCGGCGCGTCCGACAATTTCAAATAGCCGTCGTCGAAATAGGGGCCGCCGCTAACGATCTCTTTGACGGCATCGGGCTGCTCGGTCCACTCTTGGATGCCAAAATTCTGAATTGCCAGGTCGATGTGGACAGAAGCGGCATCGCCCACAGGTCCGACATCACCGGGGCCATGAAACGCGGTCTTGACCTCAAATGGTTCGGCAAGCGCAGCCAGCTTCCTGGCTGGGGTGATGCCGCCGATATGAATTGGCGAGCAACGCATGTAGTCAATCGTCCGGTTGATCACCATGGGCAAAATCTGATCGACGCTGCTGATCACCTCGCCGATGGCGATGGGGGTCGTACTGGCCGCCCGCACTTGCGCCATCGCCGATGGATGTTCCGGACCAATCGGATCTTCAAGAAACATCAGCCGGAAGGGTTCAAGCTCTTTGGCCAGTCGGGCCGCCTCTGTGGGCGTGAGTCGTCCATGGGCATCATGGAGCAGTTGCACGTCCCAGCCGACCTGCCGGCGCACAACTTCAAACAGGGGCGCGACAGAGCGCAAGTAGGCATAGGGTTCCCATACACCCTCAAAAGGCAGGCGTTTGCGGCGCGCTTCTTCTTCTCTCACATCCTGCACCGCCGCGCCATAACCTCCAGAATGCCCTTCAACCGCGACCTGACAACGCACAACCCGGTAGCCCTTTTCGACCGCGGCGATGACGCGCTCAGCGGTCGCTTCCGGCGTATCGCCCGAAGCATGATAGTAGGTCAATGCACCCGTGCGGGTTGGACCGCCCAACAATGAATAGACCGGCAAGCCGGCTACTTTGCCTTTAATGTCCCATAGCGCCATATCGACCGCAGAGATAGCGGCCATCTGCAGTGGCCCCCCACGCCAGTAGGCGCCCTTGTAGAGCAACTTCCAAATATCTTCGATTGCACCGGGATCACGGCCAATCAGCATCGGTGCAATATGTTCTTGCAGCAGGGTGGCCACAGCGAGTTCACGGCCGTTTTTCGTGCCTTCTCCAATCCCGTAGACGCCCTCATCCGTGACGATCTTGAGAAAAACAAATGGCTGCTCAAGCGGGCATGTAACAATCACCCGCGCATCCGTAATGATCATGGTAGTCCCTAACTTTTAACCGACCCGGTCAGGCCGGCGACGTAGTAACGTTGGAGCAGAAAAAAGACGATGATCACCGGCAGTACGGTGAAAAGCGAACCGGCCATACGCACATCCCATTGGATCACCTGTTGGAGGTCGAGTTCGCGCAATTTAAGGGGGAGGGTCTGCCATTCAGACTTGGTCAACACAATCGACGGCCAGGCATAAGCATTCCAGGCGCCGATAAAGGTGGTGATGGCAATGGTCGCGATCGCGGGCAGACCAAGGGGCATGTAGATGCTTCTGTAAATGCGGAATTCGGAAGCGCCGTCAACAACTGCAGCATCGTGTAACGCTTGAGGGACGGATTTGAAGTAGTTGCGAAAGAGAAGCATGGCAAATGGGCCGGTTCCATTGACCATGGGAATCGCCACGCCGATGAATGTCAGCCAATAGGGCGAGTTGGGACCAATGATGGGCACTTGCAATCTGAGCATAATATAGAGCGGCACCAAAACCGTGACCCCGGGGACAAGCAACATGGATAGAAAGAAGCCCAAGATGATGTTGCCACCTTTGAACGGCAGTACAGCAAACCCATAACCGGCCATCGAATAGATGATGACGGTGCCAAGAATGACGATGGCGGTCAGAAAGAGGCTGTTCCATGAGTGCAGAAAGAAATCAAGCTTCTGCCAGGTTTCAATCAGGGTCGCAAAATCCGGATTCTTGGGAATCAGCGAATTGCTGGTGACAACCTCAAGCGGCTCTTTGAGGGTGGCGGAGACCATCCACAGAAATGGGTATACGCTTAGAATCGTATAGGCGATAATAAAGACGTAGCTTACCAGCGCGCCGATTGAAAACGACTTGAAGGGATTCGAATTGCGCCTATTCATTCGATTTCTCCCTGTCCGCGGCGATTGACGTAGAGCGATAGCAATGATAAGCCGATGGCGAGGACAAATAATGACCAGCCATAGGCGCTGGCAAGACCCATGTCGGGCGGTCCCCAGCCGCCAAAGGCGGTGTTGAAGACCAGGAGTCCGACGACGTTCGTATGCTCCGCCGGTCCACCATCGGTCATCAGCAGCGGGAGTTCGAAGCCTTGCAACGCGCCGCTCAGATTGAGAATCACCACGATCAGTGTGATGGGGCTTAACATGGGCCAGATGATGTGGCGCATGCGTCGCCAATAACCGGCCCCATCGACCGTCGCCGCCTCCAGCACCTCTTCCCACTCGAACCGAAGTCGCCCGCATTCTGATGGTTCAGTTCCATCAGAATGCGGGTGACTTCGGCTTGATCGGATATCTGCGTGAGCAGAGTCCGCCATGGGGTGGCGTACGCTATGGCGGCAGAGGCGACTAACCGATCACGGCCCATCGCTCATCGCGTGGCGCGGTAGGCTGAAAATCATACCGTTCAACGCCCAGGGCGTGCAGTGTAGCGCGTTCGAGCAGCGAAAAATCGGCGGGGTCGCTGCGGTTTAGATTGAGGGGTTCTTTGAGTACCACCGGCGGGTTGGTCATAAAGCGGGCCTTGCCGGCATGATTGTTGGACGAGGCATGCAGCATGAACGAATGCATGATGATGAAGTCGCCCGTCTCACCGGTTACTTCCATAAATTCCTGGCACTGGTCAATCAATTGACCAAACGCGCCTGGCTCCACGCCCTCAGGATGATCGGCCAGATAGCGGGCGACGATCTTCACGGAATCGGGTGCGATGAAGGTGCCGCCGCCTTGATGGTCCACATCGGACCAGTAGACCACGGTCAGCAGGGCCTGTTCGCGGCTGTCCAGAAAATGGCGGAAGAAACTGCCATCCTTGTGCCAGCCGCCAGCTTCCGGGGTCGGCGGGACCCAGGGTTGGTCTGCGCCGCGTCGGAAATTGACGATGAATGCGTCGGACCACTCGCGTGCGTTGATGGTTGTAAAGTGGCGGGATTCAATCTCCATCACCTTGTCTTCAATGCGATCCGCCCCGCCGACGATGTCACAGAGTGCGCCCCAGGCGTGGGGCGAAATCTCCCAGACTGGCGCCACGTTTTGCCTGTCCATCCAGACGATCTCTTCTTCCCAGGTGGTGGGATCATCGGGCGCGTAGCCGAGGCGGGCATAAGCCTCATCCGTCCACTGGCGGGCGAAGTCGCGGCTAAAACAGCCCTTGACGACGACGTAACCCTTTTCGACAAAATGATTTGCCTGCTCAGGCGTGAGTGTATGAAGCCCATTATAATTCACGTCTGGTTTCTCCTTGTTGATGAAAGATGACAATCCAGCGCGGGGTAAAAACGTGCCGATAGCATACTTTGGCTGAATCAGCGTAATTGCTACGGTCCGGCCAAATAGAGCGCGGATTTGGCTGATCCGGCTGATTTCCGCGGATAAAGGCGGAAGAATCCGGCGATAAGCGCCCCCACACCGGTACATCGGCGTTTTATCAAATGATGGACTGGGCCGAGACGCATCAGAATCGAAATGTTGCAGCCGGCGCAGGCAGGTCGACCTGAGAAAGTGCAACATTGACCTCATCGTCGGGATGAAAGTCGTTACGCCCGTAAATGTCGGTCTCGTACGCCAGATCGGGCAGCGTGATGATAGTACGGGCGCCGCGTTGATCAAGCACAATGGCCGGACCGCGCCAGTCTGGATGCTGAAGCAGATAGACCATGAGCCAGTGGTTGATGGAAAGGCGCTCGGTCATGCGGACGCTGCGCACCATCTCACGCGCCTCGGTCGTCCGCTGCATGACCGTCTCCGCATCCAGCGGCGGGTCGCCGCGCAAATACGCGCGTAACTGCTGATGGGTGAGTAAATCGTGGTAGCGGCGCAGCGGACTGGTCACCTGGACATAGAGGTCGAGGCCAAGACCGCTATGACGGCCCGGCTCACTCACCTGGCGCCCGGGGTTGAGCAAGCGGCGCACTGCGTACATCTCTGCCAGGGTTTCGCTTTGCTGCAGCGAGGCGGGATCATCCACGTTGGGCGCATCCTGGACGGTAAAGGGAACGGGAATCTCGTGAGCCAGCGCATAGCGCGCTACCGCCTCACCGGCCATGAGCATTGCCTCGCGCACTAACTCGCGACTGGCCGTGCGGTCAATGGGTCGAATGATGACATTGCCGTGATCTACACGTAGTTTCACTTCGGGGAATGTCAACTCGATCGCGCCGTTGTCCAGGCGGCGTGCGCTGCAGCGGGACAAGACTGCACGCATTTCGTTGAGCGGCCCTTCATAGAGCAGATCGTCGGCCTGTTCATAGCTCAGGCGCGTCACCTGCACCCAACTGGGCGTAATCTCGGTGTCGGCAATGTTCCCGGCTTCATCGATCAAGAGACCAAACGAGAGCGCGGGCGACCGCTCCTGGAGCCCCAAGCCAAGTTGCGCGGTGGCTTCTTCCGGCAGCATGTGGACCGTACCTTCGGGCAGGTAGAGATTGGCGCCCCTTGCCCGCGCCTCCAGTTCGGCTTCACTCTGCGGCGCAACCAGTGCGGCGACATCAGCCACATGCACCCACAGGCGCTCCCCGTCCCAACTGAGCGCATCGTCTGGATCGGTGTTGCCCTCGTCGTCGATGGCAAAGGCCGCCAGATGGGTGAGATCGCGTCGCGCCTCATCCGGTAGCGACGGCAGCGCCATCTCTGGCTGGGCCAGGGAGAGGCCAAAGCGCGTCGGGTACGGATTGATCGTCTCACCCCAGTAGCCAATCTGTAGTAGCAGCTCATGAGCTGCTTGGGGTGTCTCTGGCCGACCCAACTGGCCAAGGGTACGGCTGCTGCTGCGCGTGCCCATCGCCAGCTCGACAACGTCGCTTAGATTCGCTTCATCTTCCGGCAGGAATTCGCCTCGCTCTATGCGGTCGACGAAGGCTTGCCAAACTGCTTCCTCAACTGCCTTGGCTGCGCGTTCGGCCAGGACAGCCGCTACGGCTGCCTCGCTCTGCACCTCGATTGTGCCAGGCTCATTGCCCTGAAAATAGAGCCCGTCTTCGACCATTTCCCAGATGGCCCAGGCCGTGGCCGGCGTGAACGTATCGAAAGCCAATTCAGCCAACTCCTCCAGCGTCGTACGCTCGCCGGCAAGCAGTTCCCATGCGGCGTTGACGTCACCGGCAACGGTAGGTCGCAAGTCGCCAAATCCCCGCAGGGGGCCCTGATGGAGCAACATGACGTCCTTGGGGCGCACGCTCTGGCGGTCGCCCCTTTCAGTCTGGATGGTGATCTTCTTGACACCCGGCTCGATCACCCGGGCCGGACGCTGTTTGTACAAGACGAAGCTATCGACGGGGAGCTGATCAGCGGTCATTTCGTTTAGCGATTCTAGCTCAGACGAGCGGATGGCGCCGGTACGCAGGCAGTTCGGAGTTCGCTGTGTGGCGCGTTGATTAACTTCAGAGGTTGCCAGCCCATTGTCAACCGGGCGCAACGAATTGTCAATGTAGAATTTGTCAATCCGTTGGCGTCCACATCATAGGCAGATGATGCAACCCGCGCATGATGGGATGCGTATGCCAGCGGAGCGACCCGACGGAAGCGGCGAGATGCAGCCCAGGCAGTCGACGCAACAGCGTGGCAAAAGCGACGCGTCCCTCGAGCCGAGCCAGGGGCGCGCCCAGACAGTAATGAATGCCCATGCCAAAACCCAGATGGCGATTGGGCGTCCGCGTCAGGTCAAGCCGGTCGGGCGCGGCAAATTGGGATGGGTCACGATTGGCGGCGGCCAAGACGACGCTGACCGAGTCGCCGCGCTGCATCTGGTAGTCATGGAATTGGACGGCTTCGGCGGCAAAACGCATGGGCGCACGCTCGACCGGATTGGCAAAGCGCACCAGTTCCTCGACGGCCAGCGGCATGATGGCTGGATCTTCGCGCAGCTGAGCAAGGGCCTGTTCATGCTGGAGCAAAGTCAACATGCCATTGCCAATGAGATTGACCGACGTTTCATGGCCCACCACGATAAGCAAGAGGACCATGCTAAAAAGCTCCTCTTCGCTCAGCCGGTCGCCCGCTGCTTCCACCTGCAGCAGCGAGGAGATGAGGTCGTCCTGCGGATGGACGCGACGCTCTGCACAGATGGCCCCCAGATACGCAATGAAGTCCTCCATGATGCGCCGTGACCGCTCCAGCTTGCGCAGCGTGCGCGTCACATCCGCCGTCGGCGCGACAATGGCGCTGCTCCAGCGCCGAAAACGTGCGCGATCTTCCGGCGGCACGCCCAACAACTCGGCCATGACGATAATCGGCAGAGGGAAGGCGAACTCTTCAATCAGATCCATCTCACCATTGCCGATGACGCGATCAAGCAGGTCGTCGGCAATGGCCTGAACGCGTGGGGCCAGACGCTCGACCATGGCAACCGTGAACGCATCATTTACCAACGTACGCAGACGGGTGTGGTCGGGCAGATCCATGTTGAGGATGTGGTCGCTCAGCAGATGCAGCAGTGGAGGCATGGTCGGCAGTGCTGCCCGTTCCGCGGGCGTGAGGGTATTGCGATAATCCTTAACGAAATGCGTGTGGTCGCGCAGCACAGCGAGGCAATCATCATAGCGCGTCACGTACCAGGTGGTGACGCCGTTTCGATTGGTATGGCTGTGGGCCGGCGCATGCTCGCGCATCCACGCGTAGGTCGGATAGGGATCGGATTTGAATTCAGGGCCGAAGAGATTGGGTGTGGACATTTCCGATTGCGGGTTATGGATTGCGCCGGCTGGTCATTATAGCCGTGGAGACAAGAAAACGCACAGCATCAAAGTGGCGTCGCATGTAACCAATGTCGATTGCGTCGCATCAAAGTATAATGGGGGTTCTTGCTTTAGTGGCGCCCCAATTCGTGGGGAGATCCGTCCTGGCCCAGGCACTGAATGACTGCTGAGCAGCCGGCTCGTGTTGGACGGGCGCCATGGCGTCCGTCACGCCCCATGCGAGTATGCGATCTACGTGCGCGCGGTTCTGCGTGGCACGCTCAATCCAATGCCTATAGGAGGCATATTTCATGTCCATCAGTAAACAAGACGCCCTTGACTATCATCGTATCGGCAGGCCGGGCAAGTTGCGCATCAGTGCGACCAAACCAATGGCGACCCAGCGTGATCTCTCCCTGGCCTACTCGCCGGGCGTTGCCTATCCCGTGCTCGAAATCGCTGAACAGCCCGACACGGCGTATGAATATACGGCCAAAGGCAATCTGGTTGCCGTGATCAGCAACGGCTCGGCCATTCTGGGGTTGGGCAATCGGGGCGCATTGGCCTCCAAACCGGTGATGGAAGGCAAGGCGGTCCTCTTCAAGCGCTTCGCCGATATCGACGTCTTTGATATTGAAGTCGACTCGGCCGATCAGGAAGAGATCGTTAAGTTCGGGCAGATGATTGCACCGACCTTCGGGGGCATCAACCTGGAGGATATCAAAGCGCCCGAATGTTTCTACATCGAGCGTGAGCTACAGAAGCTGGTCGACATTCCCGTCTTTCACGACGATCAACACGGCACGGCCATCATCTCGGGCGCCGGCTTGGTCAACGCCTTGGAGTTGGTGGAAAAAGAGATCGCCGAGACCGTCATCGTGATCAATGGCGCCGGCGCTGCCGGTATCGCGTGCGCTGACTTCTACTGTGCGCTGGGCGCTCGGAAAGAAAACATCCTCATGTGCGACTCCAAGGGCGTGATTTACGCTGGGACGCACTGCCGGCATGAATGAGTTCAAACAAGCCTATGCCAGCGAGACCGACAAGCGCACGCTGGAGGAGGCCATGTCAGGCTCGGACGTGTTCATCGGTCTCTCGGTGGCGAACATTCTTTCACGCGAAATGGTGCGCAGCATGAATCGCGACCCCATCATCTTTGCCATGGCCAATCCGGATCCTGAAATCACCTTTGAAGAGGTCCAGGCAGCACGGGGCGACGTGATCTTCGGCACGGGGCGCAGTGACTACCCCAACCAGGTCAACAACGTTCTCGGTTTCCCCTTCATCTTTCGCGGCGCGCTGGATGTCCGCGCCAAGTCGATCAACGAGGAGATGAAGATTGCTTGCGCCAAGGCCCTGGCCGAGCTGGCCAAGGAGGACGTGCCCGACAGCGTGATCCGCGCCTACGGCCTCACCTCGTTGCGCTACGGACGCGATTCGATCATCCCCAAACCGCTGGATCCGCGCGTGTTGATGTGGGTGGCGCCGGCCGTGGCCAAGGCAGCCATGGAAAGCGGTGTGGCCCGCATCGAGATCGATCTGGAAGAGTACAAGGATCAGTTGGCCGGTCGCCAGGGCAAGGGCGTCCAGGTCATGCGTCACATGGAGCACAAGGCGGAGCGCGACCCCAAGCGCGTGGTCTTTGCGGAAGGCGAGCACCCCAAGATTCTACGTGCGGCCCACGCGTTGGAGAGCGCAGGCATTGCCAAACCGATCTTGCTGGGTCGACCGCAACAGATCGAAGCGACCCTGCAGGAACTGGCGCTGGACTTCAAGCCAACAATCATCTATCCCAACGAGTCGGAGCAACGTTCAGCGTATGGCGAAGCCTTTCACAATCAACGCCAACGCAAGGGCGTAACGGCGCGCCGGGCCTGGGATGCAATGCGCAACGCCAATTTTTACGGGCCGATGATGGTGCAGCAGGGTGATGCCGACGCCTTTATCTCTGGGCTGACCTACAACTATCCAGAGGTATTGCGACCGGCACTTCAGGTCGTGGGCGCGCAAGAAGGCCGCTGGGTCAGTGGCGTCTATCTCATGCTGGTGAACGATCGCATCTTCATCTTCACCGACGCCACGGTGATCGTTGATCCGACAGCCGAGCAGCTGGCGGCCATCGCAATGAATGCCGCCGACTTTGCGAAGACCTTTGACATGGAACCGCGCGTGGCCATGCTCAGCTTCTCCAACTTCGGCAGCGTAGCGCACGAAAAAGCGGCCAAGGTACAACGCGCAACCCAGATCGTCAAGGAGCGGCGGCCCGACCTGCAGATTGATGGCGAAATGCAGGCTGATGTCGCCGTCGTGCCAGACTTGATGCACCAGCACTATCCCTTTAGTCAGGTGGAAGACGCCAATGTGCTGGTCTTCCCCGACCTGGCATCGGCCAATGCAGCCTACAAGCTGCTCAACCGCCTGGGGGGAGCCGAGGCCATCGGTCCGATCCTGGTCGGCATGAACAAGCCCGTCCACGTCCTGGAAACGGGCGCGGACGTACGCGACATTGTCAACGTCGCCACCCTGGCCACGGTCGACGCCCAGACCCAGAGATAGCGTGCAGACAGATAGAACGCGGATTAGGCAGATTCGGCGAATCCGCGCTGATGGAGTCAGAAAGAATCAACGTAGATCCGCCTGATCCAGATTGATCCGCGTTCTATTTAGTCTTCGTCGGCTTAGTCTTCGTCGGCTTAGTCTTCGTCGGCACAGGAATCGTTCCGATTCTTGGGGAATTCGCGCCCATCCGCTCAATCCGCGTGCGTCCTCACATTCTTTACGTCACTGAACTGGAACTGAGTGAAGTCGCAGACTGGACGGTAGCCGATGGCCTGATAGATATGGTTCGAGGTCGGATTGGCTAGATCGGTGAAGAGAGTGCAGAAGTCATAGCCCTGGCGCAGCAGTTGGTCGCTGTAAGTGGCGACTGCCGCGCTGGCATACCCATACCCGCGCCGGTCCGGCGGCGTGTAGACCAGGCTCACGGTTCTGCCGCGCGGCGTGGCGCGAGCGCCCGCTACCATCGAGACGGGCGCCTCATTCTCCCAGAGTTGGATCACCCCAGCCTCGATACGCCGGCGTGCATTTTCCTGGGCCGGCACGGGCGACTTATCTACATCTTCACCGAGCGCCTCACCATGAAAGGCCCGAATCCACTCTGCGACCAGCGGGACATCGTCGGTCGTTGCCTGCCGTAAACGTCCCTGGGGCTGCCGCGGCCAGGTGACCGCCGTGAGTTCAAAAACACGCATGGCCCGCTGCACCGTCGAAGCGACGCCCGTTAACTCGCTCCACAGCGCAGCAAACCGGGCGCTGATCTCACTACGGCCATTGACGCCCGGCAGATCAGCCCCTGCGTCCCGACAATACTCGGCAAGTAGGCCAAGCGCCATCGTCGTGCGTGGGTCAGCGTCGGGAGAGTGGGTACTCTGAAGTACGAGGGCATATGGCGGCGTGCGCAAAGCTGAAGCAATGAGTTCGTCGCCATCCACAACAGTGGCCAGAACAGGCGGCGTTCCATAATAGTTGGGCGCTGCTTCCAGCATCTTGGCCAGCCCGTAAATTAGGCCATTGGCAGCTTCAGCGCGGCGATAGATTTCCTCTGTGTGCGCTAAAAAGTCAGAGGCGTTTGTGTAGGTAGTCAGCTTCATGAATAGCCCCTCCCAACAGTAGCAAAATGGTGCGCACCGGGCGCAATCGTCTACAAACTATCATACGTGCTGTTGTCCGCGAGGGCTAGCGGCAACAGGGGCTGGTTTCCCCGTTTAATGACGCTGGACTCTGCAAACGCCGGATTTGTCCTGAACTTATCGAAGGATACAGCAGACCGGCGCAGATTCTTCAAGATTGATCTATTTTCATCCGCTGCATCCGTGGAAATCCGCGGTCTATCCCGCTCACATGCGAACGGCAGATGGCAACGGCGAAATTGGTTGTCGATTCAAGGGGTGCATGATACACTCAACTGCGTTATTTCTTGCCGTGTCACGTCACATCATTTGACAGGTCGGCACGCATTTGCACCCAGTCAATCCGCGAATGCCATACCCGTCCATCAAGTCTTCAATCCACCCGAGACACGAACAAACCATGTGCGAATCAATCGATTATGAAGGAGCCTCACTATGAACCTAAAGGCGGACAAGCGCCGGGCGCTGACACTATTGGCCGGCCTACTCCTATGCGCGAGTCTGATCGTCGGCTCACTGCAGGCGACTGCGGTGCACGCTGCGCCGGCCGCGCAAGAGCAAGATGCGGCATGCTGTACCTACATCGTTGAACCGGGTGACAGCGTCGCAAGCATCGCAGCGAAGTTCGGAATGAGCGTCGAGGAGGTGCGCACGCTCAACAATCTTGGCGCCCACGACTTCATTTTCGTAGGGCAGGAACTGCGCGTAACTGGTCAAGCCATCGTTGAGACTCCCGAAGCCGACAAGAGCAACGCCGGCAAAAAGCCTCACGCACAGGATCAAAACAGAGCAACGCCAACGCCTGTTGCTGAAGAAGAGGCCGCGGACGAAGCAGCCACCGCGACACCCGTTGCTGAAGAAGAAGCCGCGGACGCAGCCGCCACCGCAACGCCTGCCGCCGAAGAAGAAGCTGCGGACGAAGCAGCCGCCACCGCAACGCCTGCCGCTGAAGAAGAGGCCGCGGACGAAGCAGCCGCCACCGCAACGCCTGTCGCTGAAGAAGAGGCCGCGGACGAAGCAGCCGCCACCGCAACGCCTGTCGCTGAAGAAGAGGCTGCGGACGAAGGCAACGTCACCGCAACGCCTGTCGCTGAAGAAGAGGCCGCGGACGAAGCAGCCGCCACGGAGACGCCTGTCGCCGAAGAAGAGGCTGCGGACGAAGCAGCCACCGCAACGCCTGCTTGCTGAAGAAGAGGCCGCGGACGAAGCAGCCGCCACGGAGACGCCTGTCGCCGAAGAAGAGGCTGCGGACGAAGCAGCCACCGCGACGCCTCTTGCTGAAGAAGAGGCCGCGGACGAAGCAGCCGCCACCGCAACGCCTGTCGCTGAAGAAGAGGCCGCAGACGAAGCAGCCGCCACCGCAACGCCTGCCGCCGAAGAAGAGGCCGCGGACGAAGCCGCCACCGCAACGCCTGCCGCCGAAGAAGAGGCCGCGGACGAAGCCGCCACCGCCACGCCTGCCGCCGAAGAAGAGGCTGCGGACGAAGCAGCCACCGCGACACCTCTTGCTGAAGAAGAGGCCGCGGACGAAGCTGACGCCACACCAGTGGGCGCACGCCTGCTGGCCCTGCTTGAAGGCGGCGCTTTTCACAGCCCCGTGAGCATCCATGGGCTATCAGAAATGGTTGCGACCAACGTCAACGTTCGCCTGGTCGACAGCGTGGGCGACGTGCTTGCCCAGCGCAGCTTTGCGGCTGGTGAAGATATTAGCGACACCTACCTGCGCTTCACCGTCCGTGAGCGCACCCCGGCCCAGGTCGAAGTGACGGCGGGCGATGGCTCGTTTGAGCCGTTAGTAGTATCGGTTCTGCTGTTGCCGGGTCAACAGTTCATCGACGTCAACGCGCCCATGGCGGGTGACAAGATCTGTGGCCGTGCGCTGATTTTGGGCTACTCAAGCACGTCGGGCGGCAAGGTCATCGGCGCAGCCTTGGATGGCAGCGGCGAGACTTTGGCCCAGGGCACGGGTACTGGCGGTGAGCGCGGCGAGTATGCGCCCTTCTTTGTAGGTCTCAACCCCGAAGTCGAAGCCGAAACGTCCGGCTTCCTGAGCGCTTACGCCATTGATGCCGCCACCGGGGCAACGCTTGATCAGTCCCTGGTGCCGGTAACTTTCTATCCGACGGGAAGCGACGCCTGCCGCTAGGCGCCGCCAATCCGGCGAAAACAAAAAGGGGGAAGCTGGCCGAGTCGGCCAGCTTCCCCCTTTTTCTTATAACGCAAGCGTTACTATTCCACAGCCAATCGTGCCTTGATTTCAGCATCGATGGCCTGTAACAGCGTCACACGGCCCTTGTGTTCGCTTTCATAGGCCCGCATTTGCACCATCTCTTCCACGCTCATCCCCATCAGGAGCGCCTTCAACTCCGCAACGGTCATTGCATCGTAGGCCGCGGGGTCCATGCTCTGACCATTGTCGCCGGTGCTTGCACCGTTTTCACTGCCGCTCTTTGGCATGATGACCGCCAGGACGCGGTCCAGCTGAGCGTTGACTTTCTTGCTGTTCGTCACAGCCGGGTTTGCCTTGAGCTGCGTGCTGACACGGCGCAACTCCACACCGGCCTGCTCCTCAAGCTGGTGGACGCGGTCGCCCAGTTGGGCGGTAAGCGTCTGCTCCAACTCCTCGCCCTTCTTCTCTGCCTTCTCGACAAATTCGATGCCGGAAGCGAACGAGTTGGAAGCTTGGTCATAAGCCAGGGCGCCAAAACCAATCCCCGTTCGGGCTATGCGCTGACCGAAATGGACGGTGCCGGACACGCCGCTGCGCACGGTTTCCTGTGTGGTCTCGTTCAAATTACTCACCTGCTTCCGAAGATCTCCCAGATATTCCTGGACAGGTCGTAAATTAAGCTGCGAAAGATCCATGGTATTGCTCATCAATTGACTCCTTAGTGTGACAAGTAGCTGATTGTAACAATCAGCCGTCTATCTGCGGTTAATCGCTGTGGCGCAGTCTTCCAATCATCCGCTTCTGCGCCAAGTTTGCATGTATAGGCGCTGCGCCCGCTTCACCCGTCCGAGAGTCTCAGGCGACTGACAATAACGCAACGCGTCAAGACCATTGTAACGCAGCGCGTCATAGATGTCAAGTAGACCGCTACGGAAAATCTATTCAGACGCTGATTTGCGGACGTGCGGCTCTAGACGACGAGGTTTTATTTTCGTATCGGTTACAACTCAGCTAAAATGCTCCTAACAGTTGTCGCCCCGCTTCCACTCCGCATACCGAAAAGGAACATTTGGTCACTTATGTTTTCAACATTTCGCCGCTTGGCCGTCATCTACAAAGGATATCGGCTGAGACTGCTCATTTCTCAGATTCTTCTCCTAATTTCGGCCACGACAACCATTATGCTCGTGACCCAGATTCAGAAGGTGATTGATGAGGGCATTGCCGTTGGCAATACGGAAGTAATCGTTCAGACCGGTATCTGGATGATGGTACTGGCCATGATTTCCGGCCTTTGTTTGGCCGGGACGGCCTATTTTGCCGTGTTTTTCGCCCAGGGCACCGCATTCATTGTGCGCCGGGAACTGTACAATAAGATTCAGACCTTTTCTTTTGAGAACTTCGACCAGTTCCGCACCGGCAATTTGATGGTGCGCCTCAACGCGGATGTCAACAATATTGCCAACGCCGTGCTCTATTCGGTCATCCTCTTGCTCTATGCGCCCTTTATGGTCCTGGTTGCCTTTATTCTGACTGTCATCAACACACCTGATTTGGTTTGGATTCTCGTTGTGGTCGTGGCCGTGGTTTTGGGCATCATGGCGTGGCTTGTTCCCAAGATCGATCGCGCGTACAACGAACGTCAAAAGCGCCTGGACGACGTCAACAATCGGCTCCAAGAAAATCTGGCCGGCATCCGCGTGGTGAAAGCCTTCGTGCGCGAAGAGCTGGAAAAAGAGCGCTTCGCCGGGCGAGCTGAGGCCATGCGCCAGCCGGCCTATGAAGCAGCCTTTCGGGTCGCAATGCTCAACCCGCTGCTAACGGGCATTGCCCAGATTGCCATTGCCTGTTCGCTATGGATTGGCGGCGAGCAGGTGCTAAGAGGCACGGGCCTCAATGTCGGTGAGGTCGTCACCTTCACCCAGTATCTAAGCCTGGTGGTCATGCCGCTGGCGATCATGGCCATCGTCATTCCTTTCATCCTGCGCGGCGCAACCTCAGCCGAACGGGTCTTTGAAGTAATGGATGCCGAGCCGGCCATTGCCAATCAGGCCGACGCGCAGGCAGCCGAGCCAGAATCGATCAAGGGGCAGGTCGTCTTCGACAATGTCTCCTTTGCGTTCCGGCGGCCAGACGGAGAATTGGACCCGCCGGCGCTTAAGGATATCAATTTGACGGTCAATGCCGGCGAACGCATCGGTATTCTTGGCGCCACCGGCGCTGGCAAGTCTGCGCTGGTCAATTTGATTCCCCGCTTCTATGACGTGACCCAGGGTCGCATTACGATCGATGGCACAGACGTGCGCGATTATGAGCTAAACGACCTGCGCCATATCGTTGGCATCGCCCTTCAGGAAGCGCTGCTCTTTCAGGGCGACGTGCGCTTCAACCTCAAATTCGGCGCTCCCGAGGCGGACGACGAGGTGATGATCGATGCGGCCAAGGCTGCTGACGCCTATGGCTTTGTGACCAATCTACCGGAACAATGGGATGCGCCCGTTGCGCGGCGCGGCTATAACTTCTCCGGCGGTCAGCGCCAGCGCCTGGGCATCAACCGAACGTTAACGCCCAAACCGCGCGTGCTCATCCTCGATGACAGTACCAGTGCTCTCGACGTGGCCACAGAGAGCCGCGTACAGGACGCGATTCCCCAGTTTCTTGAAGACGTGACGACCATTTACGTGGCCCAGCGCATTAGCGCCGTTATCGATTTGGACAAGATCGTTCTGATGGAAAATGGCCGGATCGTCGCCACGGGCACGCACGAAGAACTGATGGAGAGCAGCACGCTCTACCAAGAGATCTACGAGTCGCAACTTGGCAGCGGCATCACGGCAAATGGGGAGGTGGCAGCATGACCGTTGCAACAGCAGAATCGACAACCACGAAGCAGGCGGAACATCTGACGGAAGAAGGAACGGCGCGTGCGCTGACGCCTGCCATTGACCGCAAGGATGACACCTGGGACGTTGTGCAGCGTCTGCTCGGCTACATGATCGACGGCGACAGTCGCGAAGACTTCTGGCGCGCCATGCTGTTACGACTGGGTGGCATCGTCGGCCTGATTGCATTGCCCTTCTTCACCGGCCGGGCCATCGACGTAATCAGCAGCCCGGACGGCACGCTGGCTGGACTACGCACATGGATCTTCTTTGCGCTGATCGCCGGCGCCGCGTATATGATTCTCAGCCTGATGGCGGAGCGGGTCTTCGCCCGTCTGGCCACGACCGGACTCTACCGGCTGCAGACCGATCTGTTCAATCACATGCAGGCACTCTCCCTCAGCTTTTTTGACCGTCAGCCCCTGGGACAATTGATGAGCCGGGTAACCAACGACACGGAAACAATTGCGCTCTTCTATGAAAACGCGGTTGCGCAGATTATCCGTGCGCTCTTTCAAATCGTAATGATCGTCATCGTCATGTTTCTGATCGAGTGGCGGTTGGCCCTGGTCGCGCTGATCATCGTGCCGATCATGCTGATCTTGACCGCTATCGTCGAGCGGATCTCCTCGCCGGCTTTTGCCAAGCTGCAGGAAGATGTCGGTCAGCTAAGCGGTTTCCAGGAAGAGACCATCGCCGGCGCCAAGGTCATCATCGGCAATCGGCGCCACGAGTGGGCATCTGAGGTCAACGAGATGGGCGCCGGCGAAGTGTACGAAACGGCCAGCAAAGCCTTCTTCACGTCGCTGCTTAATTTCCCCATCACCCAGGCGCTGACGATGACACAGATCACCCTTGTGCTCATCGCAGGCGGCCTGATGGTCATCAACGGTGACGTATTGCTGGGTACGGTCATTGCATTCATGAGTTACTCCAGCCTGCTGGCCTCACCCCTCTCCGACATCGCCAACCTCATGAGCACAACGCTCAACGCCGTGGCCGGCGGGCGACGTGTCTTCAACATCATCGACGAGCAGCCCACGGTAGTCGATGCACCCGACGCAACCGACTTTGACTTTGAGGGCGGCCACGTCGTCTTTGACGATGTCGACTTCAGCTATGTGCCCGGGCGCAAGATACTCAAACACAACAGCTTCGAGGCAGAGCCCGGCCAAATGGTCGGCATATGTGGACCGACCGGGGCGGGCAAAAGCACGATCATCAACATCCTCACTCGCTACTATGATATTGACAGTGGCACCGTCTCGATCGATGACCAAGACATCAGTCAGCTAACCCAGGCGAGCTTGCGCCAGCAGGTCGGCGTGGTGCTACAGGAAGCTTTCCTTTTCTCCGACACGGTAATGAACAATCTGCTCTATGCCCGGGCCGATGCCACTGAAGAAGAGGTAATCGAGGCCGCTAAGGAGGCCAATGCCCACGAATTCATCATGAATTTGCCCCAGGGCTATGAGACAATGCTGACGGAGCGCGGGGCCAATTTGAGCCAGGGCCAACGCCAAATGCTTACCATTGCCCGTGCCATGGTCGCCAATCCCAAAATGCTTGTGTTGGACGAGGCAACGAGCAACGTTGACACGCGCACGGAGAAGCTCATCCAGGAAGGGCTTCAGCGACTCATGCAAGGACGGACGAGCTTTGTCATTGCGCACCGCCTCAGCACAATCCGCCCGGCCCACAAAATCCTAGTCGTTAATGGCGGCGAGATTGTTGAGCAGGGCAGCCACGACGAGCTCATGGAGAAGGAGGGTTTCTACTACACGCTCTTCATGAGTCAGTTCAAGGGCAAAGCCCCCGGCGACATGGCCACCGGAGGAGCCGATTTTGTCAGTACCTAAATGCTGAAGTACATAAGTGCTGAAGTACGTCGGCAGATAGCAGGTTTGTCGAACGCCAATCACGATCCAGTCACAAGGCGACAGCGATATGTTGAGCTTTAAGAAGACCAAGATTGTCTGTACGATCGGGCCGGCGTCAAACGACGTGGCGACACTCGTCGAGATGATGCACGCTGGCATGAATGTGGCGCGCGTCAACTTCGCGCACGGTTCGGTCGAAGATCACCGTCAGACCATTGCCAACGTGCGTGCGGCGTCAGCCAATGTGGGCCGGCCCGTAGCCATCTTCGGCGATCTGCCCGGCCCAAAGATGCGGATTGGCAACCTGGAGACCGAGCCTATCGAGCTAGTCTCCGGACAGTCCTTTACGCTGCAAACGGCAGAAATTCTCGGCAACGCTCAACGGGTCTCCATGGATTTCGATGAGCTGCCGGGCGTTGTCAAGCCAGGCGACAGTATCTACATCAACGACGGCTACATTCAACTCATCGTGGACGAGGTCGAGGACGATGCGGTTCATTGCACCGTCGAGGTCGGCGGCGAGTTGCGCTCCCACAAAGGCGTCAATTTCCCCGGCATCGACCTCGGCATTACGGCCTTCACGGAACAGGATCGGACATTTCTGGCCTTTGCAGCCGCAGAGGAGCTGGATGCAGTCAGCCAGTCTTTTGTCCAGGATGAACACGACATCCTGGCCGTGCGCGCGGCAGCTGCTGAGTTGGGCTATGATCCCATGATCCTGGCCAAGATCGAACGCGCGGGCGCGCTGGTGCACATCGACCGCATCTTGGAGGTTTGCGACGGCATTATGGTGGCTCGGGGTGATCTGGGGGTGGAAACGCCCATCGAGGAGATCCCGACGGTGCAGAAGCGCCTCATCGAGCAGGCCAACCGGGTGGCCAAGCCGGTCATCACTGCGACCCAGATGCTCGAATCCATGACGCAATATCGCCGACCCACCCGGGCGGAAGTGACCGACGTCGCCAACGCCATCCTGGACGGAACCGACTGCGTCATGCTCTCGGGGGAGACGGCCATCGGCGCGCATCCGGTCGAGACGGTGAGCGTCATGGCCAGCATTGCCCACGCTACCGAAACAGCCAACGCCGGCCGCTTCGGCCTGGGTTATTCGCTCCTCACCGAGACGCAACATGACGGCGTCGACCCCAACAGCCGCTTTGGCTTCAGCGTCTATCGTCTGGCCGAAGGCATGGACGTCTCGATCGTTTTCGTACCTTCGTTCAGCGGCGAAACCGCGCGGCGCATTGCCCGCTATCGCCTGCCCATCTGGGTCGTCGCCATCACGCGCGATCAGCGCACGTGCCGGCGTTTGGTCTTCACGTACGGCGTCTATTCACTAACCATCGCCGAAACGCACTTACCGCAGGATCCGACCCACTGGCGCGACTACGTGTTGAGCTGGATGGAGGCCAACATGGTGCCGGGAACGACCGTGCTGTTGGTCGAGGGACCGGGCACGCTTGGCGTCACCGATTCACGACGGATCGACATCATCGATCTGCCTGAGTCGGTGCGCTAGAAAAGCCTGGGTGCATTTCACGCTGGAGGCAGCGGTGGCCTCACCCTGGACTCGCCCCGGCGGGGGCTCGTCCTGTCCCTCTCCGCCGGGCGGAGAGGGACGCGAAGTCACCGTCGAGGTGACGGAGCAGGGTGAGGAGAACGTGAGCACAATCTTGCCCCCAGCGTGAAATACACCCGAAAAGCCTCGTCCAATTGCACACTGTGGCGCGCTGAAGTATACTGTATGGCTGGCGGCCGACAGCGCTGCCACTGGTCCCTCGGTTTCATAAACCAATCGAATTGAACCGAGTCTTCACTTATTTTTACAAACCATCGAGGAGTTATGTCATGACAGGTCAACGCACCATTTGGATCACCCTGCTCGCCATTTTGGCCGGCATCGCCGGCATCGTGGCCGTTATCGATACGCTACGTTACCTGGGCATCTTGCCCGTGAACATCACGACAGCGCTTGGCGAATACTCGTTTGTCTATCGCAGCTGGTTCAGCGCCCTGCTCTCCGGCATCGTCGCTGCGATCTGGTTCTGGGCCGCGGCTCGTATCTGGGCGCTTGATGCCCAGGGCTGGCTCTTTGCCGTTGTGATCGCTGTGGTCAACTTGATCTTCCTCGGCATGGGTCTCCTGGCCGGCACGCCGATCACCTCCATGTGGCTGGCGCTGGCCGCCAACGGTCTGGCGCTGATCTTCGGCCTGCTGCCCAGCACCCGGGCTGCGTTCGGCCAAGGCTAGGCTCGGCGGCTGACGCCGCTGGACAAGGGTAAAGTCCAACGACGCTGTACCGGTAACGCTACCGGGCAGCGTCGTTTTTTCTTTGCAGCCGCTTCACCCGGCCAGAAATGATCTGTCCCATGTCATCATCGCCCCAAGCTGTCAGCAGTCACCCCTTCAACCGAGCCCCCCATCGCACCATGCTGACGCTCTCGATCCCGGTGCTCTTCTCACTAATTGCCGAACCGCTCACCGGTCTGGTAGACACGGCCTTTGTGGCGCGCCTGGGGACAGAGGCGTTGGCCGCACTGGGCGTCGGCACCGCGGCGCTGTCGAGCATCTTCTGGGTCTTCAATTTTCTGGGCATTGGCACCCAGACGGAGGTAGCCCAAGCCGTGGGCCGGAGCGATACGGTACGGGCTGCGCGCATGATCTATCTCGCGCTCATCATGGCGTTGGCAATTGGCACGACTATGCTACTCATGGGTCAACCGCTCATGCGACCTGCGGCCCAATTGTTGGGCGCCCAGGGCAGTGTCGCCGACCAGGCGGCGCTCTACATGCGGATTCGGCTATTGGGCGCACCCGCGGTGCTGGCGCTGCTGGTGATCTTTGGCGCGCTACGCGGCATCCAGGATATGCGCACACCGCTCTGGATTGCCCTGACGATCAACGCCATCAATATTGCGCTCGATGCGCTGCTAATTATGGGGACAGGACCGATTCCGGCGCTCGGCATTGCCGGCGTGGCCGCGGCGAGTGCCGGCGCGCAATGGGTGGGGGTCATCTGGGGACTACTCGTCATCCGCCGGGTCTTTCCCCGCCCCCGCGAGCTGGATCTGCGCGAGAGCCGGCAGCTCTTGCGCGTGGGCGGCGACCTATTTGTGCGCACCGCCATGCTCAATCTTTACCTTCTCTTGACAACACGGGTCGTCACCAGCATCAGCGCCGAGTCAGGGGCCGCGCACCAGGCCATACGCCAGTTCTGGATTTTCACAGCGCTCGGATTGGACGCGTTGGCCATCACGGCACAGAGTCTCGTGGGCTTTTTTATCGGCGGCGGTGCAGTAGAGCAAGCGCGTCGCGTCGCCACTGTCGCCTGCCTGTGGGGACTTGTCCTGGGCGTCATTCTGGGCGCGGCCATGCTCTTGGGGGAAGGCATTATCGCAGAATTGCTCGTACCGGCCATGGCCCTGGGACTCTTCCAGAGCGCCTGGCCGATCGCCGCGCTCGCTCAGCCCCTCAACGCCCTGGCCTTTGTTACAGACGGCGTCCACTGGGGGACAGGCGACTTTGGCTATCTGCGCAACGCGGTCGTTCTGTCCAGCCTGATCGGTGGGGCGGCGCTGCTTCTGATCAACCAGGATTCGCCCGCGGCACTTGTTTGGGTATGGGCAATTACGGCGCTCTGGATTGCGATCCGCGCCGGATTGGGCATCGTGCGCATTTGGCCGGGCATTGGCCACGCGCCATTGCGTGTGAGAGCAGCCAAAACGGGTTCGGTACCACAGCCATAGGCAGAACAATCGTGGCACCATCAATTTTTCCGGCCGCGACCGATAAAATTGGCGAAGCCGGGGTAAAATGATACAACGTAGTACAAGAAATTGAGTTTCTACAACCCGTGTCGGGAGAGACAGTAACGCATGCAAAATCTCCGAAAATACTCGCTTTGGGCGCTTGGCGCCGTGCTGATTGGGGCCTTGATCTATCTGCTCTTTGGCTTCATACAATCACGGCCGCCGCAGGAATTCACCATTGCCACGGGCCGCGAAGGAGGCGCATACTACGAATTCGCCACCCAATACCGGGACATTGTCGCCGAGGAAGGCTATACGCTGAACATTCGCCCCACTGCCGGCTCGGTGGAGACGTTGGAGCTTCTCAACAGCGGCGAAGTCGATGTAGGCTTTGTCCAGTCCGGCACCGCGGCCGGCACAGACGTCTCTACCTTGCACAGTTTGGCCAGCGTATTCTACGAACCCCTTTGGATCTTCTACAACCGCGAGAATTACGAGGCGCCGAGGATTCTACCTGAAATGACCGACATACGCATTGGCGTCGGCGAGGAAGGTAGCGGCACCAATCAGGCAGCAACGTTTCTGCTGAACGAGAATGGCATCACAGAAGAGAATACACAGCTGATTACCGGTCCGTCCTCTCAGCAGGCTCAAGAGCTCGCCGACGGCGAATTGGATGTTGTCATCCTTGTTTCTTCGCCCGAAGCGCCCTTGATCAATGAGTTGCTCAACGATACAAGTCTGGGCCTCTTTGACATCCGCCGCCAGGAAGCCTATACGAGCCGCTATCCCGGCATCGCTTCCCTCACGCTGGGCGAAGGCGCGATTGACCTGCGCAACAATGTACCGGACGAAGACGTCAATCTAATCTCCTCGGCGGCCGTGCTGGTTTCGGGCGAAAACTTTCACCCCGACCTGGCGCGTTTGCTGTTGGCAGCAGCCATTGAAGTACACGCGTCGGGCGGTCTCTTTGAAGCGCCTGGTCAGTTCCCCGGCACTGAATATATCGAGATTCCCATGAGCGCCGACGCCGCCAAGTACCTGGAAACCGGGCCGACCGGACTGGAGCGGTTCCTGCCCTTCTGGCTGGCAACGCGATTGGAGCGTGTCGTTTTTCTAATCTTGCCGGCTTTATTGCTCTTCTATCCCTTCTTTCGCAGCGCGCCGCTCATGGTGCAGTTTGTCGTCCGTTTTCGCATCGCCCAATCCTACAAGACGGTCCGTCAGATCGAGCAGGAGATCGACAACTACAGCGTGGAAGAGATTGATGAAAAATTGGCCTATTTGGAAGGTATGCAGCAACAGCTCACCGAGAACTTCCGCGTCCCGCTGCTCTATCTCGACAGCTTCTACAACTTGCGTCTTCATCTCAACCTCGTTATCCAACGCCTGCGCGAGCGTCGAGCCATGTTGCTGGGCGAGCCTTACGACAAGCCGTCGCTCCCCGAGACAATTCAGGCCCTGCAAGCCGAAATGCCGGAAGAAGAAGCAGGAACATGAGCTGTATTCCAGCCGTTTACTATCTATCCCTTCGCGGATGAACCACGCGCAACCAATTACGCTGATTATCAGCAAACATGCTTAGGAGAAGTGCAATGAAACGATTGATGACCCTTTTGGCTGTGCTCGCGCTGGCGGTGCTCCTGGCATCAACCGTCGCGGCTCAGTCCGACTCGGGCAGCGATGACGCCACGCCCACGCCCGTCGCCGAAGAAGAAGCGACGGCCACGGAGGCAACGACTGAGGCCAACGATGCAATAACGGACGCGGCCGGCGAGGCCTTTGTCACCCTGAATTTGACGGCAGGCTATGCCATGGATCCCTTCCTCGTCAGCATTGAGGGCGGCGGCACAATCGACGCCAGCGCTTTGGGTGAAGGGTGCAGCGGCTATGTCAACGAGGCGCCGGCCCTGAGCATGGATTGGGAAGGCGACGCCGATTTTGCCGAGTTCTTTTACCTCAGCGATCATGATCCAGTCATGGTCATCGAGACGCCAAGCGGCGAGTTTCTCTGCGCCGATGACGCCAACGAGCAACTGCTCGATCCGGTCATCGAGCTGGCGAATCCGGAACAGGGCGTCTACAACGTTTGGATCGGAACCTTTGATGAGGGACAGCGTTTTCCCGGCATCCTCGTCATCACCGGTCGCCCTGAGATCAACATCGGAACCTTCAACCTGGCGGGGCTGATCCGGCGCGATCTGATTCCAGAAACCCATATAGAAGCCGAAGCGCTGCGCCCAAGCGTCCGTGCCGACATTGAAGCGGCAAATAGCGATGTCGAGAAGAACGCACGTGACGAAGAGACAGATACGTTGACCGCGGATCTGAGCGCCGAGGGTGAGTTCCCTGCCTTCGACATTCAGCTGGACGAGCTGGTCTGTAACGGCTTTGTGCCGACGGTGGCTTCCTATGCCTTTACCGAAGACGGCAATGCCGATGACCTGCGTCTCTTCTTCGAGAGCGAACAGGATTCCACGCTCATCGTTCTCGGCCCCGATGGCCAAATCTGGTGCGGTGACGACGCCGAGGCGGGCGTCAATCTCAACCCCATCATCGACATTCCAACGCCGGCTGCCGGCGACTACTACGTCTATATCGGCCGCCTGAGCCTGGATGAGCCGGTGAGTGGCACGCTCACCGTAACCGAGATTGCCGACAGTTTGCCGGCAGAGCTGGCCCCGGCCATGAATGATGGCGGTTCCGACTGATGAACAAGCTACGAAACGACGCAAAGCGAGCGGAGAAACCCAAGATGAAACGACTATGGAGCCTTGTGGCTGTGGTTGCGCTGGCCGTAGCTTTGCTGCTGCCGACCCAGCCGGCCACCGCCCAAAGCGGCAATCAATGGCGCGTTGATTACTATGCCAACACGGACTGGTCCGGCGCGCCGGTTTACACGCAATTTGCCAACGTGATCAACTTCAACTGGGGCACCGGTTCGCCTGGCCCCGGCGTGCCGGCCGACAATTTCACGGCCCTCATGACCTCCAATGCCTACTTCTATGCCGGCACCTACCGCTTCACGATTCTGGCCGATGATGAAGTAAGGCTTACGGTCAACGGCATTACGATCTTTGACTCCATAGGCGCCGGTCTCTCGGGCAAAACCTTTGTCGTCGACGTGCCCCTGGCAGAAGGTAACAGCTTCGTCCAGGCCGACTATCGGGAGTTCACGGGCTCGGCCTACGTGAGCATCGATTGGCAATACCTCAAGGATGGAACGCCAACGACGCCGACGACTCCACCGCCCCCATCCAACCCGTCACAGTCAAGCGTTCAAACCAAATATGGGGACTACACGCCCTGCATTCAACAAGGGCTGCATCAATCAAAGTGCTTCCAATCGGATGGCGCTTGGGATTCACCCAATCTCGGTTCAATTGAAATGGAGCCACAGATCCAGATTTGGGAGAACTGCAATGCCAATGAAGTCAGGAATTTTGTGACGGATCCCAACACCAATCCGCCGACAGAGAGGGCTTTCAAGTGCTCAAAGACGGAAGCCGGCTGGTTCCCGAACTAGGGCGATAACTCCGGCGTGGTCCGGCGAGTAATCCGACCGAATGTACCTGAAGATTGAAGCGTGGAGGATGGCGAAACAGTCCAGCCGTCACGCTTCAATTTTTTGTTTGCGTCACCGTCAACGAAGCGGCGGCGATCTTGCAAGATTTCCTTTGATATGAAATAATTCAATCTTCAACCTACGCTCGTTCTTCCCTGATATTTGAAGGAGATCGCATATGAGCAGTAAAGACATTGTGAGCGATAGTGGTCAAATCATCATTCCCGATCCGCCAATTGCCCGAGCGCTCTTCAGCAGCGTGCGCTTTGCCTGGCTCTGGCTGATCGTTCGTCTCTTCCTCGGTTGGCAATGGCTCGATTCCGGTTGGGGCAAGCTCAGCAATCCGGCCTGGATGGACGGCGGTGAAGCGCTCAGGGGCTTCTGGACCAACGCCGTGCAGGTGCCGGAGCAGGGACGCCCGCCCATTTCGTATGACTGGTATCGATCCTTTATTCAGTTTTTGCTGGATTCAGGCTCGTACACCTGGTTTGCAAAGCTCGTCGTCTTTGGTGAAATCATCATCGGCACGCTATTGATCCTGGGTGCGTTTACCGGCATCGCAGCTTTCCTGGGCGGATTCATGAACTGGAACTTCATCATGGCGGGTACCGCCAGCACCAACGGCATGCTCTTCCTGCTGGCCATCGTCCTCATGCTGGCGTGGAAGGTCGCAGGCTGGTATGGCCTCGATCGTTGGCTGCTGCCGGCGATCGGCGTGCCCTGGTTCCACACAAGTGACTATGAGGTCACCAAGAGCTGACGGTCCGATCGGCTACTTCATGGCGACGTAAATGGCCCTCATGCTTGGGTCGACACGTTACGCAGTCCCCGCTACTACCCCTAGGACGGGGAGCTGTAGCTGATTCCCGGTTGTGTTGTCCATAGGCCTATCTGGGCCGGGCACTATCAAAAAGGCGGACGTCCTCGAAGTGCGGACGTCCGCCTTTTTTGCAACCGGCCAGCCCCCACTCTCGAATACGCTTCACCATAACGTTCAGCCACGCCGTCGATTCATGCTCAAACCGGCTCGACAAAGAGAGAATAGCCTCGACCACGCTGGGTGACGAGGTAGATCGGCTGCCTGGGGTTGGGCTCAATCTTCTTACGCAAGCGACCCACCAGCGTCGTTACCGTGCTGCTCTCCACGCCGCTCGGGTCCAGCCCGTAGAGCCCCTCCAGGATGTCGTCCATGGCACAGATTTCGCCCCGACGATCATCTAAAAAGATCAGGAGATCGAATTCTTTGGACGTCAGGCGGGGAGTCTGCTCGCCGTTGACGAAGACCAGTCCTGCCCCGCGGTCGATCTGAAGCGGCTGGGTGGCCAGGGGGGCGTTTTGCTCGGCGTAAGTGGCCAAGAGAGGCGAAAAGAAAGCGACCGTCTGGGATCCAGTCTCCACGAGCAGGCCCTTGACCAAAAGGCCCTGGCGCACGCGGAAATCGATCACCTGCTGATAGGCCGTCTGGTTGAGTCCTTTGCGCTCCTTCGGACGCAACCCCATCCACAGCTTCCGCAGCTCTTCGCTAACGCTTGGCTCAGCAAGCGCCCACTCCTCCCACGACTGACCGGTGGGCCAAGAGTGAATCAAGGCATCGAGCAGCGCCACCATTAGACCGGGATGCCCCCCGCTCAGGCGCACTAGTTCGGCAAAAACTGACTCGGTTTGCGCAGGCAGCTCATGCCGGCGACGTGTCGCCACTTGGGTCAGCGTGCGCAGAGCGTCGTCAGCACTATAGGGTTTGAGGCCAAGGATAGCGCGTGAGAAAAGCTCATAAAAGCCTTCATAATCCAGCGGGTCGCGCAATTGAGCGGGCAGATCGCGAATGAAGAGCACGTAACTGAGTTGATATTTGTTGGCGTCGCGCAGAGCGCGCAGGCTGGCCAGCGTCTGGCTGGGCAAGTCGCTGAGGCATTCATCGAATTCGTCGAGTACAAAGCACAGGGACAGCCCATGTTCCTGGCAAAGTAACTGTATGGCCAGCTCCAGGTGACGCTGAGCCAGCAGCGCGTTCTTGCCCAGAATAGCATCCCGACGCAGATCGTTTAGTTCTCTCCCCAGTTCCGGCGGCCGCCCACGCCCCCGCACCGCCTCGACGAGTGCAGTCAATATCAGCTCATAGAGCGCCCATGGTGTAACCTCCGTCAGGCGGTTACAGTCCGTCCAGAGCAGCAGCGTTTCATCGCTCTGTTCGCCGAGGTAATGTCGCTGCACCTGCGGCTGCAACAGAAACTGCAGCAGACGCGACTTGCCCATGCTGGCCGCGCCGACCACAGCCGCCGATTCTGACGCGCGCACGCGCTGAAATAGAGGTTCCAGCAATTCTTGACGATAGGTCAACGGATGTTCAGGACCGATTTCCGGCATAGCGATTTCCTATTGCAGCGATTGTGGCGACTAGTCGAGAGCGCGCTAGCGTACCAGGTTTCGTTGACAGTTGGTCGAAACGTCCCCGGCACGGACGGCAGAATATCCGATTAGCATACTTGTTGGCGCTCGTGCCGGGGACGTGCCAGACGCAAAGTCGGCGGCTTTTGAAGCGTCTCAACAGAGCCTAGCATATCGGTTTCTCCAGCGGTCTGCCGCCAAGGCGCCGGTGGGCGACTCAGTGATCCGTGGGTTCCCAAGTATCAAGTCGGGCACAGATGAGACTGGCCAGCAGGTAGACGCGCTGAAAGCGCTCGGTCGTCGCCTTCTGATCCTCAATAAGCGTGTGCATGACAAAGATGGCGTTGAAAAGCACGCCCAGATAGTATTCACGCAAATCACGCAGTAACTGCAGATCGCCGGCCATTTGCGGCGATTCTCTCGCACGACCTCATAGCTCTTCTGCAAAGTGGGGATCCAAGTGGATCACGACCGTTCCATCTGGCTCAAGCCACGGTTTCCAAGGTGTGGGGTGCAAGCAACATACGCACGAACGTACAGAAGGCGCTGAAGATCATCGCCGTTGGTCAGTCGCGTCATGATATCGTGCTCCAGCTCCACAAAGTCCGTCAGTACGTGGCCGAAGCCGGTACGCTCATAATCAATTGGCCAGACGTGCATGTTATTATCGACCAGCAAGTTGTCGCCGTGGAGGTCGCCGTGGACCACACACTGCCGCAGATCACCGCTCTTGAGCCCCACAAAGACCGGATGAGCCGCGCCGTTTGCAGCCGCAGCGAGCCACTGAAAAGGCTGCCGAGCATTCTCGAGCAGGTCAGCAACGACCTCCGGCGGACGGAGTCCGACGTGCTGCTCCAGGGCCAAGCTAAGCCCACCTATCGCAGTCGTTTCACTACGCCACAGTTCGTCATAGCTCTCAAGCAGCGACTCATGCGCCAGCGGCCGGCACGCTCGATAATGGCCCAGCCAGATCCGGCTAAAGAAGTGGGCCAAAGGCCGAACAATGGCTTGCGCATCCTGCCCATCGTAGTGCTCGGTAAAGGTCACAGACTTGTCACCCATGCCGTGGGCGCGATAGACCGTCGCGCCAAGGTGCCAAAGATAGTCGACCGCCTCCATGTTGAGATAATAGTCACCGCCCAGCTTATGATGGACATGACTATGATAATTCTGCTCTTCGCGCGCCGCCCGATGGCTCAGCGCTAGCTTGACCACACTCGGATTCTTGCCAGCCGGCTCGGCCCAGAGCACAACGGAGCGCCGCCGCACGCCCGCTCTGTTTCCGTCCGATCGCCACACATTTGTAATCGGCTTCAGGCGCACCAGCGGTTCTCGGCCGAAGACGCGCATGAGCAGGTCATGAACTTCACCGGGGGCTATAGCTTGCGCAGGTTGGCTCAACTGCTCGGCCACAATCGAAATCAGGTCAGCGGGTTCCAGCTCCACATAGGGCCATTTGTCCTGGCGTGCCGTAGCGAGAGCAGCGGCCAGATCATCTGTCGTCATCTCGCCTTTCTGAATGACTTCGCGACACCTGCTCACGCTGATAAGCGCGCGTGATCGTACGTAATCCTGATATCCGGTCACCACAATCGATTCGGTCGGTCGAATGGTGCTTGAATGATATCCAAGCCTACGTTCGCCGATACTCATAGCCGCTGACCAAATCATCCAGGCGGATATCGACCACAGCCAGATGGCATTGCTCGGAGCTTAGCCTTATGCCGAGCATCTGCCGCCAGCATGCGTGCCCTGCCCCTGAGCAACAACCGGCTCATAGCCCAAATTGCGGAGCAGGTCATCGTTAGAGTGGCGCAGATGCACATTGTTCTCTACCACCAGCACACGGATTTTACGTTCTGCCGGCTGCTGTTTGTTCATCGTCCGCTCTATCTGGTTTGCAGGTCATCGGTGGGAAGCGCCAGGGGAAGACGGAGGACAAATTTGCTCCTCGTTCCCGACCGTCACGCACTCGCCGTACATAGTGAATGGTTCCCTTCAAATCATGCGTGACTATATTCTCGGCGAAGAGGAAACCATTGCCCCGACCCTCTCGCGATTGGCTCACCCTGACGCGTCTGGAACAGGCGTCGCTCCATCTCCTCCGGCACGCCTGGCCCACTGTCTTCGTAGACAGATGATTTCGACCGTGGTGTCGCCTGACACTAGTCCGGCGGTGAATCGAATTATCTCGCGGCGGTTCGTCCATGTCCATCCAACGCTTCGCAGGAGTTTCGGATCAGATGCTCAAGGACTTCGCCGAGTCGTTTGGGCAACGTCTCTAACGTGATCTCCGCCGGACAAATGACCGTGCCCTGTATCGGATCGCCGTTACTGGCGCCGGAATCGCTGTCTGAATGCCGCTGAAGAGCCACTCCTGCAGTTTGGCGCGCAGGTTGATCTGCGCCCGATCCGCATACTCGCCGGCAAACGTAGCATAACTGTCGAGTCGGTCGATGCTTAGCTTTGATCCAGGCAAGGTGGTGTTGCGTCTTCCAGCGGAACGACCTTCGCCCAAGGATGAAGCAGCTCGTTCGCAATCACGGATTGACTTCCTGACGCACTTCATGAGCGATTCGCGAACCGCCTGCATAGGCTGTCGTGATCATCTTCGACTTGGCCGAATCTTCCGTCTCCCACCCGCGTTCGACCGCAATGCGCACATCGGTGGCAACCAGTTCGGCCATGGCTCGGGCATCGGCATCAAATGCGTCAGGTCGTGTGCTCTCCAGCAAGAATGCGCCAACCAACTTCCGCTTCTCCGGATTGAAAAGCGCCACCGTCAACTGCGACCGTGTCTCTTTCCGCAGAGGTAGATAATCTGCGGGATAATCACTCACATCCTTGACATAGAATACCTGTTTTTTTCCGGTATAGAGCGCGCTGCGGGCTGTCGCTGCAACGAGCGAAGGGCCACTCAGCTCAATGAAGGTAAGATCTTCATAGGTAGGATTTGTGATCTCATAACAAGCCAGCGAGCTGGGCGTGAATTCCAGCACGCCCTCGTATTCATCGTAGAGCAGGATCGCCGGTGTCGTATCGGGGAAATAGTCGCGCCCGTTTAGCATGTCCAAGATGTTGGCAATGATCTCATCCACGTCCAGTGACCCGCCAACGGCGCGGGTGATGTCCAATGCGCCCGCGAAACGCTGCTTCTGCCGATCGACCCGCTCGCGCTCCGCCTGGATGGCGTCCAGACGCCGTGCGTCATTAATGGCCGCAGCAATGGTCGAGGCCAGAATGGGTAAGAAAGTCCGTTCGTCATCAGAGAAGGTATGCGGATGACAGTAACTGAGAAAGAGCAGGCCAAAAACATCCGCATCGATCATAATCTTCTGCGCTGCGTAGGCATGCACGCCATACCGCTCCGAAAAGGAATCAGGCCGCTGATTTAGTACGCTGGTGTCATCAACGTAAATGCCTGAATCATTTCCGTGCAGAACGCCGGCGATAATCGGCCGGCGCGATGCCAGAAGCTCGCGCCCCTCTTCCATCCCGTGGGCTGAGCCGGTCGCCAAACCGCAGACCAGCGTTTCGGGATCGACCTCCGCCTTGCGTTGCCAGATGGTCACAATGTCAACTTCCGGCATGGCCCGATGAATCACTCTCCCAATCTGATCGAGTGTTTCGTCCAGATCGGTCGGCAACGAAATCTGGCTGACGGCATCCAGGATATCGCTCATCCAAACCTGGCGGCGCAGGTGATGAATGACCATGCCCGCGGCCGTGGCGATGCGCAGCATCGTGTCGCGCTGGACGGCGGAAAACGCGTCAACGTCGGGTGATTCAGCCACTAGAATTCCCAGCGGAGACTCGCCCTCCTCGCCTGGAATCGGTACGTAAATCTTGGAACGAGCATCGGCGCGTGTAGGATGATAGATTCCCTCTAAATCGGGCGCTAATTTCTCTACATCGTCAATGTAGATCCAGTCCCCCTCTTCCAATACGCGACCGCGCACCCCTTTGCCAACATCGGTCTCAACGTGATCAATCTTCACCCTATCGCCGTGCAACACGAACTCTTTGCGCACTTCATAGACCTTGTCGGTCTCATTCCGTTGCCATTCGCGCAATGCCAACATGAGCGATACTTTCTCCTGGTTGAGCAGATCTGCGGTCTCTGCCAGAACCAGGCGCACAATATCCTGGACCGAGCTCAACCGCTGTTGCGAGGAACGCTGAAGCAAACGGCTGAAGATTCTGGCCGATTTTTCCAACTCATGCTCACGCCGACTCTTGGCGTCCATCTGTCGATATTGGCGCAAGACAGTCGCAGCCAGGGCCGCAAACTCGCGGGCAAATTGCATCTCTTGAAGCGTAAAGGTACGCTCTTGCTGATAATCCACGTACATCACCGCGCGTACCGAGCCTGTCACACCGCCCACGACAGGCACGATCATCATGGCACGCACGTTGTTCTCGAGCACGTACGGGTGCAGGTGCAAGCCCTGCGTGCTGTCGACAGCGCGCACCTGTTCCTGCAGAAGCACCCGACTATCCAGTGGATAGAGGACGTTGCTCCACCGTCTGCTGCGTAGCCGAATACCATCACTCATGCCCGCGGCTGTCATCTCCCCATATTGAAACTGGCCGTCGTGCAAAGCCTCAACCGGATAGATCGCCACGCGATCGGCAGCCAGCATCGTCTTGGCTTTGTCACAGATATCGGAAAGTGAATTGGGCTGAAGCTGATCGCTGATGCGATTCAGCGTCTGATGCTTGAAGCCGTCCAATTCAATGCGCGTCGCGTCCTGGATGCGGTTCTGAAACAAGACCGCAGCCTGGTTGGTCAGGGTATCGATATAGCGCAGGGCTTCTAGCTGCGGCGGCTCCTTACACCATACATTGTCCAGCAGCAAGAGACCGATTGTCTCGTCGCCTGCCGTCACGGGCACGACCACGGAGTCCGTCTCCCCATAGCCGCTGTCCTCATGCCCGGCGTAGAGGAACTCGTAGATTGGTCGGGGGAGCTCACACTGCCGCTTTTCGGCAGCGACAATCTCGGCTTTGTGGGTCGTTAGAACTTGATTGAGTACGCTCGGCTGAGCGTCAAGGTCCAACACCAATTGCGCGGCGTCGTTTTCGCTACGATAGAGCTTTGAATTGAGCGGCGTCTCGACCTCAGCATAGTGCTCGCGCCGCAGATCATCCAGATAGCGGCGCCAGAAGGCCATTGGCAGAGAGTCGTCCGCCAACTCGCCGGCGACCCACTGCGTTCTCATGGCTTGGCGATCGGCTGCGACGCGCTTCCAATCCTTTTCTGCCTCGGACCAACGTTCATGGCCAATGGCCATTTGCCCTCTGAGCACGGGCTTATCGCCATCGCGTAAGAGCAGCAACGCGCGGTCAAAGCTAAAGCCAAAATGGGCCGTAGCAATCGTCAGCACTGCATGCCAGAGCCATTTCTCATTCTGCTCGGCCAACAACATGATGTCCTCGGCCGCCCGTTGCACAAAGGCCAAACGCTCTGCAAGTCGCTTGCGTTGGAGATTGAGCCACGTAGCATAAAGTCGATTGCCAAGAAATGCGCCCAATTCGCAGAGAAGGGCAAAGTCATCGTACGTAAACGCATCCGCATGCTCGTCATGCTCCAGTATGATCGCCCCCACGACCTCATCGCCATTCTTGAAGGGCACCCCCATCCAGACCTTGGCCGGCTTGCCTCCCTCCACCAACCGCAAGCCGTGCTCTTTGCGGAAGTCTTCTGTCCCCTGGGGAAGCCAAAGGGGCTGATGATATTCCGTCACCAGATAGGAAATCATCGTGTTTGCATCTTGGGGCCGCCACTGGCTGTCGCCAACCGGCACGCCTTCTTCGTAACGCATCCACTCGCAGACCCAGTCAGATCGATCGTGAATGGCCACGACTAGATTGGCCTTCGGAATGCGCTGCAGGACCTGCTCCTGAAATGCCGTACAAAACGGCTCCAACGACTCCGTTTTGTCGACATTGGGCAGGCTCGCGCCCAGTCTCTGGGCGATTTCTGCCGCCTGCCGACGCAGGAGGTGGGCCTCTTGCTCCACGACTCGGCTATAGGCGGCGCTTAACTGTTCCGCCAGCAGATGCAGATGACGCTTCTCCACGTCAGCGATCGCGCGGCTCCGTTGATCACTGTCCATGAGCAGCACCGCTTCACACCGTCCAAGATGAATAATCGGTACACCTACCCAGTCGCCTTTTGGACGGCGGAAATTGGGCAGTAAGCTCTGAATCTTTAAAAAACGCGGTCGCGGCTGATCTCGCTCAAAAAAGCGAATCCGTTCAGTCTCCGCCACCTCGCGGACAAATTCTGTCTCCCGCAGCGGAATTGCAATGTGTGAGAAACGTGGTTCGTCCAAACCAGCTTGCGCCACGCCAGTGATGACCGGAGCATCGCTGCCGCGACGCAGGATGCGGTAGAATCGCGCGCGACTGAAATTCAGGCGATCGGCCCTTCGGGTCACTGCCTGAGCCAATTCTCCGACAGTATTGACAGCATGGATGGCCTCGCTGACCGACGAAAGGCGTTTGAGCCAATCCCGCTCGGTGTTGGCCTGGCGCAGGCGCAACAGCCGGTACACGCGCCAGGAAAGCTCCTCATGTGAGAAAGGCTTGGCCAAAAAATCATTGATCCCCGCTTGGCGCAATTGTGCGATCATGTCAGACGGAGAGTGACCGGTGAAGATCATCGTGTCAGCGTCGGGCGCGCTCGCCAGCAGCTCCATCGCAAGCTCAATGCCATTGATGATACCGTCGAGTCGATAGTCGATCAGAAGTAGGTCAACCGGCTCATCGAAGGACTGGACTTGACCACGCGCTTCGTCCGGCGTGCGGGCTACCTTAACGTTGAGTGCGAAGGCCTCGCTGTCAGGCGGGTCTTTCTCCAGATGAACCTTCATCATGTGAGTGAGCAGTTCATCGTTGTCCACAATTAGAATGTTAAACATGACCATGGCCTCTCGAGTCCGCGCGCACCAGATTGCTTATTCTATACAGTTGACGTTTCAGTCAATGAAATTGGCAGCCGTATCTCCATCACCGTTCCCCACTGAATATGACTTTCGGCCACACGGATCGATCCGCCGACATCGGCCAGAAGTTGACGGGAGAGGAAGAGGCCCAAGCCGCTGCCCTCACCGACACGGGTCGTAAAGCCCAACTCAAAGACCCGTTCCCAGAGACGGCGGTGGATGCCGGGACCGTCATCTTCAATCTGAATCTGGATGACCGGCTCGCGCTCCGGTGCGACCGCCGCCACGCGGATGTCAACGCGACCGCCGCCATCCGGTCGCAGCCGCTCGATCTGCTGGATCGCATTGAGGAGCGTGTTGAGTACTACCTGTTGGACTTGGGTGGCGCGCAGCCGGGTGAAGAGCAGATGGTCTGGCGGCGTATACGTGAATCTAATGTGGGCGTCGGCAGCCTGATCGCGTACCAGATCGAGACTGCGTTCGATGATACGATCCACCCGGTTCACCTCCAGCGCATCGTGCACCATCATGCGGCCAAAAAGGCGTGATTTATCGGTCAAGCCCTGAACGTTATTGTCCAGCAGGCGAAGGATATCAATCGCCTCACCAATCTCATTCGCCATCTGCGTGGGGTCGTGATCAGGGTTGGGCGCGTCCAACGCACGCTGGACAGCCACACAGTGCTCGCGCAGCGAACTGACCGCCATCGCGATTGGCGTGAGGTGGTGGTTGATCTCATGGACCAACATCTGCGTCATATGGCCCAATAGCGCCACGCGTTGCAGATCGGCCGAATGGGTGACCAGATGGCTCTCCTTCAATAGCGCACCAATGGCCAACGTGCTTGCCTCAACATGCTCCTTGACCAACGGCGTGATCGACTTCGACGCTTTGAAGAAGACAAACAGCGCATAGAGTGCGTTGCCCAGCCCTTCGATCGGGTAGCCCATGCATGCCTCGCAGTCAATGGCCGGGCGCAGCTTGCGCGCATAGCGGCCGACCTTAGCCATGTCCTGAATCACAACCGCATGCCCATCCTCTGTCACGTCACGCACGGGACTATGAATGAGGTCGGGCAGGAAGGCGCGATGGGTCGCATTGCCGCCATATTCAGCGACAATGCCAATTTGACGACGGTTGGGCTCCAATTCGAAGAGCACGACCTTGTGGGCCCCCGTCCGCTTGCGGAGCCGGCGCAATTGGGATTTCAGGTTGGCCGAGAGGGGACCGGCCGATGCTCGTTCCGGAGACTCAATCTGTACCATCTCGTCAACAGCATGTTCAACAGTCACTTCGTTCAGGGGTCGCTCGCCAACGCCGGCGAGCAAGTCGAGGAGATCATCCGGGCGCAGCGGTTTTGGGATGATATCGACGCCACCATCACGCATTCCCGCCAGCAACTCCCAGTGCTGATAGAGATTGCCCCAATCGCTCATCAGCACGCAGGCGATTTTCTCTGGCAGCGCAAGCACGTCCTGAATCAGCTCGATACCGTTTTTCTCGCCGGCAAGTTGCATATCGGTCAATAAAACATCCGGCGGCGCCGCGGCGATTAACTCGGCCGCCGTTTCAGCATCATCAGCCTCCGACACCCGCTGCCCTACATCAGTCAACCAGCGGCAAAGCGCCTCCCGTTGGGCCATATCGTCCTCGACAACCAGTAGATGGATAGGCGATTTTTTTGCGGCCAGGGTCAAGGGTAGCGGAGGGGAGATGGTCGCCCCGTCCAGGGTGGCGGTTTGTTCATGAGCCGGCGGCTCATTGTAGGCCTGGTTGCCCAGCTCATGATTGTCCGCCTGAGTGCTGAGGCCGCGACCGCGCCACCGTTCATTGCGGATGCCGGCCATCGTGAGGCCAATGCGGCGCCGTTCGCCGTCGATCTGGCCGACTGCGACGAATACGCTGTCGCCGGCCCAGAAGTGTTCTTCGAGAAGGATATCGTGGGGCAAGTTTGACCGGTGCAGAAGCCCCGTCACGCCCGGCTCAAGTTGAATGAAGACGCCATAACTCACGATCCCGGTTACCGTGCCCTCTGTCCAACGTCCAAGCCAGTAGCGCTCTGCCAGATCGTCCCACGGATCCCGCTCCAGGAGACGCAGGCTCAATTCGAGGAATTGTCGGCGCTCGTGAAGGACCATGGCGTCCAGCTTCTGGCCACAGCGGTAGTGATTTTGCCAGTCGGTCTCTTGTGCGGCAGACCAAGCCAGTTCGCGTCGACGGATGAGCCCTTCGCCGCCGCCGGGCAGCTTTACGATCAAACCAAAGGGCAAGATGCGACTCACCTCAACAACCACTACATCACCGACAGCATAGGGATCGGGCATGGCTGAACATCACTTTCGTGGACGTCTGCGCCCAGGTTGATGAAGAGGGCGAAAAATCTTGACGGAAAGGAACAAGAAGATTCACAAGGGAGATGTGTAGGATGACCGAAAATGGCCAGTTGAAGCCAGATGGTTGCCACTTGCTCTTCGAGAGATATTTGCGAGTGTCGCCAAGTACGGAGAGCAGTCGCTCCGCGCTCAGCCAACGGGACGTGTAGGGCACGAGAGGGGGAGAGATGTGCCACTGCTTCGTTTTATGTTATCACGTCAGCGGAGTCGTTTCAAGAGCAGATTTCTGACAATAGTCTGACATTTCTGACAGCGACGGTCTACAGAATTGACAGCTTCCTTTCGTCTTGCTGACAGACCAATGACAAGCAACGGTCAACACATTGGTCTACGCTAGTGGCAGTACCGATCAATCGTCTTTGCGGCATCTTGAAAGGAGCCAACAATGACAATGTTAACGCTGTTCACGCTGTTGGAAACCGTTCAGGTCTTCGGAGCAATGCTACTCGTTGTAATTGGTAGCGTCTGTCTGGGGCTGATGCTGATGCTGGCCTTGATGACGATGATTAGCGTGCGCCATCGCAGCAGGGTCGGCGCTATGCCAATGGATGATCACGACGGTACGATCACCTTGGGCGGCTTTCTCTGTTCTGTGACCTTCACTGCCGCCCTACTCTTCTTTGTGCTGGCGGCGCGGCTCATTCTGGGCTTCTAGCGTACGATTGACCGGCAGTCCTCACGTCCCCGGCACGGTCAGTGCCGGGGACGTTCCATAGGCGCCATCGACTCATTTCGCAGCATATTGAAAGCGGCAAGTATACAGCCGTACGTATATCGTCAGATGTTTTCTTGTCATTTCCTTCGCGGCGACGAGGCGGTACAATAACAGCGTTATGAAAACGCCGATTTTAGCCGCCAAACTCTATCAGCCCCCGCCGCGCTCAGAATTGATCCCGCGCCCGCGTCTGACGGAGAGACTGGCGCGGGGCCTGGCGGGAAAATTGACGCTGATCATTGCACCGGCAGGCTTTGGCAAGAGCACGCTGGCCAGTGCGTGGCTGGCGCAGGTGAGCGAGACAGAATCGCCCGCTATCCACACGGCCTGGCTGGAATTGGACGAGGATGATAGCGACCCCAAGCGCTTTCTGACCTACTTCGTTGCGGCGCTGCAGACCGCCGCGCCCGAGCTGGGCGCCGACATGGCCAAGGCCCTGCAATCGCCCCAGCCGCCGCCGATGGAAACAATGCTGACGGAGCTGCTCAACGAAATCAGCGCCCGCTCGGACAAGCTCATCCTTGTGCTGGACGATTACCACACGGTCGACGCCGCGCCCATTGATGATGCCCTAGCCTTTCTGCTTGCCCACCTCCCGCCTCAACTCCATCTGGTCATCACCACCCGCGAGGATCCGCGGCTGCCCGTGGCCCGCCTGCGCGCTCGCGGTCAACTGACCGAGCTGCGGGCGGTCGACCTACGCTTCACGACGGCGGAAGCAGCCGAATTTCTGCGCCGCGTTACGGGCGTGGAGCTCGCCGCCGACGAAATCGACGCGTTGGCCCAGCGCACCGAAGGGTGGATCGCCGGTCTGCAATTGGCCGCGCTCTCCATGCAAGGACGGAGCGACGTCACCGGCTTTGTGCGGGCCTTTACAGGCGACAACCGCTATGTCGTGGACTATCTGGTCGAAGAGGTCCTGGAGCGCCAGCCGGCCCAGGTGCGCAATTTCCTGCTTCAGACGGCCATTCTCGAGCAACTCAGCGGCCCGCTTTGCCAGGCCGTGACCGGGCAGGCGGAGAGCCATTCGCTGCTGGAAACGCTGGAGCGGGGCAATCTCTTCATCATCCCGCTGGACGATCAGCGTCGCTGGTTTCGTTACCACCACCTCTTTGCCGACGTGCTCCGTACCCACCTGAAGGAAGAACAGGCAGAGATGGTGCCGGCGCTGCACCGCCGCGCCAGCGACTGGCACGCGCAGCATGGCACGCCGGTCGCGGCCATCCGTCATGCGCTGGCGGCCGAAGACTATGCACTCGCCGCATCCCTCATCGAGGCCGCATGGCGTACCATGGACCGCGCCTTTCAGGCCCGTACGTGGCTGCGCTGGGTCCAGGCGCTGCCGGAAGAGCACATTCGCGTCCGGCCCGTGCTCAGCGTCGGCTATGGCTGGGCGCTGCTCGACAGCGGCAATTTGGCCGCAGCCGACGCCCGTCTTCAGGATGCCGAGCGCTGGGTTGATCCGGAACGCGGCGCGGTCGAGGAGATGGTCGTGACGGACGAGGCGGAATTTGCCGCGCTGCCGGTCACGCTGGCATCCGCCCGCGCCTACCTGGCCCAGGCGCAGGGCGATGTGCCCGGCACCATCCATTATGCACGGGTCGCACTGGCCCACTTGCCGGACGATGACCCCCTTGGGCGCGCCATTCCCTCTGCTATCCTCGGACTCGCCTACTGGGCCAACGGCGAGCTGGAAGCAGCCTACGAGATGCTCAATCGGGCCATGGAAAGCTTCCGACAAACGGACAATCTTCTGCTGGCCATCAGTGGCGTTTCAGGCATGGCAGAGCTCAGATTGGCCCAAGGTCGTCTGCGCGCGGCGATCGAGACCTATGACCGCTGGCTGCAGCTTGCATTGGCTCACGAGGGCCCTGTCCTGCGCGGCATGGCCGGTCTCTATCTGGGATTGAGTGAAGTGCACCGCGAGCAGGGAAATTTAGAAACCGCCATGGCCTTCTTGCGCAAGAGTGAAGCGCTGGGCGAGCAAGCAGCCGCCCCCCAATGGCCCAGTCGCTTGCGCGTGGCGCAGGCGCGTGTCAAGCAGGATGCGGGCGACTTGGACGGGGCGCTTGTGCTCCTGACGGAAGCCGCGCAGCACTTCGTCCCTGACACGCCGCTGCCCAACACGCACCCCATCGAGGCTAGGCAGGCCCGGCTTTGGCTGGCTCAAGGCAAGCTGCGGGCGGCACAGGACTGGGCGCGCCGGCACGGCGTCAGCGCCGATGACGAACTCAGTTACCTGCGCGAGTATGAGCACATCACCCTGGCGCGAATGCTTCTGCTCCAGCATCAACAGACGGGAGCAGAAGCGCCCATCGTCCAGGCGCATGCCCTGCTGGCACGTCTGCTGGACGCGGCGGAGGCTGGCGGACGCATGGGCAGCGTGATCGAGATTCTGATCGTGCAGGCGCTCGCCTACGCGGCGCAAGACGACGATACCCAGGCCCTGAATTCGCTCGCCCATGCGCTGACCCTGGCCGAGCCAGAAGGCTACCAGCGCATCTTTGTGGTCGAAGGCCCGGCGATGGCGGCATTGCTGGCGGCGGCTGCAGAACGTGGCCTGGCTCCGGCCTATGTCGCACAGCTGCTGGCGGCATTCCCAAGGGCGGAGCACGGACAACCGAGCAAGGCCGAAGCGATTGCCCAGACAGCGACGCCCGACGAGTCATTGATCGAACCGCTAAGCGACCGCGAGCTGGACGTGCTCCGGCTGCTGCGCACCGAACTGTCCGGTCCTGAGATCGCGCAAGAACTCATCATCTCCCTCAACACCGTGCGCACCCACACCAAAAACATCTACAGCAAGCTGGGCGTCAACAGCCGGCGGGCGGCCGTACGCCGCGCGGCGGAGCTTGGCTTATTGGCGTAGTTTGCCTGTAGCGATATATGCGCCGATTGGGGCCATAAGGCTCATGCGGGTCACGTCGGCCTCACCCTGCTTCGCATCCTGGACGGATGCTTCGCGGCCCTCTCCGCCGGGCGGAGAGGGCCGGCTTTAACGCCGCGAGCGGCAGAGCAGGGTGAGGTGGTACAGTCACGATTGCTCGTCACTCCACAAATCACCCATCAATCACCTCACCAATCACCACATGATGTGATGACGCCTCACCATGCCCGCCGGTATCCTCTAAATGAAGCCGGCAGTCAAGAAAGCCACGACACGGTCTGGGCTGATAATTTACGGACACGAGGCGCAACATGAATGAGCAAGACCGATCCACCCACGGCAACGAAGTCACCATTGTCGAGATACGCATCAAGGGCCATCTGGATGCCCGTTGGGCCGACTGGTTCGCCGATCTCACCATCGCGCTCCAGGAGAACGGCGATACGCTTTTGACCGGCCCGGTGGCCGATCAGGCGGCGCTGCACGGCCTGCTCAGAAACGTGCGCGACCTGGGCATGCCGCTGCTTTCGGTTGCGTCCGTCGCAGCGGGGCAAAGCCGGGATTCGCCGGAGGAGTCATCCGGCCCGTTGGAAGAGCCAGATGGCTCTTTATAGTAGTTAGATGGCTGACCGTTGATGGTTGCTCTTCCAACGGATTAAACGAACCTGGGCTACGACCAATCATCACGAAAGGGACAACACGATGAAAGCAATTGTGAGCACGAACTATGGCGGTCCTGAAGTCCTGCAGATGCGCGAGGTGGAGAAACCGACGCCCGGACCCAACGAGGTCTTGATCCGCATCCATGCCACCACGGTCACCGCAGCGCAGACGATGATGCGCACAGGCAAGCCCTATTACGGCCGCCTCTTCACGGGGTTGACCAAGCCCAAGCAGGCCGTACCCGGCACCGAGTTGGCCGGTGAAGTCGAGGCGGTTGGCAAGGCCGTGACGCGCTTCAAGCCGGGCGAACGCGTCTTCGGCGCCACCGATTTGGATGGCGGAACCTATGCCGAATACATCGTGCTGCCCGAAGACGACGTGCTAAGCACCATGCCGGCCGGACTAAGCTATGTCGAGGCCGCGTCGATTCAAGACGGCACGACGACTGCACTCCACTTCCTGCGCGACAAGGCCAAGATCCGACCAGGCCAGCGCGTCCTGATAAATGGCGCCTCGGGCAGCGTGGGATCGGCGGCGATACAGGTCGCCAAGCACTTTGGTGCACACGTTACCGGGGTAACCAGTACGCGCAACCTGGCACTGGTTCAGACGTTGGGCGCCGACGATGTGATTGACTACACCCAGAAAGATTTCACCACTGACCATGAGCAGTACGATATTATTTTTGACACGGTTGGCAAGAGTTCCTTTGCGCAGAGCAAACAGGCGCTTAAGCCGGGCGGCATCTACCTGACCACCGTGTTGAGCTTGAGTGCGTTGGCTTCCACGCTGACGACATCCAAGCTGGGCGACAAGCGGGCCATCTTCGCCGCCGCGGGCCTGCGCCCCAGCGAAGAAAAACGGCGCGATCTGCAGCTCGTCAAAGAGATGATCGAAGCCGGCGCGCTCCAGCCCATGATCGACCGCTCCTATCCGTTGGACGAAATCGCAGAGGCCCATCGCTATGTCGATACGGGTCGCAAGCGGGGCAACGTCGTCATCGAAGTTGTGCAACAACGTGAGTCTGTACCCGACTTCATCTTTACGGATGATGGCCCTTATTCCATAGCGCAAATGGCGTGAACAACAGGAAACAACACGAAGGGCAAGCAGCGGTCGCCGCTTGCCCTTCGCTGAAACCTGAGTTGGTCGATCGAAATAGCTAGCAATCAAAGCCTGAGGCGCGCAATCCGAGCTCCGCACCGAGCTGCATCTATTCGGTTGCGTGCCGCACTTCCTGAGGCACTGCCCCTAAGAAAGACCTGACGACGGCGCTGATTGGGGTTGCGGCCAGCGTGCGCGCCGAGGCACCACATGCGCAGGTCTGGGCGGCTTACGAGATCGTGACTGGCCTAGTCGAAGGAGTTGTGGTAAACGACCAAGCCGAAGACTGATGTGCATAGAAGCCAGCTGGCCTCTGGCGCGCTTCGTCATGTCGCTCACTTTGATCTCGACGCTGGGCACTGTCGCCAGCGGGCTCAGTGCCGACCTCGAAAGCGCAGAGGAGTGGCTCAACTCGTTAGAGGATCGACGTGGAGTCCCGATCAATCACGGTTCAGAGAGACGGAGCAGTAGGCTTGCGTCACAACACTGAGGTAGGTTATGCTGCTGTTCTCGTTACTGCGTGATCTTCCATGGCAATTCAGTTAATCGCTACAAAACTCTACAAACCCATATCTCATGCTGACGTCGTTCTGCGGTCACGCTTGATTGCGCGGCTAAACAAGGGCTCACGCAGCAAAGTAACGCTGATTTCGGCGCCGGCCGGTTTCGGCAAAACTACGCTGGTCACTGAGTGGATTGTCGGCAGCGGACGTCAGGTGGCTTGGTTGTCACTGGATCAGAGCGATAGCGATCCAGCCCGTTTTTTCACATACTTCGTTGCGGCATTGCAGACGATCGCTCCCAATATCGGTAAAGCCATCTTCGATGTACTCCAATCCCCAGACCAGCCCCCGATTGACTCGCTGCTGACCGATCTACTCAATCAGATTGTGACGATTGCGCATGACTTCGTGCTTGTGCTGGACGACTATCACGCCCTGGACAGCCGGGAAATCGATGCGGCCTTGACCTTTCTGATTGAAAATCAGCCGCCACAGATGCACCTGGCCATCACGACCCGCGAGGATCCACAGCTGCCGCTGGCGCGTCTGAGAGGACGGGGGCAGCTCACAGAAGTGCGGGCCGCAGACCTGCGTTTCACCCCAGACGAGGCCGCCGAATTTCTCAATCGGGTGATGGGATTGAGCCTCTCGTCGAGTGACATCGCGGCACTGGAGGCGCGGACCGAAGGCTGGATTGCCGGGCTTCAGCTTGCTGCGCTGTCGATGCAAGGGCATCAGGAGTACACGCAGTTTATCGAATCATTTACCGGCAGTCACCACTTCGTCTCGGATTACCTCGTTCAAGAAGTTCTCAACAGCCAACCCAGTCACGTACAGCGCTTTCTGCTGCAGACCTCGATCCTCGAGCGGCTGTGCGGTCCCCTGTGCGATGCCGTGCTTCAGGACGAACGTCATGCGGCCCAACAAATTCTGGAGAGCATTCAAGAAGCGAATCTCTTTCTTGTCCCACTGGACAACGAACGCCGCTGGTACCGATATCATCACTTATTTGGCGACCTGCTCCGCAAACGCTTGGGCCAGTCTGCGCATGTAGAGTTCGATGAGCTGCATAGCCGGGCCAGCAGATGGTTCGAGGAGAACGGCTTCGAGATCGAAGCATTCCAACATGCGGCTGCGGCCCATGACCTCGATCGCGCCATGCGCCTGATTGAAGCCGATGGCACACCCCTCTATCTGCGTGGGGCTGTCGATCCCGTGTTGCACTGGCTAGAGTCCCTTCCGCATGAAACATTGGATGCACGACCGACGCTGTGGGTCATGTACGCTTGGATTCTGTGGATCACCCACCGGAGCCTGCAGGTCGAGGACAAGCTGCAGCGTGCCGAAGCGTTGCTTCCAGGCGTTGCTCTGGACGACCTGACAAAGGACACCCTGGGCAAGGTGGCAGCCATGCGTGCGATGCTGGCCGCCAACGAGTATCGTACGGAGACGATGATCGCGCAATCGCAGCGTGCGCTCGCACTCCTGCACGCAGACAACGATACCGTGCGGCTATCCGTCAAGCGTACGCTGGCGAGCGCCCACCACATCCAAGGAAATCGTGTGGAGGCGATTCGGGCGTATGAAGAGACCATCGCCCTGTGTGAGGCTTCGCACAACGTCTTCACCAACATTCTCGCGTCGACGGGATTGGGCATGGTTCAGGCCTTGCAGACAAACCTGATTGAAGCCGATCGCACGTTTCACCACGTCCTTGAGCTGGTTGGCGCTTCCCCAAAGCCAGTTGCCTGTGAAGCTTACCTGGGGCTGGCTCGCATCCATTACGAATGGAACGACCTGCGCGTAGCTGAAGACTATGGTCAGCTGGCGCTGCAAATGGGCCGCCAGATCGAGGGCATCGACACGGCGGTTGCGGGGCAGCTCTTTCTGGCGCAGCTGGCACTGACCCGCGGCGACATCGGCAGCGCCAATCATCGCATGGCTGAAGTGACTCGGGTCAGTCATCAGCGCCAATTTGCGGCCCAGATCCCCAATATCGCCGCATGTCAGGTCCGAATCCTGCTGCACCAGGCGGATGTTCACGCTGCCGCGGCCCTGCTGCAGCAGCACGATCTACCCCTCAGTGCCGCACGAGTCTACCTGGCGCAGGGGCAAGCGAAAGCTGCGCTCGAAGTCCTAACATCGTATCGTCAGGAGGTGGAGGCAAGAAGCTGGCGCGACGAAGGGCTGAAGGCAATGGTGCTGCAGGCTCTCGCCTATCAGCAACACGCTGATCTGGACTCAGCAATGGCAGTAATTGGCGAGGCGCTCACGCTGGCTGCGCCGGAGGGATATGTGCGCACCTTCATCGATGAAGGAGAGCCGATGAGGGCGCTGTTGGCAGAGGCATCGTCACGCGGTATCATGCCCGATTACGCCCGAGAGCTGTTGACCGCCCTTGAAACCACGACGAGTTCATTGATTCCACCTTCCTCACAACCCCTTGTTGAGCCATTGAGCGAACGTGAGCTGGAAATTCTTGCGCTCATAGCAGAAGGGCTTTCCAACCGTGAGATCAGCCAGCGGCTCTTCATCACGCTCAGCACCGTCAAAGGGCACAATGGGAATATCTTTGGCAAGCTACAAGTCAAGCGGCGTACCGAAGCCGTCGCACGCGCCCGAGAACTGGGCTTGATCTAGCCAAACCTCCTCCAGACAGCCCCACAACAGTTCCTCTTCCTAGGAATTTTTCGCGATGACACCGACCGCCCCTCGTGTCATGCTGACCGCAGCAGCGGCATCTCGCGCGGTCCTACCGAGTCTTGTATAGCGGCGTGAGATCCCTCCACGTTGGTCGGGATGACAACCGGGCAGCTAGAAACTCCCTGGGTTGTGTCGTCGAAGCCAAGTTGGTCTTGATGACATGGGAAACTCAACAGTACCCCTCAACAGTACCTCCCAACCGTACTTTGGTCCCGTCACAACCGTACCGCCTGCACGCTATGCTGTCCTCATCGTCTTGCGAGAGGAAGAGCGGTGAGGTTGTGGCAAGACACGTTCGGGATCAAAGCGATTTCCCAGACCATCATCTCTCGAATGACCGACAACCTTCCGCCTGCACTTGCCGTGTATCGTGCGTAACGCACAGCGTACAGAGCGTACAGAAGAGGAGAAACCTATGTATGGTAGACGAAATTTCCACTGAAGATCGCCTTGAGATTTACCAGATCAGAGTCACAGGCCATCTGGACGACCAGTGGACGGACTGGTTTGGCGGCGCCACCGTGACGCGGGAGGAAGGCGGCAACACGCTGCTCATCTGCCGGGTCATCGATCAGGCGGCACTCCACGGACTCTTGCGACAGATACGCGACCTGGGCGTGCCCTTGATCTCGGTCAACCGCATTGCACCATCTGTCACGACCAACTACCAATCGACTACGACAACCTAGACACGTAAGGAGAGACAAAATGACTGCGAATGCCTACATACAGGACAAACGAGAGACGACAGACGCAAACGACCCGTCATCGATGCAGCGGATTGCTAGAATCGCCGGTATTCTGTACCTGATTATCATTGTGGCGGGGATGTTTGCCGGCGGCTTCGCCCGGCCCAGCCTGCTGGTTGCCGGCGATCCAACCGCAACGGCTACGAATATCCTCGCCTCAGAGGGGCTCTTCCGTGCCAGCATTCTGGCTGATCTCGCCATGATCATGGCAGACGTTGCCATCGGGGTTGCGTTCTACTACCTGCTCAAGCCGGTCAATCAGAGGCTTTCGCTGCTGGCCGCCGTGTTCCGGCTGGCGCAGGCTGCCACACTTGGCATCAACCTCCTCATGCTGCTGATTGCGCTGCAGCTACTGACGGGCGATCTGTACACCGCGGCGGTGGGCACCGAGGCAGCCAACGCGCTGGCCTATCTCTTTATCGTTGCACACGACATCGGCTACAAGCTCGCCCTGGTCTTCTTCGCCTGCAGCATTCTAATCCAAGGATATCTGCTCTACATCTCGCGCTACGTCCCCCGAATCTTGAGCGTGCTGCTGATTGTGGCCTCCTTGACCTACTTCGCCTATAGTCTGGCGACTGTTGCCCTGGTGAACTATGACGCCTACGCCGGCATGTTTGAGATGATGTTGGTCTTCATCGCATTGCCAGCGGAGCTGTTGTTGGCACTTTGGCTGCTCATCAAGGGCGTCAACCTCGAAGCGTCCGAGCAGCGCAGCTCAGCTGAGCAGATGCCGGCTGAAGCACTGTCCAGCTGACTGATACAGAGAAGATGGAGGGAACGGCGACACTGTTGCCTCCATCTTGAACTCCTCACATAGATCACCCGGAACCGTTCAATCACATCAAGCCAGTTGAACAAGGAGAAGACGCGATGCAAGCCGTCATCATGACGAAAGACGATATCGAACTCAAGACGATAGAGAGGCCCGTGCCCGATCACCACGAAGTGCTTGTCAAGGTCCACGCCACCACCGTAACCGCCGGTGACGTGGTACTTAGTGAACTACCCGGATTCATGTACTGGTCACCCATCCGCAAGATGCTGGGCGTGCCGCCGAGAAAAACGATCCCCGGTCATGAGTTTGCTGGCGTCGTTGATGCGGTCGGGAAGGACGTAACGAAGTTCAAGGTCGGCGATGCGGTCTTCGGGACGACAACCGGACTCACCGTGGGTGCACACGCAGAATATGTCTGTGTCCCTGAGACCTGGGAGAAAGGCGTGATTGCGCGCAAACCAGGCAATATGACCTTTGCGCAAGCAGCCGCGCTACCCGTCGGGAGTATGACTGCGCTCTATCTCCTCCAAGGCGCGGACATTCAGGCTGGGGAGCAGGTTCTCATCTATGGCGCCTCCGGGAGTGTGGGCACCTACGCAGTCCAGCTGGCTCGCTATTTTGGAGTCGATGTCACCGGGGTGTGCAGCGCGCGCAACGCCGATCTGGTGCAGTCGCTGGGCGTCAGGGAGGTAATAGACTACACAGTTGAGGATTTCTCCCAACGTGATGATCGCTATGACTTGATCTTTGACGCAGTTGGCAAGGTCAGCACCGAACAGCGCAACCGTGCACTCAAGTCAAGCGGAAGATATACCTCTACACGGTCGCTGACCCATGAGTCGGCGGACGCACTGGCACTGCTGGCAGACTTGGCGGAGTCCGGACATATCCGGCCGGTCATTGACCGGTGTTATGCGCTACAGAACATTGGTGAAGCGTATCAGCATGTTGCGTCCAAGCGCAAAGCGGGCAATGTCGTTGTCCAGACTGTGGCTGATCAGACCACATCCACAGAACTCACTTATGCTTCAATGACTGATTGAAGTTGGTCTTGAATGCCTTTGTTGAGTCTGGCATCAATCGATGCCCTTCACTGAGGAGAGTGTCTGATGGCAAACGCACCCACGTCAATCGCTGAATTCTTGGAAGGAGAGCGCTTCGCCGTGGCGGGTGTATCGCGCAGTTCTGACCAGCCGGCAAACTCGATCTACAAGAGACTGAAGGATTCCGGCTACGAAGTCTTTCCGGTCAACCCTAGCGCCTCCGAGGTGGAGGGAGTCCCCTGCTATCCGGACCTAGCATCGGTGCCACAGCCGCTTGACGGCGTCGTCATCGTAACCCATCCGAAAGACTCGATCGAGGTCGTCCGGCAGTGCAGCGAAAGCGGAGTCCAGCGGGTCTGGTTTCATCGCTCAATCGGCGACGGCAGCGTTTCGGAGGAGGCAGTCAAGGAATGCGAAACGTTGGGAATCGACTGCATCGTTGGGGGTTGTCCCATGATGTTTTGCGAACCAGTCGATTTTGGCCACAAATGCATGCGCTGGTGGTTTCAGCGCACGGGCAAAGTCCCAAAGTAGTGACTGGCATGTTGCGGACAACATTCAAGCAATGGACGACGGTTCTCGCTGCACTGGCCACTATGACTGCGCTGCTGCTGGCACCGGCAAGATTTGCGTTGTGGGGACGGCAACCTACCCGCATACAGGACGTCGAAACCCTCGACGATGCTGTTGCGCTCTGCAGACACTCCGGTCTTTCCGGCTGGGTTCTGGTCATCTTTGCTCAGCGTCTGGTTTGCCGCAAGTTCATCCGCTACTCCTGTCGAAATCTGTGGGATACGCCGGCGCAAGCGTTCCGTTACGGCATGGGCTACTGTTTGCCCAGCGGATACCGATGTTGAATATCGTTGAGGAAATCATGGGTATCACCTGCTGATATCTCTTCAATTTGAGCCTCGGGGCCAACAAACTCACACAGCCGGTCGAACGTACGTTGATAGTCCGACACGGTGTTAGCGCTGAAATCACGTTTCCGAGCGAGCCAATATCCGTCTAGAGCGTCATCTAGTCTCATGTTCCTCTCCGTGTTATATTCGACCTTTTTTCGGGTCGATAGTCTAGTCTCCTTTTCGTTTACCATAAATAAAACGCGAAAAGACAGAGGTCACACGGATGGCCCAAACTCGCTACCCGTGTGACCTCTAGTCTTAAAACTTAATAATTTGCAGTGGGTAAGGACGGACTCGAACCCCCGACCTCACGGATGTGAACCGTGCGCTCTAGCCAGCTGAGCTACTCACCCGTATTTGCTACTTCCGTATCGCCAAGTATATCATACCGACAACGTTTGGCAAATTTTTGGAGCGCATTTAGCTTATGGTTCGCCGCAGCCGCGCCCAGTTGCGCATCTCCCTGATCCTCATTCTGACCGCCGCTTGCTTCGGCGCCTGGTACGCGCTGACCAACTGGCAAATCCAGCCCGAAAGCATTCAGTTCACCGGTCTCAGCGAGGACTCTAACTGGATCGATATCTTTGCCACGCTGGGCGAGCAGGCCATCCAACTCTTCATGGGACTGACGAGTTAGTGCGGAGTGGGGAATGCGGAGTGCGGATTGGTTGCGTGTCCTTTTGGGAACGAGGACGGGGCGTCGAGGAAGTGCCTCGACGCCCCGTTTTTTATGGAACGCGGATTGGGCGGATCGGGCAGATGTCAGCGGATAATAATGAAAAGATCCGTGAGCATCCGCCTAATCCGCGTTCCATCCATTTGCATCAATTCGGATCGTACTTGCAGCGCTGGCCTTCGAGGCCGTTAAAGTAGATGCAGAGTTCGATATAGGCCGGTCGCCAGAAGGTGTCGGGATAGCCCGGATCCATGATGGCCCACCAATACTGCTCCTCGTCCTGGGCATTGCCGTCGTCGAGCCAGTCGATGTTGGGCATGGTGATCAGGCTCATGAGGCCAATCCAGGGTTGCCAGTTCTCGGCAGCGTACTGGTAGGCGCGCTTGAGATAGTCGGCCTGGACAAACTCGTCGATGCCTGCGTCGGCGCCGTGCCACTTGTAGGACGGATTGACCCTGTCGTAGGTCCAACCAAATTCCAGCAACACGATCTGCTTGTCGCTATCGCCATACTTCTCCATGATGGCGCGGATGTCCTCCACGTGCCGGAAGGCAAAGAAGCGGTAGCCGCCATACCTGGGATCGGACGCGGCCACGGCCGGATCCAACTCCGGCGGCGCCGCAAAGCCGGCCCCGTGGACGCCCAACATGTCGAAGTAGCCGTCACTGTTGCCGCCCATGGCCTGGTACATGCCGTCATAGTAGATATCGTCCGGCATGGCGTTGGCGTTGTTGTCGCCCGTGGGCGCCATGCCCGCGCTGATGACGATGGCATTGGGGTTGCCGCGCTTGATGGCTTCGTAGCTCTTGCGCAGGAACTCGGCATATTCGGCCGGATTGGGCGGATTACCGCCCCATTCGCGCGCCAGATTTGGCTCATTCCAGATCTGGTAGGCCTGAATACAGCCCACGGCCTGGGGCGTACAGTTGTAGCGATTGGCAATCTCGTAGGCAAACTCGGCAAAGGCGTCAGCATTGCCCGGCGGCTTGCCGGCCCAGAATTTGTCCTTTAACTCCGGATCGCTGCTCAGACGCGCCAGCAGCTTGAGATTGGCGTTGTTGGTGTGCTGCACCACGCGATCGGAAATCGACCAGTCATACTGACCGCGTACGGGCGCTTCAATCGTCTCCCAGGCAAAGGTCTGCTTGACCCAGTTGAAGTTGGCGTCGCTGATTAAATTCAGATCACGATCCGCCACCTCTTCCCGCCACCACATAAAGGCCTGGGTGCCATAGTCGGGGCTGGACATGGTCGCGGGCAGATAATTGCCGCTGCCCACGGGCGCCGGCTGCTGCGCGGCCGGCGCCTCGGCCGGGCTGCCAGTCTCGGTTGTCTGCTCGCCGCCGGCCGAGACTTCGACCGTCTCAACCGTGACAAATTCGGCCGCGGCCCAGCCCAGCAGCGTGCCGTCGTCATCCAACTGCACCCACTGGCCATCTTCGCTGCGCCCGACGACCTTGTACTGCTCGCCCTGGTTTGCGGTGGCGACAATCGCGCCGTCACTGCTCGGCTCGCTGCGCACGTTGAGTTCCGTGGCGTTGATCGTGCCGATCGTCTCGGTTACGGTGACCGGTTCGGGCGCGGCGGCAACGGGCACAGGCGTGGCGACTGCCGCCGGCTGCGCGACTGACTCCGCCGCCGGTGGCTCGGCCGTGGCGATGGCGCCGTCAGCCGGCAGAGGCGTCTTGGTCGGCGTGGGCGTCGGCTCCGGCCCGGCCGCGCGGCCACAGCCGGCCACGACAAGTGTCAGAGTCACCAACAGGGCCGGCAGCAGGAAACGCTTGATGGACTTGCGAACTGAATCCATGAATGGATGTCCTCCATTAAAATAAAGTGTGATGCGCAAAGCGCGAGCAGTGAAATGAGATCGGTGATTTCGCCTCACAGCGCACCACTTCCCGTTTCACGAATCATCTTCAACGGTCTACTTGGGCATCGCCTGCAACGCACTGTAGACGGGCAGGGGACTGTAGTCGTTCCGCACGATGCCCCATTGGGCTTTTTCCGAGCCGTCGGCGACGACGCGGAAGTTGAGATTCCAGAGAAACGCGGGACCGACCCAGCCCCAGTTGCGCATCATCTGATAGGCCTCCACGGTCCAGACGGCCTGTTCTTCAAACGAATTGTCCTCGGCATAGGCATAGCGGGGATCAAGCATGCCACCGGCGGCCCAGCCAAACTCGGTCGGCCAAATACGCTTGCCCGAGTCGCCGTAAACGTTCATGATGTTGCGATAGCCTTCCATGGTGCTGCGGAAGCTCCAGGAATGATGGGGCGTATCGCAGGGGCCGTTGAAAAAATTCCCCGTCTGCTGGATCGCCGCACACGCCTCTTGCCACCCCACGCTGGGCGGCACGTTGTAGCCGCTTGGATGCGCGCCGATGCCGTCGGCATAGCCGGCCAATCCATTCTGATACATGCCCTCCAGATAGGCGAAATCATCCCGGGCATAGGGGCCGGCGTCACCCGCCGGCGTCGGCGCCCCGCTAATGACAAGCATGGACGGGCAGGCGGATTTGATGCTGCCATAGGCCGGACGCAGCAGGTTCATGTATTCGGCCGGGTTGAGGGGCTTGTTGCCCCACTCGTAATGGAGATTCTGCTCATTCCAAACCTCAATCGCCTTTACCGACGAGCCGCAGAATTCCCCCGACAGGCGACCGACAAACGCGGCATAGGTTTGGGGATCGGCGGGCGGCCCCCCCACGCTGGCATCGAAGCCGGGCTCACGCGCCCAATCCGGCGCGTTGACAACGCTAAAGAGCATGCTGATGCCCCGCCCGCCCGCGGCATCGGCCACGCGCCGCAATTCGCTAAAGTCGACATTGCCCTGCGTTCCCTCAAAGACGCGCCACTCCACCTGCTGCTTCATCCAGTTGAAGCCCATGCCGGCGGTTGCGTTCATGGCGTCGTCGACCCCGCCGCCCAGCACGTGGGCCTGGACGCCGTAGCCAAATGAGCCGCCGCCCACGGGAGGGGGCGCATTGACGGCAGCCGCCGCGGCCTGGGCCGGAGCGCCGGCAGCCGTCTCTGGCACTGCAGGTAACGCTTCGTCCGCGATGATATCGATCGATTCCACGGCGCCCTGAGTCGTCACCAGTGGGGCGTAGACCCAGCCAGCTTCGTCCTGATCGGGCAGCGTGACCTGATACCAGTCGCCGGCGCTGTTGCGGGCCAGAATCGCCAGGGCGCTACCGGCCGGCACGTTTGTCACCACAGGAAATGCAGTGCTGGGCCCGCCACGTACGTTCATGGCATCAGGCTGTGTGATGGCTGTCGGCTGGCCGGTCTCCGCTGCCGCAGCTTCCTGGCCCGCACTCGATGCTGCTTCCGCCGGATCATCCTCAGAGACAGCATCTTCGTTCACACCCTCATTCTCGGCGGCTGGCTCTTCGTCAGCGTCCGTTTCGTCAGCGTCCGTTTCGTCAGCGTCTGCGTTCTCGTCGGCGTCGTCGTCAGCGTTGCTTCGTCAGCGTCCGTTTCGTCAGCGTCCGTTTCGTCGGCGTCTGCTCAGCGTCGTCGTCAGCGTCTGCTTCGTCAGCGCCTGCTTCGTCAGCGTCTGTTTCGTCAGCGTCGGCGCTTGTCGGGGTCTCCGGTTCAGGCTCTACTTCCGCTGCATACTCGGCGGCAATCCAGGCTGCGGATCCGTCATCCAGCAACACTTCATACCAGCTGGCATCGGCAGTCGAGCCGATCACTGGCGCCTGATCGCCCTGGAGCAGCTTAGCCACCACCGCGCCCCCTAGCCCCGGCTCGGCGCGCACGTTGAGACGATCGCCAATGATTAGCACTTCAAAGAGTACGGGGCCGCGCGTTTCCGCCGCCGCCGCTGCCAGCGCTGGCGACGCATCCTCCAGTGCCACCTCTTCCTCCACCACGTCGGCGAACGCAGCGCTGATCCAGCCAAGGCCCTGGTCGTCAGTCAGTCGCACTTCATACCAGTCCCCGGCATTGCTCGCCGCCGTCAACTCGACACGATCACCGCGCAGTAGCTTGCCAACGATCGTACTCTCCGCATTGGGCTCACTGCGCACGTTCAGCCGGTCGGTGGTGATGACGGCGATACGCTGGCGTACCGTGACCGGTTCGCTGACGACAGTGGTCACGCTCAATGTTTCGGTCGCGGTCACACCAACCGTGGGCGTGAGCGGCTCAGCATCTGCAATATCCTCTGTAATCTCCTCTGCAACCTCCGTCGTCACGGTTGGCGCGGTCGTCGCTGAGATTGCTGCAGTGGTCGTAATCGGCTGAATCGCAGTCAAAATGGACGGTGTGGTCACTTCGGTTTCGGAGATCGCTGCCGTGGGGATCATCGCCTCAATCGTGACCGGGATCGTGGTCGTGATGGCGGCAGTAATCGACGCAGTAATCGACGCAGTGACTGGCGCGCTGATCTGCGCGCCGCTGGCAATGATACTGGGCAGGGTGACCGCTGTGGTCGACGTGACGGCGCTGGCGGCATCAACTGACTCGGGCGCCGTCGCTTCAACCGTCGGTGTACGGACGGTAATGTTTTCATCGACGCTGGCAGCCGTAACCGCCGGCACAGGGGCGTCAACAGACGTCGACAGACCGACGATGCTCAGCAATGCCGGCGCCACAACCAGCTGCGCGCGGACGATATCCGGCGTTGCAGGGGCACAACCGCTGGCGGTAAAAAGTATGCCGAGCAAAAGCGTGAAGAAGGCACAGCGCAGGGTAGGGGTTGAGTGTTCTTTTGCCATAGTGAGTGGTTTCGGAGCAAGCGGAATGGATGGTTGGCGGTCTGAATTTCCGCATTATACGGAAAAAGGCCGATTTCGGGTAACTGATCGACGTCGTAGCAGCGATTAGCGAGATGGGCCGCGGATTTACGCAGATAGAGCGGATGGAGACGGATTGATTCCGAAGAACCTGAGAATATCTTGACAAGCAACAGGGCGACGCAAGCGCCGCCCTGTTATTGAAACGCTGGTTACCTCAGGCTAGAAGTGGATCAATCCGCAAAACACCGCTAGCCACCATCTCCGCGTTCGATCATCCTGCAATCGACAACAATCCCTACTTCGGCATGTTGGCCAGTGCATTGTAGGCCGGCAACGGGTTCCAGCCCGGGTCAACGATGCCCCACTGCGCCTTTTCCGTACCATCGGCAACGACGCGGAAGTTCAGGTTCCACAGGAAGGCCGGTCCGACCCAGCCCCAGTTCTTCATCATCTGGTAGGATTCGACCGTCCAGGCAGCCTGTTCCTCAAAGGAGTTGTCGTTGGCGTACTGATATTTCGCGTCAAAGGCGCCACCGGCGGCCCAGCCAAATTCGGTGGGCACGATCACCTTATTGCTGGCCCCATAGACGTTCATGATATTGCGGTAGCCTTCCATCGTGCTGCGGAAGCTCCATGAATGGTGGGGCGAGTCGCAGGCGCCGTTGAAGCTGTTGCCTGAGACTTGAATTGCAGCGCAAGCGTCTTCGGCCGTAACGCTGGGCGGCACATTGTAGCCGCTGGGATGCGAGCCGACTGCGTCGAGATAGTTATTGGCGCCGGCCTTAAACATCTCTTCCAGGTAGGTGAAATCGTCCATGGCCAGGCCGCCGTTGTTGCCCGCCGGTGTCAGCGCACCGCTAACCACGATCATACTCGGGCAGGCCGCCTTGATTGCGGCATAGGCCGGGGCCAGCAGTTGGACGTATTCGCCGGGATTGAGCGGCTTGTTGCCCCACTCATAATGCAGGTTCTGCTCATTCCAGACCTCAATCATCTTGAGGGAGGTGCCACAATACTTGCCGGCAAATGCACCGACGAAGTTGGCGTAGGTCTGCGGATCCTGGGGCGGACCGCCGACGCTGCCGTCGAAGCCAGGCTCACGCGCCCAGGCCGGCGCATTCACCACGCTGAAGAGCAGGTTGATGCCCGCAGCATTGGCTGCGTTGACAATCGGATCAGAGGAGCCCCAGTCGATCTGCCCCGGGCTGCCTTCAAAGACTCGCCACTCGATCTGCTGCTTGACCCAGTTGAAGCCCATCCCCTTAGTCGAACTCATGACCTGATTGATCATGGCGTCGCCGGTATGGACCATATGCGCCTGGATACCGTAGCCAAAGGGCACGGCCGCGCCGGAGGGCGGCGGGGCGGCCACAACCGGGGCCGCTGCAGGCGCCTCAGCCGGCGCAGCTTCGCCGCCGCCTTCAGCCGGCGGGGCAGCCTCAGCCGCCGCCACAGCAGCAGCAGGCGGTTCCGGAATGTCCGTGACGATCGCCACAGCTTCCGTGTCGCCGTTAGCGCTGACCAGCTGGCCAATGACCCAAGCGTTCTGGCCGTTGTAGTCAATCTGCCACCAGTCGCCGGCCTCACTCTTGCCGGTCACCGCATAATTGGCGCCGGCCGCGGTCTGGCCCAGAACCGTGTACTGAGTGCTTGGCCCTTCGCGCACGTTGAGAATCTGGCTGGTACTCACGCTGGCCACGCCGTCGTCAGCCTCAGCAGCTGCGACAGCTTCCGTGCCACCGTCACCAGCGCTTGCAGATGCAGCAGCGACACCGCTAGACGCGGCGACGGCAACCGGCTGGGACTGGACCACAGGCTGGCCCGCACTGTTAATAATCCGGGCGTCGACCTGAGCAGGGCCGCCCGGCGCAGCGAGCGACGCTTCCGGATCGCTAAGCGGTTTCGTCTCCTGGTCAACCGGGTTGCCGGCTTCATCATAGACGGTGAAGTTTACCGCAAGCTGGCCCAAATTTGTGGCCGTCAGCGGCTGCCCCTGTTGGAACTGCAGCAGAATGCTCCAGATATTGGGGTCGATCTCGCCATTGGGAGGGACGATAATGCCGGCATTGCTTACATTGTAGCCGCGCAGCTGTTCGAGCTTACGCGCCATGCTGTCAGCATTCTCGACATAGACCGTACGCTCGCCGCCCTGGTCGTCGCGATAGACATAGTAGTACATGCCAATCTCGTCATCCCAAATGACCTCTGAGAGCAGGCGATCGTTCTCGAGCGAGACGTTGACCTCGCCGCTATTACCCTCTGCCGCGAGTTCGACACCACTCACAAGGGGAACCAGCGATTCCTGATAACCCTTCATGAGCAGATAGTTGCCGGCCCGCTCCACCGAGTACGAAGGCAATTCGAACTGGAGCTTGCGGCGCTCAACTTCGTTGGTCGCAAAGTCGAGCAGCATGCTCATCTCGGCGCCCGGCATGTAAGCGCGAGGATCGACGGGCGTAGGAATGATCAGCGTATCCACAACATTGCCCAATTCGCGCCAGTCATATCCGCCGGTATCCCACGTGTCGGCGGAAACCTGTGTGGGCGGCTCGACCCGCACGGCCAGCGTTTTGCCCGCGGCATGCAGTTGATTGGCCATATCCGTGATAAGCCGCACATAATCGGCGCGCGCACTAGGCACAGCATCGACGCCACGATAATCGATCACCGCGCCAGGGTAATTATTCTGAACGACGGTCTGCTCGACCGACATCAGCTGATTGGCCTGGAGACCGGGATCGATCAGCAGATTATTGATCAGATCGGTGCGCACGACTTCGCCGTCCCAGTTGCGAATAATGGGCAGCGTGTTGCCATTATTATCGGGCGCCGACCCTTCCAACGCGCCATCGCCGCGCAAGAAGAGCCCAGTTTTGGCCTCATTCGTCACCACCGCGCCCTGGGGAAGCTGGGCATTGTCGCCCAGATTCGCCGTAACGGCGGGGGCGCCCGGCGTCGTCTGCATGACCATGAAGTCGTTAGCAACGCCGTTCAGGTCGGAAACGATGCGGTCTTCCTCCACCAAAATCTGGCTCGGCAAAACCATCCATCCCTCATCTGTCCAGGCATAGACAGCCAATGTTTCATACGGCAAGCTGTCATTGGGGATCGGAATCTCGAGGATGGACATGGTCGGGTCTTCGCCCCGCACATCCAGGTGATAAGCAGGACTCTTTGGAAGCAGATACAGGGGGATATTGCTGGCGGCCTCATAGAGGTCCGCCCCGCCCTGGCCGACAATGAAATCTGCACGGGGAGTGGAACCCAGGGCAGCAAAGAACGACGAAGGAACGCCCTCCGCCGGGAAATTCACCATCGTGCCATCGGCGTCACTAACCATCCCGCCCGCAGGCGTAATGCGTGTGTAGGTGAGCGCCTGGAGACGGTCCAACAGATTGATGGGAGGCAGCAACAAAGCAACAATGAGCAACATCGGAATCAGAACCAGCGTGAACAACCAGGTTGTCCGGTTACGTCGAGCAGGTTGTGATCCGACGCCCAATGCTGATCGCGTCTCTAATTGGCTATTCTGCATAAAATGTCAACTCCTTTGCCACACCATATACGCCTACATTGCTATTGTTTTGAAGTAAACAAAAGCGCCGCTGGCGAACCGGGGCGCAAATCCGTAATGCCCTCAAGCGAGGCACGACACAAACTATATGATACTGACTCAGGCTATCTTGTCGCATCATCAATTCACCTTAGCTGATCCAGCAACTGTGATTAGCCAGTTTGCTATCTTAGCATAACCCCATTGCTGGACAAAAAATGATTGCCTTAAACGTCCGTTAGCATGCTATACTTTTTGGCATGACTTATGAGCCTTTTGCCAAAGCGAGTCCGCCATCTTCCCGCCCTAGATGGATAGAAAGCGGTTTGCTCTTTGGTTTTTTTCTCTTCTTTTTATTGGGCATCGGCGCCCTTGTCGCCTTTCTCGCATTGACGCGCACGGTGCCGGAACCGGCACCGGCAACGCCGCTGGAGAGCCTCGAGCCGGAAAAGATCTCAGCTGCGCTTGCCGTCCAGGAATTGGCGGGCGATCCGGCAGGTGCGCTGGGCTATCAAGCCCTCAATGCCGGTGAACTATCCAGCGCTCATGCCATCGCCCTTTTTGATACAGACCAAACGGGCACAGCACGATCGGCTTTCAATAGCCAGCTCGCCCGAGCCTTTGAAGAGGCAAACACCTCCAGCGAAACCAGCGTCACCCACTATGCCCTGCGCACACTAGCCGTACTCGACCCGGCCATTCCGCCTTTGGAGCGCGCCCGGTTGCTTACGCAAGCGGCTGAAGGTTTTCTGGCCATTGACCAACCTGATGCTGCGTTGGATGCTGCGCAGCAGGCCATGGTGGTGGGCGCCAAGGCGCCGGATTTTCTGCCCGCCCAGCGTGAGCAGATCTTCCAGGCCCTCCAGCCCGTTGCCGCCGAACTGGACAATGAGCCTTTCACATCCCAGCTCGCTGACTTGACCCGCAATCCCTTTCTGACGCCGACCGGCATGCTCGTCACGCCGCGGCTCTTTGCCCTGGCAGAGCCGCTCGACTATGACCCGGCGCTGCTCGATGCCATCGCCGCGCGTCAGCTGGCTGCTGCGCAATTGGCCGAACGCATCCGCTTCACCAATGGCGCGGACATCGGCCCAGAGCAAGAAGCGCTGGGCGCCCTGCTGCTTCAAGAAGAGCGCATCCGCAGCGACTATTACAGTCGCTTGGCGGCGCAATCGCCGACGCCGCAGCAGCAGCTTTGGCTACAGCTTGATCGACGGGCGTGGCTGGCGCTCAAGACCCGAATTGGCATGGGTGGCTTCGGACTCTCCCTTGTGCCCGAATGGGAATTAGCTGTTAATGCGCTGCAACAGGATCTGGCGCAAAACGCCGAGTCCATTGACGTCGCTGCGAAGGCGGTGGCAACCACGCTGAGCGATTCCGCGCAACAGACCATGCTAGAGGTAGAAGCCCTTCAGTGGCTGGCTCTCCAAGCTGAGCTTGGCCTCTATCTGAATGCGCCGATTGCCGACATCAACGAGCGCTTGCGTGCGACCCAACTGGCACTTGCCCAGTACGGCGAAGGGCTGGCTTTACCCGTTGCGCTCGACACAACCATCACGCCGCCTGGCTTTGGCATTCTTCCATAACGTCCGTTCGCCAACGACTCCAAGACCACCGCCATCGGCGGTCATTGCCTCTACAAACGCAAGAGAAAATGCACCGGTTCCCGTAGTTCATGAATTGACGTAAAATCGGCAGATTGGGGAAGGCGAGGCAAGAAGGAAGACCCAAAAATCCTGTTTGACAGACGGCGTAGCCCACGCTATACTGTTACCAGAAAATGCATTCACCACAGCCAGAGCTTCCAAGAACAAATCATTCTCTCAAGTCAACGCAAATGAGCACGCAATTTTCGCTCATTTAGTAGAGGAAAAGCGTTTCCTAATGCTGATACAGGTGTTACTCAAAACGCCAGAGGATGGCAAAATCGCATATCGTTTGGTCTGACCCGGGTACGCGCTGCTGCCTGGGTCCTTTCTTTTTAGGGACCGTAAAGGGCCGCTCAAACGTTCTTGTGACGGGCTCTGTAATGACTCTGTAATGACTGTTAGCGTTTCGTTAGTACGTGAACCTTTGCTCCGCTCATATCGTTTTTGATAGAGCCGATCAGATTCTAAAACTACAAGCATTTTCGAACAATCGCGATCAACTTCTTTTCCATCTCTCCTGACAGTGAAAGGACACGAAACATGGATTCAGCCGCAAGCAGAATCATCAAGGCCAAGCAGTATGCTGCAGAGCGTGACACGCGCATCCAGGTGCACAGCTTCGAGATTGAGCTGCATGGCGAGAATGCCAACCATATCGTCAGCTATCGCAACGGCGAGTGGCAGTGTGACTGCGAGGAATTTCAATTGCGCAATGTCTGCTCCCATGTCATGGCCATGGAAGAAATTCTTGGTGATTCGGTCGAACCGGCGATGTATGCCACGGCGGTACAGCAGTAACCATCGACAGTAGATTGTCGATTCCTGCGGCGCACAGATCAACCGAGTACGCCCGCAATTTATAAAGACGAACGAAGCTTCAATACAGGACGCAAAAGTGCGTCGGGCCCCAATCTTTCTGGGATCCGACGCACTTTTTGCGTCTCAGGTTCTTCCTTTTTGAACTGTCAGATGCAGCCGGGTGCATCCCATTTTGGAAGCGGTGTATGAACGGACTAGTCGCTTTTTCTGGAGCAGCCCCCCAATGTGGTATGCACCCGATGCAGCCGTTCACTTTGGTTCAACCTTAGCTTCTATGCTATTCTAGCCGTTGCGTCGCTATTTTGAGAGGGTAGAAAGACCCATTTTGAAGCGGTATTGGCAGTTGCTGATCGGTATTATGATCAGCGCTTTTTTCATCTATTTGGCCCTGCCCGGCTTGCACCTCAGCGAGGTCCTATCCTCGCTACGCACGGCCAATTATCTTTGGCTTTTGCCCGGTATTGGCGTCTATTTCCTGGGCCTGTGGGCGCGTACCTGGCGCTGGCACTACATGCTGCGCCCCCTCAAGTCGGTGCCCCTCATACGCCTCTTTCCGCTCGTCTGCATCGGCTACTTTGGCAATAACGTCTACCCTTTTCGTGCCGGCGAACTCATTCGCTCTTACGCCCTCAAGCGGACTGAAGGCATCGCTTTTATGTCAAGCTTGGCGACAGTATTTATCGAGCGCATTTTTGACGGCTTGGTCATGCTGCTCTTTGTCTTTCTCGCGCTGCCGCTCGTACCAGCAATCCCCCCGTTTTATCGCAATCTTGTAATCGTTTTGACGATGATGCTGGTGGGCGCGACCGCTGTCTTCATGTGGATGGCCGCAAAGCCCCAGCGGGTTGAGTCCTTCTATATGTGGGTGTCGAGGAAGGTGCTGCCGGCCCGCATCCGCAACGTGACAGATACGCTTTATATCCGCTTCATGGAGGGGTTGCAGTGCCTCAACAGCGGGCAGGACGTCTTGATGATCTTTTTGACCAGCATCGTCATCTGGCTGTTGGAGACGATCAAATACTGGTTTGTTATGCACGCCTTCAATTTCAGCGTCAGCTTCCTGGTGCTGATGCTCATGAACGGGCTGGTCAATCTGGCCACGACGCTGCCGTCAGCGCCGGGCTACATCGGCACCTTTGATACGCCAGGAATCGAGACGCTTGTAGCCTTTGGCGTGGAGCGCAATATCGCAGCCAGCTATACCTTTACCCTGCATGCCGCGCTCTGGTTCCCCGTCACCCTCTTGGGTGGCTATTTCTTCTGGCGCGCGCAGATGCGCTGGAGCGACTTCGCTGAAGCCCAGGAGGAGGAAGCGCGCAGCGCGGAACGGGAGACGCAGAGTGTGGGCGTTGTGGAGTAGGGGCTCAAATTCGGATTGCAGAGTTCGGATTGCGGATTGGATTTGGGTTGGTCCGTTGCAGCGGCTAGCGGCTTGTCGGAGAGACCAAGAAGATAGCCCGCTAGGGATGAGGTTTGGTTAAGGCGCATTGCTTGACGATTGAAGTAAGGAGTAATGACTGTTATGAAGAATATTGCGGTAGCCGGGACCGGCTACGTGGGCCTTTCCACAGGCACTTGCTTTGCCGACCTGGGCAACCGGGTCACCTTGCTCGACATCAGCGAAGAGAAGATCGAGATGCTGCGCCAGGGCGAATCGCCCATCTATGAGCCGGGACTGAACGAGATGGTCCTGCGCAACGTCAACGCCGGGCGTCTCTCCTTTACCACTAGCTATGATGAGGCCCTGGCTGACGCCGAGTTCGTTTTCATCTGCGTGGGCACGCCCTCCGGCGTGGACGGAGAGGCCGACCTCCAATATGTGCGCATGGCGGCTCAGTCCATCGCCAAGACCATGCATCAGCCCCTGGTCGTGATCAACAAGAGCACTGTGCCGGTCGGGACAGGCGACTGGGTGGCCGACATCATCACCCGCCACCAGGAAGAGCCGGTGGAATTCGACGTGGTCAGTTGCCCCGAGTTCACCCGCGAGGGCTCGGCCCTCTATGACTTCATGAATCCGGACCGGGTCGTGTTGGGCAGCCACAGCCCGATTGCGGCCGAAAAAGTCGCGCAGCTGCATCTGCCGCTGCGCGCCCGCATCGTCATGACCGACCTGCGCACGGCCGAGATGATCAAATACGCATCCAATGCTTTCCTGGCCACCAAGATCAGCTTCATCAACGAGATCGCCGCAATCTGTGAGACGCTGGGCGCCGATGTGGAAGAGGTCGCCATCGGCATGGGCATGGACAAGCGCATCGGTCCTGCCTTCCTCAATGCGGGCCTGGGTTACGGCGGTTCTTGTTTCCCCAAGGACGTCAAGGCGCTGGAGCACATGGCGCTGGTCCAGGGACGCCATCCGTCCCTCCTGCGTGCGGTCATCGATATCAACCGCGATGCCCGCCGGTGGGCCATCTTCAACCTGCGCGACCTGCTGGGCGGTTCGCTCAACCAGAAGCGCATCGGCCTGCTGGGGCTGGCATTTAAGCCCAACACCGACGACATCCGCGAAGCGCCGGCGCTGGAGATTGCGCGCATGCTGCAGCAGGAAGGCGCGCTCGTAAGCGGCTACGATCCGGTGGCAATGGCGAACGTCGCCAAAATGAATCCGGACTTGCGCCTGGTCGAGGATCCCTACGATCTGGCTGCCAGCGCCGATGCGTTATTGGTCTGCACCGAATGGAACGAGTTCAAGCAGCTCGACCTGCCGCGCATGAAGGCGCTCATGGCCACGCCAATCATCGCCGACGGCCGCAACATCTATGAGCCGACCACCATGCAAGAGCTCGGCTTCATCTACCGTGCAGCAGGCCGCGGCGTCACCTTTACCAAAAACTAACCGGGAGACGCGCATGGGTACACGCACGCATCTCGCCTCCTCCATTGCGCACCACTGACCGAGCCTATGCAACTTCACAAAACCCAACTCGACAACGGCCTACAGGTCATTTTGCAGGAAAGTCACGCCGCCCCAGTCGCCAGCTTCTGGATCTTCTATCGCGTCGGCAGCCGCAATGAGATGCCGGGGCTCACGGGCATCAGCCACTGGGTGGAACACATGCTCTTCAAGGGCACGGATCAGTTTCCCCAGGGCGAGTTTGATCGGGCGGTGGCGCGGGCCGGCGGCTTCTTCAACGGTATGACGTCCCAGGACTGGACGACCTACTTCGAGACCTTTCCCGCGGATCGGATTGACCTGGCGCTGCAGGTCGAAAGCGATCGCATGATTAACGCTCATTTCGATCCTGCCGAGTGCGAGTCGGAGCGCACGGTTATCCTCAGCGAACGTGAGGGCGCTGAAAACGACTCCTTCTGGCGACTCAACGAGGAGGTACAGGCTACGGCCTTCCACGCCCATAGCTACGGTCATCCCATCATCGGTTGGAAGCGCGATCTTCACGAAATCCGGCGATCCGATCTCTATCATCACTATCGCACCTTCTACACGCCCAACAACGCCATCGCTGTGGTCACGGGAGATTTCGCCACGGCATCCATGCTGGAACGCATCGAGCAGGCGTTTGGCGGGTTGGCGCCGGGACCGTCGCTGCCGTCCGTACGTGCGGTGGAGCCGGCGCAAACGTCCGAGCGGCGCGTCACCCTGCGCGGCCCTGACCCGACGCCCTACCTGCTCACGGCCTTTCCCGCGCCGGCGGCCAATCACGCTGATTTTTTCCCGTTGATTATCCTTGACTCGATTCTGGGGGGCGCCAAAGGATTAGGCATGTTTGGCGGCAGCGCCAACAATCGCAGCAACCGCCTCTATCGCACGCTGGTCGATACGGATCTGGCCGTCGACGTCGATTCCAGCTTCCAGCCCACGATCGATCCCTTTCTCTTTCTTGTCTCGGTCACACCGGCTGCAGGGGTGGGCCCGGCGCAGGTCGAGGACGCGCTCTGGCAACTCTTCACCCAGTTGCAGACAGACGGCGTGACCGCAGCAGAACTCAAGAAAGCGATCCAGCAGACCAAAGCTCAGTTCGCCTTCAGCAATGAAAGCGCCACCGCGCGGGCCTATTGGCTGGGCGTCAGCGAGATCGTGGCCGGTGCCGGCTGGCTGGATGACTGGCTGGAGAAGCTGGCGGCCGTGACGCCCGAAGATGTACAGCGCGTGGCCAACACCTACCTACAGCCCACCCGCCAGACAACCGGATGGTATTTGAGCGCATGACGCGTAGAAACTGGCCAGGTTCACTATGACCACGATTCCGTTCGCCTATCCAGGCCCAGAAAGTATCACCCGTAGCGTGTTGGACAACGGCCTTGTCGTGCTGGCACGGGAGAACCACGCCGCGCCCCTCATCACATTGGAAGGCTATCTGCCCGCCGGCAGCATCCACGATCCCGCCAACCAGGTCGGTCTGAGTGCATTTGTCGCCGGCATGCTAAGCCGGGGCAGCGCAGGCTACGACTTCGACGCCTTCAATGAGGCCATTGAAGCAGTGGGCGCAAACCTGACCTTTGCCAGTGACAAGCATTTGACCAATTTCAGCCTCTCCTGCCTGAGCGAAGATTTCCCGCGCCTGCTGGTGGTCCTGGCCGACGCCATCCGCAACCCTACCTTTACAGAGGGGCTGGTCGAACGGCTGCGCAATCAGAAGCAAATCGGTCTGCAGGAGCGAGCCCAGGACACGGCGAGCATGGCCAATCTGCGCTACCACGAAACGATCTATGGCGATCATCCCTATGGACGCTCGACCAGTGGCTACGTGGAGACGATCGCGCACATCACGGTCGATGATCTGCGCGCCTTCCATGCCCGGCGCTACACGCCCCGGGGCGCGATCCTGGCCGTTGCCGGCGATCTGCAGGCTGCGGTCCTTCTCGACCAGGTTGAGGGTGCGCTGGGCGACTGGCGCGGACCGAGTCCCGAGCAAAGTGTGCCCGCCGTGGCGTTTCCCACTCAAACACTGCGCATCGATCATCACATGCCGGGCAAGTTTCAGGCCGACATCGTGCTGGGCGTACCCGCGGTGCCGCGCCATCATCCCGACTACTATGCGATTCGTGTTGCCAACACGGTCTTAGGCGTCTTCGGACTCATGGGGCGGCTGGGTGAAAGCGTGCGCGAGGCCAAGGGTCTGGCTTACTACGCCTACAGTGCGCAGGAGGCAAATCAAGCAGCCGGTCTCTGGACAGCTGCTGCAGGCGTCAATGCGGAGCAGGTCGAACCCGCGCTGGCGGCCATCCGCGCCGAATGTGCGCGGCTGGCGACCGAGCCGGTTCCACCTGAAGAGCTGGCCGACAGCCAGGCCTACCTGACCGGGGTCCTGCCCCTGACGCTGGAGACAAATGACGGCGTCGCCGGTTCGCTCCTCAACATGGAGTGGCATCAGCTCGGTCTCGATTTCCTGCTTCGTTATCACGAGCTAATCTATGCTGTGACCCCTGCCGACGTGCAGCGCGTTGCCCAGACCTATCTGGCAGGCGGCGCCGAGGTGACAGTGGTGGCAGGTCCGTAGCGTCACCAGGGAGCAAAAAGCGCAGCATGATGGAGAGAGGATGACACCATATGTTGAGGACTGGGGTCGATACGATCGAAATCAAGCGCGTACGAGAAGCGATTGACAAACATGGCGATCGTTTTCTACAACGCGTCTATACTGAGGCAGAGCTGGCCAGCTGCGGCGGGCGGATCGAATCGCTGGCCGCGCGCTTTGCGGCCAAGGAGGCCGTTGCCAAAGCGCTGGGCACCGGCATCTGGCGCCAGGGCGTCAACTGGACCGACATCGAAATTCGACGCCACCGTGAGAGCGGCGCCCCCTTGCTCACGCTCCACAACGCCGCCGCCGCACAGGCCGAAGAACTCGGTCTCATCGAATGGTCGCTCAGCCTCTCCCACGACCGCAGCAGCGCCATCGCCTTCGTCGTCGCCCAAGGCGGAGTAATGGGGAAATGATGAATGGAGAACGATTAACTGGGTGAAACGCACGCATCAATAACTCTCCATTCATCATTTTGTCGTTCCGGTTCTACTCCGCGCTCCCCACTACGCGTTCCGCGTTTCCCACGCCCCGTTCTTCCGGTGTCAAGACCTCCAGGACCTGGCAGGCGAGTTCGTAGCGGCCAAAGCTGGGCATGAGATAAACGCCCTGCACGTAGGGCAAACCTTTTAGCGCCATGAGCAATTCCTGGGCCATGGTGACGCCTTCGTAGCGCCCCTCCTTGCCCGCCTTCTCCATGCGCGCCAGCGCCTCTTCGCTCAGTGTGATGCCGGGCACCTCGTTGTGGAGGAAGCTGGCGTGCTTGTGACTTTGCAGCGGCAACACGCCGATGAGCACGGGCACGGGAAAGGTTCCATGGCGCTCTTCGTACAATTCCAAGAAATCGAGCCAGAGCTGCGGATCATAGATCGGCTGCGTCATGGTAAAGTGCGCGCCGCCGCTGACCTTACGGTGGAAACGATCCACCTCTTCGGCCAGATCCGGCCGCGTGGGATCGCAGGCCACGGCGATCGTAAAGTCGCCCTTGCTTCCCATTTCCCGACCGGAGAGGTCGAGCCCCTGATTGAATTTATCGATGACGCGGACCAGGCCGATGCTGTCCACGTCGTAGACGGCGCTGCTGGTCTGATTGCCGGCCAGGCTGGGCGGATCGCCCGTCAAGGCCAGGATATTGCGCACGCCCAGGGCGCGTGCACCAATCAAATCGGCCTGCAGCCCCATGAGCGAGCGGTCACGGGTTGTGAAGTGGAGAATCGTCTCGATGCCCGCCTGCTGTTGAATCTGGGTGCAGAGAGATAGCGCCCCCATGCGCACCCGGGCCATGGGGCTATCGGCCACGTTTACTGCGTCCGCGCCCATGGCGCGCGCATGTTTGGCGCCCTCGATCTGTTTCTCGGCATTGAAGGCCCGGGGCGGATCCACTTCAACGCTGATGACAAAGTTGCCGGCCTCCAGCTTGCGCAGCAGGGGCGTGCGGCCATCTTCCTCTTCGGCATAATCAGTGGCGCTGCTGATCTGCAAGTCGGGCAGATCATCCTCACTGATAGCGATCGCCGCGGCCTTCCCGCTGCTGGGCGCGGCCAGAGCGGCGTCGAGCGCTGCGCGCATATGGCGCGTGTGCATGGGCGACGTGCCGCAGCAGCCGCCGACAAGGCGGGCGCCCTCGCTGAGAAACTCGGGCACGCTGCGTGCGAAATACTCGGGGCTGGCCGGGTAGGAAAAGCGTCCGTCCACCCGCTCGGGAAAACCGGCATTGGGCATGGCGCTGAGCAGGGCATCGGGCGCAGCTGCGTGAACGAGATTGAGCGTTCGCAACATCTGCGTCGGCCCGACCGAACAGTTGATGCCGATCACGTCGGCGCCGGCCGCACGCAGGCGAGTCACGACTTCGTCGGGCGTATTGCCCGTCGGCGTACGGTGATCTTCCGTAAAGGTCAGCGAGGCCACAACCGGCAGATCACACACATCCTTGGCAATCTCGACGGCCAATTCCAACTCATCCAGCGAGCTGAAGGTCTCGAAGAGCAACAGGTCGGCTCCCGCTTCCCACAACACGGCAATCTGTTCCTGGAACGCGGCCCGCACCTGCTCGTGGGCGGGCGTGCCCGGCAGAGCCAACGGTGCGCCACTGGGGCCCACATCGCCGGCAATGAAGAGCGCCCGACCGGCCACCTCGCGCACGTCGCGCACGAGCTTGACTGCTTTGAAGTTGAATTCCCGCACGCGGTCCTGCAGCCCATATTCGGCTAGGCGGATGCGGTTGGCGCCAAAGGTATGCGACTTTATGATGTCGGCGCCGGCCGTGGCATAGGCTTGGTGAATCTCCGTCACCCAGCCGGGGCGCGTGGCGACAAGCAGTTCCAGACACTGTTCGCTGCTGGCTCCGCGGGCATAGAGCAGCGTGCCCATGGCCCCGTCAAAGAGAAGCGGTTTTTCCTGTAATTTCGCCAAAAAGGGGTGCATAAAAGGTCAGTCCGTCCATTCCAATAGTAGCGTGCATGCTTTCGCACTCTGGGCTCGAGTTATACCATTAATCGAGGTTATGCGGTAAAATCCTTCATCGGTTTTCTGCTGCATCGTGCAGCGGGCGAGAGCAAGAAGCGTCATGAGTCAAACAACCGCCAACAACCCAGGCCCACTGCCTTTCGCAGTCGGTAACAACGCACTATCTCCCTCTGATGCCATGGTCCTGGCCGACCAAATCCGGGCGCTGCTCGAGGGAGACATGGCTGTGGAATCGATCCAGTTGGGTCGCGACCCCGCCGCTGAAGGCGTACTCATCGTGCGCGGGCGGTTGCTGAAGCCCAGTGAAGAGCTCTTCCCGCGCTGGCTGGAGACGCTTACAGCACGCGGCTTTACCCCAATCTTGCGCCCCGCTGCAGACGGCGACAAAGATGACGTGGTTCTTCACGTTATGGCCGGCGTGGCGCCGGAAGCGCACCCCAAGGCCTGGAAGAATGGCGTGCTGTTTGCGCTCACTGTGCTGAGCACGCTCTTTGTCGGCTCGCTCTACAGCTCAGCCTCGGCCGGGGCGACGTCCGTTTGGGGCGCGCTCTCGCCGCGGATCTTACTGCAAGGGTGGCCCTTCTGCGTCACGCTGATGTCGATCCTGTTGGCCCACGAGTTCGGCCACTACTTTGCCGCCAAGGCGCACAAGGTAGCGGTGACCCTGCCCTATTTTATTCCCCTGCCGCTGCCGCCCTTTGGTACCATGGGCGCCTTCATTCAGATGAAGGCGCCGATTCCTGACCGGCGCAAGCTCTTCGACATCGGCGTGGCCGGTCCCCTGGCCGGGCTGGTCCTTGCCGTCCCGCTGCTCTTTCTCGGTCTGCGCGCCAGTCCCATGGCCGTGCCTGACTTTAGCGGCGGCTTTCTCGAAGGCAACAGCATTCTCTACTATTTCGCCAAGATCTGGGCCTTTGGCAAGCCCCTGCCCGACCCGATTACGGGCGAAGACGTGCTCATGAACCAGGTAACGACCGCCGCTTGGGCGGGTCTGCTCGTCACGGCGCTCAATCTGCTGCCGGTCGGACAGCTCGACGGCGGCCACACGGTCTTCGCCATGTTCGGCGAGCAGGCGCGCCGCATCAACCAAATCGCCATCGGCGTGATTGCGGTCCTGGGCGTCGCCGGGCTGGCGCCTGTGCAGCGACTTGTCCCCCAACTGGTCAACGTTGGCTGGACGGGCTGGCTGCTCTGGCTCGTCCTGATCTTTACGGTCATCGGTCCTTATCATCCGCCCGCCCTGGACGACGTAACCGAGCTCGACCCGCGCCGCCGCTACATCGGCTTTGCCGTCATTGTCATCTTTATTCTCGTCTTTGTGCCAGTGCCGCTGCGGGCACTGCCGTAGAAGACCGATTCCGGATGGAACGCTGATTGTACGGATCGAGCGGATGGCCGCTGATTACTTTGAAAAAAATCCGCCGAAATCCGCATGATCCGCGTTCCATCACTTTTCCATGCAGTCGCTTTAACATGATCAACTTCAGTGAAGATAAGCAGGTAACTCATGAGTTCTCATCCATCCATGCAAGAAGTGATTCGCCGGCTTGACGCCTATTGGTCGACCCACGGCTGTCTCAACTGGTTCCCCTACAGCGAGAAGGTCGGCGCAGGCACGATGAACCCGGCCACCGTGCTGCGCGTCCTCGGCCCCGAGCCGTGGAATGTGGCCTACGTGGAGCCCTCCTTCCGCGCCGATGATGGCCGCTACGCGCAAAACCCCAATCGCATGCAGATGCACAACCAGTACCAGGTTATCCTCAAGCCGGATCCGGGCAATCCCCAGGAACTCTACTTGGGCAGCCTGGAAGCCATCGGTCTGGATCTGACCAAGCATGACGTGCGCTTTGTCGAGGACAATTGGGAGTCGCCGGCGCTGGGCGCCTGGGGTCTGGGGTGGGAAGTCTGGCTGGATGGCCAGGAGATCACCCAGTTCACCTATTTCCAGCAGGCTGGCAGCCTGCCGCTCGATCCGGTCAGCGTTGAGATCACCTACGGCCTGGACCGCATCGTCATGTATTTGCAAAACAAAACCCAGGTCTGGGATATCGATGTGGATGGCGTTCACACCTTTGACGAGCTCTATCGCCCGGCCGAGGTGGAGCACTGCGTCTACAACTTCGAGTTGGCCGACGTCGACCGGCTCAAGCAGATGTACGACATCTATCAGGCGGAAGCCCAGGCCTGCATCGACCGAGGACTGGTCGTGCCTGCCCACGATTTCGTGCTGCGCCAGAGCCACACCTTCAACCTGCTCGATGCGCGCGGCGCGATTGGCGTCACCGAGCGCGCCAAGTTCTTCGCCGATATGCGCCGCCAGGCGCGCAGCGTCTCCGAACTCTACGTCCAGCAGCGCCAGCAGGAGGAGTATCCCTGGCTGGCGCAAAATGGCGGAAACGAAGCACAGGCTGCGGATGACGCCTCTCTACCTGTTGAAACCGTGACGCCCGTTGACGACGCGCAGGACTTTGTCATGGAGTTGGGCTCTGAAGAGCTGCCGCCTCAGGACGTGGTGGACGGCATCGCCCAGATCGAAGAGTCTCTGGCCGCCCTGCTCGACGAGTTTAAGCTCGACTACGCCGGCCTGCGCGTGACGGGCACGACGCGCCGTCTTGCGGCCTACGTAACGGACCTGGCGCCCCGCCAGCGGGATGAAGTGGTTGAGAAGCGCGGCCCCGCACTGGATCGGGCCTTTGATGCTGACGGCCAGCCCACGAAAGCCGCCGCCGGCTTTGCCCGCGGCCAGGGGCTCAGTGTCGAAGAGTTGGAGCAGCGTGACGGCTATCTCTACGCAGTCAAGAGCGTGGCAGGTCAACCCGCGGCGGCCATTCTGCCGGCGTTGAGCACGCGCCTGCTCGACGGACTGCGCTGGCGCAAGACCATGCGCTGGAACGCCTCTAATCTCGGCTATCCCCGCCCCCTTCGCTGGATCGTTGCCCGCTACGGCGATCAGCTTGTGCCCTTCAGCTGGGCCGACACGCCGAGCGGCGGCATGAGCCGCGGCCCGCGCTTTGCAGACGCGGCCGCAGATTTGCCGGCCGGCGAATTCACCACATTTGCGGTGCCTGACAGCGCCAGCTACTTCGACCAGGTGGCTGCTCAAGGCATCGTTATCGATCGGGATGAACGTCGTCAACTCGTAGAGCAACAGGTCAGCAAAGCCGCGGCAACCGTCAACGGCGTGACGCCGAATGATCCTGACCTCCTCGATGAAGTGACCGACTTGATTGAAGCGCCCACCGCACTGCTTGGTCGCTTTGAAGAGAAGTATCTGACGCTGCCCATGCCGGTGCTCATCGCCGTCATGAAGAAGCATCAGCGCTACTTCCCTGTTTTTGGCAAGGACAACGAACAGATCCAGGAGAACCTCCTGCCCTACTTCATCACGGTGGCCAACAGCGCGGGATTGGCTCAGCCGGAGGTCGTCATTGCCGGGAATGAAGGCGTCATTCGCGCCCGCTACGCTGATGCGGCCTACTTCTATCGCCAGGATACCGAGCGTCCGCTGGAGAGCTACACGCCCCGCCTGGGCACACTCACCTTCCATGCCAAGCTCGGCTCCATGCTGGACAAAGTCAACCGGCTGGTCGAATTGGGGCCTCAGGTCGCCACGTTGCTTCAACTGGATGAGGCCGATCTAGCCACTGTGCGCCGGGCCGCCGCATTGAGCAAGTCTGACCTTGTGACCAACATGGTGGTGGAGATGACGAGTCTCCAGGGCACCATCGGCGAACTTTACGCCAAGCACTCAGGCGAGACGGATGCGGTTGCGCAGGCAATTCGCGAGCACTATCTGCCCCGGTCGGCTGGTGATGCCGCGCCCCGGAGCGCGGCCGGTTTAGCCCTGGCCCTGGCGGACAAGCTCGACAGTCTGGTCGGTCTCTTTGCCGCCGGCGCGCAGCCGACCGGCAGCGCCGATCCTTTTGGGCTGCGCCGGGCAGCGTTGGGTATCGTCAACAATCTGCTGGAAACTGAAACAGACTTCAGCGTCGCCGCAGGGTTGGCGGCGGCAGCTGCGCGGCAACCGATCGATGTGTCCGAAGAAGCGCTGGCTGAGACCGCGACCTTTATCGCACGGCGCCTGCAGGGCGTCTTGCTCGACTTGGGCATGCCCCACGACGTCGTCGAAGCAGCGCTGGCCGCGCGCGGCGATAATCCCTATGGCGCGCTGCGCGCCGCCCAGGCGCTACATATGCTGGTCGAGCAGTCCTGGTGGGAGGAGGTCTTCACCGCCTATGCGCGGGCGGCACGCATCACCCGTGCGCTGGACGAAGCACTCAGCCTCAACGCCGCGGCCTATGTGGAGCCGGTTGAGCAACCGCTGCACGATGCGTACGAAGCCGCAGCCGCCGCCATGGCCGCAAGCGACGAACCTGCTGAAGTGCTGGGCGAGCAGTTGCGTGCGCTGCAGGGACCGATCCACGACTTCTTTGAAAATGTACTGGTCAATGCTGAAGACGAAGAACTACGCCAAGCGCGCCTGGCCCTGGCCCAACAAATTGCAGCGCTCCCCGACACCGTGGCGGACTTGAGCAAGCTGCAAGGGTTTTAGGAGTGCGGGACGAGGAGTGTGGGCGCGGCATGGAATGCGCCCGTCGCTTTCAATATGCTGTCGCATAACCGTTCGGCCTCACCATGCTTGATCGTATGAATGGACCGCGGATTCTGCGGATCTGGTCGATTCAAGCGGATAAAACTAAGTCCCGTTGACATTTGGTCGTAACGTCACGGGCGGCAGAATATCCGATCTGCAGACTTGTAGGCGCCCGTGCCGGAGACGTTGAAGGCGTAAAGTCGGTGGTTCTCGAAATGTCAACAGAGCCTAAGAAAATCCGGCTGTTTCAGTCCAATCCGCGCCATCCTCGGTCTATCTTTTGGATCTCTCCGACAAGTTACTAAACTTAAGGTGCGGTGAAAACATTAGTTTTGCAAGCCCTTGCCGTAGACCCGCCTTCGACACTTCGACACTTCGACAGGCTCAGTCCAAGCAGGCTCAGTCCAAGCAGGCTCAGCCTGCACCGCTGGGTAGCCGCCGCCTGAGCCTGTCGAAGGCAGAGGCGGTCGAAGGCAGAGGCGGTCGAAGTCAGAGGCGGTCGAAGTCATATGCCGTTAATCCTGCGCTGTTCGCCGTGACGGCCGCCCAGGCATGAATGCCGTGGGCTAGAGCGCAGCGTCCCATCAATGGGACTTTTCTGTCGACAGTCAAGCCCCGCTTCAGGGGGGGGGCGCACCCTGCCAGCCAGGGCATTCATGCCCGGCGGGTTCGTTCCCGAAAGCCCCAGTTTCCCCATTGCGCCGTCTCTAGAGCAGCCCCACAGATGTGGTATGCACTCATTCAAATTGAGGGTTGACACGCTCCAATAGGGCTGTTATACTGCCGCTAAAGCGCTTTATCAGCGCATTTCCACCCAAAATAACCTAACTCTTGACCGCCCCAGCGGTCAGCTTATTGATCACCCAGTGAAGAGTTCCTATGAAACGGCGAGTCCGTCAGACGGACGTAGCGCGCCTGGCCGGCGTGTCTCCTACAACCGTCTCCCTGGTCATCAATAACAGAACCGGCGACAACGTCCGCATCCCAGCGGAGACGCGTGAACGCGTGCTCAGTGCGGTTGACGAGCTCGGCTATGTGGTCGACCCGGCGGCGCGGAGCCTGGCAGGCGGGCAAAATTCGCTCTTGGGCGTCTTCACCTTCGAGGCGATTTTTCCCCTGATCCATCGCGATTTCTACTACCGATTTCTTGTCGGGATCGAGGAAGAGGCGGAGCAGCAAGGTTATGATCTACTGCTCTTTACCAGCGCCGGTAGCGAGAGCGGTCAGCGGCACATCTACAAGCAGGGCGTCAACCGCTTACGGATGGCCGACGGCGCCATCCTCTTGGGCATTGCCGAGGATAAGCAAGAGGTTGAACGGTTGGTAGATGAGGGCTATCCCTTTGTCTTCGTGGGTCGCCGCGAGCTGCCCGGTCGCCGGCTCTCCTACGTGGCGGCGGATTATGTGGCAGCGACTGAAGAACTGGTCGGTCACATGATTGCGGCAGGCCATCGCCGCATCGGGTATCTGGGCTTGGACACGACGAACGAATCTCAAGTCGACCGACGCCTCGGCTATCGCCTGGCGCATGAGCGGGCAGGATTGACTTACGATCCGTCGCGATTGCAGACCGTCTCGAAGGCAGAAGTGCTGACGCCAGAGGTCATTCACAGTATGTTGGCGGATGGCATTACGGCCTTTGTGCTTGAAACGGGGCCAGTGACCGACTGCTTTCCCGCTTGTATGGAAGCGTTGCAGTTGACGCCTCCTTATGACCTATCGGTGGCAACCATGGGCGATCCCATGGAGGGGAGTCCCCCCTATGCCGATATGACCGCCTTTTCGATTCCCCGTCGCGCCATGGGCGCCCACGCCGTACGCATCATGGCCGAAATCCTTGCCCACCCTGCGGCTGCAGCCCCCCGGCACATCACATTGCCCTGCAAGTTTGTGCCTGGCAGCACGCTGGCTGCGCCGCCGGTTCGTCAGTGAATCCGATTGATCATTGTCTTTGGTATCACGCTCCTGGTCTATCGCAACCCATGGGCCTGGCGCGGTCCCATGCGCTATGGCCAGGGGTATGGCGGCGGATGGTGATGTCACGAAAACAAACCAAGCAATCTAATCGATTAAAGGACGAATCATGAAAGAACTACAGTGCGACGTACTGGTTGTCGGCGCTGGACTGGGCGGCGTGGCCGCAGCCCTGGCTGCACTTCGACTGGGAAAGACCGTAATCCTCACAGAGGAGACCGACTGGATTGGCGGGCAGATGACGGCCCAGGCCGTGCCGCCGGACGAGCATCCTTGGATTGAAACGACCGGCTGTACGGCCAGCTATCGTCGCCTGCGCGAAAACATCCGCCGCTACTATCGCCAGAACTACCCGCTCGTGGCTGAAGCCCGGGCCGACGTCCACCTCAACCCGGGCAATGGTAACGTCAGCCCACTCTGTCACGAACCGCGTGTTGCGCTCGCTGCAATGCTGGAGATGTTGGCGCCTTACCGCTCCAATCTGCAGTTGGAGCTATTACTCAATACGCGGCCAATTGCGGCCGAGACTGACGGTGACGTGGTTCGATCCGTTACCCTGCAAGATGATCAAAGCGGCGCGCAGTATGTCGCCCACGCTCCCTACATTATCGACGCGACCGAACTGGGCGACTTGCTCGAATTTGCCGGTGTCGAACACATCATCGGCGCCGAAAGCCAAGCTCAGACCGGCGAGCTTCACGCCGTCGAAGGCGACCCTGCACCGCTGGATCAGCAGGCCATCACCTGGTGCTTTGCCGTCGATTACCTGCCGGGCCAAGATCACACGATCGAAAAGCCGACAGACTATGATTTCTGGAAGGGCTATCAGGCCGATTTCTGGCCCGGTCCCCAACTTGGCTGGGAGGATGTCGATCCCCAAACGTTAGACGCACGCCATCGCGCCATCTTCGATGGCCCCCAGGATGGCCGCAAGGTGGGTGATTTCTGGCACTACCGCCGTATCTTTTATAAGAAGTACTATCCGGAAGGCCGCTATGCCAGCAGCATCACGCTGGTCAACTGGCCTCAGATTGACTACTGGCTGGGACCGCTAGTCGGCGTGCCGGCGGAAGAGGTGCAGGAAAATCTGCGCCAGTGCAAGCAACTGAGCCATTCGCTGCTCTACTGGATGCAGACCGAAGCGCCCCGGCATGACGGCGGCTACGGCTATCCGGGCCTGCGCCTCCGTCATGACATCGTAGGGACTGAAGATGGTTTGGCCAAGTACGTCTACGTGCGTGAGGCGCGGCGCATTCTGGCCGAATTCACCGTTGTAGAGCAGCATGTCGGTACGGAACAGCGCGGAGCCGCAGGCCTGGTCGGTGCGGAGGAATTTCACGACAGCGTGGGTACCGGCTCCTACCGCATCGACCTCCATCCGAGCACCGCGCCGCGCAACTACGTCGACATCAGCAACTATCCATTCCAGATTCCGCTTGGCTCGCTGATTCCGCAGCGGGTGGACAACCTGTTGCCGGCGTGCAAGAACCTGGGTGTGACCCATATCACCAACGGCTGCTACCGGCTCCATCCCGTCGAGTGGAATATCGGCGAGGCTGCAGGCGCGCTGGCGGCATGGTGTCTAACCAAGGGGCTGACGCCGCGGCAGGTGCGCAATGATCCGACGCACCTGGCGGACTTCCAAACTCTTCTGGCCGATCAACTCGGCTTCAAGCTCGAATGGCCGAACTACGCACGCATTACGCCACGCTAGGCAGAACTGTACAAAAAGGGCCGGGCTCGCCGCTGAGCCCAGCCCTTTTTTGTTGTAAATGCCATTGGAAGTGCCCCTCCCGAAAGCCATGCCGCACTGCGTTATAATTGTTTGGCAAAGCCCATTGGATGGGGTAAAATGGAAGGGAATCGTCAATTGCCCCAACGGAGGCAGGCGAATAACCGGACCGCACAAATTGCGTTGCTGACAGGAAAAGTGCCTTCGATAAAATATGCCGTACGCGCGCCCGAATGATGGACCGGGCGCAGACCTTATCGACCGACAGGCTTGGGTTCGACCTTTGTAGGTTATGGCCCAGATAGGCAAAAACATGCTCCCCAAGATTGAAATTCGCACCTTCGGCACTTTGCAGGTCGTACGCGATCAGCATGCGGTCACCGAAAGCGACTGGCACACGCGTCAAGCGCGACAACTGCTCAAGATCCTCATCACCGAGCGACCGCGGCCGGTCTCGACTGATCGGCTCATCGAAACACTCTGGCCTAACAGCACGCCGAGTGCTGCCGCCACGACCTTGCGCAGCGCCATTAACGCACTCCGCAACGTGCTCGAACCGGATCGCCCCAACCGAGCGCCATCCCGCTACATCATCACACAGAGCCCTGGCTATGCATTTCACATGCACCCGGACATCTGGCTCGACGTTCAGGCATTTGAGCAGATCCTCAATGCCGGACATCAGGTCGAAGATCTGCCCAAACGCCAGGCGCTGCTCGAAGAGGCCGTCGCCCTCTATCACGATGACTATTTGATTAGCGATCCCTATGCCGATTGGGCCCAAAATGAGCGCGATCGCCTGCGCGAGCGCTACTTCAACGCCCTGCTGGAGCTTTCCGAGCTTCAAGCTGCGGCGGGCGAATACGCCGAGGCAATTTCTGCCTGTCGCCGTATTCTGGCCCGCGATGAGGTGCGCGAGAATGCATACCAGCTGCTTATGCGCTTCCAGGCCGAATCAGGCGATAGCGCGGCAGCGCTGCTCACCTACGAGCGCTGCCGCACGATTTTGGCGGAAGAATTAGGGGCCGACCCCAGTCCGCTGACGCAGATGTTGCATCAGCGCATTCTCAACGGCGAAATCACGCCTTCGTCGCCCAGCGTCCTGAGCCACGTAACGCCTGGTTCATCACTAGCCCCAACCAATACGCACGGTGCGCAGAAGAACAAGTTTGTGCTGCCTCCGAGCGCAATGCTCCCCCAACTGGGTCGCCAATTCGCCGACATCTTTGTGGGACGCGAGCAAGAATTGGCCGAGCTGCAAGCGCAGATCAAGCACTCTCTGCAAGGAGATGGCCGGCTGGTCGTACTGGCCGGTGAAGCCGGCGTCGGCAAGACTCGTCTGGCTTACAACGCGCTCCAGAGCGCTTCAGAGGCGGGTGCAACCGTGCTCAGCAGCAGCTGTCAGCAGATCGAGCGGACGTTGCCCTTTGCGCCCCTGGCCGATGGCATTGGTCGGTATTTGCACGCCCTGCCCGAGGAATCTCTCCACGGCTTGCCCATGGCCAGCCTGACCCAAATGGCGCAAATTATCCCGAGCTTGCAGGACCTGTTGCCCGAATTGCCGTCGCCAATCAGCGACGCACATATCCACACGGACGAACACCGCCAGCGCCTGATCGAAGGCATCGTCGCCTTCCTGGCCGAATTAGCCAGGCTGCGCCCGCTACTGCTCTTTATGGATGATCTCCATTGGGCGGATCAGGACACGCTGGCCGTATTGAGCCGGTTGGCCCAGCGCCTGCGCGAGATGCCGATCTTCCTGCTGCTGGCCTACCGCACCGATGATTTGCCGGAAAACGAAGCCCTCATTACCCTCCTCCACGCCTTCAACCGCACGGAGCAGGCCCAGGTAATCGGTTTGGAGCGCCTTTCGATTGAAGCGGTGCGAGAATTTGTGGAGCACTTCTCCGGCGAGATGGGCCGAGATGCGTCGGAACTGGTGGACTTTCTTTACGAAGCAACGCAAGGCAACGCACTCTTTGTCACCGAAGCCCTGCGCGATCTGCAGGAACGCTATCAGTCGAGCGAGGATCAGCAGCTCGACGAGATGACAGATCGTTGGTCAAGCAAGTATCAGCGCGTCCTCACGCTCCATCACAATCAACGCGTGGACGAGATTGTTCAGGAGCGGATTGAGCGACTGCCGCCGGCCGCGATCGAAGTCCTGCAATTGTGCGCGGTGATTGGCCGGGATTTCAGCCTCGATCTGCTGGAGGCCGCGGCCCGCCAGGATCCGATCGATGGTCTGGAGGTGCTGTTGCGGCGCAAGTTTCTGCTTGAGCGCCCGGATGATCGTCTCGACTACAGCCACCAAATCGTGCGCCAGTCGGTCTACGATCGCCTCAACGCGCTCCAGCGCCGGCGCTTGCATCGCGATGTGGGCAATGCGCTCATCCAGACCGGTAAAGCCCAGATTAATCCGAGCGAAACCGCCTTTCACCTGGGCCTAGGCGGCGGCGACGAACGTCTCGACTATGGCCGCTACAGCGTCTTGGCGGGAGAAATGGTCTTGAAGAGCTTTGGTTTCCGTCAGGCCATCACCCACTTTGAGCATGCTCTGGACGCGTTCCAAAGACCGGAGGAGGATGCCGATGAGGCATTGCTCTATGCCCGGGCACTGCAGGGACTAGGCTTGGCCTATGAAAGTCTCCTGGATCCAGACGGCGTAACTGATACCTATCGCCGGCTTCATGCCTGGGCTCGGGCCCAGGACGATCTCCAGCTGATGTTGACAGCGCACAGTCGCCTTGCCGCCATTTTGGAGTTGGTGGGGCAACAGCGGGAGAGCAATGAACTGCTGGATCAGCTGATGGACGCCTTGATCCAAAACAATGTAGCCGAGCGTGCGCTCATCGTCACCGACCTGTTGGAGCGACGCCGGCGCATCTATAGCCCCTATGACGGCGGCAATCTAAACTCTTGGGAAGCCTTCATTCCACCCCCCCCGGTGCCCACAGACCCCGTCGACGACGTGCTGAGCATCTTGTCACCCGTTCACGCCGTCGTGCCGCTGCTCGACTATGGTTGGACGCTACGCGTACAGGGGCAGTTGGCACAGGCAGCGGCATGCCTTGAGGCCTCGGTTCGGCTTGCGGTTGAGACTGGACAGCGCTCTCTTGCCAGTATTGGTTACTTCCAGCTGGCCGTCACGGCGCGCATGCTGGGCGATTGGGAACGCAGTCAAGAGCTAAATGAAGAGAGCATGACGCTCAATCGCCAGGGCGACACCACCGCCGAACTGGTTAGCTTGTGGCCGCGCATTGCCAGCGCGTTTCAGTCGCTGCACGCCGGACGTCTGGAGGAAGCAGCGCGGCGCCTTCATCGGGTAGTCGATTTTCTCGATACGAGCGACGCGTTTCGCAACCATCGCAACAGTGCCAATATCGGCCTGGGACTTGTAGCGCTGGGGCGGGATGACCTGACCACCGCCAAACAGATGCTGCAGGACGCGCTGGCCGACCCAATCAACCTCTATCCCTACACCCATGTACAGGCGCTGCTGGGATTGGCGGACGTGGCCGCACGCGAAGGGCAGATGCATGAAAGCAGCCGGTTGCTGCGCCAGGCGCTGCGATTTGCCGGGCAGCGCAGCCTGCTGGAGGAGTACGTGGAGGTCGTCCTGGAAATTGCCCGGCTGCAGCCGAGCCACGCGCCGGTCCAGCAGTTGCTCCAGGAGACTTCACAGCACGTCAAACAAGCCGGCATGCAGCAGGTGGCCGGCCACCTACGCGATGCGCTGGAGAACGCCCGCCTATCGAGTCTTGAGGACCTGCCCGCCTAGCAGACGCTGCGGGCGCACGCAACGCAAAAAAAAGGGTCCCGGTCCAAGTGCTCATCGCACCTGGACCGGGACCCTTTCTGTTTCACTTAGTCCTAACTTGAATGGCAGTTCAGCCGTGACGCACGATCATTCCGCGCCCCCCCGCTTCCCATTCTGTGCTCTCCTACCGGCGTGCCCAGCGTACGTAGATAGTGGCATCACCGGATTCTTCAAAGTACTCAACAACGACAGTGTGATGGCCGCCATTGATGTAGACATCCTGGGCGTACTCGGTGACGGGATGCACGTTCCAACCGTCGATCACCTTGATGCCGTCAACGTAGACGCGTACGCCATCATCTGACGTGGCCAGGAAGCGATAGTGGCCGGTTTCAAAGTAGACGTTCCGCTCCCAACGCACACTGAAGTGATCTTCCGAGACACCAGGGCCGGGGCTGCCGTTGTACCAGTTGAAGCGCACTTCAGCGTCCTGACGCTCGAAAGCCGGGCTGCCCTCAAAGTACTTGTTGTTATAGTACTTTCCAAGCCAACTGCCATGACCAGAAGGCGGTACCGGGCAGGGCTGCGGGTGCGGCTGGCAGGGCTGCGGGTGTGGCTGGCACGGCTGCGGGTGCGGCTGGCACGGCTGCGGGTGTGGCGGCGGTGGTGGCGGTGGTGGCGGCGGCGGGCATGGATGGTAACCGCACGGGTGTGGCGGTGGTGTGTTGCAGTAAATCTTCAGCCATTGGCCCACATAGAGGTGATTCGGATTGTGGAGCCCATTCTGCGCCATCAAGCTGTGAACCGAGACGCCATAGTAGGCGGCAATGCCAGAAAGCGTTTCGCCAGGTTTCACCAGGTGATAAGTGCATCCATCTGCCGGCGGTTGGGGATGAACCGGTGGCTGCGGATGGACGGGAGGCTGCGGATGAACCGGTGGTTTCGGCGGATAGGGATGGCCGCCCCCGCCCGGAATGCAGAGCTTCTGCCCGGCATAGATGTGGTTCGGGTTGCGGATCCCGTTCGCGTTCATCAGCGCATGAACGGAGACGCCATAGTACGCTGCGATCCCTGAAAGCGTCTGCCCATGCCGCACGTAATGATACGTGTAGCAATTGCCCGATGGCGGATACGGATGACCGCCCCCGCCTGGAATGCAGAGCTTTTGACCAGCATAGATGTGGTTCGGATTGTAGATCCCATTGGCCTGCATGATGGCATGGGTCGACACTCCGTAATAGGCTGCGATCTGGGAAAGCGTCTGCCCATACTTCACGTAATGGTACGTGCTGCAGTTGCCCCAGTTGCCTTGAGGCGCTGACTCCGCCTGTGCGGTGGTTGGGGCAGCCTGTGCGGCCATCGGCATCAGTACTGACGCCAATGTTAGCAGCACGACCAGCGCGAAGCCGGCGTAGCGTGCGCCCATATGCACTTTTTTCATCACTAGCTCCTTTCGTGAGTTCCTGAATAATGCCAGGAATAATACGCTGTTGAACATCTGAAACAAGTAGAGACTGTCAAACCAATAAGCAAGATATTGGGGTAATTTGCGCCTACGTCTTCATGTGTTTGGCGTCATTGCGCCGATTGTCCCCTCCACTCAATGTCCTCAAAGCGTGACTGTCTGCCCCAATACAGGAACCGTCACGTTTTCCATACCGGCGGCAGTGAGCTTCTGTGCCAGGGTGTCGGCGGCATCCGGCTCACCGTGGACCAGGAAGAGCCCCTGCAGTCGCTGCGGGTTAAATCCCAGCGCCCAGTCCATCAATTCACGCTGGTCGGCGTGGGCGCTGTAGCCGTCGATCGACACCACATCTGCGACCACATCGTACTCTTCCCCAAAGATACGCACCGGGCTTTCACCGTCCTTGAGCCGCCGTCCCAGCGTATGCTCGGCCATGAAGCTCACCAACAAAATCGTATTGGATGCATCACCGATGTTGTTCTTGAGGTGATGCAGGATCCGGCCATTTTCCACCATACCGCTTGCGCTGATGATGATTGCCGGCTCAAACATGTTGTTGAGTTGCTTGCTGCGCTGGACGGAGCGGACATACTCTATGCGCCCGTAATCAAACGGGCTGCGACGACGGCCCTCGACCAAAAATTCCTGCACGTCACTGCTCCACGCTTCAGGGTGCATGCGAAAGACGTCCGTTGCGTTCACGGCCAGCGGGCTGTCCACAAAGACCGGTAGCGGCGGAATATCGCCTTGGGCATCCAGTTGATTTAGCGCATAGACAATCTCCTGTGTTCGCCCCACCGCAAAAGAGGGAATAATCACCTTACCGCCCCGTTTTGCCGTCTGATTGACCACGTTGCGCAGTCGCTTGCGCGCTAGCGGATAGTCATCATGCAGACGATTGCCGTAGGTGCTCTCCATGATGACAAAGTCGGCCTCATCCAGCGCTTCCGGCGGGTTCAGAATGGCGACCTCTTCACGTCCCAGATCTCCGCTGAAGACCACGCGCCAACTACGGCCACTGCTCTGCTCGCGGATATCGAGCCGTATAAACGCAGCGCCCAAAATGTGACCCGCATTGTAAAAGGTCAACTCGACCCCGTCGGCCACGGAAACCGGCCGATGAACACCCATGCTGACAAACTGGGTCAGGCTGCGTCGGGCATCTTGCTGCGTATAGATCGGCTCGACTTCCGGCTCGCCTTGGCGTCGCTTGCGCTTGTTTAGATAATAGACGTCCTGCTCCTGAATATAGCCGCTATCCATCAGCATATAGGTGCAGAGATTGCGCGTGGCCGCCGTACACCAAATGTTGCCTGTAAAGCCCTGCTTGACCAGGTTGGGCAGATTGCCCGAGTGGTCAATATGCGCATGGCTCAAGACCACGGCGTCGATTGATGCCGGGTCAAATGGAAAGTTCAAATTGCGTTGGTAGGTATCGGCGCGCCGCCCCTGGTAGAGGCCGCAGTCCAGTAGAATGCGCCGATCATTTACCTCGATCAGATGCATGCTGCCGGTCACTTCACGCGCCGCGCCGTGAAACGAGATCTGCATGATTGCCTTTCGGTATTCAATTGTTAAGCGATTCCGAGCAGCATTTTAGCCGCGCAAGAATCGAGCAGAGTATCACTGGGAGTGGTGCTGTTGATTAACGGGATGACATACGAAATAGCAGTTGTGCGCAGCATTGGGAGGTGCGAATTCGATCCGAACAGACCGATTTCGGGACTGACGCGCAAGATTATTCCGCTAATCCGAGGGGTGCGTGGTGCCATTGTACGGTATTTTGTCATAAAACTCAAGTAGGAATTTTTTGTTTGCCAACCTTGACATGACAGCTCGATCAAAATCAAGTACACTACACGCTAATTTCGCAGTGCAATCGCGGCGCACTGGGCGCCCCGCAACCGTCAAATCCTTTGATCTAGACCCGAACGATACCATGCGCATTATTAACGCTGCTCGCTTCTCCGGATTGGCTTTCTTGGCGGCATTCCTGTTCACCGTCTTCAGTTTGCGTTTGGGTCTGCGTACGGCAACCGTGCAGTTGCCGCGCCAGGTCTGGCTGCAGGAAAACGAAGCGCTATGGATGGCCGGCGGCTGGCTCTGGCTGCTAGCGGTTTTTTCGTGGATGGTGCTGCTCGTAGCCTTGATCTGGAGCTATCTGCCCGGCCATCGCATTGCAACTATGCTCCAAAGCGGCCTCATGATTATCAGTGCGGTCTTGACCATTGCCGGCGTCATCACGTGGATGAACGTGCTGCCCTATGCAGCCAACCAGCCCACTGCGGTCGAGCTCATCCCCTTCGTTGACACCTTGGCGCTCACGTTTTTTGGGGCCGGGCTCTTTATGGGCGGTGCGGTCACGGCCTGGCTGGCCGTCGACCTGGCCCGACTGAACGCTTTGCCCGGCGCATGGGTTGCCCCGGCGATTGGGGCCGGCCTCTGCTTCGTGCCCGCGCCTTTCATTCTGCCCTGGCCCTATTTGGTTTTGGTTGGACTGGTACTGTGGCTTGGCTGGTGTCTCTTTCTCGGCACTCGGCGCGAGATGCCGAGCGCCTATTCTGAATGGCTTTAGTCTTCCGCCCATCCTGAATTGACACTCGTTTTGACGTGGCGAAACCGAAATGCATCAGCAGGAACGGGTTCGCAGACTCGTTAGGTGGAGATTGCCAATGTATTTGGCACTCGCGGGAAATAGGGAAAGCCTGTCTTACAAGCATCGTCAGCTTCCTCCGCGGCGACTTGCCCTTGATCTCGACTCTCCGCAACACATTGTTGGAGGATTTCTATGCAAATAGTTGAATTGCTGGCCGTGGCACGGGGCGACCGTCCTGCAGACGTTGTATTCCGCAATGCGCGAATGATGAATGTCTTTTCCGGCACGATCGAAGAGAACGACCTTGCGGTTTTCGACGGCTATATTGCAGGCATCGGCCCAGGATACACGGCCGCGACCGAATGCGATCTTGCCGGGTCCTATATGGCCCCCGGGCTGATCGACGCACACGTTCATATTGAAAGCAGTCTTTGCGTGCCCGCGGGCTTTGCGGATGCGGTGCTGCCCCACGGCGTGACCACGGCCGTCACCGACCCCCATGAGGTGGCCAACGTGGCCGGCATCGCAGGGATCCGCTATATGGCCGCTAGCAGCAGTGACCTGCCGCTGACGGTGTTGATCATGGCGCCGTCGTGCGTACCGGCAACCCACATGGAAACAAGCGGCGCCACGCTGGGCGCCGACGATCTCGCCCCCCTGCTGGCCGACGGTACGGTCCACGGGCTGGCCGAGGTGATGAACTACCCCGGTGTCGTCTTTGGTGACGCGGGGGTGCTTGCCAAGCTGGACGTGTTTATGGGCCGGCCGCAAGACGGCCATGCGCCCGCCCTGACCGGCAAGCTGCTCAACACCTACGCCGTTGCCGGCATTGGCAGCGAACATGAAGCGACGACAGTGGAAGAAGCGGCCGAAAAGCTTGCCCGCGGCTTCTATATCCTTATCCGCGAAGCGACCAACGCCCACAATCTGCACACGTTGCTGCCGCTGATCAATGAGGCGAACAGCCGGCGCATCTGCTTCTGCACAGACGATCGCATGCCGGGCGATCTCATCGATCAGGGCTCCATCGACTACATGGTACGCGAAGCCATCGCCTATGGGATTGATCCTGTCACGGCCATTCGCATGGCGACCCTCAATGCGGCGGAATGGTTCGGGCTCAACGATCGCGGTGCGCTGGCGCCGGGGCGTGTGGCTGACCTCATCATCTTCGATGATCTCCACGATGTGCGTCCACGCCAGGTCTACGTGCAGGGAACGTTGGTGGCAGAGGATGGCGGCTTGGTTGACGGCGTCGACCTGGCGCCGCTCGCTACGCCCCCCGAGTTGGCCGGTTCGATCCGGATCGAGTGGGACAGCATCAATCTACGCATCCCTGCAACGGGCGAACGCATGCGCGTCATCGGCGTGCTGGAAGACCAGCTCGTCACGGAGGAACGTATCCTTGCGCCAAGCGTCGTTGGCGGGCTGGCCGTGGCCGACCCCGGACGCGATCTGCTCAAAATGGCCGTGATCGATCGCCACAGCGGCGCCAGCGGCACTGGATTGGGCTTCATTCAAGGCATGGGCCTCCAACACGGCGCCATTGCCGGCACAGTCGCCCACGATCACCATAACCTCATCATCATTGGCGTAGACGATCATGCCATGCTGGCGGCCGGTCGTGCGGTCAGCGAGTTGGGCGGCGGCCTCGTCATCGTGGATGAAGGGGGCGCGGTAATCGCCCAGTTGCCCTTACCCGTCGCCGGCCTCATGAGCGACCGTCCCGTCAGCGAGGTGCGCGCAGCGTATGATCGGCTGCTGACGGAAGCCGCAGCCCAAGGCTCGCGCCTCCACGATCCCTTTATGGCCATGAGTTTTATGGCCCTTGAGGTTATCCCCAAGCTCAAACTAACTGACATGGGACTGGTCGATGTGGAGAAGTTTGATTTCGTCGAGCTTTTTCTGACGGGAGCATAAAGATGGAACGCGGATCGAGCGGATGCAGCGGATCGAAGCGGATTCCTCTTGATTGGCCGAGCATCAGTCGTGTAGCAGGTCAAGGCTACTCTGAAAAAAAGTTCAGCGCCGGTTGAGCTTGTCGAAACCAAGCGGGTCAACGGCTGAGCTTGTCGAAACCAAGCGGGTTGACGGCTGAGCTTGTCTGTACTGAGTCTGTTGAAGGATCGAAACCAGGCCGGTCACCGGCATAACCTGCTCATGCGAACGGGTTTGCGACCAAAGCTTCTCTCCCAATGTACGCAATCACGCGCGATTGATTTACAATATTCATTGAATTATCCGCCATACGATTGCAGCGCAGCAATCTGTGGTCAAACCGCCCATTATCATTCAACTGAGGTAGCATCATGCTGGAAACCATTCAAGCCGCGCCGCCCGACGCGATCCTGGGCCTATCCGAAGCATTTAAGAGCGACCCCAATCCCAATAAAATCAACTTGGGCGTGGGCGTATACAAGGATGCCACGGGCAAGACCCCGATTCTTCCCTCGGTCAAGACAGCCGAAGAACGCATTCTAAAGAGCGAAACGAGCAAGAGCTACCTGCCCATCGACGGCTCGCCGGACTTTGCCGCCGCGACGCAGGCGCTGCTCTTCGGTACCGAGAGCGAGATCGTCACCTCGCAGCGGGCAGTGACGGCGCAGACGCCGGGCGGCACCGGCGCCCTGCGCGTGGCGGCCGACTTCGTGGCGGCCATGTTGCCCGGCAAACGCGTTTGGCTTAGCGACCCAACCTGGCCCAACCACCCGGCGATCTTTGCCGCAGCCGGCGTCGAGACTGCAACCTACCCCTACTTTGATAAAGAGAGCAATGGCGTGGCTTTTGATGCCATGCTGGCGGCCCTCAATCAGATTCCAGCCGGGGATGTAGTTGTACTCCATGGCTGCTGCCACAATCCCACCGGCGTCGACCTTTCGGCCGAGCAGTGGGCGGCTGTGGCGGACGTGGTAGAAGAACGGGGCCTCCTGCCCCTCTTCGATTTCGCATACCAGGGCTTCGCCCAGGGTCTTCAAGAGGACGCCCTGGGCCTCTATGCCCTGGCCAAGCCCGGCGCCGAAATGTTGATCGCCAGCTCATTTTCCAAAAATTTCGGCCTTTACAATGAACGCATCGGGGCGTTGACCGTGGTTAGCGCCGATGCCGATACGGCCAAGGCGGTCCAGAGCCAGGTCAAAAAGCGCATCCGGGCCAACTACTCGAATCCGCCGGCCCACGGCGGTGCGATCGTGACGACGGTCCTCACCGATCCCGCACTGCGCACGCAATGGGAGAACGAAGTAAGCGAGATGCGCGACCGCATCAACGCCATGCGCCACCTCTTTGTCGAGACGCTCAACCAGTTGGACGTGGAACAGGACTTCAGCTTTATCGCCCAGCAGCGGGGCATGTTCTCCTTCTCCGGCCTGACGCCGGACCAGGTCGCTGCTCTGCGCGATAACTATTCGATCTACATCGTCGGCTCTGGTCGCATCAATGTTGCGGGATTGACCGAGGAGAATATGGACTATTTGTGCCGCGCAATTGCGGAAGTTGTGAGGGGTGGTGGGTCTTAGGGTCTTGGGGAGGTAGGGTTGTCGGGTAGTAGGGTTGTGGGGCGTCGGCGCAGGTCGGCCGAAGACGTCAGACGCAACACCACCCCAAGACCCCACTCCCCCACCACCCGACAACCCTACCTCCAAAAACCCCACAACTCCCCCTCCAAACCAAGGACCAGTCATGCAACCACTCTCTTCCCTACTCGACTCAGTGCCGGCGTCAGTCACGGCGATGATGATGCAGAAGGGCCGCATGCTCAAAGCGGCAGGCGTTGACGTGATCAACCTGGCCGGCGGTGAGCCGGATTTTGATACGCCGGCCCACATTATTCAGGCTGCCCATGAGGCTATGCTGGCGGGCGACACTCACTATCCAACCTCATGGGGCACGCCGGCGCTGCTTGACGCGATCGTCGCCAAACTGGCGCGGGAAAACAGCGTCGGCGTCACACCAGACCAGATCATGGTGACGCCGGGCGGCAAATGGGCCCTCTATGCCACGCTGGCCGCGATCCTCAACCCGGGCGACGAGGTCCTGATCCTCGACCCGTCCTGGGTGAGCTACGGCCCCATGGTCCAGCTTCAGGGCGCAACCCCGGTGCGGGTCACGCTGCCGGGCGACGACAACTTCCGCATCAGTCGCGAGCTGCTGGAAGCGCAGATCACTAATCGTACCAAGCTCATCATGCTCAATAGCCCGAACAATCCTACCGGACGCGTGATCACGCGCCAGGAATTGGATGAGCTAACCTCGGTGGTCATGGAACACGATCTCTACCTGCTCAGCGACGAGATCTACGAGCACATTCTCTACGACGACGCGGTCCATTTGAGTCCGGCGGCCGAGCCAGGCATGGCGGAACGCACCGTCATTATCAATGGATTCAGCAAGGGCTATGCTATGACCGGCTGGCGCCTGGGCTGGATGGCCGGACCGCAGCCAATTGTCAAGCTCGCCCGTACGCTTCAAACCCAAAGCATTACCTCTGCAGCCAGTTTCAGCATGACAGCAGGCGCGGTCGCGCTCAATGGCCCCCAAGAGTGCGTCCACGAAATGACCGCTGCTTATGCCGCCCGTCGGCGCTTCATGCTCGACGCGTTGGCAGAGATTCCCGGGATTGAATGTGCGCCCATCGAGGGTGCGTTCTATGTCTTCCCCAAGTTCACGCAGACGCAGAAGAACAGCCTTCTGCTCTCTGAAATTCTGCTTGAGGAAGAACACATTGCCACGACGCCAGGTATTGCGTTTGGCCAGGCCGGTGAAGGCCACGTTCGCTTTAGCATCGCCACCAGCATGGAAGACCTGGAGCGGACGGTAGAACGCCTGGCCCGGCTCGTCCCCATGCTCTAACTGACAATTGACAATCGGCAAGTGCCGATTGTCAATTTAATCACTCATCCCTACTCAGAGCGATCTATTCTCATGGATTTTGCCTGGTATATCTATTTGCTCGCGATCGCCGCCGGTATTCTAGCCGGCGTCATCAACACGCTGGCGGGCAGTGGTTCGCTGGTCACGCTCCCCATGCTCATCTTCCTGGGGCTACCAGCCAACGTGGCCAATGGCACCAATCGCGTCGGCGTGATCTTCCAAAACATTGTGGGCATCACCGCCTTTCGCCGTCATGGCAGTCTGGATGTGATGGGCGGCATCTGGTACATCGTGCCGGCCGTGCTCGGTTCAGTTGTCGGCGCCCGCATTGCCGTCGACATCAACGAGCAGATGATGAACTACGTCATTGGCGTGGTCATGGTCATCATGCTCTTTGTCATCCTGCTCAACCCGAAACGCTGGCTCCGGGAACAGTCCGAGGTGGAAGAAGGACGACCCGGACTGCTTACACTCGGCCTCTTTTTTGTCATCGGCATGTATGGCGGCTTCATTCAGGCCGGCGTGGGCATCTTCCTGCTGGCGGCGCTCGTCATGGGTGCGGGCTACAATCTGGCCGAAGCAAATGCGCTCAAGCTGGTCATCGTGCTGGCGCTGAGCATTTCGGCCATTCTGGTCTTCATTGCCAATGATCAAGTCGCCTGGGGATTGGGGCTGCTCATGGCCGTCGGGCAGAGTATTGGCGCCTGGTTGGCCGTACGCTTTGCAGTCGGCAATCCCAATGCCAACCTCTGGGTACGGCGTCTCCTCATTGCCATCATCATCCTCTCAATCTTGAAGCTCTTTGGCATCTTCGACTGGGCCTTGGGCCTGTTTGCCTAGGTCGGACCAGTAGGTGCAGAGATGGGCACGGAGAAAGACGGAGGGACACAGAGAACCGTTTTCGCCTGCGAATCTCCGTACTCCGCCGTGCAAACGCCGTTCCGGTGCAGGCCTGCGCGACTTTTTCCTTTCGCCAACGTCTAGTTCCATAGGCGCTGCTTCCATCTGCAAGCAGTTCGAATTCCCTGCGCGTCAAGCTGCACACAGAGTTGATCGATTTATGCCCGCTCATCGCCGCATTCATCACCGCATCCATCACCGCATCCATCACCGCTTGAAGGCGATGTCACTGGTCCTGGCAGCCGGCGCAATCCTACTTGCCGGCCTGGTCATCGCCACGTTGTCGCCGCAGTCCGTACGCGCCCAGGATGAGACGCCGCCCCCCCAGCCTCTCCAACTTCTGCTTCAAAACGACGTTGACTTCATCGAACCCGGCCAGACGCTGGCCTACCAGCTCCGGCTTCAAAACGACGCGCCCGGCCCGGCTCAGATAGCGGACTTGCGCATCATACTGCCGCAGGAGCTGGATTTTCTGGCTGCATCGCTCGGCGGGACGCAACACCCGACAGCCACGGGAGTCATCGCCTGGCCAGCCTTTCAGTTGGATGCCGCACGTGCGACCACACGTACGGTCACAGTCCGGGCAAGGTTGCCCATCTCAACTGCAAGCGCCACGGTAGATGTCCACGCGGCAGCCACGGTCCAGGATGAAACGGACCCACCCAGCATTGTCGCCAGCGTGAGCGATCCCCTCCGTCGGGCAGCCGTCACTGGTGAAGCCTGGCACGATCTCAACGGCGACGGCATTCGTAACGAAACCGAGCCTGGATTGGCCGAGCTGGCCGTACAAATCACGACGCAGGATGCCACTCTGCCGTTACTGAACACCGATGCCGGCGGCAGCTTCCGTCAGAGCGGGCTTGGCCAGGGGACGTACGACGTTACGCTGAGTGGCGCGGCGTTGGACGACTTTTCACTGCGCACGGCCGCGCAGTCGCCGGTCACGGTTACCCTGGCCTCGGGTATGACTGAGACCCTTCAATTCGGCTATGCCCGGTCGGGCGCAATCAGCGGACAGGTCTGGCGTGAGGACTCCGGCACGGCGGGACGGCAGCCATTGGCGGAGACGCTCATCATGCTGCAAGCGGACGACGGCAGCACAGCGGCAACGATAGAGAGCGGTCCCAGTGGCGCGTTCCAATTTACGGATGTGCCCCCCGGGGACTACCGCGTCGTTGTCGATCCCTCCGCCTTCCCGCCCGGTTTTGCCGGCGTCTTCGAAGCCGACGGCAGCCTGGATCAACGCATCGAGATTGAGCTACTTTCGGGCGCAGCAGTGACCGGCGTCGACTTTGGCGTGGCCTTCAACGGCGCGATTAAGCAAGGGCTTGTCTGGCGCGATGGCAATGAGAACGGCCGGGCTGATCCGGGTGAACCGGGCATTGCCGGCATCACGGTTGAGGTGCAATTCGCTGGCGCCGACACGCTTTTTGACACGGCGGATGACGACCTTCGCGCTGCGGTCACCGATGCAACAGGCGCGTTTGCCTTTGCGGATCTTGCGCCCGGTCGCCATCGCGTACGCACCAGCTCGCCTACGTGGAATCCGCGCGTGGGCGTGACGGCCGATCCTGACGGCGCGCTTGATGCGCAGACGGAAGTTGCCATCGTCGCCAATCGGACGCTAAGTCCGCTACGTTTTGGCTATGGCCCCCATGACCTGGCGCTGACGGCAAGCACTGCGACCAGCAACTTTGTGCCGGGAGAACTCATACGTTATCGGTTTGACTATGCCAATCTTGGCACAGTGGAAGCAGGTGACGCCTGGCTGCACACGGTCGTACCGCCCGCAACACGCTTTGTGGCCGCGGAGAGCGCGGCCTGGTCTTGTCCCGATGAGGCTGAAGCCGGCGTTGCGTGCGATCTTCGCTTGGGTGTTCTCCAAAATGGCCAGGCCAGTGCAGCTGACTTCGTGGTGCGAGTGGTCCCAGTCATGCCAGCAGGCGTCAACGCCATTGTGCAGACCGCGACGCTAAGTGAAACGGTGCCTGGCTGGCTGGACGATCGCGCCGAAAACAATGTCGCGGTTACAACCGTCACTGTCGCCGCCGCCCCGCGTCTACTTGTGGATATCGACGACGGTGGCGGCGTCCGTGAGCCGGGCGACTCATTGACCTATGCGTTCACCTATGGCAACGAGGGCAACCAGCACACGGCCGATGCGGTCCTTGCCTTCAACATCCCTGCCCACACTCGATTCGATCCGACGGCGAGTGAACCGGGGTGGCACTGTGCAGAGGATGGCGCACCGGGGGCGACGTGCCTGCTCACCCTGGGCGAACTACCTGCCGGCACGCAGCGCAGCGCAGCCATTGGCGTGACGGTCGCGCCCGCCGTGCCTGTCAACGTGACCCGCATCGAGGCCATCATCACGCTGCGCGATGGCGCCGGCCGCACGGTCAATGCCGCCGAATTGACGCCGCTGAACGCCGCGCCCGACCTACAGGTGCAGGTGTCAAGTCCGGCGACGCCCAAACAGCCGGGCATGAGCGCAGCCTATGACCTTACCTATGCCAATGTGGGCAACCAGAATGCGATCGGCGTGTTGCTCATTCATGCCGTACCCGAGTTTACAACGTTCAATCGGGCAGAGAGTTCGCCCGGTTGGGATTGTCCCGATGGCAGCCCGGCGGCCACGCGCTGCATCTACGCGCTGGGTACGCTAGCCGCAGGCGAGACCAACAGTGTGCGCTTTGTCGTAACGATTGACCCGGATCTGCCGCCTGGTGTGGAGGAGATCCGCAACAGCGTGGTGATCGTCGGTGCGGGTGTGGAGCAGGATGTTGTCAATAATCAGGATGGCGGCGTCATCAGCGTGACGATCCAGTCATCGGTCGACCTGATCGGCTGGTCCGCCACGGGCCAAGCGGATGGGACCATGCTGATTCGCTGGGAGACGGGCGCGGAACGGGACGCGTGGGGTTTCCTTGTCTACCGGGGGGTGGATAATGACTGGCGCGAAACTGTACGCATCACGCCTGCGCTCGTCTCTGCGCAAGGAACGGCCGCTGCAGGTGCAGCCTACACGGTGGTGGATCAGACAGTGCAGGCGGGTGTACGCTACCGCTACTGGTTGCAGGAAATTGCACTGGACAACAGCACCGTTATCTATGGCCCGCTGGAGGCCGAACTCACCAGCTCCGACAGCAAGGCAAGTGGCACGACGCTCTACTTCCCCCTGATCACACAAAATTGACAAAGCTGTGGTATGGTTTTTTCTTGGTCAACATGACGCTGAACCGATCATTTAGCCAAGGGAGAAGAGAGCAATCATGCCCAGCAAAATGCAGCTTTATCTAATCCGCCATGGGGAATCCACCAACAACCGCCTGGCCGCTCAGAGACTGAACTACGAAGACTATATAGCCCAGCGGTCAGCCGACCCGGACCTGACCGAGATCGGGTACCAGCAAGCGCAGCTCATGGCCGATCATGTGGCCAACGGCGGTCTGCCCGAGCACAGCATCCAGCGCCTCTATGTGAGCCCCATGTGGCGTGCCCTGCTCACTGCCCAACCGCTCGCAAAGGCATTGGGCATCCCAGCCATTGTACAAGCAGATATTTTCGAACACGGCGGCGTCTTCACGGGACAACCGCATGGCGACGACCTCTCGCCTGCGCCGGGCATGACGTGCGCCGAGATGGCGGCGGGATTCCCCGGTTATGAACTAGCCGACGAAATCACGGAAACGGGCTGGTATCGGGGTGGTTGGGAAACAATGAAGGAATGCGACGTGCGCGCCTGTAGCGTTGCCGAGCGGATCACGGGCTGGGCTGAAGCGGCCGACGGCGACACAGTCGCCATGGTCTCCCATGGCACCTTCATCGACCGTCTGTTGAAGGCACTGATCGACACGCCGGGCAACAACAATTTTTATTTCTATCACTACAATACTGCGTACACGCGCGTCAATTTCCTCGACGACGGTCGGCGCACGATCCATTTCACCAATCAGACGCCCCACCTGACACAGGACGCGATGACGTGGTAGACAGTTCCTGGAAGTTGTGGGCATGAATCTAGGACCAATTGATCACGCTTTCCGTTTCCAGCCTCATGGAGCGCACGTCCCGTGGCCAAAGCAGGCGATGTCGAAGTCGCAAATGCCTAGCTTGGCTGCGCTTTGCTTTCCGATTGCATAATCCTCATACGCAATGCTATAGCCGAGGCGTGGAATATTGGCGACGCTGTCGGCGGCGAAGAGCACGCCCCGTTCCGCCCACAGCAGGGCAATCTGCCCCGCGCTGTGTCCCGGCCTATGGATTACTTGTAACCCGCCGGCCAACGGGAGCCATTCGCCATCTTCGACTGTCTGATCGACGCGCGCGGGTGAGATCGCACCGGGCGACGACGCAATAAAAAAGCGGAAAAGGGCTTTGGTCAGGAGACCGGGTGCAGGCGTTAGCGTGCGCACAGCTTTGCCGGCCCGCGCCATGGCGGCGTCGAGCGGATGCATGAGGGTAACGGCTTTGGACTGCGCCTGCAGCATCGCCAGTCCGCCGGCGTGGTCGGGGTGGCAATGGGTCACGATGATGTGGATGAGATGGGCCGGGCTGCGCCCAAGCTCGACCAAGGCAGCGGCAACTTTGCCCTCGTCGCCAGATGAGCCGGTATCGATGAGGATCAGCTGATCCGGCAGGTCAATTAAATGGGCGTTGACTAGGCCGATGTGGAGAGTTATCCAGGACTCGCTGCTGCTTTGAGCGGTGCGCTGGAGACGCTACGTGCGCTGGCTGAGGCAGGACAACGGCCGCAGGTCGTGATCAACGGCGACAGCAAGCAACTGGCCACCATGACCAGGTCCCTCCTTCATGGTATCGCCGCCATTCTCTCCGTTCAAAAGATGCCGCCGGATGTTATGGGCGAGCGCACGTCAAGCAAGTCGGTAAGCGATGATCTTGGGCTACTCTATATCATGGGCTGATAAGCGAGTCAGGCGCGGGGAGGAGACAGGTGATCAAGGGGCAAATGTTTGAGCTCCGGCAGCCAAAGGGGAGGACGCTCATGACAATCAACCCCGGCAGTGGATCCAGACCAGGGCTGTAGAAAGAGGCTGCTGCAAACGCCCGTTACGCATCTGAATCCGTTTGCACCACGGTCGCCGAAGTGAGGTCAGCCGTGCCCATCTTGACCGGTGCTGGTGCAAGTCCATCTTTGGCAGTCAATGCATTAGGCGTCTCGCCAACGTCATAGAGACGAATGACGGCCGCCACGCGTCGCGACACCGCTTTGATGATAGCATCGACGTGCTGATCGAGAAGCAGGACCAGAATAATGAATGAATCGGAGGGCATATCTTGCTTCAGCCGCTCTAAATAGGGAGCAGGAATGCGAACGTTCAGTTCCACCAGCCCGATGTCTCCACTCCCTGCGACCAAATCGCTGGCGCCAACAATACCGATTTCGCCCGCGATGTCCTTGGCCAATACGGTCGAGTGAACAACGGCATATTCGCCCTTGGCCACCCCCTCGGTCAGGATGTTCATTGTTGTACGAACCTCACCGAAGGAGCGAACGTCGATTGCGATCAGGTCGTAGATGGGGCTCAACGTGACCGAAGTTGAGGGACCGGGCAAAGTCTTGGCATCGTGGGCATCGCCATCAAGCCACTTATCAACACGATCGACCGTAAATTCATTCCGCCGCGCCTTCCAAGAGTAGACGACGCAGGTACCGACCATGCGATCATGCAACGTGCGGCGACGATCATCGACCAGGGACATGAAAAAGCCAAGGCCAAGTGGAATGGCCGAAAGAAAATAACCGATCCAGCGCAGAAAGCTCTGAAAGAACGACAAGCGACGGCCGTCCAACCGGACGACGCGCACCCCCATAATATACTTGCCGAGGGTCTGACCATTTAGGGACATGAGTATGGAGAAGTAAAGCGGAGCCGTCAACAAGGTGACAAGAAGCCAAGAGAAGCTGATGAAGCGGCAGGTCAATGCGCCAATAAAACCGTACGCCTCAGGCGTTTGCACACACTGTTGAATGTCGATATTAAGAAAGTAAGTGACAGGTAATGAGATCATCCAATTGATCACAATCACTGAGACACTGACGATGACAATATCAATGATCAGCGCTGCGCCACGCGTGATAAAACCGGCGTACTGCCCCAAGAGGGTACGATTAATCCTGGTCATTCGGGTATTTCCTAATGTAATCCTCAGGGAGACGGCCATATTCAGCCCGGCGCTTCACCGGCTCGGACGGGGATGGAAGCTCATCGGCGGGCGTTAAGCGGAGCAGATGGCGCACGACCATGTCGACCACTGAATCGCCGGTGACGGTACGCTCACGCACTTCATCGCGCATCTCGGCAGCCAAGCCAATACTTTGGCCCTGAATCAGCGATTGAACCGCGGCGGGATACTGGTTGAGGTAGTCAATGTAATTGTCGCCAACCAGACGTACCAGTTCCTCGACCTCTTCCGGATGTTCCTCTAGATAGCCAAGATAGGCGTGAGCCTGCGCGCGAATTAATTCCTGTACCGCGGCATTCTCCATCAAATAGGGCATGACCTGCTCGACTTGAGAGCGGACCAGCGCCTGCACGCTTGGGTTGGTGGCCAGCGACGGCAGCGCTTTGTTGATTTGGTCCATCACCAACGCATCGGCTTGCGGATTGTTGGACAGGTAGAGCAAGACAGAGTCGACGACAGCGGCAACCGGTGCCGCAACGAAGCCCATGGTGCTGACCATGGCCTCCTGTCCCTTGTCAGCCAAGCTATCGGCCGTCTCTGCCACCTGATCCGTGACGAAGTCAATTGGCGCGGTGACGAGATTGGTCACGCCGATGGCATCCAAGGGCGCGCGAATGGGCGCCGTGACCACGTCAGCCACGTGTACTGCCCCTTTGGTGACGTCCACCGCCGTATCGACGGTCTTGTCTACAGCATCCACCGCCAATGATGCAGTCCCAAGCGCGATACTGGTCACCCGCCCCACAAACGAGCGGTCCTTCTTTGCAGGCTCGGTCATTGCGCCATTCTCCCAAAACAGATCGTGCGCCAAATAGCTGGCGCCATTGTACCCAATGCGCAGAGCAGGTGCAAGCGACTCACTATCCAGAACATAGTGGTTCACAGCTCCGTTGGCCTGTTTTATAAGCAGGAACAAGCCGTTTGTTCGCATTGCGCAGGCAGGAGTGACTCGTTATACTAGACGCACTGAAGCGTGCCACGCAGCACAAAGTTGACCTGTATTCGACAGGTCTCATTTATCAACAAAAGGAGTCTTTCATGCGATCCCCCGGCATGATGTTTTTCCTCCGCTGTACCGCTGCGCTTTGCGCACTGGCTTGCCTATTGATCATCCTGAAGGCACCGGCACATGCAGCAGCGCCCCTTCCGATCGCCGCTGATCACTCCCCCGTCAACTCTGCCATCGACGAGCCATCCCAACCTGTCACGACAACGCTCCACTTGCCCTTCGTTGCCGGGCCGCCGCCGGCCAAAATCGTCATCGCCGCCGCGCACATCGACAGCAGCGTGAGTTACGAGCCGGACGAAGCGATCCTGCTCTGGAACGTCGGCTATCAGCCCCAGCCGCTGGCCGGCTGGACGCTTGTCGCCGGCAGCCGGCGCGCCACCTTTCCCATGACGGCGACGCTTAGCCTGGCCGGCGGTGAGCGCATCTGGTGCACGGCCGAAGCTGACGCCTTCCGCATGACCTTCGGCCATTCTCCACCTTGCGTCTGGCACGATCCAGGGTCGCAACCAACAGAACGGCCGCTACGTCTGGACGGTCAGCTTCAATTCAACAACCGGGGCGGCACGATTCAACTCCTTGACGCCGACGGGAAACGGGCCGATCTCTTGCTCTATGGCGAAGAGGGCGAGACCTTTGATGACTGGCACGGGCCGCCGGTCCAGCCCTATGAACGGGGCGTGATCTCCAAGGTTGGGCAGGTCCTCACCCGCAAGCAGCATCCAGACACCCTCCAACCGCTGGACAGCGACGAGAGCGCTGACTGGCAGAGCGACCTGGCCGATATGGAGTGGGGGCGCCGCGTGCGCTATCCCGGCTGGCGCGGCTGGTCCGCTACAGATGGCGCCTTGCCGGCAACAGGTCATGCCCACGCGGCGGTGACGGTCGCCATCGGGCCGGAGGGACTGTACACGACACTTGCCGGTGCGCTGAATGACGCCCAAGAACGCATCGATCTAAGCATTTACACGCTCGAGCATCCGGAGCTGACCGACGTGCTCGTTGCCGCCGCGGAACGGGGCGTGGCGCTGCGGCTGCTGCTGGAAGGCAGCCCGCCCGGCGGCATCTCCGATCTGCAGAAGTGGTGTGTGGCCCGCCTCGCTGCTGCAGGTGCGGATGTGCGCTATCTCGCGCCGCAGGCGGATACGCCGACTGGCCTCCGTCCCCGCTACAGCTATGCCCATGCGAAATATGGATTGATTGACGAACGCGTCGCGCTGATCGGGACGGACAACTTCAATCGCGATTCCATGCCCGTACAGTACCAAAACGGCGGCCGACGCGGCATCTACCTGATGACGGATGCCCCGCCGGTCGTGACGGAGTTGACGCGCATCTTTGAGGAGGATTGGGCGCCCCAATTCTTCGCTGATCTTCACCCTTTTGAGCCCGGTCACGCGCGCTATGGCGGGCCGCCCTCCGATTTCGTACTGCCCGAGGCGCCCAGCTACCCGACAGCAGATGCAGCCTTCCAGACCGCAACGAGCTACTTCGGCGGGGCTCACTTCATCGTCGTCAGCGCGCCGGAGAACGCCTTGCGTCCCGACGCCGGACTGCTGGCGCTCCTCGCCCAGGCCGGGGCGGGGGATGAGATCTTGGTCCAGCAGCTCTATGAGCACAAGTACTGGGGCGACAGTGACAGCAATCCAATCGCCGATCCCAACCCGCGCCTCCAGGCCATGATCGATGCTGCGCGCCGGGGCGCGCGGGTGCGCATTCTGCTCGATAGCTTCTTTGATGACGGCGCCACCTTGCGCAGCAACCGAGCCACCGCCGACTATATTGCTGCTGTCGCCACAGCCGAAGGAATAGATATCGCAGCACGTCTCGGCAATCCGACAGGCGGCGGCATTCATGCTAAAATGGTGCTTGCGCGGCTGGACAATGCGACATGGTCCGCGGTCGGCAGTCTCAACGGCAGCGAAGCCTCACACAAGCTCAATCGAGAAATCGTGCTGCTGACTGACATGACGCCAATCCATACACGCCTGACCGAGCTCTTTGATCATGACTGGCGCCTCAGCGCAGATAATTGAGTGTCGAACACTGATTCTCCAGATTGGGCAGGTAGACGCGGCGCGATCTCAGTTTCAAATCGCCATTCGGCAATCGGAAATCCTTACCAAACCAATATATTTGGCTTACAGGCAGTTCACGGTCAGGTTTTACAATAGAAGGAGAGTAATGGATATAAACACCAAATATGAAGATTGGACATGCGCACCGGTGAAGGTGCAGGCGGCCAGGAGCACAACATGTTGCGTTCGCTTTTTGGGCAATCGGCAGTGAATCAATCGATAGGAACCAAGATGGGCCTTCCTGACAGAAATGGCATCAAGCAGATTGATCCACGCGGATTGCAGGCGCGTCTCGATGAAGGCGAGAAGCTCTTTTTGTTGGACGTTCGCTCCGCGCAGGAGTATGCCTACGATGGTCATATCGCCGGTTCCCACCTGCTGCCGCTGCCCATGCTGCTGCAGCGCGCGCAAGAGATGCCGACTGACATGCCAATCATTTGCATCTGCCGGTCGGGCAACCGCAGCATGACTGCGGCCGAACAATTGCTGAACTTGGGGTACGAAAACGTCGTCAACCTGGCTGGCGGCATGCGCGACTGGACAGGGGCCGGGTTGCCCTTCGAGTAAACGAACCCGACTGACAAAGCCAATTACCAGAGCCTCCTCCTTTCCAAAGACAACCGCCTGCCGAGATTTCGGCAGGCGGTTGTCTGTTTGTGTAACAATTCAACTGATTGGCGAGACAGACGCTGGCTCAAGTCAATTTGCTCGACAAGATTCTGGTAAGCCAGCGCCCGTCACGCCAGCCATCGGCAAGCGCCTAACGCCAATCCTGGCGGATCTTTTCGCGGCCGTTCACATACTTTTCCACACCTAGCGCGGCGACGACGCCATCAGCCGCGGCGATTACGGCCTGCTTGATGTGGGTACAGAGTAAGTCGCCCACGGCAAAGACGCCGGGGATACTGGTCTGCAAATCCTTGTCCACGGCCAGACAGCCTTCAGCCGTTTTCTCAACCGCATTGCCCAGGTAGTCGGTAATCGGCTGCGCACCCTGCAGATAGATAAACGCGCCCTTGACCGGTAAAACGGCCTCTTCACCGTCACGGGGGTGAATGCGTACCCCCTCGACGACACCATTGCCCACCACCTCCTTGAGTCGCGTGCCCGGGTAGAGCGTCACTACTGGACTGGTCTCGATCTCGGCCACCAGGTCCGGGCTGGCTTTGAAGTCAGGCGTTGGCACAACCAGATTGACCTGGTTGGCGAACTTTGTCAGAAAGAGGGCCTCCTCCAGCGCTTCGTCGTTGTTGCCCACCACAGCCACGGGCTGATCGCGGAAAAACGCGCCGTCACAGGTGGCGCAGTAGCTCACGCCCCGCCCAAGATATTCTTCTTCGCCGGGAACGACCCGCGTGCGCCCCATGGAACCGGTAGCGAGGACAACGGACTTGCCCTCGTACGCGCCGGTGCCACCGACGATGGTCTTGATCTCGCCGTCAAGATAGGCGTCCACGACCTTATCCGTGACGAATTCTGCCCCAAACGACTCGGCCTGTTCGCGGATAGTCTTGGTCAGATCGGCCCCGCTCACCGGTCCCGGCACGCCGGGATAGTTGCTGATCTTGGCCGTGATGCCCAGGGCGCCCGCGGTGAGCCCCTTGTCGATGACGAGCGTGCGCAGATCGGCCCGCGCCGTGTAGATGGCGGCGGAAGCGCCCGCCGGTCCGCCGCCGATAATGATCACATCATAGGGCTGCTGCGCAGCGCCTGCAGCCGGCCCCATGTTTAGGGAAAACTCCATGGTATCTTCACCTGTTCGTTGAAAACTGAGCGGAAAGCATGACATGCGAGACGCGGTAAGCCAGAGAGTTGCGGCCGCCTTCACGCATCACGTTTCACCCATCACAGTTAGCCTTCACGCTCCATAACCGCTTCGCGCACCTTGTCCATCAGCATGGCTTCAGGCGCAGCGCCTTCCAAGAAGACGCCATCATTGATCACGGTGCGGGGGACGCCCATGACGTTGTACTTATTGGAAAGTTCAGGAAATTCGATGGCCTCGACCATATCACCCACCACCAGCTTGCTCTCCATCGCCATCATATGGGCCAGACGCACGGCCTGGGAGCAGTAGGGACAGGTCGGCGTCACAAAAACCTGCAGATGCAGCGGCGTCTCCAGTTCGGCCAGATAGCGCTTCGTGTCGTTGCTCAAGCCTGAGTCGCCGGCCGACACCATGGCGACGTCCTGGATCAGCGTGCTAAATTCATAGCCCGACGGGATACCATAGAAGCGAATACCATAGTCAAGCGGCTCCTCGCCATCCTTGACGATGGCCAATGCAGGCGCCTTGTCGACGTCATAGGCTGCAACCAGTTCAGCATCAGTTGCAAAATCGTGGATCTCCAACGTAATCTTGTCGGACAGTTCAGCCAGCTCTTCGGTAAGCTGTTGGGTCTCCGCACAATACTGACAGTCATCTTCCTGGGTAAACAACACCAGCTTGACGCCGTCGCTCAGGCCGGCGAATTCTTCGCGTAGCTGACCGCGGATTTCTTCATTCAACAAAGCCATTTCTGATTCTCCTATTTTTTAGTCATGGCGCAGACTCGACAAGATCTAACGATCAAAGTGGGCGTCTGCACCCTCTTCACGATGACGGTGATACACCGGCAGCAACAAGTGTTTGTACCAGCAGAAAGTTAGATGCACCGATCAGAGATTGGTTACATGGGATCTGCAGCACAAGTTTGCAGCACAAGTTTTTAGAGAGGAATCGGAACAGGATTAGATGGAGAGCAGCAAAGAATGGCTAGAAAACAAGATGTTCACGACGCTGGTCGTGAGCAGACAGATGGGTTTTGGCAACGGGCGCTGGCAACGTGATGGACTATGCAGAATCAGCAGGTGGCGTCAGCCGCAGTGCGCGGAAGAGCCGCTTATCGGCATCAGCGGAGAGGCGGGCCTCGGGGACACAGTGATAGAGTTCAACCGTGTTATTCAGACTGTTGACAACGATGCGACAGTCTGGACAATCGGCCAGGTGGGCTTCAAGCTGGGCGCAGGCGTCGGCGTCGAGGAGACCTTCTACATATTCCGAGAGCAAGGCCAGACGCGCCCGGCAGTCGTCCGTCTCCTGTGGCTGATAATTATGGCTCACCGCAAGTCGCTCCCTGCTGCCGGCATGACGGAGGCCTCGTTGCTGCGGTCGGCGAAGTAGGCCGAAAGCGCTTCACGAAGCTGCAGGCGCGCGCGGTGAAGACGAACCTTTACCGCGCTTTCGGAGATGCCAAGCACTTCAGCCGTCTCCGCCGTGGAGAGTCCTTCCAGATCACGCCAGACAAAGACAATGCGCAAGGCGGGGGAAAGGGTTTGAATAGCCTCCTCCATTACCTCCTGCAATTCAGCGTCCAGGAGCAAATCATCGGGCTGATAGGTCCAGTCAATGAAATACTTGGGCAGCGCCTCGGCCGGATCGTCCTCAGTGTCGACCGACATTTCCAGCGGCGTGCGCGCGGCGCGGCGCCGGCGCATGAGACATTCGTTGGAGGCAATGCGATAGAGCCAGGTCGACAGCTTGGACCGCCCTTCAAAGCGAGGCAGCGCCTGAATCGCGCTGAGAAATGTCTCCTGGAGCGTCTCTTCCGCATCATGGGGATTGCCGCACATCCGCAGCGCAACGCCATAGACGGTATCTTTGTGTTCTTCCACCAGTTGGGCCAGGGCCGCGGAATCTCCGGTTTTTGCCTGTGCGACCAATCGTTCTTCATCCATGCCCGTCAGTATAGCCGCCCTGGCTAGGCGCGGCAATTTGAAATCCCCGTTTGGCTCGGGAAATCTTTGACCCGACGCACGCGCAATGCTACAATGCCGGCCCATGCGTTCCCTGGTAATCAGTGACAAAGTCGAGCCAGTTCTATATAGTGCGGCAATCAAGAAGCGCGTCGGCGATGTCGACCTCATTTTGAGTTGCGGTGACATTCCCTTTTACTATCTCGAATACATCATCAGTATGCTGAACAAGCCGACCTATTTCGTGTTTGGCAATCATGGTCGCGAGGTAGAATATCAGAGCGGCAAAAATGGCGCTTGGATGAGCAAGACTGAGCCAATGGGTGCGGCAAATCTTCATAGTCAGACCATGAAAGAAGGCCCCCTGCTCTTGGCCGGGCTTGAAGGATCTATCCGCTACAACAACGCGCCCCGCTTTCAATATTCGGAAAGCGAGATGTGGGGGAATATTTCGCGCTTGATCCCGGGACTTGTCTACAACCGTCTGCGCTATGGACGCTATCTAGACGTACTCATCGCTCACTCGCCGCCGTACGGCATTCATGACAAGCCGGATCGACCGCATCAGGGCTTCAAGAGCTTTCTGAAGTTCATGCAGATGTTCCGGCCGCGCTATATGCTGCATGGACATATCCATCTCTATCGTCATGATGAAATTACCCACACCAAGTACCTGGAGACGGACATCTATAACGTCTATCCTTACCGCATTCTCGACCTGGAACCGGCGCTTCCCGCTCCGGCCTAAAGGCGAAACTGTACGGCCCCAATGCCCAGGCGCTTGCGACGGATACATTGGCTCGTCTTGACCCCGACACGACGGCCAATTCTTAACGGAACAAAATGAAATGGCGATTCACCTGCAGCCACCCCGTGAAGATGACATGACAGAGACCAGTAAACAGGAACAGGAAATCGCCATGCCTGCGCAATTGCCCTGGCGCACACAGTGCCGCACCGTCGCCGAGCGGGCGGCTGAAGTGGAAGCACGCCGAGAATGGGACTTGGAGGAAAATGAAGAGATCCCCTTCAATTATCGCTGGGAGCATGTCCAGCAAGTTGTGGAGACGGCCTGCTGGCTGGCCCAAGTCACCGACGCCGACGCGGAGATTGCTGAAGCCGCGGCCTGGCTACACGACGTGCGCAAGGTGGAAGACAACCATGCAATCGCCGGTGCAGCCGCGGCGCGGGAAATTTTAGGTAAAACCGACTTCCCAGAGCAGAAGATTGAAGCTGTCTGCACGGCCATTAGTCGCCACGAAGGGTTAACGCGCGCGGAGAAAGCGCCCCTGGAACCACTGGACGCTGCCGTCTTGTGGGATGCCGACAAGCTGACCAAGATCGGCGTTCAGGCCCTGGCCTGTAGCTTGATGACGCCGCGCCAGCAGGGGCGGTTGCTGGCGGAACGGCTGCAGCAGGCCGAAACGTTTACCGCCACAGTGCTGAGCGAGACCGTGGCCAGCATGAGTACGAAGCCCGCCCAAGCGCTCGCCACACAGCGTCATGCAGAGATGACGGCAGCCCTCGAAGCGTGGCGCCGCGACGCGAATTTAGAGACGAAACCAAGGAGTCTATTTTGAAATATCATCTCATCACTATGGGATGTCCCAAAAACCAGGTCGACAGCGACGGCATTGAAATGCTGCTACGCGATGCCGACTATGCGGCTACGATCGCGCCGGAAGATGCAGACGTTCTCATTGTCAACACCTGCGGTTTTCTGGAAGCCGCCAAGGAAGAGTCGATCGAGGTACTCAGGGAGTTGGGAAGAGCCAAGCGCGCCGGCCAGGTGCTGGTGGCCGCGGGCTGCCTTGCGCAGCGAAACGGCGAAGAGGTACTCCAGCGCGTACCGACCGTCGACGGACTTCTGGGCACACGTCGTTGGATGGACGTGCTGAAGCTCGTCGAGCAGATCCGCGGCGACGAAAGCCGGCGTCCGCTCCAGCGCTACAGCCTGCTCGGGGATCCGGACAGCGCCTTTGACGCCGCTTTTCCCCGTCCGCCGGTGGCAGGAGGTAGCGCCTATTTAAAAATTTCCGACGGCTGCAACGCCCCCTGTGCTTTTTGCACCATTCCGAGTTTCAAGGGCAAATTGCGCAGCCGCCCGCTCGATGCGGTCGTCGATGAGGCCAACGCGCTGGTCGCGGCCGGCGCCAAAGAGCTTGTCGTCGTCGCCCAGGATAGCACCGACTATGGCCGGGATTGGGGCGAGCCCAACAGCCTGCCGCGCCTGCTCTCCGCGCTCTGCAATCGCACGAGCGATGACTTGCGCTGGGTGCGCCTCATGTACGCCTATCCCGGCCATGTGAGCGCAGCGCTTATCGAGGTCATGGCCCAGCAGGAAAAGATCGTGCCCTATCTCGACATGCCGCTCCAGCATGGCGATCCGCGTACGTTACGGCGCATGCGGCGTCCCAGCCGCCTGGAGATGGTCTACGATCACATGGAGAAACTGCGCGCAGCCATGCCCGACATCGCCTTGCGCAGCACGTTCATTGTTGGCTATCCGGGCGAGACGGAGGAAGAGTTCCAGGGATTGCTCGATTTCGTTCAGGCTATCGAATTCGACAAAGTGGGCGCCTTCACCTTTAGCCCGGAGCCGGGTACGCCCGCAGCCGAACTGCCCGACCATGTCGCGCCCGAGGTCCAAGATGAACGGTATGCACGCTTGATGGAAGTGCAGCAGCCCATCAGCCTGCGCAAAAATCAGGCCCAAGTTGGCAAGTTGTTGGACATTCTTGTAGAGGGTGAAGGTGAAGTCGAAGGCAGCGGCCAGCCGCTCTTATTGGGCCGCAGCTATCGCGACGCCCCCGAAGTGGATGGATTGGTGCTTGTGCCGGGAATAAGTGGTGTGTCAGCGGGCGAAATGTTCCAGGTACACATCAACGGAGCGATGGAGTACGATCTCGTTGGTGAACCACTCATCGTCGAGACCTTTTCAAGCAAAAGAGCATAAGTCGTGGCTTGAGCGACATAGACGGATCGTTGCGGATCAGTCCTACTTCTGATCCGGTAGCACTCGCTTTATCCGCTCAGACTGCGTTCCATCTCTTACCAGAACCAGCCGCGTCGCCGCTTGCGCAGCACCTGCACAATCTGTGCGATCTGCTGCTGAAGTCCGCCGACTGTGCCTTCGAGCGCACGCAGGCGGCTCTCCAAGCGTTCCTTGCGCGTCTCTTCCCGGCGCTGATATTCGGCCTGCGTCCGCTCCATCTCGAGCATTCGTTCGCGCAGTTTGCGATTTTCATCCTTGAGATTAAAATTGTCTTGAACGACGACACCGATAATTTCGCGCATGGACGCTTGGTTATTGAGTACGGCTTGCTGTCCATCCGCCAGCGCGCTGAAGACATCGCGCAAGGCTCGCGGCATCGTCTCCTGTTCGCCTGCCGCTGCAGTCACATAGGCGCCGTTGGCAGCCTGGGCGATGGCGCCGGCATCGGGCAAGTCTGCATCGACGACAGCATCAGCCGCAACTGAGTCGGCCGGCGCGGGCCGCTCCAGCTCCGCTTGGCGCAGCGCGAGACGCTGTGCGATCTGCGGATCGCTAAAGCCTTCGTCCTGCATGACCAGAACCGTACGCAGCGTCTCTAAATCAGTCTGACTGTAGTGGGGATGATCACCCGCCACTTCAGGCCCGAGAAAAAGCGCAAAGCGCTGACTCCAGCGCCAGAGCAGGTGGGGCTCGGTCTGGAGTTCAGTCGCAGCTTTGCTAAACGGAAAGGTCGTTTGTTCGGTTGTTGTCGGGCCTTCTTGATGGCTCATACACGGGAAGGTACCGGGTGGAGCTAGTCGTCGAGTACCTGCCAGGTAGTATCGACCACGTCGCCCTCATCTTGGCGGTGAGAATAGTCGGCCTCGGCATGACCGGCGGCGTTGCCCCTGGCATCCTGGGGCGCCATGTTGACAAACATCTTGAGCGCCACGATCAACAGCGCGATGTCATCGAAGGGCAGACCCGGCAGCAGGTCAATCGGCGAGATCCAGTAGATCATTGCCATCAAAGGCAAGCCTACCTTGAGCAACCCAGGGACCCGCGGATCCCATAACAAGCGCCAAGCCGTCGCCATATCCTGAATTAGATTGAGACCCATACTGGTCCCGCGAAATGTAGAACTCATTGAAATCATCGTCTCCTTGTGAGTACGCAGACAGTATAACGAAGTTTAAACCCTGTGACAATAATGCTTTTGGTGTATTCTATCGTTCCAGGGAAGTAGTATAGCAATCCGTAAGGCACATTTCAGTTATGCCGACAACCATTCAGATGGTAGCCGATTATCCAGATATCTTGCTGCGCGTACTGGCCGAACTACGCGGCGCATTTTTGGATTCAATCGATTCGAGGACCGCAGCCATCGAGTTGCTGGCCGCTCAGATCACCGATCCGACCTCAGTCCAAATCGCCTACCAGGACGTCATTGACACCTATCCCCAGGGGCAGGAAGCAGTCGAAACGCTGCTCAAAGAGGGCGGCGAAATGGTCGAAGCCCAGTTTAGCCGCCTCTACGGCAGCGTGCGGCAGATGGGGCCGGCACGTCTGGAACGTGAGCAGCCCTGGTTTGTGCCCGAAAGCGTGGCCGAAGTCCTCTACTACTATGGCCTTATCGGTCGCGGCTTCAAGGGCGCCGGCCAGCAGGCGCATACCATCGTCTATCTCCCCGAGGACATCATTCCCTGGTTGCCCCATCCCCACAGCGGCGATGAGGGCGAAGGTCTGCCCGTACTGATGACGCCGCCGCCGCCCAAGAGCCGTACCATGCTGGCCGACGACAGCTTGCTGGCCGATATCGGCACACTGCTCGGCTACATCCACACGGAAGGACTGCACATCGACGGTGACGGACCAGCCGCTGAAGACATCGAACGGCTCGTCACTCGTCTGCAAATTCCCTTTGACGCAGAGGATAACGACCTCAACACGCGCCTGGCCCTCATTTTGCACCTGGCCAACCGGCTGGGCTGGCTGCGGCGTGGCGATGACGGCCTGATCCACCTCACCGGCAACCGCGTCTATCAGTTCCTTGAGCAAACCCGGGCCGAGCAGCGGCGCACACTTTGGGACACATGGCGAGAATCAGCCGAATGGAACGATCTCTGCCGTGTCCCGGAACTGGAATGCGCCGAAACCGGCAGTGCGTTCAATGATCCGTTACAGACTCGTAACGCGCTGCTGCGACTGCTGAGCACGCTGCAACCTGGCGTCTGGTACAGTCAGTCCGACGTAATCGAAGCAATTCGCAACACAGAGCCGGATTTCCAGCGCCCCACCGGCAATTACGATACCTGGTACATCCGTGATACCACTACGCAGGAATTCCTCAAAGGTTTCGAGCAGTGGAATGCTGTGGAAGGTGCACTTCTGCGCTTTCTCTTCCGCGGCCCCTTGCACTGGCTTGGCGCGCTCGATCTGGCCGAACCGTCGGCGGGTGACGATTTTCAGATTTCACTGAGCCAGTGGGGCGCGCGCTGGCTGGGAATCGAAGTGCCCCAACCCCACGAAGCGCACCGGGGTCCTATTAACGTGGGTGAAGATTTTACCGTGGCGATGGGGCTCGACGCATCGCTGGCCGAGCGCTTCCGAGTCGAGCGCTTTGCCAACTGGCAGGCCAGCTATCCCCGCTATGTCTACCAGATCAACCAGCGCAGCCTGCAGCGCGCAGCCGCCGAAGGCATCACGGGTGACCGCATTGCGGCCTTCCTCAAGCCGCGTGCGCGCGAAGTGCCGGAAAAAGTGTCTGCAGCTCTCCAGCGCTACGCAAAAACCGTCTCAGCATGAACGCCCGGTAATGCGCCCCTGATTCTTCCGCCGCTTGCATTCGCACAAAAGTTCTGGTTTACTGAAGCTATGAATTCAGCCATCGGTAAAATCGTTAAATCAAACAGTCACATCGACTATATCTGCCAGGTCTATGGGCAGGGTGAGTTCGATCCTGTCCCCCTTGCCGCGGACTATGCCTTTGGATCCTTTGTGGGAATCGACCGCGAAGACGTCGACGAAGGGCGCATCATTGGCGTGGTTTATAACACGCTGCTCATGAATCCAGATTTTGGCAGCCTGGGCCCGCGGCTGAGCCCACGACAGGATTTGGAGGTCTTTTCGCCGGATTATCTCGCCGAGACCGCAACGCTGATCGGCATCCTGGCCATTGGCTGGATCGACGCGCAGGGCCAACCGCAGCAGGGCGTGCCCGCGCCGGCTGCCGCCATCAACGGCCCCGTACAGCGCCTGAATGAGACCGGCGTACGCGCCTTTCACAGCGCGCCGGATGGCCGCCCGGCACTCCACTACGCGCCCTTACTCCTTCGCCAGGGTGACCCGCTGATCGCGCCGCTTCTCCTCACCATATTGGACCTGCTGGAAGGCCTTTTCCCTGCTGATCGAGCGCGCTTGCGGGTGTTGCGCAACAGCATGGCCTGGCGCAGCATCGTCCAGCCGGCCGGTTAGGAGTGAGCATGAACCAGCTTTGCATCGGCACGGTCAAAGGGCCGGGCGAAACCCCCAACGAATTTACGATCATTGCCCCTGATCCTGAGCGGCGGGTCAAGCATGGCGAGTTTGTCTATTATGAGGCAGATGTCGATGGCGCGCGCCGCCCCATCCTCGGTCGCATCACCGCACGACGGGCGGTCAAGCTCTATCCCGACGGCTTCATGGCCGACCCCAACGTGCCGCCCAGCGAGGTGGCATCACTTCTCGGCTTTGACAGCGGCGATGATGAACTCTTTGAGATGACGGTTGCCGTCCTTGGCTATCACAGCAAGACCTTTGGCGATTTCATCAATCCGCGCGTGCCGCCTGCCGGCGGCGCCGCAGTCTACATTGCCGATGACGAATTTTTGACGGGCGTACTGAGCAAGACGAGCAAAGGCGAGCTGGGCAGCGCGCATCTGGGCAGCCTGCTCAGTCGCGAAGCAGAGGCCGTACCGATTGCGCTGGACGTGCGCGGCTTCACCTCCACGCACCTGGCGATTATCGCCTCGACCGGCAGCGGCAAGAGCTACCTGGCCGGCGTGCTGCTTGAGGAGTTGATGATGCCCTACAACCGGGCTGCGACGGTCATCATCGATCCCCACGGCGAATACAACACGTTGCAGGAGGCCCAAAACCTCGCCGTCTTTGCAGAAGGCAACTACAAGCCCAAAGTACGCATCTTCCGTCCCGACATGATTCGCGTCCGCATCGACAGCCTGACGCTGGCCGATCTGCGTTATCTGCTGCCCAATCTCTCGGAAAAGATGCACTACCAGTTGACCGGTGCGTTCAATTACGCAAAACGCAGCAAGGGCGGACAATATACGCTTGAGCAACTGCTGCAAGCCATCCGTGAAACCGGAGAAGGGAAGCAGGATCCTGAGACCGGTGTCACAGAAGAGGATCCAACCACGGGCGCGTTGCTCTGGCGCGTCAACAGCGCGCTGCGCAACAGTCGCATCTTCAACGACTTTGAAAATCTGGAGCTGTCCGAACTCTTCCAGCCCGGACAGGTAACGGTGATTCAGCTTAGTGAGGTGGATCAACGCGAACAGCAGGTAATTGCGGCGACGATGCTGCGGCGAATCTATCAGGCTCGTATTGACACCGAAAAGGGCAAAGTCAGCGCGGGAGACAAGGGCTATGTGCCCTTCCCGGTCTTCTGCCTGATGGAGGAGGCCCACAACTATGCGCCGGCCAACGCCGACGCCGTCAGTTCGGACGTGCTCAAGACGATTCTAAGCGAAGGGCGCAAGTTTGGCGTGAGCGTGGGGCTCATCACACAGCGACCCGGCAAGCTGGATGGCGACGTGCTCTCGCAGTGTATGACCCAGTGCATCATGCGCATCACCAATCCGATTGACCAAAATCGCATTGCCGAGTCGGTGGAAAGCGTGGGGCGTGACCTCCTGCGCGAGTTGCCCAGCTTGAGCAAGGGGCAGGTCATCGTGAGCGGCGCCAGCATCAACACCCCGGTCTTGCTGCGCGTGCGTCAGCGCCTTACGACCCACGGTGGCGAGAGCATTGATGCGCCCCAAGAGTGGGCGGACTGGTTTGCGGACGAGCGGGCCGCAGACAATGCCCGCGACGGTGCACTCTTCCTCGACCGCACGCCCAATCAGGATGAGGACGGCGACATCCTCTTTGCCTAGCCCCTACTCCTCATCCCGATCAATCAGTTCCAATTCCAGCTGTTCGATCACGCTGATCATGTCCGTCCGGGTGACGACTCCGATCACCCGGTCATTCTCAACCACGGCCAACATGGTGATTTCCGGATCGAGCATCCGCTCCATGGCCGCGCTGATGGGGAGATCGGGCGTAACCTGTGCGGCCTCCAGATCATCGACACCAGCCAGTTCACCGGCATTGGTGGCGAGCGCCTGCTGCAAGCGTTCCCGATATTCCCGGTACTCACCGGGCTTGAGGGGGATGAAGCCGGAGAGAAAGGTAAAATAGGTTGGTTCATGGACCGGCGCACTGCGTGAAATGAGATCCAGCTCGGTCACGATCCCCGTGAGGTGTCCCTGACTGTCCACTACCGGCACGCCGCTGATCTTCTTCTCGCGCATGATTCGCGTCACATCCTGCACCGACGCATCTGCCGTGACCGTGATGGCCGGACTGGTCATAATATCTTGCACTTTCATGGTTGCGCCTCTTTCCTGATTGATTGCCGCTCAGATTAAAAACTGACCGTTGCGATAGAAGACCTCGCCATCGGCGCTTATTTCACTCTCATCGCGCATGTCGCAGATGAAGTCCCAATGAATGCCGGAATGATTTTCGCTGCCCGTTTCAGGATAGCCGGCCCCGGCAGCCATGTGCATCGTGCCGCCGATCTTCTCGTCATACAAAATGCTCTTGGTGAAGCGCTGGATCTGATAGTTGGTGCCGATGGCGAATTCGCCTAAATAGCGCGCGCCCTCATCCGTATCAAGCTGGCCGATCAGAAAATCCTCATTCTTGTCCGCCGAAGCCTTGACGATACGTCCGTCCGTGAACTCCAGCTCGACGCCGGAGACTTCGCGCCCGCCGCGCAGAGCCGGATACGAGAAGCGCACCCAGCCGTTGACTGAGTTCTCTACCGGGCCGGTAAAGATCTCACCGCTGGGCATATTGCGCTTGCCGTCGCTGTTGATCCAGGTGCGTCCGCCCAGAGAGAGCGTCAGATCCACATTGGGGCCGCGTACGGCAAATTTGTCCTTGCCGGCCAGCCAGTCGATGTAGCGCTGCTGGACATCATGCAGATCGTTCCAGCACTGAACAGGATCGTCCTGATCGGCATAGGTGGCGCCGTAGACAAAGTCCTCGTATTCACGCAGACTCATGTCGGCCTCTTGAGCCAGCGCCAAGCAGGGAACATTGGCCCCCACCCAGCGGTGTGTACCCTCCGCCGTGCGCTTCATGTAGGTCGCCTGATACTTGCGCCGGCTGCGCTCAAAGATCTGCTGGCGCGCCGGGTCTACACCAGTGAGCGAGCGAGTGTTCTCGGGCGCGATCAAAGCGATCCGTACATCCAATTTTTCGGCCATGAGCTCATCCAACGGTGATGACCAGGCCAGCTGCTCCTCGCTGGCGCTGCGCACCCAAGCCGCGTCCAGTCCGTCCGCACGCAGATTGACGGTTGGGTTGCCGCCGGCTTCGGCCACTGCACGCACAACCTCTTCGACGACAGCCATCGCCCCAATATGGCCGGTAATCAACACCCAATCACCAGGCTGGACGGCTACGGAGTAATTGACAAGAACGTCGGCTAACTTCGCTGCTCTGGGATCTGCCATCGATGGCTCCTTATGGGTTCAGCATTCCGGAAGATTTCCGGCCGGATTTCAGATGACCACAAATGCATTGAGGTTACTCGCTACACGCGGTGGCACGAAATCATTGCCACGGAATAGTGTCAAACGTTGCTCCCACCATTTTACCTGTTCGCCGTGTTGCCTGCTAACCTGCAAATTGATGGATTGACACGGTTTGGCCGCTATGCAAGAATCTTTCTGCAGTGCATAGGATGCGCACGATCCAAATCTCCAAATCTCGACAAACGCCATAGTGAGTGATCTTTCATGAGCATTCAAACGCCAGATTGGGTAAAGAACGCAATTTTCTATCAGATTTTTCCAGATCGTTTTGCACGCAGCGAGCGTGTTCAACATCCGCGCGGGATCCGCTTCAAACCCTGGGGCTCGCCGCCGGCGGAACAGGGCTTCCAAGGCGGCGATCTTTATGGTATTGCTGAAAAGCTGGACTATTTACAGGAATTGGGCGTCACGGCCCTCTATCTGAATCCGATCTTCACGTCGGCTTCAAATCATCGCTATCACACGTTCGACTACTTTGAGATTGATCCGTTGCTGGGTGGTGAGGAAGGGCTACGTACGCTGCTGGACGCGGCCCACGCTCGAGGCATGTACGTTGTCCTGGACGGTGTGTTTAACCACGCCAGCCGGGGATTTTGGGCCTTCCATCACATCCTGGAAAATGGCGGCGATTCCCCCTACATTGACTGGTTCATCGTCCATGACTGGCCTTTACGACCCTATACCCACAGCGCAACCGAGCCCCACAACTACGCCGCGTGGTGGGATATCCCGGCGCTGCCGAAGTTCAACATCAACAACCCGGGCGTGCGCGATCATCTGCACGAGGCTGCACGCTACTGGATTGAGTTTGGGGCAGATGGTTGGCGTCTCGATGTACCGGAAGAGATTGACGACATTCCGTTCTGGCAGAAATTCCGCAGCCTGGTCAAGGGTGCCAATCCCGATGCTTATATTGTGGGCGAAATCTGGCACGAGGCAGTCGACTGGCTCCAAGGCGACCGCTTCGACGCCGTGATGAATTACGTCTTTCAGCGTGCAACGCTCGGCTTCTTTGGTCGTCAGTCGCTTGCCATGGAATACGAACCGGGCGGCTTTGGTCTGCAGCCATTGGATGTGCGTCAGTTCGCCGGCGCGATCACCCACATGCTCGGCGTTAACGACTGGGAGGTCACCCAGGCCCAACTCAATCTGCTTGACAGTCATGACACAGCACGCACGCTGTGGATGGTCGGCGGTGATGAGTCGGCCCTGCGTCTCGCAACCCTTTTTCAGATGACCATGCCCGGCGCGCCCTGCATCTATTATGGCGACGAAATTGGTATGACCGGCGGCCACGAGCCGGACAGTCGGGGCGCCTTCCCCTGGCACGACGAGGCGTCATGGAACCAGGATTTGCTGGCGTTTTACCGCCGAGCCACGGCTCTGCGCCATACCTACCCAGCGCTGCGCACCGGAAGCTTTGAAGCGCTCTATGCCGACGACGATATCTACGCTTTTCGTCGGCGGCTCGAGCGAGACGGAAAAACAGAGAGCGCGGTAGTGATCTTCAACGCCAACCAAAACGAGACGCACGTCGACCTCTCCCTCCACGACCCACTGACGGCGGCGGCCCGCTTCACCGACGCGTGGCAAGGCGATGAGGTCACGGCCGACAACGGCTTGCTGACCCACCTGCACATTCCAGGCCGCGACATACGCGTACTGGTGCATCGCACAGAGTAACGCTGGACTCTCCTTGGCGATCACGGCCGATCAGCCGGTCTGGCCCACTCAGTTCCGCACGCCATAGCAGCCGCGTGACGCGGCCTACTGGACGGTAATATAGGCGCGCAGCTGCTCAACCGTCTTCTCGCCGATGCCGGGCACCCGGGTCAGATCGTCAATGCTAACGTAGGGACGATTGGCAAGAATGGCGGCTGCTTTGCTGGGGCCAATGCCGGGCAGCGTTTCCAACTCGGCCAGCGGGGCCAGGTTGATGTCGATGAGCGTCAGGCCCAGATCGACGCCTGTGGCGCGGCTTGCGGATGGCGCTGCGCCCGATATCCCTGCCGGCGGCGCGTTGGCCACGGCTGCGCTGGGAGCGCTTGCCGCCTCGTCGCGTCCCGGCACGTGAATCTGCGCGCCGTCCCACAGCCTTTCAGCTTGATTGATGAGCGCGGTTTCGGCTTCAGCGCTCAACCCGCCGGCTAATGCCAGCGCATCGCCTACGCGCGCGGTCGCGACCAACTCGTACAGACCGGGGCGCGCTACGGCGCCACTCACGAAGACAGTAATCGGGGCGGGCGTGGGGCTGGGCTGGGGCGTAGCCGTGGGCGCCGGGGTGGGCGGCGGCTGAATCGCGATCGGTGGCGGATCCGGCCGTCGGAAGAGCAGCACAGTGCCGCCCACGAGGATGAGGGCCGTCAACAAACCGATCAGAAAAGAAAAGAGGTGAAAGGCAGTTTGGGGGACGCCCGTCTGTCGGGCGCCTTCAGCAGAGTTGGCAGAGTCGGTCGCGGGAGTCGGGGGATTCATCGCTACCTCTTGGTGATATGAAAGTGATGTGACAAGGACACAACAATCAGCTTCGCCACACGGAGCAGGCCGCAGGACAGGGTCTTGTCAAGATTCTAGCGTAGAGAACCGGCCGCGTGCAACCAACGATTCCACACAACAACCATGTTCAGCTTCAGCAACGCCGCCCGCGGCTTTGACCGGATAGAATTGATCCGGACTATCCGCCGCAGCAGGCTTTTCAGCAGCCCATCGTCATGCCGTACGCCGATTCACGTCGCCTGCGCCAACGCGGCCTGACCGAATTGGATCAAGGCCTGTTCGTCATTGACCGGATGAAGCAGGCCGGCGCGCACGTCACGATAGTAGCGCTCCAGAGGCAGATGCTTGGTCATGCCCGCGCCACCGACGGCGCGCAGACAATGATCCACGGCATCAATGGCGTGGTTGGTCGCGGTCACCTTGGCGGCAATGACCACGTTGCCGAGCGCCGGACGCTGCTCGGGCAGCGCGTCCCATTGGCTGGCCGCACTGTAGAGCAAAACCTGAGCCTGGTGAATAGCCAGCGCCGCTTGACCCAGCCGCCGTTGGATACTATCCAGGGTAGCAATCGGCCTGCCCAATGCGGTGGGCACACGCTGATTGGCGTAGCCGGCCGCACTTTGGAGCGCGGCTTCGGCCACGCCCAAATAGACTGCGCTCACCGTTAGCAGGAACCAGGCATTGACGCTTTGAACCGTGTCGGGAGCAGAAGAACCACTGCGACTCATGATATTAGCGGCTGGAACCAAAACGTCGTGGAGAACGATGTCATGGCTGCCGGTGGCGCGCATGCCCAACGCGTCCCACGTCTCAACAATCTCGATTTGATCGCTGTTCGGCACGACGAAACGAGCCACTGCGTCGCTGCCATCTTGCAGCGCGGCGGGGATGATGTAGTAATCCAAGGTGGGCGACATGCTGGCAAAATTCTTGCGTCCGCTGATCCGCCACATGTCGTCACCTTCTGGCGTAGCCGTCGTTTTCGGCTTACCGCCCCGGCTGGGACTGCCTAGTTCCGGCTCGGTCGCACACGCGTTGATCAGCGCCCCCTCCTGCACGATTTCCCGGCAGATGTCGGCCAAAAGCGCTTCGGGCCAACTCTCTTTTTCGAAGACGCTGCCCATGGTCTGCATGTGCATGGTCAGGCTGAGGGCAGTGCTGCCGTCGCCTTGGGCCAGCGCCTCCATGGTCATGACCGTGTCGAGCAACCCTGCGCCCCAACCGCCCCGACTCTGCGGGATGATCAGGCTTGGAAGTCCTGCGGCGCGGATTTCGGCGAAATTTTCGTGGGGAAAGGAACCGTCGCGATCGTGGACAGCGGCCCGTTCTGCAAAGCGCGGGGCCAACTCTTGGGCAATGGCGACGAATTTTGCTTGGCGTTCAGTTTGGGGCGTCAGCATGGCAATCTCACGTAAATGGCTTGATGGTCAGGTACGTGATGATTTTAGCATAGGGCGGTGGAATGCGAGAGAGGGAAGGGGCGCTTCGCAACGTGCGAACACCCCTATTTCTGCCTAGACTTCAGCTTTGACCAGCTCCATGAATTTGGCGATCAGATAAAAGAATGGTGTGGCGAGATTGAACTCAATGGTGCGCATCTCATCTTGAGGCTCGTCGAAGAGCAGTCCGGCCTGCGAGACGTTTGCAGTTTCTTGCATCGGATAAAGGGTCATCATGGTGGCGCTCCTTTTGCGAATCAATTGCCTGTCTTTCTTCTGCTTGCCAGTATAGCGGGCAATCGTATCAACAACGTCTCAACATGCGACTTCTTCCGTCCCAAATGTGCGGATCTTGCGTAACAAGGTGTGTTGTCCGGGTCGGCCCGGTCATTTGGGGGCAAGGTCAGGCCAATCCTGAATTCATGAACCCGGCACAGACCAAATTGTCTGTTACGTCAAGCGGCCTTGCCATCGTCCAATGCACCAGAATCAAATCTGATGATCTTCTTGCCCATCGCAAACCTTTTGCGCTATGCTTACTTTAACCGCAACTCCCACCTCCGTAGGAGCATACCAATGGGCAACGACAAGATTCGTGTGTTGGTGGCCAAGCCCGGACTCGACGGTCATGATCGGGGCGCCAAAGTCGTGGCGCGCACCCTGCGCGACGCCGGCTTCGAGGTGATCTACACCGGCATTCGCCAGACGCCCCAAATGATTGCAGAGGCCGCGCTGCAAGAAGACGTGGACGTGGTCGGGCTGAGCATTCTCTCCGGTGCACATATGACCCTCTGTCCCAAAGTCGTCGAGTTGCTGCGTGCCCAAGGGCAAGACGATGTCATCGTTCTGGTCGGCGGCATCATCCCGGACGTGGACGCTGCGCGCCTGAATGCAGCCGGTGTTCAGGGCATCTTTGGGCCAGGCGCGTCGACGCAGGAGATCGCTGACTTTATTCGCGTCGCGGTCGCGGAACGGGACGTCGTCTAGGTGAGCGCTACACGCCGACAACGCTATGATTCCGACTTGCTGATCGCGGGCGTGCTGGCAGGCGAACGCTTGGCCATTGCCCGTGCCATCACTCTGGCCGAGAACGAAAAGCCAAGCGCGCACGCTCTGCTTGGCGCGCTCTTTTCCCACACGGGTCGGGCCCACATCATTGGCGTGACTGGCGCGCCGGGCACGGGCAAGTCCACGCTGGTGCGGGCGCTGGCCCAGGCCTATCGAGCAGGCGGACTCAGCGTGGGCATCGTGGCCATCGATCCCAGCAGTCCATTCACTGGCGGCGCGTTGCTGGGCGATCGAGTGCGCATGCGCGCGCTCAGCGGCGACCCCGGTGTCTTTATCCGCAGCATGGCAACCCGGGGGAGCCTGGGCGGATTAGCCAAGACGACCGACGAGGTGGTGCAATTGCTTGATGCCGGCGGCTTTGAGCGCATCATCGTGGAGACCGTCGGCGTGGGCCAAGCCGAGGTGGCGATTGCCGCCACGGCCCACACGACATTGGTGGTGGAGGCCCCGGGATTGGGCGATGAGGTTCAGGCCATCAAAGCAGGCATTCTCGAGATTGCTGATCTGCTCGTCGTCAACAAGGCCGACCGGCCCGGCGCAGATCGAACCACGCGTGCGCTGGCTCTCATGCTGGAGATCGGTGCTGAAATATCGCCCCCGGCACATCATCAAGGTGCGCTTGTAAAGCTATCGGCGACAGACGCAAACGCTGCGGAAGAGTGGCCCGTGGAAGTCTACAAAACGGTGGCCGTCAGCGGCGACGGCGTCGAGGCGCTCCGGGCGCAGATCGAAGCCCATCGTGCCTGGCTGGCAGACTCTGGCCAACTTGCGGTCCGTGAACGGTTGCGGATTGCGCATACGCTAGAGAATATCTTGCGCGCTGAAATCACCCGCCAACTCGCCCAGACCATGCCGCACAGGAATTTGGACGCTAAGGTTGAAGCAATCCGCAAACGGGAACTGAATCCGTACGAAGCGGCAACGATGCTTCTGTCAGATGGACAGGCCAGCGCGACAATAGACAATTAACAATTCTTCATTGTCAATTGTCTATTCACTCCTGTTCCTCTCCACGGGTAGCTTGGCGCCCGCCCATTCTCGATAGCCGCCCATCATGTTGATAACTTCGCCAATCCCTTTGGATTGGAGGATGCTGGCGGCAATGGCCGAGCGCCCGCCGGCTTCGCACATGAGCACGATGGGTTTGTCGGTGGGGATGCCCTGAAAGGTCTGAGGAAGACGCCCAAGCAGGAAGTGATGCGCACCGGGCACGCGGCCTTCGTCATATTCGGACTGGCCACGTACGTCCACCAGCGTGACGGCGCCGCCCAGGACCTGCTCGGCGAGCTTATCAGGCGTGGAGATTTCATAGCTCTGGAGCGGCTTGCCCTCGTGGGCCCATTGAGCCAACGTCTCCGTGTCAAAAAAGCCGGCGGCATTGTCCAGTCCAATGGAGATCAGCGCCTGCATGACCTGATCGATCTTCTCTTCGTCAACGATCAGATAGAACGGCTCTTCATAGCCCAGCAGCCACCCCGTCCAGTTGGTAAACGAGTTCGTAAAGGGAATGTTGATCGTGCCGCCGATGTGGTTGAGCGCAAACATTTCGTTTTCGCGGGCATCAACGATTGTGGCGCCCCCGGCCAGCAGCGCTTCCAAGTCGTGCAGATCGAGCTTCTGCGGTCGAGGCAGATGGCCGAGGATCGGCGCGCCGGTCTTATTGATTTTCTTCATCATGGCGAAGTAGACGGGCGCCTCAGGCTGACCGGAGAGGAGCGCCTCCACGAATTCGTCCTCATCTTCGATCTGAAAGGCCCAGTTGAAGATCTTTTCATAGCCGACCGTCGTGGAGGGGATCGCGCCCAACGCCTTGCCACAGGCGCTGCCTGCCCCATGCGCCGGCCACACCTGAACATAGTCCGGGAGCTCAGCAAAGCGTTGCAGAGACATGAACATTGTCCGCGCGCCCGGCTCTGCAGTCCCAATGATGCCGGCGGCCTCCTCCAACAAGTCCGGACGGCCAACGTCGCCCACAAAGACGAAATCGCCCGTAAAAATGCCCATGGGATGCGTCTCGCCGTCGCTATCTTTGTTCGGCGTGTCCGTCACCAGGAACGAAATGTGCTCGGGCGTGTGACCTGGCGTGTGCAGCACATCAACCTGGATGTTGCCGACCATGAAGCTATCGCCGTCGACGACCAGTTGGACGTCATAGCCGTCCAGGTTTTCATACTTCCAATTCTCATCGCCCTCGTCGGAAAGATAGAGCTTCGCCCCGTTGCGCTTGGCCAGTTCCCGCGCCCCAGAGACAAAATCAGCGTGGATGTGGGTCTCGGTGGCAGCCACAATTTCAAACTCATTTTCTTCGGCCGCGAGCAGATACTGCTCCACATTGCGGCCGGGATCCACGACGATGGCTTCGCCTGTGGCCTGACAGCCAACCATGTAGGAGGCGTGTGCGAGACGGTCATCATAGAAGTACTTGAGCAGCATGGCGAATCTCCTCATTAAGAACGTGCTACCAGAACTCTGTGGGTAAAGAGCTAGACGGCCGGCGGGATTCAATTGGACAGGGAGTTATCTGGTCAAACCTGAAAGCTGACCCGTTGGAACACAAACTGGCGATTCACACATAGTGTGATCGCCAGTATACAGGAGAAATGTAAAGCCAGTGTAAGGAATCGGCGTGAGAACAGCAAGCGTTCTTCGCCATGCTCACCTATTTGAAGGCGCCGTCTTCCATGCTGCGCCAGTTGCGATAATAATAGAGTAGTGGCTTGGACTCGGCGCGGGAGCCTGCCGCCAACACTTCGCCGATAAAGACGCTGTGGTCGCCGCCGTCGTAGACATGCACGACGCGACAGTCAACCCAGGCCAGGGCGTCGCTGAAGACGGGACAGCCCGTCACTTCCGTGTGGCTGTTGATTCCTTCAAAACGATCTTCGATCTCAGGAATCATGCCGGCAAAACGCTTGCCCCAATCCAAATGCTCTTCGCCCAGGATGTTGACGGCAAAGGTGCCTGTTTCCTGAATCGCCCCGTGGGTAAAGAGCCGCTTGTTGACGCAGATCAGGACTTGCGGCGGCTCCAAGCTGACGCTTGAAAACGAGCTGGCGGTGATGCCCACCGGATCGTCTTCGTGGAGGGTGGTAACGACAGTAACGCCGCTGGCCCAATGGGCCAGGGTTTCTTTGAACAATTGAGGCTCAACAGCCATCGTGCATCTCTTTTCATGACCCGGACGCAGACGCCAAGCAGAGCAGCGTTGTCAGGCAATCACTCGTTTCGGCTGCCAAGCGCGCGCAGGATTTATGGATTACATACGATAATGCCACTATACAAGAGGAACGCCAACGATTCAAGGAAGGGCGGTCCCCAAATCGTTGACAAAAGCATGCCCCCGTGCTACTAATGGGGGCGCAGTTTCCGTAGTTCAATTGCATAGCATGGGTCGATCAGTTCGACGGGAGAGATTCCGCTAAATGCGGAACGCCGAAGGGGCAAGCTTGGCCGGTCGCCACACCGGCTTGGTCACACTCTCAGGCAAAAGGATCGTTGAATTGCGGCCACCTTGGAAAGCGCAGGGCGAACATCGTGGTTCGCGCCGGCCACCGACGGGGCAATTCTCACAACGGTCTCTTGATGCATGGGTCTCTTGATGCATGGGTCTCTTGATGCATGCCGGTGAGGGGAAATCTCTCAGGTTTTCGACAGGGTTCGCGGGCGTCCGTTTTGGATGTCCGCTTTTTTCGTGGCGCTAAGCACCTTGTTGCCACGTGCAAAGGAGATCATCCACATGAGTGTAGCCCCAGTCGATGCCCCGTCGTTTAGCGCCAATGGCGCTTCTCACTCGCCCTCACCTCGAGAGTTGCTCAGGCGGCCCGATCAATTTGTCCACCGTCATATTGGTCCCCGGGCCAGCGATCTGCCCGCAATGCTGGAGGTCGTGGGTGCGCCTTCCCTCGATGCGCTGATCGACGCCACGGTGCCGGCCGCAATCCGCCTGGACCGTCCGCTCAATCTGCCCGGACCACGTAGCGAAAGCGAGGTACTGGCCGAACTGCGCGCCCTGGCCGAACAAAACGAACTCTTCCGCTCCTTCATCGGCATGGGCTACTACGATACGCTGACGCCGGGGGTGATCCAGCGCAACATTCTCGAAAACCCTGGCTGGTACACGCAGTACACGCCCTACCAGGCCGAGATCGCCCAAGGCCGGCTGGAGGCGTTGCTCAACTTCCAGACCATGGTTGGCGATCTCACCGGACTGGAGATTGCCAATGCGTCCATGCTTGACGAAGGCACGGCCGCGGCCGAGGCCATGACCCTCTGCAGGCGGGCTCAGAAACGTTCTTCGACAGCCAATGCCTTTTTCGTCGCCGAGAGTTGTCACCCCCAGACCATCGAGGTGATTCAGACCCGGGCCGAGCCCCTCGGCTACAACGTGATCGTCGGCGATCCGTCCAACTATGATTTTGATCCAGCTACGTTCGGCGTGCTGCTTCAGTACCCCGACACCAACGGCGACATTGTCGACTACGCCGATTTCTGCCGGCGGGCGCACGAGCATGGCGCGCTGGTTGTGGTCGCCACCGACCTGTTGGCGCTGACGCTGCTCACACCGCCGGGCGAATGGGGCGCAGACATTGCGGTGGGCAACAGCCAACGCTTTGGCGTGCCCCTGGGCTATGGCGGCCCCCACGCTGCATTTATGGCCACCACGGAAGATCACAAGCGACTGCTGCCGGGCCGCTTGATAGGGGTCTCCCATGACTCGGCCGGCGAGCCGGCCATGCGCCTGGCGCTGCAAACACGGGAGCAGCACATCCGGCGCGATCGCGCCACCAGCAACATCTGCACGGCGCAGGTCCTCTTGGCCATCATGGCCTCCATGTACGCAGTCTATCATGGACCGGACGGGCTGCACGCCATCGCCCAACGCACTCGTTTGATGACGCTGATGCTGCGTGATGCGCTGGTAAGCCTGGGTTATGTGGTCAACGAAGGCGAGGTCTTTGACACGCTCAAGATCAGCGGCGGGCCCAGCAGCCAGCTCGATCTGCTCAACGGCGCCACGGAACGACGCATCAATCTGCGCGGCTATGGTGATGGCGCAGTTGGCGTCTCGCTAGATGAAGCCACAACGCTGGAAGAGCTGAGCGATCTGTTGGCGATCTTTGGCGTGGTCGATCCGGTCGGCGTCGAGGAGTTGGCAGATGGCGTCTCGCTAGCATACTCCGCTCCCTTCCAGCGCACGAGTGACTATCTGACCCATCCTGTCTTCAATAGCTACCACTCAGAAACGGAGATGTTGCGCTATATCACCAGGCTGCAGTCACGCGATCTGTCGCTGGCCTTCTCGATGATTCCGCTGGGTTCATGTACGATGAAGCTCAATGCCACGACCGAGATGCTGCCGGTAACATGGCCGGAGTTTGGCCGCATTCACCCGTTTGCACCGCTGGATCAGACGGCGGGCTATCGCCAGATGTTTGAGCGTCTGGAAGCCGATCTGGCCGAGATCACCGGCTTTGCCGCGGTTTCGCTCCAGCCCAACGCCGGCTCCCAGGGCGAATATGCCGGGTTACTTGTTATTCGCGCCTACCACCACGCCAACGGTGACGATCACCGCACCATCTGTCTGATTCCCAGCTCCGCCCACGGCACGAATCCAGCCAGCGCGGTGATGGCAGGCATGGAGGTCGTTGTGGTTGCCTGTGATGACGACGGCAATATCGATCTCGACGATTTGACAGCCAAGGCGGAGCAGCACAGCGAAAACCTGGCGGCGATCATGGTGACCTACCCGTCAACCCATGGCGTGTTTGAAGAAGGGATCGTTGAGGTCTGCGCAACGATTCATCGTCACGGTGGCCAGGTCTATATGGATGGGGCCAACATGAATGCCCAGGTCGGCCTCACCAGCCCCGGCGCGATTGGCGCCGATGTCTGTCACCTCAATCTACACAAGACCTTCTGCATCCCCCATGGGGGCGGCGGGCCGGGCATGGGACCGATCGGCGTGGCCGAACATCTTGCGCCGTTCTTGCCGGGCCATGGCGTCGTGCCCGGTGTCGGCGGCGGTGCAGAGCATGCCGGCGCAGTCTCTGCCGCGCCCTGGGGCAGCGCCAGCATCCTCCCCATCTCCTACGCCTACATTGCCATGATGGGCGCGCAGGGACTCACCGACGCCACCAAGATCGCGATTCTCAATGCAAATTACATGGCCAAACGGCTGGAACCGTACTACCCGGTACTCTACAAGGGTAGCAACGATTACGTGGCCCACGAGTGCATCCTGGATACACGGCCGCTCAAGGAGTACGCCGAGGCCGAAGACATTGCCAAGCGTCTAATGGATTACGGCTTCCATGCGCCGACGATGTCTTTCCCAGTACCGGGTACGCTCATGATCGAGCCGACCGAGAGTGAGTCCAAGGAAGAACTGGATCGCTTCTGCGACGCCATGATTGCGATTCGGGCTGAAATCCAGGCCATTGCCGACGGCGAACGCGATGCAGAGAACAACCCGCTCAAGCATGCGCCCCACACGGCCAAAGCAGTGCTGATCGGGGAGTGGGATCGCCCCTACAGCCGCGAAGAAGCGGCCTTCCCGGCGCCATGGGTGAAGGAGAACAAGTTTTGGCCTGCGGTTGGACGGATCGACAACGTCTATGGTGACCGCCACTTGGTATGCGCCTGTTTGCCGCTCGAGGTCTATGCGTGAGGCGTAACCCGTGAAGCGTAAGCGGTAAAACGAAAGGGGGGGGACGGCGACCAAATGGCTCGCCGTCCCCCCCTTTTTTATTGAACGATTACTTCATACCTTCATGCTTGCAAGCGTTAGAGACCGCCGAGGATCCCCATCAGCATCTGTACGGGGAGAACGAAGGCGCCCTGAGGCGCTTCTACCGTTTCGCCGGAATCGTGGTCGGCGTAGGTGGTCGTGCCATCCATCTTGATGTAGGGCGCGCTTTCAAGCAATGGTTCGTCGCTGTCCTGCAGGGTGGCAATCAAATCGAGCAGATCGGCCGTATCCCATTCCAGGGCGCCGTCGGTCTCGGTGATGTACTCGCCATCGGTCGCCATGTCGATGACATAGCTCAAATCCTCAGCGATGACTGGGCCGATCAGGGTAACGACATTAGCCAGCTGATCGATATCATCGGCAGTCAGGGGCTCACCCTGGGCAATTTCGGCCTCTTCGACAGCAATGGCGAGCAGGTCGCGGAACTCGGGGCTGGCAAAGTAGCCAACGAAGTTCATGGCTGCCTCATAACCGGAGCCATCTTCGGCAACGGTCACATCAGCATACTGATTGAGCGGTCGTTGCATCGCCAGTCCGACACCCGCCATGCCCACGCCAGGAGGTACAAAGCGCAGCACTTCCGGTCCCACGGGCAGGTCCATTGAGCCCGCTTCTTGCAGTGCCAAGTCGATCAGCGGCTGCACATCCAGGCCAACCCAGCCACGCAACAGCGGCGGGATGTTGGGAACCAAGCCCATAATATCGTCCAGGAAAATATAGAGCGTGCCATCTTTCAAGATCAGATTCAGCTGCACTTCGGGCGGCAGGTCCAAACCGGCAGCCTCAGAGATCTGTCCGGCCAGTTCTTCGGAGAAGGTGAAACGGAGGTTCTGCTGTGTGTCCAACCCGCCGATCAACTCGGCAACCAGGGCGGCGTATTCGTCCGGATCCGCAACCATAGCCGCCAAATCGGCCGGATCCATGGCCTGCAGCTCCATGAATTTATCGACCAGCGCCTGATCCACGTTGAATTGGGCGGTACGATCTACCTGCATTTCGATCGAGTCCATCGGCAAGCCGGGCACATTGGAAACGTTGATATCCAACGCGGTCTCGCTGCTGCCGGAGGTGAGTTTTTCCATATTCGCCCAGGTCGCGATCAGGGCTTCGCATTCTTCTGGGGCCAACTCGCCGCAGCCGACAAAGGGCGAGGACGACGCTGTGCCATCATCCTGGGCAAAGACAGCGCTTGGCAGCACGGCGAGAAAAAGCGCCAAGCAGATGATTAGCAGCTTTCGCATACGATTCTCCTTCTTGCAGATGAATAATGATCCGGCGTTGGTTGGGTTGTCCGCAACGGCTTCGATGCCGCCTGCAAACGCGCGGTTGCAGCGTCGAAGCGAGTGTCAGGTCAGTGCGGGATGGTATTGCCCCTATCTTATCACCTTTTCAAGGGAATTAAAATCGAGGTTTGTACGCTTCCGCTGGCGATCAGAAACGGGCTAGCTGGCGCGCCGGTCTGCCGGAATGCGCAGTTTGGCCTCAATAAACTGCTTATGGGAGAGGCCCAACGCCCGAGTGATGGAGTAGATCGCGTCGATCTCAGCATTGCTTACGTAGCCATCAGCATCGGCGACCTGAAAAAGCAGCCCCAAGAGTTCATCCGCCCGGTCCGGCGGGACAGCGCTGTAGACGTCGCGTACGAGGCGGACCGCGTCCATGCTCGGCGTCACTTCATTGACTGCAACCTCCGTCACGAACGTCGCTTCGACGAGGTCCAGATCCCACACGCTCCGTAGAATGCTAACGATGCCGTCGAACTCTGCATCCGTTACGGTACCGTCAACCTGGGCAATGCGGGCCATAACGCCGCCCAGGGCGCTTAGGCGGCGCAAGCGCGTCTCGTCGATGTCAATCGGTTCGAGTTCACCCAACTCCAAACGACGACGGACGCCATAGTAGACCTTGTTGTTCATAAACTCGTCCATGTAGCGCTCGCGATTGGGTGCTGTCTCCATTGCTGCACTGCGGCGCGACCGCGATCCTGTGAGCAGGCGGGAAAGCTGTCCAAAGAAGCCGGAGTCGATGTTGTCGATCGCCGTGCGAATCTCCATGATGACCGCTTCGTCTTCAGGCGAAACCGCGCCATCTGCGCGAACCAGTTCGTCTAAGGAGTTGATGACAAGTTCCTTGTCCGCAGTGGAGTGAATGTGCGATTGCAGGTCATCGATCAGACGTGCGCGTTCGGACGGCGGCACGGGCGCTTCAATGTACATCTCGATCTGGGCCCACTGGGCTGCCGTGTATTGCAGAGAACCGTCGGGGACAGCCCGAGGCAGACGGAAGAGTAAATCCTTCATGACATTGACTTCTGGCGTATCCAAATTTCCGTCGGCCCACGCGGTCGCGATCAGCACCTTGGCCAACGCGACGATCAACTCGTTTTGATTTTGGTTGTTATTTGTTGCCACTAGATGCTCCAGTTTTCGGTTTTATCAATATGGTGGGAGGGATGGTATAAAACATCTGCATGATTGTCCAACTGAAAGGAAGCAGAGATGACAACGCCGCAAAATCTATTAGATGAATTTGTCGAAATTTATGTGACCAATGAAACCGAGGGTGGAGAATATGGCGCCCTCGCTCACCTCGCTCCGGCGATGACTGAGGACGAAGCCTACGCTGTCCAATTTGCCGCCATCGATCGGCTGATCGAGATGGGGGCGACCAGTACCGGCAAAAAGATCGCCGCGACCAATGCTGCCACGCAGGAAATGCTAGGCCTGTCAGAATCAGCCTACGGCGAACTGCTAGACAGTACGGAGATTGCGAATGGTGGTTCAGTCTCCGCCACGCGCTTTGCCAATGGACGCGTTGAGTGCGAGCTGGCCTTTAAGCTTGCTCGGCCACTACAGGGACCAGGCGTTGGCCCGGCCGATGTCATTGCGGCCACGGAGGCGGTCTATCCTGCGCTCGAGTTAGCCGACCTGCGCACGACCGGTTGGCCGCTCTCTCGGGCGGAAGTGATTTGCTACAACGGCTTGGCCAAGCACTATGTATTGGCCGATGAAGGCATTGCACCGGCCGGACTTGACCTGATTGCCCAGACCGTGACGCTGCACAACGGTGGCGAGATGGTGGCCGAGGGCACAGGCGAAGCCGTGTTGGGTGATCCGGTAGGAGCGGTGGCGTGGTTGGCCAACAAGATGGCGGAGCATGAACGCTTCCTGCAGGCCGGGGATATTGTGTTGACCGGTTCCATGACGCCGCCCTTGCCCTTTGCGGTTGGTGATGAATTCGAGGCAGATTTTACCGGTCTCGGTAAGGTTGCGATCTCCATCACGGGCTGAGCCGAACGCAGTAAGAGGCGGTAGCCGCATCATGGATAGGCCACGTCTTTGAGGGTCGTCTTGTTCCCGGTGGCGCCACCGGGAACAAGACGACCCTCAAAGACGGCCCGCCGCGCCCAGGGGAACGCAACAAAAGAGACCGAGCGCGACAATTTTTGTTTGCTTCGGCGCCACCCGCCTGTATGAAATCCTACTTGTCAGCACCCAATTCATACAGTAGAATGGAACAGACGTACGACGATTTTGCCAATCTGTTTCTTTGTTTGTTTCGTCAAGGTACGAGAAGGTCATCTATACTCGGCAGCTGAGCTAGAAACATGACGCGTTAGTTGTCCAGTCGACCTGCTCTTTCCCGGGAGTGTCGGTTTCCTTGATTCGCCCTTTCCGTTTAGGTGACATCTTCCTGGTTCAGCGGCTTGCCAGTCAGGCAACGAAGCTGAATGCTGCTCAGGCGCTACTCTTCCCTCAACCTGCGTTGCTCAATGCGCTGAGCGCAATTATTCCCTGGGGTGATGCCAAAGTCACAACCTATATCTTGCATCAGCAAGGCCATCAGTTGGCGCGCTTCGGCTTCCTGCAAGTGCAGAAGCGGGCACATCGCCCTGAGGCTGATATTCTGTTATTGGCCCCTGCCCTCGATACCCAATATGGACATCCGGCAATCTGGGAGAAGCTACTTTCCCATTACGCTACTGAAGCCTCAGTAGCCGATATTGAACGCGTCTACATCGATGTACCGGACCAGCCGCTCCTCGTCAACACGCTCCGCCACGTCGGCTTTGCGCCCTATAGCCGCGAAACGATTTGGCGCCTGAACCGCGACCATTTCTACCAGCCGATTTCAACCCGTCAAGCCATTATGCGGCCCAAGCGAGCCGATGACGATTGGGCGCTCTGTCGTCTCTACAGCCAGGTGACGCCGGGGCCCGTGCAGCGGGCGGAAGGCATCCACGCCGGCGATACCGACAACCCACCCATCTTGCGTTGCGAAGGTCCTGCCGTCTGCCATACCTTTGTACTGGAAGAGCGGGCTGAAGTGACGGGGTGCATCCAACTGCGCGCCGGACAACGGGGCGTTTGGTTGCGCCTTTGGGCTGACACGCTCAACCCGGATCCCCAGTCGATTCGGCTCATGTTGCATCACGCGCTGGCGGTCGTGCGTGAATCGTCGATGCGCCTGCCCGTCTATATCGGCGTGAGTGATTACCATGGCGGACTGGAAGCATTGCTGACCGAATACGGCTTTGCGCCCTTTACAGATCGCGCCAAAATGGTGCGGCATGTCGTACAGCGGGTGCGCGAGCGCGCTCCCAAATATATTACTGCGTTGGAATCTGTACGGGAAGCCGTGCCCTCAGCCTTTGTCCTGCCCGAACAGCAGTTAATCCGCTCAGGCCAACGCAAAGAGTCTCTTTCTCTGGTGTCGACCCGTGACGTCGCCGATGAATTTGGCGGCGACGTCCAGGGGTCGGTGCACCCATAACCGAGGCGATGAAACAGACGATGTCGGAACCTGTGTTGACTCAGGAACGTCCTATCGAAGCTCACCCTAGCCGTGAAGAACGATCCCCCCATCAGGAGAATATGGATACACTGCAAATCACTGATGACCTGGATGCGCTCCTCTCCGTCCTGCCCGATCGCATTGCGGACGCGCTGCGGAACGCCGAGCAAAGGTCTGAACTAATCGAAGTCATTATGGATCTGGGCCGTCTGCCCGAAGCCCGTTTTGCCGCTAGTGAACTCTACTTGAGTGATCACGAGATCACGGCGGAAGACTTACAGCAGGTCATCGATCGCATCGGTGATTTTGGGGCCGATAATCGAGCCGGTATCGAACGCACGCTCCATCGCATTTCGGCCATTCGCAATCGCCGTGGCGATGTCATCGGCCTAACGTGCCGCGTCGGTCGTGCGGTCTTTGGCACCATCGAAATCATTCGCGACATCGTGCTGAGCGACAAGAGCATTCTGCTCCTCGGCCGGCCCGGCGTCGGCAAGACCACGTTGCTACGCGAAGCAGCGCGCGTGCGCGGCGACAATCGGCGTGTCGTGATTGTCGATACCAGCAATGAAATCGCCGGTGACGGCGACATCCCCCATCCGGCCATCGGTCGCGCGCGGCGGATGCAGGTACCCCTGCCCGACCTCCAGCACGAGGTGATGATCGAAGCGGTGGAAAACCACATGCCCCAGGTGATCATCATTGATGAGATCGGTCGGGAGCTAGAGGCTGTGGCAGCCCGCACCATTGCGGAACGGGGCGTACAACTTATCGGCACGGCCCACGGCAACACGCTGGATAACTTGCTCATGAATCCGACATTGAGCGATCTTGTCGGCGGCATCGAGTCTGTGACCCTCTCCGACGAGGAAGCCCGGCGCCGTGGTACCCAGAAGACGGTGTTGGAGCGCAAGGCGCCGCCCACCTTCGATGTGCTCATCGAAATCAAGGATCGCCAGCACATGGTGATCCATCAGAACGTGGCCGAAGCGGTGGATGCACTGTTGCGGGGTTGGACCCTGTCGCCCGAAGTGCGCACGGTTGATGAGGCGGGCAAGGTACAGATTCAGCACACGGAGCCCCAGGCCGACGTACTCGTGGAAGAGGCCCGCCGGCAACCGCGAAAGCGGCGCAATGGGCACGAGCGACGGGGCCAGTCAACCTGGACCTCATCACCTGCGCTCGGGACAGGCAAGCCGAATGGCGCGGCACGGGGCGCGACGGCGGCGCCCGTCGTGGAAAAGCCACAGCGCAAGCCACTGCGCGTCTACCCCTACGGTATCGGCCAAAACCGCTTGCGGTCGGCCGCGAAGGGACTGCGTGTCGACGTTCAGATTGTCGACAATCTGAACCAGGCCGACGTCATGATGACGCTCAAGAATTACTATCGCCAACAGCCGCAACCGATCCAGGATGCAGAACGGCGCAGCGTGCCCGTTTATATTCTGCGCAGCAATACCATCACCCAGATGGAGCAGGCGCTCATCGGGATTTTCCAACTGCCGACTGAGCCCGAGGATGCTTTTGGCGAAGCCATGAGCGAGGCTCAGGACGCGATCCAGCGCGTGCTGAGCGGCACGCCCGTAGCCGAACTGTCTCCCCAGATGGCAAGCATTCGTAGCCAGCAGCACCAATTGGCACGGGCCGCCAATCTGGTCAGTCACAGTTATGGCCGCGAGCCGAATCGACGGGTACGCATCTTCCACGACTGAGTGAGTCAGGCGGGCGGCCTGGTCAGGACAGAGGTGCTAACAGCAGGCGGCGCGTGATGTGCCGCCTGCTGTTTTTCTTTCTGACTTAAATCCGGTAGCATAAGCAGCATACGCGACAACAGCCAATTTCTGAGCGATTTTGAAAGTCTATCCTGTGAGTCTCTTTATCACCTTTGAAGGCCCGGAAGGCAGCGGCAAGACAACCCAGATCACGCTTCTGGCCGACCACCTCAGCGGTCAGGGCGAAGCAGTCTTGATGACCCGCGAACCAGGCGGGACTACAATCGGCGATGCCATCCGCACCGTCTTGTTGACACCGCAACATACCGAAATGAGCCCCAGGGCCGAGACGCTGCTCTTCAACGCCGCCCGCGCGCAAATCGTCGACGAGGTCATTCAACCGGCGCTCGCCGCCGGGCAAATTGTGCTCTGCGATCGCTATGCCGATAGTACGTTGGCCTATCAGGGCTATGGCCACGGCCAGGCACTTGCACCCCTGCGTACGCTGGCTGACTATGCCACCGGCGGCCTGACGCCGGACCTGACGCTCTACTTCGACATCGATCCGGCGGCCGGGCTTCAGCGCAAGCGCCATGGCGATATCGAAGAATGGAATCGCATGGAGGAACGGGCGCTGGCCTTTCATCAGGCAGTGCGAGCTGGATACCTGGCATTAGCGGCCGCGGATCCCGCGCGCTGGATCGTCATCGACGCCACGCAATCGCCCCAGGCCATTCAGGCGGAGATTCGTGCCCTCCTGGCCAGGCGTTTGGCAGCAGAGTCGATGTGAGATGATATTTTAGGAGGGAGACGACGAATGAAGATGGTGATGGCGATTATCAATTCAGAAGATAGCCGGACCCTGCTTGACCGCTTGACGCGCCGAGGTTATTCGGCGACGCTCACTAGCTCAGCAGGCGGCTTTCTGCGTGTGGGCAATACCATGATGTTTGTTGGCGTGGAGGACACCGAAGTAGAGAGTGTGTTAATGATCATTCGTGAGGGCTGCCCGAATCGCGTCCAGTACGTGACGCCTCTCCCCCCCGTGATGGAGCCGGGCGAGGTGCACATTCCCAAGCCGATTGAAAAGCATGTGGGCGGCGCCACGATCTTTGTACTGGACGTGGAGCATTTTGAGAAGACGTGAGGTGTGAACCGTGAGGGGTGATACGTAGCGCGTGATACGCAGTGCAGGTTTGGTTGGAGAGACCTATAGCGAGAGTGGCTATGTGGTTGCCCACTATGGATCTTGTTCCGCCCCATCATCTGTACTGTCCAGACTCTCTGGCGCCGCTTCGGTATCGCTCGAAGCAGCACCCTTGCCCAAAGGCGCACCTGACTCCCAGCGCTCCACCGCTTCTTCCATCTCGGCATCTAGCGGCTCCCCCATCTCGTTGCCCATGCCGCGCATAAACGCGGCCAGCGCACGCGAATCCTCTTGCTCCAACCCGCTCATCAGTTCAGGTGTCGCCAGACCTTCCAGCCGTTGCTCGTCGGATTTGAGGCGATTGACGCGACTTACCACGCGCGTCAGATGCAGACTGCCACAGTGGGGACAGTGAGCTTCACCCTGCTCCGCTGCCCGCATGGAGCGAAAGAAAACAGAGACGCGTTGACGGCATTCCGAGCAAAAATACTCGTAGATCGGCATGATTCTCCAGAGAGCCCAAACAGACGGCGTAAATTTCGCAAGGCAGATCTTGTGGCGTATACTCAGTGCAAATTATACAAAGTTCAGCCGAAGGGAACAACCGTCTTGACGCCGACGATATCTGAACCGGAAGAAAGCACAATTCCGCTCTATTCTGCGCTTACAGAGCCGCGCCCGCTGCTGGTCGTGCTCTCCGGGCCAAGTGGGGTGGGCAAGGATGCCACGCTGCAACTGCTCCGCGAGAGCGGTCACGAATTCTATTTTGTCGTGACTGCAACCACGCGAGCCATCCGCCCCGGCGAGGTGGATGGCGTCGATTACCACTTCATCAGCGTCGGTGACTTTGCCGAGATGATTGAACAGGACGAATTGCTTGAGCATGCAGTTGTCTACGGCGATTACAAGGGTATCCCCAAGAAACATGTGCGTGAAGCGCTGGCAAGCGGCAAGGATGTGATCATGCGCATTGACGTACAGGGCGCAGCCACGATCCGACGCTTGGTCCCCAACGCAATCTCCATCTTCCTGACGGCAGAAAATGAAGAAGAACTCGTCAATCGCCTACGCGAGCGCAAGACTGAAAATCCCGACAAGCTGAAGATGCGTATTGCTACGGCGCGCAAAGAGCTCGACCATGTGGTAGAGTTTGACTACGTTGTCGTCAATCGGGCCAATCAGCTCGACGAAACCGTGAATCAGGTGCTGAGCATCATCAGCGCAGAAAAGAGTCGCGTCGATTGGACACCCGTCAGCCTCTGAGTGAATCGAGCGCACATGTTTGAGCCACAGAAAGATCCAAGTGAATCTCTGGAGTCGATCATGGAGACGACCCCGGCGGCGGCAAATGCGGAGCCTTTGGAAAAGCCAGAGTTCTATTTGGCTTTGAGCCGCCCACGCTGGGTATACGTCATGATGGGCGCGATCGTAGCTATGTTCATCGTCATGATCATCTACGGTCAAGTTGTCTATGGCACGTGGAACGGCCCTGAAACGATTGAAGTACTGATCAATCTGGGCGCAAAGGTCAATCTGCTGATTTACGAGGGCCAGACTTGGCGTCTTTTCACCGCCATGTTCCTGCATATCGGCGTGCTGCACTTGCTCTTCAATCTCTATGCCCTCTACGCCTTGGGTCCGATGGTCGAGGGCTATTTTGGACACTGGCGTTTTCTGGCCATCTATCTGCTGGGCGGTCTCTTCGGCAGCCTCGCCAGCTACGCGTTTTCGCCGGCGATTTCGGCGGGCGCATCCGGGGCGATCTTTGCCCTCGCTGGAGCGATCACCGTCTATTTTCTGCGCTATCACGAGAATTTTGGCGCACGGGGGCGTTCGATCCTGCAGAGCATGGCGGTCATTATTGGCATCAACCTGGTCTTCGGCTTTGTCGGCCAGGGTATCGACAACTGGGGCCATATCGGGGGGCTGATCGGCGGCGCTGTGGTGGCGTGGGGCCTCATGCCCCGCTATTCCGTCCCTGAGATTGTGCAGATAGGCCGCCAGCCGTTGGAAAGCGACCGGCGCATCGCCATGGAAGCGCTCTGGGTTGGATTGATTGTTGTGGTCTATTATATTGGACTCCAATTTGCCAACCAGATTACGCCGCTGCCTTTCTAGTGTCGTGTCAAGCGTAAATTGATGAAGTAGGCACGCCCATGTGCCGGATCGTTCGCGTGAGGGCGTGCGAGCTGGACAATCTATCATTTCAAGCTTGACGCATCAGTAGGTTGATCTAAGCAAACGTGCGAAACGCTCTGATCATCCCGAAGCAGCACCATGGCTTCAACATCCATCAGGAGAAAGTCAGGCATTTATGGCCAATATTCGACGCAGCGGCATCGTGCTGCATCCCACTTCCTTACCGGGCCGCTACGGAATCGGCTCATTTGATCAGGCCGCGTATGATTGGGTCAATTTTCTGCACCGGACGCGTCAGACGCTTTGGCAGGTGCTCCCCCTGGGACCAACAGGGTACGGCGACAGCCCCTACCAGAGCTTCAGTTCCTTTGCCGGCAATCCGTACCTGATCAACCTGGATGCGCTCCGCGCCGAAGGTTATATTGAGTCCGCCGTACTAGAACAGGCGCCCGATTTTCCTGCGGACCGCGTCGACTATGGCGCGATCTATCGCTGGAAGCTGCCCGTGCTGCGCGAGGCCGCGGCCGCGTTCAGCGCCGGCGCGACACCCGACCATCAGCATGAATTTGACCAATTCTGCACCGAAAACGCCGATTGGTTGGAGGATTTCGCCCTCTTCATGGCGCTCAAAGACGCGCATGACGGCAAACCGTGGATCGAATGGGAGATGCCGCTGCGCCGGCGCGAGCCCAAAGCCATGGCGGCAGCACAGCGAGAACTGGCCGACGAGGTGCACGGCCACAAATTCAACCAGTGGTGCTTCTACCGCCACTATTTGGACCTCAAGGCATACGCCAATCAACAAGGAATTCTCATCGTAGGCGACGTGCCGATTTTTACCGCAATGGACAGCGCCGACACCTGGGCCAATCCAGAAGAGTTCTATCTAGATGACGAGTTCCAACCCACGGCGGTGGCTGGCGTGCCGCCCGACTATTTCAGCGCTACCGGCCAACTTTGGGGCAATCCGCTTTATCGCTGGGAAGCCATGAAGCAGAACGACTATGCGTGGTGGATGCGGCGCGTCAAGGCTGCGCTGACGCTCTACGATATTGTGCGCATCGATCATTTCAGAGGGTTTTCTGCCTACTGGGAGGTGCCGGCAGGCGAGGAGACGGCCATCAACGGCAATTGGATGACCGGCCCCGGCGCTGACTTTTTCACCGCGATGCAGCGAGTATTGGGCGAGGATTTGCCCATTATCGCCGAAGATTTGGGCGAGATCACGCCTGACGTGATTGCCTTACGCAATGCGTTCAACCTGCCCGGCATGAAGATTCTACAATTTGCCTTTGCCGACGATGCCAGCGACAAATTCTTGCCCCACAACTACACGCGCAATTTCGTGGTCTATCCCGGCACCCACGACAATGACACGACCTGGGGCTGGTATACCCATAGCGGTACGGATTATGAGCACGATCATTTTCGGCGCTATTTCCGGACCGACGGTCACGACGTAGCCTGGACGATGATCGAAGCGGCGTGGAAAAGCGTCGCTCTTTCGGCATTGACGACCTTGCAGGATATTCTGAATCTGCCGACCGCAGCACGCATGAATCTACCAGGGCGGGCCGAAGGCAACTGGTCCTGGCGTTTCGAGCCATGGCAGATCACCGACCATCTGGCTGATCGTCTGCGCCAGACAACTCAGCTCTATGGCCGCGATCCCGAGACCTATGCCGGGAAGGATGAGGAATCGGGTGGCGATCCCGATCGCGACAGTAGCGCGCGACAGTAGCGTCCGCTAATAATCCCTGTACCAGCTTGAATATGCACGTAGAGACGTTGCGGTGCCGAGATGTTGCGGCACCGCAACGTCTCTACGTTTTTGGATGCGGCTAGGACTCTACTGCTTTTGCCGCCGGCATTTGCTGCGTCGATGTCTGCAATTCGCCGCTGTGGACGCGCTGCCACAACACATATGCCGGGATCATCGCAGCTATGGTAAGCAAGCCGCCTACCCAGTAAGGCCACGTGGGGCTGATCGAGAAAATGATGCCCGCCACGGCACTGCTGAGGATGATCCCCAAACTAATGGTCGACTGATAGATGCCCAGCACGCCGCCACGCATGCTGTCGTCGACCGATGTCGTCGCAATGGACTGGAGCGACGGCATGGTGATGCCCATGCCCATGGCGAAAACGATCCCGGCCAGTGGACCAAGCCAGGGCGTGGTGATCATGGCAAACATGAACGATGCGCCGGTGCGCAATAAGAGTCCGATCAGCACCAAAGTTGCCTCGTTAAAGCGGCGCAGAAGGCGTCGGAGCAGAACAGTCTGTGTGAAGACCTGTCCCAAGCCAATCGCCGCCAGCATCAGCCCAATCCCCACCAGCGCTGCCTGTTCCGGATACCCCGCAAAGAGTACCGCTTCGCCGTAAAGCGCAAGGGTCGATTGGAGCAGACCAAAGCCGAATTGAGCCACAAAGGCAATCACCAGCACGAAGAGCAGGGGAACATTCTGGACGACCTGTTTCGGGTCCAGCCCACGCCGACCGGATTGCCGGTTTGTGGCCTGCTGCGCGTCGGTGACCGTCTCGTCGAGCGTAAACCAGGTGAGCAGCACAACCAGCGCCGCGGCGCCTGCGGCAATCAGATAGGGGACGCGCGGGCCAAAGGCCGCCGCCAACACGCTGCCCAGGGCCGGTCCAACGATGAAGCCTGCGCCAAAAACTGCGAAGATGTAGCCCAGCGATTCTGTGCGCTTCTCGCGCGGCGTGATGTCGGTGATGTAGGCCTGGGCGACGATGATGTTGCCGCCAGTGATGCCATCCAGCAGGCGGGCGGCGAAGAGGATCCACGCGTTGGGCGCAAAGGCCAGCATGACAAAGCTGATGGCCGTACCGATTTGGCTGACGATGAGCACAGGGAGGCGCCCAATTTTGTCTGACAGGCGCCCCAGGTAGGGACCGGCCAGAAACTGCGCCGCGAAAAAGGTCGTGCCCAGCCAGGTGATCTCGCGCGGTGAGAGCGCAAATTCGTTTTTGGCGTAGAGGGGCAGAATCGGCAAGATCATGGCCGCCCCGACCATCTGCACAAAGACGATCATGAGAATGGTGAAGAGCCGGCGATCCATCGACTTGAATTTCATGCCCCATATTCCTCAAGGTTGAAAGCAATCCCTTGACTGTACTGCGCTTTGAGACGAAATGCAAGGAAGTGCGCTAGCTATTCACCGACGCTCAGCCCGCCATTATCTATCCAGCATGATCCACTCGATGGTTTGGGGCGCGCCCACGGCCTCCACCGTCGCCACATCATATGCTACGAGATCCAGGCGATAACGTCCAGGAGGCAGGTCAGCCGGTACGTCCAGCATTTTGGGATCGGGCAGCGGCGTGTCGAAGAAGAGCGTCGTAGGAATAATGCCACGTGCGGGCGGTCCATCGGCCTGTGCGACGAGCGTGTCATCTTCTGCAACGAGGCGCAGTGAAGTGTTGTATTGACGATCAATCGGCCCATTGCCCTGCCAGAAGAGTGTCACCGCAAGCGGCGTCCCCGGTTCCAAGGCGCTGCGTTCCCACCCGGTGAGGGCGAGCGGCCCCATGATCAGCGGCGAAGCCAATGTGCGCGTTTGACTGAGGGGCGGTGGCTCGCGCAGGCCGGTAGCACGCAGGGCCAGTACGCCCCGTTCGCTGAAAGCGATATCGAATTGCTCCACCAGCATGCGCAGGAAAGCGGCATCGTAGCGGGTGGCCAGACGTAGACTATCGGCGACAAACCAGGCGCCCGGCGCTCCATTCACCGCCGCGGCCAACTCTGCGGCGCTATCCAGCAGGGGTGCGCCCGACCAGCGATCGATCAGCACGCCGTCCCGGCCGATCACATACTCTTCGTAGCCGCGCTGAATAGCATAGTAGTCACACGGTTCGCCCAGGACTTGGGCACAGGCGGGCGGTTGGGGCGAGAGGATCAGCTCACCTGGCGCGCGTGCTTCGGCCACGAAGTTCAGGACGCGATCGTAGCCTTCTACCTGCTGCGCCAACACGCGTTGGGCCGGTAGCCAAAGCAACGCCATGAGGAGCACTGTGACCACAGCCGTGACCGCCCACCGGACGCGTTCGTCCGCTACTAGACGCTCGATCAGCCAGATCATGCCCGCGCCGCCGCAAAGCAGCCAGAAGGGTTGAACCAGAAAGAGATAACGCGTGTCCCGCCAACTGGTGCCCACAAGCGTGAGCATAACCAGAAAGACAATGAGGAATTGCAGCGCAAAAAAGAGCGTCGCCTGATGGAAGCGTGACAGGTCATGGAGGCCCCGTGTGCGAACGAGCAAGACGAGGGCCACGCCCACGGCCAGCAATGCCCCCAGCGTCCAGGGCAGGCGCGCCGGCGCTGCCAAGAGCGACCCATAGACCTGCCAGGCGCCCGGGATATCAAAGATGAGTCCCACGTACGGACGGGTAGCCTGGATCGTTTCGAAATAGCCAGGCTGGCCAACCTTCTCCAGCAGATAGCGCAATCCCATACCGCCGGCGCAGAGCAGGTTCACGATCAGCACGGTTGGCTGTATCAGGAAGCGCCACCCGCGCCAGAGAAGCATGGCCAGCAGCAGCGAGGGGTAGAGCAGAATCATCTGTTCTTGGGTGAAGAGCGCCAGCCAAAAGAGCGCAGCGAAGAGCCACAGATAGCGTTTCTGACGCGTCTCATCTTGGGTCGTCAGGGCCGCAAAGACGGCCCATACCGTGAGGAGCCCCAGGAATTGAAGCTGGGCATAGAAGCGCGCCCGTCCGCTCCAGATGATGGCCTCGGGCAGCAGCGTTAATCCCGCTGCGGCCAGCAGACCGACCCGCGCATTCCATTCACGCCGTCCGATCAGAAAGAGCGCGGCAATTGTGGCCAGGCCAAAGAGCAAGCTTGGCAGGCGGCCGATCGTATAGCTGTTGCCAAAGAGCGCCAGGAACGCGGCCTCAATGTAGGAAGCGAGCAGGCCCCGGGTGTAGAGCACGCCGGACGGCATGCGGGGCACCCCCAGTTCCTGGACCTTTTCGGCCGCCCACAGCGTAGTGAACTCATCAACATAGAGGCTGATCGTGCGCAGATACTCCCAACGCAGGACGAAGCCCAGCCCCAGCAGCGCGAGCAATGCGCCCCACAGGAGCCAGCGCCACGGTGTCGCACGCGGCGACGAAGTAGAGACGGCTGAGGCAGACATCAGGGAATCTCTACCTCGCCCAGGACGGTATAATCGCCAACGACCTCATCCGCTTCCAACACCGGCAGCCGGCCATTCTCCAACGTGTAGAGTCCGACACGGACTTCGTACGTGCCGCTGGCCAGATCGGCCGGTAGCGGAATCTCCAATTCATCCACGATGCATTGTCCCGCTTGCCAGAGGTGAGTCGCGGCAAAGCCATTGCGGGGCTGTTGATCATAGCCCGCGACCTGGGATCCATCCGGGCCAATCACGTGAACAAAGGCGGTATAATCGATCGGGGTCGACGCCAGGCTTTCCCAGTAGAGCCGTAATGGCAGGGTATCGCCAGGCTTGGCAGTGCCCGGCAGCGTAGCACTGCTTAGCCCAACTGTGTTGCCAAAGTTGACCGGCTCGTCCCACTCTGTGACAGGCTCGGGCGCTGCGCCGACACGCAGCAGCGCGACATCGCGCTCGTCGGCGGAGATCAATTCGCCTGTGTCGCTTTGGGTCACAGGCAATCGGTCCAGCGTGGCCGGATCGTAGAACGCCACCGTGACGCGATAGAGGCCCGGGGGCGTATCGGGGGGAACCACAATCAGATGACCGTCGGGGCGGATCTCGCGCACGGGCCATTCGCTGGTTGGCGCGCCCCACGGCCAGCCGTCAAATCGCACCACCTCTTGCCCGTTTTCGCCCACGACCCGTACCAGGATATTGTAGTTAGTGTCCATTTCGGCGAGGCTTTGCAGATAGAAGGTCGCTTGCGTTGCATCACCTGGCTGAAGGATCAGATCTTCAAACTCATAGGCCAAGAGGCGAATCATATCACCAAAATCAGCTCCGCTGGCCTTGCCGATCTCCACAAAATCGGGCAGCACGGTATCGCGTAGATCGTACACCCGCGCCAATTCTATGCCGCCGGAACGTACGACGTAGGCCGGTTCCCGGGCATCGAAGTAGGCGATGGCTGCGGGCGACGGGCTCTGGCGCTGCCACTGGTTGACGTAGAGCACTGCATAGTCGGTATCCAGCCAGAAGAGGGGCGAATCGGATGAAATTGCCACTTCAGCGCCATCAAAGTAGTAGGAAAAAGGCCCATCGTGATACCAGGCGGCCACGCGCAGATCTTCCGCATCCGGCTGCGCGTTGAGGTAGGCTGCGGCTTCCTCCAGCCCTTCCCCCCAGCCGGCAAAGAGCACATGGGGCGCGGTGCGGCTGCCACCGACGAGGGGATTGTAATAGGTGAAATAGTAGGGAGCGTGAACAAAACCCAACAAGCCATGCAGCAGGGCGACACCGCCCAGGACCCAGGCTGGCAACAGCGCCCGTTGGGTCCAGTCTGTCTGGGGCCAGCGACGGCGCAGCCAGAAGGCGACGCCCCACCAGCCGAGTACCGCGACAAGGTCCAACGCCAGGAAGACGGGCAGAATGTAGCGATCAAATTTTTTCGCACCGAGCGTCATACCGGCCGTAAAAATCAGCGCAAAGACAAGCAACCCAATCGCCGTCCGCTTGACCTTGGGCATAGTGAAGGGCAGCTGACGTCGCCAAGCATAGACGGCCGCTGCGCCCAATCCCAGCCAGGTAAGCGGCGTACTGCGAAAGAGCCAGGCCACCGGATAGAAGAAGGGCCCGGGATCATTGACCGGCCGGCCCATGAAGAAATTGAGGTTGGTGTGACGCTCGACGTAGACGCTCATCTCACCAGCCATCCGGCTTAACGTGCCAACCGGATTGAGCCACATGGCCGGCCAGAGCAGAAAAAAGGTCGCTACGGCAATCAGCCCCCAGATCACATAAGTCCCGGCCCAGCCCAGGACAGATCGTCGTTCCGGATCGCCGGGCATGCGCTCCGTCTGGCGGATGCGCCACCACTCCAACGCTATGAGCGTAGCGCCGGTGGGAACCAGGAAAATGGCTGGCGTTTTGGTCAGCCAGGCCAGCCCCATGATGATGCCGGAAGCGACTAGATAACGGTGCTTCTCGCCGCCATAGAGCCAGGCCATGAAGAGCAGCAGGGCCAAAAAAGTCAGGCTGGAGACAAGACCGTCGGGGTGCAGCTGGCGCGACAGCGCCACGTAGAAGGGCGACCACGCCAGATAGAGTGTACCGAAGAGCGCGATCATCTCGCCCAACAGGATACGCAATGGGAAGTAAGAGGCCGTGATGACCAGTGAGATAATGAGGACAATCCACCAGCGTCCTGCCGTCAACAGGTCCAACGGGTCGCGCCCGGCGCTCTCTTGCAGCCACTCTTCCAGGTATTCGCGGTCCCAGGCGAATTGACCGGGCGCTTCTCTGGCATATTCGGGATACTCGCCCAGAAAGCCCAACGTACCGGCCCACATGACCGTCACGCCGGGATGTTCGCGTTGGAAGGTATTGGCCAGATCGCCCTGGACCACCGCTTCATAGAAATTGGCCGAGCGGGCCAACCATTTGCGCTCATCAATGGTGACGAAGTCATCCAGGCCGATGACGCGTGGCGCCCATGCAGCCAGGAAAAGCCCCAGCAAGATCAGTCCGGTACGCATTTTTCGGTTCATGGCGCACGCCCGTTGGACGGATTGCACGGCTTATGCAATAGGAGAGAGTGTGGAGAAAAGCGCCACCGCGTCACAGCCCTACTCCTCACCGATGCGAATGTCGGTTAGGTGGACCTGGGTATCCTCCACTGCCCCCGCTTCGTTGAGAACATCCAGCCGCTCCAATGTCTCCTCCAAATAGAGTCCCGTGTAGAGCGGATAGAGACCGTCGGCCGCGTCCTCGGCGACGGGAATCTCGTAGCGATCGGTGATGAGTTCGCCCGGATCCCAACGCCACGTCTCCCGCGTCTCGCAGACGGGATAACCATCCAACTGGGCCACGGTGCCACTGTCGCCATAGAAGGACTGGTTGAAGACCTTGTACGAAGCGTCGATTGGTCGCTGAGCCCGCCAGAAGAGGGTTAGGGTGAGCGTATCGCCCTGGCGGAGAGGTGTTTCATAATCGATATTGAAACCTTCCAGCCAGATCTGATCGGCGAAATTGACTTGTAGCGGGTTGTCAATCTGCTGGTTGACGGCAGGATAGGTCAGGGGCAGGTCGGGTGTGGTCAGTTCATCGAAGCGGGCTTCAAAGTCGGAAAGCTGCAGGCGCGGCACGTCGTCGGTTGGCGCTTGGGACGGGAATTCGCTGCTCTCTCCTGTTCGTTGATAGATGACCATCTGGTCTGTCTCATTGATCTCAACGATGCCCCATTTGCTGAACCCTTCACGCAGATAGTGCTCCATGGCCAGTTGATCGCTGTTGTTCCAGGGTTCCAGATTGTCAATCTCGAAATACCAGTCCGCAGTACGACCACAGCGGACCTGCCCGCGCGTATACCACGAAGGTACCCAAGCTTCTTTTTCGTTGGTTTCATAATCTCCGGCAATGATGCCTTCTTCGTAGAGCGTGCCGACAACTTTCCAGCCGTTGGCCAGAGGAAACCCGAAGAGCGCTTTGTCATCCGGCTCGTCGTACGCCACCCAGTAGCCGCCCGGATGCCATTGATCCCATGTGCGCAACACTTCGGGCGTATTGCTGACGAAGTACCAGTAGGCATAGTTGCCAAAGAGCGCAATCAATAACGCAGCTACTGCGACGCCGCCGATCGTTGCCGCCTGGTTGCCAGAGCGACTGCGGAGACCGTCCCAGACGCGCACCAGCGCCCAACTCACCAGCAGCAGCCAGGGCGTAAAAAAGGTGTAAACGTGGGTACGTGGCTTCTCGGTGAAAAAAAAGGCCAGCAGCATCACCGCGCCAAACCAGAGCCAAAGCATGCGTTCAGCCGGCTTGACCTTGGGCGTGAAGATGGCCAGACCGATGAAGAAGGCAAAGGGCAACACAATCAAATCTGTGTCGCCCACGCGCAGCCATTCTGCATTCCAAAAGGTGAGGGCCATCACGCCGGCCGCGGCCAGACTCAAGAGCGCGGCCCAACGCTGCTTCATCCCCTGACGATAGGTGAAGAAGAGGGCGAGGAGCGTGCCGGCAATGGCCAGGAGCACATAGTAGGTCGTGCTGTAGACCGTCGTGCGCAGGAAGAAGTCGGTCAGATTGTTATACGGAAAGCTACCGCCAATGCGTCGATCGGTCAGGTAGGTGTAGGTGGCGCTGAAGTGCGGGTGTTGGACAAACGGGATGTAGAAGAAGGCCAGCATCGCCCCGCCCACCAGCGTGGCGATCAACGCACCGCCCAGAATCTCTCGCCAGCGCGTTGGCCTCGTCCACAGCAGCGTGAGGAAGAGGAAGAGCGCGGGGATGGCCGCCAACGCGGCTTCATAGTGAGAGAGCAGCCCTGTTGCCAGCAGGATGGCCGCAAGCGTCAGATAGCGTGCAATGGCCTGAGGATTGACGATCAGGCGATAAAGAATCAACACCGTGAGCACGGAGGTCAAGAAGACGATGCTCTGATACTGCACAATATGGGAGAAGCCGACAAAATAGCCGTCCAGCGCCAAGAGCATGGCCGCAATCCAGCCCACGAGGGGGCCGGCCAGCCGCCAACCGAGCAAGAAGACAGCAAAGAGTCCGGCAATGTTGGCAATGGCAAAGGCCAGCCGTGCGCTCGCCTCGGTGAGATGGTTGGTCAGCGAGTAGACCGCGGCCGGCACAACGATCTCGGTGGGCCCTTTTTTGTGAATGAGCAGCACATCGTCGTAGCCCTGTAGGATTGCAGCCGCGCGCAGCGCAGCCCGGGCCTCGTCGCCCTGATACTCGGTGTAGCCCAGATTGGTAAAGCGCAAGAAGCCGGCGACAAACAGCAGCGCAAACGCGCCGATCCAGAACCAGGTGCGGCTCTGCTTACTCCTGTCCAACTCGGGAAAGAGTACAGCAGTTGGGCGTGGATAGAGCGGGCGCCGGCGGCCAAGCAGGAAGTCGAGCGCGGCCAATCCCAGGATGATTGCATCAAACGCCAGCAGGGTCTGCCATTCGGTCAGCGGGCCCGGCACAAAGCTCAGCCCGGTCATCACCATCACCATGACGCCGTAACCGGCCCCGATGGCGTAGAGGATACGCTCCCAAGGCGTGGGCGCGGCGTCGCTCTGGCCGACTAGTGCGTCGACCAGGAGCAGGCCGGGCAGCAATCCGGCCAACACATAGACCGCGATAGCCTGAATCATATGAGGAAGATTCAGGAGCAGCATTCCATTAGCGAGAGCGGCGGTGAGGATCGTGCCGGCGAGAAAGGTACGTGTTCTTAGATACATGGTTTCGATGAGGGGCCGCATACAAATCGACCCGCAGAAAAAAACAAGGAGATTGGCCGGCCGGGTTTCCCCCTGCGGGCCACTCTCCTAACAGGCAACTGAGCAAAGTTTCATGTTACGTGCGCTCGGTTGGTCGTTCGTTGACCACCTCACGCACATAGTAGATTGGCTTGCCCTGACTTTCATAATAGGTACGGATGATCATCTCACCCAATAGGCCCATCGTGATAAGTTGCACGCCGATCACGACCAGCAGGATGGCCAAAAGGAGCAATGGCCGGGAGCCAATATCTTGTCCCATAAAGAGCTTGACAAAGGTCAGATAGAGCCCCAGAAAAATGCCGACCGCTGAGGAGATAAGACCGAGCGTGCCAAAGACGTGGATCGGCCGCGTGGCGTAGGACCCCAAGAACCAAACTGTAATCAAGTCCAACATCACGCGTACCGTGCGGCTGATGCCATACTTGGATGTGCCATATTGGCGAGCATGATGATCGACCGGCACCTCGGTGACGGTGCCGCCCACCTGACTGGCCAAAGCCGGGATGAAGCGATGCAGCTCGCCGTAGAGATTGACGTGTTGGAGCACATCGAGACGGTAGGCCTTGAGCGAACAGCCATAATCGTGCAGCCGCACATCAGTCACGTTCGAGATCATGCCGTTGGCGATCATGGAGGGGAGCTTGCGATCCAGGAAGCGATCCTGACGATCCTTGCGCCACCCCGAAACAATGTCATACCCCTCGTCGATCTTGGCCATGAGGAGCGGAATGTCTTTAGGATCGTTCTGCAGATCGGCGTCCATCGTAATGACGACATCGCCAGTGGCGCGGTCAAAACCAGCCGAGAACGCAGCAGTCTGACCAAAATTGCGCCGTAGTTGGACAACTTGCAGGCGAGAATCTTCCTGGGCGATGGCACTGAGCAGCGCAAAGCTGCGATCTGACGACCCGTCGTCTACGATGATGATTTCGTAGGGTTGGCCGTAGCTTTCCAGCGCAGCAGTGAGTTGCTCGTACAGGTGGGGGATACTCTCTTCTTCATTGTAGAGCGGGATCACCACGGAGATACGCAGGTGCTCTACAACTGAGTCTGACTGGTCAATTTTGGTGTCCCGATCTTGGGCAGGCGCTTCTGCGCGCACGGATTCCGTCATAACCACTTCTACCTCTCATCCCCTCTGCGCCGGGGAGAACAAAAGGGAGTTGTCCTCGACGTTGTCTACGTTCAGCATAACCGCTTGGGCGTTCAATCCCAAGTTTGACCGGACCGCTTTTTTCCAACTCGCTAATCTAGCCTGAGATCGAGGATTCGTCAAGAAATAGGGGATTTGAGTTGCAATCCGTTCCTGGTCTGTGCCATGAGATCGGATAGTTATCCCCATATCGCCGGTTCCTGTTGGTGAGCCGCAGCCGGCGTTCTCGCGCTGCCAACCCGATTGGCCGGTCAACCCGATTGTCCGGTCAAGAGGGGCAATGGCCTGTATTGTGTCGGGAAGGGATGCTGCCGCCATGGGACGCTCCTCCAGGTCGGCCGAAGCGTCTTTGCGGCGGCGTAGGCGATGTTGGCTATACGTTGGGGAGCGCAGGCAGGGGGCGCGTGGTGCGCCCCAGAGCGCTATTGCTCGAGCAGGACTTCATCAACATTCAACTCGGTATGGGCGCCGTCCACCAGGTCACTGTAGCGTGCGCCGAGGCCGACAAGGGTGGGCGTATGCCAGAGTCGCCCAGCCGTCACCGTTGGGTCATAGGGTACCCCCGTGGCGGCCACCAGACCGTTGGCAATGGGCAACAGAATCGCCCAGCCAATGTCGAGCTGCTGGACGCCAATGATGGCCCCGTTGCAGGCTGTGGGGCGCGGCTGCTCGGTCCGGCGGAGGGGGCCATTGGCCTGTCCTTCCGTACCGGGCAAGGCTGCTGCCAGGTCGGTCGCTTCTGTTACGTGTTGTGCATTGCCAACCAGTAGGTCGCTCGGTAAGTCCGCCTGCAGTTGCGCCGCATAGGCCGCTTGCCGGTCGGCCGCAGTCTGACGGATCGCTTCCATGGCGCTGACGTTCCATTCCCCGGTCATCATCTGCTTGATCTCTTCGAGTTCATAGAAGAAGACATCCGTGGGGCTTTCCAATCGCTGATCGGTCATGGCCTCGCGGCCCGCGGCAAGCGCCCAGCGCCGCGTCCCCGCCGTAATGTAGGCAATTGCGTTGAGCGCGCTGCTCTGCAGGAGGAGTCCTTGGCGCACCGTCTCGAGCAGGCTGGCTGCCGTGTTGGCCTCTTTGCCCGCGACGGCCTTCAACCGCTCTGCATGGCCATTGGACGGCAAGACTGCAGAACGACGCACCTTGTTATCGGTGATCGCCTGGAGCGCGCTGAGGATGGACGTCGGATCTTCGCTCCAGCGCGGATTGCTCATTTCGCCTTCGCCGGCCCCGCGGTGACCATAGTGGTGCATGAACGTCTCAAGCGCATTCGTAAGCGGTGCAGGCAGTGTCGTTTCGGGGGCGGCGTGCGTGTCGCCGTGGAGCCACTCACATGCCTCGTCATTCTCTTGGAATGTATCAGCCAGGCCGAGAAGCGCCTGGATCATTTGCGCTTCGACCAGATTTTTTACGTCGCAGACTGCATGGTTGATCAAATTGAGGCTTTGGGGGAAAGCCAGTTGAACGGCGCAAATCTGGATGAGTTGGTTGTAGGCATTCTCTAATTGGCGTCGGGCCGCCAGATAGGCGCGATAGCTTGGCATGCTCACGCGCTCGATTTCTTCCATGACTTGGAGAATGTCGGCTTGAGACCACTTGAGTTCGCCAGTTTTGATGTACCAATTGCGCGACGTCTCCAACATGGCTGCATGCTGGTTAAGCTGAACCGCAATCTGATCGACCATGCGCTTCTGGGCGCGACCTGCGCGCATGCCGGCAAAAAAGCCCGGCTTCTCCCAAGCAGCGACGGCGACTGACTGGTCATTGATTTGCAGCGTGATGGGACGAATCCCGGCGTGCTCCGCCTCCAATTGCGCCGACCTGGTCAGGTTAAAGTAGGGTCTCCCGGCGTGTTGAAGCACGACCCGGCTGCGCGGCGCAGGCTCAAAGCCCAGATCATCATAATGCTGATACCACGCTCGACTGACGACCTCTGCCAGCACGCTATAGCTAAAGGGCGTGAGCACGCCTGGAGCAAGCGGTTGAAGCGTGGACAAGCTCCAAACTTCGTGGTCAGACGCTCCGACTTGCTCTACATCTACGCCGGCCAATTGATATTCAAACAAACCACACCTCAAATTTCTGTTCGCTCATTTCTTCCTGCTGTCATCTGCGCAAATACGCGATTGAGGTTGCACGCTCGGGTTGGCGGCATACCAACCCACATTGTCATATGAAGCAGGCAACCTGTCAATTTGATGACGATGGATATGGCAGTTTGAAGGTTGAGCGAAATAGACCGCGGATCTACGCTGATCCGGCGGATAAAGACGGATCAACCCCGGAGAAGCTGATCATCCTGCGCCAGGCGCAGGATATGGCCGGTCTCTTCCGCCTGTTTATGGAGCGTCCACGGCATGTACAATCTCGCCCCTGTCATAAAATGCGTCCTTCGACTGCGGCCGCGGTTGCATATGCGCCGGAAGCGAGTACAATAAGCGCGCCGTCCGGCATTTCGTTCACGCCTGGCTGGCAAAGCACACAGCCGAAAAAGGAAGAATCAACTATGTCCCAGCAATCAGCCCCAAAGGCGCCCCACCCGGTGCTAGCCTTTGTCGATGCCGACATCGTCAGCGGCAAGGATGAACTGGCGCGGGAATCGTTGCTAGAAAATCTGCGTACCTATGCTTCGCCCGGCGTTGCGCCCCTCTGGGTCAACTGGCTGCGTAATCGAGCCGATCTCCGTTTTGTGTGCCTCGCACGCGACCTGGCCGAATTTAACGACTTTATGCTCGATGTGGTGCGCGACGTAGAAGGGCTGCGCGAAACATCGACCACGTTCAGCCTGGGCGGCCGGGTCGACATTGATACGCTTCTCGATTTGGAGATGGAGGTAGGGCCCAACAGTCAGATGGTGGCATCGAGCGTGTTGATCGACGTGCAACCGGGATATGACCGGCGTTGCTTTCAGGCGCTGCTTGACTTGCCGCCCCATCCCGACGTTCGCCGGGTCTGGCTGCTGAACTGCTATCACAGCGGAGACGCAGACCTGATGCTGCTCTTGCTGGGCAAGAATATCTCCGCCATCACCGGCTACGTTATGAGTTGGGTGCGCACGACGCCCGGCGTAATCGACACGGAAATGAATACGGTGCTCGACTGGCGCTGGCTGGCCAGCCCCGAAGACATTGTCGAGCTCTGCGAACTCTTCTTCACCAACAACTTCCGCGGCCAATCACAAGAAGAAGGCGATTGACAATTGGCGATTGACAATTGCTAATCGTCAATTCCTAATCGTCAATGGCCAAGGGCTGTGGCGACGAAGCGATGGCTGAGTGCGCGAAAGCGCCCCCAGTCCGCCCAGCCGGGGTCGGAGGCGCCAACGTCCTCTAGCGTGGCAGCTACTGCGTCCATCTCCGATGGGGGTCGCCATTGCCAGCCGGCAATCTGCTCGTCGGCGTCCTGGGGATTCAGGGTAGCGTCGGGCGGCATGCACACCAGAAAATGGTAGGTGGCGAACTCGCGTACGCCCAGTTCCGAATGGTGTAGGTCGTAGGATATCACGCCCAGAAAGCGCTCGACCGTAACCTCTCCTTCGCCGGGCCCAACCTGCAGCCCCGTCTCTTCATCAATCTCGCGTACCAGCGTATCATAGACGCCCTCGCCCATGTGGATTCCGCCCGTGGGCAGACGAAAGCCGCCGTCCGGATAGAAGGCCTTGATGTGCAGCAGCAGCCCCTGGGCCGGATCCCCGCGATGCATGACGTAGCAAATCTCCGCACGCCGGCCATTGCTCGCCAGCGTCTGATGATTGCCGCTGAGAAAAGGCGGCTTGACGTCCAGCGAAAAATGGAGATGCGGGGCCTCGCCCCATTCCGCGGTCAATGCCGCCAGCTCTGTTTCCTCAACCGCTCTTTTTCGCGTCATTGTTGCCTGCTCCACTGTTCGATATTGTCGTCTGCGCCCCATGGGCCCGGCGTGATGCCGGTCCAAGCTGTGCTGTGCTGCCAGGCGGCCATGGGCCCGCCAATGATCACGTAGGGCACGGCATCGTGAATACGCGCCTGCACCTGACGATAAAGTGTAGCACGTGCGTCGGGATCACAGCCGGCCATCGTACGCGCTTCGTCCAGCCACTGGTCGACTTCCGCATCCTGAAAGCTGACAAAATTGAAGCCGCGTCCCGGCTCATCCTGGCGCGCGTGCCAGAAGGGCATGGCGCCGGGATCCGCGCCCAGATTGTCCCAGCTCAAGACGGCCAAGTCGAAGGTCTGCGCCAAAATCTGCTCGCTCATGGCCTCAAACGGCAATGCGCTGCGCCGCACGTCGAAACCGACCGCTGCCAGCTGCTGCGCGGTCAGCTCTGCAATGGCCATGCGGGGGATGCTGTCGTTGTTGGTTAGCAGCGTCAATTGCAGGGGCGCACCGTCACGCGTGCGGACGCCATCGCTGTTCTCGTCACGCCAGCCGGCTTCATCCAGCAGTTGTGCGGCCCGTGCGGGATCGTAGGCATAGGGCGCCAGTGCAGCATCGTGCGCCCAAGCCGCGGCCGGCGGCACATACGCACCGGTACGATAGGTTGCGCCGTCATAGGCGGATGCCAGTAGTGCGTCATAATCTAAGGCTGCGGCAATCGCCTGCCGCACGCGCACGTCTCCCAGAATGGGGTGAGCGGGTTGAGCCTGCCGCGCGTTATTGCCGTCGAGTCCCGCCACGGGCTGGCCAGGATCGGCCAGGTTGAGCGCAATGAAGCTGTAACGATCATCCGGAAAAGTAGTTTGGACTGTGCCGTTGACGGTAGACGACGGCAGCGACGAAAGCCGCGCCAGATCGGTGCTCGGATCGGGTTCGTCACCGGCGACAATGTGATACGTGTCGATGGCCGGCTCATCGCGCCAGAACGTGGGATTGCCGGCGAGGACGACCGTGCCGTCGGCGCGTTCTTCCACAAAACGGAAGGGCCCCGCCGACGTCGTCGGGGCAGCGTTGAGGGGCGAGGCGGTAAAATCGCTGAAGTCGGCGGCGTAGCGGTGGCTAGGCAGCACGGGCTGATGCAGGGCATGGAGCGCGCTACAATCCGGCTGGTTGAGCGTCACCACGACAGTCCGGTTATCCAGCGCTTCAACACGCGCCACCGCAGCGAGCGTGGCGCGATAGGGGCTGTCAACGCCTGCATCGGCCAGCGCGCCAAAGGTGAAGGCAACGTCGGTTGCGCTAACGGGCGTACCGTCGCTCCAGGCAACATCGCTGCGCAGCGTGAAAGTGAAGAGATCGCTGCTGTCGGCAACGACCCAGGCTTCAGCCAGCCCGGTGGCCTCGACCAAGCCGGATTGTGCGTTCTGGCCCACAAAATCGAGATAGAGCTTCTCGGCCAGCGCACGCGTGGCGGCGCTGGTCGTCAACAGCGGATTGAGCGTCCCGAATTCCCCGGCGACGGTCTCGATGAAGGGGAGATCGGCAATGCTCGCACTCGGGAAGGCTTCGACAGGTGACGCGTCAGAGGTCTCGGTGCTGACCTCGGTGCTGACCTCTGGGGCACTCTCTGGGTCGTTCGTCGCTGACGCAGCAGCGACCGTCGACACGGGCGCTTGCGCTCCTGCATTGGGTGGAGGAGAGAGCGATGCCGGGGCTTGGTTTGGCGACGCTGTCACAACTGGCGGTGGCGTAGCTGCCGCCAGTTGCGGGGCCGGTTCCGGGCCCGCCTCCGGCGTGCCACCCCGGCGCAGGGACCAGGCGGTGAGGCCGGAAGCCAGCATGACAAGCAGCGCAAGCAGCAACAACGCCCAGCGCTGAAGGGTCGGCGTGATCATAGCCACAAGCCTACTTGATCACGCCCCAAAAGGCCTAACATGGATCTGTATGAAAAAAGTCGGACTCTTGTCACAGAGTCCGACTTCCGATCGATTGGGATCATGCTGCATGCGCTGTTAGCTTGCAGTCGCCGTGACCCTGCGGCGCAGGTCGATGGCAGACTTACGCACCGCCGGGATACGCACAACCAAGAGCAGCGTGAGCACAGCCGCGTAGATGAAGGGCTCAACCCGCCCGCCCTTGGCCAGCCAGACAAAGTGCAGGACGGCCAGCACGCCGGCCACATAAACCAAGCGATGCAGCGTCTTCCACTTGCGTCCCAGCCGCCGCATCCACCCTTTGGTCGACGTGAGGGCCAGCGGCAGCATGATCAGCAACGAGATCAGGCCGACAAAGATGTAGCGTTTCTGAAAGAGTCCGTCATCCAGAATAAACTGAACGTTGAAGCCATAGTCCAGCCCAATGAAGACCAGCATGTGCAGCGTGGCGTAGACAAAGGCCCAAAGCCCCAGCGACTTACGCGCCGTTGCCACAATGCGGATGCCGAGAATGGATACGATGGGCGTGCAGGCCAGCGAGAGCATGAGCATGATGATGGCAGCGCTGCCCGTGCGGTCGGTAAAGTCATCAATCGGATTGACGCTCAGGTTGCCCTGCCAGGCGTCCCAGCCCAGCCAGAGCAAGGGCAGCGCCGCGCCGATGTTGACGGCCAGCCAGAACCAGCGTTTTCGGTTCCATTTACTCCGACTCCGCGTCTGGGCAGGCTTGGGCGTGACGCTCTGCGCCCTGTTGGTCGGTGACGCGCTTGCCGCAGAGACGTTGGTCGAAGACACGTTGGGTTCCATCGAGTCGTGAGAAATTGGTTGTGCCGTCATCAGAAATTCGCTCGCAAATCCATGCCTTCATAAAGATAGGCAACTTCCTCTTCATAGCCGTTGAACATCAGCGTCTCACGGCGCTCGCGCTCGCCAATCCGCCGCTCGCTGCCCTGGGACCAGCGGGGATGATCCACCTCGGGGTTCACGTTGGCGTAGAAGCCATATTCGCTCGGCGCCAGCTGCATCCACGTTGATGTCGGCATCTGGTCGGTCAATTCAATCTTGACGATGGCTTTGCCACTCTTGAAGCCATACTTCCAGGGCATGATCGCACGAATCGGGGCGCCGTTCTGGTTGGTCATCAGCTTGCCATACATGCCGGTGGCAAAGATCGCCAGCGGATTCATGGCTTCGTCCAGGCGCAGCCCCTCCACATACGGCCAGGGGATGCGGCTGTTGCGCTGGCCCGGCATCTGCTCAGGGCGTTCGACCGAGATGAACTTGACGTACTGGGCATCTGCAGTCGGCTCGACCTTTTCCAGCAGCGCAGCCATGGGGAAACCGACCCAGGGAATCACCATGGACCAGGCCTCGACGCAGCGCAGGCGATAGATGCGTTCCTCCTGCGTGAAGTCATTGAGGAGCATGTCCAGATTGAAGGTCATGGGATTGTTGACCATTCCGGTCACCTCCACCTCCCAGGGACGGGTGACGAAATCCTCGGCCAGCTTGGCCACGCCCTGCTTGTCGGTGGTGAATTCGTAATAGTTGTTGTAGTTGGTGATCTCTTCAAAGGTATTGAGCGGATTCCCCAATTCATCGGTGCCGCTGCTGGCGTAGGGCGAACTATAGGCCAGCGCAGCGGGCAGATCGCTGTTGGGATCGACCACGGGCGCGGCGGTCGTGGCGCTGCCCTCGGGTGTTGCAACCGGCATGGCGCCCGGCGTCACACAGGCGGCCAGAGCCAGCGCGCCGGCGGCCGATCCGGCGCCAATCATGAACCGGCGCCGGTTGAGAAAGATGTGTTCCGGAGTAATCTCCGCACGAGAAAGCTGTTTCATAGTTCGTTCCCTTTGTTGCTCTGGAGAGCAGAGCGTATCAATACCGTGTCATTCAAATAATTATGCTATGCCCGGGCATCAGCGGAGGAGGCTATCCTTCTCTAACGAGCGCCCGTTATCGCTATGATAAGCGGTCAATCTAAATCTTGGCTGAGGCGGATATTATCAGAATGTTACAATCCAGGCCCCACAGAGTAGAGAGCACTACGCGCCGTTCACCCTGCGCCGGCGACACATAGTGTAACGCGCTGGCGCGTACGCTTTCTGTTATCCTGCTCCGGTATGTGGCGCTGGCAAAGCAGCCCGTGAGTTGTGCGGGTGATGTGGCTTGCAGCTGGCCGAAAGGTCAGCCGCGGTGATGGAATGCCAGACATTCAAATCGAGGCTGGGCCCGCGCGAGCTACGCAATTTCAGCAGTTGACGCGCATTAAGGGGTATGCTATCTTTCTGCCACGGAATGGAATGGAATTCCGCCCTGCGGAATCGAAATGGGTTGAGTTATTCATACAGTGTATGGCTACAGACCAGAAATCAGGCGTCCAATCGGTGATCCGGGCACTTTCCCTATTGGAGATCATGGCGGATAGCCCCGAAGAGTGTTCTCTCGGTGAGATCAGTGAACAAGCCAATCTGCCATCAAGCACGGTTCATCGTCTGCTCACGAGTTTGATGCAGGTCGGCTACGTGGCGCAGGATCCCGCAACGAATCGCTACAGTTTGGGAAACACGCTGATTCGCTTGAGCCATGTCGCAGTCAGAAAGCACAATCTCATTCGCATTGCGCGTCCTTGGCTAGAAAAAACGGCGGCGCAGACCGGAGAGACAGTCAACCTGACAACGCGGTTTGGCGATAGCGTCATCCAGTTGGATCATGTCGATAGTCCGAATATGTTGCGCGTGTCCTATCCTGCCGGTGAGCGGTTTCCCCTCCACGCTTCAGCTTCCGGAAAAGTCTTCCTGGCCTTCATGCCGCAATCTGAACTTGATCAGTTTCTTGTGCGAGCACCTGAGGCCTTTACGACTGCAACCGTCGTGGATCATGAGGAGCTGATGCAGGGAATTGCCCTCACCCGTTCTCGCGGCTATGCGTTAGATGATGCAGAACGAGAACTTGGCGTGCGGTGTGTGGCCGCCCCGATCTGCCACGGCCTCGGTCATGTCGATGCCGCGATCAGCGTCAGTGGCCCGTCCGTGCGCATTTCTATTCAGAAACTGCGCAGGCTCGCTACGGATTTGATTGAGGTGGCCGCTGCAATATCGCAAGCCCGAAGAGAGCCTGCACGCGGGCCTGCACAGCCAAGTTAGTCTGGTGTTTTATCCGTACAATCCCTCCCCCTTGTTGCTTGTCGGTCATTGTCCAACTTAACAGAAGGAGAAAGCTAATGCGAGTTCTGGTCAATCTACGCAGAACGGTCGGTTTGTTTCTGACGCTGGCGCTGATGCTGGTCCTGGTTGCTGCCTGCGCGGCCCCGCCAACTGCGGACACGGGTGCTGCAGCCTCTGAAGGCGAAAGCGCAGAATCAGCGGGCGAAGGCGGTACGTTACGGGTTGGGCTGGACGTTGATGCCGGCACCGGCGACCCACGCCTGGCAAGAGATACGTCAGCCTTTCGGCTTCGGGAACTACTCTTCGATGGCCTCGTCGAAATGCAACCGGACTTCACGGTTTCACCGAGTCTGGCAGAGAGCTGGGAAAACCCCGATGATCTGACGTGGGTATTTAAGCTACGCGAAGGCGTAGAATTCCACAACGGCGAAGAATTAACCGCCAGTGATGTGAAGTACACCTTCGATACGATTTTGGCTGAGGACTTCGCTTCGCCGAGCCGGGCGTTCTTCACCCCAATTACGAGCGTCGACGTAATTGACGACTATACCGTTCAGTTCACGCTGGATCAGCCCTATGGTCCCTTCCTCTCCTATCTGACGATGGGCATCGTGCCCCAGGCGGCTGCTGAAGCGGATCCCGAAGGATTTGCCAGCAATCCGGTCGGCACGGGGCCGTTTGTGCTCAGCGAGTGGAAGCGCGGTGATAGCATCAGCCTTGCCGCAAATGAAGCGTACTGGGGCGGCGCGCCCAAGTTGGACGCCATCGAGATGAGCGTTGTGCCGGATAACAGCGCGCGCGTAGTTGCGCTTGAGGCCGGCGACCTCGATCTGGTTCAGTCGCCAATTTCACCGCAGGACGTTAAGCGGATGGAAACGACAGATGGATTTGTGGTCAATCGCACACCGGCTGCCGGCTACACCTACGTGAACCTCAACTGCGCCGACCCGGTGCTGGCCGACGTCAACGTGCGTAAAGCGCTGTCCCATTTGGTCAATCGAGAAGATATTACCAACACCATTTATGAGGGAGTGGGCGCCGTCGCCAAGGGCCCCATTCCGCCCGGCATGTGGGCCTACACCGATGACTTGCCGGCCTACGACTATGATCCGGAAATGGCTGCGCAATTGTTAGATGAGGCGGGTTGGACAATGGGTGATGACGGCATGCGCGCCAAGGACGGTGAGCCTTTGCAAATCACCGTACGCACGCATAGCGAAGATCCGGATCGCCGCCAGGTCATCGAGGTATTGCAGGCCGAACTGATGAACGCCGGCATCCAGGCTGATACCAATGTGGTAGAGTGGCCCAGCTTCTTTGCGGATGTCCAAAATGGTGATTACCAAGTCGGCGTTGTCGGCTGGCTGAATCTTGCGAACCCCGACCAGGCGCTCTACCGTCAGTTCACCATTGACGGTGCAGCCAACTATGGCACATGCAATGATGAGGAGTTGGACGCCCTGATTAAGGAAGCGCGTGCAACGCTTGACCAGGATGCGGCGAAAGAGCTCTACACCGAGGCGACGCAGCGTGTGGTGGACAACGCATTCTATATGTTCCTGCAATATCAGGAGTATATCGCCATGCACCCCGATTCGCTGCAAGGCTTCACGGTCAATCCGGTGCAAAACTTCCGAACGTTGAAGGATGTCTCACTGGGCGAATAGCGCTACGTAACGGACACTCTGTTTGCTCACCGCAGGTGACTTGTCGCCTGCGGTGAGCGCCATAGGCCTCGTATGTCAGCATACATCGCACAGCGCGTCGGTCAAACGATTATCGTCTTGCTCGGCGTGTTGCTCTTGACGTTTATACTGGTCCATCTGATTCCTGGTGATCCTGCCCTGGTCATCCTGGGGACTGACGCGACGCCGGAAGAACTGGACAGATTGCGCAGTCTCCTGGGCCTAGATCAGCCGTTGCCCCTTCAGTTTGCCACTTATTTGAGGCGGGTGGCACAGGGAGATTTTGGCGACTCGATCTTTCAGAATGAGCCGGTAATGAAACTCATCATGGAACGCTTGCCGGCCACGATTGAGTTGACGGTCACCGCCCTCATTTTTGCCGCCATTCTTGGCGGCGCGCTGGGCATCTTTTCCGCTCTCCGCCCCTACTCTTGGTTCGATGCCTTTGCCTCTGTGCTTGCCCTGGCAGGCGTCGCAATGCCCGTCTTCTGGCTGGGCATGTTGGCCATTCTCATCTTCTCGTTGGAGCTTGGTTGGTTTCCATCATTTGGACGGGGCGCGGGCCTGATCCCGAGCACGATTGAGCTCTTCCAAACCGGCGATCCTAGCGAATTGTTCGATTCGATCAGTCACCTGATCTTGCCCGCCACGGTGTTGGGCGCGTTTTCCATGGCGATTATCTCTCGCCTCACAAGATCGTCCATGCTCGAAGTTCTGAATCTGGACTACGTGCGGACGGCACGAGCCAAAGGGCTCAATGAGCGCACCGTCGTCATGCGCCACGCCTTTCGGAATGCGCTGATTCCGGTCGTCACTGTGGTAGGGCTGCAGATGGGCGTCTTGCTCGGCGGTGCGGTGATCACCGAGACGATCTTCGCCTGGCCCGGCATTGGCCGCCTGCTCATCAATGCCATTAGCCAGCGCGACTATCCGCTCATCCAGGCGCTCGTGCTCGTCATTGCGTTCATGGTAACGTTTATCAATCTATTTGTTGATCTACTCTATGTCTGGCTCAACCCGCGCATTAAAGCCAACTGAACGGAACGTCGAAGCGCCGGTGCGTCAAGAATCGCGCGGCTTCTTTACGCGCGCGTTCTACGTATTTCGGCACAGCCGTACGGCGATGTTGGGTGGAATCATCATTGCCGTCTTTATCTTTGTCGCAATTTTCGCCCAGTGGCTGGCGCCTTATGACCCGAACGAGGTGATATTGAGTCAGCGCTTTCTCCCTCCGAGCAGAGAGCATCTCTTTGGCACCGATAACTTGGGACGAGACATTTTCAGTCGGATTCTGTATGGCGCGCGCATCTCGCTCTGGGTCGGCATCCTGACGGTAAGCCTTGCCATGTTAATCGGCGTCCCGATGGGTCTCATAGCCGGCTACAAGGGCGGCAAGCTGGACGCTGTCTTCATGCGGCTGGTCGATGTCTTTCTGGCCTTTCCCGTCATCATCTTGGCCATCGCCATCATTGCGGTCCGCGGCCCCAGTTTGCTCAACGTGATGTTGGCGCTCGTGGCAGTCTATTGGACGACGTATGCACGAGTCACGCGCGGCGTGACCCTCTCGCTGCGTGAGGAAGACTATATGCTGGCGGCCCGCAGCATCGGCGTTCCCACTTCGCGTATGATGTGGCGTCATTTGCTGCCCAATTCGCTCGCGCCGATCCTCGTGATTGCCACATTGGGATTGGGCAACGCGATCCTCGCTGAAGCTGCCCTCAGCTTTCTCGGTCTGGGTATCCAGCCGCCGGCCGCCAGTTGGGGATCGATGCTGAACTTTGGCATGCAGTTCATGCGCGATGCGCCGTGGCTGACCTGGTTTCCCGGTTTAGCCATCTTCTTGACGGTCTTAGGCTTTAATCTGCTGGGCGACGGAATCCGCGATGCAATGGACCCCCGGCTCCGACGGTAGGAAGTTGCGTTCATGCGGCGCTTGATTGTGCCCACATGTTTATAGACAGGAGCATACGGATGACGGAGATTCCTGAAAACCAATTGACGCTTGTCTTTCCACAACTGCCCAATTTTCCGATTACGCGCACGAATACGGCGTTGATTATCGTTGATATGCAGAAGCTGGACGCGCATCCTGATTACGGTATCGGCGCGCGGGCTCGTGACGCCGGCGTTGGGGAGGTGTTCGACTACTATTGGACAGCCGTCGAGCAGGCCGTGGTTAATCAACAACGGCTCTTGGCTGCTGCCCGGATGGCGGACATTCCCATCATCTACACGCGAATCGCCACAAAAACGCAAACGGCCAGAGACGTTGGGCGCCAACATGCGAACGTCAACATGGCGGTCCCCCGTGACTCCATCGATGCTGAAATTCTGGATGAGATTGCGCCTGCTCCAGACGACATCGTGATTTCGAAAACCTCATCCAGCCCCTTCAACTCCACAGGCATCGATCACACGTTGCGCAGCCTGGGCGCGGACACGCTCCTTATCTGTGGCGTTGTCACAAACGGGTGTGTCGAAGGAACCGTTCGTGACGCCAGCGATTTGGGCTACGGCGTCATCATGATTCCCGATGCGTGCGCGGCGGTTTCAGAAGGCCTGCATGAGGCGGCCATCACGAATCTTGACAATGCCTTCTGCCTCTGCAGAGAAACCGCAGCCGTTGTCGAGGAAATCCAGGGATTGCTGCAGCCATCCGGTCCGGAAAAAATGTGAACGATCAGCAGCTTTCAGCGTTGGCGCGGAATTGCAGCCTGACGGCGAGCAACGCGCGCCGGGAAATGGGAGAATCAGATGAAGACGAGTCATTCACAAGCACTCTACGAACGAGCGCTCCAGTCAACGATTGCGGGCGTCCATTCCAATTCCCGCGCCCGGGCTCCTTATCCACTCTATTTTGCACGTGCCGATGGTCCCTACGCCTGGGACGTGGACGGCAACCGCTACATTGATTTGGGCATGGGAAACGGCGCTGTGTTGCTGGGACACAATGATCCGTCGGTCCAAGCTGCGGTCCGAGAGGCATTGGATTCCGGACTGACCGCCGGCGTCGAAAGTGAGTACGCTGTGCAGGCCGCCGAACTGCTCGTCGACATGGTCCCCGCCATCGAATGCGTACGCTTCACCAACACCGGCACGGAGGCGTTGCTCCATGCGCTCCAGACCGCACGCGTTGAGACCGGTCGTCGCAAAATCGCCAAGGTCGAGGGCGCCTATCATGGCTGGGCCGATCAGGTTTTTGTCAGCACGTGGCCCGATATTGCGCAGGCCGGCCCGGAAGACGCGCCGCTTTCGCTGCCGGGGACGGGCGGATTGGATCCGCAGGTTGTGCGTGACACCCTCGTGCTGCCGTTCAACAATCTCGACGCGACAGAGGCACTCTTGCGCCGCGACGGGCACGAGTTGGCTGCGATCCTCGTTGAGCCGACAATGATTGACGTGGGCTTTATCGCTGCCGATCCTACCTACCTGGCGATGTTGCGACAGGTTGCCAGCGAAATTGGCGCCGTGCTCATTTTCGACGAATTATTGACGGGATTTCGTCTTGCCCGCGGCGGTGCGCAGGAACGCTACGGCATCACTGCCGACCTCTCGCTGTTCGGCAAGGCCCTTGGCAACGGCTACCCCGTCGCTGCAGTGGCCGGTCAGCGTGCCGTGCTGGAGAAGTCCGCACCCGGACCAGGCAATGCGAACTTCGTGGGAACCTTTAACGGCCACGTTGTCAGCATGGCCGCGGCGAAAGCGAGCCTGCGCGCGCTTGCCGATGGCGCGGCGACTGAAACACTGCAAGCGAACACGACCTACCTAATCAACGCGTTCCAATCTCTTGCAGATCAACATGGCGTACAGGCGCAGATGCAGGGGGCGGGCGGACATATTCATTGGTATTTCTCCGCACACCCCGTTCGCGATTACCGCCAGGCGTTTCGCTCCGATCCGAAGCGCTACACCGCCTTCATCTCCACGCTGGCGGAATCCGGCTTTCTCGTCTCTCCCAAATATCTGCTGCATCATGCGATTAGCGTGGCGCACGACCAACCTGTACTAGACGAATTGATCAATGCGATGGATCGAGGTCTAGCTGCGGCCGCACGCGTGACTGACTGAGCGTGAGCGGCTGAATCAATCAGCGGCTGAAATCAGCGGCTGAATCAATCAAAAGGAACCCTACCTATGCTGAAATCAGATGCGCCTGGAAAGAAGATGAGTTGGCTTCCAGTTACCACGCTGGCGAGCGGCTTCGAATTGCGCTTGCCGGTCCATGTTATTACCGGCGCCCAGCCTGGCCCAACATTGGGGATCACGGCCGGGATCCACGGCGATGAGTATCTGCCAATTGAAGCAATCCGGCGAGTCGTCGAGCAACTGGATCCGGCGCAACTCAGCGGCACGGTGCTGGCGATTCCGGTGGTCAATCCGTTGGCGATTGAAGCGCAGACCCGCCACACGCCGATCGACATGCAAAATCTCAACCGCGTCTTTCCCGGCGATGCGGGCGGTTGGCTTTCTGAGCAATTAGCGGCCGTCGTGTGCGAGGAATTTCTCCCGGAGATCGATCATCTGGTTGACTTGCACGCCGGTGGCGCGCAGCCGATTGTGGATTACGTCTACATCCAGAACAATGAAGAGATGTCACGCGCCTTCGGTTTTGAGGCACTATTTCGTCCGTCACACCCCTACGTCGGTACATTAACCGATGTGGCGCAATCACGCGGCATTGACTGTGTGGTCGTCGAAATGGGTGGCGGGATGATTGCGAATGACGTCTATTTGGACCGCGGCGAGCGCGGCATCTTGAACGTGCTGAAGTATCTCAAGATGATTGCCGGCAAGCCAGTAATGCCGGATCAGCAAGTCGTCGTCACCGAGATGAGCGTGATTCGTCCCCATCAAGGAGGGCTGCTCTATCCTGGTCTCAAGCTGGAAGATGTCGGGACCGTCGTTCCCCAAGATACGTTACTCGGCACGGTCATTAGCCCGTATACCTTTGACGTGTTGGAGGAAATCCGAGCGCCGTTTGCGCGCAATCTCGTCATCCTGCTGCGTCCAACCATCACCAAGGTCCATCCCGGCGACTACGCCTACATGATGGCGAATGCGGACAGCGAGTCATGACTCAAGCAGTAAGGGGTTCATAATCATGGCACAGACGGCGGCAATACCGGAGGATGAGCGAACCGGGCGCACGCAGCGGTTGCAAGCGATGCTGGCCAAGCAGCGGATTGACGCGCTGGCGGTCGCCCCGACCCCGAACATGCGCTATCTCCTCGGCTTCGCGCCAAAATACGATGAGCGCTTCTGCGCACTCCTGGTGACGCCCGACGACTGTCGCCTGATCGTTCCCGAGGTTAATGCGGACCAAGCGGATGCCCATACCATCTTTCAGTCGCTGCGCTGGACCGATGACGTAGGCCCGAAACTGGCCTTGCAGCAGGCGCTTGACGACCTGCGACTTCGAGAGGGCGCGGTCCTGGCCGCCGACGGAACTATGCAGGCTCGACACCTACTATTGCTGCAAGAAGTGGCCAAGCCGATGCGCATCGTGAATGGCGAGGCCATCATGACGCCTCTGCGCATCTTGAAATCGTCATTTGAAATCGCGCAACTAGCCAAGGCCGCGTCGCAGGCGGATCAAGCGCTGCAGGCCGGTATCGAGCGGTATGAGCCAGGTGTGACTGAGCAGGAAATTGCCGATGTGATTGCATCCGCCTTCCGATCTGACGGAGCAGAACAGGTAGACTTCACAATCGTTGCTTCAGGTCCAAACAGCGCATTTCCCCACCATCACAGCGGCCAACGGCGTCTACAAAATGGTGATACCATCATCATTGATATCGGCGCGACGCTAAACGGCTACAAATCGGACATCACCAGAGTGGTGCAACTGGGTGAGCCATCATCTGAGGTTGCAGCGATCTACGCCGCGGTGCTCGAAGGCAACCGAGCGGGGCGGAATGCCGTGCGCCCGGGCATCACAGCCCGGGAAGTGGATCAGGCGACCCGTGCCCCAATCGACAAAGCCGGCTACGGCCCACTTTTCTTTCATCGAACCGGCCATGGCTTGGGCATGGAAGAGCACGAACCGCCATGGATTTCTGCCACCAGCCCGACGACTCTCCAACCCGGCATGGTCTTCTCCATCGAACCCGGTTGCTATCTGCCCGGTAGGTTCGGCGTACGCATTGAAGACATTGTTGTGGTTACCGAGGACGGCGCTCGCTGCCTGACAGGGTTCGACCGCAAGCTCATCGTCCGTCGCTAATTCAGACTGACCGCCACCCTGGGCGCCATTTGATACCTGCCAGCGTCGGGCCGGTCGTAGTCGGCGAGCAAAAAGGATCGGCCGGTTCGCAAGTGTGGCGCTAGAAAAGCCCGCGCATGATCAACATGAAGCCCAAAATCGCCAGTGGGATACCGATGATTGCGCCAATAACAGTGAGGCTCAACGCCACGCCCGCAATCAGCAATACAAGCCCCAATAGGATGCCAAGTACGCGACCGGTGAATTTCAGCACGCCGGTCACCAATCGCCAGATCATGACAAAGGGCCAGGCGTACCAGGGAATGGGTTTAGGTTGTGCAGCAGTCATTGGTTTCGCTCCTCGGCAAAAAAGGCGAGCTGCGTGACTCGCGATGCGCATTAGCCTTCATAGTTTGCATAGTGCGTGATGAGCAAGATCTTGCTCGTCACGCACTATTCACTACGTGCAAATCCGCGTTTCGTTGCAACGACGACCCTAGTGCTCAAGCGGCCTGAACAAGTCGAACCGGGTGGGCGTGTATCCCCACGGCGTAACGGATGATGGTCTGCACGAGTAGCCTGTTTCGCCTCTATGAGTATGACCCAGAGAACGGCCCCGCGGACCGTTGAAAAATTTATTTAGGCACAACAGCGGATCATGAAAGGAACGGATTTGGGCAGGAACGATTTTGGCACGCTTTCGCCATTGCGTGGCGCGGCAACCTAGCTTTCAGTTGGAAAGCTAATCGGGAAAAGACCTTTTTGCGCTGGGACAACGTGATGCGAGGGCTGAAGCTAGGCGACCGGATGCTTGACGTCGCGAAGCTTGGCGCGAATCACGCTGATGGCGCGCTCGGCGTCGGTGGCCGGCAACTTTTCGCCACCGGTGATCAGAAAGATCTGGTCATTGGAGACCAAAATCGGAATCGATTGGCCGCTGGGAAAGGAGATGTTGAATCGCTCCTGCCACTTGATGCGATCCTTGGTTTCCAGATCTTCAAAAGATTTCTGCGTGGTGGAGAGGACCACCATGTCTTCGTAGTGGCTCTCGTAGGTTTCTTCATCGATCAAGAGATCCTCGACAAAGTTGAAGTCAACCTGGAAGATGGCCATGTGACGCTGCGTGAAGAAGATGAGGGTCACGAAGTAGACGCTGAAGTAGACGGTGCCGTCCTTGGAGACGTTGTACTGGACGTCGGCTTTAGAAAATCCCATGTTCGGCTCCGGATCCAATATCTCAGACATGATCAACAGCGGCTCAGAGACAATCTCGCTGCGGGTCAAGCCCAGCGCACGCAGCGCTTCCTCCTGCAGGCGCTTGAGGCTTTCGTCGAGCCACGCCTGGACCTGACGGTCAGTGGGAATCTGCGCCCGCGTGCGCGCCGTGCGCAGGCCGCGAAAGAGACCGAATAGCCCCAGGACAGTGGCCGCGATCCAGAGCGCCAAAGGCAAGTAGTCAGCGATCAGGTCGGCGACTTCCGGCGACAGGCAGAGCCAGGGCGCAACGTTGCACAACCAATAGGGATCGCTGCGCAGTGCGAGCGCGACCAAGCTCAGGACGCCTGCAGCACTCAGGTAGAAAACACTGCGCGTGAAGCTGGGCGGATCGGCCGCAAACCAACGGCGCAGCGCTTGCTCGCGCGGCGTTGCGGGGACGACGGATTGCTCAGTCCGCCGCTCGGGCGCCCGCTGTCGGGTCGATCGGATTATGCAACGCAGGAGCAGGAGTAGGCCGTAGAGAAAGGCCAGCGCGCCTGCTACGAAGATCAAGAGGCCCAGATATTCTCTGAGCCACCGCTCGCCCATCGGGCCAACCATCGTTCCCGTTCCGCTGGCCGCCCCTACCGTTTCATTGAGGACTCGTCCGCTGACGTCTTTGGCGTAGACGCTCGTCAGCGTCCAGTATCGAGACGAAACAGAAGGAACCACAACGATCTTGTGGGATTTTTCGCTGCTGGCGGGACGATAGTCCGGTACGGTAAGAATGTAGTTGCCACGGCACCTGGATGGCCCACCTCCTGGTATCTTCTAACCTCCGTATCCAGCCGGCTCTTCAGTTCGTTCACGTAAAAATCTTGAAACTCGGCAACCTGTTCCGAGTCTACAGATTCGAGAGGAATAGGTTTGGCCAGGGTGACATTTACGTCACCGCGCATGGGCACAGGGGTCGGCGTGGGGGTGGGCTCTGTGAGTTTACCGGCTGCGGCTTCAATATTGGCCACGCCGGCTACAACCTGCTCCGTGTCACCGGCTATCTCAGCAACCGAGTCACCTGTCTCACTTGCATTCCGGTCGAGTCGTGTCAGGAAGAATGCGGTAAGCGCAAGTCCGACCAGTACCGCAATCATTACCAAGCCGAGCAGCGGCCGGGGAACATTGAAGAACGTGTTGCGAATTTCGTCGCCGTGAACGTGCTTGTCACGACCGACGAAGTCACCTTCCTCGACACTTAGTGGTCCATCGATATAGGAACCGCCTTCTGTGTTCACGCTCGTTGGGCGCTTGGGGTCCTGATCCTGATTTTCCATGTATTCTTGGCCGAGACAAGGTAAGACAGAGCATCGCGAGGAATCGACACGAAATGAGTTTCTGCTAGCCAGCTGTGGGTGGCTAAAGTCTGCCCTGGTAGGCGACAGCTGTCAATCCGATAGTCTGGACTTTATGGAGCAACCTCAATAACGTTTGACTTTGATTTTACCGTTTGGACAGATCGTCAGGCGAGAGACAAGAATACATAGACGGTGTGTCCTACTTCACACCTTCTGAGCCATCACGCTCTCGGACGTTTCTGAATAGCCAATAGGCAAGCGGTCAGGCACAAAGATGCGAATTGATTGAATCCAGCATGGACTTGATTCTACATGGCGGTTGTCACGTTGTGCTAGAATCATGGCGTCAACCGTTTTGTTCGATCAGTGAGACGCCACCCATGCTGCCTTCCATTAACGTTCATCCGGCCCTGGTTCATTTTCCCATTGCCTTCTTTCTGCTGGCATCGGGAGCCGGCCTGCTCTATCTTTTCGGCGCGCGGCGCGACGAGTTGCGCACGCTCACCTGGGCCGGCACGGGGCTTGGGCTGGTCGGTGCGCTGGCTGCGATTTTGTCCGGCCTCTTCGCCCAGGCCGGGCTGCCGCCGGACGCGCCCTACCGCAGCGTGCTCAATCAGCACATCGGGACGGGCATTGCACAGGTTGTGGTCTATGGGTTCCTGCTCTATCGCTGGCGCATCTTCGGAAAAGCGTCTGCCCGTCGGGCGCGGGAGCAGGCAGGCAATGATGCGGCGGATCTGCTCGATGACCGCAAGGCACGGTGGCGGATTGTCGCACTCTTTGTGCTCGGCGCGCTGCTGGTCATCGCCAGCGGTTGGAATGGGGGCAAACTGGTCTACGAGTGGGGCGTCAACGTCATGCCGTGACGTCCGTAGACGGGGACGACGCCTGGTCGATCTCCGCTTCCAAGACGGCGAGTTCGTGCCGAGCCTGGGTAAGCTCACGCTCCAGCGTGGCGATGCGTCCAGTCAACTGGTCGCGCGTCGCCCTGGCTGCAGTCAGTTGCCCTTCCCCCGTGGCCACATAGGTAGCCTCATAGGCGGCTTCCAGCTGGCCATCGCCACGGATCGCTAGCACATGGACCGTCCACAGGACGATCGCCACAAGGCCTTGCGCGATCTCGTTCGCTGTTTGCGATGTGAAGAAATCAACGCCCGGCTCGCCCAGCGCCAAAAGCAACAAGCGATAGAGCACCTGAGACGTATTGAAGAGGACCAGGAGTGCGCCCGCCAACGCGACGCCGTAGAGATAGATCTTGCGCGGGGCCGAATTGCGTTCTTGATGACCGGCTTCATCCGTCTGGCGCGCCACGGTCTGCACCGTGCGCCAGTGTTGCATCCAGATCGGGCCGCTCACCGCAATCAGGCTGAGACCGGTGGCCAGCGGATTGGCCCAAATTTGCTCGCTGCTCAGCAAAGCGTTGCGGTTCAGGAGCGCATCCAGCAACGCGCTGAGGATCTCGACCAGCCCCAGCCAAAAGAGCACCAGCGCAGTGGCCGCAACCGCGTAATAGTAGATGCGGCGGATGGTGGCGGCTTCAGCGCTCTCGCCATAGCGCTCCGCCTCCTGACGCAGATAGCGGCGATACCAGAACCATCCAATTAAGCCCGCCGGCACAAAGCTGATCGGCATGCCCAGCTTTGCCAGCAGTTCCGCGGTCGATCCGTCGCCGCTGCCAAAGAGCATGAGCAGCAACTCGCGTAAGAGCATGGCCGCCGGCGCCAGAACGGCCAGCGCGCTGATGACGACAGCGGCGTAGAGGTAGAAGCGACGCAATGCCGTCGCTGCTTCGTGCGGAGTCTGGTCGATGATCAGCTGCCAGCTTTGCCAGCTACGGTGGAGCATGAGCGCGCCAATCAGCAGCATGCCCAATCCGTCGCTTACCTGCCGCTGGAGCCAATCTCCCTGGACAATCAGCCCGTCTTGCCCGAAAACCAGCTGCCAGAGCGCTTCAAGCATGCGCGCGCTGCCCAGAATGACCAACACGAGCCCTACGAGACCCAGAATGGTGAGAAAGAGACGGCGCACGGTCCCGGCCCAGGTCGTTTCATTGCCGTAGTCGCCGTCGTCGCGCAGAATATGCTGGAAATAGGCGGTGAGCGCCAGTCCGGCGCCGGTCATGGCGATCAGATGGGGCCACGTGCCGTAAAGGGCCTGACTCGCTACGAGTGAGCCGCCGAGCGTGAGATAGCCGGCGCTGGCCAGCAAGTCGTAGCCGCGCACAGCAGCAAAGCCAATCGCGACGCCGGAAGCGCCATAGAGAAAGAGTTTGCGCAGCCCGGCCTGGCGTTCATCGATATCGGTGAGTCGACGCTGGATATAGCCCCAATGGAGCAGAAAAACCGGTGTGGCAACCAGGAGCAGACCGCCGTTGCGCGCCACGACGTTGCGCCAATAGTCCGCCATGCCAACGGTCGTCCCGCGATCGCCGACCCAGATGTCGCTCAGAATGGCAAGCAGACCGTCCATCGCGCCCAGCCCGGCGATCAGGCTGATGAGCGCGACCGCATAGAAGTAGAAGCGACGGATGGCGGTCAGACTTAGGCCGGCAGAGACGGGATCGGATGATTCGGTCATGATGGGTCCGGATTGTCGGTAAATGGCTGGGGATCGTCCGGCAGCGTTGGGTCCACCGGCAGTTCGGCGTTGGCTGCCATGTTGGCCAACTCCTGCTGCGCGGTTGCGATTCGGAAAATAAGTTGCGCTGCTTCCACGTCTCCCTGTCCGGCGCGCACGCGCAGCGCATCAACGATCGCCGTAAGCTCGGCCTCGCTGATCTGGGGACAGGCCGGGTGAGATGCAATCAAGGCCGCGGCAACGTCATTGCCACCCAGGGCGCCAATCTGGTTGCCGCTGTTGCCCACGCCCAGAATCAAGACACCGGACCGCGCTAGACGGTCGCGCAGGTAAGCTGCCGTAGCGGCGGAAAGGGTGATCGGCGCTGTCAATGGATTCATGGCAAGTCTCCTTTTTCACGCAAGCACCGGCTAGTCCGCTGGCCACTAAGGCAGGCGCAGGCTGAGCCTGCGTTGTCCCGAGCTTGCCGAAGGGTCGAAGCCGCAGCCGGGTTTACACCGTATGATTGGAATCTACAGATCCCTGCATTTAATAGAAATACTCGGCGTCAGCGATTTTCCACTCATCAGCCTCACGCACTACTTCCACGGTCCGTTCATAACTGTAGCTGGATCCGCTGCCGAAGAGACCGTTGTTGCTATACGTGTCAATCACAATGGTGACATAGGCCCGATCGGGCTCAGCTTCGTCGATAGACACGTCGGTAACACGCAGCCGCTGCGAGCCGTTGGGGCGATACGATTCCAGCGGCCCCATTCCGCCCGTCTTGTCCATTTCCGCCAACGCACCCTCAGTATAATAACGACGGGCGCCGGCAATGTTGCCCGCTTCCAATGCCAAAAACAGATTGTACACGGGCGCCGCCGGCGAATCGTCGGTCTGGTAATCCGGCTCGCCCGCAGTTGGCGCAGCCCGATTGACGCTGATCACCGCAGCGATGAGCAGGGCAGCCACAACGGCCAGAATAATCCAGGTAAATTTATCGAGCTTCATGACGCACCTGTCCTTGGCGCAAATTGTTCGCTGTCGGGCGTGAGTGACCGATGAGTTACGTTGGTCGCATCATTATTGTAACGCCTCCACGCGCAGGCATGTTCCGAGCGACGATTGCTTATCGTATGGTACCATATTGTGGTTGTTGCTGGGTCCCGAATTACCAGATCATAGCTACTTTCAACAGGCGAAAGCCGCCGCCTTCATAACGAATCGACCTGCCTCATGCCTGCCCGCTATTGGCTCTTTGCCGCCCTGACGCTGAGCCTCACCCTCTTCACAGCCTATGGCGCCTATCGCACCAGTCTTCTGCTCAAGCACTGGCGGCCCGACCGCAACTTGCTCTTGCTCCCGGCCGAAAACCTTGTGCGCTGGCTCATGATTGCAGCATGTATTGGCTTGGGCCTGCTCAGCGGACTTCCCCCAGAGCAGTTGGGGTGGGTGTGGACAGAGCTCGGCCGCAATCTGCTGCTCGGTCTACTGCTGGGGGTAGGGCTGGCGCTGCTATTCTATTTCGCAACAAACTGGTTGGTGGTAAAGACGGGGACACGCTTCTATTCCGACCGCATGCTCGAATATGTGGTTCCGGCCAATCGACGCGACTTTTTCTGGGTGGCTTTGGCCATGGTCGGCGTAGCCCTGCTAGAGGAGTTGCTCTTTCGCAGCCTGCTGTTGGGCGGCTTCCTGCCCATTTTGCCGGCATGGCTCTTGCTGATCGGTTCTGCGCTGGTCTTTGGGGTTATGCACAGTCCCCAAGGCCTGTGGGGCATGGGCGGAGCCGGACTGGCCGGTCTGTTCTTTGGACTGCTGTTTTTCTGGTCGGGCAGTCTGGTATTGCCGCTTGCGGTACACTATGTCACCAATATGGCCCAGATCACGCTTGTCTTGTGGCTGGACGGTCCGCCGGATCAGGCTGCCGGCAGTTCGTCGGCGACAGGCACTGGCGGCAGTTCGTCGTAGAGACCGCGGCGACCGTTGCGGCGGATGCGGAAGAGTTCGCTGAGCATGTTGACCGTGTCGCGCATGGGTGACACGCGACTATCTTCGCCGTAATACCAGTTGACGGGAATTTCGATGATGGGCAATCCATGCTGCTGCGCGATATAGAGTACCTCAACGTCGAAGCCCCAACCGTCAATGGTTTGTAGCGGAAAGACCTGATGGGTCGCCTGGCGTGAGAAGCATTTGAAGCCACATTGGGTGTCATGAATGCCGTGGACGGCCATGATGCGAACCAGGAAGTTGAAGACGCGTCCCATGAGGTGACGGTAGGCCGGCTCGTCGTGACGAATCGCGCCGGGAATCTCACGACTGGCAATCGTAATCGCATAGTTCTTGCGCGCAACGACTGGCGGCAGGAAATTGTTGAGTTCCTCGATGGGCACGGCCAGATCGGTGTCGGAGATGACGAGGAAATCGCCGCGACCGGCCAGCATGCCGCGCTTGACGGCTGCGCCTTTGCCCGGATCGCTATGCAACAGGCGGACTTCAAAGGGGTCGTTGGCGCTGACCTTATCGGCAATGAAGCGCTCGACGACTGCTGCAGTCTGGTCGGTCGAACCATTTTCTACGATCAGCACTTCGCTGCGATAGGGCTGCGCGCGCAGAAAGCCGGCCACGCGGGCCAGCGTTGGCGGCAGGCGCTTCTCTTCGTTGAAGGCCGGGATGATGATGCTGACAAACGGCTGCTCGTACTTCGTCACGTGCTTCAATTCCTCAACTTGTGGCGAATGGAACATGCCTCAAGCGTGCTGGTTCAGTTTCCGTCGATTCTACCACAGGGCGGATTTATGGCATCAAACTGACCAACGCAAGCAGTGTACAGATCTGCACAACAATCGCCCCGCCCCACAGCATATAGGCCCCGGTCGGTTGCTTGCGCGCCGCCATCCACAAGCCGCCGGCGCCGTTGATGAACCAGGCGAGAAAGCCAATCGCGGGCAGCAAAAAGAGCGAAGTCTTGCTGCGAATGGAGACCGGCAGACCGTCGCTGTTGACTTGCATGACCATTTCGTCCGGCAGCCCCGGGAAACGCACCATCAGCACGCCAATCAGCGCCAGCACGCCAAAGAGGCCAATCCCCAGCAGCAGCCAGCTGGCGGGGTTGTGACCCAGGAAGTCGCCTAGACTGGTGGTATGGACATGTTCCAGCTCGACCAGGCGTGCTGGCCCAAACTGATAGCGGGACTGAAGCGCTTCGAGAAAGGCCGTTTCGTCTTCGGGCGAGATGGCGAAGACGCCGCCATTGGTTTCTATGAGGATGCACTGTTCCAACGGCTTTGAAGCCAGCATGCGCACATCGAGTAAGCCAAGCACCTGCGTATGCCGCACGCTGTCGGCCGGCCAATGAACCCAGCGCGGCTGACCAAGATCATCCAAACCGCCCTGCACCACGCGCTTGATTTCGCCCATGGGGATAATCTGGCGCGCATTGGCCCAGCGAATGGTGACCGCATTGCGATCGACCCAATACTCCAGGGTCAACGCCTGCCAGGTACGATAGGCCAGGTTGATAAGCAGCGGCAGGCTGGCCAAGACCGCGAAAATGAGCGCAAATTTGAGCCAATCGATCGGTCGTCGATAGGCCCACAACAGCAAAAGACCGTCAATAATGACGATCCAGATGCAAATGATTAAGCTTTCCCACTTGGTGCGGATGGAAGCGGGTGAGAAGACCATGGCGATTGCGGATTGGTGATTGCGGATTGGCGATTGCGCAAGAGTCCGATATTTTTTCGGAAGCTGGATTTCTTACGTGGCGATTGTGCGCGAACTTCAGGCAGTAAATCCCCACGTGTCTAGTTCGTTCAAGAAACTTGTGGTCGGTCATTTCCAGGGTGATGGGCGTGATGCTGACAAAGCCGCGTGCCACGGCCCCCACGTCGGTGCCGTCATCTAGCGTGTCGCTAGGGCCGGCCCCGCCGATCCAGTAGTAGGGCTGGCCATAAGGGTCGCGGCGCTCGATCAGCTCATCGTTGTCGTAGCGACGATGCCCAACGCGCGTCACATGAATGCCCTTCAGCTCACTCGGCGCCACGCCCGGAACGTTGACGTTGAGGAGCGTCTCCGGCGGCAGACCGCGATCCAGCACATGCCGGGCCACGTCACGAGCGATCTCAGCGGCCAGACCGCGCACGATATCCAGGTCGACATCGGTCTGATTGGGAAAGACCGTGCTCACGGCGACGCCGGGGATGTGCTTGATGGTCGCCTCTTTCGCACAGGCCACGGTGCCACTGTAAGAAATGTCGATGCCCATGTTGTGACCGGCGTTGATGCCCGCCACGACGAGATCGGGCATAACGCCGAGAATGCCGCCTGCGGCCATGGCAACGCAATCCGTTGGGCTGCCGCTGCCGGCAAAGGCTTCGCTGCCATCCGCTAGAGTGACCGTACGCAAGCGCAGGGGCTTATCCATCGTTTTGGCATGGCTCGACGCGCTCCAGTTGCTGTCAGGCGCCAGCACGACCACATCGGCAATCTCGCGCAGGGCCTGGGTCAAGGCCAGCAGGCCGGGAGATTGAACGCCGTCGTCATTCGTTACAAGAATCGTAGGCAAGAGGAAGTTCCTGATGGTTGATAGTCAATTGCAAATGGTCAATTGCAAATGGTCAATTGTCAGTCGTGCGCTTAACGAAGCGACAATTGACCATCCATAATTGTCAATTGATCATTCTTCTTCCGGCGGTTCGTGACGCACGTAAACCCGCACTTCGTCACTTTCCACCTCATTGCCGGCCAGGTCGGTGACGATCACTTTGATCATGCGACCTTCAAAGTAGACGCCATTGGCGGTGCGGATGGCGAGAAAGCCGTCGCCGAAGGGCAATTGACGCCCCGGCTGCACGTCGGGATCATCGCTCTCAAAGCCGACGAAGTTTTCGACGCCCGCCTGCTCGATGTTGCCGATGTCGCGCATCTCGATTTCCCAACGCTCATTGTAGGGCGCAACCGTGCCGGTGGCAATTGCCGTCGAGTCGATAAAGTATTCGACCTGGGCGATGCCCCACTCGTCGCTGGGCAGAGCGTTGATGTTGATCTGCTCGTCCTCTTCCATCACAAAGAGCGCGTCGGGCTTGGGATCGCTGACGACGACCGTCGGCGGCGTGTTGTCGACCGTAATTGGCGTCGTCCAGACCCGCTCGCCGTCCCCCCGGTTTACGACCAGCCGCAGCGTATAGGCGCCGTCTTCCAGCCCGGTCGTATCAAAGACCTGAAGCACGCCATTTTGCTGCTCGTCGCCCCGCTCGTCGCCGATGCGAATCCATTCGGTCGGCTCGCTGCCCGGACCGTATTCAAGCCGCCACGATCCGCCACGCGCGTTGCCCTTCACTTCGTACTCGCCGCCAACATAGCTGTTGATCAGCGGATCGGTGATGGCCGCATCCTGATCAAACTCAGCCACGCTGACAAAGCCGCTCTCTTCGGTCGGCGGTTGAGCAATGCCATTTTCGCGCAACCAGTCATCCGCCTCGGGCGGCAGAATCATGTAGGTCTGGCTATCGCGTCGCTCGGGCGGCGTGTCGGGCGTAGCCAAATTGCCGTTCTCTCGATCAACTTCGAAAGTCTGCCAGATATTGTCGGAGATCGTCGGTTCGGTACCGGCGACAAAGATTTCGCTGCGTTGACGGTCGCCCGGGCAAGCCTCAGTCGGCCGCAAGCCGCTGGGCAAGCAGACCGCTTGGGAGACGATGGCAGCCGGGCGTTCGTACCATTCGGCCGGCAGACCTTCGTGGTAGTAGCGCATGACCGCATTCCAAATCGGCGCCGCGCCCGAAAGACCCGTCACATTCTGCATCGACTCGTTGTCCGTGTTGCCGACCCAGACGCCCGTGGTCAGCTGGGGCGTAAAGCCCATGGTCCAGTTGTCCTTGAAACCGTTCGTCGTTCCCGTCTTGGCCGCCACCTTACGGTCTGGCAAAGTCAGGTCGGTGTTGGCGCCAAACGCGGGTGAGCGCGCCACATCGTCGCTCATGATGTCGGCGATGATGTAGCCGACCTCGGAGCCGTAGATGCGTTCGGCTTCGGGCGCTTCGTACTTCTCAATGACGTTGTCATCAGCATCGCGGATCTGGAGTACCGAAACGGGATTCAGGTTGCGAAATCCGGTGCGCTGCTCGTCCGGCAGCACCGGCTCGCCCACTTGAATGCCCTGATTGGCAAAGACCGTGTACGCATAGGTGTGATCGAGTAGCGACACTTCACCGCCGCCCAGCACCAGATTGAGGCCGTAAAAGTCAAGACCGCGGTTGAGACCATTAATGCCCATGCGGTGGGCGGTGCGCAACGCATTATCGACGCCAACCTGTGCCATCACCTTAATCGCCGGAATGTTATAGGAGCGCGACAGCGAGTTGCGCAGGGAGACGGGTCCGTGGTACGTGCGGTCATAGTTTTCCGGACGATAATAAGAGCCATCCGCTTGAGGAAAGGCCGTCGGCACGTCCAGAATCATTGTGGCCGGCGTCATGTCTTGCTGGAGTGCGGTCAGATAGACGTAGGGCTTAAAGCTGGAGCCCGGCTGACGCAAAGCCGTGGCCATGTTGACCTGGCCATCAATGTCGTCATTGTTATAGTCCAACGAGCCGACCATGGCCAGAATTTCACCGGTGTCGTTCTTGATCGAGACGACCGAGGCATTAGAGGCGTTCTTGTCCTGCTCAATGAGTTGGGCAACCTGCTCGCGTGCCACCTCTTCGGCGTACTTCTGCATCTCCACATCGAGCGTCGTGTAGATTTGCAACCCGTCGCGCCAAATGCGGTAGGGATCTTCGGCAGTGTTATATTCGCGCTGGACCTGATCCAGCACATAGAGTGCAAAGTGGGGCGCAGTCAAGATGTCGAAGCGCTGCGCGACCGACTCGCGTAGCTCCAGCTCCTGCGTGAAGGCCGCTTCCGCCTCTTCCTGGGTGATATAGCCGGCTTCGGCCATCGCCTGCAGCGTCACGCCCTGGCGCTGCTTGGCGTCCTCCGGATTGTCGATCGGATTGAGGGCCGGAAACTGGGGAATGGCAGCCAGCATAGCCGCCTCGGCCATGTTCAAATCCTCCGCGCTCTTGCCGAAGTAAACCTGACTGGCCGCTTCCACGCCATAGGCCAGGTTGCCGTAAAAATTATAGTTCAGGTACCACTCCAGCACCTTGTCCTTGGGGTAGCGCCGGGTCACCTCGATGGCCAGGATCACTTCCTTGATCTTGCGTGCATAGCTCTGCTGGGCGCGCTCCTCAACCGGAATGACGACATTCTTGATCAGCTGCTGGGTAATCGAAGAACCGCCCTGGACTGCGCCGCCCTGCAAGTTCGAGATAAAGGCGCGCATGAGGCCGCGCATGTTAATGCCCGGATTCTCCCAGTAGTTGCGATCCTCCAACGCCACAGCTGCCTGCCAAACCGCGGGCGACATGTCATTCAGAGGCAGATAGGTGCGATCGCCGCGGAAGGGCCGCGGGTCGACGCTTTCGTAAAGCAGGTAATCGCCCGTGCGGTCATAGATGCGCACCGTCTGGAAATCGTCCTGCTCTTGCTCAATGATGCTGGCGTCGGGCAGCTGTGCGGCGTAGGAGTTATAGATGCCCACAGCAACTGCGACGCCACCCGCACCCACAGCCAAGGTCGTGGCGGCCGTCAACAAAGCCACGGCCAGCAACAACTGGCCCACTCTTAACCAGGGCCTTGGCCGGTTGGCCTGGGCCCGCTGCCGCTTGCGGCGCGCCATCAAAACGTGATCGTGTCGGTCTAATCTGCTCATAGTTGTTGTTTAACGCACGGCCCGGGCGATAGGTTCACTGCCCGGCGACGAAGTTCTATCTGGCCACAAGGCCTTGTCACAAGACTTGACGGGGAGACCGGCCTGCATGCGTCCGGTACAACCCCGCCAAATGACGATTCTCAATTGACTGGGGGCGCCAAATTATCCCCGTCAAAACACGCAATATCGTACCACAAAAACCAGGGAGAGCTGAAAACAACCGTTCCGGCTGTGACACCCAATTCTTCTGACAAAATGCTAAGACGCCACCTTCTCTACGACCAGGAAGTGGCTGATGCCGAAGGCGGCCAAAGGCGTCTGCTCTAGCGTGTAGGTGATGCGTTTGAGCCATCTGCCCAGCTGTGGTTTGCGATAGACGATGTTGTCGTAGCCGGGATAGATCTGCGTGCAGTGCACCACGCGCACAGGCTGACCCAGAAAAAGCCCCAGCAAATCGTCGCGTGAATAGGCGCGGACGTGGGGCGCCAGCTTGTCGCGCAGCGTGGCGGGCAGGTAGTTGATCAGCGGCGTATTGCCAAAATGATACTCGCCCCGCCAGTAGTGGCCATGGGTCTCAAAGGGATAGCGCCGGTTGGGTGCAAAGATGATCGCCCTGCCGCCCGGTCGCAGCACGCGCACCATCTCCGCCGCGGCCATGCGGTCGTCCATGACGTGCTCCAACACTTCGTGGCTCAGGATGAGATCAAAGAAATCATCGGCATAGGGCAGGGCCTCGCCCATAGCCAGCTGCAGCTCCGCCTGGGGATTGCCGGCTACTGCCAGCTTCAGGTGATCGCCTTCGATGTCAATGCCGTGGACCTCGTCGGCAAATGGCGCCAGCGCCTTGACGTACATGCCCACGCCACAGCCGTCAACCAACACCCGGCCGAGAGAATCGCCCAATGGCCCGCCCCACTGGCGAATCATGCGCAGGCGACGGTCCTGGCCCGCTCTCCAGACAAAGCTTGGGTTACCGCGCAGGGCCGCGCGGTCGCCATGCAGTTCCAGCTGATCGAGCGCGTCGGTCATGATTGGCTATTTCATCCCTACGTGAATTGCTACCGTCCCCAGCATTCGTTCAAAATACTGCACGTTGCGCAGTCCCGCCATCTCCATCATATGGGCCAGCGCCTGAGGCGCGGGGAAGTCGACAGTGCTGTGGGGCAAATAGGAGTAGGCCTCACCGTCGCCGGAAACAAGCTCTCCGATGATCGGCACGATGCGGAAGAAGTAGAACTGGAAGAGCGGCCCCAGAACCGTGTTGCTTGGCGGTGTGATTTCAAGACAGACCACACGACCGCCCGGCTTCGTCACGCGCCCCATCTCGTTGAACGCCGCGACGCGGTCAACCACATTGCGCACCATAAAGCCGCTCACGACTGCATCAAAGGTGTTGTCCGGATAGGGCAGAAAATAGGTGTCGGCCTGCGTGAATTCGAGCGGCGTGCCGGGCACCTTGCCCACGCCTGCCGCCATCATTTCATAGGTGAAGTCCGCGCCATAGGCGGTTACGCCCGGATAGCGCTGCATGGCCTCGTAGGCGATATCGCCTGTGCCCGTGCCGATGTCAAGCAGCGTGCCCTTGGGCGGCAGGTCGCACAGCTCAAGCAGATCGCGCCGCCAGCCCTGGTCCATGCCAAAGGTCATGAGCCGATTCATCAGATCATAGTTGGGCGCGATGCGCGCAAACATTTGGTTGACGAAGATCGGTTTTTCGTCGATGGCGGGCAAGACGTCCTGCGTTTTTTCACTCATGCGTTGCTTTGTTCCCAATGATCATATTCAATGCCGCGTGCGGTGGCATCCGCAATCGGTTGGCCAAAGAGGCGCGCCAGCACGTAGAGCGCCATGTCGATCCCCGCGCTCACGCCGGCGCTGCTGACCACCGTGCCGGCGTCGACCCAGCGCGTCTCCTCGCGTACGTCCAGCCCGGGAAAATCCTGGCGCATGCGTTCGATGCTGCCCCAGTGGGTCGTGGCTGCCTTGCCGTTAAGCAGACCGGCCTGGGCCAGCAAAAAACTGCCCGTGCAGACGCTTGTGGTCAATGCCGCCGTGGCTGCCTGGGCCGCGATCCACGCGATGAGGTCCGGCCGGTCGACTGCAGTGCGCGTCCCGCGACCGCCGGGCACGACGAGAATATCGATAGGCGGCGCGCTGCTCAGCGTGTATTTGGGCAGGACCGTCAGCGGGTTATTGCATGTCACCGGATCCATGCTCTCGGCCACCGTAAAGACGTCGAGCAGGCGCTCGGCGCTTTCCGGGCTGACGCGGGCGGCGCTAAAGACCTCGAACGGACCGGCGAAATCCAGCAGTTCGACGCCCTCAAAGATGAGGATGCCGACCGTTTTGGGTGTGCTCATGTAGCTCGTTTCTCCAGTGCTTCAATTACCTCGCCCGGCTCATCGGCCAGGAGTGCGTCGACATCCAGTCGCAGATAGAACGACAGCCGGGGCAGCGGATTCGGGTCAAGCGGCGCAATAATGCCGCCTGAACGATGGACATCCCGGACATAGAACGGGTTGAGCACGAGCAACGGCCAAAAGGGCCCGGCAAGCTCGACATCGCGCGGCGGGCGTGGGTCATTGAGCGTCACGTATCCGGCCGCCAGCGGCGGATAGACCAGCTTGACCGAACGCACCAACGCCTGCTGAAAGGAAATGATCGCCACGCGCGAGAGCATGCCGTAATTGGCCAGGGTATCAATCAGTTTTTGGGCATAGCGCCGGCCCGCAAAGCGATTGTCCTTTAGCTCCAACAGGAGCGGCGTTTCAGCCTGGGTCATGGCCAGCAGTTCAACGAGGGTAGGGATCGATTCGCCACTGGGCTCTTTGTCGTCTGGGCGACGGGTACGCAAACGCTTTAGATCACGCAGCAGAAAGTCGCTCACCGCACCTTGTCCGTCGGTCGTCCGCTCCACCGTATGGTCATGGATGAGGACGATCTCCCCATCACGCGTAAAGCGCAGATCGGTTTCGAGCACGTCAGCGCCCAGCCTCAGTGCGTGGGCAAAAGCGCGCAGCGTATTTTCCGGTTCTCGCTTGGGCGTTCCCCGATGGGCAATGACAAACGGGCGTCCCAGTTTTTCCCGTTCGGCATGAAATTCGTTCCAGTCCATAACTGAATACTCTATCACAGAGCATGAAGATTGCCGGAATGGAGATACCGAATTGGGTCAGAGGATGCGGTATAGGATGCGTCGAATGGTGTATGATGCATCTACGTTGTTTGACGAGTGCGGTAGACGACGTGAATTATGCTACACTCACAGACCGTACTGGAATGGAGCGTTCTGATGACGCCCACTAGATTCTTTGGCTTCTGCTTTTTTACAACTACGGATTGCAGGATATGACAGCCGAAGTTTTGCGGACCAAGCTTCAGCGACCGTTCAGCGTCGAGAATCATCTCTACCGGACCCGCCTCTTGAGACGACTCAACCAGGGTCTTGACAGGTCAGTAACGCTCGTCGCGGCGCCGGCCGGTTATGGAAAAAGTTCGATCGTCGGCGCCTGGCTCGACTCGCTTGACCGTGAGGCGCTTGACGGCCAACACGCATGCCTGACGAGTTGGCTATCGCTGGATGAGGGCGAAAACCAGCTGCCACAGTTCATCTCTTACTTGGCCGCCGCAATTGAAGTCTGTTATCCGCGTTGCTGTCAAGAACTTCGCGAACTTTTGTGGGAGCATCCGACTCCATCGATAGAGACCCTCGCAGCCGTATTGGTCGATCAGTTGAGCCGGCAGCAAGCTCCGATTGTGCTGGTACTGGATGACCTGCACCAGATTCGTGATCACGCAGTCATTGCATTCCTTACCCAGGTAATTGAGTACGCGCCTCCTCAAACTCATCTCGTTTTGATTACACGGGTAGATCCGCCACTGCCGCTCAGTCGGTGGCGCGCCGCTGGCCGACTACATGAGGTACGTCTGGACAATCTAAGCTTTACACTCGAAGAAACTGCCGATTTCTTCCGTGCGAATCTGGACCAGATTCCTCCGCCATCGTTGATTGAAGCGCTTCATCAACGGACAGAAGGATGGATCGTCGGCATTGGTCTTGCCGCGCTCACGCTCCGCGGTCGAACCGATTATGCCGAATTGGAGAGTCACTTTGAAGCCCAGGTCAACCGCTTTACAGCCGATTATCTTGTCGATGAGGTATTGAGCCAACAGCACGCGGATGTGCAAAGATTCTTGGTCTGTACGGCCATTCTGAACCGTTTTTCAGCCGATCTCTGTGCTGCGGTGCTTGAGCTTGACCCAGAGCAGATATTGGCGCTGATCGATCATTTGCTCCAGTCAAACCTTTTCTTAGTGGAACTGAGTACGCCCGCATACTGGTATCGCTACCACCATCAGTTTCAGGACATGCTCCTAAGCAAGTTGTACATGCGCTTTGACCGGCAGGAGGTCGCCGACCTCCATCGGCGCGCGGCCGCTTGGCTGGTTGAGCACGGATTTATCGGCGAGGCACTCACCCATCTGACTACGATTGCCGATCATGAAGCAATTGCAGATCTTGTCGAAGCGCAGCGGGTGCGTATGTTGAACGAACTGGCCATTTGGGAACTTGAAAGCTGGCTCAATCAGGTGCCTGATTCGCTGCTGAACCAGCGGGCCAACCTGGTGGCGGGCATGGCTTGGGTCAAGCGCGATCGCATAGACCATGAAGCATGTCTCGCGCTGACGCAGCGCGCGATCAATCTGCTTGCTGGTGACTTGGCAGACTCGGTGAACATGAATCGACCGCTTCTGGCCGCCGAGTTGAACGCCCTGCGCCTTGAATCCGACTGGTCCTTAACGCATGAGGAGTCGCTGGCGCTGGTGCGAGAAAGCTGGGCGCTGTTAGAACACCGGGTTGCGCAAACACATTGTTTGGTCCCCCTCTCCTTAGCTTATGCGAGTCATCACCTAGGCGATCTCGATTTTGCTGTTCAGATCGTGCGCTCGGCACTAGATGCAACTCCTGACTGGCCGCTGGTGGCCAGATGTCGCATTGCCCATGCAAACGGCTTTTTTCACTTGTGCAGCGGGAATATTACGGAAGCGGAGAAACAGTTCCGACGCAATTTGCTGGTGGCGCAGCAGCACAATTTGCTCGTCATCGCGGCAATCAGTCAGCATGGACTTGGCGCGATTGCCGATATGCGCAATCAACTCGACGAAGCAGAGCAATTCCATCTCGCGGTAGTCGAGCACCCCTATCTCACCAGTGGCCGCGACGCTGTTGTTGATATGTATGGACTGCTTGGGGTTTACGTACGTCGCGGCGAGCCTGAAAAGGGACGTCTGTTGGTCCAAAATCTGAAGGAAGACGCCAAAAGGGCGGGCATGTCATTCTTCCTCGAACAGGTAACTGCGCTCGAGGCCTATGCCAATCTGAGCTGCGGAGACTTGAAACCGTCGGTAAACTGGGCCCTGAGCATGTCGCGCAGCGCGATGGCGACAACCGCAGATCGGATTCCAATCATTCGTGTCCGAATCCTGCTGGCAGAAGGCTCACACGGCTGCCTGCTGTTAGCCGATCAGATATTGGGGCAATTGTCCGAATATTACGTGGGCAATTACGTTTGGTATCGACGCGCCGAAGTGCTCATATTGCAGTCATTGGTTTACAGTGGGATGGGCAAACCTGAAGCTGCCCAGGCAAGTTTGGCTGAAGCCGTTGAGCTTGCCGCACCCAAGGGCGGGATTGGATTGTTCATGGGGTATGGCGATGAGATGCTCCACATGCTGCGCGGCATGGAACGGCAGTCCGGATTACGTCCGCTTGTTTCTCTCCTGCTAACGGCCCTCGCGACAGACAGCGCGCGGCCGGACCAGATTGCCCCTCGTCAGGAATTGTCTGAACCCCTAACGCAACGCGAATTGGACGTCCTGCACTTGTTGGCCGTGCGCTACACCAACAACGAGATTGCGAACCGGCTTGTGATCTCGCCTCACACGGTGCGCAACCACACCGCCAATATCTACGGTAAGTTGCAGGTCACTAACCGTCGGGAAGCTGTGGAGCGAGCCAAGGTGATTGGCCTTATGCCGGCGAATAGCGACAAATCGTAGCTGGATAGTCGACCCCATCCGCTACATACGGTTTTCGGCATGATCAAAAGGCGACCGTTCAACGGATAGCAGGGAAAGGCCCATATCGTGAATCCGGTTGAGCAGGCCAAGCAATTCAGATTGGTCGGCAAGCCGAATGGTCAATACCGTACGCGGTGAATCGTCATAATAGCGTCGAGCGACGATCGGATCGAGTTGCAACGCATAGATCCACCCCTCGTCCAAGATTTTCTTGATGCTGACACGGTAAGTGTGACCTAGCCAGTCGGTGTCTTGACTCATAACGCCTTCCTTACGTAAGTTGGATTGCATCACAGCGTCGATCCAGCAATGAACTGCAGCATAGCAGATTTCTGCGACTATACCAGGTACGCGATGTACTAAAGGCGTACTATTTGAGTGCTATGCCGGTCCGTAGCAGTGGTTTGCCGTCCAGGTTCCCTCCACAGCACAGTTCTCCTCTTGCCACTTGCCTCATCTACGCCACTAGAACGCCCTCGGCGGTCAGTCAACCGTCTTCAAAAGTTAGTACATGACTAGTACATTCTGTATCTGGTATGGACAGGCCACCTTGAATACCCTAATCCGTGATTAGGCACAGTGGTGCATAAAAAACAATCTCAACGGATCGCCTCATGGCAGACCAGTCGGCTAATTCAGTAGACACTCCCCCAGCAGAGCAGAGTTCCTGGCTGCCGCTATTCATCATCGTATTGGCTCAGTTGCAGATGGGCATCAACATCAACGCCTTGCCGGTCTCAATGGGGCCGATCATCGAGGGTATCAATGCTCCAGCCACTTCGATTGCGACGGCGCTGGTGATCTACTCGCTCTTCGTGGCTGCCTTCGTCATGTTGGGCGCCAAAATCGGCAAGATGTTTGGTGAACGGCTCGTCTTTCAGGTGAGCGCGCTGGCGCACGGCGGCGCCATGGGCTTAATGGCGCTCAGCAACAGCGCTGAAATCATGAACGTGGCGCAGGCCGTAGCGGGTATTGCCGCAGCAGCCCTTGTGCCCACCCTCGTCGTGCTGATCGCGGCCAACTACCGCCAACGTCAGCAAAGCCAAGCGCTGGGCATCCTGGCCGCCATTCCGGCGGTCGCCAGCGGGCTGACCTTTGTCGTCGCTGGCTTCATCGCAACCGCGCTTAGCTGGCGCGTCTCGTTCTGGTTGATCTTTGCCATGTCGCTGGCTGTCTTTGCCCTGAGTTTTCGCCTCAAGCCCATTCCGCGCGCACAGGGCATCCGCATCGACTTTGTAGGCGTCGTCCTATCGGCGCTGGCGATCGCCTGCATGCTCTTTGGCTTCAATAACCTCAACACCTGGGGACTGGTCGTTGCGAAAGATGCTGCGCCGATCTCGCTGTTTGGGCTATCGCCGGCCCCCTTCTTAATTGCGCTCGGCATCGTCCTTGGCCAGGCGTTCTTTGTTTGGTCAAGAAGACGCGTGGCCGCGCAAAAGACCCCCATCCTGGCGCTGGAGGTCATTGACTCAAAGGAAGAGCAGGCGGCAGTCATGGCGTTCCTAGTCGCCGGCAGTATCGGATCGGTCATCGCCTTTCTGATCCCGCTCTACATCCAGATTGTCCAGGATCGCACGCCCTTCTTCACGTCGATTGCGATTGTGCCCTACGCGCTGACCGTAGCGGCGTCGGCCATCCTCTCGGTACGGATCTATGACCGGCTGAGCCCGCGTCATCTCGGCGTCATTTCCTTCAGCTTGGTGACCGTGGGCTCCGTGTTGCTCGCTTTCACCGTCAGCAACGAATGGTCGACGCCGTCCGTCATTCTTGGCCTGGCAATCGTCGGCGTCGGCGAGGGGACGATGCTGACGCTGCTCTTCAACGTATTGGTGTCGGCTTCGCCCAAGGAACTAGCCGGCGATGTAGGCGCGTTGCGTGGCGTAGTCAACAATGTTTCATCGGCCCTGGGCGCAGCCTTTGCCGGCGTGGTGGCGGTCGGGTTGCTCAGTCTCTTTATCGTCGCAGCTTTCGAGCAGTCAAATTTGCCGGGGATCCTGCGCTACGAAATCAATTTTGACCAAATCGATTTCGTCAGCAACGACCAGCTCAAAACGGTGCTGGAGCAGACCTCCTCCACGCCGGCCGATATCGAGGAGGCGGTGCTGATCAACGCTGCCGCTCGCCTGCGCGCCCTCAAAGCAACGTTTTTGATTTTGGCAGCCATGTCGCTGCTGTCGATCATCCCGTCGTTGCGTCTGCCCGACTATAAGCCTGGTGAGCTATCGGTCGAAGAGTTGACCAAAGAGCATCCGCCGGGCACGGTCTTTACAGAGAGCTGATCTGCCTGTGTTGGGGGCCTGTGGCGATTACAGCACTAGACGCCGCCGCTGGGCGATCCTCTACAGCTGGAGCAATATTCATATCGGACAGAGTAGATGCATTCGTCGAAATACAGAAAGGAACTCACGGTGGGCGGCACATTTCTCAAGGAAGTAGAAGACCGGCTGCTGCGCTACGTCAAAATCGACACCACGGCCGACCCAACGTCTTCAACATCGCCCAGCACGGCGATCCAATTCGACCTGCTGAATCTGCTCGTCGAAGAGCTTCAGGCAATCGGCGCGCAGGATGTGACGCTCGCCAGCTATGGCGCAGTGCTCGCGTCGATTCCGGCTACCGTAGAGGCTCCCCTACCCACAATTGGGTTGCTGGCGCATGTCGACACCGCGCCGCAATTCTCGGGCACAAACGTCAAGCCTATTGTCCACCGCAGCTACGGCGGCGAAGCCATTGTCCTGCCTGACGATCCAAGCCAAGTGCTGTCGCCTCTAGCGCTGCCCTATTTGGCGCAGAAGGTGGGTGACGACATTGTGACTGCATCTGGGACGACGCTACTGGGGGCGGACGACAAAGCCGGCGTCGCCATTATCATGACTGCGGCACGCGCGCTGCTGGCAAACCCGGATCTGCCCCATGGCCCGGTCCGCATCGGCTTCACCCCTGATGAAGAGATCGGGCGCGGCGTGCACGCTGACCTCCCTGGGGATCTGCAGGCTGACTTTATTGGCTGGAAGAGGACATGCGCCCGGTAGAGCTGGCGCGCGAAGCCTGTCGTCAAAGCGGAATCGACCCCTTTTCCATCCCGGTGCGCGGCGGCACCGACGGCTCTCGCTTGACGGAGCTTGGTGTGCCCACCCCAAACATCTTCACCGGCATGCAGGAGATCCACGGACCGTAGGAATGGATCAGCCTTCAGGACATGGCTGCGGCCACGCAAGTGTGTCTCAAACTGGCAGAGCTGTGGTGTAAGGAAGGATAGTCGCATCTGTTTTTTCATCGCTACATGACTTTGCAGCCAAGGAGAACCCAGAGATGACCCCAAGCAGTGATGCTGCACGCAAGTATTCACGCACGCATGGCGAAAAGTTTACCCAAGAGCTGTTTGAAATGTTGCGCATCCCTAGCCTGAGCGGCGATCCGGCCTATGCCGGCGAAGTGCGGCGCATGGCCGCATGGTTGGCCGAGCATCTGCGCAGCCTGGGCCTCGACAAGGTTCAGGTCATGGAGACGGCCGGCCATCCGGTGGTCTACGGCGAGTGGCTGGGCGCCGGACCGGAAAAGCCCACCGTTCTGGTCTACGGACATTATGATGTCGTGCCTGCGGCCATGGAGGACGGTTGGGAGAGCGATCCTTTCGAGCCGGTGGTGCGGGATGGGCGCATCTACGCCCGTGGCGCCACCGACGACAAGGGCCAGCTGTTCACTCACGTCAAAGCCCTGGAATCCTATCTGGAGACGAGCGGCGCCGCGCCGGTCAACGTCAAGTTTCTGATCGAAGGCGAGGAGGAGGTTGCGTCGCCCAATTTACGCCCTTTTCTGGAAGAGCACCTCGATCTGCTCCAGGCCGACGTCTGCGTGATCAGCGATTCCTCCATGGCGCGCATCGAAGAGCCGGCCATCACCCACAGCCTGCGTGGCATGACCTACGTCGAGATCCACGTGACCGGTCCTAAGGAGGATCTGCACAGCGGCTTCTGGGGCGGCGCAACGCATAACCCGGCGCTCGCGCTGGTGGAGATCCTGGATCAGCTCTATCACGCTGACGGCACCATCGCCGTGCCGGGCTTCTATGACGATGTGATGGCGCTGACCAACGAAGAGCGGGCGATGATGGCCAAAAATCCGCTGACCGAAGAGCAGTTCAAGGCCGCGACCGGCGTGCCCGCGCTCTGGGGCGACGCCGACTACACCATCCGTGAGCGCGTCTCTGCTCGGCCCACGCTGGAGATCAACGGCCTGTGGAGCGGCTACAGCGGCCCGGGTCCCAAGACGATCATTCCGGCCAGCGCCGGCGTCAAGCTCAGCTCGCGTCTGGTGGGCAATCAGGATCCGCACAAGATCTACGACCAGATCAAGGCGTATATCGACTCGATTACGCCGCCGTCCGTCCACGTTGAGGTGCAGCTTCTGACGACAGGCGAGCCGGCCCTGATCCCCTTCGATCTGCCGGAGATGCAGGCGGCCGTCCGGGCCTACGAAAAGGGCTGGGGCGCCACGCCCATCTTCACCCGCGGCGGCGGCAGCATCCCCGTGGTGGCCGATCTCTACAACCTGATGAAGATTCCCGTGGTGATGATGGGCTACGGGCTGGATGATGACGGCCTGCACGCGCCCAACGAGAGCTACAGCATTGAGATGTTCCAGCGCGGCATCGAGACGGCCATCGTCTATTTGGAAGAGTTGGCGCACCTGACAGAGGAATAAACAACGTGTGAGAGACTCATGGATAGGGGAAAAGAGACCCGCGCACCCTTTATTTTACGTCATAGCTTGCATTGAAAGCGGAGAATAGGAAGATTGAGATGAGTGAGAAGACCGAAGCAGGCGCCGAGACTGTATCCAAGCGCTCGTTTCAAGACAAGATGCTGGACGGCATCGAAAGAGCCGGCAACAAGGTGCCCCACCCGGTGCTCATGTTTCTGTACCTGATCATCGGCGTGATTGTGCTGTCCCATATCTTGTTCTTGATGGGCGTGAGCGTCACCGAACAGATTGCGGTGCCGGTCCCAATTTCAGTGGAAAGGGAGTACTACGAAGATACCACGCAGCCGGGCATCGCCATTCCCGAGGAATACTATGACGCCGACTACGTCATTGAAGAGCGCACCATTGCCATCCACAGCCTGCTCACCGTGGACGGCATTCGCTTTCTCTTCTCATCCTTCGTACGCAACTTTCAGGGCTTTGGCGTGGTTGCCGTGACCTTTATCGCCATGCTGGGCGCAGGCGTGGCCGAAGCCGCCGGTCTGATGGGCGCATCGATCCGGTCACTGGTGCAGATTGCGCCGCGGCGGCTGATCGCCTTCATCATCATCTTTGTGGGCGTGCTCTCCAGCGTGGCCGCGGATGCCGGCTATCTCATCCTTATCCCGCTGGGCGCCGCGGCGTTTGTAACGCTGCGCCGCCATCCGTTGGCCGGCATGTCCGCAGCCTTTGCCGGTGTGGGCGCAGCCTTTGGGGCCAATTTTTTCATTACGCCGATCGACAGCATGCTGACCGAAATCACCAACGAGGCGATTATGCTGGCCGGGGGCGAGCCAATCTCGATTGTCGCCAACTACTTCTTTGCGGCGGCGTCGGCGCTAATGCTCGCCGTGGTGGCGGCAATCGTCACCGAGCGCATGGTGGAGCCCCGGCTGGGCGTCTACGATTTTGGCGAAATGGATGCGGCTGGAGCCGACGACGGCAAGCTGACGCCGGAAGAATCGCGCGGCATGCGCTTCGCCGGCATTGCCGCGCTGGTCTATCTGGCGCTGATTGCGCTGCTCACGCTGCCACCGGGCGCGCCGCTGCGCGATCCGGCCACCGGTAACCTGATCGGCACCACGCCCTTTATGGACAGCTTGCTCTTTCTCATCACGCTCTTCTTCCTGATCACCGGCATCGCCTACGGTCGTGGCGCCGGCACCATGACCAGCGCCAACGAGGCCATCGCCGCAGTGACCAAGACCTTCTCCGGACTGGCCGGCCTTGTCTTCATGCTGCTCATGATCAGCCAGTTCATTGCCTACTTCAACTATACCAACATGCCCACCGTGGCCGCGATTTCGGCCGCAGATCTCTTGGAGCGCTCAAATGTGGGGGCGCTGCCCCTGCTGCTGGGCATGATTTTGGTGATTCTCTTGCTCAACATCATCATTCCCGGCGGCATGCCCAAGTGGGCCATCTTTGCGCCCGTCTTTGTACCGATCTTCATCCGCCTGGGGGTGGCGCCGCAGACGGTGCTGGCCGCCTATCGCGTGGGTGATTCACCGCTCAACGTGATCACGCCGCTCATGGTTTACCTCCCCTTTGTGGTGACCGTCGCGCAGCGCTATCAAAAAGATGCCGGTCTAGGGACCATCGTGGCGTTGATGTTGCCCTACGCTCATTATGGCCGTTGCCTGGATCATCTTTTTTATCGTCTGGTTCTTGCTGGGCATTCCGTTGGGGCCAGGCTTCCCGGTGGGGGCATAGAATTCGCGGATGTCTGAGTTTTGGCTCGTGCTGGTTATCGCGCTCTTCACGGCCTCGCTGACCTATCTGGGCGTGCCCGTTGCGGAACGGTTCGATGTGCCGGAGCGTATGATTAGTGGCGCGCTACAATTTGCCGCCGGCATCATCACAGCGCTGGTCGGGCTTAGCCTGATGCCGCCGGCGGTGCGATATGGGACGCCGACAGGCGTGGTCCTGGCCTTCTTCGTGGGGGGCGCACTCTTCGTCACCTTCGAATACGCCTCGGCCCGACGGCTGACCGCCAGACCCGGCGGTGCGACGCAGGTGACATCGCTGGGGCTCTATGCCGGCGTGCTGGCGGACATGCTCATCGACGGCATCGTGATCGGCATTGGCTCGACGCTGACGCTGATGACCGGCGTTTTGCTCGGGGTCGGGATTGCCACCAGCACGGCACCGTTGGCCTTCGTGACAACCGCCACCGCCAAGCAACAGGGGATCCCGCCGGCGCAGCGGCGGCTGTTGTCTTTCCTCTATGTGGTCTGCATTGTGGGCGGCGCACTGCTCGGTTATGGCCTGCTGCGCGAGCAATCTCTGGCGCTGCGGCTCACGCTGATCGCCTTTGCGTCAGGCTTTCTGATTACGACCGTCACGCAGAGTTTGATTCCGGAGGCGAACAAAGAGGGTGAACCGGGTTTCGCCGGCATTCTCTTTATTGCCGGGCTCTCACTTTATGCACTGTTGACGCTTACAATCATTTAATGATTGCGCACAAGGTTAAAGGAAATCGGCAGCCTGGCTAATGATCATTGCGTTCTTTATCCTGCGCATGCTCAGCATTCACTACAACTGGCAGTCGCAGTCGCTGCTGCCCAAGGAGCCACAATGATTTCCAAGTCATTCAATCGTCGAGATCTATACTCTCGTGGGAGGTGACGCCAAAGCTAATGCTTGCCTCGAAACATGATCTAAAAGCCATGGAGTTAGGTTCCATGTGCAAATTGCTCCGTCCATTCAGCGACGGCCTCAGGTGAGTCGAGCGCAGAGTCGTCGCTCGACAAGCGGTGCAATTTGCTTCACTCAAGTTAAACGAAGGAGAAATGTCTGATGAAGAGATTATTGCGAAGTGCCCTATTGCTTCTGTTGTTGGCGTTGCTTGTGGGTTGTGGCAACACCTATGTACCGATCGAGCCTGAAGACGATGCAGCGCAGGACGTTGTCGCGCCGCTGGAGCTGGCCGGGTCCAGCTGGGTGTTGGCAGGCTTGGACGGTAGCCTTACCCTGCCCGGCGTGCGCGTATCCTTGGCTTTTGGGGAAGACGGAACGGTCAGCGGAACAGACGGCTGCAATCAGTTTAGCGGCAGCTACATTCAGGAGGGTGACAGCCTGACCTTTGCCCTCCCCATGGCCTCGACCATGATGGCCTGTGAAGAGGCCGTCATGAATCAAGCGGCGACTTACATGGACACGCTGGCCACCACCACGAACTTCAGCGCGTCGAGCGCGCAGCTGGTCCTACGCGCCGGGGATGAGATCGTCGCCACCTTCCTGCCTGAATCCCAGGGGCTGGCCGGCAGCAATTGGCTGGTTGTCGCCTACAACAATGGCCGCGAAGCCGTGGTCGGCCTGATCGACGGCACCGAGATAACGGCCGGCTTTGGTTTGGACGGGCAAGTCTCCGGTAGCGCAGGCTGCAACAATTACTTTGCAGACTTCACCGAAGACGGCGACAATTTGACCATTGGACCGGTGGCCACCACCTTCCGCTTCTGCGAAACGCCCCCTGGCGTCATGGAGCAGGAGTCCGAATTCTTGACCGCGTTGAGCACCGTGGCGACGTTCGGCATGGAAGGCAATCTCATGGTGCTGCGTACCGCCGACGGCGCCGCCGCCGTGCACATGACGCGCCAGGTGCTCATCGACCTGCCGGAGCCGGAAACTACGCTGCCTTGGGGCCGCGTCACCGCGCCAAATGGCATCAATGTTCGCTCCGGCCCCGGCACCCACTATCCGATCATCGGCTTTGCCCTCTTCGGCGATGAAGGTGAAATCGTCGGGCGCAGCGCTGACAATCGCTGGTGGGCGGCCTCCGTGCCCAGTGCGCCCAACGGCATCGGCTGGGTCTCGGCCGACTTCGTGGCCGTACGCAATGTAGAGGATGTACCGATCATTGCGCCTGCTCCACCAGTTATCGTGCCGCCGGTCTTCCCGACCGCCGTGGCGACACCTACGCCCGTACCACCGGCCACGCCGACGCCCGCCGCTGAACTCTCGCTAACGGCCGACAGCACGAGTATCAATCAGGGGCAGTGCACGCGCATTAACTGGTCGGTACAGAATGTCCAGGCCGTTTGGGTTTATGAGCGCGGCCAGCCCTTTGACCGCTACCCGCGTGCTGGTCAGGGCAGCATGGAGGTATGCCCGACCGTGACAACAACGTATGAGATGCGCGTGCAGCTACGCGATGGCTCCATTGTCTTCCGCGAGGTGACGGTCAACGTCTCCGGCCCGACACCGACACCGACTGCGCCGCCGACGGCCACGCCGGTTCCGCCCGCCACACCGGAACCCACCGCAACGTCGATTGTCGATCCGCTAGTCAACACCCGCTGGGAAGTGACGCAGTTCAATGATGGCAATGGCATCACGACCCTGCTGCCCGACACCCGCGCAACCATCGAGTTTGCTCCGGATGGTCAGGTGAGCGGCAATGGCGGCTGCAACACCTACTTTGGCGCCTATCAGGTGAGCGGTAGCGACATTTCCATTAGTGGCTTGGCGGCAACATCGCAGCTGTGCACCGAGCCGGAGGGGATTATGGAGCAAGAAGCAGCTCTACTGGATGCGTTGCAGTCGAGCTTTGCCTACCGAATTGACGGCAGCACGCTTGAGTTGCGCAATGGTGCGGGTCAAATTGCCGTGATTGCTACGGCAATGCCGTAGCTGAGCGTCGTAGTTGCGTAAGCGAGAAGCTCCCGGGCATGGCCCGCTATCGAGGCGTGCCCGGGAGAATACAAACCTTACATCAAGGAGCTGATCAATCATGTTGAAGCAGAATTTGATGAGTCAACGATTCAAGATACTGGCATCCCTTGTCCTGGTCTTTAGCCTTGTGCTACTGGCGGCCTGTGGATCGAGGCAAGCGGCCGAACCGACAAGCGTGCCGGCAGCCGTTGAAGAGACCGCAGCCGAGCCGACCGAAGCGCCCGCCGAGGAAGCCGGCGCCGAGCCGACTGAAGCGCCGGTCGAGGAAGCCGCTGCCGAAGCAACCGAAGCGCCCGCCGAAGAGGCCGACGCCGAGCCGACCGAAGCCCCGGCTGAAGAAGCCGCCGAAGCAACCGAAGCGCCCGCCGAAGAGGCCGACGCCGAGCCGACTGAAGCGCCGGCCGAGGAAGCCGCCGAAGCAACCGAAGCGCCGGCCGAGGAAGCCGACGCCGATCCCGATCCGGTGGCCGCGGACTCGGACGCGCCGGCTGTTGAGCTGGCCGCAGCTGAAGATGATGTACCAACCGGCCGTGTCGTGCCCGAGGCTGGCGTCAATGTACGAACCGGTCCGGGCACTGCCTATGACGTTTGGGGCGTTGCCGCACAAGACACGATCGGCGAGATCATCGGCATCAGCGAAGATGGCGAGTGGTGGGTGGCCAACGTGCCGGACGCACCCGCCGGACAAGGCTGGGTAGCCGCCGTCTACGTCGAGGCGACGAATGCGGATGATGTGCCGGTGATTGCCGCACCGCCCATGGCTGCTGTTGTGGCGCTGCCGGAGCAGGAGGCGGTAGCTGTACCCGATGAATTGGATCCTGAAAGCGTGATCGTCTTCTCGGCCTCACGCGTGCTGCTCGAGGGCAATCGCGCCTACGATCTGGAAGACATCTACGCGGTGCCGGCCCAGCCTGACTCCACAGCCACGCTCATCATCCCCAATGCCATGCAGCCCTCTGTGCTGCGCGACGGCAATATCATGGCCTTCCGCAGCGTTCAGGCTGATCAACTCGGCATCAGCGCCTATGACTTTGATGCTGACGACCGCGTACGCTACACCGCCAACCTTGAAGACAGTACGCCGCGCTGGAATCCAACGGGCGAAAAGCTGGTCTTCTCCAGCAATCGCACCGGTGATCGTCTCTGGCGTCTCTACATCATCGATGCGACGCCGGGCAACGACCAGGTCGGCTTCGCTGACGTGACCGATCTGGGCTTTGGCAAGGATGCCGACTGGCACCCCACCGAGGAGCTGATCGTCTTCAAGGGCTGCGACGAGACCGGTGACAATTGCGGACTCTGGACCATCAACGCTGACGGTACGGAGCGCAGCCCGCTGAGTGACGGCTTCAACGACTCGCTGCCGCGCTGGTCGCCCGATGGCGAATCAGTCGTCTTCATGAGTGATTCTCGGGATGGCACGTGGGAGCTCTATACGCTGAACGTAGCCGACGGCACGGTTGTCCGACTGACCGAGAACGAGGCCTTCGACGGCCTGCCGGCCTGGAGTCCTGACGGCAGCCGCATCGCCTTCATGAGCAATCGCGACGGCGCCTGGGGCATCTGGACTATTGCTGCCGAGGGCGGCGATGCGCAGTTGATCACCCAGCTAGAGGAGCAGTTGCCGGATTGGCTATTGCAGGGCCTTGATTGGCCGCGTTAGGCCACAGAGGGACCTTCGCCAAGCAACCGGACCGAAGTTCCGCACGGAACTTCGGTCCGGTTGTGTTCACACGAGGAGCGCACCTTGACCCAACTCTACGACCAGGAGCCGGATTATGAAGGGGAAGTGCCCGAAGAGTATTTCATCGCCCGTTCGCGCACTTATAGAGTGTGGGTCATGGCGCGTGCCAGCCAACAGATCAGCGGCATGGGCGAGCAAGCCATCAAATGGTATGGCGAGCATTGCGCGGTCTATTCGTTAAAGGACGGCTACAGAAAGCCCAATATCACCAATGCCGGGAACTTACCGGCAGATACCATCCACCCCAATGATTTCCAGTACTTTGTCAATCTCGACAAGGTGATCCAATACGAACCCACCGAAGCTTTCTCCGCGGAACATTTGGGGCTGTTAAGAGCGCTGGGCATCGAGAAGGGCAAGCCGTTTGACCCCGATGAGCGCATGCGGCAGATCCTCGATACCGCCGCCAAAACGGGTTTTGGCATGGCCCGGGCGATTGCCTATCAATCGCGCGAACCGGAAGCAAGGGTGTATCCGGACCGCAACTGGGAATATGTGTTTGTGGGCGGCAGCCATGAGTTCTTGAAGAACGGCGTGCGCAACCTGGATGCCAGAACGCTCTTTCACTTCACTGCCGTTTGCGTGACCCCAGCCATGGTCAACAAGAATGTGGGGGCTGGCTCTCAATATCTGGGTGCCTATGTGGATGCGAATAGTGATTACCTGGATGGCAGTCAAACCTACAAGCTTCACCTGCTACCAAATATTCCCATCAATAACTTCTGGTCGGTGATATTGTATGACCCCAAGACACGCTCGCTGATGTGTTTGTCCACTGGCCAAGCACCCATTGCGGTATCAGGGCTAAATCTTCGTCCCCGTTTTGCCGTCCGCGCATAAACCACATTTGGAGTCTTCCATGCGAAATTTGCAGGTTCTTCTCGCGTTGATATTCGCCATAGTGCTGACGGCTGGGTGCAGCAGCAATCCCGCCAACCCCTTTGCCAACAGCGACGTGCAGCCGGAGCGCATTTTGCTCTGGCATACCTGGAACAGCGACCAAGACATTGCACTGGACGCAATGCTGACGGCCTACGAAAATTTGAACCCCAACGTGGTGATCACCAGCGTCGCCGTCGCTGAAGAGCAACTGATCACGCGCGTAGAGAATCGCGGTCAGGCGGGCCTTGGTCCCGACTTGATTTTGACTGACGCCGGGCAGATCTACACGCTGGCCGAAAACGGCTTGATTCGTGACCTGGCGCCATTGAACCTAGATGTCTCAGCCTATCTCTTTAACGCCTTGAACATGGTCTCTGACGACGCACGGCTCTATGGGCTGCCTATGGCAGCGCACACGCAAGTTCTCTACTACAACCGCAATCTGGTCGCTGAGCCGCCAACAACAATTGCCGAGCTCATGCAGCGCATCGAAGCGGGTGAACCCCTTGCCCAGAGTCCCCACTTCACCGAGTCCTACTGGGGCGTCGGGGCCTTCGACGGCGAACTGGCCGATAGTGAACGTCGTCTGCTCTTTGGCATGGGCGGCTTTGCCAACTGGCTTGACTTCTTGGAAAGTGCACGGAAGCAGCCTGGTTTTCTCCTAAATGAAGACCTGGCGACACTTCAGCAGGCATTTATCGACGGCGAGGTTACCTACTATGTAGGCGACTCGGAGCAATACCTCAGCTTGACTGCGGCGCTAGGGGCCGACGCAGTCGGCATGGCGATCCTGCCGACCGGCCCCAATGGCGGCGCGCCGAGACCCTTCCTCAATGTAGACGCGCTCGCCTTCTCCCCAGATTCCAGTACGCGCGAGTTTCGCGCAGCCCTGGCTCTGGCCGAGTTTCTGACCGGCGTGCAAAACCAACGGACGTTCCTGACCGGTGAATTGGGGTTGGCTCCGGTCAACAACCAGGTGCGGCTGACCCCCAACCTGCCGGAAGATTCACTCGCCGTGATGCGCCAGAGCCGTGCCGCAGAGGCGATTGCCTTTGTCAATCAACCGCTCTGGCGCGATCTTCGGCAAGGGGCGTTGGGGTTCTTCGACGCCTACCGGCAGGTCATTCGGGGCGTGCTTCCGGCAAACGTGATGATTGCTGATAGTTTGCAACGCTTTGAGGAGACGTACGGCCTACGGCCAAAGGTTGTGGCGCCCGAGGATCTCTGCCCCGTCCAGCCGGCGGCCATCGTCCTGTGGCACAGCCTGCGCTTTGACGAGGCCCGGGCCGTTGAAGAACTGGCGCGCCAGTTCGAGGCTACCTGTCCGGGAACGACGCTGGCACTAACTTATGTTGCTCAGAAATCGTCCGTTAACAAGTTAGCGAAATCTGGCGTAGAATGGCTCCTCATAGAGTAAACGAAAGGGGAGCCGAAACGATGAGCCAGAGTCTGATCCATCAATGTGAATGTCCGAACTGCCAGTCACCGGAGCCGCATCCTGACAAGATTCACCATCACAATATGAACGTCTTGCTGAGCCGGCTGGATGAACAACAGCGACGTTGGTACGTTGCGGTCGAAGCAGACCGGATCGGTCATGGCGGTACCGAACTGCTGGCCAAGATCACGGGCATGAACGTGAACACGATACGCCGGGGCCGTCGTGAACTTGCCGGTGATCTGGCAGATCGTCCGACGGACCGAGTTCGCAAGGCCGGTGGCGGGCGCAAACCGATCGAAAAAAAGCACCCGGCATAGAAGCTGCCCTTCAGGAAGCCGTCAACGACGATCTTGCCGGATTGCCAACTGGCGAACAGAAATGGGTGAGACGCAGTCTACGCAAGCTGGTCGTCCTTCTGGGTCAGAAGGCATACAACATTGGCCGTACAACGGTCCGACGATTGCTGAAACAGCTAGACTATGGACTGGTCGCCAACCGCAAAAGCTTGACCGGGCCAGACCATCCAGACCGAGACCGCCAGTTTCACTACATCCATCGGGTTCGAGACCATTATCTCAAAGCTGGCTATCCGGTCATCAGTGTCGATACCAAGAACAAGGAACTCATCGGTCACTTTGCCAACAAAGGGCGCACTTGGCGTCAAACCGCTGAACAAGTCAACGCCCATGATTTCCGGAGTGATGCCCTTGGGCGTGCAGTCCCCTACGGCATTTATGATCTCACTCACAATCAGGGGACCGTCTATGTCGGCAACTCTTACGATACGTCAGAATTTGCCGTTCATGCGATTGCCCAGTGGTGGGCTGATCCGGAGCGCCCTCGCTTTCAGCGAGAGGACAAGATACTAATCCTCTGCGACGCCGGTGGGAGTAACAGCTGTCGCTTCTGGCTTTGGAAACTCGAACTGCAGCGACAGCTTGCTGACCGGTTTGGCCTTTCCGTCTTGGTCTGCCATTACCCAACTGGAGCGTCCAGGTACAATCCGATTGAGTATCGTCTCTTCAGCCAGATATCGCTCAATTGGGCCGGAAAACCATTGCGCTCTTTTGACACGATGCTTAACTACATTCGGGACACGACCACCGATACCGGTTTGACGGTCCGTGCGTTTATGGGGACCGCCCCAAAGAATCGGAAGGTCTCCAGATGAACGACGTCCATTAACCTGACCGGAGGTCGATCTGTCCACTCGGAACTACATGATTCTGCAACTTCACCTCTCTGAGTATAAAACCGCTAACTTAATTGGGACAGTTTGGAGGCAATCAGCGACCGTTATCGCGAGGCCTACCGTTCACCTGCTGACGACAATGCAGATCCCGACCTGCTGTTGCTGTCCAGTCGCTGGCTTGCCACGTTGGCCGAAGAAGAGCTGTTGCTGGATCTGACCGAACGGGTACCGGCAAGCTACTTGCAGCAATTCTTGCCCAAAACGGTTGAGACCATGCGCTATGGCGGACGCCTGTACGGCATCCCTGAGTCGCTGGAAGTCTTGGCGCTCTTTTACAACGCGGCCCGCGTGAACGATCCGCCCATTGACGTGCAGCAATTGGTGCGTAGCGTGAATACAGACGCCCGGCTGGCTATGCCGGTAAGCTTCTTCTCGGGCTATTGGGGCATGGATCCTTTTGGCGGGTTCGAGTTCGACAGCTACAGCGGACGCGTCGGCGAGACGGGAGGTTTGGTCAACTGGCTGACCACCCTGCAAGAAATTGACGCGGAAGCCGGTACTGATCTCTACTTCAATGCAGCAGACGCCGAAGATGCATTTGCGTTTGAAGAAGCGGCCTATCTGGTCAGTGGTCCCTGGTCGCTGCCGCGCCTGCGACAGGAGTTGGGCGAAGATCGTTTTCGCGTCACGCCCTTGCCCAATGGCCCCCTCATGACGAGCAGCCCCATGCTTCAGGTTGTGGGCACGGTGGTCAGCGCCAATGCAGATGATCTAGCCATTGACGCCGGGTTAGCCTTTAGTCGTTTTCTCAACTTGACGACTAGTCAAGAACATATGGCGGAGACAGGCAATCACATTAGCGCCAGCGTGACTGTTGACCTCACGGACTATCCCAACATCGAAGGCTTTCGAGAACAGGCCAAATCTGCCGCGTTGGTGGTAGAGAACAGCAACTTCGCCCGGCTCGAAGCCCTGGGGGATCAACTTTATGCGGACGTTCTCCTCAACGACGCCAATCCAGCGGACGCCGTGACCGCCTTTGTAGAGGCTGTCCACCAAAAAAATGGCGTTGAGTAAGCAGGGAGTCCGCTTACCAGAATATTTGGTTAGCGAGCAACAGCGGCGTCACATGAACTGATGCTTTGAACGAGGAGTAGAAAGATGGAAAGCGGAGCGAATATCGGTCAGGTGCTGGTCGATCTATGGGCCAGCATTCTGAAATTACTGGGGCGGCCGGCCATTCAGCAACAGCTGCTGATCGGGTTAGTGACAGTTCTACTCGCCTGGCTGCTGGCGCGCTGGATCATCCACAGGATGCACCAGCGAGAAGTCGCCCAAACAGAGGCGCTGCGTAATGAAATCCAGGCCGAGGTGCAGATGCAACTGGCCGAGATTGATCGTCGCCAGGATGCACAGCAGGACGCCGCCGCTACGCCCAGCCTCGATGAAGAACCGGTGGAAAACTTTGTCGATCTTGAGGAACGGACCGCGCTTGCGCTTCTGTTGCAAGACGACGCCGCGTTGGACGAAGTCGTGACCGAGCGACGCGGGCGGAACAGCCGCCTGCGGGCCCTGATCCAGCAGGTACTCTACCCTGCGTTGGCCATCGTTTTTCTCTATGCGGGTTACGTCTACGCCGTCGCAGCCGGCTGGTACAGCGGCCTGCTGGTTGACTTAATCGTACTCTTTTTCTTCTTTCTACTCTACAGGCTGGCCTTCGGCGTTGCCTATGCGTTTGGCGATCCTGAACGGATTGCCTACTATCAACATCGTCTCTTCGGTCCCCTGGTAGTGGTTATTGTCTTCCTGCTCGTCCTCAATGTCGTCAGCGACCTGTCAACGCTCTCTGCCGCTAGGCTCTGGCCTCTAGAGCAGGGATGGCTAACGCTCGGGATGCTCTTCACCGCCGTCTTTGGCTTCTATCTCTGGGTCATGGGCCTCAGTCTCGTTAAGGATCTGATCCAGACGATCTTCGGCCGGCGCCCCAATATCAACGCCGGCTCTCTCGATGCGGGTCTCACGCTCATTCAGTACAGCCTGATCGCATTGGGATTCTTTACGGTGATCAGCACCTTACAGGTCAATACGGCCACGATTGCCGCCATCACCGGCGGTCTTGCCATCGGCGTCGGCTTTGCGCTTCAGGATGTGCTCAAGAACTTTCTCGGCGGCATCATCGTGCTCTTTGAAGGCTCGGTGCGTCCAGGAGATTGGGTTGAGATTGCCGGTACAGAAGGGGCCATTGACAAGCTGAGCATCCGGTCCACCGTTGTGCGGACGTTCGACAATGTCGAGTACATCGTGCCCAATCAGGATTGGCTCAACTCTACAGTGACCACCTTTACGCGCAGCAGTCGCCTCGTCCGCACGCGCGTACCGATCAGCGTCAGCTATAACGCCGACCCTCACTTCGTGCAGGCGTTGCTGGTCGATGTGGCCTCACAACACCCCGAAGTCTTGGATGAACCGGCGCCCCTGGCGCCCCTGGTCAACTTCGGCGCCTCCAGTTTGGATTTTCTGGTGCTGGCCTGGGTGGAGGACGCCATGGTGAAGGGTAAGGTAGCGAGTGAGTTGCGCATGCAGATCTGGGATGCGCTGGCAGCCAATGATGTGGAAATTCCCTTTCCCCAGCAAGATATCCATATCCGTAGCGGTGCGCAGCCGTTGCTTGCCGGTGAACCGGCAATCGAAACGAGAGGCGCCGCAACGGCGGCTTTGGAGCAAGATCTATCGCTCGACCCGCACCCGCAACAGGAAGAACGGCAATCATGAAACGATGGACAGTGACCACTATCGCCATTTTCTTTCTATTGAGCGGATGCGGGATCAATGACCTGCCCGTTCCGCTTGACGTCGCGACGCCTACGCCCTTTGTGATCGAATCTCCGGCAGCGCCGCCTACGCCTACGCCGGATCCTGAGTCGGTACGTCTGCGCTACGCCATGTGGGACGCCAATCAAGTTCCGGCCTACGCCGCTTGCGCCGAGCAGTTCATGCTTGATCACCCTCATATCACCATCGCAATCGAGCAGACCGACGAGACACTCTACTGGGACAAGCTCGCGACAGAGATGGCCGCCGGCGGCGCGCCCGATGTCTTTGTCAACCATTTGACGCGTCTCCCCAGTCTCGCCGCCGCCGAAGAGTTGGTCGACCTGGAACCGCTGGTGCTACGCGACCGGCTCGACGACTCGATCTACATCGGCCGCCTGCCGCGCATGTGGATGCGCGCCGGCATGCGCTATGGACTGCCCAAGGATTGGGACACAGTGGCCTTGGTCTACAATCGGGAACTGTTGGCCGCGGCCGGCGTCGCCACATCAACCCTCAACGAGTTGACGTGGAACCCTGACGATGGGGGCATCTTTGAGACGATGCTGGCCCGCCTCACGCTGGACGACGCCGGTAACAATGGCCTCAGTCCTGACTTTGATCCGACAGCAGTGGCGACCTATGCGCTCACCATGCCCGGTGTAGACGGCGGCGGCGCTTTCGGCCAGAGCCAGTGGAGCGGACTGGCCGCCGGCAACGGTTTTCGCTTTACCGACTACATGTTCGCCGACTACTATCACTACGATGATCCCGCCTTGAGTGAAACCTTGGCCTGGTATCAGCGCCTGATCGATGAGCTAGGCTACCACAGGCCTATTGACCAAGCGCCTGCACGCGACGGGCGTCAGGCCTTTCTGAACGGCGAGGCGGCCCTCATCACCGACGGATCGTGGATGATCAGCACCTACGTCAACGATGCATCGTTTCCCGTAGGCTTTGCGCCGCTGCCGGCCGGCCCCCATGGACGTCTGAGTATGTTCAACGGGTTGGCCGATTCCATCTGGGCGGGCAGCGATCATCAAGAAGCGGCTTGGCAGTGGGTAAAATATCTGGGATCTGTGGCGTGTCAACTGACTGTAGGTGAATTTGGCGTGGTCTTCCCAGCCTTGCAATCCGGGGTAGATCGCATGGTGGCCCACTATGATGCTCGCAACGTGAACGTGCGCGCCTATACCAGTTATCTGCGTAACGAAAACGGAAGCACTTTTTTCTTCCCCGTCACGGAACACATCAACGAAATTGAAGAGATCGTGCAGCCGGTTATTGAGGCAATTATGCGCAATGAGGCTGATCCAACAGTGGCCTTGCCGGAGGCAAACGAGCGCGTCAATGCGCTCTTCGATTGATGAGGCGCCGGCCTTCCCGCGCCGCGCATGCACAAGGACAAATGGTCAAATGCTGCAACCCGTGAAACCAAGCCCAAAGCGCTGGTCCCTACTGGCTTTTCTTCCGTTTCTCCTCGCGGCCTGTACGCTGCCGCTGCCAGCCTCACCGGTCCTACCCGCGCCCGATCTACCTCCGGTTATCGCGTATGATCTGGGCGAGGCCGTTCTCATCCAGGAACAGTTTCCGCCCGACAGCGACTTGCATGAGATGCCCGTGCGCCTCAATGGCCTCATCGCTGTGCCCGCAAACCAGGCAAGCGGGCCATACCCGGTCGTCGTCATTCTCCACGGTACGCACCCCGGCTGTCCTGAGGAGGCGGGCCATGTAGATACCTGGCCCTGCGATCCGGCGCGGGAGCAGCCCAACTATCACGGTTTTGCCTACCTGGTAGAGGAATTGGCGGCCGCCGGCTATGTGGCGCTCTCCATCAACATCAACGCTGAGAACACCTTTGGCTTCGGTGAGCCCAGGGCCGGCGAGCGATTAAACCAGCTCATCGACTTGCATCTGGATGCATTGGCGGCGGCCACGGCTGACGGCCCCAACGACTTCGGAACGCCTTTGGCCGGACGCGTTGATCTGAGTCGCTTGGCGTTCATCGGCCACTCGCGCAGCGGCGGCGGGGGCGCATACGCCTACCCGCATGGGTCCAATATGTACAGCGATGCCGTGGCCGGGCTGCTGCTGGTTGCGCCGACCCCGCTCATCGCCATGGAGAATGAAGGATCTGACACGCCGCTGGCCGTCATCCTACCCGCATGTGACGGCGACCTCATCGATCAAGACGGACAGCACTACTTCGAAGCCGCGCGCATGGCGCCAAATCAGCGGGCGTGGGCGACCTCTTTCTGGTTGGAGCGCGCCAACCACAACGCGTTCAATACCGTGCTGGACGCAGACTTGGCAGGCCAGCGCGATCGCCCGGACTGCGATCCGCTGTTGGAAGCCGACGCGCAACGCGACTTTCTGACCGACTACGCCGTCGACTTTCTGACCGCCATCTTCAGCTTTGATCCTGCTCAAGTGCGAGCGGCTCAGCTGCGTATAGGCGCCGACCTTCACACGCCGGCCCCAACTACGCTCTATAATCTACCTGCACGGGTCGCCATGCTGGCCGCAGCCAACGGCAATTTGGCGATCTTTACGCCGGTCGACGTCGATGAGCTGGCAACCAATCGGCTCGGCGGCGCCGTCACGGTTCAGAACGTCTTCAGCCATTTCTGCCCGGACGGATTCTATACGCCCGAAATGCTGCCTGGAAGTGAGCCCTGCCGTCGGGTCAACGTAACCATTCCCGGCCAGCCGGCGCTGGCCATAGTCGCCTGGGAAAGACCTGACGCTGCGCTGCACTTTGCGCTGCCTGCCGGCTATCGCAACCTGCGCTTTCTAACGGCATTGAGCCTGCGCGCCGCCGTTGATCCGCTTTCGGAACTGAATGCACCGGGCGAGACGCCCCGCTTTTCTATCCAACTGACCGACGCCGACGGGGCGACTGCACAGGTAACCACGCGTCCTGACGAGCCGGCGCTTGTATTTCCGGCGGGCGAAGTGAAAGAAGAGAGCTTCTTTGGGACGCTCTTTACCGGTCGCGTGCCGTTGACGACGATCCGCGTACCGCTGCGCGAATTTGAGGGCGTTGATCTCTCTGCCATTGCCGAGATCGCGCTGCGCTTCGACGCGACGCCTAGTGGGGCGATTTTCCTGGCCGACCTGGCATTGGTGCGTGCACCCATCGACGAGCGAGAGACGCTGGACGCGCCGCCCACGCCGGAGAAGATCGCTGCGGCCGAGGCAGGCGATGTCGAGGCCATGCGTCAGATGGCCAACGTCTACCGCCCCACAGAAGCGCTGGGCGTGCAGTATGGCAACCTGGCCCAGGCCGTATACTGGTATCGGCAAGCATGCGCCTTGGGCTATGCCAACGCCCAGGTGGATTTCTATGAATTTGCACGCTCTCAGGCCGACGCCGGCAACCCTGCCTATCTGGACGAAGCCATTGTCTGCCTGGAAGAGGCCATTCGCCAGGGGCATCGCACAGCGATTATCAACGGCGCGTTTCGCGCCGCCTTCATCGAGCAAGACTATCGACGGGGCTTCTTTCTCTACGCACTCTTTGAGGAAACGGAGCCGGACTACGCAGACCAGCGCTGGACCTTTGCCGACCAGTTGACACAGTCTGAAATCGATCAGGCGGAGGCGCAGGCGGCGCTCTGGCGCGCCGAGAACGAAATCAAGGAGTACGAGGATTTCTTCGCCCTTGTCGATTCACCATTCAGACCGTAACGGCCGGCGTCGGCAGGAAGTGCGTTGACGCAACCACCGGAAAATTCTGAGGCGAAGTCGATCACACCGGTCATCATCACTTACTGATGTGTAAAAGGCAGCATCCGGTTGAGGAGTCGATCTTTGTCTACAAGCTGGTGCTTGAGCACTAGGCCTATGTGGGCGAGCCAGGCGGAAAAGAGCACGTAGGCGGTCGACCTTGATGAGTCCATTGACCAACGAAGCGCCAGGGTTTCGTTCTCGCCGAGGAAATTAGGCAGTGGCCAGCGACCGAAGAAAAGCACGCCATAGCCGCCCGCCATCACATAGAGGATGCCCGAGAGAGGCATCACAAACATGCAGATGTAGAGGACGCGCTCGATCCAGTGGACGGCTTGACGTTCGCGTGGGGAGAGAGTGGGCGCCCAGTCAGGCAGCGGGTTGGTGCGTCGCCACATGTAGCGTGCAAAGACCAGAATGAGCAGGACGATACCAACGGACTTGTGCCAGTTGTAGAGCGTGTTTTGATCGAAACCCCCTAACGCCGTGGCGCCTTGTGTCATGCGCGTCATGTTCATGGCGACGACGTACTGATAGAGGAGAAGAAAAAAAACCGCCCAGTGGAAGAATTTCGTAGCGGCGCCGTAGTGTAGGGATGTGTTCTTCCATTGCATGGGCGGAGTTCCTCGTACATATCTCTGACGGCAACGCTTTTGTCATGTAAATCTATCACAGTGCACAAGAACAGAACAGGCGACGGAGAGGCCTCTCCGTCGCCTGCTTGCAACCACCAACGAGATTTCGGAATCTAGTAGACAGCCTCATTGGCGCCAGGGCGCCACAGCTGACTTCTACCCGCTTTCCTCTCGCATCTACGCTTTATCCCTTCACCGAACCTGACGTCAAGCCACCCACCAGATAGCGTTGGAAGAACATAAAGAGCAGAATCGTCGGTAGCGCGGCCAGAATCGCGCCGGCTGAGAAGACGCCCCAGCTGTTGGCGAACTGATTGGCGACCATCTGATTCAGGCCGACAGCCAGCGTGTACATGAACTTATCGGTCAAGAGCACGCGCGCCAGCACGTATTCTGAATAGGTGCCGATGAAGGTGAGCAAGCCGACCACGACAAGAATTGGCCGCACCAGCGGCAGCAGCACTTGCGTAAAGACCTGCCACCCCGAGGCCCCATCGACTGTGGCTGCTTCATCCAAATCGCGCGGGATCGAGTCGAAGTAGCCTTTTGTCAGCCACGTGTTCGCGCCCAGCGTACCGCCCAGATAGACCAGGAAGAGGCCGCCATATGTGTTCAGGCCAAAGGCTGGCAGATAGCGCCCAATCTGTTGCAGAATGAGAAAGAGCGCCACCATGTTCAGGAAATTGGGAAAGACCTGAATCAGCAAGACCGCCTGAAGCAGCGGCCGTCGCGAGCGAAAGTTGAAGCGCGAGAAGGCATAGGCTGCCAACGTGGTAATAGCCGTCGCTACGATCGTCACAATTGTGGAGATGAAGAGCGAATTGACATACCAACGCGGGTAAGGATTGACCGGATCATTAAAGAGCTTGCGATAGTTATCCAGCGTTGGATTTTGCGGGATTAGCGGCTGACCCACCAGCGAGCCCGTCGGATTGAATGATGCAGAGAGAATCCAAACCACGGGAAAGAGGGCAAAGATCAACATGATAATCGCCAGCACAATCCGGAAAGCCAGGGCAATTCGCTTGCCGCGTTGGACCGAACCAACAGAAGTGGTTGTCCGCCCGATTGAGCTAGACATTGCGCCCCCTCTCTTCCAGCATGTTCGTATATCGGAACTGGAATTGCGTAATCACGAACAGAATTAAGAAGATCATGATCGTGATCGCCGAAGCATAGCCGTAGTCGGAACTGCCTGTCGAGCCAAAGGCAATGCGATAGGTGTAGGTGGCCAGAATGTCCGTGTACCCCACGGGCGTGGAGACGCCCGTCATGGGCGGGCCACCCTGATTGTAGAGATCGATCACGGTGAAGTTGTTGAAGTTGAAGGCGAAGGAGGCCACCAACAGCGGACCCACCGTTACCAATAAGAGCGGCAATGTCATCGACCAGAACTTGTTCCAGGCATTGGCCCCGTCGATATCAGCTGCTTCATAGATATCTTTGGGCAGTGTCTGGAGCGCACCGGTCACGATGACGAACATGTAGGGGAAGCCCAGCCAGAGCTGGACCAGCAGCACGCCGACCTTTGCCCAGAAGGGGTCCGAAAACCAGGGCGGAACCCAACCGAAGACCGCGCCGATCGCCTGCGAGATTACGCCAAATTGGGGATTGAGCAGACCGACCCAGACGGGGACGGCAACGAAGGCCGGGATCGTATAGGGAATCAGGAGGAGTGACCGAAGCGGGGCGCGCAACGGCATCTCCGGCACGTCAAACATGATCGCCAGAAACATCCCCAGCGTAAAGGTCAAAAAGACCGACAAGGCGGCGAAGACCAGGGTCCACAAGAAGACGGAAAAGAACGTCGACCGCAGAGTAGGATCGCCAAAGAGACGGGCATAGTTGGTCACGCCAATCGGAACGGCAAAGCCGGGACTGAGCTGCTGTCCACTTTCCGAGGTGAAGGTGCCTTCTACATTATAGAAGATTTCACCCGTTTGCTGATCGACCATTGCATCCAACTCGGGGTCGTAGACATATTTCTGCCCGAACTGAGCGGCCTCGCCAAGACGGGTCTGGCTGACTTGAAAAGCAGTGTCCGGGGGCACACCGAAGGTAAGCGCCGATAATTCCCCTAGTTTGCTAAAGAGCTGATTCTGGGGCACCTGCACATACTCATCGATACTCTGCGGCGCGTCACCTTCGCGCGGGACCGGTTCCCCGCCAGGCGTAACTGTGAACTGATCGCCGGTGTTCGGGTCAGTCAGCCACAGCATATATTCGCCGGTGTCCGGATGCTGATAGGCAACCCATGAGTAGATGGTTGCATCGTCAGGTAAGACAGTCTGAGACTCGATCTGCTCGATTGCGACCTGCTGGGTGACCAGGTGGCCCTGGCCATAATTGGTGAAGGAAACGTAGACGGTGAAGAGGATTGGATAGAGCACCATCACGATCATCAAGGCCATGCCAGGCGTGATATAGCGGAGCGGATAGAAACGTTCGGCCAAGAAAACGATGTTGATGCCGATCGTGACTACTGCCAGAACCGCCGCCAGAGGCCAGTATCCGTCACCAACCATTTGATAGACCAGCCAAATGGTCATGGCATCGATGATGCCCAGGACGACAATACGGACGAGCAGAGAGGTGATGCTGGTGGGGGCAGCACCAGGGGGCGCCTCAGCGCCCCCCGACGCACCCTGAGGTAGGGTGCTCATTGATGCTTATTCGCCGCCTGCAATCGCAGAAGAAACCTGCTCTTGCGCTTGATCGGCTGCTTCTTGCGGAGTGGCGGCGCCATTGTCAATCAGCGTAATTGCATCGCCCTGTCCGCCCCAGACGGCATTCATTTCGGGAATGTTGGGCATGGGGTTTGCAACCATTCCGGCTTCCATGAAGGCTTGAAGATCGGGGTCTTCAATCGCTTCCGCAACCGGCGTCCAGGCCGACACACGCGGATCACGGTCGTAGAAGGCCTGCATGGTATCGTCCGTCGCGATAAACTCTTGCAGGAACGTCTGCGCAAGCAGCTGATTTTCGCTGAAAGAGTTGACCATGAAGCCCTGAACGCCCAGGAACGGACTCCCGGCTTGGGTGCCGGCGGGAATCGCCGATACTGCATAGGGGGTGCCTGCTTCACGAATACCGTTCAGGGCCCACGGACCACTGATCATCATCGCCGCATCACCATTTTGGAAGGCAGACTGCATCAGACCGCCGTCAATGTTGGCGCCAACGTCCAAGAGACCGTCAGCGTATAGGCTCTCATACCACTCGAGCGCGGCGACGGAGCCTTCACTGTTCAGGCCCAGGTCTTCAGCGTTGTAGGAGCCATCATCATTTGTACCGAAGATGTAACCGCCAAAGGCGGTCTGGATCGGATAGAAGTGATACGGATCACCGGCCATGCGCAGGAACCCATACTTCGTGCCGGCATCCATGATTTCCTGTGAGAGTGCAGTGACTTCTTCGAACGTAGCCGGCGCTGACTCCACCAGATCCGTGTTGTAGAAGAAGGCAACATTTTCCACTGCCTGCGGCATACCGTACAGGTTGCCGTCCGGGTAGGTGAACGCGGCTACCGCATTGGGGGCAAAGCTATCTGCATTGGCGCCCAGGTCGATTGGCGCAAGCAAGCCACTGGCATTGAGCTCGCCAATCCAGTCGTGGGAGCCAAGCAGGATGTCTGGGCCTTCACCCGTGGGTGCGGCGACAATGAAATCACCGCGCAGGTCGCCAAAGCCCTTCTGGACAACTGAAATGCTGACTCCATACTGGTCGCTGAAGCCTGCGGCAATCTCTTCCAGCACCGGGGCGCGTACCTCATCGGCCCAGATGGTCAGGGTCGGTCCGCCGCTTGCAGCAGCTGCGCTTTCTTCAGCCGGCGCTTCGGTGGCTTCCGCGGCAGCTTCTTCAGCCGATTCTTCAGCGGCTTCTTCGGTCGCCTCCGCAGCTTCTTCCGCAGGGGCCTCTTCTTCAGCAGCGGCCTCTTCGGCCGGCGCCTCAGTTGGGGCTGCCTCTTCGGCCGGTGCGGCAGGGGCCGCGCCGCCGCCACAAGCAGCCAGGATCAAGGTTGCGATGATCATCATCGAGATCGACAACCAGAGTCTATTGCGCATAAGTTTCTCCTTTTAGCAATAGGAATATTGATGGAAACACGGTAAACAAACGAAATCTGCAACCGGAGCGTTGGCGCCGGAGTTGCACTACATTGGATGGCACGCGTCCGCGGAAGAAAGGACTAGAAGCCGATTTTCGCCATCCTATGCGCGCCGTTCGTCGCGCTCAACGACGCTGGCCAAGGACCCGTTGAGCCCCGCTGGATCAAACAACTGTCGACCAAGCGGTGACGATCTACTATCGGCTCACGTGCAATCAGCTGGATCAACATGGTGGCTGCTTCAGCCGCCATCGCAGCGTACGGCACATGGAGCGACGTCAGCGGCGGTGAGACGTATCCGGCCGTTGGCGAGTTGTTCGTTCCCACGACTGAGACGTCCTCCGGTACGCGCAGGCCCTGCTCCCGCAGAGCGCGCAGAATGCCAATAGCCATGAGATCATTGGCTGCGTAATAGGCAGTGGGGGCGCCCGCGCCCAACGTCATCATGCGTTGGACGGCCTGATAGCCGCCATCCTCGGCGAAGAATCCGTAGTCGATCCACTCGGTCCGACAGGCCAAGCCAGCGTCGGCCATGGCCGCGCAATAGCCGGTAAGACGCTCGCGGACGACCTTCACTTCGGGATCCCCGCCGACATAGGCGATGCGGCGGTGGCCGAGCGCAAGCAAATGATCGACGCAGAGTCGCGCCGCCTGCTCATTTTGCGTATCGACCCAGCAAAGATCTGCTGCTTCATCATGGGGGCGCCCCAGGAGCACAAAGGGTGTCTCTTGACGCTGCAGCGCGCCAACCGTGTCGACGTCCAGCCGGTTGGTCAATACGACAATGCCGTCGGCCTGACGTGAGCCCAACATGTCAAAGGTCTGGATTATTTCGTCTTGATGGGTGCTGCTGCCGCTAACCAGGACACGATACCCGCGTTCATAGGCAACCCCCAACAAGCCGCGCATGACCTGGGGAAAGAAGGCGTCGGTGAAGTAGCCGTCATAGATGTGGGGCACAACGACTGCGATCGTGTTCGTGCGCTGGACGCTCAGCGAGCGCGCAATGGCATTGGGGTGAAAGTCAAGCGCGGTAGCCGCAGCCAAGACGCGATCGCGGGTTTCTGCGCTAATCTTCGCCTTGCCCGAGAAGACGCGGCTTACCGTGCTGGGATGGACGCCGGCTTCTTGGGCTACATCACGAATCGTAGTCATGGTTGTCGGGTTCAAGGAGCGTCGGTCGGATGCAATCCTGAGGTGAATGCAACCGTTTGCGCTTTCGATTATACTGGGCCCGGATCGAGATGTCAAGCTTATGCAAATTTAAAGCAATCGCCCGACAAACCTTGCAGTCATAGATTGACCAATCAAACATGACAGACCGTACGACATTGGCAAAATCACGCCAAAGCAAAGCGCCCCGCCAATGAAGGGCGGGGCGCCTGACGTGAAGCTAATTTCCGCTCATACCAGCGTACTTGCGACCGCTATTCCGATGCCTCGGCCTCAGCCAGATCAGCCCGGATTGATTCGGCGGCCTGCTCGAGCGCTTCTTCCACCGTCAACTCCTGGGCCGCCACCTGACGCAGCGCCAGGTCCAACTCTTCCCAAATCAGGGACATGGCAGGCAGAGTCGGCTCCGGTTGGCCCGTTTCGCCGGCTTCGGCAAAACCGTAGAGATCCGGATCTTCGATATACTCGCGAATGGAGAGGAAGGCCGAAGGACGAGGATCGCCTTCAAAAATCTCCTGCATGATCTCCTCGGTGGCGACAAATTCGGTCAGGAAGCGTTGGGCCAATTCCGGATTCTCGCTCTCCGAATTGATCATGAAGCCCTGTACGCCCAGGAAGGGCGCGGCATCTTGAAGCTCGCCTGGCAGCGTCGTCACGACGAAGGGGATGCCTGATGCACGGAGACGAGGCAGCGCCCATGGTCCCGTCACCATCATGGCAGCATCACCGGATTCGAACGCACTGTGCATGGCATCGTAGTCTACGTTGGCGGCTCCATCAAGGCTGCCGGTTTCGACCATACTGGCAAGCCACTCAAATGCAGCCTGCGCGCCCTCGCCATCAACCCCCAGATCTTCCACGTTGAACTCGTCACCCTCTTCGCCAAAAAGGTAGCCGCCAAACGCACTCAAGATAGGGTAGAAGTGGTAGAGATCGCCACTCTGGCGGATGAAGCCTTGCTCGACCACGCCGTCGGCCTCTAGCTGGGCGGCCAGTTCAGCAAGCTCGCTCCAAGTGGTCGGCGGTTCTGCAACAATTTCCGGATTGTAGACGAGGGCCAGGTTTTCGGTCGCGTACGGCATCCCATAGAGCGTACCGTCGATTTCGAACGCGTCGATGGCCGAGTCCAGGAACTCGTCGCGTCTGTCGCCCAAATCGATTTCGGCCAACAGTTCTTGTGCCTGTAACTCGCTGGCCCAACCAAAGGGGCCAACAATGATGTCGGGACCTTCGTCAGTGACGGCAGCCTTTTCAAATGTGGAGCGGATCTGATCGAAGGGCAATTCCGTAATCGTCAAGGGAATGCCGGTCGCGGCTTCAAATTCTATAGCGATCTGCCGCAAAACAGGTGCGCGCGTCTCATCGGCCCAGATGTCCAGGCTCGTTTCGCTACTCACCAATTCTTGTTTCACCGACCCCTGTTCGACATCTTCAAAATCGGTGACGACCGCGTCAGGATCAACCTCTTCACTAGCCGCAGGGGTGGCTTCCTCCGCGGGGGTGACGGTTTCCTCTGGCGCCGGCGCAGTCTCCATGGCCTCTGGCGCAATGACTGGCGTACAAGCCGCCAAAACCAGCACAAGCGCTGTCAGCGCAAAGATAAGAATTCCGTATCGATTCCGCATGCTTGAACTCTCCATCATTCGTGATTGACTCAGCCGTTTAATGATTGATTGCTGCTTGTCAAGTAGTTCGTTTTGTCTAACGATGACTCTCTCGGGCTAGGTTCCGTCCCACCAACAGGGTGTGACGTCCTGCCTGTCGCGCAGCTCAATCAGATGAGCGCGGCGGCAATTTCGGCAAAGCCCGGTTGGGACGTGACGCCATGTCCGGTTTGAGTATCTGCGTTTCATCCAATAAACGCAAACTTTCGACGATGGCGCGCTCCAGTTGAGGATCGCGCCCCTGAACGTAATCCTGAGGGCTGATATCGATTTCGATATCGGGTTCCGTGCCGTAATTCTCCAGGTGCCAACCTACATCCTCAAACCAAAGACTAAATTCCGGTTGGGTCGTAACTGTGCCGTCAACCAGCGTGTGCCGCGGATAAATGCCAATCACGCCGCCCCAGGTGCGCTTGCCGATTAGCGGTCCCAGTTTCATCAGCTTGAAGCTATGGCAGAAGATGTCGCCGTCGCTGCCGGCATGCTCGTTGGTCAATGCCACGAGCGGACCGGCGACCGACTCCAGCGGATAGGGCATCATGCCGCCCCAGCGCGAAAGGTCGTAGCCGATGCGGCGCCGGGCCAGCTTCTCCAGAATGAGCTGGCTGACGTACCCGCCGCCATTGTAGCGCACGTCGATGATCAGGGCATCCCGGTCGATCTCGGCCAGGTACCCCCGATGGAACTCAGCGTACCCCTTCGGACCCATGTCGGGGATATGGACGTAGCCGACCCGACCGGCAGACGCAGCATGAGCGCGCCGGCGGTTTTCTTCGACCCATGCCCGGTAGCGAGCCGGTCTCTCATCCGCCAGCGTCCGCACCACAACGCTGCGCGTCTTGGCCGCCGGCTCTGCCTCCTGGCTCTCTGCCGTTACGGTGCCGGCATCATCGTTCGCTGACTCCTGGCGATCGGCGAAGGTCAACAGCACTTCTTCAACTGCCAGATTGACCAACAGCTGAGCGGGTCCCGTTTCTGCGTCGAGCGGCTGCCCGTTGATGGCGCAGAGCAGATCGCCCGGTTGAATGTCCAGGGCCGGCTCGGCCAGGGGCGAGGTCGCCCTGGCATTCCAGGGATCGCCCTGGACGATTTCGCCGATCCGATACCCTTGCGCCGCGGCGTCCCAGGTGACTTGCGCACCCAGATGCCCCTGCCCATAGTAGGGGCGCGGTCGATAATCGCCGCCATATTCATAGGCGTGACTGGTACCCAGTTCGCCCTGCATCTCCCACATAAGGTCGCTGAACTCGCTGCGCGAGCTAACCCGCTCGATCAGCGGGAAGTAACGCCGGTAGACTTCTTGCCAGTCAACCGAGCTCATGTCTTCCGTCCAAAATTGATCGCGCTGGAGCCGCCACGCCTCCCGAAACATCTGCTCCCACTCACTTTGGGGATTGATGGATACTTTGATGCGATTCAGGTTGATCCAGCCGGTCTTGCGTGGGTGGCCGCGTTCCGACGCCGGCTTCTCGCCGGCCGCAATGACGCGCAAACGACCAGCCACGCCGTAGATCAGCTTGCTCCGGTCGCGGGAAAGGTTGAACCAGCGCACGTCTTCAACCAGCGTGCTGCTCTTGAATTCCTTGAAGTCCCAGACGCGCAGGGAGCCTGCTTCCAACTCGTCCTCATCATCCCAATCATTCTCGCCATCGAGCATGCCATGGATGGGAAATTCGCTGAAGAGCGCCTTGCCCTTGATGCCGGCAATGCGTCCATAGCGCCCGTCTTGCACAGGAAAAGCAAAGATGCGTCGTTCGATGCCGTCCAGGTCAATTTGAATCCGGTCGGCTGGCGCAGATTTTTCCCCCGCTGCGTCTGCATTGGACGATGGCGCAGCGGACGCAGCAACATCCTGTCCTTGCGCCGGGCTGCCGGTCGCGCCCGCGTCGCCGGCCTGATTGAGCGCAGCCATGACGACGACGTCAGTCACATCAGACTCGTCCCCTTCGGCGTCATCATCTTGACTATCGGATTCGAGGCTCTCGTCTTCATCTTCATCCCCGTGATTGTCATCCCCGGCAGATTCCGCGTCATGATCGTCATCTTCATCGTCATCGTCACCCTGTTCGGGGTGCGGAACGAAGGGATTGGGCAGATCGGCCTGCAGCGTGAGTAAGTAGGGCCGCATGCCCCACGGAAAGCCGAGATCCAGATGCAAACCGTCAAAAACGGGGTTAAATTCGCGCTCACTTAGAAAATAGAGATAGCGTCCAGCCGGATCAAACGCGGGCTGGGCATCATGCAGCACCGGTTGCGTCACGCTAATAGGATTGGGGAGCGGCTCCGTCTCGTCGTCTGCATGATCCTCAACGTACAGATTGTAGAGCCGGATCTCCGTCTTCTGTGGCGTACTGCCATAGCCGTACGCAAGCCACTTGCCGTCTGGCGACCAGTCAAGCCCGGCAATGCGGCGATAGGGGCTGTGATCCACCAGCGTGACCGTGCGTTCATTCAGATCGACAAGCAGCAGCTCATGACGATGATTGGTCAGCGCGACCTTGTCCTCCGTCGGCGAGACGCGCAACGACACAGCCCGGCCAATGTCCAGGCCGTCGAGCTGCACGACTTGACCGCCGGGCGTGGTATCGTGAATCTCCAACACCTCTTCGCCCGGATCATCCGAAATCATGACGAGGCGACGGCTGTCGTTTAGCCAATCAGCCAGCCGGTATCGTACACCCTCGCGCTTGCCGTGCTGGAGAACGGGTCCGTCAAAGTTGAAGAACGCAAACGACTTGCCCCGTGCCGTGACCGCCATGGCGTCGCCGGTGGGATGCAGGCGGGCGCTGTCGATATAGCGACTGGCGTGGGCAAACTTGCGATTGCGCTGCACGCGCGGGCTATGATAAGCCACGTCGATCTTCGCCGATCGGTCGGCGGCCGGGTCGTACAGAAAGAGGTCGGCTCCGGCGTGATAGACGATCCGTTGACCATCCGTAGATGGGTTGCGCACGTAGTAGTCTTCGTGATCCGTATGGCGGCGTATATCCGTACCGGCCGGCGTGCAGCTATAGAGGTTGCCAATGCCTTCGTGATCACTGCCAAAAAAGATGCGCTCCGCGCCGTTCACCGTCAGCCACATGGGCGAAGCGATATTGCCGTCCAGATCGGTCAAGAAGCGGCTGAATTCGCCACTGCCTTGCCGGTCGATCCACAAATGGCCGGTGGTCCCGCCCCGGTAGCGTTTTCGCCGCGCGGAGTCGTTGGTGTTGCGACCGAGCACCACGCCGCCATTCGGCCCAAAGGTGATCGAACGTGCGAAGCCAAAGGGAAGCGACTCTACCTGGCCGTTGACGCCCTCGACTGAAACCTGGAAGAGGCTCATTTCTCCCCGGACCATCTGGCCGTAGTTGCTGGCAAAAAGAATATGTTGGCCGGTCTCATCCCAGCCGACGATGTGCATGGTGCTGGCGAGAAAAGTGAGTCGGTGCTCTGGACCACCCGTCGCCGGCATCACGTAGATGTCCGGCGCGCCCTCTTCGCGACCGACAAAAGCGACCTGCGAGCCGTCAGGGGAGAGCATGGGAGAGGTGACCTCGCCGCGATTTGACGTGAGTCGGCGAGCTTCACCGCCGCCGGCGGGCACGCGCCAGAGGTCATCTTCGGACACAAAGATAATCGTCTCGTTGTGAAGGGTGGGATAGCGATAGTAGCCGGCGTTGCTCATATGTGTAAGTCTAATCTCCAAAGATGAATTGGATAACGCAAGGGAGGAATTATACCGTCATCGAAAGCAAGGGCGCAAAAGCTCCGGCCTTACACCCTCGATGACATTGTGGATGCCCCCGCCATTGTGTCCACGCTGGCCGCTCGATATTGCGCATGATATAATCCCGCGCCATGAAGACACATCGATCTACTTTTTTGCTGCTTATTCTGCTGGCCTCGGTGCTGGCGGCAAGCGCCTGCCAGCCTTCGCCAGAACTGAACGTGCTAACCTACCGCGTTGCACGCACAATGAGCGTCTATGACGCGCCACCGGCGGACGGGCCCACAGGCTCGGTAACGGGGATCGTGTTGGCTGCAGATGGACCGGTTGCAGGCGCGACGGTGCTGCTCGCGGAGCCGCGGGGTACGCCCCACACGGGTAGAACCGATGCGTCCGGCCGCTATCAGATTGACGATCTGCCCGTGGGCCGCTATGTGCCGGCTGCAGTCGCCCCTAGCTATGGCGAAGCGGTACTGCAGGACGATGCGGGTCTGCCCATAATCCTGAGCGTGACTAAAAATGAGGTGACCGCAGCGCCCCCGCTGCAGCTGCAAGAGCGCCGCATGCCGTCTTTGCCGGCCGACCTGGCGACGGCGGTTGAGCTGACGCTGACCGACACCTATACCGCCACCGCCGCATTCCCCCCTGGCGCGGCGGCCCAGGTGCTGCGCTACGAATTCACCGATGACGGGGCCACGGTCGACACCCTGCGCGTTTACCTGCCTACTGACGTGGCGCCGGGCGATCAGTTGCCCCTGCTCTTCTTTAGCTATCCCGGCGATGTCGACGGCTGGCAAGATGTGAGCGTCGCCTTCGCGAATCAGGGCTATGCCCTGGTCGCGCTTTCGCCTGTGGGCGCGCGGGGGTTGGACATTGACCGCCAGACCGCCGATGCCCGGATCGCCCTGGGGTTGGCGTTGGATGGCGCCCTCTCGCCCCATATCGATCCCACCAAGCCGGCAATTGCCTTGGGCGGCAGCTTCACCAGTGCCATCGTCCAACGTCTGGTGCAGGCCGAACCCGAGCGCTTCGCGGCCTGGGTCACGTTGGGCGGCATCGCTGACGGCTTCGCACTGGCCGAAGCCTTTTATGCCGGTGAGATTCAGGTGCCGCCGAGCTATGCATTGGCCATTCCCAGCTTTGGCCAGCCCAACCTGCTGCCGCTCGACATCCTGCGTTACTCACCCGTCTACCGCGCCGATCATCTGCCGCCGGCGTTGATTATCCACACGGCAGCCGACCGCATTCTGCCCATCGAGCAGGCCTATGTGCTGGCGGACGCACTGGCCGCCGCCGGCGTACCAGCAGAGACCTTTTATTATGAAGACGTAAGCCATTATCTCCAGATCGGTGAGGAGATGACCGACGAGGGCCAGGAAATGTTCGGGCTGGTCCTTGATTTCATTGCGCGTTACCAACTAGGCGAGGGAATTGGTGTAAAATAGAACGATAGCAGCGGCAAACTTGACCATGGTCGCGTGGATCGTTTCAGAGGGATGGCATCTATGAGTACAGTTCTTTCCAAACAAGTCACAGCAGACTATGAGCGCTTGCGCAATAGCGCCGTCGTGCAGATGCGACCCGATCATGGCGTGCTATTGCTCTCTGACAGCGGGCGCGCCGATTTCTTGCAGCGCATGACCACCAACGATATCCTGGCCCTGACGCCGGGAACGTCCACAGTCACCGTGCTGACGAGCGATGTGGCCCGCAGCCTGTTTGCCTTCACGGTCATGTGTCGCGATGACGATCTGCTCCTCTTGCCCGGCGAAGCCGAAGCCGCCGGACTCACAGCCAACCTACGGAGCAAGATCTTCTTTATGGATAAGGTCCAGGTCGGCGACATCAGCCAGCACGTGAAGCGGGCGCGGCTCATAGGGCCCGAAGGCGATGAAGTGCTGGTCAGGCTCGGCTTTGACCTGACCAATGCTGACGACGGCGCATGGCGGCGACAGGGCGCCGTGACGGCGATCAAGCAAGTGCATTTCGACGTGCCGGGCTATGAGCTACTGATTCCCACCGCCGCCTTGAAACCATTTCTCGATCAATTGCAGGAAGCGGGCGCGACGGTGCTGCAGGATGACGCCGCCTACCAGATACGCCGGATTGAGTTGGGGCGTCCGGTTGCCGGGTCCGAAATTACCGATGCCTATAATCCGCTGGAAGTCGGCCTGGAGTGGACGTGCGCCGAAAACAAGGGTTGCTACACGGGGCAGGAGATCATCGCCCGCCAGATCACCTATGACAAGGTCACCAAAACCTTGGTTGGTCTGCGCAGTGAAGAATTGCTCCACCCCGGCGCGCCAGTAAGCATCGAGGGACGGGCCGTCGGTAGCGTAACGAGCGCCGCGATCAGCCCAACTTCGAACGCGCCGGTCGCCCTGGCGATCATCAAGCGGCCCGCCAATGCCGCGGGGACCCGGGTTGAGGTGGGCGGCGGAGTTGCCGACGTGACGCCCTTGCCTTTCCCGCAAACAACACCGTAGGTAATGAGGATGGAGTTTGGCATGATCGACATCTTTGCCGAAGGCGATGCGCTGACGCGTGAGCGCTTCGACTTGGCCTCATGGCGGCTGGTGGTGGATGCCGAGCCTCGTTCGGGCCCAGCCAACATGGCGCTCGATCAGGCCCTGGCCGAAGCCGTGGCCGCGGGCGACAGCCTGCCCACCCTGCGCTTCTATCGCTGGCAGCCGCCGGCAGTGAGCCTGGGGCGCCATCAGCCCGTGGCCGAGGTGGACGTGGCCGCCATTGATGCCGCCGGCTATGAGTTGGTACGCCGCCCAACCGGCGGACGGGCCATTCTCCATACGGACGAGCTGACCTACTCCGTGCTGGCGCCGGCGGGTGAGTCGCGCGTCCATGGCGGCGTAATGGACGCCTACCTGCGGCTGAGCAATGCGCTGGTCACGGGGCTGCGCTATGTGGGCGTGGGGGGCGTGAGCAAAGCGCCGGGCAGCGTGCGGACGGGCAAGGATGTTTCGGCGGCCTGCTTCGAAGTGCCCAGCGCCTACGAAATCACTGCCGGCGGGCGCAAACTCATGGGGAGTGCGCAGAGCCGGCGCGCCGGCTACGTGCTCCAGCATGGCAGCCTGCCCCTGCGCGGCGACATCACGCGCCTGATCGACATGCTCATCCTTGATCCGACTGACGCGACGGCTTTGCGCCGCGAACTGGCCCAGCGCGCCTGCACCCTGGCCGAGGCGATGGGCGTTGTCGACGACGACCCCGCCGTCGAGTTTGACCACGTTCAGGCTGCGCTGGCCAGGGGCTTTGCCGAGGCGCTGAATCTGTCGCTGCAGCCGAGCCAGCCGACCCCCGGTGAGATGCGGCGGGCGGGAATGCTCATCCGCAGCCAGTTTGCCAATCCCGAGTGGACGGAAGCGCGCTAGCGCCATGGCCGCCGTCGGACACCTCACCCTCGAGCTCTACCTGCCGCTCAACCAGAGTCTCAAAGGCAAGCGCGGTATCCTCAAGCCGCTGATTGCGCGCCTGCGGCGCGACTTCAACGTTTCCGTTTGCGAAGCCGATGCCCAGGACGCCCATACCCGCGCCGTGCTCGAAGTCGTCTGCGTCAGTCAGAACAGCGCACTGGCCCATCGCCAACTCCAACATGTCGCCAACCGCGTCGAAGACTGGCGCATGGACGCGCAGCTCGTCGACTATTGGATTGAGATGCTATGAAGCAGCCTGGGCGCCGCACGACTCGGTGCGCTGATGCTTTTCGGGAATGGCGATCTCATCACGCCTTGAAGTTCCAGGCAAGTAAGCGTTCGTGACTTTGAAGAAGAGCAACCCAACAAAAAAGCATGCGTTCTTCACGGTTGGAAGAACGCATGCTTCACACTGAGATATCAGTCCAGGCCAAGAGCGGTCAAAAAACAAATCCCTCCGCCCGCCTGTCCCTATTTCTTTTTCTTCCTCGTGGCAGGCAGAGATGGCGGCGCGGCCACTGGCGGCGCGTATTTGCTCATATCCAGCAGCGATCCTTGCGGATCCTCGCGCCAGTTCCAGCCCCAGTGCCGAATGATCAACATCACCGCGGAGAACGCAATGCTGCCGATGGCGATCCACTGCGCGGTGGCGAGCTGACCCATGACCCAGGCGTCGGGGCGGAAGGCTTCAACCCAGAGCCGGCCCAGCGGATAGGCGATGAGGTACATGAGCACGGCGTCGCCCCGGCGCAGGCGCGGGCCGAAGTAGCGGATGATCAGCGCCAGCAGCACCCACATGAGCAGATTCCAGCCGGCTTCATAGAAGAAGGTGGGATGATAACCGTGCGTGGCGTACCAGTCGAGCGTCTGCTGGGTGAGCGCTTCCGGCGTGCCGCAGATCTGCACGTCGGTGATGGCCCCGGAACGCAGGCCGACAATCAACTCGTTGGGCAGTTGGCAGGGATACTTGGGGTTGATGTGAAAAGCCCACGGCAGATCAGTGGCCGGTCCATAAAGCTCCTGGTTGACAAAATTGCCCATGCGGCCGATGGCCTGGGCCAGCAAGACATTGGGGGCAATGTAGTCCATCCACTGCAAAAAGCTGAGCTTGTTGAACCAGCAATAGCCGGCAATGGCGATAATGCCGCCCACTAAGCCGCCGTAAATGCCCAATCCCCGAAATCCACCATTCCAGAAATTGAAGATATCGCCAGGGTTTTCGCGATAATAGGCCCAGCCCAGCCCGTCGGCCGGTGTGCTGAAGACGTGATAGAGTCGCGCACCGATGATGCCGAGGATCAACGCCCAGGCCAGCAGATTCCAAACATGGTCGGGATTTTCGCCCGCTTTTTTGGCGTAGAGGCTGGAAACCCAGGCCGCCAGGACGGCGCCGCCGACGATGAAGATGCCGTACCAGTTGAGCTGGAACGGACCAATTTCTAGGAGGACAGGATTCATGCGTACACAAGCTCCTTCATGTGGGCTGTCAAGTCCGTTCAGTATAGACCCGAAGCAGACGATTGCCAAAGGTCCGAAAGCGCGGACAGGGGATTCAAACTCGCGGCAGGATGGGCCGCAGGAACGACCGGATGTGGCGGATCGAGGCGATTCCTGCCTCTTTGCTTGGCCCGCGTCTGGCCGGTCGCGAGGGCGGCATGGGCGACAACTACTGCAGTGCGGCTTGCTGGTCTGCGCCCTGCTCTTGCTGAGCGCGTGCAGTGCACCGCTCGTCGCACCAGCGCCGACGCCAGGCGCCACCGTCTCGCCGCCCGCGGTTGCGTTTTTGCCCGCAGAGCAGGCGCTGCCCGGCCTGGTCGCGGCCGAACGCGAAGCCTCTATCGCCGGCGATCCGGCCACGTTGGCCACACTCTGGAGCGCCGATAGTCGTATCGTCGATGGCCGCACCACCGCGGCTTCCGACGATGACTATGTCTGGGACGGCCGCGACGCGATCCTGGATCGCTATGTGGTGGCAGTCTTCCCAAACCCGCCGCCACCCGCATCATTTGAAGCGTTGGAGATTACCGTCGCCGGCCAAGAGGCGACCGGCGTGAACGGCGGCGACCGCTGGCGTTTCACCTTTGCCGACAGCCGCTGGTGGCTCACTACCCTGACCTACCAACAACCCGACTAACCAATCCACAATCCGAGATCCACAATCCACTCACTGGATGGGCGCGCCGCTCTCCAGCCAAACCTCAAGCGTATGACCGACACCGTAGAGGCTTTCCGGGGCGACCTTGTCGAGCGTATCTTCGCTGGTGTAGCGGTAGGGGTACCTCTGCTCGATGAGTGCGGCGGTGGGGTAGCCGGCCTCGGCAAAGGTGTTGTGGGGACCCGGCATGGGCGGGCCAATGCTGGGCACGAACTGGTCGCTAAACTCCAGCGCGGCCGCAGTCTGCCAGATGGCGTTGCTCACGCTGGAGTTGCTGGCTGGATCGTACAGGATTCGATGATTGTCGCCGCCCACAGCCTCCAGGACTACGACAACGCGCGGGTCGGCGCACTCGATTAAATCAGTGTCGCCGTCTTCGATTTCCTCTATCAAGACATGCCCGCCAAAAGGAGGCTGCCAGCCGGGCAATCCTCGATTGGCCTCGCTGTCCAGGAAGGCCAAGCAGACTGTGTGGCCGCTCAACTCCAGATCGAGGGTGGCAGCAAGTTCCAGCAGGGTGGCTGCGCCGCTACCGCCGACATTGGCGCCGGGGCTGGGCCCGCGGGTCTGATCCCCATCGGCCACCAAGCGCGAATCATAAGGCGCAACGACAAGGGCGACCGGCGGCGTGACGTCATCCGCCAAGTTGCTGGGGCTGCGGACCGCAACAATATTCCGAGCGCGCACGGTCGTTAGGCTACTCAACGATGTTGTCTGTGTATCGGTGATGGCCCCACTAACGACAACCTCCGGCACAGTCATGTCGTATGGTTGAATGATAACGCGCCACTGTAGGTCACGCAGCGTCTGTGTGATCCAGTCGGAGGCATCTACGCTGGCTTCGCTGCCGGTCGTACGTGGCCCGAATGCGAGCTGCTCTTCCACAGCGACGAAAGCCGCTTCGCCCGAAAAAGTTTGTGCCGTCAGCTGCGGCGAGAGAAGGCCATAGCCCAGGTAGCCAAAAAAGAGGACGGCTGCCAGCAACACGCCCATCAGGGTCAATTCAATGAAGTAAGAGCGCAAGAATTGCACGTGATCAGTTACCCACTTATGTTTTCTTGTCGCGACTGCGGAAGACCACGCGAATTGGCGTGCCGATAAAAGGATAGTGCTGGCGAATCTGGTTCTCCATGTAGCGCTCGTAAGAGAAATGCACCAGATTGTTGTCGTTGACAAAAAGAATAAAGGTCGGCGGCTCCGTCTCGGCTTGGGTGCCGTAATAGATGCGCAGCACCCGGCCATGGCGGCTGGGCGGCGCGTTGCGGTCGTAGGCCTCCTGGATGACGTGATTGACCTCGTTGGTCGTCAGGCGATGGCGACGCGCCGCTGCCACGATGAGGGCCTGGGGCATGATGCGGTTGACCCGCTGGCGCGTCAGTGCGCTGATGAAGATGATCGGCACGTAGTCGAGAAATTTCAGATCCTGCCGCACCTTTTCGGTAAACTCGACCATGGTGTAGGTGTCTTTTTCGACCGCATCCCACTTGTTGATCAGCACGATGACACTCTTGTTGCGCTCGAGCACGTAGCCCGCCACGTGAGCATCCTGTGCGGTCACGCCTTCGGTGGCATCGATCAGCAGCAGCGCCACATCGGCCCGATCAATCGCACGCATACTGCGCAGGACGCTGTATTTTTCGATGCCCGGCTCCACGCTCCCGCGCCGGCGGATGCCCGCCGTATCGATGAGACGGATCGTCTGACCATCGTAGACGAACTCGGTATCAATCGGATCACGCGTTGTGCCGGGAATGTCGCTGACGATTGCGCGATCGCGGCCCAGCAGAGAGTTGAGCAGGCTGCTCTTGCCCACATTGGGACGGCCCACGATGGCAATGCCGATGCTGTCATCTTCTTCATCCTCAGCCGGATAGTCCGGCAGTACCTTGACGAGTTCGTCGAGCAAATCGCCTGTGCCGTCGCCGTGATAGGCGCTGACCGTGTATGGCTCCCCCAGTCCCAGGTTCCAGAACTCTACGGCGTTCAGCCGCCGTTCGGGGCTCTCGGTCTTATTGACGACCAGAAAGACCGGATTGGTGGCCTGACGCAATACATCCGCCACGTCCTCATCGGCCGCGGTGAGCCCCTCCTTACCATCCACCACAAAAAGGATGGCGTCGGCCTCTTCCATCGCGACTCTGGCCTGGTTTTGAATATGGCCCACGAAACGGGCGGAATCGGCCCCCAGCGGCTCATGCTCGGGACGCCTGTCTTTGCGCTCAGTGATCTCGTTGGGGGCTTCCAGGCCGCCGGTGTCAACCACGATGAATCCGACGCCGTTCCAGTCGCTCTGGCCATAGATGCGGTCTCGCGTGGTGCCCGGAATATCCTCGACGATGGCCGTTCGCGTGCCGGTCAGTCGATTGAACAGGGTCGATTTACCCACGTTCGGGCGGCCCACCAGGGCGACAACCGGTTTTCGTTTACTCATGCAATTCGCTTTCTGAGATTTCGCTCGAATTCAGGCTGTGCGGCTGCCCTTAAGGGTCGGAATTGCTTGACGGCGTGCCGGTCGGCGCGCTCGTCGACGTGGCGCTGCCGGCCGGCGAGTCACGCTCTTCCGGCGACGCACGCGGCGCTTCCAGGTCGGGCATTGGCGTTGGCTTCGCCGTAACGGCAACCTCGACCGTTTCCGGGATCACGCCGTCCTGATTGACGCCGGTCGGTAGCACGACGCGCGGTCGAATATTATGAATGCCGGGCGTCAATCCTTCCAAATCCAGGATGACGAACATATCGTCCGCTTCCAGCGAATCGAGCAGGGGCACCGGTCCACTGATGATGACCTGGACTTCATCCAAGGCTACGTCAGCCTCAAATTCCGGCGCAAGTCCCTCAATAATCGGCGTCTGGGTGATCGTCTTGCCCCCCTCCACCGTCGTGATCGTCGCCGACACCACAACCGTATTGCGGCCATCGACTGTGGTCGTCCCGTCGGGCAAGAGCAACTCCACGGGCCGGTCAAAATCGGTGGTGGCGCCCTCAAGTGAAAATGGGCTCGTCTGCACGGAGCCGGGCGTTTCTTCGATGAGATCTGCGCTGCCCTGTAGGATGACGGAGGATGGCTCTACGCGCAGCGAACTAAGGCGATAGCCCGAAGCCGGTTCCCCGACAAGATCAGGCCGGACCGCTACTTCTTTGCGTCCCGGGGGCTGCTGCACTGGTATCGTCACCAGGGTTTCGGCCGGCTCGATGCTGACATTTCTTACCACTTCGCCCGCATCGTCAATCGCAACCAGCGATGACAAATTTTCAACCTGGCTTTTTTCCGTGCCGTCCAGCTCGATTGCGCTGCGCACGGCTACTACCTGGTCGATCTGACGGGCCAGCCCAGAGATAAGTGCGGTCGTTTCATTGATGACTGGCGTCATTGCATCATAGCCGTCAGCCGGAACGCCATTTAGTTCGATCTCGATAGGCACCGTCTTCACAGTGACTTCTTCGAGTGTAACTGCATATTCGCTGGGGCGCTGCTCCAGGATATCCACCTTGGGATCGACTTTGTCTACGTTCACGGGCACAATGTGCTCCCCCGGTGGCAGGCCGGAAAGATCGATATAGGCAGAAAAGTCACTCGTAGTCATTGCCTCCCACGAACTGCGGGGCGCACGCAGATCCAGGTCGATGGTACGCCCCGTGAGTTCCTGAACGGCCATCAGGCCGCCGTCCGGCCCGCGCACGTCGATGAGTAGCGCGGGCGTGCCGGGCTGGGGATAGCTGCCAGTCTCGAGCGGGTTCTGCTCGTTGACGGCGATCAGCCAGACAACCAGCGCCAGGACCAACGAGAGGACATAGGTGCCGACACGTTCCATCCAGCGACCCCAGTCGGTCTCCTCCTCAGGCTGGCGCACATTTTGCAGTCCGTTGGGCGTGGACGTTGACGCGGCGGGCGACGTTTCGGTCGCAGTTTCACTAGACACAGGTTTCTAAATCTAATCCAAGGTTGGCAAAGAACTTGATGGACGGGCCATAGAGTATCATACGCATCAGGCGTTGTAGAAGTCGCTCAGCAATTTGCGCAGACGATTGCTGTCGAGGCGCAAAATGCGGCCATTGCGCGCGACGGAAATGCTGCCGGTCTCCTCCGAGACGACGACGGTCATGGCATCTGACTGCTCCGTGATGCCGATGGCGGCTCGATGGCGCGTCCCCAGTTGGCTGTCGCTCAGTTCGCGCTGGGTAAGCGGCAAAACGCACGAGGCCGCGGCCACCGTATCACCGCGGATGATGACCGCGCCATCGTGCAGCGATGTATTGGGATAGAAAATCGTTGTCAAGAGTTCGGTTGAGAGGATTGAATTGAGCGGTACGCCCCGTTCAACCGCGTCGGCTAATCCCGTCGAGCCCTCAAAGACGATGAGCGCGCCATGCTTGCGTTCGGCCATATCCTCTACGGCACGCACCACCTCGGTGACGACACGCTGCTTGCTTGCGCTCTCTGTGCGGCGCATGGAAAGCGGCGCGGTGCGCCCAACCCGTTCCAATGCGCGCCGGAGTTCCGGCTGAAAAATGACCGGAATGGCAAAGAGAAAGACCGGCAGGCTCACCCGCAACAACCAGTTGAACGCCGTCAGCTCGACCAAAGAGGCGAGGATAAGCAATACGATCGCCACAACCAGCATGCCGCGCAGCAACTGGATCGCCTGCGTACCGCGGAAGATGCGCAGCACCAGGTAGATCAGGATTGAAACCAGCAGGATATCCAGCAGGTGCTGGGGATCTTGCAATCGGTTGAGCGAGGCAAGAATTTCTGTCATGACTTGACGACGCAGGCGTTACCCTAACGAAGGCGCCCCTTGGTTGATGGCGAGTATTTGTCCCAAACGCAGCACTACAATGCGTAGTTCCTCGATGACTCATCGGGCTGATTTGATGCGACGCTACTCAGCGACGACCTTGTTGGAAAGAACGCCGAGCCCTTCTACTTCTACTGTCATCACGTCGCCCGGCTGCACTGGCCCCACGCCTTCCGGCGTGCCGGTCAAGACAAGATCGCCCGGCTCCAGCGTCATGAAGCGCGTGACAAAAGCCAGCACCCGCCCGATCGAAAAGATCAGGTCTGCCGTGCTGGCGTCCTGGCGCACGTCACCGTTGACCAGACAGCGTACCTGCCGATTGGTCGGATCAAAATCAGTGTCGATCCAGGGCCCGACCGGCGCAAATGTGTCGAAGCCCTTGCCCCGCGTCCACTGCTTATCCTGCTTTTGCAGATCGCGCGCCGTCACATCATTGGCGACGGTGTAGCCGAAAATGGCGGCCATGGCGTCGGCTTCAGCCAGGTTGCGGCTGCGGCGACCGATGACGAGGGCCAGTTCGCCCTCGTGATCGACGCGCTGGCTGATGGCGGGGTATACAACGTCGCCGTCCGGCTTATTGAGCGAGGAGGGCGGCTTGAGAAATATAAGCGGCTCTTCGGGCACTTCATTGCCCAACTCGGCTGCATGGGCCGCATAGTTGCGCCCCACGCAGACGATCTTGCTCGGTGTGGCCGGGGCCAGTAGCGTCACGTCGGCCAGCAGTTGCGGTTCGCCGGCGATGGCCGGCGCGTATTGGCCGGCCACAGCGTCCAAGTAGGGTGCACGCGCCAAGGGATAAAGTAGGTCTTCCAGCACCAACCCCCATGCACCTGCTGGGGATGTGCCGGCTGCATCGGTGAGTTCAAAGCGTACAATGCGCATAGATCTGCTCCACGGTTCTGGTTTAGCGTTGGATGTACGCTTTACGAGAAGCGTACATCATTCACGATCAGTTGAAAGTCGCAGCCCAAAAATTCAACAGCCTGACGCATCATCGTCATGCGATCGAGGAAGATCTCAAAGTACTCGATGACTTGGGCATAATTCGTGTCAATTTCCAACTCAAGGGCCACAACCTGCTCCTCACGCAGCGCCCGCACAAAGCTGCGCGTGGTGGCATAGTTGACGCGGTCATGGATGTCAAACGTGGCCATATCGGGATTCTGCACGCGGCTGCGATGGACATCGGCCTTGTCGGCAATGATCAGCGCCGCGGAAATGGGCGTGATGGCAAAGCCCCGCTCCTCTTCATGGTTGCCGATGGCATTCATGACGACCGCGCGCTCCTCCGCCGGCATGCCCATGCGTTCCAGAATGCGGTTGGCCATTAGCGCACCGCTCTGCGCGTGGTTCTCACGATGAATGACGTTGCCGATGTCGTGAAGGTAACCGGCAATGTTGGCCAATTCGTGATCGCGCTGGGGATACCCCAGACGCTCCAACGTATTCTCGGCAATGTTGCCCACCAGGCCGGCGTGGCGCTGACCGTGTTCCGTGTAACCCAACGCCTTGAGCGACTCATTCGCCATCTGCAAGAAGGTGATTACTTCCGGATCCCGTCGCACTTGCTCAATCGTAATTGCCGGGGCCGCGGGTGCTGCCTCCGCACTCAACTCCTCAGCCGTATTCTCAACGGCGGCGAGGTCGGTCTGTGAACTACTCACAAGGGTATTCCTTTCCACTTTAGCGCAAGCAGAAGTTCAAAATGGTAGAAGCTGAATCAGCCGGTCTGTCCGAGGGCATTGGCGCTGATCAGCATGGCGATTAACCACCAAACTTGCTGACCGCGCAACGAACGGCCTTGATAGATGGCGAGCCACGTCGGCAGCCAGATGATGACGAGCAGGGCCAACCACAGCGGCGCCTGGGCAATCAGCAGCAGCACGCCAATGCCAATCCCTGCGCCAGCCATGAGACTGACGGCAAGCCAATCCTGCTCGTGGATGAGCGCCCGTTCCGCACCCCACGCGTGGAGCACCCAAAAAACCGCCAGGGTCAGCTGCAGCGTCCACTGATTGGACGTACTCTCCACGCCCAGAATGTTCAGCGTAAGCAGCCAGGGCAGCCCAACCATTACCAACGCATGAAGCAGAACCGGCGGCCGGTGCAGCACGCGCCCGCTGATCCAGCCCAGGATGCCCAGGCCGATCACCAGACCGGTCGCGACCAGTGCAGGCAAGCCGACGGCGGAGGCGACCAGCAAACCGATGCCAACGCTGGGCAGGGCAATGCGATAGATCAGGGGCAGCGAAGTCGGGCCACCGGCGCCAAAGAGCTGCGCAGCCGGCGATCCTGGTTGCATGTAGGGCAGCCAGAAACGAGGAGCGTGCGGCCGTTCACGCAGGACCAACAACTCGGTGCGGCCAGAGGCCAACCGCCAAATCGCCCCCCACAGCGGATCGACTAAGAGCCAGAGCAGCACCAGGTTGCTCCAACCGATATCGAGCGGACGCCATAACAGCCCCGCGGCGAGCAGTGCCGCCAGCATGCTCCAGCCGGCGGTGATGCGCAGCGGAAGCCGGTCCAACCAGAACTGGGCGCTGACCGAGGCGCTATCGCCCGTATGCAGATCGTCCACAAGGGGCGGATTGAGCGTACGCTGGGCAAGCGTCTGCAGGTTCGTCTCTTCGGTTGTACGCTGATCACCAGCCGAGGGTGAGGAGAGTGATTCCATGTTTTTGACTCAAGTTGAAAAAACCCATACGTGCACCTGCGCGCAACGAATGGGCTCTGATTGCATTCACCCGAATTATACCAGAGATAAAAGTGATCAGAAACAATTCTGGGGAACTGCTCCTGAAACATCGATCTCGCCATGAGCCGCAATGGGAGCCGGACCGGTTCTGAGTCTGTCGAACAGCTTGCAAAGAGCATGGCAAAGGACGCGGCGCTTGCGATCAGGCGCGTCAAAATTGATCCCTCAATCGCCGCTTTAGCCGTGCAGTTCCGCAGCTTATCCAGCCCAAGTTTGGAATTGTTGCGCTGCCGACCAGCATGATTGACAGCGGGCTGGACCCGGTGTACAATCGAACTGTGACGCAGTGCGTCACAATCGTAAATCATATTGATTGGCAGAATCAATTCAAATAGCGAGGAAAGCAATGAGCGAAGAAAGTACAGAAAAATCACTGCAAGATCAGTTAAAGGGCCGCGCCATTGACCTGCGCAACGAGGCCATCGTACAGAGCGCCAATCTCTATCTATTGGGGCGAAAAGTGCTCCTGGCCAGCTTGGGTACAGCCGCCCTCACCACCGAAGAGGCGGCCGGCATTCTCAACAAGCTGGTGGAACGGGGCGAGCTGGCCGAAGCGGATGCCAAGAAGCTGCTCGGTGATTTCCAGAGTCGCGGCAAGGTCGGTGAAGAGGAACTGACCAAGGCGACCAAGGGTGTTGCCAAGAAGGCCAACGTTGCCATGGAAGAGAGCGTTGAATCGGTGCTGGAGAAGCTCAACGTTCCCAGTAAAGGCGATGTGGACAAGTTGAGCGAGCAGATCGCCCAGCTCAACGAAAAGATCAACAAGCTCAATCAGTTGGAAAGCGAATCGATGTAGCCGCCGCCTGCCCTACAAAATCAACGTTTAGCCACCGTTGTCAGGATGACGGAAGCAGTCGATCGTATGGTCGTTGACCATGCCACAGGCCTGCATGAATGCGTAGCAGATGGTGGGGCCCACAAAAGTGAAGCCGCGCTTTTTGAGATCCTTGCTCATAGCCCGCGACGTCTCCGTCTCGACCGGCACCTCACTGAGCGCGGCCCAGCGGTTAATGATCGGTTTGCCGTCGACGAATTGCCAGATGTAGGTGTCGAAGCTGCCGAATTCGTCCTGGGTGCGCAGAAAGGCCTGCGCGTTTTGGGTGAAAGCGCGCACCTTGAGCCGGTTGCGCACGATGCCGGGGTCGGCAAGCAGTTCGGCAAACTTGGCGTCATCGTATTGGGCGACGGCGTCGACATCGAAGTTGTCGAATGCGTTGCGATAGTTTTCGCGCTTGCGCAGGATCGTGATCCAACTCAGTCCGGCCTGGGCCCCTTCCAGCAAGAGCATTTCAAAGAGATGCTGATCGTCGTGCGCGGGCACGCCCCATTCATGATCGTGATACTCTCTGTAGAGCGGATCATCGCCCGTCCAGGCGCAGCGCACGACGTCCATTTTGTCCCCAATCATCAATAGAGGCGCGCCGTATCCAGCACGTTCTCCAGCGGCTGTCCATCAAGATAGCGACGCAGATTTGCGCAAAAGAGATCGGTGATGCGCTCATTTTCCCGATCGCTCGTGCTGGCCGAATGGGGGCTGACCAGCACATTGGGCATGTCCCACAGGGGACTAGTCGGCGGCAGGGGTTCTTCGGCAAAAACATCCAGCGCGGCGCCGCCCAAATGACCCGACTGCAGCGCGGCAATCAGAGCCGGCTCATCCACCACCATGCCCCGGGCGATGTTAATGAAGAACGCGCCCGGTCGCATGGCGGTCAGCGCCGCGCCATCGATGAGTTGCTCCGTATCAGGCGTGTGGGGCACGATGACCACCACCACGTCGGCTTCGCCCAACATGGCATGCAGATCTTCAGGAGCATAGAAGCGATCGACGGACCCGTCGTCACCGCCCCGTGCACGCGTGCCCACCGTGCGCATGCCGAGCGCGCGCGCCATGCGTGCGACCTCGCGTCCGATTCGCCCCAGGCCAAGCACCGCTAGCGTCCGCCCCTCCAAATCCGTTGCAGCATAGCGCTCCCAGTGATGGGCTTGCTGCTCCGCCAGAATGTGGAGCAGACGGTTGTAGTGCATGAGGATGGCCATCATGCAGAATTCGGCCAGGGGGCGGGCATGGACGCCGCTGGCGGTGGTGAAGACCGTTTGCGGCATGCGCTCATCGTACCCCATGCGCTTCACAAACTGACCGATGCCGGCGCTCGAGGCCTGAAGCCAACGCACATTGGGCGCAAGTTCGGGTAACTCTTCGCGGTGCGTGTGGTCAAAATCGAATAGGATTTCTGCCTGCCCAAGCAACGCTTGCCAGCGCGCCTCTTCATCGGGCGTGCGCACCAGCGGCGCGCCGACGTGATCGGCTGCGTACCGGGGCTGGGGGATCAGTTCGGGGACGTACACGACGTTCAGGCGTGGATCAACGGCGCGGATGCGTGCCACATGTTCCGGTTCCAGGTAAGTGGCAATAAGAAGGTTGTGAGAACGTTTGTCTTGCTGCATAGGGAAAATTCCTGGGTGTATTCGTGGGTAAAGGAGATTAAGATCAACAAACAGTATGTGAGCAATCGGCTCAAATCCGCTCGGGCGTACCGCCACGGCGCGCGGAACGATAGAGCGCCTCGATCACGCGCAGATTGGCTGCAGCCTCGTCCGGGCCATAGCGAAGCGGACGCTGATTGAGCACGGCGTCGGCGAAGTGCTCGACCATCAGCTGATACTCATCCACGCCGTCGACCTGATGAATCACGGGCGTGCTTCGCCCATGCCGTTCGATGATGTCGACATCCTTGGCGCCCGGCAAGAAGGCATCAGGCACTTCAAGAAACCCATCAGTCCCGGCGACGACAAACGACTCACGGCGCTCCATCGTCAAGGCGCAATCGAATTGAGCGATCAGATCGTCGCCAAAGTGCAGCGTGCCGGACATGCGACTGTCCACGCCGGTCTCATGCCACGCCGCGTAGGCCTGTACGGCGACTGGTTCAGCGCCGGCGAGGGTACGGGCGACATTGACGCAATAGCAGCCTACGTCCATCAGCGCCCCGCCGCCAAGCTCGGGCTGGAAACGAATGTTGTCGGGCCGGTTGAGGCGAAACGTAAACGCGGCTTGAATCACGTGGGGGCGGCCAATCGCGCCCCGCGCAATCAGATCGGCGACCTCAGTGATGCGGGGGTGAAAGCGATACATAAATGCTTCCATCAGATAGACGCCATTCGCATCAGTCGCCGCGGCCATTTCGCGACACTCGGCGGCCGTCAATGCCAGCGGTTTTTCGCAAAGGATGTGCTTGCCGGCTTCAGCCGCTCTGATCGTCCACTCTTTGTGCAGATTGTTGGGCAGGGGAATGTAGACAGCGTCGATCTCGGTCGAATCTAGCAGCGCGGCGTAGCTATCAAAGGACTGGGGAATGCCCAACTCTTCGGCGAAGGCACGCGCTGGTTTGTCGCTACGGCTTGCGACTGCAATCAGCTCACTATTTTGCGCCTGCTGAATTGCAGGAATGACCGCGGCCCGCCCAATGTTGGCTGTACTGATCACGCCCCAACGGAGCTTTGTCGCAGACACGGCGCCTCCTCCCTGCTTTTTCTCTGCAACTGCAATGGTTAAGTCCCGTTAATGTCCTAGCGCGCTTGAGCCGCTTGCTTTAGCTCAGCGAGGACCGCCAGATTGGCGTCCGTTGTTTCGATCACCTGATCGGCAAAATCACCATACTCTGATCGGTCACGCAGGTAGTGATGAACGATGGTATGGCGGGCAAGGTCTAAATCGTCTGCTGCCAGGGCGTCGATTAACTCTTGGTGGAGCCCCACGATGTCGCTGATCGCCGAAGCCTGCTGTTCCGTGCTGCGCATGATCAGCGCGCCGATTTGCCCGCTCAACCCCGACCAAAGCTCAAAAATTCGTTGGGAATCTGCCAGCCCGATGATCGCCTCGTGGATGGCCAGGTCAATGCGAATGAGACTGGGCAAGTCTTGCGGCAACGTACAGGCACGCATCTCATCGAGCAATGCCCGTAGTCGCACGATGAATTCGGCATCAACCTGATCCAGCCCGGCAGTAATGGCAAACGACTCCAACAACGCGCGCGCCTGGCAAAGCTCATAGGCATCTTGGCCGGACAAGCGCGTGACAAATGCGCCCTGACGGGGTCGGTTGACGACCAGCCCCTGGTTTTCCAGCATCAGCAGAGCCTCGCGCACGGTCGTCAGGCTAACGTTGAACTCCTCGGCGATCTGGGCGACCGGCAGGCGATCGCCCGGGCGCATATCACCGCAGAGGATCGCTTCTTCCAGCGTACGGCGCACATCGTCTACCAAACGCAGTCGTTTTGCTCGAACCATAGCCATAAGACGTTCTTCCAGTATCAGGATATATCCGCTGCAGATTCTGCTCTGATCTGGCTGCAGCAGGTGGACAGGCATTCCAAAAAGCAGTTTGGCAGAAGGAGAAGAGTGTGATAAAACTAAGTTAACTATCGAAAATCGATTTTCGATAGTTAACTTAGCATCGCCTTACCTCTTTTGTCAAGACTGTTTCTATAGTCCCCCCTCAGACTTAGCACTGCCGCTCGTCTGCTATCCAATCCGTCGCTGGCTGATATCCACGCAGCCGCTGGAGCAAGCAACCGATGTCCATTTCTGCGCCACTGTTTGATGCCTGGCTCGAAGATTTCTTTGTCTCCTACTATTACTATCGCCCGGTAAACGCCACCTTTATCGGCGAACACGTCCACGATTATCGCTTGCCCGATTTCTCGGAAAATGGCGCCGGCGACCGTCTTGCCGACATGAGCCGCTTGCTCAGTCGTCTCGAAGCCTTGCCCGAAGAGACGCTTACCCGATCCCAAGAGATCGATCGCACCCTCGCCCGAGGGTTCCTTCGTATTCAAAGCTGGGAAATCGACTCTGTCCATTTCCACCGGGGCAATCCGTCTACCTATACTGGCGAGGCAGTTTTCAGCATTATCGGCCTTTTCCTGACAGACTACGCACCGATCAATGAACGCATCGCAGCAGCCATCGCCCGTATTCAGCAGATTCCGACCCTGCTGGCCCAGGGCGAAGCCATCATCCGCCAGGCGCCGCTAGATTGGAGCAAACGTGCGCTGCGCGAATGCGAGGGCGCGCAGCGTCTGCTGGGTGACGGCATCAACCAGCTGATGGCTCAGGAGGGGATCGACGACCAGCACATTCGCGCGGCAGCTGATCAGGCCGGCGCGGCATTTGCTCGCTTTGAGAGCTACTTGCGGAACGACTTGCTGGCCAATCATGCCGACAGCTACGCCTGCGGCGAAGCAGCATTCGATATGCTGATGCGCCAGGGCCACTGTCTGAATCTGACCGGAGAAGAGATACTCGCCTACGCCGAAGAGCAATGGGCCGAGGCAGAGGGTGCACTTACCGCCCACGCGGCCGATTTTGACGCCGCGACACCGGGTGAAGCGCTCGCCGGGCTGGCCGATCTACATCCGGCTGCGGATGAATATTACGCACGGTATCCGGAACTATGGCAAGCCTGTTATGCCACGGCACAGGAAGAGCAACTGCTGACCTGGCCCGATTTTCCGATTGAATATGTGCCGCGCCCGGAGTGGGTGCGTGAGGCAGCGCCCTACCTATACTTTCTCTTCTACCGCTCGCCCGCAGCGGTCAACCGGCCGCCAGTGCACCAATACCTTGTGGCCCCGCTCGATCTCTCGCTGTCGGCGGCAGAGCAAACGGCATTCCTGCGCAGCAACAATGACAGCGTGATCAAGTTGAACCACGTGGTGCACCATGGCGCCATCGGTCACCACGTTCAGAATTGGCATGCGTTCCGCGCCGACTCGCGTATCGGCAGAATCGCCGCTGTCGATTGCGCGTCTCGCATTGCCCTCTTCTGCGGCGGCACCATGGCAGAAGGGTGGGCCTGCTATGCCACCGACCTGATGGGCGAGGCCGGCTTTCTGACGCCGCTGGAACGGTACGCCGAAGCCCAGTCGCGCCGGCGCATGAGCGCCCGGGCCATTGTCGACGTCAAGTTGCACCGCGGCGAATTCACGCTGGATCAGGCTGCTGATTTCTACGCCCAACACGCGGCCATGAGTCCGGAGGCTGCGCGGGGCGAGGCAGTCAAGAACAGCATGTTCCCCGGCGCGGCCATGATGTACCTGCTTGGCACGGACAGCATCCACGCACTGCGCCGGGAAGTGGCGGCCCGCGAGGGCAGCAGTTTCAATCTGGCCCGCTTCCACGATCGTTTCCTGTCCTATGGATCCATCCCCGTGGCGTTGATCGGCGCAGACATGCGCAAAGACCCTATATTGTAGACAGACAGACGCTGCAATGTGACGTCTGTCAGATCAGAAGGCGAGGGCCCCATGCGCTTTAACGAAAAGGTGGCTGTTGTTACCGGCGCCGGCAACGGCATCGGCCTCGAAATTGCCCACGCGCTTGCGCGCGAAGGCGCACACGCAGTCATCGCCGAGATCAATGAGAGTGCGGCCAATCGGGCGGTGGCAGAGATTGAAGCCGCGGGCGGGCGGGCGCTGGCCGTGCCCACGGATGTCGCAGAAGAAACAGAGATCGCCGCCTTGGTCGATCGCGTCGTCGACCAGCTGGGGCGGATCGATATTTTGGTCAACAACGCGGGCGTCGTCGTCCATGGGCTGCTGGTTGACATGGATCTGGAGGCATGGCAGCGTCAGCTCGACGTGCAGCTGACGGGACCCTTTCTGACGACCAAACACGTCGGCCGCCACATGATGAGCCGCCCCGGCGGCGGCAAGATCGTTAACATCTCATCGGTATCGGCCGTGATGGGGCGCGTCAAGGGCGGGCCTCACTGTACCGCCAAGGGCGGCCTCACGATGCTCACCAAAGTTGCGGCCATGGAACTCGCCCAATATGGCGTCACCGTCAACGCAGTGGCGCCCGGTTTGATTGACGTTCCGTCCCAGCGGGCGGAAGAAAACATCTCCACAGCCTACAAGACCCGTTATCTCCAAGAGGTACCGCTGGGGCGGATGGGCGAAACGCTCGATGTCGCCCAAATGGTGCTCTTTCTCGCCTCGGAGGATGCGGCCTGGATCACCGGTCAACTCTTCCTGGTAGATGGCGGCCTCATGGCGGGTCACTACAGCTTTCAGGGCAATCAGGACTTCACCATGCTGGGCGGTCACACACAGTTACCTTGACCACGATCGGCGGAGCGACAACATGAATGACGGTACGCTTTATTTGGACAATGCACGTTTGATCGACGGAAGCGGCGATCCGGCGCCCGACAGGGCGTATGCCGTGTTGATTGAAGGCGCACGCATCGCGGCCGTGGCGCCCAGCACGGAGTTGCCCGCGCCGGACGGCGCCCGACGCATCGACCTGGGCGGTCGTACGCTGATGCCGGGGATGATCGACTGTCACGATCATTTGGCCAATCTGCCGGGCGGGATGGTCGCCCGGGCTGCGATTCCCCCCACGCTGTCGGTCTTCCTCGCGGCGGAAGCGTTCCGTGAGACGCTCCTCTCCGGCTTCACCGCGGTACGCGATGCCTCAGGCGTCGACCTGGGCATGAAGATGGCCGTCGATCAGGGGCTGATTGCCGGTCCCCGGCTCAAGATCAGCGTCAATATTATTTGTCAGTTTGGCGGCCACAATGACCACACCGAACCGGCCGGCATAGACTCGACTTACCCGAAGCTACAGACGATCCCCGATGGAGTCTGCGACGGGGTCGACGCCTGTCGTCACAAAGTGCGCGAAATGGTGCGAGCCGGTGCAGACTGGATCAAGATTGCCACCACGGGCGGCGTCGGCACACCGACCGGAGGCCCGCTGCTGCGCCAGTTTTCCCTCGAAGAGGTCCAAGCAATCGTCGATACGGCCCACGCAGCCGGCAAGCCCGTGATGAGCCATGCCTATGGCGGCGAGGGCGTTAAAATCTGCCTCGACGCCGGCGTGGACAGCATCGAGCATGGCGCCGCGCTCGATGATGGGTTGATCGATCAGATGGTGCGTCAGAAGACGTGGCTGGTACCGACATTCACGGTCCTGCACAAGATTGTCGCATTGGGTGACCTGGACCCGTGCCCCGTGCCGGAATACATGCCGCGCAAGGCTCGGATCCTCATGGAAGCCCAACGCGAGAGCTTTCCCAAAGCATTGGCTGCAGGCGTGCGCATGGCCATGGGCACAGACCTGGGCAGTTTCGGGCGGGGCGAAAATGCCGGCGAGCTGGCGTATATGACGGCGGCCGGGATGACGCCCATGCAGGCCATCGTGGCGGCCACACGCATGGGCGCCGAGTGCATGGGGTTGGGCGGCGAGGTTGGGGAAATTCGGCCCGGCCTCTACGCAGACCTGCTGGTCATCGATGGTGATCCCCTGGAAGACGTGGCGATGCTGCAGGATGTCGCACGGATTCAGCTTGTCATGCAGGGCGGCGTCATCCACAAGAATTTGATCGACGGAGGCACTGAGAGAGCCCATGAGTCTATTTAGCCTGATTCAAACACTGACGGAACTACCGGGACCAGGCGGCGACGAGTGGCACGTACAGAAGTGGCTGATGGAGCGCTGGGGCGATCGCGTCCGCGAGATGACGCTCACACCCGTGGGTAACTTGATCGCGCAGGTGGGCGGCAGCGGGCCGCGCCTGATGCTGGCTGCCCATGCCGACGAGATCTGCTTCGTGGTCAAATATATCTCGGAGGACGGCTTTGTCTGGCTCGCCTCGGGTCAACGCAACCCCGAGCAACGTCCTACCCTGCGCAGTTCGGTCTTCCTGCCCTGGGGCCATCCTGCGCTCATTGTCACCGCAACGGGTACGGTCGAATGTGTCTTCGCCACCCTGACCGGCCACGTGCTCACGCCAGAGCAGCGGGCCAAGACAGAGCCGGATTGGAACGATATCTTCCTCGATGTCGGCGCCACCAGCCGTGCCGAGGTAGAAGCGCAGGGCATTCAAATCGGCGATCGCGTCATCTGGAATCCGCCGACGCGCCGCATGGGCGACTTCGTCTATGGCAAGGCGATGGACGACCGGGTCTGCCTGGCCATTATGGATCGGCTGCTGGATGTCCTCGACCGGGAACGACTGGAGTATGAGGTCGTCTTTGTCTCCACCGTGCAGGAGGAGATCGGTCTCGTGGGCGCAGAGGCCGTGGCCGACGAGGTCAATTGCGAGCTGGCCATTGCGCTGGACGTGGGGCTTGTGGGCGATGTGCCGGGCGTCGATCCGCGCGATGCGTCGGCGCGTCTGGGCGGCGGTCCCACCATTGTCCACAAAGATCTGGCCCATTACAGCCGCCCGCTGACGCTTGCGCTGATGACCAGCGCCGAAGAAGCGGGAATTTCGGTCCAACCCGCTGTCTTCCACTTTTACGGCAGCGATGCCGGAGCCTTTACGCGACACGGGATTCCTGCTAGTCTGGTCGTTGTACCTACCCGCTATACGCACAGCCCGTTTGAGATGGTCCATCTGTCCGATGTCGAACAAACTGTGCAGTTGCTCAAGCATTTCCTGGAGCAGCCGCCAACGATTTTTGCCCGCTAGATGACATTATCGGTAGCTTGACCGTTGCATGAAGTACTGGCCAGCGCAAGCGTTTTCGGTAAGTGTAGGGAATCCATCATGCCAAGCAGGCTTTGCAATGTTTGAGAAAGGGGGTGATACAGGCGTACGATCCTTGGAAAATGATTTGTTCAACTTAACCGTTAGCTGAGTTCATCTTTCGTTTCGAGTCTAAATTTCACAGGAGCATCCACTATGAAGGACACCAGAAATCGGGGATCGCTGAGCGTATTTGCATTGCTGCTCGTGTTGATCCTTGCCTTGTCTGCCTGTGCCGCACCGGCTGCCGCTCCCGGCGCCGCGCCGGCTGCCGACGATGCAGCGGCCGAACCCGCCGAAGGCGGCACGGTTGTTGTCGGTATCCCGGCTGGCTTTGACCGGCTGGACCCCAATGTGACGACCTTTTCTCGCGTGGGCAACATCACCATGCACTTGACGGACCCGTTGGTCTGGCAATCGGAGCCGGGCGTCTATGTACCGGGTCTGGCGACTGAATGGGAAGTCAACGAAGATGCAACGGAATACCGCTTCAAACTGCGCGAGGATGTCACATTCCATGACGGCACGCCTTTCAATGCCGAAGCCGTCAAGTTCACGTTTGACCGCATTGTCGACCCGGAAACGCAGTCGCAGTCAGCCTTTAGCAACATCGGTCCCTATCTGGAAACCGAAATCGTTAATGACTATGAAGTCATCGTCCGCTTCAACACCGGCTACGCGCCCTTCCTCGACAACCTGTCCGGCACGACGCTTGTGCCAGTCTCCCCCACAGCGCAGCAGGCCGTGGGCAACGAAGACTGGGGCATTACCGACTTTGTGGGCACTGGTCCCTTCATGTTTGACTCGATGACGCTCAATCAAGAAATCGTGCTCGTGCGCAACCCGGATTACAACTGGGGTCCCGAGTGGTTGGGCACGACCGGCCCGGCGAATATTGACCAGCTCATTTACAAGTTCATCGAAGAGCCGGCCACACGTACCGCAGCGCTAGAGACCGGCGAAATCAACTTCATGGATCAGACGCCTGAGATCGATTTCCCCAGCCTGACCGAGAATCCCGACATCACCACGATCCAGCTGGCCCAGCCCGGTTCCGGATGGGCGCTGATGTTCAATCATCAGAATGATCCCACCAGCGAACTGCCCGTCCGTCGCGCCATGCAGCTGGCCATGGATCGCCAGGGCATGATCGACACGGTCTACAACGGCTTTGGCACACCCGCCTGCGGCCCGTTGACCAGCGTCGTCTTCTGCTATGATGCCAGCATCTGCGAAATGTACCCGACCGATCTCGACCAGGCCAACGCTACGCTGGAAGAAGCCGGTTGGGTTGACAGTGACGGCGACGGCATCCGCGAAAAGGATGGCGAGCCGCTGACGATCGGCCACTACTACCGCGCCGATGCCGGCAACAGCAATGCCGAAGCCGCGTTCCTGAAGGACAACATGGCCAAAATCGGTATCGATGTCGAGCTCAACGGCCTCAGCCGCAGCGGCTACTTCGACGCTGTGCGTTCGGGCCAGCACAATACCCAGGGCTGGTGGGACACGGGCACCGATCCCGACATGGTGCGCACCTTCTTCCACAGCAGCAACGCCGGCGGCGGCACCAATCGCAACAACTACATCAATGACGAGATGGATACCATGATCGATGCGGCAGCGGCCGAAGCGGATCCGGCAGCCCGCTGTGAACTCTATTCCGACATCCAGCAAAAGGTGAAGGATGAGGCCATCATGGAATTCTGGGCCGATCCGGTCATCCTGTACGCGCACGGCAATAACCTGAACGATGTCGTCTACTACCTTGGCGGCAACACGCCCTACTTCTACATGGCAACAGTTGCCGAGTAGCTTCAGCGAATAGACTCCAAGTCGCAAATCGTTTTTCGGCTGTAGCCTGCACCTGATCGAGCTTTCCATTCATTCGATCAGGTGCAGGCGGTAAGGCTTGGATGACCATACGCCGTAACCGAAAATGGTCTGCTGAAGAGGACGAGGAAAACGAACCATGTCGATTACCCGTTACGCGCTTAGTCGCCTGATCGCCACGATCCCCACCCTGATCGCCCTGACCATTCTGGTCTTCCTCATGCTGCAACTCGTGCCAGGGGATCCGGCTGAAATTTTCCTTGGTGAAAAACGAAGTACGCCCGAACTGCTGGAACAGGTGCGCCAGGATATGGGGCTGGATAAGCCGCTCCACATGCAATATTTGACCTACATGAGCGGTGTTGTACGGGGGAACCTGGGCGATTCTCTCTTCAACAAGCAGCCGGTACTGGAGCAAATTCTGGACGCGCTGCCCTATACGCTGACGCTGGCATTGAGTGCGCTGTTGATCAGTACCGTGCTCGGGCTAACGCTGGGCATTGTCTCAGCACTCAGGCACAATACCTGGATCGACAGTTTGGCCATGGGCTTTGCACTGATTGGCGTCTCCATGCCCGTCTTCTGGCTGGGTCTGCTCATGATCCTGATCTTCTCCGTTAACCTGAAGTGGTTTCCGCCCATGGGGCAGGGGAGTCTGGATCGCTTGGTCTTGCCGGCCTTAACGCTGGGCCTGCTCAGTTCGGCCACGCTGGCGCGGCTGGTGCGCAGCAGCATGCTCGACGCCCTCACCGACGACTATATCCGGACCGCACGCGCCAAGGGCTTGCGCGAGCGCGCGGTGGTCACGCGCCACGCCCTGCGCAACGCCTTGATTCCGGCTGTTACAGTCATGGGGCTTCAGTTTGGCGGCCTGATCAGCGGCGCAGTGATCACAGAGACGATCTTCGCTCGGGTCGGTCTGGGCAAAATGTATGTTGAATCAATTCTAAACAAAGACATGACGATGATCCAGGGATTGACGCTCGTGCTGGCGCTGATGATTATGCTCATCAATATTCTGGTTGATCTCTCATATGCTGTCATCGACCCAAGGATTCGTTATGAGTGAGCAGACACCGCCTTTGACCGGCCAATCGGACGATCCACTCGTGCTGAACGACGGCCGACGCCATCGCTCGCTCTGGGGCGATGCCATGCGGCGGCTCCGTCAGAATCCGGGCTCCATGATCGGATTGGCCTTGCTCATCATCATTGCCACCATGGCCATTCTCGCGCCCTGGGTGACGCGCTACGATCCAGTTGAAATTGTCGCCAGCGAGCGGCTCAAGCCGCCCAGCGTTCAATATTGGATGGGGACCGACGCCTTCGGCCGAGACATCTATACCCGAATCGTCTACGGCGGGCGAATCTCCTTACAGGTTGGCATCATCTCCGTGTCAATTGCTGCAACTATGGGCGTGACCGGCGGCCTGTTGGCCGGCTATTTTGGCGGCTGGACTGACTCATTCATCATGCGTCTTGCCGATATCACGTTGGCTTTCCCTGGCATCCTGCTGGCGCTGGTCGTCATTGCCATTCTGGGACCGAGCCTCTTCAACGCCATGATTGCCGTTGGGATTGCTGCCGCGCCCACCTATGCACGAGTGACACGCGGGTTGGTGCTAAAGACCAAGGCGACAACCTATGTTGAGGCGGCCGTCGCGGTTGGCAGTCCCCCTTCGCGTGTCATCATGCGCCATATTTTGCCCAATATTTTGGGTTCGCTCATCGTGGTGGCCACGCTAGGCGTAGCGGGCGCAATCATCGCCGGCGCGGCCCTGAGTTTTCTGGGGCTTGGCGCACGGCCGCCAACACCCGAATGGGGCTTGATCCTCAGCGAAGGGCGCAGCTATTTGCGCCACGCCTCCTGGATCACAACCTTTCCGGGCTTGGCGATCATGTTGACGGTTTTGTCCATCAATCTGTTGGGAGATGGTCTGCGCGACGCGCTCGAACCACGCATGACCCGCTAAACCACGCCAACCCATCAAGCGTTGGCCATCAATTTGAGCAAGGAGACAAAAATGAGTGATCGACTGCGTGTCGGCGTAATTGGAGCAGGGCGCTGGTCCGCCTCTGCCCATTTGCCGGGCTATACCCGCTCCCCCCTCTGTGACATCGTCATGTTGTGTGATCTTGATCGGGAGTTGGGTGAGGCCAGGGCGAAAGAGTTCGACATCCCGGAATTCGTCACAGACTATGAGAAGATGCTGGCACGCGACGACATCGACGTTATCGACGTCGTCACGCGCGCCGACCACCAGGAGATGGTCTTCGCGGTCCTGGAAGCGGGCAAGCATTGCCTCGTAGAGAAGCCGGTCTGCCACGATTATCGCGACGTCTGGCGCGCCCATGAACTGGCCGAATCAAAGGGGCTCAAGACCAAAGTTGGGCTGACCTTTCGCTATGCGCCCGCCGTCCAGTACATGTTTGAGCTTGTGCAAGAAGGCTACATCGGCACGCCCTATGTCTTCAACGGCTACGAGCAGAACAGCCAGTGGCTCGACCCGGATAATCCCATGGACAAGCGCATTCATAAGGTCAAACCGGAAGGTGAGGAGCCCTGGGGCGCCGACCTGAGCCGGGAAGGCATCCATGTCTCGTCGCTGGAAGGCTACGGCGCCCCGACCATCGACATCGGCCTGGAGTTGGTCGACAGCGATCTCACCCAGGTCGTGGGCATCCTGGCCAACATGGTGCCCCACCGACGACGCACCAATCTGGACACCGAGCGAGAGCGCATCAACATTGACGATGCCGACATGTTCATCGGCGAATGCGCCAATGGTGCGCTCTACTCCATGCAAAGCAGCTATGTAACGGTCGGCAATTATCCCGGCATCGAAGCACGTATCTACGGCTCCGCAGGCGCCCTGATCGTGCGGCTGGTCGAGGAATTTGGCGTGATTCAAACCCTCCACGGAGCCAAACCTGACGCAGTCGAGTTTGTGCCGATGGAGATCCCTGAGCGTTTCTTCCCGCCCGGCTTTCAACCGGACGATCTTTGGAGCACTGCCTTTTACGGCAACCTCATTCAAAATTTTATGGAAGAGATCCAGGCGGGCGGCACGACAAACCAAGGCAACTTTGCCCAGAGCGCCCGCGTGCAGGAGATCATCAACGCCGTGGCGCAATCTCACCGCGAACGGCGCTGGATCGACCTGCCGCTGGCGGAAACCGAGGGGTAATTGTCAGGCAGATCATGAGCGCGCAAGCGGCGGCCGATGTACGGGCCGCCGCCTTTTTTTGAGCACTGTCCGAGCCTGGGGTGCGCTACGCCAACGTGAAGGTCAGCTCAAACGCAACCTGCTGATGATCGGGCAACCCCATACCGTCGACGCGATCGCCTGGCGCATCAGCAGCGGTGGCGAAGATGATGCCGTCGCGCTTGGCCGGATCCATGCCGATGAACATGGGATAATTGCCCCGCCCCAACGCATCAGTTGTTGCATAGCCCGGCGTCTCATCGTCGCGGCGTCCCACCCAATCTACGACGAAGCGGATACCCGGAGCAGGAGAACCGTCGGTCTGTACGGCATTGATGTAGACGTGATGCTTGCCACCGGCTTCGTCGACATCCAAAAAGCGTGCGGCGGTCAGTCGCCACACGGGGCCCGTCGCGTCGCTGCGGGTCAGCCGCACGCCGAGTTCATCCAGGCGTGCGTCCCAGTTGAGGTCGGCAGGCGCGGGCGCGACCGGCGGCGCCACAGGATCAGGTTCAACTGGTTCAGGCTCTACCGGCGCAGGCTCTACCGGCTCAGGTTCTATCAGGCTCTTCCGGCTCAGGTTCTATCGGCTCAGGTTCTATCGGCTCAGTGGGCTCTGGCGCAGGCGTAACCGGCTCCACTGGTTCGGGAAGCGGTTCCACCGGCTGCGGCGTCGAACCATCCGCACCATCCCATGAGAAGCGGCGCACAAAGTCGGGGATGGCGCGCACGGCTTCGATCGTCTCAGTCTTGTCGCCCAGCGGACCGCCCCACCAGTCCTCGGCCGTGTTCCAGCCGCCCACCAGCCAGGGCGTCATGCTGAAGTAGTAATCGGGCAGCGCCTCGCCGCTGGAGAGGACGCCGGTGCGGAACCATTCGAAGATCTCCCTGTGATAGAGCGCATGGAGCGGCTGCAGCACGCGCGGGTAGCGGCGATCATCGTCTACGCCAAATTGCCAACCGCCCTCGCCGCCGACAATCGGGATCACCTTCCCCAAGCGCTCATGCATCCACACGGCAAAGGCCGAGCCCATCATCACCGAGACTGGATCTTCAACGATGGTGATCCCGGGATGGGTCTGCTGCGAAAGCTCATCGTAGGGGTAGTTGGGTGGGTGGTTGACGCCATAGTTGTGCACGACGAAGACCGCCCGCTCCCAAATGTCACGTCGATTGATGGCGTCGACGGCATCGATGGCCACGTCCAGTTCACTCTTGCCCATGACCTGCAAGCCGGGATAACCACCGGCATCGGCCACGGCCGCGGCGTGGCGGGCCCAACGCTCAGCAAAGACTTCACGATAGTTGTCCGGCCGATTGTCATCCCACTCGCGCCGGTCGGCCGGTTCATTGTAGATCTGGACATAGGCCGGTGCGCCGGCTTCGTGCAGCGCTTTCACATAAGGCACCGGGTCAAAGAATCTGTCGATCTGCTTGCCAATGCGGACCACTGGCATGATGCCCACATCCCAGCACGCTTTGGCGGCACGATATGTCTGCAATTCATCCTGCGCATAGATGAGGGTCCAGGTGGCGTTGATGTATTGCAGACGCTCAATGGTCTTGGTGATGCTCTCTGGACGCAGGTCGAGGGCGAAGTGCAGACCGCGCCCATTGTCCTGGGGTGGCCGTGGATAGCGCTTTAGCAACGCGATATTTTCGGGCGTAAGGGTAAGCAAGGGGGGGCGAGTGATCTCGTCCGGAGCCGGCACAGCGCCTTCCACTTCGATGGTGACGCGCAACTCTTGTCCGACTTCGTCTTCCCGGGTGACATATAGCACATACGTCGTCGTCACAATTGGTGTCACAAGCTCTTCGCCCTGTTTGGCAACTCCACGCCAATTGAGATAGACGTCGTCGGCCCCTTGAGTCGTCCAACGGAGGGCGACCGATTCACCAAACTGAATGGTCGAAGTATCTGCTGCGAAGGTGTGCGTTGCCATGGCTGATTTCTCCCTGTTCGAATAGTGTTCCTCCATATTCTACTCGAAGTTCAAACATTATGTAAAATTCAATTTTCAAAACCGCCCCTTGACTCTGACAATGTGTCAGGGTGTAGAGTGAGAGCGTCTAGAACTATCGTACCGATATGCCGTATAGGTTGCAGAACCGTGATCGGCATGCTCGAGTCTTCAACCCGGAAAAGGAGTCTATCCATGGCAGCAATAGAACGCCCCGTGATCTTGGGAACGGGCCAGTTGGGTCTAACCATTATGGAGCAGTTAACGGAACATGGCATCGTTTCGCGCATGGTCAACCGCAGCGGGCAAATCGGGGAGGCCCTGCCGGAAGGCGTGACGGTCTCGGCAGCGGATCTCTACGATCCGGCCAATGTGAAGGCGGCCTGCGCCGACGCCGACGTTGTTTTCTTGTGCGCGCAGCCGCCCTACACGGAATGGCCCGAGAGATTTCCGCCGCTGATCGACTCCGTTCTGGCCGGACTGCATGAGAGCGGCACGACCCTTGTCTTTGGCGACAACCTCTACATGTATGGTCCCACGGACGGCGCACCGATCAGCGAAGATTTGCCCTACGCCGCGACCGGCCACAAAGGCAAGACGCGCGCGCAGATCGCCGAGCAGTTACTGAATGCCCATACGCCCGACGAACTCAATGTAGTGATCGGACGGGCATCGGACTTCTTCGGCCCACGGGTCACCGATTCATCCGTGGGAGACCTGCTGTTCGCAGCTGCGCTGGAGGGCAAGACGGTCAATCTTCTCGGCGACATTGACTTGCCCCACACCTACACGTACATCCGCGACTTCGCCGAAGCGCTCATTAGCCTGGCGGAAGCACCGGAAGCGTACGGCCAGGCTTGGCACGTGCCCAACGCGCCGACCCAATCGACGCGGGCCTTTGTCGAGCAAGTTGAGGCGCAGATCGGTCAGCCCGTCAAGGTCCGCACGGCCGGCATGACGATGCTGACGATGCTGGGCTGGTTCAATCCGATGTTGCGGGAGATGAAGGAGATGTACTACGAGTTCAGCGAGCCTTACATTGTCGATGACAGCAAGTATCGAGCTGCTTTTGACAAAGGCGCTACGCCGCACGAAGAGGCGATCCGCGCGACCGTGGCATGGTATCAAAGTCGCGCCAACGGAGAAGAGTAGAGGCTGGCGCAAGTGGTTCCAGTGATGAAATTGGATTGTCGCTCAGGCCAATGGGATCCCTGCGGCGGCGGCCACGGCGCGGATGTGCCGGGCGCCCCGGTCGTAGTCTGCCTGATGTTGCAGGTGCTCCAGCATGAGCGGCACATCGCGGTCCAGGGCGTGTAGCTTGCGCAGGAAGTATGCATAGTCGAAGCCACCTTGCCCGGGGATCGCCTCTACCAGTTGCGTCGTCAGTTCCTGACGAAGCACGATGTCTTTGGCGTGACAGCTCTTGATATACGGTCCCAGCAGACTGAAGCATTCATCGAACAGCGCGTCCTGCTGAAAGTAGCGTCGCGGACTGTTGATAAGATTGACCGGATCGAGATGAACGCCGAACGCCGGCCGGTCGATGGCGTGAAGAAGCTGCAGATAGCTCTCCGCCGAGTCAGGCAGCATCCACGGCATGGTCTCCAGCGTGTAAAAGGTGCGCCGCGGCTGGACCTCATCGATGATGGCGCGCACGGTTTCGACAATCAGGTCAAAGGTATCCGGCGCATAGTCAGCCGCGGTCGGCCCGTCCCACTTCTCGCCACGCGAGCCGGCGATATTGACGCAGCAGGAGGCGCCGATGCGCTCGGCCAGGTCGAGGCGGCTACGACAGTAGTCGATGGCCTGGCTGCGCACGGCGGGATCGGGGCTGAGCGGATTGCTCCAGGCGCCGACTTCGGCAATGACGATATCGGAGGCAGCCGCGGCCGTGGCGTAGGCTTGCACGGTCGCATCATCTGCTGCTTCATCTACGGGGCAGAAGTCAGCGCGATAGCCGGCGTGCAACACCGCCTGTGCCCATTCAGCGGGCGTTTGCTCTGTTGGGGGTAGAGGCGCGCCTAATCGAATCATGCTCAGGGACGAACGACGACGACAGTGCCCATATCGGCCCATTCATAGAGCGCCTTGGCCTGCTCGACGGGCAGATTGACGCAGCCGTGACTTACCGGCGTGCCAAAATTGTCGTGCCAGTACGCGCCGTGAATGGCAAACGCACCGGAATAGTACATCGTCCAGGGGACATCAGGCGTGTCATAGTCATAGCCGCGCATGCGCGTCTGCTCATACTTACGATAGACGCTAAAGGTGCCCGGCAAGGTCAGATGGCCTGGCTTGCCGGTACTCACCGTGTAGTCAAAGACCGCCTGATCTCCTTCCCACGCCCGCAGACGCTGGTCAGAGATATCGACTTCAATCCAACGATCTACGCCCGCAGGCGCCGGCATGGGCTCTGCCGCCGGCGGCGCAATCGCGATCGGCGCCGGATCAACCGTGCGAGGTTCATCGCCTGAGTTCGACTCACTTGCAATCTCGAGCGATGACTCAGTCATGCGTCCGTTGCGCAGCGTGACCGGCACGAGATACTCGTCGTAGTTCAGGTTGCTGTGCACCACACGCAGGCGCAAGTGATGCGTGCCATCCGGAAAGGGTGTCGTATCCCACACAAAAAACGTATCGGCGCGGACCGGTTCTTCGCCAAGGGCCAAAAAGGTCTCATGCCCATCTTGGTCGGCAAGGATCAGATCAATCTGCCACTTGCGGAAGGTAGGGTGATCGGCCGTGCCGCGCACGACAACCTCGCCGTAGATAGCGGTATTGGCGCTCGGCGACGTAATGCCGCTGAACGAACGAGCTTGAAGCGGCGGCGTGAGGGCAACGAGTAGACAACTGGCAAGCAGAAGGGCGACAATGACGCGCCCCTGAAATCGCATAGGCATATGGCAAACCTCCTCGACAACGTATCGACACAGACATTCAGGTTGGGAGGTGCTGGCAAGATCTTGGAAGGCGCCCAAACAGGGCTTAGAACGAAGATAACGCCATTATAACACAAGAAACGGCACAAATTGAAAGCAACAAAAAACGCAGATCGACAAGTTCCCTGTCGATCTGCGTTCGATTCACGCTCGTCTCGGTTGAGGGCCCTACGCTGGCAGTCGTTCGGGCTGGAGGCGACGAGTCCATGCTTCCAGCCCGACGAGAACGCCTTGCAGACGCAGGCGCGTCTCCTCGTCGCGAAGATGCAACTCGTCATCAAAATGAGTCCCCGCAGAAGAGAGCATGAACTGGGGACGCTGCAAGATATAGACCTGGTTGTGGAGCAGAATATCGTGCAAATGCCCCTGGGCGCGTACGCCGCCAAACCGACCGGCTGCGCTGAGAATGGCCGCACTCTTCTGGTTGAGCGGAGCAGGATCGCCATTGGCTTGAGGCCGCGACGCCCAGTCTAAGGCATTCTTGAGCACACCGGGAACGGAGAAATTATACTCAGGCGTCGCGATCAGCAAGGCATCGGCCGCGACCATGCGTCGATGAAAATCCTGCACGGATTCAGGCACGCCGGCCCGCTCGACGTCGGAATTGAACATGGGCAGTGGCATCAAATCATAGATATCTAACGTCATGCTATCAGGCAACACCTCGGCCGCCGCGCGCAGCAGCGCCCGGTTAAGCGAACGTTCGCGCAGGCTGCCGGCCATGGCAAAGACGTGAATTGGCTTACTCATTTCCCCTACTTCCCTCATTACAAAAATCATTCAAGTTCAAACTATCTACGCAGTATGGCCGGATCTGGCGAAAATGATCTGTGAGGTAGCTTCCGTGGTGGGGACTATTTTGCGGCCGCAAGACGATGGGCCGCCAAGTCGCAGTATGCGGGGTCGAGGTCGTAGCCCACATAATGACGCTGATGACCGGCAGCAGCCACGCAGGTCGAGCCGCTGCCCATGAAGGGATCAAGCACGACGTCGCCTTGATAGGAGTAGAGTTGAATCACCCGCTCGGCCAACGCAATCGGAAAGGGTGCGGGATGGCCGACGCGGCGCGCAGACTCGGCAGGAATCTCCCATACAGAGAGGGTGGCGTCCATGAAGTCATCACGCTCGATGTCAGATGTGCCTGCATCCGGACGCGAGTAGCTCTGCTTGGCAAAGACGAGCAGGTACTCGTGCACGTCGCGCAGGCGCGGCGCCTTGGCACTCATCCAACTGCCCCAGGCGCATGAACCACTTGCTCCCTTGGCCTTGCGCCAGATTATCTCGCCCATGGGCAGAAAACCAAGGCGCGTGTGAATCTCATAGAAGAACGCGTGGAGAGGAATGTAGGGTTTGCGCCCCAGGTTGGCAATATTGATCACGTAGCGACCGCCCGGACGCAGCACCCGGTAGACCTCAGCCGCCACGTCACCGATTAGCGCCAGATAGGCGTCGAGGCTCATATCGTCATCGTAGTCCTTGCCCACGTTATACGGCGGTGAGGTAAAGGCAAGCGCCACGCCGTTGTCCGGCACGGCGGTCATGGTGGTAGACGAAGCACAGTAGATCTGATCGGCCCACGGCTCATGTGCAGGGATCTCGACGTCCATTTGGGCAGCGCTGGCCGGCTCGGCAAAGATATTGTCATAGAGACTGCGTGCATAGAACGACGCGGCATCATGACTCTCACGTTTGCCGGTTCCGAAGGAGGAAGTGGCGGTCCGTTTCATGGCTTTCTCTCTGGCGCTGGATATAGAAGGCCCGGCGCGCAAGGCGCCGGGCGATTCAACACATTCAGTTCAATCTTACCAACCAGGACGGCTATTCGCCTGGAATGACCAATTCCTGACCGACGACAATCGAATTGGGATCGGTCAAGTTGTTGAGGCTCAAAATCGACTCCACGGTTACGCCATACTGGGTCGCAATCTCACTCAACGTTTCGCCCGAAGCAACTGTGTGGGTCGTGCCGCGCAAGATTTGAACGTCCCGCTGGCTGACGCCTGGAATGATCAGTTCCTGGCCCACGCGCAAGACATTGCGATTGACAATGTTGTTGGCTATGGCCAGGTCATCGGGATCTATGCCGAATTCTTGTGCGATGGAAAAAAAGCTGTCGCCCGGCTGCACAATATAGGTGACCTGTGCGCCCGGAACCGCGTTGGTGCCCGTGCCCGCGGCAGAGGCGGAAGATCCGTCCGCGTCCGGGATATAGCCTGGAATGATAAGCGTCGTACCGACGATGAGGCTGTCGGGGGTCAACAGTTGATTCGCTTCAATGATTTCCAACTGGTTGATGTTAAAGCGCGCTTCGATCGCGCCCAAGGTATCGCCGGGCTGAACAGTGTATTCAAATGGTCCCGGTAACGGCGTGGGCACCCCTTCCTCGGTAATGCCTTCAACGTAGGGCACGATCAATATGGCGCCGGCTTGAATGTTGTCATCGGTTAAAAAGTTTAGCTCACGCAGCACCTGCATTGTGGTACCGAATTTTTCGGCCAGAAAGGAGATGTTGTCCCCCTCTTGCACGGTGTACTGGAAGGTCCGATCCGGACGCAGTGGCAAGGGCTCTTCGTCCGCAACGCCCTCTGCCGCGTCGCCCTCTGTAGCAGGCTCGCCCTCGGCAGGTGCTTCGACGACCGGCGTGAGCGTGGGCACAGCTTCTGCATCCGGCTCAGAGGGCGCGGCGGCATCCACCGTTGCGGTGGGAGGCAAGTCATTGACGTCGATCGATGCGGGCGTTTCAGGCCGTCGTGTACAGGCGCTCAGCAGAAGCAGCGCCAGCACGAGGCCGGTGAGTAAACGGGTACGAGTAGCCACAAACGGGTCTCCCTCTGTGCGGCATTGAGGTGGTTGTGGGCATGATAGCACAAGCAAAATCGCGGCGCAAGGAAACTATGATTTGCGTGATCGGCTCTGGATCAGCGATTGAGCGGGCTTTGATAAGTGACATCAATCCGCGGCATCAAACTGGGTACGATTGTCCCTCTGCTGACAAGCTCAGCCTAACAGCTTGTCGGAGTGACCAAAAAGATAGGCCGCGGATTGCGCGGATCTGGTAGATTCAAGCGGATAAAACTAAGAAGATCCAGCTGTTTAAGCCTAATCCGCGCAATCCGCGGCCTATTCATACCATCTCCGACAGCCTGCTAGCGCAGGAACGAGAGAGCGGTTGTCGAGGCAAGGACGGCAAAGACGAGGGTCGGGATATTCAGCAGCGGGAAGGGCGTGAAGAGAATGGCCACCAGAATGCCCAGAATAATGCCGACCAGGGCAAACCAACGCAAATTGCGCCCGCGGCGGCCACCAATTGCGCGCCGGATGATCTGCGACAATGCCGTGCCCGCGCTGCCGCCGATCAAGAAAGCAATGATGCTGCCAAAGAAGAGACCGAAAAAACCGAGGAAGAAGCCCAGAATCGGCGCCGCGATAAGCGTTACCAGAAAGCTGACGCCCAGAGCAATCCAGTTGTCTTTCCCTTCAGCCGTGTAGTACTTGTCCTGTACGGCGCGAATGCACTCTTTACAGCGATAGCCAACGTCGGTCTGCACCGCGCATTTCATGCAGATCGGTTTGTTGCACCGATTGCAGCGCAGCAGCGTTTCAACATTCGGATGATTCTCACAATACAACACTTCGCCGGTCGCCGAAGTTTGCAGAGATTCTTGTTCGACCGTCATCACTTACGCGTCCCTTATACCATCTGTCCAACGCAACTTTTCCATTAGTGACTGATAGAAATAGTTGCGATCCTTTAGGCGAATAAAGCGAGCCAGGTGGGGGCTTCCGGTGATCACAACCTGATCACCGCTATGCAACTCGACCACTACCTGACCATCAACTGTCAGCATAGGATGATAATCGGCATATGCCTGTAATCGCACTTCCGAGCCGCGCGACAAAACAACCGCTCGATCCATGCTCAGGTGAGGTGAAATTGGAATCACGAGCATGTTGCGCAGTTCCGGCGGCAGGATCGGGCCGCCCACGGCCAATGCATAGCCCGTACTCCCCGTGGCTGTACTGGTGATGACGCCATCACACGTATACGTGGTCAGGTATTCGCCATCCAAATGGGCGCTGATGCGCACAACGCGGGCCAAATCACCGCGGCTGAGCACAATATCATTGAGTCCGTCATGCTCGCAAAGCGTGAAACGCTCGCCGTCGTCGTCCAAGCGTTCCACGCGCGAGCGCAACATTAGCCGCTCTTCCGTCCAGTAGTCGCCATCAAGCGTCTGCTGGAGAGGCCCTTGCCAGTCATCAGGCATGATCTCGGCCAGAAAGCCAAGCTTGCCCATTTTGACGCCCAACATGGGCACGCCGTCAGCCGCACCGATACGCGCTGCGCGCAACAGCGTTCCGTCGCCGCCGAGGGTAATGAGCAGGTCAGCGGTGCTGACGTGACTCAGAACCGCCTCCGACTCCCAGGCCGACTCTTGCCACACCTCTTCTACCCCCTCATCATGCAAAAAGAGCTCAATTTCCTGCGCAAGGCTCTTTGACCCCGGCTTCATCGGGTGATAGAGGATGCCAACGTGGTTGAACTCAGCAGGCTTCGGCTCAACGGGTGAGTCAGTGCGCTGGGCTGCCAAAGGCATAGATGCAGAACGTTCGTTCATTACTTATCAACTTTGCTGAGGGCCTGTAGCGTCAACGCGTCCTGCCAGCTGCTGGCGGGCGGACGCCGACGCGTCGTTGCGTGCATCATAGAGCAGGGGTCGCCTTCCGTCAAATCAACCTGCCCAGATCCCAGGAAATTTCAATCTCGCGACCATAGACCCCGGAAAAGGCTAGCATGCAGCGGATCACCGCTGATTTCACAGAAATGATCCGTCGCCATCCGCCGCCCACTCGCCGCAGATTTGGAATCCATGGCTCAGATCATTTGACCGTATATCTTTTGACCGCATAAGGGCATTAGCCAATTAGTGACATTCATCCCGTCTAATTGGGGATAAATACCCTTTGCGAACCGTTTCCCAAAAGGGTAAGCTGGACAACGTAGGAGAAAATGAAGAACAGTGTTGCTGCAATCAGCAGTCAGCAGTCAAAGGAGACTGAAGATGTCGAACAAAAATAAAATTCTCGTACCCATTGATGGGTCAGCGTTCTGCACCCATATTTTCCCCCATCTCTGCCGCTTCTTCCCGCCGGATCAAAACGAAATCATCCTCCTGCGCGTGGCGGAGGATCCAGCCGGCCGTGTCGGCAAACCCGGGCGCCCGGCCACCATGGAAGTGGACCTGTTCGAATATCCGACGCGCAAGGAATTACGACAATCTCAGCACCCCATTTTTGCCAGCCAGGAACGGGAGAGTACCGTAGCCGACCTCACGCTGGATATGCGGAAGGAAGAGCAGATGTTGGAGCTCTTTGGCTATGAAGTCCATAGTGAGGTGCGTCTCGACCGGGCGCGAGGCGAAGCCATCGTACAGTATATCGAGAACCACGATGTGGACATTGTTGCCATGACCACTCACTGGCGCACGGGGATCAACAAGCTTATCTTCGGCAGTGTTGCCCAATACGTGGCGCAGCACATCTCGATTCCGGTTATCATGATTCGTCCCGAGGCATAGCGCTGGCATACCAGACAAGGGACCCGGCTGTTAGCGAGCAGCCAGCAAGGTTTTTGACAAAGGGCGCGGCCTTCAGCTATATTGGCGGATGCGCTCGGGCGAATAGCTCAGCTGGTTAGAGCGCCTCGCTTACACCGAGGAGGTCAGGGGTTCGAGTCCCTTTTCGCCCACTCGCTTTTTGGCTCGAAGAGAATAGATGTTACAGGATGAAAGGTCGACTTCGGTCGACCTTTTTTCATGGTATCGTCAGCTAAATTGAACGCGCGACGAGATCATAATTTCTGCGGAGGCGTCCGTCCAGTCGAGATGTCTCGTCGCTTCGCTCCGTCGGCATGACAAGTGTTCTGTACTCGTGAAGGGCTGAAACCAGTGAGCCCTACTGTCGTTAGGCTTAGCGCCGTGCTTGAGAGTTGCACCCTGGAATAGGCTGCGGATGGACGCGCGTACAGCGGTGACGTATAATCAGCCCATGAATGACGATCCAACGACCGAATATCGAAAGCTGCCAAGCGTTGATCGCCTTCTCCAGCAGGAGGCAATCGCACTGCTCGTAGCAACCCATGGCGAAGCATCCACGCTCGCCGCGGTGCGCAACGTGTTGGAAGAGACCCGCCGCGCCATCGCCGGCGGGGCGCCTGCGCCGGACGCCGTAGTCTGGCCAAAGTTGGTTGCCGAGCACGTCGCGGCGAGCAACCAGCCCTCTCTACGGCCAGTAATCAATGCAACAGGCATCATCGTCCATACCAATCTGGGCCGCGCACCCCTCAGTGAGGCTGCGCGTGCGGCCGTGGTCGCAGTGAGCGACGGCTACAGCAATCTCGAATACGAGCTGGCGGCAGGACGGCGAGGCAGTCGCCACATCCATGCCCGGGAACTGCTGACCGAATTAACCGGGGCTGAAGATGCGCTGGTCGTCAATAACAACGCGGCGGCCGTCTATTTTGTACTCAGTGCGTTTTGCCAGGCGCAGGACGTTTTGATCAGCCGCGGGGAGCTCGTAGAGATCGGCGGCGGTTTTCGCATTCCTGACGTTCTGCGTCAGAGCGGCGCACAACTGGTCGAAGTGGGCACGACGAATCGCACGCACCTGCGCGACTTTGCCGCAGCCATCACGCCTGAAACGGCCGCGGTCATGCGCGTCCACAGCAGTAACTTTCGTCAGATCGGCTTTGTGACGCAGCCAGAGCCCAGTGCGGTAATCCAAATGCTGCGTGAACATGAAACAGTCAGCGGCCGGCGCCCGCTCTTCATTGATGATCTGGGCAGCGGCACGCTGCTTGACACCCGCCCCTATGGCCTGGCTGCCGAGCCCATGGTGCAAGAGAGCGTAGCAGCCGGCGCGGATTTGGTCGCGTTCAGTGGCGACAAGCTTTTGGGCGGCCCCCAGGCCGGCATCATCGCGGGCAAAGCATCGCTGATCGAGGAGTTGCGCCGTCACCCCATGGCCCGCGCGCTGCGCGTCGACAAGATCACGCTGGCTGCGCTGGAAGCAACGCTGCATAGCTATCGTCGCGGCCGTGCGCTGGAAGAAATCCCAGTATGGCAGATGATCAGCGCCACACTGAATGACCTGGATGAGCGGGCCCAACGTTGGCAGGAGACGTTAGAGAGCGCGGGTGTGACGGCCGACATTTGGGATGGCGAAAGCGCGATCGGTGGCGGCAGCCTGCCGGGCGAAACCCTACCGACACGCGTGCTGGCGCTGGCCGTCGAGGCGCCTGACGCGGCAGCAGCGCGTCTACGTCAGGCCGAGCCGCCGATCGTCTGTCGTATTCAGCAGGATCATCTTGTTTTCGACCCGCGTACCGTCCGCCTTGAGGAAGAAGCAACGCTTCTGACGACGCTGACAGGGCTTGCTTCGACCCGGCGCAATGGTGAGCCGCTATGAGCCGGCCTGTTTCCGACGTAGTTTTCCTCAAGCTGGGCGGCTCATTGATCACCGATAAGCGCCAAGCCGAGACGCCCCGCCTGGACGTTATTGCGCGCCTGGCCGCAGAAATCGCCGCGGCACGCGCCCAGGTGCCGGCCATGCAGCTGGTCATTGGCCATGGCTCGGGCAGCTTTGGTCACGTTGTCGGCCGGCGCTACGGCACGCGAGCCGGTGTCAAGAGCGCCGGCGATTGGTATGGCTTTGCCGCCACCGCCGACGCTGCCGCGCGCCTGAATCGCATCGTTGTTGCGGCCCTGCTTGCTGCAGATGTGCCGGCGTGGGCCATCCAGCCCAGCGTCACCCTGCGCGGGCGAGACGGCGTCCTCGTCGACGGCCCCCATGTGACCGTGGCTGCCGCGCTTGAAGCGGGACTGGTTCCCGTCGTCTTTGGCGACGTAGCCTTGGACAGTGTGCGCGGGGGGACCATTGCCAGTACCGAAGAGATATTCCAATGGCTGGCGCCTCATTTGGCGCCTAAGCGCATCCTTTTGGCCGGCGAGGTCGACGGCATCTACACGGCCGATCCCCAGCTTGATCCCGCGGCGGAACGCATTGCCCTCCTTTCGCCGTCTACGCTGGCAGCCGTACGGGTTAACGTGGGTGAAAGCTTCGGCGTTGACGTCACTGGCGGCATGACGGCAAAGGTAAACCAAGCCCTGGCCATGATCGAAGACCAACCAAAGCTCACGATCCGCATTCTCGGCGGTTTGGCGGAGGGTGCTGTGGCACAGGCCCTGGCCGACGAGCGCGCGCCGGTGGGCACCCTGATTTGTGGCTAAAGCCTTACAAACAAAGCGGGCGCAGTCGGCTACACTTAGGGCTTGGAATGCATAATCGGCGTAGGTGAGTAGACGCGCAAGCGTAGGCGGAAAAAGCGCCACTCATTTGCAGGAAGAGTTTGCAGAATAGTATAATCTGGCGATGCATCGCACCGGAGAAGCATCTGTACGGCCGCTGTACGTGGGTGCAAACGCCAATACGTGACGGCTGCTCCGAGGGACGATCTGCGAGGAAAATAGAGATGGCATTAACAATAATTTCGTTCATCCTGGTCTTGGGCGTGCTCGTGTTCTTTCACGAGTTGGGTCATTATCTGGTTGCACGCCGCAATGGAATCGTCGTTGAAGAGTTTGGCATGGGGTACCCCCCGCGCTTGGCGAAGCTCTTCACATATGATGGCACCGACTTTACGCTCAACGCGCTGCCGCTCGGCGGCTTTGCGCGCATGAAGGGGGAAGATGCGGGCGATATGTCGCCCGGGTCCTTCAATGCCGCCAGCCGTAGCGGACGCGCGCTGACGCTGCTGGCCGGGCCGGCCATGAATGCGCTGCTGGCTATTTTGATCTTTGCCCTCAGCTTTATGGCAGGCTTTCCCGCCAACGTGGCCAATCCCCAACTGACGGTTGTGCCGGCTGGCTCTGCGGCTGCGGCCGCAGGTTTGCAGGTAGGGGATATCCTGCTTGAGGTCAGCGGGCGTCCGGCCCAAGTCAGTGCGCTGCCGGACATGTCGTACAGCGTCATGCAGCGGGACGAATTAGGGGATGCAAGCATGCGCGAAAGCATCGTCATCAGTCGTGATGGCGAGGTGATAACGCTTCCCCTGGCAGAAGAGACAACGGCCGACGCGCTAGTCCGCGGCAGTGAGTACACGCCCGTTTTGGGAACCGAAATCATGGCAACTGCCCCCGATAGCCCAGCCGAAACCGCCGGGTTGCAGGCCGGTGACGCTGTTTTTCAAGTCAATGATGCTGTGGTGACCTCTGACGGCGAATCGCTGGTGGAGCTTATCAGAGAGCTGGCCGGCCAGGAAGTCGCCTTGACTGTCTTGCGCGACAATCAATGGCAGACGATCAACATTACGCCCCGAGTGGATCCGCCGCCCGGGCAGGGCGCCCTGGGTGTGGAGATTTCCCCGCAGTCGACGCTGGCTACCTTACCGCCACTGCGGGCGTTGTGGGAAGGCGTACGCGAAACGTTCGGCTATATCAGTTTGGTGCTACAGCTGCCATTCATGCTGATCATGGGTACGCTCTCGCCGGCAGAAGCCCAGGTTAGCGGACCAGTCGGCATTGCCCAGATGGTGGGTGGGGCCATGTCCGCGACGATTGATACCGGCTTGCTCTTCCCGATCTTACGGCTGACGGCCATTCTCAGTGCGGCCCTGGCCATCACCAACATGCTCCCGCTCCCGGCGCTGGACGGTGGTCGCCTGCTCTTCATCTTGATCGAGACGCTGCGTGGCCGCCGCGTCAATCCGGAACGCGAAGGGCTCGTTCACATGGTGGGCTTCATGCTGCTGCTTGGCCTGCTCGTCATCGTGACGGTCCAAGATATTCGCAACGCGCCAGAAGCCATCGATTGGCTTTCCATGCTTGGGCAATAACTGAATGCTCCCCTCCACCGCCAGAGGAGACCTACATGGCTGACCAGCCGCCTCATTCCGATCAAGCCGGCATCGCGCGCGCGCAATCGGACCCCCAGCCGCCCGCCGGCTCACCAATCTACAGCGGACTTCAGCAATGTCCGAACTGTGGCGCCGTGACCGGCCGCGGGGATACCGTTTGTCAGGAATGCGGCGAAGACCTTGAGCGGCGGCCGCGTCAGATACGCTGCCGGTATTGCCAAGAAACTGGATCTTCCGCGCTGGTGCTCTGTCCCCATTGTGGACGCGAATTGCAGGCAGCACCGCCGCGCTTGCTGACCTGGGGCGTGCCGGCGCTGCTTGCCCTGCTCTTCCTATTGCTGCTAGCCAATCGCTGGGAAAGCAACAGCCCCGTCGCCTGGCTGCAAAGTCAAAGTACACAGCTATCTGGAATTATCGCCCTGGTCGATGAAGGCATGGAGCCTACCGGCGACAGCGTCATGATCGCAACAGGCAATGAGACCCTCACCAACAACGGCGGGGCCGAAAGCATCGTGGCGCTGGCGCCAACCGCCACACCGGACCAGCCCGCCGCCGACACCCCCGCAACGTTGCTGCAGGCGACCGAAGCCGCGGAGCCGACGCTTAGACCGACCGTTGAGCCCACTATCGAGCCGACCGCTACCGCCCTACCGACGTTAGAGCCGACTGAAGAACCAACCGCCCAGCCAACCGCAACGTCTACAACTGCGCCGACCAACACGCCGGCAGCCACATCGACCAGCACTGCGGCGCCGACTCAAAGGGCGACCAGACAGGCGACTGCGACTGCCGCTGCAACGAGCAGCGGAGCGACGCTTTCGTTGCCAACAGCCACGGCCACGCCTAATGCAGCTACGATCGAGGCGCGTGCGGCGACCGAAGCCGCAGACGCCGGCGGGACTGGCGGATCAGTGGTGACGACCTATACGGTGCGTTCCGGCGACACGCTGTTGGGCATTGCGGCCCAATTTGAAATTCCAGTCCAGGCCATCATGGCCGCCAACAGTATTGCAGCCAATGAAGTTTATTCCATCCGACCCGGCGAGGAGTTGATCATCCCCCTCCCGGGCACGAGTGCAGACGCCCCCACGGCAACGCCGGCACCGCCCACGGCGACGACACAACCACGACCCGACCCAACCGCCACGCCCACGACCACACCGACTGTGATCGCTTTGCGTCTAGACGCACCAAATTTGCGCAGCCCGGAAAGCGGTACAACGGTCAGCTGTACTGGCAGTGGCCAATTGACCTGGAGCCAGGTAGAATTCATTCAGCCAACAGATCGCTACGTGCTTCACCTGGGTTTCGTGAGTGGACGAGGCGAGGGCGGCGAAGATTCGATCACGTGGGTATTGCAGCAGCCGGTTCCGTCCAGCCGTGCAGCCTGGGAGATGGACAGCGACCTCTGTGCGCTGGCCCCGCAGGAGCTAGGCCGCCGTTGGCAATGGTATGTTGAGGTGATCGACGCCGCCTCAGAGAGCGTGAGCCCTGCAAGTGATATTTGGGAATTTACCTGGAACTAGCGCCATGTCTGAACAACAGTCCGAAAACGCCGAGTTCGGCGAGTTTGACCCCATGAAGTTCGACGACGACGGCTGGGATGACTTCGAACTTGATGATCTCCAATCAGTGGACTCGTCAATTGAGGGCGATGAGATCGAAACGCCCGAGAGCCCGCTGGAGACGCTGGCAACTGCCTGGCTGACCGGCCACGATACTGATGTTGCGGCCGCCCTGGCCGCGTCGCTGCCCGTTGCCGAGGTGCTGCAACAACTCATGCAGGTTAGCGAAGGGTTGGGCGTGGAGCCGAACCTGCTGCTTGCGTTTTCCGATCTCTCACCCGCTGATAACGAATTAGTCCGCCGTGAATGGGCGTTGATTCCGGAGTCGCGCCGCTATGCCATTATCACCTACCTCGTCGCACTGGCTGAGGAAGAGTTGGATCTCTTTCCAGGTCCGATTTTGCGCGTGGCGTTGCAGGATCCAAGCCCGACGGTCCGCGCGCTGGCGCTAGACGGCTTATGGGAAGACAATAGCAGCGACCTCATCGGGCCGCTCGTGCAGATGTTGCTCAACGACGTGGATGATAGTGTACGCGCTGCCGCAGCCCAGGCGCTGGGTGCGTTTGTGCTGGCGGGCGAGCTGGATGAATTGGATACCGCGCTCTCCATGCGCGCCGAAGAAGCGCTCCTCTCGGTGTTGCTCAATCCGGAACAGCCTGTGGCAGTGCGGCGTCGCGCGCTGGAAAGCATCGCCTACTCGGGCGAGACCGGCGTGCGCCAGCTCATCGAAGACGCCTACTACGATCCTGAAGAAGAGATGCGCATCTCCTCGTTGATTGCCATGGGGCGTAGTGCCGACATCCGCTGGCGCGGCTTGGTGCGCGCCGAACTGCGCAACCCGTCGGCGGCAATGCGGGGCGAAGCCGCCCTTGCCTGCGGTGAATTAGAGGCCAAAGCGGCGCGAGGCGAGCTAATTGCCCTCCTTGAGGACGAAGAACAGCTCGTCCGTCTTGCGGCCATCACTGCGCTGGGGCAAATTGGCGGCAAGGCTGCGCAAGAGGCACTGCGGAGCATGAGCGAAAGCGAAGATCCGGTGGAAGTCGAGGCCGCTGACCTGGCTTTGGAAGAGTTGCTCTTCTTGCAGGATGACCAAGATATTGCGCTCTACGATGAAGATGAGCTGCTCGAAGACTGGGATGACGAACCCTGGGATCAGCCGTATGACGCAGATGATGACGATGACCTGGGCGACTACGCCGATGAATAACCGCAATTGACGTTCGTCAAGTGACCACTGACAGCGAGAAGGCTTGCCGTGAACCTCAAACTGAAGCGCCTGGTGCGCACCACCAATTCTGAACAGTACGCGCTCTTCGACTTGGATCAGGTAGGCACAGACGATCAGCCTCTGACAATTGGCAAGCTCGACCTTCATTACACCAATGAGGGCATGTACGGCACGATCCTGCTCTGGGATGATGCGTCGCAGCGTCTCCAGCCCGATGACCGGCGCCACTTCATCCGTGCGCTTCTGAATGAGATTAGCCAGCCCATGGGCGTGCCCAATGAATTTGTCGTTGAGTTCTTTACGCCCAGCCTGGACAGCTATGAGCTCTTCCACAACATTGACATCGATGAGGAAGAGGGAGCAGACGACGCTGATGAGCCAAGCCAGTCAGCGCCCCCACCCATTAACCTCGATCAGGATAACGCCGACGCCACCGCATAAGCGCGGCGAGCGGATTCTGTTGAACGCCGCAAACGCAGCGTAGAACGCTCTTCACACAGAGAAGGCGCCGGCCTGCTTGATGATTTTTGAAACGATCCTCCCCATTTTCGCCCAGACCATTCTGCCCGTCTTTCTGGTTGCAGGAGCCGGCGCGTTGCTGGCGTGGCGCATTCCCCTCGACAATCGCACGCTGGGGCGGACGATTTTTTATCTGGCAACACCAGCGCTCGTCTTTCGCAGCCTCTATCAGATGGAGATCGACTACGGCGCGCTGCAACGCATTGCCGCGGTCGCGGTAACCGTGGCAGTCGCAACCGGCATCATGGGGTGGGTGGCCGGCTATGATCAGAGCCGGGAGCGCCGCGCTGCTTTTGTACTCACAAGCGCCGTCCCCAACAACGGCAACATGGGACTGCCGATCTGCCTCTTCGCCTTTGGCCCATCCGGGCTAGCGCTTGGGTCGGTCTACTATGTCATCAGCTCATTCCTATCTAACACCTTTGGCGTTGTGATCGCCTCTGCAGGTCAAGCGCCCTTTGCCGTCGCAGTACGTCAAAGCCTCCGGGTGCCGGTACTCTATGCCGCAATCATCGGTTTGGCGATGAATCGAACAGGGCTAACGCTGCCCGTCGGCGTCTTCCGGGCGATCGACCTGCTGGCCAGCGCCGCCATTCCCGGCATGCTAATCGTGTTGGGCATGCAGTTGATTCACGCACCGTTGCGTCAGCGCCAGTTCGTTATTTTGCGCGCCACGGCCATCCGCCTGATTGCGGCGCCGATCTTGGCCTGGATCGTCTGCCGGTTGATGGGCGTAGACGGGCTAGAGGCCGACGTCATCACCCTTCAGGCAGCGATGCCTACGGCGGTGATGACCACCGTGCTGGCCACTGAGTTTGAGACCGCGCCCCGCCTGGTTGCAACGGTGGTCTTTTTTACAACGCTCTTCAGCATGCTCACGCTATCCGTCGTCTTATGGTATATTCTGTAGAGATATGTGACGCCAACCTTGCCTTTGCAACCCCTCGACGCTAAAATTCGTTTTGAACTAGATGAGACCGTCAACGCTGTGACAGGATGACTCCTATGAGTGATGATTCAAACGAAAAAGAGGTGCGCCGATTGCTGCTTGAGAGCGCACGCCATTTGCAGCAAAATGAACCCAAAGAGGCTGAACTCCTCTTGGAGCCCCTCTACGCGGCCGATCCTGCCAACCTGGACGTAGCGATCAATCTGGGCGGTGCGTATATCCTGCAGCGTAAATGGTCACAAGCGGTTGACGTGCTGCGCTCGGCCACCAGCGCCCACCCCGAAAACGCCATGCTCTGGGTCAATCTGGCCGCTGCGGAACTGGGACAACTGGAAACGGCCGGCCCCCAGCATCAGGAAAAGGCCATGGCCGCCTATGCCAAAGCGCTGGAGCTTGATCCAGTCGCGCCCAACGTCAATTATCAACTTGGTCTGATCCACAAGGAGCGGGGGGAATTAGACGAAGCTGCGGCCATGTTCCGCCAGGCGCTCCAGGTCAATCCATCGGATCCGGACGCGCGGCTGTGGCTGGATCGCATCGAGCAGGTCCAAGCCGAATTGAGCAAGAGCGACACGGCAGCCTCAGCGCCGGAGCAAGAAACGATTGCAGGCGCGAACAATGGCTCCGCCGGGAGTGATGAAGCGTCGGCATGAGCACAAATGTAACCAGTTCCCCTCAATCGACCCCCATCAATGAGACCGGCGCGCAAGGCTCCGGCGTTAGCTGGCGTGACAATCCCGAACGGCTGGCTTGGGGGGTTTTGCTGGGAGCGTTTAGTGTCTTTGTGGCCCTCCTCATCATTGTGCCCATCTCTCTTACTTATATGGTTGACCATTATATGGTTGCTGAACCGGCTCAACTGGAGGCCACGCAAGGCACCCTGTTGCTCTATCCTGATGCAAGCAGTGAGCCAATTGCCGTGACAACCGAACATGCCGATGTCGATGAGGGCAGCCGCATTGTGGCCGCCGACGAGTCCACCCAGGGTACGGTCGGCCTCATCCGTGACGAGGAGACCGGCGAGCTCTTGGGCAGCGTTCAGATCTATCCCGGCGCCGAGCTGACCCTGGAGCGCCTGCGCCGCCCCTTTTTTGATCGCAGCAGCCAGCCCTACACGGTGCGGATGCTGCTGGACGCCGGCCAAGCGCGCGTCTTCACCAATAGCGGCAACTTGCGTCCCCTTCAGGTCGAACTGATTACGCCCCAAGGGACGATTGCCCTGGATGCCGGCAGCTACAACATTGCCGTCGATTCCGTAGTCGCGGCCGAAGATGAGGCTGCGCCAGCAGCTGAGGCAGCAATGGGACGCACGGAAATCACCGTGCGCTCGGGTCAAGCAGCCTTGACCGACGGCGCCGGAACAGAGCAGATCATTACCACCGGCATGCGCGGTTGGAGCACGGGCGCAACCAGCAGCGTCACCGCAGCATCGACCGATCAAAATTTGATCCAGAATGGCGATTTCTCAGAGGCGACGGGCGATTCCTGGAAGCAGTATAATGAAGCCCCCGGGGTAGAAAACGGCACGGTCAGCATCATCGAGCGCGACGGGCGACGCGTGGCCCACTTCAACCGCCAAGGCGAGGAGGGCGTCCACACAGAAGTAGGCATTTTCCAGGAAATTAATAAGGACGTCAATGTCTACGACTCGCTGACGATCCAATTGGATGTGCGCCTGCTCTACCAGAGCCTCGCCGGGGCCGGCTATATGAATTCCGAGTTTCCGCTACGGGTGGAAATCGCCTACACCGACGTCTATGGCAAAGACCTGCGTTGGGGGCATGGCTTCTTCTATCGGGATCCGGACGACCCGTCCCGTGTCATCAACAACGCCAGCAAGATCCCGCCATACAACTGGTACACGTTCCAGTCACCCAATCTTATGGAACTCCTGGCCGAGACACGTCCCGCGCGCATCAACAGTATCCGCATCTATGCCAGCGGGCACAACTATCAGAGCATGGCGAGCGAAATCTACATGCTGGCCGAGTAGCGTACGCTGATGGCCGCTTCCCCTCCCTCGCCCTCATTACCTACGACGCTCCCTTGCTCTTGGCGTCGGCTCTGGCTTGGCGCTGCGCTGCTTCTCTACTTTGTTCTCACTCTCTATCAATTGGGCTTGCCCGGCCTCCATTATGACGAAGCCAAAGAGGCTGGCGTCAACGCCATGGAGTTGCTGACGGGGGCGCCTCTAACAGCCTTCCGCGACGCAACGATCACGCTTGCAGGAGCGGAACTCCCGCTGATGGTTCAGGACTACATCGGCGCGCTCAATGTTTATCTTGCCCTGCCGGCCCTGGGTATTTCGGGCATTGGCGTGCCCAATCTGCGCATTGTCGCCATCCTGACAGGAGCGGCCACCCTGCTGCTCCTGGAGCGCAGCCTCTCGACCTGGCTCGCCTGTCTCACCGGCTCCCCGGCAGCAATGGACGATCACCCGGTTCCCATTACGCTGGCCGGACTCATGGCCATAACGCTCCTGGCGGCCTCACCCAGCTTCATCTTCTGGAGCCGCCAGGGCATCTTTGTGACCAACCTGACGCAGCCGCTGACGCTGCTCTGTGTCTGGCAGGGGCTACGTTGGCTGCGCAACGGACGCAGCCCCGCGCTCTGGATAAGCGCGTTGGCAGGCGGTCTCGCCCTCTATGCCAAGCTGCTGGCGATATGGGTTGTGGGGCCCTTTGCCCTGCTCATGTTTGGCTGGTGGATCTATGCTCGACGGCACGGCCACCGGCTTGCGCCGTCGCTCTCGTTCGGCGCCGCACTTGGGGCTGGTGCGGCTTTCTTGCTGCCCCTCTTGCCCCTTCTGCTATTTAATCTCCAGACCGGCGGCACGTGGAACAGCGTGGGGGGCAACCTGGGCGAAAGCTACTATGGCGTCAACAACCTGGCCATCGGGCAAAATTTCGGGGTGCGGGCTGGGCAGATCGGTCAGATCTTGCGCGGCGATCATCTCTGGTATCTCGGCGGCATCTACGCCAATCCAGTGGCGCTGTGGGCAGGCGTGGCGCTGCTGCTAACGGGCCTGTGGCGGCGGCCAAGCTGGCTCCTGGCGCCACTCCTGCTCGTCGCCCTGAGTTTCGGTGCGAGCCTCTTCACCATTAGCGATCTCTTCATTACCCACTATGCCTTACTCCATCCGCTGCTCGTCGGTTTGGCCGGCTTGAGTCTCCACGCTTGGGTTATGCCTTCCGCGCAGGTATCGACCAACGTGAATCGCATGCTGCGCTGGGGCGCTTATGGCCTGCTCGCGCTCTGGCTGGTGCTGGACCTGAACGCAACGGTCAACTACCACCGTGCGCTGACACGCACCGGCGGCCTTGCCGACCACTCGGATGCCACGTACCATCTGGCGTATTATCTGCAGTTCAACGGCCTGGGCGCCCCAATTGCCCTGGACTGGGGGCTTGATGCGCCGGTACGCTATCTTAGCCGGGGCGCCGTACGGCCGATTGAAATCTTTGGCTATGCATCACCCGATGCACCCGACGTTGCGTTCGACGATCGTCTGGCCCAATTTTTGCCCAACCCCGACAATGTGTACCTGTTGCGCGCGCCTGATCAGAGTGTCTTCGCCGGACGCCGGGAGGCCTTCTTGACAGCAGCCGCAGCAAGCGGACTCACTGCCCATCCGGAGGCCGAATTCAGCCAACGCGACGGGACCGTTCTCTTTGAGCTGTGGCGTGCCGAACCGGCACAGGAATAAGCTACCTGGCGCACGTATCCGCCGCATCCGCTCTGTTCGGCGGTCTATCACTATTGGGTGTAGCGTTACCAGTTCGATCGCCAAATGCTTTGACGTGACGCGATTTGGCGTGCTAGAATTGTATAGAAATTGTACAAACGTGGTGAATGGTCACCGCGAATCGTAGCGATTGAAGCAGTGATGTATGTCTGATCAGGGTCTTGCAACGCAACAAGCGAATGAGCAGTTCACGCCCGATGAACGGACGGAGAGCGGGCAGATCGCACGCGGCGTCATATCTATGCCCATGAAGCTAGCAACGCTTTTACGCGCGCACGCGGCGCTGGCTCTCACCATGCCGATCCTATGCGGAGCCATCCTGGGCTGGTGGGAGCAGGGCGTTTTCGATCTGGGCAACTTCCTGATTGCATTATTGGGTTCGTTGTCCGGCGCGCTAAGCATTAATGCTTTGTGGGAATACTTCGATTTCCGGAACGGTCTCAGCGTTGATCACGGGGGGAGCGATCTCCTGCCTGATACGGCCTACAGCCTGATGCGCAATGGCCGCATTGATGCCACGCTGACGCGCAACCTGGGCCTGATCTTTGGTGCGGTCGGCCTGGCCTGCAGCATCCTACTGGCATTGCTGGCTGGCTGGCCCATGCTTTTCTTCGCCGGGCTGAGCTTTGTGCTGGCCCTCTTCTACGCAGCGCCGCCGATTCGATATGGCTATCGTGGCTGGGGACTGGGCGAAATTGGCGTCTTCATCAGCTTTGGCCTCCTGCCTGTTTTGGGCGGTTACTATGCTCTGACGCAGCAGCTTTCTCAAAGCGCACTCTGGGCCACGCTACCGCTGGGTTTGCTTTCGGTCCTTGTAATCTACACCTATAACCTGCTGCGTTATCACCGCGATTGGCTCATTCGCAAGCGGACACTGGTCGTCAGCGTGGGTATCCCGCGTAGCCTGGACATCGGGATCGTGCTGACGATCGCGGCATATAGTTCCTTTATCCTTGCCTCCAGCATTGGCACCCTGCCGTTGTGGACCTTACTGAGTCTGGGCGGTCTGCCGCTGGTGCTGGGTGGATTCTCGGATATTTGGCGCGGTGGCCGCCGACGGGAAGACCTGCCCCGCCTTTACGCTACGGCCATCAATGGCGTCATCGTCACGGCTTTCCTTTTCTGTCTTTCCCTCTTTTTGGACCGACTGCTGTGAGCGTGGACGCGTTCCCGCTGCACCGGATCTGACGGACCCCCACTGTGCGCTTGCTGCCGGATCGGTTAATCGAGCGTTTTCGCTCGCCTCGCGCCTCGGAACCTGTACCGCTCACGCGCAAAGCGCTCTACGACCTTGCGGCGGAAACGCGTGAGATTGCCGAGCGGCTGGCGCGCTTCGATCAACACCGCGTAAATCTACGGCAGTGCCACGAATTCAATGCTTGGTATAGCCAGACCAGACGCTACGACTTGCTGGCCGAACGCCTGGGGCCCATGCCGCTGGCACGCCCCATTTCGCGCTGGCAGATCATGAGCATTGCTGCGCTTGTCGGCGTCATCTTCTTCTTCGTTGTTCCGCCACGCGTTGGCCCAATTCCCGGCGTCTACCTGGTCTATGCATACGCCTTCAGCCTGATCGCTTTCTACTTCGTGCCGGAGCAACTCTACGGTACCTCGATCGAGCTTCTGGAGGCGAAACTGCTGCGTATTGTCGAAAATCTGGAAGATATTCTGCAAAGCGAACCCCTGGGCTTCAGCGAAGCCGCCTACTTCCGCACCAAAGAAAACCTTGTTGCGGCCAAACGCGAATTGCGGCAGCAGTTGGATCTGGCCCACCGGTCACGCTGGGGCTGAAGGATGGAACGCGGCTGGGGCGAATCACCGCGGATAGAAAGAGACAAAGCAGCAGATATCCGCTTCACCCCCGTTCGCGTGTATTCCCGCAGACAGCAGCCTGCCGGGTTATGGCGACGCGACATTAGGCTCTGTTGACATTTCGAAAGCCACCGACTTCGCGCCTGGCACGTCCCCGGCACGGGCAGCAGAATATCCGATCTGCAGACTTGCAGGCGCCCGTGCCGGGGACGTTACGACCAAATGTCAACGCGACACTAGAAGTGGGCGAAGATGTTGCGGTAGGCTTCGGAGCGTTCCATTAGCTCCTCATGACTTCCTTCCGCGGCCACCATGCCCTGACGCAAGACGACAATTTTGTCAGCCCAGCGGATCTGCGAGAGCCGATGGGTGATGAGAATCGTCGTTCGTCCTTCAGTCGCGGCCTCGATCGCGCGCTGAATGCGATCCTCAGTTGCGCTGTCGATCGCGCTGGTCGAGTCGTCCAGCACAAGGATCGCGGGGTTGGTCAGGAAGGCGCGAGCAAGGGCCAGGCGCTGCCGCTGACCGCCCGAAAGCATGACGCCCCGCTCGCCGATCATCGTCTCATAGCCATCGGGAAAGGCCGTAATGAAGTTGTGGGCTTGCGCAGCGCGGGCCGCGTCCTCAATCTCAGCCTGCGTTGCGTCAGAGCGGCCGAAGGCAATGTTTTCACCGATGGTGCGGCTGAAGAGAAAAATGTCTTGCTCGATGATGGAAATCTGCGAGCGCAGCGCGGCCAGATCCCAGTCACGCACATCGACGCCGTCGATCAGCACCTGCCCCGCATCCACGTCATAGATGCGATTGACCAGCTTTGCCACCGTACTCTTGCCCGAGCCCGTCTGGCCAACCAAAGCCAACGTCTTTCCGGCCTCGATGGAGAAAGAAACATCGGTTAGCGCAGCATGGGCAGCAGGTTGGCTACCGCCATTTGTCGCGCTGACGTCGTCCTGTTCACCCTGATAGGTGAAGGTCACATGATCGAACGTCACGTCGCCGGTCATTTTCTTGGCATAGCCACCCTCATTGCGATCAAGCGCGGTGTCGGCCTGAATCAAGGCCAAAATGCGGCGAGCGCTGGAGAGGCCGGATGAGACCTGTGAATAGGCAAAGAGCGACACGAAAACCGGAAAGCCGAAGAGCGCGATCAGCCCCATATACGCCACGACATCGCCCACTGAGATAATGCCGCGGTTATAGAGCGCCAGCGCATGCCAAAAGGCCAGCCCCTGGGCCAAGCCGAGAATCAGAAGCGGTAGGAAGCGCGCCTCGACACGTCCCTGGGCGACGTATGCATTGCGATAGCCGGTGGCATTGGCATGGAATCGCGCCACTTCCGCCTCTTCCTGAGCTGCCCCCTTTACCGTTTCAATGCCCTCAATCGATTCAGACAGCCCCGAATTCATTTCGCCAAATGCCTTGCGCACATTCTCGGTGACCGGGCGCAGGTCCAGCAGATAGGCACGCATAGCAATGAGATAGGCGACAGCAAATAAGGCCGGCGTCAGAATGAGCGCCGGATAGATACTTGGCGCCACAATCAACGGCATGATCAAAAAGGTTGCCGAGCCCAAGACGAGGTTCAGCCCCGGCGCCATCATGAGCGCCAGTTCGCGCACATCGTTGGTGGCGCGCGCCATGACTTCGCCAGTTGCGTAGGAATCGTGAAAGGCCATGCTCTTGCCCAGCAGCGAGCCATAGAGTTCCTGGCGAGCGTCGCGCTCTAACCGTTGCCCCAATACTTCGCTGCTAAAGTTGCGCCCAAGCTGCATAGCAGAACGAATCACCTGCGAGAACACCAGCAAGATCGCAGCCCAGAGCAACAGCTGCAAGTTAGGCGTTGCGTTGACCACAGCGTCAAAGGCGATGCCGGTGAAGAGCGGTAACGCCGCAGCCAGCGCCGCATTGGCAGCAGCGCCGGCGACCACGCCGAGCATGATTAGCTTATTCCGCATCAGATGAGAGGTCACCCAGCGCACCGGGCCGCGCCGATCGATTGTCCACTGGTTTGATACGCTAAACTCACTCTTGGCCATGGGTATGCCTCTAGACGTACTGAATGGCGCGAGACCGAGTTGCGGTCTCACAAACAACTTTTCATAAACTCGCAGTAACTTTTCATAACCAGAGGCGTCTTCCCTTACGACGCCGGCTAGAGGACGATCTACCGACGGTGAATAGGCCTCTAGCAAAATCATAGTCGATTACAGCGCAAAAACGAAGTAGGAAACCTTAAAAATGCTCACAAAAAGATGGCGTTCAAAACGACGTATGGTACAATCGGAACTGTTTTTTGAAAACAAAAGTAACTTTGTCTTCTCATTCATCATCCTTCACCGCTGAACCACAAGATGGGAACGTCGATTGGCACCGTCTGATTCAAATGGGCGCGGGAACGACGAGTTTCTTCTGCGCCTCCGGGCAGGCGACGAAGAAGCTTGGTCGGAATTCATTCAAGAGCAGAGCCAACGCCTCTATAGCTATCTTCACTATAACTTACCGAGCGATCAGGATCGGGAAGATGTGTTGATGGAGACCATGGCGGCGTGTGTGCGCGCGCTGCAGACGTTTGACGGAAAATCAGCCACGCTCTCGACCTTTGTCTATTCGATCGCCCAGCGCAAAGTGGCCGACTTCTGGCGTAAGCACAAAAAGACGCGCGAACTACCGGATGTAATCCCAGGACGGAGCATGTCGAACAAAGGACTCATTCTTGAAGAGGCGTTGGACCAGCTGCCCGACAACTATCGCCAGGCCATCTTGCTCCGCTACCATATTGGCTTGAGCGTAACGGAATTGTCTGAGAGTATGGGCTTGACCTACAAGGCTGCGGAATCGCTGCTCAGCCGTGCCCGGCGCGCCCTCAACATTTTGTTGGCCGAAGACGAAGACTGAGATCACCCGCCCCTACTTCGGGTTCATACCACATTTGGCGGGCTGCTCTAGAGAAAGCGACCAGTCCGTTCGTACACCGCTCCCAAAATGGGATGCACCTCCTACACCCTCACGTTGGCAAATCTTCCGGGTCTGATGTTACAATCAAATTCCAGTTCTAGAAGCAGCCGGCTGCGAGCAGCAGCACGGTCGGCAAACTGATGTGTACAATTGAATGGAGCAAGCATGACCAAGTACATTTTTGTGACTGGCGGCGTGCTTTCAGGACTGGGCAAAGGCGTCACCGTGGCGTCGGTGGGCAGCATCCTGAAAGCCAGAGGCTTTAGCGTTACCACCATGAAGCTGGATCCCTACCTCAACGTGGATCCCGGCACCATGTCCCCCTATCAGCATGGCGAAGTCTTCGTCACCGAAGACGGAGCCGAGACCGATCTCGACCTGGGGCACTATGAGCGCTTCGTCGATGAGAATCTCTCCCAGCTCTCCAACGTTACCAGCGGCCAGATCTATAATTACGTCATCAATCAGGAGCGGCGCGGCGACTATCTCGGCGGCACGATCCAGGTGATCCCGCATGTGACCAATGAGATCAAGCGGCGTATTGGGTTGGTGGCGCGCAAGACCGACGCCGACATCGTGCTAATTGAGATCGGCGGCACCGTCGGCGACATCGAAGGGCTGCCCTTCTTGGAAGCCATTCGTCAGATGCGCAAGGATGTTGGTCCGCACAACACGCTCTACCTCCATGTCACCTGGCTGCCCTACCTTGCGGCGAGCAAAGAACTCAAGACCAAGCCCACACAGCATAGCGTGCGCGAGCTGCGCGGCATCGGCATTCATCCCGACGTGATTGCGCTGCGCAGCGATTATCCGGTCGACGACGACGTACTGTCGAAGATCGCACTCTTCTGCGACGTCGATCAGGATGCCGTCATTCCGCTGGTGACAGCCGACACGATCTACGCTGTGCCGACCAGCCTCGAAGACGCCGGACTGGGCCGCTGGGTTGTGGAACATCTTCGTTTAGAGGAGAAGCAAGACCCGGCGAGCGGATTGAGCGACTGGCGCCATTTTCTGGACGAGATCCAGCGTGACAAACCTGTCCTGGCCATTGCCCTGGTTGGCAAGTATATCGAGTTGGAAGATGCCTATCTGAGCGTAAAGGAATCGCTGATTCACGCTGGGTTGGCTGCGGGTTACGACGTTGACATTCGCTGGGTCAGCTCGGAGGATCTGGAACGGGGACACGGACTGGAAAAGCTGGCCGACGTCGACGGCATTGTGGTGCCAGGCGGCTTTGGCTATCGAGGCATCGAAGGCAAGATCGTCGGCGCCCGCTATGCGCGCGAGCATAACGTGCCCTATTTGGGGCTCTGCTTGGGCATGCAGGTACTCTGCATCGAGTTCGCCCGCCATATTTTTAACAGCGATGAGCCCAACAGTACCGAGTTCGACATCGCTACAGAGTATCCCATCATTGACCTGATGTCCGATCAGCGCGATATCGCCGACATGGGCGGAACAATGCGGCTGGGCATCTATCCCTGCAAGCTGATGCCCGGCACGCGCGCCGCCGCTGCCTATGCGAATGAGGGGTACGGTGAAGTGGTGCACGAACGCCATCGTCACCGCTTCGAGTTCAACAACCACTACCGCCAGCAGGTACAGGAGGCAGGTATGATTTTCTCCGGCCTCTCGCCCGATGACCGCCTGGTCGAAGTGGTTGAATTGAGCGATCATCCCTACATGGTGGGCAGTCAGTTTCATCCCGAGTTCAAGAGTCGTCCCAACAAGCCACACCCCCTCTTCGCCGGTTTGATCGACGCCGCCATCGCACAGCATGGGCGCGGCGCGGCCGGGTCTGCGGCCGCACAGGATGCAACCGTCGAGCAGCAGCCGGACAGCGTTGTTGCGCCGGAAGCAGGCGAGGCTTAACGATGCGGTAGGGCTGACAGAGTAACACGGGCGCATGCCGCATTTGGGAAGCTTGCTCTAGAGAAAGCGACCAGCCCGTTCGTACAGCACCTCCAGAGTGGGATGCACCCAAGTAACACAAAATCCTTGGCAGAACAGGCGCTTTGTGCCATAATTCAGCCATCTTTGTGGAAAGGAAAAGGGCATGGCTGGACATTCAAAGTGGGCAAATATTAAACGACGCAAGGGCGCACAAGATGCTGCGCGCGGCAAGATTTTTACGCGTCTGGCCCGAGAGATTCAGGTGGCCGCGCAGCAAGGGGCCGATCCTGATGCCAACTTTACGCTGCGTTTGGCCATTGACCGGGCGCGGGCTGAAAATATGCCCAAGGATAATATCGAACGAGCCATTCGTCGCGGCGCCGGGCTGGAAAAAGATGCCGCCGAAATTGTTGAAATCACCTATGAAGGCTACGGGCCCCACGGCATTGCGATTCTTGCGGAGTGCCTGACGGACAATCGCAACCGTACAATCTCAGACGTACGCCGCGCTTTCACCCGCGCCAATGGCAGTCTCGGCGAGCCGAACTCCGTGGCCTGGCAATTCACATCCAAAGGCTATCTGCTCTTCAACCTGCTGGACGAAGAGGGTGAAGCCAGGGAGATCGATCCCGACGAGATCTTCATGGCTGCATTGGACGGCGGCGCCGAAGATGTAATTGTCGCCGAAGACGCCGTGGAGATTTACACAGAGCGCAATGACTTCGCACAGGTACAGCAGACGTTGGAAGAAGCAGGCTATAAAGCGGACGAAGCCCAGCTCACCATGAAGCCGAACATGTCGGCAGAGTTGGAGATCGAGGAAGCCATCGCCGTGTTGAAGCTGATCGAGGCGCTGGAAGAGTTGGACGACGTCAACAACGTCTATCACAACCTGGAAATGACCGACGAGGTCGTGGCGCAATTTGCCTAGCCCAGGCCAACTATCGGCTTTGCAAGCGATCATTCGGTTTTTCATGCACGGGCGCAACGTTGATGCGCCCGTGCATTTTCTTTAAGAGACGCATGAGTACTCCACCGCAACCGCTTGAACAAATCGTCCTGGGCATTGATCCGGGCACAGCCATCACCGGCTATGGCGTCGTGGGCGTGACGACAGCCGGCGACTTCACGTTGCTGGCCTGCGGCGTCATCCGCACCGCGGCCGGCGATCCCATGCCGCAACGACTGCTCGAGCTCTATACGGATCTGGGCAATCTGATTGCGGAATTCCAGCCCCGCGTCATGGCGGTGGAGAAGCTCTTTTTTGGCCGCAACGTTACCACGGCCATTAGCGTCGGCCAGGCCAGGGGCGCCATCCTGCTGGCAGCCGCGGCCCAGGGAGTGAGTGTGGTCGAATACACGCCGGCCGAGATAAAGCAGGCGCTGACCGGCTACGGCAACGCCGATAAGCAGCAGATGCAGCAGATGGTCGCCCACCTGCTCCAGCTCGAGGAAGTGCCGCGCCCTGACGACGCGGCGGACGGCGTAGCCATTGCGATCTGTCACATCAACCAATCGCGCTATCAGTCCTTAATCAGTTCCTAACGCTACACGCTTCACAGACGATTCCCCTACCCTCCGCCACTTGAATCTACGCAGGTGAAGGATCGGCGCATTTAGGCCGATCTATTTTTTAGACAGGTCGACGCTCTGTCGCCTCGTGGCGTGTAAGAGTCTCACTTTTACCGAATGCGCCTCATTGCCGCTCTCCATCCTCGCTCCAGCCATTCGCAGACGTAGCCTACGCGATTCGCCCGTGAGATCGGGCAAATCGCGATAGCGACCACGCCGAATTCCGCCTGCAGTTAAGTTGTGGGTAGAAGTATCGAAGCTATCATTACGCCGTGAGACGAGGAGATTGATGATGACATTCCCCCAAGTTCGCCGATGGTCCAATGGGCTGCTTGTTCTTCTGCTAAGCCTGTTAAGTCTGCTGCCCAGTGCGCAAGCAGCGAGCGCCCCGCGCCAAGATCCAACCGCCACCTTCACCCGCATCTCGAGCGTAGACGGAGATTTTCCTGTCCCGGGTTCTGGCGGCAAGCTCACTGCTTCCCAGGTATTTGACGTCGATCAAGATGGCGACCTCGATTTTGTGCTTGGGCTACGTGACGATAGCCAAGGATCCGTGATCTGGTATCGACGGGACAACAACGGCTGGACGCGCCTGGTGATTGAAGATGAAGGGATGCCGATCGAGGCCGGCGGAGCCTTTCACGACATCGACGGCGACGGCGATCAGGACTTGGTCTTGGGCGGCGACTGGCGTAGCAACGACGTGTGGTGGTGGGAAAATCCTCGCCCCAATTATGGCCAGAGTTGGACGCGCCGTCTGATCAAGGACAGCGACGCCAATCAGCATCATGACATGGCCTTTGGCGATGTGGATGGTGATGGGGCGACGGAATTGATCTTCTGGAACCAGGGCAGCAACAAGCTCTACCTGGCCGATATTCCCGCCAACCCGCGGACCAGCGGCCTATGGCCGCTCCAGGCCATCTATACGTGGTCCAGCGGCCCGATTCGCGAGGGGCTGGAAATCGCCGATATTGACGGTGACGGCAAGGCCGACATCGTCGGCGGCGGCAGTTGGTTCAAGCATACCGGCGGCGCCAACTATAGCGAGCGAATAATTGATCGCACCCAAGGTCAAGCTCGTGTGGTGACCGGGCAACTGGTGCCCGGCGGCTACCCCGAAGTGGTCATGGTATTGGGCGACGCCAACGGACCCCTCAAGTGGTATCAGTGGAATGGCGCCAGCTGGGTTCCAAACACGCTGGTCAACGTCGTCGATAACGGCCACAGTCTGCAAATCGTCGACCTGAACCAAGACGGCCATCTGGACATTTTTAATGCTGAGATGCGGCTGGACGCCGGCAGCAACGCACGCATGTGGATTTTTTATGGCAATGGCGCCGGCAGCTTCACGCAGGAATTGCTCGCCACCGGCTATGACAACCATGAGTCGCGTGTCGCGGATCTGGACAACGATGGCAATCTCGACATTCTGACGAAGCCGTTCGACTGGCAGGCGCCACGCCTGGATATCTGGCTCAACAATGCCGCGCCAAGACTCTGCACGCCCAGCCTGGATAAATGGCAGCGTCACGTTGTAGACAACAACCAGCGCTGGCGTGCCGTCTTTGTCGACAGTGCCGACATCAACCGCGACGGCCAAATCGACATTGTCAGTGGCGGCGATTGGTATCAGAATCCCGGTTCCGCTGCCGGCAACTGGCAACGCCGGGCAATCGGCGATCCGGTCAACAATATGGCTGCGATCTATGATTTTGACAATGACGGCGATCCGGATATTTTGGGCACAGCGGGCAGCAGTTCAGTCTACAGCAACGCCTTCCACTGGGCCGAGAACAACGGCAGCGGCGGTTTCACCGTGCGCAGCAACGTTGAAGCAGGCGATGGCGATTTTCTGCAGGGTGTTGCCGTCGCGTCCTATCAGGGCGCGACCCAGGTCGCGCTCTCATGGCACGAAGCGAACAAGGGCATTCAAATGCTCACCGTGCCCAATAACCCAAGAACGCAAACCTGGTCGCGCTCGCTGGCCTCCTCCGTCTCACAGGATGAGCAATTAACGGCCGGTGACATCGACCGAGATGGTGACATCGATCTCATGCTGGGCACAAAATGGTTACGCAACAATAGCAGCCAAACGCCCAACTGGCACGATGGCGCGCGCCGCTATCGTGTGACCATTGCCGTCGATGCAGCGGGCTTCAGTCGCAACGAACATCCGGCAGAGGTTGCACTAAACTTCACGCCGCTGTTAGCCGGGTTGAGCGGTGCGGCCTTCGCGCCCAATTCCCTGCACGTTGTCGAAGTCAACCAAAACGACACGTTGGTCAATGCCGACACGCCGTTCCAATTTGACCCGGCCGCTGGCTTCGATGTGAACAGCAACGCCAGCGGCACGCTGACTCTGCTCATGACTGGCGCCACAAGTGCCAACGCAACCCGCCGCTACCATGTCTATTTTGAAACCATCGATGGGACCTACACGCCCGTTACCCCGACTGATCGCGTCGTCGTCAGCAGCGGCAATGACGAGGAGCAGAGCACGTTCCAGGTAGCCACATCCAATAGCACCTATCACTATCAGCAGCTGGCGGCCGGCTTCTCCAGCCTGGTCGATCTCGACGGTAATGACTGGATCAGTTTTAGCAATGCGACTGGTTCTGCCGGCGCGTTTCGGGGTATCCCCAACCTTGTCTATCCGGAAGGCTACTTTCACCCTGGTGATGACAATGCCACCAGTACGTTGCGACATGACGGACCACTCAAAGCGACCATCGAGTCCTCCAGCAACGACGGGGCGTGGCAGGCCACGTGGGAGATTTTCCCGTCCTTTGCCCGCATGACGGTTAACAAGAGCGGTCACGATTACTGGTTCCTCTACGAGGGCACGCCGGGTGGCGCGCTAGAACCGGCCACCGATGTGGTGGTGCGCGCGGATGGCGGCGTCACCGACGCTGGATTCGCCTGGACGGGCGATTTGGAGCCTGAAGAATGGGCCTATTTTGCCGACCCGAACGTTGGTTCAAGCGGACGCGCGCTCTTCGTTGCCCAAAATCAGAATGATGCCATCGTCGACTCTTACTACGCCCTCAACGGTGAAATGACTGTTTTTGGCTTTGGTCGCAACGGTGTAACGTCCAGCCTGAACAGCACGCCGCGCCAATTCACCATCGGACTGCTGGAAACGACGACGTATGCCGACGCCGGCCCCATCATTCGCAGCGCCTACCGCCCAATCAGCGCAACGGTTGGGCAGGCCGAAGCGCGCGGCGCAACGGGCGGCAGTTGGGAAGCGCTCACGCTCAACAACACGCCGGGCCTTCCCGACCGCAACCGCCTGGTCGACCTCAACGGCGACGGTCGACTTGACGTCGTGATCGGCTATGAGCCTCAATCCGGTGCGACCGAGCGATTGGCATGGTATCGGCAGCCCGCCAATGTCACCAGTCAGTGGCCCGAGACCGTGATCGCCACGCTTACTCGTCCCATGAGCATGGACGCACGCGACATGGACGGCGACGGCGATGTCGATGTCATTGTCGGCGAGCACGACCCATCCAATCCCAGCGGCCTGCGGCTGCTCATCTTCGAGAATCAGAACGGCACGGGCACGGCGTGGACGCAGCACCTGGTCTACACGGGTGATGAGCACCATGATGGAACGCACGTGGTTGACATCGACCAGGACGGTGACTTCGACATCGTCTCCATCGGCTGGATCAACGACAAGGTGGTCCTCTATGAAAATCTATCCGATTGTGCAGATGACGCCACGCCACCGCCGCCCACGGCGACACCCGGGCCGCAACCCACAAGCACGCCGGTCGATCCGCCAACGGCGACGGCTACAGCCACGCCTCCGCCTGGCGGCAGCGGTCCGTGTGAGGCGGCCCCGTCCAATGTCGTGCGCAACCCCGGCTTTGAAGCGGGCACGGCTGAGTGGTTCTTCTACACCAACGGCAGCGCCGCCTATTCGACCACAACCAACCAGCCGGCCCAGTGCAGCCGGGCCGCGCAGGTCGCGGTCAGCCGCGGGGGCAGCAACGTTCAGCTCTCCCAAAGCGGCATCCGCCTGGAGGCAGGCGTGCGCTATCGCCTGACCTTTGCGGCCAGAGCCAGCACCAACCGCACGATCGGACTCTACCTCCACAAGGACAGCGCGCCCTATGGCAGCTTTGGCTTCGGCCAGTCCATCGCGCTCAGCCCGAGCTGGCAGCGCTTCAGCTTCGAGTTCACCGCCTCCGGCTTCTCCGGCGTCACCACCGACGCCCGCCTGCGCGCCTGGCTGGTCAGCGTCAATCCTGGGGAGAGCGTCTACTTCGATGACTTTGTCATCGAGCGGGCCGACACGCCTCCGCCTGTGCCGACGGCCACGCCAACGCCGCCGAACCCAACTTCCACGCCTGACGGCCCCAACCAGCGCCCCATTGCCGACGCCGGCCCTGATGTGACCGTCACTGACGCCGACGGCAGCGGCAGTGAAATCGTCGCTCTTTCCGGTGCACGCAGCTCCGATCCCGATGGCCAAATCGCTCAGTATCGCTGGCGCAGCGACACCGGCGTCGCCATCGCCAACCAGATGGAGAGCAGCGGTGACTTCCCCGTCGGCGTCCACACCGTCGACCTCATCGTCATTGACGATGACGGTGCAAGCAAGCGCGACACGATCATCGTCACCGTCAACCCGGCCGACACGCCGCCGCCTACCGATGCGCCGACAGAGACGCCCACAGAACCGAAGCGCCGACCGAAACGCCTGGCGGCAGCGGTCCGTGCGAGGCGGCCCCGTCCAATGTCGTGCGCAACCCCGGCTTTGAAGCGGGCACGGCTGAGTGGTTCTTCTACACCAACGGCAGCGCCGCCTATTCGACCACAACCAACCAGCCGGCCCAGTGCAGCCGGGCCGCGCAGGTCGCGGTCAGCCGCGGGGGCAGCAACGTTCAGCTCTCCCAAAGCGGCATCCGCCTGGAGGCAGGCGTGCGCTATCGCCTGACCTTTGCGGCCAGAGCCAGCACCAACCGCACGATCGGACTCTACCTCCACAAGGACAGCGCGCCCTATGGCAGCTTTGGCTTCGGCCGGTCCATCGCGCTCAGCCCGAGCTGGCAGCGCTTCAGCTTCGAGTTCACCGCCTCCGGCTTCTCCGGCGTCACCACCGACGCCCGCCTGCGCGCCTGGCTGGTCAGCGTCAATCCGGGGGAGAGCGTCTACTTCGACGACTTTGTCATCGAACGGGCCGACACACCTCCGCCCGTGCCCACGGCCACGCCGACGCCGCCTGAGCCGACTGTCACGCCGCCGCCGCCTGACCCAACCGCCACGCCTGACGGCCCCAACCAGCGTCCCATTGCCGACGCCGGCCCTGATGTGACCGTCACTGACGCCGACGGCAGCGGCAGTGAAATCGTCGCTCTTTCCGGTGCACGCAGCGCCGATCCCGATGGTCAGATCGTCCAGTATCGCTGGCGCAGCGACACCGGCGTTGCCATCGCCAACCAGATGGAGAGCAGCGGCGACTTCCCTGTGGGCGTCCACACCGTCGACCTCATCGTCATCGACGATGACGGCGCAAGCAAGCGCGACACGATCATCGTCACCGTCAACCCGGCCGACACGCCGCCGCCTACCGATACGCCGACAGAGACGCCCACCGAAGCGCCCACCGAAGCGCCGACCGAGGTCCCAAGCAATGAGCCACCGATAGCCAACGCCGGCGGCAATCAAACGATCACGGACCAGGATGGCAACGGCAGTGAGCCCGTACTCCTTGACAGCAGCGGCAGCAGCGATGACGATGGCGCCATCAGTGCCTATAGTTGGCAGAGCAACAGCGGTGTCGTTATCCCGGCGCAGGTCAAGCCGACGGTTGACTTCCCAGTGGGAACGCACACCGTGACGCTAACGGTCACCGACGACGACGGTGCAACCGCCACGGATAGCGTGGTCATCACCGTCCAGCCGGCTGCGTCGGGCGGAGGTGGACGCACAAGTGATGGATTGGTGGCCCTTTACACCTTCCAGAGCGGATCAGGCGCCACGGCAGTTGATGTGGCGCCAGTTGGTTCGCCCCTCAACCTCACCATCGCCGATCCGAGTCAAGTCTCCTGGTTACCGGGTGGCGGTCTGGCCGTCAACGGACCAACGCTACTGGCGTCTTCGGGCCCGGCCAGCAAAATCATCAACGCGTGCCAAGCGAGCAATGAAATTACCTTGGAAGCATGGATCACTCCGCGCAACGTGACTCAGAATGGACCGGCGCGGCTGCTTTCACTCTCTGTCGACCCGACTCAGCGCAACTTTATGTTGGGGCAAGGGCTCTGGGGCAACAGTCCAACCGATCTCTTCGATGTCCGCTTGCGCACCACCGCGACCGATGCCAACGGGACACCATCGGTTACGACGAATCCGGGAACAGCCAAGCCAGCGCTGACCCACGTGGTCTATACCCGACAGGCCAATGGCGGCGTGGCGATCTTCGTCGATGGCGCGCAGGTGAAGAGCGGGACGGTAGGGGGCAATCTGACCAACTGGGATGCCGGTTATCGCCTATACCTGGCGGGTGAAGGGGACAATTCACGCCACTGGCTGGGTGATCTCCATCTGGCAGCCATCTACTGCCGTGCACTTGACGGTGCTGCAGTTCAGCAGAACTTTGCGGCGGGAATCGACGGGGATTCGCAACCGCCACCGCCCGACCCCACCGCCACGCCGGACGGTCCCAACCAGCGCCCCATTGCCGACGCCGGCCCTGATGTGACCGTGACGGACAGCGACGGCAGCGGTAGTGAAATCGTCGCCCTGTCCGGCGCAGGCAGCTCTGACCCCGACGGCGAAATTGTCCAATACCGTTGGCGCAGCGACACCGGCGTCGCCATCGCCGACCAGATGGAGAGCAGCGGTGACTTCCCTGTGGGCGTCCACACCGTCGATCTCATCGTCACTGATGACGGGGGCGCAACCAGACGCGACACAGTGATCATCACCGTCAACCCCGGCGATGCGTCACCGCCTGCGCCAACGCCTACGCCTGATGGCGGCGGCACAGCCTGTGACGTTGCGCCCACGAATTTGTTACGTAATCCCGGCTTTGAGGATGGCTCCAGCGACTGGCTCTTCTACACCAATGGCTCCGGGCGGCTCGATATCACGGACATTGATCCTGCCCAGTGCATCCAATCCGCAGCAGTCGTTATCAACCAGTCCGGCAGCAACGTACAGCTCTATCAGCGGGGCGCTCGGCTGGAAGCCGGTGCGCGCTATCGCCTGGCCTTCTCCGCCCGTTCGAGTGCCAACCGGGTGGTGCAAGCTTACGTGCAGAAAGATAACGCCCCCTATACCAATTATGGGCTCAGCGCGAATATTGCGTTAACAAGCGATTGGCAGCGCTATGAGCTGGAATTCACGGCAACAGGCTTCGCCGGCTCGGCGACTGACACCCGTCTGCGTATCTGGCTGGTCAGCGCCCGCCCAGGTGATACGCTTTTCTTCGATGATTTTGTCCTGGAGAAGGTTGAATAGTCTGGGCTCGGCCGGATTTCAGAGTGGGGGCAACTACCTGACATCGCTCCCCTGAGGCTCAGGTAAGCACCAAGCCTCAGGGGAGCGTTCCAGAATAGCAAAGGGGCCAACGGCAGATCTGCCATTGGCCCCTTTGCTATTCTCGTTTATTCGTCTCAGTCAATCGGCGGAGACTGCGCGACCCTCATTCATGCGCGTGATCTGGGCATTGGCCAGCTCGCCGCCCAATGCGAGGAGCGCCTGCACCTGCTCTTCGGTACGCGCTTCAGCATAGACGCGCAGCACAGGCTCGGTGCCGCTGGGGCGGATCAGGAGCCAGCTGCTGTCGACCAGGACATACTTGACGCCATCACGATCGCTGGCGTAGTCCAGCGTCACATTCGCGAGCTCAGCCGGCAGTGCGCCCATGAGATTGCCGACCAGTTCGGCCTTGCTGAAGGGCGCCACGGCCTGGTCATTGCGGGCGTAGCGGAAAGGCCCGACGTCCGGTGCGGCCATCAGTTCATCGAGCATCGTGGCCAGTGTCTTGCCGCGACTGGCGATCATCTCGACCAGCAGCATGCCCATCAGGATGCCGTCTCCCTCGGGGATGTGCCCCAGCATGGAGATACCGCCGCTCTCTTCGCCGCCGATCAACACCGGCTCGGCCAGCATCAGGTCGCTGATGTGGTTGAAGCCGACCGGCGTCTCGTGAATGGGCAGATCATAGCGTTCCGCCAGGCGATTGAGCATCTGGGTTGTGCTGACGGTTTTGACCACGCTGCCAAAAAGTCCCCGATCCTGAACCAGATGCTCGAGCAGGAGGGCCATAATGCAATGGGGATCGATAAAGCGACCGCTGGGATCGACCGCGCCGATCCGGTCGGCATCGCCATCCGTGGCCAGCCCCACGTGGAAGTGGCCCGTCGTTACCTCCAGCATGAGCGGCTGGAGATGGCGCTCAATCGGCTCAGGATAGATGCCATTGAAGCCCGGATTCATCTCGCCCCGCAATTCAGTGACACGACAGCCGGCATCCTCGAGCAAGCGCTTGAGGTAGACGCGGCCGGCGCCGTACATTGCGTCAACCGCCACATGCAGATGGGCGCGACGGATGACGTCAAAATTGACGAGCGTTTTGAGATGAGCTTGATACGCGGGCAATGGATCGAAGCGTCGCACGCGACCGCGCTCGACAGCCTCATTGAGCGCCATCCGTCGCGGCGCAGGCGCGCTTTCACTGACGGCCCGGGCCTCGACCTTCCGCACATGGGATTCTGTGGCCGAGCCGCCGTGGGCTGACTTCAGCTTGATGCCATTGTAGCGCGGCGGGTTGTGGCTGGCTGTGATCATGACGCCACCGTCAGCCTGCTTGTCGACGATGGCATAGCTGACCAGCGGTGTCGGCGCGTCAGACTGGGCCAACCAGACGTCAATCTCATTCCCGGCCAGCACTTCCGCCACCGCGTCCGCATAGCGGTCGGAGAGGAAGCGAGTGTCGTAACCGATCACAAAGGTCGGTCGGTCGCCGCCCTGGTTCGACGCTTCCCAATCGGCATTGGCCTGGTCGGCAACTGCCTGGGCCACGCAACGCACGTTGGCAAAGGTAAATTCATCACTGATGACGGCGCGCCAGCCATCGGTACCAAATTTAATGCTCATAGAACTCCATCCTTCGTGAAAAAGCAGGCCACTGGCCCATCCAAATAAGAGTGCGCAAATATAGTCTGTTGCGGCGTAAGTAATCCGGTGGTTGGGCAGAGTACGCTACCCGCGAAAGCTTCAATTTCCGGACAGATCCAGAGGTTAGCGACCTTGTCCGGCGGGTAGCCGGACCTGCCAATCCATAGACACAGTTGCGCCATCGTGTACTAGCCCGCTTGAGCGGGCGTTGCTCTGTAGCCCCGTGGCTTTAGCCCGGGGCGGCGTCCGGTGACCTGACTGTTCGGGATGCCCGACCCCCGCCCCGGGCTAAAGCCACGGGGCTATGGAACAGCACCCCGTAAACGGGGTTTGAGTACAATGAACTATCGGCTAACTTAAGCCGCCCTGTACTAGGGTCTTAATAGCGTCAGCTGCCAGATAGAACGCGGATGTACCGGGCTTGAGCGGATTGACACTGATTCTTGTTGCTATTATCTGTGCAGATTCGCTCAGCCCGTCTAATCAGCGTTCAATCTTGATGGCAATTTTATCGATCCAATCGAGCAGCCTAGGCGCGATGCATGGCCGGTTCAACGCCGATCTCGCCTAGCGTCTGGCGGATCTCATCGATGTAGAGCGGGTTCATGACGATGACCGCATCAGGACTGTACTCAGCCAAAAACTCTGGGCCCACGATGCGCTGGCCCGTGCCGGTAATGTGCATGCCTTGCTTGCGTGGGTTGATATCGACCGCGTAGTCAATCGACTCTGCAGCAGGCAGCATGTTGAGAAAAGTGATGCCTTTGGAGCCGGAGCCCCAGATGACGACCCGCTGCCCATCGTTCGCCATCTGTGTGAGTAAGGCCTGGTCTGCTGTCGCCTTGGCCGCGTAGCGAGCGGTAAACTCAGCCACGTCGCCGGCAATCTCGGTGGGACGGTTCCAAGTCTCAGCGGTGACAATCGTGTTGTCATCCTTGGGGCGAGCCTCGATACACAAGTACTGACCGCCAAAAGTCGGACGCACGTCCCTCACCTCAAAGCCGCACGACTCAAAGAGATAGGCCAGAGAATAACGGGTGAAATAGGAGCAGTGCTCATAAATGATGTCCCAGATCGCCATGTCCTGCAGCGTAAAAAGACCGTTGGGGACTTCGAAAAAGACAGTCGTGTCCCGCTCGCCAATCGTCCGGCGCACCATCTGCATGAAGGCGATGGGATCTTCGATATGCTCAAGCGTATGACGGCAGCAGATGAAGTCCGCGCTGCGGTCGGTGTACGCTTCCGAGTAGAAGTCCTCCACAAACTCGATCTGCGCGGATTTGGAGCGTGCGGTCTCGCCGGCGACATAGCTCGGGTCAAAGCCAATGCCGCGGTTGTCGCCCAGCTCGCACAGCATCTCCAAGAAATCGCCCTTGCCGCTGCCGATCTCGATGATCTCCTTGCCATGCAGGTCATGACGCCTAACCAAGTCCTGGGCCAGCTCCTCGGCATATTGCTGGAAACGGGGCGAAAAGTGAAGTGAATTTTCGTAGGCCTGGCTATAATCCATCAACGACAGGTCAAAATCGGGATTATAAATATGACCGCAGGTGGCGCAGAAAGCCAGCCGAATAGTCACCCGGTGCACGGCCTTCGCCTCTTCCTCCGTGGGCCAGAGGATGTTGCAGAGGACGGGCACGCCGGGCAATTCGGCGAAGACAGCAACTTCGTTGCCGCCACAGACGGTACAATGCAATGCGTCACTCATAAATAACAATACTCGCAGTCAGGTTGCAGTTGAATGGGTCAATTGCTGATGACAATATCAGCGAAATGTTCGTCGTAGTTGCCGCCAGGGCGTACAATGCGCAACCGCAGCTTATGGCTGCCGTTGGGATAGTCGGTCGTATCCAATTCGGTGAGCGTGCCCCAGACGCGACCGCTTGTCCACCAAGGCAGGGAACCGCTCCAATCAAGGAACGTTGCGTCGTCTTCTTCGCCATTGACGAGCAGATCAAGTTGCCACTTATCAAAGTCGTCACCGTTGGCCAGCCCCTTGACGGCAACGACACCGGCAATGCTGGCGCCATTGGCGGGCGAGTCAATGCCGTTATCCCGATTGGCAATGGCCTCGGCCGCGCCAAACTGGCGCGTGGCCAGATAGCTCTGCCACATGCGCTGGCGCACGTAGGTTTCCAACTCCGTGTCGCCGGCGGCGACAGCTACGTCCAACAACTCGGCATAGGTCTCCAATGCTTCTTCATAATGGCGCAGCGTGTAGTGTGCGCTGGCCAGCTTATCCAGCGTCGTGGCGATCAGATCGCGATCGTTGCTCTGCTGAGCGATGCCCAGCGCCTGCTCGTAGTTTGTCCAGCCGATGTCCTGGGCGCCCTGGAGCCAACCGGCATCGCCAACCGCAATGTAACTCTTGACACGCGCTTCGGCACTGCGGCTGCTTTCTGCAATCTCCTGGGCCTGGGCCGCGTAGTCGCCAGCGGACGCATAGTCTTCCACGCGCTGGGAAATCTGTCCTGCACTGAGCAGAGAGGTAACGGCTTTCGCCGCGTCCGTAGGGCGCCACTGGGTAGCCGCTTCGGCAAAGGCAGCCTGAGCCTCGCCCGGCTGACCGATGATATCGAGATAGCGGGCGATGCCGTCCAGCACGGTCGCTGCATAGGCCGAGTCGCCCGCTTGCTGAGCAGCCTGGACAGCCTGGCGGTAATAAGAAAGCGCCTGCTCTGTGGAATCCTGCTCGGCATAGTTCTGACCGATGGCAGCCAGCGCAGGCGCGACGCGCTCGGCCTGGTCTGTCTCTTGCCAGAGCGCAATTGCGTCTTGAAAAGCCTGGGTGGAGGTGGCAAAGTCCTGGTTTTGACGGGCAGCCTCCGCAATCCGAGCCAAAACATCAGCCTCGCGCGTGGCGCTGCCAGATTCCTGAGCGAGGACACGGGCTTCTTCATAGAGATCCAGTGCCTGCCGTCCACCGCCGCGCGCATCCGCCAACTTGCCGGCTTCTAACAACACGGCCACGGCATAATCAAGATCCTCAGCCTCTTTGGCCAGGTCAACTGCTTCAACATAGTATTCCAGAGCCGTTTGGGCCTGACCCAGCGAATCATAATTGAGGCCAATATAGGCCAATCCCTGTGCGGCTCCGGCTGGATCGCCGGCAGCCTGCCAGAGCGCTACGGCTTCTTCGTAGGCGGCAATCGACGCCGTATAGTCGCCTCGGTTACGCGTGGCTTCAGCAAGCGCGACCAGAGCCTGGATTTCCCGTGCATTGTCATCCGCCGCGCGTGCCAGACGCAAGGCTTCTTCGTAGGCTGTGACGGCTTCGGCATAGGCTTCCTGGTCGCGCTGCAAATCGCCGGCCGCGATGGCCACGGCACTGGCATAGGCCGTGTCGCCCGCTTCTTCCGCCAGCGCGATGGCTTCAGCGTAATACTCGCCGGCGCGGGCCGCATCACCGGCATCGGCATAATTCAGCCCCATAAAGGCGAGTCCTTCAGCGGCCGCGCGTAAATTGTCATTTTCGCGCCAAAGAGCAATAGCGCTCTCATAGGCCTCGTTTGAGGCAGCATACTCGCCACGCTCGCGGGCAAATTGCGCCAGCTTGGCGAGTATCTCGACCTCACGCTGCGACGCATCCCCCGCCTGCGCAAAGGCAAGCGCCTGATCATAAGCGGTCAACGCTGCACCAACATCGCCCAACTCGCGCTGCAAATCGGCCGCGGCCAGCGTTACTGCAGCCGCGTAATCATCATTGCCGGCATCTACGGCCAGCGCCACGGCTTCCGCATAGGCGGCAAGAGCGGCGTCCGAATCATCCAAATCGGCATGATTCAGCCCCATAAACGCCAGCGCCTCAGCGACCTTTTCGGCTGCATCTGTTGCCTGCCAGAGCGCAACCGCCTCGCCATATGCCTCATTCGATCCAGCAAAATCCTCCTGGGCGCGGGCTGTGCGACCGATGGCTGCCCACAGCGTCGCCGCCCGATCCGGTTCTTCGTCACTGTCGATGGCATCCAGAAGGTCGCGATAAATTGCTTGTGCAGCCTCGTTGTTACCAAGATCCTCCTGCAAGCGTGCGGCTTGGGTAGAGGCCTGGTAGCCAAATTGAGGCGCCTTCAGTTCATCCCACAATTCAGCAGCCGCGAGATAGCTCTCAATAGCTTTGGCCGGCTCGTCCACCTCTACGTAAATCGCAGCCAGCTTCTGCAACAGCTCAGCCCGATCGGCCAGGTCGCTCTCGGCCAGCAGCGCGAGGGCAGCTTGGTAGCGCTCCTCGGCGGTTGGATAGTCCTCGAGTTCGACAAAGAGATCACCCTGACGTTGAGTAAGCGAAGCAGCGGTGGCCGCATCCTCAGTAGCCAGGGCCAATTCAATGGCGCTGTCATAGACGGCAACGGCCTCGTCCAGGGAATCACTCTCCACATGACTAGCTGCGGACCGCGCATAAGCGGTGAAGCGCGGCCCGGACATCATCGGCTTCCTGCCACGCTGCAGCCGCCAGTTCATAGGCCTGTGCCGCCTCGGCATGATCCTGTGCGCTGCGATGAATGTCACCAATCTCGTCCTGGGCGCGGGCGGTCAACTCAGCCTCCTCCAGGTCAACGGCTGCGCTAGCTGCTACTGCCAGCGTTGCCAACGCGTCGGCGGAATCACCCGCTTCGGCCTGTGCCATGGCCTCGTTGAGCAGAGTGATGACATCCTGACGCGTCGGCGGATCATCGCTCTGCGCCTGAAGGGATGCTGGGGTCGCCAGGCTTAAAAGGAGCGCTGTAACAAGGAACAGCACCCCACGGACAGGGCAATGACGGCGGGAAAGGATCGGGTGCAAAGTGGAATGGGTCATGACGGCCTTTTCTGAATCAAGCTGCGCTCCATCTCGAGGCAGACACTGAGTGTTCCCATCGGGGGCATGGGTAGACCGGCGCGTACGCGCCGGTGCATTTGATCTGAGAAGTATATCGTCAAGCAGGCGGGGATCCTTCGAGAATTGACGCGATTGAGACGCTACCAGAAGCGAGGGGAAGACATCTCACGTCCCGCCCCGCTTACCGGACGACGATGGGCAGGAAGCTAGTGGTTCGAAGTTCGCTAAAGCGCGCATGGACTGTCGTCTCACGCGCCAGAGCAATTGTCAGAGGATTCTCAGCGCTGGAAAGATCACCCAACCAACCATCAAAAGACCAGCCCACGGCCGGCAGAGCAGTCAATGTCACTGTTTCACCGACTACGTAGCCATCAGGTTGAGCGGACGGGCTCGCTGAAATTGTGCCGTCACCGACCGCATCGACCTGCAGCGTTGCTGCACGACCAAATTGAGCCCCAATATCTTTGTCAGCCTCCATGGTCACGACAGCCGGATTCTCTTGGCCGGCGAGATCGCCGGTCCAGCCGACAAAGCGCCAACCGGAGGCCGGCAACGCCGACAGGCGCACATTTTCGCCATCTATATAGACTGGTTTCTTGGGCTCCACTAGAACAAGCCCCTGCTGACCAGCCTCGACGGAGGTCGTCAGTCGATGGAGCGGCTTAAAGACGGCATCAATGTGTACATCTTCTGTCATCGTAATTTGCAGCGGGACCTGGTTGCCCTGGGCATCGCCCTGCCACTCAACAAAGGTATAGTCTTCGTCTGGTGTGGGGGTCAGTGTCACGATATCGCCATAGGTATAGCCGCTGCGTTGCGGCACGATGGCCACCGTGCCGCCCTCGGCTGCAACAGTGAGCGCATAGATGGTAAGCGAAAAGGTCGCCTCGACTGTCGTATCTGCCGTCATGCTCAACTCGATTGGATTTTCTGTACCGGCAAGATTGCCACTCCAGCCCGCAAATCTGGAGCCTGGCTCGGCCGTGGCGCTAAGGTTAACCACCGTGCCAAAGAGGTAAGAGCCCTGAGCCGGATCGGCGGTAACAACGCCCATGCCGTCGCCACGCGTGCTAAGCTCAAGCTCGTAAACGCCCTCAGCAAAGTAAGCGGTGACGGTCCGATTGGCCGTCATCTGCAGATCGAGTGGGTTGTCCGCCGGCAGCGTCTCCGCGCGCGGCAGGCGATACTCGGGCGTATCAAAGGCGATGGAAAAGCCGGTGCTGACCGCACGGATGATGCCGTCAATGGCTGCATAGGCGGTCTCATCCGCCAGCCCCAGCGTAAAATAGGCCGGCGAGACGGAAAAAGCCGGCGCCAGTTGGCTCAACGGGCGACCAAAGCCAAAGACCGTCATCAAGATATCGCTGGAACCGCTGTCGAGAAACGGTCGATAGGAGTGAGCCACCTCTTCGCCGCTACGATCGTAGAGAAAGAGTGAACGTGCTGCGTTGGCGTCGCTGAAGAATGCCCAGTCCGGCCCGGCTAAATCGCCGTTCCACGAGTCGGTAAGGGGGAGAGTCGTGCCGTCGGCCAGGGTCAACATATCCTCGGGCCCGATAGCGCCGCCGGGCGTCCCCTCATAGAGAAACCAGAAATTGGCCGTATTCGCCCGCATCGTCACTTCGACGTGATTGGGGTAAAAGCGCCATTCCATGGCCCAGAGGAGCTCCTGCGAGTCAGGGTCGATCACATCAGACTGAATGATGGTACGCACGGGGCCGCTTGCGACAACCCGGCTCTGAGCGGTCACTTTGCCAGGGTGCAAGTGACCGCCATCGAGCGGACGCACGGCATTGGGGATGCCGCGAAACTCGCCGCTGCCGCCTGGCGCCGTGCTGTACTGAACCCAATCGCTGCCATCGGCGTCGATCAGGCTGGAGATGCCTCCAGCCGCCTTTTGGTAGAAGTAGCTGCCCGCCAGCGTGTCGATCTGATAGGCATCGAGTCCCTCATCGATGACGCCTTCGGCCGTCAGCTGCACCCACGGGGCGAAGCTTGCCGGCGGATAGGCAGGTCCCGCCGGGCCGAAGTAAATGTGGAAGAGTCGGGTCTGGCTGCTGCTGGTGCTGCCGGAGAGGCCGATGACTAACTGGCCGGCAGCGTACGCAGCCGGATCGTAGCCACCCCACGGCTCAAACTGGAAGGGAACATTCTCGTTGAGAACTTGGCCATCGCCGTCGATCTCCACAACACGTATAGACGTCGCATCGAACGTGTCTGGCTGGTCAATTTCCGCCAGGAGTTGGGTGAAGTTTAGATCAAGGAGTACCGGCTGATTTGTACGTGCGACGCCGTTAGCGCCGACGCGCACCAGAACCCGATAATCCCACTGATTATTCCACCAGGGTAGTGCGGGCTGCAACTCACTCTCCCAACGCAGAAAAGACCAGCCAGGCTGGGACTGAGCCGCGAGTTGAACTTGCTCGCCATAGGCGTAGCTTGTCTTGACGGGTACGGCCTCGATTTGGCCGTTACCCACCGTAGCAAGCGTCAGGTTCGTCGTCACATCGAGAACGCCAGGAAGCATATTGCCTGGCGTGCCCGGCTCGGCCCGGGCCGAGCCGGGCACTGCCCACAACATGGCCAGTGCCACCAGCAGTGCAACAATAACAACGCCAAGTCTGCGTATGAAGGCGTACGGGTTGCGCATTAATTACGAATCACCGGTAAGAAGAGTTGCTGAGAAAGTTCTTCAAAGACAGCGGTGACGGCTGCATCACCGGCCAGGGTCAGCGTCACCTGCGGTGACAGGCGGTCGCCGTTGGGGACATCCCCCTGCCAACCAGTGAAGAGCCAGCCGCCATCGGCCAATGCCGCGATGGTCACTGTATCACCGTAGCGATAGGGACCATTAGGTGAAAGCGTGACCCGCCCCTCGCCTTGGGTATTCGTCGACAACGTCACGCTCTGGCGGGCAAAGACGGCACGCACAGTGGCGTTGCCCTGAATCTGGATGGACGTAGCGGCGTTCAAGCCACTGGCGTCGCCTTCCCAGCGCACGAATTCCCAGCCGGTGGCCGGAATCGCCTGAAGGGTGACCTGTTCGCCGTAGATGTACCCGTTTTGCGAGGCGGGCGGAGCAGCATTGATCGAGCCGGCTCCGGCAGCTGAGTTCCCGGATTCATCGACCGCCGACTTCGTGAGGGTATAGTACTCAGGCGCGAAGTAGGCAGTGACCGCCTCATTGCCGTCTACGGCAACGGTCGTGGTCGGGTTGCTGCCACTCGCAGATCCTTCCCAGCGATCAAAAAGCCAGCCGGCGTCGGGTTGGGCAGTCAGGGTAACGATTTCGCCTTCAGAGTAGGCCGGCCCCGGCGGATTGCGATTCACATCGCCTTCGCCGATCGTCGTGACGTCAATGGTGTAGGCCGCTTCCATAAAGTTGGGCGTCAGTACCGTGTCGCCCAAGACGTTGAAGGTATACGGGTTCTGTGTTGACGCAACAGGGGTCGCGTTGCCGTCGGCATCGGTTACCGTACCTGTCCAGTTGGTGAAGATGTAGCCGGGGCTGGCAGTTGCAGACGCTGTCACAGAGTCGTAAAACTGATAACTCGCCTGTTGCGGTGCGACTGATGCAGATCCGTTCGGCGCATTGTTTATCGTCACGTTGGCCGTATAGTTGAGCGGCGTCACCTGCACCTGGCCAAAGTTGGCGTCCACATGGTGGGCCACGAGCAGGATCGAACCGGCAGCCGGAATATCAGCCGGCAGTTCGTAACTCAGGTCCCACCCGGCCGGCTCGGGCTGGGCAAGGGGCCAGGCTTTCATGCGATAGGTGGGCTTATCCCCGGAAGTTTGCACCTGGAGCTTGAGATAATGGGGTGCATCGGTGCCAAGCGTCTTGGCAGTCGATTGCGCGATGTTAAAACCGCCGGTGGTAGTGATCAACTCCATGGCCGTGCTAACGCCAGTCCCTAAGGTTCCGTAGTGAAACCAGCCCAATGCGCCCAAATCAGTCCACCCCGTAAAGGGATCCTCGGTAGCAACTTGATAGTGGCCGGGCCAGCGCAGAATCAGGCCGACGCCGGGACCATTGCTGGGCGTGCTATAGGCCGGGCCATCAATGCTGATGGCATTGACGACCACGGGCACGGTCACCTCATAGTCGGTCCAGACCAGACCGCCCAGCGCAACCAGGCGATCATAACCGTACTGAATGGAGCGGACGCTGGGACCAATGGCGGGGTTGTTCACGATTTCCCAGTGGCCGTCGACGACCTGGGCCGAATCGTTGACGTTGGCCGATTCGCCCCAGTTGATCACGGTAGGCAACGACCAATTGACATCCTTGACCACGGTAAAGGTCACTGTCTTATCGCTGCTCGACCCGTCACCCTGCTGGGCGTTGATGAGGATGGTATTGTCGCCGCTGTTCAGAGCCGTCCACGGAATCTCGATGTTGAAGTCACCCGGGTCGTAGACGCGGCGGGGGCCGCCTTCGTCAGGCGCGCCCGGATCCGGCCCAACGCTCAGAGCGGTAAAGGCGCCACCGTTGAGTCGATAACGCAACAGGGTAATATCATTCGCCGGCTGTACGTTGCCAACGATATTAACGACCGGATTGGGCCGGCCGTTTTGCCCAAAGGTATCCCCATCGCCGTGCCACACGGTGATGGCGGGTGCGTCCACTTCGTCCGCACTCAGAACGACTGGGTCCGGGTCGACCAGGCGCACATCGACGGGCACACCATTTTCCAACAATGGCCTGGCCGTACTTTCCGTTAGGGGCGGCATGGGGGTAGGCGGATCTTGCAGGGCAAGAATGGACGCAGCATTTGCTCCCCCAGGTAAAAGCGTAGCGAGCAACAATGTGGCCACACTCAGCCACGGCATCAAGCGGCGCTTGGTGCGCAGGGGTCTTTCGCGTGTCATGCCTTCATCTCCTCAAATCAATAGCAAGCGTCGACTGCGCAACGGAGCCGCGGAATGCGCAACGGAGCCGCGGAAATAGTGCCGAACAAAGGGCGAGCGGACACGATTTTACGCGCCCGCTCAGATTGGACTGGAGCCTATTGTATACGCGTTCTATTCGCGTTCCACAATTGGCAGGTAGAGCCGATTGCCGTTTGGCGCTGCCACAAAGCGAGCAATGGCCTGAGTGTCAGCCGTAATCGTTACCGGCAGTGGGTTCGTATTGCCACTCAAAGAGCCTCCCCAACCAAGGAAGAGCCAGCCATCAGCCGGCACGGCCGTCAGTTGAACAGTTTCGCCGACCGCAAATTCCGCACGATCGGGCGCAGCTTCGATAATTCCAGCTTCTTCCCGGGGCTCAACGATCCGCAACAGAACGTAGGCTGAATCCGCGACGAAGGTGGCCGCCACTCCGGTGTCCCCCGTCAGCATGAGCGTCAGCGTCTCTGCAGCAGGGTCGGCGTCGGGAGGCAGGTTGCCGCTCCAGCCGGCAAAGCGCGAGCCATCCAGTGCGGCCGTTGCCCGCAACGTTACCTCATCGCCATAAAGCAAGTCATCATAGACTGCAGGCGGCGTCCCAATGGGAAGACCGTCAAGCGTTACCAGTCCGTTGCCGCTACCCATCACGTCCACGGTCAGCGCATAGCGGTCCTGCGAGAAGGTGGCGGTCGCGTCGACATTGTCGGACATCGACAGCGTCTTTAAGGGCTCGTTGCCCGAGAGGTCACCGCCCCAACCGTCGAAGGTCCAGCCCAGAGGCGTGACCGCCGTGAGCGCAACCGTCTCGCCTGGAGCGTATACGCTCCGGTCAGGGTCAAAAGTTACGGTGCCGCCTGCACCGGAACCCTGGTTAATCACGTCCACGTCAAGGACGAAGCCGTCTCGTTCAAAAACTGCTGTTGCAGTCTGCGCAGCGGCGAAGGCGCGCACCAACGGATTATCGGTACTCACCTCGCTGCCGGGCCCAGCGATCTCCCAGCGGTCGAAACGCCACCCAGCGCTGGGTGTCGCCGTCAGCGCCAGCGGCGAGCCGCAGTCAGGCGAGCCAGCGACCGTCCCCGCATCCGCGGGCGAGACCGTGACAGCAGGATGATCTGCACTGAGAATGATGGGATCATTCATTCCAAGCGAATCAGCTCCATTGACGAAATAGTCGATTTGCGCCGTAAAGGCCGGATTGCTGCCGGCGTTGCCGGCAAAGACGCCGGCGGAGTTGATATTGATGCTATGGGTGAAGGGCGATAGCTCGATCCAATTTCCTTCACCGAGACGGTAGGCAATCTGCCAACTCACCGTGTTGGCGCGCCGCACGCGCAGCGTGAGCGCCCCCTCATAGTTGCCCGCGGCAACCAATGCTGTCCGTTTTTCTTGAGCGGTGGCGCCGTCCAATGCCGCAGCGAAGAGATAGATGCCGGGCGTGGCGCCCGCACGTACCTCAAAATCAATCCGCAACAGGGTATCGTCATCCTGCTGGAAGATTAGGCCCTGCATCTGAGTCGCCGCATCCAGGACGGAATCAAACTTTGCCAGCACCTCAAAGTTGGCCACATTGTTGACCGTTTGCAGCAGGCGCGGGGCATGATTGGCCCCAACCCATAGGTCGTGCCCGATACCGCCGGGCACATCAATCACAACATGCGTGCCCGTGATGTCATAGCTGGAGGCAGCGTTCGTGCCGGCCAATGGGTCAACCCAGCGCCAACGCGTCTCGTCTACCGTGCACGCATTGAAGTCGTCGGAAAGGGCGTTCAGCGGCGAATCATTGTCCTGCGTAAAAAACTGATAGGAAATGTCTTCCAAACAGTTGCCGGCAATATCGCACGCTTCCAACGTGACTGTCACCGTGCTGTTCGGGTCGAAGGGCTGGGCGGGCTCATAGCGCAGCGTATATTCGTTGGCAAAGCCGCTGATCTGCGGCGTGACAACCTCGCCATTTACGGTCAGCTTGATGCTGGTCAGATCGATGCCGTGGCCGATTTGATTACGAATCTCCGACAGCACGATGCGAATGGTGCTGTCCACCGCCACCCCCCCCTGCCCTGGGAAGGGACTGCGGTCGAAGATCTGGGGCGCTGCGCCGTCACCGCTTGCGGACGTCTGGGCCAGCACGGCAAACGGGCCGGGTTTTTCGACGAATTGACCAAAATAGTTCGCACCGGAATTATAGCGGTACTGAATCGTGTTGGCGCCCGTACGGAACTCCCCAATCGGGCGCGGCTGTACGCCAAGCTCCCACCAGTCCAGGCCGGCAGACCCGGCAAACTCGCTGCCGGCATTGATTTTCACAAAAGGATTGTCCCAATAGGCGCCCAGGAAGTAAGCCTGACCGAATTGCGTAACGTCTACGGGAATATCGAGAATCGTCGTCCAAATCTCGTCGTAGCGGCAATCCTGGCGGTCGTTTAGATCTCGGTGACAAAGCACATTGTCAAAAAAGAAGGGATTGTAAAAGGTCATTACCGCGCGATTGCGTTTGAGCGTGAAGTCGCCCGAAACGCCGCCGGCCGCGTCCCGCACAACATACGCACTGTCATTGCCTGGAGCTGCGCTGACGAGGCGAATCTTAAACTTGACGCCCGCCTGATTGTGAATATGGGCCATGTTCCACGTAATCGAATAGTCACCGGGCCCGCCCACGGCAACCGTGCCAATATGATCGATTGTGCCGCCGGTTGCCTTGGGCTCACGACCGCCTGGGTGCCAATCGTGTCGTCCTCGATTGTGCCAATCGCGCAAGAGACGATTATTGTCTTCATCATAGCCTTCATAATAGGCGTGAAATTCGACGAACTTGACGTTGGCGGAGGTAACGGACGCGGTCAAGGTCACCTGGTTGCTATTGACGTCCAAGACGCCACCATTAGTGGGCGGTTGAAAGGTAGCGCCGCCTGCGCTCACCGACTTGAGCGTACCGGCCGGGGCCGAGATGGCTGCAGCATCGTAGTAAACGCGAATTGCAATGTCGTGTATGTGCAAGCCATTGCCGGCCGACGTCACGCGCATCGTATTTGTGCCCTGGCGCAACTCACTGAGCGGGATCTCGCCGACCCAGCCGTTGCGACTCCAGTCATCGCCCAGATCCGGCGTGCGCTTGACGCCGTCATTCAGCTCAAAACTAACCTGCGGCGCTGCATGATTGCGCCAGAGATCGAGGTAGATTTCTGCGCGCTGCGCCCCCTGTAACGAATCGGGGATCGAAAACTCAACCGTCTTAGCGCACCGTTCGCCCCCTTGCGTAATGACCGGCCATGGTTCTACAAACCAGCCATAGTCATAGATCGGCAAACATCCGGCCGCGGCATAGGCGGGATCATTGGGATCCGGCTGAAAGCCGCCGCTAAAATTGGCCGCCGTATGGGGCACCCAGAATTCTCGATAGGCCGTTTCCTGATCAGCGTCATAGATCCCGGCCGTTGCATCACCCGTCGGGTAGAGCAAGAATGTGACCAGCAACAGAAGGCTGACCACCAAGGATGGTTGAATTCGTTTGATAGACTGCATAAAGCCCTTACCCTCATCGATAGCAACAGACATCTGGGAGCGAATTGTGCGGATTATCTTCTCATATATCGTGGATGGTCGTGCGTTCCTTCCTACAGCTACATCCACTTCAATTATCAAGCCAACGCCTGCCGCGCGGCAATTACGCGCGCGGGCAAAAAGCGACCTTCAAGCAAACCGGAGTACATCGACCTGAACAGCGCCCGCCAAACGTGGCAAGTTCGTAGAGAAATTGCCAATCAATGCATCCTTATTGCGTAGCCCGAGCCAGGCATCGTACAACAACGGATCTTGAGGGCAAGCATGACGTGTTGCGGCCCAGCCAAGTCAGTTGTCGAAGGATTTTAAGCTTACTTTCGATTTAGAAGCTAGACACCTTCTAATCAGCCACGCAGGCTCGTTTGCCCCGGGGAAGAGGCAGTAGATTTATGAAATCAGAACAACCCAAGGTGACAATCGGTATGCCGGTCTACAACGGCGTCGACTTTATGGCCGAAGCGCTGGATTCAATCCGCGCCCAAACCTATACCGATTTCGAGATTGTCATCTCTGATAACGGCTCAACTGACGAAACGGTTTCTCTATGTCAGGAATATGCCGCGCGTGACGCGCGCATTCGCGTCTACACCAGTGAAACGAACCGCGGCGCCACCTGGAACTACAATCGCGTTTTTGAACTGGCAAGAGGCGAATACTTCCGCTGGCACGGCCATGACGATCTGATCGGGCCAACCTACCTGGAAGAGTGCGTCGCGGTATTGGATCGCGAGCCGGACGTGACAATCGCCTACCCCAAATCTGTTATCATCGACGAGGAGGGCGAAATTATCCGCGCCCACGACGATCAGATGGACTTGCGTCAAGATGACGCGGCGGAACGGATTCAGGGCTTCCTGCCTGGTCTCTGCCACCCAATCTTTGGCTTGATGCGCACGGACGTGTTGCGTCAGACGGATCTGATCGGCAATTTTGTCGGCTCGGACGAAGTGCTGCTCTGGCAGCTTCTGCTGGCCGGCAAGTTCTTTGAGGTGCCGGAGACGCTCTTTTATCGGCGCTTCCATGAAAAAGCCTCTGTTGTAGCCAATCCCGACTTTCGCAGCCGCGCGCAATGGTTTGATCCAAACAAAAAGAGCGGCATCTACTTCAAGACCTGGCATCATTTTTTCTTGAAATTGCAGGCAATTCGCAATGCGCCGCTTTCGGCAGCGGAAAAACGCCGCGTCTACACAGAATTTGGCAAGATTCACGCGGCTCATCCCGGCTTCATGGTGCAGGATTTTATCACCATGGCCCAGATCTACAGCGCCCAGCGCAAGGCGCAGAAGCCTGAATTCTGGGTGGAAAATGCCAATTGATTCACGCTTGACAGCAGAATCGGCGGCGCGGGCAACGGCGGCTCAGCCGGCAGTTATCTCGGTGGCGATTCCGCTCTACAACAAGTGCAGTGAAATTGCGCGAACGCTTCAATCTGTTTTCGACCAGACGTTTCAGCAGTTCGAAATTCTCGTCGTCGATGACGGCTCGACTGACGGCGGCGCCGAAATCGTTGCACAAATTGATGACCCGCGCGTGCGGCTAATCCGCCAGGCTAATGCCGGCGTTTCAGCAGCACGCAACCGCGCGATCGAAGAGTCCCAAAGTGAACTCATCGCCTTTCTGGATGCCGATGATGAGTGGAAGCCGGGCTTTCTGGAGGCGATCTGGGACCTACGTGAGCGTTTTCCCGAAGCTGGACTCTATGCAACGGCTTACGAACGTCACCTGCCGAATGGGGGCATTGCCCAGCTCAAGTTAAGTCAGGTGCCGCCTGCGCCCTGGAGCGGCATTATCGACAACTACTATCGGGCGGCCTTTGATGACGCCCTCATCTGGTCGTCGGCAGTGGCAGTGCCCAAGCAGGTTTTTGCGCAAGTCGGCGGCTTTCCCGTTGGGATTCGGCTGGGCGAAGACCTGGATATGTGGCTCCGCATTGCCCTGCGCTATCCAATCGCGTATTGCAACAGAAGTCTAGCGATCTACGATCAAGCCGCATCAAATCGCGCCATGCAGCAGAATCACTGCAATGACAATCTCGTCATGGCCCAGACCGCGGCCGATGCACTGGCGCAAGGACTTGTCGCCGCCGATCAAGTGGATGATTTGCGCGAATATGTCTACATGTACCAAATCCTTACGGCATTCGAATGCGCCAAAGCCGGAAACCTTGAGTTAGCGCGTGCCACGCTAGCAGAATGCAGCGGGACGACTCGCTTTCGCAACCGTTGGCGCTGGTGGCGTCTTTGGACGGCCATGCCCAAACCGATGTTTGACTTTGCCTGGCGTGCGAAGCGCAGCGTAATCCGGTAGATGCCGCTCAGCCGCCTCTTGGAGCGATTCGAGCCGAAATTCGGCATCTGACCAACTGAGACGCATTTCATCGTCAATCAGCTAGTTGGCCTGTATCCCTGAAAAGACTGCACTGTCATTCGCCGTCTGTCATATTCGCCTTTCCATTGTTCAACTTTCATCGGAAACTAACGATCTTGAAATCCGTTTTTCTTTCATGTTGCACAGGACACTATGCACGGAGGTGAATAAGAATGGGTATGGTTGAATCATCGCTTGATAGGGGGATTTTGCGCTGCAGTGCATGCGTCATGCCACAAAGTGGCCAATCGTCCATAAAGTTCAATGAGGAAGGCTTGTGCGCTCTCTGTAGCGAAGAGAGACATACTCGGGACGTAGAGAAGCTGCGAGAGCTGAGTGACAGCAATGCTGAGGTTGAGCAGATAATTACAGGGATTCGAAACAGAGGTATGGGGCACCCGTATGACTGTTTGGTCGGTATTAGTGGAGGACGCGATAGTTCCTACTTGCTCTACTTGCTCACCCAAAAACATGGGTTGCGTTGTCTAGCCGCCTATTATCGCACACCCTTTACGCCGAATGTCATTAATGAGAATGTTCATCGCATGGTCCGCTACCTTGACGTAGATCTGGTTGAGTTAGAAATCTCCCAGGAGGAGCATAGACGCACTGCTCAAGAGCTTGTTAGGCTTTGGGCCGAAGAATCGACACCTGTGCTGGCCAACTTGGCCTGTGCACCCTGCAAAATGCTCAGCCGTGAGACATTTCGGGTTGCAAACCAGCAACAGATTCCGACGATTGTTTACGGCGGCAGCAAGTATGAAACTTTTCAGCTCTCTGCAGCAGCTCCGCCCAGTTCCGCACGATCCAATCGACTTGACTCGCTACGCGATCAGTTTCGGAACATGTTGGCGACGAGCTGGCGAGGCGTCAGCGCACTACTACAATCTCGCCGCTTGTGGCGTTACCTGCCCATCGGTGTCCAGGCTTCCATCCTGTTTGTTAATCCGCATACTCCTTACCTTAAGCTTCGGTACCGAAATATCCAAGCCGTAGATTACTTCTTCATAGCGGAGTGGGACGCTGACGCAGCACAGTCAGCCCTTGATGAAATGGGATGGAGACTACCCGATTATTCAAATTCTGCTTGGAGAGCTGATTGTGACTTTGCAGAGGTAAAAAACGCCATGTTTGCAAAGATGACGGGCGTTAACTATCTTGATGCCTATTTCAGCAACATGGTGCGAGCTGGCGCAATGGACCGAGAAGAGGCACTCCTGCGCTTGGCAACTGAGGGTCTGCCGTCGCCACAACGTATTGCCAACGTCGCAACTGTACTCGAAATCCCAGAAGAAGAATTGTCCGCTATTCTCGATTGAGTGGCGTCACCGATCCGAGAAGTGAGGCTGTTCCGGTATTTTGAATCCCTCATACTTGGCGCCAGAATAGAGACTCGAATCCAAGAGGGGTAAGATGCCGATCAAATTGAGCGATGCGTTGAAGATAACGTATCAAGATGCGGCCAAGAACCTGACAGGCAGCGCACGCTGGAAGTTCATAGCAGGCATCGTCGAAAGTCTACGTTATGGCGGACTGAGCTATTGCACACGGGAACTGGGCTGGGATCCAAAAATGATGCACAAAGGGCGTCAGCAACTGGAAAGCGGCCTCGAGTTCGCCGACAGATCGAATAATCCCGGTCGCAAATGGACCGAAGAACGATTGCCAATCTTGATTGAAGATCTGAAACAGATCCTGAAGAGTCAGAGTCAGAAAGATGCTACCTTTCAAATTCGAAGGCTCTATACTCGTTTGAGCGTTCGTGAAGTGCGGACGCAACTGATCGTCCAGCACGGACTCAGAGCAAATTCGCCAGGCCAAATTCGTTCCAACAGGTGTTACTTGGACGATAGACACGATTGCTTGCAAAGTTGCTTCGACGGCGTTTAGCTTTGTCCACTCCTTCACGTATTGGTCTACCGAATTGTGAACGACTAATCGTCGTCTGTCATTTTTCGCTCTTGCTCGCTCAGCTTTTACCGGAACCTAAAGAGTAATGGACTCATCGAAAACCGATCTCGCTTTTTTTCTGCCAAATCTGGATGGAGCAGGCGCGGAGCGCGTATTATTAAATCTCGCCAACGGAATGGCGGCTCGCGGATATGCCATTGACGTTGTGGTAGCTTCTGCCAAAGGCGCCTTCTTAGAACAAGTGTCACCTGATATCACGATTGTGGATCTGAATGCACCAAGAGTTTTTGCGAGCATCAAGCCGTTGGCTGGGTACCTAAAAAAGGTCCAGCCGACCGTTCTTCTGTCTGCGATTCACGCCAATTTTGTTGCCGTCATGGCCCAGAAAATCTCGGGGGCGCCGACACGAATTGCCGTCTCACAGCATGCCCACATCACTGCGTATGCGCAAAACAGCAACAATTGGCGTGCTCGTCTTGAACCGCAATTTGCCCGGTTGCTCTTCCCGCAAGCGGACCACATTATCGCCGTATCAAATGGCGTGGCAGAGAGCCTGACCGAAGCCAGCGGCATAGCACCTGCAAAGATCGACGTTATCTATAATCCCGTGATTACGCCCGAACTGGCGGAAAAACGGCGCGCTCCATTCCAGCATCCGTGGTTTGCGGGTGAAACACGCGTTCCCGTGATGCTGGCAGTGGGCCGGCTCATGGCGCAGAAGCAATTCAGCGATTTGATCGAAGCATTTGCCCAGGTGCGCGCCAACCGACAGGCAAAACTGATCATTCTCGGCGAGGGCGAAGAACGCCCTCGTCTGGAACAGCAAATTCAGTCACTCAACTTGACCGAAGATGTCAGCCTTACCGGCTTCGTCGACAATCCTTATGCCTATATGGCAAATGCAGATCTTTTTGTCCTGTCTTCAATTTTTGAAGGATTGCCCACAGTGATGGTCGAGGCGTTATACTGCGATCTGCCCATCGTCGCAACCGATTGCCCCAGCGGTCCCTATGAAATATTGGCCGGCGGTCGGTATGGTCGCTTGACACCCGTGGGCAATCCGACGAAGTTGGCCGAGAATATCCTTGCGGCCCTGGATGGAAATGTACCACAGCCAACGCCTGAGAGTTGGCAACCTTATACGATGGATTTCGTCATCGACCAATACTTGGCTCTCTTGCTGCCGCAGACTGCACAGCCGGCAGAGACCGTCTTTGGAGCAAGCGCGTTATGACCAGTACCTATGCATCCGACTATGCTGAACAGCCGAGCGCACAGAATGACCCGGCCGCTTTGGGAGCACCCCGCACCATTCTCTGCCTGGGCCCTGTCGGGGGAACACTCGGCGGCGCTGTTTCGCTCTTCCAAGTTACGTTAGAGGGGCTTGCAGCCTTACCAAACCTGAAAATTGAGGTTATCGACACGGCGCCGCCGCCGAATTACTATGGCTATAAGACCCATTTGATCAACAATGAGACGCTCAACCGCGCCTACAGAATTATTGCCGAATTTCGCAGCAAGATTGGGCATGCGGACGCGGTGCTCTTTTACGCAAACCGTGAGCTTGCGCTGGCAGTTGGCCCTGTCTTGACCTCGATTGCAAGAATGCACAGGAAGCCGATCTACCTGAAGACCATTGCCGGAAATCTGGCTATGGGGCTGACCGAAGCCAATGCCCCGCTTCGACGCTACGCACTTTCGGTGATGAATAGCTTTACCGGTATTTTCGCAGAGACGCAGTTGCTCCAGCATGAATTGCAGGAACTAGGCTATCGCAAGGTCTACTATGTGCCCAATTGTCGACCGGAAGCGTCGTTGCCACCGGCCGATTTGGCTCCACAAGCGAGACAAGCACGGCTCGTCTTCATCTCCCAGATCAATCGCCTAAAGGGTGTATTCCTAATCTTGGAGGCGCTGCGTTCGCTGCACGAACAAGGGTATACCGGTATTACGTGCGACTTCTATGGACCCATTTTCGGTGATATTGAAACGGAGTTCCGGAGCGCGCTTGAACAGACGCCGGGTGCGCGCTATCTCGGGGCATTGGATGTCGAGGAAGTCTTGCCAACCATGCGCACGTATGAAGGGCTTGTCTTGCCAACTTACCATAGCTCCGAGGGGCATCCAGGCATTATCATTGAGGCCATGCAGGTCGGCATCCCTGTGATTAGCAGTGAGCTACGTGCGATCCCTGAGTTAATCACTGGCGGCGAAAACGGCCTATTGATTGAACCACAGAATGTCCAGGAATTGGCCAAAGCGATGGCTTTTTGGGCGGATAATCCAGATGAAGTAATGCGCATGAGCGCGGCCAATTACGAACGGCGCCTTGATTTTAGTGCAGAACAGGTCACCGAAGAGGCCGCAGTACTGATGCTGGCGCCCACAATTGGATAGGCTTTAGGCTCGTTCCAGCGAATTCGATGGCGAGACAAACGGTTAAGGGGTTTCAGTTGACGAGTAAAAGATGGTGCTGGTATCCAGCCGCATAGACGGAGACCACTAGAGCGGAGTTTAGGTGGCTTCAACAGGCTCAGCGCACTGAACAGCTGAGGTCGGCGCTACGCCTTCAACGTCCCCGGCACGGGCGACGACCTGTCTGCTAATCGGACATTCTGTCGCCCGTGCCGGGGGCGTTCCGACCAACTGTCAGCGGAACCTAGCCCGGCGGCGTGATGGGAGAGGTACGTGCATCAAAATGGGGCAACACTGCCCGAACTGAAGTGGGCAGCGTCATTGGGAGTGTGCTCGCGCTGGTGATAATCAATGCGAAGAGCGTCCAGGTTTGCTTTCGATATTCCCAATTTAGGGTTAATGCACCGACTGACCACATCGCAACAATCCCAAGCCACAAGTACATCTCGGGTTTCGGATGCTTCAATGCCGCAATGATGACGAGCAGATACATTGCCCCATAGAGGGCGAGACCGACCAACCCCATCTCGGCAGCAACAGCGATCCAAACGTTGTGCGCCGGACGGCGAAGTTCGATTGTCTCAGGGAATGCGCCAGCCCCAATGCCGGCAAGTGGATGTTCCAGGAAGACCTCGATTCCTTCCTGCCAAATGGCACCCCGACCTTCAAAGTCTCCCGCGGATACGGATTCATCCAATTTGCCCAACCGCTCAAACGTTGCGCCGGGGACAAGTCGTACCACATAGACTGCCGAAAGTATGATTACGGCAAAGACGATGATGCGAGTGGACAAACGAACTTTCGAGAGAATCAAGAAACTCATCAGAACACCGATAACCAGCGCAATCAGCGCCGTGCGACTCGCCGTTAGTAGAATCGCAAAGATGCCGAGTGGGACATAGACGTAGGTGAGCAAGCGCAAGATGGGAGAAGAGCGTGCGGTGCTACCAAGCCAGACTGCGATCACAACGCCAATCGCCAACATTACGCCCAAATCATTTGGATCCTGTCCCCCGCCGGCAAAGCGGTCCATGGTGAGCCCTTCAATAAATGCCGCCCCGGACATGAAATTTCGAAGAAGCATGAAGACGGCCACGTAGCACCCCAGTAAGTAAGCCCAAAGAGAAAACTGGATCTGCTTACGCGTCAGAAAAATGTTCCAAATAACGACCGTCATGAGCAGGAGCTGAGCGTAGGTCTCTACCATATTCATGGTTAGCGCTGGATATCGGCTCCACAATATGCCAATAGCGACCCAAAGCCAAAAGGCGAAGAATACCATGATATATGTGTTGGGTAGACGAATCTTCTTTGTAATTGCGAGGGTCACGAGAAACGCACAGAAGACCAAGGCGCCAATCATACGGGTCACAGAACCTATTGAGGTCACAATGACGTTTTCAAAGGGGATCGTGAAGATGAAGCAGAGGGTCAGCCAATAGGTCAGTGTACGCATGGTGGTGCTGTCCAAACAGTTTCTTTAATCAGAGTGCATTCGCACGAGGCGCAGCCCAGAATAACAGTTGCTGCGCTCTATTCTATCGTACCATCGGCCGCAAATCCTTCTAGCCATCTGTGCGGAACGGCGCACACTGTTCCAATCCAAGGGGGATGCACGCTCTGTGAATGCCAACAACATATTCAAATGACAAGATGATGGAACAAAAACGCTGTTCGTCTTGTCTTCTTGTCGGAAGAGTCAAGCCATTTCTGGCGCGAACTACTAAGGAATAAGATTTGCCCCAATGATCATTCAACTGCTGCTAGCCCATCTGCTGGTGCTGTTCCTGCAACCGAATGCAGCCACAACCTATTTCGTTTCTCCCGCTGGGGATGATACCAACTCCGGCACCCTGCAGCAACCCTGGCGTACCATTCAGTTTGCCGTTGACCATCCTGACCTAGCGCCAGGTGATACGGTTGCCCTGATGCCAGGCCTCTACACGGAAGCCGTACGTGTCAACCAATCGGGTGTGGCCGGCGCGCCCCTCACGCTACGCAGCCACGATCCGACTAACCCTGCAGTGCTCACCAATGACCAACAAGATGTCCTCACGATCATTGACCAGAGTCATTGGGTCATTCAAGACTTGCACTTTGATGGCTGGGCCTGTGGCGGCATCCAGGTACGGGCCAGAGAAGCGGACATGACCGACATTACCGTAGCCGATAATCTTTTCACCAATAATGTCAGCTGGGATGTCTGCGGGCTTTCCTTACACGTGATTGTCGCCGGCACGACCAATCCAAACGTTGAAGTCAGTCAAGTCACCGTGCGCGACAACGTTTTGCGCGACGTGATTTCCGGCAAGCCAACGGCCTACAATGAGAACATCACCTTTATTGGCAATGTGACGGACTCACAGATCATTGACAATCAAATCTTTGACGGCAGCTACATTGGCATCGATCTCATAGGTCGCCTCTATGTCCAAGCAGCAGAAGACGATCGCTATCACGACTATGGTCAACCGCACAACATCCTGATCAAGGGCAACCTCATCGACACGCTCAAGCCTCCCGAGGGAGGCGGCACGCCCGTTGGCATCTATTTAGACGGCGCCCTCGGTCCGGTCATCATCGAAGAAAACATCGTTCGACACGCATCAGGGATCTATTTGAATACGGAATGGACTGCCTGGCAAGAGGGCGCCTATCTGGAACCCACGCGCAACATTATTGTGCGCCGCAATCAGCTCCTGGTAGACGACGCCAGCTCATTCGGGCTGGCCATGGGCTATGAAACTTGGCAAAATGGTGAGGAATGTTTTGCCTATGCCGAAGGGAACGTTGCACTGCACAACACGGTGATCGTCGACCAAGCTTATCGCACAAATCTCTTCATGTGTGGTCGCGATACGGTGTGGAAAAACAACATATTCGTTCATGACAACGAGGATCTGGCCAACTTTCACGACATCTACCGCGAACAGACGCCTGGTGACGGTCTGGTGCTGGATGGAAATCTATACTACTCAACCACTGCCCAGCAGCAGTATTGGTATCCGAGATCGGCGGTTTTGATTCGCTGGCGGCTTGGCAAGCTGGCAGTGACCAAGATTTGGCCGGCATCTTTGCGCCACCCGGTTTTGAAGATGCGGCACAGGGAAATCTGACGCCAACCGAGAATTCCAATGCGGTCGACGCTGGCGTTGCGCTCACCGAGGCGATAGAAGATGGATCCCGCACCACCCAACTGCGCGTAGCGGATGCCCGTTATTTTTCCAATGGCTTCGGTCTGCAACCGGGCGATGCAATCCAGATCGGAGAGAATTCGCAGGCGAGCGTAACGGATGTCGACTATGCGGCCGATCTGCTGACGCTCGATCAAGCAATGAGTTGGCAGGCGGGTGACCAAATTGCCTACGCCTATGAAGGGGCGGGACCAGATATTGGCGCCATCGAAAGCCCGTTTTCGCACGCAGCGGCGCCTTGGTGGCGCCAGCTTATTGACCGCTGGCTATTGCGATAGTAGTGCTCTTTGTGCGCTGCGGAACATGCAGAGGGTAGCACGATTACGGCACAGGATCTTGATAGCAGCCTTTGCAGTAATCTGGTAAATCATGGCTACGTATACGCTTTCGAAGATCGCGATAGGCGGGACCATTCCAGATTTCCGAGAATGGTGTTGAGAGGGCGTTGCCCATCGTAACAGTATCCGAATCCGCAAGAATACAGCATGGCACAACATTGCCGGCACTATCGATGTAGGCGCTCTGCCATGGCCATGAGCACTTGTTCTGACGGCTAAGTCGTGTCATTCGGTAGATTGAAAGCGAGAGACCGACTTGTTCAGCAACCGTTTGCGCCTCGATCAATTTTGACTGCAGCGTCGTCGAGTCCAGGGCAACGCGTTTGCTTCCGTTCAGTGCTTCCAATTCAGCCTTTCCCCAACTACTCAGCAAGGGTTGGATTGTCATCTCATCGACGCCTAGGCCAGCGACCAGGCGCACAATATCGGCTAACTCCGCCATATTATCTTGTGTAACAACCGTCCAGACTGCCAAATGGGGCATGCCGGGAGCTTTCCGTTCGGCGGCCAACGCGGCAATGTTGTCAGCAATCGTCGCTAAGTCGCCACCAACACGAATTGACCGAAAGGTCTCCTGGCGTTGCCCCATCAATGCTAAACGTGATTCTTGCGTCAGACGGCTGCCTCGAGTGCGGGCGGATTTTTTCGTTCATCACCGAGCCATTGGTCGTGAACTGCATGCGGAGGCCGCGTGCGAGGCCCGCCTCGAGCATAGGCAGAAATTCCCGGTTCAGGAGTGGTTCGCCCATACCCTGTAATTTGATGTCAGTCAGGGACGGAACTTGGGCAACTACCTGCTGGAATTCCGCCTCCGTCAAGCGTTTATGCGGTTTGTCCCAATGGGTAACTTGGCAGTGGGGACAGCGAAAATTGCAGTAGTTGACCGGTTCGATGTCCAGCGATTGAGGAAGAACTGGAATGCGCACGAGCTTCAGCCAGAAGCATAACTTCAGCACGACATAGTGGAGGAAGCGCCGGGAGACTCTGGTACTGGGCAGCTTTGGCACCTACTTTTGACCTTGAATAGCGATCTGGAGAGAAACAATGCGTTCAAGTTTTGCCGGGGGATTGGTCTTCATTATTCGCCCTTTTATTCATCTGTCCACCTCACATATCGCGTTGCCACAGCATCCGCAGCCTCATCACCAATTCTTCCAGAACGTAATCAAATGAGTAGCGGCACGTTCGGCCGCGGCGCGGGCGTTGGCGCCCTTTTGCAAAGCAGCGGCTGGATCCTGTGCGGCAGCCAAAATCGTTGCGGCCAGCTGCGCGGGCTGGTTTGGGGACACGACCCACCCCGCATCTTCTTCGTCTACCACCAGTGCCAGTTCAGAACCGGGCTCGGCGATGGCCATGATCGGCTTGCCGGAAGCCAGCGTGTTGTACGTGCGACTGGGGACGGAAACACCCTTCATGCCGTCAATCAGCGAGATGACGGCTACGTCGCATCCGTTGAGAAAATTTGGTTGATCGCTACGCGGCCGTGTAGGAACCAGAGAGACATTGGTCAACCCATGCACCTTCATCATTTGCTCGATCCAGTTCTTCTTCGCCCCGCCGCCCAAGAAGACAAAATGGATCTGTGGCTCCTCTATCAGGAGCACGGCTGCTTCAACGATCGCTTCAATGTCATTGGGTTGGCCCATGTTGCCGGCATACTGGAGCACGAATTTATCCTCCAGATTCAACTCATTCAGAAATGAATTGCCCGCACGTGGCTGGGGCCGGATCAAGTCAAGATCAGCCCAGTTGGTCACCACTTTGACGCGATCAGGGCGGTCATCCAGTTTTGCAATGGCCAATTCCTGCATGTCACGCCCGATGGCGATAATTGTGTCCATGCTGTTGTAGAGCTGCTTGTTCAGCCAGCCGAGCCAGCGTGTGGCCAGTCCGTCGGCCGGCAGTTTGCCGGTGGCGACCAAGACCTCGGGGTAGGCATCATGAATGAGGAGCATGCAATGCGCGCCGCGCAGCTTACACGCCATTGCCACCAGAAACGGCAAGGTAGGCGGATTGGTGACGACCAGCACCCGATCATTGTGGCGCAGCCTCCGCAGCGTAGCGAAGAAGAGTGAAAATGTGATCGTTACCAAGTTGATGAGGCGCAACGGCAGAATGTCTTTGTTGAGCGTCGTCGAGGGTGCGCGGAAAATCTCTACGCCATTGTGCACCTCGTGATCAGGCGCCCGTACGCCGCGATCGCGGTAGGTAGGCTGCCCGCACAGCACCTTGACGTTGGATTGGTTCTTGGCAACGCCTTCAGCTAGCTTCGTAAGAATATAGCCGGTTGCGGCAGTCTCAGGATAGTACAGCTCTGAAACGATCCAGAAGCGTGTATCCGTAGCAACTGAAGATACCGCATCTGCACCAATCGATCGATGCTGCGTAGGAGACGTGTCCGTTGCAGTTGGCGTAGCAACAAATTTTTCGTGGGTCATGAGCACCTACACATACTTGTGCCACACCGTCCGATTGACATAGTCGGTATAGCTGAGAATGATGCGTACCACCTTTTCAGACACGTTGGGCATGCTGTAGTCGGCGACCAGGCGCAACAGACGTTCGTCGCCTCGGGTTTGGGCAGCCAGAATGTTTAGCCCGTCTTCAATCTGCGACCAATCCAAGCCAACCATCATCACAGCTGCTTCTTCCATACCCTCGGGCCGCTCGTGAGCCTGGCGAATGTTGAGCGCCGGGAAGTTGAGAATCGAAGATTCTTCCGTAATGGTACCGCTGTCTGACAAGACCGCACGAGCATTTTGCTGCAAATTCACGTAGTCGCAGAAGCCAAACGGCTTCATCAGTTCAACCAGTGCCGGCAGCGTGACACCCTCCGCCTCAATTCGCTTGCGCGTACGCGGATGGGTGGACACAATGATGCGCTCACCGACGCGTTCGGCCAACCGTGTCAGAACGTCAATGAGACGAGCAAACTGCTGAGGTGAGTCAACATTCTCTTCCCGATGTGCGCTGATAACAAAGTAGCGCCCCTGCTCGAGGCCCATACGCGCCAGTGCATCAGATGCGTCAATCTTGTCACGATAGTGATGCAATACTTCGTACATCGGGCTGCCGGTCTTAATGACGCGATCCGGGGGCAAGCCTTCGCGCAGCAAATAGTCACGCGAGATGGTTGAATAGGGCAGATTGATATCGCTGATGTGGTCGACAATGCGCCGGTTGATCTCCTCCGGCACGCGCTGATCAAAACAGCGATTGCCGGCCTCCATGTGAAAAACGGGAATCTTGAGGCGTTTGGCGGCGATCGCGGCCAGACAGCTGTTGGTATCGCCCAAAATCAGCACAGCGTCCGGTGTCGGTCTCGCGCAGCACCGCATCCGAGCGGGCGATGACGAGACCGATCGTCTCGGCCGCGGTTGTGCCGGCGGCGTCTAGAAAATAATCGGGCTTCCGAATTTCCAGGTCATCAAAAAAGACTTGGTTTAATTCATAGTCATAGTTCTGGCCGGTGTGAATAATCAGATGCTCGGCGTACCGATCAAGCGCTGTCATCACGCGCGATAGTCGGATAATTTCGGGGCGCGTACCGACGATTGTTGCTACTTTCATATAAAATGACTCCTGGGGACAGGTGGACGTGAGTCGTCGGGCAGGATGAATGAGAGAAGCTAGCCCGCGAAATTCACGTAGTGATTCCCAAGTATTGCTGAAACGGGCTCAGTCTGCTAAGACCGGGACGAAGTAGGTATCCATGCGATCAGGGTCAAAAATTTCGCTCGCCCAGAAGAGCGTAACGAGCACGCCGTCGCCCACGTTTTCGATGGAGTGGGTATAGCCGGGCGGGATATCCACGACGCGAAAATCTTCGCCACGTACAGGATATTCAATCACCTCATCCGATTGAATATGGCGGAAGCGCACCACGGCTTGGCCTTCAACGACTAGGAACTTTTCGGTCTTCGCGTGATGATAGTGATTGCCGCGCGTAATACCCGGTACTGTACGCGAAACGAAGATCTGACCAAAAGGCGCCGACTTAACAAACTCCGCCAAGCAACCCCGCTGATCACAGCGCTGCATCAGGTCATAGGCAAACATATCCTGATCCAGATAACTCAGGTACGTGCTGTAGAGTTTATGGGAAAAAGGATCGCTCAAGTCAGGTATTTGCAGGCTTTCCCGCATCTGCCGAAAGCTGTAGAGCAAGTCGGCCAACCCGCCCAGCGTTACTTGATGTACCGGCGAAACCGTACGGAACTGCGATGTCGCAGCTTCCTTCTGATCTTCGCCGATAAGATCACCCACAAAATGACGGACGACGTCATCAATGTGAATCAGATCCAGCACCCGGTTGGGGTCGGAGATGGTGATGGGCTTGTCATGGGCAATGTTGTAACAGAAGGTCGCAACCGCCGAATTATAGTTTGGGCGCGACCACTTGCCAAAGACGTTTGTCAAGCGATAGATGTAAACGGGGGCGTTGCTGGCTGCACCATAGCGGGCAACCGTTTCCTCGGCCTGGCGCTTGCTGCGCCCGTAGGCGTTGTCGAGTTCTGCCTGGGTCGAAGACGAGAGCAGCAGAGGCGTGTTACGCTCCTCCGCCAGCAGGCGATCACACAGATAGTCCGTCAGCTCTGCGTTACCACGCCAGAATTCGTCCTCGGTAGGCGGCCGATTGACGCCGGCCAGATGAAAGATAACGTCCGCCTGGGTCAGATATTCATCCAAAACAGGCAGATCATCCTCTTTTTCGAAAGTGAGAATGTTGATAGCGGAGTCTTGTTCCAAAGCGGCAATCAAGTTGCGGCCGATAAAGCCACCAGCCCCTGTGATCAATACGTTCATGCGGCTGCTCGCTCCGGCGTTGTCACGCTGGTCAGAGCTTCCTGGATGAAGGGGAGTTCCTGCAGCAGTTTGGCCATGCCATCGACATCTAGGCGAGGAGTGTTATGCGAATTGTAATCTTCCTGTTGCGAAAGGGGCTCAAAGCCTTTGGTGTAATAGGCGTCATAATTCAGGTTGCGGTTATCTGCCGGGATGCAGAAGTAGTCGCCCAAATCCTGCGCGCGAATCATCTCTTCCCGTGTCAGCAGCGTCTCATACTGCTTTTCCCCATGACGGGTGCCGATAATCTCGATTGGATTGTCGACCAAAAAGACCTGCTTGAGCGCTTGCGCCAAGTCGCCGATGGTGGCGGCCGGCGCTTTCTGTACAAAGAGATCGCCGGGTTCGCCATGTTCGAAGGCATAGAGAACCAGTTCCACTGCATCCTCAATGCTCATCATGAAGCGCGTCATGTCGGGATCGGTAACCGTCAACGGACCGCCGCTGGCAATCTGATCGATAAAGAGCGGAATGACCGACCCGCGCGAGGCCATTACATTGCCATAACGCGTCACAGAAATCGTCGTGCCGCGTTCGACGGCGATGCGGGACTTGGCAATTGCCAGTTTCTCCATCATTGCCTTCGAGATGCCCATGGCGTTGACAGGATAGGCAGCTTTGTCCGTACTCAGCACAACCATCCGCTCAACGCCTGCCGCCACCGCAGCATTCATGACGTTTTCCGTACCGACAGAGTTGGTCAACAACGCTTCCATCGGGTAGAACTCACACGACGGCACCTGCTTCAAGGCCGCGGCGTGAAAAACATAGTCGACGCCGGTCATGGCGTCTAGCAGGCTCTCGGGCCGGCGCACATCGCCAATATAGAATTTGAGTTTGCGATTGTTATAGGCCAACCGCATATCGTGCTGCTTCTTTTCATCGCGGCTGAAGACGCGAATCTCGCGAATATTGGTGTCTAAAAAGCGCCGCAGCACGGCATTACCAAATGTTCCTGTGCCGCCGGTGATCAAGAGAACCTTGTCGGAAAACATAAATCTAAGCTCCTAAAGTCGATTTGACGCCATCTTTATGTTGAGCGATACTACCTTTAACACAACATAATGTGCGTAAGAAGCAAGGCAATGTGAGATATTTCGACATGTGCTGTGCGCTAAGTGCCCTTCGTGACGCAATTATAGCTCCCACGAATGCTGCCAGTTGCCGGACATGCGTGCAGAACAAACGATGCATTTCAGATGAAAGGCCATCTAAAATGACGTTCAAAGGGAACAAGGCAGACAAAGGATGCCGTTTCTTATCCGCAAAATCTGCGCTTGCTCACTCGAGTAATTCATCGTATTCAGTTTCCCAATCCTTCGATGTGAGCGTTAGGTCTTTCGCTTTTTGCCGGCGTCACCAGCCAATGAGTGCAACGTCATAACGACAAAGTTTGGTAGAACAGCAAGGAGAACAACGTGGCAACCACCTACTATGTAAGCACAGCGGGTAACAACGCCAATTCAGGTCAAAGCATCGGCGCTGCCTGGCGGTCGATTCAGTTCGCGGTGACCAATCCTAAGGTATCGGCCGGGGACAGAATCGAAGTGCTGCCCGGAACCTATGCGGAAAACGTGCAGATCTATGCTTCCAATGGCGGGCGTCAAGGTGAGCAGGGCTGAGATAACCTTCGGCTGTAAGACCCGACAACCCTGCAACGATTGTGGGCCCTCAGGGCAGGTTGCAGTTGCGTATCATTGATCGGTCTTACTGGATAATCGATGGGCTACGTTTTGCTGATTATCGCACTGGCGGCATTGCGGTAGAGGCATTAGGCGCGAATATCAAGGGCGTTACGATTCAAAACTGCACGTTACAGAATCAAAGAGCGACAACGAATGCTGGAGGATGGCTCCATGCGATCGTATTTAATGGAAATGAACCCTTTTCGGTTAGCTATAGCTATATCCTCAACAATCGGCTAACGCAAATCTATCAGGGCAGTCCAAACGGACAGCACAACGAAATTGTTACACTCCATCACAACGTTACGAATTGTCTGGTCCAGGGTAACTACCTCAACGAGGGCACCTATATAGGTCTGAACGCTGTTGGCGGTGACTGGAGCACCCACCCCACCATACGCGGCGGGAAAGGCTTCCCGCACCGCTGCGTATTCCGCAACAACATAGTGGATTACATCGTGCCAAGCAACTATGGCGCCCGTTCAGGTCAATATGTTGACTGTGGCTATGAAATCTTAATTGAAGGCAATCTGTTTCGCGACTGCAATGGACCAGCGCCAAGTGCAGAAAACTGGAACTCCAGCGCTAAGGGCCAGCAGCTCGAGTACGGCAACATCATCGTACGCAACAATGTCATAGACGGCAGCAATGGCCGTGCCTACATTGGGGTTGTTTTTGGGGCGGATGAGCGTGAAGCGTTTCTGCCCATGGATCGCAATGCCGTACAGCGTTGGGTCGTGGACAGCGTCTTCGTGCATAACGTTGTCCGCAACGTGCGCCAATATAGTATCTATCTCGAAAACGTGAAGCGGGGCAGAATTCGCAACAACGTTGTCGATGGTGCGGGCGATCGTCTCGTTGCGACGCGGCCGGGCTCCGAGCAGCCGGACCTGGTAATGGACGGCAATCTCTACTACGATGATTCGTCCCCTCGCTGGCAGCTAGGGTCGCGGGCATTCACGTCAATCGCACAATGGCGCGACGCCACCGGTCACGACCGGAACTCAATCTTCGCAAAACCGGCATATAATAGCGAGAATGAGATCATTGATGGCACGCCAGGAAGTGGAGCCGCCGTCCCCTTGACGACTACAGCCCGATCCGGTACCGCAAGCAATCAGCTTGCAGTCCGTGATGCCCGTTATTTTTGTAATGGCTATGGCGTCATACCGGGCGATCGCATCAAAGTTGACGGCGCTGAAGCCGTGGTGACAGCCGTGAACTATGCGCAAAATGTGCTGGTGCTGGATCGCGCGCTTTCCTGGGAACAGGATGCCCGTGTCGACTACTATTACGCGGGCACAGCGCCAAGCATTGGGCTGACAGGAGGCATTAGTACTGGAGCGCCGATTACACCGCCCGAACCAAATCCCGAGCCCGAATGGGTACCGCTGCCTGCAATTGCGTGTGAAGACAATTTGGTGCTCAATGGAGTCTTCGCGGATGGCGGCACGGGTTGGCAATGGTTTACGGCCGGCAATGCGACGTATCGCATTGTCGATGGTATGGCCAGAGTGAGCGTGTCCAGCAGTGGCCGCAACACCCAATTGTATCAGAGCGGACTAAGCGTCATCGAGGGCAATCAGTATTCGATTGCCTTTGCCGCTCGATCTGCCCAAACCCCAAAGAAATTCACCGTTACGCTGCACGAGCACGAAGCCCCGTATACGGGGCTTGGCCTCTTTGAAACGGTAGAAATAACGGCCGAGGGTGAAATATACAGCTTTCAATTTGTCGCACGGCAATCCAGCGACAATGCACGTCTTCGCTTTGCCTTTGAAGAGACGAATGAAGAAATCGGCATTGACAACGTCTGCTTCAGCCTCGTAGGCGAAGGACCGGAGCCTGAACTCCCCCCATACCGAATCATCGAAACAGGTGCACGGATTGGTGTGCTTCTGGGCCTATAGCCCCTGCCGCTCAGTCTCCCAAAGAATCGACATAGGTAAGGGATTCTTTGGGAGACTGCGGCTCTTCACGCTCTTGCTTGCGCTGAGACGAACCGGAAAGCACCACAAGCCGGCCTTTCGCCGGCACACGATTTAGGATAGCGCCAACCAAGGTTGCGCGTGCATCGCGCAGGTTGGCAACAGCCTGGATCGCGGCCGAGCGATCCGTGCCGCCGGACTCGATGACCATCAACACACCCTCAACCTGTCGTGATAGAACGGAGGCATCGGCAACCGTCAATGCCTCAGCACTGTCACAAATGACAATGTCAGCCTTTTGGGCAAGCTGCTCGAGCAGGTACTTCATCCGCATAGATCCCAGTAGCTCTGACGGATTAGAGGGTAGACTACCACTAACCAGCACCTTCAAATTCGGCACCATAGTCGGAGAAAGGTACGAAGTGATATCTTGCTCTTGGCCGCGTAGTAGGTGCGTCAATCCCTCCTGATTGGAGAGTTGAAAGAGTTCGTGCTGAATCGGCTGGCGCAGGTTGCTATCAACGATCACGGTTCGCAAGCCGGCTTGCGCCATGACAATGCCCAGATTCGCAACGATCAAGCTTTTGCCTTCGCTGCGCGCGGGGCTGGTCACCATGATCGTATGGCCAAGATCGTCGGTATACTGGAACTGGATTTTCGTCCGCAACAAACGATAATCCTCCAAGATAGGCGAAAACGCATCCTGGTTCAGCACCAGCGCGCTGCGCGGTGTTGTACTTCTGAACTCGTTGATCCCCCCCAAGGTACGCAAGTCAAGGAGGCGGTCAATATCGTCCGGCGTGCGCACGCTATTGTCCATAAATACACGCAGGAAAATGAGACCGGTCGCCAGGGCCGCGCCCACAATTGCCGCAATTAGCGTGTTGAAGAGCACACGCGGACGAATCGGCGCGCTGCCGGCCTGGGCCGGCTCTAGCACTGCCAGATTATTGGCCGGTTGTTCCTCATTGATAAAGTTGAGCAGTTGCGCGTAATTGGCCTCCCAGCGCGCAATGATATTCTCCAACGCCAACATCTCTTGCTGCAGGTCGGTAGAATCAGCACTCGACGGCGAGGCCAGCATGTCAGTCTCAAGCTGCTCCAAACGCGCTTGCCCCTCCGTAATCTTTTCCTGCAATCGGACCAGTTGCTGCCGCGTAAACTGCTGCGCCTGTTCGCGATCCACATCGCGCATCCCATTCGGGCTCACCATGATCAGTTGGCCGGCGATTTCATCGGCGATCAGCTGAGCCTCCTGCGGTGATGGCGCCTCAACGCTGATGTCCAGCAACTGTGTGTCTGTGCTGACGGTTGTCCGGACGCGGTTGCGCAGTTCAGGCCAAGTCGTCTCCAGCCCTAGCGCCTCAACTGTCGCAGCCAGAACTGGTTGACGGCGGGCGATATCGGCATAGATGCGCGCCAGTTGCAGGCTATTCTCAATATCAAAACGATTGAGCTGGGCCGATTCAATCGGTCGACCAACAAACAAGCTTGTCGTTGCACTGTATACGGGCGCTTGCGAAGTAGCGACGAAGTAACCAACCAGGCCTGCCAAGACTGCGCCGAGTAGAATCACCCACCACTTGCGCAGAAGCGTTGACACAACTCCTTGAAGTTCAACAAAATCATTCACGAGCGTTTCCCCTATCTTTCATAGAGTATGGGCGACCGAGGCGCCGGCGTTGCGCACAGTTGCTTTCATGCTTTGACCGGCGCACGACGGCTTACTGCAGCAATGAAGCGATTCCCTTTCAGGACTTCGCCAAGCGTATCAATTAGTTCATGGATCAATGTGCGCTGCATGAGATAGCTCGCAGCAACGAACACAGCACCACCGGCGGCAATCAACACGAGCAGCAAAACCCATTCTCGTATGTCTGGTACGTTACGCAGAACGACCTGGCGCGTCACGGCGACCGCGCCAACCATCAAGGCGCTGGAAACCAGCGACGGCGTGACAGCCGGGATCATCTGGCGGGCGACGCCGGGTAGGAGGCCGTTCAACTTGTAGACGTTGAAAATGAGGCCGGCGACAAATGAAAGCACGACTGCAACGGCCACGCCTTCGATCCCCCATGTTGCCATGTAGAGTACCATGGGTACCATTGCCGCCAGAACCACGAGACCACCCTGCAAGTCATATTCTGGTTTGCCTACCGCCTGGAAGAGAGGCGACGTACTGGCCGCCAGCGGGCGAGCCAGGGCCATAAAGGCAAAAATCTGCAATGTCGGAATCATGGGGATCCACTTCTCGCCAAAGAGCACGTTCACCAATTCAGGCGCGACGGCAAAGACACCCATGGACAGCGGCGCCATGAGCATGGCGGAAAGACTCAGCCCCTTAATATAGGCGCGCTGGAGACGAGCCGGTTCGCTCTGTAAGCGGGCATAGGAAGGCATAAGAACACCGCTCAGAATACTGGTGTTCAAGCCGGCAATTGTGGCATTGGTTAGGTTGTAGGCTTTGTCATAGTAACCCAGGGCCGTTGTGCCCATAGTACGGCCGACATACCAATCGTCCCAATGCGAATTGATATAGTTGACAAAACCGCCACCAGTTGACTTGAGGCCAAACCTCAAGAGTTCGCGCATCAATGAGCTGTGGAGCGCCTGCGGACGCAGCCAATACCAGCCCAAGGTAGAGAACCAGATCATCAACATGCGTGCGGCTGAACCCGCTAATTGGCCCCAGACAAGGCTCCACAAACCAAATCCCATCAGCGCCAGAACAATCGAAACCGTACTGGTGATGACGTTCATCAACACCATGGAGGCACTGACCTTGCCAAAACGCATTTCCCTGCGGATCAATGCTTCAGGCACCAGTGTCAACGTATTAAGAATGAGTAGTAGAGACATCCAGTGCAGAATCGGGACCATCTCTACATCCCCCAGCAGCGCCGCAAAAAACTCGACGTTCAGATTTACCAGGAGAAAGAGCGACAGACTGCTCACGATCGTCACGAAAAAAGCCTGGAACCCGATCTCCTCAGGCGAGCGCACGCTTTGGATCACAGCATTGTCCATGCCCAATCCGGAAAAGAGCTGGGCCGTGCCAAAGAGCACCGTGGCCAGCGCGATCGTGCCGAAATCCGCTGGATCAAGCAAGCGCGCCAGAATAACCATCGCTGCGATTGCAATGGGGCGAGACAACAGCGTGGCCGTGGCCATGGCCATGCTGCCCCGTGCAGTGTCAGCTCGCAGATTACTAATGGTACACCTCGATCAATCGGGCGTAATCGCCAACGAATTCAAAACAACAGCAAACCGGCTCAGGAACTTGCTACGCGCCATGTAGTCTATCGTATCCGATGATTCAATCCTTCTCAAGCAGCACCCTTGACCTCAGTGTAGCACTGGGTTCGCAGCAGACTCTCCCTGGACCCAAAAATGCGGAGGGTAGAGTCTGAGTCTACCCTCCGCATTATCTGGGTTAAGCACTAAGCATATCGGTCAAACGTTTGCCGCTTCCGCCGTCAACCTCAGACGTTGGAAACCGCGGCTTCTTCGTCGCGTTAAGGCGCGTTGTTGCGGACGATGGGCAAATAGACGCCGCCCGTCGGCGCGTCGCCAAACTGGGCCACGATCGAGATCTCCGTATCGCTTTCACTGGTATCAACGCCGACAGTGAAGGTTACCGGATTCTCGGTCGAAGTCAGATCCCCCGTCCAGCCGCTAAATGGGTCTGCGCCCGTAGCCGTCGCGGTGAGGGTTACCTCATCGCCGTACGCATAGGTCGTCTTGACCGGGTCTACAGTGACCGTGCCACCCACACCGCTAACAGAAAGTGTGTAGGCCTTCTGGTCAAAGGTCGCAATCACGGTTTGGTTCGCCGACATCGTCACGTTTGTCACGGGCGAATCGCCAGAAGCGGCGCCGCTCCAACCGATGAACGCATAACCAGGATTCGGCGCGGCCGTCAACTCGACATCCGTACCGGGTGCATACGTCTCGCTGCAGGTGTTGCCGCAATCAATGCCGGCGGGATCACTCGTCACAGAGCCGCCGCTGCCATCGACCGGGAATACTTGCACGGTGAGGGCATTGCCGGCGCCCTGCTCCACAAAATTGGCCACGACCGACTTGGCGGCGTCCATGGTGACAGTCGTCACGGAATTGGTGCCCGAAGCCGCGCCGCTCCAGCCGCTAAAGACAAAGCCGGGATCGGCTGTGGCTGTCAGCGTCACGACGGAATCCTCGGTGAAATTCGCCGAGCAGGCGCCCCCGCAGTCAATACCGGCCGGGTCACTGGTGACCGTACCGTTGCCGTTGACCGTGACGTCCAGCACGTTTTGCTCCGCCTGGCTAAAGTTTGCCGTGGCCATCAGCCCCATTTCAAACGGAACCGTAATCGGGTTCTGGACACCGTTGACGTCGCCACTCCATAACGAGAAATTCCAGCCGTTGTCGGGCGTGGCGGAGAGCGTCACGTCATCGCCACAGGCATAGGGCCCTGGATCGTTAGGCGTGATGGCAATGCTACCGTTGCCGACCGTATCCTTGACGACATTATAGCCCAGCGTATCGTCGTCGGGTATTGTCGTAATCGGATCGTCATCGGCCCAGAAGAAGTCAATCATGGCCGTATTACCTGGCTCTGTACCAGGAGTATCTGTCGTGGTGCTGCCAGCATAGACGCCAACCTGCTGCGAAATGTGGCGCAAAATAAAGGGATCATTGGGCAGACCATCAGCCGGCCCGACCGACGTCCAATCGCCATCGGCCCCCGTATCGGAATACTCCATGGTCCAGCGCTGCGTCTCAAGCCCGCCCGGGGCGGTAATGGTCTCGCGCGTGACGCGCATGTAAAGGTCATCGCCATTTGAAACGGGAATTATATCATCCAACGCAATGTAGAAATCACCGGCCGGTCGAAAAACTGCGCCAATGGCATGCGTCTCAACAATGTCGCTTGCGTTGCGCGTGGTGTAGAACTCAAAACGCATGGATTCGGCGGCGGAAGGCGGCGCCGTCGGGTCAGACAGTCCTGGAATGACAATGCCCTGGGTGCGATACTGGCCTTGGATAATTGGCGTTACTTTCATATCAACAAATTTCACCACCACCTGGAAGTCTTCATCAGCGGCGATCGGCTGGAGGGCCCGTGCAGCGTTATCGCTATTGGGAAAGAGGTCATAGTTGACGCCGCTCGGCACGGTGATGACTAGATTCTCTCCATCATCGGCAAAGGTGGCTTCGCCGGGCGGGTCGACCAAAGTCCAGACGCCCTCGTCAATGGAACAGGCGTTGAAATTGTCACTTATCAGGCCAGCCACAGCCGGCGATTCGACCTTGCTCCACCCATCGATGCTGGCATAGGGCGACTGATACAGTTTGGCGTCACGCCATGGGCCAGCCGGCACGGACGGCTCGGCATCAGGGTCATCCTGTTGCAAATCTGTGGTTGCGTTAATGATCACGGCCGCATGAGTCTGGCCAGGCAAAATGCCCACCGCCCCCGTCAGGGCCAAGAGCAGCGCGAGCGCCAGGTATGCGATGCGGTGGTTCAATGATCTCATGGGGTTTGAACTCCTTTGTTACGAACGGTAATTAGTTTGGGATGAAAAGAATTCCCCAGGGGCTGATGAACGCATCAACCAATTCAGCGCCCTTCATCATCTGCACGAATCAATCCAAGGCGTACAGACCAGGCTCGACCGAATCATCTGACATACGTTCAACCTGCCCCCGGGGATGCTGTCAGATCAGCCATTCATTGCTGATTGTACAAGACCGGGTTTTTGAAAACCAAAATCAAACGTCAACTGTCGCAGGTACAAAAGACAACGGTCAAGCTGCGTAGTACCACCACAGCTTGACCGTAGGCGAATTACATACCTTTAAACATGGCTACGACCGCAATTGTGCGGAAGAGCGTGTAGATGTCCATCCAGATGGACCAATAGCGGACGTAGTAGAAGTCATACTCAAGCTTCATGCGGGCATCTTCGACCGTGTTGCCATAGTCGTAGTGGATCTGCGCCCAGCCCGTCAACCCTGGCTTCACCAGCATGCGCGTGGAGAAGAAAGGGATCTGCTCGGAGAGTTCGGCCACGAACTCAGGCCGCTCCGGGCGGGGTCCGACAAAGCTCATCTCGCCACGGAAGACGTTAATGATCTGCGGCAGTTCGTCGAGGCGCGTCTTGCGCAGGAACCGCCCTACCCGCGTGATGCGCGTATCATTCTTCTGCGCCCACTGTGCGCCATTCTTCTCGGCGTCAGTCACCATAGTGCGGAACTTGTAGATGGTGAAGGGCTGACCGCCGCGACCGGCGCGAATCTGATTGTAGAAGACCGGGCCCTTGGAGTCTAGCTTGATGGCAACTGCCAGCAGCGGCACAACGATTGCAAAGATGGGCAAGGCCAAGATGAAGATCGAGAGGTCCAGGATCCGCTTGGATGCCAACTGCAAACGGCGGAAGATCGGTTTACCCTGGACCGCAAAGAGCCCCCAAGCCGGATCGATATACTCTACGGGAATCCGGTGCAGTAGCTTCTCATAAGCGTCCGGCATCCAGGCGACGGGCACACCGTTGGCCTGGCAGTTAACCAGCGCCGAGAAGAGCTCTTCCGAGACAGGTCCCTCGGTGGCAACAATCACTTGATGAATGTTATTGAGTTGAGCCACGTCAGAAAGTTCGTAGATTTCGCCCAACGTCGGCAAGTCGTCTTTCCATTGCAGGCCGACATCCGCTGGATCCTCCACATACCCTGCCACGAAGTAATGGGGCGTCTCGTTCTCTTTGAGCACATCCGTGATCACCTTTGCGCGTGCGCCACGCCCGATCACCAGCACGCGCTGATCAAAGGGCAAGAACGCATCGGAGAGCGTCAGATATAGATTGCGCCAGGCAAAGATCCCGACGGAAGTCATCCCCCACGCCGCAGCGACGAAGCCGAACGGCGGCACGAAGGGGACGATCCATGACAGTGCGAAGAAGAGGCCCAGCCCCATGACGCTGGTCAGAACGACCCCCTGAGTCACTCGACGATGATCATGGGAAGAAGCGATGTGATAGAGGTCGTTTAGCCAGCCAAGTCCTACCCAAAGGCTGACCATGACAGGAAGCCAGTACCAGTAAGCAGTGAGGTAATCCATGGCCGTTGATGCGCCGTCCATGGCGCCCAAGCCTAGTAGTACAAGGCCGGTCGCGAGAATTGCCATCATCACGTCCCCAACGAGGAGGGCAAAGCGCCGCTCCGATACAGGGGAGTGAAAACCCTTCATATCACCGATTACGAGATCGCCCATGGCCATGGCCATGGCTGCACTCTTGACTACGCTGTCTGGCATCGCCCGACTCTCAATCTTGGTTGACATGCCCATCTCCTTCAAATGCTTAGATAATTTGCCGAATGGCTTTCAAAAGGGAGTCAGCAATTGGGCTGCGATGCGCTAGACGATTCGTACAATAATGACGGTTAGGACAATAATGACGGTTACGTGAGCTGATACCCGTTAATGATCATGCCGTGCAGACAATAATGGATCTATGTGGCTGCAATGGTTTAATCGTCCGTTTTTGTGCGATCCTTCGCGCTTCTCCAAACTAATTTCCATACCAATCACAAAGCCGGGGCGAATCGTGATTCGCCCCGGCTTTGTGATTGGTTAAGCACCTACTCAAGAGCAGAATACTCGACACTGTTTCTATGGATCATGGATCGGATGGCGCAACGAGAATCGTGAAGAGACCGCCGGCGGGCTGAACGTTATTGCTGCCGTCTTCGACCGTGAACGAAAAGCCGTCTTGACCGCTGCCGCCGCCGCTGTGGACATAGCTCAGCGCACCTTGATTGACGTCTGCTTGGGTAAACGTTGTCACCAGCGGCCAACACGCTGTTCACCAGCCGCAGCTGACCAGAATCGGGCGCATCCATGACTGTGTAAATCAATTCGGCAGGTTCGTTGTCTTCATCGAGAGTTTGCAGGAGTCCGGCATTAATCGTCAACGCGCCGCCCTCGCTAACTGTCACCGAATGCGCCCGGAAATGCGTATACAGGGCAACCTCGTACGCGTCGCGGGCAGCCGACAGCACATCCACGTCGCCGTCATAGTCCATGTCCACGGCAAAAATGCCGTAGGCGCCGTCGGCGTCTAGGTCGATGGTGCGTTCGGTGAAATTACCGCGCCCGTCGTTCTCATACCACGAGACGCTATCGTAGACTACGCTCGTACCAATCGCGTCCACATCGCCGTCCTGATCCACATCGGCAACCAGTACACTGCGGGCGCCTGGCGAATCGGCATCCACCACGAGCGTGGTAAAATTTTCGGCGCCATCGTTGCGATACCACCAAATCTTGTTATTCAGTTGACTGGCCGACAGGATATCCATGTCACCGTCGCCATCGAGATCCGCAGCAGCGACATAGTACGCACCATCGGCAACCTCTGTAATCACGAATTTCGTGAAGTTTTGGCTACCGTCATTTTTATACCAGGCAACCTCATCGCTGTCGAAGCTGGCCGCAATGAGATCCACGTCCCCGTCGCTGTCGATATCCGCAGCCCCAACGCGTTTGGCCCCAAGCGCATTGTCGTCAACCATCCGCTTGGCAAAACTGTTGGCGCCGTCGTTCTCATACCAGGCGACTTCGCCGGCGTCCTGATTGGCCGTAAGAAGGTCTACATCGCCATCCTGATCCAAGTCTTCCGTAATCAGGGCATGGGGTCCATCAACTGTCGTGTCGATATCCACGCGCGTAAAATTCGCACCGCCATCGTTGCGATACCAGGCATAGACATCGCCAAGATAGCCGGCAGCAAAGACATCCACATCACCGTCCTGGTCCACATCTGCCACATGGGATGGATAGGCCCCTTCCAGATCAGCATCCAGCGTCTTCACGATGAAGTTACCGGCGCCATTGTTTTCGTACCAAAAAACGGCCCCATCAAGATAGTCTGTCGCTGCGGCGTCCATGTCGCCGTCATTATCCAGATCGGCTGCGACAACCGAATGGGTTTCATCAGCGGCATCGTCCAGCACCTGTTTTGTAAACGCAACGACACCGGTCACGATCTTCGGAGCGCGATTTATAGGCTCCGAAGAACTGACCTCAAGGGTGACCGTCGCGATGTTGGACATCAGAGAACCATCGCTGGCTCGATAGCGAAAGCGATCTTCACCACTAAAAGGGGAATCCGGCGTATACGTGAAGGATCCATCTGCAGCCAGGTCCAGGACCCCATGGCGCACGTCATCCGCCAACACGGCCTGCAAGGAGCGCTGCCCACTTGATACGTCATTTGCCAACACGCCATTCGTCGTGGTCACGACCAATTTCGTTCCGCTCGCTACCTGGTAACGGTCGCCCCGGGCAATTGGCGCCTCCGCTCCGTCTCCTACGTTTAGAGTAACAGTTGCCGGCTCCGACATCCTGGCGCCATCGGTTGCCTGATAGACGAAGCGATCCTGTCCGCTGAAGTTAGGGGAAGGCGTATAGAGAAACGAACCGTCAGCAGCCAGGGTCAGCGTGCCATTTTCTACATCAACTGCCAGCAAAGCCTGGAGCGCATCCGGGCCGTCCGGCGTATCATTGGCAAGGACGCCATTGGCGGCCGTAACCGCCAGTGGCGTCCCCGTCGCGGTTTCATAAACGTCATCCACGGCGACAAGACTACTAATGGTCGCCGGCGCCGTCTGGATTAAGGGCAGGAGGATATCGGGCCCTGCGTCGGTCTGAGCTGTAGCAGAGCCGCTAGTGATCAAGAAAAAGCCAAAGAGTAATGCCCCAGCAAATCTGAGCGTTTGAAGACGCTGCATGGTACCTGCCTGCTCTCTTTAGAAGCCTGAGTGGTATTGGATCCGATAGGCCTGCATTCCCTTGTCTAACGCATACGGCGGCTATTTTGCTCCGCGCGGCACGCAAGAGCAAGCCGGCTTCGCCGGGGTTTCGACGTAGAGAACCAGCTGCATATGGGCGGGGCGGACGGCAGTGTGCAATGACCAGATAGTGCGTACGATCTGGCCTAGCCGAGGGGAGTTGTCGCTTCCACTTCATACCCATTTGGGTTATTGGCTTGCCAACGCCAGGAATCAGCACACATCATGTCGAGCGTACGCGTGGCGCGCCAATCCAACTCTCGCTCCGCATTGGCTGGGTCAGCATAGGATGTGGCCACGTCGCCTGCACGACGGGCAACCACCTCATAGGGTACGCTCCGGCCGGATGCCTGCTCAAACGCACGGATGACCTCCAGCACGCTACTGCCGCGACCGGTGCCCAGATTGTAGGTAACCAACCCTGGCCCCTCCATCAGCTTGTCAAGCGCTTTCAGATGGCCCAACGGCCAGATCGATCACGTGAATATAGTCGCGAACGCCCGTGCCGTCCGGCGTGGCGTAGTCAGCGCCATACACGGCGAGTTGGGGTCGTTTGCCGACCGCCACCTGCGTGATGTAGGGGAAGAGGTTATTGGGGATGCCGTTGGGATCTTCGCCAATACAGCCGCTAGGGTGGGCGCCTACGGGGTTGAAGTAGCGCAGAATGGCGATGTCCCAGTCAGAATCAGCGCGGTAGAGATCGCGTAAGATGTCCTCAATCATGAGCTTCGAGCGGCCATACGGGTTGGTGGCCGAAAGCGGAAGATCCTCATGCAAGGGCACAACATCCGATTCGCCGTAGACGGTGGCAGAGGAGCTGAAGACCAAGCGCTTACAGCCGTACGCGCCCATGATCTCCAAGAGGTTGATCGTTCCCGTCACGTTGTTGCGGTAATAGGTCAACGGCATCTCGACAGATTCACCGACAGCCTTCAACCCGGCAAAGTGAATCACCGCGTCAAATGCATTGGCAGCGAAAAGATCGGTTAGTCCCTGACGATCGAGTAGATCCAACTGTTCAAAGACCAGCGTTCGACCGGTAATCTCCTCCACGCGGCGCAGAGACTCGATCTTGCTGTTGCTGAGATTGTCCATCACTGCCACGTCGTGCCCGGCCTCCAGCAGTTCAACACACGTATGACTGCCGATATAGCCGGCCCCACCCGTCACCAACACATTCATACCGATTTCTCCTCTGTTTTCCTGCAAGGCCAGCGCGTCGTCTCGCCGTGCATTCATGCTACACCGTTACCAGCTCCGCCTCGACGCCCAGGCGATCGAGGTCGCGCTGGATTTCAGGAACGTAGATCGGATTCATGACGATGACCAAGTCGGGTTGGTAGTCAGCCAGGAAATCAGGACCGACAATCTCATGTCCCGAGCCGGCCATAAAGGTGCCATGTTTGTTGGGGTTGATGTCGACGGCGTATCCCACCTCATCGCCAATCGACAGCGTGGTTAGGAACGCCACGCCCTTCGACCCGGACCCCCAGATGACCACACGCTGATCGGCCGCTTTGGCATCGTCCAGACGCTTGCGCCAGTAGCCGCGCTTGACCATGACGTTGTCTTCAAAATAGGCTACGTCCCGCTCGGTCTCAGCCAATAGCTCAGCGTGGATGGCCGCCGTAACGCCGTGATCCGGCCCGACCGGCTTGCACTCAATCATCAAATACTGATCGTCATATTCCGTAGCCACATCCAGCACTTCGAAGCCGCTATCCTCAAAGAGATAGCGCAAAGACGCCGGCGTAAAGTAGGTGCAGTGTTCATAGTAAATGTCCCAAAAGGCCAGGTCACGCAGGACATAGGATGCGCTGGGGATCTGAAAGAAGACGCGCGTTTCAGGACGGTCGCCGATTGAGCGACGTACCGTGCGCATGAAGCGGGCGGTGTCAGGGATGTGCTCCAACGTCATCTTGCAGCAGACGAAGTCGCCCGTGTAGTCAGTATATTTCTCTGAATAAAAATCGGCAATAAACGTGAGATTGGGGTCATTGGCGGCTTCAGGCACGCGGCCGTCGTAGGCCGGATCAAAGCCGATTCCTTCAATGTCGCCCAATTCGCTGAGCAAGGCCAGGAATTCCCCTTGCCCGCAGCCAATCTCAACGACCCGCCGGCCGCGCAACCCGTAGCGGTCGATCATACGTTGGGCCAAGGCACGATGAAATTTATTGAACGTAGGCGAATAGGCCTGGGTCGATTCGTACTTCTGCGAGTACTCGTGCAGTTCGGGCTCAAAGGCGACATTGCTGACAAAACCGCACCGTGGACAATAGCCCAGTTGAATCTCACCCTGAGGATAGGCAATTGCCTCCTCGCGCGTCTGCATGAGCAGCACGCTGTGCACCGGTGCGCCTGTCATCTCGTAGATGTGGCGCATGCCATCATGGCCGCAGTTGGGGCAGGTCACAGCCAGCGTCTTTTCGCCCGCCGCTCCCTCAATCGCCGGGGCGTCATTCAATGGCGTGCCGGCGGCAGTATTCAATACTGTCATCAATCATTCCTTTCGAAAACACTGCAAGCCGCAACACAGAGGTCGGACTTTTTTGAAAAGTCCGACCTCTGCACGGCTACGCTCTTTACAAATCAATCAGCCTGCGACAATCTCAGGCGTTGGGATCGGGACGATGAAGCGTCCGCCCTGCTGGCGATACTCGTCCTGCTGGGCCATGATCTCCTTGGCAAAATTCCAGGCCAAAATCAGCACATAGTCGGGCTGATCTTTCAGGAGCTTTTCGGGCGGAAAGATCTCAAAATGGTTTGCGCCCATGTAGCGGCCGTGCTTGTACGGATTCAGGTCCAGCACGTAGTCCAGGTACTCCTGATCTACGCCGCAATAGGCCAGCAGCGTCGTCGCCTTGGCCGCCGCGCCATAGCCGACGATGGATTTACCCTCAGCTTTCAGCTCATCCAAAATGGCGAGCAAACCAACCTTGATACTTTCGACCCGTGCTGCGAAGTCGCGATAGAAGTCGATGGCATCGACCTTGCGCTCAGCTTCCATGGCCAGCAAATCGGTCACCGATTCCTGGACATCCTCCACCGGCTCTACGAAGAGACGCAGGGAGCCGCCGTGAATCGGGACGCGCTTGATTCTGTTGAGATAGAGACCGTGACGGCGGAAAAGCTTGTCGAGCGCGGTCACCGAATAGTAATTGAGGTGCTGATGGTAGATCGTGTCAAACTCACCGTGATCGACAAGGTCGACGACATAGGGGGCCTCAATGACCGCCACGCCACTCTCTTTGAGGATCGTGGCAATGCCGGCGACGAAGCCGTTCAAATCCGGCACGTGGGCCAGCACGTTGTTGCCCAGGAAGACATCCGCCTGCTTCCCTTCACTTACCAACTGCTCGGCCAAATCACTGCCGAAGAAGGTAATCATGGTCGGGATGCCGCTCTCTTGCGCCTTCTGAGCCGGCGCCTTGGCCGGGTCAATGCCGAGCACCGGGACGCCGGCCTCAACGAAGTTGCGCAACATGTAGCCGTCGTTGCTGGCAGCCTCAACGACCAGACTGTCTTCATTCAGATCGCGTTCGGCCAAAATGTCGAGGGCGCTTTCGCGGAAATGACGCATAAGCGAAGGGGAAACCGAGGAAAAATAAGGATACTCTGCGTAAAATAGAATCTCGGGGTCGACCGTCTCAACAATCTGCGCCAGCGAACAATCGTGGCAAAAAGTCAGCGTGAGATCAGCCGCGTATTCGGGCTGATCAAGCTGATCGGCGGTGAGCAGGCGATCGGCCAGGGGCGTCGAACCAAAGGCGATAATCGTCTCCAGGTTGCTCGATCCGCACGAGCGGCAGGTCGTTTCATCGGTCCAGATTTTGGTCGCGACCGACTCTTGATTAATGGTTGTCATTTCGTGTGAACCCTTGAAATCTTAAGTAAGCATTGATGGTGCACGCGTAGAGACATTGCAATGCAACGTCTCTACGCTACGCATTGTTGGGGCTAGGCGCCGACAGCCAATGAGGCTGGACGCAGATCCGGGCCGACCTTGCCATCGGCCATCAGCTTCTTCAAATGGAGGATGCGGCGATAGCGTTCGCCCTCGAAATCTTCCAGTTTGAGACCAACCTGCTTGTAGGTCTCGTAGCATTCGATGGCGCCCTTGCGTGCATCCCACTGGGGCTGGAACGCAGGCAGCACTTGCTCGATCTTGCTGCAATCAACGCGGTAGTTGCGCGTATCTGGCCCCGCGTCCGGCGCAAACTCGAGGCGGCTGCCCGGCACGACTTCGACAATGATCTCAGCCAGTTCACGGATCCGATAGTTCTCGGCCGTTCGCCCCACGTTGATTGCCTGATTGTGGACCGCCTCTTTGGGGGCTTCCATCGCGGCCAGGAAGGCGCGCGAGATGTCTTCAATATGCACGATCGGCCGCCAGGGCGTGCCGTCGCTCTTGAGGTAGACCAAGCCCGTCGTGTACGCCCAAGCAGTAAGATTATTGAGGACCAGATCAAAACGCAGGCGGGGCGAAACGCCATAGGCAGTGGCGTTACGCAGGAAGACCGGCGTAAAATCGTCATCGGCCAGCTTGGACACATCCTGCTCGACCCGCACCTTGGAGACGCCATAGGGCGTCACCGGGTTGAGGGTGGCGGTCTCATCGACGGGTGCGTCGCCCTGTGCGCCATAGTTGCTGCATGACGAGGCAAAGACGTAGCGCTCAACGCCAGCCTGCTTGGCCAACTCAGCGACCTTGACCGACGCCTTCCAGTTGATCTCATCGGTCAAGCCGGGATTGAGGTCGCCCAATGGATCGTTGGAGAGACCGGCCAGGTGAAGCACGGCATCGTAGCCTTCAAAATCGCGGACGTCAACATCACGCACGTCCTTGAGCGTTTCGGGAATGACGGGCACGCCATCGCCAAATGTGCAGCCTGCGAAGAGATTACTGTCCAGGCCGTGGACTTCGTGGCCCGCTTCCATCAGCAGTGGGGTCAAAACGGTGCCAATATAGCCATTGTGGCCGGTTACCAAAACTCGCATGATTATTCCTCCCAAAGTTTCCAGGGCGCGTTGCCCGATTGCCAATATTGCTCAAGAATATGCTTTTCGCGCAGGGTGTCCATGCACTGCCAGAATGAATTATGCTTGTAGGCCATGAGCTGACCGTCCCTGGCGAGATTTTCCAGTGGCGCATGTTCCCACATAGTCTCATCGCCCTCGATATAGTCGAAGACTTGAGGCTCGCAAACGAAGAAAGCGCCATTTACCCAGCCTTCAGCCAACTGGGGCTTCTCTTGAAACTCTGTCACGCGATCGCCCTCAAAATCCATGTAGCCGTAGCGGGCAGGCGGGCGCACCGCCGTCAGGGTGCAGAGCTTGCCGTGGCGCTTGTGGAAATCCAGCAGCTCATTTAAGTTGACGTCGGCCACGCCATCGCCCCAGGTAAGCATGAAGGTTTCGCCGCCCAAATAGGGAGCCAGACGCTTGATGCGGCCGCCGGTCATGGTATCCTGGCCAGTATCGATGAGATCTACGTTCCAGTCAGGCTTATAGCCACCGTTCATGGTGATTTCGCCCGACTTCAGATTAACGCTCAGATTGCTGTTCAATGACGCGTAATCCACCATGTAGCGCTTGATCACTTCGCCCAGATAGCCCAAACCAATCACGAAATTATTAAACCCAAAGTGGGAATAGTGGCGCATGATGTGCCACAGGATCGGTTTGCCGCCGATTTCAACCATCGGTTTTGGCTTTACCGAAGTCTCCTCCGCCAAACGCGAGCCTTTGCCGCCCGCTAAAATTGCAACCTTCATGCCGTAAGCACCTCACCCTTCCGCTTTGTCTGCTTTTTAAAACGTAGCCGTTCCTGCTTCTGCAATTTACCAACGCCCAAGTTAAAGCCGAACGTCGTCTGCCTATATTGTGTCATGCGAAAGCATCATTATAAATCAATTCGCTCACACATAATCGCCTATTGACTGGAAAAAATGCCAGAAAATCGTGGCAAGTTGTCTATCACGCCGATCACAACCTTTATCGTCTGGTCAATCTCGATCCTTCGCATTGTTTCTGTTCAGAATGGGTAAGGCCCCGTAGGCAGCTAAGGCCGGCCCAGAATAATAAACGTCCCCGGCACGCACCAGCAGCACTCTGGTAGCTGAGCCTGTTCTGGTGCGTGCCGGGGACGTGCGGACAGTTATTTCCTTTCGTTGTCCTAAGATTTTTTCCAGTTTGCCGCAGCATTCGATTCAATAGTAGCGCCGGGCGTTGCTGACCAAAGTAAGATCTGGCTGGATTCACGCACAAGCCGGGTTGAATTCCATGCGCAGCCCCATTTCGAACGAAACCTAACAGTACCGCAAATCTTGATCGCAACTGGGTGGAAGGGAACAATCTGAGTTACTATAGAGTCATCAGTAGTGTGATGTATGGTGCAACGGGAATCGACGCGACCTGGCGTCGGTATGATAGCCTGCGCATGAAAGCGACGTTTTGCTCGATATACTTGACGAACGCAAGCTCAACGTAGGCAGGTTGCGCCGAAAACAAAGTAACATGAGGCCCTTTCATGCAAGCAGTTCCATATGGACGGAATCTCGCCTGGCACGATTGCGCAAGATGGCAACCGTTTTGCCCTGCCGAGATTCCTGGAAACGGGCTGTCTTGATCCACAGTTTGACCCCAAACGAGGTCGAATCAGCCGTAACTTTTGGGCGTCGAAATTCGTCCAATCAGAACAGACCGATTGCAGTCTGTGCAGTTGCGGAAATCGAGGGGATGATGTTGCTTTGGCGGCGCCATACTCCTGCCCGAATTTCCAGGTAGGATAAGGTAAGGTCATTGATGCAAACACCACCCGAGCAGATTGGACCGTTTCGACTGCGCAGCAAAGTCGGCGAAAGTCCTCTCTACATTGAATATTTAGCCCTTGACACCCAACGCAATCGGGAGGTACTCCTCCGTTTGCCCGGCGCAGAGATGGCGCGCACGCCTGCGCGCATGGCGCAATTCATTGCTGCCGGGCGGCGCGCCGCCCGCTTGCAGCATCGCAATATCGTCCCCGTTCTGGACGCCGGTGAAGCAGACGGCTACTACTACATTGCCTCTGACTTGGTGGTTGGCGAGCGGCTGACCGAGCGTCTGGCCGCCAGCGCACTGCCGCTGCCGCCCAATGATGTTGAGTTGATTGTCGACGCTGTTGCGTCAGCTCTCGATTACGCTCACCGGCTGGATGTCGGTCACGAGGGCGTCACGACCGACAATATCCTGCTCACGTCCGACGGGCAGGTTATGCTCAGCGACTTCGGGCTGGCCGAAGGGCTGAGCCTGACAGAAATCACGCCGGACGATGCGGCGCCGGCTTTCGGCAGCTATTTCCTGGCGCCGGAGCAGCTACGCCCCGATGTGGCCAGCGGCTTCCCGGCCGACATTTACGGGCTGGGCGTCGTCACCTACGCCATGCTCACGCGCAATTTGCCCTTCGAGGCCCAGACGCAGCATGAATTAACCCAAAAGATCATCAACGATATCCCGCGAGCGCCGGAAAGCATCAATCCCAATATTCCGGCGGGCGGAGCCTACGTATTGCGCAACGTGCTGGCCAAAGAGCCTGACGTGCGCTATGGCAGCGCACTCGAGTTCCATGATGCGCTCGTAGCCGGCTTGGCGTGGAAGTCTGCCAGAGGAAAATCGGCGGCCGCGGGGGCAGCGGCTATGCCGCGCAGGCGACGCACGCTGGTCGGCGCCTTTGCCGCGGCTGTGGCGCTGATGTTGCTTGCCGGCGGGTCCTATTTCGTCATTCAATCGAATGATGGTCGCGACGGGGGCCTCCTGGTTGCGCAAGGCGACTTGGCGGGCTCGGGAAATCGTGCGGACGCAGAAGCTGCAATTGCTACGGCCGTCATGCTGGAGGAAGATGCTGGCGCGGTGGCCATGGTCACGGCCACCAGCGCGCCAACGACGATGGCCGAAGCCACATCCACGGATGCCCCGCCGCCAACACCGACCGCTACGCTGACCGACGAGCCAACTCCTACACCGACCGACGAGCCGACGGCAACCGACGAGCCGACGGCAACCGACGAGCCAACGGCAACCGACGAGCCAACGGCAACCGACGAGCCAACGGCAACCGACGACCAACGAACCGCCCAACGGCAACGGATGCGCCAACCGCAACCGGCGACCCGACGGCCAATCTCGCGGCAGCCGGCGACATTGACAGCGGTGACGATGAGGATAATACGGACGGCAGCCTGCTGCCCACGGCTACGCCATTGATTCGTACCGAAGGTGGAGCCGCTGCCGCTGCGGTCGCTCAGCTGGAGACGGCAACAAGCACGCCACTGCCAACCGCGACCAACACCTTGGTTCCCCCCACGGCGACGAATACGCCTGTGCCGCCGACGGCAACCAATACGCCGCGGCCAACCGCGACCAACACGTCTGTGCCGCCGACTGCGACGAACACGTCTGTGCCGCCGACAGCAACCAATACGCCGCGGCCAACCGCGACCAACACGTCTGTGCCGCCGACGGCAACCAATACGCCGCGACCAACCGCGACCAACACGTCTGTGCCGCCGACCGCGACCAATACGCCGCGGCCAACCGCGACCAACACGTCTGTGCCGCCGACGGCGACCAATACGCCGCGGCCAACCGCGACCAACACGTCTGTGCCGCCGACGGCAACCAATACGCCGCGGCCAACCGCGACCAACACGTCTGTGCCACCGACCGCGACCAATACGCCGCGGCCAACCGCGACCAACACGTCTGTGCCACCGACCGCGACCAATACGCCGCGGCCAACCGCGACCAACACGTCTGTGCCACCGACCGCGACCAATACGCCGCGGCCAACCGCGACGAGTACACCAGTCCCGCCGACGGCGACGAACACACCGGCCTTGCCGACAGCAACCAACACGGCGGTGCCGCCAACGGCGACCAATACGCCGCAACCGACTGCCACCAACACGCCGGTTCCGCTGCCGACGGCTACACCCACGGTGATTCCGGCCGGGACCGGCGCTCTACAACTCACGCTGCCCACCGATGGCAGCAGCGGCTCGGGCAACCAGGCGTTCCAGTGGCGCACGTCGGTTCAACCTGCCGCCGGACAGGCCTTTGAGCTAGTCTTCTGGCGCGATGGTCAGGATCCCATCGGTCAGGGCTTTGGCCTTGCTGCGCCCACGACGAACAACGGTCTCTCCGTCAACCTGACGGCGCTCGACAACAATGGCTCGCATCCACTGGAGCCGGGCGAGTATCAGTGGGGCTTGCTGCTGGTGCAGACGCAGCCCTATCAGCGACTTCAATTTCTAGGTGTTCAGAACGACTTTAGGTTTTATCGAGAAGGCGGGTCATCGGGAGGTGGCTCGGACGGACCAATCTCAGGAGAATAACTCATGCACGCTCCGCTTCAGGATCGCGTACTGAAAAGCATCGCAGCCACGGTCACGCTCGTTGTTATCGGACTCATCATTCTGCTTACGTTTACGACCGGCGGTCAGGCCGCCGAAATTCAAGACTGGACCAATCTGACGGATACGCCCTATCCGTTCGACGTCGCCAGCGCCGAAGCGGTGTTTCATGATGGCCGCATTTATGTTTTTGGAGGCCGAGATAATCTGGGCGAGAAGGGCACAGCCATTAACTCAGTCTATGGTGCAACAGTATCGGAAGACGGCAGCCTGGAAGGCTGGGATCTCCTAGAAGCCTTGCCAAAGGCTGTCTATCTACATGCCGCTGTTGCCACCGATAGCCACGTCTATGTTATCGGTGGCCTCGATCAGTCTTCCGATGGCGGTGAATACGATCAAGTATGGCGTGCCGCCTGGCTTGAGGATGGACAGATTACCGGCTGGACTGAGTTAACCAACAAGTTCAAATACCCGGTCCATCTCCATGAAGCGGTCATCGTCAACGATCGTATCTATGTGATGGGCGGTTATAGTGGTGGCCAAGAAAAGGCATCCGTCTACTACGCTCCAATTTTTCCGAGTGGCGACTTGGGGACATGGACTGAAGCAACGCCGCTCAATACAAGCCTCCGGCGTTTCAGTTCGGTTGCCAATGATGATTGGATTTACGCCATAGGGGGTACGACAAACAATAGCAATACAACCGGTGAACAGACGCAAAGCGCCATTTGGCGGACGCGTGTGCAGCCAAACGGTCAGCTTGGAACCTGGACAGAGGCTGGCGTACTGCCGCTACCTAGTGAATATCATGAATCAGTCATTCACGACGGCAAGCTACTCGTCATTGGCGGGCGCAATGGGAATCAAGCCTATAACAGCGTATACTCCTATATGTTCAATGCTGATGGTTCACTTGGACCGAGAGCAGATGAAGAGTCGCTGCCGTCGCGGCGCTATCGACACGCTGCCGTCACCGTAGAGCGGACGGATGGCTCTTTTACCTACGTGATTACTGGCTACCGACCGACAGATGCGGGCGAAATCCTCACTAACACCATCTTCCGCTCCGCACCGCCGGCGCTGGCCCCGCCCACGCCCACGCCCACGCCGCGGCCGGGCGTGCGGCTGGAGATGAACAACGACCCGCAGCGCTGGTTGGCGCCGGGCGAAGAGGTCACCTACATCATTGAGTACGAAAATCCGGGCGACCAGCCGGTGCAGAATGTGACGATCAACGACACCTTGCCCGACGAGGTTGAACTTGTCGACGGCAGCGTCTCCAATGCCGGCGTCAATGCCCCCAGCATCAATGACGAACTGGGCGTCATCACCTGGGAAGTGGGTGATCTGGAGCCAGGCGAGGGCGGGCAGGTCTCTTATCGCGCGGCGCGGGCTAGCGCACCGGTAAATCCGATCCTGCCGCTCACAATCGGCAAGCGCGGACCGGCCCAGGCCAACCCCGGCGAATTGGTCACCTACACGCTGACCGTCACCAACAGCCTGACCAGTGTGCCCTTCTCTAACGTGATGATTACCGACACGGTGCCGGCAAATGGCGAGTATGTGAGCGGCGGCCAGTTGGAGAACGGCATCGTACGCTGGACAATCCCCGTCCTGCCGGGACCAAGTTCGACAGACGTGCAGTTCACAGTGCGCGCAAATGGGACGTTGGTTAACCACGACTATGGCGTGGTGGCCAATGACGGCCAGCGAAATGTACCTGGCACACAGGTTGTTGTCACCCAGGTAGGCGATACCGATCCCGGAGCCGGCGACGGCACGGTCATCCCCAACAACTCGCAGGCAGTCTGGGCCTTTGAAGAGGCGGACAAGCGTTCCTTTAGCAACTGGGTGTATAATCCGGACGCATCCGCCAATTTTGATCTCTATTTGCCCTTGATTCAGCGATAGGCACGCGTAACACAAACCCATCGATGCCCGGCGGCTGTCGTCTTGCGCCCAAGCAGCAAGGACGGCAGCCGCTCTTGTGTAGAGCAGGAGACGGAAATGATCATGAACCAGCTTTCTCATTCGCTGAGCCCGAGGGCCGTACGCCTCTGCCTCGTCCTCTTTTTCGGCATGCTCTTCTTTGCCGCGCCAACGGGCGAAGTGGCGTCCCAAACGCTGCCGCCCGAGGAACCGATCGTCGAACCCGCCAACACGGTGCCCGACTTGATTGAGCGAACGGTGGCCGAAGATAGCGGCGCCACTAACCTGGCTTTGCCCGATCTCGGCGACGGTATCTCTATCACTGCTACGGCCGGCCCCAGCAACGGCGAGTTGGCGCTGACCAATAGTGACACGAACATGACCTATACGCCCGACGCCAACTACTGCAATAGCATTGACGGGCCTGTCGACGTAATCGAATTCCAGCTAAGCGACGAAGATGACCTGGAACATCGAGTCGAAATTACTGTTACCTGCGTCAACGATCCGCCGGTGATTACGCCGCCGGGTTCCATTTCGGCCGGCTACCAGACGGAGACCAAGGTCGGGGTGATCACGGTCAGCGACGACGATTTGAACGGCGGGAACATTCGGGTCACGCTGAGCGTGACGAAGGGCGTGATTGAGGCCAAAACGACTACAGGACTGACTGTCACCGGCAACTCCTCTGCCAGCGTGATCTTGGAGGGCAAGTTGGCGGCCATGAATGTTGCGCTAGGCGACATCTACTATACGCCAAACAATGACGTCTTCGGCGCCGACACGTTGACAATCGTCGCCAATGATCTTAGCAACAGCGGCTCCGGCGGCGCCAAGCAGGACAGCAAGACGGTCAACATCACGATTGCCGGCCCATCTCCCAGCGTGAATCCCGATTCGGCGACCGTCACGGAAGATACGCCTCAAACCATAAATGTTCTGACCAACGATAATTCTGGCTCGACCAACGCCACGTTGGATGCTGGTTCTGTCAACGTGACGTCAGGCCCGAGCAAGGGCAACACCGAAGTACAGGCAGGCGGCTCAATTCGCTACTTACCCAGTCAAGACGCAACGGGAGAAGACACCTTCAACTACGAAGTGTGCAATTCGGTCGGCAACTGTGGCAATGCGCAAGTGACGGTGACGATTATACCAGTCAACGATAGGCCGTCCATTAGCCCAATCGACAATCAGTGGATGGTGGAAGGCAGCCAGCGAACCGTCATCGCCACGGTCAACGATGTCGATGGCGCCAATAGCGCCCTGACCGTCACCGCAACGGCCAACAACAAAACGCTCTTTCCCGACGCTAATGTCACGGTCAGCGCCGGCGACAATGACAGCCAGCGACGCATCACCTTGCGCCCGGCCGCCGGGCGGACCGGCAATGCCACGATTACGGTCACCGTGCGCGATAACGGTTCACCAAACGAAAGCGCCGGCACAACGTTTAACGTCACGGTTATCGCACCCAATCTTTCCGTGAGTATCGACGACGGCGGCACCAGCGTACGGCCCGGCGACGCGGTCTCGTATGTGGTCGGCTACGGCAATTCCGGTACGGCGCAGTCAACCGGCGCCAGGCTGGAGATCAACGTACCCGCAAACACGACCTTCGACAGCGACGGTAGCGGCAGCGGCTGGAGCTGCAGCAGCGGCGCGCCAGCAGGAACGCTCTGTACCCTGCCCATTGGCACACTCACGACCGGCGCAACCGGCAACAATCGCTTTGGCGTGCGCGTGAATTCGGATATTGCGCCCACCGTCGATGAGATCAGCGCCAGCATTCGCATTAGTGATGACGGCAATAACGGCGATGACATCGATCCGGGCAACAACACCGACAATGATATGACGCCCATCAACCGCTCCGTCCTGCTGACGGCGACCAAGCGCGACGAGCCCCTGCCTTCCGATGACGATGGCAACACCGGACCCGGCGATACCGTCATCTACACCATTGACGTGCGCAATGACGGGCTAACGCCGGCTCTGGGCGTCGAATTTACCGACACGCCCGACGCCAACTCAACGTTGGCAGTCGGCAGCGTCAGCACATCACAGGGCATCATCACCAGCGGCAACAGCGCCGGTGACAGCTCGGTGACGGTCAATCTGGGCACGCTCAACGCAGGCGCCAGCGTCACCGTCGAATTCCGCGTGCAGATCAACGAAGCACAGCCCGAAGGCGTCACCAGCGTCGCCAATCAGGGAACATTCAGCGGCCAGAACTTTCCAAATGTACGCACGGATGACCCAGACACCTCAGCGCCCAATGACGCCACCATCACGCCATTTGGCGACCGGCCTGATCTCACAGCGCTCAAGGTTGACTCGCTTTTTGAGGACGGCAACGGCAATAGCGTCCCCTCGCCCGGCGAGGTGCTGCTCTATACGATCGAGCTGACCAACCGGGGCCAGGGAGAGGCCACGAATGTGCTCTTTGAAGATGTGCCCGGCGACTTTACCTCGCTCATTGCGGGAACGGTCACGGCATCGCTGCCCGGTGCGCAGATCCTCCGCGGCAACGGTGGCAGCGCCAACGATGTGGCCGTGTTGGTTCCGCAACTGGCCAACGCAGAGAGTGTCACCATCACTTTCAAAGTGCGCATTGACGGGTCGCTGCCCTTTGCCGTGGTGGAAATTGCCAATCAGGGCCGCGTTACCAGCGCCGAACTGCCCACGATCCTGACCGATGATCCGGACACGCTCCAGGTGCAGGATGCCACGCGTACGACCGTGGCCACGGTGCCCGTGCTACGTGCGACCAAGAGCGCCACGGTCACCGACCTGAATGGAGATGGCAACGGTCCCGGCGATCTGATTGACTACACAATCGTTGTCCGCAACGACGGCACGGCGGCCAACGAAATCGTCGTCACTGACCCGCTCTCGCCATCCTTGACGCTCACGCCGACAGTCGTAGGCGGCGTCCTTGTCCAAACTGATCGCGGCACGGTTACCTCAGGACTCGACCCGACCGATCGTTCGGTGGTCGTTGCGGTTGGACCACTCGGTGGCGGCGAGCGCGCGACCATCTCCTTCCGCGTGAAGATTGCCGATGCCCTGCCGGCTGGTCTCACCTTCATCGAGAACCAGGCCGTCATCACGGGGTTGGGCATTGACGAATCCGTCAGCGACGATCCTTCCACCATCGCGGTCAATGATCCCACCCAAACGCCGGTTACTGCGGCCGTAATCCTTAAGGCGACGCTCAAGGACTTTCCCACCGACTTTGGCCCCATCAAGGACGGCGCCAGGTTGCTCTACAACCCGGTAATTGACAATCGGGGCAATAGTGCGGCGACGGACGTAAGCATTGTTGGGTCGCTGTCGCCCCATACGGTCCTTATCGCTGATTCGATTCAGGCGGGTCGGGGCACAATCGTCCGCGCCGATTCCAACTCGTTCGAAGTCGTCTTCGACGTCATTCCGGCAGGCCAGTTGGCGGCCCTTGCCATTGAGGTAACGGTGACAAATCTTCCCACCGGCGGACTGATTAGCAATCAGTTCAGCGTGACCGCCAGCAACTTGGACGGGGTCGTGATGACCGATGATCCGGATACTGAGTCCGTTGACGACCCCACGGAGACGCGAGTCTTCTCTTTGATCGACCAGGGCGACACCTGGTTGCCGATTATCTGGGGAGAGTAGGTCACGGCGATCCCCTGACGCACGCCTAGAAAAGTAGAATAGCTGTCGCAGAGGGAAGCCGGGCTCATGACGTGGGCCCGGCTTCTCTTTTTGCCCGTGGAGCAGGATTCCAGACAAGGACCGAAGCAAAGCCGCACACAAAACGACCCAGATCGCGCCCCTTATAGAGACATTAGTTGCCCATACTCGTACCAAACGAAAGCCGAATCTCCCGCGACCGCGCATGAAGCGCGCAATTTCAACGATAGAGTCACTAGACAGCCCCGGTCTTCTTCGCCCCGCCCACCGCATAAGGGCCCGCAAATCCAACGCACTTTCAGACCAAATCATGACGCGTACCCATCGCGCAAACCACGGAGAGCTGACGCACTAGAAGGATTGTTCTAGTGCGTTACGATAAACTGAGCAGGAGAGAAGCATTGAAGCAGGACGCCAAACCGGGACGAACTGACCCGGAAATCTTGCGTCGGCTGCAGGCTGGCGATGAGCAAGCATGGGCAGATTTTCTGGCCGAATGGCAGCAGCCCCTTTACCGCTATCTCACTTATTCGCTGCAAGACCCCGATCATGCAGCAGACGTACTCAGCGAGACATTAGTGGCGTTTGTACAGGCCGTCCAGAAATTCGACGGTCGGGTTGCCCTGTCAACTTTTCTCTATCGCATCGCCGCCAACAAGCGAGCCGATTTCTGGCGCCAACGTCGTCAAGTCAGTTCGCTGGATCAAGATTTTCCGACGGACGGCCCTTCGTTACTCCGACTGGAGATGGAAGAGGCGCTACTGGCTCTGCCCGACACAACGCGCGACGCAATTTTGCTGCGCTATCATGTAGGACTCAGCGTCACGGAAGTGGCTGAGGTGCTGGGTAGAACATACAAAGCAACGGAATCGCTCCTGAGCAGAGGACGCCGTCAGCTACGCATTGCCCTGGAGGGCGCACGAGACCGAGCATGACCAAACCGTTGACCGAGCAGGAACTGGCTAAACTCTTCCATACAGAATTGCCGCCGGCAGAGATGCCCGGCGATCTCGCCGCGCGGTTGGAAGCACGTGTGCTGGCTGACGTTGCCCTTATCTATCACACGCCTATCGCAGAAAATGCGACGGCGCAGCCCGCACAACAACAGGTTGCCGATACGTCGACCCGCGTCCGTGGCAACTGGCTCGCGCGGCTCGGCAATTGGCCCGGTTACCTTGGACGGACCGGCTCCCTCACGCTGGCCGGCTCGGCGCTCGTCATTCTGCTTGCATTGACGACGATGTTGCCGCGCATATTCTCGCCTGCAGCGACGGGCTTAGTCACGGGCAGCCAAGGCGTTGGCGTTGAAGAAGTCGTGCTCCCTGCGGCCTTGCCGGCAGTTGCCCTTGGCCAGCTTAGCGCGCCCCAAGGCGACGTGCAGATTCAGCGCGGTGCAAGCGGCCTCGTTGAAATGCTGCCACCTCAAGGGCAAGTGATGTTGGCCGCCGGCGATATTGTGCAGACCAACAGCGGCCGCGCTGACATCAGCTTCTTCGCTGGACAATCAGCCGAACTTCTACCAGACACGCGCGTGCGGGTGCTTGAATTGCAGGCCGATGGCGACGCAACCCATGTGGTGCTTTTCCAGGAATCAGGCCTGTCCAGCCATACCGTCAGCGGCCTGGCCAATAGCGGAGATCGCTATGAACTGCGCACCGCTGTCGCCCGCATGATTGCGTCCGAGGCCGGCTTCACGGTGGACTTGCGGACGGACGGCGCGGCAATCGTCCACGCAGCAAACGGTTTGGTGACTGTCGAGACGGCCCAAGACCGGGCCGACGTGATGGCCGATCAAACGCTCCAGGCGCGTGCTGACGGCACGTTGGTCCTGAACCCGTTGACCTTGCAAGCCGAGACAGATATAACGGCAGATAGTGACGCTGGAGCGGTCGCACAACAACCAACGGCTGAAGCTGTCTCCGTATTGCCGGCCATGGATGACGCTGCCTCAACCGAATCTGTTCGCCCGGAAGCCAACACGACGCTGCTGCCAACGCCAACCAGGATCGGCGCCCCAGCGGCAGCAAGCGACGTTACGTCACCAGGCAACGACAGTTCGCTCAACCGGCCGGCGCCAACGCCCGGTAGCGCAGCAGACCCCGTCGTTGCGTTGCTGCCCACGCGCACGCCGCCTTCCGACACGACCGCCATATCCACACCCGCCACAGCCACGCCGGTCGATTCGACGACTGCAACGCTTACGCCAAGCGGTACGCCCACACGCCAGGCTACGCTGACGGCGCCCCCGACGCCAGGCAGTCCGGCAGCGGCTAGCGCCACACCGCGCGGCGGCCTGATGCCGCAGGCAACCAGCACACCCGTCTCGTCAGGCGGCGCCCCCATTTTGCTGCCGACGCCCGATACGCCAGTCGAGAGTAATCAGCCACCGACGGCGATTGAAGACACCGCAACCACCAGCGCCAACCAGCCGGTCGAGATTCCCGTATTGAGTAATGACTACGACGCGGACCAGGATACGCTGGTTGTGATCGGTTTGTCACAGCCTGCCAACGGTAGCGCAAGCAACAACGGCAATGGCGTCATCACCTACATGCCGGCGCCGGACTTCAGCGGCAGCGACCGCTTTACCTATCGCATATCGGACGGCCAAGCAGCGCGTAACGGGACGATCTATGTGACGGTCGCCCCGGTCAATCAACCGCCCGTCATCGGCGATTTGAGCGATCGCGTGCTGCGCGAAGACAGTGTCCTCAACGTGCCGCTCAACATTGACGATCCGGATCATGCACTCACAGCACTCAGCCTGCGGGCAACATCGTCCAACCCCGAACTCTTCGGCAGCAGCGGGCTCCAGATTAGCGGCACAGGCGCCTCACGCAGTCTGGCCCTGACGCCACGCGCTGATCGTTTCGGTGAGGCAATGATTACAGTCACGATCGACGATGGGGAAGATCAGACAACCGCGACCTTCAACGTAGTGGTGCAGGCGGTCAACGATGCACCGACGCTCGGCGTCATCGATCCGCTGCAGATGAGCGAAGGCGGCACGGCCTCAGTCAGCTTTAGCGTAACGGACGCTGAGAGCGACCCGAGTGAGCTTAGCGTGATTGCCTCGGGCGACGACGACGATCTACTACCGACTTCAGCTCTGCAGATCAGCGGCAATGAGGCAGCCCGTACGCTGACCATTGTGCCTGCGCCTGGGCGAAGCGGCGTCGCCGGCATCACGCTGATCGTCTCTGACGGGAACGCGAGTACGAGCCAGACCTTTATCGTACGCGTCGCTGCGGTGGATGACTCACCAACGATAGCGCCCATCGCCGATCAGACGATTGCCGAGGATGGCTCAGCCGCCCTTGACGTGCGTTTGGACGATGGGGACACGAGCATTGACTCGCTTCTACTCGAGGCCACAGCCGAAGACCCAACGCTCCTTGCCGCTGATGGCCTGCAAATCAGCGGGGGCGGCAACGAACGCACGTTGACGATCACGCCGGCGGCGAATCGCTTCGGCACGACGTCGATCACGTTGCGGGTGAGCGACGGTGCGAGCAGTGCAGAAACCGTCTTTCTACTCACCGTGACCCCAGTCAATGATCCACCTGCGCTAACGCAACTGTCAGACCAGCGCGTGGACGAAGGCCAAACGCTTGAAGTGCCCATCGTCCTGACCGATCCGGATCGGACATTGAACAGCCTGACGGTGACGGCCCAAAGCGACAATTCTGCCTTGGTAGGCGACGATGAGTTTGACATCAGCGGCAGCGGCGGCAATCGTGTTTTGCGCCTTACGCCAAAGGCAGGACAAAGCGGCGCCGCACGCATCACTGTGACGGTTAGCGACGGACAGAGCCAGGCAACTGCTGCCTTTGCGCTGACCGTAACGCCGGTCAACGATCCGCCGACGCTTAGCGCTCCAGATCAAGTGACCATTGACGAAGATCGCTCAGGCAATGTAACGATTACCGTCAATGATCCAGAGAGTGCTTCCCACGAGCTTCAGATCAGCGCGGTGGGCAGCGATTCAAGACTGCTACCGGATGGCTCGCTCCAGGTACTGGATGGCGGTGAAAGCCGGGTACTGCAAATCAAGCCTGCGGCCGATCAATCAGGCACGGCGGAAATCGTTGTAACGGTCAGCGACGGCGCTCTGGAGAGCCAGCGCACCATCCGTGTGAGCGTCAATGAAGTCAATGACGCGCCGACAATCACCGCCATTGACGACCAAACGCTGTCCGAAGGAACGAGTCGCGAGATCGTCGTCACCGTTGCTGACTTGGATCACGGCTTCGGCGACGTAAACGTGTGGGCCGAATCTACCAATCCCGCGCTGCTGAACGCAGACGGGCTGATCCTCAATGGTGATGGCGGCGAGCGCACACTACGCGTTGCGCCTAATCCCGGCCAAAACGGACGCGCATCGGTGACCCTCTTCGTAAGTGACGGCCAGGCGCAGGCGGAAACGCGATTCGACGTTACTGTGGAGCCAGTCAACGACCCGCCTGAGGTACAGGATGACGTGATCAGTGCGGCCAACGAGCCAGTGGTACTCCGCGTACTGGAGAATGACCGGGACGACGAGCGGGCGTCGCTCCGCATTGAGCGAGTTAGTGCGCCGTCACACGGCACGGTTGAGATCGACGGCGATGTCTTGCGGTATATCCCAACGCCAGACTTTCGCGGTACCGATCAATTTTCGTACACCGTAAGCGATGGTGAATTCTCGGCTTCCGGTCAGGTCACCGTTACGATCGAGTAAGCGCCTCGTGGGCAACATAGCCTCCCCTCCTCGCTAGAACCCCTCAGATCCGTTCAGGCCAGCGCCGATTTGGGATAAACAAATGTCGCACGGTCGACGGTCGGATTTGCTCTGCCTTTTTTTGCAGGTACACTACTAGTGTCGCGTCAAACACTAATTGATGAGTAGGCGCGCCCATGTGCCGGATCGTTCGCACGAGGGCGTGCGAACTGAACGTATCATTTCAAGCTTGAGACGTCACTGGAGAGAACCAGTCTTGTTCAATTTTACAAAAAGGAGTGAGCGCGCGTGATTCGAACAGTGCGCGGCGCAGTAGTCGGTCTGGGGAAAGACTATCTTGTCCTGGACGTGGGCGGAGCAAGCGGCGGTATCGGCCTCAAGATTCATACGCCGGCGCCGACGCTGGCCCAGGTCAACAGCGGTCAGGAGATCCGGTTGCATACCTATCTTCAGGTCCGCGAGGATTCTCTGACCCTCTTTGGCTTCATTGATGAAGAAGAATTGGAGATTTTTGAGCTACTGCTTGGCGTGAATGGCGTCGGCCCAAAGGTTGCGCTCTCCACGCTGAGCACGCTTACGCCCGATGCGTTGCGTCTGGCGCTGGCCAACGACGAGCCTGCCGTCATCGCGCGCGTTCCCGGCATCGGCAAGCGCACTGCGCAGAAAATTGTCCTGGAATTGAAAGACAAGGTCGAGGCAGGCGGTGAAGGTCTCCAGGCCCTGGCCAGCGCATCGGATATCGACACGGAGGTAATCGAAGCCCTGATTGCACTGGGTTACAGCGTAGTTGAAGCCCAACGAGCCGCGCAACAAATCCCCAAGGATGTGACGACGGTGGAGGAGCGCTTGCGACTGGCGCTATCCCAATTCAACACATAAATCCATCTCATGCGGGCCTCCTCGACAGCCAAGACTTCTAAGTTATCGCCAAGCGCGCCAGAGCTTTGACAGCCAGAGTGGGTCTGCTTATAATCATTGAGTTCTAAAGCGCGGACCGGTGCGTTCACTTTGGCGCCGAACGGCATCAATCTGGCGAGCCGTTACCAGGGCAGAATCGACGTGATCGACTCGCGTTCCGCCAATCTTGAATTGATGATTCGTTTGCGCGTGGCGATGGCTAAATGCATCGACACGAAGAGGTTCGCAAACTCGTCAACCAGAGATTGCCGACGCACTAAATCGGCGGATGAACCATGAAACAGCTTTTGGGCGGCGTGCACACCCGCACTCGAATTTCATAGACAAATCAGGAAAAGAATTATGGCTGAAGTACAACAGTTGCGACGCGGCAATATCTACGAAGAAGAGAATCAACTCTGGCGTGTGCTGGATCATCAGCATATCAAGATGGCACGTGGCGGCGCCACGATTCGCGTCAAGGTGCGCAACCTGCGTACAGGCTCGACCGTTGAGAAGACCTACAACAACGGCTCGCGCGTGAATGACGTACGTCTAGATAGTGCTGACGTGGAATATCTCTACACGGATGGCGACCTCTACTACTTCATGAACACCGAGACCTTCGAGCAGATCCCGCTTTCGGCCGACGTGTTGGAAGACATTCTGGACTATCTAACCGACAATCAGGTCGTCACCCTCGAGACTTATGAAGGCGAGCCAATAGATATTTCACTGCCAACGACGGTTGACTTTGAGGTCACCTGGGCCGAGGCGGCCGTCGCCGGCGACACAGCGAATACGCCGAATAAGCAGGTAGAAATTTCGACCGGACTCAAGTTACAAGCGCCCATGTTCATCAAAGAGGGCGACATCATTCGGGTCGATACGCGCGATGGCACTTATGTGACTCGCGTCAAAAACTAGGCAGTTCAGGCGGTACCGAGAGATCAATCTTTCCCCAAATAATCCGGGGCGGAAATTTGATCTCCTGGCTGATATTCGCTATACTTGAATATCGTTAGCCGTTGTAGCTCAGTTGGTAGAGCGGCGCACTCGTAATGCGCAGGTCATCGGTTCGAATCCGATCAACGGCTCAGCAAGGCCTTCCCTTTGGGGCGGGCCTTTTTTTTATGCTCCCCCCCTCGCAGCCATCACGCCCTCACCACTCGTAATCATTGTCGTAAGCTTCGCAAGCTAGTCTATGGATAGTCGTCCACAGTCGCAGTATCCCTCGCCATGGACCGAAGAGTTTGATTGCGAGCTGACCATGAGAGACCATTACCACCAGCCAGAAAATCCTGCCAGCCTACCCGTGAGGCCAAGACATCGCCATGCGGGCCAGACGGGATCTCGTCCCGACAATGCCGCTGTAATGATTGTCGACACAGACAAAGCGGTGGCCGAATCCCTACGGCGGCTACTCACGCAAGCGGGTTTCCACCCCTTGCTGGCAACTGATAGCCAAACGGCACACGCACAGCTACGCAGCAAGCCGATCAGCGCGATTTTGCTTGATTTTCATCTGCAACAACATTACAAAGTAATCGAACGCTGCGATCTCTTGACCGGCGGTCATCCCCCCGTACTCTTGCTGGTACCGGCCGAGCAAGCGGTGCAACTCTTGAACAGCCCGTTGCTGTACGCGGCGCATGACTTTGTCAGTAAACCGTTTTTACAGCAGGACCTCCTCACCCGTTTGCGTCAGGTCATCTTGCGCCCTCGCCTGCGTGCCACGCCAGAAAACCACGCCAATAACGGCGCTGCATTGCGCGACATTCAGCTAAATTTGGAGCAGCGCCAGGTCATCATCGGCGTGGAGCGTGTAACGTTGACGCCGACCGAGTGCCAATTGCTGAAGGTGCTCTTGCGCAAAACGGGTGAAATTGTCGGGAAGGATGAACTTGTACAAGCGGTGTGGTCGGGGCGCTTTTACAATGATGAGAATGTACTACGCGTGACGATTCGCCGGCTACGTACCAAGATCGAACTAGATCCTTCACACCCCCTCTTGGTTGAGACTGTCTATGGCAAAGGGTACCGGCTTTCATCTCAGTTGCCGAAGCCGACGCTTCAATAGGCCCCCAGCCCACCCTGACGGTAAAAGGAATAGAGACCGTAGAGCAAGTAGATGACGACAACTGCAACGACCACGCTCAAAATCCAATTGCGCTGGCCCCAGTACTTCTCCAGCGTAGTCCAGCTGCGCTTGGGCTGAGCCAGCACCAGCGCAAGAATAACGATCAAGAGCAATAAAATCCGCCAGCGATTCACCGTTGTCCCCTTCCTTCTTAGCCCCTTTTTCCATCATCTGCTCGGGACCTCGTCCTTAAACGACCAAAAGCGCAAGGCCACCACGCCGTGCACCATCGAGACTGGCCGTTTCTTCCCTCGTTCTGCTAGAATTCGATCCTGAGGAAGCCAACTCGATAGGAAACGCTGAATGACGGCAGCATGGATAAGCACACAACTTAGCCTGGAGGCGCCTGGTTTCTGGTTGGTGCTGAGCGCATTGACTCTCCCATTCGTCTACCTGATTGGGCGCAGAGTCCCGGCGCGTGCTCGGCCCTGGTTGGCTGCGGGTCGGTGGGTTTTGATTCCCTATGCCGGGCTGTTGGCGGGCGGGCTTTCACCCAGCTTTCTGGGTCTCTCAAAAATCAACTGGGCGACGACCCTCAGCCTGGGTGTAGCCATATTCGTCGGCGTCTTGCTGGTGGCGGCGATGGTGCGCCTGGCCGGTCAATTCTCTGGGGAGGGCCCATTTCGCCCAGACAGCGCCGCGGGCGATGGGGCGCCTCAATCAACACAATGGGCCATGTTGACGCTGACGGTGCTCTGGATTGGCGCAGAGCAGTTTCATTGGAGCTTTGTGCGGGGTGCGGTATGGGAACTGCTCTTCACGCTGCCCGAGAGTGATGGCGCCTTGCCCGCTTATCGCGCAATGTGGCTGGCCACGCTCTTGACGTTGCCAGAAATCTGGCTTCAACCTACCAACTTTCCCCGCCATCTGCTCAAGTCAGCGCTGTTGATCGTCACAGCGGTGGCCTTCTTCTACACGCGGAATTTTTGGCTCTGCTGGGCGATTCATGCAGGCGCATGGATCGTCATTGCCGGGCTGGCCCCGGTCTCTCTGGCCACAAAGGGCGCTGGTCAGGAACGCACTGCGCCATAGAAAAAGCGTGACGCTCAAAAGGGCATCACGCTTGCCGTCAATCTTCAGCTAGAGAAGTGGCCATGGGTTAAATCATCAGGTCACGAAGATCGGTTAGATAAAGAAGCCGATCACCAACATGCCGGCGAAGAGCAACAGAGAAACGATAAAGAGAAAGCGTAGATCCTTGAAGACGTAGGCGTACTCAGTCTGCCAGTTGACGGTATCATTCGTCTCCACGGGCGCCGCTGCTACCGCCTTGGTACTCGGACCTTCTGCTACGGTAACGCCGGACGAATCGCCCTTATAAAGCTGACTATAGTTGCTTGGGTTGCCGCTACTACGGCTCTGCTTGGCCTTGCTGCGCGATTTTTTGCTCGCCATCGATCAATCCTTATGAAATCGTGAGTAAAGTGCTTCCGTCATTATAGCGCCCTGCTGCCTCGATACAAAACCGACCGCCCCGCCGTTACAAACCGGTTTCAACCGTATTGCGACGATCAGCCGCTCCACTGCAGCCGCGCCTGCAAGGCTCTGCGCAAGGCAAGCGCCTCCGGCATACCAAGGGCGAGCAAGACCACCCCATAGGCCAGCAGGCCAACGCCACCCACGACGCCAATCTGCAGCAGCGCCCCGAACGCGCCAGAAGGCAGCGCGGCGCCGAGGGTCCGGCCCACTGGACGCATAACCAATGCCATCGCCAATGCCGCCAGCCCAATTTGGCCCAGCGCAGCAGGCAAATGAACCCCGAGTCGTCCAACCCTGCGGTAGAGCAGGGCAAGCATGATCAGCGCGTGACCCGCTTGCTTGGCTGAATCCGCCCAAACGAGCCCCAAATACCCTAATCGATCGATAAGCGAAAAAGCAACCAGCATATAGATAGCGACACTCAAAACGCCGACGATTGCCGGCAGGAGCGTATTGTTGCGCGCATAGAAAGCAAAGTTGAGGGGAAAATCAATAGCGGCAAAGATCATGCCAACGACATAGATATTGAGCGCAGCGGCCACAGCTTGCGTGTCCTCAGCCGTAAAGCTGCCACGCTGAAAGAGTGCCTGCGTCAGCGGTTTGCCCAAGAACCAAAGCCCGATTGCCGCAGGCACAATCAGCAACAGAACCATGCGCAGACCCCGGCCCAACGTTTGGCGATAAGCAGCCTCTTCACCGGCGGCAAAGTATTGGCTCAACCGCGGCAGCGAAGCCAGCGAGATGGCAACGCTGATCAGCCCCAGCGGAAGCTGTTGCAGCGTCGTTGCGTTTGCCATCCAGGCGATGCTTTGCGCACCTGTCGTACTGGCCAGGCGCCGATCCAGACCAATCTGAAAGAGAGAGACCAATAGCCCGGCGGCAATAGGTAGATAGAGCAGCAGCATCCGCCGCAAGGCAGGGTGGCGGAAATCAAGCGAGAAGAAGACGCGCACGCCGGCGCGCCGCATGTCCAAAACCATGAGCAGGAGTTGGGCCGTGCTGCCGGCAAGAATGCCGATGGCCAAGCTGGTCACGCCCAGGCGTCCGGCCAGGAGCGGCGCGGCGATCACAATACCCAGGTTATAAACTGCCGTCGCGATGGCGGGAAATGTGAAGCGCTCCAGCGTGTAGAGCACCGCAGTGACTACCCCAGCCATGCTGAAGAGCCAGACGGCCGGCGCAATGATGCGAATCAACCGTGTTGTGAGAGGCAGGAGCGTGGAATCGTAGGCATCCAAACCGCCGGCCAACAGATGCGCAACCTGCGGCGCGGCCAGTTCCAGCAGCAGCACGACCACGGCAAGCACGACAGTAAAGACGCTCACCAACACGCTCACCAGTTGGATGAATTCCCGGCGCGAGCGGGTACGCGCATAATCGCTGAGCACCGGCACCAGCGCCGCGCTCAGCATGCCGCCGATAAGAAAATCATAGAGTAAAACCGGCACCTGGGCGGCGACACGGAACGCGCTGACCTGACCGCTGGCGCCGAAGTAGTAGGCGATGACCATCTCGCGCACCAAGCCCAGGGCACGGCTGGCTGCATTGCCCAAAGCGAGGACGCCGGCGCTGCGTGCAATCCCGCGCTCGACGGTTTGGGCAATCGGTTGTTCGTCGAGGTCGGGCGAAAGAGTCATGCCGTCATTCTATCATGACGCGCGAGGAAGAGGGATGTAGAGATCAGGGGATCGACGGAACGCGGATCTGGCAGATTGAGCGGATCAGCGCGGTCTGACTGCCATACAACAGTCAGATTATCCACCAAGAAATAGCGTTTAGAACACACGACTTACTAAGACCGAAAAGGCGTCGACAAATGAAAGGGCTGGCTTTTCAGCGCGCCAGCCCTCTCGTCTATGTAGTACGCAGATGACTAATTCGCCCCATGCTGCTTATCCGCATAGGGCGACATCCTCTTCGCTGAGGAACACTAGGCAGTGGCAAGGATCTGACTCTGCACAAACTCGCGCGGATCGACGTCAACGCCAGGGTAGCCCTCTTCTTCGAGTTCAGCCAGGAATTTCTCGGTCTGCATGGCGGCAGAGCAGCCCTGGCCCACGCTGGTCGCCACCTGCTTGAAGACCTTGTCCATGATCTCACCGGCGGCCATGACGCCAGGGACATTGGTGCGCATGCGCCGGTCGGTGATCAGATGGCCGTCCTCATCCAGTTCGAACTTGCCTTCAAGAATCTCGTTGTTGGGAATATGACCAATGAAGACAAAGACGCCGTCGGTCTCCAGTAAGCCGTCTTCGCCGGTCACGGTGTTCTCAGTCTTGACGCCGACAACCTTGCCTTCGTCATCGCCCAAAATCTCGGTGACGACCGTGTTCCAGACGAACTCGATCTTTTCGTTCTTAAACGCGCGACTTTGCAGAATCTTGCTGGCGCGCAGTTCGTCCCGGCGGTGGAGAATGCGCACGCGTGAGGCGAACTTGGTCAAGAAGAGCGCTTCTTCTACGGCGCTATCGCCGCCACCGACTACGACTACATCCTTGTCGCGGAAGAAAAAGCCGTCGCAGGTTGCACAGTAGGAAACGCCCTTGCCCATGTACTCCTGTTCACCCGGCACTTCCAGGTAGCGCGGGCGTGCGCCCGTGCAGAGGATGACGGCGTCCGTCACATACTCTTTGCCGGCCTGGGTGCGCACCACAAAGGGATAGGCGTCAGTCGCGATCTCGGTGACAAAATCGTAGTCGACCCGGGCGCCGAACTTCTCGGCCTGCTGCTTCATGCGGTCAACCAATTCGGGACCACTCAAGCTTTCGGGAAAACCGGGGTAGTTCTCGATTTCATAGGTAATGCTCACCTGACCGCCGTAGTCATTCCCCGTAATGAGAAGCGGGTTCAGGTTGGCACGGGCCGCGTAGAGAGCGGCCGTAAAACCAGCCGGACCGCTGCCGATAATGAGTACAGTCTCCTTGATCGGTTGCACGCTATTACCGTTGATCTGTTCGTCACTCATGCTTCATTTCCTCCAAAATATCGGATATTCATTCCTGTAAGCTCGTAGAAATTATATGCGTCTATTGTAGACGCGTCAATCATTTTTGGCTGTAGGTCGCCCTACAGCCGCTTGGTTTAGTCGATGACTAGCGGCAGGCGCAATGGCTCCGCCAGTGGGGCAAAGTCCGCCCCAGTATACATACCGACCAGGAACGTAACAGGCTCGGTCGCATCATCCAACGCCAAGACGTGACGATCTACCAGCACTTCATCCGGTTTCCACAGCGAGGTCGGGTAGTAGTCGCCGCCGGGCGGCCTGTCGTCCTGCGCGACCTTTACGCCGGCGTCGTCGAAAAGCTGAACGGTCGTGGTGTAATCAGCAGGCAGTGCCTCATTGACCCGCCAATAGAGCCGAACATGAACGCCCTCAACATCCGGATCCCAATCGTAACCGAGCAGCGTGAGCGGCCCGTACGGCTGATTGACCGCGACCTGGGGTGGATCATCGGCTGCTGGCCCCAACACCTGTACAAGCGGCGCAGTGGTCTCCTGCAAGGCAAATTTCACCTCCAGACCGGGCATGGCCTTGATCAACACAACAGGCTGCTCGCCCCCCTCCGCTAGCGCCGTGTCGATGGTCGTCGCCACATCGGCAAAGCGGGCATCGGGCGCGATGAGCGGAAAGAGACCGCTCATGCCCGTGGCGCGCCCCTCAATCGCCTGCAAATAAAATAGCGGCACAATCTCGTTGCGATCGTTGCTAATCAAGATCGCGTCGGCCGACGGTTCTGCAGCCAGGATCTCTTCCCAGGCAGTGCGCGCCTGACGCTCTCCCGCCTGGCTCAGCACATCCGCATAGCTAGCGCGTAGATTCAACGGAATCCAAAATAGCAGTACGAGCGCCATGGCGCCAATGGCATAGACGCCAAGAGCGGATTCGTTGGCAGTTTCGCCATTGGCGTCTGAATCAGTGAAGGACTGGTCCGACGTGGATGGCTCCGACGTGGATGGTGACGGCGTGGATGGTGACGGCGCATCAAAGCGTTGCAGGCCGGTTGCCAGGCCATAGGCGCCAAAGCCGGCCCAAATGCAGGCAATAAGATAGAGGGGAATATAGTAGACCAGAATGTCGCCGATTGCGTAGAAGAGATTGAATAGCTGTTGCAAAACAAATAAGGGCAAAGTTAGGGCCAGCACTGGCCAATTGCGCCGCCTGTACAGGAGAAACAAGCCCGCTACGGCCACGACCAACCCGGCCCACGTGAGGTGGATCCGCCACAGCGTCGCGGCTTGAACCACTTGCCCGATTGCGCCGCCGAAATCATAAAAGCCCACGGAGATTGAGCGGCCGGTTATGAAATCTAAGAAAGCCTGTGCGCTGCCATCATAGAGGGTCAGCGTACCTTCCCCCAGACGCTGGTGGTACCAGGGCGAAGCCGCGGGTCCGCTACGCAGGGGCACATAGAGGTAGAGTAGCAGCGGCGCGACAAATGCCAGTGCGCCGGCCACCCACGTACGCAGATTGCGCCACCAGCGCCGATCAATCAAGGTCAAGTAGACAAGCAGGCCGGGAACGACGAAGAGCGTCATGCCATGGTGGGTAAGGCCGACGCCCACCAAAAAGGCCAAGGCTGCAATCTGCCTGGGTATCAGGCGAATCGACGCAGTGGACTCCCCGGTTTCCCTGCCAGACAGGGACAGACCCTGGGCAACGAATAGGATCAGCAACAACAGCAAGACGTGCAGCGTGTAAACTTCAGCGACGAGGCTCTGGCTCCAAAAGGTCGGATTGACGCCAAAGAGAAAGGCTGCCCAGACCGCAGCCATGCGACCGAGAACCGGCACTTCCCACAACCAGCGGCGCACGAGCAGATAGAAGAGGCTCACCGCGCCTGCGCCGATCAGTGCGCTGAATATATTGAGTGCATGCGCGGGAGAAATGCCCAGCAGTCCCAAGGCTCGTTGCCAAAGGCCGCCGAGCATGAGATAGAGCGGATAACCCGTGGGATGCGCCAGCCCCCACTGCCAGGCAGCGGCGTGAAATTCACCCGCGTCGCCGCTAAGGACATCCGGCGCCACCCCGCGCAGATAGACGGCCAACGCCAAGGCGAAGGCCACGAGAGCAATCTGTCTGTCCGCGCGATCGAGACGGCTCGATTTGACCGAAGAATTCATCTAATGAATAATGACCAAGTTTGAGAACAAGCGTAGATTGACCAGCCGCAAGCCGTGCATGTGCATGATGTAGCCGTACGAAAGCAATGATGACGTCGTCGATCGACCAGCAGCAGCCCAGTTGGCTGCGCCAGGCACTCGTGATTGTGCCCACCTATAACGAACGGGAAAACCTCAATCGTCTGGTTGCCCGCCTGCGCGCCCTGCCGGGCGATGTCCATGTCCTCATCGTGGACGACAATTCGCCTGACGGTACAGGTGCGATCGCCGATGAATTGGCCGCCGCAGATCCCGGCGTCCAGGTACTGCACCGTAGCGGCAAGCTCGGCCTTGGCACGGCTTATAAGGCCGGTTTCGCTTATGGCCTGAACCAGGGGTACCGCTACCTCTGCACGATGGACGCCGACTTTAGCCATAGCCCGGAAAATGTGCCTGACCTGCTCGACAAGGCCGCGTCCGGGTATGATCTCGTCGTAGGCAGTCGGTATGTGCCCGGGGGCGATGTGGTCGGCTCGAAGCGTCCCCGCAAGCTGATTAGCTATGGCGCCAACTGGCTGGCCCACACGGTCCTGGGCGTAAGCATCCGCGATTGCACCGCCGGTTTTCGCTGCTATCGCCACGTCGTGCTCGAAACCATCGACCTGGACAACATCTTTAGCAGCGGTTACAGCTTCCTCGTCGAAATGGCCTACTACGTCCAACGCGCCGGCTTTCGTTGCGCCGAGGTGCCCATCATCTTCGTCAACCGCACCGAAGGGGCCAGCAAGATCAGCAAATTTGAAATCTACCGCGCCTTCTACACCCTCATCCGCCTGCGCACCAGCCTCCTGCCGTGGGACCGCATGGTGGCGTTCGTGCGGCAACGGAGCGACGCCGAGGGATAGGGAAGGGGCTTGGGAGCTTGGGGTAGTAGGGTCTTAGGGTTGTGGGGTGGTGGGGAGCTTGCTGGCGGCCTCATCGAGGCTCCTGTGTTTACTACCCTACTTCCCCTTCTTCCCTAAGACCCTACCACCTCACAACCCTACTTCCCTAAGACCCTACTCCCTCCCCACCTCCACCCAATCCACTGCGGCCGCCAACTCGCGTCGATCGCGGTTGAGGCTGATGGAGAGAAACGCATCGTTCGGATCGATCTGGATCGCGGCGCTGCCGGGCGCGGCGCCCTTGACGCCGACGATGGCGAAGTAGTTGCCGGCCAGCGTCTCACGCGTGGCGTCAACGCCCAGCGTGCCCAGCGCAGCGACGGCCTCGTCTGTCAGGAAGGCCGTGGCATCGCCGCGGGTCGCCACGAGGACGGGCAAACCCGACTCGATCTCGCCGACATACTCTGCCAAGGCCTGGCTCTCAAACTCGTTGGAGGTCGTGTCAAAGCCGGCCATGTCCAGGACCTCGCCACTGACGGGATCAAGTACGGTGACGTTGACGCCGGCCCGGCCGGCAGAGGCATCGCTCTGCTCGCCTGCTTCATCGAAAAGCGCAATAAAGGCGCCGTCGGCGAAGGCCTTGAGATCCGCATCCACCGGCAAGCTCACGCCCGTCGTACCGATCTGCCGATCGCCTGATAAGACAGTGCGTGGCGAGGCTGTCTGCCCCCACTGCAAGGAAAGGCGGTTGAGGCCATCGCGCAGGTGCTCGCCCGGTACGCGCCAGGTCACCACCTGCCACTCATCGGTCAGGGTTTGCTCCTCCAGAGCCGTTCCGTTGACGGTCAAGGCAACGGTTTGGGCACTGCTGCCCGGGTAGGCAAAGGGATGCACCTGGGCTTGAATCGTGTAGGTCGCCGCCGGATCAACCTCACGCAAGGGCACGAAGAGGCGGCTTTCGTCTGCCGTGGCCCAAATGGCCGTGGCGGCAAAGGGCTCGTCAACCTCAGCTTCATCCCAGCCTTCGCCGCGGTAGGCATAGGTGCCGGCCACGCCTAAGTCGAGCGTGAAGTCATCTGCCCCGGCGGGTTGGAGGACCCGATAGGCTTCAATCCCGTCCTCCGCCCAGAATGGATCGGCTTCCAGCGGCAACGTTTCTTTGACAAAGGACCACGTCTCTTCCCAATGATCGACGTACGGATAGCGCTCGGGAATCGGCGGATAGAGCAGCACGTATTCTGTGTTGTACAGGTACATGAGTTCATCGGCCTGAGCACGCGCCGCGGCCAAAGTCTCCTCCGGCACAGCATTACCAAACTCAACCTCGGTAAGCGCGGCGAAGTATGGAATGCGCGCAAAATAGTCCATCTTGAAATCGGGCGCACGGCTGATGTTGCCGCCCAGCATGGGCTTGCCATGCGCGGTCTGATAATACTGGAGCTGGGTCCGCTCGGGCCCCAATACGCCGAACGAATTGCGCCAACCCAGCGGCACCTGGAGCACACTTACCGGCCGCGGATCGGCCGCTATTTGGTCGTAAACGGTCGGGATGCGCGCGTCGGAGAGTGGGGCAGGAATGGTCAGGTGTTCAAAGATAATGAGCGCAGCAAAGACGAAGGCAACGACAGATTGACGATTGACGATTGGCGATTGACGATTGTCAATTGATGCCGGGCGGTTGAGCTTGACGAGCAGCCATTGGAGACCGTAGGCAGCTAGCACAGCCAAGCCAAGCATAAGCAGAACGCTGTTACGATTGGGCGCCCGATTGGCTTGGACGATCGGGATATAGTGCAGAAGCGCATAGGGCATGGGGAAGGTGGCCTCGACGCCGTCGAGGTCGAAACGATATTGCCCGTTGATCTGCAGAAAGGGCCCCAGCGTGAAGAGGCCAAAGATCACAGAGGTCCAAATCCAGATGCGCAATTTGCCCCAGTAGGCAATCGCCCCGGTCACGGCCAGCCCCAACGTCACCCAGCCGAGAAAGACCGTGTTGAGATCCCGGAAGCCCTCGACACCTTGCTCCAATGCACGCAGCTGCACGCGGCGCAGTTCGGCCACCAGGTCGCTGCCGAAAATCGGATGGAGCACCGTGGGCGTAAACCAGCCAAGCAGGTCCGTGCTCAGCGGGATCGCCTCACCCCAGCCCTTCAAGGCAAAATCATCGGTGAGGAACTGAATCAGAATCGGAATGAGCGCGGGCGACCAGATCAGGAAGGCGACTGCGCCGAGCAGCAGTAAATTCAGGAAGGAAGCGCCGAAACCGGGCGGCGCAATCGCTGCTGCGTGGCGCCTGTTCGCCCACAGGCGCAGCAGATAATCAACCAGCACGATCAGCGTGAAGATCGCCAAGAAGACGGCGGTAATCATCTCGGCAAGACCGTTGAATGCGAAGAAGAGACCGGCCATCAGCGCAGCCTTGCGGCGCTGACCGACAGCAAGACTGCCATCAAGCATGCGCAGCAGCATGAGCGCATAGAAGGGAATCCACTGGGTCGTCACCATGTCATAGTGACCGAGCGCGGCGTAGATGGCGCGGTTGGAGGCGAAGGCGTAGATCAGGCCGGCGATGAAGGCGCAGGCGAGTTGAGATTGGGGATTGGGGAGTGAGGATTGGGGATTGCGTGCAAAGAGGTAGCGCAGCAGCAAAAATGTGCCGTAGCCGCTCATGACGGTGCTAAAGAGGAGGGCAAGGTTGCTGGCAACGGGCAGGCTCGTCGCCACGGCCAGAGGGAAAGCGATCAGCGCATGGAAGAAGTTGTAGGTATAGAGAATCAGGTCCATACCGAGCGGATACCAGATCAACTCAGTATGGAGCGGACTGCTCAGGTTGTCGACCAGCGCATGCTTGAAATACCAGATATTCCAAATGAAGGTCGACTCATCAAATGCCCACTGCGCCACGCCGGGCACGCCGCTGCCCAGCCGCGCGAGCAGCGGCCAGGAAAGAAGCAGGGCAAGCAGGGTGTAGGCGAGCAGCACGAGCGCGTGCAGGCGGCTCTTCGATCCTTTGGAGAACATCAATTACTTCTTTCCGCAGCATTGTTTATACTTTTTGCCGCTTCCACAGGGACATGGTTCGTTGCGCCCAACTTTTGGTCTGGTTCCTGGAAGCGGTGCGCGGCGCACGGGTAGTCTCTGCGCCTCTCGAGCCAGGCGTTGCTGTCGCGCTTGCTCTAATTCCCAATCGCGTCGAACCTCATCCATCAGATCGTACTCTCTTGGACGTGGCATCTTACGACCAACGCCGCTAAGCAAACCACGATAGGTTGCCCGATCAATCACGGACTCGTCAATCATGTCTGCATCGAAAAGCGCCATGATGACGTCCTGACTCTCCACATCCTTCAGTTCGGCCAGGTCGCTGACAACGCTCGACCAGACTTCGTCTGGCCCCCGCTCGGCCGGCCAATCCAGGGAACCGTCCGCCTGTAGGCCGGGCAAAACGGAGCGTAGCGCGGTGATCACGTCATCTCGCGTTTCTGGATAACGGTGTGCGATGGCGGCGAGAACGCTCGTTGCCAGCGCACGGCCATAGTGCCAGCCTTCACGCGGCTCGCTCAGCGCCACATCGCCAAAGGTCGAAATCGCTTGAGGTCCATAGAGCGCGGGCTTTTCCTCGAACCACTCACACTCGTCTTCGCCCCGGCTGTAGATCTTTGCAAACGTAGGCAGCGCGGCCGGTTCACGCCAATGCAGCAGAATCCGTCCGGCCAGAACAGATTGACGCCAGACAGCGTCGTCCGCAACGTACGTTGAGAGTGCATCAAATATCGAAAGCAGATGGGGGGCAAGAGATTCTTGCCGACCGATGATCTCTTCAACCAATTTCGGGTCAGGCGTTTCGCTCTGATGCTTCATTTCTGCAATGAGTTCGGCATCACTCAAGCTTGTATAAATCGTCATGGCTCCCTCCTTCTTCAGACGGCCTTCTGCGCAACGCAGATTACGCTGGTGCCAAAGGGCAGGCTATAGCGCTGGAGCATCTCCGCCTCCAGCCAGCCAATGGCGTGAAGAATGGTGTTCACAGGCTCGGGAATGGGCTCCATCTCCACCTGATAGACCTCCTCGTCCTCGGTCAGGTGGGGACTTTCCAGATCGGGATTGTAGGGGCGCAGGAAGCGAATGCCGGCGATGGCGGGAAAGAGAAAAAAGTTGTTGTAGCTGATCCGCTGCACATCGAAGCCGCTCACCATCAGCTTTTGCTGAAGCTCCGGCACGGTATAGCGCCGCTCATGCTCGTTGATCTCGTCGTTGTAGCTCCAGAGCCACATGAACGCCGGTACCGTGACGATCAGCTTGCCGCCCGGCTTGAGCACGCGCTGACACTCCTCAAAGACGCCAAACTCGTCGGCGATGTGCTCCACCGTGTCCAGCAAAGAGACGATGTCAAATTCGTTGTCAGGAAAGGGCAGGGCATTTCCAGCACCCTGGAGCGCCTCCAACCCGCGCAGTTGGGCCACGGCAAGGGGGCGTGGATTATAATCCAGGTCAACCACCTCGCCGTAGTGGGCAAGATGGTGGGCCATGTTGCCTGCGCCCCCGCCCAGATCAAGCACTTTGCGCGTTTCGCCGGGTGCAAGGGGCGGCAGCACGCTATCCAGATACTTGAGAATCGCCCGGGTACGGCCGGCAAACCACGCGTGCTTGTCTTCATCCAATACGGTCAAAACCGGTGTTGCCATCAGAACCTTCTCCCCAATCGCGCAGCCAGCATTCCCTTTCGTCACGCCAAATGCTGGCAGATTATCGCTTCGTTGCCCAATACGTCGATCACGCGCACGGCGACGGTGGTCTCTCCAGCCGGCGCGGCCAGGGTGTAGTGGCCTTCGACCTGAGCCCGTCGCGCCTGTGGTGCATCCGCCACGGCAGGGCAGAAGACGCGGCCACCATAATCACTGTCGATCTCAACAGACTCCACCGCCTCCCGCCAATCGGTCAGCGGTTCGTGCCCCGCTCGTGCCAGCAGAGCGGCCACAGCCGGCGTCACGATATTGCGCAGACCGACCTCTATTGTAGCGCGCGCCGCGCCCAGGCGCTGAATTTGCAGGTCGCCGCGCGGCGCGGACTCGGTCGAGTCTATGGGCTGGAGATCCTGCCCGTCCATGGCGTAGAGGTCGAAATCCGCGCCCGTTTCACCCTGCAGCCGCCGGCGCACGGTCTGGACGGAGCCATAGTTCTCATCGCACGTCAGCCAGCGCCGTCCCATCTGCTGAGCAACCACCGCCGTCGTACCTGATCCGGCGAACGCATCCAACACCCAGTCGCCCGGATCGGTCGATGCGCCGATGATGCGCTGCAAGAGGGCGATCGTCTTCTGGGTCGGATAGCCAACATCTTCGCCCGGCGTCGTACCCAAGCCTGGAATATCATCCCAGAGATTGTCGACACCCCGCGAAACGGCATAGCGTCCGCTATCTAACTTCGTCAGATAATACTTGACACCAATGTTCCCCCCGTTGGACGCGTAGACGCGCTGCGCTTCTTCATCTATTACAATCTCCCCGTCATAGGGCGCGTAGAGCCGGCCTGCAGCGTGCAATTCTTTGAGTTTGACAAAGCCGTAGGTGCCGGGATCTGATGTGCGAAAGAAACCGCCCTCATCTTCCATGAACTGGGCTGCAGCCTGACGCGGGGTAAAGACAAGTTGCTTGCGCTGGGGGCGCCAAAGCGTGGGCGCACCACGATCTTTGGCAAAGACATCGATGTATTGCGTGCTGTAAGGGAAATAGAAGGCGTCTACCTTGGCCCCGCGCGTAACCTGGCTGCGCCAGGCAATCGTATTGAGGTAGTTGTCGGGACCGAAGACCTCTTCCAGCAGCAGACGCAGGCGATGGTTCTGGCGGTAGTCACTGTGCAGCCAGATTGAACCGTTCGGCGCCAACAGATCACGGAGGAGGAGCAGTCGTTCATAGATGAACTGGAGATAGACATCATCGCTCGGCCACTGATCCGCATATTGCACCTGACGGGTGAGGAACGAGGCCTGACGGTTTCGCAGCCGTACCTTGCGCGCATAATTGGCGCTGGAAGCATACGGCGGATCGATGTAGATGAGCCGGATTCGTTCGCGCCAGCCATCGGCAAGGAGTTGGGATAAGACAGCCCGGTTATCGCCCCAGTAGATTCGACCCGTTGGGTCAGGTCCGGCTTGCCCTTGTGCATCGACAGAGGCCCCATGACGTTCGATTCGGGCAGATCCTGACGCGTCAACGCGGTCGACGCCATGCTTGCCGGACCACAATAAGGTCGGCGGGCCACCTGGCGGCGAGACCGCCACACTTTCCTCAACTCCCATGACAGGCGCTACGCAGCCCGTTCAAAATAGAACGCGTACGTGGGTCTGTTACGCGCTTCGCACCAAAATTCTCGGTGTGTCGGCGCATAGTCGCCGATGCGTTGGACCAGCGCAGGGTCATTTGGGCCGAATTGATCTGACAGCCCGAGCAGATACGCAACGTAGTCGCCATATTCGGCGACGTCGCTCTTGAAGTAAAGCAGCCCGCTCGGCCGCAGCTTGGCGGCTAGCAGATCGACAAAGGGCGGTGAGAAAAGACGCTTGACTTGATGCTGGGGCTTCCACCAGGGGTCAGGAAAGAGGATATGGAAAGCATCCGCGCGCGCCGGTGCAATGACGAGGGGCAGATTGAAGCGGCAGTCGTCATCGCTGATCCATAAATTTTCCAGACCGAGCTGGGCCAGACGCTGCAGCATGAGCCGGGCTGCCTTGGTCTTGGTTTCATAGCCAATAAAGAGCCGCTGGGGATAGCGCTGCGCCCGGTCGAGCAAAAAGTCGCCCCGCCCAAAACCGATCTCGATCTCGAGCGAACGGTCGGAGGCCAGGGCGGATCGGAGGCGCGCCCCATTCTCACCCCGGGCATCGTCTAATGCCAATGCGCGGAAAAAAGGCTGATCCAGCCCCCAATCGGGCAGCAAGTCTGCATTGGGAATCCGCCGTGGATCGCCGCCAATTAGCCCTCGTCCAGCTTCCCAGTCAGCATAAGCGGCTTGAATGGCAGCCTCATCCATCTCTTCCCACGCAAAATCCATCCGTCCTTGCGAGAAGGAAGTGGCGTGGTAGTCTAGGGTGGGTTTGGGCGTTTGTTTGGGCATTTGGGTGTCGGGTCTTTGGGTCTTTGGGTCTTTGGGTGGTTGAGTGGTGGGGGTACTGAGTAGGGTATCGAGCGCCCCCCAAAACCCTACCACCCCACTAACCCACTATCCCACGCCCTTACCCTCCAGCTTCCGCGCGATCGTTTCCTTCACCACGCGCGAATCTGCGGGTAGATAGACGGGTGGATTGGCCAGCTTGCTTTCGACTTCGGGCAGCGTGCCTTCGTGGTAGCCAACCTTGAAATTTGTAAATTTGAGACCGTGGGCCGTACTGAGCACGATGACCCGGTCATCACTGTGAATCTCACCACGTTCAACCAGCTTCATCAACGCAGCCAGCGCGACCCCGGTATGAGGACAATTGTACATGCCGGTGCGATCACCCAACGCGGCAGCATTGGCCAACTCATCTTCTGACGCCTGCTCCACGATGCCGTTGGTCTCCTGGATGGCCTGGACGGCCTTGACGTATGAGACAGGGTTGCCGATCTGAATGGCCGTTGCCAACGTTGGTTGGGCCTGGATTGCGATCTTCTCATCGAAGCCGTTAAGGTAGCTTTGATAGAAGGGATTTGCCTTGCCCGCTTGGGCTGCAACGAGCCGGGGCAATTTATCAATGATTTCCAAATCCTTCAGCAGCTTGAGTCCCTTGTAGAGCGCGCTGATGTTGCCGAGGTTGCCCACCGGTACGATGATCCAATCGGGCACCTGCCAGTCGAATTGGCGCACGATCTCAATGCCGACGGTCTTCTGCCCCTCAATGCGCAGGCTGTTCATGGAGTTAGCCAGATAGATGCTCTGGTCTTCCGTCACTTCCTGCACGATTTCCATGCAGCCGTCGAAGTCGGTATCGAGGGCCAAGACGTGGGCGCCGTTGGCCACAGGCTGGATAAGTTGAGCCGTGCTCACCTTACCCTGCGGCAAGAAGATAATGGCCGGAATATCCGCATATGCCGCGTAAGCTGCCAGGGCGGCGCTGGTGTCTCCCGTAGATGCACAGGCAACGGCCCGGACCGGGCTGCCGTCCGTCATCATCTGCTTGACTACGCTGACCAATACGGTCATGCCCAGGTCCTTGAAGCTGCCCGTGTGGCTATTGCCGCACAGCTTGACCCACAGATCGTTCAGACCGAGGCGCTTGCCCAGACCTTGCGCCCAAAAGAGGTTCGTGTTGCCCTCGTACATGCTGACGACGTTCTCGTCGCGCAGCGTGGGCACAACCCATTCGCGCATTCCCCAGACGCCGGAACCGTAAGGCCACTGCGTGGTACCGATCCGGCTGTCGATGAGCGACCGCCATTCAGCACCCGAACGCTGGCGCAGCGCGTCAATGTCGTGCTGCACTTCCAAGAGGCTGCCCGTTAGCGGTGAGCGATAGATGACATCGTAAATCGAATAGTCATTGGGGTCTTGGCCATCAAAGCTCCGAAACCAGGCGCGATAGGGCACATCCGGGGCAAAAATCTGTTCAGCGTTCATGAATCAATTACTTCCAGGCTTATCCGACAGAATGATAGATTGAATGAGGTAACCACAAACCCGGCTTTCGGGATCGACGCTTTGCCATGGGAATCTCTGCTCCAGATGTCCCGGAAGCGTTCGATTTGCACGCCATTGTACCATGCGCGTGGATTGGAGAAAATCCAATCGACCAAGCCCAATCAATAAGGTGCGCCGGTGGGTTTGCCCACCGGCGCACCTTTTGTTCCTTTGGAGCAGACTTGCTCAAGACGAACTAGGCTCTGTTGACATTTCGAAAACCACCGACTTTGCGCCGGGGACGTTACGACCAAATGTCAACGGGACCTAGTGCATCGGCAACCTCTACTTGTTGACGGGCGAAATTGTTCGTGCTGATGCCTTTAGCATCCGCCACGGCAAAGCGATCCGTCAAAGCAAGATTAGCGGAACGCTAGAGGCGCTGCTTGAACGCCTCAGTCAGCGCCGGCAGCACATCGTAAAGGTCGCCCACAACGCCATAGTTGGCCTTTTCGAAGATGGGCGCTTCGCCATCCTTATTGATGGCGACGATGATCTTGCTGCCGCCCATACCGGCCAAATGCTGGATGGCGCCGCTGATACCGGCTGCGATGTAGAGATCGGGCTTCACGTTCTTGCCAGTCTGCCCCACCTGATACTTGTAGGGAATATAGCCGGCATCAACGGCTGCACGGCTGGCGCCGACGGCTGCTCCCAAAACCGCGGCCAACTCGGTGACCAGTTCGAAGCCCTTTTCGGGGTCGTTGGCGACGCCGCGACCGCCCGACACGATGATGCTGGCGTCGGTCAGGTTGACCTCGCCGCTGGTCGTCACCTTGGATTCGAGCACCTTCTCGGGGATGTCATCTTCGCTCAGGCCCAAATCCAACGGGGAGAGGGCGCCACCGGAAGCGCCGGCATCAGGCATTGCGAAAGAGCGCGGCCGAGCGCTGGCTACCTGCACCGGCGTAGCAAAAGTAACGTCGGTCAGAATGTTATTCGAGTAGACCGAGCGCAAGGCCACAAGCTTGCCATCTTCAATGTTCAAGTCGATTGCATCGGGTGCAAGGCCCGCACCGAGCTGGCAGGCGACTGATGCAGTCACCTCGCGGCCGCGGTTGGTGGCGCTGGCCAACACGACGGTAGCACCACTCGCTTCTACCGCCTTCTTTAGCCCGGCTGCGTAAGCCGTCAACCGGTAGCTTTCTAGAACCGGGTCAGTGATCGTATAGACGTTATCAAAGCCAAACGTCTGGGCCTGGGCGGCCACGTCATCGGTGCTTGCCCCCATGACCACGGCGTTGAGAGAGCCGCCCAAAGCATCGGCCAACTCCCGCCCTTTACCGGCCAGTTCCCAGCTGCTGGCGACTGCGCCATCTTGATTCTGTTCAATCCATACCAAAACAGACATTGTATTCTCCTTAGATGACTTTCTCTGCCATCAGCGCGTCGGCCAGCTTGGCAGCTTTTTCCTGAGCGGTCTCTCCCTCAATCATCACCACATCCGTCTTCGCTTCTTCAGGCTTGCGAATGTTGGTCCACTGGGTGGCATTACCCGCGCTCACGCCCAGATCGGCGGCGGTTGTAACGGGAATGCTGGCCCGATTGGCCTTGCGGATGCCCATGAAGCTCGGATAACGCGGATCGTTGATCTCTTTGGTGACACTCACAACAGCCGGCAACGGCGCTTTCACCGTCTCCTGACCGCCGTCAACCATACGTTCAACCGTAATCGCACCGTCGGCAACATCCACCACTTTCGCCACGTTGACGAGCAGCGGCCAGCCCAGCTTGCAGGCAACGCCTGCAAAAAGCGCGCCACTATTGCCATCAACGCTCTGCTTACCAGTCAGGATAAGGTCGACATCACCTTGGGCCTTGACGGCCGCGGCCAACGCTTCGGCGACAGTCCAGACGTCGGCGTCACCCAGCGCGCTGCCATCGATGAGGGCCGCTTCGCCGATCCCCATCGCCAAGGCATGCTTGAGCGCGTCGGTCTCGTCCTCGCTCCCCAGGGAGAGGGCTATGGCGTCGCCATCAAAGCGATCACAAAGATCAATCGCCTCCTCTGCCGCATACTCGTCCCAGGGATTGATAACCATCGTGGCCTCTACATCACCACTCTGAACTTCCTCCGCCGAGACCTTGGGGAGTTCGGCGGTATCCGGCGTTTGTTTGATCAATACAGCAATTTTCACGATTCATCTCCTACGTTTTGTTGAAAGGAAATGCAATTTGCCTCTATACGTACGTGACGACTTTGCTTGACTTCGCGCCAAAATGTTGAAGGCTAGAATCACCCGAAGCCGCCAATCTCACTTGGATGATTGTAGACCATTTCGGCCCAGAATGCGAAGTCTTTCACGATGTAAACTGGCGTTACGATTTGAGGGCGCTCTGCCGTAGGGACGGCGCAGCGCCCCACCCTGCCGAATCCTGAGCAGAGTATAGTCGCATAAGTTTCACCTGAGTTGGCGATTTGTTGTCAATCTGTTGATTGAGGCTCATGCAGGAAGGGATCAGCACGCACAAGATCAGGCTCGTTGCCATGCCAATTCGACATTGGGCTACCGTTGGCCACGCCCAAAGGGCAATGGGCGCCTAGTAAAAAGAAAAGGCGAGAACGCCATTGTTCTCGCCCCTTCGAGAGGGCTGACCCTCTCCATTTACGGGGCGATTGTACCATCTTGACCCTCTGCGGGCAAATTAAATGATTAGGCCGGGTGCATACCACATTGGAGGGCTGCTTTAGCCTCTGTTGACATTTCGAAAACCACCGACTTTGGGCCGGGGACGTTACGACCAACTCTCAGCGGGACCCAGAAAAAGCGACCAGTCCGTTCATACAGCGCTTCCAAAATGGGATGCACCCGATTTGGCCCCCTTGTGGCACGAGCACAGGTGCTCGCGTTCATGAATATCGACACTATCACGACCTTGCTATCAAGCCGCCGGCTATCAGCCTCGCGCTGCTTGCGGCGATCTATTGCCAGTGCTATCATGCGGTCCAGATTATGAAGTGCAGAAGACCGATTTCAGTGCAGCCAGCATTTCATCCATCCGCCCAATCCGCGTATTGCAGTGTGGTTGAAAAGATTTCCGTTGTTTGATTCCAGGAGGAGAGTTCAATGTTGCGTAAACTTTTTCTGAGCACGGCCAGCGCCGCTGCGTTGTTGCTCATGCTTTCGTTTTCGGTCTTGGGTCAAGCAGACGATACAGTCACTGATCCTGCCTTGCCGCGCATCGAACCAGCTTCAGCGGTCGTGACCCAGACTGTGCCCCTGTCGCTGACTGTGATTGTCCCAGGGGCCGACGGCACCCAGACCATCACTGTCCCCATCTTTCTGAATCTCGACCTGCGTATTGATATATCGAGCGAGCTAACGGCCTCCGTCACCGCCACGGCGACGGCAGAGGTCACAAGTGCTACTGCCGTTACGCTGCCAGCCGTCATCACAGAGACGGAAGCGATCACGACGCCCGTGGCAGACGCAACACCCGTAGCCACTGAGGAAGCCACCACAGAGGAGCCCGAGGCGGAGGCCACGGCAGAGCCCGTCGCCGAAGCCCCTGCCGAAACCGAGCCGGCCACAGAACCTGTTACTGACACGGAGAGTGTCGTCAGCGGGCTGGCGCTGCTGGCATTCTGTCCCAACGAGAACGTACGAATTACCAGCCCGGCCATCGGTGCGGCTGTGAGCGGTGTTATCAGCATCGAAGGCACCGCCGACAACCCGAACTTTCAGTACTACAAAGTTGAAACGATCACCGGCGACGCGGCTCCGGCTTATATTGGAGGGGGCGAGACGCCTGTGGTTGACGGTGTCCTGAGCGAGTTGGACACGGCCGAGCTAGCCAATGGCGAGTATGCTGTGTTGCTGACCGTCGTCGATAACTCGGGCAATTTCCCCGACCCCTGCACCATAACGATCACGGTTGAAAATTAGCTAAAGCGTGTGTAATGTGAAACACGCGTTCTTCAGACGTGCTTCACATTACACATCGGAACAGGGTAAGTCGGACCGGGTACTGACTCATTCCGATGTCACAATCTCGCCAGGCCAAAGTTCGCCGGCATTTTTTCACTATTGACATCAATGTCAATTTCCGGTACCATGCACCCGCCTAGGAAGCCAGTTCCCTGGCACAAACGTATCCCTCATACGTTGTTGATAGTAAATATTCGTATAGTTTAACGGTATTCCGCAAACGTAGCGCCATCCAGCGCCCAGTAACGACCTCGTTCTGCCATCATAGCCAAGAAATCGCTTGACGCTGCGCTTGAATCGATGCCCGCACCTGTCATTCAGTTTTCGTGAACGCCACCATCGTGTGTGCTTCTATAGTTCTTCCCGCCCAGAGCAGGGCGCTCCCGCACTGCTTTCGGCAACCTCAGTTTTTTTCCATCCAATCGATCTGACAAGGAGAACATCTATGTACGATCGCAGCAAATTGCACAGCACAATCTTGCTCGGCCTATTGCTGGCACTCGCCATGGTCTTTAGCGCGTGTGCGTCGCCCGCAGCCCCGGCTGACACAGGAGCCAGCGATGAAGCAGCCGAAGAAAGCAGCGGCGACGCTGCGGCTGATTCCGCCGGCGAAGAGGGCGAAGAAGTCCTCAACATTCTCTACTGGCAGGCCCCGTCGATCCCCAACCCGCACCTATCCGGCGGCACCAAGGATCAGGACGTATCAGCCATCACCCACGAGCCGTTGGCCAACATCTCGCCTGAGGGCGAGCTGGTACCCACGCTGGCGGTAGAGATTCCTACGCTCGAAAATGGCGGCGTTTCTGAAGATCTGACCAGCATCACCTGGAATCTGCTGGAAGGCGTGAAGTGGTCGGACGGCAGCGACTTCACGGCCGACGATGTGGTCTTCACATGGCAATATTGCACCGATACGGCCACTGGCTGCGTCAACATCTCGGCCTTTGACGGCGTACAGTCGGTTGAAGCCGTGGATCCCCTTACGGTGAAAATCACCTTCGACGGACCGAATCCCTATCCATACCTGCCCTTTGTGTCCAACTACACCGGCGGCATCCTGCAGCAGGCCCAGTTTGCCGATTGCATCGGCGCTGCGGCGCAGACATGCAGTGAGGAAAACTTGAATCCCCACGGCACCGGCCCGTACATGCTTGAAGATTTCAAGGTCAACGACGTGGCGACTTTCGTACGTAACCCGCATTGGCGGGGCGAGCCGGCCTACTTCGACCGCGTAGTCTTTAAGGGTGGCGGCGACGCTGCTTCGGCGGCCCGCGCTGTCCTGGAGACCGGAGAGGTCGACTACGCTTGGAATCTGCAGGTCGAACCCCAGATTCTGGACGAGATGAAGGCCGCCGGGAATGGCGAGGTGATGGTCAACCTGGCCACCAACGTCGAGCGTATTCTGGTCAATCAGGCCAATCCTGATCCTGAACTAGGCGAAATGCGCGCGGAATGGGACGACGGCAACAACCCGCACCCGTTCCTGACCTTCAAGCCGATCCCGCAAGCCATGTCCATGGCCATCGACCGCAACCTGATTGCCCAGCAGCTGTACGGCGACGGCGGCGTCGCCACCTGCAACGTCATCCCCGCTCCGCCGAACTATGTCTCGACGGCCAATGACGATTGTCTGGTCCAGGACATCGAGGGCGCCAAGGCGCTGCTGGACGAAAACGGCGTGGTTGACACCGATGGCGACGGCATCCGTGAATATGAGGGTGTCCCGCTGAAGGTCCTCTATCAAACCTCGACCAACTCCGTACGTCAGAAGACCCAGGCGCTCATCAAGCAGTGGTGGGCCGAGATCGGTATCGACACCGAATTGAAGAATGTGGATGCCGGTGTCTTCTTTGGCAGTGATCCTGCCAGCCCGGACACCTATCTGAAGTTCTTCGCCGACCTTGAAATGTACACCACCGGCGCGAAGGTCGATCCGCAGGAACACTTGGCCCAATGGCAGTGCGAGTTCATTGCCAGCAAGGACAATGGTTGGGCCGGCGGCAACAACTTCCGCGGCTGCAGCCCGGAATATGACGAACTCTTCGCGCAGTTAACCACGACTCCCGTGGGTCCTGAGCGCGACGAGATCGTCAAGCAGCTGAACGACATCAATGTTCAGGAATACTTCCAGATCCCGCTGGTCCATCGTGGCAGCGTCTCCGCCAAACTGAATGATCTTCAGGGCGTGCGCATGAACGGTGGTTGGGAATCTGAGATGTGGAACATTGAGGAATGGTACCGCGAGAACTAGACTGACGATAGGATGAAACCATGAGTTTCGTAGGTCACGCTACCAGCGTGACGTCTCCCGCAAACGAGACCGTCCGGTTGATAGCCAGACCTACGAAACTCGTGATCCCGTAGAGCTGTTAGTTTAGCTTGTCGCATGTACGCTGAGTCTGTCGCAGGAGTATGCCTCAGTGTGCATGTTCCGACCCAAGCGGGGCTGGGATCCAATCTGGTATCGCAACTGCTCCGCTTGGGTCAAGCTCATTCAATTCCCCCCGGAATCGTCTGACCCTTCCGTCTCGAATATTAAAGAGAAAAGCCCATGGGCCAATACCTCGTTCGCCGCATCTTGTTTGCGATCCCGACTTTAATTGTCATTAGCTTCATCATTTTTGCCGTGCTTGAACTTGCACCCGGCGATCCAACTGGCGCGCTACCAGAGACAATCCGCCCTGAGGTGCGGGCGATGATTCGGGAATCCATGGGGTTGGACAAGCCCATGCATATCAAATATGTGCTGTGGCTCAGACAATTTTTCTATGCCGAGCCGCTCCTCTACTTGGGGGAAAGAACCGGCATTCAATTAATCGATCCTGAAAACACCGTTCGACTGGCATCGTGGGGCAGTCGCGGCACGCCGGTCTTTGACCTGATCGGTGAAAGGCTACCCCAAACGCTTTGGGTTGTCGGTCTTGCCTATGTTTTTGCCATCATCATTGCCATCCCGGTCGGCGTGATTTCAGCCGTGAAGCAGTATTCCATTTTTGACCAGGTCGGCACATTCTTCTCACTGGTCGGCTATTCCATTCCTACCTTCTTCACAGGCCTCCTTTTCATCATGATTTTCAGCGTGCGATTGGGCTGGTTTCCCTCCATCTACGATACCAATCTCAAAGTGACCGATTGGCAGAGCTTCGTGGCCCAAATCCGGCAGATGATCATGCCGGTGACGGTGCTGGCGCTCTTTCAGGCCGCTGCCTTAGCGCGGTTTACTCGCTCAGCGATGCTGGACAACATGACGATGGACTATGTCCGCACGGCGCGCGCCAAGGGCTTCCGAGAATGGTATGTCGTCGTTCGGCACGTCCTACGCAACAGCTTGATCCCGGTAGTGACGCTAATCGCCCTGGGCATTCCCGCCATTTTTGGCGGCGCGATCATCACCGAACAGATCTTCCGCGTGAACGGGCTGGGCGCGCTGCTCATCAATGCGATCTACGTCAACGACATCCCGTTGATTCAGACCATTACCTTCATCTTTGCCTTCCTTATTGTGGCCTTTAACCTGATTGCGGATATTGTCTACGGTATCCTCGATCCACGTATCCGTTACGACTAGAGCAGGAATAGAAATATGGCCGTTCAGTCTGAAAGTGCGCCTGGCGCCTTATCATTGGCACAACCCGAACGTAAGCAACGGACCCTGTGGGGCGATGTGTGGCAACGATTTCGTCGCCACAAGCTGGCAATGTTCGGTTTGGTTGTGCTCGTCGTGCTCTGTGTTGGCTGTGCGTTCGGTCCCATGATCTACACGGTTGATCCGGAAGCCATCGACATCATTGCTTCGAGTCAGCCCCCCAGCCTGGAGCATCCATTTGGGACCGACGACCTGGGACGCGATCTCTTGGCGCGCAACATGCATGGCGGTCGGATCTCGCTCTCCGTCGGCATCTTCGCCATGCTCGTCGCTATGACCTTTGGCACGATGATCGGCATCATGGCGGGCTACTTCCCACGCCTGGACGGCCCGCTCATGCGCTTTACTGACATGATGTTGGCCCTCCCCCAACTGCCCCTGCTTCTCGTGATCATCATGCTCTTCCGCGATAGCCTGCGTAAATGGCTGGGGCCGGAATTGGGCATCTTTCTGCTGGTTGTTTTTGTAATTGGCATTTTGGGCTGGATGCCGACCTCACGCGTTGTGCGCGGATCGGTGCTCTCGGTCAAGGAAAAAGAGTATGTGGAAGCGTCAGTCAGCATCGGCAGCAAAGAAAGGCGCATCGTCAGCCGTCACGTCTTCCCCAACGTACTCAGCCCCATCATCGTCTCGGCGACGCTAGGGATTGCCGCCGCCATCATCACCGAATCGGCCCTCTCATTCCTGGGACTGGGCTTTCCTTCGGACGTGCCCACCTGGGGTCGCCTGCTCTTTGACGGCAAAGACTTCATGACTTTCACGCCCTGGGTCATCCTGTGGCCCGGGATGCTCATCTCTCTCACCGTCCTCAGCATCAACTTCATGGGCGACGGACTGCGCGACGCGCTCGACCCGCGCCAGCGTAAATAACGGATATCACGCTCCCCAGCGTTGATAACATAAAAACGGGCTCCTGGCAGATCATGGCCAGGAGCCCGTTTTTATTGCGATTGACTCGACGATACAGCAGCCTGTGTGAACCAGTGACGCCGACCCGCACCTTGGTTTCGACAGGCTCAACCGGCGTCGCTACCAAGCACCGGTATGTGACCCGTCATCGCCCCCTATCTTGTGGCAGTAGCAGCCAGGCGAGCGGTTACTCGACCAATCAATCGGGCGGGGGCCAGCGCGCCGAATTGACGGCTGTCGCTGCCCGCACGGGGATTGTCGCTGTGCACGATGATGCGTCCCTCCGCTGTCACCGCACTCACCCGCTTGATGATGATCAGATCTTTCTGATAAGGGTGGCGTACAACAACAACATCGCCGGGCACAGGCAGATCGTGACGATAGGCCGCGCCATCCACCAGCACCAAATCGCCGGCGATCAGCGTCGGCAGCATGGAGTCACCGCTTACGCGCAGGCGCAGGCGTCGCCGAAACGCCCAAAGCAGCCACTCACGCAACGCCGGTGCGGGTATTGGGTCAAACGAGGGCCCATTTTCAGCCATTCCCTTCACCCCACAACATAGAAAAAGGTCAGGCTGCACGCAACCTGACCTTCGTGATACCGTTTCACCCCACCGGCTTTCATCTCATAGGCCAGCGGGTTCTCACGCTAGGACGCGGTATAGTACTCAACCTCACGGCCCTTGCTGGCCCAGAAGATATTGTGAATCTCTTCAATGGCTGCCATGAGCTCATTGGCATGCTCTTCACTGACCTCAACCTTGCAGGCCGAGCAGAGCTTGGCCGCATTCCAGAACGTTGTATGAAGTTCAGGATAGGCGTCCAGGTGAACGGGCTTGAAGTAGTCAGTCCAGAGCACAAGCAATTCGCTCTTAGCCAGGTGAGCCTGCTCTTCCTTGATGGCAACGTAGCGAGAGAGCGTATTGAGATATTGCGCCCAGGCATTGGCGTCGCCATCGGCAGGCACTTCCAACGCCAGGATCTTCTTGGTCATGGAAAGCACAGCTTCGGCGGCGATGCGGGCGGAGGCGGGGTCGTAGACGCCGCAGGGGCCGTCACAGTGGGCGCTTACTTCGCTGGCAGGCAGGGTATTGGCGAATTTGGCGATTGCGTTCTTCAACATAAGTCGCATTTCCTTTCAATCGAATTGATTCGTGATGAGACATCTGAGGCGGTTTCGGACATCGTCCAACTCTATGGTATCGAGCTAGCCAGATGGATGCCGTACCCAAGTATACAAAGTGCCGTCGCCGGCGTCAATCAGCCGGCACTGTTCGAGCCGTCACGCGCACAAAGACCAGGCGCCGTTTACTCACCGTCGCGTCCCATCCTTCCTCACGCAGCACGTCCAGCGTCGGTCGATCCAGGTGGCAGTTAAAGGCGATGCGACGCCAGTAGGGCGTAATCAGCGCGAAGAGTCGCGCAAGGCGTTCACTTTCCGGGCGAACATGCTCCACCATGTGCAGCACACCGCCCGGACGCAGAACGCGCCGAATCTCGGCCAACCCCTGACGCTGGTCGATCACAGAGCAGAAGACCAGGCTGCTGACAACGTGGTCAAAACTGTTATCACGATAGGGCAAGGCTTCGACTGTGGCCACGTCAACGTGCGCGGCCACCACAGATTGCCGCGCTGTACGCTGCGCGTGCTTGGCCCTGGTCAGATCCGGCTCGATGGCCCAGACGCAGCGTGCGTGACGGTAGAGGCCCAGGTTCTCGCCTTTGCCCACGCCGATTTCCAGCACATCCCCCGCCAGATCGCGCACGAGATTGCTGCGCCATTGATTGGGCAAGTTAGCCAGCAGAGTACGGCTCATCACAACACCTTTTCAAACCTTTGCGGCGCCACAGCACCGATTAGGCAGCCATCACGTTGATCAGCGCGAACTGAGGCTTGGCGGCAAAGCGGAGCGGAATCCCCTCGCCCACGCCACGCGTGATGTAGACCTGGGTCCGCCCGCGGCGCAGATAGCCCGCGACGTCGCGTCGCTCCAAATAACGCGCCTGCGTATGGGCCGGTCCCCAGAAAGGCAGCACAATCTGGCCGCCATGGGTGTGGCCGGAAAGCACCAGATCCACCTGCCCCATCCGCGGGCTGCGAATGATATCCGGGTTATGACTGAGCAAAATCGTTGGCGCGTCCAGCGGCACGCCTTCCAGCGCATCATGAAGATGGGGGCGGCCTTCCGTCACATCGTCCACGCCGGCGAGGTAAAAATCGATACCGTCGGCCCGGTCTATCTGATGCTGAATGCGGATTGCATGGTTGTGCAGCACGTGAAAACCATGCGCGTTCAGGAGCGTGGTCAGCTGATTGGTATCGTTGGAGCCGCTGCGGCGAGCCATCACAGGCGTGTTGCGCACATAGCGTCCGAAGCGGACGGCATTCCACGGGCGCGTCAGCATGGATATCGGAACACTCGTCACATTGCCCCGTTCTTCCGCCCAGTACGTGCGCCACATGACAGGTAACATGGCACGCATGTCATAGTGCATATAGTCATGATTACCAAAAACCGCATAGCGCCCCAAACGGGGTTCAGGCAGCGCATCCAGCAGCGCGGCAACGTTGTCCAGCCCGCTGTCGTAATGGAGAAAATCGCCCGTATGCACCAGCAGATCGTAGTCGAGGTCGCGGGTCAAACGGCGAATTCGTTCAATCTTGGGACGCTCACGCCAGTTGTGGCCCTGAAAATGCGTATCGGACAGATGCAGGATGCGCAGGCCCTTTGCCGGCAGCCGACCTTGTCCATACTGTAAGCGGACAGTCAGCTGTTCAAAGCCGACATTGAGCGGCTCATGAAAAAACGCGTAGCCGGCAACGCCCGCGCCAAGCCCGGTCATGAGACCCGCGCCGTTGAGCATTTGTTGTTGCAAGCGCCTGTCCCGCCATAGCCGAAGCGTCTGGCGGCGCAATGAATTAGTCCAAGACATTCACACCTCATCAACAGCATGGGCGTGCACTCAATTTTTGGGGCGGTGTCCGAACGGACTGGTGGCTCCCTCCGAAGCGGCCCCCCAACGTGGTATGCACCCGCAGCATGGTTGACGCGCGTCACCGCGTGTCAACTGAATAGCGTACCCCAAAAAGGGCGAGCCAACAAGTGCGGCGCCCCATTCAATTTATATGCCCAAAACCACTGTTGGCAATCGAGCGTTTGTTTGACAATGGTCTGCGATCAGGGGAAAATACGAAGTCGCGTGACACGGGCTTGCAATGACCCAATGACTCCACAAACGCCTGCAGTCGGTAAAAACGCACAAAACAGACAAAAATCAACTAACCTTCAGAATATGAAATGAGGAATTTGCATGAGCAACCAGGCATTCTTAAGCGACGTAGAACTGGACCCGGCGCTGGAAAATCTGGCCGTCAACGCTATCCGCGTGCTGTCGGCGGAAGGCGTGCAGTCGGCCAAGTCCGGGCATCCCGGGATGCCCATGGGCATGGCGCAGCCCGCGTTTACGCTCTGGTCACAATTTCTGCGCTTTAACCCAAGCAGCCCGTCGTGGCCAGATCGTGATCGCTTCGTCCTTAGCGCGGGTCACGGTTCAATGCTGCTCTATACGCTCCTTCATCTAACCGGTTACGACCTGCCGCTCGAGGAATTGGGCAACTTCCGTCAGGCGGGCAGCAAGACGCCCGGTCATCCCGAATATGGCCACACGGCCGGCGTGGAAACGACGACTGGCCCCCTGGGACAAGGCTTCACCAACGGCGTGGGCATGGCCATCGCCGAACGCTGGCTGGCCGACCGCTTCAACCGCCCGAGCCATACGGTTGTGGATCACTATACCTATGCCATCGTCAGCGACGGGGACTTGATGGAGGGGGTCGCCAGCGAGGCTGCCAGCCTGGCCGGTCACCTGCAGCTGGGCAAGATCATCTATCTGTATGATGACAATTCCATCACTATTGACGGCTCGACCGAAGTCTCCTTTAGCGAAGATTGGGCCAAGCGGTTTGAGGCCTACGGCTGGCACGTGCAGAGCGTCGACGGACTGGATGGAGCCGGCATTGCCGCGGCCATCGAGGCGGCCAAGGCTGACCCTCGCCCCAGCATCATCGGCTGCCAGACGGTCATCGGCTATGGCAGCCCCAACAAGGCAGGCACCTCAGGCGTGCATGGCGCCGCGCTGGGCGTCGATGAGTTGAGGGCAACCAAGGAGAATCTGGGCTGGCCTCTGGAACCTGATTTCTACGTGCCGGACGAAGTGTCAGCGCTCTTTGGCCGGGCTGTCGACCACGGCGAAGCGCTCCAGGCCGACTACGACGCGCGCCTGGCTGCCTATGCTGCCGCGTATCCGGCTGAAGCCGCCGAGTATGAGCAGATGCTTTCAGGCAATCTGCCCGACGGTTGGGAGGAGGCAGTCCCGGTATTCTTGCCCGAGGGCAGACTTGCCACGCGCCAGGCGAGCGGCAAGACCATCAACGCCATCGCGCCGGCGCTGCCCAACCTGGTGGGCGGTAGCGCCGACCTGGCGGCCAGCAACAACACGACCATTTCCGGCCAGCCGTTTATCGAAGCGGGCAACTTTGCCGGGCCCAACGTTCACTTCGGCGTGCGCGAGCATGCCATGGCCGGCATCCTCAATGGCATGGCCGTCCACGGCGGCCTGATTCCCTACGGCGCCACCTTCCTCGTTTTTAGCGACTATATGCGCGGCAGCATGCGCCTTGCTGCGCTCATGGGCATACGCGTGGTCTATGTCCTGACCCATGACAGCATTGGATTGGGCGAAGACGGCCCAACCCATCAGCCGATCGAGCACATAGCGTCGCTGCGCGCCATCCCCAACATGACGGTCTTCCGTCCGGCCGACGCCAATGAAACGGCCCAAGCCTGGCGCGCGGCGCTGGAAAGGACCGATGGCCCTACCGTCCTGGCCTTGACGCGCCAGGGGCTGCCGATCTATGATCGGGCCACGGAGGGTTTTGGCCCGGCCGAAGGGACGCTGCGTGGCGGCTACATCTTCTATGAAAACGCACCCGACGGCCTGGATCTGGTCCTGATTTCCACGGGCAGCGAGTTGGAAATCGCGCTGGCGGCGGCCAAAGAGTTGGCAGCGGCGGGCACAGGCGTGCGAGTGGTAAGCCTCCCCTCCTGGGAAGTCTTTCAGCAGCAGGATGCAGCGTATCAGGCCGATGTGCTGCCGCCTGGCGTGGCCAAGGTGGCGCTTGAAGCAGCCAGCCCCTTTGGTTGGGAACGCTGGGTCGGTAACGATCCTCGTCAGGGGGCGGTTATCGGCATTGCTGACTTCGGCGCCAGTGCGCCGTATGAGGTCCTGTATGAGCAGTATGGGATTACCGCGGAGAATGTGGTGGCGCGGGCGCGTGAGGTTTTGGGAGAGTAGGGTCTTAGGGTTGTAGGGTCTTAGGGTTATAGGAAGCTTGCGTCATGATTGCCGCTTGCTCCATCCCCCACTACCCGAAGACCCCACAACCCTACCCTCGCCCCCTGCCGATCAAAGGAGTTCACACAACATGTTGGCAACACTTAATGACCTCGTGCAACGAACGCGTCAGCACCACGCGATCGAGCACGCGACGATTCACATTCTGTCCGCACGCGTGCCGGGACAGCGCTTTAGCGGTCTCTCTGATCCGCTTGGCTTTATGATCTTTGGCGATGTGGATGAGCTTACGCTGCGGCAGGCGGTAGGGGATGCCATGCTGCGTCTTCAAGCCGGCGAGGCGTCTCTGGCAATCCATCCCAATTGTGGCACAAACCTTGCCACAACCAGCGTGCTGGCAACGACGGCAGCGATGGTGGGCATGACGGGCCGGCGATCCTGGCTCGACAAGTTCATGCTGACCATGCTCCTGATGTTCCCCGCGCTCGTCATTGCGCGACCGCTCGGCACGCGCTTGCAGCACTACACGACGACCGCCAACGTCAATGACCGCTGGCTGGCAGCCATTCAGCCAATGCAGATAGTCGGCAAGCCGGCCTACCGCGTCCTCTTTGACTGAGGCATGATTTATCTCTTACTCAACGCCGATGAATATCTGGCCGCCCAGCGCATTGCCGAGCTTAAGCGGGCAGCCGGTGATCCCGATCTGGCCGATCTGAACACGGTCGAAGTCGCGGAGCAGACATCGCCCGGCGATCTGCTCGGTCAGGCGGGAATGATGCCCTTTCTGGCGACGCGGCGCCTGATCATCGCGCCAGGCTACTTGACGCGGCTCGACAAGCGCATGGCGGCCAGCAAAGGCACCGACAGTCCAGCCCATCAAGAGGCAGCGCAATTGCTGACAGGCTTGAGCGCGCTCCCCGACACCTCTGATGTAGTCTTCTGGGAATCGAGCAATGTCGACAAGCGGCGCGGTCTGTGGAAAGGCTTCAAGCTGTCAGGCAAGGAGGAGATCGATCCACGCCAGGTGCCGGGTCTTCAACAGCTAACCAAGGCAGGCATCATCTCCGCAGAGGAGAGCGGCACGCCTGATCCCAAGGCGTTGCCCGGCTGGGTTCAGCGTCACGCCCGGAACAAGGCGATAGAGATCGAACCGAGCGCGGCGAGGATGCTGGCCGAATTCGTCGGGCCAAACCTGCGTCAACTCGACAATGAACTGGACAAGCTGGCTGCCTATGCAGGCGGGCGGGCGATTGCACCAGGTGACGTCACGCTGCTCGTCAGCGACGCCAGCGAATCGCTCATTTGGGGACTAACCGATGCGTTGAGCCAGCGCAGTGAACGGGCAGCCATTCGCTCGCTATACGAATTGAGGCGCGGCGACGCCAACGCTTTTTACCTGCTCACAATGATTGCGCGCCAGTATCGCATTATCATCAAGGTAAAGGAGGGCATGCAGCGTCTGAACAGCCCGGATGAAATCGCGCGCTACGTCAAAGAGAGTGCGTACCCGGTCAAGAAAGCCATGCCGCTGGCACGTGCCTATTCGTTTAATGAGCTGCATGGCATCATGGATCGCCTGCTGCGCGCCGATATGGCCATGAAGACCGGGGCCGATGCCGACACAGAACTCGACATGCTTGTCGCCGAATTGACGCGCCGCACATAGCGCCCGCACCGACACAAGCCAGCCCCATCACCCCAAGGATCAACCCGCCTGTCCCATGGTTCTCACACACCTTTCGCTCACCCATTTTCGCAACTACCGGACGCTGGAGATCGATTTTTCCGGCGACCTGACGCTGTTGCAGGGTGAGAATGCCCAGGGCAAGACGAACCTGCTTGAAGCGATCTACTTTTTGGCGACCAGTAGACCTGTTCACGCCAGACAAGACCGAGAAGTGGTCGGTTGGGCTGCGACTGAAGAACCGATCCCCTATAGTCGGGTGGCCGGCACGGTACAGCTCAACGGACCTGAACGGCGGCCACTAAATCTCGAAATTCTGCTCACCTCGCGCGGCGATGGCGTCAGCTACAAAAAGCAAGTGCGCATCAACGGCGTTAACAAACGCAACATGGATCTAATCGGCCAACTGCGTGCGGTGCTCTTTCTGCCGGAAGACATTGCGCTGGTTGCGGATGGCCCGGGCGTGCGCAGGCGCTATCTAGATATCGCGCTCTGCCAGATCGACCAGCACTACTGTCGCACCCTTTCGGCCTACCAAAAAGTCGTCACCCAACGTAATGGCCTGCTCAAGAACCTGCGTGAACAAGCCGCGGCGCCACAAGCGGCGTCCACCGTCGCACAGCTTGGCTTCTGGGACGAACAACTCGTCCGTCACGGCAGCATTGTCATGGCCCGACGCCACAATTTTATCTCTGAACTGGCCCAAATCGCGCAACAGCGCCACCTCGACCTGAGTGATGAGCGCGAGGAATTAGCGCTTCAGTTTGTTCCCAGCTTCAATCCCGCCAGCATGACGGAACAGACCTATCTCCGACTGAAGGAAGGGCAATACATCGCCGGGGGAGAAATTGCCGACCAGGTTGATGCAGCGGCTATTGCAGAAGCGTACACCGCGCATCTAGATCGCCGCCGCCCGCGCGAATTGGCAGCCGGAAACACCCTCTATGGCCCCCACCGCGACGATTTGCTCCTTTTTGCCAACACCCATGACTTGCGCCTGTACGGCAGCCGCGGACAGCAGCGTACGGCTGCGCTTTCGCTCAAGCTGGCAGAGGTTCAGGTAATGACCGATGCCACCGGCGCCTCACCGCTGCTCCTCCTCGACGACGTCATGAGCGAACTCGACGCGCGCCGGCGGAGCACGCTGCTCCATGCCCTCGGCGGCGTTCGCCAGGCCATTCTCACCACCACGGATTGGGACGACTTCACGCCGGACTTTCGACGTGAAGCTCAGCTCTATGCGGTCCTAAACGGCTCCGTAACGCCAGCGTAGCAATTGACAATGGTCGATCGGTAATTGTCAATTGCCACACTAGCGTTTTCAGCACCAGGAGGTCAGCAGATGTTACTTGCGATCGATGTGGGCAACACCAATATCATGCTTGGGCTCTATGAGGGCGAGGAGTTGGGCCCCCACTGGCGGCTCTCCACCGATCATGCGCGAATGCCTGATGAGTTTGCGATGCAGCTGCTTGGGCTTCTGGGCCATGCCGGCGTCGCACCAGATGAAATCAGTGGCGTGGCCATCGCATCGGGCGTGCCGGTGCTAACCACACGCTGGTGCCAAGTCGCCCGGCGCTACCTTCATGTCGAACCGGTCGTGATCAGCGCCGGAATGGAAACCGGCCTGACCATTCTCTACGACAATCCAAATTCCGTCGGAGCAGATCGGATCGTCGATGCGGTGGCGGCCTACCATCGCTACGGCGGACCGCTCATTATCGTTGATTTCGGTACCGCCACCACCTTTGAGGCGATTACGGCGGCCGGCGAATACCTGGGCGGCGCGATTGCGCCCGGCATCGGTATCTCCGCTGAAGCGCTGGGACGGCGCGCAGCCAAGCTGCCCACCATTGACATCGAGCGACCGCCCTCCCCGATCGGCCGCAACACGGTTCATTCCATGCAGTCGGGCCTTTTCTATGGTTACGTAGGATTGGTAGAAGGCATGGTGACCCGCTTTCGTGGCGAAATCGGCCAGGAGGCCCTTGTCATCGGCACGGGCGGCTTGGCGCCGCTGATCGCCTCGGGCACCGAAATCATCGACATCATTGCGCCTTGGCTGACGCTGGACGGGGTCCGACTGCTCTATGAGATGAACAATGCAGATGGCGCGGGAGCCGCAACATGAATCCGTTGATGAATGCACGCATTATTCTGGGCGTAACGGGCAGCATCGCCTGCTACAAGGCAGTCGACCTGGCCAGCAAGCTGGCCCAGGCCGGCGCTGAGGTCGACACCATCTTGACCGGCGGGGCCACTCACTTTGTCACCCCACTGACCTTTCAGTCGGTTACCGGCCGGCGGGCGTATACGGATGCAGACCTCTGGGGCAGCGAGGCGCATGTACTCCACGTAGGCCTAGGCCACGCGGCTGATCTATTGATCATCGCGCCGGCCACGGCGAACACCCTGGCCAAGCTTGCCCAGGGCCAGGCCGACAATCTCCTGACCGTCACCGCACTGGCGGCAACCTGTCCGCAGCTCTTGGCTCCGGCCATGGACGGCGGCATGTTCACCCACCCGGCCACTGCAGCCAACGTCGCCACCCTCAATGAACGGGGCGCCGTCTTCGTCGGGCCGGAGGAGGGGCATCTGGCGTCGGGCCTTGTGGCCATGGGGCGCATGAGTGAACCGGCCCGCCTCTTGGGCGAAGTGCGCCTGCTGCTGAGCCGTCAGAACGGCCCTCTCACCGGACGCAAAATCGTTGTCACCGCCGGCGGCACGCGCGAGCCAATCGACCCCGTGCGCTATCTCACCAATCGCTCATCTGGCAAACAAGGCTATGCCCTGGCCCAGGCTGCGCTAGACGCCGGCGCCGCGGTGACGCTCGTGAGCAGCGCCGTGGGCATCGCGCCGCCAACCGGCGCAACGGTCATCGCCGTAGACTCGGCGCAGGAGATGGCCGACGCCGTGCTGGCAGCCGTGCGCGATGCGGACGTTCTGCTCATGGCCGCGGCTGTGGCCGACTTTCGCCCGGCGCAGGTTTCACGGCAGAAGATCAAAAAAGCGGGCGGCGCGCCGGTCATCGAACTCACGCCCAATCCCGATATTCTGCAACTGGTACGGAAACAACGCGAAGGAGCCGGAAAACCACTCGTGGTGATCGGATTCGCGGCGGAGACACAGGATCTGTTGGCCAATGCGGGGGGAAAGCTAACGCGCAAGGGGCTGGATCTGATTGTTGCCAACGACGTGAGCCAGGCCGACGCCGGTTTCGCAGTCGACACCAATCGCGTCACGCTGCTGCGTGCCGATGCCGAGCCGGAAATCTTGCCGCTGATGGGCAAGGACGCGGTGGCGGAGGAGATTATCGTGCGGGTTGAACAACTGCTGGCCTGAGTCGACTCATCAATTGTCGATTGGGAAGTGCCACTTGGTGATCATGATTATCAACGGGCACGGTCAATCGCCAAGCGCAGCTGATATTCTTCACCCATCAGGCGATTGAGCTGGTTCTCCAGTTGGGCAATACGCTTGGTGTTGGCGCCCGACTGCTCCGGCGCGCGCAGAAGCGACAGCTCGCGGCGTGTGCGTTCGATTTCGCTGCGCACAGTCTGCTTGCGAGCAATCAACGCTTGTCGATCAGCCATGATCACTCCTGTCCTGAAATTCAAGCCAAATTGCCTGGATGGAAGAGACTACTCATCCTCGTCGCGGAACTCGTCCGGAATGAAATTCTCTTCCGAGAAATCGCGTGGCACGCGCGGCCTATAGAGGAGATAAGCCAGACCAACGCTGCCAAGATAGAGCAAGATCAAAGGCCCCATGACGATGGCCATGTTGACCGGATCGATGGTTGGCGTAATCGCGGCCGCAGCAATGGCAATGATGACGATCGCCTGGCGCCAGAAGCCCAGCAACTGCGGTCCGCTGATGATGCCGGTTCGGGCCATGAAGGCAATCACCAAAGGCGTTTCAAAGGCGACGCCAATCCAAAAGACGATACGTGTGACAAAACCGACATAGCGGTCAATGGTCCACTCTTGACGGATAACGTCGCCGAGAAAGTTTTGCAGAAAGCCTACGGCCACGGGTAGCAGCATGAAGTAGGCAAAGGCCGCACCAGTAAAAAAGAGCACCATCACGCCGGGCAGCGTCAGGAGCAAGATGCGTCTTTCGTTGGGGTAGAGACCGGGCGAAATGAACGCAATAATCTGATAGACAATCACCGGCATGGCGAAAACCGCGCCAACGGTAATGCTAACTTTGAAGAAAATCGTGATTGTATCCGTCGGACCGATGGCGATGGTATCCGCGCCCAGTTCAGTCAATGGCCTGGTGATGAAGGCCAGCAGCGGACTGACAAAAATCATGGCGATCAACGTGCCGATGACTAGCGCGCCAAACACCCAAATGAGCCGCGAACGCAGCTCAACCAGGTGCTCCATCAGCGACATGCTGCTAGAGTGTACTGGGTCGTAAGCCTCACTCTGCTGGCTCACGCGGGCTTCTCCGCTTGGTCTGCATCAGGCTCGTCCGCGCGACGGGGTTCTATCTGGACGTCATCCGCCACAATCGGTTCGTCAGCCTCGGATGCGTCCGAGGCTGCGTCACCGCCGGCGTCATTCGTCTCTGCTGCAGCAGGGATATCACCGCCATTGGTCTGGGCATCGTCAGCCACGGCAGCGGGTGGCAAGATTTGATTCTCATCAACAGCATCAGTCTCACCGGTGTCGTCGGACCCACTTGCGGAATCGCCCTCTTCGGCAAGGGGTTGCGCATTCGTAGCTGGTTTAGTCTTGACGGCTGGAACAGCCTTTGTTGCAGGGGAAGCCTTCTTCGGCGGCTTTACAGCATCCTTCATGATTTCATTTGCCAGCTTATTGGGGTTGAGCTCATCCAGCAGCTGTAGCTCTTCGCTAAACTGGGACGTGAACTCGCTGGACATGGCGCGCAATTGCCCGAGAAACTTGGCCGTTTCGCGGGCAGCGCCCGGCAGCCGTTCCGGACCTAAGACAAGCAAGGCCAGAATGGCAATAAACGCCAATTCCATAAAACCAATACCAAAGAAACCATTCATGGGCAGGTAGAGAAATAGTCAGAGTATTTGCGCCTAAAACGTGACGCGATTCGTGTCATCCATGGCTGCACCCAGCACCCCATTGATAAAGCGGGGGCTGCTGTCACTACCAAAGGTCTTGGCTAATTCGACGGCCTCATTGATCACTACCTTGGGCGGGGCATCCGTCTCGGCAGCGCCCAACTCGAAGAGGGCAAGACGCATGAGGTTGCGGTCGATGATCGCCAGTTGATCAACTGGCCATTCAGGTGCATAACGATGAATCTGGGCGTTCAGTTCATCAATATTGGTGACAACGCCTGCCACCAACCAGCGCAGATAGCGGCTGCCTTCTTCATTGAGTTCACCATGGCCGAGATGCTCATCAACCACAACGCCAGGTGCATGGTTGACGCTGTCAATCTCAAACAGGGCCTGAACCGCCACCCGTCGCGCACGTTTGCGCTGGCGAATGGATCGATGACGAGCCTTGCGATCATCAGCGGTGGCGTCAGCTACACGCTGTGTGCCATTTTCGGCCGGCAACCCAACATCTTCACTTGCTGACGCTTGTGACGTGGAGGGCATATCCAGCTCATTCTGTTCACTCATACGTATTGCAAACCCCGCAAACAATCCCAATTCAAGGTCACGACTACATCATCACCAGGCCGCCGTCGACGCTCAACACCTGACCGGTGATGAATGCGGCCCGGTCGTCCGCCAATGCGGCGACTGCGTAAGCGACTTCTTCCGGCGTGCCCAAGCGCCCCAACGGGGTCTGCGCGATCACAGCCTCGCGCTGTTCGTCAGTCAACACGTCGGTGAGAGCGGTTGGGACAAAACCAGGGGCAACAGCATTGACGGTAATGTTACGGCTGCCAACCTCGCGCGCCAGGCTCTTGGTGAGACCAATAATGCCTGCTTTGCTCGCGGCATAGTTGGCCTGACCACCCTGACCGGCCAGCCCGACCACGCTGGTAATGTTAATGATCCGACCATTGCGTTTCTTCAGCATGCCGCGCAGTGCTGCCCGCGTCACAGCATAGACGCTCTTCAGATTGGTATCGATCACAGCATCCCAATCGGCCTCTTTCATGGTCATCAGCAGGGTATCGCGCGTGGTACCGGCATTATTGACCAGGATGTCAATACGGCCCAGTTCCTTTTCCACCGCTTTCACCAGCGCCGTGGCTTCCTCAACGTTGCTCACGTCAGCCTGAAACAGCGCACTCTTGCCGCCAGCGGCGGAAATCTCGGCCGCAACCGCCGCAGCACCTGCCGCATTGCCCCGATAGTTGATGGCTACAGTGGCCCCGCGTGTCGCCAGTTCCTTGGCGATGGCAGCGCCAATGCCGCTGCTGCTACCAGTCACAAGCGCAATTTTATCCTGGAGTTCCATCCCACACCTTCGTTTTCAATCTGCCGGTTTGGAAGGCCGTAGTGGCCGCTGTAGAAGGAGCCCGGTGATCACAACGAGCACGCGCGGGCATTATACCGTTGATGAAGAGATTGTGCGAATGATTCGGCGCAACAGCGGCATTCCGGTTTCAAAAATGGCGCACTGATTTGACGCACTTGTCCGATACACGCGGATGTAGATTCATCGGATTGAACGAGCCGTTCGTGGGATCAGAAGGTGACCACAATAGGCGCGACCAGAGCAATGCTTAGCTTTCAAGCAACGCAATGAACGCGGCCACAGCAGCCGGGTCGCCAACGGCAAGCCGCTCTACCTTGCGATCGATGCGCTTCATCAGGCCAGTCAGCACGTTGCCAGAGCCAAGTTCAACAAAACGCGTCACGCCTTGGGCCAGGGCAAGCTGCATGGACTCACGCCAGCGCACGCTGTCCATTAGTTGCGCGGCCAACTCGGCCCGGATCGAGCCAACCGCGTCGATGCGCGTGGCGCTTGTGTTGGCAATTAGCGGAACAACAGGCGTCTGGATGGTCATTGCGTCGATGCGCGTCTGCAAAGCGCTTGCGGCAGGAGCCATGAGCGGGCTGTGCGCGGCAATGCTCACCGCCAGGGGGATGATCTTCCGGGCGCCGGCTTCTTCCAGAGCAAGCACGACTTCGGCCATGCCGGCTTCATCGCCCGAAATGACAATCTGGCCGGGACAATTGTCATTGGCCACTTGAACCACACCGCCTCTGGCAGTCGCCGTAGCGCAAGCGGCAGCGACCGCTGCTTCGTCCAGCCCCAGGATTGCCGCCATCCGGCCAGGCGCCGCTGCACCGGCCTCTTTCATCAGCCTGCCCCGCTCGCGTACGAGCAAGAGGGCGTCGGCGTAGGCGAGGCTGCCGGCCGCGACCAGGGCGCTATATTCGCCGAGGCTATGGCCGGCCACAAAGACCGAGTGGCCGTCTGTACCCAACGTGCCTAGCTCTTGCTGCAGCACGCGCAACACCGCTACACTCGTTGCCAACAAAGCGGGTTGAACATTGACCGTGTCGGTGAGCACCCCTTCCGGACCATCAAAACAGAGCCGGCTCAAGCCAAAACCGAGCAAATCATCGGCTTCTTCGAAGGTTGCGCGGGCGACGGCATAGTCAACCGCCAGCGCCTGTCCCATACCTACGGCTTGGCTACCCTGGCCGGGAAAAAGGAAAGCCGTAGCTGACATCTGGCTAACAAACGGAAATTCAGTGGTATTCATGCGAACGTTCCATAACAAACAGGGGATTTGGTCTATGGCCAAATCCCCTGTGGATGCTTTTGTGACGCCTGCTGCCACGCAGGTTATTCTTCGTCAACGACAATGATTTGACGACCCTTATAGTAGCCGCAGTTCGGGCAAACGCGGTGGGGCATCATCTTGGCGTGGCAGTTTGAACACTCAGCCAGCTTCGGCGTACCGATGGCGTCATGTGCGCGACGACGATTGCGCCGGCCTTTGCTGATTTTTCTTTTTGGCAGCGGTCCCATCTTCGATCTCCTTCAAAACAGACTACAAAATATTGGACGATGGCAACATCGATTTCACAATCATGCCGACAGCGGCTTACGAATCAGCTTGACCCGTCTCGCCTCGTAAATCGAGGAGCGCTGACCAACGCGGGTCAATCTGATCGGCTGCCGGATCTCCTTGCTCAAAGCTCCGCTCCAAATTGACCAGTTCTGCCAGATGAGCGGTCAGATTTGGGCATTGCCCCGGACCGTCCCAGTTGCAGCCCGGCACCATGGGCGTCGCCAACCAGATATTCTGCCGCACCACCTCGGACATATCGAGTATGTGATGGGCATCAATCTGCAGTGCGTCGTCTTCCAGATCCGCTTCCGACCCTTCAAAAGAACTGGGCGGAATAAAGCGTCCAGTCTGGACCTCGGTGAGCGGGCGATAGCTCTCTTCGACCTGAAATCGAACCTCCTGAGCAATCGGTGCAAGGCAGCGGTTACAGGTGACACGCACTGCTGTCGAAAGCTCGCCGGTAACCAGAACACCGCTGTGGATTCGCAAGAGTTGGATGCGCCCCACCAGCGGGCCTAAAACTTCCATCTCATCATCTAACCCATCAATTTCTTCAACCACATCATAGCGACGAGTTGAACCGATAGGTTCTTGGAGCAACTGCGCGACGTTGAATTGCATGAGCTTACTTCCTGACCGGCAGGAAATGTCAAAGTGCGAACATATCCGGACAAACAAAGGGGCGAACGTCTAGCGACTGTTCACCCTGTATGCCAGCAAACAAGCATTATAGCTTTGGGCGGGAAATCTGTCAAAAATGAACCAGAATTTTCGCGCACAGGTCCGTGGCATGATGCCGCCTGCTACGAATGCATCTACTCTGACAAGGCGCTGGTGGGCGAATTTTCCTGTAGCATGCGGATGCCGTTGTCGACCTGCTGGGTGATGACTGCGAGCTTCTCGGCCAGTTCTTCCAATACGCCTGTGGCGTACGCGTCGGCAGCCTGCGCATGGCGCTGTGCTTCTTCCTGACCCTTCTGGACGATTCGATCGGCTTCGCGTTGAGCAGCCTGCACCAGCGCATCTTCGCTCAGGATGTCGCGCGTGTGCTCGCGTGCCTGCTGGACAATTTGCTCAGCCTCGGCGCGGGCATCCTGGAGGATTTGATCGCGCTCGGCGAGGGTACGCTCACTTTCACGAATCGAACTGGGCACGGAGATGCGCATATGCTCGATCAGCCGGGCGAATTCATCGGCATTCACGACCCGATAGGGCGACATGGGCACAGGCCGCCCTTGTTCAAGCAGTTCGGAAAGCTGGTCAACCAATTGTAGGATTGCGATAAGTCACCTCCGACGAACGGTGGATGATGCCTCAGGCGCCCAGAATTTAACAACAGACAATGGAAAAAATCGAGGGCATCCGCTTGATGCTCAATCAGCCTGTCTTGTCATTAGTCTACCACAGGATTGGCGCGTTACCCGTGATGCGAGAGCTTTGAATCCGTCCGCGTCACCTTCGATGCAGACTCAGCAGGATCCGGGTGAGAAAACTTGCTGTTTAACGCCGCGCAAACGTTCTCCGGCGCCCACTGCTCATACGCTCCGCCGAGGCTGGCCACTTCCTTTAGAATCGTGGCGCTCAAATAGGCGTATTCAGTTGGACAGAAGAGGCAGCATAGCTCGACATCAGGCGCAAGCTGCGTGTTGGCCCAGCCGATCTGATGTTCGAACTCAAAATCAGCCACATTCCGCAACCCGCGTACCATCACCGAGGTCTCTTGCTCCCGGGCGCAGTCGACGGTCAGCCCGACGTAAGAGGTCACGGTCACGTTGGGTAGATGGGTCAGCGCCTCTGCGGCCAATGTCATCCGCTCTTCCGTGCTAAAGAGCAGCTTCTTAGGCGGTGCATCGTAGATAGCAACCACCAGTTCGTCAAAGAGTTGACTGGCGCGTGTGGCGATGTCGATATGTCCGTTGTGCATCGGATCGAAGGTTCCAGGGTAGAGGGCCTTCGGCATCAGCATAAACCTTTCTTCATCTTGTCATGAGTCCGGCAGAAAACGGGCAAAAACCTGGTTGCCCACCATGAGGCCGCGTTCGGTCAATCGCACTCGCTCCGAGGTCAACTCGAGCAGGCCCCACTCGGTCAGTCGGGTCAACTCATCGCCAAAGGCGTCCGCCAGGGACGTGTCGTAACGCGCCGCAAAACGTTCGAAGCTGACGCCCTCTTCAATCAGTCGCAGGCCGAGCATCATCGTCTCGCCCATGCTCAACCGGGGATCAATTGTCTCTGAAAACGCCTCGACTGTAGCGTCATCGTTCATTCGACGTACGTAGCCAGGGACTGGCCGGTGATTGCCCCAGCGTCGTTCGCTTGTCACACCGGCAGCGTCTTCACGATGGAGATGACTATGTGCGCCTGGTCCGATGCCGAGGTAGGTCTGATTGCGCCAATAAATCAAATTGTGACGACAGGCAAGCGGTGGCATCAAGCCTGATGCGCTGCCGTTGGCATCCAGCGCCCAATTGGAGACCTCATATTGACGATAACCGGCTTGAGACAACGTCTCTCGGGCAAGCTCATAGTGACGGGCAGCGACGTCTTCATCCGGCTCACCCACACGCCCAATTTGCACCCAGTGGTGGAGCGGGGTATCTGGCTCCACAATCAAACTGTAGAGGCTCAAATGCTCGGGCCGCAAAGTCAGCGCCTGACGCAGCGTGTCCTGCCAGGCGGCCTCACCCTGGCCGGGCAAGCCAAACATGAAGTCCAGGTTGATGTTATCGAAGCCGGCGGCCCGCGCTGCCTCAAATGCACGGCGGACATCCTCCACATCATGGATGCGGCCGAGAAAGCCCAATTCTTCCGGCTGAAAGCTCTGCACGCCCAGGCTAATGCGATTGACGCCAAGCCTGCGCAAGAGCGTGAACTTGGCCCGATCCACCGTACCTGGATTGGCCTCGCTGGTGATTTCGCAATCCGTCGCCAGGGCAAAATTCTGATGAATTGCACCCAACAACTGGCGCAGATGCCGTTCTGACAAAACCGTCGGCGTCCCCCCGCCGACGAAGACTGTGGTCACCTCTTGCCCGGCCAACTGCGCTCGCCAGCGCGCCATCTCAGCACAGAGCGCGTCAACCGTCGCGTCGAAATGGTTCTCCAGGCCGGCATAGGTGTTAAAGTCGCAATAGGGACATTTCCGCTCACAAAACGGGATGTGCACGTAGAGCCCGAGCGCAGCAGGTAGCGTCTTGTTGTTCGTGGGGGGCAGCGGTCGGGGCACGCGTCTAACGGTTCTCCAGTCGGAAACCATGGCCGCGCACGGTGACAATATAGCGGAAGTTCTCGTCAATCTCGGCAATCCGCTCGCGCAGACGACGCACGAGAGCATCGATAGCCTGCTCGCTCACGCCCTCACCGCTGGCCTCCGGCCAAACGGCATCGACAATCTGTTCGCGGGTGACTACACCGCCCCCCGATTCCCAGAGCGCTTCCAGCAGGCGATATTGATGAAGGCTCAAGGGAGGATCGGCCAGTACGCCGTTGATCCAGACTTGGCGTGTTTCGTGGTCCAGGCGCAAACCTTGGTTTTCGTTCTCAAAGGTAAGGGGAGCCGTGGCGCCGGTATCTACAAAAGCAAGCTTAAAGCGCAGAGCGATCTGGATCTCATCGCCATCACGCAAAGTCGATGGCTTGGCGATTTCTTGACCGTTGAGGTGCGTCCCATTTTTGCTGCCCAGATCTTCGAGCAGATACTCGTCGCCGTCCCAGGCAACCTGAGCATGGACGCGACTGACCTGACGGTCCGGGAGTGAAATCTCGCACTCCTCGCTCCGTCCAATCAGTAAGGGCTGGCTGCGGCTCAAGGGCCATCGACGGCCAGCTTCCGCACCCCGTTGCAGCACCAGCATTGCGCTCTCTTTGCCCTTAGGCGGCAATTCCTGCGTGCCTGGATCCTGAGATTCTGGTTCAATCGTCATGCACATCATCCTCTTGGTTGGGTAAGGAGAGCGATTGAGCCCAAGCCGTGATCATCGACGGCGGGGCTGCTTCGAAATTTCGTCATTAGATTGACAACAACGCGCTTCCCAACGCATAATGACGTCTAGATATTGAGGTGCATTATACCAAAAATGCTAGATGTATAAAACGCACTGGTCTATGTTAGACGCATACCACCTTTGGGGGCTGCTCTAGAGAAAGCGAGTAGCCCGCTCGTACACCGCCCCCACAATGGGATGCACCCGCCTATGTTGGGCAACTGGCAATTTACAAAAAGTTCTGTTACCAGGCAAAATACTGAGGAGCCGATAAGTTGTCACACATATTGGAGCCGGGTACCGTCCTGCGCGAGCGCTACGAGATCCAAGAGTTGGTCGGCCAGGGCGGCATGGGAGCCGTCTACAAGACGACCGACTTACGGTTAGAAGGTCGCGTTTGTGCCGTCAAGGAAATTCTGCCCCTGCTCTCGGTCGAGACAGTCTCTGAGGAAGAACTCGACCAGCTTACCGAACAATTTCGCATGGAAGCCAGCATCCTCGCCCGTCTTGATCACCCCAACCTCCCCAAGGTGTCTGACTACTTCTCATTAGATCGCCGCGAGTATCTGGTCATGGATTTTGTGGACGGACGCGATCTGCAAGAGATTCTACGCGACACCCGGCACAATAACACGTTGCTGAGCGAAACGCAGGTGCTGGCCTGGGCCGATCAGCTCTTAGAAGCGCTGGAATATTTGCATGAACAGACGCCGCCCGTACTCCATCGGGACATCAAGCCCAGCAACATCAAAATTACGCCGCGTGGCAGCATCAAGCTGGTTGACTTTGGCCTGGTCAAAGTCTTGCAGCCCGACGACAGCCGGACTGTAACAGTTGTGCAAGGGCGGGGAACTGTCGCTTACACCCCTCTCGAGCAATATGGCGGGGATACAGGGTTTACCGACGTGCGCAGCGACATCTATGGCTTTTCAGCCACGCTCTATCATCTTCTGAGCGGAGAACCGCCGGTCGATGCCAAGCAGCGCTTCCTCAGCCCTGGCAGCATGACGGCTCTGCGCGAAATCAACCCAGCCGTCTCCCCGCGCGTCGAGCGAGCCATCTTTCAGGGCCTTGCCATGCATCCCAATGAGCGTCCGGCGAACGTGCGCGAGATGCGGGAAGTGCTATTGGGCTCAGCCATCCCCATTAGCAGACTTGTCCAGCAGCAGTCGTTGGGGATCACCCAGACCGACCTGACGCCAAGCTGGTTGGACGTCTTTCAGCAAAACCGAATTCTCGTTGGCGTTGCCATCGCCTTGCTGGCTGCCGCTACCATCATTTCGTCGATCTGAATTCAATCACGCCCCTATCGATCCTCCGGCATCATATCCGTCCTCACTAGAAACGCAGCGCGTCGGGATTGAAACCCCGACGCGCTCCAGGTGTAATCAAGCTGTAAAAATCAGCAGAAGGACGGTTATGGTCTCCATTAGGAGGAACTCAGTGCCTCCTCCCCCACTTTTCAACCTCGACCAAACTGGCCGCCTACGCAGGCTCAATCAATCCATCAACAATCTTCGCAGAAGAGAGGACGCCTGGCAGACCGGCGCCTGGATGCGTGCCCGCACCCACAAAGTAGAGGTTATCGAAGTCTTCCGACCGGTTGTGGGGCCGGAACCAGGCCGACTGCAGGAGTGTCGGCTGCACTGAAAAGGCCGACCCAAGGTAACTATTAAGCGTGCCCTGAAAGTGCAGCGGATCGATATAGTGCTCGGCCACGATGTTTTCCTGGAGGTCCGGCAAATAGTTCTCTTCCAGAAAAGTCATGATAGCATCACGGTAAGGCTTGGCCTGAGTCTCCCAGTCGATGTCCGCGCCCAGATGGGGCACGGGCGACAGAACATAGAAGGCCTCATGTCCCTCGGGCGCCATTGTCGGGTCGGTGAGCGTGGGCATATGCAGGTAGAGCGAAAAATCTTCCGGCAGTTCGCCGTCGGAGAAGATTTCAGTCAGCAGCCCCTTATAGCGCTCGCTCAAGATAATATTGTGGTGGGCGAGCTGCGGATAGCCCTCTTCGGCCACGTTGTAGCGTTTCTTGGTGCCGAAATAGATAACGAAGAGCGACATGCTGTATTTCAGATTCTTAATGCGGCGATCGCTGTTCTTACGTCGATACTCAGCCGGCAACATGTTGAGATAGGTCGAGGCGACATCGGCATTCGAGACCACCACATCAGCGTGATGCTCAGTCCCATCGGCCATGCGGATACCGGTGACGCGCTTGCCCTCGGTTGTGATTTCATCCACTTCGGCATTGAGATGAACCGGCACGCCCAACTCGTCGAGCAGCCGGCCAAACGACTCAACAATGGCCGCCGTCCCGCCCAGCGCATAGTGAATGCCCCATTCCCGCTCCAGATAGTGAATGAGAACGTAGAGCGACGCTGCATCAAAGGGATTGCCGCCAATCAGCAGCGGGTGGAAAGAAAAGCAGCGGCGCAAGAAGTCATCCTGGACATATTTGCTCACGTAGCCATAGACGCTGCGATAGGACTGGAGCCGCACGAGATCGGGCGCCACCTTGACCATGTCCGTGACGTTCAAGAAGGGCTGATCAATCAGACCCATGCCCGTGTTAAAGATCTCCTGGGTTGTGGCCATGAAGCGCTCGTAGCCATCTTTATCGGCCGGATTCCATTGGTCGATCTGGTCCAGAATATAGTCATGATCGCCGTTGTAGTTGAAGGCGCGTCCTTCGTAGTTAAAGATGCGATAAAACGGATCACATTTTACGAGTTGGAAATAATCCTCGCGGTTGCGACCGGCGGCTTCCCAGATCTCATCAAAAAGCCACGGGGCCGTAATCACGGTTGGACCGCCATCAAACTTAAAGCCGTTGATGTCGTACACGTAAGCCCGTCCACCCAATTTGTCCCGCTTTTCGAATACTTCTACGTCGTGCCCTTTCAAGGCGAGCCGCACAGCGGTGCTCAGCCCGCCAAATCCGCTCCCAATGACGATGATTTTCTGCTTCATTTGGTGATGACTCCACTAATAATTGGCGCTAATTTGGGAAAACCTGAGTTACGATCTATGCGATACGGCGCTCTACGGCATCCACTGTGCCACCGAGGGGCGGCGCGCCCGCCGGCGTGCCTGTCGACGACATGGCTGCCAATCGCTGGTTGCGTTGCGGCACGCCGATTAGCAGCGAAGCGGCGACGACCCCGGCCATGGCCAGCGCGGTGTAAGCAACAAGCGGTGTTGCCCAATGCATGACTGCAATACCGATAAAGGCCCAGACAAGCACACCAACGTAGGCGATATCGCCCCGGCGTACGCCGATAGCAGCGCCAACAACCGCAGCGACCACCAGCATAATCGCTGCCCAGATCTCCGGTGCAATGCCCCAACCGCCCCAGTTTAGATAGTCGAGGAGTGAGGTGGCATTGGCGATCGTTGCCACGGTGATCCAGCCCAGATACAGGCTGAACGGAAAATGCAGTAGCCAGTAGTCACGGCGCGTTGCGGGATGCAGCCCCGAGCCAATCCGCTGATAGATTGCGATCAGCGTGAGCAAGAGGCCGACCATGGCCACCAACGTCAACGGGAACATTTCGTAGTGCCAGAGAAAGATCCAGACAATATTGAGCACCGAGCTAAGTATAAAGAGGGTACCCGTACTGCGCTGAATCGGCCGGGCGCCCTGAGAAGGCAACGCTTGATAGATGGCGTAGCTAATCAGCGTTATGTAGATGACGCTCCAAATCGAAAAAACGTAGCCGGCCGGTACAAAAAAGACTTCAAAACGATCGGAAATGTCGCCAGTCGCCTGGCCATTAATGGGCAGGGCATTGGCTAAAACGTTGACGATAATTACGGAAGTGAGGGCAACAATTACCAGAATCTGCCGGAAGATATCAGCGCCCGTACGTTGGCCGCTTTCAGACAAGGATGAGGTCGAGAAGGTTTGGGTTGTCATCGATTTTTTTCTCCTAAATTGGTAGCCTGCAGGGCTTTTGCACAACTTTTGTCCACAATTTACCAAGAAAGGCCTAGCGGTTCGGTAAGGTCGCTCCAATTGGGGAGGGTGACGGCAACCAGATTGCCATGACAGGCAAATAAAAAAACCCCGAACCGCAAGGTTCGGGGCATCTATCTGTGCGAGGGTTTATGCAGCAGCCGCTTCCGCCGCTTCCTGCTTGATCAACTCAACTTCGATATTGAGCGCAATCTCCTCACCAACCAGAACGCCGCCCGTTTCCAGCGCCTGATTCCAATTCAAGCCCCACTCTTTCCGATTGAGCGTACCGGATGCAGTGAAGCCGGCACTGGTGGCGCCCCAGGGACTCTTGGCCGTGCCCTGATACTCTACGTCGAGAGTGATCGGCTTGGTCACGCCGCGCATCGTCAGATCGCCATGCAGCTTGGCCGTCTTGTCGCCCGTGCGCTCGACGCTGGTGCTAACAAAGTGAGCATTGGGAAACTGCTCAACGTCAAAGAAGTCGGGTGACTTCAGGTGACCGTCGCGTTGCTCATCCCGCGTGTTGATGCTGGTCAGATCAACAATTACATCGACCTGCGTTTGTTCTGGATTTTCCTGATTGAGATTTACGTCGCCTGAGAAACTCTCAAAGACGCCGCGCACCTTGGAAATCATCATGTGGCGGGCGGAAAACTGGATATCAGAATGGGAATTGTCTAGTTGCCAGATCATCGGTATTCGCTCCTATGTGTGTTTTTCGGCAGTCAATTTAACATGAAACAATTTAACAACAAATCAACCAGCAGACACAATAATGCTTCAATATCAAAGTATCCACTGTACCCCCAACTACAATTGGTGATGCCGGGTCAATCTTGAGGCGCTAATTGACAAAAAACCGCTCTGCCTCACTTGAAAGGCAGAGCGGTCGCTTGCAAGAATCTTCTTCAGTTGTCGCCTGGCAAGTCAATCCATTAGCCGACGCGGGCGAGAAAACGGGCGTCATTGTCGTAGAAATAGCGAATATCATCGATGCTATACTTATTCATGGCCTGGCGCTCGATGCCCATGCCAAAGGCGAAGCCACTGAATTCGGCCGGGTCATAACCGCCGTTCTGCAGCACGACCGGATGAACCATGCCCGCGCCCAAGATCTCCAGCCAGCCGCTGTACTTGCAAACGCGACAGCCCTCACCACCACATAGGATGCAGTCAACATCCACCTCCACGCTCGGTTCGGTGAAGGGAAAGTAGGACTTGCGAAAACGAATCTGACGACCGTCGCCATACATCTGATTAGCGTAGTTGAGCAGCACGCCCTTGAGATCACTAAAGGTGATATTGCGTCCGACCGCCAACCCTTCAACTTGATAAAACATCATCTCTGAGCGTGCCGTCACGTCTTCATTACGGTAACATTTACCCGGCAGAATGACGCGTATCGGCTCGGGCGCATATTTGCGCATGGCGTGAATCTGGCCCGGGCTGGTATGGGTGCGCAGAATTACGTCGGGCGTGGACGTGTAGAACGAGTCCTGCATCTCCCGCGCCGGATGGCCGGGCGGGAAGTTAAGAAGCTCGAAATTCATGGCGTCAGTCTCCACCTCGGGTGCATCGAAGACTTCGAAGCCCATCCGGGTGAAGATGTCCGTGATCTCGCGCATGGCCACGGTTGTGGGATGAAGTTTGCCGACCTGAAGGCGCCTCCCCGGAAGCGTGACATCGATGCCTTCGGCGCTCAATGCCTGTTCCATTTCTGCCTTGGCAATGGCCGCCTGACGTTCCTGCAGCGCATCGGCCAACGCCAGCTTGATCTCATTGGCGCGCTTGCCGACTACCGGGCGCTCGTCCTGACTGAGCTGGCCCAACCCGCGTAGAATTGACGTCATCTCGCCCTTACGACTCAGATAGCGGTCGTGCCACGCTTCTGTTTCATCGGTCGTCTCGGTCGCAGCCAGATCGGTATTGGCCTGTTGATAAAGCTCATCCAATTCCTGCAAAAGTGTGCTCATAATATCTACCCGCAGTGAAATTTGAACCGTAAAAGCGGCTTATGCGCCGTTCATTCTTGCTTATTGTTGGCGAAGACGCCATCGAACAGTGTACCAAAGAGCGTGTCGCCATTCAACTCTGCGAGGGCCACTGGCGTGATGCGATTATGCAAGTCGACATCTGGCGGCGCCACGGCCATGACGCGCAAGTAGTTGTCCGTAAGGCCACTCCACAGCAGCTCCGGCCCATCGGCCATGGGCTGCCCCGCACCTTCCCACAAGACGGGACGTGTTGCGCCGACGAAGCGCTGCCGCTCGGCCTGGCCCGTACGCGACAGGAGAGCGTGCAAGCGCCGCGATCGTTCTTTCTTGACCGCGTTGGTCACAGTCCCCCCAAAGCGCGCAGCAGCGGTGCCCGCCCGGGCGCTGAATGGGAAGATATGAGCGTGGGCAAAACGCATCTCTTCCACAAAATCCATGCCCGCCGCAAAATCAGCTTCACTCTCGCCGGGAAAACCGACAATGAGATCAGTCGTTAGGATGACATCTGGGATGGCGGCCCGGGCATCGTGCACAAGTTGGCGGAAAGTGGCCGTCGTGCAGCGACGGGCCATTGCGCGCAGCTGCGTATCCGTCCCCGCCTGCAAGGGCAAGTGCAAATGCGGGCAGAGGCGCTCCGGCCAGCGCTGCCAGAGATCGAAGAATCCGTCGGCCAGTTCCCAGGGCTCCAGGCTGCTCAGGCGCAGCCGGGCGATCTCCGTATTGCGCAAAATGACGTCCGCCAGATCTTTGAGGTCGTTGCGCCGCTCGCCAGGCAAATCACGGCCATAGCTGCCCAAGTGGACGCCGGTTAAGACGGCTTCCTGCACGCCATCCTCGGCAAGCTGTTGGACCTCAGCCACGATCTCCCCTACGGCGCGACTGCGGCTTGCGCCCCGAGCCACCGTGACAATGCAGAACGTGCACCTGTTGTTGCAGCCGTCCTGCACCTTAACAAAGGCGCGGGTACGATCTCTGCGCGGGCCCCCTGCATCATTCGACGCGTGAAGTGTGGTGAAGGGCGTACCGTCCGGCTGAATGCGCGCCATATCATCCGGATCGTCCAGTTCAGCACTCCACGGTTCCAAAAGCGTATGGAGCAACTCCTTCTGATCGTTGTCGGCGACCAGCGTCACGCCGGGTAGATCAGCCGCTGCAGCCGGGTCCAGCGCGGCCCAGCAGCCGGTCACGGCAATGCGGGCTTGACCGTTGCTGCGATGATGACTGCGGATTCGCTGGCGACTCTTGCGACCGGCCGCAGCCGTCACGGCACAGGAGTTAAAGACGATCACCTGAGCCTGCTCCGGCGTGGTAACGATAACGTGGCCTGCCGCACGCAGGCGACCGGCCAACGTGTCCATCTCGCTATAGTTTAGACGGCAACCGATTTGGTCGAGGAAAATTCGCATGGCGCACAGTATAACACAATCAATTAGGCGGTTTTGACCAGTCCTGGCGGGATACGCGCCGGGTCGTCTACCAAGGCACAGAGAGTCGCCAGATTCATCACGTCTTCGGCCAGATCGTCCTCTTTAGGCGTCTCGAGCAGCATGGGAATGCCGTCCCACCGCGGGTCGTTGAGGATCTTGTAAAAGCTCTCCGTGCCAATCTCGCCCTGACCGATATGCTGATGGCGATCCTTGTGACTGGCCAACCCACCCTGACTATCATTGAAGTGCAGGCACTTCACCTTGTCGAGGCCGATCTCTTCCTCAATCTCGGCCATCATGGTCTCGTAGCCGGCATCTGACCGAATGTCGTAGCCAGCCGCAAAGGCATGGCACGTATCCAGGCAGACCCCCACCCGTTCCGGATCATTGACGCGCTCGATGATGGCATGCAGTTCGCCAAAGTTGCGGCCAATCGTCGTCCCCTGCCCGGCCATCAATTCAAGGAGGGTCAACGTATCGCCGCACTCGGGTGTCTCCGCATGGATCCGGTTGAGCGCGGCTGCAATGCGTTCGATACCGGCATCGGGCCCACTGCCCGTGTGGGCGCCGGGATGCAGCACCACATGGGGAATTCCGTAAGCATGGGCACGCAAGAGTTCATCCTTCTGCGCAGAGAGGCTCTTCTCCCACAGATCGTCCTTAGGCGAGGCCATGTTGATGAGATAAGACGCATGGCTGACGGCGTAGTCGATCCCCTGAGCGGGCATCTCTTCCTGCCAGCGGATGACATCGGCCTGGTTGATCGGCGGTCCGGCCCACTGGCGATTGTTCTTCGTAAAGACCTGCACGCCATTGGAGCCGATGGAACTCCCCCGATCGAGCGCTCGGCTCACACCGCCGGCAATCGACATGTGCGCGCCCAAAATCAAAACAGACATGGTTGACGGACTCCTTGTGGTCGGCGCCGGACTACGTGCGCCGTGACGTTGAAGCGTCATCCTAAAGCGCAACGTTGCCAGCGTCAAACTGAGCGTTCAAGGATTGTAAATTCGCGCGTACCGACACAGCCTGCTGTGAGATAGACCGCGTATGGGCGGGGATGGGGCGGATCACCGCAAATTTCTTCTCCTTTGTCTACGCAGATTCGCCTCATCCGCCCTATCCGCGGTCGATTGTGCATGTAGCCGTATGGCCATTCGTTGTCCCAATCTCGAACTGGACATCACCTGCGTTGTTTTGGCGGCTCGATTGGCGTTCGCGCCGCTTTCGGGTAGAGTTAGCGCATCCAGAAATCCTGTCGCGCAGAGGTGATCCGATCTTGTTGCTTGCAATCGATACCGCCACGACTACAGCCTCGCTGGCACTCTACGACCCCATAGGAGATCGTCTGCTCGGCGAGTGGACCTGGCAGGCACGCCGCCGCCAAACCCAGGATGTACTCAGCGCAGCGACGACTCTCCTGGCCCAGTTTGAATGTCAGCCTGGAGACGTCGACCGGCTGGCCGTGACGACGGGGCCAGGCAGCTTCACGGGTGTACGCATCGGCATTAGCCTCGTCAAGGGCATGGCGCTGGGTTTAGAGCGGCCGCCCCGCGTCGTGGGGATCCCTACCCTGCGCGTCACGGCCCAGCCCTGGCTCAAGCCGGCCGCAGCAGGACCAACGCCCGCCCGGGTCTGCGCCTATATCCAGGCTGGGCGCGGGCGCTATAACTGGGTCATCTTCGCCCCCGACGGCTCGCCGCAACTGCCTGTAGCCGAGGATCATGGCGTTGGCGTCGCAGAGGAATTTGCCGCCGTCCTGGCGCGTGAATCGATGCCCGTCTGGCTGGTAGGTGAATCGACCGTAGAACTCGTTGAAGCCGTCGCACAGATGGAGACAGTCACCCTACTGGACGATGTGAGCAGCCTCCGTCGCGCCAGCCACCTTGCCTGCCTGGCTGCCACAGCGATTGCAGCCGGCCAGGATGGGCCACTTGCCGATTTGCGTCCGCTCTATCTGCGCAAGCCGGGCTAGGCGTGCGTGATGAATGAGCCGCTCTCTCCGTCGCCCGTTGCCTGCCTGACAGCCATGCGCGTGGCGGATTTGGACGAGGTCGATCAGATCGAGCAGCTAAGCTTTTTATCTCCGTGGTCGGTCAACGTCTATCGACGCGAGTTGGAACGCAACCCATTTAGCTTCTACAAAGCCATACGCCCCACGCCGGACGGGGAGCGCCTGAATTTGCCGCCGATCCTGGGCTACGGCGGCTGCTGGGTCATGGACGATGCCGCCCACATTCTGACAATTGCCAGTCATCCCGCTCATCGCCGCTGCCGGTTGGGCGAATGGCTTCTGCTTGCGCTACTCTCCGATGCAGTTGACCGCGCCGCGGCCCAGGCAACACTCGAGGTACGCGTTGGCAACCTGCCGGCGATTGCACTATACAAAAAATTAGGGTTCGAAGAGAGCGGGCTGCGCAAAGGGTACTACCCGCCGGCGCAGAATCACGGTCGTGAAGACGCGTTACTGCTCACGCTCAACGACTTGGACGATGTCAAGCGGCAATTGAAGCTGGCGAGTCAACTCCAAACGGTCAGCGCTGCGGCACAGCAAGCGCTGCGCAGGGGATCAGAGCTGCTCTAGGGAAAGCAGATGGATTGGGATGCATAGAGCACGCAGCGGGGTTCGGCAGGCGCGCGCCCAAGCCGGCTACTCGTTCACCACTGCTGTCGCTTCATTTTCGCGGTGGGCGACAACGATGATCCGATGTGTGTTGTCGTCGCGTGGCCAGCAGCTGACGAGCGTGAGTCGATCGTCATCAAAGTCGGCAATCCACTTGGCGTTGTCCTGCCGTTGCTCCAGGGTGGCTAGCTTGTCGGGCACGATCAACACCTTATCGATGACATATGTGTAGCGAGCGTTGCCGGTGTAGACATAGGCCTCATGACCCTTTTTGAGCTGATCAAGCTCGCGAAAGACAGCCCCGGCAACATTATTGTGTCCGCTCATGACGACATTGCCGCCTTCTCCCGGCATAGCGCTATTGAGATGCCAGCCCGCGGCAAATTCGGCCACCTCCCATTCGCTGAAGATGCGTCCGGCAGCGTCGGCATGGCTCGTCCAGCCAAGCTCGACGACGGGCGTGTTCACGTCAATAACGGGAATCTCCAAACGGCTGGGCAATTGGGGCTGACCGCTGATTTGCGCAAAGGAGGGCGGCGCAACCGGCGCGGCCGGCCCGCTGATATCTAACGCAACCAGGGTCGGTTTCGGCGTCGGCGCCACAGCCTGCTCAGCTCGCTGACGTCCGCCACAGCCAGACAACACCAGCAGTGCCGCCAGCAAGAGTCCGACTATCAACGCCGGATTCCACGCCCATCTTCGATGCAACTCAGTCATCATCTCGCTATCCCAATTTCCCACAGCAATCGCCTGTGTAACAGCAATCGCCTGTGTAAACGTCAACAGTTTGCATATTCAAGTCCGCGTTCTGCGATCCGAGTTCACTCAACTCGCCCTTGCGCCAGCGCAGCTACTCGCGCAACTGGCCCGCCAAGGGGTGTCAATGTCGTCTCAAAACGAATGTTACCGTCGGGCGGAATGATACTATTTGCCGGCGAAACCTGGCGCACGGCAATGACCCGCCCTTGGGGATCATATGCGGTTATGACTACTTCAATCTCATTCGCCTCTTGGTCGCCAACGTTAAAGACGGCGCCGCGAACGGCATATGACACATTACCCACCGGGCTGCCCTGCACTTCACGCACCTCAAGATCGCGGTAGTAGCTGCCGGCGTAACCAGGCACGGCACTGGCCACATAGGCTGCATAGCCGTCGAAGTCCTCCGGTGCGCTGTCCAACAAGATCGCAAATGGCGCAGCCTCGCCGGGGCGCACCAGATCGAGTGCGCTGAGCGCTTGGGCCGTGACCAACGTCGCGCCGCTGCCATCGAGCAGGGCCATCCCACCACGCACCTGCTCCATCAACGCCTGACTCTGATTGACAATTTCACCCATTACCCAAAGACCGCCGGTATTGGTCTCCACCAGATGAAGGTTCTCAACTTGAGCAGGCATTGGCGTCGGCGTCGGCGTCAACGCGGCCTGGACGGCTGGCTCCTCCTCATTAGGAATGATGAGCTCTTGTCCAATTTGCAGCGCACGCGGATCCAGGATGCCATTCGCCTCCTGTAGTAGCGCCACGCTCACGGCATAGCGGTCAGCCAGGGCCAGCAAACTCTCGCCGGAAGCGACCGTATGCGTCACGGGCGTTGGCGTAATGGTCGGCGTGGCGGTGGGTGCGGGCGTCAATGGGGCCGGCGTCGCCGTGGGCGGAACAGTGGCTGCGACCATGGCAACATCCAGCGTGGCGGTTGGCGAAGGGGCCGGCGTCGGCGCCACCGTAACAACCTGACCGCACCCGGTCAGCAGTATCAGTGCGAAAATGCAGGTGACGAACGCTTGCAAAGGCCCCAAAAATCGATAGACTAAACCCATAACGTGCGAGTATAACACAGGCAAATCGGCAAAGACGAAAGCCAGCTAACGCTGGCGTTACGCAATCAGGAGCGCACCACATGACAAAAATCGCCATCATCTCTGACAGTCACGACAACATCTGGGCGCTGGACGAAGCACTTGCCCAAATTCGCGCCACCGGGGCCTCCGTGCTGCTCCACTGCGGCGACCTGATCGCGCCCTTCATCATCGACCGGCTGGCCGAAGGCTTTCCAGGCACGATTCACGTCGTTTTCGGCAACAACGACGGCGACGGCCGCCTGCTCCAGACACTTGCCGCCGGCCAGGATCGCGTGACGCTCCACGGCATCTATCACGAATTTAGCGCGGATGGGCGCAACATCGCCATGATTCACTACCCGGAGCCGGCCCGGCGCATCGCCCAATCCGACTACTTCGACCTGGTCTGCTACGGCCATGATCATACGCGCCATGCAGAGCAGATTGACCAAACCTGGCTGGTCAACCCCGGCGAACTCATGGGCTTACGCGGCATGCGGACATGGGGGCTTTATGACACGACGATGCATGCGTTTGAGCATGTGGAGGTGGGGTAGGGGAGTAGGATTGTGGGGGAGTGGGATCTTAGGGTTTTGGGGGGAGGGAGACAGATTGGCGTGGGCCCCGTTTCTCTGCAAAGCCCCCGCAACCACCCTACCTACCCTAAGACCCTACCACCCCAAGACCCCATAACCCCACTCCCCTACCCCTCCAACACCGCTAACAATCGATCCACTTCCTCGATGGTGTTATAGTGCACCAGCCCGATGCGCAGGAGGCCACCGCTGGGTTCCACGCCCAGTCGTTCGCTGAGTGCCAGGGCATAGAAGTTGCCGTCCCAGGCAAAGATGTTCTCATCAGCCAGCTTGCGGGCGAGTTCCACGGGCGTCGTTCCCTCTTTGCGAATCGAAACCGTCGCCATGCGCTTATCCCAATCGAAGCGGTCGATGAGGCCATAAATGCGGACACCGCTGATGACCTGGAGACCGCTGATGAGTCGCTCCACCAGCGTGGCTTCGTAGGCGCCAATCGCCTCCCAGGCGGCGCGAATCTTTTCGCGGCGCGGGGCGTCGGCGTCGGCTGTACCATGGCTTACGCCCACGCCGGCAATGTAATCGATGGCCGCGCCTACGCCGGCAATCGCTTCATGATTCTTTGTCCCCGTCTCCCACTTGTCAGGCGCCTGGTCGCCGGCCGGACGCACGCGGTAGGCACGCAAGCGCTGGAGGTGCTCGCGCTTGCCGTAAAGATGGCCCAGATGGGGACCAAAGAATTTATAGGCGCTGCAGGCCAGGAAATCGCAATCCAGCGCCTTCACATCGATGAAGCCATGGGGCGCAAACTGAACCGCGTCGATGAATGAATAGGCGCCCACAGCCTTGGCCCAACCAATGACCGTGGCGATGTCGTTGATCGTGCCGCTGGCATTGCTGGCATAGCCGACCGCCACCAGTTTGGTCTTGGAGTTGATCAGCGATTCAAGGTGGGCCATGTCCAGCGTGCAGGTCTCCAGATCAACGTCCGCCCAGCGCACGGTCGCGCCGACATCCTCAGCCATGAGCGCCCAGGGCATGATGTTGGCGTCATGATCGAGCCGCGTGACGACAATCTCGTCGTCCGGTCCGAACTCAGCGGCCAGGGAACGGCTGAGGTCGAAGGCCAGGCTGGTCATGTTGGGGCCGAAGATGACTTCATCGGCGTCGGCCCCAAGCAGATCGGCTACGGCCTGACGTCCTTCATCAATAATGGCGTCGGAGCGTTTGCTGGTCTCAAACTGGCCATGGGTGTTGGCGTTGCTGCGGATCAAATAGCCGGTCATGGCGTCGATAACCGATTGGGTCACCTGGGTGCCGCCAGGGTTGTCGAAGAAGACCGCAGGGCGGCCGTCAAAAAATTCGCTGAGGGCCGGAAATTGGCGACGAACGGACTGAACATCAAACATGGTGATTTGGCTCCGGGATGGTGTGAATTTGGGTTACCGTGCAGAGCAGCCGTGTGTCGCGGATGAGACCACTGTTGACTACAGCGCCCGGTCGATTTACCTATTATAGCACCCGTTCTGTCAGTGGATGTGATAGACAACCTGTGGCACAGCCGCTACGCCCTCCTTGTCCAGAGCGGCTAGAACAGAACCGTTGCGGCTCCGTCACAGTGCGACAACGAATCTACGCTATGATTGGGGATAGTAAGATTCTGCGCAGTCAGCCTGGAGCAGAATTGCTCGCTCTAGAAGAAAGGATTCTCGTCGCGGGAAGACCGGTTTGGGAAGTCCCAGAAATCACGCGAAGCTCTGGAAATCGGGCAGACGGTTGCTGTGGTCTTCCGAAGGAGACGATCATGCTCAACCGTTCACGATTCATTGTGCTGCTGGCCGTCGCTGCTCTCTGCAGCGCGTGTATTCAGCCGATTGGCGTGCCGGACGAGCGGGGAACAGTCCCCGCAGATCCTACAGCGCTGGATGACCAGTTGCAGCTTGTGATTGTTGAAGCCAGTCTGGAACCGATCGATCTGGGTGCGCCCCAGGATCCGGCCAAAGTTATCCTGGGTGAAGCGCTCTTTTTTGACAAGGAGTTGAGCGGCAACCGCGATATCTCCTGCGCGACGTGCCACCATCCCTTGCTCCACAGCGCAGACGGCTTGCCGCTATCAATTGGCACGAGTGGTCGAGGACTGGGCACGATGCGCGTTGCCGACGCAGCCACGTCATTGATCCCCCGAAACGCGCCGGAACTTTTCAACCGGGGAGCGCCCGAATGGGAGACCATGTTCTGGGACGGCCGCGTCGCCCGCGAGACCGACTACTTCGGATCGCCCGCCGCGGATTTGTTGCCAGAGGATCTTGAAAGCGCCCTGGCCGCACAGGCGATGTTCCCGGTGACCTCACGTGACGAAATGCGCGGTCAGATTGGCGCCCTGTACGGTCCTGAGTCGATTGACGCCGGCAGGAACGAGTTGGCGCTGATTCCCGACGAGAACCACGACGAAATCTGGGCAGCCTTGATGGACCGGTTGCAGGCAATCTCAGCCTACGACCATCTGTTTCAGGCGGCTTATCCGGGGTTGCAGAAGGAGGATTGGGGCTTCCAACATGCAGCCAACGCGCTTGCCGCCTACGAAATCGACGCGTTCTCCTTCGCTGACAGCCCTTGGGATCGGTATCTGGCCGGAGAAACGACAGCGCTATCAGACCAAGCCAAAGCAGGTGCGCTGCTCTTCTATGGCGAGGCGGGCTGTTCCTCCTGCCACAGCGGCGGCTTGATGACGGACCAGCAATTTCACAACATCGGCGTGCCCCAGTTGGGTCCTGGCAAGGACGAGACTGGACTGGATGCCGGACGCTTCCTGGTGACCGGCGATCCTCAAGATCGATTTGCCTTTCGCACGCCGCCGCTGCGCAATGTGGCCTTGACCGGGCCGTGGATGCACAATGGCGCGTTCGATTCGCTGGAAGAGACCGTGCGCCACCACCTCAACTGCATCGAAAGCATGACCGGCTACACGGGTGAGCATCTGCCGGCCGTGGTACTGGCGACTGTGCGCAATGATCAGAGCATCCGCAGCGCGCTGCTGCCGACGCTCGATCCCCTGGTGGCAACGGAACGGCGCTTGAGTCAGGAGGAATTTGGCCAACTCATGGCGTTCCTTCACGCGCAGACGTCACCGTCGGCCATGGATTTGAGCCGGCTGGTTCCAGCATCGGTGCCGAGCGGTCTGCCCGTGCGCGATTGATTCGAGAAGAGTTGGGGACTGTCGTATTTGCTCTTGATGATTGTCCGCAAACAACGTAGCGATTTCACCTTCCTGGAAGCTTTCCGTCAGGCTGGTTATCCTTTAGTACAGCTTCCAGGAAGGTTGTGAACTTGATTCCGGACAATCACTTAGCCGCCGTTACAGCGTCAATAACCGCCGAAGTCAGCGAGATCGTCGGCCAGCAGCCAGCAGCGCTCACGCAGGAGCAAGCGGGTAAGAGAACCGTCGGCCAGTTCGCGCAGAAAGGCGGCGGCCTCGCCGGCCTCATTGAGCGCAGCATCGGCAGGGATAGGTAGCACCGGCTGCTTCTCAGGACCAACGTCGACCAACTCAACCCGTGCCGTTTCATCCAAGCCAGCCAACTCCTGGGCCATCTCGACAGCCGTCTGGAAATCGCCCAGCACGTCGACCAGACCATGCTCCAGCGCCTGCGCGCCCGTCCAGACACGGCCGCCGCAGAGCGGTTCCAGGGCATCAAAGTCGAGCCCGCGGCCATCCGCCACCCGCTGCTTGAAGAGGCGATAGGTGTGGTCGATTTGCGCCTCGACAAGGTTGCGCTGGTCTGTGGTCCAGGGCGCGTCAGAGCGGAAGATACCGGCATTGTCGCCCCGGCGGATGGTTTCTGTGGTGGCGCCGATCTTGTGCAAGAGACCTTCGTTGACGGCCTTGGCCATGATGACACCGATGCTGCCCGTCAGCGTTGCAGCCTGAGCGACGATCTTGCGCCCCGGCGTGGCAATATAGTAGCCGCCGCTGGCCGCGACCGCACCCATGTAGACGACGACCGGCTTTTCAGCATCGAGGAGCGCAAGTTCACGCCAGATCAAATCGCTTGCCAATGCCGAGCCGCCGGGCGAGTCGACGTAGAGGACGACGGCATCCAGGCGATCATCCCGGCGCGCCGCGCGAATCTGCTGCTGGGCCGTGGTGCTGCCGATGAGGTCTCCGCCGAGCAATGGCAAGGGCACCGGAAAGCTGCGACTGCGTCCCGGTACGATGGCGCCTTCCAGACTGATCACGCCGATGCGACCAGTCACGGGCGGTGCAACATGATACGTGAGCAGACGATGACTCTGGCTGTAGGTGGCCAATTTGGCGGGCTTGGCGCCAGACGGAATCGTAGCAGGACCGGGAGCATCGATCGCTGTGGCTGGCGTACCGTTGACCTGGGCCAGGACATGCCCGTCGCCATTGCCAGGTTGGTTGTCGGCTTCAGGGACATCTGCTTGCACACGTTCGTGGGAATACTCTTTTGAATCTGCGCCCAGCAGCAGCGGCAGTTCGTCCTCGTAGGCCAGATGATCGACGAGCCCGGCAGCCAGCGCTTCTTCCGCAGTCAGCGGACCACGGTCGATGAGCGCGGCAACCTGCGCGGGCGTCAGGCCGCGGCCCCGGCTGATAGCGGCAACCAGCGTTCCATGAAGGCTCTCAAGCATCCAGTTGAGCTGCTCGCGTTGGGCTTCGCTCATCTCGCTGCGGCTGACCGAGTCGGCCGCGGTCTTCCAGGGCGCAACGCGGGCGACCTCAAATTCGATGCCGATTCGCGCCAGCGGCTCCTTGAGAAAGGTCGACGTGACTTGAAGACCGATCACGTCCCAGGTGGCCGGCGGCGGCACGATGGCCCGATCGGCCGCGCTCAACACGACCGCGGCCGTTGCGTTCACGGCCTCGGCATAGACAACGATCTCCTTGACGGCCTCGGCGTTGTATTCGTGCACCCACGCGTGAAAGCGATCAAAGAGTTCGGCCATGTTTTCGGCCTGGTTCAAGCCTATCTCCGTTCCCTTGAGCAAAAAGAGCACGCCCTGCACGTCCGGATCACCGGCGATGCGCTGCAAGACCTTGGCCAGGCCTTCTAGCGTCAACTCCTCCTCCACGCCTGGCAGATAGGCGACCCACCAGGGTCGCTGACCGGGCCGCACGCTCACGCTGCGGTCGAGGGTGATGACAATATATTCCGGCACGCGACCATGCAGTAGACGTCGCCGGCTGTTGACCACAAGGGCGCCGGCTTGGCTGGCCCCACGACCCGCCGCGCGACCAAGGCGATTGATGCCGCTGCCGATGCTGGATTTAATGCCCATAACAGTATCCGTTTCCACAAAAACACAATCAAATCAGTTCACGCTTTGCACGTCATTGTCACCCGAAGCGCAGGGGCTGGCAAATCAACTCGACCAACAATCCACTTGGGGGATGAACGCTTAAGTTTTGCCCTTAGTTCGGCCTGCTGATACACTGGTTTGCAGCGAAAATTGCTGGCGCCGCCACGTCTCTTGGCGCCATTCACAAAGGAGTGAACTATGATCATTGGCGTACCCAAAGAAATCAAGGATAACGAAAGTCGCGTCGGCCTTATTCCCGGCGCGGTCAAGTCATTGACGCGCCGCGGCCATCGCGTGCTGGTGGAGCAGGGTGCAGGCGAAGGCAGTTGGATGCCAGACGCCGAGTATGTGGCAGCAGGCGCCGAGATTGTCACCAACGCAGCCGATGCATGGGGCGCGGAATTGGTCGTCAAGGTCAAGGAACCCATCGCCGCCGAGTATGGCTATCTGCGTGAAGAGCTGCTGCTCTTCACCTATTTGCATCTGGCCGCCGACCGGCCGTTGACCGACGCACTGCTGGCCAGCGGCATTACGGCCATCGCCTACGAAACGGTCCAGACCGGGCCTGGGGTGCTGCCATTGCTCATGCCGATGAGTGAAGTGGCCGGCCGCATGGCCACGCAAATTGGCGCCGTTTACCTGGAAAAGCCCTATGGCGGGCGCGGTGTGCTCATGGGAGGCGTGCCGGGCGTTGCGCCTGCGAACGTGGCCGTGCTGGGCGGCGGAACCGTGGGCGCCAATGCCGCCAAGATCGCGTTGGGCATGGGCGCCTCCGTCACCGTGCTGGATATCAACCACGGGCGACTGCAATATCTGGACGACGTCTTTCACGGCCGCCTACAGACGCGCACCAGCAACGAATTCAACATCGAAAAGATTGTCTTTGATGCCGATCTTGTCATCGGCGCCGTGCTGATTCCGGGCGGACGCGCGCCCTGGCTGATTACCCGCGACATGCTGCCCAAGATGCGCAACGGTTCGGTCATCGTAGATGTTGCCGTCGATCAGGGCGGCTGCGTGGAGACGACCCGTCCCACAACGCATAGTGAGCCTACCTATGTGATTGACGGCGTCATTCACTACTGTGTGGCCAACATGCCGGGCGCGGTGCCGCGCACCAGCACCTTTGCGCTCAACAACCAGACGCTGCCCTATGTGCTGCGTCTGGCCGACAGCGGCGAGGCGTTCCTGCATCAAAGCGTGCCCATGCAGCATGGTCTCAACACCTATCGCGGCCAGCTCACGTACGAGGCCGTTGCCAACGCGTTTGACCTGCCCTATACGCCGGCTGACGTTGCCCTGGCTTAGACAATCAGTCAGACCAAATCTATAGTCAAAAAAGGACCAGCTTCTTAGCGTTAGCTGATCGCCAGTCTATGCAAGAATCGGCCTTCCACGAAAGACGGACCCGCCTTATGGCAAAAATCAACACCAAACCACTCTCCGGCATGCGTGACTTCCTGCCCCTCGAGGTTCTGCGGCGCAATTATGTCATCGACATCGTCACACGCGTCTATCAAGCCTACGGCTTCGAACCGCTGGAGACGCCGACAATGGAGCGCCTCAGCACGCTACTGGGCAAATATGGTGAAGAGGGGGATCAGCTAATCTTCCGCGTTATGAAGCGGGGCGACAAGCTCCAGCGTGCGCTGGCGAATAGCCCGACGGAAGAAAGCGTCGGCGACGCCGGTCTGCGTTATGACCTCACCGTGCCGTTGGCACGCGTCGTGGCCGAGTATCGCAACGACTTGCCCCGCTATTTCAAACGCTACCAGATTCAGCCCGTCTATCGAGCCGACCGGCCGGCCAAGGGGCGCTACCGAGAATTCTACCAGTGTGACGTGGATGTAATCGGTTCCTCCAGCCAAACGGTGGAGGCAGAGGTGCTCGCGGCCGCGGCGGAATTATTGGAGGAGCTTGGCTTCTCGGGCGCTGACGCCTTTGCCATTCGCCTCAATCACCGGGGCGTCCTGCGCGGGCTGCTGGAGGTGGCGGGCGTGCCGCCGGCACTGGAGGAGTCGGCGCTGGTTGCGATTGATAAGCTGGACAAGATCGGCCTGGAGGGCGTACGCACCGAACTTGACAAACGCGGGATCGGTCCGGAAGCGGCACAGGCGCTGCTCAACGCGCTGGATGCGGCGCCGGCAAGCAATAGCGAAACCTTGGCCTGGCTTAGCGATCTACTCGAGCCGTCGGAAGTGGGCAGCCACGCTGTGGCAGAACTGAAGCAGGTCATCGCATACAGCGCGGCGGGTCCAGCCGCCAGCCGGCTGCGCATCGATCCCTATCTGGCCCGCGGGCTCAGCTACTACACGGGTCCGATCTACGAAATTGAGTTCCCCGGCCTCGCCGGCTCAGGCGGTGGCGGCGGGCGCTACGACAACCTGATCGGCATGTTCAGCGGCCAGACGTTGCCCGCTTGCGGCTTCAGCCTGGGCCTCGAGCGCATCATGCTGCTGATGGAGGAGCGGTCCATGTTCCCGGCGCAGTTGGCCGGTCAGCCGCAGGTGATGGTCACGCAGTTTGATGAGAGCACGGTGGTCCCGGCGCTGGCATTGGCCCAGCGGCTGCGTGCGGCCGGCCTGCGCGTTGACGTCTATCCCGACACCGATCGTTACGGCAGACAGTTCAAGTATGCCGAAGAGCGCGCCATTCGCTATGCGCTGCTCTTGGGACCCAGCGAACTGGAACAGAACGCAGTCGCGGTCAAGGATCTGGTCACAGGCGAGCAGACGACTGTCGCCAACGACGAAATCGAACGCTGGCTGCACGATCACCGGACCTAATGGAACACGAATCAAGTGGATTGGGCAGATAGATCCGGTTAACCCCACGAAAGATCCGCCGAGCAACTTGTCGGAGAGAAAACAGATGGAACGCTGATTTTGCGGATTGGGCTGAGACAGCCGGATTTTTTTAGGTCCCGTTGACATTTGGTCGTAAAGTCCCCGGAACGGGCGGCGACCGGTCTGCTACTCGGATATTCTGCCGCCCGTGCCGGGGACGTTGGAGGCGTAAAGTCGGTGGTTTTCGATATGTCAACAGACCCTAGTTACAGCCGCTTGAATCCGCCGGATCCGCGCAATCCGCGGTCTATTTATACGATCTCCGACAGCCTGCCAGATCCACCCAATCCGAAAAATTCGCGTTCTATTTTGGCCAGCATTACCCCTTCATCCCCGAGATCGAAATCCCCTCGATAAAGAGACGCTGGGCCGCCATAAAGACGATGAGCACCGGCAGCATGGTGACCAGCGACGCGGCCATGAGATAGGCCCAACTCACCTGGAACGACGAGCGAAAGAAGTTCAACCCCAGCGCCACGGTGTAGAGCCGCTGGTCGTGCAGGTAGATCAGCGGCGTCAGGAAATCATTCCACGTAAACTGAAAGGTAAAGATCGCGACGGTGGCAATCGCCGGCATGGAGAGCGGCAAAATGATGCGGTAGAGAATCTGCAAGAGATTGGCGCCGTCCATACGCGCGGCGTCTTCCAGTTCATCGGGAATACGCAGAAAGAACTGACGCAGCAGGAAGATGTAGAACGGGCTGCCGAAGAAGGCCGGCACAATCAAGGGCAGGAAGCTGTTTACCCAGCCCAGCCGGTTGAAGAGCACGTAGAGCGGCACCATCGTCACCGGATAGGGCAGCATGAGCGTGGCCAGGACCAAAATGAAGAGCGCATCGCGTCCGGGCGCGCGCAGGCGGGCAAAGCCATATGCCACGATCGTGCAGGAAAGCGTATGGCCGATGATGACCAGGATCGTGATAAACGCCGTATTCAGCGTATAGCGGCCAAAAGGCACGTAGGTGAGCGCTTCGCGATAGTTTTCCCAGCGAACGGGATCGGGAATCAGCCGGGGCGGCATCTCGAAGACCTGGTATTCCGGCTTAAGCGAAGATGAAAGCATCCACACCAGCGGGATGAGAAAGATCACGGCGACCGCGAAGAGCAGCGCGGACGAGGCCCAGCGCTGCAGGCGCTTGCGGCGACGCCAGTCGGGTTCATGCACCATCTGGGTCTGCATGATCTACTCTGCGCCTCCACCATAATAAACCCAGCTGCGCGCCGAACGTACGATCAGCATCGTGAGCAGCAGAATAATGACAAAGAGCACCCAGGCCAGCGCCGAGGCGTAGCCCATTCTGAAGAGCTGGAAGGCGTTGCGATAGATGTAGAGTACATAAAAAAGTGTCGCGTCCAGCGGACCGCCGTTGGTCGCCACAAAGGCGCTGGTAAAGGTCTGGAACGTGGCAATGACGCTGAGCACCAGGTTAAAAAAGATGGTCGGCGTCAGCATGGGTAGCGTAATGTTGATAAATGAACGCAGCGTGCCGGCGCCGTCGATGGCGGCCGCTTCATAGAGGGATTGGGGAATGTCTTTGAGACCGGCCAGATAGATGATGGCGGTCCGGCCCAGTCCCCAGATGCTCATCATCCACAGCGCATAGAGCGCCGTGTCGGGGTCGGTCAGCCAGCGCGGTCCCTGGATGCCAAAGATGCGCAAGAACGCATTGACCAGTCCGGCCTCGGGGTGGAGGAGCCACATCCAGACCACCACAAACGCCACACCGGCCAGTACCGACGGCAGATAATAGATCGTGCGGTAGATGGTAATACCGCGCACCGGCTGGTTCATGAGCAGGGCGAGCAAGAGCCCGCCGATCAGCTCGGTGGGCACATAGAGCAAGGTGTACTTAACTGTGACGCGCAGTGACTGCCAAAAGAGTGGGTCGTCCGTGGCAAGACGCGTATAGTTGGCCACGCCGATGAAGCGCGGGTCGCGCAAGAGATCCCAGCGCGTAAAGCTCATGGCCAGCGACGCCAGCATGGGGCCCAAGACGAAAAAGACAAAGCCAATCAGCCAGGGAGAGATGCAGAGGTAGAAGGCGATGGCTTCACGCCGCTTGAGCGAATAATTGCCTGAAGTCATGAATGTATGCCTGGGGTCTATGGAGTGTTAAAGACGAAACCTGTTATGATACATGGCACTCGGGGGTGCCACGCTAACCAAAGCCAGCGCACCGCCGCGAGGGCGGCCGTCCGCACGGGTAACGTAACCGTTGACCCGCTTGGTTTCGACAAGCTCAACCGGCGCTGACCTCTCTCCGAGATCATGACGTTGTTTCTCTTTACTGGGCGACGTGCGGGCTGGGCGGCGGTTCACCCGCCACCCAGCCAACCCGCTTAGTGAGCACGCCTCGTGCGAGCGGGTCGACGACATCATCGTCACCGATGCCCACACGCCCGCGATGAACGATCCATCGGGGTGGCGGCGGCCATCCGCACGGGTAACGTAACCGTCGACCCGCTTGGTTTCGACAAGCTCAACCGGCGCTGACCCTTCTCCGAAATCATGACGCTGTTTCTCTTTACTGGTCGACGTGCGGATTGGGCGGCGGTTCACCCACCACCCCGCCAACCTGCTCAGTGAGCACGCCCCGTGAGGACGGATAGCCAGTTATCCCACCAGACGCCTACTCGGCGCTGGCTTCTTCCAGCGCGGACTGCGCCTCTTGCGCAGCCGCGGCCGTCAGCGCCGCAGCGTCAGCATCCGGATCGAGGATCACGCTCTCTAGCACGCGTCGCAAGGCCGGATCAGCCGCCTGGCCCCAATAGGGCGTAAAGACGTAGGCACGCGGCACCAAACGTTCCAATTCACCCAGCCAAACGCCTTCCAGCGGATCCTCGCCCAACCCGGCCGATTCGGCCACCGAAGCCACAGCCGGCAAAGCCCAATCCTGCCATACCTCTGCACCTTCAGGACCGGCGTAAAATTTCAGGAAGCGCCATGCAGCGTCGGGGTTCTCGGTACCGCTGAAGATACCGAAGCCGCCCCAGAAGAGTACATTAGCGTCGACTGCGCCAGCCGGCGTGCCGACAATGCCCAAATCAATGTTGGGGTTTTCCAGCATGCCACTCTGTGGCCAACGACCAAAGATGCGCATGGCTGCCTGGCCATTGTCAAACTCGCTGTTCCCGCCGCCAAACGCGCTCATGTCAGCTGGGGGCGGTGCCACCTTGTGGGTATGATAGAGATCCTGGTAGAACTGCACGGCGGCCGTCGTCTCCGGCGAATCCATGTAACCGGCGAAAGCGGCACCGTCCTCACTGATCAGGGAGCCGCCGGCGGCGCCAACCCAATACTCAAAGCCCGTGGTCCAGGGGCCAGGAAGCTGGATGCCCCAGATATCGGTCACTCCGTCGCCATCCGTATCCACCGTCAACTGCGTAGCGATATCAACCAGATCGTCCCAGGTCCAGCCGGCTTCGGGATAGGCGACGCCATACTCATCAAAGATGGCCTTGTTGTAGTAGACCGCCATGGGCGAGAAGTCCTTGGGCAGGAACCACTGCTGGTCTTCCCACTGACCAGGCGCCAACAAGCCGGGCAGATAGACGCTCGTATCGAGACCATCCTCGCCGGCAATGAAGTCATCCAGGGGCAGGAACGCTTCTGCATCCACAAACTGCGGCACCGCATCGTCGCCGATGTTCATGATGTCCGGCGCGTCGCCAGCCGCGATTTGGGTCAGCAGGCGGGCGTAGTAGTCGCTGCCCGAAACGGGCTCTAGCTGTACCGTAATGTCAGGATTCGCCTCTTCAAAGCGGCGAATAATCTCCTGATGCGGCGTCAACCCCTCACCGCTGTCGCCCGTGCCGACGCGCAGCACAATCTGTTCGCCCTCCGCAGCAGCGCCTGTAGCGTTGTCGCCGCCAGTGGCCGGCGCCACCGGCGCGGCACACGCGGCAACCAGCAGCGCCGCAATCCCCAACATGAGGATATAAAGCACAGGTCGTCGCTTCAACAAGTGTTGCATGATTCCTTGTGTCCTTTCTGAGCTACGATTGGTACTCGTTAACGTAAAAACATCCAGTAACTTCCCGGCGCAAAGCCATCGCGAAAAAATGGCACGCTTGCTTCTTGCGGCGTCTAGCGTGTCGCTTCCGCTTGGATTTACGCAACCTTCCATTCAAGGCACGAGCGACAAAGAGAGATATTGGGCTTTTGGGTCTAACCATGCCGCTCCAGCCAAGGCTAGTATCAGTATAGCGCATTTGCGGATCAAGTTCAGGAAGAAAAAATCCCAGTTGGATTTGACCAGTTGGATTTGACAAGGCCAATGCTCGCTGCTATAGTTCGCTGCAACAATTAAAACTCTTATCCAGAGAGGCGGAGGGACCGGCCCGATGAAGCCTCGGCAACCGGGCGCAAGCTGCACTGTAGCCTTGCGTCCTTGGTGCCAAATCCGGCAGAGTAATCTGGAAGATGAGAGGTGAGCGATCCTGCCGATCTGATCCTTGGACAGGCGGATCGGGCGAACATAAATTGTGCGCTGCCCTCTCATTGGTGAGAGGGATTTTTTTTGCCATTTACGCTTATCGTATTCATCACGCAGATGGGAGAAAAGCCAGCATGATCGTCATGAAATTCGGCGGAACATCCGTTGGCAGCGTCGAAGCATTCCAGCAGGTTATCCAGGTCGTCAGCCGCGCGGTGACAGAGCAGGCCGCGACGGAGAACCCCGGCGTCATCGTAGTCACAAGCGCCATGAGCGGCGTCACCAATCTATTGATCGACGCGGCGCAAAAATCGGCGCGGGGCGACGCCCATTTCTACGAAGAGGCGCAGGACAGCTTGCTGCTAAAACACCAATTCGTCTCCGGCCAATTTATCGAGGACGGCAACGAACGGGCCGCGCTCACGCGTGTGCTGGATGAACGCCTGCAGCAATTCGCGCGGCTCTGCAACAGCATCGGCGTGCTGGGCGAACTGACAGACCGGGGGCTGGATGTGGTCAGCGGTCTGGGCGAGCGCATGAGCGCCCCTTTGCTCGCTGCAGTGCTCCGCGCGGCGGGCGTCGATGCCCAGTTTATTGACGCCGGCGAGCTGATCGTAACCGACGAGGTCTTTGGCGGGGCTGCTCCCATCATGTCCCTGACGGAAGAACGCTGTCGTGAGACGCTCCTGCCGCTGATCGAGGCCGGCGTCGTGCCGGTGATCACTGGCTTTGTGGGCTCCACAATCAGCGGCGTGCCTTCGACGCTGGGGCGGGGCGGCTCCGACTTCTCCGCTGCGATCATCGGCGCCTGCATCGATGCCGACGAGATCCAGATCTGGACCGACGTCAATGGCGTTCTGACCGCGGATCCGCGCATCGTGCCCGATGCGCGCAGCCTCAACGAGCTTAGCTATGAAGAAGTGGCGGAGCTTGCCTACTATGGCGCCAAGGTGCTTCATCCCAAAACCGCGACGCCTGCAGTTGAGAAGAAGATCCCCTTGCGTGTGCTCAACACGTTTGAACCTGATTATCCCGGTACGCTCATCGTGGAACAGAGCCAATCTGAAGGCGCGGGCACGGTCAAGGCCATCAGCGCTATCCGCAGCATGACGCTGGTTACAGTCGCCGGTCGCGGCATGATGGGCGTGCCAGGCATTGCCGCGCGCACCTTTGGCGCAGTGGCCGGCGTCGAAGCCAACGTCCTTATGATCAGCCAGAGCAGCAGCGAGCAGAGCATCTGCTTTGTGGTGCCGGACAGCTCGGCCACGACCGTCGTGGATGCGCTCAATGCCGAGTTTGAGAAGGAACTGGCGCGCCACTACATCGACAGCATCGGCGCCCAGCGCGACGTGGTGATCGTTGCGATTGTGGGGGCCGGCATGCGCGGCACGCCGGGGCTGGCGGCCGGCATCTTCACTGCCCTGGGCAAAGCGCGCATCAATGTCATCGCCATCGCCCAAGGCTCCAGCGAAGCCAATGTCAGCATCGTCGTCGAAGAGGCCGAGGTGACCAGCGCGCTCCAGGCAATCCACCGTCAGTTTGAGCTGCACAAGCCTACTCATGAACGAACGGTTGGCGTCAGAGACTAATGCGCGAGCAGAACTCAGTCCGGCGAATTTCAGTCGTTCTCGATTTCAGAACACTTGTCATGCCGGCGGCGCGACGAGGAAGCTCGAGTGTGCGAAGCTGAGATTCCTCTTCCCACCGGTCATCGGTATGACAGATCGTGAACGACTGCATTCGGCTGATGCCGGCGGCAAAAACCGGAAAAAATCCGCGAAAATTCGCCTGATCCCGGTGCATCCGCGTTCTATCTGACGACAGGCGCCCATGGTTGCACCGGCTTTTCGGAATCGCGACCGGGTCTATGCTATAATCAGCAGCTAAATTTTGGGAGTAGGTACAAGGCGCAGCCTGTCCCTGCTCCTTTTTTGGACATGCAAAACTTGCAAGCAAAGCGTAAGCAAAGGTGTCTCCATGCGTGAAGTTCCGTTGATTCTTTTTGGGATGGGTGGCGTGGGCCGCTCACTCGCCTGCCAGATCATCGCCACCCGTGCGCTCCATGCCGAGCGCTTTGGGCTGACGTTAAACGTGCTCGCCGTCTGCGACCGCAACGGGGCCGCAATTGAACTGGGCCGCGGTATCGACGACGACAACCTGGAAGATCTCGTCGAATTGAAGCTGGCCGGCAGCGGCCTGGACGAGCATGCTTTGGGCGGCCTTGATCATGGCGACCTAAGCGCAATTGTCGAAGCGACCGGGCGACCGGGCGCAATTGTCGTCGACCTGACGGCCACCGAAGGCACCATTCCCGCCTTGCTCTATGCAGTCGAGCAGGATTATCGCATCGTTCTGGCAAATAAGAAGCCGCTTACCATGACACAGGAGGTCTACAACCGGCTCACCAGAGCCGGTGTCACCGAGGACGACGGCCAAAGTGCATACGACGGCCCGGTAAGCCGTCCCATCGGCGCACGGTGGGAAACGACCGTGGGTGCGGGCCTGCCCGTGATCACGACGCAGCAGCGCCTGATGGCTTCGGGCGACAGCGTGCACCGTATCGCCGGCACCTTCAGCGGCACCCTGGGCTACGTGATGACCGGGCTGCAGGCGGGACGCAAGCTGAGCGAAATTGTGCTCGAGGCCCACAGCCAAGGCTACACCGAACCCGATCCACGCGACGATCTCGGCGGCATTGACGTGGCGCGCAAGGCGTTGATTCTGGCACGCGGTCTGGGCTGGGAGATGGAAATGAGCGACGTGCAGGTCACGGGGCTCTATCCGCCGGCCATGGACGAGTTGAGCATCGATGACTTCCTGGAGGCCCTGCCATCACTAGACGAAGCGTTCCAGCAACAAGTCGCCGAGGCAACGGCGACGGGCAGTGTTCTACGCTACGCGGCCGAGGTGGAAGATGGCAAGTGCATCGTTGGGCCCGCCGTCGTTGCGGCGGAGAGTCCCCTGGGCCGCCTCACCGGAACGGACAATCTTGTCGAATTCCACAGCCACTGGTATACGCCGAATCCACTGGTGATCCAGGGGCGGGGCGCAGGCGTCGACGCCACCGCGGCGGGCGTTCTCAGCGACATCATCGACTTGGCACTGACTTAACAGCTAGTTGTACGGAGGGACGCCGAGCAAGCGTTCGAGCGAAATAGAGAGATTCCTTCTTTTCAACTGTCTCTCTGTGATGAAGCGCCATAGCGGTTGCCGCAGCGTCACGCCATGCAACGTTCTAGAGTTTTGGAGAAGACGAATCATGAGTATTCCAAAAGTAAAGGTTGGCGTTTTGGGCGCCACGGGCGCCGTTGGCCAACGGTTTGTCCAGATGTTGCAGGGCCATCCCTGGTTTGAGATTACCGCGCTCTGCGCATCAGAGCGCAGCGCGGGCAAGCGTTACGCCGACGCCTGTACCTGGACCATCCGCGGCGATATGCCGCGCCATCTGCACGACGTCATCCTCGAACCCTGCGAGCCAACGATCGACGCCGAATTGGTCTTCAGCGCGCTGCCTGCAGAATCGGCCACTGCGGTCGAGATGGCCTTTGCCCAAGCCGGGTACGGCGTTTGCAGCAATGCCCGTTCTTACCGTTATGAGCCCGACGTGCCCCTGCTGATCCCCGAGGTGAACCCGGAGCATATCCAGCTCATCGACGTGCAGAAGCGCAAGCGGGGCTGGGATGGGTTCATTGCCACCAACCCGAATTGCAGCACGACGCATCTGGTGAGCGCGCTGCATCCGCTGCATGAAGCCTTTGGCATATCAAAGATCTTTGTGGTAACCATGCAGGCCATCAGCGGGGCCGGCTATCCCGGCTTGAGCGCCTTGGACATGCTCGACAATGTCGTGCCCTACATCGGCGGCGAAGAAGAGAAGATGGAGCAGAAAGAGCCGCAGAAGCTGCTGGGCGTCTTCAATGGCGAGCAGATCGACTACGCCGATATCATCGTCAGCGCGCACTGCAATCGCGTGCCAGTCCGCCACGGTCATCTGGAAGCGATGAGCGTTGAGTTCATCGAGAAGCCGACGGAGGAGGAAATTCTGGCTGCGTGGCAGGCCTATCGCCCCTTGCCAGTTCAGCTTAACCTGCCCAGCGCACCGCAGCCGGCCATCATCTATGAGGATGCGCCCGACCGCCCCCAGCCCCGGCTGGATCGACTGGCCGGCAGCATCCCCGGCATGGCGACGGTTGTCGGTCGTCTGCGTCCGGACCCGCTCTTTGACTACAAATTCGTGGCGTTGGGCCATAACACGATCCGCGGCGCGGCCGGCGGCAGTCTGCTAAACGCCGAGCTATTGCTCGCCCAGGGTTATTTAGGCCAAGATGCCGCTGCACTGGCGCAGACGCTGCAAGTGGCGTAGAATAACAGCACGATTGAACTGGATCGTTTTGGTGTGTGAGGCGTGAGATGAATGGGTAAGGTGTGAAGCGATGGCCATGACCTGTAACGGTAGTCAACCCGTTGCTAGAGGTTACGGTTGTCAATTCACACCTTGCGCTTCACGCATCACGTTTCGAGGGGGAACACGTGAATACGCTCTCTTCAGCTGAGGCAACTGTCAATAAGCAGCCGACGACCGTTGTATTACCCGGCTTGCAGAATTTTGGCCAGGCAGTCCTGGCCGATTACTGCGGCGATATGGTGCTCTACCGCAGCCTGAAGCCGATTGACAGCCGTCTGCCTAAAATAAGACGGGCCATGTTTGAAGCCGGTCTGGCCGGAGACAATATACCGCGCAAGCAGGATGTGGATTATGCCAAAGTTGCCACCGTTTATGCGCAGGCGATTCATCGCCTGTCCGGGCAAAACGGTGAGCCGACCGAACTGCTCTTCATCGGCGACACGCTCTATAACGATGGCGGCGCATTTCGCAACATGGCGGCCCAGCGCGACTGGCGTGGCGCCTGTTTTATCGGTGTAGAAGAGGCCGACGAGGAACCGGCAAATCTGCTGCAGGAAGACATTTATTTAGCCAATCGTTGGGCAGCCCTGGCCGAATGGGCCAGATGGTTGCGTCAAGATCAGGGTTTCCAGCTCGATCATAACACCGTTGTCGTGGTCGACATCGACAAGACAGCGTTGGGCGCCCGTGGTCGCAATGACAAGGCCATCGACGCTGCTCGGGTTGAGGGCGCTTACCGCACCCTCTCGAAGGCGTTGGGCGCAACTGCTGATCTAGACGATTTCGTGGTCTACTATGACGAACTCAATCAGGCGAAATACCACGGCGTCACCGCCGACAATCAAGACTACCTGGTCTACCTCTGCCTGGTGATTAGTAGCGGGCTCATCTCTTTCGACGAAATCAAGCAGCAAGTGGCTGACGGCAGCCTGACCAGCTTCGAACAGTTCACCCGCCTGGTCGAGACTCGCATGCTCATCAACTCGTCCCGTAGCGAAGGGCTGCGACAGGCGCACGATGCCATCACGGCCAGCATGCGCACCGGCGATCCCACGCCCTTCAAGAGCTTTCGACGTCAGGAATTTATCTCGACGGTCGAGCATATGGGCCAGAATCCCGACGATACGCCCATCGAGGAACTGCTTGCCGGCGAAATTACGTTAACTGAGGAAGTGTGCGGGTTGATGAGCTGGCTGACCGAGCGAGGGAGTGTTATTCTCTGCCTCAGCGACAAGCCTGATGAGGCGTCCATGCCCGACCCGCGACGCACGCCCGATATTCTACCGGTACATTGGACGCCAACCCACCGGGTTGGTATCGACATTCGCCCGCTACTTGATGAGATTGGATAGTCATGGCCGGTGATGAAGCCATGTTTGCGAAGCGAGTTTCTGACAGAAACTCGCTTCGTCATTTACCTGCGCCGGAGGGGTTTCCGCTAAGAACCCTCGCAATTGAGCTTACTGACGCAGAGGCGAATCTGGAGTAGGGTGCAGGGAGAAAAATCGAAGAAAGTATATAGCCTGCCGTCATATGGAACGCAGATGTACCGGGATTGAGCGGATTTGCGCTGATTTTTTGCTTAATGAAAGCGTAGATTCAGCCAATCCGCCTAATTCACGTTCTATTTTGTCGGCGCCTGAATAGCGGAAAACTTAGCACCTGTTTGGTGAAGTGAGCGGGCCCCAATCTTATGGCAGACAATAATCGAAATCCCAATAACAATAATAAGAATAACGATCAGGAGCCTGGCGGCCCCAACATGAGTACGTTGGCGCGCAGCTGGTTCTGGATCGTGCTAATCGTGGTCGTCCTCTTTGGATCCCGCCTTCTGTTTGAGCGTCCGTCTGACACGGCAGACATGATCGGTCTGAATGAAGTTGCGCAGATGGTCGAGGCGGGCAGCGTACGCACCGTAACCGTGCAAGGCGATAGTGTCACGCTCGTCCTGACTGACGGCACAGAAATGCGCACGCGCAAGGAGTCGGGCGAAAGCCTGGTGAACACGCTGCAAGCGCTGGGCGTCCCGGAAGAGCAATTGAGCTCATTGCCGATCGAAGTGGAAAATGCGCCCAATAGCAGCGCGATCTTCAGTTGGATGTTCATGTTGCTCCCCATCCTTCTCATCTTCGCCTTCTTCATCTTTATCATGCGCCAGGCCGGTGGCGGCGGGCAGAATCGGGCCATGCAGTTTGGCCGCAGCCGCGCGCGCAAAATGGAAGGGGCCGACCGGCCGACCGTCACCTTTGAAGATGTGGCCGGCTCTGACGAAGCGAAGCAAGAACTGGCCGAAGTCGTTGAATTTTTGAAAGAGCCGGAAAAGTTCGCCGCGTTGGGCGCACGCATCCCCAGCGGCGTGCTGATGGTTGGCGCACCGGGTACGGGCAAGACGCTGCTGGCCAAAGCCGTAGCAGGCGAAGCAGGCGTCCCCTTCTTCAGCGCCTCGGGCTCCGAATTTGTGGAAATGTTTGTGGGCGTCGGCGCCAGTCGCGTGCGCGATCTCTTCGATCAGGCCAAGAAGAACGCCCCCTGCATCATCTTTGTCGATGAGATCGATGCGGTCGGTCGCCATCGCGGGGCCGGCATGGGCGGCGGCAATGACGAACGCGAGCAGACCCTCAACCAGATTCTGGTGGAGATGGATGGCTTTGATACGGAGACCAATATCGTTATCATCGCCGCCACAAACCGACCTGATATTCTCGACCCGGCCCTCTTGCGTCCCGGGCGCTTCGACCGCAAGGTCATTGTCGATCGTCCTGACCGTAGAGGGCGCGAGGCAATCCTACGCGTTCATGCCCGGGGCAAGCCCCTCTCACCCGATGTCGATCTGGACGAGATCGCCGGCCAGACGCCGGGGATGGTGGGCGCCGATCTGGAAAATTTGATCAACGAAGCGGCAATTCTGGCGGCGCGACGCAACAAGCGCGTCATCTCCATGGACGAACTGCGTGAATCGATCGAGCGGGTTATGGCGGGTCCAGCCCGGCGCAGTCGCGTGCTCGACGAGCGCGACCGCAAGACCATCGCCTATCACGAGGCGGGCCATGCGATCGTCATGGAGACACTGCGCCATACTGATCTGGTCAACAAGATCACCATTGTCAGTCGCGGTCAGGCGCTGGGCTACGTCATGCCGCTGCCGGAACAAGACCGCTCGCTCAAGAGCCGGGCGGAATATGAAGATGAGTTGGCCGGGTTACTCGGCGGGCGCGTGGCCGAGGAGATCATCTTCGGCGAGCCGTCGACGGGCGCCGCCAATGATCTGGAACGAGTTACCAAGCTGTCCAAGATGATGGTTACCCGCTTTGGCATGAGCGACATCATTGGACCGATGCAGCTGCAGCAGGGCGAATCCAACCCATTCATGGGGATGGATTTTGGTGAGCAACGCCCCTACAGCGAAGACGTCGCCCGCAAGATCGACCAGGAAGTGCGGCGCATCGTCGAAGATGCATACGCCCGTGCCCGGGAGATCCTCATCACTCACAAAGACAAACTGCACCTGGTGGCCCAAACCTTGTTGGAGAAAGAGGTCATCGACCGGGTTGAGTTCCTGGAATTGCTCAGCGATGAGCCCCCTGAACTTGAAGAGCCCGATCTGGGCACGCCGATTGGTCCTACGCCTTTGCCGGCGTAACGATCGAAGCGCAAGAGAACAAAAGGGTGGAGGAAGAGCGTGGCCGTAAGGTCATCATCTTCCCCACCCTTTTTTATTTGGCATGAACAATGGGTAGCGCCGATTGGTAGCCCAGAGGGCGTATCGAAACTAAGCGGGTTGACGGGCGTGTGTGGTAGGCGCCGCTTGGCTTCGACACACGGCATCGCTGCGCTCGCCGCAGTCAGCCGGCGCTGGAGGGGATCGTGTAGTAGCCCGCTTGAGCGGGCGTTGCTCTGTAGCCCCGTGGCTTTAGCCCGGGGCGGCGTCCGGTGACCTGACTGTTCGGGATGCCCGACCCTCGCCCCGGGCTAAAGCCACGAGGCTATGGAACAGCACCCCGTAAACGGGGTTTGAGTACAATGAACTATCGGCTCTGAAGCCGCCCTATACTAGTCGTCTAGCGCCGGTTGAGTAGCCCGAAGGGCATATCGAAACCAAGCGGGTTGACGGGCGTGTGTGGTAGGCATCGCTGCGCTCGCCCCACTCAGCCGGCGCCGGGGGACAGACGCACTGCTCGTGCTAAACTGAAGGTGCGACGAGGACGTTAGTTTTGCAAGCCCTTGCGGAAGATCCGGCTTCGTCACTTCGACCGCCTCTGTTTGCGCCACTTGGTAGCCGCCGCCTGAGCCTGTCGAAGGCAGAGGCGGTCGCATCAATGAAAATCATGTTCTCGCAGAGATTTCAGCTTAGCTCGCCAGCGCCACGGCAATTTCGGCTGCGACTCGCGCGTTCTGGCGCAGCAGCGCCAGATTGGCCTGCAGACTGGCCTCCCCCGTCAGTTCGGCAATGCGGCTGAGCAGGAAAGGCGTGACTTCAGCCGAGCGCAACCCTTGGGCATCGGCCTCTTCAACCGCTTGCGCAATGACCGGCTCGACCTGTGCGGCAGGCAATTCATCCTCCTCTGGAACGGGCACCGTAACCAACAGGCCACCCGGCAAGCCAAGCGCTTGCTGGGCGCGCCAGATATCGGCCACCTCGGCCGGCGTATCACAGCGTATGTCTACAGCCAGGCCGCTGGACCGGCTGTAAAAGGCCGGAAACTCATCCGTGCCAAAGCCTACCACCGTCACGCCAAAAGTCTCCAGGTATTCCAGCGTGGCCGGTAGATCGAGGATAGCCTTGGCCCCGGCGCAGACGACGATCACCGGCGTCTGTGCAAGCTCCTGCAGATCGGCGCTGATATCAAAGCCATCCCCGCGATGAACGCCGCCGATGCCGCCCGTAGCAAAAACGGCAATGCCAAAGCGTCGGGCAATCCACATGGTTGTGGCGACGGTTGTGGCCCCATCCAAGTGCCGGGCGACGACAATGGGCAGATCGCGCCGGCTGACCTTGCGGACCTCATCCGCGGTGGCCAGGTGCTCAATCTGAGCCTGAGTCAACCCCGCAATCAGCTCGCCGCCGATAATCCCGACTGTGCGCGGTTCGGCGTCGTAGGCACGCACGATCTCTTCCATCTCGTGTGCGAGCTTCAGGTTGCGGGGATAGGGCAGGCCATGGGAAATGACCGTAGATTCGAGCGCGACCAGCGCCTGTTTGGGTAACGTTGTCATGGCGTGAGTTCCTCGTTTACATAGGTGCGCGCAAAGTCGATCAGCGCGTCTGCCTCGTCTGGATTGATCCCGCCGCCCTGGGCAAGTTCGGGGCGGCCGCCGCCACCGCCACCGAATTGTTGCAGCGTCTGGCGCAACAAATTGCCCATGTGCAGATCGACGGCCTCCCCGCGGGCGAAGAGTACCGTCACCTTCTCGTCGTGCACGCCCGCCAAGAGCGCGATTATCTGAGGCGTTTCCTGCAGCAGCTGTGCCAACGTCTTGAGCGCGGCGGAAGCGACGTCGGGCAGGACGGCCGCCACCAGGCGCTGCTCGCCCACGGGGAAGGCGGCGGCCAACAGGGCATCCGCCTTGTAACGCAAGAGCTGCTCCTGCAAGTCGTCGTGGCTGCGCTGCAACGCCTTGTTCTCGGTCTGGAGCCGTGCGATCAGTTCTGGCACCTGTGGCATCTCGGTGCTGAAACAGGCTGCGGCCTCGCCCAGAATACGGCTCTTGCCGGCATAGTCGTACACGGCGCGCCAGCCGCAGAGGAAGGTGAGCCGCGTGCCGCCGCGCACCCGCTCTTGCTTGGTCAGCTTCACGGGTCCAATCTCACCGGTCTGGCGTACATGGGTGCCGCCGCACGCAGAATAATCATAGTGCTCAATCTCAACGATCCGGATGTGATCACGGACCAGCGGTGGCTTGCGTAGAGGCAGCGTGGCTAACGCTTGTTCGTCGACGAAATAGCTGCGGATAGGCAGATTGGCAAAGATCTGTTCTTGAGCCAATTCCTCGGTCAGACGTACTTCATCAGCGCTGAAGGAATCGACTGCAACATCAATCGTGCTGGCAGTTGCGCCGAAATGGACCGACAGCGTCTCGTGGCCAAAACGTTCTGCCAGCACCTGGGAGAGCAGGTGTTGCCCCGAATGCTGCTGCATGTGATCATAGCGCCGCGTCCAGTCGATGCGACCGTCTAGACGCGCCCCGATCTTCGCGCCGTCAGGCAAGACGTCCAGATAGTGCAGGACGTTGTCATTGTCGTCGATCGCGACATCTAGTACCCGTTGGCCGCCCAGGAGACCGATATCATGGGGTTGACCGCCGGAGGTGGGATAGAAGCAGGTCTGATCCAGCACGATTGCGGGCCGTCCATCCCGTTCGGTCATTTCCAAAATGACCGCGTCGAATTGGGTTTGATAAGCGTCGTCATAGTCAAGTCGGGCGGTGGGCATGGGCGCAATCCTCATTTAGGAAATGGCAAGTGTGGCTATGCTGCTGCATACGGTAGCAGCATAGCCAGCCAATGCCAAAATCCTGGGGACGAGCTCGCCTAAAAATGCGAAGGATTGCCTGCGCCAGTACGATACATAGTGTAATGCCTGACAGGCGTGGACAGCGGCCTTCGCCTTCACGCGCTTTGCACAACTCCCATTCGGCGTCGTAATGCCCGCTACGGCATTCTAAACCTGTAAGCAAGGGTCACACATTCATGAACGAGACGCAAACCTCATCGTCTAACGCCATGCAGTTCTCGCCTATTTCGGACATCAAGACGTATGCGCGTTTGATTTGGCGCCGGCTTTGGCTCATCGTCCTCTGTGCGTTGCTGGGCGGCGCTGCGGCCTACTTCGCCAGCAGCAACATGACGCCCATCTATCGCGCCCAGACGCGGCTCATGATCAACGAGGCCCAATCGAATACTTCATCTTCTTATAGCGACATCCTGGCCAGCGAGCGCGCCGCCCGCACCTATGCCGAATTGCTCCAACGCGGGACGATGTTGCAGGGAGCGTTGAACCGCTTAGGGCTCGATGATGAAGCACTGGCACGAGCCGGACAGGTGACGGGGGTAACTGTAACGCCGGTGCGTGATACGCGTCTAGTCAATTTGGCCGTCGAGGGCACCAATCCACAACTAATTGCAGCCGTCGCCAACACGCTGCCCCAAGTCTTTGTCAGCGAACTGCGCTCAATTCAATCGGACCGTTACGCCGACTCACGCGAGAGCTTTGAATCACAGTTGGCCACCCTCGGCCGCCAGGTTGAAGAGACCGAACTACGGCTGACCGAATTGGAGACACGCGCACGCACGCCGCAGGAAGAAATCGAATTTGGCCGGCTCCAGAATGCTCTGACCCAGTACCAAAGCAGCTATGCCGGCGTTTTACAGAGCTACGAATCGCTGCGGTTGGCTGAAGTCCAGTCCATCGAAAATATCGTTGTGGTCGAGCAGGCGCTTGTGCCGTTGGCGCCAATTCGCCCGCGTGTTCTTACTAACACGCTTCTGGGCGCGATCATCGGGGCCATGCTGGCCCTGGGCACGATCTTCCTGATCGAGTTTCTGGACGATCGCATCCGGAACCCCGAAGACCTTAAACGCATCGCCGATATCCCCGTAGTCGGTACCATTGGCAAATTCTCCAACGGCGCCAAAGGGGAGACGGCCGGCATCGAGCAGATCATCAGCATCCAGGAGCCGCGTGATCCAACCGTTGAGGCCTTCCGCCGTCTGCGTACGAATCTCCAGTACTACAACATCGACACGCCGCTGCGCAGCGTCTCCGTGACCAGCGCCAATCCGTCCGAAGGCAAGAGCAGTACGGCCGCCAACCTGGCCGTCGTCATGGCCCAATCGGGCCTGAGCGTGGTGCTGATCGATGCCGATTTGCGCAAGCCCAAGGTCCACAAGAACTTTGATCTATTTCGCAAACCCGGCCTGACCGAAGCGCTCATGCATCACCAGCAGTTGAATCCACTAGATGAGGTATTTGCCCAGCGCTCGGGCGACGAACTGCCGCAGGTCAGCCCCCTGGCCATGTGTAATCGGATTCGTGAAGTACCCAATCTCTACGTCATGACGGCCGGTGAAAAGGTGCCGAATCCGGCGGAACTGCTCAACTCCAAACGCATGGCCGACTTTATCGACCAGCTGCGTGCGGAGGTGGACATCGTCATCTTTGATACACCACCGCTGCTTGCAGTCACCGACGCCCAAATCATGGGGCGCATGGTCGACGGCACAATCCTGGTCATTGACACGCAGAAGACCTCTGGCGGCGCAGTCTATCGGGCACTGGAGACATTGGTCCAGGTTAATGTGCCGATCATGGGCGCCGTGCTCAACCGGGTATCCGGTTCGGGCCACGGCTACTATTACTACACGTACGACTACTACGGCTCCGAGTCGGATGAAGGTGAAGAAGGCGGGCCACGCGGCGGCAACCGCAGTGCTGGCGCGTCTCTACGGCCACGCACCGGCGGCAGTTCAGTGGATCCGCAGGCAGCGGGATAGAACGTTTCACGCGAACGCGACAAGAAGACCGATGGACTGCAGCCTTAATTTGTTTCACCAAGGTATGCAGTCCATCGGTCTTTGTGTCTGAGGCAGCAACAGGCAGCCAGATCGTCCTACAGCATCATCAATTGACCTATCATGGCGATGCCATCCCTGTGAAGCTAGTCTTCTATCCCCCGCTTACGCTATACTCATCGCATCATGCCCTATAGCTCGAAGGATTATCTCGATGCCCGCCATCCTGTTTGTCTGCAAGGCCAATCGAATCCGCTCGGTCATGGCCGAATATTTGTTAAAAGATTACCTGGCAAAAAACCAGACCGAGTCACCCACCCCATGGACGATAGAGTCGGCCGGCACATGGACCGAGGCGGGGAGACCCCCTATGGCGCTTGCAGAAGAGACGGCGTGGAACCATGGGTTGGATATCAGCGACCATCGGTCGCGCCCCATCGAGGAGATTATCATAGCGGATTTCGACTTGATTCTCGCCATGGAAACCGGTCAACGGGACGCGCTGCGCGCCGAGTTTGGCGAGAACGTGGGGCGTATCTTTGCCTTCAGCGAAGCCACAGCCGGCTTTGCGTATGATATCGATGATCCGGTAGGAAAAGACCCGTCGAGCTATGAGCGAACCTTCCTGCAGCTGGCTCAGCTAACGGAGCAGGGCGGAGAACAGCTTTTGCGTCTGGCCACGCACTTTGCGGGGCAGCGACACGGGTGAGACGATCAGCCCCAGCTCGGGCATGGCTTACGTCGGTTGAAACCGACGCCTGCTATGGGAAACAGGCTGAAGCCTGTTGGGTGGTCGGTTTGTCAACGTGCTTGAGCAAGTTTTCTGTGCCAGACGCCGGTTGAAACCGGCGGGCTCGGTCGGCGCCAACGTGGTTGATGTCGGTGGCGATAGCCCGAGGAGCGGCGGTGATTTGACCGGCCGCGGTTGGAAACCGGCGGCTTGGCTGGGGCTTGGCGTACGCCGGTTGAAACCGGCGCCTGCTATGGAAAACAGGCTGAAGCCTGTTGGATGTCCGGTCTACCAACGTGCTTGAGCACGATTTCTGTGCCAGACGCCGGTTTCAACCGGCGGGCTCGGTCGGCGCCAACGCGGTTGATGCCGGTGGCGATAGCAGGCGGCAGCGGCGGCGGATTGACCGGCCGCGGTTGGAAACCGACGGCTTGGCTGGGGCTTGGCGTACGCCGGTTGAAACCGGCGCCTGCTATGGAAAACAGGCTGAAGCCTGTTGGGTGGTCGGTCCGTCAACGTGCTTGAGCACGTTTTTTGTGCCAGACGCCGGTTTCAACCGGCGGGCTCGGTCGGCGCCAACGTGGTTGATGCCGGTGGCGATAGCCCGAGGAGCGGCGGTGATTTGACCGGCAGCGGATTGACCGGCAACGGTTGAAACCGAAGGGCTTGGCTGGGGCTTGGCTTGCAGCGGTTGAAACCGCCGCCTGCTATGGGAAACAGGCTGAAGCCTGTTGGATGCCCGGTCTGTCAACGTGCTTGAGCACGTTTTCTGTGCCAGACGCCGGTTTCAACCGGCGGGCTCGATTGGCGCCAATGCGGTTGATGTCGGTGGCGATAGCCCGAGGGTCGGTTGTGGATCGACCAGCAAGGATTGGAAACCAACGGCTTGGCTGGGGCTTGGCTTACGCCGGTTGAAACCGCCGCCTGCTATGGGAAACAGGCTGAAGCCTGTTGGGTGGTCGGTTTGTCAACGTGCTTGAGCACGTTTTTTGTGCCAGACGCCGGTTTCAACCGGCGGGCTCGATTGGCGCCAACGTGGTTGATACCGGTGGTGATGGCCCGAGGGTCGGTTGTGGATCGACCGGCTGCGGCTTGGCGTACGCCGGTTGAAACCGCCGCCTGCTATGGAAAACAGGCTGAAGCCTGTTGGGTCATGGGCTAGGGCGATTTCAGAACAGGTAGTCTTCGTCGACTAGATACGGTAGAAATGCTTCGTTGGTTGTTTTGGGTAGATCGGAAGGATTTTCTGGACCATCATCCAGGTCCGAGTAGCGCTCAAGCCAGGGATGCCATGTGTCGTCTCGATGATGCTCCTTCTGACGTTGAACATAGGCTATTGCGTCAGGTAGCTGGCTCTGTCCCAGGGACAAAAATCCATAGCCGCGCTGCCAGGCAAAATGAAACTCAACCGGCTTGATGATGTGATTGACAAAATGTGAGCTGGAGCCTTTGAGCGTTTTAACCACCTCGGCTGCACTGATCGTTGGCGGGATCGTGGTGATCAGATGGACGTGATCTGGCATGCCGTTGATGGCCAATACATAACAACCCAAATCACTCGCTCTCTTAACCATTTGGGCATACAGACGAGGCTCTAATCTGGACGAAATGAACTCATTGCGGTTCTTGGTTGCCCAGATTAGGTGGGCGTAGCTACGCCAAAATGGCATGATCTACTCCTCGCGGATTCTCGGCTGGGCTGCCGCTTGGCTTGCAGCGGTTGAAACCGGCGCCTGCTATGGAAAACAGGCTGAAGCCTGTTGGGTGGTCGGTCTATCAACGTGCTTGAGCACGTTTCCTGTGCCAGACGCCGGTTTCAACCGGCGGGCTCGATTGGCGCCAATGCGGTTGATGTCGGTGGCGATAGCCCGAGGGTCGGTTGTGGATCGACCAGCAAGGATTGGAAACCAACGGCTTGGGCTGGGGCTTGGCTTACGCCGGTTGAAACCGACGCCTGCTATGGGAAACAGGCTGAAGCCTGTTGGATGTCCGGTCTATCAACGTGCTTGAGCACGTTTCCTGTGCCAGACGCCGGTTTCAACCGGCGGGCTCGATCGGCGCCAACGTGGTTGATGCCGGTGGCGATAGCGCGGAGACCAGCAGCGGATCGACCGGCAAGGATTGGAAACCAACGGCTTGGCTGGGGCTTGGCTTACGCCGGTTGAAACCGGCGCCTGCTATGGAAAACAGGCTGAAGCCTGTTGGATGTCCGGTCTACCAACGTGCTTGAGCACGTTTTCTATGCCAGACGCCGGTTTCAACCGGCGGGCTCGGTCGGCGACGACGTGGTCGCCCCCCTCGCCATCATTGGCCGACGACCGTCATCCCTTCAAAAGCGCCGTCGAGAATCTGAACCTGTTCGCTGTTGCTGACGCCGACGACGATGGGTACCTCGTTGAGGCTGCCGCCGGTTTCTTCGACCAGGACAAAGCGATTCTCACCAAAGCCGCGCACCGCTTCAGGCGGCAGCCACAGCGTGGCTTCCTGGCGATTCAGTTCGGCGGCCAGCTCAATGCCGGCGCCGGCGCGCAATTGGGCTGTGGCCTCGGCATCGTCGAGTGCGATAATGGTCGACGTGCCCAGACCGCTGCCGAACGGTTGCGGCAAGGTCGCAATGACGCCGGACAGTTCCGTGTCGCCCAGTGCGCCGCTCACGCGCGCGATGACCGGCATGCCCTCATAGAGATACTCCATATCGTCGCGCACGAGGCTGGCGACGATTTCATAGGACGCTGGATCGACCAGACGTGCGACTGCCTCATAGGCCGGCACGCCCTTGCCTTCCTCCAGTTCCGGGTAGAGCTGGACTTCGCCATCAAAGGGGCTGACGATCTGCGCATCTTCGAGTTTGGCGGCGACCTGCTGGAGCTTCAGTTCAGCCAGAGCAAGATCTGCCTCCAGGCGACTCAAGTCAAACGTCCGTGCTCACCCGGTTCTCAGGCCGGGAGGCGGCCAGCCTGGCCTGCTCGACCTGGCGTTCACGAATCGCGACTTCGTCAGGATCGGGATCGTCACGCTTCTGGTAGGCTTCCAGGCGCAGCTCGGCGATTGCCAGGTCAAGCTCTGCATCCTGGCGGGCGAAATCGACGGCGGCCTTGCCATCGTCGAGACGCTGCTGCGCGCGCTGGTATTCGTACTGCGCCTGCTGCAGCTCGAAATTGAGGTCACGCGTATCCAGCTCGGCGATGAGGTCTCCCTCCTGCACGGTGTCGCCACTTTCCACATAGACGGTACGCACGCGGCCTGGAGTGCTGAAGAAGAGATCCTGCTGTGTGCTCAGCGCAACTTCGCCGCTGAACTCAACCTTTTCCACCAATTCGCCCCGCTCGACGGTATAGGTGGAACGCTCGATGGCCTGCGGCTGGATGGCCGGCAAAGACAAGTCTTGCGCCAGCGGAGCCGGTTGGCGGCTAAAGCCCGCACAGGCGGTCAAGAGCCCGATCAGCAGCAGCGGGGTCATGCGGAACAGACGGTGGGTGTGATTTCTCATGCTCATTTGCTCACTTCACTGGAATGGGACAATTATTGCCGGCATCGAAAATTGGAGTGACGTGGTTGGCTGCCTCTTAGCGCCTCACCCTGCGTTGCCTCCTGGACGGAGGCTCCGCGTCCCTCTCCACCGGGTGGAGAGGGACAGCCTTGGCGCCCTAAGCGCCAAGGCAGGGTGAGGCCAACGGGCCCACAAGCCAGCCAATCCACACACGCTGTACTCAAGTTCGTTCGAGACATACGGTTTTCGTAGGTCCGGCTACCAGCCGGACAATCTTGGTTACCAGAGACGTCACGCTATCAGTGTGACAACTCCCGTATATCTACGAGCTATCGGATAGGACCGAGACTCGTCCGGCTGGTAGCCGGACCTACAAACCATTGGTCTGTTTCCGCCTGGCTGTAGTAGGCTCAGTTGACATTGCACATTTCGAAAACCACCGACTTTTCGCCTGCAACGTCCCCGGCACGGGCGGCGACCAGTCCGCTCATCGGATATTCTGCCGCCCGTGCCGGGGACGTTACGACCAAATATCAACGGGACCTAGCGAAAACTGGGTATGTCGGCAGGCGGTAAGCCGATCAGGGCCTGGGCAGTCTTGGCGGCGGCATTGGTCGCGTCGATCGCCACCAATTGACTGATGACGGCGCCTGGCGCCAATTCGTCGGGGAGACGGACATCCACCGTAACGATCTGCAACGTGCCCGGGCTCAGCGTCGGCCATTCGGCCGTGATCACGGCTGGCGAAGCACCCGCCGTAGGCGCAAAGAAGGCGCCGTCCTGGGCTTGACCAGAGACAAAGGCGAGCGCATCTCCCAGGTCGCCACGTAAGCGCACATCGGTCGCAGCTTCAAGCGAAAGATTCTCAAGCTCAAACTGGAGCGTGACAATATCGCCCGGGCGCACAAATTGCGGGGTGTAGCTCACCAAGACGTTGAGTTCGGCCGCGTCGGCGGCCGGCGTCGGCGTCGCGGCAACCAGTTCCTCTGCGCGCCAGTCGCTGAGGACAGGCAGAGCAATCACATCGGCCAGGGGTGCGTCGACCAAGTCTGCGGCCGCAACCCAGCCGGCCTGTCCGTCGGGCAGGCAACAAACCACATACCACGCCAGGCCGGCATTGCGGCCGATTAGCTCTACGGGCGTTTCTGGAGGCAGGACGCCGAGCAGTGCAAAGCTTGTGCCCGGTCCCGCATAGACGCTAGCTTCGCCGACGCCCACCTGGGCAAAGACCACGACTGCATCGTCGGGCAGCGGTATATCGCCGGCTGGGCTTGATCCAACGGCCGCGTCGTCCGTGGGCGCGTCGTCAAGCTCAGGATCGACCGCCCCTTCTTCGCCGTCGTCATCTCCATTGTCGCCCTGATCAGGCGTAGGCGTGGCTTCGGGCACGTCGATGGACGGGGTCGCCGTAGGAATGGGCACCGTCTGGCCAGGGGCGCGGCCTGCGTTGGGGCAGGCGCAAAGACCCAGGCAAGCAGGGCCATCGTCACGACACCAACAATTGTGAATGCAATCGCCTGTCGACGATTTTTGTTCGGTTGCATCGAATACCTCCAAAAAGAATTATCGCATTTCTTACGCATTGCGCTAAGTGATTTTCTCGCTAAATTCATGCACCAATTATATAGACTTGGCGAGAAAGCCACCAGTACACGGCGGCTGAAGTGAGCCCATGGCTCGTAGGTCCGGCTATCAGCCGGACGACTACGGAAACCTTTGGATCACGCTGAGCGGCGAGGCTTGTCACGCTGGTAGCGTGACCTACAAGCCATCGGTCCACTTGCGCCGTCGCGTACTAGTACAGCCAGGCGGAAACAGACCAATGGTCTGTAGGTCCCGGCTACCAGCCGGACGGGCTCCGGTGCTCCCCGGTAACTCGTAGGGATGCGGGAGCTGTCACGCTGATAGCGTGACCTACTCACCAATTCACGCTTGCCACCTCACTAGGAGCCAATCTTGCTCATCCAACAGAACACGAACCGTTATACAGTCGCGACTTCGGCTTTCGGCGCCAGGCTGCATTCGCTTTAGCCTGCCGAGCTGCGGCGCCCGCCACGGCGGATGCGACGCTGGGGTATGCTGATCAGCGTGGCCTGGGCAAAGAGCAGCCAGGGCAAAAAGGCGAGCTTCGTGTTCCACAGCACTGCGTCGACCAGGCCATGAAGCAGGAGACCGGTCAGCGCGGCGATGACGCCCGCGCCCAAAGCCCACGTCAGCGATTCACGGCGCCAGCGCCGCCCGCGCTTGCCAATCTCTTGCCGACGAAGGGTTGCGCTGCGAACCGCCCGGCCGGCAAGGACCAAACTCACGACCACTGTTGCGCCATAGGCAAGCATGCCAACCAATCCCATATCGACCCCAATCTGCAAGAAGAGATTGTGGGCGTGGGGGATGTCCGTCGGCAAGGTAAAAAACGGGTAGAGCTCCGGCACAATCGGCAAGAACTGACCGTGCCCCACGCCCGTCCAGAGAAAATCGCGCAGGGCCAGCGTGGCCCGATCCCAGATCTCGATGCGGCCTGAAAGCCCGACCAGGGACGTGTCGCTGGAGAGCAGGTCCAACACGCCACTGGCACCCAGACGCAGGATGGCGTATACGGCAGCTGCAATGAAGAGCGGCAGCGTCCAGACCAGGCGTGGCCAGCGCAGAACCACGAGAACCAGCAAGCTCAGCAGCGTGGCCAGCCATGCACCGCGACTCTGCGTGAGAAAGAGCGGGAACAAGCAGCCAATCACGACCATCGCCGCCAGGAGCGGCAGCCAGAAGCGCTTGGTCCAACGGGGTTCAACCACCAACGCTGCCAGAATCGGGACGGTCACCACCAACCCACCGGCCAGCACGTTGCCGTTCATGCTCTCGCCCACCAGGGCAGCCAACAGGCCAAGTCGTGCGTAGAGCGCCGGAATGCGAAAGAGCTGCGAACCCTGCCGAAAATCCAACAGCTGGGGTCCTAACAGCGCCAGGGCGATGCCGATCAGGGCAAAGAGGCCGGCGATCCACAGTGGCCGCTTGCGCGCCGGCGGCCAGTTGATCAGTGCCCAGTAGAGTGCAACCCCCAACAACAGATAGCCAACCGCCACCCAGGCCACCGCGCGATCGACAGCAATCCACAGCGTAAGCGGCGTCCACGCCATCAGGATGCCCACGGGCCAGGCCAGGGGCGTGGCGACGCTCCAGCGGCCGTAGGCGAGGCGGCGCAGGGGCCAAAAGACAAAGAGGGCCAGAACCAGATACGGCTGCAGCGCAGGCGTCCAAAAACGACCGGGCAACAAGATCGCCGGCGCCAACAGCGCCAGCCAGAAAGGGCTCCAGCCAGGCAATGCGTGCCCAGAAGGGATGAGTCTGCACGCGGTTCGCTGCCGTGCGCTTGACGCTCTCCGGTTGCCCCAGATCTTTCGGCGCGGGCGCGGTCACGTCGGTTGTGATGGATGAGTCGATGTTCATGAATGTAGCACCGGCAAAAAAGCGTCAATCTTTCTGTGCAGTGTATCGGGATAACCGACTAGAATCCTTCGTGTGTTGACGACCGGGATAGAGACGTTGCAACGCAACGTCTCTTCTACTTGATCGGCACGAGTGTTGATCGGCACTAGTGTTGACGTTCCAATTTTCGTTTGGATACGTTGACCAGACCGAATGCCGGGAAGCGGCTGCAACCGAGTCACGGTTCAGCTGGTCGTGGCGGGGGCCGACTTCAAGGGGATGGCGCCGTCTGTTACGTGTGTGGCGGTCTTGGGTGGCGGCGCCGGCGGTGGCGGCGGCGAGTATTCGGGGACCAGTGCCTTGAGCGACGTCACGATGGCGTCGCGATCGTCACGCTGTGCGGCAGAGGTCAATGCGTCAACATAAGCGTCCAAATCAGGCGGGATCTGGCTCGCCGCATTAAAGGCGGCGAAGATTTTCTCGTGCGCGGTCTGGCCATAGACTTCGCCTTCGACAAAGAGCTCTTCGAAGAGCTTTTCGCCCGGGCGTAGTCCTGTATACTCGATCTCAATATCCCGGCCAACCTCATACCCGGAAAGGCGGATCAGGGTCTCGGCCATCTCGGTGATCGATACCGGGCCCCCCATATCCAAGACAAAGACCTCACCAGAATGCCCCATTACGGCGGCCTGCAGCACCAGCTGCACGGCCTCGGGGATCGTCATGAAATAGCGCAAGATGTCGGGGTGGGTCACGGTAACCGGACCGCCCGCTTCAATCTGACGTTGGAAGATGGGCACGACGCTGCCGCGGCTGCCCAAGACATTGCCAAAGCGCACCGCGACATAGGGCAGATCATGCGCACGGGCGGTCTTGAGCACGACCAGTTCCGCCGCGCGCTTGCTGGCCCCCATCACGTTGGTGGGGTTGACCGCTTTGTCCGTCGAAATCATGACGAACTGTTCCACACCCGTTGCAGCAGCGGCCTCCACCACGTTGCGCGTCCCCAGCACATTGTTCGTGATCGCCTCGACCGGGTTCAACTCCATGAGGGGCACGTGCTTGTGCGCGGCGGCGTGAAAGACGACCTCCGGACGGAGCCGGGCAAAGATGTGGTTGATGCGGTCGGCAAAGCGGATGTCGGCGATCACCGCCACAATTTCGGTGTCAGCCTCGCTCTGTTGGGCCAGCATGCGGCGCACCTCGCGCTCGCTTTCAAAGATCGAGTTCTCGCCATGACCCAGCAGCACGAGTTGGGCCGGTTCACACAGCAGAATCTGGCGCGCAAGCTCACGTCCAATCGAGCCGCCGCCGCCCGTCACGAGCACGCGCTTGCCACGCAGTAGATTTCGCACCTCAGCAATATCCGTCTGAATCGGACTGCGCCGCAGCAAATCGATCAACTCTATGTTGCGGAGCTGACTAATACTCAAACTCCCATTGAGCAACTCATAGATGCCCGGAATCGTTTTCGTTTTTATTTTGGCGGCCTGACAGATTTCGCTCAGTTCCCGAATGGTGCGTCCGGGCGCAGTGGGCATCGCCAGGATAATCAGATCCAATTGAGCCGCCTTTACCGCTTCGGGAACGGTCGTGCGGTCGCCCCACACGGGCACACCGTGTATCTCCAGCTTCTGCTTGGCGGGATCATCGTCAAAGAAGCAGACCGGTAGCATACCGAGGGCAGGATTGCGCCGCATTTCGCGCAAGATCATCATGCCTGCCGAGCCGGCGCCCATGATACCGATGCGCTGGGGGCGCTGCTGGGGCTGATCGACGCGCCAACGATCGGCCAGGCGCAATGAGAAGCGCGCTGCGACTGTCGCGACCGCAACCAGGAGGCTCTCCGTAATCGGCACGGAGCGGGGCAACGGCGAACCTGACGGTACCCCCAATAGGCGCATGGCTAATGCGATAAAGAGCATCACCAGGCTTGAAAAGAAGAGGGCCAGGCCGATCTGCACCAAATCCTCGACGCTGGCATAGCGCCAGAAGCGACGATAGATGCCCATGGCGCCGAAAATGGCGCAGCGAACTGTGACTGCAATTAGCGTATAGGCGATTAGCGCGTCGAGATAGCCCGTCATGGCGCCGCTGCTCTCAACACGCAGATAGAGCGCCAGCGCCGGCATGGTTGAGAAGATGATCAAGTCTAGCAAGAGGAGATGACGGTTGCGGATCGTCAGTACCTTCTCGCCCAACGATTTTCGCATAACCGTCGAGGAGATATTGAGCTGCATTTGTGCTTCGCTCCTCATCTAATCTACTATTGCCGCTGTGAGCCGCGATGCGCAAAACGGGGCGACTGCCAAAGCAACCGCAGGTTTTACGTTTCATTTTTCGCGTACTGCATGCAAAAATTCCGATTGATCGGAGTCACACTGTACCAGTACACGGCAGCTGAAGTGAGCCCATGGCTTGTAGGTCCGGCTATCAGCCGACGACTACGGGCCTCCACAGAACTCTCGATCGGCGAGGCTTGTCACGCTGGTAGCGTGACCTACAAGCCATCGGTCCACTTTGCGCCTGCGCTCCACTAGGATCATAGTTATATTGGCCAGTGGCGGTTGAGCTTACGGCATCCTGAGCTTGTCAAAGCGGTGCCTGAGCAAGCTCCCCGCACCGCTCTATTATCTGAATCGGTTACTATGATGAATGATATCTCTGACACATTGCCATGGTCAACGCCAGGTGCAGCAAGCGTCAAGTAATCGTGAACCACAATCATTGTCAACTTCATTTCGCCGCGCGGAACCTGACATTCACTTCGTGAGCGGCTCAATTATTCCCGACGTTACCCACTAGCCTGATGCTCAGCGGTCGTGCCCCGGAATGATTCCGCCGTGGCGTGGCCGGGCTGGCTGATGCCTTCGCGACGCAGCACCGCACGGACCGTCTGCAGCAGCGTGCGCAAATCCAGCAGCAGGGAGAGATTGTCCACGTACCAGACATCGCTGGCGAACTTCTCTTCCCAGGTCAGCCCATTGCGACCGGAAACCTGCGCGATGCCGGTGAGACCCGGACGCACCAGGTGGCGGCGGGCCTGCTCGGGCGTGTAGCGCGCCAGGTAGTCCATCAACAACGGGCGGGGACCCACCAGGCTCATGTCACCGCGCACGATATTGATCAGCTCCGGCAGTTCATCCAGGCTGGTGCTGCGCAGCAAGCGCCCGACTTCGGGTCAAGCGCTCGGCGTCGGGCAGAAGGGCGCCCGATGCATCGCGGGCGTCGTTCATGGTACGAAACTTATAGATCGTAAAGGGACGACCATGCAGGCCGGGGCGGCGCTGGCGATAGATCACCGGGAAGCCGCAGCTAATCCCAACGACGACGCCAATCACCGCCATCACGGGCAACATCAACAATAGCGCCGGCACAGCCAGCAGCAGATCCAACAGCCGTTTTCCAAATGCACGATACATGACTCACTGCTCCACATCGAAAACGGACCAAAGTTTTCAGAGCGGCAAAATCCACGTGCGATGGTGAGGAGGGTGAGCGGGGTGGTACCAGTGTCAATGAGTCCTGTGGATTGCCTTGCCCAGTTAATCGATCTGCCGGCATCAATCCTTCGCCGCAAGCCAGTTATCCGCTCAATGAGCACGTCCACGTGCGAACGGGTCAGGCGCGTGACGGTGATCAACGCCAGGGCCGTTCACATGACGAGCGTCCAGCGCCGGTTGAGTAGCCCGACGCGGAGGGCGTATCGCTTGTGCTGAGCCCGTCGAAGTGAAACCAAGCGGGTCGAGTAAGGCGCGTGGTCGAGTCCGCTTGGCTTCGATACGAGGCGTCGCTCCGCTCGCCTCACTCAGCCGGCGCTGGCCGGACGCTCGCCCCAGTCCCGCTGAGGAGACGCCGGGTCCGTTCGCATGACGGCGTCCAGCGCCGGTTGAGTAGCCCGAAGGGCGTATCGAAACCAAGCCGGGTCATGAATGCCCTGGCTGACAGTCTCACGCGCCCCGAATCCGCGGCTTCCAGCCATGCCGAAACCTCCGACCCATAGCCTTCACATGAGACGCATCCCCATCCTCGAGTCCCGCTCGCTTACGAGCGAGCACGCCCACGGCGCGACATCGCTCGGTCGGGCTCACTGAGCCGGCGCTGGCCGAACGCTGCTGGGAGTCGATGAGGAATGCCGGGTCCGTTCGCATGCGCGCGTCAGCGCCGGTGGAGTGCGGAGGGCGTATCGAAACCAAGCGGGTCGACGAGGGTCGTGGTCGATCCGCTTGGCCTTCGAACGAGAGGCAGTCGCTCCGCTCGCCTCACTCAGCCGGCGCTGGCCGATCGCTGCTGGGAGTCGTTGAGGAACGCCGGGTCCGTTCGACAGGTCGCGCCAGTTAGCTGGTCGGGCGTGTCGAAACCCTCCGCACGCGGCGTGCGGGTACGGGCGCGTGGTCGAGTCGCGGCTTCCATACTCGACCCCGCTCCGCTCGCTTCACTGAGCCCGCCCATGTGCGAGCGGGTCGTGCGCATGGCGATGATCAACGCCGGGGCCATTTGCAGGGCGATAACTAGTCAGGCGGGAAGGCGACCGTCCGCACGCGGCGTGCGGACTGGACAGAGGGTCACCGTAGCTTCGGGAGCAACAGGCGGCGGTTTCCAACCGCTGCCGCCTGGCTCGGCTAGAGCGACGTCGGTTAAAACCGACGGCTGCTATGGAAAACGGGCTCAAGCCCGTTGGCCAATCACGCATTGTCTGCAACGATAGATGCCGGCCTATCGGTTCGGTATCACGCGGTCCAACTCGGCCTCCGTCAGGGCCGATGCCGGCGGCAGACAGAGTCCCTTGTCGAAGCGTTCCGCGGCTACGTCGCCGCCGATGGACTCACACTCAGCAAAGAGCAGGGTGCATGATGGGCACGAGCAGGCAAGGTCAACATTGTGCTATAACCCTGCGCAGCAGACGGTCATACGCAGAGTTCCTACACTCGAAGGTAAAAGACAGAACCAGGGGCGGCGACCTTCAGCCATCACTACATGAGAATTGATAACGAGATGAGCACCCTTTCACCCACCATTGCGAAAACGGCGGATTGCAGGCGCTCACAGCGCTGACAGGCGAGCCACGCTCTAACGTTTTGCTCTCCATGCTGACGGAAGCCGTTGCCTACCGGTTGGCCATCATCGTACGTAATGCAATCGGGCAACCTTGGAACAGAAGTCATCGGTATGACGTTTTGAGGAATTCTGATGTGAAGGACAAGGCGGGGCGGATTCAGTCGCTTCCGACCAATTTGCGTACGACGCATTAAACGTGACTATTTCGAATGGCATGAGAATCCTTGACGAATATCCGCAAGCCTGCAACCGGAGGACATTCGGGCTGATTCACTCTTACCTATGCCGCAGCCATCGTCGCCGTGCACGCAGTCGAAATTCCCTCTTGCGCCCACGACGTACAATGGCCCAGTCGATCGTCGTCGAATCACCGGACGCTCGGTGGACACTATGTCGCTGAAAACGGCTTTCATCGACGTGTTTTACAACGCAGACTCGGGCAAATGTGCGTTCGCGCTTGTCCAGGACGGACGTCGGATTTTTGGCGCTGACAACGCATACATCGGCTGGCATCTACACCCTTTTGAGAACCCTGAACAGCATCTTCCATGCGACGAAATATCTTTCGAAGAGTTCCTCAACGCCGTTGAAGCGGCGTTCACGCAGAATCGTTTTGGGTAGGCGCACACGCTGAGACTCTTGCACGCTGCACATCCTACGGGCCGTGACAGCCGGTAGACGGCTCACGCTGCTAGCTCGATCTCTTGCACGCCCACAAAACGCATGGATGGTTCGTTCAGATCCTCTACCTCGAGGCAGAGTTCAATGGCTTCACGCGCGCACGGAATGAGTTTCTTCTATAGTACAGGCTTGCGTATGACATGCCTCACGCAGCGAAGGAACGGTCGCAACACTACATACCGTCATCATCTTGCTCAATCAGCCGTTCGGTCAATGCACCGGATCGGTCAGGAAATCCTGTGAGGAACGGCAGGGGCGGTTCGTAAAGCGAATAACCAGTCGGGAGGGGGCCCTCCGCCCGCGGCGTGCGGACTGGAAGGGGTCCGATTTCGCCCCATCGCTCTAGTGAGCACGCCCACGTGCGAGCGGGTCGTGCGCGTGGCGGTGGTCGCGCCGGGGCCATTTGCGAGGATAGGCAGACTCGCGATCGGGAGGGCGACCGTCCGCTTGCCAGCGGCGTGCGGACTTGGACAGGGGGGACGTGGTAGACACATCTCACCCCAGAACCCGCTTAGTGAGCACGCCCACGTGCGAGCGGGTCGTGCGCATGGCGGTGATCAACGCCGGGGCCATTTCGGGGCGATCACCGGTCGGGAGACGCGTGTCCTAGCGCGGCGTGCGGACGGGGACAGAGGGTCACCGTACCTTCGGGGGCAACAGGCGGTGGTTTCCCACCGCCGCCGCCTGGCTCGGCTAGAGCGCCGTCAGTTGAAACCTGACGCTGGCTGCTGAAGGCGGGCCAAGCCCGTACGGCCAATCCTGCATTGTCTGGTCTGCAACGATGAGGTAGCGACGGTGAAAATCGGTTCGGTGCGCCTGTGGGCAAGGAAGCCAATGCAAGGTCGAGGGCGCGCTGGCGACGCCGCTCGCCCCTATGCCCGGCAGTGGGTTACCCCTGTACGAGCGGGTTGGGAGCGTGGCGGTGAGGAACGCCAGGGCCATTCGCAACACGATCACCGCTCGGGAGGGCGGCCGTCCGCACGGGGCGTGCGGACTGAGCGAGGCGCGAGCGGAGGCCCTCTCCCCCAAGCCGCGCACGCGAGCACGCCCGCGTAGCGGTTTGGCTCTTGGAGAGCGCTTGCGACGCATGGGGGCAGCCTCGAATGCATGTCTCATGCGGAATCGCGCACTGGTTGTGGTAGAATCCGGATGCACCGGCTGAGAATCGTGCTGTAGAGAACAGATTTGCTCCGTACGATGCAGGCTGACTAGAGGGGACCAATGCAACACGAACGAATTGAGATCAATCCCGAGATCATGTTTGGCAAACCGGTGATCAAAGGCGCGTGTCACGGTTGAGCTGCTGCTGCGCAAGCTTGCCGGTGGAATGACAATCGATGAGATTATCGAGGATCATCCTCATCTCGACACTGCGGACATCTATGCTGCCGCGGCATTTGCAGCCGACCATCTTGCACAGGAAGAAATCATCTTCGCCAACGGTCAACGGATGTGAAATTCCTTGTCGATGAGTGCTGCAACGTGGGCATTGTAGACGCCCTGCGCCAGCACGGACACGATGTGTTGTATGTAATGGAAGAACTGCGCGGTACGGCTGATTCCCAGTTGCTTGCGCGTGTCTATGCGAGTATTGAGCAGCGCTTTATCATCACAGAGGACAAAGACTTTGGTGAGTTGGTCTATCGACTTCGCTTCCCCACACAGGGCATCGTTCTGCTCCGATTTGCCATCAATGAGCGGCAGATGAAGATTCCCCGCCTGCTCGAAATGTTGGACAGTGAAGGTCATAGGTTGTCCGGCTCATTCATCGTATTGGAAGCAGACAAGACCCGGCTACGTCCCTTACGCTGAAGGCAGATGCGTTGGGGTCAAGTTGGGCAGAAAGTTCATCGTCTACCGCGGCGCGGGTGTCGAAGAGTGTTTGTCGAGTATAGACATGAAGAGTCCAGGCAATCGCTCCGCTCGCCTCACTCAGCCGGCGCTGGCGAACTCATCTCGCCCGTCCCGCTTAGTGAGCACGCCCACGTGCGAGTGGGTCGTGCGCGTGGCGGTGATCAACGCCGGGGCCGTTCACATGGCGAGCGTCTAGCGCCGGTTGAGTAGCCCGAAGGGCGTATCGAAACTAAGCGGGTCGACGAGGCGTCGTGGTTGGCGCCGCTTGGCTTCACTTCGACAGGCTCAGTACAAGCGAACCAAGGCAATCGCTCCGCTCGCCTCACTCAGCCGGCGCTGGCCGAACCCAGCTCGCGCCTGCCCGCTTAGTGGGTACACCCAAGTGCGAGCGGGTTGGGAGCGAGTCGGTGAGGAACGTCAGGGCCGTTCACAGCGCGATAACCAGGCGGGAAGGCGACAGAGGGTCACCGTAGCTTCGGGAGCAACAGGTGGCGGTTTCCACCCGCTGCCGCATGGCTCGGCTAGAGCGCCGCCGGTTAAAACCGACGGCTGCTACGGAAAACGGGCTCAAGCCCGTTGGTCAATCATGCATTGTCTGCAACGATAGATGCCGGCCAATCGGTTCGGTGCGCCGTGTGGGTATGTGGGTAAAGATCAGCCAAGCTTGGCGAAGTCCAAGGGAGGGGGCTGGATTGCCCGCTTATTTTGCCTCCCTCCACCACGAAGCGCATCCCCAACTCGGAGACCTCATCCCCGGGCGCATCGACGCACGACCTCAATCACCCTGTCCAACTCAGCCTGAGTCAGCGCCGAGCCAGAGGGCAAGCAGAGGCCGTTGGCAAAAAACTCCTCGGCCACGCAACCGCCCACGGCTTCGCACTCAGCAAAGAGCGGCTGCAGGTGCATAGGCTTCCAGACCGGGCGCGACTCGATGTTCTCCCGCTCCAGCGCTTGCCGCTGGATTATTTGTGGTTCGCGAATTCCAGTCGATCTCATTTTTCTGGTAATTTCGGTGGGATCGCGAACATGTTATAATTCTGTGAAGCAGCTTGCCGCTGAGGTTTTTGGGGGCTTCGCTGGCCCGCATGGTACTGTTCGTTCACCATGGCGTACGTAAAGCCTGCGGTCAAGAAGTCTCAATTCTGGTTTCTGCTGAAACCTTGGGGAGATTTCCTCTGCGATGTACCAGCAACGCTGATTGTCCTTCTTGCGGTATGAGGTACTCATCATGACCACTTACGCTGAGGCTGAAGGTTCTTGGGACATTGATCAGGTTCTGCGCATCTTTCAAGCTCACCCGGAACTCGCAGCACGAGCCCTACAGCAAGCATTGGCACAGGATGCCGAACTGACATGGTCATTAGCGGTCAGCCTCTATTTGGATGAAGAGATCAGCCTGAGCAAAGCAGCCGAGCTCATCGGCGTACATCCGTTGGTGTTGCGTGAACGCTTCTTGGAGAGCGGAATTCCGCTCTGGCTGGGCGCTGCGAACGAGCCGGAAGCCGCCGCCGAAGTCCATGCAGCCCGCCGATGGCTCCAGTCGAATCAAGACGAACCTCGTCCATGAGCATTTTGCTGGACAACACTGTTCTCTCGAATTTTGCGATCACCCAACGCCCTGACGTGATTTCAGTAACCCTGGAGAAACTTGCGGCTACGACTGGCGAGGTAATGCATGAGCAGAACGAGGGCGTAAAACTCGGAAGGATTCCTCAGACAGATTGGTCGTGGCTGCCCCTGCTTTCCTTGACCCCATCGGCCCAATCTCTTTGTGCGCAGTTGCGTCTCCGGCTCGGACCAGGAGAAGCTTCCTGTATTGCCCTGGCGCACTACGATGATCACCAGGTGATGACGGACGACCGTGTTGCGCGTCGACTGGCACAACAGCTGCAGGTACCCGTATCTGGCACATTGGGACTGCTTGCGCTCGCAGTCGACAAGGAGTGTCTTTCACTCAGCGCAGCGGATGGCCTACTCCAACAGATGATAACCGCAGGCTACCGGTCGCCGATATCCAGCCTACAGGGAATCGTAGCTCGCTCATCTCGACCATAAAGAAACAGAATACGCGAGCACACTCACGTGCGAACGGGTCGGGCGCGATGGCGATCAACACCGGGGACTTTCGCAAGGCGACAACCACTCCCCAGAAATGCCCGAATTTCTTTGTCGGGACCGATCTTGCCCCAGCGACATGGGAAACTCGGGAGGACCACCGTGCGCACGGGGCATGCGGACTAGACAGAGAGTTACCGTACCTCCGGGAGGCGGATGACGCAGCTCCGTTCACCGCAAGTTGACCGCTCCGCCTCCCGGAGGTGCTGACGTTCACACGGCCCTAGCGCCCATGGACCTAGCTGAGCGTGTGTGCCCCGACTCGGAGACCTCACCTTCGGGCGCATCCGCGCACGATCTCAATCACGCGATCCAGCTCAGCCTCGGTCAGCGCCGACCCCGACGGCAAGCAAAGGCCGTTGGCAAAAAACTCCTCGGCCACGCAACCGCCCACGGCTTCGCACTCAGCAAAGAGCGGCTGCAGGTACATAGGCTTCCAGACCGGGCGCGACTCGATGTTCTCGGCCTCCAGCGCCAGCAGGTTGCTCATACGGTAGTTGTCGCTGCATAGTGGTCAAGGTCGGGCATGGTTGGGGAGTCTTGCGGATCCTTCAGGTTGGTTTGGCTCATCGATCAGACAGGATTGCGTCTGCGTTGCTAACCCTTACCAACCAGTCGACTTGATCGAAATCGCGGTCAAAGCTGGCGAGGTGCTCGATTCCCATTTCCCGACAGGCCAATGCAATCAATGCATCATGGAAATTCAATCTTCCTTCGTGTTCTCGCACCAACGCCAACACCTGCTCATACAATTGTTCTGTGAAAGCGGAAATCCAGGCAATCACATCCGGAGAAATGAGCGATTCCAAACGCGTCAACGCTGCGGCGAATTGCTCCGTGCGCTGCTGTTCTTCCATTCTGCGCGCCAACACACTCACGACCTCATTGACAACCGGGTCGACGAAGAGCACAACAGCATCAACCTCCTGCAGCGCATCACGGATTGCCACTGCCTGGGAATGCCACTTGTCATGGCTATCCAGCAGGCCGACCAACACACTCGTATCAAGCACCACACGCATCGTCATACAAACGCTCGCTGTCGACCAGTGCATCGCCGCCAATGGCGATCACATCGCTCAGGCTGTCTAGCATGGTAGCCGAAACAGGCTGCATGCTGATGGCATCTTCGTTTTCAAGCACTGCGAACAGCCAACGCCGGCGGCTTGGCGACAATCGTCTCAGTGCGTTCAAGAGCACGTCCTCAGGCAATTCCAACAGAATCGTATCCGACATTCCTCAAACCTCCACGACGACAAAAAATCGAGTTGAAGTGTGTCTCAATTTCCAAGCCTCTGCAACAAGCTGCAACCTCAAATTCGCCTTATAGTCAGTATAGTCTGCGGAAACTCATCAAGCAAGCAGTTCAAGATTGATGGGTGCATACCACATTTGGGGGGCTGCTCTAGAGAAGGCGACTAATCCGTTCGTACACCGCCCCCAAAATGGGATGCACCCAAGATTGATTTCTGAAATCCCTTGCGGTCGGTTGCACGACAACGAGTTCAGGCAACAACCAATACAACGAGTCGCATGGGGACAGATCGACGTGACGACGACGGCATTCTTCCGGTGCGTGTGCTGCAAAGCCGTCGGTTAAAACCGACGTCTGCTACGGAAAACGGGCTCAAGCCCGTTGGTCAATCATGCATTGTCTACAACGATAGATGCCGGCCAATCAGTTCGGTGCGCCGTTTGGGTAAAGGTAAGCCAAGCTTGGGGAGGTCCAAGGGGGGGGGCTGGATTGCCCGCTTTATTGCCACCCTCCGCCACGAAGCGCGTCCCCGACGCGGAGACGTCACTCCCGGGCGCATCGACGCACGACCTCAATCACCCGATCCAGCTCGCCTTCGGTCAGCGCCGACCCCGACGGCAAGCAAAGACCATTGGCAAAGAACTCCTCGGCCACGCAACCGCCCACGGCTTCGCACTCGGCAAAGAGCGGCTGCAGGTGCATGGGCTTCCAAACCGGCCGCGACTCGATGTTTTCGGCCTCCAGGGCCAGGCGCACCTCCTCGCGCGTGGCGCCGAATGCTGCGGAATCGATGGTCAGCACGGTCAACCAGCGCGTATGGCGGCCCCAGGGCGCCTCGGGCATAAACGCTACCCCCGGCAGGTCGCCTAAATGACGCTGGTAGTAAGCGAAGTTGCGTCGTCGGGCCTTCACAAACCCATCCAGCGCCTGCGGCTGGCCCCATCCCATCGCGGCCAGCAGGTTGCTCATGCGGTATCTGTAGCCCAGCTCCGAGTGCTGGTAGCGGGATGCGGGATCGCAGGCCTGGGTCGCCAGCTTGCGGGACAGTGGAGAGAAACGCCCGACTGTGAAGGAGGAGAACGTGATGTTGGTGCTTACTTTGATAAGTAGGCACCGATTTACTCTGCGGAGCAAGGGCACGCGCAGGCAACGGCAACACTGTGCTATAATGCGCAGCAGATGGTCGCATACAGAGTTCACTACGCTCGAAGGTAAAACAGAGAACTAGGGGCGACGACCTTCAGCGATCACTGCATGAGGATTGATAACGAGATGAGCACCCTTTCACCCACCATTTCGAAAACGGCATTGCAAGCGCTCACCGAGCTGACAGGCGAACCACGCGTTAACGTTGCCCTCCTGCTAGCGTTGCAGGACGCCGTCGCCTACCGGTTGGGCATGGTACATGCGGCAATCGCAGCCTTGGAACAGAAGTATGGTATGAGTTTTGAGGAGTTCGAAGCACAGGGCAGGGCGGAAACCATTTCCAACCAATTTGCGTACGACGTTGAACGTGACTACTTCGAATGGGATGGGTTGATCAGCCGCAAGCAGAAATTAGAGACAATTGAAGCGTGGCTGATCTAGACGCAGTTGCCTTTGCACGCGCCATCCAGCATGCGTGCCATGCAGTCGAAATTGTCGCTTCATACGACGTACAATTGTTAGACGATGTCGTCGTCAAGATCCGCGTTGTCCTTGTCGCTGCGGCTTTCATCGACGTATTTTACAACGCGGATTCGGGCAAATGTGCATTTGCGCTTGTCCAGGATGAACGTCGGATTTTTGGCGCTGACAACGCGTATATCGGCTGGCATCTGCACCCTTTTGAAAACCCTGAACAGCATCTTCCATGCGACGAAATGTCTTTCGATGCGTTCCTCCACGCCGTGGAATCAGCGTTCGCGCAGAATCGCTTTAAGTAGGTGTATTTGCCAATCTAATCTAAGCCCACCGGCCTGCGCTTTGACAATTGAAGCCAGACCCGCTTAGCGAGCAGAGGGTGTGCGCGCATGAGGCGACGAAATGAGCAAGGGGCGTGGCCACCGTAGCTGCACGCTAGCAGCGTGCAGGACCTTGGGTGACCCGATGCGCTGGGATAGCCAACGGTCCTCACGCTGGTAGCGTGAGGCTACGATGGGCGCTTGGGGCCCGGCCCGCGTCCGTACGGATCGGGCGCATCGTGGTGATCAACGCCGAGTGCTGGTAGTGGGGCGCAGGATCGCGGGCCTGGGTCGCCCTGGGCAAACGGCCCTGCTGGTCGCGCTAGGCCAGCGTCTCCGCCAGCAGCGCAGGATCCATGTTCCAGGAGAGCCGTTCGCTGTCGACGAAGGTCGGCCGGGCGTCCAGGTAGAGGACCGGGTTGGCGCTGGCCACAAAGGTAAGGGTGGAGACCAGAACCTCGTCGCCAGAATCAACGCCATCCAGGCGCAGGGCTAGATGCAGCGCGGCCGTGCCCGAGCTGAGGGCCAGGGCGTGGGCCGCGACGACCTTGCGCGCAAAGTCGGCTTCAAAGGCGTCGACGTGCGGGCCCAGGGGCGAAGCCCAGCTGCAATCGTCTTGCTACTAGACGTTCTCCCATTCATCTTTTGTGATTCCAGCCTGCTTCAGGATTCTGGACAACAATGATCGGCTAATATCACCGCCATGAGGATTGGGGATGTAGAGCTTGAGTTCATTTCTCACCATGAACTGGTGATTGCCACCGGAGTAGGGACCGTCGAACCCCCAGGGTTCGCAGCGCCCGAATCAGGTCACGTCGCTTGACCGGGCCAAACGCCGGCATCAAGCGGCCTCCTTACTCATGCGTAGATTGATACCGTTGATCTCTGGAAGTGGATGACCCAACTGCAGACCCAGCAGAATCCAACCCTCCAATACTTCCTGTAACTGCGCTCGGCAAATTTCCAGTGAGTCCGCATTGGCAAAGACCCCTGGGAAAGCCTGGATTTCACCATAGTAGGTACCGTCATCCAAAATATCGTAGCTCGCCTGATTCATCGCAGCTTGGATGTAGTGGGTTAGCATTATCTCGCTCCAGTTTCATGCAGATCTTCGCCAACAAATGGACACATGTCTGCCGGTCAGTATAAGTCGCACACTGAGATCACGTCAATCGCTCAATGACAAGCTTCGAACTGCGGCACCGATTCACTCGTCTCACTCAGCCGGCACTGACGGACAACCATGCGGCATGTCGACATCTCGATCCACGCCTGCTTAGCGAGCACGCCCACGTGCGAGCGGGTCGTGCGCGAGTCTGGGAGGAATGCCAGGGCCGTTCACACAGTGAGCGTCTAGCGCCGGTTGAGTAGCCCGAAGGGCGTATCGAAACCAAGCGGGTCGAGTAAGGCGCGTGGTCGAGTCCGCTTGGCTTCGATACGAGGCGTCGCTCCGCTCGCCTCACTCAGCCGGCGCTGGCGGATCGCTGCTGGGAGTCAGTGAGGAACGCCGGGGCAGTCGGCACGGCGATAACCAGTTGGGAAGACCACCGCCGTCCTCACGCAGCGTGGGGACACTTGTCACCGGACCTCCAGGCGCAACGCAATCGGCTGAAGCCGATTTTCTGTTGCAGGCGGCGGTTTCCAACCGCTGCCGCCTGGCTCGGCTAGAGCGACGTCGGTTGAAACCGACGTCTGCTATGGAAAACGGGCTCAAGCCCGTTGGTCAATCATGCATTGTCTGCAACGATAGATGCCGCCCAATCAGTTCGGTGCGCCGTTTGGGTAAAGGTAAGCCAAGCTTAGGGAGGTCCAAGGGGGGGCTGGATTGCCCGCTTTTTTGCCACCCTCCGCCACGAAGCGCATCCCCGACGCGGAGACCTCACCCCCGGGTGCATCGACGCACAATCGCAATCACGCGATCCAGCTCGGCCTCGGTCAGCGCCGAACCCGCCGGCAAGCAGAGGCCGTTGGCAAAGAATTCCTCGGCTACACAACCGCCCACGGCTTCGCACTCGGCAAAGAGCGGCTGCAGGTGCATGGGCTTCCAGACCGGCCGCGACTCGATGTTCTCCCTCTCCAGCGCCAGGCGCACATCCTCGCGCGTGGCGCCGAATGCAGCCGGATCGATGGTCAGCACGGTGAGCCAGCGCGTGTGGCGGCCCCAGGGCGCCTCGGGCATAAATGCTACCCCCGGCAGGTCGCCTAAATGACGCTGGTAGTAAGCGAAGTTGCGTCGCCGGGCCTCGACGAACCCATCCAGCGCCTGCAGCTGGCCCCGCCCCACCGCAGCCAGCAGGTTGCTCATCCGGTAGTTGTAGCCCAGCTCTGAATGCTGGTAGTGGGGCGCCGGATCACGGGCCTGGGTGGCCAGCTTGCGCGCGTGGGCGATGAAGTCGCCGTCGTCCGAGACCAGCATGCCGCCGTCCGAGGTCGTGATGATCTTGTTGCCGTTGAAGGAAAAGATGCCCGCCTTGCCCAGCGTGCCCGGGCTGCGGTCCTGATAGCTTGCCCCAAGCGCCTCAGCTGCATCCTCGATCAGGGGAACGCCATAGGCCTGGCAGGCGACCAGAATTGGGTCGATGTCCGCGCTCTGCCCGTACAGGTGAACCAGGATCACAGCCCTGGGCAACCGGCCCTGCTTAGCGCGCCGGGCCAGCGTCTCCGCCAGCAGGGCCGGATCCATGTTCCAGGAGGTACGCTCGCTGTCGATGAAGGTGGGCCGGGCGCCCAGGTAGAGAATCGGGTTGGCGCTGGCCACGAAGGTGAGGGTGGAGACCAGGACTTCATCGCCGGTTTCGACGCCAGCCAGGAGTAGCGCCAGGTGCAGCGCGGCCGTGCCCGAGCTGAGGGCCAGGGCGTGGTCCGCGCCGACCTTGCGCGCGAAGTCGGCCTCGAACGCGTCGACGTGAGGACCCAGTGGTGCGATCCAGTTGGAGGCAAAGGCTCTGCGGCGAACGGCTAAGCATGACTACGACTTCCACCGCGATTTCTCAGGTTATGGACTTCAATCTCGTGCCGCGTCATCCTGCGTTGAGAGGATCACCGCCATCACATCTTCCAAAAAAGTCTCTGTCGAGGCCTCTGGCGTTTGCTTATCGCTAACATGTTTGTGATGGGGAAACGTGCTGAGTTGCGTGTGGTGTGGGGCATTGTCCCAGCCAATTATCAGCTGGTTTTCCTCTGTGAGCCAGTAGTAGCTGTACCGTTTGAGCTTGTTTCCTGACCACTGCTCGGCAACGCGCAAATTGGCGCCGTCCTTGAGATAGATGACCAGCCGCAATGTCTCACCGTCTAGTTCGACAATGACAATACGAGAGATCTGGTCGGCGAAAGCGGCCTCAATTTCAATCAGCCGCTCAGTCGCCAACATCGCTGGATCCGTGCAGATAGAGTCCCTGGCTGGCAATCTCTTCCAAGGCAACGATATCCTGGCTCACGGCTTCAAGAACTTCCTGCCAGTGATGCCACATTACGTAGTCCTCGTGCATTTCATACCCGGCATCATCGGGTAAACCGGCTGCCTCAAGCTGTGCCAGGGACTGATGATACTTTTTCTCAAAGTCCTGTATCTTGCGCTCGGCCAGATATTGCCGTTTCTTTAAACTAGAAAGCCTGACCGCTGCGCCATAGCTAATAATTGCCTCTCGCTCCGCACGGGGCAGCGCAAGAAAAGTTTCCTCTAGCTGCATTGCCATGCCAACTGTCACTGGTTCACCTCCTACCGAGCATCATGAGGATGGAACTATATCTCCAGAGAGTCAGAAGTCTGCTGGATCGCGTGTGTCAGGAGCTGGATTATACATCTTCTCAGCCTGATTCTGAAACTCCTGATTCTAGGATCCCCTGCGGTCGGTTGCACGACAACGAGCAAAGCCGTCGGTTAAAACCGACGGCTGCTACGGAAAACGGGCTCAAGTTACACTGAGTTGGTCATCATACCTTGTCTGCAACGATAGATGCCGGCTCAATCGGTTCGGTGCGCCGTCTGGGTAAAGCCTCTTGGGGAGGTCCAAGGGGGGCTGGATTGCCGGCTTTTTTGCCACCCTTCGCTACCGCACCCCGGGCGCATCGACGCAAGACTCGGTGACTCGATCGAGCAACGCCCTCGGGAAGGGCCGACCCAGACGGCAAGCAGAGGCCGATATGGGAAACTCCTCGGCCACTCAACCGCCCACGGCCTCACACTCGGCAAAGAGTGGCTGCAGGTGCATAGCCAACCGTGCCTTCAGGCCAGGCGCGGTCGCCGCCAAGCGCATCGATGGTCAGCACGGTCGTCCGTGAATCATCATACCGCCCGCAGGTCGCCTAATGACGCCGGTAAACGGACGGAGAGCAACGAATCCATCCAGCGCCTGCAGCTGTCCCCGTCCCACCGCAGCCAGCAGGTTGCTCATGCGGTAGTTGTAGCCCAGCTCTGAATGCTGGTAGTGGGGCGCGGGATCGCGGGCCTGGGTGGCCAGCTTGCGCGTGGGCGATGAAGTCGCCGTCCGAGACCAGCATGCCGCCGCCCGTGGTGGTGATGATCTTGCTTGTCGTTGCAAGGATAGATGCCCGCCTTGCCCATCGGGTCGGTGCGTCCTTGTAGGGCGCCCAAGGCCTCAGCCATCTTCGATGAGGAGGTCCTGCAGGGGGCAGAATGGGCTGAATGTCCGCGCTCTGCCCGTTGGACCAGGACCACGCCTTGGGCAAACGGCCCTGCTGGGCGCGCCGGGCCAGCGTCTCCGCCAGCAGGGCCGGATCCATGTTCCAGGAGAGCCGCATCGACTCTCGACCAAGGTGGATCGACGCCCTGGTAGAGGATCCAGGTTGGCGCTGGCCACAAAGGTCAGGGTGGAGACCAGAGGGTGTCAACTCTGGTCGACGACGGCCAGGCAATTAGCCAGGTGCAGCAATCGTGCACCGAAGAGGGCCAGGGCGTGGACTGCGCCGACCTTGCAAAAGGCAAAGTCGTCCTCGAATGCGTCGACATGGGGGCTGAGGGGCACGATCCAGTTGGAATCAAACCCACTCTATGGTCTCGCGCTAGACCTGACATGGCCGGTGTGAAAGAGAGATGCGATGTGCTGCTATGGTGACATCATAGCAGATCGTGTTCGATCAGGAGTCCTTCAACCCGAGCCAGAAACTCCAGAATTGGCTTGGGACCAATGACCCGGATTTCGTGCCAAGGAACACGTGCACAAAAAGCATCGGCCGGATATGCAAACGCAGAGAGACGGTGATATCGGTGCGTTCAACCTCGTCGATGGACTCTAAGAACCAGATGTCTTCCAGTGCCTCTTTGACTTCAAGCCGCAACTCCTGCAGCTCAGTGAGCACCGAGATCACGCACCTTGCGCAATTGGCGATCCAGCATGGCTATACCGCCGATAGCAGTCTCCCAAGCCATGGCGTCCTGCTCCACCTCCCATGTATATCCCTTTTGGCGCGCAACGCGACGGGCGACGAACTCCTCGAACGTCATACCGTACTTATCAGTCAGGGCTGAATTCGTGCGCTTATGACGCCCCAATTGCCGCAAGTACTCTGCTTCGATGAGTTGACGCACCTTGTCATCCAGGTCCTTCTTCTCAGGTATGGTTTCGTCTAGCAGTTCTCTCGTTTGTTCCCGTAATTGACCAGCTATCATGTGCTACTCCTGAACGAAGCCTATGCCCATCGATGACCATGGTTCTTCTTGCTTGCGCTTGATCCATGAATTTCGTTTGCTACCACGGCTCCATTATACCCGCCGCATCCGAGAGTCGAAAATGACCCACTTGTCCTCTCTGGTTGCAGTTGCCCGCAACTCTTTCCGGTTTTATCCGCGTCGAGAGCGACCTTGCGGGACGCATATAACGAGCCAATTTTGTGTAACGAGAGTTCGCCGCGACGACAAAGTCCCGTTGAGGGGTGTCGTGGGCAGCCCGTGGGATTTATCCCCAGGCGGAATGCATGCTGAGCGTTCGCTACACCGAGCCTCTTGCCGAAGAGTTCTGCGGCCATCGCCCCCTACGGACTCACAGGCGTAGATGACCGGCGACCGGAGAAGCGCGGTTGATGTGGCAGAAGCCGTACTTCTGCCACATCAACCCATCACCCTTGCGCCACCCCACGCACGATCCCAATCACCCGATCCAGCTCGCCTTCGGTCAGCGCCGACCCAGACGGCAAGCAAAGACCGTTGGCGAAAAACTCCTCGGCCACGCAACCGCCCACGGCTTCGCACTCAGCAAAGAGCGGCTGCAGGTGCATGGGCTTCCAGACCGGCCGCGACTCGATGTTTTCCCTCTCCAGCGCCAGGCGCACATCCTCGCGCGTGGCGCCAAACGCAGCCGGATCGATGGTCAGCACGGTGAGCCAGCGCGTGTGGCGCCCCCAGGGCGCCTCGGGCATGAAGGCAACCCCCGGCAGGTCGCCTAAATGACGCTGGTAGTAAGCGAAGTTGCGTCGTCGGGCCTCGACGAACCCATCCAGCGCCTGGAGCTGGCCCCGTCCCACGGCAGCCAGCAGGTTGCTCATGCGGTAGTTGTAGCCCAGCTCTGAATGCTGGTAGTGGGGCGCGGGATCGCGGGCCTGGGTGGCCAGCTTGCGCGCGTGGGCGATGAAGTCGCCGTCGTCCGAGACCAGCATGCCGCCGCCCGAGGTGGTGATGATCTTGTTGCCGTTGAAGGAAAAGATGCCCGCCTTGCCCAGCGTGCCGGGGCTCTGCCCCTTGTACGTCGCGCCCAAAGCCTCGGCCGCATCTTCGATCAGGGCCACGCCATACTCCTGACACGCAGCCAGAATGGGCTCGATGTCCGCGCTCTGCCCGTAGAGATGAACCAGGACCACGGCCTTGGGCAACCGGCCCTGCTGGGCGCGCCGGGCCAGCGTCTCCGCCAGCAGCGCGGGATCCATGTTCCAGGAGAGCCGCTCGCTGTCGACGAAGGTGGGCCGGCCGCCCAGATAGAGGATCGGGTTGGCGCTGGCCACGAAGGTGAGGGTGGAGACCAGGACCTCGTCACCTGTCTCGACGCCGGCCAGGCTTAGGGCCAGGTGCAGCGCGGCCGTGCCCGAACTGAGGGCCAGGGCGTGGCGCGCGCCGACCTTCTGCGCAAATTCGGCTTCGAAGGCGTCGACATGGGGACCCAGGGGCGCAATCCAGTTGGAGGCGAAGGCGTCTTGGAGGAAGTTGCGCCTCTTGTCCATGCATGTGCGGTGGGGAGAGATAGATGCGTTGGGTCATCAGTTTCCTGAATCCGTAGGAGAATGAGGCGATTCGCAGGAGCGATCTTGGCGCGGGTCAGCGGCAGAGATTTGAGTCCCCGTCGCTCCAAAATCTGGCGGCGTTCGCCATCTCAAGATACGCGCAGGGACACCTGCAACCACGGCGTGGTCCGGGACGTCTTCGGTCACCACCGCGCCTGCCCCGACAATCGCCCAGCGTCCGACCGAACGCTGAGGCATTACCGTTGCACCGATGCCGATTAGCGCCCCCTCGTCCACACTAACGTCACCACCAAGGTGTGCGCCCGGGCCGATATGAACGTGCTCTCCGATTCGGTTGTGATGATCCACTGTGCAGCCGGTGTTGAGGATGGCGTTGGCTGCCACGTTCGTACCAGTGTTGACGGCTACGTTGGCACAGACTACAGTGCCAATTCCAACCTGCGTATCAGCGGCAAGAATTGCTGAGACGTGTACGGCACGCGCAAATTCGCTGCCAAGAGCTAGATAACGTTCGTAGAGCAAACTACGAACTTCATTATTGCCAATGCCTACAAGCAATACATCATATGCAATACTGGCGACCATGCTCACCGGCCCTAGAACTGGAAGATCAAGGATCATGCGGCCGTGCAGTGCGGGATTGTCATCGAGATAGCCGAATAACTGGTAGCCCCCAGCACCGCTGGTCAAGCCCAGCAAAATGTCAGCAATCACTTGGGCATGACCGCCCGCCCCAAGAATTAGACGATTTCCTGTGCATGGTGTATGTATGTCTGATAGGAGTTCAACTTTGTCAATCTTTGAGATCACCTCTGGATGTGAACGCATCATCTCGTTGATTGGGTCAATTTCGTGAAAGCGTTTGATTTCATCATCCTGACGATTGTCGTCGCCCTTCGAGTGAGCGTTGAGCCTGTAGGTTTTGATCTCAATGAGCACAGGGGATTGATTATGCCTCGCATGATCGATAGCTTCGCTGGCCGTCTGCATCAACTCAGGCCATTGCCAGGTCGTGCCATGCCAGTATCTAATGTCGAATGCAGCGGCGCGCTTTTCAATCGATCCGGCGATTGTGGTGCCGGTATTGGTCGACTGAGCATAACCGTTATTTTCCACAACGACGACAAGGGGAACGCACCAAAGTGAGGCAAGATTCAGGCTCTCATATAGAATTCCTTCACCGAGTGTACCGTCACCGATAAAGGCTACGGCAACGTTGGGCTCACTACGGATCTGATAGCCAAGCGCCACGCCAAGCGCAGAGGGCACCATGCCCCCTTGAATGCCGTTTGAATAGAATCCTGGCCTAAAGATGTGTTGGGTCCCGCCTATGCCACCACTCACGCCGCTGCTACGCCCCATCACCTCTGCCAGTAGCCCCGTGACATCGGCATAGCGCGCCAGATAATGACCATGACCGCGATGGTTTGAAAAGACCGTATCACCGGTCTGAAGGCTTTCTGCAACAGCAATGCCCGACCATTCCTGTCCAACACAGGTGTGTACGGTGCCATTGAGCGCACCTTCGGCAAAGAGATCGAGCAGTCTCTCCTCAAAACGCCGGATGAGCAACGATTTACGCCATAGACGTTCGTAGTCCGCTATGTGCTTTTCTGAGGTCATGGCTTCATTCCGATGGGTTTGCATCAGATTCCCTAAGTCTTTTTCGCGCCCTACCGTTCAGGCACCGGCAGCAGGGTCGACAGCGTGGCTATCGAAATTGGGGACATCTTTCAGACACTGCTGATAGAAAGTTGCCCACTCCGACCAGACAAATGATTGAGAAAACTGATCCGCAACCCAACGCTGGGCATTCACACCAAGTTTCTCACGACGTTCCGTTTGAGTTAACAACGCAGTCAGTGCCTGCCGCAATGCTTGGGCATCGCCAGGTTCGACCAGCACTCCCGTCTTGCCATCTGCTACGGCATCAACGACGCCTGTGCTGCGGAACCCGACTGTCGGCACCCCAGCGGCTGCCGCTTCCAGGGGAGCATTCGGAAACCCCTCTCTATACGACGGAAACGCCAGGACATCCATGAGCTGGTAGTAGGGTGCGGTGTCGGCGACGAAGCCGGCAAATCTGACCTGACCATGATTCCTGAGGAAGTCAATCGTCTCTTCCGGCACCGGATCCCCGCTCTCAAATTCGCCGATCATGAGCAGGATGGCATGGGGCATCTCTGCCGCAATGTGCGCAAATGCAGTGGCTAATTCCACAATGCCCTTGTCGCGCGTGAATCGGCCCACGAAGCCGATCACACTGGCACCAGCTGGCACATCGAGCTTCGCCCGGATGGCTGCTGCCTGCTCGAATAGCTCGCCCGATGGTGCGAAGCGCTCGACACAGACGCCGTTGCTGGTACCTTGGCCTACAATCGATACTTTCTGTGCTGGAGCCAAGCCGCAGATCAAGATAGGCTCGTTGGAGGGCTATGGCTATTACACACAACGTGGGTCGCACACAACGCCTGTCAGACGTTCAAACGTCGCCAGAAGTCTACGCCGCATACCTGTTGTGGTTTCAAGCCGCAGCCCCCGAACAAGATATACACGGACACGGTATGCGCAGCGACCATGCAGATAGGGGTACCAATAGTCCGGCTTTTGGCGTACTCGCATTGACGATATCGGGCTGAAGGTTCCGCCTAGAATTTTTCTCAGCCAAAGTATCAAAGATCTTAAGTCGTGAATGAGACTAATCTCACGCGCTTCATCGGAACGGTAAAAACCTCGATTCCCTCACGATCAGCTACTCTCTCCAGCTCGGCACCCGGCGCAGATTAGCGTCACACGAAAACCACGTTCCAGTAGTGCTCGCAACTGACCACGGCAGGAGAACATCAGCAGACAAGGAGGAAGTAACAATGTAGGCAATATGGTGTGTCGACAATGACCTTTCAAGTGATGACATGATCTGAATGCACTACACCGTCGAATTCGTCTCTTCACGCTATCCGGCAATTCACATACAACAAACTTGAACTTATTATTCGGTCCGCGCGGAATCCTGTCGACATACTCCACCGCGATTTAGGCGCCTCACCTATTATCTTGCGTAGCTCTAGCATAAAATTGGCTCCAGCTGAACCTCGCTGAATTGCGCATGATCAGGAACCAGCCGTAATAGTGAGTTCATCTACCTGATGCTGAACGATTTGTGCCTCAACAATGCTGCCTGAATAGCTGTACAAGATGGCACTCAGTTGGCCGAACCCAACCACGTTCAGTCGTATAGATCATATCATCTATTCGTCCAATAATTGCTTTCACTCGTGGCATTTGACGGCCACATTCGCACAGTTTGTCCGTATCCGGAATGGCTAGATCACGCATTCGATAGCGGATTAGCGGCATTGCGCGCGTTGCAAAGCTGGTCACCACCAGTTCACCAATTTCACCAGGTTTCGCTTGCGATCCATCTGCGCAAAGGATCTCAAAAATGCCTGACTCTGGATTCATGTGTAAAGAGCCAAACTCGCACTGCGTAATCAGAGGGGCCGATTCAGACGACCCATAGTAGTTGTAGACAGTAGCACCAAAAGCCTGTTCAATGGCGACACGTTGATGGTTATATAATGTTTCTGCAGTCGTGAAAACTGCCCTCGGCGCCAGACCGTCTGAGCGCCCATGCCGATTAATCCAACTTGAGAGCACATATGAGTGCAGAAGGGTAGCCCTCAATAATGACTGGTCGGAAGTTCGCTATCCGTTCAACGATTTCGGGAAGTCGTTCAGAGGTCAGATGAAAACTGGACACAAGCAACTGGCTGCCAAACGCATTCTGTCGCCAAAGGGAACCATGGGTTTGGTTATTCGGCACAATGGTGTTTCCGCTCAATGTTACCACCCGCTCGCCCTCCTGAACGCCCGCCCACCGGCGCTGACGTTCGAGCAACGCCATGCGCTCACGAAAATCATCGTCCATGAAGTGGGTCAACGGGGTTCCGGTTGAGCCGCTAGCATGTGATTCGATTAGCTAGTCTTGGCCAGCATTCAGCAACATACTGTTCAGTCTCTGCGCGAAGTGAATCCTTTTCTAGAATCGGTAACTGCCCGATATGCGTGATCTCTTCAGAAATAACACCAAGTCGCTGGCATACTTCACGGTAATATGGAACGTGCTTCATACAAAGGCTAACTATCTGCCTCAGGCGCTGCAACTGGTATTCTTCAAACTGCTCTGCTGTCCAGCTTTGACTTTCAAGAAAGAAGGCAACCCATTTGTGCCAGTCTCCACCATGGCGCTGTCGATGTCTTTTCCAGCCATACGCAGAAATCAATAGATTCTGTAACCATACGGGATTTCTTTTCATAGACTCTTTGCTGCCATTTAGCTATTTGCATTGCTTTTCTGGAGCCCTTTCAAGATGTGCGTATGTGTTTGTCAATTGAATCCAGATTAGATTAGCAATACAACATGCATACGGTACATCATCGCTACTGCCAACGATCCTCTCTACCCTCGGCATGTTGGAGGAGACATATTGACATTGATAGTTCCGATAATTGGAGTCATCTGCAATCGCTTCATCATCAACAGCTATCTGATCAGCGGCACAGCAGAATTCTGCAACATCATAACCACGACATGTCTAGGTTTGCCGGACTTCATCAGATTATTTCTATAATCATTGGCCAACTCGGGAATGCCGTATTCCTGATTCACGACGAGTTCTTTGCAGTCAGAGTACGACTGCACTAAGTGCAATTTCGAAGTCCTCGAGTTCCATGAAGTGGGTTTCTGACGGAAAACCCGCTTTGTATCCGCCGAGATTTCCGGAACTTCACTTAGAAACTGGCTCGGCCTAGTCGTCTGCAAACAGACTCTCTTTGACTGTTTGGACTTGCGCAAGAGCATGCCTGTGGGCAATCAGTTCATCATCCAGTTGGCTCAAGGTTGCGTCGCTGCGAGAATTCCCCATACTTGCTCCAATGCGTACGACAACTGCAAAATGCCACTGGCTGACCTCAGAAGTCGACGAGCATAGTGCATTGATGCATGAAAAGGGTATTGTCTAAGATACTTGGCGTAAAACTTGCGACCATAGTAATAGCCTCCGCCATTTTGACGTGATCTGCCGTGAGCTGTCCCGTATATGCGTAAGTAGGAGTCGGTATCACGCCATAGGAATAGGCTCTGACAATCTGAAAAGAAAATCCGCGTCCTCCGCGCGCTTTAATGACGCATCGAATTGGAATTTTCTTGCTACCTCGGTCCGAATCATGGACGGTGCATGTGCCACGTTGAGGAGACCCAATGCTCTTGCGTGGAGACAGTTGGATGCACTGATAACCGTCACTCCTAGCAGCCGATCACCGAAGAACTGCGCAGATATGCTCCTCGCACTCCAACCAATGTCTGGTCACAATCAACCTATGGCCATCCCGGTACTGATCAGCGCCAAATGCGGATTGGCAACCATTTGCAGATATTGCATTTCCAACTTGTTAGGGTAGATCCAGTCATCGGCATCCAACATGGTGATTAGGTCACCGCGAACATTGTCAAGCGCAATTTGTCGCGCGACCCCTCTGCCTTGATTGTAGGGAAGTCGAATATAGCGAATGCGTGGATCATCAATTCGCTCCAGAATCGCAACTGGAGCATCCGTTGAGCCATCATCAACGAGCACGCACTCCCAGTTTTCGTACGTTTGCGCAAGCAGTGACGCCAGGGCCATTGGGAGCGTCGACGTGGCGTTGTAGCAGGGCATGATGACGGAGACAAGTGGGGTTGACATGTAGGCCGTTTGCTAGGTTTGATTACGCAATAAATCCGGCTTTAAGCTTTTCCTTGCGTTGAAAACAAGGGGTCTCGATACTAGCCTTGGCTGCGGAAGACTACCGATCAATCCGTATATGACAAGAATTGTCAGAAGCGGCAGCCCCCCATAGAAGTACTCGCCCGACAGGCCGCCGACGAATGCGGTTAGCAGTGCGGCGCGGACCGGCACACGTAGCCCCATACGTTCAGCCTCAGGATGCACCGTGGCCTTCCACATCAGCCAGCCAATTGCCAGGAGCAGGCCGCCGCCGACGATTCCCGTCTCCAGAAAGATCTGCAAGAAATAGTTGTGGCTGCCAGTCGAGTAGATCCCCGATTGGCCGCCACGATGAAAGAAACCTCGCCCAAACACGGGCGCGTCCAGCACCTTTGGCAACTCCGCCAGCAAGATGGCACTGCGGCCACCGACATCGATTCCGCCGAGCCCTGCGTCATACCGTTCCAGATAGGCTTGGTCCGGGTTGAGCGTCCTCTCAACCTGGTCACGAAACACATCAATCTGAAGATAGGCGATAGTAAGGAGAAATAGACCCACGGCGACCGCAACCAATGCGCGCCACTTCCGGTAATGGACCAACAGGTACACGCTCCCAACAAGCGCCGCAACCCAAGCGCCGCGTCCCCGGGCCAGAACGATTCCCAATACGATGATGGGCAGCACGATGGAGGCAGCACGTCGCCAGCGAAGTGCTGCAAACCGTTGATCAAGCCATAGTCCGAGCATAACCACTAGGAAGATCGCGGCGACCAGAGCAATGGAGTTGTCCTTGTACGCTTGCTCAACTAGGGCTGCAGCCCCTGCAAAGAAGAACAGAGAGTCATCGCGGGTCAGCAATAAGCCAAGACTAACGACCAATGTAGCGGCCAACGCTGACCAGAGAAAGAGTCGCCGCTGCCGTTCATTTGCCATCACGCGCACGGTCAGCCAGCCCGCCAGGCAGTAGAGCGCAAACTTGGCAATCTTGAGCAGGCCGAAATTGAGTGCATAGTATTCGCCATAGGTATAGCGTAACGGAATCATCAGCGTCACAATGAGGGCCCACAAGATGAAGAGGAGCATGAATCTACCTATTCTGTTGGCCTGTATTGGACCAAGGCTACCCTCGCGAGGATAGCAACGAGCACCGCTGGGATGTACAGCAACATGCCAACGTCCGAAACCGTGAGCGTACCAAAATTAGTGGTGCCCTGAAACAGGGTTTCAGGCAGGTATAGCAGCGGAAAAATAACTAGCCAGATGTATTTCACTGGAGAAACTCCTTTGAGACCCGCTTTGAGCTGAAGCGATCACGGCAGGTACTGAGTCGTCTGCGCAACATCTCACGCGGCAGCAGTCATATTGAAAATCTCAACCAACTGTTGGCCCAACCTTTCCTCACTGAAAACCTTCTCCACATGAGATCTCCCACAATGACCCATTGCGATACGGCGGGCAGAGTCTGAGAGCAATGGCAGGGCCGCCTGCGCCAAGTGCATCGCTGTGTCGTCAAGGAAGTGCCCAGACGAATCTGTGACGGTAACTGCCATTCCTTGACGCCCATTTTCAGGAATCATCAGCGGGACGGCACCTGCATTTGATACCACGACTGGAATGCCGCATGCCATCGCTTCCAGAGGCGTAAACCAAAACGTCTCATATCGTGAGGCGCCCATAAATAGATCAGCGCTGGCGAGCAGGCGGGGAAATTCCTCGCCGTATCGAGGTCCGAAGAAATAGACACCCGGCGAAGCGATATCTCTATCCGTCAATTCAGAGCCCGGTTTACCAACGATTATCAAATCAACGTTGGATAACTTAGCTCGAATCAAGTCGAACGCGCTGAGTAATTGCCGGACACCTTTGCGCTCATGGTCCATGCGTCCAACATGGTAATTTTCAACGTATCCGGTCTGAGTCCTTCTCTAGTCCACACGTCATCGTCTGCGTGACCCGGACTAAATTTCACTGTATCAATGGCGTGTGGCACGACGTGAACATCCTGCTCAGCTGTTCCTGCTCTCATGCATTCCTGTTTACGTAGATCTGACATC
>CALNXY010000011.1:0-203021 GCA_942490705.1 uncultured Caldilineaceae bacterium | reverse complement strand
TTAAGAAAATAGAGTAAGATGAACACAGAATAGGATTAAAATCATAAAATGCTTGTGGACAGGGAACAGCCCCAATTTATTAGGGATTATTGCTGTTTTTGAGCTATTTTATTTTTCCAGTCTTCAATAATTCTCTGGCGTTGTCTGGCAATAACTAAAGCATTATCAGGGACATCATTTGTTACTACCGAACCCGCGGCCACAGTTACCTCTTCTCCTAAGTTTACAGGAGCAACAAAGACACTATTTGCTCCGGTTTTAGTGCGATCGCCAATAATAGTCGGATGTTTGTTCACTCCATCATAATTAGCGGTAATGGTTCCTGCACCAACATTAACCTGCTCTCCTAGGGTAGCATCACCGAGATAGGATAAATGAGCAACATTACTTTTTTGTCCTACCTGAGTCTTTTTAATCTCCACAAAATTACCAATACGACAAGATGCTTGAATTTTCGCTTCTCCTCGTAAGTGGGTGTAGGGGCCAATACGACAATGAGAAGCTATTTCTGAGTCACTAACGACAGAATAGAGTATGGTAACTTGTTCTCCTATGTGACTATTTTCAATCATACTCCCCGGCCCAATGCGACTTTTCGACCCAATATAAGTTTTACCTCGTAAGTGGGTTTGGGGTTCAAGGATCACATCAGGAGCAAGTGTAACAGTATCATCAATGGTAATACTGTCAGCATCGATCATGGTGACTCCTGCACTCATCCAATGTTTCTTGATGCGGTCTTGTAAGATATCATTAGCAATAGAAAGTTGTTGGCGATCGTTAATGCCATTAATTTCATAATAATCTTCTACATCAACGGCCATGAAGGGGTTAAGATACTGTACCACGTCTGTTAAATAATATTCTTTTTGATCGTTATTGGCCGAAAGTTTTGGAAGCACTTGAGCGAGTTGAGGCCAGTTAAAACAGTAAATTCCACCATTAACCCGATGATTCTTCTTCTGGGCAGCATTACAGTCTCGATCTTCGACAATTTGACTAACAAAGTTGTTCCCATCACAAAATACCCGTCCGTAACCTTTGGGGTTAGGTAAATTTGCCGTTAATAAGGTTGCTGCATTATTATGGGTTTGGTGAATATGGAGTAAATTTTCTAAGGTTTCCGGACGTAATAGGGGCGCATCTCCATTTAAAACTAATAAATCCCCATCAAAGTCTTGTAAATGCGGTAATAATTGCTGTATGGCGTGTCCTGTGCCTAATTGTTCTTCTTGTTCCACAAATTCCAGGGATGAAATATCATCAAAAGACTGTTTGACTTGTTCCCCTTCATAGCCAATAATAATCAGTTGTCGAGATGGGGCAATGAGATGACAACTCTCTAGTACCCTTTGTACCAGCGATCGCCCGCCTAAAGTGTGTAATACTTTAGGTAAGTCGGATTTCATGCGTGTACCGCGTCCTGCTGCCAGAATTGCTACTGCTACCATTTTTCTATCCATCAACAGTCTCGAAAAGAGTATATCCTGTCCTGTGTATTTTGAATAGTGGTTAAATGATAATTGATAATGGATAATTGATAATTACCATGTTTGTGAGTGATGGAAAATATTTTTAAGCTTCCTAATTATTTAAGTAATCAAGAATTAGTTGAGACAATTATTAACAGTGAAAATCTAAAAATAGAGCGTATTATTTCTACAGGGCAAACAACCCCTGAAGGAACTTGGTATGATCAAGAACAAGATGAATGGGTGATTTTATTACAAGGAAAAGCAACCCTTGAATACTCAGATAATTCCTTTATTAATTTGACAGCAGGGGATTATTTATTGATTAAAGCTCATCAAAAACATCGAGTAGAATATACCAGTGTTGATCCTCCTTGTATTTGGTTGGCAATTCATGGTAATTTACAAAAAAATTAAATTATTTTACTAGGATTTAACCACCGCAAAATTTCATCTTTTAGTTTATATAAATCACGAGAAAAGCTTTGTTTTACCCATTGTCCTACAGCATCTAATGGGGTAAAAACTTCTCCTGCTTGCCAGTTGAGTTCTTGTCCTAATGGTGTTAAATGATTCCCTGATAAGCTCTGTAAAGCCAATAAAGTAGGATATTTTTCTGTCAATATTGAAGTTAATATCATTGTCTCATCAATATTGTCTTGAGTGAATTTTATGAGTAAATTACGCCTAACTTCATAATCTTTAGTAATAATAACCTTGGTTTCATCAGGGGATGGGGTAAACTCTAAATTTAAAGAATCATCAATATCAATTTTGTCTAAAAAAGGAATCGCTTTTTTAACAGGATAATTATTAAAAGATATCAAAATATTTCCTGCTCTTTCTACTGAAAAAAGACTACCAATTAATAAATGAAGTTTACACCCCATACTATGACCAATTCCATAAATAGGCAGATAACCTTGCCCTAATGAATTATTACTTTGAAGCCGCTCTAAAATGCTTTCAAAACGGTTAAGAACATTGCGGGCGATCGCTAGATGATCTAAAGTATTCACAAAGGGAGTAGCAATAATAGCATATCCTTCCTTGCCTAGTTGTTCTAATAGCCAACGATAGGTAAAATTAGGGGCAGTTCCTACAAATGCACCTCCAAGAAAGTGAATAATAGCGATCGGGTATCTCGGCAGTAAAACGGAACTCCCTGATATTTCTTGCCATTCCATAACAGATATAATAAAAACCAATCTTTATTGTAAACAAGATAAGAGAAAATGAACCTGATTATCTTAACCAAACTTTAAGTTTCAATCCGCACGAGCTACTCCTGAGATGGTACTCTCACCAGTTTCAACCATAGCCAACGCCAAAACCGGGGTTATGCCCCGGCTTTTTTGGTTTGATCGGCTGGGTTTTGAGTCAGAACTTGTGTGCGTGCAGTACCTCCATCACGTTACAGAGATAGGCGATGCCCGAATAATCGTCGAAAAACTGCGCTGCGACCTCATCCGAAATCTTCACAGCCATTTCCCGATTGGGGGTGAGCACCTCGAACTTTATATTAGAGTAGGTGTCGGAAACGGTGGGTCGTCCCGACGAGCGCACGTTGCGACTGCCTTTACCGCCAGCGTCCACCACCGTATAACCGGTAGCCCCGGCTTCGTCGATGATCTTGGCGATCTTTTTCAGCAGCACCTTTTCCGTGACGATGACGAGCTTGCTGGCTTGCTGGGTCATGTTGTTTACCTCTCAATGTGTATATTCATTAAACTACATAAAAACTCAGGAAAACGGCAGTACCGCGCGCTATGGCGCTGATCTAGCTGCCGAGTTGGTCCCTGGGGCGGAGCAACGGCAGACCGCGACCTGTCTGGGATCAGTTGCCCATCAGCGCCTGGGCGAGCCCGATAAAGAGTGGTATTCCTAAGGCAAGGGCAACAGGCGTGCCCACGGCTGTGGAAGCGCCGATGTAGGCAGAGGGATTGGCCGACGGGATACCGGCTCGTAAGGTGGGCGGACCTGAGATGTCTGAACTGGAGGCAGCGATGACGGCCAGAATCACCACACCGCCAAAGCTGAATCCCGTGGCGACGTGGGCAATCCAGCCGAAACCGAAGGCTATGAACCCATGCAGCAGCGGCCCCACAAAGGCATATATGGCGTACCACTGGCCCACCTTGCGCAGCTCGCCGATTCTTGCGGTTGCCTCCATACCCATTACCAGCATCAGTATCGAAAGTAGGCCGCGGAAGAGGGGATTAAAGAAGCTCTCATAGACACTTTCAGGCCGGGTTAGGATGCCTAGAGCGAGGCCAAGCAGCAGTGCCGATAGGGCAGAGCCCTGGAGGCTTTCCTTCACGATAGGCCATATCTTGACCCCCTTGCCTGCAGTACTGGGCTTGGGATACCCCCGTGCGGTAATGCCCTGCTTGCCGTAATACTCCTGCTTGCTGAGATACTCCTCCTCACTGAGATTCTCGTTTGCGGTATCGCGCTGCTTGCTGGTATAAAGGCTGGCCAAGACGATCGCAGTCACCAGCGCTGGGATGTCCATGAAGGGATAGAGTGCGCCGGCCCAGGGTTCGTATTCCATGCCTTGCCCTTCGAGTAGGGTCAAGGCGGCGGCAAGGGTAGAGCCACTCACCGCACCGAATAAGCCTGCGGTCGCAATGGCATCCACGGTTTTGACCTTCGGCAGCTTGCCCAACGTGTAGCGCCCGATAAACACGATCAGGATCCCCACTACCATGGCAAACAGAGCGGGCAACAGCATCTCCACCAGATTGGCATTGCGGATCGCAATGCCGCCGCTCAAGCCGACTTTTAGAAGCAGCATGAAGACGATGAACTTATAGATCGCATCTGGAATTGCCAGTCGGCTATTGACGGCGGCAACGACCATACCACCGATCAGAAAGCCGAGTGTCGGGGACTGCAACTTACTGAGGAAGAGCGTCAAGAAATTGGTCAAAAAATCCATGTTATAATTCCTCCTTAATAATATTTTAGGGGTCAAGAGCTAATAGAATAGAGTTAAATGAATCACACTTTCATCTCTCATTGATATAACTCTATCTTATTGAGTGACCAAAAACTTACCAAATTCCAAGAATTTGAGACATATTATTTTATTCAATTGATAATTTAGGCTTATGACTTAAGCTCGATTCATATCTAATCGTGACCAAAAATTTAAAATTCAAGTCATAATAGGGAAGAAATACTAGGAATAAAGACGGGAATGATTCGCTGGATTTTAAGTTTACTGATCATCTTGTTAACATGGACGGCAACCACTTCCATAGGATTAGCCGAAACTGTGGATAGTCTTCCCATCACAGAAGAACAATTACAAGCAGGGGACGTGATCGCTAAAAAAGCCATAGAAGCAACGGAACAAGGGAATTTTGTCCAAGCTGAAGCCTATTGGACTCAATTAGTTGACACTTTTCCCGATAATCCGGCAGTGTGGAGTAATCGGGGAAATGCTCGCGTTAGTCAAAATAAATTAGATGAGGCGATCGCTGATTTCAATCAAGCGATTGACTTGGCACCTGATGCTCCAGATCCCTATCTTAACCGAGGGACTGCCCTAGAAGCTCAGGGTAAATATCAAAAAGCGATCGCAGATTACAATCGTGTTTTAGAACTTAATCCCGATGATGCCATGGCTTACAATAATCGTGGGAATGCTGAAGGTGGCCAGGGAGACTGGGAACAAGCCTTAACCGATTATCAAAAAGCGTCTGAAATTGCCCCAAATTTCGCTTTTGCTCGTGCCAATGCTGCCCTTGTTTATTACCAAATTGGAAAAACAGGTGAAGCAATCACCCAAATGCGGAATCTAGTTCGCAAATACCCCATGTTTCCTGATATGAGAGCAGCTTTAACGGCTGTTTTATGGAATATGGGACAACAGGGAGAAGCGGAAAGTCATTGGGTGGCTGCGGTTGGTATGGATAATCGTTATCAAGACTTAGACTGGGTTAAAAATATCCGTCGTTGGCCCCCTCAAATGGTTGCAGCTTTGGATAAGTTTTTAAACTTACAGACAGGAGTTCAGAATATCAAATAAGATACTGTTCCTGAACTCCTGACGCTTTTTAACCTAGCTTTAGGAGATTTTTCTCATTTAGTTTTTTTAGGCGGCTTGTAAACGATAATCAGATTCAATCCAGCAACGGGGAAGGTTTTCACCGGATGGAAAAGTTAATTCTAATTTACTGAAAGGTTCTGGATCTTGCATTTCCTCCCCACAATGAAACCTCCCCACAATTTTAGTTTCACAGGGATCATTAAAGATGATCCACATTCAAGACTTCTATGACATCTCCACTGGGTTTATGTTGCAAAAACATAGATTTTACCCTCCGTTATTCATCTCGATTAATTCTGGTATAACATAAACAAATCAGAATATATATGAAATATAATAAAGTGTTGCAAAACTTGTTTTACTTGTTAAGAATTGAAACATCATGACTATAGTTCGTTCTGTTTTTCGTATTTCTCCTTTAATTCAGATTACCCTAATTAGTTTATATATTGCCTTGACCATTCCTTTACCTTTTCTCGCAAAAGTGACTAATGCCCCTGTTCCTGCTATGATGCTATGGATAGGAATTATTTTGGGTTTATTAGTGTTAATTGGCGCATTAAGTGAACGAGTAATCATTAATGAAAATCAGATTAAGGTTGTTTATCCTATCTGGTTTCCCTCATTTTTTCGCCAAGGATGGTCATTAAATTGGTCAGAAATTAAGGATTTAAAGTTACGAACTACTGGCCAAGGTGGTTTGGTTTATTATTTTATTAGTGAGAATTTAGATCAAGCTTATTTACTCCCTATGCGAATAGCTGGATTTTCATCTTTAGTAAACGTTGTAACTGAAAAAACTGGAATTGATACTACTGATATTCGTCCTCTTTCTCAACCTTGGATGTATTTAATTTTATTGGTTTGTACTCTATTTTTATTGTTGATGGATAGTTGGACAATTTGGACTGCTATTAATATTTAATTATCTCAATCAAAGGTCGGATATTTGTCTAAATATCCGATTACTTATCCTAGTTTTTAATAGCAAAAACTGAGTTTATTTTTCAACTTGCACCCCTTTCCAGAAGGCAACATAACCTTGGAAATTTTTAGCTTTTTCTTTAGGGGAAGGATAATACCAAGCAGCGTCTTTATTTTCCTGTCCATTGACTTCAATGGTATAGTAACTTGCTTCTCCTTTCCAGAAACAATTACTACGAGTATTACTTTCTTTGAAGTATTGTTTATTGATTGAATCAGGGGGAAAATAGTAATTTCCTTCTACAATTTCACCTTGATCACTTTCTGCTAAGATAACATCGTTCCAGACTGCTTTTGCCATTTTTCTAAAATTTTTAATAGTTCTATTATCTATTATGAAGGAGATCGGTTTTGTTGACAAGACTAAATATGATATTTACTTTCCTTAAAAAAATTCCTCCTGCTTTTATCCTGTGTAATAGCATGAGTTTAATATTAATCCTATTAATAATTTTATATGCTAACTATTTTGAACCATCTGTTCAAGGTTTATTTATTCCTCCTGCAACTCCTCCTTATCCAACGGGAGGTTTATTAACTCATACATTTGAGATTTTATGTTCTATTCCTCCAGTGGTATGTGGTTTCAGTTTTGTAATTCTTAGACGTATAAATCCGAACAATATCAACAATTTCTTTTTACTAGGTTCTACTATTTTAACTGGGGGGTTTTTCTTTAATGAAATTTATCGTATTCATATTGTTTTACAATATTTTGATATTCCTAAACTAATGACAATTAAGGTATATGCTATTATTCTCTTAATTTATATATTATTATTCTGGCAAAATTTTAAATCAACTCCCTATGGAATTATGATTGTCTCATTTTTATTGATAATATTAGCTGTGTTTATTGATGCTTTTCAAAGTAAGCTTCCTATTCAATCATTGTTAATTGAAGGGATTCCAAAATTATTCGGAGGAATTAATTTTGCTCTTTATTTTTGGCTTGTTTGCTATCGAGAAATATTCAAGACAATAAAAAAATAGAAACAGACTAAAATAGTCTATTTCTACTTCACTATTTTAGCGATGATTAGCGTATTCTTTTGACTCATCAGGAAGATAATCATTAAACTCCTGTTGATCATAATGATAAACTGTCCGAATGGGATAAGGAATATTAATATCTGCTCGATCAAATGCTTCTTTAATGGCCATAATAGTTTGACTTTGAATGCGTCTGACCAATGCTTGGGAAGGGGATGTCCAATAACGTACAATTAAATCAATAGAACTATCTCCAAAATTGACTAAATCTACTTCAGGTTCTGGATTTTCTAGAATGCCATCAATTTCATAAACTGTTCTAAGTAAAATAGCTTTTGCTTTCGGTAAGTCAGTATTATAATCAACCCCAAGTCCTAAATCTGTTCGGCGATGTTCAAAGGCTGTTCTAACTTGCACTGCACTGGTAAAAACGGCAGAATTTGGCAGTAACACTCTTTCACCTTGATAAGTACGGATTTGTGTGGTGCGAATATTGATAGATTCAACTGTTCCTTCATAGTCCCCGATAATGATTTGATCATCGATACAAAAAGGTTCTCGTAGGAGTAAGAGAATACCCGCTAAAAAGTTCTTGAAAATGTCTTGAAAAGCAAAACCAATTGCAACGGAACTAAGTCCTAATGTAGCAATAATATCTCCCAATCTTAAACCAGGAAAAGCAAGAACAGCAGCGAAAAGAAAACCAGTTACCCAAACAAAAACAGAACTTGTTTTTGCTATTAGCATTTGTAAAGAACGACTCTTAATCGTTTTTTTAGCGACTGTTTCAATAGATTGTGAAATAAAGTCAGCCGCAAAGCGAGTCAATACGATAATAATAAGAGCAGTAAAAATTCCGGGTAAACCTTTAATACTTTTGCTAATTATATCGTTAATGCTGCTTAAAACTATTTCTGTAATTTGATTCATTATTCCTCAGAAAAAACAGGTATCTTAAAAAATAATATTCGGACAATATCAGTAGTTATAAGAGAAATTCAAAAAAACATTGTATGACAATGCTTTATGAAATTAGATGATTTCCATTTCTAAAGATTTACAGGGAAAAATGAGATATTTTTTGACATTTTTCCCTATAATAACCTTTCTATTGAAACTTTTTACTAGCGTTCTCAAAAGAGGTTTCTAGTTCCTTCCAGGCACTTTCAAATCCTGTTTGAATATCTTTCCAGGCATCTTCTCCTGCTTGTTGGAGTTCCTCCATTTTCTTAAAAGCTGCATCTCTTTTTGAAGATAATTCTTCTATTTGATTTTGATATTCAATCTCACTATCAGCTTTTGCCTGTTGTGCTTTGGCTTTAAGTTCGTCAATTTGGGCATTCAACTTATTCAGTTGTGCTTTGACTTTCTCTTCGTAAGCTTGTTTACTTAGGTTTTGCTCGTTGATGGGGGTTTGAGTAGACATAAATAGTTTGCTCCTTGTCAATGTTTTTCTTTGTATTGATGTTCTTATTGAAACTTTTTACTAGCGTTTTCAAAAGAGGTTTCTAGTTCCTTCCAGGCACTTTCAAATCCTGTTTGAATATCTTTCCAGGCATCTTCTCCTGCTTGTTGGAGTTCCTCCATTTTCTTAGAAACAGCATCTCTTTTAGCTGATAATTCTTCTATTTGACTGTGATATTCAATCTCACTATCAGCTTTTGCCTGTTGTGCTTTGGCTTTGAGTTCGTCAATTTGAGCATTCAACTTATTCAGTTGTGCTTTGACTTTCTCTTCGTAAGCTTGTTTACTTAGATTTTGCTCGTTGATGGGGGTTTGAGTAGACATAACTATTTTGCTCCTTTTTTTGAGTTAACGAAATGTTGTTATTTTGAATTAAAAATTAGCTCACACTAAAAGCAATACAAATTAAACTAATAACAAAGGTTGCTGCTAAACCGCCCAAGAGAATATAAGCATATTGTTCTCTGGGGGTAGGATATTTTGCTCCTTGTAATTTCGGAGTCACAGGATAATTATTAATTAATCCTTCTTGGTCAACAGTGTAACCTCCAGTGGTAGGTGCGTCGTTATTGTTGATTTCTTTTCTCTTCTCTTTTTGAGTTCCTTCTCTTTCTATTCTGGCCGCAGCATCTGCGGGAATTAACTCGCTACCGTCACTATAGTTTTTCTTCAAGGTGTTGGTAGTGGTATTCATAAACGTTCTCCGATTCAACAAACAGGGCATTTTTTTGCTCCGTTATTACTATCATAGGACAATATTTATACTTTGTCAAGTAATTGTACTAACATTTTTTGAAAGCAGATCGTAAAATAAGTATGTATACTGTGTGCAGAATTAGAAGACCATGTTATGATATTGTGTATACAAGTAAAGTACAGTATTAATACATTAAAGATCATGGCAAGAACAAAACCTAGGTCTGATAAGGTATTAACCATTCGTCTTCCTGAGAAGGATTTATTACATTTAGAAGCCTATTGTCTGGTGGATGGTAAGACGAAAACGGAAGTTATCAGACAGTTTATTAATAGTTTACCAATAAAGGAAACTGTGATGAGAGAATAAGGAAGATAAAGTTGAGAATCTTAGGGATTAAAGTTCTCAACTCTGCCTTAGAAAAAAAGCAAATTTTTTATTGATGATTTTTATTCTTGTTTAGCATAATCAACAGCAGCTTTAACAAACCCTAAAAATAAGGGATGGGCGCAGTTAGGACGGGATCTAAATTCTGGGTGAAATTGAGTAGCAATAAAGAAAGGATGATCAGATAATTCAATGATTTCCACCAAGCGTCCGTCGGGGGAAGTTCCACTTACCTTATACCCAGTTTCAATTAATAGATTGCGATAAGCATTATTAAATTCATAACGATGACGATGACGCTCATAAATCACCTCTTGTTGATATAAAGATGCCGCCAAAGTATCAGGAGCAATACGACAAGGATAAAGTCCAAGACGCATAGTTCCCCCTAAATCAACCACATCTTGCTGCTCAGGTAAAAGATTGATTACAGGGTTAGTGGTTTCGGGTTCAAATTCAGCACTATTAGCATTATTTAAACGAGCGACATTTCTGCCCCATTCAATAACAGCACATTGCATTCCCAAACATAATCCGAGAAAGGGAATTTCCTGTTTTCTTGCGTATTCAATGGTTTTAACTTTGCCATCCACCCCTCGAATACCAAACCCCCCAGGAACGATAATGCCACTAACATCATTTAAGTATTTATCCGCCCCATAATGTTCAATATCTTCTGCACTAACCCAGCGTAATTTTACCTCACTATCTACAGCGATGCCCCCATGGACCAAAGATTCTACTACTGATAAATAAGCATCACTCAACTGCACATATTTTCCTACTAAAGCCACTTCTATTGTGCGTTGGGGAGACTGCATTTTTTGGACTAAAGTTTGCCATTGAGTTAAGTCTGGTTTGCGGGCTTCTAAGTGTAATAATTCTAGAGTTTGTTCAGCTAATCCTTCTTTTTCTACTACCAAAGGAACTTCATAAATACTACTAGCATCTTGAGCCGTAATTACCGATTCGACAGGGACATCACAGAATTCTGAGAGCTTTTCTTTCATTCCCGCTTTTAACGGGCGATCGCAACGACAAACCAAGACATCCGGTTGAATACCAATAGATCGTAACTCTTTAACAGAATGTTGAGTCGGTTTCGTTTTCATTTCCCTAGCAGCCCGAATCCAGGGAATTAGGGTAACGTGCATATAAAGGACGTTATTGCGGCCTACATCCTTACGAAACTGACGAATTGCCTCTAAAAAGGGCAAGGACTCAATATCTCCCACCGTTCCCCCAATTTCGGTGATGACAATATCAGGATTGGTATTTTTTGCCACCCGATGAATACGCTCTTTAATTTCGTTGGTAATATGGGGGATAACTTGTACTGTTCCTCCCATATAGGCCCCCCGTCGTTCTTTGTTAAGGACAGCTTGATAGATAGAGCCAGTGGTAACGCTGTTAAGACGGGACATAGGGGTGTCCGTAAACCGTTCATAATGGCCTAAGTCTAAGTCAGTTTCAGCCCCATCATCAGTCACGAAGACTTCTCCGTGTTGATAAGGACTCATGGTTCCTGGATCGACGTTAATATAGGGGTCAAGTTTCAGAATGGAGACAGAGTAATTCCTCGACTTGAATAAACAGCCCAAACTCGCTGCCACAATACCTTTACCAATACTGGAGACAACCCCACCAGTGACAAATACAAACTTAGTCATAGAAATTTCTGTAGATTAGGATTTTCGCAGATTCCCCAATTATTTTAGCTTGTCTTTTCTATCTGAAAACTTCCTTCGTTATGAGGTTGCTTAACCATAATTTTCTGCGATTCCATCGCAATTTTAGTAGTCGCACCGACTTCTATCCAGACTTGCGCCCCACTGGAATGGCTATAAACCCCTGGTCGATAGACAATTTGGCATTTTCCTTCAAAGGATACCTCGGAACAATAAGTCACTTTTGAGCCTTGCCTCACAGTAATCACCGGATCTTTGACCTCCTTTTTGTTATTCGTCTGAATAATCTTACTGTTGACATGAATAATCGTTGGTTGGGAGCGACGTTGGACTCGCCATCCCCCTTTGACTCCTCGCTTGCCCCTGATAATCCGAGGCATCTCTCTATACAGGGGAATTTGCCACCCTTTCTTCGTTTTATAGGCTCCTTTTTAAAGACTTCGATTCTGAGGCGTAAATTAATTGTAATTAACGGTAGTAGCGACGTCTACTGACGACTTATTTCCAGTAAAAGAGACGCTTTTACATTACTTCTCTGGTCATCCATGAGTTTACTTACTGGCGAGCATTCTCATTAGTACACTTATATCTTATATAAGGTTTTTCTGTACTATAGCAGAGAATTGAAATTCCTAGTTTAACTATACTTGTACTTATATTGATATCTGTTTTAAAGGTTGGTTAACATCAAGATGAGTTTATTTACTGGCGATCGCATTCTCGTTCCTATTGATTTTTCTGAAGATTCATTTAATGCCCTTGATGAAACGTTAAACTTTGTCAAAGATCCTAATAAGATAACAGTGATCCATGTTTTATCTCCTTTAGAAGCAGTTGATCCTGCTGTTATTTGGGCTACGTTAAATGATGAAACCCGTAAAAAGAATATTAAAAATGCTTTTTATGAACGTTATGCTAAATCTTTGATTGATAATTTAAAATTAGAGATCAAAATAGGAAATCCTAGCCTAGAAATTGTTGACTATGCTAATAAAAATAATATTGATTTAATTATTATTGCTTCCCATGGACGCACAGGATTAAATCGTTTTCTTTTGGGTTCAGTCACAGAAAGGGTTGTCCGTTTAGCAAAATGTCCTGTCTTAGTTTGGCGTGATCCTCATAATAATAGAAACATTGAGTGAAATATCTCTAGAAAGAGGATAAAATTTTAAAGACAGCCTTGTGCTGAAACTGTATAAATTTTCCCTATAGAAACAGGATCACCTACAAACAAATTCACTTGAATAGGTATGTTATCTCCTTGGGGAACTCCTTTAATTTCAACTACTTGTCCTTCTGAATAAGAAGTGTTTTCATTATAGATTTCGTCAGAGGTATTATCATTATATTTGAGATAACCTCTTACTTTATATTCTCCTTCAGTTTTGGCTGTAAATGTAATGATATATTGCTTGTATTTCTTAAGAGGAATAACCGAAAAATCTGTGTTCCAGTTATTGTTTAAATTAACCCCAAAAGGTCCCCTAATGGGAATGGGTAAACTCGGTTGAGAAACCGTTTTTGTAACTTCAGTTTCTTCCCCACCAATAACAGGAAAAGTCGTACAGGTTTCTGCATAACTTGCCTTAATAGTTAAGGTGATTAAATTCGCCGATATTAGTAAACCAATGCCTATTGAGCGACTTAGTTTATTACCCAAAAAAGCTGATGAGTTACTAAAAATAAAGTCATTCATGATTTTGAGAATTATTTAAAACATAGTAGTACCATAACACATAAAATTATGGTTGCTCAACATTATTTACAAATCTTGAAGGTTAATTTCACGTTTATTGAAGGGTAAATCTTGATTAATGGCATCAATTTCTTGTTGTTCCATTTCATTAATTTCTGGAATATAATGCTTAAGAATTTGACTCATTTTTTGATCATAAAATCGGTGTAAACTATAATTAGGAGTAGCAGGAAAGCCTCGTCTTCTTTTATGTCTTCCTCCGGCACCTGGATCAAACATTTTAATACCTTCTTTGATCGCCCATTCTATGGGTTGATAATAGCAAGCTTCAAAATGTAAGCAGTCATATTCTTCAAAAGATCCCCAATAACGCCCATATAAATGCTCATCTTTTCTGATACAAAAAGACATTCCGACAGGTTTTTTATCATCATGTTCTGTATAAGCAGTAGCTAACATAATTCGATGAGAATAATGGGGATAAAGTTGCTCAAAAAACTTACGAGTTAAGTATTGACTGCCCCAATAAAACTTTTCACAGGTACTACTATAGAAACGATGAATCAAAGGAAATAAATAATGAGGAATATTATCCCCGTCTAACACTTTCACAGTTAAATTAGCCTTATCAACCGCTTTTCGTTCTCGCTTAATATTACGTCTTTGATTGGCATTAAATACTTTTAAATAATCATCAAAACTATTGAAATTAGGATTAGACCAAATATAACTATGATGTAACCAACTACTAAAACCATGACGCTCAATCATAGGTTTCCAGTCAGGATCGACAAACAAAAAATGAGATCCTGATAGTTTATTTTTCTCGCAAAAATGATCAATTGCTGCTACCATGACCTGTGTAATTGTTTCTTCATTTTCATTAGGAGAAATCAAAAAACGATAGCCAACAGCAGGAGTAAAAGGAGTCATTCCTAAGAGTTTAGGATAATAAGAAATACCCAAACGATGGGATAAGTCAGCCCATTGATGATCAAAGACAAATTCCCCATAACTATGTCCTTTAATATACAATGGAGCAGCCCCAATCAGTTGTTTATCTCGCCATACTGTTAAATGACAAGGTTGCCAACCTGTGCGGGGTGTAGCACTGCCAGAAGTTTCAATATTATTGAGCCATTCCCACTCTAAAAAAGGGGTTTTCAAAGGAGTAGCAAGCTCATCCCAAACCTGTTTAGGTATTTCCGCAATTTTTTGTATCCAACTGACAGAGTATTGAGGTTTCACTTGTTTAAACATAGGGTAAGCTTTTATAAACAATATTGTTTCTAGGATAATCAATTTTTACTGAGATGACAGCCGATAATGTAAAAAAATTTCTTGTTCTATTTGTTCTATACTTAATAATTGTAATTTTTTGGCTTGAGATGAGAGAAAACCCATTCCTTCAACGGGAGTAGGGGCATTTTTTCCGCCTAAAATAAAAGGGCAGATAGTTAACAATAATTCATCAATTAAATTTTCTTCTAAACAAGTCGCTACCAGTTCCCCACCTCCCAGGATTACTAAATTATTTAAACCTAGTTCTTTTAAGTTTTGGAAGGCTTCAGATAAGTTTATTTGACCCTCTTCATTTTGAGTAAATATTAAGACTTTTTCAAACTTTGAATTATCATTTTTTGAGCCTTCTTCTGTGGTTATTAACCAATGGGGTACAGGTTGAGTAAAAAAGCGTAAATTAGGAGCAATTTTACCTGAAGCAGAAATAACTATGTGAATGGGTTGACTCGGTTTATTTGCTTGTTTTCTAGTTGCCAATAATTCAGAATTAGTAATAGTTAAAGTTGTGCCATAAGCTTTTAAAGTTCCTGCACCAAATAAAACACCATCTGCTAAAGAAATTTGCTTTTCTAAATGACTTTTATCCAGAGAAGATCCAAACCGTGCAGCATTGCGTTTAAAATCTGCAATTTTTCCATCCGCAGTCATGGCTAAAATCACTGTTGCTTTGGGTCTATTTATCATATAATTTAAGACTCAATCCAATGTGAAAATTCCTGAGAAAAATTGTCTAAAGAAAGCAAATCAATCTTGGAATCTTCTTTAACAAGTTCATGACTTTTTGATGTATTATATCCCCAATCAGCTAAAAATAGTTTAATGTCTGTTAAATCAGGTTTACTTTGTACACCTTTTAAAGTCTTTAATAAATCTTCAATAAACCATAAATTATTCGGATATTCATGATTATTTTTAAGTATTTGACGTAAGGTTTCATATTTAGGTTGCTTAACTTCTTTGCCAAAAATATTACTTTCTGGAAAGGATAAATTTTGCTGTTTTAACAGTTGTTTAACAAATCTTCCTTCTTTGGTTGTCACAATATATAAAAGAGTAGAAGTATCTAATAGTTGACCTAATTTTTCTAAGACCCCTGGATAAAATTCATGTAAGGCTAACCAAGTCTCTAAATCTGTTTTAATACAATGATCTCTAACCTCATCAAGTGCAGCCATCACTTGCTGTTTATTTAAGCTTTCTTGTTCTACAATTTCAGCACAAATCTGATGCCAGTTGCTTTCAATATTTTCCTTTTCATACTCTAAAACTAAAGCCCTTAATAAAAGAGGCATTTCCCAACCCGTTTCGATGACGGGACGTAATTGATAAAAAGAATTAGCCCATATTTCTAAATTTTCGTGAGATTGATCTGACCATATTTTTTGATAAGTTCTTAGAGTTGTTTGAAAATATTCTTTTAACCCATTACAAATAACTCCATCAAAATCCAGAGCTAAAATTTTCGGCGCATTAGTCATGATCATTAGTTTATAAAATTATCATAATTCATTACTATTAAGTTTAACTTCATTATGGAATTTTTACCATATATGCTCAATGAAGATGATGTATGATTACAGTGATACCAAGAAGCTGAAGCAACCCCAAAAACTTCGATGAAAAAACATCGCCAATTGTTTCAATCACTGTTAAAAATGCCTATATTTCGTCAACTCTGGGTTTTTTGGAAAGCCCTAACAGCAAGTTGGCGGGTTTATCTGGATAAACCAGTTCCTGAAGCAGAAATAGCCCAGGGCCGTGAAGCTGCTTCTATTCCTTCCTTTGGCTTCTTTGTATTATTAATTTGTGCTAGTATTCTAGCTACTTTAGGACTTTTAGCTAATAGTATTCCTGTTATTATTGGGGCGATGATTGTTGCCCCTTTAATGAACCCTATTTTAAGCATGGCTTTTGCCATTGTTACCGCCAATTGGACATTATATAAACGTTCAATCATAACGATATTTCTAGGGGTTAGGTCAGTTATTTTAGTGTCTTATGGGATTAGTTTTTTACTGCCGATCAATGTTGTGGGGTCAGAAGTGGTCGCGCGAATTTCTCCTAATTTAATTGATTTAGGCATTGCCATCGCTGCCGGGGCTGCTGGTTCCTTTTCTTTGACCCGTCAGAGTATTGCGAGTTCCATTGCTGGCGTTGCCATTGCTGTGGCCTTAGTTCCACCCTTATGTGTAGTCGGAATTGGATTGGGAATAGGGGGTGAATTAGCAGTCATTATCGGACGACTATCTATTACAAATCTTAATGTATCAACTGGGGCTTTTTTGCTGTTTTTGGCTAATTTAGCAGGGATTACTTTTACGGCTTGTTTGGTATTCTTGTCTCAATCCTATGGTAGTTTTAAGAAGTCCTTTCAAGCCATTGTTGTTTGGTTATTAATTGTGGGAATTTTATGTGGTCCGTTGACCAACTCTTTACAAGAATTTTTTGTATCTAATCGTCTTGGTTTTGAGATGAATCGGATGAGGCGTGAGTATCCCAAAATCTGGAAAAACACTCAAATTCATCATCTGAACGTAGAACTCAAAGGGAGTACAGCTTATGTCAATATCTTGGTTAGTGCGCCACAAGGAGTCATAACGGATGAAGATTTAGAGGTGACTCAAAAACGCTTATTTAGAACGATATCAGGGTCGGGGGTTAATGCTATGGATTTAAACATTAGAATTGTTCCAGTTCAATTACGGGAATATCAGGGAATTGTTGAAAATAATTAAACCTATTTTAACCTTATTGAGATAATATAAACATAATTTTTAGAGGAGTGAAATTCTTATGATTTTTTCTGACTATATAAACGGCTTTGTTGCCTTATTTGCCATTTCTAACCCCATTGGTAATTTACCAATTTATATTGGTTTAACTGCTAACAGAAATAAAAAACAAAGACAACAAACTATTAGAACCGCTTCCCTTGCCTTTGCTATTATTTTAATTGTCTCTTGTTTCATGGGAGAAGCTATTTTATCGGCTTTTGGTATTAGTATTGCTTCCTTTAGAGTTGCAGGGGGTTTCCTCATTTTTATTGTAGGATTTCATATGTTACAAGCTAAAACCAGTGAAATTAAACATACATCAGAAGAAAATGAAGAAGCACAAACAGCGAATTCTATTGCCATTGTTCCTTTAGCTTTACCTTTATTAGCCGGTCCAGGTACCATTAGTTCTGTGATTGTTTTAGCCCATAAAACGCAATCGTTAACCGATAAATTAGGATTATCTATTGTGATTATTCTCTTAGGTAGTTTAATTTTTATCGTCTATAGTTTTGCCCCTATTATTGGTAAAGTTTTGGGTAAAACGGGGATGAATATTGTCACTCGATTAATGGGTTTAATTACAATGGCTATGGCGGTGGAATTTATGGCTAATGGGTTAGGAACTTTGTTTCCTGGTTGGCAATAATGGGTAGGTATTTAATGATATTAAACCCCAAAATTTCTGGTAAATTATTAGGAGAAAACATTGCAACAAGAATCAGCTTATTGGTTAGCTTGGTCAAAAATACCTGGAGTTGGACCCAGTCTTATTAAAACGGGTGTGGCAACAGTTTAATAGTTTAGAAACCGCTTGGAATGCTTCTGCAACTGACTTAGGACAAGTAGAAGGAATAGGAGTAAAATTACTCAATACAATTAAACAACAGCGATCGCAAGTCAACCCGTCACAATTATTAAAGCAACATTTAGCTAAAAATCCTCAATTTTGGACTCCTTCTGATGATAACTACCCCCGTCTATTATTAGAAATTCCTAGTCCTCCGCCTTTACTGTACTATCAGGGACAGGTCAATTTATTAGAAAATCAAGGAAATACGCCCCTAGTGGGCATTGTTGGCACTCGTTACCCCACAGAACATGGCCGTCGTTGGACTCGGAATATTGCGATCGCCCTTGTTAAACACGGGTTTACGGTGGTTTAAGGTATGGCCGCCGGAATTGATGGAATCGCCCATCAAGCTTGTTTAGAAGCGGGAGGAAGAACCATTGCGGTGTTAGGAACAGGGGTTGATGTAGTTTATCCCAGTCATCATCGTCAGTTGCACCAAACCCTGCAAAAAGAAGGATTAATATTGAGTGAATATCCCGCCGGAACTCCAGGCGATCGCCGTCATTTTCCTGCTAGAAATCGCATTATTGCGGGGTTAAGTCGGGCAGTTTTGGTAATGGAAGCACCAGAAAAATCGGGGGCTTTAATTACGGCAAGATATGCTAATGAATTTTGTCGAGATGTTTATACTTTGCCTAACTCTCCTGATGTTGCTCAAGCGAGAGGATGTTTAAAATTGATACATCATGGGGCGGAAATGATTGTCACAGAAGCAGAATTATTAGAAATGTTAGGGGCTATTCCTGAACTAGATCAGGGCAAACAATTATCTTTGTTTGATGTAGAAAAAACTGAATCTTTACCGAAGTTAGACCCAGATTTATTAAAAATATTTCAAGCTGTTTCTAATGAACCAACGTCCTTTGATTTGATTGTAGAAAAAGCAGGTTTAGCAACTCCGCAAGTCTCAGGAGGATTATTACAATTAGAGTTAGAAGGATTAATAATTCAGTTACCAGGAATGCGTTATCAGAAGAAATAATTTCTCAATTAAATGACCTGCAAAATATTCATAAATCGGCTTTTTGTTAACAGCGTTGCAGCCGCACTCGCGGTTTCTAGCCCGAGATCTCTGCCTTATTTTCTTCAACTAAGCATATTTAAGTCTATCCGTCAATGCGTAACTCCTAATAACTATAGATTGCTCAAAAGAAAACCCATAGTTGATTTTGCCCTCTTCTGTCAATAAGTATTTATCCTCAAAAAACTGTATTGAAAAAAACATTTTTACAAAACTTTACATAGTGTTAATACTTTGTTACAATGTTTATGTGAAAACGCTCATATTGAGCTTGTACTTTCTTAACCAAGGAAACGCAATTTTCAATAAATTTCAAACAAAATTATAGGCGCATAGGCAAGGATAACTATGGTTCAAGCAAAACCGTTGAATGATCGGGCTGTTTCTCAGTCTAATCAGATTATTCAGTTCAATCATCCCGTAAAATACCGTACATCGGAATGAGTACTCCGATCATGGTGAGATTGTCGCTAGTGGAGATAACCGTTCCTTTGAAGTTTCTGCGAGTTATAACCTGAAAGCGACTGTTAAGTTAGTTAACGGAATTTTTGAGTTAGAAAATACCACGTTAGCGGAAGTTTATAGTGGTCGTGGTCGTTGTGTAGCCATTGTCGATCAAACCGTCAACGAACTCTATGGAGAAGTGGTAAGCCGTTATTTTGAGTATCATGAGATTCCTTGGGAGTTATTAGCGTGTCGCGCTTGGGAGTCCGAAGATAAAACCCCTCAAACCGTTCATGAGTTACTGGGATATTTAGGTAAAGATGGTTACATGTTTCCCGTAACGAACCCGCGGGTATTAGTTATCAGTGGGGGTGTGTTAAGGGATGTAGCTGGTTGAACTTTGTGCATTGCAACACCGACGTACCTTATATTATGATCGGGACAACAGTAGTTACTGCTATTGATGCAGGAGGCCCGTCTCCTCGCACTTGTACCAACGGGAGTCAATTTGAGAAGAGTATGAAAGTCATCATCCCCCTGTTCTGACTTTGGTAGACAATAAGCTTTTTCCGTACCTGAGAAACCAGCCATGTTCGTAATGGTATGGCGTATTGAAATCATCAAAATGGCGGTCACAGATGATCCCGTTTTGTTTAATTCAATGAAGATTATAGGCCCTCGTTTATTAGATAGTCATTTTGCCACTGTAGAAGGAGATGAGGAACTAGAAGAGATCGCTGATGAAGTGATTTATCGGGCGTTATTCTCCTATGGGAAGCACGAATGGGCGTCAATATGTTTGAAACCTACCAAGATCGTCCTCATGGCGCTTACGCGCCACACCTGGAGTCCTCGTTTTGAACCTACGGCTGAATTAATGCACGGTCATGCAGTTTCTATTGGCATGGCTCTTTGGTGCTAGTTTAGCAACGGAAATGGGTTGGTTATCAACAGAAGACCACTTGATCGCATTATTAACCTCTGTACTTCTATCGGTTTATCGGTGTTCCATCCTATTTTAGAAGACATGGACATTATGTTAGAAGGGCAGAAAAATATGCGCCGTAAACGGGGAGAAGGTGGACTTTGGGCGCCGTTACCCACTGCTATTGGGGAATGTGACTACGCTCAAGAAGTTTCTTCTGGGTTACTACAACAAGCTGTGGAACACCATAAAGCCTTTTGTGTTTCCTTGCCAACTGGGGGAGAAGGCAAGGAAATGTATCTCAGTGATCTTGGTTTAGCATAGGAGGGATTAAAAGATGAGTCAATTATTAACCACTCCAGCGACGGCTAGACCAGTCACACCTTTAGGCATTCTAGTCGAAAAATTGAAAATGTCGTTAAAACAGCAGAGAATGAGGGAGTTTCCGCTTCTCTTTTAACAGCATTACAAGAGGTAGAAGAAACCTTAGCATCAGGGATGAATCCTTATCTAGATGACTGCACCACAGAAGAATCAGCAGCTTTAGCCAACTTAGCCCAAAAAACAGCAAAAGAGGACTGGAGTAAGCGGTTTTCTGACGGGGAAACTGTACGTCAGTTGGAACAGGAAATGCTCTCAGGCCATATTGAGGGACAAACCTTAAAATTGTTTGTGTCTATGATGGGTGCAAAACGCATTTTAGAAGTGGGAATGTTCACCGGTTATTCTGCTTTAGCTATGGCCGAAGCGTTGCCAGAAGATGGCTCCATTCTTGCTTGTGAGGTGGATCAGTATGTGGCTGACTTTGCCGCGCTTGTTTTGATGAGTCCAGCACCGCCTGGTAATCTTCACGCAGTGTGGTAAATTCCTTGGCGCCGATGTTGAACGTATCGTTGGCCACGACGCAGGGCAGCGTTGCCGTCAGATAGATGGCGTCACAGAGATCCTCTACATCGAGCAGCTGGTACCGGTTATCGCCACTGCCCAACACCGGGAAATTCTTGCCGTCCTTGGCCCAGTCGTAGAGCAGAGCAAAGACCCCCAATCGTTCCGGTCCGACAAATGACTTGGGACGGATGATGGGCACGCACATGCCCTTGTCGCGGTAGCTCTGGCAGATTTCTTCGACCATGACCTTGGATTCGCCATAAGGGCCCACGCCGTCAAGCTTGTCGTTCTCGTCCAGGGGATGATGATCGGGAATCCCGTAGACCGCGGTCGATGAGATATGAACCAGTCGGTCCACGTCGTGTTCAAAGGCCGACTGGAGCACGTTACGGCTGCCGTCGATGTCAGTCGAGTAGATGTCTTCGGGGCTATAGAGGGGCAGGGCTGCAGCCGTGTGAATAACGATGTCGACGCCGCCCATGGCGCGGTCTACAATCGCTTTGTCACGGATGTCGCCCTGTATCTCAGTGATTTGACTGCGTTCAGGATAATCAAAATCTGCCATATCCAGCGAAATGACTTCATGGCCGCGCTCCAGCAGATAGCGCACGAGGTTGATGCCCAGAAAGCCAGCCCCGCCGGTAACGAGATAGGTCTTTGGGGTCGCATCATTTGGCCGCGCCCCAGTCGGTTGATCAGTCATGCAAACTTACTCTCCACTTCGCACATGTTCAACAATTCGTTGAAGCACTATCGATTTCGACAATCGTGCGACAGGCTTTATAGCTTATCGCGTCGCCACGTCGCCAGCAGTTGACGGGTCGATTCAAACGCAATCTCTGCCGGCAGCGCATCCTGGCGCAAACCAGCCGGCCGCGCTCACGTCGTCATTTGACTGAAGCTCGCCAGTCGCGGCACCGGCTGCCGGCGTCGCCTGGTATGCGAGCACAATGCCAGGACTCTTCACCTCGCGGCCCACCATGGGGAAGATGTCGATCAGATGGCCGATCTCAATCTCCAGGCCGACTTCTTCCTGTAGCTCGCGTTTGAGCGCTGCTTCCGGCATTTCACCGGCGTCCATGTAGCCGCCGGGCAGCGCCCACTTGCCCTTGGCCGGGCTCACCGCCCGACGAATCAGGAGCAGTTGCGCAGCATGCACAACAACCCCAATCACGGCGACTTTAGGATCCAGAAAATGGACAAAACCACAGCCTGAACAACAGGGACGTAGCTTGCCAAAGCGCTGCTTCTGTTCGAGGGGCCGTCCCGCAATGGGGACAATAGCGATACTCGGCACTTTCCATAGCAACAAATGAGTATAGCCTATGGCGCCATTTTGGCGAAAGTGACGATGTCTTGATGGGTGCATCCTATTTTGGGGGCTGCACGAGAGAAAGTGATTAGCCCGCCCCCCAAATGTGGTATGCACCCTGTCTTGATCGTTCTTGCGCCCTGCAGGTTTACGGCCCGTCCAACGTCAGTTTGATCGGTTTTGAGGATGCCCGTCAGGCAAAATATTTTGGGCATCGCCCGTGCGGCGTCTATAATGGCTTGCAGGTCACAGACCGGATGCAACCAACAGCGCACCCCTGGTGAATCAGGTGGATCGACCATTGCCTTCCCGCCCGGTCTGCCGCAACAGCGCAGGTGTGTCAACAAACACCATTATGTCAATTAAAATGCCGGCAAGGAGGAAGTAGATTGAATCTACACGAGTATCAATCCAAGCGCATTTTCGCCAAATATGGAATTCCGATTCCAGAAGGTGAAGTCGCGACCACGCCAACCGAGGCGCGCTCGATTGCAACGCGTCTCGGCGGCCCGGTTGTGGTCAAGAGCCAAGTCCTGGTCGGCGGTCGCGGCAAAGCCGGCGGGATCAAGCTGGCTGAGACGCCCGACGACGCCGAAGCCCGGGCCGAGGAAATCCTCGGCATGGACATCAAGGGACTTACGGTCAAGAAGGTGCTGGTCGATCCCGCAGCCGACATCGCCAGTGAAATCTACTTGGGCGCCGTACTGGATCGTGCCAAGCGCCGCGTCGTGCTCATGGCCTCCAGCGAGGGCGGTGTGGAGATCGAGCAGGTGGCGGCTGAGACGCCAGACAAGATCATCACGGTTGCGGTTCACCCCTTCCTGGGTCTGCGCGACCATCAGGCCCGCATTCTGGCCGAGGGCATTGACCTGCCCAAGGAACATGTGCGCGACTTCATCAAGATTGCCAAGGGGCTCTACCAGACCTACGTTGAGACCGACGCCAGCCTGGCCGAGATCAACCCGCTGGTCATCACGGGTGACAACCAGCTGTTGGCCGTCGACGGCAAGATCAGCCTCGACGACAGCGCGCTCTTCCGCCACCCCAATCTGGCCGAACTGCGCGATCCCGATTCTGAGGACGCGGCCGAAGAAGAGGCTCGGTTGAACGATTTGAGTTACATCCATTTGGATGGCGAGATCGGTTGCATGGTGAATGGCGCAGGGTTGGCCATGGCGACCATGGACATCGTCAAGTTCTACGGCGGCGATCCGGCCAATTTCCTCGACATCGGCGGCGGCGCCAAGGCAGAGAAGGTGGCGGCGGCGCTGGGCATCATTCTTTCCGACGACCGCGTCAAGGCCGTGTTGATCAACATCTTCGGCGGCATCACCCGCTGTGATGAAGTTGCCAAAGGCGTGCTCGAGGCCATCGAAACCCTCGACGTCGATGTGCCCTTCGTGATTCGCCTTGTGGGTACCAACGAGGAAGAGGGGCGCAAGATCATCGCCGACGCCAATCTGCCCACCGCCACCAGCCTGGCCGATGCGGCCCAAAAGGCAGTGGCCGCCGCCAAAGGAGAGGCAGCATGAGCATCTTAGTGAGCAATGACACCCGCCTGGTCGTCCAGGGCATCACGGGACGCGAAGGTGCGTTTCATACCGAGCAGATGATCGACTATGGCACCAACGTCGTCGCCGGCGTGACGCCGGGCAAGGGCGGCGAATGGGCCGTGGGCAACACGCCCGTCTTCGATACCGTCGCCGAGGCCGTCAACGCCACGGGCGCCAATACCAGCATCATCTACGTGCCGGCCCGCTTTGCGCCCGACGCCATCATTGAAGCGGCCGACGCCGGCGTTGAACTCGTGATCTGCATCACGGAGGGCGTGCCCGCGCTGGACATGGTCCAGGTGCGCGCCTACCTCGACACCCTGGGCACGCGGCTGATCGGCCCCAACTGCCCCGGTCTCATTACGCCGGGCGAGGCCAAGGTGGGCATCATGCCCGGTCATATCCACACGCCGGGCAATGTGGGGCTGGTCTCACGCTCCGGCACGCTGACCTACGAAGTCGTCTATGCCCTGACCAACCGGGGCATCGGCCAGAGCACGGCAGTGGGGATCGGCGGCGACCCGATCATTGGAACAACCTTCTTGGATGTCCTGCAACTATTTGAGGATGACCCCGCCACCGAGCAGGTCGTGCTCATCGGCGAGATCGGCGGCACCGACGAGCAGAAGGCGGCCGAGTTCATTGCCAATCGCATGAGCAAGCCGGTCACGGCCTTCATTGCCGGTCAGACCGCGCCGCCTGGACGGCGCATGGGCCATGCCGGGGCCATCATTTCCGGCGGGGAAGGCACAGCGGCAGAGAAGATGGAGGCGCTCAAGGCCGCCGGCGCCGACGTCGCCCGTCACCCGGATGAAATTGCCGAGATCGTGGCGGGCAAGGTGTAGGGTTGTTGGAATGCAATGTCTTCGAGAGGTGGCAATGTAACGCCTCTGCTGCGACATAAAATGACAAAACCGGATGGGCCGATAGATGGTCCATCCGGTTTTTTTGTTAAAAAGGTCTGTTCAACCCACTACAGGAGGTTGGGCACGACTTCCGTAGCAAAGCCAAAGATGCCGATGGCCAGCAGCAGCGCGCCGGACACTGCGGTGAGCGCCCGGTAGTTGCGCGTCATCCAGCCGGTAAAGTTCTGCTGGAATGGCCGGGCCAAAAGGGGCAACACGACCAGCGGCCAGCCAAAGCCCAATCCGAAGGCCAGGAAATAGGCCATGCTGCTTGCCAGCTGCGTGGCGCTGCCCGAGCCAAGCAGAAACGCGCTCAGAACGATGGGGCCGGCGCAGGGCAGGGTCATGGGACCAAGGAGCAAGCCGTAGACGTAAGCGCCCATATAGGGATTCTGCATAACTGGGACCTGGGTCGTGGCCAGGCGGTTGAAGGGATTGCGCCCCGTCAGCATCAGGATACCTAATGCTGCGACGACAATGTAGATGACCGGCAGCACCCAGGGCAAAATGCCGCTAAAGGAGGCCTGCAACACGTAGAGCAGCCAGCCGACCGCCACCATCAGCGTCAGCACACCGGCCAGGACCAACCCGCCCAGGTAGGGCGCGGCAGCCTGGCTGCGTTCGTTGTTGGCATTGCCCGCCAAGAAGGCAATCAGGCCCGGATAGAGCGGCAGAATGCAGACGTTGGTCAAGATGGCCGTGTTGCCGAGCAGAAAGGCCTGAAACAGTTCATTCATGAAAAATCTCGCAATCTGATTTGAGGTACGGAGCGGGTGAAACGGGGCGGCAGGCGTTTGCTCACCCGCTCCGCCCCCGCTTAGCCCTGCTCGGCCAGAATCTGGCTCACGATCGAGTCAGCGCTCTCGATGCCCGTTACCAGATCAGTGACGGAGCCGTCGCCGCGGATGATAAAGTGGGGCGTAGCCGGCGGATTGGAGACGGTTTGGCCAAAGATCGCAGCCAGTTCCTGCAGCATCTCGGGCGGCATTGCGGCAAAAACCATGTCAAAGCCCTCGTTGTCGGCGTAGCGCGCCAGCACGTCGTCGCCAATGTTGGCTTCCACGCTTAGTGCGACGAAAACCACGTCCTCGCCGAGTTGCGCCTGCGCCTGTGTGACGTTGCCCAGCTGCCGGCGGCAGTTGGAGCACCAGGTCGCAAAGGGCTCCACGAAGACCGTCTTACCGGCATAATCGGCCAGCGTGAATGGCTCACCCGTACGCGCGTTGGTCAGCTGAATCTGCTGCCAGGCCGGTCGTTCAACGGACTCTGAGGTCATTGCATCCTCAGTCATTTCTTCCGTCGCTTCTTCCATGACCTCGGCCGTAGCGTCTTCCATAGCGGCCCCATCTTCTTCGGCCATATCATCTTCGACCATATCTGCGGCTGCCGAGTCTGTCTCAGCCACCCCTTCTTCCGTCATGACCTCTTCCGCCATGGCCTCTTCGGTCTCTTCCTCAGCCATCGCCTCACCATCTTCAGCCAGTTCCGTTGCAGGCGCTTCAGCGACCGGTTCAGCGGGCGCGACTGTCGAAGGCGCGCCGCACGCGGCCAGGAGAGATAGCATGACGACTAGCAGGATTGTTATTTGTGGCATGCGCATGAGCAATGCAGTTCCTTTCCAAATGCGATTGATTTGAGCACGACCTGATCACAGGGAGGCCGCGCCTCTATTTATACAGGAAGCGCATGACAAGAATCTGAGACAAATCTTACGCAATTCTTAACCAGGCTGCAGGTGTGAATCGGTTCCGGGCCCTTGCGGCGTGCCAAGTTGCTTAACGGGGGCATTTCACGCTGGAGGCAGGAGTGGCCTCACCCTGGACTCGCCCCGAGCGGGGAGGGACGTGAAGTCACCGTCGAGGTGGCGGAGAAGGGTGAGGTGAACGTTAGCACATCCCGCCCCCGGGTGAAATGGCCCCCGCCCGCCATTCCGATTGAGATGAAGTGGCAATCAAGCTATACTGTGTACATGGAGGGAAGCTTGTGCGTGCCGCCAATACCCGCTCCCGCACCACCACCAACCGCTTACAGCAGTGGAGGTATGCCAATGTCCTATTCGGTCTTCCTGGTTGAAGATGAGATCGTCGCCCGCGAGGGCATGCGCGCCAATGTAGGCTGGGGTGCATGCGGATTCGAGCTTTGTGGCGAGGCAGCCGACGGTGAACTGGCCCTGCCCCAACTCGAGCAACTCAAGCCCGATCTGTTGATCACCGATATCCGCATGCCCTTCATGGACGGACTCCAGCTCTGCCGGTTGGTGCGCGAGCGGTTGCCCCAGACCAAAGTGATCATCGTCAGCGGCTACGATGAGTTCAGCTATGCGCAAGAGGCCATCACCCTCGGCGTGACCGAATATCTGCTCAAGCCGATCAGCGCGCAGGACGTCATGCAGGCGCTGCAGCGGATCCGCCAGCAACTGGACCAGGAACGGGCCGATGCGCAACGGCGCCAGCAATTGGAGCAACAGTTGATTGCCAGCCGCCCCCTGCTCCAAGAGCACTTCCTGCTCGAGCTGGTCTTGGGCAAATTTGACACGGTCGACGCGATCGAACGAAGCCGACAGTTCGGCCTGGACCTGCTGGCGCCGTGCTATCGTATTGTGCTGACGCGGTGCGAACCGCTCGCATTTGAGCCGGACTTTGCCTCCTTGCAAACGGCCGAGCGCGTCCTGACGGACGTTGCTGCGGCCCAGGCTAATGTTCTGGTTTGCCGCAAGGATCGGCAGGAGATCATTTTCATCGTTCAGGGCGCGAGCGCCGAGGAAGTCGGACGCGCCAGCGATGCGTTGACCCAGGGGCTACAGGCGGCGCATGCTCTCCATGCCTCGTGGAAACTAACGATTGGTAATGGGACTGACGCAATGCGGCTGGGTGAGCTACCCGATTCACTGCTGGCCGCCAGCACGGCCGCGGGCCAATCCGACGGTGCGGCGCCGTTCAGCCTGGCTGAGCCGCTGCCACTGCCGGACCAGAATGCAGTGGAGGCCTTTCTTGCCGCCGGGGCGAGCCAGAGCATCGATACCTTTTTGCACGAACAGATCGCGCCCTGGCAACCAGCGGTCGAGCGCTCGCCGCTGGTTCGCAACTATCTGTTGCTGGACATCTACCTGACGGCCGGTCGACTGATCGAAGATTGGGGCGGCGAACTCTCAGCGCTATTCCCCGAGTTAAGCAACTTCACCGCACTGGCGGCCAAAACCGATGGATACGCGCGTTTCGAAACGCAGATTCGTCACGTCATCGCCGCCACAATCGAGTTTCGCAATCAGACGGTGGACCATCACCAGACGATCCTCATTCAGGAAGCCCGAGCGTTCATTGATGCACAGTACGCTTCGCCCGAGATCTCACTGGGCGATGTCGCTGCCCACGTTCATTTGAGTCCCAGTCACTTCAGTGCCCTCTTCAGTCGAGAAAATGGCGCATCCTTTAGGGAATATCTTACGGCAGTACGCATCCGCCACGCCAAAGAGCTGCTGCGCGGCAGCAGCCTGCGCAACTATGAAATCGCAAACGCAGTTGGCTACCTCGATCCGCACTACTTCAGTACCGTCTTCAAACGCGAGACGGGCAGCACGCCGCGCGATTTTCGCAACGGAAGGTGATCTATGTCTCAAGCTCTAGGTTCGCCCCTATCTAGTGAAACCATGCTCGACGAAACCATACCCGAAATCACGGGCAGCGCTGATCGCTTTTTGGGTCGTTGGCGCTTGTCAATCCGCACCAAGATTTTACTAGCGCTTGTGGCCGTGATCGCCGTGATGGGCTCGGCCAATGTGATCTTTGTCGTGCGCGGCCTTCAGTATAAGCATCAGTATGACGAAATTATCACCAATATCACAACGGCCAATAGCCTCAACGGCTTCATCAAACCAACCATTGACACGACGATGTGGGATATCGTGGCCGGCAAGACCGCGTTTGAGCAGGGGAACCAGTACGAGGTACTGGGCGAAGTACGAACGACGCTTACCCAGATGATGGAAGCGACCGATTCTGAGAAGGGCGCGATCAAGCTAGCGGTGATCCTGCGCACGCTCGACACGCTCACACATTATGTCGACTTGATGGGTGAGCAAACGGCCCGCGGGGCAATCGTTGCCGAAAACGAGGCTGTACTCGAAAACATTCGCGGCGTATCCGAACTGGTCGAAGATTTAGTACAGGAGTATATGCTCTTCGAGGTCAATCGTTCGGAACAGAAGTATTGGGAAATGCAGCGTAACCTCACCCGCTGGGCTATCTTCAGCATGGCAGCAACAGCCCTCGCGCTGGTCTTCGCCGTCGTCGCCGCCTGGTTGATCTCGCGCAGCATCTATCTACCCATCAAGCGCCTCCATGATGTGACCACGACCATCGCCGAGCGCGATCTGGAGGGATTGGTTACGGGCGGCAATGCCGACGAAATCACCGAGTTGGGTCGCAGTTTTAATATTATGGTCGGCAAAGTTCAGGAGTTATTGGCATTCAAACTGCAGGAGCAGGAGAATCTCAGAAAGTATGAGTTCAAAATTCTCCAAGCACAGATCAATCCTCACTTTTTATACAACACGCTGGACACGATCATTTGGAAAGCTGAAGGCAACCAGAAGGAGCAGGTCGTGCAGTTGGTACGTGCCCTGTCAACTTTCTTTCGGGTCAGTCTGAGCCGCGGCCAAGAGTGGATTTCGATCGCCGATGAAATCGAACACGTCAAGAGCTATCTAGCCATCCAGTCCATGCGCTATCGGGATATTTTGGACTACGAAATTGACGTCGATGAGGCGCTGTTGGATCAGTCTATGCTCAAATTTGTATTGCAGCCGCTGGTGGAAAACGCACTCTATCACGGCATCAAGAACAAGCGTGGCGGCGGCACAATCACGGTACGCGGGCTGGCACTGGACGATGACATGATACTCTTTGAGATAGAAGATGACGGCATCGGAATTGAGACAGCACGATTGACTATGCTTCAGCGCGAACTGGCGAAGATGACCGAGATCAGGCCCATCAGCGACGCCGGCTTTGGCATCCGCAATGTCAACAGTCGCCTCAAGCTCTACTACGGCAGCGAATATGGACTGACGCTGGAGAGCAGTCATGCGACTGGAACCCGTATGCGCGCTCGCCTGCCGCGCCGTGTCCCGGAGTCGGGGGTCACCGCAATCAGTGAGACCATGAAAACCGAACTATTTGCGTAAGAATTTTAACTTCTCCAGCGGACGGGCCTGGCAGCCCCAAAAAAGCTCACTTCGGTCCGAAATATTTCCATTGTGAACGCCGTGCTTTGGTGGGATGATGGTCACACGACGACCGTTCCCCTGGCACAACACCTTTGGCTTACCACGACGCTCGTCAGCATACGGTCGGCCCAATCCATTGCGACGTTGCTGTTTGGCTTCCGCCCTGTAGTCGGACTGTCCCCCCATCCCATTTCAGCGCCCAGCAAGAATCGCACCATTTTCTCAGTTGTTGGATCCACAATCAAGGAAGGAGAAAGCGCAGTGAACAAGCTAGCGAAGGTTTGGTTACTCAGTGCACTACTCATCTTGGGGCTGATCGCAGCGGGCTGTGTCGCGCCTGCGCCTGAGGCGTCAGCGCCCGCAGAGGACGCCGCCGCCGGCAGTGAGTTGACGTACGAAGATCTTGTCGTCGGCTATGCCCAGATTGGCGCGGAAAGCGAGTGGCGCACGGCCAATACAAAATCCATCAAGGAGGAAGCTGAACGCCTAAATGTCGAGCTCAAGTTCTCCGACGCGCAGCAGAAGCAGGAGAATCAAATCAAGGCGATCCGGTCCTTCATCGCCCAACAGGTTGATGTGATCGGCGTTTCGCCGGTCGTTGAGACAGGCTGGGAGACGGTTTTCCAGGAAGCCCAGGACGCAGGTATCCCGCTGATCCTGGTAGATCGACGCGCTGCTGTTCCCGAAGATCTCTATGCGACATATCTCGGTTCTGATTTCGTAGAAGAGGGACGCCGAGCGGGCGATGCCATGGCAGAACTCATCGACGGCAGCGGCAAAATCGTTGAACTGGTCGGCACGGTAGGCTCAGCGCCGGCGAACGATCGCTACGCAGGGTTCCGCGAGGCCATCGAAGCGTATCCAGAAATGGAAATCATCGCTTCGCAGTCCGGCGACTTTACCCGTGCCAAGGGGAAGGAAGTGATGGAAGCCTTCCTGAAGACGTACGGTGAAGAAATCGATGCCCTCTATGCCCACAACGATGACATGGCCATCGGTGCGATCCAGGCGATTGAGGAATATGGCCTGAAGCCAGGTGAGGATATCACCATTGTTTCCGTCGACGCCGTACGCGGCGCTTTCGAAGCAATGATTGAAGGCAAGTTGAATTGTACGGTCGAATGCAATCCGCTCCTTGGACCACAATTCTTCGAACTTGCGCTTCAAGTTGTCAACGGTGAGGAAGTCCCGAAATGGGTCCCCTCCGAAGAAGGCGTTTTCTATCCCGACCAAGCTGCAGCCTTGCTGCCTGAACGCCAGTACTAGGGCCTCTTGGTCATTCGTCACATCAGCCCGGCCGTTTGTGGACGGCCGGGCTGACAATCAGGGAACGAAAGCGACACAAGCATGACTGACGTTTCTACGATCTTGACGATGACAGACATCAGCAAATCGTTCCCCGGTGTGCAGGCCCTTGATCATGTAGATTTCTCCCTCAATGTCGGTGAAATTCACGCCTTGCTTGGCGAAAATGGGGCCGGCAAATCCACCCTGATAAAGGTACTGACCGGAGTCGAAAAGCCCGATGGGGGCTCGATTGAGCTGGATGGCAAGACCCTGGCCGTCAGGTCCCCGCGTCAGGCACAGATGGTCGGCATCAGCACGGTTTACCAAGAAGTCAACCTCTGCCCCAATCTTTCCGTTGCTGAGAATGTCCTGCTTGGCCGCGAACCACGGCGCATTGGCGGCATTGACTGGTCACGCCTCAATTCAAAAGCCGCAGAAATGCTCAGGTATTTGGATGTTGACATTGATGTCCGCGAAACCCTGGACGTCTATCCGGTCGCAATTCAGCAGATGGTAGCCATCGCTCGAGCCTTGGAAATCTCCGCAAAAGTATTGATCCTGGATGAACCTACCTCCAGCTTGACGGCCCGTGAAACGGACAATCTGTTTGCAGTCATGCGTAAGCTCAAGCAAGAGGGCATGGGCATTATCTTCATCACGCATTTTCTGGATCAAGTGTATGAAATCTCAGACCGCATCACGGTCTTGCGCAATGGAAAACTCGTCGGCACATACCAAACGGATACGCTGCCGCGGGTTGAATTGGTTGCGCGCATGATCGGTCGCGATCTAACCGAACTGCGTGCGATGAGTCAATACAAAGCATCACAGGCGAACGCAAACGAGCGGCGCGTTGTCCTGCAAACGAAAGACTTAGGTCTCGCCGGCGCAATTGCCCCATTTGACCTCGACCTGCATGAAGGAGAGGTCATTGGCCTGGCAGGTCTGCTCGGATCCGGTCGCACTGAAACAGCAGACCTGGTCTTTGGGATAGACAAACCGACTTCAGGCATGCTTGTGGTGGAAGGCACTCCTGTCAACCAGCACTCGCCGCTGAACTCGATTCACCATGGCATGGCCTATTGTCCTGAAGACCGCAAGCTGGACGGCATTTTTGGTGATTTGACCGTGCGCGAAAATATCATCCTGGCGCTGCAGGCGAGTCGAGGCTGGCTGAAGTATATTGACCCGGCGCAGCAGCGAGAAATCGCCGACAAATATATCGACCTGCTCAACATCAGCACGCAGACGGCCGAGCAACTTGTCGAAAATTTGAGTGGCGGCAATCAGCAGAAGGTAATACTCGCGCGCTGGCTTGCCACAGAGCCGGAGATTCTAATTCTAGACGAGCCGACACGCGGGATTGATGTCGGCGCCAAAGCCGAGATTCAAAAACTCGTACTTACGCTTGCCGCAGACGGCAAGGCCTGTATCTTTATCTCATCAGAATTGGACGAGGTCGTACGCACCTCTCACCGGATTCTTGTGCTGAGGGACGGCGCCATCATTGCCGAGTTGACAGAAGAACAAATGAACGAGCGCACAATCATGCACACGATTGCAGGAGACGTGCCATGAACGCCAAGTCTGACACCTGGGAACGGATACGCAACAGCAGCATGTTCTGGGCCTTGATTGCATTGGGCCTGATGATGCTATTCAATCTGATGTTTACGCCAAATTTCTTCCGACTGGAGATCAAGAACGGTCACCTCTTCGGCAGCCTGGTCGACGTCGTCAACCGCGGCGCGCCGCTCATGTTGATGGCAATTGGGATGACGCCCGTTATTGCGACCGCGGGGGTTGATTTGTCCGTTGGCGCCGTGGCGGCAATCTGTGCTGCGGTTGCGACGACATTGGTCGGCAACGTCACCGATGTATCAGCAACGCCAATGTTTCTCGTCGTTTTCATAACGCTGGGAATCGCCGTGCTCTGTGGTTTGTGGAACGGATTCCTTGTTGCCTACGCAAACATTCAGCCAATGGTGGCGACGTTGGTTCTGATGGTCGCCGGACGAGGGATTGCCCAGCTGATAACGGATGGCCAGATCATCACCGTCTATTTTGCACCCTTCTTCTACTTCGGCGCCGGTTATCTACTTGGATTGCCGTTTACGCTATTCATTGTTGCGGGGGTCTTTCTATCCGCATGGCTCATTACACGCCGTACCGCCCTCGGCTTGTTTATCGAGTCGGTCGGCGTCAATTCCCGGGCCAGTTTTTACAGTGGCATTAATGAAAAGAATGTCAAGCTATTCGCCTATGTCTTCTGTTCATTCTGCGCTGGAATCGCCGGCCTCATCATTAGTTCGAATGTCAAGAGCGCCGATGCCAACTATGTAGGTCTCTTTATGGAGCTGGACGCGATTCTTGCAGTCGTGATCGGCGGCACACTCATGTCCGGCGGACGCTTCTCTCTGGCAGGATCCGTGCTGGGTGCGCTCCTCATTCAGACCGTAACGACGACCATTTATGCCTTTGGCGTCCCACCGGAGGTCGTCCTGGTCGTCAAGGCAATCGTCGTTCTGTTTGTCGTCCTCCTTTATTCCGACCCTGTAAAGAACGGATTTGACAAGCTTGCCCGGAGAGGGAAGGTGCAGGCATGACGCGCAAGTTCCGACTCGACCCAAAGTATTGGCCACTTCTTATCACCATAACGCTCTTCTGTGGCCTCTATCTCTTCGGCATCGTTCAATACCGCGGCTTCTCATCGCCCCAGGTATTTTTCAACCTGTGGATTGACAATGCGTTTCTGATGATCACGTCAATCGGCATGACGTTCGTTATCATTTCAGGCGGAATCGATCTGTCAGTTGGCGCGGTCATTGCATTCACGACCGTTTTTTCTGCATATATGCTTGAAGAACTCGGCCTAAACCCTGCAATCGTCATTCCAACCATTCTCCTCTTTGGGATTACGATGGGCACGATTATGGGTGCGATCATTCACTACTTCAAAGTGCAGCCATTCATCGTTACCTTAGCCGGGATGTTCTTTGCGCGGGGATTGTGCTTCGTCATTAGCACGGATGCCATTACAATCTCCAATCCATTCTATCGCGCGCTGGCTCTGTACCGTATCCCCATCGGGAACTCGTTCATTTCCGTCAACGTCGTCATTGCCTTGATCGTACTGATCGTAGCGCTCTATCTTGCTCATTTCACACGCTTTGGCCGCACAATCTATGCGATCGGCGGCAATGAGCAGTCCGCCATCCTCATGGGTCTACCCGTTGCGCGCACGAAAATATTGGTCTATACGCTTAATGGCTTCTGCTCCGCGCTGGCTGGGTTTGTTTTTAGCATCTATATGCTGTCTGGCTATGGACTCTATACGAATGGCCTGGAATTGGACGCCATTGCGTCAGTTGTCATCGGCGGCACCATGCTTACGGGCGGCGTCGGCTATGTGATCGGCACAGTATTCGGTGTGCTGATTCAGGGCTTGATTCAGACCATCATCATGTTCCAAGGCACGCTGAACTCCTGGTGGACGAAGATCGCCGTCGGACTCTTGACATTGGCCTTTATCGGGATGCAGAGTTTCATCACTTCCCGTACCCGGGGTCGTCGCTCAGTTTCCGCAACGCGGCCAGATCCACAGAAAATGGGTTCGGAGCCAATAGTCATTGCCAATTCTGCCAAGATGTAGGAGATGCGATCCACAATGAATGGCGCAATCTTTGGATCTGCCTTCATCCGCATGATCGTACTTGGCGCGCTGGTCGTCGCAGTCGTATTGGCAGGTTGCCGAGCAACCGTTGTACCTGACGCCGTGACGCTGTCAAGACCCTCGTCTGCCTCCATCCCAGAGCCAACACGCGAACCTGCCTACGACTTCACGCTCACCACGCTGGACGGCGAGTCGGTCACGTTGAGTGACCTCCAGGGCGATTGGGTTCTGGTCAACTTCTGGGCCACCTGGTGTCCACCATGCGTACGCGAGATGCCCTATCTGCAAGAAATCGCAGAGACGCGCAACACCCACGTGCTGGGCGTCAATATGGGCGAGAGCGAGGAACAGGTAGGCAGTTTTGTCAGCGAGCACGACATCACCTTCCCGATTCTCATGGGCGCGGACCAGGTCTTGAGCATCGCCTACAACGCCCGCAGCCTGCCCCAGACATACGTCATCGCGCCAGACGGAACGATTGCCCTGCGCGTGATGGGCGCGGTGCAGCCGGAAACCTTCGACCCGTGGCTCGATGCGCAAGGAATTAGAAAGTGATCATCTGCTGATTGCCGATTGACAGATGTCGGCTAGGGACAATTGGTGGGTGCACTTTGCAGGTCGGATGCGCGTACCCAGTAGACCTGTTCAGAGGATAGTTCAATCAGATACCAGCGTACATTGGCCAGGTCAACACGCGCCAGGCCACGACGGGGCCCATTGCCAAAAGGTGAGCCAAAGGCCTGGGCATTCGGATATGGATAGACGGGCTCGTTGCCGGTTAGAAAGATCGAACAAGTGAGACCCGTATAGTCGGTGTAGCTTCCTACAGTTCCGCTGCCTCCGTCGCTAGTGGTAAGTACCACCGCCACCTCCTGACGGACGGTGGTTCCTATGCCCGTGACGATGATGCGACCGGCCTGCTCAAAACCGGGGTCGACCGTCAAGTTGGCGCTATATTGGCCATTCTGAAGCGACACAGTCTCCGTGGCCAGCGTCGTTCCGGCCGCGTTAACCGCACGCACCTCTACCCTGGGCGACGCAACAGTCAGACAGCCTTGACCATTGACGGCAAAGGTGGTCGCCAATCGCTCATTGGCCCGGGGCGCAGCGATCGTCAAGAATGGGCAGGAGCCTTGACCATAGATGACCGGTACGCGCTCGGACGTCACGCCCGCCACCGTCGCCACGATGTACCCTTCCGTTCCCGATGCAACACTCCGCACGGCTAACGTGACCGCAAAGGTCCCCAAACAGTTGCCATTCCGACCCGTCCAGTTCAGATAGGTATCACGCTGATCCAGCTGCCGGCCATTTGCATCAAATGCGCGCACGACCACCAGACTATTGCGCCGCACGGTAGCCTGACCGCTCACCTGGAAGGTGGTCCCAACGTCTGCGTTGGGGACGGGCGAGCTGATCGAGATGGTCGTATCGCCGGTGCAAGATCCATCACCAGAATGGTCTCCGCCACCAGAGTCATCTTGTGGAATAATAATCTTCGTGCCGGCGTAGAGGCGGCTGGAATGGCGCATATGGTTTGCCTGACGCAGATCCCACTCGGAGACGCAGAAACGCCGGGAAACGGAATAGACCGTGTCGCCCCGAACGACGGTGTAGAGACCGTCCTGGAGCACGCCCTGCGCATGCTCGGTGCGGCCATTGTCGCAAGGGGTTTGGGTGAGCGGTGCAGCAGAGGCAGTCGCGTCGCCAGTTGTGAAGACGATCAACACGGCCCAGAAGAGAGCAAACATGAGAAGAAGCAGCTGTCTGCGCATGGGCAACGATTCCTTGGGGATGGCGAAAGGCGGTCGAATTTTTTGCATCTGAAGCCACTATAACAATGGCATTAGTGGGTGTCAACCAAGGGAATGAAGGAGGTATGTTTCACGCTGGGGGCAGGCTCTGCCTCATTCTGCTCCGTCACCCCGACGGCGACACCGCGCCCCTCTCCGCCGGGTCTTACCTCTACCACAAGTCACTTGACCAACGGGCTTGAGCCCGTTTCCCGTGGCAGACGCCGGATTCATCCGGTGGCGACTAGTACAAGGCGGCTACAGTTAGCCGATAGTTCATTGTACTCAAACCCCGTTTACGGGGTGCTGTTCCATAGCCTCGTGGCTTTAGCCCGGGGCGGGGGACGGGCATCCCGAACAGTCAGGTCACCGGACGCCGCCCCGGGCTAAAGCCACGGGGCTACAGAGCAACGCCCGCTCAAGCGGGCTGGTACACGATGGCGCAACTGTGTCTATGGATTGGCAGGTCCGGCTACCCGCCGGACGAGATCGCCAACCTCTGGATCTGTCCGGTAATTGAAGCTTTCGCGGGTAGCGTACCCTGCCCAACCACCGGCTTACTTATCCCGCAATGTACTAGCTGAGCGCAGCCGAGCAATAGGGCGGCGGTTGGAAAGCGCCGCCTGAGTCTGCGACGCGCTCACCCTGCAAAACTAAACGGGCGGATGGAGGTGAAGGTCACCTCCATCCGCCCGTTTTTCACTCAGAGCGTTACGTCTTGTTGACGACTATTCCGCAGCAACAAAGGGGAAATAGATGAACGAACTCAATCCGTCAACGTAAGCGCTCAGCGGGAAGTTCTCATCGTCGGGCAGCAAACCGATAGCAAAGACGTCGACGATGTTGCCATCCAGCAGCGTCACCGGCGGCAGGTCCAGCGCAACCGTCTCACAGTTGGTGCCGGCCAACGCAATCAGCAGGTCGTAACCGCCAGCCGGCAGTTCCAGATAGCCAGTCACCTGGGGATACTCAACGTCTTCCAGGATGGCCGAACCAGCGTCCGTGCAGATGTCAACTGCGGTGCTGCCGGGCGTGTTGGCGTCAGCGAAGGGGGCCAGGTGACCAATGCGCACCAGTGCGCCCGACTCCGCTGGCACGGTCTCGTCGACCAGGGGCAGCAGCGCCAGCTCCCAGTCGTTGGCTCCACCGATGGCTGCTACCGTGTAGGCGCCAGCCGGATCGAGTTCCACCGTCGCTGAGATCGCCACGGTCTCCGTTCCCGTCGGCAGAACTTCGAGCAAGAGCTCCTCACCAGCAGGAAGTTCGACATCCTTTATTACATCACCAAACTTAAAGTCGGTGATTGCATCAGCGCCATTTACTCTGACCGTGACGCTCGTGCTGTCCACATCCGAGCCAAAGGGCGCAAAGTGGGCTACATTTACCGTAGCAGGAGCCAGCGGAAGATCGGTCCACACGTCAAGTGGGAAGTTCGCATCATCCGGCAGCAGACCGATGGCAAAGACGCTGCCAATGTCGCCATCCATGAGCTCAACCGCGGGCAGACTCAAGGCCACGGTCTCACAATCGGTGCCGGCCAGAGCAATTTGCAGATTACCATACTCTCCTGCAGGCAGCGGCAGGTAATCGGTCACTTGCGGATATTCCACGTTAGGCAGGAGTACGGCGCCATCGCTGCAGATGTCCACAGCCGTGCTGTCGGGTGTGTTGGCGTCAGCGAAGGGGGCCAGATGACCGATGCGCACCAGTGCGCCCGACTCCGCTGCCATAGTCTCGTCGGCCAGGGGCAACAAAGCTAGCTCCCAGTCGTTGGCGCCACCGATGGCCGCCACCGTGTAGGCGCCGGCCGGATCGAGTTCGACCGTTGCTGAGATCGCCACGGTCTCGGTTCCCGTCGGCAGAACCTCAATCAAGAGCTCTTCACTGGCAGGAAGTTCGACATCCTCGATGACGTCACCAAATTTGAAGTCGGTGATCGCATCAGCGCCATTTACTCTGACCGTGACACTCGTGCTGTCCACATCGGCACCAAAGGGTGCAAAGTGGGCGACATTGGCCGTGGCCGGGGTTGGCGGAGTTTCGTCGATACTCACACTCAGCGGGAAGTTCGCATCATCCGGCAGCAGGCCGATGGCAAAGACGCTAACAATACCACCCTCTTTGAGCTCGACCGGGGGCAGACTCAAGGCCACCGTCGCACAATCGGTGCCGGCCAGAGCAATTTGCAGATTATCATACTCTCCTGCAGGCAGCGGCAGGTAATCGGTCACTTGCGGATATTCCACGTTAGGCAGGAGTACGGCGCCATCGCTGCAGATGTCCACAGCCGTGCTGTCGGGTGTGTTGGCGTCAGCGAAGGGAGCCAGGTGGCCGATGCGCACCAGCGCGCCCGATTCCGCTGCCATGGTCTCATCGGCCAGGGGCAACAAAGCCAGCTCCCAGTCGTTGGCGCCGCCAATGGCTGCCACCGTGTAAGCGCCATCTGGATCAAGCTCAACCGTCGCTGAGATCGCCACGGTCTCCGTTCCCGTCGGCAGAACCTCAATCAAGAGCTCTTCACCGGCAGGAAGTTCGACATCCTCGATTACGTCACCAAATTTGAAGTCGGTGATTGCATCAGCACCATTTACTCTGACCGTGACACTCGTGCCATCCACATCGGCACCAAAGGGTGCAAAGTGGGCAACGTTCGCCGTGGCAGTCATATCCTCAGCCTGGGCGCGTAGCATCCCGGGGAGAAAGACGACAGCCAGTGCAGGCAGCATAAGCGTCAAAAAGACTCGAGTCCATCTAGATGGACGAATGGTAGCAAACATATTACCTCCATGAAATGATTTTGCAGTTTGCAGTGATTTAGTGAGTACTTGCAGGGCAGGTACGGCGTAACCTTAACAGAGAGAAAGTCGTCAAAACGTATGCCTTCGCCCAATTTACCATACAAATGCTATGCAAAAACTATATAAACGCTATTGATTCGGTAGAAATCGTTCGAGAAGGAAGAATGATGAATCGACAGATTCGTCCACCGATGTTCGTTTGGCGTGACATGGCGATGACGTTGGAATCTGTCACCAACCGGCGAAAGATGTGAGCTAATCAGAGTAGGCGCCCGGCACGCCGGTGAAATCGCGACGCTGAAACGGTTGCACACCCGTCGACTTTGCAGCACAATGGTAGCGAAGCAATTGATGCATCAATGAAGAATCAGGTGACACGCATGACTAGTGAACCACTCCTACCAACTCTGCTTGACGACCGAACTGATGAGCTCACCAACTGGTGTCGCCGCCAATTGGATGAAGCAGAAACTCCATTTGAAGCCGCCCAGCGGCTCGTGACGCGACTCGGTGCGCACAGCAACGGCGGCGTGACAGAGTTTGGCTTCTGGCTGCCGGAGAATGATGACCGGGAAGAAGTCGCTGTCTGGTTGGAGCTATTACGCCCGGCCGACACAATCGACTTTGCCCTCGATCGCCAGAATATTCGCTTTCACCGCATACGCCTGCCTCTGACACGCTGTGGCGACTTTCTTTGGGCGGCAGTGGCGGACGCCCGGTTAGGCAGGCGAGACACGATCGGCGATTTCTATTGGACGCGCCGGCAGCTAGAATCGGCCGACGAACGTGAAGAGCCGGCCATTGTCCGCGACCTGCTGGCGGATTCGCTGCCCTTTGGCGCGTTTGCACCAGCCGAGCTCTATGATATTGAAGGCATGCTGGCGACGCGTGGCGACACCAATCACTTCCAGGCGCTATCCACCGCACCGGACCTGGACGGCACGCAGCGCGTAACGCCCCCGGTGAACGTACTGCAGATCCATCCGGGCACCGCTTCGCCCGAGGGAACACTCGCCGGCTTGCGGCGAATCTATGGCGAGATCAGCGCCAAGATCAGCGAGAATGCCCCCCTCTCAACAGCCGAACAGCACTTTGTCGGCTATGACGGCATTCAACTGACGCCGATTGAGCCGGGCATCGAATATGAAGGCGGCCCCGGCTTCTGGCAGATCGTCGAAGACCACCCCGATTCAGACATGGTGACCTTCAACCTACAGCGGCCTGACATGACCAATTGGGGCTACGATGCGATCCTCATGGGGGCCAGCGCCATCAATCCGGTGCTGTTGGAGAGCAAGCGGCCTGATGAGTTACTCGACCTCATCGTGACGCTCCACAACTTCGCCGGCGGGCCGATCCACGTCACGCTTGATTTGGCGTTGGGGCATCTGGACAATCAAGCGCTCCTGCTGCTCGATCCCCGCTGCTTTGCCGGCGCCAGCCGTTACGGCCAAAGCCTTAACGTGGGCGAACCATTCGTACGCGCGCTCTTGACAGAAATTGTGCGGCGCAAGCTACGCTATGGCGCCGATGGTATCCGCATTGATGAGGCGCAAGAGATCCAACTGCGTGACCCCGACGGAGCAGATGGGTCGGTTGATCGCGAGCTGCTTGCGCGTCTGAATCAAGTCGAGCAGAGCGTGGCCGGCATCCGCTACCGACCCTGGATGGTTTTCGAGGATGGCCGCCCCTGGCCTGTAGACCATGAACCATTGGCCTCCAGCTACCGGTCGCACGAGCCAGCCGATGCAACCGTCTGGCAGCTGGGGCCACTCTCGCTGGCGGGCGAGGTTCCCTATCGCCAAACCTACTGGTTGGATCGCTGGTGGCGCGTAGAAGAAATCGCGCACGGTGGCAGTCAGTGGGTGACGGGCTCGGCCAACCAGGATACGCTGCGCCGGGCCAGTCAGCTCGAGCCGACGTTTGCGATCAATCATCGTCTTGGCGCTTCACTGCCCGAAATTTTTCACAACGGCTTTGACAACCCTGCCGTATGGCTCCTCACCTATGCGATGTTGCCCGGCATCCCACTGGATTTCTTGCCGGCGTCGCTGCATGCGCCGTGGAGCTTTGTGCGCAACACCGACGACCAGTACAGCGTCAAAATCGTTGCCGACGAGGCCCACTTCCTCGACTGGGCCGTCTCCGAGGCCGAGTTTGCGCGGGAAGACAGCTTGCGGCGCCTCAAGGCGCTCGGTTTCTATAGCCTCGATGGGTTGAAACGCTTCATGGGTGTGCTCAGCCACGTCGTGCAGGCGACGGACGATGATCTGGGCAGCATCGTTGCCATGCTCAACGCAGTGGAGCCGCCGCTCAGCGGCCTTTCGATTACCGAGGCGTCGCTGAAGATGCTGGCGCGCGCCTGGATGGATGATCTGGCCGAGTATTGCAACGTCTGGCGCTTCACCGATGAGCTTGACCGGCCGCGCAGCGATTTCAACCACGCAGTACGAGTCTTCAGACGCCAGCGCCACTGGCTGACGGAGAATTTCGGACTTGACGATCAACTGGTTTATGACGCGCCTAGCCAGGGAACCGTGCTGGTCTACGGCTTGCGCCATGCACCCGGACGCGATGAGCAGCTGCTACTGATTGCCAATCTCGAGGGATTGGCGCGCACCGTCACGCCGACCGAACTGCCGCTGGCGAATCTGCCCGGAGACGGCTGGCGGACTGTGCTCGCCACGCCAGGCGTGGTCGTCAACGCCGCCAATGAGCCAGTCGAGTTGGCGAATGGCGCAGGCGCACTCTTCGTGCGTAGTGAAAATGGATAGGTGCAGCCCGGAACGGACACGTCCGTCTGCCATTTGGAGCAATCATGACGCAAGAGAATTCACTTTGGTATAAAGACGCGATCTTTTACGAGCTGTACGTGCGCGCCTTTGCGGATGGCAATGGCGACGGTCATGGCGACTTCGTCGGCCTGATTGACAAGCTCGATTACATTGAGTCGTTGGGCGTCGACTGCATCTGGCTGTTGCCCATGTATCCATCCCCCCTGGCAGACGACGGGTACGATATCGCCGAGTACTTTGACATTCATCCCGACTATGGCACGTTGGAAGATTTCAAGGCCTTCCTCGACGCAGCCCACGCGCGCGGGCTGCGCGTCATCACCGATCTGGTGCTCAATCACACCAGCGATCAGCATCCCTGGTTCTTGGAAAGCCGCAGCAGCAAAGATAACCCCAAGCGGGACTATTATGTCTGGAGCGAGACGGACGAAAAGTATACGGATGTGCGCATCATCTTTCTCGACACGGAGCCAAGCAACTGGACGTTGGATGAGACCACGGGTGAGTATTTCTGGCACCGCTTCTACAAAGAGCAGCCGGATCTGAACTTCGACAACCACGAGGTACAGGAAGCCATGCTTGGCGTCATGAACTTCTGGCTGGATCTGGGCGTAGACGGCTTCCGCGCTGATGCAGTGCCCTATCTCTTTGAACGGGAGGGCACGAACGGCGAAAACCTGCCCGAAACACATGCCTATCTCAAGCGCGTACGCGCCCACCTCGATCAAAATTATGCTGGCCGCATCTTGCTGGCCGAGGCCAACCAGTGGCCCGAAGAGGTCGTCGAGTATTTTGGCACGGGCGAAGACGAATTCCACATGGGGTTTCATTTTCCCGTCATGCCGCGCCTCTACATGGCCCTGCAGCAGGCCGACCGCACTTCGATAGTCGACATCATGCGCCGGACGCCGCCCATTCCCGACAGCTGTCAGTGGTGCATGTTCCTGCGCAACCACGATGAGTTGACCCTGGAGATGGTGAGCGAAGAGGAGCGCCAGTGGATGTGGTCTCAGTACGCGCCCGATGCGCGCATGCGCCTCAACCTGGGCATTCGGCGCCGCCTGGCGCCCCTGGTAGACAATGACCGCCGCAAGATCGAGCTATTGAACAGCCTGCTCTTCACGCTTCCCGGCGCGCCGATTATCTATTACGGCGACGAAATCGGCATGGGTGACAACATCTGGCTCAATGATCGCAACGGGGTGCGCACGCCCATGCAGTGGCACAGCGGCCACAACGCCGGCTTCAGCGAGGTAGCGCCCGAGAAACTCTATGCGCCCCTTATCGATGACACAGCTTTTGGCTATGCGGAAATTAATGTCACCGATCAATCAAACTACGAAGGCAGCCTGCTCAATACCATGCGCCACATGACGCACACGCGCAAAGAATCGCTCGTCTTCAGCCGGGGCTCGCTCGAATTCCTGGAACCAGCCGATCCGGCAATCCTGGCCTACCTGCGACGCTACGAGGATGAAGTGCTGCTTGCCGTGCACAATCTGGCCGGCGAAACGCGGACGGAAACGCTCAATCTCTTCGAGTTTGCAGGCCGTGCGCCCCGTGAGCGCCTGACCCAAAGCAGCTATCCGCTTATCGGCCACGAACCATACAGCGTGACCCTGCCCCCTTATGGCTATCTTTGGCTGGAAATCTGATGGTCGCTGAGGGCCTACTTGTACGCTCTGCGGCATCTGTTGCCAACGTTCTGTACCAGTAGCTGGTCGATTCCCGACATCTTGATGCGCCGTTACCCAAGGAGTGAGTGATGCAACGAGAGTGCGCTAACCGTCGATTCGCCGCCACGCGAATTCGATTATTATGTCAAACACCCGGAGCGCCGAGCAATGGGTGCGATGCTGCGGCAGGAGGAGACGTTGCGGTGCAACGTCTGTACAGGGGCCTGGCCGGTGTCGCAGTGGCGTCAATTTTGGCCTTTGTGATGTCGTTGGCCTTGGTGATGCACGCCGCGGCGGCGCCGCTTCTGGACGATGCCCCCTCGCTCCCCGCAACACCGGAACTGATTGAACAGGCCTTTGCCGCCGGCGAAATCTCGGCGGAAGAGCGCCTGCTCTACCTGGCATATGCGGTCTATGAGCCGGCGTCTCTGCCGGAGCGCTTTGAAAGTGACACGCCGTGGTTTGGTACTGGGGTCGTGGCCGAACTAACTGGTGCAATGGCAGACTTGGAGAGTAGCAACGGCCTGGTCTCGGCGGCAGCCGCGGATGAGCTGAACAGCTTATTCCAGACGCAGGCGGCCACCGTTTGCGACCGCCCTGATCCCGCCAACAGCTTTAACAGCGATCATTTTCATTTTAATTACGACACCATCGGCGGCGGCCTCACCATCGATGATTATGCCATGGCGATGGACAAGGTCTTTTCAGTTCAGGTGAATGATTATGGCTGGGCCCAGCCGCCCTTATGCACGGCCGGCGTGGGCGGCTGCGGAGCGACCAATCCGTGGAACCGCTATCCGGTTCAAGTAGCCGGCCTCAGCAATGGGCTTTATGGCTACGTCACTGCGCCGGGCGGCAGTTATGCTTCCTTCATGGGGGACAACCCCAACACCCCGGCAATCGAAAGCGCGGCCTTGTCCTCCTGCATGGTCTTGAATCAGGACTATACCGGTTTCCCAGGCACGCCTTTGCTTGCCATGCGCGCCACCGTGGCACATGAGTTTGCCCACTCCATTCAGTTTGGCTACGGTGACCCGGCGCCGTCCGAAATCGGCATGTGGTATGAGTCCACGGCCGCGTATGCCGAGGATGAAGTCTTCGACGACGCCAATGACAACTACGGTTATCTCTATCCGCCCTTCGACCGCTGCCTGGGCAATGCGCCCTCAAATTCAATCCTTGTCTATCACAACTGGCTCTTCTTTCGCTATGCGGCCGAACGTTCGGGCGGCACAAATCTTGCCGGCGGCGGTGAAGAGATCTTCGAGACGTTTTGGGCCAATGTGGCCACGGGCGAACGCGCGCTTGATGCCTATCGTGGTGCGCTGGCTGTTCAGGGTACAGCCTTTGGCGATATGTATCACGACTACGCCATCACGGCAGGTTTCATGGAGGCTTGTCCAGCGAGCGCGCCCTACTGCTTTGAAGAAGCGGCAGGCTACGTGGGGACAGAAGGTGTCCCAACCACGGATGGCCAGATCAATACCGTGGGCGCCGCAGTGGAGCAAGCGCTGGAGAACCACTTTGCGCTGAACTGGATTCAGCTTCCTCTAAACGGACCCTACAGTGTCGAACTGGAGAACCTCAGCGCGGGCGGCCAATTTCGGGTGAGCATTGTTGCATCCACACCCAGCGGGCTGGACGTGCAACCCCTGCCGGCCCTGGTCAACGGCAATGAAAGCATCGCGCTCTCAGCCTACACGCCGCCACCTGGCGCTTCCCGGGTGCTGGCGGTCATCACCAACGAACAGCAGCTCAGCAGCGCACCATCCTCCTGCACCGCCAATCCATACCGCCTGAGCACCGCAACCGCGACACCCGCCACCGTTGCCATTTCAGTCGATGCGCCGGAGGATATCATTGCGGAACCTGGTGACGAACTAGTTCACCGCTTCCTCCTTCGCAACGACGGCAGTGAGGGCGGCGCCTTCACGCTTGCCGCCACATCGAATTTGGGCTGGGCGGACACGAGCACCTTGCCTATCAGCGTAACTGTGCCGTCCGGTGACGAGGTTACGGTCAGCATCCCTCTGTCCGTACCGGCAGATGCACCGGCTGGCGCGGAAGAGGTCACCGAATTGACCGCAACGTACGTGGGCGACAGCGCAATTCAGGCCGCTGGCGCGGTGCGCACTGCGCTTGAAGCAGATCTGGAGCCAACAAGCTTTCTCCCGCTGGTGCTGAACAATGGCAGCCGCGCAGCGGAATGTGTCGCCGATCCGCCGGGCGAGTCGAGCAACATCGAGGATGCCCGGACCATCTGCTCCGGCCAGCAAGTGAGCGGCAGCGTCAGCGTGGCGGCCGAGGACATCGATGACGTCTACCGGATTGAGGTGGCCGACGGTCAGGTATTGTTGGCGGAGCTAAGCGGTACGGGCGGCGACGTCGATCTCTACCTCTATCGGGGTGACACGACCGATGTCGCAACAGATCCATGGACGTCGGCGTCAGGCTTCGACGGCAACGAAGAAGCGATCAAGATCTACTTGACCGAAGGCGGACCATGGTACATGGATGTTTTCGCGTATGACGGTGAAACCGACTACACGTTGACCGTATCCACTGTGCCCAATGACGGCTTTTACAACTGTACGCCCGACACGGGCAATGAATCGAGCAACATCGATGATGCTATACGCATCTGCAGCGGCCAATTGAAGCGAGGAGCAGTAGGCCCGGAAGACGAGCGCGACGTCTACAAGATCCAAACTTCGGCAGATTGGTACCTCAGCGCCATCATGACGGGCGAAGGCGGCGACGCGGATCTGGCGATCTATGATCCAACGGTAAGCGACGTCGATGTCGATGTGCCCGCGGCCATCTCGGGCAACGACGGCAGTTTTGAGACCATCGACGGCCGAACGCTTTCTGGCGGGGACTGGTACCCCGTGCCCTTTGCGTTTGACGGTCAATCAGAGTATGAGTTGGGCGTCTACGTTTCGGAAATTGGCGCGGGGAGTGTCAGTAATCGGTCACGGACTGATCGGCACGACAAGGTTCAACTTATCCAGGATGAGAATCGTAAGTAATGCTATGCAAAGAGATGCATGGTAGCGCTACCTGGACGGTGGCTATGGCGACCTGCCCAGGCGTCATTGGCCCTGCTCGAAAAAGGATCGCGAAATGGGCCGGCTAGTTTTTGGGGGCATCGGCCTGCGCCGCCTCCAGCGCTGCGTTCGCCTTCATCGCCCTGGTTTCCTGCCACTGCAGCGCGCGCTTGTAGACGGGTTCCGCAAGACGCACGAGCAGGGAGCCGGCAATCGCCATGATCAGCACGTAGGCGGCCGAGAGGGGCAACAGGTCGCTGGTCGCGCCGGCTGACGCACCCAGGCCCGCAATCACGATGGAGAACTCACCGCGAGGGATGAGGGCAACGCCTGCACGCAGACGGCCCAGCGTTCCAACGCCGATACGTCCCGCTGCATACCAGCCAGTGGCAACCTTGGTGAGAGCGGTGATCGCCCCCAGGAGCAGTGCGAAGGGAATGGCGGCGGGCAGACTGGCGGCGTCGGTCTGCAGCCCAAAGAAGAGAAAAAAGATCGCTGCAAAAAGATCGCGCAGAGGCCCCAGCAACTCGTGAGCTTTATCCGAGACTGGGCCTGAAAGCGCGATACCGACGAGAAAGGCGCCGACCGCGGCTGAAACCTGGAGTTGCTGGGCGATTCCGGACACGAGCAGGATGATGCCAAATACGGTCAGGAGTTGGATCTCGTCGGTGCCGCCGCTGAGGTAGCGGCTCATCACGCCGCCGTAGCGTATGGCCACAATCAACACCACGACGACGGTGATCAGCGCCACGGAGAGGGAGATGACGCCCGAAACCACGCCGGTGCCGACCAGCAGTACGACCATCAGCGGCAGGAAGACCGCCATGACCAGATCTTCCAACACGAGGACGGTCAAGATGGCGGGCGTTTCACGATTGCCCAACCAGTTGAGGTCATTGAGCAGCTTGGCAATCACGCCGGACGACGAGATGTACGTAATACCGCCCAGCAGCAGCGCTGTGATCCATCCCCAGCCGAGCAGCAGGCCAAAGAGAAAGCCGGGCGAAAAGTTCAAGATTAGATCGACAAGGCCCACAGGCCAACCGTAGCGCAGGCCATTTGAGAGTTCCTCGCCGCTATACTCTAACCCGATCATGAAGAGCAGCAGAATCACGCCAATCTCCGAACCGGCTTGGATAAATGATTCTGTGGCATCGCTGATCGGCACGACGCCGACCGCGCCGATCAGGAGTCCGCCCAAGAGGTAGAGGGGAACTGGTGAAAAGTTGAAGCGCATTGCTAGACGCGCAAGAAGCGCCATCCCCACCAAGAAGAGCCCTAACTCAAAAAAGAGTACGGCGATTTCGGCGGAGCCGGCTGGAACCGGTGCAAAGTGCATTGGGGTTTGCCTTATCCGCTCTCAAGAAGTTCGAAGGTACTGCGGATGCCGTCCGGCGTGCCGACGACTACCGCTGTGTCACCGGCCTCGAGGCGGAAGTCGGGACCTGGAGACGCCAGCGTATCACCGTCACGCAGCACGGCGACAATCGAGGCGCTCGTACGCGGTCGAATCGCGAGTTCTGCGATCGTGTGTCCGGCGCAGAACCAATCCTCGGCAATCGGAACCCAGTCAATTGTCAGGCCTGGCAGGGCTTGCTGCAGATCAAGCTGACTCTTGGCTACCTGAGTCGCCCCAAGTAATTCGGTCAGCGTATGCGCGTCCTCATCTTCCAGACGCAAAACCGTCAAGCAGGAATCAGGATCACTGCGATCATAAAGCAGCAAATCAAACCGTCCCGTTCGATGGGCAATAACGCCCATCTGATCGCCGGCCTTGGTCTCAAAATCGTAGCGCACACCCACGCCCGGCAAATTTGTCTCGTTAATTACAGTCATTTCTCGCCATTCCTCCGTTGGTTCCTCCAATCAATGGCGTTGACAATGGTAGGGGAAGCGGCCAAAGTAGCGCCATGCTCCTGCGGATCACGATAATTCCTAACTGACTCTATGATAGGATCCTGATATGGCAAACTCTGTGCCCCTTACTCCTTTTGAACGCCAGAGAATGATACAATATCCTCATGTATGAAGACGTTGTTCAGATCGCCGCCGCCTACATTCCGCTTGATCGCCGTCGGGCGCTCGCAGCAGGGTCAGCCTTGCCAGCCAGCGCTTGGGGCGCCGTCCTCTTCGCCGACATCTCAGGCTTCACGCCATTGACCGAACGTTGCGTTCAAGCTTATGGGCCGCAGCGAGGAGCCGAAGAGACCACGCGCCGCCTCAACCAGGTGTACGCCCTGCTCATCGAAGCGCTTCATGATCACGGTGGCAGCGTCGTCGCCTTCAGCGGTGATGGCGTGATGTGCTGGTTTGAAAGCAGATCGCCCAATCCGCAAGGCGATCTGGCCCCGACGGCGTACCAGGCCCTTGCGTGCGGCCAGAGGCTTCAGCAGGCACTCCAGCGTATTGCCTGCATGGAAATCGGTGACAGCAAGATCGAGCTTGGCCTCAAGGTTGCCGTAGCGACCGGCCAGGTGCAACGCATGGCCGTCGGCGACCCGGCGCTGCACCTGATGGACGTCATCGCCGGCCCCCCTGTCGACGCCGTGGGCTGGTTGGAGCCCGAAGCCGAGCCCGGTGACGTGGTGCTAGATGCGTCAACAGCCCACCTGCTCGTCAACTCGATTGAAGTAACCTGGCGCAACCGGAGCGCAGATCCACCGTCGCAAGATGATCCCCGCCCTGCACCGGCATTTGCCACCCTAAGGCGTCTGCACGCGCCGCCAGCGGAGTTCGCAGACCGGACGTTGGACCCATCAGAAACCATCATCCTCACGCGCGAGCACGTGCGACCGTGGCTGGCGCCGGCAATCTATGCACGTCTGGAGGCCCGGTTCGAGCACTTCCTGGCTGAGATACGGCCGGCTGTAGCCCTCTTTCTACGGTTTAGCGAACCCATAAATCGGCAGAACAACGGCATTGCTGCGGCGTCGCTGGATCGCTTTATTCGCTGGGTTCAGCAGGTGCTTCAACGTTATGAGGGCACGTTGATTCAGCTCACGACTGGCGACAAGGGCAGCTATCTCTATGCCGCCTTCGGCGCGCCCGCCGCCCATGGGAATGATATCGTGCGGGCGGTCGCTGCTGCCCTGGCGCTCCGCCGGCCGCCTGCGGATCTCGGCTTTGACCCGCAGGTGCAGTTGGGCGTTGCCCAGGGGCCAGTGCGCGTGGGTCCCTATGGGAGCAGCCGGCGACGCACCTACGGCGTCCAGGGTCCGGCTGTCAATCTCGCGGCCCGGCTGATGATGCACGCGGCTCCCGGGGAAATCATCTTGGACGCAGCGGTGGCGGACGGCGCACAGGGACTCTTCTACGTGGAATCTCGCGGCGCAGTCGCGATCAAAGGAACGCGTGAGCCGCAGGCGGTTTTTATGGTGAGCGAACAGGTTGCCGCCGAAAAGCGACGATTCTCTCAACCCAATCCGACGCAACTTGTCGGACGCACCGCCGAGCTAGCACAGCTACTGAATCTCTTGGACGCAGCACAAAGTGGTCGTGGCGCCCTCGCACGCATCGAAGCCGAACCGGGGCTGGGAAAGAGCCGCCTGCTGGATGCATTTGCCCAGGCGGCACGGGCTGAGCCTATCTTCCTGGCCGTGGCGACCTGCCAGATCACGACCCGCGACACGGCCTATGCCGCTACCCGTCAGATCGGGCGCCAATTACTCGGACTGGATCGACCGGAGCTTGAAGATGATGACGCCCGCATTGCGCAGGTCGAGGCGTTGCTGCAGCAGATCAACCCTGCGCTGTTGCCGCGCATGCCTTTGCTTAGCGAGGCTTTGCGACTGCCGATTCCCGACAACGAGCTGACGCGCGGGCTAGATCCAAAATCGCGGCGCGAGGCGCTCCTGGCCTTGACGCTGGAAATCATCCAGCAGTTGGCCCAGCTCCAGCCGATCATAATTCTGGCGGAGGACATTCACTGGCTGGATGAGGCATCGGCGGAACTGCTTGCAACGCTCATCCGGGCGGGGACTACTTCGTTGCTCATCGTGGCCACGCACCGCCCGCCAACGCCCCAAACAGCGGCGCTACTAACCAAGATTGACGAATTACCCAATCAGACGCTGATTCGGCTGAGCGAACTCGTTGATGCCGAACTGATCACCTTGGCTGTCGCTCGCTTGCGTGCGCCGCTGGATGAACTGGCGCTCGATTTCCTTCAGGCCCAAGCCCAGGGCAACCCCTTCTTCATCGAAGAGCTATTGGATAGTCTACGCGAGAGCGGCGATCTTGTGCTCGATGAAGAGAACGAGGGGCCGGCGCAATGGCGGCTGGCAGCACCATTTGTGGCGCAGCTTCAAGCAGCGGACTGCCTGATGCCTGTTGGAGGCGGCTGGCGCCTCAAGTCACAGACGAGCCTTTCAGCCGCAGCGATCGGCCTCCCCGATTCCATCCACGGTATTGTGCTTGCACGTCTGGATCGTCTGCCCGATGCCGTGCAGCTGACAGTCAAGACGGCCAGCGTCATTGGCCGCGACTTTGAGCTCGATGTGCTGCAACGCGCACACCCGCAGCGCATCGACCAGGCACAACTGGCGGCGCACCTGGCAACACTGGAAGCGCGCGACTTTGCGCGGATTGAAAGCGCAGAACCGGCGCTGGTCTACCGCTTCAAACACAACATCACGCAAGAAGTCGCCTATCAGACGCTGCTGGATCGCCAGCGCCGGCAGCTACATCAGACCGTGGGCGAAACGTTGGAGGCGCTCCAGCCAGAGTCAGTCGATCGGCTCGCCCTTCACTTCTATTATAGCGATACGGATGATACCCAATTACGCGCCAAGTCGCTCCACTATCTGGATGCTGCTGCGCAGCAAGCCAAGTTGGATTACGCCAATCAAATCGCGCTCAATTATTTAACGCGTGCGCTCACGCTGGAGCGCTCATGGCCGCGCGTGCGCGACAAGGTTGAGCTGCTGCACATTCTGGGTCGCCGGGAAGAGGAAGCCCAGGCGCTATCGGCGCTTGATCAGGAGGCCGTCACTAGGGCGGAGGTCAGGCCTGAGGCGGAGATAAGACAGATTGAAACAAAGCTGCTCTGGAGCGGCTATTACGATGCGGTGAGTGACTATGCTGGGGCCCGCGCCGTCGTTGCCGAAGCCCTGGAGAGCAGCCGCGTGCGCGGCATCTGGCGTGCAGCCGCGCGCTGCCATGCACAACTCGGCCTGATTGCGTGGCGGCTGGGCGATTACGCCGACGCAAAACGTCATTATGCCGATGGGCTGGCAGCACTTGATACGACGGAGGCAGCGACCGTGGCTGACGCCCAACAGGAAGAAGCGGAGATCCGTTACGGCCTGGGGTTGGTGCTCCGTCAGCAGGGCCAATACGCTGCTGCGATCGAGCAATTCGAGCACAGCCTCGACCTTTATCAAGCCGCCGCCAATCGCATCGGGGAAGCCCGGTCGTTGAAAGCGCTTGGATTGGCCGAAAAACATCGCCAGAGTTTTGACGCCGCGCAAGTGTATTATGCCGAGGCTCTATCGATTTATCGCCTCGTCGGCGCACGGGCAGGCGAGAGTGAGACGCTGCTCAACATAGCTGAAGTGCACAGCCTCAAGGGCGCGCATGATCTGGCCAAGGAGCAACTGGGCAGCGCTCTGCATATTCAGCAAACCCTCAACAACGAGTGGTGGCAGCTGCGCATCCTCAACGGTCTTGGTATTGTCGACATGTCTACAGGCCAGCATGAGCAGGCCCTGGCCTGGTTGAAGCAAGGGCTGGCGCTCGCCGAGAAGCTGGACGACGAAAGCGGTCAAGCCTATCTGCTTTGCAATTTGGGGCAAACGCTCACCCATTTGGGGCGCCATGCGCAAGCGGCCGATGCCCTCCAGCGATGCTGTGCGCTCGCAGAAGCGCAGGCCGATGTCAACTTACAGGGCCTGGTCCAGACCGAGTTAGGTATGCTGGCGCTGGAACAGGGCAACCCGGGAGCGGCCAGGCAGGCGGCGACCGCGGCCGTCGCCCGCTTCCGCGAATTGGGCCTCGAGGCAGCCGTGGCCACAGATCTGGCGACGCTGGCCCTGGCTCACTTGCAGATGGAGGAGCCTGAAGCCGCACGCGCCACAGTAGCAGCCTTCAACGCCATCCCCGCGGCGGATCTTGCGCAGTCCGGTGATTATCCCCAACGCAACTATTTTGTCTGTTCGCAGGTGCTTCAAGAGCTGGGCGAAGACGAGCAGGCTGCCGCCATGTTCGTCCTGGCACAACGCATCATGCTGGAACGGGCAGACAAGCTTGCCGCGCCCGCCACACGGCAGGCCTTCCTTGAAAACATTGCCTACAACCGCGCCATTCGAGCAACGCGGTTGTAGGCACAAAGAGCGCACTACGGCGTTTGCACCAGCGGCAGCCAAATCTCCCGCGCTGATTGCTCGTAGAAGAGAGCATAAATGCCCACGCCGGCGCTCTCCGCCGCGGCAAGCTGCCAACCGTCCGTACGGTCGTCAAGCGCCTGCACGGTTGTCCCCAGCGGCTGCCACGCACTGCCGTCGTAGAAGTGCAACACGGGGTCACCGCCCCCCAGCAGGCGTGCAACGGCCGGGGGATTCGGTTCGGCCTCAAACTCCAGCGCCACGGTGCCGGCATCTGCCAGCTCTGCCGGGAAGGCGTCCAGGCGATAGGATTGGCCGACAATCCGCTTGTCTGCAGGCAGGGGCGGCGTGCCGGGCATGCTCTGCCAGGCAATCGACTCGCCCGGCAGCAGGAGACGACCGCCTTCGGGGGTAAAGCGTGCGTGGCCATCGGATGAGATGACGAGCACGCCGCCGCCATGCCAGGCTGCGCCAAACGCGCCGCCGCCGCCCGTGCCGCGATCCGCAACCGTTTCACGCGCGCTCTGCGGCGCAGGCATAGACTCTTCCACCCACAGCTGCATGAAGATCGGCCCGACAACATCGCCAAAGTCGGCAAAGTCGACCGTGTGCGTGTGCAGCGCGCCCGTCCGGTCCATGGTCACGAGCGGATAGCCGTCCTTATACTCGGGATAGACGCGCAGCGTGATGGTTGCGACCGGGTCGCTCAGCTCCTGGACAACGGAAATGGCGACACGAGTTGCGTCGAGCTGACGAGCCTCGATCAGTGGGCGCCATGCTTCGTTCTTGCTCATGGCCAGCGCGGCGTCATTCGGCGCGATGGTCTCGCAGCCGAACTGGTAGCGCGGCGTGGCTTCGTCTAGTTCATCTTCGCCGTGATCGTTGAGATCATAGACGCAAAGCCGATCGCCTAAGCGGCCGTCGGTCAGCTGAACCTGCGTGAGGCCGGCCGGCGGCTTGCCCTGGTCGTAGATGCGCTCGTCGCGGAAGGTGAACGCGCGCGCCTCATACGATGCGGTTTCGCTGTCGACATAGAGCAGCTCAAAGAGCTGGCTGGCGGCCAGAGGTTGGTCCGGCAGCGTAGCCGGCGCCACAAACGTGACGTTGGTGAGGCTGACTGGCGGCGTCAGCGCCGCAGTGGGCGTCAGCGGCTGGGGCCCGGTCGGCGGCACGGTCCAGCCATACCAGCCCTGAATCGTCTGCCACTCCGTACGGCCGGCCGTCGCGGCATAGGCCAGCGTCGTGCCACAGCCATTGCCCCAGTGGTCTATATCCCAGACAAAACTCTGATTGACGGCAATGTAGGGATTTCCCATGGCGCTGCCGTAACACTGATCGGCCAGCGCCTGGCTCTCGTTGCCTTCGACATCCAAATAGGTGTCATAGAGAAAGAGCAGATAGTGGCCCAATTCGTGGGCCAGCGCAATCGACCAGTCATCGAGCAGTGACAGCGGATCGATCGGCGCGCCGCCGACGACGACCTCTTCACCCGGCGCGGCCATGTAGCGATTCCACTCCTTACCCATAGCCAGGACGCCCGGCACGTAAGAAATCGGGTTCGTGGGGGCAATGTCTGGCGTCAGCGCAGGCACAATGCCGCCAATACTCGAGTTGGGGCGGTTGATGTTGGAGGGGTAGAGGCGGACATCGGCCTCTTCCCACTGCTCACCGCTCTGATAGACTACAATCTCGCCAAGCATGAACTGACCGTTGGTGAAATCGTAGAAATAGTCAGAGGCCCGGCGAATGCGCTCCGCCAGCAGATCTCGATAGACAGGGTCGCCCGTCACCAGCCACTGTGCGGAGACGTCAAGATCCTGCACGGCCAGGGGGCGCGCCGGGCCGGTTGCCACTGTCAACAGGCCGTCCGGGTCAAACGCGTCCTCGCTGACCGGGACGACCTCACTGGTGTGGAAGAATCGACTCGGCGGAACAACCGCATCAACGCTCGCGGGGTCGATGGATGTCAGACCCCAGAGCGTATCGCCATTCACCACGAGTTGCGGTGCATTGACGAAACCATCCTGATCAAGTGAGAGCGCCTCAGTCTCACCCGCTGCCGTGGTGCGGTAGAGCGCCATCTCTTCCGCGGCAGTGCACTCATTGTTGGATTCGTGACAGATGCGGATATTGCGCGGCGTGCAGTCGGTGTCAAGCAGTCGCGCTTCATTCCACGTGCCGGGGTCATCGTAAGACTCGGTGCTCGGCCAGCCGTAGTCGTCGTTGAGTCCGCCGGCGTCATGCTGATAGACGGCCAGGCCAAAGGGACGTTGACACGTGTAGAAGGTCGGTAGCGGAATGCGATATTCGGCCGAATCGAAGTTGAACGCGCTCAGGCTGCCGTCGACGACGGCGGCCTCAAAGCTACCTGGCAACTGCCCGGGTTCGTAACCCCCTTGCCCCGTTCCCACTAGCGCGCTGAGGTCGCCGGTGGTCACATCGATGCGCAGGGCATAGTCTTCCGCCTGGGCCACTGCCTCACGCTCATTATCCGTATCGAGATAGACGCTGAAGTAGCGACGCTCAAACGCGCCTTCCGGCGCCATGATGCAGAGCGTGAGGTACTTATTGCTGTGCCGGACATAGATTTGGCCGACTGCGCCGCCGGGACCATCGTAGGATACCGTCGCGGCACTGGCGTACTCACGACAGAAGCCGTCCAGTTCGATACTGGCGGCTTCGTATGGAATGTCGAGCGTCGCCGGAGCGCCAGCCGGCACGGTCGTGGTCGCGGGCGCCCCAGGATCTGCTCGAACGCCAAAAATCATGAAGGAAAGTGCGGCCAGTGCCAAGCCAAGGGCCAGAGGCACCCGGCCACGTCGCAGTCCGTTCGGTCGTGTAAAAGCCATCGTTTCTCCCTTTTTACGCTGCATAGAGCCAGCAAAGCGGTCAAGGCGTGTGCCAGCGTCGGCTCACATACGCTGCGGGCGCCCCCACCACGCGCAACGCTATCGCGGGTGAGCGCCCTACCAGTCACCGCCGTCCATATTGGCCTCAATGCGGCTGTCCCGCTCGGCCACCACGCGCGGCAGGTCGAGAATCGTGATGACGCCGCGGTCGAAGTCGATGAGGCCGCGCTTGCGCCAATCGCTGAGGATGCGGTTGACCCATTCGCGTCGTGCGCCGACCATAGAGGCCAGGTCGCTCTGATTTAGGGCCAGATTGACCCGATACTGCTTGCCCGGTTCGATCATCTCGCCATAGCGCTCGTTGTGCAGCAGCAAAATGTGCAGCAGCCGACCGGCAGCGTCAAACTGGGCGATAGATTCAGCGTAGGCCGCGGTCCAGCGCAGTTTGGCGGCCAGCACCCGGCTCATGCCAAAGGCGAGCCCCGGCATTGCGCGCATGCAGTCCAGAAAGCGGCTCTGGGAAAGCGTGAGCAGCGTCACCGGGCCAATTGCCTTGGCCGTAGCTGAGCGAGGTTGATCGTCAATGGCGGCCAATTCACCCAAAACGTCGCTGGTCGAAAAGATAGCGATGGTCGTCTCTTCTCCACCCGGACTAATTTTATAGACCCGCACTTTGCCCTTGAGCACCACATAGAGCTCGCGATTGGCATCGCCCTGGCGAAAGATAATCTCATCGCGGTCATACTCACGTGCCCGCAACTCCTGGGCCAACGTGGTCAAATCGGCTTCACTCAGTTCGGCAAAGAGCGGCATGGCGCGCAAAGTAATCACTCGCTGATCGATTCGCTTATCCACAGTTCAGACTCCACTAGTATAGCGGCGGTGAGGGGCTGACCGCCGTGAAGATCGACAACGCACTCCTGTGCGCTACGACACAGTCCAGCAGCAAAAAGGGGAACAGGTCCAGTCCGGTCTGATTATCGGGCATCTTTGACCGCGCCGCAACCCTGTAGCCAGGGTGTAGCCAGCTCTCGATCACAATGGGTCCGGTACTGATCCCCCGCTTAGGCGACAAGGAGGCAGTCATGTTTACGAAGTGTAGGCGAATTCGAGTCTTCGATCATTCCATTGCCTTGCTGCAGGTCATTGCGCTCGTAACTGCGCTTGCCCTGCAGCCGGCAGGCGCCATGGCCGCGCCGGCCACAGAAGCGGGTGCAGTGTTGTCAATCGTTGACGTCTCATTTCCGGCCGTCAATTGCGTATTCGATAGCGACTGCACCATCACCGTGGCCGACACGACTGATGTGATCACGCTTCCCGGAAGCAGCGGCCAGGGGTTCCTCCAAAGCCGCACGCTGCCGGTTGGCGAAGCAGGCACGCAGGCAGCCGGACTCTATGGTTTCGAATACCGGATCGATTTGCGCAACATCACCGCAAACACACCCGTGCCGTGCATAACGGAGATGGGCATCGACTTCGGTCCCATTCAATCACTGGATTACGACGGCACTGCCGGCGCGGAAGAAGTGTACGTCGGCACGAGCGGCGGCATCGGTACTGTGGGTCCATCGTCGGCGCAACAGAGCGGAAATACCGTTGCCTTCCAGTTCAATCCCCCAGTCTGCGCCGGCCAGAGCAGCTACTTCTTTGGCCTGGCCTCTACACAACCGGCGCGGCCGGTGACGGCCCAGTTGACGGGTACGCCCAACGTGAATCTCACCGTTGGCGCACGTGCGCCCCAGGGTGCGCCTAGCACCTGCGTGGAAATCTTCGATCCCGAAACCATTCCCGCGCCGGCCATCATTGACTTCGACGACGTCGGCGATGCAGTCGAGCTAGAGAACGTCTACCGGCCAAGCCATGGCCTGCGCTTCGGCAACGATACCATCACCCACGTGATCTCCTACGCCGACCGGTCGTCAGATCCGACCAAGGCCCGTTCGTCGCCCAACGTCGCGATCAATGACGCCCGCTTCCCGGCGACCAGCGCCAACGTACCGCTGGAGATGGAATTCAACGAGGGTAAGAGCCATGTCGGTTTCTACATGGGCAACGGGGAATCCGCAGGGCTGGCCGCCCTGTTGTTGGGATACGATGCGGCGGGCAACGAGATTTGCCGTGTGGCCCATCAGCCCGTGCCCGAACGGTACACGGAATTTCTGGGCATTCATGATCCGGCAGCGCGTATCCGGCGCGTGACCCTGGATTATGGCGACACAGCGCTGAGTGAGTCCATCGATGACCTCTACTTCGCGCCCAATGCACCGGACGGGCCGATCTTTGAGGGCCCGGCGATCGAGGTAGAGATTCTGCAGTCGGACAACACGCAATTCGGGGCTGCGATCAACTTTCCTGCGCCCCAGCTCTTGCCTGTTCAGGGCGCTGATGGTAAGTCCTATCAGCAATTTCTGATGCCGGGCATCGACCCCATGGTCGGGCGCCCCGGTCTGCCTGGCGTGCCCATCTACCACATGTTGCTCGCGGTGCCACGGGGCGCTGAAGCGATCGTGGATGATGTCCAGGCAGAGCCCTTGCGTGAGCTCTCCGTACTTCTCTATCCGACCCAACCTGAGGCGGCCGATGCACCGGTCAGCCAGCCGGGCGAGGATGTCCCGGTCAACGTTGAAGACATGGGCGATCCCCCCTTCCAGAAGGATGAGGAAGCCTATGCCGAGACCAGGCCCATGCCAATGGACGTCGTGTCGGTCCATCCCGTCGGCCAAGTGCGTGACCTCGATCTGGTGCAGGTGAGCGTGGCCGCCGGTCGGTACGTGGCGGCGCAGGAGTATCTGGTCATCTTCAAGGAGGTCGCGTTCACGCTTAAGTACGAGGGCGGTGAAGGCGGTTTCTTGCCGGAGGAGCGAGAAGAGATCCCCTTTGAGCAGCACAATGCCCCCCTCTACGCCCTGGCCAAGAATTCGGCAGCGGTCTTCGAGTACCCCTATTCGATCGGCGAGCTTGTGTTCGATTGTCCCGGCGAGGAACTCCTGATCATCACCGATCCGGCCTTCCGTGTCGCCGCAGAGACGCTGCGCACCTGGAAGATCGCCAAGGGTATCTCCACGTCGATCATCGAGACGGGCAGCGGCGCCGGTGAAGCCGGCGTGACAGCCGAAGAGATCCGGGATACGATCAAGACGCGCTATGACACCTGTCTGGTGCGGCCCTCCTACGTGCTGCTGCTGGGCGATGCCGAGCATATTCCCACCTTCTATCTGCCCACGCTCTACGGCGACTTGGCCGGCAGCGACCTGCCCTATTCGACCATGGGCATCGACGAGTTCTTCGCCACGCCCGATCTGGGCCTGGGCCGCATCCCCGTCGACACGTTGAGCGACGCGCAGACGGTGGTCAACAAGATCGTGGCGTATGAATCAAGCCCACCATTGGCGTCTGGCTTCTACAATGACATGACGCTGGCCGCCTACTTTCAATGCTGTCGTCCGGAGGTGGCCAGCGACGGTACGGCCTCGCGCAGCTTCGTGGAAACCGCGGAAATGGTGCGCAGCCACCTCAACGGGCTGGGCTACAACATGGAGCGCATCTATGACACGGGCGTCGCCTACCACAGCGACCCGACGAAACCGGGCTACTACGACAGCAGCACGCGCAGCAGCACGCCCAACCGCTACTATAACGGCGCGCTGCTACCGCCAGACCTGCGTGCAAGCAGTGGCTACGCGTGGGACGGCGACACTGCTGACGTCGTCGCTGCATTCAACGCGGGCCGGGGACTGATCCTCCATCGCGATCACGGCAGCATTAGCGGCTGGGGTTCCCCTGGCTTCTACTCGAGCAATCTGGCTTCTCTCTCTAACGGCAATCTGACGCCCGTCGTCTACAGCGTCAACTGCGCCAGCGGGCTTTTCGACAACGAGACGCGTAATCCGGCTAACGATTACTACACCTATCCCACTTCGGTGAGTGGCAGCTACTGGGCCGAGAAGCTGTTGCGCATGGCCGGGGGCGCAGCGGGCATCATCGGCGACACGCGCAACAGTCCGACCTGGGCCAACAGTGCCCTGACGCGCGGGCTCTTTGATGCCACGTGGCCAACCTTGCTGCCCGGCGACGGCGGTCCGGCATCGATCCGCCGTCTGGGCGACGTGCTCAACTACGCCAAGCTTTACACCATCAACCAGATCTGGTCGGCCCAGACCGCCGGAGACGTCAGCCAGAATGCGGCGGTGACCGATCAGGCGATCTATCACCTCTTTGGTGATCCGACCATGGAACTGTGGACCAGCGTGCCGTGGCGTGTCGAATTGCCCACGGTAATCGAACGCTTGATCCCGATTCCAGGTGGCTGGACCGTGCGCTACCCGATCAATCGGACGCAAATCACCGCGCTTGCCGACGGTGAGCCAGTTGCGCGGGGTACGGTTGTCGACGGCGAGGCAGTGCTGCAGGCAGTTGCAGAGCCAGGAGCACCCGACGAACTTGTCTTGAGTGCGACGCTAGAGAATGCCGTGGCCACGCGCCTCCATGTGGCGTCAGCTACAGCGGAGATCGGCCCCGAAGGCGGTACGCTGACGACGGATGAGGGTATGACCGTCCAGTTTCCTGCCGCTGCAATGACCGAGACGGTGCGCCTGCTCTACGCCGAACCGCTGGTCGCGCCCGAGGGTGACGGCAGCGTGAAGCGGGTTCGTGGCTTCAGCCTCCATGCGTACGCCGGCGACGGTACGCCCGTCACGCAGGTTGCCGGCGAATTTACGATCAAATTCGACTACGACGAAGAAGCGATCGGCGTCGCCGAGGGGAGCCTGCATTGCGCCTATTGGGACGAGGCGGGCGGAGCTTGGGCCAACTTGCCCGGTCAGCTTGTTGCCGAGCAGAACCAGTTGCGCTGCACCAGCGATCACCTGAGCGACTTTGGCATTTTGGGCGTACCCGGAGTTCACCTGCCCATTATTGCCAAGCAGTGAGTGAGCGGATCAAAAGCCGAGAAGTCTGGCTTGTTTGGTACACAACAACGGGGCCCAGGGGGCTCCGCTGTTGTGTACCCACCAACTGACGCCGAAGCTCTCCGTTCCCCATTCCGCACTCCCCCCATCATCGGGTGTATAATCAATGCTATGTCCGATCTAAAACGCTTGTTCGCCTATGTGAGACCCTACTGGCTGCGCATGACGCTGGCCGCAATTGCCCTGGTCTTCTCCAGTTTGATCACGCTAGCCTTGCCCTGGGCCATTCGTACGCTGGTCGATACGGTCTTTGTATCGGGCAACGTGGCGCAGCTCAACGCAATCGCGGCCGGTCTGCTGGTTCTCTTCATCATTCAGGGCATCATTTCATTTGCCCATCGCTATCAGCTCAGCTATGTGGCTCAGCGTGTCGTCGCCGACCTGCGGCTCCAGATCCACAGCCATTTGCTCGAGCTTCCATTGGGCTTCTTCGCCAGCCACCGCGTGGGCGCGATCGTCTCGCGCGTCACCAACGACGTGGGCGTGATTCAAGGCGTGCTGGTCGATGCGCCGGTCAACCTGCTGCGCCAGATCATCACCTTTGTGGGTGGTATCGCGCTCATGCTTTACATGAACTGGCAGCTCACGCTGATCATCCTGGCGCTGATTCCGCCACTGATCTTGATTTCCACCTTTTACGGGCGTAAGTTGAAGCGCCTTTCCACCCGTTCGCAGGATGAACTGGCCGACGCCACGACCGTCCTGGAGGAGATGCTTTCGGGCATCCGCGTGGTCAAGAGCTTCGCGCGTGAACCCTATGAGCGGGTGCGCTACGGCGAGCAGATCGACGAAGCCCTGGATGCTGCCCTGGCCCAAACGCGGGTACGCTCGATCTTCGTCCCGATCATTGCCTTTCTCTCCTTTTTGGCCATGACGGTCCTGCTCTGGGTGGGTGGTCGCCAGGTTATGGCCGGCACGATCACGCCGGGCGACTTGATTGCGTTTATTCTTTACATGATCATCGTCTCGTCGCCCATGGCAGAGGCGGCCGGACTCTACGGCCGGGTGCAGGAGGCTTTGGGCGCGTCACGGAGAATCTTCGACATCCTTGACGCTGCGCCGGAACCCGGGCTGTATCAGATGGAGACCACCGCGCCCGTCCACTTGCGCGGACAGGTCCGCTTTACCGATGTGAGTTTTCGCTACGCCGCCCCGGTCAACATCGTCGACGATTCGGAGGTGACAGAGGAAGAACCGCAGGCGAGTCCACCGGCAACGCCGGTCGTCCTACGCGACATCAATCTCACCGCCCAACCGGGTGAAGTCATCGCGCTCGTCGGCTATAGCGGCAGCGGCAAGACGACGCTCGTAAACCTCATTCCCCGCTTCTACGACGTAACCGGCGGCTCCGTCGAAATCGACGGCATCGACATCCGCGACGCCCGCCTGGCGGACCTACGCCACCAAATCGGCCTGGTGCCCCAAGAGACGTTCCTCTTCGGCGGCACCATTCGCGAGAACATCCTCTACGGCCGCCTCGATGCAAGCGAGACGGAGATGCGGGATGCAGCGCGCGCGGCCTACGCCCACGACTTCATCATGGAGCTGCCCGACGACTACGCAACCATCGTCGGCGAGCGCGGCATTCGCCTCTCCGCGGGCCAGCGCCAGCGTATCGCGATTGCGCGGGCGCTGCTCAAAGATCCGCGCATCCTGATTTTGGACGAGGCCACCTCGGCGCTTGACACCGAATCGGAACGTTGGGTGCAGGCCGCGCTGGAGCGACTCATGGAGGGTCGCACCTCCTTTGTGATCGCGCACCGCCTCTCCACCATCCAGCGCGCCGACCGCATTCTCGTCCTCAGCAGGGGCGAAATTGTCGAACGCGGCCACCACCGTGAACTCCTGGGACGCGATGGGCTCTATCGCCGGCTGTATGATATGCAGTTTGAGGCGGGGGAGTTGGTTTAGGGGGTGGGGTCTTGGGGTGGTAGGGTTGTGGAGGTAGGGTTGTGGGGTGGTGGGGCGAGTCGGCGAGGGCTAGCGCCGATTGAGCTTGTCGAAATCAAGCGGGTCGACGAAGTCCAGCGCCGGTTGAGTTTGCGCCGTCCTGAGCTTGCCGAAGGGTCGAAACCAAGCGGGTTGACGACGTCCAGCGCCGGTTGAGTTTGCGCCGTCCTGAGCTTGCCGAAGGGTCGAAATCAAGCGGGTTGACGACGTCCAGCGCCGGTTGAGCCTGCGCCGCCCTGAGCCTGTCGAAGGCTCGAAACCAAACGGGTCGACGAGGGCTGATTTGCCCGATCCGTTCCTTTCCGAAACCACTGTTATAATCGCAAACACAGAGGCAAACATTATGTCAGCTATTTTTCGCAGAGTCTCATTCGTTGCTCTTTTCATCGCTGCTGCGCTCTTGCTAACCGTGGCCGATGCCCATGCCCAAACGCCGGACGCGCCTCATGCCTGCGAGGATGGCGATCAGGCGTCGGGCGCGATTTATCGCATCTGTCTGCCCAATGACTGGGACGGTCAAAGCCTGGTGCTCTACGCGCATGGCTACGTCTCACCGCTCGAACCAATCGGGATTCCGGAGGATCAGGTCAAGCCGCCGGGGGCGCCCCTCTCCTTTGATCAGCTCTTTAACGCACAAGGAATCGCCTTTGCCATGTCGAGTTACCGCACCAATGGGCTAGCAACGCCCCAGGCGGTTGAGGATACGCTGGACGTCTTGCGCATCTTGACGGAAAAGCACGGCGAGCCCGCCGAGGTAACGGTCTTTGGCCTCTCCGACGGCGCGCTGGTCGCGACGATCATGGCCGAGCGTTATCCCCAGGTGGTGCGCGGTGCGGTCACCCTTTGCGGCCCCATCGGGGACTATCGTGCGCAGATCCAGTACTTCGGCGACTTTCGCGTGCTCTTTGATTACTTCTTCCCGGAGATCGAGATACCCAACTCGCCGATTGACATTGCCCCGGAGATCATGGAAGGCTATGAAAGTTTCTACACCGAGACGCTGCGGCCGGTCATTACCGATCCGGCCAATGCGGCACGCGTCGATCAACTGCTGGCCACCGCCAATGTGCCCTTCGACCCCGACGATGCTGCGGCCACACGTGAAAACAGCATGGAGCGTCTCTTCTGGTATAACATCATGGGCGTCAACGACGGGCAGGTCAAGCTCGGCGGCCAGCCTTTCGACAACGTGGGGCGCACGTACACCGGCAGCAACGATGACGCCGCGCTCAATGCAGCTGTTGCCCGCTATGCCGCCGACGCTGCCGCACTCGCCGCCATCGAGGCCGACTACGAAACGACGGGCCGCTTGCGCGTACCGTTGCTCAACATGCACACCGACGGCGACAACCTGGTACCATTTGCCCAGGCCGTACGCTATGGCGAGAAGGTTTCGGCTGCCGGCGCCGACGCGTTCTACACGCTCATCCCCATCACCGAAACCTACGGTCACTGCAACTTCAGCACGACCGATCTGCTCAATGCTTTCAACACGTACCAGGATATGCTGGCGGAGATTGCACCTTTCGACGCACCAAAGATCTATCTGCCGATCATCGTCAGCCCGCAGTAACTGCGGCCGCCTGGGGCTCGGCGGTCTGCTCTGGAAGCTAAATGCCGGTCAGGGCGATGTTGTAATCATTGGCGATGAAGAGACTGCCTTCTGTCGTGCCCTGGGGCGCGGTGCGAGCTAGTTGGGTCTCAAGTTCATCAGCGCTACAGGTCCCGGCGAGGGCAGATTGGAAGGCTTGGGTCACTGCGGTGACTTCCTCGGCGCTTTCGTGGGCGAACTCGAGGCGGAAATGGGCGATACCCGCGTCCAGCAGGCGCGGCAAATGGCTGGCCGCGCTCTGCGCTTCGGCGCCAAAGACCGTGTTGCGACACCCCACATCGGCCAGCACCGGGTGCTCGCGGCCATTCACGTCGCGTAGCGCAACCTTGTGGCTCTCGCAGGGGTGGCCGCAATCCAGATAGCTCGTCCCCTCCGAAAGAAAGCGGCAGAAGACACAGTGTTCCGTGTGGAAGACGGGCAGGTGCTGGTAAGCAATTGCCTCAAGCTTGGATGAGCCGATGGCAGCGCCAAGGTCGGCCACCTGCGCGGCGTTGAGATCGTGAGTCGGCGTAATGCGCATCAGCCCCATGGCAAGGAAAGTCTCGGCTGTGAGCGCGTTGGCGGCGTTGAGGCTGAAGTCGGCAATCAGCGGCGGACGATCCCCAACCTGCAACGCCTCCAGCAGACCGCCTGAACGCACAACAATGGGACAGCCCAGCCGCAGCAGGAAGTTCACCACCCGCTGCTCGCTGGGCTTGAGAATGCGCGGGCTGGCGACACGTGCTTCAATGCCCGCGGCCTGAATTTCCTCCACCGCGGGCCGCAGGCCATAGAGTTCCAGGTAATCGAGCGTGATGCTGGCCGGGCGTGCCGCCAACGCGGCTGTCAACTGCTCCGGCGTGCGTACAAGCAGATGGAGTTGGGGGACAGCGCCTTCCTCCCCAGTCGCAGCGCCCGCAGCCTCTTGCCTTGCCTGGCGAACAGAAGCCAGCGTCTGGACCGGATCGGCAACGTAAGCCGTGGACGGCGCACTCTGCAACGCTGCCAATTCTGCGACGGCGCTACGCCGCAGTTGGTTGAGAAGCGAGCTGGGCGCAAAGGGCTCGCCGGCAACATCCAGCACCAGTTCGTCCAAAACATAGGGCGTGTTGCCTAGCCGGCCAAGCTGTGCGCGCAGGTAGTCGGCATCCAGCACCCGCTTCTGCGCGGCCAGCAGCGGTTCGGGCGTCTGCACTGTCACCGTGATATCCGGCCGATCGAGCAGCGACCAGACTGCTGTCAGCGGTGCACCTTCGTGGGCAGTGACCGCCACACGCACTCCTTGCTTGTGGACCGGCGCGTTGGCTTGCGTCAGCGGCTTGGCCGCCTTATCCACATCAGGATCGTGGGTGCGCCAAAGCTGATCGCCCGGGCGGATGCGGTTAAAATCGATGGCGTGGTTGGCGAAGCGCAGCTCCAGCCGGCCGCCCTTGCGCGACTGCATCTCGTAGACGCGCCCGCCCTCCTCGGGCTCCTCAGGGCTGCGCCAATCCGCCGCGTCGAAGACCACGCCGTCGCCCGGCTTGAGCGGCATGGCCGCGGCATGGGGGTCGGGCTTGATGATGACGCTCTGCTCCGTGACGTCGGTCACGCGGCCCATGTGCACGCCCCGGTGACGGGGCGCCCTGCCCGAGACGACGGTCTGGTGATTGACGCCGCTGATGAAGTGAGGCCCCATGCCGCGTGAATAGACCTGCTCGAGCCGCAGCTCCTCCGCGGGCGTGATTCTCAGCGCGTGACCGGCCCACGCTTCGTCCACGGCCTGGCGATAGGCCTGGGTCGTGAGGGCGACGTAGTTGGCGTCCTTGTACCGTCCCTCGATCTTGAGCGCCGAAACGCCCAGCTGCACGATCTCCGGCATCTGCTGCAGCGCGTAGAGGTCTCCGGGCGAGAGCAGGTAGCGCGCATCGCCCAACGGCGTGAGCACGTCGTCGACAATCAGGTCATAGGGCAGGCGGCAGGCCTGGGCGCACTGGCCGCGGTTGGCGCTGCGGCCGCCCCACGCCTCGGACGAGAAGCACTGGCCCGAGTAGGAGACGCAGAGCGCGCCATGGACAAAAATCTCCAATTCGCAATCGGTCTGGCCGCGGATGGTGCGAATGTCGTCTAATGAAAGCTCGCGTGCAAGCACGACCCGACTCACGCCAAAGCGCTGGGCCAGGGCAATGCCTTCGGCGCTGGTGATGCTCATCTGCGTCGAGCCGTGGACCTCCATCCCCGGTGCGATCTCGGCCGCAAGCTGGGCAATGCCTACGTCCTGCACGATAACGGCGTCGGCGCCGGCCGCGGCGATCTGTGCCAGAGCGGAAGCCGCCTCTTCCAGCTCGTGGTCGAAGATGAGCGTGTTGAAGGTAACATAGCCGCGCACGCCCCGCGCATGCAGCGTACGCATGACCTGGGGCAGCTCATCGAGCGTAAAGCCAACCTTGGCCCGGGCTGAGAAGTGTGTCAGGCCAAAGTAGACTGCGTCCGCGCCCGCCTCAATCGCGGCGTGGAGCTGGGGCCAATAGCCGGCCGGGCTCATAATTTCAGGTTTGGCGGGGCGAATAGGGTGGGTCATGGGTCATCCTGGGACAGATACGGTGCAGCAAGCGTGGAGCGCATGATAGGCGGGAAGGGCCCGGATGGCAAGCGAGAGTGGCATGGCGAATCAATAAAAGTCGATCTGTGGGTGTATCGCGGTACACGACAACGGATTTGAAAAGAACGGATACTGCCCGCCGCTTGAGCGCCTTTCGCCCCGTCGACCACAAAACTGCTGTATCCGTCCCTTTCGGGGAGCCCGCTGGGCCCCGATGTTGTATTCAGCAACGAAACGAATCGCAACACCGGATTCAGGACATCTGTTTTGCCGCACTCTACGGACCAGGCGCGCAGACCCGGAAACCACCGTTGCCGTAGCGATCTTCCAAATACCAGCCGTAGCGTGAGGCGCAACGCAGGAGGCCCTGATGGTTGAAGTAGGCCCCGCCACGCAACACGCGGGCCACGAAGTCCGGAGCCGCCAGATCTTCACGGCCATCCGTTGGGTCATAGGGATAGCCAAAGTCGGGATTCATGAAGTCTTCGCCGAGCAAGCTCATCGTCCACTCCCACACGTTGCCGCTCATGTCCTGACACGCATAAGGGCTTTGCCCGGCAGGGTAGAGGCCAACCGAGCTTGTCGTCCCAATCGTCAGGTCAAAGTTACATCGATTCTCATCCGGCTCGTCGTCTCCCCATGGATAGCGGCGATTTTTCCCGTGGCCCTTGGCCGCCTTCTCCCACTCGGCCTCGCTCGGTAAGCGCACCGTCTCGCCAAGTTCGGCGCTGAGCCAGGCGCAGAAGGCAATGGCGTCATGCCACGTAACGTCGACCACTGGATGGTTCATGAGTTCGGCCGGCGGCTCGTTGCCCGGCCAGGTGCGCGGCGCCTCCCGGTTCGTTGCCGTCACGAACGCAGCATATTGAGCATTGGTTACCGGGTACTTCGCCATGCGAAAGTCCGGCAGGTTCAGCCGATGGGCAGGTTGCTCATTGGATGCGCCATGATCATCGCCCATCCAGAAATCGCCGGCCGGCACCTGGCGCCACACGATGTCGGGCACACCGTCGACCACGCCGACACCAGATCGGGGATCACCCAGGACGCTGAGAATGCGACCGGCATCGGCGCGTTCCGGGGCTGTCAATCGACCCTCGCAGACTATGGCCATCAGACGTTGAGTGAGACGCTCCAGAAACGTGCACCCGCCATCCGGCTGCTCATCTTTGACGATTTCCGCCGGCCCCATCAGCTTGGCCATCTGACCGGACCACAACGCCGTGCGCCAATCTTGTTCGGTCACTGGCTCGCTCATCGTGCAGAGATCATACATGAGGTCGAGCAGTGCAGGCGCACTGCGCCGGTTATAGAGCAGTTCCTCGCCGGCCATTTGCGCGGCCAGATACCAAGAGTCGCTCGTCGCGGCATATGGACGTATTCGTCGTGCCGATGGCCGCCCACTGACCAGATAGCAGCCCGCCAGATACTCGCGAAAGGTGCGGTGCGGAAAGGTATAGGTGACGGGGTGACCAGCGCGTTCGCTGCCCCCTTCACCGACCAAAATCCCCGCTTTTTCGTCCACATAGTGCAAAAATTCATCTGCCAGCGCCACATCACCCAGATAGTCAGGCTGGGCCAGCACTTCAATGAGGCTGCCAAAGCGCAGGGCGCTCTCTTCGTTTACCCCTTGCAGATGGGCGTCATGCGCGATGCGTTCCATAATCGTGCGCATCTTGTGGACGTCGGCCAGCACGGCGCCCAATGACCCGCTTACGCGTAGGCCGCGATGGCGCTGCCAACGATGCAAGAGCACGGAGACGGCCTCGTGGTACAAGCGCACGCGTTCTTTGGGCAAACCCACTTCACGCTGGTGGATGATGGCCATTGCGGTCACGAGCAGGGGATTCTCGGCCAGTTCTCTCAGTTCTTTGGAGAGCGCGGCCTGAATGAGATCAGACGCCCTTGTCGCGGCTACGTCCGGCGTGAGTCCTTGCAGATCAGACTGGGCCAGATACCAGCACTCGGCGAAGCGCCGAATCTTCTCGTCTGCAAATGGCGCGATCCGATGGTCGCCAAAATTCGGCAGCACGGCATCACCCACGTAGGAGCGGATGCGACAAGTAACAATGACATGGGCGATGTCGGGATAGGTGGCCAGCAGGGCATCGAGCATCCAGCCGACGCGTATCCGCGTGGCTTCCGGCACTTCGTCCAGCCCGTCAAAGACGACCATTACAGCACCAGAAGTCAACGCCTCGTCCAGCACTTCCATGACCCAATCTCCCGGCATGGGCAGCGACTCGACGTCCGCCCGCCACTGTTGGTATAGCACGGTAATAATCCGCTGGTTGCGCTCATCGCTGGACAAGTCATTGAGTGCCAACTCGGTAAGGTGCGGAGCGAGGTCGCGTAAGTTGGTCAGTATGGGCAACAGATCGGCCGACCAGCCGTCCGGGGGTTCACGTTCACCCAGGCCGGCGCTTGCCAGCCACGCGGCCAGCTGCTTCACAAACGTACTCTTGCCACTCCCCGGATCGCCCAGCAAGACCAGGCGCGCTTCCTGCGTGGCGGCTTCCATGGCGGAGAGTGCTTGGTCCGTCTCACCGAAGGCGCCAACCTGAGATCGGACGGCTTCTGACTCATCATGCTCCATGACAGGGGACAGCGTATCCAGCTCGACGTAGACCTGATCAAGCCGGACGGCATTGCGCAGGCTATCCTCACCGCCGATGGCGGCCATGGGCAGCACCTGAAGGCGATTGCGCAGCCGTTTGAGATAGTCGCTGCGCGCGGCAGCCAGTTGTGCAGGCTTATCTTCACCCACTGTGATCTGCTCGTAATAGTGCTCCGCCTGGATCTCTTTCTTGTCGCCGGCGATGTAGTCGCCGCCACTCGTCGCCACCTGATTGTCACCCAGTTGAACAATATCACCAGAGACATCGCCAATCACATTGTGGTCACCCTTGACGTGGCTCAGCCGTTCGATCGTCTGCTGCGCCTCTTGCGCCACTGCGGGCCAGCCGCCGACAGGCAACCCCTTGCCGCCTTGAATCAGCGCAACCGGGAAGTCCTCGCTGGCGATGCTCATAAAGGGCGCCTGCTCGGCATTGAACATCTGTAGCGCCGTTTCAGAAACGGCGCGATTGAGGTGATTCATTAGATGAGAGAGGCGCACAACCGTGTCGCCGGGCTGGTTTGCCGCCCCCTGGAGCGCTTCGAGCAGGTGATGGGTGAAGACGCTCAACGTACCGTCGGCGCGTACCCACGATTGCTGATCGCCGCGTGAGGAAGTGAAGACCGCACGCCCGGCGCCCGTCTGGAGCGCTTCCAACAGCGCGGGCGGCGGCGCGTGTGGGGCGAAGCCGTGGGGCAGCTTGATGGATGCCATCTCCTTGGCCGCGGCCATACCTTCGGCATGACAGCTGTCGATAAAGACCAGCAGGCGTTTGGCTGGAATGGCGCACAGGGCATCCTGGAAGTCATCGGCCGCCAGCGCAGCGCTAGGCAGCTCAAATGGGTCCACGTCATAGGGAATCAGATAGTAGCGAGCGGTCTCCTGATCGAGCCAGCCGTGGCCCGAGTAGTAGATGACGATCGTGGCGTCCGGATCGTGCGTGGCACGCGCCGAGAGCCACGCAAGTCCGTCCAGGATGGCCTGGCGCGTCGCCGTCTGGTCGTGCAGCAGCCGCACGTGTTCCCGATCGTCAGGATAGGCACAGCGTGCGGGATCAATGAGCAGAGCGTGCAAACCCTTCATGTCGCTGACGGTAACCGGGAGCGACCACTTGGGATATTCGTCAATCTCACCGACGCCGATGAGCAGGGCATAGCCGTGGCTGAAGGTGTGAGGCATGAGTTATCCGTCCTTCCAATCAGTACAAGGATGGGACTACGCCGATCGGGGCGCAGATCATGCGAATTTATGCCTGGTAGAAGCGCCGCAATTCAACGCTTCCTCGATTGTATGTTTGGTCAGGAGGGGCTAGAGGGGTGGCATAGGCCGGGAGGCGCAGGGGGTGGAGACGTTGCAGTACAACATCTGTACGGTGGGCAAGCTCAGCGCAGTGGGCGAGCTATGTGTAGTGAGTAGTTTGCTGGGGGTAATTTGGCGCCAAGCGTCACTATCCATGGCGTGACTCCTAGATCTGGCACAAAGGATTGGATTTGCGACGTGGGATTGGCAGCGACGTGTGGGCGGCGGTAGTGTAGCACAGGACGCGCTGAATAATTCGGACCGTTCGCGGCGCATTGCCTGACGCTCGGATAACGCCAAGGCTTCGAAAACTGGTGCATCCCATTGTGGGGGCGGCGTATGAACGGACTGGTCGCCTTCTCTTGCGCAGCCCTCCCCCAACAATACGGAATGTATCCGTCGAAAGTTCGGAAGAAGCATGTTTGCACGCTCAAAACCGTTCCAGTACAATGACTGGACGTCACACGATAAGTTGTCCGCAGGAGAGTCCGTGCCGCGGCCGCAAACAGGGAAACCGATGCGGTCGGGCGCTATCCATCGTCGTTTTTCACCCACCCAAGTGAAGGAGTTTTTCTATGCAGAATCCAACACGACTGCAGCGTATGCTGCAGCGCTCGCTGTGGAGCGGTTTGGTTATCGTGCTGCTCTTCGTGCTGGCGGCTTGTGCTGCGCCCGCCGCGCCCCCTGCCGCCGAGAGCGCGGACGGCGCTGAAGCAGCGGCCGCCACCGAAGAGCCGGCTGGCGAGCCCAAAGCCGGCGGCGTTCTGATCGCAGCCCGGGCCGCCGATGCCACGGGGCTCGATCCCCACGTGCAGACAGCCTTTGCCTCCCACCGCGTGCTCGAGCACGTCTACGAAACGCTGCTGGGGCTTGATGCCGATATGAACGTGATTCCCCGCTTAGCCCAATCCTGGGAATGGTCGGACGATGGTCTGGCGCTGACCGTGCAACTCCAGGACAACGTGGTCTTCCATGACGGCACGCCCATGACCTCAGCTGACGTCAAGTACTCGTTTGAGCGCATCCTGAACGAAGAGACCGGCGCCGCGGCGCGCGGCTTCTTCACCGCGATCGAGTCAATCGACACGCCTGACGACAACACGGTCGTCTTCAACCTCAATGCGCCCAACGTCGCCATCCTTGCCGCTATGACGACCACCAACGCATCCATCCTTTCCGAGGCGTGGATGGAAGCGGGTGGTGATCCGGCGGCAGAGACCATGGGCACGGGTCCCTTCAAGATTGCCAACTGGGAGCCGGACAATGTGCTGAATATGGAAGCCCATACGGAGTACTGGATGCCTGATCGGCCTTACCTGGAAGGCATCGAATTCCGCACGATTCCCGACGAATCCTCGATCCTGGCCGGTCTGCGCGCCGGTGAAATCGACTGGGGCCTGATCAATGACCCGATCGTGGCCACTGTGGCCGACGGCAGCGAAGAGCTAAACCTCATGCGCGCGCCGGCGCTGGCCTATCATGTGCTGCAGCTCAATGCCAGCCGGCCGCAATTTGAAGACGTGCGCGTGCGCCAGGCCGTCTCGTGTGCAATCGACCGCCAGCAGGTGCTTGACACCGCATCACTGGGCGAGGGCGAGGTCACCAGCCCTGCTACGCCGCTGAGCTACCGCGCACCGCTGGACGAACTGACCTGCTACACCAAAGATCTGGAACAGGCCCAGGCACTGCTTGACGACGCCGGTGTGAGCGACGTCAGCTTCACCATCATGGCCGCCTCGCTGGAGCCGCCGACTGCTCTGGCCGAAGCGCAGAACATCCAGGCACAGCTGGCCGAAATCGGCATTACGGCCGAGATCGAGCCGCTGGAACTGGGCGTCTATGTAGATCGCTGGCTTGCCGGCGACTTCGACGCTGCGGTTGCGCTCAATGGCGGCAACCCGGATCCCGACAACATGTTCTATCGCTACTGGCACAGCACGGGCAACCTCAACGGCGTCGCCAACTACTCGACGCCCGAGCTGGACGCGTTGCTCGACGAAGCGCGTGCGGTTGTCGACCCGGCAGCCCGGGCCGAACTCTATCTGGAAATTCAGAAACAGCTGGCCGAGGCCGCACCGTGGGTCTGGCTCTACGTCGGCAACGAGTACCGGCTCATGCAGCCCGACGTCCAGGGCTACGTGCCGCTCTCCAACGGTTCGACAGTCTCCCTGCGTGACACCTATCTAGACCGCTAAACCATAAATCACGAAACGTAGAGACGTTGTACGGCAACGTCTCTACGTTTCGTCCCCGCACCCAACCGGTACTCCATGCAACGCTACATTCTGCGCCGGCTTCTAGCCCTCATTCCCACCTTGCTCGGTATCTCGATCATCGTCTTTCTGGTCATGCGCCTGATTCCCGGCGACACGATCAGCGCCATGATCGGCACGCAGGTCAAGCTCACCGATGCCCAAACCGAGGCCTTACGCGCCTATTTTGGCCTCGATCAACCGCTGCCGCTCCAATACTGGACCTGGCTCACCTCCGCGCTACGCGGCGACTTCGGCTACTCTGTGCGGACGGGCAACCCGGTCATGCAGGAGATCCTAGCCCGCTACCCGCTCACGCTGGAGCTGGCGTTCATCGCGGTCATCATGGCGCTGATCATCGGCATCCCCACGGGCATTATCTCGGCCACACAGCGGGGCAAGCCCGTCGACGTGACGGCGCGCATCTTCGGCCTCATCGGGCTGGCGCTGCCCAATTTCTGGCTCGGTACGCTGATCATCTACGTGCTCTCCGTCTACTTTGGCATCCTGCCCAATGCCGGTAATTACGTCAGCTTTACCGAAGATCCACGCACGAATCTGACGCAGATGTTCTTTCCAGCCTTTACGCTGGCCTTCGCCTTCAGCGCCTCGGTCATGCGCACGACACGCTCGGCCGTCCTGGAGGAGCTGGGCGAAGATTACATGCGCACGGCCAAGGCCAAGGGGCTTAACAACATCACCGTCTTGCGCCGCCACGGTCTGCGCAACGCGCTCATCCCCATCATTACCCTGATCGGCTTTGAGATCGGTTATCTCCTGGGCGGCGCCATCATCATCGAGGAGATCTTTGCGCTGCCGGGCATCGGCCGGCTCCTGCTCAATGCCATCGCCCAGCGCGACTACGCGCTGGTACAAGGCACCGTGCTTTTCATCGCCGTCAACTTCGTGTTGATCAACCTGGTGGCTGACGTTCTCTACACCTACGCCAATCCCCGCATCCGCTATGAGTAGCCCGCGATGAAATCCAAGCGTAAGGGCGTCTTTCGCCGGCTGCTGGGCAACACCAGCGGCATCATCGGCCTGGCATTGATTGGCCTCTTCATTGTGGCCGGAGTCTTCGCCGAACCCCTGGCCCCCTACCCGCCCAACGAGCAACATCCGGCCGACCGTCTGCAGGCGCCGTCGCTCTCAGGCTATATCCTGGGCACCGATCAATTCGGCCGCGACGTCTATAGCCGGCTTCTCTACGGTGCGACCAATTCGCTGACGGTTGCGCTCAGTTCGGTCATCGTGGCACTGCTGGCCGGCATGGCCGTAGGCGTGCCCGCAGCCTACGTGGGCGGCAGCCTCGACAGCGGGCTTATGCGCCTGGTCGATCTACTCTTCGCTTTCCCGGCTATCTTGCTGGCGCTCTTCATTGCCGCGGTGCTGGGGCCGGGCCAGCGCAACACGATCATTGCCATTGCCATCGTCTATATGCCGATCTTTGCGCGCGTCTCCCGCGCGTCTGTGCTCGACGTCAAAGATGACGAGTACGTCCACGCCGCCTACAGCATCGGCACCCGTCATCCGACGATCATCTGGCGCCACATCATGCCCAACGCGCTCTCGCCCCTCATCGTGCAGATCAGCCTGGCCTTCTCATGGGCGATCCTCACCGAAGCCGCGCTGAGCTTTCTGGGGCTGGGCGTCATCCCGCCCGAGCCGTCGTGGGGCAGCATGTTGAGTGAGGCGCGCCTGCTCATGGAGCTGGCGCCCTGGCTGGCCTTTGCGCCCGGCTTCGCCATCATGTTTGCGGTGCTGGGCTTCAACCTGCTGGGCGACGGCCTGCGCGACGTGCTCGACACCCGGCTCACCCGCTAGCAACGATGAACGCAACGCTACCAGCCGCCATCGCCATTCGCCCCATGCAGCCCACCGACATCGGCGCGGTCACAGGACTGGTGCTGGCCACGCCGTTATGGCAGCGTCACGGCGTTGAGGGCACGGCCTTCGCCGCCCGGCTGGCCCAGGGGCTTGACGCAGCGGCAACGATTCTCGTCGCAGTCGCCAAGCGCTCTGAAGACGCGCCGGAGGAGATTGCCGGCTTTCTCTGGTACGTGGTCGACGGCGCGTTCGTCCGCAGCGGCTACATTATGTTAATTGGAATTGCAGCAGCGTGGCAGCGACGGGGTATTGGCCGGCTGCTTATGGACGCGGCAGAAAATGAATTATTCTGCCAAGTCGCCGATGTTTTCCTGCTTGTTTCCGACTTCAATGAGCCGGCCCACCGCTTCTATAAAAAACTCGGCTACGCACAAGTCGGCGTCATTCCAGACTACGTCACGCCGGGGATCGCCGAGTTGATCTACCGTAAGCGGGTCGGCGGTTCCACAGAGTAGATTGTGAGGAGTGCGATGATTGTCATCGGCTTGATGTCAGGCACGTCGGTGGATGGAATCGACGCCGCGGTGGTGGAGGTGACGGGCAGTCCGCCCGATCTGTCGGCCCAACTGCTAGCCTTTGAGTTCGTCCCCTTTGAAGCGGCGCAGCGGCAGCGCATTCTGGCGCTCTTTGATCCCCAGCAAGCCGATCCCCAGACCGTCTGCCAGATGAACTTCGTAATCGGCGAGTGGTTTGCCGAGGCCGCGCTGCAGGCGATTCGCAGCAGCGGGCTGCCGATTGAGGAAATCGACATGATCGCGTCCCACGGGCAGACCCTTTATCACCATGTCGGTCCGGGGGTCAAAACGCCCTCTACGCTCCAGATTGGCGAGTCAGCCGTAATCTGCGCACGCACGGGCGTGACGACGGTCGCCGACTTTCGCGTGGCGGATGTCGCGGTCGGCGGACAAGGAGCGCCCCTGGTCTCCTACGTTGATTGGCTGCTGCTGCGCCATCCCACTAAGAGCCGCGCGGTCCAAAACATCGGCGGCATCGCCAATGTCACCTATTTGCCTGCCGGCGGTGATGCAGGGGCCACGCTTGCCTTTGACAGCGGCCCGGGCAATATGATTATTGACGCGGTGGTTGCCTGGCACACGGGCGGGAAGCAGACGTTTGATGCAGACGGGCGTTTGGCAGCACGCGGCGCGATCGACGAAGAGCTCCTGGCGGAGTTGCTGGAGCATCCCTATCTTGAGCTGCCCGTGCCCAAAACTACGGGGCGCGAGGAATTCGGCGCCCAATTTGCAAATGAGGTCATTGCAAAGGCCATGGCGCGCGGGATCACCGGCGAAGATGCCGTGACGACCGTGACCGGCTTCACAGCCTGGTCGATCGCTGAGGCCTACCGCACCCACCTGCCCCAGCTGCCCGACGAAATCATCCTGGGCGGCGGCGGTGCACACAATCCCACGCTTATCCATCAGCTCCGGCAAGCCCTGCCGGGGATCTCAATCTTGACCCACCGTGACCTGGGCATGAATGACGACGCCAAAGAGGCCCTCGCCTTCGCCGTATTGGGCTATGAATGCTGGCACGGCCGGCCGGGCAACCTTCCTTCCTGCACGCGGGCCCCCTAGGCAAGATTACCCCGGCAAACTTCAGGATTGGAATAAACAACGGATTAGGGGACAACGTAGGGGGGAGGGGAGAGAAACGACGAGCTCCCATTCACCTCCGCGCGATACTTGTCAACCATCCGCAACCCGATCGTCGGGAGGGTCCAGCGGGTCTGCTGACCACAGCGCTCTCTACAGATAGCTACTTGCCTGCTACGACCGGTAGGTAGAGTCTCTCATCTAGCTGATCGACGTCTACTGCTGCAGGAACACCGTATTCCTCACCGAGCAGATAAGGACCATAGCCTCCTCATCACCAGCGATGTTAATCATGTCGATATAGTAGCGCTCCCCTTCTACGCGTGCTTGGTAAGCATAGCGCACAGGCGTCACGGAATCGATGACCTGGGAAGGTAGCAGATCCGGCGTGACCAAACTCAGTTCGCCATCCACCTCCATGTAGATGCGGAAGCCGGCATTGCCCGTCTCTGTCGCTGTTTCCCAGATGAAGTAGACCGTACCGTCCTGCACGCGCTCGGCAAAGGCATAAGACAGCGCTACGGAAACTGAACTGTCTGATCGAAAGCCAAAGTCATAGGACGCGATTTCTGCTTCATCATTTGCTGGTGATGCGTCCGTTTGGCCCTGAATCGGCTGAGCATCGGTGCCCGTATGATCGTTGGAGTCATTGAGCGCCGTGCTGTCAACGGCATTTACGGTCGTCGGGAAGTAGTCGTCAGGCGTGCCTACGCTGATCGAGTAGGTCGGCTCAGAACACTGCCGTCACCGTTGTAGTCCTCGTCCACAACAGGTTGCCGAAGCTGTAGTGCCCGGTACTGTCGGTTGTGGTCACCACACTTACCACCGTGCCGTCCGGATAGGTGATGGTCAGCTTGACCTCCACGTCCGCAATGCCCGGCTCGAAGGAGTCCTGGATCCCGTCATCGTTCAGGTCGTTCCAGACGAAGTTGCCCACGGCGGCCGGTTCGACGTAGTAGCCGAAGTCGGCGGTCAGGTTGTTCGGATTGGCCGTCGTTAGTTCAACGGCGTAGGGATCGACCTGGCTGTTGTCGTCAGCGCCGGTAGCACCGATCGAGTGCCAGTAGCCGCCCAGCACGCCGTTCTCGTCGGTCACGTCGACCACGTAGTTGACCGGACCGCCGGAACCGTCATCGACCGGCAGGTTCTCGAACAGGTAGTTGCCGTTGGCGTCGGTCACGGTGGCGCCGACCAGCGGTTCACCGGGATCGATCACGCCGTTGCCGTTGCTGTCCAGGTAGAGGTCGATGGTTACGCCCTCAATGCCCGGCTCGTCGTCGTCCGTGTTCGGTTGGCCGTCAGGACCATTCGGTCCGACGCTCACGCCGTCGGCGTTGCTGTCCTGCCAGACCAGGTCGCCGATGCTTCCCGGTCCGCCGACCGGCTTGTAGCCGAAGTCCTGGTCCAGGTTGATCAGCGGTTCAGTACCACCGATCGTGACGTTGGATTCGTTGAGCGTGCCGCCATCCGGGTCCACCGTATTGCTTACGCCCGGCGGCAGGGTCGTTGTGTCCACCCGCACCGTGTAGTCGCCGGCAGGCAGGCCGCCGAAGGAGTAGTTGCCGTTCTCGTCGGTGGTCGTGGTGGCCAGCACCTGGCCGGTCACCGGGTCCACCAACTGAACCACAACCCCTTCGATGCCCTCGCCGGGGTCAGGCTGTCCGTTGCTGTCGGCGTCCAGGAAGATGGTGTCGCCAATCAGCCCCTTGCCGGTCTCCTGGCCGGGCGCTGTGTAGCCGAAGTCCTGTGTATCGTCGTTCACCGGGCTGCCGTTGACGCCGGTCGGGTCGAGCGACGAGGCGCTCAGCCCCAGCACCGTGCTGGAGTCTGCCCCGGTCGGGGCGCCGCTGCCGGTCGCCGTTGCGCCGCCGTTCGAGTCGTAGGTACCTACCAACTCGCCCAGCACGTTGTCTGTGTCGTTGACCCACACCAGGTAGTTGCCGTCGGGCAGACCTGGGAACAGGTAGTTGCCGTTGGCGTCGGTGGTGTCGCTGGCGATGATCGGCTCCGTTGCCGGATTCCAGATGCCGTCGCCATTGGTGTCCTGGATCAGGGCCACAGTCACGCCGGGGATGCCCGGCTCGCCCGCACCCTGGCTCCCGTCTGCATTGGCGTCGAACCAGACTGTGTCGCCGATGCTGTTGTTCTCAGTCGCCGGCGGCTGGTAGCCGAAGTCCGCGTTCAGGAAGACGTCACCTGGGGCCAGAATGACCGGCGTTGTCGTCTTGCCGTCGTTGACTCCGCCACCCTGGCCGAAGTGGTCGGGATCGCCCGTCTGGGTGTAGCCGTCGAGCACGTTGGCCGTATCCGTCACCTGCACCACGTAGGCGCCCGGTTCCAACCCATCGAAGATGTAGTTGCCGTTGGCGTCGGTGGTGACGATGTAGGGATTCCCAGCCACATCGCTGTAGACGCCGTCGCCGTCCAGATCGGCCAACAGTTGCACCGTCACTCCTGCAATGCCGGCCTCGTTGGGATCCTGCACTCCGTCGCCGTCGGCGTCGATCCAGATGCGGTCGCCCAGTGCCGCCTTCGCAGCATTGGCAGGGTCTCCACCGGGATTGGGGGTAGATATGGCTGGGTCGTTCACATTGCCGCTGGGATTGTAGTTGTAGCCGAAGTCCGCCGTCAGGTTCTCACCGCCCGATGGCAGCATGACTAGATAGCCATTGCCGCTCTGATCCTGGTTGCCGAAATCGGCGCCTGGCAACGTGCTGGGCGGCGTCTGGGTCATGCCGGATGGTAGCGTGCTCTCATCTACGTCCACGCGGTAGTCGCCGGCAGGCAGGTTGTCGAACAGGTAGCCGCCGTTGGCGTCCGTCCAGGTCTCGGCGATGAAGTTTCCATTTGCGTCGTTCAGCACCACGCGCACATTGGCGATGCCAGATTCGCCGGCACCCTGGTAGCCGTCCGAGTTCTCGTCCAGCCAGATGTAGTTGCCGATACTGCCGCCAACCACATCAATCGCGTCACTGTCCTCGACCTCCGGGTAATCTCGCTCAAACGGTGCATTGGGGTCCGTGTCCGGCAAGCTGGAGTACTCGGTCACCTTGGCCGTGTTCACGATCTGGGCGCCGGGTGAAACGCCTGCGTCGACGGTTGCCTGGAACTCGATGATGGCACGCCGCCGACCGGGAATTCGGCCCAGGAACTGGCTCCAATCGTCGGTATGGTTCCGCCGGATTCGTCACAAGGATCCGGAGTCTCTGCACGCCGTCGTCGCAGTCCAGCCCGCCGGCATACGTCAGCCCGACAGGAAGGACGTCCTGCATGGTGACCTCGTAGGCCGTGGACGTACCGACGTTCTTCACCACGATGCGCACGGTTACGGTGTCGCCAGGCGCCACAGTTCCTTGGAAGATCGTCTTGTCGATGGTCATCTGGGGCTCGACGATCTTGACGTCATCGTTGTCCTTCAGGGTCTGCTTCGGTGCCGGTGACGTTGGTAAGGTCATGCAGGCATTGTTGACCAGCACGTCATCTGCTGGTTGCCCACCACGTTGGCCACGCGTGCGCTGAAGGTGATCTGGATCGGACTGCTGGAAACCACGGCATTGCCGAAGTTCCAGGTCAGCGCAACCGGTGCACTACCGTCGTTGGGACTGCTTACCGTAGGCGCCGGCGTCGGCGTGATAGCGCCGCTAACCGGGTTGAAGGCCGCATCGTTCAGATAGATCATGCCGGCAGGCAGAAGGTCCTGCACCGTCAGGCTTTGAAGCGTTCCAAGCGGGCTGCCGATCTCCAGTGTGTAGTTGATTACGTCGCCGATACGGGCTTTGGTGGCGCCGTTGTCCGACTTGTCGAAAGTCGGCGGGTCCACTTTGAACACCGCATCATCCTCATCTTGGTCGCCGTCGACATTGACGCCTGGCGTATCGTCGTAGTTGCGTTCGTCAGGGTTGGTTGTATCGTTCTGGCTGCTCCAGTCGGCGTCCACCACGTTGGTGTGGTCGCCGTCCACGATCACGGTGTCCAGCACCGTAGCCGTGTACTGGCACTCGATGTAGCTGACGGGATTGGTCGTGGGAATGTCCCAGGATCCCACGGGGTCGCCCTGGAAGGTGACCTTGCCGGCGCTAGGTGCGTCAGGGGTCGCCGTAGACGACACTGCCGCGTTATCCTGGTCCACACATTGAACCAGGCTGGTAAAGGCCACGCCTTGGGCCAACGTGTCCACGGCCACCACGTCGTAGGCCGGGCTGTTGCCGGTGTTGGCGAAGCGCACCGTGTAGTTCACTGTGTCTCCGGCTTCCACCCCGCTGGTCGGAACCACTGTCTTGGTGGTCGTGATCTGCGGTTCGATGACCTCGATTTTAACTGTGCCGCCGTCTATCGAGGCCGGCTGGTTGTTGTTGGTGTAGTTCAGCTTGGCCGAGTTGGGCAAGATTGTGCCGATCTGGTTGGAGAGCACATTCTGTACCACCACCGTCAGGCGGATGACGAAGCTGTTGTTGGTCGTATCGTTGGGGTCGTCGACGTTGTTGGTGGTGTCGCCGAAGGTCCATGACACGTCATTGCCGTCCCCGGCTGTAGTACTGACCGTTGGCGACGGCAGCGTGCCGTTGAAGTCAGCCGTCAGCAAGCCACTAAGATCGCCGGCCATTGTTGTGAAGATGTCGTCGCTCACATACCCCAGGCCGGCGGGCAGCGTGTCTAGCACGACCAAGTCCTTGGTGACGCCCTCGGGCAGGGTGACGAGGATGTCGAAGACAACCTCGTCGCCGATGGTGTACTTGTCGGGAACGGGCTGCTGCTTCACGATTGCCGGCACGTTCAGTGTAATATCGACATTATCCGTGGCGGCATAGTTGTTGGCGCCTGCCCACCCGTTGTCCCGGTGCGCTCGCCGGTTTCAGATCCCGGCGCCGGGCGTCGACGAACCGGTGGATTGGCGGTCGTACCGTTGGTCGCCTTCCAGGCCCGTATAGGTCAATTGGCCACGTTGGGGATAATCTGGCCGGCCGGCGCCGAGGCGATTGACCGTCGCCTCGACTTTCAGGCGTACCGAGTCGCCTTGTCCAGGCGGTCGACCTTGGCGTCGACCATGGCGCAGACAGTGGCCGTCGTGTCGACCGTGGCATAGGTCCGGTTGTCGAGTGCAGACGGTGACGCTCACAAGGTCAGATTGCTGTCCAGCGTGTCCTGCAGCACGATATCGAAGGCATCGGCTCCATTGGCGCCGGTTGCGTCGTTGACGAACGTCAGGGTAGTCACGTGTCGCCGGCGTCGAGCCCGAGGCGCGGTCACCGCTGTCTTGTCAGCACGATGTTGGGCTCGGCCACTTTGACGTTCACTTGATTGGACGTAGCCACGGTGGCACCATTCACCCGCACATCAAAGTCGTTGAGGTGGAACTGTTGCTGGCCCTGGTTGCCGATGACGTTCAGCACCAGGCGTTGAAAGCCACCATCACATACTCGCTGTCATCGTCGCGGTCGGCGTTGGTCAGGTACCCAGCTTGAAGTAGACGTCGGTACCGTCGCCGTAGGTGTCGTCATTGCTGCCGGACTGCTGGAGACAGCCGTGTCCGGCAGGATACAGTCTGGGATGGAGCGGACGTGGTGCCGGTGAAGGCCACGTGCAGGACGGCGCCGACCGGTCAGACAGAGCCGCCGGTTGAGAATGGTGGATGAGTGATGCCGCCTCGTAGTTGGCCACAAAGCTGACCGTGGCCGTGCCGTCGTTCAGGAACTGCAACCCGGCCGGCAGCCGGTCGAGCAGTTGGAAGTTGGGATCGACTACTTCGGGCATTCGATAGACCAGCTTGTAGCGCACGATCTCACCGATGGCCAGGCGCTCGACATCATCGACACGCCGGTGTGGGCCTCAGAGGTGGTGATGATCGATTTGACCGGCTCGCCGGCGATCTTCACCTGGGCCGTATCGCTATCGTTGTAGTCGTTGGCGCCGCCGCCAACGTCGGTTGGATCGCCGGTGCGCTCGACCGAAAGGGGATTGTAGTCGGACCGCGCGATGTTGGAGTCATCAGGCAAGCTGGTCCAATCGATGTCGGACCGGTTGATGATGGTCTGGCCCGACTGCACGCTTGCGTCCAGGGTCACCTGGAACTTGATGATGCTGGTATCGCCCGCGTCGGGGAAGTCGTCCCAATTCGCGGTGATGGTCGCCGGTGCGGTATAGAGACAGGCATTGGGATCCTCGGCGCCGGTGGTGCAGTCCAGTGAACCAAGGTAGGTCATGCCGGCCGGGATCACATCGCTGAGCGTTACGTCGAAGGCGTCGGCGTTGCTGATGCGCAACATGCTTGATCACCAGGGTGATATCGATGACGTCGCCGGCGTCGCCCACAGCGGGACTGGCGCTCTTCTGAATGTCCAGTTCGGGCTCGACGATGATGACGTCGGGCGCCGAATCGCTGACCGACCCGCCGTCCCATTGCCATGCGGCGGCGTTGTTCAGCGGCAGGCCACGGTTGTTGGCCGTGCTGTTGAGCACCACGGCTGAATATTGGAAGGTGATGGTGTCGGGGACCGTATTGTCGGTGTTGCTATTGGTCACCGTGCCCAGGTCATAGGTGATCAGCGCCGCCGCTGCCGGCAACTGTTGGATTGGTGGAATCGTTGCAGGCGCCGGGATCGAAGCTATTAACGTTGTCGGTGGATAGCCCCGTTGACGCCACTACGCTGATGCAATCGACGAAGGCCAAACCGGGATCGAGCGTGTCGACCAGTTTTGCGCCGCTACTGGCGCCCTCGGGCAGCGTGACCACCACCTGGTAGGTGACGATCTCGCCGATGGCCACGTTGAGGTCAGTCGTGTGCGCCTGGTTGGTGGACACGATGGTCTTGTCGATGGCGGGCGGGGCCATGGTGACAGAGGCGTCGTCGGTCGGCTCGCCGAAAGTCTCGGTGAAGTCAGCGCCGCCGGGCAGGCTGGCGTAGTTGATCACGCTGCTGGTGTTGATCAGCGTCTGCTCAGGGGTGACCGCGACCGGCAGCACTACGTCGTAGGTGATGATGGCGATGTTGCGGCCGTTGAGATTCGGCGTGCCATCGGCGAGTTTGCCCCGCTCTAGGGATCCCTGGATTGGCGTCGGCAAGGTTTCGTCGATATCGACCAGTTGTATGCCGCCAGCGCCAAAGAGATCATTGACCGTACCCGTATAGGCAGCCACACTGCCGTCGCCCAACTGTACACACAGATTTGAGACATGCCCTGTGGTAAGCGGAGCCGGCAGGCTGTCCTGAATGGTCACATCAAAGGCGCCGTATTGCCCGCTGCCGGCATTTTCGACCACGATGGCGTAGGTGACGCGATCGCCGGCGTCGGCGTTGGTCAGGTTGCTATTGAAGGTCGCCCCCACGTTGTCCGAGTTGACCGGTCCGGATAGCCGGGCACAAGTACCGGGCCCTTGAACAGTCACGCCGGCCGGCACGACCGGTGTCGGCGCCAGAGTGCTGTTGACGTTGTCAGTGCCGATGACGCCCTTGCGCAGGTTGAGCACAGGCTCGTTGATCTGGAACTGGACGATGGCGTCCTGTGGGGTGGCCGCGTTGAAGAGTTTTCTTCGCTGGTGCGCAGCTGATTGGTCAGGTAGAGGCCGTCGGCAAAGGGATCGTCCTGTCACTGTAGCGTGAACAGTCGATCACCGACCACCGAGCCCCGGCGTGACGCCGGAGGGCGACGTCGTAGTTGGCATAGGTGAACTTCAGGCTGTTGGCCACCGCGTTCACGCTGATCAGCGGCGTCGGCGCGATCGGTCGGAGGATACGTAGTTGGCGGTCGGACAACGCTGGACCCGTACAGTGCAGCGTGTCGCCAGGGCCATAGGTGAAGGTGCCGCTGGCGGTACCGTGTATTTGACGGGATGCTACCGCTAGCGCCGTCGGACGACTGCCCCGCTTGCGGAGATGCTGCCATTGCCCTGGCTGAGCGCTTGATCGCCGAATGTCCACGTATCGCCGCCGGTGTTGTCGGCGTTCCAGTCGTCCGAGCGTAGCACCGGCAAGGGCAGGTAGTCGCTCAGCGACAGATCTTCGAAGTCACTGTGGGGCAGGGTGTAGCGCAGTTGTAGGTGATCTTGTCGCCGGGCGCCACGACCGGTTATGTCGCTGATCACCCTTGCGCGCGTAGACCTCCTTGGAAAGCGCACCCACGGGCATGGTGACGCTGGCTCTCTGTCCTCTCACACCCGGTGTGGTTCATCCTTTCCCCGTCACCGCAATATCCACGTTGTTGCTCAGCTGTCTTCTGGTCAATGGCTGGTCCCGAGGGGACTGGGCAGGAGTAGACGTCCTGCATGACGGCGGTAGGCACGGTGGCGGTAGCCGCCTCCCTGGTTCCCGGATTACAGGGGAAAATGGTGTCGGTGGATCAGTCGAGCCGGGACGACACAGCCGCCGACCAGCGAGGCCGTGCCGCCGGTAGGGTCCGCTATCGGCGCATCCACCGTACCGTCGCCCGAATGTCTCCCCGTCAACAGCTATAGGAAAGAATGTCGGCGGGCTGTCGTCGTCGATGTCGGCGGCACCGCTGTTGTTCAGATCGACCCGGCCGTCAAAGATGCTAATAGCGCTGATCGTCCCGTCGTCGTCAGCATTGACGACCCCGCTGCCGTCAAAATCAATTTCACCATCAACGATGTTAAACAGAGCCACCAGGCGGTCATCGTCGATCAGCTGCTGCGACAGGTCAAACTGGAGGGCAGTTGTGCCATCACCGCAGGCGCGCCCGGACTGAAAAGAGCCGGCCGGCTGCTGGCTGTCATTTACGACAAGATTAACATCGGTTGTAAAGACGACGCCCGGGGTGAACGAGCCGTTTGTCGGCCCGTTGCGGTCATCCACCTCATAGGTCGGACTAAACGTTGCATCAAAGAGTTGACCGTCGGAGAAGACGTCATCCATCAGCAATGATTTGGCTTGCGGGACACCTGCGCCGGGACCGCCCAAGGTGAAGTAGTCGGACACCTGGATGGCATACGTATATTCCAACGTGTCGGTCGGTGAAGGTCCACTTGGTGGACTGTCTTGGTCACCGACAACCCCAACGTCCTTCTGGATCACCAGCGCACACGCATCAAATTCCTGATCGACGTCGCCTTTATCGGCCGAAAAGGTGGAGCCCTGATCCCGATCGTCAATGGGATCCCAGGTAGCGGACGCGATTTCGGCTTGGTTGGGAATCGTCACGCATCCCCCGAGCAGGGGGTTGAGAATGGATGCGCCGGTGGCATCATATTCTGGAACGTAGAAGCTGAAGGTCACCTCCACGTCGCTGCCGCCGGAACCCTCTACCTCACAGATGACCACTGACAGTTCGTTGTTGGGCGCGTTGTAGGGGGCGTCAGAGGCAGGTTGTGCTTCAATCCAGTAGTCTGCGCCGCCACCGCAGTTCGCGCCGACGCCGGCTGTGACATCGCTTCCCTCGACGAGTACCGAAATCAACGCCTGATACTGAATCGTATTGGGTAGCAAATCGGTCACATCGAGATTGGTAATGGTCTGACCAGGTGCGATCGCAACGTCGATAGTGTACCTGCGGACCCAATTGGGCCCTGTGGCTGTCTCATTCTCCGGCCCGTTAAAGCTTTTGGTCAAGATGAGCAAAGTTGGAGTCACTGAGGCAGTGGACGGCGTCGTTTGCAGAATCGGCGGATCGGTGTCCGGATTGTCCAGCGCGTCTTTTCCATAGCGGAAACCGGAAGAGGCCTCAATAGGCAGCGGCTCGCCCAGATCGGCGTGATCGCTCATGGAGGCCGACACCGAGATCGCGGCCGGTGGCTGACCGGGCACAAAGCTGCCGAAGGGCAGTTCAAGTAACACAAACTCCCACACGTAAGGTGAGGGGCCGTCGTAGTTGGCCGGTGCGGTCGGGCAAGCGACCGGCAAACCTGTGAACGGATGGACTATCGTGAAACCGGCGGGACAGCTGAGCGTCTGGCTGGTCACGGCGCGCCCAAATAAGTAGCGCTGTTGAACGTGATCCCGTCATCTACGGCTGGACCGCCGACTGTACTCTGCCCGTCGATCCCGCTCTTGGGCAGGAATAGGTCGACGTATGGACCATACCCCACATCGGTTGCCGTGGACGACGCGTTGTCAAAGTTCACGGTGAAGGAAACATTGTCGCCAATAAAGGCTTCGGCTGGCGCCGTCAGCGTTGCCGTCGGTATTGGTCCCCCCTGCGCCAGGAGTGCCCGTGGCTGTAGCGCAAAGAGAGCAAGTGAAGCAACGAGCAGCAACACAAGCACGCCGGCGCTGCGCCGGCTGAAGGATGAAAGTCTCATGAAGGTCATGGGCAAACTTTTGGATGTATTCATTCTCTTGCTCCTTATTTCACTAATGATGGCGAGCTTCTTTAATGGTCTGGTTCTGCCATCCTGTGCCAAACCATACCTCGATTTGCATCCTACAGACGCGATCTTACTGTCGACGCGTGGAATGTCAATCGTCGTACGTAGCGTAGTGCAGCAGTATTACAAAAAGGATTACGACGAAGATACGACGCCAATCGCGATACAGGCTCACAAAGTCGGGAGCCTCTTCATATCAGACGACGTCCGTCAGCGTATGAGGTTACGCACACATCTTGCAGAATCTGCCAACGCAGAGGCTTTGACGATTGGGGAGATAGTTTAGATCGGAAGTGGCTGTGCAGCCTTTGGGAGGTTTTGCGTACGACTGAACGATTGATTAGCGCGCAAATCGTGAGTTTGTTGTCAAAGAGTCTATCGCAGCATCCAATCCAGTCGTTCGAGGCCGTCGATTGCCGATCTCTGGCTGCAGGGCTGCAGGCAAATCGTTTGCGCACGCGAACGGTCCATCGCTCATATTGAGGGTAGGCACCTAAGGATCGTGATAGGAGAAGAATACACGAAGGGAAAAGAGTACGGCAGAACGGTGGATTTGCAGACAAGGGATGATACACGTTGCTAGGCCATCACCAGCTTACCAACGCCCGGCGCCGCTACGCGGCGCGATTTCCGTGCTTGTCAATATCCACCGCTCTGCCGTGCTGTAGCTCGGTGCTCGGTTAGGTTGATTATCGTCATGCTGGTTAATAGAGCACGCAGCGCGGGGACGATTCCCGCGCAGGGCGTTAAGAATTCATGTCAGTTGCGGTTCGATCCGTCGATCATTATTCGGACTGTCCCACCGTGACGTCGGCCTGCTGTACCTGACCACCACGGATGAACTGCAGACTCACGCTGCGCCCGACCCGGTCCCCAACGAGCAGCGCTTCCAACGCATCGATATGGGGCGTCGGCTCGCCGTCCAGTGCCACGAGCACGTCACCCTGGACGATGCCTGCACCTGCCGCCGGAGCGTCCGCCTCCACCGACATGATCATGAGGCCGGTCTCCTGTGCCAGCGACTCCTGCACGGCATCGGGGAGACGTACGGGCTGAAGACCGACGCCCAGATAGCCGCGCGGCATGCGCCCGTGGGCCAGCAGCGTCTCCGCCACCTGGGCCACCGTATCGGATGGCACGGTGATGCTCACGCCGCGGCGCAGCGCCGACGTGTTGATGCCGGCCAGCGCGCCCGCGGTCGTGGCCAGAGGGCCGCCCGAGAAGCCCGGATACATGAGCACGTCGGTGCGCACGAAGCGCGTGCCCCGACCGGGACCACGTCCGCCAAAGGGTGCGCCCAGCCCGCTGACGATACCGTGTGTGGCCTGGACGCTCTGCCGCGGCCGTGCCAGGGCAAGCACGAAGTGTCCGACGCGCAGGTCGTCGCTTGCACCCCACGCGGGGACGGCGAGACCGCTGGCGTCCACCTTGAGCACGGCCAGATCGCTGCTCGGATCGCGGCCAATCAGCGTCGCCTCGGCGTGCGTGCCGTCGGGCAGACCAACGACAATGCCCTCATCGCGCCGCACGACGTGATGCGCGGTGACGATCACGCCGTCTTCAGACCAGATCACGCCGCTGGCAGAGAGCCGGCGTCGGGCATTGACCTGTACAACATGCTGGCCGGCGCTCTCGACGAGGTCGGCCAATGCCGTAGAAAAATCCTGAATTGCTGTCATAAAAATGGGGTTCCTTTCGCTCAAAACAGTATGGGCAGGCCGGCGAGGCGGCGTCGATCCCCAGGCCATGGCTTTGGACAAGGCGGTTCGAGCGAAGTGGGGCAAGATTGCCCTCAACGCGCCGCCCGCCGAACCTGCGTCGAAACCAGTATGACAGGTGTCCGTCCCCCGCGCCCCATCCATTTGGGCGGGGAGCGGTCATTCTTTCAGGTAGGCGGGTGGGGTGGACAATTGACAATGGGCAATTGTCAATTGCTCATTGTCCCGTCGCCGACCATTCCGCGCTCCGCACTTCCCGTTCCGCGCTACATTAAAATCACTCCGGCGCGGGTGGCGCGCTCGACGGCTTCGGTGCGGCTTTGGGCGTCGAGTTTACCGAGGATGGCGTTGACGTGATACTTGACCGTGTTCTCGCTGATGCCGAGCCGGCGCGCGATTTCTTTGTTGGCGGCGCCCTCGGCCAGGAGTTGCAGCACGTCCATTTCGCGTGCTGTGAGCTCTTCCAGCAACGGTTCTCCCTCCAATGGGTGGAGGTTGAGGCCGGCCGTGAGTTCGGGTTCAATGACGGCCAGGCCCTGGCTCACGGCGGTGAGTGCCGCCTGAATCTGCCCCACATCAGCCTGACGCCGCAAGAGGCCGCGGGCGCCGGCTGCCCAGGCCGCGCTGACAAGCTCATCATCATCCAACAGCGCCAACAAAGGCGGCCCGTTCTCCGCAAATGCACTCAACAGCTCAAAATCAGGCGCGACATCCCAGCCCAAATCCCAAAGGACCGCGTCGGGCCAAAAGAATTCAGGCGCCCGGTCCAAATGCTCATCAGCCGCGCTCTGCCCGACCACCTCAAGATCATCCGCATCAGTCAACAATGCAGCCAGGCCAACGCGGGCCAGGGGATCGTCGGCAATGAGAAGAATACGCAAGGCGTTCGTAGGCATAAAAATTGGTCTTTTCGGATTCGAGTTCGTTGTGTATATTGAAGGAGCAGTATAACTCAGATGCTGACCGCCTCTGATTTTCGGACTCGACGCTTACGGCTTTGCGAAGCGCGTCGACAACGCACAGATCTGCGGTCTACCGATCACAGCGCCAAGCTGTTCGCCACCTGTTGGCCACTTCGGAAGGAGGTAACCGTTCCAATTGTACGTGGGCCGCACGGTCCAAAAAATGTATTGAACACAGATAGCTTAAACGACTAATCTAGCGTATGGAGAGGCTGAATGATGAAACCAACTCAGTTATTGGTGGTGTTGTTGATTGCAGTGTTGGGTCTTGCGGGCTGTGCCGTCGCGCCGCCGGCGGCCGAATCGACCGGTGAATCGGCGTCGGAAAGTGCAGAGAGCGCCGAAGCAGCCGGTGAAGAAGTCACCTTGAGCTATATCATGTGGGATCCTTCATTCGAGGATACCGAGCAGATCATGATCGATAAGTTCGTGGCCGCCAATCCGGGCGTCACCGTAGATTTCCAGACGATTGGCACCCCGGACTACTGGACGAAGCTAGAGGCGCTTTCGGCGGCCAACGACCTGCCCTGCGTCTTCAACATGAGCGCGGGCTTCGTCGATCAATGGATCAGTGACGGTTTGCTCTACGACATCCAGGAGTACGTCGACCAGGACATCAATCCCGATGAGTACTACACGGGCGTCTTCGATGTCGTGCGCGACAAGACCTCCGGCAATATGCATGCCTTCCCGTTTGCCTTTGTCGAAACCGTCTTGTTCTACAACAAGGATGCATTTGATGCCGCGGGGATCGACTACCCCAGCGAAGGCTGGACTTGGGACGAGTTTCTGGATGCTGCGCAGCAGCTAACGATCGATGAAGGCGACGATGGAACGGTTGACCAATACGGTTTCTGGCTCTACGGGCGCTACGCACATATCGAATCTTGGATCTATCAGAATGACGGACGCCTCCTCAACGAGGACAAGACGCGGTTTGCGGCAGACGACAATGCCGTAGAGGCCCTGGCCTTCCTCGATTCACTCATCCATGAACATGGCGTTGCGCCGGAGCCCAAAGAGATGGAGGGCGTGCGCCAGCAAGATGTTTTCCCGCTCGGCCTTGCGGCGATGTGGGTGGACGGCGCCTGGAATATCAACGGCAACCGAGAGATGATCGGGGATGACTTCCGCTGGGGCGTTGCACCAATCCGCGGGCCTCGGCCACGACGGATACGGCCTATGGCTGGCCGGACAGCATGGCCATTGCCGCAAACTGTGAAAATCCGGATCTTGCCTGGGATTTCATCAATTTCATGAGCGGTCCGGAGCGAACGATCGATTTGACCTTCGGCGGCAAGATTCCCATCTATTCGCCAGTTGCATCCGCTGACGAATTCCTTGAAGTGGATCAACAGCCCGACAACAAGGAATTCTTGCTGGAGTGGGCGGACTATACGGGTCCAACCTCCTTTACGCCCGGTTGGGGTGAATGGCGCGGCTACACGGACGGCGCGGGTCTGGAAGGTCAGCTCGGTGAGGTCTTCAATGGTGAAACCGATCTCGATTCGGCGCTCACCGCCATCACTGAATACGCCAACGGTGTGCTGGAGCGATTCTATCCATAAGTATCGCCACACGGCGTAGCGAGGCAATGAGGCCGGCAGACAGACCTTGCCGGCCTCATTGCTTCCACCAAGGAAATGCAATGAAACATGGCAAATTGACCCCCTACCTCTTTTGTGTTGCCCACAGTCATTGGGCTACTGCTCTTTCGCCTCGGACCAACTGCAGTTGCGCTCTATGCCAGCTTCACCAAATGGAATATACGCACCCCGCCTGAGTTTCGGGGAATCGCCAACTACACGGAACTGGCCACGTCCGACATCTTCTGGCTCGTCTTTCGCAACACGCTTGTCTTTACGCTCATTTTCGTGCCCGGCGTGATGATCATCTCGCTGCTCATGGCGGTGATGGTCAATCAGCGCCTACGCGGGATCGCCTTTTTTCGAGGGCTCTACTTCATGCCCTACATCACGGCCATGGTTGCCGTCGCCATGGTCTGGCGCTGGATTTTTGCAACGCGGTTTGGCGTCTTGAATTATGCGTTGACGACGTTTTTTCATATCGCCGACCCGCCCGCGTGGCTGGCGGACAAGATGTGGGCGCTGCCCGCCCTGGCCATTGTGGCGATTTGGAAGCAAGTCGGATTCCAGATGCTCATCTTTCTTGCCGGGCTCCAGAGCGTACCCCGCAACTATTACGAGGCGGCAGCGATTGACGGCGCCAACAGTCGTCAGCAATTCTTCCAGATCACGCTGCCGTTGCTTTCACCAATTACGTTTTTTGTCCTGGTCATCACAGTCATCGAGGCGTTCAAAACCTTCGAAGTGACCTACGCCATGACAGGCGGCGGGCCCAACAATGCCTCAACGACTTTGGCCTACTTCATCTATCAGAATGCGTTCACCTTCGGTCGCATGGGCTACGCATCCGCCCTCGCCGTCATGCTGATGATCATTGTGGGCTTCACAACCTTCCTGTCTTTCCGTCTAAAAGGGCGGCTAGTCGAATACTCGCTCTAGCGGAGATCTCCATTGAATACACGCTTCTGGCGCACGACTTTTTCTTATATTGCGCTGCTCACTTTCGCATTTACGACCATCTTCCCCTTCGTCTGGATGATTTCGACAACTTTCAAGTCGCGCGGCGCAATCTTCTCGTTGCCCCCCACCCTCTACCCGGATCTGCTCTTCCAAGAGGGTATGTGGGATGCCTACCGCGAGGTCTGGACAGAGCACAATTTCTTCCGCTACACGGCCAATAGCTTCTTGGTAGCAGGGTCAGCGGCAACCGGACAGTTGATTGCCGCGTCGTTGGCCGGTTTTGCCTTTGCGCGGATGAACTTCCGCGGCGGCGGCTTCCTATTTGCGCTCCTTCTGGCAACGACCATGATCCCCACCGAGGTCGTCATTATCCCGGAATTTCTGCTCATGGCCCGGTTGGGCTGGCTCGACACCTATTTGCCGCTCATCGTACCGTCGTTTCTGGTTGCGTCATTCGGCACCTTCATGCTGCGCGAGTTCTTTGCCAGCGTCCCGGATGAGGTCGTCAACGCCGCGGTACTGGACGGCGCGCCGACTTTCCGGATCTATTGGAATATCTTCTTGCCGCTCTCCATTCCGGCGATGACAACGCTCTTCCTGATTGCGTTCATCCACAACTGGAATGAGTTACTGCGCCCAGTTCTCTACATCTCCACACCAGCGTTGCGGACGGTAACCATTGGACTGACAACCTTTCAGAACGAATATGGTGCGCAGTGGAATCTGCTCCTGGCTGGAGCCGTCATCGCGGTTCTCCCACTCATTGTGATCTACATCGGCGCGCAACGCTACGTGGTTGAAGGGATTGCCACCACCGGGATGAAGTAGCGCCTTCAACCAGAAATTACAGCAGAGAACACGATAGCCAGACCATGACCAAAATGGAAAAAAGTCGTCAAGTTAACGACGATGGCACCTTCACCGAGTGGGCAGTTTTTCGCTTCCCCTCCACGGCGTTACGTCTCATCGACGCCAATCAACCAGACACCATTGGCAAGCTGCAGGACGTTGCCCACTATCGGTGGGCGAAGGCATGTGCCCGCAGCGTGAAGGAGCCGGCAATCGTCACGTTCGCCCTGCTGGAAGAGGATCAGCCCGCGGCGCGATACTTTCCCCATCTATCGGCCGTTACCGACGAGGGAGAGGTGCTGGTTAGCGCCAATTCCTTCATCACCTACGTCATGCGCACGCTATTTGAGCGCAATTGGATCTACTTCGAAGAAGGCGTATGGCGGCTTGACGTCCCAAATCATGCGCACCAGTGGCAACAACGCGGGCAGGCGGTGCTGCAGATGCTGCTTGCTGAGCGCCGACTCTTTCTGGAAGCAGGCGAACGGACCTCGGTCAATTTTGCCCAAACCGAATTTGAGATCGATCAGGACGTTGTACCCGTTGCAGGCTGCACGTTTCTTTCCACCTTTGTCGCGCGGCACAAACCACGATTGGCCTTTAATACCGCCTATTTTTTGCTCGAACACGATGATATTTTTCACCACCACTCTGCGCTTGGTGAGGCCCATAGCTTCTGGATGGACGCGGGCGTTCTTCATCGTCCCCCCTTGTTTCGACGCGGCGCAATCTGGCAGCGACACGACGGCAGCTGGACCGTCGGCTATCTTGGCATGGAAGATGTAGGTCTTCGTCTGCCCGGCGGTCTGCAACTGGTTCACCAGAGCAGGTTAAACGGCGCCGATGAAGTGCCGTTCGCGCTCAACGAAGACCAAACGGCTCCAATCGCGCTCTATACGCGCTATTTCGGCGTCGCCAGTCGGGGCAGAGTATTGGGGGCAACGCCGGTCGAAGCAGGCCGTTTTGAATTGACGGTTATCGACCGCAGAGTGGTTGGCTGGAACGAGGGTGGCGGGACGCTACTGCCGCACAATGGCTTTGTGATCTCGATTGCGCCCCAAACGCTCACCGACCAGGATCAGCAGGCATTAGTGACTGCGCTGCAAACCGATCATCACATTGATTTATGGTTTGCAGCGCCGGAACTCCGTGGGATGCAACAGGGGATCCAGGCGGGACCGCTCCTGCTGATCGACGGCGCGACGCCTCTGACCAACAGCTATCTGGAGCGCGTCGAGCAATTTTGGCCAAGTCAATTTGTTGATGACGGCAGATGGCAGGTCGGCGTCGTGAGCACCAATTACAAGACCGATGTTGACACGACCCGCGCAGGTCGCGCCGCGCTGGGAATCGATCAGGCGGGAGACTTGCTGGTCGTGATGGCAACGGGCGTCAACGACGGCATGGCAATTCCTGGCGTCGACAGCGCGGGCGCTACGCTCGGCGAAACCGCAATGGTGATGCACCAACATGGCGCCGTTGCTGCACTCAATCTCGACGGTGGCGGGTCAACCCAGGCCTATTTTGAGGGAAAAGAGGCTGTTGTTCCAGGTGATCGCCGTGGCGTACCCGGCCAGCGGTATGAACGGTTGGTGCCGTCGCTCGGGGTCGTTCCCTAACCGCCATCAGTTCAAGCTGACGGTAGGATTCTCCGCGGCCCACTGCATGGTGTAGAGGTTGTAGTAGCGACCGCGTTTGGCCAGCAGTTCCGCATGGGTGCCCTGTTCGACAATGCGCCCCTGATCGAGGACGACGATCTGGTCGGCGTTGACAATCGTGCTGAGCCGATGAGCGATGACAAAGCTGGTGCGGTCGGCCATGAGGCGGTCGAGCGCCTGATCGATCAGCTTCTCGGTTGCCGTGTCGACGCTCGACGTGGCTTCGTCCAGAATGAGGATGCGCGGATCTGCAAGCAACGCGCGGGCGAAGGAGACGAGCTGGCGCTGGCCAACGCTCAGGTTGACGCCGTCCTCGCCCACTTCCGTGGCGTATCCTTTGGGCAGCTTCGCGATAAAGGTATGGGCGCCGACTGCTTCGGCCGCCGCCTGCACCTCAGCATCCGTGGCGTCCAGGCGGCCATAGCGGATGTTGTCGGCGATCGTCCCGCCAAAGAGGAAGGTATCCTGCAGCACGATGCCAAGCTGCGAGCGCAGGCTGGCCAGCTTCACATCCCGCACGTCGTGACCGTCAATGCGAATGCTGCCGCCGGTGACGTCGAAGAAGCGAGCCAGCAGGCGGATAATCGTGCTCTTGCCGGCGCCGGTCTCGCCAACCAGCGCAATCCGTTCTCCCGGTTCGGCATGAAGCGTCACCTGGCTCAACACCGGCTCGTTGGGCTTGTAGCCAAAGTCGACGCTGTCAAAATAGACGGACCCCTCAATCGGTGGCAACTCAGTTGCACCGGGTCGATCATCCAGGTCGGGCGCCGTATCAAGCAGCATGAAGATGCGTTCGCTGGCCGCCATCGTGGCCTGAAAGGTGTTGTAGCGCTGGGCAAGCTCGCGAATTGGGTCGAAGAAGCGCTCCACGTAGAGAACGAAAGCCACCAGTGTGCCGGCCGTCAGGGCGTCGCCCAGGACGAGCCAACCGCCCACGCCCACCACCAGCGCCGTAGCCACAGATCCCATGAAGTCGACGCCGGGAAAGAAAAGCGCTGAGAGGCGCGACGCTTCCACGTTGGCGGCGAGGTAGGATTTACTGAGATCATCAAAATGAGCGCCGTTAATCTTCTCGCGCACGAAGCTCTGCGTGACCCGAATGCCTGAAATCGACTCGTTCAGATAGCCGTTGATCAGTGAGAGACGTTGCCGCGTCGAGCGATAGGCAAAGCGCACATGCTTGCGCCAGTAATTGGTCAGCAAGAACATGAACGGCAGAACCGAAAAGGTGATCAGAGCCAGTTGCCAATTCATCAGCAGCATGGCAATGACGATGCCGACCAAAATGAAGAGCGAGCGGGCCAGCCCTGTGATCGACCAGGTGACAAAATCCTGCAGCACGCTCACATCGCTGATGAGGCGGCTCATCAGCCGACCGACCGAGTAGTTGATGTGGAAGGTGTGGGAGAGCTTGTGCAGGTGGCGGAAGAGATTACTGCGCATGTCGGCCACCACACGCGTCCCCACATAGGCCATGATCGCGATGCGGTTGCGGTTCAAGATCCATTCGAAGGTGGCCGCGATGAGGAAAGCGAAGGTCCAGGTGCGGAAGGTGCGCACGTCGCCGGTGCGGATGCCCGCGTCAATGGCGCGGCCGATGATCCACGGCCCGGCCACGCTCAGCAATGAAGTGATCACCATCAGCACGACGGCGATGGTCAAGCGAATCTTGTACGGCGCCATATACTGGAGCAACCGCCGCACAAGCCGGTCATCATAAGCCTTGCCCAGCATGAGTTCATCGTCATCCTCATCGACCGGCAGGAAATGACGGATGCGGTCCTCGCGCGCAGCCTGCGCGGCAAGACCCTGCTGCCGTCGCAGCGGCTCAAACCAACCAATCGTCTCGTCGCCCTGAACGCTGTCCACCGCCTGCTCTTGCGCTGTTGCTTCCAGTGTCATTGCTCACTTCCCCCTGTTGCCCTTACCATCTAGCCGCATCTAGTTTTTGGCATGTGTCGGCGGTCCTGCGCCGCTCGTGGCGGCGACCGCCCCGGCATGAATGCCGCGGGCTAGAAATCTGCGTCCCATAAAATGGGACTTCGTCCTTGACGGAGAAGCCCCGCCTCACAGAAAGCCATCTGCCGGCAAGGACAAGAATGCCCCGCAGACCCGTTTTTGAACGTCCCGAGTATCCCGTCACGTCCTCCATGCGGGCTTGCGCACAAACCTCAGCCCGATTTCCACGGGCCACGCCCACCCGACCACTCCGCATTCCCCGCTCCGCACTCGTCATGCTGTTGTCTGCCGCGTCTCTTCCTGATCCTTCAGCTGTAGATCGTAGATTTCTCGATAGAGCCCGCCATTCGCCAGCAGTTCGTCATGGGTGCCGCGCTCGACGATTTCGCCATCGTTGAGCACCAGGATCGTGTCGGCGTTCTTGAGCGTCAGCAGACGCTGGGCAATCACGAAAGAGGTCCGACTGACCATGAGCCGCTCCAGGGCCTGTTGGATGAGATGCTCGGTCTCCGTATCCACGCTGCTGGTCGAGTCGTCCAGCACCAGGATGCGCGGGTTGAGGAGCAGGGCCCGGGCAATCGCAATGCGCTGCTTCTGGCCACCGCTCAGGGTCACACCTCGCTCGCCGACCAAGGTTTCGTAGCCGTTTGGAAAGCGCAAGATGAAGTCGTGGGCGTTGGCCGCCTTGGCCGCAGCCACGATCTCGTCCATGCTCGCGGCCGGGTTGCCGTAAGCGATATTCTCGGCGATGGTCGTGCTGAAGAGAAACGGATTCTGCAGCACCAGACCAATCTGGCGGCGCAGGCTGGCCAGCGTTACCCCGCGAATGTCTACGCCGTCGATGCGAATCGTACCGGCGCTGGGGTCATAGAAGCGGGGCAGCAGGTTGATCACCGTCGACTTACCCGAGCCGGTGGGGCCAATCAGCGCAACACGCTGGCCCGGCTTCACCTCGAAATTGATGTCATGCAGGACGGAGCGCCCGGACTGATAGGCAAAATCGACATCCTCGAAGGCGACCGCGCCGGCCACATCTTCGAGCACCAGCGCGTCGACCGCCTCTTCAATCTCGCTGGCGGTGTCCATGATCTCAAAGACGCGTGCGGCGCTGGCGCCAGCCGTGGCGGCCAAATTAGCCAGAAAGCCAAGGCGTTGGGCCGGCCCGTTGAGCATGAGCACATAGGAGATCATGGCAAAGAGCGACCCGACCGTAATGACACCGGCCATGGCCATGGGGCCGCCAAAGAAGAGGAGCAAAAAGACGCTGACCGCCAGCAGGAAAGTGAAGAAGGGCCAGTTGTTGGCCCAGGTGCGGATCACGCGGTAGCGTGCGTCGAACCAGATGCTGTTTTCGCGGTCGAATTTTTCCAGCTCGTAGGGCTCGCGCGCAAACGCCTTGACCACGGCGATGCCGGTCATGCTCTCCTGCATGTTGGTCGAGAGGACGCCCATCTGCTCCTGAATCGACTTAAACATGGGGCGCACGATGCTGCCAAAGCGCAATGTGGAGAAGAACAAAACGATGATCGGTCCCAGCGCAATTGCCGCCAGCCGGGCGTTCTCCCAAAACATGGCCCCGATGATGCCGATAGCCAGAATGACAATGCTGACCAGATCGATCAGGCCGATACCAACAAAGCGCTCGGTCTCTGTGATGTCACTCGTGGCGCGGCTCATCAGATCGCCCGTGCGCGCCTGATCGTGAAAGGCAAAGGGCAGGTGCTGCACCGTATCGTAGAACTGGGTACGCAAATCGTAGGCGATGCGGTGGGTGAGCCACTCGCCGTAGAAGCGCTGCGTAAAGGCCGCAATCCCGCGGACGATTGCGATGACGAGAATCAGCGAAGAAGCAGTTAGCAAGGCCTGCATCGATTGTGATGCCAAGCCTTGATCGATAGCCTGCTTGATGATCTGAGGCACGAAGAGATTGAGCAAGGCTGCGGCCATCATGGCCCCGTAGGCGAGAATGACTTGCCGCCAGTAGGGCCGTAAATAGCCCAGCAGTCGCCGGTAGACATCGAGCTGTCGATCCATGCGTTCCTCCGTCATTTTCAGCTGGCCTTGCAATCAACGGGCGCGCACGTGCCGAAAAGAAGCGGTCAATGCGCTGAAATCGACCGTCGGGAAGTGTGCGCCCGCGAGCTTAGACATTATACCAAAGCAGCTTGAGATGGTCAATGAAAAAATCGGACTTTCGACTATCCTACAGCGCTGGCTGAGCCTGCTCACCGCCCCCCCCCCCGCGCCCCCCCGCCCCCCGGCCCCCCCCCCCCCGCGGGCGCGGCCCCGCCGCCCCCCCCCCCCCCGCCCCCCCCGCGCCCCCCCCCCGCCCCCCCCCCCCCCCCCCCCGCCCCCCCCCCCCCCCCCCCCCCCGCCCCCCCCCCCCCCCCCCCGCGCGCCCCCCTCCGCCCCCCCCCCCCCCCCCCCGCCCCCCCCGCCCCCCCCCCCCCCCCCCCCCCCCGCCCCCCCCGCGGCCCCCGCCCCGCGGCGCCGCGCCCCGCCCGGCGCCCCAGCCCCACCGCCGCCCCCGCCCCCCCGCCCCCCCGCGGCCCGGGCGCCCGCCCCGGCCCGCCCGCCCCCCCGCCGGCCCCCCGCGCCCGTCCCCCCGCGCGCCCCCCCCCCGCCCGCCCCGCCGGCCCCGCCCCGCCCCCCGCCGCCGCCCCCCCGCCCCCGCCCCCCCCCCCCCCCCCCCCCCCCCCCACCCCCCGCCCCCCCCCCCGCCCCCGCCCCCCCCCCCCCCCCCCACCCCCCACCACCACCACCCACCCAGCCCTACACCCCCCCCACCGCCCCCACCAACGCCCAACCGCCCCAACCCGAACCGACATGACCGCCCGACAAACACGCCCACGGCACTCACCCGACCCGACCGTGAAACCGAGATGGCACACCGCGACGGCGCAAGCCCACCCCGCCCCCACCCCCACCCCACGCCCACGAGAACCCGCCCCCCCCCGTCCCAGGCGCGTCCCGCTCCCCATCTATCCCCCCTCGCGGCGCCCTCTACATCCTTCTCCCGTTGGGCCCCCCCCCGCCCCCACGTGCCCCCCACGCGCCCCGCCCACGCCCCCCCCGACCCAGGGCCGCTAGGGTGTGGCCCAGTTCCACCTCCCCACCCCCCCCCCCCTCTCCCCGTCCCCCCCCCCCCAGCCGACATTCACGTGCACCGGCACCGACCCAGACACCCACCACCACCCCCCAACCACCACACACACCCCCCCTCCCCCCGCCACAACCACCGCCCACACACATCCCCATAGCCCCGCCCCAGCACCCTCGCCCCACCCCACCACAGCCCCACCAAATTACAACACAGAGCCCCCCCAAACACCAACAAACAGAACTACAACAATCGCCACAACCCAGGACAGGCGCCTTAGACCCAGCTCGTTCCGCTCTCCCAGCGATGAAGAAATAAGCCAGCCCCGGTCCGCGCCCCCGATTTTACGGTTACCCTAGCTTTCGCTAACAAATCGACGCCCACACCGACCCCGCACGCGTGCCCACCCACCCCAACTTTCGCCCACGCCCCACACGCACACCATGTGCAGACCCAACAGAACCCCACCTAGAACCCCCCGCCCATTTTCCACGCAGCCGCCGGCGCCCCCCCCCCCCCCCCCCCGGATAACCACCCCACCCCCCCCCCCCCCCACCCCCAACGGACCCAACCCAATCCGAAACCCCATCCGGTATACCCCAGTTTGACATATTCCATCGGAATCTCCTCACGATAGTACAGCAAAAATCGGATGAGTCGAGGAGTGCATCGCTGGTAAGTTGCATCACGCGCAGTTGATACTCTCATTGAACGATCTTTGCCTCGCCTCTGGCCCAATGCTACACTCGATCAGTACGATTCTCAAGCAACTCTTCGGCCCGCGCACGTGGCCACAGCACCAAAGGCGATCCATGACTCAATCCGCTTTCTCTAACGACGAATATGAGTTGCTCGACAGTGGCGCCATGCAAAAGCTGGAACGGGTCGGTGACTATCGTCTGGTGCGTCCTTCGCCCCAGGCGATCTGGAACCCGAAGCTGCCCCAGTCCGACTGGGAGCAGGTCGACGCGGTCTACGAGCGTGACAGTTCGGGCAGCGGCAAGTGGGTTTGGCGCAACAAGGTCAAGCGCGAATTCGATCTACTCTACAGCAGTCTCTCCTTCCGCATCAAATTGACGAATTTTGGTCACCTGGGGCTCTTTCCCGAGCAGATCGACAACTGGGTGTGGCTGCGCGAGCAGATTCGCACACGGATGGCCAAGACGGGCGGCGCAAATATCCACGTGCTCAATCTCTTCGCCTACACCGGTGGCAGCACCCTGGCTGCCAGCCAGGCCGGCGCCCATGTCGTCCACGTTGACGCGGCCAAGGGCGTCGTCGACTGGGCGCGCCAGAATGCCAAAAGGAGCGGACTGGACGAGCGCCCAATCCGCTGGCTGGTCGATGATGCACTCAAGTTTGTGCAGCGGGAAGTGCGGCGGGGCAATCACTACCACGGAATCATCCTCGATCCGCCCTCCTTTGGCCGCGGCCCCAAGGGCGAAGTCTTCAAGATCGAAAACGATGTCGTGCCGCTGCTCGAGGCGTGCCGTCAGCTCCTGGCGCGCGACCCGCTCTTTCTGATCTACAGCTGTCATACCCCCGGCTTCACGCCCCTGACGCTGCAAAATCAGCTGGAGGAACTTGTCGGCCGCCGCGGCGGCGCCTTTGAGAGCAGTGAGATGCTCGTGCGCGACAGCCGCCAGCGCGCGCTGCCGTCGGGCGCCTATTCGCGCTGGCTGGCCGACTATGCTGAGCCGGATCCGAAAGCCGGGGCAGGCGCGTTGGAGAAGAACAAGAAGAAGTATGCCCGCAGGAGCAAAGGCTAGGGAAAAACCAGACAGCCCATGCCAACCGAGATTAGCAGCCTCCAAAATCAGCGGGTCAAAGAGATCGCTAAGTTAACCAAGCGCCCAACGCGTGACGTACGACGCGTGACCCTCATCGAGGGCGAACGAGAATGTACCCGTGCGCTGCAGCAGGGCATGGTGCCGCTTGAGGCCTATCTTTGCCCGTCGCTGCTAGGTATGGAAAGCATCGCGCTGCGACAGCGGCTGGCTGAACTGGAGTCGGCCGGGCGCACGCGCCTCTTTCACGTTACGCCAGAGGTCTTTGCGCGCCTCGCCTATCGCGCCGAGAGTGGCGGCATACTGCTGGTAATTCCCTACCTCGCGAGCGCGCTGGCGGCCCTGCCGCTTACGCCGAATCCTTGCTATGCCGTCATCGAAGGGGTGGAAAAACCGGGCAACCTGGGCGCCATTCTGCGTACGGCCGACGCAGCGGGCGTGGACGGCGTCATCGTCTGTCATGCGCCGGATCGACCTGCCACCGATCTGCACAACCCCAACGTGGTCCGGGCTAGTCTGGGCGCCCTATTCAGCGTGCCCGTCGCCGAGGCCAGCAGCGCGGAAGCGATCGCTTGGCTCCAAGCGCAGGGGGTCGCCATTGTCGCTGCCACCCCCGACGCAACGCTGCCCTACACCGCTGCCCATTTAGCCGGCGCGGTCGCTATTGCCATGGGCAGCGAAGCCTTTGGCCTGAGCCAGGCCTGGCTGAGCGCGGCCGATCAACGGGTCGTCATCCCCATGCACGGAATCGTCGACAGCCTCAACGTTGCCACATCAACGGCCCTGCTGCTCTATGAAGTGGTCAGGCAGCGGGGCGCGGGACGTTGAATGGGGAGTGCGGAGTGCGGAATCGTGTGTCGGACAAGGGTTTCGCGTCTTGAACTCCGCGTTATGCCATTGATTTGCCGCTGTAGTAGAGCTGTCCGGCGGCTTTGACGGTTTCGGCGGCAAGCAGCGCCATCAAGAGCGGCGCGCCCACAGCAAAGAATGTGGTCGAAAGGAAGAGGCTCGCTAGCGCAATCAGCATGCCGGTAAAAAGGACAAGGTAGGCCGGGCGATGGGCCCGCAGCGTCGCGGCATTTTCGTGATCGCTGCGAGTGTCTGCTCCGCCGGACCCGATAGCCAGCAGCGCTTGCAGCACGATTTCCATGACGACGATGAACAGCACAATTCCTGCAACAAGCGTGCCGAAACCTGTGGGTAACGCGGCGCCGGCTTGCAGAGTGGCTGGTTCACCGGCCATTGCAACGAGACGCAGGGCCGTGTAAATGGATGTGGCCAGGAGCAAAACAAGCGAGACGCCAGCGCTCTTCTGATAAAAAGACGCACGCCTGGCGCCCGGTTGCTCGACAATTGCTTCGTTCTTCATCATGTCCTCCCATCCAATTCAAACATATCCACTGGTGCGGCGGCGCAGCTTTCCCATCGGAAGGCTGCGCCGCCGTGCAATTTCTAGGCTGCGGTCCCGGCTTTGACCACAGGCGTTCCGGCCTTCTCGATGGCAGCCTCGGGCGCACTGCGCAGCAGGACAATCCCCACCCAGATGAACCAGACGATGCTGCCCAGGCCGAAAATTGCGCCCACATCCGTCAGCGCGGGGACGAGCGTCACGATGCCGGCTGCGCTCACGACCAGGCCAAAGATGTTCAATGCGCGTGGCAGGGCGCCTGAGCGCAGGCCGGCCCAACTGACGAGCAAGACCCACAGACCGCCTACAATCTCATTGCCGCCCCCCAGCCCGTCAACGACAAGTGTGAGAGCGAGCCAAACGCTGCCGGCTTGCGCCGGGTCGCGGCCAAAGACGTCGGCCACCACGCTCGCGCCAATGTTGGCAACCATGCCGCTGGCGAACATCAGGCCGGCCCAGATCAGCCCAAATGCCGTTGCGACCTGGGCCAGAGCCGGCGCTCCCTCCTGGAGCCTGGCATAAAGCGCCAGCGCCACGACGACGAGAAAGGTCCCGAAAATTACGTAGGCGACAAAATTCCATAAGTATAGAATCGCCTGATTGGCCACCAGAAACTCCACGTTCTGCAGCGGGTCGACCGCTAGGTCGCCATAGCCCGCTGGGAGGAAGACGATGACCAGTAAGGCAATGGCCACGATAAATGTCAGTGCGTCGATCAATGCAGCGACTCCACCAGCTTTTTGCAACGATTTCATCTTGATGTCCTTTCCAAAGTAGATCCCCAAACGATTGGTCACAGTCTCCGCTCCACGCTTCAAGACGATCGAACATTGACCGCCATCAGCGTTAAGCCCAGATTGTTGACTTTTCTCAGAACACCGTAGAGCGCAGCTTGATCGCGGACGCTTCCCTGGAGCAACGTATTGCCGTCGGCAGTCGCGACGACGCTGAATCCGTCGAACCAAGCATGCCAGCAGTCGTCTAACTGCCCGCAGATTTTGATCTCATATTGCTTCTGTGCTGCGTTCTCGTGTGTCATGGTGACAGCATAGGGCAGCGGGCGCGGGAAGTCCCCACCGGAACTAGTAGTTGGGATAGAAAAAAACTGTAGTTGCTGTCGTGAGAATGTGGTAGGTGGAAAGAGGAAAACTGTAGTTTGGCCTGGAGGCAGTTGGTTCGCGGTGGGCCGTTTCGTTCGAGGCAGACAGGAAAGCTCAGTCAAGCAGACCAAGCTCGCGGGCCCTGGCCACGGCCAGCGTGCGCTTGCCGACGCCCAACTTACTATAGATGTTCTTGTTGTGATAGAGGACGGTATTGAGGCTGATGACGAGCTGCCCGGCAATTTCCTGGTTCTTGAGTCCGGCAGCGATCAAGGCAAGAATTTCCAGCTCGCGTGCGCTGAGGGGATCGACCAGCGGCTGGGGCCTCAGGGCTTCATCCTCAGACAAGGAAGGATCGGCGTCAAATGCGGCGAGCAGCTTGCGCGCGTAATTGACCATGACGCCTTCAACGACGGCGGTCGCCAACATCTCCGCCATTGGCTCACCTTCATCGACAAAGATGCGGACATACCCTTCCGGTTCTGCCAAGGCCAGGGAGCGAGCAAAGGGAGCCATGGCAGCGGCGCTGTCTCCGCGTGCGGCGTCAGTAAGGGCCTGCAACATCAGAATCTCGATTGCGCTGCCGCTTCGCCCCCCTGCCTCTGCGGCGGTAAGGAGTCGCTCAAGGAGGCTCTGAACCGTTTGGAGCACACCTGCATCCCGGTCGCAACGATAGCGGGCGATCAGGACACGCGCCAGGGTGATGTGTTCAAATTCGCGCAGATAGCTGAGCGCATCGTCTGCGGCGAGGTCGTGGGCGCGCGCCCAGTCCAACGCGGCGTCCACATCACCCTGGCTTGCCCACAGTCGCGCCCGCCAGGCGGCGACCGGCTGCAAATCGGGCAAGGGCGTAGGGAGATAGTGGCGCTCCGCGGCATCGAGCAATTCGAACGCGCCGGGCAGATCGCCCCTCGCCTGCGCCAGCCGTGCCCTCGTCAGGCAAAGGCGGTGCTGCCATGCGGTCAGGGCGTCCGCCTCGCCGAGGGTCGCGGCAGTTTGCAACGCCTGCGCCGCCCGTTCAAGCTCATTGCCCTCCCGCCAGATCTCACTCAGGCCACGGTGAAGGTCTGCCGTACCCAGCGGCGGCGGGTCGCCTGCTGCGGAAGCGTGTTGCAGCGCCTGAACATAGACGCGCGCAGCATCACGCAGGTGCCCCAATGCCTGCTTGATATCGGCCAAAACATAGGTTGCGCTGATGGCATCCTGGACGTTGCCCGCAGCGAACATGCCCGCCGTAAAATCGCTAAAGGCGCGGTCAGCCGCGGTCAGATCACCGCTGGTCCAGTAGGTGAGGCCCAAGAGCGCCGCAGCATGGCGCCAGGTCAGGCTCGTTTGCGGAGCCAACTCCAAGGCTCGTTCAGCCTGTTGCACAGCGCTGTCGACATCCCCCAACGCCAAGTCATGGTAGGCCCAGGCCGCGGCGATCGACGCCGGCAGCGTCGCAAACTGGCTCTCGTCGGCCACGACCATTTCTGCAGCAGGGGCCGGCGTCACGCCGGTTAGCCACGCTTCTGCATCGCGCAGGCGCACGGCGCACGCAGCCATCTCGCCAAAATCCAAGAGCGCCCACGCATAGCCGACGCTGAGCACTGGCCGGGCACGCACGAGTGTATCAGGCAGCTTCTGCACCCAGCCAAGCCACATGGTGGATTGATATCCGACGTCAATCTGGGGACGAATCCGCTCAATCAGATCCGCGGCACGTGCAAAATCCTCCGCGGCCAACGCATGGCGCACCGCCTCAGGCAACGCATCCTGCGCGGCATACCATTCGCTGGCCCGCCGATGCAGCGTTGCTAACTGCTGCGGCTGCTGCTGCAGGGCGCGCGCGTGCAGGACATCGGCAAAGAGGTGATGATAGCGATACCAGCGACGCTGGTCGTCCAGCGGAACAACAAAGAGATTGGTCCGTTCGAGCGTTGCCAACAGCCCCTGGCTATCGGATCGACCGGTAACGGCATCACAGAGCGAACTGTTCAAGCGATCAAGGATTGCGGTCGAAAGCAGGAAGGTGCGTACGTCTTCAGATTGGCCGGAGAGCACTTCTTCGACCAGATAGTCGAGCACGAACCGGTGGCCGCCGGTAAAGGCCTGGACAAACTCCTCTTGCTCGCTCTGCCCCCTGCGTTGCAAGGAGAGCGCGGCCATTTGCAGGCCGGCAATCCAGCCTTCGGTGCGGCGCTCCAGGGCCGAAACCTGCTGGGGAAGAAGCGTGAGGTCCATCGTTTGCTGCAGGAACTGGGCGGCTTCTGCCGGACTGAAACGCAAATCCTCCGCACGCAACTCGGTCAGTTCGCCCCGCACGCGCAGGCGTGCAAGCGGAAAACCCGGATCGCTGCGGCTCGTCAGGACCAAGGTCATCTGCGGCGGCATCAGCTCGAGCAGCGTCGCCAACGCTGCGTCGAGCGCGGGGGCATCCAGGGCGTGATAGTCGTCGAGGACCAGGTAGAAGGAGCATGCAACAGTGGTCGTATCCTGGATAAAGGCCTTCATCAACGTCTTGGCCGGGACAGACTCAGTCGATTGCAGCAGGCGGGGAAGGTGCGCTTGACTATCCGGCAGAGAGCGTACCGCGGCGGCCAAATAGCGGAAGAATTGCCGCGGGTCGCTGTCATCCTCGTCGACAGCCAGCCAGCAAACGTGCGCCTGCTCCGCTGCCGCCACATGCTGCAGCCAGGAGCTGACCAGCGTTGTCTTGCCGTATCCAGCCGGCGCGGAGACGAGCACAAGCTTGACCGGCTGGCGCGCAGTCAGCTTTGCCAGCAACTGCCTCCGCTCGACCTGATGCGGCCGAATGGGCGGCATATAAAGTTTGGTCTGCAAGAGTGAGTCGAACATAGGGTGATTCTACCGGAAAATGAGCCTGCCGGTGCTATCAACGCTGACCTACTACTTCAGTGGCGTAAATGAGTCCAGAAAGCGTTCGTTGACTGCCTCATCGACGATCTTGGTGGCAACAACGGCGGAAATCTGGTAAAGACGATCGTCCACCAGAATGAAGCGTGCTTGGATCACGCCGTCGCCGTCGGCAACCTCGATCTGCAATTCACGTCCGGGATAGCCGGCGAACTCGATCTCTTGATAGTCGAGCACCTCGCCGCCGACGCCGGCAACGCCCCGGCCGGCCGCATCTTCTAATAGTATGTCCGCCGACTGCTCTGCCAACAGCGCCTCATCCAACTCGGTGAAACCGATCATATACGCCTGCGGGCCGCTGTCAACCATGTAGAGGATCTGGGTCAACGGCCCCAAACCACTCTGAATTTCGTTCACCTGCATTTCCGGAACGCCAGGCATGAGGATCTCGAAGCGTCCGTCCGGCGCGGTAAACTCTTGCCAACTCAAAGACCAGCAGGCAGTCAAGAGCAACGCAGCGAACAACAACGCGCCGAATCGTGTGTAGCGTCCCATTCTATTCTCCCCAACCTATGATAAACTCCCCTTGCAGAGGCAAAACAAGCTGTTGTGCTGCGCATGACAGCGGCATCCGGCCCGGCACGCGCTTCTCGCACCATACGGGCCATCATACATCACTCATCCATGATTTCCGGAACCGGCAGCCCAAACTGGGGGGCCGGCTTTCCAGAACGCAACGACGAAGGAACGTGGTTATCATGAAACCCCAACGCATGGTGGCGCTCGGCTTTGCTGCCGGACTGGCCGGAGCCGTGGCCTTGAACAGCCGACGTGAGCGGGGCCGAGTCTTTTTGCCGTTACGCCCGGGTCGGACGTCCTCGGCCCTGGTCACAGGCGCATCCGCGGGCATGGGTGCGGAGTTTGCCCGCCAGTTGGCCGCCGGAGGCTACCGGGTTACGCTGGTGGCGCGCCGGAGCGAGCGTCTCGAAGCGCTGCGCGAGGAGCTACTCAATCGCTATGGCATGGAGAGCGACATCCTCGTCGCCGACCTGAGCAGCGAAACCGGCATCACGCAGGTCGCAGAGTATATTCGCACCATGGACGATCTTGCGATTCTGGTCAACAATGCCGGTTTTGGTACAGTCGGCCGATTGGTCAAGGCTGACCCCGCGCGCCAGGCCGAAATGGTGCGGCTTCACGTGCTGGCGACTGCGGCATTGAGCCAGGCGGCGCTCCCCGGCATGGTCGATCGAGGTCGCGGCGCGATCATCAACGTATCGTCGGTGGCTGCATTTTCGCGCATGTCCGGCAACGTCAATTACTGCGCGACCAAGGCCTACATCAATGCATTTAGCGAGACGCTGGCCAACGAGGTCCGCGGCACGGGCGTACAGGTCCAGGCGCTCTGTCCAGGCTACACCGTCACGGAGTTCCACGACACGAACGAGTACGCCCGCTTCGATCGGAGCCGCTCGCCGGCCTTCATGTGGCTATCGGCCCAAGATGTTGTGGCCCAATCACTGCATGCACTGGAGCGGGATGAGGTGATCTTTGTACCCGGTCTCTTTTATAAGGTCACGGCCGGCGTGCTGCAATTTCCATTTGTCGGTTCGACTGCCTCGCGCCTGGCTGCACGCCGCCGCAAGGGCTAGTCGAGCCATGTAGATGAGCGTTAGTCATGACAAATGAAGCATTGACGTTTGACATTGAAGGCATTGATTGTGCGGACTGCGCCAAAACAATCGAGCGTGGCGTGGGGCGGCTGGAGGGCGTAACAAGCTGTCGCGTCAGTTTTTCCAGCGCCAGGCTCTATGTTGATGGCGCGGTGGCGGAACCAGCCATAATTGAACGGGTGCGCGACCTGGGCTATGACGTCGTGGAACCGTCCGCGGCCGGCCAGGAAAAACCCTCTCCGTCCAGACCGGATAGTTTTCTGCACTATATGTGGTCGAGTCGCGAGACGCGCCTGGCCCTGCTGGCCGCGGTCATGATTTTGCCGGGTCTGATCATCGGCGAGATCATGGGGCAAGAAGCGTTGTGGGTCAACGTGCTCGCCATCGGCGCGCTGCTGGCGGCCGGCCTGCCCGTGGCGCGTAGCGCCTGGCGCGCCTTGCGTATCAACCACGAAATCAACATCAACGTGCTCATGAGCGTGGCTGCGATCGGTGCGGTCTTCATCGGCGCCTATGTCGAAGCCGGCATGGTGATGGTACTATTTGCCATCGGCGAGGCGCTTGAGGGATACACGGCAGCCCGGGCCCGCCACTCTATCCGCAGCCTCATGGAAGTGGTGCCCAACACCGCGACCCGGCTGACGGACGGCCGCAGCGAATCCGTCAGCGTCGATGAACTGGCGCTAGGCGAGCGCATTTTGGTCAAGCCGGGCGAGCGCATCCCCATGGATGGTGAGGTCTTGACCGGCTCCTCAACCGTCAACCAGGCGCCCATCACCGGCGAGAGTCGTCTGATTGAAAAGGCAGCCGGCGATCCGGTCTTCGCCAGCACGGTCAATGGAACCGGCGCGCTGGAGATCGAAGTCACCCATTTGGCTGCCGACAACACGATCAGCCGCGTGATTCGCCTCGTGGAAGAAGCGCAAGAGCAGCGTGCGCCGGCCCAGCGCCTGGTCGACCGCTTCGCAGCCGTCTACACGCCGGCCGTCATGGTCCTCGCGCTGCTCGTGGCCACAGTTCCGCCTCTTCTTTTCGGCCAGCCCTTTATGAACCCTGCAGATAGTTCGTTTGGCTGGCTCTACCGAGGACTGGCGCTGCTCGTGGTGGCCTGTCCCTGCGCGCTTGTCATCAGCACGCCGGTGACGGTGATCAGTGCGATCAGCAACGCCGCGCGGCATGGCGTGCTGATCAAAGGCGGTGTCTACATGGAAGCGCTGGCCGGCGTCAACGCCGTGGCAATGGACAAGACGGGCACGATCACCTACGGCCAGCCTGCCGTGGAAGCGGTGCGCGCCGTGAACTGCAGCGCCAACGGGTCAGCGCCCCACGAAGACAGGTTCGCGCAAATCGCCCCGGTCGCCGAGGAAGTTGAATGCGACTGCACGGATGCATGCTGCGACTCATCGCAGACGCTTGCTGATTGTGCTGCGTGCGAAGAATTGATCGCGCTGGCGAGCGCGGTAGAGCTGCGCAGCGAGCATGCCCTGGGGCGGGCGATTGTCAACGCAGCCCAAAGCCAGGGCATCGCCCTACGCTATCATCCGGAAGCAAACGTCACGGCCCTGGCGGGCGAAGGCGTGCGCGGATCGGTCAATGGCGCCTCGATCTTTATCGGCTCTCATCGCTATTTCGACCGCGAGATCCCCCACGGCGACGAGCACTGCCGTCTGGCCCAAGCGGACGCCGAGCGGGGCGCCACGCCGGTCATGGTCAGCGTCGACGATGCTTACCGCGGCACCATCATCGTGAGTGACACCGTTCGTGCGTCGAGCGCTGCCGCGATTGCCGGCCTGCACGCGGCCGGCGTAGAGCACATCGTCATGCTCACGGGTGACGATCCGGCCACCGCAGCCGTCATCGCCGACGAAGTGGGCGTGACCGACGTGCGAGCCGGGCTGCTGCCGGCCCAGAAACTGGATGCGGTTGCAGCCTTGCAGGAGCAATACGGCGCGGTTGCCATGGTCGGCGACGGCATCAACGACGCGCCGGCGCTGGCTGCTGCGGAGGTGGGCATTGCCATTGGCGGCGCCCAGGGCGGCACGGGCCAGGCCATGGAGAGCGCCGACATCGTGCTCATGAACGATGATATGGGTCGCCTACCTTATGTCTACCAGTTAAGTCGGGCCACGCGCCACACCATTTGGTTTAACATCGCCTTCAGCATTGGCATCAAGCTACTCTTTATGGTGCTGGTGATCATGGGGCTGGGCACCATGTGGATGGCCGTCCTCGCCGATGTGGGGACGGCGCTGCTGGTCACGCTCAACGGCATGCGGCTGCTGCGCTGGCAGCCGAAGGGTGGGAACTGAGCGTTAGCAGCCAACGTTTTCCAGGTATGACAGCTCCTTCATTTTCAAGACGAAGTTTTCTCCAGATTGCGGCCGGCGTGAGCCTGGCTGGCGCCGGCGCATTTGTCTACGTCCGCGCTGTGGAACCGCATTGGCTTGATGTGGAATCGCTTCCGCTGCACGTGCCAGGACTTGCCGAGAAGCTGCATGGAAAACGTATCGCCCAGCTCTCCGACATTCACCTCGGCCCCTACTTTGTGCCGGAACGCCTTGCCCACGCAGTCGCGGAAGTAAATCGGCTCGCGCCCGATTGGGTCATGCTCACAGGTGATTTCTTCACCGGCGGCGATGAGCATGCGGCTGGTCTCATCGAGCCCTTGCGCCAGCTGGAGCCGCCGGCCTTCGCCATCCATGGCAATCACGACGTTTGGGGCGGTCGCGACGTGTTGCTCGCCGCGCTGCAAGAGACCCCGGTCACGCTACTGGTCAACCAATCACTGCCGCTATCGGACGATCTGTGGCTCGCCGGTGTTGACGATGTTTGGGCCGGCCAGCCGGACCTGTCCGCCGCGCTGCGCGATGTGCCCAAACATGCCACAACGTTGCTCATGGCGCATGAGCCGGACTATTTTGACTATGTCGTCAAGCACGATGCGCCTATTGCGGTGCAGTTTAGCGGCCATTCCCACGGCGGTCAGGTACGTGTGCCCACCCTTGGGCCCGGGCCCGACGGCAACGGTTCCCGCGCCCTGATCTTGCCATACGGCGGACAACAGTACCCGATCGGGTTGCGCCAGATTGGCCAGCGTCAAGTTTATACCAATCGGGGCTTGGGCATGTGGCCAATGCCCTACCGCTTTAATTGCAGGCCGGAGATCTCACTCTTCACGCTGACAGCGGCTGCAGGATAATCGCACGCATATCACCTCCGCGCGTTGGAATCGGCCCTACTGCTACCATCAGCAGGCTGATCTACAATGCAATTCGCTATACGGCTGGTGCACGAGGGATAGATTTAGCTCATTTGTTTGACGCTCAACCGGCTGTATGTTAGACTTTGGCGGAATAACTCACAAAATCGCTGCGTCATCTTTGTGGCGCAAATTCTGGCGTTTGTCGCAGAGAATTTGAGGCTGGGGCGAACTGTTCGGCAACTGAGGTTTTCCGCAATGTTGACCGAAATGTTGACCGACGTGCTGTAGGAAAAGAGTATTGGATCGTTTTATGAACTCTAAGCGTGTTCGTAACGGCATTATTTATGCCGTACTGCTCATTGTCCTGGGTATCTTTCTGTATACGGCGCTGGACCGCAGACCCAGTTCAAATATCCCAACCGTTCCGTTGGGTGATGTCGCTGAAATGCTGCGTAACGGCGAGATCGAAGAGATCAGCGTCAAGGATGATCGCATACTGGTTACGATGCGGGATGGCGAAGTTGTCCAGTCACGTAAGGAAACCGATGCCGGACTCATCGAAACCGTCACCGATTTGGGCGTAACAGCGGAACAGATGGAAGCGGTCGTGGTCAGTGTGGCCTCACCAACGCCGTGGGACAATTGGGGCGGCCTGCTGCCGACGCTGCTCTCGGTTCTACTTCTGGGCGGCTTCTTCTTCTTCATCATGCGTCAGGCGCAGGGAAGCGGCAACCAGGCTTTCAGCTTTGGCAAAAGCCGCGCCCGCATGTTCACCGGCGATACGCCGACCGTCACCTTTGACGATGTCGCCGGCAACGAAGAGTCGAAGCAAGAGCTTCAGGAAATTGTGGAGTTTCTCAAGGAGCCGGAAAAATTTGCGGCGCTGGGCGCACGGATCCCAAAGGGCGTGCTGCTCGTGGGTCCTCCCGGCACCGGCAAGACGCTCATGGCCAAGGCCGTTTCGGGCGAGGCCGGCGTCCCCTTCTTCAATATTTCGGGCTCTGAATTCGTCGAGATGTTTGTGGGCGTAGGCGCCAGCCGCGTGCGCGATCTCTTTGAGCAGGCAAAAACCAACTCGCCTTCGATTATTTTTGTGGATGAAATTGATGCAGTCGGCCGCCATCGTGGTGCGGGCATGGGCGGTTCCCACGACGAGCGCGAGCAGACCCTCAACCAGATTTTGGTCGAGATGGACGGCTTTGATACGGATACGAACATCGTCATCATTGCTGCCACCAACCGGCCCGACATCCTCGATCCGGCCTTGCTGCGGCCGGGACGCTTTGACCGTCGCGTCGTGATGGATGCGCCCGATGTCAAGGGGCGGCGTCAAATTCTTGACGTGCATGTGCGCGGCAAGCCGCTGGCGACCAACGTCGACCTCGATGTGATCGCCAAGCAAACGCCGGGCTTTGCCGGCGCCGATATTGAAAACCTGGTCAATGAAGCAGCCATCCTCTCCGCCCGGCGCAACCGTCGCTCGATCGGCATGGATGAATTTGAAGAAGCCATTGATCGCGTGCGCATGGGTCCCGAACGCCGCAGTCGACTCATCACGCCCAAAGAGAAAGAGATCGTGGCCTACCACGAGGCAGGCCACGCCATCGCCGCTCATTTTCAGCCTGACTATGATCGGGTCCATAAGATCACAATCATCTCGCGCGGCCAGTCCTTGGGTCATGCACAGCTACTGCCCGAGGAAGACAACAAGCTCAGCACAAAAAATCGCTTTCTGTCGGATCTGGTGACGGCGTTGGGCGGTCGCGTAGCCGAAGAGATCAAGTTTGGCGATATTACCAACGGTGCGGCCAGCGACCTGGAGCGGGTAACCAACGTAGCCCGAGCCATGATCACCCAGCTGGGCATGAGCGAAAAGCTGGGGCCGATCCAATATGGTCAGCGCGATGAAATGATGTTTCTGGGGCGTGCGATTAGCGAACAGCGCAATTACAGCGACAAGGTTGCGCAGGAGATCGACGAAGAAGTCAGTCGCCTTGTCGACGAAGCCTATCGCCGAACACATCAGATTTTGCAAACCCACTGGGACAAGCTAGAGCTGATAGCCCAGTCGCTGCTTGAGTTCGAAACGATCAGCGGCGATGAGTTTGCCGCAGCCATGGATGGCGAAGATCCCTTCGAAGAGCGCCGGATTGCGTCTGAAGCGCCGTCGACCGAGCAATCGCCAGCGCCCAGCGAACCGCGCCGCGACGAGAAGACGCGCAATGATTCTGAACCCGATTTGGGCGGCACCTTACCGGCGCCGGCATAAGAAACCAACGCGAGGCTCATGTCCTTTCCCGAAATTCAACCCGGTCGTAACGGTCATGGACCGGATCATGTCAAGGCTCCGTCGCAGAATGGCGGGGCCTTTCATATCCAGGCGGGGCTGGAAGCGCCAGCCGCCGTGATCCGCGCCAACCGCAAGCGCACGGTCTTTCCGTCCGACGCACCGGCCGACTCCTTTTCGAGCTTCCTCTACAAGGCATATCGCCATGAGGTCGGCGCCGTACGGCTCACGCGTTGGCTCACCATGGGGCTGATTGCCGGTGCAGTGGGCCTGCTGGTGTTCCGCCTCTGGTGGCTGAGCGGCGCGCTTGCGCTTGCGGCCATTGTCCTGATTGTTAGCGTAAGAGTGTGGCGCCGGCGCGATTTCGTTCGTTTTCAAGAAGAGACCCTGCCCGCGGTCACGCCGCAGAAGCTCCGCCCGAGTGACAAACTGCCCATTTACGCAACGGGTCATTTCTCGGTTGAAGGCCAGTATGCGCGCTATACCTACCTGCCCGGCTACTACCGGACCTTCTCCACGCGCGAGCACGCCTTGCTCTGCCTGGTACGATCGTCCAGCTTTCTGCGCGTCGCCACCTGGCCGCCCGAGCAAACCGGCATGTGGTACGCCTTCTTCACGCCGGCGCTGATGCACAGGGTGCGCTACGGCATGCTCCGCTTCAATCGTCAAGCCTCGCCCGCAATCGCCATTGAGTATGACTTCAACTATATCAAGCCAGGACGCAGCAAAGAACAAGTTCTGCGCGAGACGATCTACATCGCCTGTGCCGATCAGGATACTGCGCAGCGCGTCCTGGCCGATCTACTGGTCGAGGCGCCGGCCGTGCAGGATACCGCCCGATCATCCATGACGGCATAAGCTGTCCGCAACTCACCGTTACAGCCCAACGCAAACAGGAATTATGTCAACCCAACTTCGCCCGTCGTGGGATGAATACTTCATGCAAATCGCCTTCACCGTGGCGCAGCGCAGCACCTGCGATCGAGCACATGTTGGCGCAGTTCTGGTACGCGATCGACGCATCTTGACGACGGGCTATAACGGTTCGCCGGCCGGACTGCCCCACTGTGACGACGTCGGTCACCTCATGATTGACGGTCATTGCGTACGTACGCTACACGCCGAGCAGAACGCCATTATCCAGGCGGCGCTTCATGGCGTCAGCATCCAGGGCGCCACCGCCTACGTCACCCATCAGCCCTGCCTTACCTGTGCCAAGATGATCATCAATGCCGGCATCCGACAGGTGATTTACGCCGGCGATTATCCGGATGAAGCCTCGCGCGCGTTTATGCACGATGCAGGCGTTGCGCTTATCTCCTACAGCCAATCGCCACCTGATGTGCAGGTCGTTGACCGGCCAAACAAACATTATGTCGACTAATGGCCAAGCAGGCGATGCTGCGTCCGTCGATCAAGTACGGCTCTTTCCCCCTGATTTTTGGTGGGGGACGGCTTCATCTTCCTATCAAACGGAGGGCAACAACACCAACAACCAGTGGTGGCCATTCGAGCAGCAGCCGGGCGCAATCTGGCGCGGCGACCGCAGCGGGCTGGCCTGCGACTGGTGGCGCAATGCCGAGCAGGACTTCGACCGCATGCAGGCGCTTGGTTTGAACACGCATCGCCTCAGCCTGGAATGGAGTCGCATCGAGCCGCGGCCGGGTGAGTTTGACCACGCCGCCATCGACCGCTACCGAACAATGATCGGCGGCTTGCGCGACCGGGGTCTGCGTCCGATGGTCTGCTGTCATCACTTCACCGATCCCCACTGGTTCTATGCGCAAGGCGGATGGGAGAACGCCCAAAGTCCCGCCCGCTTTCAACACTACGTGCGGTATGTCACCCAAGCGCTCGGCGATCTTTGCGACTGGTGGCTGACGTTCAATGAGCCGTTGATCGGCTTGGCCCAAGGCTGGTTTCGCGGCATTTGGCCGCCGCAGAAGCGTGATGCGATCGCAGCGCTCCGGGTCTTTCGCCACCTGCTCAAGGCCCACGCCGCGGCCTACCACGCCATCCACACCGTCCAGCCTCACGCCGAAGTAAGCTATGCCAAAGCAATCGGCCTCTTTCACGGTCTTCGCCCCGGCAATCTGCTGGATCGCTATGCGGCGGGCCTCAAGCGCTATCTCTTTGAGCACGTTTGGTTCATGGCGACAGTAGATGGCAGGCTTCGCCCGCCACTGGGCGCCGGCGAATCTGATCCGCAGCTTGTTGATTCCTTTGATTTCACGGCCATCAACTACTATTCGCACAATCTGGTGCGCTTTACCCCAAACCCGTTCAAACTATTTGGCACGGAGTTGTTCTCGCCCCAAGGAGAGTATTCGGATTACGGTCAGCATGGGCCCTACAGCGAATATTGGCCCCAGGGTCTTTATCAGATCTGCCAGGAAGTCAGCGCGTTTGGAAAGCCAATCTATGTCACGGAGAATGGGCTGCCCGACAAAGACGACGATCAACGGCCGCACTGGCTGTTGGGCCACCTGCAAGCGCTCCACCGCGCCATCGAAGATGGCTGTGACGTGCGCGGCTATTTTCATTGGACGCTCGTGGATAACTTTGAATGGACCGAGGGGTGGGGACTACGCTTTGGCCTCATTGAGCTAGACCCGGCAACCCAAGCGCGACGCCCGCGACCAAGCGCAGCTCTGTACAGCCGCATCGCCCGCGAAAACGCCATCACGCCCGAAATGCCGTGATCAGTTGACGATCGTCAATTGATAATTTTCAATCGATTGTTAGAGGGACTATGAGCGACCCGAAGAGTTCAAAACCAACGCCGGATACGATGGTTGCTTTTCGTAGCGCCATGCAGGTCATTTACGAGCAGTTGATAGTCGCATTCGGTGATTCGATGGAGACGCTGCGGGCTCTGCAAACGGCGAGCGAAGTAGATCAGGGATCCGAAGAGCCGGGCGTGACAAGGGTCGATCTACTTGACCGTGTAGACGAAGTCGAGCAGACGATCGCCAACCTGCTTGAGCAGCGCGACCTGCCATCCCAGCAGTCGCTAACGCGCCTGCAGCGTGACTTAAACGCGCTTGACGCGGCGCTGGATCAGCGCTTGGCCGACCTGGAGAGCCGACGCCATCAATCGGCTGCCTGACCGTCCACGTGACGGCAGGTTAATCGATATGCCGCTCTAGCCAGGCATGGAGCATGTCCAGCACCTGATCCCGGTTGAGATCGTTGTGGAGTTCATGGTAGCCACCGGGGTAGATCCGGAAAACCCGGTCGGGCGATGCGACCGCGCTGGAGAAGCGCTGGCTGCCGCTTACCGGGACGAGTTGATCGTCATCGCCGTGATAGATGAGTAGCGGCAGTGTGACGTTGCCGGCCCGCTTGTGCGCCAGGGGCAAAACGCGCAGGAGTTCACTACCCAACCGGGCCGTGGCTTGCCTGTGAACCAGCGGATCAGCCACAAAGCGCTGCACCTCCGCCGGATCACGCGAGATGATGCTGGGATCGACCGTTGCGTTGAAGCCAACGCCCGGCGCCACTCTGGCCACAATCCGCACCGCGCGCTTGAGCAAACCGGGCACGTTCGCCTGCGCCAATAGTGGCGCGGAGAGTATGGCCCCGGCCAAACCGTCCTGATTCTCTTCCAAATAGAGTGCGCAGATCAGCCCGCCCATGCTGTGCCCCATCAAGAACAATGGCTGATCCGGGTAGTTCTCACGCACGGTATCAAGGAAAGCGCTCACGTCTTCTACATATTGGTCCCAGCGTTCGAGTGCGCCGCGCTTGCCCGGCGACTGACCGTGCCCGCGCAGGTCCATGGCGCAAACGGCAATGTCGCATGGAACCATGCGGTCGACCACATGGTTGTAACGGCCGCCGTGCTCGCCGATGCCATGGACGATCGCCAGCACGGCCCGGGGCGGTTCAAAGGGTAGCCAGCACTGGTAGTAAAGCTGCAATTCACCACTGCCAGTGAATGTTCCTTCTTGATGCTGCATGAGAGCAGGTACCTCGGGGTTTCATCGTTCAATTAGCCATCCAGGAGGTGAAACATGCGTAGGGTATCACAGTTGCGAAAGTGTTTCCAAACAGGTATGCTTGCGAATATGTGCTTTACCCAAACTCGCCGCTTCTTCGATCCCGCCTGAGCCGCCGTTTATGCACGCTGACCTAACCCTGCGCACGATTGAAAACGACGACGAACTCCGCACGTTGCACAGGATGATCCTGACCGTCTTCATCGGCAAAGATGATCTCTCCCGCGCCTTTGAAGCCTATGACGCGCGCATGCGTCTCGCCCCCGATTTACCGGTTCATGGCCGCCGGGGCATCTTTATCGACGATACCATCGCCAGCGCCTGCCTGGTCTATGCGCGCCAGATTCGCATCGGTTACTCCTATGTACCCGTCGCCTGTGTCGGCGCCGTCTTTACAGATCCAGAATTTCGCGGTCGCGGGCTGGCCGGCCGCTTGATCACCGACATCATCGGCTACGCCGCCAAGCGCGGTGATGGACTCTTATTGCTGGATGGCGTCAACGGCTTGTACGATCGTTTCGGCTTTGTGAGCATTCATAATTGGACGCAGTTCACCTTTCAGATCGATGAGATCCTCAACGGTCCAACCGCTGACATTTCCATTCGCCAGGCGACCGTGGCCGACGCTGCCGACTTGCAGGCGCGTTACTTCCACCATTTTGGCGCATATACGGGATCATTCCTGCGCACGTCAGCGCTGCAACACCATCATCTTCGGGCCGGAAATCCATATAGCAAAGTCTTCATCGCGTACGCAGCAGACGGTCGTTCGCGCGGTCACATGAAGCACCATATGCTTCAGCATGGTTCAAGCAGCGAGGTAACGGCGGACGACCCGGAGACAGCCATTGCGCTCCTCCGTCATCACGCTGCGGCAGCGCGCAGCCATGACCCCATGGCCGATGCGCTCCACTGGCTTGTTCCGCCCCACAGTGAACTCGCCGACTGGCTGGCCGACCGCTACGAGGTGGTGATTCGCACGCCGGTTCAGCCCCGCGGCGGCTGGATGGCGCGCGTGGGTGCGCTCGATGTGCTGCTCGACGCCATACTGCCGACGTGGCAGGCCTTCTGGCTGGCGCGCAACGTCGCATGGCACGGACGGATCGAGCTCTGCATCGGTGAACATCGGCACATGCTTGCCATTTGCAGCGGTGGCCTATCGCTGGCACGCGCCAGCGACGCGACCAATTTACCCCGGGTCGTGCTGCCGCTCGGCATCTTCACCCAACTCTGCTTTGGCTATCGCACGCTTGCCTGGGCCAGGGCCCAACCAGGCGTGCAGTTACCACGCGAACTGCTGCCCGTCCTGGACGCACTCTTTCCGCGTCGTCCGGCCTGGATTGCAGGATCGGACTTCTTTTGATGGCCATCAGCGTCTTCGACCTATTCAAAATCGGCATCGGCCCTTCCAGCTCGCACACGGTGGGTCCCATGCGCGCCGCACGCCAGTTTGCGCTGGGCCTCCAGCGCGACGGACTCCTGTCGACAACGATGCGCGTTCAGTGCGACCTGTATGGCTCTCTGGGCGCGACCGGGCGCGGGCATGGCAGCGACAAAGCCGTGCTCCTGGGGCTGGAGGGCGACGAGCCGGACACGATTGATCCGGATACAATTCCCACTCGTCTCGAGAAGATTGAGCAAGCGGGCGAACTGGATTTGCTGGGCCAAAAGCCGATTGCGTTTGTCCAAAAGCGCGACTTGCTCTTCCGACGCAAGGCCCTGCCCTATCATCCCAACGGCATGGAGTTCCGCGCCTTTGACGCAGCAAAACACGAACTCCGTCTGCGCACCTACTACTCGGTGGGCGGCGGTTTTGTGGTCGACGAGCAGGCGACGGGCGCCGATCGCATCCAGGTCGACACGACGCCGGTGGCCTATCCGTTCAGCAGCGGGGCGGAATTATTGCAGCGCTGTCGTGAGCACGGGCTGACCATAAGCCAGTTGATGCTCGAAAATGAAAAGGCGTGGCGCAGCGAAGAACAAATCCGCGCCGACCTGCTCGCAATCTGGCACGTAATGGAGGCCTGCGTGGCCCGCGGCTGCCGCACCTCGGGCGTCCTGCCCGGCGGGCTGCAGGTGCGGCGAAGGGCGCCGGACCTATACCAGAAGCTGACCACGAACCCGGAAGCCGCGCTGCGTGACCCGCTCAACATCATGGATTGGGTCAACCTCTACGCGCTGGCCGTCAACGAAGAGAACGCGGCCGGCGGCCGCGTCGTGACCGCGCCGACCAATGGCGCGGCCGGCATCATCCCGGCCGTGCTTCACTACTGGACCCGCTTCAACGCGCCGACGCAGGCCAGCGCCGAGGAGGATGTCATCCGCTTCTTGCTCACTGCGGGGGCCATCGGCGCGCTCTACAAGGAGAATGCCTCTATCTCCGGGGCGGACGTGGGCTGCCAGGGTGAGGTAGGCGTGGCTTGCTCTATGGCAGCGGCCGGGTTGGCTGAGGTGCGCGGTGGTACGATCGATCAGGTCGAAAACGCCGCGGAAATCGGCATGGAGCACAACCTGGGCCTGACCTGTGACCCGGTGGGCGGTCTGGTGCAGATCCCCTGCATCGAGCGCAATGCCATGGGCGCGGTCAAGGCGATCAATGCCGCGCGCATCGCGCTGCGTGGCGACGGCGCCCACTTCGTGTCGCTGGACAAGGTAATCAAGACCATGCGCGAAACCGGCGCCGACATGAAGACCAAGTACAAAGAGACTGCCCGTGGCGGCCTTGCCGTCAACGTCATCGAATGCTAGAAGGTCGACTCACAGACTATCCATGATAGGAGCCACACCCATGCCCGAAACGTTTGCCCAGGCCTTGGAAGCGCGTCTGCTGCGCTACGTTCAAATCGATACCCAGAGTGACATGGCGTCTGAGACGTCGCCAAGCACGGCAATTCAATACGACCTGCTCAATGTGCTGGTGGAGGAACTGACCGAACTCGGCGTCGAGGATGTCGCCCTGACCGACTACGGCGCACTCCTGGCGACGCTACCCCCACACGGCGGGAGCGAAGCGCCCACCGTCGCCTTCCTGGCCCATGTGGACACGACCGAATCGTTCAACGGCTTCGGCGTCAAGCCTATTGTCCACCGCAACTACGACGGCGAACCGATCGTGCTGCCTGACGATCCGGAACAGATCATCGCGCCGGAGGCCTTTCCCTACCTGGCCGAAAAGATAGGGGACGATATCGTGACGGCCAGCGGCACGACTCTGCTCGGCGCGGATGACAAGGCGGGCGTTGCCATCGTCATGACCATGGTCGAGCATCTGCTGGCCAATCCTGAGATCCCCCATGGCCCCCTACGTATCTGCTTCACGCCCGACGAAGAGATCGGTCGCGGCGTCCATGCCGACCTGCCCCAGGATCTGGCCGCCGATTTTGCTTACACCCTCGATGGCGGCAAGCTGGGCGAGGTGGTCTATGAGACGTTCTCTGCCGACGGCGCCACCGTACGCGTCAAGGGCGTCTCCATTCACCCGGGCACGGCCAAGGATAAGCTGGTCAATGCGCTCCATCTGGCCGCAAAGATCATCGATACGCTGCCCCAGGTGACGCGTACGCCGGAAACTACGACGGGCCGCGAGGGGTTTATCCATGCCGGTGCGCTGCATGGCTCGGCGGCCGAGGCCGAGATCTACTTCATCCTACGTGATTTTGAGCGGGACGGACTGGCGGCCCACGGCGCGCTGCTGGAGCAAGTCTGTGCCGCCATCGCCGCGACCGAGCCCCGCGCCCAAATCACCTGCGAGATCAAGCCCCAGTATCGCAACATGCGCTACTGGCTGGAAAACGACATGCGGCCGGTCGAACTGGCCCGGGAGGTCTGTCGCGACCTGGGCATCGAGCCCTTCTCACCGCCAATCCGCGGCGGCACCGACGGCTCGCGCCTCACCGAATTGGGTGTACCGACGCCCAACCTCTTCACCGGCATGCAAAACCTCCATGGCCCGCTGGAATGGATCAGCATCCAAGACATGGTCCGGTCGACGGAGATGTGCATCGGCCTTGCCCAACGCTGGGCCGGGGAGAAGAATGGTTAATGGTCGATGGGTAATTGTCAATTGTCAATGGTCGGCGTTTGCGGGCATTGATCATTGACAATCAGCTATGGACCATCGACCACGCTATGCTTATTCTCCTTGGAACCGGCACGCCCAACGCAGAGCCCGATCGGGCCGGATCGGCGGTCGCGATCGTGGTGGACGACCGACCTTATCTGTTTGATTTGGGACCGGGCGTGGTGCGGCGGACGCAAGCGGCCGTTCAGCAGGGCATCGCCGGGCTGGCCATGCCCAATCTGACCATGGCCTTTCTAACCCACCTGCACACCGACCATACGCTGGGCTGCGCCGACTTTCTCTTGACGCCGTGGGTGCTGGGGCGCACGCAGGAACCGCGCATCTTCGGCCCGGCGGGAACTGCGTCCATGGTTGAGCAGCTTACAGCCGCCTATGCTGCCGACATCCACGAGCGCCTGACCGGACTGGAGCCGGCCAGTTCGTCCGGCTATCGAGCAGCCGTGGAGGAGATCACGGCAGGGCCAATCTTTGCAGATGAACGAATTCAGGTGCATGCGTTTGCAGTCAATCATGGCAGCTGGCCGGCCTTCGGCTACCGCTGCGTAACCAGCGAGCGCACCATCGTGATTTCAGGCGACACTGCGCCCTTTCCCGGTCAGATTGAGCAGTATGCGGGTTGCGATGTGCTGGTGCACGAAGTCTACTCCGCCCAGGCCTTTGCCACCCGACCAGCGGCATGGCAGCGCTATCATGCCGCTGTCCACACGTCGACAACGGAGCTAGCCGCCATTGCCAACGCGGTGCGACCGGGGCTACTCGTCCTCGTTCACCAACTACGCTGGGGCGTCAGCGAGGCCGAGCTTGTCGCTGAGGTCACGGCATTGTACGATGGCCCGGTTGTGTCCGGCCGCGATCTGGCAGTATTCTAATTGCGTACACAGAGAGTCTGTCACTTTGGGAACAGAACCATGAACGGCGCAGAAACGCTCATCCAAACCGCAGTCGACCTAGGCGTCGACGTCTGTTTTGCCAACCCCGGCACGACGGAAATGCCGCTGGTTGCGGCCCTGGATCAAGCGCCCGCCATGCGCGCCGTCCTGGGGCTCTTCGAGGGCGTCTGCACGGGCGCGGCTGACGGCTATGCGCGCATGGCGGGCAGGCCGGCGCTGACGCTGCTGCACCTTGGGCCCGGCCTGGCCAACGGCGTGGCCAATCTCCACAACGCGCGGCGTGCGCAGTCACCGATCGTCAACATCGTTGGCGATCACGCGTCCTGGCATCGGGCTGATGATCCGCCGCTCAATATGGCCGTCGAGCAGCTCGACGGCACGGTCTCGGGCTGGCAACGCAGCGTGGCAAGTGCAGACAGCGCGGGAAGCGACATGGCTGCCGCCGTCGCCGCTGCCCAAGGCGGACAGATTGCTACCCTACTCTTTCCCCATGACCTGCAGATGGTCGATGTTGATCCAGCAGCACAAAGCGCGCAAGCCACGCCCTTTGCCTACGCGCCACTTTCACCCGAACCGATCCTGGCCGGGGCCGGGTTGCTGCGTGAAAGCAAGAAGCCGATTGCACTGATCCTGGGCAATCGTGCGCTCCACGCTGCGGGCTTGCGTCAAGCTGCGCGGGTGCGCGCGGCTACGGGCTGCGATCTGCTGGCCGAAACCTTTGCGCCCCGGGTCGACCGCGGCCCGGAGCTGCCCGTTGCCAATCGCATTCCCTACTTTCCGGAACAGGCGCTCAGCCTGCTGGAGCGCTATGCAACCGTGGTTCTGGTCGATGCACGTGAGCCCGTTGCCTTCTTCGGCTACCCCGACGTACCCGGTCGTTTTCTACGCGCCGAGCAAGTCAAGGCCAGCATCGGCGGCGAGGGTCAAGATGCCGTTGCGGTGCTCGCGGCCCTGGCCGATGCGCTGGACGCGCCGGCAACTGCGCCCTCGCCGCGGGCGCGCCGTGCGTTACTGCCTGCAGCGCCGGGGCCCCTTACCGTCCAGAACATGGCGCAAGTGCTGGCGCTCCACCAGCCGGAAAACGCCGTCATCGTCAATGAAGGCGTCACCAGCGGGCGGGCTTACGGCGAGTTGGCCAACTACGCGGCGTCCCACACCATGCTCAGCATCACCGGCGGCGCGATTGGCTGGGGCATTCCCCAGGCGGTAGGCGCAGCCATCGCCTGCCCCGGGCGACCGGTCATTGGTTTGCAGGCCGACGGCAGCGCGATGTATACGCTGCAGGGGCTGTGGACCCAGGCACGCGAGGGACTCAACGTGACGACGCTGATTGCAGCTAACCGGCGCTATAACATCCTCCAGGTCGAGATGCACCGCGCCGGCGTGACGCCCGGCGCGCAGGCCCATTCGCTGACCAACCTGGATGAACCACCGTTAGACTGGGTCCAACTCGCGGGCGGTATGGGCGTTCCCGGGATGCGCGTGGAGACATCGGAAGCGCTTGCGCAGGCGCTTGACAATGCCTTGGCCGAGCCGGGACCACATGTCATTGAAATGATGTTGTGACGATTGCGGGGTGACGATTGCGGAGTGCGGATTTGGGAGTGCGGATTTGGGAGTGCGGATTTGGGAGTGCGGATTTGGGAGTGCGGATTGGTGGCGGGCAATCGGTGAGGATCCGCTTGATCCGCAACATCCGTGTTCCATGCCGGTAATGCGGTAAGACGTGGATCACGATTGATGGAGGGTGTGATGAGTGAGGCGATACAGGATCGCTACGCCGAGCATTACAGTCACTGCTACGGGTGCGGGCGGCTGAATGAGCAGGGCTTGCAGATCAAGAGCTATGCCGAGGGTGAGGTGATGGTCTGTCGCTTCACGCCCCGGCCCCACGATCTGGCAATGGCCGGCGTGGTCTATGGCGGGCTGATCGCATCCTTGATTGACTGCCATGGCGTAGGCGCAGCCGTGGCGGACCGTCAGCGCCGGGCCGGGTTGGCGCCCGACGCGCCAGTCGAAATCATCTGCGTGACCGGTTCGCTGCATGTGGACTATCTTAAACCCACGCCCATCGACGCGCCCGTGGAGTTACGGGCGTGGGTTGTTGACGTAGAGCGGCGCAAGAGCGTGGTCCAGGTCGAGGTGTGGTCCCGGGATGAACTGCGCGCCCGGGGCGAAGTGATCGCGATTGAGCTTACCAAAACAAGCGTGCCAGGAGACTAGTCAATGCGACTGTTGACCATGCAAGAGATTACCAACCTGCTGGATGCAATGCCCGACGTCCTGAACGCGCAGCTATCGGTCCTTGAGGACGACCTGCTCGCCTGGCGTCCGACGCCGGACGAGTGGTGCATCAAGGAGATCATCGGTCATCTGATCGAAACGGATCGCGTCGCCTTTCGCGGACGCATTGAGTTGCTCCTTGCCGAGCCGGCCCCAACCCTGGGCGGCATGGATGTCAATGCCGTAGCGGTGGCGCGTCGCGATCATGAACGGCCATTGTCTGAGCTGATTGCCGAGCTGCAGACCGAACGTGCATTGGCCGTCCCCCTCGTCGCCGACCTCACGCCGGAGGCCCTGGAACGTGCCGGGCCCTATCCACGCTTGGGCGAGCTACGCGTCGCCGATCTGGTCTACGAGTGGCCCTTTCACGACGCCGCCCACCTCATGCAGATCCAGGAAATTATCCGGCTGCGCGCGCTGCCCGGCATGAGTGAAGCCATGCGGGCCGCGGTAACGTCGTAGCGCGTGCCATTGGGGCTACGGCAATCGTGCCGCGGTGGGAGACGCTGTAGGCTATGAAACGCAGAGAAAATGTCAGACGATTTTTCAGTCATTGCAACCGAACGGCTCTGGATCAGACGTTTCACCGCCGCAGATGCTGAGCCATTCTTGGCCTATCGCAGCGATCCCAATGTGATCCGCTTTCAAGAATGGGCCGACGTGAGCCAGGAGGAAGTACGCGCGTTCGTGAACGGCCAGCGCCTTAGTGAGCCGGGCAAGCCGGGCGAATGGTTCCAGTTTGCGGTTGAGCACCAGAAGGATCGTAGATTGATCGGCGATATGGCGCTCGGCGTCGTGGCTGACAACCCCCACGCAGCTGAGATTGGCTACACCCTCTCTCCACCGTATCAGGGCCAGGGCTATGGCTTCGAAATGGTTAGCGCGTTGCTGACCTATGCTTTTGGCCGCTATGACCTGCATCGCGTCTTTGCACGCGTGTTAAGCGCCAACGCCGCGTCGATCAATCTGCTGCAGCGACTGGGCTTTCGCCAGGAAGGTGTGCTCGTCGAACAATACTGGCTCGACGATGCCTGGCACGACGAAGTCATCTTTGCCCAGCTGCGCCACGAATGGCACGATCGCACTTATCCGCCGCCGGCGTGAGACGCGTGCGGAGCATGTAGAACTACTGAAGCTTGGCGCTGGCGTCCCGGGCCACTTATGTTGCCACCTTCCAAACAGCGCAACAACACTGCTATGGTAAAGTCTGAACTGAGCGCTGGAGAGAGACTGAGACTGGCTGTAACGTCTCTACAGTACTCCTCCGTCGTTCTCAGCGCCTCTCTCTGTAGTACAACGGTTTCAGTCCGCCCCCGAGATTCGTTCAGAAAGGAATCCCGATGGCTTACCAGGCAACCCTGCGGCGTGCGTTGGACATTCTGCTTGAACACAAATATCTAATTGGTCTGGGCGTACTCATTGCCCTGGGCAACGGGGGAGGCAGCAACAGCGGCTCTGCCTATACCTTTGGCAGTGACGACCCGTCGCAAACCGGGGCGGGCATGCCGCTGCCCGACGCTTGGCCGGGCTTTGCCTCTGGTCAGTTGCCATCCCCCGATGCGTGGATACTTCCAGCGGTGATCGTCGGCCTGCTGATTCTCCTGGGCATCGCCATCGGCCTCGTGGTTTTCGTGCTTTCATCGGTGGCGCAGGGCGGGCTGGCCGCGGGCGTCAATACGATCGAAGAAGGCGGCGGGTCATCGTTTGGTCAGGCGTGGGGCATGGGGTGGAGCCGGTTGTGGTCGCTGCTGGGCATCAACTTCATCCCGGCGATTCCCGTGCTGATCGGTGTGCTCCTCATTCTTGTCTCCGTGGGCACGACAATCGGCTTTAGCACGCTGCTGGACGCAGGTAGCTGGAGCGACGCCATCGTCGGTGCGGGCATCTTCCTGAGCATCGCCCTGATGTGCATTCTGGCGCCGCTCACGCTTGGTCTCTCACTTCTGCGCACCTTCGCGGTGCGCGCCTGCATGCTCGAAGGGCTGGGGGTACTCGATTCCTATGGCCGCGGCTGGCGCGTTGCCACAAGCAACCTGGGCCCCGCAATTATCTTCTTCCTGATCCAACTCGCCATCTCCATCCTGCTGAGCATGTTACTCTTTGTGCCCAGCATACTCAGCGCCTTCTGCTGCCTGCTCTGGCCAATCTTCCTACTGATCGGCGGCGCCACGGCCGCCTACTTCTCGACCATGTGGACGCTCGTCTGGCGTGCGTGGACAGGCGCAGAACCGGGCGGGGCGAGCGTAGAGGCTTAGGATAGACCGCCGAAAGGGCCGGATACAGTGGATGCCTGCGGATTTTCTCTGTTTGATCCGACAAGATCCGCTGCATCCGGCTTTTTTCGCGATCTGCAATCGTTCTGAGCGGACGTCCCTCCCCAGAGTCTGGCGCTGCTTGCGCCTGCCATCTCCCCGCGTTACAATCGGCCTATTCTCTATCCAACGCGCAACCAACCCTGGAAGAAACGACGGACTATGCAATACGGCGCACACTGTTACCTCTTTACAAACCGCTGGGCCGATGACCAGGTCTACCTGTTTGATCAGGCCGCGGAACTCGGGCTCGATATCTTTGAACTCTCCGTTGGCGACGACGTGGTCTTTTCGCCGACCCTGACCCGGGAACGGGCCGCGCAAGCCGGCGTCACCACGCTGATCGGGCCCGGCGGCGCCTGGCCCATGCACTGTGACATTTCAGCCGATGACCCGGACGACCGCGCAGCAGGCCTGGCCTGGCACCAGCGTCAGGTCGATCTGGCCGCCGAGATGGGCTCTGTGGCCTATGCCGGCGCGCTCTACGGCCACCCCGGCACCGTCCAGCGCCGCCGCCCGCCGGCCGATGAAGCGCTGCGCACGGCAGAGGGTCTGCATGCGCTGGCCGAATATGGCGCGGCCCGCGATGTCGCCATCGTGCTCGAGCCCATGAGCCACTTCCGCAGCCACCTCGTCAACACGCCGACCCAGCTCATGGACCTCATCGAGTTGGCCGATCATGCCAATCTCTTTGCGCTCTTTGATACCTATCACCTCGTCACTGAAATCCGCGACTATGGGGCCGCAGTGCGGACCTTTGGCCCGCGGCTGTGGGGCGTCCATGCCTGCGAAAACGACCGCGGCGTGCCCGGTGGCGGCCTCGTGCCCTGGGACGATCTCTTTGGCGCACTGGCCGAGATCGGCTTCGATGGTTACGTGGGCATGGAGACCTACAATTCGTCCTTGGGTAATTTTGCCTTCGAGCGCGGCATGTTTCACGATCCCTGCCCGGACGGCGCCGCCTTCGTACGCCAGGGCTTGAACTTCCTGCGCGGCATGGAAGCCCAATATGGAGCGGACGCATGAATCTGACTGACCTGCGCGCGCTCTACGACAGAGAGCAGCGCCTGGACATCGTTTGGTCTGATGCCGAGCGGACCGAACTTCCCCATCTGGTGCGCCACGTGACCCATGACGGCACGCGGGGCTTTGTGCTCTATTCCAACCTGAATGAAGAGAACGCCGATCAAGTGATCAGCACGCAGTTGGACTACTTTCTTGGGCGCAACATCCCCTTCGAATGGAAGGCATTCAGCCATGATCAACCGGCCGATCTGCGTGAACGACTGGCGCGCTTTGGCATTGTGACCGATGAGAAAGAGGCGGTCATGGTCCTCGATCTCGCCGCCAATTCAGCCATTCTCAACGCGGCGCCGAGCGGGGACGTCCGGCGCATCGAGGATCCGCAGGATCTCACGCTGTTGGTGGCAATTGAGGAGGCGATTTGGGCGCGCTCCTTCGCGACCCTGGGTGAGCGCCTTCGCACAAACATGCTCATCGCACCCGAGGAGATTTCAGTCTACCTGGCCTATACAGACGGCATTCCCGCAGCCGCTGCTTGGGCCTACTTCCATGCCGGCACCCATTTTGCCAGCATTTGGGGTGGTTCCACACTACCCAAATTTCGGGGGCAGGGACTTTACACGGCACTGCTATCTGCCCGCGCCCAAGAAGCGTCCGCACGCGGATTCCGCTTCTTGACCGTCGATGCCGGGCCGATGAGCGAGCCGATTTTGACCCGCCACGGCTTCGAGACGATCGCCCACGCATATCCCTGCGAATGGCGACCGGCGTCGCGAACTCCAGCGCTGGAGCGAGAGATCCCGACTGAATTGTAGACAATGAGCGATCATTCAGGAGACAAGTATGACAGAAACTACTGAGCAGTGCCAAGGCATGACCCATGCCGGCACGCGCTGCAAGAACACAGCCCAGCCTGGGTCTCACTACTGCCACCTGCATCAAGATCAGGCGGACGAAGTCGCGGTTGTGACTGCAGTGGCTGCAGCAAGCGTGCCGTCCGCCGATCCCCCCTCCCGCGCCAAGTTGGAAATGCTGTTGGAAGAGCTCAACATGCTGGCAGAGGAGCTGCAAAAACGCACGCCCAACTATAGGCCGCCAACCTATTCCCCGGAAGAGCTGGCGATCCTGGTCCGCAGGAATATTGAACGGTTCACGCCCGACGTTGGCGGCGAGCTATTGGGTGATCTGAAGGCGGGCCTGGAGGGAACGTCACCCCGTGATCTCATCAATCCCGAAACCTGGAAAGGGCTCTGGTATATCTTGCACTACACGGCCGAGGCCGATACGGCAGATTCCCGCGCCTACGTCGCTGAGCGCCTTGCGGGTCTACCCGGCGTCAGCCTGGCCGGCGATCTCTGGTCGAATGTCGAAGGCACGCCACCCAAAGAATTCCTCAATCCTGAGACGTGGAAAGGCCTGTACCTGGTGGTCAACTATTCCGTCTCCGCCACGGCCGGCGACCTCAAACGCAAGCTCTTGGGCGACGACGAGGATAATTAGCAATTAGCAATTGGCGATTTATGATTGCCGATTGTTATCGCCGAGCCAGTCGGGTCTTTCGACAGCGGGGCCAGCGGGGTCGGCTAAGCGGCCGTACGTGGCGGGACGGCGCTGGTGGAGGAGCGGGAAGAGATTGCGCCAGAGCGTCAGCGCATGAGGATCAAGATCGGCAACGATGAGATCGGTCTCCGTACGCGAGGCTTCGGCCAGGATGGCGCCGCCTGGGTCGCAGATAAAGCTGGAGCCATAAAAGGTTACGCGCCCTTCGCTGCCCGTCCGATTGGCAGCGGCAATGAAGAGGCCGTTGGCTACAGCGTGACCGCGCATGACCGTCTGCCACGCCGCTTTGGAATCGAAGTCCGGGGCATTGGGTTCAGAGCCAATGGCGGTGGGATAGGTAATGAGTTCCGCGCCCGAAAGCGCGTAGATTCTCGCCAGTTCGGGGAACCACTGGTCGTAACAGGTCGGGGCGGCAAGTTTGACAGAGCCCAAATCGTGGACCGGATAGGCGTCGGCGCCGCCAAAGAAATCGGTCTCGTGATAGGCGTCGCCGGAAGGGATGTGGACCTTGCGCGTACAATGCGCGAGTTGTCCCGCCGCATCATGGACTGTTGCCGTGTCCCAATAGAGGCCGGCATCGTCCTCTTCGAAGATGCTGGCGACAATCATGATCTCATAGTGCCTGGCCAACGCGCTGAAGAACTCGTCTGACGGTCCGCCGTGCAGTGGCTCGGCCCAGGCGAAGCCCGCTCTGTCACGCGTGCCGGGAAAATAAGGCGAAAGCGTAAACTCGGGCAGGCTGACCAGGGCGGCGCCCGCGCGCGCTGCGTCCGCGACCAGCAGGCTGTAGACATCGATGGCCTGTTGTCGACTACCGGGCCAGTGCGTCTGAGCGAGGGCAAGACGTGTTGGCTTCATAACAACTGTCTCCGCAAAGGCATGGAAGAGATCTTAATCGGAAAGAACCGGAAGGTTGGCAACTTACGCGCCTGAATTAGTCAGATTATGATGAACCGGATCTGCTCCCGGAACCATAGACCCGCTGTACGTGGTCATGTCGGACGCAGAGGCGTTTTCGGCAACCAAAAATCGCGTGCTTATTGTATCATCGATTCCCACTCAAAGGACACGAACATGGCTTACAAATTAACGGACTTATCAATCGTAACCGCTCCGATTGCGCAGGCGCTCAAAAAGGTTGGCATCAGTGACACGGACGAATTGCTCATGGCCATCACGGCGCCTGCCGGTTTGGAAAAATTGGCCAGCGCGACGGGACTGGATGCGCGCTTGGTCGGCGAAGTTGCCGAAAGAGCCGACATCATGCGCGTGCGCGGCATTGGTCCCGCCTATGTAGAGTTGCTGGAGCACGCCGGCATCCGTTCACTGGTTGATGTGGCCAACAGTACGCCTGCCGGGCTTGAAGAACAGATCACCAAAGCAGCCAAGACGTATGGCATTGCCCGCGTGCCGCGGTCTGATGAGGTGGCGACATGGATTACGAACGCAAAAGAGGAGCTAGACGTCACGTCGTGGGCCAACGACAACCGCGTTCAAGCGGTGACTGCCCTCTTCGCAGACGACGAGTGGGCCAAGGTACGGCTAGCGCCGATCGCTGTGGCTGCGTTGGTCATGACGGCTTCCACCTCCTGGGGCAAGGACTGGGCGGCGGAAGCGGAGGCAGCCGCCTATGTGGTCGATCAAGCCAAAAAGGGAACCCTGCCCTACTCGCTGATCAACGTGGCCTACCCAGACGGGCTGGACCTCGGCGATCTGCAAACCTTCGTTGAAGCGAATCCACGTGCGACCATGTTGAGCGCGGTGAAGACAGCCGTAGATGTAGTCGATGCAAAGGCGCCCGAGGCGGCAGCGAGCTATCGAGAACTGCTCATGGATGTGGGCGAATCGGTCGCCGCCGCAGCGAAAGAGGGTGGCTTCCTGGGGATGGGCAAGAAGCTCATCAGCAAGGACGAGCAGGCAACACTCGACGATATCAAAGCGACGATTGGCTAACTGGTAGGCGACGCCACCCCACCGATCGAAGAGACGTTATCGTGCAACGTCTCTTCGATCGGTGGGGTGGCGTTTTTTTGATTGGCGTCCGGACGGCGGTTTTCGGGCTGTTTGATGGCATAGCGGATGCCCTGGCCTGCCAGTGGTTCATCCGCGTAGCGGGGAATAATGTGTAGGTGCAGGTGATCGACCTCCTGCCCGGCGGCCGCCCCCACGTTCCAGCCGAGATTGTACCCATCGGGGACATGGCATGTCTCAATATGCTCTTTCGCTTGCAGAATAATCGTACGCAGGTCGATCCACTCTTCAGGACTCAGGTCGAACGGCGTGGTTATGAACCGTTTGGGAATGATGATGCCCGAGCCCACCAGGATCGGCTGTGCGCGCATGAGGAAGAGGAAGCAATCGCTTTCGAGTACGATCTCTTCAGATGGAATCGTTTCATCACCGAAGTACAAAGCCATTTTGTTCTGCCTCCAGCCCAAAATTTAGCGGTTACTGGCTACAATTCTATCCTACGAGACCGCGTCCGTCGTTCACGGAGATCATGGCGTCGCTCACCCGCTGTCTCTGCGCGGCATCTTCAAGCATCCGCCAGCGCGTTGTGAATCCACGCCGCAATCTCCTCCCCCGCCTGCTCCTCGTCAAGCTTACTTGTATTGATCCGCGTCAGCGGCGGGTCGTCCGCATAGGCCTTGAGCCAACGGTTGAAGGCCTGATGATCGGCGACAAACGCGTCGTCGCTGCTCCCGCGTTCGGCCGGACGCTGACGCAATCGAGCCGCCAATTCATCGTCATCACAGACAAGCGCAAGATAGTGAATCTCATCAAAATAGCGACGTTCGATGCACGGCTCAACGTTCTCCGGCACGGCGAATCCGCCGCCAAAGAGCAGCACAGGCCGACCCGACTGGCCGATGTTTTTGGCAAGCCGCAGCCAGGTCTCAAACAGATCGCGATAATTGTCCTCCGGGGTGTCAAACTCGGGACGCCACAGAATGTCTGCATCCAGAATGACGACCTCGTCGAGCCTGCCTGTAAGACGTCGGCAGAGGGCAGACTTGCCCGCGCCGCTGGCGCCGCCGACCAGAAAGAGCGGCTGCTGCACAAATGGATGGCCAAAGCCACATTCGGGACAGAGGGCAAACGGACCGGCGTCAACAATCGTTTTGTCAGGCCGGTAGAGGCCGCATTGATAGCAGGTGTTGAACATGGGGTAAAGGGAACCGAGTATAGCTTCAACAATAGGCCGCGACGCGTAAACCCATGCGCCGCGGCCTATTCTACCGCGTTCTGATTCAATCGCCCACCAACGGTGACCTATTCCGTCTAGGCCCAGCTGTTGCCAAAGACTCTGACTGCTATGACGCTACGGCAGGGGAATCCCCTCATAAACAAGGAATTGGTCCCCGCTCCCGCCTTGTTGCAGTTGGTTGACCACGGCTACGATCTTGGTAGCATCATTTGCAGCGGTACAGACGCCGCTACCGATGTAACCATCGGCAATCTTTCCCTGTTGAAGATCCACAAGCGCCTCGCCCTCACCAAGCGTCGCGGAGACCGTATAGGTCGCGTTAGAGAAGACACAGGTCACCACGCTTTCCGGGCCCCCAACATGTTGCACGCTAAAGCCGGTGAAGTAGCCGCTATTGCGATCCATAATCAAGGGCATGGCAAGCGAATTCGTCGCCTCTTCCGGCGCAAAGGCGACGTACGCCTCCCCATTCAGCCCGGGTAGCAGTTGATTGACGATTCCCGTGAGCGGCTGCCCGGTCGAATTATCTGTTACCGCCGCTGAGCCGATGAAACGCTCTCCCGGCAGGCAATCGGACGCTGACGTACCGCTGGCAAATGCAGCCAGGGCAAAGGTTCTGGACGTGCCCGCTGCGATGGATCTGGTTTCGGTACAAGCGCTCCCTGCGTCAGAGGGCGTGTAGGAAACCGTGACACTCGTTGACTCGTCACCACCATTGAGGATTTGGATCCCGGTAACGTAACCTGCGTTATTGACATTGACCAGTGGAAAAATTGGCGTTTCGCTACTTGCTGTTCCGGCGTTCACGCCAGCTGAGCCCTGGGTCTCCTCAGGAGGCGGGATGGTACCACTACCCGCCAGAGCTACACCGGTATGGGCAAAGATGATCCCGTCCCCCTCCTGTAGCACCGCAGCCCGAATTGGCTGATCGCTTGCCAATGTAGCGGCAAAGATCGCTTGTGCATGGCTCTCGCTGCTCTGGAACACGTTGCGAGCCGCAAAGGGCGGAATCACGAGAGGAGCGATTGTCGTTCCGTCGCTATAAGTGACCTCGACCGTCGCCTCTTCAGTCCCCATATTTTGTACGGTGTACCAGGTCGTGTAGCCACTGTTCTCCTTGTTGAGCAGCGGCAGAAAAACTTCCGTTGCGCCTGTTGCGGGCACAACATATGAACCGGCGGCACTAAAGTCACTAGAGAGCACGTTCGTGATCATTGCGTATGGATACTCGCAAGTTACGACCACCGAAAGATTGTCTTCGGGTTGGTTTGGCAACGGCCCCAGAGTGGTGGGTTCAAATGGAGAAAGGCTGCTGGTGATTGACATACCGATCTGATTCCCAGCTTCATCATAGGCAGTAAGTGTGCATTGATTAACTTGGTCCGACAGGTTCACGACTTGTATGCCAAAAAAATAGCCTGGGAACTCGGTCGACTGACCAGCGACTTTGGCGCCGCTACACACACTGAAAAGGAGAATAATCGTCAATACGCTAAGCCAGCGATAGAAATGAGAACGCGAACCGTTGAGTACCATGTTGAGCCTCGCTTTCTGAGTGTGATAATCAGGCTTCTGAATCTGTCCAGCAGCTTAAGTGAAACCACACTCATGGCGACAGAATGGCGACAACGAGGCGAAACACCGTCCGACGCACCCATTTCCAGGCTTTTCTGCCGTGAATGGACGGAGGATCACCCGCTGCCTCGTCCTTGGGTTGGTCGAGCCAAGACCCCCAACCCCACCACAAGCAAGGCCATGCCCGCCAGAGCCGGCCCGTTCAGGCGCTCGCCCAGCACAACCACGCCCAGCAGCGTGGCGGTCAGCGGCTCGGCCACGGCAAGGGTCACGGCCGAGGCGGCCGGCACGCTTGCGAGGCCGCGGATGAAGAACAGGTAGGCCAGCGCTGTGGCGATCAGCCCGAGGTGGAGCGCAACAACGAGACCGCGCGGTGCAGCCAGCCAGGTGAGGTCGACGAAGAAGAGCAGGGGCGTCAGGAGGAGCGCGCCGCCAAAGAAGGCTACCGCGATCACCGCATCGGGCGGCTGGACCGCGAGCAAGCGCTTGAGCGCGACGGTGTAGACGGCATAGCAGGCGCCCGTGCCCACCGCAAGCAGGATGCCCACGGCATCGATCTGGAGCGCAGCTTCGCCCGCATCCGCCAGCGTTAGGAGAGTGCAGCCGGCAACGGCCAGCGCAGTGGCAATGAGCCACGACGTCCCAGGACGCTCGCGCAAAAAGATGACGCCCAGCAATCCAGCCACCACCGGGGCGCTGCTAATCGCCACCACGGTGCCCACGGCGACGCCCGTGCGCGCGACGGCGGCAAAAAAGCAGAGCTGATAGGCGGCGATCGTGACGATCGCCAACAACGTCGACCCGATGGGCCAGCCGTGGCTGTGGCGAAATGCGCCCCGCGCCAGCGCAACTGCCAGCAATGCCGTGCCGCCAATAACCAGACGCATGCTTCCAACCGCCAGGGGCGTCGCGCCGGCAGGCGCCAGAGCTTGGGCCGTGCCCGTCGTCCCCCAAAGGACGGCTGCAGTCAGCACGAGGAGCGCACCCGTTGATTGGGCAGGCGGTGATGTGGGTGATGACGGTTGGTTGGCTGGTGTCTCAAGGCTGAGCGTGTCTTGTCTTGCAGGTTCAGTCTTCATCACCCAGCCAACTTAGTAAAACGAAAACCGGATTGGGCCAGGAGATAGCAGATCAGGCCGGCCACGGTCATGGCAATACCGATCCACCCGATGGGGCCAGGAAGCAGCCCGCCCAGGAGCAGCACCTCACCAGCCAACGAGAAGATGACCTCCGTCGATTGTGTCGCATCAACCGCGGCAATCTGATAGGCGTCGTGCGCCAAATGGCGGGCATACAGAAAAAGGCCCGTTGCGATTAGGCCGGAGAAGAGTGCAACCAGGGCTGTGTTGACGAGTTGACCGGGCGCGGGCGCGCCCGGTCGCAGCAACAGAATCCAGAAAAGCCACCACGGCACGGTGCCCAAGGCCAATAAGAGCACGCGTACAAGCGTGTTGTCCAGGATTGGCTCCTCGATATGGGGAATGAAGCGGCGTTGCCCACGCTTGGCCTCCCAAACCATCTGATTGCCAAGCGGGTAGGCAACGGCGGCGACCAACACGGGTACCGCACCGAGCAACAACTCCCGCGAAGATGTGGCAGCCGCGGTTTCAAGATTGACCAGAACGATGCCGCCAAAGATGATCAGCGCGAAAAAGACACCGCGGCGGGGCACGGGGCGACCAAACGCCCACAGCACCAGCGGCGTCATCAAGATCGTCATTTGCCAGGTCGTGGCCACGACCCAGCCGGCGGCATATTGCGCACTGAAGGTGATGCCGGCATAGAAAACGCCAAAACCGATCGTGCCGGCCAGCAGCCAGAAGCGCCAGTAGCGCCGCCCCAGGCCGAGTCCAGCAATGAGAAGCCGATACTGGCCGCTCACCAGCAAGACTAGGACGATAAGGAGAATGGTGAAGGCATAGCGCAGGCTCGCGCTCCAGACCCAATGCCCGCCCTCCAGGCTCATCGTCCGGTTCAAAACAAAGGTGCTGCTAAAAAAGAGCGCAGCGAGCACGCCAAGGGAGAGGAGTCGGGGCATGAGCAGATTCCCAGGCGCTAACCGTATCGTTCACGAATATTCGGCACCAAATACTCCTCAAACGCCCGGGCTAGATCATACTCCGGCTGCCAGTCCCAATCCATACGTGCGGCAGAGTCGTCGGTATCCGCCGGCCACGAATCGACGATCGCCTGGCGTTTCAGGTCCGGCTCGAACGTGATCTGCGCGTCGGGAAAGGCCGTACGTACTTGATCGGCAAACTGGGCAGCCGAGAGGCTGAAGCTGGTCACGTTGTAGGCCAGGCGGCTCAGGCTGTCGCGCGGCGCGGCGCTTACGTCGAGCAGGGCGCGGACCGCGTCGGGCATGGCCATGAAGGGGATGCGCGTGTCTTCACGCACGAAGCAGGCGTAGGGCTCGCCTTGCGCGGCAGCATGCAGCATCTCGGGGCCATAGTCGCTCGTCCCGCCCGAAGGCATGGTCATGGCGCTGATAAGCCCGGGGAAACGCAGGCAGCGAAAGTCGATGGAGGTTGGCTGTGACGCGGCCAGCTGCCGATAGTTGCGGCTAAAGTATTTGCCCAGCATCTCGCAGTAGAGCTTGTTGCAGCCGTACATTGTACGCGGCAGATTCCACTCAAATTCACGCACCCGCTGATAGATGCGCTTGCTCTCCAAATCGGGCATGCCATAGACCGCAATGGAGCTGGGAAAGATGAACTGAATCGACTGTCCGCGCCACTGCGATTGCTCCGAAGCCAGCTGCAGCAGCGTCAGCGTGCCCTCCACATTGACCCGATGGGCGAGTTCCGGCGTGATCTCGGCGCGGGTCGAGAGGAGGGCTGCCAGGTGAAAGATGGTGTCAATTTCATATTCGGAGACGATACGCGTCAACTCCGTCTTGTTCAACAGATCCCCCTGGACATGATGCGCCACCAGAGGCTTGACGTCTGGCGGTAAGTCTTGGAGGTCAAAGGTCAGCAGACGGTTGTTGCCATCGGCGCTGAGACGGCGGATCAACTCGTAGCCAATCTCGCCACTGGCGCCGGTAATAAAGATGACTTGTTTGCGCATGGTCTATTCCTCGCCGCCGATCACGCCCATTTCGAGGCCGACGGCCTCAAAGACGCCCAACGCTTGCTCAAGATCCTGCCGGCTGTGGGCGGCGGAGTTCATGACGCGGATGCGCGCCTTGCCCATCGGCACGGTCGGATAGGCGATGGCCATGGCGAAGACGCCCTCGTCAAAGAGGCGGCGGCTGAATGCCTGCGCAAGTGCTGCATCGCCGAGCATCACCGGTACGATTGGCGTCTCGCTCGCGCCCGTGTCAAAGCCCATTGCATCCAGGGCGCTGCGAAAGATCTGTGCATTGGACCAGAGCCGGTCGACCAGTTCGGTCGAGTCCTCGAGGATCTCCACGGCGGCGATGCAGGCGGCCACGTCGGGCGCGGTCATGGCGCTGGAGAAGAGGAAGGGGCGGCCGCGCTGACGCAGCCACTCGACAATGGTCCGGTCGCCGGCCACCAGCCCGCCCACAACGCCAAAGGCCTTGCTGAGCGTGCCGACTTCGATCTGTACACGTCCATGAAGGCCAAAGTGGTCAACGATACCCCGACCGCCTTCCCCGAGCACGCCCTCGCCGTGCGCGTCATCAACCATGAGCAGGATGCCGTTTTCTTCGGCTACGTCGCAAATCGCGTCCAGCGGGGCCAGGTCGCCGTCCATGCTAAAGACGCCGTCGGTCACGATCAGTTGCCGGCCGCCGGCCTCGGTTTCGGCAATCTTGCGCCGCAGATCGTCCACATCGGCGTGGGCATAGCGCACGGTCGTGGCGCGGCTGAGGCGACAGGCGTCGATGATTGAAGCATGGTTCAGTTCATCAGAAAAGATGATATCGCCCTTGCCCATCAGCGCCGGAACAGTCGCCAGATTGGCGGCGAAGCCGCTCTGGAACGTGATGCACGCTTCCGCCCGCTTAAACGCGGCCAATTTCTGCTCCAGTTCCACATGAAGCGCCATGGTCCCGGCAATCGAGCGTACGGCGCCGGGTCCGACGCCATACGCATCAATGGCGGCTTTTGCTGCCTCACGGATGCGCGGATCGTTGGCCAGTCCCAGATAGTTGTTGGCGCAAAAGTTGAGCAGGCGCCGTCCGTCGATGGTGACCCAGCCATCCATTGGCGAATCGATGGTGCGGATATTGGACAGCAACCCAGCTTCATCCAACCGGGCCATCTCATCGACAATCCACTGCACGCTGCTTTGCGACATCGCTATCTCCAATGCTTTATGGTGTGTAAACTACTTGAGTTGCTCCGGCGGTTATTTCGAGAGGGGCCGGATGATGTAGGTATCATACCAGTCGATGCCTGCTGCGCCCTGGCCTTCAAGCGCAGGCAATGACGGCATGACGGGCAACTGCCGCCCGCTTACCGGCTCATACAAGCCGATGCGCAGTGCCTGACCATCGTCCGCCGGCGGCAGCACAACGGTGGTACGCAATGACTCGCCGGGCAGCCATAGACTCGTGGGCAGCTCTCCGCCAGGCGGGCTATCCTGCTGGGCGACAATCTGCCCATCGCCATCGAGAAGATGCACAAAGAAGTTATAGTCGCTGGGAACGCGTGCCCCGGCCCGCCAGCCCGCCTCAACGGTGAGGCCAAGGGCCGGCTCTCCTGCGATGGTCATCCCGACCAGTTCCGGTCCACCCGCAAACTGCGCCCCGATGGGGTCCAGGGTTGCCAACGATTCTGTGGGAATCGGCGCATCGATCATCAGCGCGCCCAAACGCACCAGATCACCGACGGATTGACCGGCGTCGTCAACGATGTCCAGGCGGTGGAGGTCGCGGGCAAGATCGCGCTGGAATAGGCCGATTTCGAACGTTGCGCGACCTTCGCTGCCCGCTGGCAGTGGCGTGAACGTGCGGACATCATCTACGATTTCGCCCGGTAGCCATAGCGCCGGTTCGTAGCCGTTGCCGGGCACGGCGTGGCTCTGCTGTGACGCGCCCCGCTGCATGAGGTGGACAAACTGCTCAGCGCTGTCAAATACCGGGGCATCCTCGGTGCGCTGCCAGTAGGTGGTCACGGTGACGGGGCCGTTGCCGGTCGCTAGCGCGTCGGGCTCAAGATCATACCCTAGCAGGGTCAGACCGTTGGTGAACGAGACATGTAGAGGCACATCGGGCGCGCCGGCCGCTAGTTGCCCTGACTCGATTGGCAACAGGCGAAGGCCGTTGCCGTTCACGGCTTCGTCGATCCCACCCGTCAGCGTCACCCATGCTGCAACGGGACCTTCATCCGTCGGCTGAAGCAGGAAGAGCCGCTCTTCAATCAGCTCCGCTGTACCGGCGAGAAGCGCGACGGCCGCAAGATCGGGCGGCAGTTCCGCAGGCCCGACCGCAGCTTCGATGGCAAAGCGACGCTGGGGCGTGAGCCAGAGCGAGCGCGGCAGCAGCAGCGACTCATCAGCACGCTCGCGCACGGTTTCGGCGGCGACCTGAGCTTCAACCGCGAAATCCCGGCTCAACTCAGGGCGTCCTGCCCAGCGTGTGAAGTAATCCCAGGCCGTCACGCTGCCGGAGAGCAGCAAGATTGCGGCAACCACGGTGACGGGCACGAGTTGCGGCTGCTTGATGGGCGGCAGCCAGCGGGCAAACTCCCAGGCGCCCAGCCCGCAGAGCAAGGCCAGGGGCGGCAATAGCCCCGCCATCTGCAAGGTATCCGGCGCCTGAACCACGAAGAGCGTGGCACCTGCCATTGCAATCAGCCACAGCACAAGAAAGCGCGTGGCGCCGCGGTTCAACGTGCGCACGACACCGATCAGACCAAAGAGCAGGAGCCCTGCCAGCAGCCAATCCTGCAGCGCACGACCGGGCAGATTAGCCACTGCACGCGCATCGCCCTCTACCACGAATGCACGGGCCAACGCGCCCAGATTCAGGCCGAGACGCTCACGTGGCGACCCGGGCATGAGTTCCCACGGCGCGGCGAAGATCGACGTTTGGGCCACGCCGGCGATGATCGCTTCAGCGTCGCGCGCGGCCTCCAATAACAGGGGCGCCACGCAGAGTAGCCAGACGAGCAAAATGGTAGCCCAGCCGGCCAGACGCCTGCTGCCGGGTGACGACAACTCGCTCTCTCCCAAGTCGGCCCGCAAGACAGCCTCGAAGAGCGCAAAGCCGAGAATGGCCATGGCCAACAGCCATCCGGAAGTGCCCGCATAGCAGGCCACAGCCAGCGCCAAACCGCCAACTGCGTAGGCGGCAAGTCGCTGGTCACGTCGCGCCCGCCAGAAGGCATAGGCCGCAAGCAGGGACAGAGTCGCAGGCAGCACGGCAGGCACGCCCAGCCGGCTCAGGCTGACATGCGCATACGAGACGGCCAGGACGGCCGCCGCCGCCACGGCAGGCCATGAGCCTACCCGCGGCCGCGTGCGCCCGACCATCACTTGCCCGGTCACATAGACAAGGGGCAGGGCCAGCACGCCAACAAAGGCCGAAGTGAGGCGCAGAGCAAAAGGCTGTGCGCCCAGCGCATCAATCAGAGGCCGGTAAACCGCAGCCGTGAGTCCACTGCGCCAGCCATGAAGGGAGTGCGCCCACTCGCGCGCCAGCACGCCGTTAAGCGCCTCCACGTCGCTAAGGCCCGGCGGCAGGCCGTCAAGCGCCAACGCGCGTAGGGCAAATCCGAGCAGTAGTGCAGCCAACAACAGCAAGCGAGCCACGCTGTTCCCATCCCCAATAGGATTCGGCTCATGATAGCCAAGTCGCCACACTTCCAGGCGATCGGCAGCCAAGGCAGTCAACAGCACCAGAACGGGATAGACTTCGTAGAAAACGCGAAATTCGTAAGGCCAGCCGAAGAAGAGATAAAGCACGCTCAGAGGCAAGAGCAGGGCCGATGCCGCGCGCAGCAGCGGCGGCGCCGCACGCCAGGCCAGCAGCAAAACTGCCGCCACTCCCAGCACGATCAACCCGATGGAGACGGGCGCGGCGGCGTAGGTCGCAGCATGAACGCTCCAGTTAAATTCAACTGCACCGCCGGGATTGTTGCGATGCAGCCAAGAGATCAGGGCGTAGATTGGCAACACAATCGTCAGTTGGGCAAAAAAGAGCTGCCAGTAGGGCATCCGCTTGCGCTCATCGCCCAGAAACCAACCGTAGACCAACCAGAAGCCGGGCAGCAGCAGGATTGTCTCTTTATTGAGCGCCGCCAAGGCCGTCAAACCCAAAAAAAGCGCCCAACGCGACTCGGCGACGGCAACGAAGAGCAGCGTCCACAACAGCAGCGCCGGAAAATCGTAAATATAGCCGTGCTGAAAAAAGAGCACGAGTCCGCCCAGCGCCAGGAGGGCCAGCCGGTTGGCGTGAGCAAGGCCCAAGTTCAGGGCCAAGTGACGCAGCGCATAAGCGAAACCGACCAGCGAGCCGTAGAGCATCAACGCAACAACGCCCATCTCAAGCGCCCGGTCGTGCGGTACGGCGATCCAGTCGAGGGCATAGCCAACCGGATTCTCCGCCACCCAGGCTGCGAATCGGGACCGTGCGTCCGAAGGCAAGAGCGCACCCACGGCCTGAGCAGTTTGGGGGACGAGCAGGCGCGTCACATACGGCCGGTAGGCCGAGCCGTCAAGCATGTCGGCAAAGGTCGCTTTTGGCTGTTGATTGAGGTCGGAGATGAGGAAGAACGCGCCCAGCACGAAGAGGGCCAAGAGCCAAATGGTACGGTCAACGCGGGCGGGACGCTCAGTCATGGCTGGCATCGTAGCCCAGGTAGATTGACAAAGTCAAAAGCTAGCTCTTTGCACCGCTTCACGGTACAATAGGGACCTATGCTGATGCATCCGATCACCCATTTTCACAACGCGACGCATTGCTTGCCACGCCTTACCGATGCCTTCTCTATTGGCCGTTGACCTCGGTTTACGCACCGGTCTGGCGCTCTACGGCCACGATGGACGTTTGCAGTGGTACCGATCGCAGAATTTTGGCGCGCGCAGCCGACTCAAACGGGGCGTCCATGGCCTGCTCAACGATCTGCCTGACGTAACGTATTTGGTCCTGGAAGGGGGCAGCCTGGCCGAGCCGTGGCAACGTGAAGCCGAGCGGCGCACGCTCACCGTACGCCAGATTGATGCAGCCACATGGCGACGCGCCCTTCTGCTCGATCGTGAGCAGCGCAACGGGGCGTTGGCGAAACGCACTGCCGGTGAACTGGCGCGAAGCGTTATCGAGTGGTCGGTCGCGCCCAGGCCGACATCGCTCCGTCACGATGCGGCGGAAGCGATCTTAATTGGACTGTGGGGCGTACTGGAAGTGGGTTGGCTGACGGCAATGCCGCCGGCCTTACGGCGGTAGGGTCAGTTACCCTCTGGCGCGCTGCCATCTCCGTCCGGTGGTCCGAGCCGTCCCGGGGAAATCCCGGAATGCAGGATACTTGACGGCGAGAGTACAATGGTATCAGTACCCAGTCACGTGCGTTTGGATCACGGCAAGCTGGGATTTTCGTCCCGTATGAGAGGCTTATGACAAAACCAGACTCATTTCAATCAAGCTCCGGCCTGAACTTTGTAGATGGCGGCACACGTGAGGCAATCGCCCGTGACGCCGACGGGCTCGTACTCACGGGCGCACCGGCGGAATATGCAATCCTGGTCGGCGTGGACATGACCAATCAACCCGGTCTGCTACGGCTCGAAGATTCGCTGGCCGAGCTGGGCCTACTCGCGGATACAGCGGGGCTCCAGGTGGTTGGCCAGTTGACGCAGAAGCTGGATCGCCCAAATTCGGCCACGCTCATCGGCACGGGCAAGCTGGATGAGCTCCAAACCATGGTCATCGAGAGCGGGGCGAATGTCGTTATTTTCGACGAGGAACTCTCGCCCCGTCAGCAGCGGGAAATTGAGCGCAAGTTGGGCGAGGAAGTCAAGCTGATTGACCGGACGGCGCTGATTCTCGATATCTTCGCCCGCCACGCGCGGACGCGTGAAGGCTCGGTCCAGGTTGAGCTGGCCCAATACGAGTATCGTTTGCCCCGCCTCACCCGAGCGTGGACACATCTTGCACGTCAGGCCGGCGGCCGCGCCGGTGGGGCCAGCGGCGGCGTCGGCGTGCGCGGCCCCGGCGAGACGCAGTTGGAAGTCGACCGTCGCGAGATCAGCCGGCGCATTGCCTTTCTCAAGCGCCAGTTGGAAGAGATCCGCAAGCATCGCAATCAGTATCGCCTGAAGCGCCGCAAGTCTGCGCTCTCGGTCGTGGCTTTGGTTGGCTACACGAATGCCGGGAAGAGCACGCTGCTCAACGCACTGAGCGACGCCGAGGTCCTGGCCGCGGACCAGCTCTTCGCAACCCTGGATCCGACAACCCGTCGCGTGGAACTGCCCAGCGGCAACCAGGCGCTCATCACAGACACGGTCGGGTTTATCCAGAAGCTGCCGACTGATCTTATTGCCGCGTTCCGCGCTACGCTGGAAGAGGTCAATGAGGCGGATCTGCTCTTGCACGTGGTCGACGTGTCGCATCCGAACGTGGACGAACAAGTCGCGGCCGTGGAAGAGGTGCTGGAAGAGTTGGGCGCGGGCGAGAAGACCATCGTCACGGCGCTCAACAAGATCGACCGCATCGATCCAGACGACACAGAGCAGCTGGCACGGCTCGAGCGTGCGCTGCGTGATTATCCCAATGCAGTGGCGGTCAGCGCGCTGGAGAAAGTGGGACTCGACGAGCTGCGCCGCATGATTGATCTGACGCTGCGTCGCCAAATGGCCCCAATCGATGTTCTGATTCCCTATGCGCAAGGCGATTTGGTGGCATTAGTGCATGAGCATGGCTTTGTGGAAGCAGAGGATCACACGGAATTCGGCACACACATCGTGGGCCGCTTGCCGGTGGAATTGGCCGGGCGCTATACCGATTACTGGCATAGTGATAGGTAGGTTCGCACCATATTGGCAAAGCGCGACGGAACATGCATAATACTTATCAGCCAGACCCCGACGGAATTGATTTCCGTTCCGGCAACAGCACACCTGATCATCCATCTCATGTCATCGAAACGCCCGGGCACGGCCCAGAGTCGCCGCGATACGGTGCTCGTGGCACTGACCCAATAGTGTCTTGACTCAGCAGCCGGGATGTTACAAGGCAACGTCTCTACCACTCAAAAACCCAATTCAACCAGAATTCTGAATCAAGGAGCATGGTAACGTGACCGAAGAAACTTTCACCATTACCGACAATCGGACTGGCACGTCATACGACCTACCGGTGACCTACGATACGATCAAGGCGCTAGACTTGCGTCAGATCAAGGTCGATCCGGAAGAATTTGGCACCATGACCTACGATCCCGGCTATGGCAATACCGCTGCATGTAAGTCAGAGATCACCTATATTGACGGCGACAAGGGAATCTTGCGCTACCGCGGCTATCCCATCGAGCAGCTTGCCGAGAAGAGCACATTTTTGGAAGTCGCCAATCTCCTGATTTATGGCGAGCTGCTCAATCAAGAAGATCTCGACGAATGGACGTGGCAGGTTAATCACCATACCTACGTGCACGAAAATCTCGTCAGGTTGCTGCAATCGTTCCGCTATGATGCGCACCCCATGGGCATGTTGATTAGCTCGCTCGCATTTATGTCAACTATGCACAAAGATGCGGTCAATGTCGAGGACCCGGTAGTGCGCGACAAGCAGATTTTGCGCATCCTGGGCAAGCTACCCACAATTGCCGGCATCAGCTACCGCCACCGCATCGGTCGTCCCATGAATTATCCCGACAGCGACTTGGGCTACACGGCCAACTTCCTCTACATGCTCGACTACATGGGCCAGAGCAAATATGAAGTTGACCCGGTGCTGGCGCGGGCGCTGGACGTTCTGCTGATCCTCCATGCCGATCATGAGCAGAATTGCTCGACATCCGTCATGCGGGCCATCGGTTCGGCGCATGCCGATCCGTACAGCGCGATGGCGGGTGCGGCGGCCGCGCTCTTTGGTCCGCGCCATGGCGGCGCCAACGAAGCGGTGCTGCGCATGCTCAACGAGATTGGCGACGTCTCACGCGTGCCGGATTACGTGGAGCGGGTCAAGCAGGGCGAGTTCCGCCTCATGGGCTTTGGTCATCGCGTCTACAAGAACTACGATCCGCGGGCCAAGATCATCAAGGAAATCGCTCACGACGTCTTTAGCGTGACCGGCACCAACCCGCTCATCGATATTGCGATTGCCCTGGAAGAAGTTGCCCTCAGCGACGACTACTTCGTCGGTCGCAAGCTCTATCCGAATGTGGATTTCTACAGCGGCATCATCTATCAGGCCATGCGCTTCCCGCCCGAAATGTTCACGGTTCTCTTCGCCATGGGCCGCGCCCCCGGCTGGCTGGCCCAATGGAATGAACTGGTCCAGGATCCCGAACAGCGTATCGCCCGCCCGCGTCAGATTTATCTGGGCGCTGACGAGCGCGATTATGTGGCGGTGGACGCCCGCTAGGGGCCACGAGTCAAATCGCTGGATGCAATGGTTGTGCAGACGTCAGGCCGGTTGCTGAAGCGTGACGTTAGCATTGCCAAGCGAGAAGCCCGGTCGGACATGAGTGTTGCTCATGCCCGACCGGGCTTCTTTTTGTTCCCACACGATTTCTGACAGCACCAAAAGGGTGGCGCCTATTGCTCGGGTTGGGCCACTTTAGGCGCGGTTTCCGGCGCTGGCGGTGAGACGATCAGGCGCACGCCGCGACGATAGCTGAAGTAATTCCACATCCACTGCAGGAAGACAAGCACCCGGTTACCAAAGCCAACCAAAAACATCAGGTGGACAAAGAGCCACGCCAGCCAGGCAATGAAGCCGCTGAAGTGAAGCCGGCCAAACTCGGCGACGGCGGCAGCCCGTCCGATTGTCGCCATGCTCCCTTTGTCAAAGTAGCGAAATGGCTCGGTGCTCTTTCCATCCAGCCGCCGTCTGACCAAGTCCGCCACATATTCGCCCTGTTGCATGGCGACAGGCGCCACGCCAGGCAACGGAACTCCCTCCCTATCGGCCAGAGCAGCCAAATCACCGATAACGAAGATGTTCGGATACCCGGGAATCGAGCAGTCTGGTCCTACTTTGACCCGGCCCGCCCGGTCCAGTTCCACGCCAGTACGGGTTTGAAGAACTCGCCCCACGGGCGATGCCTGCACGCCGGCGGCCCAGAGCACCGTCCGTGCGGCAATCTGCGTGGTTGCGTCGCCCTCTTGCAACGTCACGCCGCGCGCATCGACCTCGGTTACGAATGTTTGGGTACGCACGGTCACACCCAATTTTTCCAGCGAGCGCTGCGCCTTGGCTGACAAGTCGGCGGGATAGGGCGGCAAGACACGATCCGTGCCTTCAACAAGCAGCACGGTGGCGTCAGCCGGGTTGATGTGACGAAATTCGCCGCGCAGGGTCATGTGGGCCATTTCGGCCAACGCCCCCGCCAACTCAACCCCGGTAGGCCCTGCGCCCACAATCACAAAGGTGAGCCAGGCCTGCTGCTGCTCGGGGTTGTCGGCGCGCTCGGCAGCCTCAAAGGCGCGCAAAACGCGCTGACGAATGTCGACGGCATTCTCAATGCTCTTCAGCCCCGGCGCATCAGCCTGCCACTGATCGTTGCCGAAGTAGGAATGGGTTACGCCGGTTGCCACAATGAGACTGTCGTACGGAAAGCGAGCGCCGTCAGCGAGGACCACAGCTCGTTCTTGCGGATCGATGTCGTCTACGCTGCCCATGAGCACCGTCATATTTCGCTGATTGCGAAAAATCGCCCGCAGGGGCGCGGCGATATCGCCCGGCGACAGGCCGGCCATGGCCACCTGATAGAGCAGCGGCTGGAAGAGATGGTAGTTCTTGCGATCGATCAGGGTGACGGCGACAGGCGCTTTGCGCAGCCGTTTGGCGGCATAGAGACCGCCAAATCCACCGCCAATCAGGACAACACGATGCTGATCTTCGCCCGGGGTATTTTCATTGCGGAACATGGTCGGCTCCTCGTTTGGCAGCGTTGCGAGAAGACTGCGTCTGGGTCTGTGCGTCCATTGTCCGTGACAGCGCCACCCTAATAGCATACGGCAATCGCGTTTGCAATTGACGTATGCGGCGCTCCGATTGTTCAGTTTTTCACAGAGAGATCTGTTTTGATTGAAAACGGGTGCGGCTAGCTGATATCGCCATGCCCGCGCCAGAAGCGCTGCACCTGCGCAGCCAAGGCCTCATCCTGCGCCAGTTCGGGATCTTCGGCAAAAATCGCCTGCGCCGCCTCACGGGCCAGTGCGACCGTTTCCAAGTCAGTCAACTGGGCCACACGCAGGTCGGGCAGGCCGCTCTGACGGGTGCCCAGGAAGTCGCCCGGTCCGCGCAACGTCAGATCCTTCTCGGCCAGAACAAAGCCGTCATTGCTCTCTGCCAACGCCACCAGGCGCTCGGAGGGACCCTCGCTGCTCTCCTTGGCGATCAGGGCACAGTAGCTCTTCTGCTGGCCGCGTCCCACACGTCCGCGCAATTGATGAAGCTGCGCCAGGCCAAAGCGCTCGGCATCCTCGATCATGATGAGCGAAGCGTTGGGCACGTCAATCCCCACTTCGATGACTGTGGTCGAAACGAGCACGTCATGTTCACCCTCGGCAAAAGCCTGCATGACCGCGTCCTTCTCGCCGCCGCTCATGCGTCCGTGGAGCAGCCCCAGGCTCAGATCGGGGAAGATTTCGGTGCTGAGACGGGCATGTTCTTCCACCGCGGCGCCGGCGTCGAGCACCTCGCTCTCTTCTACCAGCGGGTAGACGATGAAGGATTGGCGCCCCTCGCCCGCCTCACGACGGATGAACGAATAGAGTCGTTCGCGCTCGACCGGCGCAAAGACCTTGGTCTTGACCGGCTCCCGCCCCGGCGGCATCTCGTCGATGACGCTCACATCCAAATCGCCGTAGATCGTCAAGGCCAGACTGCGGGGGATGGGCGTGGCGCTCATGACCAGCACGTGTGGCTGCAGGTCAGTCTTGGAGCGCAGCGCGCCCCGCTGTTCGACGCCGAAGCGATGCTGCTCATCGACCACGACAAAGCCAAGGTTGGCGAACTCCACGCCTTCCTGAATCAGCGCGGTCGTGCCAACGATAATGTCGATGGCGCCGCTTTGGAGACCGTCCAGCACCTCATCACGCGCGCTGCCGGTCACCCGACCGGTGAGCAACGCCACGTTGATCGGCGAGCCGTCGGGCTTGGTCAGCGTCGCCAACAGGCTGCCAATTCCCCGAAAGTGCTGTTCCGCCAGAATCTGCGTCGGCGCCAGCATGGCCGACTGGAGACCGTTGGAGGCGGCGACAAACATGGCGCCGGCCGCCACAGCCGTCTTGCCGCTGCCTACATCGCCCTGCACCAGGCGAATCATGGGCACGCCACGCTGGACGTCCTGCACGATTTCACCAAGCACCCGTTCTTGCGCCCCGGTCAGGGGGAAGGGCAGTCTCGCTGTATAGGCATCGACCATGGCTTCTTCTACGGACATTGCCGGCGCCGTGGCCTCCCTCAGCGCCCGCCGCCGCTGGAGAACGCCAAGCTGAATATAGAGGAGTTCTTCAAACGCCAAGCGACGCAGCGCGGCCTCCATGGAGGCCTGATCGTCGGGCAGGTGAACTTGCTCCAGCGCGGTCTGCAAATCGGGCAGATCGTACTGCTCGCGCACGCTCTGCGGCAGGGGATCGATCAGCACGTCCCCATACTCCTCCAGAGCCTGGATGATCAGGTCATGGAGCCAATTGTTGCGAATGCCTTCAGTGAGGCGATAGATGGGCGAAAGGCGGCCGGTAGCCACCATTTCCTCATCAATGTCTTCGAAAACCGGATTATCAATCGTCTTCTGCCCCATGTAGAGGCCGATCTTGCCGCTGAAACGCATGGTTTTGCCAGGCTCCAGCTGTTTGACAATCCACTTGTTCCACCAGGTGGCGTGGATGGTACCGGTGCCATCGGCAACGATCCCCTGGACCATCTCACGCTTCATGCTCAACTTGCGCGTACGGACCTCCCAGAGGTTGCCGACGATCGTCGCCTGTTCGCCCGGCTCCACGTCGGCAATGGTGCGCAGCTGGCTGTAATCTTCGTAGCGGTGGGGCAGATGCCAAAGGAGATCAACGATGCGCTCGATGCCCAGGCGCGAAAGCAGCTCGACACGGGCCGGACCGACGCCGCTCAACACTTGCGGCGAAGCCTGCAGATCATCGGGCGTAGCGAGGACGGCCGCCTGCTTGGCCTTGGCGCGATCGACACGACGCTGCGCCACATGCGTCGCTTCAGCCGGTGCAATGCCCGCTGCGTAATCGTCATCGCTATCGGCGTCGTCTGCCTCGGTCCCAGCACTGCCGCTTGGCGCCACGGCCGCGTCCGGGGCATCTTCTGCATCTGCCGAAGCCTGGGCAAGCAATACTTCAGCAACGGTCAAATCGTCCGCCAGAGCCGCGCGCAGGGCAGCAGCGACCTCCGGACGCGTCTCTTCGTCGGCCGCATCGTAGCGCGTCAACAGAGCTAAGACGGTGGCGATCGCGTCTTCACTGACATTCTCAGCCCCGGCATCATCGGCCCACCGCTCGCCCATGGCGGAGATGCCGCCAATCACGGCGCGATTGCGCCAGCCCTGCTTCTCTTCAAGATCCACGACGCGCTGTAAGCGCTGAAATGCAGAAGCGGCCACGCTAGAATGTCCCTTCGTAGACCATGACGCCCAAGACGTTGCCGCCCAGATGGCACGCCAGGCTTGGCGGATAGGTCACGCGTTCCACTGCCAAATCGGGCAGCGCTTCAGCCAAACGCACCAGCAAATCTTCCGCCGCGGCGTCGTACCGGTGATGCAGGATACCAATCCCTTCGATATCGGCAAACTCAATGACAAACTCCTGGAGCTTTTCGACCACTTCTTCGCGCGTCTGCACCTTTTCCAGCGGAATGAGATGGCCCTCTTCCATCATGAGCATGGCTTTGATGCCAAGCATCGTGCCGAGCATGCTCTGAGAGGGGCCGATCTGGGTGCTGCGTTCCAGATAGTTAAGGCTTTCCGAAAAGATGCTGGCGTAAAGATGGGGCACGGCGCCATTGACAATGCGGGCGATCTCGTGCACGTTGGCGCCTTCGGCCACGGCTTCGGCCGCCAAACGGACCAGGAGCCCCTGACCGTAGGCAGTGCTCAAGCTGTCGATCACACGGATCGTGTAGCGCCCCTTCATCATCTCGGCCGCGCGCCGGGCCTGACTCCACATGGGGCTCAGTTCGCCACTCATATGGATAGAAACGATCTGCTCGGTCTCTTGGCCCACATCTTGATAAATGTCGAGAATCGTATTGATATCGGCCGCCAAGACGGTCGGCAGCTTGTCGATATCATTGCTCTCCAGATTTCGATACTTCTCGAGCAGTTCATCGACCGTGAATTCGTCATCTTCTTCATAGATGGCGCCGCCGATCTTGATCCGATGAGGGATGACGGCGATATCATGCTCGGCAAGAAATTCCGGGGGAAGGAAGGCATTGCTATCGGTGACTATGCGTACTTTAGACATCTTTGATCATTTCTTGGTGCATCGTTGTTGTTTTGTTTTGGATGGAATATCACGCCGCAGCGGCCTGGCGCAATTGGCCGCAGCCGGCGTCAATCTCGATGCCGCGGCGAAGGCGCACAGTGGTGGCCACGCCGGCATCGCGCAGGATCTGGGCAAAGCGAGCAGTGTCTTCATCGCTTGTCGGCTGATAGGGACTGTCTGGAATCGGATTGAGCGGGATCAAGTTGACGTGACAGAGCAGCGGCGCCAGCTTTACGGCCATCTCCTGAGCCAGGGCCGGGCTGTCATTGATACCCCGCATGAGCGCATATTCAAAGGTAACGCGCCGACCGGTCTTATCGATGTAGCGCTGAACCGCGGCCAGAACATCGTCCACGCTGTAGCCTTTGTTAATGGGCACCAAGCGCGTGCGTAACTCGTCGTCGGGTGCGTGCAGGCTCACGGCCAGGCCGATCTGGAGGCCTTCATCGGCCATGCGGTCGATCATGGGCACAAGCCCCACCGTGCTGAGCGTGATGTGGCGGGCGCCCAGCCCAAAGGCATCGGGGTCGGTCAAGCGGCGCAGTGCGGTCCAGACATTGTCGTAGTTGTGCATGGGCTCGCCCATGCCCATGAGCACGATGTTGGTGACGTGGGTCGGTCGCGTCACATTCATAGCCGGTGGCAACGCCGGGTCGTTGAGATAGCGGGCAAAATAGAGCACCTGGGCCACAATCTCGCCGGCCGTCAGGTTACGCGCCAGTCCATTTTGGGCCGTCGCACAAAACGTGCAGCCCATCGCACAGCCTACCTGACTGGAAATGCAGAGGGTGCGTCGCTTATCGTAGAGCATGAGCACCGTCTCAATCGTCTGCCCATCGGGCAAACGGAAGAGTACCTTCTGCGTATCCTGATCCAGCGAAAGCGTCTCCACCTGGAGCGACAGCGGCGCGACAGTGGCCCGTTCGATCAACTGTGCGCGCAGGTTCTTGGGCAGGTTGGTCATCTCCGCAAAGCTGCCGGCATAGCGCTGGTAGATCCACTCCCAGACCTGGCGCGCGCGGTAGGCCGGCTGGCCCAGGTCGGCCAGATACGCGGTCAGTTCATTCAAGGAGAGATCGAGCAGCGAGACTTTGGCAGCCTCCGCCCGCATCTCGTCCCCGCTGGGCAACAGTGGAATCGCAGTCATTCCCTGATTCTAGCGCATCTGTTCGCGCGGGGTCAAAAAGAAGTGAGAGGCGCCAACAATTCAATGCGTGGCAGGATTGACGGGAACAGGCGAATCGGGTAGCGTGACGCTCAGGGACAGGGTCCGGCATGGAACCACGAATTGTCCAAGAAGCATGTGAACACAACTGGAGCAGCAATCAATGAATGTTCTTGTCACCGGATCTAACAGCGGCATGGGCTTCGAGACGGCTTTGGCGCTGGCCCATGCCGGGCACAGCGTGCTGGTCACGTCGCGCTCTTATGGACATGCAGAGGCGGCATGTCAGACGATCGCCGAGCAGACGCCGGCTGCACGATGCCTCCCTTTCCAGCTGGACCTGGCCTCCCTCGCCTCTGTCAACGCTTTTGCGGAGCGTGTGCGCAGCACGGTCGAAACGCTCGATATTGCCATCTTCAACGCCGGCATCATGACGCCCCCTTACGCGCTGACCGAGGACGGTTTCGAAAGCCAGTTTCAGGTCAACTATCTGGGGCACTTTCTGCTTTTCCAGCGTCTTTTCGACCTTCTTGCACAATCTGATCAGAAGAAGGTAATCAGTATCTCCTCGTTGTCGAGCGAGAAGGGGCAATGCGACTCGGTTGACGCGTTTGCAGCGATTGCCCGCGTCGACAGTGCCGCGTATCACGCCATGACTTCCTACCGGGAATCCAAGCTGGCTCAGGCGCTTTTCACCGTCGCCCTGGCCGATCGCTACGGCGACATTGGGTTCACGAGCTACGCCGTCCACCCCGGCATCGTCAACACCAATCTCTTCTACCGTCAGGGGCCGGCCCTCTACAAGCAGCTGGCGCGACCGCTGGCCAAGCTCGGCTACTGGACGGGCAGGCTCAAGACGCCGGCCCAGGGCGCGGAGACCGCGATCTACCTGGCGGAGAATGACGTCACGCCCAACGGCGCCTACTGGGCCGACAAGGCAGTCCGCACCATCAACCCAATTGCGAGTGATGCCGATCTCGTCCGCGATTTCTGGACATGGTCGGAAGAGGCCGTGAAGGGATAGACCCACGCATCCGCACGACCCGTTCGCACGGGGCGTGCTCACTGAGCGGGCGTGAGCGAGAACTAAACCTGGTCCGCTTCGCGCAACAACTCAAGCAGCGCGGGCAGATCATCGACTACCAGCGCAGGCGGCGGATCTTCGGCGGCGAACTCCTCGGCGTTGTTGATGCCGGTGAGGACCGCGGCCGTGGGCATGCCCAGGGCAATCGCGCCGGCAATGTCGGTCTCGTAGCGGTCGCCCACCATGAGCGTCGTGGCCGGCGACGTGCCCAGTCGCTGCATGGCCAACTCAAACATGGGCGCATTGGGCTTGCCCACGATCTCAGGCGTGACATCGCTCGCTGCGGCCAGCAGCGCCAGGATCGAGCCCGTACCTGGCGTCGGGCCGCGCTCGGTGGGAAACGAACTGTCCGGATTGGTGCCCACAAAGCGGGCGCCATTGCGAATCGCCAGCGTGGTGTCGGCCAGTTCGGCATAAGTGAGCTCAAAATTTGCGCCCGCCACCGCGTAGTCGGCGTCCAGGGGATCATCCGTGAGCGTAAAGCCTTCGTCCAGCAGCGCCGCGCGCAGGCCGGCCATGCCAAACATAAAGGCCTTGCCGGGAATCACGCCGTCGGTGCGGACCTGCTCGGCCAGCCAGCCCGCCGTGGCCTGTGCGCTGCTGAAAACATGCTCGGGCGCGGCGGTCACGCCCATCTGGGCCAGCTTGGCCACGAATTCCTCGGGCGTCTTGGAGGCGTTGTTGGTCACACAGAGCCACTTGCGCCCGGTGGCGTCGAGAAAGTCGAGAAAGTCCTGCACGCCGGGCAGCGGGCTGTTGCCGACGTAGAGCACGCCGTCCATGTCGAGCAGAACGGCTTGAATATTGGCTAGATTTGGGGTCATTGGATTTCGGATTGTGACGGTTGGATTGTGGATTGATTGGTCGGAGAGCAAGCGAGAAGTGTCAAGGTGGGCTCGATGACCGTATCGATGGGCCTTATGGGGCCGGTCTGCGGTAGTCATGCCCCCTGCAATGCATCTCGTTGATCAAGTTAGGCATTATACCGCATGAGGAGCATCGCCCCTACCACGGGAACCGAAGGCGGTGGGGGTGGCGCCAAACGCGCCTCACCCTGAACGTCGACTCCTCCGGGTTCCCGTACTTTCCCTCGCCAAAACCTGGAGCTTACCTTTACCCACAGCTTCTCAGAAGTTCCCGTCAATCCAACGCCGGTCGCCAGGGCGACCGCCCGGGCATGAATGCCGTGGGCTAGAGCGCGGCGCCCCATCAGATGGGGTTGGGTCGTTGATAGAAAAGCCCCACTTCAGGGGGCGCATCCTGCCGGCAAGGGCATTCATGCCCGGCGAGATTGCGCCGCACACGTCATGGTTGTCCCGACGCACCTGCGCACGCCAGATGTGCTACGGTATCCGCTGCGAATTCATGAAAGGGGTCATCCTGCTCCACTCGGCCTCACCCTGATCGTCGCCCCCTCCGGGCCTCCGTTCTTTCCCTCTCCAAAATTTGGAGAGGGACGCGCAGCATCCGTCCAGGATGCGCAGCAGGGTGAGGCCGCCCCGCCTGCGCGCCAGATGTGCTATGCTACCCGCAGTGTATGCATGAAAGGGATCCCCTATGTGTAAAAAGATAGCAAACAGTGTCTTGGCGGCAACCGTCGCATCAGCGTTGCTGCTGCTGACGGCCTGCACGCTGGCCGTCCAACCGTCCACTGCGCCACTGATTAACGCCCCCACCTCGCCCCCACCGCCAGCGTTGCCCAACGGCGTCGCATCCGGCGATGTGGACCAGACCAGCGCGGTGCTCTGGACGCGCGCCGCGGAACCGGGTATTGTCACCTTTACCGTCGCATCGACGCTCTCAACCCACGCTGTGGTAACCACCACCGTGACCGACCCCCTGCTGCCGGTGACGGTGACCGTGTCCGGACTCACGCCGGGCATGGGCTATGGGTACCAGGCCGAGATGGCCGGCGGCGCGACGGCAGCCGGAACGCTGCGCACGCCCCATGCGCCGATGGCACAGCATGGCCTGCACTTTGGCGCAAGCGGCGACTGGCGCGGCAGCCTCACGCCCTACGTGGCGCTGGCCAACGCGGCCGACAACGATCTCGACTTCTTCATCGCGCTGGGCGACACGGTCTATGCCGATCTGGCCTCGCCCGCGGTGCCCAAGCGCCAGGCCGAAACGCTCGACGAGTTCCGTCAGAAGCACGCCGAGGTCTACGCCACGGCCCAAGGCTTGAGCCCGCTGGCCGATCTGCGCGCGTCGACCGCCATCTTTGCCACAATCGACGATCACGAAGTGCTCAACGACTTCGCCGGCGGCGCGCTGGCCGAGCGCGACAGCCGCTTCCCCGAGACGAGCGGGCGCATCAATCAGACCGCCCTCTACAGACATGGGCTGCAATCGTTCCGCGAGTACAATCCGCTGCGGTTTGAGCGCTATGGCGCTGTATCGTCTCAAAGTGGCGACGATGGGCGCATGGACGGCCGGCCGCGTCTCTATCGCTACCGCACGTTTGGCCAGGACGCGGCCCTCTTCGTGCTCGACGCCCGCTCCTTTCGCGACCTGCCCGTACGCCGCGCCGACCGCAACGACCCGGCCGATGTCGCCCGCTTCCGCGCCGACACCTTCCGCCCTGGCCGTACCATGCTCGGCGCGCAGCAGCTGGCCGATCTGCAGCGCGATCTGCTCGACGCCGAAGCCAAGGGCATCACCTGGAAGTTTGTCGCCATTCCCCAGCCGATCCAGCACCGGGGACTCATGTCGGCCCAGGATCGTTTTGAGGGCTTTGCGGCGGAACGGACGGCCCTCCTGCGCTTTATCGATGAGCAGCAAATCAGCAACGTCGTCTTCGTCACGGCCGACATTCACAGCACGCTGGTCAACAACATCACCTATGCCGAAGGGCCCGGCATGGCGCAAAAAGCGCTGACTGTCTTCGAGGTCAGCGTGGGCCCCGTGGCCTATGCGCCGACGCTGGGACCCATCTTCATCACCGACGGCATCAACAAGGGCTACGTGACCGAAGCGGAACGCGCGACCTACTACGCCTTGCCGATTGCCAACGACATGGACAATGAGCTCGACGACCGGGACGATTTCGCCAAGGAGATCCTAAACCGGGAACTGCGGGCAACCGGCTATGACGAGGTGGGGCTGGACGGTTCGCCCATTGACGCCACGCTGCTGGCCGGCGATTATGCCGCGCTCCACACCTATGGCTGGACCGAATTCGAGATCGACGTTGCCACGCAGGCGCTCACCGTCACAACCTACGGCATACCCGTCTATGACGAAGACGATCTGGCAAATGCCCTGGAGAACGTCCTGGCGCAGGACATGAAAATTGTGAGCCAGTTCGTGGTCAATCCACAGTAGGGGCCGTACCGCGGAGGCCCCGGCAAGATGAAGGCGGCAAAAAAAGCGAAAAACTCGCTCTTTACACGGCACGCAAAGTGTGCTACATTTGCTCACGATAACCAACAATTATTTGAACCACAGATAGGACGAAAGGAGGCGCATGCATGGCAGCCCAAGTGAACGTATCAACTGCGATCACGCTTGTGATCCATGAATCTATGCGCCTGCAGAGCCTCTGTTAGCAGATCTCCTCGTAGAAGAACCTCTACGCGGCTGCGGGTGCATTCCCGTGGCTGTTTTTTATTGGCGCATCACCGCGCATCGGGCCACGGATGACGGCAATCCGTGGCCTTTCCAGTTGGCCACAATGAAAAACTTTATAGAACGGGGATAAGGCGGATCAAGCGGATTATCGCTGATCTATTATCGAATCCGGGCTATCCGCCTTATCCCCGTGCTATCAGCAAGGAATCTCACGATGAATTCGAGTACGTTGTCGGATTTTGACAACTCGGCGCCGCTGGATCCGTACGAGCACTATGCGGCGCTCTATGATCCTCACTATGAAGATGGATCGGTGAAGGTCAAGGCCGCGGCCAAGGCCAAGAAAAAGAAACAGGACCAGGAGAAGATCATTGAACAGCTGACCGACTCGGCCGAAGGGCTGGAAGCCGGCTTTACCACGACCTACCAACCCGCCCGGCACGAGGGGGTCTGGCTGCTCTCGTCCTTGCGCGGCTTCTATGATCAGGCGCTGATCATCGACGTGCTGAGTCAGGTCAAGGGGGGCAAGGAAGCCAGCGTCTATCGCTGTGCGGCCCATCCCAGCCTCGGCGAACCCTTGGCCGCGGCCAAGGTCTACCGGCCGCGCAAGTTCCGCAACCTACGCAACGATAAGCTCTACCGCGAAGGGCGCAGCTTGATCGACATCGACGGCAAGACGCCCAAGGAACGGGACACCCGGCTCAAGCGGGCGATGGAGAAAGGCAGCGCGTTCGGCTCGCAGATGGCCCACACGTCGTGGCTCATGCACGAGTTCACCACGCTGGACACGCTCCACAAGGCCGGCGGCGCCGTGCCCAAGCCCATCGCCTCCAGCGAGAACGCATTGCTGTTGGAATTCATCGGCGATGAGCACCGTCCCTGCGCCGACGCTCCACGAAATCGCGCTCGAACCCGACGAAGCCTACCCGCTCTTCGTCGAGGTTATGCGCAACATCGAACTCATGCTGCGGTACGGACTCATCCACGGCGACCTGTCAGCCTATAACATTCTCTACTGGGACGGGAAGGTGACCCTGATCGACTTTCCTCAAGTGGTGGATGTGGCCAACAATCCCCATGCACGCGAGGTGCTCTTCCGCGACGTCCAGCGGGTCTGCGACTACTTCAGCCGCCAGGGCGTCGAGTGCAACGCCGCCAGCCTCGCCGATAACTTCTGGTGGCGCTATAACGGTCGCCGGCCGGAGGACGAGGCCGCGGATTTGTCGCGGTTTGAGGAGGAGGAGGGGTAGGGTTTTGGGGTGGTAGGGTTTTGGGGTGGTGGGCGATACTGATTTGGAAGTTGGGGCAGTTTGACCAACTGAAGTCGAATTCCTCGGCCACACACAAAACCCGCCCTGCTCCCCCCAAGACCCTACCACCCCACTCCCTACAACCCTACCCCCTCTCCACATCGACGGCCGCGGTCGCCACGGCCCAAGAGACGATGAACCAGACGCCGCCGCCGATGAGAAGGGCGACGGCGATGCTGGCCGGGTTGGTCGGGACATTGCCGCGCAAGATGCCGACGACGGTCAGCAGAATGCCGAGGAGGCCGAAGCCCAGACCGATTTTGATGGGAAGTGAGAGATTGTTAAGCATAAAAGTTTTCCAGATTGGCAATCGTCAATTTTCAATTGACGATTGAACGCTATCGCGCAGGTCTTTCACAATTAGCTGGAGCTGCCGCCGGCCGTTCCACTCGTTGACGTTTAACTCGCCGACGACGTCAATCAGACTGTCTTCTGCCAACTCCGTAGCGAGGTCGCCCAGGCCAAAGGCAATGGCGTCCATCACTCGCTCCCCGGGTCCAGAGTCGAGAACAAGTTTGAGATGCTTGCCGCTGCCGACGCTGCGTGCTTCGCGCACGCGCACCCCAGGCGTCAGCAACAGGGGCGGGCGATTGCCCTGGCCCGTCGGCTCCAGGCGGGCAAACTGTTCCACCAGGCTCCAGTTGAGCTCAGACAGCTCAACGGTGGCATCGATCTCCAGCGTTGGACGGAGCGCGCCATGGGCGCCCAACTCGCGTGTCGCTACGTCCAGCAGCGCCTGATTGAACTCATCCAGCCGGGATGTTTCCACCGTAAAGCCGGCTGCACGTTGGTGGCCGCCATAGCGCACCAGCAGATTGCTTACCTCATCCAGGGCGCCGCTGATATCCAGCTCAGGGATGCTCCGGGCGCTGCCGCGCGAATACTCCTCACCCTGCTCGATGACCACAGCCGGTCGATAGAAGCGATCGGTCAGTCGCCCCGCAACCAGGCCAACGATGCCGGACTGGAAATTGGCGCTTTGGACTAGATAGAGGGGCGCGTCCGCGGCAACCTGCTCTGCCAGTTGCGCTTCCGCCTCAAGCTCAGCCGACTCCGTCAGCGCCCGCCGTTCCAGATTGAGCGTCTCCAGACGCTCGGTGAAGCCGTAGGCCTCGGTCACGTCGTGGGTGCGGAGGAGATCATAGGCGAGCTTGGCATGGGCCATGCGCCCGGCGGCATTGATGCGGGGCGCAATGCGAAAAGAGATGGCGGCAGCATCGGCGCCGCCCTTGCCGACGCCCGCTTTCTGCATGAGCAACTCGAGACCGGGCCGGTTGGTCTGGTTGAGCTGCGCCAAGCCCCGCTGCACCAGGGAGCGGTTCTCCATCTGCAGGGGCATCATATCCGCCACGGTTCCGATGGCTACCAGGTCGAGCAGTTCGACCTCTAGATCGCTCGCGGCGTCGGCGCTCAGCGCGCTCCATTTCTGTTGCGCGACCGCACGCAGCACGGCCTGGGCCAGGCGATAGGCCACGCCCACGCCGGCCAGGCGCTCAAAGCGGCTGGGGCAATCGGCGCGCCGGGGATTGATCACGGCCAGAGCCGGCGGCAGCACCGCGCCGACCGAGTGATGGTCGGTGACGATCACGTCCAGTCCCAGCTCGCGGGCACGCTCTACCTCGGCCACGGCGCGGATGCCGCAGTCAACCGTGATCATCAGCCCGGCCTGTTGGGCAATGCGGTCGATCGCCTCCAGATTGAGGCCATAGCCCTCGTCGACGCGGTTGGGGATATAGGGCCCCACCCGCCCGCCGGCCCTCTGTAATGCACCGACCAGGAGCGCGGTCGAGGTGACGCCGTCCGCATCGAAATCTCCGTAGACGCAGATGACCTCCTCCGTGCGAATCGCGTGGAGGATACGCTGCACCGCCGGCGCCATATCTTGGAGCCGGTAGGGGTTCTCGACCACGGCGTCGCCTGCGGCCAGGAAGGCGTTTACCTCATCGACGGTCTGCAGCCCGCGATTGTAGAGCACCTGTGCTAAGATAGGATGAATCGGTACGTGATCGATAAACGCGGCCGGGGCCGGCTCAAACGAGCGCCACGTCTTGGTGGAATGAATGGGCATGGTCCTCTCACTCTGGAAATCTGGAAACGATTATAGCTGACGCCATGTCCACAACACAAAAGACAGATCTAAGCCACGCCAGCAATCCCATCTATCTGCACCAGCAATACAGTGACGCCGAGCGGCTCAACATTCGCCGTGAGGCCCACCGCCTCTACACCGAAAACAACGAGCCGTGGGCGGATTGGGTCCTGGCGCGCGTTGCGCCCGTCGCCGGCGAGAGTCTGGTCGATATCGGTTGCGGGCCGGGCACCTATCACGCCCAGCTGGCGGACGCCGGCGTCTATGTCATCGGCCTGGATGCTTCCTACGGTATGCTCGTGGAAGCGCGTGGCGAGAGTGCAACGAGGGCCCAACCGGCTGCCCTCGTCCAGGCCGGCGCCGAGCGCCTGCCGCTGGCGTCGGCCTCGGTCGACTGCGTCATGGCCAACCACATGCTCTATCACGTGCGCGACCAGCACGCAGCACTGGCGGAGATGGTACGCGTGCTGCGTGCTGGCGGCCGCGTGATCATCGTCACCAATAGCGCAGATGCCAATCAGCGGCTAAAGCAACTTCATAACGAGGCGGCCAGAGCCGTTGGCTACCAGGCGCTGCCCGCCGTCGTCTCAGCGTTTGACGGCAGCCATGGCTTTCGGGTAGCGCGCGTCTTCCCGAATGTTGAGACCTACGAATATACGGATGCTTTTCGCTTTCCCACTACCGAGACCGCACTGCGCTACTACGCCAGCGCCATGATTGACTCCATTGCCGATCGTCCCGCCGATGATCGCCATCGTGCCCTCCTGCTGGAGGAAATGGGCCGTCGCATTGATGCCATTATTGCAGCGGAAGGCAGCCTGCGCATCTCCAAAGGTGCAGTCTGCTTTAGCGCCGTCAAGTAAGGTACCGTCGCCAGCTTGCCAGGAACCCAACGCGTGTCTTCCCAACTTGATCGACTCCGCCGGCTCCAGGGCCTGCGTCAACAGAAAAACCGCAGCACGCCCGACCTGCCTGATCCGTCCTACGGCAACGAAAACGTCCATGGACCGAAGCTCGCATTGGAAGACGCTACGCCCGGCGCAGAAATCGAGAATCACGCCGGCCGCTGCTACGTCGTCACGCAGCGCTATGGGCTGAACGAAACGCGTGGTCCGCGACCGCTTGGTGCGCTGCTCGGTCAGACGCCGGCCGCGCTGGCAGCGCTTCACCCGAAATTTGGCATTGACAAACAGCGAGATTTCCTCAGCGCAGCCTTTATTGATACCGAAACAACCGGGTTAGGTGCTGGTGCAGGCGTCTACGCCTTTATGGTCGGCGTGGGCACTTTTGAAGCCACCAGTCGCACGTCCAGCGACGAGGACCTTGGCGGCCTAAAGGTTGGGAAAGCCGAGTTATCCCAAACAAATAACCCAAATATCCCAAATTTCGCTGGGGATATCCCTGATCTGGACTTCGTGGTGCGGCAATTCTTTATGCGCAGCCCCGCCGAGGAAGGGGCGCTGTTGGTGGCGCTCAGCGAGCTGCTCGCCCCGTTTGACATGACGGTCACGTTCAATGGGCGCACATTCGACTTGCCCCTGTTGCGCACGCGGTTTCAACAAAACCACTGGCTCTTCCCCGCGGGCATGGACGAGGTTGCGCTGCTGGCTCCGGATCGCGCGCACCTGGATCTTCTGCATCCGGCCCGGCGGCTCTGGCGCAAGCGTCTGCGCAGCTGTCGCCTCATCAACCTCGAAGCGCGCGTGCTGGGTCTCCAACGGAGCGAAGACGATGTGCCCGGCGCGTTGATTCCACAACTTTATGTCGACTACACGCGTGATGGCAATGCCACTCAGATGGCCCGGGTTTTCTACCATAATCGGGAAGACATCGTCTCCATGGTGTCGTTGGCCGACGCCCTGAGCGAAGCATTTGGTCTGCAACCATCTGCAGCAGCGCCGGCGGCCCTGCCAGGTGTCGACTGGTTGGCGCTGGCCCTCAGCCTGGAGCGCAGCGGCGCACTCGCGGAAGCCGAGAGCGCCTATCGCCATGCCGCGGCCACCACGCGTCAGGCCGCGGCACGCGGCGAAGCGTACGAAGGCCTGGGTCGTCTGCTCAAACGCCAGACGCGCTGGGACGAAGCCGCCGCCGTCTGGCAGGAATGGCTTACGTCAACACCCGATCACACCACCACACCTTATGTCGAGTTATCGAAGTATTGCGAATGGCAGCTAAAGGAGTTCGACCAAGCCGAAATGTGGGCGGCCTGGGCGCTGCACAACTTGGAGAGTGCGCCTCCCGGTCGCCAGAATCGGGTAGCCATAGCGGAACTGGCTCATCGCCTGGCACGCATCCGCCGCAAGCAGCAGGAGTAGTTCTTTTCGCTGCAAACGTCCCTGCCGCCACGACATAGCAGGAACACGCTCAGGACACGGACGCCTGATACTCCCATGGAACGTAGTCGCCAAACAGAAAATTCGGCCGCTCTTGCTCCTCCAAAACGGCCGATGCTATATTCTGCCTGCGCACTATTTTCGGAGTATCATTTATCAACAAGTCGGCAGGCTGATTGCGGTCGATCAGCGGCCGGAACCCAATTGTTCAGAACCACCAATTGTTCAGAACCAAAGGAGACTCTTCATGGCTTACATCTTCCCCAGCGCCGACTGGACCGAGCAATTTGAAAAGGCCATCAACAGCAGTCCTGCCTACGCGTCTGCCGCCAAGAGTTGGGAGGGCGACGTCATGCTCGTGATCAAGGGCGGACCTGGCATCTATCTCGATCTCTGGCATGGCGAATGCCGCAGCGCCGAGCTGGTGGATGACCCGGATAGCAAGAGCGCCGAGTTCAAGATCACGGCCGACATGGATAAGTGGAAGGACGTGCTGGCAGGCAAGCTCGACCCGGTCAAGGGGATGGTCACGCGCAAGTTAAAGCTGGACGGCAACCTTGTCAAGATCATGCAGAATGTCAAGGCTGCGCAGGAGTTGGTCGTCTGCGCCACCGAGGTGGACACAGTTTACGCCTAGCGTCAGCCCTGTTCGCTGAGCACCATAGAGACAGCATCGAGAACGGTGTTTGAGTTTTGCTCAAGAAGTTTTTTGTCACGTGTTAGGAATAGATGCCTGAGCAAGACGCACACCGAATTGCAATAGCGAGGAACAAACATGTGGTATTTTGCTGCGCCGCGTGAGATCGTCTTTGGCGAAGAAGCCTTGAGTCACATTGAGTATGTGGGCGGTAAGCGCGCGTTCATCGTGACGGATGCGACACTTCAGTCATTGGGCATTGTCGATCGTGTGCTCTCATTCTTCCATGAGGCCGGCTTCGAGACTGAAGTATTTGCTGAGGTAGAACCGGAGCCAAGCCTGCAAACGGCACGGCGAGGCGCCAAGCTGGCCGAGGCCTTCCAGCCCGATTGGGTTGTGGGGTTGGGCGGCGGCAGCCCCATGGATGCGGCCAAGGCGATCTATGTCCTCAGCCAGCGACCGGAGATGGATCCGGCCGAGATCAATCCGATGGAGACGCTTGGGCTAGAGGGTGTCAAGTTGATGGCCATCCCCACCACCAGCGGCACGGGCAGCGAAGCAACCTATGCGCTGGTGCTGACGGATACGGCAGAGCAGCGCAAGATTTCGACAGGGAATCGTGAAGTCGTGCCCCACGTGGCCATCATCGACCCCGAGTTGACCATGATGTTGCCGGCGCGCGTCACGGCCGACACCGGGCTGGATGCACTCACCCATGCCATCGAGGGCTTCACGGCGAGCTGGCACAACGTCTTTGCCGACGGCATGTGCTTGCAGGCTGCCAAGTTGGTCCTCGAGTATCTACCCCGGGCCTATGCCGACGGGGCCAACGATCCCGAAGCGCGTGAGCAGATGGCGAACGCAGCGACGATGGCCGGCCTGGGCTTTGGCAACTCAAATAATGCGCTGGCACACGCCATGGGTCACAGCTTGGGCGGCCTCTTCAAGCAGCCCCATGGCCGCGGCGTCAGCCTCTTCCTTCCCTATACGATGGATTTGACGCTGAACCAGGGCGGCGCACGCTATGGTGATATTGCGCGTTACGTGGGCGTTACGAACAGCCACGACGAGGTAGAGGCCGGCCGCGCCCTCACGGAGGCAGTGCGCACGCTCCAACGGACAGTAGACCAGCCCATGAGCATCGCCGAATTGGGCATTGACCGGGCAGAATTCGAAGAAAAGCTGGATCTACTCTGTGCCTATACAGAGATGGACACGCAATTCTTCACTGCTCCCCGCATCCCGGATTCAGACGAGTTGCGACGCATGTTTGTCTACGCCTATGAGGGCAAACCGATCGACTTCTAGGGTCGGCCCTCTTATGGTCACATTATTTGAACTTCGTACATTCTTGCTGGTTCTAGCTCTGGAAAAATGTACGTAGTTCAAGTGACGTCTCTATTGGGTGTTGATATGTCATCCGCCAGTGGCTTGGATGCAGTAAATTGGTCCTTGCAAAAGTAATGATTGGCGTTACAATAAAGATGAGGTCGAACGATTCGGCCATCAAGGCTCATTCATCACATACACATCGGAGGTGGCGTATATGGATTTGATGGGATTCATCCTTTGGATCGTGATTGGCGGCGTGGCCGGCTGGCTCGCAGGGCAGTTCATGCGGGGCGGGGGGCTTGGCCTGATCGGCAACGTTGTAACCGGCATCATCGGCGGTGTCATCGGCGGCTGGATTTTTGGCCTGTTCGGCATCTCGGCCGGTGGGATTTTTGGCTCACTCATCACGTCCGTGGCCGGCGCAGTGCTCTTGCTCTTTATCGTGGGACTTTTTAAGCGCTAGCCAAGCTTACCAAGGTAAATTCTGCCCGTGCCGATTCGTCGGCACGGGCTTTTTTGTGGGACACTCACGCTTTTTTGTGGGGCACTCACGCTTTTTTGTGGGGCACCCACGAATTTTTGTGGGGCACTCACGCATTCGACCCATCATCCTTTTGACTGTGACCGATACGCCGCCTATAATCCGGAAACGAAATATCCATCGAATAGCCTGAAAGAAGCTTTATGGCAGTCTACGAGTCGACCGAACAACTTTACGCAGTGATGAACGATCTCTTCCAAGCGTTGGCAGCGGATCAGAGCAATATCGACGACTTCACCAAGAGCAACATGGTCGTACGCATCATTTTCGAAGATCCGGACGGCGAGATTTTGCTTGACGGTCGCCAGCCGCCATTGGAGTTCTTCCTTGGTCCTACTCCCGGGAAAGCGAATTTCGAGATTCGCGTGCCGGCCGATCTTCTACACGAAATTTGGATGGGACGAGAAAGCCTGAGCAGTGCGTTCTTCAGCGGCAAGATCAAGGCCAAAGGCAATATCTTCCGCGCCTCGCGCAAGTTGGAGGGTCTCTTCCGCCAGGCCGAAGCACTCTACCCAACCTACGTCAAGCAGCACGGTCTTGAAGCAGCCTAGATATCTAGACTCCGTTGAAATTTCGAAAACCGCCGGCTTTGCGCCGGCGACGTTACGACCAACAGTCAACGGGACCGAGACTCCGTTTCAGATGAGAACGATTGTTTCGAGACTGCCCGGTGGACGCGGGCGGAGCCTGCGTCGTCCTGAGCATGTCGAAGGGTCGAAGCCGTAGCCGCTTCACTTCGTCGCCCCCATCGAAATCAGTGGTCCATCGCGCCCAGGATTGGGACGCACTGGATTCAGCTGCGGAGCTTTGACACCCACCAGAACAAACGTTATAATTCCACCCACCGCCGTCCCCAGAGACTTTGATATGCAGGAGAAAACGAGACCCGATGAGCGTTATTGATGAAGTCAAACAGCGGGTCGACATCGTTGATTTCATCTCCCGTTATACAACGCTTGAGCGTGCCGGCAGCCGCTACAAGGGCCTTTGCCCCTTTCATGATGAACGAACGCCCAGCTTTTTTGTGTCGCCGGACCATGGTTCCTGGCGCTGCTTTGGCGCCTGCGGCACTGGCGGCGACATCTACGAGTTCGTCATGCGCAAAGAGAACCTCTCGTTCCGTGATGCGTTAGAATTGTTGGCCCAGGAGACCGGCGTCGAGTTACATGGCTACGACGATGATCCCGGACGGCAAACGCGCGACAGGATCTTCGATATCAATACGGCGGCAAGCGCCTATTTTCAGGAGATTCTCCAGCACCATCCGGCAGCCGAAAGCGCGCGAGCGTATCTTGAACGTAGGAAGATTGACCAGCAGATAGCGGAACAGTTCGGGATCGGCTTTGCGTTGGATAGCTGGGATGGACTCCGCAACCATCTGACGCGATTGGGTTATACGCTGCAAGATCTCCTTGTCGCCGGCGTCATCAAGGAAAACGCCGAGGGAACGAGCACCTATGACGCCTTTCGCGGTCGCGTCGTCATTCCCATCCGCGACAGAAAAGGCCGCGTGATTGGGTTTGGCGGACGGGTACTGGATGACTCGGCGCCCAAGTATCTCAACACGGCAGAGACGCCGGTCTTTCACAAGTCCCGGGTAATTTTCGGACTCGATCTTGCCGAAAAAGCGATCCGCGAAGCGGACAAGGTGGTGATCGTCGAAGGGTACATGGACGTCATCGCCGCGCATCAGCACGGTTTTGCCAATGTCGTCGCCTGTATGGGCACTGCGATCACCGGCGATCAACTGCAGCAGTTACAACGCTATACTGACAACTTCGTCCTGGCACTTGATGCGGACGCGGCCGGCCAGCAGGCGACCATTCGAGGACTCAACCAGGCGCGTGAAGCCCTTAAACGGGTGCAGAAGCCACGCATGTCCGCCCGGGGCATCACCTTCGAGCAGCGTCTGGCTGCGAATCTGCAGATCGTTTCCATGCCCGACGGCAGCGATCCCGACGACGTGATCCGGGAGGATCCGCAGCGCTGGCAGCAGTTGATCGACGAGGCCCGGCCGCTGCTCGACTTTTACTTTCAGATCGTGGTCGACCAGTTTGACATCACGTCGGCGGCGGGTAAGGCAGCCGCGGTGTCAGCTCTGGCGCCGCTCATCGCTGAGCTAGGCGATGACGTCGAGCGTAGCCATTACGTGCAGGATCTGAGCAATCTGGTCCAGATCGATCTGCAAACGATCAACAGTCGTGTGCAGGCTGCCGGGAAGACCAATCAGGCCCGGCAGAAGCGAGCAGGACAGTCCAAAGCGCCGCCGGAATCTTTCATCCCGGCACTGGATGCGCCGCCCTTTGACGCCGATGAAACTGCTCCTTTCCCATATCGCGCCAACGGGAATCGAGCGCCGGTCAGTCCGCTGAACACAGAGGACCACCTGCTTGCGCTGTTGCTCCATTCACCAGAGCTCTTTGTGTGGTTGGCAAGCGCATGTGATCTTTTGGAGATCGAGGCGCTCAGCACAGCAGATTTTGAACGGGCGGAGAATCGAGAAATCTACCGGACGCTCAAGCAGTTTGTGAGCGGCGATGAACCATGGGACAGCGAATCATTCCAAGATGAACTGGCTGACCCGATCCATGGCCATTACGGACGAATCATGGCCTATGCCGCGGGCATGCCGACCACCGAAAGCAACGAGCTGCGCGAGGATACGGCGAAGACGTTGATCACCCTGCGTCGGCGCCGTGTAGACGCCAAGAATAATGAGCTCAAGCAGTTGCAGACAGAAGCACAGCATGGCCGTGATCAAACTAATGAACTTGAGTATGGCAGCATCAGCAATCAAATCGCTCGCGAGAGATCCCATCTTGATCGCCTGGTGAAGCGACTGAACGAAGTCCTCTTTGATCGAGGGCGCCGCACGCAGGGCGTATTGATTCAATAATAGAGGGGCACAAAGGAGACTGATGGCAAGACGGCGCAAACCTGCACCGATTGACTCGGAAAAAGAAGAGGGTCTCGCTCCCCTTCCTCGGCGCAGCCGGGGCGGGACGAGCGAGCTGGATGAGTACATCAATCTCGGCGAGGGCGAAGAAGAAGAGGAAGACGTCTTTGACGACATCCCCGATGAGGATGAGGACGAAGAAGAAGACGAAGCGACGCCCATTCCGCGCATTGAACGCGATGAAAAGCTCGAGGAAGAGGTAGAGCAAGAGCGTACGGTGCCCATCGAGAAGCTAATCGAAGATGTCCCCGAACTGGGCCAAAGCCTGGACCCGGTCCGGCTTTTCCTGAGCGACATTGGCCGTCATCCCCTGCTCACGGCGGAGGATGAGATGCGGTTGGCCCAGGAGATTCGCGATGGCGTCGAAGCCAAAGAGCAGATCGCCCTGGCCGACGAAAGCGATGTCGACTTGGACCTCGACGTACGGGATGAGTTGGAGAACACGATCATCCGCGGCAAGCTCGCCCACGACGTGCTAGCCCAGAGCAACCTGCGCCTGGTCGTGAGCGTGGCCAAGCGCTACATCGGACGCGGTCTGAGCTTCCTGGATCTGATTCAGGAGGGCAACCTGGGCTTGCTGCGCGCCGTGGACAAGTTTGACCACACGCTCGGCTACAAATTCAGCACCTATGCCACCTGGTGGATTCGTCAGGCCATCAGCCGTGCGATCGCCGATCAGGCGCGCACGATTCGCATTCCCGTGCACATGCACGAGACGATCAACCGCCAGCGGCGCATCCAGCGCCAGCTTCAGCAGGAGCTGGGCCGGGAGCCGACAGCCGAGGAACTGGCGCTGGAAATGGACTTTCTGGAAGCCGAAGATCGGCTGGCGATCAAGACAGCCATGGACGAAAACATCATCATGGAGCCGGATCTGGTGCGCAAGCTCGAACGTGCATCGACCAAGGTGCGGCGCATCCAACGGCTGAGCCGGGAGCCACTGAGCCTGGATACGCCGGTCGGCAACGAAGAAAACTCGTACCTGGGCGACTTCATCGAAGATGACAGCCTGCCTGGTCCCGTCGATTCGGCCAGCCGGCGGCTGCTCAAGGAACAGATGGCGGAGATTCTGGACGCCCTCAATGAGCGCGAGCGCAGAGTGCTCATCATGCGCTTTGGTCTGGAGGACGGCACGACGCGCACGCTGGAAGACGTGGGCAAGGAATTCAACGTCACCCGTGAGCGGGTACGCCAGATCGAAGCCAAGGCCTTGCGCAAGCTGCGCCACCCGCTGCGCAGCCGCAAACTGCGCGACTACCTTGGCTAGCGGCATGCGCAGATCGCGCAGTGTAAAATGAGCGGGGAGCGACCCGATCCGGAAGGTTCATGATGTTCATTTCGGGTGATCGAATTTGACAGGGTGGGGCGCTCTCCGTATAATTATCTAGTCATTTATTGCCGGTCCTCGGTAGCTCAATCGGCAGAGCATGCGGCTGTTAACCGCAGGGTTGTTGGTTCAAGTCCAACCCGGGGAGCCAAAAAGAGTCGGGGGGGTCTCTGGTAACCAGAGACCCCCCCGACTCTTTTCTATGAAATTTCCAAACCCGGCGTCATACGCCCATTTCAGCCTGCACCAGGCCACGCTCGACCGCGGCGGCAAGGACCTGATAGTCGCGTTCATTCTGATCGGCGTACGCACTCGCAAAGTCCGCCAGCGACCGATCGATCCGATCGCTCTTGCCGAGGTAGGCGCTGATGGCGATGCGATCGCCGGAACGGGCGTGGGCCCGGGCAAGGGTCCAGGCACACATCTTGCCGTAGACAATCAGTTCCCCCAGCGTCATGCGCTCGATATCGAATGAGATCTTCCAGTCCCACAACTGTCGCACGTAGTAGTCGGCCCCTGGGCCAAACTCGCTGGCCTGAACACGATCCCAGCCCAGAAAGATGTCACTTGAGGCCTGCATGAGCCATTGGCCTTCCACGACGCGGCGTCCGTGTGCAGCATACGCGCTCTTGCCCAAATAGGGTTCCAAGACGGAAGATTGGGCTTCTTTCACCTGGAGAAAGAGTGCGTCTGATTCGTCACGGCCCTGCATGAGCACAATCCAGCTTCGGGTACCAACGCTGCCTACGCCAACGACCTTACGGGCGAGATCGGCGTATTGATAGCTCTCCAGAAGACGCCGGCGATCATCGCGCAGTGTCGCGCGGTAGTGATGGAAAAAGCTCATGATCTCCTCTTCAAACCGCACCTGCTGGTCCGCCGAGAGAAAATCTTCAACGGGTATGATGAGTGGAGGATGGGCAACGATGCGAAGCTTGCCGTCCACGGTGAGCGTGAGCTTCTCCAGGGCCCGATGGTTGTCTTTGTGGTAAGCACGGGCCATATTCTTCGTAATCGCCTTCATTTCCTTACCGCTGATATCCTCGCCCCACCTGGCCCGCACGCCGGGCACATCAATGTGCAGATACCAGAGATCAAGATTGTCCAGCGCTGCGAACTCGCGCATGGAGCGACGATACTCGCCCGTGACGTCAAGCACGAGGTCACGCACTGCGGCGGCGCCAAACGCCCGCTCCCGACCGGCGATCTCAATGCTGGCGGCCAGCCGCTTGAGATCCCACTCCCACGGCCCGGGTAGCGTCTCGTCAAAGTCGTTGATATCGAGGATCAGCTCCCGTTCCGGTGAGGCAAATCCGCCGAAATTGGATAGATGCGCGTCGCCACAGAGTTGGACCTCGAGGCCGGTATGGGGCATGGTGGACAGATCGGACGCCATGATCGCGGCCGCGCCACGATAGAAGGAGAGTGGCGATACCAACATCCGTCCATAGCGGATCGGCGTCAGCTCGGGGATACGCGTCTTTGCCTGGGCCTGAAGCAGGGCCACGGGATCGGGGCGGTCAGTGGCCGGCGCCCACTCGGCGTGGCCGGCGCGCGGGCAGTGGGCGCGAGCCGCCTTGCCCCGTTCGGTGCGCTCTCGAACCGTAAGATGCCGGATATTCTCCGGAGGTGGCTGAATCGCCATTATTTTCCTCCCGCAGTCTGTTGCTGATACGCAGTCAGCAGATCATCCAGATTAGCAAAGCAGTATTCTTCGCCGATCAATGCAGTGACTTCCGACCGGTCAAGCTTGGCGCGCAAGTCGTCGCTAACTTCGGCCAGCACCACGCGCGTTCCGCGCTCACTAAGCTCCTTGGTAATTTCTCGCAACACCGCGGCGGCTGAAAAATCAATATCATCAACCGCGTCCATGTCAACGCAGAGCCACGTAGCAGGGGGCGTGCCGGCGGCTGCCAATCCCAGCATCTCCTGGCCCAGAAGCTCGGCATTGGCGTAGTACATGCTGTGGTTGAAGCGATAAATCATGAGGCCCGGAAGGGCTTCGGCCGGAGACGCTATCGGCGCTGACTTCCAGTGGCCATCCGTTTGCGTCACCACATTATTCTTAGGCTTATAGCCGCTCTTTACATGCAGCAGAAGAGAGAGGAACATGGCCAACAGGATGCCCTGTTCGACGCCGATGAAGATGACCGTGAGCGCAGTGATCAGGGCAACCCAAAACTCGCCCGGAGTCTGTTCATAGATCTTGCGCATCCCCTTCACGTCAACTAGTTCGACACCAATCAAGAAGACGACCGCAGAGAGTACGGCATTGGGCATGAATGACAAAGGCACAGTCAGAAAAAGGACAACCACGACAACGATCAGCGAGGTGGTGAGCATAGCCAGCTGGCTGCGGCCGCCGGCACTGTCTACCATCTGCGTCTTGGTCGGGCTGCCGTTGACGACAAAGGTGCCCGACAGGCCCGCGCCGATGTTTGCCAGCCCAAGACCGACCAGATCCACATTCTCGCTAAACTGCTCGCTGTAGCGGGCGGCGTAGGCGCGGGAGGTGGCAGCGCTTTGGGCGAGGATCACGACAAACAACGAAAACGCTGTGGGAATGAGCTGCTGGATGAGTGACCAGTCAGCGCCGGCGTTGGGCAGGCCAATGCTGGGCAGCCCGCTTGGGACGGTCCCGAGTACGGAGACGCCATACTGGGACAGATTGAAGAAGTAGCTGGCGGCAATCGCCCCAATAACGGCGATCAGGGCACCGGGAATTTTGTTGTTGATCCGTCGCGCGCCGAGGATAATCGCCAGCACGCCGATGGAGATAGCCAGCGTCACCCAGTTGGTCTGGCCAAGCTGTTGAAAGTCTGTGGCCAGCTGCCGGATTGGACCGGCACCGCCGCCCGGGATGCCCATCATGCCCGAAATCTGACCAATGGCGACCTGCACGCCAACGCCGGTGAGAAAGCCGATGAGCACGGTGCGCGAAAGGAAGTCAGCCAGAAAGCCAAGCTTAAGCACCCGCGCAAGGAGTAAGAATACGGCCGTCATCAGTGCGAGCAACCCGGCAAGCGCCACATATTGGGTCGATTCTGTCGCAGCGAGACCTGCCAGCCCAGCAGCTAAAATGGCCGCGGTTGCGGAATCTGCCCCCACCACCAAATGTCTGGACGACCCAAAGATGGCAAAGAGTGCCATGGGAATCAAAATCGTATAGAGACCCGTGATGACAGGCATGCCCGCGATCTTGGTGTAGCCCATGACCTCGGGGATGGCGAGGGCGGCCAGGGTGACCCCAGCGATGATATCCGTCGAGATCTTCGACCGATCAATGGGTAGAATCCCCTGAAAGATGGGCCATTGACGGCCTTTTTTTACTTCTGTGCTTGCGGTCATAATTCCCCCTTGACGTGAAAATGGCAGAACGAAAGATCGATGTATTGGTATTGATCGAATGATCAGAGTAGTTGGTCTACTTCATTCACTTTTGCACGTAGATCGGCCATGGCGGCTTCCTGTACGTCCAGTAGACGCTTGAGTTCGGCAATTCTGGCCTTCGGGTCATCGTCTATTGCTTCCGGCACTTCTTTCTCCTCCTTCTTCTTGGGCGGCGCCAGGAACATGTTGGCCAGGAAACCGCTGAGCGTGCCAAAGAGGCCCACACCCGCTGTCATTACCAGGACGCCAATGATGCGTCCATTTGTCGTAACCGGATACTGGTCGCCATAGCCTACGGTCGTAATCGTTACGTAAGCCCACCAGATGGCATCCGAGGCCGTCGTAATATTGGCATTGGGCGCTGCAGCCTCAACGCTAAGCATTGCCAGTGATCCGAATTCAAGCACACAAAGGACTAGAAAGACGACGGTATAGAGCGCGTTCTCAGCGCGATGCGCGATAAATTCGTGCACAAGATTGGTCGCGCCGAACTCGACGAACAAGCGAAAAACGCGCCAAAGGCGGAAGAGCCGCAGAACCTTAAACTGGGGAAAGGGCAGGCTAGAAAGCAAGTCCGCCCACCCGAAGCCGCTGAAGAAATAGGCCTTCTTGCTCGTCGCCGTAAAGAGCCGATACAAAAAGTCGCCCAGAAAGATGGGTGTCATCACGGCATTGATGACACCCAAGACGGTCTGCAGGCCAGGATCATTTCGGAATACAACTATCAGGATCAGATTGATGATCGAGAGGATTGACAGCGCGCCGATGAATAGCTCGTAGCCAATTCCCTTTAGCTCTCGTTTTCCTCTTGCGATTGGCGCCATGGTCTACACGTGGTTACTCCGACTAGTCGGCTTTCGCGCCCTGCTTGCGGGTGCGCATAATCAGGCCGTGTGAGACTGAAAATGAAACCAAAGCCGCCAGCACCAGGGGCAAGGCATTGCTAGGCGGTGACCCAATGATCACGACGCCGATAGCAGCCAGCGTCAGCGGGATGGGCACGACCGCGGCAGGGACAGCAACTGTCAAGCAGCCCAAGGCCAGGCCTATGGGGAGTTGGGGAAATAACAACAGAATGGCAGAGCCCACGGTCGTGCCCACAAAAAGGAGCGGAAAGATTGGGCCGCCGATGAAACCAAATGCCAGCGCCCCGCTCAGGGCCAAGAGTTTGGCCAGCGCAAAGACGAGTAGCAAGCCGAAGCCGATTTCCGCAGCCTGTTGACTGACAACCACCATTTCGTTGGTGCCCAGTCCCACTGTAATCGGCAGGGCAAAAGCCAGCAGGCCGAGCAAGAAGCCGCCGAGGAGACCACGGAGAATGGGCTGGCCCGCGAGCGGCGCGACCGCACGGCCAAGTAGCTTGGCCATGATCGGAAAGAGCAGGCCAACCGGCGCCCCAACGACGCCCAACACCATCCCGGCCCCCAGGTGCCAGATCCGTAGATCGTAGGCAGGTGGTGACAAGAGCCCCAATAAGGACGAGAAAGTATCGCCGCCAAGTCCGTAAAAGAGCCCAAAGCCAATTGTCGCCGAGAGACCGGCGATCAAGAGTGTTCCGTAGTAGGCAAGCGATTGTAGATGGGCCGATTCCAGTAGAAGCATCAGGACGACAAAAGGCGACGAGAACAGGCCGGCGTATGCGGCTGAAACGCCGCTGATGACATTGGTGCGCGTGCGGACGGCATCGAAATTACGTCGCCTGGAGATCCAGCCGCCCAGGCCGGCGGACAACATGCCGGTCGGCACTTCGGGTCCAAGGCTGAAGCCGCCAATGAGCGAGACCAGCGAGGCCAACAGCGAGGCCGGCACAGGTTTGGGATCCATGTCGCCGTTATCCAACGCGGAAAAGACATCAAGTTCTGCGGCTGCGGTAAAGTGGTGAATCATTCCGACCACAAGCCCAGCCACAGTCATAATGCCCACCATCTGCCAGGAACCGGAAAAGGGCGTCCAATCCGTCAAATCAGGCCAGATTAGGCTTTTTCCCAGGTTCATAAGGCCAATGAAGATGAATGCACCGATGGCACTGAGTAGACCTGTCAACAGACCCCAGCCTAGACGCGACCAATATTCCTGGGATCTGAGATTGAAGTCATTTGACACGTGAAGTTTCCTCTCCAATTTGAAGACGCTACGAATAAAGAAGATGAGGACTAGAGGTCGCAGTGCAAGTGTGACTGCTTAGATCTTCGGGGCCGGATCGATTGCAGTCCGAGCCTCCAGTCCTCATGAGCGTATAGCGACTTTTGATTGGCGTCAACTGTCGGCGGCGCAGATTGGCATGCGTCCATGGGCAAACTGACTCATGCAGCAATCGCGCCGGCGACTTGGCCGCAATTATCGTCGATCGCGTCGTCGTTCGCGTCGTCGTACACCGCATATCGACACCGGCGAAAGCGGCCGGCCGATGACGTCGATAAAGAGCGAACTGGGGCCACCGTCTGCTGGTAACTCACCGTCGAGAATGTCAATGCGGTAGGTCAGGTTACCGTCGGCCAGAACCGGCTCGTACAACTCCACGACCACATCGTGAATCTCACCGTCGCCAAAGATGGAGAGTGCCGCATTGGGCGGGTTGGATGCAAAGCTATCCTCACCGTCACCCCAGGTCTGGACAAACTCCTGCGAGGATACGTGGCCGGTCACGCGATCCGGTCGATCGGAAAAGAAGAGCGTGGATGGCGCCACGGTGTGGAGCGTGAGCTTGCTGCCGTCATAGGTAATGCCGTGGGCAGTCTGAACATAGAGCGCCTGGATTTCCTCGACGGGTGTAGAAGTCTCTTCAACTGTCATTACGGTCTCCTGCTATCAAGCAACGATCAATCAATTGTGTGCGAATTCGTCAGACATCCATCGAAACACGGCACAAGCGCAGCTGTTGACCGCCTACAGGGCGACCTTCAGCTGCGCTTGTGCAGGCATTGCTGTCTAGGCCGATTGCGAGCCTGCCGCGTCATCGGTCTCTGCATCATCGGTCTCTGCGTCATCAGCGGGACCTTCCACGTCGACCGCGACCGCCTGGGCAATCTCGCCCGAGGTTTCATCACCCATTGTCAACGTGACCACCTGTGCCTGGTAGGGAGCCATGGTGTCGATGAGCTTCTCCGCGGCCGTGTCCTCGACGATCGCCAGGATTGCCGAGGTGTTGGGCTGCATCTGCGCGGACAACTCTTCCAGGTCCTTTTTCGGAATCGCCCGACCGGCGGTCTTACCGGCAAAGCCGCCGATCACGCCACCGGCGATGGCCCAGCCGAGCAGACCGACAGGTCCGCCGAGCAGGCTGAGAAGACCGCCCGCCGCCGCGCCGCCAACGGTACCCACCGTGCCGTGGCCGGCCTCATGAATGTGGGCCTTCCCTTTGGCATCAACTTCGACTACGGCGTTGGCGATCACCTTGTAGTCTTCTTCCTTGGCCGATGCGTTCAACTCGTCGTGCACTGACCTGGCCTTTTTGGGGTCGGCAAAGATAAAGGCGATGATGTTGTAAACGGCGTTGTTGTCTTGCTCACCCATTGCAATACTCCTTGTCTGTGTGATGAAACTGATGGTTTTGCCGGTAGCCGGAAGCTGACGCAATTGGGCTACCGACACTTGCTACCGGAACTGTTTACTAGGCTCTGTTGACATTTCGAAAACCACCTACTTTGCGCCGGGGACGTTACGACCAAATGTCAACGGACCTAGTAGCCCTGTTCAATGTCCCCTCGGCAGATGCGCCGTTGTAGCCGATGATCACGTAGATCAACGTGCCATCCATGATCCCCGATTCTTCGATGCGTGGTTAGCCCCGGTTTTGGTACATCCGGGATGGGCAATTGGGCTCGCAAGTGTTTATCGGGTTGGTTGGCCATGGTCAATCTCCTACGCTACATGAAGTCAACAAATTACATTTGTCAGAGCATACAGCCTTGTTTCATTGTCCGGCATGTTTGGATGGGCGCATTTGCCTCAATATTGGGAGCAGCCCGTCGGGTGGAGAAGACTTGTTGACGAATGCGTCGGCCCCGGCCCCCAGGACAATTGCTTCGATCTGCGGGTCGGGCGAAAGAACGATCACCTTGGGTGAATTCTCCAACCCATGGACCGATCCGATCAGATCGACAATGGTCGATGGGTCGGCGAGGCGGTCATCCAACAGGTAGACCTCCGAGTTGGAAGCCTTGGCGATGGTTAACAATCCTTCTGCCTGATCGAACATACCGATTACAGCCATGCCAGGTTCGCTTTCCAGCAACAGCAGCAGCGCCAGCCTAAGTGATCTATCTGAGCTTGCGACAAATATGCGCACGGGAGACGTCCTAAATGAGCCGCACTTGGGGTCGGTCTTAAGCGATTGATTATATTGCCCAATGAATGGATAACTTATTCCGACATAAAGGTACGTTGCGTAAATCCGAATTTAACCGACTTTGGATCTCTGTCGCCTGCGCTTTGGAAAGGTTGAACGGCACGTTCGACCGCGTCAGGCGGGGTACCGCCGAAACCGGTACCCCGCGATTCAACAGGCCAGAAGCGAACAGGCTCAAAGCTTAATCGACTGCGAACGCAGCAGCCATCTCTCTTTCGAGGTCTCGGTACTGCTCCTTCTCCACAGACACCTCCACGAACTGGATGGCGCCGCCGGTGAATTTGCCCTGGGTCTCGGGCGTGTACTCTGCGGCGACCGCGTCCGCGCTGTCGCGCCCGACGCACAGGCCGTCACCGCACAGTGTGAACTTGCCGATCTGGGCGCGCATTGGGCCTTCGGCGACGACCTTGTCGTTGATATACAGCTTCGTCGTGCCGTGCGACTCGCCGTACTGGCCAGCCTTCTCCCGGGTGAACTCCACGCCGAGCGTATATTTGCCCGGCGCCAGCTCCTCACTGGAGACGAACTTCTGCTCTGGCGGGATGCCCAGGAAGTTGTACACGTAGAACAGCTTCTTATCTTTGATGAAGAGCGAGTGCCCGCCGAAACGGGAACCGTGGGCGAAGAGGACGCCCGAGGTGCTATCGCCGACCTCAACATCGGCCAGGATCTTGTAGGAGCGCCCCCGGATGTTGGCAGCGACGCCTTCCGGGACCGCCGTCGTGTCCGGGTAGTAGATGTACCGCTCCCGGGGCGGCTCGGAGGAAGGCCGCTCGATGCCGGCGAGAACCTCCGTTGCGGTGCGATCGTCGAGGGGCAGCACGAGGTTCTTCCTGGCCTCGTCCATCCACAACTGCTTCAGGTGCTCGAGCTTCTTGGGATATTTGTCGGCCAGGTCCGTGGATTCGGAGCGATCCTTGTCCACGTGGTACAACTCCCACTTATCTTCATCAAAGTGCCCATGGCCAGAGATCGGCGCATGGACGGCGGCGGCTCTCCAGCCGTCCTCCCAAATGCCGCGCGTACCGAGCATCGCGAAGTACTGACGTTTCTTCTGGGTCGGCCCGTCCGGGTCGGCGTCGAAGCTGTACCTCATCGAAACACCCGACAGCGGATACTGCTCCACGCCGCGGTAGGTTTTGGGCATTTCCAATCCGCAGACATCGAGGATGGTCGGCACAATGTCGGTGGAGTGGTGGTACTGATGCCGGATCTCCCCACGCGCCTTGATGCCCTTTGGCCACGAGATGATCATCGGGTCACAGGTGCCGCCGGAATACTCCGAGTAGCGCTTGAACATCTTGAACGGCGCCGAGAATGCGGCTGCCCAGCCGGTCGGGAAGTGGTTGTACGTATCGGGCGAACCGAGCTTGTCGTACATCTTCATGTTTTCCTCGAGCGTATCCGGGAACCCATTGAAGAACTTGTTCTCGTTGACTGAGCCGTTCGGCGTGCCTTCGCCCGAGGTGCCGTTATCGGCGGCGTAGAACACGAGGGTGTTGTCCAGCTGGCCGGACTCTTCCAGATAGTCGATGAGGCGCCCGGTCTGGGCATCGGTGTACTCAGAGAAGCCTGCGAACACCTCAGCCATGCGCGCGAAGAGTTTCTTCTCGTCGTCGCTCAACGTGTCCCACGGCTTAACGTAATCTGCGGAGACCGCCTGGTCATCCGGCATCGGGTTGATCGGCGTCAGCTTCGTATCCGCGGGCATGACGCCCTTCTCGATCATGCGCGCCAGCACCCACTCGCGGTACGCTTCGTACCCGTCGTCAAACTTGCCCTTGTACTTGTCGATGTATTCCTGGGGGGCATGGTGGGGGGCATGGTTGGCGCCGGGGCAGAACCACATGTACCACGGCTTCGAGGGGTTGCTGGCCTTCTGGTCGCGGATCATGCGAATGGCCTGGTCAGCGAGATCCTTGGACAGGTGATAGCCATCCTCGGGCATGTAAGGCTGGTCGATGAAGTGATTGTCTTCAACAAGGTCTGGATACCACTGGTTGGTCTCGCCACCCAGGTATCCGTAGAACCGGTCGAAACCCTGCTGCAAGGGCCATGTGGCCCGGTACCCGCCGGGGGCATTATCCTGTTCGGGTACGTTGTGGTTCTTGCCCACCCAGAACGTGCTCCAACCGGCATCCTGGAGGATGTGGGAGACCGTGGCGCACTGCTCGGGTATCCGGCCGTGCTGGCCGGGGAAGCCGTTGGTACCCTCAGCGATACTGGCGAAGCCGTTGAGGTGGTGGTTACGGCCGGTCAAGCAGGTGGACCGAGTCGGTGAACACAAAGCGGTCGTGTGCCACTGCGTGTAAATCAAACCGCGATCAGCCAGCTTCTGCGCTGCCGGCATATTGATCCCTCCCCCGAAGGGTGACCAGGCCGCCAACCCCGTATCATCGTACAGAATGAAGAGGACGTTCGGTGCGTCTTTGGAGGCAATCGGGGGCATGTATGGCCCCCAATCAGGCACAGAGTCGCGAACATCCAGTTCGACTTTCCCCTTAAATACCTGTTCGGTATGCCGTTCGGCTAATGTTTTTTTCTCTGTCATTGTAAATCTCCTGTTTCAATTGCCGATGTGTTCGACTGCAAAATGTTTTCATGGTCAGGCAATCTTGTCGCCTTCACAAGACCAGTCAAACGCTCTACTTTCGTTGACTCACAGCGTCACCTTGCCGCCCTGCACCCGGTTTTAATTACCGTGATACAACAATAACGGCGTGCCGTCAGACGTCAGCAACTCCAATGTGCAGGCGGATTCGACCTATCTCTTCGCCGAGTCCGTCTCGACAACTGGGGCCGTCTTGGAATCCTGTTTCAGCCACTTCTGCGCAGCGGTCCACGCCTGCTCCTCAGATGCCAGCATCAGCGATGTCGCCGGAAAGACGTTCTCTTCGCCGATCACGGCCAGCGAATCGCTTTTCTTCAGGGTTTCTAAAACCGTCTGGCGGACATTGGCCAAGAGCAATAAACTGTCCTGCGCTTGCAGTTCCCGCGCATAATGCTCAAGCCATTTGATGCCGGTACTGGACAGATCCTGTACGTCGCGCAGTATCAGAACGACAGCGGCATGGGAAGTATTGCGCGCCGCGGGCAGTTGGTCATTCAACGCCGGCACCTCGGCAAAGAAGTCCAGCCCTTCCACGACGAGGACCGTGACAGCGTTGGATGGCAGATCGATGGGCGCTTCACTTATCTCCCACGCGCCATCGTCGTGGCGCACCGCTTGGCGCAGACGGGTCTTGCGCGAGGCAGCAACGACATAGAGCAAGAGCGACAGTCCCGCGCCCAAAAAGATGGTGAACTGCAGCGGGATAAAGAGGGCGGAGAAAAAGGTGAGCGCCAAGGCCGCGATGGGACCCCATTCGCCGGTGCGCAGCACCAATTGGGCGCTGGGGATGCGGGCGACGATCAACTCGACGCCGACCACGGTCAACATGCCGCCAATCACGGCAAGCGGCACCATCTCAGCGGAGCTACCGAAGAGCAGAACGATCACGCCCAGCCACAGGCCGGCGAAGACGCCGCCCCAGCGGCTGTTGGCCCCCGCGCTCACGCTGACGCCAGTGCGCGACAGCGATCCGCCGGTGGCCATGGATTGGAAGAAACTGCCGGCCAGATTGCCCAATCCCTCGCCCATAAAATCACGCGATTGGCTGGACTTGCTGCCATCCGGGTTGGGCACAGCTGTGCTGATGCCCGCCCCCTGCGCCAACGCCACCAGGGCCACCGAAACCGAACCCAGCGCAAGCTGCGGGATCAGGCTAAAATTGGGCAGCATGAACGGCGGCAGGCTGTTGGGGATAGTGGCAATGCTGCCTACCAGCTCGGTCTGGATGTTGAGCAGATTGACCGCAATCGTAGCCACCAGCATAACGATGATGGCGGCAAATTTCTCCAGCGATTTGAAGCGCTTGAGAATCACCATAAATATAATGACGCCGATGGATACCGCCACCGTCGTCGTGTCCCATTGCGAGTAATTCTGCAGCCAGTTGACCGTCTTCTGCCATTCATTGTTGCCGACCGGGCTGTATCCGGTCAGATGGTGTTCCTGCCCCAGGATGATCAACAGCGAAGCGCCGGCCACAAAGCCGGTCATCACGGCATTCGAGACAAAGTTGACGATGCTGCCTAGGCGCAGGATGCCCAGCACAAACATGATTACGCCGACCAGGAACGTGATCGTGAACAATGCCTGGGGCATCTGACTGTCCTGAATCCCGGCGCTTTGCATGACGCTGCCCGTGGCCAGGGCAATCGCGCTGGTCAGCGTGCTCATCATCAGGATGGTGCCGGTGGTCATAGACGATACGATCACGGCGACGATGCCGGAGTAGAGACCATAGACCGGATTGACGCCGGCCAGTTGGGCGTAGGCCATACCTTCCGGAATGCTGAAGAGACCAGTGGCTAACCCGGAGATGATATTGGGAACGAACCCTGATCCCTTCGGCTTCGCTTCGGTAGTCATCTTGTCTCTGACGTGACGATTTGGCTTTGGAGATCAATTGGGTGTGTTCAAAATGAATTGAACGCTCGCCTCACCCTGCTCCGCCTCCTATTCGGAGGCTACGCGTCCCTCTCCACTCCGTGGAGAGGGACGGACCTGGCGCTTTCAGGCGCCAGGTCTGGGTGAGGCGAATGGCGTGTTCAACTCGTTTTGAACACGCCCAATTTATTCAGTGTCGATTATGCGTATATGGGAGGTTGCCACTGTTTCGTTCGATCATGCCGGGGGCTATAAAAGCCCCCGGCATGATCGAACGAAACAGTGATCTCGTATGGACTTAGGCTTTGGCAGCCGCGGTGTCAGACGCGTCTGCATCTGAGGCTGCATCGGCAGGTCCATCGACTTCGACAGCCGCAGATTGGGCGATCTCACCGGAGGCTTCGTCACCCACAGTCATCGTGACAACCTGGGCATTGTAGCCCTTCAAGTCACCGATCACCTGCTCAGTCGCTGTGTCTTCGACCATGGCCAGAATTGCCGAGGTGCTGGGCTGCATCTGGTCCGCCAGCTTCTTCAGATCGTCCGTGGGGATGGCGTGGCCCATATGTTTGCCCACGACGCCGCCGATAACGCCACCGGCTACTGCCCAAATCAACAAGCCGGCCGGCCCGCCAAGCATTGCCAAGCTGCCGCCGGCTACGGCGCCCAGCCCCGTGCCCCAGCTACCATGGCCGGCCTGGTGGACATGGGCCTTGCCCTTTTCATCTACCTCAACCACCGCATTGGCGATGACTTTGTAGCCGTCCGACTTGGCGGATGACTGCAGTTCCTTGCTTACCTGCGACGCTCGATCCTTATCGGAAAAGATGAACGCTACGATGTTGTACACTTGTGACGATGATTTGTCAGACATTCTAATTCTCCTATTTGTGGTTACATCTCTCGAACTATTTATTCTCAGCACTTCACGAATCTATAGTGGCGCTAGATTAGCACCCTAGACGACTTTCCCGACGAAGGCCGATATCAGGGCAGAGCCGTCTACCTAGACCGCAATTCCCGCCACAGTCTTAATGATGCCCCAGTTCCAGAGAAATTACATCCGTCATATTGTTTATCTTCAAATAGGCCAATCGGCCTATTTTTGAAGGTGTGCTGGCGCCTTCTGCCTGTCCGGCAAACAATATGAGTTGATGGCGTACAAACCATATCCCGGCGCATCTCAACTGCGAGGTGATGCTACAACACGGTCGGCGCAAACAAGATCAGTCGACCAATTGATGTTTGACGGCCAGGACTGCTGCCTGCGCCCGGTTGGCCGCGCCCAGCTTCTGTAGACAGGCGCTCACATGATGCCGGGCAGTGGCCGCGCTGATCACCAGTTCCCCGGCAATCTCTTCATTGCTCTTGCCCTCCACAATCAACGCCAGCACCTCCAGCTCACGCGGGCTCAGATCGTACCCGACTTTCTTGGAGGCGGTCTTGGCACGAATCAGCGCACTCGTTGCCTCGGCGGAGAGGGCCGGCTTGCCGGCGTGGACCGTTCGGATGGCCTCGGCCATGTCGTCGATGGCCATATTCTTGAGCAAATAGCCGGCGGCCCCGGCCTCCAGCGCCTTGCGCACTGGTTCGTCCTCGGCCAAACTGGTGAGGATGATGATCTTCATGCCGGGATCGTATTCCAAGAGGAGGGAAACCGCGCCGATGCCATCCAAAATTGGCATGTACAGATCCATCAGAACCACGTCGGGCCGCGATCGTTTGGCGCAGGCCAATGCTTCGTTGCCGTTGCCTGCCTCCCCAACCAGGATCAGATCATCGAAGGCCATCAGCATGTTCTTCAAGCCGTCGCGTACAATCGGATGGTCGTCGACGACCATCACCTTGATCGGAAGGCGCACGGTCGATAACGGTGATGCTCTGTCAACCATGATTCTCGCCTTCGTTTAAACGCAGCCATCTGAGGCGGATCTGGGTCCCTTGACCAGGGCTGCTTTTCACTTCCAGATCGCCGCCGATCTCGGCTGCGCGCTCCGCCATAATGCGCAGCCCCAAACGTCCGTCGGCAACAGCCTGAGGATGAAAACCCCGGCCGTCATCGCTGATTTCAAGCGTAGCATCGTCGCGCTTACAAGTCAGCGAGATTTTGATCTGGGTCGCTTCAGCATGTTTGGTCGCGTTGTTCAGGATCTCCTGTGCAATTCGGTAGAACGCCATGACGGTCTCGGGCGGTGGTTCGCTACGACAATCGACGCAAAGCGCAACCACGGCGTTGCTGCGCGCACGCGTCGCCTCTACCAGGGTTTCGATCAGTTGCTCCAGCGGCTGGCCTGCCAGCACACCGGAACGCAACTCGACCAAGAGAGAACGCATCTCGGCCAGCGCGCCTCTAGTCAGAAGGCTGATTCTGCCCAGATTCTGACGCGCCAGATCCGAATCCCGGTCCCAGATACGTGGCGTCGACTCGGCGATCATGCTGGCTGTGAAGAGCGTCTGCGTGACTGAATCGTGAAGATCGCGGGCGATGCGCGATCGCTCATGTTCGGCCGCTGCCTGTTGGGCCTGTTTATTGAGATAGACATTGTCGATGGCGATAGCCAACTGATTGGCAAAGGTACGCGCCACCTCCACTTCGCTTGCGTTATAGGCGTCCACGCTATCGTGCAAAATATTCAGCATCCCGACGAAACGCTCGCCCGCCACCATGGGCAGGTCCAGCAAGCTGCGGCTGGTCTTGAGTGCATCGGCCAACCTCTCGATTTTCAGACCAGCAATCCCGATCTGAAAGGTTTCGTTGGCTTGCATATCCGGGACGTAGATTGCTTCAGACTCGTTTAGTACGTTACGTAAAAACGACCAATCGTTCGTCGAGATCTGAGTGACATCGAATTCTGACTGCGAGGCACCGGCAATGTAAGCCTGAAGCGTCGAAGATTCGTTTCCCTGTTCATCCAACAAAAGGACAGCGTGCCTGTAGTCTACGATCTTTCGGAGTTGGCGAAACGCATGATCGAGCAGAGGTTCCAGTTCAACAATGGATGCGAGGTCGTAGGAAATCTGGTGGAGTACAGTCAGCGCTTGCCGCGTCTCCACCTCTTCCGTGATGTCGTCGACAACACCGAGCATCAGCGCTTCGCCATCCACCTCCAGACGGTTCAGGTTCAGGTTGCCAAAGAAAAGGGAGCCGTCCTGTCGCTGCAACAAAATGCCGCGGTCACTCTGAACACCCACATCGCCAGTTTGCACCATTTCCTGGATATCCTGCTTCGGATCCTTGTAGAGTGCGCGAGCATTTGTCTGCAGTAGTTCATCTTCGTCGTAACCAAAAATGCGCAACATGGACCGATTGGCCGTCAGGATTCGCCCCGCTGGATTCATCAGGTAGATGCCCAACGGCGAACTGTCGAAGAGTGTACTGATCTGTGTGCGCGCGTCCTGCAACTCACGCGTGCGTTCGTCCACCAACCGCTCCAGCTTACGCTGCTGAAGCGTGTCATTGCGCCGTTGTAAAAGGAGACCGCCCGAGACCAAAGTCACCACCAGCAGACCCGTCGACAGACGGAACCAAGGCGTCTTCCACCAGGGGGGCGCGATGGTCAACGCCAGTGATGTACGCGACGCCTCAGGCCAGATCCCATCGGCGTTGGATGCCTGGACCTGGAAGCGATAGTCGCCGGGGTTGAGGTTTGTGTATGTGACCAACCTACGGTTGCTGCCCACCTCGTTCCATGTCTCGTCAAAGCCCTCCAACATGTAGCGGTAGCGAATCTTTTGCGGGGCCAGATAGCTCAAGGCCGTGAACTCGAACGAGACCACGCGGTCAAGATAGGAGAGCGCCACCGAGTCCGTCCAGTTGATGGCCCGCTCCAATGTCGAATCCGGCTCTCTGACGGAGACAGACTCGTTGTTCAGCAGCAGATCGGTGATTACCACAGGCGCCACGGCCGCGCTATCTTCAATCTGATCGGGATAAAAGGCAAGCAGGCCGGCTGACGTACCGAAGAACAGCTCGCCGCTGGGGCTTTGAAAGGAAGTGGATGTCTCGAAGACGTTGCTCGGCAGCCCGTCCCCCATATCGTAGTTGCGAATAGCGCCGGTGTCGGGATCAAAGCGGGACAGCCCATTGGCGGTACCCAACCATAGATGGCCCAGTTCATCCTCCAGGATGCTTAGAATAGAGTCACTTGGGAGATCATTACGGCTACTGTACTGCATGATCAGCTCGCCCGTGTCCGCATCAAGCTCGACCAGCCCACCGCCCAGCAACCCCGCCCATAGACGTCCGGACCGATCATACACTACTGAGGAGACGCCAGTGGCGAGAAGACGCTGCGAGTCGCCGGCTTTGCCTTGATAACGGATGAACGAGTTGGTTGCGCTGTCGAAGCGGTTGAAGCCGCCTGACAGGGTGCCAATCCAAAGGTCACCGCGATGATCTTCGCTCAGCATCGTGATGGTGTTGCTGCTCAAACTCGTGGGATCGTCCGGATCGTGTACATAGTGACTGAAGATACCGGTCTCCGGATCGTAGGAATCCAGCCCTGAATCCCATGTGCCTATCCAGAGGCGGCCAGATTGATCGCGCAGCACAGCGGTGGCTATGTCCGATGCAAGGCTCGCGGGATCGTTGGCGTCGTTGCGGAAATAGACCGCTTCCCCAGTCTCCGGATCAAAGTTGGCCAGGCCGCTGCCAAAGGTAGCCAGCCAGAGCGTGCCGTCTGGATCGGGTGCGATCTCCCAGATCTCGTTGGCGCTGGAACCGGCGGGGTCCTCCGGGTTTTCCTGGAACTGGCTAACCTCCCCAGTGGAACGGTCGATCCGGTTTAGGCCGGTCGAACCTGTCGCTACCCAGAGAATGCGCTGGGGGTCTTCGTAGATGGCGTTGATCTCATTGGCAGCCAAGCTGTTGACATTGTCTGGATCATGCTGAAAAGTGCGAAAAGGTTTCGGATGAAGATCGGCCAGAAAAACGTCGTCGGTCGTCGTCAGCCAGAGTAAGCCGTCTACCTCAAGCGCCCCGCTGATTGAGCTAGAGTCCAACGGCCATGGGCCTCCTTGCCCAAACCCAAGACGCTGAAATCTCCCGGTCTGCGGATCGAACCGGGCGGGACCGCCGCCAAATGTGCCGATCCAAAGGTGGCCGTTGTCGGCTTGCTTGATGACGAAGATCCCGTCATTGTTTAAACTGTTGGGATCGTCTGGATCATGGCGGTATTGGACAAAAGTGTCGAGCTGGCGATCCAGGCGGTTGAGGCCGCCGCCCCACGTACCAACCCACAGATCGCCGAGCTCGTCAACAAAGAGCGCACGGATCACATCGCTGCTCAAGCTGGCGGGATCATCCGAATCATTTTGATAATGGCGGAACGTCCCTGTGGCAGGGTCAAAGTGGTCCAGACCGCCGTCCGTGCCTACCCAGAGCGTACCGTCCTCATCCTCTGCCAGGGCAAATACGCCGTCGTTGACAAGTGAGTCGGGGTCGTCTGGGTCGTGCAGGTAGGCGGTAAATTGGCCTGTAGCTGGATCGAAGCGGTTCAGCCCGCCACGGGTACCCAGCCACAACTTGCCGCTACGGTCCTCCAGAATGGCGTTGATTGTATTGTTGCTCAGGCTGTTCGGATCGTCCGGGTCATGTTGAAAACGGGTGAACGTCTCGGTCTCATGGTCGAAGCGATTTAGTCCGTTGAACCACCCGCCGATCCATAGAGTGCCGGCTCCATCCACGTACAGCGACCGAATTGCATTGTCGCTCAGGCTGGTCGGATCCGTCAGATCATGCTTGAAGACCTTCATCCCATAGGCGTCGTAGCGGTTCAGCCCGTCCATCGTGCCGATCCAGATGAACCCCTGATCGTCGCGCACGACGCCCCATGCTTCCGAACTGGAGATCCCTTGTTCGGCGCCGATGCGTGCGATACGGTAGGGAGGATCGTTTTCCGGTTCAGGAACTGCCGGGTTTTGACGGCCGACGCTTTGCGAAGGAACGCCACGAGCCGGGAAATCCAATGGAGCAGCATTGCCGAGGTCGACCCCGGCAGAAATCAGAACCCCGAACGCGGCCAGACAATATCCGAGAAGACGTAGGATCCGTACGGCAGTTTTCATGTATTAGTTCCATGCGCGATCCATTTAGAGCACGTCGATCTGGATCTTGAGGCGTTCTGCGCCTCTAGTCCTCATGAGCGTATAGCGACCTCATGAGCGTATAGCGACTTTTGATTGGCGTCAACTGTCGGCGGCGCAGATTGGCATGCGTCCATGGGCAAACTGACTCATGCAGCAACCGTGCCGGCGACTTGGCCGCAATTATCGTCGATCGCGTCGTCGTTCGCGTCGTCGTACACCGCATATCGACACCGGCGAAAGCGGCCGGCCGATGACGTCGATAAAGAGCGAACTGGGGCCACCGTCTGCTGGTAACTCACCGTCGAGAATGTCAACGCGGTAGGTCAGGTTACCGTCGGCCAGAACCGGCTCGTACAACTCCACGACCACATCGTGAATCTCACCGTCGCCAAAGATGGAGAGTGCCGCATTGGGCGGGTTGGATGCAAAGCTATCCTCACCGTCACCCCAGGTCTGGACAAACTCCTGCGAGGATACGTGGCCGGTCACGCGATCCGGTCGATCGGAAAAGAAGAGCGTGGATGGCGCCACGGTGTGGAGCGTGAGCTTGCTGCCGTCATAGGTAATGCCGTGGGCAGTCTGAACATAGAGCGCCTGGATTTCCTCGACGGGTGTAGAAGTCTCTTCAACTGTCATTACGGTCTCCTGCTATCAAGCAACGATCAATCAATTGTGTGCGAATTCGTCAGACATCCATCGAAACACGGCACAAGCGCAGCTGTTGACCGCCTACAGGGCGACCTTCAGCTGCGCTTGTGCAGGCATTGCTGTCTAGGCCGATTGCGAGCCTGCCGCGTCATCGGTCTCTGCATCATCGGTCTCTGCGTCATCAGCGGGACCTTCCACGTCGACCGCGACCGCCTGGGCAATCTCGCCCGAGGTTTCATCACCCATTGTCAACGTGACCACCTGTGCCTGGTAGGGAGCCATGGTGTCGATGAGCTTCTCCGCGGCCGTGTCCTCGACGATCGCCAGGATTGCCGAGGTGTTGGGCTGCATCTGCGCGGACAACTCTTCCAGGTCCTTTTTCGGAATCGCCCGACCGGCGGTCTTACCGGCAAAGCCGCCGATCACGCCACCGGCGATGGCCCAGCCGAGCAGACCGACAGGTCCGCCGAGCAGGCTTAAGAGACCGCCCGCCGCGGCGCCGCCGACGGTACCCAACGTGCCGTGGCCGGCCTCATGAATGTGGGCCTTCCCTTTGGCATCAACTTCGACTACGGCGTTGGCAATCACCTTGTAGTCTTCTTCCTTGGCCGATGCGTTCAACTCGTCGTGCACTGACCTGGCCTTTTTGGGGTCGGCAAAGATAAAGGCGATGATGTTGTAAACGGCGTTGTTGTCTTGCTCACCCATTGCAATACTCCTTGTCTGTGTGATGAAACTGATGGTTTTGCCGGTAGCCGGAAGCTGACGCAATTGGGCTACCGACACCTGCTTCCGGAACTATCACTTCCCTACGAAGAACGCCTGCCTCCACTCCGCAAACTCTGCGCCAGGGCGTACACGCTCAGACGGTCAACCTGTACTCTAGTTCAGTCAGGCGGAAACAGACCAATGGTTTGTAGGTCCGGCTACCAGCCGGACGAGTCCCGGTCTTCCCGATAACTCGTAGGGACACGGGAACTGTCACGCTGATAGCGTGATCTACGAACCACCGGATTATTTACGCCCCCGTTTACTAGGCTCTGTTGACATTTCGAAAACCACCTACTTTGCGCCGGGGACGTTACGACCAAATGTCAACGGACCTAGTACCCTTCATAGGCGGGGATGCTCTTACGGCCGTAGCCGCCGGCGTAGGACGCGATGTCCGCAGCCAGCATCAAGCCAAGCCAGAGCCAGTCCCAACCGGCCACACCGCCCGGTGCGACGATGATGTACATGATGGTCGTCCAGGGCAGAAAGACGAGGCCAAGAATCGGCCAGATCCACCACAGGGCGCCACCCATCCAGTTGTTAAAGGCCAAGCTCCAACGAGTCGGCTGGAAGATCCACCAGAAGGCGCCAAAGATACGCGGTCCCAGTAGGAATAGCGACAAAAATGCACAACACATGATTGTTCCTCCTTTTTCTTCACGATGTTTGTAAGTAGATTCTAACTCAGTCGGCACCATCTTTCTGCTGCACAACGTCCTGGTGACGACAAGATCGGGTTACTGCTCCATCCACGTTCTCCTGCCTACTGCCGCGCCATGGCGACGCGCATGCGCTCATCGGGATCGATAAAGTGATCGTGGTCATCGTCGCCCACATCGAGTTGTACCCAACTGATCTTCCCGGTGAATTTGCTATCCGCCGTCGTATAGTCCGGACTGACGGTCGTACCGGTCTCGCGACCGATGTCCGTCGTCTCATCCGCCGAGAAGATCAAGGGTTGCGTCGCATCGACGCGTCCCTTACCGACCTCCTTACCGTCATAGTAGAGCGTGACGTCACCGCCCTTGGCCAGACCGCCGCCATCATAGGCAAACTCCATCCGCACCTGATGCTTTCCTTCCGGGATGTCCTCGGTCGCTTCAGTTTGGTATTCGTGAATGCCCAGCACGTTGTAGGTAAATTTCAGCTTGCCATCCTTGGCATAGACGCTCCACCCGCCAAACTTACCGCCTTGGGCAATAATGACACCGTCGGCTGGTTGGCTGCCGATTTCGACTTCGGCCGTCACCGAGAATGACTTGTTTTTGATACTGACCACGCTGTTCTCGGATAGGCGGCCCATGCCGGGGAAGAACTGCTGAGAATTACCCTGAATCAGTGTAGGCCGACCGGCCAACACGGGGTCAATGCGTTCAGCCTGGCGATCGTCTAACGGCAGGACATTATATTTGGTCGCCTCGATCAGGAAGAGGCGCTGAAGTTTATGCAGCATGTCAGGCATCTCTTTGGACAGGTCATGCGCCTGCGACCAGTCCTTGCTGCCGTCGTACAACTCCCAGATGTCATCATCAAAGGCGACCATCTTCTGTCCGACCATCACCCACGGCGTGCGGTGCTTGGTAACAGCGCTCCAACCCTTGTAGTAAAGGCCGCGATTGCCGAACATCTCGAAGTATTGAATCTCGTGACGCTCAGGCGCGGCGCCCTCGTTGAAGCTGTACAGCATGCTCGTGCCTTCCATGGGCGATTGCTGTACGCCGTTGACGACGGTCGGTTCCGGCAATCCAGCCACCTCCAGAATGGTGGGGGCGACATCGATCACGTGGCTGAACTGGGTACGCAATCCACCCTTTTCCTGGATGCCCTTGGGCCAGTGCACAATCGTGCCATTGCGGGTGCCGCCCCAGTGCGAGGCCACCTGCTTGGTCCACTGATAGGGCGTATCCATGGCCCAGGCCCAGCCAACGGCATAGTGATTGTAGGACTCCGGCGAACCAAACTCATCCATTTTGGACAACATAAACTCCGGCGTCTCCAGTGCAGCCATCCCGTTAAAGTTGGCCATCTCATTGAAGGCGCCGTTCAAGGTACCTTCGGCGCTGGCGCCGTTGTCGCCAATGATCACGTAGATCAACGTGTCGTCCATGATGCCCAATTCTTCGATGGCCTCGATGACGCGACCTGTGTGATAGTCGGTATGCTCCAGGAACCCGGCGTAGACTTCCATTTCGCGTTCCAGCACGGGCTTGAGTTCGGCCGGCATCTCATCCCACGCAGGAATTTCGGCGTGGCGCGGCGTCAGTTCGGCATCGGCCGGAATGACCCCCAGTTCCTTCTGGCGGGCATAGGTGATCTCGCGCTGCTGGTCCCAACCGTGGGCGAACTGGCCCTTGTACTTGTCGGCCCATTCCTTGGGTACGTGATGGGGTGCATGGGTAGCGCCAGGCGAGAAGTAGGCGAAGAAAGGCTTATCGGGCATCAGCGCCTTTTGCTGGCGAATCCAATTGATGGCATGGTCGGCCAGATCTTCGGTCAGGTGATAGCCCTCTTCCGGCGTTGCCGGCGGCTCGACCGGCGTCAATCCTTCGTAGAGGGCGGGGTCCCACTGGTTGTTTTCCCCGCCGATGAAACCGTAGAAGTATTCGAAACCGCCGCCGCCCGCGGGCCAGTGTTCGAAGGGCCCCATCGGGCTGGACTCCCAGACGGGCACTTCATGACACTTGCCGAACATGGCCGTGGAATAACCGTTTAGCTTCAGCGTCAAGGCGATGGGCGCTTTGGTGTTGGGCCGCAGCGAATTTTGGCCCGGCGCCGCGGTGGCGGTCTCGGTGATGTTGCCCATGCCGACGGAATGATGATTGCGCCCCGTCATCAGGGCCTGGCGCGTCGGTGCACAGAGAGCGGTGGTATGAAACCGATTGTACTTGAGACCGCCGGCGGCCAGCTTGTCAAACGCCGGCGTCTGGCACGGTCCGCCAAAGGTGCTTGATGCGCCAAACCCCACGTCGTCCAGTAAGACGAGGAGCACGTTTGGCGCACCTTGCGGCGGCCGGAGCGGTTCAATCGGCGGATACTTGGTATCCGGATCCTTGGCATCGTACGTTGTTAGCCCCGGTTTGGGTACATCCGGGATGGGCAATTGGGCTCGCAAATGTTTATCGGGTTGGTTGGCCATGGTCGATTTCCTTTTTAAACAGATTCAGATGAACTGTCCCCTTCGTCTCCCTTGCTGCCGCCAACTAGTCCGCCCTGATAGGCCATACCAGCGCCGGCCAAGACAATCACGATCAGTGTGGCGATTAGGCCGTCCACGGATGGAAACAAGACGGACAGCCCACGCGTGACGAGCAGCGCGCCGATCAGGCTGGCGAGAATAATGATTCCCCAATCCTGGGACCCCGTACGCGAACGTCGGATCAGGATGAGGCCGGCGACGCCGCCCACAACGGCCAAAATCCAATTCATGAGCCCGAGATCAAGATTGAAGAGATTGAGGAATCCCAGAACGATCGCGGCGCCGCCAAGCGCGCCCAGCACCAGGATAACTATCTCGATAATGCCTTTTGAAAAGCCGGCAACGAGGAAGCCTGCCACGGCTAGCGCAATTGGCACGCCAAGCGTAATCCAAGGACCGGAATCGCCAGGGAAGAGGGCCAGCAAGCCGACGCCAAGCAGAGCGCCCACTGCAGCGCCGAGGACAGCGAGCCGTTTGCCCAGCAACAGGACCGCAATGCCAATGATCATTACAAGAAAGGGAAACATAGGTCTTACTCCAAATGGTCATACAGGTCAAACACCGGACAATGCGCTCCTGTGTTTCAACGAAGTGCGTTGTCCGATGTTTGATTGTTCTATCTGAAGCGCTTACTGCGGCGCTAGATTGAACAGGATATTATACATCAAGACCTTGCCGTCGTTGCTGCGGCTGGATCTCGCCGTCGGCATCAGGTCTTGGATCTGGCTTTGGTAATCCAGTCCCGGTAGCTCGCCGGTAGGCGGTAGGGGGGATGCCATCAAGCCGGAGACCCCGGCAAGATTTTGGTACATCAAGAGCTTATCGTCGTTCGGCGACAGGGACGCGGTCCACGGTGAGTACGCGCGGGGTGGGACACCGACGTCATCGGGCTGCGCCATGTACGCTTCGCTATCCGGCAGGTCGCTAAAGTCCACCACGGGCGTCAGGGCGCCGCTGGCAACGTCCACATCGTAGAGAACGGTCACCGGCACCTGCTGGTCGCTGTTTTGGGCAATCACAACCAGACGCTCTCCGTTTGCCTGCCACGACAATCCGGAAGGCACAAGCGGGGTGCCCGACCAGCTGGGAATCGCCATCTGAAAATCATCCGAGGTGGCCACTTGACGCGGCGGCGCGGCGGTGTCGTCCAGACTCACAAGCCAGAGGCCATCGCTCCCGGCGTAGCCGCTATTCTCATCCTCGCTGACCGTCAGCACGGCAACGTTGCGGCCATCCGGAGAAAGCGCGGAGACGCCATCCATGAACCAAGTCTCATCGTCGAACCAGATCAGCTCTCCGCCACGGATGTCCTGGACTTCACGCACCTGCGTAGCCTCTCCGCCCAGCGGACTGACCTGCATGATGCTCAGCGTGAGCGACAGGGGAAAATTCGGATTCGGGATACTGCGCCAGAAGTAGATGTCGTCATCTTGCTGCCCCCACATGGGCAGATAATCCAGGGTATAGCTGCCCGGCTCTGCGCCGATCCAGTCTCCCGTCACGCCGTCATCGGTCAGATTCAGATATTCCTGATTCACCGGATCGAACACCCAGATATCGCTCTCATTCCCCTGCTGAATGGGGTTCTCCGTAAAGGCGATGAAGTCATCTTTAGGCGACCAGGCAAAGGCATAAGGATAGCCGTCGAAGCTATCGGGAGCAATGGTGCAGTCGGTTGCCGCAGAGTCGAAGGTGTAGACGCAGAGTTCCCCCTCTCGATTCCAAAAGTTTCCCACCGATTCGGGCCATACTAACTGCGCTCCACTCGTCGAGAGCGTGACGTGGGTGGGATTGTTGTTATCAATGACATCGCCAATGAAGGTTTCAGACGTCACCGTGATCAATGGCGCCATCGCGGCCTCGGCTTCACCTGCTACTTCTTCGGCAACGGTTTCGGCCTGGGGAAGCTCTGTAGCAACCGCTTCCGCTTCAGACTCGGCTACCGATGCTTCGGTGGCAACCTCCTCAGCGGCGGGAGCGGGCGTAGCGGCACTTTGGCTGTCCTGGCTGCCTCCACAAGCTACTGGCAACAGCGCCAGACAACTCATCGCCATCACGATCACAAAAATGCGAATACGTATCATCTTCTTTTCCCCTTTGCGCTGCCGGGTAGCTATTGAAGGACTTGATGCCGACAGGGTCCCCTGTATGTATGATAGTGTCTTGATGCGTACGAGCAGCTAAACTGAAATCTCCACGAGAACATGACTTTCATAGACGCGACCGCCTCTGCCTTCGACACTTCGACAGCCGGCAAAACCAATGTTCTTGTCACACCTTCAGGCTAGCAATGGCGCAACGCAAGAGGCTAAAGGCCTGATTCACTCTTGTCGCCCAGCGCTTCTTTCAGATTTGCTTCCGCTTCAGAGGAGAGCGTCGTCTGCAGCACCTTGCCATTGTGCTCGCGCAGCACGCCGAGCGCGACATTGGGGTCGCCCTTGCCGAGAATGAAGAGGGCAGACGTGCCCGGCTGCATGTGGTCTGCCACGTCCTGGACAAACTTACCGTCCACGCCCAGATCCATCAGGCGAGCAATGAGGGCGCCGCCCCCTGCGCCCAGCAGCAGACCGCCAACCGGGAAGAACAAGCCGCCCAGCAGAATGCCAACCAGCGCGCCCAGGCCGGTCCCGGCCCAAGTGCCCTTGCTGACTTGATTGTCTACATGCACCTTGCCATCGGCATCTTTGACGACGACAGCGGTATCATTGAGCGAAATTGTGCCCTGCTTGGATTGCTGGCGCAGGCTTTGCAACACCTGACCAGCCTCTTCAGGATTGTCAAATGCGAGTACGATTAGGCTAGACATAGTCAGTTCTCTCCTGTTCTGCAAATTCTTACATTTGCTTAAATGACGATCCAATAACCGGGTATCTGCAGTTTAGCTGTCTGGCTTGCTGTCGATCTTGGCATGCAGGCGCGTAGAACGCACAGCGCGAATGCGGTCGAATAGAGCCAGCAAGATGACGATGCCATTGATCACGTAGACGATCGTGAAGGCTCTGCTCAAGTTTGTCGTGGGCACGAAGTCTCCGTAGCCGATGGTAGCCAGGCTGATGACGCTGAAATAGAGGGCGTCAAGATAGCTCCAGCCTTCCAGCCAGCGATAGACCACGGTCCCTAGGAGCAGCGTCAACAGCCACCACGTCAACACTGGCCAGGAACCGCGATCCTGTATCACATCAATCAAGAAGAGCGAGCGCAGAGGACGGTAGACCGCAATGTCCCCTTCTACGAGCTTGACCGGCGGCTCCGGTTCGTTTGGTTCCACAGCGTACGTCTCCTACAACTACGTTTTACGGGCCAGGTCAGTGGTGGTCCCAGTTGTCAAAACTGAGTGGGTTCTCAACAAACCGGTCACCTGCGCCTGGCCCGCTAGCGACGGTTCGTTTGACACGAATCGCGCGTTACGAACCAAGCAGCTTGGCCTTCTGCTCTGCAAATTCCTGGTCTGTCAGGATCCCTTGCGCGTGGAGCGCGCCAAGACGTTCCAGTTGAGAAATCACGTCGTCCTCTGATTGAGCCGGCGGCGCGGGCGCCGGTTGAGCGGGCGGGGCGGAATATTCCTGCGGCGGCGGGGCCGCTTGCGCCATAGCTTGTGAATAAGCGGCTGCATTCTTATTCGCCTGACGTCGATCCACCGCATTGCGCGTGGCTGTTGCTGTCCCCACGATCGCAGCGGTGCGGGCCATTCCACGGACTAAACCTGGCATTTCAGTCTCCTTCGTTGGTTTCGGTAAGTGAATCAAATGCATCGCTGACGACCGGGGCCGGCACGCGGAAGTTTAGGGCCACTTCGAAGCCCGCGCCGGCAATGGCATTGACAAGATTTACGGCCCAGGTATGTTCAATAGCCAGGGCGACAACTGCAGAACCCGGGACCATCCCTTCGAAAAAGATCTCAGCGTCTTCTTCGTTCAGCAGGCCCTGGGTTTCATCCTCAATGAAACCGACTGCCGCTGCCTGATCCGGCGGCAGGTCCTTGAGGTCAAGGCGCCATTGGCGGCCCGTCTCATCCTTCATCAGGATCATGGCATCCAAGACACGAATCGTGCCTTGGGCCGCTTGTTTCTCAAGCTCGGCGAGGACGCTGCCATCAAACCGCGGTTCGCCGGCGGCGAGGACAACGACGTCAACCGGTCCATAATTCATCATGTTTTTCTGTCTCCTCTGATTGTTGCGTTGGACAAATATCTAATCGATCGGCATGCAGGCGTTTCTATTAGGTTCGACCGCGCGGATTAGGTCGCTTTCACAAACCTGCGCAAGGATTCCAACAGCCACTCGGGACCGTCCCCTTTGCTCACAAACACATCAGCCCCTTCCCGCAACGCCATCCGGCTCGCTTCGGGCAGGCTATCCATCACGATCACTATCGGTCTTGGTGTAAGGGCGTGGAGTTGCACAATCAGGTCCCCGGCGGCGTATCCAGGCAGTTTTCTGTCGACCAGAATGACGCCCGGGACGTCTTCATTAGCAATGGCGAGCAGATCTTGCGCGTTGGTCGCGTCGCCGAGCAGATCGATGTCGCGTTCGCTCTCAAGCATGGTCCTCAATGCCGAAAGCGTCTCTGGATGATGATCTGCTACAATAATGCGCATTGCATGTGATCCCGGAAACTGACGATGTCGGACTCGACCCTGAAACTACGCCACGCGCATAACCATTGGTCCGTTCCATAACTCACCGTGTTGAGTAGAGTAGCAAAGATGGCTGTTCAATGTAACCGCCATTGAGGAGGTAACTGTTCCCGCATTTGACCTGGAGAACAGCACAGTTCGGCACCTGTAGAATGAGGCAGGTACCGGCTTGATGCGAGGGATAAGGGAGGTGCTTAGCTGGGGGTATTTACGAGGTGGTGCTCCAAGGCAATGGTGACTGCCTCGACGCGATTCTTGGCGCCCAACTTTGTAAAGATATTCGTGAGATGAAAGGTCACCGTGCGAACGGAAATGGCAAGCCGATCAGCGATTTCAAGGTTGGACAGTCCTTGAACGACCAGAGCCAGGGTCTCAAGTTCCCGATCGGTTAAATCGAAGCCTACTTCCGGCCGCTGACGGGTAGCGGCGATCAATGCCTCAGCGGCCTCCTGCGCCAGGGTGGCGCGCCCTGCGTGCGCCGAACGGATGACCGCCGCAAGTTCTTCTGAGGTGACGTTCTTAAGCAGGTAGCTCGTTGCACCGGCTTTCAGCGCATCCTCCACCAATTCCTGTTCATAAAAGCTGGTGAGGATGATGATATTCACGGGCTTCCCCAACTCGAGAATGCGTTGCGTGGCTTCGCTGCCATTCATCACGGGCATCATCATGTCCATCAAGACGACATCGACGTCATGGCTGGCGCAAAAATCAACCGCCTGCGCGCCATTCTCAGCTTCGCCGACCGTTTCCAGCCAGTCGAAGCCGTAGAGATATTGGCGCAAGCCAAAGCGAACCAGCGCATGATCATCGACGATCAAGACACGAATGATTTCTGAATCAGTCATGATGGCTCCCGAGCGCGGCGGGCCAGATCAACGTCACGGTGGTGCCATGGGCCGGTCGGCTCTCGATTGACAAATCGGCGCCGATGGCCGTGGCCCGCTCGCGCATGATCCCAAGCCCCATATGTTCCAAATGTGGATCCTCCACGGCAAAACCAACCCCGTCATCTGCAATGACCAATGATACTCCATAGTCCGCTGGGTTGGCAGGCGCGGTTGGCAACGAAGTCACGCCCAACCTTACTTCAACTTGGCCAGCCTGGGCATGTTTGATCACGTTGTTCAGACCTTCTTGACCGATTCGATAGAAGCCGACATGAACGTCTTCGGGCAAGTCCGGAATCTTTTCGATCAACAGCCGAAACGACAAGGCGCTTCGACCGGTCGCACCTTCGGTCATTTGAGAGATCAACTCGGGCAATGAGGTCTTGAGCAGGGCCGTCGGACGCAATTCAAGCAACAACGTACGCATCTCAGCCAGCGCACCGCGCGTCAATCGCCGCAGTCCGTCCAGGCTTTCAGCAGCGTGATCCGGATCACGCTGCCAGATCTGTGGCAGCGCTTCCGCCAGCAGAGAAGCGGAGAAGAGCACTTGCGTCACAGAATCGTGCAGATCGCGCGCCAGACGCGTACGCTCATCGGCCGCAGCCAATTCACGCGCAGTATCGTAGAGACTTGCATACTCCGAAACGCGCGCCAGGTCAAATCTGATTCGGTCAAAAAGTGACTCGTATTCCCGTGCAAAGCTCTCCGCAGGGGTTGCCATGCCCAGCCCCAACAGGCCGATCACGTCCTGCTCACTCCTGATCGGCGCCAGGACGACCGACACAACCTGCTCATCCTGTAGAAAGGGGGCCAATTGCTCTAGGATTGGATCGCTTTCATCCGCAGATAGAATCAAGAGTTCACCCTCTTCGATAACGCCTTGGAGGGGCGACTCCGGCGCGCACGTGACGGCGACAGGTTCAACCAGCAAGGGTGCATCAGCGTAGCGGAGGCAGCAAAACTCCCCGACCTCATTGCCCCGGTCGCTACATAGCAACATGAACGCACTCTTCACATCCAGTAGCTGGCTGACGGCCTGAAGTAGCTGGCCATACGCGCGCGGCAAGTCGGCTGTACCGCGGAGCATCTGATGGCTGATATTGATCGCTGATAACCATTCAATTAGCCGAACTTGCATCTCCGCCAGTGACTTGCGCTCTGCCACTTCGTGGTTCAGCAGGTCATTCAACTCGCTCAACTGCGCAGTGCGCTCTTCCACCAGCAACTCGAGGTCGTCTCTGTATACCGCCAGCTCGGCTTCGGCATTCCGACGGCGGGTAATGTCTTGAAATGCGACGACAGCCCCCTCAACTTCACCCTGCGCATTCTTTACCGGACTGGCCCAGATTTCCAGCGGCACCCGTTTGTCGATCAGATCCGCCTCGAGATCATCGGCTGCAGCCGGCTCGCCTTGCAGGGCGCGAGAGATTGGCATTTCGGCGAGGGGATACGGCTGATCGGTACCGGCCACACGAAAAGCGTAATACTCCATCGCCTGTGCCAGCGTTTGGCCGGTTGACAGCTCTGGTTCGATGCCTCGAGATGGATTGGTGAGGATTTCGACCACGCGCTGGTTGATATAGCTCGGCTTCTGATCCTTTTCGTACATCACGACGCCCAGGGGCAAGCCCTCAAGAATCTGGGCAAGTCGGCGCTCGTTGCGCTGCACATCAGCCCTGAGCACGTTGACGCGATCGGCCAGGGCCAGCGACCAGCAAATCCCCATCCACAACATGGCCAGACGATACGCTCTCTCGGTGATTGGGATGCTAGGCAAGAGGCTGGCCCGCACCAGAATCGCTACAGCAATCGTTACAAGCAGCCCCAGCCATGACGCCATAAAAAAACGTGTGTGTGCAATCCCCTGCCGCCAGGCCACTATGCCATCGATCAAGATCATTGTCATCGAGATCAGCGCGAACGGCACGGTGAACAAAGCATACTGATGATACGAAACGAATGGCACGAGGAGCAGTGACAGCCCCCACACGGTCACCAGCACAACGTTTAGCCGATGGAGCCGGGGCAAGCGCGTCTTTAGTTCCAGAAAGGTGTCGGCAAACAAGAGCATTGAGACGAGGAGTAAGGCAAACGATATCGCCAAGAAATAGTAGCTTGAAGAACTAACATTCGGCAGAAGATATATTTCGCTATACCCGGAATAGGCAGCCTCGAAGACGATCATGCTGGTCAAGACCATGACGAGATAAAGGTAGCTCCGTTCGCGCAATGAAACCAGTAGAAACAGATTGTACGCAAGCAGAGCCAATAAGGCGCCAAAATAGATCCCCCCCGCCGCGTACTCCAGATTACTCTGTATGGCAAAGGCGTTGGGCGTCCACGCTGTCAGCGCGAGCGTCATCGAGGCCCCGTTCTCGAAGCGCAAGTAGTAGGCTTGCTCATCTTGTAAGGCGATAGTCTCATCAAAAACAATGCGTGGATGCTGAATGTCGCGCGTAGACGACGGTCGAAAGGAGCCCGTTTGCTTTACGTCAAAGCCGGCGCCGTCCGCCCGGGGCGTGTATAGGTCAACATAATGCATGTTGGGGAAATCTACCTGAAGGAGCCAGCGATCCGTCAGCTCCGATTCGTTGCGCAGCAACAGACGGACCCAATAAGCGCTCCTTGTGAAGCCAAAATTCGGCACGTCTACGTCACTCTGGACAAAACGCGCCCCAAATTCAGGTGATGTAACGTCATTGATGGTGAGTTGGCCGCCAGGATCTTCGAGGTATTCCAAGTGGGGCCCCAGTCTAAAGCTGTCCTGCGCATCGGTCAGCGTAAACGGTTCTGGTACCGAGGGGCTATCGTTTTGGGCCAGGGCCGTTCCGCTCAGCATGAGGGCCAATATAAATATGACGACAAACGCCTTTGTTTTCACAACACTTGCTCTCATCACGAAGCCCATCCACTGGCTGGAAAAAGACGGACGGTTGCATGCAAAACCGGCTCAACTACTCGTGGATTCTACCATCAAGAACGCTTGCCCTAGAAACAACAACCCCGCAGTCGCTTGACAGATTCCGTTTGACGCCTTATTATATCACTTAGTTAATTAACTACATTGTTAATCACGAGAGGATCGTGGTCATGAGGAGTGATGACGACAGATTGAGCGAAACCTTTGCAGCATTAGCCAACTCGACGCGCCGCGCGATCCTGGCGCGACTTGCGGAAGGTGAGGCAACAGTCAACGAACTGGCAGAACCGTTTGATCTGAGCCTGCCGGCTGTTTCCAAGCATATCAAAGTATTGGAGCAAGCTGGGCTGATCACCCAGGGACAGCGGGCGCAGTACCGGCCCTGCACGATCGACGTCACGCCGCTGCGGGAAGTGTCGCAGTGGACCGAGCAGTACCGCCCGATCTGGGAGGCGCGCTTCGAGCGCATGGATGACTACATCAGTCAACTTACCAACAAGGAGAATGAAGATGAGTGACAGTAAGAATGCCCAAGACGCAGTCGTGGTTGAACGCACCTTTGACGCCTCTACAGGCCTCATCTGGCAGATGTGGACCGACCCCGAGCACTTCAAACAGTGGTATGGACCGACAGGCTTCAGTGTACCCGTCGCCGACATGGATCTACGCGTCGGCGGCAAACGCCTGATCTGCATGGCCTCGCCAGATGGCAGCATGAAGATGTGGACGACCGGCGAATTCGTCG
>CALNXY010000010.1:0-43935 GCA_942490705.1 uncultured Caldilineaceae bacterium | reverse complement strand
ATGCTAAGATTGAGATCGACAGAGGTCTTGTTCTCGTGTGAAAGGAGGCGCGGAGATGAGCAAGCACGTGCTTGCAGCGCTGGGCCTAATTATGCTGCTGGGTATGAGCGGCTGCGTGGCGCCTGAAGCGCTAGAGGCGCTGGCGACGGAGAGTGCAGCGCAATCGCTCGGCGCGGTCGAACCCGATGCAGCATTGCCGGAGAGCAGCGGCGCGGAAGTGGCTGAGCTCACGCCGGCACAGCTTACCGCACTGGCGCGCATCACCGATTACGGCCCGGCGCCGGAACTGGTCAACGACGTCTGGATCAACTCCGAGCCGCTACGGCTGGCCGACCTACGCGGCAACGTCGTTATCGTTGAATTTTGGACCTATGGCTGAATCAACTGCGTCAATGTGATTCCCTCGGTGAGGGAATGGTATGAGCAGTACCACGATCAGGGGTTGGAGATCATCGGCGTCCACACGCCGGAATTCAAGTACGAGCACCATCTCCCCAACGTCGAAGCCGCCGTGGCCGACCTCAACGTCACCTGGCCCGTGACGCTGGACAACGAACGCACCACCTGGCGCGCCTATCAGAACCGCTACTGGCCGGCCATGTATATCATCGACAAGCAGGGCAATATCCGCTTCGCCAAGTTCGGTGAGGGTCAGTATGAAGTGACGGAAGCGGTCATCCAGCTGCTGCTGGCGGAAGAGAACTATGCCTACATGGCGCTCTAGTACAAACTTGCCCGGCGCCCGGCGTTAAAGGCTGCAAAGGCTTCAGGGCCATGGGCAAGCGCCATGCGCCGGGTCACGATCGGCTCGAAGCGCACGTTGCGCTCGATCATGAAGCGGGTCAACTCCCAGTAGAGCGGCGCGGAGAGGACCTTGGAGCCGATCAGGGTCGCCTCCTCGTGGAGGAATTGCTCGGGACTGATGCTCTTGCGCCCGTCGCTCAAGCCGACAAAGGCCGCTTTCCCTTTGGGGCGTAGCGCGTCGACGGCGTCGCTCTGGCCGGCCGCCGATCCACTCGTTTCCAGCGCCAGTTCGACCCCGCGCGCGTCTGTGAGCGCGCGTAATGCCGCCGGCGCACGCACTGCGGACACGTCGATGACATCGTCGGCGCCAAGCGTCCGGGCCATCGCCAACCGTGCGGGAAGCGGATCCAGCGCCACCACGCGGGCGCCAAGCGCCTTGCCCACGACAACCGCGGAGAGCCCCACCGGTCCCATACCAAAGATCGCCAATGTCGACCGGCCCGACGGGCCAAGCTTGCGCAAGGCCCCGTACGCGGTGGCGCCGGTGCAGGCCAGAAACGCGCCTTCCACAAAGCTCAATTCCGGCGGCAGATGAAAGCACGTGTGGGCCGGCAGAACGATCACATCGGCATCGCCGCCGAAGCCCGCGGCGGCAATGCCCTGGTCTTCCGCACAGAGCACGGGCTCGCCTGCGCTGCAGTATGCGCACTGCCCGCAGCCAAGCGTGTGATTCACCGTGATGCGATCGCCGGGCTGAAAGCGCGTCACGCCTGGCCCCACAGCCTCGACAATCCCAGACGGCTCATGGCCGATCACGACGCCGCGGCGAATGCCCAGTTCAGCCGGCGAACTGCGGTAGAAGTGAAGGTCGCTGCCGCAAATGCCCGCAGCCTGAACCAATACCCGCACTTCGCCAGGCCCCGGTTCTGGCATAGCAAACGATGCACCTCTGCACGACGATCACCCAGCAAGACCAGCCCCCTACGTTCCATTTCTTCCATGCATGCTCTCCGGTGTGATTTGTGAAACGCGATTTCGACCGAGGCATCGACCCAGTTCACGCTTCACTCTTCAGGGTAAACATCTTTAGTCACCGCCTAATAGGCCGTTGTCCGCTCTGGCCCCAGATCAACGGCACGCGCCATATCGTCAAAGCTCTGCTTCAGCAAGCGGAAGCGCACGTCTGCATGGGCGGGATCATCCCACAGGTTGTTGAATTCATGGGGATCGGCAACGAGATCAAAGAGTTCTCCCCTGTCATGACCGTGATAGGTGACCAGCTTGTACTGGCGATCACGAATCATGGTACCGTAGGAGCCCGGACGGTCCCCCTCCAGATAGTCGAGCGTCCGATAATATTCACAGTGCACGTGGGGGCGATGGTCGGACAGGTCGGCCTTGCCCGCAGCAAGGGGCAGCAGCGACTTGCCCTGCATGCGCGGCGGATGCGGAAGGCTGCAAATATCCAAGAGCATGGGCGCGATGTCCGTCAGTTCGACCAGGGCGTCACTGACCCGACCGCCGGCAAATGCTTCCGGCCAGGAGATGATCAGCGGCACGCGCACGAGTCCCTCGTAGAAGCGACAGCCCTTGAGCAGAAGGCCATGATCACCAAGCGTCTCGCCATGATCGCTCATAAAGATCACCAGCGTATTCTCACGCTGCCCTGTCCGGTCCAGCGCATCCAGCATGCGGCCCACGTTGTGGTCGATTAGCTCGATCATGGCGTAGTAGGCGGCTTTGATCTCCGCCAGCGAGGCCGATGCCGATTCCTGCAGCGCGGCATGGCCCAGCTTGCCAAAGTAGTCGGCCAGGTTCAACGACTGCGGCGGGCCCGGTTCCGTCTGGAAGATCACGTCTTCGAGCAGCGCTTGGGCTGCGAGATCGCCCTCGGCAAAGTGGGGCGCCGGCATCTGCGCCGGATCATAGCGGTCCAGGTAGGATTGCGGCGGATCAAAGGGGACGTGGGGGTCGTAGAAGTTGACGCTCATGAGCCACGGCTGATCTCGTTCCTCCGTCATGAAGTCGATCGCCATGTCGGCGCACCAGGACGACTGGTGTAGCGCCGGCGGGATCAGGGCCGGGTCATCAAAGAACTTTGACGGGTCCACGTCCTGCTCCCGCAACCAGTCGACGTACGCGTGACCTTCCGACCAATCATCGCGCGGGTGGTGGCTCCAGTGAAAGACGCGGTAGCCGTCATCCCCGCGCGGCTCGACCCGATCAGCCGCGCCGGCCAGATGCAGCTTGCCGGCCAGGCCACAGTCATAGCCGGCGTCGGCCAGGAGCTTCGTCACCAGCGGCGCGGCATCGGCCCAGACGTCATTGCCGTTCATGCAGGCGCGGATGCTGCTGGGGTACATACCGGTTAGGAAGCTGGCGCGGCTGGGCGTGCAGATCGGGTTTTGACAGTAGGCGTGGGTAAAGGCAATGCCTTCGCCGACCAGGCGGTCGATGTTGGGCGTGTTTGCCCAGTCATAGCCAAGCGCATGGATGGTGTCGTAGCGCTGCTGATCGGTGCAAATCCACAGGATATTGGGTCGTGCGTCGGCGGTCATAGGCCGGCCCGGGTCCTTTCTGGGTTGCGTGTTGAAGTGCACAAGCGATGGGCCGCGGATCAGGCGGATTGGGGCGGATCTACCCCGATCAATCTGTGGCAATCCGCTGCATCCGGCTGTTTTCGCGGCCCATCATCACAGTTTAACAATGGCAGAATCGGTCAAGCAATCAATTGACGTTGGCGCTGTCCTGTGGAATTATAGCGTCTGACAAACCAATCTGCATATGAGATCAAACGCATGGCCGACTCCGCCATCAAAGCCGACGTTCAGCGCAATGTCACCTGGAACTTCAACGTCAACCTGGTCGACATCATCTTCATCACCATCGGCTTTAGCCTGATCTCGCGCGAGACGGTCATGCCCGTGCTGGTGAGCAGCCTGACCGACTCCAAGATCGCCATCGGTCTGATTCCGGCAGTCTGGGCGCTCGGCTACTACCTGCCCCAGTTGCTCACGGCCAGCTTCACGGAGCAGCTGCGCTACAAGAAGCCCTTCGTCATGGCCGTCGGCAGCCTGGGCGAACGCCTGCCCTATTTGCTCATCGCGCTCTCGATCTGGGCCTTTGCGCTCACCGCGCCCACGCTCACCCTCACGCTCTTTTTCTTCTTCATCGGCATGGCCTCGTTCAGCGCCGGCATCGCCACGCCGGCCTGGTTCGACATCATCGCCAAGGTGATCCCCGTGCAGCGACGCGGCATCTGGATGGGACTGGGGCATGGCGTGGGCGCGCTGCTCGGCGTCGCTGCCGCCGCCGTGGTCGCACGCGTGCTGGAGCAAGTCGCCTATCCCAACAATTTTGCGCTCCTCTTCGCCCTGGCGTTCGTCTTTGTGATGATCTCATTCGGCGGCTTTGCCCTCACGCGCGAGCCGCCCAGCGAGAGCGTCAAGGAGCGGATTGCGCTCAGCCACTACCTGCGGCAGCTGCCGGCCGTCATGCGCCGAGATCGCAACTACTCCCGTTTCCTGCTCAGTCGCACCACCATGCAGTTGGGCGCCATGGCCGCGGGCTTCTACATGGTCTTCGGCACGGAGCGTTTTGCCATCAGCGGCGCCGGCGTGGGACTCTTCACCGGCGTGCTCATTGCCAGCGTGGCGAGCATGAATCTCGTCTGGGGCGTGATCGGCGACCGCATTGGCCATAAAACCGTCCTCACTTGTGCAGCCTTTGCCATGGCCCTGGCCGCGCTTGTCGCGCTGGTGGCCCCGTCGCCGGCCGTGCTCCTGATCGCTTTCGTGCTCATGGGCGCGTATCTGGCGGCCGACCAGGTCTCATCGCTCAACATCATTTTGGAGTTCTGCGAACCGGCCGATCGCCCCACCTACATCGGTCTGACCAATACGCTCCTCGCGCCCGTGCTGATTCTTTCACCCATCTTTGGCGGCTGGCTGGCCACGGTGGCCGGATACAACGGGCTCTTTCTGGCCGCGCTCATCATTTCGCTGATTGGCGGCCTGATGATGGCATTCTGGGTGCGCGAACCGCGGCTCAAGTCGGGCATCACGCCGGCGCCTGTCATACAAACCGATTAAACGTCGCACCGATACAGGTGAATAGTAGCGACGCCGGTTGAGCCTGTCGAAACCAAGGAGCGGGTCGACCCGTTTGGTTTCGATACGTCCACATACTGCCGTGGACTACCGGGCGTCCCTTTGGGCGCGGCACCAACCTGTAGAGTTACTAAACGTCTACCAACAAGGCATGGAATGAACCGATGAACGACCGCCGTCCCAATATCCTATTTTTGCTGACAGATGATCAGCGTTTCGACACGATCGCCGCGCTGGGCAATGAGCAGATCCTGACGCCCAATTTCGACGATCTCGTGGAACGGGGAACCGCCTTCACCCACGCCGCCATCATGGGCGGCACGTCGGACGCCGTCTGCATGCCCAGCCGGGCCATGTTGCTGACGGGCCGCACCCTCTTCCACCTCGAGGGACGGGGTGAATCGATTCCGCCAAACCACACCACCATGCCGGAGCATTTTGGCGATGCGGGCTACCAGACCTTCGGCACCGGCAAGTGGCACAATGGCCCCGACGCTTACGCCCGTTCATTTTCGGACGGCGCGGAGATCTTTTTTGGCGGTATGGACGACCACTGGCAGGTGCCTGCCTGTGACTTCCACCCAGACGGCGATTACCCGGACCCACGCCCGCATCCGGTGTACTGGCTACCCGGAGAGCGCGCAATGACCGACAAGCGCTACGACCATGTCGCCCAGGGCGTCCACTCATCCGAACTCTTTGCCACGGCCACGTGCGCCTTCCTGGCGCGCCGCGATCACTCCCGCCCCTTCTTCGCCTACGTTGCCTTCATGGCGCCCCACGATCCGCGCACCATGCCGCCGGAGTATCTGGCCCTATACGATCCGGAGCAGCTCGACCTGCCACCCAACTTTATGTCGACTCACCCCTTTGACAATGGCGCCCTCGACGTGCGCGACGAAAAGCTGGCCCGCCAGCCGCGCGACCCGGATGAGATCCGCCGGCATCTCGCCGACTACTACGCCATGATCACCCATCTGGACGCACAAATCGGTCGAATTTTATTATCACTACGCGAAATAGATCAGTTAGAAAATACCATCATCGTCCTGGCGGGCGACAACGGCCTGGCCTTGGGGCAGCATGGGTTGATGGGCAAGCAGAATCTCTACGACCATAGCGTACGCGTCCCCTTGGTGATCGCGGGGCCTGGGGTGCCGGCAGGCGAACGGCGCGACGCGCTCTGCTATCTCATCGACATCTTCCCGACGCTCTGCGACCTGACCGGCTGCCCCACGCCTCCGTCGGTGGAGGGCCACAGCCTGCGGCCGGTGCTGGATGATGCCGACGCCGCCCATCGCGACGTGCTGCTCTTCGCCTATCAGGACGTTCAGCGCGCCGCGCGCGATGAACGCTACAAGCTAATCGAGTATGCCGTTGACAACAGCCTGACTCGCCAGCTCTTCGACTGCGTGCAGGATCCTTGGGAAATGCACAACGTAGCTGCCAATCCGGTCCACAGCGAAAGGCTGCAAGCATTGAGCAGTGAGTTGGACCGCTGGCGCACGGAACTCGACGACTGGGGTGACGCGTTCTGGACAGTGCGCGAGGAGGGCGAACGTGGGGTCTGAGACGCCTCTGCAACGCCCCAACATCGTGCTGATTCTGGTCGACGATCTGGGGTGGAGAGACCTGAGCTGCTATGGCAGTAGCTTCTATGAGACGCCCAACATCGACAGGCTGGCGGCGCGGGGCATGCGCTTCACCGACGCCTATGCGGCCTGTCCCGTCTGCTCGCCAACCCGCGCCAGCCTCTTGACGGGTAAGTATCCGGCGACGGTCGGCGTGACCAACTACATCGACTGGATCGGCGACGCGCACCCCGCACGCGGCCGGCTCGTGGACGTGCCCTACCTCCACGAACTGCCTGCATCAGAAACGACGATTGCAGCAGCACTTGGCGCCTCGGGCTACGCCACCTGGCATGTGGGCAAGTGGCACCTCGGCGGACCAGACTTCTATCCTGACCGTCATGGCTTCGACGTCAACATTGGCGGCTGGGAGGGGGGCATGCCGCTCCAGGGCTACTTCAGCCCCTGGGGCATCCCCACGCTGGCGGATGGTCCAGACGGCGAGTGGCTGACCGACCGGTTAACTGACGAGGCCATTGCGCTCATTGCAAACCGCGCCGATCGCCCCTTCTTCCTCAACTTCTGGCCCTATCTGGTCCATACGCCCCTCGAAGCAAAGCCGGAGAAAGTGGCCAAGTACAGGGCCAAGGCCGCGGCGCTGGGCCTGGACAAGATTGAGCCCTTTGCAGAGGGCGAACCCTTTCCCGCTGACCACAAGCGCAACCTGCGCATTCGCCGCCGCTTGCTCCAGTCCGATCCCGTCTACGCGGCCATGATTGAGAGCCTGGATGAGAATATCGGGCGTCTCCTCGCTGCGATTGAGGCGGCGGGTGAAATGGAGAACACGCTGGTCATCTTCACGTCGGACAATGGCGGCTTGGCCACGTCCGAGGGCTCGCCCACCTGCAATGCGCCGCTGGCCGAGGGCAAAGGCTGGATGTACGAAGGCGGCACGCGCGAGCCGCTGCTGGTCGCCTGGCCTGGCGTTGTGGAGTCAGGCAGCGTCTGCACGCAACCGGTGACCAGCTCCGACTTCTTCCCCACCCTGCTCAATGCCGCCGGTCTGTCGCCCATGCCGGCGCAGCACGTGGACGGCGTCAGCTTCTACGATGCGCTTACCGGCACAGCCAATGCCGCGCGCGGTCCGATCTTTTGGCACTATCCCCACTACGGCAACCAGGGCGGCACGCCCGGCTCATCCGTACGCGACGGCGACTACAAGCTGATCGAGTTCTTCGAAGATGGCCGGCTCGAGCTTTACAATTTGCGCGATGACATCAGTGAGCGTGTCAATCTGGCCGAGAGGGAGCCCACGAAGGCGGCAGAACTGCATAGGCTGCTATGCGCCTGGCGCGCGGCTGTCGAAGCACAGATTCCACAGCCTAATCCCCATCATCGCTCTTCCCACCCATGATCACGACCTTGGGCAGCATGCGCGCAATTGGTTCGACGAGCACGCCATCCTGCAAACGCATGACCATGTCGATGTCCTTGTAGGCCATGAAGGTCTCGTCCGCTTCCAGGCCAAAGTAAAGGACGTCCTGTTTCACCATGTGACGTACGAACGCGCCCTGATCATGGCGGCGCTTGGCCTCCTTGCGTGAGAAAAAGCGTCCCGCGCCATGAGACGAGGAATGGAGACTGGCCGAGTTGCCCAGCCCACGCACGAGATAAGAAGGGGTGCCGCTGGAGCCGGGAATGATGCCCATTTGCCCTGCAGCGGCCGGTGTGGCGCCTTTGCGATGAATGACCATGCCGGCCTCGTCCACCCAGGCGTAATTGTGGCGATTCCAGACCCGGTGCAGCGGCTCAAGCCCTGCGGCGACGCCAAAGTGGGCGTGGATCAAGTCGTGGTTGGCCCGAGCATAGCGGCCCATAAGCGTCATGGCGGCCAGATACTCCTGGCCCGCTTCCGAGTCCAGCGGCAGCCATTCGTAGCCTTTTGGTACGCCCTTGGCGATGTGCCGGGTCATGCGCTGGGCGGCCTTGACGTAGTGCACGGCCGTGTTGTGACCCGTGCCGCGACTGCCCGAGTGAGTCAGCAGGGCAACGGCCGCATCGCCGGCGGCATACGACTCATAATCGGCCAAAAACTCCATGACCACCAGGTCGGCAAAGTGATTGCCGCCGCCCGATGAGCCAAGCTGGCGCTGGGCCTTGCTTTGCAGGTGGGCAAGCGTTCGAATCTCACGCCAAAGCGGATCGTCCATGACTGCGTGCTTACGTGCACCTGGTTTGAAGTCGGAGCCAACGCCAAAAGCGGTCACGCTGCGCAGGGCCTCAGCCAGCGCCGCCCGCTCGGCCATGAAGGCTTCCGGGGTGATGTCAAAGAGGGTCAGCTGCATCATGCAGGAGATGTCGTAGCCCACAAACGATGGCGAGATCGCGCCGTCCAGGCTGACGACGCCGCCGATGGGCATGGCATAGCCCAGATGCGCGTCGGGCATGAGCGCACCGGCCGTGGCCATGGGCAGGCGCATGACCGTCTCCATCTGCTCAATGGCATTGGCGGGAATCTGCGTTTCCGGCGCGCCAAAGAGGGCGAAGGGCGTAGGGCGCGGGTTCATCTTGACGACCTCAGGTTTGCCAAACCGAGCGGCGGCCCAAACAAGCACATCCGCTGGCGTCGCATCGGGATGGGCATTGACCCAGGCCGCGGTCTGCTGGGCGATGGCCGGAAAATCGGCGCGGTCGCGGTAGTCGACAAGCAAGTCGTTGCTATTCACCAGATCAACACTCCTTCGCGCCCATTGCCCATTGTCGATCGACAATTGACTAATTGCTGCTGCGGCTAGACGCCTGCGCCGCGGCCGCCGTCGCTTCGGCCGTGGCGCCCTGGGCGGCCAGCGCCATGCCGCGCCAGTAGTGCAATTCCTCGATATCGGCGCCCGAAGCGATCGTCTTCTCGGCCAGGGCCAGCGTCTCGGCGTAGCGTCCCTGGGCGTGGAAGGCTTCAAAGGGGCCAAATTGGTACCAGAGCATGCGCCAGGGCAAACCCAGCGCCAGGGCCCGGTCGAACGCAGCCGCGGCCCCGGCGTCGTCACCGAGCGCGACCAGATTGGTGCCGGTGTTGAACCAGGCAAACGCATCGTCTGGATTGGCCGCCGTCTCTGCGTTGGCGGTTGCCAGAGCAGCCTGCCACATGGCTGTGCCTGTGCCTTCATCCTGCATTATCGCCGCCACAGCCTCGGCACGATCAGGCGGATGGATGAGCAAGTGGGTGCGGTTAAAGACGCGCCAGTCGTCATCGAATTCTGCATAGGGCAGGCGAATGCCGCGATAGGGTCCATCCGGTGCCACAAGATTGGCCGCATCGTACGAATCGTAGGCTAGCCAGTAGCCTTCAGCATCGTTATAGCCCGTGAGCAAGCGGTAGTGGCCCAGACCATCGCCCGGCTCGTCTTCATGCCAGGTTTCTACCAGGACCGGCAGGCCATTGCTGAGCAGCAGTCGTAGCAAGTTCGCGGTGCCCCCGACGCGGACCTCAGCCTGAAAGCCCTGCGCTTGCGCATAGGCCGCCAACTCATCGGGCCCGACGTTTTTGTCATCCTCATGCCCGCGCAGCGCAGCGCCGATGATTGCCTGGTCCAACGTGCTGCCATAGGCGCTAAGCAGCATGGAGAGGGTAGCCGGGCCACAGTTGTTCCAGGTCTGCCAGGCATGGGTGATGCCGTCGAGCGCGACCGCTGGCAGCATGGGTGAGAACGCTGGCGTTGGTGGGGGTATTGACGTAGGCGTCGGCATTGCTGTTGACGTGGGCAAAGCCGTTGGCAGGACTGGCTCCGATGGCTCCACCACTGTGGAAGGAGGCGCTGGCATAGGCACTGACGCAGCAGCTGCCGCCAAGGCCGCAGGCGTTACAACAACGTCAAGAGCCGGCGCACGCAGGTTGGAGAGCGTACGTGCGCCGGCCGTTAGCGTGACGATGATGAGAGCACTAGCGACAAGCGTCAGTGCGATTGCTAATGGTTTCGGGCGTGAATCACGAAATAGTTGCATGGGTCATGCAACGCCAGAACGCCCTTCAAGGGTTCCCCGTCAAGGCAGAGGCACCCGTCAGCCAGGTTGCACCAGCCATGAAGTCAGCTACTCGTCTCCCAAACAGACCCCAATATCGCGTGCGGAGTAGACCCACGAATGATTCAGCGGCACCAACTTGCGCTTGCCGACGATCTCCTCTAGCGGGATGGGCGCAGTCTTTTCGCCCCGCGAGGCCACCATCACGCCGTAGCATTCCTCTTCGATGAGATGCGCGCAGCGCGTGCCCAGCCGCGTCGCCAGGATCCGGTCCGTCGCCGACGGCGTGCCGCCGCGCTGCAGGTGACCGAGGATCGTCACTCGTGCTTCCAGACCGGTCAACGCCTCCAGTTGTTCAGCGACAACCAGCGTGTGGTTGCGGAAGGATCCCGACAGCGCCTTGAGCTCGGCCTTTGCCTTCTTGCGATCCTTGCCCTTTTCGGCCTTTTCCAGGCGGGCGCGGGCCTTGGCAAGCGCTTCGGCGTCAGCGATGGAGAGCGCGCCTTCGGAGACGGCGACGATGCTAAAGCCGCTGCCCCGCTGCTGACGGCGACGGATCTTTTCGGCAACAACCTCCATGGAATAGGGGATCTCCGGCATGAGGATGACATCGGCCCCACCGGCAATGCCGGATCCTAACACCAGCCAACCGGCATTGTGGCCCATCACCTCGACGACGATGATCCGATGATGACTGTGCGCTGTGCTGTGCAGGCGGTCGATGGCCTCGGTGGCAATGCCCGTGGCCGTGTCGAAGCCGAAGGTCATATCTGTGCCCCAGACGTCATTATCAATCGTCTTGGGCAGCGTGATAATGTTAAGCCCTTTTTGTGCCAGCCGGTAGGCATTCTTCTGCGTACCACCGCCCCCGAGACAGACCAGCGCGTCCAGATTGTGCCGCTGATAGGTGTCGACCATAACGTCGGTCATGTCCATCATCTGGCCGCCAATCGGCATCTTGTGCGGCTTATCCCGACTCGTGCCCAGAATCGTGCCGCCGCTGGTCAGAATGCCCGAAACCGCGGGCAAGCGCAGCCGGATTGTGCGGTCCTGCATGAGACCGCGAAAGCCGTCACGGAAGCCAATTACTTCCATGCCGTATTCACCAATCGCGGCCTTGACCACGCCACGGATTGCGGCGTTGAGGCCGGGGCTATCGCCGCCCGCCGTGAGAATGCCGACGTACTTTGCCATGTTCTCGCCTCTTCTATCGTGTGGTGCACGCACAACCGCGCGCGGTTCGAACCAGAGCCTGCATCATACCGCTATTGGGCGAAGACGCAAACAGGCTGCAGCCAGTGCGAGTTGGAGAGCAATGGAATGGACCGCGGATTGGCGCGGATCGAGCGGATAAAGGCCGATCAATTCAAAAGATTCTGTGGCCGTCCGCACCCTTCGCCCAGGATTGAGGAGGTGACCGTGCGACGTCAACTGCCGTCAAACATGTTTTTGCCCCGGCACGTGGTCACGCCTCGAACTGGACCGTGCTCTGGCGCTGCCGATTGACGGTCAGCCGCGTGACGTCAGGGCGCGAGTAGTGGCCGACGGGGTCGAAGTTTTGGCGCTCCTGGCGGACACGGGTATGGTTCAGCGTGGCCACGATCAATTGCTCCCTGCCCACAACCGGCTCGACAATCCACTGTCCGTCCGGACCGGCGATGCAGCTACCGCCGTCGGCCAATATGGCCTCGCTGCCGGCCAGTATGGCATCAACGTGGGGCGTATCACGTGGAAAATCTTCTCGCCGCATCAGGCCAGAGACGGACAGCACATAGCTTCGCGCTTCCTGGGCGATGAAACGGGTAATCTCCTCGGTATTACGGCGGCTGCCCGGCCAGATGGCAATATGCAGATCTTCACCTTGCCCATAAAGCGCAGCCCGCGCCAGCGGCATCCAATTCTCCCAACAGTTGAGCCCACCCACCGTAAACGCCCCCAGACGATGCACGCGCAGTCCATGGCCATCGCCCGGCGACCAGGTGAGGCGCTCCTCATAGGTGGGCGTGAGCTTGCGATGCACAGACTGAATGACGCCATCCGGGCCAATATAGACAAGGCTGGCGTAGACGCTGTGGCCGCCCCGGTCCGCAGGTCGCTCGATGATGCCGGCAATGACAGCGATATCGCGCGCCGCAGCCACTGTGCAGAGCGAATCAAGCTGGCCCGCTTCGATTTGAACGGCCTGATCCAGGTAGTGGGCGTGGATCTCCTTCTGCAGGGGTGAATTGAACCGCGCGCCGTCAGTCCGCTCGATCCAGAAGGGGTAGCCGGGCAGAAGCGCCTCCCCAAACGCGACGAGATGGCACCCCTGGTCGGCGGCGTCGTGCACCTGGCCGATCATCTTATCGAGGGTGCGGGCCCGGTCCAGCCAGACGGGCGCGATCTGAGCCAGCCCAACGGTCAGTGCGTCAGCGGCTGCGTCTTGCGTCATGCGATTTGCTCCAATCAGGCCCTTGCGTCGGCCATTTCCTGAGCCACAGCCGACACCATGACGCGGTCGACCTTGACGGTGGCAACTGTGGATTCGCCACTGAGGTCGGCGACATCCAAGGTACGGGCAGCGGCTACGATCCACTCCGCAGCCAGTTCAATCGGAATCTTACCCGTATTCAGGAGGAGATCAAAGGCAGGCGCATCCTGCGGCTCGTCGCGGTAGAACTCTTCTACAAAGCTCGCACGCACCCGGTCGACCTGCGCAACCTTGGCAGCCGCCTCGGCTTGACTCAGCTCACGCTGCTGGGCGACGCGTGCGACACGTAAAGCCTCCGGGGCCACCATGCGCACGTTGAGCACATCGGCCAGGCCGTGGAGCACGACATATCCGCTGCGCCCCAAGATCACGACGTTGTCACGCTGCGCCAGGGCCAGGATTGCCTGGTTGAGCAGCTTTGTCATGTCGGTGCGTCGCTGCTCTTTCTGTGCGTCGAATTTCTCCCAGAAGCCGGGTAGGGAGTCATATGCCTGATCAAACTCGATAAAGCCATACTGGCCGAGAACCTGCTCGATGAACTGTTTGTCGACGAACGCGTAGCCCAATTGCTGAGCCGCTTCGCGCGCCGCTTCATCACCGCCGCTGCCAATTTCACGTGAAACTGTGATGACTGCCATAGTTCCGCCTCCTTTGTGTGAGAACGATCTGGCTACGTTGCCGGCTAGACAAGACGCTTGGGGCTACTACAGCGTAGCGCCTCGTCGTTGGCCACTTGTTCCCGGCAAGTAACCGCCCGCCCGCTTGGTGAGCACGTTACGTGGAAACGATTCGGGGCAATGGTTAATTGAAAATGGACAATGAATAATTGTTAATCAGGGAAACCGACCCATTAACAATTCACCATTTTCGAGTAAGCATTCTCCATTATCAGTGGCTGATTTCCGGTTTGGCGCTGGTGACAAACGCCGTTACGCTTGCAGTCAATGCCAAAGGGTGCCAGAACCCTGCCACGACAGACGAGGAGATCAGCCCATGCCCGACCATGCCCCACGCAGCCTGCTCATGGACGCCGCCGACCGCGGCGCCCGCTATTTGGAAACCCTGGATGCGCGGCCGGTCTTTCCACGCGAGGCGGATATCCGTCGTCTGGAGGAGGCATTGACAACCCCTCTGCCTGCCGCCCCAAGCGACGCTGCCGAAGTGCTTGCCTTCCTCGATGAGTTCGGTTCACCAGCGACGGTGGCAAGCGCCGGCGGGCGTTACTTTGGCTTTGTGACCGGCGGTGCGCTGCCGGCGAGCGTAGCGGCACACTGGCTGGCCGGCGCTTGGGACCAGAACAGCTTTGGCTTCGTCAGCTCGCCCGCAGCGGCGCTCTTTGAGGAGCGTGCGCTTGGCTGGCTCAAAGAACTACTTGGACTTCCGGCTGGCGCCGACAGTGCGTTTGTCACAGGGGCCACCATGGCCAATTTCACCTGCCTGGCGGCCGCGCGCCACGAGGTCTTGCAGCGCGTCGGCTGGGACGTCGACAGCCAGGGACTCTTTGGCGCCCCCGAAATCGCAGTCGTTGTCGGCGAGGAAGTGCATGCCACGATTCTGAAGGATCTGGCCATGCTTGGCCTGGGCCGGGATAGAGTGATACGCGTGCCCGTCGATGAACAGGGCCGCATGCGGGCAGATGGACTGCCGGACCTGACAGGGCCGGCCATCGTCTGTCTGCAGGCGGGCAACGTCAACTCGGGCGCGTTCGACCCGGCGGCAGCACTGATTCCCCAGGCCCATGCGCAGGGGGCCTGGGTGCATGTCGACGGCGCGTTCGGGCTTTGGGCCAAGGCCGCGCCGGCGCTTGCGCCACTGGCCGATGGGTATGAGCACGCGGACTCCTGGGCCACGGACGCGCACAAGTGGCTCAACGTACCGTATGATTGTGGCGCTGCCTTTGTACGTTCACCCGCATCGCTGCGCCATGCCATGTCGGTCAGTGGATCCTACCTACTGCAAGGCGAGCGCCAGGATGCCATCGGCCTGTCGCCGGAAGGATCACGCCGGGCGCGAGCCATAGAGGTCTGGGCGGCAATCAAAGCGCTGGGCCGCACGGGCATTGCCGAGCTGATCGAACGCAACTGCCGGCAGGCGCGCTGGCTGGCGGATCAACTAACCGCAGCGGGCGTCGAAGTTCTCAACGAGGTCGTGCTGAACCAGATCGTCGTCGCCTTCGGCGACGATGACCGCACGGCACATACGATTGACGCAGTCCAGGCGGGCGGCGTCTGCTGGTGTGGGGGGACGGTCTGGCGCGGACGCCGGGCCATGCGCATCAGCGTCAGTTCATGGGCGACATCACAAGCAGACATAGAGCAGACCCTCGCCGCTATCCTCGCTGCCAACAAGCATCAATGAGAGACGTAAGGCCGTCCTGCACCGCGTAGCGATGCGCAGCCGGCCCGTGTTCGCAAAGCTGTTCCCAGGAAAGGAAACCAAGTATGACCGCAAGCGTACCCAACGACGGCCGTCGCTTTGAACTCGGCCTCTTTGATTTTGTCGATAACGGCGGATTCGCAACACCGAATCCACGGCGGGACCCGGTCGAAATCATGAGCAATCTCCTGGAGCGCATGGAGTTGGCAGATCAGACCGGACTCGACGTTTTCGCAATCGGGGAGCATCACCGTCAGGAATATCTGGCATCGGCTCCAGCGGTTATTTTGGGCGCAGCCGCCGCACGGACGGATCAGATCCGCCTCTCGACCGCGGTGACGGTGCTCAGTTCGGACGACCCGGTGCGTGTCTTCCAAGATTTTGCCACGCTCGATTTGCTCTCCAACGGACGCGCCGAGATCATTGCCGGACGCGGTTCTTTCATCGAGTCTTTTCCCCTCTTTGGCTATGATCTCAACGATTATCATGGACTCTTTGATGAAAAGCTGCGCCTCCTGGTCAAGCTACGCGAGCAGGAGACCATAACGTGGCAAGGCGACTTCCGCGCGCCGCTCGACAATCGCAGCATCTATCCGCGACCGGTGCAGGCGGAGTTGCCCATCTGGGTGGCCGTGGGCGGTACGCCGGAATCGGTGCTGCGTGCGGCTTCACTCGGCCTGCCCATGGCCGTGGCCATCATCGGCGGGATGCCCGAGCAATTTGCGCCCTTCTTCAAGCTCTACCGGCAGGCATCGACCGAGAGCGGCCATGATCCGGCCAATATTCCGCTCAGCGTCAACTCCCACGGCTTCATCGCCGACAGCGGCCAGACTGCGGTCGACGCCTACTACCCCGCAGCGACTGCGATGATGAACAAGATCGGGAAAGAGCGTGGTTGGCCGCCGCGGACACAGCAGCAGTTGGAGCAGCAGCGCGTCCTGCGTGGCTCCGACTTCGTCGGCACGCCGGATGAAATCATTGAGAAGATCCTCTTTCAGCACGAGCTCTTTGCCCACCAGCGCTTCATGCTGTACATGGGCAGCAGCGCCATTCCACACCGGGAGATGATGCATGCCATCGAGCTATACGGGACGGTGGTTGCGCCAGCCGTGCGCGCGGAGGTTGCGCAGCGCAATGGGGCAAGCGAATAGCCGTCGCCTGAGCTTGTCGAAGGCAAAGGCGGACGAACTATCGGTTCCTAAAACAACCAAGCTTCAGCAGAAATCGGAGGATTCCAGACTGGCGGGGCAGAACCGGCTACGGCTTCGACAGGCTCAGCCTGCGCCTACACGGATGACCCGGCGACTTCGCGCGCAAGCGCAAAGAATGCCTGCTTGCGCGCGGTGTTGAGGCCCCAGTTCACGGGCGGGCATTGATAGCCGTCACGATAGTTGCTCTCACCCGGATCAAAGAAGCCCCAGGATGCACCGCGGGAAAGCGCGGCCATGAAGTTGTTCATGGGCTCATCAAACTTGAAGTGATCGTCCTCATTGAAGAGAATCGGCATGGGCCGGTAGCTGGGCAGGTCGCGGACTTCGTCGACCATGGCCGCGATGCGCGCCGGGTCTTCGACGCCATTGCCGTGAATCAAAACGAAATCGGACGCGACCACCACAGCATCTGAGGGAATCGAACCACCGCCATAGCTGGCGCCAACCAGCAGACGCCGGTCATTGACGGTCGTCTGAGCGACTCGTGCAATCAGTTCATGGACGCGCTGGGGCTGGAGAATCGAGTGCTCATAGTGCGGCACGTCGCACTCGTTGTTGACCTCGAGGAGCACATTCGTCCAGCCGCCCTCAAGCAGCCAGGTCACCGTCTCATCCACCGCCCGGACCACGGCAACCTCGTCCGCTAAGCGCTCGTCCTGGCCGAAGTAGAAGAGACCAACGATGGCAATCATTCCCAACTCATCCAGCCGATTGAGAATGCGCGCCATGCGGTCGAAGTAGGCGGGCCGCGGCGCGCCGTCGGGTTCAAAGGCACTGACCTCCCAGGGCTGGTCTTTGCTATAGCCCTCGGGGCTGCCGCCCTGAAAGTTGACGGTGACGGCAAGCACGCCGTGATCTCGATAGGTCGGCAGCGCGGCGAGGAATTCCTCGACGTTGCGCGCTGCGTCCCAGACGCCTGTATCAGGATAGGCCCAGCGGGCGCGTGTGACGGGGTTGAGGTCGTCAAAAGTCGCCTGCACCATACGCGTATTGAGCAGCAGGCCCTCAATCTCGTAGCCGCGAAAAGTGCGTCCGGCATAGGTTGGGGCGCCGTCAATATAGAATTTGGCGTCACGGATGTCGATTGTGGTCACGATTGTTTGGTCTCCATGCGTAGCTTCTTCCAGGATGATTCGGTCATGTTGCCCTTGTCGGCAGCGTCGGCATTTGCGCGGGCCTCTTCTGCATCCGCGGCCATCTCGTCCACCGTGCGCGTGTGGAGCCGGGCGGCCCCGGCGTAGTCGCGGGTGGCAACACGGGTGCCGTTGGCCTCGGCTTCCGCCAGACGAGCGGCTGCGGCGTCGATCTCAGCGGCGTATTGCGGCAACCACTGGGCTTGGGCAACGAGCATCTCATCGGTCATCTGCCAGACCTCTTCCGGATTGCAGACAGCGGCAACCAGTGGATCGTGCAGCATCGCCTGCTTGAGCAGCATCACATCACCGTGGACAGCCGCCTCCATGGCCATCTTTTGCACGTAGGCGCTGGCGGAACAGGTTGCAGCACAGGCCAGGGGCAGGTCGCCCACGACCGGCATGTGGATCCCCGTCCGGTCGACATAGCCGGGAATCTCGATCACGCAGCCATCCATGAGGTTCGTGATCTGGCCGTCGTTGATCACGTTGAAGTGACCGCGATAGACGCGCCCCGTCTCCAGCGCTTCGATGATGTAGGAGCCGTGCTCTTCACTGCGCTTGGCAACGGGAATCTTGGCCGGTTCTTCGGCCAGCCACTGCGGAAAATCGGTCTCAAACCAGTTACGGCCTTCGGTACAGACGCGCAGGTAACCGCCCGTCTCGCCATTGATCCAGCTCGACAGGTCGATCCACAGGGGGATCTCATCCGGTCGCTTGCGATACCAGGGCAGGTACTCGCTTAGATGGCCGTTGGATTCGGTGCTATAGTAGCCAAAGCGACGCAAGACATCGATGCGCACCTTCTCGGTCTGCGAGTACTCCGGATGCTGTTCGAAGAGCTCCAGCAGCATGGGCAGCATATCCCGCCCGCGCCAGTCTACCTTGACGAACCAGGTCTGATGGTTGAGGCCGGCGGCAATGACGTCGACTTCGTCTCGATGCAGCTCAGCCGCGTCGTCGATCAGCCCCTCTTGTTTCGCCCACAGCTCGATACAGCGCGTAATCTGCCAGTGCGCGCCCTGGACGCCGTGGCAGAGACCGATTGTGGGCACGCCGCCATAGAGGTTGCAGGCCCAGGTGTTCATGGCCATGGGATTGGCATAGTTGAGCAGAATCGCGCCCGGCTTGGCCAGTTCGCGGATGTCACGGCAGATGTCGAGCAGTTCGGGGATGCCCCGCTGCGCATACATGATGCCGCCGGCACAGATCGTGTCGCCCACGCACTGGTCGATGCCATACTTGAGCGGAATATCGATATCGGTCTGAAAGGCCTCCAACCCGCCCTGACGGATCGTGCAGATGACGTAGTCTGCGCCGGCGACCGCGGCCCGGCGGTCTGTCGTACTGTCGACAACGGCCGGCAATTCGTTGGCGGCAATATCACGCTGGCAAAGTTGGGCGACCATCTCCAAATTGCGTTCGGAGATGTCCATCAGCGTGAAGTGCGTATCGGCCAATTCGGGCGCCGAGAGAATGTCATACATCAGGCGGCGCGTAAACCCGACCGAGCCGGCGCCGATCATGGCGATTTTGATTGGCATTGTGGCGATCTCCTTCTCAACAGACTCTCAAATAAAAACGTTTTAATCACACTGAAATTATACAATAGCCGGTGGTTTCAGTTCAACACCCGGCAATAAAAAACGAGACAAGTGTGCGTTGATACGTCAGCTACCCTTGTCTCGTTCTTGAAGACGCTCACGGACTGCTTAGGCGTCTGTTACGCAACCTTCCGAAGCTGAGGCGACGGTCTTCATGTACTTGTAGAGCACGCCCTTCGTGTACTTCGGCTCCGGCGCGACCCAAGCAGCGCGGCGCTCAGCCAGCTCATCGTCGCTCAAATCCACAGAGAGCGTGTTCCCGATGGCATCGATTGTGATCAGATCGCCGTCTTGCACCAGGGCCAGCGCGCCGCCGCTCTGCGCCTCGGGCGTGATGTGGCCGACGACAAAGCCGTGGGTGCCGCCCGAGAAGCGGCCATCGGTGATCAGCGCCACGCTCTTGCCCAGCCCCGCGCCCATGATGGCAGAGGTGATGGAGAGCATTTCACGCATGCCCGGACCGCCTTTGGGCCCCTCATAGCGGATCACCACGACATCGCCGGCGACAACTTTGCCTGCTTCTAACCCGGCCAGCGTGAGCTCTTCCGAATCAAAGACCTTGGCCGGGCCGGAGAAGCGCTCGCCTTCCTTGCCCGTGATCTTGGCAACCGACCCTTCCGTTGCGAGATTGCCATAGAGAATATTCAGGTGTCCCGTCTTCTTGATCGGGTTCGAAAGCGGGAAGACCACCTTCTGCCCTTCACTCAAGTCCGGCATGGCTTCCAGATTCTCGGCCAGGGTCTTGCCGGTAACGGTCAGGCAATCGCCATGGAGCAGTCCCTCGCGCAGCAGCAGCTTCTGCACCGCGGGCACACCGCCCACCTCGTGCAGATCTTCCATCACATATTGGCCGCTCGGCTTGAGATCGGCGATGAAGGGCACGCGGTTGGAGATCTCCTGGAAGTCGTCGATCGTCAGCGGCACGTCGGCGGCTTTGGCAATCGCCAGCAGGTGCAGCACCGCATTGGTCGAGCCGCCCAGGGCCATGACAACCGTCACCGCGTTCTCAAAGGCCTGGCGCGTCATGATGTCCTTGGGCTTGATGTCTTCTTCCAGCAAGTGACGGATGGCCGCGCCCACGCTGAGCGTCTCATCCAGCTTTTCCTGGCTTTCGGCCGGATAGGAAGAGCTATTGGGCAGGCTCATGCCCAGCGTTTCGATGGCCGAGGCCATGGTGTTGGCCGTGTACATGCCGCCGCACGCGCCCGCGCCCGGGCAGGCATTCTTGAGCACGGCCTTGAGCTCGACCTCATCAATCTCCTTGGAGAGATATTGGCCGTATGCTTCGAATGCCGAAACGATGTCGAGCTTCTTGCCGTTAAGGAAGCCGGGCTTGATCGTGCCGCCGTAGATCATGATGCTGGGGCGATTGAGCCGCGCCATGGCCATGAGCGCGCCGGGCATGTTCTTGTCGCAGCCGGGCAGGGAGATGTTGGCGTCGTACCACTGCGCACGCATGACAATCTCGATGGAATCGGCAATCGTGTCGCGCGAGACGAGCGACGCCTTCATACCTTCCGTGCCCATGGAGATGCCGTCGCTCACGCCAATGGTGTGGAAGATGAGGCCGACCAGATCGGACTGCTGCACGCTCTCCTTGACGCGGCGGGCCAACGCGTTGAGGTGCATGTTGCAGGGATTGCCTTCCCAGCCCATGCTGGCGATGCCAACCTGTGCCTTCTGCATGTCATCATCGTCCAGCCCTGCGCCGTAGAGCATGGCCTGGGAGCCGACCTGAGAACGCACCTGGGTCAGCTGGCTGGAGTATTTGTTGAGCTGATGGCCATTTACTGTTGTCACCGACATGAAATCATCTCTCCTTGATTGATGCGCACGAAGGGCTGTGCTATGATTGCGTGAACAGAAATTGTTGCAAGCTAATTGTCTGGAGGCGTCTGATGGCGACTTCTACCCAGCCAGCCGACCCTGTTGATGCCGAACAAAATCCCTCCGAAATAATTGAGCGAGTCTATACGGCAGATGAATTGCTGATCCTGTCGAATCGTGGCGACAATCGCTACGCGCTCAAGAAAGGCAAGCTCACGATGATGTCCCCCGCCGGGAGCAAACACGGTCTAATCGCCAGCCGGATTGGCGCCCGTCTCTACCTTTTCGTTGATGATAACCGGCATGGTGCAGTCTTCGCTGCCGAAACTGGATTCAAGCTAGAGAGCGACCCAGACACCGTGTTGGCTCCAGATGCAGCTTTCGTTGTCGCAGAACGATTGCCTGCCCAATTGCCGGCAGGTTATTTCCCCGGCGCGCCAGATCTCGCCGTTGAAGTAGTTTCACCGGGAGATCGAGCAGCGGAGCTCCAGGAGAAGGTGCAAGCGTGGCTGCATCACGGATGCAAACTCGTCTGGATCGTAGAACCGAAAACGGAGACGGTCTCCATTTACCGTTTGGATGGCTCCGTGACCGTGCTACGCACCGGCGACGTCCTCGAAGGTGAGGCGTTACTCCCCGGCTTTCAATTAGAGCTCGACAAGCTGTTTGCGTAGAAAACAAGCTCCCCCACTACACGCGGTCAGGCTAAGAGCAAGGGAGTATGCGTCCCCGGCAATCAGTGCTATTGCACCGATGCATCTAGCAGTTCCGGCTCGGCCGCACCTTGTCGCTCTCCATCCGTCAGTAGAAAGTACTCAACCGAATCGGCCAGTGCGATCCAGCTGGCCTCGATGACGTTGGTGCTGGCGCCGACAGTCGCCCAGTTGCGCATGCCGTCGGAGAAGTCGATCAGCACCCGGGTGATGGCGGCGGTGCCGCTGCGGCTGTCGAGAATGCGCACCTTGTAGTCCGTCAGGTGGACCAGATCCAGTCGCGGATAGAATTTGAGAATCGCCTTGCGCAGCGCGAGATTCAACGCATTGACGGGCCCGTTACCCTCGGCAACCTCGTGCAAGATTTCGTCGCCGACCTTCACTTTGATCGTCGCTTCGGAAAACGCGCCGCGACCGGCCCGATGCTCCACGCCGGCGGTGTAATCGATCATCTCAAACAGAGGCTGATAATTGTCCCGCACACGGCGTAGCATCAGATCTACGCTGGCTTCTGCGCTCTCGAAAGCGAAGCCGGCGTTCTCAAGCTCCTTGATCTGATTGAGCACCTCGCGCTCTTCTTCGCGCGTCAGCCCATCCAGGCCAAATTCGCGGCGCTTGACCGCAATGTTGTCCTTACCGCTCAGCTCGGAGACGACGACGCGCGTCTCATTGCCCACCAGCGCGGGGTCGATGTGCTGGTAGCTCATGACGAACTTTTCAACGGCGTTGACGTGCATGCCGCCCTTGTGTGCGAACGCGCTATTGCCCACAAAGGGCTGATGATCGTCGGGATTCAGATTGGCCATCTCGCTGACGAAGCCGCTCAGTTCCGAGAGCTGGCTCAGCTTATCTGCCGGTACGACATCGTAGCCCATTTTGAGCTGCAGATCGGGGATCACGCTGACCAGATTGGCGTTGCCGCAGCGCTCGCCATAGCCGTTGATCGTCCCCTGCACGTGGGTACAGCCGGCGCGCACCGCATCAAGCGTGTTGGCCACACCGGTTTCGCTGTCGTTGTGGGCATGGATGCCGAGGATTACCTTGCTCGCCGGCGGCATGACGCTATGCTCTCCATCCAGTCCGAGGACTTCACGCCGCACGGCTTCCGTGGCCTCGACGACCTGCCAGGGCAGCGTGCCGCCGTTGGTATCGCAAAGGACAATGCTGTCGGCGCCGCCGACGATGGCGGCCTGCATGGTAGCCAGGGCATATTCGGGATTGGCAAAAAAGCCGTCGAAGAAATGCTCGCCATCATAGATCACTTCCTTGCCATGGGACTTGAGGTAGGCGACCGTATCGCGGATCATGCGCAGATTCTCTTCCAAATCGGTGCGCAGCACATCTGTCACGTGCAGGTCCCACGACTTGCCAAAGATGGTAACGACCGGCGTGTTGGCGTCGATCAGCAATTGCACCTGCTGGTCATCGGCCGGATCGATGTTGGGTCGGCACGTGGAGCCAAAGGCGGCCAGACGAGCCTGCTTCAGATCCAACTCGTTCTGCGCGCGGTCAAAAAATTCGATATCTTTGGGGTTTGAGCCAGGCCAACCGCCCTCAATGTACTGCATGCCGAACTCATCCAGGCGGCGGGCAATGCGCAGCTTGTCGTCACAGCTAAGGGAAACGCCTTCGCCCTGCGTACCGTCGCGCAGGGTTGTATCATAGAGTTTGACCGTTACAGTCATGATTCATCCTCATTTGTTGTGGAAAAAGATGCACGCGCTCACGTCGTGCACTGAGTCATTCGATTAGATCCGCAATGCTCTCCAGCGTCCGATCGGGCCAGATGCCGCGGCCGAGATCCTCGCGGCGAAAGCGTCCCGTCTTGACCAGCCAGCCCTGCAGGCCCATGGCCTTGGCCCCTTTGACGTCAATCTCGATATCATCGCCAATCATGGCCACCCGTCCTGGCGGCAGCTCTAAGTCATTTAGCACCATCTCAAAATAGGCTACGCTGGGCTTGCCAACAACGATGCTGTTGGCGTTGGCCGCGTACTCCAACGCCATGACAAAGGGACCGGCATCCAGATAGAGACCGTCCGGCGAACGCCAGTGGCGCTTGCGGTGGAGCGCAATCAGCGTGGCGCCGTTCATCAAGGCACGAAAGGCGCGATTGAGGCGCGCAAAGTTAAAGCTGGCGCCAATATCGCCCACCACCACATACTCGGGCGTCTCCTCGTCGATCTCAATGCCCTCAAACTCAAGCTGGGCATCCGGCAACAGCAGCGGATAATAGGTCTTTGCGTCTTGCTCACGCAAATAATTCGCGGCCACGTAGGTTGCGGTATAGAGTTCGTCCAGTTCAACCGCAAAGCCGAGGCGCCGAACGCGTTCGAGCAGCGTATAGCGACAGTAGATGGTGGTGTTGGTCATGAAGCGGTAGGGAATCCCACGGGCGCGGAGGGCCGCAATGGCCTCGGTCGCGCCCGGTATCACCTCTTCGCCATGCGTCAATACACCATCGACGTCGATCAACAAGCCGTCAACGGTAGAGAGTGTGTCAGTCAAGTCAGCCTCACAAAGGGTGCTTGCGGAAACATGAAACAAACAGGCTCCATTATAGTGTGGGGCGATGGATGATCCAAGTTGTCGCCGCCGCTCAATGACGCGCTGTCCGTTGGCAGAGACTGCGTCTCATGCAGCGGAGCAGCCAATTTCAAGCCGAAGGAGCGGCAAAGTCTTGCGTCAACTTCGTCTGATTGTAGAATTGGACGCGCACAAGGCAAAATATTCATGCAGAAACGACGTGTTACAACCAATCAGCAAGGAACCAGGTCATGACGATTGCAACAAATACTGAGTCAAACGAGACGCCGGAACGGCTGCTGCGCCATGTTGTGCTCTTTCGCTTCAAGCCGGGCACTACCCCAGAGGCTATCATCAACGCCGAACAGGCGTTTGCCGCGCTGCCGGACCAAATCGAGGCAATCCACGACTTCGAATGGGGCACCGATGTGAGCGTGGAGAATATTGCGCGGGGTTACACGCACTGCTTCCTGGTCACCTTTCGTACTGCCGCCGATCGTGACGCCTACCTGCCCCACCCGGCCCACAAAGCGTTTGGCGAAACCCTCTCGCCCCATCTCGACAAGGTACTCGTCATCGATTACTGGACCGGGTCCTGATCATCGAGTCGCGTGCTTGGCTCCGTCTCCCCATCTTCGATCACCGTTGTACGCCGCACATCAGGATCGGTGAAGATGTCGGCCACATCCGTGGCTTTGGTCGAGAAACTCCAAATGACCGCGCCCGCCGGTCCGGCCTGAAACCAGTGAGGCGTGTTGGGCGCAAAAAACTGCTGATCGCCAGGATGCAGAAGATACTCGTGCCAGACTGTATACGTATGCAGGCGATGTGCGGGCGGCTGGGCGGCCGGGTCGGACGTTGCCTCGCCGGGTCCGTACAAAAATAACTCTCCCCACTCGCAGCGGATCGTTTCCTCTTTGCCGGGATAGTCACCCAGCGGTGGATGGCGATGTTCGGGCAAGGTCTGCCCCGGCAGCAGAATGAGCAGCTTGGCGGCAATCTGAGCCGTGTCTACCAGCGTGACAATCTGCGCGCCGCTCTGCACCAGCTCGCTCAGGCCAAAGTCGGCCACCTCCATCGCGGCGACTTCCCCCTCTCGAATGTGAAGACCGGTCTGCCCCAGAAGGGCGGCGGCATCGGTTCGGGCGGACTCATATTCTGCTCGGCTGATCATGATTGACTCCAAATTGGTATGGAAACGGGTTGACGAAAAATTTAGGTGGTTGACAAACAGTTGATTAATTGTATACTATAAACACGCTACAGTATATTGTATACAGTGTGCCAGGGCTTTCCAACTTATGCTAGATACCCTGTTCCCCAAGATCCAACAACGCACAATCGAAGATGAAATCGTCCAGCATCTGCGCGCGGCAATCGTCGGGCAGCGGATTGAATTAGGCGCCCGGCTCAATGAATCCGAGCTGGCCAAGGGCCTGGAAGTCAGCCGTATTCCGATTCGCGAGGCGTTGCGCAAGCTTGAGCAGGAAGGGCTTGTCGAGCGCTTCCCCAATCGCGGCTGCTTTGTCATCACCTTTACCGAACAAGACGTGGAAGAAGTCTTCAGCCTGCGCTCCAACTTGGAATGCATGTCGATCGATTGGGCCGTCAAGCACATCATCGACGATGATATCGCCCACTTACGCGGTCTGATCGTGCGCCAACAACATGCGATTGAGGAGCAAAACTTCGCCGACCTGGCACGACTCGACATGCAATTTCACGAGTTTATTTGCATCAAGGCCGAGCACACGCGCCTGCTCAAGGCGTGGCACGAGCAGCACGCCCAATCGCAGATGCTGCTGAATATTCGCTTTCGCGCCATGCCCGAGTATACGCCGGAAACGGTCATCAGCGATCACACGAACATTTTGGATGCCCTGGAGCGACGTGATGCCGCGACCGCCAACGCACTCACGCTCGACATCAGCCGGCGGGTAGGCGATGAATGCATCGTCGCCTTGCGCAGAACCCTACGCTAGTCCGGCTGCGTACGCCGGATCAAGCGAGAAGGACTCGACTGGATAGCTCTCCCATCGTTTCATCCTGTGGCTAGAACTTTTCCGCCAATTAGTGCTTGCCACCTGCATTCCATAGCATTTAGACCATTCGACACCGTCGATCCACAATAAAGGAGACGCCCTGCACCGATCTTTACAAGCAGTACGCTGCGCATGAGTTCGTCTAACGATTTGCTATCCACAGCTTTTCTCGCATCCGCTACGAACACAAACCATCTTGGAGGAGGTTGTAATCATGCAACAGACACCATCAAACAGGTTTTCCCGTCGTGAATTTCTGCGCCTGTCGGCGCTCACTGGCGCATCCTTGACCGCGGCAGGCTATCTTGCCGGCTGCGTGGCGCCGACCGCGGCGCCTGCAGCTCCGGCCGCTTCTAGCGGCGCGACCAGCGGCGCGGCATACCCACCCGGCACAAAGCTGGCCATGAAGCTACGCGCCTCATTTATTCCCCAATCAAATGACATCTTGTCCGCAACCATCAAGGCTTGGGGCGAAGCCAATGGCGTCGAGACGGAAGTCGATATCGTCTCCATGAACGATCTGCAAACGATCGCCGCTACCGCCGCGGAAACCGGCGCAGGCCCCGACATCATCGAACTCAACCAGGCATCCGCACACCTCTTTGCAGAGGAATTGGTTGACCTGACTGATGTGGCCGACGATTTGGGCGATCGCTATGGCGGCTGGTATGACGCCGCGGTGGAAGGCTGCAAGGTGGGTGAATCGTGGATGGGACTGCCCCGCTTTTTTGCGGCCCACGCCATCAACTATCGGCCTGACATCACTGCGCAGGTCGGCATGACTGACGTGCCCGACACCTGGGAAGGCATCCTCGAAGTCGGCCGCGAGCTCAAGACGGCCGGCCTACCGCCGATTGCATTCCCGTTGGGCCGTGCAGTCGGTGACGGCAACGATTTCGTCTACTCCGTGCTCTGGTCCTACGGCGCTTCCGATGTGGGCGAAGACGGCACGACGGTGACGATCGACTCACCGGAGACGCGTGATGCCCTCACCTTCATGAAGGCGCTCTTCGATGAGGCCATGCCGCCCGACGTTCTCTCTTACGACGATGCGTCCAACAATCGCGCCTTCAATGCCGGCGCCATCTCTATGACCAACAATGCCGCCAGCATCTACGCCAACGCCGTCAACCAGGGCATCCTGGTGCAGGTCGACGGCGCAGATGTGAGGCTCGCTGATGTCATGGATCACTTTGAGTATCCGGGCGGGCCGGCCGGCAGGCGCACCTATGCTGAATTCATGGCGCAGGCGGTCTTCAGTTACTCGCCCAACCAGGAAGCGGCCAAGGCTCTGCTCACTTTCCTCAACGAAGAGGGCCAACTCGGTCCATGGGCGGCGCCGGCCTACAGCTTCATCTTCCCGGCACTACGGCAGTACAAGGACGCACCGCTCATGCCGTGGAACACCAATCCGAAGCTCGAACCGTTCAAGAACTATGCCGAAGACTCGCATCTCCCCGGCTACCCAAGCACGAACTTCCGTGGCGGCACCGAGGCCTACGCCAAGTGGCTGGTAATGGATATGTTCGCCAACTACGCGTCCGGTGCGAAGGAGATGGAAGACGTCATTGCCGAGACTGCGGAGCAACTGCAGAGCATTTACGGCGCCTAGGGTTTGTTCTTGGCTGACGGGCGGGGCCGACCTGACTTGGGTCGCCCGCCCGTCCAACCGACTCGCCGGAGGGTTCTATGCAGGTCTCGATGACGACCACAACAGAAAAACCAACCAAATCAAGCCGATCTTTCACGAGTTGGCTGGACAGCGACAACACGCTCGGGCTCGTCATGGTGGCGCCCGCAGCCCTGCTGCTGCTCACGCTGATCGCCTACCCCTTTGTGACGTCCATTTGGCTCTCCTTAACCGATACGCTGATTGCGCGCTCGGACACGGGGAACTTTATCGGCCTGGAAAATTATGTCAACTTAATCAATGACAGCATCTTTCGCAAAACAGTCGTCAACACCTTCAACTATGCGGTCGTCTCGGTCTTTTTCAAGCTCGTCCTCGGCATGCTGATGGCCTTGGTGCTCGACCAGATCACCCACTTCAAAAACATCTTACGCGGCGCCATGCTCCTGCCGTGGATTGTACCGACCTCCCTCAGCGCGCTGGGCTGGCTGTGGATGTTTGACTCCCAATACAGCGTGATCAATCGGCTGCTCATGGACTTGGGGATCATCGACGACCGCATCATTTGGCTCGGTATGCCTGCCACCGCCATGCTTTCAGTGCAGATTGTGAACATCTGGCGCGGCATTCCTTTCTTCGGCATTTCATTGTTGGCCGGAATGCAAACGATTCCCGGCGACCTCTATGAAGCGGCCGAGATTGACGGCGCCAATGCCTGGTCGCGCTTCTGGAAAATAACCGTGCCCATGCTCATGCCGGTAATCGCCGTCGTGACGCTCTTCTCGATCGTCCAGACGGTGGCGGATTTCGAGATCGTCTACGTGTTGACCCGCGGCGGCCCCGTCAACAGCACACATCTGATTTCGACGCTTACGCATCAGGTCGCAATCATCAGCGGCCAACTGGGCGAGGGTGCTGCCATATCGCTCTTCATCTTCCCGGTACTGGCGTTGGCCGTCGTGCTTCAGTTCCGCTATCTGCAAAGCGATCGGTAAGGAGAATCCCATGGCCTTTACAGCAAGCAAACGCTTTCAGAAGACCGTGCGACAAGCCGGCGTCTACGGCGGGCTGGCGTTCTTTCTCTTCATCATGCTCTTTCCGTTTTACTGGATGTTTATTACCTCCATCAAGCCCAATGCAGAGATCTACAACCTGGCCCAATTTCCCTTGATCGTCAAGCAGCCGACCCTAGAACATTACGGCTACCTGCTACAGAATACGCCCTTCCTGGTCTGGTTGAAGAACAGCCTGCTGGTCGCAATCGTGGCGACAGCCGTCTCGCTCACGGTCGGGACGATGGCAGCTTACGCACTGGCCCGGCTCAGATTCCGGGGCGCGCAGGCCATTGGCGTGACGATTTTCGTCTCTTATTTGATTCCACGGGCGCTGCTCTTTCTGCCGCTGGCCTACGTCGTCCGTAATCTGGGGCTCTTCGACAAGCCGATTGCACTTATGCTCACCTATCCAAGTTTCTTGATTCCCTTCTGCACCTGGCTGCTTATGGGTTATTTCCGCGGCATCCCTCGGGAGTTGGAAGAATGTGCCATGGTGGACGGCTGTACGCGTTTCCGCGCCTTTCGCTCCATTGTGCTCCCCATCAGCCTGCCCGGCATCGTCTCCGCCGGCCTCTTTGCCTTCACGATGTCGTGGAATGAATTCATCTACGCCTTGACGCTGGCACAATCCAATAGCGTCAAGACCATCCCCACCGGTGTGGTGAGTCAACTGGTGCTGGGAGACGTCTATTTCTGGGGCTCGTTGATGGCAGCCGCAATGTTAGGCTCGATACCGATCGCGATCTTCTATTCTTTCTTCCTCGAATACTATGTTAAAGGAATGACGGCCGGCGCCGTCAAGGGTTAACCCAAACGGGACAGGCATGCCTCTCCCCATCGACTCGACAAATAAGGAACAACTCATGACCAACTGGAATTACGCTGTCATCCTCGGTTTTCTGGGGAAACTAAATGATCGATTTAGCTCCTACGGCGTCGAGCGTACTGTCGCTGAAAAGATCGCTGTTGCAGCCCAAATTGAGGGGATTCAGGGCATCGAAATGGTCTATCCCGGCGATTTTCTCGCTCAGGATGAGACGCTGCGTCTCATGGCTGAGCACGGATTGACGGTCTCGACAGTCAACGTCAACTTGAAGGGCGAGCCCAAATTTCATCGCGGCTCGCTTACCAGTCGCGACGCCGGCGTGCGACGGGAAGCCGTGGCGTACATGCAACAAGGCATGGATCTTGCCGCCAAGGCCGGCTGCAACATGATCACGATGTGTCCGTTGGCCGACGGCTTCGACTATGCGTTTGAGAGTGACTACATTCAGGCCTGGCGCTGGCTGCTCGACGGCATTGGCGCGGCCGCAGCCTATCGGCCCGAGATTCGGGTTAGCCTGGAGTACAAGCCGAGCGAAACGCGCCACAAGACTTTTCTCTCCAATGCCGGTACCAGCCTGGCCGCCTGTCTGCAAATCGATCTGCCCAATGTCGGCGTGACCATGGACATGGGCCACGCGCTCTACACCGGCGAGACCTCGGCGCAGGCCGTCTCCCTGCTTGCCCAGGCCGACCGCCTCTTCCTGGTGCACGTCAACGATAACTATCGCAACTGGGACTGGGACATGATTCCCGGTTCAGTCAACGTATGGGATCTGGTCGAAATGCTCTATGTGCTGCGCGAGATCGGCTACGACTACTGGCTGACCACCGACGTGGCGCCCTTCCGAACCGATCCCGTCAAATCATTTTCGGCAACGTATCGCACCCTGGTTTGGGCGGAAGGGCTGATCGACCGGATCGGACAGGAAGAGCTGCGGAAGATCGTGCACGAAGGTGACGCCATTGACGCGCTGATGGCGCTACAGGGTGCGGTCTAGCAAAACTCAGCAATTTTCGGAATCAATTGAGGAACTATACCCAAGGAGTGCTGATGATGACCACAACACCTCTGGACGTCTCCCAGCGCATGAACGTGGCCGAACTAAAGCAAATGGCCGTGCAGATGCGCGGAGATATTCTGAAGATGATCTACGAAGCGCAAGCCGGCCACCCGGGCGGTTCGCTCTCGGCAACCGATATCGTGACCGCGCTCTACTTCCGCATGATGCGGCTCGATCCGGAAAATCCCAAGTGGGACGACCGCGATCGCTTCATCTTATCAAAAGGCCATGCCTGCCCGGTGTGGTATGCGGCGCTGGCCAATCGCGGCTTTTATGACAGGAAGGAACTGCTGACGCTGCGCAAGCTCAACAGCATCCTCCAGGGCCATGCCGACATGATCAAGACGCCCGGCGTGGACATGACCGTCGGCTCCCTGGGCCAGGGCTTTGCCGCGGGGCTGGGCATGGCCTTGAGCGGTCGTCTGCGCAAGAAGGATTATCACGTCTGGGTGCTGATCGGTGACGGCGAGTGCCAGGAAGGCTCGATCTGGGAGACTGCCATGGCCGGGGCCAAGTGGAAGCTGGACAATCTGACCGCGGTGCTCGACCTCAACGGCATTCAGAACGATGACTTCGTCGATGCCACCATGCCTCTGGGTGACATCGTCGCCAAGTGGCGCGCATTCGGCTGGAACATCATCGAGATCAACGGCCATGACATGGAGCAGGTCGTTGGCGCGCTGGAAGAGGCGCTCACCGTGAAAGGCGTCCCGACCATCGTCGTGGCGCATACGATAAAGGGCAAAGGCGTCTCGTTCATGGAAGACGAACCGGCCTGGCACGGCAAGGCGCCCAACGCAACCCAGATGGACCAGGCGATGAAAGAGATCAATTCCGTCCTTGAGGAGGTGGCCGCATGAATGAGGCACGATACCACTATCTGCGTCCGGAAGTTTTGGAAAAGCTGGGCGATGAAGATTTTTTTGCGACCGCCAAGGGCGAGGCGACCCGCTTTGCTTACGCCAGGGCGATCATCGATGTGGGCGAGGCAGATCCCAACGTCGTCGTTCTCGATGCCGACGTCGCCAAGTCGATCAAGACGACCGATTTCCGCGAGCGCTTTCCCGAACGCTCATTCAACTTCGGCATCGCCGAACAGAACATGATGCGCATGGCACCACGGGCCGATTCCATTCGCGCCCACCTATGCCGTCTTTGCCAGCATGGGGCTGACAGGTGGACAGCATCACTACCCCGTCAACGTAAAGATCGCGGCACACGGGCATCACGCGCTGATGGCGTCACCCACCAGGCCAGGAAGACCTGGATCATGCGTGGCTGGCAACTCAACAGTGATCGCACCGGCGATTCGGTGAGCTGGAGAGGGTGCGCAGCTGGGATGGACCGGTCTACCTGGCTCTCGCGATCCGATTCCGTCCTGTACACCGACGATTTCCCCTTCGAAATCGGCAAATCGGTGACCGTGCGCGATGGCAGTGATCTAACCATCATTGCCAATCGTGATCTGGTTGCCCACGCCTTGGTTGCGGCTGAATTGCTGGCGGATGAAGGGCTCGATGTGCGGGTAATCGACTGTCACTGCGTCAAGCCGCTGGACGTTGAGGCGGTGCTCAAGGCTGCCCGCGAAACAGGGGCCATTGTAACGGCGGAGAACAACGTCATCTTTGGCGGGCTCGGCAGCGCCGTGGCAGAGGTGTTGGTGGAGAATTACCCCATCCCCATGCGCCGCATCGGCGTGCGCGACACTTTTGCCGAGTCAGGCCCCTATATGGAAGTCATCGAGAAGTATGGGCTGACCTATCCACATATCATGCGTGCGGCGCACGAGGTATTGGCGCACCGGCGCAAGTTCGACGCACGCCCGTTTACGCCAACGCCTGCATGGAACGAAAAAGGCGCAGCGAAGCAAATAGACTGGCGACTCGACCGTCAAGACAGTACAATAGTGCAGACGAGTCTCTCGATGAGCAGGAAATAAGGCTAGTCCAGACAAATAACTGTACCCTGCACCTTCCTGGAAGCTCTCTCGTCGATATGCCTTCCTGAGTACAGCTTCCAGGAAGGTCGGATAGCCAATATCTTGGCATGGCCTGAAGGAAATGGTCATCGCCGCGCAAATCCACTCGTACGAGGGCTTGCTCATTAACTACTATAGCGAGTCAACCGTGTCATATCATTCGATATCGAAGTGGGCTGTCGTTGTAACCCACGAACCGCCAAGGAGTTAGAGAAGAACCATGTCCAAACCTAAGGTCTTTGTCACCCGCATCATCCCGGAAACGGGACTACAGATGGTCCAGGATTTCTGCGATGTGGATCTGTGGACCGACGAACTGCCGCCTTCAAGGGAAACAATGCTGGCCCGCGTCCAGGGAATCGACGGATTATTATGTCTACTTACAGATTTGGTCGATGCTGAATTGCTCGAGGCGGCCGGGCCTCAGCTCAAGGTTGTGAGCAACCATGCCGTGGGCTTCGACAACATTGTTGTGCCCGACTGCACCGCGCGCGGCATTCCGGTGGGCAACACGCCCGGCATTCTCACCGACGCCACGGCGGACTTCGCCTGGGCGCTGCTCATGGCTGCCGGGCGCCGCATCGTTGAAGGCGAACGCTATGTCAAAGACGGCAGGTGGAAGACGTGGGGCCCGTCCCTGCTGCTCGGCTCCGATTTCGCCGGCTCTACCCTGGGTATCGTCGGCTTTGGACGCATTGGCCAGGCCATGGCAAAGCGTGCATCCGGCTTTGACATGCGCGTGATCTACTTCGATCCCGTGGCGTCGCCCAATCCTGAGTTGGATGCCGAGTCGGTCGATCTGGACACGCTGCTGCGTGAGTCGGATTTTGTGTCGCTGCATACGCCCCTGTTGCCGGAGACGACGGGCATGATGAACGCCGAAGCCTTCGCCAAGATGAAGTCCGAAGCAGTACTTGTCAACACCTCGCGCGGCCCCGTAGTCGACATGAATGCGCTCTATGATGCGCTGAAGGACGGCGAAATCTTCGCAGCCGCCCTGGATGTGACCACGCCGGAACCGATTCCCATGGACTCGCCTCTGCTCGAACTCGACAACCTGATCATCGTGCCCCACATCGCCAGCGCCAGCAAGGTCACGCGCGAAAAGATGTCAATCATGGCCGCTGAGAACCTGATCGCCGGCCTGAAGGGCGAGCGCTTGCCGACTTGCGTCAATCCGGGGGTCTACGAGTAGCGTTGGTGCTCTCAGGTTAGCGTTTCTCCATCATCTGCGGCAGCAAAAGAGCTGCGCCCTCGCCTGTTGGCGGGTTGACGCAGCTCTTTTCATCTCTAGCAACTCAACCCAGTTTCAGCAAGTCACGATTTCAGAGCACCTGTCATGCTGAAAGAGCGAAGCGACGGGGAATCTCGACTATGCGAAGCTGAGATTCCTCATTCCTCCGGTCCTGGCGCTTTGCGCGCCCGACATGAACGGAATGGCAAATCGTGAACGACTGGGTCTGCGTGCGCCTCGCCTTATCCCGTGTTCTGCAGGCCGGCGGCAACGCCGTTAACGCTGAGCAGAACGCCACGATTCATCTCGTCCACGTCGTCAGGGGCCGGATCCTTGCGCAGTACGTCGAGCAGGGCGACCTGAATGAAATTGAGCGGATCGACGTATGGGTTGCGCACCTTGATGCTGCGGCGCAGCCAGTCATCGTTTTCCAGCAATTGCTCCGCCTCCAATAGCGCGAGCAGCATACGCTCGGTCCGGTAATACTCATCCTCGATGTCGTTGAAGATGGCCGCACGCGTCACGGGGTCGGTCAATTGGGCGTAGAGCAACGCAATTTCGATATCGGCCTTGGCCAGCCCAAGCTGCACGTTGTCGATCACTGTGCGGAAGAAGGGCCACTCTGTGTAAATCGTGCGCAATTCTTCCATGCGGGTGCCATCGGTGTCGTCGCCCAGCCATTCCTCCAACGCACTGCCCACGCCATACCAACTCGGCAGGTTTACCCGCGACTGAGTCCACGCAAAGACCCAGGGAATGGCCCGTAGATCACTGATCCCAGCCGTTGTACCACGGCGAGCGGGGCGCGAGCCAATATTGAGCGCACCGATCTGGTCGATGGGTGTAGCCTGATGGAAGTAGGTGATGAACTCCGGTTGGTCGACCAGACTGCGATACTTCGTGTACGAGATAGCGCTCAAGGCGTCGACCACTTCCGCCCACTCAGCTTCATGCTCGAAGCGGGGGCGTTTGCCGCTGGAAAGCAGCACGGCATTGACCAGTTGCTCCAGGTGACGATGCGCGATAGCAGGGTTGGAATAACGCCCGCTCACGACTTCGCCCTGCTCCGTCACCTTGATTCGACCGCGCACCGACTCGGGCGGTTGCGCCAGGATCGCCCGATTGGCCGGTCCGCCGCCACGGCCCAGGGTGCCTCCACGGCCATGGAAAAGGGTGAGCCGCTTGCCGTATTCATCGCAGGTCTGGGCCAGCACGCGCTGCGCCTGGAAGAGCCGCCAGTTGGCCTGAAAATAACCGCCATCCTTGTTGGAATCACTGTAGCCGATCATGATCTGCTGCTGATCACCGCGTGCCTTAAGATGCTTCTGATAGGCCGCGTTTTCGAAGAGTTGCGCCATAATGGTCGGCGCATCGCGCAGGTCAGAAACCGTTTCAAACAGGGGCGCGATGTCGATCTTGCCAAAGAGTCCCGCATCCTTGGCAAAGAGCAGCACCTCCAGCAGGTTGCTGACCGAGGTCGTCATGCTGATGATGTAGGTCGTGATCGCTTCCTTGTCAACCTCTTCCCGGGCCTTGCGGATCAGGCGGAAAAGATCGATTGTCTGATTCGTATCGGGGCTGAAGTGCAGCTGAGCCGTCAGGGGGCGCTCGCTGAGAATCTCACGCGTCAAGAGAGCGACCTTATCGTCCTCGGCCAATGCCTCATAGTCGGAAAAGATCTTGTAGCGGGCCATTACCTCCGCCATGGCCGACCGGTGGCGGCTGGCATGTTGGCGAACATCGAGCGTTGCCAGGTGGAAGCCAAAGGTCTCCACGCAGCGAATCAGGTGCGAGAGTCGTCCTTCTGCCAGTCGCTCGCCCTTATTGTTACGCAGGCTGGCGTCAATCAGCCTCAAGTCGCGTAGAAACTCGTCAACGTTGCGATAGGCGCGCTGGTTGTGGGCCTTGTCATACCAGGGCTGTTCGTTTTCAGCGCGCGTGGCGCGCAGTCGCCGGAACATGAGGATCAGCTTCTGCCGGTAGGGCTCGTAGCGAAAGCGGTCGAGAACCTCCAACTCATCCTCTGGAACCAGCTTGTAATCTTCCTCGATCGAATCGAGCAGCGCCTGGTCGACATCTACCCGCCGGATGGATGGACTGAGCAGATTGTAGAGCTTGTCGACTTCGATGTTGTAGAGGCGCAGGATGAATTCCTTATGGGTGCGCAAGGTCTCTTCCGTCACGTCGAGCGTGACGAAGGGGTTGCCGTCGCGATCACCGCCAACCCAGGAGCCGTAGCGCAAGAAATTGGGGACGCCAAACGATTCGTCGGGGTAAAACTCCGCCAGTGCCCGCTCAAGCTCGCTATAGATTTGGGGCACCAGCTCGAAGAGCGTCTGTTCCACAAAATAGAGGCCATTGCGAACTTCATCCAGGACGGTTGGCCGGTGCTCACGCGTCTCATCACTTTGCCAGAGCAGCACGATGTTCTCCTGCAGCTCACGCAGAATCTCCTCCTCTTCCGAGGGGAGCGGATTGCTCTGGGCCAGTTCATCGAGTAGATTGGCAATGCGCTTGAGCTGGAGCAGGGTTGTCCGCCGCTTGGTCTCCGTCGGATGAGCCGTGATTACAGGCGCAATGAAGAGCCCGGCGAGAATTTCAGCCATGTCATCCGGCGACAAGCCTTCATCCTTTAGGCGCGCAACCGCATGCGCAATGGTCTCGCTCATGGGGCGCCCCTCCTCCTGTGCCGTACGCACGCGCTCGCGCAGTACCTCAACACGCTGGTCTTCCTCGGCCAGATTGACGAGCTGGAAATAGGTCGTAAAGGCCTTGAGTACCGCCAACGTGGTGGGCAAATCTTGCACCAGTTGCGGAATGCCCTCTTGGAGCGCCTTACTTGCTTCCGGGTCGCCGGCGCACGCCCTTGCGGCTGCCTGCCGGATCTCCTCCTCGATCTCAAAAACCGCCTGCCCTTCCTGCTCGATGATCGTTTCACCCAACAGGTTGCCGAGCATGCGGATGGTATTGCTGAGACGCTGCTTTTGCTCTTCGTTCATAATTCCCCGCCTAAGTGGCTTGCCCGCTCGATGCCCAAATACGGTGTCGGAAACTGCTCGTCATGCGATGCGACCATCACGTCAGAATAAAGCCTCCGGCACGGCACGAACCTGGCGAGTCGGCCGTCATTGTTCACATTAGATCCTGGCAGCAACCAAATCACCCATGATCTGAGTCGAGACAACCTCGGTCCCTGTGTCAGCGATGTCTCGGGTGCGCACGCCTTCGTCGAGTACGTCACTGACTGCCCCTTCAATGGCCGCAGCTTCCACTTCAAGCCCCAAGCTGTGACGGAGAAGCATGGCCGCGCTGAGGATGATCGCCAGCGGATTGGCGACGCCTTGGCCGGCGATGTCCGGTGCGCTGCCGTGGATCGGCTCATAGAGACCGAGCGGCAGTTCATGGTTGTTGAGCAGGTCGCCCAGGCTGGCGGAAGGCAGCATGCCCATGGAACCGGCCAACATGGACGCTTCGTCGGTGAGGATGTCGCCAAACATATTGTTGCTGACGATCACATCAAAGTCGGCCGGCCGACGAATTAGGTGCATGGCCATGGCGTCAACCAGCACGTCTTCTGTCTCTAATTCCGGATAGTCGGCCAACACGGCTGTTGCCACGCGCCGCCACAGCCGGCCGGACGCAAGCACGTTGGCCTTGTCCACGCTGGTCAGCCGCTTGGAGCGCAGCATGGCGGCGTCTGCGGCCAGACGAACGACGCGTTCAATCTCCGGCCGCGTGTAGAGCATGGTGTCGTAGGCCTCAAAACCGGCTTCACCCGCTTCCTGGCGCGGTCCAAAATAGAGACCGCCCGTCAGTTCGCGGATCACCAGTAGGTCAACGCCTTCCAGCACCTCTGGCTTGAGCGCGCTGGCGCTGATCAATTGCGGATGGAGCGTCACCGGGCGCAGATTGGCGAAGAGATTGAGCGCCTTGCGCAGCGCAAGCAGCCCCCGCTCCGGTCGATCCGGTGCATTTGGATTGTCCCACTTCGGGCCGCCGACCGCGCCGAGCAGCACCGCATCGGCCTGCTGGCAGGCGACAATAGTCTCTTCCGGCAAGCTCGAGCCGGTTGCGTCAATGGCGCAGCCGCCCATCAGCCGTTGATCGTAGGTAAACGTGTGGCCGAACTTCCCGGCCACCGCATCCAGCACTTTGGCGGCTTCCGCCGTCACCTCGGGGCCAATTCCATCCCCGGCCAGTACAACGATTCTTGCGTCCATGTTATTTCCCGATTGGCTACTGATGAGTTTACGAAGAGATGCGGCAAGGCACCGCATCTTCCGTTTAGGCGAATCCAATTGATTGGCTATCCGATCTTCCTGGAAGCTGTATGCAGGACGACCTGTCATCAAGAGAGCTTTCAGGAAGATGCCGTGCACAGTTAATAATCTGGATTGGCCTTAGTTATTGTTGTCCATACCTTCTACCACGTTAAGCGGCGACGACCAGGCAAAAAACTCAGTCACACCGACCGCGTGCGCCGCAATGCGCTCTGCCAGATCAAAGGCTTCGTCCAGCTCACTAGCCAGGAAAAACCCACGGGCCAGTTCGGCACACGTCGGGTCGAGATCAGCCAGCCCGGCCAGGAACTGCTTGTGCCGCGGGAGAAAACGACCGCTCGCCCAAAACGGGTACTCGAGCATCATGCTGACCGCCTGGTTGAGCAGCAGCCGCGACTAGGCGGGATCTGCCACGCGGAGATCCCGCGCATTGTCCAACTGATCCACGGCGAAGTAGCGCTTCTGGACGAGCTGATCTTCGCTGACGATGATCGGCTCCGCCAGCCAGGCAGCGGCTTCCGCGACCAATTCAGAGACGACCGGATCATTAGCCGCCACGATGTGGCCCGTGGCCAACATGTGCGCAGTCAACGGACGCAGCAGCGCATGTTCGTCGCGGAAATACCCGCGCAGCGCCGCAGGCGGATTGACGAAGATCTCCGCCGGCACGCCGTTGAAGCGCTGCTGCACGCGCTGGCGTTGCGGCTTCCGATGGATCAGGTGCAGGTCCCAGTCACTGTTGGGGCCTGCCTGACCGCGCAGGATGCTGCCACTGGCAACGATCCCCGCCAGCGGATAGCGGGCAAGGCCGAACGCCACGGCCTCGCGCAGCGCCGTGGCATAGGGTTCGGTGACGGCGGGCCATTGACAGTCGGCAAGCTCGATCATTGCCGCCGTCGTCAGTTCAGCTCATACAGAGGCTTGGCCTCGTGCGCGGCGATGGCCGACTCTTTGGACATCAGATAGCCCAGGTCATCCAGCCCCTCGATGAGGCATTGCTTGCGGAATGGATCAATCGCAAAGGCAAACTGCTGTCCGTCCGGCAGATTCACGACTTGGTCCTCAAGGTGTACGTGAATCTCCGTCTCCGGCTCTTCTTCGATCAAATCCCACAACATGTTGACGACCTCTTCGGGCAGCGCAACGGGCAGCAAGCCGTTCTTGAGGGAATTGTTGTAGAAGATATCTGCGTGACTCGGCGCAATGATCACGGTAAAGCCAAAATCGGTCAGGGCCCAGACCGCGTGCTCGCGGCTGGAGCCGCTGCCGAAGTTCTGGCCGGCGATCAAAATCTGCGCCTCGCCATGCTCCGGCTTGTTGAGGACAAAATCTTCGCGCGCGGAGCCGTCCGATTCGTAGCGCAGCCACGAGAAGAGTCCGTCTCCCATGCCTTCCTTGGTGACGGCCGTCAGGTATTTGGCCGGGATAATCTGATCTGTATCCACATTTTCCATGCGCAGCGGCATGGCCGTCGCACGCAGTTCGACAAAAGGTTCCATTTCTATGCTCTCCTATGCGGATACCGATTCAGACATCATTTCACGTACGTCAACAACCCGGCCATTGACTGCTGCGGCTGCAGCCATAGGCGGGCTCGCGGCCAGGCTGCGCGCCAGGCCCTTGACGACCGCGGAAATTGCAGTTGCTGGTGCTGGCGACATATTTTCCGGCGCCGGCCTTGTCGTCGTTCATGGCAAGACACATGCTGCAACCGGCCCCGCGCCACTCAAAGCCGGCTTCCTGGAAGATACGGTCCAGTCCTTCCTGCTCGGCCTGGGATTTCACTTCCTTGGAGCCGGGCACAACGATGCCCCACACGCTGTCGGCCACCTTCTGCCCGCGCACGATCGCCGCTGCCTGCCGCAGATCTTCAATCCGGCCATTGGTGCATGAGCCAATGAAGACAATGTCGATCGGCTGGCCTTCCATTTTTTGGCCTCCTCTTGCAGGCCCATGTAGTCGAGCGAGCTGAGCAGGCTGCGCCGAATCGCCGGATCTTCTACTTCGCCGGCCGTGGGAATGTGGACCGGAGATCGGAATGCCTTCGCCCGGAGTTGGTGCCGTACGTGACCATGGGCTCCAGCGCGTTGGCATCGAGGAATAGTTCCCGGTCGAAGACCGCGTCATCATCCGTCGTGGCCGGCGTACGCCAATATTGGCCACGGCCTTCTGCCATTCTTCACCCTTCGGCGCATGGGGCGCCCTCTCGATATAGTCGAAGGTCGTCTGATCGGGCGCAATCATGCCGGCCCGCGCGCCGCCCTCAATGCTCATATTACGGATGGTCATGCGATTGGCCATACTCAAGCCTCGGATGGCGCTGCGGTATTCGAAGACATGACCGGCGCCGCCGCCCGCGCCGTTTTCGGCAATGATGTCCAGAATGATGTCCTTGGCCGTCACGCCAAAGCCGAGGTCGCCCTCCACATTAATCGCAAAAGTCAGCGGCTTTTCCTGAAGCAGGCACTGGGTAGCCAGCACGTGACCGACCTCGCTGGTGCCGATGCCGAAGGCCAACGCGCCAAACGCTCCATGGGTGCTGGTGTGACTGTCGCCACAAACGATGGTCATACCGGGCTGGGTGATGCCCATTTCCGGTCCTACCACGTGGACGATCCCCTGCACGTCACCATCAATGTCGAAGAGGGTAACGCCGAAATCCTCACAGTTTTGGCGCAGGGTACGCACCTGGGTCGCCGCGTCGCTGGGCCAAAGCGTTATGTCAACACTTCGTGTGGGTATCGCGTGATCCATGGTCGCGAAGGTGCGGTCGGGCCGGCGCACGGGCAGACCAAGTTCGCGCAGCATGGCAAAGGCCTGCGGCGACGTCACTTCATGAATCAGCTGCGCGTCAATGTACTGTACCGCCGGCGCACAGGGATCGTGCGCAACTACATGCGCGTCACAGACTTTTTCAAACAGAGTTTTTCCACTCACAGCTTAACTGCCTCCACATGATGAAACCGGAATCGATAAAGCGATAGGAGTTGAAACGTTGTCTTTGCGGCTTATGCAGTCAGCGCCGGTTGCGTTTATCGAAACAGAGCAGGTCAGGTCAATCCGCTCCTTGGTTTCGAAAAGCTCCAACCACGGCGTCGCTAGCCGTTCAACGCAATCGCCACATGGCAACAAACGTCTTGTTCCGCACTGTCTGCCCGTTTTAAATTGACGACGGATTGAGATGATCCGCACGCCGGCTCTAGACCGCAACTTTTTCGAGGTCGTCCGTTTCGGACTTTTCTCAGCCTTCGGTCGCCGCTTCGATCGCAATCACATCGTCTTTGGGCGCAATGTGCCAGAAGAATTGGCGCTGCACTTCCCAGTCCTCCAGAATCTTGCCGGCACACGGCGAATCGGTCTTCGCCAAGTGTTCCTCAATCAGCGCCTTCAGTTGATCCTCGTAGTCCGTGCCGCGCAGACGGCGGACGGCAATCAATTCGTCATTATAGCGTCGTTCGGACTTTTCATCCACATCATAGACAAAGGCCTGGCCGCCGGTCATGCCGGCGCCGAAATTGCGGCCGGTACCGCCTAACACCACGACCGTACCGCCAGTCATATATTCACAACAGTGCTCACCGGCGCCTTCGACGACCGCAGTAGCCCCGCTGTTGCGCACGGCAAAGCGTTCGCCGGCCATGCCCCGCTGCAAGGGTGCCGCCCGTGGCGCCATACAGAGCCGTATTGCCCAGAATCGAATTGGCGTGGGGCACAAAGCGCGCATCCTCATGGGGACGGATGATAATCTCACCGCCGCCCAGCCCCTTGCCCACATAGTCATTGGCCTCGCCGATCAGGACGAGCGTCAGACCGCTTATGGCAAAAGCGCCAAAGCTTTGGCCGCCAGTGCCCGTGAACGTAATGTGGATCTGTCCGTCAGGCAAGCCGCCATCGCCGTAGCGCAGCGCGAGCTGACGGAACAAGCGTGTGCCCACTTGGTGCGCTCGGTGTTGGCAATGCGATGGGCAAGGCGCACGGGTGCATCCGGATTTGCGGTGAGGCTCGCCAGCACCTGCTCAACAATGCGATCACCCACCGTCTCGTTGGCCACAATTTCATTCTTGGGCAAGACCTTACGCCGTGCGCTGCCCGTATCCGGCACGTAGAGCAGCGGCGCAAGATCCATAAAGCCGGCGTCGCGCCCGTGAATCACCTGTTCGAGCATCTCCGGGTGACCAACGACTTCATCCAGGCTGCGGAAGCCGAGATCAGCCAGAATTTCCCGCACTTCTTCCGCGATATGGGCCATGAAGTGCATGACCATCTCCGGCGTGCCGTCAAACTTGGCGTGCCAGTTCAGGCACTCCTGGGTGGCCACGCCCACGGGACACGTATTCTTGTGGCCCAGACACGGGCCATGATGCAGCCCTCGGCGATCATGGCGCTGGTCCCGATGCTATACTCGTCAGCCCCCAGCATGGCCGCCATGACGACATCGCGACCGGTAGCCAAGCCGCCGTCCGTGCGCAGAGTCACACGCGTGCGCAGCCCGTTGGCCAACAAGACCTGATGGGTCTCAGCCAGACCAATCTCCCAGGCCAGACCCGCATTCTTGATGCTGCTCAGGGGGCTTGCGCCCGTCCCGCCATTGGAGCCGCTCAGATGGATCACGTCGGCGAAGCCCTTGACCACGCCTGCCGCAATGGTGCCGACGCCGATCTCGGCTACCAACTTGACGCTCACCTTGGCGTTGGGGTTGATGGTTTTCAGATCGAAGATCAGTTGGGCCAGATCCTCAATGCTGTAGATGTCATGGTGTGGCGGTGGGCTAATCAGGGCGACGCCGGGCGTCGAGTGGCGAAGCACCGCAATTTCAGCGCTCACCTTGTGGCCCGGCAGGTGACCGCCTTCGCCCGGCTTGGAGCCCTGGGCCATCTTGATTTGCAGCTCATCCGCGCTCATCAGATATTCAGGCGTCACGCCAAAGCGGCCAGAAGCAACCTGCTTGATGCGACTGGCGCGCTCGGTGAAGTAGCGATCTTTGGCCTCACCGCCCTCACCGCTGTTGCTCATGCCGCCCAGGCGATTCATGGCAATGGCCAGCGTCTCATGAGCTTCAGCGCTAAGCGCGCCGTGACTCATGGCGGCTGTGCTGAAACGCCTAAAGATACGATCGGACGATTCAACTTGCTCGATAGGCACGGGCGGACGCAGGCGGCGAAAGTCGAGCAGGTGGCGGGGCGCCAGATACATCTGATTGACCATCTCTGCATAGCCCTTGTATTCCGCCAGCCGCTGCGCCTCGCTTTCGGCACGCACCGCCGCAGTCAGCGCCTTGACTACCTGGGGGCTCCACTCATGCAGTTCACCGCCGCGGCGGGCCTTGTAGATGCCCCACGTATCCAGCTTCACCGTCTTGCTGGTTTCGCTCTCGGGATAGCCATATTCGTGCCAGGCCAGGACATCCTCGGCGACGCTGCGAAAGCCGATGCCGCCCAAGACGCTGGGCGTACCCACAAAGGCCATATCAAGCAGCTCACCTCGCCCACGCCCAGCGCCTCGAAGACCTGTGCGCCGCAGTAGGAATCG
>CALNXY010000009.1:0-77255 GCA_942490705.1 uncultured Caldilineaceae bacterium | reverse complement strand
GCCAGTAGACGGTCAGTGCCGGCATGGCCGTAGCGACCATCAACTTGGTCTGCAGCGCAAGCGCCATCAGGAGCGCGGAGCCCATGAGCAGGGGCATACTCCCCCGTAACTTGGCCAACACCATCAAATACGCGCTCCACATCGCCAATGCTAGCGCAGGCAGGCCGATCATTACGCTGACGCTCAGCCGAAAATGCTCCTCACTCGCCACCAACAGGACAAATGTCCCCAGCGCCGCCACGAGCGACGTCTGTTGATAGGTAACCTGGAAGAGCGCCCATAGCAGGGCCGCCGACAGGCCCAAAACGAGCAGACGAGCAACAAAAACGCTGTGACCAAAGAGTGTCATCCAGCCGGCGAGCGTCGCCGTGAAGAGGGGCGGTTGGTCGCTCCAAACCTCACCATAGAGATCGTAACCGGCCCGGATCAAATCGGCCTTGGCCAGGTTGATCCCCTCATCATAGTCGAGATCATACGGCGCGGTGATCGGTGAATAGAGCAGCACAACGATGACCCAAAACAGGATGAGTACAAGGCCGAGTATACCGATCCTCGCATACGGCATGAGCCATTGGACGGTCGATTTGCTATCGCCAGCCTTGCCAGCGTCTGGGTGGGAGATCGCAGCCGGACTATCGCCCGATGACATGATCTATGCTCCTCTCGCTAGTACACGGCGGCAGAAGTGAGCCCATGGTTCATAGGTCCGACTATCAGTCGGAAGAGTACGGGAACCTTTGGATCACGCTGATCGGCGAGGCTTGTCACGCTGGTAGCGTGATCTACAAGCCATCGGTCCAACTTGCGCCGTCGCGTATAAGAAACCTGTCGGGGGCGTTTCTATACCGGTACTGATGCCGTTCGGCAGCATGCGAAGAAATCGAGGGAAATCAGCAGATGCACTTCAAGACTTTGCGGATACGCAAGCAAATAATCTATGTGTTCGGAGAACTCCTGACAGCAGCGCTTGTTTCGAGTTCGTGCCGATGATCTAATGCCGCCAATCGAACAGCAGGGTAATTTTCGCCATTGCGCAGGAGGCAGGCAACGCAATTGCTAACGAAATTGTTACTGTGCGAGCATAAAGTAGAGTCACACGCCTATGGCACCCAACGCCGCCAGCGACGCTCGCTGCGCCGTGTTGAGGCCCGTTGCACCTTGAATATTCATGCGTTCGTACGGGCGTTTGGGCCGCAGAGAGTGGACCTGACTGCCGGTGGCGACATCCCAGACAATTGCCGCGCCGTCATCACCGGCGCTGGCGAGCAGCCGGCCGTCCGCCCGAAAGGCAAGATCGTTGACGCGATCCGTGTGGCCCGTTAGCACATACGCAATATCGCCGGTCTCTACATCCCACAAAATTACTTTGCCGTCATCATCGCCACAAGCCAGCAAATGCCCATTGGGGGCGAACTGGAGAGTGCGAATCGCACCATCGCCCGCGGGCAAGGTAAGACGGCGTGGCGTTGGCACAGGTCTGCCGCCGCGTGCGGCCGCAAGGGCTGCGCTGTCCCACAGACAAACCGTACGGCCGGCGCAACCGCTGGCAAGCAATTGTGCCGTTGGGTGATATGCGACAGCCCACACGGGTGTTGCATGGCCGCGCAGAGAGCCTTCTGTCATGCCCGTGTGGACATTCCAGAGACGCACAGTTCGATCATCGCTGGCGCTGGCCAGCAAGTGATCGTCATCGCCAAAGCAAAGATCGTTTATCGCACCGGTGTGACCCTGCAGGGTCAGCAATTGGTTGCCCTCAGCAAGCTGCCAGAGCTTGATCTGGCCGTCTGCACCGCCGGTGGTGACGATGTCGCCCTGCTTGTTGATGCAGATGGCGCCAATCCAATCACCATGGTCGTATGAGACGCGCAAAGACTTGCCCCGTTGTGCATCAAATAGATGAGCAACCTGGTCCTCGCCACCGCTGATGCTCCTGGCGCCGTCCGGTGTAAAGCAGACCGCGTTCACCCACCCGACGTGCTGGCGGAGCACATATTGTTCTTGGCTATTGCGCAGATCCCACAGTCGTATCAACTCATCCTTGCCGCCGGTGACCAGGCGCTCACCGTCAGGACTGAAATCGATTGCGCGAATGCCGTCTGTGTATCCCTGCACCGTGCGCAGAATCCGCCCATCGGCAGCGCTCCAGAGGCGGATGGTTCGATCGACACCACCGCTGACTACGCTGGCGCCATCCGGGCTGAAGGCAGCCGACCATACCCAGCCTTCGTGGCCATGCAGAATGCGCAAGGCTCTGCCGCGCACTGTATCCCAAAGCCGTACGGTCCCATCCTCGCCTGCGCTGACCAGCGTTTGTCCGTTGGGCGAAAAGCTGACGGAATTGACCTGGCCGACGTGACCCGTCAACACGGCTTGCGTCCGGCCGGACGCTATGTCGAGCAGATGCACAATCTGATCCGCGCCGCCGCTGACCAGGATGTCGCGGTTGGGGCTAAACGCAAGCGCATTCACCGCGCCTGCGTGGCGATTCAGCATTCTCACACCCTGTCCGCCCGCCATGTCTCTCAGCCAGATTGTGCCGTCAGCGCCGCCGCTGGCCAACATATCACCGTTGGGCGAAAAGCTCAGGGCGTAGACGCGTCCGCCGTGTTCGGTAAATGCGCCAAGCTCGCGGCCGAGCGTGCCGTCCCAGAGGCGCACTGTGCCATCGTCACCGGCGCTGGCACAGTGCGTGCCATCCGGACTGAAGCTGACGGCGCGAATGCGCCCCGTATGCTCATTGCGCACGCGCAGCATCTTGCCCGTCTCACTGTCCCACAAGCGCACACTCTGATCGATGCTTCCACTGATGAGCGTCCGGCCGTCTGGCGCAAAGTCGATGGTCCGCACGCCGCCAGTGTGGCTGGCAAGGATGAGGTGGATCTGCCCTTTATCAATCCGCCAGATCAGGATTCTACCTGCTGCCGTGCCGGCCGCGAACAGGCGCCCGGACGGATGAAATGCCACTGGACCAATCAGGTCGAATGTGTCGGTGAATCGTGCATCCAGAAACTCGCAGCGGCGAAAGTCTATGTCGTGCAGCGTTACCCCCTGTAACGACGCTTGGCGTATGGTCAGGCCAGAGAAATCGAGCCCAGACATGGTACGGCCGGTGTGGCAGAGGAGGTTGATTGCGTTGCCGGCAAGGTACCCGTGCACACCCGCGCCGCGAGTGCGTTGTCGATCCAACAGCGTCGCCAACCGCTGGTGGACCCACGTCGAGCCATTTGCAGCGAGCAGCGCCTCGCGAATCGGCGCCAGAATCAGGCGAATTTGACTGTCGCGTACGTATTCCTTGGCGCTTGCCTCGATCAGGGCATGCGTTTCACTAAGGTGGGGGTCGCCCGCACTAAGCTCGCCCACAACGGATTGCACGAGATATTCCGTCAAAAACTCGATCAACATATTCTGGATGCCGAAGCGGCTGCCCGCTCCCCTTAGCCCCGGCAGCGTTTCGGCAGGCAGATCCGGCCGTATGTCAACCAGCGAGCGACGGTGAAGCGAACGCACGGCCTCCAGCAGATCGACGCGGTGCGGCGCAGGAAAGAGGGCACGCGCCAGGTCGCGGATGAACACTGGTTCGCGCTTGACGGCCAGCCAGAGCATGACGCTCTGCTCCAGCGCGGACAGACGTGCGAACTGGCTGTGCAGTAGATCGCGCACATCGTCGAAGATGACTGCATTCTCCTGCAGGAAGGCGGATACATCGGCAGCGTAGAGCTCATCGACCGTGTCAGCCACCAGCTTCATCGCCAGCGGATTCCCTGCGTAAGACTCGATCAGCCAACGCACGTCGGCGGGGGTGGAAGCCAGGCCACGCGAGCGCAGAATTTGTTGCACAGCCGCACCATCCAGGCCCGACAGCTCCAGCAAGCTCACCTGCGCGTCATCATTAGAGTGGCGTCCCAGGCGCGGCGGGCGTTCGCGACTTGTCAAGAGCAGACAGCTGCGATGGTCGCCCTTGGCAATGCGCTGCACAAGTTGGTCATAGTCCTCGTATCCCGGGCGATAGCGCCCGGCACGATCTCCTGCCGGTAAGATGCTTTCAAAATTGTCCAAAATCAATAGACAACGCTGTCGGCCAAGCAGTTCGCTCAGCAGTCGCAGCTTGGCATCCAGACCCAGCGCGGATGTTCCAAGCGCCTGGTCGCTGAGAAAGTGAAGGCACTCGGACAGCAGGTCTTGCAGGGGCGGTGCGTTCACAAGCGATCGCCAAATGATCTTGTCAAAGGGTCTGCTTGCGGCGTCGTTTTCCGCGGCCTGCTGCACCAGATTCGAGACAAAGCGTGCAACGAGACTGGTTTTGCCCATGCCGCCGATGCCGAGCACAGCAGTCACGCGGCATCGATCGCGCACCACGCACTGGGTCAATTGCCCAAGCTCGGCTCTGCGCCCGAAAAAGTCAGCCATGGTCGGCGCATCAAGCAGATCGAACTGGAAGGACGGCAAAGTCATACCGGCAGGCACGATGGCGGTGGCCGACTCTTGCGAAGGAAGGCCGTTTTGGCCGCTGCGAATCTGTAGAATTAGCGCTTTTGTTGCGTGATCCGGCTCTACGTTCAGTTCCTCGCGTAGTGCCATACGGCAGATTTGGTAGTGGGCCAGTGCACTGCTGCGATCGCCGCTGTGGGCAAGCAATTCGATCAGTTTGCGATGCGTCTCTTCGCGCCATGGTTCTCTGTTTACCATATGTCGACACATGGCAATTGCCTCGGCCCAACGCTGGTTGCTTTCGTAGCGCTGAACGAGCCGGGATGACGCTGAGTGCAGTTGTTCGCGCAGCGCCTGCCGTCGGGACATCAACCAGTGATCGAATTCGGGCGCCTTGGACAGATCAAAGCCCGCAAGGAACTCGCCTCGATAGAAATTGATGCCGCTGTGAAGGTCAGCCTCACTTGCGTCTGGTGCGGTCAGACGTTCAAAGTTCGCGACGTCCAGGACGACACCCGGATCGACGTGCAGACCAACCGTGTAGGGGGCTGCTGTCCGGATGGCCAGCGCCCCGTTCAGATGCGTGCGTAACAGTTGTAGCGTCTTACGCAGACGCGCCCGGGCGCGCCCATCACCGCCATCATTCCAGAGCAGCACGGCGAGTTCGCTGCGCGTATGGTCAGTGCCCGTCACGGCAAGGTAGAAGAGCAGAGCCTGGGCCCTGGTACTGGTCAGCAGGTCAAGCTGCTCGCCACCCTGCAAAATTTCAGGTGTGCCGAGCAAATTCAGGGCAAGATTCGGGGAGTCGGATTGTTCGTGCATTGCGCACTTGTCGTCATACTTCTCAGCAAGATCAAAGTAACGCGGGGGCAATAGATGAACTGTGCGGTGCGATTGCGAACGTCAATTGTAGCATAGCAAATGAGTTTCTGCACCCGGCAATTTTTCCCGGTCACGTTCGATTCACGCTCTTTTCACACCAAGCGCACACCCGTCGTGCTAGATTTGGCGATTGAGACAGCTGTTTGCTCGGCGTCTTCTAGAATCAGGGCCGACGCTTGATTCAGTCGCAGATGCGACTGAGGTAACTTTGTAGATCAATCGAGGAGGAAACAATGCAGAATTCGAAACTATCGCGTCGTGAGTTGATGATCGCGGGTAGCGCTACGCTGGCCACGTTGACATTACTCAACACCCGGTTTGCCAGCGCGGCGCCGCTCAAACAGGGTGAAGAAGTGATCCCGTGGCTGGATCAACCTGAAGAAAATCCGGTTCCCGAAGTCATCGGCAATCAACTCGTCTGGGAGGATGTCGATTCCTGGGTCACACCCAATGATCAATTCTTCACCGTCGCCCATTACGGCTGGCCGGAGATCGATCCCGCGGCCTGGCAGTTGACCGTCGACGGTCTGGTGGACAATCCGCTGACGCTGACGTTAGAGGATCTTGTCGCCCGACCGCGTCAGGCGCTCACCTATACCATTGAGTGTGCCGGCAACACCGGGCTGCCATTTTTCCACGGCGGCGTCGGCAACGCGGCATGGGCGGGCACGCCCTTGGCGCCGATCCTGGAAGAGGCCGAGATCCTCGACGACGGCGTCGAGGTGGTCTTTTTTGGCGTCGACCAGGGCGAAGAGATTGTGCGCGAAACGACCACTGTGGAGAACTTTGCCCGCAGCATGTCGCTTGCCGACGCCATGCACCCGAACAATCTGCTCTGCTACGAGATGAACGGAGAGGCTCTGCCCGCGGTCAATGGCGCGCCGGTGCGTCTGATTGCGCCCGGCTGGTATGGGGTGGCCAACGTCAAGTGGCTGGACCGCATTGAAATCTGGGATACCCGTTATGCCGGCCGCTTTATGGCCAAGGACTACGTAACCGTGCGCCAGGACGGCACGGCCGAGGATCCCAATTGGACCCAGTCGCTGGTCGGACGGACCTTACTCAAGTCGGCGCCGGCGCGCGTGGTGCGCAGCGGCGACAACGTTCAGATTGAGGGAGCCGCCTGGGGAGCGCCCATTCGTCACGTCGAGGTCAAGATCGATGACGGTCCCTGGCAACGCGCTACGCTGGATCGCAGCGAGCGCTCCGAGTACGCCTGGACATTCTGGACCTATGACTGGGGCACGCCGACGTCAGGCGAACATACCGTTACCGCCCGCGCCATTGACACCAACGGCAGGACCCAGCCGTCGCCGGACGACCCGCGCCTGGCCAACAAGATCACCTACTGGGAGACCAACGGCCAGATCACGCGTACGGTCGAGATTGCATGAAGCAGGGGTGGCGAAGCACGTCCGTACTCGGCCACCCCTGCACACTGATAGACGCATCAACCCAACGCTTGAGGCGCCCGGATTCGAATATCGCGCCTGTACCGGCGTAAATGCGCAGCACGGGGATATGGGCTAGACGGATCTGCAGTTTGCAGTGCATCTTCTGCATCTGCGCATTGGAGTGCAGGGGAGTGAGGCCCAATTCGTGGCCTCACTCCCCTGCATTGCGCGGCAGGAGTTGATCGACATCAGCAGCGGCGTAGCTGCACAGGCACTCTGACTGGTAGACAGAGGCGTAAATCAGCCGATGGTTCATGGCTCACGCTATCAGCATGACAGGTCACCTATTCCTACGAATTATCGGCAAGGATCGGGGCGGGACAGTTGACAACGAAACCGTTTGGGTGAGAGTCGGGCACGCCGTTGAACGGTGCGCCATCAGCGATTTGCGTTTAATGACGTGCAGGGTACGATGCCGGACACGCACGGCATGCTTCAGCATGCAGCGTATCGCATCTCCGCAGCGCCCACGGGTCCCCGGCTGAAAGGATGCGTGGCGCTGTTCCTCCTGTGCACTTCTACCATACATGACGCTGCCAATTCAAATTGATAGAACGTCCTGCCCGCGTTGGCTGAAATTGTGCTTCCGCGGGGCGCAAAAAAGCTCGGTTTAGGCTTCCGCATCTAGCCCCATATTGATGGACCAGTCAGGCCGCGTCGCTCTTGAGCCGGATTGGATCTATTGCTCGAAGAGGATGTCATGCCTACATCACGTCTTGCCCCGGCGACAACGGAATCCGCCTCGCCGAAGTGATGGCGACGCTTTCGATTGCCACGAATCTTGGCATGAGGCAGCAAGGCCGATCAACTTGCTGGACAGGGCCGATGTCTTCGCGTGCGGGAGGATGTCGGTCTTTGCTTTGGGCGACATCTTACCCGACTGGCCTCGTGCATAGCGGTGAAAGGCAGGACAGTAGATTCGATTGGCTTACCGGTTATTGCGTTCCTTGTTATAATTCCTTGAGTCATTGTTTGTCGCTGTGTCAAGGTATCAAAACCAACCGCAGGCTTCACAAGGAGAATTTTATGCTATTCCACATTACGCAGGTACATAGTCCAGAGAGTTGCCCGAAGAATGAAGGGGGATCCGATTCACTGTTTGATTCCTCTGTGGAAGGGATCAAGCTGATTGGGCGATATGGGGCAAATGCCCAGCATACGCTCTTCTTCATCGTCGAAGCAGACGATGTGGATGCAATCCATAAGTTTCTTTTGCCCGGCTTTGAGCGCTGCACCAGCACGATCACGCCCGTCAGTGAGATCCCGGTGCCCAGAGGTTGACTTGATCGCGCGGTGAGCGGCTCAGGCCATTCCAAACAAATAGACATCCGGGCGCATCTTTCTGAAAGCTTTCCGGAAGAGATGCGATCCTACACAGAGCTTCCAGGAAGATTGGATCGATATTTTCTTGGACTGGCCTGAAGCAACGGGCTGTGACGCGTACGCGTCACAGCCCGTTGCTTTAGCTAAAAATCGCGTGGACCTTCAGGCCCTCCTACCACTTCACCGATTGTCGCCTGCCTAGTCTGCACTTCGTCCAGCCAGCTCCGCGGCGTAAGGATGTGACGGGAAGTGATCGAGGCAATGCCTGTTAACAACCGCCGCCCCCATTCTGGCCGGTCCGTGCATTGGGTTGAAGACCGACATGGACGAAACGATTGGCCATACTGACGTCGACGTGACCGATTGAGTCGACCAGCAGAGCCAGTGTCAGGTTGAGCGTATGACGACAGAGTAGCAAGAGATCCAGCAGGGCCGGCGTGTTGAGAAGTGAATGATGCAATGCTCATTTCTCCTGTTGAATGCGGCTTAACTCTCTTCATAAGTCGACTGCGAAGGCGCGTCGGGACAATCATGACGTTTGCGCGCAATCCCGCCGGGCATGAAGGCCCTTGCTGGCAGGATGCGCCCCACAAAGCGGGGCTTTTCTATCAACGACCCAGCCCCGTTGATGGGGCGCCGCGCTCTAGTTCACGGCATTCATGTTCACGGCATTCATGCCTGGGCGGTTGCCATGGCGATCGCTGCGGCGAACGGCGCCGGATCAACGGCAACCACTGAAAGAGATGTAGGTAACTGTAAGTTGTACGCCGGGGGATGACCTGCCCTGCCTTGCGGACAGGGGAATGAATCCGCAAGGCAAAGGGCATTGGCCCTACCGCGAACCGACAACGGCCGGATCATCGCGGTAGTAGGACGGGCTGATGCGTTGCTCAACGCGGTCCGTGGCTGGCACGGTTGCGCCAACGACGCCGGGATCGTCACGATAGTAAGACGGACTGATGCGCTGCTCAACCCGGCCCGTGGCCGGTACGGTTGCGCCGACGACGCCGGGATCATCACGGTAGTAGGACGGGCTGATGCGTTGCTCACTCCCCTCAATGACAGGCGTATCTCCGTCGGGCGTCGTGGTATCGTCCTGATAGAAGGGTTGGCTGGAGTCTAGTGCATAAGATTGGGCTTCTTCCTGCCCATGCACGGCTACCTCAATTTGTGCGTGCGCCATCACCTCTGCCGCCTGAAATCCGCCCAGGGCAGCCAGCATGAGCGCCAATGTGCCAACCATGAAACCAGTGAACTTACGCGTAAAATGTTGCATCAGAACCTCCTCCTTTGTGAGAACGTGTCGCCATTTTATCTGCGTTGAGGCAAGGGAGCGCCGGCGGCAGAACCCGGTCACAGGTTCAGTCTGTGGGCATCGCTTGCTCAACAACCGATGCCCCATTAAAATCAATTCTGCCCCTTGGCGGGTATAAGCGATTGATACACGACTTATACACGACATATACAGTTGCCCCGTGAGGAGTGATTTAGGCAATGGCAGAGCGAGAGACCACGGCTTCATTTGGCTATTGGGTCCGGCGTCAGCGGCTGGCCTTGGACTTGACCCAGGCCGCGCTCGCCCGGAGCGTGGGGTGCGCGACGGTGACGATTACTAAGATCGAACGAGACGAGCGCCGCCCATCGCGCCAGATGGCCACTTTGCTAGCCGCCAACCTATCCATCCCCGAGAACGATCTCGAACTCTTTCTTGCCGTGGCGCGGGGTCAGAAGGCCGCTGATGGCTTGTCCGTGGCCACGCAACCGCGCGCGCCTCAAGGAGTAGCCGCGCAGCAACAGCTCGATTCGGATCTGCCGCCAACTGAGTTAGAGGTAACTTCCGCTCAGCGCCGCGGTCTGGTCGGCCGCCACGACGAGTGGCAGCAGCTGCAGGATGTCTGGCGCCTTGTCCAAGGGGGTGAAGCACGCTGTGTTCTTCTCTGGGGAGAGGCCGGCATTGGCAAGACGCACCTGGCCGAGGAGTTGATCAACTGGGTACAGCGCCAGGGCTTCCCTTGGGCATCGAGCCGTTCATATGCGGTTGAGGGAGCGCTCACCTACGCACCCGTTGCCGAATGGCTGCGCTCTTCCGGCATTCAACAAGCGTTGGCCGAAATCGACGACCTTTGGCGGGTCGAACTGGCCCGTCTCCTGCCCGACCTGCTGGTCGATCGATCCGACTTGCCCCAGCCGGGACCCATGACCGAAAGCTGGCAGCAACAGCGTTTCTTCCAGAGCATCGTCCACGCCATTAGCGCCACGAAGTCGCCCCTCATGCTTCATTTGGATGATATGCAATGGACTGACGTGGAGACCCTGACGCTGCTCCAATTTTTGTTACACGCCGCGCGCAATCATCCACTACTGCTGCTTGGCGGAATCCGCAGCGAGGACGCTGGCCGCAACGAGGCATTGGCTGCATTTGTGGCGGCGACGCGCCACGCTGGCGTGCTCTCTGAATTGCGCCTCGGTCCTCTTTCTGCAGAGGAGACAACGGAGCTTGCCGTACAAACGATCGGCGATACGATTGATCCAGCCATTGCCGAGGCCCTCTACGCAGGCAGCGAAGGACATCCGCTCTATCTGATCGAGTCGGTGCGCAGCGGTTTGAACAGGTCTCATCTAGCGTCCGAAAATGAAGAGTCGCAGCGGGCGTACGCCTATGATTCCTCAGTGCTGCCGCCCCGGATTCATCGCCTGCTTGCCACGCGTCTTGACCAGCTTTCGCCATCTGCAATCGAGGTGGCAAGCGTGGCCGCGGTGATCGGCCGGTCGTTTGACTACACTATCCTGAGGGCGGCGGTCTCGCTGGACGAGGTGGCGTTCCTCGACGCCCTCGACGAACTGTTACGGCAGCAGATGATCCGTGAGCAGCCCGGCAATCGCTATGATTTCAGCCACGACCGCATTCGTGAGGTGACCTATTTGGAAGTCAATCGGGCGCGCCGCCGATTCTATCATCGGCAGGTTGCCGGCGCGCTTGAGTCTGTACATGGCGACAACCTGGATGAGTTTGCGGGTGAATTGGCCGCCCACTTTGCGCAGGCAGGTGACGCTCCGGCCGCCTATGGTTACTATCGCCGTGCAGCCAACTATGCTCTTTCCCAATATGGTCTGCAGGATGCCGTGCGCATGTTCGACGCGGCGCTCACACATGGTCCAGACGATCCTGTCGAGCGCATCCACGTGCTGCTCGAGCAGAATATCGCTCTCCAGTCCGCACTACAATCTGATCGCTGGCGAGAAAATCTAGGCATTATCGAAGCATTGCTGGCGTCGATTGAGCCAGACCCCCCCTCCCTGCGATTCGCCTGGCTGATGGACCGAAGTCGCTACTTCGACGTTCTTGGTCATGGGCAGGAAGGTGCTGAAGCGGCGAAATCTGCGCTTCTTGTCGCCGAGGCGCTCAACGACCGCAACGCCCTTGCCCACGCGCACGAACTTCTGGCCTCCAATTACTGGAAAGCTGGGATGATGCAAGAAGCGGGCCGGGCCTTTGAGGAAGCGGCCAAACATGCGCATGTGACTGGCGACAGCGTTCTCGAAGGGAAAATGCTTTCTGCACAGGTGCGGAATGGCATGTTCACCGATATGCCTTCAACGCAAGTCCATCAGTTGCTTACACGAATGCTTGCGTTTGCTCAGTCGACGGACGACAGAGAGTTAATGATGGATAGCCTCGGCAAACTGGGATACTGGCAAATTGCATTGGGGATGGGCAATTTTGATCAGGGAGAACAATATCTGCGCCAGGTAATCCGCATTGGGAAAGAGAGCGGCAGGGTGCCTGATCTTGTCATGCGGTATGGAAACCTGGGCTGGCTTTTTGTCAACAAGGGTGACTATCGCCAGGCGTTGATTGCGCTCGACGCAAGCCAGCAAATCTCAGAAGAGAGTTCATCGTACTTCACGCATTGGACGAATGTAGGCCGCAGGGGCGCAGCATACATGCAAATGGGGTGTCTCGAAACGGCCCGTGAATTGTATGGACAAGCCAGCAAAATGCTCTCCCTACACGGCGCACGCCACATGGATGCACAATTGCGCTGTAACCTGGCCTTGCTTCACCTGTTGTGCAGCCAGCACGCAGAAGCCGAATCGGAATTGCGCGCTGTCCTGGATTTGGCAGAGGAGATCGGTGACCTTCGTCTCAAGGCAGTAGCCTGCACGCAACTTGGCTATGTCCTAAAGGCAGTTGGGCGACTGGACGAAGCCGTTGAAAGACTCGAGACAGGCTATGATCTCCACCATAGAATGGAACAACAGTATTACGCAATGAACGCGCTGGCTGGCCTGGCACATATTGCGGCGCTTCGTAACGATGACGCTTTGGCACTAAAGCGCGTCGCCGCCGTGTGGGAAACGATTGGCGGCAAAGAAATGGATGCCACGATTGAGACGGCCAGCGCCTTGCGCATCTGCTTTACGGTCTTTGACGCCCATGACGATCCCTGCGCCGCTAGCGTGCTGGCGATGGCCCGGGATCAGCTAGAGCGTCGCGTCTCCACCATCGATGATCCCAGCCATGTTGAGAAGTTCTGGCGCCTGGAGGATCACCGCTTCTTTCGCCGGCAATAGCGTGAACTTGTCCGCCCCTGCTACCACTCGATTCGTCCGTCTACAATGCCTGCATCGATCATGTCAATTTCGCCGGCCGCGGCCGGCGAAATATCGATGACCGCGCTGACCTGCTGCGGCAGACGGTCATTCACCGTCACCGTTGTGCTCATGCCGTTGAAGAGATTGGTCACCGTTACGACAGTACCAAAAGGTAACGTCTTGTGCGCGGCCGACAGTGAGTCCTTGTCAAAAGGCTCGCCACTTGCCGTCATAGCGCCATCGAGCGATGGGCTTTTGAAGGTGATCGGTCCTTCTTCCCAAGCAGCGCTACTCTCCGCTGCTTCTGCCACCGGCGCTTCTGCCTCGGGCGCTTCTGCCTCGGCTTCAATCTCAGGCGCTGCGTCCGTCTCCGGCACTGCCTCTTCCTCCGGCGCGGGCGCAACCGTTGGCATCGACTCCACCTCAGGTACTGATTCCTCCGTGGGGCTTACTTCTGTAGCGGGCGCGGTGATCGCCGCGGACTCTCCGCTTGCGGACTCGTCAACTGTGCCCGAATCACAGGCAGCCAGCAGCAGGATCCCACAGAGCATTGCGATCAGGACAAACGGCTTGACGGCTATCATGGAATCTTCCACTATCTTGTTATTGTCCATCTTTCGTCTTCCGATTGCAGTCGTTCACGAATTCAGAACACTTGTCATTCCGACAGAGCGCAGCGACGAGGAATCTCAACTGTGCGAACCTGAGATTTCTCTTCCTGCCGGTCGTGGCGCTTTGCGCCCACTACGTGAACGGCATGACAACTCGTGAACGACTGGATTTGAGTATTCGTTTGAGCTTTCATTGATCAAGACTGCGTGTCGGGCACGGCCGTCAGTTCACGGCCAGACCCGGCACCTTCACCCGAATTCGGTAGAGCGACGTACGTGCCGTGATATAGAGGCTCAACCGATCTTCGTCCCCCCAGGCACAGTTGGCTGGGCGCTCGGGTGTGACCACAACGCCGAGCAGCGTCCCGTCCGGCTCGAAGACCCAGACGCCGGTCGCGCCGGTGACGTAGAGGTGCCCTTCCACGTCAATTTTCATCCCGTCCGGTGAGCCGGGCTGGGGGTGATCCATGTCGGCGATCACGCGGGAGTTCGACAGTGTGCCGTCGGCACGCACGTCAAACGCGCGCACGTGGCGATGATAGGAATCGTCAATGTAGAGAATCGATTCATCGGGTGAAAAGGCCAGTCCGTTGGGGCGCTCAAAGTCGGCTGCCAGCAATTGGATGTCGCCCGCCGGCGAGACGCGATAGACGCCATGACAGGGCTGTTCCTTTTCTTCGGGCTCAATGCCGTAGGGCGGATCCGTGAAATAGACCGCGCCATCCGATTTTACGACCACATCATTGGGGCTGTTGAGCCGCCTGCCCTCGTACTGATCGGCCACGCTGGACAGGCTACCGTCGGCGTCGATGCGTGAGACCCGGCGACCGCTATGCTCGCAGGCCAGCAAGCGCCCCGCTTTGTCAAAGGTCAAGCCATTGGCGTTGCCCGTCGGTTCGCGCCACACCACGGCCCCCGTTTCAGCCGACCAGCGGTAGGTGCGATTGGCGGGAATATCGGAGAAGAGTAGCGAGCCGTCGGCCTGCCAGACCGGTCCTTCGGTAAATTGAAAGCCGGTGGCCAGTTGTTCGGGATCGCCGGATTCGATCAGGGTCTTAAGTTTCATGGGGACTCCACAATGAGAATGGATGCGGACCTGCACTGTTCATAGTCTGAAAGTAGTGATCACTTTTGTCAACCTTGAGGCATCTCCCGCGTAGAAGGACCGGTTGAATTGAAGATTTCATACCGATTTCAAGAGGTCCGACGAATATGCTTGGGAATGGCATAGTCAGCGCCGCTCACAGCCAAGGTTGTTGAGCAGCCTTCTCTTATCTTACACGTCAGGCAAGGGGATTACCATGAATTTCGCAGACCTGGGGAATGAGGAATATATTGCCCTGGAAACATTCCGCAAGAGCGGTGAGGGCGTCATCACGCCCGTCTGGGTTACGCCCGAGGATGGCAAGCTCTATGTCTGGACCGTAGGCGACAGCTGGAAGGTCAAGCGGATTCGCAACGACAGCCATGTGCGCATGGCGGCAAGCGACGCACGCGGCAATCCCAAGAGTGAATGGGTTGAGGGCATGGCCACTGTGCTCGACGCCCCCGAGGCCGAAGCGCGCCAGCGTGAGCGGCTCTCCGCAAAGTACGGCATGAAGTACCGGCTGTTTGGGCTCATGGCCAAGCTGCGCGGCAATGGCGGGCCCCACGTGGCGCTCGAGATCCACGAGCCGTCGATCGAGCCTGCTCTGGAGACGGCGCCGGCCGCTCAGGACTAGCCGGCCAGCATAGATGGGTCCCACCGGCGGCTACCCGTCTGCATATGCATGCCGAATATCTTCCCCCTGACTCCTGTTCAGGAACCGGTCAAGTAGCACGTGTCAGGCGCAAAGCCGGCGGTTTTCGAAATGTCAACAGAGCCTAATCACGAAGTGCGCACAATGCGCCGGAATCGGCGCATGATCACGGGCGCCAGTTAGCTCCTCGGCCAGTAGACCCCACGTGTAGGTTCCGCGAGCGCGAACGGTCATCGCCTTGCCCACATTCCTCCTGTAAATCCAACACGAGATGAGATCGACCTGGCCATTTTTTTGCACTTAGCATCAAATCGAAGATTTGGGTATACTGTCCCCATCCCTCAATTGGTGATGATCTGCATCCTTGGCCGTTGCAGCAGCGCACAGACCGTTTCCTAGCCATGGACACTGGAATAATCCGCGATCATTATGACGTGCTGACATCCTATTACGTGTCATTGTGGGACCAGCATATTCACCACGGCTATTTTGTAGATGGTGACGAATCTCGAGCCGAAGCGACCGACAAACTGATTCGGCTATTGCTCGACCAGATCGAATTACATCAAGGCGCCAGGGTGCTGGATATTGGATGTGGCATCGGCGCAACGTCCGCTCTGCTCGCCCGCGAGTATCAGTGCAACGTTCTGGGCATCAGCTTGAGTCCCGAACAGGTGGACTTTGCCAGGCGCTCGGTAGCGGAGATGGATCAACCGCCTGTTTTTGAAGTCCAGGACGCCAATGACCTGCGCGTGGATGGCGATTTCGACCTCATCTGGTCGGTTGAGATGATTTCGCATTTGGATCATCGCGCCGAGTTTTTTCGGCGAGCGAGCCGGGCGCTGGTCAACGGTGGATTTTGGTGTATTGCAGCCTGGTCCAAACGGAGTAATCTGGACGGCGTCAGTGACGCAAAATTCATTCGCCCCATTGAAGCAGGAATGTTGGTCAATCTACCCACCAAAGAGGAGTACTTTGCCCATTTCACAGCCAACGATTTGCAATTGATTTATTTCAAAGATATCAGCGCTCAGGTCGCGTCGACGTGGGATATCTCGCTCGGGTTGTTGAAAGAACCGCAATTGTGGAAGCTGGCGACGCACCACGGTCGCGAATTTGTTGATTTCCTCAAAGCGTTTCGTGCGATGCAGGCGGGATTTCGGTCAGGAGCATTTCGCTATATCGTGATGGTGGCACAAAAACATAGGTAACTCTGATTGTCTGTACTTCCATAGTTGTTTCGCAATTGTTTCAGCAAGTTGAAAGGATGAAGAACCATGTGTTGTGCATTTTTGAGTTTGCTTCTCTTGGGCCCGCGTATCTTCGGCGCATTTTGGTGGATCTTTCAGCCAGGGCGTTGGCAACTGGCGTTCGGTAACTGGGCCGGTGGCGCTATCTGGTGGATTTGGCCCATTCTGGGCATTGTCTTCTTGCCGTGGACGACCATCATGTACGTTCTCGTCTCTCCCGGTGGCATGAATGGTTTTGACTGGGTATGGGTTGGCTTGATGTTCGTTGCCGACATCCTTTCTTACGGTGGTGGTTACGGGCGCAAGCAGATTCCGGGCTACGAAGGCTACTAGACGGGTCGTTCGTACCGCATCATCTGACGATAGGATTTGGTTGAAAGAGAAGGGGGGGGCATAGGCCCCCCTTCTTTTTTGCGTCGTGTTGGGTTGCCCATTCTGCCATGTGGCGCACGCGCACGCACCGCAAGATCGCTTTGACGCGCTGGCGTCGTGTGCGAAAGCATGGCTCAACCCTGCGCTTGCTTCACCTGCGCAACGGACTTGATCAACGTGCGGATCGTGAGCGTGACCCAGAAAATGAGCCAGGCGGCAAAAATGATGCCGGCCAGGGGCACGCGCTCTTCGTCAGAGATGGGCTCGTAGGTGACGTCTTCCGGCGTGATCCGGATGTAGCCGCGTGGGGTTGCGCGCCCGCCGCCGCCACCGCCGCCGCCGCCATCGGCTGATGCTTCCTCACTGTCCAGCGCTTGCACTGCCTCGTCACCAGCTTCGGCGGCTGCAGAATTAGGCCCGTAGCCGCCACCGTAGCCAAACCCATACTCGACCTGCGCCACGGGGATGATCACAACACCATTCTCGCTCGTGGGTTCACCAAATACGTTCTTGGCCCCGATACTATCGACCAATTGTGCGATGGGGGTTGTGTCAAACAGTTCTTTGCTATCCATCAATCCATCTCCTATTTGCGTAGCGTGACGACTCGAGCCGCCAACATGATCATGACACAGACGACGCTAACCAGGGCCGCGGCAGCCGCCATGGCGCGGATCGGTTCCTGTAACGGATCGTCGATTGCGACAATCTCCTCCACATCCCCGGTGGTAACCTGGATCTCCTCCGGCGTCAACCGTCCTCCCCGGCTAACAAATGAGCCGCCTTGCTCCTCGCCTTCCAGCGCCCAGCCCTGCAAGCGCGCGACTGGCTGAATGCGCCTGCCGCCAACAACAAGCGGCTCTGCCTCTATGCGGCGATCAACTCTCATACTCGATGGTGTTCCATTCTTCATCGACCTTCCCCTTTCGAATCGCTTCTACGAAGCTCTACGTTCAGTATAGCAGGTGAGTTGCCGCCACCGCACCCTCCGAAAGTGCTATTCTGTCTGCAGGCCGCGAAGATCAACCAGCGGAGAGCAAGCACATTGTCCGGCGCCATGCGGAATAACTGTGGCGCAGCAGGCTGCCTTGCATGGGCGCCAGCAGTTCACCCGTGCGCTTAGAACTGCCGCGATGGATCTTTGTACACTGCTTGGTTGTTTTTTGCCGGGAACGGATCGAACCGCGAGTCGCCGGAAGAGGGCGCAACGGGTTATTCCGGCAACTGGGGAATTCTTGCCGCCGCGAGCCTCGCTTCTTCCGGAGGGGATGAATCGCCGGGTTCTTCATATTTTGGGCGCAGATAGGCTTCGCTTTGCAGTGCAGGGTGCCGGCCGCGGCAGCTGGCGTAGAACGCACGAATGTAGGCCATGTCCGCTTCGATATCGCCCGTGGGTAAATGGGTCGGTACCATGCCGGCCGACTTGGTGCGATAGTCAATATAGACCAGGCCAATCGGCACGTTGGCGCCTTGGGCAATGTGGTAAAACCCGCTGCGCCAGTACTCGCTCTTGCCCCGTGTCCCCTCAGGCGTGATGCCGAGGATCATACGGTCGCGGCTGTTGTAAGCGTCGATAATCTGCTGGACGATGTTATCCCGCTTCGTGCGGTTGATGGGGATGCCGCCCACCTTCTCCAACATCCAGCCGATAGGCCCGCGGAAGACCGTATGCTTGGCGGCAAAATTGGGGAAGGGCAGGTCAATCGCACGCGAACCCATAAAGAGGATGAAGAAATCCCAGTTAGAAGTATGAGGCGCTACCACCGTCACATATTTGGGGCTGTCGGGAATCTCGCCGTAGAAGCGCCAGCGCAGAATGCCGTGGACGAGAAAATACCAAAACTTCTGAACCCACGTTCGCGGCTTTAATTCGGGTAACTGAGGCGGCATAGCTCTCTGTTCCGGACAGGAAGGACGGTCAACCAACGCTTGCGATTGTGATCATGCATCAGCTGAGTTTAAACCCTGTTCCTGTCCTGTGGTATTGGGCGCGACAACCACAGCATCAAGGATCTTGCGATAGCCGGTGCAGCGACAGAAATTGCCGGTAAATGCTTCAGCCGCCTGCTCACGCGAGGGCGTCGGGATCTCCTCAAGCAGTTTGGCCGCACTCATCACGAAGCCCGGGGTACAGTAGCCGCACTGGACGCCGCCGCTTTCGACCAGTGCCGCCTGCACAGGATGCAGGGCGTTTTCGGCGCCCAACCCTTCTACTGTGACTACCTCGCTGCCCGCTGCCCGCTCGGCCGGCACCATGCAGGCCATGACGGCCATGCCATCGAGGAAGACGGTGCAGGCCCCACACTCGCCCTCTGCGCACCCCTCCTTGACGCCGACAAAGCCGGCGGCGCGCAGGCTGTCCAGCAAGCTCATGTCGCCGGCCAGCGGAACCGGCTGTCCATTCACCAACGCTGCATTGGCCGGCGGTTCGCTCCCTCGCGCAACCGGCCACCGTCCGTCGGTATGACCACGCAAGGTAACCGGCTGCGCTAACCAGCCGTTGCGTTCGCTGCCGTTGCGCAGTTGGGTCAAGGCCCGCTTGACGAGTTCTTCGACCATGGCCAGCCGATAGCCGGCGCTGCCGCGCAGGTCGTCGATGGGGCGGGCCGCAGCTAGGCTGCGCCGGGCCGCCTCTGCGATCACCCCATCATTCAACGATTGGCCGAGCAAATAAGTTTCTGCCGCCGTCGCACGGACGATGACCGGGGCCACGGCCCCCAACGCAATGCGGGCGTCGACCACACGATCCCGATCATCCATCGCCGTGATCACAGCGGCGTTGACGACGCTGATCGCCTGGGCGCGACGCAAGCCCAGCTTAATGAACGTGCCCCGTTCCCCTGCCTTCAGCTTGGGGATGGAGATGCTCGAGAGAATCTCGTCGTCGGCCAGATCCACGCGGCGAAAGTCGGTCATGAAGGACGCCAGAGACAGGCTGCGTTCGCCACGCGCGGCACTGGCCAGCGTCACCGTGGCATCCAGCGCCAATAAGGGTACGATCGTATCATTGGCCGGACTGGCAGTGATGATGTTGCCCGCCACCGTCGCCCGGTTGCGAATTTGGGGCGCGCCCACTTCCCAACAGGCGCGGGCCAGTGGGAAGGCATGGGTCGCGACCGCGTCACTTGTGACGCACTGGTTATGGGTGACCAGGGGCCCAAGGTGCAGGCGCTGGGAATCTTCGGCAATCTCAGCCAGCCCGCTAATGCGGGTCAGGTCGATGAGGCCCGGCTCGCCGCCGGCGGGCGTCCGCCGTCCATCGTGGGACAATTCGACCAGCAGGTCCGTACCGCCGGCAATAACGCGTGCATTGGCGCCATACTGCGCCTTCAGCGTCAGTGCCTCGTCCAATGAATCGGGTGACAGATAGAATGCGTACATGAAGGACTCAATCAGGGTGTAGGGACGATGGGCCATCAGCTGGCGGTCGAATTCAAGCCGGCTGGACGACCCAGGACAGGAGCATGGTCGGCGCTTCGGCCAGCGCGGCACGGTAGGCTTCATCGTTGGCAAAGCGTTGTGTGGCAAGCACGCGGCCATGAATGGAAACGTCAAAGCGCGCCACGTCAAAGGGCCAGGGGTCAAAGGTGATTGCTGTGTCGGTGTAGCGCATGGTGATCTCGGCATAGGTCCCCTGCTCGTCGACCGGGCAGAGGGGCATCTGACGCTCGCGCGACCAGGGCACGCAGACCTGGAGGCTGGCATTGTCGCCGAATTGGAGCAGCCGCGTGTGCGCATCAATCGCGGCGTCAGTGAGCGTGAGCCGGTCGCCAAGTCGGGCCCGCACCGCGTCCAGCGCCGCGGGCCAGCGCGCAACAAAAGCCTGGGCGGTAGTTCGTTCGGCGCCTTCATCCAGGCGCTCAAGCGCACTGGCGTATAGTAGCGTTGCGTGGCGACGCACGAGCAGCCCCGCGTACGGATGCTGGGCTGCGGCCCGGGCAATGCCTAGCGCCCAAAGCGCCGCCTTGGCGTCCGCAGCCGGACCATGCATGAAATCCATGGGAAAGCCGTCGGGACGCAGCAGGGGCGCTTCCTCCCATTCGTACCAGCCGTTGTCATGCTGGGCAATCGCCATCATCACCGGTTCGTAGGGAGTGGGGACGGCGAAGGCATCATTTCCCCAGTGGCGGCAGAAGGCAGCGGCCATGAGTGCATGGCTGGTCTGGTTGATGCAGAGCGTGCGGCCGTCCGCCAGCTGCTGGACGATCATGACCCGTCCCGTTCGGCTTTGACCAGATAGAGGCCAACGCCTGCGGCCACGCCGCCAACCAGCGTAAAGAACGCTTGCCAGAAGCGCAGCCCCAACATGCGGGCCAGGGCAAAGTGGCCGGCCAGCAGGCCCATGCCGCCCAAAATCACCGCGGGCGGCACCGGAGACTCGGCCCCGGGCGTATTGAAGGCCGCCCGCTGCATTTCATCGATTTGCTCCTCGGCTTGGGCCCGGCTCCACCCCAGGTAAAAGGGCAATGCGAGGGCCGTAGCCAGGAGGTTGAACAGGAAGCGCATAGGTATAGTTTACCCGTGTCAAGAACCAGCGGCCCCAGCGTGTGCTAGAAGCCGTCGGCGAAGGTGTCAATCATCAGCTTAACGTCACCCAGCGGATAAAGGATCGGGCAGGTGGCGCCGGTGGCCATATATTCGCGCACTTTGGCTTTGACCTCGCTCGGCGTGCCGCTGGCGGTAATGCGTAGGACCAGCTCGTCGGGCACCAGGGGCATGGCGGCCTTGACCTGCTCCTTGGTCGCCGGCCAGCCCAGAATGGACTGGATCTCCGTCACAATTTTGGGGTCGACGCCGCTGGCCTTGGCGATGTGGGGCTGCTGGGCCAGATACTGCGTCAGCAACTCCTTGGAGCCGTCGATCGCGGTTTGGCGATCTTCGTGCACCGAGCAGACGATGAGCTGCGGCCGGTCGACGTCATCGATGCTACGGCCGGCACGGGCTGCGCCGATCTCAAGACGCTTCATAGCTTCGATGTTGTACTCTGGCGGCACGCAGTAGTTGAGGACTGCGCCATCGGCAATCTCGCCGGTCAGCTCCATCATCTTGGGGCCCGTTGCGCCGATCATGATTTCTACATCGCGCGGCTCGCGGCGGCCGTGGACCACGTCCAGCTCCACGCCGTTGAGGGTGTGGAACTCACCCTCGTACGTCACATTCTCCAGCGCCAGCAGGCGGCGCATGAGTTCGACCGTTTCGCGCATCGCGGCCAGGGGCTTGCGGCGTTCGATGCCCACATTGGCCGCCAGCGGATCCCACCAGGCGCCAATCCCGCAGATCACGCGACCGGGCGCCAGGTCATCGAGCGTGAGAAAGGTCGCCGCCAGCAGGCCGATGTTGCGCGTCCAGTTGTTGATGACGCCCGAGCCGATCTTGATCTCGTCGGTCACCGCGGCAAAGGCGGCCATGGGCACAATCGCATCGCGCACCAGGCGGCTCTCGGCCTGCCAGACGGCTTCAAAGCCCTGCGCTTCGGCATATTGTGCGTATTCCATTCCTTCGCGGATGGGATGCTTGTCCTGCAAGTAGAGCGCTACTCGCGTATATTGTTCATCAGCCATGGATTGCCCTCCTGGTCTACTTCTGGCATGGAGTAAGTAGATGCGTGCATCGCATGCAGAAGACGATGCACGTCTTTCATTGTGGTGGCGTTTGAGGATTGACGAACCGCACGTCCACGCGCGGTTCTAGAACAATTGTAGTGTACACGCACCAATTGTGCGCGTCAAGGAAAGGGCGGCGGAGGGTGCAGTTCAGATTCAGGGCAGGATTGTCAGCTCAATTTGGCGGCGCCGCGGTGCGTGCTATAATGCCCGCATCATGAATGGTCCCTCTCCTCTTCCGTACCCCGTGCCGCTTCCGCAGCCCTTGCCGGCTAATCTGTCATCTGATGTGGCGGAAACAGAAGCGGCGTTCTGGCAGTTGATCCGCGGACGGCGCTCGATTCGCCGCTACACGGGCGAGCCGGTTCCGGCGGACCTGCTCACGCGCATCTTGGAAGCGGCGACGTGGGCGCCTTCGGCGCACAACCGCCAGCCGTGGCGCTTCTGCGTGGTGACCACCGGCGCCGTACAGGAGCAACTCAGCGCACGCATGGCCGCACGCTGGCGCGCCGACCTGGGCCGGGACGGCGTCGATCCTGCGGTGATTGAGCGCCGCATCGCCATCAGCCATGCCCGCATCACCGGTGCGGCGGCGTTGATCGTCCCCTCGGTCAGCATGGAGGAGATGGACAGCTATCCGGACGCTCGCCGCGACGAAGCCGAGCGGCTGATGGCCGTGCAGAGCGTCGCGCTGGCTACGCAGAATTTGCTGCTGGCCGCGCATCATTACGGCCTGGGCGCGTGTTGGATGTGCGCACCGCTCTTTGTCCCGGAACTGGTGCGCACCGCCCTCGACTTGTCGGATGCCTGGCAGCCTCAAGCGCTCATTACGTTAGGCTATCCTGCCGAAATGAAGCAAAAGGAGCGCGCGCCAATCGACACGCGCGTCGTCTGGCGTTAATCTCGCTTTACCAGAACCAACTCGCGATCGCTGTCCGCTACACGCGCCGGCATCCGAGCCAAATTTCCCGAGTCCACTGTAAGGTGTCAATCGATCACTTATGACAGAAGTCGATTCTTCTCATGATGTGCGGGTCGTCGCCCTGGCCGGCGGCGTCGGCGGTGCGAAGCTGGTCGCCGGTTTGCAGGCCGTTCTCCCCCCCGGCGCCTTGACGATTATCGTCAACACTGGCGATGATTTTGAACATTGGGGCCTGACGATCTGTCCTGACCTGGACACGGTAACCTATAATCTGGCCGATCTCCATGATCCGACGATGGGCTGGGGGCGCCGTGACGAAACCTACCGCACGCTCGACGTGATGAGCAGCCTGGGCGGCGAAGATTGGTTCCGCCTGGGCGACCAGGATCTGGCCCTGCACCTCCGTCGCAGCGAATGGCTGCGCCAGCGCATCTCCCTCACCGAGGTAACCGATCGCGTGCGCCGCAGCCTGGCCATCCCTTCTACCGTCTTGCCCATGTGCGATGAGCCGGTGCGCACGCTCGTGCACACGGACGAGGGCGACTTGCCCTTTCAGCACTACTTCGTCCGTCGACGCTGTGAGCCCATCGTGATCGACGTCAGCTTCGTGGGCGCGCCCGACGCCAAGCTGACAGCGCCGACGCTGGCCGCACTGGAAACGGCCGACCTGATTGTTTTTGCGCCCAGTAACCCCTACCTGAGCATCGACCCCATCCTGAGCGTGCCGGGCTTGCGCCGCCTCATTCGCAAGAGCGATGTGCCACGCGTCGCCGTGACCCCCATCATCGGTGGCCGTGCGCTCAAGGGCCCCGCCGCCAAAATGATGCGCGAGATGGGCCACATGATGAGCCCCATCACCGTAGCCGATCACCTGGACGGCTTGATCGACGGTTTCGTGCTCGATCAGGAAGACGCCGTGCTGCAAGCATCCTTCGAGCCGGCCGTGCTCGTGACCGATACAATCATGACTGACCTGCCCAGCAAGGCGCGGCTGGCCGGGGAAGTGCTTGAATTTGGGCTTGCCCTCCAGGCGTCTCAGCCGGCATCGCCTCAAGATGCCCCCGCCGCCTCATGACGCCAACCTGGTTGATCGTACCGGTGAAACCCTTTGCTGAGGGCAAGAGCCGCTTGACAACCAAGCTCTCGCCCGTCCAGCGCGCCCGGCTGAGCCGGCAGCTCCTGACGCACGTGATCAAGACGGCTGCGGCCAGCGAACTATTTGCCCACATGCTGGTTGTCAGCCGCGACCCGTCCGTGGCCGAGATTGCCAAGCGCTTCGCCGTAGAGCTGTTGGCAGAAGAAGGGCGCGACCTCAACGATGCGCTCCAGCAGGCCCGAGAACGTGCAGTCGCCCACGGCGCTGAAGCAATCCTGGTGCTGCCATCAGATTTACCGCGGCTTACCGTTGATGACTTGGAGCAGCTCGTGGCCGCGTCGGACGCTGGGGCCGTGCTGGCGCCGAGCCGCGACCACGGCACCAACGCTTTGTTGCTGGAGCCGCCGGGACTAATCGACTTTGCCTTTGGCCCAGGCAGTTTCGACCGTCATCGTCATCTGGCGCAGCAAGCTGGCGTCACGCCGCGTCTGATTGCCACGCCATCCCTCGCCTTTGATCTTGACAGCCCGGATGATCTAGCTGAACTGGCCGGCGACGGCGCGGCAGTGTGCGTTGGCTAGGCAATAATAAGTTGACATAGTGTAGAATCCCCCGTACAATTCGCCCACTAGTTCCTCATGCCCTCCTGGTACACGCGTAGACGACTGCTCTTACTTGTGCGCGGCACGCGACAGACCGCTGTTAGTCAAACGGAGTTATGTTAGGTCCGAATGGCGAATCCGAAACGGTCAGATTAAATGCTTATGCACAAGACAAGTGCAGCGGTGAACTGAATCCACAAGGAGTCTTAATCATGGCCTTCCATGTCACCCGCCGGAATGAATTCCTCGCCCAGAATGCTGACGAAGCGGCACTGGCTGATCTCCCAACAAAGTATGGTGTCACGCTGCTGCCCGCGGAGGTCGCCGCCGGTCAGGTCTTCTGGCGCGTGATCGGCGTTCATCATTTGACGCCGGAAGAGAATCAGGGCAAGCACGCCGTCTATGTCGACGCGCTTGATTCGGCCGGCGAACGCGTTGACGACCCGACCCTGCGCGTCCACTGGGGCTGGGCGGGCCAGCGTGCCGATGAAATGGCGCCACCGCGTGCATTAGACAAGCCGGACAACGAACCCGCTGCAAACGTGGAGATGTATGGCGGGCAGATCGTCTGGGTGGAGCTAGGCGGCGACGGGTTGCCCAGCGAGCGCGTCGCCGGCATGCACACCGCCCATGCCGATGAGCCGGGCCCCGGGGGCGAAAATTGGAATTCCTACGGTCATCACTCCTTCTACGTGGTCTTTCAGCGCACCGTGGCCGGCGTAGTCACGCCGGAAATCGAAACCGAGCCCAACGGCACGACGCCCGACCCCGGTACGCCACAGCCGCCGGTCATCGAGCCCGCGCCGACTGAACCGCCTGTGGTTGAGCCGCCGGTAACGGTGCCACCGGTTGCGCCGCCGCTGCCCGTCGCGGCCGGCAACAAGCTGGGCTTCTATCTACATGACTCTACCGATCAGAACAATCTGTGGGAAGCCGTCTCGCGCGTGCAGCCGCCGGTCATCCTCGTGCATGCCGACACGGCCAACACGATGCTGCTTCAGGATATCCGACGTTTTCGTGCACCCAACGCCTTCGTGATTGGCCGCATGTACGTTGACAATCATGAGCAGCGCATGATGCTGGAGAGCAATCCGGAGGAGAACGGCCGCCGCTTTGCCGACAAGATTCTCAGCTACGATTTCGGCCTGGCGATGCGGCAGGGTGAAAACGGCCGTCCCCTGATCGATGCCTGGATGGGCCTGAACGAGACGGTGCCGGGTCCAAACTCCGAGCAGTTCAAGCAAAAACCGGAAGAGACGGCGCGCCTGCTGCGCAACTACGACCGCTTTCAGGTCGCGTTTCGCCGCCGTCTCCAGGAGTTTGGCGTTGAAGCCGTTGCCTTTAATTTCGGGGCCGGCAACTTTATTGAAGCCGCCCACTATCTCGACTATTTTCCCGACACGCTGCGTGAATACATCTACCTCGGTTTCCACGAGTATGGCTGGCCGACCATGTTTCCTGCGCCCGACAGCGCCACCAGCGCCGGCACCTATCGGCCCTGCCTTGCCGGCATCCGCGACCAATTTGGCGACCAGCACCGGGTAATCATCACCGAAGCGGGGCTGACGCGCATGTACCAGTACGCACCTTGGGGCGACAAGGGCTGGCTCAACGTCGACGCGCCCCTGACGGAAGAGGAATATTGGCAATCCCTCGCATGGTACAACCAGCATATGCTGGAGGATGAGTACGTGCTGGGGGCATGTCTCTACGAAGTCGGGCACCATGGTCAGTGGGAGACCTTTCGCCACCTCGGGCGTACCGATTCCGGCGACGAGATTACCCTCATTAACCGTATAGTAGCGCTGAAGGATGCTGCAATGGCGCCGGCCGCTATGCCGGCCCAGCCTACGCCGGTCGCAACGCCGGAGCCGATTGCCATCCGCGGGCGGGTGACGCTGCAGGGGCTCGCCGTGGCCGGCGCATCGGTGCGCCTCATCGGCGGTCAGGAGACGCTCGGCGCGATGCGCGGCGCGGCCCTGGACGCGCCCAACTACGTGACGTGGTCGCGCCGCGTTGACGATGCCAGCGGCTCGCTCTGGGCGGTCTGGCAGAGCAGCGTGGCCCAGGAGGTGGCGGGCATCACATGGCCCGAGTTCAAGCGACAGGCGCCGCGCTTCAACCCGGAACTGGCGGAGAGCGACGGCGAATTTGTGGCCGGGCAACGCTATTGGCTGCCGGAAAATCAGGGCATTGAGACCACAATCGCCTGGGATCGCCCCCTGACCGGCGTTGAGGGCAATCCGTGGCAGATCTGGCTGCAAGCGGTGCAAAACAAGGTGGTTGGGCTCGACTATAGCGCCTTCAAAAAGCTTGCCTATTTTCACAACCCGGACCTGGCGGAGGATGACGGCTACCTTGCTGCCAAGCGCTATAACCTGCCCCGCAATGCCGACCATACCCGCTATGCCCTGCAAACATGGACTCACAGTCGCGGTGGCTTCACCTTCGCCGATTTGCCGCCCGGCAGTTATGAGTTGCTCATCACGGCGCCGGGTGCGCTGCCCTACCGTACGGGCTTTTCGTGCGATGAAGATCTCGAAATCAATGTGCGGCTGCTGCCTACAGTGTTGCCGGCGCCGGCGGAGGTGGCGGCCATCTCCGGGGGTCCGTCTCACGACTTTGTGCGCACACACGGCACGGAATTTGTCGAGCAGGGGCGTCTCTTCCGCTTCATTGGCGTCAACATTCGCGGCCTGGTTCATTATGGCGATACCAAGACGCTGCGCTATGCCGAGTCAAAGCATCGCATGGAGCAGCTTCAGGCCGCATACGATATGGGCGCGCGCGTCGTGCGCGTCTTCCTGCCCTCCATGCACGTGGACGTAGAGACGACGATCCGCAACCTACAGGGCATTGTGGATCTCCTCCGTCGGGATTTCCCCGGCCTCTACATTTTGCCCGCCTTTGCCAATCTCTACGCCGACGTCCCCTTCCGCATCCCGGGCGATGAGCGCTTCTATGCCAAGATCGATCCGAATTTCCCAGCCGACCTGCTCACCAGCGACTTCTTCGGCGGCGGCTATACTGAGAATTACCTGCCCTATCTGCGCAAGGTAGTCACCGCGTTCAAGGATGAGCCGGCCATTTTCGCCTGGGAAGTGGGCAATGAACTCAAGCTGGATCCGGCTGATGTCGGGCTCCCGCGCCTCTATACCTTCATCGACTTCATGCGTCTGGCCGCACGGGAGATTCGCGCTCTGGACACCAATCATCTCATCACCACCGGCATGATCAGCACGCGCCATGCGTCGCTGGGCAACGAGATGCTCCAACGCCGCCTTTACGACAAATCCGCCTTCGATTTCATGACAATTCACTGCTACAACGAGGAATATCACGAGGATGAAAGCGGGCTGGCGCAACTCTTGGGCATGCCCTATATCGTTGAGGAAGCCGGATTTGGCAACAAGTACGGCCATGATCGCAGCGGCCACATCCAGCGCGATATGGATCACTGGTTTGGCGCCGGTGATGGCGCACGCGGCTATATGCAGTGGGGCTTCATGGCCACAAGCAACGATATCGGCGACGGCGACCGCGATTCCGGCATGGATCGCGTGCTCCATCACGACTGGGACGCACTCTTTGCCCTCTACCGGACGCGGGCCGGCGATCTGGCCCGCAACCGGCCTGAAGTCACCCTGCCGCCCCGGCCGGTCAAGCCCCCCAAGCCCAGTGGGTTTGAGAAAGACAGCGTTCTCTACACCCACACGATCGTGAACTTGCGGGCAACGCCTGGCTATCTGGGCAAGGATCTGTCCGACGTGCTCGGGCAAATTGCCTACGGCGCTTCCGTCACCATCCTGGGCGCGGCCAAGACCCAGGATGACCTGGTCTGGTGGCCCGTGCGGGCACAGCTGACCGATGGCAGCACGGTCGAAGGCTGGGCCGCCGAATCGATTCCCGGCCAGCTTCTGATCAGCCCGGCCCTGCCGCCTGCCGCCCTGCCCATGCTGGCAAGCCGCCCCATGTCAATTGGGTGAGGGGAGCGCGGGGCGCGGAATGGGGAGCGCGGAGTTGGTTGGACGGCGTTTTGTGTGACCGAGCGTTGAAAGCAATAACGATAACGCTGACTGCAGAATGAAAAATGATTAATGGTGAAGCACGCCCGTTAATCATTTTTTGTTCTGCATTTTCGATTCGGCATTCGTTTTCACGCGCGTCTGTGACGCTGAACTGCGCGCAGGATTACAGCCTGCGCGCGCCTCCTCGCTGTATGATCCCTGCTGTGAAAATATCCAACTCATTCATTGCTTGCTGCATCGTCAGATTGTAGAAGTCTTACCGATGCGGCATCATGTAGATCGATAAAAAACTCTCTTGACGACGATACAATCCGGCGCGCCGTCGCCGCTAAGCCTGAGTAAACGGTACCGCAAAATTAGCCGCTTCTTCCTGCGTATCACCTGGCACGTGATTTGGTGGGACGTTATCCTGCGCCGGCGTGGTCTGAGCCGCTTTCGCACACCATATTTGCCGCGCTGGCGCCAGCTGGCCCAGGATTATCGCAGGTTGGCGGTGGAGATGGGCGGCGTGCTCATCAAGCTCGGCCAGTTTCTGAGCGTTCGGGTCGACGTCTTGCCCGAAGAAGTCACGTCTGAGCTAGCCGGCTTGCAGGATGAAGTACCGGTGGAAGCGCTGGACCACATCACGGCCCGCATCGAGCATGATTTTCAGCGGCCGGTCGGCCAGCTCTTTGCCTGGTTTTCACCTGAAGCGCTTGGCTCCGCGTCTCTGGCGCAGACGCATCGTGCCGGTCTCCATTCAGGCGAGACTGTTGTCGTCAAAGTGCTGCGGCCCGGCATCGAAGAGATTGTCGAGGTCGATCTCACTGCGATTGCAGTCTTCCTGCGGCGGCTCAAGTTCTATGCCCCACTCCGGCGCACGGTTGACCTGGACAAGCTGATCGAGGAGTTTGACCGGGTGACGCGCCAGGAGTTGGATCTGGTGCTGGAGGGGCACAATTCCGAACGGTTTGCGACGATCTTCAAAGATGATGCCGCGATTGCTACGCCCGAGATCTACTGGTCCTATTCCGCGCCCCATGTGTTGACGATGGAAGATGTGAGCTATCTCTCCTTGAACAACCAGGACGAGCTACGAGCAGTCGGGATTGCGCCCGAAGCCGTGGCCCAGGTGCTGGCGCGCAGCTTTATCGAGCAGATTTTGCTACACAATTTTGTCCATGCCGATCCCCACGCCGGCAATCTCTTCGTGCGGCCCCTGCCAACGGTCGAAGAGCGGGCAAACGGCACTATCGCGTATGCGCCGGATGATTCGATTCCAGCGGCCGACGAGCGCCCGTTCCAACTCGTCTTTATCGATTTTGGCATGGCGGTGGAAATTGGTGAGCGCATGCGCGGCTCCTTGCGCGAGTACATGATCGGCGTCTTTACCCGCGATGCTCACCGCATCGTCCAATCGTACGCCGCCGGCGATATGCTACTGCCTGGTGCAGACGTGGATCGTTTAGAGGAGATGATCGACAGTCTGCTCAACCGTTTTGGGGACACCATGTTGGGCCAGGTGAAGCAGCTCGATCTCTTTGAATACAACGAATTTGTCATCGCCGAATACCGTGATTTGCTCAATAACCCACCACTTCAATTTCAGGTCGAGCTGCTCTTTGTGCTGCGTGCAGTCGGTCTCATTGCGGGGCTGACGACGCAGCTTGATGACGAATTTAACGTGTGGACGCCGGTAGAACCGATTGTCAAGCAGTTCATCAAAGAAGATGCGCAGGTCAACTGGCAGAAGGCCGCTCAGGGGACGCTCGACGTGGGGCGCATTCTCGCGCAACTGCCCAAACGGGTCGACGGCGTGCTGCGTCAGGTGGAGCGCGATCGCCTGGGCGTGCGGGTGGCCCTGCAGCCCGAAACGCGCAAGGACATCCAGGGCGTGCGGCGTTCCGTGCGCGGCTTGACGTGGACGGTGGCTTCGGTGGGCGTTCTATTAGCCGGTGTGCTCCTCTATGTTGGTGACCGGCTCGCCACGGCCTTGTCAACCGGACAGGAGTAGCGCGCGACAGGCGCCAGATTGTGTAAGCTCATGCCAAGATATTGGCTATCCGACCGTCCTGGAAGCTCTACTCAGGAAGGCATATCGACGAGAGCGCTTCCAGAAGGTGCAGCGTACAGTCATTTATCTGGATTGGCCGAAGCTCATAGCGTGTTGTCCTGCCAAGGAGTGCTGTTGGTGACAGATCGAATCTATCCATTTCGCAATCTAGTCTTTCAGGGCGGCGGCATGAAGATGTTCGCCTATCATGGTGCGCTCCAAGTGTTGGAAGAGGAAGGTATCTTGGCGCAAATTGAACGCGTTGCCGGCGCATCTTCGGGCTCGCTTACCGCGATGCTGGTTAGCCTGCGCCTGAGTGCGGCCGAAACGATTGCGCTCTTCCAAAGATTTGACTATAGCCGGATTCCCGACGCCGTGGGTAGCAGCGAAGACGAAAAGAAGTCCGGAAAAGGTGTCATCCCGGCGCAGCCCCAAGTGCCGCACGCCGATCCCGTTGAAGCAAAGGGAGATGGCGAGAAGGCAGAGGACGATCAGCAAACGCTGTGGGATTTACTGCCGGGTAGCGAGATGGGACAGAATCTACAGTCGGCCGTGGGCAACTTGCAGGCGCTCACGCGACTCGTCAATCAACACGGCTGGTATGCCAACCACAATCTATACCGCTGGATGGGCGATCTGCTGGACGAACAGTGCGGCGACCGCCGTGTCACCTTCGGTGATCTGCAAACACAGGGGCGGCGCGAGCTCTTCATCGTGGCGACCAATCTCTCGCGCCGTGAGACGGAGATCTTTAGCGCCGCCACCACACCCAATGTTGCCGTCGTTGATGCACTCCTCCTCTCCCAATCGATCCCGTTCTTTTTTGAGGCGCCGCGCTTTGACGGTCACAAGCTCGGTGCAGGCGACGTCTACACGGATGGCGGCGTGCTCGACAACTATCCGCTTCAGCTCTTTGATGAGCCCCGGCACGCATTTGAACGGAATCATTTCGCTGACGGGATCAACTGGGAGACGCTGGGTTGCCGGCTTTTCACGCCATCCGACTGCAAGGATCACAATGAGATCAGTACGTTGATCGACTATGTGGTCAATCTTTTTTTTGCCCTGAACTCTGCTGAGGATATCGGCTATGCCAGCAACCCGACCGCAAGAGAACGCACGGTAGAGATCAGCAACTGTTGCGTTGATTCGACGGACTTTGACATTCGACCCTTCCCGGACGATGAGCGCTACTGCAACCTGGTTGAGGCCGGTCACACGGCCATGGCTAAGTACCTGACAGCCTTTGGTCAGTGATTTTTTGTACGGAGTGACCGATGAAGCGTCTGCTCTTGATGATTCCATGCTTGATGCTGCTGACCGCGTGCGCGTCACCGGCCTGGCAGCTTCTTCCTGTCGCTGCAGTGGCTGCCAGCCGGGTCGATTCGCTGGCCGCCCCTGACGCATCGTTGCGAGACGTGGCGACGAATGCGCCGACGACAACCGAGCCGATTGGAGAGGATCCTTTGTTGCTTTACCGTTTTGACGTACCGGAGACGACCGGGCGCTGGGCAATTGTCAACGACGACGTTATGGGCGGCATCTCCCAAGCCAATCTGGCGCTGAGCGAAGAGGGCGCCCTGCTCTTTTCCGGGGATGTCTCGTTAGAGAATAATGGCGGCTTTGCGTCGATTCGTTCGGCACGAGCGCCCTATGGCATCACCGACGAGCAGGGCGTGCGGCTAACCGTGCGCGGCGACGGCAAGATCTACCGGCTGCGTCTCTATGCCACCAGCGATCGACGCATCGCCTACGAAGCGCCCTTCCAGACGGTGGCCGGTGAATGGCAAGAGATTGACCTGCCTTTTGCCGATTTTGAGCCAACCATCCGCGGCTTCGTGCTCCAGGACTATGGCCCCGTCACACCCGGCGAGATTGACGGGATCGGGATCATGGTACGCGACGATCAAGCAGGAGAATTCGCGCTGGAAATTGCTGCGATTGAGGTCTATCCGTAGGCGTTCTGACGCTATCCGCATTGTCGGATAATGGATAATGAAAACAGCCAGTGATATGACGCCTAACCACTGCGGCGCTTGCCTGAACTGCAGTACGGAGATCCTACGCGCGGGAGCAAAGCAAATGGCCTGGATCGAGATGATTAGTGAGAAGGAGGCCGAGGGCGCGCTGGCCGCGCTCTATGCCGAACTGGTCGAGCCCTGGGGCGGGGTGGACAACATCCTGAAAATTCACAGCCTCAACGTGCCCTCGCTGGAGGCCCACGTCCTGCTCTACAAGACCGTCATGTACGGCAAGTCGCCCATCAGACGGCCGCAGCGCGAGATGATTGCCGTGGTAGCCTCGGCGGCCAATCGCTGCCATTACTGACTGCACCATCACGGAGCGGGTCTCCGTCGCCTGGTACGGGACGATCTGTGGGTCGAGCAGCTCATGCGCGACTGGCGCACCGCCGAGCTGACGCCGGCTGATTGCGCCATGTTGACCTATGCCGAGAAATTGACGCTGACGCCTTGGGCGATGGCGCGTGAAGATGTCGAGGCGCTGCGCACGGCCGGCTTCAGCGACCGCGCGATCCTTGATATCAACCAGATCACGGGCTACTACGCCTACGTGAATCGACTGGCCGATGGACTCGGCGTCGAGTTGGAGCCATTTTGGCAAGAAGAGGAATAATGTCTGGATTGCAAAAACGCACGCCGCCCGGCCCAGGGCAGGAATCAGTTTGGGACTACCCGCGGCCGCCGCGGCTGGAAGACTCAAGTCGGCACATTCAGATTGTGGCTGCTGGCGAGATCATCGCCGACACCCGTCGCGCCAAGCGCATTCTGGAGACCAGTCATCCACCGGTCTACTACATTCCGCCCGAAGACGTCCGCATGGACCTGCTACGCAGGGCGACCGGCAGCAGCTGGTGCGAGTGGAAGGGTGAAGCCTCTTATTATGACGTCGTGGTGGCGGAACGGGTGATCGCACGCGCAGCATGGTGTTACGCCCGGCCCGTTGCCGCCTATGCCGGTATCGCAAACTATCTGGCCTTTTATCCGTCAAAGATGGATCGCTGCACCGTCGATGGAGAAGTCGTACGCGCCCAGGAAGGCGACTTCTACGGCGGCTGGATTACGTCAGAGATTGTCGGCCCCTTCAAAGGCGCACCCGGCACGCTGGGCTGGTAACTGATCCGCCCGCTCGTGATTGGTAACTGTTCAGGTACTGATCAAATAGAACGTGGGTTTTGCGAGATTAGGCGGGCTTTCGCTGATCTTCTTGCTTTTGTCCGCTGGAATCAGCCCGATCAGCAAAATCCGCGTTCTTTCGCGTGATGGGCCAAACAGTCCCCTTCACTCACCACTATCGCCTTCCGCTTGCTTCCCCAAAATCGCGCCGACAACTGCTTCCAGATCGGCGCCCTTCTCTTCGTCAAACGTCCCGATGGTGCGCCAGAGAATCCCGCCGCTGCGGTCGACGAGGAGAACGTGTACCTGATCTTTGCCTGGAATGTCGGTTGCCCGACGAAAGGTCTCCGTATCAATGTAGAGCGTCACCGTACGCTCACGCGCCTTGGGGTTTGGAATGCCCGCACGCATGCCTTCGTTGATAAAGGTGCGTGACAGCATGGGCCTCTTGTCGATCGTGGGCAGCTCGTAATAGACCAGTTGCGGATTGGCGGTTTCCAGTGCTTCAGCAAAGGGCAGCCACGTATTCACGATCACCTGATGCTGCTGCAAAAAGGGCACAAAGAGAAGATTCAGCTCGCCGGCAAAATCGGCGGGAAATGAAAGCTCCTGCCGGTTGAGGTTAGACCCCGAAACGGAAGGGAAGTGAATCGCCTCTGAGGTGACGCTCAGCCGGCTCTGGCGCACGGCAATGCGCCAGGCGAGCACCATCACCCCAATTGCAGCGGCACCGAGTAAGAGACGGATGAACATAGGGCGTTTCCTCCTGAGTAGACCCAAATTCCTGGTCGCGTTCGCAATTTTCGTTCTGCCATCTTGAGCCGTTTCCTTCACCCCTAGGCAAGCGCCGCGTGCTTGACCTGCTGCCAGTAGCGGGAGAAGCGTCGCAGGTCCACCTTGTCCTGGATCACGACGAACGGTTCCTTATTGTACGTCAGAACCGGCATTTCCGCAGCGATTTGGCCGCGAATCTGTTGGAAACCCGGGCTGACCGAATCCATGGTCAGCACATGGCCGGCCCCGTGCTGCCGGGCAAAGCGCAAGACTTCCTGGGCGACGTCACCGCGGCAGATGGTCACGGGCAGTTCGAGCAGGCACTCGTAGAGAAAGACGATCCGCTTCAGGCTGATCTGCTGTGTGGCGAGCAACTGCTCATCCCACACCCAGATCGCCGGCGTGTCAGGCCGTGCGCGCAGGGCTGCGCTGTGGGGATCGAGACAATCGCCGTGGATCCAGATCACGCCGTCCACGCCGCCACCCAACTCATCATTGTCATATTCTGTCGTCGACCAGCCGCTCGCTTCTACGCTGGCCAGCGCCTTGCGCGCATCACTTTGCGGCGTCGGGTCCGGTTCGCGGCCAGGCTCAAAGAGGCGTTCGGCCAGCGTCTCGTAGCCGGCATCCAACTCGCAGCGACCGCGCAGGGGGCATTGCTCACAATAGACGCCATGGGTAAAGCGCTCCAGATTCTCCCGATTGAAGAGGTAGGGCTTGTGGCTGAAGGTGCTGGCAACCCACTGCCAGGAGAGATTGTTACTGGCCGGATCGCCATCCAGCAGGTGGGAGAGAAACCAGCGTGCGCCGGCCTGCCAGCGCACGCCGCGCCAGTGAACGATGTAGGCGGCCAGCCACATGCGGGCATGATTGTGCAGATACCCCGTCTGGCGCAGGTCGCGGCTGAATGCGTCCATGCAGGCCAGCCCCGTCGTTCCTGTACGGATATCGTCGGGCAGCGTGTCCTCGTAGTCGGCGGCCGCATGACCGGTCTTGTATGGCTCTATGTCACGCCAGACTGATTGACCAATCGTTGCATAGACGCGCTGGAAGTAGTTGCGCCAGCCCAGTTCGTTGATCAGCTTGGTGGCGTCACGGGGGCTGGGCGCTGCGGTTTGCGCCGCGGCGCGTACTTCAGCCTCGCTGATGATGCCGTGGCGCAGGTAGGGTGAAAGATGCGTGACGGCTCCACCCAAAAAGTTACGCGTCGACGCATAGCGGGCGGGGTCAATCGCGGTCAGTGCCGCTTCCGCCGCACGCCTGCCGCCGCGCGTCTCAGCCACCGCGTCATCGACCGCCGCGGCAGCGGGAAATGCCTCACGCAGATAGTCGATGAGATCGGCGCGGTCGCGGAACGTACGCCGCATGCTGTCAGTCATGCGCTGTGTCCGTCTGAATGGCGCAGCGCGGCAGCGAGCGTTTTGCGGCGTCGGCACCGTTCGCTGCAGTAGCGTACGTTTGCCCAATCGGTCGCCCACTTTTTCCGCCACTGGAAGGGCCGCCGGCAGACCGGGCAGGTCTTTGTCGGCAGATCCTGCTTCTTGCGCGTCTTCATCTCATTTGTCATGGCGTGTAACGTGGGAGGGCCGCCAAGAAGTCCGCAGCATTGGCCTGAACCTGCTTGCGTTCGTCCTCATCCAGATGGCGCAGGCCAAGCACGGCCGGCCCAAAGCGAGGATTGGCACGCAGGAGCGCCTCATGTTTGAGCAGGAAATTCCAATACAGAAAATTAAACGGACAGGCATCTTCACCCGTACGCTGCTTGGGATCAAAGCGACAGCCCTGGCAATAGTTGCCCATCTTGTTGATGTAGTTGGCGGAAGCGATGTAGGGCTTGGTGGCAATCGTGCCGCCGTCGGCGTTCAGTCCCATGCCAATCACGTTGGGCGTCACCACCCACTCGTACGCATCGACATAGAACGTGAGGAACCAATCATTTACCACGGCTGGATCCACTTCGGCGAGCATGCAAAAATTGCAGACGAGCATCAGACGCTCAATGTGGTGGGAATAGCCGAGCTCTGTAACCCGATCCACGACTTGATGCAGACAGTGCATGTCTGTGACACCGTCCCAGAAAAATTGGGGCATGGCATCTGAATGCTGCCAGCTGTTAGCCGTTAGCAGGGCCGGCATCTGGCGCCAATACTGCCAATAAACATACTCGCGCCAGCCCAGTATCTGACGGATGAAGCCCTCGACGGAATTGATGGGGGCATGGCCTTCGTCATACGCGCGCTCGGCGCGTCGAATCAGATCCAGTGGCTCGAGCAGGCCAATGTTGAGGTAGGGTGAGAGCAGGGAATGAAAGAGAATGGCATTGTCTGCGCTCATGGCATCTTCGTACGGACCAAAGCTGGGCAGACGATGGGTCACAAAATCATCGAGCGCTTCCTGTGCAGCGGCATGGGTGACGGCCAGGTCAAAGTCAAGGCTGTGGCCGACGCCATGGTCGATTGCATCGACTGTTTCGATGGCGGCGCTTGTGATTGCGTCGGGTGGGAAGGCGGGCAGAGGCGGCGTTTCAAGCCCTCGTTTGGGCAAAGGCTTGCGGTTGTCCCGATCAAAATTCCATGCGCCGCCAGCTGGATTGCCATCGTCCGTCAGCAAGATATCGAAATGTTTACGCATGGAGCGATAGAAACGCTCCATCACCACACGTTTATTGGGCAGCGTCTCGTTTAGGGAAGGGTGCTGATGAATCAGAAATTGACGATTGGGCAACACCCGAACAGGAATAGAACAATTGGCAGCGACGCGTTCTGTTTGAAAATGCCGACCACCGTAGTCAGCCGCCGCCATCGTAATCAGGCAATTTGGCTGCCAGGTGTCAATATGCTCGCGCAGGCCAGCCAAGGTTGAGTGCGCTTGAATGTAATCGACTACATAGCCTTGCTCACGTAGCGCTTCGGCGTAGTGGCGCATGGCGCTGAGAAGCAGCACCAATTTTTTGCGCTGGTAGGGCAATCGGGTCAGACGAGCCATACTTTCGATCAGCACGACGCAGATCTGCCCGCGGTCAGTTTCTTCTTCGGCAACGTGCAGCGCCGGATGATCAAGCAATAGCTGATCGCCAAGAATCCAGACACTTGTTTTCGTGGCGTTCATATTGAGACCGCCGCACTCAATTCAGGGCGCCGATTTCCTGCAGCGCCTCACGGTCGATCACACGGATCTGGCCGTAGCCCAATTCGACGAAACGTTGACGGCTGAATGCACGCAGGATGGCGCCGATGGTTTCGCGGTAGGTGCCGAGGTAGTCGGCAATTGTCTGAAAGTCGAGACCATGAATGATGCCACTGCCATCATCGCTGGCGTCCAGGAGCAGCTCAGCCAGACGTTCGGGCAGCGTCTTGAAGGGGTTGTCGTCCATGATTTCCTCCGCCTGCAGGGGCTGGGTGCCATACATCTGCAGAAGACTCCACGCTGCGATAAATTCCTCGGTGCCGGAAGCCGAGAGCGTCTCTTCCTGCTTGGCAAGACCCATTTTCGGATTAGATAGCTGGTCGTTGATTCGTCGTGACTGTGTACCGGTTGAAACGTTCATGGTTATTCGTCGCTTTCTGTGCGATGTACAGGAAATTTCAATCAACTTTGGACAGTGTAGCATGGAAAAGCCAGCATGTCAAATGTTTGTATAGCCTATGTCGCGCTATTGTTTGGTTTTGTACAGGTTATGTATTTATCAACCGCCAGTCTGGAGCCCCGCAATGGACGGTTGCCAAGGCGGTCGCTTTCTGCTGAAATAGCAATATGCGCGACCTACGCGCCAGCCTGCACCGATTTTGTACGGGCCAGCCACGATTTTATTGCCGATCCGCACGCGCTTGCCTCTAAGGCCAAGCCGCGGCGGACGGCAGCAGAGGAGAACCAAGATGAAGCAAGACTATTCAGAAGTCAAAGGCCCGCTGCGCAGCCAGGAGTGGTTTAACAACCCGCACAACATGGGCATGACTGCAGTCTATGTCGAGCGCTACATGAACTATGGCTGGACGCGCGAGGAACTGCAATCGGGCAAGCCCGTGATCGGCATCGCCCAAACCGGCGGCGACCTGACGCCCTGCAACTACGTCCATGTGGAACTGGCCGAACGGGTCAAGGAAGGCATCCGCGATGCCGGCGGCTTGCCCTTCGAGTTCCCCGTCCATCCCATTGCCGAGCAGGGCAAACGACCCACCGCGGCACTGGACCGAAATCTGGCCTATTTGGGGCTGGTCGAGGTTCTCCATGGGTATCCCCTGGACGGCGTGGTGCTCACCACAGGCTGCGACAAGACGACGCCAGCCTCCGTCATGGCCGCATGCACCATGGACCTGCCGGCCATTGTCCTCTCAGGCGGCCCCATGCTCGACGGCTGGTGGCAGAATCGCCTGGCCGGTTCGGGCACGATCATCTGGGAAGCGCGGGAGATGTTGGCCGGCGGTGAGATCGACGACGACGGCTTCATGGAGCTGGTCGTCTCTTCATCACCCAGCGTGGGGCACTGTAACACGATGGGCACCGCGCTCACGATGAACTCGCTGGCCGAGGCGCTGGGGCTCTCGCTGACCGGCTGCGCGGCCATTCCTGCGCCCTATCGTGAGCGCAAACAGATGGCCTATGAGACCGGCAAGCGCATCGTCGAGATGGTCAAGGAAGACTTGACGCCATCCAAGATCCTGACCCGTGACGCCTTCCGCAATGCAATTGTCACCAACTCTGCGCTGGGCGGCTCGACCAACGCGCCCGTCCATATCACCGCCATTGCCCGGCACATCGGTCTGGAGTTGCCCATCGAAGAGTGGCAGACGGTCGGTCTTGACATCCCGCTGCTGGTCAATTGCCAGCCGGCCGGGGAGTACCTGGGCGAGGCGTTCTATCGCGCCGGCGGCGTGCCCGCTGTGATGGCGGAACTGCTTGACGCCGGCCAGCTGCATGGCGACTGCCTCACGGTGACGGGCAGGACCATGGGCGAGAATCTGGCCGATCGTCGCAGCCTCAATCCTGCGGTGATTCTGCCCTTTGCCGAGCCACTCAAGGAGCAGGCCGGCTTCATGGTGCTTAGCGGCAACCTCTTCGATTCCGGTCTGCTTAAAACGTCAGTCATCGGCGAGGACTTTCGCCAGAAATATCTGAACCGGCCCGGCGATCCCAACGCCTGGGAAGGGACTGCAGTCGTCTTTGATGGGCCGGAGGACTATCACGCCCGCATCAATGATCCCGATCTGCCGATTGACGAGAACTCGATGCTCTTCATTCGCTATTGCGGTCCAGTCGGCTATCCCGGCTCGGCCGAGGTGGTCAACATGCTGCCGCCGGACCGGCTGATCAAGCTCGGCGTGACTGAACTGCCCTGCATTGGCGACGGGCGCCAAAGCGGTACATCGGCCAGCCCGTCGATTCTCAACGCCTCGCCGGAGGCGACTGTGGGGGGCGGATTGGCGCTCCTGCAGACGGGCGACCGGGTGCGGATCGACCTCAACGAGGGCACGGTTAACATGCTTGTCGATGATGCGGAGTTGGCGGCTCGCCGCGCGGCCTGGCAGGCGCCCGAACTGTTCCACCAAACGCCCTGGCAGGAGATCTATCGCGACACGGTCGGGCAGCTTGCGACCGGAGCCTGTCTGGAAGCTGCCGTAAAATATCAGGAAGTGCGGCGCAACATCCCACGCCACTCTCATTGAGGCGTTGATTTGGCGCGGCATGGCCCCTGGAGACCGATTCTACATGACGCATGGGGAACCGATTCGCCCCGACCTCTTGGGGACATTTCGCGTTATCTGGCCATTGTCTTGCAGGGCTTTGCCAAGCACCCATACCTTTTCCGCAACGATACCGGTGAGTGATAGCGGCGCCGGTTAAGCTTGCGTCAGGCGAAGCGGGGTTTCCATATAATTGTATGTGTCACAGATTTGTGGCATCGTTAGGCTTGTTTGAAGAGTTCTCCCCAATTACTTCATCCTCTCGCGTCCGGCATGAGCTGGGCGATCGGTGCAAGGAGCAAATGAATCATGCCAAGACGAGGCCTAAGCCGTCGAGCGGGCGTTAGCCCGGCACAGCAGCGCAAGGCATCGCGTAAGGTGCAGAAACATGTTGACAAGAGACAGCGTCAGAATCGCCGCAAGCGACGACGCCGGGTGCTGGCAGGCGGCGCCGTGATCGTAGGCGGCGGCGCGTTGGCCTACAAGCTGACGCACAAGCAGACAGAGCAGATCGAAGCCGCCACCGGCGTTCCGGTTGATGAGATGTCCGACGAAGAAATTCAAGGCGCGATGGACCAGCTAGGCATTCAGGGCGAACCGCTGACGGCCGAAGAGCAGGCCCAAGCCGCGGCCCAGCCACCGGAAGCGACTGCAGCCGACGCGCCCGCCGAACCGGACTATATTGCACAACTCACCCAATTGGCGGCCTTGCGCGACCAGGGTATCTTGACTGAGGATGAATTCGAGGCCAAGAAGAAGCAGATTCTGGGCATCTAATGGTCACATTATTTGAACTTCGCACATTTTTCCAGAGCAAGAACCAGCCAGAATGTACGAAGTTCAAGTGACGTCTCTATAAGGAGATCCTGTACCGTGTCTACCCTCTATGATCCTGAATTGACTCAGCTGCTCCAAAAAAGCGGTGAGTATATCGGTCATATCCGACCAACTGACGAAAGCAGCGCCTGGGTCCTTTTCCTGCTGGACGAGGTTAAGGCGTTTCTGACGCCGGCGGAGTACAAGACGTTACTCGAAGAACTTCAGGAAGAGTTGAGCCTGCGGCTTGATGCGGCGTAGGGTTCAAATCATCGTTGGGATTGCACCGAATTGCCCCGGGCCTCTGTCGAGCCTGGGGCAATTCAGTTTCTGCTACTGACTGACCTGATCGATTCCATAGACTTCCGTCTGCGGGAAAAATGCATACCAGCCAAACCAATAGGCCAGATGGCCGGCAATGCGCGGCGCCAATTCGCCCTCGGGTCCGACCAGCGCCTCTTCCGTTACCTGCCAGACGCGCCCGGCCTCGTCGACTACCTGATCGCTCTCCTCACTCGCCGAAAACTCATGCGCTTCCCGTGCATACGCACGCACTTCACTGCCGGCGCTGTAGCTGACCTCTGCCCCGGTCCGGCGACTTTGACCGGCCACATCGACAATCTCATTTGGCGCAATCAGCACGACACCAGTCTCGCCAATCGTGTCGTTGATGACCCGTTCGCTTGCCAAGGTCGTCAGCGGATAGGCCACCGGCTCTCCGTCAATCCGCAGGGCGTAGACCTGATCTTTGTCCGCCAGCAGGTCACTGCGCTGCCAGACGGGGAACATGGTCCCTTCGCTGGCGAAGTAGTCGCCATACGCATAGCCGAGCTCATAGATGCGCGAGTGGCCGGTATTGATGTCGAGCACCTGCGTCTCCGGGTGCTGACGCTGCCATTCGCCCCAGGTTGTCAACACGACGGGCAGCAGATCGAGCGTCACGTCTTGATCGACCAGCGGTCCCATCACCGGCTCGCCGGTAAGCTGATTCCACAGTGTGCGCGTCTGCCGGTCGTACATGAGCTTGTTGCTGCGAAAGAGAAAGCCGGACGAACCAAAATCATAGGTCATCCCATCCGAGGCGCGGCCGTCGTAGGCGATGGCGGATCCGCACAGGGTACAGTAGGCCAGGGAGACGGGGATGCCGCCGATCGTATCGTTGGCCATTTCGTGCCAGTCGATAATGCGCAGCGGATAGGCCCGCGCTTCGCCATTGAGCGCGATGCCAAAGACCGGCTCTTCGGCGCCCAGATAGTCGGCCTGGCTTGCCGCCAACATCCGCGGCTGATCGAGCGCGGGGATACCGTCGACCACAACGCCGCCCCACTGGATCTCCTCGGGTCGAATGGTGGTGGGATGCTCGTCCTGCAGGAATTCGGCGAAACGCGAATCGATGCGGCCCAGCGCGTTGCCCTTCCACGTCGTGAAGCCCGGCGGCGGCTCGATCTCGGTGCCGCCATACCATTCGATCCAGGCCGGCCAGTTTGCGCCGAATGACTGACCGCTGAGCCGCTCCAGCGCGTCCAGATAATCGGCGCCGGGCCGCGTTATGCCGAGCTGGCCGAAGCGCAACAGTTCGATCAACACCGGGACAAATCGCTCATCGTTTGCCGTCAAAATCGCCTGGGTCGCAGCATTTGCCGCCCCTTCTTGACCCCAGGCGAGGTCGCCCATGATTGTGGCGGCCACTTCATCAGAAACCGGCTGACCGGCCATGACGGCATCGGTCACGGCGACCGTTGCTTCGGCAGCTGCTTCGATAGTCGCCGTATCGGCTTGCGCCAAAGGCGATTGGGGCAATTGGAGTGGTTGGCATGCCGTGAGCGCGAATAGCAACGTGCCGCCGACCAGGCCAAGAATCCAACGTGTTGGGTCAAAGCGTAGCGTACTCATCATCCCTCCGCAGAACGTTATTCATCACTGTCGGGAGACTATGCCCCGGGCGCGTGAAAAAACGATGAGCAAATGCTAAACAGAGTATTACGGAGTTGTTTCGCCGGGGAGATCGGCGCCATTACCCGGCATCGGGCAGCAAAATGGCGTGATCGGCAAGTGAAGTGGCGTTTTTTGCTAGTGCTATTATCAAAAACATCTGGCATACTCACTCCTGCGAATTGATCGCGACGATTCAGTCACATCGAATCAGGTATCAACTGTGGAGAACCAAACAATGAAAAGCATCGTCATCACCGGCGCCAGCTCGGGCATCGGCAAGGCCACGGCAAACCATTTCGCCGAACAAGGTTGGAAAGTCGCCGCCACCATGCGCACGCCGCAAAATGAGACCGAGTTGAATCAGATCGAGAACATATCGATCTACGCGCTGGATGTAACCGATGAGGCGTCGATTGCAGACGCAACTGCCGAAATTCTGCGTGACTTCGGTACCGTGGATGTCGTGTTGAACAACGCCGGCTACGGTTTCTCGAAACCTCCGCCGGCATTGGTACGCAAGATGGTCTGACGGATTATGACGACGCCCTAGGACGATTCCAGGCAAACTTCGTCGCATCCGGGCTGGGCGGGAGCACGGCAGAATATCTGGCCGCAGAGATATTCAAAGCGGCAACGGACGGGAAGACTCAGTTGCGCTATCTTATTGGTGATGATGCCGTTCAGACTTATGCCCTGCGTACAGAAGTTGGCGATGATGTCTTTATCGCCTCCATGAAAGAGCGAACGCTCGCGTAATCTACTGCTATGAAGCAACTTCAGTCGTTCACGATTTGTCATTCCGTTCACGTAGTGGGCGCAAAGCGCCAGCACCGGCGCGAAAAGGAATCTCAGGGTTGCACAGTCGAGATTCTTCGTTGTTTCGCTCCATCGACATGACAGGCGGTCTGAAATCGTTGACGACGAAACTTGAGAATGATCTTGCGGGTGGCAAATTCAATGACGGGTAACAAAAAATTTGTTGTCGATATGGGCTGGCAAGTCCTGCTCAAGGATCTGGGGCTTTCCCCACAGGATCTGCTGCGGCAGGCGCGTCTGCCGCTGGATCTGTTCAGCCGGGAGTCGCCAACCTTAACCACAGAGGAATACTTCCGGCTCTGGGACAGTTTGGCCAATCTGCTGGGCGGATCGACGACCGCCTTGCGTGTGGGCCAGTCGGTATCGGTTGAGTCCTTTAGCCCGCCCATCTTTGCCTGTTTCTGCAGCCCTAATCTGAACGTTGCGCTGACCCGGTTGGCGCACTATAAGCCATTGGTCGGCCCCATGCGGCTAGGGATCAAGCAGGACGATCGTCAGACGACGGTTGCCATCCGCGGTCTGCCGGATGATCTGCCACCGCCGACCTCGCTGCTGGCCATGGAACTCGTCTTTTTGGTGCACCTTGCGCGACTGGCAACGCGTGCAACCATTATCCCCAAAGCGGTTCAGATGACGATGCTGCCGTCGGATAGCGAGCCGTATGAGCAATTCTTCGGCGTCAGCATTGAAGCGGGCGAATTCGATGGCCTGGCTTTCTCCAGCGCGGATGCACGCCGACCGTTCCTAACGGCCAATGATCAGATGTGGTCGATCTTCGAGCCGGATCTGAAGACACGCATGCACGAGTTGCAACGCGATGCCCAACTCCGTGACCGCGTGCGCGCTTGCCTCATGGAGATTCTGGCCAGCGGTGAATACACCATGGCAGATGTGGCCCGGCGTCTGGCCGTCAGCACCCGAACGCTTCAAAGAAAACTGGCCGAAGAGGGCACCACCTTTCAGCACGAACTGAATAGCCTGCGCGAAGAACTGGCGCGCCACTATCTGGCCACTTCCCGTTACTCCGGCGCGGAAATCTCCTTCCTACTCGGTTACCAGGATCCAAACTCCTTTTTCCGCGCCTTTCATGCCTGGACCGGGCAGACGCCTGAGCTTGTTCGAGCGGAGATTCGCAGCCATTAGCTAACTCGTCCACAGCAGAGGAAAGGGCGTGCTTCAGCGACAGAAAACAGATGTATAATGCGCCTCATGCGACTGACCAAGAAAGTCGATTCCTAAGGAGATGCTATGCAGACAACGATCAACGGACACGTCGTCGAGTTTGAGCCCCGTTTTGACGAAACCGCGCTCGACGTCATTCGCGAGCGGGCAGGCTTCACTGGAACCAAGCTCGCCTGCGGCGGCGGCATCTGTGGCGCGTGTACGGTGCTCGTTGATGGGACGCCCACGTGCAGCTGTCTTATGCCGGCGACTCATCTGGACGGGCGCGCCATCCAAACCGTAGAGCAGCATGGGCGCACGAACCTGCATCCGGTCCAGCGGGCGCTCATGGCCAACGACGGGCTGCAGTGCGGTTTTTGCACGCCCGGGTTTGTGATCGAAGGGATCGCATTCTACGAACGTTGGCGCGCCGCCCACGGCAAGCGCACGCCTTCCCGTGAGGAAGTTGCCTTGGCCATGGGCGGCCATCTCTGTCGCTGTGCCGCGTACGTGGGCATCTTTGCGGCGATGCAGCAGGCCTGCGCCGGTGAATTCGATGACGTGACTGAACTCATCGCTCCTCGTGTGGACGCGCTGGAGAAGGTCACCGGCGACGCCCGGTATACGGTAGACACGGTGCTGGAAGGACAGCTCGAGGGCAAGATCCTCCGCTCTGCCTATGCCCACGCCGTCGTCAAACAGGTTGATAGCTCCGCCGCGCTCGCCATGGATGGCGTCGTTGCCGTGGCAGACCTGATGGAAGGCAACACGCGCATGCGCTTTGTGGGCCAGCCAATTGCCGCAGTCGCGGCCGTAGATGGCCCCACCGCCGAGCGTGCATTGGCCTCGATCAAGGTGAGCTACGAAGTCTTACCGGCCGTGATTGGCCCGGACGCTGCATTGGATGAAAATTCGCCCGAAGTTTACGCTGACGGCCGCAAGAATGTTCCGACCGCAGCCGAAGGCATCAGCCTGCCCTATCGCTGGCACAACAATGTTGCCCGGCTCCCAGCCAAAATCTCATCCTGGCGGCCCGCCGCGGCCCGCCGCCATATCGCGTCGACCAAGTCCAGCGCGCCGCGTCAGGTTGTCGAACGAACTTTTCGCAACGCTCAGCAAGTTCACACCTCGCTCGAACCCCATGCCGCAGTCGCCCACTGGCAGAGTCCCACCGCACTCTTTGTGCAGGCTTCAACCCAAAACGTGCGCGCGCTGCGCCATGAAGTTGCCGAGCATTTTGATCTGGAGGACGAGCAAGTTACCGTGGAAAGCCAGTACATCGGTGGCGGCTTTGGCGGAAAACAGGGGCTCTACCGAGAAATCATCGCCGCCATTACCCTGGCGCGGCGCGCCAATGCCCCCGTGCGGATTGTGGCGAGTCGCCTGGAGGATCTGGCCTACGCGAGCCTGCGCCCGGGCGCGATGATTGACATTGCCATCGCCACGGATGCGGGCGGCGCGCCCGAGGCCATCCACATGAATGCAACTGGCGATGCCGGCATTGCCACGGGCTCTGCGCCGGCAACCATCTACGGCCTGATGGGTCCGCGCATTCAGCGCGATCTGACCGATCAAAACGTCGTCAATAACACAGCGCCGGGCACACCCTTCCGCGCACCTGATGCACCCGCCGCTCATTGGGCCATCGAACAGGGCGTTGACGAAATTGGTGAACAGCTAGGGCTGGATCCGGTCACGATCCGCCGGCGCTGGTTCCCCAAACATGAAATCCGCAACCGACTCTTTGACTGGGTCGAAGCAATCCCGGCCTGGCAGGCGCGTTCGGCGACTGTCGGCACGGGCCGCATGCGTCAAGGCGTCGGCTTGGCGACGGCGACTTGGCTGTTTTTCTACAATCCTGACACGCAGGTGACCGTCAGCTCCTCGCCGGCAGGCATTGCCGTCAGTTGTTCTACACAGGATATTGGCAATGGCACGCGTAGCACTATTGCCAAGGCCGTTGAGGACGTCATGGGCATCGACCGCCATGCGGTGATGCTCAACATCGGCAACGCCGCGTATCCCGTCGGCCCGACCGCCGGGGGCAGTCAGGTGACGGCCTCCGTCTACCCCACCACGGCCAGAGCAGCGACAGAGGTGGCGACCCATCTAGCCAACGCGGCTGTAGCGAATTTTGGCCTCCGCGACGTCAAGGTTGCGCAGAGTGGCATCGAACATGCCGGCGGCTTTATGCCCTGGTCGGAGATATGGGCCGTCGCGGAACCATTTAGCTACACGGACAAACGGGGCGCAGAACGTGGCCCGCTTGGCCTGCGGCTCAACCTGTCCCGGGGCGAGAGCGAACCGGCCATCGGCATGCACATGGGGCATGGGGTCGTCGTCACCGAAGTGGAAGTTGATACGATGCTGGGGAAGATCCGACCGCGCAACGTGTGGACAGCAGTGGCCGTGGGCAAAATCTTTGTCCCGGAGTTGGCCCGAAGCCAGATGTACAGCGGCGTGATTCAGGGTCTTGGCTACGCGCTCTACGAGCAGAAGCAATACGATTTCAAAACAGGACACACGCTGAGCGCCAATCTCAATGACTACCGCATACCCGGTATCGGCGACACGCCTGAGATTCACGTACACTTTGACGAGCAGGGCTATGAAGACGTGCGCGGCCAAGGTATCGGTCTGGCGGAACTGGCAATAATTGGCGTGGCGGCGTCGGCCGGCAATGCCGTCTATCACGCCACCGGCTGGCGACCAACACAAACGCCGATCACGCCGCAGGCTGTGGTTGCCGGCATGAAAGGAGCGTAAGCGATGTTGACCATTGTACAGAGCGCCGAAGCGGTCCATGCTGCGCCCGGCGAAATTCGTGCCGGCGGTACCGATCTTCACGACCGTTACCGCCTGGGGGTCTCATCGGGACCCATTGTCGATATCTACAAGCTGCCCGGGTTAGGCGCAATTGAGCAAGCCCCAGATGGCTCGACAACCATCGGCGCGCTCGTCACCATCGACGAAGTCGCCCACAATCCGATCACGGCGGGTGAGTATGGAGGGTTGGCCAAAGCCGCGGCGGGATTAGCGACACCCCAGATTCGCTGGGCCGCGACCATGGGCGGGGCCCTGCTCCAGCGGACACGCTGCTGGTTCTTCCGTCATCCCAGCTATCACTGTTTCAAGCGGGGCGGAGACGAGTGCTACGCACGTGATCGGCACAACCCCAATGGCGTGATCTTTGACGCCGGCGGCTGCGTCTATCCCCACCCATCCACGCTCGGCGCAGCACTGCTGGCCTACGACGCTGAGGTTGAGGTGTTTGGCAAGGGACGACGCCCTCTCTCCGAACTCTTTGGCGACGGCAGCGACCCGACGCGCGATCACCTGCTGGACGACGGCGATTTGCTGACGCAGATCATCTTGCCGCCGCCGGTTCCCGGCGAGCAGAACGCCTATTTCCGCGCCATCGGCCGCTTTGAAGCGGAGTGGCCGATTGTAGAGTGCATGGTGCGGCTGGTGATCGAGGATGGGACGATCAAGGCGGCCGGGATCGGTGTGGGTGGCGTTGCAGCCGTGCCTATGCGTCTGGCAAGCGTGGAAGCTGCGCTGGTGGGGCAAACGGCAGACCATGCTACGCTAGAGCAAGCCGCGCTGATCTCTGCGCAGCGTGTGAACCCATTGCCGCAGACGGCCCACAAGGTCGACTTCCTGGTCGGAACATTGCTTGAAACGCTTGAGCAAGCCTTGGCAGGCGGATAGGCAGAGACGGCGATGATACGGCGATGCCGATAAACGAGACCACCATGCAGACGCAGGCTGAGCTTGTCGAAGCCGTAGTCGGCTCTAACACGACTATTTGGGATCTAGCGATCTGCGCTGCCTGTTCTGACGAGCAAGGGGGCATCCGGCCGCCTTTGCCTTCGACAGGCTCAGGCGACGGCTGGTTCCGTGGTGACCTGGGTCGGCGCAGGCTGCAGCTTCACGCCGGAATCCATCCTCTACTGCGTAACGGCAACAAACGGCGCCGGAATGCGTTCGCGGGCGTGGCTTTCGTAAAAATAGATGATCGGACCTACCAGTTCACCGTCGACCGCGCCGTGCACGATGCTGCGCCGTTCGTCCTGTGTTCGGCGGCGGTCCGGGTCTCCGCGCGCTTCTCCTGAATTTGAGCGGATGCCCGATCTCTCTGGCATAATGCGGATCAAAGACCATGTAGGGGGACAGGAGAATTTCTGTCCGCTCGGAGCATTGATCCGGTGCGCAGAAGGTAGCAAAAGACGCATCAAAAACGACGACTACAGGAGATCACCCATGGCAGATGAGATGGCCAACGTCTATATCGGCGCTGAAAAAATGCACGTGGAAGCCCCATCCGTTGCGGGCTGCTATGTGGAACTGTTGGGCGAGACCTACTATCGCATCGAGCACTATGACCAGATGCCTCCCTTCTTCATGAGCCTGGTCAGCAGCAGCGACCACTGGCTCTTCATCTCCAGCACGGGCGGGTTGACCGCCGGCCGCGTTGACGCCGAATCCGCGCTCTTCCCCTACGAGACAGACGACAAGATCGCCGCCGGCTCGGAATGGACCGGAACCAAGACCGTCATCCACGCCCAGCGCGACGGGCGCATCCAGCTGTGGGAACCATTCTCCGACCGCTATGCCGGCCTCTACCGCTGTGAGCGCAACCTCTACAAGAACGTCTATGGCAACAAACTCATTTTTGAGGAGATCAACCACGACCTGCAGTTGAGCTATCGCTACGCATGGCGAACGGGTGATCGCTTCGGTTTCATCAGGAGCAGTTGGCTGGAAAACCATGGTGACGCGGCCTGCCACATCAATTTGCTCGACGGCCTGCAGAATATCATGCCGTATGGCGCCACTACGCTCTTGCAGACAGCGTTCAGCAATCTGCTCAACGGCTACAAGCGCAACGAACTCGACGCAGCGACCGGACTGGGTATCTTCGCCTTGAGCGCCACCCTGACCGATCGCGCTGAGCCCAGTGAGTCGCTCAAAGCCACCGTGGCATGGCAGACCGGCCTCGATGCAAAAGGGTATCTGCTCTCCAGCAACCAGCTCGATGCCTTCCGTCGCGGCCTGCCCATTGCTGCGGAGACGGATATTCGGGGCCGGCCCGGCGCCTATCTGATCAACGCTGAGCTGGAGCTGGCGCCGGGCGAGACCCGTAGCTGGCAGATTGCGGCCGATGTCAACCAGGATGGCCGTGATGTCGCGAACCTGGCGCACCTGCTCGACACAGACGGCGCGCAGATGGACCGTCTGCTTGAGGCGGATATAGACCAAGGGACCCAGGCGCTGATCCAGTATGTGGCATCCGCAGACGGCCTGCAGATGTCGGCCGATGACTCTGTGACTGCGCATCACTATGCCAATGTCCTCTTCAATATCATGCGCGGCGGCATCTTTGTCGACGGCTATCAGTGTAGCAAGCAGGATTTCCTGGACTTCGTCCAGACCCGCAACCGGGTCGTGCTTTCGTCACAGTCACACTGGTTCGATCGCCTGCCGGACCAGATCGATATTCGCCAGCTTCACGCCCTTGCCGCAGAAAGCGGCGTCGCCGACCTGGAGCGCCTCTGTTACGAATATTTGCCGCTCACGTTCAGCCGGCGCCACGGCGATCCCAGCCGTCCCTGGAACCGCTTCTCAATCAACCTCCGCAACGCAGACGGCTCTCCCCGCTTAGACTATCAGGGAAACTGGCGCGACATCTTCCAAAATTGGGAGCCGTTGGCCCTCAGCTTTCCCGGCTATGTGGAGGGCATGATTACCAAGTTCCTCAATGCTACCACCGCGGACGGCTACAATCCGTACCGGATCACGCGCGACGGCATCGAGTGGGAAGTGCCCGAGCCGGACAATCCATGGGCCAACATCGGGTACTGGAGCGACCATCAGATTATCTACCTGCAGAAGCTGTTGGAGATCGCCAACGAGACAGATTCCGCGCAGTTGGCCGCCTTCTGGCTCCGCCCCATCTTTGCCCATGCCGACGTCCCCTATCGTTTGCATCCCTACGCAGAGATGTTGGCGGATTGGTACGACACCATCGACTTTGATTGGGAGAGCGAACGCAAGACCGCAGCAGCTGTTGCCGAACTGGGCACGGATGGCCGCCTCCGGCGCGATGAAGACGGCGCCGTGATTCACGTCACGATGACGGAAAAAATGCTCATTCTGCTGCTCGCCAAGCTCACCAATCTGACGCCCGAGGGCGGCATCTGGATGAATACCCAGCGTCCGGAGTGGAACGACGCCAACAACGCGCTGGTCGGCAAAGGGCTTTCAGTCGTCACGACCGCCTACCTGCGCCGCTTCGTTGCATTTTGGCTTGAGTGTTTGGCAGAACCCGCCGACAGCGCCTTCGTCGTGAGTGACGTCGTCATCGAGCTGCTGAGTGAGGTGGAGGCCATCTTCGAGCGCCATCGCGCCCAGCTTGATACTGGCTTTGACAATCAGCAGCGCCGCGCCGTGATGGACGCGTTGGGCGCCGCCGCGACCGCCTATCGGTCCACCATCTACCGGGAAGAGCGCGCCGACGTGGAGGTCGAGTTGTCGACGCAATCGCTGCGTGAATTTCTGCAGCTGGCGTTGCTGTACATCGATCAGACGCTGCGCGTGAACCGGCGACCCGACGATCTCTATCATGCCTACAACATCCTGCGGCTGGACGAACACGAAGCCGCGGTCGACCATCTCTACGTGATGCTGGAAGGCCAGGTCGCCATCCTCTCTTCCGGGCTGCTCTCTGTAGACGAAGCGCTCGTGCTGTTGCAGCGCATGCGCCATAGCGACCTGTACCGGGCTGACCAACATACGTACATGCTCTACCCCAACCGTGAGCTGGCCGGCTTCTTAGCGAAAAACGTCGTGCCCGCCGAACAGCTTCAAAATTCTGATCTGATCAAAGCACTGGACGATAGCAACGACACGCGCCTGCTCATTGCTGACGTCGGCGGCGCCTATCATTTCCATGGCAGCTTCCGCAATGCAGGGGACGTGACCGCCGTGCTGGACATGATGGCGCAAGAACCGGCCTACGCGGACCTGATTGCGGCAGAGCGCGACTTCATGCTGGAATTGTTTGAAGCGACCTTCAACCATCGCGCCTTCACCGGTCGTTCGGGCACCTTCTTTGCTTTCGAGGGGCTGGGCAGCATCTACTGGCATATGGTAGCCAAACTGCTGCTGGCCGTTCAGGAGTATTATGAGGCGGCGCTCGCACAGGGCACGGAGCCGGCAACAATTGACGGACTGGCGGCTGCCTATTTCGACATCCGCGCGGGCCTGGGATTCAATAAGTCGCCCGCCGTCTACGGTGCGTTTCCGGCCGACCCATATTCCCATACGCCGGCGGGCAGCGGCGCGCGCCAGCCGGGCATGACCGGTCAGGTGAAGGAAGAGATCCTCACGCGTTGGGGTGAATTGGGCGTGTCGATTCAGGACGGCGCGCTCCATTTTGAACCGACGCTGCTACAACACGACGAGTTCCTCGCCGAACCCGACACGTTCCACTATTGGGATGTAGATGGTGAACATCGCACCTTGCAGCTAGCCGCCAATTCGTTGGCGTTTACCCTGTGCCAAACACCAGTCATCTACACGTGCGGCGATAGAGTGGGGATTGAGGTCACATACGAAGATGGTCATATAAAAAACGTGGATGGGAATCGGCTAGGACACATCACCACCCGGCACATTGTCGAGCGGGACAATCGTGTCAAACACCTGCGTGTTACCGTGACCGAATAATGAGAAGATGCTCAGTATTGGGTGCTATGGCAGCTACCCTCAAAGATAAACCAGACAATGATACAATCATCCGTACACCATCGACCGCCAAATGGTGATCGTCATAAGTCGACGTACCATGCGCTCCCATTCCGGCGCCGACATCTGAAAACTGGAAACTTTTTTTCATGTCTGGCCCAATTCTGGCGACAAAACTATACATACCCTTGCCGCGACCTGATCAGATTTCACGGACGCGCTTACACGAACAGCTGAGCGAAGGCTTGCATCGCAAGCTAACGCTCATCTCCGCCCCCGCCGGGTTCGGGAAGACAACGCTGATCAGTGGTTGGATCGCCGAGTTGCACTCCCGGACTAAGTCCGGTGAGTTTCAGCATCCGGTGGCCTGGGTCTCCTTGGATGCTCGGGACAGCGATCCGACGCGCTTCCTGACCTACGTCGTGGCAGCGTTACAGACTGTTGACCCTGGCCTCGGGGGCGACGCATTGGACCGCCTGCATTCCCCGCAGCCGCTGCCGTTGGAGCCCATGCTAACGAGGCTACTCAACCAGATCGCGAACCTTGCGGGCCAGGTCATTCTGGTGCTGGATGACTTCCACCTTGCCGGCGGCGCACCGATCTACGATAGTCTCGCGTACCTGCTCGAACACCTGCCGCCGCAGATGCACTTGATACTCATTACGCGCGAGGATCCGCCGCTGTCTTTGGCGCGTTACCGCGCCCGCAGCCAATTGACCGAAGTGCGCGCCGACGATCTACGCTTCACCCCGGCCGAGGCTGCCGACTTCCTAGGACAATCGATGGGATTAAGTCTGACGGAGGCAGAGATCGCTGCCCTCGAGCAGCGCACCGAAGGATGGATTGCCGGACTGCAACTGGCCGCGCTCTCCATGCAAGGACGAACAGACATTGCCAGCTTCATTCAGGCGTTCACAGGCAGCCATCGCTTTTTACTGGATTATCTCATCGATGAAGTCTTGAATCACCAAACCGAGAGCGTGCGCGATTTCCTGTTGCAGACTTCGATCCTGGAGCGGCTGTGTGGCCCGCTGTGTGATGCCGTGTGCGGTTGCCAAGATGGGCAAGCAGTGTTGGCGTCGTTGGAGCGTGGCAACCTCTTCGTTGTTCCACTAGACGATGAACGCCGCTGGTATCGATATCACCACCTTTTTGCCGAGGTTTTGCAAGTGCATTTGCTTGGGGAGCAACCGGACCAGGTACCGGCGCTGCATCGGCGAGCCAGCACGTGGTACGAGCAGAGCCATTTGCCGGCGAACGCAATCTACCACGCGCTGGCCGCGCAGGATTTTGAGGGCGCGGCGCGGCTCATTGAACTGGCGTGGCCGGCAATCTTCAACGGCTTCCAGCCGGCCACTTGGCTCGGTTGGGTAAAGGAGTTGCCCGAAGAGATCGTGCGGCTGCGACCTGTCCTTAGCGTCGGGTATGCCTGGACGCTGTTGGACTGTGGTGAGTTGCAAGGCGTCGAGGAGCGGCTGCGCGACGCCGAACGGTGGCTGGACGAGGCTGCGGAGCTCGCTACAGCTGAGACACAGATGGTCGTGGTGAATCAAGAGGAATTCCAGTCTCTCCCGTCGACCATCGCCATGGGCCGCGCTTACTTGGCCCATGCCATCGGAGATGAGGATGCTACTGCAAAACATGCCAGAAAAGCACTCGATATTCTACCGCCAGAGGAATATTACTGGCGCGGCATCGCAGCCATGTTCTTAGGGCTGGCACATCAGAACAGTGGCGATCTTGAAGCCGCTTACCAATACTTCGCCGGGAGCGTTGCCAGCCTGCACAAGGCTGGTCACATCCATTTTCAGCTCGTCGGAATCGTGGCATTGGCCGACATTCTGGTGACACAAGGCCGTCTACGTGAGGCGGTTCGTACCTACAAACGGGCGTTGCAGTTTGTCGAAGCTCAGGGAACTCATGCACGCCAGGACGCCGCGTGCTTGCATGTAGGATTGGGTGAACTTACCTTTGAACAGGGCGATTGGGCGCTTGCCGAAGCCTATCTCCAGAATGGAAAGCAGTTGGCTGAAGACCCCCTGCCGCCGGCCATAGAGGCTCGCCTGTGCACGACAGAGGCGCGTATCAAAGCAGCGGAGGGCCACCTTGACGACGCGCTCGAACTGCTCAACCAAGCGGAACAATTGTCCGATCGACCACAGCGCGCCGATCTGCGTCCTTTGGCGGGCTTGAGGACACGGATCTGGCTCAGGCAGGGCAGATTGGCTGAAGCGGTGACATGGGTACGCGAACGGGGCCTATCGACTGACGAAGAGTGCAGCTACAGAACAGAGTTTGATGCCCTCACGCTGGCACGAGTCCGCATTGCCGAATATGAAAGCGATGGGGCCGAACAAGCCATGGGCGAGGCGCTTGACCTGCTGGCGCGCCTCCTCCACGACGCCGAAGCCGGCGGGCGAGTCGGCAGCGTCATTGAAATCCTGGTAACCCAGGCGCTTGCGCATCACGCGCAAAATGGCATCCCCGCAGCGACTCAGGCACTCATGCGCGCTTTGACGCTGGCTCAACCGCAGGGCTATGTGCGTCTCTTTGCCGACGAAGGTCTTCCCATACAGGCACTCTTGGCCGAATGCCTGACCCGCGGAGCCGATCCAGTTTACGTCACTCAATTACTGGCTGCGATCGCCCAGACAACGGAGGGCGCATCGACCGCGCCCGGCGCCAACCAACTGCTTGTTGAACCGCTAAGCAAACGCGAGCTCGAAGTGCTCCGCTTGCTTGATGCCGGCTACACCAATCAAGCTGTTGCTGATGAACTGGTGATTGCTGTCAGCACCGTAAAAAAACACGTCAACAATATCTTTGGCAAATTGGGTGTGGCGAGTCGTACGCAGGCGGTCAGCCGCGCCCGCACGCTGGAACTCCTTTAGCTTCGCCAATAACGAGGCCGTCGCTGCTTGAGCATTGGTAGAAGCGCCTGCTTGCCCCACACATAACACGACGATTTCCTCCTTTGGTAGCTTCAAACGCATACCCCGCCGCCGTTGCCCATTTGCGCATCGTGCACGTAACAATCGACATCATTGGACCGCGCATAGAACCCTAACCAGCACAAATACACCCTTGAATAGAACCTTCGTATGCCGACAGGCGGGCAACTAATCAGTAGACTGGCTCCGTAGCTACGAACAGTGCACACAACAACCAAGAAACACACATGTTGACCATCCAAAGGAGATTTACCATGAGTATGCACGCAAATCAGCACAAACCCACATTAGTCCTTGGCGGTACCGGCAAGACCGGACGCCGGGTCGCAGAGCGCTTACTGGCACGCGGTCTGCCCGTCCGTATCGGTTCCCGTTCCGGGCAGCCGCCGTTTGACTGGAGCAATCCGGCCACATGGACGCCGGCACTGGAGGGTGTTGGGGCAGTCTACATCTCATACTATCCGGATGTCGCCGCCCCCGGCGGCGTGGAGGCAGTCAGTTCATTCGCCAAAGCGGCCGTAGACAACGGTGTCCGCCGGCTGGTCTTGCTGTCCGGGCGCGGCGAGCCCGAAGCGGAGGAAGCCGAAGCGGCCGTGCGTGATTCCGGCGCAGATTTGACCATCCTGCGCGCCACCTGGTTTGCGCAAAACTTCAGCGAAGGGTTCATGCTGGAGCCTGTGCAGCAAGGGGTCATCGCATTGCCCGCCGGGGATACGCCTGAACCGTTCGTCGATCTTGATGACATTGCCGATGTCGCCGTTGCAGCCTTAACTGAGGACGGACATATCGGTCAGCTCTACGAATTGACCGGTCCGAGACTGTTGACCTTTGCGGAGGTGGCCGAGGAGATTGCCGAGGTGACCGGACGCGAGATTCACTACGTTCCGATCTCAATCGAAGAGTACGCAACGGCCGCTACGCAGCAGGGGCTGCCCGGCGAGGTAGTTGATCTGCTGCGGTATCTGTTCGGCGTTGTCCTCGACGGACGCAACGCCCGCGTCGCTGATGGCGTCCAGCGTGCCCTGGGCCGGCCGCCACGCGACTTTCGCGACTATACCCGAACCACGGCGGCCACCGGCGTGTGGGCGGCTTAGACCATTCGAAGAAAATGGACATCGTAGACGTCTCCGGCGTGGGTAAGCACTCCTCTGGTCATCCCCACATCGTTTGGCCCATGCCGGAGACGTTACTTCTCAATATTGACCGTAAGGAGATCTTCCTATGATTACTGACACAATATTGCCCGTTGCATTGGTTGTCGCAACCTTTCTTGCATCGCTGGTGGCAGGCCTGCTCTTCGTTTTTGCGATCGTGGTCATGCCGGGCATCAAACGCCTGACCGACCAAGAGTTCCTTCGAGCGTTTCAGGCGATAGACGGCACCATCCAAAACAATCAGCCGCTGTTCATCTTGGTATGGGGTGGATCAGTTGCGGCAGTCCTCGGGGCGACCCTTCTGGGCCTCGGACAATTGGACGGCTCAGCGAGACTGCTCATGCTCTTTGCGGCGCTCACCTACGTGGTCGGCGTCCAACTGCCCACAATTGCCGTGAATGTTCCACTGAACAATCGGCTCCAAGCGCTGGATGTCAATCTGCTGGACGCAACGACGCGTCACACCGTCCGTTCGGAGTTCGAGCCGCGCTGGAATCGATGGAACGTCATCCGGACAATCAACGCCAGCCTGGCATCGGCCGGGTTCATGATTCTGCTTGCCCTGCTGTGAGATCGCAACAAGAGGGGTTGTACCCGCCGGGTCACGCGTATGAACGCTCACCCAACCATAATTTTGACCAACGTCAGGCATCGTCTAAAGCGCAGGCATCATCTGCTTGGCCGCGTAGGTACGTACCTCTAAGATTTCACTCTCATATTTCACCATTTTCCATGCATGGGCTATGGTAAGATAAGGACTGCACAGACTGGGACATGTTGCTGGCAACGCAACCATCATATGCAAATAATTCCGACCAGATCTCCAAGTCTGAGGACTGTAGGATTGTGTTATCAATCATCAATTTGAATAAAGAGGAGTTGCAGCCATGCAGTACCGACCGGCAGAAACACGCTATGACACCATGCAGTATCGACGCACAGGTCAATCCGGCTTGAAATTGCCGGCAATTGTACTTGGGCTCTGGTACAATTTCGGCGGAATCGATACATTTGAGAATGGCCGGGCTATGGTTCAGCGCGCGTTTGACCTCGGCATTACCCATTTTGATCTGGCCAACAACTACGGGCCGCCGCCGGGCTCAGCTGAAGAGAATTTCGGCAGAATCTTTGCGCAGGATCTGAAACCCTATCGCGACGAACTGGTCATCTCATCCAAAGCGGGTTACTACATGTGGCCCGGACCTTATGGTGAGTGGGGCTCGCGCAAGTATCTGATCTCCAGCCTGGACCAGAGCCTCAAGCGCATGGGGCTGGACTATGTAGACATCTTCTATAGTCATCGCTTTGATCCCGATACGCCGCTCGAAGAGACCATGGGGGCGCTTGATCACATCGTACGCAGCGGGCGCGCGCTCTATGTCGGCATCTCCACATATGACGCCGACCAGACGCGTCGGGCAGCAGCCATACTTCGTGAGCTGGGTACGCCTTGTCTCATCCACCAGCCGCGCTATAACATGTTTGATCGCTGGATCGAGCCGGCGGTACTCCCAGTTCTTGAGGAGGAAGGCATTGGCTGCATTGCGTTCTCACCGCTCTGTCAAGGCATTCTGACGAACAAATACTTAGATGCAGCGCCAGAGGATTCACGCGCCGTCAAGTTGGCCGGTGATTTTCATTGGGGAGATCGGGTGACCGATGATCGCGTGGACAAAGTGCGCCAGCTGAACGAAATTGCCCAGGCCCGAGGTCAGAATATGGCCCAGCTTGCAATCGCTTGGGTGCTACGCCATCCAGGCATGACTTCGGCATTAATCGGCGCGAGCAAGGTTTGGCAGATCGAAGAAGCTGTCGCTGCCCTCGAAAATCTTGATTTCACGGATGACGAATTAACCGCCATCGAATCAATCTTGGCGAGCTGAAATTAAGGCGCTGTTGCAAAAACTGTCGAATCCAGTTACCGTAGGTCTTATCCAAAGCAAATTGAAGACCTTAGCCAGACAGCTGTCGCCAAGCCGACCTGCCTCGACGACAGCTGTCTGGCCCTGTGATGACGACCGGATTACGTGCCATCGCAGGTGCTGCCAATGAAAGGGAGCAATGCAGCTTCACACCTACTTCAATCAGATCCTGGCGGAGTTAACGTCGACTCTCTCTGAAATCGATGAACAGTCTAGCCAGGCATTGATCGACAATATTCTGAACGCCGAACGAGTCTTCGTGGCCGGTTCGGGGCGTTCCGGCCTCATCATGCGCGGCTTCGCCATGCGACTCATGCATTTAGGGTTCGGGGCTCATGTAGTCGGCTATGTGACGACGCCGGCGATTCGCGCCGGCGACCTGCTGATCATCGGTTCTGCTTCGGGCGCAACGGCCAGTCTGCGCACCTTTGCCCAAACTGCACAGGAGCAGGGCGCACGCTTTGCGCTCATCACGGCGGCCGACAAGTCACCGCTGGCCAGTATGGCGGATCAGGTTCTGGCAATTTCAGCGCCAACCCCCAAAGCGGATATTGTGTCCCGGACGGCCTCGGTTCAGCCCATGGCATCGCTCTTCGAGCAAACAATGCTCATATTGCTCGACACACTGTCGCTCTTGATCATGGATCAGCTCGATCTAGATGACGCAAACGCCTTTTTACGGCATGCAAATCTGGAATAGATGGGCCACACACCCAATTGCGGGCGCAATTCCCAAACGATTGACAGATCAGATGAGCGATGCTATGGTTCGCACCAACAGGCAGACAAAGCAGCGTCGTCACCAAGTGATAGACAACGCCCACCTGCCGCCAAGACGCTCTCCCCCAAAAATTCACGCATCTGCCAGCTAGACTTTCGGCCCTGCAACAAGCCGGCGCCATACGCATGTTTGGTCACGTAACACGGACTTCAGGAGAAGTGCGATGACGCAGAAGACCTCAGTTGAAACCCCAACCGAAAACGAGACATCCTCCGCTTGGGATCGCATCACGAGTGCACTGCGCCGAATCTACCAACCTTTCGAACGAGTCAATTTTCTGATCCTGCCACTGCTCCTGATCATGTTGGCGCTAACCCTCGCCACTGACAAATTTCTGACGCCGGCCAATCTCTTCAACATCATGCGGACGGCCTCGGTCTTCATTGTGATTGGCGTCGGCCAGACATTCGTTATCACATCGGCAAATATTGACTTGTCTGTCGGCTCGATGATGGCGCTCATCGTCGGACTGACGGGCACCTATCTTGCTGCCGACGGCTCTGTGATCATTGCCGTTCTCATGGCGTTCACGCTCGGCATTCTCTTTGGAACGATCAATGGCTTGATTGTCACGCGCCTCGGCGTGCCCGCGCTTCTGGCCACATTGGGCACCCTGGTTACCTATCGGGGCATTGTGCAAGAGTTTATGCAGGGTGACTATCACGTTGGCTTTCCCGAGCCGATTGTCTATCTTGGCCAAGGAATGGTGGGTCCGGTCCCCGTACCGGTCATCATTGCGCTAAGTGTCGCCGGTCTAGGCAGCCTTCTACTGCGCTTCACGCGTTTTGGCCGCTATTGCACGGCCATTGGCGGCAATGAGGATGCAGCGCGACTGGCCGGCATCAATGTGAATCGCTGGAAGACCATCATCTTTGCCTTCCAGGGTTTGCTGGTCGGTCTGGGCGGCCTGATGTTGATGGGGCGCCTAAACGCCGCACACCCGTCGATTGGTCAGGGCATGGAATTACACGTGATCGCCGGCGTCGTTCTTGGTGGTACGAGTCTGTTTGGCGGGAAAGGTTCAATAGTTGGCACGGTGCTCGGCATGTTGTTGATCGGCGTGTTGGAGAACGGGCTGCTGCTTGCCGGACTGGGTTTCTTCTGGCAGCAGATCTTCTTGGGACTGCTTATCATTTTCGCCGTATCCGTACAGATTTCTCGCCAAAAGGCTTCCACACGCATTTGATGGCGCGAACAACCATCCATTTGTCTACGGCAGTCTTTAGCAGCGATTAAGTTCAGACGTAAGCTGCGACTGAAAGGAGGCCATGTAGCAGGGAGCTGACTTAGCTCCCCCGTCCATTTGTTTACCCTTGTAATGTGGTTCAGATCTGTTCAAAGGAGAACCCAATGATAACCCGACGGATGCTTTCGCTGTTCGTGTTGCTGGTCGGCATACTGGCACTATCGGCTTGCGTTGCGCCAGCCATGCCCGCGGAATCTGACACAGACGCTGGGGCCGCTGAGGCCGCAGCCGACGATGAGCCCATCTCAATTGCGTTTGTCTCCCACACGCGCGATGTGACCGACTTGTTTGGACAGCTCTATATCGGTTTTGAAGACACGCTGCAAGAAAACGGCGTGAATTACGAGATCACTGCGGCGGCGCCACGTGACAGTAGCGACCATGAGGGCATGGACAGAATCCTGTCCGACCTGCTCGCCGCGCAACCGGACTATCTCGTTTTCGGACCGACCTCCTTCGAACTCAATCAACCGCGACTGGTCGAACTGGGTGAAGCCGGCGCCAACATCATTATGACCGACTATCCGCCGCCAGCCGACGGTTTCGACATCGACCCCCTGACGTGGGTCATCTATGATCACGGAGAAATGGGACGCCGCTCAGGAAACTGGGCTGGACAACAGTTCTGCGAAGAGGGTGTGGACAATTTTGAGGTCGCCATGTTCTGGGGACCTGCGGCATCCGAAATCTCGCAAGCGCGCGGCAACGGCGTTCTACAGGGACTCGACGAAGCGGTCGCCGAATGTGGCATCACCTATGAAGTTGTTGAAGAAGTCTTTGCAGACTTCAACCGAGAAAGAGCATTCAACTTGGCCGAAACCGTGGCCACGGCGCACCCGGATCTAGATCTGGCTGTAGGCATGAACAGCAACACAGCTTTGGGAATCATGGAGTCGCTACAGCTGCAGAATCGGCTGGAAGATGTCGTCGTGATTGGTATGGGCGGTGTGCTGGATGAATTGGCCGCAATCTGTCGCCGCGATATCGGCGTCGCCCCCTTCCGAGATCCACGTGACATGGGACGACTGGCGGCCGAAGCGCTCATGCTCCATCGCGCCGGCGACGCTGACCAGATTCCGGAACTGAGCTACACTGACATGCCCATCGTAGACTCCTGCGAGGCGGCTTTTGCGAATGTGCCGCTGGCCATTCTCGATCAGCCCGGCTTCCGCGATCTGATCCCGGAAGAGATGTGGGAAGCCGGCATGGAGCAGATCGGAGCAAGCGGCGACTAGTGTTCCGCCAATCTTGAACGGACGACCCGTTTTTCTGTGGCGGAACCTAAATGCATCGGCAAGAACAAGTTCTTAGACTTGCCAAATAAAGATTGCCGATGCACTAGCTCGACCTCTGCCCGCTAACCAGGCTTAGTCGATTGTGACAATCACTGCTTCAAACAAGCGAATGGACAGGCGACTGTCCGAACAGTGGCTGTCACACCGTACGCAAACATCAAGAAGGCGCAGCGTTGTCTGTCAGCACAACGCTGCGCCTTCCGACCGCCGGCGCGCTACAATGGCTCAGATTGCATTTGGCGCCCCTGTAGTCCAGTCCCCGTAACCCTGAGTGAGAATATATCGCCATGCAAGACGCCAACACGGACAAACAAGCCGTATTACAAGTCAGAAACGTCTCCAAGCACTTTGGCGCCATCGAGGCGCTGGTGGACATCTCCATGGAGGTCCATTCCGGCGAAATCGTCGGCCTCGTCGGTGACAACGGCGCAGGCAAATCTACGTTGATCAAGTGCATATCGGGCGTGCATCAGCCATCGGATGGGAGCATTCTCATCGATGGTCAATCCGTCCGTTTTTCCGACCCGGCTGATGCCCGTGAGATGGGAATCGAGACAGTCTATCAGCACCTTGGTTTGGTCGATGAACTCGATGTAGCGGGCAACCTCTTTTTGGGACGCGAGGAACTGTCAGGCGGTTGGTTGGGGCGAATGTTCAATTGGCTCGACTTGAAAGGCATGCGCCAGGAAGCAACGGAGGCTCTGGAGAGCCTGCATATCAAGATCCCTGACCCGTCTGTGCCAGTCGCCAGCATGTCCGGCGGACAGCGCCAGGCCGTGGCGATCGGGCGCACCGTCTTTTGGGGCAAAAAACTTTTGTTGCTGGATGAGCCGACCGCGGCGTTGGGCGTGGAAGAATCCGAGCAGGTCCTCAGCTTGCTTGAGCGTCTACGCGAACAAGGGTTGCCGTTGCTTGTCATCAGTCACAACATGCAACATGTGTATCGAATTGCAGATCGGATCGTGGTTCTCCGGCAGGGGCGGAAAGTCGCGGATCTCGTTTGTGCAGAGACCACTCCGCAGGAGATCGTCGGTCACATTACCGGTGCGCTTGCCATTACCGATGTCCTTTAGCTCGAATTGTTACGATAAGTTGGGGAGTTATTACTGAGATGCCCATTGTCGCAGGCGTAGACAGCTCGACACAATCATGCACAGTCGAATTGCGAGACGTTGATACCGCGGAGTTGCTTGGCACAGGCAAGAGCCCCCATTCGGCAACTTATCCGCCGGTCAGTGAGCATCGGCCAGAGGAGTGGTGGCTTGCATTTGCGCGTGCGTTACACAATGCGCTCGAGGCCAGCGGCCAGCCGGCCGGCGCGATCGATGCGATCAGCGTCGGCGCCCAGTGTCATGGTCTTGTCTTAATGGATGAACGGGGCGATGTCTTGCGCCCCGTCAAGCTGTGGAATGATACGACATCTGCGGCGCAAGCGACTGCCATGGTGGACCGTTTCGGCACTGAATACTGGATCCGTACGGTCGGCTCTGTACCTACGGCTGCGTTCACGATCACCAAGTTGGCGTGGGTCGCCGAGAATGAACCTGAGCACCTGCGTCGTCTAAAGCACGTGTGCGTTCCGCACGACTGGCTCACCTATCGACTGACCGGTCGACACGTGACTGACAGATCGGACGCGTCCGGAACTGGTTTCTACGGAGTTGACGGCCTTTGGCAGGAACAGCTGCTGGCGGAACTAATTAGTCCGGATTTGGCTTGGGACGCCATCGTGCCGACCGTGCTGGGGCCGAGCGAGGCGGCAGGCAATCTACTGCCCAGCGTTGCCAATGAACTGGGGTTGCGCCCGGACGTTATCGTTGGACCGGGCGCGGGCGATCAACACGCCGGCGCTTTGGGTCTGGGGCTGGCAGAGGGTGAAGTGCTCTACAGCCTGGGCACGTCTGGCGTTGTGATGGCCGTGTCGCCAACACCCGTTGCGGACTTCACTGGTATCGTGAATGGTGTAGCCGATGCCGCGGGCGGCTATTTGCCGCTGGTCTGCACGCTCAATGCGACCAAGGTGACGGATACCTTCGCACGGTGGCTGGGTGTCGGTCATGCCGAGCTTGCTGAGTTGGCTTTGGCTGCGCCCATGGATCGGGAAAGACCGCTATTGGCTGCCTACTTTGACGGTGAGCGGTCGCCCAATCGACCGCTTGCCCGTGGCCTGATGGCCAATTTGGACAACGAAACCTCGCGGGAGCAGTTGGCACTGGCCGCTTTTGAAGGCGTGTTGCTGGGCCTTGTGGCAGGGCAGGCCGTGATTCAGCAATCCGGTGCGGCGGCTGACGGCCGCGTGGTCGTGACCGGTGGCGGCGCCAAATCGCCGGCCTATCGTCAGGTGCTTGCCGACCTGTTGGGCTCACCAGTCGCTTTACTGGATGCGGCAGAGGCGACTGCACGCGGCGCCTGCGTCCAAGCCGCTGCCGTTCTGGCCAATGCGGACGTGCGTCAAGTGCGCGACGCATGGCGACCCGAGGCATCAATCAGCTGTGCTCCCCGTCCCGCTGCTGTTCACGACATGCGCTCTCATCATGATCGCCTAGGAGCTTTGGCGGAGCAATACCATGATCAAGACAATCCTCAACCATAAAAGGGCCCACTCCCTCGAACGCTCCGGCACGCAACCCCCATCAGTCATAAGCCCCCGCCCACGCCAGACCGACCCCGCACACAGCGACAAACCGACTGCATCATCTGATGTACTGATACCCCCCACAACGCCGACAAGAATCCTGCCAATATCGGTGCTGTTTGGGGTACCGAATGCTATTCGTAGGCGTTCCGGATAGGTTTTGTAAATTTTTTGTATAAATTTTGCACAGATGATTGCGTGACAACCTACTTTGCGAAGCTGTAATCTGCTGTAAGGTTATATATTAGGACTTGATGTTAGACGTCATTGCTATTTGTTAGTGCACCCTTACCTACCAAGGTGCAAAGGAGAACGCATGAAACAGTTTGTCCGATCAAATCACCATTTGGTATACATGAGGAGTCTGCTGCTTGCCCTTGTAACTCTCATGCTACTGACCGGTGCTGCGCTTGCCCAGGGCGAAGATCACCCTCCGGCTACAGTCAATGTCGCCCATTTTGCTCCATTTGGCGCCGATGTTGACGCCACCAGCGTCACGGTGAAGGTGACCGGCGCAGGCGTGGATGCCATGTTGGAGAACGTGAAGTTTGGCGACATCGCCAATGGCGTTCAGCTACCGTCTGGCGTGGAATTGACCATCCAGATCATCCCCACCGGCACTGATGTTGTCGCCATCGAAGGCAAGGCGACGTTGGACCCGGCCGGCGCATACACCGTCGCCGCCATCGGCGGCGCCAACAACTGGGAACTGGCGCTCTTGCCGCTGGTCGACGAGACCATGCCTGCTGACAGCGGCGCCCTGGTGCGCATCGGCCACCTGGCGCCCTTTGCCGATGCCAACACCCCCGGCAGCACCGCCGTTGACATCTGCACCGATGACGGCACGGCCATTCTCGAGGGTGTCGAATATCCGCAAGTGACCGACTATCTGCCGCTGGCTGCCGGCACCTACGACTTGCTCATCGCGCTGGCCGGCACCGACTGCGCGAGCGTGGCGTTGGATCTGCCCGCCCTTCTGCTGAGCGATGGCGACATCGTCGATCTCTTCGCCATCGGTCTGCTGCCGGACGACGCCAACTTCCCGCTGCAAGCCGCCAGCACCACCGGCTTCAATCTGGCCCCGGCCCCCAATGTGCAAATCACCGAGTCATTTGCGGTGACAGATGTAGATGAGGACGGCGATCCCAATCCTTATGCCTGCTACTGGGTCACGCTAAATACCAAACCGAATGGCCCCGTCGTGATCAATATGGAAGCTGACGCACAGGTCACGGTCGACAAACAGAGCGTGACGCTAAACCAGGACAACTGGAACGTCCTAGAACTCGACGAACTGTCAAATCGAGTCTGTGTTTTTGCGGTTGACGACGGCGCTGACGATGCTGACGGTGAATATTGTGCCGGCATGAGCGATTCGCTCTTTGGCCAAGTGACGGAGGGCATGGAGGCCTGTGGCGATCACCTCGGCTTCGTGTCACATTCAGTTGATGCCAGCTCTGCCGCACCCTACGATCAGCCTGGTGTTGCTTTTGAAAATCTGAACGGTCCGAATTTCGACGATAACGAAGCTACCGTCGATGCGATCGTTCGGGATGCGAATGTTTTGGCCCCGGCCACCGTCAACGTGGCCCACTTCGCCCCGTTCGGCGCCGATGTTGACGCCACCAGCGTCACGGTGAAGGTGACCGGCGCAGGCGTGGATGCCATGTTGGAGAATGTGAAGTTTGGCGACATCGCCAATGGCGTTCAGCTACCGTCTGGCGTGGAATTGACCATCCAGATCATCCCCACCGGCACTGACGTTGTCGCCATCGAAGGCAAGGCGACGTTGGACCCGGCCGGCGCCTACACCGTCGCCGCCATCGGCGGCGCCAACAACTGGGAACTGGCGCTCTTGCCGCTGGTCGACGAGACCATGCCTGCTGACAGCGGCGCCCTGGTGCGCATCGGCCACCTGGCGCCCTTTGCCGATGCCAACACCCCCGGCAGTACCGCCGTTGACATCTGCACCGATGACGGCACAGCCATTCTCGAGGGTGTCGAATATCCGCAGGTGACTGACTATCTGCCGCTGGCTGCCGGCACCTACGACTTGCTCATCGCGCTGGCCGGCACCGACTGCGAGAGCGTGGCGCTTGACCTGCCCGCCCTTCTGCTGAGCGACGGCGACATCGTCGATCTCTTCGCCATCGGCCTGCTGCCGGACGATGCCAACTTCCCGCTGCAACCTGCCAGCACCACCGGCTTCAATCTGGCCCCGGCCAGCGTTAACGTAGCGCACTTCGCCCCGTTCGGCGCCGATGTTGACGCCACCAGCGTCACGGTGAAGGTGACCGGCGCAGGCGTGGATGCCATGTTGGAGGACGTGAAGTTTGGCGACATCGCCAATGGCGTTCAGCTACCGTCTGGCGTGGAATTGACCATCCAGATCATCCCCACCGGCACTGACGTTGTCGCCATCGAAGGCAAGGCGACGTTGGACCCGGCCGGCGCCTACACCGTCGCCGCCATCGGCGGCGCCAACAACTGGGAACTGGCGCTCTTGCCGCTGGTCGACGAGACCATGCCTGCTGACAGCGGCGCCCTGGTGCGCATCGGCCACCTGGCGCCCTTTGCCGATGCCAACACCCCCGGCAGTACCGCCGTTGACATCTGCACCGACGACGGCACGGCCATTCTTGAGGGTGTCGAATATCCGCAGGTGACTGACTATCTGCCGCTGGCTGCCGGCACCTACGACTTGCTCATCGCGCTGGCCGGCACCGACTGCGCGAGCGTGGCGCTTGACCTGCCTGCGCTTCTGCTGAGCGATGGCGACATCGTTGACGTCTTCGCCATCGGTCTGCTGCCGGACGACGCCAACTTCCCGCTGCAGGCCTCCAGCACCACTGGCTTCAATCGGGCTCCGGCGAGTCTTAATCTGGATCGCAGCATCTTCCTACCGGTTGTCACATCCGGTCCGTAGCTGTGATTGGTTTCGGATAACAGAATAGCGTAAGAGCCGAGGCTGTGGACCCGTGGGTCCACAGCCTCGGCTTTGAGAAAGCCAGCATTGACCTTGAGATCTGGCACACGCCTAGCTCCTTCGTCCCGATGTTGGCGTCGCAAAAATAGGACTAGTACACGATGGCGTAAATAACCATACGGATGGCAAGGCCCGTATTCGGCCCCTCGCCCCTAAATCCTGGGTTTCTCCTTACCCACATCTTGTTTGGGGTACCTATCGGTGATCCTGCGCGATTCGCCAAGGCGACCGCCCAAGCATGAATGCAGTGGGCTAGACTGCTGCGTCAGGCACTGGCCCAAGTATGCGATCCGGAGAACGGAAACGCCTAGAAGGACGGCCTCGTACACAACAACCGATGGAGAAAGAAACGGATACGACAGGCGTCTTGTCATCAACGTGTGTAGCGATCAACCACAGCGCAGTATCCGTTCCTTTCGGGGAGCTCTCCCTGGGCCCCGTTGTTGTGTACCCACCAACTGACGCCGCGATCTGTCAAGCTACTTACGCCGTCCTGTACTAGCTCCTGACTTCAATGAGAGAATCCACGGGTGATATTACGCCAACATATTGTGGCGCATGTAGCACAGCATGCTACGACGCCGCGTCTTCCGCCTCTATGCCTAGCAAGACTTTCATCGCTTCGTCCGCAATGCCGTAGGCATGGAACGATCCCTCTTCCCGGTCGAAAATATTCACCAAGGCGATCACAGCGAGATTTTCATCAGGTACCAGTAGCAAATGTGCTTGGTAACCATCATCCATACCACCAGTGTGATTTGGTACAAGATGACCATCAATTTCGCCCAGGAGCCAGCCCAGACCATAGCTCTCCCATGTCGGACCAAACCATTCAGCCCAACCGGTCTCAATGTAAGGCATCCACATCTCGTCAACGGCTGAGGCGGGGAAAACCTGCACGCCCTCGACTTCGCCATGCATAAGCAGCGCATTAGCATAGCGTGCCAGGTCCTCAACATTGGACCAAAGCGCTGTGGCGGGTCCATGTTTACGCGCATATGGATAGTAACCTGTTGCGATTACGCCTCCATCTTCATCGTATGTGTAAGGCTCCGCGAGCAGATCCTGATCCTCCTCACTGAGCAAGAAGGATGAGTTCTTCATACCCAGCGGGATTAGAACGCTGTCACGCATGTACTCCTCAAAACTCTGGCCTGACGCCTTGGCAATCACATCTCCGAGCACGTCGTATCCTATGCTGCTGTACATGAAACTCTCGCCCGGGAGGATTTGCAGCGACTCATCATTGAGGCTTCGAATGTACTCCTCCAAAGCCATCTCATCAGTACGCAATTCCTGGTTCCGTACTTCTGCAATCCAGTTCGCAACATCAGGCATCCCAGCGGTATGGGTTAGCAACTGCCTTATGGTTATATCGCGAGATTCCGGCTCTGTTAGGGTGAAGTAGGGCAGATACTCGGTTACCGGCGCATCAAGGTCCACGAGACCCTGTTCCGCCAACTGTAAGATGGCGACAGCGACTAGGGTCTTGCTTACCGAGGCGATCTGGAAAAGTGTTTGCGACGAAACCGGCGTATCACCGGCGATGTCTGCCAGGCCAAATCCGTTGGCATATGCAAGTTCGCCATCCTTCACGATACCGATGGCCACGCCAGGTATCTGTCCGTTCTCCATCGCCCGGTCGACCGCTGCCTCAATCTTCACAAGCAAACTCGAGTCAAGAGCAGTTGACGATAAAGAAATCGCGCTGACGCCCTCTTCAGGGACTTCCTCCAATGGTACGGCGATTGGCTGGCACGCGCTCAGGAGCAATACAAACACGAATAGAATTGAAAAAATCCACCTATGGCGCAACATTTTCTTCCTCCTTAACTGAGTGGAGCCAAGACTTAATAAACCCAACCTATGGCAAGAATAGAGTGAGGCGTCCACAAATGAATACGCGATCTCCTGGAACACAGGGGAACAAGCTTGTCGTTCAGTCTCCTTCGATCAATAATTCCAGAGCATTTGCATCTTTACAGGCTATGCTTTGATGGAACGCGGATCGGACGGGGCTCAGACAGGTCCGGTACATCAGCGCTCTATCTGATTGGCACCTGAATACGTACGAGCATTTTTCGAATCGAGATCGAGCAGAGCCAACCGCAGACCACGGGAGAGATCAAGAGTGTTCTAGAGCAGTTCTCACCAAGGACCGCGTTGCCATCGTTACCGGCGGCAAGGGATTGGGCAAAGCGATGGCCGAGGCGCTGGCCGAAGCAGGGGCATCGGTGATGATCGTCAGCCGCAATGGCGCTGGAGGCCGCCGCGGTCGCCAACGAACTGGAGGCCGAGTCCGGCAATCGCTGTATCGGCCGTGCGATGTGACCGACTGAACCAGGTCTCTGGCCTGGTCAACGCCGACGTGATGGCAGATTTCGGCCGGATTGATATTCTGATCAACAACGCAGGCATCAACATCCGCGGCGCGATCGATGAGCTGGAAGTTGATGAGTTCGCGCGTTTAAGCGACCAACGTGACCGGGCCGTGGCTGCTTCTGCCGCGGTTGCGCCTCACATGAAGGAACGGCGTTATGGGCGGGTGGTCAATCTCGGTTCGACGCTCTCCATCATCGCGCTGGCCGACCGCACGCCCTATGCATCCAGCAAAGGTGCGACTACCAGATGACCAAGGCGCTGGCATTGGAATGGGCGCCCTATGGCATCACCGTCAATGCCATGCTGCCGGGGCCATTTGCCACGGAGATGAATCAATCGCTGCTGGATGATCCGGAGGCGTACAGGGAATTTGTCGCCAAGATTCCGCTGGGGCGATGGGGAGAATTGGACGAGATCAAAGGGCTGGTGCTCTTCCCCGCCAGCGACGCCTCCAGCTTTGTCACCGGCGCAGGGATCACCATCGACGGCGGCTGGACGGCCTATTGATTCGTGGCCTCTCAGACCGCTATCTTGAAAAGGACATCCAATGACGTGTCAATGAACGCTATTGTGCTGACAACGAAGCGATTGCAGATGAATTGAATCCCTTTACGATAAGCCAGATGCTCAGCGTAATTTCAAACAACCCGCCAGGAACAACACTGGCGACTTCAACGACACCATTGGGTCCGGATAATAGCAAGATCGAACCCAGCAGCAGCGTTGTGTATCCGATCATGCCCCAGACTGACAGCAATCGTGGGATAAGCTTTGAAATATACAGAACAGAGACAAACAGCAATCCACCCAGCGCCCAGAGCGCCATGCCCATGTGGTAAGAAAAATAGTTCCCCCTCATCAGAAGCATGCCGATGGTTTCCAGATAGGGCGTGGACAGAGCCTGCCTTGACATACTCATCACTGAGGGGAAGGAGTAACAGCACGAAAATCGTCCCAACGACCAGCACAGTGGTTGCAGCGATGGCTAGGCTCAGAAAACCGTAGGCCAGATTGCCGTTGAATGGTTTGCGCAGGATTGGCAGCAAGATCACGGGCAGCCCAATATTCACGAACGAATGAATTACTCGACTTTGGCAGTGACATAACGTAGTAGAAGGCACGTTAACAACCGAATAAGCAGATGAGTCAAGCAAGTCGACCAGAAGCGGTGTACACTGCAAAGAAAGCCAATCATTCTGGAGGTGTACCATGCTGCCGCTGGTCGAGTATCCTGAGATCGTCACGCACTATGCACCCGCGTTCCGGGACGTATTCTCTGCAGAGGCCTACATCGAGTTCCAACGCTACATCAGCGGACTGATTGTGTGCGAAAACAAGACGGTGGATGGCATCAATCGGCTGATGGTGGTCGAGAATCGAAACCAGAGCTCATTGAACCGCTTGCTGACCCGGACTCCGTTCGCGCTCGGCGCCATGAACCGAGCACGGCTACGGATGTTGGCCGGGTTGGATGGTACCCGGATGAAGGCCAAGGGCGTGTTGAGCATTGATGACACGTTGCTGACCCACTATGGTCAGCAGTTCGAAGAGATTGCCAAGCTCTATGACCATGTAACCGAGTCGTATGTGTGGGCCCACAATCTGGTGACCATGCACTATAGCGACGACCAGACCGACTATCCAGTGCTCTTCCAACTATGGAAGCCGGTCGATCTAGAGAAGTTGGAAGTCGGCATGCGCAGCGCCGGTGTTCCGATCAAGACGAGCAAAGAAGCACTCAGAGAGAGCGACCCAGCCAAGTGGCGCAGCTATCTGGTCGGGGTCTGGAAGCGACGCTGCAAACAGTACCCGGAGATCCAGTCCTTGTATGAGAGTAAGCTGGACATTGCCAAAACATTGGTGCAACGATGGGTGCAAGTCCAACCAGAGCGCAAGTGGCCGGTTACCTTCGACAGTTGGTACACCCAACCCGACTTCTGCCGCTTTCTCGATCAAGAGTTGCATGTGCCCTATGTGGGCACGCTCGAGGAGAAAGACGTCTTGGTGCTGAAAGACGGCCAGAAAACGGTCGGTCAGTTTGCCGCTCAGCTCAAACAAGAACATCTAGATGCAGTCAAGACAGGTGGTGACCCGGTCTTTGAGCCGCTGACCATCACCTACAAAGGCGAGTCCGAAGCGTACTTCAGTTACTGCAATACGCACCGGGTTCGCAACTATGGCAAGCAACGCTTGGTGATCAACCATCGCCAAGCGGATTTGACGGACAATCCGACCTTTCTCATCAGCAACCGCCGAAGCTGGAAGGCACGCGGCATCACGCGGATTCGTCGCCATCGTTGGCCAGTTGAAGTCTATCACGAAGAAGGCAAAGCCGAAGGGCTGGATCAGTACCAACTGCGGAATTTCAGCGCTATCGAACGACATATCGCCCTGGTTGCCGTGGTCTACAGCATGCTGCGTGCGGCCCAATATGACACGCGCCTTCACACCGAACTTCAACGTCAACTTGAGATCGAACTCAAGGGTCATCCTGCAGCCTGGCGTCGTGCGGCCCAGGCCCAGAGTCTGTGGTCTTTGGCGTTCTTTATCAGCGCCGGTTTGACACAAGGCCGCTCGCTGCATGCGCTGATGACTCCGTTGATGCGAGCTGTCTACAACGGCTGACTGTGTCCGTCCACATCGAGCGGTGCTGAACTCACCTGGTCCATCCACGGTGAGATTGGCCGTGCATTGCCCAAGCTTGACCATACGGGGGCGAAAGCCCCCTGGAATACCTCATCTGCCTATTCGGTTGTTAAGCTGCCAAAGTCGAGTGAATTAGAGCCATGAGGCTAACACCAACGACAATCAGCCATCGGTTGCTATAGACGTTGGCCAAAAAATCTGGAGCCGTGACAATCGAGTCCACAATCCCACTTCCCATTCCATAAGATAAAAACGCTATGATAAAGAATATTCCAAACGTTCTAGCAGCCATTTTGTGTGAATTCATTTTTAATCTCCTTTTATTGAAAAATGTAAGTAGAGTCTCTTGTCAGTGAATGTAGGCATTGATTTTTATTTTATAGTTCCCCTCCCTTTGCTTGAGGGTTGACCGAAATGATGGTTAATCCCAGATTGCGAATCTTTTTGAACACACCGTGCAGGGCAGCTTGATCTATGACGATGACGCTTAGAACACTGTTTCCATCATCAGTTGGGGTGATGATTAATCCTTCAAACCACTCGTCCATTGGCAACCCAAAGACCTTGATCCTGATTCGATAGTCCATTGGTTCGATTTGGCATGCCCACACGATTTTTGGTTACGTTTGTTTGACATTTCTTCTGTACCTGTTGTGGCTAGCCTTAATCGTTCTGTAGGTCTAATCTTGTTCAATGTACAGGTAGTGTATGAATTAAGTCAGTGAAGCACATCCCTCCATAGAGGGATAAAGAGGGGGAGATTGAAGATTAAGGGGGGGAGAAGTTATACCAGATTTAGATTTTAGCACGGGCGGCGGCTTCAAAACGACTGGTCACTTAGTTTCCGGTAAAGATGTTTGATATGCGTCCTACAGTAGACAAAGCGATGAATAACTGGTTCTGCACCTCTTTCTGGACTTGAACGGCCGGCGGCTCCTTCATCCACAAAGATGCGGATGAAACCACCCGGCTCGGCCAGTGTGAGCGCATGTCTCAACGCGTGCATCGCTTGCGCAGTCTGACCGCGTGCGTTGGCCGCCAGCGTTTGCAGCAGCAGGATCTCGATAACACTGGACGTCCGTCCGCCTGTCTCTGCTCCTTCTAGCAAACGATCCAAGAGCGATGTCGCCTCATCCAACGCGCCTTGTACGATGAGGAATCGTGCCAAAACGATATTCGCTTTTTCGTGCTGGGTATGCAAAGATTCTCCATCCGGATTCAACGGTCGTTCATCAACCCATTGCGAGACCAGCCCTAGCTTGCCCTGCGACAGCCATATTCGCGCCTGCCAGGCTGACAAGTGATGGTTGGCACTTGTGCGGTAGGTCATGTTCGTCGGTAAAACGGTCCATCGACTGGATGACCTCTTCTGCACCGATTCAAGTCGCCGCTGGAAAAGAGCACCCTGACCAGGCACAAGTTGCTTGAGGCGATGTGGAGTACATCGCTGCTACGACTGGTCACAATTGGACCCCTTTTTCGCCTGGGGGCCGGATCGAGCTCATTGAACTCGGCAAGAACTTCACCCCATATGGCAAATAACCAACCGACGAGTCCTGAATCTGCAATGCCGCGTTCGTCCGCTATTTTCAGCTGGCGCTCGCAGAGTTCGATGACCTGATGCAATTTGCCCTGCTGCCTCAAGACTTCGGCTAGGCTCAAATTGACGATCATCAAAATATAGACGTTACCCGATGCCTTGCTTGTCGCCAATGCCTCGGCCCGGGCATTGTGCGCTGCTGCCATTTTGCCCTCGCTGGCATAGGCATCACCCATGGCAATGAGGGCACCGCTACGCCATTCCAGTTCTTGCTCCGGTAAATCGGCTAATGCCTGCAGCGCGTATCGAACCGTTGCCGGCATATCTCCGCTGTACGATGCGATAAAGGATCGAATGGTGGCGATCCGGCCAACGAGACTTGTTCGCGCGGCGTCGGGGAGTTGAGTCGGATCCAAGGGGGCATCCAGTTCATAAGTCGGTTTCGGGGTGAGCATTTCATCCGCAATCTGAAGCCGTTGCTGCGCGGCTTCCAATTGTGACCAAACGAAAATAGATTCCAGGCGTCAAGGATGGCGAGGCGAGGTCGCGCACATACCAGTTCTTCCGGCATTTCAGCCAGCCAACGTTGCATCAACTTCTGATCAATGTGACCGTACCTGTCATCATATTCATCTTCAGTCAGTCTTGCCGCCCGTTCATAATATCCGCCCTGTAGGGCAAACCCTATGGCCTTATCAGGGGTTCCGTGTTGCTCATACCATTCACTAGCCCTGCGGTAGAGCGTTGGCAGTTGTTGTGGTTGGCTTTGGCGAAGACGCTGACGCAGTAAATCGGCAAAAAGATGGTGATAGCGATACCAGCGTCGTTCCTCATCTAGCGGAACGAGAAATAGATTGGCCCGATCCAGCGACTCCAGCATCAACTGCCCGTTATCCTGACTGTCGAGGGCCGTCTCCGGCGATTCGGCTCTCCCAAATCGAACAGCGTCACACAAGGAACCGGTCATCTGGTCGAGGATGCACGTATAGAGCAGAAAAGATTGGACAGCTTCGGGTTGCTGAAGCAGAACTTCTTCAACCAGATAGTCCAGCACAAAATGGTGGCTGCCGGTGAACGATTCAATAAAACTGGTGATATCGGTGCGGTTCTGCATTGAAATCGCAGCAAGCTGCAGACCTGCAGCCCAACCCTCGGTACAGTATCCAAGGTATCGATGTCGCCTGTTGAAAGATTGAGCTCCATTGTTTGGTTGAAAAATTGGATAACTTCAGCAGAACGAAAGCGCAGATCAGCGGCTCGCAGTTCGGTCATCTGATTCCCGCGGCGCGGTAGAGGGACAACGATAGGTTTGGAGATCTTCACGGGTCGCGGATGACCAAGTGCATTGGTGGCGGCAAATGATCAAGTAAAAGATAGCGCATCGTTGATGGGTTGAGCCGCGATCAGGTGATAGTCATCCAAGACGAGGATGAAATCCTCAGTCAGGGTGGTGATTTCATTGATCAGGGCCGTGAGAATCGATTCGGTAGGCAATGGCTGCGGAGACTGAAGCATAACCAGCACGCCTTCGCCGACGTTTGGTATGACCGTCTGCAATGCGGCCACGAAGTAAGCGAGAAAGCGAGTCAATTCGTTGTCGGCTTCGTCCAGCGATAGCCAGGCCACCGGTAGTTCGCAGTCAGCGATCCATTCGCTGAGCAGCGTCGTCTTACCAAAACCAGCCGGCGCCGAAATGAGGGTCAGGTTGCGGTGCAAGCCTTCATTGAGGCGCTCAATCAGATGGATACGCGGGACAACATTAGGTCGCGGCCGCAGGATGTGGAGTTTTGTGGCTAAAATTGGGATTGACATGGCGCAATGATACTGCACGCACCCATTGTCAACGAAACCGTAGGATTGACGACCGGCGCTGACTGCTCACGCCGGTGGCGACAGTGGCCAGGCAATGCAGAGGCCTCACAGACGATGATCGATACCCACGGCCTGGCGCTACGGCGTCACAATGTTGAACCAGAACTCGAAATTATCCAGCAGCGCCATGAACTCGGCGAGCTTGCCCGGATCTCCCTCAATTGTGGCTTCGCCGGTCCCCAGCTTGGCGGCCGGCGTCGCCTGTCCGAGCAGAATCTCGTCGAGCACAGCACGCGACATGGCCAGCGACACGTCGGCGTCGTCAGCCTGTCTGCCCTTGGCGTGGTTCAGGACCCCATTTTCCACGACCAAGAGGTACCGTTCGTCGCTATCCGTGAAATGAGCGTTCATGACGATCTTCTTGTCCGCGGCCTTGGGCCCGATGAGCCGCACCGCCAGCAGATCGAAGAACATCTCCAGCGTCATCGCCTTGATCACGTCCGGGCTGGCCGTCTTGGGCGCGCCGAGATCAATCACGCCATCGCGCAGTTCTTTGGCGGCGCTGAGGTAGAAGTTGCGCCAGGGACCGGACTCCGCCTGGTAGCCAAGCTGCTCCAGGGCATCGGCTTGCAGGTCGCGGGCCGCTTCGTTGTCCGGGTCGGCAAAGACGAGGTGATTGACCACCTGGGCGACCCAGCGATACTCGCCTTGGTCGAAGGATTCTCGCGCTTTCGTCAGCAGATTTTCCGCACCGCCCATGAATTCGACATATTTCTCACCGGCGGCCTGCGGCGGAAGGGGGTGGAGGGTAGCCGGGTTGCCATCGAAGAAGCCGAGATAATGTTGATAGACTGCTTTGACGTTGTGATTGACTGTGCCATAGTAGCCCCGGTTGTACCAG
>CALNXY010000008.1:0-17769 GCA_942490705.1 uncultured Caldilineaceae bacterium | reverse complement strand
GACATTCTCAAAAGAGCACTTCCTCAATGCGACTATCATCGCAGCCGCTCACGTAGACCCCATTTTCGCTGCGACAGAGAATGTTGGTGAACCGAATGTTGCGCACTTTGCCAATTCGCCCCTCAGTCTCACCATCTGCAAAGCGATAGGGCGTGCCCGGCGCACGCTTGAATGCCGTCACATAGATCGGTTCCGCCTTCCCCCACCAAACGTCGGCAAAGAGCCTGGATTCAATGATCATGTTGGAGAAGATAACATTTTCGATCGTGCCTTCATCCCGGTTCTGGATGCCAAGACCGCGATTGCTGGCGCGTACCACGCAGGCATCAAAAATAATGTTGCGCATAGAATCCATATTCTCGCTGCCCAGCTTGATGGCACAGGAGGTCGAGGTCAAGACGCAGCCGGTGACCGTGATGTTTTCGCACGGTCCATATTCATCATAATCGCGCCGGTTCTTGATGCAGATACAGTCATCGGCGGACTCGATGTAGCAGTCGCTGATGCGCACGTTGCGGCAATGGTCGATATCAATACCGTCACAGTTGCGCACCTTGAGGCTATTGAGCACGCGCACGCCGTGGATCAAGACATCCTGGCAGCCGGCCGGATGAATACACCAATAGGCGGCATTGGCAAAGGTTACATCGCGGATCGTCACCTGGCGACAGCCGATGAGCGTCAGCAGATGAGGCCGGTTGTCGATGCCGTCTTCCAGCTTGTAGTTATAGTGGGTGGGCTCCTCGTCGACCATGAACTCGGTCCCTTGACCATCAATCGTGCCGGTACCAGTAATCGAGATGCGCTCGGCGTCCACGGCTTTGATCCACATGCCGCCTTCGCTGCGATTGCGGAATGGCGTCTCGACGTAGAGCGTTTCGTCTGTGCTGGCCACCAGGCTGGCGCTGGCCTGGACATGCAGTTCCACATAGGATTTCAGCTCGAATGGACCAGCGCGGTAGGCGCCGCCGGCCGGCACCAGAACACGTCCGCCGCCCACGGCGTTGCAGGTGTCGATTGCGTTTTGAATCGCCAGTGCATTGTCGGTCTCGCCGTCGCCCACGGCGCCAAAATCGGCTATGTTGTACGTTGCTATCTTCTCTGATCTCGCTTTCTAAGCCGCTCCACTCGATTGCGTCAACTACGTCTAGCAGTTCCAGCGGAGTCTTAATGGTGTAGTCCGGTGTCTTCGGCGGCATCTGCCGGCGTTTTGGGACGCCTTGGCGACCAGTCGAGCCAGACGCTGATCATGCCCAAGTCGTTGGCGCCCTTGATGTCGCGCGCCAGGTAATTGCCGACCATGAGCACTCGATCGTAGGCTTCCGGCCCGATCTCCAGTTGAGCAAGCGCATGGTGAAAGATTGCGGCATCGGGCTTGCTCACGCCGACCTCTTGGGAAATCGCATAGGCGTCAAAGAGGTCGTAGAGGCCATACGGCGCCAGATTGTTGCGGAACGTGGCCGTGGGGCCGTCGGCCACGAGCGCAAGCGGATAACCACGCCGCTTCAGCTCATGCAAGAGCATGTCGGCGCCTGGGATGAGCTCGGCCCGCAGCGAGACATCGTCTGCGGTCTTCACCTCCGTGGCCTCATCAATCAACGTATCGCCGCAATCCAGGCAGATTGCGAGCAGTTGTCGTGTTGTCATGTTGGCTCCTCGATCGTCGGCCATCAGCGCAACCCCATCTCGCGCGCCAGGCGAGCCACACGATCCCCATAATTGACGTTCACGAAATCCGGGCGCCATGCCAACATCGTCTGGAGGCGAGCGGGATCGTCACCGCCATAGTTGATCATCACCTGCATCTCCCGGTTGCGACAGGCATTCATCATTTCCTCAGTGACGTTGGCCAGGTCTATTTCAATGATCTGGGCGTCATACTCCTGCTGTGCAGCCTCGATTTGGCCAAGGGTGGCTGCGTTGATCTTTAACCGCAGGTCAGGTGCGATGCGCCGGAAGCAGCGCGCCATCCAATTGTGTTGGAACCAGAAGAAGGTCTCGTCCGCCAGATCCGCTGCTCGGATCAGGCGGACGACCTCATCCAGATCACCAAATTTCACGTCGAGAAAGAGGCCGGCCCGCCCCTTGACCCAAGGCAGAAACTCGGCCAGGCGCGGGATGCGTTCGCCGGCAAACTCGGGCGCAAACCAACTGCCGGCATCAAGCAGATCGATCTCAGCCGCATCGTGCTCCATGATCAGGCCGCGACCAGTGCTCGCCCTTTCCAGCTGCGGGCCGTGAAAGAGGTAGAGCACGCCGTCGCGGCTGCTGTTCACGTCGATCTCGACGATGTCCATGCCCCAGTCGAGGCAGATTTGCGTGGACGCATAGGTATTTTCCGGGGCAAATTCATTGGCCCCGCGGTGACAGACAATCTGGATCATCTCAACTCCGTTTGCGGTCCGCGGTAGACCCGTAGCTGCAGCGCATGATCGACCGGGGTGAAGAAGGTCACTAAGACGCGCACGTGATCGGGCGCCAATTCGGCCGCCCGCATCTGCCAGAATGTGTGCTCGGCGTGGCCCGGTCCAATTTGAATGACGTCGCTGCCAAAACGCATGGCGCCACTGCCGTCACGCAGAAAGATTTCCTGCCCCGCTTGCGGCTTGAAGAGCGTGTCACGCGTCTCCCAGATGCCGCCGGGCGCGAAATCAAACGCCATCTGCGCAGCCACGCCGTCGAATCCGTCCAGCGTTTGCAGGCGCAGGTCAAAGCCGCCCGCAACTTCCTCAATCGTCAGGGTACTGGTCAGCGGCGGCAGCTCACGCAGTTCACGGTCCTCGATTGCGCCCCCCCACTCCGCGGGCGGTACGGGTCGCCCGAGCGGCAGCTCGTAGCCGGGCCGGCGCGGTCGTCGCAAGCCTTCTGAGCGCAGAACGCCCCGGTTGCCGTCCACGGTCAGCGTATCGCCGAAGAACCAGCCGCTCACATCACCAAAGTAGGTAAAGCTGATCTTGACGGCAGTCAGCTCGGCCTGACCAAAAACAAGCGAAAAAAGATTGGTTCTATCCCGGAACGTGGCCGCGCTGAGTTGATCCCGCCGGACGCGCCAGAGCCCGTTGTGCGCGTAGAAATTGGAAAAGTCGCTGGGCAGAACCGCCTGATCGTCTGTCGGGTCGCCCGCTTTGAGCAAAGCAAAACAGAGCCAGTTTGAAGCAGCCGTGACGCTGGCGCTACGCTCCCACAGCTCGATGGCCGCTGCGCGCCAGACAGGATCCGGCTGGTGATGATCCAATAGCAGGAGGGACGGAATCAGGTTACTGGGCACAGCGCGCGTGCCATAGTCAAAGCGAGTCGACAGGTTGGTGATCGCCGTTCCGTCCTCATGAAGCAGGTGCAGGTCGAAGGCAAGATTGCGCGCTACGCCCTCGAATGCATCCGGCCGCGCCCAGTACTCACCGATGAGCAAGAGGGAGAGATCATTGACGGCGTCGTAGTTGCCGATGCTGTGCTCAATGTAGCACCCATCTTCGTCCAGATCAAACCCTTCGGCCAGATAGGCCTCGACCCCGTCCGCAACATTCAAATCAGGAAAGAGGGCCTGGGCCTGGGTCAGCGCAGAGGCGATCACCCAGCGATGATTGGGCGTGTGAAAGCCCCCATTGAGCATGCCGGGAACGCTGCGGCGCACGAAGCGCTCCAGCCGCTCGAGCAGCGCGGCCCAGGCTGGATCTATTGCGGCCAAGGGGCGGCCCCATTCGATCACTGGGCAGAGCGCCTGAATGCAAAAGGCCGTGTCGGGGCTGGAATCGATGTTCACCGAGGGCAGGTCGATAAGGCCGCTGGGCCGTTGAGCGCGCAAGAGGTAGTCCGCAGCCAGGATCGCCTGTTCGAAGCGTGCGGCATCCGACTCGGGATCAATCTGCCCCAACGCCAGGTAGGCGCAGGCGACAATAAACTGCTCGGAGCCGCGGGGATCAGCCATGCCGAGCTGCGGGTTGAAGAGCGCGCCCACATCTGGATCGGTTGGATCCGTGATCTGCAGCGCGCGCAGATCGTTCGTGCGGGCGTAGAGGCCCTTGAGTACGTTTGTCAGGGTGAGGGTGGAAGCATTCAATGGATTCATCAGGTTGGACTCGGCCTTCATGATTACGGACATGGTTCGGATGGTTCTTGTCATTTCGAGCAAAGCGAAAAATCTCGCGCTGGCAGCGCTGAGATTCCTCTTCGCTTCGGTCATCGGAATGACAAAACTCTGGTGAATAGTCCACTAGCCGGCTATGGCTTTGGGGCTCATCGAGGGAGGCAAGTCCTCTGGCTCGCTGCCCCATCGTTCGTTTGGCCGGTCGCCCAGAGTTATCTGCAGAATGCCGCCCTGCACCAGCTCTTCATGCGTCAGCCAGGCCCTGGTTAGGGGCGCGCCATTGAGTTCAGCGCGCTGGATATAGGCATGTTCGGACCGATTATTGCTGACCTCGATCACAAACTCCGTCCCTGCATAGTAGCGGGGATCGAGTTGAATGGTAATCCTGTCGAAGATCGGGCTGGTGACCTCGTAGAATGGCGTCTGATTGCTGCCGCCGCTCACGTTGAAGAGCCCCATGGCCATGAGCGCGTTGAGTGAGCCCATCTGCCCCTGATCCTCGTCGCCGCCATAGCCGCCGTGGGGCGTGATATCGCTCTTGGCGCATGCCATGATGCGCCGCACCCACTTCTGAGTCAGCCAGGGCGCGCCGGCATAGGTAAAGAGATAGGCGATAAAGAGTGAGGGCTGGTTGCCGTAGTCGACGTAGTTGAGGTGGTGGCGATCGTGGGGCGCGATGAAGTTGTCCGCTTCGGCCAGGGTCAACATCTCATCCAGTCGCGCCACAAAGTGTTCGCGCCCGCCCACAAGCTCGATCAGACCGGCGACGTCGTGAGGGACGTGCCACAAGTATTGCCAGCCATTGCCCTCGATCCAGCCGTCGGGCGCCATGGGATCGAATGGCTCCAGCCAACTGCCGTCCAGCAGGCGCGGCTGCATAAAGCCGGTGGCAGCGTTGAAGAGCGTGCGGTAATTGGACGCACGGTCAAGATAGCGCCGGGCGTCCTCCGTCTTGCCCAGCGCGGCTGCGAGTTGCGCCAATGCCCAATCGCAGAAAGCATATTCCAGCGTCTGTCCGGCGCCCCTGAGGTGAAAGGCGTCGGCCTCGATGCCCAGCGGGACATAGCCCCGTTGCAGATAGTAATCGATCCCACCACCGACGCAGGTGGCGTGCTCATAGCCGGCTTTGCTCATGAGACCGCCGGGCTCGTGATTCTTCACCAGGCCGGCATAGGCCGCGTCGACGTCAAAGGTGCGGATTCCCTTCTGATAGGCGGCAGCAAGCAAATGGGTGGAAGAAGGCGACGTCATGACAAAGGTGTAGTTGCCGCCCGATGGACCCCTGGGAATGAGCCCGCCATTCTTGTACATGTCTACAAACGTATTGCAGAAGTTATGTACGATGTCGGGATAGGCGAGCGACCAGAGCAAGTTCAGGTTCCACTGTGCGCCCCAGAAGGCGTCGCTGTTGTGATGTTCGTACAAGGGGCGGCCGTCGTCATCCAATGGGATCTGGCGAATCACCTGCTCCGGTCCGGTCATGTCGCTATACATGCCATTGACGTCGCTCACCCGCCGCCGCCCCAGCAACGCGTGATAGAGATCCGTATAGAATTTGGTCTTCTGGGCGTCAGTGCCGCCTTCCACGCGGATGCGACCCAACCATTCGTCCCACACGCCCCGGCCGCCTCGCCGGACGCGATCAAAGTCCCAGTGAGGCAATTCTTCCGTCAGATTAAGGCGCGCCTGCTCCACGCTACAATAGGAGATGGCGACCTTCATCTGCAGCGTTTCACCGGCGCGCACTTTGTAGCTCAGGTAGACGCCACCCGCGGCAGCTGCTGCTGGCAACCGTGGTCGTCGATATCGTGCAGAAGCTTATCGTTACACCAGCCGTTGACGGAATGAAAAGGAGTGTCGACCTGAAGTACGAAATAGATGCGCGTCGCTTTGGGACGGCGACGCGTCGGTCCGTTCTCGACAAAGCCGGCCAGCTCGGTTGGCCCACTCTTTTCAACGTGAAAGCCGCTCATGGCGGTGGGGCCGACCTCGGCGCTGAGATCAAGCAGAATGTGACCTTGGCCCTGTCGGCCCGAAACGTATAGCGATGGAAGCCGACGCGGTCGGTAGCGGTCAATTCAGCCCGAATGTCATAGTCGGCCAGCGTGACGGCGTGGTAGCCTGCTTCGACAACTTCATCATCATGGGAGAAACGCGATCGATAGGCATCAGACCCCAGATGCCCGCGGAAGGGTCCCGCAGTAGGCAGTACGGGGATGCCGGCCAGCTGCCAGGCATGGACGTGGCTAAACCAGAGGATGTAGGGCTCATCATAGCGATAGCCGCTGCCCCAGGCCCCGTTCTGCATGGTGTCCGGGCTCAGGTTGACCAGCCCAAAGGGACGGCAGGCAGAGCTAAAGAAGAAAAAGCGTCGATTGGCGGTGTCGATCAAAGGGTCGACCCACGCACTTGGCCGCTTGGCCTCGCGCGGCGCCCCCTCCTCTATCCGCTCATCAATAGAATCCAGTTTGCTCGTCATGTGCAGTTAAATTACCTGTATCTTGTTGAGGTGGGCCCTCATAGCCGAGCCGTCCGTCCCCGGGACCGTAAGCGCTGACTCTGAAAGCGCCACGTCGACTCGATGCCCGCGAAAACCGTAGCCGGCCACTTCCAGCGCGCCATCGCCCACCAGCTGCGGATCCAGCCAGAGCGTGCCGTCAAGTTGCGGCTGCAGGCCAACCAGGCCATGGAGAATTGCTTCAGCGCCGGCCAGGCCGGCGCTGATATTGGCGCGCTTATGGGGCGGCGCCATCGGTCTATCGGCGTAATGCTCCTGGGGAATGTAGGGCAGGTGCTGCCCCAGCCAGAAATGGCGCTGCAGTACGTCGACGGCAAGTTCCGGGAAACCCTGTTCAAAGAGCGTAAGGGCCAACTGCGGCCCCTCGCCGCTAAAGGCGCCCCCGCCGGACCAGTCCGGATCGTTCAGCTCGAAATGACGACTGTCCGCTTGCGAGACGGAATGGACGCCATATGCGCCCAGGAACGCACCATCGTGCAGATGCGTCAGGAGCTCGTCTGTCATGGCGGGCGTACAGGCGCCGGCGCGGAGCGCATCGAAGATCTGCACGGAATAGACCAATTCTTCGTATCCATCGGGATAGAGGGCCTTGAACCAGCCACGTTCATCATCCCAGAGCGTAGTCCGCACGCTTTCGATGATCTGGTCTGCACGGGTGCGCCACGCCGCGGTCGGGGCATCTGCGTCCTGGGCCAGGTCGGCCAGATCCGCCAGGTGGCGCAGAGACCACGCCCGCTCGGCATTCGGGCTGGCGACGATGTGCTCGTAACCGACCCCGCGCATCTCCAACAGGTTCTTGGGCCCTGGCCGCCATAGTCGACCAGCAACGTCCGTCGCATCGGCGTGGGCCTCTTCTGTCAGTCAACAAATTCTGTGAGCCCGTCATAGAGATCGGCTGGGAGATCGAGATGGGCCGTGATGGCCTCAACCAGTTTGGCGAATGACCAGGGACTGTAGGCATAGCGCACGCCGATGCCCTTGCCGTCCAGCGTGAATGCGTAACTCTGTTCCAGGTCGATGCTCTGAAATTGCCGGGCAATGGGTAGAATGTCCTCCCCCAACATGAGGGTGATCATGTGGGGCGCGTAGCCGCCGATGTCCCAGAGGTAGCTGCAGATTGAGCCGCCGTCAATGCCGGAGGTGGCGACATGCGGATTGAGCAAAAAGGCCGGATTCTCCCAGATGCAGACCAATCCGCTGGCCAGGGCGCGATTGTAGTAGGCGTCCAGGCCGGGGATGTCGCTGGTCACCACGGGTACGTTGTCGCAGATAGCGGTCCAGACGCGCGCCGACCACCGGCGGGCGCCTCATCCGCCCAGGCCGCCAAGACGCTCGGGACCTCGCTGGCACCCCGGGCAGCGTGGCCACGATGGCGACCCAGGCGCCCACCGCAGTCGCCGGGACGCAGATCCAGGACCAGGTTCTCGTCCAACAGGTGCAGGACGACTTCGTCATTCTGCCAGCACGCGCGCGAGGCGTCCACGGCTGCCGCGCCCGTTCGCTTGGGCGTGGAAAAGAGCCACTGGTCGAATGGAATCAGACGCGGACTGCCCGGTGCTACGCGCGGATCGACCGCCACGGAGAGCGGTGCGTCGCCACGGTTCGTGAGCTCGATCTCCAGCACAAAACCCGCACGGCTCGCAGCGGTGTCAGGCGCGAGGTAACGCCCAGGGAAAGGAGCTGGGCGTCGACGAAATGATGGTAGGTACCATGGCGCTCAATCTGATGGGGTCGCCAGACGCCGCCGGCATAGAGCAGGCCCACATCGCCTTTGCCCCGATCGCCCGTGTCGTCGATTTCATGGACGGTATCCTGTCCAAGGGTCGTTCCACCGACAAGCAAACCGATTTGCAGGCCAAAATCGAGGGCGGCAAAGGGCGGCGCATGGAACTCACCCACGCCCATCACGGTCGCAGGTGCGGGCTGCACCGTTGTGTAGCCGCTGCCAACCCACACGTGCTGGCTCGGCGCCGTCAGCTTGGCCAATGAGAGGGCAAAATCGTCAAGCGCAAACTTCAGTGAAGTGTTGTTCATAATCTCAATGTGTCAAACCCGCCGCGCATGAGCGTAACCGACTCATCCGACGCCAGCGAGATTTTGGCCCGGTAATATTTCTGCGGATGGACGGATCTCATGGCGGTCAGTTCGGGCACGTCCATGCTTTCCGCGATGGCTTTTCCGGCGGTTTGTGTAACGAACTGGCTGGCCGTCACCCCCTCCAGCACAAGGGCAACCTCGCCGGCTTTGGCAACGCGCAGCGTTGGCGTGTTCGGGCTGATATCGTGCATGGCATCACGCCGAAAATCCTCGATGACGAAGTCGTGGACGCGCGTGCGGAAGTCCAGCAGCGGCTGATGGCTGTGATCAGAGGCTTTGAAGACATGCATTCCTTGCACCCGCACGCGCTCAATGCGACCGACGCCGTGGGGATAATCGGCCTCGTCGAAGAGCTGGACCGCGCAGTCGCGACAGGCATCCATGTTGATGGCGCAGCAGCGACAGCCCCCGCGCACGTTGCTGATTTCTACATTTTCAATCGGATTTTGAAAGCTCAGCAGACGGATGAATGAGTGGCAGGAATCAGCCCGCAAATCTTCGATCCGTATGCGGCGAATGGGGCCGTTGTATGCACCCAGGTTCTGCGCACGCTGGAGTGCATCGTCGGCCAGCAACGCCACCATGTCATCATTCGGCGTGAGCGGTCTGTCCCCGCGTAAGTGGCGAACAATCCCGTCTCCACAGTGACCGGAGATGTGGACGCCGTCCTGGTTGGGCCGCAGGTGGCGGATTTGGAAGGCCAGTTCCTCAATCAGGAAGCGGGTCACCTTGCCCAGGCGAATGAAGTAGGATTCGGGATCGCGCAGGGTCAGTCCGCGCAGCGTCAGGCCGTCGACATTGCTGAAGTTGATGAGCACGCCCGTGTAGCTGCCGGGCGCGTCCGGGCCGCGGGGGTTGCCGGGATTGTTGCCATCCCAAATCCCGCCTTCGACACGGATCTCCTGGTTGCCGCTATCGTGATTGCGATTGGTGAGCAGAAAGGTATCGGCATCGACGCCGGCGTGGTCGGCCAAAATGAGATGGGCCTGCGGATGCGCCTCGAGCCGCGTCCGTGAGCCAATGCGCAACGTGCGTCCGATCCGATAGACGCCAGTGGGGATGACAACCAGGTCGTGACCGCTATCCAGTGCGGCTTGAATGGCTGGGCTATCGTCCTGGCTGCCATCGGCGCAGGCGCCAAAGTCTTTCACGCTGACGCCATAGGTTGGCGCGGCGTGGGAGGCGGGTCGGGTCATCCGTCAGATTACCCCGACTAGATCGAGATCTTCGGCCAAGTGGCAATTGACCCAATGACCTGGCTCGATCTCGCGCAGGGTCGGTGTCTTCAACCGGCAAATATCCTGGGCGTAGCGACAGCGGGGATGGAAATAGCAGCCGGAGGGCGGATTGCTGGGGTCGGCCACTTCGCCCGCCAGGGGAATGCGATTGCGGGCGGCGCGCGGATCGGGCTTGGGCACGGCCGAGAGCAGCGCCTCGGTATAGGGATGCTTGGGCGTGGAGAAGAGGCGTTCGGTCTCGGTCAGCTCAACCATCTTGCCTACATACATGACGCCGACGCGGTCGCTGATATGCTCGACGACGCTCAAATCATGGGTAATGAAGAGGTAGGTCAGGTCGAACTCTTCCTGCAGGTCCTGGAGCAGGTTGATGGTCTGGGCCTGAATGGAAACATCCAGGGCGGAAACCGCCTCATCGGCGGCAATGAAGCGGGGATTCAGCGCCAATGCCCGGGCTATGCTGATGCGCTGGCGCTGGCCGCCGCTGAAGGCATGGGGATAGCGCGACATATATTCCGGACGGAGGCCCACGACCCGCAACAGTTCGGCCACGCGCTCCTTCACTTCCCTGGAGTTGGCCTTGGCAACATTGTGAACGACCAGCGGTTCGCCGATGATCTGCAGCAGGGTCATGCGCGGATTCAGCGACGAGTAGGGATCCTGGAAGATCATCTGCATTTCGCTGCGGATCGACTTGAGCGCCGGTCTGTCCAGATGGGCCACGTTGACCACCGTGCCGTCGCGCTGCTTAAAGAGCACCTCGCCGCCCGTCGGTTCGTAGGCGCGCATCACCAGGCGTGCCGTTGTGCTCTTGCCGCAGCCGCTCTCGCCAACGAGCCCCAGCGTTTCGCCTAGCCGGATCGTGAAATCGACGTCGTCGACCGCCTTCACGTAGCCGACAACTTTGCGCCGAAAGCCGCGCTGAATGGGAAAGTACTTCTTGAGCGACCGAACCTGCAGGAGCATATCAGATTGCACCGTTTCTGCGGTCATGACGCTTCCTCCGCGTAGAGATGGCAGCGCACAGTGTGCCCCGGCGCAACCTCCACCACCGGCGGTTCCACGACATCGCAGACGCCGTCGATCTTCTCCTGGCAACGTGGGTGAAACGGGCAACCTGTTGGCCACGAAAAGGGGTCCGGCACCATGCCCTCGATCGCCTGGAGGCGCTCACCCCGATTCTTCCCCATCTTGGGGATCGATTCCAGCAGATTGCGCGTGTAGGGATGCTGCGGGTTATAGAAGAGCGAGTCAATGTCCGTGCTCTCCACGATGCGCCCCAGATACATGACGATGACATCTTCCGCCATCTCGGCAATGACGCCCAGGTTGTGGGTGATGTAGAGGATGGCCATGCCCAGCTCTTGCTGCAGCTCGCGCATGAGCTCCAGGATCTGCGCTTCGGTCGTCACATCCAACGCAGTCGTCGGCTCATCGGCGATGAGCAAGCTGGGCCGGCAGGAGAGCGCCATGGCGATCATGGCACGCTGGCGCATGCCGCCGCTGAGCTGGTAAGGATAGTTGTCGATGGTCTGTTCGGGCCGGGGCATGCCGACCAGCCCCAAGAGTGCAATCGCTTGGGCCCGGGCTTCTTTCTTGCTCACGTCTTGATGAAGCCGGATGGCCTCGATGATCTGATTGGCGATGGTGTAGACCGGACTGAGCGACGTCATCGGCTCCTGGAAGATCATGGAGATTTCGGCGCCACGGATGTCGCGGATCGGTTTTCCTTTGGGGTCTAGGTGGGCAATATCTACCACGTCATATTGCGTGCTGTGCCCCTGCGCCTGCGCACGATTGAAGAGAATCTGCCCCTCGTCAATCCGGCCAGGCTTAGGCACGATCTGCAAGAGCGAACGCGCAGTAATTGACTTGCCGCAGCCACTCTCACCGACCACGCCGAGCGTCCTGCCGCGCTTGATCTGAAAGCTGACGCCGTCGACCGCACGCACCGTCCCTTCCCGCAGAAAGAACTTGACGTACAAATCGCTGACGTCGACCAAAATATCATCGTTAACGCCTGCGGATAGTTCCGGTTGGCGGTCATGCTGTTTGGCGTTCGCCGCTGCTTGATTCATGGGGCCTCGCTAGATACTCGTATACGGATCGGCGGCATCCCGCAGGCCGTCGCCAACAAAGTTAAAGGCCAAGACGGTGATGATGACCGCCACGGCCGGCAGCAGGAGCCAGGGCGCCAGCGCGACCGTGCTGATGTTCTGCGCCGACTGCAGCAGGACGCCCCAACTAATGACCGGCGGGCGCAGCCCCAAGCCCAGGAAGCTCAAGGAGGTCTCCGCCAGAATCATGCCCGGCACCGCCAACGTGAGGGCGGCGATGATATGGCTCATGAATGAGGGCACCATGTGGCGCAGGATGATGCGCATCCTGCCGGCGCCGATCAGCTCTGCGGCCAGCACAAAGTCTTCTTCACGCAGCGCCAGGAAGCGTCCGCGCACCTCACGCGCCATGCCCGTCCAGCCGATTAGTGAGAGCAGGATCGTGATCATGAAATAGGTGCGCAGCGGCGACCAATCGGCAGGCACGGCGGCGGCCAGGCCAAGCCAGAGCGGAATGGCGGGAATCGAACGCAGAAACTCGATCACGCGCTGGATGAGCGTATCGGTCATGCCGCCGTAGTAGCCGGAAATGCCGCCGATGGTGACGCCCAGCACAAAGCTCAACAAGACGCCCATCAGACCAATGGAGAGCGAGACCCGCGCGCCAAAGATCAGGCGCGACAGCATGTCGCGTCCCAAATCATCACTCCCTAACAAGAAAAGCGTGCCGTCAGAGCCCTCTTCCAGCCCGAAAAAATGAATATCTGATTCGATGAAGCCCCACATTCGGTAGGGGCTGCCCCGGACAAAGAAGTAGATCGTGTAGATCTGTGTGGGATCGTCGACGTAAATGCGACGGAGTGTCTCTGGATCGCGTGCGCGCGCATAGCCGTAGACGAAGGGGCGTTGAAAATTGCCCTCGGAGTCGACGATGCGCACACGCTGCGGCGGGGCCAACACATCCTGTGCGCTGAAATCAAAGGGATTAAAAGGGGCAAAGAACTCGGCAAAACCGGCGACAAAATAGAAGAGGAGCAGAATGCCAAGTGAGACAACGGCAAGCTTGTGCTGGGCAAAGCGCCAGCGCATGATCTGTCCCGGCGACGCGACCGCAACCTGTTTTTCTTCGGCCGGCAAGAGTGCATCAGCCAGATCTTGTGTTATGTCAACAGACATAGACATACCCCAAATGTGTCATCAACGGAATCCGAAAGCTTGTGACAGCGCTCGCTTAGCAGCGTGTGGCAGCATGCATACGCGTGGCGTATCGCCGGACCATAGCCGGCCACAGGTTAGCCGAGCCTTCCCTATTGATAACGGATGCGCGGGTCGACCCAGGCCAAAAGAATATCGGAAATCAAGGTACCGATGACCGTAAAGGTGCTCAGCAGCAGAACGAAGCTACCGGCCAGGAACATATCCTGGGCGAGGAGTGCGTTGAGAAAGAGCGGACCGGTTGTCGGCAGGTTGAGCACGACCGCAACAATCACGGAACCCGAGATCAGTTGGGGCAATATATAGCCGACGCTGCTGATAAACGGGTTAAGCGCGATGCGCACCGGATACTTCCAGACCACCCGATTTTCGGGCAGGCCTTTGGCCCGTGCGGTCTCCACATAGGGCTTGGGCAACTCGTCCAGCGTATTGGCGCGCATGGTGCGAATCAAGCCGGCCGTTCCGCCCGTGCCCAGAACGATCACCGGAATCCACAAATGGCCCATCATGTCCCAAATCTTGGCCGGCGACCAGGGCGCTGCCCGATATTCGGGCGAGAAGAGACCGCTAACGTCCGTCTTCAAATAGGCAAAGCCTACCCACAACAGGATTAAGGCAAGGAGAAAATCTGGGATCGCACGTCCGGTAAAGCCGATGAAGGTGAGGAAGTAATCCCCGGCCGAGTATTGATGGGTGGCAGAATAGACGCCGATTGGGATGGCAAAGAGCCATATAAATAAGAGCGTAATCGACGAAATGGTCACCGTTAGCCCAATGCGTTCCCAGATCAAGGAAGAAACCGGTTGGTTGTATTCCAACGACTGACCGAAATCGCCTTCCAACAGGATGCCCTTCATCCAACGATAATATTGGACATAGAAGGGCTTATCCAACGCATAGCGCTCGCGCATGAGCTGCATATCTTCAGGCGAGAGGGTTTCACCGCTTTCCGCAATCTTGGCCGCATACGCGGTCACAAAGTCGCCCGGCGGCAGCTGGATGATGACGAATGAGACGAGGGAGACGGCGAAAAGCGTCGGAATCGCCCACAGGATGCGTTTGACGATGAACTGGAACATGTGTCAGTCTCCGGTGCCGGGCATGAGCGTGAGACGTGAGGCATTGGTTCGCACCTCACGTCTTCACGCATCAGGCTTTATTCAGCGAAACGAACTACGGTTCCGTTGACATTTGGTCGTAACGTCTCCGGTTTTCGAAATGTCAACGGCGCCCATCTACTCTGTCATAAAGAACTGTGCCGGCTGTGCAATACCCACATTGCGCAGCGAGTCATCATCAATCAGCCCCGAAGGCACGTTCTTCATCTTGTTGCTGACAATATAGATCGACGGCAGTTCACCAACCGTGCCGATGACCCAGACATTTTCCTTGTGCAGATCAATCATCTCCTGCACAGAAGCATCAGCCTCGTCGATCGTCGGAGCGGTTTGAGCATTTTCCCATGCCGCCCAGACGTCGCGAATCGGATGATCGGCCGGCGGCTCCACGCCCTCGGCGCCGCCAGTGTCAAACCAGCGGCCATAGAGCGGGGCCCACGGACCATCGGACAGCACGGCCGTGTAGCGACGGGGATCAGCAGGAATTACGGCGCCGCGGTCAAAGTTGTACGAGGCGATTTCGATCTCGCCATTGGCGGCCTGCTCGGTATAGAGCGAGCGTTCGACGGTGTTGAGCACAACGCTGATGCCCAGATCTTCCCAGTACGCCTTGACCAACTCCAGCTCGTTCGTGTCGTTGTTAAAGGTCGTAATCGTAAGTTGGAGCGTTTCGCCATCAGGTCGTAGGCGGAAACCGTCGCCGCCGCGCTCGCTCAGGCCGATCTCATCGAGCAGCGCATTGGCGCTCTCGGGATCGTACTCGGTCCACTTGGTTTCAAACTCAGCATCAAACTGGGGCGAGCCGGAGACCGGGCTGGCCTGGCGCGGTTCGCCCAGACCGTTAAAAACGATCTCATTGATCTCGCTGCGGTTGATGCCGAGCGACAGCGCCTGTCGGAAGCGTGCATCGTTGAAAAGTTCCGCCAACACGGGATCTGGCGTATTCAGATTCGGGTAGAGTGCGCCGGTGCTGGCCCCGTTCCAGATGACCATGCGGTAGTCGCCGCCGACCTCATTTTCCTTGAAGAGCGTGAAGTTGCCGGCACCGTTGATGTGACGGGCCTGCATGTCGATCAAGCCCTGGATGACCCACAGATTGAGCGTTTCCGCGTCTTCGAAGAGATCGTGGGTAATCATATCAATATAAGGAAGCTGGCGACCGTCGGGATCAACGGCATGGTAATAGGGATTGCGCACCATAACGGCTTGCGGGCTGGGCGGGGGCGTCTGAATCTTCCAGGCACTAATCACCGGCAGGTCGGGGTTGAGCCACCAGGACTGCACCGGACCGCTGTCGTCCCAGAGATTCTGCCAACCCTCGACGCCATACTCTTCAGCCTTGGCCGCGAGTTCTTCTTCAGAAACGTAGTTGGGATGGAAATCTTTCAGGTAGTGCGCCGGTAATAGGAAGCTATCACGCGTCAAGCCCGGCGAGCCGGTGCTCTCCTTGGCCAGGATTTGCGGGAAAAGCGGATAGGGATCGGCAAACTTGACGGTGAAGGTATAGTCATCAACAATTTCGATCTCCAGCGGGGTCCCGTTGGTGGTCAAATTCTGATGCGGCGACTCGCGGAAGAGGGTCGTCTGGAAAATATCTTCATACCAGAAGCGTACGTCTTCCGTCGTCACCGGCACGCCGTCAGACCACTTCAGCCCTTCACGGATGTGGAAAGTAAACTCGCGCGCATCCTCACTGATCGTAAACTCATCGGCCCAGTTCGGCTCGATGGAGATGGTGCCATCTGCCGGATCAATTTCGAATTCAATGATGCGCTCTTCAAGCAGTTTGGTAGGGCCCCAGCGGTCGCTGATGCCGTTATAGGCGCGCCGCCAGTTACCGCCGTACTGTCCGGCCTCTTCCACGACCTGCACGACCTTGGGATTGGCGGGAATACGCTCTTCCAGCGGCGGCAGTTCGCCCGAAGCCACCATCTCTGCCAACATGGGCGCTTCCATCGCATCATCCATCGGCGCCGCAGCTTCCTCCTGCGTTGTTTCCTCAGCAGCAGCCGTGTCGTCTGCCGGCGCGCCCGACGAACATGCAGCCAGCAGCGCAACCGCCAACACGAGTAAGAGTGTCAACAGCGTTCGCTTCACATCAAGCCAATTACGTGTCATTGCCTTCTGCTCCTTTTGCCTGTTACTGTGAAATCACCATTTGTCGTGCGATGCAAGTAATCCATCTCTAGACCGGGTTTCAGGTCCATGCCAAGAAAAGGTACGCTGCCAAATACTGGCCAATCATCCCATATGTCATCTCCCCTGATATGGTTCGGGCCGCGGTTGTCGCGTTGCGGCTCGAACAGACTCCAGAATCGCCAAGTGCAATCACGCACGCGGTGGAGCACATGAATCACGCTCCACAAGGTGGCTGCGCACGAAGATCTTTGAATAAAGCAGGGTGTCAGCTTCAATTTGCGCCAACAACAGCTCCGCGGCCAGCCGCCCGACTTCACGGTGGGGAAAGCCAATCGTTGTCAGCGGAGGAAGGTAGTCGGGCGGCGTGGACGAGTCATCCAGGCCGATCACCGAAATCTCCTGGGGAATCCGCAGTCCTAGGGCATGCAGTGTAATCATGACCTCCACTGCCGCTTCATCATGGACCGAAAAAACGGCGGTCACGTCAGGCCGCCGGGCAATCAGCGTTTCCACCGCTTGGCCCACGCTGTCGGCAATAACGACCAGGTTCGCTTCCGCATTGTCGATTTCCGCCATGGCCTCACGATAGGTGCGCAGGCGCGTGGCAAACCAATCGAACTGTTGGTCGGCACTGCTGGCAACAAAGCCTATCTGGCGATGACCGAGGCCGATCAAATAATCCATGGCCATCTCGGTCGCCTTGCGATGATCTTGCCCCACTGAACTAACGGGCATATCGGGCCAGTTACGACTCAGCACCACCACCGGCACATCTTCTGCCAGCGCACGCTGGAGGAGCGTGCTATCCCGGTTGGCAAGACCGAGGAGGATCAACCCGTCTGTGGAAAGCTGCTTGTTGTCCAGAAGTTGAAAACCCAGGTTCTCTCGGTCACCCTCCTGGTATTCGCTCAAGAGCGTCCAGCTCACGCCCTGGTCCTGTAGCGCCTCCTGGATGCTGTCGATATAGTTGACGAGCACGCCAGTCGTCCGCGGCACTTTGTTATCCTTTCCGCGATTTGCGTAATGCACCACCGTCACAGATGTCATGGAGGATGCCCCCCCCCGACGCTGCGGGAGACGATAGCCCAGCTCTTCCGCACTCTTCTGGACGTGGCTCCGCACTTCCGAAGAGATTCCCGGCTTGTCGTTGAGTACCAGTGAGACCGTGCCAATGGAGACGCCTGCCTTCTTGGCCACGTCAGTCATGGTAGGACGCATTGCGTGCAGACCTTCGTTGAATTTTAGTCAGAATTTTTTTGGGTATTTTCAATTAAAAGTTTTGCACTATTTTTAAAATTTGTCA
>CALNXY010000007.1:0-204719 GCA_942490705.1 uncultured Caldilineaceae bacterium | reverse complement strand
GATTCAAGCCCTACGCACACAATGCACCTGCTCTGGCCCTTCGTTCCTTGCGGTACACGGCTCAATCAGAAAATATCGACCGGCTAACGCCGGTATTTGCATCAGGGGATGCTGCGCTCCTCTGGCCCTAGCCAGAGAACAACATAACCCAGAGATGCAGAGGGCAGAGGGGTCAGCGGCCAACTGCGCCGGGGGACACTAGGCGGAAACCGCCGTAGTTGTAGCGGCGGTTCGGAGACCTGCCGCTGCGATTGGCGCAGCGCACGCCGTTCTCGTAGTTGAACCACGAGCCCCCGCGCTACCTGCAAGGACGTAATTCGCACTCGGATCTTCTCGCCTATCGCCAGCATCGTACCGGTACGGTGTGTACACACTACTAGTCACTCCCCACACGTTCCTAGCCATGTCCAAACAGCCATAGCGACTTGCATCAGGCAGGATAGCTGCCCACCGGCGTCGTACGCCTTGGACGTTTCGAGCGAGTATTACACGAGGTGGCTCTGGGCGGCTTGTTGCTCCAGCGAGGGATCCGCCCGTCAGAGCCTGCTCGCTGCCTTCTCCCACTGCGGCCTGCCGGCCGGGCAGGCTGACGCGCGCCCCATTGCTAGAATGCCCGAGCATCATGCCGACAGACATCGACAACCGGATGATGCTCAAGACCATGTGCAATCTGCCCATCCTTCCAGTGGCCTGGAATTTGTGGCCCGTCGCATCGACGAAGCGCTTGTACTGGGCATTCGTCACGGGCACGCGGAAATGCGGTAGACAGGCAAATATACTCGGTGCTGCGGCTGCTCATACTCGCTGGCGTAATGGTCAACTCGCGGATCGCTGCCCATCCAGTAGTGCCCAGCCGCCGAATCGTCACCCAGTCAAAGTCAAGCTCTCGGCCGATAGCTGCGTTCAGGAAACTCGATGCGGGTCGGTTCGGAGTCCGGCAGTGGCGAGGCAGGTTGCGCATCCACGCCAGATGATTTGACCAATTCAAGCCAGCGCTGCTTCAGCCACGGGATAGAGGGTGTCGCCAAGCAGAAACTCGAACAGCGCGCCACCTGTCGCGCTGATAAGCGCAACGATTAGCCATGTCAACTTATCATCTGCATCCCCGCGCCAGCGCTTCCTGCTCGTCATCGCTCTCGGTCTGCTGATGGCCCAGCTCAATGGCGACTTCCAGGTTCGCCATGCGGTCCATCAGTTCGACCAGCAGGTCACGATTATTGCGCAGTAATTCTTCCTGCGTAGCGTCGCTGGTTTCAAACGGTTCCACCTGCTGCGCCGTCACAGTTGCACTTCGGCTTCAACGTTGTCGATGCTCGTAAACGCTCGCGATGCACGTTGGCCTGCGCCTGCTCGACTTGCTGCTGCGTTGGACCGCTGTTGCGTTATCGCCCGCAATCTCGCGTGCAAGACGGCCAAGGGGGCCGCACCTAAATCACCCACCTGCTCTTTGTCAGTCAGGGAAGCTAAACAAGCGGCGTTTCCTTGGGTCAGGCTTCTTGTTGGACATGGTGAGGCTGTTAGTATTTCATGATCGGGAGTAGTGGATATTCTCAACGTTTACGCAGCGGTGAGGATTCAGCTATCTCCTCCTTGCGGCTCTGCATGACATCCCACTATCTGGCTCTCGGACTCTGGCTTGAGTGTCACCTTTTCGATGTAGCTCTGAACTAGCTTTATGTACATCTGCTTCACTTCCTGCTTAGTCAATCCCCTTTTGTCCGCTTCTTCAATGACTGCAAATGCTTTTTGCGGGTTCTCATCAATCACAGGATCGCCTTTGAATAGACCGGGTAGGTACGGTGCGTGAGCAACGAGGATACCAGTGGCAACGAACCCAAGCCACATTATGACGGTAGACCCTCTGCTGACTACGCCAACCTGCGATGTCACTAAGTAGATTATGAAGGATAAAACGAAACACATGACCATACCCTTTATGGTACGGTAAGGGTGTTATATAAGTAGAAACCCGGTGATGCCGCTAATAATCCTGCTTACTTGGTCTGATAGCATGGCTCACTTACGCTGGCTGAGGTTGACCCAAGAGCTTCCCGTACTTCGTGCTCAAATTCATCTAGGTCCTGATCGCTAATCACCGGCTTCCGGTTTCCCGCCATCCGTGAAATCAATATCGTCCCGTTCCTTGTCGATGAAACGGATTAACTCTACGGCTTCGCGCTTGTTGGTGCCGAAATATCCTTTGCGAATTCGATACCTGAGTATGGCCGTGTCTAGGACTGTAATCAAGGCAAAAAGAACAAACGGAAGTGGCAGCAACTGTGATTCGGGAGACGTCGGTAAGGAAAATGTAAAGCAATGCAAATGCTAGTGCTGTAACGGAAGATGCCCACATAGCCTTGTCATTTCCCTGTTCGCGTCTCGTGCGATAGATTCCAACAACTGAAGCCCTGCGATATTTCTGTTTCTTCTCGACAAGTGCATCGACTTCAACTATATGCCCCTTCTCACTGTCGTTTTCCACGATGCCTGGCGGAACCACGGTGTCATCAGGCTTTAAAGCGGAGTGCTTTATGTCCAAGTCCGCACCTTCAACACCACTACCCACATCCAAATTTTCTCTAGAATATTCCGGCAGGTGCTTGCTAGCACCAACCATCAAATTCTTTAATGCCACTAATAAGACCCACTGCACCAAGTGTGAATAGAATTACCGAAAACGGACTATCCAGCAATGCCCAAATCAACCATAATATCTTCTACCAAAAATGCACTGCGATCTAACGTACCGATACCTTGAGCCCATGATAGCACACGGCACACGATTTTGTCACCTACCTGCGCACTACGAGGCGGTGATTACCCACAGCGTCAGGATGAGTGTTACCGCACCGTTTGCTTGTGCAGCGACGAGCAAGTTGTCCGCAAACTGTGTGAACTCATCGACGTCCTTGCAGAGCGTGGAGAGCTCTTCGAACTGGTCCACCAGCAGCAGCATGGTGCTCAGCAGCCACGTCGGTATCCGTCTCGCAGCGCTCTGCTTGGGGAGTTCAATATCCAGTTGGGTACTTACCATGCGACGCCATTCGGGGAGCAAAGCATGACCAGAGAGTGCTTCTTGGATTTGCTTGGACTGCGTGCCAGTGAGAATCATTATGATTGTGGTTCAGCACCTCAACGCTCTGGCTTGGTGAAGGATGAGCACCTGCAAAACTTCAAACTACTTGGATTATCATGGACCTGACTCGCTAAACCGCTCAAACCATAGATTGGCATTCTCAAGTGTTTCGGGCTGTTCCAGCCAGTCAGCGATTAAAGGTGCCGCAGGTGAGCTAGCAGGAAGAAGAAATCCTTGAGTTTGCTCAGTTAGTGGACCTGGAAACAGCGAATACACCCTGTTGCCAACAATCAGCACAATCAAGAATTCACCCCAGGTCGTCACTACGGTCTGTGCATCGTACTCCGGTACAGGGAAGCTTTGCGCAGATAATTTTTCAGAGGCTTGCTCAAAGGCAACAGGCAGAGTGAGGCCGGTCTCAGACTGTGCTTCTATTGTCATTGAGATTGGACTCGCTGAAGATGAGACTAAGTATTGTTGCATTGCTTCCGCAATCTCGTATGAACGGTTCCGGCCGATTCTGGAACGAGGGAAATTCCGAGGTCGAAGTCTGACACGGGATTTACCTCAGGCCAAACATCTGACCTAACTGCCGCCAACGTGATTTTTATCTCTCTGAGTTGATTCGATTCCAGAACTCCGACCCTGACATTAATTTGACTCATGGTGTCTTCAAGGCGCTGCATTGACTCAATGTTTCATTTAGAACATCAATCGCGATTTTGCTCGGAATAGATTCCTGCAATGGAATAAATTTTCAGCAGTGACAGTTGCTATTGCGTTGACATCCTCTTCCAGTTCCCGATAACTAGAAGCCGAGTAACCAGATTATGGGGGAAACCCAACCCAAATATCACAACGACCAGCGCAAGTATTCCAGCAATTCCCCCACCTCGCAGAAGCCATCTGTGCTTTGCTATCCTCTGAGTCACCACTAGTTGCAGGCGTCATTCTATCCGTCCCCCTAAATGGCTGGTCTTTAGTGCAACTACACCCAAAATGAAGCGCAGTACGTCAGCCCGAGTGGTATTGTTGCCGTAAGCATCGACTCCAGCCTATTCCTGACTATCGGGTGCATAGCGAATCGTTTGATGGCATACGCCGCCAACCGCCGCTCGCGCCCCCGCCGATCAGGCACATACATGCCCATGCTCACCTGCCAGCCCTGGCGGTGGTCCTGAGGCGCGGATGCAGCAGTTCATGCACGACGATATACTCGGCCAGGTCGGGCATCAGGGCCAGGATGTCGGCGGCCAGGGTCTGGGAATTGCCGGCGGTGGAGATGCTGCCCCCTTTGTTGCGCATCTGCCGTACCTGCCCGCAGCTGCTGGATACACCTCCAGCTTGTCGCACCACTTCGTCACCATCTTGTGAAGCTGCTCGACCGTCAGCGGCTGGTCGACCGGCTCCGGCTCGGGCAGCTTGGCCAGGGCCCCCTCGATGAAGCGCTGTCACGGCTCCGCTCTGCGGGTCGATGTGCTGGGGCACGAGCACTTCCGGGCCGCTGGGCGTCATGCGCAAGGCCAGGTTGCGGCGCTTCTGGCCGACGGATGGTGACGCTCATGGCAATAATTCCGTTTATGCGCAGCAGCGCATTGACGACATCCTTGGCGGCCTGCGGATTGACCGGCTTGGCCATGTGCGGCAGGAGACGCTTGTATAGGTCCAGTCATGCCCCCCCTTCCTCCAGACGCTCGTTGTGGGTCCAGCCGCCGTGCTCCTGCAGGTAGCCGGCTACCTCCTCGGCCAGGGCGTCGATATCCTCTGCACTCAGAGACGCCAGGGAGCCTGGCCCAGCGCAGGCTTGTGCTCAGGGCAAAGGCCAGGTCGTCCAGGCTGCTGGTCGCCCGCTCTTCGTCGCGCGTCACGATTTCATTGGCTTTGGCCGTCAGCTCGTCCAGGGCGGTCTGGACGCTGATTTGCTTGTCGTGCAGCAGAGCCAGGATGCGTTCAACCTCGTCGCTGATGCCGGCCAGGTAGGGCGCACGCTCAATGTTGTCGTCGACGTGGGTGGTGATGCTGCGCTGCAGGTTGATGACCTTGACGCGCTCTGAAATGCTATCCTGGTCGATGACGTCGGCGATGTTGCGATTGATTGGGTAGAGGGGCAGCGGTTCGGCTACGTAGGCCACCTCCACCTGCTCGCGGATGAGCTTGTCGGTCTCTTGCAGCAGCTCGCCCTCCAGCCGTCGCTTCTCGGCCTGGGGGTCGAAGTAGCTGCGTACCGTGGCGTAGATGTCGGCCAGTTCGGCGTAGGGGCGGATGTAGTCGTAGAGGAAAGGGTCGGGCGAGAGGACCTCATACGCCATCTGCAGGTCCTTGAACTTCTGGAAGAAGCTCTCGCGGCGGCTCTCATCCCAGAAATACTCCAGCAGGTAGTCGGCGCGGCCATCGGGGTTGTCGGGCTCTACCGGCTCCAAGGCAGCCTGAAGCTCGTTGAGCAGCGCCACGAAGCGCACCTTGAGCGTTTCCAGGTCAATCAGGCCCTGGTCGTAATCGCCCTGGTCGAAGGCCAGCCAGCACTGGAAGTCCTTGAAGACGCCGATGTAGTCCATGACCAGCCCGCTCTCTTTATCGGGATAAGGGCGGTTAACGGGCAATGGCCTGGAGCAGGGTGTGGTCCTTGAGCGGCTTGTCCAGGTACATGGCGTAGGCGACGGGCGCATCGTAGCCGGTGAGCAGCTTCTGGGTAACGATGAGCAGCTTGGGCTCCTTCTTCGGGTCGCGGAAGGCCTTGCGCACCCGCTTCTCTTCTTCGGCGTCCAGGTAGTGGGCCTGCATGGCTTTCGAATCCTTCTTGGGATTCTCGGAATAGACCACCGTGCTCCACTCGGTGGGCAGGTACTGGTCCCCGCGCGCTTGTAGAGCGCAGGCCCTTCCGGTCGGGCGTAACAACCAGGGCCTTGAAGCCGCGGGGCAGGACGTTCTCCTGGTAGTGCTGGGCCATGTGCGCAGCGATGGCGTCGATGCGCTGGGGCGCTTTGAGCACGGCCATGAGCTTGTCGGCTCGCTGCAGCAGACGGCTCAAGGCTTCCTGAGTGCCGGCCCCTTCCTCGTCCACAATCGCCCAGAACTCGTCCAGCAGGTCGGCGAACTGGCTCTCCAGCTTGAGCTTGTCGACCCAGAGCTCGGTGGGGGCCAGAGTGTAGTAGAGGGCAGCGTGGTGCCGGTCCTCGATGCTCTCGTTGATGCTGTACTGGTCGTGGACGCCCTGGGGGTCGCCCTTTGCGCCAAAGGTTGCATAGGTTCCTTTGCCCACCTTGCCCCGGTCGATGGGCGTGCCGGTGAAGCCGAAATGAAAGGCGTTGGGCAGCTTGGCGCGCAGGGAGATGCCCAGGTCGCCCTCCCCCTGGCTGCGGTGGGCGCCATCCACCAGCAGGACCACGTTGCGCCGCGTGACCAGATTCTTGGGCATGTTCTCGAACTTGTGAATCGTGGTGACGATGACGCCGCGCGTGTCGTTCTCCAGCAGCTCCTGCAGGTGACGGCGACTCGTGGCGCGGATGGCGTCCGGACCCAATGCTTCCAGGTTCTGGGTCATCTGGGTTTCCGGCTCGATGCGGTCCACCACAATCAGCAGCGTAGGGTTATTGAGCTCGTCCTGGCGGCGCAGCTTGCTGGCGCTCACAATCATGGTCAGCGTCTTGCCGGAGCCCTGGGTGTGCCACTCCAGCCCGGTGGTGGGCAGGTCGTCGCCAACCTGGCCGGCCACCACGCGGGCGACAATCTTCTCCACCGCGCGCATCTGGTGCGGGCGCAGGATGAACTTCTGCAAGGCGTCATCCATGCGGTAGAAGATGGTGTAGTCGCGCAGCAGGCGCAGCACCTGCTCCTTGGCGAAGAAGCGCTTGCTCAGCGCCTCCAGACCAAAGTCGCGACCGTCGACCTTCCACTTGTAGAAGGCGTTAAGGCTCGGGTTCCAGGTTGCGCCATATTCCAGGCGGGTGGCGCAGATGGCGAAGGGGACAGGATGCTTGATGAACTCAGGGATGTTGGTCGTGTAGGTCTTCTGGACCTGGTCGAAGCCTTCCTGGCCGGGGTCGAGCAGCTTGGGCGACTTGTTCTCGATGAGCGCCACAGGCAGGCCGTTGACGTAGAGCACCATGTCCAGCCGCCGCCGGTCCCGGTCCTCAAACCAGACCTCTTCGCTGAAGTGGTAGGTGTTGTTGGCCGGCTCGTCGTAGTCGATGAGCGTGACGTTGAACTCGCGCTGCTGTCGTGTCGTCGTAGGCCGTCCAGCGGTTGCGCAGGGCGGCGACAAAGCGCTCGTTGCCCTCCAGCGTGGCCGGCAAGAGGCGCAGGCGGCGCACCACGTCGGCAATGCGCAGGTCGTCCTCAGACCAGCCGTTGAGTCGCGCCTGTTGCACGGGCAACACATCGACGAAAGGGCTCCCGGTCGTCGTCATTGCGCCAGGCCAGCAGTTCAAAGTCGCTTCGATGAGGGTCCAGCCGATGCCGGTCAGGTAGTTGATGAATTGGTCTTGAACGTCACGTTTTTCGGTGATGCGGGACATGACTGGCCTGTCACATAGAGCCGTTGCCATCCGGAAGGCGTCTTCGCTCCGAAAGATTACACGGTCATTGTAAACAGAGAGCATATTTCTCATTGGTGAATTCAAAGGATGAAATCATAGCGTGCTCCCTGCCGATGTCCAGCTGCATCGGAGTGGGTCAAGGACGTGTTCGCTAGACGCTCGATGTAGAAATTGACGTGTTTCACGGCCAGTCTTCCGAGCGGCCACAATTCGAAGAGAATAGGCTCGGTCTAGGCGTCGATGTAGCGACCACTGACTGTCCGCAGCCCCCATGTGGTATCAGCAAGCGTACCTCGCTGGTGACGTGCGTGCCGCACTACGTACTGATGCAGATGGTTCTGCAACGTTTCAACGCATTCTGAAACGTGACTACGCTGCTGTTCGCGTCGAAGACCCATTGTGAACTCGCTGAAGATGGTCTGACACCTCTGGGTCCGACCTCAAAGGACTTTGATATGCAACTCAGCCGTATCTCTAGCTGATACGTTGTCTTGCCGTTGCCACGTCACACTACTTGCTCTTCGCCATTAATGTCAACATAGGGCCAAAGGCCGCATTCTATTGGGCCAGACCAACGTCCTGACTCCGGGGTAGACAAGACCTGACTGAAGATATTGGCAAAGCTACGGGCCGTAAACCCCGCTCAAGTTCAGCCACACGATCCAGGTCGACCACGTCTGCGAAGTGTTCTCTTGAAAGGCGACGCACTTCGGTAGGCTTCAAGCAATTCCAATGGGTCACATCAAGTGGATGGCTCATAGACTGTCGTTTTCTGGTAGACGAACTTCTTCCAGGCCACGAATGCGAGACGTTTCTTCCCTGGTTGAATGGGCTTGCCCAACTTTCCGCCAACACCTGCTGGTGTAGCTCAGCACAGGCTACTACACCGTGCTGACTACGCGGCAGTTTGCTCCAATTGGGCAATCTGGTCGATGCGTTGGACGCCCGAAATTCATTATAGCGCATATGGAAGCGGGGAACCTATGCGGTTCTGTACCTCCAACTCGTCGATCGTGATGACAGCCGACAACTGTGAACGCGGATGTTCGGCATGGCTCGTCTCATTTGTCCAGCACAACCCTGCGTTCCAGTCAGCAGGAGTAATCTGATTTGCCGGTCATGAGCAGGTATGACAATGGTGTGGGAGAGCGCATGCAGGGCCAGTAGAGACGGTCCTCCTGCCACGATTTTCGTGACGAAAACTTTCCAAAATGCAGACTGTCCGCTATGCATTTCAATCGATGGAACAGCTCGAACTCAGCCGCTCCAGCTTGGTAGGAGAGATAAGGTCGACAAAGGCTGAACTTCCACCGCCATGTTGTCAGACAGTATCTGGGTTGCGGTACTGAGGAAGCCAAAATTCAAACACTCCAATGCCAGCAGCCTCGTCAAATTGGTACAACACTCTACCAAGCATAGGATTCAACATATGCGGTGTGGTGCTCTCTAGCCGCCGTCACATCTGGCCGCATTGCCATCCACAGCCGCTAAAGGCTCCGATCCAAAGGATGTAGTTCGGATGCAAACGCACTGCTCAAGCGGCAACGCATGGAGTCCCACACAGGTCACCCTAAACAGCCTACATCTCCGCCTACGAATGATGGCTCAGCAGCCAGAATCTGATAGGATTCCGCTCAATGCCTCGCTGGCTTCGGTAGTGCGTCTTCAGCATGTCACAGGCAACGAGTTCAACCACCTCCAGATGTACGGTTTTCGAACTCAACGTGCGTCCACCAGTCTCCGCAGGCCTATGACGTAGTCGGGATGGAGGTAAAGAGCCGCTGACATGACGGTGCGCTTGACGCTGCTGTCGCGCCGATGACGTGCTCTTGCATGCGGCGCTGGCAGATTCTTGGCATGGCAAGTAGACCACTAGAGGCTGCGCCCCTGTCGGCGCTGCATGGCGTAGAAGGAGCGGATGAGGGGCATTGGTAACTGACTCAATGCAGTCTTCAGTTATACGGGGATTTCACCCGCCGTCATAGTGAACCGTTCGTGACTCAAGAGCTCGAATTGTGTGAACGAGATACACCAAGTATCAGTTAAGGCTCTGTCAGATGGATTGAAGACCAAAATATTGGTGGAGCAGCCCTCAATCGTGGATATGATTGCCTCATCAAGGTAGGGGCGCAATTTTCGCATAGAGGCTTGTCCAGGCAACAAGGACGTATTTGAACTCCTTATATCGTGCACTTGACCGATGAAACTCAGCCTGGCTCATTCGCATGCCTGATATGTTCGCCAACGTATGGAACTGCACCGTTGCGTGCTAGTGTGAAAAACGATCATCGGACTCAGCAATAGAGTACAAAATGGCACGACCGACCAATCCGCTGGAAGTTGATTCCAGTGTCTGAATACGGATGAGTTGATCGACAGCCGATATACCTGTATTGGGTTCAATCGCTCAAACTCAACGAACGCCGTGATTCACAATTATCACATCCTGTTTGGAGAATTCCGCAGTTGAACGACTCTCATCCTTTTGAACGCAATACAGACATCAATACATGCTCCACATCATGCAAGCAGTGACCTATCCGGCTGATGTCGATATAACATTCCATTTTCTGAAAGCAGATTGCTAAAAAAGTCTATCCCATTAGGCGTCGCTACGGTGTCTTGGCGTAATAGCAGGTCCGCTATCCGATGTCGGAGTGGTAACGTTCGCAGCCCGACCTCACAATGTAGGGAATCTCCCCAATTGTCTCCCTTGGTCTCAGCCAGCTCACGGTAGGGCGACGTAGGTCAAGAAACCTGCTTCATGTGGCTTCGGTTGAGCTCTTGCCAGTGACCACGTACGTCCTCATGCGCAGCTATGGCGTCCTGGATTGAATTGAGTACGGCTAAGCTGATCCATAGCGCTGCTCGGGCTACTGTCTGCAGGTGGATGGAATTCCGGAGAACTACTCGTGGACTCGTTGCCGGCCAGTGTCCTCCAGCATCTCACAGAGTTCAGTCCGGACGTCAGGTAAGAACGAAAGTGGATGTTCCAAGTACAGACACCCTAGTGGTCCTGGAGTATTTGACGGTCTTCCTGGCTTAACGGAGTAATTACAGTCATAATCTGAGTATTCGGCAATCTGGAATTGGGATGCCAAGAAATCGCTAGCTAGCCATTGTCTTTCGATGGAGATTGTTGCAAATAAGCACCTTCAGTGTCGCAAAAGCTACCACTCCTACAAATCTGCTGGCTTCCAGCACCACATGCCTCGCACAATTGAACACCATTAACAGGAACGAGGTCCATCGCAATGGATAGACATCACAGATACTCTAGCCAGGTCTGATGCTCCTCGGCTATAGCTCTGCTGAAGTCAACGTCTGACTTCGAATAGGTAATTCATAATCCGTTTGGCCCCACGATCAGCAGAATAAGCCATTCGTAAATCGACATAACCGGGCGTGTTCACTGTTAAACTCTTACCTCGCCAATGCTCAAAGCCTCAGCGCCGCCATCACCTCATCCAGCTTAGCGTCGGCTTCGGCCCGCGCTTCCTCGGCTTCCTGCATGAGGACGATGGCCTCCTCCAGCGGCAGGGGCGGCTCGACGTCGTTGCTGGCCACGTAGCGGCTGGGGCTCAGGTTGTAGTCGTTGCGCACCACTTCGGCCACCTTGACCACGGCGCTGACGTCTTCTTCTTCCTGCCAGGTAAGGTAGAGCTTGCCAACCTGCTGCACCTGCTCGGCGCTCATTTCATTCTTGGGCCGGCCCTTGACAAAGAGCTTGGAGGCGTTGATTAACAGAATCTCGCCGGCATGGACGCGCGGGCGCGTCTCGTCTACCTTCTGGGCCACCAGGATGATGCCGGGCGCGGAGGTGTTGAAGAACATGTTGTCGGGCAGCAGGATGACGGCGTCGATGGCGTCGTGCTCCACGAAGTGCTTGCGGATGTCCCGCTCGGCGTTCTTGCCCTTGTTGCCGCTGCCCCGGCTCACTGCCCCCGTATCGAGCACCACGGCCATGCGCCCGCCCGGCTCCAGGCTGGCGTACATGTGCTGCACCCAGCCCCAGTCCGCAGTGCCGGCGGGCGGCGTGCCCCACTCGAAGCGCCCATAAGGGTCGTTCTCGTACACTTCGGGCGTCATGTCCTGGTTCCACATGGGGTTTGCGCCCAGGATGCCAAAGCGGCGCAGGCTGCCGTCCTCGTTGAGGAAGAGCGGGTTGCGCATGGTGTTGCCCTGGCGCACGTCGGCGCGCATGTCGTGGATAAAGGCGTTCATCTTGGCCGCGGCCACGTTGTCGGCCTGCAGCTCCTGGCCGTAGAGCAGGATGGGGTTGGGGTCGTCCTCCGGCGTCAGCTCCTCCAGGGGCTTGCCCAGCGCGTCGGCCAGCTTCTGGCGGTGGCGCAGTTCGGTCTTGATGCCCAGGCCAAAGGAGCCGCCGGTGGGGTCGTAGAACTCATCGCCCGGTTCCGGGTCCAGGATGTAGGCAATCAGATGGCCCACATCGGTGGGTGTGAAGAACTCGCCTGCGCTGCTGCCTCGCTCGGCAAACTTGCGAATCAGGTACTCATAGGCCCGCCCCAGGATGTCAGGCTGCACGTCGTTGAGGCCCAGGCGATACTCGCTCAGGATGTTGACCAGACGCGCCAGCGTGGCGTCATCGAGCAGGCGCTGATTGCCTTCGGTGGCGTTGAAGTCGCGCCGGTCAATGACGCCTTGCAGGTCCGGGTTCTCCCGGGCGATGGCGCGCAGGTTGTCGGTCAGGCGCTCGCCCAGGCCGGTCGTCTGCTCGCGCACGGTGCGCCAGCGCACGGAGTCGGGCAGGTAGAAGCGAATGAGCGAGCGGTCGGTTTCAGCAAACGCTACAGCCGTCGCTGCATCCACGTCTAGACTCCGGGCTAGCTTCTGCAACTCGTCGTCGTAGATGTCGTCCAGCCGCTTGTAGAAGACCAGGGGCAGGATGTAATCCTTGTAGCGTGCGGCGTCCACCTCGCCCCGAATGGAGCAGGCGGCCCGCCACAGCCAATTTTGCAGGGTGTTCAGGTCCATGGGGACCGGGATTCCTCTCTAGGTCGGGCTGCGCTGAAAGGCAGCCGGCTCAACTATAGGTCCAGCTTGATGTAGTCGCTGGGCGCGTGCTGGAGGTCCAGCTCGACGCCCAAGTAGCGTTCTGTGGTCTGGATGCTGGCATGGCCCAGGCTCTGCTGGATTTGCTCGATGGGTGCGCCCGCCTTGTGGGCCAGCTTGGCAAAGGTGCGGCGCAGGTCGTGGGGCGTCAGCTTCTCCACCGGACTGTAGCGCTGCACGATATTCCAGACGGCCTGCGAAGACATCTGATCCTCTTATACCATACATCGAAAAAGGGGGCGAAGTCCTTTGCTCCGCCCCCAGAAACCGTCAGATGACTGCTTACTACAGGAAGCTCAAGCGGAAACTGATGCTAGCGATTGGTTCACTGAAAGAAATCAGCACTCAGCCGTCGTGCAGCAGTCTATTGCAGATTTCGAGAATGGCTTCATGGCAACGATCGAAGCGCGGCCCCACCTTCCTCAACATGGGCGACGACTACCCCAACCCCGAACGCGTGCAAATCGTCATCTGGGAGCGCCATCGCCGGTCATTTCCCGCACCGCCTCACGTCCTGTATGACGGCAAATCAATCTGTGTTGACGGGCTGATTGAGCTATAAAATGGGGTGCCCGAGATTGAAGTGTCTAGTACGTTGCGGCGTAAGTAAGCCGGTGGTTGGGCAAGGTACGCTACCCGCGAAAGCTTCAATTACCGGACAGCTCCGGAGGTTGGCGACCTCGTCCGGCGGGTAGCCGGACCTGCCAATCCATAGACATAGTTGCGCCATCGTGTACCAGCCCGCTTGAGCGGGCGTTGCTCTGTAGCCCCGTGGCTTTAGCCCGGGGCGAGGGTCGGGCATCCCGAACAGTCAGGTCACCGGACGCCGCCCCGGGCTAAAGCCACGAGGCTATGGAACAGCACCCCGTAAACGGGGTTTGAATACAATGAACTATCGGCCAACTGTAGCCGCCCTATACTAGGCCTTTACAGATCCGCATCCAGTAGCCAAGGTTCTCGCGCAGCAACTTACACGCACTGGATATCGCCAACGTCGACTTTCACAACGAAGAAATTCACGCCCGCGTCAAAGCTGGAACGGGTTGATCCGGCGACGTCGGGCAAGCGATACGCCGGGTCAAGAAGAAAAACCTGTGTCCTTTCTCGTGAAGAACACAGGTCTGTCTGAACGATATGAGCCCCCTGGGACTCGAACCCAGAACCCGCGGCTTAAAAGGCCGCTGCTCTGCCAATTGAGCTAGGGACCCGCAACTGCTGCAATCATAGCACAGGCCGGATTGGCAATGCAAAAGCTGGGCGCTGAATGCTGCAGCAAGTCGCGCGCCCCCTACGCCGGCGGCATGAAAAGCGTCCCGGCCAGGAGCAGCGTGAAGAGCAAAACGATCAGCAAGACCTTCCAGCGATCGAGCGCCCAGACAACGTATGGACGGCTGAGAAATCTGATCATGCGGACGAAGCCTCCTGTCGCTTGGCCAGCACCGCGGCGCGCTTCACCCACTTGGCCGCGTCAGCCTCGCGCCAGTTCACCCCCTCAGCCAAGAGCGCCTGTAACTCACTGGGCCGGCGCGCGGCCAGGTCGGCAAAGGTGTGAATGCCGGCCATGTAGAGCCACTGGGCAAGGTCCCGGTCAATCCCGTTGATTGCGTCCAGTTCCGCCGGCATGGGGCCGGCGTAGACGGCGCCGTCCCGCCCGTAGGCCGCGGCCAGCTCATTGGCGTCCTTGCGCCAGGCCGCGGGGTTGGCCGCGGCAATGGCCTGGGTAATCTCCTCCAGTTCGGTCGCGTCCAGCAGCGAGACCTGGTAAAAAGTAAAGACGCCGTGATCATAGAGGCGCTGACGATAGGTAGGACCGATGCCGTCGATCAGGGCCAGGTTGTCCGGATGCTCATCGTCCGCTGGTTCAGCGGGGTCGGGATTGACCATCGCCAATCGTGAACTGCCAAATGTGTCTGCACCATCCTCCGTCCTGAATTGTTCTATCACCTCATCGATTTGAGTCGCCGAGGCTTCTTCCAGCTCGATTTGCATGGGGTCAATTAGTAGGCTGTCTTCTTCGATGAGATCGTCAGCCGCGGTCGCACGCAGAGACTCCAGTCCCTCCTGGAGTTCCAGATAGACGCCGGCCGTCGACTGATCCGTGGCGTTGGCCAGTCGCGCCGTCAGCTCGGTCAGATCGACATCGTCAGATGGTTCCGACCCTGCATCCTCTTCGGCGAGCAAGCCATCGTCGGCTGCTTCCGGACCTTCATCGTGGACGGCCCAGGCGGCCATGGCCGCGGTCTCTTTAGCCGCTTTCGGCGCGTCCGGTGCATCCTCGTCGCGCAGAATCACGACGGATCCGCGCATGTCGGTATCCTCGCTGTCGCGCTCCCCGGCCGCACCGGCTTCATCGTCTGGCTCTTCCGCTGCAGCCTCTTTGCGCGCCTTCTCTGCCCTTGCCGCCAGCAGGGCAGATTCCACCCAGGCGGCCATGGCCGCGGCCTCTTCTTGAACGCTGGGCACGAACGCGTATTCCCCGATTTCGGGCTCTTCGCCAATCTGGTCGGCGTCAATCACTACAGGCTGGGCGGACTCGACAATGATCGTGACGCCGGGTACGTGCGCCGCCACGTCCTCATTGTCCTCGGCAGGCGTGTCAAACCCGAGACGTTCAGGCGCGCGTTCGTCCTCTTCGCCCACAGGTTCAAACGCGCCGCCGGCATTTTCATCTTCCGTGTCCGGTGCGTATGCCGGGTCGACTGTAGCGACGTCACCCTCCGCATCAAGCTGAATCGAGACGCGATCTCCCGGCGCCGGAGCGTCAGGCTCAGCCACAGCCGGGTCAGCGAGTTCGCCGGCAGATTCCCCATCATCGCCCAATGCTGCATCGAGTCCACTGGCCACATACTCGGCGTCGAGCACGACCGCACGCGCACTGGTATCAGCACCTACATCCTCAGCGGCTGCAGCAGCGTTACCTGGTTCAAATTCTTCAGTCCCGATGGGAGGCGCTGCGCGCTCCTCATCTGCCTCAGGTGCGCCGTCAACATCCTCAGCGCCGATGCTGACGGTACTGGATCCGCCCGCATCGTCGACATCCAACACGATTGTGACGCGATCGCCTGCTTCGAGATCCTCGGTCACGACAGAAGCGCGATCTTCCCCGTCATCGACTTCATGCGCGCCCTCATCGTCCTCGGCATCAAGCACAACGGTGCTGGATCCGCCCTCATCGTCATCATCCAACACGATTGTGACGCGATCGCCCGCCTCGAAACCTTCACGTTCGACAGGTGGCGCGAGATCCACAACATCGGCAACGGGCACACTGACCTTCTCCTCAGCAGCGACATCTACCGTGGAGGACTCATTGTCATCAAGCACGAGCGTGATGTGATCGCCGGGTTCAACGCTCTCGGCGGCGGCAGATGACGCAACGTCCTCGTCCTCAAAGGCAGCGGTCACACCCTCCGCATCAAGCACGACCGTGGCGGTGTCATCCGCATCTTCGTTGACGATGACCGTAACGCGGTCGCCGGGTTCGACGCTCTCGGTGGCGGCAGATGACGCAACGTCCTCGTCCTTAAACGCTGCGGTCGCACCCTCCGCATCAAGCACGACCGTGGCAGTGTCATCCGCATCTTCGTTGACGATGACCGTAACGCGGTCGCCGGGTTCGACGCTCTCGGTGGCGGCAGATGACGCAACGTCCTCGTCCTTAAACGCTGCGGTCGCATCCTCCGCATCAAGCACGACCGTGGCATCCGCATCTTCGTTGACGATGACCGTAACGCGGTCGCCGGCTTCAACGCTCTCGATGGCGGCAGATGACGCAACGTCCTCGTCCTTAAAGGCTGCGGTCGCACCCTCCGCATCAAGCACGACCGTGGCAGTGTCATCCGCATCTTCGTTGACGATGGCCGTAACGTGGTCGCCGGCTTCGACGCTCTCGGTTTCGACAGGTGGCGCGGTTACCTCGTCATCCAACGCTCCGGTGGCGCCCTCCGCATCAAGCACGACCGTAACGGCATCGTCCGCATCTTCATTGATGATGACCGCAAGGCGGTCGCCGGGCTCAACGCTCTCGGTGGCTGCATCATCATCAACGAAGGCATCGCCCGCATCTTGTTCAGCGCGAGCGCGACTTGCGACAAGACCGGCGGCCAAGGCGGCTTGCGCAACATCGTCTGGCGAGTCAGTGACTTGGCCAGGATCCGTATCCGCATCTTCCTCGTCGCCAATGGGAATGCTAACGTGTGTCCCCAGAGGAAGGTCACTGCTCGGCGACTCTAAAGGGGATTCGTCTGGCGCCGCTTTCGGTTGGATCCCGACGCCGGGCGCATAGATCGACGTCGCCGGCAGCGGACCGGCATCAGCGGTGGCAGTATCGGGATTCGAAACATCAACATTGATTTCGATTCCAGACGCTTCACGTGCGGCATCCTCTTGGGCCCCACGCGGGAGATCATAGGGGCTGATGAGCGGCGCACTGCGAAAGGCATCTCCGCGCAGCGCTTCCGCCTCTTCGTTGCCGAGAAAGACGGGCGGACTCTGGTAATCGAGTGAAGCAGCGTAGGCAGAAGCGGCTGGAGCCGGCGGCGGCGTGGCGCTATCGGCCATGGCACTGTCGGCCACAGTCTGCTGTTCGGTGGTGGTCTCAGTGCGCGTATGAATGACATTCGCCTGCTGCTGCACACGAATCCACTCATCGCGCTGGCGAAGCTCTGCCTCCAGCCGTTCGACTTCGGCATCGTGCCATTCGACGCGTTGCTGCCGGAAGTAGAACCATTCCCATAGCGTGGAGATGACGAGGCCGAGCAAAAAGCCGCCCAAGATAAGCCAAAATTCTTGCCATTGCATTGGTTGCAATCCTTCTGGGGGGCGCTAGGCGATATGAGGTGCGGATGGCGAACCATCCTGAGCGCTATCATACACCGGCGCCACAGTCGTGTCAACGCGGCTGGAATTGCTTTTGACGACAACGCGTGCCCACGGCATGACAGGACAGCCCGGCTGTCATCCCGCGCTTCACTCGGGATCTTATGATCAGGGTCCGCGCCGCCTCTTGCCCCCCCCATTTCGGTCCAATTTGCGGCGAATGCGGGGACTACTGCTTCGCACGCCGTTGACGGGCAGCTTCGAAGAGCACCACGGCCCCGGCCACGCCGGCATTCAGCGACTCGGCTTGTCCTAACATGGGGATGGCGATCAGTTCGGCGCGGGCGCGCGCCGCACGCCCAGCTCCGGCTGCTTCTCCCCCTACAATCAGCACGGCCGGCGGCCGCCAGTCGACGCTGTCGTAGCTCACCTCGCCGGCAGCATCCGCCAGATAGTGGGGCAAGTGCGGCGCCAGCAGCGGATCAATCTCTTTCCAATCGCCACAGCTGCGCACGGGCACGCGGAAATGTGCACCCATGGCCGCACGCATCACCTTGTCGTTATAGGGATCGACCGTTTCCGGCCCAAAAATGACCAATTCGACGCCGGCTGCTTCGGCCGTCCGCAGCAGTGTGCCGGCATTGCCCGGATCGCGCACGCCGTCAAGGATAAGGGTCAGGCTGAGCATTGCGGGCAGCGGCAGCTCGGGCCAAGGGATGACTGCAGCAATGCCCTGGGGCGTCACGGTATCGACAAGTGATGCAAATACGGGCGGGGAACAGGCAAAGTGAGTAACGTCGCCTGCTGCGAGATCGCGGAGAAGATCTGCGCTGCGCTGATTGCCGGCCAACAACTCCGGATCGGTGAAGATGGCGAGGGGCCGTGCGCCACTGCGCCAGGCGTCTTCGATCAGGCGTACGCCTTCGATGAGCAGGCGGCGCTGCTGACGCCGGGCCTTGCTCCCCTGCAGCTTGCGGGCGTCTTTGATACGCGGGTTGGCAGTGCTGGTGATCATGGCCGAACAGCCTTATCGACAGAGTGACCTTACGGGTCAAAGGTAGCGGCGCCGGTATAACGTGCGTCGTTCCGGGCCTGTCGAAAGATCAAACCAATAGCGAGTCAGGTTAGGTCGCTTGGTTTCGACAAGCTCAACCGGCGCTGGCCCAATAGGCTAACTGGTTCACTCGGCAGGAACAAAAACGCCTGGATCCACCCCATCCTACAGATAGGCGAACCCAGGCGCAATAGAGGCATTCACAACGGACTACGCTGTGCGGCCGCCCTCCAGCTTGTCCTGCAATTCAGTCAGCGCGTCCCACTTGCCTTCAGCAGCCAGTTCGGCCTGCTGCGGCCAGGTGGTCGGATCGGCGCCCACGCCGGCGTCTGCCAAGATCTGGCGCAGGTCGTCTACGGGCGTCGCGGCCAACTCGGCATAGGAATTGATGCCGGCGGCGTTAAACGTGGCCGAGATCTTGGGGCCAATGCCTTCAATCTTGGTCAGATCAAGCGCCTTGGGGTCAGCGGTCGCGTCAATCGTGACGCTGCGCGTGGCTTCAACCTCTACAACCTCTTCGACGACGGTCTCGCTGTGCTCGGAAATCTCTTCAACGACTTCAGCAACGACCTCGTCAACCTCGACTACCTCCTCAACAACGGTCTCGCTATCCTCAGTAGTCTCTTCAACTACTTCAGCAACGACCTCATCAACCTCGACTACCTCTTTGACTTCAGCTTTGGCCTCGGCCTCTTCGGCTTTGGCAGCGTCTGCCTTGGCCTTGGCGTCCGCCATGCCAGACTTCGGTGCGGCAGCCATGACGCCGCCCGCAGCCTTGGCCAGCTCGGTCAGCTTGGTAAAGGTAGCCGGATCGTGCACCGCAATGTCGGCCAGGACCTTGCGATCCACCTGAACATTGGCCTGCTTCAGGCCATGGATAAAGCGACTGTAGCTGAGATTGTTCAGACGCGTCGCGGCATTGATGCGCGTGATCCACAGGCGACGGAAGTCACGCTTGCGGTTGCGCCGGTCGCGATAGGCGTAGAACAGGGATTTCAACATGGCCTCATTGGCCCGGCGGAAGAGTGTCGACCGGGAGCCATACTGGCCTTTGGTGAATTTGAGTACTTTTTTATGCCGCTTGTGGGCATAGGCCTTTGGCCGTGAACGTGGCATTTTTTCTCCCTTTCCGTGATGGCGGATTCTTGCGACACGATGTGCTGCGTCAGAATCACTTATGGGCCGGTCACGTGCTGGTTAATGAATAAACAATTAACAACAATCTGGACTACGTTGGCGGGGCAGCCTACTTAACAGCCTTGCCGCCGGTCTTCTTGACTTGCTTAATGTTTGCCTTGACCGTGCTGGGTACGGCGTGGCGGAAGTCGCTATTCTGGCTGCTCGTCTTCTTGCGGCGCAAGTGTGTTCGACCAGCCTTCATGCGCATCAGCTTGCCGCGCTTCGTCAAGCGAAAACGCTTAGCCGTTCCCTTGTGGGTCTTCATCTTCGGCATGTTGGCCTCCCTCTTCTACAGATCTACAGTCTACTTCAATTGTGCCCGCCGGATTGAGCAGGCATACAAAAACGGGCCGTGGCCCGTTTTTATCAACGTTTAGCGACTTTGTTTGGTTCAAACTCTACCCGGACGCCTGCAACTGCTACAACTGCGCGCCCTGGACAGCTCCCACACTACGATTTGGGGGCGAGCAGCATAATCATGCTGCGCCCATCCATATTGGGTCGCTGCTCCACTACCGTCACATCCGAAACTTCTTCGGCCACCCGCTTCAAGAGATCGGCTGCCACATCAAAGTGGACAATCTCACGGCCACGGAAACGCACGCGAATGCGGACCTTGGCGCCTTCTTTGGAGAATTTCCGAATTTTGGAGATGACAACATTCACGTCATGGTCATCAGTCTTCGGGCGCAGGCGCAGTTCTTTGATCTCGATCTGCTTCTGCGCGCGACGAGATTCACGCTCACGCTTCTGCTTCTCATAGAGATACTTGCCGTAGTTCATCAGACGACAGACGGGCGGCTTTGCGTTGGGCGCAACCTCGACCAGGTCCAGATCCTTTTGCTCGGCAATGGCAAGCGCTTCTTCAATCGGCACGACACCGAGTTGTTCACCATCATCACCGATTAGACGCACTTCTCGTGCACGGATGGACCCATTCACGCGGGTGTTGTCAGTCCGCTTATTGGGTCGGACTGGGGCTCTTCTACCGATATTACTGCTCCTCGTTCGTGAATCGAATGAATCAAACAAAAAAGTCTGTGGCTCATAGCCGAAGTGACCGACGAAACCACAGATCTGAGTATATCATCAGCCGCCGCGAGCGTCAAGTATGGCAAGGCAATTTTGTGATGCGCATCCGGCGGATTTCTGGAAGAAAGCTCTCCGGTCGGACGGACGTTTACCGTCCGTCCGACCAGGGCATGTCCAAGCGGGTCACCGAGGGCCAGCGCCGGTTGAGCCTGTCGAAACCTGTTGCACTCGCTTACAAGGCAGGCGGTCCTACAAGGCAGGCGACCGCGTGGCGATCCGCTCCAGGACCAGCGTCGTGAATTCATCCACGGGCAGGGCGTTCTGGCGCGTGCCGTCGCGCTTGCGCAGGGCGATCGTGCCGTCCGCCATTTCCTGATCGCCGACGACCAACATGTAGGGCACCTTCATCATCTGCGCCGCACGAATCTTGGCATTCATGCGCTCGGCGGCGAGGTCGGCCGATGCGCGCACGCCGACTGCTTCCAGCTGCGCGGCCAGCTGCAACGCATAGTCATGGTGGGCATCGGTAATCGGGATGACCCGCACCTGCTCGGGCGCCAGCCACACCGGGAACGCGCCGGCGTAGTGCTCGATCAGAAAGCCGACCATGCGCTCGTGCGTGCTCAACGGTGCACGGTGAATACAGAGTGGCGTCTCTTCCTGACCTTCGCGGTTGATGTAGGTCAGGTCAAAGCGCGGCGGCACCGCAAAGTCTACCTGATTCGTGGCCAGGGTGAATTCCTTGCCGATGGCACTCCAGATCTGCACGTCGATCTTGGGTCCGTAGAAGGCGGCTTCGTCCGGCACTTCGACAAAGGGCACGCCGCCGTTCTGCATCGCCCGGCGCACCATCTCCTCCGTCTGCAGCCAGAGCGGCTCATTGTCCACGTATTTCTTGCCCAGTCCCTTGGCGTGATGCGTGCTCAAGCGCATGACGTAACGATCGATCTCAAAGAGCTCAAAATACTTACGATAGAGGTCGATCACGCCCATGAATTCCTGCTCAAACTCCTCCACCGAACAGTAGATGTGCGCGTCATTCATCTGCATGGAGCGCACGCGCATGAGGCCGAAGAGCTCACCGCTCTTTTCATAGCGATAGCAGGTGCCATATTCAGCCAGACGCACCGGCAGATCACGATAGCTGCGCAGCTTGGAATCGTAGATCTTGTGGTGCATGGGGCAGTTCATGGGCTTGACGTAGTAGCGCACGCCCTCAAGCTCCATCGGCGGATACATGCTCTCGGCATAGTAGGGCAGATGGCCGCTGCGCAGGAAGAGATCTTCCTTGGTCAGATGCGGCGTGCGCACATGCTCATACCCGGCCTCGGACTCCAGCTCATGGGCCAGCTTCTCAAGTTCCTCAATGATAATCGTACCGTTGGGCAGCCAGAGCGGCAGGCCAGGTCCGACTTCCTCATCAAAGATGAAGATCTCCAGCTCGCGCCCCACCTTGCGATGATCACGCTTCTTGGCCTCTTCGAGCATGGCCAGATGCTGCTTGAGTTCTTTCTTGTCTTTCCAGGCCGTGCCGTAGATGCGCTGAAGCATGGGGTTGGCTTCGTCGCCGCGCCAATAGGCCCCAGCCACATTCATCAGCTTGAAGGCGTCCGGACGCAGCTTGGCGGTATGCTCGACGTGGGGACCCCGGCAGAGATCCTCGAACGAATCCTGCCGGTAGGTGCTGATCACCGGCGCCTCAGCCACTTCGTTGCCATACTCGTCGACTTCGCCCGTGGCAAGGCCGTCGATCAGTTCCAGCTTGTAGGGCTGATCACCAAAGAGCGTACGCGCTTCATCCGCGCTGACTTCGCGATAGACGAATTCATGCTTGCCGGCAATGATGCGGCGCATGGCCTTTTCGATGGCTTCCAGATCTTCGGGTGAGAAGGTAAGCGGCTTGCCGTCCTCGCCGACACCGAGGTCGAAATCGTAGTAGAAGCCCGTATCGATCGGCGGTCCAATCGCAATCTTGGCTTCCGGAAAAAGCTCCAGCACGGCCTGGGCCATGACGTGGGCCAGGCTGTGACGGATCTTGTAGAGTTGATCTTGCTCGACTTCAACATAGCTAGACATATAAACGTAGTCCCATTTGAACGAACACCAAAAGAATTATTCCCAAAAAACCTTCAGCCACTTAGTTGCTGCCAAAACTCACTTATTCCGGCACGAGCAACGCCAATCACAGCCTGAGCCATGGTGAGAATCCCCTGGGCCACAATAGCGGATGCAGTCGGGGCCAAAACCACACAGATCAACGAAGCAGTCGCAAGCACAAACACCCATCCGACAAGACGACGGCGCCTGTAGCGCCCATAGTCCCTCAGCAGGTTAGCAGCATCGCGCTTTGCCTCAATCTGAGCAGCAAGATTTCGCTGCACGGGATCACCAGTGAAAAAATAATTCCACAGTGTCGTGAGCGAAAGAAGAAACAACAATGCGCCAAAGATGACAGCAAACGAAGAGCCAGGAGCGCCATTGAAACTCATTATAGACTCCAAAAAGCAATCGGACTGTTTGATTCGGGTGGAAACCCCAATTGGTGCAGGCGTCGGTAGATGCTACTTGCAGTATACCCGATTCTTGTTGTAGAATCATATGGAACAAATGTTCTAAATGATTCTTAATCCGTTGCTTGTCGGAGGAACCTGACAATGAATCTGCCCAGTTTCGACATCTTGAGCCCGATCGACACGCTCATCGGAATGCAGACTAACGGTCCCATGCACAGATTCACTTTCGGGCCGAACGCCGCGCTTCACGGCACTTGAAATTGAGAAAATGCTGCGTAGCTACGGTATTCGCGTCTGGGGCAGAGAAATGGATGACCCAAGGATCGGTCCCTTCTGGTCAAGAAGAATCCCAGGCGGTATGGGCCGAATATCTGCTTTGTCGTGCCGGCATGACCCTGACTTGCCAGCTGCTTGATGAGCGCAACGACACATACCCTCACCAGCACATTCTGACTCGTCGATGCCAACGCCCTGGACCAAAGATGGTATTGGCCCAGTCTCACTGATTGACTACATCGGAGAGTTCTTTGATAGAATTGGACTCTAGGTCGTCAGTCGTTTCTCGCCTCCCAGCCAATCCGCTGTCCACCACGTCAGTAGCATTAAGTGTTGAACCCCGATCGGCAGCAACCGTGGCCCGATCCATTCCTCCAGCCGGTGGGCGTTGCCGCCCTCGGTGATACCGACGCAGACGGCCGGGATGCCTCGGCTCAGCGGGATGTTGGCGTCTGTGCTGCTGATGCGCAGATCGGCGCTGCCGGTCAAGCCGGCGCCGGCCAGGGCCGATTGCGCTGCCGCCACCAACGGGTGGTCGTCGGCAAGCTCGCCGCTGGGCCGGTCGCCAATCACCTCTGTCGTGACCGTGATCCCCTGTTGCTGCCAGTGGGCGGTCTGATAGCGCGCCACAATCTCGTTGACTTGCCGGTCCAGCTCTAGCAAGGCATCGGTCGCCTCGCTGCGCAGGTCCAGCTCCAGCTCAGCCTGCTGCGCGATCGTATTGACCGACGTGCCGCCGCTAATGCGCCCGATATTGAACGTCGTCCGCGGTCTGGCCGCCATGCGAAGTTGAGTCAAATCAGCAGCCAGACGGACCAGAACGTGAATCGCGCTGCCGGTGCCGAAGTCGCTCCAGCTGTGGCCGCCTGGTGCGTTCGCCGTGATCCGATAGCGTTTCGATCCCAGCCCGCGATGGACGATCCGGCCCAACCCCATGCCCTCTATGACAATCGCAGCTCCAATGCGGGGCGCAAGGCGATCTACGGCCGCGCGCATGCCGCGCAAATCGCCCAATCCCTCTTCGCAGCTGTTGGCAACAAGCCAGATATCAACGGGCGGGACGAACGCCTTGATGCCCGCCGCCAGCTCAATCAGGCTCGCCACCCCAGCGGAATTATCGCCGATGCCGGGTCCGTAGATGCGACCGGTCGCTTCGTCAACGTGTACCGTCAGGTCCGTCTCGGCCGGGAAGACGGTGTCCGTATGGGCGCTAACCATGACTGCCGGCTTGTTGGGATCCAGACCCGGCAGACGGGCATAGACATTCTCCACGGTATCGCGGGCAACATCGGCGAGTCCGATTTGGAGGAACTGGTCCTGCACGTAGGCGGCCCTGGCGCCTTCAGCGCCGGTTGGTGCAGGGATCTGTTGAACCTCCACGCAGCGTTTGACCAACGCGCGTCGGCGCTTGCGATAGGCGGCGGCTGCGTCCACGATCTGAGGATAGCGATTCAATTCCTGCATGGTGTTGATCCCAAGGCCAAAAAACAAAAAAGCTCCGTCCCTCATGGGACGAAGCAGTTCTCCGCGGTACCACCCAAGTTGTCCACCCCTTCGGGCAGACCGCTCTAGCGTCCATAACGGGGACGATCCGGAGCGCCATACTTGCGGTGCTTTCAGGCGCTCGCTCACGGGTGGTGGGTCGGGAAGGAATTTGCGAAGGCTTGCAGCCAATGGTCTTCGCTCTCTGAAAATTCTGGTTTCCTGACCGGTCCCGCTCAACGCTTTGATGTGCGATCGATTTCGTCTGGCGTATGAGCCAGAACGACCGGCGCTTATCAGCAACCGGTCGGAAGAACTAGTGGGAGATACTGGACTTGAACCAGTGACCTCTACGATGTCAACGTAGCGCTCTAGCCAGCTGAGCTAATCCCCCAATCAATGATCGCCAGTATAGCATAAGGGGTAGGAGCCGAGCAAATTTTAGTTCGGGAAAATGTATCCTGTGGGGCCGCCGCCCATCTGCTGTACAGCGGGTTGGGTATCGGCCATAAAGCGCGTTAGGAGCGTCTCACGCGAAATGAGATAGTGCTCGCGGGCCAGCAGTTCGGGCACGCTGTTCATCTCGAGCAGGCGTTGCTTCTCGTCATTACCAATCTGGAGCGCAATGGCTACCATATAGGCCATCATTTTTGGATCTTCGGGCAAGCGGTCAAGCTGCATTTTGGCGTTGCTGGCTTCAGAGAGCGCCGTCACATATTCAAGCAGCTGCGGCCGCATTTGCTGGGTCAACTCCAACGCTTTACGCGTCTTTCCGTTGGCGATGGGCAGCGGTGAAACCGTAGCGCTCAGATAGGCGCGGCTGCGATCGAGCGAGTCGATCTTGAAGCGTTGCGCTCCGGCGGCCAGAATGTGTAAGCGGCCGTCATCCTCTTGTTTACGCTTGGTCACCCGAGCCATGGTGCCGACGGTGTGTGGCGACGCCAAACCGCCGACCTCTTGGCCTTCCTGAATCAGCACGACGCCAAATGGACTCTTGTTTTCGACACAGTAGTCGATCATCTCCAGATAACGCGGCTCAAAAATGTGCAGAGGCAGCATCATGCCGGGAAAGAGCACGACATTCAGGGGAAACAGGGGCAGATGCATGGGATTGCTCTCAAGTCTTTCGCTGGCCAGAAAGCGCGCAAAGGGATCTTCGCTTGGGCCGCGCCGATGCCCAGGGTTGTTCTGTTGATTCTCTAACATGGTATTTCGCCTTCCTCCTCGTGCCTACTCGTCCAAACCGGGCACCTCTGACAGGTCAACCTTCATCATCTCGCGCAGCACGGTCGTTGCAAAGGAACCCTTGGGCAATGTAAAGGTAAGCGCAAGATTGGCCTCACCATTTTCCTCTTGCCCATTCACGCTTAGGTCTGGCGTCAAGATGCGACCAAGCCGGCGTGTACCATCAAAGCGTGCCTTACGCCATTGATCAGCCGTTATGCCGGAAGCCGCAGCAACTTCATCTTCCAGAGCGGCCGCTTCACGCTGCGCCGAACGCATTTTCGTTCCGTACATGGGAGCCGTGAAGCTTATTTCATGGGCCGCATAGCGCAGTTGTTCGGCGGCAAGATCTTCGACTTCAAAGATGCCGCCGGTGTCAATCTTCTTGGCCACATCACCATCCAGCAGCGTGTGAAACTGATCACGCTCCACGCGCGCCGCCAGGTAGCTGTTACACAGAAAGCTCTGGTAGGCGGAAATCAAGAAGCGTCGCAGCCACTTCTCCTTGACATACGCTTTGCGCAGGAGCAGTGCACGCCCCTTCTCTACATTGCGGCCCCCAATGCCGAAACGTTGCGGCCCAAAATAGTTCGGCAAGCCATGGGCAAGGATCAAGTCTGTCACGGCCTGCGACCGGAGCAATGCGGTGGAGAGTGACACATCCAACTCACGAACAATGACCGTGAAACGATTGCCTAACAGATGGCCCACCTTGAGCTTATTGTGATGAAAACGTGCCCACTGCACCTGCACGGGGAGCGCATCTGCAATTCTTTGAGCAGCCACTGCTGCAAATTCAGGCGGCTGATGCCCGACGTTCAGGCTGAATGTCTGGGTTGTGGCGGCATGTTTATCTTTCATGCCGGCAAATCCGATGGCGCCACGCGGCAGATTGAAGAGCTTCTGCAGAGACCGTTCAACGTCTTTGGTAGTCAACTCACGCTTGGTGATACGCACAAAAAGATGTTGCCCTTCATCGGCTGGCTCATAGAGCGGCAATTCTTCCACAACAAAATCGCTGGGCGAGCTGCGCAAGCGACCGCCAATGCCCGGTATTTCATTCGTAACGTACGGCGGATTGACGCCCTGTTCAAAGTCTAACATTAGCTGTCACCAGTGGAAGGAAGATGAATTCCAAAATGCGCGCACAAGAAAGCCGTCGCATAAGGGCCAAGCGTCGGGTCGTTCGACTTGCTAATGCGAATCGTCTGCCAGGAAAAGGGCGGGGCGCAATCAACAGAAATGCGTGCTGTGTCTACGACGGCGGTGCGGCGCAGCATCAACCGCAGCGTCAACCGTACAGGCAACCGTCATTCATTCTTTCCGTTGACGAGGACCATGCTGTAACAGAAGGGCGTGCCCTTCTTGGCCAACAGGTGGAAGCCGGCATTCTCGGCATGCTTGCGCAGAACGCCCGAAAATACGTATGCCGGATCGGGGAGTTCTTCGCTGATTGCCAAACGCGCGCCCGGCTTGAGCACACGCCGCAACTCCAGCAGCGCACCAAACCGGTCCGGCACCTCTGACAGCGTGGCAATCGCCACGGCCAAGTCGATAGAATTGTCCGGGAGGGAAAGCAAGTTGGCGCCGCAATGATGGAGGCGCACCCTGGAGCGCAACCCCAAGTCGCGCAGCCGACACGAAGTCAGGTGCAGCATCGGCTCCTGAATATCGACGGCATGGACCGTGCCCTCTTCACCAATCATGCGGGCCATGTCAACCGTAAAGAGACCCGAGCCACATCCCAGGTCAAGCACGTTCATGCCGGCCATGATGCCATAGAGTCCGAGCAGCTCCGCCGGATCGCGGTAGGCCATGCGCAGGGGGTTCTCCAGCGCCCCGGCCATCTGGTGGGGCATTGGGCGCGGCTTGTGCAGGCAAGTTGCACGCATGGAGAGCTGCGAACCAACTACGCTGCCGGCGCCCATGGACAATAGATTTTGCACCGCCCCCATAAAGCTCACGTGAATCACCTTAACGAATGGTTTGAACGAGCATTTGGTCTAATTGCAGCAGTGGTCGATTTAACTACGCCGTCGCATCTTTGACCGGAGCAGGCGGAAAGCGAACCTGCAACATGCCGTCGTTGAAGCGCGCGCCCTTGGCGTCGCGATGGGCGAGGACAGCGGGCAGCAAGATTTCACGCTTGAAGTTGCCGACGCTGATAAAGAGTTCGTCGCCCCGCTTGACCAGCCGAACCTTGTCCAATTCTACGTTGGGCAGCGGCAGTTGCAAAATCAAGTCGTCGCCATCTTCAAGAATCTCCTGGGGTTGGCCGACGTAGAGAATCGCGCCCGGATCCGTATCACCAAAGAGCGATTCCCCCAGCTCACGCAAATTGTCAATGCCCACCATCTCGCGGTCAAACCAACCGGATGTGAGAATCGGCAAGGGATAGAAGTCCTGTTCGATTTCGCCCAGATAGCGCGCCTGGATCTCCTGGAGATGGCGCAGATAGGGATCGTCGCTGGGATCCACGACCATGGCGTTGCCCATGCCATCGCTCTCGATCCCGGGCAGGATGCGGTTGACCACGGCTGCATCGACGGGATAGCCAAAGAGTGAGAGGTAGGTGACGGCGCGCGCCCCCTCCTTGATGACCATCTTCTCCGGATTGAGTACGACACGATAGCTGGAGATGGTCGGATCCACGAGCACTTTCTGCAACTCGTGGACGCCATCAACCAGATTGTCCAGGCTTGTAAAGACGTCTTTATCGGGCATGAAGCGCTTAACCAGGCCGGCCGTCAGCTTGGTTGTGGCATCACCCCAGCCCATGAGACGGCCCATATACCACTGAAAACTCTCGGGCATGGTGAGCAGACGGATGGTCTCGCCGGTAGGCGCCGCGTCCACAATGACCCGATCGTAGTTGCCTTCTTTGGCCTGCTTGTCAATATGCAAGAGGCTGACGATTTCTTCCATGCCGGGAATGACCGCCATCTCTTCGGCAATGGCTTTGCTCATGCCCTGGCCCCGCAGCAGATCGCCAACGTAGCCCTGCATTTCGCCCCAGTGCTCGCGAATTTCATCGAGCACATTGATTTCCTGAGCAAAGAGATTGGGGGCGACCTCGGTCGGCAGCCCAGTGAGGGGGACGTCAAGACTGTCGGCCAGACTGTGGGCAATATCGGTGCTCACAACCAGCGTGCGGTAGCCTAGATCTGCGCTGCGCACGGCAGACGCTGCAGCGACTGTGGTCTTGCCGACGCCGCCTTTTCCTAAATACAGAATAATTCGCATTGATTTTCTCTCAACAAAATAGACTCAGAGCGATCAGAACCATCGATTGGATCAGACCGCAGATTATGCACGACGCGAGCGGCGACGCGCCAGGCGCCAGGCCATGATTCCGCCGACCAGCGCAGCTGCGCCGGCCACATAGGCCGCCGTACGATCCAGGCCAAACCAGCCGCGAATCTGCCACCAGAAGCGGGGGACCCGGGTCCAGTAGGTCCAGCGCCAGGGCCAGCGATGCCCCACTTGCACGACGTACTTGCCCATGTGATTGCGCGGACTCCAGACCATCAGATAACAACGCCCGCTCACCAGCGTCTTGGTGTCAATGATGGGACCCGGATAGTACTGCACACCGGTTAGCGCATCGCGCGTCGCCGAGATCAACTCGTTTGGCGGCGGGGCTACGACCGCACTGAAACCGGCCGGCAACTCAATCGGCAACTGGGCCACATCGGCGCTATAGGGCAGGCTCTGGGCGATAATCGCAAAGCTGGGCACGACGGATCCGCCGAGCGGCAGCACCGGCACAAACAGCTGCGCCCGCAAGCGTTCACCGGCCCGGCATTCGCTGCTATAGACGTGCACTTGCCCTGGTTGGCTCAGCCGGTTAAAGAGCAAATGTTTATCTCGCATGCCAGAAAGATGCAGGCTCGTTGTAAAGTCGTCGCCCGGCAGGCGCGGAAAGACCGGTAGGCTACCGGCCAACTCCGTCCCAGTCTCGGCCAGTGGTTGTGGTAGTTGATTCACGGCTTCAGACAGACCTCATGGGGATGATTTCAGCACGCAGGACATGCCGTGCTGAAAGCTGCTTTTGGATACCCAGATAGTATGTCCGGTCAGTCTAGCATCGCGCTCTCCACGCGTCAATTCAAGGCGCATTCAGACAGGGACTCTCATTTGAGTAACGATGGGTCGCAGAAAAAGCCTGATGCAGCCAATCTGCGCAGATCGTCTGGAATTGATCCACGGCCCAATTTGCTCATAGTACGATACCCCGGCATTCATTGTCAGTACGCAACAGTTGGCCGCTAGGTTGCAGCACGGCGGCAGGCAAACGTCTGACCGACGCAGGCGCGGCATACGGACAGGGATCCAGTTACAGATATCCGCGTGAGCCCGCTGCACCCGGACGCTTCGGCGGTCCATCAAGACGCACCGCCGAATGCCCAATCGCGGCCCTGCCATCTTGCCCGCCGCCCCTCTTTCATTTACGATTGGCGCACAATCAAGGAAAGTGAACCATTTATGACCACAAGCAAGCCGCCGGAGCGTCCGGTCTTTTCAGTCGTCGTTCCCATCTGGAATGAAGAACAGGTAATCCCGGCCCTCTACGAACGCGTCATCAGCGTGATGGAAGCCGCAGGGGAGAGCTGGGAACTGATCTGCGTGAACGATGGCAGTTCGGACAACTCGATGGCGATGCTGCTGGCCTTGCGCGAGCAGGACCCGCGTCTGCGCTTACTCGACTTCAGCCGCAACTTCGGGCACCAGATCGCGATCACGGCCGGGACGGACTTTGCGGACGGCGATGCGGTCATCGTGATGGATGCCGACCTTCAGGATCCGCCGGAGGTCGTGTTGGAGATGATTGAGAAGTGGCGGGCGGGGTACGAGGTAATTTACGCTGTGCGCGCCAGCCGCGAGGGCGAATCACGCTTCAAGCTCTGGACGGCGAGCCTCTTCTACCGGCTGCTGCAGCGCATCTCAGACGTAGACATACCGCTGGACGCGGGCGATTTTCGCCTCATGGACCGGCGGGTTGTGCTCGCCATGCGACGATTGCGCGAGAAGCATCGCTTTATGCGCGGCTTGAGCAGTTGGGTAGGTTTCAAGCAGATCGGCATCGAGTACGAGCGGGCCGAGCGTTATGCGGGCGAGACCAAATATCCGCTCAACAAGATGATGCGCCTTGCCATAGACGCCATCACGAGTTTCAGTTACCTGCCGCTGCAGTTGGCAACTTTTTTTGGCTTCCTTTTCGCCGGCCTGAGCCTGCTGGGCATCGTGATTACGATCTTCCTGCGTCTTTCCGGCAACCTCTTCTTCCTGGGCCAAGCGACAACGCTCGTCAGCGTCCTCTTTCTGGGCGGCGTGCAGCTCATCTTCCTGGGCATTTTGGGCGGCTATCTGGGCAGAATTTACGATGAGGTCAAAGGCAGACCGCTCTATATCGTGTCGCATGCCTATGGGTTTGTCGAAGATGCCAACGAGATGACGAGCCACATCCGCTGACGTCACCATCTTCAAAAACTCCGTTTTGATCCCCGCTGCAGAACCAGTAAACTAGGCACAGATTTTCAGGCGCAACGCAGCGTTGCGCAGCAATATTAACGTCCCAAACACGGAGAGATACATCATGACTGGCCTACGCGTACCACGAAAGACGCTGATCAGCGATCTCATCTCCGGGCTGATCATGGCCATCGTCACCGTGCCCGGCGCCGTGGCCAACGGGGTCTTGGCCGGCGTCAACCCAGTTTACGGCCTCTACTCGATGATCGCCGGCACGACCATTGCCGCGCTCTTTACCAGTTCCGTGATCATGAATGTCGATTCCACCAGCGCCACGGCCATTGCCACGGGCGAGACGGTGGGCGGTTTGGGCGCGGAACAGCAGCTACAGTATCTGGTGGTGTTGGGCATCCTTGTCGGTCTCTTCCAGCTGCTGTTCGGCATTCTCAAGCTGGGCGATCTGGTGCGCTTTATCTCCAATTCCGTCATGACCGGCTTTCTAAGCGGGCTGGGCGTGCTCACGATTTTGGGGCAGGTTGGCGACCTGACAGGCTATTACAGCGGGGCCAGCAACAAGGTGATCCGTGCCGCGGACACGGCAATTCACTTTCGCCAGATTATCTGGCCGACGTTTGCGATTGGTCTCTTGACCATCGCACTCATTATCCTCATCGAACGGACTCGCTACGCCCGCTATAGCTATGCCGTGGCGCTGGTCGTGGCCTCACTCATACCGGCGGTGCTCAACCTGTCGGCTGTTGCCGTGGTCGGCGACACCACAGACATTCCCCGCTCGCTGCCTGTCCCCCACATGCCGGACCTCGCACTCGTCGTGCCCCTGCTCGTGCCGGCGCTGGCCATTGCCATCATCGCGCTGGTTCAGGCGGCCGGCGTTAGTCAGAGTGTGCCCAATCCCGATGGCGAGTTTCCCAACCCATCGGGCGATTTCCGTGGCCAGGGGATCGCCAACGTTGCGGTCGGCTTCGTGGGCGGCATCCCTGTGGGCGGTTCGCTTTCGGGCACGACGTTGATCAAGAGCGTCGGCGGTCAATCGCGCTGGGCGAATATCTTCACCGGTCTCTTTGGCCTGCTGATGGTGTTGCTCTTCGCACCATTGCTGGAACAGTTGCCCCTGCCTGCGCTGGCCGGTCTGCTGGTCATGGTCGGCTTCAGCATGATCAACTTCAAGCGCATGCGCTTCGTCTCACACACCGGGGCCGTCCCCATGACGATCATGATCGTCACTTTTGTCGCTACGCTTACCTTGCCGATTCAATACGCGGTGGCGCTGGGCGTGATCTTCCACATTTTGCTCTACGTCTATCAATCGGCCGAAAACGTACGCTTGGAGCAGATCGTCGTTGCGGAAGACGGCAGCTTTAGCGAGGGCGATCCGCCGGAGACGCTGACGAGCAATGAGATCATTGCGCTGCGTCCGGTCGGCAGTCTATTCTTTGCCGGCGCGGCACAGTTTGAAGAAGATCTGCCCGATGTGGGCGACGCACAGCATGCAGTGGTGATTCTGGATCTACGCGACCGCACGGAGTTGGGCAGCACGTTTATTCGTGCCATCGAGCGCTACCTGCATGAGCTGCACGCCCAAGACAATCTGCTTATGCTGGCAGATGTCGAAGAACGAGCGCTGGAGCAGCTGGAAAATACCAATCTGCTTGATCAGATCGGCCGCGAAAACGTCTTCCCGGTTGAGTCGGGATACGGCGGCGCGCTCAAGGACGCCATTGATGCGGCCGAAGCATGGATCGCGGCAGAAACCGTCTAAACCGAAATCTCTACGAGAACATGATTTTCATTGATGCGACCGCCTCTGCCTGCGCCACTTGGTAGCCGCCGCCTGAGCCTGCTTTGGACTGAGCCTGTCGAAGGGTCGAAGTGTCAAGGCCGGGTCTACCACTACAGCTGGCAAAACTAGTACACGGCGGCGCAAGTGGACCGATGGTTGGTAGGTCACGCTACCAGCGTGACAAACCCCGCCGATCAGAGTGATCCAAAGGTTCCCGTAGTCGTCCGGCTGATAGCCGGACCTGGTATCGGTGGGATGACAACTGTGGTTGGCAGCGGGTATTCCGCCGCTAATTGTGAGCGCCGGAGTTAGTCACCGTACGGTGCGGTCAGCTCAAGTTGAATGTTGTCGGGATCGCGAAAGGCCAGCACGTAGAGCCCCAGGTCGGCGCCGAGGTCGTTGATCTCTCCACGCTCGACACCCGCCTCGTCAAAGGCGCGGGCCGCAACTTCCAAATCGCCCAGGTTGGTCACGCTGAAGGAAAGATGGTCCAGACCGACGCGGTTCTCATCAAAGCGATCACCGCTGATTGCCCGGGTCGGATCGGGTGAGCAGACGGAAGGGTCAAGCTGCCATCGCAGGCGAGGCCCATCCCATGGCAACTTGAAACCCCAAAAGCGGTATAAAATGCAGCCTGATCGTGCGACATCGGTCACCGTGAGGGTAAGATGGTGCACACTGCCCGTACGAATCTGACTGGTCATGTTTTCCTCCTGATAGCTGGAAACGGAGAGCTTTGCCCGGTCAACAACGAGGGGACAGATTCCGCAGTCCCGACCGGTTTCTGAGATTATCTGAAGGAGCGTTACTTTGGCGTTATCTGCCGGCCAAGACCGAATGCGAATCGGCCGGCTCAGCCATTATAGACACACAGGGCATCGACGACCTATCCGTTGTCTTCAGCCCGCAGCATCAGGGCCCTAATTTTTGGCCGACTGAGGAAGCTTGCGACGATCTGCGGATCAGGTATGGAAGCGGAGATTGTCTGCACCAAGGCCGCGGCCTGCCGGCAGAAGGTTTTGGCGTCTTCCTGGTCGCCCTCGCGGTCATGATACTCGGCCAAGCCGACCAGCGCTCGCCAGGAAATTAGGGCCAGATCAAACTCTTCTGCCATCTGCAGCGCCCGGTTGAGGGCGTCTTTGGCATCTGCAGTGCAATTGAGATGAAGCAGTGCTTGTCCCCTGAGCAGATGAACGGTGGGCAGATAGTAGAGCAGACCACGCGCCATCGTTCCGCCAGAGCCTCGTCCGCCATGACAAGCGCGTCCGCCCATGCCCCGGTTGCCTCGGCCTGCGCCGCGGCAGCACAAGCAACGTCTGTCATGCAGAGCCACGCGCGACCGATCGCGCCCCGTACCTCCCGGTTCTGGGCGCTGTTTAGCCACTGCGTCCCTTCGCTGATCTTGCCTGCTTCAAAAGCGTCCAGCGCGAGTTGCGCCTCGATGGCCTTACACAAAAAGGGATTCACCGCAGTTGGCTGCCGCCAGGGCCTGGCGATGGAGCCCTTCCGCTTCGTCCCACATCCCAAGCGTCCGCAGCAACGCACCGAGTTGAGCGGGCACCATTGTTTCTGCAAGCGCCAGATCCGCGGCTTGACCAACCGCCATGCTCTCCCGGTACAGACGCAGCGCCTCGCCCAGTTGCCCGCGCATACGCTCACGGGTTGCCCGGGTCAGCAATACAATCGAGAGATTCCAGCCATTATCGATCTGCCGGCACAGCGTCTCACACTGCGCAATAAAATTATCGGCCTCGTCGAGCCGCAGCAGATGCATGTCCGACCAGGCCTGCTGGCTCAGGTTGTCGGCCAGCATGGCATAGTTGGTACGGTCGTAGAAGATATGACGCGCCTCTTCCGCCAGAACTTGCCCTTCCTGGGCATAGCCGCTCAGGCGGAGGTGGGTGGCCAAGTCATTGGCCAGATAGCCGAGCTGTTCATCATTGCCAGAGGCGCGTGCAAACTCAATCGCGGCCAGGCCTGCGGCTCGACCGGCGGCATCACTTCCATAGTGCGATTCGCCCACCATCTGCGCACGCAGCAAGCGCAGTTCCAGATCCGCATCATCGAGATCCCTTGCCAGGTGCAAACCGCGTCGAAGCAGCAGTTGAGCTTCCGTCCAGCTGTGCATGTCGTTGGGTTCAACAAAACAGGTCACCAATCGTTCAATCGCAGCACATTCCATTTGCCGGTCATCGCGCAGGCGGGCAGTAGTCTCCAACTCGCGGTAAGAGACAACAGCTTCGGCAAAGCGACCGCTATGTTCGAGCATGCGACCTCGATCCAGGTAGAGCCGGGTCAGGCGATCGCTTGAGAGGTTCACTTTGCCCGCCAGGCCGAGCGCTTGTTCATAGAGTGCCGCAGCGCGATAGTACGCGTACAGCTTGCCGGCCATTGCGGCAGCGGCGGCATAGAGGGAAATCGAGCGATCATACGAACGCGCCAACCGGAAGTGATGGGCGGCCTCACCATAGACCTGCTCAGGATCCGTACTGTGCAGGTCTGTCAGCGCTTCGCCAACCTGACGATGGAGACGGCGTCGGTGCAGCGGGCTCAAGTCAGCATAGATCACCTCGGCAAAGAGCGCATGGCTAAAGACGAAATGGCCGTCGCCTTGTTCACGCAGAATTTGGCGTGTCCAGAGTTCATCCAATGCGGCGAGGATCGGTAGATCTGCCGGCGCGGCTGCGACGATGAGGGAGGCGTCAAACGGACGTGCAATGACGGCTGCCACTTCAGCCGCAGCGCGTGCGCCAGGTGAGAGCGAGAAAATGCGGGCGCTAATCAACGCGTGGACGGCTGGCGGAAGCGGCAAGTCAGCGCCAGGCGCGCCGTCTCCAACCTGACGTAAAATCTCGGTAAGAAAAAGAGGATTGCCATCTGTGGTCTCGTGCAGCGCTTCAACCTGGCCTGGATCCAAGGTAGCGTTGGTTACCTGCTGAGTCAACCGGCGCGTCTCCGGCAGCGAGAAGCGCAAAAGCAAGAGTCGCGTAAGCTGGTGGTTAGCCGTCACCTGCCCATACCATGCTTGAAACGCCGGATTGAGCGCAGCATCGCCCGAGCGCAGCGTCAGCAGCAGCAGGACAGGTAGTTCTGGCCTCTGCTGAAGCAGAAATTGCAGGCAGTTCAACGTGTCTTGATCACACCACTGGACATCGTCAAGCAGAAGCATCACGCGCGCTGGATTCGATGCGATTGCCTGGGTGATCGCCTCAAAGAGCAAGCGACGTTGCCCAGACGCAGATCGTTGCGCTGTCACAGCCGCACCGGCGAACTTGGCGTCTGCTCCGTACTCGGTCATTTCCGGAAGCAGGGGGGCAAGCTGTTGCTGATAGGCCGCAGGCAGATTGGTTATGTTGCTCAGGATCGAGGGGGTTCGCAACCAACTAAGAATGGGCGCATAGGCCGATGCCTGTTCAACCGGGAAGCTCTGGGCGCGGGCCGTAACAAAGCCTTGCCGCCCGGCCCAATCTAGCAGAGTTTGGGCCAGATGAGTCTTGCCGATTCCGGCCTCACCTTCAAGCAAGGCGACATGGGCCCCGCGGGTCGCAACGCGTTGCCAGAGCGCGCTTACCTGGCGCCATGCGCTTTCACGGCCGACAAGCGGACGCTCCTGCGCCTCCAGAGTTACCACATTGTCCAATGCCTTATCTCCAGCCAGAAGACGCTGATAGAGCGCGGTAGTCTCCTCAGCCGGCGCAACAGCCAGTTCATCGTCCAGCACTTCGACGCACTGGGTATAGAGTCGCAATGCCTCATCGCGCTGTCCGGTCAATGCCAACAAGCGCATGAGGGTTCGATATGTGAGCTCGCCCCAGGGCTCGAGCTGAAGAAGCCGCCGAGCGATTCCAATCGCCCGGCGGTAGTCCTGGATTCCTTCCAGTTCTTCCATCAACCGCGTCAGGGCGTCAACATAATTTGCGTGCAGTTCCTCACGCAATTCAATCACCCAGTCGTCGTACCAATTCGCCATCAGCGGACCGCCGTAGAGATCAACTGCGCGCTCCAGGTCGGCAATGACGGGTGCAGAATGGCGCGCAGCATCCATCGCGCCATTGATGTGCGCCAACGTGACGGCGAACTGCTCGGCATCGACTTCGATACGCACGCTTTCGTGCCACTCGATCGTATTGGGCGTGATCTTCAGCAACTCGTCAGCATGGGGCAGCAAGCGGCGCAGCTTGTGCAGGGCCCCGCGTAGATTGTTGTGGGCAGCGCTTTCGCTTTTCTCCGGCCAGAAACGGTAGGCCACCTGATTGCGCGACAAAGGCGCGGCACGGTTCAGCAAGAGATAGGCCAACAAGGACTGGAGGCGTGGTTGCGCAATGGCAGTCACAAGCGTGCCATTGAGATAGAGTTGATAACCGCCTAGCAAGGTCGCTTCGAGCTGCATCATGGAGAAGGTTGACTGAACTGGGGGGACGCGTGCTGGACGAGATTTGACTATCGATGCAGACTTGCCGCGCTGGCTGCCGCATGAAACGAATAGGCAGACGAGCCCAGAAGATGCCCCATCATATACCAGACCCGAGTGTTGTCCAACCGCACAAAAAGCGACATCCCCTTCGTGAAGCGTCGTGGAAGCGCTGTGGAAGCGCTCGCTATGGTTTACTTCTCCCAGCGGCGACAGGATCGCAGATTGGACAGCGCGACGTTCCCGCGACGGTAACCAAATAGACTGCAACCAACTGACCAAACAGCGCCGATCAATGTGATCAGCCCGGAAGAACGGTTCATGTTTGGCACTCTTCTCAACCGTCATCAGCCTGTGGCGAACTCATCACCCGTCCGGTTAACGCACTCTGCACAATAGAAACAGTAACGCTGCGGTAACGCAGACGCTGCAACAATGCGGCAAGCACCCTGTTTCTCATCGTTGCCACAAGCTGACGCGGCTCAAGCTTTCCTTCGCAATGGTTGCGCTTGATTCGGGATCGAACGCTGTCGAAAACAAACCTGGTGGCACTCTGTCAGGGTTACGACAGGTCACCGGTAGTCGACAGCGACAATACTTGAAGTCCGCTTCGGGAGTGATTTGGCGGGTCTGGATCTTCCAGATCGGCGAAGGAGCACATGATGTTGAACTACAATGAAGGGCCGCACAATAATAAGAAGATGGCGATTGTCACACGGCAGGACCTTCTTTCGCCATGGCAGTCGGTGCATGCTTTTCCAACCGTTGCGGGTCGGCTCGCGGCAACGGATTCGGTACGGCTCATCTGCCGCGAAGATGAACGCACCGATTGTCTGGGGAGGCTCAACGATTTGATGCAATCGCCTCCCGCGCGCCAGCGCGCGCACGCCATGCTCATGGATTGGGAGGCGCAAACCGCCGCATGCCTGGGGCGCCTGATCGCCGCCGAAATGGCGCCGCTGCTTGAAACGGAGGTTGCCGCCTTGCTCGATGAGATCGAACAGACGTTGCGCCCAGCCGCCGGCTCAGCCGAGTGTGGTCGGGCGCTTCCGCTGCAGCATTGAACCGGCGTATCCTGCCCAGGAGATCACGGGGCTCAGCCGGCAGCTGGCGCAACTGCGGCGCTTCAACGCGGGATTGGAGATGTGGCCCACCGCCGGACCACAAATCGAATCCTGTTCCGGACGACGCCAAAGGCTTGGCGTCGACGAGCCGGCACGCCATCACCTGACCTTGTGGCAATACAAGGTCGTTGCTCAATAGTCGAGTCTGCGTCCGTCCCCTTGCACCACCTATTTCAAAGGAGAGTAGTTATGTACGTTGCAATTCGCCAGTATGAAGTCAAGCCGGAAGATATGGAGAAGATTGTGCAGGAGGTAGAGAGCGGCTTCGTGCCGATTGTCAGCCAAACACCCGGCTTTGTCGCTTACTACGCGATCGACCACGGTGAAGGCAGAGTTGCCTCTGTCGGCATCTTTGAAGATGCGGCCGGCGCGCAGGAATCGGACCGCCGGGCGGCAGATTGGGTGAAGTCCGTGGCCCACTTGTTCCCCAGTGGGCCGGTATCATCGAGTGGGACGGTGCGCGTCCACGCCAGCGCGTAGCAGCAACTGGCGTCAGCACCTGGCGCCAGCACCAGCTGAATAGTCCAACCATGGTCAGCGATGCGTATTGCACGCTTCCCTGATCGTCGACCGCTCCCCCGGTCAATCAATTGTCGGCAGTACTAACCAACCAAAGGAGAAGGAACATGGCACTCGTCATCACGAGTTGGGATTTGCCTGCACAGGACAAGCTTGAAGAGTATGGCCAAAAAGCGGCCACTTCGTGGATTCCCACCATCATGCAGCAGCCTGGCGTCAAGGAATTTCGGGCGTATCGCACCGCCTATGGCGCTTCACCGCAGGTGATGGTACACACCGAATTTGCGACCCTTGCCGCTGCCCAGGCATGGATTTCGTCCGAAGCGTGCGCAAATCAGATTGCCGAACTACGGGCCACCGGCTGCCCCAATGTTACGTTTGAAATATGGGATGCATCACCGATTGTGCCCGACCCCATCAAAGCAGCCGGGTAGCGGCCAAGTGGCTTGACCGGAGTGGTCGGGAGGCGAGTGTCTACGGATATTTGGCCAGCACCGCCTCCAGCACGGCCCCGCCGATGGCCAGCGCCTTGTCGCTGATCGTAAAGCAGTGCTCGACCACACCCCGGGGATCCAGATCGCCGATCTTCATTCCCGGGGTGACGGTCACGGCCGGATGAATGATGCCACGCAGGACGCCGGCAAAGGGCGCACGCACTTCTTGGCCGCTGACCGTCGCAATCACTTCCTCCGCCTCCACCCGATCACCAATCGCGCATAAGCCCTGCACATGCCCGGCAGCCGGCGCACGCAGGACACGGTCAACGTCGCGGCCGGCCACCAGGCCGGGCGTGCCCGTATCCGCGGCCGCCGCGCCGTCGTAGATCAGCCGGCCAAGCCAGTGCCCGCGCATGGTCTCCACCACAGCATGGCAGTCGACGCCAGCCGTGAAGCCGGGCCCCAGCGCCACCACGAGCGGCGCGTCATCCATACGCGTGCCCGTATTGACCTTGGCCATGATGCCGTCGACCACAAGCGCCGGCTGCAACGCCTTGATGATGGCCGCTTGGGCATCCACCACGACGGGTAGACCGCCTGCTGCAGCCAGCGCCAGGGCCGCGTCCGGCCCATCGACGCGCCGGGCCTTGATCCCCTCAATGTCGACCTCGCCCTGGTAGATCGCTTCGCCAAAGGAGACCGTCCGGCGCACGAACAGGGGCGCAGCCAGTTCGGTCACGATCACCGGGAAGCGGGCGCGTAGGAGGCGATAGATCACCCCGCTGGCCAGGTCCCCCCCGCCTTTGACGACCACTAACTTTTCGGGCATGCATGGATCTTTCATGGTGAAGGAGAAGATGGAACGCGGATTTGGCGGATGAGGCGGATTTTCGCAGATCTTCTCTTGATAGAGAGATCCGTGTGCCTCTGCACCGTCCGCCAAATCCGCGTTCTATACCGTCTACATATCGGCCACCCGCTGCCAGATGCCCGGGGCGAGTTCCAGGGCGCGGGCGGCGATGGCTTCTTCATCCAACGTGAGGAGTTGGCGGTCGGCCATTAGCATTTGACCGCCGCAGATGGTGTGGGTGACGTGGCTGCCGTCCATGCCAAAGATGAGCTGCCAGGGGTAGTTGCCCGACGTCAGGGGCGTGTAGGGCACGTAGTCGAGCAGAATGATGTCGGCAAATGCGCCCGCCGTGAGTGCACCGACAGATCTAGGAAAGAAGAGTGACGCGATCTGCGCGTTGTTGGCAAAGGCCATCTCCATCAAGCGGTCGCCCGGCATGGCGCGGGGATCGCCCTGCGCGACTTTGTGCAGGAGGTACGCGGTATGGATCTCGCTAAACATGTTGTTGTAGAAGCCATCATTGCCCAGGCCCACGGTAATGCCGCTATCCAGCAATTGCTCGACCGCGGCCACGCCCACGGCGTTGTTCATGTTGGAGCGCGGCTGATGGCTGATCTTGACATCGTGTGCGGCAAAGATCTCGACCTCGGCCTCGTCGACATGGATGGCGTGGGCGATGAGCGTTTGCGGGCCGAGTATGCCGTGGCGCGCCAGCCGCGGCGCCACGCGCATCCCATGCTCGGCCAGGCTGAGCGCTTCATCGGCCGCGTCCTCGGCCACGTGGATGTGGAAGCCGGTGGGCAGCCCTGCTGCCGCGGCCACGCACGCCTCCAGCGTGGCGTCGCTGACGGTGAAGGCAGCGTGCAGGCCAAAGGACGCGCCCAGCTTGGGGTCGGGCGCCGACTGGAGCCGCTTGAGGAAGCGCACATTTTCGGCGATGCCCGCCTGCGCACCGTCCAATCCATTACGGTCGGTCACCTCGTAGCAGAGCCCCACGCGCAGACCGGATTGGCTCGCGGCCCCGGCCAACGCATCGAGTGAGCCATCGATTGCGTTGGGGCTGGCGTGGTGGTCAATCAGCGTGGTTGTGCCATGACGGATGGCGTCCACCAGCGCCACCAGCGCGCTGTATTCGGCATCCTCCAGGGTCAGCGCGCGGTCGATCTTCCACCAGAGGCGCTCCAGCACCTGCATGAAATTGGCCGGCGCTTCGCCGGGGATGGCCATGCCCCGGGCAAAGCCGCCATAGAAGTGCGTATGCGCACAGACCATGCCCGGCATGATGACCTTGCCGCGCACGTCGAGCGTCTCGGCCGCAGGATAGCGGGCCGTCAGCTCGGCTGTCGAGCCCACGGCGACAATGGTGTCGCCTTCGTAGTAGACGGCGCCGTCAGGAATGACGCCATTGACGTCGGCGTCTGCGTCGAACGTGATGACCAAGCCATGTGTTAATAGCATATGATTTCTCCAGACTTGCGGTAAAAAATTAAGTGCCCTGGCGCCTTACTCAGTCACGCTCTCGGCATCGTCCGCCAACGCCTGGGCGATGCGATTGCGCAGGCGCTGGGCGCGGCGGGGATCACCGGCGCGGGTACTGACGGCCACCACGGCATCTTCGGTTGCAGGTACCGCCGGGACGTGAAAGTTTCCGTCCCCAGGCGCGTCTGCCACGTTGATGAGACAGCCCGCAGCATGAGCGTCCGCGGCGACGGCGGCGTTGACCTCACGCTCGTCGGTGGCGGCAAAGACCAGCAGCGCGGAGCCGATATCGCCCGCTGCATAGGGCCGCGCCTGCCAGCCAATGCGGCCTGCGCCGGCCCATGCCCGCAGCGTCGACGTCGCTTGCGGACTGACCAAACGCACCTGCGCGCCGGCCTCTAGCAGGCGCGCGATCTTGCGTTCGCCCACCGTCCCCCCACCAACGACCAGAACATCGCTCTCCGCCAGCCGCGTCAGCGTGATTGGATAGAGCGATGGAGCCGGCGCGATCACAGAAGCAATGCGTTCAGCGATCAGATCGGCGAGCAGCAGGTCATAGCCAAGGTGCTCAGCGTGGGCGAAGATGACGTCGGGCCAGCGTGCGGCGGCCTCCTCCAGTAGCGCGGGCACATCTTCGGCGACGTGCCGACCCTGATGGAGAAAGTAGGGCATGGTAACGATGAAGCCATAGCCGTCGGCGGCCAAGGCGTCCAGGGCATCGGGGATGGTCGGTTGATTGAGATCGAGATAGGCGACGCCAACCGAATCGTACTCGGCCTCCTCGCCCACGGCTGCGGCGACTTCCTCAATGGCGCGGTTGGCCGGCGGGATCGTCGTGCCATGAGCGAGAAGAAGCAAAGCGCTAGCCGGTTGAGACGCGCCCAGTGTCGGATCGACTGCGGCCACACGCTTCAGCGTCAACTCAACCAGTGCGGGATGCGCGCCAAAGGGGGCCGCCGCCTCGAAGATGACGTCAGGATAACGCGCTTCCTCCTGCGCGATCAGCGCCGGGAGGTCATTCTGAACATACGCGCCGTCGATAAGAAAGTAGGGCTGGACAACGATGCGCGTGGCGCCGGCGTTCACACACTTTTCGACCGCGTCAGCCATCGTAGGCCGGCTGTAGTTGAGAAAGCCGGCTTCAGCCAGATCGACCAGGCCACGCTCGCGCAGACGCGCGGCCAGGCGGAGCATGGCGGCGCCGCTGGCGCTGCGCAAGCTGCCGTGGCCGACAATGACGCAGGCGTTCATGCTCGCTGCGCCAATGCACGCCAGACCCGTTCCGGCGTAAAGGGAATGCTGCGCACGCGCACGCCCGTGGCGTGGAAGATGGCGTTCGCCATCGCCGGCGCGACGCCGTCCTTGGGAATCTCGGCCACGGCCTTGGCCCCAAAGGGACCTGTCGGCTCGATGGTCTGGACCAGAATCGTCTCCAGTTCAGGCATCTCGTCGGCGCGATAGATCTTGTACGGACCAAAGCTGGCATTGACCATCCGGCCTGCTGCGTCGTACGCCATCTCCTCGCAATGGGCATAGCCCAGGGCCTGGGTCATGCCGCCCTCGATCTGTCCGCTGGCCGTCATGGGATTGATGGCCACACCGCAATCGACCGCCATCACCAGCTTTTTGACCGTCACCTGACCGGTGCGGATGTCGACCTCCACTTCAGCGAATTGGCCGGCGAAGGGCGGCGGCGAATCGGTTGCCACAAAAGAAGCCGTGGCCATGATCTGCCGCTGCTGGTCCTGGTGGAGCGAATGGAGGGCGACTTCCTCCAATGTGACCGAGCGACCGTCGGGCGCATGCGCACGGCGATCGCTGAGCGTCACCTCCTGCCAGTCCGTCAACCCCAACATGAGGCCCGTCCGCTCCTTGATCTGCTCGCGCACCAGTTCGGCCGCACGCTGAACCGCAGTGCCGGAGATGTAGGTGGTGCTGGAGGCATACGCGCCCACATCGAATGGCGTCATGTCGGTATCGCTGGAGTACATGAGGATATCGTCCAGGGGCACGCCCAATACCTCGGCAGCGATCTGTCCCAGGACCGTGTCCGAGCCTGTGCCCAGATCGGTGGCGCCGACCAGTACATTGAAGGAGCCGTCGTCGTTGATCTTGATGCTGGCCCCGCCCATGTCCAGACCGGGAATCGCGGTGCCGTGCATGCAGACGGCCATGCCGAGCCCGCGGCGGAGATAGGGATGGGCGGCGTCCGGATCGTCCATCAAATCCTTGCACAGACGCCAGGCGTCATCACCATGGCGCGACCAGTCGATGGCCTGCATGCCCTGGGCGATGCATTCACTCAAGCCGCTGCTGCCCAAGACAGGAATCGTGGCGACATTATCTTTCTCGCCCTCGGCCAGGTGCACGGCAATCTCCAGCGGATCGCCGGGACGCACCCAATTCTTGCGCCGAAACTCAATGAGGTCCATGCCCAAAGCATGGGCGATCTCGTCCATGTGGCTCTCCAGCGCAAAGAGCGCCTGGGGCGCGCCGTAGCCCCGATAGGCGCCGGGCACGGGAATGTTGGTGTAGGCCACAATGCAGTCAAAGCGCTTGTAGGACGCGTTGTAAGTGCTGAGCCCGCGCAGCCCACTCACCGTCTGCACGGTCAGGCCATGGGTACCGTACGCGCCCGTGTTGGCGACGATGCGCAACTCCTGAGCGACGAGGGCGCCGTCGTTCATGACGCCGCTCTTGTAGACGATGCTCTGGGGATGGCGCGTGCGCGAAGCGATGAACTCCTCTTCGCGCGTCAGTTCCATCCGCACGGGCCGGCCGGTGGCCACGGTCAGATGACTGACAATGTCCTCGATCAGCATCTCCTGCTTGACGCCAAAGCCGCCGCCAATGCGCGGCTTGATCACGCGGATGCGCTTGACCGGAATGCCCAGCAGCGGCGCGACCATGCGACGCACGTGGAAGGGCACCTGCGTCGAGGTACGGATGACCAAACGCTCGTCGGCATCCCAGTACGAAATGGCGATATGGGGCTCGATCGGCGCTTGCTGCACCTGATGCACGTAATAGGCATGTTCAAAGACGTGATCGGCCTTGGCAAACCCGTCGTCCATATTGCCGATATTGGCCTTGATGTGGTGAACGATGTTGCGTTCAGCGTCGTGAATCTCTTCGGTATCATCCTCGTCATGGATGACGGGCGCGCCGGGCTGGATGGCTTCGTTCTCGTCAAAGACTGCGGGCAGCACCTCGTATTGCACCTTGATGCGCTTGAGCGCCTCTTCGGCAATCTCCAGGGACTCGGCAGCCACCGCCGCGACCCGATCGCCGACGTGTCGCACTTTGGTGTCGAAGCTCACCTGGTCGTAGGGCGGCGGGTTGGGATACGACTGGCCGCCCGAGGCATACTTGACCCGCGGCACGTTTTTGTAGTGGATCACGGCATGGACGCCGGGCAGGGCACGGGCCGCGCTGTCGTCAATGTCGAGGATGCGGGCATGGGCGTGGGGACTGGTCAGCAGCTTGGCGTAGAGCATGCCGCGCATCTCCACGTCATCGACAAAGGCGGGATTGCCTTTGGCCAGCTTCACGGCGTCGACCTTGATTTCAGGCTTGCCCACGACCTTTGTCTCCGGCGCTTCGGGCGCGACGACAAATTTGGGCATAGTCGTCACGGCCGTCGACGGCTGGGGATCAGCGCTGGGGAGAGGCGCATCCCACAGGACGTCAGGCTCGCCAGGCGCCTTACCTTCCCCCGGACCGGTATCATCTGGCGCATCGTCGGGCCGGAAGAGATCGACATATTCACTGCCTGGCGGCAGGATGGGCGGCAGCACGTTAAGCGCCACGGGGGTCGGCGCCTCGCCGCGCATGACGGCCGCGGCTTCCAGCACTGCCTGGACCGGTTTCAGATAACCCGTCTCGCGGCAGAGGATGCCCGACAGCGCATCGCGCACTTCAGCCTCGGTGGGGTTGGGGTTACGTTCGATCAACGCCTTGGCCGCCAGGATCATGGCCGGCGTGGAGTAGCCGGACTGAATCGCGCCCGAGCGGATGAAGGCCTGCTGAATCGGGTGAAGGTCGAGTCCCTTGGAGAGCCCCTCGATGGTCTCGATGGCGTGACCGTCGGCCTGCGCCGCCAGCAGCACATCGGCGTTGACCAGCTTGCCGTCGAGCAAGAGCGCGGCCGCGCCGGTTTCGCCCGTGTGGGAGCCAAAGCGAACGCTGTAGAAGCCTTCACGCCGCAGCACCTGCATGAGGGTCTCGCCTGGCGCACAGTCCAGCTCGCGCCCGTTGCCGTTGATGGTTAGGTAAATCTTCATTCTGCCACCTCTGCCAAAACGCGGTTGGCCAAAATTTGCGCCATTTCCCGGCGATACCCGGATGAGCCGCGGAAGTCGCCGGGTGGATCGATGCTGCCATCGACGTTGGTTGGATCGACCAACACCGGCGTTGCGGCTACGCCACAGAGCGCCAGTAGCGTCCGATCGTCCGGCGTACGCCGGGCGGCGGCGGCCACGATGGGGGCATCGGCGGGGGTGCGCGCCACGCGTGCCGTCGCACAGGCGCCGCCGGCCAGACCAAAACGCACGGCGGTGATCAAGCCGCCGGCCAGGACCACCGGACGCTCCCGCAACACCTCCGCCAGGGGCAGACGCTGCGGGCCGTCTGCGCTGGCGACGTCAACCTCGGCTTCGTGGATGAGCAGCGCGGCCAGCAGCTCGCTGGTTGACTCACCCCGTGCGATTGTCCCGCCTATCGTTGCGGCGTGACGCAACGTATTAGGGCCTTCGCGATAGGCGGCTTCGCGCACGATCGCGGGCAGGCGCTCGTGCTCAGCCAGCGCCTGCAGTGTGGCCGTAGCGCCGATGGTCACATCGATTTTGCCTGCCTCGATTGCGTCCAGATTGAGCGCCTGGAGATCGACAACCTCCTCCACGCCACGGGCTGAGAGTTCAGCAACCGCGTGGGCGCCGCCGGCAACCGCGACGACTTGCACCCCGTCGCGCGCCAGCAGCTGCAGCGCCGCTTCGACAGATTCGGGCCGGTGATAGGCTACGAGGGTTGACATGGGAAACTCCTTAATTCATCGTGAGCGCCATCACGGATTTCTGCACGTGGAGACGGTTTTCGGCTTCGTCGTAGACAACCGACTGGGGCCCGTCAATGACGCCGTCAGTGACTTCGATATTGCGGTCAGCGGGCAGACAGTGCATGTAGATGGCGTCGCGCTTGGCGAGGGCCATGCGACGCTCGTCGCAGATCCAGTCTTCATACTGCTTGCCGATCTCGACGCTCTCGTCCTGGTCTTCCGTCGTCACCCAGCAGCCCCAGCTCTTGGGATAGACAATGTCGGCATCGGCAAAGCCGGCATCCATGTCGTCCATGATTTCGAAGTTGCCGCCGGCGGCCTGGGCATTGTCCGCGGCCTGCTGCACGATGTCGGGCATGAGCTTGAACTCCGGCGGGTGGACCAGGCGCACGTTCATGCCGTAGCGGGTCATAAGCAGGATGAGGCTCTGGGGCACGCTCAGGGGCTTCTGATAGCTTGAGGCATAGGCGTAGCTCACGGCAATGGTCTTGCCGCGCGGGTCGCCCTTTTTCTCGATAATCGTCATCAGATCGGCCAGGATTTGGAAGGGGTGGTAGACGTCGCACTGCATATTGAGGATCGGCACGCGACTGGCATCAGCAACCTCGTTGATGTACTGGTTGCCAAAGTTCCAGTCGCACTGACGAATGGCGATTCCGTCATAGTAACGCCCGTAGATCTCACCGATCTCCTTGGCCGTGTCACCGTGGCTGATTTGCGTCGTGGTGCTGTCGATGAACGCACCGTGGCCGCCCATCTGCGCAATCCCCGCCTCAAAGCTGGAGCGCGTGCGTGTGCTGGTGAAAAAGAAGAGCATGGCCAACACCTTGTCGCGCAGGTAGGCGTGATCGCGGCCAACCGCCCGGGCCCGCTTCAGGTCGAAGGCCAGTTCCATCACGGTATCAATTTCATCTTTGGTCCAGTCTTGGGTCGTGATCATGTCACGGCCGCGGAGATTGCTCTGCATGGCTTGTGGCTCCTAGTTCTTGGAAGAGGGTAAGCATGACGCTACGGTACAGCACAGCCAGGCGCACGGTTTCTGCGTGCACTGTGTCATAACCCAGCGCTGAGGCTGCGCAGCCCGTATCAGCTCGATTATCTTACATCAAAGCAATCGTTTGACCTAAGCATCCACCGCAGATCGTTGAGAGATGATCCGCACGGATCTGCTACATCTGCGCCGACCCGCGGCTATTTCTGTGTTGATCTGAGCCTGTTACAGCACGGGCGATTTCAATCGATTGACAGCCCATTAAATCCGGCTATAGTTAAGGTTCCTCACATGTGCAGTTGGGAAAGGAGCCATCGATGGGCGCAACTGGAAAGCTACCTGTGCAAGACTGGGGCCTTCATGACGTGCCGGCGATTCCGCGCGCCGGCGTGATCGAAGTTGGCCAGATGTTGCTGAAGCTGAACGCGCGTTCCAAAGAGACTGGAAACGCCATGGAGGGGCTCTCCATTTTTTATAAGATCGGCGAGCATGAAGCGACGGCCAAGTGGTTCATGTACGGGAAGCCAAGCCCGCGCATTGCGTTTACGCCCCAACCGGAAGGGGTTGATGCGGCGTCTGCTGACCCGTCACAGCTCTCGCCTGTCTCCCCGCCCGTATGGGATGAGGCCGCCACGGCGCGCAACGACCTGCTGCAGATGATCGACAACGATCCTGATCAGCTGGCTGAAATGTTGGCAGACGAAAGCTACTTCAAATCGGATAGGGTGACGCCGCCGGGGGCCGCCGGCGAAGGCCAGCCCGAGCCGCAGGCGCTGCCCTTCTTCGGCGGCAGCGACCCACTCACAACACTATCTCTGACCGAACCCGAGCAGTTTGCCATGCCCTGGACCACCTTTCAGTCGGTCTACCAGGACGGGCTCACCGAATTGCTGCCGACGTGGGCGGCTTCGCTGACCGATGCAGATGCTGCCAGCGCCCAATTCTGGCCCAACATCGCGCAACACGGGCTGGCATATGATTTGCTAATCCTGGAGAAGATAAAGGCGGAGCGGGTTGACTACTTTGCCGCCAAATTTGGCGACGCCTGGACAAATGAGCTGGCATCTGCCGCGAGCGATGGTCTGCTCTACGCCATCGATTTGACACTGTTCACGTCGGTAGAACCGCAAACAGTGGATGGGTTGACGCGTTTCACGCCGGCCACGATCACGCTTCTGCAGCAGGATCCTCTCTCCAAGGCGCTCACGCCGGTTGCGATTCGTGTTTCGGGTCATGATGACGACGGCGTGCAGGTTTACAAACGGGGTCAGGCAACGGACGCGGCCTGGCTCTATGCGCTGCAGGCCGCCAAAACGTCCGTGACGGTTTTCGGCATCTGGCTTGGTCACGTCTACCCATGGCACATTGTCAGCGCGGCGATGTTGATGACATTGGAGGACTCGCTGCCGCCTGAGCATCCTGTCGCCCAACTGCTGGCGCCGCAATCCGATTATCTGATCGCCTTTGACACCATTCTGCTGATTCTCTGGTCGAGAATCGCACCCCCCACTTCCATTAGCACGCGCTTCCAGTTTCTTGAGCTGATCAACACCTATGCCCAAGGACGAGAATACTTCGACGACGATCCTTTACAGAAAATCCAATCCCTGGGCCTGGACGAAGACGACTTCAGCGTTGATGCGCCTTGGGATCGCTACCCGATCGTGGGCCAGCAAGTGCGTATCTGGCAAACAACCTCAGATTATGTCAACAAATTTGTGGACGCCAGCTATGCGGACGACGCGGCTGTCGCGGTCGACGCCCCGCTGCACGCGTGGCTGCGCGAAGCGGCCGATTCCCAGGGCGGCAATATCCGCGGTCTGCCTGTAATGAATACAAAAGAGGCACTGAAGCGTGTGCTGACCAGCCTGGTCTATCGGCTGACGGTACACGGCGCGTCCCGGCTCAGTCCGGCGGCCAATCCCGGGCTGACCTTTGTCGCCAACTTCCCGCCCTGCCTGCAGGACGCCGCCATTCCGCCGCCTACCAGCGAGTTTGATACGCCCACGCTGCTCAAGTACATGCCCACAACGGGCGTCTTGGGCAAAATTGCGACCTTCTACTTCACCTTTGTCTTTTCTACACCCTATCGCTCCTTCATTCCACCTGGCGGTGTGAGTAGCGAGCTCTTTTTCCCCGGGGGAGCCACAGACCCACGGAACCTTGCCCTGATTGACTTCCGCAACGCCATCGTTGACTTCGTGCAGGAACTCTACGGACCGGACCGAACCCCTGCGCTCGGTCAATGGCCCATGAACATCGAGACCTAGACCTGTACGGACGATACCCCGAAAAATTAAATGGCGGCATCACCGGGTGGTGATGCCGCCTTGCTACATCCGCACGGTATGCGGGTCAAACATTTTGGTTATTCAAGGTAGAGTACACTTCCCGGCCCAAGACTACTTTGGGGCGGCAATCATGCTTGGCAGCAGCGCATAGAACTCGGTCGCGAGCACGACTTCGTCCAGCGACACGCTGTCTTCCGTCGTGTGTGCGGTCAGCTCATCGCCCGGGCCAAATCCAATCGACGGGATGCCCGCCTTGCCGGCCCAATAGATGCCGTTCGTACTGAAGCCCCACTTGCCGCTGGGCGCATCGGGCAGACCAATGGCCGCACGCGCCGCCTGACCGGCCTCCACGAGCGGGTGGTCTTCCTCATAGGCCCAGGCCGGGAAATATTTCTCCACGGGGAACACGAACCCGGTGTAGCTCGGCTCGTCGTAGAAGAGTTCCTCAATCGTGATGCTCGCTTTGTGCTCGGCAGGAATCACGGCTTCGAGCTGGCGGCGCACATCGGCGCGCGACTCGCCAAAGGTCATGCGGCGGTCGATGAAGATGGTACACTCGTCAGGCACGGCGTTGATGGAAGGCGTGCTGACGACCATGTCACTCACGGTGATCTTGCCATGGCCCAGGAAGGGATGATCACCCAGCTCCGGCTCCATCTTGCTGATGGCGTCGATGACCGGCAGCATCTTGTAGATGGCGTTGTCGCCCAGTTGATTGGCTGCCGCGTGCGCGCTCTTGCCCTTGGCCGTGATTTTGAGCTCCAGCCGTCCCTTGTGACCGCGATAAACCTGCATCTTAGTCGGCTCACCAATGACCACGAAATCAGGTTTCACCTGGGGGTCCGCCTCGACAAAGCTGTGGGGCGCGATGCCGTCACACCACTCTTCCATGTTGCCAAAATAGTACATGGTGACCTGCTCAGAATCGATCAGGCCAAGATCACGACCCAGGGCGATGCCGTAGATCATGCCGGGCGTGGAGCCTTTTTCGTCACACGCGCCGCGGGCGAAGAGGACGCCGTCTTCAACCTTTCCTTCAAAAGGATCCCATGCCCACGCCGCAGGATCGCCGACCCCCACGGTGTCGATGTGGCTGTCGTAGACGATGACGATGGGGCCGCCGCCCATGCGGCCAAAGATGTTGCCCATCTTGTCGAAGCGCACTTCGTCAAAGCCGAGCATGCGCATTTCCGCAGCCACGCGCTCGCCCACTTCACCCAGCTGGCTGTCCATGCTGGGGATGGCGACGATTTCGCGCAAGAAGCGGATGATATTCTCCCGTTTGGCTTCGACGGCGTCATGGAGCGCCTGGGCCGTTGCTACTGCCGACATGGTTTTCCTTCCCAATTTCATGCGAGGTTGGCGGATTGATGTGACCTGTTCGATCAAGGAACCTGACGGTCAATGTACACCAAAGCGCATGTTTGAGCCAGTGGGCGCGCAAGATAATCCATAGACCAAATTGACTGAAAAACGGCATGCGGAGCGGGCCGGTATCAACCCGCTTGGTTTCGATCCTTCGACAAGCTCAGGACTGTGCAAGCTCAGCCGGCACTCTCCCATAGGTTGGACCGTCATTGGGTGTTAACAATACAGGGTTTGATTGTGCGCACTTGAAGAGCGGCCAGGCGCTCACTCAAGGCGTCGAACATCGCCTCATCGGCATAGGTACCCACGATCGCGCCGCCGGAGCCGGCAAACTTGGCGCTGGCCCCGCAAGAGCGTGCGGTTTCAACCATCTCCGCCTGCCATGCGGGTAGCTGATAGAGCGCGCGGCGGATGTCAAAGTTCTCGTCAATCAGCGCGCCAAGACGCGGCCAATCCTGGGCCAACAGCGCAACACGGCCCGCCGCAGCCAGGTCGGCAAAATGCGCCATGGCCTCAACCACAGCCGGTTCGCCCCGCTTGTAGCGACCGCGAATATCATTGTGAAACACTTCGGTCGGCTCGCCCAGCGCGGTGTGATAGGCCACATAGAGGGGCGGCAGTTGTTCCACAGGAAGCGCTTCATACGCATAGCAGCGCAGTCCATCGACGATCTCCTCCTGCTCGCGATCAAAGTCCATGTAGACCGCGCCCTCGTAGCACTGGATCACCCGGTCTTGCAGGCCCGCAGCAATGCCCAACTCGTCGGTCTCCACCGAAAGCACGAGCGACGGCTGGACGCGCAGCGGTATTTCGACGTCATAGAATTCCATAAGACAGCGCAGGGTGGCCACGATGATTGAGCTGGAGCCGGCCAGCCCGACCTGGCGCGGCACGTTGGCGGCATAGCGCACGGAGAAATTCTGATCATGCAGCGGAATGCCCTGGGCGTCGCAGTAATCGACAAACGACTTGATCGTGGCCTTGATCAGCCGGATGCCGCCATAGTAGCCATGACTGCGCACGTCATCAGCCAGATCGCGCACCGAGCGAAAGCGCGCGCGATCGGCCTCGGCCAGGACGATGTCGACCGAATCCCACTCATAGAGCACGACCTCGGCCCCAAAATTGGCCACGATGACAGAGATGGTCTTGCCGTTGTAGCCGTCGGACGGATTGCCGAGCAGGCCGGCCCGGGCAAAGGCCTGCTTACGAATGATCTGCATTGAGCAGCTCCTCCAGGTGACGACGAAACTCGGGACCGTACGTCTCGTCAGCGAGCGCGAACTCGGCAAAGGCGCGAAAGTAGGAGGTGAAGTTGCCGATGTCATAGCGTTGCTCCGCCGGCGTCAGGCGCACGCCCATGACCCGCCCGCCGTCGTGCAGCAGGTGGCGGATGGCGTCGGTGAGCTGGATTTCGCCCCCCTTGCCCGGCCGGGTACGGCGCAGTGCGTCGAAGATGGCGGGCGAGAGGGCGTAGCGGGCGGCAATCGCCAGATTACTGGGCGCCTCCTCCTGGCTCGGCTTCTCAATCAGGTCTGCCACCTCAAAGATCTCGGCGTCCTGCTTCGGCTGTGCAACGCCATAGCGATGCACCTCGCTCATGGGCACCTCTTCGAAGGCAATGACCGCGGCGGCCCCGTGCTCTTCATAGGCTGAGGTCATGCGTTCGACCACGTTGCTCTGTGCGTGCAGGCCGATGATCGAGTCACCCAGTGCGACGACAAAGGGCTTGTCGCCCACAAAGGCCTCAGCGCAGCCGACGGCGTGACCGAGACCGAGGAGACGACGCTGGCGCGTGAAAAAATAACGCGCCGGCGCGCGTTCAAACATCAATTCAGCCAGCAGCTCTTCCTTGCCCGTCTCGCGGAGCGTGTGGATCAGTTCGGCGTTGAGATCAAAATGGTTCTCGATCGAGGTTTTCCCTGGCCCCGTGACGAAAAGAATGCGATCAAGACCAACGCGGGTCAACTCTTCGACGACATACTGGACGACTGGCTTTCGTCCCACCGGCAGCATCTCTTTGGGTTGAGATTTCGTGGCAGGCAAGAGCCGCGTGCCCAGCCCGGCAACAGGCACCACAGCGATTGATACGCTCATGCTTACACTCATCCATTGGCTTGCGTTTTAGTTTGCGATCTTTTGGATTATAGCGCAAAATCTGCGCCGAGGAGACTTTTTACCGATCCGTAAATCAACCAAAGACCACGACCCGCCTATTTCAGTTGAGGCCGCGGCGGGTCCGGCACAAAGCCGCGTTTGTAGACGAGGATCGTGCGGACAAATTCGATGACGACGACGCCTTCCTGGTTGAAGCCAATGGTTTTGAAGCGGACGATGCCCTGTTGGGGGCGGGAGTCGGACGCCCGCTTGTCGAGCACTTCACTCTGCGCATAGATCGTATCGCCCTCGAAGACGGGCGCGGGCAGGCGCACCTCATCCCAGCCGAGATTCACCGCGTTCTGCGAAATGTCGGCTACGGATAAGCCGGTGACAAGCGCGAGCGTAAAAGTCGAATCGACCAGCGGCCGGCCAAACTCAGTCTGGGCCGCATAGTGCGCATCGAAATGGATGGGGTTTGGATTGACCGTCAGCAGCGTGAACCAGATGTTGTCAGTCTGTGTCACCGTGCGGCCCAGGCGATGGGGATAGACGTCGCCCGCTTCGAAGTCTTCATAGACGCGCCCTGGCCAGCCGGGTTTGATACTCACAAGTTCCCTCCTTGGCGTGTAGCGAACGACCAAAACACAAACAAATTATGGTACAAGGATAGGATGGATTGCTCGTGATGAAAAGTTCGCCCCGACGGTTTTTTGCCATTGCCGCCCTGATTATCACAGCGATCATTGGGCTTGCGCTCTGGCTTTGGTGGCGGCCGGAGCAGGTCTTCTGGTTCTGGCTGCTCTTGGCCGGCATTGTCACCTTTCTCTTCTATGGCTTCGACAAGGCCCAGGCCAAACGCAACGGATGGCGCGTGCCCGAGGTTGTGCTGCAAGGCATGGCCTTGGCCGGTGGCTTCTTGGGCGCGGCAGTGGGGATGGCGCTCTTCAATCACAAAACGAACAAGCCGGCCTTCATGGGCGTGATCGTGTTGAGCGCGGTCTTGTGGTTTGGGGCCTACTTTATTCTGTAGATCGCGCTCGAACAATTGCGTATTTCCGTGACCCTTGTTGCGCTTTGAACCGTGCCGTGCAGGCCTGGCAGCTGCTGCCGCCTTGAGGCTAGTACAGGGCGGCTACAGTTAGCCGATAGTTCATTGTACTCAAACCCCGTTTACGGGGTGCTGTTCCATAGCCTCGTGGCTTTAGCCCGGGGCGGCGTCCGGTGACCTGACTGTTCGGGATGCCCGCCCCCCCGCCCCGGGCTAAAGCCACGGGGCTACAGAGCAACGCCCGCTCAAGCGGGCTGGTACACGATGGCGCAACTGTGTCTATGGATTGGCAGGTCCGGCTACCCGCCGGACGAGATCGCCAACCTCTGGATCTGTCCCGTAATTGAAGCTTTCGCGGGTAGCTTACCCTGCCCAACCACCGGCTTACTTACGCCGCCTTGAGGCTAGCGACCGCCAGTTGCAGCAAGTTCGATGAGGCCTCGGAGTAGTCCGCGAGCGGCCGCGCTCGCCAGAAGGTGATCGGGCGTAAGGTGCATTGTACAGATCACAATCGAACCCTGACCATAGTCTGTATAGGCAATCAGCCCGACAATTTTCTGCAGCCACCCTACGGCCAGGCCGGCCCACACATTCTGCTTGAGAAGCCGGTGTGATTCAAGCGTCAGAACGCTACGGGGCATGATCTCAGCATAGGCCATGTTCAGCATGGGACCGCCGGGCAGATCGGCAAAGGGCCCCGATTTGTTGAGCCAACTGAACGAAGAGGCCCAATCTCCCTGCCACCAGGTACCTTCACGAGGCACAATTCTGGTTTGGTCACCCAAAAAGGCCAGGTGAGCCGGCTGCACCGCATCTGAGCGAGCGTCTACCAGCCAAACGCCATGCGCGCCCCGGCGAATCTGATCCAGAACCGGGTCCGACAAGTGGTCGGTAACGAGTGTCCGAGACCCAGGCATATCCGGCGCCATCCCAGGCACGTCCGGCGCTAAGGTGTATCCGACTGCCCGTAACGCGTCGGCCATGTCCGGCCCGGCATCGACCCGTATGCTGTCATCCCACGGTTGAATCACTATGCACGCCAGCTCAATCTGATTGATAGCCAGCAGTCGCTCTCCCTCTTCCCATTCGGCCCAGACGATGATCTCACAACTATCTTCGGTATCCGGCAGCCGTATCTCCGCCAGGCCACCGGGCGCCGCCACCTCCCCCAAGGCCCATTCGGTTCGCCAGCGCAACCGTCCGTTGGTCGCCGGGCCAGTACCATCAACGGCAAGCAGTTCGACGTGTACAGTCTCGCCAGGATGGGCAGACCACTTTTCCGGATCAATTAGAATTGCGCAGTCTCGATTGACGGGCGCGATCCGGTCCGTCACGCCGGCCTTGACGTTGCGCTGAAAGTCCATGATGCCGTTGGCTTCCCAATGAACGTCGGTGAGTTCCGTAACAACATAGCCGCCAATTGCGGGGTGACGCCGAATCGCGCCAATCTCGTAGGCGAGGCTATGGGCCATCTGCTCCTGGCTGGCCTGCAAGAAGGCGTCGAACGTGCCAAAAACACGGTCAAGACGCCAGCCGGCAAAGCGCTGCTCCAGCCCTTGCGGCGTCACAATGCCCTCGCCCCAGTCAGAGCCGGCGTCAAACCACCAGGGCGAACGCCCATCTTCGGAGAGTCGGCGCGGATCGGGCAAGCCCCAATTGCCAAACTCGCTGACGACAAGAGGCGCATCAGCCTGGCGCAGGTGTGAATACGCCGGTATCCAGGTCCAGTCAGGCCGCGTAGCAAAATCGCGCACCCACTGGGTCCAGTCCGCGGCGTTGTCAGGAATTACGCGGTAGTGGTGGTAGTCGTCGATATCACTGACGACATGGGCATTGGGATGACAGGGAGAATTGTCGACGATGAGGCGCGTCGGGTCCAATGCTTTGGCCCGCTCGAAAAACTGAACGAGCCACTGGCGATGCTCGTCGTCATTGACCAGATCAGTCCCCCAATCTTCATTGATGAGCGTCCAGGCGATGATTGAAGGGTGATTCCAGTCCCGTGCCACCATGGCTTCAAATGTCTCTTCAGCGCGGGTTGCAGCAGCAGGCGTCCAATGCATCCAGTTAGGCAATTCTGCCCAGATCAACATACCCATGCGATCAGCCAAAGCGTAGTAGCGAGGATCTTCGATCTTAATGTGGCAGCGGAGGCAGTTGAAGCCAAGATCCTTGGCCTGGCGCAATTGTCTTTCAAGCAGCGCCAAACTCGGAGGCGTGTAGATGGTGTCGGGATAATAGGCCTGGTCCAAGGCCCCACGTAGATAGAGCGGACGCCCGTTGAGGTAGATGCGACCGTCTCGTGCTTCGACGGTCCGGAAGCCACAGGAATCTTCGATCTCGTCGAGCTTTTTGCTACCTTTCTTGAGCGCTAGGTGCACTCGATACAGTGCAGGTTCGTCCGGGCTCCATGGAATGGCCGGCTTCTCAAGCGTAAGCGTGACCGCCAAATGCGCCGACGGCGCAACGTCGACGTGCGTCTGGTTGACCAGAGCGTCGTCCGGTCCGAAGACTGACACGCAGGCGGTTAAATCGCCAGCAATCGCCGTGTCGGCCAGGCGCGCCTCGACAGCAATCTGATTATGGGCCAGGTCCGGCGTCAGCTTGAGGCTGCAAAGATGACTGCGATGGCGGACCTCCAACCAGACGCTCTGCCAGATGCCGCTCGTCTGGCCATACCAGCTTTGCTTGCCGTGCGGAATCTGGCTGAAGGCATAGGAAGAGCACGAGTCCCGATCTCCGTCCGGATCGATGACGCGTACCAGTATCTCGTTTTCGCCTTGCGCCAGGTAGGCCGTGATATCGGCTTCGAAGGGAAGGTAGCCTCCCTCATGCTCGCACACAAATGAGCCATTGACCCACACGGTTGCATGATAATCCACTGCACCAAAATGCAGGATGGCAACGCAGTCGTCAGGGACTGCCGGCGCGATCAGCGTCCTCTGGAACCAGCCGACGCCTCCCCGATTGCGCAATTCTTCGAATTGCGCCTGCCAGGGCATGGGTACAGTGATGCGACGCCAGTCGCCCGGCGGCGGCAGTTGACCGGATTTCGCCTTGCCGATCTCATCAAAGTAAAAATGCCATGGTCCATCAAGGGCGATGCGTTGGCGCGCGCTCATTGGACATTGCTCCAGTCGGGCTCAAATGGTGTGCGGGAAACTCAGGCCAGGGGCGGCATCGTCTGTGCGTCAGCCAAAGCTGGCGCACAGACGATGCCAGGATTTCTTGCGTCAACTAGCGGGACAGTTGCTCGTCGATGCGTGACTGAGCAGAAGACAAGGCGTCCGCCGGAGCTTTGCCGGTGAGCCAGGTCGCTTCCAGCTCTTCTTTCAGGATATCCTCGACAGCCTGCCAGTTCACGATCGCCGGAACCAGCTTGGCGATGTCGGCAGTGGCGGCATAGTTTTCGCGCTGGGGCACGGCCGCCAGTTCATCGCCACTCAGCACAGATTTGCGTGTTGAGAGATGCCCCGTGCCGGCTGACCAGTCGAAGCTATGTTCGTTGAGGAAGGCCAGGAACTCCATAGCCGCATCATACTTGGCATCGGCCTCGTCAGGTTGACGCGGCACCACCCACATATGAGAATTGGCCCACGTTGCGGGCATGTCATAGAGAGTCGGGAAGTCCATGGCCTGGTAGTCAAATTCAGCCTCACGATTGTACTGATCTACGGCCCACGTGCCATTATGAAGCACGGCCACTTCACCATTGAGGAAAGCTTGCTGGGAACCGGCATAGTCGTATTCAGGATCTGCGTATTCCTGGTTGAACATGTTTACCATGAAATCCAACGCTTCAGCAGCTTCATCGGTCTCCAGCGAAGCAGTGGATCCGTCCGGCGCCACCAAGTCACTTCCCTGTTGCCAGACCAGCGTGAACATGAGGCGGACGCCAATCGGGAATTCAGACGCATCAGTCGCCATGTAGTCGGCTCCCGTCGCCTCTTTCATCAACGCAGCCTGCTCTTCAAATTCTGCTCGGCTGGTCGGTAGAATGGGATTGCCTGCATCATCGACTAGACCGGCCTCTTGGAAAAGATCTACATTGACATGCCACAAATTAGCGTGAAGGTCAAAGGGCACGCCAAAAAATTGATCTTCGTACGTGATCGCCCCCTGAGCCGGCTCGGTCCAGTCTGACGAGTCGATTCCGTACGCTTCGTACATGTCGCCTACCGGCAGCAGCAGGTTGCGAACGGTGTAGTCGGGCATGTTGGAGCCGTGCATAACGGCCACGTCGGGCGGATCGCCACCCGCAAAGGTCGTGTTGAGCGCATCGTAGTAGGTGCCCCACTCAGACCCGCCCAAACGTTCAACCGTAATGCCCTGGTCATTCTCGGCGTTAAATTTGTTGGTCAAGATCTGAATGACCTCGCATTCCGTCGTGGCCTGGCTGACGTCAGTCACGCCGTCAGTTGTGTCGTCACAATCACCGAAGAAGCGCGCCAGGCTAAGGGTGACAGCTTCTTCGGCACCAGCTTCGGCCGCACTATCGGTTGCAGCTGGTGTAGCAGGGGTACTGCAACCTGCCAAAATCAGGGCGAATGCGAGCCCGATGACGAGCCAGAACGTTCCTCTCTTCGTAAACATTGGTACTCTCCTTGCGTGATAAAGTGAAGCAAACGAACAAACGAATCGGTATATGTCTCGGCCAAACCAAGGAGCAAGCGTGGAGCGGGCAATCGGCCCATACGAGCAGTGGGTCCAGAACCGGCGTCAGTCTGCTCCTTTCGTTGGAGTTAAGAAGCGATCATGGTAGAGCTTGCCGCTAAACCTATTTGCCCCCACTGCCGAGCGAAATGCCGCGGATCAAATAGCGCTGAAAAATGATGTATAGGATCAGCAGTGGCGCGCTGGCGATAACGCCCCGGGCCATGAGGGAGCCAAGTTCAGTCGCCTGGGCGAAGTTTCCCTGAAGCGAGGCCAGGCCCGTCGTGATAGTGAACATCTCTCGTCGCGTCGCCGATACGAGGGGCCACAGGTAGTCATTCCAGGTCAATACAAATGTGAAGATCCCCAGTGCGGTCATGGCCGGGAGGGACATAGGCAGCATAATCTGCCAAAAGACGGTCCAACGGCCGGCGCCGTCGAGCTGAGCAGCTTCTTCTACCTCTATGGGAATCGCCCGAAAGAACTGAGCCATGAGAAAGACGCCTAGTGGAGCCGCCACCCGGGGTAGAATCAGTGCGGCGTAGGTATTGTGCATGCCCACTTCTGCAAACATCAGAAAGAGCGGAATAAACATCGCTTCCTTTGGCACCATCAAGCCGGCGAGAACAAAAGCAAAGAGCAGGTTGCGTCCCGCGAAAGGAATGCGAGCAAAGGCATAGCCGGCCATTGACGTCAGAACAATGGTCACGATGGTGGTAGTCACGGTAACGACCGTACTATTCCAGAACCAACGTGGCGTTAAACCAACCTGAAATACCTGTACAAAATTCTCGAGCGTCGGCTGAATGGGCAACAAGCTGGTGGTTGTACTCTTGAGGATTTCGTTGGGGGTTAAGGCCAACGAGAACATCCAGATGACAGGCGCAATCCAGAAAAAAGCCGCAATGGCCAAACCGACGATGAAAAGCAGGCGGAAAAAGCGGGTCCTCTCGCCTGTAGTAGACCGTCTCGCCTGCATAACTAATCCTCCTCGGGAGCAATACGGAACTGGAAGTAGGAGATGATGAACATGACCACAAAGAGGAAGAGCGACATGGCCGAGCCGTAGCCTAGCCGGAAATCGCGAAATCCGCTTTCATAGATATATTGAATGAGCACCCTGGTGGTACCAGCAGGGCCACCGCGGGTCATGATGTAGACCTGACCGAAGATCTGGAAGGAGGCAATAATCTGCAGCACGATCACTAGCAGCAAGGTACGTCGAAGACCTGGAATGGTGATGTGACGAAATTGGGCCCAAGATCCTGCACCGTCCAGTTCCGCTGCCTCATACAGCGACTGATCGATGTCCTGCAAACCGGCCAGAAAAAGCACCATGTTGAAACCCATGGTCCACCACAGCGTTGTCATCACGATGGCTGGCATGGCGAGATTTGGGTCGGTTAACCAAGAGATTGGTTCGATACCAAAACGGCCTAGAAATGAGGCCAACAGCCCGGTTTGGGGATTGAGCAAAAATGCCCAGATGAGCGTGACGACGGCCACCGAAAAGACGTAGGGCGAGAAAAAGATCGTGCGAAAAACCCCCATGCCTCTACCGGCGCCATTGAGCAATATCGCCAAGAGCAGAGCAACGCCAACAATCGAAGGCGTGGAGAGGATGACAAACTGCACTGTATTCCAAAACGAACTCCAAAAGATGCTATCGTTGAACATCTCCTGATAGTTGCCCAGCCCGATGAAGGTGCGGAAGTCCAGCGCTAACAGATCCCAGTCGAACAAGCTCATGTAGACGGCTTGGAAGACGGGGAAGACGACAAAGAGGACATAGACGATGAGAAAGGGGGCCAGAAAGAGATACGCGTCCAACGTGTCGCGGCGACGCTTCTTGGACATGCCGGCATGGACGGTCGGAGCGTTCTGGCTAGCCATAGATCTCTCCTGTGCCTAATAGGGAAAATTCCCTGCGCTGTTGAAGGATGACAACGTTTCAAACGAGTGCAGTGGTTACCGAGCAGAAATCACTGTTCACGCGAGTAGATAGTTGCGCTATATCAACGTCTATTCGAATCCAAGCCAATCACTTCAAATGATGGGGAGCTGGAAATGACTGTTACAAGTAAAACTGTTACAGTTCATTTTAGACTCTATTCCAGAGGAGTGAGCTTGTCAATCAGATGATTCATGCAGGTATGGCCGCTTGTGCTCCAGGTTTTTATGATATAAAACAGAGATGAAATCTCACGGACTACTGCACATCTGTAGGCAGATGGCCACTATCTTGCTTTACGGATGAGAAGCTCATTGAGAGAGTGAAGTCATGGCACAGCAAGAGATTGGCCCTGTTCTACACATAGAGACAGATTCGCGCCGCGGCCAGCAAGTGTTGAAAGCGCTGGCATCGGAGCCGCGACTCCGCATTCTAGAACTACTGGGAAAGCATCTATCTAACGTTAGTGAAATCGCCGAAGCCCTGCACATTCCCGTATCGACTGCGAATCTACATGTCAGCATTCTGGAAGACGCGGGATTACTCATCACGGAAATGCAACCAGCCAAGCGGGGCGTGCAAAAGGTCTGCGCCCGGGCCTACGAGATCATCACCGTCACGCTCCCCGTGGAGGGTGCACGCCAAGACGCACGCGTGATCGAACTATCCCTGCCGGTGGGGAGCTATGTAGCATGCGAGGTGACGCCTACTTGTGGACTTGCTGGGCGGAATGGCCTCATTGGCTTGCTGGACGACCCATCTTCGTTCTATGAACCAAATCGAATTGATGCGCAGTTGATCTGGTTTCATCACGGCTATGTGGAGTACAGGCTGCCCAACCGCCTGCCGCCCAAGGCGGTGCCGACATCGCTCCAGGTTAGCGCCGAAATCTGCTCTGAGGCGCCACTGCACCACGACGACTGGCCCTCAGACATCACGGTCTGGGTCAACGGCGTCGATATCGGGACATGGACGAGTCCTGCTGATTTTGGCGGCGGCCGCGGCATCCTCACGCCCGCGTGGTGGGAGACGCGCAATACGCAGTACGGTCTACTCAAGGTCTGGCAGGTCAATCAAGAGGCGAGCCTGGTCGATGGAGTAAAGGTATCGACGGTGCGTCTACCTGATCTGAAGATTACCGAAAGCAACTTGCTGACAGTCCGCATCGGCGTCCAGGTCGACGCAGAACATGTAGGTGGCATCAACCTTTTTGGCAGCAGCTTTGGCAATTATCCGCAAGATGTCGTGATGCGTATGACCTATCAGTGATCATGACGTGATCGTGTTGAGCGCGGTCTTGTGGCTTGGGGCCTACTTTATTCTGTAGGTCGCCCTTCAGGGTCTCATGCCATTACCCACATCTATTTCAGGGGCTGGCGTCAATCCTGTGCCGTTCGCCGTGGCAACTACCCAGGCATAAATGCCGTGGGCTAGCGCACGGCGCCCCACCAAATGGGACTTGGTCGTCGACATCAAAGCCCCGCTTCGTGGGGCGCATCCTGCCGGCAAGGGCATTCATGCCCGGCGGGATTGCGCGCAAACGGCATGGTTGGCCCGTAGCGCCTTCGCTATCGACTTGTGGGTAGAGGAAAGCCAGGGAACGCCGAGCCCCAGCTCGGCAAACATAGCACCGGCCGAGTTGGGGCTCGGCGTTCCGGGGGTGTCAGTCGTCCGAAATTGCGGCGAGCCTCTTTCGCCGGATCCCACATAAGGCGTATGCGCAACTCTGGGAGTCAGCCTAGCGCCAGTTCTCTTCCCCAACGATTAATTTCGCTTCAGCCATGATCTCATCGTGACGCGGGCCATTGATATCGCGAAAGACTGCGTAAACAGGCTTGGCGCTGCCCGGTGCGCTGGGCAGGTCTACGGTTTTGTCACGCCGGCGGATGCCCAAATTGAGATCGAATTCATCCCGGTTGTCGATGTGTGCGTGGAGGATAAAGGACTCGATGTCCGGCTCTTGTTCCACCTTCCAGTAGGCAAAGGCGTAGGCCGCCGCCTGCAGTTGTTCGCCCTCCTCGGTCTCATCCGAATGAAAGCCCTGCTCAGACAAGATGATGTGACGCTGCCGTCCGGCGTAGAGCAAGTGCGATTGCGCAAAATAACGGGGCAGAATCTGCAAATTGCGGAAGGTGATCTTCGGCGTGTCGAATGAGTCCTGGGCCGCAGCATCGTGCCAGAAGTCGGGGTGGAAGAGATCTTCCGGGTATGGGTGATAGGCGAGTGACCAGTCGTAATCGCCCTCAGCCTTGTAGAGGGCGTTGAGACCCTCGATCAACTCACGGCCGGCATAGGAGCGAAGCGGATTGCTGACGCCGTCGACCTCCCAGCGGCTGGTCCAGTGATGGGTCAGGGAGAGATAGACGCGCGCCTCGGCGTACTGCTTGCGGGCGGCGTAAAAGGCGATGCGCATGGCGTTGCCGTGCTCGCGTAGATAGTCCGCAAGCGCTTTCTCACCGGCGTTGCACCAGACCCACTGTGCGTCCACCTCATTGCCGATGATATAGCCGCAGGCGCGACCATATTTCTGATCGGGACGGGTATAGCGCTCGGCAATAAACTCGACAAAAGCCCGATAGTGGGCCAGTCCTTGCGGCGTCACCACGTTGAAGGCGCTAATGAAGCCTTCCCGGTCGTAATCGGGATGGAGCAAGACCTCGTGCATGTCGGGATGGATCGTCTCGCCATCCCACTTCATGCTGTTGAGCAGAATGAGATTGACCACGATGCCGTGGTCCGAGAGCGATTTTAGCTGGCGGTCAAAGCGCTGCAAGTAGGATTCATCAAAATAGAATGGCTGGCCGTCCATCATGTAGGTGATGGTTGTCGGCGACGCTTGGGGCCGGGCAATGTTGGGCAGGTTCAAGTTCAACGCGGCATGGCCAACGCCCAATGCCAGGGCATCATCCACATCCCGCACCTGCAGACCCTTGATCGTAGCAGACGTCGGATAGGGATAGGCGGAGCGTGAGATGTCCAACAGGGCGGTGACGTAGCAAGGGCCGGAAAACAGCCGCGTAGAACCCTCGCGCGTGGGCCGGCTGCCGACGGCGAACTTGGCGAAGAGCAGATCGCGGCCACGGTGGAAACGGTCAATGGCTAAGGAAAAGCGGTTGTCCTTCTGCTCATCAATTGCAGCGCCAAAATCGGGCGCGCCGGCAATCTCAGCAGGCATGGGTACGAATGGTTCAAGAATATGTACTACCAGTGCATCTCCGTCCCCAACGCCAGGACAACGCCCCTGAATGGTGATGGTCTCCCCGTCGGCGGCAATGCGTTCAATCGTCCCTGTTTTCGTGTTCATTCGACGCCTCTTTTTCCGCTAAATGATCCAATTTACGGCTGTTGACAACACAAACCCACTGATGTACGGTTGGGGCGTGTAAAGGTCTGACCACCAAACCATTTAACCATTGACGGATTGATCGGTCAATCGCCTGCAAAAAGTACCAGAGACTCTCAATTCTCGAAAGATGCCCGGCACGATGGAATGCCAGCAACATGCCACCCGAATTTAAGTCGCTCAACAAAGACGTTCTCTCAGAACGCATCACCGCCAACATCCTGGACATGATCCGCGCCGGCGATCTGCAGCCGGGCGACAGGCTGCCATCCGAGCGAGAGTTGGCGACGATGATGAAGGTCAGCCGTCCCTCTTTGCGCGAGGCGTTGCGCGCCCTGGCCTTGATGAACATCGTTGAAATCCGCCAGGGCGACGGCACCTATGTTTCGACACTGGAGCCCGGGCTTCTGGTTGAGCACTTCGACTTTGTTTTTTCGCTCACGGATGCCACGTTCCTGGAGCTTTTTGACGCGCGCGAAGTGCTTGAGGTTGGCATTGTCGGCCTTGCGGCTAAGCGCATTACGGACGAAGAGTTGGCCGCGATCCGCGCCTGCATGGCTCGCTCCAAAGAGGTGGTCGATGATCCGACGGCCTTCATCCAATGCGATCTTGAGCTGCATGAACTGATCACCAAGGCGGCCGGCAATTCGCTGCTCTCGAGCTTCATGCAGGCGATCCGTCAGCTCGGCGCCGCCAGCCGGCAGCGTACGGCCCGCCTGCCCGGCGTCACGCGCCGCAGCACCCTTGACCATGAATCGATCCTCAAGGGTCTTGAAGCGCGCGACCCAGAGGCTGCACAGCTGGCCATGCGAGCGCATCTGCGTCACGTCGAGCAGGAACTAGAGCAGTTGTCCGCTGCAGGACAGCAGCAAACACACAACAACCAACGCGCCCCTGGGCGCAAGCGCGAAGGAGATCGACCATGAAGGCATTGGTGTGGGAAGCGCCGCGTGTGATGACAATGCATGAGCAGCCGATTCCCGATCCGCAGCCCGGTGAGGTCATCATCAAAGTGGCCTACGCCGGCATTTGCGGTTCTGAATTGAGTGGCTACCTGGGCCACAACGCATTGCGCGTGCCGCCATTGGTGATGGGGCATGAGTTCTCCGGCGAGATCAGCGCGCTGGGCGACGGTGTGGCCGAGCACTATCCGGCGCTCCAATTGGGCACGCGTGTGACGGCCAACCCGCTGTCGGTCAGCGGCGAGTCGGAGATGCAGCAGCGAGGTCTCGACCAGCTCTGCGCCAGCCGGCAACTATTGGGCGCACACCGCCCCGGTGCGTATGCCGAGCATGTGGCGGTACCGGCCCAATCGGTCGCGCTTCTGCCTGCGGGCATGGCGCTGCGCACGGGCGCCCTGGTCGAGCCCGCGGCGTGTGGCGTGCGCATCGGCGAACTGGCTGGTGATGTCGCGGGACAGGATTGCCTGATCATCGGCGCGGGGCCCATCGGTCTTCTGGCCCTTCAGGCGCTCCAGCTAAAGGGCGCAGCGCGGGTCTTCGTCGCCGACCTCGATCCGGCGCGCCTGGCCATGAGCGGCGAGTTGGGGGCCATCATGCTCGATCCCGCTGCCACAGACGTTGTCGACTTTGTGCTCAGCGCCACGGATGGCATCGGCGCGGTTGTCGCGGTCGACGCCGTTGGCATGGGCGTGACCCGTACCCAGTGCGTCGCAGCCGTGAAGAGCACGGGAACCGTGATTCTGAGCGGCCTGCACGAAGAGAGCAGCTCCATGCCCGCGGCGGATATCATTCGGCGCGAGATTGTGGTGCGTGGCGCCTTTGCCTATTCACCGGCCAACTTTGCCCAGGCGATTGAGCTGCTGGACGCCGGCAAGATGGGCCTGGCCCCCTGGATCGTCGAGGCGCCCCTGGCCGAAGGCGGCACGTGGTTTGACCGGCTCATCGACGCGCCCGGCGATGTCTCCAAAGTCTTGCTTGTTCCATAGCCAGAGAAAGCGAAAGCCATGAAGATCGTCAGTGTCGAAGCCGTGCGCGTGAATCTACCCGCCACGTCACCGCTGGAAGGAAGCCGGCCTTCCTGGGCCGAGCATGCCGAAGTAGCCAATCCCATGTCGCGCTACCCGCACGTTAAACGCCGCCGCGCCATGTGGCTGCCCAAGGATTGGGGCGCGGTCTGGTGCAAGGTCACCGCGGAAGATGGGACGTGGGGCCTGGGGCTGACCGACCATGGTGCGCCCGTGGCCGCGGTCATCAATGAGCACCTGGCGCCCCAGCTTGTTGGTCAGGATTGCATGGCAACAGACCGCATCGCAGATATGATGTTCCGCATGACCAAACCCTATGGCACGGTCGGGTTGGCCTCTTACGCGATCAGCGCCGTCGACCTGGCGCTGTGGGATCTCAAGGGCAAGCTGCTGGGCCAGCCGGTCTACAGTCTGTTGGGCGGCCCGGCGCGCGACAAGATGTACTGCTACGTGACCGGCAACGACGTCGACTGGTATCTGGAATTAGGCTTCACGGCCTTCAAGCTCGCCTGCCCCTACGGCCCCGCAGATGGTCTAGAGGGGATTCGCAAGAACGAGGAATTTATCGCCCAAGCCCGCGAGCAGATCGGTGACGAATGCGAGCTGATGCTGGACTGCTGGATGGCCTTTGACGTGGAGTACACGGTCCGTCTGGCCGAAACGCTGCGGCCATACAGGCTCAAGTGGATGGAAGAGTGCCTCATTCCCGAAGATATGGATGCCCATGTCGAACTGCGACGGCGCCTGCCCTGGCAGACGCTCGCCACCGGTGAGCACTGGTATTCCTACGTCCCCTTCCAGTCGGCCATCACCCACCGTGTGGCGGACATCCTCCAGCCCGATATCAACTGGTGCGGCGGCGTGACGACCTGTCAGAAGATTGTGGGCATGGCCGAAGCCGCGGGCATTAGTGTCATGCTCCACGGCGGCGCACGCAATCCCTTCGGCCAGCATTTCACCTACGCCATGGCCGGCATGCCCTGGCTGGAGTACTTCATCGGCTCGCGTCCCGGCGTAGCGCTGGAAGACGCGCCGCGCATTCCCGGTCAGGCAGTCGCCAAGGACGGCTATCTCGTGCCCGATGATGCGCCTGGCTTTGGCATGGAAATCCTTGAAGAATGGCTGGAGCCGTTCTAGACGCAAAGCATAGTCAGACTATACGTATCGGCCTCGGCTGACTCATGATCTTGTACGATTGAAGGTTTCGCATGCGCGACTTGATAATCGATAGCCATTGCCATGCCTGGGCCACGTGGCCGTATGAACCGCCGGGGCCTGACGCCGACACGCGCGGCCGTGTCGAGCAGCTTCGTTTTGAGATGGATCGCCAGGGCGTTGATCAGGCGTTGATTGTCTGCGCACAGATCGAAAAAAATCCAGCCAACAACGCCTACGTAGCCGATTGCTGTGCACGCGACCCCCAGCGTCTGCGACAGCTGGTTGACCTGGACAGTCGCTGGTCGGCGCGCTATCACACCCCTGGCGCGGCCGGCCGCCTGCAGGCTATGCTGGAGCGCTGGTCTCCCGCCGGCTTCACCCATTACCTGAGCGACGACGATGACGGCGCCTGGCTGACCTCGCCCGAGGGGCTGGCGCTCTTCACGCTGGCGGCCGAACGCCAGTTGTTGGCCAGCATTCACTGCCGGCCCTACCAACAGCCGGCCATCCGCGCCGTGGCCGAACGTTTTCCCAGCATGCCAATCCTGATTCACCATCTCGGCCATCCACAGGTTGGCAGCAGCGACGACCTACAGCAAATTTTGACCTCAGCACGCTTGCCCAATATCTATCTAAAACTTTCCGGTTTCTATTACGGCACAGCAAAAGAAAAGTGGGATTTCCCACTTGCGGACGTCCAGCCCATTGTGCAGGCGCTCTATGACGCATATGGCGCGCAGCGCATGTGTTGGGGCTCCGACTACCCCGTGGTCAGCCAGTTCATGACCTATCGTCAGGCGCTGGAGATCTTCCGCAGCCACTGTCATTTTGTTTCCGCAGAAGACCAAGCCTCGATCTTGGGTGGCACGCTTCAGCAACTTTTGGCCAATCCGGGCCTCAATACGGCTACGGAGAGCGGCTGATGAATTCACTCGTCATCTACTTCAATTCACAGGAGTTTTTCTCGTGAGTCAAGCAGTCGCTGTCACCTTCACAGCCCGCGAAACGGCTGAACTGCTGCCCTTCGACATACCGGCTGAAGTCGCCGCGGACGAAATCGGCGGGCGAGCGCTCTATTCACTCATCAGTCCGGGCACCGAATTGAACCAGATGTATCTTGCGCCGGCGTTTCCCACCTATCCCGGCTATGCCACGGTCTTTGTGGTTGAGCAGGTCGGCGCCGATGTGGACGACGTGCGCCGGGGCGATCTGCGCTTGGGTCACGGCACGCACCGCAGTTGGCAACAGGTCAAGGCCGCCAACACGCTGGCGCTGCCGCCCGGTCTCAGCCCGGACATTGCGCCCATCGTGCGGCTGATGGCCGTCACCATGACCACGCTGGTGACGACCCGGGCGCGCCCTGGCGACCGCGTCATGGTCACCGGCGCGGGGCCGGTGGGCCATCTGGGCGCGCAGATTTTCCAGCTCGCCGGCTACGACGTCAGCGTCGTGGAGCCGGATGGCTATCGGCGTGAATGTCTGCAGCAGGCCGGTCTAGAGCAAATTTTCCCGGCTGTGCCAGTCGACGATCCGGCCTGGCACAAAACGGTCGATCTGGTAGTGGAGTGCTCGGGCCACGAGCGTGCTGCCCTCGACGCCTGCCGCATCGTGCGCCCGACCGGTGAAATCGTGCTGGTCGGCGCCCCCTGGCAGCGCCACACGGAAGTAAACGTACAGGAGTTGCTGCGTCTGGTCTTCTTCAACTATCTCACCTTGCGCAGCGGCTGGGAGTGGGAACTCCCTCATCGATCGGATCACTTTGCCGCGCACTCCCTCGACCGCACCTACGCCACCGCGGCTCAATGGCTGGCGGCGGGCCGCCTCCATGTCGACGGCTTCATCGAAACGGTTGTCCCCCAGGACCTGCAGGCGGTCTATCAGGACCTGTTGCACGGGCGGCGCAAGCAGTTGTTTACGATGATTGACTGGAATCAGGGCTAGAATGCAAATCTTACTTCAAGAGATCCGCCTTGATCCGATCAATCCGCGTTCCATTACCAGCTAATGAAGGAGTCATCCATGCCACTCAAGATCGCCATCGTGGGGACGGGCAAAGTCGCCGCAGCCAATTACGTGCCCTATCTGGTCGGGCGCGAAGATGTGGCGCTGGGCTATTTCACCCGCACGCCCGCCAAAGCCCATGCCCTGGCCGAAGCGTTTGGCGGTGAGGTCTTCGACACGCTGGATGCGCTGGCGGCATGGTCGCCAGATTCGATCTTCGTACTCACCCACGAGACACAGCGCCACGCGGTCACCAACGCCCTGCTGGCGCGCAAGCCAAAGCGGCTCTTCTGGGAGAAGCCGCTGGTTGCCCGCGCGGGGCAGGCTGCCGTCGACGAGCAAGATTATGCCGACGCCAAAGCGCTGATGGCGCGGGCGCAGACGCTCGGCACAGAGACGGCCATGATCTTCAACTACCGCTTTCTCGATCACTCGATCCTGGCGGCGCAGATCGTGGACGAGCGTGGGTTCGGACAGGTGCTCAACGTGGCGGGCACGGTCCACTTCGCCTGCTGGAGTCACTGCATCGATCTGATTCACTTCTTTGCCGGCCCCATCGTGTTGGTCAGCGCGCTGGAGGGCAACGAAGTCAACCTGGGCGATGGGCCCGTGAGCGGCCGCGACTTGACAGCCTCTTTGCGCACGGCCAGCGGCGGCAGCGGCATCCTGCTGGGCACGAGCGCCATGCATTGGGCCTTCCCGCTCTTTGAGCTAAGCTTTCACTTCGAGCACGGTCGCATCAAGCTGCGCGGGCTGGACGGCGATCTGGAGGTGATGGACGCACGCACGCAGCGCAGCGAACGCTTCTCCATTCCGTTAGATCGCTCGCGGTGGGACCAGTACAACCGATCTTTTGATAAGTCAATCGCAGCCTATCTCGATTCGATCTACGCCGGTACGTCACCCCCCGTACCAGGCCAGGCCGGCCTGCGCGAGCTGCAGGTGGAGGCCGGTTTCCGCCGCTCAATCGCCCTGGGCCGCCCTGTGGACCTGGCAAATGAATTGCCTTTGGAGGCTTAGTCGTACCCATGCCACACGCACAACCCAACGTTGTTTACGTCTTCGCCGATCAGTGGCGAGCCCAAGCCACCGGCTATGCCGGCAATCCCGATGTTCAGACGCCCAATCTGGATCGCTTTGCGGCAGAGAGCCTTAATCTCACTCATGCGGTCGCCGGCTGCTCAGTCTGCTGCCCGTCGCGCGCTTCCTTGCTAACGGGGCAATACCCGCTGACTCATGGCGTCTTCGTCAATGATGTCCACCTGGCCGACGATGCGCAGGCCATTGGCAAGGCGTTTCAAAGCGCAGGCTATGACACGGCCTATATCGGCAAATGGCATGTGGACGGCCGCGGCCGCTCAGCCTACATCCCGCCGGAAAGCAGGCAGGGCTTTGAGTATTGGAAGGTGCTCGAATGCACCCACGACTATAACGACTCGCTCTATTTCGCCGGTGATGAGACCGAGCCGCGACGATGGTCGGGCTACGACGCCCGCGCCCAGACAACCGACGCCCAGGCGTTTCTGCGCACGCGCACAGGCGAGAAGCCCTTTCTGCTCATGCTCTCCTGGGGACCGCCCCACGCGCCCTACGAAACGGCGCCGGACGCATACCAGGAGCGCTACCAGCCGGACGCCATCCACCTGAGGCCGAACGTGCCGCCTGCAGCCGCGGCAGAGGCCCGGCAGTGGCTGGCGGGCTATTATGCGCACTGCTCGGCGCTGGACGATTGCTTTGGCGACCTGTGGCAGACGCTGATCGATGAAGGTCTTGCCGACGAAACAATCTTCATCTTTACATCTGATCACGGTGATATGCTCGGCTCACATGGCGCGCAGAAGAAGCAACAGCCCTGGGAAGAGTCGATTCGCATCCCCTTTCTCATTCACTATCCACAGCGCTTTGGGCTTGCCGGTCAGAAACGAGACGCCCGCATCGACACGCCCGACATCATGCCCACGCTCTTGGGCTTGTGTGGGATTCCTGTTCCAGACAGCGTGGAAGGGCTCGACTACTCAACCTATCTGGCCGGTGGCGACGATCCGTCCGATGGCGCGGCGCTGCTCCAATGTCCGCACCCCTTCGGTCAATGGACGGCTGCTCAGGGCGGACGCGCCTATCGCGGCTTGAGAACCGCGCGTTACACCTACGTGCGGTCACTTGACGGCCCCTGGCTGCTCTACGACAACGACGCCGATCCCTATCAGCTGCATAATCTTGTCGACCTCCCAGACTATGCAGCCATCCAGGCTGAGTTGGAGATGCACTTGCAAGAAAAATTGCGGGCGAGAGGGGATGACTTTTTACCCGGCATGGAGTACATCGCGGCATGGGGGTATCCGGTCGACGAAACCGGTACGGTGCCCTATACGGATTAGGGGCAAGCAAAAACTATTTCAAGCAAACAGAAGTCGGGCTCGTGCACGAGCCCGACTTCTGTTTGCTTGAAATGTTGGAAGCGGGGGGAGCGGTGTAGATCCGTTCGCACGTGGGCGTGCTCACTAACCTTCTAGCGTTGACGCATTTAGTTTGACGCCGATGGCTCGCTCGCCATCATAAATTCGTAATGTCCTGATCCAATCTCTACCCGCAATGCATCTTCATCTTCGGCCCAACCGGCCACGCCTTCTGCTTCGGCCAGCGGACGTCCACTTTCCGTCACGCCTGCGCTCGCCTGCGCCGGCAGCACAACCGTGGCCGTCGTGTTTGCCGGAATCGTCACGTTGAGCTGCATGCCGGTCTCTTCCAGCTGCCATTCGCTGACGATTTCGCCATGGATCGACGTGTATGCCGCCCGTGCTGAGGTAAGTCCACCGCCCGGCTGCGGATGGATGAGGATGTGTTTGTAGGCAGGTCGATTCGGGTCAATCTGGAGGCCGGCGACGACCTTGTAGAGCCATTCACCGATGGCGCCGTAGGCGTAGTGATTGAACGAATTCATGTCGGGCGTTTGGAAGGTCCCGTCCGGGCGCTGCCCATCCCACCGTTCCCAAATGGTGGTCGCCCCCTGGGTCACGGCATAAAGCCAAGAGGGACAGGTATCTTGCAGAAGAAGGTCATACGCCGTGTCCAGATAGCCAAAGCGATTAAGGACATGGGCGATGTAGGCTGTGCCCACAAATCCTGTCGCCAGATGCATGTCGCGCGCCTCGATATCTGCCACCAATCGGCGTACCGCAACTTCACGCAGCGATTCTGGCAAGAGATCGAACATGAGCGCTAAGACATAGGCAGTCTGGGTATTGGCCCCCACGCGCCCCTGCGGTGTAACGAATTCGGCGCAGAAAGCCTGGCGCACGCGTACGGCCAGATCGTCATACGCCTGCGCGTCCTCACTTTTGCCGAGCACAGCCGCAATCTTTGCCATCAGTTGGGCGCCATAGGCGAAAAATGCCGTACCGATCAGATCCTTGTCGGTCAGACCGAAGGGTGTGCCCAGGTCGGGTCGATCGGTCGCCAGCCAGTCGCCGAACTGAAAGCCATCACGCCAGATCAGCCCCTCGCCCGCCACTCCCTGCATGTAGCGAATCCAGCCGGCCATACTCTCGTAATGATCGGTCAGAATCCGCGTGTCGCCATAATGCAAATAGAGGGTCCAGGGACAAATGATGCCCGCATCGCCCCAGGCAGCCGCGCCAATCACCGGATCCTTGGTGATGTACGGAGCATAGAAGGGATAGGCGCCCGCCTCGCTCTGTTCGGCCACCACATCCTTGAGCCACTTGGTAAAAAACGCGGCTACGTCCATGTTGAAGCTCGCCGTGCCGATGAAGACTTGCGCATCGCCCGTCCAGCCCAGGCGCTCATCACGCTGCGGGCAGTCAGTGGGCACGTCAAGGAAGTTGCCCTTTTGGCCCCACACGATGTTGTGCTGGAGCTGATTGATAAGCGGATTCGAACAGGTGAAGCTGCCCGTTGGCTCCATGGCCGAATGGAGAACGACGCCGGTCAAAGAGTCAAGCGTCAGATCGCCCGGATAGCCGCTTACTTCCACGTAGCGAAAGCCCTGAAACGAAAAATGGGGCTCGTACTCCTCCGGGCCATCACCCTTCAGTACGTACGTCACCTTTTGTTCAGCACTGCGCAAATGGTCCACATAGAAGCGGCCGTCTTTGTCCAGGACTTCAGTGTGGCGGAGGATAACGCTGGCCCCGGCCGGCCCTTCGACCTGCAAGCGCACGAAACCGACCATATTCTGGCCGAAGTCGACGACCGCCGTGCCTTCCGGTGTGGTCAGGATCTCGACAGGCCGGATCTCTTCGATTTTGCGCACGCGGGGGCTGCATTCGGCTACGAGGAGATGGTCGACATCTCCCTCTGTCAGGACGCCGGACCAGTCGCTGTCATCATAGCCCGCAGAGGTCCAGCCGTCGCGCGCCAGCCGCGCGTCATAGAACTCGCCCATGTAGTGATCCGCATAGCGGATCGGACCGGTCGCCGCGCGCCAGCTCTCATCCGAGGTTAGCCGCTCTACGCGCCCGTCGGCATACTCGACCTCCAATTGCAGCAGCAGCGCCAGGTGATCGCCATAGAAGTTGCGCTCATATTGGATGAAGTAATAGCCCCGGTACCAGCCATCCCCCAACATGGCGCCGATGGCATTGTCGCCGGCATGCACGTGCTCGGTGACATCGTAAACCTGATACTGCAGCCTGGTCTGATAGCTCGTCCAGCCGGGCGTGAAGTAGCTCTCGCCCACACGCCGGCCATTGAGATTCACTTCATAGGTGCCATGCGCGGTCGCGTAAAGGCGGGCGCGCGTGATCTCGCCATCGAGCGTAAATGCCTTGCGCAACATCGGGCTGGGCTCGGCTTTGGTCGTGTCTTCTTCGATCGCGGGCGTGATCCATGTCGCCTGCCAATCTTCTGGTTCGAGCAAGCCCATCTCCCACCGCGCGGGTTCACTCCATGCTGACGGTTCGCCGGCTGTTTCCCACGCGCGCACCTTCCAAAACGCGCGCTGGCGTGAAGCCAGCGGTGCGCCGGCATACGCAACATGGGCCGTCTCATCTGAAGGGACACGGCCGCTGTCCCACAGATCGCCCTGATCGGCGGCGAGGGCGGCGGCACTCGACGCGACCAGAATCTGATATGCAGTTTGCTTCACGCCTCTTTGGTCGGAAGCGAGTGTCCAGCTCAATCGGGGCTTGGTGACATCGATGCCCAGGGGATCAGCGAGATACTCGCAGCGCAATGCTTCGATACGCAACGTCTGATTCATAGCAACCACGTTTCATTTGGGGATGGTGAAGTTAGGATTTGATTGCTCCGCTGGTAATGCCGCGGATATAGTAGCGCATGCCGAAGATAAACAGGATCACCAGCGGCACCGTGGCAATGGTGTAGGCGGCCATGCGCGGCCCCCAGTCCGTCACGCCATACTGGGACGTGAACTGGGTGAGGCCAACCGATACGACCTGAATTTCCGGACTGGAGATGGTCACAAGCGGCCAAATGAAGTCGTTGTAGGTGGAAACCAGATGCATGATGCCCACCGTAACCAGGATCGGCCAGGACAGTGGCAGCGCGATGCGTGCGTAGAGACCCAATTCGGATGCGCCGTCAATACGTCCGGCGTCAAAAAGCGCCTGGGGCAGGGAAGCAAAGAAGCCGCGGCAGAGCAAGATGCCAAAGACCTGCCCCCCTGCGGTCCAGGGCAGGATCAGCGCCCAACGCGTGTCGACGATGCCGAGTTCTCGCACCAGCACAAAGGCCGGAATCAACGTCAAGACGCCGGGAATCATCAGCAGCGCCAAAATCGCAAGGTAGATGGTCTCCTTGAAGGGAAAGCGGTGGCGGGCAAAGACGTAGCCGGTGAGCGACGCCAGGAACATCACAGCCGCGGTCGAGACCAGGGAAGCGAAGAGCGTGTTGACGATGTAGCGCCACATGATAGCCACGCCGTCGACGTAGTTTTGCCACCGGACCGGGTTTGGCAGGGACCAGAAGCGCCCGTAGATCTGTCCATTGTCCTTGAGCGAAAAGATGATCATGACCGCGATCGGGATCAAAGTCAGGAGCAGCAAGATCAGCAGCACGACCACGATCAACGACTGACCGAAGAAGTGGCGCGGCACGAAACGAGTCCGCTGCTTGGCCTCAGTACGCTGCTGTGATTGGGGGACGGCTTCGGTTAGGTTTGTCATTGGTCTGGCCTGCTCAATTGATTCAGATTATGAGTCATATTCAATCGCCGACGTCACCTGGCGCATGTAAAAAGTCGTACCGCCCAGAATGATAAAGAAGAGGACTGTACCCATGGCGGAGGCCAGTCCAAAGTTATTGAAGCGGACCGCCTGATAATAGAGTTCCAGGGCCGGCGTGTAGGTTACGTTGCCCGGGCCGCCTCCTGTGGTCAGGAAGATCTGCTGGAACTCCTGCACGCTGGTGATAAAGCCAAGAATGAGCAGCAGCTTGATCTGGCTCATCATGAGCGGAATATCAATGCGCCAGAAGCGGGTCCACAGGGATGCCCCATCGACCTTGGCGGCGTCAAAGAGCTCCTGCGGGATCATGATGAGGCCGCCGTAGAAGATCAGCAGCGCAAAGGGATTCACCCATGGGAAGCCAATGCCAATGATGGCGGCCAGTGCGGTATTCGCATCCCCGAGCCATACCCGGGTCCAGCTCGATAACCCGAGCGCTTCCAGCGAGCGATTGAGCAGACCGATGTTCGGGTCGTAGATATTGACCCAGACCAGGATGCTGACCACGCCCGGTACGACCAGCGGAATGATAAAGAGCGAACGCATGCCGTACTGCACAAAGCGATTGCGCAGGGCAAAGAGCAGTTCAGCGACCAGCAGTGGCACGGTGAAGACTTTGATATAGCCGGTGATGACCAGAATGATCGCGTTTTTGATGCCGACCCAGAAGTAGGTATTGTTGGCAATGCTGCGGAACTGAGCCAGCCCCACCCACTCTGTCTCGATGCCCGGCGTCCAAATCGTAAAGGAATGAATCAGGCCGGAGACTGCAGGATAGTAGTTGAAAACCAGGAGTAGAGAGACGGTCGGCAGCAAGAAGATATACGAAATACGATGACGCCACATCTCCTTGCCGACCTGCCGCGGCCGCTCGCTTCGCACCGTCCAGACGCGTCGCCCGGTTGCGGTTTTGAGCACCCATGTCATGATGCCGGCGAAGAGGAGCGTGAGGGCGAGAGGAATGCCGATCGCCCACGCGATGCGCGAACGCTGGCGACCGGCAAATTGACTGGCGGCCGTCGCGGCGTCGGCAAAGGTTGCTGTCCCCGCACGGGAGCCGGTAAGGAAGTACTGCCCATCAGACGATACGGCGACCGCTTCCACCGCAGAATCCAGCGTTCTGTTCAGCTGGCTGTCGCCCGTTGCGCCGTCCAAGACCGTGAAGAGATCATCCTGACCGCCGACGACGATCAGGCTGCCGTCGGCCGTGATGTCCACATCGTTGAGCTGCGCATCCAGTGTGGTCGTCCAGATGATCTCCGTGTTGGCGCCATTCAGCAAGACGACGTCGCCCGCTTCGGTCGCGGCCACGATCTTTGAGCCGTTCTGGACTGCGCTAACGCCATTCACGCTGTTGCGCAGCTGCGCTCGCCAGAGCTCTGTCCCGTCCGTATTGAAAAGATGGACTTGAGAATCGCGCGTGCCCACGATCACCCGTGCGGTCTCGCGACCGTAGACCGCGACCGTTTCGGCGACGCTGGGCAGCGTCACCTGCCAGAGCAAGGCGCCATCGGCGCCATTTAGCGCATGTACCACTCGTCCTTCGTCAATGGCTGCAACCATCGCACCGTCGCTGGTGATCGCAACGTCGAGGAATATCTCTCCGCCGGGATAGTCCCACAGCGGCTGGCCAGTCGTATCGAGCAGATAGACGTGCCGATCTTCCGACGCCACTGCCGTCAAAGCGCCGTCGGCTGACGTCGACACGCCCCACACGGTCCCGCCGGGCTCGAACTGCCAGCGCCTGTTGCCAGTGGCGTCGAACGCCTGCACGCTGTCGTTTCGGCTGCCGACCACCTGCACCGCGCCATCGTCGCTGATGTCAACGCTATAGACGATGTCCCCGACCTCCACTTGCCAAGCAGCGCCCTGCCCCAATGTCGGGGACGGCAGCCACAGCAAGCCGGCCATGAGCAACCCCAGCCACAGGCAGATACGTTGCAGAATTCGTGCTTTGTTCACAATATCGAGTCGCCTAATTTCGTACCGAACGGGCGTGGAACGGGGCAGAGTTGGCCAGATCCTGCCAACTCTGCCCGTCTTCGACGGAGGGTTTGCGTTCCGCTCCATTCAACAGGAGAGAGCGCAGATCACTTACTGATTTTCCGGCTTCTTGGTCGGATCTTCCAAGTCAGCAGGGGTGAGCTGAGAATGCTCGAGAATGCCTTCGAAATTGGCATCAAGCGAGGCCTGATACTGCTCGAGGAACTCATCCAGCGTGATCTTGTCGGTGAAGTACTGCTGCGCCAGATCGACCCATTCGCGCACGCTCGGCTGGTAGTCGTTGACGCCGCGCGAGCGATAGGTGCCGGCCGTGTCCTTCTCCGTATTGCCGATCAGCTTCAGTCCCTCATAACGAGCGGCGATTTCCGGCGGCAGCGAGACGTTGCGAATCACCGGCGGGCCATTCACGCCACCCTGCGGGTTGTTGGGATCAAGCCGGTTTTCCAGATAGAGGCCATAGCCTTCCGGGCTGGTAACAAACATCAGGAAATCCATTTCCAGATTGTTCTGGGCCTGATCCTTCTTGGGAATGCTCCAGAAGCCGATGTTCACCTCGATCGTGCGGGCCGGGGCATCAACCTCGGGCCCTTCCATGGTCGGGTTGTTAAAGCTGCCCAACTCAAAGATTTCGGCGGCAAGATCCTGCGCCGAAGGCGTCGGCGTCGGTCCGGCCTCATCTTCACCGGTGTAGGCGTAGGTGCCTTCCGCCAGGCTGCGGATATCCTTCTCAAAGTTGGAGAGAAGCCAGGCGCCGTCGAGGCGAATGGCGGCTTCCTGGGTCAGGAAGAGGGGATAGGCGTCGGTGGTGCCAATCCAGCCGGGCGGCACGCAGCGATCAGAGAATTCCTTGAAATTCGTGTACATCTCGCGCCACTTTTCGCCATCTACGGACTGATCGCCATCACGCAGGGCAATCATCTTGCGCACGGGGTTGAACTGGACATTGAGCGCGTCGTCATTGGTGGGATCGGTCGGATCGTAGGTCCACTGATCGTCGATGCCGGGCCGGAAGCAGTAGTCGCCTTCCTGACAGCGGACAAGTTCCGCTTCGTCGCGCGTATACTGGTCGGCGTACATGCGGGCCAGCCAGCCGATGCGGAATTCCCAAAAGGCGCGGAAGTCGCCTTCAACCGCCACCGGGATATAGCCGGCTTCAGTCAGAGCATCACACCAGCCCAGGAACTGATCCCAGGTCGGCTGATTGCGGTCGGTCTGTGCCAGCGCTTCGGCTTCTTCGAGAATGCCGGCGTCTGCAAAAGCGCTCTTGTTGTAGAACCAGAGTACCTGGACGGTTTCGGCATTGAGCATTGGCCACTCGCCGGTGGTCACATTGCGCATGTTGGCCAGCGCTGCCGGGTCGAAGTCCTCGCGCCACGGCGCGCCCGTGTAGGGAGACTCCCGATCAAAATAGGTGCTCAGGTCAAGGAATTTCTTGTCGTTGATCAGATCGGCAACGACGTTGCCATTCACCAGCGATGCATCGGGCACGCCGCCGGCGAACTGGGTGCGAATCCATTCCTGGTATCCTTCGGGCGGCTTGAGTTCGACAATGCAGTCAACGCCCGGATTGAGCTCTTCGTAGGCCGCGCAGAGGGCTCCGAAGGTCTGGGTATCGTTGCTCTGGAACGAGATGACGATTTCGCCTTCCAGCTCGGCAACAGGCGTGGGCGTCACTTCAATCGCAACAACATCATCCTCAGCCGCTTCTTCAGCCGCTTCCTCCGTCGGCTCGGTAGCTTCCTGCGCGCCTTCTGCTGCGGCGGCCTCAGCCGGCGCCTCGGTTGTAGCCGGTGCGGCCGGCGCGCCGCATGCGGCAAGCGTAAGTGCAAAGAGCAGAAGCACGGCCAGGAGCGACCAGCGCAGTCTTTGGTGGTTCATGTACATTCCTCCTCAGGAGTGATAGACGATGCAGAGCAGAGCACTGCGATGCTGACGCAAATACGGTGTTCATCGGACCTGCCGATTCAGGTGGGTGGAGTTGCTGATCCTCCTTTTTTAAGTCGTGGGCGCGCGGCCGGTTGAAGCGCGTACAACGAGTTCAGCCTCAACGCGCGCTGTTTGAACGGGTAAATCAGGCTGCTGAATCCTGGCAAGGGCAAGTCTGGCGGCTTGACGACCGATCTCCTGGGCGTTGGCGCGTACGGTCGTCAGGGGCGGTGTCAGGTACGAGGCCATGGCAATGTCGTCAAAGCCGGCGACGGAGATATCCTGGGGCACGCGCAGCCCCGCTTCATGAATGGCGCGCAGTGCGCCCATTGCCAGCAGATCGTTGACCGTAATGATTGCGGTCGGCCGCGGTTGAATAGCGAGCAACGTCTGCGTGGCATGATAGCTGTCTTCCATAGCCTTATCACAATGGATGAACAGCGCTTCATCAAAGGGAAAGCCGTGCTGATGATAGGCTTCACGAAAGAGGCGCAGGCGCATTGTCGCCATATTCGGACTACCGACGCCATAGACGAAGCCGATGCGCCGATGGCCCAGCGCAAAGAGGTGATCCATCAACTGCGGCATGGCGCTGCCGAAGCCGGCTTCAACCCAATCCAGATCGTCTACGGCGAAGCCCAAGGTCACAACTGCATACTGCTGGGCAGACAGCTGTTGGAGGAGGTCAAACGATTGATCCAGGAATGACAGCAGAAGAATGAGTGCATCGATGCGTCGCTGGGCCAGCGCATTCAGGGTGTCGACCTCACGCTGCGGGTCCATCGAGGTGCTGGCCAATAACATTCCGTAACCTGCCGTGCGCATCTCTTCCTCAACGCCCTCAGCAATCTCCCAATAGTGAGGATTGTGCATGTCGGGAATCAACAGACCAATCGTCTCCGTACCGCCGGAACGCAATGACCGGGCGCGGGCGTCCGGCTGGTAATCCAGTTCGGCAATCGCCGACAGCACGCGCTCACGCGTCAGAGGGGAGATGGGAATCCGCCCGCCCGTCTGATCATTGACGACATAGGAGACGGTCGCCGTCGAAACGCCCGCCAGTTTGGCCACATCGGCCTGCGTTGGTCGTTTTTTCATCACCATCAGCTTGTTCTAATTGAGAGGGAGTCGATGCGGGTTAATCGAATTATCCAAAACGATTAACCTTAATCGCATAAGCTATGGTATCATGCGCGTAATCTGATGTCAATACCCAACCAAAATCCCGTTCCAGCAATCCCCAATCGGCGTAGAATGGGCTGCGGATTGACGCTGCACGCAGGGGGTTCCCGTCTCGTGTCGGCGGATCAATCTCAGTAATAGTGCAGCGATCCGATCCGCCGTTCGGCAGGCGCAGAAGGAACTCGCCTTTCCTGCGGCCCATTGTCGACAGTTTGAGAATCCCTTAAATCGTCCGCGCTGTAAGCTGGGCCAATCCATTGAGTATTTCTCCAAGGAGCCTCATATGCCGATTTATCAACACGCCACCTTTGCCGGCGAAAGCATCAGTCTCGAAAACGATCACCTGAAGTTCGACCTGCACAAACGCGCCACCGGCTGGGGCTGGGGCGAAATTCTGACCCCCAGTGGCCAATGTATTGCGATCCTCGAGCACTTGGGCGAGCTGATGCTGCGCGACCAGGAAATCCCCATGCGCCTGGAAGCTGCCGACGTCCAGCGCAGCCGCGGCGACTTTGGCGAGCGCCTGACGCTGCAAGTCAAGTCATTGATCGTGCAGGAGCAGTTGCGCGGCACCTCATTTGACTCCTGGTTGCGCTACCCGCTCGATCTCCACTGCATGGAAGGCGAAGCAACCATTACCCTGGCGCCGGACGAACCCCTGATCACCCTCACCTACCGGCTGCTTTCCAAGGCCAATCAGTATGCGCGTTATGTGCGCGGCCCCTGGCTCAAGGCAGGCGAAGGCAGCTTTGGGGCCGCCAAGACGGATGCCATCTTCCCCGGCGTGGAGTGGGTGGAGGGCGAGGAGTGGTCAAGCGGGCAGGAGTGGTTCAAGGATCCCTGGGCGTTGCGCTCGATCCCCCACCCCAACAAAGTCACGGCCCCGGTCATGGCGCTTAGCAATGCAGGCATAGGGATCGGGCTGGCGTGGAACCCCAATCAGCGCGCCACAGGCTGGTTCAATTATCGCTACCATTGCCCGCAACCGGTCTTTGCATCACCCAATTTTATCGATCGACGTGCCAATCACCTGATGGGCCTGATGGTACCGGCAGTCGAAACAGACAACCAGGAAAATCAGCCACTCATGGAGCCGCCGCTTGAGCTGCATCTGGACCAACAGGTCAACTTCGATGCGGAGATCTTTGTCGTAGAGGGCAACAGCCTCGATGTCGTGACCGATTGGGTTGCGCGTCATGGCTTACCCAACGCGCCAACGCCGCGCTGGCCGCTGGAAGAAGCGCTGGATCGCATTGCCGAGGCCTACACGACCCATCTCTGGCACGAGGGCGAGGGCTTTGGCACGCAGCAAAGAAGCGGCGAAATTCAGCCCACCGTGCCGCGCTTTGCCGAAGCGTATATCGAACGCCGGTCAGGCGCGGCGCTGGCCGCCGCGTTGCAGGAGAAGATCGACTGGTGTCGCGAGGGGCAAATCGGCCCGGCGGCGCCAGATCCAGCCCAGCTGCACAGTCGGGGCGAAGAGATCCTCTCCTGGCAGGCGGAGGACGGTTCCTTCCCCTTTGACCCCAGGGGCAGACACTATCGCAAGGACGATTTCGTCGTTGCCACAACCTATTTGGAGCCGATGGGGTTGGCGGGTGACACCGCCCTGGATATCACCATCCTGCCGGCGCTGGAGTTGCTGAAGCTGGCCGAGCAGACGGGAGAGGCGGCGTTTCTGGAAGGCGCACGCAAGGCGTTGAATTACTGCCTGCCCATGCAGCGTCCTGAAGGCGGCGACTTCTGGGAGACGCCGCTCCACGCGCCCAATCTGCTGGCTGCGGGCCACGCGGCCGTCGCCTACGAGGCCGGCTTCCGGCGCTTTGCCGATGCACGTTATCGGGAGAAGGCAATCTGCTGGCTGCGTTCGCTCCTGCCCTTTACCCACCTTTGGGAGCCGGCCGGCATGCCCATGCGCTACAACACCAAGCCGTGCCTCTGCTCCAGCGACTGGTATTTCGCCAACTGGGTGCGGGACCATGTGCAGTGGGAAGTGCTGGAGACCTTTGCCCTCTCTGCACAACACGGCATTGACTGGGCGCTGATTGATCCTGAGATTGACTGGGCGCGCTATCAGCACGGCATCACGGCGGCAGCTTTGAACTGGATGCTTGACCATCGCACCCAAAACTGGCTGCCCCATAACATTCCGTCAAGCCTGGCGCTCTTCGAGCAGGGTGCGTTGGACATGTGCTTTGCCGACACGCACAACAGCGTCACGGGCAATCTCGGCGGCATGGCGATCCTGCCGGATGTGATTGCGCTCAATCTGTTGGCCATTTTGCAGGGAATCAGGGCAAAATAGCGGAATCGTGATTGCGCGGTCATTAGATTGCTGCCGCTCCAAGTCAGCGGCGCCTACCGGGAGACGAAACGATGAGCACACCATGGGAACGCTTCAAGCTGGCCGCCACTCTGGGAGAGCCTGACCAAATTCCGGTCGCGCTAATCGTCGACAGCCCGTGGCTGCCGGGTTACGCCGGCGTCCACACCCTCGACTTCTTTCTGGACCACGACAAATGGTATGAGATCCACCATGATCTGCTGGAGCGCTTTCCTGACGCGGTCTGGATCCCCGGCTTCTGGGTCGAATATGGCATGGCGGCCGAACCATCCGCCTTTGGCTGCAAGGTTCACTTTCATGCCGACCGGCCGCCCTCGATGATGCCCCTGGTGACCGACGCATCTTTCTGGGCCAATGCACCCGTGCCCAACGTCTATGAAGATGGCTTCATGCCCCTTGCCCTGCGCTGGACCAAACGCGCTGATGAGCGGCTGCGCGCCGAAGGGCTGGGGATCAACATCGTGGCGGCGCGGGGTCCGCTGGTCACAGCCAGTTGGGTCATGGGCGTGAGCGACCTGATGACGGGCCTCATCGCGCACCCCGCGGAGATCCATGCCTTCCTCGACACGGTGACGGAGACGATCATCCGCTGGCTCCACGCCCAGCTGGAGCAGGTACATGCGCCCGAGGGCATCTTTCTTCTCGACGACATCGCCGGCATGATGTCGCTGGAGCACTATGAGGAATTCGCGCATCCGCGCCTGCGCCGCATCTTCGACGAGTTCGATGGCCTGCTGAAGATTTTCCACAATGACATGCCCTGCGGTCACCTCTTTGAACGCATGGCCGATGCCAACTTCGACGTCTTCAATTTCACCCACCTGGTCGACATCGCCGAAGCCAAGGCAAAGATGGGCCATCGCGTGGCCATGATGGGCAACATCCCCCCGCTCAGCGTCGGCGTGCGCGAAACGCCAGAGGTCGTCGCCCAGTACGCCAAGGCGTGCCTGGACAAGGCCGGGCCCGGCGGCGGCATGATTCTCTCGGTGGGCGGCGGCGTTTCGCCCGACATGCCGGCCGCAAATATCGATGCCATGCTGGCGGCTGCGCGCGACTGGATCCCGCCGACGCCCGAAGAACATCAAGCGCTGCTGGCGGCGGCGAAGAGTGGGCCAGAGAAGGCGGGCCAGAGGCGTCGCCGGCGACGGCAGTAGCTGTGGCTCGACGCTGGCTGCGCTTGCATAGAAGCCTGTTACATCTGCGCGTTCGCGCGACGATAGCGTTCGACCACTTCGGCGACGGCAAAGAGATTCTCGTCAGGCGTGCCATAGTCCATGTTGATACAGCAGACGCCGGCCCTGTTCAGCGGCGCGGCGCTTTGCAGGAGCCCCTCGGTATCGGCCGCAATCTCGTCTGGGCTGCATTGAAGCATGCGCACGGGGCTAAGACGTAGATTGAGAAACGCTTCGGGCAGCATCTCACGCACTTTGGCGACATCGGAGCCCCAACCCACGCCAACCATGGTCAGCGGCAGTTCTGCATAGGCGGCGGCCATCTTATGCAGATTGTTGCCACAGTGGTGAATGCCAAATGGCGCGATCCTTGTGGCCATCGCTTGCTCAACACCGAGGTGAAACTGGCGATAGCTCTTGGGGGAGATCATCTGTACCGAACAGTTACCGTGAAAGAACATCTGCGGATCCACCCGGTCGACCATGCGATTGACCGATACCGAACAGCTGCCCGCACGCTCGCGCACGTAGAGCGCGACATCCACAATCAATTCGCCAATCATGGAGAGCAGCTTCTTTACCCGCGCCGGATTCTCGTAGAAATCAATGTAGAGCTGCTGACCATAGAGATGATAGGCGGCATTCAGTAGACCGTCGGTATTCATGTCGCCGACGACGTACCCCCATTCAGCTTCGAGGGCATCCATCTGTGCGATGAGTTCGTTCATGGGCCACGTAGTTAGAAAATCGGGCTTCTCGAGTGCATCGATCTCCGCCCCGCTTAGATTGCGCGGGATCGGCTGCGGCGCCGCGTCCTGTTCAAACCAGATCTCACACCCGAGCAAGGCAGGTATTACAAAGCCCCCGGCCACATGGAGAGAACCGATAATCGGCCGCGGTTGGGGATCCGGCTCGCCCATGTCGAACGCGCCATAGCGCTCGAAGAGCACCCGGCGCATGATGACATCATTCTCAATTCGCTGGTTGGCATCAAAATAGAATGGACGATCGAAGTGAACTCCCGCCGTCTGGTACCACCAGTTGGGATTGAAGACCAGCTCAATCGGCAGCAACTCGGCGAAGTCAGACTCAGACATGGCTTCCTCTCCTCTGAGTGTGATTGTTACCATCGACCAATGCAGATCGTCCGGGGTAGCGTGTGGCCACCGCAGCTAGGTGAAGGGCGAAAAATGGCGCTGAAAATGTGCGTCCAGCACCGCGTAGTGCGCTTCTTCATGGCGCTGCAGCACATCCACAATCTGCTCACCATAGAGATCGAGCGCCGAGCCGAACGTTACGTGCAGCACTTCGCGGGCATCGAACTGGTCGAGATATTGAGATAGGTCAGCATCAGCGACCGCACCAGGCGTCTCTACGTTGTCCAGTGACGCCGAAACGTGATAGGTGGCGCGATCGGTCGGATAGCGATCGATAGCCAGTGTCAGAATTGCGCGGAAGAGCGCCGGGTCGACGCCGGCGATGGCGCGCAGGGCTTCCAGGTAGCTCGTGCCCGCAGTCTTGAGGTGGACAACGCCCCCGGTCTGGCGCATGTAGGCCGGATAGACGCTAAACTTGTCCGAACCGGAATGAATTGAGAGCTTGTAGGGCCCCATGTGGCGAGCGATGGCGGCGTGCTGGGCCAGGCTCGCCTCAAACTCATCCAGATCACCGATGTAATCCACGCCTTTTTCAAAGCTGCCCACGTAGCGCGGCGCCAGACTCACCCACTCCACGCCTAGGCGTTTGAGTTCGCTAACGACAAAGAAATGCTCTTCAGGCGAAGTAACGGTCTCAGTTTCGTCTACCGACATCTCCAGCTCGAAGTCATCGGTCAAGTCGCGCAGGTGACGGTACATCATGCTGGTGTGGGCAATGGCGCCCCCATACTTGCCCGCGGCGCGCATGAGCGTCTCGTCATTAAAAGCCAGCGTCAGATCGTCGTCGATCACAAAGGTCTGGCCGGCATAGCGTGCGCGCAGCGCGTCCGGCGCAATTTCCAGCTCGTCCCACGGCAGCTCGGCGTAGATCTCGGCCAGACGTCCCGGTGCCGCGCTGTGGGCCTCATTGTTGACGTGTGCGCCGGGATCAACCGTGAAGAAGGTATAGCCGGCCGCGACGCACTCATCGACGTGCTCTGTCGTCATGAGATGATCAGCGTCTGCACCGTAGCCCTCGCGCCATCCCTCCTGAAAGACGCCCCACGTGGCGTCATCGATGACCTCCTGCGGCGTGCGGCCCGTCCGGGCATTCTCGCGCATGGACTGTTGCGCCAGAATGGGTGCGAGGCCCGTGCCGCGTAGCGCGCGAACGTGGCCCGGTGTGGCCAGACCCAGCCGATCGCCGCAACCGGCGGAAGTCGCCAGCCCCAGCGTGCGCGGCCGGGTAAAGGGCAAGCGTTCGCGCAGCGCCGCAGCGTTGGCTGCGCTCAGCGGGCAAATGAGCAGCGTTGAGCGGTTGCCGTCGTTCTCCACCGCCTGCCGCTCACCCTCAAAATCCATCAGCGCCTCATCACGCTGGCTGAGAATCAATAGTTTTTTCTCGATCCCTTCACGGGCGAGGGCAAAGAGTGCGTCCTCATGCAGGATGATCGACTGGGGATAGACTGCGTAGCCGGTCAGTTGCTCCAGCCCGCGCGTAACCGCGAGCGTGGCTTCGGATGCGGACGAACCATCGGCTACGCGTTTGGATGGATCGGCGATACCAGAGGAATCAAGCGTCGGCGCCATAACAGGGTTCACCTCTTGCGTGAGTCCTGGAGCGAGAGCTCGCAGAACGGCGAAAATGGGCGGCACACCCGGGAAATTGATCCGCCGCGATCCGCCGTTACCGGGCAGATCCGCGGTCTATTTTGCTAAAAATTGGCGTTTCGGGCGGGAAAAAATCGGTCATTGACAAGCAGTTTGTTGTGCTGTATGCTAAAGGCAATGGGGCCGTGAGCGCTCACATTCTCCAAAGTTTACCACGCAAATTGAGAAAAGTCCATGAGTCGCCGCGTGACCATTGACGACGTAGCCGAAGTAGCCGGTGTTTCGTACCAGACGGTTTCACGCGTCATCAATGATAAGCCGGAAGTCAGCCCAGCGACACGCCAGCGCGTCCAGGATGTCATTACAGAATTGGGCTATCGCCCCAGCCGCGTCGCCCGCAGCCTGGCCACTGCACGTACCGCCACCATAGGGCTGATCGTGCCCGATGTCGCCAATCCCTATTTTTCCGACATCGCCCACGGTGTTGAGCAATCGGCCTATGAAAGAGGCTACAGCCTGCTGCTTTGCAACACCAATGAAGCGCCCCAGCGCGAGGTCGAAGTGTTGCAGATGCTGGATGACAAGCAGGTTGACGGCGTGATCGTTTGTGGGCTGCGCCAGAGCGGAGCCCCGCTGCGTAACGCGCTGGCACGGCTGCCGGCAACGGTGCTCGTCAATCGTCAACTGGAAGGCTTGACGCTGCCGGCGGTCATGGTAGACGACGTGACGGGCGGCTTTTTGGCCACCGCCCATCTCCTGCAAAGCGGTCATCGTGCCATCGGCTATATGGCCGGCCCCCGAACATCCGACAGCAGCCGCCGACGCGCCGTGGGCTATCGCCGAGCGCTGGTCGAGCAGGACATCAAGCCGGCGGATGACTGGATCCGCTACTGTGCACCGGTCGTCGAAGATGGCCTGGCCGCGACGCAACGCCTGCTGGCCGAGCACGCAGAGTTGACAGCGCTCTTCTGCTACAACGATCTGGTGGCAGTTGGTGCACTACAGGCCTGCAAGCACTTGAGTCTGGACGTGCCGGGCGATGTGGCCATCGTCGGCTATGACGACATCCAACTTGCTGCCCTGATGACGCCATCGCTCACGACCTGCTACGTGCCGAGGCTTGAGATTGGCAGGCTGGCCCTCGGGTTGCTGCTCGATCAGATCGACGCCGACGGGCGGAAGCACGACGTCATTACCATCCATCCACAATTGATCATTCGGGAAAGTGCACCCGGATAGGAGGTCAACCCACTCAACATATTCCCACTTGTCTACACGATTAATTGTTGTAGTCCAGCCAACTTGAAGCAGATCAATTGTTAGCAAGCTGTCCCTACACGTTCGAGAGGAGAACACCATGTTCCACCGATCAAGGTTGATGCGAGCACTGCTGTTGATTGGCGTTCTGACGCTGGCATTTGCGCTGGCCGCCTGTGGCGGTGCGCCGGCTGCCCCGGCCCCGGCAGACGAGGCGCCGGCCGCAGAAGCAGAAGCGCCCGCCGCCGCCGAACCGGCGGCCGACACGATGTATAATGAAGCGCCGATCCTGGCTGAGCGCGTGGCCGCCGGCGAATTGCCCAACGTCGACGAGCGTCTGCCCGCCGAGCCGCTGGTGCAAGAAGTCGTCGATGAGATCGGCACCTACGGCGGTACGCTGCGCCGCGCCTTCCTCGGCCCGTCCGATCACAACAACTACACCCGTGTGGTCTACGACGCCCTGGTTCGCCATGCGCCAGACGGCGGCGAAGTCATTCCCCACGTTGCCGCGGGCTGGGAGTCCAATGAGGACTTCACCGAGTGGACGGTCTTCCTGCGCGAAGGCATGAAATGGTCTGACGGCGAGCCCTTCACCGCCGATGATATCATGTTCTGGTACGAAAACATCCTCCTCAACGAAGAGCTGTCGCCCAGCCCCTCGGTCTGGATGATCAACGGTGACGGTTCCGTGGCCACGGTCGAGAAAGTGGACGACTATGCCGCCAAGTGGACCTTCGCCCAGCCCAATACGGCTTTCCTGCTCGATTTGGCCAACAAAGATGGCGCCGACGCTTCGATCGCCAATCTAGCCTATGCGCCCGCCCACTACCTGCAACAATTCCATCCGGACCTTGCCGATGAGGCAGAACTGCAGGCCAAGCTTGACGAAGCGGGTTTCGAGAGCTGGGTTGAACTCTTCTCTGTCGAGGCGATACCCGAGTTGAGCGGCAACCGTCCGAGTACAGCAGCCTGGGCCCCCAACGGCACCTCGGTCTCCGACCAGGTCTTCGTGATCGAACGCAACCCCTACTACTTTGCGGTGGACACGGAGGGCAACCAGTTGCCCTACATCGATGAGGTCCGCTTCACCTTCTTCTCTGACAAAGAGGCGCTGAACCTGGCCGCCGTGGGTGGTGAGATCGACATGCAGGGCCGCCACATCAACATGGCCGCGTACCCTGTTTTGAAGGAAAACGAAGAGCAAGGCAACTACCATGTCGTGACGTGGCCGACCTTTGGCGGTTCCGACGCGATCCTGATGTTCAACCAGACCTATGTCAGATTGATCCTGCCATCGGCGAACTGCTGCAAAACCGAGACTTCCGCATCGCCATGTCCCATGCCATTGATCGCGAGGCGATCAAGGAGCTGGCTTTCCTGGGTTTGGGTGAGGCGCGCCAGGGTGTCCCCGCCCCCTTCCACCCCTACTATCCCGGCGACGAAGTGGCCTTCAGGTTCACCGAATTCGATCCTGATACCGCCAATGAGTTGCTGGACGGCATTGGCCTGACCGAACGTGATGACGAAGGCTTCCGCCTGCTGCCCAACGGCGAACGGCTGGATCTCGAAATCAGCGTCGTGCCCGCCTTCGCCAACTGGCCCGATGTCGCCCAGATCGTCGTCGACAACTGGGCCGATGTCGGCATTCGCGCCCGGGTCGAGCTTCGTGAGCGCACGCTGCACTTCGCCATGCGCGACACCAGCGAACTCATGATCGAGATCTGGAACGAAGATACCACCGGCTTCCCCTTTAGCGGTCAGCCCAAGATGGATCCGCGCAGCAATCCGGGTCTCGTCTTTGCGCCGCTGGTCCGACAGTGGATCAACAGCGACGGCGCCGAGGGTGTGGAACCGACCCCAGAGATCGCCCAGTTGATGACGATCATTGACGAGGCCAAGCTTTCCGACCGCGACCGTCAGATCGAACTGGCCCAAGAGCTCTTCACGCTCTGGGTCGACAACCTGTGGGAGGTCGGCACCGTCGGCCTGACGCCCATGATCCAGGGCGTGCTCGTCGTGAATGACAATCTGATGAATGTGCCCGAGGTGGGCGGCAACGACTGGCCGCTGCGCACCCCCGGCAACACGCGACCCGAGCAGTACTTCTTCCAGCAGTAATCGTTCTGCAGCGACAACCGCAGTCAGGTGGACGGCGGTTGTCGCTGCGGGATTCGAGCACTTTGGACTGACGCCTGGCTGGAAACGCGCAGTTTCCAGCCAGGTAGGCTATCCCCAGCGCCGCACGCAGCGCGGACAGATGAGGAATCCTCTATGACCAGCTTTATCATCAAGCGCTTGATGCTCTTGCCGCTGCTCCTCTTTATCTTTTCCGTCTTTGTCTTCTTTGTGATCCAGGCGCCGCCGGGCGATTTCGTTACCACCTACATCGCTGAGTTGTCGGCATCCGGGTCATCGGTCGACGCGGCCCAAGCTGAGGCGCTGCGCAACCTCTATGGGCTGGATCAGCCACTCTATGTTCAATACACCAAGTGGATGGGGCGCTTGCTCACCGGTGACCTGGGCGTTTCCTTGGATTGGAAAAAACCCATCTCCGAACTCATCATCGAGCGCCTGATTTTGACGGTCTTCCTCGGCGCGTTGACCTTCGTGGTGACCTGGGCGCTGGCCATCCCGATCGGCATCATCGGCGCGACCAAGCAATATTCCGTCATCGACTACGCCTTTACGATTTTTAACTATATCGGTATTGCAACCCCGACTTTCATGACGGCGCTGATCATCATGTGGCTGGCCTTCTCCTGGTTTGGCGTCAGCATCACCGGTCTCTTTTCGGCCGAGTATGTGGACGCGCCCTGGAGCATGGCCAAGTTTGTCGACCTGCTCAAGCACATCTGGCTGCCGGTTTTGATCTTGGCGCTCGACGGCACGGCCAGGCTTGCCAGGATCATGCGCGCCAATCTCCTCGACGAGTTAAAGAAGCCCTATGTCGAGATGGCGCGGGCCAAAGGGATGTCGGAATGGAAGTTGGTCATGAAGTACCCGGTGCGACTGGCGCTCAACCCGCTGATCAGCACGATCGGCTGGTACCTGCCCCTGCTCTTCTCAGGCAGCGTGATCGTCGCCACCGTTCTCAATCTGCCGACCATCGGCCCCATGCTCCTCCGTTCCCTTACGGTGCAGGACATGTTTTTGGCTGGAGCAATTATCATGATCTACCTATTTCTGGCGGTCATCGGCACGCTCATCTCCGATATCCTGCTGGCCTGGCTTGATCCGCGCATCCGCATGGAGGGCTAATTGTGGTTGATGCAACCTCCAAACCAGAAGACATTCACAAGGTGGAAGTCGCCGGCACGCTCGAAGATTGGACCCTGAGCGATCAAGCGGGCGACGATGCTGAAGCGGTCCACGTTGCGCCCAACTGGAAACTCGTCTGGTGGCGCTTTCGCAAGCACAAGCTGGCCATGGTCTGCGCGGTGATCGTGATCTTTATCGCCATCGTCGCGCTCACGCCCGAGTTCTTCAGCACGCTCGATCCCCACGAAACCCGCGCCACCCAGTCCTTCGTGCCGGTGCAGCGCCTGCGCTTCTTTGGCGACGGCCACATCGGGCCCTTTGTCTATGGCATTGAAGGCGCCCGTAATCCGGAAACGCTGCGCATGGAATGGCAGATCAACAAAGAGACGATCATTCCCGTCGCCTTCTTTGTGAGAGGCTTTGAGTACAAGTTATTGGGCTTGATTCCGACCAACATCCACTTATTGGGCACTGCCGATATGCCCACCGAAGAGAACCCGATCTTTCTCTTGGGTTCCGATCGACTGGGACGCGATCAGTGGTCACGCCTGATGTACGGCACCCGGGTCTCCCTCTCCATCGGCCTGGTCGCTGTCTTCATCAGCGTCGTGTTGGGCGTCTTCATGGGCGGGATCTCCGGCTATTTTGGCGGTGCGGTCGACATGGTGATTCAGCGCATGATCGAGTTGCTCCAATCCGTCCCGCCCATTCCGATCTGGATGGCCCTGACCGCGGCCCTGCCCCGCGACTGGTCCGTGGAGCAGACCTACTTTGCGATTACGATCATTTTGGCACTGATCGGCTGGACAACCTTGGCGCGCGAGGTACGCGGACGCTTCCTGGTGCTGCGCGAGGAAGACTTTGTAACCGCGGCCAAGCTTTGTGGCGCCAAGCAGCCACGCATCATCTTCCGCCACATGGTGCCGACCTTCTACAGTCACATCATCGCCGCGGCCACGCTTGCCATACCGGTAATGATTATCAGCGAGACCTTTCTCAGCTTCCTGGGTCTCGGCCTGCGTCCGCCGGCGATCAGTTGGGGCGTCCTGCTGCAAGAAGCGCAAAACCTGCAGTCGATTGCGCTGGCGCCCTGGTTGTTGCTGCCTGGTCTGGCCGTCGTCATTACGGTACTGACGCTAAATATTCTGGGCGACGGCCTGCGTGATGCAGCCGACCCCTACAGCCAGTAGAGAGCAATGCACACAGAAAAAACGCCGCTTCTCACCATCCGCGATCTCAAAACGTACTTTTTCCTCGATGAAGGCGTCGTCAAGGCCGTAGACGGCGTCGATTTTGACGTCTATCCGGGCCAGGTCGTGGGCATTGTCGGCGAGAGTGGCTGCGGCAAGAGCGTGACCATCAAGTCCGTGCTGCGCCTGATCCAGCCACCGGGCCGTATCGTCGACGGCGAAATATGCTTTCGCACGGAACTCCTCTCGCCCGAAGAGGGGGCCGCCATCGATCTGGCACAGCTCGACGCCATGGGCAAGGAGATGCGCCAGCTACGCGGGGACGAAATCGCCCTCATCCCCCAGGAGCCCATGTCGGCGTTCAGCCCGGTGCACACCATCGGCAACCAGCTCATCGAAGCAATCCTGCTCCATCAGGACATCAGCCACAAGGAAGCCGAGCGCATCGCCATCGAGCGGCTGCGCGAGGTGGGCGTGCCCAGCCCGGAACAGCGCATGGACGCCTATTCATGGGAGCTGAGCGGCGGTCTGCGCCAGCGCGCCATGATTGCCATGTCGCTTTCCTGCGACCCGCGCCTGCTGATTGCGGACGAGCCTACGACGGCCATCGACGTGACGACTCAGGCCCAGGTGCTGCGCCTGCTGGGCTCGCTCCAGCGCGAACATGACATGGCCATCATCTTCATCACGCACGATCTGGGCGTGATCGCCCAGGTGGCCGATTTTGTGGTTGTCATGTATCTGGGTCGAGTCATGGAAACAGGGCCGGTCGACGATATCTTCCACAATCCACTGCACCCGTATACAAAAGCGCTGCTCAAATCGATTCCCACCGTACTCTCTGAATCGGGCACCGAACTGCCGACAATCGAGGGTTCCATCCCGCATCCGTTTAATCGCCCGGCCGGCTGCCCCTTTGCCCCCCGCTGTGCCGAAGCCATGCCCGGCGTTTGTGATGCGGCCACACCCAAAATTGAGCCGTTTAATGAACGTCAAGCGGTCAGCTGTTTCCTCTACCATGACAGTGTCGTTCAAGAGTGAGCTGTTAAAGACTGAGGCATGAAAGACTGAAAGCGTCTATTGTGAACGATCATAACCCAGTTGCTGAGCCCCAATCAGATAATTCATCCGGCATTGATGGGCAGCCGGAGCCGATGCTGGCAGTGCGCCATCTCAAGAAATTCTTTCCGATCAAAGAAGGGTTCCTGCGCAAGACGGTTGGGTACGTGCGCGCCGTAGACGATGTCAGCTTTTCGATTCAGGCCGGCGAAACGCTGGGCCTCGTTGGTGAAAGCGGCTGTGGCAAGTCGACCACATCACGCTGCATCTTGCGCGCCGCTGATCCGACCGCCGGCGAGATCCTCTTTCGGACTGACAGCGGCCAGGTCGTCGATTTGGCGACCATGCCCGAAAGTCAGATCCGCCCACTGCGCGGCCAAATGCAAATGATCTTCCAGGACCCCTTTGCTTCACTAAATCCGCGCATGAACATCCTGGATATTGTCGGCGAGCCGCTGCTCAACATCGCCGGCATGACGGATCGCGATGAGCGCGCCGCCCGCGTCGCTGAGTTGCTCCAGCTGGTCGGCCTGCGCCCGGAATACATGCAGCGTTTTCCCCACGCCTTCAGCGGCGGCCAGCGCCAGCGCATCGTGATCGCCCGTGCACTGGCCTTGAACCCAAGCCTGGTCGTGGCCGACGAGCCGGTCTCGGCGCTGGACGTTTCTGTCCAGGCCCAGGTGCTCAACCTGATGATGGAACTGCAGCGCAAGCTCAACCTGACCTACCTGTTTGTTGCCCACGATCTGAGTGTCGTCAAGCATGTCTGCAACCGGGTGATTGTGATGTATGTGGGCAAAATCGTCGAGAGTGCGCCGACCAGTGAGCTCTACTCGCGGCCGCGCCATCCCTACACCGCGGCGCTCATGTCGGCCGTGCCTGTCGCCGACCCGCGGCACCGCAGCGAGATGATTCCGCTCGAAGGCGAGGTGCCGAGCCCGGCCAATCCGCCATCGGGCTGCTATTTTCACCCGCGCTGTCCCCATGCTATCGATCGCTGTAGCCTCGAAACGCCCGAGCTAGAAGAAATTTCGGCCAATCACTATGTGAGCTGCCATCGCGCCCACGAGCTTGAACTGGCCGGCGTGGCAACCTGAGCAGCGGCAGTAGCCCGTCAGGTCGGAACCGGGCGCCGCAACCATGCAGGGTCCCAAAGCATCCTTGTTCGCCTGTTGATCGAAAGGATTCACCCCATCCCATGAGCTTTGATCCATCACCCTACCTGGACAAGTTGGAGCAACTGGTCGACGTTGACCACGTGCATAGGGCTGAGGCGCGTCAACGGGCGGCCTGGCGCTTTGAACCGGTGGACCGCCGGCCGACGATCGTCACCGTGCGCGACGATTGGGGCCATCACCAGTACGATTTTCCGCCCGACTGGCCCCAGATTCCCTATAGCGAAGCCTACCGCGATCCGGCCAAGATGCTGATCTATGAGCTGACCCGCGCCTACGAAGGCGCGCTGATGCGCGATGATCGCGCCTACACCATTCGCGCCAATTACGGACTGGTTCTCTTACCCTCCATGGTCGGATGCGCCGTTTGGCAGGATCAGGAGAACATGCCCTGGGCCGAGGCGTATACGAGCACCGATGAGATCAGAGCCGTGCTCGATCGCGGGCTGCCCGACATGAACAGCGGCACAGCGACCCAAGTTTGGGAGACCGAGCTCTATTTTCAAGAAGTGCTGGCCGGCTATCCGAACCTGAGCCAGACCGTACGCATCGGCGGCCCTGATGCGCAGGGGCCCTTCAACACGGCGGTCAACATTGCCGGCGTGCAGGTCTATTACGACGTCATCGGTCAACCGGACCTGGTCCATGAGTTGGTGGAGTTCTCGACCGACCTCTATCTCGCCGTCGTCGCCCATCACAAGACGCTGTTGGGCGAGCCGGATGACGTGGGTTACTCCTTTTCCTACCGCATCGACGGCGGCGGCCGTGCGTCCGACGATTCTGCGGTGATGATTTCGGGCAAGATGTATGCGGACTTCGTCAAGCCGTACAACGCACGCGCCTATGAGACGACCCAGGGGGGACTCCTCCACTTCTGCGGCAAGGGGGATCAATTCTACGACCTCATGCTCGAAACGGCCGGCGTGACCGGCATCAACTTTGGCAACCCGGAGATGCAGGATTTTCGCGCCCGCTACGACGCGGCCGTCCCGCACAAGATCTGCCTGCTCTGGGACGGCGACCTGCCGCCGGAATTTGACGACATCACGACCGGCGTCGTTCACAAGCGTATCGCGCGCAGCTGGGGCGAGGCGGAGGCCTGGTCCGCGGCGCTCAATGCCGGGTAAAATGTAACGCCCCGACCCTCGCTTGTGGGCGCAAAGCGCCATGCGGGACGACCTCCAGCCGCACGAGGGCGTGCGGACTGGGCGAGAGATTAGACATATCAACCAAACTTTGATGATTGGGGTAGTGATGGAGCAAGTGAATTGGGGCATTATCGGCTGCGGCAACGTGACTGAGGTCAAGAGCGGGCCTGGCTTTCAGAAGGCGCGCAACTCGAATCTGGTCGCGGTCATGCGACGCAATGGCGATCTGGCGCGTGACTACGCGCAGCGGCATGGCGTGCCGGCCTGGTATGACGACGCCGATGCGCTGATCAACGATCCGAACGTCACTGCGATCTACGTCGCGACGCCGCCCTCCGCGCATAAACCGTATGTGCTCCGGGCCGCGCAGACCGGCAAGCCCGTCTACGTCGAGAAGCCCATGGCGCTCAACTTCGCCGAATGCCAGGAGATGATCGATGCCTGCGGCCAGGCCGGCGTTCCCCTCTTCGTGGCCTACTACCGGCGTGCGCTGCCCCGCTTTCTCAAGATCAAAGAGCTGCTAGACGATGGCGCGATCGGCGCTGTGCGCTTCGTGCAGATCACCTTTCATCAAACCATCCGCCCCGATGAACTTGATCCGGCCAATTTGCCCTGGCGCGTGATCCCGGAGATTGCCGGCGGCGGTCGCTTCGTCGATCTCGCCGCCCATCAACTGGATTTTCTCGATTTTGCGCTCGGTCCAATTGTCGACGTGAAGGGCCTGGCAGGCAACCAGGCCGGCCTCTTCCCGGCCGAAGACATCGTGAGCAGCGCCTTTGCCTTTGCCTCCGGCGTACAGGGCACGGGCATCTGGTGCTTCACGACCTTTGAAGAGGTCGACCGCACCGACATCGTGGGCGAGCGGGGTCGCATCAGCTTCTCCACCTTTGGAAACGAGCCGGTCGCCCTGACCACCGCCGAGGGTGAGACTCGCTTTGCCATCGACAACCCGCTACACATCCAACAGCCGCTCATCCAAACCATCGTCGACGAACTGATGGGCGTTGACCAGTGCCCCAGCACGGGCGCAAGCGGCGCACGCACCGACTGGGTCATGGACCAGATGTTGGGGCGCGCATGAGGGTCGACGTCCGCTTTGCCGATCTGCTGGCCATCTATCGCGCCGAACTGCTGGAACGGGTCGTCCCCTTCTGGCTCGAGCACGCGCTCGATCAACGTCATGGCGGCATCCTCACCTGCATCTCCGATCAGGGCGATGTGCTCTCCACCGACAAATACATGTGGTCTCAACTGCGCGCCCTCTGGACCTTCTCTGCGCTCTACAACCGCATCGAGCCGCGGGCGGAGTGGATTGAGGCCGCGCGCCAGATCTATGACTTTATCGAAGCCCATGGTCGCGATGCGGAGGGACGTTGGGTCTTTGCCGTGGATCAAAACGGACAGGTGCTGGAGGGAGCGACCAGCATCTACGCCGACGGCTTCGCCATCTACGGGCTGACGGAGTACGCGCGAGCCACAAACGACCGGGCGGCCATCGAGTTGGCGCTGGAGAGCTATGCCAACGTACAGGCGCGCCTGGCTGAGCCCGGCTCCTACGCAACTGCGCCCTATCCCCTGCCGCCGGGCACAAAATCCCACGGCGTCGCCATGATTTTTTCGCTGACCTTCCACGAGTTGGGATTGCTGCTCAACGACGAAACGATTCTGACGGCGGGCTTGCGGCTGGCCGAGGATATCCTCGACAACTTTGTGCAGCCGGACCAGCAGCTTCTGCTGGAATATATTCACCTTGACAACACGACGATCGACTCGCCCCAAGGTCGGGCGATCGTACCCGGTCACGCCATCGAGTCCATGTGGTTTCTGATTCACATCTTCCAACACTGGCAGCACGAGTCGCGAATCCGTCAGGCGGTAGAGGTGATCCGCTGGCACATGGAGCTTGGGTGGGACCAAGACTTTGGCGGCATCTTGCTGGCGACGGATGCCGCAGGTGATGCGCCCTGGTGGCCCTTTGCCGAGAGCAAGCTGTGGTGGCCCCAAACGGAGGCGCTCTATGCGCTGCTGCTGGCCTATGAGCAGGCCGGCGAGTCATGGACGCTGGACTGGTATGCACGGGTCCACGACTATGCCTTCCGCCACTATCCCGTGCCCCACTATGGCGAGTGGACGCAAAAGCTGGATCGTCAGGGCAATCCCTTCACCCAGACCGTCGCCCTGCCCGTCAAGGACCCCTTCCATCTGCCCCGAGCGCTCATCCACGCGATTGAGGTGCTCGGGCGGCTCAGCCAACATACGCACGAAAGTGACGACCATGCGTCCGCCTAATCTGCTCTTCCTCATGAGCGACCAGCAGCGCGCGGACACGGTCGCACCGGGCACGCCCTGCCCAACGCCCAACCTCGACGGCCTGGCCGCCGGCGGCACACGGTTCGAACGCTGCTACGCGCCTAACCCCATCTGCTCGCCGACACGCGCCAGCCTCATGACGGGACTGCTCCCCCATGCCCACGGCATGGTCGATTGCACCCATACCGTGCCAGACTTCCGGGCCAGGCTTCTGCCGGATCTGCCCTTTTGGCCGCGTCTGCTGCAACAGGCAGGCTACCGGACGGGTTACTTTGGCAAATGGCATATCGAGCGCAGCAACCGGTTGGAGAATTTTGGCTTTGACACCTACGCCGTGGAGGGCTATCAGCAGCTCAAGGGGCTGGTCAGCGTCGCAGGTCCCATGGACCATCGCATCAGCGTGCGTCAACCGGGGTATGGCGACTTTTTGGTCAGCGGCGTGGTCGACCAACCCGTCGAGCGTATGGCGGAGTACCGGCTCTACTCGGACGGCATCAACTTTCTACACGAAGCAGCGGCAGCGCCGGAGCAACCGTGGCTGCTCTGCCTGAGCACGGAAGCGCCCCACGATCCATACATCGCTTTGCGCGATCACTTCGACCGCATCGACCGGGACGCGATCTTGCCGCCGCCTAGCTTCGAAGATGAGCTGCATGACCGGCCGGGCATCTACCGGCGGATCCAGCGCGCTTGGCGCTCCCTCGAATGGCCCGACTTCGCCGACGCCTCCGCCTGCTATTACGCCAACTGCGCCATGTTGGATGACCAGGTCGGGCGCATCCTGGCCACGCTGGACGAATTGGGCATGGCCGAAAACACCATCGTCGTCTACACCTCAGACCATGGCGACTATTTGGGCGCGCACCGGCTCCTGCTCAAGGGCATACCGGCTTTTGAAGAGGCCTATCGGGTGCCGCTGATCATACGGGGGCCGGGCATCGCGCGTGGACGCACGAACGCTCAGATCGTCAGCCTTCTGGGGCTGGGATCGACCCTGCTTTCGCTCACCAGCGGCGACGAATTTCCGTGCCAGGGGCGTTCGTTCCAGGCGTTGCTCGAACCCGATGCGTCCCCGGAACAGATGGACTGGGCATCAGAAGCCTTTGCCGAATGTCACGGGCAGCGCTTTTTCTACACCCAGCGCATCCTCTGGCAGGAGCAGATGAAGTATGTCTTCAACGGCTTCGACGAGGACGAGCTCTATGACCTGGATGCTGACCCCCACGAGCTGCGCAACCTCGCTGCCAATCCTGCGCAGCAACCGATGCTCGACGCCATGGCCGCCCGCATGTGGGAGATCATGCGCGAGACGGGCGACGACAACATGACCCAGGCCCAGTATGGCATGTTCCGCTTCGCCCCGGTGGGGCCGGAAGCAGGCGGTTAGAGGAGGCGCAATGAGAGAGGGACGCAAAATACTCCACAATGGCAGGATCGTCTTGCCCGACGCCATCGTTGAAGGTCGCGCCGTGATCATTGAAGACGGCAAGATTGCGGCGATCGCAGCAGTGGACGAAGCGGGCAGCGACGGCGAGTGGATCGACGTTTCGGGTCGCTTGATCACGCCCGGGCTGATCGATATCCACATCCACGGCGCGCGCGGCCATACCTTCAACGAACCGACTGCCGCCGCCTTTGAGACGATCACCCGGGAGAACGCACGGCGCGGCGTCACCGCGCTGCTGGCGACTACGGCCACCGCGCCTATCGCCGATCTGGTTGATTGCCTGGCATTTGGCCGTGAGTGGATGGCCGGGCCGCGTCAAGGCGCGCAGGTGCTGGGCATGCACGTCGAAGGACCCTACTTCAATCTGGCGCAGGCCGGGGCGCAGGATCCAGCCAACATCCGCAATCCAGACGACGGCACGGTCGAGCAGCTTCTGGCCCATCACGACATCATCCGCATCTTTACCTTTGCGCCGGAGTTGCCCGGCGCGCCGGCGCTTACGGCGCGGCTGGTCGACCTGGACATCGTGGCTGCGGCAGGCCACAGCTCGGCCAAGGAAGAGGAAGTCGCGCCGCTAATCGACGCTGGCCTGAGCCACATGATCCACATCTGGAGCGCCCAGTCCAGCACCGTGCGCGAAGGCCCCTGGCGCAAGCCGGGTCTGCTCGAAGTTTCGCTCACCGACGAACGCCTGACCGTCGAAATGATCGCCGACAACAAGCACCTGCCGCCCACGTTGATGAAGCTGGCCTACCGCAGCATCGGCCCGGACCGGCTTTGCATCATCTCTGACGCCACCAGCGGTGCGGGGCTGGCGCAAGGCGCGCGCTTCCGCATGGGCGAGCTTGAGTATGAAGTGCACGACGGCGTGGGCATGCTCTTTGATCACACGGCCTTCGCAGGCAGCACCACGTTTGTCAACCAGATGATCCCCATCGTCATCAACAAAGTCGGCGTGCCCCTGGTCGAGGCGGTGCGCATGGCTTCCTTGACGCCGGCACGCGTAATCGGCGTGGATGATCGCAAGGGCAGCATTGCCTCAGGCAAGGACGCAGATCTGGCCATCTTCGACGCCGACTTCAACGCCTGGCGCGTCCTGATCGGCGGCCACTGGATAGAACAGAAGCATTCACAACCCAATTAAGGAGCCACACTTCCATGACAGATCGCCCTATTTACGAAACGACGGTAGAAGAACTGCCGGTTAGCGTCTTCCAAACCAACCAGGCCATGGGCCAAGCCGCTGCGCAGGAGGCTGCCACGGTAATCCGCGACGCGATTGCGACCAAGGGCAAAGCGAGCATTATCATCGCTACCGGCAATTCGCAATTGACCTTTCTTGAGGCGCTGCGCGAAATCGACAACGTTGACTGGTCCAAGGTGGTCATCTTCCACATGGACGAATACATCGACCTGCCGCCCGACCATCCCGCCAGCTTTCCACTCTTCCTCCAGCGCCACTTTCTTGACTACATCACACCGGCTGCGTTCTATCCTGTAGCGGCCCAGTCAGGGCAGCTCGAGGCCAATTGCAGTGACTATGCCGCGTTGCTCCACGAGCATCCGGCTGACTTCTGCGCCATGGGCATCGGCGAGAATGGCCACATCGCCTTTAACGATCCGCCCTTCGCCGAATTCGATGATCCCGTCTGGGTGAAGGTAGTCCGCCTGGATGACGTTTCGCGGCAGCAGCAGGTGGGCGAAGGTCACTTCAGCGGCATGGATGAAGTGCCGACCCATGCCATCACGCTGACGATCCCGGCCCTGCTGGCGGCAACGCGCGCGCTCTGCATTGTGCCCGAAGCGCGCAAAGCAGATGCGGTCAAGGCCGCGCTGACCGGCCCCATCACCGAGGCATGTCCGTCATCGATCCTGCGTCGCAAGCCCAACGTGCGCCTCTATTTGGACGCCGAGGCCGCAGCACAGATTTTGTAGATCTTCGCGGGATGGAAGGATGGAACGCGGATTGAGCGGATGCAGCGGATTTTGGCGGATTTACTTGTGGGCTGAGCGCATAATCAGACGATGAGGTTTTGTTCAGGCTTGTGGGTGTAGAAAATCTGCAAGAATCCGCCCAATCCGCGTCATCCGCGTTCCATGCCGCTATGCCATCGATCCGCTCAAAAAAAACTTGGAGCATTCTAAATGACTGACGGTTACGGAAAAATCGAGCTGCGTGACGATCGCTACTTTGGACCGGACGCCAATCGCAAGCGTACGGCCATCGACCTTTATCAGGCCATCAAGGATCTGCCGCTGATCTGCCCCCATGGCCACGTGGACCCGCGTCTCTTCGCCGATCCGAATTACACCTTTGGCAACCCGGCCGAACTGCTGATTGTGCCCGACCACTATATCTTTCGCATGCTCTACTCTCAGGGAATTTCGCTGGAGAGCCTGGGCATTCCCCGGCTCGAAGGCGGCGAAGTTGAGCAAGATCCACGCGAGATCTGGCAGCGCTTTGCCGACCATTTCTACCTCTTTCGCGGCACGCCCACCGGCGTTTGGCTCACGGACGAGCTCTACAACGTCTTCGGCGTGACCACGAAGCTGACGGGCGAAACGGCGCAGGGAATCTACGACCAGATTGCGGCCAAGCTCGAATCGCCTGCGTTCACGCCGCGCGCGCTCTACGAGCAATTCAACATCGAGGTCCTTTGCACCACGGACGCGGCCACCGATCCCCTGGCCTATCACCAGGCCATCCGTGCGTCCGGCTGGTCGGGCGTCATCCGTCCCACCTTCCGGCCCGATGATGTCGTTAACATCAACGCGCCGGCCTGGCGCGCGAGCATCGATGCGCTGAGTGAACGCTCTGGCCTCGACGTGAGCGACTATGCAACCTACATCGAGGCGCTGGAAAATCGGCGCGCCTTCTTCAAGTCCATGGGCGCGGCCGCCACCGATCATGCCGCGGAGAGCGCCTACACGGCTGCGCTGAGCGCGGCTGATGCCGACGCGATCTTCCAGCGTGCGCTGTGGGGCAAGGCCTCGACCGAAGATGCTCAGCGCTTTACCGGCCACATGCTCATGGAGATGGCGCGCATGAGCGTGGAGGATGGCCTGGTCATGCAGGTACACGTCGGTTCCTTCCGGGGTCACAACCCGCTGATTCAGGCGCAGTATGGCAAGGATATGGGCGCGGACATTCCGCTGCAGGTGGAGTTCACGCGCAGCATCCGCCCGCTGCTGGCCGAGTATGGCAATGACCCGCAGCTGACGCTGATTCTCTTTAACTTGGACGAGACGACCTATGGCCGCGAGCTGGCGCCGCTGGCCGGCCACTATCCTGCGCTGAAGCTGGGGCCGCCCTGGTGGTTCTATGACAGCTGGAACGGCATCAGCCACTTCTTCGATCAGGTGATGGAGACCGCGGGCATCTACAACACGGTGGGCTTCAACGATGACACCCGGGCCTACCCGTCCATTCCGGCACGTCATGACCTATGGCGCCGTGCCGTCGCCAACTGGCTGGCCGGCCTGGTCGTTATGCACATGATCGATGAAGAGGATGCGCAGGCGATGGCGCACGCGCTGGCCTATTCGCTGGCGAAAGAGGCGTATCGGCTGTGAGGTTGATGGGGCGAAACGCGTAAAACGTGATGCGTGATGGTAGCTGAGCCGTACGCTATCACGCATCACGTCTCGCGTTTCACGCCGGCAAGTCCAGAGCGATCCTGCCTTGCTCTAGGACCTTGCTCTAGGACCCTGCCCGCTGGATAACGTAGTAGTCGACCGGATCGCCGTCCTCGTCAACGATGTGGCGCGCCAGGCGCATGCCCAACTTCTGCGCGACGTGAATTGACGGTGCATTGTCGGCATGAATCGTTGCGTAAATCTGTGACAGGGTTGACTTCAAATTCACCGGTTGCGTGCAGCATTCGACTCCCTCTTCACTCTTTTTGTGGATCAAGCGTCTTTTCCATGGTTGTCACGCCGCCAAAGCCAAGCAGCCAGCGCAAATAGGGAAAGGTCTCTGTCTTGACGGCGACAAAGCCCTTCCGTTCATAGAGCGCCTTGGCGCGCGGGTTGATGTCGATCACATCCAGGCGTACTCGCTCAAAGCCTTGCGTCCGTCCATAGTCAAAGAGCGTATCTAGCAGCCGGCCGCCGATTCCTTGGCCGCGAAAGGCGCTGCTGACGGCGATGCCGTCCATGAGTAGGTCGCCTGGAGCGGGCTTGCGTTCATAGAGGGCAAAGATGACCGCGGCCCAGTTCCCCTGCAAGGGCCCAAGCCGGTGGATCAAGTCGCTGTAGTCGATGCCGCCGGTGAGGGAGCCGGCGGACGTGTGGAAGCCCGCAATGCCGGCCAGCTCTTGTCCGTGTAGCGCAACGATTGCAAAAGCCGGCATCAGCCCGCCTTCGATCAGCGCCAGGCGTTCCTGGTCGGCGCGGACGGCGACGGCAAGTTTGGCGCCAAACGCTTCGTCATACAGTCTGGCGGCGTCGCTGCGGAGTGCTTCCGGCAGACCGACTTGAATCGCAACGTTAGGCATCGGCTTCGCTGTTCCTGCCAAGATCAAACGTGAAGTAGACGCCGACATCTTCGGTCCCGTCGACGGCAGCATAGAGGCCGCGCGCAGCCTCGTTATCGGCCTCGGTGCCGACCCAAGCGACGGTACAGCCGAGCTCGCGCCCTAAGTCGAAGAGCGCCGTCATCAAGCGCCGCCCAATGCCCTGACGGTGATAGGAATCGTCGACGCCTACTTCATTGATCCACAGCTCAACAGGCTTGTCGGGATGCACGTAGTCAACCGCTGACGCCATGCCCACGACCCGCTCACCATCCAGCGCCACGACGATGTGGTGGCGCGGATCGGCCAGGAACTCGGCGGCGTGGCCGGGATCGACCGGGTTGTCGAAAACGTCGGGCGCAACGTTGCGTAAGACTGGGCCGTCATTTGGGCCCAACACGCGAATTTCGATCGTCACAAAATCTTCTCCTCTCGGTACTCTTCCAACGGCAGCAGGCGCGAGTCGGCCAATGCGGCCGTGCGGTGGCCGAGCCCGGCCAGATAGGCCTCGTGCTCGGCAAAGGCCATGAAGTCCTGGAGTGAACGCTGGCGAACGAGCATAACCAGATCCCACCTTTCGTCCGGGGGGCCAATCAAGTAGGCGCCGCCTTCGCCAAGGAAGAGCAGTTCGCCGCCGCTTTCGTGCAAATAGGGCAATGTGCAGTCGATGTATTTCTGATACGCTTGCCGACCTGAAATCGGCTCGGGCGGGGCCAGCTCAGGCGTCGCCGCGTAGTCAGCGACTTCCCGAAAACGCAGCAGGTTGAGCATCACAACTTCACCGGCGATGCCGCGGCGAAAGAGCGCGGCGCCGGATTCCTGGGTTGGTTCAAAGTAGGTTTTCGTCATGCCAACTCCTCCACAGGTTGTATCCACTTGCCGTAGGGTCCAGCCACTCATGGCGCAGGGCGTTTCAGGTCGTGAGCAGTATACCATGCACCCTCACAACGGTCGGGGACGTCCCGCAAGGCAATACAAAGCGAGCATAGCTTCCCCAATCTTGCATGTCAGGGGCTGACTGCGGCGTGCCTACCTAATCATCTACGTCCAACTCCTGAGCGCAGAACGCAGCACAGAGCAGGGCATCAGAGCCGGCGATCTCGCCGCCGTCATAGCTCCACCAGGCCGAGAGCACATTGTGTGCTACGCCCCAACGAAGCACCTCCGCGCGAGTGAGCCCGAGGATTTCAGCCAGTTGGGTCACGCGGCGTGCGTTCACCCGGACCGGATCGGGTTTCGTCAGCAGATGGTTGCGCAAGTATGTGCCGCATTCGTATCCGCGTGGCCCGACGACGCCCTTGGGATCGATGACAATCCACGGTTCGCGAAGGGCGGAGAGTACGTTTTCGTGGTGCAGATCGCCGTGCAGCAAGACGTGATCCGCCGAATCCGCAGCAGCAACAAAGCATTCCTCAGCCAAAGCGACCAGCGTGGGATCGAAGGGGCCGGTACCGCCGTCAAACTGGGCGCGTAATTCGCGCATACCACGCTGACCCCAGTCGGCGACGGTGTGAAAGGGATGGTCCGCCTCCACCGGCTGCCAGAGCCGGCGCATGAGCGTTGCCGCAATCGCCGTGGCCGCGACATCGTCCCCGAGCGTCGTCAGCATCTCGCCGGGCAGCAGTCGCTCCAGCAGCAAGACGCCCCGATCAGCGTCCGCCGCAAGCAGCTCGACTACACCCGACCCGCCATAGCGTTGCAGCGCCAGAATTTCCGTTGCCAACTCCGGGTTGGGCACGCCCAGCTTCAGGACGACGGGGCGACCGTCCGCACGGGTGGCTGCCGTCACGTAGTTATAGGAGAGACTGAAAGGTTCGCCGATTGTCAACTCATAGCGTTGCGCGCAGTCGGCCAGGCGCGCCGGCAACGTACGCAGCCAGGCGGCGCCGTCATCGAAGGTGGCCGTTATGGTCGCCACAAAGTCCTTGGGCAGATCTAGGTCAGCGTCCATGGTAGTTCCACATGGTTTCGGCGGATGTGCCTCCGTGCAAACGGATCTCCGTGTCGAGCGCAGCGATGGGCAAGCTGCTAGCCAGTCGTGCGCAGCCCGCCGGCAATGGCGTTGACCGTCAACAGAAGCTGCGGCAGAACCGCATCTTTCTCCGTGCCGGACGCAGCCCGCCAATCTCGCAATAGCTCGATCTGCTGTTGATGCAAGATGCGCAGACCGTCCTGGCGCAGTGCAAGCAACTGATTCACGTTGGGCCGCTTTTCGACCAAGGAACCGCCGTAGATCTCCTCCAGCATGCGTCGCGTGCGTAGATACTCCTCCTCCACCAGAGTCATCACACGCACGCGCGTGTCAGCATCCTCGACCAGCGCTGCGTAGGCGTGCATGATGTCCAAGTCGGCGGTCGCGATGCTCGTCGCGGCATTGCTAATGATGTAATGCAGAGGCGACCAGATGAAATTCTGCTCGCGCACTGCTTCAAACGTCGCCGGGTCCTGTTCCTGCAATGTGGCCAGCGCCGCGCCCACGCCATACCAGCCCGACAGGTAGAAGCGGGCCTGGCCCCAGCTGAAGACCCAGGGAATTGCACGCAGGTCGGCGATGGTCTGCTGGCCAGTCCGGCGCGCCGGACGCGAACCGATGCGGCTGGCCTCGATGGCGTCAATCGGCGTGGCCTGGCGGAAGAATGACACGAAACCATCCGTGTAGAGAAGCGTCTCATAGGCGGTGCGGCTCGTTGTCGCCAGTTGATCCATGGCCGGCTCCAGCGGATGGACCGGCTTGTCGCTGTGCCAGTGGCGCAGCGTGGAGCCGGTGACGCCCGCCATGAGCAGTTCCAGATTGTAGGCGGCATTGAGGCGATTGGCATACTTCTGGGCGATTGATTCGCCCTGCTCGGTCACACGCAGATCGCCCTCAAGCGAGGAGTGAGGCAGCGCATTGATGAACCGATGCGTAGGCCCTGCGCCACGGCTGATCGTGCCGCCCCGACCGTGAAAGTAGCGCACGCGCACGCCATGACTGCGCCCGATCTCGGCCAGGGCGTCCTGGGCGCGATAGAGGCCCCAGAGGCTGGCAAAGATGCCGCCGTCCTTGTTGCTGTCGCTGTAGCCGATCATCACCTGCTGCTCGGGCACGGGCAGCCCCAGCGCGGCCTGGCGTTGGCGCAAGCTGCGCTGGGTGACTGGATGGGCCAGAAAACTATCCAGGATCGCCGGCGCACGCTGGAGATCGTCAATCGTTTCAAAGAGAGGCGTCACCGGCAGCGCGCAGACCAGACCGTCTTCGCTCTGGCGCGCCAGCCCCACTTCGCGCGCCAGCACGTAGACGACGAGCAGGTCAGACAGGCTACGCGTCATGCTGACGATGAGCGCACCCAATCCGTCGGCGCCATATTGCTGCATATGTTCGACCACTGTCCGATAGGCGCCCAGCACCGCGTCCGCCTCAGGCCCGATTGGCTGATCGGGACGGGTAAAGGGTCGCGGCGAGCGCAGTTCCTGGTTAAGGAAGGCTAATCGTTGCGCCTCATCCCGCTGCAAGAACTCGTCGCCATCCAGGCCCGCTGCGGTCATTAGTTGCGCCAGGGCCAGCTCGTGAAAGCGGCTATTCTGGCGGATGTCGAGCGCGGCCAGATGGAAGCCAAAGCTCTGCACGACGCGCAGGACCGGGTCGAGATCCATGTGCGCAATGCGCGTTGCGCCCACGTCGATGAGCGACTGGCGCAGAAAGCGTAAATCATGTGCAAGTTCGGCCGCACTCGTATAGGCGCTTGTGCCGCCAGCTGCTGGGTCGATCTCCGCTTCGGGCAAACGGGCCAACATGAGATTGACAGCCTGGCGCCACGGCTCGTCTACGTTGCGCGCCAGCGCACGATTTCCTGATGCGCCCAAGGTCAGCGCGGTTTCATCAATCCACGCCAGGAAAGCGGCCGGCGGCGTCTGTAGATATTCGGAGAGACTCAGGCGGATGGTCAGCTCGACGAGATGCTGGCGGAGCAAATCCAGCGCGGCAGCACGCAGCTCGCGCAGCGTCTCGTCCGTAACCGACGCAGTGACAAACGGGTGTCCGTCCCGATCACCGCCAACCCAGTTGCCAAAGCTGAGGCGGGGCAGGCGGGTCGGGTCGGTGAGCAGCGCCGGATCAAAGCCGGCATCTTGCCAGGCGTTGCGCAGGCGCCGGTCCAGCTCCGGCAGCACCGGCGGAAAGACGTTGCGCAGGTAGTAGATCACATTGCGTCGCTCTGACGCGATGTCGGGCTTTTCCAGATAGATTTCCCCTGTCCGCCAGAGGCGTTCCAGTTCGACTTTAACCCGTGTGCGAATCTCACGCTGCTCGGAGTCAGTCCAGATAGGATTCTCGCGCTGAACCAAGAGCTGATAGATGCGACGGTGGATCTCGAGGACCGTGGCGCGTTTGGCCTCGGTCGGGTGTGCGGTCAGAACGGGTTCGACACGCATGAGATTCAGTTGGTCGGCAATTTGCACATCGGTCAGGCCGAGGGCCTGGAGTCGGTGCAGGTTTTGGGGCCAGAGGCCCGAGACCTCTTCCAACTTGCCTTCGTTTTCAAGCTGGCGCCGCATCTGCACCGCCGCGTTTTCCTCCACCATGTTGAGGAGCTGAAAGGCCATGGAGTAAGCCTGAGCCGTACGCCGCGGCTGTTGAACACGTACAGGCGACTTCTCACCATTGCGCCAGAGTAGCCGGCGGGCTAACTCAGTTTCGCCAAGCTCGTCCAGCACTTCTTGAAGACAATCCAGGATATAATCAAGATCCTCGCGGATCTTATCGACATTGGCTTCACGCAGACTAGTCACAATCATCGCAAAAGTTGCCCTTCCTCAGTAATCGTTTCAGATCAAAGTCCATGTCTACCTTCTCGTCCTTTCAGGGTGCAATCTTACCAGATCGCCGGCGTTTCGGGATGATCGCCGCATCGTTGTGCGCAGCAGGGTCCCGCTCAGCCATGATAGCGCTTTGGCATTGCGCCGCATTGATGCGACAATCAGCGCCACAATTCCTCGCGGCCATTCCGGCTATCGAGTTCATGGCCAATTTCTACAATTGTATGAAAAGGAAAAAAGATGCCCAACGAGATTCTGACCCCGCGACAAAAACGTGAGCAAGCGATCCGTGCGGCCAAGCGGCTGCCGCCCGGTCAGTCTTTGACGCGACGATTTCCGGTCCTTCACATCGGATCGGTGCCAAAGACGGACCTGGCAGCGTGGTCCTTCAGCGTGTGGGGCGAGGTGGAGGAAGAACGATCCTGGACTTGGCAAGCGTTCAATCAGCTGCCACGCACGCAATTGACGCTGGATCTCCATTGCGTGACGCGCTGGTCCATGTTCGACACAGTTTGGGAGGGCGTCTCGCTGCGCACGCTGGTGGAGGAGGGCTTTATCCAGCTCAAGCCCGAGGCGCAATACGTCATCCAGCACTGCGAACAGGGCTATACCACCAACACGACATTGGCGCTGGCCTTGTCCGACAACATGCTGCTGGCCACCCACTACGACGGCAAGCCGTTGGACCCCGACCACGGCTACCCGCTGCGCATGGTGATTGGCGTGACGCCTCACGACTTGGCGCGCGACACGGCCTACCTTTGGAAAGGGGGCAAATGGCTGCGCGGGCTTGAATTTGTCGCCGAGGATCGCCTGGGCTTCTGGGAAGAGGCCGGTTATCACAACGTGGCCGACCCGTGGCAGGAGCAGCGCTTTGCCCGATGACACGGGGCCAACCGCCACACGCTGATCGAACGTTAACGATGATCCAAGGCTAACCATGAGCAGACAACCATCGCCTACCCACAATCGCTGGTATACCGAGCAGTACAACACGCGCCGCGGCCTGGCGGATGAATGGGTCGACGACCTCCTCCAGCAGCAGTGGCCGGCCTGGTCAGAGGCTGCGCGCGACAGTGCTCCCTGTCTACTCGATCTGTCCTACGGCGTGCACGAGCGAGAGGTGATCGATCTCTTTCCCGCATCGGGCTCCAGGAAATGGGTTGTCTTCATCCACGGCGGCTACTGGAGAGCCATGCATGGCTCCGCTTCCAGCTTCATCGCGCCGCCGCTCACCGCGGCCGGCTACAACGTGGCGCTCCCCTCCTACCGTCTCTGTCCCGACGTGACGATCGGTACGATCATCGACGAGTGTGCGCAGGCCATCGCCTGGCTGGCTCGCCATGCCGGCGAGTATAGCGACGGCTGTGATGCAATCATCATAACCGGCCACAGCGCCGGCGGGCACCTGGCCGCAGCCATGTTCACCGTGGATTGGGCGCAGCATGGCGTTGCGCCCAGCCTCTTCCGTGGCGGCATTGCGCTGAGCGGCCTCTTCGATCTCGACCCGATCCGTCAGTGCGAGATGAACGACATACTGGGCCTGACAGCGGATGACGTCCTGGCGTGGAGCCCGGCCCGGCTCATGCCGCGCGTGGACGCGCCGCTGGTGCTGGCGGCCGGCGCACGCGAAAGCAGCGAGTTCCATCGCCAAATGGCCGTCCTCGCCGGCGCGTCGGGCTGGGCCGATATCGTGGCTGATGTCGTTGCGCTGGACGGGCGCGATCACTTCAACTTACTGGAGGATTTTTTGGCGCTGGACGAAAGATTGTGGGCGGGAGTAGGTACAGAACCGGGGTAGTACACAACGACGTAAATGGCCCGACTATTCGGTTGGCACGCTATTCAGCCTCCTGACCCCTATCTTGGGGGACCGTTGTCAGTCGCGCATGGCTTGGCCCGCAGTGCGCGACTGAGTAGACCGCCAGACGAACCAAACCTCAGCGGTGTTGAACCTCCTCCAGGATTGCGCTCGATTGCCCCATCTCATTGTGCCGTGCTCGCCTGTTTCAAGTAATCGATAAAGTGGCGCACCTTAAGCGGTACGTAGGCACGAGACGGGTAGACGAGCCACACCGCGCTGTCAAAATCATTCGCTGCCACCTCATATTCGGGCAGTACATGAATCAATCGACCGGTCTGGATCTCGTCGTCGACCAGCCAGTTGGGCAGGAGGACGAGTCCCATCCCGTTGATCGCGCAAGCCTGTAGCGCAAGGGCATTCGAAATCAAGGTCCGACCTTGCACCGGCGCTTCCGTGATTACGCCATCGCCATCGCGGAAAATCCACCGTGTTCGAAAACCCGGCAGGGGAAAGCGCAGGCAGTTGTGGTGGACAATGTCACCCGGTTCTGTCGGGGAACCGTAGGCCTTCAGATAGGCAGGGCTGGCGCAGACCCGATAGTGCACCGTGACGAGGCGTTGGGCAATGAGCGTAGAGTCCGGCAAGATGCCCAGACGCACGGCCAGATCGACGCGCTCGGTCACCAGGTCAACCACCGCATCGGTTAGGAGTAAATCGATCGTAAGATCCGGATAGGCGTCTGCGAAACGAGGCATCAGGGGCACAATCCGCTTCATGCCATAAGCGACAGAGGCAGTCACCCGTAGTTCTCCCCGGGGCTGTCCGGACAGGTCTGCGGCCACATCGTTGGCCTGTTCAATCTCCTCGACAAGGGGGGCAATGCGTTCGAAATAGGCTGCGCCTTCTTCCGTGGGTGACAATTGCCGCGTCGTACGTTGAAAGAGACGCACGCCCAGTTCCTTCTCCAACCCGGCGATCGACCGGGAGACCGCCGATGGGTCGATGTTGCGATCGCGCGCCACCGCAGCAAAACTGCCGTGGCGCATTACTTCCACAAATGTCTGCAAGACCGACAGATCCATATGCTTCACCTCCATATCCATGTCCAACTCGCGAGCCAATTTCCGTGACCCAACGTTTGTCGTTCTTGAGCATCACCGCCCCGTACAAGGTCGCGGGGGCAGAACCCGCCTCGATACATTTCATAGATTCTAATTGATTAATGTCATTTACGCACGAGAGCAATGCACAATTACCTCTTTATTGCCGACAACGCATCGATTATACTCGTCAGCGTTCGGGAGGCACTCACCTCCACCGGTTCCAGGGTTTGTGTGCCGCCCTCGTCACGCAACGAATGAGCAGCCGTGATCTCTTCTGTGCAGGCAAGAGCCTGGTGATTTACAAAAAGGAAATTTGCATGAAGATTCAAGACTCAACCGTACTGGTCACTGGCGCAAATCGGGGTATCGGTCGTGCACTGGTCGAAGCGTTGGTACAGAATGGGGCAGCCAAGGTCTATGCCGCGGCGCGCGATATAGAGAGCCTGACGCCACTCGTTGCCAGCGCTCCAGACCGCATCGTTCCGCTACAGTTGGACGTGACCGACAGCGACCAGGTCGCTGCCATGGCGGCCCAGGCGCCCGACGTCACGATGCTGATCAACAATGCCGGAAGCCTGGCGTTCGGCGGCATCCTCGACGTACCGAATGACACGATTGCCGCGCAGTTGGACACAAATTTCTACGGGCCGCTGAACATGGCGCGGGCGTTCGTCCCCGTCATTGAAGGAAATGGTGGCGGCTCCATCGTCAACGTGCTCACGCTCCTCTCCATGGTCAGTGCGCCAGGCATGTCGGCCTACAACGTCTCCAAGGCGGCGGCTTGGTCCATGACGCAATCGCTGCGCGCAAGCGTTGCCGACAAGAGTATTGACGTGTATGGCGTCTTCCCCGGTGCGATTGATACGGATATGTTGGCCGGTGTGGAGATGAACAAGACTAGTCCCGAAATTGTTGCCGCATCGGTGATGGCCGGCATCGAGGCGGAGGAGGAAGATATCTTCCCCGACCCAATGTCGACCCAGGTATACGCCGGCTGGCGCGCCGATCATAAAGCAGTGGAAAAGCAGTTTGCGGCGATGTAGGCGCTAGAAGGAAAGTTGACGGCTGCGAGCCAGAATTAGCTGACTCTGGCTTGCAGCCGTCCCCTACTTGGTTAGGTTTATACGGGGACTGACTTGGTGTCAAGCAAATTCGATCCGCAACTCTTTTTCGAGTGCGTGTGCCAATCTCTGTAGTGATGCCAGCGTCACCGACGTGTTGTCCGGATCCAAGAGACGATCAACTCAGTTCAATCAGATCCCATAGAGTTCCGTACAAGTCTTCAAAGACGGCAACGGTTCCATAGGGCGCTTCCTTCGGCTCACGCACAAAGTGGATGCCCGCCTCGCGCATCTCATGGTAGTCGCGCCAGAAGTCATCGGTGCGTAGAAAGAGAAAGACGCGGCCGCCACTTTGACGCCCGATGAACGCTTCCTGTTCGGGCGTCGCCGCACGCGCCAACAGCAGCGTCGCGCCACTTGATCCCGGCGGCGCGACAACGACCCAGCGCTTGTCCTGCTCGGGCTGATAGCTGTCTTCGACCAACGTGAAGTGAAGCTTGTGACAATAAAAATCGATGGCTTCGTCATAATCACGCACGACGAGAGCAATGTGAAGGATTGATTGGTTCATTTCGTTCATCATTCGCTATGGTTGGGTGCATCGGGCCGATTGATGTAGAGGGGGACGATGCCGAAAATGGCGGCCAGCCTGAACGCAGCGGCCTGACCATTCCTCATCTGCGATTGCCACATCAGGAACCACTCGCCGTCGGTGGTCATGAAGCCGGTAAACCAAAGCAGGATGCCCAGCGTTAGCCCAATCGACGCGACGCCTTTGGCCGCGTTGAATTCCGGTCCGTTACAGCCGGACTGCGGTTCCGCTTACCACGATACCTCCACGGGGGGGAATATCAACCGTCAGCAGGCTCGGGCGCCCCATGGCTTCGCCCTGACGGATGGTGATCGTGGCCGGCGCAGCCACAAGCCCGGCGTCGCGCAAATAGCCGCCGAGCGCGGCTGCGGCCGCGCCCGTGGCCGGATCCTCAACGATGCCGCCCACCGGGAAGGGATTGCGGGCGTGGTACAGATCATCACGTTCGCGCCAGATGAGTTGCAGCGTCGTCAGTTCCTCGCGCAGCATCAATGCTTTGAGCGCGTCAAAATCGTAGGCCAGGTCATTCAGCCGTGCCGGCGTGGCCGCGGCCAGCACCAGGTGCCAGGCCCCTGCAAAGGCGCGGACCGGCGGAATGGTTGGATCCAGTTCAGAAGGATGCCAGCCAAGTGCGGTCAATGCATTGGTGACCAAGGCAGCCGACGCGTCCGCCTGGGCCGGCTCAACCGACGTGAGGGACGCCTGAATCCCATCGGCATGGGGCTGCACCGTCACAGGCACTTCGCCAACTACGGTTATTAAGTGGTACGTTCCGTAGCCCTCCTGCATCCCCAACAGCACCCCGGCCGCGATGGTGGCGTGGCCGCAGAACGGCACTTCGGCCTCGGGGCTGAAATAGCGGATCGTGCGGCGCAGGCCATCACGCGGGGCGAGGAACGCGGTTTCCGAAAAGCCAACTTCCGCAGCAATCCTCTGCATCGTTTCCGGATCGGGCAAAGCTTCACCAATCCAGACGCCGGCCGGATTGCCCCCTGCCGGCTGCGTCGTGAAAGCAGCGAGACGCTGCACTGTTTCGTTACTCATTTTCCTCCTCGGACCCGATTGCGCGCGCATTGATCTCTTCCAAGCGTTCCGCAAAGCCGCGCATGAGTTCGCTGTCCATTTCACCATTGATCACGCCAACAGTTACCTGTGCCAACCGATGCTCTGTCACGCGAAACCTACCTCCCTGCTCTTATTCTTTCCCCGGATGAAAGCAGACTGAATTCAGCAGCGACCGGCGGCCAATCATCTGCTCAAGACTCTGCTTTGTGGTAAGATCCCTCTACATCACATCGATATAATTCAGGAGTCAGACCGTTTTATGGCCAAAGCATGGTTCTTCAACATTCCCTATCATGGACATGTCAACCCGACGTTGCCGCTGGTGCGCGAGTTGGTGCAACGCGGCGATGAGGTGACCTACTTTGCCGGCCCGGCGTTCGAGGAACGCATTCTGGCCACCGGCGCCCAGTACGGTCGCTACCGGAACCATGAAGTCTTTCAGCAGTCGAGAGATGACAATCACATGGTGCTGCAGGGATCGCTGGTGGCCGAGTCGACCAATATGCTGTTGGCCGAGGTACTGGAGACTGTCGGCGAAGGTCAGCCAGACTATCTCATGTTTGACATGAGCGCACCGTGGGGAAACATCGCCAGTCGCCGCTACGCGATCCCGGCCATTGCCAGCTTTCCCCACATGCCCTTCTACTGGCGCATGATCGTGGACGATCCGCGCATCTTTCGCAAAGCCGTGACCGGCGTGCGGCCCGGTCTGGGCTACTGGCGGGCGCTGGGGCGTGAGACCACCAAGATGGTCGTCGATCACAAACTGCGCAAGCCGGCCGACATCAATGTGCTCTCCAGTTCCGCTGGGTTGAATATTGCCTTCCTCACCCGCTACTTCCAGCCCTATGAAGAACACTTTGACAGTTCCTACGTCTTCGTGGGCCCGACCATTGACACCAGCCGGCCCGAAACGCCCATGGTGATCGAGAAGCGGCCCGGACAGCAGCTCATTTACATCGCTGTGGGTACCCTCTACAAGGCCAACATCGAGTTCTTTCAGGCTTGCATGGCGGCCTTTGCCGATCCCCAATACGCTGTCATCATGTCGATTGGCAAGGCGGTCGACCCCGCGGATTTGGGGGAAATTCCCACCAATTTCATCGTGGCGCAGTACGTGCCGCAACTCCAGATTCTTCAGGAAGCCGACCTTTTTATCACCCATGGCGGTATGAGCAGCATCAACGAAGCCGTTACCTTTGGCGTGCCAATGGTCGTGGTGCCCAACACCATCGAGCAATCGATTAACGCCGCACGTCTGGAGCAATTGCAGTGTGGCCTTTACCTTGATCTCGCGCAACTGACCGTGGAAACGCTACAGCACGCTGCCACGCACGTCCTGATTGACCCCAACCTCTCTGCCGGCCTGCCAGCCCTGCGCCAGTCCTTTGAAGAAGCGGGCGGTACGCAACTGGCAGCGGACACAATCGAGCAATTCAAGCAGTGTCACAACATCTAATCGCTACCGGCAACCGGCATCCTCGCCCGCGCTTCTCTTCAGACTAGGTATGCTTCATGTGAATTTGGCTGTTTGGAGTATAGCCAATTGTGCTGACGAACTCAAGCAATGGTGACGAGGAAAAGCGGTAGAGAGGACGAAGCCAGGGAGCGTGTTAACAGCTCCGTTTAATCAGAACGCCCCGGGCCCAAGCAGGCCGGCTGTTGACAGAAGCCGGCCTGCTTGGGCCCGGGGCGTTGCGATCTGCTCGGGAGGACAATCTGCGCACGCTGCATCTACAATGTGTCTGGTCAGATTCCGGCGCCATTGCGATCCTACTCCCTTCAATACAATCGGCAGTCAGGCAAGAAGACATAGAGTCCATCTGGACCAAGCGGACAAGCGCCGCAGATTCTGTGAATAATCCGGTAAACCTCAAGAGTACCTTGCAGTTGCTACGATGATGTTCACTCTAAAGCGAGGGGCGTTTCAAAAGCGTTGCAAAATGTGTGGAGCTGCGTTTTTAGGCTGATTAGGTCGCCATTTTCACTCAGCATGGCGCACCGCTCGTCGTAGAGCTGGTTGGCCTGGGTCAGCACAGCAACATGGGTCGAGTCGTCAGTCGCGTGCGAAATCTGAAGGCAAGAGAGATAGACCCATTCCGCTTCAATCGTGGCGACCAACGCTCGCTGCTGGACAGCGGCAATAATTGACTCGACCCCAGCCAACGCTCGCGTATGATCGCCCTGAGCGTAGGCGATACGCGCCAGGCCGGCGGCCGGTTCCAGCCCGCGGCTGCGCTGATTCATCATGCGATAGATAGCTATGGCCTGTTCATAAACCTCGGCGGCTGCGGTTAGGTTGGCCATGCCTTCCGACGCATAGCCCAAGCGAGTCAGGGCATAGGCCTGATCGCGCTGAATGCCGATCTGTTTGGCAATTTCCAAGGCATCTGCCGCATAGCGGTGTCCCTGCTCGTGATCACCCATCATGAGGGCAAGGAGGGCCATCTCGCTCAATGTTTTGCCCTCGCCCTGCGATAGCCAATGGCACGAAAGCGCGAGAGTGCCTGCGCATAGGCGGTATGCGCGGCATCCAATTCCATCTCATTCAGGAGAATACCGCCGCGGTAGTTCTGGGCAAACGCTTCGTGGCGCGCCGAGCCGGTCTCCGTGGCAATCGCCAACGATTCGTTGAGACAGGCCAAGCCCTGCCCGCGTCGCCCGCACCGATCATGCAACAAGGCCAAATTGTTCGACAATTTCGCAATATAGGCGCGATGGCCGATCTTACGCGCCAGAAGCAATCCATTTATCAACGCGTGCTCGGCTTCCTCATAGTCGTCATCGCCTTGTTCGACAATCAGGAAACCCAGTTGATTGGAGGCCCAGACCTGGCCTTCCTCGTTGCCGAGACTGCGGGCCGCGTCCAGCGCTTGATGAACGATTGCTTTGGTTGTGTCATAGGGGCCGTAGTAGGCATTCAACGCACCGAGATGGAGCAAGATTGTGGCTTCGGTGTTGCGGTCGCCTGCCGCCCGCGCCAGCGCCAATCCGCGCTGGTAGTTGGCATCGGCCTTCAGATAGTCGCCCTGGTTCCAATAGATCGACCCAAGCTGGATGGCGGCGGCGACGTCCCGATGCGCTGTCTCATCGTCCTGCACAACACGTGTCGCCTGCTCCACAAAACCGATTGCTTCGGCATAGGCGCCTTGCGCCTCGGCCAAAGCGGCCCGTTGCAGCCACACGTCGGCATATTTGGGCGCCTCATCCATAGCTTTGGCCAGGGCCATCATTGCATCCAAATCCTGGACCTGTGCCGCGCGGTCAGCGCGTACGAAATGGACGTGTGCGCGCAGCGCATGGAGATCGTACCGCGTAGCCAGGTCGCTTGCTTCCGCTAGCGCCAACGCACGCGTCATGTAGCGAATGGCATCTTGATGGACGAACTGCCCGGCCGCGCGTTGACCGGCGCGGCGATAGTATTGCACCGCCAGAGGCGCGTTGCCCGACTGTTCGCAATGATAGGCAACGTCAGCGCTCCATTCATCGATGCGATCGGCATAGACGGATACCAACGCTTTGGCCACCGCGCGGTGATGGAAGCGGCGGCGAATCGAGGAGATCTCGGCGTAGGCGACATCACGGATCCGATCGTGGCTAAAGTCGTAGGCATAATCGCTCGGCCCGGTCTTGCTCTCATTGACGATGCGTCGCCGCCAAAGCTCATCCAGGCTCTGCACGAGCAGCGATTCCGACATCTCGCTGGCGTGCGTCAGCAGGTCGAACGTAAACGCACGCCCGATGGCCGCAGCGAGACCCAGTAACTCACGCGCCGGCGGCGAAAGCTGGGCCAGGCGCGCCTGGATGATGCTATAGACCTTGGGTGGCAAGTCGAAGGCATCCACACGCTCATTGGGCGCGTCATGAGCCGGGCGTTCGTCGCCGGCGCCTGGTGATGAGGTCGACCCGGTCGGCATGGCCTCCAGGCTGGCGCGCGTCATCTCGACCATAAACAGAGGATTGCCGCCGGCTCGGCCGCTCTGCAGTTTGAGCTCCTGTTCGTCCAGATGATCACGCGCAACAAGTCGCCCCAACTCGACCATTTCGTCATCACTCAGACGCTTGAGGTTGATGGCGGTGAGCTGATCATCGCGGCGCAGCTGATGCTCCAGCAGCGTCAATGGGTGATCGGGAGCCAGCTCTTCATCACGCGCTGTCCCCAGGATCAGCAGCGGTGCACCCGGGTCAAAACGCATCAGGTACTGAAACCAGGCCAGGCTCTCACTATCACACCACTGCAGGTCATCGATCCAGAGCAGCAAGGGCTGACGGTCCCCACAGACGGTATGGGCCAACGCTTCGAAGAGACGAGTCCGCTGCCAATCTTCGGCCAGCGGTTCAGCTGACGGTAAGTCGCCGTGAAAGGTCAGAATTTCCGGCGCAAGGCGGGCCAGTTCGGCGAGCCGCGCGTGATCCACTTCGCGCAGGCGCGGGGCCAGCGGTTCGCTGCGCAGCCACTCGACGATTGGTGCATAGGCAAGATTTGACGAAGCGGCATAAACGCGTGTGCGCACCGCGGTGATGCCCAATTGATTTGCCCAGTGGAACAGCTCTTCGGCCAGGCGCGTCTTGCCGATTCCGGCCTCACCCTGAATGAGGGCAACCCGGGCTTGCCCCGTTGCCGCCTTGCGCCATGCGGCAAAGAGCTGCTTCCGCTCGCGCTTGCGCCCTACAAGGCGTCCGGCAGCGGATTGATGGGGTGAGCGTGGCGGGGCTGCATCAGCCGGGTCGTCCTGTTCCAGCAACAGATTGTAGAGCGCGGTCAGGGAAGCCTGAGGCTCGACGCCCAACTCACGTTCCAGTTGTGACGCGCAGGTGTGATAGACGCCCAGCGCGGCCGGACGGTCGCCGTTCAGCATATAGAGCTGCATGAGACGATGATATGAGCGCTCGCGCAACGGGTCTTCCCGTAGCAGCACCTCGCCATGGCGAATTGCCGCAGTATAGTCGCCTTCGGCTTCGCAAATCTCCATCAACTGCTCGATGGCATACAAATAATCCTGGCGCAGGCGTTCGCGCAGAGGTGCAATCCAATCATCGTAGCAGTCCGGCAGCAAGTCCCCCCGGTAACGGGCAATCGCCGCCTCCAGATGGTGGCGAATCGCCGCATCATGACCGGTTTGCTGCAGCAGCGTGCGCGCCTGGACGATGCTTGTTTCAAATTCTGCTACATCGAGGGAGAAGGCGCCGTCCCCGCGCCAGCGCACCGTATGATCGCCGCGTTCCAAGAACTCGTCGCTTTGAGGGAATGCCTGACGCAGGTTATAGAATGCGCGCCGCAGATTCGTACGCGCTTGCTTTTCAGATGAATCGGGCCAGAAGAGGAAGGCAAGGTGGGTGGCGGAAATCTGCTGACCGGCATGCAAGACAAGATAGCCAAGCAGCGATCGCATGCGCTTGGTCTGCAGGCCAGGAATGCGCTGGCCATCGTCGATAAACTGGCACTCGCCGAAGAAGCGTATCTCAAGTTGAGACATGGATCGACAGTCTTGCGATAGAGCAGGGTGACTGTAGGCGCCACCCTGCGTGCTCAACCGTTACGAGACTTGTGTAACTCGCAGGTCGTAGCCTAGAGGCGCGTCAACGTAATCACGGGAATGACGCGGTCTGTCTTGCTCTGGTATTCCTGAAATGTCGGATACGCGGCCGCCATCTTGGCGTACAGCTCCGTACGCTCTGGTTCCTCTGCCACAGTCGCCCGCGCCTGAAATTCGTCGGTTCCGACTTCGACGCCAACGTCCGGATTGGCGACCAGGTTGTAGTACCAGTCCGGGTTGTCAGGCGCCCCGGCCTTGGAAGCCGCGACCAGCAGTCGATCCCCGTCGGTGATGCAGGCAAGCGGGTTGATGCGCGGCAAGCCGCTCTTGGCGCCGGTGGTGTGGAGCAACAAGAGCGTTACCCCCTCAAACGGCTCGCCAACGATCCCGTCATTGGCGCGAAACTCTGCGATAATTCTTTTGTTCCATTCGTTCGGGTCGCTCATGGTTGGTTCCCCCCACAGAAATGTACGTCACTCAATGTCGCGCAAGCTTTCTACGTCATCAGCTGCCGTCCAAAATCCGATGTGGACCGCAAGTGCTTCCTCTTCGAGCATCGGTCCGATCACCTCGACTGGCTTGCCGCCGCTCCGCAAGACATCCCGACAGGACAGCTGCAAGGACTCCTCTGTCTCAGCGCCGATCAGCGCATAGAGCCCGGCCTGGCCAAGCCCGTAAACCACGCGTCTGACGTTGCCCCAAAATATTGCGCCGGCGCACATGGGGCACGGCTCGGCGCTGCTGTAAAGCGTGCAGCGGGCGAGAAAGTCGGCGTCATACTGTTGCGTCGCCCGGCGCATCAGATTGGTCTCGGCATGGCCGGTGCAATCACGCTCGGTGACTACACTGTTTTCTGCCGAAAGCAAGATTTGTCCTGCCCCATCGACAAGGATCGCGCCAAAAGGGTGATTGCCATGCTCCCTGGCCCGTTGCGCTACTTCAATCGCAAGCCGCATGTATGTCAAATCGAGCTCGTCCATCTATCGCTTCCTAACCTGACGCCCAAAGGGTACCGTGGGCAGCATGATCCCGTTGAGTGTAGGCTCAACGGGATCATGCTGTTACTCGATTGGCCAACGGCTACGGCAGCGCGTTGCCCGCTGCCAGATAGAGTGCATACCATTCCGCACGCGTCAGGTTGACGTCCGACGCAGCCGCGATGGCGCGCACGCGCTCCGCATTGGTGGTGCCGATAATCGGCTGCATCTTGGCCGGGTGGCGCAGCAGCCATGCAATCGCGATCGCCGTATTGGCCACGCCCCGATCCTCGGCCAGCGCATCGATCACTTCGTTCAGTTCCGGAAACTTGTCGTTGTCCAGAAAGACGCCATCGAAGAAGCCATACTGGAAGGGCGACCAGGGTTGAATGGTGATATCGTGGAGCCGACAATATTCCAAGATGCCGCCATCGCGCACGATGGAGCGGTCAATCTCCATATTGACGTTAAAGCCGCTGTCGATCATGCCCGTGTTGGTCAGGCTGAGCTGAAGCTGATTGGCGATCAGCGGCTGGGTGACATCCTTCCGCAACAGCTCGATCTGACCGGGATTCAGGTTGCTGACGCCGAAGTGGCGCACCTTGCCGCTCTCCTCGAGGAGCGTGAACGCTTCGGCAATCTCCGCCGGCTCCATGAGCGTGTCGGGCCGATGCAGCAGCAGGACGTCCAGGTAGTCGGTCTGGAGCCGGGCCAGACTGCCGTCGACCGCGGCGAGGATGTGGTCGCGTGAAAAGTCGAACATCCCCTTGCGGATGCCGCACTTTGATTGCAGGAAAATCTGTTCGCGATCAACGCCCGAATCAGCAAATGCCCGGGCAAAGACTTCTTCGGATTTGCCGCCGGCATAGATATCGGCATGGTCGAAGAAATCGATCCCCACCTCCAGCGCCGTATTGATCAGCGTGTCCGCTTCGGCCGGACTCATGCCGCCGATGCGCATACAGCCGAGACTAATCTCTGATGCCAGCAGACCGCTTCTTCCAATGTCAATCTTATTCATGAGTGCTCCCATTGTTACTGCAATTTGTATGTTACATCGATGTCACAGAGTGCTGTGTTCAAACAACTGCTTCCGCCAGAAAGGCGCGAGCGATTCGATCACTTATCTCCTTGGCTGGATGGCGAGGCGACGAGAGGTTGCGAACAATGTTGATCGTCAACTCGTAGGAAGGGAAAATGGCGTTGATTGCATCCATGCCCGACCCCTGTCCAGGATGATAAGTATAAGGAACGCCGTCCAGTTCATCAACGCCCAGGCCCAGCCCGTAGGCGGTCGACTCTCCATTCGCCAACTGATTCGGCCGCCACAATTCAACGTAGTTGAAGGGCAATCCTTTTCCCGTCAGCAGCGCATTGCCCCATTTGGCCAAATCGCGCACGGTAGAGACCATACTGCCGCCGCCGATCAGGTTCGAAAAGTGCATGGCAATCGCCGGTTTGAAGCCGTACTCAGTCGGTTCATAACGTGGGACTGCGTCGATTGCGTCGTGCGAATAATCGCAGACATAGGTGTCGATCATCCCAAGCGGCGCCAGAATCCGCTCGTTGATGAATTGGGCAAACCCCATGCCGGTTAGCCGCTCGACCAGCGCCACCGCCAGCGTATAGCCCGTGTTGTTGTAGAGGAATTTCTCGCCGGGCAGGCTGCGAAACGGGCCCGAGAAGCCGTAGTCGAGAATTTGCGCAACTGTATGCGGCTGACCGATGTCAGTCATGAACTGCGAATTTTGCGTCAGTTCGGGAAAGCCGCTGGTGTGAGAAAGCGCCTGACGGATGGTAACACCGGCCGCCGCCGCCGGCAGATCGGGAAAATAGTCGATGATCGCGTCGTCGAGCGTCACCTTGCCTGCATCACACAGGAACAAGATTGCCATGCCGGTAAACTGCTTCGACATCGAGGCGATGCCCATGCGATGCCCAGCCGTCAGTCTTTCTCCCGTCGCCAAGTCGGCAAGCCCGCAGTAGAACTCGAGCACGATCTCACCCCGGCGTGTAACCAGGATTGACGTGCCTGGCTCATCTTCAGCCAAGCGTTCGCGTAGCATTGCCACGACGCTATCGTATGCGTTCATGGGCGCCCTGTCTCTTTGACGATTGAGGTAATTGGCCCACTTGCTAGACCCACTGATCGTTGGGCGCAGTCAATTCACCCCCGGCATCGCCGGTATTGACCAAGCCGCGCGGTTCGATGAGCAGGATGCTGCATTCCTGGATGGCAACGGGCCTGTGCTCCACACCCTTGGGCACGACATAGAGGTCGCCGCTTTTCATGTCAACGCGTCCGTCGCGTAGCTCGATGGCCATCTCTCCTTCCAGCACAAGAAAGACCTCATCTGTCTCCGCATGGCTGTGCCAGACAAATTCACCCTGGATCTTGACCAGCTTGAGCTGATAATCATTCATCTCGGCAATCACGCGCGGGGCCCAATGATCCGAAAACCTGGTCAGCTTCTCCGCCAAATTGATCGCCCGCTCATGCATTTCGTTCATCACTGCTCATCCGTATTGGTGACGGGTTGATTATTGGCGGAGTCATGGTCTGACTGCGTGGGACTTGTTCAGTATAGCCCTGTTTCCCTGCGCACGCCAAGCGTCGTGCGAAAGTCCCCAGAGGCATCTATTCTCACCAATGGGCTGCGGCAACGGCCGAATCGGGCGGATCAATTCTGAAGAATCTGCGACGATCCGCTATGTCCAGCTTTTTCTGCGGCCCATCAACTCACTCCACCGGCGTCACCAGTTCCTCCATCCGCGCGCGGATCTCCGCCTGGGCCTCCTGTGCGGTCTGGTCGCCATCGAAGACCGCACGCAATTCCCGATTGATGAGGCGGGGCAGGCGTTCGAACTCGGCCGGCAGCTGCCATAGCTGGGCAAACGCCACGCTGTCGAGAAAAGCGTCCAGTTCCGGATGGCGCAGACGCCAGCTTTCAGCCAGGCTGGGCCGGGCCGGAACGGCCGCGGTGTGCGCCAATCGCGCTTCCAGCGCGCCCGGCGTGGTGAGCTGTGCCAAGAGCGCGAAGGCGGCATCGTGACTTGCGCCGGCGTCACTGTTCAGTACGGCCCAGCATGAGCCAAACGCCAGGGTGCTCGCGCCCGCGGCGCCAACCGGCAAGGGAGCGACGCCGTAATCGATCTCCGGGTGTTCGTTGTCGAGATAGGGGATCGCCCAGTTGCCCTCAAGAGCCATGCCCACGCGGCCGATGCCCAGCGCTTCGCCGCTCCAACCCGCCTCCAGATAGCCAGGGTCTACCGCAGGGCCGGCGGTGACAAGTTCGACGTAGGTGGAAATAACCTGGCCGGCCACGAGGGGATCCAGCGCGGGCGCGCCAGTGGCGTCGAGCAACAGGCCGCCGGCCTGGTTCAAGAAAGGCAGCCAGCGCGTCACGTCGGCCGGGAGGACCAGGCCGTAAGCGGTGAAGCGGTCAGTCGGAAGGCCCGAAATTGCGGTCGCGGCCTGCTCCAGATCCGCCCATGTCCAAGTCGCAGAGGGATAGTTGATGCCGGCCTGATCAAAGAGCGCTCGATTGTAGAGCAGGGCCAGTGTATTGAATTCAAAAGGCAGGCAGTAGAGTTGCCCGCCGGCGCTGGAACCGCCGCGCAGCAACGGGTACAGGTCGTCTGCACTCAATCGATCCGCCGGCAGCGCCTGGACCAGCCCAGCGTCGATGAATTGGGGCAGGCGAAAGAGATCGAGCAGGATCACGTCGGGGATTTCCGCCGGATCCAGCTGCCCGTCGAGCAGATTGTCAAGCCGATCAGCATAATCCGCAGGCAGCGCAACCGTGACGCTCACCGTGGGGTTGGCCGTCACAAAAGCCGAAATCTGGTCGGTGAGCCAGCCATCGGCGCCTTCACCCTCGGACCAGGCCCACACGGTGAGCGGAATAAACGTTACCTCTTCCCCCCGCAAGAGCGGCAGGTCGGCGAGACGGGGCGGCAGTTGATCGCGCCAGTCAGCCGGCACGCGGGGCACGGCGCTGCATGCCGCCAGTCCCAGCGTCAGCCCGAGCGCGACCAGGAGCATGAGCGCGATCTTGGTGCAGCGGCCCAGGGGTGAGGGATTGCGGATTGGGGATTGCGGATTGGCGATTGGGGAGAGACTGAGACGCAAGTCTTCCGGGGCTTTCTCGATCCGCGTTTGGTCAGTCAGTTTCAGGCTCCGTCCATCAGTCGCGCTTGTACTGCGGCTTGTAGAAAGGACGCTTGACGATGACGGCCCGCTTGGGTGCGCCGCGTACGAGGATGTCGATCTCGGTCCCGATCTTGCTGTGGTCGCGCGGCACGTAGCCCAATCCCACAAACTTGTCGAGCGTCGGGCTCTTCATGCCGGTGGTGACGTGGCCCACAACTTCGCCGTCGACGGCAATCGGATAGTGCTCGCGCGGGACGCCGCGGTCGACCATCTCGAAGCCGACGAGCAGCTGGGCAGGCTTCTCCAGCTTGGTCTTGAGCAGCGCATCGCGACCGATGAACGGAAGATGCCAGCTCACGGTCCAACCCAGGCGCGCCGACAGTGGATTGGTCTGGGCGTCAAGCTCATGACCGTAGAGCGGCATGCAGGCCTCGAAGCGCAGGCTGTCACGCGCGGCCAGGCCGCAGGCCAACAGGCCATCCTTCTCCCCCTCGTTCAGCAGCGCCAGCCAGAGCTCGACGGCGCGTTCGGCATCCAGGTAGAGCTCAAAGCCGTCCTCTCCGGTGTAGCCGGTCCGCCCGGCCAGCACCGGGAGACCGGCCACGTTCATCTGTACTGCCGTGCGTGCGGCCACGGCGTCCAGGTCAGTCTCGGTCATGCGCTGGACGATCTGCGCGGCCTTGGGTCCCTGAATCGCCATCATGTAGGTCGCGTCCGAGACGTCGGTCAAAGTCACGTCAAAGCCGGCCAGATGAACCTCCAGCCAGGCGAGATCCTTGGCCAGATTGGCGGCGTTGACGACGATCAGCCAGCGGTCGGGCAGGCGATAGAGGAAGATGTCATCCACGACCGTGCCGTCGGCGTAGAGCAAGAGGCTATAATGCGCGTCCAAGGGAGCCATGGTTGTGACGTCCCAGACCTGTACGTGCTGCAGGTAGCGCTCGGCATCGGGTCCACGCAGCTCAAACTGGCCCATGTGGTCGATATCGAAGAGCCCGGCGGCCGTGCGCACGGCGTGGTGCTCCATCGTGGGCCCGGTCGGGTATTGAACCGGCAATTCCCAGCCGGCGAAGTCGACCATGCGACCCCCCATGGCCACATGGGTGTCATAGAGGCGCGTCCGTTGCATCCGTATAAGTCCTTTCAAGGTGACGCCGGCAGTGCTTTCTAACGAGTAGAGACTGTTCTCAGGCCGTCAGCCACTCGGCAATCTGCGCATTAACTGCGTCATTGTAGAAAAAGTTGATGTGGTGAATGTCGGACTGGCGTGACCAGACGCGCCGTCGTTCTTCCGGGATCGGCAGGCCGCAGACCGGCGCTTCCACCGAGTAGCATCCAGCCGTGGGCACGACTCCGTCATTGCCCTCGCCAAAGATGTGATCGACCGCCAGGTCCAGTCCCCGGTTGCGGAGCTGCTCAATCATTTGGCCGCCCTCGGCTTGGTAGTCGACGCTCAGTGAGTAGTAGACCGCGTCATGGTCACCCTCGCTGTTGAGCATCTGCAAGAAGGGGCCGCCGGGCCACATGCTGTTGATCCCGACAAGCTTGGCCAAGCCGCTGTGGCCGATAATCTTAACCAGCGCCAGGATCGCCTCGAGCGTCAGCGTGTAGACGTTGTCGGGCAGGTTGGTCAGCAGATTGGTGTAGCGATCGATCAGCTCAATCCAATTGTCACCATCAGCCAGCACAGTACCACGCAGCGGCGCAGCCACAAAAACTACCCGGTTCACGCGCAGAGAACGGTTGCCCAGTTCGATGCGGGCGAGCTGCTCGTTCAAGATGCGGGCGACGAGCGCGCCGCGGCTGTGGGTGATGATGTCCAGATCCAGCTCGATGCCGTCGGGCAGCATATCGACCATGGTCTGCACATTGTCGATGGGCGACAAGTGCAGGCTTGGGTGGTTGAAGGTGAAAATGCGACCGTCGTAGCGTTCTGAAATCGCAGCAAATTCAGGGCTCTTGGAGAGGCCGTGAAACGCGACCTGCCCCATGCTAAAGGTGCCGTGGAGCAAGAGCAGCGCCCGGCCGGTCTGCAGTGCGTCCCAGTCCGGCTCACCGGCAATCTCTTCGGCGTTCACGGCGCGGAAGCCGTAGGGTCGCTTCTCATTTTCCCACTTGCGCATGTAGGCATTCACGCCCTGACCGACAAGTTCATCCGTCGCCCACATGAGCATGCGCACCACCCGCCGCCCAATCTTGGAAATGGGGCCGCGCTTCTCCGTGTCGCCATCGGCGACCGGCGCGCTCGCTCTGGGCAGATAGAAGAGTAGCTCCCGTCCGCGCCGCTGGCGTCCCGCACTTGCGTCCTCCGGAAAGATCCAGCGGCTCACGCCCTGTTCGTCGGTGTAGAGCACCGCATAGTCCCGATTGGGACGGCTCTGCTCCGCGCGCAGGACGATGGCCGGCTCCTGGCTGCGCGTGACAGCGTCCAGCCCATCCCGTCGCTGCCCGCCGGGTCCGGTCGGCGCACGGTCTTCCGCGACCGCCATCTCAAACATGAGCGCGGTCTCCATCTCCTCAGCGGTGAGTGCGTCGAAGAGGCTCTGCTCCTGCTCGCCCCGCCCGGCCGACCGCACATGCGCCCGCGCGTCCACCACCTCGACCGTCCCCACCAGGTCAGGCGCCTCCAGCGTAAAGCCGGACTCGATTGTAACGGGCTCGTTGCCACCGCTTAGTTCGGGCATAGTTGGTCCTTTCGTTTTGGAGGGGGGAGAGTTTTGGGGTCTTAGGGGAGTGGGGTGGTGGGGTCTTGGGGTGGTGGGGGGCGTACGAGTGGCCTAAGTGAATGCATCCAGCCCCAAGTAGCCGACACCCCAAAACCCTAAGACCCTACCACCCCACTCCCCCCCCCCCTCACTCCACCACCCGCGCCCCCGGATGTGCGAACACCGTATACGCCAGCCAGCTTGGATCGCCTTCGTCGCGGGCGGCGAGGCGGGCGGCATGCACGGCATGGGCAATGGTCTCGCCGTCCAGAAGCTGTTCGTAGAGCGTGCGCGCGAAGGCCAGTGCGCTGTCGTCGTAGACGCTCCAGTACGCGCCGATGAACGCGGCAGCGTTGGCGCGCAGGAATTGCGCGGCCCAGCCGCCAACGTCGGTTAAGGCAAAATCGCTGCGCCCCAACTGGCAGGCGTTGAGAAAGACCAGGGGCGACGCCTTGCCCAAGTTGCGCAGAATGCCGCTGATATCCTCCGGCACCAGCTGGTCGCCCGCCTCCAGCTCCATGCCGGAATGGTTGGGATCAGGCGCGCGGAAGACGCCATGCCCCGTGAAGTGGAGCACGTCGTAGAGACCGGCCGCCAACGCGTCGGTCACGTCAAGATAGTTGGCCGGAATGGCCGTCACGCTGCGCGTCGCCGTCGCCAGCGTGTTCAGGAAGGCCGCCTCGTCCTTGGCGTAGGCCAATCCCGAATCACCCGGTGCGATCAGGCCGATCTTGTTGAGGCTCAGCGCCGGTTTCTGGCCAATACCGGGCATCCAGCGCGTCATGGCAAAGGCTTCACAGAGAAAGGGTCCTTCGATGACCTCGCCATTCTCCTCGCTCATCAGCCGGCAGAGTTCCCAGGGAATCCACGGCTCTTCGGACTGGATCTGAATCTCCTGGATGCGTCCCTGCAAGGACCAGAGCAGCGCCTGCAAATCGGGCGGGAAGAGCGTCTGAAAAAGTTGGGCGCCCTTGCGCTGCATGCGTCGCTCCGCCTTGGCCGCGTCGGCCTCGCTCTCCAGGGGCATGCGATCGATGTCGCGAAAAAATTCCTGGAAGTAGGCCTGGGGGCTCGTACGTAGGCGAATGGGGCCGAAAGGCCGCAGGTTGAGCCCCAGCGCGGGATTCAGCGCCGACAGACGCAGCGTGATCTCGGTTTCGTCGCCGACGGGTCGTTCGAGCACGAGCAGGGTCAAATCCGGTGCATCGGGCGTCTGCGCCGGCAGCGTCAGAACCGTCGATTTTTCGGCGCCGGCCTCGGCCATGGCCTCCACCACATCCAGGCTCACGGTGAGCGAGCCCAGGGGCTGATTGTCCTGGAAGGCATAGAGCTGTGCCGTGGCTACGCCCAGCGCAGCAGCGCGTAACTTGAAGAGCACGGGCAGGCTCTCCTCCGGCCCGGCCACGACAATCGATGCCAGCGCGGAGCCTTCCACCGTTACGCCCTGGAGCGGCTTGACGAGCAGATCGATTGTGCTGCCCGTTGCCGCCACCAGGGGCATGGAGCCAGCCGGCGACTCTCCCACCGCAGTCAGGCGCACCTGGAGCGGCGCCAGCTCGCCCAGCGCGATCTGGGCGGGCGCAGCAGCCGTCAGCGCGCGGGCAGCTGCGCCCGGCGCGGCTGCGGGCGTGGCAGCCGGCTCGGGCATGGCCGGCTGCGGCGGTTCCAGCCCCTTGATTTCCCCGCCCGATAGGGGCGCAGGCGGCGTGGAAAAAGTCATTGACTCCCACAGGTCGGACTCAATATCGACTATTCCAGCCGACACAGGCAGAATCACGCCGACGGGCCGGCCCGCGTCGACAACCACGGCGCGGGTCAGAGCCGTGACGTCGGCATAGGGCGATACGACTTGTGTAGGAGGCACGTCGCCCAAGAGGTCCGCAATGGGGGCGCGGTCATCCGGCAGCGCGCCGTTGACCAGGTCGAAAAACTCGGCGGGCCTCAGCAAACGGTAGCGCGGTGACGAATCATCGTAGGAAACCACGACGCCACGCAGCATACCTGGGGCAATCCGCGCTAGGCGCACCCGAGCCTTGCCCACCGCCAGGTCGGCGGACAAGAGCAAGAATCGATCATCAGCCGCCTCATGGGCGAGCATGGCAGGTTCCTTTCTGGGACGAAAGCCGGCAGGGTGAAGTTGCACTGCGAACAGTGTACCTACGGCCCCAATGCGTGTCAACCAAAAATTGGAGGTGGATAGAACGCTGATCGGGCGGATTTGGCGGATCGTACGGATCCATTCAGAATGATCAGCGTCAATCCGCCCCATCCGCCAAATCCGCGTTCCATCCACCGCGTCCTACCCGCCATGCAACCAAATTTGCCGCTAATCTTTGACTTTCGCACTGGCGTCGACTAAAATTGGGCAGAACAATTCGCCCCCTTAGCTCAGTGGATTAGAGCAACGGACTTCTAATCCGTAGGTCGTAGGTTCGAATCCTACAGGGGGTGCTTTCAAGAGGAGAGCGTCTGCGTTCTGCACATAGGAGCGCAGGCGCTTTTTGTTTGGTTTTCCATTTCCAACCAGAACAAAACACTCATCTGACCCGCTCGACCGTTTTGCCAAGCTTCTGATAAGCGCCCAGATGGCGCAAAAACACAAAAAAGAGACGCACGGCCGATTGTGATACACTTCACATACCAATAGTTGAATAAAGTTATACAATACTTGTGCAAAACTCATGCACCAATTGCTGGTAGTGAGATGAAGTGGCTTTTCGGAGGTACAAGCATGCATAACCTATATGATAATGATGTGAAGTTAGTAAATCGTCTCCATGAAGAACGCCGGACAGAGCTGGCCCGCACCTATGCGGATGGGCAAGCCGACCTAATTACACTCAAGCTTTGGGCGGGGAAGCTGGCAACAACTGTAGGCAGCGCACTACTGCACAGCGGTCGCGCGCTCCGCACCGATGCACGTATTCGACAAGAACAGCGACAGGAGCTGGCCCGGGTTCGAGCCAATTTCGAGTATTAATCGTCGACCACTAAATCGCGACGTAGATGATCCGCACGGAGCAACGCTCTTCAACAGCTACTTTGTGCGGATCACGTGCGCCAGCGGCTAAACCAGTAAAGGAGAAAGGTCCTCCCAGTGCTTAGCAAAAACAGAAACCTTATCAAGGCATCAATTTTGATTGGTGCGGCAATTTCATTTTTCCTATCGATTTTCCTATGGTTCTCGGGCTCAAAAGACCAGGGAATCTTTGTCGGGATCTGGGTGCCTTCGATCTTGAGCTTTGGCGCACTGATCTTCGCTGGAGAAACAAAAAATGGGTGAGGCATTCTTATTCATCTGGGGCGTCATTGCCACGATCTTTGCCGTAGGGCCGCTTTCGGTGGCGGCCTTCCTGGACTGGCGGTCCAAGAACAAAAGCTAACATATCTTGTCGGTTTGATTCTCGTCTAATGCAAAACGCACTATACGCTGGAACTCAAACGAATCGCCATACCCGTCTTTGAAAGCCTGCTCAATTTCCTGGAAATATCCAAGGCTTAGCGTAATAGAGCAACGGACTTCTTCTCTGTAGGTCGTCGGTTCGAATCCTGCAGAAGGTGCCTTCCAGAGAAAAGTTTGCGTACTGTACGAATGCGGACGCAGGTTTTTTTCGTTCTCGGGCAACGGTTGGACGGCACTCCCTCACCGCCCTGTCAAGGCGCGCCGACGACGCGCCCGGATTGATCCAGGGGCGGCGGCGGCCAGTGAACGCCGCGCTGGCCGCTTAACCCCCGATTCGGGCCGGGCACGTGCGCCTCGCCGGGCAGCCCGACCAATTCGCCATTGGCCATCCACGCTTCGTCACTCCCGTACATGGCCTCCATGAGGCGCGCGACAAGGTCCTCGCGCACGGCAGCATGCGCCTCGGTCTCGGCCAGGTCATGCAGTTCGGCGGGATCTTCGGCCAGATCGAAGAGCTGGATGCGATTCCCCACCGGATAGTAGATCAGCTTATGGCGCCCGTCGTGGAGCATGCGCGTGGCGCTGCGGTCTTCGCCGACCTCACCATAGAAGTGCGTACGCCGCCTGTCGCCGATCATGGAGATCCCTTCAACCGTTGGAGGAATGGGGATGCCGGCCAAATCGAGCAGCGTGGGCATGATGTCCTGCCAGCCGACCAGGCGGTCATCGACGCGTCCGTAGCCCACCCGATCATCCCCGCGCCTCCCCATTAGCAGCATGGGCACGTTGGCAGAATCTTCATAAAAAAGACGCTTGGCCCAGAGGCCGTGATTGCCCAGCATGTCGCCGTGATCGGAGGTGAAGCAAATGACGGTATTGTCGAGGATCATCTCCTCGCGCAGCGTACCGATGACCAGACGCAGCTGGTGGTCGATGTGGGTGCAGAGGGCGTAGAATGCGCGCCGAATCTGGGCAATCGCCCGCTCGTCCGCCACTAGATGATGGTCGCGGATGGCCTGCAGGGCATAGGGCAGGGCAGCGCGCTCGCGCGCCCACTCCCCCCAGACCGGCGCCGCCGGCGTGACATCCCGATAGCGCTCCAGATAGCTCTGCAACGGCGCCAGCGGCGGATGGGGATGGCAGTAGGAGAGGAACCAGAAGCCCGGCCGCGTCGGGTCGCGGCGGCGGATCATGCGCGCCATCTGCTGCGTGGCCCAGTTGGTGACGTGATGCCGCTCGTCCAGATGCCAGGGTCGCCAGCCATACTCGTTGTTGGACATGCCGTGGGCAAAGGACTGCCCCGGCAAGCCTTCCTCCCCCAGCCAAAGTTCATAGTCGTCGATCGCGCCCAGTTGGGGCCGTCCCTCCTCGGCCAGAATCACGTCATCAAAGCCAATGCGATCACGCTGGGGATAGACGTGCAGCTTGCCCACGGCATAGGCCTGGTATCCCGCATTGCGAAAAGTTTGGGCCAGCGTGGGCAGCGCCGGCATGGGCGCATCGGTTAGGAAGACACGATCGCCATGGACCCGGGGCGGCGTTCCCGTCATGAGCGTGCGCCGGGCCGGGATGCAGACCGGACACTCGGCGTAGGCATTGCTGAAGCGCACGCCGTTGGCCGCCAGCTGATCCAGCGTGGGCGTCTCAATGGTGGCATGACCGGCAGCGCCGAGCAGCGCGGCGGGCCAGTGGTCCGTGCTGATAAGGAGAACGTTCGGTTGATCGGTCATAGTGGATCGCGCCTGTTTTGAGTGAAAGAATGTGATCGCTGGAAGTCGTATCGCCTGCACCCGCTATCTTACACGCTCACGTCCGGATCGGAAATGGACCGCAATCGCATAGCCCATGGCCTTCAGCGAGCCAAGACAGAAGCCAAATGCGATCGCGGTGTACTGGGACAAGTCCTCCATCAAGCGGGTGAACCGGACTTGCCCTACCCCTATCGATTGGTGCAGTGATTCACCACAAATCCTGTGCAATTGATCCGCCAATATCCGCCAGATCCGCGGCCATCCGCGGCCCATTCTCTTCAGATTGTGAATCCCAGCCCGGAAGCACCCTCACTTGTCAGAGACCCATTTACCCTGTAGGATGGGCCGACCATGACACGTCAAGCAATCCGCAATCATGTGTTGATCGAATCCAATGAGGGAGTATTGTGATGAGTGACGAATCTACCAAGCCGGTACGCATCGACGTCTGGTCGGACTTTGCCTGACCGTGGTGCCGCTTGGCTGCTTCCAGTTTGGAAGCCCTAGTGCAGGAACAGTCCAAGGACGCGCCGGTGGAGTTGCACTGGCGTTCGTTTGAGTTGCGCCCCAAGGACGCACCGCCAATCTCGGACGAGTATCGGGCGCAGATCGAGGAAAGTCGCCCCCGGCTCTACGGCATCGCCAAGGAGCGCTACGGCATCGACATGAACCCGGGTCCCTTCGGCTTTGACAGCCGCCCGGCGCTGATTGGGGCCAAAGTTGCCAACGCCGCCGGCAAGGGCCTTGCATACAATCGGCGCATCTTGAACGCCTACTGGGAAGAAGCTGCCGACATCGAAGACCGCGACGCATTGGCCGACCTGGCTGTTGAGGCCGGGCTCGAGCGCGACGCCTTCCTGGCCGGGCTGGACGATCCCACCTTCATCAACCAGGTCGATCACGACATCCTCCTGGCGCGCCAGTACGGCCTCAACGGCGTGCCGGCCATCGTCTTCGACAACCAGTTCCTCGTCTCCGGCGCGCAGCCGCTCGACGTGCTGCGCCAGGCCCTGGCCCAAGTGCGCGAGCAGGAGGGCGGGGAGGGGTAGGGGACGGGGTGTACACAACATCGGAGCCCCCTGGGCCCTGCTGTTGTTTAACGCCGGCATTTAACCTGGGGGACGCTGGCGCTCCCCCAGACCCCCTAGCCAGAGAACAGCATCCCCAGAGATTCAGAGGTCAGAGGGCTCAGCGACCAACTGCGCCGGGGGACACAACACGCAAGCCGAAGTCGTCGATGCGAAACTCTGGACGGACGTTGAAGCGGGAGGCGCAGCGCACGCTGTCCCTCGAACGTTGAACCACGAGCCCCCGCGCAACGTGCGGCTACCATCCGCCTTGGGGTCTTCCCGCCCATCATCCGGGTCATACGGATACGGCTTGTAGAGGCTGCTGGTCCACTCCCAGACGTTGCCCGCCACGTCGGCCAAGCCGTAGTGGCTGTCGCCCTGCGGCGAATAGTTGCCTACCGGCGTCGTGCCGCCTTCGTTACGATCAAAGTTGCACAACTCCTTCGTGGGCCTCTCCTCGCCCCAGGGATAGGTGCGGCCATCCGTGTAGCGGGCGGCCTTCTCCCACTGCGCCTCGCTGGGCAGCGCAACGCCGGCCCACCTACAGAATGCCTGGGCGTCATGCCAGGAGACGTTGACGACCGGATGGTCTTCCTTGCCATCGGGAATACGGCCATTCTCCCAGTGGCTCGGCGTTTCGTAGCCCGCGGCATCGACGAACGCCTGATACTGCGCGTTGGTCACCGGATAGCGGGCGATGCGATACGCCGGCAAATAGACCGTGTGCTGCGGCGTCTCGTCGTCGTACGCCGACGAATCCGTTTCTCTGTCGCTGCCCATCAGGAACTCGCCTTCCGGAATCGTAATCCACTCGAAGTCGATGGGCGAAGTCTCAGAGGTTGGCTGGCTGTCTTCTTGCGTGGCTGGCTGCTCATCCTGTTCCAGTACCAGCGCCTGGCCCGCCAGCCCGGTCAGGTGCAGCACGGGCAGCGACCAGCTGTCGCGTTTGGCGTTCTCGAAGTAGAGTTCGCGCCGGGCTTCAGTCATGGCCTCTTCGACGGTTGTGCCGCGGGCCAGGGCAGCGTAGAACGCACCGGCAAAGCGCGGGCGCGCTTCGTTGAGCAGCAGGCGGCGGAAACGCACCAGCGTGGGCAGCCCCGTGCGCGCCAGCAGCTCGGCCACGTCCCGGTCCACGACCCAATCGGGCGTCACGGCTTCCAGCACGACCAGCTGCGGCCCGGCAGCGCCCAGCGCAGCCAGCAGCGCCTCCAGGTCGCGCAGGTTGCCGTGGGGCGTCTCGCCGTCCGGCTGGGGCGGCGCAGCCAGGTAGTGGATGACCGACCAGTCCTCCGCCCGCGCGGCCAGCCCCTCGGGCTCGGCCAGGGCCTGTGAATCGGCGTAGTCAAGCGTGACCAGCCCGGCTTCGACCAGCGAGCCCAGCGCCTCTTCCAGCTCGCGGCGCTGCCGCCCGGCCATGTTGGGCGCGGTCGACATCTTGGTGATGGGGCCGCCGGCGCTGGCGTCGACGATCAAAATGCCCAAGGATTCCGGCAGTGCGCTTGGCGCCCGCGCCTGCGCATTGGGATGATAGCGCACGACCGAGCTTCGCTCCGCTACGGCCAGATAGCCGCCGGCGTAGAGCATCTCCCAGGGCGCGTCGCCGGTCTCTTCGCTCTGAATGGCCAGGCGCAGGCCCTGATCCGCGGCCTTGGCCTGGCGCTGTGCGCGCTGGAACAACTCGCCCGCCGCGCCGCTGAAGAGGCCGTCCGAGAGCCGCGCCATGATCTCCGGCGTACGCTCCATGGCCAGGCCCGAGCGCAGATCGGCCAGTTCGCCCGGATCGACGGGCAGGCTGTCGGCAAAGGTGTCGGTGGGCGTTTCCAGAGAGATGGCCAGGGCTTCGCCGCGCAGATCGATGCCCAGCGTGACGGTGAGATAGCGGTCGTGGGGCGAGGGGACGGGGGGCGTAGGGGCGGCCGATGCCGCTGTGGCGCCCGCAGGCTCGGTGATCAGCGCCTCGGGCACGCGCAGGGCAACGCCCGCCACGTTGGCTTCGTAGGCGCGCTGCTCGGCCGGGCTCTGCGTGGCCTCGCCGGCCAGCAGTTGGCCGATAAGCGCGGCGTAGTCGAGCAGTTCACCATGCTGGCCCAACTCAGGCGCCAGCGTCTCGGTGAGGCGGGTCAGACGCTGAAGCTCGGCCCGGTCCACGTAGTCGGGCGCGGGCACGGCGCGTGCAGCGGCGCCCGTGGCCGCGGCAAACGAAGCGGCAATCTGGCGCACGGCTTCGGGACGCTGTTCGTCCAGATAGACCATGGCCGCCCACTGCTGGGCCTGGAGCGTGCGGTCGTCCAAAAAGGCGTTGCTGCGCGCCAGATGCCGCACGTAGTGGATCAGGATACGCGCCACCCGCGCCAGCTCACCCGGCGCGGCCGTCTGCTTGAACTCGGCCAGCAGATAGGCCCGCACCGCCGGCTGCATGACGTAGAGCTCGTAATCGACCGGCCGGCAGAGCTCCGACAGCAGCAGATCGACCTCCGCCACCCAGGGCACATCCCGCCCGCGCAGGAAGCGGTTGCGCAAATAGTTGAGCAACTCGGGCGTCAGCAGCAGCGGCATGGCCCCATACTGGGCCAGCAGCCGATACGACGGCTCATATTTGCCGACAAACCACTCCACCGTCTGTCGGGCCCGCTCAAAATCATGCACGCCTGTTCCCATCAACCCCTACCCAAACCCAATTGCCCCCACACCACACTCCCCAAACCCAAAAAACTCCCGTCCCCCATTCCGCACTCCCCATTCCCCATTCCGCACTAGTTCTGTCCGCGCAGCACGTCAATCGCCCCGGCCAGGCCATCCGGATCCATGGGGAACATGTCGACCATGGCGTTGACGTATTGCGCGCTGCTGCCGGACCAGCGACCGCGGGGCAGCGGATTGAGCCAGGCGATCAGCGTCGTGTGGGCCTTGAGTTCGGCCAGGAAGCGGGCCGTGGCCTGGATGCGGGGCAGATAGCGCTCGCCCCGGGCCGCGCCCGCGTCAGAGACGATGAGCACGCTCGTTTCGCCGTCGCAGCCGTCCAGCACCTGGGCCGCGGGCACGCGCACGGTCAGATGCGGATCGGCGAAGTAGGCGTCGCCCGGCACGTTGTGAAAATAGTAGATCTCCGCCTGCTCCAGCGTGCTGTCGGCCAGCACGGTTTCGGCGACGTCGCGGGTGAAGCGATGGAGGGGAGCCATGGAGCCGCCCTGGTCGATCAGCAGCACGAGGCGGGCGTGGTTGCGCACGCGCCGGCGATAGACCGGAGCCAGGTAGTAACCCTGGCGCGCGGCGCGGTGAACCGTTGCGCGCACGTCCAGCACGTCGGCCGGTCCGTCGGCGACCGGGCGGCGCAGATAGCGCCACATGTAGCGCATGTTGCGCCGGGGCAGGGGCCAGTGGGTTTGCACCGTCACGTCACCGTCGATCGGGCGCGGGCTCATACGTGGCGCGTACGGGCAGCGCGCGCAGGGCCGCGGCCGCGGCTTGCGCCGGGGGCTGCGGCTCAGGCATCTGGCGCGGCGGCCGTTCGGGCGGCGCGGACGGCGTCGAATGCGCCGGCAGCTCCTCATCCGGAGGCGGGGCCGGCGGCTGCGCTTCACGCCGGGCAAAGCTGGGCGCCAGGCGCGCCCAGTGCAGGTCAAACTCGGCCTCTTCGGGGCGGGCGTTGCACCAGATCAGCTTGGCGACGACGGCCAGCTCGTCGAGATCGTCTGCGCCCCAGCCGCCGTCCAGCGCCTGATACGCGGCCATGAGTTCGGGCACGCCCAGCTCAAAGCCGGCCCGGCGCAGGCGTACGAAGAGCTGGAGCAGCAGGTCATGTAGATCAGGCGCGGGTGGCGCTGAATCAGCCGCCTCGGGCACAGACGGCGCCGGTTCGGGACGCGCGGGATCTGCCTGGGGCATTTGCGGAGGCTCCGCGCCGGCCAGGAAGCGGCGCAGGCGCTGCCAGAGGCTGCCCAATCCGTCTGCTTCGCTCATGGACCGCTTTCCGCTTCGGCGCGATAGCGCAGCCAATCCATGCGCAGCTTCAAGAGCAGTTCGGGAAAGGGCAGGTAATCGTCTTCGGCGAGCGCGGCAGCGTCCGCCGGTTCGCTGCCGAAGCTGGCGAGCGCCTTGAGCCAATCGAGAAACTCGCTGGTCCCCGGCTTCTTGTGGAGCAGCTGCTCCTGGCGCAGGTCCAGAAAGCGGGACGAAGCGACTTCGACCAGCGGCGCAGCCGGTGCGGTCTCGTCCCGGCTGCGGTAGTGGGCCTCCACCACCTGGGCCAGCCACGCCGGGTCATTGGGAAATTCGATATAGTGATAGATGCAGCGGCGCAGGAAGGGCGCGGGCAGGTTGCCCTTCTCCTTGTTGCTGGTGATGATCACGATGGGCGGATGCGCGGCCGTGATCGTCTCGCCCGTCTCGGGGATGGCGAACTCGCGGGGCGCATCGAGGACGGTCAGCAGGTCGTTGGGGAAATCGACGTCGGCCTTGTCGATCTCGTCGATCAAGACGACGCTGGGCACGTCGCGGCGGGCAAAGGCCTGGCCCAGCGGGCCCAGCGTGCGGTATTCGGTCGCGTCGCTGGGATCGCGCCCGCTGCTGGTCGAGCCGACCTGGGCCGTCTGCACGTCGTGGAGGCGCATGATCGCGTCGTAGCTGTAGAGGCCCTCTTGCGCCTCGCTGGTGGAGCGCACGTACCAGGTCTCAAGCGGCAGGCCCAGCTCATAGGCGACGGCGTGGGCCAGCCGCGACTTGCCGCAACCGGCTTCGCCCTCCAGCAGCAACGGCCGGCGCAGAAAGATGGCCAGGTTGACGGCGCGGATCAGCTCCGGCGCGGCGATGTAGGGTTCGGCTGCGGCCGGGGCGTCGGCGTGAGCGTCTGGCGGCCGGCGCTTCGGGTCGGCGGCGAAGGTGTAGGCGTTGGCTGCGGGCGGCATAGGCGTTCCTCAGTGTCCAGATGATTCAGGTGTGTGATTGCAGATCGCTTGATTTCGATTGGCTCAACCGGTGCTGGCCTATATGGTTGGGACCACATCCCTCCGGTTAGTCCGCACGCCCCGTGCGGACGGTCGCCGTCGCGAATGGCGATTTTGCCCATGTTGGCCCATAACCGAAGACCGGGCGTCCGCACTAGCACACGTGAGTCGGCAACCCGACACTTCATGCGCAAGAAACGTTACCCGTCTACCCGCTTGGTTCTGACCCTTCGACAAGCTCAGGACGGCGCAGGCTCAACCGGCGCTGGCCTAAGTCCAAAATCAATACGCTGTTTCTTCGTAGGGCGTGCTCAACGCGGCGCGTTGTTCAATCAGGTTGCGCAGACTTTGCAGGACGCGGATCGGTTCGCCCTGGCGGCTGCGGGCGTAAACGCTCTCGGCATGCTGGCGCGTCTGCGCATCGCCCGGCGCAAAGAGGCCCGAGTGGCGGCGCAGCCAGCGGTCGATGTCGTCAATGTCCCACCGCCCCAGGGGCAAGTGCGCAAACTGCGCGGTCGAATCGGCGCAGTAGGCGCTGGTCGAGCAGTAGCGATCGGCCATGGGCAGGGGTTCCGGTATGGGTGTGTCGGTCGCAACCAGGGTGATGCAGCGCAGGTAAGGGCGCGTGGCCGCAGCCTGCTTCAACGCCGCCAGTAGCGGCGTCCAGAAAGAATCCAGGAACCACTGCACAAACCCTTCGGCGGCGTAAAGGTCGGGCACGACGTTGATCTCGAGGAGTAGCACCTGATCTGCCCCCAGACTATCGACCATCGTATCGAGTTGTTGACGGAGATAGGGCGTCAGATCCTCGCCGTCCTGGACGGGCGCATCGCAATTCAAACGTGAGCCCAGCCGGCGCAACAGCTGCGCGCCGCTCAGCGGCTCCAGATCCAAAAGCTGGATGGGGTGATAGACCAGCGCGCCGTAGCGCTTCTCGTCCAGCCAGTGGCGCAGACGCTGCACCAGCAGCGACGCGCAGAACGTCTCGTAGTCGGGCAGGAGCAGGAGCGCGCCGCCCCCGTCACGCAGGTCCACGTAGTCGTCAAAGATCATGCGCAGGTCGCGCCATGGCTCGACAAAGTCGATCTCATGATAGGAAACCGTGCGAGACGGCCGCTGTGCAGCGTTCGGAAGGTGATGACCTTGCTTGAGCGCGTCGATTTCGCCGGCTACGCGCGTCATTTCGGCTTCGTAGTGTGCAATCTGGTTGCGGATCGGAACCTTGTCCGCTTCGGCCAGCGTGCGATTAAGCTGGGCGCTGGCCGCTTCGTACTGCTGAACAAGCTGCTCCAGCTCTTGTTCACGCACCCGGATCTGAACATCGGCAATCGCGGTCGGCATGAGTCACTTCTTCTGTACAAGCAGCGGTTACGTACTGAGCAGTTGCGTAAGTTGGTCTTCCACCTGCATCATCTCTTCCTCGATGCTGCGGATCTGCGCCTGGATGATCGGCCGGTTGACCGCGTCCAACGTGGCGTTGAGCTGATCGCTGGCCTTCGCATGTTGCTCCAGGAGGAGATCCAGGCGCTTCTGCAGCGCATCGCGGCGGACCCGTTGCACAAGCGTCAGGCCATCACCGGCTGTGGGGGATGACGCGCTTGGCGAACCCGCTGAAGGCGGCGGCGCGATCGGCGCGGGCTGCGGCGCGGTCGGCGCAGGACCAGTGCCGGTGTAGCGGGCCAGCACCTCGCTGTTGGGCCGCTCGGTATGCGCAGCCGCGACCAGCGTCGCCAGCGCGCTGCGCCGCTTGGCCCAGTTCATGAGATTGTAGACGCGCTCTTGCAGGTTAGCGCCGCCGGCGATTACATCAAGACGCTGATCGAAGGTCCGATCGACAAGCTGTCGCAGCTCCGCTTCGGTGAAGAGATCGACTAGTTCGTCCAGCAGTGGGCCCAGTTCCGTCCACGGCAGGGCATTGACATCCAATGGTGGGCCGGTTGGCGGCTCATCCTCATCCGTCGGGACGACTGTAACCACCTCCGGCGGCGTTGGATCGTCTGGCGGCCCGGGTACGTCCTCTTGCCCGTTGGCCCGCTCCAGCGCCTGGGCGATGCGGCGCAGGCTGTCGTCGCCCGTGACGGGGAGGGGAAAGATACCGGCGGCGCGCAGGTCACGGAGGGGCCACAAGCGGAAATAGCCGGCCGCGCTGGCCTGCTGCTGGGCATGGGCCGCACCCGCGGCGAAGTTTCCGCCCGTCTCCACGGCCTTGGCAAAGGGCTGTACGCCGATTGCCGTCGTCTCCAGATAGCGCCACTTATCGCTGCCGGCCGTAGGCGCCCACGCCACCAATGCATGACGGGGCAGAATGACGATGGCCGGCTCAATGCCCACATGCTCCAGCAGGCTGGCCAGGAGCAGCGTACCGTCGATGCAGTTGGCCGCCTGCATGGTCAGCGCCTGGCGCGGCAGGCGTACCCGCTGGCTGACCTGAGTCTGTGGGCTGGGGTTGAAGTCGAGCACCGAATCGACATAGCGGACGCCACGTGCCGCCAACGCGTTGTAGAAGGCCTCCACCTGTGCGTAGACGCTGCCCCGGTAGCCGGCAAAGGTTTCACCGTCGGGCAGGAAGCGCGCCGCCGCCTGCATGAAGGCGTCGATCTCCGGGTCGTCGGGTGTGACAAACGCGCCGAAGTAACGCGTCTGATCCAGGAATTGCTCGGTCGTCGGATCCAGCGCCGCCAGCGGGGCGGAATTGACGGCCAGCAGATCGAGCGGCAGCATGGTCTCAAACAGGATTTGGCCCGTTGCCAGATCATCCAAATGGATACGGATGTAGGTCGGGGTCAGTGCGTTGAGTTCGGCCACTTTTTCTGGCACGAACGCGGGGAAGAGGCGCAGCGTCTCCTCCTCGCCCGGCGTGAGGATCAGCGTGTCGATGATTTCGTCGCTGTAGCGGGACGCGTTGACCTTGATGCGCAGGCGGCGCGTTGCGTCGGTCTCATTCTTGCAGATGACTTCGATGAGCGGATGGCGCTGCGCATCTTTCATCAAGAGATGGGCAACGGCGCTGTGCAAGGGGTTCAGCCGGACGCGACCTTGAACGGCGACGCCGTCCAGGTCGGAGGCTGCATAGGAAAAGGCGAATTTGTCGTCAGGCATGGGCGGTAGACTCTGCCAACTGATGGGTATGTTGGGCAAAGTATACCGTAAGAGCAGAAGCCGGGCAACGGAGGTTGGAAGGTCCGAGGATTCTCTATAGAAGGAGGATGGGCCGCGGAAAGGACCGGATGAAGCGGATTGACGCTGATCTGTTTCGAAGATCAGCGTCAATCCGCCGTATCCGCGCAATCCGCGGCCCATCCTCCATCGCTATCGGGATTACGCCTCCAGCGCGGTGAGCATCTCATCGACGGTGACGAACTTGATGCGCGGTCGGCCTTGGGCCTGTCCGGCCTCCGTTTCGAGTTCGTTGAGCTTACGCCATTCTTCGATGGTCACGTAGCGCACGTTGCGGGCGTCGAGCAGCGCTTCGACAGCATCCGGGTCGGGATTTTCGGCCGGAGTCAGCCGCCCTCTGGCTACGTCGTCTTTGAGGCTGTTGACCGATTCGACGGCGTCGGGCTTATTGGTGCCGATCACGCCTGAAGGGCCGCGTTTGGCCCAGCCCACGACGTATTCGCCTGGCACGACCGTTTCGGTGTCGGTTTGGAGCACACGTCCCACATCGTTGGGGATGATGCCCCAGCTCTTGTGAAAGGGCACGCCGGGCAGGGGCACGCTGCGATAGCCGACCGAACGCAGGACCAGCCCGCACGGAATCGTCTCGTATTCGCCCGTTCCTTCGGAGTTGATGTAGCCGCTGGTGGTCGGGCGCAGCGTGTTGCGCTCGCATTTGACGCCCACGATCCTGCCATCTTCTTCCAGGATCTCTACGGGTGAAAGCAGAAAGCGGAAGTGAACACGGCGCGTCTTGCCGGTTTCGCCAATCTCGGAATAGGCTCGCAGGTAGTCTAGATTCTTCTGCGCACCGGTATCACCTTCAATCGATGCGCTGCTGGCTGCATCCAGATGCAGCTCCCGTTCATTGACCAGGACGTCGGCGCCCTCGAGATGGCCAAATTCGCGAATCTCCGCGCTGGTGAACTTGGCCTGGGCCGGACCGCGACGGGCGACGATCCAGACATCTTCGATCTGACTCTCGGCCAGGGCCGCCAGCGCATGGTCGGCGATGTCCGTATCTCCGAGCTCCTCCACAGACTTGGCCAGAATGCGCGCCACATCCATGGCCACATTGCCCACGCCGACGACCATGGCCGCCTTGCAGCTCAGGTCCAACTCCAGGTCGACGTAGTCCGGGTGGCCGTTGTACCAGGCCACAAACTCCGTGGCTGACATGCTGTTGGGAAGATCTTCGCCGGGGATGTTGAGCTGGCGATCCGACTGCGCGCCCACGGCGTAGAACACGGCATCGTAGAGCTTACGCACTTCAGCATGGGTGATATCCGTGCCAAAATTCACGTTGCCAAAAAACCGAAAGCGAGCATCTGCGGCCGTACGGTCGTAGACCTTGGAGACCGCCTTGATGTTCTGATGGTCGGGGGCGACGCCGTAGCGGACCAGGCCATGGGGTGCGGGCAGACGCTCGATCATGTCGATGGTCACGGCCATACCGGGGTCCTTCAGCAAAGCGCCGGCGGCGTAAAAGCCCGACGGGCCTGCGCCGATGATGGCGACTCGCAGCGGACGCTCAGGCGTCCCCAGTTGATTCGACACACGTTCCTCCTTGCAATTCAAGACGTAAATGATGCATAGACGTCGCCGGAAACAGTTAGCTCTTCAGCATGCCGTTGAACTGGCGCGCCAACGTCAAAATGGCAATGCCCAGGGCAATGTAGTCGCCTGGTCCCAGCGCGGCGACAGCCGGCACGCCTTCATCTTCGTCGACGTCGCTGGCAATCCAGGCAAAGCAGGCGCCAAGCACGGCCCCGCCGACGCTGCCGATAAGCAGCGCTTTGGTCTTAGGATTCATCTCGTACTCCTTGGGTGTCGGCCGTGACATCCGTTATCTCTGGATCTGGTTCGCACGGCCCGTAGACGGTATCTCCAATCTCTTTGGAGAAGCTGCGCAGGCTCCCTTCCACGCGCATCTGCTGCGCACGCGCACGCATGAGCGGCGCGCCAATTTTGTCGCTGGCATTGACCGTCTGATCACGCATGATACGCGTGTACCCCTGCGCTTTGGTCAGATATTCAGGCAGCGCGCTGCCCGCAATGTTCATACCGCGTACCATTACAAAGGTCAATCCCAGCGGGATCAACATGATGATAAAGCACTGGATTGACAAAAATACGACGGCAATATCGGTCCACGTACGTAGTTCCACAGTGACCCTTCCGCGCTTTGGACGGCGCCTTGGCCAGCGATCGGCGCCTTGGCCAACTTCAAGCATTGCCACATTGTAACAAAGTCAGATCCATTCCGCGAAGATTGGATCGCTTCTCTCCCACGGAATGGCCCGTAACGTTAGGCTGAAGGCGCTTCGTGATCCTCCGTTGCAGACAGCATTTGCTCCACGCGCGCAACTTCCTCCTCACGGCTGCGAATCTCGCCGTCGAGGCGGCCGGCGCGTAGGTCGGTCAAGATCTGACCGTAGACCGGCCCTTTGGGCACCCCCATCGCGGCCAAATCATTGCCGTCCAGTTCCGCCCGCACATCCTTCCAGACCCGCTCATATTCGTCCAACACGTGCGTCAGCGCCGGGTCTTCCTCAATCAAGCGCACCAGCGAACGCGCCGTTGCATTGGTGCGATCCAGAATGCGCACCGCTTCACTCGGCTTGATACCGGGCACGCGCAGAGTACCGAGGCCCACACGCAATGCCTCCAATCCCTCAACCAACCGCTGGGTCTCGCCACGCAACCCCAGACGTTCGATCAGTTCGGCGTCGGTCGCTTCGGACATACGATAGGTGAGCAGGCCAAAATAGAGGCGCTGAATCGGTTCGACGAGCAGATTGGGGTCGGGCTGCGGCGCGGCCAGCTCATCGCGCAGGCGCTGATACTGAACCGCCAGCCAGTCGTCGGCGGTCAGCGTTTCCTGCAGGCGTTCCAAGACCCCCAATTCGTCGAGCCGGATCAGCGCCTTCTCCGGGATCTCTTCCTCCAAAATGCGTTCCAACTCATGGCGGATACGCGCCGGCGTGACCTTTTCGAGCAGGTCCAGGGCGTCGTCCAGCAGTTCCAAGGTGCGGGGGTCGATCTCAAAATCGAAGCGTTGTTCATAACGCACCGCGCGCAGGATACGCGTCGGGTCATCCACGAAGCTGAGGCTGTGCAAGACCCGCACCAGCCCCTTGTCGAGGTCGTTGAGGCCGCCGTATGTGTCGAGCAGCTCTCCCCAGCGCGACGGATTGAGGCAGAGCGCGAGCGTGTTAATCGTAAAGTCGCGGCGGTGCAGGTCGAGCTTGATGCTGCTGCTCTCCACCGTTGGCAAGACCGTGGGCGCGGTATAGAATTCCGTGCGCGCGGTGACAAAATCCAGGTGATCGGGCAGGGGCGCATCGTTCGGAATATCGACGTCGGCGTCGGCCAGCAACAGCGCACGGTTGACCGGATAATCAGGATCGGTGAGCAGCCACTTTGCGGTGCGGAAACGCTCGTGGCGCACAATGCGGCCGCCATAGAGCGCTTGCATCTGCTCCGCAAAGGCGATGGCGTCCCCTTCGATCACGACGTCCATGTCAAAGGCCAGAACGCGGCCGCTGCGCCCATCGAGCAGCAGGTCGCGCACGAAGCCGCCGACAACATAGACGGTGTAATCCAGGCGATCCACCTCGCGCCCCACCAGTTCGAGCAGGTGATATTGGAGCGGCGGCAGGCTGCTTTCCAACTTGCGGGCAATGTTGTCCGGGTTGCGCTCGGGGCGCTGCGTGTCGTCCCACAGCTTGATCAGGTCCGTGCGCGTGACGATGCCCATGATGCGCCCGCGCTCGTCCGTGACGGGAATCTGGCCCCAGTTCGAGTCAATCATCGTTCGCCGCAGCAGGGGAATGGCATCCTCGGGTGTGACGTGGACTTCCCCGGTTCGCATGAAGCGCTGCACCGGTTGATCGCCCATGCCGTGATTGATGGCGCGGTCGGCCTCGCGGCGCGTCAGCACGCCGAGCAGCGCTTCGCTGCCGTCGGCGCCAGCTCTAATCACCGGAAAGCCCTCATGTCCCCAGCGCTGCATGAGCGTATATGCTTCTTCAATCGACATCTCGGGCTCGAGCATCTGCGGCCGGCCCACGCTCATGATGTCCCGTACGGTCAACGCGCGACCGGTCGCGGCGGGAATGACCTCGGCGACCTGATCGCGCACGGCTTCAGCGGTGAGGTCGCGGCCGGAGATCGACGCAGCCGCGGCGCGCGTGTGACCGCCGCCGCCCAATGCCCGCATGGCAGCACCGACATCGACCTCATCGGTGCTGCTGCGTGCGACGACCTGCACCATATCGCCCAAATCGATCACAAGAAAGATGGCGTCGGTCTCGTGAAAGTCGCGCATGCGCGAAGCCAGCGCGCTGACTTCATCCTCAAAATCCTCGGCCGTGGCCTGGGCGATGACGATGGAATGGCCGCTAATGTTCAAAAATTCGCTCTGCTCGATCAGCTCCTCAAAGAGCGCACGCTGAGCCTCGGTCATGGGATGGTTGAGGTAGCGGCCCACTTCGGTGAGGTTGACGCCCCGTTCGGGCGCCAGCAGCCAGGCCAGGCACTGGGCATCTCGTGCGGTGGTCGAGACATAGGTCAGGCTGCCCGTATCTTCGTGAATGCCCAGGGCGAGCAGCGTTGCCTGCACGGGCGTGAGGGGCACTTTGCGCTCGATCAGCTTCTCCACCAGCATGGTGGTGTTGGCGCCGACCTCGTCCGTCCAGCGCTCAACGCCAGCCGGCAACTCGGCGTCGCTGCTGTGATGGTCGATAATGAAGCGCTTGGTGTGCTTGTCCATGCCGCGCGTCCAGTTGGCCGAATCGGTGTCGACCAGCGTTGCCCGGGCAACGCGGGCTTTGGGCAACTCCTTGGCGAAGACGAAGGGGAGTTTATTCTTATAGAGCATGAAGAATTCGCCCACGTTGCGATTGAGGCGCTGGGGCAGCACCGGAAACGCATCCGGGTCGAGCAGTGACGCGCCCAGCAGGGACGCCAACGCGTCAAAATCCGTATGCTCGTGGGTGAGAATGACTTCGATTTCCGGACTCAAATAACCATCTCGCTATTCTGAACAAGCCAAAACGCCGATACCACAATATCACGCGGATTTCAGCGCCGATGCAGAACCCATTCCGCACTCCGCACTCCGCATTCCGCACTTCTACGCCATGCCGGCTCGCACCAGCAGCTGCCGGGCGGCATGATTGTGCTGCTCGATCAGCCGACCCAAGTCGAGGTTGAGCGGCTGGCCGTCCTCCACCAACACGCGACCGTTGACCAGGGCGAAGTCGACGTTCTGTGGATGGCAGAAGACCAGCGCGGCCACGGGATCGTGGACCGCGCCGCCGGCATAACCCAGCACGTTCAGGTTGAAGCCGACGATGTCAGCCGCCATGCCCGGAGCGAGTGCGCCGATGTCGTCGCGCCCTAGCACGGCCGCGCCGCCGAGCGTGGCCAACTCCAGCGCCTGCCGCGCCGACAGTGCGGCCGGATTGCCCTGGACGCGCTGCAAGAGCAGGGCCTGGCGCGCCTCGGCCAGGAGATGGCTGCTGTCATTCGACGCGCTGCCGTCCACGCCGAGCCCCACGTTGACGCCCACATCACACATGTGGCGCACGTTGGCGATACCGCTGGCCAGGCGCATGTTACTGCTGGGGCAGTGGGCAACGCCGGTGCCGGTGCGGGCGAAGAGCCGCGCCTCCGTCTTGTTGAGGTGCACGCAATGGGCGTGCCAGACATCATCGCCCGTCCAGCCCAATTCCTTGGCATAGGCGCCCGGTCGCAGGCCGAACTGCTCTTTGCAAAAAGCTTCTTCATCCTTGGTTTCAGCCAGATGGGTGTGAAGATGGACGTCGGCCTGCGGGCCAAAACTGCGGGCCAGGGCCGCGCTCTCGCGCATGAGATCGGGCGTCACGCTGAAGGGGCTGCACGGCGCGAGGACGACGCGCCGCATCGCAAAGCGGCTGGCATCATGATAGGCCTCCACCACCCGGCGCGAGTCGGCTAGAATCACCGCCTCGGGCTCGGTGACCCGGTCGGGCGGCAAACCGCCGTCGCTCTCGCCCAGGCTCATGCTGCCGCGTGCGCCGTGAAAGCGCACGCCCACCCCCTCGGCCGCGGCGAACTGATCGTCAAGCCGCGTGCCGTTGGGCCAGAGATAATGATGATCACTGCTGGTGGTGCAGCCGCTAAGCAGCAGTTCAACGAGCGCCAGCTTGGTACTGACGTGAATGTCCTCCGGCAAGAGCTCCGCCCAGATGGGATAGAGTGTCTTCAGCCAATCGAAGAGCACGACATCCTGGGCCGCAGGGATGGCCCGGGTCAGCGTCTGATAGAAATGATGGTGGGTATTGACCAGTCCCGGCATGACCAGGCAATCCTGGGCATCAATCCGGTAATCGACTGCATCACGCTGGGCCGGTGTGAGCTCGGCGCTGGGGCCAACCCAGTCGATGACATGGTCGCGCACGAGCACGGCGCCCTGCGCGATCTCCTGGCGCGTGGCGTCCATGGTGACCACCACACGCGCTCGATCAATCAACGTCACAGCCATCGTTTGCTCCAATCGCCTGCCTTAAATTGAGGTGACCGATCCGGCTGACTGATGGATGGGCCGCGGATTCGGCGGATCGAGCGGATTGCCGCGGATCTATTTGTCATATCAGTCGGCAGTTGTCTAATCCGCTGGATCCAGTCGAGATTTGGTCGTAGCGTCCCTGGCACGGGCGTCAGAATATCGGATTAGCAGACTGGGCGCCGCCCGGGCCGGGACGTTGCAGACGTACAGTCGGTGGTTTTCGAAATGACAACAATGCTCGAGATCGGCGTCTTACTCCAACAACTCTGGATGCCGATTCGGTCACAATTGGCGTTCATTTTGGATGTGGATCAGCAGGCCGCGACTGGCCGAGTCGACCAGCTCATAGACGTGGTCGAAGCCGCCCGAGTAGTAGGGATCGGGCAGGTCGCGCTGGCCGTTGCTCACGGCATCATCAGCAAAATCCAACAGGCGCAGGATCTGCCCTGAGGCGCCGTAGCGCTCTGCCATGCGCGAGACCTCATGCTCATTGCCGGCGTCCATCACCACGAGATAGTCGAAGTGCTCCAGGTCCGCAGCGTGAATCTGGCGCGCCAGCATGCCGTCAGAAGAGATGCCGTTGCGCGCCAGCACGGCCTGCGTCCCGCGGTGGGGACGATCGCCCACGTGCCAGGTTCCAGTCCCGGCGCTGTCGATCTCGAACTGATCAGTGAGGCCGGCTTCATTGACCAGGCTGCGCATGCGCGCTTCCGCCATGGGCGAGCGGCAGATGTTGCCCAGGCAGATAAAAAGAATGGAAACGGCCATTAGATCTCCAGCGAGTTGGGCTGAACGAAAGTGGGCGCAAACAAATGCAGACAGAGTCCCTCTTTCCGTTCGATTGTAGCGTAACGGACTTGCTTCCGCAAAGGAATCGCGCATACTATCTTGTTAAAGAAGCAACGGGATACGAAGCAGAGAAAGTCGAACGGGCGTCTAATTGCAGTTCGTAGATTCAGGAGTTGGAAGACGTGATGAATGCAGCCAAGCAGCAAACATTTTCAGCAAACGGTACAGCAAACGGTACAGTCGCAACAGGAAAGGCGGGGCTGGACCGGGTGTCGACCTCATTTGTTCCCCACCCGTTGATTCGCTCGGGTACGCTGCAAACAGTCCTCTCGACCTTTAACCTGGAGTCGGCAGTCGCACCGGTCCTGGCAAACGAGCGACCGATCCTGCTCGACAGTGGCCGCGACATCTTGGAAGTCGAACCCGATCGCCCCGTGCGTCTGTTGGCTTATTACAATCAGACGGTGCGGGAAGAACGACGCGGTTTGGTCTTGCTCCTTCATGGCTGGCAAGGGTGTAGCCACTCCAACTACAACCTCATGACGGCGACTGCGCTCCTGGATGCAGGCTACGACGTCATCCGCCTCAACCTGCGTGACCATGGCCCCAACCTGCACGTGGACGCCCATGCGCTCAACACGGGGGTCTTTTTGGGCACAATGATCGAAGAGGCGGCCGCGGCCGGACGGCAGGCAGCGCGCATGGCCGGCGACCGGCCCTTCTTCATCGTCGGCGCGTCGCTGGGCGGCAATTTTGCGCTGCGCATGGCGCAGGCCCACGGCGAAGAACCATTCCACAACTTGCAGCACGTGATCGCGTTCAGCCCTGCCCTCAACCCCGATCGAGCCACGCGCGCCATCGATGAAAAGCTCGGATATCAACTCTATTTCCGACGTCGCTGGGCATATTCGCTGAACCGCAAGCAGGCGCTCTTTCCAGAGCTATACGATTTTTCAGCGGTCATGAACACGCCGTCGATCTATGAGATGACGGAGATCCTGGCCCGTGAATCAGGTCTGTATGACTCGGCGGCAGACTATTTTTCGCGCTATACCCTAAACGGTGACGCGTTCGAAGATCTGACGGTGCCGACCACCATTGTGACTGCGCTGGACGATGCCGTGATTCCCGCGGTCGACGTCTACAGCCTGGCCCCCCACCCGTTGCTGGACATTCGGATTGAACGCTATGGTGGGCACGTTGGGTGGATCGATCTCTTCCCGTTTCGTCACCACTTGCCCCAGATGCTTCTCAGTATCCTTGACAAGCAAGCAGGTTCGGGCGGCCATGCAGAGCTATGATACAATCAGCCAGTTGTGAAACGACTTAGACGCACTTGGCAAGGATGGCGCCGCACGGTAGAAGAGACGCGGCAAAAAGGACGGAGCGTGCCGGATTTCCCATGGGCAGACAAATGGCCTGAGATTACGAATGGGCGCGTACGCGAAGCCTTCCGTGCCGTTCCACGCGCCAACTTTCTGCCCCAGGCGATGCGCCGCTGGTCGGACCGGGATGCGCCCTTGCCGATCGGCGAAGAGCAGACCATCAGCCAACCTTTTGTGGTCGCGCTCATGAGTCAGGCGCTCAACCTGCAGCCGGGAGAACGGGTCCTGGAGATCGGAACCGGCTCGGGCTTTCAAACGGCCATTCTCTGCGAGTTGACGGCCCAGGCCGGGCGGCCGAAGGGTCGAGACGTCTACAGCGTGGAGCGCTTCGTTTCGCTGGCGGAGACGGCCGGCAAGAATCTAGCCGCCTCAGGCTACACGCCCCATTTGCGCACGGGCGACGGCGTCGCCGGCTGGCCCGAAGCTGCGCCCTTTGCCGCCATCGTCGTCACGGCCGCACCGGCCTGGCTGCCGCGCTCGCTCTGGGATCAGCTGGCCGACTACGGCCGTATGATCATTCCCATCGGCCCGGAGGCTGAAAGCCAGCAGCTCTGGCTGCTACAGAAATCGGGGCACGAGATGAACGCACGGGCGCTGGGACCGGTGCGCTTCGTGCCGCTCGTCTCACCATTGTTGGATGACCCGCGTATGCGCCTGTCGATCCGGCCCGGTCAGATCCGGCCAGACGCATAACGCTTGCCAATCCCATTCACGAGAAAGTCTACGCGTCGAAGGAAAGCAGATCGAAATGCATGTCGTACTTGTCGGAGCGGGCGGACAGTTGGGCAGTGCGTTTGTCCGTCTCTATGCAGAACAAGAGGGTGTACGGGTTGACGCCTGGGATATTCCAGCGTACGACATCAGCGATCCGTCGATTGCCGATCAGGTGGCGCAGGCGCAGCCGGACGTGGTCATCAATGCCGCGGCCATGACCAACGTGGATGCGGCGGAGGCCAAACCCGCGCTGACCTATGCCATCAACGCGCTCGGCCCGGCCTACCTGGCCGAGGGTTGCGCACGCTGCAATGCCCTGCTGGTGCAGGTGAGTACAAATGAAGTCTTTGCCGGGACGCCCGGTCTCTTCTATCGGGAGTATGATGCCACGGCCGTGGATATGGCGGCGAAGGGGATCTACGCGCGCAGCAAGCTGGCGGGTGAACGGGCCGTCCTCATCCGTCATCCCCGCACGATTCTGGCGCGGGTGGCATGGCTCTTTGGGCCTGGCGGGCAGAACTTCCCGACCAAGATCACCGCCGCGGCGGACCAACATGGCGCGCTGCGCGTGGTCGACGATGAGTTCGGCAATCCGACCTATGCGCCCGACGCGGCTGCGGGACTGGCTCGACTCATTGCAGCCGACCGCCCCGGCATCTATCACGTCGTCAACGAGGGTCATTGCAGTCGCTTTGAGCTGGCCCAGGCGGTCCTGAGCGCGGGCGGGCGCGGCGCCATTCCGCTCACGCCCATCGCCAGCGACGAATGGCCCCGTCCGACGCCGCCGCCTCCCCATGCCGTGCTGATCAACCAGGCGGCAGCCGCGTTGGGCGTCACCCTGCGTCCCTGGCAAGAGGCTGTGGCGGAGTATGTAGAATTGTCAATCGTCAATTGACAATTGATAATGGTCAAGGCGTAGTATCATCTGTAACACGTTGCCAGGGTTACCTGCCCTGGTCTTGTTGGTTGAAGGAGTTCCATGAGCGAAGAACCGTTGAATCCGACGCCGGATACCAGTAAATCTGAAGAAGTAAAGCCCGCGGATGTACGCCACGCCCAGGTCGAACAGGCCAAGGCGCGCCTGGCGAAATCCGCGCCCAGCGAGCAGAGCGCCAATCCCATCGTGGACGACGCCACCTACGGCGAGCTGAGCGAAGCCAACCGCGTGGTGATGCGCCATAAGATTGCGCTCAATATCGACAATTTCCGGGCGTCTACCGACGACTTCGTGGCGCGGCCGATCAGAGAATACGCGGCGCTTACGCCGGCGCCCACGCCCTTCATGTCGGTGATCATCCCCAACTATAACGGAGAGCGTTTCTTGCCGACCGTTTTGGACGCGCTGGCAGCGCAGACGTTCGGTGACTTCGAAACGATTGTCATTGACGACGCCAGCATCGACGATTCGGTGGCGCTGGTTGAAAGCCGCTATCCGGACGTGCGCGTGGTGGTCAACCGCCGCAACATGGGCTTTGTCGCCTCGTGCAATGCCGCGGCCGACGTGGCGGACGGACGCATTCTCGTGCTCCTCAACAGCGACACCGAGCCCGAGGCGGGCTGGCTGGAGGCTCTGGCCCAGACCGTCGTCGCCAATCCGCAAGCCGCCGTCATTTCCAGCAAGCTACTGCTCTTTGATGAGCGCAGCAAGCTCCACTCGGCCGGTGACATCCTGGGGGCCGACGGCGTGCCGCGCAACCGTGGCGTCTGGGAAGAGGATCGGGGCCAGTATGACGATCAGCCGGTCATCTTCAGCGGCTGCGGCGGAGCCAGCGCCTACCGCCGTGAAGTTTGGGAAGCGCTGGGCGGCTTTGACGAGGATTACTGGATGTATCTGGAGGACGTCGACCTGGCCTTCCGCGCCCGCCTGCTGGGTTGGGATGCAATTTTTGCGCCGGAGGCTCGGGTCTACCACCATCTGTCGGCCAATGCCGGCGATACGCTGGCCTCCTATTATGTGGGGCGCAACACGATCTGGAATCTGGTCAAGAACATGCCGGCCGACAGCTTGCGCCGCCATCTGCCTGAGGTAGTGGGCGCACAATTGGGCATCACGTGGGATGCGCTGCGCAACGTGCGCGGCGAGGCGGCCCGGGCGCGGCTGCGCGGCCAGATCGCCGGGCTCGCCGGCTTGCCCCGCCAGATGCAAAAGCGCCGTCTGGTTCAGCTTCGGCGCCAGGCGGATGATGCGGCCATCGAGCAGCATCTTGCGTAGGGAGACGTTGCAATGCAACGGCTATACAGGTGCATCGTCTATACGCTGCATCGACTGTAGGACGCACTGTCATAAACGTAACTGTTGATCAAAACCAGTCGGAGGGTTCCCCCATGCAGGCTCCACCTGAAAAATTGGGTTCATTTTATCTGGGCGCGGAATATGACCTGGCAAGCGGCGAGCGGAGCGATCTGCCCATCAACTATGACGCCCGGGACTTGACGACTCATGCCGTCTGCGTGGGCATGACCGGCAGCGGCAAGACCGGCCTCTGCATCGGCTTGCTCGAAGAGGCGGCGCTCGATCGCGTCCCGGCGCTGCTGATCGATCCCAAGGGCGACATCACCAATTTGCTTCTCCAGTTCCCCGATCTATTGCCTGAAGACTTTGCGCCCTGGGTGAATCCGGATGACGCCCGGCGCAAGGACCAAAGTGCCGAGGAATATGCTGAGTCGACGGCCGCACTATGGCGTAACGGCCTGGCCGACTGGGGCATTGGCTCCCCGCGCATTCAGGCGACCCTGGATGCCGTCGACTACACCATCTTCACGCCGGGGTCGGACGCGGGCATGCCGGTCAACATCATGGGCAGCCTGGCGGCGCCGGCGCTCGATTTTGACGCCGATGCCGAAGCCATCCGCGAGCGCATCGCCGGGACGGTGGCCGCGCTGCTGGGGCTGGTTGAGCTCAAGGCTGATCCGGTAACGAGTCGGGAAGCGATCCTGCTGGCGGCAATTTTTGAACATTACTGGCGTGCGGGTGAAGACCTCGATCTGCCCAGACTGATTTTGGCGATTCAGAACCCGCCGGTGCAGCAAGTGGGCGTCTTTGACACCGACACCTTTTTTGCCCCCGATGATCGCTTCAAGCTGGCCATGCTCTTCAACAACCTGGTGGCATCACCCACCTTTCAGTCATGGCTGGAGGGCGAGCCGCTGGATATCGATACGCTCTTTTTCACCGAGACGGGCAAGCCGCGCCACAGCATCTTCTACATTGCCCATCTGAGCGAAAACCAGCGCATGTTCTTTACGTCGCTGCTGTTGGAAAGTCTGGTCACTTGGATGCGCAGCCAGGAAGGCACGACCAGCCTGCGTGCGCTGCTCTACTTCGACGAAGTTTTCGGCTTCTTTCCCCCCTCGGCCGAACCGCCGAGCAAGCGACCGCTACTCACGCTGCTCAAGCAGGGGCGCGCATATGGCGTGGGCACGATCCTGGTGAGCCAAAACCCGGTCGATATCGACTACAAGGGGCTGACCAATGCCGGTACCTGGTTCATCGGCAAGCTCCAGGCCGAGCGCGACAAAGAGCGGGTGCTTGCCGGTCTCAAGGGCGCGATTGCGGAAGCGGGCAGCAAGAACAAGACAGATTACGGGACGCTCATCTCCCAGCTGGACAGCCGCGTCTTTCTCATGCACAACGTCCATGAAGATCGGCCAGTCGTCTTCCACACGCGCTGGGTTCATTCCTACCTGCGCGGTCCGTTGACGCGCCCGCAGGTCAGTCGCCTTCAGGCAAAAGAAGACGTAGTGACCGCCGCTGCGCCGGCAGTTGCTGAGCCAGCCGTCGCCGTGCCGAGCATGAGCCAGGACGTTTCCTCCGTACCCGACGTGAATCCAGGTAGCGATGCGCCTCCGGGCTACGCTGCCATGCAGCCGGGCCTGGATTCTGCCATCGAGCAGGTCTTCTTGCCGGTAGGGGTGGAAGAGCGGGCTGCGCTCGAAGCCGTCAAGCGTCGCCTGGGGCAGGTTGGCAATCCAACACTGGACTTGGTCTACGATCCGATCGTGGTCGGGGCGGCAAACGTCTCATTCGTCGACCGCAAAACCAATATCGACGTGACGCGCGAGCTGCTGATTGCGATCGATGCACCCGACGGCCACGCACGCGTTGACTGGGCTGACGGCGCAATGCTTGACCTGCCACTGAAAGCGCTGAGCCGTGAGCCCGCGACAGTCGACAGCGACAAGGGGCCTTTCTTCGCCGCCGTGCCCGAGGGCGCCAATGCGGCCAAAGAATTGGCGAGCCTGCGCAAGGATCTGTCAGACTGGCTCTATTACAACGAACGTTTGCCGTTGCAAACCCACGTCAAGCTGGCCATCACGCAGCGACCGGATGAGAGCGACCGCGATTTTCGCGTTCGGCTGCAGCAGGCGGCCCGCGAAGCGCGCGACGTCGATGTTGATGCGCTCAAGGAAAAATTCGCCAAGAAGATTGAGGCGATCCAGGCGAAAAAAGCCAAAGAGGCCCGTGAGCTGGACCAAGATCAGCTCGATTATAGCCAGCGCCAGCAGGCGGAATGGGTCAACATCGGCGAGTCGGTCATCGGCCTGGTGATGGGACGCCGCAGCTCGCGTGCGCTGAGCAGCGCCATGACCAAGCGGCGTATGACGGTCAAGGCCAAAGCCGACATCGACGAGTCCATCGAGCAGATTGCGACGTATGAAAAGGAACTTGAGCAACTCAACGATGAACTAAACACCGAGATTGCAGAGATTACCGGCGCATGGGATGCTGCGCATGAGCAACTCGAGATCAAAGAGTTCAAGCCCCGGCGCGCCGATGTACAGATGGAACTGATCGCTGTGGCCTGGCGTCCTAGCTGGTACGTCCGCTATCGGGAAGGCGACATCGAGCGCGCGCTGAAGCTCCCGGCCGATGGTAATGAATAAAGCGCAAAAATTTTGCCGCCATCACGGTGTTGCAGATCAATGGTCGCGACGCTGGTTGAGACTGCTTGGACTGAGCGTGTCAAAGTATTGAAGTGTCGAAACCAAGGAGCGAGTCCGCTGTCAACGCGCTTGGTTTCGACAGGCTCAACCGGCGCTGGCCCTATGAGCCCTGTAGTCACATCTGTCTTAGGAAATCGTGAGACCCAAATTGCATAGTCAACACTATCTCTGGCAACGTCGAGGCGCTTTTTTGAGGGCGCCTCTCTTCATTTTAGCAACAGTGCTGCTTGCCGGCTGTGCCGGCAACGTGGCGGAGCTGGCGCGCGTGGGCAGCGATGCGGCCAAAACGCTTGCCGTTGAGGCTGCGCCCGCGCTGGCCGATACGCTCGCCGCCAACGAACCGACGGCCACGCTGGCCCCTCTCTTCGCGCCGAATGAGGATGAGGCGTCCGGCACGTCGGTGCAGATGATTGAACTGGGGGCGCCCCTTAACTCGCCCGATGCCGAGATCTCTGGCATGGCCTGGTTTGGCGACTCCCTGATTCTGCTCCCCCAATACCCCAGCCGCTATGGCGATACGATCTTTGCGCTTGACAAGGCGGACATTGCTGCCACCCTGCGCGGCGAACGCAGCGGTCCGTTGACGCCTACGCCAATTGCGTTTGATGACGGTGCGCTCTATGCGCTCGTGGATGGCTTCGAGGGCTTTGAAGCCATTACATTTGACGGCAACCGCGCCTACCTCACCATCGAGTCCCGGACGCCGTTCGGCATGCTGGGCCTGCTCGTCACGGGCGAGATGAGCGCAGATGGCACCCTGCTGGCGCTCGATCCCTTCGCGCAGGCCTCGATCCCGGCGCAAAGCTCACTCACGAATATGACGGACGAGAGCATCACGCAGCTGGGCGATTTGCTCATCACCTTTTACGAAGCCAACGGGATAAACGTAAACGCCCAGCCGCAGGCGCACCTCTTTGACACCGATCTGGTTGCCATGGGCACCGTGCCGATCCCAGCCATCGAATATCGGGTCACCGACGCGACGGAGACGGATGAAATGGGTCGTTTCTGGGTAATCAACTATATGTGGCCGGGCGACGACGACAAGCTACGGCCGGGGCCGGATATGCTCAATGGCGGTCTGGAAACAGGCGGACGGGTCGAACGACTGGTTGAGCTTCAGCTAACCGAGGCGGGGATCAGCCTGACGGAGACGCCGCCGGTCAACCTGCAGCTGTTGCCGGGCGGCATCTCGCGCAACTGGGAAGGGGTCGTGCGTCTGCAAGAGGGCGACCTGGACGGCTTTTTATTGGCCACCGATAAGTTTCCAACAACGATGCTGGGCTTCGTCGAACGATAAGCCGTGGAGATGCCGGGGCGTGAAAAGACGCCCATTCACGCCTTACGCCGCCAGGGCAGCGGTCGCTGCCGCCTGAATGCGCTCGACCATGCTGTTGAGGCCATTGGCGCGATTGGGCGATAGGTGGTTGGAAAGCTCCAACTCGGCAAAAAGTTGGCGAATGTCGTAGTCGAGGATTGTTTGGGGTGGTTGATCGTTATAGACGTCGAAGACGATCGCAATCAGACCCTTGACGATCTGTGCATCCGAGTCGCCCACAAGATGCAAGCAGGGCGGGTCATCTTCACTGAGCGTGCACTTGATCCATACCCGGCTTTGGCAGCCGTACATGCGATTCTCTTCCGTACGGTCAGCAGGATCCAGAGGCTCTAGCTCACGGCCCAACTCCACGATGTAGCGAAAGCGCTCTTCCAACGTCTCCAAGTAAGAAAAATCTTCGATCAAGTCCTCAGCGGACATAGCTGTACGTCTCCCTTGATGGCGTTAATCCCACGTGTGACGATCCGTGCGGTGTTCCAGGCCAGGAGCCAGCGCACGATTGGCGTAGTCATGTGCAAAGCCGCTATGGGGCGCATGGTCGCCTTCGGCCAGAAAAATCCGCCGCACCACCAGAACAAGGCTCGAGATATAGACCATGCTGCCGGTCACCCAGATCAGCGCGCCGCTGACGATCTGGTCCTCCAGCGTATCAAGCCAGGGCGGCATCACCATGCCTGCCTGCACCGTTTCATAGTAAGCATAGAGGGGACGCTCCAAAAAGGCAATTGTGACCCCTGAGGCCATGTTGGGAATTTCCACCAGCACAAGCATGAAGGCGATCAGCCAGGTGGATGTGCCCCGGTGGAGGCGCGGCGCTGTGCCCGAGACGTGCCACCAGAAGAGCATAGCCGCGGCAAAGAGCAGCCAGAGCGAAAAGCGATGGGCCCAGTCGTTGGCCATGCTCCAATTGACGATCTGCGGGTCGTGCCAGAGCAGGAACGCGCTGACAAAGAAGAGTAGCGCCGTGAGCGGACGCGTCAAGTGCTGGACTGTGCGACGCGTGGCCGAGCCGGGCAGAAAAAGCGACGCAACGCGCCGGCGTAGCACTGCCGGCAGTCCCCACGCCATCACATGGACGGGGCATGCTTGCCAGAGTAACGGGGCAGCCAGCATGGCCACAAGCAGCTTCTGCAGCGTACGCGCGGCCAGAAATTGCGTGCTGAGTACGTACAGGGGCGAAATCATCGCTGCCAGCAACAGTCCCATCCCCAGGCAGAAGAGAAAGAGGCGCCAGGGCGTGGCCAGGGCCATGCCCGCCCGGCGCAGCCGCAGCCAGCCGCGAACGTAGAGCACGGTCGCGATACCCATGAGCAGCAGGGCCAGCGGCTGCCAGGTCCAATCCACAAACAGGTTAGGAAATGTCATATCTGCGTCTCATCAGCGCCCCGCTACGGGGAAAAAGAGCCGGTACTGCCCGATCTCTGCCATGACCGTGAGTTCCTGCTGCACCCATGGTTCAACCGCAGAATAGACGACAAAACTCACAGGCTGTCGTCCATCTGATTCATCAGCCAGAGGGACCGCGACTTGGGCAGTAACGACGCCTGCCTCACCCGGCTCCAAGGGCAGCGGAATCGACGATAGCTTGACCGGCCAGGGGCTGTCGGTAACCGAGACTCTGTATTCATCGGCAATTTCGCCCGTATTGGTCACCGTGAGGCTGACCAGCAGCGTCGAGTCGATGGCCGCGGGCAGGACAGACGGCGCTTGAGCCGCAAGCGCACGCTGGCCGGAGGTAATGTCGACAAACAGCGCAGACGGCGGGCCGAGGTTGCCAGCCGCGTTGCGTCCCTCGACAAAGAGCATATGCCTGCCCACCGCGAGTCCCGTGGTCGGGATTGAAACGGTCGTGGAAACCGTTGTGGTTGGCGGCAAGGCCGGCAGGTCGAACTGTGTTGGCTCCGCAAGCCAGGCAGGAGCATTGAAGCTGTACTGCCCGCCGCTGACGGCCTGAACCGGCTCCTCGCCAAAGCCATTGCTGGCATAACGCGTACCATCCAGCGTCACCTCAACCAGCAACTCACTGTCCGGTGCAATCGGCATGGGGCCGGCATCCAAGCGGGTGACGTCGGGACCGCTCGGCGTCTGATAGGGCCGACGCGCGGCTTTGGCCGCATAGAGCAGCGCCGACAAATTGGTGGGCCAGATTGTCTCTTCAAACGCGGTACAACTCTCAAAAAAATAGTTGCCCAGTTCAAAGGTGTAGGAGGCCACGCCCAATTCACCATAGACAAAATCATCATTGGTGCCGTCGGCGCGATAGAGGCAGCCAGGCTGGCTCAGCTGGCAGACGGCGTGACCATTCAGATAGCCGAACTTGCGTCCGAGGGTCTGCAACTGGGTCAGGTTTGGCGACGCCGCATTCGTCCATCCCCAGGGAAAGAGCACCAATTCACCGTACGAGTGAAGGCTGATGAAGAGACCGGTCGCGTCCAGCGGCGCGGCGTCTTCATCGTTGGACCCACGTTGGTCCGCCAGGATCGAGCGAGCGTATGCTTCCAGCGCCTGGGTCTCCGGTTCGGAACCGGGCGCGCGGCCGCGAAAGGTGAGGCCGCAGGGATCGCTGCTGGAGCAATTGCCCGTGCCGCAGCCGGCCCAGCGAAAGCTGCCGTTGCGGTTGAGATCGACGCCGAAGCTCGTCTGACTGTAGCAGCCGTCGCCGTTGTTGACGTTCTTGCGCCACAAAAAGCCCGCCTCCGCGCGCTTGCGGCCGTCCGGGTTGCCCAGGGGCACGATGTGAATTTCGTTGTGATCGAGCAGCCAGGTCACGTCGGGATCGTGCCCGTAGGCGCGCACGAGGTGTTCGCCAAAACGGGTGGCGCTTTCTGCGGTGGTCAATTCACGGGCATGGACGGCGGCCAGCAAGTAGAAGACCGCCTTGGGCGCGCTGCTCGCCTGATTGGAGATCACCAACGCGCGCAAGTCGTAGCCTGCCATGCCAAAACTCTGCTCCTTCTCCCAACTGTCGCCAATATCAACCCAGCGCGCCAGGTTGGGATAGGTGATGCTGAGCGCGTCCAACGTGGCGTAGGTCTCCTCGACCGTGCGATAGCAGGCGAAGCCGCCGGTTGCCATGCTGGGCGCGGCTTGGGCACGCATCTGCGCTGTGCGCACTTCGTCGACAGAGAGCAAAAAACCCGCCTGGGCCAGGCTGCGCTCTTCTGCCAGCGTCAGCGGCGCCAGCACATACCCTGCCGCGTGGTTCACCTCCCACACGTCGACGGTGGCGGCTAGACGATCCAGCTGGGCCGGCGACGCGAAACGGATGCGCATGACAGGCGGTACATCCTGGGTCTGCGCAGATGCAGGGAACGGGGTGAGCAGCAGGGCGAGGCACGCTATGCACAGGGCAATGCCAACAGCCGCACTCCGAGAGATGGGCAGTGAGTCGTTGGTTCCGGTCAACGCCATGCGCGGAGTCCTTTCATACGGGACAAGCGACAAACTCAATCTGAACGGGAAATCTCTTCGGCCGAGGAAATCTTATCGCTGGCCAAAGCCAAAGTCGACGGCGCTGAAAAAGAGCGGAATCATGGCAATTGCGCCAATAAAGATTGCGATGATTTCCAGGTAGACCCAGCCTTGAGCCGCACGCATCCACACTCGCGACACGGTGCGTTCGGCGCGGATGCGCTCCTGATAAACGTAGCGGACCATATATTGCTCGGCTTCGGAAACAGGTTCCAGGGGAAAGACATCCCAACCGGCATGGCTGAAGAGGCGCGGAGCGGCAGTGATGACCCAGTGGGCCAAGTTGCCCAGGGGCAAGACGATGAGCAGAACAAAGACAGCCAGTCCAACGATCCAATCCAGCACACGCGGCAACGGACTGTAGTAAGCGAAGATGTCGATCCACAGCCAGGCGATAAACAGGATGATGGGCGATGCCAGCAGCCAACTGCCGATGGCATTGCTGCCGGGCGTGCTCTCCACCAGATTCGCAGGCACCTGACGTCGCTCGTAGCTATTGCTGGCCATATGCACGCCCCCCGCCCTCGTCGCCGGCGTCGGACTCTGTGGCAGCGGGCGCGAAGGGCAGTGGTTCATCATAGGTGCGCCAGTGGATTTCCGGCCGATGGCGATTTTGCCAGCGCCACCACAGGCCAGCCGGGTAGCCCACCATCTTGGCCCCATCGCCCACGGCGCGAATCAACGGCACAAGCGCGGCAGCCTGGAGTTGCTCAAGCGGTGACAGACTCCCACCGATCTGGCGCAGACGCTGCCACGGTCGGCGGCAGTAGAGAATAAGACCGGCAAGCAGGCCCAACCAGCCGAGCCAGCGAACAAAAAAGCCAAAAAACGCATGTCCCAACAGGGCAGGCAGCACAACCAAGTAGGTGATATAGCGCACGGCGTGGCGCTTGCGCCAGAGATCGGCCTTGCCGTCACCCCGGGCATAGCGGTAGTACTGGGTCCAGAAATCGCTCAGGTTGCCGCGCGGCGTGAAGCTGGCTGCAGCTTCCGGCGCCCAGGCAAAGGCAGTCGGCTTCAGCGGCTCCAGGCCGTTGACCTCAATATCGAAGATGAGATCCTCGCAATAGTCGAGCCACTCGGGATAGCCGCCGGCCGCCGCCCACGTGGCTTTGGTAAAGGCGACAGAGCGGCTGCTGGGCAGAAAGGTCTCGGGATCGATGTCTTCTTCCAGCGGCAGAACGGTGGCCGCCATCGCCGTTTCAAAGACGCCATCAGCCGCGGGCACGAAGAAGCCCGCCACCGCACGAGTCGATGGATCGGCGACAAAGGGTGCGGCAAGCTGCTCAAGCCAGTCCGGCGCCAGGCGGACGCCGGCGTCGGTGGCGGCAATGATGGGGCCGGACGCAGCGAGGATGGCCGTATTGCGTCCGCGGCTGATGTTGGCGCCCGCTTCGATGAGGAGACGCACGCGCGGCAGGCGCTCGGCATGCTCCTGTACGTACGCTTCGATGAGGGCCGGCGTGCCGTCCGTGCTGCCGCCGTCGCAGATGACAATCTCGTCGGGCGGGCGCGTCTGCGCGGCGAGCGAATCGAGCAGGCGCACGATGCTGGCGCCTTCGTTGTAGATGGTGGTGATGACTGAGATTTGCATGGGGCCATTGTGCCGCAAGGAGGGGGGAGAGGCAAACTTGAGTGCGGGGTGGGGAATGCGGGGTGGAGAATGCGGAATGGGGAGCCGGATGATTCCGTTCTATGCCGGCCGCCACTCATTGAGCCAGCGTGTGGTCCCAGGCCAGTCGATGGCGCTGGTTTGTTGCAGCATGAGATCTGTTGCCGCAATGAGGCTGGCGAGCGTCCAGTCGCGCTGCTGTGCCAGTATGATGCCGCCGTGCCTGGGGTAGCGCACGGCCAAATGTACGAAATCAGCGATGTTGAACGTCAGGATACAGCGTCCTTGGGCCGTGGCCCCCAACAGCTGATCGACATCGCTGGCGTCCGCTGGCATCCAAGAGCATGGCGTGCGCGTTACATCATGGCCCCGCTCAATGAGAACGCGCGCTAAGGTGCGATGCGATACATCTGCGTCGAGATGAAGCCGGGGGATCGTCATCAAGTTACTCGGCCAGATGTGCTTCGTGGGCGATGTGAGCGTCAATTTCTGCCCGATGGGCCGCATAAAAATCCAGAGCCTCCTCCACCTGGCGCAGGTTGAGGCCATACTCTTCGGCAATTTCAGGCGGGGTCATGGACCAAAGCTCCTGTGCAAGCGCAACCGTTTGGACGCGTATGCCCGTACTACGCAGCACAGGGTTGGGGATGCCGCTGGCGCCACGACGATAGGTGATCAGTGGAAAGGCCGGGTCATCTAGTTGTTGATTCAGCGCCCCGACCTTTTCTGCGGTGGCCCATAGGATAAATTGATTGAGGGAGACGCCCTGTCGCTGCGCCCAGCCCTCAGCCTCTTGCTTCAATTCATGGGGCAGGTTCAAAGAATAGCGTGCCATAAAACCCTTCACCGAGTTCAAGAACAATGCCTACAATCACGATTAATACATCATATAACACATCATATATGATGCAAAATGATAAAATGGGCTATCAATCGCAATAGCAAACTACTAGGCTCTGTTGACATTTCGAACCCCCCCTACTTTGCGCCTGGCACGTCCCCGGCACGGGCGGCAGAATATCCGATTAGCAGACTTGTAGGCGCCCGTGCCGGGGACGTTACGACCAAATGTCAACGGGACCAGAGAGCGAAGCGAAAATTCACAATTCGGCAGCTCGCATGCAAGGAATCACTTCTCACCCGCGCGAATCCGCCATATCCGTGGGCATCCGCGGCCTATTTGTCGGCCAATAGGATTCCCGTCTGCTATGCCATCGCCCTGCCACTTCGCAGCGGCTCTGGTATAATCAGCTTCACGACGGCAACCACTGGGACAGCAACCACTGGAAGGAATACCCGCATGACGCAGTATGGCACGGATCGCGTCTATGTTGCGCTGGACCTGGAGACGACGGGGCTGAACGCGGATCGCGATGCCATCATCGAGATTGGCGCCGTGCGTGTGGAAGATGGACGAGTCACGGATCGCTTTTCTACCCTCGTCAATCCGGGACGCAAGATCCCCCTGCACATCCAGCAAATTACGGGTATCCGCAATGAAGATGTGGCCGACGCACCGTCGCTCGAGGCGATCATTCCCGATCTGCTCGACTTTGTCGGACCGGAGGTGGCAGGCGTGATTGCCCACAATGCTGCGTTTGACCTGGGCTTTTTGCGCGCGGCGGGCGTCAATTTTCATCGCCCGGCGTTCGATACGTTTGAGCTGGCGGCCATCCTCTTGCCGGGCATGGCGAGCTACAGCCTCGGCGCGCTCTGCGAGGCCCTCGACATCGATCTGGTTGACGCTCACCGCGCGCTGGACGACGCTGCTGCCACAGGCGAACTCTTTTTGCGCCTTGTCGACACGCTCTACGCGCTGCCGGCCGACGTCATCACCCTGGTGCTCGAAAGCGGGCGCAGCACGGAATGGCCGCCGCTCCAGCTCTTTACCGACGCGGCCACGGCGCGGGGACTCAGCTACGAACCGCGCGCGCGTACCGACCTGTCACGCGACGTCCACCTGCCTCGCCCCGATCTTGGCGATGGCATGCTGGTCACGGGCGGACCGCCGGCAGAGGTCGTCGACGCGGCGCGGATCGACGCGCTGCTGGGTGACGGCGGCGCGCTGGCTGCCCGGCTTGGCGACCTCTATGAGCCCCGTGCAGGCCAGCTCGATATGGCCCAACAGGTCATGGCCGCGTTCAACCGCAACGACCATCTGCTCATCGAGGCGGGCACGGGCGTGGGCAAGAGCCTGGCCTACCTGGCCCCGGCCGCGCTCTGGAGTGTGGCCAATCAGCGCCAGGTCGTCATCGCCACCTACACCCGCGCGCTGCAAGATCAGCTCGTCGACAAGGACATTCCGCAGCTGCACGACCTCCTGCTCGACCAGGGCGAAGACGAGCTGACGTGGGCCGTACTCAAGGGGCGCAGCAACTATCTTTGCGTGCGCCGGCTCTATCTCTGGCGCGGGGCGCGTGATCTGCCTGCCAGCGAGTTGAGCTTTCTGGCCAAAGTGCTCGTCTGGATGACGACGACTGCGGACGGCGACGTGAGCGGTCTCTTTATCCCTGCACCCAACGAGCGCGCGCTCTGGCAGGAGATCTGTTCGGACGGCGCGACCTGCAACCATGCACGCTGTCGCAGTCGCCCCGGCTGGCGCGACTACTATCTGGATGCCAGAGCGCGGGCAGAGCGCGCGCATCTGCTGGTGGTCAACCATGCGCTGCTTATGGCCGACATTGGCGCCGGCGGCCAGGTGCTCCCCCCATACACCCGGCTGATCGTCGATGAAGCGCATCACCTCGAAGACGCGGCCACGGATCAGCTGACCTACGCCGTTGACTGGCCCCGTCTGCAGCTGCAACTCGGCGAGTTGACGGCCGGCGGCGACCTGTTGCCGCGCCTACTGGCCGCGTTTCAGGCCAACCAGGACACGGTCGGCATCGACGCGGCAGCCAGCATCGAGCAGAATGCGCGCCGGGCAACCGCAACGCTCACCCGTTTCGCCGACATCCTCACCGAGTTCACACTGGGCCATGAGAGCATTCGCGCCAACGACGACTACGCGCAGAAACTGGCGATCGACGGACGCCTGCGCAGCCAGCCCATGTGGAGCGAAATCGAAATCGAGTGGGAGCAAACGGCTCACTACGTCCGTACGCTCCAGGATCGCTTGCAGCAGCTCGTAACCCGCCTTGACGCCGCCAAGTGGGCCGAGCGGGAACCCGAGGCAACGCTGCTCGATGCCTTACGCAGCACGACGTCAGATCTTGCCGAACTGCTCGACCACATGGACAAGATCGTCTTTCAAGGCACGCCAGGCAGCGATCGGGAGATCGTCGCCTGGCTGGAAGTGCCGGATCAGCGCCGGAATCAGCGCAACGGCGTCAACCTCTATGCCGCACCGCTGCACGTGGGCGGTCAGATTGAGGCCGGGCTGGTGCACCGCTGCCGCACCGCGATCTTCACCGGCGCCACCCTGCGCACTGACGGTGGTTTTGACTTCATTCGCGAGCGCCTTGGTCTGTGGGACGTCACGGCACGGACGGTGGAAAGCCCTTTCGATTATCCTGCGAGTGCGTTGCTCTATCTGCCCAGCAACTTGCCGGCCCCCAATCAATCCGGCTACCAAGCGGCGGTGGAAGAGGCGATTCTTGAGGCCGCGCTGGCCGCCGGCGGCCGCACCATGGCCCTCTTCACCAGCTATGCCCACCTGCGCACCACGGCCAATGCGCTGCGCGCGCCGCTTGATCGGGCCGGTATCTCCCTGCTCCAGCATGGCACGAGCAGCCGCAGCCGCCTGCTGCGCGAATACCGCTCCACCGACCGGGCGGTGCTGCTGGGGACGCGCAGCTTCTGGGAAGGCATCGATCTGCCGGGCGATCAGCTCTCAGTCCTCTTCATCGTACGTCTGCCCTTTGCCGTGCCCAGCGATCCGCTGGTGGCCGCACGCAGCGCTGCCTTTGACAATGCCTTTAAGGAGTACACGCTGCCCGACGCCATCCTGCGCTTTCGCCAGGGCTTTGGCCGTCTCATTCGCCGCACGACCGACCGGGGCGTCGTCGTCTTGCTCGACAACCGGATCTGGCAGAAGCGCTACGGCCAGGCCTTTCTGGACGCCTTGCCGGAGGTCACGCAGCGACGCGCGCCGATTGACAATTTGGGCGCCGAGATCGATTTGTGGCTCAATAGAGCGCGCAGCGAAGCCAAAGAAATCGAAGCGGACCAGTAAGGATCATGAGCGAGCGTGTTGATGCCACAATTCAGACCGATCCACCTCCTGCGGAAACGCGCAGTTGGCGGGTTGGTGCACTGCTCGATGGGCTCTGGCGGCTGCTGGTCGATGTACGCCTGCTGCTGCTGGCGATTGGCCTCACGCTGCTCTTCGTTGTGATCGGGCTGGCGCTGCCCCAGGCGCCGGATCAACTGCGCACCGACCCAGGCGAGGCGACGCGCTGGCTGCTCGCCACCGCCGAGCAACGGGGCGCGCTTGGCGAAGTCATCAGCAGCGTCGGACTCTTTGATCTACTCCACAGCCCCGTTTTTCAGCTTGCCCTGGCCCTGATTGGGCTGCTCCTGCTCATCCACCTGGCTTATGCCCTGGGCGCGGCCCTGCAATTGCGCAACGTCGTCCAGCACTTTGGCGACGGGACCGGCATGGCTGGTGAGCCGTGGCCCATACCGCCCGGTCGCGCCATCCACCGCCTGCGCCGCACGCTGTCGGATGAGAATGCCTCTGCCGCACCCGACCTCGACGCGCGGCTGGAGACGTCGTACCCGTCACTTCAGCGTGCGGAGATAGCCGTTGCGCCACCGCCCTACGGTGAAGAAGAGACGCAGCCCGAGTCGGTCCAGGAGATGCGCACGCTTGCCCTGCGTACGCCGTGGGCAGCGTGGTTGCGCCTCCTGCTACCGGTCGGCTTGCTGTTCTGTACGGCCAGCCTGCTGCTCCTCGCACGCCAAGGATGGGAAATCACAGTGCCTGCACTGGAGCCGGGCGCCAGCAGTCGCTTTGCCGCGGGCGATCTGCTGTTGCGCTATCAAGTCTCAGTCGATCCCGAGACCTATTTCGCGACCCCTACATTGGCCATCGAACATGGTGCGGCGCAGGAAGAATTCCCCCTCGGGCCGGGTGCATGGACGCGGGTTGGCGGCGTACTGGTGGCTGCACAACCGGCGACGCCGGCCATGCTCATACGGACCCGGGGCGACCAGCCGATGTTGACCCAACCGGGCCAGTCCACGCCGGCCGATTCGATCGGACTGATCTTTCCCGCCGCCGGCAGTGAGGAGGCGCTGCTGCTGCCCCGCCAGGGCGCGGGCCTGCGCATCGTCCGCGCCGCCTCCGACCAGGATGCGTTTGTGGTTGAGCTCTATCGCGGCGACGCGGCCGAACCCGTGGCATTGATCCCCGTTGCCGATGATCAGCCCGCGACCCTGCTGCTTAGCGACGGCGAGATCGTCGACCTGCTTCCCCTGCGCGCCGTCGACGTGACCGTGCGCAGCCTGCCCGGTCTGCCCCTGCTCATCGCGGGCATGATCTTGAGCATCGCCGGGCTTGTCGGCTACTGGCGCAGGCCCGGCTTTGCGCTGGTCCAAGTCGCGCCATGGAGTGACAGCAAGCGCGTGCTCGTCGCCCAGAGCGACAGACGCAGCACCATTGCGGCGTTAGATGAGGAACTTGCCGATGCTTGAGCATCTCACCCAGAAGACCCCCTTTGTGATCGGCGTGGCCGGCGGCACCGGCAGCGGCAAGACGACAGTCAGTCGCGCCATCCAGGATGCGGTCGGGCGCGAACGCATCGCCTATCTCCAGCACGATAACTATTACAACGACCATAGCCACCTGCCGCCCGAAGAGCGGGGCAAGCTCAACTATGACCACCCGGACAGCCTGGATACGCAGTTCATGGTCGAGCAGCTGCAACAGTTGCGCAATAACCAGGCCATCGCCATGCCCATGTACAACTTCGCCACCCACTCGCGGCTGGCGGACACCCAGCACGTGGAGCCGGCCAAGATCATTTTGGTCGAGGGCATCCTGATCTTTGCCGAGCGCTCTCTGCGCAAGCTCATGGATATGCGCATCTTTGTCGATACCGATGCAGATCTGCGCTTCATCCGGCGTCTCAAGCGGGACATGGACGAACGGGGCCGGTCGTTGGACTCAATCGTCAACCAGTATCTGGCCACCGTGCGTCCCATGCACATGGAATTTGTCGAGCCCTCCAAGCGCTATGCCGATATCATCGTGCCGGCCGGCGGCCACAATCGCGTCGCCATGGAGATGATCGTGAGTCGCATCCACACGCTGCTGGAAGCCCACGAGTAGACAGGGGCTGCGATCCTTGTCCCGCCAACCACCCATGTCAACCCGTACCGCTCCGCTCCCGGTTACCATCGACGCCGGCCCGGCCGTCCACCAGAGTGCGGGGCTGAGCCGCTATGCCACGCGCTTGATCGAACACCTGTGGCGCGAGCAGCGGGAGCACGTGGCGCCAACGCTCTTCTACAACGCCCACAGCGATCACAGCCTGCCGCCTTCGCTGCAGGAGATCCCCACGCGCACGCTCGATGCCGGGCAGTTGGGCTGGCGATTGGGCGCGCTCGCTAGCCAACGGCTGGGGCGACCCCGCTATGGCTCAGCCATCCTCGGCACTGCCGCGCACGCGGGAGTCTACCACGCCACCGAGCACCTGCTGCCCCGGCTCCCTTGCCCCACAGTGCTGACCGTCCACGACCTGATCTTCGAACGCTATCCTGAGCACCACACGCGGCGCAACATGCTCTTTCTCAAGCAGGCCATGCCCGTCTTTGTCCGGGCAGCCAGCCACGTCATTGCGGTGAGCGAACAGACCCGGCGCGACCTGGTCGAGTTCTATGCCACGCCGGCGGAGAAGATCACCGTGGTCTACGAAGGCATCGACGCCGGTTTCGCGCCCGCGCCGCCCACGGAGATTGCGCGCGTGCGTGCGACCTACAGCCCGGAACGTCCATATTTGCTCATGGTCGGCACGCTGGAGCCGCGCAAAAATCATCTGACCGCGGTGCAGGCCCTGGCGCGGCTCAAGGCCGCGGGGCAGCCGCATCGCCTGCTCGTCGTCGGTGGGGAGGGCTGGCTCTTTGATGAAATCCGTCGCCAGATTGAGGAACTGGGGTTGACGGCAGATGTGCGCTTCGCCGGCTACGTGCCGGAGGAAGACCTGCCGCCGCTCTACAGTGGTGCAGAGTGCGTGCTCCTGCCCAGCCTCTATGAAGGCTTTGGCTTTCCCGTGCTGGAGGCCATGGCCTGCAACGCGCCGGTGGTCTGCGCGGATGTGAGCAGCCTGCCCGAGGTCGCGGGCGACGCTGCGCTGCTCGTGCCGCCGACGGATGACGAAGTCCTTGCCGCGGCAATTGGCCGCGTGCTGGACGAGCCAGGGCTTGCAACGGCCCTGCGCCAAGCCGGGCGCACTCAGGCCGCGCGCTTTAGCTGGTCACGCTGTGCGGCGGAGACGGTGGCGGTTTACGCTGCGGTCGAGCAGCGCAATGGCGGCGCGCGCGAAGCAGCAACGTAACCGACAACAGCTCATTGGGCACACGCTCCAGAGAAAGGATTGACGATGCCGCTTCAATTGGTGATTGGAAACTACAACTCGACCGGATCGTCGACATCTGGCATGCCTGTCGCACACGCAACGCCGACCGTGGCCCGTGGCTGTATGGCGAAATCTCCATTGCCGACGTGATGTATGCGCCGGTCGCGTTGCGGTTCGTCACCTATGACATTGAGATTCCCGTCAGGGCGCAGGAATTCATCGACGCCGCAACCTGTCATCCGGCTATACAGGAATGGCAGGCGCTGGCCGCAGCCGAAACCGAGACGCTGGATTTTGTCGACAACCTGATTCCAATCGAGCAAACGCCCCTGACGCAAGGATAGATGTTGTCCGACAGGTGGGAGCGGTCATGCGTCAACGGCCGAGCCAGCCGCCGTCCACCGCCAAGACCTGGCCATGGAGATAGGCGCAAGCGTCCGACGCCAGGAAGACCGCGGTCCCGGCCAAATCCTCGGGCGTACCCCAGCGGCCGGCCGGAATGCGCTCCAAAATCTGCCGCGAGCGAACCGGATCCTTTTGCAGCGCCTCCGTATTGTCCGTGGCCATGTAGCCGGGGGCGATCGCATTCACGTTGATGCCGAGCGACGCCCACTCGTTGGCCAGGGCCTTGGTCAGCCCGGCCATGGCGTGCTTGGAAGCCGTGTAGGCCGGCACCGTGATCCCGCCCTGAAATGAGAGCAGCGACGCCACATTGATGATGCGGCCGCCGCTCTCTTGTTTCACCATCTGCCTGGCCGCGGCCTGGGCAAGCAGCCAGACCGAATTGAGGTTGACGTTGAGCACGAATTCCCAGTCTTCCAGGCTGTAATCCAGCGCGGGCGCGCGGCGGATCGTGCCCGCATTGTTGACGAGGATATCGATGCGGCCGAACTCATCGACCACCCGCTTGACCAGCGGCGGCGCCACGGTCGGGTCGGCGAAGTCCGCGGCCAGAGCCAGCGTCTGCACGCCGGTGGCATTCAGCGCGGCCAACGTAACCGCGGCGTCGCCGGCGCGCGAGGTCACCGCCACGTCCGCGCCAGCCTCGGCCAGGGCCAGCGCAATGCCCTGGCCCAACCCGCGGTTGCCGCCGGTGACCAGCGCCACCTTCCCGCTGAGATCGAATTTGTCCAGGATCATGGCGGCCTACCTCAACTCGTCCATGGCAACCATATCCATGTCGGTGAAGTCCTGATTCTCGCCCGCCATGGCCCAGATGAAGGTGTAGCTGCCCGTGCCCATACCGGCGTGGATCGACCAGCTTGGCGAGATGACGGCTTCGCGGTCGCGCATGACCAGGTGGCGCGTCTCGTCCGCTTCGCCCATGAGATGAAAGACGACGTTGTCGGCGTCGATGTCGAAGTAGCAATAGACCTCCATGCGCCGTGCGTGGAGATGGGCCGGCATGGTGTTCCACATGTTGCCCGGCTCCAGCAGCGTCATGCCCATGACCACCTGGCAGGACTGTGCGCCGTCAGGATGAATGTACTTGTAGATCGTGCGCTCGTTGGAGTTGAGGGGATCGCCCAGGTGCACGGGCTCGGCGTCATCGATCTTGAGATGAACGGTAGGATGGGCCGCATGGGCCGGGGCGCTGAAGAGATAGAATTGGGCCGGATCCCCTGCGGCGTCGCTGGCGAAGGTGACGGACTGCGCGCCCTTGCCGACATAGAGACCGTCGCGCTTGGCCAGAGTGTACGTCTCACCGTCGACGTTGATTGCTCCAGGGCCGCCCACGTTGATAATGCCGACCTCGCGACGTTCGAGAAAGTAGTCGGCGGCCAGCTCGTGCTTGTCCGCTTCCAGCGCGACCGTGCCGGATACCGGCGTGGCGCCGCCCACAATCACGCGGTCGATATGGGAATAGACGAGCGTCAGCTTATCGGCCACAAAAAGGCTGCCGATATGAAACTGGTCGCGTAATTCATCCGTTGTCATCCGTTTGACCTGATCCGGGTAGGCGGGATAACGCATTTCCATGGGGTCTTGCTCCTTTAGTAGATTGGTACGAGTTCGGTTTGTCAGGATAAATTCCTGGTTGGTTCTGCGGTTGATTCACGCACGATAAGTTGGGTCGCCAGGGTCACGCTGCGCACGTCGGCCTGAGGGTCTTCCAGGCGCTTGAGCAGCATGCGCACCGCCTCACGCGCCATCTGCCGCATGGGCGCACGCACCGTGGTCAGGCGCGGCAGCACCACGCTCGCTTCATTAACATCGTCAAAGCCAATCAGCGACAGATCCGCCGGCACGGCGAGACCGCGAGCACGGGCCGCCTCCATGGCGCCGATGGCGGAAATATCGTTGCCGGCAAAGATGGCGGTTGGCGGACGGGGCAAATCGAGCAGGCGCTGCGCGGATTCGTACCCGCCTTGGCGCAGGTATTCGCCGTTGGTAACGAGGGCCGGGTCAAAGGCGATCTCGGCGTCGAGCAGCGCCGACCGATAGCCGGCTTCGCGATCAAGGGACGAGGCGCGGCCACCCGGCCCGCGCAGGAAAGCGATGCGTCGATGGCCCAGCTGAATCAAATGGTTGGTGGCGTCATATGCGCCCTGGAAGTTGGTCTGGCTGACCACAGGCTGGCCGGCACTGGCCTGCTCGCTGCCGATGAGCACGAACGGCACGGTACGCCGGGTGAGCAGCTCGAGATAGCTGTCGGGCGTCTCCATAACCATGATGATCAGGCCGTCAAGCAGGCCGGTGGTGGTGCGCTCAATCAGAGCTTTTTCCCGGGCCGTCCGGCTGTGGTGGGGAAAGAGAGCCAAATCGTAGCCGGCCTTGTACAGCTCTTCATCCACCTGTTCGGCCAGCAGCCCGACGTAGCTGCCGCTGAAATCGGGCAGCAGGAGCCCGATCAGTTTGGACGAGGCGCCGGCCAGGCCGCGGGCAGACTGATTGGCCACGTAGCCCAGCTTCTCGACCGCCTGCAGCACAGCGTCGCGCGTGCTGGCCTTGGCGTAGCCGCTGGCGTTGAGCACGCGCGAAACCGTGGCATGGGAGACGCCGGCCTCGCGGGCGACATCAACGATCGTGACGTTAGAGATGGGCTTGGCAGACAAAATGAACACGCTTTCACTATCACGGAAAAAATCGGGTATGAGAGCTGTTTTTCGGCCAATTCGGGTAGATTAACGGCAGCTTCAGCATGTACACGTGAACATGTTTGCACTTTATCACGTAGACTATTTGCTGTCAACAGGCAGTGTTTGCCGATTTACGCCCATTCATCCTCTCTCCGACAGCCTGCTAGCAGCTTGTCGGAGACCGACTTTGCGCCTTCAACGTCCCCGGCACGGGCGCCAATAAGTCTGCTAATCGGATATTCTGCCGCCCGTGCCGGGGACGTTACGAACAAATGTCAACGGGACCTAATCCGCGCAATCCGCGGCCTATTCATTCTATCTCCAACAGCCTGCCGTAGAACGCTATCGTCCCCCTTGATAACCTGGGGCGTGAAAAAACAAAATGGTATATGATAATCGACATACAAGATCTATGCGCACGACAGAATGCCTGGATCGTTGCAAGGAAGCAAAACCCAAAGGAAACGCTCAGATGCATCTGACCAAAGCTGTGATTACCCTGGCCGGCCGCAATCAGCGCACGCTGCCCCTGCAAACACTGATCGATCGCGACGGCGAAGAGAAGGCCATTCTCACCATCCTGCTCGACGAAGTGCACCGCGCCGGCATCGACGAGGTCTGCCTGGTCGTGCGGCCGGGCGATGAGGAGCCCTATGGCGCCATCCTGGGCCGCCGGACCGCGCACGTCCACTTCGTCCACCAGGAGCAGCCCCAGGGCCATGGCCACGCCGTCTACTGCGCCCGCGACTTTGTGGGCGATGATCCCTTCCTCCACCTGGTGGGTGACCACCTCTACGTAAGTCGGGAGACGCGCGGCTGTGCCGAGCAACTCGTCGCCCTGGCCCAGCATGAGCAATGCGCCATCTCGGCCGTCCAGGCCACGCGCGAGACGCTGCTGCCCTACTATGGCGCAATCGGCGGACGCCGCGTCCAGGGCCAGCCGGGCCTCTATGAGGTGGAGACGGTCATCGAGAAACCCACGCCGACCGTGGCCGAACAGCGGCTGATTGTCTCCGGCCTGCGCGCGGGGCACTACCTCTGTTTCTTCGGCATGCACGTGCTGACCAAGACCGTGATGGAGCTGCTGGGCGCGCAGATTGAAGCCGCGCAGGCAGAGGGCGGGCGCGTCAACGTGACCCTTTCCCAGGCACTGGCGCTGCTGCCCCAGCGCGAACGCTATCTGGCCAGCGAGCAGCACTATTCCCGCTATGACGTGGGCGTGAAGTATGGCCTGCTCAATGCCCAGCTTGCCCTGGCCCTCAACGGAGCCGACCGCGAGCAGGTGTTGACCATGCTGCTGGCCCTCCTCGCCGAGCGCGAGCTCGTGGCAAAGGGCGGATGACGGGCATCATGAGCGAATTCATCCGTACGATTACCAGCGACGATCCAGCTATCCGCAACCGTTCCCTCGACGAACTGGCTGCGCCCCTGCACATCGACGCGCTGCTGGCGGAAGCCGCGGCGTTGGACCAGTTCCGTCGCCAGAGCGACAACCTCTACGAGCAGGTGCGGGCGCTCTTCTTTCTGTACGCGCTCCATCGTTTTCACCTGCCGGCCACGGGGGCCATGCCAAGCCGCGGCTTTATTCCCTTTGACGGCTATGCCAGCCTGCTCCAGCGTCGCTTTGAAGAGGCCATCGACCTCTTTCTGGCCGCGCCCCTCTCCGACGCCACCGCCAGCGCGCTGGCCACGGCCTACCATCAGTTGGCTTTCCAGACGCTGGCCAACCAGGTGCGGCGCAGCGTACGCTCCGTGCGCGGCAATCAGTGGATGTTCCGACTGGGCCATCCCGACGATCAGCCGCTGCGCGTGCGGCCCGCGCTCTACGCCGGCGACCGAAGCGGGCTCGAAGCCATGACCCTCTTCCCCATCCTCCACGAATCGACGCCCGTGCGCATGGACCTGACCCACAGCGGCTGGAGCGACATCTTTTTTCTGGGCATGGACTATCCCGAAGGCGCACGGGTGCTCAACATCTCGATTGATCTGGCCGTACGCGGTCAGACTGACGACGCGACGGGCGCGCCCAAACCGCCCATCGAGACCTTCTTTCGCGTGATCGACCGGCCGGTCTTGCGGCTGGTCAGCGTGGATCTGGGCGCCAGCGTCGAGATCACCACGGTGGCCGAAGTCTTTGACTTTGCCAAGGACTATCTCGGGCTGCTCAAGGCCGCGGTCATCGCTGCGGGCATCGTACCGCCGGGCATGGAAGGCGCGGACCAGCCCTTGGCCGAGCTGCTGGGCCGGCTGATCAAGCCGGGCTATGGCATCGAACTGGTAAGCCAGGTCAACGACATCCCCAAGGGCTCGCGCCTGGCCGTCTCCACCAACCTGCTGGCCTCCCTCATTGCGGTCTGCATGCGGGCGACGGGCCAGACCCAGGCGCTGACCGGCCCCCTCTCCGAAGCGGCCCGGCGCATTGTGGCCGCGCGCGCGATCCTGGGCGAGTGGCTGGGCGGCTCCGGCGGCGGCTGGCAGGATTCTGGCGGCGTCTGGCCGGGCATGAAGCTGATCGTGGGCGCAGAAGCGCAAGCGGGCGATCCCGAATGGGGCGTGAGCCGCGGGCGGCTGCTGCCCGATCACACGATACTTGCGCGCGACGATGTGAGCGCAGCGACGCGGCAGCGCCTGCAGGAGAGCCTGGTGCTCGTCCATGGCGGCATGGCCCAGGACGTGGGGCCGATCCTGGAGATGGTGACGGAGAAGTATCTGCTGCGTGCGGGTGATGAGTGGCGCGGACGTCAGGACGCGATCGCGCTCTACGATCAGATCGTGGCCTTGCTGCATGCGGGTGACGTGCGCGCCATCGGCGCGGCCACCGAGCAGAACTTCCGCGGCCCGCTGCAGACGATCATGCCCTGGGCCACCAACCTCTACACCGAGCGGCTGATTGAGCGGGTACGGGCCGAGTTTGGCGCTGACTTCTGGGGCTTCTGGATGCTGGGCGGCATGGCCGGCGGCGGCATGGGCTTCATCTTCGACCCGGCGCGGCGGCGCGAAGCCCAGGATCGCCTGCAGGTCATCATGTCCGAGACCAAGCGTGACTTGGAGACGTCGACGCCCTTTGCCATGGAGCCGGTGGTCTACGACTTTGCCATCAACGAGCAGGGCAGCGTGGCCGAGCTGCGCACGGGGAACGACGCGCTCATGCCCCAGGGCTACTACACGCTGATCGTGCCTGAGTTCCTACGCGCCGGCCCCCAGACGCTCTCGCCCTTTCGCCGTGCGGAGCTGGACGCGTTTGGCGCGGCCTGCCGCACCCGGCCGGAGCTTTCGGGCATGGTGCAGACGCTCTTCGACCAGCTGCTGCCCCAGACCGCGGCCGCGGCGCCCGGCTATCGCTCGCTGAGCGAGCTGCTGGCCGAGCACGGCTTTGACCGCGTGCAGCACGAGCAGATCCGCGCCGACCTGCGCGACGGTCACATTGGCCTGGCCCAGAACCGGCTGCCCGTGCGCACCAAGATCGAAGACGTGCAGGCCGACGATGTGACCGACATCACGTCGATCGCGGAAGCGCGGCGCGCGGCGCTGCACGGGCTGGGCATGGCCGCGCTGGCCGCAGGCGAAGCCGCGGTGGTGACGCTGGCCGGCGGCGCGGGCAGCCGCTGGACCCACGGCGCGGGCGTGGTCAAGTCGCTCAACGCCTTCAGCCGCCTGGGCGGCCGGCACCGAAACTTCCTGGAAGTGCACCTGGCCAAGAGCCGGCGCACGGGTCGGCTCAGCGGCACGCTGCCGCCCCACATCATCACCACCGGCTACCTGACCCACGCACCGATTGCAGAGTGGGTGGCGCGTGCGGAACGGTATGAGGGGCCGCTGATTCTCTCCCAGGGGCGGGTGGTGGGGCTTGCGCCTGGTGCCCATGGCGCGCGATCTGCGCTTCGCCTGGGAGGAGATGCCCCAGCAGCAGCTCGACGAGCGGGCGCAGAAGGTGCAGGAGAGCCTCCACGCCGCGCTGATCGGCTGGGCGCAGGGCATGGGCGAGGGCGCCGACTACACCGACAACCTGCCGGCCCAGTGCATGCACCCGGTGGGCCACTGGTATGAGGCGCCCAACATGTTGCTCAACGGCGTGCTGTGCGACCTGCTGGCCGCGCGCCCGCAGGTGCGCCATCTCCTGATCCACAACGTCGACACGCTGGGCGCGGACCTGGACCCGGTGCTGCTCGGCCATCACATCGACCAGGGTCACGCCTGGACCAGCGAAGTGATCACCCGGCGCATCGAAGACCGGGGCGGCGGCCTTGCGCGCATCGACGGGCGGCCGCGCCTGATCGAGGGGTTGGCCCTGCCCCACGAGCGCATCGAATTCGGTCTCTCCTACTACAACTCCAACACCTCGTGGGTCGACATCGATCAGCTGCTGGCCGTCTTTGGGCTGGCGCGTGGGGATCTGGCGGACGGGCCAGGCGTGGCCGAGGCCGTGCGCGGCCTGGCCCTGCGCATGCCCACCTACATCACGCTCAAGGATGTCAAAAAGCGCTGGGGCCGGGGCCAGGAGGACGTCTATCCCGTGGCCCAGTTTGAGAAGCTCTGGGGGGATATGACCGCCCTGCCCGAGCTGAACTGCGGGTATGTCGTCGTGCCCAGGCAGCGCGGCCAGCAGCTCAAGGAACCGGCGCAGTTAGACGGGTGGTTGCGCGACGGGTCGGCCGCGTATGTAGCGGGGTTGTGTGATTGGGGCACTCACGCGTGAATCTAGCGGTCCAGCGGGCTGCGTACGCCGTGCGGTCCACGATTGAGGACGTGGGTGTAGATTTGCGTCGTCTTCACATCATTCATCCCCCCTGTCCGCCCCCCGAGCCAACATCGTAGCCAGCTTCGAAGATGCATGGCAAAGCAGTGGCGCAGCGTAGGGTGTGGCCGCCTGGAAGCCGCGCGCCGCCCGCCGTACCGGCCTTTGGCCCGCCCGCCAACAGGTGAAAGCGGTAGAGAGGGCTGTCCTTTCTCTGCGGATCCTTGGACAGCCTTGAAAAAGGAAATATAAACTGCCACCCCCACTCCCTATCGGCATTCGGATACTTGGTTGCCAAGGCGTGGGGCAATGGCGCCCGGCCGTGGCCTTGGGCGAGATCTCGCGCATGAAGCGCTTGGGCAACTCGCAGTTGGGCCTCCAGTTCAGGTATGGCGCTGGATGGCAGAATCGTAATGCGGTCCTTGTCACCTTTGCCGGCCCGCACCGTGATATGGCGCTGGTCGAAGTCGATCTCCTTGATGCGCAGGGAAAGGGCTTCACGCACGCGCAGACCGCTCCCATACAGAAGCAGTGCGACCAAGTGAGGAACGCCCGCCATCTGCTTGAGCAGCCTCTGTACTTCCTCTACGGTGAGGACGGTTGGCAGTCGACGGCGTTCTTGGGCGCGCAAGGCATTAATGCGCTCGGGAATCGGCTCTTCCAGCACCTCGCGATACAAGAAAAAGAATCGCGTGTAAGGCCTGATTCTGAGTAGATGGCGCGACGTTGCGGTCAACGGCCAAGTGTGTTAGAAATGATTCAATCTCGGGTCGCCCCATTTGCGCAGGATGACGTTTGTTGTGGAAGAGGATATAGCGTCTGACCCATCCGACATAGGTCTGCTCGGTACGATAGGAATAGTTCTTGAGGCGGATGCGGTCGCGAAGACGGTCCAGCAGTTTCCGGGGTTGCTGCACGCCGTGAGGCAGATTGGTTTGCGGCATAAGATACCCCTTTCTCGAGGGAATGAATGAGTTATCTTTGCAGTGGCCGCATAATATCCCAAAGTGGGTGTTCGCGCAACGTTCGGCGGCATACTGGCCCCATTTAGGGCGTTATTTTGTAGAAAACTGCTCAATAATATCGTTGGCGGGCTATCGGCGCGAATGCGACGTTTTGGTCATGCGAAGAATGGCTCGAAGACATTTTCTCGCCTGATGCAGTAGCATCATACACAAGCGTTCAGCATACAGCAGCAAAGACAGAGAAGCTCTCGACGTTTCAAGAATTGCTCGGAGTCAAGAAGCGGCTCTACCCTTTTCGGTCACCAATAGTTCTTTCAGGAGGATAGTCCATGGGTGTTTGGTTTGAAGGCTCAGACGAAATCGATTGTGACATCCAGCAAGTGAAGGATGCCTTCGAAAACTACGGTGAACACTATGTTCAGGTCATCAGTTTGATGCCTGGCTTGACGAGCGTCGAATTGGTGGAAGAAGCTCATGATCACGTAGTCATTAGAACTAACGAAGGCCTTATGAAACGCACGAATATCACCAAGCATATTGACGCCGAGAGCGTGACCGTTGATTTCGATGAAGAATATCAAGCCGGTTCGAAAATCACGACCAAATCACATTTCTCGGATCAATTCACAACGAGCAAGCCCGGGGTGAAACATCGCACGACAATCAGCGACGTTGAGGCATCTGGCTTGTTAGGCTTCTTCTATCGAAATCTGGCCAGTTCCAACATTGGAAAGGCAATCTTGAGTTCGTACAAAAGCTATTTTGAGAGCCAGGGTGCGTAAGCCGTGGGCCGCCGTTGATAAAACCCAGCGGGTTTGGTATTGTCTGTTTCATAGCACCGCCCTGAGTCAAGTTCCAAGCCCGCCAACCGTAGTTGTAGCTGACCCGGCCTACCCTGCGCCGTTTTCGACCTTGGCGGCACGCTCAACCAGTCTGGTATGCAATCTTGTCCACACGCTTTCCGGCCGGGCACCTAAACATGGCGTTGGCGGGCTGTCGGCGTCAATGCGACGATTTTGGTCAGTGTTCGACTCCTTGCAAACTTCATCGCTTCCACAGATAATGATGTTCAGGTTCGCAAGTTCGAAGAGTCCCAAGCAATGAACTACAAGGGTTGAGCCTTGGACTACAATTTTGAGTGGGATCCGACCAAAGCAGTTTCGAATCGTTCGAAACACGGAATCTCGTTTGAGCAAGCTGCAACGATCTTTCGTGATCCTCAGCAGATTTCCGTGGCTGACGATGAACATAGCGACGACGAAGAACGTTGGGCAACCATAGGATTTGATAGTCAAGGAATCCTTCTTGTTGTCATTCACACATACAGAGAAGATTCAAGCGTTAGCGTCAGCATCCGAATCATTTCGGCGAGAAGAGCAACACGACACGAAGCAGGCCAGTATGCTGAGTTTGGACAATAAACGAAGATGACAGAGCAATTCGATTTTAGCAAAGGCGAGCGCGGCAAATTCTATCGGCAAGATGCGGTTCTCCACATTCCGATCTATCTTGATCCGGACGTAGAGCAAGCAATCCAAGCAATGGCTGAGAGCACAGGTCAAAACATGGGTGCGCTGATCAACGATTGGCTTCGCAATAACATCGACTTGATCCACTCAGTCCAGCCGGCACCCAATTCCTAAGCCAAGCCGGGTCAACAAACGCCGCCGCGCCAACTCCAAATTCACCGGACCGGGCTAAAGGTCGGGCAAACCAAGTTGTCCGCCCGCTTCACCAAGTCTGGTTGGCGACCGATCACCACGCTGTCCGCCGGCCCGGTGATGTAGTTGTTGGGCGGGCATAAAGTGCAATGTCTGAATGGCGCGAAGATTCGCCGAATCTTGTTCTGTATCCAGCCCTATGCCTGAGCGGATGGGGCTGGTATTTGTTTAGGCGTTCATTGACAATCGTAAACAAACGGTTTACAATCCAGGCATGATTCGAACGTTTGCAGATCGTGAAACAGAGCGATTCTATGCGACCGGACGATCGCGTCGTTTTCCACCCGACATCCATAGACGCGCAGCTGTCCGGCTTACGCAACTGAACGCTGCTACACGGATTCAAGATCTGCGTTTGCCTCCCTCGAACCAGCTTGAAGCACTCAGTCACGATCGCAGCGGGCAATGGAGTATTCGAATCAATGACCAGTGGCGCGTCTGTTTTCGATTTGAAGACGGTGATGCTTTTGATGTAGAGATAGTTGACTACCACTAGACCGAGGATTCCATGATAGACAATGGTCTGCCACCGATTCATCCCGGCGAGTTTTTGGCTGAGATCCTGGAAGAGTTGGAGATCTCTCAGGCGCAGTTTGCGCGTGCGATAGACGTCTCACCGATGCGGGTCTCACACATTATCAACCGTTCACGACCGGTGACCGCAGAGTTGGCTCTGCGCTTTGGGCGAGCGTTTGGTCAATCTCCCCAATACTGGCTCAATTTGCAAGCTGCATACGACCTGAAACAAGCAGAGGCCGCCATGGGCGATCAACTTTCAGCCGTCACGGAATTGGCGCCGGGATGACATCAGCCATGACTGTCGCAGTAGCTCAGTTTTTCGGGACGATCTCAGCCCAGAAAGCCAGGACAAGAGCCAGGCACACCGAGTGTTTTGATTCGGGTGTCAACCGAAAGGTTGATGATGTACCGAAGGCTTCTGAGTTTCGCCGCCCAACAACACATCCAGCCGACCGAGCCTTCTACAATGCCAGTTTATACACGACTATCGGCGGCTGATGTGAGCGTTGGCGGGCTATCGGCGCAAATGCGATGGTTTTGGTCAAACAACGACTTGTTCAAGACGAATTTGTCGGAAGCAAGAGCCAAATCAGCGAAGCGAGATGAAAGAGACTTTCGCCGTTTCGGAAGCACGAAGCTGTTTGAACTGCTCAGTAGACGCGTTCGCCTTCAGCTGAAATGTTCGGGCTCAAGAAGCAGACGGCGACCACTGAAATAGAAACGCACGCAGGTCCATGAATCGCTCAGAATACAGAAGCGGGCCAAGTCCAAAATCGAGGCCACGAAGCTGTTTTTGATTCATGCAACAGTTTCGCCCAAGAAACGTGTCGTCGTTGCCAATATGGAGACGATTGTGAAAGCAGTTGTATGCACAAGATACGGCCCTCCAGAGGTTCTTAAACTGGGCGAGGTAAAGAAACCCGCCCCCGGAAAGCACGAAGTTCTTGTAAAGATATTCGCTACAGCTGTGACGCCAAGTGATTGTGTATACAGGAATGCGAAGATCTCGCGTTGGCACCCTGTAGGCTTCATGATGGGATTGCTTTTCGGCTTCACAAGACCGCGAAATCCGCTGATTGGGATGGTACTGGCAGGGGAAGTTGAATCAGTGGGACAAAATGTCGAGCGGTTCACGACGGGAGACCAAGTCTATGGAATGATGAGTCTCAAGTTTGGAACTAATGCTCAATACATATGCGTGCCGGAAAACAAGTGTTTGATTAAGAAGCCCACCACCATTAGTTACGAAGAAGCAGCCACAGTTCCATGGAGTGGTCTCATCGCTCAAGACTTTCTCAAGAAAGGAGGTATCAGAAGTAAGCAAAAAGTGCTTGTCTACGGTGCTTCTGGAACAATAGGAATTGCTGCTGTACAACTTGCCAAATCCTACGGAGCGGCAGTAACTGGCGTATGCGAAACTGCCGACCTGGAATCGTTCGGGCTTTGAGTTGAGTCGTCATTGACTACACGAGCAAGGATTTGTCACATAGTAACGAGTGCTTCGATCTCATTATTGATGCCGTTGGCAAGAACCATCGCCCAGAACTAGAATCGCAGTACAGAAGAATGTTGACGAAACAGGGCAGGTTTCTGTCAGTTGATAGTGGAATGCCGAACTCCAAGGTGGAATACCTCGAACTGCTCAATGAACAGATTGAAGCAGGACGATTCATGCCCGTCATCGATAGAATCTATCCGCTTGAGAAGATTGTTGACGCTCATCGGTATGCTGACGATTGGTTCAGAAGAGGAAATATCGTCGTAACTGTGGCGCATGAATGAGGGCACTGTAACGCTTCCGTTCGTGGAGCCAGTTGCCGGCATTGATGAAGCGCCACAAGTTTGGTATTGTCTGCTGTATTCGGCCAGTCAGGTCAACCACCAGCGCCGCGCCAACCACCAGTCCAGGCGACCGGACCTGATCTCGGCGTTTTCAACCTTGGCGGCACGCTTTACCGAGTCTGGTCAGCAACCTTGTCTGCCCGCTTCCGGTCTGGCAGCTAACGCTGTCGTTAGCCAGCAAAGGAGGCATACGCTATGAGAGGGTCTGTTTTTGTTGGTACGAGCCTCGACGGATTCATTGCTCGCACAGACGGGAGGCTCGATTTCCTTGACCCTTGGGCCGGTGAACCGGCAGGTTTCGAGGAATTCCTGGCTTCGGTTGATGCGATTGTCATGGGCCGCAAGACGTACGACACCGTTCTGGATGGCGGCACTTGGCATTACGGTGCGAAGCCTGTATACGTCCTTAGTACAGGGGATGTCGCTCATCCTCCGGTTGGCAGCGTGGTTGAACGTATGTATGGCACCCCTCGCGACATCGCGTCAGCGCTCGCCGTGCGAGGAATCGGACGCATCTATGTCGATGGCGGGGCCACCACTCAGCAGTTTCTACGGGCCGGGCTCATTCAGCGGTTGATCATCTCCCGTGTGCCAGTACTCATCGGTTCAGGGATTTCATTGTTCGGGGAGCTTGAACGTGATGTTGTCCTGAGGCATGTGGCCACGCGCAACCTCGCCAATGGTCTCATTCAGAGCGAGTATGAGGTTGCTGGCTAACAACAGCATGTAGCGGACGGTGCTGCGCACCGCCGGTGAAGCCGTTGTTGGCGGGCTTCCGACGTCAATGCGACACATTCATGCGGTTTTCGTCAGCACAACATAGATTGTAAAAGTTTGACAATGTCATATTAGGGTCCTGAGCGGTTCAAGAGCCGAGATTTGCGAGAGCGAGTACGGTTGTCTAGATGTTGAACGACAAGAGAAGCGGCGTCCAAATGAGAAAGAGTGGGCAACGGTAGCGCAGCCCGGAGAAGTTCTCGCACATTGGCAACGGAAAGGGCAGGTAAAAAGGTCACTTCATACTCAGATAGAAGGTCTGGGTCTCGCACGTACTTATCTTCCCACTCAAGACGGGTTTGAGTAATAAACCATTGAGCCAAAACTGTAAAAGCGAGTTGATGCTCCCAGGCTCTGAAGGAAGTGGTTTCGATTTCATCCCATCCGAACTCAGATTTGGCGTCCTGATTGTCTCGTTCAATGAAGTAGCGCTGGGATTTTCGCAAGGCCATGACTTTGAGCGATGTGTCGGATGAGGCATTGCTAAAGGTATATGAGTGCTTCTTGCCTTCTTTGCGCATGAGCAACCATTGTTGGGTCACAGTCATGTCATCTTGAACAGTCCAAACCGAAATCCGTGCAAAATCGGCTGTCAACCAGCCTCGTTCGGTGGGCCGCAGCGTCAAAGTGTGCCAAAGAACAGAGGGGTGGCCGCGCAGATTCTCGACCCGGTAGGGTTGAGGCGACAAAACAGAGGGATTTGTGGCTTTCGGCCCTCGTTTGTTCTGTGGAATGCCGATTTTGGGTTCGCTCAGATAGACTTGGGTATTGGCCGGAATATCTGCGTAGAACTCGATGTCGGCCAGAGCCATTTTTTGACGAAGTTCGAAGCTGCGACCATATAGCCCATCGCAAGCAACGGCATCAAAAGGAATCCCTTCCGCCTGAGCGCGTTGCAGCATTTGCCAAAATAGCTCGATTTTCGTCTGGAACAGCCGCTCCTTGGGTAGGCCGGTTTGCTCACGTAATTCTTGGTGGTCTTCGTCAAACCACTCTTCTGGAAGATACAATTCACCATCAATCCAGTTATGCTTGCCATCTTTTGCAATCGAGAGAAAGACGCCAACTTGACTCAGATCCACTTTGCCCAATCGTCCGTTATACTGGCGACCTCCCCCAACCAGTACACCGCCCCTTCTGGCATCTGCACTTTCGTCGCCCAACAACATGCTTCCCGTTTCAAAATAGGGATGCCAAGCGATTTCTGTTCGGGCCTGCTTGATTACCGCTGCCCCGGACCAGGGTGAGTCACTGATATAATGGTGCATATTCTGGTAGGGTACCCCTGCTGTTCGGCTGATCTCTGCGATCGTGCGCTTTTTATCGATTCGGAGGATGCCGCTCAGATAAGCATAGCCATATTCTCGCGTATCTCGAGTCTTAGTTTGCGTATGAAAGCCGTACTCATGCCAAAAACTGTGCAATCGGTCGCCAAAACCTTCGATCTCTGCCAGGTTTAGACCCCATCGTTCGATAACTACCTGATTTTCTATCGTTGATTCATTCGTTCAGTTTTACCAGAACGGCTCTCATTGAGCCAATGTGACATTATGAGAGATGCTTCTCGGCTCCGTTGATCTGATTCGATACAACAAGCATCTGAATCCTCGCCTGCGTGAGCGCATTGACGGAAGCAATCTATGTCTGACCCAGAGTTGGTTCTGGACATTCTCATAGCATCCTGATCGCAATCGAGAGAATCGAGCGCCGGTTTCAAGGAATCGAAGAACCCGACGATTTTGTCGTCAGCGACGAGGCATCGATCGTCTTGATGGCATTGCCATGATGTTGATTGCCATTGGCGAGCAGGTGAAGCGGCTGGATGGAGCCACCGAGTCAAATCTAGACGATGCGTATCCAGAGATTGACTGGAAAGGCGTTAAAGGCATCAGAGATGTTCTCAGTCATCACTATTTCTCAGCAGATGCAGAGATCATCTTTGACGTTTGCCAGAACAAAATCGGTGATCTGAAACGTACAGTCTTGCTTCTTCAGACGCACTTCAGCGACATGTTACAGTAGCAGTCGATAAGGATATAAGATACAAGAATGAGTTTGCTACGAAATAGGTCTGGCGCAGCCGAAAGACTAAGTCCCAGATCGACAAGAATCGAAGCAATTGAGAGGGAAAAATGATGGCAAAACGACTCTCAAAGCAGGAAGTCCGGTACCTGCTGATCGCTCATGCTCGGTTATCAGACCCGACCAACGAGTTTGGCATTTTTCCAGATTCGCAATGGTTTGAAGACAGGCTGTTCATTGGCTCCCAAGGTGTCACAAATATCAAGAGGCGCTTGAAGAGAAAAGGATACTTGGAGATTTCAGACTACGGAGAGACAGTTTTATCAGACTCGGCTCTGGCATTTGTTTCTCAGCGTCAAACTAGAGCAGAACGATCTCCTGTTGAAATAATTACTCCGGGTCAAGTAAGTGCAGGCGATCGGTCGGCCGGCGAACTGCGAGTCAATGCATCCGACATATCAGACTACATCACTGACACAATTCCAGTTATAGGAATGGAATATGTTGACAAACCTGTGGTTGCATATGAGGTAGTTGGCAACAGCATGGAGGAGGAGGAGATTTTTCCGGGAAACTATGTGATCGTAGAGGTAAATCCCAACAAAGCGTATGACACAAACCGAATAATCGTGACAAAGTACTTGGGCATGGATGATGACAGCAGTTCACTGAAAGGACCAACACTGAAGGCAAACAAAGGACGTGGTAAAGATCCTAGAGGTAGGCCTTGTCACGTATTGGGCTGGACTGGAAAGAACTACAAACACAATCCCTATACGATCTACGCGCGTCACATTGAGCCAATAGGTGTTGTCATCGGTGTATTTTCACCCCTACCTAAACCAAAAAGCAGGTAGACTAGAACTATTTTTGCAGAGCAAATAGAACCAACACGATACCTATGAGGCCAAACGCAACATACAGGATGATCAGCAAGGCATTACCGTTGAACAGCTGTGGCAAGAAGCCATCGGCAAATGCCCCAAAGAGCGCAGCTCCAACAAGCAACATGAATTCGCGGCCATATTTGCCTGCTTTTATCTGTCTATTCTGTTGCAGCACTTCATCCACATGACACTTCAGAACTATATCTGCACCGCGTCTGTACGCAATCAACTTTGCTTCAGTGAGGAGTTCCGCATTCGTATTGCGAATATGTTCCTGCAACAGATTCGTTGCATTTTCATGAAGCTCAAGCTCAGTTGGGGACAAATTATAGTCATCTTCGCAGATCTTTATGTGCGTGGCCATTTGCATATCTCCCTTACTAAAACATTTGTTCTGCTGATTCCGAATCCAGAGTACATGATCAGAACAAATGTTTCAATAAGGGTATGCCAATCTGTTTAGTATTGTGTAGTCGTATACTTTCGTCAGTTTCACAGCCCTGCATCGGGTCAAGTTCCAAGCCGCGCCAACCACTAGTAGAGCCGACCGTCGGGATCTAGGGGTAAACCAAGTTGTCGGCACGTTTCACCGAGTCTGGTGGGCAACGTTGTCCGCTCGCTTTCCCGCCGGCGGCTCACCAGGTCGTTGGCGGGCTTCCGACGTGTAGCGACAAGACCGGGTAAGAGCAACAGATTAATCATGATATAATGGGGACTATGATACGAACTGGATTCATCGAGCGCAGAGGAAAAACAGAGGATCTGGATCGATCATTAGATCTCCAGTACTGGCAAGGTCAGTCTGCAGAAGCACGGGCATCAGCAGCCTGGGAACTTGCCCTCCACACAGCCAGGATCAAGGGACAGGATGTTGGTCGATTCCGACTTCAGCGATCTGTTGAGACCTTTCAACGACAGAAGCGATAGACACCTACCTATCGGCGCCTACTTCGTTGGATGTGATACTGAATCCAACATTTCTGGACGGAAGGAAGAATTTGATGGCAGTAGCGCCAACGATCGATTCACTCATTGAGAAAAACTCAGAACTGCGCGGTGGTCGACCAGTTATCGCCGGGACAGGAACCACGGTGCGTGCAATCGCGGGTCTATACAAACTGGGGTTGGGTGCCGAAGAGATTGCGACACAGTTGCCTCATTTAGAGTTAGCGCAAATATATGCAGCTCTGACCTACTACCATTTGAACGTCAGCGAGATTGAAGCAGACATAGATGCGGATTCCGAAGAAAACCTCAAACGCCTCGCAAATGCCGGCTAATCGCCAATGAGTGACCGCATCAAGCTATACCTGGATGAAGATGCTCAAAGAACAGATTTGATTCAAGCTCTCCGCGCACGCCACATTGATGTCGGTACTGTGTCTGGCGCTGACCTGTTAGGGCAACCGGATGATGTGCAACTGAGATATTCAACAGAGCAAAATCGCGTCATCTTCACGTTCAATCGTGGTGATTTCTTCCGGCTACACACAGAGTGGCTGAATAGTGGTCAGTTTCACGCGGGAATCATTGTCTCTGATCAAATCAGCACAGGGATAGCAGTACGCCGATTATTGCGACTAATCGATGCAAAATCAGCCAGCGATATGTACAATTGGCTGGAGTTTCTGAGCAACTGGCAATAGTTGCGTCTTCTGTAGCCGGAAGCAGTCATACCTACAAATTTCAGTTCAAACACATAAGCTTGGTCGGCCAATTCCGCCACGCCAACCCCACATTCACCGGACAGGGCTAGAGCCCGCGCGTTCCAAGTTGTCCGCCCGCTTCACCAAGTCTGGTTGGCGACCGATCACCACGCTGTCCGCCGGCTCGGTGATGTAGTTGTTGGCGGGCTATCTGCGTCAATGCTCGTGAATGCGAAGGGCAACTGCAACGGAAAAGAATTTCTAGGAAGGCACGACACGCTGAGGTATCAAACAGATGATTTTTGTAGAAATCCGATGCCACAATTGCCATGCAGCAATAGCCGAAAGCATCGAATATACTGAAACAACACCTTATTGGGGATGGCGGCTGTGGAAGAGAGCAGTGTCTATTGGCTGGGCCAGAAGAAAAACAGATCATAAGCCATTTTGCCCTGGCTGCGTGTCAAGCATAGAAAGTTTTTCAACAGCAATTTTACCAGTTGAATCGATCTCAAAACTTGGATACATTCAGTGTGAAGCTTGCCCAAGTCGATATGAGACGGAAAACATTTCAGTCCAAAAGTCTTTCGTAAGAGAGTTGCGCCGAAATGGTCGCACAAATGGATGGAAATACATCTATCTGAATGAAAGCAACACCTACCAGGACTATTGTCCTGGATGCGAACCTGACGACGTCGGGAAAAGACGGCTAGAATTGACCAAACTGGTTTGGTCCAAGCCGACCGTAAGCGTTGCAAAAGAACTCGGCGTTTCTGACAAAGCAATTGAAAAGAGATGCAAACGTCTTGGGATTAGCAAGCCACCTGTTGGCTTCTGGGCGAAATACCATGCAGGTCATATCGAAGATTGCATTTCTATGATACCTGAATCAGTCATCGATATGTTGGGAGACGAGTTCATTGAGGAGATTTTTGCATTTGACAGGAACTGACATTGCTACATACGTTGACGATACGGCTACGTAGTAGCGTTGATGATATACAGCGCATCCAGTATCGTCGTTTTCCTGGCGCCAGTCTGGTTAACCAACTCTGCCGCGCCAACCTCACGTCAACCGGACCGGGCTAAAACTTGGGCAAACCAAGTTGTCCGCCCGCTTCGACGAGTCTGGCCGGCAACCGATCGTCACGCTGTCAGCCCGTCCAGTAATGCTGATGTTGGGCGCTACGTACTGTCCATAAGAATTATTCAATGAGTTGGAATATTTACACTTTCAACAATTGTTCCGAATACTTTTTACGGAGTATGGAGACATCGAAGGAGAATCTATAGTAGGCATCTTTTGCCGCCTCTGTGCTGTATGTACTGCTAAATCGGGCCACTTTCTATTGGCTCTCTACAGCTTGGCGATGGATGGCCTGGCACAAGAATCGGGGGCAATTCTCCGTCCGTTGATTGAGACATACGAGTTGTTGATATACTTGCGGCTTGACACGTCTCGCGTTTACGAAGTGATCGATGGTAAGAAACCATCAGCAGGTGAGATCGCAAAAAGCATTTCGGGCGATTTCATGGATCTACGCGCGCACCTTAATCAAAATGCATCACACTTTAATTTGGAGCCCGAATCAGTGCGGCACCTTTTCACACGGGACGCAAACATCGAAGTCTTGCCAAGCCACAGCAAGAGTGTTTTTGGGCGGAATCTGGCCATTGTAATGGCATTTCAAGTCTTCATTTCCGTTGAAGCAGCAAAATGCCTCATAGACATCTCGCAAGACGCTGATAATCTTGTTCATCGAATTGAATCTTGGCGTAGGCAAATGAGTAAGCAAATAGACGGCGTCAGCGACAAACTGGTCTGAAGTCTTGTGCTCTTCCTTTATCCTGAGTCATTTGTTGGCGTTGGTGCAAGCAAGCGTGTTTGATATCGTCTATTTCATAGGGCCAGTCTGGTCAACGGCCGCCGCCAGCCAACCGTCAGTCAAGGGGACGCCGCTATTGGTGGCGACGATGAGCACGGCCGAAATCATTACGGAACGCCTGTACTGCTCCCTTTTCTTGGTGCCAATAAGCGGCATCGAAGTAACACAGCAAGTTTGCTATTGTTTGCTTCATAGTGGCAGTCCGGTCACCACCGGCCAATCGCCTTGAGAAGCTGTACGGTGATCGAGAAGGGCAATACAGTATTCGAATCAATGATCAGTGGCGTATCTGTTTGAAGTGGCTTGATGGCGATGCATTCGACGTTGAAATCGTCGACCATGACTGAGGCACCATGATGTCCGAAACCAAGATGCCTCCCGTCCATCCGGGCGAAATCCTCCACGAAGATTTCATGAAGCCGCTCGGAATCACGCAATATCGTCTGGCCAAAGAAATACACGTCTACCTGCGCCGAGTCAACGAAATCGTTCACGGCAAGCGCGCCATCAGCGCAGATACAGCCCTTCGTCTGGCGCGATATTTCGGGACCTCAGCAGAACTCTGGATGAACCTGCAATCGCACTACGATCTTGAATTAGCACGAGACGAAGTCGAAGTGCGGATTGCGGCCGAAGTCCAGCCCCTGAAACCCGATGGCAACGAAGATACATTGCAGCCAGCCTGATCAAAAGTTACTTTGCCATCGATCGCCCGTAGGAAACTGGATCAGATCAACCGAGTAAGCGACGTCATGGAGCTCTCTGTGCCGCCGGGCAATCGCCTGGAGCGCCTGAAAGGTAATCGAGCGAATCAGTACAGCATCCGGATCAATCAACAATACCGGATCTGTTTTGTCTGGGAGGAAGGTCATGCCTACGAAGTCGAAATCACCGATTATCATTAAGAACCATTCTGGTCGTCTACTCCCTACTCACCGGCCGCCAACTCATCCAGGGGAAATGATTCTGGAGGAGTTTTTGAAGCCTCTCGATATGACGCAGACTGAGCTTGCTCGTCGTCTTGAGGTGTCTTATCCGCGGTTAAATGAAATCGTAAAAGGGCGAAGATCTGTCACGCCTGATACTGCTTTGCGGCTCGCGCGCGTATTGGGCATGTCGCCTGACTTCTGGCTAGGTTTGCAGCAGGATTGGGATCTTTGGCATGCGATGAAGAGTCCCGAAGCAGATGAGATATTGCGACTTGAGCCAATATTGTACGATGAGCCACACCTTGCTTAACTGGAACTTGCAAAAACCAGATCAGCATTGATCAAATAGAGCTGATTCAAGAATCGTTTCACACAGAGCGCTCAGCCCAATCAGCCCAGACGCATTCTGCTCAAGTCGCATCAACGCCGCGCCGCCAACTGGGCTTGTACCGGACATGGCTACAGCTCGCGCGTTCATAGTTGTCCGCCCGCTCAAACGAGTCTGATTGGTGACTGATCGCCACGCTGTCCGCCCGGTAAGTTATGCTGGCGTTGGCGGGCGATCGATTCCAATGCAATAAAGTCGAATTACAGCGTTAGGCTATCAGGAGAAATTGTGTCCGACAGTAATTTCTCGGGAAAAGTACGGGAACTGGAAGACAGAGCCAATTGCGGCACCACCGAAGATATTGACTACATCTTGAGCCATCTAACGTCAGATGTTACCCTCTCAGTGACAAGGTTCGTTGATTTCGCCTTGAGTCTTGTCGAAAACGATGAAGGCGTTGATCGGATCGAATACTACCTGTTCAATGGCACGCAAATCCAGCGCAATTACTGCTCTCTCTTTTTCAATCGACGAGGAGATTGGCCTCTGGTCAAAAAGGCATATGAGAGCGGGCTGATTGATGAAATCCAGGCCTACGCCAGGTAGAGATCTGCTGATAGTTTCCAGATGTACAAATTTGCTTGGCAAAAGCCGCCGCGCCAACATTTAATTGTGCGGACCCAGCTAAAGCTCGGCGCGATCCACCGATCGCCACGTCGAACCGAGTCTGGTTGGCTGCCTTGTCGGCTCGCGAGTCGCCGGGCAGCACATCGAGCCATTAGAGCTCTTATCTTGGCCGTAAGCAGCTTCGCAATATCCATTTGGGCGATTGCATACGATAAAGAGTCTATCAATATGTACTGCTGATGTCGGATGATTCAGGATTGTCACAACAGAGGTTAGCGCATGATCATACGACACGTACAACACACGGATCAGAACGAATGGGCAAGAATGAGAAATACCCTTTGGCCGGATTCAGTTGAAGCACACTTCGCTGAAATTGAAGAGTTTTTCAGGGGAACAGCCCCCGATATTGTGAGCACATTCGTTATGGAACGATCGAATGAACATTTGGGTGGTTTCATAGAAATCAATATCCGCCCATTTGTTCCAGGAAGTCGCCAAAAAAACGTGCCCTATATCGAAGGCTGGTATGTCGATGACGACATCAGGAATATGGGCTATGGAAAAGCATTGATGCACGAGGCTGAGAAGTGGTCACGAGAACAGGGATTTTCAGAATTGGGGAGCGACGCAGCGGCTGTAAATGAACGAAGTATAGACGTACATCGCGCACTTGGGTTTTCAGACGTTGAGCACGTTATCCATTTTTTGAAGAAGCTTGTGTAGTGCCTCACAATACGATGGCGGAATCTTCTGACAAGCGAATATTGGGAGAATCTAGTTTCATGCCTGAACCCGATCCAGCGAGAATCATGACCTTTGCAACGCCGAAAGATCTCGGCCTGTGGCTCAAGGTGAATCACGCCACCGAAAGTGAGCTGTGGGTGAAAATATTCAAGAAAAAGAGTGGCATGCCGAGCGTGACTTGGAATGATGTCGTGATTGAGACGCTCTGCTGGGGCTGGATCGACGGCGTCAAAAAGTCAATCGATGACCAGGCCTATCTCCAGCGGGTCACGCCAAGAAAGGCGCGCAGCAACTGGTCAAAAAGGAACAGAGAGCATGCAGAGCGTTTGATCAGCGAGGGCCGGATGACGGAGGCAGGGCTCGTGCATATTCGTGCCGCCAAAGCGGACGGCCGGTGGGAGACCGCCTATACGGCAAGTGAAATGAAAGTGCCGGCGGATTTCTTGGCAGCACTGGAGAGCAAGCCGCAGGCGAAGCAGTTTTTTGAAACGCTCAATAAATCGAGTCGTTATGTCATCGCGTACGGATTGACAAGTGCGAAGAAACCCGAAACCAGAGAGAGGCGATTTGCAAAATTCATGGACATGCTTGTCCGCGAAGAAAAGCCGGACTCTGGCTCCAAAAAGACAAAAAAGGCATAGCAATGCAATGGAGCCGCGAAGCCGGGTGTTTTCAAATGGACAATCACCCGTCGCAGCCCGGTGATGTAACCGTTGGCGGGCTTCCAACACGAGAGACGGTCGACAACCGTCACGCGACGAATGCAATTCTGATGTACGCAAAATCGCCTGTTTGGGCACCGCATGTCACGTCACCCGGACAACTCAACCATGAAAACTGATTTCAAGAAGACCATCGCAGCGTATAAGGCAAAACCAGGGCATTTCACAATCGTTGACGTTCCGGCGATGCAATACCTCATGATTGATGGCCACGAGGGTCCGGCCTCGCCTGGGTTTGCGGCTGCAATCGAAGCGCTCTACCCGGTTGCCTACAAGCTGAAGTTTATGTCCAAGCAAGGGCTCGGCAAGGACTATGTCGTGCCCCCTCTCGAAGCGCTTTGGTGGGCCGAGGATATGGACGTCTTCACGACCAAGTTCGATAAGTCACAGTGGCAATGGACCGCCATGATCATGACGCCGGACTGGATTGACGACGCCATGTTTGAGGCGGCAGTGGATGAAGTGACGGCCAAAAAAAGACTGGAAAGTCTCAGCAAATTGCGGCTGGCTGAATTGACTGAAGGAGTCTGTGTGCAAACGCTGCATATTGGGTCCTACGCAGATGAGGGCCCCGTCTTGCATGCGATGCACAATCAGTTTATCCCCGAGAATGGCCTGCAGATGACTGGGAAACACCATGAGCTATACTTTAGCGACTTCCGCAAGGTCGCGCCCGAGAAGCTGCGGACGATCTTGCGTCAGCCGGTTACGTCATAGGAGATCGATCGCGCTCGTATGGATCCATTGATTGCACGGCTGACCGGCTTGACCCAGGCACAAACCGAATTCGTGCGGGTGGTCGATCAGCTCGAGCCAGCGCAGCGGGATCGGCCGGGCGTCTGCGGAGAATGGTCTGTGCAGCAGGTAGTGGCCCATTTGATCGGTTGGGACGAGCTATTTGTTGAGTTCATTGTCAGACCGGAGACATTTACCCCACCGCAGGATGTTGACCAGTTCAATCAGCGGTCGGTAGAAAACCGCAGCGGTGATAGGTGGGATCAACTCATGCGAGAGATGACAGCTACGTTTGACGCTTTGCGGCGAGTCGCCGCTGGCGTAAGCGAAGAGGTAAAGATTTACGATCGGGTCATTGAGTGGCTTGACGGACGTACTGAAGACTACTGCCTGCACCGAGCCCAAATAGCGGCCTGGCTGGACCATTGAAGAGCCAAGCAAGCTGAACTCTGATGTCTAAACCCAGGTTCATCAGAAGACGATAGTGCTCAGCTTGAACTGGCTAAAGCTTCGACCCTTCGACAAGCTCAGGACGACGCAGGATCAGCCCGCGCCTATCGGGCCGTCACGAGACTATCATGCTCATCTGAAACGGAGTCAAATTGGGTAGGTTGAATCCTTGTGGAACGAGTGTCACGACAGGGCCGATCATAGCAGACCCGCACAGAACGGCAGCTGACGTGCTCTTGCCGTTCTATGCGGGTCGACCAAAGCGATTGATGAGCTAAGATTGGCCAGCCGAACGCGCTAGGCCTGGGGCCGGATATTCTGGTTGATGTGAAAGACGTTGTCCGGATCGTATTCGGCCTTGACCTGTGCCAGTCGTTCGTAGTTCTGGCGATAGGATGCACGAACCCGCTCCTGCCCCTCATCATCCATCATCATGTTGACATACGCGCCGCCCATGGAGTACGGGTGCAGCGCATCCCAATAGGCTTTGGTCCACTCTGTGATTTTGGCGGCATTGGCCGGGTCTGGATCGACGCCGGCAACCACCATGCCCCATGTGGCATCCCGATAGCCCCAGGGCGTTTCATCTGCCCCGACACGACCGGCTGCGCCGTTGATGGGATACATGTGCATGGTTGACTGCATGCTGGGCAGCTTCGACCCAAACTCGACGTGGCGCGCAATCGCGGCATCGGGCAGTTCCTTGACAAAGTCGGCGCGCCAATACCACTGGTCCCCGGCCGGATAGAGGCCATCGAACATACCCTGTAGGGCCGGCAGTGGAATCGGCCCCACAAAATCGAGCGCCGGCTCGCCAAAGCGGCTGCGAATCGGCGCAAAGACTTGATCCGCTTGATCGTGAGGCCCGGTGTAGCACCAAACGACGCCGCACATGGCCTTTAGGTGCAGGTGCTCAGGGAACGGCTCGGCCGGTGGAACGGTAAGAAATGCAAAGAAGCCGTTGACATCATCCGGGGCATCGACGATATATTCCCGGTACCACTGCATGATCTCAGTCGCCTTGTCCAGTTCCCACAGCATTGGACCGCCGATGACGGTGTCGATGTCGTGCAGTGCAAAGAGGAACGACGTGACAACGCCGAAGTTTCCGCCGCCACCACGCACGGCCCAGAAGAGATCCGGATGCTGTTCGGCATTGGCGGTGACGAAGCTGCCGTCGGCCAATACCATGTCAACTTCGAGCAGATTGTCGATGGTCAACCCGCACTTGCGCGACAAGTGCCCCATGCCGCCCCCCAGCGTCAGGCCGCCAACGCCGGTCGTAGAGATGATACCGCTGGGCGTTGCCAGGCCAAAGGCGTGGGTGGCATGATCCACGTCACCCCACAAGCAGCCGCCCCCAACACGGGCCGTACGCGCGTTGGGATCGACGCGCACATCGTTGATCATGGAGAGATCAATCACCAGGCCACCGTCGACCGTGCCGAGACCGCCGCCATTATGGCCGCCGCCGCGAATGGCGATCTCCAGATTCTGCTCGCGGCCGTATTCCACGGCCGCCATAACGTCTCCGGCATCTGTACAATAGGCAATAACGGCGGGATATCTGTCGATCATCGCGTTGTAGACAGCCCGTGCCTCGTCATAACCCTCGTCCCCACGTGCGACAACGGGACCGCGCAAACCTTCCAAAGTTGTTAAAGTTGCTACAGTCATCAGTGCTTCCTCCTGTTGAACAGTCCTCCTCCAAAGGCGGTGCTCCAACACACGTAGTTGTCAGAACAGGACTAGTTTCGCCGGTGCCGCTCAATCGGTACCGGTGGGGAGATAGGTCAGCCAAAAGGTTGTCTCCCGAGACACTCCTCGCGAACCGAGGGTCTTGGAGATCAACCGTGTGCGACCGAAGCCAAAGATTATCCAGATAACTAGAGGTATGGGAAGCTAAACCAGTATGAGGGAGAATGAGCAGAATAGCAAATGATTTTTTCGCGCAGAAATTCCATTGCTCTGCTTGCAAGGCCAACGCTAGACGGTGGTGGCTGGCCAACAACGGCAATTGGCAGTTTTTATCGCCGCCAACTTGAGAATTCCACAGTCATTTCGGGTGTGCATTTCAGGGCGCTTGACGTTTGGCGAGTTGCGCCATAGACTGTTGGCCTACCCCGGCACCTTGCTGATAGTCACACGCCGGAGACGGTCGATGCCTCACTTGATCGTTGATTGCTCGGAGTCAATCTTGCGTTTGGCGGATGCGAAATGATATGGCGCACGTCAAGCCGCTCACACCGACACAGAAAAGGCATGCCCTGATGGCGAACCAGCTTGCAATCCGCAATATGACGAGGACCGAGGTCGACGAACTCGTTGCCTGGGCCGCACGCGAAGGGTGGAATCCCGGCCTGCATGATGCCGACCTCTTCTGGGCCACGGATCCGGAGGCCTTTATTGCCGCGGACCTGGACGGCGAGCTGATCGGCGGCGGCGCCATCACTTCCTACAACGACGAATTTGGCTTCATGGGCTTCTTCATCGTCCGGCCCGAGTTTCGCGGGCAAGGTTTTGGCAACACGCTCTGGCATGCCCGGCGCCAGCGGCTCCTGGAACGCCTGCGCCCCGGCGCCACCATCGGGCTGGACGGCGTCTTTGCCATGCAGGAGTACTATGCGGCAGGCGGGTTCGTCTTCTCCCACCGCACCATGCGTTTTTATGTCGAAATCCCGGAGCAGTCAGACAGAGCGCGCGACGACGGCTGTCCCATCGTTGCGCTAGAGACCGTTCCGTTCAATCAGCTTCTCGACTACGACCGCACCTGTTTTCCGGCGCCCCGCACTGCCTTCCTGCAAGGGTGGATCGCACAGCCCGATGCGCTTGCGCTTGGCTATCAGCGCGACGGGAACCTGGGTGGATATGGCGTTGTGCGACGCTGTGGGGAAGGCTGCAAGATCGGTCCGCTCTTTGCGGATGACGCCGCAACCGCCGAGGCGCTCTATGCAGAACTGGCCGGGTTTGCCGCCGGCGGTCCCCTCTTTCTCGATGCCCCGGAGAACAACCCCGCGGCCATGGCGCTCGTGCAGCGCCATGGCATGACCGAAGTCTTTGGCTGCGCCCGCATGTATCTGGGACCGCCGCCCCAGGTCGCCCATGAGCGCATCTTCGGCGTCACAACCTTCGAGTTGGGCTGATGACAGAACGTGATCTCGTCGGCTACGGCGGTCGCCCGCCCGATCCGCGCTGGCCGGGCGGCGCACGCGTGGCCGTTCAGTTCGTGCTCAACCTCGAGGAAGGCGCGGAGCAAACGATCCTCAACGGTGACGCGCAGTCGGAAGCCTATCTCCACGAACTGCCGGGCCGCCCGCCACGTGTGGGCGAGCGGGATCTGAGCGTTGAGGGCATGTACGAGTATGGCGCGCGCGCCGGCGTGTGGCGCATCCTGGATCTCTTCAGCGCTCGTGACCTGCCCCTGACTGCCTTTGCTGTCGGTCGCGCGCTGGAACTCAACCCGGAGGTCGGCCGCGCGTTGAGCGCGGCCGGGCATGAGGTTGCCGGACACGGCTACCGTTGGATCGATTACCGCACCGTTTCCGAAGCGGAAGAACGACGTCATATTCGTCTCACCTGCGAGATCATCGAGCGCATCTGCGGCCGGCGCCCCGTCGGGTGGTATACCGGGCGGGTGAGTGAGCATACCCGGCGTCTGCTGCGCGAGGAAGACGGTCTGCTCTACAGTTCCGACGCCTACAACGACGACTTGCCCTATTGGCTGACCGGTTCGCCGCCGCTGCTGATCATTCCGTATACGCTGGTCAACAATGACGCGCGTTATCTGCTGTCCACCGGCTTTGCGTCCGGCGACGATTTTTTCACGCTGCTCAAGGATGGATTCGATCAGCTGTGGCACGAGGGCGCACGCCAGCCCAAGATGATGAGCATCGGCCTCCACGGCAGGATCAGCGGCCATCCGGCGCGTGCGCTTGCGTTGGCCCGCTTTCTCGACTACATGCAAGGTCATGACGCGGTGTGGATCTGCCGGCGGGACGAGATTGCCGGCCACTGGATGGCCGAACACCCTGCTGAGTAGACGCAGACTACCAAAAATCGAAAACAGCTGTTCAGGTACCCACCAGATAGAACGCGGATGTACCGGACCTGTCCTGAGCCTGCCGAAGGATGGCGGAGTCTACGGATTCTTTTGCGCCTTTATCCGTCTGATCCGCGTGCCATCGAGGCAGCGACTATATAGTTTCAATTCGTGAATGCAGACAATCGGGTTCTACACACGGAGCAAAGCATGTCCAAAATGGAGCGCAGTTATGCTCAGGATGTTCATCAGTATGTCCAATCGACTTCGCTTCGGCTGCCTGCGTATATGGCTGAACTGATCGCGGCAACGGATGAGACACCGCTGCCCGTGATGGCGACCTCTCCCGAACAGGGTCAATTCTTGTCTTTCCTAATGAAGTCGGCAGGGGCGCCAAGCGGGCCATTGAAGTTGGCGTCTTCACGGGCATTGGCACGATGTGGATGGCGCATGCAGTCGGCGACGGCGGTCTGGTTGTCGCCTGTGACGTGAGCGATGAGTTTGTGGCAATCGGGCAACCATACTGGGAAAAAGCCGGCCTTGCCGACCGGATCGATGTGCGGATCGCGCCCGCGCAAGAGACGCTTGCGGCGATGGTCAGCGGAGGCGACGCGGCTTCTTATGACTTCTGCTACATTGATGCGGACAAAGAGGCCTATGGCGCTTATTACGAAAGCTGTCTCGACCTCATGCGGCCAGGGGGCGTGATCGCGCTGGACAACATGCTGCTTGGCGGTCGTGTGGCCGATGCCAGCATCACCGAAGAACCCGTGCGCAGCATCGGCGCCATGGCGGAGAGGCTTTATGCTGATATGCGCGTGGACGTCTCTTTCCTGGCCATTGGCGATGGTCTATACCTGGCGCAGAAGCGGTCCTGAGCCGGCATCCTGTTTCGACCGGACGCGCCTGAAAGGAGTTCATAACGCTTGACTGACAACGAGTACCTAACGCCCGAATATGCCCTGGCCTACCTGGCCAAAGCGGACGGCATCCCGCACCGCACCGAGGGTGAGGCCGTCCTGCTGTCGTTTGTGCCCAAAACGTCGCAGCGTATCCTCGACCTTGGCACCGGCGATGGCCGTCTGCTGGCCCTGCTGCACGCGCACTGCCCGGAGGCAGAACTGGTCGGTCTCGACTTCTCGCCGACGATGCTTGCAGCGGCGCAAGCGCGCTTTGCCGGCGATGCCCGCGTCTCAATCCGCGCCCACGATCTGAATGAGCCGCTGCCGGCGGATCCGCCCTTCGATGCGATCGTCTCCAGCTTTGCCATTCACCACTGTCCCGATGCTCGCAAACGGACGCTCTACACGGAGATTTACAACCTGCTGCTACCGGGCGGCGTCTTCTGCAATTTGGAACATGTTGCCTCGCCAACGCCTTCCCTCCACACACGCTTCTTGGCAGATATCGGTGCAACCGCTGATGATGAAGACCCAAGCAATATCCTGCTCGATGTCACGACCCAACTGGATTGGTTGCGTACCATCGGTTTTGATGACGTTGACTGCTACTGGAAATGGCTAGAGCTGGCGTTGTTTGGCGGTGTACGACGAAGCTCACTGCGTGAATAAGAGGCCATAGATCTTTCCCTCCCATGACAGGTTGGCGTGGTTATCCGATCGTGTGTGGTCAAAGACTCACAAGGTGCGCTATGATATACTGGTTAGCGAAATCACCGGCAGATAAGAGCAGCTGACTGAATGACAAAAGTCTACTTGGATACCTGTAGCATCCAACGCCCGCTCGATACACTCAACCAAACACGCCTTCGCCTTGAGGCGGAAGCAGTATTGGGCATATTGGCATGGGTCACTGACGGTACGATTGAGCTCATTTCGTCAACCGTGTTGGAACTAGAAACGCAGGCGAGTTCTCTGGCTCTTCGTAGAGAGCACGGCGAACAGGTCTTGGCGCAGGCAACGACAATTGTGGTAGTTAATGACCGGATCGAACAACGTTCGTCGCATTTTGTTGAGGTAGGCATTGGAGCGATGGATGCACTCCATCTAGCTGCTGCTGAAGCCGCAGAGGCAGCTTTCCTCTGTACGTGCGACGACCGCTTTCTCAAAAAGACAAAAGCAATTTCCGACTTGCGAACGCGGGTCGTTTCTCCATTGGAGCTCGTCGAGGTGTTAGAAGATGACTGCTAATACACAATCTCTGCATGAAATCACTCAGGAAGCATTGCGCCTACTCTATCGAGAACTGGGGCTTGTCAACACGATTCGGTTTTTGAATCAGTTTACGACCGGTTTTGGCGATTATACGGAAGAGCGCAGGGCTTTGTTGGAAAATCAAACCCTTGATGAAGTGCTGGCCGACCTCCATGATTATCAGGCCAAACGCCAACAGCGTCCCCAAGACCGATAGCCCCACCTCATTCCTGATCGAATGAGCATGCAGGTTTCCGGATCCGCGCCCCTCCGATCACGCGGTTTGGTCCTCGACCACAATCATCGCTCTGAATGCAGTCGATGATGAAGGCCCCAGCAGTATTCTATGTGACGTCACCACCCAACTGGATTGGTTGCATACCGTCGGTTTTGCTGACGTTGACTGCTACTGGAAATGGCTCGAGCTGGCGTTGTTTGGCGGTGTACGACGCATATAATGCAACTGAAACGGAGGCTGAGATGATCCAAGGTTCGTGTCACTGCGGCGCGGTTGAATGGCGGTTCGACCGCATGCCGGAGTCGGCCACGGCGTGCAACTGCACGGTCTGTCGCCGCTATGGCGTGCTCTGGGCCTACGATTACGAGGGCGAAGGCATCCATGTCTCGGGCCCGACCCAAGTCTACGTCCGGGGCGATTGGATCGGCTTTCACTTCTGCCCCACCTGTGGCTGCGTGGCCTACTGGCGCGCTGGAGCCCAACGCCGAGGGGCGGCGTCGCATTGCGGTCAACCTGCGCCTGACTGAGCCCGAGCCCATAGCCCACCTGCCCATCGACCATTTCGACGGACTGGACAGCTTCGAAGACCTTCCTCGCGATGGTCGCTGTGTCAGAGATTATTGGTTTTAATAAAGATGCGGATCGGCTCGGTCGAGCCAAATGGTTCTGATTACGGGAAGCACTGGTAGTGAGCAATCGGAAAGGATGCTGATGAACGAGCCTTTACAGACGGATGAGGAACGCGCGCCTGCACTTTGGGTCGGCGCGGGCACCGACCGCTTTGGCGAACATCGGGGGTTGGGCATCAGTGCCATATCATTTAAGGTCGTACCACAAGATAGCCGCGATCAACTCGTCATCGAGAACAGTTTTTGGGCCAGAGGCGGCCCAGCGCGGCATCTACACCATGACCAGGATGAATGGTTTTACGCCGTTGAAGGCGAGTTCATCATTGAGGTAGGAAGGGAGCGTTTCAACCTCAAACCGGGCGACTCCGTCCTTGCGCCGCGGGAGGTGCCCCATGTATGGGCCTACGTTGGCGACAGCACAGGCCGGATGCTCATCGCGTTCATGCCGGCGGGCAAGATGGAGGCCTTCTTTCGCGAAGTGACGAAAGCGAACGCGATGCCGCCGCAGGATCCGGCGTTATGGCGTGCCCATGGCATGGAGTTGATGGGGCCGCCGCTGTCTGTTGGTTGATTGTCGATGGCCATGTTGCGACATCCTTCGACAAGCTCGGGACAGTCCCGTTTTTTCCGCGGTCCATCGTCGTTGAATTGAGAATCTCCGGCGCACAACATGCCCGGTTGACCGGCGCGCCAAGATCGTTATACTGAAATGGACCGCAGCCCGAATAGCAAAGCGGATTTTCCGTGAAACGCCGTGAGCGGCTGCCCCTATCTTTCGCATCGCGCCCAAGGAGGCCCCATGTCCACACGCTCCTCATGTACTTAGCGACACGTCGGATCTGTCCATGAAGCCGTCATCGCACGACAAGATTGATGATGCACTGGCGCGGCTGGAACAGAAGAAGGCGCAGTGGGCGTCCCTGCCCGCGGCTGACTTAGTCTCGTTACTCGATGAGGTGCGCCGGGACTTTTCTACGGTCAACGAGGAGTGGGCGCAACGGTCAGCAACGGCCAAAGGCATGGGCGACAAAAAGGAAAGCGTCGGGGAAGAGTGGCTCTTTGTCGGCGTGATCTACCGCACGTTGCGCCTCCTACAGCAGAGCCTAAACGATATCGCCCAAGGCGAGCGTCCGCAGCTGCCCGCTCCGTTCTACGTGAACGACCGCGGTCACGTTGTGGCGCCGGTCTTCCCTGCCTCATCATTAGATAAGTACTCGCTGCAGGGTATCTCGGGAGAAGTGTGGATGCGTTTCTTCGGCGACAGCGTGGAGGGGACGCGCCAGGCCCAGGCCAGCGTGAACAGCGCCGGGGCCGACGACGGCCGCATCTCGGCCGGTGCTGGGCGCGGGCAACGTTTCGGCCT
>CALNXY010000006.1:0-426256 GCA_942490705.1 uncultured Caldilineaceae bacterium | reverse complement strand
CAATTAGCAATATCCATTGTGAAATCAGGAATATTGTGGCTCATGTCTCGGAAGCTTCCAGGCAACTGATTCTAGAGTTTATAAATAAATATGAAGATGTTGATGGGAAAAAGTCCATAGGTTTAAGTGCTATTAAATTTATTCCTAAGGAGCCTGTTGACGAAACGATTGAGAAAGTTCCTTTACTGCTTGAATGGGATGATATCCGCCTAAATCTTATTAAAAAGAATGGGAGTTTAACTAATCTCAACAAGAGGTATGTCAGTAATAGCGCTAATAACAGAGCATTGCAGCGGACAATCCGCTGAATGCGACGTTGGCGGGCTTTCGACATTGTGCTGAGACAAGTGAAAAATGACCAATATAGACGAAGTTCTGAACCCTGAAAATGTACAAGAAAACTTGCTCAGGGCGTCCTTGTACCTGACAGTATACGAACTTCTCAAGAGCGCGATCATTGAGAACATACGTCAGTTCTTCACATTCGACTATAGGGATGGTAAACCGGTCCCTGACCAACAGTATATAGATGAAGTCATTCGAGCACATAAGGATGTCCTATTTGCATCTTGTCTATGGCTCCAAAGCAATGGAGTAATAGAGAGCGTCGACATTGACAACATACGCAAGATTCGTAGCCATAGGAATCAGATAGCGCATGAACTCCCCGAGATTCTTTTCGAACCTACATTGCGGGTAGATGAGGAGCATTTCTGGATAATCAGAGCTCTGCTAACAAAGATCGAGCTATGGTGGATGAAGAACTTCGATATCCCTGCCAACTCCGATTTCGATGATCTCGTCATAGGCGACGAGGAGATCCACCCAGGCAGAGTTGTCACATTGGATTACATTATTATCACAGCAGGTCTGCAGCGCTCTCCAGCCGTAGAACCAACCAGCCGTGGAAGCTGCGGGAGATAGCACAGTGAGTTGGTATCGTCTGGCTCATAGCGTCAGTCTGGTCAACAAACGCCGTCGCGCCAACCTCGCTTTCGCCGGGCCGGGCCAAAGCTCGGCAAACCCAGGTGCCCGCTCGCGTCAATGAGTTTGTTCAACGACCGATCTCCACGCCGCCCGCCCGGGCGGTAATTTCTCTGTTGGCAGGCGCACCGAAGATACGTACATTTTATTTGAGAGTTACGCATCATAGAGCACATTATCACCTTTTTCAGAGTCGATACCTCAAAAGCCGGAATCGTGCGCGGTGTAATGGCCCTGACCATTACACTTTGGGTACTAGCGTGGGTAATTTTTGGCGCCTCCACAGCCGAGGTTGGAGATCTATACAATTGGCCCAAAACATTTGCATTTGGGCTATTCGGGCTGGTCAGCGGCGGGATGCTGCTGACTCTGTGGCAGAGGCAGCCCATGGCAAACGTTGATTCCCGTCATTATTGGCGGATTACCCGTGTGCGTGGTGTCGGTCTGGATGGGCGCTTCGGTGCCTCAATACCTGGCGAGCGCAAATCTTCCTGATGAACTTCAGGAAGTGCGACTGGAAGACCTTGTTACCAATCGCCCTGACTTGCCGGCCTACGTAACCATTCGAGGCTACCCGGCACGCGAATTAACCCTGACCGAAACTTACACCGTACGTGATAGCGCGACAAAACGGACCGAAACCTACACATTCTCACAGGTGCCGCTGGTAGATGCCGGGTGGACCGCCGCCGACCCAGTGCTGGTTGTGATGGAAAGCGACGCCTACGAGTCGCTTGATGCGGGGCAAGGCGAGGTTGTGGCTACCGGCATACTCTACCCCGTAACGCCCCGTCCCGGCGAGCGTCGCTGGGTCAATCCGCCGGTTGGACTCAACACCCAATACACCGTCGAGTGGTACCGGCACAACGCTCCATTTGACTTTGATCCCGAAAATCTCTACTTCTTGAGCAAAGACTCGCCGGGCTCGTTGAAATTTCTTCCAGTCCTGTTTTCTGTATTTACCCTGACCGTAATCGTTGTGATCGTCAGAATGGCTATGGGGTCCGCTCGAAACCGGGAGATTTCGAGTCGGTAGAGTAGAAGCATAATAGGGCTAGCAGCGCTGTAACGGTACGCTGTTCAGCCGCTGGATCTGACGGCCAACCTCTCGTTAAATCACGTAAGCGCTGTTCCCTATGGCCATTCAGCCATGCCTTGCGCCGGCAGAGCTCTTGGTCAAATGCCGGCAGACCGCTTCGCTTTTTCCTCTTGGCCGGGTTCAGTAAGAAGGTAACCTTTATCGATTCTACTGCGTCTGCGGGCCAACGAACTCCTGCCGAGCAAATTGCCTCGGCGCGGCCTTGGAGAGACTCGGCATAGCCGTTTCGATTGCAAAGCTTGTGAGCCATAGGAACAGCCCTGGCCGGTGGCGGTTCACAATTGTCACCGTCGTCTCATTTGGCCCCGGCCCGTCTGACAACGTTGCCGCTCTTCTGCCATTGCATACCCACTCCACTAGAACCTTTCCCAAGCCTCGAATACTTCCACGAATAGAACCTTCGTAGGCCGACAGGCCACCTTTGTTCAAATACAATATCCTTGTACGCGAATGGAGACGCATTTTGGTCTATAAAGCATTTGGTTTAGGTGCATTGCGTTAGCGGAAAATGACGATACGTTGCTAACCAGCCTCCAGACCATGATCGGGTATTACATCATGCACGAAAGTAGAAGCCTGGATGTCCAAATTTGTAACCGGACATCCAGGCTTCTAGCACCGGCGTTGTTGGCCTACCAATTCAGTAATGGAGATGAAACCATGATAATCGAAACCATTTTCACCAATATGTTAATCCTGGCCGCCTTTCTCTGCACGCTGGCAACGGGCTTCATTCTTCTCTTCGCCATTGTCGTGATGCCCGGCATCGGCACACTAAGCGACCGTGATTTTCTGCGGGCATTTCAAGTCATCGATCGGGTGATTCAAAATAGCCAGCCACTCTTCATACTCGTTTGGGCTGGGTCGGTTGCGGCTTTGTTGATCGCTGCTCTTCTCGGTTTCCGGCAGCTTGAAGGCATCAGTCGCATCCTCATGATCGTTGCGGCAGTGCTGTACATCGTCGGCGTCCAATTGCCGACAGGCACCGTCAACATCCCGCTCAACAATCGAGTGCAGGCGCTGGACCTAAATGCACTGGATGAAGCTGCACAGGCTACTGAGCGGCAGCGCTTTGAGGCGCGCTGGAATCGTTGGAACATCATCCGTACCGCTTTTGCAAGTTCAACATCAATTCTGCTGCTCATCATCCTCCGACTTATATGAGCGAATTTGCTTTCCTATCGCAAACAAAGAAGTAGCCAAACATCGCGTCAGCCAGAGCACGGGTGTCTTGCGCCTTCAAAGTAGGCTGCTCGTTTGATGAGGGATTGTAGTCGATGATATTGTCCACGCAGTCCCGTGCTTGGTTACGCAAATCGTTAGACACAATCGGAGAATTTTCTATGGACGTGAAGTCGATCGCCGCTATCATCTTTGTCGCTGTGACGGTCGGCGCGGTGGGATTCCAGCTCGCCCTCGCCATGGGCGCGCCGTGGGGCGCTTACGCGATGGGTGGCACGTTCCCAGGCCGCTTCCCGGCGCCGATGCGCGTCGCGGCCATCGTGCAAGCACTCGTCCTCACCCTGCTGGCCGCAGTCGTTATCGCCCGTTCAGGATTGGCACTCGACACATGGGCGCCGGCCGCCTCCTGGCTGATATGGGTGGTGGTCGCGTTCGCGGCTGTGAGCCTTGTACTGAACTCGATCACCTCCAGCGCGGTCGAGAGGCGCGTCTGGGCGCCCGTCGCAATAGTGATGCTGGGCTCAAGTTTGGTCGTAGCACTCATTGCGTGATCGGCAGGGCGAGTCACTCAGCGTCTAGATGGCGCTTTCAGCAGACGCCGTGCCTCGCGTGCTACGCTCGGTCCGACAGCTGCACCGCTGAGCGGCGTAGCTAAAGCGCAAGAACGTTGGGCGGCTCGTTTATACACTATTGGAGTACTAGACATGGCGACTCTCCACCTGATGGTCGGACTTCCTTGTTCAGGAAAAACAACGCTGGCGCGCCAGCTTGAAGTTGAGCGCTCGGCGCTTCGACTCACGCCCGATGAATGGCAATTGCCCACATTCCGCAGCAAGAATTGGGGGTAATGCGGAATAACGCGACGGCAAATATAGACGGAAGTTCCAGAACTCCGGTAAGCTACGGGGTATGGAGACGACAGGGATTGAATACACAACAGAACGGCACCCAGAGGGTTCCCGTCATCTGGGGATCGTGGCAGGCATCTGCCGGCAGATCAACCTGATCCGAATCATCGATGAGTCGATTCTTATGCCCACGGCGCGCAAGGTGAGCTGTGGACAGGCGGTCCAGGCCATGGTGCTCAATGCCCTGGGTCTAACAGGGCGAGCGTTGTACCTGATGCCGGAATACATGAGGAACAAGCCAGTCGACCTGTTGATTGGGGAGGGGTTGGTGGCGGACGATTTCAACGACGATACGCTGGGGCGCGCGTTGGATGAGGTGCAGCAGGCCGGAGTGACCGAGATGTTTGCCCGGGTAGCCAGTGAAGCGGTGCGGGTGTTCGAGGTGGAGACAGAGTATGCCCATCTGGATACGAGCAGCTTCAGCCTACACGGGGCGTACGAGTCGGAGGCGGCCCAGCGCACCGTTGAGGTGATGGAGGCGGTGGAAATCAGACACGGCTACTCCAAAGAACAGCGGCCAGACTTGAAGCAGGTGGTGGTCAGTCTAATCACGAGTCAGGCATCGGCGTTGCCGTTATGGCTGGAAGTGCTGGATGGGAACAGCAGCGACAAGGCGAGCTTTCCTCAGACCATCAAGGCCTACTGCCGTCAACTGCAAGAAGGGGCACCGCGGCTACGCTCATCACTGACAAGCTGACCGCGCTCGAAGTGGACGTGCTGCGTCTGCTGGCCCGTGGCTTCAGCAACGCCGACATCGCCGCCCAACTGTACCTCTCCGAAGGAACCGTGCGCAATCACGTCAGCGCCATCTTCGCCAAGATGGACGTCTCAGATCGCACGCAAGCGGCAGTGATCGCTATTCAGCATGGACTAGGGGAAGGATAGAATGCGGAAGCTCGATTCTGATCTGGGTCATCAACAGGATTTTTTCAGTAATTGATCTCTTGCCCGACCACCTTGGCCGCTCGCGCATCGGGTCCAGGGTTGGGCACGGCGTACGCTTGAGCGCTTGTTGCTGTTCTGTCCGGAATTGGCCGTCCGCTTCCAGACCGCTAAGTGATCCCTTTGTTTGCCGATGAGACCCATGCCACGATACCCGATTCGAGACGCCATTCAAACCGATCTGCCTGGCTTGGCTGCTGCAATGGTGCGTCTGCAGAATGCCCATGTCGAGGCATTTCCCGACATCTACCGCCCATTCGGCTTGACGGACGCGCACGCGCATTTGGCGTCGCTGCTCACGTTGCCGAACACAACGATCCGTGTCGCTATCGATGACATGACGGTTGCCGGTCACGTGGTGTTTCAAGTTGAGGAACGACCGCAGAGCCTGTTCACCCATGCGCAGAGATACGGACATATCGCTCAACTTGAGGTGGCTCCTGCTTATCGAAGAATGGGCTTGGGCCGCATGTTGCTCGCTGATTGCGACCGGCTTGCCATATCGTACGGCCTCACGCAGATCGTTCTGGATGTTTGGGCATTCAATGCGTCCGCGCGTTCATTCTTCCGCGGTTCCGGGTATGATGCGCTTGGCGCTAAGATGATCCATAGGCTTGGGTAGCCGTTGCGATCTACCCCACATAGCTCTTCAAAAAGCGTTCCTCAGCTTCCACGCTGCCGATCAGGACCAGTTCGGCGCCGGCCGGCAGGGGGGCATGGGGATCGGGGTTGATCGTGGTGATCGCCCCTTGGCGCACGGCGATCACCGAACAGCCGCTGTTTGTGCGGATTTCGCTGTCGGCGATCGATTTGCCTACGAGGCCGGGCGGCATTTCCACCTCGAAGACGTCCAAGCCTTCGGCGACCATGAGGATGTTGCTACGGGCAAGCTGACTGATGATGGCGTTGCTGCCCATGGAGGCGTAGGAGAGCACAAAATCGGCCCCGGCGCGATGGAGGCTGGCGATGTTGCGGTCGACGCGTGCGCGGCTGATGATCTGCACATTGGGGCGCAGGCGGCGGCAGTAGATGGTGAGATAGATGTTGATGTCGTCGTCGTGGGTGGTCACGAGTACCGCAGGCGTTTCGCGGATGCCCGCAGCGACGAGCACGTCCAGCTCGGCGGCGTCGCCGTGGATGTACTTGTCCGAATCGCGGATGCGGTCGCGCTGCAATTCGACAATGCGGTAATCCATGCCCCGCTCGGCCAGCGCTCTGCCCGCCTCGCGCCCCACCCGGCCGCCGCCGATGATCACAATCGGCTGCTGATTGGGCTGTTCCGGGCAGAGCAGTTCATTGTAGCGGTCGATCTGCTCTGCTGAGCCGGCCAGCACCAGGATGCTATCGGCTTCGAGGCGCGTGTCGGGCTTGGCGGTTTCAAACGTGCCGCGACGCCACGTTCCCAAGACGGTAATGCCCACCAGCGTACGCAGGTTGCTTTCGCCCAACGTCTGGCCGACGAGGGGCGTATCGCGCACAATCGCTTCGGCAATTTGCAGATCGCCAAAGCTGCCGATGACGTGGGCCATGGTGTCACCGCCCGACACCCGCCGCGCCAACGCCTGTCCCATCATCTTGCCAAGTTGCAGCACGGAGTTGGCGCCCGCCAACTCGAGGATATCCACCGAAGCTGCGGCATTGGCTGTGGCCGTAATCGACACCGCTTCCGTCACCTCGCGCACGGTGAAGGCGACATTGGTGTTCAGCTGGTCGCTGGCGGTGGTCGCCACCAGGGCGGCCTGTGCCGCCTGCACCTGCCGGTAGGTTTCCGGATTGTCCAGGTCGCCGCGCACGACCTTGTAGCCCAGGTCATAGAGGCGCAAAGTCTCAGCCAGGTCTGAGACCAGCAGCACATAGGCGTACTGATAGCGATCCAGCTTTTCGACCAGCGCGCTGGTCACCTCATCCAGCTTGGTGATGATCACGTGATCGCGGCTCGTCTCAGGCAGATTGGTGGGGGCGCGCGCCTCTTCCTGCGCCTTCATCCACGGTGCGTAGAAGAACTCGATAAAGGTGAAGGGCAACAGAATGAGCAGGAACAGAATGCCTGACAGCAGCACAACCGTGGAGAAGGCGCGCCCGAGATCAGACTGGAAGGTAATGTCCCCAAACCCCAGCGTGGACATCACCGTCAACGTCCAGTAGACGCCGGTGATCCAGCTCTCTTGTCGCCCCTCGTAGGCCATGATGTAGTGGAAGAGCACGCTGTAGAGGGCGATCAGCGCCGCGAGCAGGGCCAAAAAGCGTCCCAAGGAGATCAGATCGACCCGGGTCGGACGATCTTTCAGAAAATGGAGCAGTTGGGAAGTAAGAAATTTCATGGGGGCGGCTTGCCGCAGGTATCAAGTGCGTCGATAGATCATGGTTGGAGATAAGTGAGAGGATTATGCCGTCTTGCCGGCGGACTGTCAACGCGCAGACCCCGGCCATCTAAATTGAGCCTCGCGATCGTGGCCGGCTGCGCGGAGACAGGTCGCAAAATTCATGATATAGTTTCTTGCAATGCGTCACTTTCAAAATAGGGCTTGACGGTTTACTGGACAGAAGCGCCAAGCTCACAAATTGGAGATGTATGGTAAACGATGAAGACAATAATCGTGACTGGCTCCAATTCCGGTATCGGAAAAGAAGCTGCGCTCATGCTTGCTGAATCGGGCCACCGAATCCTGATGCTGTGCAGAGATAGCGACAAGTCAAGAGAAGCGCAAGCAGCGATCCTTGCGCAATCCGGCAACAAAAACGTGCATTTGTTTGCAGTTGATTTGGCTGATCGAGCCTCTGTGCGGGCGGTAGCTGATAAAATCAAGCATCAGTTCGACGCAGTCGATGTTCTGGTCAATAATGCCGGGGTATATAAGACCAAGCGGGCTGTTACGCCTGATGGAATCGAAATGACATTTGCAGTCAATTATCTTGCTCCCTTCATGCTCACCCAATTATTGCTTGATACCCTGCGCGCAAGCGGAGATGCCCGGATTGTCAACGTCATTTCCGAGCTATACAAGAATGGTACGATTGACTTCGACAATTTGATGCTCGAACATGACTATAAGGCCGGCCGCGCCTACGCAAACTCGAAGCTGGCGTGTGCGCTATTCACAATTGAGTTGGCGAATAGAACACTGAACGAGGACATCACTGTGAATGCGCTGCATCCTGGGGTGCTGGCAACAGATGCCTTTCGCGATTACCCTGACTTCGTGATGAAGGTGGTCAACCTGTTTTTGGAGAAGCCTGAAAAGGGCGGTGAGCGCATCGCTTACCTTGCCGTATCTGAAGATGTTCGTGGTCAGTCAGGCAAGTATTTCTATAAGTCTGAACCGCGCGAATTTGAGATTTCAGTCGAAGAAAGGTCACAAACGCAAAGGCTCTGGCAAGTTTCGGACGAACTCTGCGGCTTCTAAGTGAGGGTGTCAATTGGATCTTCAAGAACTCATGCGCGACTGCAATCAGTATGAGCGCATCGGCATGACAATTCCGGGGCTGGACAAGATCGCAACAGAGCAATTCGTCAAGTTTGTTGCGACCGCGACACCCTATGCTTACGAAACGAGCTAGCCACATGATCGAAGACTCAGGCGCAGGACTGGATTACCCAACCATCGAGACGCTCTTTCGCCACAACCTGTGGGCCAATACGCGCCTCTTTGCGCTGTGCGCCGAACTGAGCGATGCAGAGCTGGATGCAGGCACGGTCGGCGCGTTTGGTACGATCCGTGAGACGGCGGAACACATCGCCGGCGCCGAGTACTCCTACTGGCGGCGTATCGTCACCGGCCAACCATACCGGCGTCCCGAAGGCGCGCCGCCTCCGACCTGGGCCGAGCTTCAGGCCTCAATTCGCGAGAGCGGCGCGGGACTGATAGAAGCGGCGCCCACCGTACAAGCGACCGATTTCCTGGAGATAAACTGGGACGGCGAACCAAGGTCGGTACCCGTCGCCATCGTCCTGACTCAGGTGATCAACCACGCCACCGAGCACCGTGCCCAGGTTATGACCATGCTCACCCAACTGGGCATTCAGCCGCCCGATCTAGATAGCTGGACTTACTTCGCTACGCGCGAGGGCGCCGGATGAGGGCGCCGCGGAACGCGGCGCTGCGTGATCGTTTTGCAACCCGTCAGGGAGAGGCTTTCGCAACTCGCCATGATCGACCCCGGACTTTCAGGTAAGGTTGTCGCTATCACGGGCGCCAACAATCCCCACGGCATCGGCGCCGCGATCGCCCGCGCCTTTGCCGCCCAGGGCGCCAGGATTTTTCTGCACACGCACCAGGTGCTGGATGAGGACCTCCAAGCGGACGATGCCGGTCAGCCGCCCGGCGCGCGCTTCTACCGTGCGCAAAACGCCAAAGACGGGCGTGAAGTCCTGGGCGAACTGGCCGCGTATGGCGTCGAAGCCACGGCCTGGGCCGCTGATCTCGCCGAAGCCGCTGCGATTTCCCGCCTCTTTGATGAGGCCGAAGCGTCGCTGGGGCCGGTTGCTGTGTTGGTCCACAATGCCGCGGCCTGGACCGCGGATACCTTTGTCCCCGGCGAGCATGCGCTGCCCAATCGCACCGTGGAGGCGTGGACCGACCGGCCTGGGCAGATCACGCCGGCGAGCCTTGAGAAGACCTTTGCCGTGAACACGCGCGCCACCGCACTGCTCATCGCTGAGTTTGCCAACCGCCATGTTGCCGCCGCGCGCAGCTGGGGGCGCATCATCACCATCAGCACCGACGGCGCGCACTGCTTTCCCTCCGAGATCAGCTATGGCGCCAGCAAGCTTGCCGCCGAGGGCTATGCCCGCAGCGCCGCGGCCGAGCTGGGCCAGTTTGGAATTACCGTCAACACCATCTCACCCGGACCGATCCAGACCGGGTGGATTACACCGGCCATCGAAGAGGCCGCTGTCGCCGACACGCCTCTCTGTCGAGTCGGTCGGCCGGACGATGTGGCCGACGTGGCCCTCTTTCTGGCCTCGACCCAGGCGCGCTGGGTGACGGGCCAGCTGATCTACGTGGGCGGCGGCCATCATATGTGAGGGCGCAGGCGTGACGTCTCAAAATTGTCGTTGTGCACTTCGTTGGTGAGACAATAGACTGGATTATACCTGCGATGATTCACGGCGAACAGCGTGAAAGGAGAAAATCCAATGCAGCGTAGCGAGGGACGATTTCAGGGCGTGCGCGGGACCGATATTTACTATCAGGCGTGGCTGCCGGACGAAGACCCAACGGCAGTTGTGGTGGTCGTCCATGGCCTGGGTGAGCACAGCGGACGCTACATGAATGTGGTCAATCACCTGGCGCCGCTGGGGTATGCGATCTATGGACTCGACCATCTCGGCCATGGCCAGTCAGAGGGGCAGCGCGAGGGGATTGATCGCTTTACCGATTATACCGCTACGCTGGAAAAGTTTTGCGCATTAGTTGAAGAGCAGCAGCCGGGCAAGCCGCTCTTTCTGCTCGGCCACAGCATGGGCGGTCTGATTGCAACTTATTACCTGCTCGACCATCAGGCTGACTTCCGCGGCGCAATCATCTCGGCCCCGGCGGTGATGGTGGGCGACGGCGTATCCCAGACGACCATCCTGATGGGCAAACTGCTCTCAACCGTTGCCCCAACCATGGGCGTGCTGGCATTGGACGCCAACGATATCTCGCGTGACCCGGCTGTCGTCGCAGCGTACGTCAATGACCCGCTGGTCTATCACGGCAAGACGCCGGCACGACTGGCCGCGGAAATGCTGAAGACCATGGGCATTGTCTCAGCGAGAATGGAAGAGATCCGTCTGCCTTTTGTTGTCCTGCAGGGCAGCGCCGACAAGCTTGTCAACCCTGCCGGCGCGCAGATGCTCTACGACCAGGCCGGCTCAGCCGATAAGACGTTGAATATTTACGAGGGTCTCTATCACGAAGTCCTCAACGAGCCGGAACATGACCGCGTCCTCAACGATGTGGCCGCCTGGCTTGACGTCCGCGTATAGGCAGCGACCTGTATGCCAAGCGAAATTACCGCCATGCCCAAGGCACACTACCCACTGGAGCCTTCAGCCGAAGCGATGCGCGCGCTCACGGCAGAAGTTCTCGACCTGCTCGTCGCCAACATTGAAAACTTGGAACGAAGCCCGGCATCGCTGAATAGCCCTGATCCTGGTCTGCTTGCTGAGGTCAGCCGGCCCCCGCCTGCCGCCCCCGGAGAGATTGACGCGCTGCTCGGCCTCGTCCAGCGTGCGGCCGAACAGAGCTATCAGACGGCGGGGCCAAGCTACCTCGCCTATATTCCCGGCGGTGGTATCTTTTCCGCCGCGCTGGCGGGTTTCCTCGCCAGCGGGCTCAACCGCTATACCGGCAAGGTCATGACCGCGCCGGCGCTGGTCGCGCTGGAGGAGAGCGTGCTGCGCTGGCTCTGTGATCTCTTCGCCTTCCCTGCCGATGCCCAGGGCTTGCTCACCACCGGCGGGTCCGCCGCCGGTCTGATTGCCGTGACCACGGCACGCACGCGCTACGCCGACGGGCAGGCCGACCGGGCCACGATCTACGTGGGCGAACACGCGCATGGTTCCATCGTCAAGGCGGCGCGCATCGCCGGCATTGCGCGCGATCACGTGCGCGTCATCCGCTCCACGCCTGAGCTACGGCTGGATGTGGCCCACCTGCGCCAGCGACTGGCGCAGGATCGAGCCGCCGGGCTGCTACCCGTCTGCGTCTGTGCGGCTGCCGGCACTACCAACGCCGGCGTCATCGATCCGCTGGCTGAGGTGGCCGCGGTCGCGCGCGATTTCGGGACCTGGTTCCACGTAGACGGGGCCTATGGCGGGCTCTTTCAGCTGACAGACCGGGGCCGGACGAAGCTCGCCGGCATCGAGTTGGCCGACTCCATTACGCTCGACCCCCACAAGACGCTCTTTCTGCCCTTCGGCACGGGCGCCGTCGTGGTGCGTTCAAGGGCTGCGCTGCGCCGCACCTTTTCCGAGTCGGCTGACTACATGCAGGACCTCGACGGCGAGAGCGTTCTGCCGGACTTTGATGCCCTCTCACCCGAACTGACGCGGGACTTTCGCGGCCTGCGTTTGTGGCTGCCGCTTCATCTTCATGGGGTGGATGCCTTCCGGCGCGAGCTCGACGAGAAGCTGGATCTTGCCGGCCACGCCTACGCCGTGCTGGCCGCAGATGCGCGCCTGGAGGTGGCGTGGGCGCCGGATCTGACGGTTGTGGCCTTTCGCCTGGCCGGCGGCGACGACGATGCGCAGCTGCGCTTTCTGGAGCAGATCAACCGCAGCCAGCGCATTCTGCTCTCCAGCACGCGCATTGACGGTGCAGTCTATCTGCGCATCGCCATTCTCTCCGTTCGCACACACGCCGATCGGGTGCAGGAGGCGCTCGACATCATCCGCCGAGCCATCACTGAGACAGATTGAGTCCACAGTTACGGAGAAACGGATGACTTCTGCGGTTTATGGTCCTGTAGGTAGATGAAATTCAATTGACGAAAGCCCAACGAGGAGAATGCAATGGATGTCTTGACCGAACAAATCATGCAGCAAATGTCTGGCGATTCGCTCGCACAGGTGAGCCGGCAGATCGGTACGAACGAGCAAGCCACCACGTCATTGATGGAGGCCGCATTACCGGTGCTCGTTTCAGCCTTGGCCAAAAACGCGTCGCAGCCAACCGAGGCGCAGGCGTTGCATCAGGCGCTGGCAGAAGATCACGATGGGACGATCTTGAATAATCTGTCCAGCTTCCTCAGTAACCCGGACGTAGCAAATGGCGCAGCGATTCTCGGTCATATCCTGGGGCCGAAGGAGTCAGTGGTGAATCAGGGCCTGGCGCAGGCAAGCAATCTGAACGCCGATCAAGTCGCCCAGTTGATGCAAATCGCGGCGCCGCTGGTGATGGGCGCGCTGGGCAAAGAGCAGCAGCAAAATGGCTTTAGCACGAGCGATCTGTCTGCATTTCTTGGCACCCAGCAGCAGATCGACGAGGCAGCAAGGCCCAATCTGATGCAAACGCTCAACGTCATTTTGGACTTTGATCACGACGGTTCGGCCATCGATGACGTCATGAACATGGTGAGCAAGCTCTTCGGGAATCGCTGAGACACTGGTGTGGCCAGAGTCAAACTTGCATTCATTTGTCGGTTGAACCAACGGAGGACGCGCCATGCGCAAACAGATCTTTAGCAATCTGGATGATCTCGACCTCAGCAAGGTTGCCGAAGTCGTCAACAAGCTGTGGGAAGAACGGGAACAGCTCGCGCAGACAGTCGAGTATGTGACTACGTATCAAGAATCTATCACTAATGCAATTACCTATATCAACGACAACAAGGAACACCTGGGCGAGTTGATCGAGCGGCTGCCGGAATTGCTCGACAAGACCGGCGTCGGCATCGAGACGGCCGGTCTCAGTGCCGAGCGTGCGTCGACCCTGCTCACGGGCGACAGCAAGGACGATGAAGTCATCAGCGCCTACGAGATGACGGGCATGGCGGCCATTGCCTTGGAACGCTGCAATGTGCAGCTGGAGCAAGTGGCGCTGCTCATCCAACAGTTGGGCGAGCAGCTTGACGGCGTGCGCATCCCATCAATCAAGCCCCAGTTCACCGAAGTCATGGGCTTCAACGTGCTCTCCGGCATTGATTTGGAAGAGAATGCGCTCAGTCATAACGTAGCCGAGCGGTTCCACAGCAGCGCCGATCGCATTTCGGAGATCAGTACCGACTTTTCGAATGTCTCAGAGCAATTCCGCAAGCTGGGGACAATGCTGGTACACACGGGCGACAATCTTCATAGCGTGGGCGCCCAACTCCAGCAGAGCGGGCGAAGCTTGCGCGTCATGACGCCAGACAGCGCCACGCGAGCAATTACCATCGACCTGGAACCGGTGGAACAACCCATCCCGACCGCCAAGTCAGTCGAAAAAGAGATCGCAAAGCTCCAAGCCGAGGCTGAAAAGGTGCGCGCGGCACGGGCCACGACGCCCGGGGCCAAGACCAAGAAGCCCGCCAAACCTGCCAAAACAACCAGCAATAAGGCAAAGAAGTAAGTGACTCGCCGCCCGCATGAGAAATGTGGGCGGCGTTCTATCCTGGCACAGCGTATGCATAGCCCGACCGATTTTGCACAACCAAAGGTGCAGGAGCAGGCGGCCAATGATCATTTTCAGCAGGCCGGTTCATCCCAGCATTCCGTCTCATGGTTTCACGCTTCACGTCTTCACGCCTCAAGCCCCACTCATCCCAAGGAGACGCCCCATGTCCGACCTCAATGCCGTGCTGGCGCACATTGACGCCCAGCGCGACGGCTTCATCCAACGCCTGATCGAGTACGTCAGCATGCCCAGCATCAGCGCGCACGGCGTCGGCATCGGTGAGGTGGCGGATTTTCTTGTCGCCCGCCTGCGCGACCTGGGCATGGAGGCCGACCTCATGCCCACGGCCGGCTGGCCCATGGTGCTGGGCCGGCGCATGGACGCGCCCGGCGCGCCCACGGTGTTGCTCTACGGCCACTATGACGTGCAGCCGCCCGATCCGCTGGAGGCATGGGTTTCGCCGCCCTTTGCGCCGGAGATCCGCGACGGACGCATCTACGGGCGGGGCGTGGGCGACAACAAGGGCCAGCACTTTGCCCAACTGCTGGCCATCGAGTCATGGCTGGCCGTGGCCGGGCAATTGCCCTGCAACGTGCTTGTACTGCTTGAAGGGGAGGAAGAAGTCGGCAGCCCCCACATTGCTGAATTCGTACGCGAGCACAAAGATCTGCTCCAGGCCGACCTGGTCGTCACGGCCGACGGTCCGGTCCACGAGAGCGGACGTTCCTGTGTCTCGTTCGGCGTGCGCGGGGTGGCCACGTTCGAATTACGCGCGCGGGGCGCCAACCGGGACCTCCACTCCGGCGGCTTTGGCGGCATCGCGCCCAATCCGATCTGGACGCTGGTCCACCTCCTGGGCACGATGAAGAACGACAGGGGTGAGATCACCATCGACGGCTTCTATGATCATGTCGAGCCGCCCACCGATCTGGAGCGCCGGGCCCTGGCCGCGCTTCCGGTCGACGTCGACGCTGTCAAGCGCAAGCTGGATCTGACTGAACTGGATGCGCCCCAGGATCGAGGGTACTACGACCGCCTCGCGCTCTGGCCCACGCTCACCATCAACGGCTTTCACGGCGGCTATGGCGGCCAAGGGACCAAGACCGTGCTGCCCGGCGAGGCGTTCTGCAAGTGCGACATTCGCCTGATCGAAGCCCAGACCGTGGATGACATTTTCGCCAAGGTTGCAGCCCACGTGGAGCGCCACGCACCCGGCGTCGAGTTTATTCCCATGCACGGCATGGATCCGTCCAAGACGCCATTGGATTCGCCCTTTACCGCCCCGCTGCAGCAGGCGGTGCGCGACGGGCGTGGGGAGGAGCCGCTGCTCGTGCCGGCCAAAGGCGGCAGCCTGCCGGACTACGCCTTCACCAAAATTCTCGGCGTGCCGGCCTTTGGCATTCCCTATGCCAACCCGGACGAGGCCAATCATTCGCCCAACGAGAACCTGGAAGTGGAGCGCTTCATCGACGGCATCAAAACAGGCGCGGCGTTGCTCTATCGGTTGGCTGGAACAGCGGAAGGGAACGGGAACGGATAAACAATGGATAGGGAAAACCGGGTGCGTTTTACAGTCTTTTCCGGTAAATTGCGGTATGCTGTTCTCAATCAAGTCGCAAGGAAAGAGAACGCATGACACACGAACCAAGCCATCACGGCAGTCACGAAAATGGGACTTCAAGCAACGGCGGTGCGTCCACATCGGGGCGAAGTGATCCGCATGCCGGCCAGTGGTATGTCGCTGCCTTCAGCGAGGCGCTCAAACCGGGCGGCACGCTCAACCGCACCATCGCCGATCAGGAGATCGTCTTCTGGCGTACGCAGGATGATACGCACCAGGTCCACGCCGCATCGGCCGTCTGCCCGCACTGGGGCGGGCCCCTGGGCGAAGGGCGCGTGACAGCCGATGGCACGCTCACCTGTCCGTGGCACGGCTGGCAATTCCGCAACGGCTACTGCCTGGATCGGCCGCGCCTCAAGTTGCCCCGCTATCTGGCCCACGACGACGGCATTCTGCTCTGGGTCCGCCTGCCGTGGGAGATGGACGAGATCACACTGCCGCCCGTCCAGGCGCGGCCTGAGAACGCACTCTCGTTTTGGTTTGATATTGAAATCGACTCGGACGTCTATCACGTCCAGGAAAACTATCTGGACTTCCTGCACCCGGCCGAATATCACGACACGGTCTTCAACCACTGTGAACACTTGGGCCGTGAAGGCGAGATCAATCTGGTCGAGCTGGGCTACAAGCTGCCGCTGGGCAAGTCACTCAAGACGCGCACGCGCGTCTGGGCGCCCACGCCCTTCCAGATTCGCAACGAAGTCTATGATGGTCTCGCCGTAGGCCTGGTGATCGAAAGTCACCTGACGCCGCTGAGCGCCGATCGCACCATTATCCATGAGACCTATCACGTGCCGCAGACGGCCGTGCCGGGCAACGGCTGGCCCTTCATGCGCTTCTTCATGAAACAGTCGGCCCGGCGCATCCGCGAAGAGGACGCCATCTTTTCGGCCCGGCGCTATCGCTTGCGCCAACTCGGTTTTGTAGATGGACGCGGGCTGCCGATCAACGGGCGCGTGGCCCCCTACCTGGGTGAGTGGACCGAAAGCGATGCGGCCGACGATGCCCAGCTCAAGCTGACGGATCTGATGGGAAAGAAGGCGCGCAGTACGTGGTGATTCAAGTGGGGATTGTCGATTGCGGATTTGGGATTGTGGATTTGGGATTGAGGGAGTGTGATGGCGCTGCATTTGTCGAATATTCGTAAGGAGTATGATCGGGGCCGGTTGCTGGAGGCGGATGTGGGCGATGATCCCCTAACGCTCTTCCATGCCTGGCTGGAGGATGCCGCTGCGCAGGGCATGCATGAGCCCAACGCCATGACGCTGGCGACGGCGACCCGCGAAGGGCGTCCGTCGGCGCGTATGGTGCTCCTGCGCGGCGCGACCGCAGCAGGCTTTGACTTCTTTACGAACTATGAGAGCCGCAAAGGAGAAGAGCTGGCGCAGAATCCCTGGGCGGCCCTGGTCTTTTGGTGGGGACCGTTGGAGCGCCAGATTCGTATTGAGGGCGCGGTGGCCAAACTCGCGCCGCAAGAGTCGGACGCCTACTATCACAGCCGGCCCAAGGGCAGCCGTCTGGGCGCCTGGGTCTCGGCGCAGAGCCGGGTGATTCCCGATCGCAGCGTGCTGGAAGCGCGCCATGCCGAGCTGGAGGCGCACTATGCGGAGACCGAGCCGGAACGCCCGCCTTTTTGGGGCGGTTACCGCCTTTCGCCGACGCTGATCGAATTCTGGCAGGGCGGGCCCTATCGCCTCCATGACCGCCTTTGCTTCCGGCCTGCTGATGGTGACGCCGGGCTGTGGCGAGTCGAACGGTTGTCGCCGTGAGCAACCGCGTGTTGATTCCAGACGTTCAGCGCATCCCGTTTGCGGCCCTAACCGAAGCGCTGGCGCAGCAAGTGCTGACCCTGCAGAGCGCGGTCTGGCCCAACGATGAAGAGGAGGATAGCGCCGCTGCCTGTGCCGAGTATCTGCGGGGCGACAGCGCATGCCCCCGTCGTGAGCTGTTCCTCATCCAAGCCGCGGGGCAGATTGTCGCCCATGCCGAGCTCTTTGGTCGCGTGATTCAGGCAGAAACGGGCTCGTTTGAGGTCGCGTGCCTGAGCAGCGTCTGCGTCTTGCCCTCGCTGCAGGGGCAAGGATTGGGCAAAGCCGTAGTGCAGGCAGCCCTGGCGCCGATTGATGACGGCGAATTCGCCGTGGCGCTCTTTCAAACGCCCGTGCCCGGGTTTTATGAGCGTCTTGGCGCACGCCGCGTTGAAAACGTCTGGGTGAATTCTCACAGCGCGCAGCCGACCATCTATCCGTGGTATGACGAATTTGTCATGATCTACCCGGCGCCCTATCCCTGGCCGGTGGGCACGATTGACCTGAACGGCCCTGCATTTTGAGTCGGGTGACAGGCACTGTCACCCGACTCAAACCAACATCATGTCCATCAACGAACTTCTGAGCGACCTGCGCGGCGATGATCGCTTCATGGCGAATGTCGTGACGTGGCGCACGCTGCATGCGCAGGACGCGCGCTTTGCGCCCCTGCCGGCAACGCTTCATCCGGCGTTGCGCCAAGCCCTGGCCCAGCGCGGCATCGAGCAGGCCTATACCCACCAGGCCAGGGCAGTCGGCCATGCGCTGGACGGCGACAACGTGGCCGTTGTCACACCGACGGCCAGCGGCAAGACCCTCTGCTACAACCTGCCCGTCCTCCACAGCTTGTTGAGCGACCCGGCGGCCCGCGCGCTCTACCTCTTTCCCACCAAGGCGCTGGCCCAAGATCAGCTGGCGGAGCTGGGCGAATTTGCCACGGCGCTCGCGCTCGCTGAGGACTCTGATCGGTGGGACGCTTCTGCCATCGCCACCTACGATGGCGACACGCCTTCCGCCCGTCGCGCCCAGCTGCGCCAGAGCAGCCGCATCCTCCTCACCAATCCGGACATGCTCCACGTGGGGATCTTGCCCTATCATCCCCAGTGGGCCGAGTTTATGGGGGGACTGCGCTATGTGGTCATTGATGAGATGCACACCTATCGCGGCGTCTTTGGCAGCCACATGGCCAACGTCTTGCGCCGTCTGCGTCGCCTCTGCGCGCTCTATGGCGCTGCACCCCAGTTCATCTGCACAAGCGCCACCATCGCCAATCCGCAACAGCTGGCAGAGGGGCTGATCGAAGCGCCCGTCGCGCTGGTTGACGACAATGGCGCGCCCCGGGGTGAGAAGCACATCATCCTCTACAACCCGCCCGTCTACGACGCCGAGCATGGCCTGCGCCGCGCCAGCACGCTCGAAGCGCAAGAGCTGGCCGCGCGCTGCGTCCTTGCCGGCGTCCAGACCATCGTCTTCGGCCGCGCCCGCCAGACCACCGAGGTCCTCCTTACCTACCTGCGCGACCGTCTCCAACGCCCCCAATCTGATATCCGAAATCCGCACTCCCAAATCAGCGGCTACCGCGGCGGCTATCTCCCGGCAGAACGACGCGCCATCGAAGCCGGTCTGCGCAGCGGCGCCATCCGGGCGGTCGTTGCCACCAACGCGCTTGAATTGGGCATTGATATCGGCCAGCTGCAGGCGGCCGTGCTCTGCGGCTATCCTGGCAGCATCGCCGGCGCCTGGCAGCAGATGGGCCGGGCCGGGCGCACGCAAGAGGCCGCACTGGCCCTGCTCGTGGCCACCGGCGGCCCGCTGGACCAATACGTGATTCAGCATCCGGAATTTCTCTTCGAACAGTCGCCCGAGCATGCGCTGATCAATCCGGACAACCTGATGCTGCTGGTCGACCACGTGCGTTGCGCCGCATTTGAGCTGCCCTTCCAGGAAGGGGAACGCTTCGGCGCCTGCACCTTCACAGATGATGTCCTGGCCCTATTGGCCGAGGGGGGGGATCTGCTGCAAGCCGGGCCCCGCTTCCTGTGGCACGGCGAGGGATATCCGGCGCGACGCATCAGTCTGCGCAGTGCGGGGCACGATAGCGTCGTCATTCAAGCCTCGCGCGGTGACGGCCCCCGCATCGTCGGTGAAGTCGATCATGCCAGCGCGCCGCTCCTTGTCCACGAGGGTGCGGTCTATATCCATCAGGGCGACAGCTTTTTGGTCAGCGCGCTCGATCTGGATGCGCATCTGGCCTATGCTGAGCCGGCCAAGGTTGATTTCTATACCGAGGCCAGCACCGAGACGGAGATCGACGTGCTGGCCATGCATGAGTCGTGTGTGAAGCATGCGGCCCACGTTGCCCATGGCGAACTGATGGTGACGTCGCAGGTCGTCGGCTATCGGCGCATCAAGCGCTTCACCCACGAGACGGTCGGCGTCTTTCCATTGGACTACGAACCCCAGCAGCTGGATACGAGCGGCTACTGGTTCGGCATCTTGCCCGCGGCGCAGCGAATGCTGGCGGAGGCCGGTCAGTGGCATGATTCTGTCAATGATTATGGGCCCAACTGGCAAGCGGTGCGTGCGCAAGTCCGCGCGCGTGAGCATCATCGCTGCGCCCGCTGCGGCACACCCGAGGGCCCCAATCGCCAGCATGACGTCCATCACCTGATGCCCTTCCGCACCTTTGGCTATGTCGCGGGCGTTAACGAGGCCTACCTGGAGGCCAACCGTCTGGAAAACCTGACCTTGCTCTGCCGGGCCTGCCACCAGCGGCTGGAGTCCACCGTGCGCGTGCGCAGCGGTATGGATGGCTTGGCCTACGCCCTGGCTAACCTGGCCCCGCTCCATCTTATGTGCGATCGCTCGGACCTGGGGGTAACGGTGATGCGCGGGGCTGCCATGCGCGGCGGCGATCAAGAGACAGACGAGGAAGCGTTGCCGACGATCTACGTGTACGAGCGCGTCACGGCCGGCCTGGGCTTTAGCACGCGGCTCTATGAACTTCACGATACGTTGATGAGCGCGGCCGACGATCTTGTGCGGGGATGCAGTTGCCCCCACGGCTGTCCGGCCTGCGTGGGGCCGGTGCTGGAGGAGCAGGCCGTCCGCCTGGAGACAAAGCAGCTCACGCTAACGTTGTTGGATGCGTTGCGCGGGGAACAGGTGCTGGGGAGAGTTTTTGGCGCCGGCAGCAGCGATATCGCGTTTGACTGAAGGCGCTTGACCATGGAGCCAAATACGCACGGCGGAGTTTGCGAAGGGTGACAAACTCCGCCGTGCGTAGGTATAAATTCTTCAAGCGTCAAGTCACTTGTCAAGCGTAAATTGATAGGAAACGTAGGTCCGCCTATCAGCCGGACGAGCTTCGTCGACCAGATCGTCACGCTAATAGGCGGACCTACCGCGGCCCAACAGTTAGTTGCCAGATTAGGCTCTGTTAACGTTTCGAAAACCGCCGGCTTTGCGCCTGCCACGTCCCCGGCACGGGCGGCGAACAGGCTGCTAATTGGATATTTTGCCGCCCGTGCCGGGGACGTTTCGACCAAATGTCAACGGGACCTAATTTGTCAACGTACAAGAAACCGCCCCCCTGAACCTAGAGCGTACGTTTGCGCTGGCTAACGACCGCCGCACCGATGAGTGCAGCCAACAAGAGTCCGGCAACGCCGACCGGCAGCGACCCCGTCGCCGCGCCGGTTACCGGCAATGTTGTCGGCGCCGGGCCACCAGTGGACGATGCAGCCTCCTTCTCCTCCATGGCCTCTTCCGTGGCCGCAGGTGTGGCATCGGCTGCCATCTCTTCGGACGATTCCTCCATGGCCTCTTCTGTGGCCGCAGGCGTGGCATCGGCCATTGCTTCGCCGTCGCCCTCGGTCGGCGGCGGCCCCATGGCGGCCATAACTTCAGCCACCGGCACGCCTTCCGCCGCGGTCAGACCGGCGAGCTTGATGATTTGGCCGGAGCCGGGCGGCCCCACGCCATTGATGGCGACGTAGGCATCGCCTGCCTCGTTGAAATCAAGCGACGTGGCGAAACTGAGGCCGGATGCCACCACTTCCGAGTCCCCACCCTCTCTGATTCGGATGACCGCGCCGCTCGCCGGCTGGGGCCCCTGTTCGGTAAAGACGCCGAATTGGGTCGCATAGAGATTGCCGTCCGGGCCGGTGCGCAGATCGGTCAGCATGGTGAGTCCGGTGGCGTAATCGCTAATTGAACCGTCGTCGGCTACCGCCATCACCTTGGCGCTGCCGGGCACAAAGGGTGCGCCGGAAAGCAGGCTGACATAGATGCCGCCATCCGCCCCGACCGTGACGGCTGTCGGGACCGGATCGGTGAGCAGTTCCATGTCGTATTCCGGGCGGGGAAAGACGCCGGGAAGGGGCTCAAAGACGGCCACCACGCTGATTTCGCCGCTGGCAGGGTCGACCTTGCCCAGATAGTTGCCGCCGGCATCCGCCACCCACAGCATGCCGTCGGGCCCGCCGATGATCCCATACGGATGGGCGTGCAAGACGGGCGGATAGGGATTGACGTCACGCTCGAAGGGCCAGAATGCCGCGACCTCGCTTGTACTCCCGTCATCATTGACCTGGATGATCGTGCCCACGCCCGCGGGCGGACTGGAGTCGGGATCGGCCAGCCATTCGCCGACCGACGCGTACAGCACACCATCCAGCAGCGCCAGGCGTCCGCCGCCGCTGACGCCGCCGTCGCTGGCGACGGAGACGGCGGTGGCAATCTCGGCCAGGCTGCCGTCGCCGGCGTCAATCTTCACGATGCGGGTTGTTTGCCCCACCGTCGCGTCGACCGTCTCGCCTGTTTCGGCATTGACCGCCGCGATTGCCTCGTCGCCGCCCAGGCCCGAGTCAATTGCCCAGATGTTGCCGTCGGGATCGACCAATACGCCCATGGGGCCGTTCAGCCCTTCGGCCACAACTTCACCTTCAGACTGGGCGATGGCAGGCAGACCCAGGGGCAGCAGGCTGAGCAAGAGTGCCAGCGCCATCAGACAGGCAGCCATTCGAAAACGTCGAACATGCATAGTTCTCTCCTTTGTGTTGGAAATTGCAAGCAAGCGGTGGAGGAGCGTCCATCTACTTCTGTTGGAGCAGGAAATAAACGAGCGCGTCCAGGTCCTTCTCATCCAGATGCGAATAGGGAGGCATCTGCTGACGAGCGATAACACTGCCGGGGGCCAGGTAGATCTCAGGCTTGACGATGCTCTCGAGAATGTACATCTCCGCCGTCGCGGCGTCGCCGCGGTAGCGCTCATCGGCAATTCGTTCCAGTGCTACCGTGGCGATGTGGTCATGGTCTGGGCCAAAGATGCCGTTGGTCTCGGCTGCGGCCAGCGCATGACAGGTGCCGCAGTAGTTGTCGATGTAAAGCACGCGGCCCGCTTCGACCAGCGCCGGGTCCACAGGCGTTGACGTTGGCGTGGGGAGGAGCCGCCACCCCGGCGGCAGAATCCAACGCAGATAAGCGCCGTGTTCAGGCGCGCTGTTGACGCCCGGTGCAGGTGGTGTCGGTTTTGGCGTGATCGTCGTCTGCGCGTGAAGCGCAAACGGTGTCAGGAACAAACACAAAAGCGCTAACGCCAAAAGCGCACCGCAGCGCGCAATCCTATGTGCCATCAGGGACTTCACTCCTTCTCGGGTGGAGCGTCTCTGTTGTTGCCAACTGGCGCCCAGCCCACTTACGCGAAACTCCATTTCCTCCCCAGCGGCCGTATCGTCTGCGAGCCAAAGTCTTCGGAAATTTCATGGACGGGCACGTAAATCGCTGGTTGACAGGGTTTCGTAAACATGATAAATTCTTCTTCGAAAGCGATTTTCCCATTTCTCACAATTGATTTGCAACGAAATACTTGTTTTTGGCTTTCCTTCCCACCGTTGGACCCAGTGGTTTGAGCTATTGGGGCAGCCGGCAACGCTTTGCCCTTGTTCTGGTCAGATTGACTATGTCCAACACTTTGTGAACATATGCTTTTTCGATCCAGCCTCCCTACGCAAGTTGTTGATTCGTTTTCTAACCAAAAGGAGATGCAGAAATGCGCAAGTTCGTATTTGTTTTGCTGTTGTTGGCCATGGCGCTCGCTGTTACGGCCTGTGGCGCGCCGGCGTCAACCGGCGGCGAAGCGTCTGAGGCGTCTGCGCCGAGCGGCGATTCGCAATTGCCAGTCGACGTGCCCCGTGAAAGTGTCTTTGTGGCCGATCAGATCTTCCGCTACAGCGTGATCGATAACTACAATTTCTGGGTCAACGGCCCCCATGAACCCCATCGACATGCCTTAATGATGGAGACGCTCTGGAATCGCGATCAGGAGACGGGCGAGCTGCTCTATGATGCCGCCATTTCTGATCCGATCTACAACGAAGACTTTACGCAGATGAACGTCGATCTGCGTGACAACATCTACTGGAGCGATGGCGTACAGTTTACCGCCGATGATCTGATCTACACTGTCGAACTGCTGATGGCGAATCCAGACTTGAACAAGGGCGGCTGGTCGGGGCAACTCACCCAGTTCGTGGATTCAGTGGAAAAGACGGGTGATTTTAGCGTCCAGTTCAACCTGACCGAGTCCAATCCCCGCTTCCACACCAATTTCGAGTCGCGCTGGAACGGCGTCTACATGATGCCGAAGCACATCTTTGAGACGGTCGAAGATCCTGTGACCTTCACCTTCTCCGAGCCGGTTGTGCTGGGCAACTATGTTCCCGTGCAGAGCGATCCCAACGGCTATTGGGAGCTCTTTGAGCGACGCGAGGACTGGGAGCGCACGCCGGCCGGCATCATCGTCGGCAAGCCCGGTCCAGAGCGGATTCTGACCATCTTCTACGACGGCAGCGCCAAGAAGGCGATCGCCATGTCCCGCAACGAGTTGGACGTCTACTTTGATGTGGATATCGAAGCTTTTGAGACCACGCTGGACACCACGCCGACCGCCCGCTCCTGGTACACGGACTTCCCATGGGCCTATCCCAATGAAGTTAGTACGCGCTTCTTTGTCTTCAATCAGGAGACCGATCCCATCTACACCAATAAGGACGTGCGTTGGGCATTGGCGCTGGCACTTGATATCGTCGACTTGCAGACCGAGTACATCGGCGGCGTTGCCAAGGTGACCAATATGCCGGTGCCGCCGACGGCCTCGTTGGCAGCCATCTATCATGATCCCATGGAAGAGTGGTTCCAGAATCTGCAGATCGAGATCGCTGACGGCGAAATGTACAATCCCTACGATCCCACCGTGCCCGATCAGATCGCAGCCTGGGCAGAAGAGCAGGGGTTCGAAGTTCCTGGGGAGCCCCGCGATGTCTTCGGCACCGGCTGGTGGAAGTATGATCCCGAGGCAGCCGAGAGCCTGTTGGTCAAGAACGGCTTTAGCCGTGACGGTAATGGCAACTGGCTGAAACCCGACGGCGAGCCGTGGACGATGGAAATCATGTCGCCTCCTGACGAAAATGACGCCTTCCGCATGGCCAACGCCGCCGCCGATATGTGGAGCGACTTTGGTATCGACGTCACACTCTCCGGCCTGGAGCGCAGCGTCTGGGATCAGAATCGATTTGTGGGGCAGTACGATGTTCAAACGCCATGGTATAGCGCGGCGTTAGCGTCCGGTGATGGCTGGCCCGAGATTCGCGGCTACCACTCCGAGTACTATGTGCCCAATGGCGAAGATTATCGCTCCAAGGGCGGTCAACAGAACGCTCAGCGCATCCAGGATCCCAAGTTCGATGAGCTGATCGATGCCATGGCCACAGCCGATCCCGCCAGCCAGGAAAATTTCGACCTGGTGACCGAGTGGCTGCAGCACTGGACCGAAAATATGTACTCAATCACGGCTATCGCCTTCAAGAAGTTCGTGACCTGGGACGAGCGCTACTGGACCGGTTTCCCCACCGCGGAGAATCCGGAATATATGCCGCTCTATTGGTTCCAGGGCGGCAAGTATGCCTTCCAGAGTTTGGAATCGACTCAGTAGTCCTTGATCGATAGAGCATGTATTGAGCGGATTGGGTAAATCAACGCGGATTTCGGTGACGGAATCCGCGTTGATTCGCACAATCCGCTCAATACGGAGAAGGTAGCGCACGCACGAGAGCAGACGGAGAAGAGCGCTGTGACATTATTCAAGGAATATTTCCTGCCCAGAATTCTGCAGTGGGCGATGGTCATTTTTATGGGCGTGACGATCACATTTTTGATCCCGCGGCTGTCGCCGATCAATCCGGTTGATCAGGCCATGGGGCGGCTGACTGCCTTCCAGAGCCTTAGTCCGGAAGCCACGCTGGAATTGCGTGAATCGCTGCAAGACCTGTATGGCTTGGACGGCACGATGTTGGACCAGTACATCAATTTTTGGAAACGCGTGATCCGCGGCGATTTGGGGCCATCCTTCTCGTCTTTCCCCATGACCGTCAACTCGATGATCCGCAGCAGCGTTGGATGGACCATTGGTCTGTTGGGCATGACGCTGATTATATCGTGGTTTCTCGGACTCATTCTCGGCTCATTGGCCGCCTATTCTCCCAATCACTGGTCATCAAAGGTGTCGGAGAATCTACTGATTATCATCTACCCCATCCCCTATTACATTGTTGCCTTTGTGCTGCTGATGCTCTTTACCTACTACCTGCCCATTTTCCCGCTGGTCGGCGGCGCCAGGGGAACGCCGGGCTTCAACATCGACTATATCGGCAGCCTCATCCACCATAGCTTTCTCCCTGCCCTCTCTCTCGTCATCGGCGGCACTGCCTTTCGCTTCATCATGGCCAAAGCCATGGCCTCGACCGAAATGTCGAGCGACTACATGCAATTCGCTGAGTTGGCCGCCTTGCCCAAGCGCCGCATCGTCTGGTCCTACCTCATCCGCAATACCATGTTGCCCCAGGTAACCGACTTGGGTCTATCTTTGGGGCTGGTCTTTAGCGGCGCGCTGATTACCGAAGTTGTCTTCGGCTATCCGGGGCTGGGCAGCACGCTCTACAACGGCATTATTTCGGCTGACTACAATTTGATTATGGGTATCACGCTGCTCTCCATCGTCGGTATTGCTACGGCTTCGCTGATCGTGGATCTGACCTACCCATTCCTCGATCCGCGTATTCGTTTGCGCTAATGCAGGTCGGCCCAGCAGGCCGGTCGACCCTTAGTTTCTCCATGAAGGAAGAGTCATGGTTATTGTTCGAGATCTACTAAAATATAGCCCATCGTTTCGCATCGGCTTCTTTATCGTGGCGGTGGTGGCGCTGTTGGTGGTGCTGTCTTTTTTCTCTCCCTATGAACCCGATGACCGGCGCGCGGTGCCGCGTAACGAGCCGCCGTCTACCGAGTTCATCATGGGCACGACATCGACCGGGCAAGACGTTTTTTGGATGTTGACCTTTGCCGTACGCAATACTTTGATTGTCGCAGGGATCGCCGTCTTCATCAGCCGCAGCATCGGCGTCACGCTCGGCATGTTCTCAGGCTATGTGGGCGGTACGCCGGATCGTATCCTCTCGTTCCTTGTCGACAGCTTCATTGTCATCCCGCGACTGCCGTTGGTGATCCTTATCGCTTCAATCATGCGCGGGCAGATGACCATGGTGGGCCTCGGCGTCTTGCTGGGGCTGCTGGATTGGGCCTTTCCATCCAAACGCTACCGGGCCCAGATTCTCAGCTTGCGCGAGCGCGAGTTTACCTATACGGGTGTCTTTGCCGGCATGAGCACGTTCAAGATCATTTTTCGCGAGCACCTGCCTTTTCTCATCCCCTTCTTGCTGGCCGACGTCGTCAGCGGTTTTCTCTTCGCCATCGGTTTCGAAGTGACTTTGGCCGTCCTGGGGCTTGCCGATCTAAACACCCAGAGCATTGGAACCCAGATCTATTGGGGCAACTACTATCAGGCGCTGCTAACCAATCGTACCTGGGTCATCATCGCGCCGGTGGCAGCGTCTGTGATCATTGTGATTGGCTTCTATCTGGTGGCCATCAACCTCACCGAATATCTTGATCCTCGCACGCGTCTGGCGCGCATGCAGGCGAAGGGCTAGACAGATGGCAAACATTCTGGAAGTCAAGAATTTGCAGGCCTACTATATGACCAGCGCCTACGGCGTAGAGCGAACGGTCAAGGCAGTTGACGACATTTCGCTGAACGTCGTGGAAGGCGAAATATATGGCATCGCCGGGGAGTCGGGCTGCGGCAAGTCGACACTGCTCAAGGTCCTCCTTGGCGCACAGCAACCGCCGCTAACCGTCGTTGGCGGCGAAGTGCTCTATCGGTTTGATGATTGGACACGCTCTGTCCTCGATCTCGAACCGGATGAAATGCGCAGCCTGCGCTGGCGGGAAGTGTCGTACATTCCCCAGGGCTCAATGGCCGTGCTCAATCCCGTGCGGCGTATCCGCGATATCTTTCATGACTTCATCTCGGCACACCAACCGATCACGAAGAAGGAGTCGTACAGTAAGACCCTGGACTATCTGCGTGAACTGGGCTTGCCGGAGAGCGTGATGGACGCCTATCCTCACCAGCTCTCGGGCGGCATGCGCCAACGCGTGACCATCGCACTGGCAACGATTCTCTGGCCCCGGCTCATCTTCGCGGATGAGCCGACCACCGCGTTGGACGTCGTCGTTCAGCGTGGGGTGATCCAATTGCTCAAGGATATTCAGCAGGCTGAGGGCAGCACTATTGTGTTGATCACCCATGACCTGGGGGTTCACGCCAATCTGGCGGATCGGATCGGCGTGCTGTATGCCGGCAAGCTGGTTGAAGAAGCGGACACGCGCACCATCCTCAAGGAACCGCGCCATCCTTATACCCGCTTTTTGATCAACTCATTGCCTGATCTGGACGAACGGACGATCCGCGTCAGTATCCCCGGGCGACCGCCTGCTTTGGACAATCCACCCAGCGGTTGCCGCTTCCATCCCCGCTGTCCGGTTGCAATCGACAGGTGCCAAACGGATGATCCGGAGATTGTCTCGATTCTTCCCGGTCATCGTGTCGCCTGTCACTTGATCACCAACAGCACAGATACGATCAGCTTTGATGAGGTGCACCGTGCAGCAGACATCTAAGAATGACGGGTTGTCTGGCACCGAATTGTTGCGTGTCGAAGACGTCACCAAAATCTTCAATATTCGCCGTGGCTTTGCCACGAGCCATTTTCATGCCGTAGACGAGGCGACCTTCACGCTGGACGATGCGAAGCCTGAAATCTTCGCCGTTGCCGGCGAAAGCGGGAGCGGCAAAACGACATTGGCCCGTATGCTCCTGGCCATGGACGCCGCAACATCCGGCATCCTTCAGTACAAAGGAAAAGATGTCGGATCCTTGTCGCGGAAGGAGAAGCGCTCCTGGTTTTTTAAGGAGGTGCAGCCGGTCTTTCAGGACCCATTTGCCGCATTCAGCCCGCTGAAACGTATCGATAGCTACCTCTTTGAAACCGTAAGCAACTATCAGATGGCGACCAAGGCTGACGCCGATGCCTACGTCGATGCTGTGCTGCAGGAGGTGGGTCTTTCCCTGGCTGAGGTTCGGGGGCGCTATCCCAACGAGCTGTCGGGCGGGCAAGCGCAGCGTGTTGCCGTTGCCCGCGCCCTCATCACCAAGCCCTCACTGATCATCGCCGACGAACCGGTCTCTATGTTGGATGCCTCATTGCGCATGTCCATCGTGAACATGTTCCGCCGCCTCAAGCAGAGCCAGGGCGTCAGCATCGTTTACATTACGCATGACCTGGCAACGGCCTACTATTCGGCCGACCGGATTGCCATCATGTTGCGCGGCTGGATTGTGGAGTTGGGGCCAGTCGAGCAGGTGCTGGGCGCACCGCTACATCCCTATACGCAAAATCTTAAGAACTCCATTCCGCGGACAGATCCGGACAAGGCCTGGGAGACGCAGGCATCCCTGGCTGTAATGGACTCGGATGAGTACATGCTCACCGGCTGCAAGTTTGCCAACCGGTGTCCGCACGTGCAGGAGATCTGCCGCAGGAGTCCGCCCGGAAACTACAGCGTCGATGGGCGCATGGTGAAGTGCTTTTTGTATGACGAAGCGACAGTCGGCGCGGACGCGGTGGCCAGGCACGTTGCGGGCGAGTTGCCGGCAGCGGAAGAAGTGAGCGGCTAGCGTTTCGCCAATCTTGAGTTGGCGACTCGTTTTGCTGTGGCGGACCCTAAATGCATGGGCACGGACAAGTTCGCATACTCGTCAAATAGAGAGTGCCGATGCACGAGCGCCGGATTGACGGCTGCCTGACAAGCACTCCGTGATAGAACGTAATGCGCAAACCGAGGGAGTCCAATGATTGACCTGGATGACTATAAGACGAACGGCTTCACGATTGCCCACGGTCTCTTTTCCGTGGCGGAGGCGGAGTCGCTTGCAGTGCACTTTACAGCGCTCAACGCGCAGGGGATCGGCGGCTACCGGCCAGAGCAAGAGAGCGCCGCACAGAGCGATCCGCTCAAGCGCTATCCGCGCATGGTGCACATGCATCGCTGGGACGGCATAAGCCTGGACTGGATGCTGGATGAGCGTATCCGCACCTGTCTGACCACGCTGTTGGGTCACGAACCCTACGCCGTTCAGACCATGTTCTACTTCAAGCCGCCAGGCGCGCGCGGACAGGCGCTACATCAGGACCAGAAGCCGCTGCGCGTGCAGCCGGGCACCTGCATGGCTGCGTGGATGGCCATCGACCGTTGCGACGCTGAAAACGGCTGTCTGCAACTAGTGCCGGGCACCCAAGATCTGCCGCTGCTATGCGATGTGGAAGCGGATACGACGCAGAGCTTTACCAGTCGCCAGGTACCCCTTGCGCCGGGGATGGAGCCTGTCGACGCGGTGATGGAGCCGGGCGATGTGCTCTTTTTCAACGGCCAGGTGATCCACGGTAGTCTGCCCAATCAGAGTTCGGATCGTTTTCGTCGTTCGCTCATCGGTCATTACATTGTCGGTGACGCCGAAAAGGTCGGGGCCTTCTATCACCCTGTCCTCCGTTTTGACGGCTCTGAAGCCAAGCTGGGCGCGACCGCAGGCGCTGAACCCTGCGGCATCTGGGTCAACCAGGATGGGCGCAGTATGCTTGAAATGACGACGTAATAAAGGCTTGCGTAGCTTTCAGCCTCACCCAGGTTTGACGCTTGAGGCGTCAAACCTGGCCCTCTCCACCCGGTGGAGAGGGCCGCGTAGCCCGCCGTTCAGGCGGGCGAAGCAGGGAGAGGCTGACGTTCACCCGCATGAGACAATGCAAAACGGCTGTACAGTAAGGCCTGACAAGAAAGCCTAACAAGAAAATCCTACAAAAGAGGAGAATAAGTATGCTCAAAGTCGCCGTCATCGGAATGGGCAATATCGGCGGCACGCACCATGCGCCGATCTATCATGCAAGTGACCTGTGTGAGCTGGTCGCCGTCTGCGACATCATTGCGGAGCGGGCCGACGCAGCCGCAGCCAAGTATGGCGTGCCCGCCTACTACAGCGTAGAGGACCTGCTGGCCAACGAGGAGCTGGATGCGGTCAGCATCGCCACGGCCGGCATGGAAAATGGCGGCGATCATTACGTGCCGACCATGCAGTGCCTCAATGCGGGGCTGCACGTGCTGGGCGAGAAGCCGATCTCCAACGAGATTGACAAGGCGCGCGAGATGGTCGCCAAGGCCGACGAAATGGGCGTTTACTACGGCATCAACCTGAACCATCGCTTTGTACCGCCGGCCGCCAAAGCCAAGGAGTGGGTCGACGAGGGCAAGATCGGCGAGCTGCTGTTGATCAACATGACCATGTGGATCGGCAACCCGCGGGAGACATCGCCCTGGTTCCATCTGCGCGCGCTGCATCCCCACTCGCTGGACATCATGCGCTACTTCTGTGGCGACGTGACGGGTGTCCACGCCTTCCTCAACAAAGCGCCGGGGCGCATTACCTACTCCAACGCCCAGATCAATCTGATGTTCGAAAATGGCATTGTCGGCCATCTGACCGGCAGCTACGACACCAACCCGACCCACAATTTGGAACGCCTGGAATTGCTGGGCACCGAAGGCCGCATCGTGCTCGACAACCTCTTCGAGGAGCTGACGCTCTACCCGCGTCACAGCCAGGAGTTGACCGTGGTACGCAACAGTATCATGAACGGGCTGAGCGGATTTAGCGCCACCTTCGAGAACCGCATCAACCGCTGGATCGAGCAGGTCAGCGCGGGCGTGCCGCGCGATGAGATCGACGCGTCGGCCGTCGAAGGGTTGGCTGTGCAGGAGATCATCGAGGCCGCCATCCGCTCGCACGAGACCGGCCGTGCAGAAGAAGTGCCTGTTTCCGGGTAGATTTACTCGATGCTTCCGATTTCACGTTGACCCGCATTGCCCACCTCCCGGTGGGGAGATAGATCGAATGAACCCAAAAATCGGCATCGGCGTGATCAGCTTCGCCCACGGCCATGCCAATCCTTATTGTGAACGGATGCTCACGTACGACGACGTCAATCTCGTCGCCTGTTGGGACGATAATGAAACGCGCGGGCGCGAGGCCGCCGCAAAGTACGGCATGCAGTACACCAGCCACGTGGAAGACGTGCTCAACCGTCCCGATATTCAGGGCGTTATCATCACCTGTGAAACGAATCGCCACGCCGAGATGGCCGTAGCCGCAGCCGCAGCGGGCAAGGACATTCTCTGCCAGAAGCCCATGGCCTTGACCCTCGAAGATTGTGACCGCATGGCCGCCGCCGCCGACAGCGCCGGCGTACGCTTTATGATGGCCTATCAGATGCGCCACGACCCCTCCAATCAGAAGATCAAGGAGATCTTGGACGCCAGGGTGCTGGGCAATATCAGCCTCTTGCGCCGGCGTCACTCCATTCCCGTGCTCTTCCTCGATTGGTTCGTCAATGGACCGACCAGGTGGCATTTTGATCCGGTTGCGAATAAGGGCATGTTTATGGACGACGCCTCCCACGCTACGGATTTGATCCACTGGATGATGGGCCGTCCGGTCAGCGTCATGGCCGAGATTGGCAACACCGTCACCGATATGGCGCCCGACGACACCGGTGTCGCAATCTATCGCTATGCCAGCGGCGCCATGGTCGTGCTGGAGAATTCATCGGTGACCATGGCGGCGGAGAACACGACCGAAATCTACGGCGATCAGGGCGTGCTGATCCAGAATCATGATGACGCGCCGTCGACCAACGTGCCGCTGCCGCCCCATCCCATTGCCCTGAAACTTTATACAAAGGATGCGCCCGAGTGGACCGACCTGGGCCTGCCGATTCCGGCCAGCCACAGTGAGCGGATCGCGTCGGTGCCGCGCTCATTCATCGACATGCTGCGCAACGACACCGAGCCAACCATCACGGCAGAGGACGGGTCGCGTCTCGGTTGAGATGGTGCTGGGGGCCTATCAGTCGGCTGCAGAAGGTCGGCGCGTGGAGTTCCCGCTTTGATGTAATACAACATCGGATGGAGAAAGGAACGGATACAGCGCTTTACTCCGTGACAAATGCCGACTTCGACGCCGGCTTAGACGCTGCCTGCACCGTTGGCGATTGCGATGGCGACGAATCGGGTGCAACGTTGGGACGCGTATGGTTGTATCCGTTCCTTTCCAAATCCGCTGTTGTCCGATCCTGTAATCACAAATAATCCGAAGATTTGCACGACATCCATCATCTATTGAGGAAGACCAATGGCTGCCAAAGCACAAAAACTTAAACCGAATGTTATTCTGCTGGGCATCGACTCGCTGCGGCGTGACCACATGAGCTGCTACGGTTACGACCGCCTGACGACGCCCTATATCGATCGCTTCGCCCAGGAAGGCACGCTCTTCGAAGAGACGATCAGCGCCCATATCCCGACGACCAGCGCCTACGCCTCCATGCTCACCGGGCGCGATGCCTTTGGCACGCAGGTCGTTGCGCTGCGCCATCAGGGACCACTGCGTCCCGAAGTGCCCACGCTGGCCGAAATTCTGAAAGATCAGGGGTACAACACAACGTGTGTCGGCTTTTCGGGTAATCCCAGTTCGCGTGGCTTCGACAACTACCTTGCCTATCCGGCATGGGGCAAGTGGGAGGAAGGACGGAGCCCCAAGGCGCAAAATCTGAATGAAGTTGCGTTGCCGGAACTTGATCGGCTGGTCGGGGAAGATGAACCCTTCTTTCTCTTCTTACGCCACATGGATCCCCACGCTCCCTATCTGCCGCCGGAACCGTATGAGCGCATGTTCTACCATGGCGATGAGTGCGACCCTAACAACAAATCGATGGAACCGGTGATGTCGTTCAAGCCTTTCCGGGACTTTTTCGCCACCTGGATGCCGCCCGAAATCAGCGACAAGGACTATGTGATCGCGCAGTATGACGGCGCGATCGCCTATATGGACGCTGCGATCCAGAGCATCTTCACGGCCATTGAAGCCCACGGCATTGAAGACGAGACCATCGTCATCGTCAACGGCGACCACGGCGAAACGCTCTATGATCACGAATGCTGGTTCGATCACCATGGCATCTACGACCCCACGTTAGTCGTGCCGCTGATCATTCGCTACCCCGGCAAGCTGCCCGCCGGCAAGCGCGTGGCCGGCTTCAATCAGCACAAGGACTTGGTGCCGACCATTCTCGAATTGGCCGAGATCGATGCGTCAGAGCTGACGTTTGATGGCCGCAGCCTGCTCCCCATGGTGCATGGCGAGGTTGCCTCCCACGAGGGCGAAATCTACATCACCGAGTGCACGTGGATGCGCAAACATGGCTGGCGTACGCCCGAATGGAAGCTCATCATTGCCCTAGAGCCCGATTTTCATTTCAAGCCCGAGATCGAACTCTACAACCTTGTCGATGACCCTGACGAGAATCAGAACATTGCGGAGTCAAGCCCCGAGGTCGTCGCCTTCCTCAAATCGCGCATGGACGCGTGGATCGCCCGGCGCGAAGCGGAGACGGGGCTGCCCAATCCGATGCACCTTCAGGGGGATTGGCACGGACATAAAGGCGTTGGGGCGTTCAAGACGTCGCAGCAAGCGTATGACACGCTGCACATTGGTGATGTGACGCAGGCGACCAGGCTGCAGGAGAAATCACGCGAGTGAACAGCGTAATAATCGCCGCGCCTTGCACGCACGTCCAAACGCGAGGTCAAGGATAGACGAATCATGCCACTCGTTACCATCATTGGCCGTGGCCATTCCGGCACACGCGCCATCTCACAGACACTCTATGCCAGCGGCATCTACATGGGTGCGATGCTCAACCGCTCCGGCGACCTAATCCCCCCGCAGGATATGTATGCGGCCTGTCGCGTCCTCGCCCGTGATGTTGCGTGGCAGGGTGGTCTGGACTGGGATTTTAGCCGGCTGCATACCATGGCTATCCCCAGCGAGTTCACAGAACTGCTCGAACGTTACTTGGCCAGCGTCTTGACGGAGCATGTACGTAAGCCTGAGGCGTTGGTGGGCTGGAAGATACCGGAAACGACGCTCGTCTATCCATGGATTGCACGGCTTTTCCCCGAAATGAAATATATCTTTTGGATCCGCGATCCGCGTGATTCAATCCTGAATACTCACAAGACCGATGACTTGCGCGATTTTGGCATCGACTATCCGGAGACCGACGATGAGCAGCTGCGTCGGGCCATCTCCTGGAAATATCAGTACGATATCGTCAAAGCCACGCCCCGCCCTAAGCATTGGATTGAAGTGCGCTTTGAAGACTTCGTCCATCACCGCGATGTCACAGTGGACCGGCTGGAAGCGTACCTGGGCGTCGAGTTAGCCCGCATTCCGACGCGGCCGGAAGCCGTGGGGCGCTGGCGAAATTCAACGGAGCAGTTCGACTTTGATTTCTTTGGCCCGGCATTGGCCGAGTATGGCTACCCAACTTCGTAACGAATTACGATCGTGTGGAGATCGAACCAAGCGTTAGAAATGGAGCAAACTAAAATGCAACGAGTTTGCGTGATCGGCCTGGGGCCGATCGGCAATCGACATGCCAGGCTGCTGCTGCAAGATCCGCTGGCCGAGTTGGTCGGCGTCTGCGACTGGCTGCCCGCGCGGGCAGACGCCGCGGCCGAGCTTTATGGCGTGCCGGCCTTTTATCGTGTGGCCGACATGTTGGCGGCCCTGGCTCCGGATATCTGTCATGTGACCACCGGCGGCCACGAATATGGCAGTGAACACTATGAGCCGACGATGGAGGCGTTGAGCGCCGGCTGCCATGTGCTGGGCGAGAAGCCGATATCAAACGAGATCGACTGTGCTGAAGAGATGGTGGCCAAGGCGGAAGAGATGGGCGTTTGCTACGGCATCAACCTCAATCACCGTTTTACGCCGGCCGCGTATTTGGCCAAAGAGTGGCTGGACGAAGGGCGTCTGGGCCATCTGCTCTTCTGCAACATGAGCATGTGGATCATGAACCCGCGCGAGACCTCGCCCTACTTCCAGCTGAAAGCCCTGCACCCCCACACGGTTGACGTCATGCGCTACTTCATGGGCGACGTGGAAGCGGTGCAGTGCTTTGCCACCAAGGCGCCTGGACGCGTGATCTGGTCGACGGCGACCTTCAATATGCGCTTCAAGAATGGCGCGGTCGGTACGTTGACCGGCAGTTACGACATCGAACGCGGCCATCCCATGGAGCGCTGCGAGGTGGCCGGCACCGGTGGTCGCCTGCTGATCGAAGACATGTGGCGCGAAGCGACCTACTTCCCGGCGGGCAATCCCCAGAAGATCGTCTACACCAATCCGATCTTTGGCGGCATGCGCGATTTTGAAGACACCTTTCGTAACCGCATCCATCGCTTCCTCCAGCAGGTGGAAGAGGGGGTGGCTCCTGCTGAGATCGATGGCTCAGGCGCCGAGGGCCTCAAGGCGCAGAAGGTGCTGGCCGCGGCGATCCAATCCCTCGATACAGAGACAGTTGTCTACGTTGAATAGACTGATAGAACGCGGAGCGGGCGGGTGCGACAGTTGGACGCGGATTGTCGCGAACCTACCCGTCTGATGTGCGGTCCATCCCATGAAAGGAATGTATGATGAAACTTGGAGCGAATTCCGTGCTCTTTGGCGGTTATGACCTGGCGACCGCCTTCAAATATCTTGCCATGGCCGGTTACGACGGCGTTGAGCTCTCTGCCATTGACGGGATGAGTGAGCACCTTGTCCCGTCGCTCTGGCGCGAGCAGGCCCCGGGAATCAAGCAACTGGCCCAAACGTTCGACCTGGAGTTGCTCGCCATCGAGCAGCCAGATCGTGACCCGGCGCGCATGGAACAGACCATGCAAGCCGCGGTCGAACTGGGCGTCCCTGTCATCAACTGCGGTCCCGGCGGCGAAACCGGCGATGAAGCTAGCCTTCAAGAAACGATCGACGAATTGGGTATGCTGGCCCAGATGGCCGAGCGTCATGGCGTGATTTTGTGCGTCAAGGCTCATGTCGGGCGCAGCGTCTACAACACACCGACGACACTGGCGGTGATGGATGCCATCGATTCGCCGAACTTTGGCATCGACATGGATCCCTCGCACATCTATCGGGCCAACGAGAACCCGGTCGAGGCGATTGCTGCAGTCATTTCACGCGTGCGGCACGTGCACATCCGCGACTGCAAGGGGCGCCAGCAGGGGCCGGGTAAGCCGGAAGATCAGGCCAACGGCCGCGGCGACATCGACCTGGTCGGCTACGTGCGCACCCTGCATGAAAATGGCTATGCAGGCGCGCTTGACCTGGAGATCATCGGCGCCAAGGAGTACAGCATCGAACAGTGTTGCACGATTGCCGCCGAAGCGCGCGGTCACATGCAGGCCTCGTTACAGGCGTGCGGCGCGCGGTAGCGCAAGCGGTCGGCAGCAGAGCGGTACGAGCCAGTCGACGTGTAGATCAGAAGCACGACTGAGTGCGAACGGTTTTATAACACGTTCGTTATTTCTTTTCTTAGTAGCTTCGACGGCCCAGGAGAGGACGCAGCCGCCGGCAGTCAACTGCCGGCGGCTGTTTAGATTGGGCTGAAGAACAAAAGAGGATATCTGTCACGGTCATGCCTAGGCAAATGACCCGTGCGCATCCCTCATTTCAGCGCGATGCTGAACGATAGAGATGTGAGGATCCAGATATGTCACAATAGCTCCCCGTTGACGTGGAGTCGTTTCCCATGCTCTACGATGTGTTGATTATTGGCGGCGGAATAGTGGGTTGCGCGCTGGCGCGTGCGCTGACTCGTTACCGGCTTGCAGTGGTGCTGCTGGAAAAAGAAGTCGAAGTCGGCTTTGGCACGAGTAAGGCCAACAGCGGTATCATCCACGGCGGTCACCATGCCGCGCCCGATACGCTAAAGGGCACACTGGAATGGTCTGGAAACCAGCTTTGGGACCAGATGGCAGAGGAATTGGGCTTTGGTTTCCGGCGTGTGGGGGAACTGACGGTTGCCCTCGACGAAAGCCAGCTCCCCGTCCTCGAGAAACTCATACGCCATGGCACGATCAAGCAAATCCCCGGTATTGAGCTTTGGCCCCGCGAACGCATCCTTCAGATCGAGCCGAACCTGACGCCCGCCGTCATCGCTGCGCTCTATGCGCCGACGACCGGCGTTGTCAATCCCTACGAAGCGGTCTTTCGTCTGGCAGAAAGCGCTGCCGGCAACGGTTGTACATTCCTCACCGCTGCTCCAGTGACAGGCTTGGCACAGACGGGCGAAACCTGGCTGGTGCAGACGCCCCGACAGCGCTTTGCCACGCGCTTTGTACTCAACGCCGCCGGGCTTTATGCGGATCAGGTGGCCGAACTGGCCGGTGTGCGCGACTTCTCCATCCACCCGCGTAAGGGTGAGGAGTATCTGCTCGACAAGCGCCTGCAGGGGATCGTCAACCACGTGATCTTTCCCTGCCCCACTCCCGTTTCCAAAGGCATTTTGGTCATTCCCACCTATGACGGCACGATCATGGTCGGCCCCACGGCCGAGGCGGTCGCTGAGCGCAAAGACTTGGGTACCAGCGCTGCGGGCAGCGCGGAGATCTTCGCTGCGGTGTCGCGCATTGTCCCGGGCATTTCCGCCCGCGACTGCATTGCCGAATTCGCAGGTATACGCGCGCCGGCTGACGGGGAAGACTTTGTGATCGGACCGACGGCCAAGCGCGGCTTCATCAACGTAGCCGGCATCCAGTCGCCAGGCCTGACCGCTGCCCCGGCGATTGCCGAGTTGGTCTGCGAAATCTTGCAGGCTGAAGGACTCAAACTGACGCCCAATCAGCGCTTTACGCCAACCCTGCCGCGCATGGCCCGCTTTGCCGAGCTATCGACAGCGGAGCAGATGGCTCTGGCCGCCGCAGATCGCCGCCACTCACGGCTCGTTTGCCGGTGTGAATGGGTGACGGAAGGCGAGGTCGCCGCAGCCATCGAGCAGGGCGCGCGCACGCTAGACGGGATCAAGTTTCGCACGCGTGCCGGTATGGGCCGGTGTCAAGGCGGTTTCTGCACCAGCCGCTGCCTGCATCTGCTGGCTGAGGCGCAGGGTGTGCCACTGAGCGAGGTAACCAAAAAAGGCGGCGACTCCTGGATCGTTTGCGAGCGGGAGGAGGCCCCAGCATGATTACCCGTCAACCGCGCCATCTGCATTCGCACTATGATGTCGTTGTGGTAGGCGGCGGACCGGCCGGTTTGGGCGCCGGCTTGGCAGCCCAGGAGGCCGGGGCCGCACGCGTACTTGTCGTCGACCGCGAGGCGGAAGCCGGCGGTATACTTCTTCAGTGCATTCACTCGGGCTTTGGCCTGCATCATTTTGGCGAAGAGTTGACCGGCCCTGAGTACGCGCAGCGCGTGCTGGAAGAGGTATCGGCGCAGCGCATCGACGTGCTTACTGACGCCTGCGTGCTCGACATCGACAGCACAGCAATGGGGGGCGGCGCCAAGCGCATCAAGCTTTTGGCGGCAACGCTCGGCGTGCGCGTCATCGAGAGCCGCGCTGTGGTGCTGGCCATGGGTGCACGCGAGCGGACACGTGGCGCCATCCGCATCCCTGGAACGCGCCCTGCCGGTGTGCTGACGGCAGGCCTGGCCCAGCGCTTTGTCAATGTCATGGGCTATCTGCCGGGACGGCGCGTAGTAATTCTTGGCTCGGGCGACATCGGCCTGATCATGGCGCGCCGGTTGACCCTGGAGGGCGTGGAGGTAATTGGCGTCTATGAAATCATGGCCCACGCCAGCGGCCTCAATCGCAACATCGTCCAGTGCCTTCACGATTTCGACATACCGCTTCACTTGAGCCACACCGTAGCCGAAATTCACGGTCATGAACGGGTTGAAGCCGTCACGCTGGCTCCGGTTGACGAAACGCTCACGCCGGATCTAGGCCGCGGGCAGACCGTGGCCTGCGATACGCTTCTCCTCTCCGTCGGGCTGATCCCCGACAACGAGTTGGCCCATCAATTGCGCCTGCGTTTGGATCCGATGACGCAGGGGCCTGTCGTCACCAGCCGTATGGAGAGCTCGCGCGACGGTGTCTTCGCCTGTGGCAACGTGGTCCACATCCATGATCTGGTCGATTTCGTGAGTCAGGAGGCGGCATTGGCTGGGCGTAATGCGGGAGAGTTCGCCATCGGGAAAGAGGCGCCGGCCGACAATGTGCGTCTGCTGCCAGGGGACAATGTCGCATACTGCGTGCCCCAGAGCATCGCCACTGAACGGGAGCAGACGGTCTACTTGCGCGTGCGTAAGCCAATGGAGGCATGCGCGATCCGTCTGGGCACACCGGGCGGCGAGCACGTATATCAGAAGAAACTGCGCTATGTCTTTCCCGGTGAGATGGTGAATCTTACGCTACGGCCGCGTTTTCTGGCCAACTTTCATGGTGATGGGCTCAAGGTCGACATCGCGGCTCGGTAGCGTACCATGCGATTCGACCACGTCATCTGTCGCGCGGCTTGCCACGTGAATGGAGGCAAAGCATGGAATCCACAACCTATCTTTGTATCGGCTGTCCGCTCGGCTGTCGGCTGGAAGTGGATGAAGACGAGTGCGGCGAGATTGTCGAGATTCGCGGCTTTGGCTGCAAGCGGGGCAAAGAATACGCCGTGCAGGAGCATCGCGACCCCCGCCGGCTCGTGACGACCACCGTTGCCATTGACGGCGCCCTTACAGCCCGCCTGCCTGTCAAGAGCAGCGAGGCCGTACCGAAAGATCAGGTGCTGGCCATTTGCGAGGCCTTGCGCAGTACGCGGGTCGTTGCGCCTGTCCAGATGGGAGAGGTAATTGTCGCCGACATCCTGACAACCGGCGCCAACATTGTGGCCACACGCGATATGGATCGGCGGCAAAAAATCACTTGACGATCTTTAGTTATTGGTATACGCTTTGTTCAGTATTTTGCCGTAACCTGGCCCGCACCCTTTGACCGTGTGGTGTAATCTGTGGGGAATTGCCCCTGCGCTGATCTGCTCCTTTCTTCCCCGTTGCGCCGTATGTCAGGCGGATGATCCGCCACCGCTCTCGCGCAAAGAAAAATCACAATTGAGCTAGGAGGAGAAACCCATGTCCCGCTACGATCGCTTCATCGTTGCAGCTTTCTTATCCGTTGCCGTCCTGGTCTTGCTGGCCGTGCTGCCGGCAACGGCCCACGCCGCTCTTGCTGACGAGCCGCCTGTCCCGCCCGTCTATCCGGGAGCAGACCGCGTTCCGGAATCCGCTCGGTATGGCGGCGCCGTGATCCATCCTGATGAGGAGCTCTGCAAAGATTGTGAGGTGGATCCGGAGGCCGTTGCGCCCGTTCAGGCCGCCACTGCCGGCGGACCGGACGCGTTTGGCTACACCTTTCTCGACAGTGATGAGCCCAGTGGTCCCATCTACGATTTTATCGATATCAGCGATACGGGCACGCAGGTCTTTCTCTTCGACGACTCCTACACCGATGCCATTCCGCTTGGGTTTGATTTCCCCTTCTACGGCGAAATCAGAAACGAGATCCATATCGGCAGCAATGGCCTAATTGGCTTTGCGCCCGATAGCCTCTGGTCGCTTTCCAACTCGTGCCCGCTGCCCGAGGAATTTCCGCCGAATGAGATTATCGCGCTGCAATGGGACGATCTCCTGCCCGCAGCGTCCGGTCCAATTGCGTATCAGTCCTTTGGACGTTGTCCATATGGGGAAAGCGAGGCCTGCTGGATTGTTCAGTATACCGACATGCTCCACTTTAATTTCTATCCGGTGGGGACCTTTCAGGCCATCCTCTTTCAAGGCGGTGACGTCCTGCTGCAATATGCTGATCCTGGAATATTCGGCGGCGGCAGCGCGACCATGGGCATAGAAAACGGCGCCGGGACCATCGGGCTGACCTATGCCTGCAATACGGAAAACGCGCTCGCGGCCGAACGAGCCGTGCTCTTCACACCGAAGTCGCTCACCATCTCCAAGCAGGCCAGCGAAACGGCGCCTGAACCGGGCACAGCCTTTTCGTATGCCATCACGCTGCGCAATTCATTGGATGAGACTGTCTCCGACCTCGTGCTGAGTGATAGTCTGCCGCCTGACGTCACGTTGATTGGGCCGGTGACGTTGGCGCCCGCGCATGATGAAGCCGATGCCGCACAGACGCGGCTGATTTGCCCAATCTGGTCGATGGCCTGACGTTAGCAGCCGGTGAGGAAGTCACCGTCACCGTTCCCGTGTCGTTGACGGTAGGCAGCGTTGGACCGCGCCAAAATCAGGCGGCCCTTTTCGGCGATCAGCTGGATGAGATTCTGGTGGCTGCGACAACGATCAACGCGCTGCCCGATTGCGGCCAGATCGCCGACAACCCCATCCAGAACTGCAGCTTTGAGCAGGGCGATCTGAGCGGTTGGGTTGTAAGCGACATCGCAGAGCCGCTGCTGCCGCTAGAAGTGGCCGGCGCAGGCGTCGACGTGCGTTACGGCCTCTTCACCAGCGACCCGCCACGGGGAGACTTCGCCCTTGTCAATGGCTTTGACGGCGAAGGACCGGGCGTCATCGAAGTCGCTCAGGACGTCACCTTGCCCGTCGACGCCACGGGGCTGGCCTTTCTCTATCGCATTGGCTACGATCTCGAAACCTACTTCGCGAACGAGCCGCGTACGTTCTCAGTCGTCATTCAGCCAGAAGGAGGTGGCGCCTACCCGCTGGATGAGACGCTGATCTACACCGCCATGCCGCGCCAAGCGCTGGCCGATTCAGGCGATCAGGTCGGGCAGGTGGATCTCAGCCCCTTTGCCGGCACTGCCGTGCGCATCGTCTTCCGCTGGCGTGTGCCCGAAGCATTCAGCGGTCCGGCTATGGCCCAACTTGACAACGTCTTTCTGCTTCAGGCGGGGGCGCCGCAATTTGTCAACAAGCCCATCACGCTGGCACGGGAAGATGAATTGTACAGAACTGAAGCCGTCGTCACCACCTTTGATCCCGGTGCGCCGGCGAAGCTGACGGCCTTGGAACTGCCAGCCTGGATATCCTTTACTGACCAACTCGACGGTACGGCCGTGATTTCCGGCACTCCTGCCGCCGCCGATGTCGGCGATCACCAGCTCACACTCGAAGCTGTGAGCGCCGAGGGCCGTACAGTTCAAACGGCAACCGTGACAGTGTTCGGCCGGAACGACCCTCCGACCTTTGCGCGGAGACCGTTCGAATTTGCAGTGCCAGGACAACTGTACGAATCAACTGCTGTCGCTGAAGATGAAGAAGGAGACGCGCTTGACATTCAGATCATCGAACTGCCGGAATGGCTCGACGCGACGCTGGACGGGAACCGTCTCCTTCTCTCTGGGACGCCGGGCTTTGAGGAGATTGGTCCCCACCCGATCGAATTGGAGGCAAGCGACGGCAGTGCGAGCAGCAGGGTGACCTTCACCGTTAACGTGGGTCTCCCCGGCTACCTGCCCATGATCGAGCAGGCTGCAAGCGAGTAGCGCGTGGCCTCTACATGCGGGGCAGCGTGATGCCCGTTTGAGCCTGGTACTTGCCCTGCCGGTCGGCGTAGCTGATCTCCGGCTCATCGCCCTCGAAGAAGAGCACCTGGGCAATGCCTTCGTTGGCATAGATCTTGGCCGGCAGCGGCGTTGTGTTAGAGATCTCGATGGTGACGTGACCTTCCCATTCGGGCTCAAAGGGCGTCACGTTGACGATGATGCCGCAGCGGGCATAGGTGCTCTTGCCCAGGCAGATGGTCAGAATGTTGCGAGGGATACGGAAGTATTCGACCGTACGCGCCAGGGCGAAGCTGTTGGGCGGAATGATGCAAACATCGCCCCGATACGGCACCATGGCGCCGGCGTCGATCGCCTTGGGGTCGACGACCGTCAGTTGACCCGTAGCCGGCGTGAAAATGCGGAACTCGTCGGCTACACGGATGTCGTAGCCGAAACTGCTCAGGCCATAGGAAATCGCCCCGTCGCGCACCTGACCGTCGACAAAGGGCTCGATCATGGCGGCTTCTTGGGCTTTGCGGCGAATCCAGTGGTCAGGCTTGATAGACATGGGGCGACTCCCTTGTGACTTGGGCTTTAATTGTTCGATGGCATTGTAGCCCAGCGGTCCCAACCTGGTAAACCCGGCGGGATGGGATGGCGGACGGCAATTCAACGTTCATGCCTTATGACAAGCGTTCTGAAATCGTGAACGGTCACTTCAGGCAGAAGGCCACAGAGATATGCCCACGAGATGACGAAGACGTGACCATGACATGACCTCCGGCACTGGTTGGCATGACCTGCTTGCAGCTATTGTGTGGTCAGGCATAATCAACGTGATTGCTGCGGAGGCAATGAGATGACAACTCGATTTGACAGACGCTACGCCTATCTTTGCCTTTTGATTGGCGCTTTGCTCGGCTTTGTGACGCAGCCGGCGTTCTTGGCGGCGTTGGCCGCCTGGATTGCGCCTATCTTTTTGTTGCGCTTCGTGCGCATGACCCGCTGGTGGGTCGGCTACCCGCTGCTGGTCTTGGTGGCATCGGTTGTGGCCGCCGTGGTCTGGTACGGCAAGCAGCCGCTTCCCCTGCCGGTTCACATCATCATGATGACAACTGCCTCGGCTGTTGGCGCGTTGCCCTATCTGTTCGACAGGCTGCTCGTCCCGCGTCTGCGCAACCAGGCAGGCGAAATCCGCTTTGTCTCGACGCTACTATTCCCTTGTGCGGTGACCGCACTGGAGTTCCTCTCCCTGAGCGCCAATCCCATGGGCACCTTTGGTGCGCAGGCGTACAGCCAGTTTGGCCTGGCGCCCATCATGCAACTGAGCGCCGTCACCGGCCTTTGGGGCATCACCTTTCTCATTGCCTGGCTGGCCTCCGTGGTGAACTGGGCGTGGGCAAGCAACTTTCAATGGGCGCGTGTGGGCAAGGGGCTGGCGGTGTACGCAGCCGTCCTGCTCGCTGTAGTCGCCTATGGCGTCATCCGCTTGGCCGCAGCGCCGGACCAGGCAGACCGAACAGTCGATATAGCATCCTTCACCGCGGCTGAGTTTGACCCCGCTACGCTCTTCCCGCTGCTGGAGCAGGATCAAACGGCCTTCCGCGCCGAGACTCAAGCCATCCATACAGCGTATCTTGCCCAGAGCGAGGCAGCAGCCCAGAGCGGGGCGGAGCTGATTCTTTGGCCAGAGGGCGCGGGCGTCGGTCTGGCAGAAGACGTAGCAGCATTGGTCGAGCAGGGACAGGCGCTCGCACGTGCCGAGGGACTCTATCTAGCCATGCCCACGTTTACGCTCTATCCCGGCGAAACGCGCCCTGCGGAAAATCGTCTGCTCATTGCCGACCCCAGCGGAGAAATCGTCCTCAACCACGTCAAGTATGGCGGCAATCAGTTTGAAGGGACGCTAGCGGGCGACGGCCAGCTGCAAACCGTCGAAACACCCTTTGGCACGCTCTCTGGCGTTATCTGCTGGGACATGGACTTCCCGGCCGTCATTCGCCAAGCCGGCCAGCAAGGCGTGGATATTCTGCTGGCTCCCTCGCGAGACTGGGTAGAAATTGATCCGCTACACGGTGAAATGGCCGTCTTCCGGGGTGTGGAGAACGGTTTGACCGTCGTGCGCCAGGCGGACGGGGGGCTGTCGCTCGTGTCCGATCGATTCGGGCGCGTAGTCGATAGCTATAGTCACTTCGCCTCAGACGATTGGTCGCTACGGGTCCAGGCGCCGGTCGACGGTGTAGCCACAATCTACAGCCGCACTGGTGACTGGGTAGGATGGCTTGCGGCGATAAGCTTTGTACTCCTGGCCGGCTGGGCGCTGGTTGCCGGCCGGCGGCGCCCGGTGGCGACTGCAAGCACAGATGGCGCGACGGCGCCGGCTTAAGCATCACATAACGACAACTCCCCCGTACATTGTCGCCCGAGTCTCTTCTTTGCAGACTCGGGCGACGGCTTTTCTATCCTCGAAACGCTTCATTTCGAAAATAAAAACATATTTATTTGACAAAATTGATTTAAGCGGATAAACTGACGCCAGTTCTGTCGTAAGAGCGATCCGTTTGGGAGCGAGCTGCATGGCTTTAAAGCGTTTTGAACCGAATTCGGATGATCCAGTCTGGCGCATTGTCGACTATCTGCAGCGACGCCAAAGCGCGACCATCAAGGAATTAGAAGAGCTGCTTGGCGTTACCACTACAGCCGTGCGTCAACATTTAACCACCTTACAGGCGGAAGGCTATGTCGAGCGGCGGCGTCAGAGTGGCGGTGTTGGACGTCCCCATCACGTCTATTCCATTACGTCTAAGGCGGAAGAACTCTTTGCTTGTCACTGTGATGATCTTGCCCTGACGCTATTGGAAGAAGTGATGGCGCTGGAAGGACCTGATCAAACGGCCATTCTGCTAAGTCGTGTCGGCGCGCGCCTGGCCGGCCGCTACGACTCGGTTGTCAAGTCGACCGTGCTGCACGAACGCGTCGAAGAGATGGCCGCGGCGTTGGAGAATAAGGGGGTTCTGACCGATGTTGTGATCGGGCAGAATGAGGAGATCATGCTGCAGACCCACAACTGTCCTTACCATGAACTGGCGCAGGAGCACCGTGAGATCTGTGAGATGGACGAGCAGATCATGCGCCGGGTGTTGGGGCCGGACGTGCATCTGAGCGCCTGCATGATGGATGGAGCCGGTTGCTGTACGTTTACGGTCTCCGCCGCAATGCGGAAAACCGAGGGTTAGAAGCGCGATCAGGTAGGCCAAGCCCTGCATCTTTGGCGGGTAACTTGGTTCACATCTATGTCATCGGTTGTCAAATTACAGAACAAAAGTTAGACAACTGCAATAATCAACGATACAGTTACTCTTTGAATGAAATTCAATTACAAACAGGAGTTTTGATTAGCCATGAGCGTATTGGAAATCCAAAATCTTCATGCAGGCGTAGAAGACACTGAAATTTTGAAGGGCGTCGATCTGACGCTCAACAGCGGCGAAATTCATGCCTTGATGGGTCCCAATGGCTCGGGTAAGTCGACCCTGGGCTATGTTATTGCCGGACATCCCCACTACGAGGTCTATGAAGGCGATATCCTGCTGGACGGCGAGAGTATTCTGGAGATGGACGCCGACGAGCGCACCAAGGCCGGCATTTTTCTAGCCTTCCAGTATCCCGTTGCCGTGCCCGGCGTCAGCGTGGCCAACTTCCTGCGCACTGCTGTCTCTAACGTGCGCGGCTATACCGACAAGGCAAACGGCGCCGAGAGCAGCGGCGTGATCGGCAGCAACCTCATGCCCATGCGCGAGTTCCGGCGCGAGCTGAACGACAAGATGAAGGAATACAATGTCGATCCGAGCTTTGCCCGTCGCTATCTGAATGACGGCTTCTCGGGTGGTGAAAAGAAGCGCACCGAAGTGCTGCAGATGGCCATGCTCGAACCGAAGTTTGCCATTCTGGATGAATCGGACTCGGGCCTGGATATCGACGCGTTGCGTGTCGTATCTGACGGCATCAACAAGCTCTCCACGGCGGATCGCGGTTTCCTGTTGATCACGCACTACCAGCGCATTCTTAACTACGTCACGCCTGACTACGTCAGTATTTTCTACAATGGCCGGGTAGTCGAGACCGGCGGCCCTGAGATCGCAGCAATGCTGGAAGAAAAGGGCTACGGCTGGGTCGAAAGCGAGTTTAAGGACGAAGAGGCCGTCACGGCGTAGCGGGCAGTTAGGGCAAGAGAAATTAGCAACCCATGAGCTGTTTTGCGGATTCGGATGCGTGGGCGACACAAACGCGTTACGCCAGTCGAATGCTGCATTTGGTAACGGAGACTTAAATGGCTACTCAAGCTGATCGTGAACAGATTTCAGGCGTAAAAGAAGATTATCAGTACGGCTTCCACGATACGTACGACGCTTATTACACCGCGGACAAGGGCGTCAATCATGCAATCATTGACGAAATGTCCGACCAGAAAAACGAGCCGGACTGGATGCGCGAATTCCGTCATCAGGCGTTGGATATTTTCCTGTCCAAGCCTATGCCGACCTGGGGCGCAGACCTGAGCGGTATCGACTATGACGATATCATCTATTACCTGCGTCCGACCGAAAAGCAGGGCAAGACGTGGGATGACGTGCCCGAGAACATCAAGAACACCTTCGAGCGCCTGGGCATTCCCGAGGCCGAGCGTAAATTCCTGGCCGGCGTTGGCGCCCAGTATGACTCTGAGGTCGTCTACCATAGCCTGCGCGAAGAGTGGGAAAAGCTGGGCGTGATCTTTTTGGACACGGACACGGGGCTGCGCGAGCACGAAGACCTTTTCCGTGAATATTTCGGTACGGTTATTCCCGCAGCCGACAACAAATTTGCGGCGCTGAATAGCGCGGTCTGGAGTGGCGGCAGCTTTGTCTACGTGCCTGCCGGCGTCCATGTAGACATTCCCCTTCAGGCATACTTCCGCATTAATGCCGAAAACATGGGCCAGTTTGAGCGCACCTTGATGATCATCGAGGAAGGGGCCAGCGTCCATTACGTGGAAGGCTGTACCGCGCCGGTCTACAGCACCAACAGCCTGCATAGCGCGGTGGTTGAGATCATCGTCAAGAAGGGCGCACGCTGCCGCTATACCACGATTCAGAACTGGAGCACCGACGTTTACAACCTGGTGACCAAGCGCTCCATCGCCGAAGAAGGCGCCACCATGGAGTGGGTCGACGGCAACCTGGGCTCCAAGGTGACCATGAAATATCCGGCCGTCTACATGCTGGGACCCAAGGCCCACGGCGAGATCCTTTCGATTGCTTTCGCCGGCCGCGGTCAGCATCAGGACGCGGGCGGTAAGGTTGTGCATGGCGCACCCTACACCAGCTCTAAGATCGTCTCCAAGTCAATCAGCAAGGATGGCGGGCGCTCCAGCTATCGCGGCCTGCTCAAGGTTGCCAAGGGCGCACATCATTCCAAGAGCAACGTCGTTTGCGATGCGCTTCTCCTGGATGAAGAGAGCCGTTCGGATACCTATCCCTACATCGAGATCGAAGAAGATGACGTCAGCATCGGTCACGAGGCTTCAGTCTCCAAGATCGGCGAGGAACAGCTCTTCTATCTGATGAGTCGCGGGATCAGCGAAGATGAAGCCGCAGCCATGATCGTCGGCGGCTTTATCGAACCCCTGGTCAAGGAATTGCCCATGGAGTACGCAGTTGAAATGAACCGCCTGATCCAGCTTCAGATGGAAGGCAGTATCGGCTAGAACAAATGCGGAGTGCGGAATGCGGAGTGCGGAATTAGTCTATGCGCACTCCGCATTCCGCCGCTTCGCGTTCCGCATTCGCAGTTAATTTGGGAGGCTTGGAAGTGACCGTAGCTCTTAAGCATGAACTATTAGAATCCGTTAGCGGATTTAGTGAGGAGACGGTGCGGGCGGCGTCGGCGGCGCGTAATGAGCCGGCGTGGATGCTCGAATTCCGTCTGCAGGCGTGGCGCACCTTCGAAGAGATGGCGTGGCCGCAGCCCACCGATGAGTCGTGGCGGCGCACCCGCTTGACCGGCTTTGATCTGGAAAACTATCAACCCTTTGCATTGCCCGCGGGGGAGAGCGACCGGGATGCGCTCAGCGCAGCGTTGAAGGTCGAATTGGACGAGATGGAGAGCGCCGCCAGCCTGATCTTCCGCGACGGCGGTGTGATTTACCGTGACAGCCATGAGGACTTGGCAAGTAAAGGCGTGATCTTTACCGATCTTCAGACCGCGGTACAGGAGTATCCTGAGCTGGTACAGCGTTACTTCATGACTGAAGTGGTGAAACCCGATCATAATAAATTCACGGCGCTGCACGCCGCGCTGTGGGACACGGGCGCTTTCGTCTATGTGCCCAAAAACACGCAGGTTGACCTGCCCTTGCAGATTATTCTGCAACAGGAAACCAGTGGCGTGGCCGGCTACCATCACACGCTAGTTGTCGTGGAAGAAGGCGCCAACGTCACCGTGGTCGATGATCTCATCGGCGGCCAGGACGGTATGCAAAGCGCGGTGGTGGAACTCAAGCAGGGCGACAATAGCGTGCTGCGCTATATGAACCTGCAAGATTTTGACCATTCGCTCTGGAATTTCCTCACCGGACGCGTGGCTATGGCGCGCAATGCTGACCTGCGCTGGATCCAGGTAAGTTGGGGATCCAAGGTGACCAAAGCCTTCCTCGATATCGATCTGATGGGAGAGGGCAGCCACGCCGAACTGTTGGGCATCTACTTCCCGACCGGCCGCCAGCATATCGATCACGAGACGCTGCAGATTCACCGGGCCGCGCACTGCTTTAGCGACCTGCTCTTCAACGGTGCGTTAAAGGACAAGGCCCACAACGTCTACATGGGCATCATCAAGGTGCATAAGGGCGCACAGCAGACCGACGCCTTCCAGCGCAACGGTAACCTGATTCTGGATGGAACCGCCCGGGCCGATAGCATTCCTGGCCTGGAAATCGAGGCTGATGACGTGCGCTGCACGCATGCCGCCACCGCGGCCCAGGTCGAAGATGAGTATGTCTTCTACCTCATGGCTCGCGGTCTCAGTCGCCCCCAGGCCGAGCACATGATTGTGCAGGGCTTCTTCCAGGCCGTGCTCGACCGCGTGCCGGTGGAGAGTGTGGTTCACAAGCTGGAACGCGTGATCGAACGCAAGATCGGCGGCTAGTCGTCCAGACCATCCTCCCATACGGGGGATCCTGAAATTGCAGGGAAAGATATCTATTGCCTCCAGAAGTCTGATCTCTCTTTGAGGTCAGACTTCTGAGTCAAGCGGACTTTGATCCATTTAGCGAAGGGTGCAAAAAACGATGAGTATTGCAGAGAAGGGGTATGTCAATTCAGACGTACTGGTGAGCACCGACTGGGTTGCTGAACACCTGGACGACCCTGCCATTCGTTTGGTGGAGAGCAACGAAGATGTCTTGCTGTATGACATGGGGCATATTCCCGGCGCGGTCAAGATTGACTGGCATATTGACCTCAACGATCCGCTCGTACGCGACTACATCGACCAGGCCGGCTTCGAGCAACTCATGCGTCGAAACGGCATCGGGCCCGAGACAACCGTGGTCTTCTACGGTGATAAGAACAACTGGTGGGCAACCTACGCCTTCTGGGTCTTCCAGCTCTTTGGTCATACCAATGCCAAGGTTATGGACGGCGGGCGCGCCAAGTGGATGGCTGAGGACAGAGCGGTAACGCGTGATGTTCCCAGCTATTCGCCGACCGAATACACGGCCACACCGCGTAACGATGCCCCCATCCGTGCCTTCCGGGATGAAGTGCTGCGCCACGTAGAGGCGGGCAAACCGCTCGTCGACGTGCGTAGCCCGGCCGAATACAATGGCGAATTGCTGCACATGGCCGATTATCCTCAGGAAGGCGCTCTGCGTGGCGGCCATATCCCTGGCGCAAGCAGCGTTCCCTGGGCGCGGGCCGCAAACGAAGACGGCACCTTCAAGAGCGCGGATGAACTGCGCGCCATTTATGAAGAAGAGCAGGGACTGGGGAAAGATGACGAGGTGGTAGCCTATTGCCGCATCGGCGAACGGAGCAGCCATACCTGGTTTGTGCTCACCTATCTGCTTGGCTACAACAATGTGCGCAACTACGATGGTTCGTGGACCGAATGGGGAAATTCGGTCGGATTGCCGATTGAGCGCTAAAATAGAGCGTGGAGGCTGGCATAAGATGAAGGTCAGCCTCCACGTTGCAACACCCTGGACAGTAGGAGCATTTCATGACCCTAGCCATGACGGCTGAGCGCGTTGCCGAGATTCGTCAAGACTTTCCGGCACTGGCGCGTAAAATTGGCGAGCACGATTTGGTCTATCTCGACAACGGTGCGACCAGCCAGAAGCCTGAGTCCGTTCTGCAGGCGATGGATGAGTACTACCGCCGTCACAATGCCAACGTGCATCGGGGCGCGCATACGCTCAGCGAGGAGGCCACCGGCCTCTATGAACAGGCGCGCCTGCGCATCGCCCGCTTCATCAACGCGCCCAGCGACAGAGAGGTCATCTACACCGCGGGCACGACCGCGGGCATCAATCTCGTCGCCAATGCGTGGGGCAGAGCCAATTTAGGACCGGGTGATGAGGTTCTGATCACGGAAATGGAGCACCACTCCAACATCGTGCCTTGGCATATTTTGCGTGAGCAAATTGGCTTCACGTTGCGCTACGTGCCGGTGACGGACCAGGGGCTGCTCGACCTGGACGCTGTGGACGCGCTGTTGACCGAGCGGACCAAGCTCTTTAGCTTCATCCACGCCAGCAACGTGGTGGGGACGGTCAATCCTGCTGCAGAGTTGATTGCCAAAGCCCACGCCGTGGGCGCCTTGGCCCTTGTCGACGGCGCGCAGAGCGTGCCCCACATGCCCGTCGATGTTCAGGCGCTCGATGCCGATTTCCTGGTCTTCAGCGGCCACAAGATGTGCGGCCCCACCGGGATCGGCGTGCTCTATGGCAAGCGCGCCCTGCTGGAAGAGATGCCGCCTTTTCTGGGCGGCGGTGAAATGATCCGTGAAGTGCGCATGGAGGGCAGCAGCTGGACCGGACTGCCCCACAAGTTTGAGGCGGGCACGCCGCCTATCGCTGAAGCGGTTGGTCTGGGCGCCGCTGTCGATTATCTGGGCGAAATCGGCATGGAGTGGGTGCATGCCCACGAGCGCGAATTGGTCGCCTATGCCTATGAACAGCTGAGCCAGGTAGAAGGCCTACGCATCGTCGGACCGGGGCCGGAAGCGCGGGGCGGTTTGGTTGCGTTTACGCTGCAGGATGTGCATCCCCATGACCTGTCGGCCGTACTCGACCAGTCGGGCATTGCGATCCGCGCCGGCCATCATTGCGCCCAGCCGCTCCATGACCGCTATGATATCTCCAGCAGCGCTCGCGCGAGCATGTATCTCTATAATACGCCGGAAGAGATCGACAAGCTTTGCGTGGCATTGGAGAAGGCCCAAGCCATCTTTGCGTTTTAGGCTCTCTTATTCAACCGCCTGCATAGCATGACGGCAGGGAATCATGGCCAGCGCTGACGACCGCATCATCGATCACTATAAGCATCCCCGCCGCAAGGGGACGCTGGCAACACCGACCGTGCGTAAACGTGACGTCAACCCCTTCTGCGGCGACGAGGTGACGATCGAACTGCTGATCGAAGACGATCAAATTGTGGACGCTGCATTTGATGGGCGGGGCTGTTCCCTTAGTCTGGCAACGGCCAGCATCTTGCTCGATGAAATCGTCGGCAAGCCGACCGCAGAGGTAGACGCGTGGGGACAAAAAGAGCTGCTGGATTTGCTCGAGATTGAAATCGGCCCGGTGCGCCAAAAGTGCGCACTGCTGCCCTTAAATGTGCTTCATGCCTGTTTGGATGAAGGCGAATCAACGACCAACAAAGAGGATGATCTGAATGAGTGACTTTATCCGAGTCGCCGCGCTGGACGAGATCCCGACCAACGGCAGCAAGCTGGTGGAAGTGGACGACGTGCGCGTGGCGCTCTTTAACCTGGATGGCGAACTGTACGCCATTGAAGACGTCTGCACCCATGACGGTGGGCCGCTGGTCGAAGGCGAGATCGTGGCCGGTTGCCAGGTCGAGTGCCCCCGCCATGGCGCCCGCTTCGACATTCGCACAGGCGCCGCCCTGAGCTTCCCGGCGTTTACCGCCACCAACACCTATGAAGTGCGCGTCGAGGGCAACGACGTACTGATCGAATCGCCCATTTAGCGTAAGGAAAGACGCCGTCTACGCCAGCCAATATGCGCGACGACGATGGTCAATCGCTGCTTGAATAAGGAGAATCAACCCATGAGCATGCCCACACCTGAAGAAATCCGTTCCGTGATTCAGGCCAAAGTCAAAGATCCCGAGCTGATGATGAACATCGTCGACTTGGGCTTGATCTATGACATCGAAATTTCCGAAAGCCAGACGGCTGAGATCACCATGACGCTGACGAGCCCCGGCTGTCCGGCCGGCCCGGAGATCATCTCTAACGTGCAGCGCGAGACGCACACCGCGTACCCCAATCTGGACGAGGTCAACATCCATTTGACCTGGACGCCGTTCTGGAATCCAGACATGATGTCTGATGATGCCAAGGATGAACTGGGGATTTTTTAGGTTTACGCCACCGTGTTCGTAGATTCGAAGTCTGACTTCTTCAAGAGGTCAGACTTCTTTGATTTTGGCGCCCTGCAACGCTGGGGTAGGTGGGGAGACGCGCAGGCTTGCCGGCCGCGGCGTGAGCAGCCAGGCGATTGCGACACCCCACACGAAATTCGACGAGGCCGTTTCGATGCCATGGGCCAGGCGGACTATATCCGGCATAAAGGCGTTGGGCAGGAGGTGCTGCGCGTTCATGAGCACGGCAAAGAGCAGTCCCAAAACCAGCCCGCTGCGCGGAAAACCATCGCGCGTCATCCACACCACGGGCAGCCCAAGCCCAATCCACAACAGCCCCCGCACGATCTGGGTAAACCAAAGCCCGTCAGTCAGGAATGGTCGGAGTGAAGCCATAAATGAGCGATTGGCGGTCGACCCGGTATAGAGTTCCCGGACATCGGCAAATTGCCAGGCGATGAAGTGACCGGCGAGCAGGTAGAGCGCCGGATAGATCACAATCGCCAGCAGCGCCACCCGCCAGACGTAGTCGAGCGTGCTGCGTCTTTCGAATGTGGCCGGTTCTGACGACCCGCGCATCTTTCCCATCAGCCAGACCGTCAGCGGGGCCACGCCCAGCGCAATGACCAGCCCACCGAAGACAATCGCAAAGATGAACTCCAGCGAGAGACCGAGGGCACGATTGAAGAGCAGCGTCTCGATTTGCGACATGAAGAATTGGACGCCGAAGATCTCGGCCGCCAGGATGGCTGTAAGCGGAACGCCACGCCAGCGTGAGTTGGCGGCCGCAAACATGATCACCGCGGTGTTGAGCGCAGACGCAGCAAACATCAGCCCCAGTACCGCGCTGTCTGATGCGCTATTCCCCGGCGCTTCGGCCCCAAAAAGCGATATGCCCAACGTAATGCCCGTGATCCACAACACAGTGTAGGTGAGGGTGATCAGGAGAAAAATGCCGATTTGTTTGACGATCGTCATGGGTCGTGTCTCCAGCGAGAGTGGGCGTGAACAAGGGGGCGTTGCCATGCAGCATAGCAACGTAATGTTCTCACCCGATCTGTTTGGTGTTGTCGCTACTGCCATCGCATCTGGACTGAGGCAATCCAGATAATTGACTGTACGCGGCATCTTCCTGGAAGCTCTCTCAATGACAGGTCGTCCTGCATTCAGCTTCCAGGAAGATCGGATAGCCAATCCAGTTGATTGGCCTGAGTCAAATACTTTCACGTTGTCCAGCACTTGTGCTTTTTTAAGGCCAGCTTTGGCCCGCTTGCCTCCGGCCGTAGCGCTGCCAAGCTGAATGAGCTAAACTGACGGGACAACATCTCGCCATATCAGATGAATGGGACCGCAATGTCCGTTGACGAACAGATTCTGCAAACGTATGCCCGTGAAGTCCGGGATGAGCTGCTGCACAACATCCTGCCCTTTACCGCCAATCGCGTGGTCGATCGGGAACATGGCGGCTTCTATGGCTACGTCGCCAATGACGGCACGCCTGATAGCAAGGCGCCCAAGGGGCAAGTACAGCACACGCGCGTGCTCTGGGCCTTCGCCCATGCCCAACGGCGGCTCGGCGATTTGGGCTATGGCGCCCTGATTGAGCAGGCGCGCGCCGAGCAACTGCACAGATTCTGGGACGATCAATATGGCGGCCTGTTCTGGACGGTGACCGTCGACGGCACGCCTCTGCGGACTGACAAGCTGGCGGACGGCCAGGCCTATGGCATCTACAGCTTCGCCGAGGATTATCTCGCCAGCGGCTCGGTCGCAAGTCTGGAGCATGCCATTGCGCTCTATCGCCTGCTCGAGCGTCACGCCCGTGATCGACAAGCAGGCGGTTATTTTGACGCGTTTGGGCGTGACTGGCACACTCGCGCATCGCTTAATGTGGATGAAAGCGGCCCTGCCGCGATCAAGAGCATGAACGCTCATCTCCATCTACTTGAAGCCTACACACTTCTCTTGCAAGCATGGGATGATGCAGCGTTGCGGGCAAGTTTGGAGGGCCTCATCCATATCCTGCTCGATCAGATCATCGATCGCGAGCGCGGACATTTCAGATTGCTCTTTGACGCTGACTGGCGCGTCTTGAGCAATGCTGACTCCTACGGCCACGATTTGGAAGGGAGCTGGCTACTGGTAGCAGCTATCGACCAGTTGGGCAATGCCGAGCTGGCAGCCGAAGTGCGCGCGGCGGCGCTGGCCATGGCCCGGGCCGTCTACGCGGAAGGGCGCAACCCTGACGGCAGCGTGCGCAACGACAGCACGGGACCAGCCGCCATCTGGTGGGGCCAGGCTGAGGGCATGGTGGGCTTCTTCAATGCCTATCAGCTTAGCGGCGATGCGCGCTTCCTTGACGCCTCGCTGGCCTGTTGGCGCTATGTGCAGGCGCAGTTGATCGACCCGACGCACGGCGACTGGTTTTGGGGTCGGGATGAAGCCGGCGCGCCGCTGCCCGAGATGAAGGCCGGACTGTGGAAGACGCCCTATCACAACGCCCGCGCCTGTCTGGAGATTATGCGGCGGGTGACTGAAATTCTTGCCTGAAGTTGGCTTCTACCGTGCTTACTACGTGCCAACGAATCTTCCCAACATGAATTTTGCCCGGCCGTGCCGGTCCTGTGATCTATGGTGGTGTAGCGGCAAATATGTCCGTTCGGCCCATCTGCGTGTATACTAGCCGCTTGGAACTCTTTCAAATGACTTCATCTACGCTTCGCAAATGCGTTATCCTGATCGACTCTCTTGGCCTGCACTTAGCTCAATGTATGTTCTGATATGGACAAATTTGATGCGATTCCTTTCGAATAGCCTCGGCATCCGCGCGTGGATGCTTCCTTTGGTTCTGGTTGCCGTAATCGGTCTGGCCGCTCTCCCGATGAACTCGCTTTCCACTGCAAGTGGACAAAGCAATGGTCTGACACTCGACAATTGGCAACGTCACGTCATCGATGATGCCCGCCCCTCGCGCGCGGTGCTGATCGACGGCGGTGATCTCAATGGTGACGGTTGGCCGGATATTGCCACCGGCGATTCCTGGTACGTGAACCCGCAGAGTGCGGGCGGCAACTGGGCGCGGCGTTCGTTCGGGGCGCCGCTCAATAACATGGCGGCGCTTTACGACTTTGACAATGATTCCAAGCTGGACGTGCTGGGCAACCAGGGGGACGGCGACGAGACCAATCCGGCGTTCGTCTGGGCCAAAAATGACGGCAGCGGCAACTTCACGCTATTTGAAAATATCGCGGCAACCCAGGGTAACTTTCTCCAGGGGGTAGCGGTTGATCGCTATCGGACCGGTTCCCCTGTTCAAGTCGCCATCTCATGGCAAGATTGGAATGCAGGGACGCAATTGCTGACCGTGCCGGCCGATCCCGTTAATGACGATTGGACGTGGGAAGTCGCGTCCACAACGGCTTTTGGCGAAGATCTGAGCAGCGGCGATATCGATGGCAACGGCACGGTTGACCTTATGCTAGGCACCGCGTGGCTGCGCAACGATGGCACGCAGTGGCGCAGCCATACGGTCAGCGATCCGTTGCCCGGCGGCCCGGATCGCAACGAACTCGTCGACATCAACCAGGACGGTCGTCTGGATGCCGTGGTTGGCTCGTCCCAAGAGGGGGCGAGCGGGAAGCTGGTCTGGTATGAGCAGCCGGCAAGGGCCACCGACCGCTGGATCGCTCACTCCATCTCAGACGCGGTCATCGGCGGCGGCATGAGCCTGGATGCCGCAGACATGGATCAAGACGGTGATATCGACATTGTCTTGGGGGAACACCATCTGGACCCTGCCGAACAGCCAACGCTCCGGCTAATCATCTTCGAGAATCTTGACGGCAAAGGCGCGGGATGGGCGCCCCACATTGTGCACGTTGGTGATGAGCACCACGACGGCACGCGGGTGATTGACATTGATCTCGACGGCGATCTGGACATTCTCTCGATTGGCTGGAGCCACAACCGCGTGCTTCTCTACGAAAACAAGGCGATCGATGCCCAGAATCCGGTCCAGCCGGAATGGACGCATCTGTCCAGTGACTTCGGCGATCTGCCTGTTCCCAGCGGCTCGGTCGATCAGACTGCAGGGCTTGTGCTGGATGTCGACAAGGACGGAGTCAAGGATTTTGTGGTCGGCAGCCGCGGCGATCCTGGCGATTCAATCGTCTGGTATCGACGCAGTGGCGCGGGGTGGAGTCGATACGTGATTGAGGATGGGGTGATCCCCATCGAGGCCGGGGGCGCCGTCTTTGACGTGGACGGCGACGGCGATCTGGATCTTACTTTTGGCGGCGACTACACGTCGAATGGCATCTGGTGGTGGGAGAATCCCTATCCTGCCTATAACCCGGCCACCTCTTGGACGAAGCATACGATCAAAGCGAGTGGCGTCAACATGCACCACGACATGATCTATGGTGACTTTGACGGCAATGGACGGGCTGAGTTGGTCTTTTGGAACCAGCGCGCCCGCCAACTGATCCTGGCTGAGATCCCCGACAATCCACGCAGCGCCGGTGCATGGACGTTGACCCCGATCTATAGCTACACCGGTGAGGATCATGAAGGTCTGGCCGTGGCCGACGTTGATCTCGATGGCATCTCGGACATCGTGGGCGGCGGTCGTTGGTTCAAGCATCTCAGCGGCAACAACTATTCGGTGAACCTGATCGATGACGCTAAGCGCTTTAGCCGTACGGCAGTCGGCCAGCTGATTCCCGGCGGTCGCGTGGAGGTCATCCTCTCGCCGGCTGAAACCATTGGCGCGCTAAAGTGGTATCAATGGAATGGAAGCGCCTGGGTGGGGACGGATCTGCTCGGTGTCAACGTCGAACGCACCCACAGCCTTGAGATCGTCGATATCAATCGCGATGGACATCTCGACATTTTTGCGGCCGAAATGCGCCTCAATGGCGGCAATGACGACGCCAAAATGTGGTTCTTCTACGGCGATGGCACGGGCACCTTCAGCTCCGACGTCGTCTCTAGCGGGATCGGCAACCATGAATCGCGCGTTGCCGACCTGGATGGAGATGGCGATCTTGACATCTTTGGCAAACCCTTTAACTGGGATACGCCGCGCGTAGACGTATGGCTCAACACGACCGGCCCCCTGCCTGTCGATCGCTGGCGGCGACACGTGATCGATGAAGCACGACCCTGGCGCGCCATCTTTATCGAACCGGGTGACGTGGACGGCGATCAACGGCCGGACATCATTGCCGGGGCCTGGTGGTACCGCAATCCTGGTCGCCCCGACGGGACCTGGGTGCGCAACGTCATTGGGGAGCCGCTCAACAACATGGCAGCCGTCTACGATTTCGACAACGACGGTGCGCTCGATATCGTGGGCACTGGCGGCAAGGGGCCCGAAACCAACAATGCATTTGCTTGGGCCCGCAATGATGGCGCCGGTAACTTTACGCTGTATGAGAATATCGATAACGGCAACGGTTCGTTTCTGCAGGGCACAACCGTCAACCGGTTTGCCCAGGGCGGCCCGCTGGAAGTGATCCTCTCTTGGCAGAATGGCGCGACCGGCACGCAATCCCTTACGGTGCCCAACGATCCCACGACCGGGCAATGGACCTGGCGGCAAATTTCGCCGGTCTCCCAGGGCGAGGGTCTGGATTCAGACGATATGGATCGGGACGGCGACCAGGATATCATCCAGGGAACAAAGTGGCTGCGCAATGATCCCGGCGGGTGGACGTCCTTCACGCTGCACAATCCGACGACAGGGGATCCGGACCGTGTTCATCTGGTCGACATGGATCAGGATGGTGACCTGGACGCAGTGGTGGGCTATGGGCATGATCCCAATGGCAAATTGGCTTGGTACGAGCGTCCCCCAGAGATTACTGGTTTGTGGACCGAGCATCTAATTGCCAACTTGGTCAATCCGCAGAGCGTGGATGTCGCGGACCTCGACCGCGACGGCGATCTCGACATCGTCGTCGGCGAGCACAACCTGAACTCACCGGCGGATTCTCGCCTCTTCATTTATGAGAATGGGGACGGCCGCGGCGGTTCGTGGACGGAACACATGATCCACGAGGGCGATGAGCACCACGACGGCACGCAACTGGTCGACATCGATGCTGATGGCGATTTGGATATCATTTCCACCGGCTGGGTGCAGAACCTCGTGCTCGTCTACGAAAACCTGGCGATCGGTGGCGGCACCGTTAACTTGCCGCCTACGGCAGAGGCCGGCGAGAACCAGGAGATCGTGGATCAAGACGGTGACGGGGAAGAAGTTGTGCAACTGGATGGGTCCGGCAGTACGGATGATGGCCAGATTACGGCCTATTCCTGGCGTGCCGATGGGGTCGAAATCGCCTCAGGTGTGACGGCCCAAGTGACGCTGCCGATTGGCGAGCATGAGGTTACCCTACAGGTCACCGATGACGGAGAGACTTCTGCGGTTGATAGCGTCATGATTGCAATTCGCGCGCGTACGCCAACGATCACTGTTGAGCCTGTCGACGCGGTGGTCTTGCAAGGGCTGGCCGCGCGCTTCACGGTCGAGGCGACCGGCGGCGGCTCGCTGACCTATCAATGGCAGCGGAATGGCGTCGACATTGCAGGCGCAGATGGTGCCGAATATGAAGTGCCGGCTGCCGATCTGGCGAACGCGGGCGACAGCTATCAGGTTGTCGTTTCCAATGCCTTTGGCACCGTCACGAGCGAGCCGGCCCTGCTGCAGGTGCTTGAATCTCGCTCCGACGACTTCAACAGTTGCGGACTCAATCAGTCGCTCTGGACCGTCACCGATCCCCAGGCGGGCGGCCCCGGCGCGTCGACGCTCACCGTTGATGGACGTCAGCTCATTCTCTCCGTACCGGGCGGCATCAATCATGATGTCTGGACCGACGGAATCGAAGCCCCCTACCTCACCGTCCCCATGGATGACGGCAATCTTCAACTGGAGGCGAAGTTTGAGTCGCCCGTTCTCTTCCGCTATCAATTTCAGGGCATGCTTGTGCTGGAAGACGAAGAGAACTTTGTGCGCTTCAACGTGCAGCATGACGGCAACGGCGTACGGCTGCTGGGCATCACGTTTGTCGACGGCACGCCAACAATCGAGTTTAACAGCGTAGTTCCGTCCGGTGCGGCCCCGTTTTATCTCCGCGTCACGCGTACTGGATCGACCTGGCAAGCCGGATATTCCTATGATGACAATAACTGGGTGGAAGGCGGCCAATTCCGCTTCACGCACGATCTTTCCGTGCGGCGAGCGGGACTTTTCGCCGGCAATGTGGGCGCAGGCGAGCCGGCGCCGGCCTTTACCATGCAGGCCGACTATTTCATCGACACGGCCAGCCCCCTCGACGGCGAAGACGATCAGGTCCTGGCGCCTGAAGAGCTGAATGTTGTGGCAACGCCGGCCCGGGGAGGCATCGTGTCGGTCGCCCCGATTGGCCAGGGCGGATGCAGCGAGACGTTGCGCTTGACCGCTATTCCGGCGCCGGGTTGGAGTTTTGATCGCTGGGTGGGCGGCTCGATTGACGGTCAGCAAAACCCGGTGGAGGGTGAGTTCTTGCTCCAAGACCGGATCGAGGCCCGCTTTGTGGAGGTAGAGCGCTTCCCGCTGGTAACGACCATCATCGCCAACGGGCAAGGGATTGGCGGCACGGTGACGCGTGATCCGGATCAGCCCGACTACCTCTTTGACGAGGTCGTGCGCCTGGAAGCCATTCCTGCACCCGGCTGGACATTCGACGGCTGGAGCGAGGACCTGGCCGGCACAGAAACGGTACAAGAAGTCACGATGGCGAATCCGACCCAGGTTACGGCGACATTCACCCAGCAGCGCTATGCGCTTCAAACCGAGACGGCGGGGCAAGGCAGCGGCGTGATCGTCGCCACCCCTGTGGGGCAGACCTATGCACCCGGCACGAAGGTCGTGCTGGAAGCCATCGCTGCGGCCGGTTCCTACTTCATAAATTGGGCGGGTGATGTGAGCGGCGAGTCTTCGGTGATCGAGCTGACCATTGATCAACCAACGACGGTGGTGGCGACCTTTGGCCTGGATGCCTACATCCTCACGACCAGCATCGATGGTGCGGGCACAATTGAGCGCACGCCCGAGCGCAGCGACTTTCAACCCGGAGAGTCAGTCAAGCTGACCGCTGTGCCGGACGCAGGGTGGGTATTCGTGGGCTGGACGGGCGATGTCTCCGGAACCGATAATCCGCTCACGATGCCCATGGACCGCAATATCACAGTGCGTGCGATTTTCAGCGAGTCCTTTGATGCAGCCATCTTTCTGCCCGTGGTTGAGAAGTAGGCGCATCTCCTACCCTTTCACGGACCCTGCCAAGAGGCCGCGAATGAAGAATCTGCCCAGGATGATGTAGATCAACAGCGTAGGCAGGGCGGCGATGAGCGTGCCGGCCATGACAATGTTCCACTCCTTGATCTGGCTGCCGGAGAGGTTGCGCAGCGCCACGGTGATGGGCTGGAGCTCGGGCCGCTGTAGGATCGTTACGGCAAAGAGAAACTCATTCCAGATGTTGGTGAATTGCCAGATGATCACCACCACAAAGCCGGGCAGGGAGAGGGGGAAGAGCACATACCAGTAGGTGCGGAAGATGCCTGCACCGTCCATCCGCGCGGCTTCGATGATTTCATCGGGCACTTCGGCGTAATAGTTGCGGAAGATGAGCGTCGTAATGGGGATGCCGTAGACTACGTGCACGAGGATCAGGCCCCAGATTGTGCCGCCGAGCCCGACTGTTGCGATGACGCGCGTGAGCGGAATCAGCACCGACTGGTAGGGAATGAACATGCCAAAGAGCATGAATGCAAAGAGCAGGTTTGCACCCCGAAACTTCCATTTCGAGAGGATGTAGCCATTCATCGAGCCGAGCAGCGACGAGATAATTGTGGCGGGAATCGTCAACTTGAAGCTGTTGAGCATGTTCAGTGAGAGCCCGCGTAGTCCTTGCTCGGGAATGCCGAACCAAGCGATTTGGAAATTTTCCAGGGTTGGCTCTTGGGGCGGTAGCCACATACGCGAGAGATCCTGCACCTCCGCAAAGGGCTTGAGCGCGCTGACCAGCATCACGTAAACGGGTACCAGGAAGAGCATAAAGAAGAGTAGGAGTAACAGATAAACGCCGAAGCGCATTGGATCGAAGCGACTCGCGCTCATTGCTCCACCTCATCGCGTAGTGCTGTAGTCAGATAAGGTACGACCACAAACGCCACCATGATCAACATGACGATGGAGATGGCCGCGCCCTGGGCGAAATGGTTGCCCTGAAAGGTCGTCTCAAACATGAAAATGCCGGGCACATCGGTGACGAAGCCCGGTCCTTTGCCGGTCATGGTGTAAATCAAATCGAAAATCTTCAGCGAAATGTGACCCAGAACGATCAGCGCGCTGAGGGTAATGGGCCGTAGCATAGGCAGGATGATGCTGCGATAGATTTGAAACTCCGTTGCGCCATCCACGCGTGCCGCCTCACGCAACTCCTCGGGAATGCCGCGCAGGCCGGCCAAATACATGGCCATGGTGTAGCCGATCATTTGCCAGGATGCGGCGATAATGACCGGAATGAGCGCGACGTGAAAAGGGCCGATGGAGTCGGTTGAGGTATACCATCCCCACTGCAGCTGCTCCAATCCGAACATGTCCAACAGAGCATTGACCCCGCGCGGGCGATTGGCTGTGCCCGGCGCAAAGATCCACTGCCACACGACGCCGGTCACGACAAAGGATAGCGACATGGGGAATAAATAGACCGTGCGGAAGAACCCTTCGCCGTGTACCTGTTGATCGAGCAAGACGGCGAGCAGCAAGCCGACAACCACACAGGCCATCAGAAAAAAGATCGTGAAGAAGAAGGTATTCCACAGATCGATCCGGAAGCGCACGGCGGAGACGCCGCCTGCTTCGGTGAAGAGGCGCCGATAATTCTCGAAACCGACCCAGGTGTAATCCGGCAAGATGCCGTCCCAGGCCGACATGGAGACCCGGGCCGTCCAAAAGATGAATCCATAGACAAAGATTGCCAACAGGATGATCGATGGCAATAAAATCAGAAACGCAATCCAGCGCTCCTTTTGAGCCTGGCTCATAGAGCTCCTCCATCCAACGTGAACACGCGCGCGGTATCGAAAAGGAGAGCGCCGCCAGCATAGCAAAGCAAGCTGGCGGCGCTCATCACCCTATCCGATCATATCGCGTGTCGAGGTTATTCGCTGCAGACGCCGGCGTCAACGCAGGCCTGGGCCATGTTGGCCTGAGCCCCGGCGACGTCGAGGTCGGCGACGAAGAGGGACATGGCGTCGTTGATGGCCGTGACCCACCCTTCAGACGCAGCCGCGCCGTGGGCCAGACTCGGGGCGATCTCGTTGCTGGCGAAGTCATCCATGGCCGACAGCAAGTAGGTATCATAGAGCGAGCGGTCGCCGTCCGTACGCGCCGGGATGGAGCCCTTCAGTGGGTTGAAGGCATCCTGGCCCTCTTTCGAGCCGGCCACGGTCAGCCAGTTGACGGCATTGTCGCGGTTGGGCGCGCCCTTGGGCAGGCCAAAGGAGTCGGAGAGCATCATGAAGACGCCGTCAGTGCCAGGGGAAGGGGCATAGCCATAATCTTCACCCGGGGTCAGGTCGAGAGAGGTGTAGAGGCCGGCCACCCAGTCACCCATAACGTACATGGCTGCATCACCGTCGACAACCAGCTGCGCCGCTTCGTTCCAGGAGAGCGCTGCGTGATCCTCGTTGGCGTACCCCATCATGCGGGCAAAGGTCTCCAGCGAATCGGCAACTTCCGGACCGTTCCAGTCGGTCTCGCCGGTCCACAGGCCGCGGTAGGCTTCGGGGCCCATCACGCCCAGCATAACGGTCTCCAGCAGGTGGACGTCGGCCCAGACGCCATTGTCGCCCAGCGCCATGGGCGTGATGCCGGCTGCCTGCAGCGTTTCAGCTGCGGCAAAGAAATCGTCAAAGGTAACTGGAACCTCCAAGCCGTTATCGGCCAGGAGATCCTTGTTGTACCAGAGCACGTTCGAGCGGTGAATGTTGACCGGTACGCTCCAGATCTCGCCGTCTGAGGAGAGAATTTCAATCACGCCGGGAGGATAGTTCTCCAGCCAACCGTTCTCTTCAAAAAGGAAGGTGACCGGTTCCATGGCATCGGCCACCACCCAGGTGTCGATCAGTTCGTGACCGGCATGTACTTGGAAGGAATCGGGCGGATCGCCGCTCTGCATGCGTGTGGTGAGTACGGCCTTGGCGTTGGAGCCGGCGCCGCCGGCCACGGTTGCATTGACAATTTCCAGGTCGGGGTATTGGGCCGAAAGCACCTCATACATGGCATTGAGGCCGTCGGCCTCGCCGCCGCTGGTCCACCAGCTGAAGATTTCCAGTTGACCGCCGTCTGCGCTCGAAGCTTCTTCGGCAGCAGGCGCTGCTTCTCCACTATCTGCCGGGGCGGCCGGGGCCGCGCATGCGGCAAGCAACAGTGCCGCTACGACGCTCAGAATGAGCGCCCAGTGTCTTCGCTGACTCATGTGCATTCTCCTCTATTGTATGACGGTTGGTACCCGAAATCGGGCATAAAAAACGACATCATCGTTGGGGAAGATCGATTCTGTGAAAGACGTTTGATCTGAATTGGCGGGATTCCTCATCATTATAAGGCAGAAGTTGTGCGCTGAAAAATGCCAATTAAATCGAGGGGCATGCCACATTTGGGGCGGCTACTCCAGAGAAAGTGCCCCGTTCCTTCGTACACCGCCCCCAAACTTGGATGCACCCTTAAACTGGCAGAAGTGGACTGCGATACTCAGTTAAACATAAGGCGTAACTATTCGCTCCCACTTGCGTCTTTAGAAGTACGAAGTTTTCCGTTCACAGTCTGGCCATCACCAGCGCAGTTACGAAAGTATCCATCCATGTCCACCTCACGTCGCTGCTATCATCGCACTATGCGGATCACGCTTGGCGCCGCTTTTGTCCTGCTGACAGCTGCCTTTTTGCTGCATGACCAGTTCGCACTCAGAGCATTTGGCCAGTCTGTGCCAGAGGGCACGGTTCCGCTGCCGCCACCCATTGTCATCAGCGAATTTATGGCGGACAACGAGCGCACGCTGCAAGATGGAGATGGCGATTATCCCGACTGGCTGGAGCTTTTTAACGCCGGCGACGTCCCCGTCAATCTGGAAGATTGGACGCTGACCGATAAGCCGCATGAGCTCGACCGTTGGTTGCTGCCGGCGATTACGATCCCGGCCAAGAGCTACTGGATCATCTTTGCGTCAGACAAGGATCGGCGCGATCCGATGGATGAACTGCATACCAATTTCCGCCTTAGCGCAGGCGGTGAGTTTCTGGCTCTCGTTACCCCCAGCGGACAGATCACGTCGGCTTATTCCCCTGCTTACCCTGCACAGTTTCCGGACACATCATACGGTCGTGACGGCGCCGGCAACGAACGTTATTTTCGCATTCCCACACCGGGCAGTGACAACAATATCGCCGAGAACTTGGGGCCGCTGATCCTGGGGGTGAACCACAGCCCCGCACAGCTGGATCCAGATCAGCCATTGAGTATTTCGGCCAGCGTTGCGCCTGCGCAAAATGCTGTGGCGGCCGTGAACCTGGTCTACCGCATAGACTTTGGGCCGGAGGTCGTGATTCCCATGACGCCAGGGCTGCAACTGGATGATGGCGCCCGCAGCTATCATGCCGAAATCTCAGCCGCACTCTACGAACCGGGCTCACTGGTTCGCTATTATGTCCGTGCTGTCGATGCTGTAGACTTTGCCTCACGGTGGCCCATCTTCTCCTCACCTGCGACATCGCCCCAGTATCAGGGTACGCTCGTACGCGACCCCAACGTCAGTTCGAGCCTCCCGATCTTTCACTGGTTCATGCAAGATATCGGCGGCGCCAGTACCGACGGCGGCGGTCGTGCGGCAGTCTTCTATGGCGGCGTTCTCTACGACAACGTCTTTGTGCGCCTGCGCGGCGACACGACCACAGATCAGCCCAAGAAGAGCTTCAAGTTTGTCTTCAACGACGGCTATCATCTCCGTCTCACGCCCGATGGTCACGTGGTCGATGAAATCAACGTCAACTCCAACGTGCGGGACTACAGCCATCTCCATCAGACGCTCTCTTGGGAAGCCTTCCGTGATGCCGGCACGCCCCATTCACTTGCCATCTTGACCCGCGTTGAGCGCAACGGCTCTTTCTACGGCATCTATACGATGGTCGAACAGCCCGAATCCCAATACTTCGAGCGTCAAGGATTGGACTGGCAGGGCGCACTCTATAAGGTGAATCGCAATGATCTTGCCAGTCACACTCGAGGCGTAGAAAAGAAGACGCGCAAAGATGAGGATTTCAGCGATCTCCAGGCTCTCATCGATGGCATCCATCAAAATGACGGCGCCCGCACCCGCTATCTCTACGACAACGTCAATTTGCCCGCAGTCCTGAATTTCCTGGCCGTCAGCGCGGTAATCCACGACTGGGATTTCCTGATCAAGAATCACTATTTGTATCGCGACACGCGTGGCACGGGTGAATGGATGTTCCTGCCCTGGGACAAAGATTTGACCTTTAGCCGACCGGCTCCGGACAATCTCAACAGTCATCCGCTCCACGGCACGGAGGCCCATCCTGCCGTCTATGTCGAGATTGATAGCAGCAGTTGGAATCATCTCATCGATGCGCTGCTGACGACGCCTTCCGTCCGCGAGATGTATCTGCGCCGGCTGCGTAGCGTGATGGACCAGCTGCTCCAGGAGCCGGGCACACCCTACGAGCAGCGCTATTTCGAGACACGGATCGATGTCCTTGCCCAGCAATTGGCAAGCAATGCAGCCATTGAAGCCACCACCTGGTCGCCACCTGAGCAGTTCAATGTGGCCATTGCTGAATTGAAGGAGGGCGGCATTGAGGCGCGCCGTCAACATCTCTACGTGACCCATGGCCCCGACGCACCCGATGGGATCATCCCGGCCGCGCAACCGCTCCATCCGCGCATTCACTTTGGCGATGCAGGCGCCGCAGCGGTGAGTGCAGATGCCGACATTGAGTATTTCGTGCTTGTTAACGACAATGACTTTGCCGTTGACATTTCCGGCTGGGGCATCGAAGGCGATGTCACCTATACCTTTCAGCCCGGCGTGGTCATCCCGGCCGGCGGCAAGCTCCACGTGGCCAAGGATGTGCACTCCTTCCGCAATCGCGATGAGGCGCCAAGGGGCAATCAGGGGCTCTTTGTCCAGGGCGGCTATAGCGGCAGCATTTCAGGCAACCTCGGCGACCTGCGTCTGCTGGACAAGACCGACACCGTGATTGATCGTGTTTTCCTCGGCTTTATTCCCTGGACGGAGATCTACTTGCCCTTGGTGAAATCGCAAGTGGAATCGGACGGGGATTCTCCAGATTAGGCGGATGTGCGCGGATCTTCGTTCTTTGGGTGCATCCTCATTCTTTCTAGCGGCAGTTCTTCTCAGTCTGCCTGTGCTATAATTCAGCGTCATGAATGACGCTGCTACGACGACCCGCTCCCGGACCATCTGGTTCGGGCTATTCCTTGTCCTGATTGCGGCCGCCGCGCTGCGGTTGTGGCGGATCGATTCGCTGCCGCCCGGCTTTCATTTCGATGAATCCTTCGAAGGCCTGGAAGCCTGGCGCATCCTGACCGATCCGACCTATCGCCCTATCTTTCTAACAGGGAACTTTGGCGTCCCGCCCGCCAACGCCTACGCCAACGCCGTGACGTTCTGGTTCTTCGAGCGCTTTGGCCCCGGCGCCGGTCCCACGGCCATGCGCACCACCGCCGCCATCTTCGGCGTGCTGGGCGTTGCCGCGATCTTCGCCCTGACCGATGAACTGCGCCGTCTCGACCCAAAACGCCTGACCGGGCTCTTCCCGCTGTTGGCGGCAGCCGTCCTCGCGGTGATGCGCTGGCATCTCCACTTCAGCCGCATGGGCATCGAGCCGATCATCGTGCCGCTGCTCTGGGCCGCATCCACCTGGCTCTTTTTGCGCGGCTGGCGCACGGACTCTGGCCTGAGCTACGCAGCCTGCGGCGTGCTCTTGGCCGCCAGCATGTACACCTATCAAGCCGCATGGGTTATCCCCTTGCTGATGATTCCGGTTGTGGCCGTCCTCTGGCTCCATGGTCGGCAATTGTCAATTGACGATGATCCATTGACAATTGAGAAGCCTTCGCGCCACCTGTCGGGCGTCGTACTGACCGCGCTGGTTGCGTTTCTGCTCTTCTTGCCGCTGGGCTTCTTTTTTGTCGATAACCCTGCACTGCTGCTGGAACGGCCGGCGCAGGTCGTGATCGTGGGCGAGACGGGCAGCCCGGCCGATGCAGGCATCTTGGCCAATGTCGAGGCGACAGCCAAGATGTTCGGTCCCTTTGGCCAGCCGGGTGATCTGGACCCGCGGCGCAACCTGCCCGGTGAACCGGCATTGAATCTGTGGCTCGCCTTGCCCTTCTACGCCGGCCTGCTGCTGGCGCTTTGGCGCGTGCGCAACCCGGCCTATTCTATCCTGCTCATCGGTCTCGTGGGCCTGCTTCTGCCCGGCATTTTCAGCGAATACGCGCCCCACTTCCACCGGATTCTGGGTGCGGCCGCGCCGACAGCCGCGCTGGCTGCGCTTGGGCTCAACGAAGTGTGGCGGATCGGCATCACCCGTGCCGATTGGCTGCGCGACTGGTCACGCGCCAGCGCGGCCGCGCTGATCATGCTCTTGCTGACGCTGGGCGCGGCCGGCGGCGCGTACGACTATTTCGTGCGTTGGGCCGCGCTGCCTGATCTTTTCTACGCCTTTGATGAGGGGTTCTGGGAATTGGGTCAGGCGACGGCCGCGCTGCCACCTGAGGAACGCGTCTTTGTCACGCCCCGGGGCAGCGAGCACGCCACGCTGGCCTTTGCCTGGCGCGAGCGCCTGGCCGGAGCGACGGAGCCAGTCGCATTCGATGGCCGCCACCTCTTCCCCCTGACGGCTGAGCCGCCCGCTCTTCCGCAACACTATGCGGTGATCGAGCATGAGGACTTCCGCACGCGCCTGCTCCTGCCCGAGGTGCTGCCGGATGCGGCGATCACCTGGGCCGTGGCTGACGATCAAGGCGAGACCTATGCCCAGATCTACACGCGTCCGGCTGACTCTGTATCGGCCCGACAGCCGTTTGTGGCGCGTGACGCCGCGATCGGCGACGGCATTCGTCTGGCCGGCTATGACGTGCAGCCGGCGCAGGTGCGCCCCGGCGACGCGCTCTACGTACAGCTGCACTGGCTGACTGAGGGCGAGCCCGACGCGGATTGGACGGTCTTCACGCACCTCGTTGATCCGGCCACGGGCGCGGTCGTCGCCGGCAAGGACGCGCCGCCAGGCAACGGCAGCCTGCCGACTTCTCGCTGGCAAACCGGATGGCGTATTTTGGATGAGTATCAGATTGACCTCCCGGCCGATCTGGCGCCGGGCGATTACCTGCTGCGCTTTGGGCTCTACCGGGCCGATGGGGAGCAGATGCCGCCGGAGGGTATGGACCTGGGGACAGTAACGCTCGAACCATGAGCGAATCGTACGGTGCGCTGCTGCCGGCGCTCTTTGACGGTGCGGCAACCTTTGGCTGGCGTGTGGGCATGAACGCGGTTACCCAGGCGCTTTTGGGTGATTGCGATGGTCCAACGCTGGAGCTGGGCTGCGGACGCGGGGATCTGTTGGCCGCGCTGGCCGCGAACGGCGCCAACGGGCCATTGGTAGGGATTGAACTGCATCCGGAGGCGTTTGCTTCGTCTCAGCCTGCCGAGGTTCTTTTTGTTCGCAGCGATGCGCACCGTCTGCCGTGCACCTCAGCCTCCGTCGCGATCGTTTTGGCCCTGGATTTGCTCGATCAGCGGGGGGTAGAACCTGCTGTCGTGTTGGGCGAGTGCTGGCGAGTGCTGCAGCCGGGCGGTCGACTGATCGTGCGCGTCAGCGCCTATCCGTGGCTCTATGGTCCCCATGACGTGGCGTTCAACACGGCGCGGCGTTTTCGGCGTAGTGAACTGTCAGGTTTGCTCCAGGAAGCGGAGTTTGGGATCACGCGCATGACCTATGCCGATAGTCTGCTCATCGGGCCGGTGACGGGGCTGCGCTTGCTGCAGCGTTGGAGGGTGGTCTCTTTCGACGCCAGCCTCTATCGCGCGCAATGGAGCAACGGTTTGATCGCACGTACGCTCAACCGCGAAGCCCGCTTCTTGGCGAGATGGAACCTGCCGAGCGGCCTGAGTCTGTTTGCCGTCGCGCAGAAGGCGGATGATTGAATCCGAACGCCAAAGATTGAAGGCTGGATTGTGAAGGGCGTGTGCTTCCTATGATTTCCTACAAGCAAAGACCGTTTGTCTGCACCGTCTTGCCCACCTACAACGAACGGGAGAACATCGAGCCCCTGATTCGCGGCGTCTTGGCCAGCGCGATTACGCCCCACATGGCGCTGGTGGTTGACGACGACTCGCCCGACGGCACATGGGCGGTCGTGACGCGCCTGCAGGCAGAGTTCGGCGATCAGGTTGCGCTCGTTCGGCGCCAGGATGAAGCGGGCCTCACGTCGGCGATCCAACGCGGCATCGATGAGGCGTTCCAGACCTATGGCGCCGATATCGTCACGTGGATGGACTGCGATCTCTCCATGCCGCCGGAGGATATTCCCAAGCTTGTGCAAACGATCCTCGATGGGGCCGACGTGGCGGTGGGCTCGCGCTGGATTTCCGGCGGGGCCGACGTAGCCCATGGGCCCATGGCCCGTACTTTGAGCTGGCTGATCAACCGCTACGCCATTGCCCTGCTGGGTGATGAGGTCCACGACTACACCAGCGGCTTCATTGCCGGCCGTCGGGCGGTCTTCGAAGAGATTCGCCTGCGCGGCGATTATGGGGAGTATTGCATTGATCTGCTCGGGCGCGCGGTCCGGGCCGGTTTTGTCGTGCGCGAGGTGCCATACGTCTGTGTGCCGCGTACGGCCGGCGACAGCAAGACGGGCGCCAACTTGGGCGACTATCTCAGCAAGGGGCGCAAGTACGTGCGCGCGGCCTGGGACGTTCGTTTTGGCGAGGGCTAACCGCTGGAGCGACAGGCTTTTGACATGAAAATTGTTTGTTCCAACCGACCATCGGGTAAAATGTCCTCTTGATGTGCTGATCCGATTCACAGGGCGGACCCCTGCGCGTGAGGCGTACGATTGGGCTCTTCTTCGGCTCGCGCCGGTTGAAGCAACAGTTGCGCGCCGGCGCTCAGGTCTTTCTTGGTGAATCTCTGTTCGCCGGATATTTCGTACGGTGGCAAGGAAGAATCGACATGCTTGAACCAGCCGAATTGACGCTTGAAGAGATGGGTGAACTGGGCGAGATTATTCCCGCTGCCGATCCTGAAGTGAAAGTACGCTACAAGGCGATCCCCAGCTTCGACGAACGCACGCGCCGGGCCATCATCCCCGTCTGCGAGCCGACCATGGCCGGCAATGAACTCAAGTATGTCACCCAGGCCGTGGAGACGAACTGGATTTCGTCGGCCGGCAGCTTCATCCGCGACTTCGAGTCTCAATTCGCCGAGGTATGCGGTACGAAGTATGGCATTGCCTGCGCCAATGGCACCGTCGCCATGCATCTGGCCATGGCAACCCTGGGCCTGGAGCCGGGCGATGAGGTCATCATTCCCACCTTCACCATGATCGCCACCATCAACGCCGTCACCTATTGCGGCGCAACACCGGTGCTGGTCGACCAGGAACTCGACTACTGGCAGATGGATATGGAGCAGATCGCCGCCAAGATCACGCCCCGCACCAAGGCGATCGTCCCTGTGCACATTTACGGTCATCCGGTCGACATGGATCCGCTCATGGCGCTGGCCGAAAAACATGGCATCATGGTCATTGAGGATGCAGCGGAGGCCCACGGCGCTGAATACAAGGGGCGGCGGGCCGGCGGGCTGGGCCACGCAGCCGGCTTCAGCTTCTACGGCAACAAGATCATCACCACGGGCGAGGGCGGCATGATCACCACCAACGACCGCGAGATCGCCCGCCTGGCCTGGAACCTGCGCGACCATGCCTTCAGCAGCGAACGCCACTTCTGGCACAAATATGTGGGCTTTAACTATCGCATGACTAATCTGCAGGCCGCAGTCGGTCTGGCGCAAGTGGAGCAGCTGGATCGCTTTGTCGACGCCCGTCGCGAGCATGCCTGCGACTATACCGGCCGCCTGGCCGATATCCCCGGCATTACCACCCCCAGCGAAGCCGAGTGGGCCAAGAATGTCTTCTGGATGTACGGCATTCTTGTTGATGCAGAAGCCTATGGCATGAACCGCGACGCGCTGCGCAAGGTTCTGGCCGATAACGGTATTGAGACCCGTACCTTCTTTATCCCCATGCACTGTCAACCCGTCTATTGGCAAGCGTTCAAGGGACAGCGCTATCCCGTAGCCGAGCAGCTTTGTCGGGATGGTCTCTACCTGCCCTCAGCTTCTTCACTGACCTTGGGGGAGATTGAATACGTTACCGATGTCATTCGGGAAGCGTGTCCAAACTTGTGAATCTCGAACGCAGCCAAAAAATGCCGACCTAGGGCGTGGCCCGGGCGCGCAGGCGCCTGCGCGGTCGTAGCGGGCCGGTTCCCAAGACCAGCCAGACGCTGGTGAGGATGACCGCCAGCCCCACCAGCATGCCTGCGCTGAGCGGCTCGCCCAACAGCAGCACGCCCCAGAGGACGCTAAACATGGGGACAAGAAAAGTCACGCTGGCGGCCTGGGTGGCGCCGGCGCTGGCGATAAGCTCGAAGAAGAGCAGGTAGGCAAAGGCCGTGCAGAGCAGCGCCAGCGTCAGTACGGCCAGAGCAATGGGGAGCGTCAGGGTTGCGCCAGGCAGTTGGATGGCGGCCAGCGGTACCAGCAGCAGCATCGAACCGGTCAGCTGACCGATTGCCGTGTGCAGCGGCTGCACGCCGACAAAGCGATCGCGTGCGTAGACCGTGGCCACGCCGTAGGAGAATGCGGCCAAGAGCGCAGCGCCGGCAGCCATCAGCGTCTGGACGTTGAGAGGCAGTGGACTCCAGCCGACCAGGATGGTCACCCCGGCAATGCCCAGCACGATGCCGATCAGTCTGCGCAGACCAAAGGCTTCGCCGAGCCAGAGCGTGGCCACAATCGCAGTGAAGAAGGGTGTAGTCGCGTTGAGGATGGCCGCGATCGACGCATTGAGGTAGATAACGGCCACACCAATTAGCGTAAAGGGAATTGCATTGTTGAACAGCCCCAGCATGAAGAATTTACGCCAGTGGGTGCGCCAATCGGGTAGATTGGCGATGGCCGCGCCGTAGATCAACAAGGCGATGGCCGCAATGCTGACCCGCGCAGCCATGAGCACAGCCGGCCCCAGCACCGGGGCGGCAAGGCGCATGAAGAGGTATGACGCGCCCCAAATCGCGCCAAGCAAGAGCAATAGGAAAGCATCCCGATGTTTCATGGCAAAGTCCCCGGCCTCAGGCAGGTCTGTAATGGTCTCAGGTGTCGGGCGTAGTATATCCCAGCATCGGCTTAGGCCCCACCCGTTTCTTGCGCGAGTGGCGCCCCTGTAGAGGGCCTTTTGCCTGCGCTCGACTTTGACGCTGTGCAGGACTTAAGGTATGCTTTTACCCATTGTTTGGTTCAATCATCACGTTAGCGTAGGCATCATGACTTTCTTTCAGGCCAGGAGGATGTCCGCTGGGAGCGGACGCATGTCTGCATAAGCGACTATTCGAGGTATAGTTCGCCTCGCCTGTCTGACCTGCCTGCCATCCGCTTCCACACGCCACCCGGGATTCTCACCCGCGTGGCGTTTTTTGTTGGTCAATTGACTGTTGAATGAACGGACGACGACAGGAGTATTGATCGGACGTTCAACCCGCTTTATCTGCCGCATCAGCGGCCCATCAGCAAGGAGCATGGAACTCATGTCGAAACCGAATATCAAGAAATGCGTACTCGCCTACTCGGGTGGATTGGACACAAGCGTAATCGTGCCGTGGCTAATAAATAATTACGGCTGTGAGGTGATCTGCTTCTGCGCCAACCTGGGGCAGACGGATGAATTGGACGGGCTGGAGGAAAAGGCCATCGCATCCGGGGCAAGCAAGTGCTACGTCGAGGATTTGCGCGCCCAATTCCTGACAGACTTTGTCTTCCCCACCATGCAGGCGGGCGCGGTTTATGAACGCGAGTACCTGTTGGGCACCTCCTTTGCCCGCCCCCTGATCGCAGAGCGCATGGTCGAGATCGCCGAACTGGAGGGCGCTGACGCTGTCGCGCATGGGGCCACGGGCAAGGGCAATGACCAGGTTCGCTTCGAATTGACCGTGATGGCCCTCAATCCCCGTCTGCACATCATCGCCCCCTGGCGCGAATGGGATATTCGCGGCCGCAAGGATGCCCTGGACTACGCCGCCGAATACAATGTGCCCGTCAAGGCGACCGAGGACCGCATCTATAGCCAGGACCGCAACCTCTGGCATCTCAGCAACGAGGGCGGCCCGCTGGAAGACCCGTGGAATGAGCCGCCCAAGGACATGTTTGAATGGACCGTAGATCCGGTCGACGCGCCGGACGAACCGGAATATGTGGAGATCTACTTCCGCCATGGGATCCCCGAGCGCATCAACGGCACGGCCCGGGGCCCTGTGGGCATCATGGATGAACTCAATGAACTGGGCGTCAAGCATGGTTTGGGGCGGGTCGACATTGTGGAAAACCGCCTGGTCGGCATGAAGAGTCGCGGCGTCTACGAAACGCCCGGCGGAACGATTCTCTACAAGGGGCATGCTGCGCTGGAACAGCTCTGCCTGGACAAAGCAACGCTGCACTACAAGCAACAGATCGGGCTCAAATACGCCGAACTGGTCTACAACGGCCAGTGGTTCACGCCGCTGCGCAAGGCGTTAGATGCATTTGTCCAGTCGACCGAGCAGAACTTAACTGGCGCCGTGCGCCTCAAGCTCTACAAGGGCAACGTGATCCTGGCCGGGCGCAAGAGCCCATTCAGCCTCTATCGCGAGGACTACGTCACCTTTGATGAGGACGATGTCTACAACCAGGCTGATGCAGAGGGCTTCATCAAACTTTTTGGTCTTCCCATGAAGGTCGAAGCCATGCTGAAGCTGGAAGGCGTTGGCGTCACCGACTACGAGACGCCGGACTTTAGTGACTTTAAGCGCGACTGAGTGAGGAGGAGGGTTGTGGGGTCTCAGGGTGGTAGGGTTGTGGGGAAAGTCACAGCGCATGGCGACGATTTTCCAACCACCCTACCACCTCACTCCCCTATAGTCCCAACCCTACAACCCCACCATCCCAAGCCCTTACCACCACCGCCACCCGAAAGGACCATCCCATGACCGACCTCCACTACGCCGTTCCCGGATTTGATGCCGTGGGTGTCTCCGCGGGGATCAAGCCTTCGGGCGCGCTTGACTTGGCATTGGTGACCAGCCGGACGCCCTGCCGCGCGGCCGCGGTCTTTACCCAGAATGCGTTTCCCGCGGCGCCGGTGCTGTATGACAAGCGCCTGCTCTCCTTCAACGCAGAGGCGATCCATGGCGTGGTGATCAACTCTGGCTGCGCCAATGCGTGCACGGGCATCGTCGGCGACGCCAATGCCAGGCTTATGGCTGAGGCGTTGGAACAGGCGCTGGAGACTGGCGACCAGGCGGTCTTCGTGATGAGTACGGGCGTTATCGGCGTGCAGCTGCCGATTGAAAAACTGGCCGCTGCCATCCCCCCGGCTGTCGATCAACTGCACCCCAACGGCTGGCCCGATGCGGCCACAGCCATCATGACGACCGACACGCGACCAAAACTGGCCACGCGCCAGGTGGAAATCGACGGCGCTACCGTCACGCTCACGGGGATGGCCAAGGGCGCCGGCATGATTCACCCGGACATGGCGACGATGCTTAGCGTGATCGTCACCGACGCTCTGGTGGCGCCGGCGACGCTGCAAGATGCACTGGCCGACGCCGTGCGCTACAGCTTCAATCGCATCAGCATCGACGGCGATACGAGCACAAATGACACGGTACTACTGCTGGCCAATGGCGCGGCCGGCCATGCCGAGATCCGCGGGCCGGGTGACGCCTACGCTGCGTTCGTCCGTGCGTTGACCGAGCTGAGCAGGGAACTGGCTCAGGCGATCGTGCGCGACGGCGAGGGCGCCACCAAGTTTGTCGCGGTTCACGTTCACGGCGCCCAAGACGACGCTGACGCGCACCGCGCGGCCAATACCATCGCCACCAGCCCGCTGGTGAAGACGGCTTTCTTTGGCAGCGACGCCAACTGGGGGCGACTTCTGGCCGCGGTCGGTCGAGCCGGCATCCGCGTCGTGCCGGAACGCTGCGACTTGTATGTAGACGGCGGTCCCGCCGCGTCCGAAAAGCTCGGCGAGCTCCAGCTTGTGGCTGCCGGTCAGCCGACCGACTATGCTGAAGCCGATGCTGCTGCCCGCTTCGCCCAGCCGGAGATTGACGTGCGCATTGAATTGGGGCTTGGCACAGGTTCCGCCACTGTCTGGACAAGCGATCTTAGCCACGATTACGTAACCATCAACGGCGATTACCGCACCTAGCGCAGGTCAGACGACAATTGGAAATTGCCAATCGTCCATTGACAATTTTCAATTGTTTCTCCGTCTACTTGTGCTACAATAGCCTCCGAAGACCTGCCATCAATCCCACCCTGGTGCCCGATGATGCCCGCGGATTCGTTGCCCGATTCCATCACGCAGACAGTCGACGTCCTGGCCCGCTATGAACTGGCCGCGCCGGCGTTGCTCTTCGTAGCCAGTCATCGCCCCTTGGCCTTTGTGGCCGGGCAGACGCTCTACGGACTGGCCCCATTGGGGGCGTTGCTTGGTGTCAACAGCTTGGGTGAATGGGCCGCGCTCCTGAGCGAGCCCAGCGGCGCCGCGGCGCTGATGGAGGCGTTGCACGATGCTGCCTGAATACACCCCGGCTGAACTAAGCATGCGCTGGCAGCGGGAGATCGCTCAACAGCTTGAGGCGGGTCAGAACTCCGCCCTTCATCTGGGTTACGACCTCCAGCTTGTCGATCACGCCCAGGGCCTGTTGGCACTTCGCATGCTGTCCGCTCAGCGTCTGGACTTGAGCCAGCCGGCCGCGATTGCCGGCGGCACTGCTCCGTTGTGGCTGGATCTGCTGCTTGATCAGCCGGCTCCACCAATCGCTTCCCTCACGCCGCGTCTGCAAGTGATCTATGGTGGCGCAGACGCGGCGACGATCGTGGCCTCGCGCACACTCTACGCCGACGGCAGCCGCTCTTTGCGCAAGGCTGCCTATCTTCAGCCGCCTGCCGGCCTGCCCAATGCCTTCGTCGATCAGCTTGCGCCCCGTGCTGTGCCCAGCCCGGCGACGGAGTGGAGCGCCTATCCCCTCTGGGAAATCGACCGCGCCCAGGTTGGTCGGGGTCGTGGGATGCCTCCGGGCGAGGATTGGCTGGCTTACGCTACAATCATGTTGGCCGTCATGTTGCTGCTTGCTGCCATCGTCCTCTCGGTGATGCCATGAGTGACAACTTTTCCCCGGGTTTGGCCCGCGGTGTTACGTTATTGATTGTGGTTGTCAGCTTTATTGTTATCGTCCTGGATCGCGCGCAGGTCTTTGGCGACAGCCTCCGGGCTACCACGTCGCTGCTCTATAGTTGGACGGTCATTTTGGGTGCATTCGCACTGTTGCTGGGCGCATTCAACGTCGCCTGGGTGCATCTTCGTCAAGTTCAGGGCGGCGCCAACGGCTGGGGCAATAGCCTGGCTCTGCTGGCGGCCTTTTTTACGGTCTTGGTCGCCGGTCTCCTCAATCCAGCCGGCACCAGCAGCCCCATGGTCGAGTGGCTCTTTACCAATCTCATTGCGCCAGGTCAGGCAGCACTCTTTGCCGTGCTGGTCTTCTTTATGGCCGCAGCTGCCTATCGCATGTTGCGCGTCAGCGAACCGGGCGGCGTCTGGCTCCTGGCCGGTGCGCTTCTCATGCTGGTCAGCCAATTGCCGGCCGGCGCTGGGATTGTACCTGACGCCATGGTCGACGCTACGACCTGGCTGCTGGACGCGCCGGTCATGGCGGCTCTGCGCGGCGTGCTGTTGGGCATGAGCCTGGCGGCTGTGCTGGTTGGCCTGCGCACGATCCTGGGGAGGAGCTAGCCATGGCGACGCTGATCTGTCCCCACTGTGGCATGGCCAATCGGGCCGGCGCCAATTTCTGCAACAATTGCGGCACTGATTTGCGCGCCGAGGAAGCGCCCCTGCCCGCCAACGTGGAGCCCGCAGCGGAGATCCCCAAAGGGGCAGAGATCGACAGCGTCCAGGTCGAGGTGACGATCTCGCGCGACGAAGGGGGCGACAGCGAAGACGATGAAGGAGCGACCGCCAGTGAAGCGTGGTTGGCCGAGCAACCCTGGCTACAAACCGCGGATGATGCGCTCGATCAGGTCGACGAGCCAGTGCAGGCGACAAGCAGCCGTACGATTGCCGGTCTCCAGGGACTCCTCCCACCGCTTAATCTCAGCAGCCGGGCGCCGGATGCGACAGCGGGCGGCACGGTCGCATCGTCCGTCACCCTGAACCCGGAGCAGGCGAGCGAAGTACGTTTCCTTATGGGCGATACGCCTGCCCCCATGGCTGAAACGCTGACGCTATCGACCCGTCGTCAACGACCGAGCCTGCACATCCCCTGGCTTTTTTGGTTGCTTGGATTGGCTGTCGCACTGCCGGTCTTCTTGCTGCTGCGTGAGCCCAGTGGAACGCCACGCCAGTGGCCTGGCGTACAGGAGGCGTATAATTCAATTGCCGGCCTGCCACCCGATGCAGCGGTACTTGTTTCCTGGGCCTATGATCCGGCCACGGCCGGTGAAATGGACCTGCTCGCTGTGCCGGTCGTGCGCCACCTGCTCGATCAGCGTGCCCAATTGGCCGTCGTCAGTCTCCTGCCCGGCGGCCCGGCCACGGCTCGGCGCGCCGTGGCGGATGCGCTCTTTTATGCGTCCAATGATGTGATGCTCGATACCACCGAGCGCTTTGCAATGGCCGATCAGCTGCTCGTTGAAAATATTTTCTTGCCGGGAGGTGTGGCTGCGCTACCGCTGGTAGCACAGGCGCCTGTTATGGCTTTCAGCGGTGACGGCGACACGATTAGCGCCGAGCAGCGCGCGGCCCTGGCGCAAACGCCGGCGCTGACCGTCGTCTTCGCGACCCGCGCCGAAGATGTCCAATCCTGGCTGGAGCAGGTTGCGCCTCTCAACGGAACCCCTGTCGTGGCGGTGACCAGCGCCGGCGCCGATCCATTGCTGCGTCCCTACCTCGACAGTGGGCAATTGTCCGGATTGGTGAGCGGTTTTGACGGCGCCTATTCCTACGCGCGGCTGACGGGTGATTCCAGGTCGCTGGATGTCGAGGAGCAACTGCGCGTCCGCCTGGCTGCACAGAACTGGGGACAGCTGGCGTTGCTACTCATTCTCGTGATGGGCAACCTGGCCGGCCTTCTGGGTCGCGGGAAGCGGGAATAGACGATGAATTCCCTCTTTTTACCCGAACTACTGGCCTCCGTGGGCTTGTGGATGGGGCTCGTTATCTCGCTGCTGATGTTTAGCCTGGTGGCGGGTGACAACGGTATGGCTCGGTTGGCCCAGTACCTGCTGGTCGGGTCGGCGTTGGGCTATGCCGCTGTGTTGGCTTGGCAAGAGGTGCTGCGACCGCGACTCTTTGCGCCGCTTCAGAGTGCGCCGGCGGATTGGCGCATTTGGTTGCCGCTGCTCCTGGGAATGCTGCTACTCATTGCCGGTGCAGAACGAACGCTGCGCGGCCCGGCATCGTCTGACGCAGGCTGGCGCGGCGTATTGCACCTGCTTGGTGCGCTGCCATTGGCGCTATTCTTGGGCGTCACCCTCTCTTTGGGCGTGATCGGTGGCGTACAGGGGACTCTGTTTCCTCAATTTATGCGTGCGGCGGAGAGTGGGCTGGCCTGGGGCGAATCGCTGGATGTCCTGCTCACCGGTATGCTTGGCCTGCTCCTGACTACAGGCGTCATCATTCATCTGCGTGGGAGCGATGGTCTGATTGAAGAACAGCCTGCTCCGTTGCGCGCGCTCTTGCGCGGCTGGGCCTGGATCGGCAAGCGGGGACTCTGGCTCGCCACGGGCATGCTCTTCATTCGCCTCTTCACGGCACGTCTCAGCTTGCTGATCAGCGAGTTCGAATTTCTGATTGTACGTCTGGAACAGACTGCACTCTGGCGGCTGGCTGAACAGATTTGGACCCAATTGTAGAGACATTACAACGGCTGTACCCACGGCACTGTCTCTGCATCGAACCGTATCGAGTAAACCATGATTGAACCATTTGCCAGTACGATCAAACAGGCTACGGCTCAGCCGACCACTGACGCACCCGCTGCGATGTTAGCACTAGGCGTTGAACGTCGTATCCTGCGCGCCTGTCTTCTAGAACCAATTGCCGGCAATCACCGTCTGGTCGGCTGGATCAGTGTCCAGCGTGACCCTGCCACCAACCTGACCGAACAATTGGCGGTTGTGTTGCGCCGGTTGGGCCAACGTCTGGGGCGGACCCTCTGGGACGAAGAGGCGTTTGCGCCCTTGATTACAAGCAGCGACCCGCTGCGCCGGCCGCCGCTGGATCAGGTCCTGGCCACATCGACCCCGCGCGACCTCCTGCGCGTCTGGGTGGCCGGCTTGAGCGAGCAGGACAGCGTTGCTGTGGCCCGGGCGACCGTCTGCGCTGCGCCGGCACGCGTCGTCGGCGAGACTGCGCTCAATGCTGCCATTGACGTTGTGGAGCTGGCCCATGCTTTCTCGGCCAATCGTCCTGACGTGTTGGTCATCACGGGCGGTTACGATAATCTGGAACCCAGCACAGACCGCCCCATCTACCAACTGACCCGTACTCTCACCGAGATGCTGCGCCGGCTTCCGCCCAGCGAATTGCCTTTGGTGGTCTATGCCGGCGAACGTTGGATGGCCCCGTATGCTGTCGATCTCCTGCAGACGGTGGGCGACCGCCTGGAAGTGGAGGTCGTCAATAACTTGCGCCCGTCTCCGACGACCGTGCAGAGCGCTATGCTCGCCGAACTGCTCACCCAGCGGCAGTGGGATTTGGCCCAGCGCATGGCGGGATTTGTCCGTCTGGGCCGCTGGGTGACCGAACCGGCGCGCATCGTCAGCCTTGAGTCCAATTTTACTCAGGCTCTGCGCGCGTGGATGGAAGTCGAGGAACTGCCCGTCGTCCACGGTCTCTACTTTGCCTCAAATTGGCGCCTGCACGTGTTGGCCGAGCGCGAAACTCACAACGTGCGCATGCGCTATGTGGAAGACCCAATGCTTGCGCCTGAGTTGGCCGGCTGGCCGCCCGTGAGCCTCGTGAGCGGACTGCCGCCCCACGCCGCCTTTGCTCTGACGCCGCGCTGGTGGGACCGCAGCGGTATGATGCCTGTCGTGGCCGCGGTTGGTCAGGTTGCGCCCGACGCCATGATCCACGTATTGCGCCATGATCTTCTCGCCCATCATGTTGAGGAATCCGGCGTCCCCATCCAATAAGTGGCGGAATTTCGGCCCCAGTACGCCTGGCTGGCGCAGTATGATCTGACCTTGTTCGGACGTATAACTTTGCAATTGCCCCACTTTGGGGTTCAATTGGCTGCATGCAAGCAATGCGTCGTCTCATCAACCGCATCGATCCCTATTTGGTGCTGCTGCTCGTCTTGAGCAGCTTTGTGCTGATTCCCCTCCTCGCACCCGGCTACTTCTACGCCGCCCACGATGGTCGCCATAGCGTCTTCTACATTGCCATGTTTGACGCGTCGCTGGCTGACGGCGCGCTGTGGCCGCGCTGGGCCATGCACCACATCCAGGGCTACGGCTACCCGACCTTTGTGATCCAGGCGCCGCTTGGCTTCTACTTGGCCAATTTCTTCGTGCAACTGGGCGCAGGCTACACGGCAGCGGCCAAACTGGCGTGGGCTGTCGCGTTCTATGCCAGCGCCTGGGGCATGTATGCGCTGATCAAGCATCTGCTGCGCAAGGCGCCTGAAAGCCAGACATCTGCGCGTGACGGTATTGACCCGGTCAGTGCAGCCGCGCTGGTCGCCGGGCTGGTCTATGTCTATGCACCCTATCACCTGGTCGACATCTACGTGCGCGCGGCGCTGAATGACACGCTATTGCTGGCCTGGTTCCCCTGGGTGCTGCTCACCTTTGACCGGCTCATCGCCGGCGGCACAGCGCCCGGCTGGACGCGCCGTCTCGGCACGGCCATGCTGGTGCTGGCCGGTACGCTGCTCACCCATTCCTTTGCCTTGATCTCCTTTGCACCCCTGCTGGTGACCTTCGTCCTCTTCCGTCTAGGACTGGCCTGGTCTGAGGCGCAAGGGGCCGCGCCCGCTGTTCCGGATCCCGAACCGGCCTGGCGCAGCCTGGCGACACGCACGCTGTTGGCCGGCGCCGCCGGAATTGGCGCCCTGCTGCTCACGTCGACCTTTCTGCTGCCCCTGCTGGCGGAAGGACAACACCTGCAGCAGCAAGTCTATGTGACCGACACCTATGATTTTCGCAACCATTTTGTCTACTTTGGTCAGTTTTTGAGCCCGTTGTGGGGATTCGGCTTCTCGGATGATCCAACCGGCGTCAATGACGGCATGAGTTTTCAACTGGGCATGATGGCGCTGATCATGCTGATTACCGCTCTCTATCTTCTGCTGGTTGCGCCGGCGGGGCGCCTGCTGCGCCGGCCACACATGGTCTACTTCGCCCTGACCACGCTGGCGCTACTCTTCTTGATGACGCCAGCGAGCGTATGGCTATGGGAAGCAATCGGCCCTTTGTCGATTATTCAGTTTCCCTGGCGTTTGCTGGCGCTGGCAATCCTGGTGGCCGGCGCTCTGGCCGGGCTGACTGTGGCCAATTTGCTGCTGGTCGCGCCCTTTCCCACCGGGGAATATGGGGGCGCGCTGGTGTTGGGTTTGCTGATTGCGCTGGCCGGCTTTGGCTATGTCGGCGCCGACCTGCAGCCGATTGAAGCGTGGCGAGAGGATGGGCGTGCCGTTTTCCGCTTCGAGCAGGAGCATCCGGACATGATCGCCTACACGGAGTGGGTGGCAGAGCCCTTCGCATCGTCACCGATGACGCCCGACTATGCGTCGGACGCCTACTACGACAACCGCGGTCAGACCGATGCGCTGACCCGGCTGGCCATCATCGAGGGCACAGGGACAGTCCTTAGCCAGGCCAGTGGCGGCTCCAGTGGCGGAGGCATCGTTGCTATGGAGACTCCCGGTGTCGTACGCATTCACCACTTCTATTTTCCGGGCTGGCAGGTTACGCTCGACGGCGCGCCGATTGAGCATCGCGTCTCGGATCCCAGCGGGACGCTCGAAATCGACGTGCCTGCGGGCGAACACCGCATCGAGGCCCGCATGGGCGCAACGCCTGCCCGCACGACCGGGACGGTCATCTCGTGGGTGATGGTGGCCGTAGCCGTCGGACTTGTGCTGTGGCCCGTGCGGCGCCGGTCTACCCCTGCAGCCTGACAATCAAATAGCCGTCACGCAGCCACTTACGTCTGGTGTTCACAGCAAAGCCGCGCTGGGCCAGCTGTTCGGCAGCAGCCGTGAACCACTGACGCCGGCCCCATGTCTGGTGGGCGGCAGTGGCGTCGAGCGCTTGGCGCCAGGCGTCAAAGAAGGCGTGGATCGGTTCGCCGGGAATGACGCGATGAATGTAGTTCTTGGGCAAAACGGCCTGAAAAAGGGCGAGGTCGAGCGGGAGGCGGAAATTGGTGCTGAAGACCAGCGCTTCATGCTGCCAGGGCGCAACATCATCCGGCCTGCGACGCAACACATTGGCCACCCAGACTCGGCCCAGCGGATCCGACGTGCCCTCAATGAGCAGCCCGCCCGGCAGCACATACTGGCCCAGGCGCCACCAGGCGTCAACAACGTCGGCTTCGTCATATTGGCGCAGGACATTAAAGGCTCGAATAACGCGCGCGCGTTCGGGCCTGCCGTCGGGCCATGCCGCGAGCGGCAGATTGAAGCCGCCAACGCGAAAGCGCGTACCGTCGCTCTCGAAGGGACGTGCTGCTTCCACCCGGGCAAGATCGATCTCTACGCCGAGGACGGGCAGATCTGGATGGAGGGCGCGTAGCCGCGTTGCGCTCTCTAACGTCGTGAACGGTTCCGCGCCATAGCCAAGGTCGACGAAGTAGGCGCGCTCAAATAGAGGGGTGGTCCTTTGCACCAACCCAGGGTCATAGCGCAGCAGAAAGGTGTCGACTCGACGCAGGCGATTGCGTGCGGTCTTGCCGCGGGTCGGTTGACCTTCCGGTTTGCGTGGAATGAAGCCCGCGTGGGCGATTCGTCGTGCGCCGCTGCTCATGATTCTGCATTATGACGGAAGGAAGAAAGTGGCCCAAATTGGATCGAGACGTTGTGTTGAGGCCCTTTGCTTGCCCTTACGCCATCCTCTATAATTGCGTGTAGTAGTCCGCTTCAGCCAACTTCATAATGATAGATATGTACGTTCAGCCCCGCTCCTCGGAGGAGAGATGATGGACACCCAGACGATTCTAGACAAGCAACGCCAGTATCTTTGGCCCAACCATATTCTTTATTACACAGAGCCGCTGCCCCTTGATCATGGCGAGGGGCTCTATGTCTGGGATACGGACGGCAATCAGTACCTCGATTTTTTTGGTGGTATTCTGACCACGAGCGTGGGCCACAACCATCCGAAAGTGGTGGAGGCCGCACGCGAGCAGACAGGCAAGTTAATCCATTCCTCCACCCTCTATCCCAACGAGAATCATGTCAGGCTGGCTGAAAAGATCGCCGAGATCGCACCAGGTGACCTGGAAACTTCCTACTTTCACAATTCGGGCAGCGAGGCCAACGAGGCGGCGGTGCTGCTTGCTCAGCTCTTCACGGGCAATCGCGAGATCGTCGCCCTGCGTCATGGCTACAGCGGCAAGACCCAGCTCGCCATGAGCCTGACGGCGCAGTCGACCTGGCGCATGGGGCCCACCTTTAGCCCGGACATCAAGCACGCCCACAATGCCTATTGCTACCGCTGCCCGCTCAAGCTTGAATACCCGAGCTGCGGCGTGGCTTGCGCTGAGGATGTGGAGGACGTCATCCAAACCCAGACCAGCGGTAAGATTGCGGCCATCCTCATGGAGCCGATCCAGGGCGTGGGTGGCTTTGTCACGCCGCCGCCCGAATACTTTACAATCGCAGCTGAAATTGCCCGGGATCATGGCGGTCTGGTGATTATCGACGAGGTGCAGACCGGCTTTGGGCGTACGGGCGGCCACTGGTTCGGCATCCAGCACTGGGACGTCCAGCCCGACATCATGACCATGGCCAAGGGCATCGCCAATGGCTTCCCGCTCTCCAACTGCATCACGCGCAGCGAGATCGCTGAGGCAATGAAGGGCGCCGGCCTCACCATCAGCACCTTTGGCGGCAACCCGGTGTCCACCGCCGCGTCGTTGGCCACAATCGAAGTGATGGAGGACGAAGCGCCGCCCAGCCGCAGCGCCGTGCTGGGTGATCGTTTACGCGCCGGGTTGGATCGCCTGTGGGAGACCTATCCGCTCATTGGCGAGGTGCGGGGCAAAGGGCTCATGCAGGGCGTGGAGATGGTGGCTGACCGCAAAACCAAGGAGCCGACGCCCCAGGCCGTCAATCAACTTTTTGAAGAAGCGCGCCAGCGCGGCCTGCTCATCGGCAAGGGCGGTCTCTATGGCAACGTATTGCGCATCGCACCGGCGCTCACCGTCACCGAAGAGCAGATCGACGAGGCGCTCATCATTCTCGACGCAGCCTTCGCCGCCGTGCACGAGACCCTGGGGGTGAACTAGGGCCAGCAGCCCTGCCTCAACGCTGACTCTCGAGCCAGCGGCTGTGCGCAGTCGCGATCACGCCTGCCGTGTCGGGATTCAAGTCGAAAGCTTCCAGCTCGTCTGGCTGGGCCCAGGCCACCGCCTGCGCGTCGTCCTGGGCAACGGCCGTCCCGGACACGCAGCGCGCCCAGTAGTCGAGCACGACATAGTGGTACTCGATGCGGCCATCGTCGTCATGTTGGATCGGCTCGAATGCAGCCACAAGATCGCAGACGTCGATTTCGATAGCACATTCTTCCCTGACCTCACGACATACGCCGTCAATCAGCCGTTCGCCTAAGTCGAGGAGGCCACCGGGCAGACCCCACTGACCCGCGCGCGGCGGCCTGCCCCGCTGCACCAGCAGCACCGCGCCGGTGTCGTTGAAGACCGCCGCGGCCACGCCGACCAGCGGCGCGGGCGGGTAGCGGCGCGGGAGCTGAACCGGTTCTGTCGCGTGCGAAGTCTCTCTCTCTCTCATCATGGATTCCTCGCGGATTTCAAACTGTCACAGTAGCCATGCACGTACCGAGATTTTAGAACATGAATTGGACCAATTGAGCGAATCTGTGCAGATAATCGTAGAAAAAATCAGCGCAAATCGGCTCAATCCGCTACATCGGCGTTCGATCTAACGACTGGATGTGTCGTCAATTGTCGCACTAGGATTGGTTGCCTCTTCTCAGCAGAAGATCATGGCCCATAGAAGTTGACCTCGCCGATGTTGCAACCTTCGTCTGAATGATAAAAGGCCATGGGTGAAATGCGCATGCCACTCTGATCCACGATCCAGACCCACCAGTCGCCCACTCGCCCATTGACGATGTGGGTGTATGCGCCCGGCGGCGTCGGCCCGCTGATCGCCGGGGGCGTGACCGGGGCGCCATCCGCCTGCCAGCTAAAGACGACCCGGTAGCCGTCAGCCGGCTGGCCACTGCGATAGACCGTGCCCATGATGCGCGTGGCGTTCGTGTCGGCGCTGCACCCGGCATATTCGGCCCGGTCAAATACCAAGCCAACGGCAGGCGTCGCAGTCGGTGTCGCAGTCGGTGTTGGACTTGGTTCTGTGCTTTGCGTCGGTGTTGAAGTTGGCGTTGGTGTCGGCGTTGAGTTAGCGGTGGGCGAGGCAACCGGGCTTGGCGTAGCGGCAGGCGTGACTGTCGCCGCGACCGTCCAGCGCCAGGTTAGCCCGTAGCTGGTGTGATGGGCGCGGTAAGGATCGTCGATCTCGCCCATGCCCATGCCGTGGACTGCGTCTGCCGGCGCACCATCGTTGGGTTGCGCGGCATAAGCGGGGGCGATGGAGAACATGGCGAAGGCAGCCGCGTACGCCTCGCCCGGCTTGGCTTCGGTAGCCAGCGACGTGCTCCCGTCCGGCCAACTGACGAGTAGCGGCAAGCCCGTGACGCGTTCCCCCTCCATGTTGCGCACGTCCATCAAGACATGATGGCGGCCGGCCGATTCGCTGCTGTCGTACCAGCGGGCGCTGATCAGTCGCCAATACCCTGCCCCTGGGGTAACGGTCGCTTCTACCAACCACGCCCCCCGCGCATCTAGCCGTGGATCCCATTCGAGCGTTTGGGGAGGCGCGGGCGTCTCTGTCGATGTTGGCGTTGGTGTGGCTGCAGCCGGTGGTTCGACAGGCGTTACCGCGGGTTCTGACTGCCCGCCCCCATGCCGGTGCACGAGCGGCAGAAAGATCGTGCCGGCGCCTTCGCCTTCTGATTGGGCCTGCACGGCAAGCGGTCCCAGCAGGAGCGCGACCAGGCAGAACGCCCCGCCGGCGAGGATGAGAGCAAAGGTGGGGCGGGTGACCATCGCAAGCGCTTCCTAGCCTTGCGCCCATGCGTTAACTAGCGCCGGCGCCTGGCGCAAGTCATCGATCACCGCATCTGGTTTGACCGTAGCGGCCAGTTGTTCGTTGGTAAAGGCGATCTGCGCGGTTGTGCCCAAGTCGGCCAGGATCGTCTGTGCGCCGATCTCCAGACCGCCCTGGATGTCGTGGGCCAGGCTGTCGCCGACCACCACCGTTTCATAGGGCAGCGCATCCCATCGTTCCAGCACAAGCTCGAAGAAGCGCGCGTCGGGCTTGCGGTATTCGACGCTGGCGCTGCAAATGCAGATGTCGAAGTAAGGGCGCAGACCCAAATAGTCAACGGTACGCTGAAAGACGCGGTCACAGTTATAGTTTGCGAGTAAGGCCAGCTTGTAGCCGGCGCCTTGAAGCTCGTCCAGCATCTCGCGTGCGCCTGGATTGAGCTGCCAGGCCGTCATTTCGGGCGCGTAGAAGATGTCGACTGCCTGACGCAGCACAGTTGGATTCATCTTGCTGGCCGGATAGCCGATGAACTGGAGCAGAAAGCTCAGCGCATCGTCGGCAATGTGCTCCTCCTGTTCCTCTTCGGACTTTTCTTCAGCGAAGACGCGGGCATCCACGATGTCTTGATAGACCGCATCCGGTAGTTCCATGCCAGTGCCGCGCATGTAGTCAGCCGCGGATTCTGCGCCTGCGCGCATGAGTTCGTCGAGTGGCTGTGAGAGGGTGGCCAACGTGAAGTCGAGGTCAAAGATTACCCCCTGTATGAGACGCTGTTGGGGTGGCTGAACGTCCACCGGCAGATCTGGAAAGAAGTTGCCGGCCAGGTTGTCGATCTCATCGTGACTGAGGTTTGCAGGCTCCATCTCCTCGACTTCCTCTGCAGCCACGGGTTCCTCTTTGGGCTCCGGTGGCGGACCGAAGAGTGCATACTGCTCGGCCGAAGTCAGCGAACGGCCTTCGGCGCGCACGCGCCGAAGGAAGTCCTCCTTTTCCTCGGGGGTCAAGGGTTCCATTCCAGCGGGTAGTTCGGGCTCGTCGGGCATTGCGGTTTGCTCTTCCGTCTGGGTGACTCTGCTATGACAACAGCGTCAAGTCGCGGTTTCCTTGTTTAAGACCAAAGCGGACCACTTCGCGTGATGCCAACTGCGCACTGGATTCGAAGAAGCCGTACGTGCGGCGCAGCGGGCCGTAGCGATGTTTGACCAATGCTCGTGCATCGCCTGCCATCACTTGCCAGAGCATCTGGGCCGCTTCTTCAATCCGCTGGAGCATGGCGCCTGGGGATGCCGGCGCATCGATATCGGCATAAGTGGGCGGCTGGCCGTAACTGTAGGGAAAGGTGATCTGCTCGGCCGGCAGGCGCGGGAGCTGGCCGAGCGCAATGGCCGCCATGCCAAAGGCAAGTAGTTGGCGGCGAACTTGCTCCAACTCGGCCGCTTGGTCGGCATGCTCGCCGGGAGCTGCTTCGTCGAAGCCAAGTTCTTCGCTCAAGTCGCGCCAATCTGTGAGTACGCGGTCGAGCAGAAAGCGTAGCTCTGCGCGTTCGGTTACTTGACCGGTCCGAACGCTTAGCATGAAGCCTTCACGCACTTCGCTCAAATAGTCCCGCGCCTTCTGCAGCACGAACTGCTTGACCTGGCGGTCTCCTGCGCCACGGCTTGTCGTCGTGGCAGACGTTGCTCCATGTTGAAGATCCAACGCCAAGAGTTGGGTGGTCGTCTCTGCCAGCTCGCCGATACTTGCGAATTCGTAGATTCCTGCCCGCTCTTCCATATTCATCTCCCCGGCAATCAACGCTTGCAGCAGCCGTGTCGCTCAATGCTTCCACGGTCTGAGCGGGATTGTAGCGGCAAAGCTCGTAACCGAAAAGGGGCAATTTATGTTGTTGAGATGTGTATTCGTGCAATTCATGTTTCGGCAATATTCGTGAAATCGGCATGAGATTTCAAAATGTGGGTTGACAATAACTTGTTTTTGTGTTAGAAATGATCTATTATGTGAAGAAATTCGCGGCCGAGGATCCCTTTCGGTGCACCCCTCATGATTCGGCCTTGCTACACCCCCCTCATTCCTTCCAATCCAGAAGGCGCCTTTTTATGGCATAAGGAAAACATGATGAACGATGGAGCCACGCGTCCACATCTTCGCACTATCATCGCATTCAGCATAGCGCTGGCAGCCATAGGCTTGCTCTGGTTGATTCTTCCCGCGCCTGTCCTTGCACAAAGTGAGGATGGTCCACAGCCCAACCTCTGCTATGCCATCGCAAATGTGCCGCGGGACAAGCTGTATTCAATTGACCCGCAGACCGGCATACCCACTGTCATCGGCGAGATCCGTACGCCTGTACGACTGCCAGAAGACCCACGTGATCCGCAGGGGGGACGCGACGTAGACGCACCGACGGATATCGAAGCACTGGAGTTTGTCCCGGAGCGCAACGGCGCCGGGATGGCGCTCTATGCAGTCAGCCAGCGCAACTTCGGCACGCTCGATTGGACCACGGCTGAATTCACGCCAATCGGTGAATTAGAAAACGGCTTTGGCGAGGTTGACGGTATTCAATTCAACAATGTGGACGGTATTGCCTACGATCCACTGAGTGAGCAAATGTTTGGCGTGCAGCGCCGCCGTGACGGCCTGACGGATTTGCTCTTTGTAATCGACATGGCGACGGGCGATCTGATGCTTGATGGCTTTGGCCCGGGCAAGCACTACGTAGAGATGGCGGTCGTACGCCGCGACGGTACGCTCACCGATCTGGATGACATTGAATTTACCTCGTCGGTCGGAGCGGATGCAGAAGCGCCCCGCTTCTATGGCGTCATGAACGAATCCGGCGCGGGTGCAGGGCGGACCGGAGGCAATCTGCTGGTTACGATTGACCCAACGAACGGTACAATTCTGACCAAAACCGAAATCTTGCGCGGCTCAGGCGAACGCTCCTGCCAGCACAACAACGACAAGATTTGTGACGTGGAAGGACTGACTTTTGCCGGTGACGGCTCTCTATTGGCGACCAGCGGCTTCAACTATCGCCCGCAACTCAACAACGTCTATCGTATTGACCCAGCCAGTGGCGTTGCCCGGCAAATTACCAGCCTGAATGACGAGTATGCCCAATATCAGCTGCTCGACACGGAGTCGATTATCTGTCCGCCGGTGTTAGAACCGGCAATCGAGATCATTAAGTATACCAACGGCCAAGATGCCAACGATCCCGATGGCGCGGGCGTACCGATTATTGCGCCGGGCGATCCGGTTACCTGGACCTATAGGATTACCAATATCGGGCCCATCGACATTCCCAAAGCCGACATCACCGTCACCGATAATATTCCCGGCGTCAATCCGGTGCTCATCGAGCAAGGCGATGGTGACGATATCCTTGCGCCGGCCGAGTCATGGTTCTATCAGGCCCTGGGTACCGCGCTTGATCTGGTCAATGGAACGCCCGAAAACAACTGGGTTCCCGACGTGTGCAGCCAAAATGGGATCTTGACGTCTACCGCTACCGCCTATACCAATATCGGCACGGTGACCATTCCGTCTATGTCTGACCTCGATCCGTCAAGCTATTGCCCTACGCCTGCAATTGCATTGGTAAAAAGCTGCAACGGAGTCGACGCCAACACGCCGGAAGAAGCGCCAGATGTGCCCCTGGGCGGCACGTTGAACTATGAGTATGTCATCACCAACACGGGCGGCATGGCCCTGGAAGATCTGACGCTGACTGATGATCCCGAGGGGCCGATCACCTGCCCGCAGGACACGCTGGCAATCGACGAGTCGATTACCTGCACGTTGAGTAGACCCGCAGACGAAACGGGACTAATCGCCAATCTCGGTACGGTCGTCGCCTTTGGCGAAGGGCGCGACCTGGTTTTTGACCGCGACGACTTGCTGGTCACCGCCGAGGACGCTAGCCATTGCCGGGTGATTGGTCCCGCCGTAGCACTGGAGGCCAATCTGGATTTCACTTGGCTCTACCGCGTGCTCAATCCCAATCCCACGGGCGAGTCTGAAGCCGTCGATCTCCTCAATGTCATCCTGGACGCTGGCGCAGATATCGTCACCGCACTGCTCTCTGGCGATGAGGAAGATCCTGGCGTGCTCAACGTGGGCGAGACCTGGACGTACGGCGTAACAACGCCGACACTGCCAGCGCCATCCTATCTCACGCGTTTTGAGAATCCCGCGACGGCCAGCGCCGAGACTGGCGAAGGCGCCACCGTCACGGATACCTGCTTGCCCCAGCCACTCGTTTACCCGGATGGGTTGGCGATCAGTGCGCTGCTCAATGGCGAAGACGCCACCGGCAGCCCCGGATTGCCGATCGATGCCGGCGCTGCTTTGAGTTGGGAATACATCGTCACAAACAGGCTGGATCAGGCGGTCAGCGCGCTGGATGTGCAGCAGATCGCTGTTACCGGCGACAGCGCGTTTGTGGCCGCAACGTGCGCCGAGACAACCCTGCCCGCGGGCGAATCGACAACCTGTAGCGTCGAGGGGACAGCCGAAACGGGCGCGATCGCCACGGCAGTCAGCGCCTCCGGCCTGGTTGCCGTGGAGGCGCTCTGCGAAACGCCTGCAAGAACGACAACGGCCGTCATCGCGGGTGCAACGACCTACTATTACCAGCTCACGCAGTCGACGGCTGCCATCGAACTGCGCGGCCGGGTGTTCCAGGACTTTGCCAGCGCAGTGGCGCCGGCTAACGGGTTGCAGGAACCCGATGAAGCAGGGATTGCCGGTATTGTTGTGCAACTGCTTCATGCGGCTGACGGGACGCCAGCGACGGCAGCCGTCACAACGGATGAGGCCGGCCGCTATATCATACAGGCTGCGCAGGGCGCCTATGTGCTGGAATTTGAGGCGCCCGCGGGGCACCCTGCTGCACAGGCCGCGTGGACGCTGGCTGATCAAGGATACAACGACCGCCTCGACAGCGACGTCGCGGGGCTGGCGCCGACCGGGGCAGCACGAACGCAGGCTGTGCTGGAACTGCGCTTGGATTCGTCCGTCAGCGGGGTGGATGCCGGCCTGGTTACACCATACACCACTGGTGCTTCACGGATTTTCATGCCGGTCATTGCCCGTTAGGCGACAGCCAGTGAATCCCGGCAGGAATCCTTATACAGTTTCTCCCAGCGATAGATTCGCCGGATTTCTGGCGTGGTATTCACGCCGGTTTGTACCAGGGTCTTTTCCCGCCTCATAGAGATTGCAAGGAGTCATTCGCATGACGGAATACAAAATCGATCACTACGCGATTCGTACCTGGTCGAGCCGTTCGCTCTCTCAGTCAAGCATGGGCATGGCCGTCAGTGCGATCTATCTGTTTGACAAAGATGATCAGCATCGGGGCACGATTTCATTTTTCCCCGACGTGCTGCCCCAATTGTTGGATCCGGCGTTGGTGACATCGCATCCGCTGGCCAGAAACCAGACGGGTCGCATTGAACTGCGCTTCTATCAGGTACAGTTTCAGCCAACACTGGAACGTCTGCGCACCGGTGAGGACACCTACATCTACTACAAGGATCCGCAAAATGCCGGCTTGCGCTAACCCTTGCAGTGAAATTGATTACAGCTACGGACCCGCCCTTTGTCCGAAAAGGAGTCTGGCATGATCAAGTATGAGATTGACCAATTCGTGATCGCCCAAGCGCCCACACGCGTGTTCGACATGTCGCCAACAGAGATCTCGCCGCAACTCGGCCAGATTGATGCATTTGGTGAAGATACGTTGCGTGGCGTGGTTCGTTTCTTTGGCGACGGTACGGATTTGCCGCCTGCCAACGTGAAGGATGGTGTCATTACGCTCAACTGCAACCTAAGCCAATTTCCGATGGTTGCCTGCCTGCGTGAAGAGGAGAATGTTGCCATCTACTTCAAGAGCGTCACGGATGCCGGTCTTACCAGCGGCGCGGATCCATTTGAACAAATCGGCCCCATTCGGTTCTAGCTATCGCCTGGTTCTTGCGACGCTATCCGATCAGCCAGTTGCTCGCTCCATGCGGGGAGGCTTTTGAATGATGAATGACACGAAGAAGGGTCTATATGGTAGGGCGGTACGCTGTACTGCGCTGGCATTCATTCTTGCGGCAGCGATTTCTTTGATGCTTCCAACTTGGGCTGCGGCAGCTGATGATGCCGAGCCGGATCAGCCTTTCGATCTCATCTTGACTACCCCAACGGCCGGCAAATATCAGGGCTACGTGGATGGTCTGGGCATGAAGGGCGTAACGACCGCAACGTTGAACGACGTGAATCTGGGCGACACGGGTATTGAGTCCGCGCTGCTGGTCTGGGCCGGCCTTGGTCGGGATAATGACGGCGTCCTCTTTCAGCGCGATGACGGCACGCCCGTACGGATTACGCCCGACTACACGTGGAACAATGACAATTCTCCATCCCCCACATGGGGCTGTTGCGGCGGCGAGTTAAGCGTCTATGCCGCTGACATCACAGAGTTGGGTATCGTCGAGACGGGCGTTCACACCTATACCATTTCCGATATGGAGATCATTCGGTCGGACACGAATCAAGAAGAGAATTGGGGCTTTAGCTTGCTCGCCGTCTATGAGGATCCGACGCTAGACAGCCTGCGCCGCATCGTTGTCAAGCTTGGCAACGACGGCCTCCATTTTCGCTGGGGCGACCTGCCGTTACTGGGCCCCAATAGTGACGTCCAGTGCCTTGCCTTGGATCTAGTGACCTACGAGCGTCAAGTCTCGCTGGCATTTGTCATTGGCGGCATCACGGACGACTTTCGGCCGAATGGCCTCTGGGGATTGGTGGGCAACGAGCCCTACGTTGACCTCACGAATGAAGGTGGCACGTGGACCGAGGATGTTGGTTTAATCAATCTGCCGGCCAATCCGCCACTCAGTCCAGCGTTTGACGGTATTGGCATTGAGGTCGACGGACCGCTGGACGGCGACCGGACCGGCAACGGCATCGACTGGCCCTTTTCCGATGCCAATGGTTTGGAGTGGGATGAATACGTGCTTCGCGATGTCGCGGTGAATCCGGGTGACGAGTGGATCTGTGTGCAGGTAGAGTCGGCCAACCGTCCTGAATTGCCGCCAGGTCCAGATACGAACCAGCTAGGGGCGAGCATTGGTTTTCTTGGTTTTCTCGCTTCGATCGAAGAGCCCATCCAGGCGGAAGGTTCTATTGTTGTGGAGATCGAACCTACGTATTCGTGGCAATATGGCGTGACCAATCCGGGGCCGGTAGCCCTACAAAGCGTGCGCCTGGTAGCGGGGCCCGACGTGACCGTGACCTGTCCGCAGACGACGTTGGCGCCGGACGAGACGATAACCTGTAGCGCCGAGAGTGATGCGCTGGCTTATTATGCCAGTCCCGCGTGGGTGGTTGCTGAGACCGCTGAAGGAGTTACCGTAACGGATTTGATTTTCCCGGAATTAAGCCAGCCATAGGCAACGACCTGTCATTCGTTATTATGGCCGCCGGTATCCGCTTTGTTCAGGCTGAAGCCGGCGGCTTTGCGCGTCTATGGCTGCAGATAACGGATAAAGAAGTCAGTAATCGCGTTGTAGCAAATTACCTTGTTCTTGTACTTCAGCACGTCATGCCCCTCATCTTCAAAGACCAGATAATCGACATCCTTTCCCTCCCGCTGTAGCTGGGCCACAAGGTCAGCCGACTCTAGCTCGACGACGCGCGGATCGTTGGCGCCCTGAATGACCAGCAGGGGGCAGGCCAGGTTAGGCAAGTGGGTGCTGGGCGAACGTTCGGTCAGGAAGGCCGCGTCCTGTTCGGGGTGGCCCAACGCCATGTGGAAGTAGGGCTTCCACGTCTCTGGGATGCGTTCGAGGAACGTGAAGAGATCATAGGGACCAAACATATCAACCGCCGCACGCCACAACTCGGGATGGCGGCCAACCTGCGTCAGCGTCATGTACCCGCCGTATGAGCGTCCCATGACGCCTGCGCGATCGAGATCGAGTCGCGGGTCGTTGCGCAGGTGCTCAAAGGCCATCACATGATCCAACCGATCCGCGCCGCCCCAGTCGCGATCGATCTCTTTCATATAGGCCATGCCGTAGCCCGTGCTGCCACGCACGTTGGGTACAAAGACCGCAAAGCCGTTGAGGGTCAGGAATTGGATGAGCGGCATAGAAAACCAGGTGAAGTCGGGTCGCTCCTGACTCTGGGGACCGCCGTGGATATAGAAGATGACGGGGCGCGGCCCGGTATGGCTCAACTGTGTTGCAGGCAAATAGAGACGGGCCGAAATGCGCAGCCCGTCGTGACTGATATAGGAAGCATCTTCGCCCGGCGCCAGGCTGGATGGTGCAATGCCCAGCAGGCGTTCACGCGTCTGCGCATGAACCGAAGCGCCGTCGACAACGTAGATCTGCGCGGGGGTGGTCGCGGTAGAAAATGAAAGCGCGTAACGGCCACTGGCACGGTCGTACTCAAGTGACTCCAGGACACCGTTGGCCAATTCACCGCGACCGACTATCACCTCTTCGATCACAAAGCGCCGCTCAGCTTCTTCGAGGCGCCCAGCGTAGGCCCAGGACGTGCCGTCAATGTTGTAAGTGAGCAGATAGCAATCATCACCGCAAGCCTCCACCTGCTCCAACTCGCCCACGCCGGCGTGCACCGTACCCATGATCTCTACCGGGAAGACCGTCCCGGAAGCGGTGATGTCGGCCAGGCCCAGGCCGAAGGTGTCCTGAAAGAGTGACGTCACCAGCAGGAGATTGCCGGACGTTGTGAACTCGCTCGCCGCAAAGCCGCTGAGCGGAATCGCCTCGTCAGGTCCACGCTGGTCGAGCGGCTTGCCCAGCAGCGGCGTGCGCGCGGCATCGCCCTGCTGCCAGCGGTAGAGCACCGTGTCGCCGGCTGTATAAAAATCAGCCAGGATGATTTCGTCATATTCCGAAGAGACCGCCATTCCATAGTTGCCGTATGCGCTGCTCCCCAGCGGCGTTAGCTCGCCGGTCGCCAGATTCGCCAGATAGGCGTCGTAAATGGACGTTGTGCGCCGGTCGACCGTGAGTACGGCCAAGTTACGGTCGACGTCAACATTCGAGCACGTCACCTGACAGCCGGCCAGGTGGTCGCCGAAGATCGGTTCCGGCAGGCCGCCATTCAGAGGGATAGACATGGGCTGATAATTCTCGTCCCCGTCCTGGTCGATGAGTACGATGATTTTATCTAGCTCGGGCAGCACAGCGAATGGCTCACCGCTAAGATGATGAGGATTTTGCAGGGCAATATCGGGCGGGAGTAGAGGCTCGGGTACGCTGCCGCCCACGTCCATGACGTAGAGACTCAGCCTTCCCGAGAGATCGCTGATGAAGTAGAGCCGCTCGCCAACCAATCGCGGCTCCAAAAAGAGCCGCGCTGCCAGCAATGACTCGATGCGAAAAGGGCTCATTGGGTCTCCTTGTTCTCTTCCGGGAGGTAAAAGACGGCTGGAATGCTAAATACGGCGAGCAGGCCACTCACCATGAAGGCCTGGGTGAGGCCGATGCGATCTGCCATCAGGCCGACCAGGGCAATGGCGATGGCGCGTACGATGAAGTTGAGGAACATGAAGATGCCATTGGCCGACGCCCGATTGTTGGGAAATTGATCCTGCACGATGGCCAACATCACCGGCGTAGGCGAGATGGCCGTCAACCCCAAACCAATCAACGCCGGAACGACCAGCCAACTCGGCCCAAAGAGAAAGACCATGAGCAAAATCGGCGCGATAACCAGAACGATGAAAAGCATGCTGCCGCGCCCGATACGGTCGCTCACCGTGCCGGTGAGCAGCGCGCCTACCACGCCTGCACCTTCCAGAATGGTCAAAGCCATGGCCGAAATAAAGAGTCCTTCGCCCTGCACTGCGTCCATATAGGTGGGCAGAAAGACCGCCAGCGCCACCAGCATGAGCGACTTGGGCAGCATGATCCAGACCAGTACCGGGAAGACTTCGCGCATACGTGGAATCATGCCGAGCAAAGAGGGCGGCTCTGCATCTGGACTGGCCTTAACGTCGTGCAGCCGCCAGTAGAGGACGCCGGAGGTCAGCCACCCAATCGGAGCGAGCCGCCACACGCCATCGAGGCCCCACCAGAGGACGGCGCCGGCCACCACCACGGGCCCGACCGTGCGGCCCAACTCACCGCTGGCCATGAAGAAACTCATGCCCTTGCCGACGCGACTACCCGATGTGCGCGCAACCATGGCAGGCGCGGGGGCATGGAACGCGGCCATGCTGACGCCCGCGGCCAAGAGCAACAGTGAGAGCGCGAAGTAACTGTTGACCAGCCCCATGCTGCTCATGAGCGTCGCGGTCGCGGCCGGCGCCAGAATGACGAAGTAGCGCAGACTCATGCGATCCGCCAAGTAGCCGATAAAGGGATTGAGCAGGCTGGGCAACCATGTGAAGATTACCAATGCGCCGGCTGCTGTGTACGTGGCGTCCAGACTCTCCTTGATGGCGTTAAGCAGCGGCGGCAGGAAAGCCGAAAAGGTATCATGCATAAAGTGGCCGCCGGCCACCGTTGCGACTTGTTCGGTTTGGAAGCCGTCCGAGTCTGCGCTCGTGTGCTCTTCGGGCAGTGCTACTTTCTCTTGCGCGGGTTGGGTCGTCATGGAGCACATTGGCCTTTGCTGAATCGATGAGCGCGGTCTCTTTGGTATAACGCGGCCCCGCCGCCAAGTCAAATTAGCGCCGGGACGGCCTGATGCGACCGCGAATGCAGCTCAAACAACGAATACGCACTGTTCATCCTGAAAAAAGAAATCTGCAGTAATCCGGCCTATCCGCGTTATCCGCGGCCCATTTCGCCTAACTTTTATTCGGCTGTCCCCGGATGCGCGCGTTTGTCCGAATGCCGGAGCTAGGCTATAGTTTCTGCATCAACTCAACCGTGCAGTACTCAACTCAGAAACGGACAGATCCCCCATGCCGTATGCTGATGCTGAGGCCCGACGACGCACCGTGCTCGTGGCCGTCCTCAATAACCATGCCGATCTTTGCCGTGTTCGGGAGGAGGGCTGGTATCGGATTCCGCAACGCCGTGCACCCCGTCGGATTGGCGCTGATTATCTCGCTTTCTATCAGACCGGCGCCTTTGCGGGAGAGCCTGAAGCCCAAAGTGTGACCTACTTTGCGCCGACCCAGCGCTATCGACTGCTAACCCGCGGCGAGCTCCTGCCGGATGAGGCCAACCACGCCAGGGCGGGTGATTTTTATTTTCGGATTGACATCGGCCCGCTCGAACGTTTGGCGCAGCCGGTGCCATCAGCGACCTTGCGACGACTAACTTTTATCCATACCACGCTCGACAGACTCCTGACTGCGCAGGACGTGCGCGATCTGTTTTATCAGCAGGACCCCTTTGAGCGGCTCTGGCATGCGCTGCGTGATGAGCAGTTGCGACCATTGCCCAACCGCATTGCCAACGGTTGGCCAGTTGACATGACGCTCCGCGCCCGCGGCGGCTATCTTGGCATCCGCTGTCAGGAAGATGACCGTACTGCAGAGACGCGGCCGGTTTCGTTGCCTGAGCGATGGGAGATGCTGCATGTGGCACCCGCAGCCATCGAACAGGATATAGACGGGTGCTTGCGTCGTGTCGCCCAGGCGTTGCTTGCCCTGGGCGGTTCTGATTTGCGAAAGTAAGCAAACCTGAATGACATCATCCCTCCCATCCGCAAACTCACTGCTGCCCAGTCATAACCGCGATGCGCTCATCTCACTGCGCCGGCATTGGCTTCGCATTGCCCTTGGCTATGCGGTGGCGAGCCTGGCCCTGTTTGTGTTGCTGCGCATGGTCTGGTCCCCGTCATACGCTTTCCGTTGGCTAATCCTGACTGTCCTCTTCTCTCTGCGCCCGCTCTGGCTGCTCTGGCATCATCTGGATGAGAACCATCCGCGTGATCAGTTGCACCTCTATCCCCACCTTGGCTACGGCAACTGGACGACGCTCATACGTGGCTGGTTTATGGCCGCGGCCGGTGGCTTTTTTGGCTCGCCGTGGCCCATGGGATGGTTGGGGTGGCTGCCCGCAGCACTATATATGTTTGCCGTGCTGCTTGATGGGATAGACGGCTATCTAGCCCGAATCACCAATCATACGACCAAGTTGGGCGAGACGCTGGATATTTCGCTTGATGCCTGGGGCGCGCTCCTGGTGATCATGCTCGGCGTCTGGTACGGTCAACTGCCAATCTGGTATTTACTGCTGGGCTTTTCGCACGAACTCTTCATGGCCGGTCAACGCTGGCTCAAGCGCCGCGGGCGGCCGGTCTATGACTTAACACCGAGCATGGAGCGTCGCGCCGCGGCCGCGGCGCAGATGGCGTTCCTCAGTGTTGTGCTCTGGCCGATCTTCGCCCCCCCGACGACTACCATCGCCGCCGTGGTACTGGGCGGCCAGCTCTTTCTTAGCTTTGCTCGGGACTGGTTTGTGGTGAGCGGTGCGGTGGACCCGGCCTCAGACGCGTATCAACGGACGCGGGCGCTGATCAAGAAGGCGCTTCAGGGCTGGCTGCCCCTGCTGCTGCGCCTCTTGAGCGTGTGGCTGACCTGGCTGATGCTGGCGCGTGAGACGCCTCGCTTCCAGAACTGGCTGTCCGCCGCCACAACGCCGGCTTATGATCCTGCGAATCTTGTCGTGTGGCCTTGGCTTGTGGTTGGGATAGCCGTACTCGGCGCGACCATGACGTTGTTAGGAATCCTTCCCAGATTTGGCGCGCTGCTGCTCCTTATTCTGGCGCTTCTGGACCAACAGCTGGCCGGCTTTGCCTGGATATCGAATGGCCTACTCGAGTTGAGTGCGATTTTGATTATGCAACTGGGCGGCGGGTATGGCTCTCTATGGCGAGGGGAAGATCGGCTCTGGTACACCAGAGCGGGAGAAAAATCTGTTGCCGAAAATGATGAAAGCGTGCTAACTTCCCCATGAAATCCTGGCTGCATCGCAATTGGAAAGGCATCTTGACGATCGTCATTGGCCTGCTACTGCTCTGGTGGGCGCTGGGTAGCGTTGACTGGAGCGACGTACGGGCGGCCTTTTCCCAACTTACAGTGGTTGACCTGCTTCTGCTTGTTGTCGCCAATGGATTGGTCCTCATCCTTCTCACCATGCGCTGGTATATCTTTTTGCGCGTCCAGGGCGTAAGTCTGCCGCTGCATCGGCTGCTCAGCTATCGCCTGGCTGCCTTTGGGGTCAGCTACTTCACACCCGGGCCGCACTTCGGCGGCGAACCGCTCCAGGTCTATCTGCCCGTCAAGCGCGACAATGCGCCGGTCGAGGCTGCTGTAATCGCCGTTGCTCTGGACAAGACGTTGGAGTTACTGGTCAACTTCGCCTTTTTAGTAGCTGCCGCGATTTACGTCGCGCAACTCGGTCTGTTGTCCGACGCCTCGGGACTTTCGGTAGTCGCCTATGCCGTGTTATTGCTGGCGGTGCCCACCGGACTGTTGATTGCGATTTGGTCCGGGCGCCATCCCCTCTCCAGCCCGCTGGCCTGGTGGTATGCGAGGCGCCCCTCACCGCGTCTCGCCACTGCTATTGAACGCGTATCACGCAGTGAAGACGCTGCCGCGATTTTGTGCCGCACCCGGCCAGGAGCGATCGCCGCAGCGCTGATTGTCTCCCTGCTGGCATGGGTGGCCATGATTGGCGAATTTTGGCTGGCAACCTATGTGCTGGGCATCGGGATTACACCCGGCGAGGCGCTGGCCGCGCTGCTGGCCATGCGGCTGGCGATTCTGCTGCCGCTGCCTGCCGGCCTCGGCGCGCTGGAGGCCAGCCTGGTCATGGCCATGGAACTGTTGGGCGTCGGCGCTGCCGCAGGTATCAGCCTGGCCCTGCTCATCCGCGCCCGGGACGTTCTGCTGGGGCTGATCGGTCTGGCGTTGGGGGGCGCCAGCCTCCTGCGCGGCGTAGAGCCGCCCCCCGGCACCGGCGAAGCGTGGCGCGAGGCCTTTCCCGAAGTCATCCCCGATCCGCTGCCCGAACCTCTGGTAGAGACCCACGGCAAAAGCCAATCCACCCGCCACTGATCTACAGTTGCTGGTTTCAACTCAGTTGCTGGTTTCAACTCACGGAGTACCCACCATGATGCTTTCTCGTTATCAGTTGCGCCGCAGCGCGATGCTGCTAGGCCTTGCCGCCTTGCTCACCTTCTGCCTGCTGGCCTGGTTGGTAGAACCGCTGGATGCACAATCGGGCGGCACGCTGCCGGCCCCCGTCACCTTTCTGCCCATTGTGCTCAATAATGGGCCGATCCAGCGCCCGCCTATCGAATATGACGCAGTCACGGTTGATAATTCCGGTTCCTGCCGGGCTGATGGACGACCCGCCGCGATCCACGCTGATCTCAACCTGGCGCTGCGCGGCTACGAAGTCGCTGACGCACCGCTGGCCCTGGTCGATTACAACGGGGCTACTGACGCGGACGCCCCCCAATTACCCGGCCTCTTCGCGGACGGACGCCTGCCGACCTTTGCGGCAGCCTATCAGATATACGATTGGGATTGGGGCTGCGGGCCTGATGGCTGCCGGGGCCCGCTGCTTAGCACATGGCCGGCGACCTTGCTCGCGTTGACCGGAGAACCCGGAGAAACGGTGACCATCCCTCGTCGCGGCCCGCGTATCGACGGCGAGAACCACAAGGCGCTCGTCCTCTATGCCGAAGCCACGCGCATCACGCTGGCCTACACCCGCCACGACTCGGCCGCGTGCGGCTACATTGTTCATCTGGAAGATCTGGCAGTGGAGCCGTCGCTGGTCGCCTTCTACAATGAACTCAATGCCGCCGGTCGCGGCCAGCTACCGGGCCTGGATAACGACGAACCGCTTGGCGCCCTTTTGAGCACGCAAATCAAAGTTGCGATACGCGATACCGGCCAGTTTATGGACCCCCGCGCGCGCAAGGATTGGTGGCAGGGGTATTGATTGCGGATTTTGGAATGCGGATTGTGGATTGCCGCCCGCCCGGTGTCGCCGAGCGTTAGCTCTCTGTGCCGGCTACGCCGAGGGCCGGGGCTATCTCCTGCATGGCGGAGAGCACGCGCTGGAGATGTTCGTCGAACGGTTCGCCAAGGTCTTCGATGAATTCCAGGTTTTCCGGGCGATTGATGGCCGCGGTGAAGGCCTTGTCCTTCCACTTTTTCTTGACCGACTTGAGCTTGACGTTGCGCAGATCGCGATCCGGGCGCACGTAGGCGCAGGCCAGGATCAGCCCCGTTAGCTCGTCGCACGCCAAGAGTGCCTTGTCCAGGCGCGATTCGGCGGGCACGCCCAGGAAGGTCGCATGGGCTTCGACGGCATGAATCAGTTCATCGGGGTACTCTTGCTCGCGAAAGAGGCGCAGCGACGTACGCGGATGACCGTTTTCCGTGTCGTCCATGTCGGAAAAACGTTCGTAGTCCATGTCATGGAGTAAGCCTGTGATGCCCCAGAGCTCCTCATCTTCCCCATAGTACTGGGCATATGCGCGCATCGAGGCCTCAACGGCCAGCATGTGACGACGCAGGCTCTCCGACTCGACCCACTCATTTAGCAAGACGACGGCTTCATCCCGGCTGGGCAGTGCCATGGCAAAGTTTCCTTTCAATGCAACTACGCGGGTTGGATGTAGGAACAGTGTAGCGGCATCAGGCCTTGAACGGCAAGCGCGCACCCTCCGTCTGCGCAACGCGCAATTTGTGCAGGATAGACTGCGGGCAGCCGCGGATGGGACGGATTCGGCCAGGTTTTATCGGGATTGATCTGCTCTATCCGCCCTTTTCAGCGGCCCATTGTCGGGTGGCTGCAATTGCGGCGTCCGTCCCCTCTGTTTGACCAATTACCCTGGCTCGAGTACGCTTTCTCCTATGAGTAAAACCTTGCCGCTTGATATCGACCATGCCCGTCAAACCATGGCAGACTGGCCGGTCGGGCACACGCTGCTGTACGCGCCCCGCGTCGCCAGCACCATGACCCCGGCCCGTCGTGCGCTGGAGACGCCCGAATATGCCTCGGGCGTCGTCTGTGTGACGGAGGAACAAAGCGCAGGCAAAGGACGTCTGGCGCGTAGGTGGGAGGCGCCATTTGGCACGGGTTTGCTATCGACAACGGTGCTGAAGGCGCCAAATCTGCCGGCGCCGCTCGGCCTGGCCCCCATGTTGGCAGGTGTTGCCGTCACAGAGGCAATCGCTGACCTGGCGCCCGACTTGCGCACGCGGCTTGCGCTCAAGTGGCCCAATGACGTGTTGATCATCGGTGAAAGCGGGGCGGAGAAGGTGGCCGGCATCCTGGCTGAATCATCGCTGCGTGCACAGACGCTGACGGGCGTCTTGCTTGGGATCGGCATCAACGTCAATCAAGCTGTCGGACAGCTGCCTGAACCATCTGCCGGCATGCTGGCGCCAACCAGCGTTTGCCTGGCGACCGGGCGCACGATCGACCGGACTGCGTTGCTCATTGCGCTCTGTCATCATCTGGGGGGGTGGCTCACGGATGCGTGCACCGGTGGCCGCGCGCTCTTTGTCCGCTGGCGCACGCTGCTGCAAACATTGGGGCAGGACGTAATCGTTTCGCAGCCGGACGGCACGCGCCTAGCCGCCGGCGTAGCCGTCGACGTATTGCCCGACGGTAGCCTGGTTATCGAGCAAACGGATGGCGTACAGACCACCATCGCGGCCGGCGATGTGACCCTGCGACAATAGGATGAGACCGTTGCAGAATCTGGAAAGAAGCCAAATCTATCTGATGCTCCGGCGCGGCCTGCTGACCGGCCTTTTGGGCGCGGCCATCGCCCTTGCCTGGCGTACAGCTTCAGTCGTACCGGGACAGCGCTCTCTGCTGCAGGCGCAAGCTTCGCCGCTCATTTCACCCCTGAATCCTGTCACCGAATTGTTGGTCGATGAATCCAGCGCTCTTGGGTTGGGCAGTTTTCTGGCGCGCAGCCAGCTGATCTTGCCTGTCGTGTTGGTAACGCTGCTCTTCATGCTCGTGGCCGTGAGTCTAGCTGCCTGGTGGCGATCATGAAACGCAGTACTGTCTTGCGCACGCTTGGTCTGCTTGCGCTCTGCTGGGGTCTGCTTGGCTTGGGCGGACTCCGCATCTCTGATGGCCTCCTGGCCGATGTGTTGTCCCAAGATGACGATGTGCCCGCCGGCAATTTGTCGCCACGACAAGAGCCGTATCGCTTCTTTTTTCAAAATGAAGCGTACATCGCGCCATGGGAGCCTGATGATCCCGACAACTGGGTCTTTGAAAATGGCTACGTCCAGCAGACAGAGGACAGCGCCGATCACTTCAGCTATTACGAAGGCCAGATCGACGGCGACTATGAATTTGCCGTTGAGCTAAACTACGAAGCGGGCATCATGGGGGGCGGCCTGCTCTTCAATGCGCCCAACAAAGGCACCGTTAATGGCGCTATGCTTTTCGCCTATAGCCCGAACATGCCTGATGGCTCTCTTGTTCACTGGGGTACTTTTGATCAAAGCGGCGCGTTCAACTTATTGGGTGACTACGTGGCGATCCCGCCCGCGAATGACGGTGTTCCACGCACGTTGATCGTACGCGTGCGCAGCAACACCTATTCTTTGGCGATCGAACAGCCCGGCGCAGCGCCACTTGAACTGCTGACAGAGACAATTCTGCCGGACGGCCGGGTGGCCCAGCCCTATGTGGCGCTTTATGCTACGCAGTCCCGGGTAAAATTCACCCAAGCAGATATCAGCGTAACCAATCGCACGGTCCCCACCGCCACGCCCGCACCGGCTACCGATACGCCAACGCCGCCACCCTTTGAGACACCGCCAACCATCACGCCCACGCCCACGCTGACCATCACGCCCGATGTAACGCCACCGGGCGACGTACTGCCCGGCAATGGGCGCTCCTTTACCTTTGCCAACTTGACCAATGCTGAGCAGGAGGAGTGGCTCATCTCACGCCAAGGCAACTGGCAGTTCACCAGCGATGGCTTTGTTCAGGAGGATGCCGGCTTTAGCAACGCATTTACGTTTTACGAATATTTGCTCTTTGGCGATTATGAAATCTCGGTCGATTTTCGCTATCTTAGCGGCGACAACGGCGGTGGCGTAATATTTAATGCACCCACCCGCTCACTGCGTGATGCCTATGTTGTTGCGTTTCGGCAGCTAGACGATACCCCCGACCTGACCAATCTTTTTTGGGGCTATTTTGAAGAAAACGATGATGATGAGCTGGAACTCGTGCGCGTGTCTCAGTCAGGCGCACGCACGAATATCAATGATGGCCTCATCCGCAATCTCAATATCCGCGTTTCGGGCAACTCGTTTACGATTTCGCTTACACAGCCTGTCACGGCTGGATCGGATCAAACTCAGACCAATGTCTGGGCAAGCAACGTGACCTTTCCCACCAAGAGAGTGTTCCAACCGTACTTGGGACTCTACACGCATCGCTCGGCAAGTGTGTTTGAGAGCGCTACCTTTTCCGTGCAGCCCTACGCCGCCACCCCCACGCCTGCACCTACAGCTATTGGCCAGCCAACCGCCATAGGCACTCGCTCCACGACGACACCCACACCTACGCCAACCTGGACGCCCAGTTCGCCCACACCGACCGTCACGCCAACCCCGGGAACGCCTACTCCTTCGCCGACAACCGTTCCCGTCATGATTCTGACAACTGTGACGTCCACGCCGACATCGCCGCCGGTGATTTCCCAGCCCGGTCCCGAACAGGATCCGCCCACGCTCCTGGAACAGACGGCAACGGCCCAGGCTATCGCCGCCGGTGCATTTAACGCCACGGCCACGGCCCAGATGATTTTCGACGCCCAGACGGCCACGGCGGTTGCCGCCCCGCCGACGGCAACGCCCGACATCGGCGTCGCCAATCCGGGTCTGCAACCGCAGCCTACGTCGCCCCTGCCGCCTTCAGTTGACAGCGTTGCCCTGGCCGATGCTACCGCCACCAACGTGACGGACGGTGATGAAACGTTTATCGTCGTCACCAGCACGCCGTCGCCCACCCAGCGTGCGATCGAGTCGCCCACGCCGACACCAACGTCCCTGCCGAGTCAGCTGGCGCTCTTTGGGCGCATTTGGCAATCGACCGTGCGCGCCGCGTTCCTGCTCTGGTTTATTGTCGGTTCGATCATCTTCTTTGCCGCCGCCGGCATTGTTGCCGGGCTGAGCATGCGGCAGGAGCCGGATGACCCGTTCACGCTCTTCGACGCCGAAGATGAGCTTTTGCCGCCGATCATGCCTCCGCCGCCGGCAGCCGATGGGGATGACCGGCTGGATGATGGGCCGGGTGCGGACGACAATTGGCCGTCGTCCCTGCCCTGAGCCGTGGCTCAGCATCGCTTTGACTGACGATCCCATGGCTTCAGACACCTTTTCATCCGCGTTTCGCCGTCTGCTCCTGCTGGCGCTGACCCTTGCCGGCTTTGGCTGGCGGGTGCACGCGCTTACGGCCCAGAGCCTCTGGCGTGATGAGGTCGATGCCATCTTTTTTGCCCTGCGCAATCTAACAGAGACGCTGGCAATGGCCGTCCAGCCGGGCCAGAATGGCGTGCTCTACTTTCTCAGCCTGCGCCCCTGGCTCCAAGCTGTTGGAACGAGCGAGTTTGCGTTGCGCTACCCGTCAGCGCTTCTGGGTGTTGCCGCCATTCCACTGATCTGGCAGGTCGGACGCCGTCTGATTTCGGGCAAGATTTCTTACAGCACGGCGATCGTGGAGGGCGAAACAGATCAAAGTAGCTCGAGCGGTCGCCTGCCACTAGACCGAGAGCTGCCGCCCTTGATGGCGGCGCTTTTCCTGGCGGTCAATCCTTACCAGCTCTGGTATGCGCAGGAGGGCAAGATGTATGCCCTCATTACGTTCTTGGCGCTGCTGGCGACCTGGTTTTGGTTGGACGGCATCGGCCGGGGCGGGTGGCGACCGTGGTTGCTCTATTTTGCGACGATGACGGTCGCCATGTACACGCACCTGCTGATGATTCTCCTGATTCCCCTGCACATCCTCTGGTTCTTCATCGCCTGGCCTCAGAGTAGAGCACACTGGCGCGGCTATGGCTTGGCCTTGACAGGCCTTACCCTGCCCTATTTGCCCATGGTCGTCTGGCAGTGGGACATGCTCATGATCCCGGAACAACAGACCGGTTTTCAACGCACGCCGCCGCTCGCCATGCTCGAACGCATTCTCATGAGTCACGCACGGGGTTTCATGCCCGAGGGGGACGGACTTTGGCTGGCGCCCCTCTACTTCGTGGGGCTGGCCGGCTTCTTTTTGGGCTGGCTGGAGATCGGCCGGCCCGAGCCGGATGAACTGCCGGCCTTGGGCGCCTGGCGTCGCCACGCGCTTGCCGTGAGCTGGTTGCTGGCGCCCATCATGTTCATCTACCTCATGAGCCTGCGCGAGCCAATCTTCACCGTGCGTTATATCATCTGGATCGCACCGGCAGCGATGCTGATTGTGGCGCTGGGTGTCCAGCTCGTGTGGATGAATGGCGGCCGCTTGCGTGTTCCGCTGACGGCGCTATTGGTTGCCTACATCGCCGGCTTCTGGCTCTATGCAGGGTGGGAGCAGAAGACGACCACGCTCAAGTACGATCTGCGCAGCGCAGTCACGACCATTGCCGGGCCGCGCGATCCCAACAATGAGTTGCTGATCCTGCAGATTCCCCATATGGAGTACGCCTATCGCTACTACAGCAGTGATTTCGGTCCCGATCCTTTTGGCGAGAGCGATGCGCGTTTGGGCTGGTGGGCGCACGGTTTGTGGACCAATCACGGCTTGCCTGATGAAGAAGCCCGCGCCGACGTAGACCGGCAAATGCGCAACGCCGTTGCCGGCGCACGCGACATCTGGGTGTTGCGTAGCGAAGTGGAAATGTGGGACAGGCGTCATCTCATGGACGAGTGGCTGGACCAAAATGCCGATCTAATTGAGATCGAGAGCTTTCACGGAACAGAGATGCGTCATTATCAGAGCAAAGAGTAGTACGGGCGGTTGCAAAGACAGAGAGGATCTTATGACGCTGGATCAACATCAACCCTACCGTGAGGACGGAGTCCTATGGGAGGATGCGCCGACGCCCGAGCATGTGGGACTGGTGCTCAGCGGCGGCGCGGCCCGCGGCGCCGCCCACGTGGGCGTGCTGGAAGTGCTGGATGAGCACCGCATTCCCATCGACAGTATTGTCGGCGTCAGCGTCGGGTCGGTTGTGGGCGGGTTTTATGCTGCAGGCGTGCCGCCCGTGCAGATGCGGACGCTGATCGGCGATATACGCTGGACGACGATCAGCTCCTTCAATCTGCCGTCCCTGCGCCTTTCGGGCTTCAGCCTCTCGGCCATGAATCTGCCCATGGGGCTTTTTAGCCTCGATAAGCTGGTCGACTATGTGCACGATACTCTGGGCGGCCCCATCGACTTTACCAGCCTCAATCTGCCGTTCGCGGCCGTGGCCGCCGACGTGACCAACAACCAACTTGTCGTCCTCAATCAGGGTGATATCGCTGAAGCCATGCGCGTGAGCAGCGCAGTACCGGGCATCTTTCTCCCTGTGCGGCGCGACGGGCGCTTGCTGGTCGACGGTGGGGCGATCAACAATCTGCCCGCCTCCATTTCGCGTCAGCTGGGCGCGCAATACGTTATCGCTGTCGACCTGCTGCCGCCGGAAGGCACCGACTTTGTGGAGCCGCGCAATATGCTCGACCTGACTTTCGTCTCCCTCTACTCGCTTGTGCGCGCGGCCCAGGTGGACGACGCTGCCGTGAGCGTCAAGATTTCGCCTGACATCGCGCACATCAGCATGGCCGACTTTAGCCAGACCGCCGAACTGCTCGCCGCCGGCCGCGCGGCCGCTGAGGCCGCGTTGCCCGAAATCAAAGCTGCGCTCTCACTCGACTAGTAGGTCCGGCTACCAGCCGGACGGGTCTCGGTCCCCCCGATAGCTTGCGCCTATACGGGAGACGTCACGCTACCAGCGTGACCTACGAACCATTGGTCTCTTGCTAGTCATTGCGTAGAGACCCACCGCGTACCGTGGGAGGGTCACAGAGAGAAATTGGCAATCGACTCGCGACCATTCGGCTTTTTCTGTGATGCGAGGGGTAACGCTTTTGCCCCCCGCCGACCTCAGGCGCTGGCGTCGAACCAGGGCTCTTCGGTGATCTCCGGCGTGACTTCGAGGCCGCGTTTGCCCGGCGTCAAGCGTCCGGCGACCACCTGTCCATCATGCTGAAAGACGAGCAAGGCGTCGGATTCGAGAGCTTCTTGACGCAGGCGGCGCTTGGTCTCGATGCTTTGCATGGGGTCCAGGTCGAAGGAGGGCACCCAGGCGAGGCGGTTCATGTGCGCGGCCCAACTGCACGCATCGCCCAGGAAGCAAAGACTCTCGCCGCCATCCTCCACCCAGACCGCTTGCAGTGATGCCGTATGGCCTGGCGCAATGTCTGTGCGCACCGCGCGGGCCAGGCGCTGGGGGCCGTCGATGATTTCCAGCTGACCGGCTGCCAAGAGCGGCTGCCAGTTGTCGGCGCTGTAGGTCGCATTGGTCCGCTCATTCGGGAAGGATGCCTCGGCCAGATCGATGCGCTGGCCGATGTAGCGGGCGTTGGGAAAGGTCGGCGCCACTTGGCCTGCTGCGGCGTCAGTACCCGGCGCATAGCGGGTGGCGCCGCCGATATGATCGCCATGGTAATGGGTCATGAGCACAAGATCGACCGCTTCCGGTGCAAAGCCGGCCCGCCGGATCTCGCCGATCAGACGCTCATTGCGCTGACTAAGGCCGATAAAGCCGCGCTGTTTCTCGCCTAGCTTGTCACCCTGGCCGGCATCCACCAAGATCAATCCAGCATCTGACTCGATCAGCAGACAGCGCGAATCGCACGGTACTTGGTTCGACTCATTGGGTTGAACGACCCGTTCCCACATGATGCGGGGCACCAAACCAAAGAAGCCGCCGCCATCCATCTGATGTAAACCGTCGCTGAGGATATGGCAACGGGTGGAGCCGATTGTGACGCTGTAGGCCATGGTGACGTCATCCTTTCAAGGTGATCGGGCGTATCGTTTGCTGCGTGCATTAAACCCAATCTCAAGGCATGGCGCAAAGATTATTGGGTGAAGTTCACGCATTGTCACGCCTCTGCTACAATGGAATCAGCACCCCGCCTATCTTGCCGTGCACCCGCGGAGGAATACCATGCCCCTATACGATCGGAACGCGCTCAACGAGTTAGACGATGATCTTGCTCGTTGGCAGACGACGCGCCAGCAGGGCGTCGACCGCTTTCCGGAACGCTACGACGAATTCAGCACGCTGTCCGGCATGCCCGTCGCAGGGATCTATACCCCCGCGGATGTGGCGGACACCGACTATGCCCACGACCAGGGCTTGCCGGGCGAGTATCCCTTTACGCGCGGCATCCATGCCACCGGCCAGCGGGGCCGCCTGTGGACGATGCGCATGTTTGCCGGTTTTGGCACGGCCGAGGAGACCAATGCACGCTTCAAGTATCTTCTCGACCAGGGTCAGACGGGCCTCTCTGTCGCCTTCGACATGCCCACGCTCTACGGGTACGATACGGACGCGCCCGAAGCGGAGGGCGAATTTGGCCTCTGTGGCGTGGCCGTCTCCAGCCTGCGTGATATGGAGATCCTGTTCGATCAGCTTCCCTTGGCCCACATCACCACCTCCATGACCATCAACAGCCCGGCCGCGATTATCTGGGCCATGTACATCGCGGCCGCCGAGAAGCGGGGCGTAGCGCGGCAACGGCTGGGCGGTACGCTGCAAAACGACATTCTCAAGGAGTACATTGCGCAGAAAGAGTTCATTTTTCCGCCCAAACCTTCCATGCGTCTGGTTACCGACACAGTCGAATTCAGCGCCCAGGAGATGCCGCGCTGGAATCCGATTTCGGTCTCTGGCTACCACATCCGCGAAGCGGGTTCGACCGCCGTGCAGGAAGCGGCCTTCACCCTGGCGGACGGGTTGGAATATGTGCGCTGGGCGGTCGAGCGCGGGCTTGATGTAGACGGCTTTGCGCCACGTATTTCGTTCTTTTTTAATGCACACAACGACTTCTTTGAGGAGATCGCCAAGTATCGCGCCGCGCGCCGCATCTGGGCGACGGAGATGCGCGAGACCTTTGGCGCGCAGAATCCGCGGGCATGGCTCATGCGCTTCCACACCCAGACCGCAGGCGTGAGCCTGACCGCGCAGCAGCCGCTCAACAACGTGGCGCGCGTGGCGATCCAGGCCATGGCGGCCGTGCTGGGCGGCACCCAGTCACTCCATACCAACTCGCTCGACGAAGCGCTGGCACTGCCCTCGGAAGAGGCCGTGACGGTGGCGCTGCGCACCCAGCAGATTATCGCCCACGAAAGCGGGGTGACGAACACGGTCGACCCGCTGGGCGGCTCCTATTTCGTTGAAGCGTTGACCGACGAGGTCGAGCGCCAGGCCCGGGATTACTTCCGCCAGATTGACGAGCGGGGCGGGCTCTTGCCTGCGCTGGAGGAAGGCTTTTTCCAGCGCGAGATCACCGAAGCGGCCGTGCGCTTCCAGCGGGAGGTAGAGGCCAAACGGCGCATCATCGTGGGCGTCAACGATTATGTTGGAGCCGACGCAGCCAGCGTGCCCATTCTGAAGTTGGATGTCGAAGGGTATCGGCGGCAAATGGCGCGTCTGGAGGAGGTGCGGCGCACGCGCGACAGCCGCGCCGTTCGCCGCCGCCTGGCGACGCTGAAGCAGGCCGCCCAGAGCGAGGGTGTGAACCTCATGGGGCCAATTCTGGATGCAGTCAATGAATATGCCACGCTGCAGGAAATGATGGATGTTCTGCGCGAGGTATGGGGTGAATACGAAGAGCCGGTGATCTTGTAACCATATGGAACGGGTGGAGCGGATATGCGCCGGATTTTGGCGGCAGCAGTCCGTTGACGCCCGTTCACGCAACCCTTTTGGGTGAATGCTATGGATAGGGAGTATGAGTTCTGGTTGATCGATGACCGCATGATTCTGAATAGCTTGCAGCAGGCGTACTACGCGGGGCTGAAGGGCCCGGTGGAGCCTTGGCTGGAGGAACAGACGCATCGCGCCTATTATTTTGCCATTCGCCACGGCGAGGAACTGGTCGGCTATGCCTGTATCGATGGCGAAGATCGCCTGCTCCAGTTTTATCTTGACGACGCGCATGCCCGTCACGCCCAGGCGCTCTTTCGGCGCTTGATTGATGGCCGGTTGATGCGTACGGCCTTCGTCAGTACGCGTAATCCCTCTGTGCTCTCGTTGTGCATGGATATGCAGAAAAGCGTTACCTGTCAAGCCTATCTCTTCGTTGATCAGGCTATGGTGGAGTGTCCCGTGCGGGGGATGGCTACGCCCTGTTTTCGTCAGGCCTTGACCGCAGACCTGACGCGATTGACAGCCCTGTGCGACGAATTTTTTGCGCCGACTGCCGCGAATCTCGAAAAGGGCAAGCTCTATTTGCTCGAAAACCACGCCGGCACCAGTGACCTCGAAATCATCGGCGCCGGCCTGATCGAGACCGACGACTGCCATCCGCCGACGACGGCGGCGATCGGCATGTTTACACACCCCGACTTGCGCTGTCAGGGCGTGGGGGCGCATATGATCATGCGGCTCAAGCAGCGCTGCTATGCCATGGGCTACATGCCCATTGCCGGCTGCTGGTATGGGAATACGGCCTCCAAGCAGACGCTGGAGCGGGCCGGCATGGTGACCAAGGATCGCATTCTGCACGTCAATTTCGTGAAGGAGAACGCATGAACGTTCAATCGCTCGGCTATCGGACCGATCTGATTTTCAGCCGTTTCGAGGGCAAAGTCACGGACCGGGGCGATTATCTCGTCGTCCAGACACCGTCAAACCCGACCTACTATTGGGGCAATTACTTGCTCTTTGCCCAGCCGCCGCAGGCTGGAGATTATGCGCGCTGGCGCGAGCTGTTTATCAAAGAAATCGGCCCCAACCCGCCGGTCAAGCACATGGTCTTTGGCATCGACGGGACGCAAGGCGAGATCGGTGAGGCTGCGCCTTTTTTTGACGCCGGCTTTGAAGCGGATCCCAGCGTTATCCTGACGGCACGGTCGGTACATCAGCCGCCCAAGTTGAATGATGATGTCTCTGTCCGCGCGCTGGAAAGCGAGGCGGACTGGACCCAAAACCTGACTGTGCAGATTGCCTGCTTCCAAGACGACCACGAACCGGCCAGCTATCGCGTCTACGCCGAGCGCTCACAGAATAACTATCGCGCCATGATTGCGGCCGGCCTGGGTCAGTGGTTCGGCGCGTTTGAAGGCGATGTGCTTACCGCCAGTCTCGGCCTCTTCGTGCAAGACGGGGTCGGCCGCTTTCAGGCCGTCGTCACCCATCCCGATTATCGGCGACGCGGCATCTGCGGGCGGCTCGTCTACGACGTTGCGCGTCTGGGTATGAGCCAAATGGGGGCCGATGTGCTGGTGATGGCTGCGGATCCCGAGTACCACGCGGCCCGCATATACGAGTCAATCGGCTTTGTGCCCGCCGAACGTCAAATTGGGCTGCAGTGGGTTGACAAAAGTCTTTTGGCAACCGTCGAATCGTGAGTTCTATTCGTGACGGTCGACCGGCTTGTCTCTCCACAATCAAAATCGCCGCGCGCAAAACTTCAAAATAGGGGTATAATAGAGGCAGTGGTGGAGGTCGGACCGTGAATAGTCCGCTATTGTTGGCGAAACTGCATGTCCCGCCGACACTGCCGCAGTTGGTGAAGCGTCCACGCCTTTTCGCTTTGCTCGATAACTTTCCTCACCCGAGAGGGGTAACGCTCTTCTCGGCGCCCCCTGGCTACGGTAAGACGACGTTGGCGGCCGATTGGACTGCCTATCGGCGCCAGTTGGACAGCGAGTCGGCAACGACCGATTCGTCCGATGATACGCGTCCCTGTTTTGCCTGGTATACGTTGGATGACGATGACAACAACGTCGGCTGCTTCCTGACCTATTTGACACTTGCACTTCAACGCCTCGCGCCCGAGACCAGCGAGGAAGGCCTGCTCGCGCTGGAGGATCAACGTGCGCCCGCAACCATGGTTTTGTTGGCGGCATTGCTCAATGAGATCAGCGAGCGGGAACGGCAAGCAACTCTCGTATTGGATGGTTTTCAGCGGATCCGCAGCCGCGCAGTCCAGGAGGCGGTCGCCTTTCTCATCGAACATCAGCCTGATTGCCTCCACGTCATCATCACCTCGCGCGTCGACCCGCCGCTGCCACTTGCTTTGCTCCGGAGTCAGGGCCGCTTGCTTGAAGTTCGTCAGGACATGCTGCAATTCAACCCTGCCGAGACCGCTGAATTCTTGTGCGAGACCTGCGGGTTGGCCGCATCTGACAAGATGGCGACAGCCCTTGCCGAGCAAACCGAAGGCTGGGTGGCTGGGCTGCAGATGACGGCCGTATCCTTACTACAGGGGAATGCAGTCAATCCCTCCTATGACGACATTACGCATAACAATCGTCATATTTCTGACTATTTCATGGAAGAAGTAATCAGCCGGCAGCCTCCGGCTATTCGCAACTTTCTCCTCCATACCGCTGTCCTCGACCAGCTGACAGCCTCCCTCTGTGATTCCGTTGCGGACCTGCCGGCCGCGGCCGACCGTCTGCCGGGAACGCTACAACCTGCCGACAGTCAAATGATGTTGGAGTATCTGCAGAGAAACAATCATTTTGTCATTGCGCAGGACGAGCAGCGTAACTGGTTTCGTTATCACCGTCTCTTTGCCGAGTTCTTGCGCCGGGAGCTAGCGCAAAAAGAACCGAATTTCGCGCCCGTGCTCCACCGTCGCGCCAGCGGCTGGTACGCAGCCCACGCCATGCCGGAAGCCGCCATCGATCATGCGTTGGCCGCCGGCGAGTTCGCGACGGCAATCCGGCTCATCGAACAGGTGGCCCGGGCCGTCACCGTGCGCAGTGAACTCCTCATGCTGCAGCGCTGGCTTGACCGGCTACCCGCCGACATGATGCATTCTCAGCCGCGCCTGCTGACCTATCGTGCTGCCGCGCATCTACTGAGTGGCGAGCCGCTGGAGACCGTACAGGCGGATCTCGATGCCGCCATGGAGAATGGCCATGACGAGCAGACACAAGTCATTGTCCTCACGCTGCGCGGTCTCATTGCACTCTACCAGGGACGGGTCGAGGCCAGCCGCCAGTTGCTGCAACAGAGTGTATCCTCCATGTCTAACGGACAGAACATTTGGCGCACATTGGCGATGGACGAATTGGCCCTCAACCACCTGCGCTATGGCAATCGGCGCCAGGCTGAAAGCGTAATGATTGAGTGTCTGGCCGCCGCGGACCGGACGGACAATGTCATGAATGGTGTGTTGGCCCTTTGCCGGCTGGGAGAATTGGCCCTACTCGAATGCCGTTGCGAGGATGCCGACTGGCTCTACTCTGAGGCATTGGCCCGCTCCACGTACAATGGAAATCAAATGCCAATCGCCGGCATTGCCTGCATTGGATTGGGGCGTCTGCACTTGGAGCGTGGTGAACTTGACGAGGCCGTGGAGCGACTCGAGGAAGGCGTACACCGGATCCACGGCTGGGGCGATACGATGGCGATTGATGGCTATTTGCAGTTGGTTGCTGCCCAAAGCCTGCGTCAGGAATGGCCGGCGGCCGAGGCGGCTCTGCAGCGCGCACGCGAAATTTCGCATAACTTTGACGCCATGACAATCGATGATGATCTGGTGGAGCTGCAGCAGGTCGACCTCTGGCTCACCCGCGGCGATGATCTGGCAGCCACCATGTGGCTCAATCGCCAGATGCATGCGGAGCGCCCGACGATTCAGGCTGAAGAGACTCCGTCGCTGCCGACGATCCAAAAGGCCATGATGATGGCCAAGGTTTGCCATGCCAATGGAAAGCCAGGCGCAGCGCTCTCATTGCTTCCCATCCGTTCGGCGGGAATGGCGGCGACGTTGCCGAAGCGGATTCTGATCGATTTAGACTTGCTTGAGGCCCTGGTACTTTATGCGCTCGGGCGTATACACACTGGACGAATGCGCTTTGCCCAGGCTTTGGAGCAGGCTGCTGCCCAAAATGTCATTCGGCCATTCCTGGAACATGCTGGACCGGCGCTCTCTACGTTGCTGATTAGCGCAGTTCAAGAAGGCGCTTATCGCTCTTTCGTCATCCAGCTATTGGAACGTCACGATACTCGAGAGAGCAAGCAATACTGTCTCTCGCCAACCAGCCAAAATGTGCTCGTCGATCCCCTTCTGACCACACGCGAATTGGAGATCTTGACCCTCATCGCCTGTGGTCTGAGGAATAGCGAGATCGGTGCGCAGTTGTTTATTGCGTCCAGCACCGTAAAGACCCATATCAACAACCTCTATCGAAAACTGGATGTGCATTCGCGAACCCGAGCGTTGGAGCGCGCCCGGCAACTGGAACTCATCTAGCTTATCTCCACCCCCTCTCCACCCCATGATGTCCACCCTTTAGGGGATGATGACCTGCCTTTTATGGACTAAGCTAGAAGACAAGAGAAGTACAACCGGCGGCGATCCGTCCCTTTGCATCCATATGGAATGGCTTGTGTCACACGATCTGAGAATGCACCGGGCCAGAGGGTGTGCCACGGCAGAGGAAAGATGCGCTATGGTTGTGTGGAGGTTAGACTTTTATCAAGGCGAGGTGGGAAGGAGACTGACAATGTTACGCAAATGGACCGCTGCGATGGCATTAGTCCTAATTGGCGTTTTGGGCCTGGTTAGTGTTGTTGCAGCACAGGCGGAGCCGGGGACAAGCCCCGAAAATCCACTCACGCCGGACGGCGCATGGACCAAGTTGGCTGCCGACGGCGAGTATTGGTATGTCTTCCATGATGAAGGAGATGATGAGCCGATTGAAGTTGCTATGCAGACGGTTCCCCACGGAGCTGCGACCTTTGAAATCTGGACGCCAGAGAATCTGAGGGACTGGGCGAATGAAGAAGAGTTCGACCCGGTCGGCGTCGCCACTCGTTCCTGTGGTTGCGAGCCCTCGGACAGCGTCGGAAAGTCCAACTGGAGAGGCAACTTCTTGGGCGAGAATGACTTCTTCATCGTCGTGAAGTCACAGCTTGACGATACCAGTTACTACACGCTCGAAGTTAAGGGTGAGGATGTTACCCTACGTACGCCAGCGCCGGTTGCTATGGCGGTGGAAGAGACCGCCATGACCGGGCCCGAAGCAGTCGCAGCTGCAGCGCCAGCCGAGGCTCCAATCGCGCTGGCCGGGAAGGCGGGCGAGAGTCCTGCCTATGCGCTGCCGCTCAGCCAAGCGCTGACGCAGTTGCAGGAGGGGCAGCGGCACTGGTATGCCTTCAACTATGATTTCGATGAGGACTATGCGGCAATGGACTTGCGGGTCTATGCAAATCCTCCTGGCGCAGTTGTCGCAACGCTGCGCAACCAGGAACAGGCCAGGCTGTGGGCACGTGAAGGTGAGAACGAGCACTTTGGCTGCTGTACGGATGTCTTCAAGGATGACGAAAGAGATGAAGAGGACAAATTGTCCTTCCAGCGGTGGATTGCCGATGATCTGCCTTCGGGCGAGTACTACATCGTCGTTGAACTGGCCGAGGGTCAGACAGGACCTGTTGTCTATCACCTTGAAGTCACGGGCGAAGGCGTCTCTCCCAGCTAACAGGTTCGCTTGGTTGCAAGCCGGGAGCGGTAATCGTTGTGTAGTGCAATGCGTCTCGGTGCATTAACTAGTCGGACGAACATCCTGTCATCTCACAGATGGCAGGATGTTCGCGTATGCCTGCAAAACTCGAGGTTGTTGTACAATAAATCGTACGTGATTGAGCCGTGCTCATGACGTTGAATTGTAGACACGACGGGGAAGTCGGTATACCGACTTCCCCGCACTTGTTCTGCTGGACAATTGTCGATGGTTTTGCCAGATCGAGTCCAGGCCTAGAGAAGGAATGGCAGCATGACCTCAACAACCCAAACCGCGCCAGGGTCGCCGCTTGCCGCAGAAACGCTCTGGCGCGCCTACCTTGCCCTGGGCGCCGGCATTGTCAGCATTAGCTTTTCAGCGATCTTTGTGCGCTGGGCCAACGCGCCCGGCGCGGTGACGGGCTTCTACCGCATGCTAATCGCGGTGATTGTCCTGGCCTTTCCGTTCATGCGCTACGTCCATCGCACGGGACGATTGCCGCGCCGGGAAGTGATGATCGCACTGGCGGCCGGTCTCTTTTTTGGCGGTGATTTGGTCTTCTGGAACACGGGTATTCTCATTTCCGGCGCGGCCACTCCCACGCTCATGGCCAATACGGCCCCGATTTGGGTGGGGCTCGGCGCCATGATCTTCTTTAAGGAGCAGTTGGGGCGCCTCTTCTGGTTTGGGCTGGGGCTCGCCATGGTCGGTGCGGCCTTTATTCTTGGGGCCGACATCAGCGGCAACGTGGGGATGGGGACAATGTTCGGGCTGATCGCCGGTATCTTCTACGCCGGCTACATGCTTGTCATGCAGCGCAGTCGCGAACAGCTGCCGGCCCTGGCTGCGTTTTGGCTTGCCTGCGTGAGTGCCATGCTGCTGCTTTTGGTCGTGGCGCTCCTGCGCGGCGATCCATTGACCGGGTATTCCATGCAGACCTGGGCGGCATTTCTGGGATTGGGCCTGATCTCACAGGTCTTTGGCCAGTTGCTCGTGAGCTATTCGCTGGGCGGTCTGCCCGCCTCGATCGTTTCGCCCACACTGCTCGGCCAGCCGGCCCTCACGGCGGTGCTGGCGATTCCGCTCTTGGGCGAGATCCCGACGACATGGCACGTTTTCGGCGGTGTGGCATTACTGGTCGGCGTCTATCTGGTGCATCGCAGCCGGCTGCATTGATCGTTCACAAATGTAGCCCGCGAACCAGAGCAAGACCGATCTCAACCCGATAGAACGAACAACGAGGTGGGCCATGGTTGCATGGCCCACCTCGTTGGTTCTAAATGATGTTGGTTCTAAACGATACTTCTATCGTCCGTGCTGCAATTACGCAGTCATCTTCTGCGTGCTGCCTTCTTTCAGATCACCCTTCATGTGACAGTGCTTGTACTTCTTGCCACTCCCGCACCAGCAGGGATCGTTGCGTCCCAGGTCCGGGCCGGTCTTGCGCACGGTCTCCTGCGCCTTGCCGTTGCCGCCGCTTTGATCGCCGCGGTGGGTGCGGATGTTTTTGGCGATGGGCGATGTCAGTTCCGGCTGCCGTATCTGGATGGCATAGACTGACTTGACGATGTCGCCGCGAATCGCGTCCATGAGTTCACCGTACATGGCAAACGACTCGCGCTTATAGGCCACGACGGGATCGACGCCGCCGATGCCCTGCAGCCCAATGCCTTCACGCAGCCTGTCCAAATCGGTCAGATGCCGCACCCAGCGATTGTCCACCGCCCAGAGCATGATCTGCTTTTCGGCCCGACGCATGTCCTCATCGCCGATCTCTTCTTCCTTGGCGGCGTAGGCATCCAGCGACATCTGAATGGCCTGCTCTTCAATCTCATCGCTATTCAGATTCTGCCACTGGGTCTCGGAAAACCCTTCCGGCAGCGGAAAGACGCCACCGAGCGCTTGCACCAGCTCGTCCAGGCGCCACTCGTCATCATAGTCCGAAGCTGTAAAGCCGGCGACGATGCCGCCGACTTCCTGCTCAATCATGTCTTCGATGGAGGTCTTGAGTGACGGTTCGAAGAGGATGCGACGCCGCTGCTCGTAAATGCGGTTGCGCTGTTCGTTGACCACTTCGTCATACTTCAGAACGTGCTTGCGAATGTCGAAGTTGTAGCCTTCGACCTTGGTCTGGGAGTTCTCAATCGACTTGCTGACCACGCCTGCCTCGATAGGCAGATCATCCTCCACGCCCAAACGACTCATGATGCCGGCAATGCGTTCGCCGCCAAAGCGTCGCATGAGATCGTCTTCCAGGCTAAGGTAGAAGCGGCTGGCGCCCTGGTCACCCAAACGGCCGGATCGACCGCGCAACTGGTTGTCGATACGCCGCGCTTCGTGGCGCTCGGTGCCGATAACATAGAGGCCGCCCAACTCCTGGACGAAATCCTTGTCTTTTTCTGTCTGCACAAAGTTATCGCGCAGGATCTCCGCCCACGTGTCGGGATACTGCGTCGTCGGATCCTCACCGTGCTTGAGCATTTCTACGGCATGGGTCCAGGAACGCTGGTTGATTTCAGTTAGATCGACGTCGGCTTTGCGCAGCTGATCGCGCGCCATGCCTTCGGGGTTGCCGCCAAGCAAAATATCGACGCCACGACCGGCCATGTTGGTGGCGATTGTTACCGAACCGGGCCGACCGGCCTGGGCAATAATGCTCGCCTCGCGCTCGTGGTTCTTGGCATTGAGCACTTCGTGATGAATGCCGCGGCGCGTGAGCATCTTGCTGAGGCGCTCACTCGTTTCGATCGCCACCGTACCCACCAGGATGGGCTGGCCCCGTTCGTGGGCCGCCTGCAGGTCGTCCAGCAGCGCCTTGTACTTGGCCTCCTCCGTGCGATAAACCATGTCCGGCTGGTCATCACGGATGACCGGCTTGTAGGTCGGCACAATGAGAACGTCCAGATTGTAGATCGCCTGGAACTCTTCCTCCTCGGTCTTGGCCGTACCGGTCATACCGGCGATCTTGTCATACATGCGGAAGAAGTTCTGGAAGGTAATCGTCGCCAGCGTCATCGACTCTTTCTGGACCTTGACGCCTTCCTTGGCTTCGATTGCCTGGTGCAGACCTTCGCTGTAGCGCCGCCCTTCCATGAGACGACCGGTGAATTCGTCGACGATGATGACGTCGTTGTTGCGGACGATGTAGTCCTTGTCGCGCGTAAAGAGCGCATGGGCGCGCAGCGCATTGTCCAGGTACGGAATCAGTTCGAAGTGCTCGGGGCTGTATAGGTTCTCAAAGCCAAGACGATTCTCGATGTACTCGACGCCTTCCTCCGTCAATGTGGCGACCCGCTCCTTTTCGTTGACCACATAATGCGTGTCCAGGCGCAGAGTCTTCACCAGATTGGCAAATTGGAGGTAATAGTTGGAGCTTTCCCGTGCCTCGCCCGAGATGATGAGCGGCGTGCGCGCTTCGTCGATTAGAATGTTGTCGACCTCGTCTATGATCGCATAGTGCAGCTCACGCTGGCTCAAGCGGTCCGGCGCGCGCACCATGTTGTCGCGCAGGTAATCAAAGCCGAATTCGTTATTGGTACCGTAGGTGATGTCGGTGCGGTAAGCCTCAGCCCGCGTAATGGGGCGCAAGGCCTGAACGCGATCATCGGCTGCCGGGAAATCGGGGTCATAGATGTAGCTGCCCTTGTCGGGACCTTGTGCGCTATTCTGGATGACGGATGCGCTCAGTCCCAAGAGGCGATAGATGGGCCCCATGAGCTGCAGGCCGACCTTGGAGAGATAGTCGTTGGGCGTCACCAGGTGCACGCCGCGACCCGAAAGCGCGTTGAGATAGAGGGGCAGCGTGGCGACCAGCGTCTTGCCTTCACCCGTTTTCATCTCGGCAATGCGCCCGGTGTGGAGCACCATACCGCCCAGCAGCTGCACGTCATAGTGGCGCAGGCCGATCGTGCGTTTGGATGCCTCGCGCACCGCGGCAAAAGCCTCGGGCAGGATAGCGTTCAGCTCGGCCTCTTCCGCCTTGAGCAGCTCCTTCTTGAGGCGCTCGACTTCAATGCGGGCAAAGCGCTGCTCGTCTGTGCCGAGCACAGCCAGGAATTCTTCTTCGGCCGCCTGCAGCGCCGCGCGCAAGTCGTCGGTGGCGGCATGAATGCGGACTTGAAAGTCGGCCGTCAGCGCGCGCAGATCGTCATTGCTCTTGGCCTCAAACTCGGGCTCGAGCGCGTTGATCTGATCGATCATCGGGCGCAGCTTGTCTAGTTCTTTCTCGTTGGGGTCGCCGGCAACGGCGTAATACAGTTTTCGAAACATAGTACTTCCTTCGGTATCACTCCAGGTGCAGAATGTTGCACATGTTTGCAGCGCTTCTCCCGATGCACCAACTGTCGTACAAGAGCAAGCGGATCGACGCAGCAAAGCTTACGAATTATTGTCGCAATAGCCTATCGCTGCATGCACAAGGATAAACGCTGAAGCGAGGAAAATTGTGCCGCGCATAGACAGGAACTTTTGGCACGTCATTGTACCATGGCCCTGACCAGCGTCAACCCAAGTGCCCTATTATTTTGATCAATGACGGTCCAAACGACAGTCCGCTTGGAATGGGCCCATTCCAAGCGGACCCGAGAGGGGAGAAAAGCGAGGAGGACTGGTCACGTACCAGTCCTCCTCGTACCGTTCTGATCGATGGTGTATCAAGTTGCGACAGAAAATCCATGCAACGTTATTGACCGGATTTCCGCACCAAGGGTGTAAAAACGGTATAGTCTAGCGTATTGTCCGCGCCTCCGGCCGGCCCGCCTTCGTTAATCAAGACGAGATCAACACCGGCAAAGGTGCGATTGCCCACCATTGTGCCGGTCAGCGCGAGGGGTACGACCGTCCCTTCAGGAGTACCGGCCAACAGCTCTGCGATCTCCGGCGTCTCGAACAAGAAGCTGGCGTCCTCAAAGCCATCCGCTCCGAGCACATCACAGGCGTAGGCGTCGAGTGGCTCCGCAAACGTGGTTGCGTAGGGCGTAGAGACATCCTCGACGACCGTGTGATTGGCTTCGGGCATGAGCTCCTCGAAGCCCTCCCCGACCGGCACCTGCATGCGTACGGAGTCGAGCAGAATATCAGCCACATCGAAGCTCGCGCTGCCGAGGACTGCTGCACGCACGTGACCGCCTGGCTCGCTGCCATTGCCGCCACTGCCGTTGCCGGGGCCGCCCGGACCGTTACCGTTGCCCTCAGGGCCGGGCATGTCGATGTTGATGACGTTCGGGCAGGCATTCGGCTTGACGTCTACAGCGACGAGTTCGTCAGCGCCAAAGCGAAGGTTCGACGGTTCGCTGTCTAGTACGGCCCCACGACCCCCGCCTTTTGCATAGAGATAAACGTCGATGTAGGTGAGGTTTTCATCGTGCAAGATGGCAGCCGTACCACCCGATGGGCGACCGCCACCGCCGCCGCCACCGCCGCCGCCGCCACCAGGTCCTTTGCTGGCCGCAGCTGCCTCTACCGTCTCACCAAAGGGTTTGATCGTTGCAGACGCCAGGGATGCACCGCTCTCTGAATCCAAGTAGAAGGTGATGCGATACCAGCCTTCGCCTTGAACCACTGGGCTGCTGCGAGTATCCCAGTTGAAGCCGTAAATGACCTTGCCCTTGATGTTGACTTCAGCCGTCATCTGGAAAGGGCCCGTTGAATCACCGCCACCACAGTCCCAGTCGGTCCCAATCCAACTTGAAGTCGGACATGCTGCCTCACCAGTACCTTGATCCGTAGGGACTTTCTTGATGGTCATCATGGCAAAGTCCGAGTACACAGTCGCACCTTCTGACATCCTTACCAAACCGGTTGTCCCCCAGTTTTCCTCGCGGCCAGTGTTCGTCCCGATTTGGACCATTTCGAATTCCTGCATGGATCTATCGGCAAGGAGAACAACCTCTGTTCGGATGAATGCCCCGAGCGGCCAGCTCTTGGCTTCGAGATTGTCACCCCAGTCGACCTCATCCACCGCTACAGGTCCAATTGCGGTCTGCGCTCGCCACGGACGTGAACCTTGTTCCCAAAGTGCCTTCGTCACGCCGTCGATTACGATGGTGTGGGTGTTAGTCCCCTCGAGGAAGCAGGCGGCTTGGTTATAGGGTAGATCCGCATCAGGATCCGCGTCGCAGAAATCAGCCGGCGCAGGTGGCTCCAACGCCGTGTCAGCCCATATGACGGGGTAGGAGATGCTGTTGCCTCCGTCCTCGTCTTCGCCGGTTGGCAGAATCGGCTTGCCCGGACCGGCTACGGCCGTCACTGGCAGAGTGAGTCCTGCGATCAGGACCAGTACCAGCAAAATCTTCATGGTTCTCATGGTCTTCCTCCTGTTTCATCTATGATGAGAGTAAACGATGACTCAGCAAACTGGGACAGACACGGTGACCTGCGCCATTGGCCGGGTGCGATCACGCCGGAACCCGGTGTGAGTAGAGGCTCACTTCGATACAAGCTGCAGCAGGTCTTGCAGCGTCTGGGTCGCGTACTGCCGGCTCGTGAGCACGGTAAGCCTGTCGCTGTCAGACGTTAAGCCAATCACGGCGAGGGCCGGTGCTTCACGCAACAGGGCAAACAATGAATCCTGCCACGGCGCGTCTAGCTCGGAGATGACTAGTTCAGGCATTTGTCCCTGCAGCGCCTCCATGACGTCGCAACTGGCGGGGTCAATGTGGGCGATGGCCAGGTTGGGATACTTCGCCAGATTGCGCATAACACCTTCGATCAAGATCGAATCGCCAATCAGGGCGATTCGGCGTTGATGCTCCATGAGAAGCTCCCGATGGTGAGATCTGGAATCAAGTGATCTTTTTTCAGTGTAGGCGCGCGTGCGCGGCGCTTCAATCGTTCGGAAGCTCATGCAAGCATGAAAAAAGAGTGACCTTGCGGCCACTCTTGCAGTGGAATCGACCTAACTCGCACGTACCTCGAACTAGTTCGTTGTATGATCGTGGGGAAGCGGCGTTGAGCCGCCGTTGCGAGGAAGGCGGATAAGCCCCTGGTGGAGTGCGTACTGGGCCGCCTCGGCTCGATGGCCCAGATGCAGTTTGGCGAGGATGTTGCGCATGTGGCTCTTGACCGTGTGAATGCTGATGACGAGCGTTTCGGCGATTTCCTGGTCGGTGGCGCCGGTGGCCGCCTGGCCAAGGACTTCCTGTTCGCGTGCGGTCAAGCGCGGGATCTCTTCACCGTCATAAGCAGGCGCAGTGAGGCTCAGGCGGCGAAATTCCTCCAGCATGCGCCCTCCCAGGGCGGGCGTAATCGCTGCCTCGCCTCTGACTGCGCCGCGCAGCATTGTCAGTAATTCTTGCGAGCGGATATTTTTGAGCAAATACCCTTGCGCCCCGTTCTTGATCGCTTCAAAGAGCAGATCGTCCTCGTTACGCACGGTGAGCATGATGATCGTGACATCAGGCAGTTCCGCTTTGATCTGCCGCGTTGCTTCGACGCCATTGCAGCCGGGCATGCCGATATCCATGAGGATCATATCCGGCAATAGCTTGCGTGCCATGACGACCACAGCCAGCCCGTCGCCCGCTTCACCAATCACAGCGAAATCGGGCTCGGCATCGAGGATGGTGGCGAGACCCTCGCGGAAGAGGTCGTGATCGTCGGCCAACAAGATACGTACTTTCTTCACGGCAGTGCTCCATTCTTGGGATCGACTGACTCGATAGAGTAGACCGCAGTCATTGCCGCCCGGTCCGGCGTGAGAGAAGCTGCGTCCGGTGTCATGGATCCCGACGTCTCGCGCCACGTCAGGGTTATGCTTGTGCCTTGGCCTGGCGCCGATTCGACGGCCAGATTCCCCTGGATGCGGGCAGCACGCGCCCGCATGATGCTCAAGCCGAAGTGACCGGCGCCCTTCGTCTCCGGCGCATGGAGGCAAAAGCCTTTGCCGTCGTCAGCGACGGTGATGACAAGATCATCTTCCGCTCTGGCGATGCCTATGTTGATATGCTGTGCGTCAGCGTGGCGACACGCATTCGTGAGCGCTTCCGCAACGACGCGGACAACATGGTCTAACTGATCGGCCGGCGGATAGATTGTCGCAGCGTTGGCCTCGTCGATCATTTTTACGTTGGGTGAATCGACGCGGTCGATCGCCCCGATTGCCGCGCGCAGTGCGTCGTAGAGCGACTGGCGTGGCGTGGGGGCAGACTGGAGTGATGAAATCGAGCGGCGGACATCTTGGATTGTGCGCCCGATAATCGTCCGGATCTGCCCAAATTCATCCAGGACTTCCTGCACATTGCCGTCTTCTAGACTTTGCGCTGCGCGATCGGTCTTGAGTCCAAGGTAGCTCAGATTTTGGGCCAGACCATCGTGCATTTCTGCTGCGATTCGTTGGCGTTCCTCTAGCGTCGCCGCCAGTTCCAGGCGCTGATGAAGGTGTGCGTTTTCAAGGGCCGCAGCGGCCTGACCTGCGTAGTTTTCCAATAGATCAAGATCATGTGCGTGCCAGGAATCTCCGCCGTCATTGGCGAGGAGAACCAGGACGTGTTGTGGCATCTGGCTGCCGCAGAGTGACACGCCAATCATCGGTTGCCCTTGGGCAACCGAACCCCATTCATCGGCCACCGGCGCGGTTTGTTCTCGCAGGCTGATCGTGAAGGGTCTTCTTGTGGACAATTCAGTTCGAATAGACGTAAGCGTATGCTTCAACTGCCGTGGCACCTGCGGCTTGTCGGAATCGTTGCTGCCTGCCGCAGCATACAAGGCCACCAGGTTTGCTGCGTCATCGGATTCAGACCAGCGGTAGAGCAAGCTCATGGAGCACTCCATTAGTCTGACCGATTGGCGTACGATCATGTCACTGACGGTTGCATCGTCCAGCGTAGACGTCAATTCGATACTCATCGCGTGCAGCGCTGCCATGCCCTGTGCCCAACGCTCGGTCTTTTGATAGAGCCGCTTGTTTTCACGTTCGATTTGCATACGCTCGGTGATTTCGGCTTGGAGACGGGCATTGCTGGCCGTGAGCGCGGTCGTCCGGTCATCGACCAGTTCCTCTAGATGATTGCGATAGATCTGCAACGTGGCTTCGGCCTCTTCTTTTTCATGAGCCTGCTCACGCAAATAGACAAAACCAAAGACCGGAATGGCCCAGATATAGAGGTTGTTGCCAAGCGGGCAAAGCAGTCCACTGTATGCGCGCGCTGTGACCAGATTGACAAGCACCAAACACTCGGAGACTAAGATCATCGAAAGTGCCAGTACAACGATGTTGCTTAACCAGCCTCGTTCGCGCACCAGGAGGACGATAGCCGCTGCGATGAGGATGACTGCTACCAAATGCAGAAACCATGCCATCCAAGTTGTATGGAAGCGTAGCGTGGGGTCAATGGCGAGTTGACGCGGCCACCAGCCAAAGAGCGTGAGCGCCGCCAAGAACGACATGCCAAAACCAACGGTCAAGTAGCGTCGGGCAAGCAAGGCGTCATCCAAGATGTACCGTAGAAATGCGCCGCTTATCAGCACCATGGAGAGCAACGTCAACGCATGCTCCATCGGTACCATGACCGAACAGAGCGCATCGTGATCGGCGCCCGTTATCAAGCGGTGGGATAGGTGGGAGAACATGAATAGATCGCGGAAGAACGCGAGACCGAATCCAATTATCAGCCAGCGCTCGCGCGGCCGGGGCGTCTGGCGCTGTCTGCTCCAAGCGAGGAGCAGGAGCACGCCCCAAAATGTTGCGGCCAGCCCAAAACGGACCAGATTGTTCTCTGGCGGACCCGGTCCCCCTCCAAATTGGGCCAAGAGGGTGGTGAAATAGTCACCGATTGCATTCATGTCGATTTGGAATGGCCATGGATGATAATTGGTTGAGAAATTGATCGCCACTGGTCAGACGGCAATCTCGCGAAGTCGGGGCAAGGGCAGCAGAACGATTATGGATCGGTGATGGCTACAAAATGGCTACAGCAAGGCGCCTCTGCCGGCGCCCAAGCAATCAAAAGCACAGCCGAATGGCATAAAAAAATACGGCGACCGGAAGGAGTTCCGGTCGCCGTATGGTTTATCGAACGTCTTGAGTTATTGGGACAGGTTACTTCGTCTGAATCTTGATCTGCTTGGGGCGAATCGCTTCCGCCTTGGGCACGGTCAGCGTCAAGAGGCCATTCTCGAAGAGCGCCTCAATGGCGTCGACTTCGACCGGCACATTGAAGGTCAGACGTCGCTCGAAGGCGCCGGTATAGAGCTCGCGCTTGATGAACTCACGCTCTTCATCCACGGCCGGGAAGGCCCCGCGGATTGCAAGTTCTTCCCCCTCAAAGGTGATCTCTACCTCGTCAGGATTGACGCCGGGCAAGTAGGCCTGCAGGACGAAGTTTTCGCCGTCAACCCAGGCGTTGAGGGGCAGACGCCGGGTGCGGGCAGGCGCTTCGCCATTGTGACCGCCGGCCTGAGCATAGTCGTAGGCGCCGGACTCCCAGGCGCGGCCCCTAGCCTCGGTCATACCGGCAAAATTACGGGCAAAATCGTTGGTGTTGTAGGTTCGGACACGCATCGTATGGTTCTCCTTGATCAATCAGCGTAGAGTTATTGTTCGCGCCGGAAGACTTCCGGCTTGCTGCAACTGATTATCAGGATAGCGCCCCCGCGTCAGATCGACGCTAGCGCTGCGTTATCGTCGTCTATGCGGAGTGTCAATTTTTTGTTAGCGCGGTAAAGAGAAGCGATTGACGTTCTGCACGTAGAAACGGGGAAATTCTCGCGGACGAGGCGTCTAGCGTTTGGGGGGAGCAGTGCTGCTGCGCACTTGCAGTTGCGTGGGAAGCTCGATGCGCGTCAGGGGATTCTCTGGATCTTCCAGATGATTGATGAGCATGCGCGTGGCCAGGCGACCCATCTCGCGTAGGGGTTGGCGTATGGTCGTCAGCGCCGGTCGGCGATAGGCGGCTTCCGGTATGTCGTCAAAGCCGACGACCGAAAGATCATGTGGAGTCGTCAACCCTTCCGTCAGCGCGCCTTCGATAACGCCAAAGGCCGCCACATCGCTGGCCGCAACGATGGCGGTCGGTGGCTCATCCAGCGCCAGAAACTGCCGGACGCCTGTATACCCTGAGGTAAAGCCAAAATCGCCTTCGCTCATGAGCCGGGGATCGGGGACGATATCGGCATCGCGCAGCGCCGCCTGGTAACCGGCAAGGCGGTCAACTGCCGAACTGACTGCGCCCGGATCGCTGTGAGGCCCCGTGATAATGCCAATGCGCATGTGACCCAGGTCAAGCAGGTGACGTGTCGCCTCGTAGCCGCCCTGGAAGTTTGTGGCCTGAATCGAGCCGCCTCCGGCTTGGGCAATTCCTTCGTGATCGATGAGGACAAAGGGGTACTTTTGCGCCTCGAGGGTAGCGTAGTAGGCATCCAGGTTGCTCGGCAAGACGATCAACAGGCCATCGACCAACCCCCGCGCCAGCTTGGCCACATAGTCGGCCTCCTTGCGGCGACGATGGTGAGTGGTGGAGAGCATCATGTCATAGTCTAGCTTGGAGACTTCTTCGTCAATGCCGCGCACAACTTCCACGTTGTAATTTGTCTCCAGGTCGTAGATGAGAATGCCAATCACCTGGGAGCGTCCGCCGGCCAGACTGCGCGCCTTGAGATTGGCCACATAGCCCAATTCGGCCATCGCTGCCTGGACTTTGGCGCGCGTGGCAGGCTTGACGTGAGCGTAGTCATTGACGACACGTGAGACGGTAGAGTAAGAGACGCCGGCCCGTTTGGCAACGTCGAATATGGTGGCCGCAGATGATTTAATCTCGTTCATGATTGGTTCCTGGGCGGAGCGGCGGGGGCGAGACGGCAAAACGCCGATTGACAACTTCGCAGTGCTACGCTATGCTTTTGCAAGCGCTTGCATTTTGTTCAGTATAGTTCGATTAATCTTGAGCGTCAACCCCAAATCTGTTCATCCACATCCATGGAATCGGTGGCGTCATCATGCAAAGCAATGCAAACTCCACGACACAGCAGGTCGCACTCGCCCAGCGCATCGACGAACTCATCACTCAGATGACGCTGGAAGAAAAAGTCGGGCAGATGCTCTTCACTGCACCGGCGATTGAACGCCTTGGCATCCCGGCACATAACTGGTGGAATGAGGCGCTGCACGGATTGGGCCGGGCCGGCGTGGCTACCGTCTTCCCTCAAGCTATCGGGCTGGCCGCGACCTGGGACCCTGCGCTGATGCGGCGCGTGGCTGACGCCATCTCCGATGAGGCCCGAGCCAAGCATCACGTCGCCGCGCGCCGGGGCATGCGTCAGATCTACTCTGGCTTGACCTTTTGGTCGCCCAACATCAATATTTTCCGCGACCCCCGTTGGGGCCGCGGCCAAGAGACCTATGGCGAAGATCCCTATTTGACCGCGGCCATGGCCGTTCCCTTTATTCACGGATTGCAGGGTGATGACCCCAACGCACTCAAGGTGGCCGCCGCGGCCAAACATTACGCCGTCCACAGCGGTCCCGAGGCGGACCGGCATGCCTTTGACGCGCGGGTGAGCCAGCGCGATCTCTACGATACCTATCTGCCTGCGTTCGAGGTTGCGGTAAAGGCCGGCGGAGTGGCGGCCGTCATGGGTGCGTACAACCGCACTAACGGTGAGCCCTGCTGCGCCAGCCCAACGCTGCTCCAGCAGATTCTGCGCAACGATTGGGGCTTTGCCGGCCATGTGGTCTCCGATTGTGAAGCCATCACCGATATCTATGCCCACCACAAGATTGTGGAGACGCCGGCGCAGGCTGCGGCCCTGGCGGTGAATAACGGCTGCGACCTTGAGTGCGGCTGCGTCTTCAGCGCGCTGATCGACGCTGTAGACCAGGGGCTGATCAATGAAGCGACGATCGATCGATCCGTCGGCCGCTTGCTGGAGACGCGATTGCGCTTGGGTCTTGGCGCGGCGCCGGAAGAGACGCCCTACGCCGCGATACCGGCCAATGTTATCGACTCGGACGCGCATCGTATCCTCGCGCTGGAGGCCGCACGTGAGAGCATCGTTTTGCTCCAGAATGATGGACTGCTGCCCCTTGCCAAAACGATTGAGTCGGTGGCCGTGGTCGGTCCCAACGCCGATGACCTTATGGTACTACTGGGCAACTACAACGGCACGCCTTCCCAGGGCGCGACGTTGCTGAGCGGCGTGCGCGCCAAGCTTGCGGATGGGGCCAAGCTCTACTATGCGCGGGGCTGCCCGCTGGCCGACGGGGTGCCCAACATCGAGCCGATCCCCACGGCCTCTCTGCGCCCCGCAGCTGCCGAAGCGGGCGCGACCGGCCTGACCGGGGCCTACTTCAGCGCTGACAATCTGGGCTCTTCCATTACAAGTCAGGAGGCGCTCTTTGATGATCTGGTGCAGGGCCGGGAGCCGGTTTTTACGCGTACTGATCAGATGATCGATTTTGTTTGGAAAGATACGTCGCCGCTCAACGGCGAATGGGGCGAGCGCTTTGCCATATGCTGGACCGGCTCGCTGATTGCGCCAACTTCGGGCACATACCAACTCGGCGTTAGCGGCCACAATGCGTACCGCCTCTGGCTGGACGGCGACCTGCTGGTCGAAAACGCCGACTTCCACCACGCGATCTTGCGTCTAGCCGAGGTGGAGATGGAAGCCGGGCGCCTGTACGACATTCGCCTGGAATATGCCAACTGGGGGCTCGATCCCCAAGTGCGCCTGCTTTGGGCCCAGCCTGATGTTGACGAGCTGACGTCTGCGCTGGACGCCGCGGCCAAGGCCGAGGTCGTCATTGCCGCATTGGGGCTGTCACCGCGCATTGAAGGCGAGGAATTCCCCGTGGTCGTTGAGGGCTTTGACGGTGATCGCAGCTACATCGAACTGCCCGCATCGCAGACAAAACTGCTGGCGGAACTGGTCAAGCTGGGCAAGCCCATTGCGCTTGTGCTGATGAGCGGTAGCGCGGTGGCGGTTCCCTGGGCGGCTGATCACGTCGGGGCGATCGTTCAGGCCTGGTACCCCGGTCAGGCTGGCGGAGAGGCGATCGGCGATGTGCTCTTCGGCGACTACAATCCGGCCGGACGGCTGCCGGTGACGGTCTATCGCAGCACCGATGACCTGCCCCCCTTTGACGACTATGCCATGGCGGGTCGCACCTATCGCTACTTTGAGGGGGAGGCGCTCTATCCCTTCGGCCATGGCTTGAGCTACACCAGCTTCCACTATGACGATATACGGCTCGATCGCAGCACGGCAAGCCCGGGAGAAACCGTCGAGGTCGGCGTCACCGTGACCAACACGGGTAAGCGTGCAGGCGAGGAAGTCGTGCAGCTCTACGTCAAGGACATGGAGGCATCGGTCGTACGGCCACAGCAGGCGCTGCAGGGCTTTGCGCGCATCCAGTTGGCGCCGGGCGAGAGCCGGCGCGCGAGCTTTGCCCTGGCCGTGAATCAGCTCGGCTTCCAGCATGAGACGCGGGGCTACGTGGTTGAGCCGGGAGACTTTCAGCTCCGGGTCGGTTCCTCCTCTGCCGCCCTGCCCCTGACCGCTACGCTGACTGTTTCCGGTGCAGGGGATCTCATTCCTGCGACCCGAACGTTCTTTGCCCAGACGCCGGCCGCATGAGGCGCGACCGCGGTTGAACAAGAGGCAGAGAAACGATGAAATTCCCCGTCAGAAGTTGTTGTGTGTTGCTTGCGCTCCTGCTAAGTGGCTGCGCTGCGCCCGTCGTAGCTGATGAACCTGAGAGACAATCGCCGATGTCTGAACTCGTGTCAGACAGATCCGCATCACCCGTCGCTACACCCGATTCACCCATTGCTACACCCGAGTCGCTCGTCGCTTCGCTGGAATCCCCCATCGCGACACCTACTTCAGCGGCGCCGGTTGTCGTGACACCATTGCTGGATGAGGCCCTCGTCCCGCCTGAAGGCAAAACGCTCTTCATCATCGGGCAAGATACGGACAGCATCGACGCCTACGCGGCAGCCTTTGCGCAGGCGCCCGGTGGCGTGACCGGCTACACCTCGCTCAATCGCCTTGAAGGTCTAACCAGCGTGGCCGAATATGGTTCCGGCCCGCATCATATGGATTATCTGGCCGAAACCTATCCTGAAAGCGTGCTGGTGATTGGCCTCTATCTGGTCGACTTCCTGGATGAGATCAACGCCGGCAAGGCGGACGACAAAATTGATCAGCTGCTTGACATCCTGGCCGGCTACGAGCGGCCGGTCTATCTGCGCTTCGGCTACGAATTTGACGGGTCGTGGAATCACTATGAGCCAGAGGAATTCAAGGCCGCGTGGATTCGGTTTCACGACAGGATGACTGAAAGAGGCGTCGACAACGTGGCCATGGTTTGGCAGAGCGCTACGGCCTGTCCGGGTACCTATGGTCTACGCCCTATTCGCGCCTGGTATCCGGGTGATGCCTATGTAGATTGGGTGGGGTTGTCCTTCTTTGTCCAGCTCAACTGCGGGCTCGAACCGATCCGTGAAGCAGTCGACTTTGCGCGCGAACGGGGCAAGCCGGTGATGATCGCCGAGGCGACGCCCCAGCGCTATGCAATCGAGGATCTGACCTTTTCCCTCTATGGGCGCACCTTCGAGGCGCGTACGCCCGAACAGATTTGGCTGGAATGGTATGCGCCCTTCTTCACCTACATCTTTCAGAATCGAGATGTAATCCGCGCCGTGGCCTATATCAACGCCGACTGGAACGCGCAGCCAATGTGGGGGCCGCCCTACCTCAACAGCTATTGGGGCGACTCGCGCGTGGAGGTGAACCCCTTCATCGCCGCACGCTGGCGCGACGTGCTCGACGACGATGAGTGGCTGCATGGCTCGCCAGCGCTGGTCGCTTTGCCGGAGTAAAGCGATGTCCGCCGGTGCGCCTTCGTGCAGGTCGGCATGAATGTTCACGCTACGCTGTCCTAGCGAGTCTGGCTGGGCAGCACAGGCCAACCCTCTTCACCCCAGATGATTGATTCTATGCGCAGCTTGGGCACGCCGATCTGTCGGTCGTCGTACGCGTGATAGACCATCCAGTCGATGCCATCTTCCGTAAAGACAGCATTGTGCCCCGGGCCCTTCCACTGACCATATTCGCTGAGAATGAGCGTGCCGCCGCCCTCCCTAAGGGGTGTGCCCTCACGGTCGACGTAGGGGCCAGCCAGCGCCTCGCTACGCCCCACGTGCACCGTGTAGGTGCTGGCAACGCCCTGGCAGCACTGGTCAAACGAGATAAAGAGATACCAAAAATCGCCGTGCCGAATGATGAACGGCGCTTCGATCGCCGGGTTGCCGTCGGGACCGGCCGCACGGTTGGCGAGCGGCCGGAAGGCCGCCGCGTCCTCGGCCAGCATGCCGGTCGCCGGGTCGATCCGGGCCAGCCAGATGCCGTCCCAGAAGCTGCCCCAGGTCAGCCACGGCTGGTCGCTCTCATCGAGCACCAGATTGGCGTCGATGGCATTCCAGGCATCGCCCGGTCGCGAACGCAAGACCTCGCCCTGATCCACCCACGCATACTCGGGGCTGCTCGGGTCCAACGTCCGATTGGTGGCGAGGCCGATGGCCGATTCCTGCGTGCCAAAGGTCGAGACCGCGTAGTAGAGGTGCCAACGGTCGTTGAAGAAGGAGATGTCGGGCGCCCAGATGTCGGGCAGATCGGGGTTGACCTCGCGGGTCCAGGCCGGGTTGCGTGTGAAGACGCGGCCGCAGAATTCCCACGTGATCATGTCCGGCGAACAGATGAAGGGGATACGCTTGCCCGTGTGAAAGATGTAGTAAGTGTCACCCTCACGCGCCATCACGGGATCGTGGACGCGTTGGATGAAGCCGTCCGGCTCCAGCACGATGGCCGGCGCGGCAGTCGAGACAATACCATCCGCCTCGGCTGCCGTATCTTCAGAAGGAGGCTGGATCGGCTGGCAGCCGGCCAGCAGCAAGAGTAGGAGCAAACCAGGCAAGACTCGCATGATCAAGGGTGTATGAGCGCGTCGATTCACGGTGCTCTTTCCAGCCTCACAACTCAAGCAGGCCGGCAAAGAGTGCCTGGGCCATGGCGTTTTCTGCCAACGTCTCGGGGTTGAGCTTGAACGTCGTTAGGACGCAGTGACCGCGGCCGTAGGGGATTGCAGCCAAGAGCGAAACGGGGTGGTGGATCCAGCCAAGAGCCAGGCCGGCCCAACTGTGGAGACGCTCCATCCAGGACGGGATCCCAAAGATGACGGCGTCAGGCATGAGCGGGGCCCACTCCATCTCCAGCAACGGGTCGCCAGGCAGATGGGCCAGCGGCCCTTCTTTGCGCATCCAGGCAAAGGAAGTCGCCCAATCACCCTGCCAAAGCGTATCGGCGCGCGGCATGATGTGACCCACGGGCAGCGGCGCGGGCGCACCGTCCGCCGGCGTCGCCTGGGCCGGATCGGCCAGCACTACCGCACGACCGCCGCGATGCAGATGCTCCGCGATGGTTGCGGTGTAGCCTCGGGCCACCACGGTTTCGTCCGCAGCGGCGTCAGCCGGCGCGCCTTCGCTGACGGTGTAGCCGAGCGTGCGCAGAGCTGCGGCCAACTCCCCATCATCGGCCACCCGTAAGGGCGTCATAGTTGCCGTCTCGGCCACGCAGGCCAACTCCACGCTGTTGCGGGCCAGCTCGCGTCCGTCCCCATCCACCCAGCGGGCGGAGAGCGTTGCCATGCCCGGCTCCGTCAGCGTGACGGTGATCGGGCCGCCGGGCGCGTCGATCTGTCCCTCCTGCCCGGCGCATGACCAGGCCACGACGCCCGCAGCCTCTTGCCCGTCGACGCCTGCGGTCTTCACCTCAACCGTCACGGCATCGCCGGGGCGGCCGCTCCAACGATGGGGACGCAGCAGGACGACCTGGTCCTGGTTGATCTCTTTCAGGATGGGATCGAGGAGATGCTTGGCTTTGCGCTGCATGGTGAGCAGCCCGTTGCATTCCCAGTGGACGTCGGTGAATTCGGTGACAACGTAGCCGCCGATGGCGTCGTGCAGGCGCATGCTGGTGATTTCGTAATGCAGGCTGCGCGCCATGTGAGCTTGAGAATCGCGGGCAAAATCGGCAAAGGAGGGATAGAGATCGCCCAGGCCGCAGGCCACGAAACGATCCATGACGCCGTGAGGATAAACGATGCCGCCCGGCCAGTTAAAGCCTGTCTCGAACCACCACGGCTCTGCGCCATGCTCGTGAATCTCGGCCGGGTCGGGCAAACCCCAGTTGCCGAACTCTGAGACAAGCAGGGGCAGATCCGCACGGCGTTCGCCGGCATAGTCTTCGTACCAGGCCCAACTGCTGCGCCCGGCGAAGTCGGCCACCCATTCATCCCACTCTTTGGCGTGATCGGGGATGGCGCGATAGTGGTGGAAATCTTCCAGATCTCCGGCCACGTGCGCATTGTCGCAGCAAGCCGAGTTGTCGACGACGAGGCGGGTCGGATCAATCGCTTTGGCCTCGTCATAGAAATCCTTCAGCCACTGCCGATGCTCGGCATTGCGCGTGAGATCCGTGCCCCAGTTTTCGTTGATCAGCGTCCAGGCGATGATGGAGGGATGGTGGCCATCGCGAGCGACCATGGCGCGAAACGTCTCCTTGGCGCGCCGACTGGAAGCATCGGTCAGATGCGCCCAGTTAGGGATCTCCGTCCAGACGACGAGACCCAGACGATCCGCCACCTCGTAGTAGCGGGGATCCTCGATCTTAATGTGGATGCGCAGACAGTTAAAGCCAAGCGCCTTGATGGTGCGGGCCTGCTCTTCCAGCAGCGCCAGGCTGTTGGGCGTGTAGATCGTCTCGGCAAAGTAGCCCTGGTCAAGCACGCCACGCAGGTAGAGCGGCTCGCCATTGAGATAGATGCGCCCGTCGCGCGCCGCCACCGTGCGGAAGCCGCATGCTTTGCTCACCGTATGCTCGGATCCGTCCGGTACGTGCAGGGTGACAGACACCGCGTACAGATTGGGCGTCTCGATACTCCACAAACGGGGCTCTGCCGCCAGCTGCAGCGTGCCGCTCAGGGTTTCGTCCAATACGACGCGACCCGCTGTCGCGCCGTCAGGATCCGTCGCCTCACATTCGATGCGGAAGCCCGCCGGGAGCGCAGCGTTCGGCGTCACGGCAATGGCAATGCTGCCCTCCTCTGGCGATGGCTGCACCGTGATGTCGGTGATGTGATGACGGGGGCGAAATTCCAGCCAGACGCTCTGCCAGATGCCGCCGATGGGGCCATACCAGCTCTGCTTGCCATGGGGAATTTCGCTAAAGGGATGGTCGGGATAGGCGCTACGGTCATCGGTCGGGTCTTCGACGCGTACGAGGAGCTCATTTTTGCCTTCCTGGAGCGCATCGGTCACGTCGAACTCGAAGGGTAAGTAGCCGCCTTCGTGCTCGCCAAGCCGAACGCCGTTGAGCCACACCTGGGCGAGATAGTCGACCGCGCCAAAATGGAGGATTGCTGCGCCGCACCCGGCCTCAGCTTGCGCGGCCGGCGCCGCTTCAAAGGTGCGTTGATACCAGGCGACGCCGCCCATATCGCGCAGGTCATCAAACTGGGCCTGCCAGGGCATGGGGACAGTTGCTTCACGCCAGTTCATGACGGCTGACGGATCCTGGCCATTGGTTGAATCAAGCTGAAACAGCCAGGAGCCGTCCAGCGAAAGTTGATGATCGCGCATTGTTCGTACCGTACTCTTTCGTTTGGAGTGGGAGTCTATCAATCGACCTGTAAACTGAAGATGGCAGAGGGCATCGAAGCGCCGCCCAGTGGAAAACCACAGATCCACAGAGGCAAGCGAAGGCGTACAAGATTCTTCCTTATACCCCTTCGCTCAGTTTCTGTGGATCTGTGTGTATTGGTCTGCTATGCCCCTGCCGTCAGGGTGAGCGTGGTGAGCGAGAGGGGCGGCAGCAAGATTTCGATCTCTCCTGCGTCAACGCGCGGCGCGTCTATTGACCGGGCCACGAGGCGATTGGGGTCGTCCCAGCTGTTGGCTTCTTTGGGATCGTTGCCCGCCAACTGCCAGGCCTCTGTGACTTGGGTGAGCGTGTCGTCTTGCAGTCTTATGGTCGTAGCCACGGCTTCGTCCTGACTGCGGTTGACCAGGAAAACCGCGCCTTGTTGGCTCGCTTCGTCGTAACTGGCGGAGACATCGAGCAGGGGCACCTCGCCATGGGCCGTAGTCTCTTGCATGGGCGCCGTCACGTGCATATCGAGCGCCGCGCCGCGCGCCAGGTTGCTGAATAGCTTGAAGACGTAGAAGGAGGGTTGCTTGAGCAGACCGTCCTGGCGCGTATGCAGCCACGAAATCACGTTGACTACCTGGGCCACGCAGGCGATTTTGAGCACGTGGCTCTTGCGCAGGAAGACGTTGAGCCACTGGGCCACAACCAGGGCATCCTCCAAGTTGTAAATCTCCTCGGCCAGGTGAGGCGCTTCGGTCCAGTCGCCTTGGAGCGGATCGCCCTTGTACCAGACCTGCCATTCATCCCAGGAGAGATAGACGTCATGGTTGCTGCGCCGCTTGGCCTTGACGTAGCGCAGCGTGCCTTCGAGCGTGTCGACAAAGCGCTCGAAGAGTACGGCGCTGGCCAGGAAACTTGCCGTGTCGTCGGCCTGATTGCCGGCATAATAGTGCATGGAATGGTAGTCGATATGCTCCCACGCGATCTCCAGGGCGACCCGGTCCCATTCTGGATAAGTGGCCATGCGATCGTTGGAGGAACCGCAGAGGACCGTCTGGATTGTGGGATCGTGCCACTTCATCATCTTGGCCGCTTCCAGCGCCTTGTTGCCATAGGCGACTGCGTCCAGGTGGCCGATCTGCCAGGGGCCGTCCATCTCGTTGCCCACGCACCAGTAGCGCACGTCATGGGGCTCGGCATAGCCGTGGCTGGCGCGTAGGTCTGCCCAATAGGTACCCGTGGCCCCGTTGCAATACTCAACCAGATCGGCTGCGGCCTGGATTGTGCCGGTGCCCATGTTGACGCCCAGCATGGGGGCCGTGTCGATGGCCTTGCAGAACTCCATGAATTCATTCGTGCCGAACTGGTTGGTCTCGATCGATTGCCAGGCCAACTCTTTGCGGCGCGGGCGCTCTGCCTTGGGGCCGACGCCGTCGAGCCAGTTGTAGCCGCTGAGAAAGTTGCCGCCCGGATAGCGCATGGTCGTGTAGCCCTGCTCGCGCAGAGCCGTCAGGACATCGGTGCGCAGACCGCGGTCATCGGCCAGGGGCGAGGCGGGGTCATAGATGCCTTCATAGACGCAGCGCCCCATGTGCTCGACAAACCCGCCAAAGAGCAGGGGCGAGATCGCGGCGATGGTGCGATTGGTGTCCAGCAGGACGTTGGCTGTTTTCGTAGACATAGGAATCCCTACCCGTCTGGATTGACTGCATCGGTCATCGATGCAGGCGGGTGAATAGTGGTTGACGTGGTCTGTGACGTGCGAATGACCGGTATGATTACTGGCCTGCCATGCCGGTCGTCGTGATGCCGGCGATGATCTTGCGTTGGAAGATGGCGTAGAAAATCAGCGCCGGGGTCGAGGCAATGAACGCTGCCGCGAAGGCCAGCCCGCGCTGAATATAACTTCCCTGCTGAATGACCAGCAGCCCGACAGGCAATGTCAGCATGGGACGGTCGCTAAGTACGATCAGCGGCCAGAAGAGGTCATTCCAGAGCTGCAAGAAGGCGAAAATCGAGAGGGCGACCATGGAGCCGCGCACCATGGGCAGGCAGATCTGCCAGAAGATGCGAAAGCGTCCGGCGCCGTCCACGCGTGCCGCGTCTTCCAGATCCAAGGGGATCGAGTAGAAGTGCTGACGCATGAGGAAGACGCCAATGATAGACGATGCAGCCGGCCACCAAATGGCATGATAGGTGTTGAGCAGTTTGAGATCGCGCAGCAATAGAAAGGCCGGAATCAGCGTAATCGCGGCCGGAATCATGAGGCTGAAGATCAGCAGGGAAAAGAGCGGGCCTTTGCCGGGAAAATCCAGTCGTGCAAAGGCATAGCCGCTGAGCGACGAGACAAAGACGATGATGCCCGTGCCCACGATGGAAACGATCAGGCTGTTGGTGAACCAGCGTACGATCGGCAGGGTTGTGTCGACAAAGATGTGCTGGAAGTTGCTCAACGTCAGCGGCTGCGGAATCCATTCGATGGGATAATTCATCTGATTCGATTCCAGCGTAAAGGCCATGGTCACCATATAGATGAGCGGCACAATCACGATGAAGACCAAAGGCAGGAAGGCCAGCCAGTAGAGCAGCGTACGACGAATCTCGCGGTTGCGCCGCTTGCGGGCTGTCGTCGATGCCGATGAAGTAGTCGCTTGAGTCAGGGTAGTCATGGTGCGCTCCACTTGCCTAGAATTCAGTGCGTTGCCGCATGGACGCAAAGAGTATAAGGGTAATTGCAATCATAATGATGGCCAGAGAGACCGAAATGGCTGAGGCATAGCCAAAGCGGAAAAACTTCCAGGCGGTTTCATAGAGATACATGACGGCCGTCCGCGAGCCGTTGCCTGGCCCGCCGCCGGTAATAATGTACGGTTGGGCAAAGACCTGCATATGGGCGATAAATTGCGTTACGACCACAAAGAGCATGGTCGGCATAATCAACGGTATGGTGATGTGGCGGAAAGTGCGCAACGGACCGGAACCGTCGATCTTTGCTGCCTCATAGAGCGCTTCCGGGATATTTTGCAGGCCGGCCATAAAGACCAACATGGGAAAGCCAAAAGACCACCAGACGGTCGTAATAGATAAAGAAGGGATGACCAGATTGGGTTGGCCCAGCCAAGAGATGCGCGGCCCGTCGAGGAGCGTAGTCACAAAGTAGTTGACCATGCCGAGCTGGGTATCCCAGATGCGGATGCCGATAATGCCCAGCACCGACACGGAAAGAATGGCAGGGGCATAGAAAAGCACGCGTAAGAATTGGCTGCCAGTGAAATCGTGCTTGAGCCCCGTGGCAACCACCAACGCCAGCACCACGTTGATGGAGACGGTCAGAAACATAAAGACAAAAGTGTTGCTCAGAACTTCCCAAAAGATCCTGTCATTGAAGAGGGCCTGATAGTTTGCCAGCCCAATAAAATCCTGATCGGTCAGCATGATCTTCCAGTCGTAGAGGCTGATCTGCACGCCACGGAAGATGGGATAGAGTAAGAAGACGCCAAAGAAGAAAAAGTGAGGCAGGATAAAAAGATAGTTGGGCAATTGCTTGCGCAGGGTCTTCCAACGTTGATCTGAAGATTGGGATTCACTTGCAGCAGGAACGGCTGTGGCGGCCATGGCTCGTCCTTTCGGAAGTCGGCTGACGGGCACAACTGACCGACGTCCCAGGGGGAAGTGGGGCGCCGGTCAGTGTCTAGACAAGAAGGCAGAGACTACGGGCGGTCAAGAATGGCTTGGATCTGTTCCGAACCAGCTTGAAGCGAGGCTGCCACATCGGCATCGGCGCTGGCGAGCGCATTGCCGACAGCCGTTTCCCACGCCGTCTGAATCTCAATGAAGGCCTCGTGCGGAATATCCGTCTGACCAATAGCGTTGAATTGTTCCGCGGCAACTGCGACCGACTCAATGGCCTGCACGTCCGGCTCTTGCTGGACGGCCAAGTTGGCCGGAACCTGACCCGAAGTGGCCCAGAAAGCGCCATTGTCGGCGAGATAGGCCATCAGCTGCTTGGCCTTGTCGGCGCCGTCTTCATCCACACCGGTGGGAACTGACATGATATGGGCATCCATCTTGACGGCCTGATTGCCGTCCGGCGCCAAGGAGTTGATCCATGCCTTACCCGTGATGGCGGCGACGTCAGGATTGTCAAGCATGAAGCCATTGGTCCAGGTGCCTTCCCACATGAAGGCGAGACGGTTATTGGCGTACAGATCGCCGGCCCACATTTTGCCGGGCACGGCGGGCGGCGCCACGTAGTACTTGTACATGAGGTCATGCCAGTATTGCACGGCGGCGATCGCTTCGGGGCTGTCTAGCGTGGCCACAGTGGCGTCGTCATTCGTAATGCTGGCGCCATATTGCCAGAGCGTCGTCGGAATGGTGAAGCGCGGCCAGGTGAACTCCATGGCCCAGACGTCAACGTTTTCGGGATCAAAGCCCTCTTCGTTGGGATGGAGACCGTTGACGTCGGTCGTCAGCATCTGCGCCCATTCGATGAACTCGTCACCGTTCTGCGGCAGTGCGTTGGGATCCAATCCGGCCTCTTCAATCAACTGCTCGTTGTACCAGAGCATCCAACCGTGGTTGTCAAACGGTACGGCCATAGTGCGACCGTCCACGCTGATGGCGTCCATCACCGCGGGATTGAAATCGTCCTTGTTGAGCGTGCCGTCGGTAAAGACCAACTCATCCAGCGGCATCATCAGGCCCTGATTCGCCATCTGATTGACTTCAGCGGCGTGGAAGATGACCATGTCCGGCGGGGTACCGGCCGCAACCGCGGTCGGATACTTCTGGAAGAAGGTGTCCCACGGAATACCCTCGGAGCTGACGCAGGCGTCGGGCGTTGCGTCGACAAACTGCTCGAGCATGGTGGCGAAAACGGCGCCGTCAGTGCCGGTCAGACCGTGCCAGAGGATCAGCGGATCTTCACATTCGCCGAACGCATTCAGAATCGGTGTGGGCTCGGCATTCGGGTCGGCTGCTTCGGCCGGGGCCTCTGCAACGGTATCGCCTTCAGCGGCTTCCGGTGCGGCTGGGGCGGCCGCGCCACCGCACGCGCTCAAGAGCAGCGCGACGGTCATCAGGAAGACTAGAACGATAGAAAATTTACGCATGGCATTTCTCCTCAGTTGGAACAATGGTGAGACAACAAGAAACTGATATTGGGAAAACAACGCAACCCGTAAGCTGCGTGACTACCGGAGTGGATGCAGTCGATTCCGTCTGCGCTAGGGAGCGGACGTTGCTATACCGAATCGCGCGTAATTAGCTGACAGGGAACCTCAAAGCGCCGACCCGGACCGTCGTATTCGTCCTGGATGCGTTCAAAGAGTGCATGGGTCAAACGCGTCCCCATCTCTGTGGGAAACTGGGCCACCGTTGCGAGCCGGGGGCTAATCCAGGATGCTGCGGGAATGTCATCGAAGCCGACAATGGCTACGTCATCTGGCGTACGTAACCCTGCCTGCTTGATCGCTTCCAGCGCGCCGATTGCCATCAGATCATTGCAGGCAAAGACGGCCGTGGGGGGCTCGGGCAGTGCCAGTAGCGCCAACATTGCGCGGTAGCCGCTTTCGGGTGACCAATCACCCACCTGTTCGTATGCGGACGAAATTGTCAGCCCCATTTCGCCTAGCGCCCGTTCGTAACCCTTGCGTCGGCGCAGCGCGGCCGAAAAATTGTCCATGACGCCGATGAAGCCAATCCGTTCATGTCCCTTTTCAGCATAGAGCCACCGGACAACCTCTTCGGTCGCGGCACCGTCATTGCCAAAGGCTACGTCGACCATGGGGTGTTTAATATGCTGGCCGACAACCGCGATCTTGACGCCCGTGCGCTGCATCAATTCTTCCAGATCGTCGTCGGTGAGGTGGTAGGGCGTCATGTAGACGCCATCAACGGGCCGGCGGGTCACCGATTCCACAAAGCGCTTTTCTTTTTCCAGGGCATGATCGGTGTTGGCGACCATGACGTCGTAGCGATGGGTGTCGGCAACATCCTGTATCGCGCGGACCATGGCCTGGTAGAACGGGTTGGCGATGTCGGCGATCATCACGGCCAGCATCCGGCTCTTCTGGCCGCGCAGGCTGCCGGCATGGAGGTTGGGGTAGTAGCCCAGTTCCTCGACGGCGGCCAAGACGCGCTGCTGCGTCTCCTCCCCAATCGGAATCGGCTCGAGCGCACCGCTGAGTACACGCGAAACGGTGCTTTGAGAGACGCCGGCCAGCTTGGCCACGTCACGCATGGTCACTTTCTTGCGGGGTACGATTTTCCGCTCTTGCGTCGTCATGGGCGGACTGTCCTAACGGAAATGGGCACCAGTAGATGAACGCCTCTGCTGCCTGTGCGTCTGAGCGATCAATTTGTGCAATCGTATGCGGTGTTTCGTATTAAAGCATACGATTACGCTTTCGTCAATAGGCAGTTTTGCGGTACACTATGCGGGCAACGGACGGCATCCGTTGCCCGCATATCCTGAATCAGTCCCAGCTTTCAACCTACTTCTTCCTGCGCTCAAGGAGCCCGCTATGACCCGCACCGCCAATCCAGGCCCGGTAGATGCCGTCCATTCGCCCCACGTCACTTTCTCGCCCCTTGCCTACGCCGACGTTGCCCTGACGAACGATTTCTGGCATCGCGTGCAGGCCGTCAATCGCACAATCAGCCTTGCTCACGGCTACGCCATGCTGGAACAGGCTGGCAATTTCGCCAATCTGCGCCGGGCCGGCGACCAGAATGATGGGTCGGAAGACGGTGAGTTCATCGGCTTCTGGTTTGCAGACTCCGATGTATACAAGTGGTTGGAGGCGCTGGCGTGGGAACTTGGCCGCGCGCCCGACACGGCTCTACAGGAGATGGCCGATGAAGTCATTGGCTGGGTCGAGGCGGCGCAGCAGCCAAACGGCTATCTCAACTCGTATTTCCAAATTGTAAAGCCTGTAGAGATGTGGACTGACCTGGATCACGGTCACGAGCTCTACTGCGCGGGCCATCTGATCCAGGCCGCGATTGCCTTCCACCGGGTGCTTGGAGACGACCGGCTCATGGCGGTGGCGCTACGCTTTGTAGACCATATCGAAGCGCTCTTTGGGGCCGGGCAGCGCGAGGAGACCGGCGGCCATCCTGAAATTGAGATGGCCCTTGTCGAGCTCTACCGCGTGACGCGAGCGGCGCGTCACCTGGAACTGGCGCAGCTCTTCATCGACCGGCGCGGGCAGCAGCGCATGCGCGGTCATGCCGGTTATGGCCCTGTCTATCTGCAAGACCATGTGCCCGTGCGCGACGCCAACGAGGTTGCCGGCCATGCCGTGCGCCAGCTCTACCTCACCACCGCCATGGCCGACCTCTACATGGAACAGGGCGAAGGCGCGCTGGCCGCAGCCATGGACCGCCTCTGGTCGGACATGACTGAACGCAAGCTCTATCTGACCGGCGGCATCGGGTCGCGGTTTGACGGTGAGGCCTTTGGCGGTCCCTACGAGTTGCCCGCCGACACCTGCTATTGCGAGACGTGCGCGGCCATTGCCAGCCTCATGTGGAATTGGCGCCTGCTGCTCATCACGGGCGACAGCCGCTATGCCGATCTATTCGAGCGCACGCTCTACAACGGCGTTTTGTGCAGCCCCAGCCTGCAGGGCGACAGCTATCTCTACGTCAATCCGCTGCATGTGCGCAGCGGGCGCTACGTGCGCGCCTCGGACAACGTGGGTGCGGACGCCGGCGCGGCGCCGCTGCGCCCGGCCTGGCACTCGTGCGCCTGTTGTCCGCCTAACGTCATGCGCCTCTTCTCCAGCCTGGGGCACTACATGGCGACCTCTACCGAGCAGGGCGTGCAGATCCATCAGTTTGGGACAATGCAGCTGAATACGGTTGTCCACGATGAGCCGATCGCACTCAACCTGGCCACTAACTATCCGTGGGACGGCACGCTTGAACTTAGCGTGCGCGAAAGTCCAAACCAGGCCTGGGCGCTCTCCTTGCGCCTGCCCGCCTGGTGCGATCAATTCACGCTGGTGATCAACGGAGATGTTGTGGTCGCGCCCCATGTGGAACAGGGGTATGTGCGGCTGGAGCGGACGTGGCAGCCCGGCGACAGCATTAATTTCACCCTGGAGATGCCCCCTCGCCTCACGGTACCTGACCCGCGGATTGACGCCGTACGCGGCTGTGTCGCGATCGAGCGCGGACCGCTGGTCTATTGCCTGGAGTCCCATGATCAGCCTCAAACTGTCGATCTCCTTGACGTGCAGATCGACACGGGCGCTGTCCTGCACGTAGGCGCAGCAAGTCACTGGCCCGAAATGGTGACGCTCGGCCTCGGCGGTCAGCAGCCCCAGAGCCTGGGGGACGGTGCGCTCTACCAAGCACTGTCGAGCGTCACACCGCCTGGCTTTGACGAGGTGGCGCTTACGGCCATTCCCTACTTCGCCTGGGGCAACCGGGGCATGGAAAGCATGCGCGTCTGGATACCGGCTCACTAGCGTTCAGCGCATCGGGCGTAGGCAACAAAATGGGCCGCGGATCGGCGCGGATGTTGCGGATTGAGGCGGACTAGAGTGAGGCTCTGCGTTGATCCCTCTTATCCGGACTTTTGCGCGGCCCATCGCCAATCGCAAAACGTTTGACAAGGCGCTTTTGCAACTGTTACAATTGTGCCATCTCAGATCATCCGGATGTCGAAACGCTTCCTTTATTTCTACCAATCCATTTCTTTGAGGGAACGTCCCCATCACTCTGATTGGGCGCCCGTTTCGATAACTGCCGACATCCAACGAGACTATTCCAACTCATGACGGCAAATTGCGCTGAAAAGATTGTCCTGTTTCTGCGAGGTGAGGGTCTGCCCCATCTCCCGGCTGCGTGATTACGCCGGGTGAGGCACGTTCTCACCGCTTCGTTATTGCTGTTCTAATCCCATTTTTTGTGTCTGTTTGTTTGTCTAGCTCTTTCTACGTTTTAGTCAAGGAGAACCAAATATGATCGGTGGTTTTGCGAATCGTGTTGCTTGGGTTGATCTCGGCAGCGGTGATGTTGAGTACAAAGGCATTGATGATGAAGATGCCAAGAAGTACTTAGGTGCACGCGGCCTCGGCGTCAAGTATGTCTTTGAGAACGGCGTGGACGTCGACGCCCTCTCGCCCGACAATCTGCTCTGTGTGATGAACGGTCCACTGACCGGCACCAATGTCAACATGAGCGGTCGCCTGGCGGTCGTCACCAAGTCGCCCCTGACCGGCACCGTGGCCGACGCTCACATGGGCGGCTGGACCGCGGCCAAGCTCAAGTGGGCCGGGTTTGACGGCCTGGTTTTCAAGGGCAAAGCCGATGCGCCCGTTTACGCCTATTGCGAAGATGGCGAAATCACGCTGCATGATGCTTCTGACATTTGGGGCAAGGGCGTCCATGAGACGTTGGCCATTCTGCGCGAACGCCACGGCGAGGATTGTGACGGCATGGCGATTGGCCAGGCCGGCGAGAACCTGGTGCGCTTTGCCTGCTGGGTCAATGTGGATGATCGCGCTGCCGGGCGCAACGGCACCGGCGCCGTGGGCGGCAGCAAGAATCTCAAAGCCATCATGATCAAGGGTGACAAGAAGAACCGCCCCGAACCGGCCGACAAGGAAGCCGATAAGGCTGCCCGCCGCAAGGCCCTGGCCGCGATCATGGCCGAAGAGAACATCACCTCGCCCAAGAAGGGCGGCCTGAGCCTCTACGGCACCAACGTGCTCATGAACATTACCGAGAGCATCGGCGCCTTGCCCACCCGGAATTCGCAGAAGACCGCGTTTGGCGCTGACAGCGCCGAGCGGATTTCCGGTGAATACGTGCGTGAAAACATACTCGTGGCCGAGCCCACCTGTCATGCCTGCCCCGTCGCCTGCAAGAAGGAAGTCGAAATCACCGAAGGCCCCTTCAAGGTGCGCATGGAGAGCGTGGAGTACGAACCTGCCTGGTCCCTGGGCGCCAACTGCGGCAACGATGACATCGCATCGGTCGCCTACATTATTGATCGCTGCAACGATTTCGGCATGGATCCCATCGAATTAGGCAACGTGCTGGCCATGTATATGGAAGCCAGCGAAAAGGGTTACACCAATGGCGACGGCGCCTTGGCCTGGGGCGACACCATGGCCATGGTTGAGGTCACCAAGCAGATCGCCATGCGCGACGGTGTGGGCGACAAGCTCTCTGGCGGCACCGCACGCGGCGCCGAAGCTTTTGGCCATCCGGAAATGTCCATGACGGTCAAGGGCCAGGCGATTCCGGCCTATGATCCCCGCGGCCTCAAGGGCATGGGCATTGCCTACGCCACCAGCAACCGCGGCGCCTGCCACCTGCGCGCCTACACCCCGGCCGCCGAGCTGGGCGTCATGCCCTTTGGTTCGCTCAAGGTCGATCCGCTGGAGTGGAAGGGCAAGGGCGAATTAACCAAGGTCTTCCAGGACGTGCACGCCGTTTCGGATTCGTTGGACCTCTGCAAATTCTCGGCCTTTGCCATGGGCATGGACGAGTATACGGAGCAGTTCAACGCCGTGACTGGGCTCGATTACAGCGTCGAAGAGTTGCTGACCTGCGGCGAGCGCATCTACAACCTGGAGCGCTATTACAACAACCTGGCCGGCCATGCCGAGGGCTCTGACTATCTGCCCAAGCGCTTCACCGAAGAGGCCAGCACCATGCCCGGCTCTGAAGGCCACGTCTGCGAGCTAGACCTGATGCTGGAAGAGTACTACGCCGCCCGCGGCTGGGAGAACGGCGTTGTGCCCGAAGGCAAGCTGCAGGAACTGGGCATTTTGTAGGGCGGGAGTGGGAATTGCGGAATCTGGGACTCGGACTGTGGATTGGTCACCGAACGTTTGGGGCGATCCGGAAACTATTGGTTGACTGAATTTCGATTCCAGCAATTTTGCATGCGAAAATGAAAGAGGCGATACACGAGATGAGTGTATCGCCTCTTTTTTGCTTCAAGTCGGCGGCGAACTGACAAATGGACCTGGTTTCAAGGAACTCGTCCGGCTGGTTGTCGGACCTACATGCCATTGGTCTGTTTCCGCCCGGCTGTACCAGAGTCGCCTATATTGCCCGCGCGGGTCAAGTCATTTTTATCCTGATTTGACGCCTCCATCGTCAAGCCAGGACGGGCGAGGCGGTCGATTGCGCTAGCGGCGGAAGGGGGAGGGCGGCGCGCCATTGGGCGGGCCAAACCCATCGTCTTCTGCACTTTCATCGGCTGACGACGTCAGGATCCCTGCAACCTGGTCTCCACTTTGCAGATCAGCGGATTGAACAGCCGTCCATTCACCTTGGGCTACGCCCGCTGTCACGGGAATGACTTGCTGTGTCTCTCCTCGGCTGACGGTGATGAAGGCGCTGTCGCCATCGACCGTGATCGCGCTGGTCGGGATAAACCAGCTATCCGCCGCCGCGGCCGTCGTATTCTCGATGGTGGCCACGGCCGTCATGCCGGGACGGACGCTGACGAGCGCATCGTCGATCAAGCGAATCGTGACCGGGTAATTGACCACGCCTGCGCTGGCCTCGCTCGCCGGGGCGATGTACTCAACCTCGCCGGCAAAGCTCTGCCCCGAGAGCGCATCGATTTCAACCGCAACTGCTTGACCCTCCACAACCTGAACGACATCTACTTCCGCGACCTCAATCGTCAATTCAAGCTGCGCCGTATCGGCCAGGGTCATGACTGCTGCACCTTCAGCAAGACGCTCACCGACCTCAGCGCTAATTGAAAGTACCGTGCCGGCGATAGGCGCCGTCACCTGGGCCGCGGCCAGGTTTGCATAGGCTTCCTCTAGATCCAGGAGCGCTTGTTCCAGGCTGATTTCAGCATCGCGCAAGTCGGTGGCATCGGCGCCGGTCAAGGATCATCCAATCCGCGGCCTGCGACGCTGGCTCGGCGTGGCGATTCTCTCGGTCGGCGACTGCAGGTCGTCAACCTGGGCATTCTGGGCCGGTCCCGCTGAGTCCGACGCATCGCGGCCCTTCGTAGGCAGCCAGCGCCGATTCGAAATCGATTGTCGCCTGCTGGAATGTCGACGCTTCAGCCGTCATGCCCACATCGTTGCGCCAGGCAATCTCTTCGTAGGCGCGGCGCGCTTCGTCCAGTGCCACCTCTTTTTTCTTTAGATCGGCGCTCAGCTGGGTTAACTCAGCGTCGCTGGGTCCGGACTGGACTTCGTTGTACTTGGACCAGTAGAAGAGTCGAGCGGCGGCGATTTCGTCGTCGCTGGGTCCGGCAAGGACGTCTGTCAGATTCTCTTCAGCTTCTTTCAGCTCAGCTTCCGCCACAGTGATGTCGGCGGGATCGGCTGCTTCCAGAAGGTCATCCAGTGCATTGCGGGCCGTCTCGACTGAAAGCTCAGCTCGTTGCACCGCCCGCTGCAGATCGGTTGCATCCAACGTCAGAAGCAGATCGCCCGCCGCCACCTTGTCGCCTGTCGACACGGCGATGTCGCGCACGACGCCGCTGACTTCCAACGCCACGTACTGCTCATCGACCAGGTCGATATGGCCCGCTGCGCTCACCGCGCCGACAACCGAGTCGGCCGGGCGGATGGAGACCAACGCCGGCACGCCTTCACTGTTGTCGATCGTTACCATGCTTGCCGTAGCCGGCTGGTGTGCATTGATGGGCGCATTGTTCACGAAGAAGCAAGTGCCGCCTGCAATCAAACTGCCTGCCAAAATGCCGAGTATCCATCGCTTGTTGAGTTTCATGAGGAATGCCTTTCAATTGTCGATGATCAACTGCGCTGATCAACTGTCGCTGATCAACTGTCGCTGATCAATTGTTATTCGTAGAGTTAGTGGGTCACTTCGCCAATTCGCTGCTCTACTCAAAGCGCAGCGCTTCAATCGGATCTAGCTGTGTTGCGCGCCAGGCCGGGTAGAGACCGAAGATAAAGCCGCTGGCGGTGCTGACGGCCAGGGCCAGAGCCAGACCAGGGCTCGATGACGATGCTGAAGGGATGAACGCACCCACCCAGCGCGTGGACAGCCATAGCTATGCCGATGCCGATGAGGCCGCCGAGAGAAGAGCACCAGCGCTTCGACCAGGAACTGGAGCAGGATGTCGCTGTCGTGGCGCCCACGCCTTGCGCAGGCCGATCTCCGCCGCTCGGTGACGGACAGCATATTTCATGATGCCGATGCCGCCGACCACAGGCTGACCCCTGCTGCCCAGCAGCCGATCGTCCGGGACATCGCCGGCCATCTCCAGCAGGCTGGCCTGGTTGAGATGGGAAGTCGTTTTCATCGTCGGCGTCCAGGCCGTGCATACGCAGGGCCTCGATCTGACTCGCCGCTCACGCCTCGCTGCGATCCTGAATGCTGATGCCGTGAAGCGTAGGGCCGCGGTAGCGGTCGGCGTTGAAGAGACGGCCCTGCGCCACGATCACGAACCGGTGTCTCCACGCTGCCCCCCTCTCCTCGAGACACCATCACCAAAGGCTCGTTGTTATGCGCACCCCTGGCCGATGGCGCACTGCCAAAATCGAGCCACGGTGCCAGGACACACACCTCCTGTTCTCGACCTGTTCATCGGCGTGAAGAAGCGGCCGATTCATGTCAGACTCGCACGTCGGGTAGACGGGCGCCCAACCTGGTTGCTCGTCTCTGCCTTGACGAGGTGGCGTGACGAGACTCGGGCGACCAGCCGAGCGGGATGGGCCGATCCCAGCCTTCGGCATCCCATGGTCACGTCGACCGCCCCCCGCCGCCTACGTGACAATTGTCCCCGCTCTCGATGCTTCGGTGATTCGCCCGCCCGCTGCCCATCCCACCGTGCAACCACACCGATGATGATGCCGAGCATGGTCAGGCGCGCATCTTGTGGGCGAGATGCTGCGAAGGCGACGCCAAAACGAATAACTTCATATTCCTTCTCATCCCTCGCATTCACAATTATGCCTGTACGCCACGCCGGTTCTTTGCCATTCGTGACCGGATCGGTTCAGTGCGGAATCATCGTCAACTGTCAGCGGCGTGCGATTTGGCCCCGTTGGTTCTCCGATGACCTCGCCGTCCTTGAGCGTGATGATGCGCTCGGCCTGGCGGGCCACGCCCATGTCATGGGTGACGACGACCAGCGTGAGTCCCTGGTCGTGAAGCTCCTTGAAGAGCGCCATCACATCCTCGCCGGTCTTGGAGTCGAGCGCGCCGGTCGGCTCGTCGGCCAGCAGCAGGCTCGGGTTGTTGACCAGGGCGCGGGCAATGGCCACGCGCTGCTGCTGGCCGCCGGAGAGTTCGTCCGGCCTGTGGCCTGTGCGATCGCCCAGGCCGACTTTGGCCAGCGCCTCGGCCGCCATCTTGGACGCCTTGCGCGACGGCACCCGCGCATAGAAGAGCGGCAGTTCGACCTGGCGGCGGGCGACGGTGCGGCCAGCAGATTGAAGTTCTGGAAGACGAAGCCGATCTCGGCGTTGCGCAGGTCGGCCATGCGGCTCTTGCTCAGTTGCTGGTCTCGGGCCGCGGATGCGGTAGCTGCCGCCGGTCGGCTGATCGAGCAGGCCGATCATGTTCATGAGCGTGCTCTTGCCCGAGCCGCTGGCGCCGATGATGGCGGTATATTCGCCTGGCTGCATCGCGAGGGTGATGCCTTTGAGCGCATGGACCTGGGTCTCGCCCATCTGATAGGTCTTGGTGATATCCGTAATCTCAATCACAGGGATGGAATTGTCTGGCTGCATGGTCTTTCTCCACAAGTCGCTGTCGATTCATGACTTCAAGACCATGATAGACGGCAAATGTGAAGGACTTCTGAAGAGATGCTGGGGAGATTGTCGGGGTTGGTTAGCTGGGGAAAATCAGTAGGCTGTCGTAGAGTCGCGATACAAATAGGAGTAGCGACGCCGATTGAGCTTGCTTGACCTGCGTTCTAGCCGCCTGAGCATGCGATGTGCTGAGCCTGTCGAAGCATCAAAGGCAAAGGCAGTCTTGGATGCGAGAAAATCATGATCTCGCAGAAACGCCAGTTTGGTTGGATCTTGGAAGCGTTATCGAGAAGGTCGTGCCGAATCCGGGGCCGGGGCTGGCCACGCCAATCGTCCCATCCTGAGCCTCGATGAGCGCACGAGCGATCGCCAGACCGAGCCCGGCACCGCCTGAATCGCGGTCGCGTGCGGCATCGCTGCGGTAGAAGCGGTCGAAGACGCGGGGCAAATGCCCGGCCCCGATGCCGTCGCCCGTGTCCGCGACCGCAGGGTCACGTTTCCTCGCCTTCCTCGCGTACGGTGATGCGCCGCCGGCCGGGTATGGCGCAGCGCATTCGTGGAAATACCGCAGGCCGCCGATCCCCTGACCAGGCGGGGACCGGCAGGCAAGTCGGTCTGCAGGACAATGCTCCGTTGAGCCGCCAAGGGCTCAAACAGTTCGGTCGCGGTCCATGCAAGATCGACCACATCCACATCTGTAACTTGAAGCGGAAGCTGCCGGGCTTCAGCCTGCGCCAGTTCGTGCAGATCGTTCACGAGTGCACTGAGATGGCGGGTTTGATCATAGAGGCGGGCGACTTCTCCTTTGTCCAGCTCGTAACGTCATCCAGAATCGCACGCAGATCCCTGCAGCACGGTGAGGTGCGCAACTCGTGTGCCACATCGGCCAACAGATGTTGGCGCATGCGTTCGGCCTCTTCCAGATCTGCTGCCATTTGGTTGAAGGTGTGGGCGAGGCTTGTTGTTTCGTAACTGCCTCGTTCCGCTACGCGATACGAGATCGCGCGAGCCGATCGCCTCCGCCCCTCTGGTCAATTCATCCAGCGGCGCCGTCAACCGTCTTGCCATCCAAATGCCGCCACCAATGCCCAGAACGCTGCCCGTTATGGCAAAAGTGAGAAACGCCGTTGCCAATAGTTCTCGGGCCTGCTCCTGTAACTCGGGGGCCGCGTCTCGGAGGGAGTCCGGAATCTCGGCCGGACGTTCCGGTCGCAAGAGATATCCCGTCAGGGCAACGACCATCGCCGCGATCAAGATGACCAATGCAAAGGCGATACTCAATTGCACCCAGAGTCGGTCAAGCGGATAGCGGTTCATGGCTGTTCGACCAGCCGATAGCCGACACCATAGACCGTTTCAATATAGCGGGGCTGTTTGGGGTCATCCCCCAGCTTCTGGCGCAGATTCTTGATATGGGTGTCGAGCGTCCGGTCGAAGCCCTCGTAGCTGTAACCCAATGCCTTCTCAATCAACTCTGCGGTAAAGACGTAGCCCGGACTCTCCATGAGCGCTTCCAGGAGATTGAATTCAGAGCGGGTCAGATCGATCGGCGCGTCGCCCAATCGCACGACATGGCGCCCCGGATCCAGGCGCAGATCGCCAACTTGAAGCACGGCCGGCGTCGTGATTTCCTGACTGCGCTGCTGTCGCCGCAGCAATGCCCGCACGCGTGCCAGGACTTCGCGCGGATTGAAGGGCTTGGTGATGTAGTCGTCGGCGCCCAATTCGAGCCCGAGGATCTTGTCCGTATCTTCCACCCGCGCCGTTACCATGATGACCGGCGTGTCGGCCAACTTGGCGTCGCTGCGGATCATGCGCGTGATCTCCCAGCCGTCACGGTTAGGCAGCATGAGATCGAGCAACAGCAGATCAGGTCGTTCGCGTCGCAGTTGGTGCATCGCCTCTTCGCCATCGTGGGCGATCAGAACGGTATAGCCGGCCTGCTCCAGATAGCTACGGACCAGCCGCACAATCTCATGATCGTCGTCAACAACCAGAATTCGTTCATTCGTCATAGATTCTTTATAGATTGCTTCGGCTCTCATTGCAAGTGTCATGGCTTGGTTTTCCACTAGCGCGCCCAACTCACCATCTGTTCGCCGCCGTGACTGTACTCAAACGTGAGGTTGAGTGCAAGCGGACGTTGGTCGCTGCCGTCGGCATTCATGATCCAGAGCTGCCACGGCCCAGCCTCGTGATCGTCGCCCCGGTTGGAGAGAAAGGCAATCTGTGTGCCGTCAGGACTCCACGTCGGGGCAACATTGCTGGGCAACTCATCCACCAGCGTCGTGACCGGCCGGGTCAGCGCCGTCATGCCGGTCCCATCCGGATTGACCGTCCAGATTTCCCAGTGGCTGCCTTCTTTGCTCTGAAAGACGATTTTGCCGCCATTGGGTTGCCAATCCGGATCCCGATAGAATGGCTTGAGATAGTCAAAGGCCAGCAGCTGATTCTCGGCGTCGGGCGCATCATCGGTGATCTGCAGGCCTGCAGCCGACTGGTAGACAATGCCGGCTTCGTTCCAATCCGCCATCTGGGCGGAGTTCAGCGTTGCCAGGTCATGGTAGTTGTCGCCGTTGTGATCCACTACGGCCAATTTGTACTGATAGTCCTTGACCAGTGGGTAGTCGTCGGTCGACAAAAAGGGGAATTGGCGCTTGAATTCATCCTCAGTAGGGCACCCCATGCGCCCCATTTGATAGCATTCCACATACTCATCGCCCCGCGTGAAGAGAATCGATTGGCTATCGGGGCTCCACTTGGGCGACCGTAGCCCGGAACGGCCCGAGTAGATCAGGCGCTCATTTTTGCCGTCGATGCCGATGGTGTAGAGTCCGTTTTCGCCCCCGTCACGCGTGAAGGCAACGGTGGAACCGTCTGGACTAACGGCAGGGTCGAAGCCCGTCGTCAATGAGGTGAGCGCGCCGGTCGTTAGTTCATATGCGTAAATCTGTCCACCGTTGCTGGTTTGAAAGACGAGCGTTCCTGTCAAGCCATCGCTGCCGGATGTCTGTGCAGCGACGGCCAACGTGGCCGCTACCGGCGTAGTCTGTGCTTCCGTGCTTGGCTCGACATGGGCCGGCGCGTTGCTTACTTCGGCAACAATCGGCACCGTGTCCAGCTCAGCCTGGAGCACCATGTACTCAGCCGCGACCCAGCCAATCTCGCCTTCGATCTCGGGCAAATTTAAGAGTAGCCAGTCGCCGGCCGCGTTGCGACCGCGGACGGTGAAGATCTCGGACGGATAGATCTTGCTGATGATTCGACTTGCCGCATCGGCGTCAGCGCGTACGTTGAGGCGCGTATCGGTCAGGTTGACCGTGGCCAACGTGGTGGATGCCGTCCCTGCACGTACTTTCGTGTTGTTTGTACTTTCTGCGCCGTCAGGCATTGTCGCATCCTCAGAACTGTCGTTTGTTGCGTCTAAGGCCAGTTCGAGCGAGCCGTCATCAACCCTCACTGTGTCGACCGGCTGCACTACAGCGATGCCCGCGGTGACCTCCGTTTCCAGCGCAACCGGCAATCGATCCAGGCCAAAGGCCACGACATCCGTCGCCGCAACCCAACCGCGCCGGGCATCGTCCGTTTCCATCAGAAGCCATCTGTTGTCGACACTGCGCGCGCTTGCATGCATAAGCATGCCGGGCTCCAACTGGACGATCACATTCTTGCCAGGGGCGTCCCATAAGTCGACACCGGATACGCCGGCCACGGCAACCACGCTGCCGGCAGGCGGCATGAGCTCGTCCGAATTGATCGCTTGCGCTTGCGCCGCGGTTGGCAAAGCGCCAGCGATCAGGCCAAAGGTGAGCGCAAGCATGACGATCCACTGCAGCGCCAGACGATGGGTCGATGCTCTTGATGTTCTCTTTGTTGTAGCGTACATGGGATATCAGTTGCCTCCACAAGTTCGTTTGCCGTCTTCGTCCGGCATGCTGTCATGGGTTCGGGCGCGATTTGCGCCTTTCCAGTCTCGCGTGCAATTCTGAAGATGTTGTGAAGAAACGCTCGATTTTTGATGGGCTTTCAAACCGTGAGGCGTAGCTGCTTGAGCCGGGGCGTTAGCAAGTGGAAGAGATGCGTCACAGAGAACCCACTCTTTCAAGTGGATTCCTGTGACACGCTATGGGCAATGCTAGGACTTGATCAGGAACGGGCCCCAATCTTTAGCCGACGGAATCTGTGGGCAAATAGGACAGAAATTCATCGATGGCCATTGAGGCATTGGCCATGCGTTGCTTGCGTAGCTTGCTGTTGACTGGCACCAATTGCCCCTCCCAAATGCGGGCGATTTCGGTGGCGGTCTCATGGCGGCTACGCGTGCCATTGAGATACTTGACAATCACCGAGGCACAGTTCGTTTCCACAAATTGCAGATCGAGAAATGCCGCATAGCGAATCCCACCGTTTGCAGTAAACTGTTTGTGGGCAGTGCGTAACGTCATATTGAGGTCGTCGGCGACCGGCTGGGATGTGGCAGACTCAACAAGCCGGATGAAGCGCGCATACGAGGCGGTAAGTGAGCTGGCAAGCAACGTAGTGTTGATCATAAGCACGGTGAATCTCCTTTGACTTACTCTGAGCGACCGGCCCTTGTGATGCCGTTTCGCCTCCCGATTTGCTGTGCTCAGGATACGCATAAACCGTCGCGGCGCCGTCGCGTGAAAGAGGACGGCCATGATTACAGTTGAAATCTGCATCAATACCGACGCCGTGCAATCGGTCAGCGCCAGCGTGGCAGCAGCCGCTGCCGGCGGCGCGGCCACGCTTGAACTCTGCGCGGCCATGGATGTGGACGGCCTAACGCCGTCGCCGGCGGCCGTACGTGCGGCTCGGCGGGCGTTTCCGGCGCCGGGCGTGATGGTAATGATCCGCCCGCGATCTGGCGACTTTGTGTTCAGCCAGGAGAAAGTGAATATGATGCTCCGCCAGATCGACGAAGCTGCCGACGCCGGTGCGGATGGCGTGGTCGTCGGGGTTCTGCGTCCAGATGACCATACCGTCGATGAGGCTGCGCTGGCTCGTTTGGTCGCGGCCGCACAGCGCCACGGGCTGATCACAACGTTTCATCGCGCGTTTGATGCGACGCCCGATTCTGCGACAGCGCTGGAGACGCTGATCGCCCACGGTGTCGGCCGCGTGCTGAGCAGCGGCACAACCTGGGGCAGCGGCCAGGGAGCGGTGCAAGGCCTTGCCGCGCTGCGTCGCCTGGTTAACCAGGCCGCGGGGCGTATCGAAATCGTCGTCGGCGGTGGCGTGACGCCCGTAAATGGCGGTGAAATCATCGGCGCGTTGCCGCGGGGCGCACCCATCGCCCTGCATGCCTATTCGAGCGTGTTGACGTGCGGAGCCGTAACGCCGGACGCCGTGCGTGCGCTGGTCGAAGCTGCATGATAGGGTGGGAAATGTCAGGATCCACGGCAGCGGATTGGCGGAACGACGTGACTGCTCAGGTGTGGAGTGAGAGACGATGCAGTTCGTGCGGGGCAAGGCTGCCTCACCCTGCTCCGCCCGCCCGGACAGCGGGCTACGCGCCCCTCTCCAAATTTTGGAGAGGGACCGATTTGACGCTTGAGGGGTCAAATCAGGGTGAGGCTGACCAGTTACGGAACAGAAAGGAACGACTACACATGCTCAGCCACATCTCGTTCTCCGTCGCAGATCTGAAACGGTCGGCAGCGTTTTACGATGCAGCCTTGGCGCCGCTGGGCTACACACGCGTCTGGACGGCCGCGGATGCAGTGGGATACGGTGAGGCTGGCGGCGGCGACAAGTTTGCCATCAAGCAGCGCCTGGCAAAGGTTGCCGCGCCCAGCCCTGGCTTCCACCTGGCTTTCGACGCAGGAACGCGGGCGCGGGTCGACAGCTTCCACGCTGCCGCGTTGGCCGCCGGCGGCACAGAAAACGGCCCGCCTGGCCTGCGCCTTCGCTATGGTCCCACTTACTACGCTGCATTTGTGATTGATCCCGACGGCTATCCAATTGAGGCTGTCTGTCAGAATGATGAAGGAGATATGGACTCATGACACAAAACACTTCCGCCCTGCAAAGCTGGCACGAACTTGTTGCCGCAGGCAACCCGGCCGGACTCAGTGACCTGCTGGCCGATGATGTGGTCTTCTACTCGCCGGTCGTATACAGGCCACAGCAGGGCAAGGCCATCACCCAGCTCTACCTGGCTGCGGCCATGCAGGTCTTTGGCCAGGGCGGTTTCCGCTATGTGCGCGAGGTTGTGGCAACCAACGACGCCGTGCTCGAATTCGAGGCGGAATTGGCAGGGGTCTATGTGAATGGTGTGGACATGATTCGATGGAACGACGCTGGCCAAATCACTGAATTCAAGGTGATGTTACGACCGCTGCAGGCCGTCAACCTGATTCACCAGATGATGGGCGAAATGCTTCAGGGCTGAGCTGGGGCAGAGCGTTGCGATCCATTACTCTATTTGGCGTTCCGGGATTCGGCCTGCAGGGACTCAGGAGATCCTCGCCCTCCATAGCCGAATCCTGGAATGCTAGCGGATTGCAAGCGGCGTAAAGACATATTCTTCCACCCCTTGACCGATCACAACGACGGGGGCGCCCGTCTCGTCGAGCGTCTCGCTCAAGCCCGCGCTCATCTCGGCGTAGGCATTGCCCAGCCGCTCGTAACCGAATGCAATCTGGGTATCTGCGTTTTGTGGCTGGTCGAAGAGTAGCTCTAGCAATCGATAGCGGACACCTTCATTGGCGATGTGTGTAGGGGTGACCACCGACGCCAACGTGCATTGCAGCGCACACTGCGTCGCAGCGAACGTATTCAAGTGGTGTCATCATCGGCTGCAAAGGAAGAGAACATGACAACTCGTAACCTGGTGATCGGGATCGTGATCGCCGCGTTGATTGCCGTGCCGATCATCTGGTGGTTGGCATCCCCGCTGTTTGTCAACCAGACCGTGAACGAGGAATTTCCCTTCGACGTCCCAACGACGGAGCAGATCGAGGCGATGTCGCCTGAGGAGGCAGAAGATACCGCCAACGCGCTTGCCGCCCAAGCCGCAGCCGGCGAATTGGATGCGGACGACATGGCTGCGGCTGAGGCCAGCATCGCTGTGTTGGCGGAAAAGATGCCCGATCAAGCGATGGATGACGAGATGCCGGAGGCGGCGTCAGAATGGGTGACCCTGGCCGCGGGCTCGTTTGAGGACGCCGACAGCTTTCATCAGGGGTCGGGTACGGCGACGATTCTCGGTCAGGGCGACCAGCGTGTGCTGCGCTTTGAGGACTTTGACGTAACCAACGGACCCGATTTACACGTGTTGCTGGTGGAGAATATTGATGGCGCCAACCACGACGAGATTGGCGTCTATGTGGATTTGGGCGCGCTAAAAGGCAATATGGGCAACCAAAATTATGAGATCCCGGCCGATGTCGATCTGTCACAATATGCCGGTGTCATGATCTACTGCATGCCGTTTCACGTTGTCTTTGCAACGGCAGCCTTTTGATGTGGAAGAGCATTGCACAGGGGGCACGCTTTGATGAGGCAGCAATGAGGCAGCAATGCCCCTGGACATGAAGAGCGCCACTGCATTCGATCACTTTATGGCACGAGGCCGTGGGCGTAGGTACGGAACTCGTCGAGCAGGAAGCGCGTGTTGGCGCCCGGCTTGCCGTCACCGATAATCGTCTCATCGATCTGAATGATCGGGAGCACTTCTTTGGTCGAGCTGGTGATAAAGGCCTCGTCTGCTTCGGCCAACTCGTCGGCGTGGATCGCGCGTTCGACCACGTCGAAGCGTCCTCCAGCCAGCTTGAGCACAGCCATGCGCGTGATGCCGGGCAGGATCTCAACCTCAGGCGTGATGAGCCGATTGCCTTTGAAAAGAAAGAAATTGGCGCGCGTGCCCTCCGTGATGTGATTGTCGGCCGTGCGATAGAGCGCTTCGATCGCGCCCTGCTCTTTGGCTTCACCCACGGCGACGATGGCCCCAATGTAGTTGAGACTCTTGACGGTGGGCCGTTCGCGGATCATCTCGACGGTAATGGCTTTACATCCCTCCATATACTGTGCCTCCGGGTAAACCGGCGCCGGCGTCACCATGATGACCAAACTCGGCTCGCCCTGGGGCGTCATGTAGTCGGACGCTGGGCCGCCAGTGGCCACGACGCGAATGGAGACATTGTCGAGACCATTGCGTGCGACCGTCTCGTCGATCAACGCACTCAGCTCGCTGGCGGACCAGGGGAGCGTCAGGTTGATCTGCTCAGCTGAATGGGCAAAGCGCTGGAGATGCTCGGGCTGATGAAAGGGCGTGCCGTCATAGGTGCGCCATAAATCAAAAACCCCATACCCGCGCACAATGCCCAGGTCATTCAGGGGCAGGCTGGCATGTTCAGCCGGCACAAATTCACCATTGACGTAGAAGATGGATTGCGGCATGGCGCCCTCTTTCAATTGCGGATTGTGGATTTGGGGTTTGGCGTGCGCTGGTTACGGACGCGTGTGGAAGTCGCCCAGGCAGACCCATTTGTAGGTCGTCAATTCTTCAAGACCCATGGGGCCGCGCGCGTGGAGCTTCTGGGTGCTGACCGCAACTTCGGCGCCCAGGCCAAATTGGCCGCCGTCGTTGAAGCGCGTACTGGCATTGACAAAGACGGCCGATGAGTTGACCGCGTTGACGAAGTGCATGGCATTAGTCAGATCATTGGTCAGGATGCCGTCGGAATGATCCAGACTGTGGTCCTGGATGTGGGCCACGGCTTCGTCCAGCGTGTCGACCAGCTTGATGCCCAGAATCAGGGCCATCCACTCGGTGTCAAAGTCGTCCGGACCGGCGACGGTGATGGGCGTGCCGTAGTCTGCTTGGCCAAGAAGCGCCAGCGCATCCGGCGTTGCGCGGATCTCTACGTGATTTTCGGCCATGCGCCGGGCCAGTTTGGGCAAGAATTCGGGCGCTGCCTCTCGGTTGACGAGCACAGTGTCCAGGGCATTGCAGACGCTCGGTCGTTGCACCTTGGCGTTTTCAATCACGTCCAGCGAGCGTTCCTGATCGGCGCTGACATCGACGTAGAGATGGCAGATGCCGATGCCGCCCGTGATGACCGGCATCGTGGCCTGTTCCTTGCAGAGGCGATGCAGCCCGCCACCGCCGCGCGGGATAATCATGTCAACGTACTTGTCTAGGTGCAGCAACTCGCCGACCAGGGCGCGATCCGGATTGTCGATATATTGCACCGCGGCAGGCGGCAAACCGACCCGCGCCAGGGCATCATGAATGATCGTGACCAGGGCCACGTTGCTGCGCAATGTCTCGCTGCCGCCACGCAGGATGGCGGCATTGCCGGTCTTGAGGGCCAGCGTGGCAATGTCGATGGTGACATTGGGGCGGGCCTCGTAGATGACGCCCAGCACGCCGATGGGAATACGACGCCGGCTCAGCCTCAGGCCATTGGGCAGCATCCGCCCTTCGATCTCGCCACCGACAGGATCAGGCAGTTCAGCCACTTTGCGCGCGTCTGCGGCGAGGGCGGCGACACGCGCCTCTGTGAGCAGGAGGCGATCCAGCAGCGCCGCGCTGAGTCCCTTGGCACGGCCATCGGCAATGTCGAGTGCGTTGGCTTCGAGAACTGTGGCCGTTTGGGCTTCCAACTCGTCGGCGATGGCCAGCAGGGCGGCGTTTTTGCTATCGGTATGGAGCGTTGCCAGCACCCGGCTTGCCGCCTGCGCGGCTTTGCCCATTTCGGTCAGGTTGACGTCGGTTCCGACAGCGCTGATCATACAAATCTCCTTCGTGGCATATCCCAAGAACGGGTCGAAAAATGCAAGGCAAAGTATGCCCTACTTTCGCACAGGTCGCAAGGGCGCGCCAAAAAATCGGAGAACCTAATGGATCGAAACCGGGGCAGACTAACTCTCCGATGTGACCTCGTCGGCAGGCGGCGGTGGGGCCTCCTCTGTGGCCGGTGGCAGGTCAGTCGCCTCGGGTGGGGCTGCTTCGGTCGGCAGCGGTGACGGCGAAGAAGCGGGCTCTATGACCGGGTCGGTCGGTTCGTCGGTCGGCATGGGCCCCGGCTCTTCTGTCGGTTCCGGCTGGGGCGTGGCCGTGGCGGGGCCGTCGTCAGGCGTCGGTTCCGGCTCAATTGGATCAATCGGGTCAGGCGTGACGGGCGGATTGGGCTCGCTGGTTGTGGTTGCCGGCGGCGTGCCATCCGGTGTCGGTGTCGTACCGTCTGGCGTCCCCTCGGTCGGCGGCGCGGTGGGCGTTGTTGGCGGGCCCCCGGTCTCCGTCGCTGATGGCGTACCGTCTGGTGTGCCGTCGGGCGTGCTCTCGGCCGTGGTCGAAGCTTCGGGCGTGACGGTTGTGTCGGCTTCGAGTGTGGGCGTCTCAGTTGGCAAAGGCGTCGGTGTATGCGTCGGCTGCGGCGTGTCGGTTGGATCCGGGCGCGAGTCATCGGAGTCGTCACGCGTCGGTGTGGCCGTTGGCGCCGGCGTCGGCGTGGCGCTCGGCGTCGCCGTTTCTGTCGGTGTCGACGTAGGCAACGGCGTATGGGTGGGCACGGGCGTGGCCGTCTCGGTTGGCGTCGGTGTCGCGCTGGCTGTCGCCGTCGCCGAGATGGTCGCAGTCGGCGTCAGAATCGGCGCGCTCATAAACGCGGGGGCATCGTCGCTGTTCGGTTGCAGGGATGACGTCGTTGCGGTCGGCGGCGCATTGCCCGAATTGCCGTTTGCCGGCTCGTCTACGCTTACAACTGGCATAGGCGATTCGCCCACGGCAGCCGCGGTCTCTACCGTGGCAATTGCCTGATCCAAGGCCCCGGTTGTGAAGGCATGTCCATTGGCTGTGGCACGCAGCGCGTGCAGGTCAGCCAGCCACAGTGCCAACAATTGGCGGCGTTCCTCTGTCGGCAAGGCGCTGGTGGCTTCAAGCGCTGAAGCCACGTCAAAGTCCGCACTGTGCATGGTTGCGGGCGTCGTATCGTCGCCGCGCGTTTCCAGGGCCAGCGCCTCGCCTAGTCGACGCTCGACCTGTTCGACTTCCCACGCGGCACGATCGCCCGCGGCCGCCATCAGGATGCCCTGAGCCTGCTCAACGACGCGCTTGGCGCCATAGAGCCGATCGCCCGGCAGGCTGTCTCCCGTGCTCCGTGCGAGAGAATAAGTTGTCAAGGTCGCCAAGAGAATGGCCAGGATCGTGGTGATCGTGTAAATGCCGGCGAAGACGCCAGGCGCCCTCCGCCGGTCCGGGCGAGCCGTGCGCACCCACTGCGGCCGCCGGCGTCGCTGCGCGTGTTTGCGCTTGAGATGCGTCGATGCCCGCTGCGGGCGTCGATGACTGGGCTGGGCGCGTCGGTGCTGCTGCGTGGCAGCCCATAGCGTAGCCTGACCACGGGCAAAGGCATCTTCGGACAGTTCCTGAAGAGGTGCGCTGCGCACGGCAACCATCGTCTCTAACAAGGGCTGTAAGGCTGCGGCCTGCTCGGGATAGCGGGCCAGGCAATCTTCGATTGTGCTGCCAGATTCGATTGCAATCAGGCAGTCGTGGAGAATATCGTCGAAATTCATTATTTCTTCTGCCGGCAATTTACGGCAACAGCATGCTGCGTAAGTTTGCCAGCGCTCGATGCTGCAAGGCTTTGATCGCGCCTTCGCTTTTGTTCATAATTTCGGCCGTCTCGGCAATGTTGTAGCCTTCGACAAAGCGAAGGAGAATCACGTCGCGTTGCTGGGCGTTTAGAATCTGCAGTCGTTGCAGAACCTCATCAATTTCCAGGCGGGCCAAAACCTGATCCGCTACCTGGTGTTTTTCTGCAACGTGTTCTGCATATTCAATCGGCACCGCCCGGGATCGCTTCTGCTTGCGCTGAATGTCGATCATTTTGTTATAGGCCAGGCGATAAAACCAGGCTGAAAAAATCGCCACGTTGTCCTGAGGCGCAATCCGAAACTGTTCAATCTTCTCCATCAAATGGAGGAAGATCTGCGACGTGATCTCTTCCGTTAAGACGGGATCACCGACGCGCACCAGCAGATAGCGAAAGATGCGATCGGCGTAGAGTAGGTAAAGCCCATCAAAGGCGCCGGGATCGCCCCATTCTTGCGCACGTTGGAGCAACTCTACGAGCACATCTTCTTCAATTGCGGCGTTGCGTTGCAGGTCCACGATAAGGTCGTCCGCAATTACTTAAGCATACGTGAAAGTCGACTTAGAGGATACGTAGGAAGCGTCAGGACGCTTTTGGGGATAGGCGGCATCTGTCTGGCGAGCTTCAGGCACTCTCAAATCGGTTGCAGTATACCATACGGGTTGACAACTTCGCCGTTTGCCACCCCGCCGTGACCAGTGTCATTGACTATGGTGCGTGCTGTGCCGCAGGCAGCGCAACGCAACAAAAAAAGCGAGAGGGCTCGGTAGATGAGCCGAGCCCTCTCGCCGTCTTATGCACTTTTTTGATCGAACAGGGGCACTAGCCCAAGATCTTGAGCGCATCTGGAACGCTATTTTTGGGCGTGATTTTATAGTGCACGTCGATGAGGTTGCCCGCCTCATCAATTACGAATTGACTGCGGACGACGCCCATGTACTTTTTGCCATACATCGACTTTTCGCCCCAGGTTCCGTAGGCCTCGGAGATGACGTGATCCTCATCAACGATTAGCGTGAAGGGTAGCTCATATTTGCTGCGGAATTTCTGATGGGACGCACTCCCGTCGGGGCTAACGCCCAGGACGACGGCATTCTTTTCTTCGATTTCCGCGTAGGCATCGCGAAAGCTGCATGCTTGGGTGGTGCAACCCGGCGTATCATCTTTCGGATAGAAATAGAGGACAACGCGTTTTCCGCGGAAATCGCTCAGGCTGATGGATTCGCCGCTATCGGTCGTGGCCGTGAAGTCGGGCGCCGGTTGGCCAGTTGTTAGCTCGGGCATTTGCTGTATATCTCCGGATTGTCGTTGTGAATCGGTCGGAATATGCGTTCTTTGTGTCAAAAGGCGTGACGTTCATATTGTCGGTGGCGCTGGAGGCGTTCTCTGCAACACTGCACCCAATTCCTGCTTGCTTTTCAATCAAGGGCAGATTTGGGCGCGCTTTGCCCTGCTCTGTCTGGCGCTGCATGTGGCAACCGCTTTCGTGCTGATCTGGCCCGGCTTCTGGCGTTGGGCCCATAGTACGCAGCTGCGTATCTTCTATCTCCACAACTTTCTGCTCGGCTGGATTAGTCCGAACTCCGCAATCCGAACCCCGCAATCCGAACCCCACAATCCGAACCCCACAATCCGAACCCCACAATCCCCTATCTTCCCGGCGGGAACAGATGGATCTCATCCTGCGGCTGAATCGCGACTGCTGTCCCGTCGGCGAAACTGATGTCTTTGCCATTGTGCAGGACGCGCCAAGTCGGCTTAACTCGATAGACTGGAATCGCCTCAAACCAGGGTGTGCCGGTGCTGTCCAAACGCGTGCTGTCCGCCCACTCGACATCGAAGACAGCCAGACGCATCTCGGGATAGTAGTTGAAGACCTTGCGCAGCAGCTGCTCCATGTGGGCTCCATCAGAGAGTCGAACAGTCAGATCTTGGCCGTTGGCAATCGTGCGCAGGCGGCCAAAGAGCCGCACATGAACCGGCAAGTCGCCTTGATCCATGGCTTGCGCCACGCTATAGCCATGCAGCATGAGATGCTGGTGTAGCGTTAGCACCTTGTTCCAGCCGGCCAGCGCCCCCGGCACGATTGGATCGCCGGGTAGTTCCTCCTGGAGAAAGCGAGCAAAGCTGGCGTTGACGAGGCTGATCGAGCCGTTGACATAGACCGGCGGCACGTGCGCCCGGCGTGGGCCGTGGGCCGCGTGTTTTTTCCCGGCCACGAAGAGGTAGCGTGCCAGATCGTCGCTGAAATCCATGCCCAATAGCCGCGCCAGCCAAACCGTAAAGAAACGCCGCCGCTCGGCCAGATGGGCCGGATCCGCGCCCTTTTCCCAGCCAAGAATGGCCGCGGTTTCCGGCTGATCCAGGAGATAGTCATAGGTGCCGACGACCAGCTCGTGACCGCGGCGGAAGAGGGGCTCTACCGTGGCCAGCATGGCCTCTGTATCGTCCCGGTCGATGTGCAGGAAGGTGCGCAGGCGCTGCCATTCCGCCTCAGGGGACGGTTCCAGCTTGGTTAATTGCCATCGTGGCGGATTTTTGTAGCCGTTGAGCTTGGTAAAGGGATCCATGGTACAGTCCTGAATGGTCTGCTTGTTGCGGTCAACAGTGACGAAGCGTGCTGCCCGGAGATTGAGAACGGACATATCGAATCCTATTGCTGAAGTGTGCGGACATACGCCACGATGTCCAGCAGATCCGCATCGGACAAAGCCGGATTGCCGCCCTTGACCGGCATGGCGACACCGGTTGTATTGAGCGGATCGCTCGTATCGCGCTTTGATCGGTTGTGTTGTGATCGTGTGCATCTGTCATGCCCATATCTGCCGCGGCGCCGCCCAATTCTCCCGCTGCGGCGAGCGCCAGCAACGCGTCCCAATCAAACACTTCGCCATGCAATTCTGCTGCCATGGCCTCAGCCGCGGCCAGCGTTCCATGCGCGGCCGTCCCCTGGCCCATGGGGGTGTGAAGATTCTGACTGACGACGTAATGGGCGCGTGTGGCGTCTAGCCAGGCCTCGGTCTCGAAATCATGCACATACCAGGCCACGATAGTCTGGTCCGGGTGTGCTGCGCTATGGAAGAGCATGTCGCCGATATCGTCGACGGCGATGCTGGTGTAGCGCCCCGGTGCAACTTCGTAGGCGTATCCCGCTGCGAAGCGAATGTCGCTGATGATCATGCCGCACTGATCGCACACATCTTCGCCATAGCGGATCTCGGGCGGTGTGGCTTCTTTAGCGCCCTGGGCACAGCCGCTCAACAGCATGACAAGGCAAAGCGCAATCAGTGCAAGCAGTGGCCGATGTGACGCAGCCATGACGCATCCTCCTTCTGCATGAATTGGCCCAACAATTGATCAAACCGCGCTATCCGGATCAAAGATCTGCCTTGGTCGCGAGGCGGAAATAAGCAAGCGCCGCGGGTACGCAGATCCAAATGGCCAGCGTGGCCACGAAGACCCACAGCAGATCGTCGCCGTATTCCTGCATGGCATAGACCCCGGCCGGCCCCAGAATGTCCAGCGTTGTGTTGATATCGAGGATCGCGGCCATTTTGAAGACCTGCAGCGGGTTGATCAAGGAAAGCCAGAACAGGTTGTCGATTGGTATGCGCAAGACGATGGCCGTGCCCATGAGCCCCAGATCGCCGAAGAAGACAAAGAGCAGCCAAAGGAAGAGACCTATGCCGACGGCCACGCCCGCGCGATTGGTGAAGCTCGAAACGAGCATTCCCACGCTGAGCATGGTCAAACTCAAGAGATAGGCCAGCACAACGAGCCGCACATAGACGTCGGGGTCCGCGGCGCCGGTGCCGTTGAGGGCCATGACCAGACCGGCAACGCCAAAGCCAAGCGTCAGCGAGGCCAGCAGGCTTAAGGCCAACCCCAAATATTTGCCCAGAAAGAGTTCCCAGCGGCTGATGGGCTGGGCGAGCAGATAGCTGAGCGTACCCTGCTCTTCCTCACCGGCCATGCTCTGGGCGCCAATGGTCAGCGCCATCAGAGGCACGATGAGCAGCACGAGGTTGATCAAGCCGGCGGCGGTGCGGCCAAAGCCGGCAAAGCCAACGATGCCGGCCCCTGCCAGCGCCAGATAGGAAAAGGCCAGCGACAGGCCCATGAAGGCCAGGGTGTAGAGCACGAACCAGCGATTGCGCAAGGCGTCGCGCAGCTCTTTTTCGGCGATTATCCAGACGGTCTTCAGACTCATTTCGCTTACTCCACTTCAAAATCGGTCACGGCAATGTCGGCCTCACTCAAAGCATGGATGGGGGCGGCCTTGGCTCCCGGCGCGACGTCGACGAGCAGACCCGTGCCGTTGCGATGGACCTGATAGCCCTTGCCGGTCAAAGTCGTGATCGCATCTTCCAGCACCAGGGCTGGAATCTGTAGCTTGATTTGCCGGCGCAGGCCCACGGTTTGCGGCAGCTGCGTCGGCGTGCAACGATGCTCGACCTTGCCCGCCGCCAGCACGAGCACCTCATCGGCCAGCATCTCTACCTCTTCCAGGCGGTGCGAGGTAAAGACAACGGTTTTGCCCGCTGCCTTGACCCGCTTGAGCAAATGGAGGAAATCGTCGCGCGCGCCGGCATCCAGATTAGAGGTGGGCTCGTCCAGCACCAGGATCGGCGGATCGGCCAGCAGAGCCAGGGCGAGGGCCAGGCGTTGCTTCATGCCGCCGCTCAGGGCGCCGACTGCTTTATCGCCGTGGTCGCTTAGCTCTACCAGTTCGAGCAGTTCGACAATACGCTTTTCCGGCGCCCGTTTGAGACGTGCATAGAAATGGGCCGTTTCCAGGGTCGACAGATCGTCGTAGAAGGCCAATTCCTGGGGCACGTAGCCCAGCCTGCCGCGTACGGAACGACCCTGCTTCTGTGCATCCAGACCGTCTACATCGATGTGGCCGTCATAGCGCAACAGCCCCAACAGACATTTGATCGCGGTGGTTTTGCCTGCGCCGTTGGGGCCCCAGAGGGCAACGGCCTGATGGGGCGCGACACTCAGGTTGAGGTCGTCCAGGGCTGTAAATCGACCGAAACGTTTGCTAACGTGGGTAAACGTAATCATTTGTAACTCGCTTCGTACGCTTCCAAAATCTGCGGCATCTATGGGGGATCGTGCCGCTGATGATCATCGGGTTGTGCAACTGCTTAACCGCCCGCTATGAGCCCGCGCAAGCGTTGGGTACGCCGACGGCGCGCCATGGCGACGTTGCTGAGGATGAGGCCGGCGATCGCCAGCAGCAGCGTCGCAACTAATAGATTCTCTCGTCTTGGGGCAGCCGGCAGGCCACGCACAACGGGTGCTGCAGGCGCCGTGACAAGCGGCTGCTCATCGCGGATCTTCTGGCGTGGTTCGAAGAGCGGAAAGGCGCGGGCGGCCAGATCAAGCGCTTCACTGGCTGGACTCATTTGGAAGAGACGCAGCGCAGGATGATTGGCCAGCAGGCTCTCATACAGGCTGGACGGCGCATAGGCAATGTCGCCCACGCCATCGCCGTCGGCGTCAAAGCCCCGGTAATCGCTCCAGTAGTTGCCCAGACCGCCGGCCGACCAGTTGTTGTCGCTCAGCACGCCGCCGCCGGAGATGCTGACCTGCTCGCCATTTTCTACAAAGAGATTCTGGCTGTAGGTATTGCGTTTCACCAGCGGCAGCACTTCCAGGCCAATCTCGTTGTAGGCCATCACGTTATGGCTGAAGTCAACTGTCGCATCGGGTTCGCGGGGGGAGTTGTCGATGTAGACGCCGATGCGGTTGGCCACGCTGCGGTTGCCCGTTGCCACGACATCGTCGACATCTTTCAAGCCGACGCCGTAACCGCTGGGGCCATGATTGGCGTAGAAAAGATTGTTGCGCATGACCAGATTGCGCCCATACATCAGGTAGGCGCCCACCGAGTTATGGCGCAGAATATTCTCTTCCACCAACTGGTCGTCGCTAAACATGAAGTGCAGGCCATAGCGACCGCCCTCCACCGTGTTGCCCCGAATGACGCTGTGGGGCGAAAACCAGATCACGACATCACGACTATCGATAACGTGGTTCTTTTCGATGAGCGTGTTGTCACTGTACCAGACCCGAATGCCGTCGCCGCGGCGGGCCACGGCCAATTGTTTGCCGTAGACGACATTGTTGCGGATGATGCTGTCGGGCGCTTCCTTCAGGTAGATGCCAAAGAGCGTATCTTCCAGGCGGTTCTCCTCAACCGTCAGGCGTGGCGCCAGGCCCGTAATGCCGGCGTTTTCCTGATCCAGCAGGTCGCCGCTGTTGCGAATGATGAGACCGCGCAGCGTGACATCAGCCGCGTTGACCGTGATGACGTCACCCTTGCCTGTGCCCTGGATGATCGCTTCGCCGTCGCCGATCAGGGTGACGGGTGCGTTGATCTCCAGCGGACCGGCATAGATGCCCGGCGGCACCTGGATGGTTGCGCCGGGCGCGGCGGCTGCCAGCGCGGTAGCAAGATCGAAATCACCCGCTTGCGCCGAGGTTCGCCCGGTGCTGCCGGCAATCGATAGAAGCGTGACGAGCAGCAGCCAGACGCTCAACTTTGGCCGGCGCACGCTGTGGTCCGTTGGTCGGGCAGCGTAGCGTAGCGTGGAGCACGATTGGTGACGGCTCATTGATTCATCCCCATAGGGCCGCGTCTAGGCCGCTTGCGCATCGACCAGCGGCTTATATGCCCGGCGATGGAAGACGAGACCGATGATGATCAAGACCGAGGCTAGAATCGCCAGCCAAAGGCCAATGCCGGGTTGCGCCCACGTGCTGAACTGGGCAATGCGGCCTTCGAAGAGGACCGGCGGCACAAAGGGGTCTACACTGCTCGACAGCGGTGCAGTCTGATCCAGGTTGCGCCCAAAATTGGCCATTTTTCCAGTTGATGATGTGGAGATAATCCATGTCACGCTGGCTGACGCCGGCCTCAAAGGGCGGATTGCCGCTCTCTACGCCGCCGATGGCCATTTCGGTGTTGAAGGAATTGCAGAAGAACCAGCCATCGCTGGCCAGCTTGCCTGCGTCACACAGATCCTGCCAATAGGGCGGCAGCTCGATGCTAAAGGACTCCTCGGGCACAAGGCGCCCTGATTCACGGTCAAACTTCCAGAGCGTGGCCAGCCCGCGATACTTCTCTTCATACTCCTCGAGCGGCGCGTATTCCCAGCCTAGCGGTGTGGCGTACTGGGAACCCTGGATCACATAATCCGTGTCCGGCGTGACAAAGGTGGAGCCGTGGTTGCTGATGATGTTGGGGTCTTTGACAATCTGCTTGGTTTCGAAGTCGCGCAGGTCGATCACGGCCACGCGAGCGCTCGACTTATCGTTGATGAAAACGTAGTCGCCGTCGTAGTCGCCACCGGTCTCGCTCAGGCCGGGATGGTGGCTGTCACCCATGCGGATTTCGACCCCGTTGACATTGCCGGCATCAAGGATCGCTTCACTTTCCACGGAGCCGAATCCATACCCCTGCCAGGCTTCCGGCGTGAAGACGGCGATGTTCTTGAGGATGCGCATGGAGGGCAGGCCGACGACGATGAGGTTGCCCGAATGACCGCCTGAGGCAAACATCAGGTACTCGTCCCATTTGCCGCTGGGCATATACGTTTTGAGCGCGGCATTGATGTCATCGGGCGTAAGGCCGCGTTCGGCCGCAATTTCCATTGCAGCAGCAGGCAGGGCGCCGTCGCCAACGACGGGTTCGACGGCATCGTCCTGCTGATTGCGGTTGCAGGCTGCCAGACCGGCAGCCAAGATGACGATGACCAGAATTACGCCCAATTTGCGCAGAGTGATCTGATTCATTGCTCGTTCTCCCTTCCATGAGTGACGAGATGATGAACGTTGGACAGCGAGGAACTGGTGCTCCAGCCACGACCCGCAAATGACGGAAAAGCGCTCTGACTCTCACCGAGAGCGGAGCGGAATGGTAGGGGAAATGGCGACGTGCTGGGATAAGCCTACTGAAGAGATGTTCAGAGCGCTGCGACTTTTGTCACACGGGCAGCGCGCAATGACCCGGTCCTTGAGCCGGGTCACTTGGAAGGAAAATCGATGGCGGGGGTGCTGACGTGGGTTTAGCTATTCGCCGAGTCGGAAGCGGACCCGCTATGAGTCCCTTTCTCCCGAAAAACGATCAGGAAGGGGAGCGCAATCGCATTTTCCGGACAGACGTCTTCGCAGGCTGTGCAGTAGGTACACTGGTCCGGATGGGCCAGTGTCGCCTTGTCAACGGCCTGTTCCAAAGCCTGAGTGGGGCAAATTTCCACGCAGAGCCGGCAACCGGTGCAGCGGGTTGCGTCGATGGTGGGTAGCGGGACGGGCGCCATGGCGTCACTCATGAAGTTGGCGGATTGATCCGCGCACAAAGAGCCTGGACCGGCGTGCGCGCCGGCATTTGCAATAGGCTAACAAAAGCAGCGTTTCCTTTCTGTGACAAAAGTCTCGCCTGCTGTTTGGGGTGTCGCTTCGATCCAGCAACGCCTAGGCCTCTGCTTCCTTGGCCAGGCGCGCAGGGTCGAGAATGACAATGCGGTGGCGGTCGAATTCGATGATGCCATCGGCGGTCAGACTGCGCAACGCACGGCCCACAACTTCGCGCACAGTTCCCAGTTGGCTGGCCATCTCTTCTTGGGTCAACATGCGCGGGACATCATTGGCTGCGGATTCGGCCGCTTGTTCCAGCAGCAGGCGCGCCAGCCGGCCGCGCACGCTGCGCATGGAGAGATCCTGTACCAGGCTGATCAGGTAGCGTGCGCGCCGGGCAATGCTTTCAACCAGCGCCCACGAGAGTGCGGGATGGCACGTCGCGATCTGCTGCAAGTCGGGACGTTTGACGTTCCAAATGACGACGTCGGTTTGGGCTGTCGCGGTGGCTGGATTCGGTCCGCCGTCCAGGACCGATACATCGTTGAAGGTCGACCCTTGGTCCAGGAAATGCAGGATATGTTCGCGCCCATCTTTGGCGTACCGGCTGATCTTGACGGTACCCGTTTCAATCATGAAGAGCCCGGCTGTCGGTTCGCCTTCGAGAAAGATGATGGCGCCGGCCGCATATGATTTGGAGCGGGCGGCCTGAGCTAGCGCGCGGATAATGTCGTCCGGCAAGCCTTCAAAATAGGGCACAAGCGCCCACAGCGCAAGCAAATCGGCGCGGTTGGACGAATCTCGCATGGAGCCATGGGGCGCATTGGCGATGTTCATAGGCCTATATTGTAGGGTCAGACGGCGTCGCTCGACAAATTGAATTTGATGACCATTGCCCCACCCCATGAAGGAACTTGTCGAATATTGGGGCGACATATTCGACAGATTTCTGGGGAATCGTTATGATCTCAATCCACAGATGCATTCTGGTCTCGGATACGTTGTTCTGCTTGTTGAATACTTGAGGTCTGTTTATGTACACCCAGCGCAGATTTGTTCTGCCACAGTTCATCCTGATTTTCTTTCTGTTACTCTCCCCGCTTGTCGTCCCCACGGCACGCGGCCAAAGCGAGAATGAAGAGCCGCCGGCGCCGGTCAGCCGGTCGCTGCAGCGGCAGCTGGCCACAACCGACGAGGCCGTTTCGTTTCTAGTGGTTCTGCGCGATCAGTTCGACATCGAGGCCGCGCTGGATGCCGCCCCTGTCGATCTTTCTGATCGCACAGTACGCGCTACCTATCTGTATGACCGTCTGACGGCGCACGCCCAAACAACACAGGCGAATCTGCGCGCGGATCTGGCGCGGGAGGGCGTATCGGTCCGCCCCTTCTATATCGTGAACATGCTGGAGGTTACAGGCGATGCGGCATTGGCGGCCCGCTTGCGCAGCCATCCCGCTGTGGCGCGGTTGGAAGCCAATCCGACTATCAGACAGGCTCACCTGGCGATGCCCGGCGCCTCCGCTGGTCCGGCCTGGCTCCATCGTGTGATCCAGCCCTGGCTCCAAGACACGTCTCTGGCAACAGCAGATAACGCTCGCGTGACGACGGTCGAACAACCTTGGGGCTTGGCTTATACGGGCGCGCCGGAACTGTGGGCAAACGGCATTACCGGCGCTGACATTGTCGTCGCCAGCCAAGATACCGGCGTCCAGTGGGATCATCCGGCGCTCCAGTCTCGCTACCGTGGCTGGGATGGCGACGGTGAACCTGCGGATCATGTCTACAACTGGTATGACGCCTGGGCTGCCGGTTCACGGCCGGCCTACTGCGACAGCGATCCGCAGACGCCCTGTGACGATCACGGCCACGGCACCCACACGGTTGGCACTATGCTTGGCAACGCAACGGGGGATGAGCCGGTGTTGGGCATGGCGCCGGACGCGATGTGGATCGGCTGTCGCAACATGGAGAATGGCGACGGCACGCCGGCCTCGTACACGGCCTGCTTTGAGTTCTTCCTGGCGCCCTATCCCCAGGGCGGTGATCCCATGACGGACGGCAAGCCGGAATTGGCCCCTCACATCATCAATAATTCGTGGGGCTGTCCGCCCAGCGAAGGGTGCGACGCCGAGAGTTTGCGCCAAGTGGTGGAGACGGTCCGCGCTGCCGGACAGTTTGTGGTCGCCTCGGCCGGCAACTATGGCAGCAGCTGCGAGACAGTCCGCAATCCCATTGCCATCTACGACGCCAGCTTTTCGATCGGCGCCCACGATTCTACCGGCAGCATCGCCTCCTTTTCCAGCCGCGGCCCGGTTACGATCGACGGCAGTGGGCGGGTCAAACCAGACCTGGCTGCACCTGGTGTAAGCGTCTATTCTTCGTGGGTGAATGACGGCTACACCTACATCCAGGGGACGAGCATGGCTTCGCCCCATGTAGCGGGCGGGGCCGCGCTGCTTTGGTCCGCCGTACCGTGGTTAATTGGCGATATTGACCGCACGGAGCAGGCGCTGATCAAGAGCGCAACATCGATCAACGCCACGGTCTGTAATCCGCCGGGCGCGCCGCCGGTACCCAACAACATTTTCGGCTACGGGCGACTCAACATCGTGCGCGCGGTGGAAATGGCTCGCCTCACGGCGCGGCTGGAGTTGACCGCCCGCGACGCCGATGGCCAGCCTCTGGCCAATGCGTTGGTCACTGCTGTCGACGCACTGACCGGCTTTCGCAGCACCGGCTTGACTGACGCCAATGGCGTAACCGTCATCGAGCCACTTTTGGCCGGCAGCTATCGCCTGGACGTGGCCGGAAACGGAGGAACCATCCCCCCGGCTCCGGTGGAGATTCCGCTGGGGGAAAGCTACGGCCCCCAGGTGATTGCAGATGACTCCGGCTCTACGCTGACCTATACGGTGGTTGTGCCCGGCGCCATGGAGCAACTGGAGCCCGCCTCGTATCTGCCGATCATCAGTCAGCCTTGAAGCAAGCGCATTGGACAACGTGCATAGCATAGAAAAGCGGGCGGGGACCCATTGTGCAAGGATCCCCGCCCGCTTTTTTGTTTGCTGGTTGTACCATTCTACAGTCAGGCAGGTACGGCGCTGCGCACCTTGGTGCCGCAAGCGGCGCAGAAGTTGTCGTCCTCGCTGATGGCAACGCCGCAGTGGTGACAGAAGCGGGCCGTTCCAGCTGTGACCGGTTGGACGACAGGCGTTGGCGCCGGTTGTGACTTAACCTGGCGTTCGACGGCAATCTCGGCTTCCAACTCGCTGTCGAGATCGCCGATGTCGGGCGCCAGCTTTTCAATCTGCTTGATCAGGCTGACCGCCTGTTGGCGCAAGCGCACATTGTAGCGTTGATAGTCTTCTTCGTTGAGCTTGCCCGTGCGATAATCAAACTCGACCTCTTTGATGTTGAGGAGCACTGTGTCCTTACGTGCAATCAACTCGCCCAGGGCGTCATCATCGGTGCTCTGCAGCGAGCGCTGTTCCTGCAAGAGCGGCCGGGCGACGTAATAGATGGTTACCGCCGCCACCAGAATCGCCAACCCAATTGTCAACCATAACATAGAAAATTTCCGTTCCAACCTGTCGGTAATTCGATCTGTTGTTAGCGTTCCGCCAATCTTGAATTGACGATTCGTTTTCCTGTGGCGGAACCTGAATGCATCGGCACGAACAAGTTCGCAAACTCGTCAAACAGAGATTGCCGATGCACTAGCGCTGATGCGCCTACGCTGGCTGTCCCACGCCGACGGGTACAGTTGCGGGGCGCCGTTTCGGATGAGGCCACATGGCAATCAACGTTCCGATCACCAGCACAATCCCGCCGATCCAGAGCCAGATCGTCATTGGGTTGACAAAGATCGAGAACGTGGCCGAGTTCTCGTCCCACCCATTGAGGACAACATAAAGGTCCTCGGTGACGAGCGAGCGCAGACCAACCTCGCTGGTAGGCATGTCAGGCGCCTTGTCGTAAATGTTGCGTCGTGGCGCCACCGTGCCCACGAGCTGCGTGCCTTCGTCCTTCATAATGCTGACATAAGCCCGATATTCAGTCAGATTTTCCTGCCGTTCGGCACTGAGACCGTCATAGACAAAGGTGTAGCCGGCCAACTCAGCGCTTTCGCCCCGCTGCAGGGTGACGTTGGTGGTCTCCACATAGAATTGATTGCCGATGACGGCGACGCCAATCATGACCATGCCCAAATGGACGATGTAGCCGCCATAGCGTTGGCCGTTTCGACGCATGAGATTCCAGGTCGCGGTGAAGGGGTTTTCACCGGTAGCGGCGCGGCGGGCCAACATGCCGCGCACGAACTCCTGCAGAATCGTGGCCGTGACGAAGACGCAAGCCGTCAGGCCTGCCACAGGGTAGATGCGCTGACTCACGCCGAAGTAGAAGGTCACGGCAAAGGCGAGCGAGATGACAAGGGGCCAGGTGAATTGCTTGCGCAACATGTCGACGCTGGTACGCCGCCAGCCGAGCAGGGGGCCCACGCCCATCATGACGAAGAGCAGGAGGAAGAGCGGGCCCGTCACCTTGTTGAACCAGGGCGCGGCCACGCTGATGCGCTGGCCGGTGATGATCTCGCTAAACATCGGAAAGAAGGTGCCCCAGAGCACGGCAAACGCGATGCCGGTGAAGAGCCAGTTGTTGGCCAGGAAGGCCGCTTCGCGACTGATCACCGAGTCGATCTGGTTCTCGCTGCGCAAGAGGGGCATGCGATCAAAGAGTAGCCAGAGAAAGCCAAAGACAATGATAATCAGGAAGCCAAGGAAAAATGGACCCACGTCGCTGCGCGCAAAGCTGTGCACGCTCTCTAGAATGCCGCTGCGCGTGGTGAAGGTCCCCAGGATGACCAGGACGTAGGTCAGCCAAATGAGCACCAGATTCCAGACCTTGAGCATGCCCCGTCGTTCTTGGATAATGATGCTGTGGAGGAAGGCCGTTGCTGTCAGCCAGGGAAGGAAGCTGGCATTTTCTACCGGATCCCATGCCCAGTAGCCGCCCCAACCCAGCTCCATGTAGGCCCACTGGCTGCCCATGATGATACCGGCTGAGAGGAACATCCACGGCACCAGGGTCCAGCGTCGCACGATGCGCACCCAGGTGTTGCCTAGCTTCTTGCTCATCAACGCAGCCACGGCAAAGGCGAAGGGCACCGACAGCCCGACCCAGCCCAGATAGAGCATGACCGGGTGAATGACCATCCAATAATTCTGAAGCAACGGGTTGAGACCCTGACCGTCGGGCGGCTGAAAGCCATATTGCTCGAAGGGACTGGTGCTGAAGACGAGCAACACCAAGAAGAAGCCGCTGGTCGCCAACAGCGTGGCGTTGACAAAGGGCATCAGCGCTGCCTGCTTGTGGCGGAAGGCCAGCGCGGCCGCAATGCTGTAGGCGCTCAGCAAGAGCGTCCAGAAGAGCAGACTGCCGGATTGACCGCCCCAAAGGGCCGAAAACTTGTAGAAGAGGGGCAGGGCGCGTTCTGAATGGTTCCAGACGTAGGCGAGCTGGAATTGGTCGGCCAGAAGGCCGTACCAGAGAATGACGGCCGCCGCAAACACCAGCGCACCAACGGCGTAGACGGCGTGAAAGCTGCTCTGCGTCAGGTTGGCCGAGCGCTTACGCCCGCCCCAGAAGCCGGCAAAGGCGCCAAAGAGCGATATGGCCAGCGCGGTAACAAGCAGAAGATAGCCAATGTTGAAAATCATCGTATTCCCTTTGCTTCCAAGAAGTGCATGACGACTCGTTAGTGCTTATGGTCGAATTTCGTCCAGCCGCCGGTCCAGATCGGCCTGGCTCATGATCGGGCCAATGACGTGGCTGGCAATTTTGCCCTGCGGATCAATGAAGAACGTTTCGGGTACGCCTTTGATGCCATAGCTGCGCGCGGCGTTGCTCTGCAAATCGGGGCCGTTGGGATAGGTCACGTCGAATTCGTCGAGGTAGGCAAGTGCGGCATGTTCTTGATCGAGGTAATCAAGACCAATAAAGATGATGCCGTTGTCAGCTTCGCGGCGCCAGGTTGCCTCCAACACATCGGCTTCCGCGCGGCACGGGTCACACCAACTGGCCCAGAAATTGAGTACGACGCCCTGACCGGCGAGATCGGCCAACGCAATCGTCTCGCCTTCGAAGGTCACGAATTCGAAATCGGGGGCGACGCCCGCCGCGCGCTGTTCGGAGACGTTTGTGCGCTGCAGGCCCACGACCAAAAAGCCAATAAAGCCCAATAGGACGGCCAGAATGACCAGCCGCCAGAGCGCAGCCCGTCGCTCGTAGCTCGGATCTTTGGCCTCGCTCGCGCTTGGCGGATCTGGTTGGTCCGTTCGGGGCGCGTGTTCAGAATCAACAAACTGTGTGGAATCAGTCATAGTGAGCCAACTCCTCATCCAGCAGACGATTGTATGGATCGCCATCCTGATCGCCGGCAACGCTCAGAGCAGTTCTGTCGGCCACTGGCGCCGCTGAGACTGCCGGCGCTGCCTCAGCTTGTGCAGATTGGAAAAGCTTGCGACCGCGCGTCAGCAGGAAGACCCCGCCACCCAGCAGCACCGCAAAGGGGAGGATCCACGCCATCAAGTTGAAGCCTTCGCGCGGCGGTTCGCCCAGCACTTGGGGGCCGTACTGGTTCACAAAGTAATTCTTGATGGTGGTCGTGTCATCGCCGCTTTCCAGCATGATGGCGATTTCGTCCTTCATCTGATCGCATGCCTTTAGCTCGCACCCGTCCAGCCGCACGCCGGAGCAGAGCGGACACCAGAGCTCGCGGGCGACTTCGTTGACGTCGTCAGCCGTCACGGGCGATGAGTCTTGCGCATAGAGGACAGTGGGTAGGGCCAGGAGGATGACCAGCATGAGGAAAAGCAGCCATCCTCTACCGGTCGACGCAAAATGGGGAGAAGCGTTTCGGTTCATAGATTGCTTGTTGTCAACTCGCCAAGTCGAATTTCTACACAGAACGCATGGGGCATTCCCATACAAAGGTTGTGAGATGGCGCTCCGGTTGAGACGATCGCTTGCAGCGCCTCTACAATTTCGCAATGGCGTTGATTATAACACATCCAATGCCGATTCCGTAGGATCTGATGGCTGACATATTCGTTAACTTTTTCGTTACCTTTTCTGTGCCTGGTCCGACGGCTAGATCCTTGTCTCCGCCACGCGCTTTAGATCATCTTCCCAGATGGTGCGGTGGACGACAACGCCAAGCTGATCAGCTTTTGCCTGCATTTCACGATGATCGGGCTGCGGTGCGCAGGCCAGGATCACCACCCGAGAACCACGCCGGTGCGTCCCATGCAGGACCCAGAGCAACTCATCCGTAATGCGCGGGGTGACAACGATTAGCGTCGCGCCCCAGGCCAGATCGGTGATCTGACGCGGTAGCCAGGCCGCCAGTTGTGGCCCCTCGGTATGCAGCTCCACCCGCGCCAACAGATCGAGCACGTTCATCAACTGCCCCTGGCCGTGATGAGCCGGCACGGGCGAGGCCGTGGCTTCCGCACGCGGGTCGTAGCCATTGCTGACCAGGCCGACTGGCTGCCGTTGCCGCGTGAGATAGGCCGCCACCGATCCGGCCACGCTGATGGCCCACTCGCTATAGCCGATCATGCCACGCTGTACGTGATCGTACGCGCCCCGATCCAGGTCGAGGGCAATCACCACGTTGAGCGCGATCGCGGGCTGGAATTTCTTGACCAGCAAGGTGTCTTCGTGCGCGCTGGCCTTCCAGTGGATGTGGCGCAGACTGTCGCCGGTGGCATATTCGCGCACGCCGGCCAACCGGGCTGGATCATCGAACATGCGCTGGTTGCTGCGGATGACGCCAAAGGGTGCGCTGCTCGGCAACCCCATTTCTTCGAGGGAGACGATGCGCGGGTAGACGGTGACGTGGGGCGGATCAACTTCCTGCCAGTTCAAGCCGGTGAAGCCGAAGAGGTCGCCCGAAGTGATGATCAGCGGGCCGATCGCGAAGTAGCCCCGCCGCTTGCAATAGAAACGGTAGTTATATTCAGCCGTCGCGTGGCCGCCCAAGCTGGTTACATAGTGATAGTTAATCTGGTCTTTGAGTTCAAGCGGGGCCTGCTCGAGTACCTTGAGCCAGGGCAGCGGCAACCAGCTTCCGTTCTGCAAGATCAGCCGGACGTCGATGTACTCGCCTGCAAAGGCGCGGAAGAGCATGTCGCGGCGCGCCGTGGTGCGGTTGAGCGCACGTCGAATCCACCAGTGGCTAACGACCCAAACCCCGCCGACTAGATAGACGAGATAGTAGATCCAGTCCTGGCGCAGCAGCGCAGCAAAGAGAAAGAGAATGAGGACGGCCCAGAAAATGCGATACATGGCAATTGACCAGTGACAATTGAAGATCGGCAATTATCAATTAGGTCTAGGCTACTCCTCGACGCCGCCCAGTTCAAGAGGCGTCTGCTCGACGATCTCGGCAATGATCGTTTCGGTTGTACGGCCGCGCAACGCGCTCTCGGGCTTGACGATGCAGCGATGAGGCAGAGCCGCCGGCGCCAGGGCCTGGATGTCGTCCGGCAACACGTAGTCGCGCCCGCGAATGGCGGCCATGGCCTGCGCGCCGCGATAGAGGGCCAGAGATCCACGCGGGCTCGCACCCAACGCCAAGTCCGGGTGGTCGCGCGTGGCTTGGATGAGGGCGACGATGTAGTCGCGCAAGGAATCGTCTACGCGTACCGCCCACACCTGCTCCGCCAACTCTGGCGTGCGCATGCCGTCGATGGCGGGCTCCAACTCCTCAATGGGGTGGCGTCCACCCAGGTTGAGCAGCATGGCGCTTTCCTCCTGCGGCGGCAGATAGCCCAGGCTAAGCTTGAAGAGGAAGCGGTCCAGCTGCGCTTCGGGGAGCGGGAAGGTGCCTTCGTACTCAATTGGGTTTTGCGTCGCCAGCACCAGGAATGGACGGGGCAGCGGGCGTGTTTCGCCGTCAACCGTCACCTGACGCTCGCCCATGCACTCGAGCAGCGCGGCCTGGGCCCGGGGCGTGGCCCGGTTGATTTCATCGGCCAGGAGAATGTGGGTAAAGGCAGGTCCGGGCTTGAATTCGAACTCACGCGTGGCTTGGTTGAAGACGCTCACGCCGGTGATGTCGCTGGGCAGCAAGTCGGGCGTGCATTGCAGCCGTCGATAATCTACGCCCAGCGTCGTCGCCAGGGCCCGGGCCAGCATCGTCTTGCCCACGCCGGGTACGTCTTCCAGGAGCACGTGCCCTTCGCAGAGCAGCGCCACGACCAACATCTCAATCACCTCTTGCTTGCCGACAATTACCTGGCCGATATTTGCTTCGACTTCTTGGGCAAAGCGCTGAATCTCTTCCACTGCCACGGTAGGACCTTTCCCATGCTCCAGAATGCGTCCGTGCATTCTACTGCAAAAGGGTGCGTGTGGCGAACCCAAGGCGTTGCCGGTAAGGCTTCAAAACCGGTGATCGGGCGGTAGAAAAAATGGCGTTATGCTTTGCGCATCACCTGGCGATATGATAAGGTAACAGAGTCGCCTGCCGGGCACCCAAGCCCCCATAGCTCAGAGGATAGAGCAGTGGTTTCCTAAACCATGTGCCCAGGTTCGAGTCCTGGTGGGGGCGCTTAGGATCCGCCCGCCATGAGCTTCATGATCGTTGTACTTTTTACCTGACTGCGGTCGACAACTGTTGGTTACCGTATTATCCCTTTGTTGAAACGGCCCGGTCTCGAATCCCTTCGGAAACTTACATGTTCAATCACGTATTCAACCGCCTTCATCTTGCGCCGGCTACAGCTGGCGTTCCCTCTGCGCCGTCACACGGCCAATCTCATTCCGGCGAAGCGAGCAAGGGGCTTAGCCTGCTCCATTTCGCCAAGAAAACGGATCAATCCAGCGAGAAAGAGACCGTCACGGTCCAGCGCCGGCGCCGCACCACGCCGGGGGGACCGACAGAGCGGGCCGAGGCGCCCAAGCGGCGCGACACGGCCAGCGGCTCGCCGCCCTCGACGCCCCCTCCGCCTCCCCCGCGCCCGCCGTCAGGTGGCGGCTATGGCGGCAGCCATGGCGCCAGCAGCGGTGGCGTGCGCCCGCCTTCCGGCGGACCCGGCCGCGGCCTGCCGCTCCTGGGCATGATCGCACTGCTTTTTGTCTGCGGCGCGAGTTCGCTCCTGTTCTTCCTTTTTTCGGGCCGCGGCGGTAATAACAATCCGGCGCAGCTGGCAGCACCCGTTGAACAGGCCGTGCAACAGCAGCAGCCGGGAGGCGGACAGATCGAGCGCCCCGCAGCCCGGGCGACAGCCACACCCGATCTGCCGCCGCCGTCGCAAGATGATCCAACGTGGCTGATCATGCTCTACCAGGATGCTGATGACAAGATCCTGGAAAAAGATATCTTCTTTGATCTGAATGAGGCCGAACGGGTCGGTTCCGGCGGCAACGTGCATATTGTAAGCCAGTTGGATCGCTATCAGGGCGGCTTCAGCGGCGACGGCAACTGGACTTCGACCAAGCGTTTCTACGTGACCCAGGATGACAACCTGAACCGTATCGGTTCTCAAGAGTTGATGGACCTGGGCGAGCAGAATATGGCCGACGCCGACACGCTGATCGACTTTGTAACCTGGGCCGTGGCGGAGTATCCGGCCGATCACCACGTTCTGATTCTCTCCGATCATGGGATGGGGTGGCCCGGCGGCTGGAGCGATCCGACGGCGCCGCAGCGAAGCGGCTCCCAGGTTCCGCTGGCTTCGCGCCTGGGCGATCAGCTCTACCTCAATGAAATCGACGATGCTTTGCAGGAGATTCGCGACCGCACGGGCATCGATAAGTTCGAACTCTTTGGCATGGATGCCTGCCTCATGGGCCATCTGGAAGTGCTGAGCGCGCTGCAGCCCCATGCGCGCTACGCCGTCGTTTCGCAGGAGACAGAGCCGGCAGTGGGCTGGGCCTACGCCGCGTTTTTAGCCGAGCTGCGAGAAAATCCCGGCATGAGCGGGGCAGAGCTTGGTGAATCGATCGTACGCACCTATATCGATGAGGACGAACGCATTATTGATGACCAGGCCCGTCTGGACATGACCGGCAACCGTGGCGCCTTTGGCGCCCCCAGTGCGGCAGAGTTGGCGGATCAACTGGAAAAAGGGACGACGCTGACTGCGGCCGATCTGGAAGCCGTGCCGGCCCTCATGGATAGCTTCAACAATCTGGCCTATGAGCTGCAGCAGGCCAATCCGCGTGGCGTCTCGCAGGCCCGCAGCTATAGCCAGTCTTTCACCAGCATCTTTGGTCGCCAGGTGCCGCCTTCTTACATTGACATGGGTCACTTTGGACAGCTGATTGTAGAGAGTACGAGCGACCGCAACATCACGTCAGCCGTCGCCAACATGCAGGCGGCATTGGAAGAAGTCGTCGTCGCCGAGCGTCACGGCTCCGGCAAACCCGGCGCAACCGGTCTGTCAATCTACTTCCCGAACTCGGACCTCTACAGCAACCCGGTGGCGGGTCCTCCCTCCTACGTACCGGTTGCGGAACGCTTTGCCCAGGAGTCTCTCTGGGATGACTTCCTGGCCTATCATTACACCCAGCGCGCCTTTGACCCCGCCACGCAAAGCCTGGCTGTGCCTGCACCCGATGAGGCTGTTGAAGCGCCGGCCGCTGGTGGCATATCCGTCTCGGCCATTCGCGCATCGAGCGACGTCGCCGCGCCCAATGAGCCAATCCAGTTCGAAATCGATGTTGCCGGCGAAAATATCGGCTACATCAAGCTCTTTGTCGGCTACATTGATGAGGCGTCGGCATCAATCTTCATGGCCGACCAGGATTATCTGGAGAGCCCGGATACGCGTGAAGTAAATGGCGTCTACTACCCGGTGTGGCCGGAAGAAGAATTCACCATGGCCTTCGAGTGGGAGCCCGTGGTCTTCGCCATCGATGACGGTTCCGGCGGCTCGCTCGTCCAGGCGATGCTTGAGCCGCTGAGCTACGGCGCCACGTTTGAGGAGACGGTCTACACGGTCGAGGGCATCTATACCTATGCTGATGACGGCGAGCAGCGCCCGGCCGAGGTGCAGTTCCGCAATGGCGTGCTCGCTCAGATTATCGGCTTCAACAATGATAACGAGGCCGGCGCGCCGCGCGAGATTCTCCCCCAGAACGGAGATCGGTTCACGGTGACGGAACAGTGGCTAGACCTGGATGCCAGCGGCCAAGCAGCGCGACCGGCGCAGCAAACCGGCCAGACGCTTACCTATAACGGTACGCCTTGGGTGTGGCAGGATTTGATCGCCGCCGAGGGAAACTACGTGGTCGGCTTTATCATCGAGGACTTGGACGGGAACGCTTATCCCGTTTACACGCCGATTCAGGTGGAATAGAGTTAACTATGTTAGCTGCCGGGAAACGTGAATTTCCCGGCAGCATTGTTATCTACACGATCATGTCGCCGAGCCAGGCGCGATGGATCGTCCATGTGTCCGCGGCGGGATCCCAGCGTAGCTCATAGGTATCGTTGTCTACGGTCTGCACGAGATAGCAGCGCAACGTTCGACCGCCCACGCGCTCTTCCCACGTCCGCCCGATATCGCCCACATAGCGCGTGCGATCGCGCCACAAAAAGGACGTTGGGCGAATCTCACCACTGGGCATCGCCCGAATCAGCGTGTCAACTGTTTCATCTACCAAGACTTCCTGGCGCATCAAAACCTCTCCAATCTCTTCTCTCTTGCCGTCACCTGTAAGGGCTGCGTGGGCGCCGGCATCATGCAGCCCATTCTACTTCAGCCCCTGACATCCAGGTAATCGCCGATCATCTGCAGTGCGACCCGGGCGCTGAGCAATTTGTTGCCGCTGCGATCCGCCGGCCAGACGTGATGGGCGCCCCTGGCGTAGCCCTCTGCGGTGGCAAGATGGAGGTAAACGGTGCCTGTGGGCTTGTCCGGCAACGCACCACCGGGGCCGGCAATGCCCGTGACCGAGACGGCAACGTCGGCAGCGTAGGCGCGCCGTGCGCCTTCGGCCATCTGCCGGGCGACTTCGGGACTGACCGCACCGAATTCGATTAGGGTATCGTGCTGCACGCCGAGGAGCGCTTCTTTGGCTGCATAACTGTAGACGATGGCGCCGCCGGCGAAGTAGGCCGAACTGCCGGCATTTTCGGTAATGATGTGGCCAATCAACCCGCCAGTGCAGCTTTCGGCCGTGGCGCAGGTGAGGCCGGCATCGGCCAACCGTTTGCCCAGCAATGCTGCCATGGCAACGACATCACGGAATTCGGGTACCATAGTGGGCTGAGCGTCATGCGATTGTGACATCCTGTATCTCCAGAACTTGCATACAAAATTGAGCTCTCTTCACGACCATTCTGTTACGGGCAGCGTTGGACTTGAAGCAACGCTTTGATGCTATGGGCGACGGCCGATGATCATAAGCCGCTCGTTGCCGCGGCGGGTGAAAACGATGACGGCTGAGCGGCCGCCCGCCGTTAATTTGAGCCGGGGGCGCAGGCTCTCCGGCTCCACGGGAAAGCCGCGCTTCTTGAGTTCAACCTGGCCAATGCCCGCCCGTTGCAGCCGCCGGTTGAGCCCCTTGAGGCTATAGCGTGCCACCTCTTCGATGACAAAACTCTGGACGAGCGGGTGGTTTGTTGCCTCTTCGGTTACCAGATACGCAATCTGCGAGTCGAAGAGATGCGCGCTGAGTGCACTGCAAAGCTCTGCCAGTGCGCCGGCGCGAATCAGGGCCGGGTGGGGCTCATGCAGGGACATGCCGGCGGCAAGTGGACCGACGGGCGCCTGTCCGCCTGCCGTCGGCCAGGTGGACAGGCGTCCGTCGACGAAAATTGATGCCCAGCGCTCATGCCGGGCCAGCTGCCCAAACCAGAGCACCGCTTCCTTGCACGTCCCGTCATGACCAATGAACTCCACGCCGCAGCCAGACGGAATCTCGCGGTCCTCCACTCCCGGCATGACTTTGACGCCCAGGGCCGGCATCATGGCCTGCAAGGCGAGCAGCGCCCCGATCGGCGGCAACATTTCGTCCAGGTGAAAGACGCGGCGGTCACCCACGCGGCGTGCGGGATCAGCAAAGGCCGCGGCTGCCGCGGGCAGGCGACCATGCGCCAACTCCTGCGTCCAGTCGGCGCAGCGAAATTCGATGCGGTCGGCCAGGCCACAGCTTGTGGCATTGGCCTCGGCCAGACGCAGACGCAGCGGATCGATATCGTAGGCAATGACTTGGCGTCGCCGGGCCAAGGCCAGCGTGTCGCCGCCGATGCCGCAGCCCAGGTCCAACACCGCGCCCGGCGCCGCGTGCTGATCGATCCATTCCGCATGATGCTCGGCGACAACCGCCGTGGTCGCTTGTTCCAGCGCCTCTGCAGTAAAGAGGAGGCGAGCTGCATCGGGAAATTTGTTGACCGCACGTTGGCGTAGGCGGGCTGTCGCCAGGAGCGCGCCGGCTTCTTGCGGCGTAAAGCCGCGACGCAACTCCGTGAGTCTTGCCAAGGTAGCCGCGTCGCTCAGGTCGCGTGCTTGCAGCTCGCCTAAAGCTTTATCAGCCTCTGGCGAGCGCAAAAAGTCGATCAGTTCCAGTTGAATCGCTCCCTCTCCCATGCGCCGATTATACCGCGATCCATACGATTCAGGCGATGCAACGTGTCATCGCAGACCAGGTTCTTTCGCCAAGTCACGGAGCGTCGGCAAAGGAAAAGCGGCTGGATGCCGATAATAGAGGAGGGAGAGCGGGTGGAATGGTGTAGAAAGTTGAAGCTTTTTATGCTGGGATGCACCCTCTATGGTAGCCTATTTGACGTGCTGTTCCAGAGTCGGTATGATGACATCAAGTGAGCTTGTGCTAAAAGGCACAAGCCAGATGTTTCCTCGATTGATTTGGGTTGTCCTTCACATCGCTGCTTCGTGCACTGGCTGTATCATAGAATCTGTGTATAATGAGTGCCACGCAGCGTAACTTATCACAATGAGCACCCTGCGATTTTTGACCGGTATCCAGGAAGGAGAGTTATGAGCGTACACCAGGAGTCCCTAGAAATGGCAAACTCGTCGGCGGTTGAGCCGCGCGAAGCACCCGAACTGGCATACAATGACGCACGAACGGACTCGCTGAGCATGTTTGCCGCCGCAATTGGCGGAGCTATACTTGGCATGTTGCTTACGCTGCTGATCTTGGCCATCATCAATGGCGGCACGCTGCATTTCACGGGCGGCGAGCGCTTGGCGGTGTTTGAGGCCAATCTTGCACGGATCAACGAAAATGTTGGCTCAGTCAGTACCAATATTGATATTGTTGCCGAACAAGCACGCCAGATGCAGTCTCAGCTCACCGAGATGGAGACCGCATTGGACAGTGAACTGACCACTGTGGAAGAGTCAATCACGACCCTCAACCAGACGGCTGATCAATTCAATGTCTTCGTCGGTGCGTTGGGCGATGCGCTGAATGCGATGGAGGGTGGGCAATAGGTTGGCGTTTGGTTTGTTCTAAATGATTTATATGAAGAGAGGCCGCTCCTTTTGGAGCGGCCTCTCTTTTTGCAATGCTCGTCTACGCCGGCTCCGCGCCTTCAAGATTTTCCGCCGCGGCATAGAAAATCATCAACACCGAGCCGTACTGCCTGCGATCATATTCGGCCAGGTAGTTAAGACCTACCGGTCCATCTTCTTTGGGATGAATTTGGACGATCACATCACCATCCGCCGCTAATAGATCGGGGCGCTGATCGATTTGCAGCAGGGCTTGGCGCCATAGTTCCTGGTATTGGGGCGGCGCTACGTAGATCAGATCGAAGGGGGCGCCCGAATAACGTTTCAGAACCTTGAAGCTGTCTTCGCGCACAATGTGGGCTTGGCGGCTGAAGCCACAGTTCTCCACATTGGTGCGTAGTGTCTGGATGGCGCGACGGTCCAGATCGATGAAGGTGACGTGCTCCGCGCCGCGCGAAAGCGCCTCGATTCCCACTGCGCCAGTGCCGCCGAAAAGATCCAGCACGCGCAGCCCTTCGACCCAGTCGCCCAGAATGCTAAAAAGCGCTTCCTTGGCGCGATCCGTAATCGGGCGGGTGCTGTCGCCCGGCACCATCTGTAATTTGCGGCCTTTGGCTGAACCGGCGATCACGCGCATGGCCACTCGCTTCCGGCAGAGCGTCTCGTTCTGCTACTGTACATCTAACGTCCAACTCCCATTGTCCCGAATCTGAAAATAGCGCACGGTGGCGTCCTCAAAGCAGGCCAAAACGCGGCCCTGTTCAAACGGTTGGAGGACCGCGTGCTGGCAGAGGCGCTCTTCGCGCGGGACAGGACCCATAACCATCTGAATCTCTGCATGCTCGCACCAAACCTTGTTGAAGCCACGACGGGGTAGCGGCGGCGATTGGGGCTCCCCGCCGTACGGGTTACAGCTGAACTCCGGTTGACTCTCATCCCAGGTGTCAGGGTACGTTTCCCAATCCCCGTTTGGCAAAAGGACATAGATGGTGTTTTCCATGCTGAACCAAAGCATGAAACGATCAAAATCGGGTCCATCACCAAATTCGTTAAAACCAATCGAGTCGAAAACGGCTTCGCTTGTGGCACAGCCCATGTCGGTTTCCACCGCAGGGTAGCCTGCCAGGTCCAGATCGGATTCGACGGGGCAGTCGCCGCTTTCTGTCACTTCTAACGGTGCAAAGGCTCCGTCATCATCATCTGTTGGTAACGCGGCAGCATTGGGCGCCGGCGTATCCATAGCCGAGAAAGGCTCCGCCGCCTCCAAGGTGATGACCGGCATTTGCGTGTTGGGTGCGTCAGCATCCGCCGCCGGCTCTTCGACCGTTACATCGGTGGGGGATGCGGGAACGTCGCCGGAGGGCGCGGTCTCGGCTGGCGGAGGCTCACTGCGGCCACAGCCGGCGAGGGTCAGCGCCATACTCAGCAGTAGAGGCAACATGACAGACAGCGTCCGTCGCCGCTTCCTGCTGACGGGCTGGCGGTATAAGGCTGATAGCATCTGTCTATAGTCAATGGCGTTCAAGAATTTGCTCCTGCATAATGACATCAAATTCGCAGCGGCTGGTACAGCCTTACTCTGGGTATCTTCTGTTGCCGCTTGGCGATTTACGCACGCAACGCCAGATTAGCGGGCTGCGAGGACCTCGATTGGCCCGACTTCAATCGCATAATCCTGGGGCCCGGCGCTGATCGGCAAGCGCTGGCCGCTGACAGGATCGTACAGACCCACATCCACGCGGTATCTTCCGGGAGGCAGGTCATCTGGTAGGCGCATACCGTAATGATCAACAATTTGCTCGCCGGCTTGCCAGGTGCTGGTCGGCCGCATCCACTGAACGGGCTGACCGTCACGCTGGGCAATCTTTTCGTTGCTCTGATTCAATAGATGGACAAAGACATGGTAGTCATCGTTGACGGGCTGGAGGCTGCGCCAGAAAAGGGTGAGCAGCAGCTCACCGCCAGCGCTGACTTGGCTGGTTACTGCGGTTGAATCCAGCTGAATCCAGCTGTTTTCAGACGTGACGGGCACGCCTGCATCCGGATCTCCAAAGATTGTTGCAATGCCGGTACGCTGCATGTCATACGCTTCGCCCATCGCATAGAACGCCATGCGGCCGCCCCCGTCACCCAGCGGGCGCCCCTCGCTGAGCAGGTACTCTTCACTGCGCAACGCCCGCTCCCATCCTGACTGCTCGGGCGGCGTATAGTCGGGAACGACCCAGAGGCGCGTCTCATCTTGCCGCCAGTGATTTAGCCATTCTTTGTCGCCCGGGTTGAGTTCGCCAACAGGAAAGAGGCCATACGTGGCGAGGTTGCCATGATAGGCGTTCGCAAATTGCTGGGTTTGCTCGGGCTGGAGGAAAAGAATGGCATCACTGGCCTCTTCGTCGCCCTCGATTCGACCGGCCATGGCGCGTAGATCAGCACTGCTCAGGAAGGGTAAGTAGTAGGTGAGGATTGCCAACGCAATGATAAAGAGTGCGCCGCCGTAGATCCAGTTGCCTGGCGTATTGGCCACATCGGCCGCATCGCGCAGGCGTAATTGGCGCATCAGCACCACCAGGCCGACGACTACGGCCGAGAGAGGCATGAGCAGGGCCAGCCAGTTGACGCCGCCGCTCTGCATCCCGGCTTGCCACCAGGCCAAATGGATGTTCTCCGGCGTCAAATAGCTCCACTGGCGAACCAATGGCGAGTAAGCCCATTGCGTAAAGGTTTCTGACGCAAAGAGGGGCTGGACCGCTGCCGCCAGCTCTTCCTGAACCAGCGAAAAGGGCACGAGCATGCCCAGCCATTGGATCGCAATCGAAAGCGCCAGCAACAGACCGACCCCGATCCGTCCAGCCAGACCCCAGCGCTTCTCTGCGATGAGAAAATCCCAAATTGGTCCGACTAAAAGGCTGAGGAAGGGGAGCATGGGCACAAGAAAGCGCGGACCCCAACTGAAACCGCCATGCCACATGTACCACTTGCCGTAGGTGAGCACATAGATGGCAACAAGCGCACTGGTAACCCAAAAAATGCGCCGCTGGTTGCGCCAAAACCAGATCGCTCCGGGAATGGCCAGCAGCAGAATCGGGTTGTACCAGAAGAGACCGCGCCCTGGTGAGAAGAGTTGACCAAAGATGCCGAACCACCAGATAGCGTCAAAGCGCTCGCTTTCAGCATAGCCTGTCTCAAAGATGTGGCCGTAGCGCGTCCAGTTCCAGTAGAGTGAGAGCAGACCCGCCCCCACAACCGGAATCATGAAGCTGGTAACCGGCCGCCAGTAGCTGGCGAACGCATAACGCAGGCCGGCGCCTGATAGCGCAAAGTGCTGTCCCCGGCGCAATGCCTGGTTGTGCAACACCATGATGAGCCCGGCCAGATAGACCGGCAACGTGAGCAGGTTAACCGTGCGGGCCAGGTAAGCGATGGCCCAGGCCAGGCCGGCGCTGAGCAGATAGCGCTTGAGGCCGGTCTGGCTGTAGGCCAAGAGCCCATAGGCCGCAGCAAAGAGGCCAAACGCACAGACAGGATCGCTGAAGAAGGTCTGGGTATAGGGCCAGGCCATGGTGGCCAAGCCAAAAATGAGGGCGACGGCAATGGCCGTCGTGCGTCGCCAAGCCAGGCGACGCCCCGTACGGTAAAGAAGACCGCCAGTCCACGCTGTGAGCAACGGATTGAGCAGGAGTGCAGCCTGCACCAGGCCGACGATAGACCACTGTTTGGCCAGCCAGACCAGCGGAAAAGCCAGCAAGGGCATGCCCACGCCTTTGCGGCTATAGAGAGAGCCGTCAACGCCATAGGAACCCTGCTGCAAATCCATCCACAACAATTGATTGCTGTCGATGCCGCCGTAGCGGACCATGCTTTCGACGGTGGCGAACATAGCCAGACCGTCGCTGCTCTGGATCACGCCCGTGTAGGTGAAGAGATACCACGCCAGGAGAAAGCCAAAGATCAGGAAGGCAATGCTGCGGTCATTCGGTTCGATGGCGCCGCGCGCCGCGGGCGTATGTGTCATGGCTGAAATGAAATCCTAGGGGGACTCTACCAGAATGGTCAAATGGTCAGCCGTCGATCCGCCGGCCAACGTCAGCATTTGACGTCCCGCTTCATTATACAACCCGATGTGCAATTGGATGGTTTCACGCTCGCCCCAAGCGGAACCGAGGTCTGCGGCCGTCAGGCGATACGGGTCACGGATGATGACGCCAGGCGTCCAGGTATCGGTGGGGGCCAAGCCGCGCACGGGCAGATTGTCCTGCTGCGCAATCATCGCGCCCTGGGCATCAAACAGTTGGGTGAAGACCGTGTAGCTGCTGTTGACGGGGCCATCCGCCTGCCAGTAGAGCACAAGTTCGACCGCGTCGCTTGCTGCGGTCGGCTGCGCCCGCGCGTCGAGCAACCGGATCGGACCGCCATCGACTTGGGCCGTGGCTATGGTTGTTTCCGGTTCGATGCGGACCAATTTGCTGACGGTACAGTCGCCCAGGGTCTGTTGATCGAAGATTTGCACATCGGGACGCGTGAAGTAGCTTGCCTCGGCCAGACCCTCGCCGGCATTGGACACCCACCAGACTTCATTGCCCTCGCTCAGCTCCTCATCCAGCGTACGTGCGAGCACGACAGCCGGCGGTTCGTCAATCGGGCTATAGGTATCGATTACGCGCAACGTGTACTCTTGGCGCAACCAGGGATAGAAATCCTGCCAGACGGTGAGCGATTCCGTCAGGAGTCTGTCTGGCTTATTGCCAGCTTCTTCCATGAGGAATTCGATGGCAGCTTGACAGGGGTGCTCGGCAAGGCGGCGATCCTGGTAGGCTTGGGCTGCGCGCGGCGTTGCAAGTATGGCGCCTACTACGCCAATCAACAGCGCAACCCAGGCCAGATTGCGGCTGGCGCGGCCCAGTCGCTGCCCGACCGACGCGGTGGGCCAGATCTGGCTTAGAAATTCGCTCCCGAGCAGGATCAGCAGCACCGTGCGCAGGATGACTGTCGCAGCCAGGATCCACTGCTCTTGCGGCAGGATGATGAGAAAGACAAATGATTCGATTACGTTGATGAGGCTCAAGGCGACGGCCATGCTGACGCCAAAAAGATTGGGCGTCAGCAACACAACAAAGGCCAGGATCCAGAGCAGAAACTGCGGGCTCCATCCCTTGCTGTAGAGAAAGAGCCAGATAACGCTGATGCCCGTAAAGGCAATCGGGGTGCGTACGTGCGTCCAGTCATAGCCGCGCGTGTAGAGCCAGAGATAAAGGGCGAGAAAGGCCAGCGTCACCCAACCCCACGGGATGCGGCTTTGCCACTGGTTCGTCTCCAGGCCGATCATGTTGCGCATGTCGACAGGCACCAGGCCATACCCATAGTAGCCGTCAATCAACGCCCAGACGCTCTGCCAGGGCGAGCGGATGGCATTGATACGAAAGCTGCTAACGGCTAGCTCAGCGTTGCCGTGGGCCAGCCACAGACCCAGGCCGATGGTGACGCCGAAGAAGATCAGCGTATAGAGCGCTGGGCGCAGCAAGTTGCCTGGGGAATTGCGATCAAACCACTCATCGCGCGCCGCGCGCCAGCTTAGCTTGGCCCCCAGCCAGCGGATGGCCACGGGCACTAGCAGCGCCGGCGCCAGCTTGACCAGCGTGCCCAGCGCCGCGGCTACCGCACTGCCCGTCCAGCCCCAGGAGCGTGGTACAAGCAGGAGGTCGAGCCCCAGAAGCAAAAAGAAGAGCGGCATGGGCTCAAACCAGCCCTGGAACGTGTAAAACGGCGTGAAGAGAAGCGCGTAGAAAACCGCTGAAACGATTGCGGGCTGCGGATTGGGGAGTCGGGATTCAGCAGTGGGCGTGCGTTGGCCGAGTCGACCGGCGAGCCGGTAGATTAGGATCAGGTTGGCGCTTTCAAAGACGAGTAGCCAGAGGCCAAAGATGAGGCCAAAAAAGAAGTGGGGATCTACCCAGGGCGGGATGCGGCCGGCAAGCTCAAAGGCCGGTAGCATCAAAGCCGGGAAAAGGGGCGGATAGGTCGCCCACAGGTCGACGAAAGGCTCGTAGCCCATGGCCGTGAGCTCGCCCCAAGCAAAATAGTAGCTGTAATCAGTCAGGCTTGTGTCGGGCTGGAGCAAAACCAGCGCCATCAAGCGGAAGGCCACAAAGAGTATGAAGACCAACACGAAGCCGTGATGGCGTTTGTACAGGGCCTGCAATCGATCAACCATGCTCGTCTCGCCGGGTTACTGCTGACGGCGTCACACCGGTCTCAACCCCAGTCGAAGCGACACCGACTGCACCGAGGGTGACGGGCCGGATTGGCGCCACGGCGTTGATCCGCCAGGGCACTAGGCGCGCGACCAGCGGAATTCCAGCTCGCCGTTCTCATTCATCCCATTTCTGAGGATTGTGAGCAATGCTGCGTCCGCACCTTGCGCTTCCAGCATGTCGAGCGTGACCGTATTGATATAATAGTCACGGTCCTCCAGCGATTCCTCCTCAAAATGATCCATCAGGAAAGCAAGCTCGGCTTCCGTGATTTCGCCTAGAAGTTCATCCGTGGCGGTGTTGTAGAGCGTTATCATATTGATTTCCTCGCTGATTTGGCACAAGCGACGGCAAGTAAGAGACGTAAAAGACGCCCGGCACTGTTCCGGACGCTGACGCTTCATTCTAGCGGAGAGGGTCAAGAATAGACAAACAGTTTTGGGCACAAGTCTGGAATCTGCCTGAACGACAATGGGCCGCGGGTTGGCGCGGATCCGGCTGATTCAGGCGGATGGAGCGGGAGTGAGTCTTGTACGATCTGGCGGATTTGATCTTGAGGCGCTTCCGGATCTCAGGGGGCTGACCCGCTTGGTTTCGACAAGCTCAACCGGCGCTAGCTTGGAGATGACATGTCAACCCTCCTGAGATCCGGAAGCACCGAATTTTGCTGCGCTTGATTGCACTCAGCTTGGGCTGCGTGGAAGGGGGGCGTATCAGTAGAGGAATTCACGGATATCATAGCGTGAGACGCGCACGCCGCGTCCGTGTAGCGCCGCACGCAGCGCCGTGCGGAAGCGGGCCTCCTCGCGCTGCAAGCCGGCATCATCCAGCGCGGTCAAGCCGGCTGCGGTCGCATCGGTAAGGTAAGGCGAGTCGGCCCCGGGGACAAAGGGTGACAGGTAGACCAGGTCGCCGGCGCCGAGCGGCATACGTGCGATCAACTCGACTGTCTCGTGGAAGTGACGCTCGCGGTACTGCTCGCCGCCTACGCCAATCATGAAGATGATGCCCAGATCCAGACCGCCGGCCTTCATGGTCTCCACTGCAGTTAACACCTCGGCGGCGTCACCCTGCTTGCGCAGAAAGCGGCGCAAGGGATCATGGCCCGTTTCCAGACCCACGTAGAGACGGCGCACGTTGCGCATGCGCATGGCGGCAAAGTCGTCCGGCGTCTTACGCAGGGCATCGGGCGCGCTGACAAAGGCGTAGATGCCGTTGAGCTGCCAGGCATGGTCGGCCCGCCACGTTGTTTGCTCTGCGGGTGTAGCCGTCGCGGGCAAGATGGGGTAGCGCTCGTTGACGATGTCGAGCAGCGGCAGCAGCCGCGCCTGGGGCATGATAACCGCGTTCGCATCGGCCAGAAAGATAGACTGTCGCACCGTCTCGCCTCGCCCCACTAGCCCGTCAACCTGATCGAGATGCAGGGAAAAAGATTCCGGACTTTGGATACGGAAGGGACGGTCGCGATAGAAGGTGCAAAAGGAGCATTCGTTGTACGAACAGCCTTCGGTGGCCTGTAGCACCAGGGCCAGATACTGGTCGGGCGGCATGATCGAGACCGGCTTGTAGACCTGGGCAAAGCGTGCGGCTTCAGCCTCAAGCCGGGGCCACGTCCAGCGCTGCACGTTCGCCAGCCACGCCTCGACTGCATGGCGAAAGCCTTCGTTTGTATCACCCAGGGACAGCCGCCTGTTGGCCAGGCCCACGGCCACTTCATCGGCGTGATGATAGACGCGCTCCAGTACCGCACGCCGCTCATCCTCTGCCAAAAAGCGCCGCTGCCGCACGCCGCCCTGCGCTCGCTCGCTCCACTTCAGCAGGATTCGATTGTCGAGTCCCCGCCGGTAGGTCAGCCCCGCAAACCAGGCCCCGACCATACGCCCTTCGCCGTCAAAAGAGAGGTTGATCCGCTCATCGAGACTCAGCGTCAATGTGCCGGCGGCCAGCGAGACGTGAACGGGACGGTTGGTGGCGGTGTCGATCCAGGTGTGGGGCATTGGATTGCGGAGTGCGGATTTGGGGGTGCGGATTTTGGGTTAAGCGGCTTTGGTGCGCATGGTGACAAATTCTTCGGCCGCGGTGGGATGAATGCCGGTGGTGCTGTCGAGAATCGTTTTGGTGACGCCGGCCTTCATGGCGGCGGCGAAACCCTGGATGATCTCGCCAGCCTCCGGGCCGACCATATGCATACCCAGCACCAGATCCGTTGCCGGGTCGACGACGATCTTCATCATGGTGCGCTCATCATTGCCGCTGAGCGTGTGGATCATGGGGCGAAACTTGGCCCGGTAGATGTCCACGTCACCGTACTCGGCGCGTGCGACTTCCTCGCTGAGGCCCACGGTGGCGACGTTCGGCTGACTAAAGATGGCCGTCGGGATGTTGCTGTAGTCGGGCGCAGTGGGCGTCCCTTTGAAGAGTGTCCCCGCCAGCGCCATGCCCTCGGCCAAGGCGACCGGCGTCAGGTTGACCCGGTCGGTCACGTCGCCCACGGCATAGATGTTGGGGACGCTGGTCTGAGAGTAGTCGTCGACGACGATGGCGCCCTGCTCATCGAGCTTGACGCCCACATTCTCGAGCCCGAGCCCTGCGGTGAGCGGCTCGCGGCCGATGGCAAACATGATGCGGTCGGCCAGGAGCACGGTACCGTCCGTTAGTTCAATCTGCAATTCGTCGTCGATCTTGTCGATCCGTATGACGTTGGTGCTGCGGCGCAGGTCGATGCCTTTGGCCAGCATCTCTTCGGCCAGCGTCTGTTGGATATCGTGATCAAAACCCATCAAGATCTGTTCATTGCGCACGATCTGAGTCGTCTCGACGCCAAGGCCGTTGAAGATGCCGGCAAACTCGCAGCCGATATAACCGCCGCCGACGATAACAATACGCTGATCCAACTCGCTGAAGGAGAGGGCCTCATTAGAGGTTTCCGCATATTCGACGCCGGGAATGTCGGGCAGAACCGGCCAACCGCCCGTAGCAATGAGCATATATTCGGTCGAAAAGAGTTGGTCGTCGACCTGCACAGTGTGTTCGTCAATGATGGTGGCATGACCCTCGAAGTGATCGACGCCTGCCCGCTCTAGAATGCCGGCATAGATTGCGTTGAGCCGTTTGATCTCTTGATCTTTGTTGTCGATCAGTTCAGCCCAATCGATGTGGGTCTCGCCCACGCTCCACCCGAAGCCGGCTGCGTTCTGGAAGGCCTCGCGAAATTGGCTGGCGATGACGAGCAGCTTCTTGGGCACGCAGCCTACGTTGACGCAAGTGCCGCCCAGATAGCGTTCTTCAGCAACCGCCACGCGTGCGCCATACGAGGCTGCGATGCGGCTGGCGCGTACGCCGCCCGAACCGGCGCCAATCACAAAAAGATCGTAATCGTACTGAGACATGAGTTCCCCCAATGCTGGTGACGATGATTTGCGTTTATGCAGCCTGGGCGGATTCCTTAACCAGGTTTTCATCCATCCACGCAATGATGTCACTGGATTCGTAAAGCACCTGGCCGTCGATCATCAGGGCCGGAACCTGACCCTTGCCGCCCGCCTCGATGAGTTCAGCTCGGGCAGAGCGGTCGAAGAGCGTGTCGCGCAGGGGAATTTCGATGTCATGCTGCTGCATAAAGCGCAGGACGCGCCGGCAGTAGGGGCAGACCTTGTATTGGTAGAGAACTAATTCTTGCGCCATGATTTTTCTTGCTCACAAGCTTGAATTGATATCAGTCAGACGCGATCAGTCTACCAATCCCCTGCCGCCTGCACTGTAGTTGGCTTCACATTACATGTTGCGTGCTGTTACCAGTCACCGGCGTAGCCGATATCGCCGGGCAACGCCACGGCCAGGTAGGCATGCTGCAGTTCCACCAGTTGGCGTAGGTGCAGGCCATCATGCGCCACCCACGATGCCAGCAGATCGCCGGCTGTGATGCGCCGGCCCGAAGGATGATCGTAGGCCTGCGACCAGTCGGGCTCGTCCAGCGTCCGCAGCCATGCAAGCGAGTTTCCCCGCTCAACCAGAAATTCAGCCAGTGTCTGATCGGGATCACGTTCATTGTACGACCGGCTTATCACCCAGCCCGGCGGATCCGTGGCCGGCCACGCTTCGCCTGAGCGGTGGAGCGTGTAGTCGAGACGTTGGCGAAAGTCCTCGCGTTCTTCGTCGACGAGGTGGCTGAGAACCTCCAGAATTGACCACTCGTCCGGCGCCGGCTTCCAGCGCGCCTGCGCTTCGTCTACGGTAACCAGGGCCTGAATGGCGACGGCATTTTGATTGAGGCGGTCGATGGCATAGGCGAGATTCATGGCGGCTCCTTTAGTGTATCTTTCGTCCCAGCAGATAGCGATGGTGGGCCCAGACGGATTTGACCTGCCAGGGTAGGGGCGCGTGATCGAGCCAGGCATATTTCATTACCCGATCATACAGATCCGGCTCTTCGTCCAGGTAGTAGGCCATGGTGCTCCATTGCCAGTCGTCGCCGGTGAACTGCTCCTCGAGCTTGGCGCTGCGGACGCCCAAGCGCTGAAGCACTTCATTGGCTGGCATGACTGTGTCGGGCCAGGGCGGCACATCGAGCACACCCTGCTGGATGATCTCCACGCCGGCCTCTTCGAGGATGCGGCGCAACAGGCCGATGTTGGTCCACCGCTCATCATGATGGAGAAAGAACTCCCGGTCGATGAGCAACTTACGCATCCAGTAGCCGACCTGGATGTTGTTGGGCATGGCCACAAAGACAAGATCGCGGCTCGTGCGCACGAGCTCGCGCAGCAATCCGACCGGATCGGCGATATACCACAGTCCCGCCCACTCCCAGGTGAAGTCGAAGCTGTTGTCGGCAAAGGGCAGGCGGCCCCATTCGTCCGGGCGCACATAGACCAGATTTGCAGGGAGCTGCAAATCTTCCTCCCAGATGCGGCGCACGCCCCGAATGCGCTCAGCGTTGTCGTCAACCATGGTCACCGTTGCACCGTTGCGCGCAAAGATGACGTCGTTGATGCCACTCACGCCGGCCATGCCGTAGAGGGGCGCTTCCAATACGGAGTGGATGTCATATTGACGGCGCAGGTCATCCAGAAAGTCGTTGAGCACGAAGCGCTCGTAGACCAGGCCCAGCCCTTCGTTGTAATCGGTCAGATACTTGCGCCAGGTGTCAAAATTGGTCATCGTTGTTTCCTCTCGCGTTTTGCGCATCCTGCTCCACATGCAGCGTATAGCCGTCCATCCCGGTTACCGTCACGCGGTCGTCGGCAAAGACTTCGCCATATGCTAATTCAGCGTTCCACCATTCACCGGCGACAAAAACGCTGCCCGTCTCGCCGGCCTGAAAGTCGGACTTGACCGTGGCACGCTGGCCAATCAATCCTTCTACGCCAGTCGTGGGCTGGCGGCGTTGGGCCATCAACCCTTTGCTGCCGGCAAAGAGAGCGAAACCGGCCATGATACCGGCCGTTGTCAGGATGGTCACCCACGGCATCTCGAGCCCGGGTTGGTCAAAGAGCAGCATGGCCCCCAACACAAAGGCCACGGTCCCGCCCAGGGCCAGGACGCCAAAGGTTGGCGTGAAGGTCTCGGCCACAAAAAGCCCAATGCCGATGGCCATCAGCGCCAGACCGGCCAGGTTGGCGTCCAGCTGGCCCAGTGCGTAAAAGCCCAGCAGCAGGCTGATCATGCCCACGATGCCCGCCGCGCCAAAGCCCGGCGCGCGTAGCTCCAAAATCAATCCCAAGGTGCCCAAGCTGAGCAGAATCGAGGCAACGCCTGGGTTGCTGATGAAGTTGAGAAACTGTTGCAGCGGCGTCAGCTCCAGCGGCTGGCTGATCGCGCCGGCTGTCTCCAACGTTGTGGACTCCCCCTGAACGGTGACTTCCAGACCGTCAAGCTGGTCATAGAGCGCGGGCAGGTCGGCGGCGATCACATCAATGATGCCCAGTTCCAGCGCTTCTACCGCGGTGGCGGCTGCCGCGTCTTGGACGGCAGCCACGGCCCATTCTACTGCATCAGTCCCGCGACGTTCGGCCAGGTTTTCGATATCCGCGCTGAGAATATTGCGGATCTTCTCGCCGAGCGTTTCGTCGATCTCGCCGCCGGACATATCAACCGGGCTGGCGGCGCCAATGCTGGTGCCGGGCGCCATGGCCGCGGCATGGCCGGCCAGCGTGATGAAGGTGCCGGCGCTGCCCGCCCGTGCGCCCGATGGGGCCACGTAAACGATGATCGGCACCGGCGCACCCAACATGCGCTGGATAATCGTATTGGTCACGTCGATGCTGCCGCCTGGCGTGTCCAGGCGCAGTACGACCGCCTCCGCGCCGATATTTTGGGCCATCTCAATGCCCTGCGCCACATATTGGTCGAGCACGGGCGTCACGGCTCCGCTAAAGGTGAGGACCACAGCGGTCGTTGTCGCTGATTCACTGCTCGATGTATTGTCTTCTTGGGGAGCTGGGGCCGCCAACAGCGTTGTGGTCAGCGGACCGATCAGGCCAAAGAGCAACAGGGTCACATAGAGGAGCCGTAAAATCATATAGAGCTTTTTCATCGCCGTCTCTCTTCAGGCAACTACACAGTCCTATGGCGACCGACATCAGTTGAACTTACCTGCACTGAGCCTGTCGAAGCGCAGGCAACGAAGATACTGGAGGTGCTGACCCGCGTGGTTTCGAGACTTCGGCAGGCTCAGTCCAAGCAAGCTCAACCGGCGCTAACCCTTTGGGTTAAGCAGCTACTTCGCGGCCCGTAAAGGATCTCGCTAGGCACTCATTTTTGTTTTTTTGTCGCTGCTCCTCTTCGCGGCAGCGACCTCGGCCATCATCTCCTCAACCGACTGGCGTCCGGCGTCGGTTACGGCGCCAAGCATCTGCATGAGCTCATCGACGCGGGTCGCGTCGGTCAGCGTATCGACCCGCGTACGCGTGCGTTCGTCACCCGCCACCGTCACGACTTCTTTGTTCACCGTGAAGTGGTTGTCGCCGTAGGCCGCCAACTGGGGCAAGTGGGTGATGCACAGGACTTGGTGAGCCACGCCCGGTTCAGACTGACCGCCCTGGCCCGTTAGTTGCCAGAGCTTGTTGCCCACTACGCCACCCACGCGGCCGCCAATGCCCTGGTCGATCTCGTCGAAGATGAGTGTGGGCGTGGCGTCGGCGTGGGTCAGCACACTCTTAAGCGCCAGCATAAGTCGTGCAGTCTCCCCGCCTGAAGCGACCTTGGCCATTGGTTTGAGCGGTTCGCCTGGGTTGGCGCTGATGAGAAAGGCAACCTGGTCAACGCCTGTCCGGTCGAAGGCGACGCGCCGTCCATCGGGCAAGAACGCACCATCGGCGGCTTCGCGCTGGTCGATGGCCACGCCAAAGCGCGCGCGGTCCATGCGCAGTTCGGCCAGTTCCTGCTCCACACCCCGGGCCATGGCTTCGCCGGCGCTTGCACGCGCCGCGCTCAGCGCCGCGCCCAGCGTGCCGATGCGATGCAGCAGTTCGTTCTCCTGTGTCTCAAGCTCTGCAGTCTTAACTTCCCAGTTGCCCAGGGATTCCAATTCGGCGTCCGCTTCCTGGCCAAAGGTGATGATTTGCTCTAGCGTGTCGCCATATTTGCGCTTGAGCCCGGCAATCAGCTCAAGACGATCCTCGACCTCTTTGAGCCGCTCGGGATTGAACTCAAGATTTTCCGCGTAGTCGCTCAGATCGCGCGCCAGGTCGGCAAGCTGCTCCAGTAGCGCCTGGCTGGCTGTGGCTGTAGCGGTCATGTCGGGGTCAATACGGGCCAATCGTTCGATCCGCCCCACAGCTTCACTGACGAGATCGGAAGCGCTGGGCGTTTCGCCGTCGCCGTCGCCCAGAATCGTTTCGGCTGCCTGGGCCAGGGTGAGAAGCGCTTCGGCGTTGCTAAGCCGGCGGCGCTCGCTCTCGAGTTCGGCATCCTCGCCCGCTTCCAGCGCGGCCGCGTGAATCTCATCGACCTGAAAACGCAGGAGGTCCACGCGTTGGGCCAGCGTCCGTGCATCTTGGCGCAGGCGCCGGAGCTCGCTCTGCACGCCGCGTAACTCGGTCACGACGGCGGCCAGTTTCTGGCGCTGTGGCACGAGATTGCCAAAGCGATCGAGCAAAAAGATGTGCGTCTTCGGTTGCAGCAGGCTCAAATGCTCCCCCTGACCATGGACGTCGACTAGCTGTGCCGTCAGCTCGCTGAGCACCTGGAGACTGACTGAACGGCCGTTCACCCGGGCGATATTGCGGCCATTCAGTCGCACCTCGCGGCCGAGAATCAGCCAGTCCGGATGATCGGGATCTTCTAGCCCTTCGGCCTCCAGCGTCGTGCGCAGACTTTCGTTGATCTCGCTGTCTTCGGGCAGGAAGAAAGTCGCTTCGATCTCCGCACGATCGGTTCCGGCGCGGACCCATTCGGCCAGGGCGCGATCGCCCAGCAATAGGCTTACCGCATCGATAATGATCGACTTGCCTGCGCCTGTTTCACCGGTGAGAATGTTTAGCCCAGGACCAAAACGAAGCTGGAGATCATCGATGATGGCAAAATTGTGGATGCGTAATTCGTGGAGCATGAAGCGTCAATCCCGTAGAAGGAAAGCAAAAGGTCACACCAATCATTTTGATGCGTTGGATCGTACCGCAGAGTAGGCCGGTGCGACAAATGTTCTGAGGTCGGCGGCGCTCTGCTGGACGCCAAAGCTAGAACCCTTGGTCCACAGGCGAGAGGCAGCCGCATGCACGGGATCTTATTCGTGCCTTTCGTCGTTTGTTTTACATGCCCAACCGGTCGTGCTATAATCGAGATCCGATTGTAGGCAAGATCCAACGTACGATATGCTGCCAACGTGTTTTTTGTCTTGAGCCAGTGAAGAAGCGACCGCGTGAGTTGATAAGTCACGCGTTTTGAAGGAGATCATTCATGCCCGTCCCTGGACCGATGGAACTGTTCCTGATTCTAATCATTGTTGCTATGCTCTTTGGTGTGGGCAAGTTGCCCGAAGTCTTTGGCTCCGTTGGCAAGGGCATCAAAGAATTCCGCCGCGAAGCGAGCCTGGAAGAACCGAGCGATACCAACGTCTCTGCCGAACCTCCCGCTGACGCTGCAGAGAAGAGTTCTTAGCGCAACCGGCTTGCCGGCGCCAACCGCCTGCGGTCATATCGTTCAATTTCTGATTGACGGATTGATGACCAGTGCGTTGAAGCTGTGCAGTCATGCAGTCTGACGCGCAACATTTTTGCGCGGACGCGCATTTTGCCTGAAACACCCGGCTGTCCGTTGAAGACATGCCGGGTGTCTTTCTGTCTTGGGCTCGTTGCCCGCGTCTTATTCCATCGAAAGCCGTACTGGTACGCCGAAATAAACACCACTAGAAAGCGGAAAGACGCGCATGCGAGTGCTGCGCTTTGTGGCCCTGATCGTTATCCTGGCCCTGGCCTACTTCGCCCAATATATTTTCGACTATCTCAGTCTGGCCGACTTTTTCCCCGATTGGCTTTTGCGTCAAGTTCCCGCATTAGCACAATACACCCGTTGGCTCGCCAATGATCTGCTCCTGCTGGCCTTTGGCCTGGCGCTAGGCGCCGCGCTGGCGTTTGGTCTGCTCGTCCCCCCATGGCGCGGGCTGCAGACGGCGCCAGCGTCGCCGCAGATCAGCGTTGCCGCTGGACGCCGGGCGCTCCCCTTGCTTGCAGCGGGCCTTGCCGGCGGGTTGGGCATATTGCTCTGGCTCTTGCTCGCTGGAAGCGAACCGCTCTGGCTGGCACTGCTCTGGCTGCTGAGCGTCGTTCTCTACTGTATCGGCGCACTGCAATTGGATCATCGCCGTACTGCGCCGACGGGCACGACCGGCCCGAATGGCGGCTTCATCAGCGTAGTGATCGTTCTCCTGCTGGTACTGGGGCTCTTTGGCTGGTCCTTCGCCGCGCTGCCGGCTCAACTTGATCCCGCTTTGGCCGAATTTAGCATCGAAGCGTTGTCTCTGACAGATAGCGGCTATCTCTTCACGCCAAGCGCGCAAGGCTTGCCACGTTTTGCTTACCTCACGTCGGCCGCAGCCATGCAGATCGGCCAGAACATCCTGCGGGAAATGCGTCTGCCCGGCTTGATCGCCGGACTCCTGACTGTCCTTGCAACCTGGCTGCTGGGACGAGAGCTCTTTATCCGCATGCCGGTGACCGGGCCTCACGGTGAGATGATAGAAGACGGCGGCGGCTGGATCGCCACGCTCGCGGCCGCGCTGCTCGCTTTCATGCTGGCAACGATGCATTTTGCTCGCCTGCCCTTCTATATGGAGCCGGTGGCGTGGGGCGTGGTCGGGTTGTGGCTCTTGCAGCGCAGTCTGCGTCGCGCCGGGTGGATGGGTATGGCGTTGGCTGGATTAGCGATGGGGATGGCGACGGCTGTTGCACCGACAGGGCTGGTCTTTCCCGTGGTGGGGGGGCTCTGGTGGGTGGCTGTGGCGATCTTCAATCCTGACTGGATGCCGGCGGGGAACCGCCTGCGTCGCTTTGGGATTTGGTGCGGCGGCCTCTTTCTGTTTCTCGGCCCGCTGGTCGGATCGTGGCTCTATGCACCCACGCGTCTGGCTGCCTACTTGCGCGCGCCTGCGTTGATGGACGCCATCCTCTTCTCGCCCGACAGCGTGCTCTACGGTCTCAACTTGCGGCGAACGCTGCTGGCCTTTTTCTACACGACCGATATCAGTACCGTCTTTGGCTATCCGGACCATCTGCTTCACAGCCTGCTTGCGCCCCTCTTTGTCTTGGCCATTGGCGCGCTCTTGCTCAATATCGATTCGTGGGCGGGTTGGACCGTGCTGATGTGGTTGGTGCCGGGCGCTTTGATCGTGACCGCGCTTTCACCTCGGGCGCCCTTTGCCCCCGTGATGCTGCCGATCTTGCCGGCTGCCGCCCTGGCCGTCGCCTTTGCGCTGGATCGTCTACGCGTTGCCATTTTGGAGAGTGCCGGCGCCTGGCTGGAGCAGGCAACGCTTGTGATTGTGACCGGTCTGCTGCTTTGGGTGGCCGTGGATAGTTGGTTGGACTACTATCATTTTGCCGCTACTGGGGCCGACACAACAAGTGCGGTAGCGCGCGCCGCCCATGCAAGTGAGGATGCCACCCTGCTGGCATTGGTCAACGGTGGCGTGGGCGCGCCACTGGACTGGCGCGAGGCACGCCTTTTGCTCGCCCAGTCTGACTTACCGGGCAGTCAGCCCCGCACGACCATCACCGCGCCGGAGTGGCCGACCGCCTTGCCGGCCGGCGCGCGCCTGCTGCTCCAACCCGTTGACCGCACGCTCGCCGACGAGGCTATGCTCCGCTATCCAGGGGGCGAGCTGACGATTACGCGTGATTTGGCCGGCAATCCCACCGTCCTGCTATACGATTTGCCTTGATGCATGTGGCTTTCAGATGTATGCGTACTACCTGGCCCATCGTGGGGTAACCAGCAGCACCAGGACGAAGAGCACGAGGACGATCGCCACATCAAGGAAGATGGTGAAGAGCAGGGCGCTGGTCAGCTGCTGGAGATAGGGCGTGCTCCAGTCGAGCGCTGCGGCCAGGGGGCTGGCGGGCAAGCCGAGGAACAGATAGAGCACCGCTGCGATCGCTACGTAGAGCAACACCATTTTGAAGGGTTCGCGATCGCTGGCGCTGGGCATCATGGCGTTGGCAATGGCAAAGAGTAGATAGGCCCAGAGCGCGCCGTCGGGCTGCTCCACCGCCATGCGCAAGACCGTCAACCCACTGCGCCAATCGCCCTGACTCCACGCCTCAGTCAGCCCGTAGGCGCCAAAGATGCGATGGGCGATCAACGCGCTGAGAAAGGTCCCTGCCAGGAGCGGCGCTACGCCTACCAGGCTATCGCGCCAAACGCCGCCGGACTGTATGCTTACACTTCCCATGCCAATCGATTTGCCCCGCCGCTTCGGCCAGACTCGAAACTTGGCCGTCTTTAGGCCCAACGCGCGCGCCATCAACCAGTGCGCGCTTTCATGGATGAAAATGCCGGGCAGAAAGGCCAGAAAAAGAATGAGCGTCATCATATCCTCGGACCCGGTGAGGAAGTAGATTAACTGCTGCAGGCGGATGCTTACCTCGTGGCTGAGGAGGTAGAGGATGATCAGGGTGACGCTGAAGGCAAGAAGCGGCAGAATTGGGGCAATGAAATCAGGCATGACGGTCGCATTGGCGGATGCCGCGCTCGGCGAGGAGGCGGCGACCTACTCGTTTCCCTCCAAGTTGTAGGTCAAGCTCTGAATATACCAGCAGCCTTCCTGCTTGATCAGCTCCCAACGGTCGCCGGCCGGGGCAATTTCGGCGCCGATTTTGGTCGTTGCTACGACCGTAGCGCGATCGCCGTCGATGGCGATCGACAGATCCGCCGGCTGAATGGCAGTGGGCGCACCAGGAAAGACCGTGCGTACATAGCGGTGGCGGATGGCGTCTGTGTCGAGCCAACGCTGGTCGTCGCTGCTGTCTTCAGGCGTGTTTTTGGCGTCAGTGATGTGGCTTTTATCGCTCCAGAGCGCCATGAGGGGGGCAATCTCCTGGGCGACGACATGCTCGCCTTCTGCTGCCAGCGTGGATCGAATTGCTGTTTCGTCGTCAGCCGCCTCGGCCAGGCCGAGCGAACACGAACCGGCCGGTTCACGGGGTGCTGGCGGCGGTTCAGAAGGACTTGCACAGGCAGCGGCGGCGAGCAGGGCGGCCAGCAAGGGCAAGGCCCATGCACTGCGTGCCGGAGCGACATCTGCGAACATGGCGGCTTAGCTGCTCTGCGTCCCAAAGAGGGTGCGAATGAAATCGCCCTGCATCTCCAACGTCTCTTCCAGACTGCCATATTCCAGCGAGGTTAACTTGAAGAGGACGATGCCTTCGGAGAGGTTGCGGCCTTCGTTGGGAAAGAGATAGAAGTAATAAACGATCTGCTTGACCGGCTCATCTTGGCCTTCAACTTCCTTGTCGGCGTCGAGCCACAGGCCATATAGTTGGCTGCCGTCGTCCAATGTGACGGCATGCGAACCCAGGTCATACTGCCAGCCGTCAGCGTCATAGCAGATGTCGGGGGCGTGAAATGGTTGGGAACTGCGTCCGCCAATCATTGTGAGCCAGACATACTGGTCGGCATCGTTCTGGTAGAGGCGGCGCACGTATTGCTCGGGCTCCAGCAGGATCATGACTTCTTCGTTGGTTTCCGGCATGTTCTGTCCGGTCCAACCCGCCATCTCCAGCGGCACTGCATTGAGATCTGCATCCAGGTCAAAGCGTACTGGACTGCTAACGCTCGATTCACGAGGCGTGCGCTGCCAAAAATCGAGATCGGCTACATATTGGTTGAGCTGCGCGTCTGTACCGCCCTCCCCTTGGCCGGAGGAAGCCGAAGAAGACGCAGAGGAGAAGATGCTTGGCGCGTAGACGACTGAGAGACCGACCACAAGCAAGACAACGACTAGGATGATGCGCAGGAGGTTTTTTGACATACTGACTCTCAACAAATAGCGGTCGTAACTATACAGCCTGCCGTCAGATGGAACACGGATAAACCGGGATTGGGCGGATACCCGCTGATTCGTTAGCGCCTGAACGGTGACAATTCACCAAACCAATCGGATCTGCTTATCGATCTTCTCTTCTATTAGATCACGTTTAGCCGCAAAGTCCGAACTTGAAGCAAGCGCGAGAGGGGGATAAGCAGAAGCAGGCTCAAGGCAAAAAAGATTGGCCCGGAATAATCGTGATAAAAGATGAACGCGGCATCTGCACCTTGCCACGAAGCTACCACAAGTAGCGACGCCACGCGCAGAATATTGCCCAACATTGCTAGTGGAACGGACATGGCGACAATCCCAATTCGACCCCACCAGGGACCATCAAAGAGATAGGCGGCCAGCGTTGTGAGAGCCAACAGCGCGATCAATGAGTTGATACCACTGCACTGGGCGCCAATAACAAGATTGGCGTTGGGGAGCGTAACGGCATTGCCAACCACGGTGATGTCCATCCCCAAGACGCTCACCAATCCCGTAGAACAGACACCAGTAAACATCGCTAGGGGGAGCGTCGCCCGCTCAATGAAGGGCAGCGGGACCATAAACGCAAGATAGGCGATGGGAAAGAGAAGCGTGCGAAACGTCTTTGTCCCTGCCAGTGTCCAGATCAGCCCGCCGATCAATCCAATTGTCGCGAAGGCTGCCAGATAGTACGCCTTATTATTCAGGAAATAGAGATAGAGGAGCAGGCTGGGAATAAGTAGAACTAATCCAATATTACTGCCGGCAGTTGGCGGCCACGATAATGACTCGTCCTTACGAAAACGCTGTACGATTAAGAAGAGCGAGACCAATGGGATGAGAACGCCATGACTGTAGTAGTCATTGCCCATCCATTCGCCCCAAAGCCATCGCCACACAGGCCAAGTTAGGAGAAAAAAGCCAGCTGCGACAGCAACGACGGTTCCGATAGCAATGGTTGGGTTTCGAGTCATCATCCGGGTCGCTAGAACGTAGTCCGCCCTCGGCACGCGTGCCGAGCGACAGCAGCCAGCAGGATACCATGCTGCTTACGGCTTGGTCAAAGCTTGGCACCCATGCCGGTAATCAATTCCCGTGGCAAGATTCCGGCAAGGCGGCGGCTAATCAACTTCCGGGCCTGGCAGAAAACGCGTGTCCGTCGGCTTGTCGCTACAGAGTTGAGCATAGTGGGTGCGGCTTTCGTCGCCCACAGGCAGGAAGGTAGTGAGGCTACCGCCTGCTGCATGGGGGATAGGCGTCTCCATGATCATGAAGCGGATCGGGCCGTGCTCCGTCTTGTACTCAACTTGGACTTGCTGGAGGCCGGCAGCGATTGGCGTAAAGTCATGGTCACTCTCACGCACTGAGTGCCAGATTCGCTGAAACTCGTCACCATGCCGTTGGCGCAGGCCTCCGATCAATTCGGAATAGGTTGGGTCGCCAGCAAGGGAGAGAGTGCGGTGATACCAGTAGGCAATGCCTTTGCGCGCTTCAGCCTCCCAGTTTTCCGCGTTTAGCACCCGCGCACGTTTCGAGAAGATCATCACGTCCAGGATGTAAGGCGGTTGTGGCTCATCCTTATAGTGATGAAGCCACAGTAAGCGCTCCATACAGGCATTCCACGCAATAATGTAGCCCGTTCGGTCCACAAGTAGTGCGGGATAGCCTACCCCCTGTAACGTTGACTCGACGACTGGTTGCCAATTGCGCTCGGCCTGTTCGGATGGCTGCGGGTCCGGAATTAACCCGGCTGCTCGCCATAACTCGAATTTTTCCCATTGATTGAGGTTGTAGGCCTTGATCGCAGCCTGTATATCCGTGCGTTGGATGCGTTCTTGGCCCCGTTCTCGACGTGAGAGCGCGGCCTGCGAGAGGCCAAAGGCTGGCGCTGCCTGCTCCAGCGTCATGCGGCGTTGGGTGCGGAAGGAGCGTAGAAGGGCCCCGGCCCGCTTACGATATTCAGACATTGTCATATCTCATTAGGGATCGTTTCGGGGAGAGGGCGACCAATACAGCGCGGAATTTCGGCAGGCCGCTACATCATATATCCAAGAGATCTCTTCAATATATCCAAGAGATCTCTTCACAGAGCGCTAAGTCTACGCGTTGCCATGGAATCGGGCGCTACGATATAAGAATCATACACCAGCGACGGCTGAATATCCAAAAGCCCAAATTGGAAACCCGGAACTCAGGATCTGCCAACGCTGCCTAGCGCTCTGTCAAGGGGGAGATTTTCATTTCGAGCAAAGCGAGAAATCTCGCGGTGGCAGCCCTGAGATCCCCCTTCGCTTCGCTCACCACTACGTGAACGGAATGAAAAAATTCTGCTTAACAAAGCACTAGGCGGGTAACTCGTCAGACTGCACAGCGTGCAGCAAGTGTCGTGCTGCTGCGGTAGCCGGGAGAGAGCCATCAACGACGGCCTGTTCGATTTTAGGGAGGATCGCTTGGACAGCTGGATGAGCGTAGAAATAGGCGCGGAGCTGCTCATCAACCAGCAGATGCAACCATTCTTGGTTCTGCTGGCGCCGTCGCGTGGCAAAGATTCCGTTTGCTTGTGTCACAACGGTAAATTCTTCCACAACGTCCCACAGCTCGAGTATGCCGGCGCCTGTCGTGGCCGAGCAGGTATGAGCTTGTGTTGTCCAGCCTTGGGTGGCCGGCGTCAGATAGTGTAGCGCACGATTGTATTCTACTTTGGCAACCTGCGCGCGAATTTTGTTGGGACCATCGGCCTTGTTGATGGCAATGGCATCGGCCAATTCAACGACGCCCTTCTTGATGCCCTGCAACTCATCGCCGCCGCCGGGAATCAGCACCAGCAGGAAGAAGTCGACCATGGAGCGGACGGTGATTTCGCTTTGACCGGTGCCGACTGTTTCGACGAGCACAACGTCGAAGCCGGCTGCCTCACAAACGAGGAGCGATTCACGCGTCTTACGCGCGACGCCGCCCAACATGCCGCTCGTCGGCGACGGGCGGATGAAGGCGTTGGGCTGACGCCCCAACTGGGCCATCCGTGTCTTGTCGCCAAGAATGCTGCCCCGCGTGACGCTGCTGGTCGGGTCGATGGCGAGAACAGCCACCCGGTGGCCCTGCTCGATCAATTTGGTGCCCAACTCTTCAATCAGCGTGCTCTTGCCGGCGCCGGGCACGCCGGTGATGCCGACCCGAATGGATTTTCCGGTGTGGGGCAGCAGTTGCTGAAGCACTGCCTGGGCCTTCTCGAAATGGGCCGGCGCGTTGCTCTCTACAAGCGTAATCGTGCGGGCCAGAATCGTGCGATCACCGGCCAGTACGCCGGCCACATGTTCATCGACGGTGAGACCGCGCCGGGCTGCGCCCGCGGCCCGTGGCTGCGCGACTGGCGTCATGCCATCGTGGCCGCCGACGACGCCCGCCAAGACCCGCGACGCAAATTCGTCGCCGGCATCTTCCGGAGTCCATTCGGGCTTGTCTTGATGCTGAACCATAGCGTGGGGGTGTCCAATCAGAACGATTCCATAGGCAAACATGGACATTCTATTGCACATCACGAGGCGTGGCAAGCAAATGGCAAACTCTAATCGAAAACGCCCAGGCTCACATACTTGCTGCCGTCATCGGGCAGAACGGTGACGATGATGCCGGTGGCCACTTCGCGCGCAATGTCAATGGCGCCACTGACGGCCGCGCCCGCGCTTAGGCCGACAAAGATGCCTGCCTCACGCCCTAGGTGGCGCGTGGTTCGCCAGGCCGCATCCGGGTCGATCGGCAGATAACGATCAGGCAGCTGCGCGTCAAAGATCGTCGGCACAATTGCGGTCTCCAGGTGCTTGAGCCCTTCGATCGGCGAGAACTCGTCCACCGGCTGGATGCCGATCAGCTCAATCGCCGGATTCTGCTGCTTGAGAAAGCGTCCCGTACCAGTGAAGGTGCCCGTCGTGCCCATGCCGGCCACAAAGTGCGTGATGCCGCCACCGGTCTGGGCCCAGATTTCCGGGCCGGTGGTCGTGAAGTGGGCCTGCCAGTTGGACGGATTGTTGTACTGATTGGCGTAATAGTACCGTTCCGGCGCTTTGGCCACCATGTCACGCACCGTGAGGATGGCGCCATCTGCGCCTTCCAGCGGATCGGTCTCGATTAGTTCGGCGCCGTACGCCCGGACCAGCGCCTTGCGTTCTGCGCTGACGTTGGCGGGCATAACGAGTTGGACCCGATAGCCCTTGGCCGCGCCGATCATGGCGAAGGCAATACCCGTGTTGCCCGAGCTGCTGTCGATCAGAATCTTGTCGCCCGCCAGGTCACCCCGCTGCTCGGCATCCTCAACGATGCGCAAGGCCGGACGCGCTTTCACGGAGCCGCCCGGATTAAACCATTCGGCCTTGGCGTAGAGCTTCACAGCCGGATTAACGCCCTGCTCATGCGCCACATGACTCAAGTCGAGCAGCGGCGTCTTGCCAATCTGCGACAGCAGCGACACCGCATAACTTTGCGGCCGCGCCGGCCAAATTGCCGGCTGGGCTTCGATCATTTTCATTCTTGATGGCAAACTCATTTGATGCCTCCTGTTGGGTTGTAGGGTCTTGGGGTTGTGGGGTGGTGGGGGCGCGGAAGGTGCTGTGCCCACAACCCCACAACCCCCACAACTCACTAAACCCCCACCAACTCCTCCACCCGTCCATTCCTCGACGGCAGACCACAGAATTGCTCATAGTCGATCAATTCGGTCACGGTCGGGTGGTCGCTGCAAAGGGGGCAGCTCGGATCGCGGGCCACGTTGAGCGTCCGGAAGCTCATGTCGAGCGTGTCGACCATGAGCAGGCGACCGATAAGCGACTCGCCGAAGCCGACGATTAGTTTGATAGCTTCGATGGCCTGGAGTGAGCCGATGATGCCCGGTAGCACGCCCAGAACCCCGGCTTCAGCACAGCTTGGCACTTCGCCCGGCGGCGGCGGATCGGGGTAGAGGCAGCGATAGCAGGGGCCGCCTTCGATGCCCTCTTCCGGCACCGGCGCCTGGTAGACGGTGACCTGACCCTCGAACATGAAGATGCTGGCATCGACCAGCGGCTTGCCGAGGAAATGGCAGGCATCGTTGACCAGGTAGCGGGTCGGAAAATTGTCAGACCCATTGAGCACCACGTCGTAATCTTTGATGATTTCCAGCGCATTGTGGCTGGTGATGGGCTCGCGATAACCAATCACTTCCACGTCCGGATTGATCTCGTGCAGCCGGTCGGCAGCGGAGTCCACCTTGGGACGTCCGACGTCACTGTTGCCGTGCAACAGCTGGCGCTGCAAATTGGAAACGTCGACCGTATCGAAGTCAACAATGCCCAGCGTACCAACGCCGGCTGCCGCCAGATACATGGCGGCCGGACTCCCCAGACCGCCCGCGCCGATGAGGAGAACCTTGCTCTCCAGCAGCTTGATCTGGCCCTCTTCTCCGATTTCGCTCAGCAGCGTGTGGCGACTGTAGCGGAGGCGCTGCTCGTCGTTAAGAACGGCAGGAATCTTGAAATCATAGCCTGCGTTCTTCCAGCCGTTGAAGCCGCCAATCAGCGAAATGGTGTTGGCGTAGCCCATCTCTTTCAGGTTGCGTGCCGCCAAAATGGAGCGTACGCCGCCGGCGCAATAGATAACCAACGGTCTGTCACGATCCGTTTCATATTGCTCGATCTGTAATTCCAAAAACCCGCGTGGGATGAAGCGAGCGCCGGGAATGTGCCCCTGGACGAACTCGTCCCGCTCGCGAATGTCGATGATCGTGACATCATCGCCTAAGTCAATTTGGCTTTTTAGTTCTTGGGGCGACATCTCAGAGATGTCACGCCGTGCTTTCTCGAGTAGCTGATCTCGATTTAGTCGACTCATATGGCCTCCTCTTGTGTGCCTCGGCTGGTGAATTAGCGGGCGCCGCCGGCCATGGCCGGCACGATCGAGATTTTGTCCCGTTCGCTTACTGGCGTTTCGAGTCCCTGCAGGGTGCGGATTTCATCGTCATTGACAAAAATGTTGATGAAGCGCTTTGGATTGCCGTCACCGTCCAGAATACGTTCCGCCACGCCGGGATATTCGGCATCTACGGCCTGAATGAGACCGGCAACGTCATTGCCTGCGACCGTCACTTTGGCCTGGCCGTTGGTGAGCCGGCGGATTGGGGTAGGGACATAAACAGTAGCCATCAGATCGTTTTCTCCTTGTCGATAAGTGATGCTGGATCATGCAAAATGATTGGGAGTCCTGCCGGTCAGCGCCGGCGATATTGGGCCTGCCGGCGGTATAAATGCCACAAAAAACGCCGAATTCATCAAGCGATGAATTCGGCGGGACAAACGCACGGAACAGTCTAACGCCCTGGCAACGGGCGGTACATCTGCTCTCTATGAATCGCCTTGCGGCGTGTGCGGTTTGCAGCCGTTTATCGCTTGCATCGTCGGACTGCGGGTAAGTCAGCGCCATGCTGACTCAACCCGCTAGAGACACAAGCAACAGTTTTTTGTGGTGCAAACCGAATAACTCATTGACCAACTCAAACTATTAAGACATCAAACGATTTCTTCGACGTGTGCCAGAGTATACTGGCTTGGTTTGGCCTTGTCAAGAAAGATTTCTTACCAAACCCCTTACTGGATCGCAATCTCGTGCTCTGCGATGGTCACCAGGCGTCCCTCTGGTGAGAGCGTGTCTCGACCATCATCGTAGAAGACTATGTAGAACGGCACGGAGATTTCTGGCGCTGCGCCTGCCATCGACGCGGGGACGAGGCTGTCGGCGCCGTGAAAATAGCTGAAGAGACCCGGGCGCACCTCAATGAACGGTAGCTGGGTGCGCAGGTGCGGAATGTTTAAGTCCAAAAAGTGTGGAATGAGGCGGAACGCGCGCAGCACTGGCGCAGCGTCATCCTCCAGCGAGCAGATGAAGTAGATGCTGTCTGGATAATGGGCGTTCCAAGCATCCGTAGCTGATGGATAGGCGACCGAGATCGGGTGGGAGTGATAGATACCCATCATCTCATCGCCGTCGTCCTCAAAATCGAACTGAAGGAGGAGCGTTTGGGGATCAACGTCGTAATTGTCGATTCGATCCCCAGCCACGTTGCGGGCGCGAATCAATTCTGTTGCCGTCAGGTCACGGCCGCGCAGAATGCCGCAGATCTCCTCCGGCTTGCCTTCACGCGCATGCGCGATGATCTCATCATAGATCGACTGCGGCAAAACCGTTGGCAATAACGCCTCGTCTGACATGCTAAACTTCCCCCAAGGGCAATCAATGATCAAGCGCATCGATTGATAGACTTGTTCCAGTACTTTGAAGGGGCGCAGTCTAACATGGCTGCCTGAGCGGGGTCAATCCAGACACGGCATAGGCTGAGATTCCCGGCTACCAGACGCCGAGTAGCGCCACGATGAGCATGGTGAGCATCATGGCCAGTGGAACGAAGAGGCAGAGGACATAGCAGAACCAGGCGCCCTCACAGATGGCGCAGTTGAGGCGTTTGGGGAACTGATTGGAGTTGGTCTGCATGATGAAACTTCCTTACTGATTGGATGCCTTGATCCGGCAGTTGTCTTCTTTTTTATCCCCCAGGTCGGCTGCTGAGCTCAAGCGCACGACCTGGGGGTCCCGGGAGGGGTGTCAGCCCGTCAGGGCTCACGCAAAGGGACTATCGCCGGCCGCCGTCGAGTGAATGAAGGCGGCCGGCAGAAAAGGGCGGGGCTAGGCGGGCTCAAGCTCGCGCTGGCCCTGAAACTCAATGTCGATCCCCTCCAACGTGACGATCGTCTCGTGGACAGGGCAGTGCTCGGCCACCCGCTTGAGCGCCTGCTGGCGCAGCGAGCAATCGCCATGGGGCAGGTTGACCGTGATCTTGAGGTTGGCCAACCGTGTCGGGTTGTCGACCTTGTCAAAACAGACGTCGATAGTCATGTCGCGGGTGTCGATGCCGGCCTGCTGGCAATAGGTGGCGGCAAAGGCCCCCACGCAGGAACCAAGCGAGGCAATAAAGAGTTCCGGCGGCGTCGGGCCCCGGTTGGCGCCACCCATGGCGGGCGGGACGTCGATCAGGAGACTATGGTCGCCGAACTGGCTCTCGAACAGCATGTCACCTTTGTGGGCAGTCGTAATGGTGGGCATGTACGCACATCACTTTCATAAGACGGATTGATTGGCAGCCTGGCATACACCGTGGCTGCATAGACGTCTCCAGGATAGCAACGTTTTGGTCCGGCGTCTTTGCGCGCGCGCAAAGACGCCGGACCAAAGATGAAAGCTCGTCCGGTAACGGTACTGTGTCTCGAATTCGAGGTGTTATGGAGCCGCGTCGACGCCGTCAGCAATTGCGCGCAGCGCGACCAGGTCGCTCAGGGAGACCCGTTCCCGGCCGGATAACACGAAGCCCTCTTGCTCCCAGCGGCGCAGGATACGGCTGACCGAGAAGAGAGTGGTGCCGGTATACTCGGCCAGATCTTCGCGGGTGAGGGGCAGGTCGATGCGGATACTGTCGCCTTCCGGCTGGCCGACCTGATCGGCCAATCGCAGCAACCCTTGCGCCAGGCGCTGCTCGACCCGCTCGGTGAGCAGTTCCTGGTAGCGTTGCTGACGCTGTTGATTGCGATTGATCATGACGCGCAGTGCGTTGATGCTAATGCGCGGATGGCGCTCCATGAGTTGGAGGAGCCCCTCGCCCGACCACATGAGTGTCGTGCAGGGTACGACGGGGTGAATGGAAAGCGGATAGCTTAGATCGCCCAGGACGGCAATCAGGCCTACCTGCTGACCGGGCACGATGTAGCGCACCAGCACCTGATGGCCGTCACGCGTGACTTGGAGCAACTTGGCCCGGCCGTCGACCAGGAGGTGAAAATTGCGCGCCGGATCGCCCTGGCGAACGATCAGTTCGCCTTTGACATACGTGCGCACCATTGCGGCGGCAAGCGTCTCTTCCCAGACCTCGGGCGCCAGACCCGCGAAGAGCGGGTTTTCTGCAATCAAAGTCAGATAAGCCGTGCGCGTCGCGTCCCCTAGCATTTTCAGTGCCTTTCACCAAGATTGTCGCATCTATTTTATGCCCCGCGGCAGCAATTGACAACGTCGAGAAAGCTCCGTTTTGTTTGCACATCATCGCAAAGCCTGTCACAATTGGTTAGAAGCGACAGCCCCAGAAAAGCAGAGGAGAGACGACTATGATTTTGGCGGGTGACATCGGTGGGACCAAGACGCTGGTCGGTCTGTTTGAGCGGGCTGACGATCTAAAAAACCCGACGCGCCAGCAGAGTTTTCCCAGCCAGCGCTATAGCAGCCTGGAGGACATCATTGCGGAGTTCCTGGCCGACGAAGGCGTAAAGCCAACCGCGGCCAGCTTTGCCGTGGCCGGTCCAGTTGTGCGCGGGCGATCTGAGATCACGAATCTGCCCTGGGTGATTTCGGCGGAGACGATTGCGGAGACGTTTGGCATCCCCGTCGTGCATCTGATGAATGACGTGGAGGCCACGGCAGCAGCGGTGCCCGCGCTGGAAGACGATGACCTTGCGGTACTTCGTGAGGGAATAACCGATCCAACCGGCGCCATTGCGGTCATCGCGCCCGGCACCGGGCTGGGCGAGTCATTTCTCACGTGGAACGGCACGCGCTACCAGGCCCATCCGTGCGAGGGCGGCCACGCCTCCTTTGCGCCCAGTTCGCCCATCGAAGTGGAGCTGTTGACCTATCTCTACCCCCGCTACGGCCATTTGAGCTTTGAGCGCGTCTGCTCGGGCAGCGCCATACCCAGCCTCTATGAGTTTTTGCGCATCCGCGGCGATTATGGCGAGCCGGACTGGTTGCGTAAGGCCCTGGCGGAAGTCGACGACCCCAACCCGGTCATCGTGGGAGCCGCCCTGGAGAAAACGGCCGATCTCTGCGTCGCCACACTCGACTTGTTTGTACGCATTCTCGCCGGCGAGGTGGGCAACATGGCCTTGAAGGTGTTGGCGACCGGTGGCGTCTATCTGGGCGGCGGCATTCCACCCCGCATCCTGCCCCGCCTGCAGCAGGCCGACTTTCTGGCCGCCATCAGTCAGAAGGGACGCTTCAAGAGCCTGTTGGACAAGATCCCGATTTACGTCATCCTTGATCCGGAAGTGAACCTGCACGGCGCGGCCTTCGACGGCTTCATGGGGGATGAGGGTGCACGAAGCTAGTGAATCCCGGCAGATATTCTCATACAGATATCCTGAGCGGAGAACCCCTTGAATATCTGTCGTGGTATTCACGTCGATCTGGACTAGTGCATCGGCAATCCCTATTTGACGACTTTGCGAACTTGTTGGTGTCGATGCATTTTGGTTCCTCGACAGCAAAACGAGTCGTCAACTCAAGATTGGCGGAAGATTAGGGTGCGCTGTCGGACAAGATTCGGCCATCTTCAAGTCGCAGCACAGCGTCCACATAGCGGTCGACCAGGTCGTCATGGGTTGCCAGCAGCATCGTCATCTCTTCCGCATGGATGATCGCGCCGAAGAGTTCCAACACTTCGCGCGTCGTTTCCGTATCCAACTCGCCCGTGGCCTCGTCGGCCAGGAGCAGGCGCGGTTGATTGGCAATCGCACGGGCAATCGCCACCCGCTGCTGCTGGCCGCCGGACATTTCAAAGGGACGATGATCGGCCCATTTGTCCAACCCCACCAGTTCCAGGCAATAGTGCGCCCGTTCTCTGCGTTCTTTGCGGGGCGACTTGGCAATACGCAGCATTAGCTCCACATTTTCGTAGGCCGACAGGTTAGGCAAGAGTCCAAGTGCCTGGAAGATGAAACCGACTTCGCCTCGTCGCCATTCGGTTAACTCCGCTTCCGAAAGCAGCGCAAGCTCCCGACCCTGGATATGAATCGAGCCGCCCGTCGGCTGATCCAAGCCGCCCAGGCAGTTGAGAAGCCTCGCTGGTGGGCACCACGCGTCCCGGCAACTCCTCGCTCACGATCACGTCGCCCCGCTCGACCGTAAAGGTCGGCTTTGTTGCTGCGGGCGTGGTCGGAATTGGGGTGGGATCGTCGGCGCTGCCATAGCGAGCCGCGGGTTCGGCGGACGGTGTTGTGCAGGCGGCTAGCAGCAAGGGGACAAGGAGCAAGAGACAATGCTTGAGAATCATCGAGTGGATGGGCCTTACCTGGGGCGGGCTGATGAGATGTATGCAAAGAGCGTGTAAGAAACCAGGTCGAGTATGGGGGCAGTATACTGTATGCGATTCAAAAGGTGAATCGCGCCCCACCATTAGAAACGTATTTGCAGTTGCAACTTTTTGGCCTCTACGGCGTAATGATGGGTAGAAACTGAGCGATCTGGCCGCCCCCTTGTGGATGAGAGTCGGCCATCAATAATGATTCTGGAGACTATAAACGATGACGACAAACGATACCCGAAACCAATTGCGCCGTCAGAACGGTATTTTGGCTGGCGTTTGCGGCGGATTGGGCGCCTTTTTTGGCGTAAGCGCGGTCTGGTTTCGCTTGCTCTTTCTCTTGCTGATGATTCCGGGTGGCATTCCGGGCGTCCTGCCGTATCTTGTCCTGTGGGTGATCATTCCCAAGGCGAAGTAATCGCAAGAAGATAGGACGCCAGTCCGAAATCAACCATCTATTCAGACGTTACACAAGCAAGATCGCAGCCGACTCAAGTCGGCTGCGATCTTGTGGTTTTACTGTGTCATGTGGCGAAGAGGTTTGCCATGACCTTATGCGGCCACGGCTTCGTTCAATCCGGCGGCAACGCGCAGTGCTTCTGCACGGCTGGTATCTTCCCAGGGCAGATCGACATCGTCGCGACCGAAGTGTCCGTACGCTGCGGTCTGGCGATAGATGGGCCGGCGCAAGTCCAAGTCATGGATGATGGCGCCGGGGCGCAGATCGAAGGTTTCTTCCACCAGTTCGGCAATGCGCTCGTCGTTGATCTTGCCGGTACCGAAGGTCTCTACGTTGATGCTCAGCGGGCGGGCAACACCGATGGCGTAGGCAAGCTGAATCTCACAGCGGTCGGCCAGGCCGGCAGCCACGATGTTCTTGGCCACCCATCGCGCGGCATAGGCGGCGCTGCGGTCAACCTTGGTGCAATCCTTGCCGCTGAAGGCGCCGCCGCCATGACGACCCATGCCGCCATAGGTGTCGACGATGATCTTGCGACCGGTCAGGCCGGCATCACCCATAGGACCGCCAACCACGAAGCGGCCGGTGGGGTTGGTGTAGATCAGCATCTCCTTGTCGACCAGCTCAGCCGGCAACACGGGATCAATCACGTGCTCGATCAGCGCCTGGCGGATTTCCTCCTGGCTGATCTCGGGCGCGTGCTGGGTGCTGATGAGCACCGTGTGGATGCGCTTGGGCTTGCCGTAGGCATACTCGACCGTGACCTGGCTCTTGGAGTCCGGGCGCAGCCAGGGCAGCGTGCCATTCTTGCGCACTTCGGCCATGCGACGCACCAGCTTGTGCGAATAGTAGATCGGCATGGGCATGAGCGTATCGGTCTCATTGCACGCATAGCCGAACATCATACCCTGGTCGCCGGCGCCGACCGATTCGATGTCCGCTTCGGTCAACATGGTGCCGTCCTTGGCTTCCATGGCGCGGTCAACGCCCATGGCGATGTCGGGACTTTGAGATGCAATCGCAACCTGAATGCCACAGGTGTTGCCGTCAAAGCCCTTCTCCGACGCGTCAAAGCCGATTTCGTTTACGACCTCGCGTACCAGCTTATCGAAATCGACAAAGGCGGTCGTCGTGATCTCGCCCAGCAGCAGCACAAAGCCGGTCTTGATGGCCGTCTCGCAGGCCACACGGGCGTTGGGATCCTGCTCAAAAATCGCGTCTAGCACCGCATCGCTGATCTGGTCGCACATCTTGTCGGGATGCCCCTCGGAAACAGATTCGCTCGTAAAGAGCAGACTCGGGGCTGTCATAAAGGTTGTCATGTTGATTTCTCCTCAGTCTAATGCGGAGCGTGGAACGGGAAACGCGAAATTGTTGTGCAGGATTCTCACCTACTCCGCGTTTCCCGTTCCCCATTCCGCGCTCATTAATGGCCCGTGCCGACTGTCCACTCGTTCAGGTAGGCTTCCTGCTCCGGGCTCAGCACGTCGATGTCGATGCCCATGGCCTTGAGCTTCAGGGCGGCAATTTCGCGATCGAGCGCTTCCGGCATGTCGTAGACTTGGCCTTCCAGTTCGTCGCTGTTCTTAAGAATGTACTCTGCAGCCAGGGCCTGGTTGGCGAAGCTCATGTCCATGACGGCGCTCGGGTGGCCTTCGGCCGCGGCCAGGTTGACCAGACGACCTTCGCCCGCCACGTAGATGCGACGGCCATCCGGCAGGGTGTACTCGTCCAGGAAATCGCGGACGCGGGTGACCTTATCGGCCATCTCTTCCAGCGCAACCAGATTGATTTCAATGTCGAAATGACCGCTGTTGGAGAGGATGGCGCCATCGCGCATGACCTCCATGTCGTGGCCATCAATCACGTGCATGTCGCCCGTGGCGCTGCAGAAGATGTGACCTTCCTTGGCCGCTTCCAACATCGGCATGACGCGGAAGCCATCCATGACTGCTTCCAGCGCACGCATCGGATCGACTTCGGTGACGATGACGTTGGCGCCCATGCCCTTGGCGCGCATGGCAATGCCCTTGCTGCACCAGCCGTATCCGCCGACCACAAAGTTCTTGCCCGCCAATAGAATATTGGTGGCGCGAATGATGCCGTCGATGGTGCTCTGGCCCGTGCCGTAGCGGTTGTCAAAGAAATGCTTGGTCATGGCGTCGTTGACGGCCACAACCGGGAACTTGAGGGCGCCGTCGGCGGCCATGGCGCGCAGGCGAATCACGCCGGTGGTGGTCTCTTCGGTGCCGCCCAGCACGTTGGGCAGCAGGTCGCTGCGCTTGGTGTGGAGCATGGCGACCAGGTCCATGCCGTCATCCATGGTGATGTGGGGCTCGATGTCGAGCACGCTCGCCATATGGCTGTGATACTGCTCATTGGTCTCGCCCTTGATGGCGTAGACGGGCATCTCATAGTGGGCGACCAGCGCGGCCGCCACGTCATCCTGGGTGCTCAGCGGATTGGACGCACAGAGCGCGGCCTCGGCGCCGCCGGCCAACAGGATACGCATGAGATTGGCCGTCTCACTCGTCACGTGCATGGCCGCAGCGATGCGAATGCCCTTGAAGGGCTGCTCTTTCTTGAAGCGTTCTTCCAGCAAATCCAGCACCGGCATCTCTTTGGCGGCCCACTCCATGCGGAAGCGGCCACGATCGGCCAGGCTCAGGTCTGCGACATCATAGTTTAATTCTTTTACGGCGGTACTCATAGGGTTTGTTGCTCCTTTGAACAGAAAAATCTACTAATCTCGTTTGATTCCAATCCCTTCCACATACGGACAGTGTTCCACAAATCCGTGCTGTAGATAGAGGCGATAAGCTGCTGCATTGCGCTGGTCGACGTTGAGCACGATGGTGCTTACGTCGCCGGCGCGTAAGGCGTGCACGAGGGCCTGCACGATTGCGCCGGCGTGGCCGCGGCCACGCGCGTCAGGCCGTGTGTACATGTTGCCGATGGCCGCAATGCCTGCCGACCAGTCGACGATGTGGGTGCCCCCGGCGGCGACCAGGTCGTCCCCATTCATGATGCCGAAGAAGACGCCGTTTTCGATCTGATACGGGTCGAAGGCATCGGGTGCAAAATCACCGCCATGCGCATAGAGCGTGCGTAAGGCATCGCTCATGGTTGCCGTGAGACGGACAACCGGTTGCTGCGGTGAACCAATCTGCTCCTGTGCCGGAAGCGTCATGCGCCGCATGGGCCGCCGGTCGGCGCTAAAGTCATAGGAGCGATCAACGGCTGGAAAGTGCTCTTCGCGCACCGTGATGTAGATGCGTTCCGGCAGTTCAATCCGGGTCATACTTGCGGCCACGCTGGCTGGATCCCCCACTGTGAAAAGGGTTGGGATCGGCAACCCCGTGTAGATCATGGCCAGGCCCTGCTCATCATCAGCCGGATACCAGGCGCAGTAGGGTGCAAAGTCGGGCTGCAGATCGGCCAGGGCATAGGCAGCCCAGACCGCGTCTCGTTCCAGTATGCTGCGCACCTGCGGATGATCGGAAGCCGCCGTGCCGAATGGACGGTTAGCCTGCGCCATGTTCGACTTCCTCCGCCAGCGCCAGGATTTTGCTGGCCGAGCGCCAGTTGCGGGCAGTAGCGCTCACGCCGAGCGCTTTCTCCGTCAGCGTCGCCAACTTCGACCGGCCAATGCCGTCCGGCGCATAGAGATAGAAGACCCGATCCGCCAGGTGAAATTGCTCGCTGTCGCGTTGGACGCCTGCCAGCGCCTCCATGTCCGGAGCAGTCGGCGCGGATGCCAGAAAGTAAAGGTGCAGCGTCTTGGGATCGGCCTCCCCCTGCGGAAATGGATTGGATAACATTGCTTGGGCCAGTTCATCCATTTCCAACAGCAGCACCTTTGGCGCAAAGCCATGACTCGTCTCGATAGCCAGGCTGATCTCTTGCGCCAACTTGCCACGATCGGCGGCTTTGCCCTGAAAGACAACGTTGCCACTTTGAATATAGGTTTTAACGTGCTCTAGCCCCAGTCCCTCCAGCAGCGCCTTTAGCTCCGCCATGGGCAGTTTGTTGTTGCCGCCGACGTTGATGCCGCGTAAGAGTGCGATGTAGGTCGTCATTGAAGGCTCGTTTTTGCCTGGAGCGCAGCTTACGCCAGCGCGTTTTGTTGCATCTGCGCCAGGGTCGACTCGGCGCCAAAGTACTCTGCATAGCGTGTGGCAAATTCGGCCGGCGTAAAGCGGTGAGAGGTCGTGCCGATATTCTCCAGCGCATACGTGCTGCACAGCGCACCGACACGGCCGACCACATCCCATGGAAGCCCTACCATCCACGCCGCAAAGAAGCCGCCGCGGAAGGCATCACCTGCGCCGGTCGGGTCGTCGATATGATCAAGCGGCGCCACCGGAATCTGATACTCCTCGCTGCCTGTGTAGATCACGCTGCCCTTCTTGCCGTAGGTGACCACCAGCGTCTCGACCATGGAGATGATCTCCTCCATGGTCCATCCGGTCTTATTTTGGATGACGGCAATCTCATACTCATTGCAGAAAAGGAACTTGGCCCCGGGCACGCTGGCGCGCAGGTCATCGCCGCTCAGGCGGGCCAGTTGCTGGCTGGGATCGTAGGCGAAAGGAATGCCCAAATCCTTGCATTCCTGAGCATAGTTGACCATGGCGATTGGATCGTTGGGGCTAATCAGGACTAGTGCCGCATCCTCCAGATTGCGCGAAGCCAGCGTGTACTCCTTGGCGTGCGCCATGGCTCCGGTGTAGAAGTTGGCAATCTGGTTCTGGTCCAGGTCCGTGCTCACAAAGAATGTCGCCGTCAGATCTTCGGGGATTTCGATAATTTGATCCGTGGGCAATCCTTGCTCCTCCAACCAGCGACGATAGTCACCAAAGTCATTGCCCACGGTGGCAAGGATGACGGGGTGTCCGCCAAGCAACTTATTCGTGTAGGCGATATTGGCGGCCACGCCGCCTCGCTCGCGTCGCATGGAATCAGCCAGAAAGCTGACGCTGAGACTATCGAGCTGATCGGGCAGAATATGGTCGGCAAAGCGGCCGGGATAGCTCATCAGGTAGTCGTATGCGACTGAACCGGTGATAATAAAACTCATCTCTTCCTACGCTCCTTGCTGCGAAATAGAACTGCTCTACGTTTCGTTCAAGCTCATCCACTTTACCGCGCTGGGCGGGGCTTGGTGGGCATTCATCTGATCAATCAGGTCTCCTGCGCTGTCGGAAACAACCAGCAACTCACGATGGCGGGCCCGGACAAAGCCCTGCTCGATTGCCTGGTCGATCCAGGCCAGGAGCGGATCGAAATAGCCCCGGACGTTGAGCAGACCGATTGGCTTGCTGTGGATGCCCAACTGGCTCCACGTCACCGTTTCGAAAAGTTCGTCTAGCGTGCCAAAGCCCCCAGGGATGGCAATAAAGCCATCGGCATGTTCGGCCATCAGCGCCTTGCGTTCGTGCATCGTCTCGACGACGATCAACTCGCCGTAGGTCGTGCCGGAAAGTTCTTTGGGCTGAAGTGAACGGGGGATGATTCCCCGCACGTTGGCGCCGCCCTCGTAGACCGCCTGTGCAATAATGCCCATCAACCCAACACTGCCGCCGCCATAGACAAGATCGATCTTGCGTTCGGCAAGCAATTGACCCAACGCCAGCGCTGCTGCCTGAAAGTCTGCATGCGTGCCAAAGCGTGAGCCGCAATAGACGCAGATGGATCGCAAGTCGTTCACTACGCTAACTCCGGGAACCGACAGGGCCGTCAAACGATTTGCGGCCGTCCGGCATCGAGACTAGAAAACAAAAAACCCGCCTGGAGAACACCAGGCGGGTAAATCAACTCGTGCCGATCTATCATGCAAAGTCTGACCAGTCGTCGACTTGCGCATTACCCATCCTGGATCGTTTTCGATTGTGGCGGTGGACCGAATCAGTTTGCTTGCCATTTGCGCCAGCTGCTGCTTTGCGGCGGCTTCGCAACAGAGCGTTCAAGAACATTTCTGTGGCAGGTCAAGCATTGAATTGTTCGGTCCAGCGCAACCGAAAACCGGGACTCCAGCGGGTTGCTCAGGGATTCTCGGGCGAAGCCCTTTCCCCTCGGCGGATCTTTGCCGAATATTTATCAAATCGATGCTACAAATTCACAGGCTAACACATTCATATTTGCCCTGTCAAAATCGGCAACTGAAATGTTGTCATCAGCCAATCGACGGGGCGTGGTTTGAATTCGTCCCCACTCAGTAATCGGATCCTGTCGTCGAATCCTTCGCCTGTGTCGCAAAACGGTTGTCTTGCTCCACGTTTGGGCAAGGCGCCGGGACTTTTTGAACAGATCAATGCTCGACCATCTTGCAAAAAGTTCCCGGCGCCTCATGCCCTCAGCCACAGCATCCTGCTTGGACCTGATGGGCTAACGCGTGACCAGGGGCAGGAAGACCGCGACGGTTCCCCTGGGCGCGCTCGGCGCCTCATCGTCAATAGACAGCGGGGGTTCTCGATAGCCGAAATCGACATCGGTGCGATTTTGCCAGGCTGCCAGCGGCACACTGGTCGTGTTGGGCGTCGTTACGCCGTCCAGATCATAGGTGGGCAGATAACCTTCCGGCAGGGTGGTCGGATCGACGGCCACCGTATAGGCGCCGGGCGGCAGGCTGGTGAAGGCGTAACGGCCATTGCCATCCGTCTGGGCGAATGAGCGCACGCCATCCGCACGGGTCAGAACGACAGTAACACCCGCCAGACCCTGCTCGTCCCCCTCCTGCACACCGTTTGCATTGCTGTCATGCCAGACCGTGTCGCCGATGCTGCCGAGGGGTTGATAGCCAAAGTCGACATCGGTACGATCCTCCGCCTGTGCCAGCGCCGCAGTCGCCCGATCCGGCGTGCTGAGACCGTCCAGGTCATAGGTCTGGCGCACGTCTCCAGGCAAGCTTGCCGGATCGACGGCGACGGTGTACTGACCGGCGAGCAGGTCGTCAAACGTGTAGAGACCATTGGCGTCGGTGACTGTCGAGCCCAAGCTGCCGTCATTGTTGCTCAGGGTAAGTGTGACGCCTGCCAGACCCGGCTCGCCGCTCTCCTGAACGCCATTGCCATTGTCATCACGCCAGACCGTGTCGCCGATGCTGCCTACGATGTCCACATAGCCAAAGTCGACGTCAACGCGGACTTGTCCTGCGGCCAGCGCCACCTGCGTCGTGTTGGGCGTGTTCGTGCCGTCCAGGTCAAAGGTGGGGCCCAGGCCGGTGGGCAGAGTCGTCGGATCCACAGATACCGTGTACGTGCCCGGCATCAGATCCACGAAGCTGTAGAAGCCGCTGCCGTTGGTGACCGCGGTTTGAGAGCCACCGTTGCCATCAGAGAGGGCAAGTAGCACATTGGGAATGCCGCCCTCGCCATTATCCTGGACGCCATTTCTGTTTTCATCCAGCCAGACGGTGTCGCCCAGGCTGCCCAGTATGCTGTTGTAGCCGAAGTCGATGTCGTCGCGATCTTCGCCCGGTCCCAACAGAAGCGCCGCTTCATTGGGGGTGCTGATGCCGTCTGGATCATACGTCGGCTTGAGATTGTCCGGCAGCGTTGTCGGATTGACAATCACGGTGTAATTGTCCGCCGGTAGGTTCTCAAACGTATAGAGGCCGTCGCCGTCGGTGACATCAACCTGGACCTGATTCTGGCTATTGATCAGGGTAACGGTGACATTGGCGATACCGGCCTCATCGCCATTGATCACGCCATTGCCGTCTACGTCCAGCCAGACGGTGTCGCCGATGCTGCCCAGAGGCTGATAGCCAAAGTCCTGATCCAGATTGACCTCGCCCGCCCCAAGGGTGAGCTGCGACTGGTTGTCGTTGCCGCCATCGGGATCGCCGGTCTGCGTGTAATTTCCCGTGGCGAGATCGCCGCTGTTCGGATCAATCGTGACCGTGTAGGAAGCTGGCGGTAAGTCTGTAAAGAGGTAGTTGCCATCTGCGTCGGTCGTGACCGACGCGCCGTTGCTCAGCGACACCGTCACGTTGGCCAGACCCGGTTCGCCCGGATCCTGCGTACCATTGCCGTTGAGGTCAGCCCAAACCGTGTCGCCAATGCTGCCCAAGGCCAACGGGGTACCCGTGGTCAGGTTGAGCCATGCGCCGCTGATGCCGCCGGGATCGCCATCGCCCACGGGGGATTCGGCCTGGAAGCAGGCATAGTTGTCGCCGGCGGCCAGGGTCACCTGGCCCGAGTAGATATCCCACTCAAGGCCGGGCGTGCTGTTGAACGGATCCGCAATGCCAGTGGCAAATGCTTCCCCTACCAGTGATGCGGGCAGAACATCATTGGGGGCGTTGATGGCCGCGGTCCAGAAGCCACTGGGCCGGGTGGCGTCGGCCACCTCCGGCTGCGCCGCCCCGGCAACGATCACCGTGTAGGAGAGCGTACGCGATTCCGCGGCTGGGTCGAAAGCCACGCAGGCCACGGCTGAATTGGGACCAAAGGGTGGCGCCCAGTCGTGGAAGAAGGTGTCGAGGCCATAGGCTAGATCGATTTGCTGGTACGGGCAATTGTCGGCTTCATAGACAATCGTGAGCGCCGCGCCGTGGGACTCAGGGATCTCAAAAGTGGGGACTTCAATGCCGGAGATGGTATAGGCGTTGAGGCCTTCACTGACGAAATCAAAGAGATTGTCGGAATAGACAAAAGCATAGCTACGGATGTAGCCGCTAAAGGTCGATTCTTCCTGGATCGAGGCTGTGATCTCTGTATTGATCGCCGCGCCGTCACCGCGGGTGCCGGTTACGGTGAGCGTGTTGTCGATCGGGTCGGGAAAGCTGTCGCCGTTGCCAAGAATGACGCGCGATGACCAGACCCAGTATGCGGCCACGGGCGTGCCCGGCACGTTGATCTCAAAGTCGGCTGAATCGACGAGAATCAGGCTGTTACCGCCAGTGACATAGCAATAATTCCCCGTCAGCACTTGGGTATATTGATCGGTCAAGGGTGCTTCGGCGCCGGCTCCAGGAACCAATTGCGCACGGGCCTGGCCCGGCGTCAGTACCATGCCGAGCCCGCTGACGGCAGTGAGCATGAACGCGAGAATGATGAGACGGATGGATTTGCCATGCATGAGGGTGTCCTTTCGATCTACGCCGCCGTTGGATTGACCGGATCAGGGGTTCCGGGCGTCGGCAAGAGGCGCGACGATCCTGCCACGGATGCGTTGTGCCTGCCACAAGGGGCATTGGCAGAATAAATGTTTGGAAATTAGGTTTCGGAATAGACGCAATGCTGGCGAGGACGATGGCGACGAAGCACTTGCGAATAGGCTCTATGGGGAGTAATCGGTATCGTGGTCGCAATTCCTTCGCAGTCTTGTAGGTGGTCTGGCGAAGGGTATTTGTCTAGTTGTACGCAATCTGGCCGCGAAGCCGAGTGAATTGGAGCTGAAATGCAGCGACCGGCCTGCGTGCAGTCAGGCCGGCGCCCTTTCTTGCCGGATCTACGGGGCAATCAAGTGGCGACGACGAGCGTCGTGTGATGTGGTTTCGACAGGATGGACGGTCGCCCATCCTGCCACGTTTACTTGGCCGGCTTTTTTGAGGCGCCGACGACGCTGGCGACTGTCTTCAGCTTGTCGCTCGTGCGCTTGGCTGTCTTGGTTTTGGTCGATTTCGCGTTGTCGCTGCCAGCCACTGCCGTTCCGGTCCCGGTCTGCTTGGCCGTAGCCGAGGACTTGCCGGACGCAGTGCGCTTGCTGGCTGTCGACTTGGTGGCGGTCGATTGCTTGGCAGATTTGGCGGTCGATTTAGCGGCGGCTGTTGGCTTCGTTGCGGGCTTGGCCGTAGCCGAGGACTTGCCGGACGCAGTGCGCTTGCTGGCTGTCGACTTGGTGGCGGTCGATTGCTTGGCAGATTTGGCGGTCGATTTAGCGGCGGCTGTTGGCTTCGTTGCGGGCTTGGCCGTAGCTGAGGATTTGCTGGATGCAGTGCGCTTGCTGGCTGTCGACTTGGTGGCGGTCGATTGCTTGGCAGATTTGGCGGTCGATTTAGCGGTGGCCGTTGACTTTGTTGCGGGCTTGGCCGTAGCTGAGGATTTGCTGGACGCAGTGCGCTTGCTGGCTGTCGACTTCGTGGCGGTCGATTTTTTTGCGGCGGATTTGGCTGCAGATGAGGACGTGCTCGATGCCGTCTTTTTGCTGGCAGCCTGTTTCTTGGCGGCCGCGCTCTGTTTGGTTGACCCGGCAGTAGATTGGGTTTTCGATTTGGCCGCAGTTGTCGGAGACTTCTTGGCTTGGGAGCGTTTGGCAGGTGAAGCGTTTTGCTTGGTCGACCGGGCGGGCTTACTCTTTGCAGATGCCTCCTGTGCAGCCGATTGGGCCACACGCTTACGCCGTCTACCGGTACTCTTGCCGGTTGCGACACCTGCTGCTGTCGCGGTCGTGGCTGCGGCCCTTTTTTTGCTCGGCGCCCGGGCACGATTGCGCTGCGCGGTCGGCGTGGCTGTCTTTGTTGTTTGGCTGCCATTGCTGCCGGTTGCCCCGGCGTCGCCGCCATCGATGTCGAGATCACCGTTGGGCCCGGCGTTATCGGGCGGCATGCGCAGAATCTGTACGGTGACGATCCTGTCGCCTATACCCACAGGCACAATTTGCTTGCCCTGGACGTTGCGCCCCATCTGCGGAATCTGGCTCAGCGAGAGCATCACCAGCTTATTCTTCTGGCTGAGCGTCGCCACGGGGTCGTCGGGCGCTAGCCCGGAGATGAGGAGAAGCGCTGCCGTCACCTCGCCGCTCTTGGCATTGAGCTTATGGGTGACGACGCCGCCGCCATTGCGGCCTTGCGTCGGATAGTCACTCAGGGGCGTGCGTTTCAGGAAGCCCTTTTCTGTCGCCGTGATCAATTCTCCAGCCGGATCGACCGGCGCCGCATAGACGACCCGCTGTCCTTTGCCCAGCTTGAAGCCGCTGACGCCGCCTGCGGCCAGCCCCATGCTGCGCACCGCATCCTCCGCGAAGCGGATTGCCTTGCCCCCACTGCTGACAAGGATAACATCCTCATTGCCATTCGTGCGGAAAACAGTGCAGAGACGGTCTTTCTGGTCCACATTCATGACGATGGGATCCAATGCGCTCGCGACGATGAAATCGGTCAGCGCCACGCGCTTGACCATGCCCTGCTCCGTGACGAAGAAGAGATAGCCGTCACTCTCGTCAGCGGTCAGCCGCGGCACGCTGATTGCGGCGGTAATATTGTCCCGCCGTGAGAATTCGGTCAATTCAGCCAGATGCTTGGGGCGGCCATCCTGGGGAATTTCGTGGATGGAGATGCGCCGGCATTGGCCTCGCTCATCCATCAAATAGAGATAATCACGCGTATTGGCCGTGAACAGTCCCACCTGGCTGCCGTTGCCGCTACGCTTGAGTGCCGTCGACGAGACCCGGGTGACGTCTTGGCGATGCAGTTCGCCGTTGCCGCCGACCGCCACCCATACATTCTGCTCGGGGAGCAGATCGGTGCTGGTTAAAGTCCCCTTGGTGCGGTCGACAATTTGGGTGCGTCGCGCGTCGCCATACTCATCTTTGATGGCCAACAGATCTTCCCGAATGACGCCGAGGATCTTTTCGGGATGGGCGAGCAGGTCCTCTAGATACTTGATGCGCTTCGTGAGCGCCTTATATTCCTCCTGGAGCTTTTTACGCTCCAGCGCGGCCAGGCGTCGCAACTGCATATCCAAAATGGCTTGGGCCTGAATTTCGGTAAAGCCAAACTCTGACATGAGATTGGTGCGTGCAGTCTCAACGCGCTGGCTCTTGCGGATGACAGCGATGACCTCGTCAAGAATATCCAGCGCTTTGAGTAACCCCTCCAGGATGTGGGCGCGTTCCCTGGCCCGGGCCAATTCATACTCCGACCGGCGGCGGATGATCTCTTCCCGGTGCTGGATGAAGAGATGCAAAACCCGTTTGAGGCCGAGCATGCGCGGCTGGCCATCGACCAGCGCCAGCATCTGCATGCCAAAGGTCTGCTGCAGCGGTGTGTATTTGAAGAGGTCGGCCAGAATGTCTTTGGGCTCGACGTTGCGTGTCAGCTCGATGACGATGCGCATGCCGGTGCGGTCGCTCTCGTCGCGCAGATCGGTGATGCCTTCGATCTTGCCGTCGCGCACCAGCGACGCGATGCGTTCGATCAGGGTTGTCTTATTGGTCTGATAGGGCAGCTCGGTGATGACAATGCGGCTGCGGTTGCGACTCATCTCTTCAAAATGGGCCTTCGCCTGCACGATGAGGCGCGCCTTGCCCACGGAATAGCCTTGAATGACGGCGTCATGCTCCTCTTCGCCCTTTTTGTCCTGACGATAGCGATAGAGAATGCCGCCGGTGGGGAAATCGGGTCCCTTGATGAAGCGCGTCAGATGCTCAACGGTCAGCTCGTCCAATTCATCATAGTGGTCGATCATATAGCAGAGCGCGTCGACGACTTCGCCCAAATTGTGGGGCGGTACGTTGGTCGCCATGCCCACCGCGATGCCGCTGGCTCCATTGATGAGCAGGTTCGGGAGCGCCGCGGGGAGGACGTCCGGCTCGCGCAAGCTGTTGTCGAAGTTGTCGTGCCAGTCGACCGTATCCTTTTCCAGATCTTCGAGCATAAGGTTGCTGATCTGGTCAAGTCGCGCTTCGGTATAGCGCATGGCGGCCGCGTTATCGCCGTCGACGGAGCCAAAGTTGCCCTGGCCGTCAATCAGGGGATAGCGCAGGCTGAACTCCTGGGCCATGCGCACCATGGCATCATAGACGGCCGTGTCGCCATGGGGGTGATATTTACCCAGCACTTCACCGACGATACGGGCGCTCTTCTTGTGCGGCTTGTTGTAGGTCAGATGCAGATCCTGATACATGGCGTAGAGAATGCGCCGGTGGACCGGCTTTAAGCCGTCGCGTACGTCGGGCAGGGCGCGCGCGACGATGACGCTCATGGCGTAATCGAGGTAGGCGTCCTGCATGGTATCGGTGATGTCAATCGGCAAAATGGTGCCGACGTTGGGGTCAACAGCGCCATTGGCGCCACCGTTGACGGCCCTGTCTGGGCCCGTGCTTCCGTTCGTCGTCGTCATGGGAATGCTTTCTACGCGCTCCACCGCATGATTGCTGCGGCTAAGCTTCTGGGTGGCGGTTCAACCTTGTCATGCTGCGGTCATTTGGTCTAAGGTCGCTTCTTTGTCGATTCGAGCGCGAATCGCAATGGGCGCGGCCAAGTGGCGCCGTAGCGTTGCCGCATCTGTAACCGGTTCAAAAAAGGAGCGAAACATCTCTCGGGCGCTAATGGTGGGGCCGGCATACGCTTCTACAGTCACGCCATCGCCAGACCGGACCACGCCTGGCTGAATGACGCGGCAATAGAGACCAGGGCGTTCGGCATAGCGGAAACGCTTGACGAAGGTCGGGTCTCCCATCCGTGCTGCCAACGTGACGCAAGGAATTCTCGGCGCGGTCACCTCCAAGACGACTGTGCCGATATGAAAGCGATCGCCGATGTTGTAGTCCATGCTTTCCAGCCCGCCCACAGTCAGGTTTTCGCCAAAGGTGCCCGGCGCCAATTCTGTGCCAAGCTCCGCCGACCACCACGCATAGTCCGTCGCCCCAAAGAGATAGATGGCCTGATCCACACCGCCGTGATGGTCAACATCGCAGATGGCATCACCCGGTAGCCCGTCAGTCGTAATCTCAACGGCACCGGTCACAGGCTGCTTGTAAATGCCTGTTTTGCCCACTGCTTTGGCATTTTCAATCGCAGTGGCTTGGCCGGTATTGATGCTTTGGAGTTCCACCTATGACTAAACCTTTCTACCACTAAACCTTTAGTCGCTCTTCAATCTCAATTTGCCGGAGCTCCATCAGCTGATCGCGCAGCGCGGCCGCGCGTTCGAACTCGAGCGCTTTGGCCGCCGTCTTCATCTCTGCTTCGATCTGCTTGACCAGCTTGGCCAGTTCGTCCTTGGGCAGGCTGGCGGGATCGATGGGACGCGCCTCCCCTTCGGCATCGTACTCTTCATGGCTCTCAGCCATGATCCGCACCCGGTCTGTGAGATCGCGGATGCTCTTGACGATGCTCTGGGGTTCGATGCCGTGCTCTTGATTGTGTTGCTCCTGGATCGCTCGTCGCCGCTCCGTTTCGCTGATGGCCGCTTCCATGGCCGCGGTCATCTTGTCGGCATAGAGGATCGCCTTGCCTTCCAGGTGGCGGGCCGCACGGCCGATGTTCTGGATTAGCGCGCTCTCGCTGCGCAGGAAGCCTTCCTTGTCCGCGTCCAGAATCGCCACCAGCGACACTTCGGGCAGATCAAGCCCTTCACGTAGCAGGTTGATGCCCACGACGACATCAAAGACGCCCATGCGCAGGTCGCGCAGGATTTCCACGCGCTCGATGGTATGGATATCGCTGTGCAGGTATTGCACCTTGATGTTGAGCTCGGCCATGTATTCGGTCAGATCTTCGGCCATGCGCTTGGTGAGGGTTGTGATCAGCGCCCTCTGCCCGTTGGCCACGCGTATCTTCACTTCCTTGAGCAGATCGTCGATTTGCCCTTCGGTCGGACGCACCTCCACCAAGGGATCGAGCAGACCGGTGGGGCGGATGACCTGCTCTACAACCTGCTCGCCATGTTCTTTCTCATACGGCCCCGGCGTGGCGCTGACGTAGATAACCTGATTGAGATGATCCTCGAACTCGGTGAAGTTGAGCGGGCGGTTGTCCAGCGCGCTGGGCAGACGGAAACCGTGCTCGACCAGCACGCTCTTGCGCGCCTGATCGCCGTTGTACATGCCGCGAACCTGGGGCACGGTCATATGGCTTTCATCGATGAAGAGCAGCCAGTCGGCCGGATAGTAATCGAGCAGCGTCCACGGCGTGGAACCGGGCGGCCGTTGCGCCAGCGGGCGACTGTAATTCTCGACGCCGTTACAGTAGCCGACCTCGCGCAGCATCTCCAGATCGTATAGCGTGCGCTGCTTGATGCGATGGGCCTCCACGATCTTGCCTTGAGATTCAAGCAGGGCGACCTGTTCGGTCATCTCTTCTTCGATATCTTCCAGCGCTTCGGTCAATCGGTCTTGAGGCGTAACAAAGTGCTTGGCCGGGAAGATGTCAATCTCCTGATGATCGGCCAGAATTTCACCGGTCAACGTGTGGATTTGGCTGATGCGTTCGATTTCATCACCCCACATGCTGATTCGATAGGCAAACTCCTGATCAGCCGGCTGAATCTCGAGCACGTCGCCGCGCACGCGAAACTTGCCGCGTTGCAGCGCCATGTCATTGCGGTCGTAGTAGATCTCGACCAGGTGGCGCAGCATCTGGTTGCGCCGCACCATTTCGCCGACGCGCAGGTTGAGCACGACGCGCCCGTAATCCTCCGGGCTGCCCAAGCCGTAGATGCACGAAACCGAGGCAACAATGACCGTATCGCGCCGGCTGAAGAGGGAACTCGTGGCTGCCAGGCGCAGGCGGTCAATCTCTTCATTGACCTGAGACTCTTTTTCGATATAGGTGTCCGAACGCGGGATGTACGCTTCGGGTTGGTAGTAGTCGTAGTAGCTAACGAAGTACTCAACCGCGTTGTTGGGCAAGAACTCGCGCATCTCGCTATAGAGCTGCGCTGCCAAAGTCTTGTTGTGGGCGATAATCAGCGCCGGTTTTTGAACCTCTTCGATCACCTTGGCCATGGTGAAGGTCTTACCCGATCCCGTTACGCCCAACAGAACTTGATGGGTCATTTCATCGCGAATGCCTTGGGTCAATTGCCGGATGGCCTGGGGCTGATCGCCCGTCGGTTGAAAATCGCTGACAACTTGAAATGGTGGCATAAAGGTTGTATCCCTGGTGCGCCGTGCGCTCAAAAATCGGGTACGTCAGGATCGTCATGGAGGGGGAATTGATGACGCAAATCGAACAAAAGTTCTCACCTTGCTAGTATACCCATAGATGTCAAATTTGTCTAATACTTTTGCATAAACTTGAGAATTCGAAAGCTGGGGACAAGAGACTGAAAAAGGTCTGTCGCGTGATGAGATTACGCTGCCCGATTTTGCTGTCGAGCGGTGGTAAAATAGCTGTCTTACGCTGTGGAACGACTTTGCCTGGTTTGTGCGTTAAACTGCTGCTTCTGCCGTCGCAAATCCATTGCAATCTGCTTGATTCACGAGATCATGGGGCGGAATCTGGACCGTCTTGCTGGCCAGAAAAGGGGTGAGTTGTGCTATACTGTGCACACTTCGCTACCCGCCTGCATCTGGCATCCGATTCGTCTGAAGTTCGATTCGTCTGTCGTCTGCTCGAACACGATTCTCTCTCACACACTGTCTTGTGGCCGCCGTTCTCTATCTACGCGAGGAACTCTTCATGCATCGCAAGCCTGTCCAAGAGATTATGCAGCGCGCCGTGATCACCGTTGAGCCGGACGCGCTCGTGGTCGATGCCGCGCACATTATGGAAGAGTTTGACATTCGCCGCCTGCCGGTGGTGGACGAGGATGACCGGCTCGTCGGCATTGTAACGGACTCGGACATTCTCGAGGCCGAGACCGCGGCCAGCGTGCTGGGCAACTACTCGCCCGACACGCGGCAAGAGTGGTTGACGGTCGCCGATATCATGACGCGTGAGTTGATTACCGTATCGCCCGACACCACCGTCGGGCAAGTGGTGCGAATCTTCATGCAACAACAGATTGGCGGCGCACCGGTGGTCGAGTCTTCCCCATCGTCGGGCGCAAAACTGATCGGCATCGTCACGGAGCAAGATGTCTTTTCCATGATCCTGCACGCCTGGGAACAGGAAGAAATCGCTCGCGGCATCGCCAGCTAAGCCCGTGAGGCGTATCGATCAATCGAAAGCAAAGAACGAAAATCTGCTGAATCAGCCGGCCTCCCCGTTCATCATTCATCAATTGCCATTCAAGATTAAGCATTGAGCCTCTGTGCTCTAGATCGCGACCGGCGTCATCCCACGCATGCGCGCAACGATTTCCGTCAGCTTCGTCGCAACATACTCCACATCTTCGGGCGTAGTGCTGCGGCCCAGGCTCAAACGCAGGCCGCCGGCCGCCAGCTGCGGCGTAATGCCCATGGCCTCAAGCACATGACTCGGCCGCTGGGAACCACTGGAGCAAGCACTGCCGCTGCTGGCGGCAATCCCGGCCAGGTCTAACGCGATCAACATTCCCTCTGCCTCTACGCCTTCAATCACAAAGCTGGCGTGGTGCGACAGGCGCGCCGTGAGCGGGCCGGTCAACTGCGCACCTTCTATCTCTTCCAATATGCGACCGATCAAGCGGTCGCGCAGAAGGGCCAACCGCACGTTTTCGACTGGGCGTTCTGCTTCGGCCAGCTCGAGCGCCGCGGCCATGCCCACGATGGCGGGTACATTCTCGGTGCCGGCTCTGCGGCCTCCCTCGTGGCTGCCGCCGGTCATGTAAGGTACGAAGGGCGTGCCATCGCGCAGGTAGAGGAAGCCGACGCCCTTTGGTCCATAAAACTTGTGGGCGCTGCCGCTGAGTGCGTCGACTTGAAGAGCATCGACCTTCAGGGACAACCGTCCGACTGCCTGGACGGCATCCGTATGGAAGGGCACGCCGAGCGCACGGCAGCGCGCGCCGATCTCGGCCACGGGCTGGATCGTGCCCACCTCGTTATTCGCCAGCATGATGCTGACCACGGCCACATCACTGCCGTCGTCCAGCGCGGCAGCCAGATCCGCGATCTCCACGCGGCCCAGTTCGTCCACCGGCAGCACCGTCAGGCGAAAGCCGAAGTGATCGCGCAGGTCCTCTGCCGTGTAAAGCACAGCCTTGTGCTCGATGGGGAGCGTGATAACGCGATCGGCGCCGGTGGCCGCGCGTCGGGCTAGTGCCAGGCCGCGCAAAGCTGCGTTGTCGCTCTCAGTGCCACAGCCGGTGAAAATGATTTCGCGCGGTTGGGCGCCGAGCAAATCGGCAATGGCGCGGCGCGCCCGGGTCAGCGCTGCACCGCCGCGCCGGCCCACGGCGTGGATGCTGCTGGGATTGCCGTAAAACTCAGCAAAGTAGGGTTCCATGGCCGCCAGCACCTCGTCGCGCACGGGTGTGGTGGCCGAATGGTCCATATAAATTGAGTGACGATCCTGTGCCATCGCTGGCCTCCTATCCTATAAGGTCTGATCTACAGCCCAACACCTGTCATTCCGACAGAGCAAAGTGGCGAACAATCTCGACTGTACGAACCGGAGATTCCTCTGCCCTCCGGTCGTGGCGCTTCGGGCCCAATCCGCCCAATCGGCGTTCTATCCGTTTTCTCTCCGACAGCCTGCCAGACCACTGATCTTCTGCGCATCTATCTCGAAGAATTCCACCTGCATCTACCCATTCAATAGCCCTGTGCTGCATTCCGTGCTGCTTCGGGTTGCATATTGTAGATTTGACGCGGCCCACTTCACAATTTACAATACGAAGAGCCTCGACTTGTGAAAGTAAGCGCAATTCGGTTTAGACGCAGGAGAGACAGCAGCGCATTCTGCGATCGAAATCCACGAAAGTAGATCTCGTTCATTCGTGTGCGAATGATCGCAAGGCTTCCATCCTCAAATTGGTTTATCCGCCGGCGGAAAAACGAAGGCGCGCGCCGGTGTTTACTATCCATTTATTCAAACCGTTTATTCTACAAGCCCCAAAATCGTTGGGAAGAAGGAGGAGTATCTTGCAAGGCAACGTCTCGGTAGTGATTGCGTTATTGTTGGGTTTAGTCGGGATCGGCTTTGTCATCTGGCAAATCCGCAATGTGATGGCTGAAGATACGGGCGATGACAGAATGCGTGAGATCGCCGCCGCGATTCAAGAAGGGGCTTCGGCCTTTCTCCAGCGCGAGTATCTTTATCTCTCGATTTTTGTCGTTGTGGTGGCCGCAGCCATCGCATTCTTTATTAGCTGGCAGACAGCCGTTTGCTTTATCGTCGGCGCCGCTGCCTCGGCTGCCGCCGGCTATTTGGGCATGTCCATCGCCGTCCAGTCCAATGTGCGCACGGCCGCTGCCGCCAGCCGCAGCCTCAATGACGGCCTGCGCGTTGCCTTCAGCAGCGGGTCGGTCATGGGCATGGCCGTGGTCAGCTTCAGCATCATCGGACTCTCCACGCTCTATCTCATCTTTGACGGCAACATCGCCTACCTGACCGGGTTCGGCTTTGGCGCCTCGAGCATTGCACTCTTTTCACGCGTCGGCGGCGGCATCTTCACCAAGGCTGCTGACGTGGGCGCCGATCTGGTCGGCAAGGTCGAACAGGGCATCCCCGAGGACGATCCCCGCAACCCCGCCGTTATCGCCGACAACGTGGGCGACAACGTGGGCGACGTGGCCGGTATGGGCGCCGACCTCTTCGAGAGCTACAGCGGCTCAATTATCGCCGCAGCCACGCTTGGTTTGGTGATGATGAATGGCGCCGAACTCGCCTTTGTCGGGCTGCCTTTCCTCATCGCTTCGGTCGGCATCATTGCCGCGCTGATCGGTACCTTCATGGTCAAGACTGAGGAAGACGCCACGCAAGAGGATCTGCTCAAAACGCTGCGCAACGCGATTTGGGCATCGTCGGGCATTGTGGTCATCCTTTCTTTGCTCATGGTGCTGCTTGCGCCTGGCGTCTCCTGGCTCTACTGGGTGGTCATTCTGATCGGTCTGATCGCCGGCAATCTGATTGCCTTCTTTACGGAATATTATACGGCTTATGCCTACAAGCCAACCCAAAGTATTGCGGCGGCCTCTGAAACCGGTCCGGCCACCCTCATCATTCAGGGTCTTTCGGTCGGCATGATGAGCACGCTGGCGCCGGTTCTGATCGTCGCTTTTGCGATTCTCTTCAGTATCATGCTGGGCATCCGCGCTGAGGGCACGGTGACTGCCGGGCTCTATGCCGTTGCCCTGGCCGGCGTCGGCATGTTGAGCACGCTGGGCATCACGCTGGCTACGGACGCGTACGGCCCCGTGGCCGACAACGCCGGCGGTATCGCCGAAATGAGCGATCTGCCCGACAGCGTGCGTGACCGCACGGACGCGCTGGACAGCCTGGGCAACACCACCGCTGCCACGGGCAAGGGCTTTGCGATTGGCTCGGCCGTGCTGACGGCGCTGGCGCTAATGGCCGCCTATGTGGAAGCGGCGAACATTGAAAGTCTCAATCTCCTCGATCCCACCATGTTGCCCGGTATTCTCATCGGTGCGGTTCTCCCCTATGTCTTTGCCGCGCTGACGATGACCGCTGTGGGCAAGGCTGCCTACGCCATCGTCATGGAAGTGCGGCGCCAGTTTGCCGAGATTCCCGGCATCATGGAAGGCACGGCCAAGCCCGACTATGCCACCTGCGTCGCCATTAGCACGGAGAATGCACTGCGCCAGATGATCCTGCCCGGCACGCTGGCTGTGGCCGCCCCGCTGGTCGTCGGCTACGTGCTCGGCGCCGAGGCGTTGGCCGGCATGCTTGTGGGCGCGATCGCATCCGGCTTCATGCTGGCGGTGATGATGGCCAACTCCGGCGGCGCCTGGGACAATGCCAAGAAGTGGATCGAAACGGGTGAAATGGGCGGCAAGGGCTCGTTTGCCCATAAGGCAGCCGTCATTGGTGACACCGTCGGTGACCCCTTCAAGGACACCAGCGGCCCGTCGCTCAACATCTTGATCAAGCTGATGAGTATCGTCAGCCTGGTCTTCGCCGCGACGTTTGGCAGCGGCCTCTTCTAGGGGATGGATCGACAGCATTGATAATTTTGCTGTTATTGCAGAGAATAAAAAGCCGGGACATCACGTGATGTCCCGGCTTTTTATTCTCTGATTGAGTTGGTAGCAATGATAGGTGTAACGGTCTCGCATGAGGCGGTTTCCGACGATATTGCCGCGCGCCAGCGCCTGTTCCGAGTGGCGCGCGACGCATTCGTAATGCGGCTCCTGGACGAAGAAGCGCATCTGGCCGAACTGCGTCGACGCTGGCGAGAGATCTGAAATCGTTCTGATCCATCAAATCCGCTGTGCGTTGAGACTCTTGTTCACGAACGTGAGTGCATTTCAATTCCGGGCGCTTACCCGGTGTTCTGGGGCACGTGTATAATATGGATAGAGAGAGGCTAGACATCCTTGGCCTCGAAATGCGTTATGTGCAGTAACTCACTGTGCAAAAAATGCTCGCAAGCCATGCGGATTTATGATCAATAAAGCTGCAGCAGTAGCTGGTTTTAACTGGACTTGAAGTGAACCATGCGATCACCATCTGACACCACGCCCGAAATACATGTCCTACAAATTCAAGTGCTGCGCGAGATCCCGATCTGGCGTAAGTTAGAGTTGATGACGGGCCTAATTGACATGACGCGAGCATTGGCCCTCAGCAGCCTGCGGGCAGAGTACCCATCTGCCGCTGAGCCAGAACTTCACCGCCTATTGGCGGACCGGTTATTGGGCAGAGAACTTGCAACGGCTGTCTATGGTCCTGCACCAAAATCGGATCTTTCGACTGATGCAGTCTGAAGCCCTATCTGTTACGCTGAAGGTAACGGAAACCTTGGAGAGCTTGCAAGTGCCCTATGCGATCGGGGGCTCGATGGCAAGTACCAGCCACGGTCGTATTCGTACAACCCTGAATGTTGATATTGTTGCCGCCTTAACTATTGCTGATGTCGACCCGCTTATTCGTGAGCTTGACCAGGAATTCTATGCTGACGTCGCCGTGATACATGCAGCGGTGACGAATCAGGGTAGCTTCAACCTGATTCATCGCGCAACCATGTTCAAGGTCGATCTCTTTGTCGTTGGCGAGCGGCAATTTGATCGCCAACAGCTCGAGCGCCGCCGTTTGCAGGTGTTGGCGCCGCCTGACGGCAAGGCATTTATTGCCAGCCCTGAGGACGTGGTCTTAGCCAAACTCGATTGGTATCGGCTTGGCGGCGAGACATCCGAGCGTCAGTGGGATGATGTTCAGGGGGTGTTAGAAATTCAGAGCACGCGGCTTGATCTACCGTATCTTCACCGCTGGGCGGAAGATCTCGGTATTGCCGACCTCCTACGACGTGCTCTGGCAGACTACCAAGCGAGTCGAAGACCACATGGCCAAACTTCAAACTAACGATGCCCGCACAACGCCATGTAGCGCGCATGCGGCCTTTTGCGCCGAGACTATCATTCGATAATCAAACCATAGGACGTCGCCACGTAGCGACCCAGCTGGAGCTTGAGGTGCGGGTCATGTTTGTATGGCGGGCGGTCAACTGCCTGGTCGGCAGGGCCGTCGCCGGCATCAAAGGTGAGGTCGATGGCATAGCCCTGACGGCGCAGACGACCGGCCAGAGCGGTCAAGTCACGTCGGCGGTAGATAACGGCATCGCCCCGGCGGCGGGTAAAAATATTGGACGACAGGTTGTATTCGGTCGTGTGGACGGCCACGCCGCCCGGCTTGAGCAACGCCAGCGAGGCCTCGATAAAGTCGAGCCCCGCGCGCAGCGAACCCAGATGTTCCAAGGCACAGGCCGACCAGACAAAATCGTACTGCCCGAGATCGGACGGCAACGCGCGCATGTCAACGAAGCGAAAGGTAACGTGCAGCGCAAAGCGCGCCTCGGGGCAGAGCCCGCGCTGATTGAGCGCCTGTGGGGCTGCCGCGTGCTGGCCGGTGGTAACCCAGCCGCCTGCCTCCGCCTCCGCTGTGGCCAGATCGGTGGCGACGATGTCGCAGCCCCGCGCCGCAAAGAGGGCGGCCAATGGTTCCTGGCCAACGGCAAAGCCCAGCCCGCGCCGGCCCGGCTGAAGCATGCCCCGCTCCTCCAGCGCCTGGGCAATGAAACACCACTCCCAAATTTTGCGATGCAGGTGGAGCGGCCGTTCACCGAGGGCGATGGCCCACTGTTGGAATGTTTCAGACTCGAGCTGGGTTTGGGTACAGGGCGTAGAACGTAACATGCTGCCATTATACCTGGAAGTGAGGTGCATGCCGTAGCGCTGCGAAGCACTGGGTGCAGGTTCGCCTCACTCGGCGGCGACCGGGTTTTGCTCTGTGGCGCTCGCTGCAATGATCTTCTGTCTGTGGCTCATGAACCGTACTGTTTGAACTGGGGGGATTCGTCGGGCGTCGGCGAGTTGGTGAATGCGCCGCGGGCGCGCACGGCTTCGATGCCGCCGTGTTCGGCAATCTTGGCCCGTTGCTCCTGTTTGGCGTGGGCATCGACCGCCTCGGGATCAAGCAATGACCGCAGCCTTGCGTCCATGCGTGCCAAAACGAGCTGGTGATCGGCCGAAGCAGCCAGATTGTTGCGTTCCGCAGGGTCGACGTGCAAGTCGAAGAGCTGGGGCGGACCGTCCACATAGTAGATATGTACTTGAAGCGCCGGTCGCGCAGCATATAGCTGCCTGCATGGGAACCAAGGGCATGGTATTCGGCGAAGATGGTCCGTTCGGCATCCGCACTGGCGGCCAGGGACCAAAGCGACTGGCCGGGCAGCTCCTGTTCGGACGGCAGCAGCGACACGCCTGCGGCCTCCAGGATCGTCGGATATGCGTCCACAAGCGAGACGGGCGTCGTCACGGTCTTACCGCGCGGCACGTCCGGGCCGGCGACGATGAGCGGAACGTTGGCGGATTCGTCGTAGAGCGTGAATTTGCCCGACAGGCCGCGTGCGCCCAGGGCTTCGCCATGGTCGGCCGTGTAGATGACGCGGGTGTTGTCGTTTAGCCCGCTCGAACTCAACTCCGCAAGCACCCGGCCAATCTGCGCGTCCAAATAGGTGCATACGCCATAGTAGGCAGCCGCGACGCGCTGCCAGGTCTCCTCTGCAAGCGGTTCATCCAGCGTGAAAAAACGTCTGAAATAGGCAATGGCCGGATGATTGGGCCATTCGTCCGCCTCACCGGGTTGCCATAGCAGCCAAGAAGATCGCGGCTGTGTTGGTCGGCCAGGATAAAGAGAAGATTCGCCGGCTTCATGACAGTCGCGCGCCATCGATCTGGAGTTCGCCCGCATCGATCAGCCATTGAACTGCCTCGTAGATCGCCTGCAGCGAAGTATAGCGCGGCTGATAGTCGATCATCTGGCGGGCTTTTTCGATGCTGCAATTGGGGCTGTGTGCGATGTGATCCCAGGTGGCCCGGGCGTCATCCGGTTCCTGAAGGGCCTCCCACTCCGGCCAGGGCAGCAAGCGCAGATTGGCGCTGTGCCCAAACCAGCCGGCCACGGCTTCGGCATAGCCGCGCAGGGTGAGCGCGGCGGACGATACGGTGTGAAAGCTCTCACCCACGGCTGCGCTGCGCCGGGCCATTGCCTGCATAAAGGCCTGAGCGACGTCGTCGGCATGGACGTGGTGGAGCGTCTCCATGCCCAGATTGGGCAGAAGTACTTCCTGGCCGCCGGCCAGCTTCTCAAAGACGGTCAAATCCCGGTTGCCTGCGGGGCCGATTGGCTCCCAGCCCGGGCCGACAATGTGGCCGGGATGCAGCGCCGTAACCGGGAAGCCATGACGCCAGGCCTGGTCCATCAGGTAGCGCTCGATCTGCGATTTTTGAATGCCGTAGTCGCCAAAAGGCGTGCGAGCTGCGTCCTCCGTGGTGGGGACGACCGCGCTCGGGCCATGGATCCAGATGGTGCCGCAGTGCAGGAGATGCTGGACCCGTCCGCGCAGGCCTTCGACGAGCTGCTGCGCGCTCTCCAGCGTGAAGCAGATCATGTCGATGACGATGTCGGGTTGCAGCTCGGCGATCTGCGTGCCAAAGGCGCCGGCCGCGTCGGCCGCCTCACGGTCGATGATCACGGTCTGCACGGTCGACCAGGCGCCGTGGGGTTGATAGGGCGCGCTTTCGCCTCGGCTGACGTTGATGACTTCAAAGCCGGCGCCAACCAGCCGCGGGACGAGGTAGGTCCCCACATGGCCGCTCCCGCCGATAATGACAACACGGGTCATGGGAATCGCTCCTTTGCAAAATGACGGATGGATGTCAGCAGTCTACCTGTCCGCTACGCAACCGGCAAGGGGCTAGGCTTGCATTATTCAGATTTTGGATTACGGGAGACGCTGATGACAGTTTGACAGCCATGCCGCTCCTTCGTATACTCATCTTATGCAATTTCGCATAGAACAATAATGAGGAACAGAAATCATGGCAGATCCGGTCATCGACTCTCCCAATGTTCTCGACGACACCACCGCTACTTCCGGCCAGATGAGTGCCGGCGACGATGCAGTACTGGCGCCGCCATTGCGCGCCGACAGCACGTTGGCAACCGCGGTCGATGCTTTTGACGAATACATGATCCGTAAGGGCTTTAGCGAGAATACGATCAAGGCCTTTCGCAACGATCTCAAGATCACGACCGAATTCTTGGGTGCGGATACGCCGCTGCTGCGCATTCGCACCGACGATCTGGAAGCCTACCTTTATTGGCTGCAGAACGAGCGGGGCAAACCGTGCAGCGCCAAGACGCTGGCCCGGCGCATCACGACGCTCAAGGTCTTTTTTGGCTGGCTGCATGGCATCGGCGTGCTGGGCACCGATCCGGCCGAGCCGGTCGTGCAGCAATCGACCAAGACGCCCTTGCCCACGATTCTGCGCGAGGATGAGATTGGTCGTCTGGCCCGTGTGGCGCAGAACCGCTTGCTGGATCATAAGAACCCCGATGCCCGGCCCTATTTGCTTGTCCATCTGCTCTTGCAGACGGGGATGAAGAAGGCCGAGTGCGCACGACTCCTCATCACCGATGTCGACGTGACAAACCCGCAGTCACCCGATGTAAGCGTGCGCTATCCTGACGAGCGCCATGCCCACAAGAACCGTACGATTTCGCTGACGCCGGCGATGGCGCCTGCGCTGGGCCAGTACCTGGACCAGTATAAGCCGGAGAATCACCTCTTCGAGTGCACGCCGCGCAATCTGGAATATATCCTGGACGAGATCGGCACAGAGGCAGGCATCAAGCACGTCCAGGTCGGCTTCGAGACGTTGCGCTGGACTTCGGCCGTGCGCGACTTTCGCACGGGCATGCCGGAAGAGCGGCTGCGCCAAAAGATGGGCCTGAGCAAGATTTCCTGGCGCGAGACGCGCGAGAAGATTTACCAATTGTCGGGCCGCTAACAGACACGTTGTTCAAACTTTGAACAATGCTCCTTGTTCAGATACCGAGCAAATAGTCCAAAGTTTGAGTGTCGCAAGATGGGCTTCAGCTCAGTCTAGGATTTCTGGTTCCAGCATGTGGAAGGCAGGATGCACCTGCAGGGCAGATCGCACACGCGCCAGAAGTGGCCTGCGTCCAGCAATTCTGGGTGGTGTGTCTCGACCATATGATCTGTCTTGCGTTTAGATACGCGGTCTGTCGGCCACATTGCGCAGGAAAAGCACAGCGAGCCACAGGGCCATAATGCCCAAAACCAGAAAGGGCGCAATAAAGACGATGGCCTGCGCAAAGGCGAACTCATAGCCGGCGAGAATCTGTGCGACCGTGGCTGCAGGCATAGAGAGTCCCACAATGAAGATGCCCAGCGTCAGCATGGTGATGGCCAGCGGATAGCCCAGCGCCTGCTGCCGCCATAACAATCCGCCGGCCAGAAAGGCCGTGGGCATGAGCACGCCCAGGTCCAGCGCATGGGTGACGAGCGTGGTGTAGGCAGCCAGTTCCTCGGGCGCCTGCCCCTGACTAGACGGCACTACGATGCCGAGCACGAGCCACACGCCCACAAAGACCAGCCCTGTGATCGCCATGAAGATGGCCAGCGCCCGGTGGGGCATGCTGGGCAAAATGTGCATAGGTAACTGCTTCAGATCGATTGCCGCAAAAGCCAGTACAAAAGCAAAAAGGCTGGCCGAAAAAAGCGCCACGTACACGACAAAGAGTTCATTGTAGGCAGCGCCCAACGCCATGGAGGCGTGGTTGTAGAGGAAGAAGCCTGTCATGCCAAGCAGTAGCAAACCGCCCCGCAACGAACCGCGCTGATAGCTGGTGGCGCCATAGATCAGCAGCGGCACAGCCACAAAGAGTATTACGACGTCAATGCCGCGGAAGCCAGCGCCGACCAGCAGCGAGTCGTATCGATAGAGGCCGCGGCCATAGATTTCGGCCTGTTCGCCGCGTAGCGTGGTGAACAGATACGCTTCGCCTCCATCCGGCCAGAGTAAGCCCGCGACCGTGGCCGTGATTGCCAGCACGACGATCAGCCAAGCGAGCATGATCAGCAGATTGGACTTGCGCATCGAAACCTCCTATGTTCCCGAGCAGTAACGGGCTCTTAATGACGAATGAAATAACACGAGTATATGCGCAGCTTATGGGATGAACGGCCGCATTGATGACTGCTACTGCCGCCGTACTGATCGTCACGTCCGCCTTTATGCATGCTTTTTGGAACTTTGTCAGCAAGCGCCGCAGTCCGACGCTGGCCTTCTTCTGGCTGGCCGCCACAGCTGCAGCTGTGGCGCTCTCGCCGCTGCTGGTTGTCTATTGGCAGACGCTGTCGCTGATCCCCGCAGCGGTTTGGAGATTGATTGCACTCACTGGCCTCGCCCAACTGGTCTACTTCTTTGGGCTGGCGGGCGCCTATCGACAGGGCGACATTTCGCTGGCCTATCCGCTGGCGCGGGCGCTGCCGGTTTTGCTCGTGGCCGCCATCAGCCTGTTGCTTGGCACGGGCGGAGAGATTGGCGCTATGGCCCTGCTGGGTATGGCATTGATCATGGTCGGCTGCATCATTCTTCCGCTATCCGACTTCCAGACCGTGCGTCCCCGCGATTACTTTGATGCGCTCTACCTCATGGTGGTGGTGGCTGCGCTGGGCACCACCGGCTATACGCTGATCGACGATCATGTATTGCGCGAGCTGCGCATGGTTTCTAATCAGATGGCAATCTATGAAGTAACGCTGCTCTTTATGGCGCTGCAGACGCTGAGCACGGCCGTCATGCTTGGGCTGGGCACGCTGCTCTATAAACCGGAGCGCCGCCGCCTGCTGCTGCTGCTTCGCGACCGCTCGCTGCTGGTGACGGGGTTGCTTACCGGCATCGTGGTGACCGCGGCCTATGGCTTGGCCCTGGCGGCTATGGCCTTCGTCAGCAATGTGAGCTACGTGGCCGCCTTCCGCCAGCTGAGCATCCCCATGGGCGCATTGCTGGGCTTCACCCTGGGGCAAGAACCGCGCTATCGCCCCAAGACAATCGGTATCGCCATCGTCTCCGGCGGCCTGATTTTGGTGGGGATTGGCTAGTCTATCCACCCTATCCCCACAGAAATTTTCCGTACGTCTCGCCCCTGGCCCACGTCGTCCACCGTCCACTCCATCTGCATGTCAGGGGGCAATGCCGACCTCCTCAATCGGTGTGCCGTCTATGCAGCGGAAGTCACCGCCAGGAGCCCGAACCAGATGTCGAGGTGGAACGGATTTGATTTACAGTAGGGAACGGTCAGCGACCATTTTCTCCTTTCTCCAGGCGCGCCAGCAGGGCATCGAACTCTTCGCGGGTGAGGCCGAAGATCAGCTCGTCATAGTGCCGACCTGCGGTGTAGATGTGGCGGCGGATGCGGCCTTCTGACTGGCAGCCAAGCCGTTTGGCATGACGAATCATGGGCTCGTTGACCTCCACGCAGCGAATGTTGTATTTCTGAAAGCGCAACTCGTAAAAGGCATAGCGCAGCACCAACAGTTTGGCTTCAAAGCCATAACCCTGATTCCGAAAGGCCGTGTAGACGCGGCTGCCCGTCTCAAAGGTGCCGTTCTTATGGTCCATGGAATGGATGTTAATGGCTCCGATCAGTTCACCGGGGGCACTGTTGGCCGACGTCTCAATTGAGAACATGATGCGTTCGTCGCGGTTGTTGAACTCGGCGTAGCGCTCGGCAAACTGTTGCGCGCCATGGGCAGACGCGGGCAGCGTCATGCCGTAGTTGAGAAAGCGCACGCCCGCGCTATCCACCTGCTCCTCCGCCAGCCACAAATCAACATCTTCTATGTGCATAGGCCGCAGGCGAATGCGTTCGGTCTCCCAGTAGTAGGCGCTTTCATCCAGTCTCATTTTGTTCCTCCTAGTCCTTGACTGTTGGAGCAATTGACGCGAATTGCTTGCATCGCTGACGCTGCGCCAAATGTTGGGAACGATATGCCGCCTAGCGCTGCGCAATGCCCGCCACCGTCTCCACAAACTTCGCCGATTCGCTGACCCACGGACTGTGTCCGGAGCGTTCGAACCAGACGATTTCCTTGTGCGGCGCATCAAGGAGTTCGTAATACTCCTCAATCAGCGACGGCGGCGCATTGACATCGTGGCGACCGGTTAGGAAATAGACGGGCACATCCAGCGTCGGGGCCTGCTCACGGAAATCTACGTCCCAAAGATATGGGTAGACGATGCCCAACGTATCCAGCGGCCCGCGCGCCCAGTTGATGATGTCGAGCAGGCCATATTCCGGACTGCCCAAGTCACGCGGCGTATTGAAGCTGGTGTCGATGGCCGGATTCTGATTCATGTAGGCATAGGTGTCCTGCAAGTACCGTACCTGCTTCCAAGCCACACCGTCACCATAGTAGGGCGGTGGCCCCTGCTCACGCAGCTGATCTACCTTCTGCGTGTCGCCCCGTTCACGCGCCCAATCCATGGCAAAATCGTAGGCCATCAGGTCGGTTTCCAGGAAATCCACCATCTGCGCTGCGCCGATGTGGGCGTGGAAGAGTTGCGGGTAGCGCTGCACCAGCATGATGCCCAGCGCACTGCCCCACGATTCGCCCAGCACGTAGACCTTGTCTACCCCAAAGCGTTCTTGCAGGTGGAGCACAAGCGCGTGGGCGTCTTCGATGTAGCGCTCCGGCGTCAACGTCGAGCGATCCACGGCGTTGAAACTCTTGCCCGCGCCCGGCTGCTCCCAGTTGACGACGACAAAGTGATCTTCAAGCGCCGCCAACTCGTGACGCGCGGTCGTTAACTGGCTGCCGCCCGGCCCGCCGGCCAGGAAGAGCAGCACCGGATTGTCGACGTCCCGGCCGCGTATGGAGACCCACTGCTCGCTGTCATTGAGCGAAACTTTCTCCAGTGAGGCAATGCTGTTGGGAACGACTTTGCCCTCTGCATCCATGATGGGCGGCGTTGTCGCATAGAGTTGCGAAAGCCAGACGGCAGCCACCGAAACCACCAGCACGCCTGCAACCACGCCGATCACCAGCAGTGCGCTGCGTTCAAGCCAGAGGAGGGATGCGATCAGTACTGCGTCCATTGCGGCCAGCGCCAGCGCAATATAGAGCGGCACGCCCGTGGCGACGAAGAGCAGCAAGACGGGTAAGCTGGCCACGAGCAGCGCAAGCGCCAGCAGCGTCCAGAGCAGTCCGTTAAGCAGGCGGCGACCCCAGTGGACCGATTGATCTTGCGTATGTTGCTGCGTCATAGATTGATTTAGCGTTGTCATGTTGTCACTCCTTTGATAGTCAGATCTGATCGTCGTGTCACTTTTCATAGCGCAGATGCTGGCGCAAGCAGTAGGACAATGATGAGTGCGAGCCAGGTCAAATGTTGGATTGTCTGTTTTTCATAGCGCTTCATCATGCGCTCCTTTCTATCCGTCGCCCGTCGGCATCATCCACACGCGTCACCGAGATTAAGGGCATGCCGAGATCGCGGATGCGGCTCAACAGGCCGTAGAGTGCGGCCTGGTCGACCAGCGGTCCGGTTAGGCAGGTTGTGCCGCCGGGCTCTTGGGCAATTGCCATGCCTTCGAACTGATGTGCTCGACGAGCGTCCAGGTAACCCTGAATGCGAATTGCGTAAATCGCTGCTTGCGGCTGGCTGTTCATGGCACTTCTTCCTACTGCTTCAAGTCGTATGGGCGGGACTTGCCTTGCCCGCAGCGGTTACAGCTCTATGGACAAGCATAGCAGGCGGGAGCGAGCCCGTCGCCTAACGAAGGATAGGTTGGGAGATAGGGATTGGTTGGGGAACGGAGATTGAGAGGCTTAGCGCACTTCAGATTGACAGACCCAACGCATGGACCCGTGCGATGGCTGCGGCGCGGCTGTTCACATCGAGTTTCTGGTAGATGTTGTGGACGTGCCACTTAGCCGTGCCCACGGTGATGATGAGCGTGTCGGCGATTTCTTGATTGGTGTGACCGGCAACGAGCAGCTTCAGCACTTCTTCTTCTCGCTCACTGAGCGGCTCGAGTAGGGGCGCAACTGCGCGAGGCGGATCTGGACGAGACTCCGGGGCGGAAACTCCCGTAAGCTCTGTAGGAGATTGGTCGATGCGTAGAGATGGTTCTACGTCTTCAAATTCCGCCAGCAGTCTGTCGACGAATGCCGGCGCCGCCGGACGTGCGCCAGGCAGCAAGGCCGCCGCTGGCGCGCCCATGTCAAGGAAGATGCGCACGAAGCCGGCGGGCGCGGCCAGGGTCACTGCCGCGCGCAGCGCGGTCACGGCCTCAGCCGTCTGGCCCCGCACCTGTAGGATTAGCCCGTGCAGCAACAGCGCCTCCATGGTCGTGCGTGAGCGACCGGCCGGCTGGGCTGTGGCCAATACGCCGTGCACGGCCGTTGCAGCATCGTCGAGTGCACCCGTAACCAGGCAGATATGGGCCAGCGTCAGCGCCTCGAATTCTTGTACGGCTTCCAGTGCACGATCGTTGGGGCGCGCCTGGAAGGTGGTCACCCAGCGTTGTGCTGCAGCCGGATTGCCCTGGGCCAGATCGAGTCGCGCGCGCTCCGCTGCAGCCAGCGTTGTCAAGCGCGGCACGTTGTAGCGCTGCAGCAAGCGATTCGCTTGACGCCAGGCATCGAGCGCGGCTTCTGGTTGACCCTGAGCCTGGCGCAGGCGCGCCAGAAAGAGGTAGGCGTAGCGCAGGTCATCGGTAATGCCGCCCTGTTGCGCCAGCCGAATGCCGTCCTCCACATGGCGTGCGGCTGCGTCCAGATCATTGCGCTCCCGTTCGATTTCGCCCAGCACGGCCCAGGCCAGTCCGGTCGGCGCAATTGCTTCGCCATCGGCTTCTGCCAGCGCAGCATGACAGCTCTCTTCCGCCGCTGTTAGTTCACCCTTTGCGATCTGGATCAGCGCCACCTCGCAGAGCGCATTTACGGCTAGATAGCGCACGCCGGCCTGTTGTGCCAGTACGCTCGTCCGCCTGTACGCCTGCTCGGCTTCAATCAGATCGCCGCGCAGGGCATGGGCAAGCCCCAGCGTGTCGACCGCCCGGGCCGCAGCGTGCAAATTGGTCCTCGCCAAGCGCTCCGGCAGTGGCGTGACCGCAGCAATCACCGCGCGCAGGTTCGTGCCGCGCAACGCGTTGATTGCCCCCTGGTAAACGGTGGCCAGCATGGCTGCGTCCGATTCTGCATCTGTGCCGGACGCGTCTGGGTCGAGGGCAACCTGCGCTTGCACGACAAGTCGTTCCGCGCCATCCAGGTCGCCGGCCAAATAGAGGGCGCGCGAGGCGTGCAGGCTCAAGGTGGGGCGGGCGTGGAGGAGCGCGGCGGGCAGTGCGTCCAGCCAGCCGTTCAGCTGTGCCACATCGCCTTGTGACCAGGCTGCCGCGCGTTGGAAAACCGCTTCCATCACATCTGCCGCCAGCGCCAGATCGTGCGTTGCCAATGCGTGGCGTACGGCGGCTGAAGGCTGGCCATGCTGCTCATGCCAGCGCGCCGCGCGCGCGTGCAGTTGCGCACGCTCATCATCTGCCAGTAATGCCTGCAGCGAGTCGGCGATCAGGTGGTGGTGACGATACCAGCGCCGCTGATTATCCAGCGGTACGATGAAGAGGTTGCGCCGTTCCAGATCGGTCAAGAGTTCCTGGCTATCCTGGCGCCCGGTGATAGCATCACAAAGGGGTGCGGTGAGTCGATCCAGAATCGAGGTTTGTTGGAGAAAGATGCGTACGTCGGCGCCCTGGCGGCGCAGCACCTCTTCCAGCAGATAGTCGATGACGTAGAAATGGCTGCCGCCAAACTCGGCGATAAAGGTGGATGCATCGCCGGCTTGCTCCCCCGCAAGGGGTGTGCGCAGGGCCAGCGCCGCCAACTGCAGACCGGCCACCCAGCCCTCTGTGCGCGCGTCCAAGCGTTCGATGTCAGCCGCTGTGAGCGTCAAGCCCATGCTCTCATTGAGAAAAGCCGCTGCCTCAGGCGGCGTGAAGCGCAGGTCGCCGACGCGCAGCTCTGTCATGCGATTGCTCACGCGCCACCGCGCCAGCGTCAGCGGCGGATCTTCGCGCGTGAGGAGAAGCAGATGCACATGGGGCGGCGCGTGATCAAGCCAGAACTGCATCGCCGCATGAATGTCGGGTGATTGAATGCGGTGGTAGTCATCCAGCGCCACGATCAGGGGTTGATCGGTCTCCTGTCTGCCCAAGTCATTGAGCAACGCAGTCATGAAGGAGGTTTCGGGGACAAGATCGGCTTGCAAGGCTGACTCTGCGGCGTCTAGTGCGAGGCCAGCCCCCTTGAGTGCAGCCAGCAGGTACGTAAAAAACCGGCGCGGTACATTGTCTTCCTCGTCCAGCGAAAGCCAGGCACAGCGCAGCGCAGACTCGTCTGCTTCTGCATGCAGCTGCAACCAGGCTGCAGCCAGCGTTGTCTTGCCGTAGCCGGCCGGTGCAGAGATCAACATGAGCGCGTTACCCGTCTGTACGCTCTGATTCAGGCGATCAAATAATCGGGGACGCGCGACCAGTCGGGTCGGGGCATGGGGCCTATACAGTTTGGTATGCAGCAGCGCACCGCTCATGCTGAAAGTATAGCGTGATTAATCGATTGCGCCCAGTGCCTTGAGCGAACTCCGCTGTGCCGCAGTAATGCCGGTGACGCCGCTGATTCCCATTCCCCGATAGGGCCCCGGCGTGCGCAGGGTATGCAATGTTTCGCCACGCACCGCATCCCAGATTCGAACCGTGCCGTCGGCGCTGCTGCTGGCCAACGTACGGCCATCCGGGCTGAAGTCGACAAGGAATACATAGTGCGTATGTCCAGTCAACACCTGGCGCTGGACGCCCGTTGCTACATCCCAAAGGCGCACCGTTTCATCATAGCTGCTACTGGCCAGCGTCCGGCCATCTGGGCTGAAAGCAACGCCTTGCGCCATTTGAGTATGCCCGGTCAAGACTGCACGATTCTTGCCGCTTGCAATGTCCCATAGCCGGACGGTCCGATCCCAACTGGCGCTGGCCACCAGCCGGCCGTCCGGGCTGAAGGTCACATGCTGTACAGCGTCGGTATGGCCCACTAAAATCCGCTCGCTCTTGCCTGTGACGAGATCCCATATCACAATCAGCTGATCTGTACCGGCAGAAACCAGGCGGCGCCCATCGGGTGAGAAGGCTACTGACAAAGCCCACCCCTCATGTCTTCCGATCGATTGAATCAGGTCACCGGTTTTGCTGTCCCAGAGCAGCACGTTATGGTCAACGCTGGCGGTGGCCAAGGTGTTGCCGTCGGGGCTGAATGCGACGGCCTGGACTCCGCCAGTGTGGCCCGTTAGCGTAGCAATTGGCGTATTTGTGCGAACATTCCACAGCTTTATGGTCTTGTCAAAGCCGACGCTGACGAGAATGGTACCGTCTGGGCTATAGACTGTACGCCAGACCCAGTCGGTGTGTCCGCGCAGGGTGTGCAGCAATTGGCCGCTTTCGACGCGCCAAAGACAGATTGTACGATCAGATCCTGCTGTAGCAAGGGTCGCTCCATCCGGACTGAAGTTGGCGGTAAAGTGCCAGGCACTTTGCCCCTGGAATAAAAATGCCGTCTCGCCGGCATCCTGGGCGCGCCAGTTCTCGACATTCCACTGCCGGACGCTGTGATCCCAACTGCCGCTGGCCAAGAACTTGTTGTCGGGCGTGAAGGCAACTGCTCTGACCGCACCTTTGTGCCCCTTCAAGTTCCTAAACTCCGTGGCTGATTTCACTTCCCAAATCCGGACCGTGCTGTCGATGCCACCGCTGGCCAGCCACTCACCCCGTGGGCTAAAGGCCAACGCTTGGACGTCGCCCTGATGGCCGGTCATTTCTCTTTCGGTCCAGTGGGGATCTGCGGCGCTGTCAGTCGTAACCGTGCGGGTACGGGTTGTCTGATCCAACGCGCGCTCATCCAATAACGTGATGGTGCCGTCTCCATCTCCAATCGATAGCGTCCGTCCATCTGGGCTCCAGGCAAGGGCATTGACCCATTGCGATCGTCGGGTGACGAACCGACCCGGCGTTTCGCCGTCAGCTTGTGGATCAGTCAAGAACCAAAGTCGAACCGTGCCGTCGCGGCTGCCGCTGGCCAACTGCTTCTTCTCAGGATGGAAAGCCACGGCTTGCACTTTGTCCTGATGGGCGTGGATAACATGCAGCAATTCCGCGCTGTCCACATTCCATATCCGGATTTTGTGGTCCCCGCAGCCAGTAGCGAGGACTTGAGATTCACTGGTTATGCCAGAGTGCGGGCCGAATGAGAGACTATGTACGCCATCTGTATGGCCGTGGAGGACGGTGATAACCTGCCGGGATTCCACATCCCACAAGCGTACCGTGCCGTCCGCACTGCCGCTGGCCAGAATCTGACCGTCTCGGCTGAAGGCGAGCGACCAGATAGGCTGTGAGTGTCCTTCCAGATTGGCCATCAAGCTCATCGTATCGCTATGCAGGAGATGGATTGTTCCTTCACTGGCGCCAACCGCGAGCAGTTGTCCAGAGGGGTCGATCGCAATGGCATAGATGAACCCCACGCTGTTTGTAAAGACAGAGCCGTTCAGGTCGGCGCCGGTAAAGTCGATATCGAGGAGGAGGTGATCAGAGGCATTGGCTTGCCAGACCGCAAGATATGAAAAATCAAGGCCCGCGATATCAACGCCCGATTGCAGTAGAAGATTTAGCAAATTCCCGCCGGCATAGCTATGCAGGTTGGTTGATCCGCTGCGCAATTCGTCGAGCAGTCTGCGCGCTGCGTCCACAATGCCCTGATCTCCCAAAACTGGCTTGATCTGTGCAAGGATCGGTTGCCAAATCAGCCGAACTTGACTCCGCTGTACATAGTCGCTGGCCTGCGCATTCAGTAAAGCGTGGCGGTGGATCATACCCAAGCGGCCCTGCAGGAACTCCTGGGCAACCCCGTCAACGATACGATTCGTCAGGTATTCCAAAATGACATTTTGTAAGCTGAGATCGGTCTCTCCCGGTTCGAGCAAAGAGCATCCCGCCAGATTGCGTATGGCTTCAACCAACTTGTGTCCTGACGGTTGGTAAAGCAGTCTGCTTCGTAGCGCCGGAAACGATAGTGGTTGCCTAGCAATTGCCAACCAGAAGAGGATATCCGTTTCCAGTTCACTCAACCGGTTGACTTGCTGGTCGAGAATCAATCGAATATCGCCAAATACCGGCGCAGCTTCGTCAAGCAGCGCGTCGACATCGCCACCCAACAGCGTGTCGACCGTGTCAGCAACTAGTTTCAGTGCCAGCGGGTTGCCTGAGTATTGCTCTATCACCTGACGCTGCTGCGCCGTTGAGCCGACAATGCCCCGGCCGCGCAACAATTCGCTGCCGGCAGCATAATCCAGGCCGTCGAGATAGAGAGATCGTACACGGGGTGTGTCGCCCTCCCACCGGCTGAAGTTGGGGGGATGCTCCCGACTCGTTACGAGAACCTGGCTGCCGTGGGGAGCCGAAGCAATGAGTTGAAATAGTTGATCGTAGCTTTCGTAACCCGGTTGATAGGCACCCAGTCCGATGGGTTTGAGAATGCTCTCCAGATTATCCAGCACCAAGAGGAGCCGTTGTTTTTCCAATGAAGTCAGCAACATCTGCATCAATGTATCCAGATCACTGGGCAATTCTGCCAGTGAGTCGTCTTCCAGAAAGTTCAGTACGCTGGACAATAGCTCAGGCAATTGGGGCGCGTTTACCAATGAGCGCCAGAAGACGAGGTCATATTGGGGCGCTATCTGTTCCATTACGTGAGCTGCCAACGTGCTCTTGCCGATACCGCCCATGCCCAAGATGGAGATGAGTTGGCAGCCGTCGTGGACCAGCCATTGCTGTAGCGTTGCGCGGTCGGCTTGCCGTCCGTAGAATGGCGACCCAAGCGGCGCACTGCCGAAGTACCACTGTTTGCGCGCTTCGTCGGCTTGCTTCATCGACGAGCGCTCGATGATGGTTCCTACAGAGGGTGCAGCAACCGTGTGTGGGGACTGTGCTATCGCTTCGTCCGTCTCTAGTGATCCGGTGGACTGCCTGGGAGTTATTGCCGCGATCTGGCTGGCGTTGGCTTCCTGTATTTCTTTGGCTAGCATAATTGTCTTGGCGCTTGGCCCGATCCCCAACTCACGCTGAAACAGATCATGCAGATGATTGTATTGAGCCAGGGCCCGTTCCTGATTGCCGAGCTCTGCCTCCAACTGCATCATAGACCGGTGTGACGCTTCACGAAAAGGGTCAATCTGCAGCAACTCTCGCAACAAACCGATCGCCTCCCCCGGTCTGTCGTTGGCCCGATACGCCGCTGCCAGACGGGCCATGGTCTCAATGGCCTGGTCCTCCAATAGCGTACGCTGCCAGAGTAGCCATTCATCAAACGGCCGGGCGATGAACGTCAGATTCGGGAAGAGTTCACCGCGATAGAGCTGGACGGCGGCCTCCAGGTTGCCGAGGCAGCGGTCACAGTGTCGTTCGTCTGCATGATCATGTGCGCTGATCTGCGCGAGCAACGCCTGAAATTCAAATACGTCTACTTCAACCTCTAGACGAAGGCGCAGCTGATTGTGGTCAACCTCCACGAGTTGGTCTGCCGCGCCGGGGATAACTGCATCAAGATTTTGACGCAGATAGTAAATTACCGTGCGTAGATTTCTGGCGCTGCTCTTGGCCGGTGCATCGGGCCATAGCAGTGTTCTAAGCGCACGACGACTGTGCGCACGCGGTTCCAGAGCCAAATAGGCAAGCAAGGCCCGCACCTTGTCGCTACGAAAATAGGAGACGGGCGTACCGTCAAGCAAGACGGCATAGGCACCAAGAAATTTGAGTTGGACGTGCATTGAAGGCACCTACCTCCAGAGCCAGAAGCGTTCCTGATGACGCTTTGATGACGCCGCCTAGTCTATCATGGCAATGGATCGTTGACGATCCGTTGATTACGGCCGATTGTACCACCTATCACTACAAGAACAATAGCAGTTGGCGCTACTGCGTTGCGCCGTCTCCGCTCAATGAATCAGGGGTGACGCTGTCTGGTTTGGGCTCACCCTCGCCGATGACTGCACGCTAGTTTCCGGTCGCAGCACCCGTAATTCGAAGACAGCCGCACGTACGGCGTTCGTGTTTCATGGTCAGGAGTAGGTAATGTCCGAAAAGAACCAAATTCCAGACCAACGTCTTGACGATAGCCGAACGTACCAGGTCTATCTCATTCGGCTGTGGCGTGATGATGCAGAGTCCGAATGGCGGGCATCCGTCCAGTCTGCAGCACGCACTGATGTTGTGCGTTTTGGCCGTCTTTCTGAACTCTATGCCTTCCTGCATGAACAGGCGCACTCGACTCCAACTAACGCTGGGTAGGTTCCAAGTCCCTTGACGAAAGGATGTCTCAATGAAAAAGTCACAAGCTGGCCGAAATTGGTCCCTGAACAAGATGATTGTCGTCTTTGTCCTGAGCCTGCTGCTCCTGGGCAGTATTGCGACCGGCTCGCATGCCCAGGAAGCCCCCCCGGATGGTAGCGCCGACTTCGTTCTCTTCTTCCCGGCGATCACTGCGGGGGAGGAAGAGACTACCGAGCCAGAGCTGCTTCAGCCCAAAGAAGCATCATCCTTCACCACGGCCGCCAATCAGGCCGTTTACGACGAGTTGCCCTTTGATGACACGTCCGACTACGACGACGTAGCCCGGGACCTGATCGCACCGCTGCCCAGTGCGCCGGTGACCAATAGCAGCGGCGACGTCATTTGGGATCCGACCAAATATGATTTCATCGTGAACGGATCGACGGCGCCGGATGAGGCCAACCCCAGCCTATGGCGTCAGTCGCAACTTGTCAACACTGGGGGGCTCTTTAAGGTGACGGATCGCCTCTATCAGGTCCGCAACTATGACCTCTCTAACATGACGATCATTGAAGGCGACACCGGCTTGATCGTGGTCGATCCCCTGGTTTCGGTCGAAACGGCGGCGGCCGCACTAGCCCTTTACCGCGCCAATCGACCCCTGCAGGATGTGGTTGCAGTCATCTATACCCATAGCCATGTCGATCATTGGGGCGGCGTGCTGGGCGTGATCTCGGAGGATTACAACGGCGGCACCGTGCCCGTTTACGCACCAGAAGGGTTTCTGGATGCGGCCAGCAAGGAGAATGTCTACGCCGGTAACGTCATGGGACGGCGCGCCAACTACATGTACGGCACGCTCATTCCCCCCGGCCCGCGCCAGGGCATCGGCGCCGGCCTGGGCATGACCATCTCCGAAGGCACCCAGAGTCTGCTGGCGCCGACCGTAACCATCAATGACGATACCGGCTCTACGGTGATCGACGGCCTGACCTTCGAGTGGCTGATGGCGCCCGATTCGGAAGCGCCTTCGGAAATGCTCTGGTATAACCCCGAACTAAAGGCGCTCAACGGCGCTGAGGATGCCACCCACACGCTCCACAACACCTACTCCCTGCGCGGGGCCAAAGTCCGCGATCCGCTCGCCTGGTCCAAGTATTTGAATGAAGCGCTGGATCGCTGGGGCGACGACGTGGAAGTGCTCTACAACATGCATCACTGGCCGATTTGGGACAACGACGAGGTCGTCGATCATCTCAAGCTTCAGCGCGACCTGTATCGCTTTATCAACGACCAGACGCTGAATCTGGCCAATCAGGGCTACGTGCCCGTCGAGATCGCCGAAATGATCGAGTTGCCCGAGGTGCAGCAGGAGACCTGGTCCAGCCGCGGCTACTACGGCACGATGAGCCACAACGTGAAGGCCACTTACGACCTCTACCTGGGCTGGTTTGACGGCAATCCGGCCAATCTGCACAAGCTGCCGCCGGTTGAGTCCAGCACCAAATATGTGGAGATGATGGGCGGGGCCGAGAAGGTGCTGGACGAAGCCAAAGCCGCGTTAGACCGGGGCGAATACCGCTGGGTTGCCGAACTCGTCAACCATGTCGTTTTCGCTGATCCGACCAATCGGGAAGCGCAGTTGCTCCAAGCCGACACCCTGGAGCAGATGGGTTATCAGGCTGAATCCGGCCCGTGGCGCGGCTTCTATCTCTCTGGTGCGGAAGAGTTGCGCAATGGCGTGAACCCGAATGCCGGCACCAGCAACAAGGGCGGCCTTGAAGTGCTCAAGGTCATTGAGTTGGAGGCCCTGTTCGACTTCCTGGGCATTCACCTGGACGCTTCTCGAGCCGCCGGCAAGATGATCATCTTGAACTGGGTCTTCACCGACAAGCCGACGGAGAACGATCAGAACAAGTTCATCACGACGTTGGAGAACTCGGTGGTCAACCACACCGAGGGCGAACAGTCGCCCGACGCCGAGGCGACGATCACGATCAGTTCCGAGACGTTGGGGCAGATCCTGCTGGGTGACACCGACATTCAGGTTGCGATCGATGACGGCAAAATCGAAATCGACGGCAGTGTACTCAGGGTGATCGAATTCTTCTCCCTGCTGGAACTCTTCCCCTCAGATTTTAACATTGTGACACCGTAACACGCAGCAGCGCGGCCAGATGCCCGCCAACTTCGTGCGACGCCGGCCACTTGCTCAACCATCTGGTGAGCAAGTGGCCGATTGCTCTGACTTGTAGCGAAGAGATGTCACGTATTCCCCCTTCCGCACCAACTGTAGATGCTCAATCTCGGATGGAGAAATCATGAAACGATCGAGTCTACGCAACTTGTCCGTGTTGATCGGGTTGCTTATATTCGCAATCGGATTAGGATATAGCGCCAGCGGGGCAGCGCTGGCCCAGGCGGATGAGACGCTTTCCCCGCTGCCTTTGCCCAGTACGCTGCCCCTAGATGAATATGAAACGTTGCTGTTCGACTTTCTTGAGAGCAAAACGTATCAAGAGATGGGCTGGGCAGAGGACAAACGGGTGCGTGATACCGGCGCGTATATTGATGGCGCCTATTACGGCACCCATCCGGCCGTGCGCATCTTCTACTCGCCGGAGGTCTACGCCTGGCTCAAAAATGACCGCACCGGGGTCATCCCGGACGGCGCCATGATCATTAAGGAGATGTATGCGCCGCCTGCTGCCCGATATGCCGATCTGACGGATGATGAGATCAACGCCCAGTTGAGCATGTGGACCTACATCATCCGCGACAGCAGTGCGTCCAAGGATGGCTGGTTCTGGGGCTATCACGACACTGGTGAGGCGGTCGACGGCAATGCTTACCCGTTCAACTATCCTGATGCCGGATTTGGCCAGTACTGCGTGCGCTGTCACGCCTCGGCCGCCAACGAGTTTACCTTTTCCGCGTTGCGCAACATTGCTGGCGAACCGGGGAACCCCGTTTCCTACCGGGTCGACAACTCGTGGATCGACCCGTCCGCTGCGCAGACGCCATCGGGACAGCACGATGCGTTGGCTGCCGATGTTGATGGGGCGTCTTTGGCCGAGGTAAAGCCGGCACGCGACCTCAATCCGGAGTTCCTGGCCCTCTTCGACATGATTGCACCCGTTGAGCCCGGTGCAGTGGCGTCTATTCCGCCTGTCACCTACGACCACGTCGTTGCCGGTCCCGACGGCCCCGAGCAGTTCATCACCTCGGACCAATGTCTCTCCTGCCATAGTGGACAGGATCTGCCCTTCGGACCCAACATGATCATTCCAGCTACCGATGATCAGGAACTGGTCAATCTGTCACCCTACGGCGAATGGAACTGGTCGATGATGGGGCTGGCCGGACGCGATCCCATCTTCCACGCCCAACTGGAGAGTGAGATCTCCATGCACAGCAGTGGTGACCTGCCGCAAACCATTCAGAATCTCTGCTTCCAGTGCCACGGCGTCATGGGCCAGCGACAGTTTCACATTGACGACGCCGGCGAATACTTCACGCGTGATATCCTGGACGTCGTTGACCCGACGGACCCTCTACACAAGTATGGCGCGCTGGCGCGTGACGGCATCTCCTGCACGGTCTGCCATCAGATCGATGTGACCGAGGAAACCCCGCTACACGAGATCATGACCGGCCAGTTCCCCGTCTCGACGCCGGGCGAAGAAGAGCCGGGCATCAGCCGTATCTTTGGCCCGTTCGAGGATCCGGCCACACTGCCCATGGTTGCATCGCTGGGGATGAAGCCGGAATACAACGCAACTATCAAATCGTCCAAGATTTGCGCCAGCTGTCACACCATCTACTTGCCCATCTACGACGCCGACGGCAATCAGGTCGGCAGCGACTTTGAACAGACCACCTATCTCGAATGGCAGAACAGCGCCTACCAGGACGAATTCGGCGGCGGCAGCGATCCCAAGACCTGCCAAGACTGCCACATGCCCAACGAATACGAGGGCGAAGCGCTGGCCTTCCGGATTGCCAACATCCAGGATCAGACCTACCCGGAAGCCGACAACCGCGCCCTGGAAGCGGAGGTGACCGTGCCCATTCGCGAAGACTTTGCCCGGCATACGCTGCTCGGCATCAACATCTTCGGCCTGGAGATGTTCAATCAGTTTGACGATGTGCTGGGTGTGCGCAAGACCGACTTTATGACCGGATCGGACAACGGCTTGCCCACGGCCATCGAAGTCAGCAACCGCCTGGCTAAGGAAGAATCGGCCACGGTCGAGATTGAACGGGTCGAAGTAAATGACGGACAGCTCGAAGTTGATGTCAGGGTGACCAACCTGACCGGCCATCGTTTCCCGTCCGGGGTGGGTTTCCGGCGTGCGTTCCTTGAATTGCAGGTCGTCGATCAGAGCAACCTGGTCCACTGGGCTTCCGGGCGCACCAATTCACTGGGCGTGATCGTCGACGGCAACGGCACGCCGCTGCCGTCAGAGTTCTTGACGATTCTCAATCCGGCAGCATGTGCCGCAGATCCCACGACCTGTGAACAGGCCTATGAGCCCCACTACGAAACCATCACCGATGAAGATCAGGTGTTGATCTATCAGGAACTGGTGAAGAACCCCGAGAACCTCTTCACCACCAGCTTTGTGGCCCAGGCCACCACGATCAAGGACAACCGTCTGCTGCCCAAGGGCTGGACGCCCGAAGGCCCGCCCGGCTTCGCCGCCGATCCTGAATGGGGCGAAAAATACGTCATCGCCACGGCGCCCAAGGGCAATGTGGTCGACGATCGTGGGTTCCAGGATGGCACCGGCTCCGACATCGTGACTTACCAGATCACGCTGCCGTCGGCAATGGAGGATTTGACCGGCAGCCAGGTGATTGCCCGGCTCTACTATCAGTCGATTCCACCCTTCTATCTCATGGAGCGCTTCATGGCTGCGGACGGCGCTAGTGCTGAGCGGTTGCACTACCTGTCCAGTCGTCTCAATTTGGACGGTACGCCGATTGAGAACTGGAAGCTGGAGATTGCTTCTGCGGCAAGCGACCTTTTGGCGGCAGAGTAAGTTTGATCGTACAACGAGCGCAAAGCGCCAATGACGGCCAGCCGCCACTGGCGAAATGTTAACAGGCCCCAGAAGATCAAGGTGACCGATTCATCATCTTCATTCGGTGGCTTACATTCACACACAAAAGGAAAGAATGTAATGAACAACTCGAAATCCTTGCGCCGCCATCCCGTCATTTCGGCGCTGCTCGCACTCATGGGAACCGTGATGGCTTTGAGTCTGTTCATCGGCTCCGCCTATGCCCAGGATCCCGATTTTGACAACATTGACGATCCGCTCATGGGAGAGTACGAGCTCAATACGGTTGACGATCTCCTCATATCGCGCACCAAACCGTTAAACAGCAACACGCAGTCGGACGTGCTCAACTACATCCTCGAGACGGAGAATGAGACGATCAGCAGCCAAAGTGTCCTGGAGGTGGACACCCCAACCTGTTTGCTGCCCTTTACCGCCGGTCGCCAGCCCCAGCAGACTCGGATCGGTCGGTTTTTTGCGCTGGGCTATGATGTGATCATCACGCTGTCGCCTTATGGCGCAAATGCAACCGGTAGCAACTGTTCTGCATCAAATGGCGAGCCAAACATGGCGTTGTACATTCAAAGCACCATATCCCCGGTCAACATTCCAACGGCCTTTTCTCTGTCGGCAATCAATACCGCCCTGGCCAAGGCGGATTTCAACCGCGACGGCCTTGACGATCTCTTCATCATGAGCAACAGCGAAGTGGTTGCGGCAACGGCCAAGGATGTAACGAATATCAATGATGGCATGAAGATTGGGCCAGCTACTGCGTTGCCCTCTACCGAGTATGAGAGCCTCTTTACCGATCCGACAACCGGCGATTTCAATCACGACGGACTGATGGATGTCGCCTGGATAGACCAGGGCTTCACAGTCCGCTTTGCCACTGTCTGCCCCGGCGCAGTCCAGAACACGATCTGCAGTGACGCCGCAGAACTGCAAATTCTCCTCGACCCACAGCAGTCGCAGGCGAATCCTATCGTCAGACCGCCGAATAGTAATGGGCCAATTGTTCCTGTAGGTGGTCGCTTTGACGTTGCGGTCGAGGGGGATGGGCTAGTGCTTGTCTATGCTACGGACGATACGCCCAACAACACCACCGTGCGTGCGCGGTGGTACCAATTCACGTCTGATTGGGCCATTGCAGCGGGTAGTCCGGTTGATGAGGTCGCCGGAACGATGCCGGCACCGGGTCCCTCCAACATACTAGCCGAAGCAGGAAGACTGGACTGGTTCGGTCCGAATGAGCAAGTCATTTTTGCTGCCAGCGGGGCTGACGCTGCGAATTGTACAAACAGCACCAGACGTTACCTGATTACCGGTGTCGTCACCTTTGAAGACAAGACGATCAGTGCCAAGACGAGCCAAAAAAGTCAGGGCTCCTGTGTTCAGGGTAGTGCAACCTGGCTGAACGGCTTGGCGATGGGTCACTTTGCCACGTTGCCTGAAAATCCTGCCGGCAATTCTGACTATAATCAGCAGTATGCGGTTCTGCTCGATGACGGCTCGGTTACGATCTACAGCGTGGAGGCGCCCACGGACTATACGCCAAAACAGGGCGCCGTCGTCACATTGGAGAGCTCCCTTGGGCTCAATGAACGACGGACGATCGATCCACAAGATACGAATTGGCTTGTGGCCGGAGACCTTCGGGGACGTTCGGACAGAGTCAGCGCGCCGACCATTGCCCGCGTCAGTCAGCACATGGACCCCTCGGTCATCCTGGGGCACCCGCCTATGCATGTTGACTTCATCTTACCCGATGAGAGTACGGCGGTGATGACGGCTACGGTCAACTTCGGCGTGGTACCGAATACCTACTACTCGCAGTACAACACCGCTACCCAAAATAGCAATCAATCTTCCAATACCAACACGACAAGCAATTCTTTTGGCTATTCAGAATCGGCCTCCGAGAAGTTCAAGGTCAAGATTCCCTTCATCTCCAGTCTGTCTGGCTCATTCACCCAGGCCTGGGCACAACAGACGACGCGCACGAGGGCTACGAACAACTATACTTACAGCAGCCAGAGCTTCGACTCATCGACGAATACCGGTTTTGGCGATCAGGTCTGGTTTACCACCTATGACTTCAATATTTACTACTATCCGGTACTCGGCCAAACGGTCTGCCCCAGCGATCAACCCAACTGCACGCCGAGTGAAGAAGAACCGCTCTACGTCCAATATTCCGGCCCCAGCAATACTGAATCCATTTCGATTAGCGGCCCACGGGCCGAATGGTACCAACCGGTACATGAACCGGGGCAGGTCTTCTCCTATCCGAGTTCGTACGCCCAGCTGCAGGATCGCCATGAAGGGTTACTCCTGCTCAGCAAACCGCCGGCCGGCTACTTCACCGATGATTCGCCCAATTCAGCGTTTGCCGACTGGGCGACAAGCAGCATTACTGAGACCACCACCGGATCCGTTCGCACTCACTCGTTCAAGACCGACAACTCGATTACGGTCGGCCCGCCCAAACTCGAGCAACTAGCGGGAAGCGGTGTCCAGGTATCGGGATCGTTTGGCTACAATTCGAGCAGTTCGGCCTCGAGCCTCAACGTGACCCAGGCAACAATTGGCAGCTCGACCGGTGTGAAGATTTTCAAACCACGTTCTTTCCGCCAACCGGGCCTCTATCAATACCTGGTGGAGCCGTACATTTTCGGGCTGACCGTGCCGACTGGCACCGTGCAGTCGATTCCCATGAGCGCCACCCTACAGACCACCGGCCCGATCCACACAGCCTTCATTGCAAATCCGCTCTATACGTACTCGGGCTCATGGTGGGCGGGGAGTCCCTACAACCAGCACATCGATATCGCGCTCAATCATCCACAGCGCTGGGCGAAGACATCCGGCTCAAACGTCAATATCCAGGGCGCGCTGAACTGTCTGCAGGCTGGTACGTCGACGGTCAACTGTGTGACCTTAAATGACCCGGAGCCAGATGATCTATGGAACAGCGAGTTCTATCAGATGCGCGGTCTCTTCGTGACGGTGGATGAGGCGGACGGACCACAGCGGGCAACCGGGGATGTGGGTGATGAGATCGTGTTGCAGGCACGGGTCTACAACTACAGCCTGAAGGAGATGGCCAGCACCAGCAAAGTCCATGTGCGCTTTTATCGGCAGGAGATCGATGGGACCGTGCCCGTCAATGGCACTAACGTGCTCATTGCTGAAGAGACGTTGGACCCGCTGCCACCCTTCAGCACCGACACTTCGCCGGACGGACAAAATTGGGCGGTCGCCTTGACGTCCTTTGAAGCGACGGCCGATATGGCCGATAAATATTTCATTTTCTGGGTGGTCGTCTGGGCCGAAGACGAGAGTGGTCAGCTTGTTCAGGAACTCCCTTATCATGGTCTCTCCGCGATTCCCGGCACGCTGAACGCCATTGGTGACGTGCCGCTGGAAGAAGTGACCGTCACCGGCAGCAATGGTGATCCCAAGACGACGTCGTTTAGCAACAATGTGGGCTACTTGCATCAGCCGTTCTACATCGGGTCGCAGCAGACGGCAAGCGAGTCGGATGGTGCTCCGCGCGCACAACTGGGCGAACTCCGAATTGACGACATGATGGTTGTGCGCAGTGAAGGCGCCACGGGTCCGATTGCGCCGGAGGAGCGTTTGCTCATCATGGCCGATGTCACCTCCCTCAGCGGTGCCACCGAAGGCGCTTCGATCTTATTCTACGAGGGCAAGGTCGACCAGGCCCCTACAGCGTATGACGTCGAAGTGATCCCCCACATCCGTGGCGACAGCAGCTTCCGCGTCAGCATTCCGTACCGGCCGATTTCCTGCGGCACCAAGGAACTGGTCATCATTGCCCGTGGCAGTAGCGTTATCCGGGCGGAGGCAACTACCAGCATCGAGGTCCCCTGTGTGGTGCCGCAGTGGTACATGCCGCTCATTGTGCAGCAAGACGACACGCTAAGCCGGGAGTGAAGAACGAACAACAACGCAGGACTTGACCAGGTCCGAAGGCGATGACGGACGTCCGAACTTGGGGAGAGGTCGGTGGCGCAGTGGAAGGCGCTACTGTTCTCATGTTTGAAGACAGCAGCAGCAACGTCACCGCCTATGATATGGAGATTCTCCCCCATATTCGCAGCGATAGCAGCTACATGGTCAGCATTCCGTACCAATCAACGAGTTGCGGCATCCAAGAGCTGGTGCTCGTCGCCCATGCCGGGCAGAAGAACTGGGTGGAGGCGTCCACGACCGTCAGCGTCTCCTGTCCGCCGCTCTATCTGCCCATCATCCGGCAGGATGCAATAAGCCGGTGATAGGGAACGCACGGCATAAGGAAGGTGTAATGACCAATCGGTCCGGTTGCGGTGTCCATGTATGACGCTAATTCGATTCATTAGGGATAGGGGACCCCCACAATGCAACACGACCGTACGATTCTTAGCCGCATTTTTCGCAGCGCGCAAGCGCGGGTCAAACGACCGCTTCAGTCCAATCGGCCCACGGTATTTTTGGCCCTGGGGACTGCGATACTGATGACACTCCCCGGCTTCATGCTGCTGGGCAGTGCCGACCCGGGCAGCGTAATGCGCTTGTCCCAAACGAGTTCTTTCCAAGGAACCACGCTGAGCCAATCGATCGGCATCCGCGAATCCGCATTGCCTGACAACGGCTATCGCAGGCTGGAATTCCAGCAAGGTTGGCCATTAATCGTTCGTCAGGATATGGCGCGCGCAGGTCTCTCGCGCTTCAAGCAGCGCACGCCGCTCGTCAGCTTTGTCCACCTGACCGACGTGCACATCATCGACGCTCAAAGTCCCGAGCGGATTCCCTTTGCGCGCAAGTTTGGTGTGCCCTATCGAACCGACTACCGCAATCAGGATGCGCTGACGCTCCACGTGGCCGATTCAATGGTGCAGCAGATTAACGCCTTGGACCGCGGCCCTATTACCCGTGACCCGCTTGCATTTGCCATCTCCACCGGCGACAATGGCGACGGCCGCCAGATGAACGAGCTACAAAACTATATAAATGTGCTGGATGGGGGATTGATCACTACCGACAGCTCCGGCGAGGGCTATGTGGGCGTGCAGGACAGCTTCATTTTGCCCGGTCATGAAGCGCTCTATGATCAATACTACCATCCGGATCCGCCGCCAGCGGGCATTCAGCCAGATCTCTTCAAGCGGGAATACGGTTTTCCGGAATATCCGGGCTTGCTGAAGGCCGCGACGACCAATTTTGAAGCGACTGGCCTGGACGTCCCCTGGTATTCGGCCCACGGCAACCACGATTCTGCCGTCTTTGGCTATTTTCGGGCAGTGGAGGAGGACTTGGAACTTTACTGGAATCCTGTGGGGACCGGTACGATCCCTGACTACGGTTCGCAGATGTTCCTCGATGTACCAGACGGAATGGATATCGAAGCGTTTGAAGGCTGCCTCGGATTCCCCACAGAGGCCTGCGTGACACAGATTTACACCGGCACCTTAAAACGACCGGTGCCCGCCAACCCCCAACGCACCCAATATCTGACCGAAGAATTCTTGCAGATGCACCTGGATTCGCCGGCCAGTCCGGGGCCCGTAGGTCATGGCTTTAGCGAAGACAACCTGGTGAACAACACGCTCTACTACACCTTTACTATGAGCCCGGAGATTGTCGGCATCATGCTCGACACGGTCAACCAGAGCGGCAAGGACAGCGGCTCGATCGGCACGATTCAGGCCGACTGGCTGGAGTCCCAGCTGCAGGCATACAGCAGCCAATACCTTGACACGAGCCATCAGATCACGACAACTGCCAATGCCGACCGCTTGATTGTGCTCTTTAGCCATCACAACCTGCTCACGCTGGACAATGACACGTCACTGCCCGGCGATCCCGACCCGGACAAGGTGCTGGCAGACGAGATCGAGCAACTGTTGCTGCGTTACCCCAATGTCATTCTCTGGGTCAACGGTCATAGTCACGTCAACCGAGTCTGGCCCCACCGCAGCTTCCGATCGACCGCGCCGCTGAAGAGCGGCTTCTGGGAAATCAACACTGCTTCCCACATCGACTTTCCCCAACAGGCGCGTACGATTGAGATTGTGGACAATCAGGACGGCACGCTCTCGATCTTTGGCGTGCTCATCGATCATTTTGCGCCGCCGGAGACCGACCCGGCGCGCCTGGACCGCTTGGGGCTGGCTTCGATCAGCCGCGAGTTGAGCGTCAACGATCCAGATTTTCTGATCGATTTTCAGATCGGCGCGCCGGGCGACCGCAATGTCGAATTGCTGATCGACCGTCCCTTTGCGGCGCAGGCGGATAAGCTGATGGTTGATTGAGGGTCGCCGCGTTGTTACCGAGCATGATATGCTACAGCCGAGTGATACACTGGGTGTCTCTCTGGCGTTCTCCAGCGAAAATGACTGAAGGAGTGATCTGATGCGACAAAAGCGCTTTCCAGTATTGATGTGGCTTGGCCTGCTTTGCGTCGGCGTCTTGCTGACAGCATGCACAGCCGTGACGCCGGTCGCGCCCCCCGCGGAAGCTACCGCGGCGCCTGACGCGACATCCGCGCCGCAACTTGCCAATCCCGCTTCGGTAAACTGCACCGAACAGGGCGGCACGCTGACCATCGAGACGCGGGGCGACGGCGGTGAATTCGGGGTGTGCTATTTTGAGGACAATCTTCAATGCGAAGAGTGGGCGCTGTTCCGGGGCGAGTGTCCCGCTGGCGGACTGAAAGTGACCGGCTTTGCCACGGACGCGGCGCGCTACTGCGCCATCACCGGCGGCGAATATCAGGCCGACGAATCGACCACAACGGCGTCGGGCGAAGAGGACGGGACGTGTACGCTGCCCGATGGCCAAAGCTGCAACGTGTGGGATTACTACAACGGAACCTGCGGTCAGACCGCCCCATCCGGCGATCAATCCACGCCGGCAGCGGAGAGTGATCCCTTTGCCTATTGCGCTTCCGCTGGTACCGACGACACGCCGGCCGGTGAAGCGGTTGACGGTCAACTGCCTGATGCGATTATCCAGGGCATGATTGCCCAGGATCTGATCTCGGCCGATGCGCCGGAAGCCATCCAACAGGCGGCTCAGTGGCGCTGCATGGACGGCAATGTTTGGGTTTGCGTGGTGGGCGCCAATCTGCCCTGCGGCGAAAAGGCCGACCTGTCGGACACGCCAACCGACGCCATGACCGAATTCTGCCAAGCGAATGCCAATGCCGATGCCATTCCTGCCGCGGTGACCGGGCGTGCGACGGTCTATTCCTGGCAGTGCGACGGCGAAACGCCTACAGTAATCGGGCAACTCTTCACCGCCGATGCCCAAGGCTATCTAGCCGAATTCTGGACTGAACTGACCCCGCCCCAGTAGGCGGAAATAAACCTGTTCAGCGTCTGCCACCGTGCGAAGTGTAGACGAGGCGGGGAATACCGAACAAAACGTCATCGGTCAGCAACGGCCAGCGCTGGTTCGTCTTTGTTGAGCTTGTGGATGAAGTCGGGAATGATGAGACAGCCATTGTCGGACCAATCATGATTGGCGGCGTGGAATCGCAATGGCCACCCCTTGTGGATTCGTATCGGGGGCATGGCCCATAACGATAGAACCTATGGAGCCAGCGCCGGTTGAACCTGTCGAAACCAGGACGGCTTGCTGCCAGGATTCCACGCAAGATGCTATAATGGGCTTGCCGTAGATGCACAGGCTGTGTTATGTTATGTGGTGTTTGTTATGTTATGTTGCTAGCCTTAGCAAACTCTGCCTGCTCATCAACCTCAGCCCCTGGAGTCCTCATGGCTCAGCATGATGAAACGACTGTCGAGCGTTCGACCGTCGTTGAAACCACCACGATCACGGGCACGGATGTCTCCAGCCAGCCGGGCCAGACCACACGCACCATGAGCGCGGAGAAGCGCGCCGCAATCGGGTTGGACCCATCCCGACCCACGGCCAGAGCTGAAGTGCAGCGCCCGCCGGATGATGACATTCCCCAGTGGCGTTTGCGCTGGCTGGCGCTGCTGCTCTCGGCGTTGGCGCTGGCTACGCTCTTGCTGCTGCTCGGCCGCATGCTGGATTGGCCGCTCAGTTGGGCCGAGATCCAGGCCGATCTTAACGATACCTGGGGCGGCGGCGGCGCTTCCTCAGCCTTTGTCACCTATGATTTGGAAGATGAAGGCGTCTATCGGCGTTTGATCGAAGTCGATTTTACGGCAGCCGCGGCCGGGCTGGACGAGGAGTCCATGCCCAATCAGTACCAAATCTGGACTGATCGCGATGCGGGCGTCTATCGCATGCGCATCTGGCCCGATAACATGACGTGGAGCGTACTGGGCAAGGCTTGTCTTGGTCCTTATCGAGTTGAAACGAGCACTGCAATCGCCGGTGAGTCGCCCACGGCCTACACCGGGCTCCTGGGGCGTTTTCAGAACACGCGCAGCTTCTACATGTTCGTGGTCGACGGCAGCGGCAGCTATCGCGTTGTGCTGCAACTCGACGGCGAGTGGGTGACGCTCCAGCCGTGGACTGAGTCGCCCGCGCTCAACCCGGCGGGTCAGGCCAACAAACTCTCTCTTATGGACGATGGACGAACCCTGAATTTCTTTAGCAATGACGAACTGCTCTACGGCGTCTCCGACCTGGCGCTACCCGCTGGCAACACCGGTCTGGTTGGCGGCGCCCGTGACGAAATCGCCGAACTGGTTTACGACTGGGTGAACCTATACGACCTGCCGTGCCGTGTCCAGTAGCGATGATGATGTTACAATTCCTCCATGTTCACGCATAACCTCGCCGCCATACAGACTTCCGTGCAGGCGCTGCACCGCAACGTCTGCATTTCCAATCAAAAAGAACAAAAAGAAGAGGTGCAGGCCCCATGAGATCGGCCCTCGACACATTTCTGCGCGCGGTCGCCGCAGACGATGAAACCGCGGCCGAAAATGCCGCGGTCCAACTTGCTCCGGCAGATGAGCCGTTCATTCTGGCGCGGCTGGCTGCCGCACCGGACGAAGAAGAACGCTGGTGGATGACCCGGGCCCTGGCCTCATGCGGATCAGCCGCTGCGCTGCCTGTTTTGACCGCATGTCTGGCGGATGATGATGCGGCGGAGCGTGCGACCGCTGCACTGGCTCTTGCTCACATCGCCCAACGCGATCCGGCTGCCCCCGTTGCCCTGCCGCTTGTTGCCAATCTGCTGCAAGATGAGGAAGGCTTTGTCCGCCAGGCGGGGGCTGATGCCCTGGCCATGTGTGGCGATGCGGCCGTGCCTGTCCTGGTCGACGTGCTGCGCGGTGAGCATGAAGGCGCGCGGTCACGTGCCATGGCCGCATTGCGCAAGAGTGCGACCCTGGCAGCAGCCGGGGTCATGTTCCAGTACTTGAATGACGAAAACTATCTTGTGCGGACCTATGCCTACGAAGGACTCGACGAGATGGGCCTGTTGGAGAATCTATTGCTCCAGATCTAGCCAGGCGCAAGTGCGCAAAGGTGCGTGATTTGTCGGGCGCCGCTTTGGGCAAGCCGCTACACCCATGCTATAGTTAGGCTCGTTTGAGTGCCATGTCAACTAGGCCCTGGTCTTGTTTTTTTGTGACCAAGACGCCACTATCTGAATGAAACGTCCATGACTCTTTTCCCTACCCGCGACAAACGTTCCGCCCGTATCTCGTCCAACCGCGCTGTCGTCGTATTGCTGGCCCTTGCCGCTCTACTGCTGGTTGCCGGCTGTAGCACCAGCGGCGTCTCGCAGAGTGCGACCCCGGCCGCGCCCGCGGCGGCCATTGAAAGCGACTACATCGATTCGCTCGATGATTACGTCGAGATCACGGAAGAAGATCCGGCTGCTGAGGAAGCTGATGCTGAGGCAACGGCGGAAGATGCTGCAGACGCTGACGCCGAAGAAGAGAAAGCTTACGTGATTGTCGCCACCCAGGGCGCGCGTGCCAATATGCGCAGCGCCCCCGATTTGGAGGCCGAAATCGTTGGTAAAGGCAATCCGGGGACGACGTTTGAGGTGCTCAGTCAGAGTGAAGACAGCGCTTGGTACGAGGTTTGCTGTGTCTCGCCGCTGGCCAGCCCTGATGGCCAGCCGATTGAGGCGTGGGTCTCTGCCCAGGTCGTGTCGCCGGGCGATGGGACAAACTTCTCTAACGTGGCCATTGCCGAGGACGTAGCCCCGCTCATGCCGGAGGGCCTGGAGGCGACCTGGAGCGTGGACTGGGCCTGTGGCGCAGAGGAGCGCTGTGCGGTCGACGCCTGCCAGGCGACAGTGACGGCCCAAGCCGACTCGACCAACCTGCAATTTCTCCAAGTCGCCCATGAAGTGGTTTGGGACGATGCCTGCTTTGCCACCGACAGCTGGATCTTTGAGGTCGACCCCGTAACCGGTCGTGAGCGCACCGGCGACTTTGCCGAGAATTTTCTCTATGGCTATTGGCTGGGCGCCGAGCCGGGGGAAGCCAATGGCGTCTATAAATATGACGATGAACTGGGCGTGATCGTCTGGTGCTCCGAGCCGCGCGATGTGGAAATCGACGAAGGGGACGGCTGGACCACCATCTACGAAGGCTCCACCTGTCACGATGTGAAGACTGGCGCGCTGACCCTGCTTACCTATACCAAACGCTGGCTCTACTCGGGTGAATATGACGGTGAAACCTACAGCCGCGCTTACTTTGGCGACAGCGAAACGCTGGAACAGCGCTTGATCGACACCAATATTGAGCTTGGGTTTGCTGAGCCGGCCGAATAGAAATGCTTGATGAAGAATAGAGAATGGAAAACGGTTAATGGGATCAGCGCCCATTAACCGTTTTTTTGTTCTTTACTCTGCATTTTCGATGAGAATCTCAGCCGCGGGTAGATAGTCCGCCATCGATGAGCGTTCCAGCGGCGTGAAATCCATCGCCCGCAAATAGTCTGCCATTGCTGCTTCGGCCCGCGCCGCATAGGCGGCGTAGCGGGCGCGCTTGTTGCGCACAGGATCCTCCAGCTCCGGCAAGATGCCCATATTGGCCTTCATGGGCTGGAAGTCCTTGGGCTCGGCATGGGTGATGTAGTAGAGCAGTGCTCCCATCATCGACGCCCGCGGCGGGCTGAGCAGGGCCTCGCCCTGCAAGCGCCGCGCCATGTTGATGCCCGCCAGGAGGCCGCCCATGGTGCTGCCTACATAGCCTTCGGTGCCCGTGATCTGGCCGGCGAAAAAGAGGTCGTCGCGCGTGCGGAACTGCAGCGTCTCGCGCAGGAGCGTGGGGCTGTTGATAAAGGTGTTGCGGTGCATCTGGCCCAGGCGCACAAACTCGGCCTCCTGCAGCCCCGGAATCATCTGCAACGCCTCGGCCTGGGCGCCCCAGCGCATGTTGGTCTGGAAGCCGACCATATTGTAGAGCGTGCCGGCCACGTTGTCCTGCCGCAGCTGGACGACAGCGTGTGGCCGCCGCCCCGTGCGCGGATCGCGCAAGCCAACCGGGCGCATGGGCCCAAAGGCCAACGATTTCATGCCGCGGGCTGCCAGCGCTTCGATGGGCATGCAGCCTTCGAAATAACGCTCTAGCTCTTTGTCCGCGCCCTTCAGTTCGAGCTTGGGCGCCGCCAAAATCGCCTCGACAAAGGCTTCATACTCTTCCTGGTTCAGCGGACAATTGATGTAGTCGCCTTCATCCTCTCCCGTCCCGCTGCTGCGATCATAGCGACTCTGACGAAAGGCGATGGACATGTCGATGCTTTCGGCCATGACAATGGGCGCCATGGCGTCATAGAAATAGAGATGTTGCTGGCCCGTCAATGCCTGGATTTGGGCAGTGAGCGCGGCGCTGGTCAGCGGGCCAGTGGCGAGGATCGTGGGGCCCGCGGGAATGTCCGTCGCCTCTTCGCGCCGAATGGTAATATTGGGGTGCTCGCTCAACGCGGCCGTGATGTCTTCGGCGAAGTCTTCGCGGCTGACGGCCAACGCGCTGCCCGCGGGCAGCGCATGGCGGAAGGCGGTCTTGATGATCAGGCTGCCCATGCTGAGCATTTCGTTCTTGAGGATGCCCAGGGCGCGGTCGGTCATGGTGCTGCCCATGGAGTTGCTGCAGACCAATTCGGCCAGCCGGTCAGTGATGTGGGCGTCGGTAGGCCGGACGGGGCGCATTTCGTAGAGCTGGACGGACATGCCGCGGTTGGCGAGCTGCCAGGCCGCTTCACTGCCCGCCAGGCCGCCGCCAATAATGGTTACGTTTTGGATGGTCATGCGCTCTGCTCCTTCAATCAACCGCCGGTCTGCTGTGCCGACGGTAAGTGCATGATTCTAGCAAACCAGGAGGTTGCGGTCAAAACCGTGCCGCAAAATTTTCTCTGTGTTATAGTATCGGCAGATAGAAAGCCAGACGATTGACAGTTTGCAAAACGCGCTGCGAGATAGATGCGTATTTGCTTATCATGAAGAGGCTTACCCGCCCCAAGTGACTGTCCGGAATCAAGTGAGCAACCTTCCTGGAAGCTCTCCGCGTAACTGCCCGTTTCGCTGCACAGCTTCCAGGAAGGTGAAACCGCTACGTTATTTGCGGACAATCACCAAGGGCACATTTCCCTGGACCGTACGAATCGACAAGCGAGAGAGAGAACGATGATCGAGCGCACTTACCTGCACATCAACCTGGGCGATCATTCGATTGAGCGCCAGCCCCAGCAGGGGGAAGAACTGGTCAAGATTGGACGCTACTTGATTGCCAAGACGCTGCTTGAGATGGGCGTCGCCACGGTCGATCCCCTGTCGGCCGAGAATCCCCTTATCTTTTCGGCCGGACCCATGGCCGGAACAAGCTACTCCAATGCCAATCGCACCAGCGTCGGCTGCAAGAGCCCACTGACGGGGGGCATCAAAGAAGCCAACGGTGGCGGCACCTTTAGCTACGCATTGGGCCAGTTGGGCATTTCGGGCTTCACACTGCATGGCGTCGCCGACGAGTGGGTAGTCATTCACCTGCACAAGGACGGCGCCATCACCTTTGATTCGGCGGAACCCTATCTGGGCAAGGGCAACTACGAAGCCGCAGCCCTTTTGCATGAACAGTATGGCAAACGCGTCAGCCTGGCCCTCTGCGGTCCCGTTGGAGAGTATGAGGGATTGCTGGCGGGCATTGCTTTCAGTGACAACGACCGCCGCCCCTCGCGTTTGGCTGCACGCGGTGGCGTGGGCGCAGTGATGGGCACCAAGAAGGTCAAGGCGATCGTGGCCGACCTGGTCAAGATGCCGGCGCTCTATGACCGCAAGTCGGTGCTCAGCGATGTGCGCACCTATGCCCAGAAGTTGCAGAATGATCCTGTCGTCACGAACTTCTACGCGGCGGTCGGCACCATGGGCATGGGCGATTTCACGAACCATATCGGCGGTTTGCCCGTGCGCAACTTCAGCGCCGGCCAGCTGGTCGACACCACAGACGGCGCCTTTAAGATGGGCGGCGACTACATCCGTGAGCAGAACATTGAGCGGGGCGGTCAGCACACCCACGCCTGTATGCCCGGCTGTACGATTCAATGTAGCAACGTCTATGCCGACGCCGACGGCAACGAAGTGACCTCGCCCGTCGAATACGAGACGCTGGGGCTGCTGGGCACCAACTGCGGCATCGAAGACCCGGACCATCTGGCCGCACTCAATCACATCGCCAACGATCTGGGTATCGACACGATTGAGGCAGGCGCAACGCTGGCAGTGCTCATGGAAGCGGGGCTGGCGTCCTTTGGCGATGTTGACTTCATGGTTCGGGCGCTGAAGGAGATGCGCGAAGGTACCGAGCAAGGTCGGCTCTGGGCCCAGGGCACGGCACGCGTTGGCGAGCACTACGGTCTGGCCCGGGTGCCGGTCATCAAGAAGCAGGCCATCAGCGCCTACGACCCCCGGGTGATCGAAGTGACCGGTATCTCCATGATGGCCACCGCGCAGGGCGCCGACCACACGGCGGGCAATGCCCCCCGTTTCGATTCGGAGGGCAAACCGCTCGACGAGTTGCTGGCCGTCAGCCTGGATGCGCAAATCGGCGCTGCGGCCACCGACTCTATCGGCTTCTGTCTTTTTGGCCGTACGGTCACCAATGAAGCGCTTGACTTCATTGCCCAATCCTTTAACAATGCTGTCGGGACCGAGCTGGACTCGTCCTTCTTCATGGAATTGGGGCGCGAAACGCTCAAGCTGGAGAATGAGTTCAACCGCCAGGCCGGCTTCACCGACAAGGATGATGACCTGCCCGAATTCTTCTACTCCGAACCGCTGGCACCGACCAACAAGGTGGCGCGCTTCCGCGGCGATGACGTCCACGATATGTATGAGGTACTGGACGCCTAGCCGCCCGGACGAGTAAACAACATGACTGCATGACAAGCCGGGTTTCTGCTGGAAATCCGGCTTGCTTATGCAGCTGTGAAGAGGCCCTTTACCATGAATGAAGTCGTGATCGTCAGCGCAGTACGCACGCCCATCGGCCGCATCCGCGGCGCGTTGGCCGACGTGCGGTCGGATGACCTGGCCGCGCTCGTCATACGCGAAGCCGTGGCCCGCGCCGGCGTCGATCCGGCAGAGATCGAGGAGGTCTATCTCGGCTGCGCCAATCAGGCCGGCGAGGACAACCGTAACATCGCGCGCATGGCGCTGCTGCTGGCCGGGTTGCCCCATCACGTGGCCGGCGTCACGCTCAATCGCCTCTGCGCCAGCGGACTCAACGCCGTCAATCAGGCGGCGCGGGCCATTCTGGCCGGCGAAGGCGACATCTTTGTGGCGGGCGGTGTGGAGAGCATGACGCGCGCGCCTTACTCCCAGCCCAAGAATCCGACCGGCTTTGGCCCCTCGGGCAACGTCACGGCATGGGACACAACGCTGGGCTGGCGCTATCCCAATCCGGCTATGGAGGCCCTCTTTCCCCTGGAAGCCATGGGGGAGACGGCCGAGAATATTGTTGAGATGAGCCAGCGCGGGGAGATCGCCGGCGGCGAAATCACGCGCGCAGAGCAGGATTGCTTTGCCTTGCAGAGCCAGCAGCGCGCCTGCGATGCCATCAACCAAGGCTATTTTGACCAGGAACTTGTTGGCGTCTCCATTCCCCAGCGCCGCGGCGACCCCGTGCTGTTTGAGACGGACGAACATCCGCGCATCGCACAGGCTGAGGGCGGCTACGAGTTGGCGACGAGTCTGGAGCAACTTGCGGCGCTGCCTCCCGCGTTTCGGGCCGGCGGCAGCGTGACCGCAGGCAATGCCAGCGGCCTCAATGACGGCGCCTGTGCGCTGGTGCTCATGTCACGGGCGCGAGCCGACGCCTTGGGCATCAAGCCGCTGGCGCGCTGGCTGGGCTCGGCTGCCGCCGGCGTCGATCCGCGTGTGATGGGGCTGGGGCCGATCAGTGCGTCGCGCAAGGCCCTGGCGCGGGCGGGGCTGACCGTCGCCGACATCGACCTGGTTGAACTCAACGAGGCCTTTGCTGCTCAAGCCATTGCGGTGCTGCGCGAGTTGGGGTTGAGCGAGGCGATCACGAACGTCAACGGCGGCGCGATTGCGCTTGGCCATCCCCTGGGCTGCTCCGGCGCGCGCATCCTCACGACGCTAATCCATGAGATGCAGCGGCGGGCAACTGAGGGGGAACGCATGCGCTATGGCCTGGCCGCGCTCTGTGTTGGGGTTGGACAGGGTGAGGCGACGATCGTAGAACTTGTCGACTGATGCACTATGCCTCGGCTTTGCGTTGTGCGATTTGCTCTTGGAGCCGTTGCACCATTTCGGCAGTCAGCCCGGCTTCTGGCTCGACGGACTCACGTTCAGCCAGAACTTGCTCAATTTCAGCGAATGTCGCTGTTCCCAGCGACTGGAGCAGCGCGGCGTAGGCAATCTCTTGCTCTTGAACGGCGCGCTCAGCAACCGGTTCAATCGTGTAGGCCATGGTCGCCTGACGCGAAAGCGCGTAAACGATATACTGATTGAGCGATACGCCTTCGCGTGTGGCTAAGTCAGCCAATTGCATATGCAAGGATTGTGGCAGTCGTACGGTCAGTCTACTCACTTTGTCGCTCCAGTGATTCAGAACTCATTCAGTAAATGGATGGCGTCGACAGGCGCGAATACGGGCAACCCGATCGACTGTTGTGCAAGCAAGAAATCTCTGACATTCCAGGTGCTTCCCTGCGTAGTTAGGCCTTCGAAGAGAATGTTCGTATCAATCACAAAGCGAACTCGTAAGTCAACGCTCGTGGTGTCATTATGGCACCGGATGCGGTGCGCTTGTCAATCTCCCCGAAATTTTAACGTCATTTTTGCCAGCAGGTAGAAAGGCCCTTTATCTGATGAAACAGACGCCGATCATTTCCTCGACTGATGCCGCAAAGCAAGTCGAAAGCGGCGCGACGATCCTCGTCGGCGGCTTCGGCATGACAGGCAACCCGGTCCACCTGCTCCATGCCCTGGCCGAGCGCGATGTGCGGGACCTCACCTACATCGCCAACAACGTGGGAGAAGCGGGGCTGGGCGGCGGCCGCCTGCTGCGCAACGGACAGATCAAGAAGGCAATTGGCTCTTACTTCACCAGCAACCGGGAAGCGGTGGAGGCGGCCCAGTCTGGCGCGATGGAGGTCGAGCTGATCCCTCAGGGCACGCTGGCCGAGGCGTTGCGCGCCGGCGGCGCGGGACTCGGCGGCTTTTTCACGCCTACGGCCGCAGGCACTGTCCTGGCTGATGGGCGGGAGATCCGGCAGATCAATGGCATCGAGCAGGTCTTTCAGCCGGCCCTGCGCGGCGATGTGGCGCTGATCCGCGCCTGGAAAGCCGACACGGCAGGCAATCTCGTCTATCGCATGACCGAACAGAACTTCAATCGCGCCATGGCCACCGCGGCCGACCTCGTCATCGCCGAGGCAGAGTTCATCGTGCCCGTGGGCGAGCTCGACCCCAACGAGATTCACACGCCCGGCTGCTATGTTGACTACCTTGTCCAGGCCCACACCACGCTGGAAGAACTGGGCTCATCGGCCTCAGTCAACGCCAGCACCCGCAAAGCTGATGACGCGCGCCTGGCCATGGCCCGCCGCGCCCTGGCCGAATTGGCGCCGGGCGACGTGGTCAACCTGGGCATTGGCATCCCCACACTGGTGGCCGACCTGATCACGCCCGAACACGGCATCATCATGCATACGGAGAATGGCATGCTGGGCGTGGGCCCATCGCCGGTCGACGGCGGCGCGCTCGACTATCCGGTCAACGCCGGTAAGATTCCCGTGACCGCGCTGCCCGGCGCCAGCTATTTCGACAGTGCGGACTCCTTTGCCATGATCCGCGGCGGCCATGTCGATGTCGCCATCATGGGCGGCCTGCAGGTCGATGAAGCCGGCAATCTGGCCAACTGGGCGGTGCCGGGCAAGCCGCTGCTGGGCGTCGGCGGGGCCATGGACCTTGCTTCCGGCGCCAAGCGCCTCATGATTACCATGACCCATACCAATCGCGACGGCTCTTCCAAGGTCGTCCCCCACTGCACGCTGCCGCTGACGACGCGTGCGGCCGTTGACGTGATCATCACCGATTTGGCAGTCTTCAAGTATCCGGATGGACAACTGACGTTGGTAGAGGTCATGCCGGGCGCCACGCTGGCCGAAGTGCAGGCCAAGACGGATGCCGAGTTTGCGGTTGCGTTTGAGCAATGAGTCAGAGCAAAGGAGGCAAGGCCATGGGGGGATGGAAGGTTAATGGGCCAGGTTGCCTGGGTTAGCGGCGGCGCGTCCGGTATTGGTGAGGCCATTGCAGAACTCTTTGCGGCCGAAGGCGCCAGCGTCACCATTGCCGATATTCAGCTCGAGCAGGGCCAGGCCGTGGCAGCGCGCATCCGGCAGGCTGGCGGCGCAGCGCGTTTCCTGCCTTGCGATGTTGCGCAGCCCGATCAGGTCCAGGCCAGCATCGAAGCGACGGCTGCCGAGTTTGGCTCGCTGCAGACGGTCGTAAACTGCGCCGGCATCGTGCACGTCGGACCGCTGGACGAATTGGAGATTGCAGAATGGGACAAGCTGATGGATGTCAATCTCAAATCGATTTTTATGGCCGTCAAATTTGGTATGCCCCACCTGCGCCGTCATGCCCGCAGCTATGTCGTTAACGTCGGTTCTGTCAGCGGTTTTGTGGGCCAGGCGCTGACCCCGGGGTACATCGCTGCCAAGCATGCCGTGATTGGCCTGACCCGTGCGATTGCCCTGGATTATGCCGCCGACGGCGTGCGCTGCAACTGCATCTGCCCCGGCATCACCGACACGCCCATGCTGCGTTATCACCTCAACACCTTGCCCGATCCCGATGCGGCCCTGGCCGAGCGCCTGCGCCGCGTGCCGGTCGGCGTCGCCATGACGCCGCTTGACATTGCCCGGGCAGCCCGCTATTTTGCCTGTGAAGATTCGTCGGGCGTGACGGGGACCACGCTGGTGGTCGATGGCGGCTATACGGCCACAGCAGAATGGACCCATCCCGGCCAGACCCGCTTTATGGAGTGAGCCATGAACCCCAAATTTGCCTGTGCTGATTTTACCTTTCCCCTTCTGCCCCACGATGACGTGCTGGCGTTGATTGCCATGCTCGGCTTTTCGGGGGTGGATGTCGGTCTCTTTGAAGAACGCTCCCATCTCTGGCCATCCCGTGAATTTGCGAACGTCGAAGCTTCGGCACGGCAGCTCAAGGCCAAGCTGGACGCACGGGGGCTGCAGGCTGCAGATGTATTCCTCCAACTGGCGGAAGATTTCACGCCTTATGCCATCAACCAGCCCGATGCTACCCGGCGTCGCCAGGCGCGTGAGTCCTTTATGCGTACGTTGGACTACGCGGCTGCGTGCGGCTGTCGCCATGTGACCACGCTCCCCGGCGTTACCTTCGCGGATGAGGCGCCTGCTTCGTCCTGGAACCGGGCGGTGGATGAGTTGGCCTGGCGCGTCGAGCAGGCGCAGGCACACGAACTGATCTTTGGCGTTGAGGCTCACGTGGGCTCCATCGTCTCTGATCCATTGACCGCCGCGCAGCTAGTCGAAGCCGTGCCGGGCCTTACCCTCACGCTTGACTATACTCATTTCACGCGCTTGGGTATGGCCGACTCCGAGATTGAGCCGCTGGTCAAATACGCCAGTCATTTTCACGTGCGCGGCGCACGCGAGGGACGCCTGCAGGAGTCGTTTGCGCGCAATGCCATCGACTATGCTCGGGTCTATGCCGCCATGCTAGAGACAGAGTACACGGGCTGGATCGGCATCGAGTATGTCTGGATTGATTGGGAACATTGCAACGAGTGTGACAATCTCTCGGAAACGATTCTCTTTCGAGATTTCTTGCGCGCTGTAGGCTGAGGGTTGAAGCAGACGTCAGACTCTATCGAAGACAACTTCATCATAGATTAAACCGTGGATCAAGACGCCAAAAAAGGATGATGCCCTATGCAGCTCTACACCGATAAAGATGCGTCCCTGGAACCGCTGACCGGCAAAACGGTCGCAATTTTGGGCTATGGCAACCAGGGCCGCGCCCAGGCGCTGAACCTGCGTGACAGCGGCGTGGAGGTCATTGTCGGCAATCGGGACGATGAATACCGCGCGCAGGTAGAGGCCGACGGCTTTCACCCACTGTCCATCGCCGATGCGGCCGCGGCAGGTGACTTTCTGCTCGTCCTGACCACGGACGAGTCCCAGCCGGCGATCTGGCCGGAGCAGATTGCGCCGGGTTTAGCGCCGGGGAACGTGCTGGTTTGGGCGAGCGGGTACAACGTGGGCTACGCGTTGATCCAACCGCCCGCCGATGTCGATGTGGTCATGGTTGCCCCGCGCATGACGGGCGTCATGGTCCGCACGCTCTTTGAACATGGCAAGGGCGCCATGGCCCAGATCGCTGTGGAGCAAGACGCCACCGGCGCGGCCTGGGCCAACATGATGGCCATTGCCAAGGGCATCGGCGCCACCCGCGGCGGCGTCTTCGAGTCCTCCTTCCGTGAGGAGGCCGAGCTGGATCTCTTTGCCGAGCAGATCGTCTGGTCCGGTCTGGTAGCGTGGTTTGAAGAGTGTTTTCGCCTGGGGGTGGAACAGGGCTTTTCACCGGAACTCATGGTGCTGGAATTGTACGCATCGGGCGAGGCCGCGGAAATCCTGGGCATGATGGCCCAAAAAGGGTTCTATCAGCAGATGGCCAATCACTCTACGACCAGTCAGTACGGCACGCTGAGCCGCTCGCGCACGTTGTTGACTGACGAGATCAAAGCCAGGCTGCGCGATCTGCTTGTGCAGGATATCAAGGAAGGCGCGTTCGTGCAGGAGTGGACCGACGAGCAGGCCGCCGGGGCCCAGGTGCTGGCGGAGTTGCGTGCCGCCGCCCTGGATAGCCCCATGAGTCGGGCCGAAGCGGATGTGATTCCGTTGGTCCAGGCCTCTCATTCGCTGTAGCCAATACAGAACGGCGCAAACAGAATCAGCTTAGCATCCCCATTTTGAAAGGCCATCTACATGAAAATTACCGATATCACCGTCTATCCGGCCAAGGAGTGGCGCACCTTTCTCTTCGTCGTCATTGACACGGATGAAGGCATTTACGGTGTTGGCGAGGGCGGCATCACCGGTCGAGAACTGGCCATGGCCGGTGCGATCGAGCATCTCAAGCCGCTGCTTATCGGCCTCGATCCCTTTCGCACCGAACACATCTGGCAGTTGCTTTGGCGTGGCGGCTTTCATCCTGCGGGGCAGATTCTGACCAGCGCCATTGCCGCCATTGACATTGCCTTGTGGGATATCAAAGGCAAGGCCTTGGGCGTGCCGGTCTATGAACTCTTGGGCGGTCTCGTGCGTGACAAGGTCATGACCTACAATCACATCCAAGGCAGCAGTGTTGAGGAGATTGTCGACCACTGTCAGGCGTCGGTCGAGGCGGGCTGGAAGTGCCTGCGCTGGGGCACTAATTTCGGGCCGGATGGCGTGATTGAGCCGCGGGTTGCACTGCGCGAGGGCATTGCCGAATGGCAGGCGATCCGGGAAGCGCTGGGCGATGACGTCGAGCTCTGCTACGACATCCACACGCGGTTGGGTGTCTCCGACGCGATACGCCTTTGCCGTGAAGTCGAGCCCTTCCGTCCCTTCTTTATCGAAGATCCGCTGCGGTCCGAGAATCCTGATTCGTACAAGCGCTTGCGCCCGCAAACCGCGGTACCGCTGGCCGCCGGTGAGCAGTTTGGCACCAAGTGGGATTTTCGCCAGCTGATTGAGGAAGAGTGGATTGATTACGCCCGCATCGATCTGTGCATCTGCGGCGGCCTAACTGAGTCAAAGAAGATTGCCGGCTGGTGCGAGACTCACTACATCGACCTGGCCGTCCACAACCCGATTGGTCCCGTGTCAACGGCCGCTTGTCTGCATCTCAACCTCTCCTGCCCGAATTTTGGCGTGCAGGAGTTGCCGCGCCGACCCGGAGAAAGCCTGGCCGATGTAGTCTTGAATCAGCCCGAGTGGGTGGACGGCTACCTGCTGCCACCCGACCGCCCTGGGCTGGGCATCGAGTTTGACCGTGAGGCGATCAAGCGCTACCCGTTCGAAATAACGGGTCTGCCCATCATCCGGCGCGCAGATGGATCCTTCACGAATTGGTAGTCGGCCGCAAGAGGGTTATATAGAACGCGGATGAGGCGGATGAAACAGATCTCAGCAGATTCAGAAAAGTAAGGATCCGCAAAGATCCATTCAATCTGTATCATCCGCGTTCTATCCGCGCGCCGAGCGTCCTATCCGCGCGTTTCGCAGTACGCAGCATAGGCGGCTGCATCCATCAGCCCGCTGACGGCGCCGGCGTCGGCCATCTTGACCTTGATCATCCACGCTGCGCCAAAGGGATCGTCGTTGACGGCTTCGGGCGCGTCGATCAACCCTTCGTTGATCTCAACAACCTCGCCGGCGACGGGGCAGAAGAGATCCGAGGCGGCCTTCACCGATTCGACCACGCCATAGATGTCGCCCGCCCCAAAGGTGGCGCCGACATCGGGCAGTTCCAGATAGACCACATCGGAGAGGGCATCCTGGGCAAAATCGGTGATGCCGATGGTGCCAACCTCACCGTCGACCTTGACCCACTCGTCATCTTCCGTGTAATAAAGTCCTTCTACGACTTCAGGCATTGCATTTTCCTCACAGTCACTATGCCAGTTGATGGATTTGAAGCGTGAGGCCGCCGGCGCAGCCATGACGGCCCACACCACTTGCATCACGTTTGTTTTATTATACTCGCTTGCGTCGATCATGCCACAGTGTGTGGGATCGCAGCCAGAAATTTGCGGTATAAGCATAATGGGCCGCGGATCAACGCCGATCCGGCGGATATTGGCGGATCAACTTCGAAGAATCTGCGAGGATCCGCTACACCTTTGAGAATTGAATATACCGGGATTTCAGGGTCGTTCCAATCGTTCGCCATTGCTGGATAGGCCATTGCTCCCCGCTGCGGGTATAATCTGTCATCATCGATGACCATCACCGAACCAACGGCTCACCAGTTTCTTGCACATTCATACGCATTTTGCTGCTCAAGCATAATATGTGGCCATGTGGGCCATTGATTTCGTCTTGACCAGCAGGCGGCAAACGCGACGTGCTGCGAACAGCAGCCGGAGGCCCATGAAATTTCCGAAGTCCGTGCCAACAGTTTCAGTCGCCCAGGTCATCCCCCAGCGAAGGTCGGTCGTGGCTGACGCCGTCTCCGGGTTGACCTTTGCCGTGGTCAACATCCCCCAGGCGATGGCCAATGCGTTGCTTGCCGGCGTCAACCCGGTGCTCGGCCTCTACACGCTCATGGCGGCGACACCGATCGGTGCGTTGTTTACCAGTTCGGTCTACATGAATGTTTCGACCACCAGCGCGCTTTCCGTCGCCGCGGGTGACGCGCTGATCGGCATACCGGGACCGGCCAAGACGGCCAACATGGCGATCCTGGTTTTGCTCGTCGGTCTCGTACAACTGCTGGCGGGCGTCTTTCGCCTCGGCTCCCTCCTACGCTTCGTCTCACGCTCAGTTATGGTTGGCTTTATCAGCGGCGTGGCCGCCCTCATCGTACTGGGGCAGATTGAAGACTTTACCGGCTATGCCAGCGGTTTTCAGAACAAGGTGCTCAGACTGGCAGACTATGTGCTGAACCTGGGCCAGACGCACTGGGCCACCCTCTTTCTGAGTATTGTCACCGTATTGGTGATTGTGGGCATCGGCTATACGCCACTCAAAAAGGTGGCCATGCTGATCGGCTTGCTCGTCGCTACGCTATTGGCCTATCTCGCCCAGCCGATGGGGATTCGTTACGTTGGTGACATCGCGGTCATTCCGGATCAGTTGCTCAGCTTCGGAATGCCCAATTTTTTGTTGGCTCCGAATCTGATCCCGTCAGCTATCGCCATTGCCATTGTCGGGCTAGTACAGGGAGCCGGCGTCAGCCAGAATTATCCGAATCCGGACGGCAAATTTCCCAATGTATCACGCGATTTCATTGGTCAGGGGGTCGCCAACATTGCAACGGGATTCGTTCGCGGCATTCCTGCCGGCGGGTCGATGTCCGGCACGGCGCTGACGGTCGGGTCCGGTGCACAGACCCGCTGGGCCAATATCTTTGCCGGCCTGATTGTCATTCCGCTGGTGTGGATCTTTGGTGATCTGATTACGTTCGTTCCCATGTCGGCCCTGGCCGGACTGTTGGTCGTCGTCGGCTTTCAAAGCTTCAAGCCGGAAGATGTGCGGACGGTCTGGAACACGGGCAAGATCCCGGCGACGGCCATGGTGTTGACCTTTAGCGCGACGCTCATCTTGCCGCTGCAATACGCCGTCTTTGTCGGTGTGGCTGTTTCGGTCTTGCTTCATGTTTTTCGCTCATCGAACCATGTGCGCCTGGTTGAGTGGGTGCCGGTGGAGAGAGGTTTTCCGCTCGAACGGGATGCGCCGGCAACGGTGCGCAGCAATGACAGTATCATGCTCTATACGTATGGCAGCCTGTTCTTTGCCGCTGCCGCCAACGTCGAGAAACGTCTGCCTGAGGTTGGCGACGCCGAACGGGCGATCGTGCTTCTTGCTCTGCGCGGGCGTGACGAAGTGGGGAGCACCTTGATCGGCGTGCTCTTACGCTATGCTTCCGCACTGCAAGCACGCGGCGGTCGCCTGATGCTGGTGGGCGTCGATGAAAATGTCTATCAGCAGCTTGAGCGCACGGGGGCGCTGCGACTAATCGGTGAGGAGAACGTCTTTCGAGCTGAGCCTCAACTCGGTCAAGCGATGAATCTGGCACTGGCGGCAGCCCGAGAGCTGCTCGGCCAATCGTCCCCACCTGCGGACGTACTGCCTTCGCCAAAAGACGCGCAAGCTGAAGAAGACGATTAGCTAACTGATCCGGCCGCAACCGACCAGCTCTCTCCTTCTTGTGCAGAAGCTTCGGCCAGCGCTGTAAGGGCGCGTGACCCTTCCAACTGCAGCAAGAGCGTCAGACTGCCATCGACTCCGTAAACCGTCTGCCACAAACCATGCTCTGCATCACGGCGCCATAGTTTTTCCAAAAAAGTGCGGGCCGTTTGCAGATCGCGCCCGTCCAACTCACCGGTTTCGATATGGTCGGCCAGGAGCGTGGACAGGCGCGTCACGTGGGCTGCGTGTTTGCTGCCGCCCACGCCCAGCATTGCTGTAAACTCCGGCAACAGGGTAATGGCCAGATCGCCCCGCCCAGCCGCAAAGAGCGGCTCGATCATCCCCTCCAGCATGAAGCTGATCAACGCCTCGCTCTCTAACAATTGGGGCGCCCACTGCTGTAACTCGCGGGCGAGTGCATCGACGTTCGTCCCGTAAGCGTTCTGCGCCAAGTAGGCTTCCAGGCGCAAACGATTGTCGCGCAAGTCGTCATCGCTCCATCGGGGCTGGAACAGGCCGCGCAGGCGCGCCATGAATCCTGCCTGCTGGGTGCGACCGTCCAACAAATCCAACGCTCGTTGCGGCTCGCCACGGGCAAGGTATGTCTCAACCAGTCCCCAAAGTGTCGCGCGCAGCGCGTTGTCTCCTTCAAACGCCCGCGCCCACTTCAGCGCACTTGCTGCCGCTTGATCCGCCTCGTTGATCTGTCCCAGGCTGAGCAGCCCATCCACGAGCGCGACCGCGCCTTCGCTGCGCGTTGGGTCACGGGGGGCGATGTGGTCAACGACGTCGGTGGCAAATTTGAGCGCGCCCAGGTCGATGAGCGTGGTGGCCGCGCCGGCAGCGGTCCACCCGTCCGAACGCATGCCCAGGGCCGCGAGTTGTTCGGAGAGTTCGATGCGCTGCTCGCGCGTGATCTGACGAACGGGCATGGCGCGAATGGCGTCCTGCAGCGTGTAGACCAGGAAATCGACATCGGCGTCAGCCTGGGGTCGCTTGACCTGGCGCAGGAGCGACTGATCGTTCTTGCGCAGGGCCAGCCCACTCTCACGCCTCGCCTCCTGGATGCGCCCGATGGTGACCAGATGGGCCAGCACCTCATCGGCTAATCCCGCCCGGGCCAGGATGGTCGTGGCCACGCGATGGCTGTGCAATGTAGTGAGGGTGGCGTAGCGTACGGTCTCCAAGCAGCGGGCAAGTATCCGCTGTGCCTGGGGTGATGGTGCATCGCTGTTGAGTTCAGGCGCAAGCTCATCGGTGATATGAGCCAGATAGTGGGCCCCGGCTTCGCCGTAGCGGCGAACCGACGTGCGAATCAGTACCAATGTTAATGGGTGCAGGCCGACGATAGCGGTTGTCTGCGCGAGTAAAATGCGCAGCTCCGGCGCGGCAAAAACATGATCCCAGCCCTTGCGCAACTGGTCGAGCCGTTCCAGATAGCCAAAGGCCAGCGCTGTCTCATCGATATTGGCTGCGGCTGCCGCAGCCAGCAAGAGCCGTTCGCTCTGTTGGGCAACGGTGAGGGGGCTGTCAGGATCAAAGAGAATGGGCTGGACAGCGTGCAGTTCCCGCGCCAGCCGCGGGGTCAACTCAGGCCGTGCACCGATCTGGGCGCTCATGCGCAGGAGAGCCTGCACGGGGGCAAGGGGATGGCGCAAGCCGGCCTGGCGGGCGACGGCCAGCGCGGCCTCGACTTCGCCGCCATCGGCCAGCGTCTCCCAACAGCGCCGGATCAGCCAGGTGTCCGGCTGCCAGATGTTGCGCGCACGGGCGGGCTGAAGTTCATTGCCGTCGCCGGAGGCGGCCCGACGGATGGCGGCCAGTGCCTCCTCCGTCAGCGGCATGCCCGACGCAACCGGTAGTTCGGGCTGCGCGATGGGTTCTGTCTGTACAGTCGGCGCGGTACTCATCGGGTTATCTCAGCTCAGCCACCAAAACAGACCGGCCACAACCAACAGCAGCAACGCCACCCCCATCAGCACGATGGCGCTCTTGCGCAGACGGCTTGCTTGCTGCACTTGCCGGCCGTGTTCAGCATGGGCCTGGTTGCCGATGGCAAAGACTTCAGGCCGCTCGTGCGCTATCTCTTCCACGTTGGCCAGCCACCAGGCGCGCTGGCAGAAGTGCCAGGAAGCCAGGTCACTGGCCCGCACCAGCGAACGGTCTTTGGCCATCTCAGCCTGCCTGACTCTCTTCAAGCTGGCTTTCAAAACGTTGGAGCAAGTCGCGCATGCGATCCTGGCGCAGACCCATGGTCAAGTCACCACGCGTACGCTCCAGCACGTTGCGCAGCACGTCGGTCTGGCGGCGCAGCCCATTGGTGATGGCGTCGGGGAAATCGACCGTCACAAGCTGCGTGTAGACGTCGTCCATAAAGTTGAGGTAGGGCTCAGCCGCTTCGACCTGGTCCCGTCGCATGAGGTCGAGTGCAAAGCGCCGCATTTCAGTGGCGGCTTCACTCATGCCTTTGAGGTAGGTCGCGCCCGTCACCATCAGCTCGGCGGGCGTGGGCGGCTCTTCCCCGCGCACGACTGCATAGACAAGGTGGGCCTCGACCAGTTCCTTGAGCGCGTCCTGGGTGTACCCCGTGTAGTAGAGCATGGGGTACGCAGCCAGAGGCTCGACCATGACTTCCGCTTCACTGCGGGCCTGGGCCAGCAACGCCTCGGCCTCCGCCCAGTCGTGGCGATGGACCGCGCGAATCGTGTGCGCGCATGAGCGGATGAGCATGCGGCTGCGTTTGAGCGTCTCGTCGCGCAAATCATTGATCACCGTCATCTCCTGGCGAATGTCGTCGACGATGGCGGAGAGAGATTCAGTTGCCATGATTGCGGTTGCCTTCCTGAACTGGGCTCGTACGCGAGCGGGTGATTGCACCCGATTATACTGTAGAGTGACAGAGGAGCGAAGTGATTGGAAACGCGGTGCGCGGAATTCGGAACGCGGAGTAGGGGGCCGGCATGCGTTGATTTTCGAAGCTGGCGGCGACTGGGGCTATATGTCGTAAGGAAGTGACAGAAAAACAGGTGGCTGCCGATTTCGGCAACCACCTGTTTAGAGGCCTTTATGACCGGCTGAACTACGCCGCTGTGCGCTAGAAGGGGATCTCTTCGTCGCTGACGGGGGCTTCGCCGCCGCCTGCTGTGGCCGGGGCCGCCTGGCCGCCGCCCATGTTCATATTGTCACCGGGACCGCCCAGAAATCTGACATCACGTGCGGTCACTTCCAACGACGCCCGATGATTGCCGTCGCGATCGGTCCACGTGCTGGGGTCATCAACTTCGCCGATGACCAAAACCTGGCGACCTTTTGACAGATATTGGCTGCAAATCTCAGCCAGTTGCCGCCATGCCGTTACCCGGAACCAGGTGGTCTTTTCCTGCTTCTGACCGTCCTGCCCCGTCCAGCGTTTGCTAACGGCCACGCTGAAGCTGGTGACCGGCACGCCGCTGGCCGTGTAGCGCATCTCCGGATCCTGTCCGAGATTCCCTACGATGGTAATTTGCTGATACATGAGTCTGTTTCTCCTTTCGGGGGATTGATAGGAAATAGAGCAACGCCCTGATTGTACCGGCTGCACCGGTCGCTGTCAATGGGCGAAATTTCGCTTTCCTAACCCCGTACTATAGCGTGCGAACGAATGTTCGAATTGTACCACAGGTACCCATTGGACGCAAACCGGAAATCGTGTGATAATAGCGGCCAAAGCCATTGCAAAAGCGGCAATTCTCTAGCGGCGAACCGCTAAAAAACCCATTTTGAAACGCAAAAAATCGTGGATCTAAACCGCATTCAAACCTACTTACAGGAGCACGAACTCGATGGCTGGCTGCTCTACGATTTTCGCGGTCAGAACCCGATCGCGCTCCATGTTGCCGGGCTGACGGGGAGCGGATCACGACGCTGGTTTTTGTGGATTCCGGCCGCCGGCGCGCCTGCCTTTCTGATTCACGCCATCGAAGCCAGTACCTTCGTCGCCACTGATCCGGCGTTGGGCGACGACAAGCGATGGTATGTGGGCTGGCAGGATCTCATGGAGAAGCTGCCGGCGCTGCTCAATGTCACCGGAGACCGACCGCGCATTGCCATGGAGTACAGCCCCGGCGGCGCCGTGCCCTACGTGAGCAAGCTTGACGCCGGCATGAAGGAGCTGATTGAGGCGGCCACCGCTGCCGAGATCGTGAGCAGCGCCGATCTGGTCCAATTCACCCAGGCCACGCTGACGCCGGCACAGCTCGCAGGCCACCGGCGTGCGGCGCAAGCCTGTATGGAAGTCAAGGACGCAGCCTTCGCCTTTATTGCCGAACGACTTGCCGCCGGCGCAGCTCTGACCGAATATCAGGTGCAGCAGTTCATCGTGAGCGAGTTCGCTGCCCGTAACCTGGACCCGGACCATCCCCCGATCGTCGCGGTCAATGCCAATGCGGCCGATCCCCATTACTCGCCCAGCGCAGCGCGCACCGCGTCGATCCAGCCGGGTGACATGGTCTTGATTGATCTCTGGGCACGCGAGACCGACGGCCCTGGCGCCTGTTTCGCCGACATCACGTGGACGGCCTACTGTGGTACGACGGCCCCCGAGGCAGCGGAAAGAGTCTTTCAGGTCGTGCGCCAGGCGCGTGATCGCGCCGTAGCCTTTATTGAGGAGCGCTTTGCAGCGGGTGAGACGGTCCACGGATACGAGGCGGATGATGCCTGCCGCGCCGTCATCGAAGCCGCCGGCCTGGGCGACTATTTCTTTCATCGCACTGGCCACAGCCTGGGCAGCGAAATTCACTTCACGGGCGTCAATATCGACAATCTGGAAACACAGGATCGCCGTGCGCTCATCCCCGGCGTCATGTTTACCATCGAGCCGGGCATCTACCAGCCCGACTTCAATTTCGATGATGCGCCTGTGGCCAAAGGATTGGGCATCCGCAGCGAAATCAACTGCGTCGTCCACGAGGGCCGGCTGGAAGTGACGACGCTGCCCTTGCAGACCCAAATTGTCTGTTTGTTATAACCGGTTGACTCCCCGCCTGTCGGGGCCGGTCACGATCGATAGAGAGCATCATGCCTGAGAAAAAACAGTTTGCAGAACCGCCCCGCCGCGTTGCACTCTTTGTCACCTGTATGGTGGATATGCTGTACCCGGAAGTGGGCATGGCGACGGTAGAGTTGCTGGAAAAATATGGGGTCGAAGTGATCTTTCCCGAGGCGCAGACCTGCTGCGGCCAGCCGGCCTTCAACGCCGGCTTCCGCGATGAGGCCCGTGATCTCGCCAAGCGCTTTATCGACATCTTTGAACCGCTGGTCATCAGCGGCCGCGTCGACGCGGTCGTGGCGCCGTCGGGCAGCTGCACGACCATGATCACCCATTTCTACGACGTGCTCTTCGAAAGCGTCGACAGCGTGGAGTACCGCTACCGCGCCGCCAATCTGGCCGCGGCCAGCTTTGAGTTGACCGAGTTTCTGGTCGACGTGCTGGGCGTGACCGACACCGGCGCTCGCTTTGACGGCAAGCTCACCTACCACGCCTGTTGCCATCTGACGCGTGAACTGGGCGTCGTCGCGCAGCCGCGTGCCCTGATCGACAACGTCGACGGCGCTGAGTTGGTGGCGCTGGAAGGCGCGGATGAGTGCTGCGGCTTTGGCGGCCTCTTTGCGATCAAGAACGCGCCCATCAGCACGGCCATGGGCGAGCGCAAAGTGGCCAACTTGGCCAAGAGCGACGCCGACGTGGTTACCCTCTGCGATGTGAGCTGCATGACCCACATTAACGGACTGCTTCAGCGCCAAGCTCAGCATTGCCAGGCTATCCATATCGCCCAGGTGCTGAATAGCCAGGTCGATGTCATGGCTGATACACCACCTGCACCGACTGGAGATGAAGCACCGGAGCCCTCCCGCCGCTGGCAAGACGCCCGCGAAGAGTAAGTAATTGCCAGTTGATAATTGACAATGGCCAATTGTCAATCTGTAACGCGAAATCGACAATCCCCAATCTATGACTATTGATCTGAACGCTCCCTATAAGAATCGAGTTGAGACCGCGCTCAACAACGCCCACCTGAAAACTGCGCTGGATCGTTCCACCCGGCGCATGAGCGGTCAACGCGTGGCTGCCATGGACGCGGTCAACGGCGAGGCGTTGCGCACGCAGGTGCGGCAGATGAAGGAGTACGTGCTGCGCAACCTGCCCGATCTGCTCGAGTCGTTGGAGGCCAATGTGACGGCCAATGGCGGACAGGTGCATTGGGCGACGGATGGCGCGCAGGCCGGGCAGATTGTTCTGGAGATCGCGCGCCAGGCCAATGTGCAAAAGGTCGTCAAGGCCAAGTCCATGGCGACCGAAGAGATTCACCTCAACGATACGCTGGAGCAGGCCGGCATGAGCGTGGTTGAGACCGACCTGGGCGAGTACATCATCCAACTCGACAACGAGCCGCCCAGCCACATTGTGGCGCCCGTGATCCACAAGCGCATTGAAGACATCAGTCAGGTCTTTCAGCGCGAGCTGGACATGCCGCCCACGCTTGATCCCTCGGCCATGACCAGCGCTGCCCGCCAAGCCTTGCGCCGGGAATTTCTCGCCGCGGACATGGGCGTGAGCGGCTGCAATTTTGGCATCGCCGAAACGGGCACGGTCTGCATCGTGACCAACGAAGGCAATGGCCGCATGGTGTCGAGCATGCCCCGGGTCTACGTTGTCGTCATGGGGATCGAGAAATTGGTCCCGACGGTGGAGGATGCGTTTCTCCAATATCAGGCGCTCTGCCGCAGCGCTACGGGCCAGCAGTGCAGCGTCTATCTCTCCATGACCAGCGGGCCGCGCCACGCCGATCAGATCGATGGCCCTACCGAATTTCACGTCGTGCTGATGGACAATGGGCGCAGCGAAATGTTGGCCACGGGCTATGGCGAGGCGCTCATGTGCGTGCGCTGCGGCGCCTGCCTCAACGTCTGCCCCGTCTATCGGGAGATTGGCGGCCATGCCTATGGCAGCACCTACAGCGGCCCCATCGGCGCAGTGATCAGCCCCGTGCTCAGCCCGGACGTGACGGATGTCCAGAAGCTGCCCCATGCCAGCACCCTGTGCGGCGCATGCCGGGACGCGTGCCCGGTCAAGATCGACCTGCCGCGGTTGCTCGTCGATCACCGCGCCGATCAGGTTGCCGCGGGGGATGCGGCCTGGGTGGATCGTCAGGCCATGCAAGCCTTCACGCAGACGATGATGAGCGCCGGACGCTATCGTGCGGTGACGACCTTCGCGCGGGGGGGCAGCGGCCTGCTGGCCGGCCTTGGTGGCGGTAACATCAAATTCCTACCGCCGCCCCTGGCCGGCTGGACCAAGAGTCGCGATTTTCCACCCCTAGCCAAGAAGAGCTTCCACGAGCAGTGGAAGGCCCGCCAGGCCCAGCGCAAGACAGTCAAAGACTAACCAATCCGCATTCCATAACCCGAAATCCGCACTCACCATGTCGGCACGTGACGAAATCCTGAATCGACTGCGCACCGAGCTACGCCGCCCGGACTTGCGTTTTCCACCCGCCCAGACGCCGCCGCTGACGGCCGACCAGCGCATGACCGTGACCGCGGCTGCCGGTACGCCCGAGGAACTGGCGGCGCGGTTTGGCCAGGAGCTGGAAACGCTTTATGGCACCTTTGAAATCACGGCCACGGCTGTGGAAGCGCGCCTGGCTTTGATCAATCGCATCCTGGCCTGGATGGATGAAGACGAGGCTGCCCGTCGCGGACCGCGCCCGGAGACGGGCCAGGAGCGCCAGGTGCTGAGCTGGGATCCTGCTGCGCTGCCGGTAAGCGGTGTGGCGGACGCGCTCGGCGATCTTGACGTGACCCTGGTCGCGCCGAAGTCGCTCCACACGGTGGAGGAACGCAACGCCGTCCGCTTTATCCGCACCGGTCTCACCGGCGTTACCGCCGCCATTGCATCGACTGGCTCGATGATGATGGCCGCTGGCCCGACGACCAATCGCGCCGCCAGCCTGCTGCCTTTCCGCCACATCGCGCTGATCCCTTTCAGCCGTCTCTATCCGACGATTGAAAGCTGGCTGGCTGAACAACGTCAGACGGGTACGTTGGACGACCTGCTGCGTGACAGCGCCAACCTCTCGATGATCACCGGACCGAGCAAGTCGGCTGATATTGAAATGAATTTGACGTTGGGCGTGCATGGCCCCAAATATGTCCATGCCATTCTGTTTGACGATCAATCATGATGGCGCCAGGTCGTGGCTAGGCACGCGTTCTGCGACCTCGTGGTGACTGCGTGCCATCCAAAAAAGCAAGACTCCATTCTTAGAAAGCAAAGCACTATGTCTCAATCAAAGCAGTGGCGGGTTGGTATTATCGGCGCAGGAACAATTGTGGGATACGCTCATATTCCTGGATTTCAGGGAATCGACAACGCAGAGGTCGTTGCGCTCTGTGACGTCAACGAGGCGCGCGCAGAGGAGGTTGCGGCCGAGCATGGCATCCCGGCGGCATATAGCGATTATCGAAAGATGCTTGACGAGAGCAAGCCCAACATCGTCGTCGTCGCCACGCCCAATGTTTTTCACCATCAGATGTCCATGGACGCGCTGGATGCCGGCGCGAATGTGCTGTGCGAGAAGCCGCTGGCCGTGGACTATGCGGACGCGGAGGAGATGGTGGCCACTGCCGCAGCCAAGGATCTGACGCTTACGGTTGGCGCGCACTTCCGTTACTCGGCCACGACCCAGGCCGTCAAGGCCCATGCCGATGCCGGCTTCTTCGGCAACATCTATGCCGCGCGCTCGCTCTGGCAGCGCCGGCGCGGCATCCCCGGCTTTGGCAGCTGGTTTACGCGTAAGGAACTGGCCGGCGGCGGTGCGCTGCTTGACATCGGCATCCACGCCCTGGACCGGGCGCTCTACGTCATGGGCTACCCGACCCCGACCCGTGTGACTGGCGCGACCTTTGCCGAGTTTGGCTATCGGGGGCAGGGACTCTCGACGTGGGGCGTCGACGGAATGGCCGGCAACACGGCCGGCGCGCAGTTCGACGTCGATGACCTGGCGTGGGCCCAGATTCGCTTTGAAGATGGCGCCGTGCTCCAGTTGCAGGTCGCCTGGGCCACGCATTATCCAGAGGAATTCCGCACCCAGTTCTATGGCAGTGAAGGCGGCGCGTTGATGGACGGCATGAGCGACTACGAACTCTACCACGACCTGAACGGGCAGGCCGTCAGCGTGAAGCCGGATATGTCGCGTGTGCCGGCCGTGCACAGCTACCATGTGTTGATCGAGAATTTCGTGCGCCGTCTCGACGGCGATGAGAGCGCCGAAATCATCACGCCGACCGAGATGTTGACCAGCGCCCGCATCATCGACGGCATCCTGCGTTCGGCCGAGAGCGGCAGCGAGGTAGAACTGTAGGCGACCGCCTTTGCCTTCGACAGGCTCAGGCACCGGCTATTTGGCTGGCCGCCGAGGCAAGCGCAGGCTGAGCTTGCCGAAGGATCGAAGCCGTAGCCGGGTCTGAGTCGACTGCCAGGAATCGACCCAATCATGAATTCTTATCCGATTACGCTGCGCCATCTCTACATTTCTCCCGGTCACAACTATTTTGGGCGTCCCAAAGACGGCCCGGGCTCCCATCCGACGCCAGATGTCGATGTGGTGGAGGCCCGGGCCGGACTCGGCTTGGTGGGCGATCGCTACTATGCGGTGGCGGCTCACTTCGAGGCTCAGGTGACGTTTGTCGCGATTGAAGTTTTTCGAGCCGTGCTGGACGAGTTTGATTTGCCTGAGCTCTCGCCCGAGCTGATGCGGCGTAACATCGTCACCGAAGGCGTCAACCTCAACCAGCTGCTTGGCCACGAGTTCGAGCTGGATTTTGGCGATGGTACGGTGCGTTTTGCCGGGACGCGTCCCTGCAGCCCCTGTGCCTGGATGGACGTTGCCCTCGCGTCTGGTGCGCTAAAATACCTCAAGGGGCGGGGCGGCCTGCGGGCGCGCGTGCTGAGCGACGGCGTCATCCGCAAGGGGCCGGCGCTGCTGCGCACGGACGTCATGCTGGATAACGCCGCGATCACCACGCCGTTGCCGCGCCCCAACCTGCCCGGGTAAGGGGGCAGCGCTTGGTCCGCCCGTCTGGAGCCTTTCCCTTTCTATTGCTCCGTTGACAGTTGGTCATCAAGTCCCCGGCACGGGCGGCTACAAGTCTGCTAATCGGATATTGCGCCGCCCGTGCCAGGGAAGTGCCGAGCGCAAAGTCGGTGGTTCTCGAAATGTTAACGACCACTAACGCCGTCGTACAAGAACCCGAACATCGCTCCACCGAAAAACCTCGATGTGTGCGGGAAGCCCGCCCTCTGTTCCGATAGTGGGCCTAACCGCCGCCTAACACCTCACTAACATCTTTCTATCTCCTTTTTCTTTTTCTATTGTATTTGCCAATCGAAGTTGCTATTATTGTAAAGTTGGTTTGTGGCTGCGTTTCGTGCGCAGCTTCTGCCTTCGCCATGCTTGCGCCTGGCCCAGCATGGCCGACATTCCGAGGACATGGGAGTGCGAGATGGTTGCGATCGGCTATCAAAATTTTGATCTCTGGTTACATGATGGTGATTGCGGATACATTGCACGCGTTGCAGCGTCGGATTTGACTGGCGATGCTGCCGCCGCGTTTCATTTGCCCTTTGACAGCCATGATCAGCTGAATGCATGGCTTACCGAGATTAGTCTCCCCTTTTTCGATGTGCGACCTCCAGCGGAGATGGAACGGCAGGCATTTCTTCGTGCGCGCGAATTGGGGGAATTGCTTTTCACGACCCTGTTTGTTGATGAGATAAGCGACGCCTGGACAGCGGCTCGAGCAATTGCCCGGGAGCGTCAGCACGGTCTACGCCTCCGCCTTCATATCGATAAGGACGTCTCCGAGCTCGCCGAGATTCCCTGGGAGTATATTTACTCGCCGGACGTGAATCAATTCCTGGCTCTCTCCAGCGAAACACCGCTGATTCGCTATCTGCCGACCTCAGAGCCGCCCCAGGAGTTGAGCGTCCACCCTCCTTTGCATATTCTGGCCGTGGTCTCTGACCCGCAAGACGTGGAGGCGCTGGCCGTGGATGCTGAGTGGCGGCGGCTGCAGGAGGCTATGGCGGATCTGCAAGGTGCAGGGAAAATCAGGCTAGAGAGACTGCGTGAGCCAACGATCGAGGCTCTGCAGAATCGCTTGCGCCAGAAGCCAGTGCACGTGCTGCACTTTATTGGGCACGGCTATTTCGACGAAGGATTTATCGAGGGCGGTCTGGTCTTTGAAGATGGCTGCCAGCAGGCCAAGCTAGTCGCCGCTAACGAAATAGCCAGCCTGTTGGCAACTCACCCGACCCTGCGGCTGGCGTTCCTCAATGCCTGTCAGGGCGCCCAGACCGCGGCAGCGGATTTGTTTGCCGGTGTGGCTTACAAGCTGGTGCAGCAGGGCATGCCGAGCGTCATCGCTATGCAGTTCCCGGTGACGGATGATGCAGCGCTCATGCTCTCCGGAGCCTTCTATGCCGGGCTGGCCAACGGTTTTGCCGTTGATGAATCCCTCACGCTGGCGCGTCAATCTGTAGCGCACGACGTGGGCAGTGTGGAATGGGCGACGGCGGTTCTCTTTACCCGCGCATCGGACAATCGGCTGCTGCGCCTACCCGAGGGCGATGAACGCCCGACAATTCCGCGGGAGGATTGGGAGCCGGAGACTGTATTGGTCGACGCAGGTGATTTTTTGATGGGGCGCAATGGACCTGGCGTCCCCATTCACGAGACGCCCCAACATGTTGTCACGCTCCCGCATGCCGTTCGCATTGGCCGCTATCCCGTCAAGAACTGCGAATATGCAGAGTTCCTGAAGGCCAACCCGACACGGGATGCGCCCCCCCATTACGGTCAGCGTCGACCGCCGGAAGACCGGCTGGATCATCCCGTCACGGGCGTTTCTTGGCACGATGCAGTTGCCTACTGTCATTGGCTTTCTACGCAGACGTCGCGCCGTTACCGCTTGCCGACGGAGGCAGAGTGGGAGCGGGCGGCAAGAGGCGTCGACGGGCGTTGCTACCCGTGGGGGAATGGCTGGAAACCCGATGCCTGCAATGCGGACAACAGCGATACAACACCAGTCGGTCAGTTTGACCATCACTATGAGGCGAACGAACCGGTCGATCTCTTGGGCAACGTACAGGAATGGACGTCATCCTTGTGGGGCGGCAGTCCGCGCCGCTGCGCCTATCCCTATCCCTATGATCCAACCGATGGGCGGGAAGACCCGGACGCCAAGCAACACCCGGACAAAGCCTACCGAATCCATCGGGGCGGTTCATATCGATCCACACCAGACAAGCTGAATGCCCTGGTTCGGGGCAAAGCGGAACAAGGGCTCGGGTCAAAATACCGCGGATTCCGGGTGCTGATGGTGCTGGCAGATGACGCGCCAGCGACCCCAGCGGACATCGACGCTCGGTAGTTGAAGGAGAGACAAATGGAACTGTTGGGCGGGACGAAGAAAACAAAATTGAGCTTGAAGGAAAGCATTCAGTCAGGGCGAGCTGTACCAATCATAGGTGATGAAGTCCTGTTCGACCTCATTCTGGACAGCTATGCGTCGTTTGTTGCGTGCTATGGTGAGGCCGTCAGCTATCCCCTCGATGACAGGAACAATCTCCCCAGGGTGGCGCGCTATCGGAAGCTGGCAGAACAGAAAAAGCGCATGATTGAAGGCGAAAGCAATCCCTTTACCGATGACGAATTGCGGGCCGAGTATCTGCGCTACATCCAGACCTTGATTCACAAGCGGGCGGAAGCCGAGGCGTTGGATGAGGATATTTTGACTGATGCGCGTGACCAGTACGAGCAGGGCGTTTCCGTAACCGAATTCGCCAAATATCTCGGGTATCCGGATTTTGATGCTGTGTCCCACAGCCCGCTGCAGGTGCTGGCAGACCAAAATTTCCGTATTATCTTGACGACCAGTCCGTTCATGTTCATCGAACAAGCGCTTGAGCGGGTTGGTAAGCAACCTGTCACAGTGATGTGTAGTTGGCGAACGGAGTTGGATGACGTGCCGGAGGCAAGTATTCCGCCAGGCCATCAACTCAACAAAAACACGCCTTTGGTCTACCATCTCTTTGGCTTGGACAAGTATGCGGACTCCGTGGTGCTGACTGAAGATGACTACCTGGATTTCCTCGTCAATGTCAGCGGCAATCGGGGCGACAACTCGCGCGACCGGCTTCACGGGCTGGCGCGCCAAGCCCTGCATAGCGACCTGATCGTGCTCGGATATAGCCTCAATAGCTGGGCATTTCGCGCCCTTTATGCCGGTTTGATCAAGCACAATCAACGTGAGAATCGGGGGGTCTGTTGCGTACAGGTGCTGCCAAATGAGGACGAACGAAACTATCTCAATGACTATCTGCAGCATGAAGCGAAGTTTGAGGTCTTTTGGGGCAAGGTAGAGGAATACACCGATGAGATTCGATCGCTGTAATCTTTTTCTGTCCAGACCGTCTATTCTCTGATCCGTGGTGGAGGCAGCCGTGACCGATTCACAACAGAACGCTAACCCGTATGTGGGACCTGAGACATTTCAGTTCAAGGACCGCACGCGCTTCTTTGGCCGCGAGCGGGAAGCGCGCGATCTCCTGGCCCGAGTAATGTCTGAGCGGTTGCTGCTCTTCTATGCCCAGTCCGGGGCCGGTAAGAGTTCCCTGCTGAACACGCGTCTGATTCCGCAACTCGTCAGGGAAGGCTTCATCGTCATGCCCGTCGGCCGCGTTGCCGGCGAACTCCCTGAGGGCATTGATCATGTCCGTAACATCTTCACATTCAACCTGCTCACAAATATCGACAAAAGTGGTGAATATCTGGCGCAGCTCGCCGATGTGACCATCACGGATTTTTTACGGTGTCTAACAGCAACGCCTGATAAAACCGGTGACAACCTCCACTGGCGTTACGAGCCAACGTACGTGCCAAGCCCGCGCAGGCCCGAAAACCGTCGCCAGCAATATGTGCTGATTATCGATCAGTTTGAGGAGATTATTTCAACTTACCCCGGTCGCTGGCGAGATCGTGAAGCCTTTTTTGAAGAACTGAATCAGGCCATGCTTGACGACCCGGACCTCTCCGTGGTGTTGACCCTGCGTGAGGATTATGTGGCGTCGCTGGACCTCTACGCCGAAATCATGGCCGACCGACTCGGCGCGCGGTTTCGGATGGAGCGGATGGATGTGGCGGCGGCCAAGGAAGCCATTCGCCTGCCGGCTGAGGGCACGAATCATCCGTTTACTGATGAGGCCGTGGACGATCTGGCGAAAAACTTGAGCCTGACCCACGTGGTTGGTCAAAAAGAGCTGGTAGAAGGCCGGTATGTCGAACCGGTCCAACTTCAGGTGGTTTGCTATGGGTTGTGGGACGACATGTCCGACCGGCCGCCCGGCCCCATCACCGCTACGGATGTGCGGACTGCTGGAGATGTGGAGAAAGCGTTGGCCGCGTTTTATGAAAAAGCAATCGATCAGGTCGTCAACGATCCCGATCTTGATGTCAGTGACGCCCAGATCCGACGCTGGTTTTCGCACCAACTCATCACCGAGACCGGCACGCGCAGCACCGTCTACCTGAATTCTGAGACGGGTGAAGCTGGCGGCTTGCCGAATGAAGCTGTGGCAATCCTCGCCCGCCAGTTTTTGGTGCGTGTGGAACCCCGGGCCGGCGGCGAATGGGTGGAGTTGGTGCATGATCGCTTTGTCGAGCCGATCAGCGTTGCCAATGAGCGGATTCGCCTCGCTGATCCGCTAGTAAGCGCGGCCAGCCTGTGGGAAGCCAATGACCGCAGTGAGAGTTTTTTGCTCCATGCACATCAATTGGAGCGAGCGCGCGAAGCCGTTGAGCAGAATGGTGCGGACTATCCGGTGTTGGAATTTCTAGATGCTTCGGAGCATCTAGAGCAACAACGAAAGGATCAGACACGGAAGAGATACAAAATTGCTGCATTTATGTTGTTACTTTTCCTCCTGGTTGCGGTGGCCGGGTGGCTCGTTGCACTCGATCAACAGAATCATGCCGTCCGTGAGACTGAAACTGCCAACGAACAGACAAGGGTTGCAGAACAAGAAAAGTTGCGGGCAGACGGGTTTCAATTGGCGCAGGCTGCCAGACATGATGCAATCGCCAATCCCCAGGCCAGCGCAATCTTGGCACACGCTGCAGGCGAAAGGGCGCTTGCCCTGACCGATCCTGATTCTGAAATCGATCGCGCGGCAATGATTGCGATGCTAGAGAGTCTAATCCGCACAATAGCTGCGCAAGGAGAGGTGAAGTTAGAGGAGGAAAATATAGACCTCATCATTCCCTATCCTGAACCAAACGAGGGGAAAAAAGACGCGCTTTTCTTGGTTGGTGAAGTCGCCGCTAATACAGACGAAACGATTCTTGCGATTGAATTTGAGACTGATGAATTGCATAAGTCTGTGATGATTTGGCCACTAGTCGGCAATACTGGCGTCCCAACAGTTATCACGCCAGCCAGCAGCATCACGGACATCAGAGACCTTGCACTGAATGCAGATGGCTCTCAGCTTGCCATCGTGGGTGATTCGGCAAATGGCGTCATGATTGAGCACTGGGATGTTATTCAGGATAAGCTGATATCAGATCGAGAACTTGGCGGTACCCTCGTCCGCTTTCCCACTGCCGGCTTTACTCAATCGGATGAGCTTATCACTCCGCTAGATCATCCCACCATTGTGCAGCAGACCGAAGACCTGCGGCGCATCTATGGTGCGGAGTTTCATCCGGTAATCAGCGATGACGCGCAGACGCTCGTTGCTATGAGCGATGAACAAGATTGGCGCGTCTTTGACATAGAATCGGACTTTACGTTGAAACCGCGCGGCGCCATTCATTTCCATCCCAATCAGAGACGTTTCAAGCTTGATGACGTTAAGGCGATTGCCCTGAGTGAGAATGGTGAGACCATTGCCGTCTTTGAAACAGGGCTGAGATCGGTTAGCGTATGGCGTCGGCTTCCCGCGATGAGAAATGGGAAGCCGGGCTGGTATCGCATCTGGCGTGATTATATTGAAGACGATAATGTCTCGATTAGTCTCGACAGGCGCGGTGCACGGATGGTGATCTCGAGTTCGCTTGAGGATTGGCAGCCACCCGCTCACCGGTTGGTCGAATTTGAACCCAGTTACAGCAATCATCGAAATTACGTGACCGATATTGCTGTTCCCGTACTTCAGGACTTCGACTATTTAACGTCCAACGGACTCGAGTTAACGTCCATCGAACCGGGAGCACCGACGCCCGCCGTCCAAAGCCTGCGTTTTGCGAACGACCATTTGCTTGTCTTTGGTCAAGACAAAATAATCCGAGCCCCCCTGGATTTAGGTGAACTCAGTGCAGCTCTGTGTACGGTTGTCGACCGTGGTCTTTCGTTTGACGAGTGGTGGCCACACCGTATCACATTCGGCAACGGCACGTTTGGCGGCGAGGCTTGCGAAATCGAACGGGACATCTCGTTTGTGGTCGAGCATATCAGCGAATCTTCTCGAATATCCTTGCCGCCTTCGGAAATAATTCGTGAATCAGATTGGGTTAACGCACACCTGCAACTTGCAACTGAATATATTGAGCAAGGAGAATTTCCGCATGCGCGTCAAATGTTGGCAGAGGCGGAGTTGACTAGAGACCAACGATCATTTCCGCTTTCGCAACGGGCCACAATTTATTTGGAACTCTGTGCAAGCGAATCAAAGAGGCTCCTTGATGCGGAAAAGGCGGCTCTCTGTGATGACGCTATGCGTCGTGTGGAATGGTTACCGGAGTTAACGACTGACGACACGATTTCAAGGACAATGGCTAGAGGTCAAACCGATTTTTGGCAATATGACTTCACAAGTGGCTCACTCGTCACAGTTGCTGCCACCTCACTGGATAACCAATTTGATCCAGTGCTGACGCTTTACTCGGCATCACAACTTGAAGAATTGGCGGCCAATGACGATTTTGTCGACCGTGACGCCAGGATTCTTTTTCGTGCTCCCGCCGGCGCTGAGATTGACGATGTCCTGATTCGAGTAGAGGATTTCTCGAAAAAACCTGGATCCTACTCGTTGACGGTGACTGAACATTCTTCCCGCGTGCTGAATCCCGGCACGTCGGTCGCTGCAAGCGTAAACGATGTCCGTTTTTGGCAGCTGGAGGGCGAGCGTGGCCAGGCCATTGATGTTTCACTCGTGGGGGATGATGCCGATACACTATTCGACCTTCGCCTCACAGGCGCACTCGGCAATGTACTGGAAACTTCGAAAGGCAATAATCCAGTGCTAGTCAATGTCCTTCTACCCGATAGCGGTACCTACGTTCTCGAAGTTGAAGGCGATGATGGCGATGCTTCCTACACCCTTGCTGTTGATCTGATCGATATTCCCATTGTGGAGCCGAGCAGACCAATTGACGCCGAGATTGGCGCCGCAGAGCTGTGGCGCTTCAGGGGCTCCACTGATCAGCTCGTCTCAATTGCGGTCGATACGCCAGCTAGTGACATGGATCCTACTGTACAACTTCTGGATGCGAAAGGGCATGAGTTAGCATTCAATGATGATAATGCAGGTGGCCTAGATGCACGCATTATTGACCATCGTCTCCTCAGCACCGGCGACTATTTTATTCGCGTCGGTGCGTTCAGCGGTTCAGGAAGTTATCAACTTACTGTCACTGTTGAAGAGTGACGGTGACGTAAATGAGCCACTGGCACCCGGTGTCCAGGCCCGCCCTAACGCTGTTGCATGCGGATTTTTCTTCGGAAATAGGCCTACTTTCATGCTGGACTGGGCATGATAGCATGAAATCATGAAGATATTTCCGATATACACTGAACGCAGATTCATGACGAGCTTTGCTGCTTTGCTCATTACCCTGACATTTTTCTCTACGACCGTCCTGCCGGCCCACGCCCAAGGCGGCGCGGCCTGCACCCGCGATGTCCGCGTCCAGACCGGCGAAACGCTCTCCGCCATTGCCGCCCGCGAGTTGGGCAGTCTGGGCGCGTATCCGCAGATCGTGACTGCAACCAATGCCGCGTCTGCGGCGGACGCAAGCTACGCGACGATCACTGACCCCGGGCGCATCTCCGTAGGCTGGCGACTGTGCATTCCAGACGCCAGCGTAGGCGCGACGACTGTGTCGCCGACACAGCCCGCCCCAGCCACATCAACAACCAGCCCGGCAATAACTGCGACTGAAGCTGATGATGAATTTGTCTTTGATCCCGAACGGCTCACCATTGACTACCTGCGCAGCCTCGAATTTCCGGGCAGTGAGCTTGTCATCGAGCAGGAGTTGGCGCCTGGCAGCAATTACCAGAGATATGTGGCCTCCTACCGGTCGGAAGGGCTGAAGATCCTCGGGCTGCTCACCGTACCGAATGGCGAGGCGCCCGCAACAGGCTGGCCCGCCATCATTTTCAACCACGGCTATATCCCGCCCGACGTCTACCGCACCACCGAGCGCTACGTCGGCTATCAAGATGGGTTTGCCCGCAACGGCTATGTGACCTTTAAGTCAGATTACCGCGGCCACGGTTTCTCCGAAGGCGATGCCCGCAGCGCCTACGGGACGCCCGACTACACCATTGACGTGCTCAACGCAACGGCGTCCGTCAAACAGTTGCCCTACGTCGACGTTGATCGCATCGGCATGTGGGGCCATTCCATGGGCGGCTACATCACGGTCCGCGCCATGCTGGCTGACCCGGATATCAAGGCCGGCGTGATCTGGGCCGGCGTCGTGGCCTCCTACCCCGACATCATCGAGCGCTGGACGCGTACCGGTCCCCGGCTCAACATTCCCGAGCGGGCGCGGCGCTGGCGGGAGCAAATTGCCGAACAGGTCGGCACACCGGCGGAGAACCCGGCCTACTGGGCCTCTGCCTCGGCCAATAGCTATGTCGACGAGCTGCCCGGTCCGATTCAACTCCATCACGGCACAAATGACGGCACTGTACCAATTCTCTTTTCTGAGCTATTATATGAAGAGATCCAGGCCATTAACGGTGATGCTGAATTCTTCATCTATCCAGGGGATGACCACAACCTCTCCCAGCAGTTCAACACGGCCATGGCCCGCTCAATCGCCTATTTTGATGCGGCTTTGAAGCAATAGTGTAGCGAAGTAAGCTTTTGGCAGACGCGCAGAGGTCAACTCGCTACAGCGAGTTGACCTCAGTTGCTGGTTGTTCGTAGTGGAGGTATGAGTGATGTCCGACGGATCCGACCCCCTTCCCCTGACCGATCCCATCCCTGAAGCAATCACCATCGTGCTCGATCCAGCCCTTGATAATCAACCGTGGCGGCTGGCAAGGCGGCGCTTGACCACTGCATTGCGGGTTGCCCTGGGCCAACCGGCTACAGGCTGGCGCGTGCGGCGCGTGCCCTATACCGAGGGGGTCGTCTACGATCTGCTGCCGCCTGACGAGCTACGCCTGACGGCGCAAGAAGCATGGGATCTGACCTATGCGCTGCGCGACTTGCCCGATGTGCTCGATGCCGAGCCCTCCTTTGCCATGCTCCAGGATGCATACCTGCCGCCCGCCAATCCGCTACAACAGCCCTTGATTCCACCTGCGGCCCCGGCCCCCGCTGGGGAAGATCCCTGTGCCGATGATGACCCGCCGGCCCACGTTAGCCCCAAGCTCGTGGACTGGTGCGCACGTCTGGTGGATGCGCTGTGCGCGTGGCAGTTGACGCCGCCGCCCAACGGCAAGACGCGTGGGGCCGGCGTGCGCATCGGCCATCCTGACAGCGGCTATCGGTACCATACCGACCTCTTTGCTGAGCCAGATGGCCAACCGACACGGGTGCAGACGAAGCTCGAGTATGACTTTGTCGATCGTAACCGTGCGGTTGAGAACAGCGACGGCCAGCATGGACTGAGCACCGGCAGCTTCATCATGAGCTCCGACCAAACGGGCAAGATCGTCGGCATCGCGCCGGCGGCCGAAATTGTGCCATTGCGCGTGACAAAGCCCCGTTTGGGCGTGATCCCGGCGCCAATTCTCTTTGACAGCGGCGCTCGCTCGCTGCGCGATGGCGTGCGCTATGCCACATTCACCGCCGACTGCCACGTCATCTCCATCAGCCTGGGCTGGTTCTGGAATCGCTCGCTCCACGCTGCGCTGCGCGACGCCGAAGCCAACAACGTGATTGTTTGCGCGGCGGCAGGCAACTACACGCCCTTTGTAGTCTGGCCTGCGGCCTACCCTGAAGTCATCGCCGTGGCGGGCTGCAACGCCCGGCGTGAACCGTGGGACGGCTCCGCCCGCGGTTCGCTGATTGACGTCAGCGGACCGGCTGAGGACGTGTGGGTAGCGTCATTCACGGCCGATGGGACCGAGGCGCCGCGCCTGAGCAAAGGCACATCGTTTGGCGTGGCGACTGTGGCCGGCGTGGCTGCGCTGTGGCTGGCCTACCATGGCCGGGATGCGCTGCTGGAACGCTATGCGGGCGTGTTCACGCTGACGGACGTCTTTCGCTATGTCTTGCGGGCTTCCAGCGATGCGTTTACCTCGCCAACCGGCGGTCAGTATGGCGCCGGCATTGTCAACGCACGCCGGGCGCTGACAATGTCACTCCCCTCGATTGATGAATTGCGGGCGGCTTCGTTGCTCGCGCCTGCTGCTCCGGCGCCGGCAACGCCGGTTGCTGTGATCGCTTCTCTCTATCCCGACATTTCTGAGGCGCAGCTGCGGATTTGGCTGGCGCAAAAGCTGGGCGTCGCCCAGGACGAGGTAGACGAGCGTATTGCCGGCTTTGAGGAGGAGATCATCTTTTTGATCGTGACTGATCCGGCGCTGCGATCCCAACTGGCTGACTCATCACGACCGACCGGTGACGGACCAGCGGCGCTGGACGCACCGTCGCCAAACGCTGTCTTTGCGCGTGAGGTACTCTCGGTACGTTTGGGGAGTCGGTTGGAGTAGCTATTCCCCGGCGGGCTCCAGCGTCAACATCTCGCCCGCTGCATTTTCCCGCCCCCACGTCATGGGCAGATACTCCACGTCCCGATGGCGCTCGATAAGATCATCGTAGTGGCGGCTAAAGAGGTTGCCGGACTGGCCAGTCGTATGCATGAAGCGGCTGTCGGTCCAATTGCCCACGTCGATGATGTGACGCTGGCTGGGTACATGATACGAGCTGTAGAGATCGCTTTGGCGGATCGGCGCCACGTTGATGGTGTAGCCGTCGCCGCCATTGGCGATGCTACGGTCGAAGAGGGGCGCCAGCAGCGGTACTTCGCTGAACGGGTTGTGGGGATACTGCGTCTGGTGAATCTCGCCCCACGCCCAGCTCTCCATGCGCTCGCCCATGCGGTCGGTCAGGTCGTCGAGCGCGATGTCCAGCGCCTCCTGCATGATCTCCGGGCATGACTCGATGGGCGCGCTGAGGACGTTGTCACACCAAAACCCCAGTCTTGCCGGGTCCTGCACGATTTCGGCCAAGAAGAGTGCATGCACCCGGCCTGCCATCTCTTCGTAGAGGGCGCCGTGGAGATCGTCTTCAAACATGATGCGCCCCAACGCCGTGAACCACGCCTGGTAGATGGCCGGTGCGGCAGCCTGCCGCGTGGCAATCCCATCCCAATTGCCTAAGATTTCAAGCGCCTGGGCCTGCCGCTCGTCGGCCGGTTCGAGTTCCAACAGCACGGGCAGCAATTGCTCTGTCTGCTTGCTATACTCGTCGGCGTGCATGAGGGCGACGTCATCCAGCGAAATCAATTGACCGTCGCTGCTCATCTCCTCGATCATCTCAATGATGCGCTCGGCGCGGTAAGGGGCGGACCAGTCGTTGGAAATCAGGTAGGGATAGCTGTCGTCTACCACCTTGTTGTTGGCCGTCGCGATATAGCCTTCGGGCGGGTTGTAAGCGTGGGGCAACTCTTCAAAGGGAATCCAATCGACCCACTCGTACTCCGAATTCCAGCCGGGCACGGGCAGCATGCCGTCATGGTTTGCGCGAATGGGGATGCGGCCCGGTGCGAAATAACCGATATTGCCTGCCCGATCGGCGAAGACAAAATTCTGGCTCGGTACAATGTAGCCGCGCAGTGCCTCCACGAAATCTTCCCAATCCTGGGCCAAGTTGACGCTGGAGTATGCTTCGAAGGTTGTGTCGCCTGGATCGAGCGCTGTCCAATGCATGGCAAGGGGCGCGGCAGTTTCGGTGGCATCGCTGATGAGCGGGCCGTGGCGCGTGCTGCGGGCAGCATATTGAATCGGCTCGTCTTCACCGTCGACATAGATCAACTCCTCAAAGATCTCCATGTCGACCCATTCTCCATCCACCTCATACTGGTTGGGGTTGGCCGGATTGATGCGCTCGATATAGAGATCCTGCACGTCGGGATCCATGTTGGTGACGCCCCAGGCGATGTAATCGTTGTGGCCGCTGGGCATCAGCGGGATGCCGGGCAGCGTTACGCCCGTGACGTGGAGGTCGCCGCCCTGCAGCTCGGCCAGATACCAGACGGAGGGAATGCGCGTGCCCAAGTGGGTATCATTGGCCAGGATGGGCCGGCCTGTCTCGGTGCGGCTCGGTGCGATGACCCAGTTGTTGCTGCCCACGTCCAGACCGCCGAGCTTGTACTGCTCTTGCAGTTGCGTGTCGATCTCGAGCAGCGCGTCGGCCGTGTCGACTATTGCATCGACTTCAGCCAGAATCGTCGGGCCGTTTGCCGGGTAGGGCGGCATGATTTGGACCATCCGTTCCGGGCCCAGCATCTGGATCAGACGCGCGCGTAGCAACTCCAAGTCGTAGTCACCGCCCAGATCCCAGGCCATCATCTTGGACCAAACCAGGGAGTCGAGGACCGTCCATGGCTCAGGCTCGACGCCCAGAATGATAAACTCGGGCGGCAAGGTGTGTCCTTCATCGATCCAGGCATTGACGCCATCCGCATAGGCTTGCAGAATGGCTTGGCTTTCAGGACTTAGCGCCTCCCAGGCGCTTTCCGAGGCCCGATATACCCCCAACGTCCTCAAGAATTTGTCTGTCGACAGCGTTGATTCGCCCAGGATTTCGCTGAGACGTCCGGCCCCTACGCGGCGCTGAAACTCCATTTGCCACATGCGGTCTTGGGCGTGGACATAGCCGAGGCCGAAGATGGCGTCGTCTGCCGTTGTGGCGAAGATGCGCGGCACGCCGTCCGTGTCACGCACGATCTCAATTGGGCCACTGATGCCGGCCACCTGCACGGTACCACTTGTCTTGGGCAGACTTGTGCGCATGTAGATGATGCCGCCGGCAACGACGATGAGTAGCAGCAAGACGACCGTCAGTAGAATGCGCCACAGCCATTTCATGATCAAACCATCCTATCGATTCTATTCAGCCAAATGGGTGTTCGTATTCGGAGGCGATCTCCGTTGCAGAGGGAAACCAACAGCCGTTGTCCAGAGATTGATAGAGAAAAGCCAAGGATCACAGAGAGTTTTCAGAAATTCTCTGTGATCCTCTTACACATACTCTTTGAGCCGTTGTTCAACAAGTGCTAAAACTCAGGATCCTGGGGAATGTATAGCTCGTCGCCTGGTTGTAACACCATATTGGGACGCACAAACTCGGCGTTCACGGCCTGGAGCAGCTGCAGGGGCACCTCGAAGCGGTCGGCGATGGATGCCCAGGCGTCGCCCTGCGAGACGGTGTAGAAGTCGCCGTCGTTGCCGATTGTCAGCGAAACGTAGCTCGGCACCAGGATGCGGTCGCGCGTTAGCAGTATGCCCTCATTGCGCAACGCATGGGGGTTGGCATACTGCAACTCAGAGAGCGTGAGGCCGAAGCGGCGGGCCAGCATGGACCAGTTGTCGCCAGGCTGGATTTGGTAGAAGGTAAGCGAATCACAAGCCCCGATATTAACGGCCGTGCCCCGACTCAGGGCCCAGCGTGCGCGTCGGAAGCGCTCCAGTTCAGGCTCTTCATAGTAGGTGACAATGGTCTTGTTGTCATCTGTCTTTTCGACTGGCCCCAACTTGCCGATTGTCGTGTCGGCCATGTTGATCGCGGCCATGGCAATTTCTTCGGGCGACGTGGCTTCGGTATCGCGATGGACGCGGCGGGCGCCGTCGACGTTGAATAGCAGACGTTCATCACCTTCCGGATCCATGCAGTAGACAGCGCCGGCGCCGTAGCCCCAGCGGTTGACGTGCACAGGACGGGCCTTGACGGTTGCGTACGAGTCGAAGAGTGGACCTTGTTCACCGCCCTTCTCCAGCCACTCCTGACTGAAGAACTCGCCCCCCTCGCGGCAGGTCATGCGCGGCGGGCAATCGGGCAGTTGCACGGCGCCGGCTGGCGGCACAAAATCCCACGCCGCCGGATCATCTGTCGGCGCGTCCAAGAGCGCCAGGAACTCGGGGTCGGCCAGCACCGCCTCCATGAAGCTGTTCCAAACGGGCGCCGCGCCGGAGAGACCGGTCGTGTCCTGCATGGGCTTGGCGTCGGTGTTACCCATCCAGACGCCGGTCACCAGATAGTTCGTGAAGCCCATGGTCCAGTTGTCGCGCCAGTCGGTGGTGGTGCCGGTCTTGGCCGCTGCGGGCACGCTCAGGCGCATGGGACTGTTGGACCCGAAGACGTCCGTGCGCGCCCTGTTATCGCTCATGATGTCGGTGACAAGGAAAGCGGCTTCCGGCGAGATTGCTTGCTTGGGTTCCACGATGGGCAAGGGATCGATCAGCCGGTTCTGGCTATCGTAGATGCGGTGGGCGACTTCGGGCGGCACATAGAGGCCGTCATTGGCAATTGTGGCGAAGCCGGATGTCAAATCGAGCAGGCGCACTTCGTTGCTGCCTAGGGCTAGGGAGAGGTTGTACGAACCCATGCGCCGTTCCAGGCTGCGTACGCCCATTTCTTGGCCGACTTCCACCATGCGATCAATGCCAACTTGGTCAAGCAGGCGTACAATGGGCACGTTGAGACTGCTGGCCAGGGCCGAGCGCGCGGTAACGAGACCGCGGAACTTTTTGTCGTAATTGGTCGGCTTATAGAAAAGGCCGCCGCCAAGATCGTAGGTGACCGGCGTGTCCCACAGGATCGAGGCCGGGCTGATCACCAGGTCGTCGAACGCTGTCGCGAAGAGGATTGGCTTGATGGCGCTGCCCGGCTGACGCGCGGCACGGGTCATGTTGACCTGGCCGGCAATGTCTTCGCTATTGAAGTCGGCGCTACCTACCATGACCAGGATTTCCGATGTACCCGGCTTCAGGGCCACCAGCGCGCCATTGGTCATGTTGTATCGGTCGCCGACCTGGGCGATTTGATCGCGGATGGCCTGTTCAGCCACCGCCTGCATGCGCAGATCCAGGCTCGTATACAGATTGAAGCCGGCCCTGGCCGTATAGCCTTCGCCCATGCGGGCGTCAATGGAATCGATGGTGAATTGAACGAAGTGAGGCGCTACCCAGGTCTGGGGACTGATGTCTTCGTTGAGCGTCAGCGGTTCGTCAAAGACGCGGTCGGCTTCTTCTTCAGTCAATTTGAGCCGTTTGACCATGAGGTCGAGCACCACGCGCTGACGATCCTTGACGCCCTCAAAATTAGTGTACGGATTGAGTTGGGCAGGCGCCTGGGGGATACCGGCCAGGAAGGTTGCTTCGCCGATGGTCAGATCAGCAGCCGGCTTGCCGAAATAGGTCTGGGCCGCGGCTTCCGGGCCATAAGCGAGGTTGCCGTAGTTGAGGAGATTCAGATACATCTCCAATAACTCATCTTTGGTAAAAGTCGACGTAAGCCGTTGGGCCAATCCGGCCTCCAGGACCTTGCGATCCATAGAGGTGTCATAGCGCTGATCAGGCCCCAGGAAGAGATTACGCGCCAACTGCATGGTGATCGTGCTCGCACCCGAGACGATCTCATTTTGGCGCCAGTTGTCGAGCGCGGCTTTGGCCACTCGCACAGGGTCTATGCCCAGATTGGAGTAGAATGTGGCATCTTCGGTCGCCACCGTGGCGTCGATAAGGTAGGGAGAAACGCGATCAATGCTCACCCATGTGCGGCGTCCTTCGCCGAAGATCTCCGCCAGCGGTTCGCCGTTACGATCGTAGATGTAGGTGGTTTGGAACAGTCGCGGGAGGGGACCCGGCTGGTACTCGCGCATATACTGCTCGACGATGTCGGGCAGATCGGAGGCCGGCGGTTCGCCGACCATGTCGCTGGCGGCCGAACACCCGACCAAGAGCTGGGTGATCAGCAAGAAGAGGAGCGCCAACGAGAGGCTGCTATGCTTTTTCATGGGTCAGTCCGTCCATCAATTGACATGCGCAACGCTGGGGGGGCTGCTATGTCAAGCAAGATTGTACTAAGCTTTTCCCAATCGGTCAACCACGAATGAGGTCGGGGATGCACCTTGATGTCGGCGCGGCACAGGTTGAAAGCATACGTCCGCCGGGGAAGAGACCCGTGAGGTGATGTGATGGACGGCGTGGAAGGAATGTCAACGTTACTTCGATTGAATACATGCGGAGATCGTTGCCGGCCTTTGGGATTGTTCAATAGAGTGCAAATCATCCAAATTGGGCGGGCGCTCGCTGTATTGTTGCAGATTTTCCCTATGATTCGCTCGATCTTCGTTGGGGCAGTTGCCGCTTGATCTGCGCGAATTGGTGGATTGGACCGTGACTTTTATGACGCGTTGACGTCATCTTTGATGGGCGGCGCATCTGCATCTTCAGGCAGGTGCGCATCCTCATGTTTGCGCCCCTTTTGGGATCATCGCACTGATCGTTGCCGTTGGAGGTATTTACACATGAAACGCAAAGCAGTCTTTTGGCTGAGCACGTTGGTTATTTCCCTTGTCTTGCCCCGTATTGCGCTGGCGCAGGGCGCCGCGCCATATTTAGATCAACCGCTGGAAGGCTGTTACGACGTTGCTGTTTACGGTGTTGCGCTTTACGACGGCGGTGAAGGCTCGGTAACGATTGCACCGCCGCCCGGTGAAGTCGTGCTTGCCCTTATGGAGTGGGTCGGCGTGGAAGATGCTACCCCCGGAACGATCAACAACGGTATCCCGGTCCTCGACGGGACCAGTACGCTGACCGTGGCGCAACAGGGAGGAGGCGCACCGATCCAATTGGTCGGCGTGCCGGCCGAGCCGCTCATCCCGAACGGGAGTGGCGGTTTTGTGGGCAATGCCGGCTACGATCCCAAGGGCTATGTCAATGTGGGGCCACAGGGTTGGTTTGCGTGGAATGCTGAATTGGGACCGGGGGCGCCGGGCCTGATTCCTGCCAACTTCAACGCCCCAATTACCCTGCTTATTTCCGACTGGGATTCCCCTGCACAGCAGACCAATGGCGCGTCTATTACGCTGGTCTATCGTACTGCGCCGGCAGGCAGCGATGACTGTGACGTACGCAACACCATTCAGGTCCTGACCGGCATCGACACATATCATCAAAGCACAAACGAAGACGTCAGCGAACTGCTTGTCTTCGATGTGGAACCGGCGCCGATTGCGCGCACCCTGCGCATGTTCTTCAGCCACGCTGGTACGGATGCCAGCCAGCAGGTTTGTCGCGGCGGGGCCATCTGGATGGCTGCCGGTGACTCGGCCGAGACCCGTCCGGGCGCGGGTTTCTTTGTGACTGACTACGACATTGTGGCCGTCGGCGATACCAACGGCGACGGCACCGCGCGTGGCTACGGCATCAATGGCGGCGTCGAGATCGTCAATGACCCCTTTACTTCAACCGAGTTGCCTTGCACGCCTACGCTCAATCCGAATCCCGACGAGTCGTACGCGCCGGGCCATCCCTTTCCCGGCGGCGCGTCTACCGCGCCTTATCGCTCTTTGGCCATGATTCCTAGCACAGGCGGCGATGTCGGTCCGCCAGGCGAGTGGGGCGTTGTCGAGGTGCGAGTGGTCGTGCCGCCCAATACACGCTGGATGGCTTATCAGCTTGAGTCAGAGCGCGACCAGAATGGAGAGTCCGGTGGCTGGGTGGGCAATGGCGTCTTTGCTGTCATTCCCACCTCGACGCTTGGCGATCGAGTCTGGGAGGATCTGAACGGCAACGGCTTGCAGGATTTGGGCGAGCTGGGTATTGCGCAGGCTGACGTCCAACTACTCGACGATGGCGGCGCGGTACTGCGCAGCACCCAAACCAACAGCGTCGGCCTCTATCAATTTACAGACCTGATTGCGGGCGACTACGAGCTGCGCTTTGCTGCACCAAACGGCTATCTAGCAACCACAGTTCGGGCCGGCGGTGCAGCTTTTTCCGCCGTTGATAGCGACGCCGACCCGCAAACCGGCCTCACCGGCCCGATCTCGCTAGCGCCCAGTGAGGTTGACCTGGACTGGGACGCCGGCTTCTATCGCCCGACCGCGATTGGCGACTTCGTCTGGGTGGATGAGAATGGCGACGGCACGCAGAATCCCGGCGAGCCGGGCGTGAATGGCGTCACCGTGAATTTGCGCGGGGCCGGTCCTGATGGCGCTTTTAACACCGCGGACGATACGAATGCCACGACCGTCACCGCGCCCAATCAACAGGGCGACGGCTATTATCTCTTTAGTAATCGGGCGCCTGGTCGATATTACGTCATCTTCGAATTGCCCCAGGGCTATCGCTTCACCCGGGCCAACGTGGGTGACGATCGTTTTGATTCAGACGCCGATCCGACCAACGGCCGGACGGCTCAGTTTTCGATCCAGTCCGGCGCCCGAAATCTGACAATTGATGCCGGACTCCTCCGCCTGGCGCCCGAAATTCGCATCGTCAAGTCGCCCGATCTGCAGAAAATCAACCGCGCGGCGACCGCGGCCTTCACAATCTACGTCGAGAACGTGGGGGAGAATGCGCTGGTCGGCGTCGCCGTCTCTGATCCGTTGGCGCCTGACTGTGATGCCGTCATTGGCGACCTGGCCGTGGGGGAGAGCGTGACCTACGAGTGCCAGTTGGATGGCGTGGAACGCGATTTTGTCAACGTGGCCACGGTCACGGGACAAGATGATCGCGGCAATGCGGTTGAGGACACCGACGATGCAGTGGTGGATGTTCTGCCGACGGTAGAACTGCTCAAAATCTCCGACCCCAACTCGCGGCCGGAGCCGGGAGGCAAGTTCGACTTCCTGCTCATCATCCGCAACACGTCCAGCGAGCCGGTTGAAATTACCGAATTGACCGACACCAACGCCCTTTCCGCCGCCTGCCTCGGCCTGATTGGTCAGACCATTCCAGCCGACGGTGCGGTGAGCTGTCCGTACGCGGTCAGCCACAGCGAAATTGATATCTACCTCAATGTGGCCGGCGTCAGCGTGATGGACGATGAAGAGAATCCTGCGTCGGCAACGGCCGAGGCAACGGTCGAAGTCTTTGATGTGCCGCCGTCGATCGTGGTAGAGAAGACGGCCAATCCAACCTCTGTGCCGGCAAGCGGCGATGAGGTGACGTTTACGGTGACGGTCTTCAACACCTCAATTGAGCCGATTACCCTCTTCTTCCTGGAAGATGATATCCATGGCCCGCTGGCCGGACAAGGCTCGTGCAGCCTGCCGCAGGCGATTGCCGTTGGCGGTTCCTATACCTGTGCCTTCACAGTGACCGTGGTGCCGGGCGAGGAGGGGGAGACCGATACGGTTACCGGACAGGCCAATGACGATGAGGGCAACACGGCCACCGATAGCGACACGGCCACGGTCTTGCCCGCCGTGGTCGAGGCGAATGCCAGCGTGGGCGATTTTGTCTGGAATGATCTAGACATCGACGGCCTGCAGGATCCCGACGAACCGGGCATCGCCGGCGTGCGCGTGCAGCTGTTCAACGCAGAGAATGTGCTGATAGGGGAGGCAATCACGGACAGCAGTGGCTTCTATCGAATCGACAAACTCTTCCCAGGTGAGTATTACCTGGGGTTCTCGTCAGCAACGCGTGCCGATTTTGTCAGCTTCAGCCCCCTCAACGTGGGGAATGATCCGAATCGGGATAGCGACGCCTACCGCGCCGAAACCACCGGTGAGTCGATTCAAGGCCGCACGCGCCTCTTTAACCTGGCGCCAGGCGCCGAGGATATGAGTTGGGATGCGGGGTTGGTGGCGCCCACGGCCATCACGCTGGTTAGCTTCCAGGGCGAGAGTTGGGAGGACCAGGTGCGCCTCACGTGGGAGACGAATAGCGAGTCGGGTACCCAGGGTTTCCGAATCCATCGCGGCACCAGCGATGATCGGCGCAACGCGGCAGAGGCGATAAATGGCGGCTTGATTGCCGCCAGTGGACCCGACGGCGGCAACTACAGCTATGTGGACGTGTCGGTCATCCCCGGCATCACCTACTTCTACTGGCTGGAAGAAGTGGCTGCCGACGGCGGCTCCGAATATGGTCCGATCACCGTGACAGTCGTGTCTGACCAACGCGACGTGCAGGTGCTATTGCCGATGATCACACGGTAAGCGAACGGTTTGATGGGGAGCAGGCAGCCCCAATTTGAACTGAAGAGTTGCTGACAGCGGCAGGAAACCGGTGGTTTCCTGCCGCTGTTTCGTTCTGAAAGCATCTCTATAGGCAAATCTATTGGGTGCATCCCATTTTTGGGGCAGCGCACGAACGGGCTGGTCGCTTTCTCTAGAGCAGCCCCCAGATGTGATATGCACCCAAGATTTTTTTGGGTCTTGCGCCCCGTGACTGCATTCGTTACAATGGACGCCGCGTCGTTTTCGGATCGGTGTCGGTTGATCAAGCTTTGGCTCTCTCTTCTCCCGGCGATGCCGCCATCCGATGTGGTCAAGGTGGACACACATGGCGGGCAAGAAGCGGGCGCAACGCGGCCTATCCTATTTTGAACATCTAAAGCAGGCCCTGGAGAAGATTGGTGACCCGGAAGCATTGGGCAATCAGTCGCCTTTGGCCGCGCCCTATTTTCTGGGCGAATCGCTCCATACAATCGAGCCGTCGCCAGTCGCTCGGGGTATGATTTTGCAGCAGGAGATCGATCAAGCAGTGCAGTCCCTATGGGGCGGGCCGCTGCCCGATGACGGGCCGAGTATGCTTGCTGCGGCAGATGATAACAGCGGCCACGACGGACGCTATCTCTGCGTCATTTTGGAACTCAATTACTTCAAAGCCCGCTTCCGCCCCCCACCGCGCACCCAGGCCGAAATCTATCACGACATTCTTCATGTCTCGCGCCCGACCCACGACCGCCATTTGCGCTCAGCAGTCGAACGCCTGGGCGAAGTACTGCTGCAGCGTTTGCGCCCGGCCATCCGCCCAGAGCGTCCGATGCTACCCGCGGCCATCATCGGACGCGAAGAGCTCATCGAGTCGCTGATGGCAGAGCTCGGTGCGGGCAAGACCGTCACGCTCGCCGGCGCCGGCGGTGTCGGCAAAACGACGGCCGGTGCGGTTGCCGTAGATCGCTGGCCAACGCCCGCTGTTTTCTGGTATACCTTTCGGCTCGCATTCAATGATCAGCTCGAGAATTTGCTTTTCGCTCTCGGGCACTTCTTGCACACCCACGGCGCTTCGACGCTATGGCATCAGCTGATTGCTGATGGCGGACGCATCAAAGATACCGGCTTGGCGGCGGGACTCGCGTTAAACGATCTCGAACGCTTGCCAAATCGTCCGCTGCTCTGCTTTGACGAACTCGATTTTTTGCGTCCCAGCGATCTGGGCGAATCCTCAACGCAGCATCTGCGCATCCTGGAGTTCTTGGATAGCCTGCGGGGCGAGGTTGCGCTGCTCCTGATTGGCCAACGGGCTTACTGGGAAAGCGATCACACGTTGCAAGTGGATGGATTCACGGCCAAGCAGTTAGCCGAGTATCTATCCGTCTTGTCCGTACCGCATACGCCGGCGGATGTTGCCGCGCTCTTCGAGTACACCGATGGCAATGTCCGACTTGCCGATTTGTGCATCGTTCTCTTTCAGGCTGATGCCGGCGCAACCCTGGCGGATGTCTTGCACCAACTGCCCCGTTCCCATGCGCTGCTGCCGATCTGGCATCGAATTGAACGGCGACTCACTGTGACGGAACGCAGCCTCTTACGGGTTTTGGCGATTTTTCGCTCGACAGCGCCCGTCGATGCCTGGCAAGATGAAGAAGGCGGTTCAGCACTAGAGGGCTTGGCGCAACGCCGTCTTGTCCATCTGGACGCGCGGGGTGGGGTGACGATCCTTCCCGTTCTGCGCGAGCTAATATACGGCGACCAGGCGATTGAAGATCGGGAAAGAAACCACTCGATTGCCGCCGATATTCGTGCAGAGCGAGGCGATTATACAGCGGCCGCCTATCACTTGGCGCAGGCTGGCCAGACAGATGGCGCCGTTGCGCTATGGTATGCCAATCGGCAGGGGGAGATCAATCGGGGGCAGGCGGGCGCCGCGCTCTCGATCTTTACCAACATCTCACAGCGGCGTCTGCCGGCGAAGCGACGCAAAGAATTGCTCTTGATGCGCAGCGAGCTCTACCAACTCGCCGGTGAACCAGAAAAGGTGATCGAAGAACTTGCCGACGAGTCCTGGCCACCTGATGAAGAAGAGAGCGTTGATGCCGCCCTGTTGCTGGGCAAGGCGCTCGAAACGACCGGCGCCATCGACGCCTCGCGACAACGGTATACGCTGGGGATTGCCGTTGCCACCCAACTCCTCGATAAGCTGGCACGCATCACAATTGAACGCAGCCTTTCCTACCTGCACGAGCGGAATCTTTCTGCGGCATGGTACGACGTCTGGCTGGCGCGACATCATGTCGACCTCATGCAGGGCGCCATCTACGAGCAGTCCGGCAGTCTGGATGAGGCCTGGCCCCACTACGAAGCCGCGCTCGAGTTGGCGCAACGGGTCGACTATCGACCAGGCATTGCGCGCGCGCATCTGCACATGGGTACCATTGCCATGCGCAAGCTGGACGTGGAACGCTCGATTGATCATTACACCCGGTCCATGGCCGCTTATGAGGAACTCGGGGATCGCGTGCGGCGTGAAATCACCCGCAGCGGCATGGCCACTGCCCATATGCAGGCGCAACAATACCTGCTGGCCCTGGAGCCGGCCAAGACGGCCCTGAATTTTTTTGAACGCATGAAGGACTCGTTTTGGATCGCCCTCAATGCCTCCAATCTGGCCGAGGCCTATGTCGAGCTTGCCAATCTGCCCATGGCGGAGGAACACGCGCAGCGGGCATTGATGGAGGAAGAACCCCACAGTCATCCCTATGCCCTCTTTTCGCTTGGACGCATTCGCTTGCTCCAGGCGCGACCGGATGAAGCGCTATTCCATTTGCGGCAAGCGCAGGCGATCGCCGAACAGAATCAGGATCAATATCTGCTCGCCTATGTCTGGGAAGAGCTTGGCGCATTCTATGTAGATCAAGATGATGTCGCCAGCGGCCGCGACGCATTCAACCGTGCGCGCAAAGGGTTCGAACAGCTGGGGATCGATGCAAAAGCGGAAGAAGTCTCCGGCGCGTTGGCGAATCTCTCTGAAGTAACCTGATATCGTGTCAAGCACGAAATGATGGATCGGTTCGTGAGCACGCCCTGCCAAAAAATGGCGCAATGAATTGGGAAATGGTAAGTGATTGTCCGCAAACAACGTAACGATTTCACCTTCCTGGAAGCTTTCCGTCAGGCTGGCTATCTGTTAGTACAGCTTCCAGGAAGGTTGCGAACTGACCAGACAAAATCGCTGAAAGAACGTCGCAAAGCGGAAGCCGAAAGAGACTCCACAACCTTCCTGGTAGGAAGCCCTGGCCTTTGTACGGCGGTATTGCTGCGGTGAGTCGTGCAACCGGCCTGTCCGCCTCAACTACAAGCGAGGGCTACAAGAATGCCAAGCAATCGAGTCGTATAGAACCGACCTTGGCGCCGCAGCGCATTCGGCTCCAGGTGGTGGCGCAGAAGCGACCGAAAGACCCGAATCACCCCACGCTCAGGAACTGGGGGGCGAGACTCGAGGCGACCCTGAACTCCCTTGCTGGGACGGCGCAGGAAATCGGTTCAGGCGTACAGGAAAAGTACAGGTCAGACAGTCGCAACCTCCTTCAAGACCGAAAGTCTGCAGGGCAATCGCAAGAAGTTAGAAGGGCACAGCACCCGGACAATCGGCAGTCGAACAATCAATGAGACCGTTCGCCGTCAACTCGAGGCTGGAGACCCGGCCATCTCGGTTGATACCAAAAAAAAGTGTCGGCCAGTATAAAAATGGTGGTCGGAACTACGTCTCCAGGGAGATCCTGAGTGCGTCAAGACACACGACTTCCCGACAAGGAGAAGGAAAGCGGTCCCAGGCGAGCTGGGGAAAAGAAGCTGGGGTGTGCACCAACCCCCCCACGACCGACAACACCAGATCGCACAGGTATCGAGTCGCTCTGAAAGTTGAACAGAAGCTCGCCGATGAACCATTTCCGATTTCCGTCTGCCATCTACCTCCTGGAACGAGCAAATGGAACAAAATGAGCATCGACTCTTTTCCTTTATCACTCAGATTGGCGTGGCAAGCCGTGTACCCATCAAGTCATGTTGAACTCATCTCGGCAACCACGACTCGCACAGGACTACAAGTCACAGTCATCTTGATGACGACACTATGCGACGCACGCCGGGTCTCTGAGCCAATGGAGTCAACTTGGCACCCCATCTGGAATGGCGAATGGAACTACACCATCATCCGAACCTTGATTCTGATGCAAAACTAACATGAGTTATTTCTGGGCAGACCCTAAGAATCCCTACCCTGTGTTCCACGTCACACCCTCCTCAGTCGCCTACCGCGCAGCCCTTTCCATCCAACTCACCTATTCTATCCATCAAGGGATGCATGGATAATCAAATTTGATGCATCAGATTGCCAATTGCCCGCTATACTAAGTTTGTTCGATCGCAAATATTTGATTTGGTGCAGAAACGTTTTGCACGGTTATCAGGGAGGAAGCAATGAAACGCAGTAGATCAACCCGGCCCAACAGGCAACGACTGACCGCATTTGCCAGACTGTGCGCGCTGGCGCTATTGGTTGGCAGCGCTCTGCTGAGCCCGCATTTTGCCGCACCGGCCGCCGCCAGCGGTTACGGCTATACCTGGGCCATCGAGTTCGACTTCGATGCCGGTTTTGACGGCATCTTGACGGTGGAAGCCGGTCCTGGTACGGTCGGCGCGCTGGACAAGGTTTATGTGTCTGAAGAATTCACGGTTTCATGTGCGCCCAACGGCGTCGTCAATCAGGGCGGCGGCGTGGCCACCTTCGACGGCGGTCACCTGGTTTGTGACCTGCAGTTGGGCCGGGCGATTGTCAGTACCTTTGAGCGCTGCAGCAGCGTCGATGAAGGCTGTCGTTATGCGCTGGCGCCGACTGAAGTCTATGAAAACCTACAGATGAAGGCCGAGGTTCTTTCGACTCAGCCAGGACCGGCGCCTTTGCTGCACATGCCTGACGTGTTCTTTGGCGCCAACGTTACCGCCGCTGATGTGATTCTCTACACCAAGCTCAACCCGGCGGGCGGAATGAATTCATTATTCGTGACATCGCCGCTCGGCAGCTTCCAGTCGTATGGTTCACTCTATAGCTGTCAATTTGGACCGCCGTGCAACAGCGAGTTCAGCGTAAGCGGCGTGACGCAAGCCGGTGGACCGGGACCGTTTGTCGATCAGGCGCAAATCCAGATGGGGGGCGTTCAACTGCTGATCGGCCATGATCCGGGTACTGGCCTCACCATCCCCAACGGTACGCAGATCAACTACCTGACCATCGATCCGCCAAATATGGGGAACGGATAACGACTGAGGCGTCGATGAAATAGCAAGCGGATTCGGCGGATCTGGCGAACTCACGCAGATAACAGCAGATAACGCAGAAAAAATCAGCTAGAACATGCAGCGCAGATCAGACCGATCTGCGCTGCTGCGCGCTTGAGCGGCGTTCCCCACCTTCCCCTTTCACACCAACCATCACGCTGATGCATTGATCCCCCTTTGTGAGGCATCCACGGTCATGATGTCGTGTCACACTGGTCTCGTCGCACCCCGGTCGACATTGACTCACGTGCAGCTTCGATCAAGGAGGAAACCACCATGCAAGTGCGCAAACGCATCCAACTCAGCATCATGCTGTTGGTGCTGCTGACATCCATACTGGGTCCAGCCCAGAGTACCTACGCGCAAGAGATTCCAACGGATACCGACCGCCCCCAGGCGCCGGCAGCGCCCGCGATCCAACACGAAGTCTTTCTGCCGTTGGTCAGCAACAATGGCCTTGATGCAGAAGCGACCCCTACGCCGACCCCGACCGGCACGCCTCGTCCGCCTCTCGAACTTACGCCCGGTCCTGTCACAGAACCGCGCCCCGATCCAGACCGGGAGGATGTTCAATATCCCGAAAACGGCATCTGCCCTGCTGGAACGCACCTCGTGCATTCCAGCGGCATCCTCGGGCTCTTCGCCGCCGACAGTGAAGAGATCATCGACGATATCGACTACACGTGTGAGCCGGACCAGGCCGCCGACGCGGCTGCGTGCGGCGCGCAGGGTACGCCCGTCGTGATCGGCGGCGTGGCCGCCTGCTCCTGCGCGGAAGGCTATGCCGGCGCAGCCTGTCAGCTCTGTGCACCCGGCTATGCGCCAAGCGGTGGCGGCCAGTGCAAGCTAATGCCGACCCAGCCAGAGGTTGTCGTCGCTGGCATCGAGGACTCGTTGGAGGTCGGTCAATCGCGTACGTTGCGCGCCACCGATGCAGAAGGCAATCCGGTAGTCGCAACCTGGACGCTGGTTGAAACAACACCCGGCCAGGTGCAGGCGGCTGAGGCCGCGGGCGCAACCCGCGCCTGTCTCTACGCCCCCGGTAGCGAAGGCGCCTGCGAGACGTCTCTGCGAGGCATCGAAGTTGGCATCCGCGCACCGAACTTGCTGGCCGATGGTAACTACGTTGCCACCTATCAACTCAATATCGAGCCTCAAGGCGGGCTGGGCTTCACCACCGAGTCGGTTGTGATCGTCGGCCAGGGCGGTATCCCCATCTCCGGCCAGGGCGATCCGCGGCTGGAGCCGATGTTGGACGCGCTCTCCGGCTTTATGCGCCAGCGCTGCATCGGCGCGGCCATGCTGGGCGTGGCGCGCTATGGCTTCCCCTTGGCCACCTACGGTCTCGGTCGCATGGATGGCCGTGGCGGCGACGACTGGCCCGATTACTGTGGCGATGACGAAGGTCAACAGTTGGCCGAGCCCATGCAGCAAGATACGCCCATGCGCATCGGCAGCGCCAACAAGGCCGTCACCTTCGCCGTGTTGCGTTGGGTGCTCGGCGAGCGGCTAAAATATCAGGATCCTGATGTGAGCATGACGTCCGTCACCCCCGAACGTGCCGTGACCGCCGCACGCGTCGATTCACAGACGCTGCGTCTCGCCACCTGGGTGATCGGCAGCAGCGGCGAGATCCTGCCGCTCCAGTCCGCCGAACATGAGGTGGACGGCCTGCGCGACATGAAGATTATTACGCTGGCCTCATCGCGGGTCGTTGTGGCCATGCGCACGCTCGAGAATCACCTGCGCCTCTCGTCATGGGACATCGGTGACGGCGGCCAGGTGATCCATCGCAGCGACTTCACCTTCGTGGGTCCGGATCTCAAGATCATTGATCTGGACCTGACACCGGTCGCTGCTTTCAACGTTGAAACCAATCGCTTCGCAGTCGCCACGCGCGCCGCGGACGGCGATCTCATGGTGCGCGTCATTGACGTGGCCGGCGATGGCTCCTTCTCCATGCCCGCCAGCTACCTCGTACTTGGCGATCGCGCACGAAGCATCGCGATCGTCGATGCTTCGCAAACGCTTCAGCAACGCATTGTCGTCGCCACGCGCGCCGGGAACAATGCCCTCCGCCTGCGCAGTCTAACCATTGCGCCCGACGGCATCCTGGGCGTCGGCGGCGAGACGACTGAAGGTCCAGTTCACGCCTTTGCGTTGGCCTCCATGGAGTCGAGCCGCATCGTTGCGGCCGTGCGCACCTGGCCCGGCAACCTCAAGCTGATCGTCTTTGATGTCGAGAACAACGGCGACTTCACGCGCCGCGGTGAGGATGAGGCTGGCGGCATTCTGGACCTGGACGTAACGGCCCTCTCCACTCGTTCGGTGGCGGCGGCAGTGCGCCAGAATGACAATCGCCTCAAGACGGTCGTCTGGACTGTAAGCGAACAGGGTGATCTGACGCGCGCGGCTGACGATCTGGCCGGCAACGTCAAGGGTCTCGATATCGAACGCCTGGCGCCCGGCCGCATGCTGGTCACCGTGCGGACGCAAGAGGACAGACTCAAGAATATCGTCTTGGAAATGACCAACGCAACGACGCTGGCACGCCAGGGTGATGCCGAAGGCGCCGATGTGGTCGACTATGCATGGAGTCAGTCCGACATCGAGGAACTGCAACTGCTTGGCTATGACTTCCCCGAACGTCTGCTGCCCGACAGCTTGCACGACGTCTTCAGCGGTGTGGAGGATTTGCCTGTCGAGCCAGTGCCTGACAGCATCGACTTTGGCAAGCTGGGCGCAGGGCAATCGCTCTGTTCAACGTTGACCAACAAAGCGGATTTCCAGTGGCGCCTTGTGCGCATCCGCCACCTGCTGAGCCACAGCACCGGCATGCAGCGAGGCGCGCCCGGTCTCTCCTATCAGCTCGACCGGCTGCCTGAACTGCGCGGGCTGGAGAGTCAGAGCGACTTCATTGCGGCTGAAGCACAGCTGCGCGGCGTCTACGGCGACATCGCAGTCGATGCCGGTAAGAGTCAGCTAAGCTATGGCGGTTCACCCACGATCTACGCCATTCCCGCACCAACGATGAGGGAGACGCTGACCATGGTGGCGGCACGCTGTCTGCGCCATGAACTCGGCACCTCCAGCTACTCCAATACGTCACCCGTGTTGAGCGCGGCGATCGTTGACCACGTGGCGACCAATTACGCCGCCCGCGTCGGCTATCCGCAAGAGCATGCCGGCTCGGCGTTAAAGATCTTCTTCTCGCAAGTCCTTGGCATTGATACGACTGATCGCTCGGGCATCTTCAGCTCGCAGCGTGCGCTGATGCCCGGCTACGTGATGCCTGAACCTGCCTCGCGCGGTTGGGATTGGCAGCAAGCCACCTACTATCCGATTCGATGGGACGCGAAGCGCCCCCATTGTGTTTGGAGTGGTGGGGAATGCTCTTTCGACGACTGGACCAGTAGCGAAGCGCCCCATGGCCGCATCAACTGGCAGTGGTCCGTGGCGCAGCTGCCGCTGCTGCTGACCAGCAGCGACAATGCGTACGGCTCATCGGGCGGGCTGGCTGTGGAGCCCGGCGTCTTCCTCTCCTTCATGCGCAACTTCTGGGTCGGCGGCGCCGATATCGAGTCGCCCACCTACGGCGCGCCGCGCAACAATACGTGGACGCCGTCGCGTCAACACAACGGTTCGGCCTTCGGCGCATATGCGTTCGCCACGCAATATGCCAGCGATTCATCACGCTACTTCCGCGTGCCCCACGCCCCCGACGGCTACGTGGGCGAGGAGGATCCGACCTTCTCCTTCGAAGCGATGACGCCCGTTTACTTTGCTGCGCATCCGTCGGCCGGCTATATCCGCAGCTTTGACAAGCTCGGTCAGCCGACGGTTACACATGATGTTGACATTGCCGCAGGCGACGCGTTTGCCATCGGCCACAGCAAGGCCATCGCGGACGCGGCCAATGTCTTCTTCATCGCCAACGCCAGCAACGGCGAGGTGACAATGGTCGATCCGCGCACGGGGGGCGGCGAGATCTTCCAGGCCGGCTATCAGTCTGGAGATGGATTTGTGGTCGATAACTTCATCGGGGAAGACGTCTATGATGAGGCGGCTGTCGCCGACGTAGTCACCGGCATCGTGGAGATCTACCGCAGTGGTCTGGGCGGAATGGTCGCTTCGGTCAACGTCAACTATGGGCCGGGCGACCGGCTGGCCGCCGGCGACTATGATCGCGACGGCAATAGCGATCTCTTCGTTGCCCGGGCAGGCAGCGGCGACATTGACGTCTATGACATAGATGGGACGCTGAAGCTGACCGTTGACGCCAACGTGACCGCAGGCGATACTTTCACGGTGGGCGATGTTGTCGGCAGTGCGCTTGCGGCCGATCTACTCGTGGCCCGCGGCGGCACCGGCATCGTGGAGATCTATGTCTACAGCAGTGGCGAGTTTTCGCTATATGAGTCTTTCGCCAGCGCCTACCTCTCTGGCGGCAATCTCGCCGTGGGCGACTTTGGACAGGGCGCTAGCCTCAATCAGATCCTCGTTACCGTGAATGGCGATGTCCTCCGCTGGCAGGCGCTCAAGAACGAAGAAGGCGCCTATCAGGTGCACTTCATTGGCTTCACGCCGGACGCGTATGCCGCCGATGTCCAACTAGCCGGCGGCTACGGCGCGGGCCAACGCCCCTACGCCTGTGCCACGACCGATGGCATCCTTCAGGGTATGCCGGACGGGCTGGACATCATCGTCTCGGTCAACCAGGGCGGTGACAAGCAGTGCACGGAAGCGGGCGGCTTCAACGAAGACGGCGAGCCCATCAATCGCTGCGGCGACTACTATCAGACGCTGGCCGCGGTGCTTAAGTATGGCGCCTGCCAGGTAGATTGGTCGGAGGTGGTGGAGACGCCGCCGGCGCAATAGAAAACGCGCACTGCCTGCCTTGCGGCAGGCGAACGGCCAGACAATCCGGCTAAAATGCGGCCCCGCTTGTGCGCAAGCGGGGCCGCTTGCGTGATGCGGGGGGCTGCGTTTGTGGGGCGCCGGCAGCCGCTGTTCCGTGTCACAATGGTGGCGAACGGTGCGCTGCGCTGTGCAGGCGACATCCTGCCCGCCATGTTTAGCACGTTGATGACGAGTGGCCACAATTACTCCGAGGAGCGTGCGCTTCATTTGCCCCAAGCTCTGTACTCGAAGCCAGTTAGGCATTGGCCAATCACGACCAGGATCGAGACAAATCGAATGGCGAAAAGCGCGTTGATCATCGGGGAAGCGATTTCATTTGGTTCGTGTGTTGCCCTGCAGCGGCTGCCGTCAGGGCAACACGAGTGATGTGTTCGATCCAATAGTGCCAGGTCTTGGCGGTGACGGTGACGATGCTCTTTATCTGGTCTTTGAGGGTGAAGTCGGGTCCGGCCGGGAGATAGATTACGTTTCCTTCACGCCGCACCATGACATTTTCCACAATGATGGCCCGCACCAGCCAGATGGCCATCTCCTCACTATCGCACTGAACGCCGACCCAACCCGGTGAGCGGCTTTCAATCACCGGCAGCCCGGTGATCATCTGGATGCCTCGTTCGATTTCGGCAACGACCGCTGCCTGCTTGCCCGGCGCGGCCAGGCAGTCGGCGGCCAGCGGCGGCTCCAGCAGCTCGCCGCGGTGTGACGGTCCGCCAGCCAGCGCCAGCTCGCAAAAAGGGTTGTCGGGATCGTCGACGCCGAAGATCTGGTTCCAGGCAACGTCACCCGCTTCGTCAAAGACCAGTTCTGCGGCCGCCATGGGCGCGGCGCTGACTTCATCGGTGCGACCCTGATAGCGGGGCGGCAAGATGGCATCGATCTTGGCCGTCAGCTGCTGGAAATCATCTTCATCGGGTGCAGGTTGACCTGGACGCGCCCGGTCGTGGGCGTTCAGCTCGGCGGCAAGCTGGCGCTCGATCTCTTCCCAGCTGATGGGCAGCAGCGTGCGGTCTGCCAGCGCGGCGGCGTGGTGGGTCTGTAATAGGTCGATTAGGGTGTCAGAGGTGGACAGGCAGGGGACAACGTTGGATTTTGGATCTGCGATGTTCGATTGCGTTCCTGTAATTTGCGCACGCAATTGTTGGTGAGCGTTGCCTTCAAACAGGATGTGGGGGACAACGATGATTCTTTTGGCGCCTAAGCTTCTGTAGCGAGCTATTTGATCGGAGATGGTCGGAGTGGTTTGGCTGATAAAGGCCGCGTCGACCGAGCTGAAATCGCCGGCTTCGTAGAGGAGACGCGCCAGTTTGGCCACATCGCTGTTGAGATCAGGATCGGCCCCACCCCGTCCGGCCAGAATGATGGCGGCTTCATTCGTGGTTGAGTCAAGCAAATCTTGGCAGAGCTGCACCCATTCCAACCAATCCGGCGGCGGGCTGAGGTGGAAGTGGACAAAAGGCCAGCGCCGGCTGGCCAGGGCGATGGCCTTGGCAACGGCATTGTCTCGATACTCGGCCGGACTGAGAAAGAGGGGCAGCGTGACGATTCTGACTGCACCTCGCTGCAAGGCCGCGCCGATGCCGCTCAATAGCGGATTGCCGGGGGCATCCAGCGAGCAGGCGATCACCGGCTGGTTCAGCCGGGCGGCAAGCTGCTCGGCCAGGACGTCAAGCGCCTGTTGCTCTTGCTGATCTTGATGGGTGTAGCTGGCCAACAGGGTGGCGGTTGGGATTTGATCCACGCTCTTACTCCTGCAGATAGAGTATGGCTAATCCGTGTTTTGCCCCTCGACCGGGTCTTGGCCCGAGGTGCGCGGATCGAGATAGTGCGGCTCGGTCATGCCCAGCTTGCGCATGGCCAAGCCGGTGATGGCTTCCTGAATGATGCGCAGGCCGTTGAGGGCGGTGGTGTAGCCAGGATCATGGGCAGGGGCAACCTCCACCAGCTCCATTCCGATGACATTACATTCTGCACACAAGCGGCGGATCATGGGGAAGATCTCGCGGGTGGTGAAGCCGCCTGGCTCCGGCGTGCCGGTTCCTGGAGCATAGGCCGGGTCTAATGAATCAATGTCAAAGGAAATAAAGAGGTGTTCGGGTCCATCTAACGCTTCGGCAATCGCACGCGCCATCACGGCCTGAAAGCCGTCTTGTTCTACCTCGGCCATATAGTGGGATCGAATGCCCTGGGCGCGCATCCAGTTCATGTCCTCTTCGCTGGGACCATAGCCGCGCAATCCGACCTGGATAAAGTTCTTGCCCGCAACAAACCCATCTTCAATCAGTCTTCGTACGGGCGTGCCGTGGGAGATCTCATGCCCTAGCGTGTTCGAACTTGCATCAAAATGGGCGTCAAAGTGAACGATGCCGATCTGATTTTTCCCGTAGACGTCAGCCAGCGCCATCCCGTCGGCACGCATGAGCGAATGATCGCCGCCGAGAATGACTGGAAACGCGCCCGCCTCGGCAATTTCTCGGACCCGTTTTCGCACCTCATCATGTGAGTTTTCGACATCCAATGGATCGACGCCGGCGTCGCCATAGTCAACGCAGACAAGTGTTTGATATGGCTTGAGCATGACGTGTGTGTGGGTCATGTATTGCTGAGCAGCCGGTCCGCCAGGCACATAGCGGTCTGCCGTTCTAAGCGCACGCGGTCCCCAAGCCGTTCCGCGTTGGCCGACCGACATGTCGATTGGCGCACCGATCACAGCGACATCTACATTGCCCGCGCTGAGATCTTCAGGCGTCAGACAAATGGGCCAGTTCATGAATGTAGGAATGCCTGAATACGCGCCGGCATTGACTACATAACGATTCAGCTCGATTGGGCCCGGCTCACGCTGTGGGTCTTTGGATCGATCTCGTTCCTGTCGCCAAACGTCGCCTTCGATTCCAGCCATCGATCATCTCCTTTTTCTAAAATGATATGGTGAATCCCTGCGGAAATCGACCGAAGGTTGCTACCACGACCTATCTTACTATATTTATGGCATTGCAGGGCAACAAACAGGGAGAAGACGACAGATGTACAACCGCAGCCGTGCGGGTGGCTCCCCGGCAGAGGGCAAGAGATCTCCGGTGATTGAAAGCGCTCTGACCTCTGCCGGGCAGTGATTCGCCTGTGCGACCGCCTATCCCTCCGACGTGACCGGGTCGATAATGGTCTTGACCTCGTTGATTTTGTCGGCCGGGAAGCCGGACTGCGCGGCATGTTGCTTCACCATCGCTTCGTTGGGTGCAATGTAGACGCAGTAGGTCTTATCCTGGACCACGTAGCTCTGAATCCACTGAATTTCAGGGCCCAGATCGCGCAAGACGTCACAGGACTTCTGGGCGATTCCGACCGCCTCCTGGGGTGAAACATTGCCGATACCGGGGATCTCGCGCTCGATGACATACTTAGGCATGATGGCTGCTTCCTTTCTGTGATGAATCCTGCACAATTGACTTTGATCAAGAGGCGAATGGTGGGCAAATGTGCCCTTCTCCTCAAAATCTCGTGCATGATAAGGATACGATGCCGAATTTCATGCGGACCTCTAATCTGGACTGATGTTCTTGTTCATCTTGAAGAGATTCTGCGGATCGTAGCGTTTTTTCAGTTCGACCAGGCGTTCGTACTTCTCTGCACCATAGGCGGCCCGCACGCGATCTTCGCCGTCATCCGCGCTCAGGAAGTTAACGTAGACGCCGCCCATGGAAAACGGGCGCAGCGCAGTCCACAGATCGTGCGTCCACTGCATCTGACTTTCGCTTTCGGCAGGGTCGCCCCAGCCGGTGTTGACCGCAAAGATGTATTCGGCGTTGCGATGGCTGGCCGCAGAAGCCATCTCATCGATCTGCTGCACGTTGCCGCCCAGCTGGAACATGGCCAGCCGTGCGAAGGGCGAACTCATGCGCGACCCGTAGTCAACAAAGACGTCAATCGCGTCGTCCGCGATCTCGGTCACATACTCCGATTTCCAGTAGTAGAACTTGCCCGATGGCTGGCCCGCGTCCAGGAACGAGTTGTGCACCGCAAATGGCTTGCGGCCGATGCCGTCGAAGAGCGGATTGCCGTAGTCGCGCAGCGGCTGCAGGATCCGCTCGCCCTCATTCAGGTCGCCGTTATAGCAGACGATCAAGGCCAGCACCGGCGTGCCGTGGATCGCCTCCGGTAGGAAGGGGGCGGGCGGGGCCAGTAGGAAGACGGCCATTGCGCCTAATTCCACCGGCGTTGTGGCTGTGAAATCGCGGAAGAAGCGTAGCACGTCGGCCGCATCATCCAGAGGATGGAAGACGAGGCCGCCAAGCACCTCCTCGCCAACGGACCGCATGTGATACGTAAATGAGGTGACGACACCGAAGTTGCCGCCGCCGCCTCGAATGCCCCAGAAGAGATCGGCGTTCTCGTTCTCGCTGACCGTGATCAGCCGGCCGTCGGCCGTGACGACATCGGCCGCAACCAGGTTGTCGCTGGTGAAGCCATGCTTGCGCGTCAGCCAGCCAAAGCCGCCGCCCAGCGTCAGGCCGGCAATGCCGGTCTCGGAGACGATGCCGCCCGGTACGGCCATGCCGTGGGGCTGGGTCGCCTTGTCCAGGTCACCGAAGACCGCGCCCGGCCCCGCCGTAGCCGTGCCGGCCTCCAGGTCCAGTGCGACGGAGTTCATGAGCGACAGGTCGATCATCAGCCCGTCGTCGCAGACTGCGTTGCCGGCCACGTTGTGACCGCCGCCGCGCACGGAGATCAGCAGGTCGTTGTCGCGGCCGAAGTTGACCGCCGCGATCACGTCTTCGCTGTTGGTACAGCGGGCGATGAGCGCCGGTCGCTTGTCGATCATCGCGTTCCAGAGCGCACGGGCCTCGTCATAGCCCGCCTCGTCCGGCTGCAGAACGTCACCCTTCATTGCTTGCTTGAGGACCTCAACAGCTGCTTGATCCACGGTCGCTGCGTTTGCCTCTACTGCCATGAGAACTCCTCCTTGTGGTGATCTCTAATTTGGGAACGGTCTCGAAAACAATCTACTCAATGACACGGCGGAAGGTGACCTCAAAGCTGCCGTCGATGGCGACTTCGAACCACTTCTTGATCCATGTCTGGAATTCCGGCGTTGCCGTTCGTTCCGCCCATTTGGCTTCGTAGTCGCCCAAGCTTTCGAAATCGTCCTCAATAAAAAATCGGTTTGCTTTGCCTCCCACACTTTCGTAGATCCGACAAGCAGGTGAGGGATCAAATAGCGCCTTGTATTCTTTGGTGACAGCCTGTGCCTTCTTGTGTTCGCCAATCGGACATGTAAACGCATGGGTGACGGTGATCATCTTTCTCTCCCTCGTTGAATAATCTGTGGTTGAACGCTTTAGCCGACCCTGCGCCACTCGTGCGTGACGCCCGACGGCAGATTTTCGACCAGCCGATCCCCGTCGACGATGAACTCGCCCGTGTACGTCTGGCCGAGACCGTTAGGGATCAGGCCCAGTTTCGCCTCGTAGGTCGCCGCAGTGCCCGAGAGTGAAAGCAGTCCGGCGCCGGCGCCGGCCGAGCGAAAGGCAGCCAACTCTTCGGCCTCGGTGGGCGCGTTGGCATTTGCATAGGGTGGCCGGTCCTTCTCGGTGATTAAGAACATATGATAGTTCCCCGTGTCGATCATCAGGCCCTCATGCGTGTCTGAGATCAGCTCCCACACACCGACTATCGATGACACATTTTGCCTCCGTGTTCTATTCGGCAGCCCAGACCTTCTCGACCGTCCAGATCTCGTTGGTGCCACCTGACTCAATTAATTTGACTCCTTCGGCATGGCTGGCCGTCCAGCGTCCCCAGTGTTCCTCATAGGCGGCCAAACTCGCGCACTCAACCTCAAGCGCGACATGATCAAATGGGGCCAGATGATTGCGGTAGACTCGGATTGCACCTGGCCAGGCGTACTCATCGAACCAACTGCTGATGAAGTCGGTGACCTTACCGGCGTTGCCCGGTTTGGCAATCCATACGCGGCGGTTGACCAGCTTGTTTCCGGTGTTTGTACTGCCAGCGGTCGTCTCTGAGATCCGCTCATCGGCTATCGACCAGAACTCGTTCGTGCCGCCGGCCTCAACCAGCGTAGGCCACGTCGCCGATTCCATTACTGCAAAGGCCGCAGCCGTCCACTGATTCCATTTCTCCTCCCAGAATGCCAAACTCTCGCATGCGACCTCGACCGCAACGTGGTCAAAGGGTGCGATGTGATTGCGGTACATGCGGACCGTATCGGGCCACGCTTCATGGTTGAACATGACCTCGATAAGGCCAAGTAATTCGCCGGCTCTACCCGGTTTTGCTTTCCAAACGCGACGGTTGACCAACATGGTCTTGGGCTCCTTCTATGATTGTGATGGCGTGGAACCAGACTCGCATGGACGATCTGTCAGCCATCTACCGCGCACCTAACGCACTCGTTTGCGGCGGCGGTGCTTCTGCACAATCCATCTGCGTGGACAAGAATGCCTGCAGCGCCTGCCAGGTGTGAAAATGATGGCTCGCTCCGCTCAAGACATGCTGCGCCTTGCCCCGCAGTTCGATTCGATCATTTTCGCCGCGTGTGTGCCACAGGCGGACTGAAAAGAGTTGGCTCTGCTGATCAGCCGCTTGTGCTGCGCTAGTTTGATGAGCCATGCTCCTCCTTGCTTTGTAGATGGGCATTGAGCGTTTGCCGCTCCGACTCCCGCGACCTGCCGGAGTTCTTGGTGCGATCCTGCATCTTTTGGTACGGCCCATTCGTGATGTCCTGCTTCGGTAAATTCACTATATGCCCGCCGGTGAGAAAAAACGAGATCACTGACTGATACAAAAAGTGATACAATGGCGTGCACCCTGATAGAAATGTCCTTTGGAGGCCCGTGTGCCAGTAGAAACCTTTGGCGTGTGGCTGAAAGCTCGCCGCCGCCGGCTGGATCTGACCCAACAAGCGTTGGCCGAACAGTCAAGCTGCTCGGTCGTTACGATCCGCAAGATTGAGCAGGGCGATCGGCGGCCGTCTAAGCAGTTGGCTGCGCTCATGGCCGCAGCGCTGCAGGTGCCGGCTGAGCAGGTAGCAGAGTTCGTCGCCTTTGCGCGTCAGGATCCCGATTCAACACTTGTGCCGCCTGACTTGCAGCCTTCGGATCTGCCCCTCGCTCTGCGTCCTTCTGCGCCTGAATCGATCGACGCACCATCAGACACACAGCCTCGGATCGTCACCTTGCCCCGGTCGACGACGCCATTTCTCGGCCGCGAAGCAGAGGTCACGGCTCTGCTTGACTATGTGGAAGATCCCGCATGCCGACTCATCAGCATCCTGGGGCCGGGCGGCATGGGCAAGACGCGTCTGGCCGTGGCCGTGGCGGAGCGCTTCGCCGACGGCGACAGCATTTCATTTGGCGACGGCATCGTCTTTGTGTCGCTAGCAGCGCTGACAGACGTCAATCAGATTGGGCCGGCGATCGCTGATGCCCTCGCCATGCTCGTTGACGGCACCAGAGATGTGACGCAACAGCTTCTGGACTATCTTGCTCCACGGCAGGTCTTACTCATTGTCGACAACTGCGAACACCTGCTGGACGGCATCGACCTCCTGGTGGAAATCGTCCAGGCCGCTCCCGGCGTAACCGTGTTGGCCACCTCGCGCGAACGCCTGCACCTGCAGGGCGAGCAGGCCTATCCCATCGACGGGCTGGACGCGCTCGACCTGTTGGATCCGGACCCGGACGTGGTCATGGCGCATCCGGCCATCCGCCTCTTCAGCCAGAGCGCCCAGCGCGCGGCGCCGACCTTTGCGCTTACCTCCGAGGATGTGCCCCACGTGGCGCACATCTGCCGGCTCGCCAACGGTATGCCGCTGGGCATCGAGCTCTCTGCCGGCTGGGTGGGGATGATGTCGCTGGCCGAGATCGCCACTGAGGTGCAGCAGAACCTTGACTTCCTGGCCAGCGATTTTCGAGACCTGCCGCCGCGCCATCGCAGCATGCGCGCCGTCTTCGACGCCTCTTGGCAACACCTGGATCCGATCGAGCAGTCGGTCTTCCGCCAACTCAGCGTCTTTCGCGGCGGCTTCACCCGTCAGGCGGCCGCAGCTGTCACCGAGGCCACGTTGCGCCATCTAGGCCACCTGATTTACAAGTCGCTCCTTCACTACGACCGCACGCGCAACCGCTACTGGCTGCACGAGTTGCTGCATCAGTATGGCACCGACAAACTGGCCGACGATGCTGCCGAAGCTGCCCGCGCATCAGTTCGCCACTGCAATTACTTCATCGAACGCCTGACTGCGTGTTCGGATCTCTTGAAAGGCAAAGATCAGGCGGGGGCGCTGGCTGAGTTGGATGATGATATCGACAATTTTCGCCTGGCCTGGCGCTCGGCCATTGCGCAAGGCGAAGGCGCACGCCTGCACCCGGTTATGGACACGCTGGGCTTCTACTACGAATGGCGCGTGCGCGTGAATGAGGGCCGGCAGGCGTTTCAGCGCCTGGCCGAGGCCATCGATCCCCGAGAATCTGCCCACGCACGGATGACCTACGTCCGCGCACTGGCCTGGCAGGCTGCCTTCTTGCGCCAGGGGGGTAAGCCGGATGTCGCGCTCGAACTGCTGGAGGAGGCAGCTGCACTCTGTGAGCACTCGGCGCTGGATGAGCAAACGCAGCAGTTTGCGCGCGCGTTCATCGCCTATCAGCGCGGCTACTGTCTCGAACGGCGTGAAAACGAACGGGCGCTGGCCTGCTTCCGTGAGAGCGTCGCCCGCTGGGAGGCGTGCGGCGACTCCTGGTGGACGGCGCTGGGGCTGGGCGGGCTGGGCCATGCTCTTTCCTGGTCCAACCACTTCATTGAGGCGCGTGCAGAGCTGACAAAGAGCGTCGAGATTTTCGAGCGCCATGGGCACGTGCGCGAGCTGGTCTTCCTGCACAATCGCTTGTGCGATTCGTCCATATTTAAGGGCGAGTTTTCTGCCGCACGCGAGCATGGGGAGCGCGCGGCAGCCTTGGCTGACGAGGTGGGCAACAAAAAGGGCAAAGCCGATGCACTGCGCAATCTCGCCAGAATCAACCTACTGGCAGACAACAATTTGTCACACGCCGAGACGCTGACCAATCAAGCGCTCACGTTCTACCGCGCCTTGGGCGTTCAGCTTGAGTCGGCCCTCTGCCTTGCCGCCATTGGTAGCTATCGGCTTACGACCGGAGAGGTTGAAGATGGCCGACGCCATTTCGAGGAGGCAAGGGCGCTCTTTGCGGCGCAGCAGCTGCGTCAAGGCGAAGGTTACATCTTGCGCTGGCTGGCCATCACCGATGCCCAGGCCGGCCGGCAAGCTGAGGCTATGGATAAGATCGAACGTAGCATCGACATCTTCACGGAGGTCGGCGCCGCAAATTTCGTCCCCCACCTTCAGATCATTCGCTACTTGATCGACAAGGAGCGTTTGTCGCCGACCCAAGCCAGACCGTGGCTGGTGGAGATCTTGCGTGACGCGCTGGAGATTCGCGAGTTCTTCGACGTCTACTGGTCGCTGTCAGCCTTGGCCTACACTTTGTTAATCGATCAGTCGCCTAGGTTGGGGGCTCCCTTGCTGCCGCCAGTCGCGCTGGCGGCACAGATTCGCGGCTTTGTGCGAACGAGTCTGGAGTACGGCCAGTCGGCCTTCATGCGCGCCCTGGTTCATGACGAAGTGGATGCGATGTTGGCGCAGTGGCCGCCGCAGGAGGTTGACGCCGCGCAAGCGCAGGGAAGCGACCGTGAGATGTGGGCGCTGGCGGCTTCGGTTTTGTGCTGCTTGGATGAGATAGAAGGAGCCCAGCATTCAAGCTGAAGTACTACTGCGTATGGGCAAGATTCGCTACCTCGGCGTCTTGGACTTTTCCGCCTGGCAGCTGGTCAAGGCCAACTTTCTCTCCGAACTGCGCAGCTGAGCGCCGATTGTCGCGATTCAGTCCGAGTATCACGTGCTGGAAGGGCAGGTGGAGCGGGACATGCTGCCCTACTGCCGAGCCCACGGTGTGGGCTTCATCCCCTACTTTCCGCTGGCCGGCGGCTTCTTCACGGGCAAGTACAAGCGAGGTAAAGCCCCGCCTCCCGGCTCGCGCGGCGAGTCCAGCGACTACGTCCGGCAGTACATGACGGCCGAGAATTTCGACAAAATCGAAGCGCTTACCGACTGGGCAGGCGAACGAGGCCGCGGGCTGAATGAACTAGCCCAAGCCTGGCTCATGGCGCAGCCGCAGGTCTGCTCCGTCATCTCCGGCGCCACCAAGCTTGCCCACGTCGAAAGCAACGTCAAGGCGGCAGATTGGCATCTGAGCAGCGAAGATCTGGCCGAGATTGAGGCGGTTCTGAATCCGGACGCGGCTGCCTAGAATCCGTGTTAGCAAAAGAATCATTGAGGCGAGCCCATCAGTCGCTGTAGTTCGTACGACGGACAGCTGCCCGCCGTGATCAAGTATGGCGCCTGTCAGGTAGACTGGTCGGTTGCGGTCGATACGCCGCCGGCACAGTAGCACATTCGATTTCCTCCGCTTCATCAGGGGGACGCACACGACATTTTGGAGGGCTGCACCAACGGACTGGTCATTCTTGTCCAAGCCGCCCTCCAAGCATAGGAAGTACGCCACCACGGCCCCGCTTGCACCTAAGCGGGGCCATGCGCGTGATGCATAGCTGCGCTTTTGTGAGGCATCGGCTCCCCTCATTCGATGTCACAATGGCATGGACCGATCGAGATACCTGCTCAAATTGCACGACATGAAGGAGAACAATCGTGAACGTATTCAACAAACTCCGCCCGAACCAACCCGCAGCGCCCTCGTCGTCCTCAAGGCCTCAGCTCGATCACGCGATCGTGATCGGCGGCAGCATCGCCGGCCTCTTGACCGCCCGGGTTCTCACCAACCACGCCGCCCGTGTCACTATCATCGAGCGCGATCGTCTGCCCGGGGCGCCGGCTTTTCGCAAGGGCGCTCCGCATGCGCGTCACCCCCATGGCCTGCTGGCACGGGGGTTGCAAATCATGGAGGAACTCTTTCCGGGACTGACGGAGGAACTCCATGCCGGCGGCGCCCGACCGGTCAACGCCGGCAGCGGTATACGCCTGATCATTGGCGATGCGCCGGTACGCCCCTTTGCCACGCCGCTGAACGTAACCGCGTGTAGCCGACCGCTGCTGGAATACACCATCGCCAACCGGTTGCGCCGTATGCCCCAAATTCACTGGCTTGACCGGTGCAGCGTCACCGAGCTCATGACCGATTCGGCCGGCGGTTGCGTCACCGGCGTGCACCTACAACATCTAGACCAAGGACCTGCGGCAGCGCAACCGCTGCGCGCGGATCTCGTCGTCGACGCCAGCGGCCGTGGGTCAAAGATGCCGAAATGGCTGAACGACCTGGGATATACTGCGCCGGAAGAAACGGTGATTGACGCCAAAACAGGCTATACCACGCAGATCATTGAGTTGCCTGCAGAACTTGCCGCCGAGCTTGGATGGACCGTCTTCTACGGTATGCCCAAGGCGCCTGATCGTTCGCGGGGTGGCATTGTTGTGCCCCTGGAAGGCGATCGTTGGCAAGTGACGTTGATTGGCTTTAATGGCGACTATCCGCCCACTGAAGCCGCGGCATTCCGTGCGTTCGCCCGCACGTTGCCGATGCCAGATATTGACGCCATCCTGGCCGAAGCCAAACCCGTGAGCGCGCCCTACGCCTTTCGCAACGTCGCCAATCGCCTGCGTAAGTATGAGGGGCTGCCCCACTATCCGGACGGCGTCGCCGTCATCGGCGACGCGGTCTACGCCTTTAACCCGGTCTACGGCCAGGGCATGACCGTCGCGGCGCTGGGTGCATTGGCGTTGGACGGCTGCTTGGCACGCCAGGCAGGCGCCAATGCCCTGGATCCGACCGCAGGACTCATGGCTCGATTTCAGCCGGAACTCGCCAAAGTCATCGCCGGACCGTGGCAGATGGCCACCGGGCAGGATCTGCGTTGGCCCGCCGTGGGAGAGACGCGGCAGGTAGACCCGGTGACGCGGCTGGTGCAGCGCTACTTTGACCGCGTGCTTGAGGCCATGACGACTGATGGCGAGGTCGCAGCGGCATTCGTACAGGTGCAAAACATGTTACAGCCGCCGACAACGCTCTTTTACCCGAAAATTGCACGGCGCGTGCTGTTGTCCCGTACTCAGGGCGTTTCGCCGCAGTCGTCTGCCGTACAGACATCCCGAGCGACTCTGAGCGAGATCGCAAGCTAACCTGAAATCTCTACGAAAACATGACTTTCATTTATGCGACCGCCTCTGCCTTCGACAGGCTCAGGCGGCGGCTGCCCAGTGGCCCATGAGCCTGCTTGGACTGAGCCTGCTTGGACTGAGCCTGCTTGGACTGAGCCTGTCGAAGTGTCGAAGTGTCGAAGGCCGGGTCTATCGCAAGGCCTTGCAAAACTAATGCTCTCGTCGCACCTTCAGTTTAATTGCCCGATTTTATTGTCATTTGTAGACTCCCCAGAGGAGAAGAATCATGACCGTAAGCACAAAGCAGATTGAACTAGTTCGCCAGACTTTTGGTCTGATTGAGCCGATCGCGCCGCAGGCTGCCGCGCTCTTCTATGACCGGTTGTTTGAGATCGCGCCGGAGGTTCGGCCGCTCTTCAAACACAATATGGATGAGCAGGGCCGGAAGCTCATGCAGATGATCGGCATTGCCGTGGCCAATCTTGACAAGCTGGAGGAAATCGTGCCGGCAATCCAGGCCCTGGGCAAACGGCATGCCACCTATGGCGTGGAGCCCGCCCATTATGAGGCCGTCGGCGCAGCCTTGCTTTGGACGCTCGAGAAGGGACTCGGCTACGCCTTTACGCCAGAAGTGCGCGAGGCGTGGACGCTCGTCTATGCAACGCTGGCCAACGTTATGCAGACGGCCGCGTATGGGACAGCGGTCGTGCCGGACGCCGTGGGGTAAGCCGGTAGAATTGAGCAGTGACTGGGCGTCGAAAATTCCTGCTTTGACAAGATCCACTGTTGACCGCGCACGAGTCAGCAGAGTATACTGTCCAGCGTAGACTTTGCTCTTTACCTCAACGTTTGCACGCTTCAACGCGACGCTGGCCGTATGAGGGCCGTCGACTCCATTTGGGTTGGCGCGGGCATTTACCCACTTGGGCATGTACCACCATCGTCTATTTCACTGCAGGGAAAGGAACTGTTCTATGAAAATCGCTGCTCGATTTGCGAGTGCTCTGCTCGCACTGCTGCTCGTTGCAGTGCTGGCAAATCCGATTGCGGCCGCACCCGTTGCGCAAGATGCCGGCACAATCTCTGATCTTGTTGCCGAAAATGCCGACTTCGCTACGCTGCTGGCAGCGTTGCAGGCGGCAGGTTTGGATACCGTATTGGCGGGCGAGGGTCCGTTTACGGTTTTTGCCCCCACCGATGAGGCGTTTGCTGGTCTGGATGCCGGTACGCTGGATGCGCTGTTGGCAGATCCTGAGGGCGCCCTCACGTCCGTGCTGGGCTATCATGTCGTGGAGGGCCAGATTTTGGCCGAGGATATCACCGACGGCATGGAAGCGACAACGGTTGAGGGAACCCCGCTTGTCTTCACGGTGGCCGATGGCGTGGTCAGCGTGAATGGCGATGAGATCGCCACAGCCGATGTCCAGACTGATAATGGCGTTGTCCATATCATTAATAGCGTCTTGGTCCCGGCGAGCATTGCAGCCGCCGCTCCCGAGGAAGAGGCCGCAGCTGAAGAAGAGGCCGCTCCTGAAGAAGAGGCCGCTCCTGAAGAAGAGGCTGCAGCCGAAGAGGAAGCTGCTCCTGAAGAAGAGGCTGCAGCCGAAGAAGAAGCTGCTCCTGAAGAAGAGGCAGCAACCGAAGAAGAAGCTGCTGTTGAGGAAGAAGCGACTGCTGTCGTAGAAGAAGAAGCGGCTGCTGTGGAAGAAGCTGCTGCTGCCGTGGAGGAAGAAGCGACTGCTGTCGTAGAGGAGGTCGCCGCTGTCGTGGAGGAAGAAGCCACTCCTGTGCCGGCAGCCGCTGCTACCCCGGAATCTGGAGAGGGTGGCTGGCCCTGGTGGGTCTGGACGCTGCTTGCCCTCGTACTGTTTGGGCTGCTTTGGTGGCTGATCTCGCGCATGCGAAAGCCGGATCCCGCACCCGCTCCGACCAAGGCTGCGGCGAAACCAGCTGCGCCCGCATCGAAGCCGAAGGCGGCCGCCGCGACCACCGCTGCAGTTGCAGCCGCAACGCCGCCCCCAGCCCCAGCCGCCAAGCCGGATGACCTGACCAAGATCGAGGGGATCGGCGCCAAGACTGCGGGTGTGCTCAATGCTGCCGGCATTCACACATTCACCGAACTGGCGAATTCGTCCCAGACGGACCTAAAGCGCATTCTGGCCGATGCCGGGATGACCGGAGCCTATGGGGATCCCACCACATGGCCCGAGCAGGCGGCGCTGGCGGCAGCCGGCAAGTGGTCTGAACTTGATGCCTTGCAGGCGAAGCTGACCCGGGGGCGCGATATCTAGCACCGGCTTCCATGCATAAGTTGTACAGAGCGCCAGCCCGGCATTGATCCGGGCTGGCGCTGTCTCATACAGCGACCCTCATGCCACCAGTAGTGGAGTACAATGATGACCGAACAGTTTCTATGCCTGGCGAGCTATTTCAAGGGCGGCGAATTTATCGAAGAATGTAAGGCGCTGGGCGCCTCCACGATCCTGATCACCACGGAGGATCTCCAGAATGAGCCGTGGCCACGCGACGCAATCGTTGAGTTTTTTGCTTTCCCCGGCGTCAATCTGGGCCGCCAGCCCGACATCACCCACGCAGTCAGCTACTTGGCCCGAGACCGGCAGATTGACCGGATTATCGCCCTGGATGACTACGATGTAGAGACGGTAGCCGGCCTGCGTGAACATATGCGCACGCCCGGCATGGGGGCGACAACGGCGCGCTATTTCCGTGACAAGCTCGCCATGCGCGTGCAGGCGCGTGATCAGGGCATTGGCGTTCCGGAATTCATCCACGTACTCAATTACGATCAGGTGCGCGACTTCATGCAGCGCGTGCCGCCGCCGTGGGTGCTCAAACCGCGCTCGGAGGCCGGCTCTATGGGCATCAAGAAGGTACACAGCGCGGAGGAATTCTGGCCCAATCTGGACTACCTGGGCGATCGCCAGTCATTCTACGTCCTGGAGCAATTTCTGCCCGGCGATGTCTATCACGTCGACTCGATTGTCTCCGAGCGCGAAATCGTTTTTGCGACAAGCCACAAGTACGGCATGCCGCCGATGAGCGTTTATCAGGGGGGCGGCGTCTTTGTCACCTCTACCTTACCCTACGGCGGTGAGGAAGATGTGGCGCTGCAACAGATCAATCGCCAGGTCATCGAGGCTTTTGGCATGGTGCGCGGGGTGACCCACGCCGAGTTTATCCGCAGTCACGCCGATGGTCAGTACTACTTCCTCGAGATCGCGGCCCGTGTGGGCGGCGCGGGGACCGACAAGCTAATCGAAGCCGAGGCCGGCGTCAACCCATGGCGCGAGTGGGCCAAGCTCGAAGTCTGCCATCTGCGCAGCGAACCCTATGTGCTGCCGCCGATCCGCCAGGACTACGCTGCGCTCATGGTCTGTCTGGCCAAGGATGAATGGCCCGATACGTCGCAGTTCGATGCGCCGGAAATCGTCTGGCGCATGCCCAAGAAGCACCACGTGGGCATGACCGTCGCTTCAAACAGCTACGAACGCGTCCAGGAAATTGTCGGCGATTACGCCACGCGTCTGGCCGACCAATACGTGGCTACGGCCCCACCCATGGACTCCCCGGAAGGGTAGGAGGAGTGCGGGACGCGAAGCTGTTTGCGCGGAATTACACATTCCGCGGTTTGTTTGCTTATGGGGCTTGCGCTTGTCTCTGACTTTCGGCCCCACGCTTCAACTCCTGCCAGACTCGTTCGGGCGTGTAGGGCAGTTCATCGATCCAGATGCCGGTGGCATCGTGAATGGCGGCGGCCACGGCTGGCGCGGTGGGAATGAAGGGCATCTCGGCCATGCCGCGCACGCCCAGCGGACCCTGGGGATCGGGATATTCCAGAATGATGGGCACGATCTCCTCAGCCATGTCGAGCACGCCGGGAATGAGGTAGCCGCTCATGGCGGGGTTGCGGATCTTGCCATCCTCCTGCACCAGGTTCTCCATCAGCGTCCAGCCCAGGGACTGGGCCACCGCGCCCTCGATCTGCCCTTCCACCTGCTGTGGATTGACGGCCAACCCCACGTCGTTGACGCTGATCAGTTTTTTAACCGTCACGTGACCGGTGCCCAGGTCGACCTCGACATCGGCCACCTGCGCACAGTAGCCATAGGTGATGTTGGGATCGGCCTCGCCCGTTTCCGCGTCATAGATGCTGGTTGCACGCGGGTGGAAGGTGAATTCGGCCCGGGCCGGGCGCTCTTCGTCTTGCCATGCTGCCAATGCTCGCTCGGCCGCCCCTTTGATGGCGTTGCCCGCCATGAAGCTCATGCGGCTGGCCGAGGCGCTGCCGCTGGACCCTGCGGTTTCGGTATCCTCGGCGCGCACCTCAACCAGCGCTGGATCGATCTCCAAGACGGCCGCCCCAAGCTGGCGGAAGAGCGAATGCGCGCCCTGCCCCACCTCTGCCCCCACGCAACCGACGACAGCCCGCTCGATCTCGCTGCCGCCGTAAAGCTCCACCCAGGCGCTGCACGCCTCGGGAAAGCCAAGGCTGAAGCCCACGTTCTTGAGACAGATGGCCAGGCCGGCGCCCCGGGCGACACGCGTGCGACTGGCGTCGAGAGACGGGCGGATTGTGGATGGACGATTAACAATTGACGATTGCCCATTGTCAATTGTCAATTGGGCCACTGCGGCTTCCAGCACCTCTGCGGCGGTGCAGCCGGGCGGAATGGGGCTGCGCGTGGCCAGGAGGTCGCCGTCGCGCAGCACGTTGCGCCGGCGCAACTCGACCGGATCCAGCTCCAGGGCCGCGGCCAGCTTGTTGACCTGCATCTCCGCGGCAAAGTGGCCTTGGGGGCCGCCGAAGCCCCGGAACGCGCCGTTGGGGCAGTTGCTCGTGTAGACCGTCTTGGCGTCGACCGCGACATTGGGAATGCTGTACGGGCCCAGACAGGCGAGCGTGGCATTGCCCAGCACCTTGGTGCTGGTCGAGGCATAGGCGCCGGCGTCGGCGATGAGTTCGTTCTGCGCCGCGATGATCTTGCCGCCGCGGGTGGCCGCCCATTTGGCGCGGATAATGTACGGATGGCGCTTGTGGTGGCCCCGAATGCTCTCCTCGCGGCTCCAGACCGTCTTGACCGGCCGGCCTGTACGCTGTGCGGCCAGGGCCAGACAGATCTGGAGCGAAATATCTTCCCGACCGCCAAACGCGCCGCCGATGGCCGGAAAGCGCACGACGATCTGCTCGTCAGGCAAGCCAAGCGCGTGCGCGATCTGCTCCCGTTCTTCATGCATCCACTGACCGCCGCAGATCACTTCGATGCGGCCATCGGGCAGGACGTGGGCCAGCCCCGCCTCCGGCTGCAGATAGAGGTGCTCCTGCGCATGGGTGCGATATTCCGCCTCGACAATGACGTCGGCCGCGGCGAAGGCTGCGTCGACATCGCCCGTGCGCACGCGGAACGAGTGCAGGATGTTGGAATGGAGGTCGCGCTCGCCGTACATGAAGGCGAATGGATTGGGATGAAAGATGTGCGCATCGGGCTGCATGGCTTCGAGCGGATCGGTGATGACGGGGAGGGGCGTGTAATCGACCTCGATCAGCTTGGCCGCGGCCTCTGCCAGGCGCGCACTCTCGGCCACCACCAGCGCGATGCGATCGGCTTCCCAGCGCACCACCGCGGCCTGTTCGCTGCTGCCCGGCCCGCAGATCACGGGCTGGTCGGGCATGATCAGGCCAAATTCGTTGACCGGCACATCGGCGGCCGTCAGCACCGCGATGACTCCCGACGCGGCCTGCGCCCGGCTCACGTCGACCGCGTTGACCCGCGCATGGGGCACGCCGGCGAAGACCGTCTTCATCCAGACCTGACCGGGCAGATCGATATCGCCGGCATAGAGCGCGGTGCCGCTTACTTTTTCCGCCGCGTCAATGCGCGGCAAACTGCTGCCTGCTGCTCGCATAGCGTCTGTCCTCGTCTCGTGTTAGCCGCGCTGCGCCAGCATGGGGCCAAGCCTGCGGCCGCCCAGCAGGTGCATGTGCAGGTGGTAGACCTCCTGGCCGCCGTCCCGGTTGCAGTTGATCAGCAGACGATAGCCATCCTCGGCGAGGCCTTCTTCCGCCGCAATTTTTGCCGCGGTCGTAAAGAGGCGACCCAGCACCAGCTCATCTTCAGCCGTCACATCGTTGACGGTGGGGATGAGCTTATTGGGGATGATCAGAATGTGCGTGGGTGCTTGGGGATTGATGTCGCGAAAGGCCGTGACGAGATCGTCCTGGTAGACGATATCGGCCGGGATCTCTTCGCGAATGATTTTGCTAAAAATGGTCTCTTCAGCCATGGGCGGGCTCCTGAGGTACTGTAACGATCCATCAGATAGATAGCGCCCAGTATAGCGCAGATCCGTTCGTCTGTCAGGCAAAAAATTGTCAACACGGACGCTTATGGCACGATAATCTTGGTTGGGTGCATACCACATTTGGAGGGGCTGCTCTAGAGAAATCGACCAGTCCGGTCGCATATCGCCCCAAATGGGATGCCCTCATCCTGACCCTGCACGATTTTCTCCAACCGTCGCTCATGCTATACTCAAAGTCCAGCAACTGGCCCACTCGCGGCTCAATAGAAAGTGATGTTTGGCCATGAACGCAGTAGATCTCATTGTCAAGAAGCGGGATGGCGAAAAGCTAACAGCGGCAGAGATTCGCGCATTTGTCGATGGCTTTGTCAGCGGCGAGATTCCCGATTATCAGGCCGCGGCCTTTGCCATGGCGGTCTATTTTCAAGGGATGGACGGTGAGGAAACCACGGCGCTCACCATGGCCATGGCCGAGAGCGGTGGCCAGCTTGATCTTCATGATGCGGTCGAGCCCGAGTTGATTATTGTCGACAAGCATTCCAGCGGCGGTGTGGGCGACAAAACGACCCTGGCCGTGGGGCCGATCGTGGCGGCGTGCGGGCTGCCCGTGGGCAAGATGAGCGGGCGTGGCCTCAGCTTTAGCGGCGGCACCATCGACAAGCTAGAAAGCATCCGCGGCTGGTCGGCTGACATCGACGACGAACAGTTTCGCTACCAATTGGGTAAAATCGGCCTGGTCGTTGCCGGGCAGACGACGGACCTGGCGCCGGCAGACAAAAAGCTCTATGCCCTGCGCGACGTCACCGGCACTGTGCCCAGCCTCCCGCTCATTGCCGCCAGCATCATGTCCAAGAAGCTGGCCGCCGGCGCGGATGCCATCGTGCTGGATGTGAAGTGCGGGCGCGGCGCCTTCATGGAGACGCTCGAGGAGGCCCGCAGATTGGCCAACCTCATGGTGGAGATCGGTACGCGAGCCGGGCGCCGGATGACGGCGCTCATCACCCAAATGGACCAGCCGCTGGGCAACGCCATTGGCAATGCGCGTGAAGTTGAAGAGGCAATTGATACCCTGAATGGCAAGGGGCCGGCCGATTTTCAGGAGCTTGTCGAGGTCGTCTCCGCAGAAATGCTGCGGCTGGGTTATCGAGGCGATGGCGTGCTGAGCGAAGACGCCGCGCTGGACCAAATTCATGCTGTAATTGAGTCTGGGGCGGCGCTGGCCAAGTTTCGTGATTTTGTGATTGCTCAAGGCGGAGACCCTGCCTTGGTTGACGACCCCAAGCTGCTACCGGATGCACCGGTGAAGCGTGCCGTGCACGCACCAGTTGACGGCTCGATCCACGCCATTGACGCCCGCGAGCTTGGCCTGGCCACAGTTGCGTTGGGCGGCGGGCGGCAGAAGAAGGATGATCTGATCGACCACCGGGTGGGCATCGTGCTGCTCTACAAGGTAGGCGCGACCGTGGCCGCGGGCGAGGAACTGGCCGTCGTCCACGCAGCCGACGACCACTCGGCCACGGTGGCGGCAGCCCGCGTACGCGATGCATTTACGCTTGATGCGGCGCCCGCGGCGCCACTGCCCATCATCCTCGACCGCATCAGCTCGGTCGAGTAGCTCGTCGGCGTGAGATGGAATAGAACACGGACGATGCTGAAGGGACGGATAAACACCGATTTCTCCTGCTCTTGTCCGCGGAAATCTGCCCAATCCTTAAGATCAGCGTTCCATCCGTTTTTCCCCCGGCAGCCTTCGACGAGGATGAGTAGCGTCACTGCGCTGCTACCCTACCACGTCACCAGCTTGCGTGCCGCCGTGATCCGTTCGTAGAGCTCGATGGTTTTGTCCGCCACCCGCTCCCAATTGTACAGCGTCTCCACTTCGCGCAGCGCACGCGCTCTGCGACGCTCGGCGCCCGCTATATCGGAGAAGAGGCGATCGACGGCCCAGGCCAGGCTTTGCGGATTGTTGGGCAGGGCTGTCAGACCGTTGATTTCATGATGGACGACTTCGCCCAAGCCGCTGACGTCGCTGGCAATGACGTTACAGTTATTGGCCATGGCTTCGAGCGCGACGATGCCAAAGGGCTCGTAAATACTGGGAAAGACGGCTGCGTCGACCGCCTGATAGATCTGATCGCGCCGCTCGTCGGAGACGTAGCCCAGGAAACGCACCTGTTCTTCCACGCCGAAACGAGCCGCAACCTCACGCATGGTGTGGCTATTCTTCCCTGCCACCAGCAAGCGTGTATCCGGATGTTCTTCTAGAATCAGCGGGAGGGCCTCCAACAGTACCTGCAACCCCTTCTCGTAGACCATGCGCCCCACAAAAAAGAGCAGCCGCTCGCCATTGACCGCAAACTCGCGGCGGACCGCTTGCTGCTGCTCGGGCGTCGCCTTGGCGATCTCACTAAGGCTGACGCCATTGGGAATGATGACGATCTTTTCCATGGGCGTGCCGAAGAAGCGGTTTACCTCCTGGGCCATGTAGCGGCTGCAGACGATCACCTCCCACGACTCAAAACAGGCGCGCCACTCCATGTGGTCGATCTGCTTGCTCGTCTCATTGAGCAGATAGCCATGGTAGCGCCCCCGTTCGGTGGCATGAACCGTCGTCACCAGCGGCACTCGGTGACGCAGCTTTAGCACAATGCCCGCCTCGGCGACGAGCCAGTCGTGAACGTGGATGATGTCGTAGGGTTGCTCGTCAAGCAGTTCGGTGGCGTAGTCGATGAGCGGCAGGTTGCCGTCGACCACGCTGTTGAAAGGATCGATCGGGTCGAGGGGCGGCGTCATCACCCGATGAATTGTGACATGATCGCCGGACTGTTCGAGCGCGGGCGCCTCTCCGTGGTGGACGGTCACGACGTCGATCTGCAGGGGCGCACCATCTGCCGCGCGCCCCATGAGCGCAGGAATCAGTTCGGCGACGTGTTTGCCCATACCGCCGACGACGTAGGGGGGATATTCCCAGGAAAACATTAATACGCGCATAAGAGCCTTACCTCAGTCAGCCGGCGCCGGCACGCTCTCCCCATCGGCCAATAGCTCAAATACCTGTAGCTGCCACTGCGCCGGTAGCGATGAAGATGTGGGCGTGAGTTGCTGAAGGGCCTGGCGCGTGGCGATATAAATCAGTTGTGCGTCCGGTGCGGCTGGGAAGTTGGGAGCGATTCCAGGATTATACTCGACCGTCGTCCAGATCGTCCAGTAGACATTTGTCGGATGATTGGCGTGAGCGTCGAAGACTGGGTTGGCGGCTTGCGAACCGAGCCAGAGGGACGCGTCTTCGTTGGCCTCCCGCAATGTGTTGAGATAGGCAGCGCCATCCGCCGCGGAACCGAGCCAGAGCACGGCGTCACCCGGCCCCGCTGTGGTTGGATCGTCGCTCACCGTCACGGGCATGCCGGTAACCGCTCTCCATTCTGCCGCAGTGTATGCGGGCCAGCCCGGCGTCCAGCCGGCCACCACAAGACGCTCATGGCCGCGGCGCTGGATCGCCTCTGCCGTGGCCGCTACCCATGCATCCGCCCACTGCGCCGGAACACCCGGGTCGACAAAGCCGGCGTCAGGCGTGAGGGCAAAAGGGGTAATCCAGTTCGCCAACGCACCCAACTCATCGGCGGCGCCGGCCGCCGCCCAGGGCGTCAGCGGGCCGATGACGGCCGCAACGGTGGGGTCGGCGCGTAACTTCTGCGCCGTGCGCCGGGCCTGCAGCGGATCGTCGCCGTCATCCAGCGCCAGCGGCAGGATGGCCAGCTCCGCGGCGCCGGCATCGGCCAGCGCCCCGCGCATGGTCGCCAAGGCGCTGTAGCCCGATTCACGATAGAGTCCTTCGAAGGGCGCAATCAGGCCGATTTTTGTGACTTCGGGCGTGGGCCGACAGCCGCTCATCAGCAGCAAAGCGCAAACTACCCATAAGTGAGCACAAGCGTTGGCGGCTGGGCGCTTCCGTCTCCAGCCGCCAACGCTTGCTTTTCGCGCCTCGTTCATGCGACAACTGTCTCGCATCTACTGATAGCCGTAGATGCGCAGATTCTCTTCATGTTCGGCCAGCGTCTGCGCAAAGACGTGGCGACCATCCTCGCCTGTGCCCAGGAAGAAACAATAGATGCTCTGCTCGGGGTTGCGGGTCGATTCCAGTGCGCTCAAGCCGGGATTGGCAATGGGGCCCGGCGGCAGGCCTTCATTGAGATAGGTGTTATAGGGACTCTGCACCTCGCCATATTGCTCGACGCTGGTTGGCTTCCACCACCAGTCGCCCACCGTCCCCCGCGCATATTGGACTGTGGGATCGGCCTGCAGATAGCGCCCGCCCACATCCGGGAGACAAGTGCCGTTGAGACGGTTGATGTAGACGCTGGCGATTAGCGGTCGCTCGTCGGCCTGGACCGCCTCGCGCTCCACAATGGAGGCCAGATTGACCAAGTCGCGGCCGCTCAGACCGCTAGAGCCGCCAATCAGCGTGTCGTTGCCCACCCGGGCTTCGAAATTGTCCAGAAAAGAGCCAATGACGATTTCCGGCGTGCTGGCAAAGACCGGGAAGCGATAGGTGTCGGGAAAGAGGAAGCCTTCCAGGGAGGCGCCTTCCGGCAGAGATTGGAGGAACTCATAGTCTTCATAGATGCTGAGGCTGCGCGGGTTGCGCACGGCTTGCAGGAACCGATCCGGCTCGATGATGTTGGCCTCGGCCAGACGCTCGGCAATCTCTTCGGCCCGGAAGCCTTCGGGCACGGTGACCAGGGCCTCCTCAAAGAGTGCGTTCTGCAGCGCTTCGGCTACCTCTGGCATGGTCATGTTGTCGGCGAGCATGAAGTTGCCCGCTTCGATCCGTCGCTCCAGCCCCGTGACGCGCAGATAGAGGTTGAAGAGGTCGGCGTCGGTGATGAAGCCCTCGTTTTCGAGGCGGGCGGCGATGAAGCGCGCCGGCTCGCCCAGGTTCACGACAAAGGGCCGGGGGCGAGGGTTTTCGCCGGCAGGGATGTAGAGTTCATTTTCGCGCAGGCGCAGGTTGAATGCGAGCACTTGATCCTCGATGTTGTCAGGCGTCAGCGCGCCTTCACCCGCATCGGGATCGATCAGGCCTGCCGTCTGCTGAGGCGCGCCCCGGAACTGCTCGGTGAGGTGCGCGCCGGCTACCACCCAGACGCCTGCCAGTACCGAAAGGACCATTACCAAAAAGCCCAGGCGGACCAGGTTGGCCATCAAGGCATCACCTTGGAACTGGGCGCGCCAGCTTGGCGACTTTTGACTTTGATGAGATTGAAAAATCGGACTGTCGTTGCGGTCGGTCGTCATCTGGAAATTCTCGGCATCATTCACATACTGCGATGGCACGCGGGTGGGGCGGATGGTTGCTGAATCCCAATACGAATGATCCGCCTTGATCTGCCCAATCCGTTGAATTCGCGTTCCATCACGGTTTTTCCGGTAACTCAATCCGGCCATAGTCAATCAATCGATCCTCGCGCCGGGCGTCGAGATAGCTCTGGAGGATCACGGCGGCTGCGGCGGCATCCTGGCCGACCTTGATGCCGGTAGCGGCCAGAATCTCATCGGCCGCGTAAGAACTCAGGCGCTCGTCCCAAAAGATGATCGGCATGGGCGCGCCCAGTAGCGTGCGCAATGCATGGCCCAGGCGCTCGGCCCATTTGCGCGTCGTCGCAGCCTGAGGCCCTTCGCTGCCGTCCATGTTGAGCGGCAGCCCGCAGACGACGGCATTGACTTGCTCTGCCTCGACCAGCGCAGCCAGACGGTCGAAGTCCTCCCGCCGGCTGCGGCGCACGATCACCTCGAGCGGTCGGGCGGCCAGGCCGAGCGGATCGCAGACGGCGACGCCAATGCGGGCCATGCCCAGGTCGAGCGCCAGTAGCTTGCCCCGCTCACTGGTTGGCGACGGCATCGGCGTATTCCAGGCGCACCTGGATGCGGGACGGGAAGCGGGGCAGCGTGCCCAGCCAGGCGGGATCCTGATAAATATCGGGCGTTTGGCGCAGGCGCCAGCGCTCGGCCAGCATCTGCTGAGCGGCCGCCGGTGTCAGTCCCGTTACTGATGTGCGCACTTCCTGGGGATCGACCGGCACCACGTATTCGCCGCCGGCCGTGATGCCAAAATCAACCGTGCGACCCGTGGCCGTGGCCCCGGGATTGCGCTGAAAGGTGATGGTGTCCGCGATCAGTCGCCCATCTTCGGGAATCGCATTCTCCAGCGCGTTGAGCGTCGCTTCCTGCATCTCCTCTTCCGCCACGGCTACACCTTGAACCAGTACGCGCAGCGTCAGCCCCACTTCATCGGTTTCGGAATCCTCATACTGGTCGAAGACCTGGGCGATGACATAGGTCTGGACCGAATCAGGCGCCAACCATTCGCCCTCGGTTACCTCGGCCTGCAGCGCGGGCAGAGCTTGGGTGTCAATGCGCGTCTTCAATTCTTCCAACAGCCGCGTCTGATCTTCCGCGGTCACGATACCCGTGAGGGTCGCGCCGCCGCCGGCTGTGCCCTGGGGGTTGATGACGCGCACGCGAAAGCGCAAGGCTCCGCTCACGGTGTTAATCGTGTTGGCGCGCACGTTGCCTTGAATGCCCGGTTCCTCGGCTTCGATCGGCACACTTACTTGTGAACCGACACCGCCGGCCAGCTCGGCATCCTGCGTGGTGCGGAAGTTGACCGGCGAGCCGGAACTGGTGGAAACGACCGTGCTGCGTGGAATTGCCACCGATGCTGTGCCCAAATTGGTGAATGTGACGGCTCCAACTGCGTTTTCAGTCGCCTTCTGGCGCGAACCGGTCGTCTGTGTCGATCCGGTTTCGATCAGCGTTGTCTCCACCAGGCGCGCGGCCAGCTCATTGGCTTCCAGGTCGGATTCAGGCAGGTCAGCATTGGCGCTCAGGGGCAAATTGACGGTGACGGCGTCGCGACCGGGCACAACCGTAATGGTCGCTGCGGGCAGCACGTAGAGCGCAAAGATGAGCAGCGCCCCGGCGATGATTGCACCCATGGCGAGGTTGCCGCCCAGACGCACCCAAGCGGGCGTAGGTTTGCGATAGCGTTCTTCCGCATCGATGCGCCTCTGGCGCGCCCGATGTTGGGTTGGCCGTGCGGCCCGGGTGACGATGTCCTCCCGTCGCCAAGGCGGCGCTTCCGGCAGACTTGCAGCCGGGTCTGCCACGTTAACCGGCGGCAGGTTTGGGTCCATGGACCAGCCGCCGCCGGCCGCGTCTTCGGCGCGACGAAAAACCGGCACGCCCACGGCCTTGGCTGCCTGGCGGGTGGGCTCGTGCCGGCTGATAATGGCGACGTCCATGCCTTGGATTTGCGCCTGGCGCTGCAAAAGGCGCATGCGGGCGGCATTATCCAGTTCAAGCCAGCCCTCGGGCAATTCCAACACTGCCTGGTCGCCGTTGACCTGGGCAAGGCGCTGGCGCACCGCTTCAAAGGTGGCCGTCTCGGGAATCTGAATTGTCTCGACCATAACCGTACCGACTCGCTTACGAAAGCTTCTCTTCCACCCAGGCCACAACGCCGGCCAGCGCACCCGGCAGCTTCTCGGCATCCTTGCCGCCGGCTTGAGCCAGATTCGGTCGCCCACCGCCGCCGCCGCCGATAAGCTTGGCCGTATCGCGGACCAAATCGCCCGCTTTGACGCCGCGCTGGATGACGTCATCCGTGACCGCAGCTACGAGCATCGGCTTCTCATTCACGACCGCGCCGACGACGACGACGGCACTGCCCAGCTTGTCGCGGAACCAGTCGGTCATCTGGCGCATAGTCTCGACGTCGTCCGCCGCGACCTGCGTTGCCAGCACCGCCACACCGTCGACCGCTACGGCCTGGTCGAGCAGCGACTGGCTCTCTTGCTGGGCCATTTTCTGGCGCAACTGGGTCAGTTCTTGCTGCAGGGCGCTGTTCTGCGCCTTCAATTGCTTCACGGCTTGGACAATCTCATCCGGCTTGCCATGAAGCAACTCTGCCGCCTCTTGCAGTGCGTGCATGCGTGCGTCGACCAGCGCTTCGGCCTTGCGGCCGGTTACGACTTCGATGCGGCGCACGCCTGCAGCCGAACTGGCCTCGTTCGTCACGCGGAAATCGCCGATCTCTGCCGTCATATCAACGTGTGTGCCGCCGCAGAGTTCCATGCTTACGCCGTCTTCTTCACCAAAGGAGACGACACGCACGGTGTCGCCGTACTTTTCACCGAAGAGGGCCATGGCGCCTTCCTCGACGGCGCGGTCATAGCTCGTCTCACGCGTGTTGACATCATAGTTGGCCAACACGATTTGGTGGGCACGCGTTTCGATGTAGTCAATATCTTCCTGGCTCAGCGCCAGGGGATGGGTGAAGTCGAAGCGCAAGCGCTCTGGCGCGACCAGCGAGCCGGCCTGATGCACGTGATCGCCCAGCCGCTCGCGCAGTGCCGCGTGCAGTACGTGGGTGGCCGTATGGTTGCGCATGATGTCCCAGCGCCGCTCGGTGTCGATGACGGCCTCGGCCGCGTCGCCGACCTCAACCGTGCCGCTCGTTACCGTGCCGCGATGAACGATCAGGCCGGGCAGCGGACGCGCCATGCCTGTCACCTCGACGGTCCAAACGGGGATCTCCACGCCCTCGGGGAAGTAGTAAATCTCGCCGGTGTCGGAGATCTGACCGCCGCTTTCGACGTAGAAGGGCGTCGCCGGCAGGACTACTTCAACTTCGCTGCCGGCGTCGGCCCGCTCGACAATCTCGCCGTCGACCAGCAGACCCACGACTTCGCTGGCCGTTTCGGCCACGCTTTCATAGATGAGGTGTTCAACACCGCTCTGCGGCAGCTTGCCCGTTTCTTTGAGCGCTTCCAGAAGCGTGCCGTAGATCGTGACGTCAACCGCGGTCTTGTCTTGGGCGGTCGCCCGGCTGCGCTCTTTTTGCGCGGCCATGGCCGCTTGAAAACCGGCTTCGTCAATCGCAAAATCTCGTTCTTCGACCACGTCGCGCGTCAGGTCGATGGGGAAGCCGTAGGTATCCCACAGGAAGAAGACCTGCTCCCCGGGGATTTCTGTCTCCCCCTCCGCTTCCAGCTCCGCCATGATGTCGTCTAACAGCACAAGGCCCGTGTTGAGCGTGCGCTGGAAGCGCTCCTCTTCGGCCGTGATCGTCTGGAGGATAAAGTCGCGCTTGCCGATGAGATCGGCGTAGTGTGTGCCCATCTCTTCGATTACCTTGTCGGCCACGCCGGCCAGGAAGGGGCCTTCGAAGCCAATCAGCTTGCCAAAGCGCGCCGCACGACGCAGGATCATGCGCAGGATGTAGCTGCGGCTCTCGTTTCCGGGCAGAACGCCGTCGCTGATCAGAAAGGTGCAGGCCCGTGCGTGGTCCGCAATGGCGCGGTAGCGGTAAAGATTCTCGGCGCGTTCGGCGTCGGTTTGCCCCGCAAGCTCCTGGATCCGGTCCATGATGGGCAAGAAAGCATCGGTGTCGTAATTGTTGTCCGTGCCCTGGAGGATGCTCGCCAGACGCTCCAGTCCCATGCCGGTGTCGACACTGGGCGCAGGGAGTGAGACCATTTCACCGTCGGCTTTTTGGTCGTACTGCATGAAGACCAGATTCCAGATTTCCAGGTACTCGTCGTCGACGTTGACGCCGGATGCGTCTTGCTTGTCGAGATCGCCCCAGTAGTAGTGAATCTCCGAGCAGGGGCCGCAGGGGCCCGTGTCGCCCATGGACCACCAGTTGTCCTTTTTGCCAAAACGGAGCACGCGCTCGGGCGCTGCGCCGGCTTCGATCCAAAGCCGTTCGGCTTCGTCGTCGTCCGTGTAGACCGAGAACCACATGCGCTCCAGATCAAGACCGAGTTCGTCGACCAGAAACTGCCAGGCAAAGTCGATGGCCTCTTTCTTGAAGTAATCGCCGAAGGAGAAGTTGCCCAACATTTCAAAGAAGGTATGGTGGCGCGGGCTGGGGCCGACGTTTTCCAGGTCGTTGTGTTTACCGCTGACGCGCATGCACTTCTGCGACGTGGTGGCGCGGCTGTAGGCGCGTTTTTCCGCGCCGAGGAAGGCGTCTTTGAACTGCACCATGCCGGCGTTGGTCAGCATGAGCGTCGGATCATTGTCCGGCACCAGGCTGCTACTGGCGACGATGGCGTGCTGGTGCTCATTGAAAAAATCGAGAAAGAGTTGGCGAATCTCGCTGGTTGACAGTTGTTTCATGGCCCTTCGCCCCAAATACAAAATGGATAGAACGCGGAGGGGGCGGACCGGCCGGATTCTCGCGAATTGTTCCGCAAAAAAACAATCCGTGAAATCAGCCCAATCCGCACCATCCGCGTTCCATTAAGAACGGATGACAGTCTGGTGATTTTAGGTCAAAGGTCTGCGCGTGTCAAAAAATGGGCCTTTTCCCCATCGTCCTGATCGCTGACCCTGCTCCCACTCCAGTCGGCCTATTTTTCACCGGCGAAGAGCAGAATAGCCTCGCCTTCGGCATTGGCAATAATGAGCGAACTGCCGCCTGTTTCAAACGATCCCGCCGTGTCTAGCAAAGCCTGGTAGATGCTTTCCTGATCCATGATTCCTTCCGGCTCTTCGCACGCCCGCATAGTCGACGCCACCTGCTCGAAACTGATGCTGCTGCCGTCAATGACAACCCCGCCGGTATACTCGTTACAGCCGGAGGTGCCACTGACCTGGTCTCCGTCAATGTTGAGCGTAACCGTTGTGTTGTCGATCAGCGGCACGATTTCGCCCTCGACCACGTAGAACTTGAGCGACCAGGTCGTCCCTTCCAAGGGCAGATCCTCGGCGCGTACCAGCGTAGCGAGCTGCTGATCGCCGGTCGTGAAGAGCGTGAGCTGATCGCCTGCAAGCTTGAAATTGGTAGAATTCTGCAGAATGCCGATGTAGGTAGATTCCTGCTCTCCGACACCTTCCGGTTCGTCACAGACGAGGCGTGTGATGTTTGGACCGGTCATCGTAATTTCGTCACCGTCTAGATCGTAGGCGGCTAGATAATAGTTGCAGCCGGCAAACCCGGAATAGTCCTTAAGAAAGAAGTTCAAGGTTGGCGTCACGCCCTCGATGAGCGCCAATTCGTTGCCCGGGCTGCCAATCATCTGCAACTCCCATGCCGAAGCGGCCAGGGAGAGAATGTCACTAGCCTCCGCCACTTCTTCGGCGACCTGGGTTACCTGCTCGGCGGCTGCCTCCTGGGGAGTCGGTTCAGGACCACAGGCGGCGAGGGAAAAGAGCATTGCAACAAGCACAAACAAAAGCAGTCGGCTACGCATGAGACTTGTCTCCTTCTTGAGGATGGGCATGATGATGGATATGGACTGCCGCACGTGCACAAGCAAGGCGTCGGTCTCTTCCTTCAAACAGTTGGTCTGCTAAACTGAAATCTCCACGAGAACATGGCTTTCATAGAGGCGACCGCCTCTGCCTTCGACAGGCTCAGGCGACGGCTACCCGGTAGCGCAGGCTGAGCCTGCTTGGACTGAGCCTGTCGAAGGGTCGAAGCCGGGTCCACTACTAGGGCTGGCAAACCTAATGATCTCGTCACACCTTCAGTTTACATTGATTTGAACGTATCAACACGATACCAGACTTTGCCCTTTTGGGAAACCGGCAAGCGGCTGTTTCGTCCACCATTTGATAGAACGCGGATGTGGCGGATCACCGCAGATCTTTCAGGATTGATCCGCCGACGTCCGCCAACTCCGCGTTGATCCGCGGCCCATCCTTTCCATTGCAAATTCATGGTAGCCCTTTGGGGCTGCGTGCACACGAAAAGCGAATTATGGTATGCTTGCGCCATGGACAGTGAGCCCTTTGCCTACCCGCCACTGCAAATATTCGATCCAGCTGCATCTTCAACCGAACAACCGCCTTGCCCCGTACCCTATCCGGCGCGCAGCCCGTTGCGTGCCGTCGTGGACGAGAGCGGCTACTTCACCACGCGCCAGGGTTCGGCGACGATCACGGCGGCCTTGCGCGGATCAACGGCTACCTTCTACTCAGACGCCGGGTTTCGTTTTCGCCATCCTCAGAGCGATATCGACATTGTCGCGTTGACCGAAGCAGCCGGCTCTGTGATTGGCGCACGCTATCTCTTCTACAGCGTAGCGAGCCTGCCGCCTACGGCACGCGATATGGACGTGCTCTGCTTCTCGCCGGCGCGTTTGGCGCGCGAGCAGGCGACGGCCAGACGCATCTTTCTTACCACCAAGCTGATCCAGCCGGGGATTCCCGTCTGTAACGACCCGATCTACCAACAACTCAAGATGCAGGCACTTGCCATACTCATCCTGCGCGGCGCCGCGCGCCGACGGTTGCAGCGCGTGACGCCGTCGGGCGCCGCACGGCTCGTATTGGAGGAAGATCTCTTTGCCGAGCCGTGGCGTTGGCTCAGCCTGCGCACCTACTATGTGGACGCCCCGTCGGCGCAGGCCCAGCGCGCCAGTCTGACGCGCTTTGCACACGCGGCGTTGGTACGGCTGGCCGCCCACGGTCGTGCCGTCGATGTGACAAGAGAGTATGCAGCGCCAACGGAGCCAGTCTTTCTGCTTTATCCGCCCGACTACGGCTATGGCCCGCTGCCGGTTGAGCGGACGCGTTCCGTGCTCGGTTTTGTCTATGATCAGTTCAACATTCTTTTCCATTCCGGCGGCAAGAGCTTTACGCCCGATAAAGCCGTGAGCTTCATGCTCAAGGCCATTTCGCTTGCCAAGAACCCGTTCTTGCGCTTTGATGCCGACCTGATCTTCGGGTGATTCGAGCAGGAATCGCACTTGTACAGGTGAGTGGTAGCGACGCCGGTTGAGCTTGTCGAAATCAAGGAGTAGATCAACGTCAACCCGCTTGGTTTCGACAAGCTCAACCGGCGCTGGCCCTGCGGATTGCATAGGCAATACAAACTCATGATCTTGCGCGGTTGTGGACTTAAACTGAAGGCGCTACAAGAGCATGATATCCGCTAAAGCGTCCGGTCCAGTGAGCACGCCCACATGCGAACGGACGGCGTACGAGCGATTTCGGTCATACCCGGGCGCACGTGGGCGTGCGCACTAGACGCGTTGCCGGTATCGAAATTAGTGTCCCCGTACTCTTATCAGTTTCGCTGGTTCATAGCGACGATTGGAGACCGAGCATGACGAATATTGTCGAGGGCGATCTCCTCTGGCAGCCTGCGCCCGATGAAATCGACAATGCCAATCTGACGCGTTACATGGAATGGTTGCGCGTTCAGCGCGGGCTGGACTTTGCCGACTATCGTGCACTATGGGCGTGGTCGGTTGAGCAAACTGATGCATTTTGGGCCTCACTCTGGGACTACTTCGAGATTGTTGCGTCGGCTCCCTACTCGGCGGTCATGAAGCAGCGGATCATGCCGGGGGCCGAGTGGTTCCCGGATGCGCGCCTGAACTATGCTGAAAATCTGTTGCGGCAAGTGACTGACGCGCGCCCCGCCATCCTCTATCAGGCTGAAGGGGGCAACCTAAGCGAGATTTCATGGCAGGAATTGGCCGAGACTGCGGCCAAGGTTGCTCATATGCTACAGGGAATGGGCGTCCAGCCCGGCGACCGTGTCGTCGGTTTCTTGCCCCACATCCCCGAGACGATCGCGGCCTTTCTCGGCGCCGCCAGCCTGGGCGCGATCTGGTCGAGCTGCCCCCCTGATTTTGGCAGCCAGAGCGTGCTCGACCGCTTCCTTCAGATCGAGCCCAAGGTTCTGATCGCATGCGATGGCTATCGTTGGGCCGGTAAAGTCTTTGACCGGCGCGATGTCGTGGCCGAACTCCAGGCCAGATTGCCCACGCTGGCCGGGACGATTCTTATTCCACAAGTGACCGATGGGTCTGAATTCAACGGTCGTGGCGACGTCGTACTGTGGGATCGCCTGTTGGCGTCGCAACTCGCCGCACCCCTGACGTTTGCACAGCTTCCGTTCGATCATCCCCTCTGGGTGCTCTATTCGTCAGGCACGACCGGCAAGCCCAAGCCGATCGTGCAAAGCCACGGCGGCATTTTGCTGGAGCATCTCAAACAAAGCCACCTGCAGCTCGATCTCAAGCCGGCGGATCGTTTCTTCTGGTACACGAGCACAGGGTGGATGATGTGGAATTTTCTTGTGGGCGGGCTGCTCAACGGCACGACCATCATCGTCTACAACGGCAGTCCCGGCTATCCCGATTTGAATGCGCTGTGGGCGTTGGCCGAGCGCAGTGGCATGACCTACTTTGGCACCGGGGCCGCGTTCCTTCTCGCATGCATGAAGGCGGGCATTCATCCCGGGCGCGACCACGACCTCCATGCCTTGCGTGCGCTGGGCTCTACCGGCTCGCCGCTGCCGGTCAGCGGCTTTCAGTGGGTCTACGATGAGGTGAACCCCGACCTGGCACTGGAATCAGTCAGCGGTGGCACGGACCTGTGTACGGCCTTCATCGGCGGCGCCCGGCTCCAGCCAATCTATGCCGGCGAACTTCAGGCGCCATCGCTGGGCGCATCCGTTCAGGCCTTCAACGACGCCGGTCAGCCGGTGATCGACGAAGTTGGTGAACTGGTCATTACCCACCCCATGCCCTCTATGCCCACCTGTTTTTGGAATGATCCCGGGATGACGCGCTACCGGGAGAGCTACTTTGAGATGTTTCCCGGCGTCTGGCGGCATGGCGACTGGATCAAGATCAACGCGCGCAACGGCTGCGTGATTTATGGGCGCTCTGACTCCACCATCAATCGCCAGGGCGTCCGCATGGGCACCAGCGAGCTTTATCAGGCTGTGGAGAGCTTTGATGAGGTGGTTGACAGTCTCATCATCGATTTAGAGCTGCTGGGCCGCGATTCTTATATGCCCCTCTTTGTGGTTCTGCGTAGCGGCGCCGTGCTGGATGATGATTTGCGACAACGTATTGTCGCAAAGGTCCGCGCCGATATCTCTCCTCGCCACGTACCGGACGAAATTTTTGCGATTGAGGAAGTGCCCTATACGCTCAGCGGTAAAAAGATGGAAGTGCCGATTCGTAAGATCCTCTTGGGTCAGGACCCGCAGCAGGCCGCCAATCCCGGCGCCATGCGCAACCCCGAGTCCCTGGCCTATTTCGCAACCTTTGCGAAGAAGCGCGGCGTATGACAGGGATTACATGTCGACGGTCGTACACCAGACATTGAGAAAGGGCGCTCGGATGGGACAGGCTACCGTATTTGTCGGGCCGCAACAGTTGGAAATTCAGGAAGTCGAAGAACGTGCGCTGGCAGACGATGAAGTCCGCCTGCAGACGCTCTACTCCGGTATCAGCGCCGGCACCGAGCTGACCGCCTACCGCGGCAGCAATCCTTATCTGCACAAGCGCTGGGACGGCGCACAGCGACTCTTTTTCAACGATCCGGAAACGAGCATGCGCTTCCCCATTGTCGGCTTCGGCTATGAGGAATGCGGCGAGGTTGTGGAAGTCGGCGCCGCCGTGACGCAGGTCCAGCCGGGCGACCACGTCTATGGGACGTGGGGACACCGCACGCATCACATCGTTTCCGAAGCGTACGCCGCCGCACGCATTCTCACACCCGAAATCGATCCGATCTTGGGCGTCTTTTCTCAAATTGGCGCTATTGGCCTCAACGGTATCCTTGATGCCGCGATTCGGGTTGGCGAAACGGTTGTCGTGTTTGGGCTGGGCACGCCCGGGCAGATCATCGCCCAGCTTGCCAAGCGTTCCGGCGCCCATGTGATCGGCGTGGAACCCATCGAGTTGCGCCGTACGGCCGCCTTAGAGCTGGGGGCCGTAGACCTTGCACTCTCGCCGACCGCCGGCACTGTGGCCGAGCAGGTCCGCGACCTGACGGACGGGCGCGGGGCCGACGTCTGCATCGAGGCCAGCGGCGCCTACCCGGCCCTGCATGACGCCATCCGTGCGGCCGCGTATTCGGCCAAGGTGGTGACGCTGGGCTTCTTTCAAGGTCAGGGCGAAGGGCTCTATCTGGGGGAAGAATTTCATCACAACCGCATCAATGTCGTCTGTTCGCAGATCTTTGGCGTGAGCCCTGAATTGACCTACCGCTGGGATCAGGCGCGCCTCGTGCGGACCTTTATGCAAATGCAGGCGGAGGGTGTCGTGGACCTGCAGCCTATCATCACCCACGTTCTGCCGTTCGCCGACGCGGCCGAAGCGTTCCGCCTCTGCGATCTGGAAGCGGAGAAGACGATCCAGGTTGTGCTCGACTTTTCAGCGTAGCGATTGGGAGACACGTATGGCCCCTTTGCGTACGGCAATCATCGGCTGTGGCGGCTTTGCGCGACGGCACGCCCAGCTTTTTTGCGAAATGCCCGACCACTTTCAACTCGCGGCATTCTGCGACCGCAACCTGGACCGCGCGGCTGCGCTGGCGGCTGACTTTGGCGCAGGACAGGCCGCGACGTATGACGATCATCATCGCCTCTTTGCGGAGACGCCCCTCGATCTCGTGGCGATCTGCGTGCCCCCCTATGGCCACACAGATGAAGTCGAATGCGCCGCGCAGCAGGGCGTGCACGTCTTTATCGAGAAGCCAATTGCACTTTCCATGGAGCAAGCCTGGCGAATGGTTGACGCGGCAGAGGCTGCCGGCATCGTCACCCAGGTCGGCTTTATGTTTCGCTTTGGCGCAGCCGTGCAACATCTGAAGCGTCTGATTGACTCGGGCGATGCCGGACCGGCCGGCCTGATGAGCGCCCGCTACTTCTGCAATGCGCTGCATGCCGACTGGTGGCGCCGCCGCGAAAAATCGGGCGGTCAGCTGGTTGAGCAGGTCATTCACATGGTCGACCTCATGCGCTTTCTCATGGGCGAGGCGGATAGCGTCTACAGCCTGCAGCGCAACCTTTTCCACCAGGCCGTACCGGACTATACGATTGAGGATGTCTCCGGCACGGTGATCAGCTTTCAGCCGGGCGGCATCGGCGTGCTCTACGCCACGAACAACGCCATCCCGGGCCAGTGGATCAATGATTATCGCGTCGTGACCGCCAATCTAACGGCCGAATTTGCCGATGCCAACCATGCAACGTTCGTGTATACGGCCGAGGCGGAGTTGCGCAGTGAACGCGTTGTCGGCGCAGAGAACGTTTATCGGCTGGAAATGCTCGACCTGTACGACGCAATCGAAGCCGGCTGTCCCGCCATGACTCCCATCCGTGAAGGCGCCAAGTCATTGGAAGTCGCGTTGGCCGCAACACAATCGGCTGCGACAAATACAGTTGTCACCCTGCCGCTCTGAGCGAATTATTTCCGTTTCAACCTGCTGAATTACCGTCAGAGCCGGCCCACAGGCCGGCTCTGACGTCGCTTGGGGAACGCGCGGCCGGATTTGCACGTTGGCCGGGTTTGGCTTTGCGCGTGATGCCGCGGATAATCAGAGTCAGTGTGATGGCCATTTTCAACGGCAACGTGAAGAAAGCGCCATTCAACGCAATTATGCAAGCCCATCGCAGCGTGCGCCGCGCGATGAGGTCACAAGGAGTGAATCATGCCCGAACAACGCAGCTTTACCATTCAATCTCTACTCGCCACCTTTGTGTTGAACGCCGTTTTGCTGGGTGCGCTCTATTACTATTTTGTCGTGGGCAACCCGATTCCCGGCAACCTCGACCCAACGATCTTCTTCTGGATTGTGGGCGGCGTGCTGACGCTGCTGCTCTGGCTGGCGGTCTGGTTCATCGGTCGCGGCGCCCTCAACAATGCAGATGCCCGGCTGCGCGCGGCGGCCAGCGCGGCTGCCCGGCCCGCGCCGGCTTCCGTCGAGGCGCCCAAGCCCGCTCGGGTCAAGGAACCGGCCAAGCCGGCAGAATTTGCGCGTGCGCCTGAAGCTTCGGCCATCCAGATGCTGGCGATCCTGCAGCGCAAGGGACGCCTGATCGATTTCCTCAGTGAGGACTTGAGCGCCTTTGATGACGCGCAGATCGGCGCGGCGGTGCGCAATATTCACGACAATACGCGGCAAGCGCTCAACGAATATGTCACCCTGGAGCCGATCTATAGCGAGCCCGAAGGGACGCGCGTGACGGTTGCGCCTGGCTTTGATGCCTATGCCGTGCGCCTGAGCGGCAATGTTCAGGGCGATCCGCCCTTTAGCGGTTCGATTCAACATCGAGGCTGGCGCGTCGCCAAGATTGAACTGCCTGAACAGACCAAAGATCAGGCCGAGTCAAAAGTCGTGGCCCCGGCTGAGGTCGAGGTTGGCGCGTAACACATTTTTGAACGGAGTATTATCTTGACTGAACCAACTTACATCGTCGGCATCGATTTGGGGACGACCCACAATGTGCTGGCGTATACGGTGGCGAATCCGCCCGAGGGGCAGACGCCGGACATTGAACTGCTGGAGATTCCCCAACTGGTCAGCATGGGGGAGGTGGAAGCCAAGACGCTGCTGCCTGCCTTCCTCTTTCTGCCGGAGGCCCATGACGTGGCGCAGGGCGGCCTGGCACTGCCGTGGGATGCGGAGATCGACTATGCAATCGGCGAGTTTGCGCGCAACCGGGGCGCAGAACTGCCGGCGCGGCTGATCTCTTCGGCCAAGTCATGGCTCTGCCACACGGGCGTCGATCGCACCCAGGCCATTTTGCCGTGGGACGCGCCGGCGGATGCACGCAAGGTCTCGCCCCTGGAGACGATGACGCGCTATTTGCGCCACATGCGCGAAGCGTGGAACTACATGATGGCCGGAGATGAATCGGCGCTGATGCTGGAAAATCAGACCATCTACCTGACCGTGCCGGCCTCCTTTGACGCCATGGCCCGCGAGCTAACCGTGCAGGCCGCGCAAGCGGCCGGACTGCAGAACTTCACGCTGCTCGAGGAACCGCAGGCCGCGTTCTACGCCTGGCTGGCTGCCCAGGATGACTGGCGCGAGCAGATCAGCGTGGGCGAGTCGGTCCTCGTCTGTGACGTAGGCGGCGGCACCACCGACTTCAGCCTCATCCAGGTAACCGAGGAAGCGGGGACGCTCGGCCTGCAACGCGTGGCCGTTGGCGAGCACATCCTGCTCGGCGGCGACAACATGGACCTGACCTTGGCCTACGCCGTGCGCGCCAAGCTGGCCCAGCAGGGCACTCAACTCGACAATTGGCAGTTCCGGGGGCTGTGGCACTCCTGCCGCCAGGCCAAAGAGAAGTTGCTCAGCGACCCGACGCTTGAGTCCGAACCGATCGTCATTCTTGGCCGGGGCTCGTCGCTGATCGGCGGCACTATCCGCACGGAGTTGACCCGGGGCGAGATCGAGACCATTCTGCTGCAGGGCTTCTTTCCCCAGGTGGGGCGTCATGACTATCCGGAAAAGAAACCCCAGGTTGGCGTGCGCGAAATGGGCTTGCCCTACGCGTCGGATCCCGCCATCACCCGCCATCTGGCCCAGTTTCTGGGACGCCAGGTAGACGAGGACGGCGGCGAAAACAGCGTCGCCTTCCCGTCGGCCGTGCTCTTCAACGGCGGCGTCATGAAGGCGGACCCGCTGCAAAGTGCGGTCATCGACTCCCTGCGCCGCTGGAGCGACAACGAAGCCTTTCGTGAGCTGGATTCGGTGGACCTCGATCTGGCTGTGGCGCTTGGCGCGGCCTACTACGGCCTGGCGCGCAAGGGGCAGGGCATCCGCATCCGCGCCGGCACGGCCCGTACCTACTACATCGGCATCGAGAGCAGCATGCCGGCAGTGCCCGGCATCCCCACACCGATCAAGGCGCTTTGCGTCGTGCCCTTCGGCACCGAAGAAGGCGGCGACGCCGAGATCATCGAAAAAGAATTTGGCCTGGTCGTCGGTGAACCGGCTCTCTTCCATCTGCTCGGCTCGACCACACGCAAGCAGGACGCGTTGGGACAGGAAGTCGAGGATTGGGGCGGTGAGATTGATGAAGTCGCCACCTTGGAAACGCTGTTGCCGGCCACCGAGGCGGAGCAGGGCGGCACGCTGATCCCCGTGCTGCTCCAGAGCCGCGTGACTGAGATCGGCACGCTGGAACTGTGGTGCGTGGCGCGGGACGACAACCGCCAGTGGAAGCTGGAGTTCAACATTCGCGAAGAGGATGGCGAGGCGGGAGATGTAGAAGAAACGCCAACGCCCTCCTGGTCGTAGGTATTGCAGCGCCGCAGCTGATTGTGGTGGCGCCCTTTGTAGCCGGCGTTATGCCCCCATTATTGACTGTCGTCGTTGCTAACGTGGCGAATTTGCAGAGAGCCGGACATGAGCGGATCAATCCGTCTATGTCCGGCTCTCTGCGTTGATCATAGTTCGATTCCCTCAACTTTGAAATAATTGTGCCCCACAAAATCCGCATTGTGGATTCGTCGCAAACCACTTATGATTTGTGCTCTCGACAGATTGCAGTAGTAGCTAGAAAGGGCGACCATGACTTTCATTACGACGATTCCCGAAGAGCAGGCGTTGGACGACGTAAAGACCATGTATGCCGACAACGTGGCGAACATGGGATATCTTCCTGAATACGTAAGGATCTACAGCCATCGCCCGCAGGTGATGGAAGCTTGGGGCAATTTGTTGGGCGCGATTCGCGGTTCGATGGATGCGCGGCGTTACGAACTGGTCACCCTGGCGGCCGCGCGCGCCCTGCGTAGCTCCTATTGCATGCTGGCGCACGGGTCGATCCTCGCCCGGGAATTCTACACGACCGATCAATTGATCCGGATCGCCCAGGACTACGAAACCGCTGATCTGACCCCGGCCGAAGCGGCGATGATGGCCTTTGCCGAGCAAATTGTCCACGACGCCACCGCCATTACGCAACAGGATGTTGACGTCCTGCGCGGTTACGGCTTTTCTGACCCCGAAATTTTTGACATCACCGCCACGGCAACCGCCCGCTGTTTCTTCTCCAAGATGCTGGATGCGTTGGGGGCGGAACCGGATCCGCACTATCTGACGCTGGATGAGCCTGTGCGGCAAGCACTGACCGTTGGTCGACCTATTCGCGAATTAGGCAGCTAGACTCATTTCCGGCAACGACTCAGGTGCATGTTAAGAGCAAGACGCCGCACGCTTTGCACGGACGCCGGATTGCTCTAGCAGTGGAAGCGCGCCAGGATTTAGGTCGAAGGTGGGTTGACCGCAATGGCTGGAATAACGACTGTTCTCGTCGTGTCTTCAATTTGGCTGCCGGCGGAAGAGGATGCTCAGGAGGATGCCGTTGATGAGCAAAACCAGCCAGGCCGTGGATATCACAACGACCTCGAGACGATCCAGGCGTTCCAGGCCGTACACGAACAAGATCACAATCAGGGCGGCGAAAGCGATAGTGCAGCCGATGACAAAGACCCAGCCTACCGCGCTCTCCAGCCGCCCTTTGCCCAGAAATACTGGCCCTATCAACAGAAAAGAGAGGCTCATCACCAGATAGCCCAACTCCTCAAGCGCAATGAATACTGAATCGATGCCGTCCGCGGCTATCCGCTGGATCAGCGTTGATCCGCGGCCCATCCCTCGCACATTGCGAATTCGTGACGGATCAATCAGCAATTTGACGACCTTATTCCGCCGTCCTATAATCCAATCTATCCCCGATCATTATCAGACTATCCGCCCTTTCATCCTGTGAAGCCCCAAAATGACCGACGCATCGCTCTCATCAGCTCTCCAATCTGCGCAAGAGGAACTCGATCCGCGCTTCCGTGCCCTGCGGGCCACGACATCCGCGCTCAAGCAGGCGACGCGCCTGGCCAATGCCGAAAATGTTGACGCGCTGGCCATGCAGAAGGCGTTGCTCAAGCTGGAACAAGCCCAGGAAATGCTGGGCGCTCAGCCGGAGATGGACGCAGCCGTTGCGGCCTTTGCCGCCGCCACAAGTACCGCGCTGGACGCCTTGGCGTTTGACTTCGCCCATGAGCTGCGCGAGCTCTTTCGGCAGCGGGGCATCGCCGTCGGCGGCCGGCCGCCTCAGCTTACCGTGGACGATTTGGTGCTTGAGATCGACATGGCGACGCGCAAAGGACAGTGGTTCTATGGGAAGGAGGCGCTGACTCGTCCCATACCGCTTTCCTATGGACCCATTCTCAAGGCGTTCGATACCCAGCAGCGGGCCGTTCTCAAACGTGAGATCGACGTGTCCGCCTTTCTGCTCGAATTACACCGCGCGTGGGAAACGCTGCTTGCCCGGCGAGCCCAAGCCCCGCAAGGCAAGCGTATCAACATCATCGAAGTCTACAGCCAGGTGGTGCTCGACCGGCAGTCGGCGCGCTTTTGGAACGCCCCGGCGCGGGCTACCTTCCGTGATTACGAACGCGCCCACTTCGTGCGCGATCTGGTTCTGTCCCGTCAGGCGCCCGTTATTGAAGTCGAGGGCAAACCTCAGCACTTGCGACTCGGCGGGGCCACCAAGAACCAGGCTGAAAGCGCCGCGCGTAGTATCTGGCTTCCAAGCGGTCCGCTGGATGGCGACTACTATGCCAATCTCACCTTTGAGTCAGACTAAACAGGCCGCGTCATGACGCTTTCCCAACGTGAAGCCCGTCATATCATTGAGGTCTTGGGCAGTTCCGGTACGCCGCCCGAGCGGGGCGTGAGCCACTTCAATGTGGGCAACCAATCGCTTTTGGACGCACTCGATGAGTATTACCTCTCGTCATACCTCCAAAGCGGCGGCGCCGCGTACAAGATGATCGTTGGCGATTATGGCAGCGGCAAGAGTCATTTCCTCTATTGCGTGCGTGACATTGCCTGGCGTCGCGGCTTTGCCGTCGCCAAGGTGGATCTCAGTCCGGTTGAGACGCCGTACAATGACCAAAGGCTCGTCTATGCTGCCGTGGCGCGTAACCTGATCTGGCATGACGATGCGGTCGAGAGTTCGGACGAACGTGGCCTGCCCCGCTTCCTCGAAGGGACGCTGCGCAAAATGATTTTGGGGAGCAATGTTGACGGCCAGCTTGGCCTGGAGACGTTGAATCATCCCAATTACCGGGGACTGGTCGACACCATCGAGGCCTCCTTTATCGACAGTCTTGCCTATAAAAACGCGATCCTGGCCTATTTTGACGCCTTGCTCCGCGATCAGGAAGACCTTCTGGACTCGCTGACGCGTTGGCTCACCGGCGCCACGACGACGCCCGATGATACGAAACTGCTGCGTACTGTGGGCGTGACCGGCAAGATCACGCGTCCCAATGCCTTTCGCATGTTGCGCTCGCTTAGTCAGACCATTCACGCCCTATCTTACAGCGGTCTGATCCTGCTCTTCGACGAGGTGGATCGCATGGCAAGCATCGGCGGCAAGGCTGAGAAGCTGGCGACGGACAACTTGCGCGAAGTAATTGATCGCTGTCGCGAAGAGCTGCCCGGCGCGATGTTCATCTATGCCGTACCGCCTCAGTTTATTCACGACATCGTGCCCCGCTACCCGGCCTTGCAGCAGCGCGTGCGTGCGCCCGGACGTTTCTCCCGTACCAACCATTTCAGCCCACAGATTAGCCTCGACCACCTGGATTTGGACGAGAATGACCTGCTGCTGGCCATTGGCGAGAAGCTGATTCCTATCTATGGCACGGCCTTCAACGTTGAGCTTGACACCCAGATCCAATATGCCAATGCTGCGATTCTCGCCAACGTTGCCCGGGATGTGTTTTTGGACATTAGCCATCGGCGTATCTTTGTCAAAGCGTTCGTCACGGAACTGGCGCGACAGCATGCCACCGAAGAGCATCTGCTCGAAGAGAAGGAAGCCATTGCCATTGTACGCGGCCAAATCGATCAGCTCGACGCCGATGAGACGGCGCCCTATTGAGCTTCCAGCACCCGCACTCTTCGTCATGATCCAAAATCATCATGACCCAAAGCCGCCATGATCGGTGAATCTGTTTTCCATCCGCAATACGGTCCTGGGGTGATCACAGCCGTCTTTCGGAGCGGCAGCGAGTGGTTGGTGCGTTTTGAGAGTGGGCTGCGTTTTCGCCGGCCCCGTCTTGAATTTGAGGGCCAGACGCCGCTTCACGCGGAACGTACTGATCCGCAAGCCAGTCTGACTCAACCGGACCAAACTTTCGAGTTACCACTCATGGCTGAATCCCAATACGATGCCCGACAACTGATCGAAGCCTTGCGCGTGGGCATCGCTCCCGCCCGCCACGCCGAAGAGCTGACCGTCGGCCTGACCGATGAACGCGCCCGGCTCGTCGATGGCCTCAATCGCGCGCACAGCGAAGGCGGCGCAGCCTTTGCCGTCATCGGCGATTATGGCTTTGGCAAAACCCACCTGGTCGAGCTGAGCGCACAAGAAGGATTGCGTCGTAATTTTCTGGTTGCGGCAACGAGCCTTGACCTGCTGGAGTTGCCGCCCCATCGCAGCTTCGATATCTACGGCAGCCTCATGCGCAATCTGCGCTATCCGGACACGGATGAGCGCGGCCTGGGTCCGCTGTTGGCGGCAGCCGCGGCGCGTCCGCGTGTGCGCGAGCAGCTGATGGCGCTGACCGATGTGGAGAATGATCCGCTGTCGGTCGGTCTTTATGCCTATGCCAACACCGCCTCGTCGCGCAAGCAACAAGCATGGGCGGATTGGCTGATGGGTGGGCGGCGCGTCAAGCGCATGAACCGGGGCGCGCCCCCAAAGAGTAAGTTTCCGAGTATCTACCGCGTCGGCCATAACGCCCGCCAAATCGCGTACATGCTCAGCGGCATGAGCGTGCTTGCGCGCCTGGCCGGCTATAGCGGGCTCTGTGTCCTGATTGACGAGGCCGAGAGTTACTCACTCCTCCTGCCCTATCAGCGCCCCAAGGCCAGCCTGTTTTTTGCCGCGGTTACCTATGCCGCGCTACAGGAACGGCAGGCGCAAATTCAGCCTGGGGTATTTCCCCAACATCGTTTTCGCGACTATCCGCTGGCCTATTCAGACCGTCAATCTCTTTTCTTCCTCTTCACCGTCACCCGGAGCGATCAGGCCATGCCACTGGATCAGTGGTTGCGTCAAGATCAGGTGCTCGACCTGGCGCCTCATCACACGCCGCAGGAGGTTGGCCAATATCTGGAAAAGGTCATGGCTTATCATGCACTGGCCTACAGCTACCCAATCGATGAACGTCAGCGCCAGATTCGACGGGGCGCGGCCGAAGAACTGGCCTTAGGTATGCGCAGCAATCATCTGAGCATTCGCGGCACTGTTCGCCTGGGCGTAGAGCTATTCGACCTCCTCTATCTCTACCCGGACTACAACCCCGCTGCACTCCTGGACGAGTTGCGTCGCACCGTGCGACCATGACCGCCGACCCGCAAAGTTTGCGTCGACAACTGCGCCGCACCTGGCCCCACTTCTTTGCACGTCACGGTAACTTCACAGAAATCCAGCGCCTTGCCCTACCGCCACTGCTGGCCGGGCGTTCGACCCTAATGATGGCTGCAACCGCAGCCGGCAAAACCGAAGCGGCCGTGGCCCCGCTGATCGAGCGTTTGCTGAATCAAGGTTTTGCTCGCCCGCCGGCGCCGCCAACGCTGCGCATTCTCTACATCTGCCCGACCCGTGCATTGACGAGCGATCTCTATGCCAGGCTAACGCCCCCACTGGCGGCATTGGGCATTGCGATGGATATGAAAACGGCCGATGCGCCCGGGCTTGCCATGGGCGCGCCGCCTGCGTTGCTAATCACAACGCCTGAATCGACGGATTCCCTCTTGACCCGCGCCCCGCGTCTCTTTGGCAACCTCAGCGCAGTCGTGATCGATGAGGTGCATCTCTTCGACGGCACGCCACGCGGCGATCATCTGCGCTGCCTGCTGGAGCGCATTGACCAAATTCGTGATTATCACGCTACGACCCAGCCCGAAACAAGCGTTGTTCCATTACAACGCTTGGCGCTTTCGGCAACCGTTCCAGATCCGGCCGGCGTGGCCGCACGCTTTCTGGGGGAGGAGGACGATGTCGTCATCGTACGCGCACCCGGCCGACGTACGGTGGATGCCGCGACGAGCGCGCTGCCGCAACTTGAAGCATTGCCGGCGCAAATCGGTGCACGCGCAGCGGGGGCGCAGGGCAGTCGCAAGATGCTGCTCTTTTGCAACACGCGCAATGAGGTGGAGGCAACCGCAGCCTATCTGCGCACTGCACTGCCTTTTGATGCCAAAGTCCTGGTTCACTATTCGAATCTGGATCCCAAGTTGCGGCGCCAGGTCGAGACAGATTTCACGGCGGCCAAGACGGCTGTTTGTGTTTGCACATCAACCCTGGAACTGGGCATCGATATCGGGACCGTTGACGACGTGATCCTGTTGGGGCCGCCGCCATCACTCTCTTCATTTCTACAACGCATTGGGCGGGGCGGACGCCGCCGTGAGAAGACGCGTGTCCTTTGTCTCCACCGAACGCCGCTTGAGGCCCTGCGTTTTCACGCTTTGCTCGACCTGGCCCGCGGAGAGATTGACGAGGCGGACCCGTTGACTTATCACTTTCGCCCCTCGGTACTCGTGCAGCAGATCTTTAGTCGCCTCAAGCAGAGCCCTACCGGGGCCGTGCGGCTGGCCGATATCGCTCGCATTGCGCCTGAGCCCTTGGCCACAGAGGCGCTGCGCTCTCTGGTCGGGGAACTGGTGCAAACTGGTTATCTGCGCCAGGGCCGACCGAGCGAGTGGCGGCCTGGTCCTGCGCTGGACGAATTGCTCGACGCACACGAGATCTACAGCAATATCGGCGCTGATCCTCGCAGAGCAGAGGTCGTGGACGCGTTTAGCGGTCGCGTGCTGGCCACCACCGAGCGATTTCGCCAACCGGGAGAAACGCTGCTCCTGGGTGGCCGCCTGGTGGAAGTGCTCTGGCGCGACGGGCGTCGACTGGGGGTACGGAGCCGAGCGACAGGGGCTGATTTGGACTCGGGCCGCTTTGCCGCTGCACCCTTTGCCCTGCCCCTTGACGTGAGCCTGGCCATGGCTGCCTCGCTGGGCCTGCCGCCCAACAGCTTGACGCTGGTCGCGGGCGAAGGCGAGAGCTTGCTGTTTCACTTCTGGGGCGAAGTCTATGGCACGCTCTTGGCACAGCTCCTGCAGAGGCAAGTCACTTCTCACGCGAGGGGCAGGGCGGAAGATTACCTGGGAGACCATGATGACGCGCTATCGCGGGTCGATGTCGTCTCCCCAATTTGCCTGCGGTTGCCGGCGGCGCTTGCGGCATTACCGCCCTGGCGCGAAGCGGAGGCACAGCGCGCGCTGCACTATCTGCTCCCTCGCCTGGAACCCTTCCTCGATTTGGGCCGCTTTCACGCCCTGCTGCCGCCGGATCTGGCCCGTGAAACCGCGCTGGCGCTCTGTGATCTACCCCATTTCGAACGGCTTTATCGGTCGGCCGTGATCGTTGCGGCCGGCGATGACCTGCGGCGTCGACTGATCGAATTGCTGTAATCGGGTAGAGTGCGTGTGACGGTCCGTAGCACACTGATTGGATTTTGTGCTGCGAATGTGGCGACAAAACCCGCGGCAATCCGCCTCATCCCGTTTCATCAGCGTTCTATCGAGTGGCCGACCGGGCAGTCATGATCTCCGCGCACAATTGACGCGGCGACAGGTCTGCCAGTAAGATCCTGGCAGGTCATACGTGTCCATTCATTCCGCGAGGGCCCTATGCACGAAAGTAACTCCCAATCATACTGGTTTCCGGCTAAAAAGTATGGCTGGGGCTGGGGTTTCCCGATCACGTGGCAGGGGTGGGCGGTACTGATCCTCTTCATCGTGGCTGTGATCGCGCTGTCGATCTTCTTCAACCCGGTCGACTACCCGCTCGCCTTTATTGCTTCAATGATCATCTCCAGTGCCGCGCTCATCGCCATCTGCTATGCCAAGGGCGAGCCGCCTCGGTGGCGCTGGGGCGATTCCAGTCACGACAATTCGCCTCGCTAGGGTTGATGCAGCGTGTGGCGTGCTGACTAATCCACTGAGCCGCTCACTTCCCTGAGCCGCTCACCACAGCGTGATCCCCCGCCTCTTCCCCGCCGACAGATACGGGGAGACGCGTCTGTGTTGCTGCATCATAGAAGCCGGTGATGACGGTGAAGTCACCCGATGGCGCGGCGAGCATCACCTGGTCGCGGATGGGCCAGTCAAGGGGCCAATCCTGCGTGGGCAAAAACCCATTCATAACCGAACCGTCCTGTTGGGCCACGACCTGGCCGGCGTCGTCGAGCACCTGGACGAAGCGGACCAGATCGGCCGGCGGTCGCGCATCGGACTGCCAGAGCAGGTCGACTGCAAGCCCGTCCGGCGTGACGCTGATCTGAGTGTCGTGAAGCTGAATGCTGTCATCAAACGTTGCCTGAACCGGGCCTGCCGGCAATGGTTCGCCTACGCGCAGCACGCCTGCCGTAACCGGCGCGCCCACGGGGTCAAGAGTCGCAGGCTCATAGAGAGATGCCTCCAGCTTGTAGAGACCGGGCGCGGTATCGGCCGGTAGGGCGATCGCGTAGCCGTCAGGGCGGACGTCGCCCACGACCCAGGCTGAGGTCGGCGCGCCATAGGGCCAGCCATCCGCACGCCAAAGTTCCTCGCCCGCGGCACCAACAAGTCGCACGAGCAGGTTGAAATCCTGCGTCATGGACGTGAGGGCCTGGAGGTAGAGGGTCACAACGGTCTCCTCACCCGGCAGCAGCGCTGTCTGAGGCAGGTGCACGGCGCCAAGCTGGACGAGTCCGCCCCAGTCGGCCAGGGGGGAGAGCCAGAGCGTACCGTCGTCCGGCAGGTTGACGGGTAGATAGCTATTTTCTTCAGCATAGGCAACCAGGGGCGCTTCTTCCAGCTCGTCGTCATTGTCGAGACCGGTGAGGAGCGCACGCGGCGGCTCGATCAGCAGTGTCTCCAAATCACTAGGCCCGACCAGGTGGCGGGCGGACCGTGTGGCAGGGTCGACCAGATCGGCAACGCGCCAGGCAAAGGGGCCGGTAGCAAAGGCTGGATAAATGGGCAGTCCGCCTTCCAGAATGTGGATTGGGCTGAGGGTCAGAACGGGTGAATCTGTGCCGGCGAGCCCGGCAATCAGCTCACCCCGGGCGTGGATTTTGCGTGGGACCCACTCATCCGGCTGGGCAACGATGGCCAGGCCGGGCGCGTAGGCACGGCCCGTGAGCAGCAGCGCGATCAACGCCGCGCCTGCTACCGCGCCCACGCCCCAGCGTTGCTGTGGCCATGGCCACATGCCCACCGCATAGAGCGCCCCCAGCACGGCAAGCGGCAGCAGCACGTAAAAGTATTGGGTTTGGGCGGGGGTGGCGGCCAGCGCGCCGGCTAGCGCCAATAGCACCAACAGAATCAGCACAGCGAGCTGGCGGCGCTGGCCGCTTGTCCCGCGCAGCCAGGCCCAGGCCGCGGCGCCGGCAAAGAGCAACAGCGGCAACAGATTGGCCGCCTGTTGCACCATCAGCTCTGCAAAAACAGCGAGCTTGCCGCCTAGCGTCATGCCGGGATAATCGCCCGCCTGGCTCTGGTAATAGAGCGTGTTGAGCTGCACGTAGGTCAGGTTGCCAAAGAGAAATGCCTGGGGATCCCTCGCCAGCAGGAGGAGGGCCGGCAGCGCGCCCAGCACGCCGCCGAGCGCAAACCAAGCAATACATCGCACCCGCTGCCCATTTGTTCCAGGCGTTCCGAGCCAGAAGCCGATCAGAAATGCAGGAATCAGCAGAGCGAATGACGCACGCGTAATGATGGCCAGACCCAGCATCAGTCCGGCGATGACGGCATGCCAATTGACGCGCCCAGTGGACGGGCGCGCCATGCCATCGATCAAGTTGATGATCGCGATGACGGTCAGGAGCACCGGGAGGTCATGATTCCAGGCCCGACCGCTGGTGTAGACAAAGAGGGGCGTGAAGGCCAACAGTGTGGCGCCTGCTGCACCGTGGAGTAGGCGCAACCACGCGCTTTGTCGGGCCAGCACCCGATAACCGAGCCAGAGCAAGAGCCCCAGCGTGACCCACGCGCTGACGACGGAGACGGCACGTGCGGTCAGCAGCAGCGCCGGCGAGAAGCGGAAGCGTAGCGCATAGACCTGGCTGAGCAGGGGCATGTGGAAGGAGGGGAAATCGACGTACGGGGTCAGACCGTCACGCGCCATCAGCGCAGCGCCGGCAATGAACTGATGCTCGTCATGATTGAGCCCCCGCCGCATGTTGAGGCCCCAAAGCAGTAATCCGAGGGTCAGCAGCAGCAGTCCGCCGGCGATCCAGACGCCGATCGGCGGACGCGCCCGCTCGCCGGTCAGTGCGGCAGGGGCGGGCAAATCATTCTGCAGCGACTCCATCCTAGCGCGCAATCAGGGGCAGCATGGTCTGGCCTTCGGCGCAGAGCAGGTAGAACGGGATGACACGCCGGCTGATGCTGTCATCTTCGTCCACGGCATCAACGGTCATGGTTGAGGTAAAGAAGTCGCTCGTGGCAAGCGGAGCCGGATCGACAGTAACCACGAATTGGCCGGGCGTCGTCCCGGTTGCCGACGCTACCGTGACCCAGTCCAGACCATTGCGCGCCTCGCCAACGCGTACAGAATAGTCGAGCCCTTCAATGCCGCCCACGTTGAAGGTCTGTTCCTGTGGGGCCAAGGGGCGGACGCAGGGAACGAAAACAAAGCCTGCACTGAGCGGCTCTACGGTGAGGCCGGGGACGACCTCCAGCGTGACCGCAATGCGTACCGACGAGTTGGTGACATCGGGATCGGGTGAGGTCAGGATGATGGTGGTGACGTAAATGCCGGGTGTGAGGCCGCGGGCATTGAAGCGTACGTCTAGCGTCGCCGGCGTGGTCAGCGCCGAAGTCTTCACCTCAACCCAGCTGGGGCTATCTTCGACCGTGACGCTAAATGGAATTGCTGCACCTCGACTCTGTTCAAAGACCAGGGCCTGGTTGTCGATCTCAAACTCTACCTGTACTGCGTCCTGTTCCAGCGTATCGCGAATGAGATCACGGTTGACGGCCAAGCGCAGCGGTTGTGCGCCAGCGTCCAGATCCCCGACGCGCACGGTACGGCTGTTGGTGCCCACCCCGACATCGACAAAGCTGCTGCCTGCGCCTGGATTCAGGTAGATGCGCAGCCGGTTATTGCGGATAATGACAATTTCTTCACCCGCGTCGCCGTCGATATTGCCGCCCGCTCCGGCTTGATAGCCGTTGTCTTCATCCAGGGTCTGCTCCAATACGGGGTCGCCATCGCCGGCACGCGAAAAAAGCCGGGGTTGAATCACCACGCCTGCGGGTACGCTGCGCAGCATGAATGCCTCGTCCAAACTGCTGGCGGTGACATCTACGTTGGCCATGAAGAGGTACTCGGGCGGCGGAAAAAAGCTCTCGAAATAGTCATCGCGAAAGCGACCATTGTCATAGGCAAAGGACCAGAAATTGTCGACGCCGGCCGGGGAATTGCGAATGGCGACGAGGTCCTGGCCATCGCTGCGCGAGCGGAAGGGCGCGATGACTGCCGCCCGCCAGGGCCGACTCTTGTTCTCGCGCACGAAGATGGGGGGGGCAAGCAGATCCCGGTAGAGATGCAACCAACCTTCTTCATAGGCAACCAGGGCGATCTCCTCCGGCCCTTGGTCATCGATGTTGCCGATGTTAATCCATGTCCACTCTTCTTTATATTCGGCCTGGTCGACGAAGGGTTGCCAAGCCTGGCCCGTAGGCGGATTTGTTGTGCCCTGGAGCGCAGTCAACTGATAGATTGCATCATCATCAATGGCGACGGCGTCGGTGATGATCGAACCAAAGACAATCTCATCACCCGGCACATCGACGACCAAATTGCCTGCAGCGACCAGGGTCGGATCGCCTGGAATCGGCTGCGTGTAGAGCGTGGCCCAGGGAATGCCGTTGATCGCGCCATCGATGGGCGCGCTCGGGTCAACGACGACCGGATCGAAGATCACCAGTTCGCCTTCCTCCGGACCGCCGCGGACGCCAATAATCTCCATGTCACTGTCGTTGTTGACGTCGCCCAGCGCGATGTCGGCGAACCCGCCAATCGGGCTATACCAGCGAACTGTCTCAGGAGGCACATCATCCACGTAATCGAAGACGCGGATAAACCCATTGGCATCAATGAAGACGATTTCATCGTTAACACCGGCTGTAGGCGCGGTGGGCTCGGACTGGGCGCTGGATGTTGCAAAGCCGCCCGTCAGGAAGAGCAGACCGGCGCAGAGCGACAGCGCTACGAAGAGTATCGCTCCGGCTTTGCCTGCACCCATAGTTTTGATTCCTCTCCATCCTTCTGTCTTTTCACAGTCTGTCTGGTATACGATTGCGCAAATAGAGCAATGGATTGCGTAGGTCTCGCTTCCAGCGTGACGGGCGGTTTTGTAGAGCAAGATCATACCGCGGCGCAGCTTGTCCGGCAGGGGGTGCCGGACCTACGATTCCCGTCAGTTTGTGCTTGACAAGACGCTAGCAGCCACTTTGCAGGCGAATGGTCGGCATGAAGTACTGCTTGTCTAGCGGCATCTCCACGTTAAGGCCACCTGGCGACGGGACTGGCAGGGGCCCCCAGCTATCGGTTTGATTCCAGAAGCGTCCAAAGGATTGGTCAGGCTGCTGCACCTCATACGTATAAATGTCGAGAACCTGATTGCCCTGACCGTCTCGGTCGAAGAGCGCGACCGATTCTCCCGTCTTGTCCAAGCGGAAGTTGGTGTGGAGCGGCCCCTGGCTGAATTCCCCGTCGGCAATGAAGATCACGTACCCCTCGGCTGGCGCCACGACGCCGTCAGGAATGCGGTATTGCGTGGGCAGGTCGGCGTTATCGGTCAGATAGAGGCCGCCCAGATCGAGATCAAAGCGTCCCCAGTTATACAGTTCGATCCAATCCGGGAATTCACCTGGTTCGTCCGGATCCTGGAAGGTCCCGACGTTGTCGGCCATAAACTCGTTGATCTGCAAGGTGAGCGACGGCGCTTCGGTGGGCGCGGTCTCGCCGGAGACGCTGCGGGCAAATTCGGCCAGCAGGGGGCGATTGTCGCGTGTGTCGAAGCCGCCCTGATTGGTAACCAACGTCATCCCGACCACTGGCGTGGCGTCGCCGCAGGCGCCGTTAACGTCGCCAACGATAAAGTAGTCCTTGTAAGTACCGGGCGTAAGCCGGCTTTCCGGTTCACCCCGGGGCAGCGGAATCGTCACGCGGCCGGTGCGATCAACTTTGTAGTCGACCGTCTGGCTGATCAACGCGTCCCGATCGGGATCGAAGAGTTCGTTGTTGTCGCTGTCTCGATAAATGGCCAGTCGCGTGAAGATCGAGCGCAACCCCTCGGTCGACATGACGCGCCCCGATTGGTCGCGGAAGAGGACCGAGACGCTGCCCATATAGAGGTCGGCATCGCTGGTGCGCCCGCGATGGAGCGTTCGCAGGGTCAGTAGGTTGTTGGGACGCCCGCCAACGAGGTTGCTGCCGTTCTGATTGATCAGTTGGTAGCGGTATTGGCCGCCCAGGTTTTCGAACCAGAGCACGGCATTGCTGCCGCGTGCGGTGGCCAAGAGGTCGGGATCGCCATCGCCGTCAACATCGCCGGCAGAAATGGAATGAGCAGTGAGCGCGCGATCATAGACTCTGTGGTAGACAAACCCAGGCAGCGTGCGGCCGTCATTCTCGTACCAGGCGATCTCGTTATCATACTCGATCGCCGCCATGACATCTATATCGCCGTCCATGTCGGCGTCTGCAGCATAGACCGCATGGACGCCGCGCGCGCTGGTCGAAATATGATGGGCCGTAAAGGCGGGCGCATCGGCGCCATTATTCTCATACCAGGCGATGGTATGGTCATTTTCGGATGCAGAAATGACGTCTGTATCGCCGTCGTTGTCCAAATCGACGGCATGGACGTGCTGCGCGCCGTTGGGCCACCACCAGTTGCCGTCACCGATAGGGAGCATTTCCCCTTCGCGCCGGCTGACGATTACATGACGCTTAAAGCTCGGCCAGAAGGCGCCGTCGTTCTCATACCAGGCGATCTCGCCAAACGTTTGGCTTGCCGAGAGTATGTCCATGTCGCCGTCGCTGTCCACGTCGGCCACGTCGACCGAGCGCGCGTAGCCGGCCTTATCGGTGACCAGATAGGGCGTGAAGCGCGGTGGCGCGTCGCCGTCGTTGGCAAACCAGAAGATCGAATTGTTCTCGTCAGACGCCACCACGAGATCCTGATCGCCGTTGTTACGCAAGTCAGCAGCCACTACCGCACGCGGGCTCAGATAATCGCGGGCGACGATACGCATGCGGAACTGATCGCCGGGGAGGTGTTCGTACCAGAAGAGGGTCTGATTGTTGCGCGACGCCGCCAAGATATCGAGATCGCCGTCCTGGTCCAGATCGGCCACGTCGACCCAGCGCCCGCCGGCCACGCTGCTGTCGATGGTGCGCTCGTTGAATCGGGGCGGCTGCCCGCCGTCATTTTCATGCCAGAGGACTTCATTGTTGCCAATCGAGATCAGGTCGTTGTCGCCGTCCTGGTCCAAATCGCTGGTGATGACGTGCCGCGCGCTGGCCTGCGTGGTAACCAATGATTCGGGCTGGGGCGCGTAGCGGGCATTGCGGTGAATTGTCTCATTGGGAAACCAGCGGGCGTGGCCGTCGACGCGAGATGCGGCCAGGATGTCCAGGTCGCCGTCGCCATCCAGATCACTGACCGAGACGCCCCGCGCGCCCATCGCGCCGTCAGTGACGATGTGCTGGGCAAAGGTCGGCGAGGCCGCGCCGTTGTGCTCATACCAGGCGATGCGATTATCGCCGCTGGAGGCGGAGAAGAGATCGGTATCGCCGTCCTGGTCCAGGTCAGCGGCAAAGACTTGCTTGATGTGGATCAGGTTGGTCGCCACCACGTGCTGCAAGAAACTGGGATTGGCCGTGCCGTCATTTTCGTACCAGCCAATTTCGTTGGCATCCTCCGAGCCGTAGACGATGTCCAGATGGGCGTCGCCATTCACGTCGGCCACGAAGACCGATTTGGCGAAATCGATGCCGTCCGGCGCGATGCCACCCGCCTCACGGATGACCTGACGGGCAAACGTCGGATTTAGCTCGCCGTCGTTGCGATACCAGGAGATCTGATCGTCATTCTCCGACGCTGATACAACGTCCATGTCGCCATCGCCATCCAGATCGCCGGCCTGCACCGAGACGGCCCCTTGGGCGCTGACGTTGATCGGCGCGGCCGTAAACTGGGGGTTGGGCTCACCGTTGTTGCGATACCATTGGACGCGGTTGTCATTGCGCGAGGCCGAAAGCAGGTCGACATCGCCGTCGCCGTCCATATCGGCGCCGAAGACCGAAACCGGGTAATCTAGGTCGTCGTTGATGACCCGTGGGGTGAAGGAGGGCGTGGACCGACCGTCATTCTCCAACCAGACGATGACGCCCGAGCCGTCGGTCACGCGATTGGCGGCCCCATTGTCCACAGCCGAGGGCTGGATCTCGATGACGGCAGCGGCGACAATGTCCATATGCCCGTCCTGATTGACGTCGATGGGCAGGGCGACGTAAGCACCAGGCAGATCGGCTACAAATCGTTCATCAAAGGTCGGCGCTGCCGTGCCATTGTTGCGCAACCAACGGACTCGCCCATCTTCGCGTGATGCAACCACCACATCTTGATCGCCGTCGTTGTCAAAATCGGCCGGGAAGATCGAATGGGCGCCGGCCGCATTGACCGTCAGCACGACTTCCGCGCCAAGGGGAATGCCGAGCCCTTCGGCTGTCTCGTCCTCTTCAGCGTACACGGGCAGGGCGTTGAGCGATAGCAGCGTTACCGCACAAAAGGCTGCCAGCAGCACCGACCAGCGCACCAATTGACCGCCCAATACGCCGTAAGCGGCCTGGCCAGGCCGCTTACGGCAATGGAGTTGCGCAGTCGGGTGTGTAGATGACGAAAGCTCGGTGGAACGAGAGGTAGGTGGTGAAATGGGGAGATCGATCATAACACGCTGGATGCTTTCAATTCAATCGTTCATGACAGCACAGGAAAACGGCGCAGGCGTTTTGTGAAATACGTCTCAATGCCGTCTCAAGATTCGGTGAAAAAACGAAATTCGCTTCTCCACGTATGGCACAATCATACAGGCGAGGCAAGAAGTTGTAAAGCTCAGGCGTGTCTCTTGATCTTGCAATTTTCTTCAAAATTCAGTACTGTTTAGGGGAAGCATTGACGGCACTTCTCTACCGTCGCTTAGACTCAACGGCACACATGTGGTACCGACTTCAACAGCAGCATCAATCCAACACAACGCAGCCAACGCACTCTCCTAACACACTCTCGCTCTCGTCGCCGCGATCTGTAACGTCTGTCGTCCTGCGCCGTCTCCTTCCCGGTCTTGCACTCTTGCTGCTGGCGCTATTGCCGCGTGCAGTCATGGCGCAAGAACCCGATCGGGTCGTCATCAACGAAATTCACTACAATCCGGATATAACGATAGAGCTTGTCGAGTTTGTCGAGCTCTACAATCGTACCAATGCAACCGTTAACCTCTCCGGCTGGCGACTGGACGGCGCGATCGAGTTCGTCATCCCCGAGGGGACGGTACTCAACCCTGGACAAATGGTCGTGATCGGCCAGGATCCGGGTGCGCTGCGCGCCAAGTACGGCGTCGACGCGCTGGGACCCTATGTCGGCAAGCTGGCGAATGAGGGTGAGGAACTTATTCTGCGCAGCGATGCCGGGCCGCGTGTAGATGCAGTCGACTTCGAGGACGGCTTCCCCTGGCCCGTGGTCGGTGCGGCGCCGGGCCATTCAATCCAGCTGCTGAATCCGGATCTAGACAATGGCCAAGCCGGCCACTGGCGGGCTGCACCGCCCACGCCCGGACATCGCAACAACGGCTACAGCGAGAATCCGCCGCCGCGCATCGAAGTGGTGGGCCACATGCCTGAAGCGCCAACCTCACGGGACGCCGTCACGATCTCCGCTGCAATCGCTGATGATGATGGGGTCGCTGCCGCAACGCTTCTCTACCAGCTCGTGGCGCCCGGCAACTATATTCCCATCGACACATCCGCCTATGGTCAGCAGTGGTCACCACTCCCCATGACATTGGGGGAAGACGGCCTCTATCACACGACGCTGCCGGCCGAGATGCAGCGCCATCGTCACCTGATCCGCTATCGCATTATGGCGCAGGACGGAACCGGGCAAGTCGTCCAGGTTCCCCATGCCGAAGATCCACAGCCGAATTTTGCCTATTTTGTCTACGACGGCGTGCCCACATGGTCGGGTTCCAATGACGGCGGCGGCAATGGGATTGTGACCTACGACTTCACGCAGATGCGCGATTTGCCCGTCTACCACCTTATCGCGCGCCAGGATGACGTGGCTGATGCGCTCTTTATGCCCGACACGCCCCGGCCCTTTGGCTATCCGGGGAATGACTATCTCTGGTATGGCACACTGGTCTACGACGGCGTCGTTTATGACCATATAAGCTTTCGCGCCCGGGGGGGATTAACCCGTTACGCCGCGGGCAAGAATATGTGGAAGCTCAACTTTAACCGCAGCCATCGCTTTGCCGCACGGGACAATTATGACCGCGCCTATGACGTCGCCTGGGACAAACTCAACCTTTCGGCCGTCATCCAGCAGACGCACCGCGGCTACCGCGGCGAGCAAGGCATGTTTGAATCCATGAGCTTCCGGCTCTTCAATCTGGCCGGCGTTGAGAGTCCCAACACCCATTTCATTCACTTCCGCGTGATTGACGATGCTGAGGAGCGCCCTGCAAACCAGTATCGGGGCGATTTCTGGGGTCTCTATCTGGCCATCGAGCAGATGGACGGACGCTTTCTTGAAGAGCACGGCTTGCCCAACGGCAATCTTTACAAGATGGAAGAGGGCGCGACAGAGACGAATAATCAGGGCCCATCCAGCTTGGGTAACTGGGACGATCTCTGGTATTTCATCAACACCTATTTCACCAATCCGTCCGAAGAATGGTGGCGCCAGCACTTGGACCTGGAACGCTTCTATGCCTACCGCGCGGTGATTGAGGCGGTGCGCCACTATGACATCAATCAGGGCAAGAATTACTTCTACTATTTTAACCCGGAAAGCAGCCGCTGGTCGGTTCATCCGTGGGACGTAGATTTGACCTGGGCGGATGGACTGGCGGGCGATGGCCAAGACCACTTTGCGCCACGCGTGCTGACGCAGCCGGCCTTCAATCTCGAATACCAGAACACACTGCGTGCGGTACGCGATTTGCTCTTCAACGTGGAGCAGATGAACTGGATGCTCGATGAACACGCGTCCTTCATCAACACGCCAGTCGCCGGCCCGGCCATGGTCGATGCCGATCGTGCCCTATGGGACCACAACCCGATTTTCGGCACCCGTTACGTGGACAACGAGCGTACTGCGCCTGGTCAATTCTACGCGGCTGCACCGACACGCGATTTTCCCGGCATGGTCCAGCTCATGCGCGACTGGGTTGTGAGCCGTTCCCAGTGGATCGACGCGACCCTGCTCACCGACAGCGATCATCCGTTGACACCCACGGTCGCCTACAGCGGCGCCGCGGGCTTTCCCGTTGACGGACTGCGCTTCACGGCTGGGTCATTTGACGATCCTCAGGGCGCCGACACCTTTGGCGCCATGCAGTGGCGCATTGCACAAGTGACCGATCCTGTGGCGCCCGGTTTCAATCCCGCTGCGCCGCGCCTCTACGAAATCGATGCGGCCTACGAGTCACCTCGCCTGGCCGCCTTTGCGCCGGACTTTGCGCCGCCGCCCGGCACGGTGCAGGCAGACGCTCTCTACCGCGTGCGCGTGCGCATGCAGGACGCCACGGGTCGTTGGAGTCACTGGTCGCCGCCCGTGCAGTTCCGCGCCGCGCCGCCGAACGCACCTGCGCAGAGCGCGCTGCGCATTAGCGAAATCATGTATCATCCGCCGGCGTTACCCGGCCTGGACGATAGCCGCTTGGAGTTTCTAGAGCTAACCAATGCCGGCGGCAGCGCATTGGATTTGAGTCATGTTCGGGTGGCGGGTGCAATTGACTATACTTTTGCTGAAGGCGCCCGACTGGGCCGCGGCAACTATCTCGTGCTGGCCAGCGATGAGCACGCTTTCTTCGACCGCTATGGGTTCTATCCGTTTGATGAGTATGACCGTCAACTCAGCAATGGCGGCGAACGGATTGCATTGCTTGACGCTCTGGGACGGGAGATCACGGCGGTTGCGTATGATGACAAGGCCCCGTGGCCCACAGAAGCCGACGGCGATGCGTCCCTGGTCATCAACCAGATTGCCGGCGCCGCAGATGATGCCGCCAACTGGCGGGCGAGTCTGCTGGCTGAAGGCTCCCCAGGCGCGGCAGATCCGCTGCCCATCCTCATCAACGAGCTTCAGCCCCGGCCCAGCGCCAGCAGCCCGGCTCGCTTTGAACTTTATAACCCCAGCAACCATGAAGCCGACCTGAGCCACTGGCGCGTGACGGATAATCGCGTCGAGACGCCAGACCTCTTCTTGCCTGCCGGAACTTTGATCGGACCGCGTGGCTACAGCGTATTTGATGCCGGCAATTTGGACGGGCAGGGGGATACGCTGTTGCGCTTCGCGCTTGAAGGGGGCAAATTGATGCTGCGCTCTTCTGCTGCCGACGGCCGGGCTACTGGCTATCAAACAGAGGTTGAGTTCCAGGGCTTTGGCAACGGTCTATCTTACGGGCGCCATCTGACGAGCGACGGCCGCACCTACTTCGTTCCCCAGGCCGAGCCCACGCTCGGACGCAGCAATAGTCTACCGCGGGAAGGGAGACTGATCATCAGTGAACTGATGTATCATCCGGCCGGCGGCGATGAGTATATTGAGATTACCAACGTAAGCAACGAACTGGTCAAGCTCTATGATCCGGACCAGCCTTCCCGGACCTGGCGACTGGACGGCGCGCTGTTTACCTTTCCCACTGGTCTCGAACTGGAGCCAGGCGGCAAGCTGCTCCTGGTCGCCAATCACCCAGCGGAGATCTGCGTCGATCGTCAGGTTGCGCCGGGGACGCGCGTCATCGGGCCACTGGGCAGTGCCTTCCCAAACGAAGGCGCAACGCTGGCGCTGGTGCGACCGGGCGGCGAGGCGACTGGCGATATTCGGCCCTACATTGTGGAAGATTTGGTCGCATACGACGACGCCGCGCCATGGCCCAGCGAAGCAGCTGGGCGCGGGGCCACTCTGCTGCGCACGGAGCCACGCGGCTTTGGCAGCGAGCCGAGTCACTGGCGCGCCGGGTATGAGGCCGCCCAACTCCTGCGGCTGGCTGAAGACGACCCCTACGTTCAACTCTGCACCTTTAACGCCGCTTTTCAAGATGAAGAGATGGCCGTCACCATCGATTGGGTAAGCAGCGCCGAGGCCAACATCAGCGGCTTCAATTTGTGGCGTGGCCTGGTCAGTCAGACTGACGCGATGACACTGCTGACACCTGAGGGCTTGCCCGCTACAGGTGGCGCGGCAAACAAGCGCTACAGCTTCACCGATTCTTTTGCCGATCTCTATGACGGGGATGCAGCCGCAGCGGGAGCGGCAGAAGAGGTGCTCGCCGATATGATCTACCGGCTGGAGGCTATCGGAGCCGACGGCGAGGCGGTTGACCTGGCCGTGACCGAGCCGGTCCGCACGATGCGCAAGACTTATGTGCCCTTTATTGCACGCTGACAGGGGCTATTGAGCAGGTGTCCAGGCTAGTTCGCGTGCCGTCAAGGTTGTGGAAAGCTCGTGGGGCGCGACGTTCACGGTTACCGGTAGGGCATTCGTGCCGGATTGACGTTGAAGGGTGAGGGCGTAGTTTTCCGGCGTGATGCGGTCGGGCAGCTCGTAGGTGAAGCTGACGGTATGTTCGTTGCCGGGCGGCATGACGAAGTAGCCGCCAAAGCGCTCCGTCCCTTTCTCACCCCGTGCGCTACGGATCGAGTCAGCCTCCAGACCGGTGACGTTGAGCAGGCGACTGCCGCCTGGCACATGCAGGCGCACATAGTCGAAGTAACAGCGTGCGGCCATCTCGTCATAGCTCGCGCCATAGCGAGGTGATTGATCACAGATGTGCCCCTCCACAGCGACGGGATGACGGTAGGTCATGGTTGCGGTGGCCGTCGCCGGACCGTCCCCTTCGGGCCAGTCCACGTAATAGTCAAGCGTGCGTTCTAACACCGAATCAACCTTGTTGTAGCCCATATTGGTGTCGGTATAGTAGACATAATCAGCGTCAGGGTTATAGGCGATGCCGCCGTCCCAGCCGGTCGCCGCCAACTGGCTGGCTACCTCATCGTTCTTCATCCAGACCTGGATCGCGCCCTCATCCAGCGCCTGAAGCACATTCGCCAGCACCAGCGGATAGCTGACGTCGCCTGACTCAAGCCGACGCAACGCTTCGCCCGCCAGTGTGGGAATGAAGTCCTTGCGCTGACGCCACCACGCAATCCACTCTTCTACATTTTCCTGATCCTTGCGCTCGATGTCGGCAAATTCCTCGGCCTCAATCGGTTGATCGAAGAAGAGCTTGATCTGATCTTCGATATTTTCCGCCGTGATCGGATATTCGACGCCTTCCACCTGGATCTGACCCAGCGCGCCTACCAACAATTGCACGGCTCGCAGATCCACTGTGACGACGCCGTCGACCTGAACGCCCGTATCTTGTGCATAGATCGTGCTGGCCAGGGCCGCGCTGGCCGGAAAATGGGGCGACCAGTTGGCGTCTCGCAGCAGCAGGAGCTCAATGCCCATATGCTCACGCATTGGCTCGGGCGCCCAGCTGTATTCATTCTCTTCACGGAAGATGTGATGGCTGTCGCTGAAGGAGAGTTCGGTCGGCACGCCGCGATCAAGCGTGAGTGTCCCCGCGGCGGTAATGAAGCCGCCCGTGGCGCGCAACTCATGGTTATTCTGTACTAGCAGCAGGTAGGTGGCGGGACGATCAAAGCCCAGCAGTGCCGGCAGGGAAGGGGCGATTTCCATGGCCGTCGGCATCAGCGCGGTCAGCGACTGGAGGGTTGCGAATTTTCCGGCCACGGCATACGGAAGGTCGGCAGGTGAAACGCCGGCCAGCGTCTCGGCCGCGCCGGCAGCCTGATCGCTCAATGCGTTGAGTTCGGGCGAGGTCGCGACGACTGCGGCCAGCACTCCATCCAGCGTCAAAGCGTCGCCTTGTGCCGCCAGCACCGGGGCCAGCACGCTCAGACTCGCCTCCCCCACCCGCGCCAGATCAGCTCCGGCTGCCGTCAATTCTGGCGCTGCGGCCAGAGAGCGGCCAACGCCCGGCACAAACGCAAGGCGGTCGAGCACGGGCGCCAAGGGCGCAATCTGGGCGTCGATCCCTGCGGCCGCAGCCGCCAGACCGTCGAGCGAAGCCTGCACCGCCGCCAACTCTTCTAGGCTTGGATCCTGCTGGGCAATTGCCAGCAGGTCCTGACCGCTGCGATAGGCTTGCCAGCCGTAGAGGCCCGTACGCACCGCCCAATAGCCAACCACAAGCAGCACGATGAGCAACAACGCAAGAAGGATCTGGCGTACGCGTTTGGGGCCGCTTCCCTGTTTGGGCGAGCGACCGCTGTCTGCGGCTGGAACTGTTGTAGATGAACTCATAGTGAGGTTACTCGACTACTCGCCAGAGCGGTCCGACTGCTTCAAGCCGGGCATCTGAGATTTCAGAAATTTTGTCAGCGAGATAGATGGATCGATGGTTGAGATTGGCGTCTATCAGTGACATCGTTGAGACGCTCACGTCCGGTACATTCGGGTACAGATTGTCCAGCAATCGTCGGTACCAGTCAAATTGATAAAGCGCATGGTTGACGATGACGGCATCGGGCGCAGCGTCGAGCAAGGAACCAGTGCCCCAGGCGCCATACCAAACCGCGAAGGTTGTCGGGTCGCCGGTCGTGATGATGATGCTGCCGGGCTCTAGAATTGCCTCTACTGTCTCCAAATAGGCTTCTGCTTCCATGTCGTCACGCAGCGAAAGATCCGGCAGATGCAGTGTGAAGAGCGCGGCCAGGCCAACGCCGGCAAGCCCAGCCGTGATCGCGCGCCATGGCACCGCTGACGAGCGTTGAGTCAGCCAGTTGGCAAGGACCGCCAGTCCGATTCCCAACCAGATGGCCATCAACCAACCCACGGGCAACAGATAGATTTCACTATCGCGGGTGTAGTAGCTGATGGAGTAGAGGCTGACCGGCAGAATCCAGAGAATGCTGAAATTGCGCAGACGCGGCGCACTGGCATCCAGGTGTGAGAGACCGATGAGCGCGATGCCCAGTCCGACCGGTGTGTACTGAACCGTGACGCTGTAGGCCCATCCGGCGACCCGACTTAGCAGATCGCTGGCCGGCAGATTGAACAGATAGCCCTGGTAAGCGCTGCCGCTCACCAGCCACCAAAAGCCTGCCGGATTGTCCGGGTAGCCCCAATTGACGGGGGGCGCAGGTTGTCCGCTCGCCGCCCACGGCGTGCGCAGATAGATCAGCGCGCTGATGAGTGCGCTGCCGCCCAATATCAGGGCGATCTGCGCAAAGCGACGACCCGGACTCAGCGGCGATTCCGACCATAAAAAGTAGAAGACCGCCGGCATGAGCAGCAGAAAGGTTAGATGATGACCCATGCCCACGATCAGGATGGGAACAAGCCAGCGCGGCTGCCCACCCTTGCAGATTAGCGCCCACCCCAGCAACGTCACGAAGAGTGCGTGGAGGGCGTACACTTCTGTAATCAGCGCCTGGCTCCACAGCAAGGGACTCACCGCCCAGGCCAAGCCGGCCAACAGCGCCCAGAGCCAGTTCCAGCGATCCTCGCGCAATAGATGCGACAGTATCAAAACTGTCACGCCCACGCTGAGCGCAGCGCACATTGCACTGAAGAGATTGCCGCGCCACGCCAGATCGCTTGCCGGGAAAATCATGGATGTCAGCCAGAGCCACCCCTGCAAAATGAGAATGTACAGGGGATAACCCGGCGGATGGGGGACGCCGTTGCTCACGGCCGCAGCCAGCAATTCGCCGCTGTCTGCCCCATCGTGGGCCCAAGTGATGCCTTGAGCCAGGGTAGCGACGTAGAGTGCCAGCGCGGCCAAGCTGGCGCCGCCGGCCGCCAGCCAAGCCGCCCACGGCGAAGTTGCGCCATCCACAGGCGCAGCTTCAGCTTGAAATTCAGCGCGCGCCGGCGTAGTATCCTGCGACGCAGAGGGCTGGACGGGCGGCTCCGGCGTCACGGGGCGCTATTGAAAGTCGGGCAGTGTGGTGGGCGGCAATCCGATGACAATGCCGCTGCTTGCGGAGCGGGCGTTGTCTGCACTGGCTGCCACCAGGTTGTCGATCGTAATACCGTCACTCAGTTCGGGCGCAACGCGTAGCACGATGGTTGTGGTGACGATCTCGCCCGCCGCTAGTTCGGGCCAGCGAATGTCGAGGATGGTGGCGCCATTTGCTGCGGACTCTTCGAGTACCTCGCCGCCAGCGCCGACATCAGCGGTCTCCAATGAGAGATTTTCAGGCAATTCATTGCGTAACTTCACGTTGCGGGCTGTTTCCTCGCTTGGGTTGCTGAGCACCACTTCCATCTCGACGGTGCTGCCCTGCAACGCAGCATGGGATGCCTGCGGCGCCGAGAGCACCAGAGCGAACAGCGGTGCATCCTCTTCCTCAGCGGTCGCTACATCACTCGTCTTTGCTGCTGAACTGGGCTCGTCAGCGGCGTTGCTCTCATCGGTTGTCGTCGGCGCCTCGATGATGGGCAGCGTCAAAGCTGCCGGATCAAACTCCGGTGTCATGAAACGGGCCGCGACCCAGCCATTCGTCCCTTCACTGCCAATACAGCAAATCAGCCACCAGTCACCGGCTTGATTCTGACCAAGGACCGTTAAGAGTTCGGTCGCTTCCACCAGGCCGATCACGCCATAGTTCGTGCCAGGTCCGCTGCGTACGTTGAGCGCGCTGACGTTCACTGCTGCCAGCGCACCGCTTACGCTAACCTCTTGCGGCTCAACCGGCGGCGAGAGCGCAACGCCGCTGGAGTCGTTGCCGCTGGAGTCGTTGCCGCTGGAGTCGTTGCCGCTGGAGTCGTTGCCGTTGTTATTGTCATCGTCGTCATCATCGTCATCAGGCTTGGGCGTGGAAGTGGCCGTTGGCTGAGGCGGCGGCTCTGGCGTTGCCGTTGGTTGGGGCACGGTCTGGTGGGGCGGCGCAGCAGAAGCCGGCAAGCCGCTACTCAAAACCAGAAGAGTGAATGCCACCACGACAATACCGATCCAATACGGTCGATGCCGGCGACGGTGTTCTGCGTTGTTGGTCTCTGTGTTGGTCTCTGTGTTGGTCTTTGTGTGGGTCATAGTCTGCTCTTTAGGTGTCGGTTTGTCGCTGCAATTTGCGTTGCGCCTGATTGTTTTTTTGTCGTTAAGGTTGACGCCTCTCAACCTTAATCGTAACGCCTGATTGGGTCAATAGGCTCCATCTCCCTTGAAAATTGCCGGAAATGTTTGTAGCAAGATCGTTAGATCGCGTTTGAGGCTATAGTTGTCAATATAATCGATTTCCAGCCGCAAGCGGTCGCTTAGAGGGAGCGCGCCGCGACCATTTACCTGCATCGGCCCCGTCATCCCGGGCTTAACGGCCAGCCGTCGTCGCTGTTCGTCGGCATAGAGCGCTACGATCTGCGCCTCTTCCGGACGGGGACCAACCAGGCTCATGTCGCCAACGAGCACGTTGTAGAACTGAGGCGCTTCGTCCAGGCTGGTGCGCCGTAAGAGCCGGCCCACCCGGGTGATACGCGGATCGTTCTCGATTTTGAACACGGGTTCTTCCAGCGCGCTCAGGTCAATGAGTTCATCGAGCCGCGCGTCGGCATCGCAGACCATGCTGCGCAGCTTGACGATCCGGAAGGGGCGACCATTCTCGCCCACGCGCTGCTGGACGTAGAAGGCCGGTCCAGGCGAGTCGAGCTTGACGGCAAGAGCTGCCGCCGCCACAAAGGGGATCGAAATCATCAAGCCGATCACCGCGCCCAAGACGTCCACGCCCCGCTTGACTGTCCGTTTCCAGCCGGGGATAACCGGCTGACGCGCGCCGGGCACTGTGCCTGCAAAGTGGATCGTCCCGGCCAAATAGCCGCCGCCGAGAGCCAGCGCGCGGACCATGAGCATTGGCGGGCCAATCAATGCCAGCGCCCAGGAACGTTGCGCCAACTTGGCCACAAAGGGCAAGGTACTGACTAGGAAGACCAGCAAAAGCAAGCCCACGCCCGCCCATGCCCAGCGCAATGGCGACCAGACAAAGCCGAGCAGGCCCATGCCGGTCAGCGCAAGCAGCACTGCCATCAAGACAATTTGCAGCTTGAGTACCTGAGGCGTGTGGGAATCTTGGACCATGCGTTCGGGGTGCCAACGGGTGAGCAGCGCCTTCCAGTAACCGATGTAATACTTGCGGCGCATGTACTCGCCCAAATCAGCGTCATGGAAGTGGGCGACCCGTGCATCAGGGGCGAAGACGAGCGGGTAACCTTTCTGGGCCAGACGAAAGCTGAATTCCTGGTCCTCTACGCTCGCCGTGGTAAAAATCGGGTCAAAGCCGCCGTTTTCAAGAAAGACGTCACGCCGATACCCGGCAGAGTAGGTGTCGATAAAGTCGATGCGCGGCATGTCGCGCATGCGGTCATAGCGATCTTCATATTCAGCCTGCACGAATTGCGAGACAAGACCACTCTGCTCGGTGATGTAGGTGCCCTTGACGCCGATCACGTCTGGTTCGGCAAACGTGTCCAGCATCTGCGCCACCCAGTCGTTGAGCGGAGCACAGTCACCGTCAGTAAAAAAGAGCAGCGGCGCACGCGCCACCTGGGCGCCATGGTTGCGGGCGGCGGCCGGTCCGGCGTTGGGCTGTTCGATGAGTCGGAAGCAATGGTGGGGATGGCGCGCCGCCCACGCGGTTGCGACTGCGCAGGTATGATCCTGCGAGCCATCGTCGACCAGGATAATCTCGTAACGGTCGGATTCAACCGTCTGATTCGCAATCGCATCGAGGCAGCGTTCAACCAGGCCCTCACCATTGTAGACGGGCACGATGACGGAGCAAGCTAGATTTGGACGAACGGCAATTGGGTCCATCTCGGTCATGGTTGTAATCGTATCCGAATTTGACACAATCCTGCATGATCCGCGTCGGCGGCCGGGACAGCGCTCGCGCCTTTTTGCGCATCTCGCCCCCTCTCCGCAAAAATCGCGGGGCGACTATGCGGCTATGGCGCTGCTTCGCCGATCAGCTCGGCCTGAGCAAAGACCCGGTGCGTGGTCGTAAAGTCCGGCCAACCTGTGATCACAGTGAGCTGGGCGGTGGGACCGCTGGCGACCAGCGCATCAATTTGAGCCATTTCTTCCTCAGACGCGCCCGTTAGCGGAATGGGGGCAGTGATTTCGGAAATCTGATAGACGAAAACTCGACCGTCAGCGTCCTCTACCAGGATTTCCTGGCCGTCAACGATTTCGCCCAACGCCAGGGGCGCCAGTAGCGCGTCGCCCAAGGCCTGGTGACCGGAGACCAGCATGTTGCCTGCAGCGCCGGCGCCCGGCGTGTTGGGATGCCAGCCCAGACTGGCGTCGGGCACTTCCCACTCGGTGGTCAGTCCGGCATCGGTCGTCACGACCGTCCAGCCCATGGGGGTGACGGGCAGCGTCAAGTCCAGCGCCGGCAAGGTGAGCTGTACGGGCTCGGCGGCTTCTTCAGGCGGCAGAGGGTCGATGGCCTCGACCGGCGTCATCGCCGCTGCCGATTCCTGCTCAATGGTGGCAGTGGCGTCAACTTCAGTTGCGGGAATGGTCCCGGCAAGCTGATCGAGAGGCTGTTGACAGGCGCTCAGCAGCAGGGCAGTCAGGAGCAGCAACGTAATCGGGAGCGTTTGTGTCAGAGATCGCAGGTCGTGCAGTGGGTTGCCAAGTCGCATGAAGCTTCTGTCCTCATCAGTCTTTGTCCGCGGCACGCTATCCAGCATAGCGCCCAGTCAATTCTAGTAGATGCCCAACCGATACGCAAAGATTTTTACTGCTCACGGTGCGAAGACCATACGCCGGCTGGGGCGAAGCAGTTACGCCTGTTCTTACTATCGTGATTCCGGTGTAATTCCTGCGATCTGATCCGCCACAGTTGCGGTTGTCACGACTATCTACGACCGCGCACGAAAGGTTTCCCGTCTGTCGACAGGGGCAAAATTGCCTGCCGGCAACCCCGCAGCGTTGGCCGGCCCCTGTTTTGCCCCTCGCAGCGCCAGCAAGTAGAATGGAGCGCGGGGAGGGATGTGTCCCGGTGGGCGCCCTGGTCTTCAAAATCAGTGGCAGGCGGCGCAGAGCCGGCTGCGGTGGGTTCGACTCCCACGCCTTCCCGCTAAACCGTATGTGATTGCGGATTGACGACTGCGGATTGCGGATTGCGCACGCCCGATTATCAATCTGCATTGCGCAATCGTAGATTTGAAATCGACTCATGGAAATTCCCTTTTTTGACGCTGACGAATCCCTGCGCTTCGAGCGCATTGTTTTATATCCCTATCCGGATTTGAACCGCGTGTGGACGCGCCTGTGGGTGACGGCCGTCCGCGATGAGACGCCGAATGTGGAGCTCCGCGTCTTTAATCCAGACGGCACGGAAAATACCAGCGTCTTTCTTATGTTTCAAAGCGATCAGCGCATTGAAACCACGCTCCACCTGCGCGACGCACAAGCCGGCGAGACTTATCACGTGCGCGCCGAGCTGACGAGCGGTATGGCGGACAGCGTGCAAGTGCTCGATGCCCAGGAGTTTGATATGATCCTCGAGTTCCGCAATCCGGAGACGCCGGAACCTGGCTTTGGCATGGGGATTGACTGGGATGAAATTCGCCGCAAAGCGCAGGGGTAGTCTGTGAGTACGTGTGCGCGCTGTGGCGCTGCTGTTGACCCGCGTCTCCTGGCGCGTCTGAATGAAGTCCGCCCAACAGTGAAGGAACTGATCGCGGCGGATTTCCCCGACTGGCGTACCCGCGGTCTTTGTCCGGACTGCGTCGATGAGTACGGCGCTCACTTTGCGGCGCAGCGCAGCGCGACGCCGCTCAACACCTTGACTGATCCCCATACCACTTTCCCCTATTACCATCCTGCCGAAGAGACCCTGCTGGCTCAGCCCCAGCGCCTTGCTGACTATGGCAGCTTCGGCGGGGCGGGCGTGACCATTGCCTTTCTGGATAGCGGCTTTTATCCCCATCCGGATCTGCTCGAAGCGCCCCTATGGCCGGACGAAATGCCGGCGTGGGCGCGGCTCGGTAACCGCGAGTTGCGTACGTTGCTGGAGCATCGCAAGCTGCGGCTGGTCCATTACGTGGATCTAACCGATGGCATTGAGCGGGAGGGGCTTCATTTAGCCAGTCTTTGGGACGCGGCGGGGTATAGCTGGCACGGTCAGATGACGACGACCATTGCTGCCGGCAACGGCATGCTCAGCGGCGGTCTTCTGCGCGGCTTTGCGTCGAAGGCCGGTCTTCTGCCGATCAAGGTTGGGCAAAGCAGCGGTCGCATTCCCGAATCGGCGATCCTGGCCGGGCTACGCTGGCTGCTCAAGGACAACAACTGGCGTCGCTACGGTGTGCGCGTTGTCAACATCAGTGTGGGCGGCGACGCGCCCATTAATTGGGAAGAGAGCGAGCTTTCGCTTGCAGCCGAGCAGCTCAGCTATCATGGCGTCCTGGTTGCAGCCGCTTCCGGCAACAGCGGTCGGGCCGAACTTTTGCCGCCCGCCCAATCGCCTTCGGTGCTGACCGTTGGCGGCTATGATGACCGCAACCGGCGTTGGAGCCTGCTTGCACCAGACGAAATCGCCGGTCTGGGGCGATATCATCACAACTTCGGTAAGGTGACTGGCCTGGATGGGGGCATGCAAAAGCCGGAGATACTGGGGCTTGCACAATTTGTCCCTTCACCGATTCTGCCCGGCACGCCTACCTTCCGTGAAATGCATGCGATCGACGCATTGCGTCGAACCCTATCCGGCGCTGATGACGCCCATGCCCACGATCTGCTCGACCATTGGCAGCGGGTGATGCATGTGGATGACCCGCGCCATCCCGAACATGAGGAGCTTGAGGCATGGGCCGCCCGCTTTGACAGTGAAGAAGAGCAGTCGTTGCATGAAGTCTGGCAGGCGCTGCGCAAACGCATGAACGCACACAAATGGGTTCATCCGTATTACCAGCACGTGGATGGCACCAGCGTGGCGGTGGCGCAAGTCTCCGCGGTTGCTGCCCAGATGTTTCAGGCCAATCCGCGTCTGAACGGGCAGCAGGTGAAAGCGCTGCTCCTGGCCACGGCATTGGCGATGCCCCACTGGCCGCGTGAGCAGCGCGGTGAGGGCATTTTGCAGCCGGCGGCAGCGGTTGCTGCGGCGCTGCGCGCACCCGGCGGTCTCCTGGCTCAATATCCGCTCAGTGGCGCCCAATTCTATGAAAAAAGCTTGCGCAAATGGGTCTTTCAGGGTAAAGTTCCGCGCGCTGCCGTCTATCGGACGGGCAGCAAGACCAACTATTTCACCTATCTGGGAATCTACGCGCCCAAAGCGCGTGCGGTAAGCTTGGTAGGCTCTTTCAATAATTGGACGCCAGAGGCCGCGCCGCTGGTCAGTAGCTCTGATGGCTGGTGGCAGATTGCCCTGGAATTGCCGCCGGGCGATCATCGTTATCGCTTCTGGATCACGTCCGCAGCGGCGCCCGGCGGCGAATGGCTTTGTGATCCCGAAAATCCGCTGCGCTTTGAAAGTGGCTATGAAACGCCCTATAGCTTGATTCGCAATTAGGCAGCAGGCGTTGACATCTGCGCACGCAGGTCACGCAGCATACCAGAGAGCCGATTATCTATCGCGCCAAGTAGTGCTGGCGTGCCGAAATCATATCAACAGGGATTGAGAACGAATGCATCGGGAATATCATTGCTGGTATAGCCCTCGCTTGAATCGCGATATGGAACTCTTGATCCATGGCCATGCCGGCGCACGTGTCCTGGTTTTTCCGACGAGCCAGGGTCGCTACTATGAGTATGAAGATCGGGGCATGGTCGAGAATCTGCGCTATGAAATCGAGAATGGGTTGCTTCAACTCTACTGTGTAGACAGCGTCGACGCCGAGAGCTTTTACTGTCGCTGGGCTCATCCATCCGGGCGCATCACGCGTCACATGCAGTACGAGGATTACATCATCAATGAAGTGCTGCCGCTGAGCCGGGCCAAGAACGACAATCCCTTCATGATGACCCACGGCGCCAGCTTTGGCGCCTATCACGCCGTCAACATTGCCTTCCGTCACCCCCACCTCTTTGGGCGCGTGCTGGCGTTGAGCGGCGTTTACGATCTGCCCAGCTTCTTCGACGGCTATCATGATCAGAACGTCTACTTCAATATGCCGAGCCAGTATGTCCCCAACATGAGTGACCACAACCAACTAGAAGCGTTGCGCCAGATGGATATCATCTTGGTGTCTGGTTCCGCCGATCCCCACATCGAAAATACACGCGCGTTGAGCGGTGCGCTGTGGGATAAGGGCGTGGGGAACGCGTTGCGCGTCTGGGACGGCTGGGCCCATGACTGGCCCTACTGGGCGCAGATGACCCGGACCTACATTGGCGGAAGCGATTGAGCTGCCCGCATCATTCCACGTAAGGGGGATCCCATGGCAGAGGTCAAAAAGATCGGACTGATTGTGGGGCGGGAGTGGAGCTTTCCTCCCGCGTTTCTGGAGGAAGTCAACCGGCGCGATGCCGGCGTGATGGCCGAATATGTAAGAATGGGCGGCACGCCCATGAACGAGCCTACCGAATATGCCGTCATCGTTGATCGCATCAGCCATGAGATACCCTATTACCGTTCGTATCTCAAGAACGCCATGCTCCAGGGCGCCTATGTCATCAATAATCCCTTCTGGTGGAGTGCAGATGACAAGTTCTTTGAGGCCAGCCTGATCACGAAGCTCGGCCTGCCTTCGCCGCGCACCATGATTCTACCGATGAAGGAATATCCCGACGGCGTGGTAAGCGAGAGCTTGCGCAACCTGAAGTATCCGCTGGACTGGGAAGGAATCGTCGAATACGTGGGTCTGCCCGCCATTCTCAAGGATGCGTGGGGAGGCGGCTGGAAGCATGTCTATAAGGTCAATACGGTCGACGAACTGATCGAGGCCTATGATAAGACCGGCACGCTCTGCATGGTGCTCCAGGAGTTCATCGAATGGGATCAATTCGTGCGCTGCATCTGCGTGGGCCAAGACAACATCATGCCCATCAAGTACGATCCCGGTGAACGGCGCTATCTGGTCGAACACGAGCACCTTGCCCCCGAAGTGGGCGAGGCAGTAGTGAAGTACGCGACTGCGATTAACACAGTTCTCGGCTATGATATGAATAGCATCGAGTTTGCGATCAAGGATGGCGTGCCCTTTGCCATCGACTTCATGAACCCCGCACCTGACATGGATATTAACAGCGTCACGCCCCATTACTTCGAGTGGGTGGTCAAGGCCATGGCTGATTTCTGCATTGAAATGGCGCTCACACCGCGGCCGCAACGCGCCGAACAGCGCTGGTCGCGTTTTGTTGATGCATAGCCGGATCCGGGTTGCCGGTTGACGGATTGGATGATGGCCTTCTGGCGGTACGCGACACAAATCCATTCAGCTCGAGCCGATGCCGGGCTCGGCGCGATGTGCGCGCGCCTGGCGATCGGGTTGGCCATCGTGTTGATTCTACAGAGCTGTGCTTCTGGTCCCGAATCAACAAGCCAACTGCCGACCCCAACCGCGCCGACTGCGACTCCCCGACCGACGCAGACGCCCACACCCACTCTGCTGCCGACGTCAACCGCACTTACCGAGCCGGACAATGCGCCGGACAATGCGCCGGACAATGCGCCGGACAATGAGTTGGATGATGAGTTGGATGATGAGCTAGACGCCGAGCTAGACAATGTGCTGGACCAGCTTGATGCACGTGTTGCCGTCTCTTCGCCCCTCACCGTAAGCGTCGCAATCACCGCCAGCGTTCAGGTCAGCGCCGGGCGTGACATATCCGCGACCGCGGCGTTGACAAGCGATGCTGCTCTGAGCCAGAGTGAGCGCGTTACCGTGACCATGCCGGTCACAAGCGGCGTAGCGGTGAGCGAGACTGTGCCCGCGCCGGCATCACCGCTGGCGACGCCAAGTCGCAGCGTTGCCGGGCTGGTGCCGACGCCGACGCCGCGGCCGGCAGAAGAGGCGCCCGCAGCCGCGCCCACGCCAGACGGCGCGGTGCGCACGGTCAACGTCCCCATTCTCATGTACCATTACCTCAGCGTGCCGCCGGCTGGTGCAGATATCTACCGCCAGGATCTATCCGTTGCCCCCGATCTCTTTGCCGCGCAGCTAGATGCGCTGATGGAGGCCGGCTACAACACCATCAGCCTCTATGCACTGCAGGATCATCTCATGCTGGGCACGCCTTTGCCGCCCAATCCTGTTGTCATCACCTTCGACGACGGCTATCGCGATAACTATGAGAACGCACTGCCCCCCTTGGCCGAGCGCAACATGACGGCGACCTTCTTTGTTGTGACCGATTTTATGGATGAAGAACGCCCCAACTACCTGACCTGGGAGATGGCGCGCGCTATGCAGGACGCGGGGATGGACATCGAATCTCACGGGCGCAACCACGTGACCCTGGCCGGTCAAGATGTCGATTATTTGGTCTGGCAGGCCTTGGGCAGCAGCGAAACCATCGAATATGAAATGGGCAAGCGCCCTCGGTTTGTCTCCTATCCGGCGGGCGACTTTGACGCGCTGACCAAGGAAATCTTCCGCAGCGCCGGTTACTGGGCCGGCTTTACCACGGTCCAGGGCGCAACGCACAGCAGCGACGACGATCTCTTTGAACTGCAGCGCGTCCGCGTGCGCGGCACGACCACGCCTGAAGATCTGCTGCGCCTCCTCGCGCTGGAATGGTGAGACCGCGCCACCATACCAACAATCCAGCGCTTGAGCGCGTGCCGGCATGCGAACGATTGACGGCATGGCCGCAGCGTGCCCTAAATCACCGCAGGAAGCTCAGCGGCAACACGAAAAGGTGAAGCGTTGATGACCACAGAGCAGCATCAATTTCTAACCGGCAAGTGTGCCGTGATCACGGGCAGCGGGCGGGGCATTGGCCGGGGCATCGCCCTGGCGCTGGCTATTCGGGGTTGCCACATTGCGGTCAACTACGTACGCAAGCGCACGGAAGCTGAAGAGACCGCCCATGCCATCGAGCAACTGGGCGTGCGCGCGATGGTGATCAAAGCCAACGTGGGCAAAGAGGAGGGCGTACGCGCACTCGTCGATGAGGCTGCAGCCCAGCTTGGCGGGCTTGACATCTTTGTGGGCAACGCGGCCAGCGGCGTGCTCAAACCGATCATGGAAATTGACGCCAAAGCGTGGGATTGGTCGATGAACATCAATGCCCGCAGCATCCTGCTCGGCGCCCAGGCAGCCGCACCCTATATGCAGCGTCAGGGATGGGGCCGCGTTCTTGCCATTAGCAGCATTGGCGGCCGGCGCGTCGTGCCGGACTATGGCGCCGTGGGCGTGAGCAAGGCCGCGATCGAAGCCGTGACCCGCTACCTGGCCGTTGAGCTTGCACCTCACGGCATTGCCGTCAACTGTATCAGCCCCGGTGTGGTGCTCACTGACGCACTCGATTTTTTCCAGAACCGGGAGCATCTCATTGCCGAGGCCATGGCGCGTACGCCGGCCGGACGCATGGCCACGCCTGAAGATGTAGGCAATGTAGCCGCATGGCTCTGCAGCGATCAGGCCGCCATGATCGTCGGCCAGACCATCGAAGTGGATGGCGGGTTCAGCCTCTTGATGGACGGCTAACGGATTAATCGGGATAGTAGATGTCGATGTTGTTGCGGTCGATGAAGATATGATCCATATAGACAGCGGGGGGTACCTGTTCTCCATGCAGTATGCGGATGGCAAGATCGGTCAACTTCTCGCCGTAGCGCTCGGGCATAAAGGCCGTTGAGCCAACAACACAAGACTCTGGGCGGCGAATTTCATCCCGAATCCTGCGGTCCGCGCCTTGTCCGACAATCACAAGTGCGTCTTCGCGCTTGAGTCGACGCGCAGCCTGAAGCGCGCCCATCGCCGCATCATCGTTGAAGCAGATGACAGCGATGCGTTGTGCGTTGGGCAGAGCATCCAGGAAGCCATAGACGGCTTCCACACTAACTTCACTCGTGTTGCCGCTATTGAGCGTCGTGCGCGGAACGGTGTCCAATGAGCCGATAACCTCGCTAAGTCCTTCCAGCTGTCCTTGAATCCGGGCCGCCGGTAGCGCCCCTGCTCTCGGTTCTTCTAACAAGAGCAGGTGCTCCAACTCTCCACCCCAGTTGGTCGATATCCAATTGCCTAACTCAACGCCTGCCAGGTGACCGGAAAGAAAATTATCGACTCCAAAATATGTTGCGCCAACCATGGGAATGTCGACCGCAATGACCGGCGTCTTTGCACGCTGGCACTTATTGATCAACTGAGTGCCAATGGCGGCATCGATTTGATACTCAATAATGAGGTCGACTTCTTTTGCGATGAAATTATCAACGATGTCCAATGCGTGATCACCGCTCAATCGATTGTCGGCCACTACGAGATCAATGTTGCTGATTTCCTTGACTGCGTGCTCCAACCCTCTACGCACATCGACGGCAAAAGGGATCTCTTCACTGAGATTGGCAAAGCCGATCTTGTAGGTGCGCTGCTCTCGATGGGGCGTAAAGGTCGTCACTGTGTTTTCTCCACAGATAGTCAGCTTCAGCTGGTGAGCGCGTAACGCTTCAAGCATCTGCGGTTCCACTTCGCTATCCGTAAAGAGGTGGTCAATTTGGCTGGTACTGCGTATAGGCGTCAGTCCGATCTTGCCCAGCTTGCTCGAATCGACCAGGGCCACAACCCGCCCTGCTGCTGCCAGCATCAGACGCTTTAGCTGAGCCTCAGGCAGATTGTCTTCGGTCAACCCCATCTCACAGTCAAAGCCTACGCCAGAGACAAACGCGGTGCGGATGTGGAGATTCTCCAAGATTGAAGCGCCGACCGTCCCTGTCACCGTGTGACCCTGGTTTCCTACAATGCCACCGATCAGGATGACCGTGTTGGAAGGGGTGCGCGCCAGATGTTGGGCTGCCTCAATACCATTGGTGACAATGGTTAGATTCTTCTGTTCGCTCAGGTAGGGCGCCATCGCAAAGACGGTACTACTGGCATCCAGAAGAATGGTTTCGCCGCTTTCGACGAGATCGCTCGCCCAACGGGCGATCCCCTTCTTGGCTGCCCCATTGGGCTCTGGTGCAAGTGGCTTATCTGTCGAAAGCAGTGGGGGATCGAGTAGCACAGCGCCCCCGCGCACGCGTCGCAGGTACTGTTCTTGCTCCAGTACGGCAAGGTCATTGCGGACCGTCCCCTCTGAAACGTCCAACGTTTTGGCAAATTGCGCGACCTTAAGTCCCGGTTGTTGACGGAGCATGCGTAGAATCATCTGGCGTCGCTCAAAAGCAATCATCAAATCTTTTCCACTTGTTGCATCATTGAAAATACGAAATTCAATCGCGACAACACGCAATTCTAGCCACAAAGAGAGAAATTGCCTATTGACACCCGTAGCCAGTTTTGCTATATTATGCACAATTTCCAGCAAAATTCAATAGTTTTCATTAAAATTCAACAAAATTATCGCAATCAGTCGGGGAGGCAACTCTTCTCGCCCGCTTTTGCTCCTTACTGTTTTGCTCTTCCGCGTGCTGTTTCGTCGGCGCTGACCGCTTGGTCGTTGCGGACAGGCACAAACATAGCTTGTTACTCTTGCTCGTCATCAGATTGTTGATCCATCTCTACGTTGGTCCATCACTATATCGAATAAGGAGATTACCATGAGAATGTGGAGGAGTTTGCTGCTGTTGCCAGTTCTTATCCTGTTGCTGGCGGCCTGTGCTGTCCCGGTCACGCCGGAAGGCGCCATGCCTGTGACCAGCGGCGACGCGGCGACTGATGCCGCTTGCCCGACGGCGAAAGATAGCTACAAAGTCGGCTTCGCCAATTTAACGGAAGATATTGTCTTTACGAAGCTAGTGCGAGAAGGCATCGAGGCCGCGGCAGCTGAGGCCGGCAATATCGAACTTGTCTTCGCCGATAACAAGCTTGATGGCGCTACAGCGCTAGCCAATGCCGAAAATTTTATCTCCCAGGGCGTTGATGGTGTAATCGAGTTTCAGACCGACGAGGCATTTGGCAACGTTATCATGAGTAAGTTCCGCGATAACAATATCCCCGTCGTCGCCATTGATATCCCCATGCCGGGGGCCACTTTCTTTGGGGCCGATAACTACCTGGCGGGCCAGCTGGCTGGTGAAGCCGCCGCCGCCTGGGTCAATGAGAATTGGGATGGTCAGGTCGATGCTATCCTTGTGTTAGAGCTTCCCCAATCCGGACCGGTTCCCGCCGCACGCATGCAGGGCATGCTCGACAAACTGCAAGAGGATTTGACCACGCCGGCAACGGAGGATCAGATCTATCGGCTAGACAGCAAGAACACGCAGGAAGAATCCTTCAAGGTGACCTCCGATATTCTGCCTTCGATTCCGGATGCCGAGCGAATCGTCGCCGTCTCGATCAATGATGGTACAGGGCTGGGCGTGATTGCGGCCGCGGAAGCCGCCGGCCGCGCAGACAACATCATTGTAGTCGGTCAGAACGCTGACCCATCCGGTCAGGAAGAAATGGTCAAAGAGGGGAGTCGCTATCTCGGCGCCACAGCCTACTTCCCGGAAAACTATGGTTTCAAGATCGTTCCGGCGCTGGTTGACCTGCTCGAGTGCCGCCCCGTACCGCCCTCCGTTTATGTGGACCATGTCTTCATCAGCGCTGAAAACGTCTGTGACTACTATCCCGATAACTGGCCGGAATACTGCAGCGCATCTGAGTAGGTGGAGCAGTCTCTCTTACCCCGCATACCATTACGGGCCGGTCGATGTCCTGGCCGGCCCATCCGTTTGACCCAGTCAGCTCAGCAGATCGGTGTTCGGCCATGGCGCAACCTTCCAGCCCAGCGTCCCAGAGGAAGCGACAATCATACGACAGCGGACCATTCAGCCGCATCCCGCCAGAAGTGAGCCTGCTGGGCGTGCTGGTGATTGAATGCTTGATCTTTGCTCTCTTATCGCCTTATTTTTTTTCTATCAGCAATCTGGTGAACCTGGGTCAGACAGTCGCCATCGTGGGCATCGTCGCGATTGGCATGACGATGGTCATCATCTCCGGCGGTATCGACCTGTCGGTCGGTTCCGTGGCCGCCTTGGCCGGCGTCGTCACAAGCTTTGTCTGGACGGGATTGGGGCTGCCGCTGGTTATTTCGGCCATCCTGGGCGTGTTGTCTGGCGCGCTCGTTGGTGCACTGAACGGCTTTTTCATTACGCGCATCAAGATAAATCCGCTCATTACAACACTGGCCATGTTTTCCATCATTCGTGGCCTGGCCTTTGTTATTTCCAATGGACAGACGAACCAGATCAACAATGACGCTTTCAAATTCTTAGGGCGTGGCGCCATTGCCGGCGTGCCGGTCTCGCTCGTCATCATGATTCTGCTTTATCTATTCTTTGGTTACGTACTCCGTTCGACTCAATTCGGACGGGCGATCTTTGCCATCGGCGGCAGCGCTGAGGCAAGCCGCCTGGCGGGCATTCCCATCAATCGCACGCTCATGCGCGTCTATGTCATCTGCGGTCTATTGGCCGGATTCGGCGGCATTCTCACGGCGTCGCAGTTGGCTCTGAGCGCTCCCAGGGCCGCCACAGGGCTGGAACTTTCCGTGATTGCGGCAGTTGTGCTAGGTGGAACCAGTCTCTCCGGCGGCAAAGGCTCGCTACTTGGCACACTGCTTGGGGTCCTTATTTTGCGGATTCTGGACAATGGCCTCATTCTTCTCAATGTTTCTTCCTTCTATCAAGAGGTGGCCAGCGGTCTCGTGCTCCTAGTGGCAGTCGGTTTCGATCAACTGCGCACCCGCCGCGGAGGAGGCAGTACGTGACAGAGCCATCGCGCTTATTGACTATGCAGGGCATTGAGAAGAGCTTCTTTGGTGTTCAAGTTCTCAAGAATGTTGACTTCGATCTTGAGACCGGCGAGGTACATGCCCTACTGGGTGAGAATGGTGCCGGCAAATCAACTCTGATCAAGATCTTGAACGGAGACTACACGCGGGATGCTGGCGTGCTACGCATTGACGGTAAGCCGGTTGAGATTGATAGCCCGCGCATGGCCGAACGGCAGGGCATTCGCATGATCTATCAGGAATTGCATTACGCGCCCGAACTCTCCGTCGCTGAAAATCTCTTGCTGGGTCATTTGCCAACTCGTCATGGCCCCTTCGGTAATCAGCTTGTGGACTGGGCCGCAGCCTATGAGTTTGCCCGCAACGCATTGACCATGTTGGAAGTCGATCTAGACCCCCGCACACCAATGTACAGGCTGAGCGCCGTCGAACGCGAAATCGTCGAGATCGGCAAGGCACTCTCTTCTCAGGCCCGCATTCTGGTGATGGATGAGCCGACCGCTGCCCTGACACCCAATGAGGTCACACGCCTCTTTGAATTTGTGCAGACCCTGCGTGGTCAAGGTGTCGGCATTATCTACATTTCCCACCGGTTGGACGAAGTTTTTGAAATCGCCCAGCGCGTCACGGTTTTGCGCGATGGCGTCAACGTTGGTACGCACTCCGTCGAAGATCTAACCAAGCAGTCCTTGGTAACAATGATGGTTGGCCGCGATATTGGTGAGGGTTGGACGCGGCAGCAAACGCCAGGAGGCAGCAAGCACGGTCCCGTGCTGGAGGTCAACGATCTTACACAGAGAGGTCGCTTCGAAGATGTCTCCTTGACGGTTCATTCTGGTGAGATTTTGGGGATCTTTGGCCTCTTGGGGGCGGGGCATGTCCATCTCACCCGGGCCATCTTTGGGGCAGAGCCGATTGACCAGGGGGCGATTCGCATAGAAGGGCACGATGCGCTCATTGATAGCCCGCGCGATGCACGCCGCAACGGCATTGGCCTGGTGCCACTAGATCGGAAGGTCCAGGGGCTGATTCTGGATCGCAGTGTTAAGGAGAACGTAACGCTCTCTAACTGGGGCGCACTGGCCAGCGGTGGTTTCTTCAAGCGTGCCGCCGAGCGCCGTCATGTCGAAAACTGGATCGGTAAATTGGGGATTCGCATGGCGGGGGGCATGGAGATTCACGCCCGCTATCTCAGCGGCGGCAACCAGCAAAAGCTGGTCCTTGCCCGCTGGCTTGAAGCAGGCGTTAAGGTGCTGCTTCTTAATGAACCGACTTGGGGCGTAGACATCGGCGCCCGTTTCGACATATACGAGCAATTAGAGGGCTTGGCCAGTGAGGGGCTCGGTATCTTGATGGTCTCATCTGATATTCAAGAGGTCTTGGCGGTGAGTCATCGTATCCTGACAATGTATCAAGGGCGCGTCACTGCCGAATTTAGCCAGGCGGAAGCGACGCAAGCCAAGCTCATCCAGGCAGCATCGACGGCGGTGACGTATGGCTAACCAAGAATCAGGTCGTGTCTCCCAGGCAAGAGCAGCCGGTAATCGCATCGGCGCCAACGCCTCCATGCGTGAAGTTGTAGGATTGGCTATCGTCTATGCGCTGATTTTTGTCGTCTTGGCGCTCCTATCACCTTTCTTTCTCACAACGCAAAACATCATCAATCTGTTGATGGCAACTTCCATTTTGGCGATCGTGGCGGTTTTCACCACCATGCTCATGATCAGCGGCGGACTTGATCTCTCAGTTGGTTCAGTCGTGGCGCTCTCGGGTGTGGTGATTGCCGTCCTTCAACCACAAATCGGCATTTGGCCTGCTGCCCTCGCTGGGCTACTGGCAGGCACACTGGTGGGATTACTCAATGGACTGCTAGTGACCAAGGTAGGGATCAATGCTGTCATTACGACTCTCGGCACGCTCTATGTTGCACGCGGCGCAGCCTTTGTCCTCTCAGACGGCTTGACCAAACCGGTCTATGATGAGCAATTTGCGCGTTTGGGCAGCGGCGAGATCTTGGGGATTCCATTTCCCATTTTGGTAGCGCTTATTCTCTTCATTATCGGATTCATCGTGCTCAACTATACGACCTATGGACGCGCACTATACGCCGTCGGAGGCAATGCGGAAGCGAGCCGGCTGGCCAGTCTTCCCGTGACCCGCTACCAAATCACGGCCTATCTGCTCTCCGGCTTCAGTGCCGGGCTCGCCGGCGTTATCCTTACGGCTCGACTTTACGCCGCAGCACCGCAGGCCGCCATGGGACTTGAATTTAGCGTGATCGCTGCGGTGGTTCTCGGCGGTACCAGCTTGGCCGGCGGCAAGGGGACCATGCTTGGAACATTTTTTGGCGTCTTGATTCTCGGCACGTTGAACAACGGGATGACGCTACTCAGCCTGTCTTCGGACTACCAGCAAATCGTGCAGGGATTGGTGCTGCTTCTCGCCGTTGCGATCGACCAATTCCGGCTCGGCGCCGTGGATATCGCTGTGTTCCGCCGCAAGGGTCCAACAGCTACTTGACGATTTCCGGCCGCTACACCAGCCAGGCGTACCAGGCCTGACCGGTTCATGCCGATACCGACCACCATGCCAAGATAAACAGAGGGAGAGACGCAAAATGCAAGCACACCCAGATCGAACACCGGCTGCCAAGATTGGCGTCTTTGGCATTGGCCTGGCAGCTTATTGGCCCCAGTTTGAGGGGCTGAAAGCGCGCCTCGAAGGCTATCAGCAGACAGTGGAAGATCGCATCGGTGTGATGGGCGCGGAGGTCGTTTCGGCCGGACTCGTTGACACTGCGCCTGCCGCGCAGCGCGCCGGCGACCTCTTCGCCCAAGCCAATGTCGACATGATCGTCTGTTACGTGGGCACCTATTCGACATCGTCGCAGGTGCTGCCTGCAGTTCAACGGCGCAAAGCGCCCGTACTGATTCTCAATCTGCAACCGGCGGACGCGCTCGATTATCCGAATACGGACACGGGCGAGTGGCTCGCCAACTGCTGCGCTTGCTGCGTGCCCGAAATCTCCAATGCCTTTGCCCGCAGCCGCATCCAGTTCAACGTCGTGTCCGGGTTGCTCAATCCGGTCGACGGGGCAGCCAATCAATACTATGCGCGCGCCTGGCAGGAGATCGAAGAGTGGATTGTGGCTGCCGGCATCTTGCGCACCCTCAACTACAGCCGCGTCGGCTTCCTGGGCCACACCTACCCCGGCATGCTCGACATGTATTCGGACTTCACGATGCACCATGCCCAGCTTGGCGCACACGTCGAAGTCTTGGAGATGGATGACTTGCACGAGCGGGTCGAGCAGGCGACGGACGAAGAAATCGCCGCCAAGATCGTGGAAATCACGGAGACGTTCGAAGTCGCTGCACCGGGCAAAGACAAGATCTCGATGCCGGTTACGGATGACGCCATGCTCTGGTCAGCCCGGGTGGCTGTCGGCCTTGACAAGCTGGTTCAAGACTTCGACCTCAACGGTCTGACCTACTATTACCGCGGCCTCAACGGCAATGCCAACGAGGAACTCGGCGCGTCCCTGATTGTCGGCAACTCGTTGCTGACAGCGCGCGGCGTCCCCGCGTCGGGCGAAGGCGATCTGAAAACCTGTATGGCGATGCTGGTTATGGACCGCTTGGGCGCGGGGGGCTCCTACACCGAGTTCTATGCCATGGACTTTGTGGATGAATTTATCCTCATGGGCCATGACGGGCCGGGCCACGTCGCCATCAGCGCGGACAAACCGCTGCTGCGCGGTCTGGGGCTTTTCCACGGCAAGCGCGGCTATGGCCTGTCGGTGGAGTTCAATGTCAAGACCGGACCGGTCACCATTTTGGGCATGACCCAGACGGCTGACGGGCGACTCAAATTGCTGGCGGCCGAGGGCGAAGCAGAGCCAGGGCCCCGGCTGGCAATCGGCAACACCAATTCTCGCCTGCGCTTCAGCCTGGACCCGGCTGAATTCATGAATCGCTGGGCCGAGGCGGGCCCGACGCATCACTGCGCGCTTGGCGTTGGTCATCAGATCGGCAAGATACGTAAGTTGGCGCGTTTGCTTGATCTTGAATTGGTCACAGTTGGGTAGAGACTGTAGACTGCCGCACGTGAGCAATGTTCGACCTGTGAACTCGTTTGTATACAGGCGTAGTTGCCGGAATTGTGATTACCACCAAGGGGGGAATGACATGCGACGAATTGGTTTCGTGCTGAAAGTAAAAGCGGACAAGCTGGAAGAATACAAGCAACACCATCAAGACGTTTGGCCAGAAATGCTGGAGGCCCTGCGCGCCACAGGATGGCACAACTATTCCCTATTCCTGAACGAAGATGGCCTACTCTTTGGCTATTTTGAGACGCCAGTAGATTTTGCCACTGCCCAGGCTGCCATGGCGCAGACTGAAGTCAACGATCGCTGGCAAACGTTTATGGCGCCCTATTTCGAATCGCCGGATAACGCGCATGCGGATGAGATGATGATCGAGTTGGAAGAGGTCTTTCACTTGGATTAACGGCAGTGGCTGTTTGGCCGATGCGTGATCGGCCTGATCATGCATCGGGCGTTCTAAACTGAAGGTGCTACGAGAACATTGGTTTTGCAAGCCCTTGGTAGATCCGGCTTCGACACTTCGACAGGATCAGTTCAAGCGGGCTCAGCCTGCGCCACTGGGTAGCCGCCGCCTGAGCCTGTCGAAGGAAGGCAGAGGCGGTCGCATCTAGGCGGTCGCATCTAGGCGGTCGCATCAATGAAAGTCATCTTCTCGTAGAGATTTCAGTTTGGCGGACCGGCATCTGAGCAGTTGCGATGGTCTTAGCTAGGCGGCCATTCTTCCGCCAGCTCGATTTGAGGAAAAAGGTCTTGGTCAAATGCATCCAGGCGTTCGGCGCCCAGGGCCGCAACTTCGGCATGGATCGCCTCGGCTCGCGCGCGAAAGGTGGCCAGCTCGATTGCCTGGCAGACTTCGGGCAGGTCACGCAGGCGCGGCAAACCGCGCCGAAACATCTTGAGCGCGCCGGCCCAGTTGTCCTCTTCGATAAGATAGAACGCTACGCCCACCTGCAGAATGCCCTGATATAGTTCGCGAATGGGCCGTTGCTCTTCCATCCACGCTTCCTCAAACCATTCGTGCTGTTCAAAGTATTCCCGCTTGTTGAATTCGCATACGCCACGCCTGGCCTTTTCGCTCAACTCGTCGTCCCAGCCGTCGGGGTAGCGGACGGGTGGCCGAATGTGGCGCTCGACCACCTGGGGCAGATCGCCCATCATCTTGCTGCGCGCCCAGGCATGGTCCGCACCGGCTCGGCCTTTTATCAAAATAATTTCATCATGATATTCCGAGAGGTTTAACTGATCAAGGAAATCCGCGGTAGACGCGTAAAAACTGGCATCTATTGAAAACTGATCTTTATTCTTTAGAATTGAAGCGCCAATACCTATAAAAGAATCAATATTCCTGGATTTTAAGAGGCTATTCACTTTTGCATAAAGTTTTACGTCCGATTCAAACGACTGAAGGATGTCTGAAAGAATAAAACGTATATACTTTTTATGCTTTTGACTCACCAAAAAATCCAGCGCTATTTCCAGCGCAGAGAGGTCGTTATTGTATGTATCATCGATTATGTAGTTATTATTTTTGGCCCTTTTGAGCTCAAGCCTCATTTTTACCGGTTCAAGCAATAATAAACCGGAAGTAATTTCCTCATGGATATATCCCAAATAGAGAGGTACAAATGCAGTGAATTAAGTTTTTCAAAGGAAGCCGAATCGGTAAAAGGAGGAATAAATTCATGAAGTTCCCCTTGTATGAAATCGCTATCAGCTGAGTCTTTCCTGAGGACTCGAAAGGCTGAAGAGCTGTCCGAGGACCAGGCCAGTAATTGGATATCCCCCTCTGAATTTAAATTTTCGACAGCAAACCGGATTTCTTCATATTCAGCGGGGTAAATAAGGGCCTTGCAATTTTTAAATAGTTTGCATTTTTCTTTTGCTTTCTCAAAGCGGTTACTAAACCCCTGATCGTGTGCAGACCCAATATTTGTAATGATCCCAAGGCTTGGCTGAATGATCTTTTCCAGTACTTGCATTTCCCCTCTTTTAGAAATACCTGCCTCAAAAATTCCAAAATTATGGCTGGGATCGTCTTCCAAACGGATAATGGCGCCCCCACTTGAGAGTTATAGCTGCCCAGGCTTTTGATCAACCTGAATCTTTTTTCCAGTATTACGCTTAACCATTCCTTTACAATGGTTTTTCCATTGCTCCCTGTAATCCCAATAACCTCGGTAAGTTTTGAGCCACAGGAATTTCGTTTCCATTGAGCTAATAGTTGAAGCGCTTTTAAAGAGTTTGGAGCGCGGAAAATGTTGGCTCCCGGCATACTTGAGGCATCTACCCTTAAGTCGGTAATAAAATTTTTAACCCCCAGCTTGTAGAGGTCTTGCACATAATCATGGCCATTATGCCTCTCGCCGGATATGGCAATGAAAGTCGCTCCATAAGAAATTACTGGTTTTCGGCTGTCAACAAAGATTTCAGTAATTGGTAAGTCCTCATCTATCTGAATAATTTTACCATCAATAGATGCTCCCCAGGTCGCTGAAATTTATAATTTGGCCTTTTTGACTCATAGAAAAATTTTATTGGGAAGGTAAATACGCCAGCAAGCATGAATAGTATAATAACTTTCTGTGAACTTTTTATTAAATTTATTATTTCTGACTTAAATATAAAATTTGAACCGATTTGGATTCTATTGTTAATCCCGAAAAATTCCTGCTGATTTTTGCCTTAACGTTTTTTTCCATTACGATTAAAACCAATGCATCGGAGGCGATCCAGAAACCATACGAGACCCTGGAGTCTGAAGACCCTAACTCTGGGGCTCCGCTAGAACTGCAGCAGGATAGTTCTTTTAAAGGCCTGAAGAGTGGGCCAATGCTATTAAACGCTATTAACAAGGGCGGTGTTGAAGAACAAAAACCTAAAAAAGAAGCGATTTCTTACTTTCTTAATTTCATTCAATATGTGGTTGGTAAATTTTAAAATTCAGGATTACTATAAGGCTTTTTAATCTTTGCCTTTAACGATCAACGATTCTATCTCACTCAGTTTTAAACGGTCTTCATAGTAAGCTTTTCGAAAATTACGCCGAATAAACCCGCTAATAATTTAATCTTTTGATGTCATCTATTCCCCTTACGCCACCACTTGCCAAAAGGCCAATTCCTGGAAACTTTTCAATAATTTGACTATAAAGGTTGAAAGAGGGGCCTTCCAGGGTCCCATCTTTAGATATATCAGTTGTTTTTACGTACTTAAGCCCCCTTGAATAGAAGTGCTCGATATGTTTGAGTATATCCAGATCCGATTTTTTCTGCCAACCGCGAAAGGCAACTTTGCTGTTTATGCAGTCGGCTGCCAATGTTACTTTCTCTCTTCCATAGGTGACGACCCATTCCGAAAAAAGCCCTGGGTTTGTAACGGCTATTGATGCGGCCGTTACATAAGCGCCGCCATATTCAAATACTTTGTATATCCCCATCTGTTTGGACACCTCCTGAAAAATCAATATTCAAGGAAGTATGGCCAGTTTAGGACATCATAATTAACCGAGGATCCTTTGCACTTCCATCAAAATCTACTAAATGTATCGTCTTTTTATTCCATGGTCCTGGAATCGCTTGTGAAGATCGATTGGAATAGCATATTCTTCGGTCTTTGAAAAATCACCCTGGTGGATTCTGACACATTTCCTATTCTGGATCCAAATTGATGGAATAATATCGATCATAATCTTATAATGAAACCAAATTTAGAAAAGGACAGCCTTAGAAAGCAAGGAGTTATACCAATTGCGCCATATAAGGGCGTAATAGATTGTTAAATGATTTTTTCTTATCAATAGCAAAAAACACCGTAAGCACTGAGGAAGCGAGGCATTTTAACCCATGAGAGAAAAGTCAAAAGCAAGATATGCGTCATAATATGGCGTAATTGGTATTACATATGCCAAATTAATATTTTATACCAATTGCTCCATATAATGACATAATAGATTGTTAAATGATTTTTTCTCCTCAAAGGCAAAAAACGTAGTGGCAGAAGCGTTAAAGCAAGGCTTTCTAACGCATGAGAAGGAAAGAACAAAAGCAAGATGTGCGTCACCCTATGGCGCTATGGGTATTACTGAATTAATTTTCAGTTTCAAGTCCATTAACAAGCCTAAAGCCCTGTCCATGGATAGTCAATATTTCGAGGGAAGTGTCTGGCTTAAGGATTTTTCGAAGTTTGTAATATAAACATCCATACTCCTTGCACATTGAAGTAAGTATCATCTTTCCAAATCTGTTTTTGAGCTTCAGAGCGATTTAGGTCTATTGAGGTTCTTTACCAAAAGTTCCAATAATTGGCATTCTTTTGAGGTCAGTTTTTTATTTTCTTCTTCTGAACGCAGGTTATGTCCCTGAACGTCAAAATCAAATTTCCCCAATCTATATGTTTTGGGCTGATGTTGCTTACTAATTTGACCAGCCCTGCGCATAATGGTATTTATTCTAAGCAAAAGCTCTTCCATGCTAAAGGGCTTGGAGGTAATCGTCGAGCGCCCAGGGTAAGTCCCTCAATTACATCTGCTTTCATGGATTTTGCCAGTAAGAAATACAATAGGTACTTCGCTGTCTATTTCCCTAACTTCCATAGCCAAAGTGAAGCCATCCTTCTTCGGCATCATCACATCAAAGATGAAATCGTAAACGGACTTGAAATGCTTCAAACCTTCAAGGCCATCCCTACAGAGGGTGGTTTTATACCCTTTAAAGTCAAGATACTCCGAAAGTATTTCACCCAGGTTTTGATCGTCCTCAACAATCAATAGCTTAGGCTTACTGCTTTCCATGGGGCAGGTAGATTTCAAAATTACATCCTTTGTTCCCATTGCTCTTCACCCGAATAGCTCCATGATGAGCCTGAATAATTGATTTTGAATAATATAATCCCAAACCAAAGCCTTTTACATTGTGCAGGTTTCCTGTATGGACCCGATAAAATTTATCGAAAATATGGTCTTTATCCTCATTTTTAAGGCCTATGCCATTATCAGAGAAATTAATAATAATTCCTGAAGGTGTATTTCTCGTTTGAATACTAATAACAGGTTTGTCTTCTGTGTATTTCACGGCATTGTCCAAGACATTGAAAACAGCATTGGTCAAATGCAATTCATCCCCTCTAAGATAGGTATTCTTTGCCAGAAGCCTTTCCTGAATATGTCCGTCCCTCGATTCAATATTTAACCGGATCCGGTCAATTTGTTTTAATAAAACAGCTTGAAGGTCGAAAAGATCTTTTTTTAAGGTTAAGCTTTCCTTGTCGAGTGTGGCCAATTGAAGGATTTTTTCTACCTGGCCTCCTAACCTTTTGTTTTCTGCATCTATTACCTCTAAATATTTGGACAGCACCGACTTCCGGCTTTGGACTTCCGGGTCTAAGGGCTTCTGTGGCCAGAGCCACGGTTGATATCGGCGTCTTAAATTCATGCGTCATATTGTTAATGAAATCATTCTTTACCTCAGATAATTTCTTCTGACGGATTACGACCTGAAGAACAAATCCAGCATTATTGATAAGCGCAATAAAAAAAATGGAAGGCCTTTAAAGTGAACCATGTCCTTTCAAAATCGAACCGGCTCTCCCGGAAAATGTAAGCTCAATAGGCTTGACTCTTGAAACTTGGTGTTCGGAAAAAGGGGTACCTTATATTCCGAATGTTCCAACTTTTCAATATGGTGGGGTTGCCGTACAACAAAAGTATCTTTTAAGGGGGAAAAAATCGCAAAACTGTATTTAATGTCAATGCCTTTGTTTTTTAATTCATCCGAAATGAAGAGTCAATGTTTGATGCATTATTCTTCTCCTGTTTTTGCGCATAAATTAATTTGTCGATTACAGCATCGACGAAGAAGAATTTCTTTTTCTTGATAAGCGGCTTTTCATAGGATAGTGATCCTATGACCTCATCAATTTTGGAATCACGCTTTGTTTATTTTCCCGGATGGCCTTAACGCCACCACTATTCAAAGGCCTTCGTCAATTTTAATATTAGTTAGCTTCTCATTGAGCTTTTCTTCATCTTACCAACTCTTCTGTATTTTTCATCAATTTCCCCAGGGATTTATCTCTAAGGAAAGTTTCATTAAGCCTGAATGAAAAGTCAAAGTTTTGATCGATCGATAAGGAATCGCCGTAATTAGGTTGTCTGGTATGCCTTACGTCTAAGACAATAATAGAGTCGTCTGTTCAATTTAAACTCCTCTTTTTGTGCTAGAAAAAACTCAAAAGTTTTATCTACTATTTCATCTTCTTCCGGTTTAGGAAACCCTTTCGGGACATCATGTATGTCCTGATTAAAGCGGTCTTCACCCAAGCGAACCGCCTCATTAATCCAGTACACCTGAAAGAAAATGAGTCCAATCAACGCAAGAGACATTAACGATATAACCCAGATGAATGTATTCTTCTTCATGAATGCTCAAAAATACGTCATTCGAACCATCCAGTTCGGGATTTAACATTTTTTAACATGATTTAACCCCCTTTTAACGTCCTTCAAGTCCATTTCAAAGTATAATTGTATAGTCAAAGAAATTTTTATTATGAAAAACTTAATATTTACAATAATATGCCTTGCCGTTATTTTTAATGTTCAGGCCCAGAAAAATAATAAGATCGCCATCACGATTATCGATGAAACTTCTGGTGAAAAGAGGAAGATTGAAAAATGTTTTAACTCCCGAGAGGAGATGTATGCAGACAAGGAGCTACTGGAGTTTGGTTTATTCTCTTTTGATATTATGGCCATAACCGACCCATTAGAAATTGATCTTGCTTTTTCATCGGAAAAAATTGAGGGGATTACCGCTATGGCGAGCCGGATTGAAGAGGAGGTAAAATTGGAACTAGCAAATATAGATGCAGGAAAAATCAGAACTCAGGTGGAAATGATTAAAGAGGGACTGGGTGAATTAGAGTTTGGTAAAGGGATATATTTTCGGGGGAAGAAGCCTGATTGAGTTTTTGAAAGCATTTTACTCATTGCAGTAAAGGATTATTAAATTAGTTTTGTCGAGGGAGTATGAAATCATACTCCCTTTCTTTTTTATATCTATTTCAATGATTATCGAAAACGGAAAATATAAAGTTCAAGGCCTCGATTTAGAGGAAGTTGCCAGGGAATTTGGCACACCTGTCTATGTGTACGACTCTAATAAAATTGAAGTAAATTATAAGAAGCTGACAGGCGCCTTTTTTGAACTCAATGTTCGCATTAAGTATGCGGCTAAGGCATTAACTAATATTTCTATTCTTAAATATATTAAAAGTCTTGGGGCTGGTATGGATGCCGTTTCCATTCAGGAAGCCCGCATTGGGCTTAAAGCCGGCTTTTCTCCATCACAAATTTTTTTTAGCCCCAATGGCGTTGCTTTTGACGAAATAAGCTGTTGAGATGGTCTCGGTCGTAAATATTGGCAATATTTCGATGCCGAACATTTCGGGAATAAATACAAGTTCGTTCTGTTTCAATCCGGCTGAACCCCTTAATGGCGGGGAAATAAAAAGATTTCCACAGGCCATGCGGATTCAAAATTTGGTATTTCAATATACCAGCTGCCTCATATCTTAAAAATAGTCAATACCTATAATATCAATGTTATAGGATTGCATATCCATACAGGATCAGATATCCTGGATGCAGATGTGTTCTTGAAGATGGCTGAGATCCTCTTTGGGATAGCTATGGATTTCAAAGATTTGAGATTCATTGATTTTGGAAGCGGGTTCAAAGTAGCATACAAAGAAGGGGACTATACAACCGATATTTTTGACGTTGGATTGAAGCTAGGAAAGGCTTTTTAATCTTTTTGCAAGGACTATGGCGGGAACTGGAGATTTGGTTCGAACCAGGTAAATACCTTGTGAGCGAGTCCGGATATTTATTGGTTAAAACCAATGTGGTTAAAACTACCCCCGCTACGGTATTTGCAGGCGTAAATTCGGGGCTGAATCATTTAATTAGACCAATGATGTATGAGGCCTATCATGAGATCATTAATATCTCCAATCCAAAGGGGATAAAAAGAGTGTATACGGTGGTTGGCTATATTTGCGAGACAGATACTTTTGGCCTGGATAGAAAACTTCATGAAGTGCGGGGAGGGCGATATATATTATTAATGAAAAATGCGGGGGCTTATAGTTTTATGATGTCGTCGAACTACAATTCCAGGCTAAAGCCGCCTGAGGTCTTTATCCATAAGGGGGAAGCCCAACTTATTAGGAAAAGGGAGGTGTTTGAAGACATTATGAGAAACCAGATTGAACTAGACTTCTGATACTTCAAGCTTAAAGCCTACCCCATGGTAATTAACTATTTTTACATTAGGGTCGGCTTTAAGGTATTTTCGGAGTTTAGATATAAATACATCCATACTTCGACCAGCAAAATAGTCGTTTTCGCCCCATACCCTTTTTAATAAATCCTCCTTTTCACAATGGTAGATTGATTTTGAACGAGGTATTTTAGCACATCGGCTTCCTTGCGTGACCGTACGCTCATCGAAAGCAATTGATAAATGGAGGTTCTTATAGTCGAAATTATATTGCCCAATTTGGAAATCCGTAGGTTCAATTTCTTCAGTTTGTTTTATCCTTCTTAAAAATACTTCAATACGGCATACCAATTCATCCATATTGAAAGGCTTCGTTATATAATCATCGCCTCCTACACGGAAACCATCAATAACATCTTCTTTCATTGACTTGGCCGTTAGGAAAATTATAGGAATCTGATTGTTTCTATTTCTAATTTTTCTGGCCAGGTTAATACCATCTTCTCTCGGAAGCATGATGTCCAGAAGGCATAGGTTAAAGTCAAATCGATTAAAACAATCGTATCCATCCATTCCATCCCTGGCATGAACAACTTTGTAACCCCTTTCTTCTAAATTGTCTTTTATAACAAACCCGAGGTTTTCATCATCCTCAACAAGAAGTAATTTTTTTATTATTTTCATAATTTAGGCTAATGGAAGTTGGATAGTAAAACATGAACCACTACCAAGTCCGCTTTGAATATCAATTTTCCCCCTATGCGCTTCAATCATAGTTTTAACATAATTTAAGCCCAGGCCAAAGCCCTTTACATTATGTATATTCCCGTAGGTACCCTGTAAAATTTTTTAAAAACCTTAGATATATCATCCCTGCTTATACCAATTCCGTTGTCAACTACTTCTATACATACGTGTGAATTTTGATTAAAGGTTTTTAATTCTATATAAGGGGGTTTTTCGCAATACTTTAGGGCATTGTCCAATAGATTGTAAAATACATTGGTTAGGTGAAGGCGATCAGCGTTTACAACACTTTTCGTAGAAAGGAAATCCGTTTTTATCTTGAAACGATCTTCATTATGAGCGTTAGTGATTTGTTTGACCGAACTCATCAAAATTTCTTCTATACTAACTTTTTCCCTACTCAATTTAATTTTATGCTTATCGGTTGTTGCCATTTGTAAAACGCGCTCAACCTGGTTCTTCAGCCGGTCAGCTTCCTCTTTTATTATGCTTGAATAATGGGCCAGTCGGGCGGGGTTTTTTAAAATATCCCGCCTATTCAATACTTCTGAAGATAATGATATTGTTGAAATGGGTGTTTTAAACTCATGGGTCATATTGTTAATAAAATCCTTCTGGATTTCTGAAAGCCGCTTTTGCCTTAGGATAACAGCCATGGCATAAACGAAGAATATGATGACCACAACCATCATAAGCGTAGTGAAAGACCAGATCCCCATTTCTGCGATGGTGCTCCCTGTTTTATTGGGGAAATGTACCCCAAAGTAATAATCATCCCTATCCAACTTAGGAAAGCTAGCCCTTGCTTTATAATTATCTTCAACATCCAGATTAACATAACTTCCATAAACTAATTGCTCGTGGCTGCAATCGTATATTGCATATTCGAAATCCATTTCAATCTCCCGCTTTTTGAATTCTTCTTTTAAGTTATATTCTAGTTTCTTGGGACTAATGAAGTCATTCACATTTACTAAGTAATAACTGGATGAAACCTTGCTTACCGGATTGGGGGCAATGGCAACATTATTTGGGCATACGGCCATCTGTTCGCTGACTTTCTTAAGTGCGAGGTTGACTTTGTTCGAAAACTCTTTCTCTTTTAGGTTAAATGCACGTATAACCCAAAAAGCCTGAATAGTTACCATTCCTATTACTGCCATTGCCCCAAGAATGATAACAAGCCTTATATGAGCATTTTTCATGAATTAAAATTAAATGAAACGTATTTGAAATTCTGCTTATTAACAGCTTTTTAACATCATTTAGGAAACGGTTAACAAGATCTTTAAATAACAAATCCCAAGTTTGGGCCAATTATTTAATGTTAATGAACTAATTTTATAATCGTTTAATTATTCTTATTATGAAGAAGTTTCAATTTGTTATTGCATTACTATTCTTTTCTGTAGCGGTATACGCACAAGATGAACGTTTATCTGCCGAGGCAACGCCCCTTGCTCCTTTGATGAGTTTGGAATCGGAGGTTTACGATTTTGGTCAGATCAAACAGGGGGAACCCGTTACAGCTGTATTCAATTTTATTAATAGCGGGGCGCTTCCTTTAATCATCACGGATGCTAAAGGGTCGTGCGGCTGTACAGTGCCCAGCTACACCAAAGAACCAATTGCCCCTAACGGCAAAGGCGAAGTCCTGGCCACATATAATGCTGCCAATAAAGGGGTATTTACAAAGACGGTTACCATTACTACTAACGAGGGTCAATCCAGGATATTAAGAATAAAGGGCGAAGTTATAGAATAAGCTCCTTATTTTTGGCGTAGCAGATAGCTGATAAATTCAGGAAGAATTATCATATTTACTTCCTGAATATTTTGGGGCATTAGCTCAGTTGGTTTAGAGCGCTACCTTGACAGGGTAGAAGTCACTGGTTCGAATCCAGCATGTCCCACTTCCTCCTATTACCCTTTTTCCAAAATACTTGAATTAAGAGAGTTTTTGTTGTAGCCATTTGTATGTGTCTATTTGGGCTCTCACACGTCTTGCTCCCTTTTTCTGGTGATGGGAATATTGGCGCCATCTTCATCGATCAGGCATGCTTTAGTATTATCATTTATTTGAAAATTAAGAATTTGAAGCATTTCATTTTTAATCTCACTATCATAAAGTGGATAAATGACCTCTATCCTACTCAGTAAGTTTCGGTTCATCCAATCAGCCGAACCCATATACACCTCGTTCGCGCCATCGTTATGGAACACCCACACCCGTGCATGCTCTAAGTAGCTGTCAACAATTCTAATTGTTCGGATATTTTCACTGAGCCCAATGACGCCGGGTACCAAACAGCAGATGCTCCTAGCTATCAAATCTATTTTCACACCAGCTTCATTTGCCTCGTAAAGCTTGTCAATCATAACACGGTTTTCCAGGTTATTTACTTTAATAATGACGCGTGCCTCCTTTCCTTCCTTTGCATGTCTTATTTCACGATCGATCATTTCTGTAAAACGATTGATAATATTGAATTGCGAAACAAGTATATGTTTAAACCCTGTTGGAGCCTCGCGCTTATATAAATAAGTAAATACGGTATCGATCTCAGCATTCATCTCCTCATGACAGGTCATGAGACCGTGGTCTGCGTATATTCCAGCCGTTACCTCGTTGAAGTTGCCTGTACCCAAAAAAGAATATGTCTTTTCTATACTACCAACCTGCCTCTTGACCAGGGCTATTTTTGCATGCACCTTTAATCCCGGAATGCTGTAGATGATCCTAATCCCTGCTTCTTCCATTTTTTGGCCCCAAATCAGGTTATTCTCTTCATCAAAACGAGCTTTAACTTCAACAAATACAGTAACCTTTTTTCCATTCTTTGCGGCGCTTATTAAAGCGTTAGCCACAAATGATTGAGGGGCAATCCTGTAAAGGGTGACTTTAATTTCCTTGACAAAGGGGTCTATTGCAGCTTCATTAAAGAACTTGAGTACGTAATCGTACGAAATATAGGGGAAATGAAGTATTACATCACGGCCATCAATAGTATCGAATATCGTTTCGGGTTTTTCCAGCTCTTTTCTCACTAGATCCGGCAGGCTTTTAGCCTCCAACTTGGGTTTAATGGGATTAGGAAGCTTCATGAGGTCGCTCATGTTATGATATCGCCCACCGGCAACTAAATCGTCTTCATCGATTAAAAATGTGTCGCATGCTAATTTTAAAAGTTTTTCGGAGATACTTTTATCATAAAGAAAACGGGCTGGAATACCAATATTTCTTTTATCGAGCTGGTCTTTGATCTTCTGTACAAGATCCCCGGCGAATTCATCTTCAATATGTATGTCTGCATCCCTATTCAGTTTGATACTCTTTTTCTCGACGACTTCATATTCGGGAAAGATAAACCCAAGGTGATGCCTTATGATATCGTCAAGGCTGATTATGTAATGGGTATCGCCTATAGAAGGTAGTTGTATATACCTGGGTAGCCGGTCCGAAGGGATATTTAAATAAGCGAAGTATTCCCGATGTTCTGGATCGCCTTTTTTTCTTAATAGTAAAATAAAATATAAGGCCCTGTTAACCAGAAAAACCTCATTCAAATTATTTTCATCTACTACTACCGGCCTAAGAAAAGTTAAGACCCTGCTTCTGAAATGCTTTCTTACAAAAGGCCAGTGCTCGGGTTTTATTTCTTCATCCCAGTAGATAAAAATATTGTTCTTCCTGAGCTCTGGGATAATATTGTTTCGAAAGATATCGCCATATTCCAAAAGGTGGTATTTAACCGTTTTTTGAAGATCCCTAAGTAATTTTTTAGGGCGGATATCTAACTCTGCATTAATTTTTCTTTTTCCTATCCTCTTGATCCTCTTCAGATTGGCTATCCTCACTCTAAAAAACTCATCAAGATTAGAGGAATAGATAGCAAGAAACTTAATCCGATCGTATAAGGGAAGACTTTCGTCTTCCGCTTCTTTTAACACACGATAATTGAAGGACAGCCAACTTGAATCCCTATCGAAATACCTGTACTTATTCTCAACTTCCACTGACCAAAAAATTTACTGGGATGTTGAAGATATATAATTTTTTAAAGAATAATTGTCCTAGGCTAAAATTCGGGCTATAGTCTGACTATTTTTAAGATATAATGGAATTCAATTAAGTTTAGGACACAATAGCACCAGCATATGGCTACATATTCTACTGAGATAACTTCAGATAAAATACCATCTGACAATCCGATACACCAAAGGCTTCTAAAGGCCTATATACTAGCAGAGCCTTATGTCAAAGGCAATATCTTAGAAGTTTCTGGCTGTGGAGAAGGTAGGAATTGAATTATTACTTCAATGGGGCGAACGATATACAGCTATTGATAAAATTGGAGAAGTAATTGAAAAATTATCCCTCAAATTTCCAAAGGCCAAGTTTCTAAAGTCGAATATTCCGCCATTTAGTAAGATCGGATTGAATGAATTTGATACCGTGGTGAGCTTTCAGGTAATTGAACATATTAAAAATGATCTCAATTTTCTTAAGGAAATACATCGGGTTTTAAAACTTTGCTTCAGCTTCCTGCTTCATCTTTTCGATTTCTTCATCGGTAAGTCCAGATGAAGCCTCGATTCGATGATATTCTGCTCTTTGTTTGTTCCTTTATCTTTAGCATGTTACATGCATAATACCGTTGGCATCAATATCGAAAGTAACTTCGATTTGAGGCACTCCGCGTGGTGCAGGTGGAATTCCATCAAGATGGAATCGACCTAAACTACGGTTGTCCTTTGCCATAGGTCGCTCTCCTTGCAGCACATGAATCTCAACCGAAGGCTGATTATCAGCAGCTGTAGAGAATACTTCTGACTTTTTCGTTGGGATTGTTGTATTAGACTCGATAAGCTTGGTCATAACACCTCCCATAGTTTCGATACCTAATGAAAGGGTGTTACATCCAAGAAGAAGACATCTTTTACTTCACCTGTTAATACACCACCTTGTATCGCAGCACCAATTGCTACTACTTCATCAGGGTTAACTCCTTTAGAAGGCTTCTTTCCAAAAACTTTCTCAACCTCTTCCTGAATTTTAGGGATACGGGTAGAACCACCAACAAGGATTACCTCATCGATATCGGAAGTGCTTAATCCTGCATCTTTCAATGCTGCTTTTACAGGAGCCATTGAACGCTGAACCAGCTTATCTGCCAACTGCTCGAATTGTGACCGTGAGAGGCTGCGTACCAAGTGTTTTGGAACACCATCTACTGGCATAATATACGGCAAGTTGATTTCGGCATTCGAAGAGCTTGACAATTCAATTTTAGCTTTCTCAGCAGCTTCTTTCAAACTCTGCAGTGCCATTGGATCTTTTCTAAGATCAATATTTTCGTCCTTTAAGAATTCATCGGCTAACCAGTTAATAATAACCTGATCAAAGTCGTCTCCACCTAGGTGAACATCACCGTTGGTAGACTTTACTTCAAATACGCCATCGCCTAAGTTCCAGGATAGAGATATCGAAAGTACCTCCACCTAAGTCAAACACAGCAATTTTCATGTCTTGGTTTTTCTTATCAAGACCATAAGCTAATGCTGCTGCGGTTGGCTCATTAATGATTCTTTTTACGTCGAAACCAGCAATTTGTCCAGCTTCTTTGGTTGCCTGACGCTCAGCATCGTTAAAGTAAGCCGGAACAGTAATTACAGCTTCAGTTACAGTTGTTCCTAAGTAATCTTCTGCAGTACGATTTCATTTTTTGAAGGATCATTGCAGAAATTTCCTGAGGAGTATACTGACGATCGCCAATTTTTACTCTTACTGTATCGTTATTTCCTTTTTCTAAAGTGTAAGCTACTGTTTTTAACTCCTCTCCAACTTCTGTATACTTCTTACCCATGAATCTCTTCACAGAGCTAATTGTATTCTTTGGATTAGTAATAGCCTGACGTTTAGCAGGATCTCCTACTTTACGCTCTCCTTTGCCATCCTCTAAAAATGCCACAATCGAAGGAGTTGTTCTTCTTCCTTCGCTATTTGGAATCACCACCGGCTCATTACCCTCCATTACTGAAACGCATGAGTTCGTAGTACCCAAATCAATTCCTATAATTTTTCCC
>CALNXY010000005.1:427500-503867 GCA_942490705.1 uncultured Caldilineaceae bacterium | reverse complement strand
GATCAGGATGGCGTTCTTGCACACCAGGGCGATGAGCAGCACGATGCCGATCTGCGTGTAGATGTTGTTGTCGAGGCCCGTCGACGCAACCGCGGCGACGCACAGAGGCCGAGGGGCGACCGCCAGGAGCACGATGACGGTGACGGGCAGCGCCAGGACTCGTACTGCGCCGCGAGCACGAGGAAGACCAGCAGCACGGCCAGCACGAAGACGTCAGATGGGCGATGTCGCCGCCGGCATGCTTCTCCTGGTAGGCCAGCCCGGTCCACTCGAAGCTCACGTTCCGGCGGGCAGCGTTTGCCTGGCGAGCTGCTCCATGAGGGCCAGTGCCTCGCCCGAGACGAGTTCCCCGGGGCGGGCTGGCCCTTGACCGACGCCGCCGGATAGAGGTTGTAGCGGGAGATGGTCGGCGGGCCGTTGCTCGCTGCTCGACCGTGGCGATCGAGCCCAGCGGAATCAGACTCGCCGTTGTCGGCCCGCACGTCGCAGCCGAGGATGTCCTCGGGCTCGGCGCGGAACTGGCGCCTCGGCCTGGACCCGGACCTGAAGGTCCCGCCGAAGGCGTTGAAGTCGTTGGCGTAGGAACTTCCGAGGTTGGTCTGCAGCGTGTCGAACACCGGCGTCGAGCGGGATGCCGAGCTGCTTGACCTTGTCGCGGTCGATGTCGACGAACAGCTGCGGCACGTTGCCGCGGAAGCGTCGAGTTGAGTCCGAGAGTCGCCTGGTGCTCGCGCCGTCGCCGCGATGTCGCTGGGCAACCGCTGCAGTGAGCTCGATGCCGAGCCCGCCGCGGTCCTGCACCTGCATGTCGAAGCCGCCGGTCGTGCCCGACGCCCGGATCGGCGGCGTTTCGAAGGCGAAGGCGATAGCGTCGCGGATATTCCGCGAGCGTCCGCGTTGCAGCGTCGCGGACGATCGCCGCCTGCTGCGAGCTCGCTTCCCTCGCTCGTCCCACGGGTCGAGCGTGAGGATGATAGGACGCCGACGTTCGGGTTCGCCACGCCATCGATCAGCGAGAAGCCGCTGATCGTGCATGAACGTAGTCGCGACGCCGGGGTGTTGCGCGACGATCGCGTTGATCGGCCTCGGTGACGACCGTCGGTGCGGCCGCGGACGCGGCGTCGGGGAGTTGCACGCCGCCATGCAGTAGCCCTTCGTCCTCCTCGGCACGAAGCCGCTGGGCAGGCTGACGAAGCCCAGCACGCCGACCGCCGCGATGAGCAGGAACAGCACGAGGAAGAGATCGCGGCACGCGATCACCTAGCTGACGACCACGGCGCCGTAGCCGCGGTAGTGGTGCGGAGATCGATCGCCGTCTCGAAGGCGCGGAAGACGAGGGTGTTTCTTGCACTGGTGCTCCGCCGCATGAGGACGCCGCACAGGGCCGGGCTGAGGGTCAGGGCGTTGATCGAGCTGAAGACGGTGGCCGCGGCGATGGTCAGCGCGAACTGCTGGAACATCACGGCCGGTGATCCCGCCCAGGAACGACGTCGGCACGAACACCGCCAGCAGCACGAGGGTGGTCGCGATGACCGGTCCCGGTGACCTCCTTCATCGCCTTCGCTGGCCGCCTCGGCGGGGATAGCGACATGTCCGTCGTCGAGGTTGCCGCGCGACGTTCTCGACCACCACGATGGCGTCGTCGACGACGATGCCGATCACCAGCACCAGTCCGAAGAGGGTGAGCTGGTTGAGCGAGAAGCCGATGGCCGCCATCACCGCGAAGGTGCCGATCAGCGAGACCGGGATGGTGATGGCCGGAATCATGGTGGCGCGGAAGTTCTGCAGGAAGACGAACACCGTCAGAGGACCACCAGGATCGCCGCGATGAACAGCGTGATCACGATCTCCTCGATCGAGGCCGCACGAAGCGCGTGGCGTCGTAGACGATCGCGTACCTCGAGATCCTCGGGGAAGAGTCTCGGCCGATTCGGCGAGCTTCGGCCAGCACGCGTCGGCAGACCTCGATCAGGTTCGCCCCGGGCTGCTGGTAGATGGCGAGCATGGCGGCCGGCTTGCCGTTGACGCTTGGGAGTCCATGGCGTAGTTCTGGGCGCCCAGCTCGACCCGGGCGACGTCCTGCACCGCAGCACCGCCGCCGTCCTCGCCGGTCGGACGACGATGTTGCCGAACTCCTCGGCGGTCGCCAGCCGGCCCTCGACGTGACCGTGTACTCGAAGATCGCGTTGTCGGCGTCGGGGGGCGCAGCACCGATCCGCCCGGCCGCCACCTGGATGTTCTGCTCGCGGATGGCGTTGACCACGTCGCCGCGGTCAGGCCACGCGCCGCGAGCTTCTCGGGATCGAGCCAGATCCGCATCGAAGTACTCGCCCGCCCGCCGAAGACCTGCACGTCGCCCACCCCGTGGACCCGCGCGAGATCTGGTCCTTGATCCGGAGGGTGGCGTAGTTGCTCAGGAAGAGCATCGTCGTAGGTGCCGTCCGGCGAGGACACGCTCACGATCAACATGACGCTGTCGGTCGAATTCTTCTTCACCGTGACGCCCTGGCGCTTCACCTCCTCCGGCAGGCTCGGTTCGGCGACCGACGACCCGGTTCTGCACCTGACCGACGCGATGTCCGAGGTCGGTGCCGGGCTCGAAGGTGACGGTGAGGTTCATACGTGCCGTCGTTGGCGCATACCGAACTGCATGTAGATCATGCCCTCGACGCCGTTGACCTCCTGCTCGATCGGCGCCGCGACCGTATCGGCCACCACCTAGAGTCCGCACCAGGGTATTGGTCGACCTTGATGGTCGCCGGAGCCAGATTCGGGGCATCGGCAACGGCAGACCGAGCACCTCGCGGCCGGCGACGATGAGGATCGACACCACGCTGGTGAAGATCGGGCCTCGAGGAAGAACTCGGAGAGCATCGGCGATCGAGGTCAGGAGCCAGCAGACTTGGGAGTGACCTTGCCGCCCGGACGAGTGCAGCAAGGCTCGACGATGACCCGATCGGTGGCGTTGATCCCGGCGGTCACGACGCGGTCGGCCCCGTCACGCGGGCCGAGCTCCACCGCACGGCGCACGACGGTGTTCTCGTCATCGACGACGTAGACGTAGCGCCCCGCCTGGTCGCTGGCGATCGCCGCATCGGGCACCAGCAGCGCCTTCTCCAAGGTCGCGGACGCGAGTCGCACGCGGACGAACAACCCGCCGACCAGCTGCTGAGCTGGGTTCTCGACGACCGCCCCGACCCGGAGCAGTGCGCTGTTTGCGCGTCGACGGCCGGGTCGGCGTAGTCGACCTGACCGCGCCAGAGGTCCTGATCCGCCTCGGTCGCAATCTCGACCTCGGGGTAGACCCGGCGCTGGCCGTCGAGCTTGCCGTCGGCGAGCATCCGCAGGAGGACTCGATCGGAGACGGCTGAACCACACATAGATGCGGTTGGCGTCTTCGGATGCGGGCGAGCGTCGAACTCGTGAACGTCCCCACCAGCGCGCCGACCTCGAACGCGGACGCCGAGGGGCGACCCGAGACTCGGCGACTTCACCGTGCAATAGGAGAGATCCAACTCGCGGATCGCGAGGTCCTTCTCGGCGACCCCCTCGACCGCGGCCTCCATCGCCTCGGCCCGGGCCTGCGCCTCGAGCAGTTGGATCTCCGACACCGCACGGTCCTCGTAGGCGATCGCCAATGCCTGCTCCGCGGTGGTCTTCGCATGGAGCCTCGGCCTGCGCCTGGACCACTCGGGCCTTGGCGGCATCGCGGGCGGCGACGAAGGGCGCGGGGTCGATCTGGAACATCACCGAGTTCTCGGCGACCGGCTCACCCTCCCGGTAGGCGACCTGCTGCAGGAAGCCCTGCACCCGCGCCCGGATCTCCACGATCTCGAAGGACTCGGTCGTGCCGCTGAAGTCGACGTAGTCGATGACATCCCGTTGCGCCGGCATCGCGACCTCGACGGGCGGCGGCGGCGGCGGCTGGAACTGGTTCTCCGAGCAGGCGGAGAGCGCGAACAGCGCGCCTACGGCAAGCGCGATACCGGGATTGTGCGTCATGCGAGACCTCGCCGCGCAGCGTAGGTGGCGATCGCGAGAAAAGCACCCGCCGAGGAAAGCATCCGCCGCTACTCTCTCGCGCATGGCGCTTCGCCTCGCTTCCCCGCTGCCGCCCGGTCTCCTGCTCGCTCTGATGCCGACAGCATGCACGGTGGGACCCGACTACGAGGGTCCCCCGGCCAACAGCGTGCAGCTCCCCGAGAACTTCGGCTCGGTGGACGACCCGGCCTTCCAGATCGGCACGACCGACATCACGCAGTGGTGGAAGGTCTTCGGCGACCCGACCCTCGACGGGTTGATCCAGCGTGCTGCCACCGACAACCGCGACCTGCGCATCGCTCTCGCCCGGGTCGGTGAGGCCCGGGCACGAGTCGGCGTGGTGCGCGCCGCAGGCCGGCCGCAAGTCGGGATCGGCGGCGGCGTCCAGGCCTCCAACAACATCTTCACCGGCTTCGAGACCCGCTCGGTCGCCAGCGCCGGCGCCGACGCGTCCTGGGAGCTGGACGTGTTCGGGCGTATCGCCCGGCAGGTGGAGGCCGCCACGGCCGAGTTCCAGGCCACCGACGAGGACCGCCACGACGTGCAGGTGTCGCTGTTCGCCGAAGTGGCCCGCGCCTACCTGAACATCCGCTCGCTCCAGGACCAGCTGCAGGCCGCCGAGAAGAACCTCTCCTCGCAGGGCGAGATCCAGCGACTCACCGAGACCCGCTTCGCCGACGGGCTGTCGTCGCGACTCGATGTCGCGCAGTCCACGCAGGTCCTGTCGGAATCCGAAAGCCCAGTACCGCCGCTGCGGATCGGGCTCGCCACCGAGATCAACGCGCTGGCGGTGCTGTTGGGCACCAACCCGCAGGATCTCCACACCCAGCTCCGGGAACCGGCGCCCCTGCCGCTGCCGCAGGTCGGCCAGATCATCGTCGGCGTCCCCGCCAACCTGCTGCGCCAACGCCCGGACATCCGTGCCGCCGAACGCAGGCTCGCCGCGCAGACCGCGCGGGTCGGCGTCGCGATCGCCGACCTGTATCCGAGCTTCAGCATCGACGGCACCTTCGGCTTCCAGAACTTCGCCGGCGGCAACCTGTTCGACCCCGGCTCCCGCAACTTCACGCTCGGGCCGTCGTTCCGCTGGCAGCTGCTCGACGGCGGCCGCCGCGACGCGCAGATCGAGATCGCCGACGCGCAGCTCGAGCAGTCCGTCCTGATCTACGAGCGCACCCTGCTCAACGCCCTCGAGGAGGTCGAGAGCGCGATGATCGCCTTCACCGAGCAACGGGTCCGCGTCGAAGCCCTGGAGCGCAACCAGCAGGCCGCCGACGAATCGCTCCACCTCGCCACCAAGCTCTACCAGCAAGGCCTGATCGGCTTCCAGCAGGTCCTCGACGCGCAGCGCTCGGTGTTCGGCGCCAGCGGCAGCCTGGCCGAGGCGCGCGGACTCGCCGCCCAGAACCTGGTGCGCCTCTACAAGGCGCTCGGCGGCGGCTGGGATCCTGACACGGACATCGCTCAGCTCCAGCCGGCTGCCGCAATGCCCGACCCGGACGGCCAGCCCACCGAAGAGCCGGCGGCCATCGAGACCGGCGCCGATCGCTGAGCACACGGTAGGCGCGTCATTCTCCCCGCCGGGACGCCACCACCCGCTCGCCGGCCACGTCCAGCACCTCGAGCCGGTAGGCGTCACCGCCCGGGGGCGCGTCGTAGAACACCAGATCGGGTTCCAGGTCGACGCTGCCGAAGGGCAACCCGGTGTCCGGGTTGGCGGGCAGTTCCGCCAGCCAGCCGCCTGCCACCAGCAGGGCGGCGAGCTCTCCACCGGACAGGAAGGGCTCGTCCGGGTAGCCGCCGGCGCTCTTCGACCGCTCCACCAGCGCATCGTCCAGGGCGTCCAGACAGCGCTCGACCAACACCTCGCGGCGCACCCTCTGCAGCGGCTCACGCAGCACCGCCAACAGCAGCGCCGCCACCAACACCCAGCCGAGCAGGCACGGTCCGAGCCGCGACCAGCCACCCCGCAGCGACGCGGATGACCGGGTCAGACAGGGTTCGGCGCGGTCAGGCATCGCCCGCATGGCACCACGCCCCCGCTCGCCGGTCCAGCACAGTTCCCCGCGCGACCGCACGCTGAACACCGCAGGTCGACACGCCGAGACCGACCACCGCGCTCAGACCGAACCCAACGGCCCGAGCGCCAGCCAGGCGCGCAGCGGCTCCCGCCACACGCTGCAAGCCACGGTAAGCAGCAGGATCACCGCCAGCCCGACATCGCGCCGACCGAAGCGATCACCCCGGCCGGTGGCGAACACCTTGAGCAGCGCGCCGGTCGGGCAGCCGTAGCGGCAGTAGGCCATCGGCACCGCCACCGACGCAACCAGACCGACACCCAACAACACCAGCGAGCTCAGCGCCGCCGCGCCGAGCAGCCAGCCGTCGAAGGCCTCGACGCCGGCCAGATCGACCGGCAGGCCGAGCAGTAGCGCCAGGACCAGCTCCACGGCGAGCAACGCCGGCAGCATGGCGAGCGCGCGATGCACGCCGCGCGGCAGCCTCACCCGCCAGCGGACCAGCCGACCGAGGCCTTCCTGCACCGCACCGTGCGGGCACAGGTGCGCGCAGTAGACCGAACGGCCCGTCGCCCAGGGCACCAGCAAGGCGGCGACCGCGAGCAACACCAGGCCCGGCTGCGCCCGCCAGGGCAGACCGTACTGCAGCCACGCTCCGAACAGCGACCAGGCCAGCAGGTCGGCGAACACCACGCCGATTACCACCACGCAGAGCAGCTGGGTCAACCGCCGGATCGCGCGTCGCCGGCGTCCCAGCCAGCCGGGCCGCCAGGCCAGCAGCAGACCCAGCCCGGTCAGCGCGATCAGCGCCAGGTCCCGACCGCCGAACGACACGCCACCGCGCCGCGGCAGCGACCGCCCGACCGCCGCCGCGAGTGCCACCCCGGCCGACTCGACCACGGCCGCGCTGGTGCGAGTCGCGCCGCTGACCCCCCTTCCCTGTCGAGGCCCAGCCCGGCGAGGGTCGCACTCGACCAACTCCGTCGCCGGATGCCCGGCGAGCGCCGACCACAGACGCCCGGTCGTCCCGCACGTCGGCGACGTGCTCGCGAGTGTCGGCACTGTCGCGCAACCGCGCTGCAACCACCCGCGCCTCACCGTCGAGCGCCAACCACACCTCGCTGGGGCCGGCGTAGCCGATGACGTGGTCGGCGACCGGCGAGGAGCCGACCAGCTGCCCGATCACCTCACCTTCCCATCCCAGCAGCGGCCAGCTCCCGGCCTCGTCACGCGCGTCCCCCACCGCCGCCACCGCCGGCCACAGCGCCTGCACCTCGCGCAGACCGGGCACGGTCGTCACCCGCCCGGCGCGCCCCGAGGCCGCCTGGTGGTGCACCGACAGCGCGATGGCCAGCAGCACGCCGAGCCGCCAGGCGCGCAGCAGCAGGACCCGGCGCGCGGCAATCACAGCTTGCGCAGGCGAACGGCGTCGACGATCACGTGCCCAGACGTGCCGGTGTTGCTGATCGTCACCTCGACCGGCACGCCCGGCCGCAGGTCGATCGTCGCCAGCTCACGGAAGCCCTCGTAGCCGTCCGGCGCGACGCTCTGGTCGACCTGCACCTGCGTCCGGAAGTCCTGCGAGCGGATCGTCACCGGCACTGCGGTGGCACGACTTCCGCTGGCCCGCCAGGTCATCTCCACGGCATGGCGGCCGGCCTGCCGAGCACGCAGCGTGAAGGTCGCCCGGCAGCTGCCGTCGCCGCGCGCGTCGTCGTGCAGGTAGCCGTCGCCGACGAAGCCCGGTTCGTGGGTGCTGCGCACCCAGTCGCCGACCAGTTCCGCGCGCGTGTCGTCGACGACCACGCCGGCCAGGCCGCGCACCGACACGCCGCCCGGTGCCACCAGGTCGATCGGGATCTCGATCTCGCCGCCCGGCGCACGCGCTGCGCGCAGCACCCGGCAGGTGCATCAGCGACACCAACGAGTCCCAGTGCTGCTGGTAGACATCCCGCGGCGCGCAGCTCTCGGCCACGCAGATCGACGCCGCCTTGCCGACCACCTCGCCGATCATCCCACCGGTGCGCATCACCCGGATGGTGCCCAGCGCCTCGTGGGTGACGCTGATGCAGCGACCGGCCATGAACAGGTTGTCGATGTTGCGCGAGTAGAAGCAGCGGTAGGGCACCGGGTAGCCGTGCTCGCGGTCGACGGCCTTGTCGAAGTGAGCCGCGGCTGATGAACGGATTGTCGGGGTACTTCTTCGCGAACTGCTCGCGCGGGTAGTGCAGGTCGATGTCCCAGGTGGTCGGCACGCAGCCGTCCGGGAAGGCGCGCCGGCTGGCGATGTCGTCGCGGGTCAGCACCACATCGCCGAGCAGGCGGCCGCGATTCGCGGGTGCCGCTGACGTAGGCCACCCACTGCAGCCCGGCGTTGCGATGTTCGGCGGCCCGCGGCCCGCTCTTCATCGCCTGGAACGCGCCGAACACCGCGCGCAGGTTCCAGTCGCGGATCGCCTCGAGATCGTCGATCGGGTGCAGGTCGAAGCCGCTCTCCCAGAACCACTCGCCCTTGCCGCGGCGCGGATACGGGAAGTCGTCCAGCCCCAGCTGCAACGCCCAGGGCGTCGCCGGAAAGTCCACCTGCGCCGTCGACCCGCAGCCCAGCGCCACATGTTGCTCGCGCCCAGATGCTCCTACTGCGCACGGTGTGCTCGGCACCGGCCCAGGCGCCGACGAAACCGTGGCCGGTGCAGTCGGCGAACAGCCGGCCGGCGAAGCGCGAACGCACCCCGCTGCGGGTGTCGAAGGCATCGACCCAATCGATGTGCGAACCGTCCTCGGCCATGCCGACGTCCTCGGCACGGGTGTTCAGGAACAGGTCGATGTTGCGTTCGGAGCCGACCAGCGCCAGCTTGCGGTCGTCGCCGAACTCCTCGTAGGTACCCGGCGAATCAGCGGCACGGTCGGCGAACTCCTCGACGATCTCGCCGAGGCGCGGGAAGCGACCGCGACGGGTACCGCCCTTGGCCCACACCCGCACCTCGCTGCTGCCGTTGCCGCCGAGCACCGGCCGGTCCTGCAGCAGCGCGACCTTGCAGCCCATCCGCGCCGCAGCGATCGACGCTGGCGATGCCGGCGTAGCCGCCGCCGACCACCACCAGGTCGTAGCCATCTCGCAGCCGCGACGCGTCGGCCTGACCGAGCAAGCGGCGTCGCCAGCTCGCCAGCTCCGCGCCGCCGGCCGGCGGCGTCGACCGCTCCGCCGTGGAGAAGAACAGGGCGTCTAGACGGCCGTCGAATCCGGTCAGATCATGCAGGCGCAGCTCCACCGAGCCGGGCTCGCTCATGCGGAAGCTGCCGACCCGCTGCCAGCGCCAGTCGGCACCGGCCACACCGAGCTCGCCGCCGAGCGCCTCGCCATCGACCAGCAGGCGGAACCGCCCTGGGCCCCCGGCGCATTCCAGCGCGCCACCCAGTCGTAGGTGCGCGCATGGACATGCCAGACGCCGGCGGCCGGCAGCTCGGCCGTGGTCACCGCATCGCGCACCGGCTCGCCGAGTCCGTGGGCCAGCAGGAACGGCGAGCCCATGCTGGCGACGAACTGGGTGTCGAGGCTCCAGCCGCCGTGATCGGCGAAGGCCTCGGCTTCGATCAGCAGTTCGTGACGCGGTGCCGCGGACTGCTGCTGCTGCCGGCATCGCCGCGACGATGAGCAGCGCCGTAAGGAACGCGAGCACGGCGCGCGGCCGCCAGCACGCGCGCCGCAGAATTCGGTGGTCATCCACGCCGGGCAGGTTACCCGGCGAGGGCCGGTCGTGCGGCCCTCATCGGCGGCAGGTCACCAGCGCGTCTGACCCGGCACGTGCGGGCCGAACGCGGGGCCGCGCACCTGGGTGCTGGCACGCTGGGTCGGCGGCGGCAGGATGGCGCGCTCCTGCTCCAGGCGGTGGTTGATGATGACCGGCTCGACGCCGGGCTCGGTCTCGATCGGCGCCTCGCACTGCACCGCCCAGGAGAAGCCTTCGGCCGCCAGGTGCGCGCCGTTGGTCGGTGCGCGCAGCTCGGCGACATAGCCGTGGCCCGGCCAGAACGGGTAGCCCATCGGGCTCACCAACCGCGCTGCGGTACCGCCGGCGACGTTGCCGTCGGCGCCGATGACGTCCAGCCACACGAAGGCCTCGCTGCGCGGGATCTCGGTGGTGTTCAGGTAGTGGACTCGCGCCTTGACGTAGACCTGGCCGGGCCAGCCGGCCAGCTCCCAGCGCAGCACCCGCACCGTGCCGGCCTCGGGGAACACGAAGTCCTGCTGCTCGTGTCCGGCCCGCCACAGCTCGGCCTTCTGGGCGGCGAGCTGCTGGTACGGCCGCTCGAGTTCGGCCATCCGCTCTTCCAGGGGCACGATCGGCGGCTTCGGGCTGCGGCAGGCGCCCAGCAGGGTGGCGACGGCGAACAGTCCGAGCGCGGCGAAGCCGCGCGAGATGGGGTGGTTGGCGAACAGGGTCATCGCGGCGAGCATCCTAGCAGTCCTTGGTCTGATGGCGTCGGATGGGTGGTCACCCGGCCCGAATGCCGGGTGGATTCGGGAGACCTGCACTGCAAGGACCATGCCGGACAGCGACCCGAATCGGGACGCGACCGCCGCGGCGGCCAGCGCGCTCCGGGGCTCCACCGCGCCAGACGCCCGGCAACCGACACGGGAAACCGTTCGGGCTGCGGTGGCCCGCCCCCGAGACCCGTGGTCTACTTCCGGCGATGGCGCTCGAGCCCCCCTTCCCGATGATCTCCGTGGTCCTCCCTGCGTACAACGAGGAGGACAGCATCGAGAAGGCCGCTCGCGCCGCTCTGGAGTTCCTCCCGACCTGCTTCACCGACCACGAGGTCCTGGTGGTCGACGACGGTTCCCGGGATGCCACCGCTGCCGTGGTGGAGAAACTCGCTCGCGAGCACCCGACGCTGCGCCTGCTCCGGCACGAGCAGAATCAGGGCTACGGCGCAGCCATCGCCACCGGCTTCACCGCCGCCCGCGGCGAGCTGATCTTCTACACCGACTCCGACAACCAGTTCGACATCCGCGAATTGAAGGACACGGTGCCGCTCCTGGAGGACGCCGATGTCGTGTTCGGCTTCCGGGTCTACCGCTACGACTCGGTCACCCGCTGCCTGCTGAGCTGGATCTACAACCGGCTGGTGCGGGTGCTGTTCCTGGTCAAGGTTCGCGACGTCGACTGTGCCTTCAAGCTGTTCAAGCGCGAGGTCGTCGAGCAACTGCACTTCGAGTCGCGGGACTTCTTCATCGACACCGAGATGGCGGCCCGCGTGTCGCACCTGGGCTCGCGGCTGGTCGAGAAGGGCGTCCGCCACTACCCGCGCACCGCCGGCAGCACCACCGTGCGCGCCGGCCACATCCCGAAGACCTTGTGGACGGTGTTCCGCATGTGGTTCCGTATCCACTTCGGTCGCCGCGGCAAGCCGGCCGCCTGAGCCAGCCGGCACCTGAGAGCCCATGCAGCAGAGCGTCCACGACGAGTACGCGCACTGCAGGGCCACTGGTGGTTCCGCGCCCGGCAACACATCTTCGAGCGCCTGCTCGACGCCCACGTCACCCTGCCGAACGACGCCCGGATCCTGGACGTCGGCCCCGGCTCCGGCATCAACCTGGCGGTGCTCGCGCCGCGCGGCGCGGTCACCGTCGTCGACATCGACCGCGGCTCGCTGCAGTCCTGCCGCGCCGCCGGCGCCCGCCACCTGGTGCTCGGTGACGCCACCGAATTGCCGCTCGGCGAAGGCTGCTTCGACCTGGTCAGCGCGCTCGACGTCCTCGAGCACCTGCCCGACGACGCCGCCGCCCTGCGCGGCATCCATCACGCCCTGAAGCCGGGCGGCTCGCTGCTGCTGTCGGTGCCCGCCCTGCGCTGGCTGTGGGGTCGCCAGGACGTGACCGCCCACCATCTGCGCCGCTACCACCGGCGCGAGCTGCGCGACCTGCTGGCCGCCGCCGGCTTCGAGACCTTGCGGCTGAGCTACTTCAACTCGCTGCTGCTGCCGCCGATCGCCGCGGTGCGGCTGGCGATGCGCCCGTTCCTCGGCCAGAGCTCTGCCCCACGGCCGCTCGGATCTGTCGGTGCAGACCCCGTTCGGACTCGACCGCGTCCTCTACCGCCTGTTCGCCAGCGAGGCCGGCTGGCTGCTGCGCCGGAATCTGCCACTCGGGGTGTCCCTCCTGGCGCTGGCGCGGCGCGGCGGCGAAGCTCGGCCGTCGTCATGAACCCAGCGCCCCACGACGACACGCCGGCCCGCCCCCGCCGCCTGTTCCTGCTGGCGGCCCTGCTGCTGCATCTGGCCTTCGCCGGCGCGTCCGCGTTATACACGCCCGCGTTCGAGGGGCCCGACGAGAACGATCACGTCTACTACGCCTACCAACTGCACCGCACCGGTCAGCTGCCGCTGATCACCGGCACCGCAGCAGAACTCGGTCGGCCCGCCTACGACGAGGCGACTCTCGGCCACCACCCGCCGCTCTACTACGCGCTCGCCGGCCTGCTGCTCGGCGACACCCTGCCGAGCTGGCGGGTCAATCCCGAGTTCAGCGAGGCACCGGCCGCCCACGACGACGCCGACGCCACCGACCCGACGCCCACCAGCACCCTCCACAAGCTGCACGGCTTCGACGAGCGCGCCCCGGTCGCACCCGAGATCCACCGGCTGTGGGCGATGCGAGGCTTCTCGGTGCTCTGCGGACTGATCTCCATCACCCTGGTCTGGCTGCTCGGCAGGCGGCTGTTCCCGGAGCGGCCCAGCATCGCCGGCGCCGCCGCCGTGCTGCTGGCCTGCACGCCGCAGTGGGTATGGGTGCACGGCTGCGTCGAGAACGGCAATCTCGCCACCACGCTGTCGCTGGGCGCCCTGCTCGCGCTGACCGACGCGGTGTGCCGCCACCAGCTCGGATGGCAGCGCGGCCTGGGGATCGGCCTGCTGGTCGGCCTGGCGCTGCTGACCAAACTGACCTCGGTGTTCTTGCTGCCGCTGTGCGGGCTGGTCTGGGGCCTGGGCCTGCTGGCCTGGCCGGAGCGACGCCGCACGCTGGTGTCAGGCCTGGTCGCCTTGCTGGTGATCACCGCCGTCGCCGGCTGGTTCTTCTGGCGCAACCAACAGCTCTACGGTGACCCGTTGGCGCTGGCGGCACACCAGCAGGCCTTCGCCAGCAACCGTTTGGAGACCGTCGCCACGGCGACCGACCGGCCGCTGGACGAGGTCCGCTTCGAGTACCTGACCGAGGACTTCCCGCTCCGCACCGCGCAGAGCGCGGTCGCCGGCTTCGGCTGGCAGACCGTGCGCGCACCGATCGCCGAATGGCTGGCCCTGCTGGTCGTCGCCGCCGGTCTGCTCGGCTGGCTGGTGCGACCGCACCGGCTGCTGCGCGGCCGGGCGATCGCCGGTGATGCTGCAGGCCGCCGCCGCGCTGCTGGTGATCGCCGGGCTGGTGCGATTCAACGCCACCTTCGTCCAGCCGCAGGGCCGCTACCTGCTGCCGGCCTACGGTCCGGTCGCGATCCTGCTCGCCGCCGGCCTCGCCGTGCTGCTCGCCGAAGGCGAGCGTTCGCGACTCCGGCTGCGCTGGCTCGGCGTGGCACCGCCGCTGCTGGCCGCCGGCGTGCTCTGGTTCATCGGCCGCCCGGCCCTCGACATGACCCAGGCGCAGACCGACGACCGCCACTTCGCGGCCCTCAGCGGCGGCATGGCAGCGGCGCCCGAGCGACCGACCATCGAGCTCCTCGAACCTGCTGACGACGCCGTGGTGGACGGCCCCCCCACCCTGCGCTGGCGCTGTGAGGAAGCGCCTGCGGAGGCGCGCTACACCGTCCACCTGCGATTGCCCAGCGGCCTCATCCTCGGCAGCTTCGAGACCGCCGGGGCCGGCGTCGCCGCGACCCGCTGGCAGATCCCGCAGGCCATCTGGCAGCAGCTGCCAGCGGGCTCCGAGCCGCTCCGCTGGCGAGTTCGCCGGTTGCCCGACCGCGCCGCCGGCGAGACCGTCGCCGACGTCCAGCAGAGCGCGTTCCGCAGCCTGCGCCGCGAGTGACGCCTCACCTGGCCGGCCGGCGTCACCCCGCTGCCGAGTCGCGCGAGCCGTCCACCGACAGCAGCTCGCTGCCGATCCGCTCCAGCGTCCGCCAAGGCAGCAGGCCGAGCTGGCCGATGCGCAGGCCGGTGCCGCCGTGCTCGCGCACCGCGTCGATCACCAGCCGCAGATCCCGCTCGGAGCGGAACTGCGGAGCGCGCGGCCAGATCGCAGCCCGCAGCGGCGCGGTGGTCTCGCGAGGCGCGCGCCACGCACGGGCGATGGCCTCCGCCGACTGGCCACGGTGCTCGACCACCACCTCATCGACGTGGCTGCCCACCACCTTCAGCGGCGCGCCGATCGCATCGCCGGCGAACAGCGAGTGGAAGTGGGCGTGCAGGGCGATCTTCACGCGGCCGCCGGCCTGTTCACGCACGCGCCGGAGCAGCTGGATGTAGACCGACAGGCGGTGGCTCCAGAGGGTGAACAGCAGCGCCTCGCCGAGATCCTTCTCGAGCCGGCGAAACGCGTCCTCGGCGCGCGGCGTCTGCGGGATCTCGAAGGCGTCGGCGTCCGCCATGCGCTTGCGCACCAGGTCGGCGACCTTGTCGCGGATCGCGCCGACCTCCAGGCCGGTGCGGCCCATGCTCGCCGCGCACTGGTCGCAGAAGCACAGCGACATCAGGAAGTCGACCTCGGGGTCGGCCGGCAGACTGCTCTCTACCTGCCGCACCGAGGCTCGGTGGCCGAGGAAGCCCATCGACTGCAGCTCGATGCCGGCCAGGCCGTCCTTCCGGCTGGCGAGTGCCTCGACCAACGCCAACGCGTGGTCCTGAACCTCCGACCGCGCCGGGCACAGCGCCTCGGGATGCCGCCGGCCGAAGGCGTCGACCAGACAGCTGCCGGGGTGGGTCCGCCCCAGCCGCGGATCGAGGAGCGGCCGCACCCAGGCCCAGGGCTCCAGACCGGCGTTGGTCAGCTCCAGCAGGGCGAGCTCCAGCGGCGTCGGCCCGGAGTAGGGCACCTGCCGCGAGGTGCGCGGCACCAGCTCCTGCGGCCCGCTGCCCGACGGCCGGAAATGCACCACGCCGTCCTCCAGCTCACGCACCGGACCGTCGGTGGCCCAGGGTGCGATCTGTCGCCCGCCGGCCTCGGTCACCGCGACAGAGACCTCCCGGAAGCCCAGGTCGGCCAGCCGTCGCAGACCGCCGCCGCGGGCCAGCGCGTCGATGTCGCCGAGGTGACTGAGGATGCCGTAGCGCATGTTCGAACCGGGTGCGGCACGGCACCCCTCCCCGTATCGGCCGTCGAGGGCATCCGACCACAGCGCCCCACGGCGCGGAGGCCATGGTGTCGGCACGATTGCCGGTTGTCACGGGACCGGCGATGGTCCGCGACCGCCCCGGTAGCGGCCGATCGACGGCCACCGGCCGGCCGGCCGCCCCATCGCCGGGAGAAGCCACCGCCACACGATCGACTCGGGTCCGGTCACGACGGCCTGCCGATAGCGTCAGGATGCCAGGCCCCGATCTCGACCCCGCCGCGGTCACCGGCACCATCCTGATCGCCGGCCGCTGCCGGGCATTCGCCTACACGCCCGGCAGCCGGCAGCTGACCTGGGACGTGTTCCGCCACGAACTCGCCCCTGCCCAGCGCCGGCTCACCACCGACGAACGACGCCGCATCGCCGCTGAGATCGCCACCCACGTCGACGCCACCGACGCCCGGATCGAGATCGGTCGCTACCGCTGCCCCGAGTGCGACCGCTGGGTCGACCTCGAAGAACCCGGCGCGTGGAGCTACGGCATCTGCACGCACTGCGCGCTGATCCGCGGCAGCGAGCCGCCCGATCGCCAGTCCTGACTGGCGCGCACGCCGTCGTGGCCCGGTCAGCGACCCGGCCAGTCGAAGTCGACGAAGTGCAGCGTCGTGCGACCGGCGACGAACAGTCGCTGGCCGTCGGCACCGCCCATGCACAGGGCGGCGACCGGACCGGGCGCGGCGAGGGTCCGCACCAGGCTGCCATCGACGGTCCACACCTGGATCACGCCGCCGCCGGCGGCATCGTTGCCGCCGACCAGCAGCGAGCCATCACGCCCACCGACCAGAGGCGGTGATCTGCAGACCTTCGATCCGCACCCCCCGCCGCAGCTCCTCGAGCTCGCCGGCCGCGGCCCAACGGGCGCGCAGTATGTCCACGGAATCGGGACCGGCGCAGACCACCACCTGCGGCGGCGAGCCGGCGAAGGCCACCGCGCGCGGCGTCTCGAACCGCGCCGGCACCCGGGTCACCACCCGCTTCGCATCGGGAGCCGGGCTGTCCCAGGCCAGCCGGTAGAGCCCCGCCCGCTCGCCGCCATCGAGCACCCAGACCTCGCGGTCCGGCCCCGCCGCCAGCGCCACCGGTGCCTCGAAGCGCCGCGCCGCGAAGCCGGTCGCCAACACCGAGCGCTCGCCACTTCGGTCGTAGCGCACCAGGCTGCGCGACCGCCCCTCGATCACCAGCAGGCGCCCATCGTCGTCGAAGGCCAGCGCCAGCGGTCGCTGCGCGCGTTCCTGGAAGGCCTCGGCCCCCTGCGGCGTCCAGCGCAGCAAGCGATCGCCGTCGGCCTCGGCCACCACCAGCTCCGCACGGACCGGATCCCAGGCCAGGGCGGCGACGCCCTGCAGACCGGTTGCGAGCGACGCGAATCCGCCGCCCGTCGGCCCCGGCGCGGCGCCGCAACCTGCAACCAGCACGGCGAAGCACACCGACCGCCGACCGATCATGTCGCCAGCTCCAGCATCACCGGGCAATGGTCGCTACCCGCCACCTCGGCGAGGATACCGACCTCGGCAATCCGCGACTCGAGCGCCGCGTCGACGCAGAAGTAGTCGAGCCGCCAGCCGACGTTCTTGGCCCGCGCCTGGCCGCGATAGCTCCACCATGAGTAGGCGCCCTCGAGGTCCTCGTGCTGATGCCGGAAGGTGTCGAGCCAACCCTGCTCCAGCCAACCGCCGAACCACTCCCGCTCCTCGGGGAGGAAGCCGGGGTTCTTGGTGTTCTGCTTCGGGCGCGCCAGATCGATCTCCTGGTGCGCGACGTTGAAGTCGCCACCGAGCACCACCGCCAGCCCGCGGCTGCGTTGTTCCTCGCAGAACTCGGCGAGCCGGGCGTTGAAGCGCAGGCGGTAGTCCAGCCGCCGGCCCTCGGCCTGACTGTTCGGCACGTAGAGCGAACCGATCAGCAGATCGCCACAGCGGGCGAACAACACGCGGCCCTCGCAGTCGAACTCGGCGTCACCGATGCCCTCGATCCACTCGTCGGGCTCGAGCCGGCTGTAGATCGCCACGCCGCTGTAGCCCTTGCGCTCGGCATGGTGCATGCGCAAGTGGTAGCCGGGCAACTCGGCCACCGACTTCGGCAGCTCCTCATGGCGCGCCTTGGTCTCCTGCAGCAGCACCAGATCGGCATCCGCAGCGGCGAACCACTCGGCTTCCAGGCAGCCCTTCTTCGCCAGGGCGCGCAGACCATTCACGTTCCAGGACAGCAGTCGCATGGGATCGGCAGGGTAGCGATCCCCATCCGTCCAGGCCCGCTGCGTCCGCCCGGATCCGCGATGGCGGTTGCGTCGAACGGCATCTGCGCCCACCCTCCTGGTTCAGCAGCCATGCTCCAGCCCTCCGATCCAAACGCACCCCAGCACCCCTCGCTGTGGGTCCGCGAGGCCGCCCGACTCCCGGACGACACCGCTCCGTTGCCCGAACGAACCGACGTCGTCGTCATCGGTGGCGGGATCGGCGGCGTGTCGGCCGCGCTGTGGCTGGCCCGCGAAGGCGTCGAGGTGGTGCTGCTCGAAGCCGACGAGATCGCCAGCCGCGCCAGCGGGCGCAACGACGGCCAGGTCCTGCTCGGCCTCGGCGAGCACTACAACCGCATCGTCTCGCAGTTCGGCCGCGACGACGCGCGGCGGCTGTGGCGGTCCATCCAGCACAACCACGATCTGTTCGAGCAGGAGATCGAGGCCGGCGGACTGGCCGACTGCGAGCTGCAGGTCGCCGGCGGCCTGCGGCTGAGCGAGACCCTGCACGAGCAGCAGGAGCTGCTCGAAGCCGCGGATCTGCTGACCGCCGACGGCATCGATCACGAGCTGTGGGACGTGGACGACTGGCCGCCGAGTTCCCCGCCGCGAAGCGCTTCCACGGCGCGCTGCGCCTGCCCGGCGAGGCGATCGTGCAGCCGGCGGCGATGGTCCGCGGCCTGGCCCGCCGCGCCCGTGAGGCCGGCGCACGGATCGTCGAGAACACGCCGGTGCGCGGGGTCCGCGACGGGCACGGCGACGGCTGGCAGCTGACCCTCGACGACGGCCGCACGCTGGCCACGACCATCGTGGTGCACGCCACCTCGGCATTGGCCGGCCAGCTCGACGCCTCGGGTTTCCTGTCTCGCCAGCTGTTCGCGTTCCGCGGCCAGATCGTCGCCACCGATCCTCTGCCGGCCGAACTGCGCGGGCTGTTCCCGCAGTACGCGATGTCGAGCAACTTCTGCTACGAGTACTTCCGCATGCACGGCGATCGCTTCGTGGTCGGCGGCATGCGCTGGTCGGTGCGCGGCGAACAGCTCGGACTCACCGACGACTCGGCCACGACGAACGCATCTCGGCGAACCTGATCCGCTACGCCCGCGAACACTTCGGCCCTCGAGGGCGTGCCGTTCCCGGCGGTGTGGACCGGCATCATCGCCGGCACCCGCGACGGCCTGCCGCTGGTCGGTGCGATCCCGGGCCGCACCGGTGCGTTCGCCCTGTGCGGATTCAACGGCTACGGCCTCAGCTTCGCGTTCCTCGCCGGCAAGAGTCTCGCCGAACAGGTCGTCCACGGTCGCGCTCAGGACCCGGCAGCCGGGATGTTCGCGCCGCGTCGGCTGGACTGATCGCCAGGTCCCTCCGGACTCGGCGAGGCCTGGCGACGCCGCGACCTGACGACCGGCCCCAGCGGCGGCCACCCCCGCCCTTTTTCGGCAGCGCCTCGGGCGGCCGGCCGCCGCGCGACTGCAGTCGACGGCGCGTCGCTGCCGATGAGATGGTGGGAGTCCCGCCATGTCCGACCATCGCGCGTCCAGCCACGCCGACCGCCGCCTGCTGCTGGTGGTCATCCAAGGCCTCGACCGCACCGATCTCGAGCTCGGAGCCGCGCTGCACCTGGAGTCGCTGCGCGATCACACCCTCGGTGCGGCAGCCCTGGATGCGCCGGGCGCCCCACCGGTGGTCGACCAGCTGCTGACGGCGCTCGACGTGCCTGCCTTGCGCAGCTCCGGGCTGAGCGTCTGCCAGCGCAGCGTGGTGCTGCGGCCCGACTGGCAGGACGACCGCAGCAACGTCGACCTGTTGTTGCGGCGGGTCGGCGGGCCGGCGGACCTCACCCTGCTGTGGCTGCGCGACGCAGCACACGCCGCGGTGACCGGCGGTCGGCACTGCGACGGCCACCGTTCGGCGCTGCGCCGCACCGACGGTCTGGTCCGCGAGGTGCACCACGCACTCGGCCAAGGCGCCCGTGATGTCGGCGTGGCGGTGTGCGGCGCGGCGGCCCTGGCGCCGGTCGAGCTCAGTCACGACCCGCGTCCCTTGCTGCGGCGGGCACTCGACCGACGCGATGCACGCCGCGCCACCGTGCGCGTGGCCCTGTCGCACGCAGTCCTGCATTGCCCGTCCTGGCCAGCGCGGCAGCACGCCGCCGCACGCCTGCGGTCGGACGCCGAGCGACTCATCGTCATCGACGCACCGGCGCCCGACCTCGCTGCCAGCCTCGACCTGCGCCCCGGCGACCTGCTGTGCGTGCCACCGCTGGGGCAGGCCTTCGCCACCGCGCCGGTGCGCGCCCGCACCGCGGCTGCTCGGCGATGGCGTGGGACCCGCCTGCCGCGCTGCATCCAGACCTCGCCGGAGGTCACGCTGTAGTCGGCCTGGTCCAGGCCCTGCTCCACGGGGTAATATGTAAAAGATAAAATATATCATGTACAAAATGTAAATAACTATCATGCTCAACTAAAATCCTGGATGCGAAGATTTAATGGTGTCGCCAGCAAGTATTTGGATCACTATATGGATTATTACGGATTGATATTTGAGCTGAAAAATAAGACTGATGAGATTAATGAATCACTAAAGAAATTACTCTACATAGACAAAGGCTATGTTAAATCACAAAATATCAAACAACAATTCTGTATAACATAGCCTCTCCTGACTACGCTGTCACATTTACAACCCTTCATAATTCATATCTATTTTTTTCATATATTTGAAAACTACTAAAAAAATCTAATCAACAATACTACTAACCAACTTAACAAACTACAAAAACACAGCAGTAAAAAAGCAAAAGGTGCGCAATTCATTCTTATACAGATAAGTATGTACACCTTAAGCACACAGGGATTAATAAAATAAAAACACTTGTCATTAACTGCAAGCCAAAGAAAACAAAATAAAAATTGAAACTGACTTAAATATCATCAAAAGAAACTCTGAAATAAGAGAGGACGAAAATTTCGAATTTAGGAGTTTTTTGAAAGGTCAGTACTCAGACAATATTGACCAAATAGTTCAAAAATTATATGAAAATGTTCTTGAACATATTGATTGTACTAAATGTGCAAATTGCTGCACAGAATTGGAAACATGTTTTCAAATTGGAGAAATTGACCTTTTAACAAAAGCATTTAGCCATTGATAGGACTGAATTCATAAACCAATCAACAAAACCACAATGGATTGGAGACAAAGACAAATTTTATTTGAATTCAAAACCATGTCAGTTTTTGAGCGAAAAAAAATGTACAATTTATGAATTACGACCTGAGGAATGTAATTCATATCCATATTTACACAAAGACAATTTCAATTCCAGACTGCTTGGAGTTATTGAAAAACTATGCAATATGCCCAATAGTTTATAATGTTTACGAACATCTAAAACAAGAAATGAATTTTAAAATACATAGACTATGACACCTTTTTTGACGATGATGGAACGGAAATAAATCCTGACTTAATACCAAAACCAGACCTTTGTCTTATTTGCAAAAAACAGGACGAACCAGAAGAAGAAACTCTTTGTGCATTAAACAGAATTGACCAACAAAATGATAATGAATTTAAATGTTTTTCGTTTAAGAATATAAATGAAAAATGATCAGAAGGCGAGCACTAACAAACGCTCATAAATAATTGCCGGTACATTAGTAAATTCAAGGGTTGTAGCCCGCTTCAACTTTCTTGTAACTTGATAGGAATGAAGCCCGCAATCGTCAACTATTCATAGCGCAACCGGTAGAAGAGAAACGAAAAACGAGTGACAGAGAACCCAGAATATTATCGACAACGGCAGCAAATAACAGAACATCAGTTTGGCACATTGAAACGACAATGGGGCTTCACTTTTACGTTAATAAAAGAAAAAAAACATGTGCTCACAGAAGTCAACCTGATGATGATGTGTTACAATCTTAGAAGACTTATGTCCATTCTAGACCTGAATGAATTAAAGCATTGGCTGATTACGATTTGCGAAGAAATATTGTGTGTATTTCAGCCAATTAAGGTTGAATTGAGCAACTTTTACACAAAAAAGAAATAATTATAAAACAGAAAATCTAAACATATTAATGCCATTAAAAGTATTCTAATGAAGCAATATGCTATATTTACATCTGAAAATGGAGTTTGTGCGGAGACTCCCGTTAGGTACAAGTTGGGTACATTAAAGGAACATTGCTAACCAATAAAATTTCTTCTATATGAGAGCATTGATCAATATTTACATTCTGCTGTTTTCATTTACTTTGTTAATAGCTTGTACTAAAGAAAAAAAACTTGAGGAAGTCGTTTATAAAATTCCAATTGAAGACAGATGCATCTTTGCTGAGGGTGATACTTTGCAATATAGTTGTAGTAATGGATCAACTGATACTGGTATAGTAAGAGAAGTTGATTTCAAAACTGAGACCGGAACATATACTCCCTGGAGTGTACCTGTGCATACCTTTATTACAGAGACTCAACGTTTGATCATCGAGGCGTTTCATGACAACTGGAAATATGAGAATTTCGATTCTCAATGTTTCATCATTGATTCACAGCCTAAGTATGATGATATTTATGTTGAAAATTTTCCATTCTGTGTATTACTTAATGGCTGTGAATATGGTGGATCGGCAGTTCTTGCAAATAAGCTTGCCGACTATGACGAAATAATATTTGATGGCAAAACCTATAAAAATGTGTATTTTCAATCAAAAGGAGACTTGAATAATGGTTTTGAGATATATTGGAATTTAAAGTATGGAATAATAAGATTTGTGGGAATTTCCAATGGAACGAAATTAATTTGGCAACTTCAAGATTAAATGAAATAGAAAACCAGTACCTAACAAAAAAAATTAAGTGCATGCCGCGGTTTGTTGTACCCAGAAAATGAATTGTAAATTTGAAAATACGGAAACCAAAGAAAATTATTGAATAAAGCGCGGCAAGCACCATATTCAAAACGTTACCATGCATTAAAGACCAAGACTGATACATAATGACTAAATTCAAGATTTAATGTTAAGTTTTAGTAGTTTTGTTAAAAAACGAAAAATGAATTATTCACAGATAGAGATTTATCAACTTGAAAATGGAAAGACTGAAATTAACGTTCAATTAGACAAAGAATCTGTTTGGTTAAACTTAAATCAAATAGTTGATTTGTTTGACCGAGATAAATCTGTGATTTCAAGACATATAAGTAATGTTTTTAAAGAGAACGAATTAGAAAAGAATTCAGTTGTTGCAAAAAATGCAACAACTGCCAGTGATGGAAAAGTTTATCAGGTAGATTTTTACAATCTTGATGTAATTATTTCTGGTGCTGGGTGAGTAATGGATCCGCCGTGCCAGGTCCGGACGCGTCAGATCAAGGGCCAACCGCCGCTGCTGCTACCCAATCTTGCTTGAAACGATAGTCCGTCATGTGCTGATTCAAACTGCATAAGGTCGGTCAGCAGGTCACCGCCTTGCGAGAGCGTAAATCCTCGTCGCCGTTTCGTTCAACTTGAGGGGAGGCAAGTAAGCGGAGATTGAGGCAAACATTGGCGTTGCGCCTTCACTCGATTTGAATAGAGCATCGGCGCGTCTACTCGAGTATACCACAAATAGTGCGCCAATTTGACGTCCAAATAGGCGCGTTGACCATGCGCAATCACGATGGAGAAAGGAAGTCAGTACGTCTGTTGGCATACAGGCCAGCCTAAAGTCGGCTCACGCGCCGTAATGACCGCGTTGGTGGAGAAGGCACAAGTCGCGGGCAGTGAGACCCTCTCCTTCCTGCAAACGCAGCTCGCCGCAGACGAAGCTTAGTTGACGTACCTGGCAACGGCACCCAGATTTGCGCCATCCGACAGTGAGATAGAGATGTAGCCGACGTGTAGCAGATCCGTCTTCTGATCAATGCGATGATCGCGATATGGTTGCCTGGCCGAGGTAGGCGGCGGGGCGAAAGGATACGCCGATGTTTGTCACGTGGAAGGATTTTTATGCCGGTTGCTGCGGCCATGATGAACAAGTGGAAATTGCTGCGGACCATCGCCTGCAGCACCATGAACTGGGCGTCGAGACCGAGCTTCCGGAACCCTGTTGCCGGGCGCTCGTATGGCTCGCCCACCAACTCGAACGTTGGGGCGAACGCCTCGAGCAGAAGTATGACTACATGGCTCGCCACCAAGACGGCGCCCCCATGCCGCGCTGAGTAGCGGCTGCGCCTGGTCGACGACGCAGTTGGTGTGCCTGACCCGTTGGATACGGCGAGAAGACGTGATGTGTGAAGGTGTGCCGAGACGCGGCGCTCTGACCTCATGCAGTGCGTCTTCGCGTCCAAAATCTGGCTTGCGCCGGCGAAGCGTGTTATCGTATTTGTACCGTCCATCGGCCCATCTCAGCCGTCACCTACTGTTCCGAGAGGCTACGCAAACCATGCTCCTCAACCCCAGCACCCAATCCTACGACTACCTTGATCCGGCCTCGCGCGACCTCATGCGCAAGACCATCGCCTTTTTTGAAAACAAGGGCAAACATAAGCTCAGAGAAGACGACCAGCGTGCCTGGAATCATGATTTCGTCGAGTTTATCAAGCGGGAAAGGGCCTTTGCCATCCTGATGACGCCGGCAGGCTACGGCGCGTCCGATGCACGTTGGGATACCTTTCGTATCTGCGCGTTCAACGAAATTCTCGGCTTTTACGGGCTCTGCTACTGGTATACGTGGCAGGTCTCCATGCTGGGGCTGGGTCCAATCTGGATGAGCCGCAACGAGGCGATCAAAGAGCAGACGGCGCAGCTGCTGGAGGAGGGCGCGGTCTTCGCCTTTGGCCTTTCGGAGAAGGAACACGGAGCCGATCTCTATGCCAGCGAAATGACGCTGACGCCGGATGGCGAGGGCTATCGGGCCGACGGGTCAAAGTATTACATTGGTAACGCCAACGAGGCTGCACTCATCTCTACCTTCGGCAAGCGGGCCGACACGGGTGACTACGTCTTTTTTGCCGTTGATTCCCAACACGAACGATTCGACTGCGTGCGCAACGTGGTCAATTCCCAGAACTATGTGGCTGAGTTTGTGTTGGACGGCTATCCGCTCACCGACGCCGACATTCTTTCACAAGGGCGTGAAGCGTGGGATGCGGCGCTCAATACGATCAACATCTGCAAATACAACCTCGGCTGGGCCTCGATTGGCATGTGCACCCACGCCTACTATGAAGCCATCACTCACGCCGCGCACCGGCGTCTTTTCGATCACTATGTGACCGATTTTCCCCACATCAAGCAGCTCTTCACCGACGCCTATGCCCGCTTGACGGCTATGAAGCTCTTCGCGCTGCGCGCTGCCGACTACATGCGCAGCGCTTCAGTCGATGACCGGCGTTATCTGCTCTACAATCCGTTGGTCAAGATGAAGGTGACGACGCAAGGGGAAGAAGTTGTCAATCTGCTGTGGGACGTAATTGCGGCCAGGGGCTTCGAAAAGGATCTGGTTTTTGACGCTGTGACGCGCGATATCCGCGCCCTGCCCAAGCTAGAGGGGACCGTCCACGTCAATATGGCGCTGGTGGTCAAATTCATGCCCAATTACTTCTTTTTTCCGGCCGAGTTTCCGGAGATTCCCCAGCGCACTGACCCGGTGAATGATGACTTTCTCTTCAACCAGGGTGCGACCAAAGGGCTGGGCAAGATTCAGTTTCACGATTATGCATTGGCGTACGACAGCGTTGATCTGCCCAATGTCCAGATCTTCAAGGAGCAGATTGCGACGTTTAAGGAAATGCTCTTCGCCGCCCGTCCTACGGAGGAGCAAACGCAGGATATCGATTTTCTGCTGAACCTGGGCGAACTCTTTTCGTTGGTCGCCTATGGTCAGTTGATTATCGAGAATGCGCGCATCTATGCCATCGGCGACGATCTGTTGGATCAGATCTTTGACTTCATGGTGCGTGATTTCTCTAAGTTCGCGTTGCAGGTCTACTCCAAATCCGCCAGCAGCGAAGCGCAGATGGCCTACTGCCTGCAGATGATCAAGAAGCCGGCCGCTAATCCTCAACGTTTCGAGCGGGTGTGGCAGGAACACGCCTATGCCTTGACCGATGCATACGCCATGCGCGCATAGCCGTGGCCTGTGTGCGACCGCCATCACGTCGATTAACGTGATGGCTGGTCGCACACATATTGGTCGCGTTCTAGACGGGCTGCACCGTCACGTGATCGCAGCCGATACGCCCGACTTCCGTGATGAGCGCCACTCCGCCGCCGGGATACAGATTGTCCGGATCTTCGGCCTCAATGATGACTTTGCCGTCAATGGAACCGACCAGGCGGTTTCCTTCCACGCTGAGGTCGAGCTCATACGGCAAGCCGAAGGTCCAGCCGAAATCAGACTCCGCCAGCACCGTATCTTCCCCTTCACACGCACGGATGATTCTGGTCTTCTCCCGGTCAACCAGCAACGCATAGTAGCGCCCCATGCCCTGGGCCGCGCACGCCTACGCCGCCCGCCTGACACATGTGGGGCGTCATCCGTGCGGTCACTCGATAGTCGTGCCAGTCGCGCGTCCCTGCATGAGCAAGCCGCGGCCCGCGTTCTGGATGAGACGATAGGGCTCCGGCCAGTAGTCTAGCTCGGTCAGCCGTTCGAGATTGTCAAAGCCGTTGATCCAGGCCTTTTTCCACATGATCGGGCCCGTGTCGCGGGTGAGGCGGCTGATCTCCCGCTCGAGAGGACGATCGAGGGTGACGGCGGGGGCGCCCGCCCACGTCAGGTAGTCAAGGTAGATCGTTCCCTGCTGTCCACTCGATCCATTAACCTCGACGCCGACAAAGGCAATCGGATAGCCCTGCGTGTCCGGTACTTGCCACGAAACGATCGTTGCCTCGCCCGGTTCGAGCAAGATGGGCTCGTTGTTGATCATGGCGAGCGCATCAGCTGCATCATAGTGTTTGATGTAGAGAGTGACCTGGATCGGGGCCGTGTTTGCATCGCCGGCAACAATCCGGGCTTGCAGCTTCTGTCCGCTGTAGATCGTCGGCGAGGCCAGGAGCGAGTAGCCGCGACGGTCGAAATAGCTGGCAACGTCACGCGAGGGAATGAACGTGGCGGTCTCGGCGCGCCCCACCCGCCCCGGGGCAAGTCCGCGATAATGAATCGCCAGGGAACGTTCGCCTCCGGCACTGTGACCCGCCACGTTCTCGATCTCGACGACGTCGCTCGCCGCAGGAGAGTCGTCGCTGACAAACCCGTGAACCGAGCCCGGCAGCTCGAAATGGAAGCGCGCGCCCGCTTTGGGCGCGATCGGGTCGAGTCCGTGGATCGCCCGTCCCATATTGGCCAAATGAATGGCTTCGGTTGCGGCGTCGGTAATGGAGCGGCCGCCATCAGCGGTGGGCAGAAAGAGACGGTCGGCAACAGGGCCGCGCCAGTCGGGGCCGGCGTCAATCCCGGCCAAGCCATTCTTGATGCCCAACAAACAGCCCAAGTTGCCCGAATTGCAGTCCGTGTCCCAGCCGGCCGTGTTGACGATCATGAGCGATTTCTGGAAATCGTCATCGCCATAGAGCAGGGAGAAGATGATCAGGCCATGATTGGGCACCATGTGACAATTGCCGCCGTACGTGTCGTATCCATACCGCTCGGCAAGCAGCTTGCGCGCTGCGTGCCAATCCGGCTCGCTGGCATGCCATTCACGAATGTCCTGGATCATCCGATAGATGATCGAATCGTGGGGAATGAAGGCCGTGCCTGTATCGATTAGCTTATCGATGTCGGGTTCAACGAAAGCCTGGGCTTCCATGACCGCCATTACCTGCGCACCGTAGATGGCCTCGCCGTCATGGCTGACGCTGGCAGCTCGGCGTGCAAAGTCCGCTGCTAGTTCGGGATTGCCCGGCGCAACCATGCTCCAGCCATCGATGAAGATCTGGGAACCGATCTGCTCGGCGACGACCTTGCCGTTGAGCGCAATCGACCCGCTTTGCGGCGCTTCTATTCCAGACTTAAGGCGTAGATAGGCCGTATGCTCGGTCGAATTGCCCATGCCGCCCCACCACAAGATTGTCTGCTCCTCGATGAGATAGTTCATCCAGGCATGACCGATCTGCGCGGGGGTGATCTGACGACTGTTGCCATAGTCGGCCAGGGCGCGGACGAAGGTAAAGGTGCCTGAGATGTCATCGTCGGTGACGATCAGTGGCACCTTGAATTCCTTATGTACGTAGTAATTGACCTCACCCAGACGCTCCATAATCTGTTCGTACGTCCAACCTTCGAACGGGCGCCCAAGGTAGACGCCAATGATTTTTCCAAGTACGCCCGCATATACGCGTTCCAGATAGTCGGCCTGCATCTACAAACTGTCCCTTCTTGCGGTTAGGCTTTTACGCTTCCCTGCGTCAAGCCATCAATAAATTGACGTTGCAGTGCGATGAACAAGACCAGTACGGGAAAGATCATCATCACCGCCACCGCGCTGGTTAGCGTCCAGTCGCGGCCAAAGGTTTCCGTGAAGCTGTTGTAGCTGGTGGTAATCGGATAGAGGTTGGGATCGTGGATCATGATCAGCGCAATTTGATACTCGCCCCAGACGGCCAGCGAGACGACAAGCCCCACGGTCAAAAATCCGGTCCACGTGATGGGCAAGATGACCCGGAAGAAGATCATCAGCCTGCTTGCACCGTCAACCAGGGCCGCCTCCTCAATCTCCAGCGGCACCCTGACAAGAAATGTGCGCAGCAGGAAAATGGCAAATGGGAGATTGATCGCTGTATAGATGAGGATCAGTCCCAGCCGGGTGTTGACCAATCCCAGATTGCGCCACATGAAAAAGAGCGGCACCATGAAGAGCCAAATCGGAATGGTGGACGCAACCAGCATGTAAAACATGACAAAGTCAGAGCCTGGCGGATTGATCCGGGCAATGCTGTAAGACGCCAGACCGCCGAGCGTCAAGACCGAGAGAACCGTTGCCACTACGAGCGTGAGGCTGTTCGTGGCAGTTCGCCCAAAATTACTCTCCTGCCATGCCTCGGGATAATTCTGGAGCCGGATTTCCTGGGGCGGTCCAAGCGGATTTGAGGCAAAGTCCGGTCTTGTCTTGACCGAGTTAAAGGCCAGCACCACCAGCGGGATCATGGCAAAGGCGACCAGCAGCAGCATGATGATGTGGCTGGAAATTGCGGGCGCTTCCCGTCGTGAATTTTGCATGCTATATCTCCCACCCTCGACGTCGAAGAACAATAAAGATCAGGACGATCGTACCGGCAAACGCGCTCATGGTGATGCCCTGCGCGGCCGCGTAGCCCGCGTCAAAGCGACGGAACGCATTTTTGTAGACGAGCGTGCCCATCACTTCCGACGAGCCGGCAGGACCGCCCTCGGTCAGAATCCACACGTACTCGAAGACGAGGAACGACCAGATTGCGGTCATCATCAGCATGAAGACGACAGTAGGCCGGATGCCGGGCAGCGTCACGTTCCAGAACTGCTGCCAGCGATTGGCCCCGTCCAATCGGGCCACCTCATACAGTACTGTAGGCACGCTCTGCATGGCCGTGAGAAACAAAATCGTGAGGAAACCCCAGTAGTGCCAGTTGTCGATGAAGGCAATCGTCAACAGAACCGTGTCTGGATTGCCCAGGAAAGCCACATCAAAGCCGGGAATCCCCATTTCCGTCAGCACGGCGGGGATGCCCTGGCGCGGGCTCAGCAGATTCCGCCAGATGCTGGCAATGACGACGCTGGGCAAAATGTAGGGGATGAAGATCAGGATGCGATAGAAATAGCTGCCCCGTTTGATCTGCGAGAGCAAAAAGGCGGCCATCAAGGAGAGGGCAAAGGGCACCGTCATGAAGAATGTCAGCCAGACGATATTGTTTACCATCGCCTGGCGGAAGGAGGCGTCATCAAAGAATAAGCGGCGGTAGTTCTCCAATCCAATGAAGTTGGCCCCGCCCATGCCGGACCAATCGGTAAAGGAGTAGTACATCCCCAATACCGATGGAATCACGACAACGAAGCCATGAAGAAGGACGACGGGCAGGATGAAGAGCCACGGGATGAGGACCTTCCTGACGACGCGTCGATTTCTGATCGCTGGTTGTGCGTTCACCGAGCCTTGGGCTGGTATGATCGTTTCGGCCATGGTTTGCCCCGCGTAACTTGTGCCAGGAGGCGGATCCGGCCGGATCCACCCCCTGACAATCCTCAAGATCGACTAGCGCTCAGGAATCGGCGGAATGTCGCCTGCCGCCAGCTCCTCGGCAAAGACTTCGCCCAGCCCGGCTGCATATTCTTCCGGCGAAATGTCGTTGTTCCACATCTTTTCGATCTCTTCGTAGATGTAGACGTCACTGCGTGGGGGCCAGAAGGTCCAGGTCAGATAGCCATAGTTACCGGCATCCGAAGCCTGGCCGATGGCGGCATAGAGGCTTGCGTTGCGCTCATCGAGCCCGTCAAGCATCTCGGCCTCCAGGCGAACCGGGGCCGGACCCATGCCGCACTGCACGACGAGCTGCGCCTGCGTCTCGGGATCGAAGATGTGGGTGATCAGCTCGGCTGCTTCGTCAGGATGCTCGCTAAAGCTGTTGATCGAATAGGTCGAGCCGACGCCGATGCTGAAGGTGTCATCTCCGGACTTGCTGGGTACCGGGCTCCAGTCCCAGTCATTGCCGTTGCCGGCCTCTTCGCCAAAGTAGGTGTTGATACTCTCCAAACGCCAACTGCCCTCGATGTTCATGGCGGCATCGCCAGCGCCAAACGCGGCCAGACGCCCGTCGCCGTCTGTCGTGTAGTAAAGATCAAGGCCGCCCGAGAACCAGCCATTTTGCTGCATGTCGTTGAGCACGTTGATTGCTTCGATGAACTCTGCATCGGTCCAGGGTTTTTCACCGGTGAGCGCAGCGTAGACATTTTCCGGACCGGCCACATTGTTGACAATCGCGCTGAAGAACCATTCGTTCGCAGGGCGCCAGTCTGCATTGCCATGGGCAAACGGGTCAATTCCGGCCGCGGCAATCGTCTCGGAGAGCGCCATCAGCTCATCGATCGTGGTTGGCACTTCCCAGCCATTCTCTTCAAAGAGCGTCTTGTTGTAGTAGAGCACCATCGTCTCTTGCTCGCTGGGCAGACTGTACAACTCGCCGTCGACTGCGCCCAGGCTCAGCGCCCAGTCGACGATGATCTCGTTCCAGCCTAGTGATTCGGCATAGCCGGAAAGCGGGGCGAGGAGCCCGGCCTGGGCCATCTCAAAGGCGAAGCTGGGGCCAGGAGAGAAGACGACGTCGGGGCCGGCGCCGCCGTTAACGCCCGTGCGAATCGCATCCCAATAGTTGTCGGAAATCAGGTTGAACTCGACCGCGATCGTTTCACTGTCAAGGGTGGATTCGACGACCTCGACAAAACACTGGTTGACGGCCGAGTCGTCTAGCCAAAGGGTGACGGTCGTCTTTTCGACGGCCGCCGCTTGTTGTGCGCCTTCATCGCCAGATCCTGCGGGCGCAACGTCGCCGGCGGCACAGCCCGCCAGCACCAGCATCGCAATCATCAGTAGGAAGAGCATTTTGCGTTTCACGTGGGTTCTCCTTCGTTGGATGACTAACAAATTGACTCACGACTTCACATCATCTTGGGACTTGATTCGCAACACCTCCTTGCACTAAAGCGAATCCAGACATTTCCATGGTCCACTTCTACCTCTCGGATATCGTTTCCTTGGAATCGCCTACGTGGTTGAATCGCGTGTAACCAAGCGGAATGGCATCTCAATACTACGTCCGTTCTCCGGCGCGGTCCCCTTCACCCGTTCCATGAGCATCTCCGCCGCACGTCGACCCAGCTGGCGCTGAAACTGGGTCACCGTCGTCAGCGCCGGAAAGACGAGCTTGGCCGTTGAGATATCGTCAAAGCCGATGACCGCAATATCCCGGGGGATACTCAAGCCGACTTCACGGATAGCGATCATCGCGCCCATGGCCATCAGATCATTGGCCGCAACGACAGCGGACGGGCGCCGGTCTCCTTGCAGCAACTTGCCCATCGCCTGATAGCCGCCGTCCTCGCTAAAGGCCCCAAAGCTCAACAATTGGTCATCCATGGGAAGCTGGTTGGCTGCGAGCGCCTCGCGGTACCCATGTTCGCGAAAGCGCGCCGGCCCTTCATGGCTGGTCAGCATGGCAATCTGCCTGTGGCCCTGCTCGATAAGGTGCTCAACCGCCATCCGACTCGCTGCAATGTTATCGATGAAGATGTTGTCCAGCGGCAAGGACCCTGGCAGCTTGGGCATCGCCTCCAGGCGCACAACGTGAATGCCCTGGTTGATCAGCGCCGCAAGATCCGGCACGCGCAGATGAAAAAAGACGCCGACCACGCCATCGACGCGTCCTTGCAACATGGAGTCCAGGCAGCGACGCTCCCGCTCGGCCGTACCATCCGTGTTGTACATGATGAGATCATAGCCGTGACCGTCGACAACGTCTTGAATCCCGCGCTCAAAGTCGGGGTAAAACGGGTTTGTGATATCCGGGATGATGCCGGCTACCGTATAGGTCTTGCTGGAACGCAGCCGCCGCGCGGTCACATTGGGCACATAGCCGACTTCATCCATGGCATCGAGGATGCGTTGACGCGTGTCGTCGGGGATGGTGACGGCGTTGTTCTTATTAACAATATACGAGACCATGGCCTGCGAGACGCCGGCAATGCGGGCAACATCTGCCTGCGTCGGGCGCTTTCCGCGTCATCCGCGCTTCATCCCAGTGAAATATTCGCGATACCCCTTGACATCCTACGGCAGTCTTGCTAGACTGTAAGCAATCGATTGCGCAAACGTTTGCTAGATCGACTCTTGACTCCTTCTCAACCATTCTCAAATCGTACCGATGGAGACTGTCCGGTGCCGACCATTCGTGAGGTCGCCGACAAGGCCGGTGTTTCGCCGACCACCGTTTCGCATATCGTCAACAACACGCGTTTCGTCTCGGACGAGATCCGCCAGCGCGTGCAGGCGGCTATGGACGAGTTGGGCTATCGGCCTAACACGCTGGCTCGTTCATTGCGGCGCGGCGAAACGCACACCATCGGTTTAATCCTGCCCGATAGCTCCAACCCTTACTTCGCCGAAGTCGGCCACACGATTGAAGCGACCGCCTTCGGACTGGGTTATAGCGTGGTGCTCTGTAACTCCGAGAGCAACCCGGAGAAGGAAGCCTTCTATGCTGATCTGCTCAGCAAGCGCCAGGTCGACGGTATGATCTTTTTCGCCGTGGGCGATCAAAGCCGCTCCCTGCAGGGCCTGCTGCGTCAGAGTGTGCCCGTCGTCGTAGTGGATCGGGTTCTGGCTGAAATCGAAGTGGATGCTGTCCTGGCCGATAATCTGGCGGGCGGTTATCTCGCCACGCATCACCTGTTGGAGCAGGGCCATCGCCGCATCGGCCTCATCGCTGGCCCGTCGAACGTGACGCCCAGCGCCGATCGCGAGATCGGTTATCGTCAGGCGCTGGATGAGCTCGGGCTAGAGCTGGAGCCTGCGCTCTGTGACCGGGGCGACTTTCACTATCAATCGGGTCAGGATGCGACGCGCCGGCTGCTGGGCTTGGCGCACCCGCCTTCGGCGATCTTTGCCTGCAACGACGTCATGGCGGTGGGGGCAATTCGCGCTGCGAGCGAAGCAGGCGTACGCGTGCCCCACGATCTGGCCATTGTCGGCTTTGACGACATCGAACTGGCCTCTTACACCGTGCCCTCCCTGACCACAGTCGCTCAACCCAAGGAAGAGATGGGGCGTCAAGCGGTGCGGACGCTCGTTACGCGTATGCGCAATAAGGAAGAGCCTATCAAGCGGATTGTGCTGCCCACAGAGCTGATTGTGCGCGGCAGCAGCCTTCAGTGATCGCCGCATTGGCGTGACTAAACGCATCACTTTGTAAGGACTCAAACATGAATCCAAGGATTGTCGTCGTCGGCAGTGCGAACACGGATATGGTGGTCCAGGTAGGGCATCTGCCCAAGCCGGGCGAGACGGTGCTCGGTGGGACCTTCGCCACCGTCCAGGGCGGTAAAGGGGCCAATCAGGCTGTGGCCGCACAGCGATTGGGCGCCGACGTTACCTTCGTGGCCCGTCTGGGACGGGATGATTTTGGGCAGCGCGCGTACGAGGCCTACCAGGCAGAAGGATTGAATCTGGACTTCCTCGTGTGGGATGACGAGACGCCTTCCGGCATTGCTTCGATCACTGTGGACGCCAAGGGCGAGAACTGTATTGCCGTGGCGTCAGGCGCCAACGCGCGCCTCACGCCCGACGACGTAGCGGCCGCTGAGGCGCAAATTGCCCAGGCCGACTGTCTGCTCTTGCAGCTGGAAGTGCCCTTGCCGACGGTCGAAGCTGCGGCCAAGCTGGCGCAAAAGCATGGCGTGCGCGTCATTCTCAATCCGGCGCCTGCGGCGGAGTTGCCGGCGGAATTGCTGGCCATGGCCGACATTCTGACCCCCAACGAAACCGAACTTGCCATGTTGGCCCAGGCCGCGCCGGATGCGGACATTGCGGAGACGGCTGCGGCCTACTCTGAGCGTCTTGGGCTGAATGTCCTGATCGTGACGCTGGGCGAACAGGGCGCGCTGCTGCTGGATGGCGGGCGTCAGATTGAAGCACCGGCATTTCAGATCGCGGCAGTCGACACGACGGCAGCGGGCGATTCGTTTAATGGCGCGCTGGCCGTGGCGCTGGCAAAGGGCGAAGATCTCGCGGCGGCCGCTCGCTTTGCCAATGCCGCGGCAGGGCTTGCCGCAACGAAGGCCGGCGCCCAGCCCTCCTTGCCTAATCTGGCCGAAGTCGAAGCGTTCGTGGCATCTGGATCCACTGCCGCTTCATAATCCGCCGGCCGGACCATCGGCCTGCCCAGGATAAGTCCACCATCTTGTCTGGTCTAGTCTGCTGAAAGCTGGTAGGGCCGAACGGGCTTTTCAAGGCGGATTGACAATCAAATTCGGATAGTGTATGATGTCTTCGAATATTTATTCAATATTGCCTAATTATCCCAAATTGCTGTTTTACCAATTATTCCATGAAATGAGACGTGGCATGCAAAAGAGCATTGCACAGCGCACGGTGTCCTGGTTTTCGTTTCGTCGAAGGGCGAGATTGCTCCCTGACTGGCAACGCCTTCTTTCCTTGCTCTGTATGACTCCATTGCTCTTGCTCTTTTCCGCCTGCACGATCGTGCCGTTGGAGGAGATTGAGGCGCAGCTAGAAAGCGAAGCCTTCGATCCTGAGGTCTACGTCGAAGGCGTTTGGGAGAGCGTCGTGCAACCTGCAATCGTCGCGAATGCCCAGGACCTGGCGACCGTGCTGCCCGCAATCGAGGCGAATCTGGAGAGCGGCGGTGAGGACTATGGCAGTTTTGTCGGCGGGGCCTATCAATTCATGGTCAAGGGTGAGGGCACAATTGCCGAGGTGCTGACAGAGTCGCGCAATGGCACCGCCGTCGTCGACCTGGCAGGCTACGATGGGCCGGCAACGGTCATCGTGCAGGTCGGGCCGCTGATTCGCGGCAACGCCGTGCGTGATGCAACCGGGCTGGTGCCCTTTGGCGATTTCAAGGACCAGACGGAATTTGGTCAGGTATCCCGGGAAATGAACAAGCGGATTGCGGCTGACGTTCTTGGGGATCTCGACTTGGAAAACCTTCAGGGCAAGACAGTCTCCTTTGACGGCGCGTTTTCCATCAGTACCACAAATCAAACCAACATCGATCTAAGTGAAATTACCGTCTCCCCCGTGACCTTTGATCTCAGCGAGTAAGTCGCCTGACGGCATGATTCGCCTTTTCAACATGGCCCAGGATTTTGCAATATGAGTGCAAGTGCATCAACCGCAGCGTCCACAACTGCCACATCGACTGATAAAATCATTCTCCACGCTGAGCAGATCACCAAGGTCTATCCCGGCACCACGGCACTGGACTCCGTTGACTTCAACGTCTATGCGGGCAAGGTGAACGTGCTGGTCGGCGAGAACGGCGCGGGCAAGTCGACTTTGATGAAGGTGCTCGCCGGCGTTGAGCAGCCTACATCGGGCTCACTCATGCTTGACAGCAAGCCCATCGAGGTTCATTCCGCCCACGATGCCGCAGACCATGGTATCGGCATCATCTATCAGGAGATGAATCTCTTCCCAAATCTTGATGTGGCCGAAAACATCTTTATGGGCCACAACCTTGTCAAAGGCGGCATCGCCATCGATCGAAAGCGCCAGCGCGAGATCGCCCAGTCACTCTTGGATCGACTGGAGCAGGATATCTCGCCGGCCGATCTGATCAGTAATCTGCGCATCGGCCAGCAGCAGATCGTCGAGATTGCCAAGGCCCTGGCCCAAGACGTGCGCATTCTGATCATGGATGAGCCGACTTCGGCGCTCAGTAGTAGCGAAGTCGAGATTCTCTTCAGCGTGATTCACGAACTCAAGCAAAACGGCGTCTCGATCATTTACATTTCTCATAAGTTGGACGAATTGATGCAGATCGGGGACTACATCACAGTGCTCCGCGATGGCAAACTCATGGCGGAACGTCCCATCAGCGAGATCGACATCACCTGGATTATCGAAGAGATGGTGGGCCGCAATCCCGCAACACTTTTTCATTACCAGGAGCGTGAACTGGGCGATGAATTGCTGCGTGTTGAAGAGATGGCTTTGCCCCGTGTTGGCGGCGGTTTTGCCGTCGACCACGTCTCGTTTTCACTGCGGCGAGGTGAGATTATCGGGATCTATGGGCTTATGGGGGCGGGACGTTCCGAACTCTTCGAATCGCTGGTCGGCCTCCATCCAGAGGCTTCCGGCCGCGTCTGGCTTGACGGCGCCGAGGTGAAATCCGCTGACGTGCGCAAACGCATTCAACTGGGCATGTCGCTCGTGCCGGAAGACCGGCAGCGCGAAGGGTTGATTCAGAGTATGTCCGTCGCCAACAATATGCTGTTGGCGAGCCTGCAAAAATACCTCAACGGCTTCTATCTCTCCCGCAAAAAAGAAGACAGCAGCGTCGGCCGCATGATCAACGAAATGTCGGTCAAGACGGCCAGCCCCAAACAGCTCGTATCAGCCCTGAGCGGCGGCAACCAGCAAAAAGTGGTGGTGGCCAAGAGTCTCCTCACGACGCCCAAAGTCTTGCTGTTGGATGAGCCCACCCGTGGCATTGATGTCGGCGCAAAATCCGAGATCTTCGAAATCATGGATCGCCTGGCAGGCGAGGGCTATGGCATTGTCTTTGCCTCATCGGAACTGAAGGAAGTGCTTGCCATGTCGGACCGGGTGTTGGTCATGTCCAAAGGCGAGGTGACGGGCGAGTTTTCGCGCAGTGAAGCGACAGAAGAAAGGTTGGTGGCCGCGTCCGCCATAGGCCATGGACCCAGAGGTCAACATAGTTCAGAGTCGGATGATCAGACCGAAGGAGTGAGTGATGAGTCAAGCTGAAGCAACGGTGTCGTCAAAATCCGGACGGAGCGGGGTAGATATCCAGCAGCTCTTGTTGAGCGCCAGGGCCTTTATCGCCCTCATCGTACTGGTCATCATTTTTTCGATCCTCTCTCCCACCTTCTTGACGCCGGCCAACATCGTCATTATGTCCAAGCATGTGGCGATCAATGCAATTCTCGGCATCGGCATGACCTTCGTCATTCTGACGGGCGGTATTGACCTCTCTGTTGGTTCGGTGGTCGGCCTCTGCGCCATGATCGCCGGCGGCCTGATCAACGAAGGCATCGTCATGGAGATCTTTGGCGTGGTAGCGTATCCCCACGTCTGGTCGATCTTGCTGATGACGTTGGGCGCCGGCATCCTCATGGGGGCGATCAACGGCTTTGTGATTACGCGTTTCAATGTGGCGCCCTTCATCGCTACATTGGGCATGCTGTATGTGGCCCGGGGGTTGGCCCTGTTGCGTTCCAACGGCAATACCTTTGCGAATCTGGTGGGTCGGGCCGAGTTGGGCAACACTGGCTACCCGCTGCTCGGCTCCGGCGAATTCTTGGGGGTGAACTATTCGATCTGGATCATGATCGTCTACGCATTGGTCGCCGCCTTTGTGACCAATCGTACGCCTTTTGGCCGCCAGGTCTATGCGATCGGCGGCAACGAGCGGGCGGCAGAGCTCTCCGGTGTGCGCGTCAACCGGGTGAAGACGACGGTCTACATGATCTCTGGCTTCTGCGCCGCCACCGTCGGCTTGATCATCTCTTCGCAGTTGGTGGCCGCCCACCCCGCCACCGGCACCTTCTTTGAACTCAACGCCATCGCCGCTGTGGTCCTTGGCGGTACATCGCTCTCCGGCGGTCGCGGTTCCATCGGTGGCACGATTATCGGCGCTTTCGTTATCGGCGTGCTCACGGATGGCCTGATTGGTCTCGGCGTCTCCTCCTTCTGGCAGCAGGTAATCAAGGGCGCTGTGATCGTTTTGGCCGTCATCATCGACCAAATGCAAGCGCGTATGCAAGAGCGCGCCGCCCTCAAGCAGCAGCAACAGCTGGCATAGCCAAACATGCGTTTTGAGGCATTTGATGGTTGTTCCATCCATGAAGCTTACTTCGAAAATCGGCACAGCAACACGCGTAGGAGAGGAGCTGCGTATCGGAATCAGGGTTCAAACAAGCAAGGATTGACGACGTTGTCTTGACTTACTTTGACAAACTATCAGAGGACGGAGGATTTTCAACCCATGCAAAATCGAAAACTGTATGCAATGCTGAGTTTGCTGTTGGTCTTCACGCTGCTGTTGGGGGCGTGCGGCCGTGGTGGTGGCGATGCCGCACCGACTGAAGAACCCGCGGCCGAAGAAGCCGCGCCGGCCGAAGAGGTCGCGGAAGAGCCGGCTGAAGAAGCAACGGAAGAGCCGGCCGAGGAAGAAGCCGCCGCCCCGGCTGAGAGCTCGAACCTGATCGTGGTGATCACGCCGTCGCACGACAATCCCTTCTTTGGCGCCATGGCCGACATCGCCGTGGCCAAGGCTGAAGAGCTGGGCTACGAGACGCTGTCGCTGGTCCATGACGACGACGCCAACAAGCAGGACGAGCTCTTTGACACGGCCATCGCTCAGGGCGCGGCCGCGATCATTCTGGACAACGCCGGGGCCGACGCCTCCATCGCCGCGGTGCAGAAGGCCGCCGATGCCGGCATTCCCAGCTTCCTGGTCGATCGTGAGATCACCCAAGAAGGCGTGGCGGTTGCCCAGATTGTCTCCAACAACTATCAGGGCGCGACGCTGGCAGGCGAGTACTTCGTCGAGCTGATGGGCGAAGAGGGCCAGTATGTGGAGCTGACGGGCAAGGAGTCCGACACCAACGCAGCCGTGCGTTCGCAGGGCTTCCACGATGTCATCGACGAGTTCCCCGACCTGGAGATGGTGGCGCAGCAGACGGCCAACTGGAGCCAGACCGAGGGCTTCGACGTGATGGAGACGATCCTTCAAGCGAACCCGGACATCCAGGGCGTGATTGCGGGCAACGACACCATGGCGCTGGGTGCGCAGGCTGCGCTGCTGGCCGCCGGTCGTGACGATGTCTTCGTGGTCGGCTTCGACGGCAGCGACGATGCGATTCAGTCAATCGTGGCCGGCGAGTTGGACGCAACGGCATTGCAGCCGGTGGCGGAGATGGCGACCCAGGCCGTGATCCAGGCCGACGCCTACATCCAGAACGGCTCGACCGATCTGCCCGAGAAGCAGTCGATCGACATGGTGCTGCTAACGCCGGAGAATGCCGGCAACTATGAGCGCTTCGCCCCCAAGGCTGCTGCTGCTCCGGCCGCTGATGAGCCGGCTGAAGAAGCAACCGAAGAACCGGCCGAAGAAGCAACAGAAGAGCCGGCCGAGGAAGAAGCCGATGCGGCCGGCGGCACTGGCTTGATCGTGGTGATCACGCCGTCGCACGACAATCCCTTCTTTGGCGCCATGGCCGACATCGCCGTGGCCAAGGCTGAAGAGCTGGGCTACGAGACGCTGTCGCTGGTCCATGACGACGACGCCAACAAGCAGGACGAGCTCTTTGATACGGCCATCGCTCAGGGCGCGGCCGCAATCATTCTGGACAACGCCGGGGCCGACGCCTCCATCGCCGCGGTGCAGAAGGCCGCCGATGCCGGCATTCCCAGCTTCCTGGTCGATCGTGAGATCACCCAAGACGGCGTGGCGGTTGCCCAGATTGTCTCCAACAACTATCAGGGCGCAACGCTAGCCGGCGAGTACTTCGTCGAGCTGATGGGCGAAGAGGGCCAGTATGTGGAGCTGACGGGCAAGGAGTCCGACACCAATGCTGCCGTACGCTCGCAGGGCTTCCACGATGTCATCGACGAGTTCCCCGACCTGGAGATGGTGGCGCAGCAGACGGCCAACTGGAGTCAGACCGAGGGCTTCGACGTGATGGAGACGATCCTTCAAGCGAACCCGGACATCCAGGGCGTGATTGCGGGCAACGACACCATGGCGCTGGGTGCGCAGGCTGCGCTGCTGGCCGCTGGTCGTGACGATGTCTTCGTGGTCGGCTTCGACGGCAGCGACGATGCGATTCAGTCAATCGTGGCCGGCGAGTTGGACGCAACGGCATTGCAGCCGGTGGCGGAGATGGCGACCCAGGCCGTGATCCAGGCCGACGCCTACATCCAGAACGGCTCGACCGATCTGCCTGAGAAGCAGTCGATCGACATGGTGCTGCTAACGCCGGAGAATGCCGGCAACTATGAGCGCTTCGCCCCCAAATAGAAGCGTCACGTAGGCGGGGCAGACCCGCACAACCGATAGGGTATTCTCCTTTGGGCTGGCCCGTGGCCCGTATGCTGACAGAAATCGGCATACGGGTCACGGGCCCGATTTTTGCCGGAACTGACGCCAGTACCGGATCACTAATTTCGATGCCCGTAACCGCTCAGTGCACACGCCCATGTGTGCACGGGACGAACGCTTTAGCAGAAGTCACGCGCCGGTAGCGTCTTCAGCTTCGCTTCCATGCGGGTGACAAAGACCAGCACACAACTGGCTCACAGCAGGTGAGGAAAAAGAGATCAGCACCGCGGCCGCTACGCTCCGACGATCCGCTGCCGGGTGGCTTCCGCCAGGCGCGGACCAATTTCGCCGCTGGGTCCTTGGAGGTAGATATCGGCGATCTGTGAAATATCGCTGGGCTCGGGGTTGATGTCGATGAGGAATGCGCCGGCGTCGCGCGCAACGTAGGGAAGTTGGGCAGCAGGATAGACCACGCCGCTCGTGCCGACTACAAGCGCAACATCGGCCTGCTGGGCCATTGCCCAAGCTTCACTGAGCACTTCCTGCGGCAGCGTCTCCCCGAACCAGACAACATCCGGCCGCACGGGTCCGCCGCAAGCAATGCAGCGTGGCGGCAGTGGCGCCTCTCGTTCGTCCGCGGTTAGCGTGTGAACAACGTCGCAGCGGTTGCAGCGGAAATGAGCGATGCTGCCATGAATATGCAGCACGCGCGTACTGCCGGCCTGCTCGTGTAGGTTGTCGACATTCTGGGTTACCAACGTAAAGGAAGGCAAGAGCGCCTCCAGCTCAGCCAGCGCTTCATGCCCCGAATTTGGCGTCGAGTCATCGACCCAGTACAGCCGGTCCATGTACCAGCGCCAGACCAGACCCGGATCAGCCGCAAACCCATCCTGCGAGGCGAGCTGTTGAGGGTCGAACCTGGACCAGAGCCCCGTCTGGGCGTCCCGAAAGGTGGCAATGCCCGATTCCGCGCTCACGCCGGCGCCGGTCAGGCAAAGGACCCGCCGCGCGCCGGCCAACCATTTCGCTGCAACATCAATCCGTTCCGTAAGGTCCATCATATCTGGCAATGGACGGGGACTGACAGTCAATTCAGCGCCAGCCCCCGCCTTTCAATCCGCACTCCGCAATCATCAACCCGCAATCATCAACCCGCAATCGACACCCTACGCACCAAAGCGCTTGAGCCGTCCGGCATGGGCCATACCCTGGGGAATCAGATGGGTGGCGTGGAAGACGCCGAAGTGGCCACTGGCGCAGGCGCGCTCGCCAAAGCTCTGTGCCTGATCGGGCATTGCCTGGGGGCTCCAAAGCAGGGTCGGCACGGGGTGCCAGCTATGCTTGCGTAGCTTGGCCGGTGTACTGTGATCGCCCGTAACGATGAGCGCCCCCGGCTTGAGGGCCAGAATGCGTGGAATCAACGCGTCGACCACTTCGATTTCGTGGACTTTGGCATCAAAGTTGCCGTCTTCACCGTAGCTGTCGGTCTTTTTGATGTGAATGAAGAAGAAATCATAGTCGTCCCACGCTTCTTCAAGCGCATCGATTTCGTGTTCGGGGCGATCGCCCTCAAATTCGACGACATCCATGCCCACCAACTGGGCTACGCCCTTATACATGGGATAGACCGCAATGGCGCCTGCACGCATCCCGTAGATTTCGGGGAAGCGGGGCAACCCCGGGTCGCTGGCCAGACCGCGTAGATTGAGGCTGTTGGCCACCGGCTCATCGGCCAGCGCCGCGCGCGCCTTTTCGACCCATTCATTCACCAGTGCCGCAGTACGAACGCCCTCCGGCGAGCCGCTCACATCGGTGACGGGCAGGGGCAGTTTGCCGGTTTGCAGCGGATCTGTCTCCGTGAGATGACCGCCTAACCCCTCCCCGCGGATGACCAGAACGAAGCGATGCTCTTTTACGGGCTCGACAAAGACTTCGTAGCCCGGGAGGGCGTCGCCCGTAGCCGCCTGGAGTTTTTCGGTCAGGCGGATGCATTCTTCCGTGGAGATGCGCCCGGCGCGGCGGTCAGTGATAATGCCATCGGCATCAGCGCTGGCGAAATTGCCGCGTGCTGCCAGGTCGTTGGGGCCGAGATCGAAGCCGATACCTAACGCCTCCAGCACGCCACGACCGATCTCATAGTGAACGGGATCATAGCTAAAGAGGCTGAGATGGGCCGGTCCGCTGCCAGGCTCAATCCCTTCGCGGATGGGCGTACTGAGGCCGGTGCTGCCTTCGGCCGCCAGGCGGTCGAGATTCGGCGTGTTGGCTGTCTCCAACTCCGTTTTGCCGCCGCTCTCCATGGGCAGACCGCCCAAACCGTCCAATACCAGGAGCACGATCTTATCACCGTCGATGTGAAGGTCGCGCATGAGATCAAATTCAGTAAAAACAGACATATATGACTCCTCGCCAACTAGTTGCGAATTTAATAGTCGAAACGTCTTTGAGTGTAGCATAAAAACAGCCGGACCAGCATAAGCCGGTCCGGCTGTTTTGGTGCGATGAAACGGGATGGTTATTCAGCCAGCGCCAATTCAGACTTGGTATCGAAGATGTGGGCATTTGCCATGTTAATGGCCAGCTCAACTTCGTCACCCGGCTCAACCTTCACGCGCGGATCCACACGACCGATGAAGGACTTATCGTCGGAAGTGAGCAAGTAGAGGAAAATCTCATTGCCCATCAACTCGGTCACGTCAACCTTGGCGGTCATGTCAGACTCGAGGATGCCGGGCGGCGTAAATTCCTTGGAGTGAATGTCTTCCGGGCGAATGCCGAAGATCACTTCTTGACCCTTGTAGGGGCGCCACTGCTCCGCCTTCTCGGCCGGTACTTCCAGTCGGAAGCCGCTCGAGTTGATCTCCAATTTGCCGTCGCTTTCCACGAGCGTGGCATCGAAGAAGTTCATGCTTGGGCTGCCGATAAAGCCACCGACAAAGACGTTGTTGGGATGATCATACAGCTGCTGCGGCGAATCGATCTGCTGCAGAATACCATCTTTCATGACGGCGATACGGCTGGCCATCGTCATGGCCTCTACCTGATCGTGGGTCACGTAGATGAAAGTGGTCTGCAGGCGCTGATGCAGGCGGGTCAACTGCGCACGAGTTTGCACGCGCAATTTGGCGTCCAGGTTCGAAAGCGGCTCGTCAAAGAGGAAGACGGCGGGCTCACGCACAATGGCGCGACCCACGGCTACACGTTGGCGCTGGCCACCAGAGAGCTGCTTGGGCTTGCGATCCAGCAGATGTTCAATATCCAGAATGGTGGCGGCCTCCGTCACGCGACGATTGATTTCATCCTTGGGCGTCTTGCGCAATTTGAGACCAAAGGCCATGTTGTCGTAGACAGTCATGTGCGGGTACAGCGCGTAGCTTTGGAACACCATGGCGATGTCCCGATCTTTGGGCGGTACGTCATTGACCACGCGATCGCCAATTAAAATCTGGCCTTCGCTGATCTCTTCCAGGCCTGCCAAGAGGCGTAGACTCGTCGTCTTCCCACAGCCGGAGGGGCCTACGAAGACCAGGAACTCCTTGTCTTCGATCTCAATGTTTAGATCGTTGACGGCGACGACGTCCCCAAACCGCTTGTAGACGTGTTCATAGGTTACACTTGCCATTTACGTTTTTCTCCTTTGGGTCGAACAGAAAATGGAATTAGATTTTTTTGTTTTCGACGTGGAGGAACCCAACATGGCAGCTAGTATAGCATAGCTGGAAATGGCTTGGCAACCATGGATTTTTTCTGTGTTGACCCCAGCCTGCAGCGGCGGCACATCTGCGCCGCCACCGGCTAGGCTGCAATCTCTTCTTCCTGGGCTTGTTGATGATCGCGATGGGCGGCTTCCCAGCCCAGCATGGCCTGCTTGCGCGTCTTGCCCCATCGGTAATCACGAATCTCACCGCTGGCGCGAATAACGCGATGGCAAGGGATGAGATAGGCAATGGCATTCGCTCCCACCGCCTGACCCACGGCCCGGGCTGCAGTCGGCTTCCCGATCCCCTGGGCGATATGGCCATAGGTGGTCAGCGCACCGCTGGGGATGCGCAGTAGCGCTTCCCACACTTTGACCTGAAAGTTTGTGCCGCGTAGAAGTAGCGTGACGCTACGCTGGCTACCCCCTTCTTCTGCGTCGTCTGTCTGATGAGGGAAGATGAGGTCGACGGATGGCTGCGTGCGCGTCGGCGTTTCTTCTAGCTCGGCGCGCGCCCATTGTGTGCGTAGCTGGGCCATTGCCGTGGCTCGGTCTTCCTCGACAAAGAGGAGAGCGCAGACGCCGCGATCGGTGACTGCAATGAGACACTCGCCGAAGGGAGTCGCATGAAAGCCATAATCAATGTGGATGCCCGCACCCTGTTGCTTGTATTCGCCGGGCGTTACGGCTTCTACAGCGACAAAAAGGTCGTGAAGACGTCCGGGGCCTGACAGACCGCTGGCGTGGGCCGCGTCGAGGACTGAGTGAGAATCGGATAAGAGCGCTTTGGCATGCTCTATCGTTAAGTATTGGACAAAGCGTTTGGGGCTGATTCCGGCCCAGCGCCGGAAGAGGCGCTGGAGATAATAAGGGCTCAGGTTAAGATGGGCTGCCACCTCATCTAGATTCGGTTGCTCATTGTAGTGTCGCGTCAAGTAGCGAATGGCGCTGGCGATGCGCTCGTAGTCTTGAGGCGATGTATTTTGTGACTGAACGATCTCGCTCATCGGTTTTTCTCTCCTGAGTGCCTGAATACTAATCGCGCCCCAAATCTGGCAGGGGGACGCGCTAGTGAATCCCGACAGAAATCCTTACACAGTTCCAACCAGAGGTAAGTCTGCCGGATTTCTGACGCGGTTTGCACGCCGGGCTGTACCAGAGTGATCGGGTTCCGTCCCTCTTTTGCGGTCAACAACAGATCGTGCTGCGCAGATTGTAGATGAAATCCGGCCTGCTGCCCACCCGATTCTTGCGTCTAATCAAGAATTTCTGGAAATCTTGCAACCTTTTTCTTTGCGCCTCGTAATGTTGCATAAGTGAGCATGAAAATGCCTGCGACACGCAGGTAACGTGAGTGAATCAGCCGGAACGACGCAAAGTTGGCACAATCGTACCGCTGGCGTATTTGCAAAGAGTATGAAATCGGAGAACGAAACTATGGAAACTGCAACGATTGAGACTGAGGTCATCAAGATTGATCGCAATGAACAGGCGGATGATGTCACCGAGACGGTTGATGCCAGCGCTGATAACAATGGAGAAACCAAGGCGAATCCCCGCACGCTCTATCGTAGCCCAACGAATAAGTTTGTGGCCGGCGTTTGTGGCGGCGTAGGCGATTTCCTGGGCATTGATGCGACGCTGGTCCGTATCGCCTGGATTATTCTGACCCTCATTACTGGCGGTGGCGGCGTGCTCGCCTACATCGCACTCTGGGCGCTCCTCCCCGTGGGCACCCGGGCGGAAGGTCAGATTCAGCCGGCCGCAATCCAGCTCAACGACAAGACGCTGGCGCGCACGGCCTACTTGCTCATCGCTTTGGGCGGCCTCTGGTTCCTGGCCAATGTGGGCATTCTGCCCAGCCTCTGGTCGGCTGCGTGGTCGGTGCTGAGCGTGCTCTTCTGGCCGGCATTGCTCATCGGCGCAGGCTGGCTCTTGCTGCGCAACAGCGGCCGCAACTGGCGCGGTGATGTGGATGACGTAACCAACAAGGTTCGCTCCAGCACCGACGGCAAGGTGCCGTCGAGTGATCAAGTGCGCAATAGCTTTGCTTCGGCACGCCAGAGCTTTCCGCTGAAGCGCAGCACGGATGACCGGATTGTCCTGGGCGTCTGCGGCGGCATCGGTGAATGGCTGGGGATTGATGCCAACCTGGTCCGCCTGATTTGGGCTGCGCTCAGCGTTGGCAGCATCGGCCTCGGCGTGGTGGTCTATTTGGCGCTAGGCGTGCTTCTTCCCCAAGAAAGCCCGGTGGATGTGGCCAAGCGCGCGGCCGAGTCGCAGGACGTGATTATTGTTGACGGGTCTGTCAGCAAGTAGCAGAGTTGCCGGAATTGACGCCGGCATCCAGGCGAATCAAGCAGGGACGAAAAAGGGGGAGCGGCTATCTCAGTCGCTCCCCCTTTTGATTGGTTGTTGTGATCAAAGACATCTGCGCTATAATCCTGACCAAAATGGCCTCTACTCAGGTATTCAGGCGTCAACGGAATGGAATACAGTTGGGACGGATCAGGCGTATCCGCGCAGGCAGTAGCAGGAAAAGATCAGTACAAATCCGCCTCATTCCGGCATATCCGCGTTCAATCTATCAGCAGGCGACTCAACAGGCAGCCAATTTGTAGAAATCGCTGTCAGCGATAAGGAGATTCTAGATGGGCAGAACATCGAATTTCATCATCGGTGCGTTGCTGGGGGCAGCAGCGGGCATGGCTGTCAGCTACCTATTTGGTCCAGCCAATGAAACCGTCTACGACAAGGGCTATCAGTCGCGCGTCGACAAAGCGCTGAGCGATGGTCAAAGAGCGGCTGACGAAGCCGAAGCTGACCTGCGCCGGCAGTTTGAAGAGGGCAAACGCCCGAAATCTCAGCGCCCCTAATGCTGGCAGTACGGGCAGAAGTGCGTGCTCCGTTGCGCGATGGTGATGCGTTCGATTGGCGTACCGCACGCCGGGCAAGGTTGCCCGGTGCGTCGAAAGACGTTGAATTCTTCTTGAAAGCCGCCTTTTTCACCGCCAGGTCGTACATAGTTTTGCAGACTGCTGCCCCCTAGACTGCTGCCCTGATACTCAATTCCGCGTCGCAACACTGTTTGGACCGCGCGATGCAGGCGCTCGATTTCCTGTTCGCGCAACTCGCCGCCCCGTCGAGCCGGTTCAATTCCTGCCAGATAGAGCGCCTCATCCGCATAAATGTTACCCACTCCTGCAACGATGCTTTGATCAAGGAGGAGGGCTTTGATGGCTGCCTTGCGGTTGGCCAATGCCGCTGTAAACCCTGCACTGGAAAATTCATCCTCTAAGGGCTCAGGCCCAAGTTTGGCCAATACAGGCCTCGGATCGGCTACCAGCCAAATCCGGCCAAATTTGCGTGTGTCATGATAGTGAAGCCGTCTTCCGTCGTCCAAATCGAATAAGACATGGGTATGCTTGTCTGTCGGTGCGTCGCCGGCATAGGGGTGAAGCTTGCCCGTCATACGCAGGTGAACGATGAGCGTGTCACCACTAGCGAGACCGAAGAGCATGTACTTGCCGCGCCGGCCAAAGCGTTCGAATCGTTGGCCGGCGACCGCGTCCGCAAAGGCTTCCGCAGCCGGCGCGGCAATGGTGCGCGGCCAACGTACCTCAGCCCCAACGATTGTGCGGCCGCTGAGCGCTGGCGCTAACTCGCGGACATAGGTCTCGACTTCAGGCAGTTCGGGCATGATCGCTCTACTTTGGGTGCAATGGGTTTGGTTGCAACGGAAATAAAAATGGGGCAGCCCGTCGTCAGATAGACGGCGGATGGACTGGGATTGGATAGTATGAATAGGCCGCGGATTGCGCGGATCTGACAGATTCAAGCGGAAAAAGCTAAGAAAATCCAGCTGTTTCAGCCTAATCCGCGCAATCCGCGGCCTATCTTATTGATCTCTCCGACAAGCTGCGAGTTGATCGATATCTGGAAAGTTTTTGGAGACGGATGATGGAGCAATAGCGCGACGCTCAGATCGCGGGGGCGTAGTTGTTGCGGCTGATCAGCCAGAACACAGCAAAGAGTCCAGCCAGTCCGAGTGAAATCAGGGCCCAATACCAAAGCGCGGAGCGTTCTGATTCATTGACTGGAGGATCCGTCTCTTGAATGCCAGTCTCTACAGCGGCTGCCTCTTCGATTGCTACGCTTTCCGCAACGGCCTCGCTTTCAGCAGGCATAGCTTGCCCATTTGGCTGTGCGGCTGACGGTGGCGCCTCTGCTCGCGCTGCGGGTGCCGAAGCAGCGTCTGCCGAAGCAGCGTCTGCCGCCATGGGGGCCTCCAATGGATCCGCCATCGGGGCTGCTGCCGCTTCCAGCTCAAGGGCTGCCCCACTGGCTGCCTCCCCACTGGCTGTCGCGGGCGCTGATGCTGCATTGGCTTGCGCCGGCGCTTCAGCCATGGGCATCGCGGCCCGCTCTTCTTCGTCCCCAGCACTTTCTTTCATTGCGCTCGCCGCCGCCGGCGGCGCCTCGGCCATCATCGGCGCAGCTCCGCCTTCAGCCGCTGCAGGAGGGGCTTCTGCAACCGTCGTACGTAAGGCAACTTGCGTTGATGACTCGGCCATTTCGGTCTGTGGGCCATCCGCGACCATTGCACTGCCGGCCGGCAAGACGGTTATGGTCTCGCTCGGGACCACCGGTTCACCGGTGACGGCCCCAAGACCGACCAAGATAAGAAATGCTGCAAAGCTGGCGGCCGCAAAATTGCGGATCAATGGATTGCCGGTCTGGAAGAAATCCTGGATTGCCTGCCACAAACCGACTGATTCTGCTGCCGGTTGTGTACGAATCGCCTGATTTGCCAGCGGGATGGCAGCCATGGCTTCCGTAAGGGCGAAAGAATGCGGCGGCTCTAGCTCGGGCAATTGATTGAGTAGGGCAACCGTGTGCTGCATCGAATTCAACCGCCAGACCACTTCGCTGCTTTCAGCTAGCGCGGCTTCGATCAGCGCTGTTTCCTGGACGGTTGTGACACCGTCAATATAGGCCGACAGCATCTCGTCGGTTACAGAGTTGTGATACGACGAATTCATGAGCGCAGTTCGCAAGTACATGACGGCGTGAGTACCGTACGATCATTCAGTACCCACCGGACCAAAATCAGACGAAAGACTTATGCATTAGGACGGAAAGCGGATGGCAATAGTTCCGGGTGGGTGAGCAAGAGCTCGCGCAGCCGTGCACGCCCGCGACTGATACGCGACTTAACTGTCCCCATCGGGATGTTTGTAATCTCAGCGATTTCTTCATAGCTATAGCCATGCACATCGCAAAGCAATACGGCCAGGCGCTGATCCTCGGGCAGTTTGGCAATATTGGCTTCAATGGCCTGGTTGAGCTCCATGCGCTCGGCATATTCATGGGGGCTTTCGGTTGGATCGGTTAAGTAGGGCGCGTACTGGGCGGTTGTCGGCAGTTCATCCAAACTGTCGGTGGCGCGTCGTTTCTGAGCTCGCAGCACATCGTAGCAGGTGTTGGTGACGATGCGCATGAGCCAGCTTTTGAAACTGCCGCCTTGAAAGGTGTGCAGCGCACGAAATGCCTTGATGAAGCTATCCTGGACCGCGTCTGCGGCTCGGTCTTCATCTTGTAACATGCGATAGGCGACGCTGAAGGCCAGCCTTTGATAGGCTTCCACCAGTTGATTAAACGCATTCAGGTCTTGATTGAGCGCTTGCTCAATCGCAGCCTCTTCTTCGGTTGCACTTAGATAGTCTGTACTCAAGATCTCAGCTGGATAATAAACGATCACAGGCCCAAATTGATTGTCAGCCACAGCCAAATCTTCTCGACAGATTCGTCGAGATCCGCCATGTCTGCAGGAATCCGCCGAATGGTCAATTGATGGGTCAAATTGTTGCTGAAACCGGTGATCATTTGACGTTTTTGCACGCAATCAGTATACTCAGCAGATGAAATCCAAGCCGAAGTGGCGGAATTGGCAGACGCGCACGACTCAAACTCGTGTGGGGAAACCCGTGTGGGTTCGAGTCCCACCTTCGGCACTAGATATAGTGACCCGTACAGAAATTGAACTGTTGTTCCTGACCTTTGTTCTAATGCCCGTTATCTTTGCTTTCCTGCCCGCTTGACAGGGCGTACGCACCTATTGAAACTGTTTGGCTCGGCCGTGCGTTGGTGTAGCAGGATTATAACAGGAACAGGCATTAGGCGAAACCGGATGATGACAATACGCTACTTACATTCACAAATTACGTACCCTTCTTTTCTCCTCACCCCGCTTTCTCCACTCCACACTCAGATCATGAGACGCCCGGCCAGGCTGTTGCTATTGGCTCTGTGCTGTTCGCTCTTGCTTTTGTCTGCGTGCGGACCGGAGGAGTCAGCTGAGAACGATGAGGCCCTGCTCCAGCAGACCCATCAGATTGCCCGTGATTTCGCAGCCAGCGGCAATTTGGATGAGGCGCGCCAGCGAGTTAGTGAGATAGATGTGGCCAATGACGAGCAATGGCTGGTCTATGTTGCAGAGACCACGATTGCAGCCGGTGCAGATCCAGACTTGTCTGCCGCCTTGGTGCAGTTGACCGACGCACTTGGCTTGGATTCGGCTACGATTGATGCATACGCTCTGCAGAATAATCTGATTCAGGGGCTGGCCGCAGCTGCTGAGGCCGCACCCGCCTTGGTCGGTCCGGCCAAAGTGGTGGTTGCGCCGGCAGATGAGGAGGCCGGCGTGACGTCGGCGTCGCCGCGAGAATCGACCAGTAATGGCGATGAATCTGCACCAACGACCACTGAATCTGCTGCAGATTCTGCCACAGACAGTGCCGAGGAAGGGCTTGACCAGGTCGGGGAAGATGAAAGCGCTGATGCAGAAGCGCCGGACTCACTTCTGCCGGAACCAACCGCGACAGAGGTGCCGTCCGTTGAGCCCATTGTGCGCGCTACGCTCAGCATGAATGTGCGTAGCGGGCCTGATACCGCGTATGAAATTGTCGATCTCTTCGATGAGAATGAAGAGTATGTTGTGGTCGGTAAGAATGATGCCGGCGACTGGTGGCAGGTCGAATTGGACAATGGCCAGTTGGGTTGGGTCTATGGGCAATTGGTCGAACAGGTCGGTAGCTTTGACGCGATTGCCGTAGCAGCCGACATTCCGCCGCTGCCCGCACCGACGGCCGCGCCCGAACCCGCACCGGTGGCCGAAGCCGAGCCCGCGCCGGCAGAAGCAGAAGCAGCGCCACCAGAAGCCGAGCCGCCGGCAGCCGATGCGTCTGGGCAACCGCAGTTTCGCCTTGTTGAACGCCGTATGTGGTCTAAAGATGAAAACGGCAGCTGTGCTGGACAGCATCTCCTGCGCATCAACGTCATCGACGCCAATGGTATTCGGCTTAATGGTGTGGCGCTTCAAGGAATCTATGTGGGCGAGGTCTTGGTGACCGGCGATCAGGGGAAGGGCGATGGCATCATTGAGTACGACCTGCATGGCAGCGGCGAAGGCTTCTTTGTGTTGCGCAACGATGACGGTCGTGACGTGGTCAGCGACCGCGCTGAGGGCTTCACCACTCGTTCGCGTGATATCGACAAAGATACGTTGATTGCAGGCGGCTACTGCTCAGACTCGGCTGATTGTGACGTCTTCTATAGCTCATACGGCTGTCAAGGGCATCATAGTTGGGAAGCCACGTTCCAGCGCAATTATTAAGCGGTTGCGCTGAGCGTTGACTGTTTGTAGGCGGAACGTATGGTTTCCTGTTGCGAGAAACGCGTTACCGATCCTGCTCTATCTTGGCAAAAAAGGCGAACAATTCTACACTGTACAACAGTGTGCACGGTTGATAGAATCGTTCAATCCAATGTCCCGTGCCGCCTGGGAGGAAACTTGTGAAAGAAGAGTTCATACAATTCGCCCCGCTCTTTGCAGGGCTGAGCGAAGATGAACAGAAAATTATTGGGGAAGGCTTTGAAGCCAGCACTGCAAACGCAGGCACGCTGCTCTTTGAGGCTGGTGACCCCTCAGAAGCTCTCTACCTAATCGGTCAGGGCTTTGTTCGCTTGACGACAAGTAGCGGCGCGACGTTGGCGACCCTTGGCCCCGGTAGTGTCCTTGGTGAAGACGGTCTCTTCCGTCACGGTCGCCACGAGCTGACGGCGACGGCGGTCTCCGATTTGGCGTATTGGTTCCTGTCTGATCAGCACCTGCGCGAGGTCGTGCTCAACCATCCTGCTATCGGCATTAAGCTGGGCCAGAACTTTGGCAGTCAGATTGCACAGATGCAGGATTACCTGGTGCAAACGCTGGGTGCAACCCCTGAATTTCAGGGTATGCCGCGACATACCCTGGAAGCTGTAGCGGCAAAGTTACGGGCGCAGACTTCGGCGAATAGTGATGTGCTCTATCATGCTGGCGAACCGTCACGCGGCATTTTTCTTGTGGAAGAGGGTACGGTCGAATTACAGCCGGATACCGCCAACAGCGTCGAAGAGACTTCAACGATTGGCGCAGGCCAGTTGCTTGGCGTAACGCCGCTGTTGACTGGCAAACCCTATACCAATAGCGCCGTAGCTGAGGCAAACGCCTTTTTATGGACGCTCTCGGCCGAGGAATTCCAGGCGCTTAACAGTCAGCATCCGGGATTGCGCCGTCAGCTGAGCAGCAGCGTCAACGCACCGCTTAGCCGTCCTGATCAGGCCCGGGCCGTCATGCGTTTGGCCCAAATGCCCATCTTTGCCGAACTGCCGCCGCAGACGCTCCAGGCGATTGCCCAGCGCATGCGGTTAGAGCATGCTGCTGCGGGCGAGCGAGTTTATCGCACGGGCGAAACCGGCGATGCCGTCTATCTCATTGAAACGGGTGAGGTAGAGCTGGCGGCCGAAAACGCGGCTGGCATTCTGGAGGAATTAGCACGGATTGGCCCTGATGGCTATTTCGGCGAGTTGAGCCTCGTAAGCGGTCAGTTGCGAACTGAGGACGCTACGTCTACGCGCCATACCAACCTATGGACGCTACATAAAGCCGACCTGGATGCACTGACCCAGCAGTATCCCGCAATCGGCAAAGCGCTTAGCGCTGGTTTGGCCACGCGACTGTCTACTGCGGGAGCCAATGGCGGTAACCTGGATCATATTCGCGCCTTCCGGCTCTTTGCTGATCTGGATGATGCTGAACTAAGCCAGATCGCGCAACATCTGGAGCCGAATCGTTTCCGGGCCGGCGAACAGATCTTTCGTGCCAGCGCCCCGGCAGAGCATCTCTTCTTGTTGGAGCAAGGACAGATTCGCATCCAGCCGTTGAGCGGTGGCAGTTGGATTCTGGGACCAGGCGAAGCGTTCGGCGAGCGCGCGCTGCTGAGCAATCAGCCTCATAACTCAAGTGCAGTTGCTGAGACCGATGCTGACGTATGGACGCTGAGCAAAGAGGACTTTAATCTTCTCCTCGCCGCACACCCAAGCCTGGCGATCAACATCAGCCGCATTCTCAGCCAGCGTATGAGTGAACAGCCAGGCGTACCCTTCCCAGAGTATGCCGCGGCCGGGCCGGGAATGGCCCAGGCTTCAGCCTACGCAGCACCGCAGCCCGTGCCTCTGGAAGATGCCGGCAGCTCACGCCGAGGGCCGATTCGTTGGTTCCGCGATCTAGACACGCTGGCCAAAGTGCAATTGATCGTATTATTGCTTCTGCTCGGCTATCTACTTGTCGTGGCAGCGCCCATGGCCATGAATCGCATGCTGAGTGGAGCCGGGATGGCGACCGACCCGGTCGCGCCGAGCAATAGTGCAATCGATGCCGTTTACAGTATCGGTAGCTTCCAAGTCGCCGCGATGGACGACGCCTTGGCACAGGCAGTCGCACTGGTCGACCAGCAGGTGCCGGCCACGCCAACCTACACGCCTTTCCCCACCAGCACGCCGATTCCTACGGCCACGCCGACCATTACGCCGACGCCTCTGCCGACGAATACGCCGACACCACAGCCTGTTGTTCAGCAGGTCGCGGCCGCCCCCGTTGTCCAGGAGGCTGAGCCGGAGCCGGTGGTTGAAGCTGCAGCCGCGCTGCCTGTCGCCTGGGATGGCCGCTTAGACCAGCTGGGCATCAACGTTATCCCTGCGAATGTACAACCGGGTGAACAGTACTGGCGAGTCGTTGAGGCGCGTTTCCTGAATGAGAAAGAATCGGGCGGCAAGCATCACATCTACGTTGATACTTTGGATGAAAGCGGGAGTCGCGTGGTAGGACAGCCAGTCACGGTTTTCTGGGGTGATGGCAGTCATACAGGTAATGTCGAGGATAAGGCGCCGCCGGACCTAGGCTTCAATTTTCAGATGTATGCGGCCGGATATGCGTATAGCGTGAAGGTTGAAGGATTGCCGAGCGAGGTGGTCCAGGGCGCAGGTATGGGCAGTATCGAGGATCGCTTCCGCGGCATCCACACTAGTTACGAAATTGTGTACGCCAAGACGACGAAGTAGCACCAAGAACTGATGCGCTCGGCAAGAATCCGTGCGCAAAATTGAAGAAGTTCATCAAACTGGCCATGATCAACCGATCACGGCCAGTTTTTTATGTGAGTGCTTCCGGGTTCGTTTTGCTATCGATAGAAATATCACGTCGCCCGTAGACGATTTGGCGACTAGAGGAAATCCACGGATGGGGCGGCTGGTCAGGCTTGTTGCGCAAGATAGTCCGCCAAACGCGATCTGCACGGCGGTTGCTCTTCTGGACTGCATCGCTAAAGCTATTGCCCTTGAGCCAGTTGTGTAGAAAGACAGTGAGACTGGGTTCAGGAAACCAGTTGACCCCGGCGGCGCCGTTGACAACCTCTGCACCAAGTTCGATCCACATCGATGCCAAAGTTGCGCCATGGCAATTGAGCCCATAGACCGCGCGAATATCTAGCAGGCCGGGGTTCTGTCGATAGGCGATCAGCAGAGGGAGGAAGGTTTCCATGCCGACCATGACTTTGCCTTCATGGCCGACGAGCTTCCCTTCATGACCGTGGACGAGCAGCAGCACATCCACGCGATGGGTGCGGCTACAATCGACCAGTGCATTCGTCAAAGCAGGGCCATTGGCATCGGCATCCTCCAAAATGACGACGCGATCGTAGCGCCGATAGGCGCCGTGGACGTGCAGCAGGATTTTGGCATACTCTTCAGTCACATAGTCAATCGCGCGCATGGTCCAGTGTGGAAGATTGAGACCCAAAACGTGCCCCACATTTTCCAGAAAGACGACTAGCGCCAGTGGTTTTTCTTCTGCTGGCAGCACGGAGCGTGCGGATTCCGCTGAGGATCCGAGCGCAGGCGCGGTGGATTGAGGCAGAGTAGCGTCCTCTCTCGCTGTCATTCGTCCTCCGGACGGAAGATCCGCACCCTGAAGTTGTGCGTCATCGGTTCCAGCTCTTCTTCAATTTCGTCCCACTCGGAGGAAAGAAAGATGCTGCGGGCGGCATCCAGACTATTTACTTCACCGCCGCCAAGGATCTGGGGTGAGTCGCCCCACATGGTGTACCAGACATCATTGAGGCTAAAGCCTTTACGCGCCAAGAGCGGCGCGACTTTGTTGGCCAGATACTCCTGGCAGGCTTCCTCTTGTCCGTCCTGCATATCATAACTAATTAGAATTTTGACCATAGTTTCTGTCTTACACTCAATCAAATCGTGTCGGCTGCATGCCTGGAGTCAGTCTCTGGCGTGGTGTCCGAAAATAGCGCGCAACATGATAGCATGCCTTGGGCCGGCGCAACTGTTGCCTTGCTTCCGTAGTGATCCGCTACGTTGAGCGCAATGGCTGCAAGCTTATGCCAGTGAAAGCGCATCATGCAAATGGAGATCTGCTGCCTCGCGAAATTCTGCCACCGAGATAGTACGAAAGAGCCACATGGCCAACAGCAACCCGGCGATTTCCAGACCAAACACAGTCACGTATCCGGCCAGCGCGTTGCCGGTAATCCCCAACATGACGTTGCGCAACAGGCCGCTGGCGATGCTGCCCAGGGCCTGACCCGCCAAATTGGCCACACCCCACGCGCCCAGTAGAGCCCGGCCGCTTGGGGCACCGTCATGTCAAGCATGAAGCTCAGGTTGCTAACGGTCATCAAGCCGCCGCCCAGTCCAAGCCCGAGGACCGACGCCATGAAGGCATTGACGTTGCCCGCCAGGCCCGAACCAATAATGCAGGCAAAGGCAATCGCGGTAAGGCACGCGCCCAGGTTTGCGCTGCGCTTTTTTCCTAGCCGCCGCATGATGGGCACGCCGACTGTCAGCGTAGTGAAGACGCCAACGCCCCAGACTGCGGTGAGGCGTGAAGTTTGCGATGCGGTCATTCCCAGCGTTTCAGCTCCATAGGGCTCCAGGAGGACATCGTGTGCATGGATGCTAATGACGATGGTGGAGAGGATCATGGCCGTCCACATCACGCTGATGGCGCGACTCCGCCAACCTTCTTGACCTTCCGTAAGGTCTGTAACCAGTGACAGGTAACTCACTGACGCGATGTTGACCCCCACGCCCCATACCACAAATGAACCAGCTGCGATTACCAGGCTGAGCGGAAGTTCATCGTAGAGCCGGTAGGCGGCATGGGCGGCAAAATAGCTGCAAAAGGAAGCCATCAGCCCGCCAATGACGATCCATGGAGAACGCCTGCGGCCTCACAGGGTATGCGTATCGGCATGATTCCCGACCGCGACTTGCAGGGGGGAGAGCAGATAAGGGAGAGCAACCAGGGCCGCGACCAGTGTTGCTGAAAGCCCATATCCGCAATCATAACGCGGTTCAGCGTGCTCGTCACCGGCACAACCGTGATCGAAACGCCAACGTGGATCAGGGCCACCTGCAGAACTCTGCGCCAGGTCATCATGGCTAGAGCCAGTCGGTCAATTCTCCAGGCGTGGAGAGGACAAGGTCTGCACTGGAGAAATCGTCCGCGTCACTCAGGCCACCCAGTACGCCACTGGTCGCCATGTTGGCCGCCCCGCCCGAACGCAGGCTGCCATCCGTGTCGCAGACAACGAGCACATTTTCCGGTTCCAGGCCCATTTCTTGTGCTGCCAGCAGCAGCGCTTCGCTGTGGGGCTGTAAATTGCGCACATCGTCGCGGGCGATGATGGTGTCAAAGGTGCTCGGGTCAAGCTCGACCCGCGTCAGAAATTCATCCACCTGCTCACGGCGTCGTGTGGTCACAAGCCCGAGCTTATATTGATGATGGAGCGCGTTGAGCGTAGCGCCAACCTCTTCCGTGAGCGCTAATTCTTCAGGCGGCGGATAGCCGCGAACTTGGTCAAAAAGGGGCTGGAAGCGGGTCAGATAACGATCACGGTCCAGTCGTTCCAGGCGCTTGATCAGAAAATTAACGCTGCCTTCGCCAGCAATCATCATCCGTTGGGCAATCCGCTGCCGGCGCTCGGCAGAGACGAGCCGGTTGAACCAAGTGGTACGATCGACCAAACTATCGGCCATATACCAGTCGAGGTCAGTCAAGGTGCCATCCAAGTCGAAGATGATCCCCTCAATCTTGCGGCCTGCAATCAGCCCGCGGATGCGGACGGCAGGTTGGCCGACCTCGGCGCTTTCAAACGGATTCTGGTCTAGCAATTTGTGGTAGACGTAGTCTAATAGGACGCGACTACTCGCCACGACCGGCGTCGCCAGTAGCACGCCCAGCAGACCAAAGGAGAGCGCGCCGCTGATGATGGCGACGAACGTTACTGCCGGATGCAGGCGCACACGCGAGCCAATCAGCCGGGGAATGAGATAGGCGCTCTCGAACCACGTTAAGACGTTATAGGCGGCGAGCACGATAATGGCATAGGTAAGGTTGTTGCCAAAAAATTCATAGGTTGAGCCGCGGAAGAGAGCGAAGGTCGTCCCAATCGCCATACTGACGCCAGGACCGATGGTTGGCAAGAATTCCATAAACCCAGCCAACAGCGCCAACCCGCCAGCATTGGGCATGCCCAAAAGTGAGAGCATGATCCACGTGATAAACCCTACGACGATGGCGAGAACGATCTGACCGCGCAGGAAGGTGTCCCAAATTGCGCCGAGTTCCAGGCCGATTTGGCGCATCTCTTCCTGGTACTCGCTCGGCACGCGCTCAATGGTCGCACGTTGTAGGCGCTGAAAGTCCTTTATTATCCAGAAACTGAGGACGACCACATAGAGTGCCGTGAGCACGCCGGTTGTGAAGTTGCGAAAGATTGTGAAGGGATTGCCCGTAGAGACCGCAAACCCCTGGAGAAGATCACCCAACTGCTGGAAGGCGCTATTGGTTGATAGCTGATAGGGGCCAATGATGATGACGCGATCAAAGGCTTCACTTTGCAGGCTGTCGATCAGGTCCGTGATGGTGTCGTTCACCGATGCGGTTACATCGACGCGGGGAATGAAGATCGCGGGAATGATTACAACCGCTGCCAGGATGATGAGATATAGCAGACCCACAGTAATGCCACGCGGCCAGCCGGTGCGGCGCTGCACCCAATTTACCGGGTAGCTGAAAATGAAGGCAACCAAAAACGCCACGATCGTGGGAATGATCATGACGCGGAAGGTGATGAGCAGAACGATGGCCAGGATCGCCAGCGCTGCTACGACGATGATTTTGGTGACGTTACTCCAACGTCGGGATGTCATATTCTAAAAGATTGTCATCTGATTGATTGGCCAGTAACGGAGCCAGACTCTGCCCACAATATAGTCGCGGTGGATTCCGCCAAAGGAGCGGCTGTCATTGCTGTTGCCGCGATTATCACCCAACACAAAATAGTGAAGTGGCGCAAGCGTGATTTCCGGCATGTCGTACGCCGTCAAGTCATGGGGGAACGGCTCTGGCAAGGGCTCATCATTGACGTACACAATGCCGTCGAATATTTCAATGCGTTCGCCCGGCATGCCAACCACTCGCTTGACCAGCATCTCATCCATTTGGGGAAGATCAAGGACAACGATGTCGCCACGCTGGGGCGGATGCAGCCGGAAACTCACCTTATCGACGACCAATCGCTGGTGCTGATAGAGATTGGGCTCCATACTCTGGCCGTAGACGACTGTAGCCTGTGCCAGAAAAAAGTGGACGACCGTCGCCAGCACCAACGCAGGGAGAACGATCTGCAGGCTTTCGCCGATCGCTAAGCGCCAACTGAAACCGGTGGAATCAGCTTCCGCCTCGATCGGTTTGGGCGCGTCTGCTGCATGCGTCGACATCACCTCCCCTGCATGAGCGTCTTCATGGCTCAGGCCAGGCAGGTATGTCCCCTCTGCGCCATCGATATGCAACTCTTCAGAATATTTCGTTTCTATGTTCATATTGCTTTCTTGAGCCCAAAACGTTAGGGTAAGTATATCCGTTCCGCCGCTTATTCTACAAATGGCAGGGCCATTTTTTCCTGTACGCATGGGGCTTGCCAGCGAACGGCATCGATTCGGAGTGAGCGTTCGTTGATGCTATACTGGGGTCCATGCTGAAATGCCTCCTCCCGCTATCTTTTCAGGGCGAAAACGGTTGATTATGCCAGTCCCCAATTCTTTCCAATGGCGAATCTGGATAGCGTTGTTACTTATTTGTACTCCTCTTTGCATGCCAGTGGCCGCCATCAGTCAATCGGAGTCACCACTGATGCCGCCTGCAGATGTCTCTGACACTTTCAGTTGGCAACTGGATGATCCCGCGGAACAGGAGCTTGTCGACCGCTACCTGGATGCGCTGGTCGAAGCCTATCTCGCCACGCTCCTACCGGCCGATCGGGTGGGGCAACTCTTCGTCACCAATTTTCTGGGTGACGAGACTGGTCCGGAAAGTGATATCGCTGAACTAATTCAAACATATCGCATCGGCGGCGTTGTGCTCACGCCGGCCTATGGCAATTTTGTCAATGCCAAGAATGCTGATACGCCAGCCCTTGTCGCCTCGCTCGCTAACCGTTTGCAGGCCCTTGCCTTCGGTGCTACGTTGCCTGTCGATGATGCACTTGCCCCGCTGGATGAAGATGAACTCGATACCGCAGCCACTGCATTGCCCCTATTTGTCGGGGTAGAACAGTTTGGCGATGATGTCATGGCCACTGCCTTGCGGCGCAACTTTACAGAACTGCCCAATCAAATGACTTTGGGGGCAGGCTGGAATCCATCACTTGCTTATGACGTTGGCGGCATCGTCGGTCGCGAACTAGCCGCGGTAGGCGTGAATCTACTGCTTGGCCCCATACTCGACGTTTATAGTGTACCGCGCACTGATGCAGTCGGCAGCCTGGGTATCTTTTCCTTTGGAGGCGACGCCTTCTGGGTCAGTGAGCTGGGTTCGGCCTATATTGCTGGCGTGAAAGCGGGAAGCACGGAGACGGTTGCGACCGTCGCCCGTCATTTCCCAGGCATTGGCTCGGCCGATCGGCTGCCAGTGTTTGAGGTCGCCACCATTCAAGACACGCCAGAGACCATGGCACAGAAATCGCTCCCGCCTTTCCTCACTGTCACCAGGGGGAGGCCGTCCAATCTGACCGGCCAATCGGTTCGGACCGATGCCCTCATGTCCAGTCATATGCGCTACACGGCCTATCAGCCGACTGGCTCGGGACGGGTGCCGCCGCTTGGTCTCTCTCCGGCCCTGAGTATGCTTATGGAGGAGCAGGGTCTGGAGACTTGGCGTGACGACGGTGGGTTGATGATGACCACGGCGCTGGGGCTGCCTGCAATTCGCCGCGCGTATGACCCCGCCTTGGTAGATTTTCCATTTCGACGGGCTGCGTTGGATGCATTCACGGCCGGGAATGACATGATCTATTTGGGCTATTTTGGCAAGGATGGCACCTGGGCCAGCGAATTGAAAAATATTGAAGAAACGGTAACCTTTTTTCAATCACGCTACGCAGATGATTTTGGGTTTGCCCTGCAGGTTGATGATGCCGTGCGGCGCATCATCCGCGCAAAGCTGAAGCTAGCGTTAGATCCGGCCGAAGTCTTGGCCTCAGCAGAGCGTTTGGTCAGTGAAGGCGTCATGTTGGTGGCCGAAGCCGGTGCTGACGCACTCCCCCTTACCATGACGGAGATTCCGCCAGCCGGTACGATTGTCTTGACCGATCTTCTGAGCACGCCGGCAGACCTGGCCCTGTTTGACGACGAGAGCGTCGCGATGTCGGAAGCGGAGCGAATTGTGCAGCAGGTGGCGCGAGAGTCGATTACGATTCTCTATCCCGATCCGCTGACCGTGACCGACACATTGCCGCCGCCATTGCAGTCCGATGAACAGGTCGTGATCTTCACCGATCTTCGGTGGGTCAAAGAGTGCGCAACCTGCCTCGCCGATATCTCTGTGGGACCGGAAGAGATTGGCGATATAATTCTGAAACTTTATGGCCCGGAAGGCACGGGGCAAGTGGCGCCAGACCAACTCAAGAACTATACGTTCGGGGAGCTGGCTGAGATTTTGGAGACTGGGGAAGAGGTCGTAGTTGATGAAGAGCCTAGCGCCGGCATCGCCGTTATGATTCCGGCGCTCGAACCAAGCGTTGCGATCTCTGCCACGGAAATCGTTACTTCAAGTCAGGCCGTGACCGTTGCCACGGACCCTCAGGATCGCCCGCAGCCTGCCTTCACCGTCAACATTCCTCCCTCCCCGCCTCAGGATCAATCAGCTGGTGACGACAAATTCAGCCGCATTGAGCGCGATATCGATGACGCCGATTGGATCATCTTTGCCATGCTCAATGTTGACCCGGGCGCGGATCCCGATAGTGATATTGTGAAGCGCTTTTTGCGTCAACGGGGCGAACAGGTTGAAGGAAAACAGGTGGTTGTACTGGCGCTTCAGGCGCCCAACTTTCTGGATGCAACGGAGATCAGTCAACTCTCGACCTACCTTGGGGTTTATAGCCATTCTACAACTTTTCTTGAGATGGCCGTTCGTACGCTTTTCCGCGGCATTGTGCCGGCCGGCGCGCCGCCGCTCAGCGTCTCGGGGACGCGTTTTGATAATCTGACTGAACGGCTTCAGCCCGATGCACAGGTACAGATGCCTCTACAAGTCCTCGTAGACGGGCAGGTCGTGGTCAACACTGCCACCCTGGCCCTCGAGTCGCAAGATGCCTATATCGCTAACAGCGTCACCGTTGAGGTTGGCCCGATTATTGACTACAATGGTAACCTCGTGGCCGACAATACGCCTGTAGAATTCCAGATCGCATATGAGGGCAAAGATCTTGCCGTTTCCGCCGAGCCAGCCTTGACGCGCCAAGGCATCGCCTCGCGCGATCTACTGCTGAGCGAAAGCGGCACATTGTCGATCTCGGCCCGTAGCGGTGAAGCGTCGACGGGTCCGCCCATCACGGTCAAGTTGGCCTTGTTGGATGATTTGCCAGTTGCGCCTGTAGAAGGAGCGGAATCTTCTGTGGGTGATGCGCCTTCTTCAGACATTGAAGCGCCGACGACGGCCGTAGCGCAGTCCGACGATGCAGGGGCCGTTCTAAATCTGGACAACGTGAATCTTCTGAGCCTGCTGGTTGCGTTTTTTACAATTCTGATTGTTGTTAGCCTCTTGCTGATCGTACAGATCCGCACACTGCCCCGTTCCACATTGGTGTACAATATCTTGTGGGCCGTAATCGTTGGCTTGCTTTTTTATCTTCTATACGGTCTGGGGTTGATTCCAGGGGCCAGATGGTTGGGAGATTCGCTGGGCTCGTGGGCAGCCGGTGTGGTGGTTTTTATGGGGATGATTGTTCCGCTACTCTGGTTGCAGCTGCGTGTCGAAACGCCGCAGAACCTCTCCTCCGAGGATACGACGACTACGCCAAGTTGATGAGTATTGGGAGCGCCCCCGCCAGGATTCGAACCTGGGCTCCCGGCTCCGGAGGCCGGTGCTCTATCCACTGAGCTACGAGGGCAAATGAAGTGATGATTGCTCGTCACTTATACCATATGCCAGGAGGATAGAGCAAGATTTGGATAGATTGCGCCCCGCTTTGGGCGCTGGAGCCAATTGCAATTCGCTTATGTATCTTGATCGTTCGTACAAGCCGCGACGGCGGCGAGGTCGATGGCGTTTTTGGCCACTGATCTTGCTTGCCATCATTGGCATCGTGCTCTATGAACAGCGACCGTCATGGATCATAGATACGCCTCTGGAACCGACGCCGATTCCAACCCGCAGTGGGGCTTCCTACCAGGCGGACGCCGAAGCGTCGCTGGCGGCGGCTGACTATGATGGTGCATTAGCCGCCTATCGCCAGATGAGCCGGCTGGAACCGGATAGCTCGATACCCTACGTTGCATTGTCGCAGCTTTACCTGATCCTGCAAGATGTGCCGCAGGCTTATGAGATGGCGCAGGAAGCTGTTGCCCTGGCTCCGGACGACCCCGACGCACTGGCGGCATTGGCCCGGGCTGAAGACTGGCGCGGTGACTATGAGGAGGCGATCAACCACGCGTTGGACGCCTTGGAGGTAGATCCCGAGCACGTTCAGACGTTGGCTGTGCTGGCTGAGATATATACCGATGTCGGCAACTGGGACGTCGCGCAAGACTATTTGAATCAAGCCTTTGCTTTAGATGACAACCATATTTTGACCTGGCGCAACCAGGCATATCTCTACGAGCGCCAGGGTGAGTATGAACAAGCCGTCGAAGCATATACCGCAGCGCTAGAGCTTGCGCCCGAGCGCCATGACCTGTACATCGAGCAGGGTCGTCAATATCGTATTGGCCTGCTTGAGTATGAAAAGGCCAACGAGAGTTACCGCAAGGCTGTTGAGGTCTACGAATCCCCCGTTACGCTGGATGCATTGGGCTTCGGCCTGTACAATGTCGGTGATCATCTTCAGGCCATCCGTACGTTGCGTCAAGCGGTCGAGTTGGATCCCAATTACGGTCCAGCACAGGTTCACCTGGGTATGGCGCTTTATGCGCGACGTAACTATGAAGATACAGTGCCGGCGCTTCAACGCGGCGTCGAGTTATTGGGCGAAAGGGCTCGTGTTGAGCATTTGTATACGTTGGGGCTGGCCCACATCTTCAAGGATCCATCTGATTGTGAAGAAGCCGAAATATGGCTGCGCAAAGCGCTGGAAATCGAACCGGAATCTGGCCCGGCGCTGGAAGGTATGGCGCTGTGCGTCCGTGATACCTCGTGATGCCGCCTAATCTTCGCCAGCCTGTCCGAGCTGCTGCCGCCGAGAGAAACAGGCGGGCGAACCCGTCAATGCTATGAGCTTACGCAAGTCGCGCCTAAAATCTGATCTGCCCCAGACTGCCACACTCTCGCCGCTCGCCAATGGTGAGGAAGCGAAAGATCCAAGTGAGGCACAATCCGGAACCGACTCGACAGCCGATGGAACTTCTGCTGCGACGGTGACGCGCACGACCAATACCGCCGCCCGCACCTCCACTAGCAAGCGCCGTTTGCAGCGACGGCGAACGACATTGCAGGTCTTGCAGGTGCCGGTGCAGGCGGGGATGCGTAAGGTCTTTGACCTCCGTCGCTTTCTTTACGTCATCGGCATCACTGTATTTGTTCTGCTGCTGCCCACGCCGCCAGGGCTCTCTCAGGAAGGGCATCGCGCGTTGGCGCTCTTTGCCTTCACCGGTAGTATTTTGGCACTGGAGCCGGCGCCACTGCCAATTTCAGCCCTCATGGTGCCAATTGCTCAGATCGCTTTGGGAATCGATACCGCGGCTGGCGCATTTGCACCCTTTGGCCAGCCGGTCGTTTTTCTGATCTTGGCCAGTCTCTTCTTGGCCGAAGCCCTGCGCAAGCACGGCTTGACGCGACGCCTGGCACTCTACGCCATCGTCGCCAGCAAAGGTTACTTCCGCCGTTTGCTCCTGGGCATCATGATCATCACTGCGGCGCTCAGCATGTTTGTGCTAAATACAGCCACGGCCGCTGTATTGATTCCCGTCGCCATCACAATCGCACAGCGGATCAGCCGGCCCGAAGCGGCCCAGCGTGCGCTATCTCTGCTAATCCTGGGCATTGTCTACAGCGCCAGCATCGGTGCGATTGCCACGATCATGGGCAGCGGTGAAAACGCCATCGCCAGTGGCCTTCTGGCACAAGTGACCGACTTTGGCTTTCTGGATTGGATGACCTACGGTCTGCCAATCGTTGTTGTCTTGATCCCGATGAGCTGGTTCTTGCTTATGCAGGCCGTGCGCGTGCCGGATCTCCAGATTGATACGGAACCTGCGCGCCATGAGATGGAGGAAATGGGGGGCTTACGCGGCCCCGAACGCGAAATCATCATGGTGCTAAGCCTGGCCATTGTGCTCTGGATTACCGGTTCGGCTTTGGAGCAATGGCTCAACTTGCCCAAGACATTGCTCAACAGCGCGGTCGTCGCCATCGGGGCCGTTGCGCTGCTTTCAATTGACGAAGTGATCGACTGGAATGACCTGCGCGGCGTCAACTGGGGCGTCTTTTTCGTAATCGGCGCCGGCCTAACCCTGGGCGACGCGCTCAACAAAACAGGGGCCAGCGAATGGTTCGCCAGTCTGCTCGCACCGACATTGGCAGGATTGCCCTACGCTGCGATTCTGGCGAGTCTGGTGGCTGGTGCATTTGTCTTGACGCAATTCATGAACAACGTCACGTTGGGGGCAATTTTGGCACCGATTCTTGTTACGTTGGGCAGCGCTAGTGGGATTTCCCCGACCCGTCTCGTCTTGCCCGCCATTATGACACTGGCCCTTGCCTATATGTTGCCCAGCGCCTCGGCACGCATGACGCTGGCCTCAGTTACCGGCGCGGTGGAGCGTAAAGACATGATGCGTGCCGGTCTCATCGCTGGCCTGCCGGCGATGCTGTTCATCTTTGGGTTCTTTTTGGCGCTGAGTTATGTGGGGCTGATTTAGGCTGGCCGGATCGTGCTGTTGTTCGTTGATGCGCGTGCCGATCGGCTCTCGGTCCGGTTACGTATTGGTTGATGGTTCGTAAGCGATGGCGGCTGGTTTTGCATTGATCGGAGGGTGGGAGCATGCGTATTTGGCTTATCGGCGCCGATGATCTGGCGATTCAAGCAATTATGCAGTTGCGCAAGAACCGTGACATTCATTTGATCATCAGCGCGCCGGATGAAGATCCGAAGGCTGTACGCGAGGGACTCATCGATCGGGTTGACTATGTGGAACGCGTTAATCATGTCAACATCAACGAACTTGCGCGACGCATCCGTCCCGATCTGATTCTCATCGACCCGTCCGCGGCCGCACGAGATTATGCCCGGCTGGCCGGCGGCACGGCCCTGTCCGCTGAACTGATTCGTGCTATCGCGTCTGCAGCCCAGTGTCCTTGCTTGGTCTTGGGGTAGGCGTTCGATGCGTATTGCTGAAGAACCGTTTTGTGAGATGAGCGTGCATGACAGAGCGAAGTGAAGTGCGAGAAACGCCTCATAATTTGGGCCTCTATCGATTGAAGGGCTTTTCCGGTGCGCAGACCCAGTTGGAGACGTTGCATCGATGGCTGGTTGGCAGCGACTATCTGCCCGCGATTGCCGTCAGCGGCGAGCAAGGCAATGGCAAGAGCACGATCACTACGGCCGCGGCCTGGAATCAATACTATCATTTTAGCGATGGCATCATTCGTGTTGGCGCTGCCGGTACGACGCGGTTTCGCCTTTACGATGTCGTGCGTACGCTGGATACCGTACTGGGAACGACGCTTACCCGCGTGAGTGAAGAACGCTGGGGCATCAGCATTCTGGAGCAGCTCTATCGCCGGCGCCGTCTGCTCATCATTGACAAGCTGGCTGGGGCGACTGACGCTGAGCTCAACACGCTGGTTGACATCATCGGCCATCTGCATGAATCGGGCGGCAACTCACGCATCCTTTTGATCGACCGCAACTTCAGCCCTCAGATTGCCGGTCTTGTACAAAATCAGCATTTGCACCTAGGCGGATTGGCTCATGCCGACATTGGCAGCTTCATCCGCAATCGCGCGCCCCAGGTCGTGGTCGATCCTGCCCTCCGCCACGCCGACGAGATCTACGCATTGACCGGCGGGCGCCCTCTCTCCATGCGTCTCGTCTTGGGGCTAATGCTCGACTACACTTGGCCCGAATTGAATGAATTTCTTGTTGCCCTTGCTCCGCCCGATGAGATTTTGCCTATCCAGGATCTGGTAACGTTTGCGGTCGAGAACTATGCGATCAGCCAGCCCAGTGTCGGTCCGCTGCTCAACCATCTGGTCAGTGCTGCCGGGGGGGCCTCATCGCCTGCATTTAGGGAACTTTTCTGGGGCGACCTGGGCGCCGATGCCGAGTTAGACGAAGTCCTGGATGGACTAACCTCGCGCGCACTCCTCGATATCGACGTCTATAGCCAGCGTGCTGTGCTCCATCCGGTCGTTCGACGCTATTTGGAGCAGAATGTTGTCATGCTGGGCGAAGATTGGGACCGCGCCCATGCCAGCTACTATGTTTCTTTTGCCCAACGTTATCAATATCTGCCGCAGGCCGAGTGGCCCGAAATCGACGTCGAGTGGGGCAACATCTATCAAGGGATGGACTGGTGCCTCCAGCGCATGGAGCGACTCTGGCAGCGCGATCCGCTGGAGATCATCTCCGACCCGTCAGTCGACCATGACGGTGTCGAGTGGCCCACAGGCGTGACTGATCATCTGGATGATTTGCGGCTCACGCGCTCCTATGCCCTCGCCCTCGCCTACTATGCATTTTGGCGTCATCCTCTTGGTACCTTGCGCTGGCTGGCAGCTGGCGCTTTGGCTTCCCTTGCCCTACGCGACTATGCTGATTACGCTTGGCTATTGACGAATATTGGCCGACAGCTCTTTTTCAACAACCGTGTTGATGAGGCGGTTGAGTGGCTAGAGCGCGCCCGTCATATCTTAGACGCACAGGACCGCGTGGTTGAGCTCTCTTATGTTTTTACAGATCTGGGCACCTCTGCGCGCATTTTGGATCGGCAGCGTGAAGCGCTTAGCCATTTTTATGCCGCCTTTGACTGTGTTGCCCAGACCGGTGACCAGAATGCGCTGACGACAGCCTACCTCAATCTTGGCAGCGCCTACTACAGCCTGGAAGAATATCAGCATGCCATGCGCCAGCAGCGCAAGGCCCTGCGGATCGCCTTGCGCAACCAGGACCAGCACAGCATTGCTAGCTCTTTTAACAATATGGGGCTTTCAATGGAGGGTTTGGAAGACTTTGCTGAGGCTCAAGCTGCTTACGAACGCGCACTCAACGTCTTTCAGCGCATCGATGACCAGACCGGCATTAGCACTTGCTATAATAATCTGGGCTCAGCCTGCTACGCCCAGGGCGAATTTGAACAGGCGCTCCGATGGTATGAGCTTGATCTGGCGCTTTCCGAGCAGCGGGGTAATTGGACTGACATGGCGGCTACGCTCCATAATTTGGGACATGTTGCACTAGAGCAGAAAGCCTATGCGCGTGCACTCTCATATTTTGAGCAAAGTCGTGCGCTGTATGCCGCGTTTGAATTAGTCGATTATGTGGCGGAAGAAGAAGAGATGATTCAATACATTCAGACTGTAATGGCCGAATCGACTCCGTAATTCATGAGTGTAAGGGGTGCATCAATCACGTCCTCCCAAAAAGATTAACAAAAATCTAACACAAGGTTAGCGCTGCGCATGCAATATCTGCTTATACTATGAGTCATATGCGCACTCAGAAACTTGCCACATAAAACTGATTTAGATATGATACGTCCGTTAGCACTCTACTGCACTGAGTGCTAACGGGTTTCTTTTGCAAGTCTACTTGTCGCATACTGAACCAATAATCGTAAAACAAATTTTAGGAGGCCACTGATGAATTTGAAGCCGCTTGGAGATCGCCTGCTGGTCAAGCCGATCGAACAAGAAGAACAAACCTCGACGGGTATTTTTCTGCCGGAGACGGCCAAGGAAAAGCCCCAGCAGGGCAAGGTTGAAGCTGCCGGACCTGGCATGCGCAACGAGGATGGAGAGCGCATTGCCATGGATGTCAACGTTGGCGATACGGTACTCTACGCCAAGTATGGCGGCACCACCATCAAGCTTGACGGCATTGAGTACTTGATCCTCAAGGAAAGCGACGTTTTGGCGATCGTGCAGGACTAATCCTGTTCGGCGTGAATTCCGCAACAGACTTTCGGCGTTTACGAGTCGTGCGCAAAAGACGCAGATTCGAAGCTGATATCAAAAGGGAGACTAGATAATAACTATGGCAAAGCAAATTGTTTTTGAAGATGAAGCACGAAAGAGCCTGAAGGCTGGCGTCGATGCGCTCGCCAACGCAGTCAAGACGACCCTCGGCCCCAAGGGTCGCAACGTGGCGCTCGACAAAAAGTGGGGCAGCCCTACCGTCACCCATGACGGCGTGACGGTCGCCAAGGAGATCGAGCTGGAAGACCCGTTTGAGAACATGGGCGCCCAGTTGCTCAAGGAAGCTGCGACCAAGACCAACGACGTGGCTGGCGACGGCACCACGACCGCCACCGTCTTGGCCCAGGCTATCGTCAACGAGGGGCTGAAGAACGTGACTGCTGGCGCTAATCCCATGCTGCTCAAGCGGGGCATTGAGTCCGGTCGTGATGCAATCGTTAACGCCATCAAGGAGATGGCCACTCCAGTCGATGGCCGTGAGGGCATTGCTCAGGTCGCCAGCATTTCGGCCGCGGACGCCACGATCGGCAATCTGATTGCTGAAGTGATGGACAAGGTCGGCAAGGATGGCGTCATCACCGTCGAAGAGAGCAAGGGCCTCGAATTTGAGACCGAGTACGTGGAAGGCATGCAGCTCGACCGCGGCTATCTGAGCCCCTACTTCGTCACCAATTCCGAACGCATGGAAGCGGAGATCGAGGATCCCTATATTCTGATCACCGACAAAAAGATCAGCAGCGCCCAGGACATCGTTCCCGTCCTCGAGAAGCTTGTCCAGATTGGCAAGCGCGACCTGGTCATCGTTGCCGAAGACGTGGACGGCGAGGCCTTGGCCACGTTGGTTCTCAACAAATTGCGTGGCATGATCAATGTTCTGGCCGTCAAAGCCCCGGGTTTTGGCGATCGCCGCAAGGCCATGCTGCGTGACATCGCCGACCTGACCGGTGGCGAGGTCATCACCGAGGAACTGGGCCGCAAGCTGGACACCGTCATGCTTGAAGATCTGGGCCGCGCGGCCAAGGTCGTCAGCACCAAGGATGCCACCACTATCGTCGATGGCGCCGGCAGCAGTGATGCTATCAAGGCCCGCATCAACCAGATCCGCGCCGAGATCGATTCCAGCACCAGCGATTACGATCGTGAAAAGCTTCAAGAGCGCCTGGCCAAGCTGGCGGGCGGTGTGGCGATCATCCGTGTTGGTGCGGCCACCGAGACCGAGCTCAAGGAAAAGAAGCATCGCGTCGAGGATGCCCTGAGCGCAACCCGTGCAGCTGTCGAAGAAGGCATCGTTCCCGGCGGCGGCGTGGCTCTGATCAATTCTCTGCCGGCTTTGGATTCGGTTGAGTTGGAAGGCGATGCCGCGACTGGCGTCAACATCCTGCGTCGCGCGCTCGAAGAGCCGATGCGCATGATTGCTTCGAATGCCGGTCTGGATGGCCCAGTGGTCATCGAGAAGGTCCGCACCCTGCACGAAGATGGCAAGCTCACGACGGGCTACGACGTCATTGCGAACAAATACGTTGACATGCTGGAAGCCGGCATCATCGATCCGGCCAAGGTTACCCGCAGTGCCGTTGAGAATGCTTGCTCCATCGCTGCCATGATTCTGACCACCTCGGCACTGGTCACCGACATCCCTGAGGCAGCCCCGGCGATGCCTGGTGGCGACCCAGGCATGGGCGGTATGGGCATGATGTAATCAGATTCAGTTCTACAATGAGGTGGACTGATGCAAAAAAATAGGGGGACGCTCCGGTCCGGAGCGTCCCCCTATTTTTTTTATTGTGGTGCCCCCTGATGATTTTGTCTGGTATGGTTTTTTATCCCGCATGCTTTATCGTGTAGAATGCCACAGCGATAGTTGCAGCCCTCTTGACGAGACGCCAATACTGACACCTTGTGTTCGACCCATTGTCCGATCAAATTTTGAATACGACCGATGAACTCTCTCCTGCGGAGCTCGAAAATTTGCTGGTTGATGAAGCCGGCTGGGATGACTGGCCGGATGGTCCGTCCCTGCCCGTTATCCTTCTCAGCGCCGCTTTTGGCGTGGGTGCAGGCATCATCGGGCTCTATTTTGCATACGAACTGTTTACGTTGACGCTACCTGCCAGCGCCGCTGTCGGTACCCTGAGCGCCTTGGCTGTGCTCGCTGGTATGGCCTCCCTATTAACGCAGTTGCTTGGTTCGAGCGCCTTTCTGGCCAATATTTCAATGAGTTGCGGTTTGCTCGTCCTGAGCGGGCTCTTCTTTGGCGTTTGTACACTATCTGGCGCCATTGTCGCAACGGTTATTCTCAGCCTGGGCGGCTAGTTGATTGCCTATGCTTCTCTACTCACTGGTAAGCGTTCAACGCTCTTATGGGTCGAGATACAGCCACTTTTGGGCGACAATTGGTTTGAATTATCTTCATTCGCCTGTATTGAGAAGAAATCGGCGCGTCGCTTTGCCACATTGAGTGTTACACCATAGGGAAAATAAACGTCTTGGACTCACTGCGACGAAACTTTTTGCAGACCTCTACTTAAACCTGTGGCAGATATCTACCTCGCTCCCGCATAATTTGGGCGGGTAAGATTACGGCTGCGTACCTACCTCATCCGATCTGTGGAAGGGAGAAATCCACTTGAGCGAGCCAGTCAAAGACCCTAGAATTGACGACCTGCACCAGCGCAAGACTGCCGCCAAGCTTGGCGGTGGCGAAGAACGTATCGCCCGCCAGCATGCACGTGGCCGCATGACGGCTCGGGAGCGCCTGGACCTATTGCTGGATAAGAACAGCTTCCGTGAGATGGACGTGTTTGTGACCCACAATTCTGCAGAATTTGGCATGGCAGAAAAGAAAATTGCGGGCGATGGAGTTGTAACGGGATACGGCACCATTAATGGCCGCCTCGTCTACGTCTATTCTCAAGATTTTACCGTCTTTGGCGGCAGCGTTAGCAACGCCCATGCGATGAAGATTTGCAAGGTAATGGACGCAGCGATGCGCAATGGCGCACCTTTGATCGGGCTGAACGATTCTGGCGGCGCCCGCATTCAAGAGGGCGTCCATAGCCTTGCCGGCTACGCCGAGATCTTCTATCGCAACGTGATTGCCTCCGGAGTCATCCCCCAAATCAGCGTCATAATGGGGCCGTGTGCCGGCGGAGCCGTCTACAGTCCGGCCATTACGGACTTTGTGATCATGGTGAAGGACACGAGTCACATGTTCGTCACCGGGCCCGACGTCATCAAGACCGTGACCCATGAAGACGTCACGTTTGAAGAGCTTGGCGGCGCCTCTATTCATTCATCTAAGTCTGGCGTGGCCCATTTCGATGCCGATTCGGAAGAAGATGCCCTCTTTCTAGCCCAACAATTGGTTGATTATTTTCCCTCGAACAACTTGGACGATCCACCGATTTCCGCGGCGATGGACGACCCGCTGCGTCAGGACGACGCCCTCAATACGATTGTGCCGGACAACCCCAACAAGCCCTATGATATGAAGGAGATCCTGCGCCTAATCCTTGACGACGGGTACTTTGTTGAGGTTCACGAAAACTGGGCGCAAAACATCATTGTCGCCTTTGCTCGATTGGACGGTCGTCCAATCGGCGTGGTGGCGCAGCAGCCAACGGTATTGGCCGGCGTGTTGGATGTAGAAGCCAGCCAGAAGGCTGCACGCTTCGTTCGTTTCTGCGATGCCTTCAACATTCCGCTAGTCGTTTTTGAGGATGTGCCCGGCTTTATGCCAGGCGTGAACCAGGAACATGGTGGCATTATTCGCCATGGGGCCAAACTACTATACGCTTTCTCAGAAGCGACCGTGCCCAAAGTGACCGTGATCGTACGGAAGGCCTATGGCGGCGCTTATTGCGTGATGAATCCTCGCCATCTTGGGGCGGATCTGGTGTTGGCTTGGCCGAGTGCAGAAATTGCTGTCATGGGGCCGGACGGAGCCGTAAACGTTATTTTTCGACGTGAAATTGCTGAGGCTGATGATCCTGTGGCCAAGAAGACCGAACTGGTTGAAGAATATCGTCACCGGTTCGCCAACCCCTATATTGCGGCAGCAGCCGGCTTCATCGACAATGTGATTGAACCGCGTGAGACCCGCCCGCGCCTAATCAACTCGTTGGAGATGCTGCAAAATAAGCAGGCCCGCCTGCCCCATAAGAAGCATGGCAACATTCCGCTCTAGCAAGCCCTGGCCAGGATGGCGCCCGATAGTTGATTGAGAGCTAAACGGCGATCGCCCTGTAAAGAGGATTGCACGACTACTTTGGGCTCTAAGAATAATGGTATCTGAAGTCGAGTTTGAGCTTTCGGCAGAGCAATTTGAACTGATGGGTTATCCACGCCTCACGCAAGGACAACCCCTTTCCGTCATTTTCGATACCGGCGTTCTGCTGCCCGATCCGGCGGCCCCAGCTTGGTTTACGGTCCAGAAAGAGCCTCTGCCGCAACGGTTGGAACAAGTTGGTCGCGCTCGCTATGCCTTCACAGGCCAGATCCTAGAGGCCGACATCGTCAAGGATGACGGGTTTGAACTGGCCACGCTGTTAGTCCAGACGGGAGAACTCTTCTTTCGCGCCGTGTGCGCGCCCAATGATGACGGTCGTCTGCCTTTCGGTACCTGGGAGACTCGGACTATCACGGGCGTGGCCGGCTTGCACGGCATCGTCGAGGATGACTATTCATCGCCCATCGGACGTCCGATGGGCGTAACGATCTGGCGTTTTCGACGGTTGGTCTTGGCGCCGGGCGACACACATTTTGGTACGTGGTATACGAGTGACGACCTGCCTGATTCGCCGTATCGCTACGATCAAGTCGTTGTTGAGGGCCGTCTTCATCGTCAGCGAGGGTAAGGGGGCGCTGGCTGACCGACGTTGAGAGGTGAGCCAGCGGCAATCTTTGGCGACACAGAATTTGTGGATGCCCTTCAAGTCGATGGACTGAGTTGTTCCGCATACTATGCGCCATATCATGCGCTGTATAGCCTGTGGGCAATGAAATAGAGGAGCTTAAAATGTTCAAGAAAGTGCTTGTGGCAAACCGCGGTGAGATTGCCATCCGCGTATTGCGCGCCTGTGAAGAACGCGGTATTTCAACCGTAGCGGTCTTCTCTGACGCCGATCGTACTGCCTTGCACGTACGGTATGCCGATGAGGCTTACAATATAGGCCCTGCCCCCAGTACTGAAAGTTATCTGCGCATTGATAAGATTATTGATGTGGCTCGAAATGCCAATGTCGATGCGATTCATCCCGGCTATGGCTTTCTTTCCGAAAATGCTGAATTTGCTGCCGCCTGTGCTGATGCGGGGATCACCTTTATCGGTCCCAGCCCCGATGCCATCGCCAAAATGGGCGACAAAATAACGGCGCGCGAAACGGTCGCCAAGCGCAACGTGCCCCTTGTGCCAGGCTCGCCCAAGGGTCTGCACGACGAAGATCTGCTGGCCATTGGGCGTGATATCGGTTTCCCGCTGATGATCAAAGCTACCGCTGGCGGCGGCGGCAAGGGGATGCGGGCAGTCTATAGGGAAAATGAAATGACTGCCGCGCTTGATGCAGCCCGACGCGAGGCGGCCGGCGCCTTTGGCAACGATGAGGTCTACCTGGAAAAACTGATTGAAAACTCGCGCCACATCGAGTTTCAAGTCTTGGCCGACAGTCATGGCAACACAATTCATCTTGGTGAACGCGAGTGTAGCATTCAGCGCCGCCATCAAAAATTGATCGAAGAGGCGCCTAGCGTAGCCCTTGACGAGGCCCTGCGCGCCGAGATGGGCGCTGTGGCGATTGCCGCAGCCGAAGCCGTGAATTATGTGAATGCTGGGACCATTGAGTTCCTCTTTGACCCAAAAACCAAAGAGTATTTTTTCTTGGAAATGAACACGCGGCTGCAAGTTGAACACCCCGTCACGGAAATGGTGACGGGCGTCGATCTCGTTAAGGAGCAGATCGCCATTGCCAATGGACGGCGCATGCGCTATCGCCAGGAAGATATCGTGCCCAAGGGATGGGCCATTGAATGCCGAATCACGGCTGAAGACCCTGCCAATAATTTCTTGCCCAATGGCGGTATTATCACCTCGCTCAAAGAGCCAACCGGACCTGGTGTGCGGGTAGAGAGTGCGCTCTATCGGGGCGCTGAAGTAAGCTTGTACTACGACCCCATGGTCGCCAAGTTGGTTGTTCAGGGGGATAGCCGGGCAGAAGCGATTCTTCGCATGCGACGTGCCTTGAGCGAATATCGCATTGGCGGCATCCATACGTCTGTGCCGTTCCATCAGGCGATTATGGATAGCACCGAGTTCATTTGGGGCACGTTTGATACTGGCTTCTTGGGTCGGCGCAGTCTTCCCATGCGTCCGGAGCCTTCTGCGGAGCACGAGAAGATTGCTGCGGTTACGGCCGTGCTTGTTGCGCAGGAAGAGGGGCGCCAGGCAATTCACATCGGCGAGCAGCGCAGCGCCAAGGCCGGTGCCATGTGGAAACAGATCGGGCGCATGCGCGCCACGGGAGGGCGATAGTGAAATACTTTGCCGTAGTAGGCGAACGACAATATGAAGTTGAAATCGACGGTGATCAAATTTTCGTTGATGGAGAACGGGTTGAAGTTGACCTGCAGCAGATTGCCGAGCCAGAGCTCTATAGCATGCTCTACAATGGTCATAGCTACGAACTCGTTGTCGAAGCGACACGGTACGACTATGCCGTTTTGATCCGAGGTGATCAATATCAGATTATGGTGGAAGACGAGCGGACGCGCCGCTTGAACGCCAGTCGGAGACAGAGCGACCTGCCTGATGGCGAATTTGCCATCAAGGCCCCAATTCCAGGGTTGGTTGTGAAGTTGCTCGTAGCAGAGGGGGATACGGTAGAAGAGAACCAGCCGCTCCTCATTCTGGAAGCGATGAAGATGGAAAACGAAATCCGCTCTCCGCGCGCATGCATCATTAAGAAGCTGGAGATTGCTGCCGGGCAGCGTGTTGAGCAAAACGCGGTTATGATTGTGACGGAATAAGGGTGCACCCAGTGGGCAGGCAGAACTTGTATTAATTGGGCGCATTTGAGATTTGACAGGCGGGAGGCAGTATGATAATCTTCTCGCTTGTGCCTAGGGGCCGTAAGGCGCTTGGGCGGCACATTAAGAAGTGATCGAATCGCAAGGAATTGTTTGAAAAACAAGCGTCTTGAGATTTG
>CALNXY010000005.1:0-422500 GCA_942490705.1 uncultured Caldilineaceae bacterium | reverse complement strand
GACCGTCGTGAGACAGGTCGGTCTCTATCCGCTGTGGGCGTAAGGGAATTGAAGAGATCTGCCCCTAGTACGAGAGGACCGGGGTGGACAGACCTCTGGTGTGCCAGTTGTCGTGCCAACGGCATCGCTGGGTAGCTAAGTCTGGAATGGATAACCGCTGAAAGCATCTAAGTGGGAAGCCAGCTCTGAGATAAGTTCCCTCACAGGGTTAACCTGGTAAGTGCGCTGGAAGACGACCAGCTTGATAGGCGGCACGTGTACAGGCAGAGATGTCTTTAGCGAAGCCGTACTAATGCACGAGGGCTTAATCTACATAAACCGTTTCATAAGTTTTTTGCGGGGATGTTCCTAATCCTAATCAGTTTTTAACGTATCAAGTCACTGCAATACTTTTTGTAAAAAAAGAGAGTTTGTTGGTGATTAGAGCGGTGGGGGTACACCCGGATCCATCTCGAACCCGGAAGTTAAGCCCACTAGCGCCGATGGTAGTATGCGGGCAACTGCATGCGAGAGTAGGCCATTGCCAACATACTCTCTTTTTTTTATTTCTACGTTTTTGCGTTTCTACGCTCCGGTCATCGTCCGTGTTGCAATGGTCTTGCTTGCCGCTGCAATCGGTGCTATGATTGCCTGACAACAGGGCTGATATGGGCGGCACGCTCCGCGAAGTATCGATGGACGACGACATTCCTCCTAATCCGACGTTATCACAGTTGCGTCGACCTTTCCCTGTGTATCACAATCGATCTGCAATCATCCCATGGCCAGACTGCGTCGCTGCTCGCTCGCATGTCTGGCTTTTGTTTTTGATTGCGACCTATACCTCCTGGAAGGGTTTCTTATGCATACTGTAGCCGTAATTTTGGCCGCGGGCTATGGCACGCGGATGAAGTCAGACATGCCCAAAGTCCTGCACCCCGTTCTGGGCCGTCCCCTTGTCGGCTGGTCCGTTCAGGCTGCCCGCAGCGTCAGTCAGGGCCGTCCATTGGTCGTAGTCGGACACGGCCAGGAACTGGTCCGCGAGGCGCTGGGAGAAGAGGCAGACTTTGTCGAACAGCGTGAGATGCTGGGCACTGGCCACGCAGTGCAGCAAGCAATGCCAGCAGTTCCGACAGATGCTACTGCCATCCTCGTCACTTATGGTGACATGCCTTTGCTACGCTCGGAAACGCTACGAAATTTGATCGACCTATTTGAGCAAGAGCAGACGTCCGGCGACTTGGCGATTGCGATGCTGACGATTGAGCGCGACGATCCGCAGGGTTTTGGTCGCATCGTACGGGATGAGCAGGGTGAAATAAGGGCAATTGTCGAAGAAGCTGATTGTACACCGGCTCAGAGGGGCATACGCGAGCTGAATTCCGGAATTTACTGCTTTGATGCGGCTTGGTTGCGGAAAAACCTGGATAAGATTGAAGTAAGCTCCAAAGGGGAGTATTATTTAACGGACATGGTCGCGATTGCGACGAGTCAGGGCAGGCGCGTTGTTGCTACCCAATCACCGATCGAAGACGTATACGGTGTAAATACCCGGGTGCATCTGGCACAGGCTACGGAAGTCATGCGCTGGCGCATTCTTGAACGGCATATGCTTGCTGGGGTCACGATTATCAATCCATCCACTGTCTATATCGAAGATACCGTGCAGATTGGGCCCGACGTCACCCTGTTGCCTGGTTGTCACCTGCAAGGCGCCACGCAGATTGGCAGCCATACAGTGGTTGGCCCCAATACACAGATCGTTGACTGCCGTATTGGCGCTCACGGTCGCATCACCTATTCCGTGCTGGAAGAGGCGATTATGGGCGACCATTGTGAAATCGGTCCTTTTGGACACCTGCGCAAAGGCGCACATCTTGATGATCATGTCCACATGGGTAATTTTGGTGAAGTCAAAAACAGCTACCTGGCACCTGGGGTGAAGATGGGACACTTCAGCTACCTGGGCGATGCTGAGATTGGCGAGAATGTGAACATCGGCGCAGGCACGATTACGTGCAACTATGATGGGGCCCAAAAGCACAAAACGCGTGTGGAGCGCGATGCATTTATCGGTAGCGATACGATGCTGGTGGCCCCTTTGCATATCGGCGCCGGGGCCGCAACGGGAGCCGGATCAGTCGTCACGCGTGACCTGGCTGCTGGCGAGGTCGCGTATGGCGTCCCCGCGCGGGCCAAAGAACGGGCTTCGTGCTCGGTGACCGCCTCTAATTCTTGATGAACGAGGGGAAAGTGGTCTGCCGGGTTTAGAGCGTGAGGCAGCGATTAATTGGCACGGGCGATGTTTTGCTTGCGCTGTAGTAGCGGCCTTACTGATTCTTAGCTCCGATCGGGGCAGAATGTGTTTCATCTGCTTGTCATGTTCGAAGAAGCAGATTGTGTCCATGTGCCTGGAAGCACGTGGATCATGCGGGGAAATTGAGGGGAGTTAGGGAGTACCTAGTGGACGTCGACCCATTACCATATCTCGTGCTGGTGCTCTTTATGGGGCTCGTTGGATTCGCGGCGGCGGCTGAAATGGCCTATGCCGGGGTGAACCGCCAAGCAATTCGTGCAAAAGCTGAGGGCGGCGACCGGCGCGCTCAGCGGGCGGAAATTGCGCTTTCCGACTCAAGTCAACTTCTAATTACAACCATGCTGTTGAAGACGGCCGGCCTGATTGGCGTTGGCTGCAGTGTCGTCTGGCTCATGCCCTCGTCGCTCTCCATGGTCAGTCAAATTGGCTTTTTCTTGCTGTCCTGGGTCGCACTCTCGTTTGTACAAGTGTTGAGCCGGGCCTACGTACAGCGCCATACTGATCAGGTAGCACTCTGGCTCGCACCGGCTGTCAATGGCTTCGCTGCGCTGCTTTGGCCTCTTTCAACTCTGCTTCAACGTCTGGGCATTCAAGTGAGCGATGGCGATAGTGACATGTCCGAAGAGAGCGTCTTCCTGACAGAGGACGGTTTGCGCCTCCTGATCAACGTACGGGAGGAAGAAGACTTGATTGAAGATGCCGAACGCCAGATGATTGCCAATATTCTGGAAATGGAAGAGACTGTCGTGCGTGAAATCATGATTCCGCGTATTGACATCGTTTCTCTGGACGTCAATACCTCACTCCATGATGCGCTCGACGTGATCATTGAGGCCGGTCATAGTCGCATTCCCGTCTACGAGGACAATATTGATAAGATCGTTGGCTTTCTATATGCCAAGGACTTGTTGCATTGCTTCCGTCATAACCAGAGCGCACGCCCGATCGGAGAGCTGCTGCGCGATGCTTACTACGTACCGGTGACAAAGACGCTCGACACGCTTTTTGCCGAGATGCAGAAACGACGTGTTCACATTGCAGTTGTGGTTGATGAATACGGCGGCACGGCCGGCCTGCTTACGATTGAAGACATCCTTGAAGAGATCGTTGGTGAAATACAGGATGAATATGACGAGGAGGAGGAGATCTATATTCAGGCGATTGACTCCGGCACGTACGAACTCAACGCCCGGCTGGACATTGACTCACTGTCTGATCTCCTGGATACTGATCTGCCTGACGAAGACGCCGATACTCTTGGCGGATTGATCTACAGCCTTCTGGGGCATGTTCCTGATGCTGGAGAAATGGTCGTGTGCGAAGGGTGGCGCTTTACGGTGTTGGCGCTTGACGGCCGGCGGATCGAACTTGTCCGTGCACGGCGGATTGTCGATGATCACGTCGAGGAGGTTGAGGAGTCTGAAGTAACAGATCCGCAGATTTCCGGCTCAAGTTCTTTGATCAACTCATTGACGCTAGATTGACAACTCCTCAGAGAAGCCTTATGGCCATCCAAGCCAACTCAACGCCCGAAGAATTAGTCATCCATGCGTTGGCGGCGCGCGAGCGCGCCTACGCACCCTATAGCCACTACACGGTGGGGGCGGCCGTGCTTACCGAGGATGGGGCAATCATTTATGGCTGCAACGTAGAAAATGCCGCCTATCCGTCCACCATTTGTGCCGAACGCGTAGCGCTCACCTCGGCCATTGCTCAGGGCCACCGGCGTTTTCGTGCACTAGCGGTTGCTACGGAGAATGGAGGCTCTCCTTGTGGTGCATGCCGCCAGGTGATGGCGGAATTAGGCGCGGCGATGGATGTTTATATCGCCAATGCCGCAGGCGACTACCGCTCAACGACCGTGTCGGACTTGCTCCCGTTATCCTTCGGCGGCGACGATCTGCATGAGGCCAATGACGACCAAGAGTAGCGTCGGGATTTATCTCTCCATCGGAAGGTACGCCTGCTGTGAATGATTTTTCCATGAATGTCCCGGCCTTGATGGCGACCTATCAGCTACGCCAGCGTGAATATCTGCTGGAGATAAGTCGCGCCATGGCGTCACGGTTAGACCTACCCAGTCTGCTGCGATTGATTCTCAAGAGCGCTGCTGAGATGGTCGGCTGTCGCGCCGGTTTGATTGCACTCACTGCAGAGCCAATCGACATCGAGGATCTACACGATCAACCGGTTCATTTTGAGGTACGCGTCGTCTACAATATCGACGTGGCGCTACTCCCTGCGTTCGAGCCGCTGTTGACGATTGGACCGCCCGATGGCGGTGATGATGGCGCGTCTCCAGGGACTGTTCCCGGCTTGCAAGAACGTGTGCAGATGGTCGAAGCTGAGTTAGGGACGTCACTTGGCCAGGTCGTGGGATTGCCTTTGCTCGTCGAAGACAAACTCATGGGCATCATTTACCTCTTTCGCAGCGACTATGCCTTTACGCAAATGGACACCCAGATGCTGCAAGGCTTTGCGAATCAAGCTGCAGTAGCGGTGCGCAATGCACGCCTCTATTCGCAGCTCGAGCAGGAACGCAGCCGCCTCGCCACGATTATCGAGAATAGCGCCAACGGGATCATGATTCTCGATGCGAGTCTAGATGTGCTTGTCATCAACCAGGCGCTGGCGACAATGGTTGACATGACGCCGGAAGAGGCGATTGGTCTTCCCTATGATGAGGTGCTGCCCTTGGAAAATATCCAAGGTGATGATATCAGCGTAGTCGGCAATCTCGATGAGATCTTTGCGGAAGAAGGTCTGCGCTGCGAAGGCGAGCTTAACCGGCCTGGCGGCGGGCGCGTATCGCTTGCGATCACCTACACGCCACTCTACGACAATGAAGGACGACCGGTCAACATCATCGTCAATGTCTACGACATCACGCAATTCCGTGAGGAGGAGGAGATGAAGTCGACATTCACATCGATCATCAGCCATGAACTCAAGACGCCGGTCGCGCTCATCAAGGGATATGCGCAAACGCTGGCCCGAGAAGATGCTGAATGGGACGCTGAAACGGCCCGTCAGAGCCTTGAGATTATTGAAGAGGAGGCGGATCGTCTGGAAGCGTTGATCGATAACCTGTTGGACGTAAGTCGCATCCAGGCAAGCGGCTTGCGGCTAGATTTTGACGACGTCAACATGGAACAGCTGGTAACTCGGGTAGCTGATGCCTACCGAATTCAGAGCCCTGCCCATACAATCGAGCTGGACTATCCTGATCCTCTTCCGCTCGTGTGGGGAGATGAAGAGCGGCTACGTCAGGTCCTGACCAATCTGGTCGGTAACGCCATCAAGTATTCACCGGAGGGTGGGGTGATCCGCCTTGGCGGCTGGGCGGAACCGGCAACTGAGACCACAGAGGCACGCGTTGTCACCTTTGTGGCCGATCAGGGTATCGGTATCCCCACGGAGGAACTTCCTCACATATTCGATCGGTTCTATCGAGTCGATAGCACGCTGCGACGGAGCACTGCGGGTGCGGGGCTGGGGCTCTTTCTCTGCAAGGCAATTATTGACGCCCACGGTGGCGAACTTTGGGTGCGCAGCGAAGCAGGATCGGGCGCTACCTTCTTTTTCTCGTTGCCTGTGTCAGATCATCTTTCTCCACAAACGCCCAACAACTGATGCCTGAAACTGCATGTAGGCTAGGTGGGACAGATCTGCCGAGTCAGACAGCATTTAAGGCTGTGCTGCGTTGCCTATCTACAGGCGTCGCTGATTTTTCCTCTGTGTACGTCGGCAACCAAAGCGTAAACGTACTGCCCTGACCGAGGGTGCTCTCGGCTGTTACTTTGCCGCCATGTGCATCTGCGATCCATTGGACAATACTCAGCCCCAATCCGCTCCCGCCCAATTCGCGGCTGCGCGCCTTGTCCGTCCGATAAAAGCGTGTAAACACGTTGTCGAGATTCTCCTGTGAGATGCCGATACCCGTGTCGTCTACGGAGACGGCCACCCAATCCCCTTCATTTTCTAAACTCAGCGTGATGACGCCGCCATCAGGCGAATATTTGATCGCGTTGTCGACCAGATTGAGTAGCAACTGGCGCAATCGTTCACGATCACCCCACACCTGGGCCTGATCTTCGCTGCCGAGACGGATTTCCAGTGCCCCTGCTCCTTTGGCGCGATCGGCAATGCGATGTGCTTGACGGTAGACGTCAAGAAGCAGCGTATCGATTTCAACTGCCTCTTCCTGCAAGAGCAGGGCTCCGCTGTCGGCCTGCGCGAGCAGCAACAGATCGCTGATCATCGCGCCCATGCGACCGGTCTCGACCTCGACCTCTGCCAAGATCTCCGGAATCTGCGTGAGCGTATCGGGCGTGAGCGTCTTGCCGAGCACCGCCGCGCCAGCCATGCGCTGGAGCAGTTCAACGTTGCCCTGGATGGTGGTTAAGGGCGTGCGCAACTCATGACTGACGTCAGCGATTAACTGTTGCTGGGTAGCAAAGAGCTGCTCAATCTGGTCGAGCATGGCATTAAATGTGGCGCTGAGCTGCCCGACCTCGCTTAGATCCTCGACGACATTGAGACGCTGGCCTAGGTCGCCCGTCTGGGTAATGCCGCGTGCGGTCTTTGTGATGTTATCGATTGGCGCCAGGGTGCGGCGCGCTAGAAATGCGCCGACGATGGCGGCAAGCACCAGACTTAGACCGGTGCCCAAAATGAGATAGCGACTGATCTGGCTGAGCGCGTCGCTTACTGCGTCGACCGGCTTGATGACCTGAACGGCGCCGGCGATGTTGTCGTCTACGATTAACGGTACGCTGTACACGAGCATCATTGCATCGTTGGCGCCCGTGGTGTAGTAGCTATGTTCTTCACCCTGTTGCGTCGGCTCCAGCGCAGTGCGAAAGCTTGGCACGACCATGGAGCCGAGGTTGGTACTGCGCTTATAGACCATGCCATTGGGGCCAATGACCTGCACACCCGAAGCGCTGGCAAACAGCTCCACATCTGGAAATTGCATGCGTGATTCACTACTTCGGATGACAAAGAGTTCGAGCTGAAGTTGCTGTGTGAGGGCATTGGCGACTTCGTTGGCCTGGCTGGCTGCTTCTTGCTCTACTTGCGCCCAGAGGTTTGTGGAAAGCGCCGAATAGACCACTACGCTAAACAGGATGAGCGTAGCGCCCAGTAACGCCGTATACCAGAGTGTGAGGCGCAGGCGGATCGTCATGGCGTGCAGGGATGAATCATGGCCAGTATCGCTGGCTGTCGCCGGGACCGGGATGCGAGATAGACTGTTTGGAATTGCTGCATCATGCTTTAGCCACATGTGGCAAATATGAACAATGCAGGTAGGCGAGGCATGAAGCTAAACTGAACGTTAGCTTAGAGTCTCGATACGGACCGGATTCCATCAAGAAGATTCGCGCAGGGTGTATCCTACGCCGCGTACAGTCTGAATCAGCCGCAGCTTTTCGCCGGCCTCTAGCTTTGTGCGGAGATAGCGTACATAAACCTCGATGATATTGCTCTCCCCGCCAAAGTCATAGGCCCAGATGTGTTCATAGATCATTTCACGCGTCAGTACCTGATTTGGGTGGCGCATAAATAGATGCAGCAGGTCAAATTCTTTCGCCGTGAGCGAGATCTCTTCCTCGCTGCGAAAGACTTGACGCGTACGCGGGTTCAAGCGAAGATCGGCAAACTCATAGACTTCGGGATCCGCTTCCATCTTGTGGCGTCGGAAGAGGGCGCGGAGTCGGGCAAAGAGCTCCTCGAAGACCGGCGGTTTTACGACGTAATCATCGGCGCCGGCATCCAAGCCTGTCACGCGATCAGAGACGCTATCGCGTGCGGTTAGAATCAGTATTGGCACGTTTGACGCTTCGCGGATGCGACGGCACACTTCAATCCCGTCCAAGTCCGGCAGCATTAGATCCAGAATAATGGCGTCTGGCATCCTCTCACGCATGCTCTGAAAGGCTTCGTCGGCGTCTTCGGCCGTCTCAACCGTGTACCCCTCAAAGATTAAATTTCGGCGCAGCATGTCGCGCAGGCGCCGATCGTCTTCTATCACCAGTATTCGTTCTGCCATAGGATGCGCGGTTGCTCCAAAGAGTGGATTTTCATCGATTGTAGGTCAGCCGCAGGTGCCTGTCAAATGAGCAGGGAATCGTCCCGGAGTACCACATTGGCTAGGGAAATTCGGGGACCAAATAACGTGCGCTTGACCCTGTCAAATGTTACAATAGCCGGTGTTGAAGCTTACTGTGCATCGTCATCCAGTTCCAGATCAGGCGCAGTTGTTGGAGTTCGATCCGCACCAGATTTTTGCTACCCCACATCAATTCCGATTTTGTGAAATCCAAAGGAGCAGGTGAATGAGCGAGCAGGAATATCGCATTGAGCGCGACAGCATGGGCGAAGTGATGGTTCCAGCTGACGCCCTGTACGCGGCGCAGACCCAGCGCGCAGTTGATAACTTCCCAATTAGTGATCTTCGCTTCCCACGCACCTTTATTCGGGCGCTGGGCATGATTAAGGGCGCTGCAGCGGCCGTCAATGAAGACCTTGGTCTTCTGGACCCGGAGATGTCAAGCGCCATTCAGCAAGCGGCTAAAGAGGTTGAGGACGGTCTGCTGGACGATCAGTTCCCGCTGGATATCTTTCAGACCGGCTCGGGGACGAGTACCAATATGAACGCCAATGAGGTGATCGCCAATCGCGCTTCTGCGATCCTGGGGCGTCCGGTGCACCCGAATGACCACGTGAACATGGGGCAGAGCAGCAACGACGTAATTCCGACTGCGATCCATGTCAGCGCAGCTCTGGCAGTGACCGAGGATCTATTGCCGGCATTGCAATATTTGCAGGACACGTTGCTGGCCAAAGCAGACGAGTGCGATCATGTTGTTACCACCGGTCGCACGCACCTGATGGATGCCATGCCAATCCGCCTAAGCCAGGAGTTGGGCGGCTGGGCCGCCCAGATTGCACAGGGGCAGGAGCGACTTGAGGCGGCGATGCCGCGCGTTTTGGAACTGACCCAGGGCGGTACGGCAGTCGGTACCGGCATCAATGCGCATCCGGAATTTGGTGAACGTATCGCCGCCAAGCTGGCAGAACGTACGGGCGTGCCATTTGTAACAAGCCGCAACTATTTTGTGGGCCTCAGCACCCAGGATGCAGCCGTCGAGCTGAGTGGTCAGTTGAAGACGGTCGCCACGAGCCTGATGAAGATTTCCAACGATTTGCGTTGGATGAACAGCGGTCCGATTGCCGGCATTGGCGAAATCGCATTGCCTTCCCTACAGCCGGGCAGCAGCATCATGCCGGGGAAGGTCAACCCGGTGATTCCCGAGGCGGTCACAATGGTCTGCGCGCAGGTGATTGGCAACGACGTCACGATTACGATTGGCGGCCAAGCCGGTAACTTCCAGCTCAACGTTATGCTGCCGGTGATTGCCTACAACCTGTTGCAAAGTATTACGACACTGGCAAACGGCAGCCGCGTATTGGCCGACAAGGCGATTGCTGGCTTCACCGTGAACGAAGAGCGTATTTCCAGCCTGGTCGGACGTAATCCAATTTTGGTAACCGCGCTCAACCCGGTCATCGGCTACGAAACGGGCGCCAAAGTTGCCAAACGCGCCTATGCCGAAGGCCGTTTGCTGAAAGATGTCGCACTTGACGAGACCGAACTCTCTGAGGACGATCTGGATCGCCTACTCGATCCGCGCCAGTTGACTGAAGGCGGCATTCAGGAATAGGCGTTTTGCTGTTAAGTATATGAAAGAATAAAAGAGCCCCGCACTGTCAAGTGCGGGGCTCTTTTTATTTTGTCGTCTTGGGACACCCACATCTTATTGGAGATAGCTAAAGGGATTGCGTGGAACGCCCTGGTAGCGGATCTCAAAGTGCAGATGAGGGCCAGTACTATTTCCGGTGTTACCGACCGAGCCGAGATGCTGCCCGCGTGCCACATTTTCCCCGGCTCGAACATAGATGCTGTTGAGGTGGGCGTAGAGCGTGACAAACCCATTCCCGTGATCAATGATCACGTGATTGCCATAGCCGCCATTCCAGCCGCCGCCTGCGGTCACGACATAACCACTGTCAGAAGCTTTGACCGGTGCACCCGTCCATGAGCCGATGTCGACTGCCCGATGACCGCCCCAGAACTGCTGTGACACGGAACCGCTGGCCGGCCACGTGAAGGAGCCGGAGCCCTTAACCGCCGATGCCGGTGCAGGACCGCTAAAGGCGACAACCGTTTGTGGTACATACGGCTTCACACCACCTGGCACCACCACTTGTGTGCCAACGCTCAGCGGCGCACTTGCATCTGCGATGTCGTTGCCAGTGTAGCCGACAATGGCTTGCACATCAGTCTTGTATTTGGCTGCAAGTGAGGAGAGCGTGTCACCAGCTGCTACTGTATGTAGGACGCCGTCGAGCGGCAGAATGTTGAGTTGGTCGCCAATCTGCAACAAATCTGGGTTCTGCTCAATGTCTGAATTGGCCCATTGGATCGACTCGGGCTGGAGTCCGAACTTGGCCGCAATGCCTAGAACCGTGTCTCCAGGTTCGACGGTGTAGCCCTCAATTGTCTGACGAGCGCGTTCCTGGGCGACCGTGAAGGGAATCGCTGCCTTTTTTAGCGATTCGTCGTTGATGGTTAGTGTTGTGTCAAGACCATCAACCGCACTCGCAACGCGCATGCTAGCAGAGGATCCATCCGCATTCAAGAGGGCGTTATTGGGAATTGTGCGGAGGGAAATGTCGACCTCTGGGAAGTCATACTGGCTCAAGAATAGAATGGTCGCAGCCACGATGAGGACCGATAAATGGCCCATGAGACGCAGTGGCGTCATCTGATCGTTGAAGATGTCTCCGCTACGCATCCGCGCCAGCCGTTCTCCCAAGCCCAAAACACGCACTTGCGCCTCTTCGCCGGTTATATGCTGTGGCGAAAAACCTGTGCTGAAGGAATGGGTTGGGGAGAGAGTAGGGGTTGTTACTTGAGAAGAATCATAAGTGTAGCTTTGACTATTGGCCAAGCTGTCATGGTGTTCACTGGCTAGATCGCCGGTCTGACCCCAACCAGTCACTTTAGGTGTCGTTGACAACTTTTTTCGAAAGGCCGAATTTGCGTCTGCTGACATAAATTGGCTCCGCTGTGCAAGGAAAGGGGCAAACGGTCACAGCCGTGGAAACGTCGCAAGCCTGCAAGTATCTGGGCGATCATTTCTCCCTTTAGAAAGGCAATTATATCATGCAAGCAATACCTTTCAAAGGAAACCGGGGGCGTTTCGCCACGCAAAAACCGACGATTGCCCGTACGTGTCGGGCAATCGTCGGTTTGACGTAGGGTTGGCGTACACGCCTGGGGTAGACGCCAAATGAACACAAATACGCCATATATGCTTGGTTTCGCTGCTGAAACGAAAGATTATCGTTTCGGTTTTGTAAGGGTCTCCAAGAATTCCTGGTTGTCACGCGTGCGGCTAAGACGTTCGATGATTGGCAAGATCGCCTCATGGCCGCCGCCCATGGCATCAATCATGCGTCGCAGCGTGTAGACCTTGGCCAGTGTTTCGGGATCCAGCAGCTTCTCCTCTGCGCGGGTACCGCTGCGCTCGATGTCAAATGCCGGGAAAATACGGCGTTCGCCCAGCTTGCGGCTGAGGTGTAGCTCCATATTGCCCGTGCCCTTGAACTCTTCGTAAATGACATCATCCATGCGGCTTCCGGTATCCACTAGTGCCGTCGCGATGATTGTCAAGCTGCCGCCTTCTTCCAGGTTACGGGCTGCACCAAAAAAGCGTTTGGGCGGATAGAGCGCCGCGGGGTCGATACCGCCTGACAACGTACGGCCAGACGGGGGCACGGTTAGGTTGTATGCACGCGCTAGTCGCGTGATACTGTCGAGCAAAATCACGACGTCGCGGCCGCCTTCGACCAAGCGCTTGGCGCGTTCAAGCGCCATCTCGGCAACGCGCACGTGGTTTTGCACCGGTTCATCAAAGGTGCTGCTAACGACCTCGGCTTCTACTGAACGATCCATGTCGGTGACTTCCTCAGGGCGCTCACCGATCAGTACGACCATCAGATGGAGGTCTTTGTAGTTATTGGAAATGCCGTTGGCGATTCGTTTGAGGACTGTCGTCTTGCCGGCCTTAGGCGGACTGACGATCAGACCGCGCTGACCACGTCCAATCGGCGCAAGTAGATCAATCATGCGCGTAGAGATGACGTTGGCGCGCGTTTCAAGCAGCAGCTGCTCGTCCGGAAAAATTGGCGTCAGCTTCTCAAAGTGCGGCCGGCGCTTGGCGACTTCCGGATCCAACCCGTTGACCGCTTCGACTTTGAGCAAGCCATTGTATTTTTCCGTCTCTTTGGGCGGGCGAACCTGACCAACGACGAAGTCACCCGTGCGCAGTCCAAAGCGGCGAATCTGACTCTGACTCACATAAACGTCTTCCGGCCCGGGCAACAGGTGGTCACTACGCAAAAAACCAATGCCGTCGGCCACGACCTCCAAAATGCCGCCACCGAAGCTGAAGCCCTGTTGCTCGGCATTCGCACGCAATAGGCGCATTACCAGGTCATATTTTTTGAGGCGAGAATAGCCGGTGATGTCGAGCGTTTTCGCCATGTCGCGCAACTCTTCGAGACTGAGCTCTTCGAGATGAGCAATGGTCATCGTGCCGATGGTGGGTGTAGTTGTCATGCGTTGTTTCCTTCAGAGAATTTGGATTTCTATTATGGACCCATTTTCAGGTCGGTTTTCGTGAGTTGTTTTGGCAGACTCAGATCAGCCGCCAGCGTACGCAAAGCGATAGGCGCCAAGGCGACTTCTGCCGCCGTGCGCTAAATGGGGGATTGCTTTCGGGCAATGATTCTCGGGCAACCTACCCCTAGATTGGCCAACCGCGCCAAGGTACACAATACGCTTGTAAAGGGTGTTGGTATGCAAAGCGAAACAATCCTCAGGCGGTTCTGCCCGTCCACGAGGAATAGCTCATCAGATTTGACATTCTGCAAGCACTACACGACTGCTCATCAGGCATCCGCTAGCAATTTGGTGCTTTGCTCTTCTGTTTTCAGATAAGCGGGAATCCGCGTTGGGAATGGCGTACGGTTTTCTATGAATTGGTTCGCGAGTTGGTTATTTGCTCAGATTTAGCGGGGCCATGACCAAAAATAAGAGTCAACCCATCAATCTTGCATTGAACTAGCTAGTCGTGGATTGTGTGCGCTGGGGATGTCATGAACCTTCGCAACGAGGGCGTAAAGTTTCACCTATTATAGCAGTAGATAGACGAGGCGTCAACTGCGGTTCTGTTACGAATTTGGTCGGGAACGCGAAATGAAATAACAGCGCCTGCTCAATTGAGATTGAGCAGGCGCAACTTCTATCTATTATGAAGCGCCAAGCAGCGCCGATTCTACCATTCCCAAATGCCAGCGATGTCTTTTAGCGTTTCAGCGTCGAGGATGTTAATGCGCCGGTAACCGAGTTCGACCAACTCCTGGCGTTTGAAGTCACGCAGGATGGCGCTCACAGTTTCACGATAGGTGCCAAGATGATCTGCCAGCGCTTGATGGCTCACACCCTTGATGAGGCCATCTTCATGATCGCTCAGCTCCAACAGCAGAGAAGCAAGGCGCTCCGGCAGCTTCTTATATGCAACGTCCTCAAGGCTGTTCTCTACTTGCATCAACCGCTGACCATACGTTTGCAGCATTCCCCATCCTAAGATCGGGTATTGCATGGTCAAGTTGCGCGCCTCGCTGGCGGGGATGATCCAAATAGCAGCCTTATCAACCGCTTCAGCGAAGATATTTGGATCGCCGGGGTTGTCCAGGGCGCCTTCTCCAAAAATCGCGCCAGGTTCAAGTACGGCAATGACGAGACGGCGGCCCTCGTTGTTCGTGCATACCATATTTACTTTGCCGCTCATCAAGACATACATCTTGCTGGCCAAATCATCCGATGTCGCAACGATCTCACCCCGATGGTATGAACGCATGCTCACGACCTTGCTGAAGGCAGGATCTTCCTCACGCAGCGCGGTTAACACCTGCGTCATGTTGTTTTCGCCTGTGGTCAACGTACCCACTGTTGCACCTGCGCGAGGCCACTGGTTCTCCTGATTGAAGGAAATCATTGGTTAACACTCCTTGTGTGGTACAAACGTGCGTGTTGATTGCGGTCGCTCGTCGGATATTCTATCGTTGTACAGAAAAAGCTCTGTTACCTGTTCAAACGTTGATAATTGCATGATACATCTTTTGCAAACGTTGTGCAACTATTAAACCATGCTTTTGCAAACTTGTCCAGAGGTTAAGATGAGAGCTAGATTAAAAGTGCTCAAGCGTCTCTTGACTAGACCGAACACACACCAGACCGTAGCATAGCATACAACAATGTGTATACTGTTGGTGAAGTATTGGCGTTTCGTTAATGTTTTTGGGATGACGTCTCCCCGCCATCGCTGATTTGCGGTCTGGAGGCAGGTTGGTTGAGTTGCTGAGAGGGGCGTTTACTGGATATGCTGTGGAATAGAGAGAGGGGATTCCGGATCAGCCAGCCATGTTGCCAACAGCGTCATTCGCGCCTGCTGCGCCGGGTTCAAGTCCGCAAACGTTACCGTATCTGCTGTAGCCTGCACGCCAGTTACAGTCGACTCAGCAAGTATAGTTACCAGCGTGAGCAAACGTTCGAGATCGAGTGAACTGTTCTCCAACAGGACCATGCCTGCCTCTGCACCAGCGCGGCAAAGGGCTAGATTGTCGCTAAATGGCGGCAATTGATCGTCAAAAAGATGCCGGAGGTTCCCTTCGCTCGTTACCTTAAGTGCCTGGGAAAAGAGATCGACTACAACGGGATTCTCCGTTCTGATTGCCAGATTAGCTGCTTGGCTGAAGCAAAAGTCGCCGGCGAGGATCGTCCCGCCAAGCAGCGATTTGTCTGCGGCGGCAAAGTGATCGTCTAGCAGCAATTTATGTACATTGAGCGCCACGTAGAGGATCTCAAGCGCTGCAGCCAGGTTGATGCGCTGTTCACGCAATTGCTCGGACTCGTCTTCATCAACTGCCACCGCCAGAACAACTCCTGCACGGATTGCCGGCGCCGATCGCTCAATTTGCTCCTGGACAAGCTTTGCCAATGGCATGCCTAGCGTATCACTGCTTTGCTGCAATAAGTCTCTTACAGCATCCAACTCTGCGGCAAAGTCCTGCGTTTCGGCTAAATCGGGTGATAATCGGGGCATTATGGGCATGTCTGCTCTGTTCGTACCTATTGGCGGATGAGGATGCGCCATCGGGGCGTCTGCGTATTAACGACTCGCCTGCAGCAAATCGTTGACGATGTCAATTGCGCTCTGGGCTGTTTCTCCGAGAAAGATACCGGCGATGTCGTTGCGGAGCTCCGGTTCCTCGTTGAAGATGCGCCCACCATATCCAATCACAGTAGGTGCAGGATCGAACTGCTTCATTCGAGCCGTCAATTCTTGAAGTTCTGCCGCAGCGTTTGGGCTGCCCGCACTCAACAAGAGCATCTTGGGCCGCTTTTCACTAACTTCCTTGAGAATGTCATCGATTGGCAGGTTGCCGCCTAAATAATGTGCTTGATGTCCCGCACGGCGTAGGTAGAGGCTGAGTAGCAAGGCGCCCATTTCGTGTAGTTCCCCCGGCGCGCAGCCAACCCAGATTTCGGCGGTCTGCGTTCCCGGATTGCTTGCACGCATGAGTGCCATGAGGCGCTGCATCAGAAATCGGGTTGAAAAATGCTCCTGCGTGATGCTTACTTCACCATTATGCCATCGCTGACCGATATCGGTCAGCACGGGAACAAAGAGATTCTCACCCACTTCCTCAACGGTATACATGGCAAAGGCTTCGGAAAGTGTTGCCTCTGCCTGCTGCTCATCATAGTCGAGTAATGCGGAGAGCAAATCACGCTGAAGCGACTCAAAGTCACGTACTTGGGTGCGCTGATGGTTTGCCGTTGTTGACGGCGTCATGACATCGTCTGCGCTGCCGGGCAAGATGGCGTGGTCGCGATCTCCTGCCTTTTCAGAAATTTGCTCGAGCCAGGAGACCGCCTGACTGATTGACATGCCACTCTCGACCTGTGTCTTCAGCCAATGGATGACGGCAATATCCTGGTCGGAATAAAGACGATAGCCGCTATCCGAGCGATAAGGCGTAACCATCTGATAGCGGCGTTCCCAGGCACGTAGCGTGCTGGAACTGATGCCGGTTGCCTGGACAACGGCTTTGATGTTGTAAAGCGGAGTTGATGAATAGTCGCCGAGAGAAATTTGTGTTATCACGAATCGCCTGCGCTGTCCAGGGGCTAAATAGCCTGTACGACATCTGATTTTGCGTGTGGCAGCCATCCTAGCACATTAAACGGAAACCATCAAACATGTGTGCAAAGGTTTGACATGGCGACTATCAGCGCAGCGTTTGTGGTGTGAACGTGGCTAAATGTCTCTGCGCCGCTGATCGCGCTCGCTACGTGCGGCCTGTTCAATCAACTGCAGCGCGCGCAGCAACTCGACATGCGTGTGCCCGTCCAGCAACGGGGGGACGGCTAGCCCGCCGGCCGCCGCCCACAACTGCCCAACCGACCGGGCAAACGGGTCGTCGGTCCACCCATTGTCGTGGGCCACGGGCATGGTTTGGGGCCGACCTGCTCTGGTCAGCACAACGCTGCCCGTCTTCTTTTCGCGCCCGGTCCAGCGGTGGATCGCCATGCTGGCTCGGCTGCCGTGAACGTCGATGCGTTCGATTGCGTGGGGTACGAGCAGTGCGTCATGCAATTGGGCCCGAAACGGATAACGGCGCAGGCGCGCCAGCGTGAAAAGCTCTTCCACAAGGCTGGCATCATTGCCCAATATGCGCTGCCCCCGGCGTGCGCTGACTTCGACAACCTGATCTCCAAGGAGAAAGGCGAGCGCGTCCAGGCTTTGGAGCGTGCGCTCGAATCCGACGCCGCCTCCGTTGGGCTGGAGCCGCCAGCTCTGCTGCGCCACTGGCAGGAGCGCCAAGTTGCTGATTTCGACCCCTAATAGATCGCCCAAGATCTCCTCATCGAGTAGACGGCGTGCGCTTCGCAGCGCTGGTGTTCCACGTACGATCTGATTAATGGCCAGCGACAAGCTTCGATTGGCTGCCATCGCAGTCAGCGTTTCCGCTTCCTCCGCGTCGAGTGCCAGAGGGGCTTCGCAGAGGACATGCTTGCCGGCACGCAGGGCTGCTGCGGCTTGCTCTGCATGGCGGCTGGGATGGCTGGCAATATAGATAATCCGGATCGTGTGGTTTTCCAGCAGGGCTGAGAGGTCGTCGCCGGAAAAGGGGATGGCGTGGCGATCTGCGATTTGGCGTGCGTGATGGCGGTTGCGGCTGTAGATGGCGTGAACAACGCTCTCCGCGCCAAGACCGGACCGATGTTCGCGCAGGATGGTCTTCAGAGCCGGGAGGAAGCGCTCTTCAACCACCCGACTGCCGCCAATGATACCCCAGCGTGGCAAGATCGGCGTGTCGTCAAAATAGGTTTGCAGGGCGCGTGTGGTGGCAGATTGCATGATGATTAGACAGCCCGTCTAGCGCGCTGGACTACGCACCATCGTCGCCAACCATGCGCTGGTAGAGCGACTGCAGATCATCGTCGCCATAGAAGTGGACAATCAATCGGCCGCTGCCGTCAGGATTGCGGGTCAGATTAACCCGCGTGCCGAGCGACGAGCGGAATTGGTTTTCCAGATACTCCACCTGCGCCTGCAATGCCGGGTCGTCAGAGCCCTCTGCCGGCGGCGTGGGCGGGACCTGCATCTTGCGGACAAGATCTTCGGTCTGGCGCACACTCAGCCCGCGCTTTTGCACAATGCCGGCGGCTTCCTCCATCTGTTCCGGCGTGTCGAGGGCTAATAGGGGGCGGGCATGGCCGGCCGAGAGCGCGCCGCTGATGACTGTTGTTTGGACGCTCTCTGGCAAGTGGAGCAGGCGCACCGTGTTGGCGATGGCTGGGCGACTCTTGCCCACTCGCTCGGCGACCTCGGCCTGCGTCAGCTGAAATTCACCCATCAGCGTGGCGTAAGCCGTGGCTTCCTCTAGCGGGTTGAGATCCGCCCGCTGGACGTTTTCCACCAGCGCCCACTCCATGAGCTGTTGCGGCGATGCCTCCCGCACGATGACGGGTACCTCAGCAAGTTCGGCCAGTTGGGCCGCGCGCCAACGGCGCTCGCCGGCGATGATCCAATAGTGGCCGGGCACATCCCGGGCGGCAGTCACGATGAGGGGCTGAATGATGCCATGTTCACGGATCGAGAGCGCCAATTCGGCCAAGAGTTCGTCATCGAAATAGGTGCGCGGCTGGTGCGGATTGGCAGCGATGCGTTCCGTAGGCAGCAGGCGCACGCCCCCTGCTTCGGCTTGAGCGATTACTTCCTCGGTAGCAGGGTTGGCGCGCTCATCGGTATTGACAATCAGTGCACCCAAGCCGCGGCCGAGTCCGCGTTTGGGGCTCTTGTCGGGTGGATTCATGATTGGTTCTCTACTCTCTCGTGGCGGTTATGAGACGGCTCTTGCCGCTGCAAGAACTCGTCCGCCAAGGCGGCATAGGCCAAAGCGCCGGCGCTGTTGGGCGCATAGCTCAAGATTGTCTGGCCATGACTGGGCGCTTCGCTGAGGCGAACGTTGCGTGGGATCACAGTTTCAAAGACCTCATCCGGGAAATACGTACGCACCTCGTGGACGACCTGCTGTCCCAAATTGGTGCGACTGTCGTACATGGTGAGCACCACGCCGCCTACTGTCAGCCGTTCGTTGAGTACCTCCCGCACCTGGCGGATCGTTTGCAGTAGCAGGCTGAGGCCCTCCAGCGCCAGATATTCGCACTGGACCGGGATAATGACGCCATGGCTTGCGGCCGTGAGCCCATTGATTGTCAGTAGACCCAAGCTTGGCGGGTTATCGATGAAGATGTAGTCATACTTGTCGCTGATTGGCTGCAAACTGCGGGCCAGCAGGCGCTCACGTGCCATGAGTTGCGCCATTTCTACCTCAGCTCCGGCCAGGTCCGTCGTCGCCGGAATTAGATCGAGGCCCACCCGTTCAGTCAGTGTTAGCACCTCGTCCACTGACGTTCCGTTGATCAGCATGTCATACGTACTGAGGGTGAGCCCGCGCGGTTCAATGCCGAGGCTGGTGCTGGCATTGCCTTGCGGATCCATGTCCACGACGAGTACTCGCCGACCTTCCGCCGCAACATAGGCAGCCAGGTTCACGGCCGTGGTGGTCTTGGCAACGCCGCCTTTTTGGTTGGCAAATGCAATGATTCTCGCCGTCATGAATTAAGCACGCTGCCCATCGATTGTGACGTCGAAGCCTATGGAATGCCTGAGAAGGGATGCGCGGCCATGTAGTCGAGCACCTGCTGACGCGATGGCATCCCACTGATGCCAATATATTCGACACTGAAGGATGCCGCAACATTGGCAAAGCGTGCAGCATCGAGCGGATCACCGGTCTCCTGGTAGCGAATCAAGAAAGCGGTGGCGAAGATGTCACCGGCCCCCGTGGGGTCAACCTCTTTGGCAGGCCGCGGCGGGACACGAAACATAGCGATGGCGCCGTTGGGGCGGCGTTGAAAGACCGTACTGCCATCGCGGTATTCAGTGACGATGATGAGCGGCACCAGTTCGAACCAGGGAAAGAGGCGGCTGATCTCGTTGTCGATATCTTCCAATGAGAGAATGAGCACATCGATGTGCGGGAGGATCTCGCTGGCCGTTGCCCACGGAATGTGGCTGACCAACCCCGTTTCATCCCACGTGCGCATCCAGCCTTGGGGAACGGCGGCTATCAACGTCTTGTCGTCAAATGCAGCCGCGACCTCAGGTGGGATTTCTTGCACGAGTGGTCCTAACAGCACTGCATTGGGATGGAGCAGGCGATCGGGAATGTCGGCCACGTTGATCGCGGGTGCCGCAGCGAGGCAGTACTGCGTGCGTCCCTGGGGCGTATAGATATTGTGAAACGTGGTGGTGACTTCGCTGGGCAGGCAACAAATATCCACACCTTCTGGTAATTCTACCAGATCAGCAGGCGACTCCGCACGGGTGATAATGGACGGCGTGCGACCCAGCCCCAGCGCTACCAGCGCCGCGAAGCTTACTGTGCCGCCCTGTCGATAGCTGCGATCGGCGGGATCGCCAAAGACGTCGCGCGTCACGTGGCCAATAAGCAGAACGTCGGCCCCCTCATGATCGGCCGACAGCTGGCGTTCTTCATCCATACTGGTATCCTCTGATTCACTGGCGGAGCTGGTTGGCATGAGTATAGCAAATATCGTCGAGTTATGGATAATAGTTCAAATTGGGCCTGCAACCGCCACTATTGGTCAAAAAAAGCGACTCCCGTCCTGAGGACAGAAGCCGCTTTTTACTAAAATCGAATGCGGTCGGCCAGATTGAAGACTAGCTGGGTAGAATGGTGACCTTGCGTCTTTCGCCTTCACCCGTGCTTTCCGTGTAGACGGCAGGATTCTCGCGCAGCGCGATGTGAATCACGCGACGTTCGTTGGCGGGCATGGGCTCAAGTGAAACGGGGCGCCCGCTGGAGGCGACCTGCTCCGCCATGCGATTGGCTAACTGGGTCAATTGCTCGATGCGCCGTTGCTTATATTGCTCGACGTCGACGACAATATTCTTCCATGTTTTCAGACGCTGATTGACCATCAGGCGCAGCAAGAATTGGAGATTAGAGAGCGTTTCTCCGCGGCGACCAATCAACACGCCAAGCTCGTCACCCTGAATATCAAGATTAAGATAGGGTTCATCATCATCTTCAGCAGCGGTGCGCCATTCGGCCACGACCTCAACGTCAAAGCCCATTAAGTCAAGGAGTTCACTGAGTAGATCGACTGTCAGCGTTTCCCAATCTTCCTCGTCCGCTTCGTCATTATCGTCTGCCGTGTCATCATCGGCGTTGCTTGAATCACCACCGGCCGCGTTTGTCTCAATCGCAGCCTCCGTGATTTCCGTGAGATCAGCCTCCTCTACAGTCTCGGAGTGTGCGGCCGAAAGTAGCGCGGCTTCTTCAGGAAGCGTGTCCACGACATCTTCCACAGACTCAGATTCCATAGACTCAGGAGACTCAGATTGCGTCTCGGCGTCCAAGGCTACTTCGATCGGAGAGAGACGCACCACTGCCGGCTCACTGCCAAAGCCTAAAATCCCGCGGCTGCCGCTATTGACGATATCGATGGTGACTGCGTCGCGCGCTAGTCCCAGGGTTTGGAGCCCCTCGTCGATTGCATCTTCAACCGTTTTTGCGCTGAATTCATAGCTGGGATCAGACATAATTTACCTTTTCTTCGATTTGCGTCTTCGGGGCTTCTTCGCCTGGCTTTCGGTGTTTTCCTGGTGGCCGTCTCCATTGGTTGAGGCATTTGCCGTAATTTGCTCGGGCTCAACCTGCTCGACGACCTTGGCTGCTGTGGGCGTGGAGCCAAAGGTAAAGCGGTCGCTCGTAATCACCCACTGCTGGAGCATCTGAATCCCATTACTTGTGACCCAGTAGAGCGTGAGGCCAGCCGGCACTTGCAGGGTGAAGAAGCCAAACATGGCCGTCATCATCAACGAAATCTGCTTCATCATGCCGGCTTGATCGCCGGCCCCTGCAGTCGGCGTCATCCACTTCTGCATGGCGAATTGTGAAATGACGAGCAAGACAGGCAAGACAAGGTAGGCGGCCAACAGGCCAAACTCGCCAGCCTGAAAGTATTCAGGTATCCAACTGAGTCCTTGCGTATATTCTGGAAATCCCAAATCGGGAATCCAGAAAAAGCTTGCATTGACCAAGTAGGGGCCAAGAACGACCAGGGCAGAATACAAGCCGAACAGGATAGGCATCTGAATAATGAGGGGCAAACAGCCGCTCATCGGGTTCACGCCTGCTTCCTGATAAAGCTCCATCTGAGCCTTGGAAAGCGATTCGCGATCTTTGCCGTACTTCTTCTGGATTTCCTGCAGTCTGGGCTGCAACTCTTTCTGGGCCTGCATGCCGCGTAACTGCATCAACGTCAGTGGAAAGGTCACAATCTTGATCACGATTGTAAACGCAATGATGGCAAAACCCCAGTGATACGGTACGCCTGCCTGAAGAAAGCGAAGATCAAGCCAAATGAGCGATTTGGCCAAGGGCCAGACGACCAGAGTCTGCCAGAGATTACTGGGCTCGGTCGCGGTGACATCGACGCCTTCACGGGGAACGCCACAACCGCTCAAGACGAGCATGGCAACGATCAACGCGGCTAGTAACAACCACCGTCGGTATTTCACTATGTTTGAAACTCCTTTTCGAAAACGGCGATTCGGGCCGTTTTACGGAACAGGGTCATACCCGCCTTTGTTCCAAGGCTGACAGCGCGCAATCCGCTTCGCGCCAAGCCAGGAGCCCTGCATGACACCATACTTTTCAATTGCTTCATAGGTGTATTGGGAGCAGGTCGGGTGAAAGCGGCAGCTACTGGGCAATCCGCGCGAAATAAATTTTTGGTAAAAGCGGATCATTCCGAGAGCTAGTGTGCGCATGATGCGTTTAGTCGCCTTTGGTGTCTCAACCCCATTAGCCATCATGCTGTCGGAACCCACGTTGACGCTGATAGGCTGACCAGCATCGGACCGCACAATACGCACAATAGCAGAAATCAGCGATCTGCTTTGCGTCCATCCTCGTCTTGTAATACGGATGCAGATGAACGCAATAAATGCGCCCGCCCCAAAAGGCGGGCACACGCCATTTCCATCTCCGCATAGGTCGCGCCGCGAATCGGTTGCCGCGCGATCAGGACGATGTCCCATCCTGGCTTGATCTCAGCCATGCCCAGGCGAATTGCCTCACGCAGGCGCCGCTTGATGCGATTGCGTTCAACGGCATTGCCAATGCGTTTACTGGTTGAGAAGCCAAAACGGCTGTAGGGAAGATCATTGGGCAAAGCGCAAAGAACCAGATAGCGGTTCGGATACGATTTTCCCCGGCGGCGTATCTCTTGAAAGCGATCATTCCGCTGGATGCTGTATCGGCGCTTCACAATCTCTTCACGCTCTGTCGATCATCCCCAAATCGTCTTACTTATTGATAATCCGCTTGCGGGTCGACATGCGAACAGCCAGATTTTTGCGACCGCGCAGGCGACGTCGCTTGAGCACATTACGCCCACCAGGGGAACTCATGCGCTTGCGGAAACCATGTGTCCTGAGCCGCTTGCGTACTTTCGGCTGCCATGTACGTTTGGTTGACATCAGCTTTTCTCCCAGAATTTCTATCAGTCTCAGCCACAAGCGCCGTCACGTTCAGTGCACCAACTAAGCAGCGGCGAATCCAGATGGAGTTGCCGTGCATGCCGCGGCGGATTTTAGGCCAAACGAACCATCTTTGTATCGTATGCGTTCAATCCATACGAATAAGCGTGGCAGCCAAAATTGATACAACTTTAATCGTGGCTACCATCAAACGAGCATTATAGTGGCTATCAAACAGCACTGTCAAATCTTGAGCCGTTTTCCGAGAACTCAGGTTTCTCAAGGATCCGACAAGGCGATTTGAACTTGATTTGGCACTCCTCTCGTCACTTGCTGGGTGCACCTTATTTTGGCGGCGGTGTACGAATGGACTGGTCACTTTCTCTAAAGCAGTCCCCCCAAATGGGATACACCCCCACTTGCTGAAAAGCTTGGCAACGTCCTGCGAGTAATGGTAGTATGCCATTGATGGTCCGCTTTGTCAGAGTGGGCCCGACTGAGTCTACACGCGGAGGATGAATGACGGCCGACTCTACGCCGATCCCGACCAATCAGAATAGTACGCCCGGTGGCTACAATGCTATGGCGCGCACAGTCGGTACGGTGATTGACGTGACGGCGGAGGCCGCGGCGGACAGCCCGGAAATATTGCGCTGGCGCGCTGACATTCTCATGGATGAAATGATGCTGGGGGCGGTTGATACGGCTGCAAGCGGCTCCAGCAACGGTCCTCCTGCCGATGTAGCGCCATCCGCAGGTGCAGATTCAGGACGCCCGGAATCCTCCGCACAGATGAGCGCTCCCGCCGCCGCTGAAGCGTCCCCGCCGCCACCGCTGACCCAGCCCGACGGGGCACTTAGCGAGGAAAAAAGAGACGGCGCTAACACTTTGCACGCTAACACTACGGACGTTAACACTACGGACGCAAGGGGCGATGAGGATTGGTGGCGGCATCCATTTCGCACGCCGCCGGCCAAGCGTGAAGATGAAGCGACTGTCCCGCCCCACTCCGCAGCACCAACCAGTTACTTTGTGGATGATCTGGCGCCATCCACATCTGCCGAAGTCAAGCCTGCCGATAGCGGCGCTGCTGCTGGAGCCGGCGCGCCTGACGCAGACGCAGGCCTGTTGCGCCCCCCATCGGCCGTCCAGCCGCTGGCACAAGGTGAAGCCGCTGTCGCGCCCGATCAATCCATCGTTGTCAATGGACGTCAGGGCGCCGATCCGGAACATGGTCGTGAGCGCAAGCGGACGAATTTACTGCCCCGCGCATCGGACGTCAACACGGAAGCGTTGTGGCGAGAAATTGATGAGATGCGCGCCGAGATCGGTAGCGTTATTCCGGAGAACCATGAGTGGAGCATCCGCAGTCGCCATCTCCTCGATAAGGCTGAGACGATTTTGCGCCAGTCGCCCGATCGAACGGCCGAAGTTGAGTATTATCTCAATCAGGTCCGGGGTATTCGCGACAGCGTGCGTCAATCATTTGAATGGTCGCAGATCTATGTGCGGCGGTTGAACATCTATCTATGGTCGTGGATTGGCTTTGCTGGAGTGGCCGCCCTGGGCTGCTTCATCTATCGCGAGGAAATGACCAGCTTCTTCACACTTCTTACTGGCATGGCGTCAGACAGTTTCTTGATGCAGTCGCTACCGCTCTGGTTTGTGACGATGGCGCTGGGCGCACTGGGCGGCGCGCTGGGCGCACGCTACACGATGCACCGGCATAAGCGCCTCGAGCATGGTTTCTTCGATCGCAAATATAGCTTGCGCGGCCTGTTGTTACCGATTCTTGCTGCGTTTGTGGGCATGATACTCTTCGTGCCATTTGGCCTGACGGCCTATTTTGCCCCTGTATCGGGCGCGATTGCGATGACGCTTGTGCTCCTTGCGATGGTTCTCGCCTTCTCGTATGGTCTTTTTCAGGAACGGTTGTACGGGACCGGACTTTGACGGGTCTTTCCTCGCCGACTCTCCTCCTGCACTCCATGATTTATTCTGAAGTAGTTGTCAACGTGCCAATCCGCCGGACTTTTGCTGCGCGTCATGCTGAGGCGCCGCCTGCAGAGCCTTTTGCAGAGCCATTTGCAGAGCCAATGGCTGACGCGTCTTCGCCTGTCCGCTTCCAAACTTATCATTACCATCTGCCGCCTGAATTAGAAGCCGAAGTGCAGCCGGGACATCTCGTCTGGGTTCCCTTTGGACAACAGCAAGTGCAGGGTGTTGTCATTTCGCTGGCCGATCACGCGCCTGTGCCAACCAAGCCGGTTGCCCGGCTGGCACGGCCCGAGCCAGTCCTGACGCATGCCCAAATTCAACTGGCTTTCTGGATTGCTGAGTACTACGTGGCGCCCCTCTCGGAGGCGATTAAGCTGTTCATTCCTCCCGGCCTGCTACACAAGGATGCGGCGACTCACGGTGTGCGCGCCAAGCGCGAATTAGAAATCGAATTGGTGGCAGATGAGGAGGCCATTGCTGCCGGCCTTTTGATCCTGGGTCGAAACAGCCAGCAAGCATCGCTGCTGGCGGCGTTACTTGAGTCGCCCGTCGCCTCAGTGGCGGCTCTCAAGACACGTTGCGGACTCAAGAGCGATAGCGCCCTACGCGCACTGCGCGACAAAGGTCTTGTAGAGATCCTGGAAGAAGACATGGTGCGTCTGCTCCCAGATATCGACGACGCGCGCCAGGCGTTGCTTGCGCTGCGCGGGGCTGACCGCTATCTTCCCATCCTCAGAGCATTGCAGGACGCAGAGGGGCCTTTGTGGAAAAGTGATCTCTATGCGCGTGTCGACGCCGACCTGAAACGCTTACGTCAACTTGCCAATGCCGGCTTGATCATGATGACTGAGCGCATCCATCTGCGTGACCCATTGGCGGGTCGCACCTACGCCCGGACGACGCCACCGCCCCTCACGGGCGAACAAAAAGCTGTCTGGGCAAGCGTTCAATCAACCATTAACCGCAATGCCGATACGGCCGCACCATTTTTGCTCCATGGCGTCACTGGCAGCGGCAAGACCGAGATTTACCTGCGCTCTATCGCGGCCACGTTAGAAGCAGGTCGTCAGGCCGCTGTGCTCGTGCCCGAAATTGCTTTGACCCCGCAGGCAGTGGCTCGCTTCGCCGGTCGCTTTCCTGGCCGCGTTACGGTCATTCATTCCGGCTTGAGCCAGGGAGAACGCTACGATGTTTGGCGTATGATCCGCGCCGGTGAGTACGATGTTGTCGTCGGTCCGCGCAGCGCACTCTTTGCACCCCTGGCCAAGCTTGGTCTGATCATCGTTGACGAAGAGCACGAGGGATCGTATAAGCAGAATGCTGAAGAGTGGGGCAGTTTTACGGTTTTTTATGACGCGCGTACAGTGGCCGCGCGCCTGGCTGAGTTGACCGGAAGCACGTTGATTTACGGCAGCGCTACGCCGAGCATGGAGCGCTACCTCGCGGCTGAGCAGGGCAAACTGACGCTGCTGGAGATGCCCAATCGGGTGGTCGGACATCAGGCTGCTGACGCAAGGGGCGCCGATGTCGCTACGGCCTATGCTGCATTGCCGCCGATCGAGGTGGTTGACATGCGTCAAGAACTGCGCGCTGGCAACCGCAGTCTCTTCAGCCGCAGTTTGCAGGCGGAGCTTCACGCTACGCTTGACGCAGGCGAGCAGGCCATTCTCTTTCTGAATCGACGCGGTTCGGCGACCTTTGTCATGTGTCGAGATTGCGGCGATGTGCAAGAATGCCCGCTATGTGAGATCCCACTCACGCAACATGAGCGGGCCGAGGTACTCGTTTGTCACCATTGTGATCGGCGCTATCCCATTCCGGAAGTCTGTTCTCAGTGTGGCAGCCGGCGCATCAAGTATTTTGGTAGTGGCACTCAGCGTCTTGAAGAACTGGTGCAACAGATTGCGCCTCGCGCCCGCCTGTTGCGCTGGGATGCCGACACAACTGGCCGGCGCGGCAGCCATGAAGCGATTCTACAGCGATTCGCCGATCACGACGCCGACATTCTGGTTGGCACCCAGATGATTGCCAAGGGATTGGATTTCCCCCTGGTGACGCTCGTGGGCGTGGTCGCCGCCGATGTGGGCCTCTATCTACCTGACTTCCGCAGCGGCGAGCGCACCTTCCAACTGTTGACGCAAGTGGCCGGTCGGGCCGGGCGCAGCGAGCGAGGCGGCCGCGTTGTCATTCAAACCTATACCCCTGAACATTATGCGATTCAAGCTGCGGCAGAACATGACTATCACGCGTTTTTCGATCGGGAACGCGGTTTTCGCGCTGAGCATCAATATCCGCCGGTGCGACGCCTGGCGCGTCTGATCTATTGGCACAAAAAGCTGGATAAGGTCAAAGAAGAGACCGCACGTATGGCAGAGGTCTTGCGCTATCGGCTGGCGCAGATGGGAATGGAAGCGGACTGGCTGGAGATTATTGGGCCTGCACCCGCCTTCTTTGCACGTCACCGCGGCTATTACCGCTGGCACATTTTGGTGCGGGCGCCAGATCCGGCACAGCTCTTGCGCGGGGTTGACATTCCCTTTGGCTGGCGAGTCGACGTCGACCCGATGTCATTATTATAGACGTTGGGCTATAGGCTTTCGTAATTGAAGCAATTGAATAGGAGACGGCGGCGCAACCCGGCACGGATTGCTTCCCATGCGCATTTCTATTACTATACAACTGTAGTCGTGCCTAAACTGTCGTACTGTTGAGCCTGTCTGGTTGTAGAGACCAAATCCTAATGGATCCGGAAAAGAATCGCTCTCCTGCCAATGTGCCGATGGAGGCCGAGGACGGCCTGACGTCCGTTCCGAAGAATTGGCTGACATTGAAGGAAGCTAGTGACGTCCTTGGCGTTCACTACACGACCCTGCGCGCATGGGCCGACAAGGGGGATATCCCCGTTTTCCGTACACCTGGCGGCCATCGCCGCTTCAGCGCAGAGGATCTGCGGCGCTTTCTCGACCATCGGGTAGAACAGTCGTCGTACACCGATGCAACGGCCATCGTCGATGCGGCGGTGGACAGAGTGCGTGAGGAACTGCAGCGTTTTCCTCTTCAGGAAGGCCATTGGAGTGGCGCTCCAGACGAGGTGACCCGAGATGCGCAACGTCAACGGGGGCGCGAGCTCTTTGCGCTGGCCATCTCCTTCGTGATGAAACCAAACCAGCATGAGCGCCTGCTCAGCGAAGGGCGCCAACTTGGCTTTGCGTACGGCAGCGAGGCGGCCAGTAGTTCTATGAACCTGGCCGAAACAGGTCGCGCTGTGCAGTTTTTTCGTAACCAGTTGGCGCTGGCGCTCCATCACAATGCTCGCTCCGATGGTCTGGATGCAGATGATGTTCGTATTCAGCAATTGCTCAATCGATTCCTGGATGAGGTTCTGTATGCCGTGCTAGATGGGTATGAGCATGGCTCAGATAGCGGCTAATCGCCCCAAATAGGCCCTGGCTTACATCGCTGCAATAGCTAACCGAAATATATTCGAAAATAGTGGTTGCATCCTGATCGCATAGCTGCTATAATCTCAAACGAAGCTCTCCTCCATGATCGATAAGCTCTGAGTTTGGTTTGATTTGGCCATAATATGCGAAGTAGATCGCCCCGATTGATCCCTGGCTTTTGTGGCACTTTTGCAGAGATGCGATTCATACTATAATTTGTGTTACATGGTCTTGCTCACGCAAGATCATGAAGAATAAAAATACCGTCAACCAATTCGTACGCAGACACTTAGGGAGGTTTTCATGTTCAGTCGGAAAAATCTGTTGGTCACGGTCATCTTGGTTCTCGTCGTCGCCGTATTGGCCGGTTGTGGTAGCGCCGCCGAAGCAGTGCAGGTGCCGGATCGTGAAATCATGGTGAATATGGATGCTGCAATGGCTGGTCAGGCAAAGGGCATGGAAGGCCTCATGACCGGTAGCGTGACCTGGACCGAGGAAGAGTTCAGCAGCTTCGTTACTACGCTTCTCCAGCAGAACCTTGGTGGTATGGCTCCGGTTGAAGGCGTCAAAGCTTGGTTTGAAGGTGACAACGGCCTCGTATTGCAGGTTGGTCTGCCCGGCGGCATGACCGCCGACCTTGCCGGCAAGATCGAAGTAAATGACGCCAACCACATTCAGGTTGATCTGGAAGCTGCCTCGGCCATGGGTCTGACTGCTGCCGGCTCCATTCTGGACGTGATTGAAGGCGCGATTAATCGTGCATTGGCTGATGACAGCTTGGGTGTTGCGCTGAACGTTGAGACGGCTCCTGGTGAAATCACCATCGGTCTGGGCCAGTAAGCTTTATCTCTGCAGCGCTTGAATGTAGGCGCCGACAGAAATCGTAAATAAATGGGATGTTCGAAGAATTCTTCGAACATCCCATTTTTGATTTGGCGGATTGAAGTCGATGCTTAGAGAAGCGTTCGCGATCAAGGACCCCCAAAGAAGGATAAAAGGATGCTTGAGCAAATCACAACGCCGACCTTACTTCTAGATGAAACACGGGCACGGCGTAACATTCAGACGATGGCATGGAAGGCTCGGCGGGCCGACGCCCGTTTCCGACCTCACTTTAAGACCCACCAAGCTGCCATCGTGGGCGAGTGGTTTCGCGAGGCCGGCGTGACTGCAATCACCGCTTCATCCCTTGATATGGCTCGCTATTTTGCAGACCATGGTTGGGATGATATCACAGTGGCTTTTCCCATCAATCTACGTCAAATCGATGAGGTAAATGCGCTCGCTGGCCGAGTGAGACTTGGCATACTCGTCGATTCGATCGCCGCGCTTGGCTTCCTTAGTTCAGCACTTGAATATCCGGTTCAGATTTGGGTGGAAGTCAATGCGGGGTACTTGCGAAGCGGCGTCGACTGGCGTGATGAGACGCTCCTTGGCGAGCTGGCCGCTGCGTGCACCGCCGCACCCCTGCTGACACTGGCTGGCGTGCTCAGCCACGCCGGCAATACGTATGGCGCTCGCTCCGTGGCTGATGTATCCGAGATCCATGCAGAAACCGTCCGGCGCTTGACCCAGGCTCGCGATCTGCTCGGCGCAGTGAGCGGCCGTAGCGATCTGGAGCTCTCAATTGGCGATACCCCTGCCTGCAGCATGGTTGAGGACTTGGGCGCCGTGGATGAGATCCGTCCGGGCAATTTTGTCTTCTTTGATTGGACGCAAAAGGTGATTGGCGCCTGTCAGGAGGAGGAGATTGCCGCAGTCGCGGCCTGCCCGGTGGTGGGTATCTACCCAGCGCGCCATGAGATTGTCCTTTACGGCGGCGCCGTCCATTTGTCCAAAGATTCGCTCGTTCGTGAAGATGGTGCGTTATCATTTGGGGTGATTGCGCCTTTGACCGAAGCGGGCTGGGGCGCGCACTACCCGGGCGCTTACCTGCGGTCAGTTTCTCAAGAACATGGCATTGTTACGGTTGCGCCGGATCGTTGGTCTGAAGTGACGGCAGCATTTGGTGTGGGTGATCTGGTCGCGGTCCTCCCGATTCATTCGTGTTTGACGGCCAATCTGTTGAAGCGCTATTTGACGCTGGATGGTCGCGTCATTGAGATGGCTCCGCTGCCGGGCTAGCCGCGCCGGTAGCAAAGATACTCGCACGATACTGCGCATCATGCCCAGAAATAGAGGCCTTGGGGTTATGCCAACTTGGCGAGCGGGCCTTCAAAAAACACGAATGCGAATCTTGCCCCTCGAAATTTGACCCTCTTTCGAGAAATATGATACACTTTTCGTTCGTGGGCCACCTGCGTCCATGGAACTTGTTTCTTTGCTTGGCGGGCAGTTGCTCGCCGGTTAAGGAACTATCGTAAGATAGCTTATTTATACATGAGTTAAACGACTTGATCAGTCGTGAGAGTGGGCAGCGCAGATTGCCTGCTGTCAGTTACGTTTCTACGCAAATTAAGTACGCTGTAAAGACCGGGAGGGAATTTTGCCCACAATTAACCAGTTGGTCCGCAAGGGCCGGAAGAGCATCCCCAAAAAGGAAAAAGCTCCTGCGCTGCGCTTCACCCAGAACACGTTGACTGGGCGGACGCAACGCATGAAGAAAGGCAACCCGCAAAAGCGCGGTGTCTGTACGCAGGTGCGTACGACCACGCCCAAGAAGCCGAATTCGGCTCTGCGCAAGGTTGCCCGTGTGCGTTTGACCAATGGCATGGAAGTCACCGCCTATATTCCTGGCGAAGGTCATAACCTTCAGGAGCATAGCGTTGTGCTCGTGCGCGGTGGTCGTGTAAAGGATCTGCCCGGCGTGCGCTATCATATCGTACGTGGCGCCTTGGATAGCACTGGTGTGGACGATCGCAAACGCGGACGTAGCAAGTACGGCACGAAGCGGCCGCGATAACGCGGCATCAGGCCAAGAAGTCGGAGAAATAGAGCATGCGAAGAAATCGCGCAGAACGTCGACCGGTTACTCCGGATCCTCGTTACAATAGCGAAGTTGTGGCGAAGTTCGTCAACAATCTGATGGAGCGGGGCAAAAAGAGCTTGGCTGCTTCGATTGTTTACGATGCGTTTGAAGTAATGGAAGAGCGAACCAAGCGCCCCGCGCTTGAGGTCTTTGAAGAAGCGCTCAAGAATGCGACGCCGCTCGTCGAGGTAAAGCCTCGTCGCGTGGGTGGCGCCACGTATCAGGTGCCGGTCGAGATCAGCCCGGTCCGTCGTCAGGCGCTGGCCATGCGTTGGCTGATTGACAGCTCGCGCAAGCGCTCGGGTCGTAGCATGTCGATCCGCCTCGCCAATGAATTGTTGGATGCCTCGCGTAATGAAGGCTCGACAATCAAGAGGCGAGAAGATACGCATCGTATGGCGGAAGCCAATCAGGCATTTGCCCATTTCCGCTACTAGTCGGAAGCTGAGCGGGTAGATTTCCTCCGTACCAAACGGTGTACGCCGGGCGCGGCGAACGTAACTGATCGATAGAGAGTAGCCGTAGACTGATACGGCGCCTTGGTTATCAATAAGACCATCACTTGGATGTACCGCTACCGCAGAAACGGACGGCGGGGGTGATGGTCCTGTTGTTTGTCACTGGCGCCGTACTATTTTGCCCGCAGCCCGTGGCTGGGACAGGGCCTGGAATTTGATGATAGCCTTGCGTCGGTTTGGCCGCTTTGGTGGCCAGCGGGCTACGCAAAAATAGGGAAACGAAACAATGAGCATCGATTATCCAATCGAAAAGACGCGTAATATCGGCATTATTGCCCATATCGACGCTGGTAAAACGACGACTACCGAACGCATTCTTTTCTATTCTGGCCGCATCCATCGCATGGGCGAGGTCCATGACGGGACCGCCGTCACTGACTGGATGGTGCAGGAGCGCGAGCGCGGTATCACAATTACTGCTGCCGCCATTACTACCACCTGGTTAGATAAAGAGATGGGCGAGGAAGTACAGATCAATATCATTGACACGCCCGGACATATCGACTTCACTGCTGAAGTACAGCGTAGCCTGCGCGTGCTTGACGGCGGCGTGGTCGTCTTTGACGCGGTCGCTGGTGTGGAACCTCAGTCCGAAACAGTCTGGCGCCAGGCCGACCGCTATGGCGTGCCGCGCATCTGCTTTGTTAACAAGATGGATCGTATCGGCGCAAGCTTCGAGCGAACCTGCGAAATGATCGTCGAGCGTTTGGGGGCGGATCCGCTCCCGATTCAGCTGCCGATTGGCGCTGAAGACGATTTTGCCGGCGTCATTGATCTGTTCGGAATGCGTGCCCTGATTTTCAGCGATGAGCTGGGCGCCACTCCGACCATTGAGGAGATCCCCGCTGATATGCTTGAGGCTGCCGAGGCGGCGCGCGAGCATATGATTGAGCGAATCGCCGAAACCGATGACGAACTGACCATGCGCTTCCTCGAGGGCGAGGAGATCACCAACGCTGAGTTGGCCAAAGCGCTGCGCGCAGCGGTCATTGCCAACCAGGTTGTGCCGATTTTGTGTGGTACCGCACTGCGCAACAAAGGCGTTCAGCCTCTGCTGGATGCCGTGGTGCGTTATCTGCCGAGCCCGCTCGATGTTCCGCCCGTGAAGGGGACCGACCCCAATACAGGCGAGGAACTTGAGCGCAAGGCCGACGTCGACGAACCTTTCTCTGCGCTTGTGTTCAAGATTGTGACCGACCCTTTTGTCGGTCGATTGGCCTATGCCCGTATCTACTCCGGCACCTTGTCAGCCGGTAGCAATGTCTATAATGCCAACCGCCAGCGCAAGGAGCGGGTCGGCCGTCTGCTGCAGATGTATGCCGACAAGCGCGATGAAATCAAGGAATGTGAAGCAGGCGACATCTGCGCCATTGTGGGTCTCAAGCAGACCTTCACCGGCGAGACGCTCTGCGACCCGAGTGAGCCCATCCTGCTTGAGACGATCGAATTCCCTGATCCTGTGATCAAGGTGGCGGTAGAGCCCAAGTCCAAGGCCGATCAGGACAAGCTTTCCGAGGCGTTGATCAAGCTGGCTGAGGAGGATCCGACCTTCCAGGTTGCCTACGATGATCAGACCGGACAGACAGTAATTGCCGGTATGGGCGAGCTGCATTTGGACATTATTGTGGATCGCCTGAAGCGCGAATTCCGTGTTGGCTGCAGCGTCGGTCGACCCCAGGTCGCTTATCGTGAAACGATTACCAAGCCGACTCGGGTCGAAGGCCGTTTTGTACGGCAGAGCGGTGGTCGCGGTCAGTTCGGTCACGTTTGGCTGGAACTTGAGCCGAATGGTAGCGGTAACGGTATTGAATTCGAGGAGAAGATCGTGGGCGGTGTTGTGCCGCGTGAATACTTCCGGGCCATTGAGCGCGGCGTCTTTGAGGCTGCAGAAGGTGGTGTTCTGGCCGGCTATCCGGTCGTCGACGTCAAGGCAAGTCTCGTAGATGGTTCTTACCACGAAGTGGACTCGAATGAAATGGCCTTCAAGATTGCGTCCAGCATGGCTTTCAAGGATGGCGTGCGTCAAGCCCGTCCTATTCTGCTGGAGCCGATGATGAAGGTTGAGGTTGTGGTGCCCGAGGAGTACGTCGGTGACGTAGTGGGCGATGTCTCGAGCCGTCGCGGTGAGATCGGCGGCATGGAAATGCGTGGCGGCAACACCCAAGCCGTCAAGGCTTCTGTGCCGTTGAGTGAGATGTTTGGCTATGCCACCTCACTCCGTTCGATGACTAGCGGTCGCGGTACGTTCACCATGGAGTTTGAGCGTTACGCTCAGGTGAGCGAGTCGATTAAGGAGAAGGTGCTCAAGTCGGCATAGCGCCGGCCGGATTCTCCGGATGAAGAATGGGTTGATTTTCATTTTGCCTCTGGTAAATTTGGGAATACCCTCTTCATTACGGTATACTGTTAAGGTTTGCGGCATTCAGAGGCCGCACCTGCTTTCCAGTGTATTTTTCTGCACCGCCGAATAACTTCGGCGGTGCAGTTCTGCCTAAAAGCGCCGCAGGCCTGTGTGCGAACATGTGTGCGAATTGGGTGCGTTTGAAGGAATAATTGCCGGTCTTGGAAGGGCAATTAGAGTGGTCATAATGGTAGTTGACGGATGTAAAGTCATTTGTAACGTTATTGGCAATAGGCGATTTTAAAGATTGAAGGAGTAAGCCATGTCCAAAGAAGTATTTGAGCGGACAAAGCCCCACGTAAACGTGGGTACGATCGGTCATATTGACCACGGCAAGACGACCCTGACGGCAGCGATCACAAAGACGCTGGCCTTGAAGGGCTGGGCGGACTTTTCCAAGTTCGATCAGATCGACAATGCGCCGGAAGAGAAGGCGCGCGGCATTACGATTGCGATTTCGCACGTGGAGTATGAGACGGAGAATCGTCACTATGCCCATGTGGACTGCCCGGGTCATGCCGACTACATCAAGAACATGATCACCGGTGCAGCGCAGATGGACGGTGCGATTCTGGTGGTGGCAGCGCCCGATGGCCCCATGCCCCAGACGCGTGAGCACATTTTGCTGGCGCGCCAGGTGGAAGTGCCGGCCATGGTTGTCTTCCTGAACAAGGTCGACATGATGGACGACGAGGAGTTGCTTGAATTGGTGGAGATGGAGCTGCGCGAGCTGCTCGATTCCTATCAGTTCCCGGGCGACGACATTCCGATCATCCGCGGCAGTGCGCTGCAGGCGCTGGAGAGCACGAGCGACGATCCGGAAGCGCCCGAGTATGCGCCGATCTGGGAGCTCATGCGGGCGGTGGATGAGTACATCCCCACGCCGGAGCGTGAGACGGACAAGCCATTCCTGATGCCGATCGAAGATGTGTTCAGCATCAAGGGTCGCGGCACGGTCGTAACGGGCCGCATCGAGCGTGGCGTGGTCCACCCGATGGAAGAGGTCGAGATCGTCGGCATCCAGCCGACGCGCAAGGTGACGGTGACGGGTGTGGAGATGTTCCGCAAGCTGCTGGACGAAGGCCAGGCTGGCGACAACGTCGGCTGTCTGCTGCGCGGCATCAACCGTGATGAGATCGAGCGTGGTCAGGTGCTGGCCAAGCCGGGCAGCATCACGCCGCACACCAAGTTCTCGTCTGAGGTCTATGTGCTGAAGAAGGAAGAGGGTGGTCGTCACACGCCGTTCTTCAAGGGCTATCGCCCTCAGTTCTACATCCGCACCATGGACATCACCGGCTCCATCGAACTGCCTGAGGGCGTGGAGATGGTCATGCCGGGTGACAGCGTCAACATGAAGGTCGAGTTGATCTCACCGGTGGCGTTGGAGAAGTCGGTAGCCGCTTCGCCATCCGCGAAGGCGGTCGCACCGTCGGCGCCGGCGTCATCACCGAGATTATCGAATAGGGTAAGGTCGAGGCTGGGACGAAGCGGACAACATCTCGCTTCGCCCCAGCCTTCACCTTTTTGCGAGGAAAGATACATGGCAAAGCAGCGTATTCGGATCAAGCTTAAGGCGTATGACCATCGTGTGTTGGACGCTTCCGTGCGACAGATTGTTGACGCGGCGGAGCAGACCGGCGCCCAGGTTGTCGGGCCGGTGCCGCTTCCCACCCGCATCGAAAAATTTACCGTGATGCGGTCAACTTTTATCGATAAGGACAGTCGCGATCAGTTCGAGATTCGTACTCACAAGCGACTGATCGATGTGGTGGAGCCGGGCAGCAAGACGATTGAAAATCTTACTCGCCTGAACCTGCCCGCCGGCGTAGATATTGAGATCAAGCTGTAAGCGATTAACAATTTTTGACACACAAACCTTGTGTTGCGAATTGATGGCAGGATGATGTGGTCGGGCCTGCTGTTGCAAGTCGACCGTCAGTCCTAGGAGGAAAAGATGCGTGGAATTTTAGGTAAGAAGGTGGGGATGACCCAGCTGTTTGATGACAGCGGTGCGGTGATCCCCGTCACGATTGTCGAAGCGGGACCCTGTACGGTCACCCAGATTAAGACCGCAGAGGTCGATGGGTACAACGCCGTGCAAATCGGCTTCGAGGAAACCGCTGAACGCAAGCTGACCAAGGGGCAGCGAGGTCACCTGGCGAAGTCCGGTGCGTCGACGCTGCGTCGCCTGCGTGAGTTGCGTTACGCGAGTGTGCCCGAATTGAGCGCCGGCGATGTGATCAAAGCCGATGTGTTCGAGCAGGGCGATTTTGTGGATGTGACCGGTATTTCCAAGGGTAAGGGTTTCGCCGGCACGGTGAAGCGACACGGCTTTGCCGGCGGCCCCAAGACTCATGGCCAGTCGGATCGTCACCGCGCACCCGGTTCGGCCGGGGCCGGCACGACCCCAGGCCACACTTTCCCCGGCATGCGCGGCCCCGGTCAGATGGGCAACAAGCGCGTGACTGTCCAGAACGTGCAGGTCGCACTGGTTGATGCAGAGCGCAATCTGTTGGCCATCAAGGGGGCAATCCCTGGTGCGCGTGGCAGTTTGGTGCTTGTGCGTGAAGCAGTGAAGAAGCCGAAGCAGGCCTAAGCCCCGGCATATTAGGAACAAGGAGTCTTTACGATGTTGTACCCTGTTAAGAACTTGGCCGGGCAGCAGGTCGGTGAACTTGAGCTTCAAGATGCGATCTTTGCCGCACCGGTTAATAAATCCCTGATGCACCAGGCGCTGGTTCGCCAGTTGGCGAACGCACGCCTCGGTACCCACAAGACGAAGACCCGCAGTGAGGTACGTGGCGGCGGCCGCAAGCCGTGGCGTCAGAAGGGCACTGGTCGTGCCCGCCAAGGGTCGATCCGTGCGTCCCAATGGGTGGGCGGCGGCACTGTTTTTGGTCCGAGCCCGCGCAAATATACCAAGCAGATGCCGAGGAAGATGAGCCGCGCTGCACTGCGCAGCGCCCTGAGCGTCAAGACCGCAGCTGGGCAGTTGCTGATCGTGGATGCGCTGGCAATGGATGCGCCCAGAACCAAGGACGTTGTTCGCGCCATGGAAGCGTTGGAGGTCGGTGAACAGAGCGTTCTCCTGGTCATGGCCACGAAGGATGAAACCATGCGTCGCAGTGTACGCAATCTGCCTCGGGTCAAGACGATTCTCAGCAGCTACGTGAATGTTCGTGACCTGCTTGGTTATGACTTGATCGTACTTTCGCAAGACTCCGTCACTCATCTCCATGAGTGGTTAGGCGCCGGCGAAGCCGTAGTTGAGGCGGAGGAGTAACCCATGCATATTTATGAAGTCATTAAGCGACCGGTCGTCACAGAAAAGTCGATGATGCTGGTTGATTACGAAAATCAGTATGTATTTGAGGTTGACCTGCGCGCCAACAAGCTGCAGGTTAAGGAAGCCGTTCAGATGGCGTTTGACGTAGAGGTTGTGAAGGTAAACCTCATGGTCATGCCCGTGAAAACCGCATTACGCGGTCGTCGCGCACGGATCCGCAAGTCGAAGTGGAAGAAAGCCATTGTCACATTGGCGCCAGGCGATTCGATCCAGTTGTTTGAAGGCGTCTAGTCGGAGGAGCGTGAAATATGCCAGTTAAGATTTATCGTCCCACGTCTCCCGGGCGCCGCAACATGACTGTTTCGACGTTTGAGGAGATTTCGAGAAAGGCGCCTGAGCGTTCGCTGCTTGCGCCATTGAATCGAACCAATGGCCGCAATAATCGCGGCGTTGTAACGGTTCGTCACCGCGGCGGCGGTCACAAGCGCCGCTACCGTATCATCGACTTCCGTCGCGACAAGTTTGACGTGTCGGCCAAGGTTGAGTCGATTGAGTATGATCCGAATCGCAGCGCACGCATTGCCCTGGTTGTGTACAGCGACGGTGAGCGCCGCTATATCATCGCCCCGGTGGGGCTGAAGGTTGGCGACACGGTCATGTCCGGCGAAAACGCCGATATTCGGATTGGAAACGCCTTACCGATTCGTAGTATCCCGCTCGGTACCGTGATTCACAACATCGAGCTCTATCCTGGCCGCGGCGGTCAGCTGGTGCGCAGCGCCGGCAGTGCGGCTCAGTTGGTGGCGAAGGAAGGTACGATGGCACAGGTTCGCCTGCCTAGCGGTGAAGTTCGCTACATCGACATGAACTCGCTCGCAACGATTGGCCAGGTCTCGAATCCGGATCATGGCAACCTGACGATGGGTAAAGCGGGCCGCCGGCGCTGGCTGGGTCGTCGCCCAAGCGTGCGTGGTGTCGCCATGGACCCTTCCTCTCATCCGCATGGTGGTGGTGAGGGTCGCTCGCCAGTCGGTATGCCGGGACCGAAGACGCCTTGGGGCAAGCCGGCCCGGGGCAAGAAGACGCGCCGCAACAAGCGCACGAGCAAGTTTATCGTCCGTCGCAGTAAGGGTAGATAAGGGAAAGTAGGAGAATAGATAATGTCTCGATCATTGAAGAAGGGCCCTTACGTCGATCCGAAATTGCTCAAGCGCATTGAGGAAATGAATCGACAGGGCGAACGTAAAGTTGTCAAGACCTGGTCGCGTGCTTCCACCGTGTTCCCCCAGTTTGTGGGCCACACGATTGCGGTTCACGATGGCCGTCGCCATGTGCCCGTCTACGTAACGGAGAATATGGTTGGTCACAAGTTGGGAGAATTTGCGCCCACGCGATTCTTCCGCGGTCATATTCGGTCTGAGAAGGGCTCCCGAGCCCGCGGCTAGTAGCAAAGTCAGGAGCGAGCGAACGATGGAAGTTCGAGCTGTTACGAAATATACAGGCATTAGCGCCCAGAAGGCGCGCCTGGTTGTGAATGAGATGCGCGGTCGATCGGCCGAAGATGCACTGGCGGTTTTGGAGTTCATGCCTCAGTCTTCTGCCAAAGTTGTGGCCAAGACGATCAAGAGTGCATTGGCGAATGCGGAAGAGAATTACGGCCTCGAGCCGGAAGACATGTATATCGCCAAGATCGTGGCTGATGACGCACCCATGCGAAGATGGCGGCGCTTTGGCGCCCGCGGTCGCTTTAAGCCATGGATTCGACGCTCGTCCCACATTACGGTCGTTTTAGAAGAACGTATGAACGGGTAAAGGAGAATTCATCTTGGGTCGCAAAATTCACCCGACAGGCTTTCGCCTGGGCATTGTCAAGGAACACAAAAGCCGCTGGTACGCCAACGGCAAGACCTATGTTGACCAGTTGGACGAAGACCGCTCAATCCGCGAGATGATTGTAGTGGATTCGCCAAAAGCTGGCATCAGCGGTATCGAGATCGAACGGCAGCCTAATCAAGTACATGTGATTATTGATACGGCTCGCCCTGGCGTCATTATTGGTCGCAAGGGCGCCAACGTCAACATCCTGCGTACAAAGCTGCAAGATCTGACCCAGAAGAAGGTCAAGATCGACGTGCGCGAGATCAGCCGTCCGGAGATGGACGCCAAATTGGTGGCTGAAAGCATCGCCGAGCAGTTGGAACGGCGCATTAGCTGGAAGCGCGCTATGAAGCAGTCTGTGCAGAAGACCATGCGGGCTGGCGGCAAGGGCATCATGATTACTGTCGCAGGGCGTTTGGGCGGCGCAGACATGGGACGTGTTGATACTGTGCGCGAAGGACAAATTCCGCGCCACACGTTGCGTGCTGACATCGACTATGGCACGGCCGAAGCGAATACGACCTTTGGTGTGACCGGCGTCAAGGTGTGGATCAACCACGGCGAAGTGATGCCCGGTGAAGAATTTCATGCTCGCTTTTCCAGCGAGAACTGATGTAGCGACGGTCGTGCTTGGCGCAGACCGTTAGAGGAGATACGACCATGTTGATGCCTAAGCGTGTAAAATATCGCAAGATGCAGCGCGGCCGCCTCAGGGGTAAGGCCCATCGCGGCAGTCAGATCGCCTTCGGCACCTATGCTTTGCAGGCCATTGATCGGCATTACCTAACCAGCCGCCAGATTGAAGCGGGCCGTCGCGCCATCGTGCGCTATGCGCGTCGCGGCGGTAAGGTGTGGATTCGGGTCTTCCCGGATAAGCCGGTAACGCAGCGTGCTGCAGAAACCCGCATGGGGTCTGGTAAGGGTAATGTTGATCACTACGTAGCCGCGGTCAGGCCTGGCCGGATCATCTATGAGATGGCCGGTGTGCCCGAAGAGGTGGCGCGTGAAGCATTCCGCTTGGCTGCCCGTAAGCTGCCGATGAAGACACAGTTTATTTCCCGTGACGATTTCGGGGGCTAGGGGGTAGGAACAGATGAGTGCTAGTGAATTTCGCAGTATGACGAATGCCGAGATTGCCGGCAAGCTAGATGACGCGTATCAGGAGCTCTTCAATCTGCGCTTTCAGCGCACGTCGGGTCAGCTTTCCAACACCGCCCGCTTTAGTGAGGTGCGTAAGGAAATCGCCCGCATGAAGACTATCTTGCGTGAACGTGAACTGGCCGAGGAATAGGAGCACGAAGTATGCGTGAACAACGACGTGCGCTGGTTGGCGTAGTCACCAGCGATAAGATGGACAAGACGGTTGTGGTCACCGTACAACGTGTCACCCGACATCCGCTGTACGGCAAGGTTATCAAGTTGAATAAAAAGTACAAGGCTCACGACGAGAACAACAATGCCAAGACGGGCGATACGGTGCGCATTCGCGAATGCCGGCCCATCAGCAAGGACAAACAGTTCTTCGTTGAAGAGGTCTTGGAACAAGCTGAGATTGTCTAAACGAGGGTGTTGCCATGATTCAGCAAGAAAGCCGGCTCAAAGTAGCCGACAATACCGGTGCGAAGGAACTTCTCACCATTCGCGTAAAGGGCGGTAGCACCCGTCGTTATGCGTCGGTAGGCGATGAAATTGTGGCGACGGTGAAGTCGGCCGCGCCCAATGGCACCGTCAAGAAAGGCGAGGTGGTGCGCGCCGTGGTTGTGCGGACCAAGCGTGCGTTGCGTCGGGCAGATGGTAGTTACATCCGCTTTGACGAAAACGCGGCCGTGATTGTAGATACTCTGAAGAGCCCGCGCGGGACCCGTATTTTTGGCCCGGTGGCGCGCGAACTGCGTGAACACGGCTATATGAGGATTGTCTCTCTTGCCCCTGAGGTCCTGTAAAGCAATTGGATCGATGGTGGCAGCATCGCGATTTTGGGGGCGAAGACATTCGCTCCCGGCACGAGGAGTAACGCATTATGAGTTTGAAAATTTGTCAAGGCGATACCGTTGAGGTAATCGCCGGCAACGAAAAAGGCCACCGCGGCGAAGTCCGTCAGGTGATTCAAAAACGCACCAAGGATGGCCGATACGATCCCAATCGTGTCTATGTGGTTGTCGCAGGCGCCAATTTGGTGACCAAGCATCAGCGGGCGACGGGGCGGGTGAATACCCAAGCTGGCCGCATTGAGCTTGAAGCGCCAATTCATATCAGCAATGTCATGCTGGTCGGCAAAGACGGCACGCCGACCCGGACCGGCTATGAAGTGGCCACGAATGGCGAGAAGACCCGGGTTTCGCGCAGCGGCGACCCGTTGCCAAAACCGGGTAACAAATAGTTGATTCCGGATTTGAGATCAAGTCTGCGGCGTAGCATTCCGCAATGACCAATCGACAATCCGCAATCATAAATGCCTGACCTTGTGTCGGAATCAGACCGACACCTGCGGGCGAGGAGCTTAGAAAATGAGTGAAAACGGCAAGACGCCGGCGCCCACACCGCGCTTAAAAGAGCGCTACAGGGAAGAAGTTGTGCCGGCAATGATGAAAGAGTTTGGCTACGATAACGTCATGCGGGTGCCGCGTTTTTCTAAAATTGCTGTGAACATCGGCCTGGGTGAGGCGCTGCAGAACAGCAAGGCGATCGAAGCGGCGTCCACTGATATGGGCATCATGACCGGTCAGAAGCCGGTTGTGACCAAGGCGCGAAACTCGATTGCGACTTTCAAGCTGCGTGAAGGCCAGCCTATCGGTATCAAGGTAACCCTGCGTAGTGATCGTATGTGGTACTTCCTGGATCGCCTGATCAACGTCGTGCTGCCACGTCAGCGTGACTTTCAGGGCATATCGCCTGATGCGTTCGACGGCCGCGGCAATTACAGCCTGGGCTTGCGCGAACAGTTGGTCTTTCCGGAGATCGATTACGAGGAAATTGATAAGGTGCGTGGCCTGGAAGTGACCATTGTCACGACGGCCAACACTGACGAGGAAGCGCGCCGCATGCTTGCCCTGCTTGACATGCCTTTCAAGCGTGCATAACGGAAGTAGATGAACAAGTTTTTTGATTCACGCGTGAATGGATAAGGAGTCTTTCTGTGGCAAAAAAATCCATGATTGCCCGCGAGGAGAACCGAAAATATACCGTGCGTGTGCGCAATCGTTGCTCGATGTGCGGTCGCCCACGAGGGTATATGCGTCGGTTTGGCCTGTGTCGAATTTGCTTCCGGCAGGAAGCGCTCAAGGGCAATCTTCCCGGCGTTGTTAAGTCCAGTTGGTAAGCTTTGGGCAAATCGTGAAATCTTGACGGATGAATGTGAAGGCTTTATAGCCGAATTTGAAACTTCATTTCAGTCCCTCAATCTTCATACTTTGCCTGGGTGCTAACTACAATTTTCTACGGGGCCGAACGGTCTTCGGGCGGTCACGTTTAGGCAAGGACAATCCTTGCAGAAGGTTGCAAGAGTAACCTAGGAGATTTTGAACTATGTTAAGTGATCCAATTGCTGATATGCTCACGCGTATCCGCAACGCTGCCATGGTGCAGCGAACGCAGGTGGTAATGCCCTCATCGAAGATGAAGACCAGCATTGCCCAGATTTTGACAGATGAAGGTTTTGTCGCTGGCTTTAGCGTGTCCGACGATGTCCCTCATCCTCAGTTGGTTTTGGACCTGAAGTACACGGGCAAGGGCAAGTCAGTCATTAGTGGCCTCGAGCGCATCAGCAAGCCGGGGCGGCGTGTCTATACGGGATACAGCGACATCCCGTGGGTGCGCAGCGGGTTGGGAATCAGCATTTTGTCTACGCCCAAGGGCCTCATGACGGGGCGAAACGCCCGTCGGGCGCGTGTGGGCGGTGAAGTACTTTGCAACGTTTGGTAGCGCCGGGACAGGTTGTTGGGTGCAAGCCCCAGCAACCGAGCGCTGTAGGAGGATAATTATGTCTCGTGTTGGACGCAACCCGATCCCGGTTCCCAACGGTGTTACCGTCACCGTTAATAAGGGCAACCTGGTAACGGTAAAAGGACCGAAGGGGGAACTGCAACAGCAGTTGAACCCGGTGATGACGATCGAGCAGGAAAATGGTGAAATCACTGTTTCCCGACCGAGCGACGATCGTGAAAATCGTGCGCAGCACGGCTTGACGCGCTCCCTGCTCAACAACATGGTCGTCGGCGTGAGCGATGGGTTTACTCGTCGCCTGGAAGTTCATGGCGTCGGCTATCGCGCTGAATTGCAGGGCAAGAAACTTGTTCTGCAGGTTGGCAAGAGCCATCCCGTTGAGTTCGAGCCGCCGACCACCATCGAGTTTGAAGTGCCGAAGGATGGCCGTTCGATTACCATTTCCGGCCCCGACAAAGCCGAAGTTGGCGAGTTGGCGGCTGTGATCCGCAAGACGCGCCCGCCTGAACCGTACAAGGGGAAGGGTATTCGCTATGCAGGCGAATACGTGCGCATGAAGGCTGGCAAGGCCGGCAAAGCCTAGAGGGGATTAGAGCCATGGCGAATGAAACACGCTTACAGGCGCGCCAGCGCCGTCACGCCCGTGTTCGCAACAAAATACACGGCACGGCGGTGCGGCCTCGTCTGAATGTATATCGCAGCATCAATCACATTTACGCGCAGGTGATTGATGATGACGCCGGCGTTACGCTGGTGTCGGCCTCGACTGTTGACAAGCAGTTGCGCAGCCAGGTGGATTCACTGAGTCCGCTGGAACAGGCCCAGGAAGTGGGTAAGGTGGTCGCCGAGCGCGCGCGTGCGGCCGGTATTGAAACTGTCGTCTTCGACCGCGGTGGGTATCCCTATCATGGCCGTGTGAAGGCGTTGGCCGAGGGCAGCCGCGAAGCCGGCCTGACCTTCTAAGGGGGTTCAAACTTATGGCACGTCGAGAACGTAGAAAAGATCGCGAACGAGACGATCGTGAAGAGCTAGATGAGCGCGTCGTCCATATCGCCCGCACGGCCAAGGTTGTGAAGGGCGGTCGTCGTTTTGCCTTCCGCGCAGTCGTGGTTGTCGGTGATCAAAAGGGACGCGTCGGCGTCGGTGTTGGTAAGGCGCGTGAAGTGCCGGATGCCATTCGTAAAGCGTCTGATATTGCCCGTAAGGAGATGGTTAGCGTCTCTCTATTGGGTACTACCATTCCGCACACGATTCAGACGCGCTTCGGCGCGGCGGAAGTGCTGCTCAAGCCGGCGAGCCCCGGCACCGGCGTTATTGCCGGCGGCGGCGTGCGTGCTGTCGTTGAGGCGGCCGGCATCAAGGATATTCTGAGCAAGTCCATTGGTAGTGACAATATTCTGAACGTGGTTCAAGCCACCTTTGCCGCACTGTGTGATTTGCAAGATTTTCGTGTCGAAGCCGAACGACGTGGCGTGGAGCCTAAGCATCTGGCGCCGTTCTGGTATAAGGAGGAAACTTATGCCTAAAGACGCGGGCAAGACGATTCTGGTGACGCTGACCCGCAGCCCCATTGGCTACGAAAAGAGCCAAAAGGCAACGGTCGCAGCTCTCGGGCTGCGCAAGATGGGGCAGACTGTTGAGAAAGAGGATAACCCGACTGTACGTGGCATGATCAACAAAGTGTCGCACTTAGTCGAGGTCGAAGATGCGTAGGGCCCGGCAAAGCGCGCTGCGTAGCGACTCGTTATGCAGTACGCTTTGTTTCCGTAGAAACTTATCTATTTGAACAGAAATTTTGAGGAATAAAGATGAAACTTCATGACCTGCGTCCCGATGAGGGTTCGACAAAAAAGCGCAAGCGAGTGGGTCGTGGCACTGGGTCTGGTAAGGGCAAGACCAGCGGCCGCGGCACGAAGGGCCAGAATTCCCGCTCCGGCGGTGGCGTTCATATGACCTTTGAGGGCGGTCAGCTCCGCCTGGTCAAGCGCCTTCCCAAGATGCGCGGCTTTAACAATCGCTTCAAGGTGACCTACGTTCCGGTTAACCTGGACGAACTGGACGCTCGCTTTGATGCGGGAGCGGAAGTCTCGCCTGAGTCATTGGGCGCGACCGGTCTGCTTGGCAACACCAGCGACGCGGTTGTTGTATTGGCCCGTGGTGATGTGAGCAAGGCGCTAACGGTCAAGACGCACCGCATCAGCAAGAGCGCGCAGCAGAAGATCGAAGCGGCCGGTGGCAGTGTTGAGATTCTGCCGTTCGAAATCAACAAGAATCTGCCCCGTTCCTAGACAAATGCGCGACACACTGACGGCGATCGCCCGTAGAAGGCATCGCCGTCTTGGTGTTATCAGCGGAGGAAATCCACATGCTTGAAGCAATGCGTAATGCATTTCGCTTGCCGGACCTGCGCCAGAAACTGCTAATCACCTTCGGCATTCTGGTTCTTTACCGGCTTTTTGCTAATATTCCCTTGCCCGGCGTCAACCGAGATGCACTAGACGTCCTCTTTGGCGGTGAGAACGCCAACATGCTGCTTAGCCTGCTGAACTTCTTCAGCGGCGGCGGTCTTGCCCAGATGGGGATTATGGCGCTGGGCGTCTATCCTTACATCACGGCATCAATTATTATGCAGCTCTTGACGCCGATCGTGCCCGCTCTGGAAGAACTCAGCAAGGAAGGCGAGCAGGGCCGCAACAAGATCAATCAGTACACCTATTACATGACGGTGCCGCTGGCGCTCTTGCAGGCCATCGCCCAGGCGACGCTGCTCAGCCGGCCGGTCGGCGGCGTGACGGTGTTGCCCGATTGGGGCTTCACGGCGGGTGGTTGGCTGCCTTCCTTGACCATCATCGTCGGTATGACCGCCGGCACGATGTTTGCAGTCTGGCTCGGGCAGTTGCTGACCGAGCAAGGTATCGGTAACGGCATTTCGCTCATCATTTTTGCCGGTATTCTGGCCGCTGTGCCAACGCAGATCGCCCGCCTTTGGCAGGAGCCTGCGCTGATGGTCATCTTTATCTTTATCACCATTTTGACGATTGCCTTAATTGTGCTTGTGAATGAGGGGCAGCGACGTATACCCGTTCAATATGGGAAGCGGGTGCGTACTACTCGCGGCAATCGGATGATGATGGTGGGCGGGCAGAGCACCTATGTACCGTTGCGCGTCAATACTGCGGGTATGATCCCGCTGATTTTTGCCCAGAGCCTGCTGATTTTGCCGTCGACGGTGGCTAGCTATTTCGTCAGTCAGCCTGGCGTGATTGGCAATGTAGCCGGCTGGTTTGCCACGGCATTCAGTCCGCAGAATTTCCTATACTGGACGCTCTACTTCTTGTTCACGGTCGCCTTCACCTACTTCTATACTGATGTCATGTTCCGTCAGCAGAATCTGGCTGAGACGCTCCAGAAGCAGGGCGGTTTTATTCCGGGGATTCGTCCCGGCCAGCGTACCGAAGAGTATTTGAATGGTGTCATGACTCGCATTACGCTGGTTGGTGCGCTCTTCTTGGGCTTCATTGCAATTCTGCCCTATCTGGTCGGCGTGACGGTGGACTCGATTTTTGGCACGGCCGGAATCCTTACCGGCTACCAGTCACTCATTATTAGCAGCACTGGTCTGCTCATTGTGGTGGGTGTGGTTCTGGATACGATGAAGCAGATTGAAGCACAGCTTTCAATGCGCAACTACGAAGGCTTTATTCGCTAATTCACGCGTGGAGGAAAACCCGATGGGTGGCGAGAAGCGAACCTATATCGTACTGTTGGGCGTGCCTGGCGCCGGTAAGGGCACACAGGCGCGGATGCTGGAGCAGGAGTTTGGGCTGCCGCAGATATCGACGGGCGATATCTTTCGCTACAACCTAAAGAATGAGACTGAGCTGGGTTTACTGGCCAAGGGGTATATGGACCAGGGCGATCTCGTGCCGGATGAGGTCACAATCCGCATGGTGGAAGACCGTCTTCAGCAGGAAGATTGTGCTCAGGGCGCCATCATGGACGGTTTCCCCCGTAACTTGGCTCAGGCCGATGCCTTTGCTGAGATGACAGCGCCGTATGGCGGCGTCACCATTGCACCGTTGATCTTTATCGATGATGACGAGGCGATGCGGCGCATTACTGGCCGGCGCGTCTGTCGTTCATGTGGCGCCGTCTTTCACGATGCATTCAACCCGCCGCAGACGCCCGGCGTCTGTGACGTCGATGGGGGGGAGCTTTATCAGCGCGATGACGACAAGCCTGATACGGTTCGCAATCGACTTTACGTCTACTACAAGCAGACGTCGCCGTTGGTCGGCTACTATTTCGCCCAGAATTTGCTGGCTGAGATTGATGGCGCACAGCCGATTGACGGTGTCTATGCTTTGTTGCGCAGCGCTTTGAATGGATAGAGTGAGGCCCAGCGATTCAGTTTGAATGGCCCGTTGTTCAGAGAGAATTGCTGGAAACCATATGATGAATATGTTCAAATGGCAGAAACAGAAGACGCAGCGACCTATGCGGCGACGCAGTCAGGATCGCTCGCAGCCGGTCCTCAAGAGCCCGCGTGAGATCCAGATCATGCGCGAGGCCGGGCGGATTGTTGCACGCGTTCATGCTGCCATGCGTGAGGCCGTACAGCCGGGCGTAAGCACCTGGGACCTGGATCAAATTGCGTTGGAAGTGTTGCAAAAACATAACGCAACTTCCGCTTTTTTGGGCTACCGCGGCTATCCGGCTCAGATTTGCGCCAGCGTCAACGACGAACTGGTGCATGGGATTCCCAACAGAGAGTCTGTCTTGCACGAAGGCGACATCATCAGCATTGATGTCGGCGCCCACTATCGAGGCTTCATCGGCGATAGTGCCTGGACGTACGGTGTGGGCGAGATCAGCAAGACCGCAACTGCCTTGATGGTCGCCACGGAAGCAAGTCTCTTCCAGGGAATCGAGCAGGCCGTTGTGGGCAACCGTGTGGTCGATATCAGCCGGGCGATTCAGCAGTACGTGGAGGACGCCGGCATGCATGTCGTGCGGGGCTACACGGGCCACGGCGTCGGGCGGCAGATGCATGAACCGCCCCAGGTATTGAATTACGTCGCAGGGGATCCAGACGGCAACATGCTGCTGGAGCCGGGGCTGGTCATTGCGATTGAACCGATGGTGCAAGCAGGCACCTGGCAGACCAAAGTGCTGAGCGATGATTGGACGGTTGTGAGCAAAGATGGCAGTCTTGCCGCCCACTTTGAACACACAATTGCTGTTACCAATAATGGCCCAGAAATTTTGACTCTCCCCTGAGGGTGTGATAGACTAGTTAAGTTGCGCTAAATGGATTTGGGGGTAAGACGATGAAAGTTCGACCGTCTGTTAAAAAGATGTGCGAGAAGTGCAAAATTGTGCGTCGGCGCGGGGTAGTTTATGTGCTCTGCTCCAATCCTAAGCATAAACAACGGCAGGGTTAATTTCGACGCGGTAGTTTGAAGGAGAAGGCTTTTATGGCACGTATTGCCGGCGTAGACATTCCCCGCGATAAGCGGGTTGAGATCGCCCTGACCTATATTTACGGCATTGGCAGGACGACAAGCAAGCAGGTCTTGGAAGCGACCCAGATCGATCCGAATATTCGGGTGCGCGACCTGGATGAAAACCAACTGACGCGGCTGCGTGAGTATATTGACCGCAACTTGATGGTAGAAGGCGATCTGCGGCGTGATGTCAACATGAACATCAAGCGCTTGATGGAGATTGGCAGTTATCGCGGCATGCGTCATCGACGCAATCTGCCTTCACGCGGTCAGCGCACACGCACCAATGCGCGCACGCAGCGTGGTACGCGCAAGACGGTGGCTGGCAGGAAGCGCGCGAGCAAGTAGAAATTGATTGATTAGGAATTTTCGCAGTACTTTGCGGGTCTAGTTGTCGGGTGTGGCGGTTGCATGCATCCCGCTTGGGCGCAAGAAAAATATCGTTCGCAATGAGATCGCCGGTTTGAATCGGCGGAGTAGTGAATAGGCATAAGGAGTCATCATGGCCCGACCACAGCAGAGGCGGGATACTCGCTCACGACGTCGTGAAAAGAAAAACGTCCCCCATGGGCAGGTTCATATTCACGCGTCCTTTAATAACACGATTATTACGATAACCGATCCCCAGGGCAATACGCTTTGTTGGGCTAGTGCGGGAACGGCAGGCTTTAAGGGCAGTCGTAAGTCGACGCCTTTTGCGGCGCAGCTTGCGGCGCAGAGTGTAGCCGGCACTGCGCGCAGCGACTTTAACATGCGCGAAGCCGATGTTTTTGTAAAAGGGCCCGGTCCCGGACGCGAGAGCTCGATCCGGTCGCTCCAGGCAGCCGGCATCATCGTTACGTCGATTACGGACATTACGCCGCTGCCACACAATGGCTGCCGGCCGCCTAAGAAGCGCCGCGTTTAGATCTGTTGCCAAGTGGGGGGAGGCAATCGCTCCGCATGGCAAAGTAGGCGATAAGCGACCGAATGATAAGAAACCTGAGCAGGTGGCTGCGAAGTTGGGCGCCACCTGCTTTCCTACGGATGAAGCTGTAGGATTTGCAGACGCTAGAAATTAAAATTTGGAGGAATAATGGCACGTTATACGGATGCAGTGTGCAAGCTGTGCCGGCGTGAGGGCCAAAAGCTCTTCTTAAAGGGAGATCGCTGTCTGGGTCCCAAATGCGCAATTGATAAGCGCAGCTTTCCGCCTGGTGCACATGGTCGCAAGGCCGTCTTCCGCCGCAAGCAGTCTGACTTTGGTCTGCAGTTGCGTGAGAAGCAGAAGGCGCGGCGAGTTTATGGCGTAATGGAAAAGCAGTTCCGCCGTTACTTCCGCGAGGCAAGTCGCCGCAAGGGATTGACTGGTGTGGTCTTGCTGGGAATCTTGGAAAGCCGCCTCGACAATGCCGTCTATCGGCTCGGTTTTGCTGATAGTCGGGCGCAGGCTCGTCAGATTGTTCGACACGGTCACTTCGAGGTGAATGGTCGCAAGACCGATATTCCCTCCTTCCAGGTAAGCCCTGGCGACGTAATCAGCGTCCGCGCCAATGCGCGCGCCCTGACCTACTTCAAGGACCGTGCTCAAATCATGCAGGGCAATGTGACCACGCCTGCCTGGTTGAGCCTCAATCTAGCTGATATGAGTGGTTCGGTGGTCGGTGAGCCGAGCCGTGAAGATATCGAAATTCCGCTGAACGAGCAGCTGATCGTCGAGTACTACAGCCGCTAAGCAAGCGCTGTATGCTGGTGATGATAGCCATGATCAGTCGGATTTTGCCACAACACGGCTGTGTAATTGTCCCTCCGGGGCGTCTCGGCTGAAGCTCAACGAGGCGGCTGAGGTCGTCAATTGCACGTAAAACGCAGGGAGGGTGCGCCGTTGCTAAACTTGGTCTTACCTAAAATTGAAGTAGAAGCGAGTTCGCAAAATTACGGCCATTTTGTGATCAGCCCGTTGGAAAGCGGCTATGGCATTACCTTGGGTAATGCGTTGCGCCGTGTACTGTTGTCTTCTTTGCCGGGGGCAGCCGTTACATCGATTCGCTTGAGCGGCATTCATCATGAGTTTTCGGCAATTCCCCACGTGCGGGAAGATACGACGCAACTCATCCTGAACGTCAAGCAGATCCGCATGACCAGCCTGTCGGATGATCCGGTACGCATGCATGTGGAAGTATCCAACGAGGGTCCGATTACGGCTGGTGACTTGATTGCGCCGCCTGATGTAGAGATTATTAATTCGGACTTGTATCTGCTGACTGCGGATTCAAATGACGTGGATTTGGACTTTGAGTTGGTTGTCGAACGGGGGCGCGGCTACAGCCCCGCCGAAGAGCGGACCCGGTTGCCGCTGGGTGAGATTCCCGTTGATGCCATCTACAGTCCCATTCGCAAGGCGTCTTATCGAGTGGAACGAACTCGTATCGGTCAACAGACCGATTACGATAAGCTGAATCTTGAAATCTGGACGGACGGTACGATTACGCCGGAAGAAGCGATGCGCGAATCGGCCAAGATTCTGGTTCAGCATTTGCAGCTCTTGGCCGGTGTCGAGAAGATCGAAATCGAAGTGCCGCAAGAGGAAGAAGAAGGCATCCCAGCGCGCGTCTATGATGCGCCGATTGAAGAGCTTGAGCTAACCGTTCGAGCCTATAACTGCCTGAAGCGGGCCGGGATCACCAAGGTCGGTGAGATTCTGCGCCGCATGGAAAAGGGCGAGGAAGAGATGCTGGCCATCCGCAACTTCGGTAAGAAGTCGCTGGATGAATTGGTTGACAAGCTCGCCGAAAAGAACTATCTCAACGTACCCGGTGTGGACCTGAGCGCCTTTTGGAGTGACACTGGCGGTAACGGCGCCGACGCTGCGGACGGTGAGGAGAGTGATGAGGCCTTGGCTGATGCAGATGAAGCTGCGGAAGAAACAGCTTAAGGTTGTCCAATTGTTGAGTGCATTCATCTTGCGTTCGACATGTGAATCTTTTGGATTGATAATCGCCCGTCGTAGGAGTTTGAATCATGCGCCACAATATTAAAGGGCGTCGGTTGGGGCGAGATAGCGCCCATCGAAAGTCGCTTTTTCGCAATCTGATTAAAGACCTGTATTCTCACGAGCGTATCGTTACGACCGAAGCCAAAGCGCGGGCTGTCCGTAGCGATGCTGAAAAGTTGATTACGAAGGCTAAGCGCGGGTTGGCCGACGGTGGCAATCGCGTTCATGCTCAGCGTCAGGTGGTGGCCTATTTAAACGATAAGCCAATTGCTACCAAGCTGTTTGACGACATCGCACCGCGCTACAGCGAGCGGCCTGGCGGCTATACCCGCATCATCAAGCTTGGCCAGCGCCAAGGTGATGGCGCCGATATGGTCATTCTGGAACTGGTCGACTAGTCAACCGGCGATCTGATTTCGTGACCGGAATGTGACTGGCCCGTGTCGTCTCTGTATGTTGCCGCACGCGTTGCCTTCGATGGTACGGATTATTGCGGCTATCAATATCAGAACGGCGTACCGACCATCCAAGGTGAGCTGGAGCAAGCGTTACGAGCTTTCTCTTCATTCGATGGTCGAGTAATCGGTTCCGGACGCACCGATACTGGGGTGCACGCCGTAGGTCAGGTAATTGCGGCTGAAGTTCCCTGGTCGCATGGGCCGGCAGTGCTCCAACAGGCGTGGAATGCACATTTGCCCGACGCAATTCAGGTACGCAACGTGGTTGAAGCGCCGGGCGGGTTTCATCCCCGCTTCAGCGCCACAGCGCGGACCTATCGCTACACGGTTGATTGCTACTCGACTCAAGAAGCGAGCGTGACGCTCCCACTCCCGTTGCCGCGTCACTCACCGCTGACAGAACGCTTTGCGCTCTTCGAGCCGCGTTTCCTCGACCTGATGGCGATGGACAGCGCAGCCAGCCTACTCTTGGGCGAGCATGATTTTGCGACCTTTGGCCAGCCGCCACAGGGCGAAAACACGGTTCGTCAGGTTTACGAAGCCGGATGGCAGGCAGTTGAGAGCAATTTGCGGCCTTTGGCAGACCTGCCGGGACGGCGTTTTGTCTTTACGATTTGCGCAAGTGCCTTTCTGCGCCGTATGGTCCGTAACCTGGTAGGTACGTTGCTTGAAGTTGGGCGCGGACGGCGGAGAAGTGAAGATGTCCAGGCTGCGCTGATGGCTCGTGATCGCCGCCGTTCAGCACCGCCGGCTCCGCCGGCAGGCTTGACGCTGGAACGAGTCGACTATCCGGTCGAAATTTGTCCGTGGTCGGACTGTGAATGAGTGACGGGGCTTTACGTAAGCTCTATTGACAAGAAACAAAAACTTTAGCAGTTGGATCGGAGCCAGCAAGATGGGCTCAGCGTTTTACAAGGTACCGAACAGCACATTATTTGGTGGATTTGAGAGGGAGAACGTAGCGTGAAGACATATAGTCCAAGCGCCGAGGAGGCCAAAGCTGGCCGTGAATGGTGGGTCATTGACGCCACCGATCAGACCCTCGGACGGCTGGCTTCAGAAATTGCGCAGATTCTGCGTGGAAAGCACAAGCCCACTTTTGCTCCGCATGTGGATGGCGGTGACTTTGTGGTTGTCATCAACTGCGAGCGTGTCGCCGTGACCGGCAACAAGCTGGATTCGGTCAACTATTACCGGCACTCCCGTTATCCTGGCGGTCTTAAGAGCCGCACGATGCGCGAACAACTGGATCGCTTCCCGGATCGAGTGATCTTTGAGGCTGTGAAGGGGATGATGCCCAAGACTCGCCTCGGCCGTGCGCAGATGAAAAAACTGCGTATCTATGCCGGTCCGGAACATCCGCACGCGGCACAGATGCCGCAGCAGTTGGAACTGTAGGAGAGGTGCAATGATGGCTGAGTATATTGAAGCAATCGGCCGCCGCAAAACGGCTACCGCGCGTGTCCGCCTCTACCCTGGACAGGGTGAGATCGTCGTCAACGAGAAGCCGATGGACGATTATTTTGGACGCGCACTTGACCGCATGATCTTGATGCAGCCCATGGCGCTGACCGGTACGGTCGGTACGTACAACATCAGCGTCCATGTCAGAGGCGGTGGTGAGTCGGGGCAGGCTTCGGCCGTGCGCCACGGCATCTCCCGTGCGCTGATCAAGGCAGATGAAAATCTGCGCCCGGTGCTCAAGTCGGCCGGCTATCTGACCCGCGATTCGCGCGCCAAGGAGCGCAAGAAGCCTGGTCTGGTCCGCGCCCGTCGCGCCAAGCAGTACACGAAGCGCTAGACGATCGCGTACGTGCCTGTCTGGTACGGCTGAGTAGAGATGGAATTAACTGATTCAAGAGCCCTTGGGAGCAAAGCCTCATGGGCTTTTGTCTTTTCTGCGTGCTGCTGCGATTGTTGCAAGGGATCTTTGCTATGCTGATTCGCACCGGATTGCTCACGGTTGGCCTGCTGGATGAGGAAGCTATCACCATCATCACCGACGTGTTGCGCAAGGGTCTGCCCGGCGTGCAGGTGCTCCAAACGCAGGCTGTTGGCAGCCAACGTCACTGGGTGGCCGATACGCTCATGCGCTGGTGTGATGAGGAGGAGATGGACCTTGTCGTAACGCTCGGCGGAACCCTCCCGGCGCCAGGACCGAGTTCCGCCGAGATTACGCCAGAGGCCACCGGTGACGTGCTGGAGCGCCCACTGCCGGCTTTCTCCGAAAGCATGCGCAACTATGCCGCACAGGAGACGCGCCTTGCGCTTTTGGATCGAAGCGTAGCCGGCATCCGCGGCAGGACCGTAATCTTGAACCTGCCGGCAGGCACTGCAACGCCGGTACTTTTCCTCAACGGCGTTATCGATCTACTGCCCGCACTGCTTGCCCATCTAGGTGACCATGGAGCCGCTCCCGTAGCGGAGGACGAGCTACTGATTGTTGCCGACGCTGCGCCGCTTGCCGATGAGGGTGTCGGTGTTGACGCACCAGGCGAGCCCACCGGCAGGCTGAATGCGGAGGAATTTGAGGCGTTCCGACGCAGACGACGTCACGATTGATTTCCTGGAGCGGGGCACGTAGAGAACAAGCGGATTGACGCCGACCGGCTCCTTGGTCTCGACTTACTCAACCGGCGGTGGCTATCCCCCATCTGCCTCGTTGCCGGCCTATGTCGCTACTGAGTTGCCGCCAACTGCTGACGCTGCTCCTCAATTGTTTCCATCAATTCGACAAATGAATCGGCGAACTTTTTTACGCCCTCTTCTTCCAACCCATCCGTCACCTCATCGATTGAGATGCCAATGGCGGCCAGCTGCGCCATGATCGCGCGCGCTGCATCATAGTCTTGATCAATTGTGCGTGCGACCTGACCATGGTCTAGCAGAGACTCCAGCGTGTTGGGCGGCATGGTGTTGACTGTATGAGGACCAATCAGCGTCTCGACATAGAGTAAGTCGGGGAAGTCCGGATTCTTGGTGCTGGTACTGGCCCAAAGCGGCCGCTGCACCTGCGCTCCATCGACTGCTAGCTTGTCCCAGCGCTCGCCGGCGAAGACCTCTTCAAATTGAGCGTAGGCAAGCTGGGCATTCGCCACAGCGATCTGGCCAAGGAGAGCGTCAAATATCTCGGCCTGCTCCGGATTGTCAGCACGCAGCTTTCCGAGCTGGGCGTCGATGTTGGCGTCGACGCGGCTGACGAAAAAACTGGCCACTGAAGCAATCTGATCGATGGGCTCGCTGGCGGCCTGCCGCGCTTCCAATCCGCTGATATAGGCCTCCTTGACTGCACGGTAGCGATCCAGGCTGAAGATCAACGTGACGTTGACGTTGATGCCGTCGGCAATGAGCGTGCGGATGGCTTCCAGACCGGGCTCGGTGGCCGGCACCTTGATCATGAGATTGGGGCGATCGACCATAGCGTGGAGGCGGCGCGCCTCATCGATGGTGCCCTGGGTGTCATAAGCAAGATCCGGTGCAACTTCGAGGCTGACGAAGCCGTCGTGTCCATTGTTGGCGTCGTAAACGGGACGCAGCACGTCGGCCGCAGCCTGGATGTCCGCCACGGCCAGCGTTTCGAACAATGTTTTGGCGTCGGCATCACTGTTAGCTAGCTCGGCCAGATCTTCGGTATACGCATCGCTCTTGCTGATGGCGGCCTGAAAGATCGTCGGGTTAGACGTGACGCCGGCGACACCCTTCGCAACCAGGTCTGCCAGTTCACCCGATTCGAGCATGCCGCGTTCAATGAAGTCGAGCCAGACACTCTGGCCAGCTGCCCGTAACTCTGCTAGTTGGTTGGTCATATTCTCCCCATTTCCATAAATATGATGCGGTGGATTCTTGCAGTCAACGCTAGCTGCCAGCGAATGGCAGCAAGCGGCACGACTGCGATGCCAGTATACCGCGCCCCCGGCTTGGGTTGAAGTGACGACGCCAACGTTTGATACGTCACGAGAAGGTGGATAATTCTTTTGTAGCCTCAATTACGGCTACCTTTTCGCTTTTTGGAGTACAACTGAGTATCGGCATACAATAGATCAAATCCGTGCGCAGGATATTGTCTTGCATACCGATTATAACTACGAGTCACAAAGTTAAGGAGCGTGAAATGAGTAGTCCTATTGAAGTAAGCGATCAGGACTTTGACGAAAAAGTCATCAAGGCCGATCAGCCGGTGCTGGTCGACTTTTGGGCAGAATGGTGCGGGCCGTGCAAGATGATCGCTCCGATTCTGGAAGAACTCGCTGAAGAGATGGATGGCGATCTGGTCATCGGCAAGCTCGATGTGGATCATAACCAAAGTACGGCGATGGCCTATGGCGTGATGAGTATTCCGACCCTGGTGCTTTTTAAGAATGGCGAGCCGGTTGACCGCATCGTTGGCTACCAGCCGAAGCCGCAGCTCAAGAGCCGGTTAGAAACTCATATCAGCTAGTTATCGCCCCGCTCTACATTGCAGAATCCATCAAAAAGGGATGACATCTATGTCATCTCTTTTTCTTTGCGGATTAGGTGAAGACGTCTCCGTTTTGGTTGTTGGAAAATGGCTGCTTTTTGGTCTACCTACGGTAAAATGCTCGATAATTGAAGGCTTGGGTATTGGCAATAATCGTTTGATTTGCTGAATGATAAGTTGTGATAAGGAGGAGAAACAATGGCAACAATCTCTCCTGCAGTCGAAAAGAGACTGACGGAAGAATTAGCTCCCTGGCTCGAAACGCCGGATCCGCGCGCGCTGCTGGCTGAGGCCGATCCGGAGATTTTTGAAGCGATCGAATTGGAGCGTCAGCGACAGTTTGCCGGCATCGAATTAATTGCCAGCGAAAATTATACATCCGCACCGGTTTTGGCGGCGGTGGGCAGCGTGCTCACGAACAAGTATGCCGAGGGCTATCCGGGACGGCGCTACTATGGCGGATGCGTCTATGTGGACGTGGCCGAGCGGGTGGCAATCGCCCGCGCCAAAGAACTCTTTGGCGCAGAACATGCCAATGTGCAGCCCCATTCCGGCGCACAGGCGAATGAGGCCGTTTATTTGGCTCTGCTCAAGCCGGGCGACACCGTGTTGGCGCTCAAGCTGGACCACGGCGGCCATCTCTCTCATGGTTTTCACCTGAATAGCTCGGGCAAGTTCTACAATTTTGTCCACTACGGCCTGGATCCTGAAACTGAGCGCATTGACTATGACGAAATTGCCCGCCTGGCTGCCGAACACAAACCGAAGCTAATCGTAGCCGGCGCCAGCGCCTATCCGCGCTTCTTTGATTATCCGCGTTTGCGCCAGATTGCTGACGAAGTCGACGCCCTGCTAATGATGGATATGGCCCACGTGGCAGGACTGATCGCAACGGGTCTGCATCCCGATCCTGTCCCCTACTGTGACGTGGTGACAACGACGACTCACAAGACCTTGCGTGGCCCGCGCGGCGGCATGATCCTCTGCAAGGAGACACTGGCCAAGAAAATTGATCGGGCTGTATTCCCCGGCACCCAGGGCGGTCCGCTCATGCACGTCATTGCAGCCAAGGCAGTCGCTTTTCAAGAGGCGCTGCAGCCTGGCTTCAAGTCCTACCAGGAGCAGGTGCTGGCCAATGCTCAAGCCCTTGCCCGCACGCTGGAGGCCGAAGGTCTGCGCATCGTCAGCGGCGGGACGGACAATCACCTCATGCTCGTAGACTTGGGCGTGCTGGGTGAGGACGCGGACGGCAATGAGATCACCGGCAAGGTCGTGGAGCAGGCGCTCGACAATGCTGCCATTCACTGCAACAAGAATATGATTCCCTTTGATCCCAAGCCGGCCATGGTAACCAGCGGCATTCGCCTGGGCAGCCCGGCCGCAACCTCGCGCGGGATGAAAGAGGCTGAGTTCGAACAGATTGGCCGCTGGATTGCGGCGATTGCCCGCAGTCCGTTCGATGAAGAACTTCAGGCGCGTACACGTGACGAAGTGCTGGAAATGGTCGTCAATTTTCCGGTTCCGGCTTAACGATAGGCACCTTGCGGCCGCATCGGCTGTGAAATTACTGCTGAAAGAAAAAGACAAGCGTTGTAAATGAGATTTTCGTCTCATTTACAACGCTTGTCTTTTTGCTGGCGCTCTGATTCGCAATGTTTGCCACACATCGTGCCGTTGGATGACAATAGTCTTGGTCTCCATTATATGGAGTGGTCAGGGTCACGTGCTGGAAGGGGAGTACGATGGCGACAGCCGAAAGCGCCGTTCAGACATACAGCCGACGAGAGCAGGTTGGGTGGTACTTCTACGACTGGGCGAATTCCGCCTTTTCAACCACGGTCGTGACGGTCTTCTTGGGCCCATACTTGACTACCGTCACCCAAAACGCAGCGGATGCAGCAGGCTACGTGCATCCACTGGGTGTGACCGTTTTGGCCGACTCCTTTTTCCCCTTTATGGTTTCGCTCTCCGTGCTGTTGCAGGTATTTTTCTTGCCTGTTTTGGGCGCAATCGCTGATTACACCCGCCTCAAGAAACAGATGTTGGGCTTCTTTGCTTATCTAGGGGCCTTTGCCACCATGGGGCTCTACTTTCTTAATGGCGACAACTATCTGCTCGGCGGCTCGCTTTTCTTACTGGCCAACCTGAGCTTTGGCACGGCGATGGTCTTTTACAACGCGTTCCTGCCGGACATTTCGAGCCCGGATGATCGCGATCGCGTCTCGTCGCAGGGTTGGGCCATGGGCTATCTGGGCGGGGGGCTGCTGCTGGCAGCGAATCTCGCTTTCTTTCTGCAGGCTGATCGCTTTGGCCTCTCCACCAGTCATGCCGTGCGCATCAGTCTGGCTTCGGCCGGCATCTGGTGGGCGATCTTTACGGTCATCCCACTGTTGGCGTTGCGGACGCGCGAATCCCAGCACTCTTTAGAACCAGGCGAGCATTATGTGACGGTCGGCTTCAAACAGTTGGCGCACACGCTGCGCAAGCTGCCGCAATATCCACAGACGCTACTCTTCCTCGTCGCCTATCTGCTCTATAATGACGGGATTCAGACCGTGATTGCCCTTTCGGCCCAATTTGGCGCGCAAGAATTGGGCTTGGGCGAGTCTTCTTTGATTTCGTTGATTCTCATGGTGCAATTTGTGGCCTTTGGGGGAGCGTTGCTCTTTGGCCACCTGGCGCGCTGGATGGGCGCCAAGCGCGCCATTCTGCTCAGCCTGGTGATTTGGACGGCGACCGTGATCTATGCCTATGGCTTTCTCCAAACCGAGCGACAGTTTTTCATTATGGGCGGCATCATCGCGATCGTGCTGGGCGGCAGTCAGGCTCTCAGTAGATCGCTTTATTCGCAGATGATTCCTGCTGGTCAGGAGTCGGAGTACTTTAGCCTGTACGAGGTAAGTGAGCGGGGAACGAGCTGGCTGGGGCCTCTCTTTTATGGCTTGGCCCTCCAATTCACAAGTAACTATCGCATTGCCATCCTATCCGTGGCGATTTTCTTTATTGCCGGTCTGGTGCTCTTGCCGCTGGTCGATGTGCCGCGTGCTATTCGCGAGGCGGGCAACGAAGTGCCCACCAAGGTTTGACAGACTGCATCTCCCGCGTTTTTTCGAATGGGGTTACTTGTTCCATTTAATGACGCGGCCGCTGGTCGTGTCAAGAATTACCTTTTCACCCGGCGTCAGATTGTTGATGTCATCGCCCACGCCAATAACGGCAGGAATTCCGAGTTCGACGGCGGCAATGGCGCCCGGGCTGTCCAATCCTGGGTCGGCGGTAATCAGGCCGCCGGCACGCTGGATTACGCGCACGCAACTGCGGTCGATGGATTCACCAAACACGATGTCCTGAGGACCAACGGCGAAATCGTCATCCGTCAGAGGGGGACTCAGGTGAACGAGGGTACCGGCAACCTCGCGCTGTCCCAATCCCGTGCCGCGGGCAACCACTTGTTCAATCGTGCGCACCATCATCAGGTTGGTGGCGCTGCGCACACTGCCGACCACGCCTGCTGTCAGTACCACAGTGTCGCCTTCGTTGATATAGCCATGCTTCTGCGCAATGGAAATGGCGTCAGTCACGACCTCATCCGTGTTGCTCAGGCGGCGCGTGAGTAACGGATAGGTGCCCCAGTAGAGGCAAAGTCGACGCTGCACCATAGGGCTGGGTGTGACAGCAACCAGCGGCACCGCCGGGCGGAATGCCGCAATCAGGCGGGCGGTCGATCCGCTAATTGTAGGGGCGACGATTGCCTTGGCATTCACGTCTTCGGCCGTCTGCATCGCAGCGTGACAAATTGCGCCTGACGCCGTAAAAATCGCCGGCTGGTCAAGGGCCATGGTGATATTGGTATCTTTGCGAACGCGTTCGGCCTCTTTGGCGATTTTCACCATCGTATTGACCGATTCTACCGGATAAGAGCCGGCGGCGGTTTCGCCCGAGAGCATGATGGCGTCACTACCGTCGAGCACGGCATTGGCTACGTCGCTCGCCTCCGCGCGCGTGGGGCGCGGGTTGCGGATCATGGAGTCGAGCATCTGCGTTGCCGTGATGACCGGGCGTGCCGCACGGTGACATTTGTTGATGATCATCTTCTGGACGGTGGGCACGGTCTCCGGGCTGGTTTCGATGCCCAGGTCGCCGCGCGCGACCATAATGCCATCAGATGCCTGAATGATGGCATCAATGTTGGTGATTGCTTCCGGCTTCTCGATTTTGGCAATCACAGGCGTCGTGCGACCGAAGGTCGAATATTCTTCAATCAGCGCCTTGAGTTCCAGCACTTCACTGGCGCTACGCACAAAACTCAAGGCGATCCAATCCACTTGGTGAGCGAGCGCAAAGCGGACGTCTTCGAGATCTTTTTCAGTCAGTGCGGGAATGTTGGGCGAACCGTCGGGCAGGTTGAGGCCCTTTTTGTCATGCAAGACGCCGCCAATGATTACACGGGTAAAGATCTCGGTCTCTGAGGTCTCTTCTACTTCCAACTCGAGCATGCCGTCGTCAATGAGGATGCGGTGGCCCGGCTTGACAGCTTGAGGCAAATCAGCGTACTGAACGGGCACACGGCCGGGCTCGCCAACGATATCGTCGGTGGTGAGCACTAAATTTTCCCCTTCAAGAAGAGGAACGCCCCCCTCCTGCATTGTGCCCACGCGTAATTTAGGACCCTGCAGGTCGGCGAGGATGGCAATTGGCTTATCTAGCCGTTCGGAGACGGTGCGCACCCGTTCGATTGTGCCGTTGTGATATTCGTGGGTCCCGTGGCTCATGTTGAGACGGGCAACGTTCATGCCAGCTTCGGCAATCGCGGTTAACGTGTCAATTTCGCGACTCGCAGGACCGATTGTGCAAATGATTTTAACTCGCAGCATGCTTTCCTCGACACAAGCAACAGGTGGCGCCTCACAATTTGGTCAATCCCGCTATCCTACCACAAACCTGCCATGGTAAGAAGTCTTCTTCCGAGTCGACGGGACTTGAACGATAAATAGCAAAGGCGGAGATCATATGATCCCCGCCTACCTTTGTGTCAACGCTTGCCATGCTCAGGCCAATCCGGCTTTCTTAGGTTGGAGATGGCACGCCTGCCGGCATCTGTACAGCTGACTCATCCGGCTCATCAGGCTCAAACTCTTCGTCGTCAACGCCATTGACCTCACCCAACGAGACCTCGCCAGCGGCACGCCGGGCGCGGAATTCATTGAATTCCTCTTCGCTCATCCCCAAGGGCGGTTGCTCGACGCCCAAACGCCGATGCCAGCCGTTGCGCAAATTCTTCACCGTGCGGTTGAGCGGATTGTCATCATGCGTTTCCGCAAAGGTCGCCACGGCTGCATCGGGGCTGAGCGGCGCCAGACCATACGTTGCCGCCAACTGCTCCCGGTGATGCGTGATCCAGAGATAGAGATCGGCCTCCGTGCGATCCGGAAAGGCATCAAGCAGATGGTAGCGATGGATTGCCTCGATGACTGGCAGATAGATGTTGTCATACCAGCTTGCTACAGCTTCTTCCCAGCTCATCTCTCCTACATCGTGATTGTTTGCCCGCTCTTGATTCTGGAAATAGCGGTGCACTTCGATGTGACGGAGAAGAATCCGATACCGTCCCGGTTCGGTGAGCTGAAGATCATTATCCGGCCGCAAATCGTCGAGATGAGTGGCCTCAAGGAATTGGGCTCGTTCGGCCTTCATGATCCACTCGTCGTGCTCAAAATCTTCCACCGTAATCGGAACGGTCGTCTTCACTTCGGTGACGTACGCCTCGATGTCGGCGGCGCCATTGGCGCGGGCAACGCTGACGCGATGGTTGCCGTCGCGCACGAAGTAAACATCGCCGATCTTGTAGAGTTCTACCGGGGGCAGGCCCTTGAGATCGTTCATAGCCGCGTCCAAGCGTGACCAGCGATCGGCATTGACGGCAGATCGGGGCAGGAACGAGCGCGTGAAGTCATGGTAGCGACCCACGCTGCCGATAATTTTGTCCAACGGCACATTTTGCGTGCCCATGTCTATTTGTTGGCGCGCTTTCAACCGTTTGGCCACTTCGTCGTAGTTCACCAGATCGGTATCGGCGCCTGTAATCAAGCTGAGCAGATCAACCATCTGCGCTTTAGAGACGTTTTGTCGGTATTTTCTTAATGCGTTCGATTGTAGGTGGCTGCTTACCATGACCTACTCCTTTTCCAGATCGCTCTGCAACACTTCATCAGAGCGGGTGAAGCGATCTTCACCGATTCAAGCGGATGCTTTCAAACCTAAACAGTCTACAGGAATTGGTTTGACATATCCGTACGGATGCTACCACATGACGGTTTAAGCTTTGTCAACAAATGAACAATTCTTCGTTAAAGTTCTGTTTGGCTTTCGGAAATAGCCAAAACGGGATCCAAACAGTAGTTTATCATGACTACTGGCCAAAAAATTGCGCCGGATTGTGCAACGTTACCATGAATTTCTTGTGCAATCTGTATAGATCCGCCGCGGTCACGTAGACGTAGCATGCTGTCCTCGTGCAGCTATCGCCGCTGCCGAGGTCTGTAAACGGTCGCCGTGCAGACAATGTTCCAGCAACGGCGGACGCGGGGACTGCGCCGACCCTGTCGCGGGTAAAGCCCAAGGTTTGCGGGGATATGGGTGAGTGGGAGCGATGCCGGTTGAGCCTATCGAAGCCAGGAAGCGCATGGGCGTCAGGCTGCTTGGTTTCGACTCGTCGGCACGCTCAGTCTAAACACAAGCTCAAGGTGGGTTGGGGTGATCAGCCGGACGCTGTCAGCGCGATACAGGCATCGTTGCGCAACTGCATGCAGTTTACGCCTTGGACAACGCCTTCTTTGGCCGGGACTTCGCCGCTGTTGAAGCGAATGATCTTGCCCAACAGGGAGATGATGAAGAGGTCTGGTGCGGCGTTGGCTGGAACAGGCGCCAGGGCGATTAGTTGATCTGTCTTCATGGCAAGTTTGCCGCTGGCGCCGGGAGATTTGTTGGCCGCAAAGCCATCCATGAGCCGGATGGTGCCCTTGCCGTCGCTGCCAATCAGAAAGATACCGTCTGCCGCACCGACGCCGCCAACGCCAACAACCCGATCCTGGGGATCAACGCGGATGCCCAGGCAACCGCGCACGGGAACCTGGCGTTCGGCAAAGCGGATGGCCCGACCGGTAGCCGTAGCAATAAAGATGTCAGCCTGCCCGGATGTCCAGGCCGCGGCCGCGGGCGCCCCACTCTCCTGCGCATCGATCAGCACCGTGCCGGAACGCAGATTGGCGCCGAAAGATTGGCCGCCGATGCGCCGGGTCTGGCCACGTTCCGTCACAAGCGTAAGAAACGGTCCGCCTGCATCGGGCAATGCAATCGCAAGCCGTTCATCGGGGCGTAGGGTGAGACCATGGATGAGGGCTTCGCCGCTGCCGCGTACGTCTGTCTCGACGATCGTGTCCACCGGCACGCGGAACGCACGCCCTTGATCGGTGATGAACAGAACAGCGCCCTGTTCGTCCGCAGCAACAAGAAATGCCGGCGGCTCCCGGTCACTCTCCAAATCAAAAACACCCATACCGCTGCGGCGTTGACGCGCATAGTGATGGCGCGGCGTGCGTTTGGCCATGCCCGACGCGCTGATTGAGATGATGTTGATGGTTGTCGGCGGCTCGCTGGGCTCCGGCGGCGCGCTGCTGCGCACGGCGGATTTGTCTTGTAGCGCAGCTACCTGATCCTCCAGCGTCTCGATGTACGCGATAATCTCCGGAGCGACGTTGTTCAAATTTGGCCGATTCATCTTACTTTTCTCCCAAACTGGTTCATTCCAATGGAATGTTACCGCTGATTTCCAGAATGCGCTCAGCATAGCGGCGGCGCAGGTCGGGCAGTTCCTCCCACGCCGCACCGCCGCCGAGATGCTCAAGCAACCGGTCGGGCCCCCAATTGTAGGCGACGAGCATCCACTGCGCCTCAGCGTAGCCTCGCTGGCCGAGGAGCGTGCGCAGATAGTCAAGATAGGCCGCCGCTACCAGCGTATTGCTGTAGGCGTCAAACGGATCGTTAGCCCCCACGGCGGGCGCCCACTCCCGCCAGGTATCGGGCAGGATCTGCATGAGACCCAAATCGCCGTCAGCGCCCAGGGCCACCGAGTCAAAGTTGCTTTCGATATAGGCTTGCGCGGCCAGCATCCGCCAGTCCAGATCATATTGGCTGGCGACCAGTTGAAACATCTCGGCATAGGTCATGTTGGCGTCGGGAGCGGGTGGGAGGGCAGCCGGCGCCGGCTCAGGCGGGGCAATGACCGCGCTGGACGCCGCAGCCTCTCCCGGCGCAGAAACCTGATTGGCTTGGACCACGGGTGCAGAGACAACCGGCGTGTCGGGAAGGGGCGCCGCTTCATCCATTGCCGGTGACTCCAATGCAGGTGGCGCGGGCGGTGCAGGCGCATTGAGCATGACTGCAATCACCGGCGCCGGCGCTGGTACGGCAGCCGGTGCGGCCGCACGGGTAGCCGTCTGGAGCAGCAGCAATCCGCCCAGCCCCGTCATGAGCAACAGCAGGCCTGCTGCTGTGAGGAGAGCCAGCGCAGTCGCGATTTGCCATGGCCCCATGACGGGCCGGTTTTCGACTCGACCGGGCAGAATATGGGGTACCTTTTGCTGATCGCGCAGGCCGACCGTCAGCCGAAAGGGTAGTACCTCGCGTCGCAGACCCAACCAGCGTGTCCGATTGGGGATCGCCTGCCCGCGTACCAGTAGTGACTGACCGGGTTCAAGCTCGACCTGAAGGCTGTCCGGCTGCCACAGGCCAATATCCGGTCTGGCGAACTCGAAGCGGCAGGCGCGGGTAATCTCTTGGGCATTGACGTGAATGATTGCTTTGCGATTGCCTTGATTGGAAATAGGCAGACGAAAGGGCGCGGTTCGCTGTGAACCGCCGCTGAGCAGGCTGCGTGGCTGCAAATCGCCGACAGCGATCTCATCGAACGGCGTAATCGTGAGCCGAGCAACAGCACGGCTATATCTTTCCGGATAATCGGGCGAGTGGGCAATGATGGTGATCAGATGCTCGCCAGCGCGGCTGGTGGGTTCACGACCCGGCGCCATCGTTACCTCCAGCCGCGCCCGTTCTCCTGGCTGCAGTGGCGTGCTCAGCGGCGCTACCGTCGTCCAGCTCGCTGCTTGCTCACCCTCTACACGGAGATGGAAAACCGCACTTTGCGGACCGTTATTGAGCAGATTTACCTGCAACGTCACGGTAGCACCAGGGTTAACCGTCAGGGTATCGGCCTGCAGACCCAGGATGATCACATCATCATAGTGGTCAATATCTTCCTCGAAGACAGCGTCTGGGGCAGGACTCTCCGTCCCGGGCGGTTTCTGTCGAGCGCTCGCTGGCGGCGCGACCTCGCCGTCGAGTACGACGCTGAACGCTGCGTCTGTCGCGAGCTCCTGCCCGTCGTCTACGTGTTGGTATGAGTGGGGCCGCGCGTCAATTACCTGCCAGTTGCGTAGAAAGTCTGGCACGGCGCCCGCGGGGTGTGATGAGGAATTGTCGTCGCCAGGTTCTTGCTCCGGCGATAGCTCTTCGGGATCGATCATTTCACGACTGACTGATAACCAACCTGCCTGCAGCGGCCACAGCGCCGCCGATGTCGTTCCAAGTATCGGCGTGGATAGAGCCCATTGTCAAGTGTGGTAGGAAGCCACAGGAAGCCAGCAATGGGAACGAATTCGTTTTGCCAGGCGTATTTGGCGTGAATCGTAGGCGGCTTTCCCAACGAAGCGTGCGATTTCCTGTACACTGCGGACAACTATTCGTTTTTTCATTTTCGGCTAATGGCAATGACCACATCTGTGACGGCTGCAAAGGAATATGAAACGCATGGCCCCAACCGTCCTAACTGGCGCCCGGTGTTTATTGGCGTGATTCTGGTCGCCGTAGCGGCCGCCGCCATTAGTTTTCCGTATGTCTGGCGTGCCTGGGTCGAGCACCGCTATAGCGCCAGCATGTACGATCTGGATGTTGCCCTGCAGGCCGGGCCGGCCGAGCGGGCGGCGATTGTCTATGGTGCACGGGTCTACCCCAGCGGGCGTCTGAGCGGCATGCTGCGCGACCGCGTCGATACGGCGGTCGCGCTTTATGAGGCCGGCAAAGTAGATAAGCTGCTGCTCAGTGGCGATAACAGCACACCCGAGTATGATGAGCCCAGCGCCATGATGGCCCACGCGATTGCCCGCGGCGTGCCGGCTGAAGACATCCAGCCAGATTATGGCGGCCGCCGCACCTACGATACCTGTTATCGGGCCAAGCACGTCTTTCAACTCGACTCGGCCATCCTGGTAACGCAGGAGTTCCACCTGCCGCGTGCGCTCTTCACCTGTGAGTCCCTTGGCATCGACGCAGTGGGTGTCATCGCCGATCGTCGCCCCTACGATCCGCGCTCCGTGGCGTGGTCGGAGTCACGTGAAGTCCCCGCCCTGGTCGTTGCGCTGCTCGACGTAATCCGCCAAGCGCCGGCGCCGGTCCTGGGCGAGCCGATTCCGCTGGACTAACCTGCGTCCACGAAATAACCACAACTTCTCCGCTTACTCTCCGCCTCTTTCCTTCATACTGAGTCAACAACTACACAGTCAAACGTCTTGTTGATCGATACTCAAATGAAGGAGTCTATCATGTGGAAGCCATTCGAACGCCTCACGCTTGCCCTCGTCGTCGCGACAGCATTGGTGCTGCTCTGATCCAGTTCCGGTCTTGCCCAAACTGAACCCATGCCGGAGCCGGATATTCGTACCCAACTGCTCGCTGCTTGTCCAATCTGCGAGGTCGACCTGGGCGATTATACTGAAACGCTGTAGCATGGATTAGCTAAGGCTTTCCCAAAATAATAGATATCCCGAATGTGGGCAAAGCCTCAAGTAATTCCAGACAAAAGTTCCAAGCAAGCGGTACCTATTTGTCTGGAATTGTCTAACCCGCTTCGTTGAGGTTGCCACGACTATCATTGTGCGTCAACAGCAACCTAGCATACAGCGACGACGCTTGACATGCGCTATCTTGGGTTCGCTAGCGGCCTATGCTGCCCCACTGACGGAACGATCAATTTGATTCGTCCGTTAGAGCCGGTGTAACGCATCAATCCGCCGCATTTTGTTCAAGGGTACCCAATAGACGTGAAGGATTTGACAACCGTTCAGCGCCCCCACCCGGCGGCTCGCAGCCAATTGCACTGGCTGGGCGCTCTTTTTATGTTTTTGTTGCTCCTGTCGCCATTTCAGCCGGCCAAGGCCGTGCCTCTGGGGCAGGCAATCCAGCCGGCCGCGGCGCAGGATAGCGCTACCCAGCCGATTGACGTTGTGGTGTTGCTCGATGATTCGGGCAGCATGGCCACCTGTTGGCCCTGGCCCCAGGATCGACCGCCCTTCGAGCCTCCCTGCGGCGGGCCCAGCCCCAATCTGCCCAGCGATCCGAGCGAGTTGCGTTACAGTGCAGCCCGTCTGCTCATCGAATTGGCCGATCGAGATGATCGGGTGGCGGTTGTGCGTTTCGACAGCGCCGCTGAAGGGGTGGGTGCGCTCGGTCAACTCACGCCAATTGGTTCGGAAGAGAACCGACGGCAGCTCTCCAGCACGCTGCAAGCGCCTGACAGCTACCTCCAACGCGGCTACACGCGTATAGATTTGGGGCTGGACGAAGCCATTCGTCTGCTCGATGAGGGACGCCAACCGGGGCGAAGTCAATACGTTCTCCTGCTGACGGACGGCGAGCCCAGCGCGCAGACGGGCATTGCCAATCAGACTGCGCGCGTGCGTGAGCAGATTGACGCCCTCAACGCATCGGGCGCGCTCGTCTTCCCCGTGGTGCTCTGCAATCCCAGCGCCGGCTGTGCCGGCGATTTTTTGCGCGAAGAGTTCGCCGCGTTCGGCGTGCGCGAGGCGAAAACCGCGCCCGACCTGCTCCAGATCTTTGGCGACATCGTGGCCGACATGAAGCCCGACCGTTCGGTGACGGACCAGCGCAATGGCAACGGCGCCCTACAGGTCTCCATCCGTGATGCCCATGGCGCGCAGAACATGGCCTTTGTCACGCCCAGCGACGGCCTGCTCAACGTCCAGCGTGATGGCGAACCTAACCTGGCGCGCACCATGCTCGACGACGCCAACATTAGCGTCAGCCGCATCGATCAGGAACAACTCCAGAGCGGCGTCTGGACGATTGACACCAGCGATCGCAGTGGTTTTGCCGTGGTGCAGGCGGAGAGTTTTCCGCAACTGTTGAACCCGCCGCCCAGCATTGCCGATAGTCCGGCCTCCGTACGCTACTATCCCGTGGGCGCGGCGCCGCTGCTTATCGCCCAAGGTGTCGGGCCAGGTGCGGCGGAGCCGATTTACATTAACGACGGTACGGAACTGACAGCCTTTGGAGAGACAGGGACGCGTGCCCTTGCGCTCACGGAGGCGCCGGAGACCGTGCGTCTTCAGCTCGGCGACGACAGTCAGCCGCTGCAACTGATACGCACCTTTCAACTTCAAGCGCGTGATGACTTGCCGCGGGCTCAGGCCCTTTCACCGACGCCAAGCGAGCCGGGCTTACTGGCCGATGGACGGCAGCGCCTGCAAGCCGGCTTTAGCAGTGGGGAGGCCATCAGCGAAATGGCCGGTACGGTCTTCGTCAGTGATACAACAGAGGATGCACGTGGCGGCGCCTTGGCCTATGAAGCCCCAATGGAGTGTGCCAATCTTCTCTGCACCGATGACGGATTTATGCCCGAGGACGGGCGCAGCTATCGCTACACCTTTGTGCTGGAAGCGGTCAAGGACGGTCTGCGCTTCAGTGACTGGGCGCAGACCGAGACAGAGTTGGCCCCGGCTATCTATTTGCGTGGCCTGCCTGCCGAACTCGACCTGGCTCAGATGCCGGCTGACGGATGGTCAATCGATCTGGCGTCCGGCACCATCGAAGAGATCGGTTCGATCGAAGGCGCGTTGACCTTGGCACGCGTGGATGAGACGGATCCGACCGTTGTCGAGCCGGTCACCACCGTGACCCTCGACTTTAACGAAGAGGTGCCCGAGGAAGGCAGCGTCCAGACGGCATTGCGCGTGGCTGGCTTGGAGACTCTGCGGCCCGGAAACTATGTGGGTGAACTAGAACTATTGGCGCGTTCACCCGCAGGGTTGCCCATGGATGTGGACATACGCCCCGGCGCAACCCTGCCGGTCTCGCTCGCCGTGCCGCGCCCGCTCGCCGTGATCGGGGCGCAGACGGTTGATTTCGGTGATGTGCTGTTTGACACGTCACCCAATTTCCGTTTAGATCAGGAAGCGCTGGTGCCGGTTGACTTTAGCAGCGCACCGTTCTTGCTAACGGGTGCGATGGTCAATGGCTCATGTGCCGATGTCGTGGTCGAAGCCGGTGAAGTACGGCGCCAGGCCGGACGTGACGTCTTGCCCCTGCGGCTGCGCAGCACCCAGCCAGTTGATCCGGGCGCTTGCGCCGGTGTACTGCTCCTGCGGGGCCCAGATGGCGATCACGATGTGCAGCCTGGGCAGATCGAATGGCGCACGCGCGTCAACGCTGTCGAATGGTCACCCGTAGACGGCGCATTGAGCTTTGGCGACCTGCAGCGCGCGGGCGAGCAAACGGATGCCACCCTCATGGTGCGCTTCACGGGCAATACGCCTTTCGTGTTGGAAATGGCCGACATTGCGGCCGCCGGTGCGAATGGCACAGGTAACGTTCTCACCGCTGAACAGATTGCCATGCCGCCTGTGGAGGTGAATGGCGAACCGGACGAACAGGGTCTTTATGAAGTGCCCGTGACGCTCACGGCGCGTCAGGACATCCCCTTTGACCCGTTGCGCGGTACGCTCTATGCGGGCGAACTCGTCCTCAATGTCGTGGGGCTGGATGACGTGCAGCGCGTAGGCGTCAATTTTCGCAGCCCCAATTTCATGCAGCGCTATCTCGCACCCATTTTTGTGCCGATCTACTCGACGCCATGGGCCTTCTGCACGGTGCCGCTGACATTTTTGCTGCTGTTGGTCAGCGTTGCCCGTATCCGTAGTCGAGGCATTAACGAGGATGAGATCGAAGAGGCCGCCATGGCGGCAACACGACAAATGGCGGCCGAAACATTCACGCCCAAGGTAGCCAACGCAACCGAGACCGAACATTCATTCGTTCCGGTGAGCGGCAGCGAGTCGGTTTGGGGCCAATCTGAATGGGGCGCGCCCTGGAACGGCGCAACTTCCGCGGGGGACACGCCTGCCCCGCCCACCACAGATCGACCCAGCGCCGATCCGTGGCGTGACAGCTGGTAACGCCAATAGAACACCGATCGGGCGGATCAAGCCGGATTGATGGAAATCTGCTCTATTCGCTCAATCAGCGTTTCATTGACGTTCATAACGATAGGTTTTGATTATATGACGAGTGACAACAACGCCCGCTTTGAGAAGCCCACAATATATCCGACGATGGTGGTCGGCGTGGGCGGTATGGGCACGAATACCGTGCGCGCGGTGAAGAGGCGCTTCCGCAACGTGTGGGGCGGTGATCAACTGCCCGGCATGATTCAACTGATGGCGTTGGACACCGAGCCGCTTGTGAACCGGCTCGATCAGGAGCCGCTCTTCGCCGATGAGTTTGCCTATATGGGCAAGTTTGATGCGACGCGCCTGGTTGCCAACCTGGACCAGCATCCTGAAATCGCACGCTGGTGGAACTATCCGTCTATTCCGCTGGGCTACATCCATAATGGCGCCAAGCAGTTGCGCCCGATTGGCCGCCTCTCTTTTTTTCGCAACTACGTGACCTTCAAGCAGATGCTGGAGACGAAGCTCGCCAATCTGGATCGTATCCGTGACATGGAGACGGCTCAAAATCGTGGCTTTCCTGTCGTGGGCAACTATCAGCTTGTCTATGTGGTGGGCAGTCTGTGTGGCGGAACGGGATCCGGCATGTTTATGGATGCTGCTCATCGCATCCGGTCGGCGGTGCGCAACAATGGGCGCATTGTGGGTGTGTTCTTCCTGCCCGACGTGTTGGAACCGGAGATCTCCAGCGACATTCAGCGCCGGCGCATCCGCGCCAATGCGTACGCGGCGTTGAAGGAACTCAACTATTTCCAGGAGACGCAAGAATTCCGCGCGCTCTACCCCAGCGAGCAACGTGAGCTGCCTGACACGCCCTACGCTCCCTTTGACTTCATTTTTTTGGTCAGCCGCACCAATCGCAACGGCAACAGCCTGGCCCGCAAGTCTGACGCCGAACAGATGGCGGCCCATCTGATTCAACTCACCGCCATCAGCCATCTGAGCAGTGAGATTCTTGGCCTGGAGGTCAACGTGGTGCGCGAGCGCATGTATGATCTCAGCGGCGCGGCCGGCGAGGTGACGGGCGTCCAGCCGCTGCCCTTCGATGGCTTGGGCGATGGCGAAGGACACCGACGAGGCCACTTTCTTGTCTACAGCGGCTTTGCTGCGTCGGCCCTGGTCGCCCCTCACGAGGCCTTGACCGACTTCTGGCAGCGTGCGTTCACGGCGGACCTGGTGCGTCGTTTTGCGTCGGGGCCGTCACTCACAGATCCGCGCGGCCCCATGCCGGAAGCCGATCAGCAGCGGGTGAATAACCTGTGGCAGGGTTTGTTGGCCCAACTGGTCAGTCGCTACGCAGCGCTGGATAATGACCGTTTGGAGACGACGGCTGAGGAAATTGAGGAGCAGACTGGCGCCTGGCACAGCTTTTGGTCACCCGTCCAGCAGACGATTCAGCAAGCGTTGGCCGATACGGGTATCCGCGGCGCAATCGCAATCTGCGACCTGCTTGGCCCGGTCAATGCTGCGAGCGCGCCGGCCAATTCGCTGCCGCGCCAACGCCTCTTTCTGCTCAATGGCGCGCCGGTCACGGAGGAAGACCGATTGCGTTGGCGCAAAGTGCTGGCCCAGCAGGGCGGTATCGTGGAGCAGGCGCAGCAGGTCGGCGCGTCCTTTGGCGATATGCTGATGATGGCCTTCAATCCTCGCCAGGCCAAGGAGCGTGCCCAGGATTCGGCTTCCCGGCGGGCGCGTTCGCGCCTCTATCAGCGTCGTGATATGGTTGAGCGGGTTCTGGTAGAGCAGTTGGGCAAGCAAGCGGCGATCATGCGCGAAGCCTTGCGGGCGCAGGTGGGCGCCTGTGCCACTGCGCTCGCCCGGGCCAATCAGGAGGCTGGACGCATGGCCGATCGCATCGATCCGCGCGTACCGGACGGCTATCCCAGCACCAGCACTTACTACGAATTGGAGACGGGGGCGGTTGGGCGCGACTACTTGCAGCAGTTCTATCGTCGAGCGGGTGCAACCGTGACGGCAGGCGACTGGCAGCGTGCATTGGACCCCCTCTTTGGCCAGCTGGTGCAATCTGCCGACGTGATTGGCGCCGATCAGCTCTATGCGCATCTGACATCCACGATCGAGGGCAACCAGGAACTTCTGGACCGGGTGGATGCATCGGTTGACATCAACCATATTATCACCGTGCAACATGGCCAGGAAGTAGAGCGCGCACGCCAGCGACCCGATAACCGGATTCATCAATGGCTCGATCGGCTCAATCCCTACATTCGGTGGGATGCCGACCGCTTCTCATTCCATGAGACCAATCTGGAGCACATTCGCCTGGCAGCCGTACCCAGCAGCCGGCGCGATGACCCTGAATTGACTGCAGCCACCGTCGGTCAAGAGGATTTTAAGTGGATCCCAACGGGGGATCACACGCGCATGGACGCAGTTTGGATCGTCCATGGCCTGCCTGTCACCCTCTTGGAACGTCTGGACGACTATCGCGCCCAATACGAGAACAGTCTGGATTTTCCGATTCGCCAGGAGTTTCATCTCAATCCGGCCTGGACAGCGCTGCCTGAGATCACGCCGGAGATTGACGAACCGGTGGTTAATTGACGATTGTCGACGGCCAATGATCAATTGTCATTGAAGCGACATTATCATCAATCACCGGTAATCGACGGCGGGCCATTGACAATTGACTATCGACAGTTACCGCAATGATCGTTAATTACACCCAAAGCCGCGCGGCCATTCTTTGTTTCGGCGGGTGGGGCCTGCAGGTGATGTTTCACCTCTTGCCCCGGCTTCAGGCTGCCCAGGAACAGCGCGCTGCGTTGGGTGCGTTGGGGCCGGACTTGCAGGATGTGACCCGCTTTGGCGCGCTCATGGCTGATCCGGAATGGGCCGATCCGGGGCAGGTACGGATGGAACTCTTCCGACCCCAGGATCAGTTAAATCTGCCTCCGTACTTCATTGAGCGCACGCTGGGCAAGTTGGGGGCGGGCCGGCGTCTGCCGGCCGAGCTGACGGCCTCCGAGCGCCGGGCGATCATGCTTCTAAACGCGACCCGGCCATACCTCGCGCCGCTTGGCTATGGCCAACTCGACTTTCGCGCTGACGTTACGCCATCAGCGGTTCGACCCACGCGCTCCATGTTCTTCTCGGCTGCGGCCCAACATGCCGACCCCGTGTCACGCCTGCTCGAGACGCATTTGCTTGATCCCATCCGGCATGACAGTTTGGATCCCGACGACCCCTTTGTACAGACGACGCTCTATATTGTTGCGCCGCTCTTCGAGCCGCTCACGTCGGCTCTGATTTGGCCGACCGTGACCCAACTGCTGGCGCGGAGCGGCCGTCAACATATCTCGCAAGTTGTGGCGTTGTTGGCGACGGGGAGCTATGCCGGCGACCTGAGCCGGCCGCAGGAGGATGGCGTAACCTACGTTGCGCTGCGCGAGCTGGAAGCGCTCACCGGGCAGCGCGAGTGGCCCGATGGTGCGAGCAATGCCGGAATGGAACAGTTGCTGGGCCGGCAGAACCCGTCGCTAACCTCGCACATGGGCGCGCCCCTCTTCGACTACATTTATCTGCTCGATCGAGAAAAAAGCAATCAAGGTCTGGCCGACGACAGCCATGAAGTGGCAATCTTGGCGGCCAATGCGCTAGAAGCCAATCTGGTTTCGGGCGGCGGTCTGCACATCCAGGAGCAGCTTGGGATCGGTCTCCACGCCGGCGAGTCACGGCCTTACAGCCTCCTGGGGGCAGCAACCGACTATGTGCCCATCGCCCACGTGCTGCATGCGATCAATCGACAAGAAGAGAGCCGCCTGGTGCGCGAGTGGGTGCTGCGCAGCACGCCTGAAGAGACGCCCCGTACCAATGCGCTCTTGCGGAACGCAGCCAGCCGCGCACCTCGTGCCCAGACGCTGCGGGATCTGGGATTTGAAGAGAGTGCGGCGCTCACTGCCCTGACCGAGCGCCTGCCCGAGCTCTTTGAAAATCAATCTCCGGCGCGCATTGCCGATCTGAGCGTCAGCCAGAATTTTGTCCTGCCTCCGCCCGTGGCGGCAGATTTGCGTCGCCTCTCCGATCGCGATTGGGCGCTCGGATTCGAACGCCACCTGCTGGAGACTGAGCCCTACGTCGCGTTGGCCGTGGGGCCTGAGGCAGTGGACGAAGCGTGGGGGCTGCGGGCCGACGAATGGACCGTAGCGGATGGAGCGTGGACGGGCGACACGCGCCTCTTTTCTGAATTGATCCGCAACATCAACCGCCAGGTTGTGGATCTCGTTGCGGCCTCGCCTGCCGGTCTGACCGCAGCGCAAGAGCAGGTACGGCGTTGGCGAGCCGAAGCCGAGCAGCTTCAGCAGGCGTTGGCGCTGGGCGACACGCCCAACCGGCGCGAACTGGCCGACCTTCAGCAGGAGATGGCGGTGCGCGCCTGGTGCAATGAATATGAACTGGCAGCCGCCCAACGCCCGTCGTTGAGTAGAGGTTTGCTCCGCGGCGTGCTAATCGTGGCGCTCGTCGCTGCATTGGCGCTGGGCTATTTGGCCGTCATAGAGCAGCCTTGGGACAATGTACGCGATGGTTTGGCCCTGGCCGGTTTTACCACGGGGATCTTCGGCGCAATCCTCTTTGCCTATCGCTATGCGCTGGCGCGCGTGACCCGACTGCGCCAGCAGCGTGTTGACCTGGCCACGGCTGTAATGACCGCCAACGTCCGCGCGGCGGCCACGACAGGCATGGTACGCATGACTGCTCAACTCAGCGCGTTGCTGGACGTGTGGCAGACCATGCTCGACGATGCCCATCAAGAACTGACTGCCCTTGCCACGCCGCCCATCATGCCTAACGCGCCGCCAGCCGATGTGCGCCCGACGCATCTCTATCGTCCCTATCTTAGCGAGCGGCTGTGGGCTGAGTGCCTTGACTACTTGCGCGTGCAGCAGGATGCCCGGGGCAACAGCAGTGACGCCCGCCTGGATCGCCTGTGGGGCGATGACGCATGGCGGCGCGAGGTTGAACGCATCTTCAAAGCCATGTTGCCGGTCGATGCCGGCGATGTGTCGATTCAGGCTCAAGCGCAGACATTGGCCGAGTTGATTCGAGGCACCGTACGTCGTTCTGTCGCGCCCGTGAGCTTGGCCCGGACGGAACCAGCGCGCGCTGAATTGATTCGCGCGCTGGCTGAGGAATATAGCATTGAGCATATGCTCTGGCGCAGCCGCGAGGAGACTGAGGAACTTCAGCGTCAACTACGTGCATTGGAAGCGTCTAATGGCCGGACTGCCCTAGTTTCCAATGTCCAGGCTTTTCCGCGCCGTCGCTACATCGAAAACAGTTGGAATCGGGCCAAGCCAACAGCCAATTACGATGTCTCGGATCGTCTCGCCGTCTACGGCATTACGATTGACTTTGCGGCGGCATCCGGTCGATCTGACACGGATCTGACTCGTACATTGCTGGAGGAGTATAATCTAGCGCTTTTGCCGACCCAGGATCCATTCTCCGTCACGTTTGTGCGCACCGTGCACGGCTTGGGATTGGAGGATCTGGACTGCATGCGCCGCTACGCCGCCGAATACGAAGCCTTAGCGATGACGGCAGAAACCCGACGCCTGCTGATTGTCGACGGGTGACCGTAGTGCTTCCGTTGTCTACTGCGTGCGGGAAACTTGTTCCTATTACGATTAATTGGGTAGAATACGAGACCATTGTGATCGGTTCGGATAATCTGTGCTTGCGACCCTCATTGGACCCTCAATATAAGAGCCTACACACGATCATTGCTCAGTAGGCGTTTCGTTCTCTTCACCGCACTCTACTTCATTGCCATAGAAAACGTTCTTGAAGCATCTGCGCGCGCGTTGGGTGCTTGGCCACGAGGTTGCAGCTTGTTGATGAGCGCCCCATTATGGGGTGTTTGAAGGGAGTAAAGAAGGTATGCAACGAAACAAGAGTATCGCCCTGGTTTTGGCATTGTGTCTGTTCATTCTGGGACCGCTGGCCGGCATCGCGTTGGCGCAGGATTCAGGCACGAACACCTATGTCCCCTTGATTACTCGGTTCGGTTCTCCGGCCGAATATGGGCCAACGGCCTTGCCAACCCCAACGCTGCCGCCCGATGCAACGCCAACGCCTACACCCACTCTGCCGCCTGGCGTGACGCCATCGCCCACACCGACCTTTGTACCCGGCGTCACGCCAACGATTACGCCAACTGCATCGCCCACGCCCGCACGTCCGCCATCGAGCGAGTGTGTCCAGTATGGTGCGGGCGTGCGGCGCTCCAGCCATTTTGGCGTGCAGATGTATGATGATACGGGTCCTGACCGAGAGTTCTTCGAACCGTTGGTGGCTAGTAAGTCCGGCTGGGTGCGGACGTTGGTGCCGTGGGCGCAGACGGAAAGAGAGAATACTACGCCCGATCAGTACAATTGGGAACGTATCGATAATGAGCTTGAAGCGTCAAAGCATGTGAATGTCCAGATGATTGGCACTATCAGCTTTGCACCGCGATGGGCGGCCAGCGCACCCAACGGTCCCATCAACTTAACGAGCCTGGACGAATTTGCCCAGTTCGCGGCGGCAGTCGTAGAGCGATATGACGGGGACGGTCTCGACGACGCGCCTTGCTCGCCAAGAGTGAAGCATTGGGAACTTTACAATGAGCCGGACAATCGCTATTCATGGGGAAACTACCCCGCAGAATACGCACAGATGATGGCCGCGCTCTATCCTGCGATGAAGGCCGCCGATCCGGAAGCCAGAATTCTTTTTGGTGGTGTCGCCCAGGATTGGTTCGTTGATCAAGACGGCGTCTTCGTACGCAACTGGGTGGAGCAGGTGTTGGCTGCTGGAGGCGGGCCCTATTTCGACGTGATGAATATTCACAACTATGCGGGCTACTTTCCTGAACGCGCTGATCATTTCCCGGGTACGATTGAAAAAGTTGACGAATTCCGTCAGATCATGCGCGACTACGGTTTTGACAAGCCGATCATGATCACGGAAACGGGCGATCACGCGACATCATCCGATGGTTGGTTGGCCCATCGCCAGTCAATCTATTTGACGCAGATCTTTACCCAGGCGCGAGTTTCGGGGGTTGAAGCGGTAACCTGGTTTACGCTCTATGATCTGGAGGGCTATCCTCGTTATACAGGGCTGGTGAAATCAGACAATCCCCCCTCTTATAAGCCCGCGTTTGATGCATTTCTGGCGATGAGTGATTTCTATGAGTATGCCAATTACGTGCGTACACTCACACCCGAAACGGATGGCGGTGACGGCTACATGGCGTACGAGTTCGATGACCCAGTCAATAACCGCAAGCTAATCGTCGGGTGGACCTACTGGGATGCAGAAGAGAACGTGAGCACGCAGCTCACCTTTGATGCGACCAGCGCGATTCGGTTCAATATTTATGGTAATGCAACACCCTTAAACGACGGCAGCGACGGAGCAAATGACGGGAGAATCACGGTCACGTTTGATAAAGAGCCGTTTATTCTGCAGTTGCCGCGCTAGGCTGAGGGCAGGCGAGAACGCAAATGGGGCGAAACTGGTCAAACCTGACAGAGAATCTGAAGGTTTGGCCAGTTTCGCCCCATCAGCATCTGCCCGGCTTGCCGGTCGGCATGATCGGGTCCGCCAAGCTTAATCCACAATAAGAATATCGTCATCCTGCGTGCTGCGAACGAGCAGAACCGACCCTATGCGCGCCATCAACTGATTGATCTGCTCGGCATATTCATCGTCGTGCAAATGCGCCGGGATACGCAAGCCGAGTAGTGACAGATCGGTTTCTTCGCTCCATCGCTCCATAATATCGGCGATGGATTCATCTCCCTCGCGTACGATGACGACCGGCTCGCCGACGACGCGTACCTCTTCCAGCACCGATTCCATATGGGCAACAGTCTGTGCCTGCCCCCCTTCGTGTTCAATGATCCGCAGTAGGCGAATCTGGGCGCCGCGCCAAGAGCGGTGCTGACTGATGATGTGGGCGATCAGGAGCATGAGATCGGCGTTGCCGCCGCGTCCACCCCACCAGACATCAATCCGCTGCTGCCGGCCATAGCCGCGCTCCGAATCATAGCGTAGAAAAAGCGTGGACTTGTTCAGTGCACGCAGCGCATTCATCAACCGAATCCCCTCAATGCGTCCCCTTGGGCTGCCACTCCAGCCCAGCAGGATGGCATTGGGCTCAAGCCCGCCTACGCCATGAGCTTGCGCAACCGAGAGCACACCGTCGTAGAAATTGGGGACGACGTCTGCTTCTGTGAAGGCCATCATCTCGCGCTCCTGAATGTAGCCGCGGATGTGCTTGCGGGCGGCGGTGCGCAGATTGCGACCGGCAATCTCTTCCACATCGCCGATGATTAGCTGTGAGAAGGTGACGATGCCCTTGCCTCTGCTTAACCAATCGGCCAGCTGGACGAGCTGTTCGCGATTGTGTGGACGCCCCGTGAAGACGAGGATGTTGGGGCGCCAGTTTTTCCGGTGCCAGGTTTGGTTCTCTAGATTTAGCAACGCATAGCGGGCCAGCGTGAACCAGAGGCCGCTTCGTACATCACCCCAGGTATGGGACAGGGAACGCTGCTCCAGGTAAAAGAAAATACCAAAGCTGACCACGATTGCGACCACAGTCGCCCAGGGGTTGATGAGGAACATGGCCCCGTAACAACCCAGCGCGCCCAGCAGCGAAACGCTCCAGTGGACGGCGAAGCGCGGTCGATAACTTGGGTTGCCAACCCATCGCTCGATGCCTGCCGCCAAATTGGTCATGCCATAAGTGTTAAGAAAAAACATGCTAATGACCGGCGCGACGAAGTTTAGATCGCCCATCCATACGACTGAGAGAGCGATGGCCGTGGTGATCAAGACCGCCACGCGCGGCTCCGTCTTGCTGCCAAGTTGGCCCGCAAACGAGCGAGGCGCAACGTGGTCCAGCGCCAGCGCCTGGAGAACCCGCGGCGCTGCCATGATGCTGCCCAGCGCAGAAGAGAGCGTCGCCGCCCATACACCGATCAGAATTGCCACCGGCCACGCCGCGATATCCTGCATGATCAGATTATTGCTGACCAGTTCGGACGGCGTGGCATGGAGCGAAAGCCAGATGACGGTGGCAATGTAGATAATGGCTGTGACGACGATGGAAAGCAACGTGCCGCGCGGAATGCTGCGGCTGGGGTCCTTGAGGTCACCCGACATGCTGGCCCCGACCGTAATGCCGGTGACGGCGGGGAAGAAGACCGCAAAGACCGTCCAGAAGCTCTGCCCGGCTACGTACTCGGGCGTGAGCGTCGGCTGAATGAAGTCGCCCCAGCCGCCCAGGAAAAAAGACGCGAGGGCCACGCCCAACGCGCCCAGCACGAGAAACTGAATGCGCAGCGCAAAATCGGCCCCAACATAGGCGGTCAGACCAAAGACGATGACGACTGCCGTCGAGATTAGTCGTTCGTCAATCGGTTGGAAGAGGGGGACGGATTGCAGTGCTTCGGTGAAGCCGATGACGTAAAAGGCTACTGAAATCGCTTGCGAAAGATAGAGTGGAATGCCGATTGCCCCCCCGATCTCCAAACCCAGGGAACGGGAGATCATGTAGTAGTTGCCCCCCGTGCGCACCGTCATGCTGGTGGAAATCGCGGAGAGCGAGAGGCCGGTGAGCAGCGTGATCACGTTGGAAATCAACACAATGGCCAGCGCACCGATCAGGCCGGCCTGGCCCACAACCCAGCCCGTGCGCAGAAAGAGAATCAGACCCAAAATCGTCAGCACATTGGGGGTAAAAACACCGGCGAATGTCCCAAAGCGACCCTTGGCGCTATTGGTCGCTCCGGGCACGCTAGGCATGTTTGCGGCCATGGTCAGAGGTCCTTATATTTAGATCCGGTTCGTTGGGATGCAGTCGATCACCCGCGGACTCATGGTCCGGCTAGGTATTTTTGCACGTTGACAATGTGTTCGTCGTACGTGCGCGCGAATACATGCGCACCGCTGCCGTCGGGGAGGGCGACAAAGAAGAGGTAATCGTGCTGCTCTGGCGCAAGGACGGCCTGAATACTCGCCAACCCGGGATTGGCAATGGGACCGGGCGGCAGCCCCGTGTTCAGATAGGTGTTGTAGGGGCTGATCACCGAGCTATATTCTTCCAGGAAGACCGGCGTCTTCCACCACTGGCCGCTTTCCGGCTGATAGCCTAAGGCGTACTGTACCGTGGGGTCGGCGTCGAGCTTCATGCCGTTGGCCAGCCGGTTGAGGTAGACGCCGGCGATGGCCGCTCGCTCCGCCGGCACAACGGCCTCGCGCTCGACGATGCTGGCCAAGGTGAGAACTTCATGCAACGTCAGCGCAGTCCGACCCTCGCTGGCGGCGGCGGTATAGAGCGGCAGCGCCTTGGCGCTGAATACCTCTAGCTGTTGGGCCAGGACTTCTACGCCGCTGGCCCCCGTCACCGGCAGGCGATAGGTGTCGGGAAAGAGATAGCCTTCCAGGCTGGCGCCGTCTGGTTTCTGCTGCAAGAAGGGGAAGCGGCTGAAGTCCAAATCGGTCAGGTCGCCGCTTTGGGCCTGAGCGAGATAGCGGTCGTCGGTCAGCACGCCGGCAGACGCAAAGGCTTCGGCCATCTGCTCCAACCGCCAGCCTTCGGGCAGCGTCACGCTGAGACCGGCGGCGGCTGCATCTTGCAGCACTGCGGCGATCTCAACCACGGTCATGGAGGGCGTCAACAGATAGCTGCCCGCTTTCAGCCGATCAGCCAGCCCGTTGATGCGCACGTAGGCCTCGAAGAGAAACGCGTCTTCGATCAGCCCGGCTTCGGCAAGCTGCTGGCCGATGACGCGCGCAGGCGTGCCCGGCTCCACGACAAAGGGCACCGGCTGATCGCTCACGCTGATCGGGCTGTTGAGTTCCTCTTGATTGGCGGCCAGATAGGCGCCCAGCGCCCGTTCACCCGTGCTGCTGGCGCAACCGCCCAACCAGAGTGGTAGCAGCATCAACATCGCCGTGATCAGCGGTCGGACTGCCCTGTGTGTCGTCAGGAAGGCGAAAGCACTCATCAGGCTGTCAGTTGAGACGCTGTTGCGCGCCGGGCAAAGTGCGGATCTTCGCGGTAGAGGCGCTGGAGACCTGCTTCGAGGCTGGTGCGCGGGCGATAGTTGAGCAGGCGCCTGGCTTTGCTGATATCCGCGACGAGTCGACGGATGCCGCCAGACGATTCACCGTTGTAGAGCACATTGGGCTTGGCCCCGACTACTTTACCGATCATGGCGACCAAATCATTGAGTGACGTTTCCTGGCCGCTGCCGACGTTGATGATTTCGCCATTGACGTTGTCGGCTTCGGCCGCTGCAATCAACGCCATAATCACGTCATCCACGAAGACGAAGTCACGCGTCTGGCGTCCATCGCCAAAGATGATCACCGAACCGCGTCCCGCAATCTGCTGCATGACCTGCGGCACAACGGGTGGATGAACAGGCGGCAGCGACTGTCGGGGGCCGTAGGCGTTGAAGATGCGTAAGGAGACCGTCTCAAAACCACTGAGGGCGCCGATGTTGAAGAGATATTGCTCTGCAGCCAACTTGCTCACGGCGTAGGGCACGCCTGGTTGCGGCGCCATCACTTCGCCAACCGGTTGGAGAGGCTGGTCGCCATAGACGGTGGCACTGCCGGCAAGAATGACCCGCTGCACGGCCCCGACATCACGGCATGCTTCAAGGAGTGCAACCGTGCCGCCCACATTGACATTGTTGTATTCACGCGGGTAGAGCACAGATGCGGGAACGCTGACCCGCGCAGCCAAGTGGAAAACCCAGTCAACGTCCTGAAGCAGTGACCAAAGCTTGGGCACGTCGTTCATATCACCCCGGGTGAAACTAATGCCGGGCTGGAGGTATGCGGGATCACCGCTGGTCAAGTCGTCCAGCACGCGCACAGAGTGGCCTGCCGTATGCAGGCGATTGGCTAAATGGCTGCCCAGAAATCCTGCGCCGCCCGTAATAAAAACTCGCATGGTGAGAGAGATTGCTCCTTGTTCGCTTTGCGCAAAAATTACGCAAAGTATCGACGTTTCGCAACCGTCATGACAAGCGGGCCGATACGATCATATTGACCGTCGCGCGCATATTTTAGCATGGCGGCGTCCGATACCGAAGGTGAATGCGGGATGAAGAGCAGCGTTGTCGCTTGATCGTCAACGCGCGAAGTCGCTGTAATCTGTCGATTCCGAAGCGCCGGGCGCGCCGGTGCCGTCGCGAAATCGTGCTCTGTTTTGAGAAGAACTGCGGGCATCCTCGGCCAGGAAGAGGGCGTTGTAGCTGCTGCACGCTTCAATCAGGTGTGCGGGCGCGTAGTGGCCGAGCGTCCAGAAACGCAGCGGCTGCTCGCTCTCGAATAGACACGCGCTGATTTCCGCTGTGCTCATGCCCAGGGCTTCGAGCTTGCCCACTTCGCTTGCCAGCTGCGAGAGATAAGCGATCTTTTCGTGGATTTCGGGTTGGGGCGTGCGGCGAATGGCGCCGCTGCTGGGAAAGAGTCGCTCTGGCCGTAAGCCAGCCAGTACGCGGAGACTGCCCAGCAGGTTGAATAGATCCGCTTCCGGCGTCCAGGCGGAGTCCCGACCGGCCAAGTAGGCGTCACCGGAGAAGAGCCAACGCTGGGTGGGCTCAAAATAGCAGGTATGGTCCGCCGAGTGGCCGGGCGTCTCCACTGCGCGCAGATGGTAGTTGGGCGTCTCCACCCGATTGTCGATTTCATCCAGCAGCTGCACAGACTCGACGCTGCGGGGCTTGCCCCAAGCCAGGCGACGATAGGCTTGCAGCTTGAGCCGTGCAGGATCAGTGGCTAGCGCGCTTGTGCGTGTCGAGGCGTAAACGGGCACGTGGGGATAGCGGGCACGTATGGCCGCCAGCGCGCCCAGATTCTCCTCATGCCCGTGGGTGAGGACAATCTGTTCCAGGGTAACCCCTGCCAAGTAGTCCAGCAGCTCCGCTTCTGTGCAGCGCGGCCCACAGTCGATGAGCAAACCATCGACGAAGTATGCGGTCGTCCAGGCGATAGGACGGCCCAGAAATGCCCGGGCTAGCCGGATTGCGGTGATCGGACCGTGCTGCTCAGTTTGAATCATCGGATTGCCTCCGCGTGTACAGCCTGCCCCGTCCGCAACCGCTCCAGCACCGCGGCGGGAATCTTGGCTGTACGACCCTCTAAATCGACACAAATGTGATCGCTGTGACCTGTTGCCAGAAGATCGCCGGCTTGATTTGTCACCTCGTAGGCAAAGCTCACTTGACGACTGCGCAGCGACGTCACGGTTGTCGTCAACTGCACCGTATCACCAAAGCGGCTGGCGTTGCGATAGCGCACCTCCAGCCCTGTGACGGCGAAGTGATTGCCTTGCGCTGCTACTTCAGCATAGGGCATGCCGGCTGCGTCCATCCAGGCGACGCGGCCCAACTCAAACCAGACGATATAGGCCGCATGGTGGACGATGCCCATGGCGTCGGTCTCGGCGAAGCGCACGAGAATATCAACGGTAACGGATTGGTATTCAGCCATGTGTATGAGCTTGCTTGTCTACTGGCACGCGGATGAGGCGGACAGGCACTGATGCAGGCAGAAAATCCGCCCCATCCACATTACATGATTACATATGAATTGGGTGGCCTTCAACTGCGTGGGCCGCTTCCATGAGCGCTTCACTCAAGGTCGGGTGCGCGTGGACGTTGCGCGCGATCTCGGCCGGCGTGATCTCCATGAACTGGGCCAGGGAGAGCTCAGGCAGCAACTCGGTCACGTCCGGACCGACCAGGTGGGCGCCCAGGATTTCACCGTATTTGGCGTCAGCAATAATCTTGACGAAACCGGTGCGCTCGTTGAGCGCCTGGGCCTTGCCATTCGGCATGAAAGGAAACTTGCCCACGTTGATCTCATAGCCGGCTTCCTTGGCCTGCGCCTCCGTCATGCCCAGGCTGGCGACCTGAGGGTGGCAGTAGGTGCAGCGCGGCATGAAGATGTAGCGCTCTTCGGGGATGGGGAGCGTTTCGACGCCGGCGATGGTTTCAGCGGCGACCACGGCCATGGCGCTGGCAACATGGGCCAGGGCCAGTTTGCCGGTGCAGTCGCCGATGGCAAAGATGTTGGGCACGTTGGTGCGCATTACGTCGTCGACCTCAATGAAGCCCCGCTCGTTGACGTTGACCCCCGCAGTGTCGATGGCCACCTTATCCGTATTGGCCTGAATGCCAATGGCCATGAGTACCTTGTCGGCCTTCAGGGATTCGGTCTTGCCGCTACTGAGATCTTTGACCGTGACGGTGACGCCGCTGTCGCTCGTCTCCACCTTTTCGGTGCGCGTGCCGGTCATGATCTTGACGCCGCTCTTGCTGAAGGATTTGGCGACTTCTTTGGCGACGTCTTCATCTTCCAGCGGCAGCACCTGATCCAGCATCTCGATAATGGTGATCTCCGTACCGTAGCTGCTGTAGACGTAGCTGAATTCCATGCCAATCGCGCCTGAGCCGACGACGATCATCTTTTCGGGCAGCGGGTCGAGCACGACGGCGTCCCGATATTCGATGATGCGGTCGTGATCGATTTCCGTGCCGGGCAGGCTGCGCGCCCGCGCGCCCACGGCCACGATGAAGTTGGCCGAGGTCACGTCGCGCTCCTCGGCATCTTCGACAAATTCAGAGGGGGCGATGTGGAGCGTGTGTGCGTCCTTGAAGGTTCCGTGACCATTGATGACGTCGATCTTGTTCTTCTTCATCAGAAAGCCGACACCCTTGGTCTGGCGACCCACGATGTCGCGGCTGCGCTTGACCGCAACGCTGAAGTCCACCGTTAGGTTGTCGAAGCTGATGCCGTAGGTCGCGGCATCGTGGAGCGTTTCAATCACCTCGGCGTTGTGGATCAACGCCTTGGTGGGAATGCAGCCCCAGTTCAGGCAGACGCCGCCCAGCGTCTCCCGCTCAACGATCGCGGTCTTCAGGCCGAGCTGGGCCGCACGAATCGCGGCCACATAGCCGCCGGGACCACTGCCCACAACGATAACGTCATATTCATAATTGCTCATAGTAAATACCCACTTTCAAGAATCGTGAGAGATGCCGGGGATGGGAGAAAGCCGGACGGCGCAGCTGATCCGCTTGCCGCCTTGCGTTTCTCATTGCCAAGTCTCCAGCGTCGATTTGATGATGCTGACAAATTTATCCGCTTCCGCACCATCGAGGATGCGGTGGTCGAAGCTAAAGCTCAGATAGCACATGGGGCGGATCACAATGGCGTCGTCCGCGCTGGGCAGGAGGGACGGGCTGCTGCTGATCACGATCGGTCGCTTTGCAATGGCGCCGATGCCCAATATGCCGGCCTGGGGCTGATTGATGATTGGCGTACCGGCCAGGCTGCCGCTGGTTCCGTGATTGGTCACCGTGAACGTGCCGCCCTGTAGCTCGTCCGGTCCCAATTTGCCGCTACGTGCACGACGGGCCAGATCCTGAATCGCACGGCCTATGCCCTGCAGGTTTAATTCACCAGCATTGCGGATTACTGGGACAAGCAATCCCTCTTTGATCGCCACCGCCATCCCAATATGGACCCGTTTGTTGTAGACGATGGCATTGCCGTTGAAGCGGCTGTTTGCCGCCGGTATCTCCTTCAACGCCAGCGCCGTGGCGGCCACAAAATAGGCCATGTACGTGAGCGCGATGCCCTTTTCGGCAAAGGGCCGTTGATTGGCCGCTCGATGGCGCACAATGGCGCTCAGATCGGCCTCCATGATCGTGGTCACGTGGGGGCTCGTGCGTTTACTCAACGTCATGTGGTCGGCAATCATGCGGCGCATGTTGCTAAGGGGGCGACTGACTACATCGGCGCCTGACATCGCCATTGAATCAGCGGGCCCTGCAATCTGCCGGCTTTGCGCCAGATAGGCCTCCATGTCGCGCTTGGTAATGCGCCCGTTCAGCCCGCTGCCCGGGACCACATCGAGGTCCACTTCATGTTCGGCTGCCATGCGTGCGACAACGGGGCTAATAAATGTACGTCCTCCGGCCGCCTGTGCCGCAGCGTCAACCCGTAGCGCTGGTTCGACTGCTCCTTCACTTACCGGTGCAACTGGTATGTCCACAACCGGTCCGCCATCTGTCGCCGGGGGGGGCGCTGACGTTCCGCTGCGCTGTTCGTCCGGCAACGCCTCGCCCGGGTTACCGATATAGGCAAGAACTGCACCGGCCTTCACCGTTTCGCCCGCTGGACTCAAAATGGCGAGCAGCGTGCCCGACGCGGGCGCGGGCACTTCCGTGTCAATCTTGTCTGTTGAGATTTCCAACAGCGGATCGAGCTTGTCGACGGCATCGCCTGGTTCTTTGAGCCAGCGCGAAACGGTGCCTTCGACAACGCTTTCACCAAGCTGAGGCATTTTCACGGGTGTCGCCATCTTGTTCCTCAAGAACAGGACGATAAATCGTTCTACAGGGAGCCGTCGAGGGAGGCCTGACAGCGGCAGGTCAACTCGTGCGTATCAGTCGGAATCGCTCGACAAGGCGGTTCGCTCGGCCAGCGCCGGCTCAGTCATTTCGCCGGTCATATAAAGGTACTGCTTTCCCGGCACAGTTGTAAAGCCGGCGTGATTGCCCTGCGCGTCCAGGGCGACAATATTCATATATTGCCCTTCGCGTGCGTCCAGAACCAGTAGATCGCGTAGCGTTTCGGCCCCCGCCTCTTGCAAGGTCATGCCGCTCTTGAGGTAGACGATCAGGCTGCGTGCCGTACTGGCACGGATTGCCAGCTCCCCCATGCCCGTGCAAGCGGCCGCGCCATAGCGATTATCGCAGTAGTTGCCGGCCCCGATCAGTGGGCTGTCGCCCACACGGCCCGGATACTTCCAGCCGATGCCGCTGGTGCTCACGGCAGAGGCGATGTCGCCACGACTGTCCCGGGCCAGGAAATTGACGGTTCCCAGCGTATCGATGCGATCGCCCTGGGCCGCACGGTCCTGTAAGTTGAGGGGCGCCGTCATCTGCATGGCAACGTGGCGAAGTCCATCTTGCGATCCAGGCTCTACGTTGCGTTCCTCAAAACGCGCTTCCCAACGCCGCACGGCCTCATCCGTCCGCTGATTGACGCTGGGAAAGCCCAGTTCGGCTGCAAATCGCTCGGCCCCGCGTCCAACCAGCAACACGTGGGGCGTCTGTTCCATCACGCGGCGCGCCAGGGTGATGGGATTCCCGTAGCCGTGAATTGCCGCCACCGCGCCGGCCTGAAGCGTGCGGCCATCCATGATGCTGGCGTCGAGTTCAACCTCTCCCAACACATTGGGCAGACCCCCATAGCCAACGCTATGGTCGGTTGGATCATCTTCCACAATGCGGCAGGCTAACTCGATGGCATCCAATGCGCTGCCGCCATTGGTCAGCAATTCCATGGCGGCTTTGGCGCCACGGCGACCATTTTCGCTGGAGACGATCACGGGCAAAGTTGGGTCGATGGTCACAGGCATCTCGTTTCAGTGCTTACTGGCTAAAATAGGCGTCAACCGTCTTGCGGACACGTTCACGCAGCGGCTCCCAATCGACTTCGGGCAGCTTGTTGACGGTGACGAAGTCACGCACCATGAAGACGTTGTAGATGCCGCCCAGGGCAAATAATTGGGCGGCCAGCGGATGTGCAGCCGCAGCTTCTGCGCTGGGAAAACTCAAGGGAGATTCAAATTGCGGACTGGGCAATATGTACTTCAACGCGTTGGGATTGGGCGTTGACTGTATGAGAATGTCCATGAAATGCAGTATAGCAGTTCAGGTTGGGCGTTTCAAGAAAGGCGGCAGGCCTGCGGCGATTTCAATTGCATGGGATGGAGCGCTGATTCAGACGCATTCGTGGCATCAGGCTGATTCCGCGGTCGACCTATTTTCCATTACCTGATAGAGGGTCACCCATTCAGCAATCGAAAGAGTTTGGGCGCGCCGGCTGGCATCGATGCCGGACGCAACCAGGGCCATGTCGATCTCCTTCTTCGGCTTGTGGAGACCTGCGCTGAGGCTGTTGCGCAACTGCTTGCGCTTCTGGCCAAAGCCGGCCCGGACCAGGGCAAAGAACTGCTCGGTGTCGATCTTATTGCCTGCAAGGGCGGGATGAGGGCGCACCGCCAGCTGCAGCACCGCACTATCCACCTTGGGCACAGGATAGAACGCACTGGCCGGCACGTGAAACGCGATGCTTGGCTCGGCATAGAATTGCACGGCCACGCTCAGGATCGACATACCCCCCGGCGCCGCGCAGATGCGCTCAGCCACCTCCGCCTGTACCATCACCACCGCGCGGTCGGGCTGCGGCGTTGCTTCCAGCACGTGGCGCACCACTGCGCTGGTGATGTAGTAGGGCAGGTTGGCCACTAGCTTGTAGGATTGGGGAATGCGGATTGCGGACTGTGGATTGTCTGTGGAGCCGCTGTCGTGCGCATAATCCGCATTCCCCCATCCGCATTCCCCAATCAGCTCGCCCGGCGCGAGCTCCAATATGTCGCCCTGCACAATGTGGACGCTGTCGGTAAGAGCAAATTCGGCGCGCAGGAGGGGGACGAGGCGGTCGTCCAGCTCGACCGCGACGACGCAGCCAGCCTGCGCGGCCAGACGGGCGGTCAGCGTGCCCAGGCCGGGACCGACTTCGAGTACGGTGTCATCCGCGCTCAGGTCGGCCGCGGTAATGATGCGATCCAGATAGGTTTCTTTGACCAAAAAGTTCTGGCCGAGGGATTTCTTTGGGTCAATGCCGGCACGGCGCAGCAGCTCGAAGACGGAGAGTTGACTCATGAAAGCAAGCGCGTCTAGTCGTCCAGCTTGAGGACGGACATGAAGGCTTCTTGGGGAATCTCGACCGAGCCGACCATCTTCATGCGCTTCTTGCCGGCCTTCTGTTTTTCCAGCAGCTTGCGCTTGCGTGAAACATCGCCGCCATAGCACTTGGAGAGCACGTCTTTGCGCATGGCTTTGACGTTGGCCCGGCTGATGATCTTGTTGCCCACCGCGGCCTGAATTGGCACCTCGAACATCTGGCGCGGGATGATCTCCTTCATCTTGGAGACCAGGCGCTGGCCCTTGTAGAACGCATCGTCACGATGCACGATGACGCTCAGGGCGTCGACAGGCTGCTGATTGACCAGAATATCGAGCTTGACCATGTCAGATTCTCGATAGTCGTCGAGCGAATAGTCCATGCTGGCGTAGCCTTTGGTACGCGCCTTGAGGTCATTGTAGAAGTCGACAATGATCTCCGAGAGGGGAATTGCGCAGGAAATCTCGACGCGCTTGGTGTCGAGCCAATTCTGGTTGCGTAATTCGCCTCGGCGCTTAGTGACCAGATCCATGATCGTGCCGATGTAGTCCGACGGCGTGAAGATGTGGAGGTCACACCACGGCTCCTCGATCTTCATTACCTGGGTCGCCTCGGGCAGTTCGGCCGGGCTGTCGATCGTAATGACAGTGCCATCGGTTTTGGTGATCTGATATTCCACCGACGGGGCCGTAAAGATGACGTCCAGATCGTACTCGCGCTCCAGCCGCTCCTGGATGATCTCCATGTGAAAGAGGCCGAGAAAGCCCAGGCGGAAGCCAAAGCCCAAAGCCTGGCTCGTCTCCGGTTCATAGACCAGCGCTGCGTCGTTGAGCTGGAGCTTCTCCAGCGCATCGCGCAGATCGGTGTAATCGTCGGGGCTGGATGGATAGAGGCCGGCGAAGACCATGGGCTTCATGGGCTGGTAGCCGGGCAGCAGTTCCGTGGCCGGGGTGGCGTCCAGGGTGATCGTGTCACCCACGTCAAGATCTTGCAGTGTCTTGAGCCCGGTGGCGATATAGCCTACTTCGCCGGCGTGCAGCTGATTCGTGGGCAGCATGGCCGGCGTCAGCACGCCGATCTCCAGCGGTTCCATGGACTTGCCCGTGACCAGCGATTTGAGCGTGGGCGTGCCGTTGATGGTGCCGTTGAAGACGCGCACGTACGCGATCACGCCCTTGTAGGGATCGTAGTGGCAGTCGAAGACCAGAGCTTGAAGCGGCGCATTGACATCGCCTTCGGGGGGGGGCACCTGCTCAACGACCTGGGCCAGCACCTCTGCCACGTTGAGTCCGTCCTTGGCGCTGATGCGCGGGATGTCTTCCGCCGGCGTGCCCAGCAGATTCTCAACCTCTTCAGCAACTTCGTCGGGGATGGCCGCGGGCAGATCGATCTTGTTGATCACCGGCACGATGGCCAGATCCTGTTCGAGCGCGGCAAAGAGATGGGCCATGGTCTGGGCCTGGATGCCCTGGGAAGCGTCGACGACCAGTACGGCGCCTTCACACGCCTGCAGCGCGCGGTGAACTTCATAACTAAAGTCAACATGACCGGGCGTGTCGATCAGGTTGATCTCATACTCCTGGCCTTCATGCTTAAAGATCATACGCACAGCGCTGGCTTTGATGGTCACGCCCTTCTCGCGCTCGAGGTCCATGGAGTCGAGCAGTTGGGCCTTCATCTCGCGCGAGGTCACCGTCTCCGTCATCTGCATGAGGCGGTCGGCCAGGGTGCTCTTGCCGTGGTCAATATGGGCGATAATCGAGATATTGCGAATGTGATCGAGATTCATTTGATTTCCAAAGTCGATAGACCGCGGCGTTAGCGGATCCAGCAGATTCAAACGGATCTTCCACCAGCTGCAATGCTTGCAGTGGTTCAACGCATCCGTGATTGGCCGAACTTTTTCAACAATAGCACAAGGTGTTGTGCAAGTCGGTATTGTACCTTATGAATTCGACGGGTTGCTAAAAGTCGACGGCGGACCGCGCGGATGTAGCGGATCGACCGGAATATTACATCCAAATCCGTCGTCAGCCTGTTGAGCAGCTGCGCCGATTCCATCATAGGCACGGTCTATGAGTGCCGATGTGGACAAAGTGCCGCCTTGCTGTCGCCAGGCTACAGGGAAAATCGGCTACGGGTCTAGATCATGCCCGCATGGCGACAGATCGAAACCGTCAGAAGGCAACCAGATCACGCCATCAGCGTGACAGTTCCGTATGAGGTATCGGCGAAGACCGCGACTGTTGAGATCTAGAAGCCAGCGACACTGCGCCTGCCACGTCCCCGGCACGGGCGGCGACCAGTCTGCTAACCGGAATTTCTGCCGCCCGTGCCGGGGACGTTACGACCAACTCTCAACGGGATCTCGCGGTTTGGGTCATACCCGCATGGCAATAAATCTCGGTCAATGGAAGGCAACCAGATCATGAAGCGCCGGCAAACGACGTTTGAGTGGGAAATGTCCGATGAAGTACCGGAGACGCTCTTTCTTGACGCCGCCCCGCCACCGCTGGCAAGCGCCCCAACGCTTCCGGATGCGGGCGACATCGGACGCGCGTCGATTGGAAGCAGTAGGAGACGCCAGTGGCTGGGCATCAGCTTCTGGTCCGTAGTCCTGGTCGCTGCGATTCTCTGGATTCTGTCCAATCAGGCGGCGGAGGGGGCGCGTGTGCTGCAGGAGCGGACGATCGTTCAGCTCCAGCAAGCCATTGATAGAGAGCAGCGACAGCCGGAAGGCCGTGGGCAGGCCGTCCAACTCGATTTCATCGACGACTCGACGCCGCCGGCTTGGCAGACTGAATGCTTGCGAGAACCTTATCACATGCCGGACAGAGGGGAATCGGAACTGGGATCCCTGCGCGTTGCCCAGATTGAATTTTGCAGCGAACAGGTCGTCGCTGATCTGGTGGACGAAACATCCGCCATGCGCGTCACGCGTGCTTATCGCCAACAGAATGGTCGCTGGTTGCGAACGACGCCTTCCCCCGACTGCTGGGGACCACAGACTGTTGTCGAGTCCGCCTATTTTCGCTTTTGGGTCCGGGAGCGTGATGTGCGGGCCGTGGAGGAGGCAATCGGCTCAATTGACAGGCTCTACCTTGACATGCGCGAGCAGATCGGCCTGACGCCTCCGGACAAGCCCGTGGAAAGACACTTGATTGTGGTCGACATTTTGCGCCTCACGCCCGAAATTTTGAACCATGAACAGGGCAGCACCATGGCCATTCATCTGCCCTCGCCATCGCTGATCATGTCACCGGCTTCCCTGGATGAAGCAGAGATTCTACTGCAGACGGCGGCTGCTCCCCTCGCAGAATTGGCGATTCGTGACACGTTCTGTGCCGGTAACGACCGCTGTGACGGCTATCCGTATACGCTGAAGCTGGGGCTCCTGCTCTGGCTGCAGTGGAATGGCAGCGACTTGATCACGTGGACGCCCAATCGGGCCGCGTATGCTGATTCATGGCATGCCTATCTATCGTACTATGACGCCCCACCCTTTTACCGACTCGTAAGCATGGCAACTGCCGATATCGACTACTGGCTCCAGGACTCGCCACAGACCAACATCCAAGAGATCTGTTCTCCTCAAGACGATGAGTGCACGAGCAATCAGCAAATGAGCACCCTCATTCGCTACGGATATTTGTTCCAACCCTATGTGGTAGTGATGGCAGCTGAATCAATGATCGAATGGCTGATCGTCGAAGAGGGATCGGATGTCATTCCCGAACTCGTCGACGTCATCGACAAGTTCTACGACTTCCCGTCCGCCATCGAAGCGGTTTCTGGCATGTCGGTCGGCCAGGCTCAGTCAGAGTGGCACGCCTACCTGGCCCGTCATCACAACGAGTCGCATCGCGATGCGGTAGACCCCGGTAGCGTGTTGCAACAGTGAGTGGCTGTGGTCAACCCATCGTCAACGTCGCCGTGGCCGCGGACACGCGGCGATAGTTGGCGTCGAGCGTGTCGCCCAGCGCGAGCAGCGCAGCGATGCGGCGGGCGTTGTGGGTGAAGGTCTCGATCTCATCGACTTTGAGCGGCCGCTCCAACATGTTTGCTTCACGCTGTGGCTGTGAACGGACATGGACAGGCGCTTTGCGTGGATCGGAAAAGTCGAGATGGCGCTGATGACGGCGGCTGCTACCTGGTAGGTGCGAATCTGGGCGGAGCGGACCCCATCGACGTCAACCTGGCTGAGGCGGACCTGACCGGCGCAAATTTAGCCGGCGCGCGGCTGATTGAGGCCTACGTAACTCCGGAGCAATTAGCGCTCGCGGCTGACGTGAGCGAGGCAATGACAGACCGCAGGTGACGCGGATAGGGCGGATTGGTGCGAACCCTGCTAAATGCGACGCGCATTCGTCCGGATCCTTGGATGGGCTTGTTCTGAGCCCACAGTATTCGCAGTCCGCCTGTCCAACACATGAAACACTTCCCGGGTAATCAAAGTTAGCTAAAGTCGAGCTTGGTCTTCACTTCGTTTAGCGTATGGCGCGTTGTTGCTTGAGCCTTAATATTTTGGGCGTGCAGATAATCGAGATAATCAGCTAATCGCTTTTCATCGGAAAGCAATTCTTTGAGCGTAACATATTCATCGAACGGGATTACGGCAAACTTGGCATTGCCATTTTCCTTCAAAATTTGAACTTGCTCCAGCATTTTAATCTCTCCGATCAGCCCGACTACGCGGCAAAACATCAATTACCTGCGCAACGTCATCCCGATCGAAGAGCACACGATAACGCCCTACGCGTAAACGATACGTCACATCATGCTCTACCAAACGTTTAACATTGGGCATTTCCAGCGGATTAACGGCAAGCTGTTCAATTCTCGATAGAATCCGACGTTGGTCGCTTGAAGGATACTTGCGCAAATTCCGAAGCGCAACGTCAGTGAACTGAACGATATAGGCCTCATTCCGCTTTGCCATCTCACCATCTCCGGGGGATTTTACTCTTTGACAGCGAGCATTTTGCTACATTTTTACACAAATACCTATCAAGTTCAATGAATTACTCAACATCTCGAAAGCGTCGCTCAAAGCGTTTAATGGGCTGTTGAATCTCATCAACAATGCTTTTGACTTCCGCCATATCCGTGTCGGTAAGATGATCTGCAAGCTCGTCGTAGAGCGGTTCGATTTGCGGTTTATATGCTTGCAGCAGCGCCGCTAAGTCACCCTCGCAGATGCTGACACGTGTAGCATGGCGATGATGATGATGTTTGCGGAAATTGTGCGGTGCATAGCGTGAATTATAGCACGCTTGAACAGGGTTAGACACCTTCAATATCTGCATGCAATCTCTTCAACCCGCCTCCTGCCGCGCTCAATACCCCAACTTCTTATCCACCACGTTGCGCAGCGGTGCACCCTGCTGATAGCGCGCCAGATTATCCAGAAAAATCGCCAGGGCGCGGTTGTCGTACTCGGGCGTCAGGCCCGAGTAGTGGGGCGTAATGAGCACGTTGGTCAGGGACCAGAGCGGAGAATCGGGTGGCAATGGCTCGCTGTCGAAGACGTCCAGCCCGGCCCAGGCAATTGCCCCGCTCTGGAGCGCTGCGATGAGCGCGGCTTCATCGGTGGTGCCGCCCCGGCCAATCGAGATGTAGCCGGCGTCGCCGGCCATGGCCGCGAAGGCCTGGGCGTCAAAGATGTTCTGTGTCGCCGCGGTGAGCGGCAGCGCGTTGACCACCACATCCGCATCCGGCAGGGTCGCGATCAACTCCTCCGGCCCGATCAGCCGGTCGACGCCGGGTACGGGCTCGCCGCTGTTGCGGCGCATGCCGATGACGTGCATGTCGAAGGCCTGGGCTAGTCGCGCGGTGCGGGCGCCAATCGCGCCCATGCCGGCGATCAGCAGCGTCTGGCCGTGTAGCTCAAAAAGATCATGCTTGTCGAAGTCGGCCAGATATTTCTGATCCGCCGCAATGGACGTGCCGTGGGCCTTCTGCCAGCGGTTGCCGATCCAGACGCGCTCGTCCTGCGCGCGTACGGCGTCGGGCAGGCGGCGGGCAAAGGCGAGCAGTAGCGAAAAGATGTGCTCGCTGATGGGCACGGCATGCACGCCCGACGCGTTGGTGAGGATGAAGTCCAGTTCCTGCACGTCAGGATGCGCAAGCAGCCAATCCGCGCCCGCGCCCCACTGCTGCAGCCAGCGCAGGGCGGGCGCCTGGGGAATCAATTCCTGGGGGAAGCGACCGGCTGCAACCTCAATCTGAGGCAGCCGCGCTTTGATCTCTTCCGCCGCTACCGTCTGGATAACTTCAAAGCCGGCGGCAGCGTCTTCAATCTGTGCCATCTGTGCCGGCGTGAAGTAATCGTCGGCAAAAGCGAGTAGGAGAGTGTTAGACATGGTCCCTGACATGATGGGTGTGCGGTGATGAGGGCTAGCGCCCGGGTTTATTGCAGCCTGTCCGTAAACCAGGCAATCGTCTGCTCCATTCCTTGCATCAACGGCACCTGGGGCGTCCAGCCCAGGATGGCTTTGGCCTTGGTGATGTCCGGCTGGCGCTGCTTGGGATCGTCGACTGGCAGCGGCTCGAAGCGGATGCCGCCGGGATTGCCGGTGATTTCGTTGATGGTCTGGGCGAAGTCGAGGATCGTCATCTCGGACGGATTGCCGATATTGCACGGGTCGCTCTCATCGCTGAGCAGAAGGCGATAGATGCCGTCGACCAGATCGCTGACGTAGCAGAAGCTGCGCGTCTGGTTGCCCTCGCCATAGACGGTCAGCGGCTCGCCCTGAAGCGCCTGGCGGATGAAGTTGGGCACCACGCGCCCGTCGTTGATGCGCATGCGCGGGCCGTAGGTGTTGAAGATGCGCACGATGCGCGTGTCCACCCCATGGCTGCGATGATAGGCCATGGTGATAGCCTCGGCAAAGCGCTTGGCCTCGTCATAGACGCCGCGCGGGCCAATCGGGTTGACGTGTCCCCAATAGCTCTCCGGCTGGGGATGAACCTCCGGGTCGCCGTAGACCTCGCTCGTGCTGGCCAGGAGCAACCGCGCGTTCTTGGCCAAAGCCAGGCCGAGCGCGTTGTGGGTGCCCAGGCTGCCGACCTTCAGCGTCTGAATCGGCAGCTCGAGATAGTCGACCGGGCTGGCCGGGCTGGCAAAGTGCAGGATTGCGTCCAGATCGCCCTTGATATAGATGTAGTTGGTCACATCGTGTTCAATAAATTTGAAGTGCGGATTGCCGGCCAGGTGAGCGATGTTGTCAGTGGTGCCGGTGATGAGATTGTCCAATCGCGATTACTTCGTGGCCTTCACCGAGAAGTCGGTCGCAGAGGTGGCTGCCCAGAAAGCCTGCGCCGCCGGTCACCAGAACACGCATAGAAGAGATTCCTTTCGAACGCTAGATTTCGGTTATGATGGAGTCATTGTTGTGAGTGCACGATATATTTTTGAAGCCCTACTCAACCACGGTCGATTTTCATGTATCCGACGATACCCTTTGGACCCTTTTCATTGCCTACCGGCCCGATTTTCGCCCTCTTTGCCATGTGGGTGGGGCTGGAAATCGCCAGCCGCTTTGCGCGCCGGCTAGATTTGGACCCGGACGCGGTTTGGAACGCCGGCCTGGTTGCACTGCTTGCGGGCTTGATTGTAGCCCGTCTCTGGAATGTGGTCCAGTTCTGGTATATTTACGCCGATCAGCCACGCCTGATCTTTAGCCTGCGGCCCAGCGGCTTCGCCCTGCTCCCCGGCGTGATCGGTGGGGCCATCGCCTGCTATGGCTATCTCTATTGGCGTGCGCTGGATCCGCTGCGCATCGCCGCCGCCTTTGCGGTTGGCGGATTGGCCGCCGCGGCCGTGCTCAACGTAAGCGCCTACCTCACCGGCGCCAGCCTGGGCGTGCCGGGCGCAGGTCCGCTCACGCTCGCCTATTTTGGCCAGCCCCGCTACCCCGTCGCGCTCTGGCGCGCCGCGGGCCTCACGCTGGCGCTCGTGCTGGTCCTCTACTACGCCGATGTGATCCATCCCGCCCGCACCATTTGGATGGCACTGCTGGGCTTCTCGCTGGTGCACCTGGTCTGCGATGCGTTCCTGGCCGAGCCAGTGCTCATTGGCCCCTTCCGCGCCGGCCAACTACTCGGCCTGATCGGCGCGCTGGCGAGTGTCGCAATGCTCGCGCGGCCGTCAAAATCGCCCGTAGTCGAAGCATCGTAGACACGACAGCGGATGGGGAAGGGAATGGATACTGCATCCTGTGGCGTGCGCTGCATCCGTTGATTTCATCATCCGCATCATCCGCTGGTTTCATCATCCGTTGATTTCGGTATCCGTTGTTTCTTTTCGACGGCGTCTAGCGGCTCTTCCACTACCAGCAGCATGCCCTCTTGAATGGTGACGCTGGCCGGACGTTCCTCTACTTCATTGCTGACCCCTTTGGTGCTGCCGAAACGCAGCGTGGCATCTTTCAGCGGATAGCGCAGACCGGTATAGGTGATGCCGGTTACCGCGGGGCTGAAAGGGATAACGCTCACCATGCTGCCGGGCGGCAGATCGATGACGATCCTGTCCGGGCCGATCAGGACTTGGGCAAGCTGACCGCCTTCGGCGATGCGCACCGGCACCGGCCAGCGACGCTGCGCCACGATGTGCAAATTGGCCAGCGTCTGGTCGAGCCGGCCACCCAACGCGCCGAGGAGGATGATTTCGTCGGCGCCGTCGTGCAGCGCTCGCTCCAGCGCCAACTCCAGATCGGTCTGATCCTTTTGCGGAGGGTGGCGTTCGACTTCTGCGCCAGCTTCCACAAAACGCGCCACGATTTCCGGATCCGCACTGTCAAGGTCGCCCACAATGACATGGGGCGTCAGACCCAACGCGGCGCAGTGGTGCGTGCCGCCGTCGGCGCAGATGCGATAGTCATCCGGCTGCAGCCAGCGCGCCAGCATCGCATAGTCTTCGACCAGTCCATTGACAAAAATCACGGTTCTCATGTCACCGTCCTAGAGCAGCGCACGCCACACAAAGAGACCCACCATCGCCAGCGAAAGCACGATCTCGAGGATCGATGAAAGCATGAAGCTGGCAATGTAGGCCCTGGCCGCGCGCAGCGCAGCCTTTATATCCCGCTTTGCATAGTACTCAACCAGCCAGGTGCCGACTACCGACCCCAAGAAGGCGCCGACCAGCGTGCCCAGAATGGGAATCGTGCCGCTGAGAAAGATGCCGCCGGCCATACCGCCGGCGATGGCGCCGGCGAAGGACTTCCAGCTTGCGCCCGTGCGCCGGCTGAAGGTATAGCTGAGGATCAGGTCCATGCCCCACGCCAGCAGCGCCAGCATGCCCATTCCCGCCAGCAAGACGGGGCCGATCTCCTGAAAGTCGTTGCCCCACGCCCAGGCGAGTGCGCCCAGCCAAATCAGAAACGGTCCCGGAACGATCGGCACAACCGCACCGGCCAAGCCCAATACGATGAGCCCGTAGCCCAAAAAGTACCATAAATTGGCGTCCATCACTGTCCGCACCGCCCATTGGCAATGGGCAATTGACAATTGTCAATCGTCAATTCTCTTCCCTTCCCTTCCCCTAATCGAATTCAACATACGCTACCCCCGCTTCGCTCTCTACGTCCACGGGCAGGATTGTGTCGCGGGCGAAGAGGGGCGGCACCTCTAAGTCGAGCCGCGCGTAGAGTTCGGGCGGTACGCTGATATCGGCCAGATAGAGCTTACCGCCGGCGTCGTGAGCGGCCGGGGTCAGCAGCCCTGTCTTGGGCAGGGCCAGCGTCATGGTTGCGGCCGCGCGCACGTGGGGCGTGAAGACGCGGCCGCCCGCGGTGTCGATGCCGCTGGGCGCATCGAGGCTGAGGATGGGCGCCAGGCTGCTGTTGGCCAACTGGATCAGGTCGCGGGCGCGGCCGCGCGGGTCGCCCCGCAGGCCATAACCGATGATCGCGTCCACGACCAAGTCACAGGGCGGCAGTTCCCAGCCCTCGTCAGCCCAGGCCAGGGGCGCGCCCATCTGTTGTAGAATCGCAAGCTGGTGACGGGGAACGCCTTTATATTCCTCGGGCGGATAGGAGCAGAGCACCTGCACCCAGGCGCCCCAGTTGAGCAAATGGCGTGCCGCGACCAGGCCGCCGCCGCCGTTGTTGCCCCGGCCGGCCAGCACCACGATTGGTCTATCCTCGATGTCGTTGTCGAGCATGCGCTTGGCCAGTAGTGCCAGATTGCGACCGGCATTCTCCATCATCTGGATCAGCTCGATGCCATATTCCTCGATCATCAAGCGATCTACTTCCTGCATCTGCTCTGTGGTGAGCGCAGGGATTGCTGTACGTGTCATGGCTGGTCTCCAATTGGCGGGTTTCCCTCGCGTTCGGCGCCTGCAAGAGTGATCGGCGCCGCAGTTGTGTCGAGGGTAACCGTACGCCCGAACGCTTCCTCAAAGAGCCTGACGGCATAGCGCTCAGCCTGCCAGATCTCCACCGCCGGGTAGTAGTCGGCGATGAGCGTCAAGCGCATGGCATCGTCAGTCCAGGTGACGATGACGTCGTCCACGGCCCCGTTGCGGCTGCGCTCCAGATATTCGGCCAGGCGCAGCAGGGCCGAACTCTGCACCAAGCGCTCATCATCGCCAGGTTCCATGATAGATGCAACGTCACCCAAGCTAGGGGAACCCTTGCGATGATAGCGGACAAGCAGGGCGATGAGGGCGATCTCACGCGGCGAGAAGCCGGGCAGGCCATTGTTGATGATCAGCATCTGCGAGTGATGGTGATGATCGTTGTAGTTGATGATCGTGCCTGTGTCGTGCAGCAGCGCGGCCGCGTCGAGCAACTCTCGCTCGTTGGAGCCGTAGCCGTGGAGCGGCTGCAGCTGATCAAAAAGGCGTCGCGTCAGCAAGCGAACATGATTGGCGTGCGCTTTTTGATAGCGGTAGATGTGGGCCAGGTTGAGCACGCCAAAACCACGCACGTCCGGCACCACCGGATAGTCGAGATGTCGCCAAAATTGCTCGAAAAAGAGCCCTTCGCGCAGGCCGTTGATTGAGATCGTCAGTTCCTCGACGCCGACTCGTGCCATGACGCTGGCCGTGACCATTGCCCCGGGCAGGATAATGTCGGCGCGGTCACTGCGAATGCCGGTAAGCTTGAGCCGTTTGGCCAGGGGCAGGCTGCGCAGTTCATCAATGGTCTCGGCGATGGCGTCGCGTGAGAGTTGAAAACCGTGCAGCGTGTTGAGGGGGTAAGCCGTCCGCGCGGCTTCGCGTTTGGCGAGATTGCGGATCGTGCCGCCCAGGCCGATGAGTCCGCCCTGACCTGGCGCCAGCCAGTCGAATGCGTCCAGTTGGGTGTCAATCTCGTCCTGGATTGCCTTGAATTCGCGTTTGGCGATGGGATCGGACGTGACAAAGCGTTCGGTGAGGGCCAGGGCGCCGAGGGGGGCCGACTGGCCATGACGGTAGCGCTGGTCTTCGACGCGGCTCACCTGCGCGCTGCCGCCGCCGATGTCAAGGACATATCCCGTGCGCAGATCAACGTCGTTGAGTGCGCCAATGCTCCCGTAGTAGGCCTCGCGTTCGCCGTCAAGGATACGCAGCGTCATGCCCAGTTCGCGCTCAACCTGCTCCAGGAAGGCCGGACCGTTCGCTGCATCGCGTACGGCGCTGGTTGCGGTGGCGATGATCACGTCCACTTCGAGCGCACTGCAAAAGCGTTGGAAGACGTGCAGCGCAGAGCGGGCGCGTTGCATGGCCGCATCGCTGAGCCCTGCCTCGCTCATGCCCTGACGCAGGCGCACGACCTCGCGCACCTCATCCTCCAGACGATAGGCGTAGCCTTGGACGGCCAGCATGATCACCAGTCGCGCGGTATTGGACCCCAGGTCGATGATGCCATAACGGACTTCTTGCCCGGTCATGATGGTGGTTCCCCGTGGGTTGGATGGGTCAATGCAGGAAGGCGTAGACGAAAAAGGGGACGGCGACAGCGCCGTCCCCTCTATTTCAGTGTAGCCCCAGCCTATTGGTTGAGCAAATCGTCAAATGCTGCGGCTAGTTGCTCATAAGGTAGCGCGCCCTGAATCAGCCGTCCATTGAGATCAAACGACGGACGCAGCCGAATACCGGTCTGCTGGCGCGCCTGATCGAGCTGCTCGATTTTGTCCGCAATGGCTGGATCGGCCAGGCAAGTGGCCAGCGCATCGCCATTCAGGCCAAGCTCCGTCGCCCAGGAGATCATCAACTCCGGTCCCGCACGCCAGATCTGATCCTGGCGCTCGAAGAGCAGGTCGTGCATGGTCCAAAACGCGGCCGGGTCTTGCTGCGCGGCGCATTCGGCCGTACGGTGGGCCAAACGTGAGGACTCACCATGATCGAGCATGGGGTGAAAGGCCAGGCTGACGCGACCGTCGGCGACATAGTCCCGCCGGATTTCCGGTTCAACTTGCAGCACGTGCAAGCGACAGGCCCCTCACATGAAATCCGAATAATCGACCAGCCGGATGGGCGCAGCCGGATTTCCGAGGATGACATAGTCTCCCTCCAGGGTGGCGACGGTACTCCAGTCGGTCGGCGCCGTCGTCGCGGTCGGCTCGGCCGGCACTGCGGCTTCGCTCGTCGGCGTCGGGGCCAGCGCGGCGAGCGCCGATGTCGCCTCTGCTGCCGCTTCCTCTGCCGATTCTGCTGTGGGCTCTGTTATAGGTTCTGCAGTGGCTTCTGCTGCGGTTTCTCCTGGTGCTGCAGCCTCACCTGATGGTGAGGCTGCAACGCAGCCGGTAAGAGCGACTGCCAGGCTGGCCCACAGCATCAACAAAACAAATCGTTTTATCATCCAGCACTCCTGCTCAAATCACGCCATCTACGGGAAGCGAATTTCACTTCGCAATGTCCTTGCCAGTCTGTTCATCATGAACAGACTGGCAAGGACACACTTAGCTGCCGTCGTCGCTGCCTAAGTCGGCCACGACTTGGCTCAGCAACTCCGTGAAGGACTCCTCAGGCAGCGCGCCGTTGATGGGACGCATGAGCAGCGCCAGCGGGCCTTCATCCTCCTCGCGATAGAGGAAGACAAAGGTCGGCGTGCCGCTGACCAGATATTGGGGATTGCCCTGCTCGTCGGCCACCGTTACCTGACCGTCGGCAAAGTCACTGTTGACCCGCTCCAATATGGCCGGGTCTTCCAGGCATGCTGCAAAAGCATCCATGTCCAGTTCCAGCTCGCCGGCCAACTCGGTCAGGGCGGCATTGGGATCATTGTCCGACCAGGCCTCCGTGCCGGCGAAGATGATTTCGTGCATCTCCCAGAAGAGACCCTGCTCGGCCGCGCATTCGGCGGCGACGCCGGCCGCAGGCGCCTGGGGATGGATGTTCAGCGGGAAGTGCTTGTAGATCCAGAGCACATCGCCGGTGTCCACGAACTGCTCATCGAGCACGGGCTGGGTGTCCTGGCTGTGGCGACGGCAGAAGGGGCATTGGAAGTCAGAGAACTCGACGACCACGATGTTGGCATCGGGGTTGCCCTTATATTGATCGCCCGCCATGGTGTAGCCCGGCCGATCGGGGTCAGGCGTGATGCCTTCGGCGGTGGCCCATTCGGGATAGTCGGCGTCGGCTGCCGCGGCCTGGGGATCAACCGGCGTCTCGCCCGCGGCGATGGCGTCGATGTAAGCCGCGAACTGGTCGAACGGCTGTGCGCCGATCAATTGGGCGCCGGCGTCGACGATCGTGTTCGCCAGCAGGAAGCTAGGCGTGCCCGAGAAGCCGTGGGTGCGGGCGTCAGCCACGCCGTCGTCGACAATGGCCTGCTTCTCGCCGCTGGCCACGCACGCGGCGATCGCTTCACCATCTAGTCCAATCTCGGTGGCCAGGTCGGTGAAGAAGAGGGCCGGATCGGCGCTGTTGGCCCACTCATCCTGGGTGCGGAAGATCTCCTCGTGCAACTCCCAGTAGGCAACCGCTCCCTGATCGGCTGCACAAAGGGCGGCCTGATGCGCCACAGGTGCATTGGGGTGAAGCTCAACCAGCGGGAAGTCACGGAAGACAACCCGCACGATGCCCTCGCGCACGTACGCGTCATCGATCGCCGGCGAAGTCTGAATGGCGTGGCGGGCGCAGAACGGGCACTCGAAATCGCTGTATTCGTAGATCACCACCGGCGCGTCGGGGCTGCCGCGGAAGGGATAGCCTTCGGCCGTGAAGCCGACGGTGAGGCCTTCGAACTGCTCGTCGGCGACGGTCAGCTCGCCCGTCTCCACCATGGCGGCGCCTTCTTCGGCTGGGACTGCGGTAGCATCGGCGTCGACAGCGTCGTCGCTTTCTTCTTCGACCGGCGCCTCTGTGGCGGTTTCCGGCACGGCGTCCGCGGGTGCGATATCGGCGGGGAGGGCGGGCACGCCGGTGCAGGCTGCCAACACGAGTAGCGCAGTAAGCGCGACGAGTGCAAACGCCCAGCGGAGCGGTCGGCGGCTGGCTGGATTTTTCATGAAATTCTCCTAACTTGGCAAATGTCGAGGCTGCGCGGCTCGCTGCGCCTGCGCGGCAAATCAGATGTGGCAAAGAAAAAGAGTCACGCAACTGTGACTCTGAAAAGCTGAGTAATGATTCGGCCTCTATCGGCAGCAGCTTGTGGTGCGTAGTCTAGCCGATTACAGCGTGCCGAAGTGTGATGATGCTCACCCTTAACGGGCAGTTCGACGCCTTGCGTGAACCATCTGGTCAGAGTTGAAAATTGCGCCCGTTGTCGCGCACAATCTTCTGCTGATAGTTGGTCACATAGGACATCAGCTTCTTCTGAAGCTTCTGCCAGCCGCTGCTTTCGAGGATGTCGGTGAGCTTCTCGTGACTCTCCACGGCGCCGATGGTCAGCATTTGCGGACCCTCACCGTACATGGTATACAACACTTCGCTGGGTTCGATGCCCAACTGCATCAGTTTGGGCGCAAATTCCCGCACCACAAACTCCGAGAACTCCTGTTCCCGACCCATTTTGATGTCCCATTGCATGAGCAATTTAACCATAGCGCTGCCAGACTCATCCATATGCTGAAAATACGGCGGCGTACATCCGGGGACGAACCGTGGCACTACCGCGTTATTGACCGTTGCCCGGTTCGAGTCACGATACCAGAAGCACTATGAAAAAGCAACTTTGGAGCCACTTTTTGGCTGCCCTGGATGGGGCCGGGCGTCTTGCGCGCTCTGACCGGGCTTGCCATCGATTTGATGTCGCTGGCGCTGTGCGCTGTGCCGTCACGCTGTGGCTCGTCGCGATCTTGGCGCTGCTTACCCTGTTTGCACCGACGACTCAAGCAGCCGCGCCGGAGCGTCGTCAGGCAGTCGAGAATCGCGCGTTTTTTGCCCTGCAACCCATCGAAAACCAGGCTGCAGAGCTGCAAACCCATACGGCCGACGTAGATGTAACCGTGCGTGACGGCCTGCTGATCGCTTCGGTTGACGCGCTCTATCGCCTGCAAAATAGTGAGAATGATGCCATCACCGTCCTGGCGCGCGTCGTGGCCCAGGATGAGACCGCGGCCGTCAACCCGGAAGCCGTCACAGTCACCCTGAACGGCCAGCCCGTCACGCTGCTGCCGGCCGAAAACGACGCCTTGACGGCTCAGCTGCCTCTGCCTGCCGACGGTCGTGGAGACGTGCGCCTGCGTTATGACGTGCTCCTCGACGCCGGGCCGCTGGTTGATCTGCGCTATGATGCGACCGGGGTAGCCGCGTGGCCCGGCGCGCGCAGCATCCGCGTCGCGTTTGCTTTGCCATCCGCCGCGCCCCCGGCAAGCTGGCTGGACATCGCGCCCGCTGGCTGGAGTGACGTGGTTGGCAGCGACAACGCGATCAAATGGCTCTATGATGGTCTTCTTCCGAACCAAGCCATGCGCATTCTCTTCATCGATCCGACAACTTGGGCGCGACTGCAGGCGGCTGAAGGGGCGACAAGCGGCGGCGAATCTGCCGCCTATGCCGAAGTGGGCGATCTCTATCGTTCACTGGCGAGCGCAGGGGGCAGCGGAACGTCGTCGCGCTTTTTTGCCCAGGCCCTGGCTGCGTACACCGCTGGGGTCACCGCTGCCAGTAACGATCCAGCCGCCGCCGCGCCCCTCCAGCGCGGCTTGGCAACCCTCTACCGCAGTCGCATCAACGGGACCGACAGCCGCAGTGATGCACTCAACGCCGCGCTGATGGCCGAAGCGGCCGCGGCCGCGGCCACGGGACTGCCGGCCGACAGCGCTGAGTGGACGGAGATGCGACGCTGGCAGCAGGAGGGCCTCAATGTGCAGCTGATTGCGGCACGGGAGCGACGAGATTGGGCCGGCGCCCTTGGCCTGGTTGAACAGATGGCTGCGCTGCCCGACGCCTTTGTCGATGCTGAAGCGCTGGCGCAGCAACGTCGTGAGCTAGAAGTGCAGCAGGCGCTGCAACTGCTTGGCCAGGGCGATCGCAATGCAGCTCTGGCCCTGGCCGGCGAGGGGATACTCGATGCACAGTTGACGCCGCCCGTTGCGGCCCAGAGCCTCTTCGCTTCGTGGCAAGCAACAATGACAACCGGCGTTGAAGGCACGGAGATCGCTATCCTTGCTCAGCCTACCGACGGTATGGAGACCGCCGCTCAGACGGCCATGGCCGAACAGATCGCTCGTTGGCAGACTGTCGATTTGCCGCGCGGGATCCAAATCGAGCTGGATGATACTCGTCGTGAAAATGGGGAACCGGGTCGTCGTGGACTCCGTTTGACGATTGTACTATCAGAGACGGATGGTGAGGCGGCTGGCACGCTCGTCAGCTTGTTGGGCGGGGGACCGCACTGGGCGCTGCTGCGCAGCCTCCTGCAACAGACTGCCGCAGAGGTCGAGCAGACGGGCCGACTCTTCTGGCAGGAAACAACGCTGCGTCAGACATTGGGGCTGGCAACCGCGGGCGATCAGTGGCGGGCGATGGCGGCGGATCTAAACCGTGAAGCGAGTCAGTTTGAGGCACAAACCGCTGCACTCATCAATGATCCAGCCGCGGGCGAAGAAGCGCTACGCGCCGAGATTCAAGCCGTTAACTATCGGAACGCGGCCCAGGTCTGGGCGGAACTGGCTGAGTCAAGCTGGGTTGTGACGACGCTCAAAGCGCCGTCAGCGCTGGACTCGCTCTCGCGTTCGTGGATGACCACCGTTGACGGACCGGCCCAAACGTTTGAGTATAGTACGCAGTCCGTAAACCCGACCCGTGTGGTGCTGGCGGCCATAATCGGTCTGATCATCTTGCTTTTGCTGACGACTCTGTTATGGCGGTTACTGTGAGGAAGCACGGTTATCGCATTTAGTGATCCTTGCAATCGTTGAACTTTATACTCTACATACTCCACCGCGTAGCAGGGCCTCAATGAGCTGCCCTGTGATAAAATAGCCGAATATGTCCACACTTACATCCCGACAGGTCTCGTCTCACAGCCACCATCGCCGCACGCGGGCCTACTCCGAACGCTATCGTGACAACGTATACTATCAGGATGGCTACATCGTTACTGCGGTGTTGGCTGCGCTGCTCTATTTGCTTGTGGCCGTTTCGCTGGACGCGGCCGGCTACACCGAGAATCTGACGATTCTCGTGCCCGTGACGGGCGGGGCCGTGCTGCTGAGCCTGCTCATGTCCTTCAGTCGCTTCGACGGCTTTTTTGCCATGTCCCACAGCCTCTTTACCGGGCTGGCGTGGATCCTCTTTCTCATGACGACGCTGGTAACGCCGGCTGAGATTCAGGCATTTCAGGCCAATGAGATCTATGGCTTGCAGGCCAAGTCCTACCACGTACTGCTTTCCTGGGTCATCTGGGTTTCGGCGGCCATGCAAGGCGAGGCCACAGCCGACAACTATGTCTTTATCTTTGAACTGAGCTTTCTGATCTGGTGGTTGAGCTTCTTGGGCATCTGGTCGATCTTTCGCTATGGCTACACCTGGCGTGCGATCGTGCCCGCCGGCATTGTGCTGGCCATCAATGTCTTCAACGCACCCGAGTCTGTCCTGGGCTTCCTGGTAATCTTTTCGGTCGTGGCGCTCGTCTTGTTGATTCGGACAAACCTGGCGGAACAGCAGTTGCGCTGGCGCGAGCAACGCATCTATTTTAGCCCCGATATTACCTTTGACTTCCTGCGCAGTGCGCTCTACTACAGCGTGATTGTTTTGGCGCTGGCGTGGATTTTGCCGGGCATGGGGCGCAATCAGGAAGTGCAGTCCGTGACGGCGCCCATTGAAGAAGGCGTACGCAACATCTCGGAGCGCTTCAATGACCTGCATCCCAGCCTGACCCAGCGCGAAGTGCCGGGCTATGCTGCGTTTGGCTCCAGCCTGGCTTTGGGAGGCGCGCGTCAGGTAGATGACCGGCCTGTGCTGCAAATCCAGGCGCCGCAGGGCCGTTACTGGCGGGCAGTCACCTACGATTACTATGACGGCCGCGCGTGGCAGAATACGCGCCGGGCAGAGCAGAACTTTGCGGCGCTGGAGGCCATTCCGGCACCAGCCTGGTCCAATCGGGAGCCTGTGACCCAGACCGTGACTCTGCTCTCTTCTACGGGCGGCGTGCTCTTTGCCGCGCAAGATATCATCATGACCGACGTGCCGCTCTCTACGTTCTATGAAACGGTGAATGAAGAGACGGGAACGGTCGATTTATCCTACACCACGGTGCGCGGCACGCTGGAAGCGGATGAGCGCTACACCGTTGTCAGCAACTATGCCGATGTCAGCCAGCGTGACTTGCGCGATGCCAATGGGTCGGTCCCACCCACCGTGCAGGCCGTCTATACCCAATTGCCCATCGACTTTTCGTCGCGCATCGGCGAACTGGCTGCGGAAGTCGCAGCCGGTCAGCCCACGACCTATGACAAGGCCAAGGCGATTGAGACTTACCTGCGGACGAATTATACGTATAACGAACAAATACCGGCGCCGCCTGAAGGCGTAGACCCCATCGAATACTTTCTCTTTGACTTGCGGGAAGGCTACTGCGATTATTACGCAACGGCGATGGTTCTCATGCTGCGCAGCTTGGGCATTCCTGCGCGGGCGGCCAGCGGTTACGCGCAGGGCGAGCATGACATGGAATCCCAGATTTACTACGTCAGCGGGGATGACGCGCATACCTGGGTAGAGGTCTATTTTCCCGAATTGGGGTGGATCGAGTTCGAGCCGACCGCCGGCGAAGGAACCCTGTCGCGACCGCTGGGCCTGGAATTTCCCGAAGCCGCAGCAGACGACCCCTCTGCACTCGATGCACCCCAACCCGAAGCTGGTTCCGCTGCCGCGGACGCCGGGTTTGATGAGGGTCTGGAGAATTTGCCCCAAGATGGCCCCTTGGCTGCCGGTGAAAGCGGGAGCACCAATCCCTGGCGGCGCTACATTGGTCTACTGTTAGCGCCCATCATGCTCTTTGCCGGCTTGTGGGCGCTGCGCCGTATGCGTGTAGCGGGCCCGGATGAATTTTCTCCCGACGTTTCGCCCATCATTTACGATCGCATGATCCGCTGGGCTGAGCGGCTGGGTCTCCGCGTTGGCCTCAGCCAGACACCCTACGAGCACGCCAATCATCTGTCCCGGTCGTTGCCTGCGGGCGAGCCGTACATCCGCAACATCACCGACGAGTATGTGGTCTATCGGTTTGGCGGCGGTGCGGGGGGCCTGACGCAAGCGGATGGTGAGGGGGAAGCCGGCGGCACGGTGGGGAACTCTTGGCGCGAACTGCGTCCCATCTTGCAGAAGGCGTGGATGCAGCGTCAAGTGGGCGATCGTCGCAAGAAGCGCAATCCATTTGATCTGCAATAGGCGACAACCAAACCGCACGTGACGCAAACAAGCAATCGGCACAAACAAAAAGGGGGTTGTCGGTGCACCGACAACCCCCTTTTTGTTTGTCTGAAGCGGCTGGTTGAAACCGCTATTTTGTCAGATTCAGCAACACGATTTCTGTCTCTTCAGGCAGGTTGCTCTTGGAGATCTTGAGCGTGTCGATCGGATCGGGGACGACGAGGCCCAACTCTTTTAAGAACTTGTCAACGGGTTCCAGCGCATCAACAAATTTCTTGGAGAGGCCCTCGTATTCGTAATGCATGGGAATGACGATGCGTGGCTCGAAGAGGCCGATAACCTCTACTGCTCGGGTGGGATCCAGCGTCGCGCCGCCGCCCACCGGCACCATCAAAATATCGACTTCGCCCAGATTCAGATCGTCGATTTCCGACTGGCTGGGGAGCTCGCCCAAGTCGCCCAGATGGCCAACGCTGAGGTTGCCGAACTCGAAAAAGAACACGATGTTACGCTCCGGCGGCGTGTCCTCATGTTTGCGGTGGAGGGTTGTCGCGCCGGTGATAAATACATTGTTGACTTCATATTCGCCCGGCCCGGTTAGCGCCTTAAAGTCGCCGGTGATGCGGTCAATTGCACTGTGGCCAGGCTGATCGTGACTAACGGTGACGATGTCCGCCTTGAGTTTCGGCAACGTAAAGCCGACAGACTTATCGAAAGGGTCACACACGACCGTCGCGTTGCGTTCGCGAATGCGAAAACAGGACAGGCCGTACCATTGAATATCCATGACGCTCCTCGTCTTCTGTGGAACGGTCTTGTTGCATTTAGGGTAACGGAACAAATGTTTGAGTGCACTATACCGCAGATTGAAAAGGCGGCAAAATTATTTGGTTCGGACGCAGGACGAGGCGTATGATCAAGTGATGAGCGCTTTTCCCGGCGGGCGATATGGTCCATAGATGGTCCATAGATGGTCCATAGACGGTCCATAGGTGGTGCACAGATGGGATAGCTTGCTGTCTGCGGGAAGCCGTTTGTCGTTCGTTCATTTTTCATCGTACCGATCAGGCCTATGGGTTCCTCCAGGCCAGCTCAGCTGGCGTTGCGACCACTCACCTGTATAGGTACCGTTCATGCAAAGAACAGGGATTATCGATGATCATCGATCAAGCAGATGTGGAACGCGTGATTGGCATTGCCCGGGATGCCGGCGAATTGGTCTTATCCATGCAACGCGCAGGCCTGCAAAATGTCTCCAGCAAATCAAACGCAAACGATCTGGTGACCGAGGCTGATCTGGCTTCAGAGCAATTGATCCGCGACGCGCTGGCGGCCGACTTCCCGGGAGTGGGTTTCTGGGGCGAAGAGAGCAATCAGCTTCCGGATGATGAAACCTTCTGGCTGGTCGACCCAATTGACGGCACGGTGAATTACGCCCATGGCGTGCCATACTTCGCCGTCAATATTGCCCTGAACAAGGGAGGTGAAACGCTGCTGGCCGTTACCCTGGCCCTGCCGAACGAGACAGTCTACTGGGGCCAAGTGGGGGAAGGCGCCTACGTGCGCAATGGCGGCAGCGATGCTCGCTTGCAGGTTAACACGATCGAGCGTCTGCAGGATAGTCTGCTCTCGACTGGATTTCCCTATACCCGAGCCGAGACGGCCGACAACAACGCCATGGAGTTTGCGTATTTCATGCCCCGCTGTCGCGGCGTGCGGCGGATGGGCACGGCTGCCGTCGATTTGGCCCTGGTTGCATCCGGCGTTTTTGCCGCACACTGGGAAGGCGATCTCAACCCGTGGGACATTGCGCCGGGCGCGCTCCTGATCCGCGAGGCAGGCGGGCGCGTGACTGATTACGAAGGCAACGACTGGACCCACGCCAACCGCCAATTTATCGCCTCCAATGGCAATCCGCTCATCCACGCCAGCATGGTTGAAGGCATCTTCCGCGCCCGCACATTGCTGCGCGAGATCGCGCCCGCGGCTTGACAGCTTGCTGGGGATCGGGTAGCGTAGAAAGGAGTGTGCACTGGCTGCGCATCCCTCCATTACTCGATGTCTGTCCACTTGGATCTCTGTCATCGTTGGCGCAATGTCCGTCCAGCATTATGGCATTGCTCTCCATCATTTTCGCCGTTGATGGCGTGCTGGCGCTCTCTACGGAGTCACAAAGGAGCCTGTTATGAAACGATTGGCCTATCTGCTCTCTCTTCTCTTGCTTGTGGCGCTTGTTGCAGCGTGCGCTGCACCGGCTGCACCGGCTATACCGGCTACGGAAGAAAATGCCGCCGACGCAACCGAAGCCGAGACCGCGGCCGTTCCGGGCGAACCCGTTGCCGGCGGCACCTTGCGCGCGGCGTTCCAGAATGAATGGGAAAGCCTGGATCCCCACGTGACCAGTTCGTATTCCAGCTACCAGATTCTGAACAACGTCATCGAAGGCCTAACCTTCTATGACGACGACCTCAACCTGGTGCCATGGCTGGCTGAATCATGGGAACAGTCCGAAGATGGACTGACCTGGACGCTCAAACTGCGCGAAGGCGTGCTCTTCTCCAACGGTCGCGAAATGACGGCTGACGATGTGAAGTTCACCTGGGATCGGTTCCTCGATCCCGCGACCGGTTCCGGTAATGCGGCCCGCGTGGGCCCGCCCGGCACCACGGTTGAAGTCGTCGATACCTACACCGTCGCCGTGACGCATCCCGAACCCTTTGGCATCTTCCCCCAGTCCATCGGCTTTGATAAATCGTCCGGCATCATTGCCCGCGAAAGCGTCAATGAGGATGGCTCAATCAATCAGCCCATCGGCACAGGCCCCTTCCAGATCAGCGAAGTGGAAGGCACCACCCGCGTGCTGCTGACGAGGAACGAAAATTATTGGCAAGAGGGGCTGCCCTACCTGGACGCCGTCGAGATTACGCCCATCCCGGACGACACGGTGCGCGAGACGGCCTTGCGTGGCGGTGAAATCGACTGGGTCATCTCCATTGCGCCCCAGAACTTTGAGTCGCTCCAGGAAGATCCTGACGTCGTCGTCGCAACTGCGCCCCAGCTCTCCTATGACTACATCGGCCTCAACACCGAGCGCGAGCCGCTGAATGACGTGCGCGTTCGCCAGGCGATTGCCTATTCATTGGACCGCAACCAGCTCTGTGAAGCCGGCTATTTCGGCATCTGTGAGCCGGTCCAGGGCCCCGTTGGCAGCAGCAGCCCCTGGAATACGGGCTATATGCCATATGATCGAGACATCGAAAAGGCCAGGGAACTGCTCGCTGAAGCCGGCTATGGTGACGGCTTTGAACTACAGCTCATGCCCACCGTCCAGTATGGCGAGACCGTGCGCGCGGCTCAGGTGCTCCAACAGCAGCTGGGCGAGGTCGGCATCACGGCCGATATCTTCGCTCCCGAGTGGAGCGAGTGGCTGGAGTTGGAAGGCGGCGGCGAGTATGACGCCTACATCTGCAGTTGGAATGGCTTGATCGACGCCGATCAGTATTACTACCTCCAGCACCGCACCGGACAGGTCTTCAACTTCACCGGCTACAGCAACGAGGAGTTTGATGCGCTGGTGGACGAAGGTCGCTCCATGGATGACTTCGACGCCCGCTTCGAGATTTACGAGCAGGCCAATCAGATCCTTGTGGATGAAGCGCCCTACGTCTACATGTTCAACAAGGAAGAGATTCGCGCCTATGCCCCGAGCGTGCAGGGCTTCACGGTGCGACCTGACCAGGCCAATAACTTCTGGACCGTTTGGCTGGCTGAATAACCTGCGATAGAACGCAGATTTGGCGGATCGGGCAGATCAGCGCGAATTTCTTACTGGAATTCGTGTTGTGTCCGCCTGATCCGCTTCATCCGCGTTCCATCCGTTCCCACACAATCAACCGATCTGAGTCATCGTGAATTTTCGCTACATCTTTCAACGACTGGTGTTGACCGCAGTGGTCCTGCTGGGCGTCAGCTTCGTTGTCTTCTCCATCATGCAACTGGTGCCCGGGGATCCCGCGCGCGTGATCCTGGGTGTGCAGGCCAATGAGCAAAATGTGGCCGCGCTGCGCGAGCGGTTGGGCCTCAACGAGCCCTTCCTGGTCCAGTACGGCAACTGGCTTGCAGGCGTATTGCGGGGTGATTTTGGGGAGAGCCTGATTACCGGGCAGCCCATCGGTCCGCAGCTGCGCAACCGCCTGCCGGCAACCTTGGAACTGACGATCTGTGCCTTGATCATCGGCATGCTGATCGCGTTTCCGGCCGGCATCCTTTCGGCGCTCCGACCGGGTAGCAAGACCGATGTCACCACCTCGATCGTGAGTCAGATTGGTCTGACCATTCCCGATTTCTGGTTGGGCATTCTGCTTGTTTTGCTCTTTTCGCTGACGCTGGAGTGGCTGCCGCCCAGCGGCTATACGCCCTTTACCGAAAACCCGCGCGAATGGCTAAGCCACATCATCTTGCCTGCGCTGACCGCCGGCATTATCAGCGGCGCGATTCAGACGCGCTTTATCCGCAGCGCCATGCTCGAAGTGCTCAACGAGGACTACATCCGCACGGCGCGAGCTAAAGGACTCACCGAGCGCGTCGTCATTTCGCGCCATGCCCTGCGCAGCGCCCTCATCCCCATCGTGACCATTATCGGCTTGCAGATCACGGCGCTGCTCAGCTCCGTCGTAGTAGTCGAAGTAGTCTTCGCCTGGCCGGGGTTGGGGCGTCTGGCGCTGGATGCCGTGCTGGATCGCGACTACCCGATGGTGCAGGGCGCGGTCCTGGTCATGGCCGTCATGCTGACCATGGTCAACCTGGGTGTGGACATGCTCTACTTCTTCCTCGATCCACGCCTGGAGTATGCATAATGGCGGGCGCAGTGGATGCGCCGGTGGGCGCTGACCGACGAACCGGAAGCGAAGATCTCTTACGCACGCCGGCCCGCGGCTTCTGGCAAGATACGGCCATCCGGCTGCGACACCACAAGATCGGCATGATCGGACTCATCATCGTTTGCTTCCTGCTCTTTATGGCTGCGTTTGGTCCGGCCCTGGCTCCCTACGACCCCAACGAGATGGACTTTGATGCCCGCTTTGCACCGCCTTCGCTCCAGCATCCCATGGGCACTGACGATTTTGGCCGCGATACGCTGAGTCGTATCATGGTTGGTGCGCGCGTGTCGCTCATGGTTGGCCTGATCGCCGTGGGCATCGCCGCCACCGCCGGCACGTCGCTGGGCGTCTTTGCCGGCTATGGCAATCGCTTTGCCGACGAAGTCATCATGCGCTCCATGGACGTACTCTTTGCGTTTCCTGCCATCCTGCTGGCAATCGCCATCCTGGCTGCGTTGGGACCCGGCGTCGCCAATGCCATGATCGCCATCGGCATCGTCTACACGCCGATCTTTGCGCGCATCGCCCGCGGCTCCGTTCTTACGGTGCGCGAGCAGGAGTTTGTCGATGCCGCGCGGGCCACAGGCGCACGTGACGGGCGCATCATCACGCGTCACATCCTGCCCAACTCCATGGCGCCGCTCATTGTTGAGATCTCCCTCAGTTTGGCCTTTGCGATTCTGGCCGAAGCCGCGCTTAGCTTCTTCGGGCTGGGCACCCAACCGCCCGATCCGAGCTGGGGCCGCATGCTTTCCGAGGGACGCGCCTTCTTTCGCCAATCAGTCTGGATGAGCATCTTTCCAGGCGTGGCCATCATGATCACGGTGATGGGCTTCAACTTCCTCGGCGACGGCTTGCGCGACGTGCTCGACCCACGGTTGAGAAATCGGGGGTAGATCGCACGCCGCTCAGGCAGGTGCGGCGCATTGACGCGGAGTTGCTCTTGAGCATCCGCCGCGATCCGCCCAATCCGCCGTATCAGCGTGCCATCAACGTCTCTCATGCCTACCCACCCATTTCGTCGCTACCTGTTTGGTCTCAGCCTGCTCGCTGCCAGCACCCTGCTGCTGGAAATCGAACTGACGCGCCTTTTTGCGACGATCTACTATCCGCCCTACGTCTATGCATTGCTGGCGCTGGCGCTGCTTGGCTTGGGGCTGGGGGCGGCGCTGGCGACGGCGTCGGCACGGCTGCGTCTGCTGCAATATTGCCGGTGGTATGCCGCCGCAGCGGGCCTGGCGACGCTGGTCGTTACCCTTTTCATGCTGCGCTTCCCAACGCCGACATGGCAGTGGCTGCAGCTGATCTTGGCTACAGCGCCTTTCCTGGCCGTGGGGCTGGCCGTGGCCACGCTCTTTAGTGCATATCCGGCGTATAGCACACCGCTGTACGCCGCTGACCTGATTGGTGCAGGCGTCGGCGCGTTGTTGGCCGTGCCGCTGATCGACGCACTCCAGTTGCCCAACAGCCTTTGGTTGACCGGTGTGGCCTTTCTTTTGGTGGCGGCTTTGTGGGCGGACCGGTCGCCGCTGCCCTGGCTGTTGGCGGCTCTCCTGGTCGCAGGCATGGGGGTTGCCGGACGGGGAACGGGCGTCATCGCGCTGGATGTGACGCGCCTGGCGGGCGAGAAGCCTCTGGTCGCACAGCTCAACCAGGGCGCCACGCCGCTGGCCAGCGTCTGGGATTCCTTTGCGCGCACCGATCTCATCGATCCTGGCGATGGACAGCCCTATGAACTCTACATGGACGGTGCTGCCGGCTCAGTCATGCCGCCGGCTGCGGGCCATCCCGCACTCTGGCGTGATATTGGCCTCTTCCCGTTTGCCACGGAGCAACCGGCGCGCGCCTTTATCATCGGGCCAGGCGCCGGTCTGGATGTCTGGTTTGCACGCCAGGCCAACGCGGCGACCATCGACGCCGTGGAGGTCAACCGTGCCAGCGTCGATCTTGCCCGCGCCTATGCCGCCTACAACGGCGATCTCTATGATCAGCCGGGCGTCCGCATCGAGATCGATGAAGGGCGTAGCGTTTTGGCCCGCGCTGTGGAAGACTACGATCTGATCTTTCTCGCCCATGTGGTGACCCTGGCCGCGGAGCGGGGCGGCTTGAGCCTGGTCGAAAACAGCGCATTTACGCTCGAAGCCTTCACAACTTATCTGGAGCACCTCACGCCGTCCGGCGTCTTGGCGATCAAGCTCTACGATGAGCCGACCCTCACCCGCGCGCTGGCCACAGCCGTCGCCGTGCTGGGCAACCGTGGCTTGACTGATGCTGAGGCCTTGACCCACGTCATTTCGCTGCTGGACACCCGCGTCGATCCGCCGATTCCTCTCTTGCTGGTGCGCAACACGGCCTATACGCGGGAGGATGCGCTTTCAATCGGCGCCGTGGCGCGCGAGGTGGGCTTCACGCCCCTCTTCCTGCCCGGCGTGGTGGCACAGCCGCCATTGGATGCGGTCGCCGCGGGTACGCAATCATTGGACGCGGTCATCGCAGCGGCGGAGAGCAACCTTGCCCCCGTGTCCGACGACCGGCCCTTTTTCTACCACTTTGATTTTGGCCTCCCTCTCTCCCTGCAGCGCCTGCTTTGGCTTCTGCTGGCGCTGATCGCGGTGGGTAGCCTTGCGGTCGGTTTCTACGTCAGGCGGATCGACGTTTCGGATCCGATGCGCTGGTCGCCCCTCTACTTCGCGGCTTTGGGCGCCGGCTTTATGGCCGTGGAGATTGCGTTGCTGCAGCAGACGCGGCTCTTCATCGGTCATCCTGCGGTGACGGTGGCCGCGGTGCTGGGCGTCTTACTGATTGGCGGCGGATTGGGCAGCCTGCTGCTGACGCAAAAGGAGGACCGCGGCTTGCGCGGCGGTCCTTTGTTCGGCGTCATTGTGCTCGTCGTGGCCTGGGTCATGATTTGGCCCCCGCTGCGCGAGGCTGCCCTGGGCTGGGCGCTGCCGTGGCGGATCGTTCTGGTCGCGCTGGCCGTGCTGCCGCTGGCGCTCTGCATGGGCGCGCCCTTCCCGACTGGATTGCGCTGGGTGGGGGCGAGCGATGTGCGCCTGGTTGCGCTGGCCTGGGCAGTCAATGGCGTGATGGGTGTGGCCGGGGCTGCAGGCGCGCTAGCGCTTGCCATGCTCTTGGGCTATCGCAGCGTTATGGTGGCGGGGGCCCTACTCTACGGCGTGGCCTTGCTGATCGCGCTGGGAACAGACAGGCGACACGCCTAGACCTGGGACCGGCCCCGGTCCCAAGTCTAGGCGTGTCGCGCTATCGCTTACTTGTTGACAAGCGGTAGGAACAACCTCTGATCGAGATTCACTTCATCGGGGATGACGAGTGCAAATTCTGTGGCCAGCGGCGCGTCCACGGTGCAGAAGAGCGTGTCCGGCGTTGCGTCCGGCGTACAGGTAACGCCGTCCGTGCGCCATGCCGAACCATCCCAGAGTGCGAGCGTCGGTTCGGCATTCGTGGCCGTGGCGGTCCGAGCGAGTGTGACCGTTCCCGGATCGATGCCGATGGTGAGGGAGAAACTCTCGTTGAGCTCCATTTGCGGCATGGGCCTGTTGTTGAAAAAGGCGCCCAATTTGAAGGCGCGTCCGGCAAAGGCGAGATTGACGGGAAGCGGGCGGACGGGCGCGGCTTGCGTATCGAGCGCGAGCACGGTTTGGTTGGCCACGCTGCCAGCCGGCAGCTCTGCCAGCGTCCGCTCGGCATTGACGCCATGTTCGAGCGCAGTATCGAGAAGCGGGTCTGCCTCTTGACGGTCATCAACAATCTCGGTGACGACTGGATCGGTCCTGAAGGCGTTGTAGTCGCCGTCGGCCGCCACGCTGATGATGCTGTTTGTGATGGTTTCGCCCGCCGTGACGGTGAACTCAACCTCCCCGGTGGCGCCATAGCCGCCAAGCTCGGCAAGATTCCAGACCACCACGCCGTTGTTCAAGGCGCCGCCGCCCACATAGGTTGCGCCGGCCGGCAGGACGTCGGTAACCTCCAGATTGGTTGCCGTCATGGCCCCGCTGTTGGTGATGCGCAGGGTGTAGGTGATCGATTCGCCTGCCTCAGCCACGACCGGACCGTGCTTGACAATCGCAAGATCTGGCGCGTCCGTCGTGCGAATACGTGTGAGATAGGTTGCGCCGCCAAATGCGCCGCAGTTCTCCACATTCACGGCGACAGCCTTGTCGCCAGCTTCTGACCAGCGATAGCTGGCGTTCGGGGCGCCCTGGCCGCTCTCCGGCTCCGGCGACCAAACGTATGTCAGGGGCTGTGTTGCGTCTCCAGGTTGCACGCTGGCGCTGTATGCGTAGTCAGTCTCTACAACCCCATTCTCCGGACCTGTGACTGTTACTTCGTTCAGCGCCGTGGGGCAAGCGCTGGGCACAATGTGTAGCTCACCCAATACATCATCATCCTGCACGGCGCCGTCTTCGCCATCGACGCGGAATTCGATGCTGTAGGTGCCGACGGCTTCCGGACCGAAGGTAAGCGCCGGAGACATGGTGGCCGTACGCCCCGAGCCGCTGAATGTGGTATTTGCCAGATTGAGGGAGACGTAGCCCGGTATGTCGATCGTGCGACTCTCGCCCGGCAGGCCTTCGTCGGGACCCGGCACGGTGCCGGTAACGTCGGTCGCAACGCTGACTTCGGCGCCATTCATGAGCCTGTACGTGCTGCCATCGCCCGGCTGCTCCTTCACCCGAACCCAGGCCGCGACGTTGCCCTGGTCGTCACGGAGGCGCAGGTCCATAAACTGCATGTTGCGCCAGGATGGAATGGAAATTGGCGTCGTCCAACTGATCGTGAAGGTGTTTTCCACGCCGGTTTCGACCGTGGTCCCAGCGTCGGGTGCGACCAATTCACTCTCGCCCAGAATCGGGAAACGGATGCTGAGCGGAAGCGGCGGCGTGCTGCCGCCACCTGGTTCCGGGTTAACGACCGTTACGAACTTGAGCGACGGCCAGGGCGGTCGGATGTCCGTGCCGCGCACGCGAATCCAAATGCGTGTCGGTGAACTGTAGAACATGGGGCGGTAGGAACCATTGAGTAGCGTTCGCGATTGGCGCGTAAAGTTGCGGCCGTCGATGCGGACCCAGAAGTCGCTCGTGTTGAACGAGCCGGTGACAACAGCCGGCGAAAGACGCTGTACAACCGGTTGCGGGTTGACGGCCGCAGGCTGAGAGGAGAGGATGAGCTTGTAGCCGCCGGCATTGCGATTGATGCTGCGTGCGACGATCGTGTAGCGGCCCGTCAGCGGCAAGATGGCGCCGTTGATCAGCGCATTGTTGCCGATGCCGCCGTTGTTGTTGATGGCGATGCGAGCTCCGTCTGGTCCATAGAGTTCGAGGTAGGGATCGATTGCGCTGCTGGTTGCGGTCATCTGGGCCGTCAGGCGCGAGCCCGCCACGCGCTGAACATAGTGGAAATCGCGGTCGCCGGACGCGTTGATTTGACCATCGATGCTGCTCGGTACGGCGCGCGTCTGAAAGTCGTCTGCCCCGCAGTTGACCATGCCGCACACGGCGAGATAGACGTCGAGTCTGCGCTTGGTGATGAAGCCATTGATGCGCGAGTCGTTGATCGGCGGGCCGTTCAGTTCGATCACTGATTCCATGAAGTTGACCGTCTGATCCGGGGCGGCCTGGCGCAAGATGGCCATGGCCCCGGCAACATGGGGCGCCGCCATGGATGTGCCGCTCTTGAAACTCTGTCCGGTGCCGGGAATAGGCGCGAAGATGTTGCCGCCCGGCGCGATCAGCGTCGTGAAGTTGTTGATGTTGGAAAAGCTCGAGATCGTGTCAAACTTGGTGGATGATGCCACGCTGATGGCAGACGAGATGCAGGCAGGCGCGCCCATGGAGTCTGTGAAGCCCGAGTTGCCGGCGGCGATCACCGTGGCAATCTGAGCCCCGCGCAGCAGGTCGATGGCGGGTTTGCGCGGATCAGTGTCGCACGTGCTGCCAAATCGCCCTCCCCCCAGGCTCATGTTGACGGACGCAATGTTGAGGCTATTGCGCAGGTCAAAGACTCGCTCCAGCGCGCCGATGATGTCTGCGCTGGTGGCCAGCGTACAGGGGCTGGTCCGGCCGGCATTGGCGCAGCGCGGGTTCTGCGGCGTATCGTCAACGCGTGAAAAGACCTGGATCGCGATCAGATCGGCCTGTGGGGCCACGCCACTGACAATCCCGGCCACATGGGTGCCGTGGTCACAACCGCTGATGTTGTTGGCGCAATGCAGACCTGAGTTAGACGCCGTTGAATCCTGCCCGCCCGGACAGAGCGAGGTAAAGCCCGACGCCCCGTTCGTGGTGGAAAAACAGGCTTCCGAGACCACGCGCCCTTGCAAGGCCGGATGGTTTTTGTCGACGCCGGTATCAAGCACGGCAACGGTCCATCCTGCTCCGTTGAAGGCGAGCTGATGGGCCTGATCGGCCCGAATCAGCCCGACGCTGGCGCTCAATGCCGGCGGAACGGGGATGTCTTCCTGAATGTCCAGAACATTCGGCGCAGCAAAGAGCGCAGCCAGCGCTTCGCGGGAATGGACCGTCACCGCCATCTGGGGGACGTAGCGAAAGCGGCGAATGTCGCTCACTGCTTCGTCCGCCAGCGCCTGGCTGACAGCATCTTGTGCCAGAGCAATCTGGGCTTCTTGTGCATTCGCTTCGGACAGGCGTGCACTGTATGCCGCGGGGTTCCAGCCGACGACGTCCAGCGTCACGATGAGTTGCACAGACTCACTGACGGCCAACCTTTCGGCCAGCTCGGCCTGAGGTCCTCGATCGGGCGGCTGGGCCTGTATCAGCCCTGACAGGGCAATCAACCCGCCGATGCCAATCAGCAGGGCCAACAGAAGTTTTCGATAAGTTCGATCCATGAGGCGCTCCTTTTCTCCTTTGTGATGCTTCGCAATTGACATCCCTGGGGGAAATCAGGGCGCCGGCTTGGATTGATTGCCGGCGCCTGCTCGTTGGTGCGATAGCCTGCCTACCGTTCGACCAGCGGCAAGTAGACGCTCTTGTTCAGCGTGCCGGCCGTCGGCAAGATCACGGCCTGCAGCGTCTGCTGCTCGCTGCTGAGGCTGTTGGACGCAGTGACCGTTACCGTGAAGCTACCGGCAGTGGCGTACGTATGCTCGGCGCGCGGGCCGCTGCCTGTTGTGCCGTCGCCAAAGTCCCAACCATAGGTGACGTTGGTCCCTTGCTCGACGGTTGCGAAGAAGGTCGTCGCTTGCCCGAGCGGCGTTGGCCCGTCAATTGCTGCTTCCAGGCCGCCGATGGTCTCAGCCGTAGCCACAACGTCGACAGTCGTCTGGGCATTCGTACTGCCTACTCCATTCTGTGCCGTGACGGTGACGGCATACGCGCCCACGCTTGCGTAGCTGTGGCTTGGATTCGGGCCACTGCCAGTGCTCCCGTCACCAAAGTCCCAGCTGAAGGTGACGCCGCTCCCCATTGCCACGCTGGCGGCAAAGTTCGTTGGCGCGCCGAGCACGGTGGGTCCGTCATGCTCGATCTGCAGGCCGGATATGGCTGCCTCGCTGATGGTGACGGTCGCCTCCTGACTGGTTGCTGCGCCGCCCAGGTCGCTGATGGTGACGCGGTAGACGCCTGCGTTCTCCGGCTGCGCGTTGGGAATATCCAGCGTCGGCTCGTTTTCGCCGGCAATATCGTTGCCGTTGCGCTGCCACTGGAAGACGACCGTATCAGTCATGAAGCCGCTTGCGTCGACAGAAAGCGTGAGATCTTCTCCTGCCGCCGTGTTTTGGTCCTGCGGATCGTCGGTGACGACCGGTGTTTCCGGGGCGGGGCCGATCACATAGAGCTCGGTGGCGACTTCGCTGGGAGAGAAGTCAGGGCGGTAACATCTGGCCTTGAGCGTGGTCGTCTGTTCGATTGAGAGAGGCCCGGTATAGAGCGCTGACAACTCTGTCGGGTCACTGCCGTCCGTTGTGTAGCGAATCTGCGCACTTGACGTTGTGGTACTCATTGTCACATCGACTTGCTCTGTGGCGGCGCCGCCGGCCGTCAAGGCGGGCGTCGCGCAGATGAAGTCGAAATTGGCGCCGGCCGTAGCACTGGGCGCAAAGAAGACACGATAGGCCCTGGCGACGAGCGTAGACGGTGCAGAGATTGAGATGACGCTGGCAGGATTCGCCGACTGCGAGGGCGGCGTCGCGGGCGGGACGGAGACGGGTGCTGATCCGTCGAGGGTGTAGAAGAACGCTTCATTCGCCGCGCCGGAGAGACGCACGTCGATTGTATCTGTATAGACGCCGCCCGCCGGGATGATGACGGGTATCGTCGCTTCCCCCAGCGCGTCGCCTAAGGAGAGGGTTCCTGAGCCTATGACGTTGCTTGCGTTGAAGCCGCCGACGCCGTTGCTTTTGTATGCCCGGGCCTTGAAACGATATTGGCCGTTGGTCTCGATCAAGATCGGCCCGGTATACGTTTCGGCTCCGCCTTGTCCCGGGGCCGTCGGATCAGGTGCGATGGAGCCGTCGCTCGTCGAGGTGTAGCGGATGATCGCGTCGGGCGTATCTGTCCGCATGGTCAGCGAAAACGGTGCAACGAAAAACTGGGTACTAAATGGCTGCATCGTCGGGTCAGTGATGACTTCGGTGTTGTTGGCCACTGCAACGTCGAGGCTTGCGCTTGCGCTCGGTTGGGCGTTGGCGCGGAAGGCCTTGGCCTTGACCGTGTATTGGCCGGGCGTCAGGGTGAAGGGCCCACTATAGACGGTTGAGTAGGAGGTGGGCTCGGCCCCGTTCGTCGTGTAGCGGATGACGGCGGCCGGATCCTCGTGGGTGATCGTAATGGTTGCTTCGTTGCTGTTGCTGGGCTGATCTGCCGAGATTAGCGGCGGGGCCAAGCTACTGATTACGGTGTAGACGACCTCGGTGGTTGCGCTGGGCGTATAGGGCGGCAAGAAGACCCGCGTCTTGAGGAAGTAGGTCGTTGAGCCGCTGGCAGGAAGGAGGACGATCGGCTCTTCGAAGCGAAGCGAGTTCTCGTTTGGTTCGCTGCCGTCCAGCGTATAGCGGATCTCTGCACCCAGAACGGTGGAGCCGACATAGGCGGTCAATTGGCCCGTAAAGGTCCCGCTGGAAGGGTAGATGACCGGGGCCGGCAGCTGAATTTCATTGATGATGACTTCGCCGGTTGTGGCGCTGTCACTCTTGTAATAGCCATCTTTGTAGGCCCGTGCCGTGATTTCATGGGCGCCCGCTCCCAACGTGATCGGTCCGGTGTAATCGGTACCGGGATAGAAGAAGCTGATACTCCGACCGTCGGTTCGGTAGCGTATCGACGCGCCGGGTGTGGCGCTGGTGATGACGAACTGTTGGCCCTGAGAGTAGCTGCCGGCTCCGGGGGAGATAACGGGCGTTGCGACTTTGGGCGTAGAACTTACATAGGTGGCGCTGCTGGTTGGACTCTCGAAGGTGCGATTGAGCGCGTTGTCGCGGACGAATGCCCGTGCCGTGACCGTGGCGCCATAGTTCAGATAGAGCGTGTCACCCTGGCTTGGGATGAAGATGAAGGAGTCTTCCGTCGGTTCGCTGCCGTTCAGCGTGTAGCGGATCTGCGTATTGCTCTGATTCTGCCCCGGGCCGTAGCCGATTGTCACCTCCATGGGCATTGCGTAGGTCCCGCTGCCCGGCGTAATGACGGGCGCCGCGATCGTCGGCAGGACGCCGGCGTCGGAGTAGATTTTCAGGATCGCCGCGCGCAGGTCGGGCAGGGGACCGATTTTCTGAGTTCCTTGCTGACCTGTTCCCGTCGAACGCAGGATCGTCTTCATCTCGGCGGGCGTGGCGACGCGGCCGTTGACGGCTTTGAATGTATCCTGCAAGACGGCTGCAGAGGCCGCCACAATCGGCGTCGCGCCCGAGGTGCCCCCGAACGAGCGCTTGAACCATACGTTACGTTCCTCTTCAGAAGCTTCACCGGGATGCAGATCGCCGTACCCGGTCGTGACGATGCCGTCGCCCCAGCCCTGCACGTCCATGGTCGCGCCATAGTTAGTGAACCAGCTGGGCGCGCGGGGATCTTCACCATCAACATAGGGGGAGTTGCCGGCGCCGACCATGATCGCGCCTGAGTCATTGGCAGGCTTGAAAGGGTGATGGCCCCCGTTCCCGCTCTGATAGGCTGGCGAATCCAGATCTTCCGCACCATTTGCGCCGGCTTCAAAAACGATACGTCCGGCCGCAACCGCAACCTTGATGGCGTCATAGGTTGCTTTATCCCACTCGACTGGGACAAGCCCTTCTGAGGCCCACTCCCGTTCCTCCTTTGGTTTGGTGTTGGGCCCTTGCGTCTGCGCCTCGATGACGATGATATCGCCCGCACGTAAGGCATTTGCGCAGCGCGTGATGGCCGATGGAATGCTGAAGCCGTTCACGGTATAAGTGGCGGCGAAGTAGAGGTCGGCGTTGTAGGCAATGCCTTTTATGCCATAGCCGTTATTTCTTGCGGCCATGATGCCCATGACCGCCGTGCCATGGTTGTCATCATAGACGGGATCTGCCGCAGGAGGCAGGAGTTTGATCGTCGGCAGGTCCGCATGGTTTTCGTTGACGTCATACTCCAGATCACAGATGCGAATCCCGCTGCCGCTGCTGTCGCCGCCCAGCCAGGCCCAGCGTGCGTCGACGCCTTCCGGCGCCGCGTTCAAGTAGCGCTGGTAGCGATCGGCGGCCAGATTGCCCGTGATCGCACCGGCCTGACTGAAGTCCGGTATGGTAGATGACACTTCGGGCCGCGGCATGAGTCCAACCCACTCGATGATGGAGAGCGCACGGAACGCCTGCAGCGCGCTTTGCTCATCCGTGCCGGCGGGCAGCGTCAGGCGCATATAGTTGTTGAGATCGGGCAGCGAGCCTTGCGTATTCGTAGCCCCTTCCTGGCGCAACGCGTCGAGCGCGTCCTCGCTCACATCATGGAGCGGCTGCCACGTGCCGCCCGCAGAGAGGCGGTCGAGCGTGTTCATCGTCGCCGCATCCACCCGCGCGTTGATCGCGGTGGGGGCGCCGTCGCGCAAGCGCATGGGTACATCGTCGCTGAACTTGATGCGCAACACGCCAGGTTCATAGAATTCAGCAAAGGTCGCTGCATCGATCCGGTTTGCCGGGTCATCCGGCGTTTGCGCCCGGGCCCTCGCCCCAAGGGTTGGGATGAGGGCAACGAGCAGCATCAGAAGCAATAGCCGGCGCAGCCTTCCATGATTATGCGGAAGATCTCTATTGGGCATGATCAGGGTCCTTTTTGGATAACGGGCAGCCAAACCTTGTTGTCCAGGTTGCCGCTGTCGATGACGATGACCGTGCCGGCCATGCCCGCGCCGCCTGGACCGCCGTGAGCCTCGCAGTAGTAGGGGAACTCTCCCGCCGTTGCAAAGGCGTTGCTGTATGTCGTCCAGGAACTGCTCGGCGCCCCGCTGGTGAAGGAGCCATCATCGGCTACGACGTTATGAAAGCCTTCCTTACGCACCCAGATCACCGTGCCGCCGACCGGAATGGTGACGGGGTCCGGCTCAAACGCAAGATTGATCACGTCGACCACTGCATGCGCGACCTGGACGGTCGTTTGGGCCTGCACACTGCCGGCGCTGTTGCTGGCCGTCACTGTCGCGACATAGCTCCCCGCGGCTGCATAAGTGTGGGGTACCGTGACGCCTGTTCCGCTGGCGCCATCGCCGAAATCCCAGGCGTAGGTGACGTTGGATCCGTCGCTTACGCTGGCCGTGAAGCCGGTGGGAGAAGCAAGCTTCGTCGGGCCGTCGTTTTCCGCGATCAGGCCGCTGATCGGCTCATCGTCGCCGGTTTCGACAATGATTGTGCCGGCCATGCCCACGCCACCCGGGCCGCCGTGAATTTCGCAGAAGTAACGGAACGTTCCGACCGAGGTGAAGGTGTGGCTATAGGTCGTCCACGTGCTGCTGGGCGGCCCGCTGGTGAAGGAACCATCATCGGCTACCACATTGTGGAAACCTGCCTGGCGCACCCAGGTCACCGTGTCGCCGACTCGAATCGTGAGCGGATCGGGCTGGAACGCGAAATTGACGACGTCAACCGTATGAGTCGTCCCAACGCCGGTGACGGAGACGCTGGTCTCTGCCGTGGCGCTGCCGGCGCCGTTGCTGGCCGTGACGATTGCCGTGTAGGAACCTGCCGCACCATATACGTGGGTCGGCGTTGGCCCGCTACCCGATCCGCCATCACCAAAGTCCCAGCTGTAGAGGACGTTGCTGCCCGCTGTCACCTGTGCCGTGAAGCCGGTGAGGTTGCCCAGTTCGGTCGGACTGCTATTGCTGGCGGTCAAGCCGGCGATGGCGTCGTCAGAAGCCACGCCCTGGCCGCAGGCGAAACCAGCGCAGAGCGTTGTCGTATCACTGGCTGTGACGCCTGCCACGGGTTGGCCGAAGGCGCTGCGCAGCGCTGTTTGGCCGCTGGCAACGCCGCCGCCGCCGCTGCCGCCTCCGGGACTGTAGCGGGCCAGTGTTTCGCCGGCTGCGTAGAGCGTACCGGCAAGCGCTATCAACAAGAAGAGAATGACCACAACGCCGCTCCCTCTTGTGCGTTCTATTTTGGTCTGCATCGTTTCCCCCTTGGGTTACTCGTTGGCGCAAGCCGTCGTGAGCTGATTGAAGGTGCCAAAATCATAGGAAACGACACATTTGGGCGCTGTACCAGCACCAGTGGCGAGACGTTCGGGGATGAAGCCCAGGCGCGAAGCCGCGAAATTCACGCGCCCATTTTCGGTTTCAACCAGAAAGGCGCTGTTATTGGCGCTGACCCGCACCAGCGAGTGCTCGATATCCGGGAGGCCGTTGGTGAAGACTCCGATGGCCCGGTAGTCACCACAGAGGGTGCTGCCACGAACATCGATGCTGCTGCGCGTGAGGTGGAGCGCATAGCCTGTGCCCGTACCGGTGGTGCAATTGATCACATCGTCTTCACCCCCAACAAGCGTGCTCTGCTCCACAAAGGGCTGCTCGCTGTTGCCGTCCTCATCGATGTGCCCCAGCGCGGCGTTGATGGCCGTGCCAAAGCCGACGGCGCCCGTGGCCATGAGGAGCGAATTGCGGATGGTCGGTTCGGCATCCTTGAGCAGGACGGCATAATGGTTTGTGCCGCCGGCGCCCCGCGCCTTGGCAACGATGTCATCGATTGTCGCGTCACGCGTGGCGTCGCTGCCCAGATAGACGGCGATGGCGGTGTTGGTGGTCGCATCGTTGTAGACTGTCAGGTCGCTGAGCCGCCCCTTGTCCTGCACTCTGACCGTCGATGCGGACGCGCCGGCGCTCGAATCTGAGCGCGTTGAGGTGACCACAGTCACGTTGGGACCGGCGCCCTTGAGATGCACATATGGCTTCACGTCAACCAGTTCGCTTTCGGTGTACGTGCCGGGGGCGACATAGACCAGGGTACGGTTGCTGGCAGAGGGGTTCGTAATCGTACCGAGCGCGGTTGCAACGGACGTGTGGTCCCCGCCGCTTTTGGCAACGACGATCATATTCTGGTAGCTGCCCCCGGCGTTCAGGGCAACTGTGGCGGTGGTGGCGTAGGTGGCTTCGACCGCATTCAAGGCCCGGTAGGCCTGGAGTGCGTAGGGGACCGAAGCGAAGCGTTGGCGCGGCAGCGGCGCTTCGCCATTGACGCTGACTTCGATGTAGCGGTTGTCACCCTCAAAGACGCTGGGGCCCAGCGGCGTTCCCTGGCTGCCCAGCGTAACGGCAAAATAGCCGCTGTTGACCCCAACACCGCTGTGGCTCTCTTCCCAATACTTGGTGCCGCCTGTGCTGGCGTCATAGATTCTGAAGGTCAGCGTATAGCTGCCATCAAGCGCTGTGCCGCCGCTGTCGGTGAGATAGCCCTGGTAGGTCATCAGTTCGGGCACCGATGATCCCCCAAGCTCTGTGGCCAGCAATTGACCGCCTCCAATGGCGATGAGGCCGCCAAAAAGCAGCGCCGTGAAGATGAACGAGAGTACAAAGACAGAACGCTTTCGGGTCATGATCGTCTCCTCAATCTGGGTTCGAATGTGGGGGGAAGACTTCGTTCAGCTATTGCCGGCGCGCTTCAAGTCGTTGATGGCGTTTTGCAGCAGTGCAATGAGTTGTTCCAGCGAGGCGAAGTGGCGCGCCTCTTCCGAGTCGACGGGCTGAAGCGAACCACGAAGCTCCGATTGGTCGTCGTGCGCTGTCCTTGTGTCGGCATCGTACATGTCGGCATCGTAGATTGCCGTGCTGATTGGTTTTTCGCTGTCCGTCCACAGACGCAGGACGTACGTGGCGCGTCGTTGCGGCATAATTGAACGTCGTTTCCCTCTTTGGTAGTGAAGTAGTTCATGGGGAGAATAGCGGAGGGGTCTCGCATTGCTCTCGCACGCACGTGGGGATCCGGGAGCCGGTGTGACACGCCGGTGTGAGGAGGCTGGGCCGCGTGCTAACCGAACAGCGGGGCGATTCGTGCCGCAGCGCATACGCGTCTGGCGTTTGTGGACCGGTGGATGCGGTGAAGGCAGGCTCTTGCAGGTCTGAAGGATCTGCGTTTGTGGAATGGACTTTAGATCCGGCCGCGCGTCCGGATCGCGATGCCTGACGCTTCCATCGCCGCCAGGTCGCGCAGGATCGTGCGGCGGCTGACGCCCAGTGCCGCAGCAAGGTCGCGATCGGTTGGCGTGGCGCCCTGTTCGCTTGCTTCCGCCATCAGGCGCTGCAGACGATAGTGCCGGGCCTCAACTGGGTCGGGAATGGTCTCCGCTTCCGGACCGAGAACTGTCCAGTCGACCTCAATCATCTCGTCAGGCTGCAGCGCCCGTCCCAGCGGTGCAGCCTGGCGGGCAAGCATCACCATGATACGGCGCTGCGTGTGGGTGAGGTCGTCGTGTTCATCGACAATGGCGCGGTTGACCGCCACGGCCTCGTAGAAGCGTCGGCGCACGTTGTGGTCCTCAATCGCACGCGCCTGCCGTTGCAGTTCTTCATACGCAGCCGCCAACGCGGCTGCCCGTTCATCCGCCCGGCCCAGGGCCCCCATGAGCCGGGCCAGCGCCCAATACCAGTGTTGCAGACGCTCGCCTGTCACATCATCCTGCCGGAATGATTGCCAGAGCGCGTCGGCCAGATTCGCGGCTTCGGCGTCACTGCTCTCCAAGAGCGCCAGGGCAAGTTGAGTTTCGCAATGGTAACGATTCAGGCGTTCCCCGGTTGTATGCCAGGCTGCGATGGCCCGTCGCAGCAGGGGAATGGCTTCCGTCGGGCGTGCCTGTTCGACCAACTGGATGCCCAAGTCCTGCAAGGCGAAGGCCATGAAGAGTGTGGTATCGAGTTCTTCGGCTTCGTGTAGCGCATCTCTGAGCAATGCTTCAGCAGTTGCAGGGTCATTGAGGTGATAAGCAATGTTGCCGAGGCTGACCGTGGCGATGATGTGGCCCAAGCGTTCGCCAATGCGGGCGAAGATCTTCCGCGCGGCCTCGGTTTCGTCTCGGGCAGCCCCATAGTCTCCCAGCGCCAGTGCGATCAAACCCCGAGCCTGGCGGACTGCCCCCTCGCCGCGTATATAGCCAATCCGCTGCTGCGCGATCAGCGTCTCATCAGCCAGCGCGGCCGCCCGATCCCACGCTCCAAGATCCTGAAGGCCCGAAAGGTAATTGATGCGCGCCCGCGCTTCTTCAAAGTGATTGCCGGCCGCAACCTGAGCGTCAATTGCCTGCTCGTAGAGGGGTAAGCAGCGTTCGGGCGGTTCATTCAGATTGGTATAGGCCCAGGCAAGACCGTCGAGCGCGCGCCCTTCGTGCGCTCTCTCGTCGATGCGGCGGGCGATCTCGAGGGCGCATTCCAGCGCTTCTACTGCAGCCTGATTGTCGCCAAAGTGCAGCGCAACATCTCCCCGATGAAGATAGACCGCACATAACGCAGCCTGATTGGCCGTGCGTTTGGCAGATTCTTGAGCCAGATCCAAGAGCTTGTCGGCTTCGGCTTGATCGCCGGCCAGAAAGGCGCTATGGGCGGAATCGATCTGGAGGGCAAGCGCCGCTTCCTGATCATCGAGCTCGACAGCGAGCAGCTGCGCGGCGGCGAGACTTGCCCGTTGGACTTCGCGGTCGCCTGCAATAGCGGAGATGCGCGCCAGTTCCGTCCACCGTGCCAGGCATTCCCGGGGTGATGATGGCGGCGCGAGCGTTAACGACTTGTGCAGGGCGCGCTGTGCATCTGCATACGCCGTGGCCGCGAGCGCAGCCTGACCGACGGCCCAATACATGGCGGCCGCCGCCTCGTTTTCGCCGGCCGCTGCCAGATGGAATGCACGCAATTGGATTGCATCGGGTTGTTGCTGCGCCAGTGCGGCTGCCGCACGCGCATGCAGCCTGCGCCCGATTCTCGGATCCATCTGCTCGTAGACGGCGGTGCGCACAAGGTCGTGGTGAAATCGGCAGCCATCTTCGTCCACCTGCAAGAAGTAGGCGTCGCTCAGGCGCCGGCTGATGCGCGCCAGGGCAATGGCGTCCATATCGCCGGTTGCGTGCCAAAGGGCATAGCTTGCGTCGTCGCCAACCACTGCTGCGGCTTCCAAGACTGTGCGCTCATCTGCTGTCAGCTGCGCCAACCGCTTCTCGACGGTCAAACGGTACGCGCGTTGCTCCGCCTGGAGTCCCAGCAACGTTTCTGTGACGAAGAAGGGGTTGCCGCCGCTGATGCTGTGGATCTTGGCGGCTTCTACTCGAAAGGGCGGGGGCAGCAGGGCAGCAAGCTCTTCGGGTGTGAGCGGCTCGAGCCGGTATGGCGCCAGCCATCCATTGCGTTCCCAGTGCTGCAGTTGTTCCCAACCGGGGCCACGTTCGACTTCTGTGCGTCGGTAGCCGATGAGGATAAGGAGACGCATATGTGCCGCCTGCGCGACAAGCGCCCCCAATGCCGCCCATTGATCCTCAGTCGCCCAGTGCAGATCGTCCAGCACCAGCACATGGGGAGTCAGTGCCGTGAGTGCTGAGAAGACGTCCACAATGGCTGTGTGGAGGCGCAGGCGTGCTGCATCCGGCGGAAGCTCGTCTTGTGCCTGCAGCGTTGCCCATGGGCTGTAGAGAGGACTGAAGCCCACTCGCGTGTGGTTGGGCAGGATGGCTTCGAGTTGCGCGGCCGGCAGTCCGGTCAAGGCTGCGGTCGCGGCTTGGGCCAGGGCCGAAAACGGTGAGGCCGCTGGCCGATCGCTGGCCGCGCCTTGGGCAACGACTGCGCCGCGCCAGGTCGCGCCGGCCGCAACCTCTTCGAAGAGCCGGCTTTTGCCCATGCCAGCCGCGCCTTCGACGGCGACGGTGCGCCCGCATCCCTGGATGGCCTCCTCGACGGCGCCGAGCATGTGACGACGTTCCTGCTGACGACCGACAAAGGTCGGTCGCAGCAGATTGTCGTCGGGGACTGCGCCAATTGTGCGATCCTGCGCGATGCTGCTTTGCTCGGCGCGCAGGCGCTGGGCAAGTTGCTTGCTTTCCGCGCCGGGCTCCACGCCCAATTCCGACGACAAGCGTGTGGCAAGCTCATCAAAGGCCGCCAGCGCATCAGCAATTCGTCCGTCCAGGGCGAGCGTGCGCATGAGACCAAGACAGGCCTGCTCTCGAAGCGGATCTTCGCCGATGAGCTGTTGGAAATAGCGGCGCGCCGCAACAAACTCACCGATCCGCTCCATCTGCTCGCCGGCTTGCAACAGACAATCCAAGTGGCGTTCGCGCAACGCATAGCGCCGCGCCAGCAACCAATCGTCGTAGCAACCTTCCAGCAGATCTCCTTGATAGAGCGTCGCTGCACGATCGTACAGTGCAGATAGAGCCGTCGCCTCTGTCACCTTTGCACGCTTTGTCGTCGCCTGCTCAAAGGCCCAGACATCGACCCATAGTCGCTCCGCCTCTGCAAGCTGAACCGTGGTTGGCGTGGCCGCAATCCAGTCGCCAACTGGCGCACGACGCAGGCGGTAGAGCGTGTCGGAGAGGGCCCGTCTACCGCTCGCCGGCGCGCGCTCGGGCCAAAGCGTTTCGATGAGCATTTCGCGCGGATGTTCTCGGGCAGGGTGAAGGCACAGATAGGCAAAGAGAATCGTCGCCCTCCCGCCGGGGAGCGCGACAGTCTGTCCTGACACCTCGACTTTCGCGGTGCCAAAGAGATAGATGTGGCCGATATGGGATGCATAATCTGAATCGGTCTGCATAGCCATTGAGACTCGCTCGCACGGTTCAATCAAACAACAGTCGGGATGCAATAACGGGCTACAGCAGGTGGGGGCGTCAAGCGTGAAGCATCCAATCGATGTGCCAGCGTCAAGTATAGCCTAGCGGGAGGACAAATCAAGTGCGCCAGATTGTTGTCGATTCCCAGGGCGGGGCTGCTATACTGGGCAACGCTGAACCAGCGCGCCGCAGCAACTGCAGCATCTCTCGGCACACACGGCTGACGGATCCAACCAGGGACAGGATTTTACCCAACGCGGCGATTAACCTAAGGCAGCCGGGGTCTTACACCGCGGCTGCGTAACCGGAAACCCAAGCGCAACTCCCAATTATGACATAGAGAAGGAGCAAACATGAGTGATATCAAGTTCGGCACGGACGGATGGCGCGGGCGTATCGCCGACGACTATACCTTTGCCAATGCGCGGCGCTGCACCCAGGGCTTTGCCGACTATCTCAAGAGCAAGGGGCTCGAGGGAGAAACGGTCATTGTCGGTCACGACATGCGCTTTGCGGCCGAGGACTTCGCGGCGACGGTTGCCCAAGTGCTGGCCGGAAATGGGTTCGTGGTCCATCTCACCGACAAGGCGACGCCAACGCCTGTGATCAGCTTCAGCGTGCCCAATCGGGGCGCGGTGGCGGCCGTCAACGTGACTGCCAGCCACAACCCGCCCCAGGACCTGGGTTTCAAGGTCCGTGACGAACAGGGTGGGGCCATTGCGCCCGACGGCCTGAGCGAGATCGAAGCGCGCATCCCGGCTGCGGATGCTACGAACGCTATTCAGACCATGCGCATGGACGAAGCGTTGGCCACGGGTCGCATCCTATATTTTGATGCCAAACCCGCCTACCTGGCCCATCTTGCTACGCTAATCGACGTGACGCCCATCAAGGAAGCCGGCCTGAAAGTTGTTGTCGACAACATGTGGGGCAATGGGTCGGGCTGGCTCACGGAAATTCTTGGCGGCGGCGCAACCGAAATCGTCGAGGTTAACGCCGGGCGCAACCCCATCTACCCCGGCATGTCGCGGCCGGAACCGATTCCGCCCAACGTGGACAATGGCCTGGCCACAGGGCGCGAAGTGGGCGCGGATTGCGTCTGCATCATGGACGGCGACGCCGATCGTTGCGGTTTTGGCGATGAGAACGGTGAATTTATTGATCAACTGCGCGTTTATGGCTTATTGGCCTATTACTTCCTGGAGGTCCGGGGCGATCGCGGCACGATCGTCAAGACGCTGAGTACCACCGCTATGTTGGACAAATTGGGCAAAGCCTATGGCGTCGATGTGGTGAATACGGGCGTCGGCTTCAAGTATGTGGCCCCGGCCATGGTGAAACACGATGCGCTAATTGGCGGCGAAGAGAGCGGCGGCTATGCCTTCCGCAACCACGTGCCGGAGCGCGATGGCATTCTGGCCAATCTTTATCTTCTGGATTTGCTGGTCCGCACCGGCAAAAAGCCGACCGAACTCCTTGAAGTACTCTTTGAGACCGTTGGCGGCGTTCACTACTATGACCGCATTGATACCCGACTGACTGACAATGAGATGAAGGCCGCGGCCAAGGCCAAACTCGACAGCCTGGTCGTAGAGGATCTGACGTTGGGCGGCCACGATGTGACCGAACTGGTGACGACCGACGGCTATAAGTTCGTCATGGATGACGGAGGCTGGCTGTTGGTACGCTTTTCCGGCACGGAGCCCTTGATTCGGGTCTATACCGAGACGACGGACGGGGAAGCAGTTGCGCAGATTCTGGCAGACGGCCGGGCTTTGGCCGGGCTGAGCTAGACGTTTTCTAGAGAATTTGGTTGATGATTCTAATCCAGGGCTGGGGTCGGCAACTTCCGACCCCAGCCCTGGATTGCGTTTGGACCACTTTCCCCCTGATCGTTTATGATGGGGCCATCTCTTGCCGGTCCCTTCATGCGTAGCCAGCGTGTGGCCAGTCTACCTTTGCGGCATAAATTTGCAGGATGGGCTTGCTGCTTAGATCCACTGTATAAATTTACTGTATGAAATGGGCGTTACGGTAGGATCTGCTTCACCTGTGATAAAATGTACAAACGGCAACTAAGATTTGAACAGTCTTTGTTGTATCTTTGTCTAAAGTTAGTGGGATCTATGAAAAGCATGCCTTTTTTGGTCGACACACATTGCCATCTCGATCTGGCCCAGTTTGACGAAGACCGCGGCCAAGTTGTAGCTCGTGCCGCAGCAGTCGGCGTCGACCTGATCGTGAACCCGGGCATTGACCTGGACCACAGCCGGGCCGCCATTGCTCTTGCCGAGCGTTATGATGGCGTTTACGCTGCGGTCGGCGTGCATCCCACCAGCAGCGCTGGGTTCGATCTTGCTACCTTGGAGGCCCTACGGAGGCTGGCGGCCCATCCCAAAGTGGTGGCCATCGGCGAAATTGGTTTGGACTATTACTGGCAGGACGTTGCGCCGGCGGTGCAAGCCAAAGCGTTTGAGGCGCAATTGGCGTTGGCTGCAGAATTGGGGTTGCCGGTCATCATTCACAACCGGGATGCGAGCGATGAGGTGGCCCGAATGCTGCGAAGCTGGGTCCAGAGCGCTGACTTTCTGGCCTCGCCTCTGGCGCAACGACCGTTTGCCGGCGTGCTTCATGCCTTCAGTGGGGATGCAGCATTGGCCCAAGAAGCATATAATTGGAATTTTGTGTTAAGCTTGGGCGGTCCCGTGACCTTCAGGAATGCGCGAGACCTGCATGCGTTGGTTCCCCAGCTTGATCCGCTACGTTTGATGCTGGAAACGGACGCGCCTTATCTGACGCCGCATCCGCACCGCGGTACGCGTAATGAGCCGGCTTACATTCCCCTAATGCTTGAACAGCTGGCCGCTCTTTTTATGATGAGTCCAGAAGCTTTGGCCGGGGCTTCGACGCGTCTGGCCCTGCGTTTTTTTGGCTTGGAGGATGCGCATCGTGTTGAGCACAAGGCTTCACACACAACGTCAGCTCGATAATCAGGATTCGCGAACAATCGTGACCTACACCGAGACCAATAGCAGTGCGACAACCAATGGCAGCCCTCTTTCCAATGGTCAGCCGTTGGAAGTTGCCGCAATCCTGCGACCTGTTCAACCTGGTCTGGAGCAGGTGGAAACCAAGATGAAAGAGGTGGATTCCGCACTCTTTGCTCCGCTGGCCACCGCGTTTGTTGATCTCATCGGGCGTGGCGGTAAGCGTTTGCGTCCGGCCCTGGCGCTCATGGCGGCTGAATTTAACGGCGAGGTACAATCTAGTGCCATCTATCCCCGGGTGTTGTCGCTGGCTTCATCCGTAGAGATGCTGCATACGGCCACGCTGGTGCATGATGACGTGATTGACGACGCCCTATTGCGCCGGGGCGCTCCCACGCTAAACGCTGATTGGAGCAAGGGGTCTACGGTCATGGCCGGCAACTATATGTTTGGCCAAGCGGCCCAATTTTCGGCCGAGACGAACAACATGCGTGTCATCAGCCTTTTTAGCAATACGCTGGACATTATTGTGAACGGTGAATTGCGCCAGCTCTTTGAACGCGATGAGTTAGATCAGCCCAAAGAGAATTACTACCGGCGCATCTATGCCAAGACGGCCAGCCTGTTTTGCGCAGCCACTGAAGGCGCAGCCATCTTGACCCACCTGCCCGAGGACGAGATCAAGCAGCTGCACGACTATGGCTATAATCTGGGCATGGCCTTTCAGATTGTCGATGACATCCTCGACTTTACCGGCAATGAGCGCTCTTTGGGCAAGCCGGCTGGCGGCGATTTGCGCCAAGGCACCTTTACATTGCCCTTTTTCTACTATCTGAAAAGCCATCCCAACCCAGCGTCGCTGATCGCCGAACTGGAGGAGCGCATCGATGCCCGTGACGGTGGCGATACAGCCGTTTGGAACGCAACCGTCCAGGAAGTTGTGACCGCTGTACGCGCTTCCGGCGCCGTGGGCGCGGCGCGGGCCGAAGCGCTGGGCTTTCTCGATAAGGCCCGTCACAACCTGGATGGACTCCCCGACAACGTCTACAAAGCGTCCATGCTGGACCTCTGCGATTTCGTCGTCCAGCGCACCTACTAGGGCCGCCACCCGCCGAGTTTTCATGACCGTCTGCGATCTATCCATCGTCATCGTCAATTGGAACGTACATGAGCTCTTGCGCGCCTGCCTGACGTCACTGGCCGCACTCTCCGATCCTGCACCGCGCCAGTCGCAAACGCGCCTCTTCGGCCCGCCAGACGATTTGCAACGCCTGGAAGTAATCGTCGTGGACAATGCCAGTGAGGACGAGAGTTGCGCCATGGTGCAGGCTGAGTTTCCCTGGGTACGCCTGATCGCCAGCGAGATCAATCTGGGCTTCACCGGCGGCAACAACCTTGGCTACGCCGCCAGCCAGGGACGATTTGTCTATTTTCTCAATCCTGATACTGAAATAGCCATCAGCGCAACGTATGGGATGTGGGCCCTCTACAGCGCGCTTCGCGACACAGCGTCCATTGGTATGGTCGGCCCTCAGCTGCGCTACGCTGATGGCGCGCCCCAGTCCAGCGCGCGCCGCTTCCCAACGCGTCTGACCGGCTTCTTAGAAAGCACCTGGTTGGGTCGGACTTGGGCTGGCAATCCTTGGTCGCGCCGCCTGCACATGGCCGACTGGCAGGTCGATTTTCCCCATGACGTGGATTGGCTGGTCGGGGCGGCCATGCTGGCGCGCCGGGACGCGCTGGAGTCGGTTCGCATGCCGGGCATGGCCGGTCCCTTCGATGAAGGCTTCTTCATGTACAGCGAGGAATTGGATCTGTGCTGGCGGCTCAAGGATGCCGGCTGGCGCGTCGTCTTTGTGCCGACTTCATTGGTCATTCACTATGAGGGACGCAGCAGTGAGCAAGTGGTGGCCGCCCGGCACATTCACTTTAATACGAGCCGCGTGCGTCTCTATGACAAATATTTTGGACGACGTTGGGCCAATTCCCTTCGTCATTATCTGCTTGCCGAATACCGCTGGCAGCTATGGACGGAGCGACTCAAGCGTCTCCTGGGCAGCAAGCGCGCGCTGCGCACGGCCCGCATCGATGCTTACAAGCAGGTCCTTGCCAGCAGGCTCCTCCCCGACTCCATGCGGGAAGATGGATAGAACGCGGATCACGCGGATCAAACAGAAACGACACGGATAAAACTAAGAAAATCCAGCTGTTCCAGCCTAATCCGCGCAATCCGCGGCCCATCTTTTTGGTCTCTCCGAAAAGCTGCTAGGCCAGTAGCGCGCGCAATTCCTCCGGCGTGGTCACCGGTAGTTGGCAAACGTAGTTTTCGCAGACGTAGGCCGTTGGCTTGCCGTCGACCATGCCCCGGCCCTCAAAAACGGGCAGGAGGCTCTCTTCATCCGGCTTTTTCAAGGCAACCACGGCGTGGGGTAAGTAACGCTTGCGCACTTCATGCAGCAGCGCTTGCGTCGCTTCGTCTTCCGGATCGCCCACGATGGCGATTTCCATACTCGGCGCCAGGTACTGATCCAGCGCGCCCAACATGCGACCGAACCCCGTGGGCTGTCGCGCCATGGCCGCCTCCATGAGCAGGAAAATTCGTGCGGCTTCCTGGCGATGCTCCTGGTTGCCCAGTAGGGCGGTGGTCTGTAAGAGCGCCTCGGCGGCCATGGAGTTGCCTGATGGAATGGCGTTGTCGATAAAGTCCTTACGGCGTACGACCAGCGCCTCGTGACTCACCCCGGTCTGATAGAAGCCCCCGCGCTCGGCATCGTGAAATTCGGCATACATGATGTCGAGCAATGCCTGGGCTTCTCCGAGCCAACGCAGATCGAAGGTAGCCGCATAAAGCGCCTGCAGGCCGCGAATGAACGCAGCATAATCTTCCAGATAGGCATTGAAGCGCGCCTGGCCATCTTTGAAGCTGCGGTAGAGGCGGCCATCCTCCTGGCGCATGTTGGTGAGGATGAAGTCGGCCGCGCGTTCGGCCGCAGCCAGCGCGCCGTCATGATTGAGCGCGGTGGCGCATGCGGCCAGCGCGTGGATCATGAGCCCGTTCCATTCCGTGAGGATCTTTTCGTCGCGCGCCGGCTTGACCCGCTGCTCCCGCACGTCGAAAAGCGTCGTACGACCGATAATCAGCGCCTGTTCGGCATCGGCCCGGCTGGCGCTGAAGCGGTCCGCCGTCTCTTCCAGCGTCTTGACGACGTTGAGGATATTTTTGCCCTCAAAATTTCCCGAGGGCGTCACGCCGTAATAGTCCTGGAAAAGCGCGGCAATCTGCGGACCCAGTACGCTTTCGATTTCCGTCGGCGTCCAGACAAAGAACTTGCCCTCTTCGCCCTCGCTGTCCGCATCCTGCGTGCTGTAAAAGCCGCCTGCGGGCGCCGTCATCTCACGCAATACGTAGTCGATCGTCTCCTCAACAATGCGACGATAGAGCGGCCGCCCGGTGATCTGCCAGGCTTGGACGTAGCTGCGCAGAAGCTGGGCGTTGTCATAGAGCATCTTTTCAAAGTGAGGCACAAGCCAGTAGCGATCGACGCTATAACGGTGAAAGCCGCCGCCCAGCTGGTCGTAGATGCCGCCATTCGCCATTTTGAAGAGCGTCAGCTCCGCCATGTAGAGCGCATCATCGTCCGCCTGGGTCATGAGGAAATCGAGCGTCATCGGCTGGGGAAACTTGGGCTGATCGCCGAAACCGCCATCCTCACTGTCGAAATGTTGCTGCAGTTGGGTTACGGCCTCATCCAGCGTCGCGGTGCTGAGATCGTTGCCCGAGGCCTCGATCACGCCTGTGCGATTGAGCATCTCCGTCAGCCGGTCGGCCTGGCCGACGACCTTGTCGCGATCCGTTGCATAGGCGTTGGCGACGGAGCGCAGCACCTGGCCGAAGCTGGGCATGCCATAGCGCGGCTCGGGCGGATAGTAGGTACCGCCGTAGAAAGGCCGGCCATCGGGGGTGAGAAAGACGCTCATGGGCCAGCCGCCCTGGCCGGTCATGGCTTGGACCGCGTCCATGTAGATGGCGTCGAGATCGGGCCGCTCTTCCCGGTCCACTTTGATATTGACGAACAGTTCGTTCATCAGCGCCGCGGTCTGCTCGTTTTCGAAGCTCTCGCGCTCCATGACGTGACACCAGTGGCAGGCGCTGTAGCCGACGCTGAGGAAGATAGGCTTGCCCTCAGCTTCGGCCTTTGTCAACGCCTCCTCTCCCCAGGGATACCACGCCACCGGATTGTGGGCGTGCTGGAGCAGATAGGGCGACGTTTCGTCGATCAAGCGATTGGTCGGTTTGTTGGCAGACATGCGGACTCCTTGGCTGGTGACAATACAAGTTCGTGGCAGCGACGCCGGTTAAGCTTACGCCGTCCTGAGCTTTCCGCAGGGTCGAAACCAAGGAGCGAGTCGGCGTCAACCCGCTTGATTTCATTGTGCTCAACCGGCGCAGCCCGCATAGACTGTATTGTCATCTCGGCGGTGCTGGTTTTGGCTCGATTGTAACACGGTGAGCGGTGCAGAGGCGTGACGCGCGTCACGATTACGCCGTTGCTCAATCTGATCACAATAGACCGCGGATCAACGCAGGTCCGACGGATATCGACGGATTAATGCTGAAGAATCTGCGCTGATTGGTCCAATCCGCCTAATCCGCGGTCGATTTCATCGGCGCCCGAACAGGTCGGCGCTGAATTTTGTTCGCCAACCCATTGAATTGGGACCCCGAGTGTGCTATGATCTAAGTACTCCTCACCAACGCATCTTGTCGTGATTGTCTAGACGTACCGGCCGCGGTATTCCGCAGGGTTCGGTACTCATTCTTGGTTCAATCGCAGCCCTCTTCGCCTTCCGAATCAATACAAAAAAAGACCCCTTGAACTCGCTCCAGCGCCGCATAATGAGTGGCGGTGGTGCGGTCCCGAGGCAACTGTCAACATTGACTGCCGTATTTTGTGGCGCTAAAGCCGACGACACTGTCGGGCGCTCTGCCCGCTACCCGCCGTTTTCTCTCATCGCCACAGAGGGGAAATCAAAATGCAGAATCACACGTTTGCACGACGGATTGTGTTTGGTGTTACCACGCTGGTGGCGCTTGGATTCATCGTCGGGCTGCTGGCGTCTTCCGCGCTTCTGGCCCAGGACGAAAACGACTATCCTCTGCCCCTACCGCCCGATATTCAGACGGGGACGAATGCGGAGCCGCTGCGCTTCATCGGCGACTACTGCGGTGCGTTTGGCGGTGTCAGCCTCCACGACACGGATGGCGGGCCAGGTGACTTTACCGTCGATGTCGTTGGTGAACCGATCGAAGCCTTTATCGTCTGGTCGGGACGCAATCGCCTGGACCGCACGGGCGACGATAACCTGGAAGTGAGCGTCAATGGCGCTCAATTCATGACCATCGTCGCTGATCAGGCACTGCTTGCCCGCTCGGATGCCGATTTTAGCTGGTTTACCTACTCCTTCGATGCGTTGGCCGGCGGTGTGCCAATTGTTTCCGGCGCCAATCGATTCGTTTTTCAGGGTCTGGAGGATGGTGACGACACCTTTGAGGCCCACGGCGTCGGCGTTCTCATCATTGGCGAAGATCACGCTGCCTGTCCCTTCCAGGCTTTGGGCATCTATTTCGGCAACGATGTTCTCTTCCACGGCTGGGACGGCGCCAGCGGTCCTGACTCGGAACCGGTCTGTTTTGACTTCCCGCCGCCGCCGGATCCACTGGAAATGGACATTCAGATGTTCGTGGGCGGTGTCGAGAATCCTTATCGCGCCAATGCCATTTGGGCACGCACCGGCAATGGCGGGGCGAAGCCTGCCACCATCGTGGGCGATCCGGACGCCGTTGAATTGCGCATGGCGCTGCGCGGCCTCCAGGGCGATGAATTCGACAACTACGACACGGTGATCCAGGACCCGAATCCCATTATCGTGGATGCCGGTGACACCTGGGCCTGTGTGCAGATCGAGTCGCCGCCCGAGGTGCACAACGAACGCTTTCCGGCCCTCATCATCGACGGCGAGCCCCTGCCTGAGGCCAAGCGTCAAGGCATTAGCGCAACGTGGATTACCCACGCCATGCGCGTGCCGCTGGCCGAAATCGAGATCGGGCCCGACGGCCTCAATCGCGTTGGCGAGCCCCATGATTTCACCATCACCGTCAACTCGGCCTTTGGGTTCGCGGGCACGCTGGTGATCACGCCCACGGTCTCGCCGCGGCCCGATTCCCAGACAGATACCTGCGCTACCCCCACCATCGACGGCCGCATCGCTACCTGTGTGCTCACCATCAACAGTGACAAATCGGGAATCTTTACGGCCAACGCCGCAGCGGCACTGGATTTGGGCAATGGACTGTCAGCCCACCTCAGCACGGCCATCGCGCGCGAGAGCAACGGCGGCTCCGCCGTCAAGGAATACGTGGAGCCGGCTATCGATATCGAGAAGACGACCAACGGTGAAGATGCTGACGAGCCGACCGGTCCGTTCATCCTGGCCGGGGAAACGGTCACCTGGCGCTATCGGGTGGAAAACACGGGCGCCATGGACCTCATCAACGTCGTCGTGACCGATGACAACGGTACGCCAAGGGATCCTGCCGATGACTTTACCTGTGCGATCCCGGCCCTGGCCATTGGTGAGGTGGATAGCACGACCTGTCTGCAAACCGGCGTTGCGCAGATCGGTCAGTATGGCAACATTGCCGTCGTGATCGGCACCCCGGTCATCGGTGACGAGCCGCGGGGCGAGCCGGTGACCGATCAGGATCCGAGCCACTATTTCGGCGAAGCGCCGGCAATTGACATCGAGAAGGCGACCAACAACGTGGACGCTGACGAACCGCCCGGTCCCGAAATCGGCGTTGGCGAAACCGTCTCATGGACTTACGTGGTTACCAACACCGGCAACGTGCCCCTGAGCAACGTCGGCGTGATCGACAATCGGGGTGTGACCGTCAGCTGTCCGCAAGATGCGCTGGCAGTTGATGAGAACATGACCTGCATCGCGCTGGGCGTCGCCCAATTCGGCCTCTACAGCAATATTGGTACGACAGTCGGTACATCGCCCACTGGTCAACAGGTAACGGACCAGGATCCGAGTCACTACGTCGGCGTAGAGCCGAACGCCATCGATGACGTGCCGCCGGCAGGTCCCGGCGTTCGGATTTACTTGCCAACCATTCGTTTTTAGGCTAGCAATGGAACGCGGATTCAACGGATTAGGCGAATCAGCGCTGATAAAAACAGAAAGATCAGCGAAACTCCGCTCAATCCGTTGAATCCGCGTTTCTATTAAAATTGCGTGGGAGGGTTTTGACAGATGCAAAGCCGGCGGCTATACTGACGCCCGCTTTGGGAAATAGTGCCTAATTCCAACCACTGACAATCGCCAGATATAATGATCATGTCCGTCACCTTTTTGTCTGCCGTCGCCCCCAACGCTATTGAGGCTGTAGCCGTGCAGGCTGCAGCGGCAGCTAGCTGCGTGTTACGGTAGGGCGGAGACGTCGGCGCCGGAACACGATTCTACTCTACGGCGCTCGTGACGATCATAGCTGATTTGCATGCAACGCCGTGGAGAGAATCCACGGCGTTTTGTTTCGCCGGAAATCATGCCGCGGCACCCATGCCCGGTGATCATGAAGGAGCCTGTCCCATGCGTTTGACCCCGGAAGATGTGCGCCATGTCGCTGAGTTGGCCAAGCTGAGCCTGACCGACGAAGAGGTCGTCGAGTATGCCGAGCAGCTCTCCGATATTCTCGCTTATGCCGAGCGGCTGAGCGAAGTCGACACCTCGGGCATTCCGCCCACGCCCTTTGTGCTCCCCCTGGCGAGCGTCATGCGTGAGGATGAGCCGGAGCCGGGCCTCACGAACGAGGAAGCTCTGGCCAATGCGCCGGACGCTGCCGATGGCTTCTTCCGCGTCAAGGCCGTCTTTGGCGAATAGGGAGGATATTCTTGCATGACTGAACTACATGAACTCTCCATCCACGAGGCGCTGGCCGGACTCGACGCCGGCGACTTTAGCGCCGTAGAGCTGACGGCGGATCTTCTGCAGCGCATTGACGCCCTCGACGGCCAGATTCAGGCCTATCTGACGGTGACGGGCGACTTGGCCATGGCCCAGGCGGAACGGGCCGATGCGCGGCGGCGCCAAGGCGACCGCGCGCCGTTGCTGGGGATTCCTCTGGGCATCAAGGATGTCCTTTCAACAGAGGGGACCGAGACCACCTGTGGCAGCAAGATTCTCCAGGGCTATCGACCGCCATACAGCGCCACGGTTGTCAAGCGCCTGGAAGCGGCCGGCATGGTGATGCTGGGCAAGACCAATACCGATGAGTTTGCCATGGGCTCCAGCACTGAAAACAGCGCCTATCAAACCACGCGCAATCCGTGGGACCTGACGCGCGTGCCGGGCGGCTCGAGCGGCGGCTCGGCTGCAGCCGTGGCCGCGGGGGAGGCGCTGGGTGCGCTGGGCACAGATACGGGCGGCAGCGTGCGCCAGCCGGCGTCGCTGTGTGGCGTGGTCGGCCTCAAGCCCTCCTACGGCCGCATCAGCCGCTATGGTCTGGTCGCCTATGGCAGCAGCCTCGATCAGGTGGGCACCTTAACCAAAAACGTGACGGACGCCGCACTATTGCTCAACGTCATCGCCGGTCACGATGACCGCGACAGCACCAGCCTTGCAGTCGATGTGCCGGATTATACAAATCCGCTGAGCGGATCGCTGGATGGGCTGCGCGTCGGCGTGCCCGACGAGTTTTTTATTGACGGCATGCAGCCGGCGGTCGAAGAAGCGGTCCGGGTCGCGTTCACACAGCTAGGCGATTTAGGTGCGGAGGTGGTGCCCGTCAGTCTGCCAAATACCGATATATCGCTACCCGTTTATTATCTCGTGGCGACGGCGGAAGCCAGCGCCAATCTGTCCCGCTTTGATGGCGTGCGCTTTGGCTATAGCGCCGGTGCTGACGACATGTTCGATAATTATCGGCAGACGCGTGGGGAGGGCTTTGGCCCGGAGGTCAAGCGCCGCATCATGCTGGGTACCTATGCGTTGAGCGCCGGCTACTATGACGCCTACTATCGCAAGGCGCAACAGGTGCGTACGTTGATCAAGCAAGATTATGAAAGGGCGTTCGAGCAAGTGGATGTGCTTGCCGGACCGGTTTCGCCAACCACTGCCTTCAAGATTGGCGAAAAATCGGACGATCCCCTGGCGATGTACCTGAGTGATGTCTTCACGCTCAGCCTCAACCTGGCCGGCATGTGCGGCATCAGCGTACCCTGCGGTTTCGACAATGATAATCTGCCCATCGGCCTGCAGCTCATCGGCCCCCATCTGGGCGAAGAGATCATTCTGCGCACGGCCTACGCCTACGAGCAGAGCACGCCGTGGCGAGAACGGAGACCCACGGGCGTTACCGCGGGATAGATGGAACGCGGATCGGGCGGATTTAGCGTTCTATTGTTGTTTATCTTCTATTTGTTGAGACGGACCTACTCTATGTCATTTCATTCAGTGATTGGTCTTGGCGTCGGCGGTTTGGCCATTGCTAGCCGCCGGCACGCTGCAACCTAGCCGGATTGCAGCGTGTGAACGGCGCGCACCGGCGTCGACTTTCACAGCCGTAGCTGTGATGCTCCATTTTTCTCAATGCCACGTAGCTTGATGCTGCGTGTGGGGGTGACTGCGATACGCAGGCAGCCCTCCAGTTTTGAAAGGCCAATCAACCTGTGACCACCTTGCTAACCGAGCAGTTTATTCAAAGCATGACCCAAAGCGGCGCCACGTCGCGCAACTTGCGCAATCACGAAGACCGCATCAGCCAGCGTGTCAAGTCCGTGCCGCCGTCAGGCATTCGCCGCTACTTTGACATTGCCGCCACCATGGAAGATGTCATCAGTCTGGGCATCGGCGAACCGGACTTCGTCTCGCCGCCACCGATCCTGAATGCCGGCATCGCCAGTCTCCAGCGCGGTCAGACCGCCTATACCTCCAACGCCGGCATGATCGAGCTGCGCGAAGCCGTGGTCCGCAATCTTGCCGAGCGGTATGGCGCCAAGCGCTACGATCCGGAGCAGGAAGCGCTCATCACCGTCGGCGTGAGCGAGGCCATGTATCTGATCATGCAGGCCATTCTTGACTGGGGCGACGAGGTCATTGTGCCCCAGCCCTGCTTTGTGAGCTACACGGCCAGCGTCATTCTCGCCGGCGGGCACGTGGTTGATATCCCAACCCATGCCGAAGATGACTTTCAAGTGCGCCCTGAAGCCATTCGCGCCGCCATCACGCCGCGCACCAAGGCGCTGCTGATTGGCTTTCCCTGCAATCCAACCGGCGCGGTCATGGATCGGGCCGGCATGCTGGAGATCGCCAAGATTGCCGAGGAACATGACCTGATCGTGATTTCTGATGAAATCTATGACCGGCTCGTCTACGGCGATCACGAGCACGTTATGTTTGCTGCACTGCCGGGGATGGCCGATCGCACAGTCCATCTGGGCGGCATGAGCAAAGACTATGCCATGACCGGCTGGCGCATCGGCTATGCGTGTGGACCGGCCGACCTGATCGGGGCCATGCGTAAGATTCACCAGTATCTGATCATGTCTGCACCGACGGTGGGGCAGGAAGCTGCTCTGGCCGCGTTCGTCGATCCGACCACGGAAGAGTATGTGCAGATGATGCTGGAGAGCTATGACGAGCGGCGCCGGCTCATCGTGGACGGCCTCAACGCGATCGGCATGGATTGCTTCGAGCCCAAGGGCGCCTTTTATGCCTTCCCCAGTATTCGCAAGAGCGGGCTGGATGAGCAGACCTTCTGTGAGCTACTGTTGCGTGAGCAGCAGGTGGCCGTGATTCCCGGCAGTGCGTTCGGCCTGGGCGGCGAGGGGCACGTGCGCTGCGCCTATGCCGCGGCCAAGCCGGACATTGAGGAAGCGTTGGCGCGCATGGATCGTTTTATGCGTAGTCATGCGTAGCTGAAGCCGTGGGTTACGCAAAGAATTACAGCGGGAAACTATAGAAAAAAAAGAGCCACAGAGACGCAATTCGAACTGGATCTCTGTGGCTCTTTCCACGACGTTTGTCGACTTCTCGCATCACCTGCTTTGCAGGTCGCGCCCCGTTCCCGCCTTCGTCAGTTCCTCGTCCAGCCGCAGCTGAAAGAGCTCTAGTCGTATGGTGGGGAGTTGCAGGTTGAGGGTGAGAATTTTGCGGTTGAGTTCCGCTACTGCTTCATCCCAGCGCGCCACGTAGAGGCCCCAACCGTTATGCACTTCTTGCTGCAGTTGGGGTGACGATGCTTCATCGAACAATGCGTTGTAACGTTCGGCCGTCGCGGTGATCTCGCTACGCAGCGCTTCGATTTCCCGCTGCAGTGCGTTACGGTCGCCGATCCAGCTGGGGGCCAAATCGTTGTTCTTCAGCAGCTTGTTCGCCATGCGCTGATCGCTGGGCTCGAATGCCTCGGCATCAGCGCGGAGGGGCTTGCCCTTTCCCGGCAGGTTATCGAAGGCGCCGGCGCGCATGGCATCCTCGATGCGCTGGTTGGCCAGCGACTCCCACTCCTCAAGCCCGCGTGGTTCGGACTGCTGCGTCTTCTTGTCCTCTTTTTGGGTAGCGGCAGACGGTGCGCTGTCCGTTTTGGCCTGGGCATACTCATCTGCTTTTTCTTTGGCTGATTTGATCTCTTCACTCATACGCTTGCACCAGCTTTGCTCTGCGAACGACCCATTCTGCGGCGGATTCTATCATGACTTGCGGTTGGGGGCATAGTTGAAACCAGTCACGGGCTGCCGGTCGCCATTTTGTTGCGCGTTCCGATAACGACAGCGCCTGCTTGTCCAGCGCCGATTGAGCTTGTCGAACTCAAGCGGGTTGGCGCCGCCCTGCTCCTTGGTTTCGAGCCCTCGACAAGCTCAGGCCGGCGCAGGCTCAACCGGCGTTGCGACCACTCACTGTGCTGGCTATGCGTCCTGGTATTTTCACCGCCAATCGTTCCGAGATACAATACGGCACAATTCAAAGATCCACGCAGGCAGGAGCAGCAGTTCATGGCGAAAAAACTTTGGGGCGGACGCTTCACTGGCGAGAACGATCCACTGATGGAGGCCTTTAACGCCTCCATCAGTTTTGATCAGCGACTGTGGGCCGCGGATATCGCCGGCAGTCAGGCGTACGCCCGTGCATTGGGCGACGCCGGGCTGCTCACACCGGAGGAAGTGATCGAGATCGTGGCCGGCCTCGATGCCGTGGCCGCGGAATGGCGTAGCGGCAATTTTGCCATTGAAGCGGGCGACGAAGATATTCACACCGCCAACGAACGGCGTCTGACTGAGTTGATCGGCGCCGACGTGGCCGGAAAGCTTCACACCGGCCGCAGCCGCAATGACCAGATCGCAACCGATATTCGTCTCTGGCTGCGTGAGGAGATCCGTTCCCTCCAAGTCTATCTTGCCCAGTTAATCACCGTTACCGTTGACCGGGCAGAGCAGGAGATCGATCTGCTCATGCCGGGCTATACCCACCTGCAGCCGGCCCAGCCCATCCGCTGGAGCCATTGGCTGTTGCGCCACGCCTGGGCCTGGCAGCGCGATGCCGACCGTCTGGCCCAGCTGGCCGAGCGGGTCAACGTCATGCCTTTGGGCAGTGGCGCCCTGGCCGGCAATCCCTTTCCCCTTGACCGCCGGAAACTGGCCGCAGATTTGGGCTTTGCCGACGTCACCCGCAACAGTCTCGACGGCGTTAGCGACCGCGATTTTATCGCCGAATTTCTCTTTTGGTCGACCATGACGATGTTGCATTTGAGTCAGTTGGCCGAAGACTTGATCGTCTACAGCAGTCGCGAATTCTCCTTCGTTACGCTGGCGGACGCTTACAGCACCGGCAGCAGCCTCATGCCCCAAAAGAAGAACCCCGACTCCATGGAGCTGTTGCGCGGCAAGTCGGGCCGCGTAATGGGCAACATGACCGGCCTGATGGTGACGTTGAAGGGGCTGCCCAGCACCTATAACAAGGACCTGCAAGAAGACAAGGAGCCACTCTTCGACGCCGTCGACAATGTCAGTGCGTCGCTACAGATCGCTTGCGGCGTTCTTTCCACCTTGACCCCCAACATCGCCTACCTGCAAGCCGCCTTGACCGCGGAGATGCTGGCGACCGATCTGGCTGAATACCTCGTGCGCAAGGGCGTGCCTTTCCGCGAAACCCATCATGTTGCGGGCGCAGCGGTGCGCATGGCGGAGATGCAGGCTGTTTCACTCTCCGAGCTAACGCTGGATGACCTGTTGTCCTTGCACGACGCGTTTGAAGAAGATGTCGCCGATGTGTGGGACTTTGAGCGCAGTGTCGAACGTCGGGCTGCGATTGGCGGTACGAGTCGTCAGGCGGTAGCAGAGCAGATTATCGCGTTGCGCAACTGGTTGGCTGACGCCGAAATACCGCCGGAAGCAGAGACGAAAGCGTAATTCCTCCAAAACGGAAATTCGTTTGACATGGGTTTTAATCTCTGTTACGATTTAGCACGTCGTGAAAAGCCGTGATTCCCACGGTGCTTGTGACCCGCCAACCGAGCATGAATGCTTCAAGTCTGGGCGATACACGATCCCGTCAGTGACCAACACGAGCGAAACAATTGTCTAGCTCCGTCTATTCCTCTCTATCTCCCATACATTACGAGCGACATGCCTTGTTCGGGCACGTTCATTATTTCATGGACATAGGGTCATAGATAACCGGCATGAATGCCTTTGCGATCATGTAGCCATTTTGTAACCTGGTGCATTGCTTCTCGGTCAGGGTCGTCCACAGTTCAACCGCCCGCCCCCTGGCGGCAACACCATATCGAATTTATTATCGGATCATCAATCAAGTTGATTTTCTCGAGGACCACGGGTCAATTGTTCGTGAACATCTACTTGCAGTAATTTGGGGAGCGTAATTGAATGGCACAACTGCTCGAAGTGAAGAATCTCAAGACCCAGTTCTTCACCCAAGACGGCGTTGTTCACGCGGTAAACGGGATCTCCTACACGGTGGACGCCGGTGAAACGGTCGCCATCGTGGGGGAATCTGGCAGCGGTAAGAGCGTTGGCGTGATGTCGCTCATTCGCCTGATTCCATCTCCGCCGGGTAAAGTCGTCGATGGTGAAGTCTGGTTTGACGGCCAGGATCTCCTGACGCTGTCTGAAGAAGAGTTGCGTCACATTCGTGGCAATCGCATTGCCATGATTTTCCAGGACCCCATGACGTCGCTCAATCCGGTATTGACCATTGGCCGGCAGATTACGGAGGCGCTGGAACTCCATCTCAACATGAACAAGGATCAGGCGCGCAAGCGCGCGGTTCAGCTGTTGGAGATGGTTGGTATTCCTGGGGCCGAAGCGCGTCTTGATGATTATCCCCATCAATTCTCTGGCGGTATGCGCCAGCGCGTGATGATCGCCATGGGGCTCAGTTGTGATCCGCAACTGCTGATCGCCGATGAGCCGACCACTGCCCTCGACGTGACGATTCAGGCCCAGATTGTCGACCTGGTCAACCGGCTGAAGGAAGAGCTGGGCATGGCCGTCATCTGGATTACCCATGATTTGGGCGTGGTGGCCGGCATGGCCGAACGCGTACTCGTCATGTACTCCGGCTTTATTGTCGAAGAAGCTGACGTCAACGAACTGTATGCCAATCCCCGTCATCCCTATACGTTGGGCCTGTTGCGCTCAATTCCTCGTCTGGATCTCGGTCGCCAGAAACGTCTCATTCCCATCGACGGCCTCCCGCCGGACTTGCTTGAAGCGCCGACTCACTGTCCCTTTGCGCCTCGCTGTGAGTTTGCCAGTGAAGAGCATAAGTGTTGGGAAGAAAACCCCGTTTTGGAGACGGTTGGCCCTGATCACCGGGCCGCCTGTTGGGTTGACATTTCGGGCGCAGAAGTTGACGTGGTGGTAGATGACGTCGAGACGGTTGCAAATCAAGCGCAAGAAGGTGGAGAGGCTGCCTGATGAGTACGCAAACGATCCAAGGCACTGCCAATGGCGCGCCGGTAACCGAAGACCTGATTTTGCAGGTGAACGATCTCAAGATGCATTTCCCCATCACCAAGGGGGTGCTCTTCCAGCGCCAGGTCGGCGCCATCAAAGCAGTAGATGGCCTCACCTTCAATCTGCGGCGGGGTGAAACGCTCGGTCTGGTGGGCGAGTCCGGTTGCGGCAAGTCGACGACGGGACGGGCTATCTTGCAGCTCTACCGCCCGACCGACGGCACCGTCCAGTTTGAGGGCACGGAACTCACGGAAATCAAGGGTGAAGAGCTGCGCCGCATGCGCCGTGCAATGCAAATGATCTTCCAGGATCCCTACGCATCGCTCAATCCGCGCATGACCGTGGGCAGCATCGTCAGCGAGCCACTTGAAGTCCACAACATCGGCAACAGCCGTAAGGAGCGCCAAGAGCGCGTCCAGGAGTTGTTGAAGATCGTTGGTCTCAACCCCTATTTTGTCAACCGTTATCCCCACGAGTTCTCTGGCGGTCAGCGTCAGCGTATCGGCGTGGCCCGTGCGCTGGCCGTGAACCCGTCGTTCATCGTCTGCGACGAGCCGATTTCGGCCCTCGACGTGTCGATTCAGGCCCAGATCATCAATCTGCTCGAGGATTTGCAGGAAGAGCTGGGGCTCACCTACCTCTTTATTGCCCATGATCTTTCCGTCGTGCGCCACATCTCGGATCGCATCGCCGTTATGTATTTGGGCAAGATTGTGGAGTTGGCCGAACGCGATGAGCTCTACGCCAATCCCATGCATCCTTATACGCAAGCCCTGCTCTCGGCCGTGCCCATCCCGGACCCGGTGATTGAGAATGAACGCAAGCGGATCATTCTGGAGGGTGACGTGCCCAGCCCGGCTAATCCGCCCCAAGGCTGCAACTTCTGCACCCGCTGCCCCCGCGTAATGGACATCTGTCGCGAGCAGGACCCCGAGTTCAAAGATTACGGCGACGGGCACTTTGTCGCCTGCTGGCTCTTTGAAGACGAGGCTACCGCCTAGATCAGCCGATTTGTGCGCAAGGTGGACCGCCAGCAGTTTGATGGTGTCCGCCGTGCGCCAACTGTGTTTCTTCTGGCGTGTGTTTGTCAATTTGAAATCCTAAAAAAATTGACACTCAGTTGACCTCGATGCTACTATGCGTTAGCTTCTCGAGGGCGACCTCAATATTTCAACTGGGTATTGCGTACAGTCTTTTTTCGCCTCGTATGCTGTACCGATTCGCATTTTGTCGCTTGCCACGCATGGCAAGCGACTCAGCTACCAAAAAGGAGTAGTACCTCTATGAACAAGCGAAGCTACGTTGTTCTGGTGATCGTGGCTCTGGCAGCCATGGTCTTCAGCGCGTGTTCCGCCCCTGCTGCGCCGGCTGGCGGCGACACCGGTGCTGATGCCGCGGCCATGGCCCCGGTAACCGCACGCTACAACTTGGCCACCGAGCCCCCCACGCTCGATCCGGCCCTTTCCACGGACACGACCTCGAGCGCCGTCATCCGCTCGACTATGGTTGGCCTCACCCGCCTCAACCCTGAAGATTCATCGGCAGAGGCTTCCCTGGCCACCGATTGGTCCGTGAGCGAAGACGGTCTGACCTGGACCTTCAACCTGCGCACCGACATTCCGTGGGTCAAGTACAACGCTGACACCGGTGAAGTCGAACAGGTCACCGATGAGAGTGGTGAAGTTATCTTCATTACCGCGGACCAGGTCGAATATGGTATCAAGCGCGCCTGCAATGCCGAGACCGCGTCTGACTACGCGTACATTCTCTACGTGATCGACGGCTGTGAAGCCGCCAACACGGGTGAAGGCGCCGTCGACGACGTGGCCGTGACCGCGCTGGACGATGCGACGCTCGAGATTACCACAGTCTACGCAGCCAGCTTCTTCCCGCAGATTGTCAGCATGCCCACCGCCTTCCCGACGCCCCAGTGGGTCATCGAGGAATACGGCGACGTCTGGACTGAAGCCGAAAATATCGTCGGCAGCGGCCCCTACGCCGTGGCTGAGTGGATTCACAACGACAGCATGCAGATCGTCAAGAATCCCTACTGGCCCGGTTGGGAAGAAGATACCCGCACAGGCAATGTTGATGTCTACGACTTCGTGATGATCGAAGAAGCATCGACCGAATTCGCCATGTACGAGAACAACGAACTTGACGATTCGCAGGTGCCTCAGGACCAGATGGATTCTGTTTTCGGTGAAGGTAGCGCGTACGGCGATGAAGGTCAGATTGCGCCGAATAACTGCACCTACTTCTATGGCTTTATCACACAGAAGGAAGCCGTGAGCGATCCGAACGTGCGGCGCGCGCTGTCGATGGCTGTTGACCGCGTGACCCTGGTCGAGCAGATCCTCAAGGGTGGCCAGCAACCGGCCAACTCCTTCACAAATCCGGCCAATTTTGGCTCGGTCGCTTTCGATCCTGAAGTTGCTGCGTGGGCGCTGACGGAAGAGCAGGGCGGCACCGGCTATGCCGAAGCCCTGGAAATGGCCAAGGAACTGATGGCCGAAGCCGGCTATGAAGATGGTACCGGCCTGAGCCTGACTATCGGCCACAATGTAAGTGAAGGCCACGCCCGCATCGCCCAGGCTATCCAGGCTATGTGGACCGCCGCCTTCCCCAACATTCAGGTAAATATCGAGACCCAGGAATGGGCCGTCTATCTGGATAGCATCGAGAATGATGCACCCATGCAGAACAAGCCCGACGTCTATCGCCTGGGCTGGTGCAAGGACTACCCGCACGCCAATAACTGGGTGCACGAGGTCTTCAATCCTGAGGCTGGCTCTAACCGCATCATGATCACACCGGACGACCCGGCGATCGGCGACCTGGTGACGCAGTACACCGATCTGACTTTTGCGGCGCAGACTGCTGATCCTGAGGAATCTCTAGCGCTGTACAAGCAGGCCGAGCAGTTGTTGATTGATGATATGGCTGCGATCCTGCCGATCTACTTCTACACCACGGTCCGCATCACCAAGCCGTGGCTGGAACGCATCTATGCAGATGATCCGTACTTCGAGTTCTGGACGTTGGATTCATCTGCCCAAGAAGGTATGTAATCGATTTGACTGAGTGAAGCCGTCTTTGGCGGCTTTGCCCTAGCCTAAGGCGCTATTCGCAACCTTGCGAATAGCGCCTTAGGTATTCACTACCCATCCGGCGCCCCCTATGTGCCGCCATTTCGCCCAATGCGCGGCCATTCTCGTCGGATCCTTGTTGGGAGTTCCTCATGACTGCCTATGTAATTCGCCGCTTGCTCTACTCCATTCCGGTCTTATTTTGCATTATTCTGGTAACTTTTGTGTTGGCCCGTTCTCTGCCCGGTGGCCCGTTTGATCGCGCGGGGGATAAGACGTTGCCGGAGAGTATTCGCCAGAATTTGGAAGCCAAATATGGCCTGGACCGACCAGCCCATGTCCAGTTTGGTAATTATTTGGCCGATATCGTACGCGGCGACCTGGGCCCGTCCTACTCCTATCGCGGGCGCAGCGTCAACCAGATCATGAGTGAATCGCTTCCTATTTCTCTGCAATTGGGACTTCTTTCGATTCTATTAGCGATCATCATCGGTGTTCCTGCGGGCATCTTCGCCGCGCTCAGGCAGAACACATGGATCGACTACTCGAGTTCATTTGTCGCCATTCTGGGCGTTTCCATTCCCAACATTGTCTTGGGGCCGTTACTGATCTATATATTTGCTGTGCAGCTGGGCTGGCTGCCGGCTGCAAGATGGGGCGCCAACTATAAAGAGTTCTATTTTGGCTGGTTCCCGCCCATGACGGTTGATTTTTGGCGCCATGCCATTTTGCCCGTCATTACATTGGGCACGGCCTTTTCGGCCACCTTTGCGCGCCTGACTCGTGCCAGCCTGCTGCAGACGATCCGGGAAGACTATATTCGCACCGCCCGGGCCAAGGGACTTAACGAGTACGGCGTGATCATGCGCCATGCCATGAAGAATTCCATGATTCCTGTGGTGACCGTCTTCGGTCCACTGCTGATTGGCGTCGTCACCGGCTCGTTCGTGGTCGAGCGCATTTTTGGCATTCCTGGGATGGGCGAATTTTTTGTAACGAGCGTGACCAATCGCGACTACCCGATTGTCCTTGGTACTACGCTAATTTACTCCGTCGGATTGGTGCTGGCCAATATTGGCGTGGATATCGCTTACGCCTGGCTTGATCCGCGTATTCGCTACGATTGATCCGAACATCCACCATGATCGTGGCAACCGTGAACATCCAGCTCATGACGACTTTGATGCGATTTGCATCTGTTGCTCGTACCACATCGTTTTAGATCGGACTGATTATTATGGCGGCAGGAAGCCTGACCGTGGGCCAAGATATCAAAGCGCCTACCACAAAACGACGTACTCCAACCGGCGATGCCATTCGCCAATTGCGCAAGAACAAGATGGCCGTGGCCGGCTTCTTCGTAATCGTCGTGATGATCTTCATCGCAATCTTTGTTGATACAGCCGTCTTTACCTGGTTTACAGGTGCAGAAGCACAGCCGTTGATTGCGCCATATCACTATGCTGAAGTGGACTTTGCCAACACGAATGCCCCAGCCTTTACGCGCACAGAGGAAGGCAAATTCTACATTCTCGGCACCGATTATCTGGGGCGTGACAACCTAAGTCGCGCGCTTTATGGTACACGAATCTCTTTGGCTGTAGCCCTTATTGCCGCCACTGTGAGCCTGATTGTCGGCGTAATCTACGGGATGATTGCCGGCTACGGTTCTCCGGCACGTGACAATGCCATGATGCGCTTCGTAGACTTCCTCTATGGATTCCCGCTGATTATTTTTATCATTTTGATGCAGGTCTATTTCAAGGCGCTCTCGGCAGCTGACACGACCAATCCTGTGGCCCGTTGGATCATCGAGCTGGACCAGGCCATGGGTGGTATCTTCTTAGTCTTTGTGGCGATTGGTTTGATCAACTGGCTCGGCATGGCACGTATCGCACGCGGCCAAACGCTTTCTCTCAAGCGCAAGGAATTTGTGGAAGCATCTCGCTCTGTCGGCAGCAACGACGCGCGCATCATTCGCAGGCATATACTGCCCAATATCCTCGGCCCCTGCATCGTGGCCGAAACGCTGGCAATTCCCGGCTATATTCTGCTCGAGGCCTTCCTCTCGTTTATCGGCTTAGGCGCTAACCCGCCGACGCCCAGTTGGGGTATCATGATTTCTGAAACCTATCAGGCCATGCGCGTTGCGCCGCTCAACGTCTTTGTACCTGCCTTTGCGTTGACCCTGACCACGCTGGCTTTTAACTTCTTGGGTGATGGCCTGCGCGATGCCTTTGACCCGCGTCTAAGCGACTGAGTTATCTTGTTTACCCCGATCGTGTCAAGCAAGGAGCCGTGATGACCCTGCTCGGATCAGTATAAGGAAAACGACGAACGCTAGGGAGCATGATCAGGAACACTGATGATGCTCCTTTTTGCGCGATTTTTACTGTACTGATTTGGGCGTTATCTGTTGGGTCTTTGTCTGCACGACTTCAAAAGGTTACTTCTGTACCATCCGTTTACACCATCATGTACAGGAAAAAGGAGAAGTTTATGCATAGTAAGCGATTCATTGCCTTTGCGTTGCTGATCATTTCAGCACTGCTCTTCAGCGCCTGTGCGGCGCCGGCCGCGCCCGCGCCCGCCGATTCCGGTGACGCTGCCATGGCGGCCGAGGGTCCGGTCACCCTGCGCCATAACCTGGGGACTGAGCCACCGTCGTTGGATCCCTCGCTGGCAACCGATGTCGCGTCGATCAACGTGATCAATGAGTTGTTTCTCGGCCTGACGGAACTCGATCCTGACACGCAAGAAGCAACGCCATTCCTTGCCACAAGCTGGGAAGCAAGTGAAGACCAGACCGTCTGGACCTTCACCATGCGTACGGATGTGCCGTGGGTCAAGTACAATGTCGATTCCGGCGAAATTGAACCGGTTTTAGATGAAGACGGCAATCCCCGTCTCGTCAATGCCAATGATATCGTCTACGGCGTTCAGCGAACTTGTAATGCTGAAACCGCCTCCGACTATGCTTATGTACTCTATGTCATTGCCGGTTGCGCGGAAGCCAACACCGGTGAGGGTGATGTTGCGGACGTCGGCGTGGAAGCGCTGGATGATGCCACGGTACAGTTTACTTTGACCTATGGCGCCGGTTTCTTCCCGCAGATTGCCAGTATGTGGGTTGCGCGCCCGTTGCCAAGCTGGGACATTGAGGAGTATGGTGATCTGTGGACTGAGCCAGGCAATATCAGCACCAACGGCCCCTTCGTCATGACGGAATGGATCCACCAAGACAGTTTGCGCCTGGAACGCAACCCCAATTGGTTCGGCTGGACCGAGATGGCGGACGAGGCCGGCAATCTGGATGCCATCGACTTCGTAATGATTGAGGAAGTCTCAACAGAATTTGCCATGTTCGAGAACAATGAGCTTGATAACTCCGGCATTCCGCTCGACATGATGGATCGAGCGCTTGCGGGTGATTTCGGTGATCAGTACGTCAATGTGCCGCGCAACTGCACGGAATACTATGGCTTTGTCACCGAAAAAGAAGCGGTCAGCGATGTCAATGTCCGGCGCGCCCTCTCCATGGCTGTCGACCGTTCGACGCTGGTCGATAGCATCTTGAAGGGCGGTCAGATTGAGGCCAATGCCTTTACCAACCCACTCAACTATGGCTCACCGGCTGGCAATCCTGAAGTAGCCCCTTGGGCATTGCCCGAGGACGCCGGCGGAACCGGCTACGCGGCCGCATTGGAAATGGCCCAAGAATTGATGGCTGAGGCGGGCTACCCGGATGGTGAAGGTTTGAGCCTGACGCTGGGGCACAATACGTCGGAGAACAACGCCAAGATTGCCCAGGCCATTCAGGCGATGTGGACCGCGGCCTTCCCCCAGCTTCAGATTTTGATCGAATCTCAGGAATGGGGCGTCTATCTCGACTCTTTGGATCCCCCCGCACCGCTGGAAGGCAAGCCCGATGTCTTCCGTCTATCCTGGTGCGCGGACTATCCACACGCCAACAACTGGATTCACGAGGTCTTCAATCCTGTCGCCGGCAATAACGAAATCCTCATCAAGGCTGATGACCCTCAGATCGGTGACGCCGTGCAGGAATTCACCGATCTAACTTTTGCCGCACAGACCGCTTCGCCTGAAGAGCAACTCGGACTCTACCAAGAGGCTGAAAAGCTCTTTGTAGATGATATTGCCGGGATCATCCCGATCTTCTACTATACGCGAAACGTTGTGCAGAAGCCCTGGTTGGACCGCATCTACAGTGACTACTCGTACTTCTACCGCTGGTCGATTGATCCTGCGGCCCAGGAAGGTATGTAACCAACTCGAACCGGCTTGACCCAGGGGTTGGCCGAAGAGCATACCGGGCACTGACACCGTTGTCGGATCAGAGATTCTCAACGCCGTCAGTGCCCATTTGCGTGTTGACGCCAAAGCCGGCTTGGTTTATCTTGCGGGAAGCTGCTAACTTTCAAGCAAGCCCAACCGGCGCTGGCCCTATGGTTTGTAGGTCCGGCTATCAGCCGGACGACTACGGGAACCTTTGGATTACTCTAATCGGCGAGGCTTGTCACGCTGATAGCGTAACCTGACTGTCACCGGCAGAACGAAATCGTATCGAGAAGGAATTGATCAGCCAGTGACTGTCAGCCTGAACTAGGTCCCGTTGGCGTTTGGTCGTAACGTCCCCGGCACGGGCGGCAGAATATTCGATTAGCAGACTGGTCGCCGCCCGTGCCGGGGACGTTGCAGGCGTAAAGTCGGTGGTTATCGAAATGTCAACGATCCTAGTAGCAGCGCCAACGAGCCCGCAGCACTGCTGATCCAGCGTCTATTGTCTACACCTTTATCTGCGCTTCATGTCCGGTTAAGTTGTGCTGTCTACAATTCTTGATTGCGTGATTTTTAAATTTTGGTATGCAAGGAGCCTGCCCATGACGAATAAACGATTAACAATCCTGACGCTGTTGCTGGTGAGCGCACTGCTCTTCAGCGCCTGCGCCCAACCGACGGCCATTGCGCCGGAAGATTTGCCCGCGGCCGCCGGTGAAGCAGCCGCTGCGGTGAGCGAGGCTGCCGCCCCGGGGGGCGGCGAGGCCGTGCGCGGCGGTGTTTGGACGGAGGCAACCTCGGCCGATGCATCGACGCTCAACCCGATTCTGGGCGCGGATGCCTCGAGCAGCGACGTCTACGGCTTGCTTTTCCCCGGCCTGATCGCCACCGACCCCTTCTCCGGCGCGATTGTGCCCGAGCGCTCTATGTCGGAAAGCTGGGATGTCTCTGACGATGGCCTGGTCTGGACCTTCAACCTGCGCGACGGCATCTTCTGGAGCGACGGCGAGCAGATCACGGCCGATGACTTCAAGTTTACCTACGATGCCATTGCCAGTGACAACGTGGAGACGGTGCGCAAGTCTAACCTGGAAGGCATCGGGAGCATCGAGGTGATCGATCCGCTCACGATTGAGGTGACCTTCGACAAAGTTCAGTGCGATGGCCTGAACAACCTCGGTCTTGGCTGGCTGCCCAGCCACCTTTACGCTGACGACTTTAGCGACATCATGACGAGCCCGCTGAATGAAGAGCCCGCCGTCAGCGCCGGTCCCTTCGTCTTCCAGAGCTGGGCGCGTGACGACAACACCATTCTGGTGCGCAACGAAGATTACTGGCAAGGCGCGCCCAACATGGACGGCAAGATCTTCCGCATCGTGCCCGATCCCGGCGCCCGCCTGGCTCAGCTGCAGAGCGGCGAGGTCGACGTGACCGGCATCCAGCCCGAGCAGATCGCTACGGTTGACGGCGATCCCAGCCTGAACCGCTTCAACGCCCGGGACGACGGCTATATTTATGTCGGTCTCAACCTGGCCGATCCGGAAAACCCGCAGCCCGGCCAGGATGAAGAGGGCAACCTGATCGAGCAGGACCCGCATCCGATTCTCAACGAGCATGCCGTACGCCTGGCCATGGCCCATGCGCTGGACTACCAGTCGATTATCGACAATGTCTACCTGGGACAGGGCTACCCGATTGCCTCCAACGTCTTGCCTGCGGTGGAATGGGCACACGATCCGAGCATTGAGCCCTATGCCTACGATCCGGAACTCTCCGCTCAGATTCTGGACGAGGCCGGCTGGATCGACAGCGATGGCGATGGCGTGCGTGATCGCGACGGCCAGACCCTTTCGCTCTCGCTCATGACCAACGCCGGCAACACCACCCGTGAAGATATGGGCGTGCTGGTGCAGGATCAGCTCAACGCCTTGGGCTTTGACATCACCTTCGAGGCCATCGACTTTGGCACGCTGGTCGACCAGCTCTTGGGCCAGACCTTCGACATGGTCATCATTGGCTGGACCGGTCTGGGCACCGACCCCAACGACGAGAGCTTCTGGCACACGGAAAACGACGTGCCCGGCAGCAGCTTCAACTTCGTCTCCTTCCAGAACGAGCGCGTGAACGAGTTGCTCAAGGAAGGCGTGAGCATCCCCGGTTGTGCGCCGGAAGATCGCGCCCCGTACTATCAGGAAATCCAGCAGATCATTCATGACGAGATTCCGTATCTCTTCGTGAGCGGCTCAATTGGCAACACCGGCTACAGCGCCGACTGGGCCGGTATCGATCCGGGCGAATGGAGCTTCGAGTGGAATATCGAGACCTGGTCTGATACGACTCTGGCGCCGTAAGCAAAGCTTTGGATGCCTCACCCTGCCGTGACGCCTAATGCGCCACGGCGGTCCCTCTCCAAATTTTGGAGAGGGACGCGAAGCCTCCGTGTAGGAGGCGAAGCAGGGTGAGGCACTCGCCATTATCTCCTTTGTTCGGGTAGGTCTTATCCATGACAAGATACATCCTTCGCCGACTCCTTCAAGCGATTCCTACGCTGATAGGTGTCAGCATTATCAGTTTCTTTTTGGCCTATGCCGCGCCGGGCGATCCAATCACCATGTACAACTTTGATCCTAATGTGGAGCAGGAGGCGCTGGACACCTTGCGCCGCCAGCTTGGCCTGGATCAGCCGGTGCCGGTGCAGTATGTGCGCTGGTTTACGGGCCTGGCCTTTCGTCAAGGCGATCAAGTCGCAGAGCTCGAGGCCAACGGGGGACGTTGCACCTACCTTGCGGCCGCGAATGTAACAGCCTGCGACAGCGGCGGCGGCGTGATCCGCGGGAACTTGGGCATGAGTTTGCAGACCAATCAGCCCGTTTGGGATCGGCTGGTTGAGCGCATGGCGGCGACGCTGGAGCTCGGCATCGCCAGCCTGCTCCTGGCGCTGGTCATTGGTGTGCCCTTGGGCATCTTGAGTGCAGTTTATCGCGGCTCACTTTTCGATAACGCCGTGCGCTTCTCATCGGTCGTGGGCCAAGCCGTGCCTTCTTTCTGGATGGGCATTATGCTCATCTTTGTCTTTGGGGTCATGCTGGGCTGGCTGCCCACGGGAGGACGCCAGACCGTCTCGCTGACGCAAGAGTTTGACCTGGTCGACCGGTTGCGTCACTTGATCATGCCGGCCTTTGTGCTGGCGCTGGGCGGCATCGCCATCTTCAGTCGCGTCATGCGCACGGAGACCTTGGAGGTGATCAACACCGATTACATCCGCACCGCCAAAGCCAAGGGATTGGGCTACACATCCACCTATTTCGTCCACGCCTTTCGTAACTCGCTGATCCCGCTGATGACGCTGCTGGGTCCGGCGATCCTGGGCGTGCTCAGCGGCGCGGTGGTGGTCGAGACCGTCTTCGCCTGGCCCGGCATGGGGCGGTTGACGCTCAATGCAGTCTTCCAACGCGACTATCCGCTGGTGTTGGGGGCGGGCATGTTTTTTGCTTTTCTGACCATTCTGGGCAATCTGCTCTCAGATATTCTTTACGGCGTGGTTGATCCGCGCGTGCGGTTGGAGTAGGAGTTTTGCCATGAGTGTCAATCAACCCACGGTCGAAGCCCCGACTGCTGCTTCCCCGCTCGCCAATGCGCCACAGTTGCGCCGCAAACCGCAAAGTTACTGGAGCATGGCCCTGCAAAGCCTGCGCCGGGACAAACTGACGTTGGTCGCGATTGGCTATTTGTTATTTTTGGCATTGATTACGGCTTTTGCCGGCCCCATCACCAATACGCTGGTTGGCGTGGGCCCCAATGTGACCAATCCGGAGAACGCATTCCAACAGCCCTATTTTGGACCATACATCAGGTGGCAGTTGGGGATGGACGATATCACCGCGCCGGTGATGCTCTACGAGTCAGGCGGCGCACGTCACTGGCTGGGCACCGACCAACTTGGCCGTGATCAGTTGGCGCGCCTGCTCTACGGGGGCCGGGTCAGCCTGACGATAGCGGTGGTTGCAGCCACGATCGCTCTTATCCTCGGGGTGACAGTTGGAACCATTGCCGGCTATTTCAGCGGGTGGGTAGACGACTCGATCATGTGGTTTATCAACACCATCGTCTCGATTCCCACGATCTATTTGCTCATTATCATCGTCGCCATCTATTCACCGAGCCCGCTGGTCCTCACCCTCTTTCTGGGGTTTTTGGGCTGGTTTGGCACGGCCCGCTTCATGCGCGGCCAGGTCTTCCGCGTGCGGGAACTGGACTATACGCTTGCGGCCCGCTCCATCGGCGCCACGAATCGGCGCATCATGCGCAGCCACGTGATTCCCAACAGTATCCCTGTGATCGTTGTCATTACGGCAATTGACGTGGGCAGCCTGATCCTGGTTGAGTCGATTCTGAGCTTTTTGGGGCTGGGGATCCAGCCGCCGACCGCCACGTGGGGCAACATGCTCAACCGCGCCCGCAACTTTCTTTTCCTGATCGACCCGGTGACGGGCGAACCGCAGGCGCTCCATCTGTTGATCTGGCCCGGTATCTTCATCACGCTAACCGTCCTGGCTTTCTACCTCATCGGCGACGGATTGCGCGACGCACTCGATCCAACGTTGAAAAACAGAGGGTGACCCCACCACGCTCTCGCTTCTCTTCATCGTCTGATACGATAATTCACGCCCTGACATTGAATCGGTGTCAAGCGCGCTACTGTACCGCGCTGTGAACGGTCCGGATGTCGTCGCGGGAGTCTTGTGCGCTTCCATTCAGTCCTTTCATTCACAGGAAATCCTAACGATTTTCTCATACTGTATTACGCTTTACCGACTAACCTTCTGGTAATAGCCATTATCCAAATACGTTACGTCATTCATCCATGATTTGGAGGAAATGTATGATTAAATCTTCTTCGACCCGCCGGTTTTGGCTGCTCGGCCTTCTCGTCATCGTGGCCTTGTTGGTCGTGGGCTGTGGCCGACCTGCTGCGCCCGCCGGCGGCGGCGCTAGCGAAGAGAGCACGACCACCGAAGCCGACGCGGCGCCAACAGAAGCGCCGGCTGAAGAAGCGGACGAGGCAACGGAAGCAGAGGCAGCAGAAGAAAACGAAGCAGTACAGGAATCTGGCGCTGCCCAGGGACGTGTGGAAGCCGGCATCAGCGTGACGAGTGATGAAGATGTGACGACGCCGCGTGACGCCACGCTGCAGGGCGGCGAGTATCGCAGCGTTGCGACGGCTGATTTTGTCAATTTTCATCCCTATCTGACCACTGATTCTGCATCCAGCTCGGCGCAGGCTTCCGTCTACACGTCTGGCTTGCTCCGCCTGGACGAAGAGACGCTGGACTACATCCCCAACATGGCAGAGAGCTACACCATTTCCGAGGATGGGCTGACCTTCACCTTTAAGCTGCGGGAGAGCATGGAGTGGAGTGATGGCGAGCCGATTACGGCCCAGGATTTCAAGTGGACCTTTGACCAGGCCAACAATCCTGACAATGGGTTTCCCTACCGCTCACAGTTGGCCTTCATCACGAGCTATGAAGCGCTGGACGATTACACGCTTGAGGTGAAGATTGATGAGGTCTATGCGCCTGCGCTCGGTCAAATTTCGGGGCTGATTACGCCCCTTCCGCAGCATGTTTGGGAAGATCTTGACTGGAGTGACCCGGAGACCAATCCGGAAATCAACTCACCCTCCGTTGTCTCGGGACCCTATCAGCTTGAGGAGTGGCGACGGGACCAATTCTCCATCTACGAAGCGAACGATTCCTACTGGTATAAGGGCAGTCCCAACATGACCCGGCAGATTGAAGAAATCGTGCCTGATCAGGATATCGCCTACCAGAAGCTAAGGAGTGGCGAAAGTGACACCGGCTCTATCACGCCGGAGAACCTGGAAGAGGCGCGCAGCCTCGACAACATCACGGTCTACGAATGGTGGCCGGCTGCCGCATCGTGGAGCTACATCGGGCTCAACACGCGTGAAGGGTATCCCACGGGTGACGTGAACGTACGCCGCGGCATCAACTACGCCATCGACAAGCAGCTGCTGACGGATGAGGTCATGCTCGGTCAGGCGAAGCGCCTCTGTTCCATCTTCCCGGAGACCTCCTGGGCTTACAGCGATGACGTTGAATGCTACCCATACGATCCGGAGCAGGCGATCGCCGAGTTCGAACTGGCCGGCTACACTTATGATGCGGACCGCAATGAGATGCTGACGGAAGACGGCGAGCAGTTGCAGTTGCAGCTCCTCTTTGGCCCCAACACGAGCCAGACGCGTGAGCTCATTGCCGTAACGGTTCAGGACTTCCTGCGCCAAATCGGTATTGACGTCCAGATCCAGGCTCTGGAGTGGGCCAGCTTCCTCGACGCGACCGACGCGGTCGAGCCCGAATGGGATATGTTTGTCGGCGGCTGGCGTGCGACGATCGAGCCTCACATCATGTACACCATTTGGGCCGAAGAGAGCATTCCCAACCTGAATTCGGTCGCCTATATCAACCCGGATGTGGAGGCGCTCTTTGAAGAGGCCGGCAAGAGCTACGATACGGAGTTTCGCAAAGAGCACTACGCGGAAATTCAGCGCATCATTGCCGACGAGGCGCCTTACGTCTTCCTCTTCTACAACAAATCCTGGAGCGGTCAGAACAACCGGGTTCAAGGGATCGACCCCAAGCCGCTGGGGATAGGCTGGAATCTCGAGGATTGGTATATCCGTGAGGACAGCGGAGAATAAGACGGATGCAGAAGTGGGGCTTCTGCGAGAAGCCCGACTTCATAGTCAATGCCCTGCAATGAAGGATTGATGCGAAGAGTCCGTGCTCTGATTCCTTCACTGCCAAAATTCCTTACGTTCGCTCAGATAGACAGTTCATGACTCGTTACATCATTCGTCGTGCAATTCAATCGTTTCTTCTGCTGCTGATCGCTACGCTAATTTCATTTAGCGTCTATCAGCTCGCGCCGGGCGGACCGCTCCAGTTTTTGGACGATGATCCAACCAGTTCCAGTGAAGACCTGGTGCAGCTCGAGCGCCTCTATGGGCTCGATAGGTCGATTCCCGTCCAGTATGTCGCGTGGCTTCTGGGCGAAGACTGGCTGCCCCAAGCTGCAAGCTGGCGCAGCGGACAGTGTCTGGCCAATGAGAACCGGTGCGCAAGGGGGATCGTCCGCCTTGATTTCGGTCGCTCCTTTTCCTTTAAGGGCGAGTCAGTCACCGATCTGATCGTGCAGCGCATACCGGCAACCTTCACATTGGGCTTTGCCAGCCTGTTGCTGAGCGTCATCGTAGGCATTCCGCTGGGGATCATCGCCGCGTTGACCCGTGGACGCTGGCCGGATAACATCATCCGGGTGACGACAATAACGATCAATACGGTGCCTGACTGGTGGCTTGGACTGTTGCTGCTGATCGTACTGGGCGGCTATCTGGGCTGGGTGCCGCTGGGTGGCATGTATACCATCGGCGACGCTTCGTTCATGGATCGGCTCCACCATCTGATCCTGCCGGCAGTGATCGGCGCGACGGGTGGGTGGATCACCATTTCGCGCATCCTGCGTTTTGAGATCCTGGACGTGCTCAATCAGGATTACGTGCGCACTGCACGCGCCAAGGGTCTGTCGCAATATGGCGTGATCACCCACCACGTCTTGCGCAATGCGTTAATGCCCTTTGTCACCGGCCTCAGCGGAATCTTTCTAATCTTCCTTTCCGGCTCCGTACTGCTGGAGATGGTCTTTTCCTGGCCCGGCATGGGGCGCCTGTTCATTGCCGCCGTCAACGCCCGGGACTATCCAGTCATGATGGCGCTCTTTGTCATCAGCTCGTTCCTTGGCATTATCGGCGTGCTGATGGTCGACATCCTCTATGGGTTTGTTGACCCGCGCGTACGCTATGGGAAACGGTAGGTCACAATGGCACAGGGAACGCTTACACTTTCATCTGCAAAACGAGTCGATGTGGCACAGCCGACCAAGGCGCGTAGCTACTGGGCCATGGTCGGGGCTAAGCTTTGGTCAGATAAGATTACGGTTTTCGGCATCTGCCTCATCGTCTTCATGGTCTCCATCACCCTCGCTGCACCATGGATCGGGAACAACATCCTCGGTTTTGATCCGCTCGACACTAATCTGCGCGAACGTGGCGAACCGCCCACCTGGGCTGAAGAGGCCTGGCCCATCTTTCAAGAATTTACGCGTACCTGCGAGAGTGATAGCAATTGCGCCTGGTCGCTCTGGCCGACAATCTTTCAGTCGTCCTTTGCCGGTGTTCGCGAGTGCACCGGCTCGGGCCCGGGAGTCTGTCACTGGATGGGAACCGATGAGGCCGGCCGTGATGTGCTGACGCGCGGCCTCTACGGCGGGCGAATTTCCCTCCGGATCGGCTTCTGGGTATCGCTTATTTCGCTCACGATCGGCGTCTTCATGGGACTCGTCAGCGGCTACTACGCCACAACCATGATCGATGACGTCATTAACGCCATCATCATGACGCTCGGGAGTATCCCACTCCTCTTCCTCCTGATTATCCTGTCGAGCATCTATACGCCTGGGCCTGAAGGGCTTGCCTTCCTGATCGGCATTTTTAGCTGGATGGGTGTTTCGCGCCTGGTACGCGGGCAGATCTTCTCTGTCCGCGAGCGTGACTACATCATGGCGAGTCGCGCCGTTGGCAGTTCGCCCCTACGGATTATGCTACGTCACGTTCTGCCCAATACGGCCTCAATCATTATCGTCACGGCTATCTTTAGCGTGGCCGGCGCTATTCTCGTCGAGGCCGGACTAAGCTATCTGGGCGTAGGGATTGGGCCGCCTCGACCGAGTTGGGGTAATATGATGCAAGGCTCGCTCGGTAACTTCACCGACGCGCCGTGGCTTGTGATCACGCCAGGCATCTTTATCTTCCTGACGACCCTAGGCATCTATCTAGCCGGCGACGGCCTGCGCGACGCGCTCGATCCCTGGGTAAAAAAGCAGAAGTGATGCTTGCGCCACAATCGGGGGCTCACGACGATGATGAAGCAGGTGCCACACTGGTCTGTCGGCCTGTTACTACTGGCGGTCCTCTTGGCGGCCGGGTGCAACAGCCAACCACTGCCGGCCCCCACACCCATTGCAACCTACACCGTAGCGCCTGACCAGCTCAATCGGGCCACGTCGGCATCGAACGGTAATTTGCTGGCCTTGACGGAGGAGCAGGCGCAGTGTGACGGCTCGCCAGAGGCAGTGTTGACCTGTCGGCAGGAGAACGGCGTCACGCGCATTGAAACCGAAACCAACGCCGGTATCTTTGCGCGCTGGTCCTTGCCTCTTGATCCTACAGCCAACCAACTGGATGGCAACGAGACGCTACGTCTACGCGCTCGCGCCGAAGGCGATCTCACGCCTCGACTCTATTTGGTCGACGGCGCCGGCACGCGCGTAGCCGTGATCCTCGATCACTATGGCCTGGACGAAGCCTGGCATGAACTCCATATCCCTCTGCGCGAGGTTCGTACCGTAGAGGGCGTTGCACCCCAACTGGACGACCTGCGCTATCTGGAGATCGTCTTCGAATGGGCGGACATGAGCGGCGCCCTGGAGATCGATGAGTTGCGCTTCGTGCCGACCTGGCACGAAGACGTGACTGTCGGTGACGGGGCAACCACCCTGGCCGCGGGCCTTACCGTGCCGGACGGCTTTGTCGTGGAGGCGCTTGCCGACCGCCTGCAGGAGAATACGCAGATCGACTTTACGCCCGACGGTGACATGCTGGTCAGCCTGCAAAACGGGCGCATCTGGTGGTATGAAGACAGCGACGGCGACGGCCTCTACGATCAGCGGCGCCTCTACGATCACGGTTATGCTGAGGTCGTCGGCCTGCTCTATGATCCAGTAGACGGCGCGGTCTGGGTGGGCGGGCGAGGCCAGCTCTATCGGACGCTGGACAGCGACGGTGATGGCGCTGCCGACGTGCGCGAGTTACGTATTGATGGTCTGCCCTGGGGGCGTCACCAGAACAACGGTCTGGCCTGGAACCCCGGCGTCGATCCCTTCTCGGGGGAAGATGCCTACGCCTGGATCTACTTTGGACTGGGCTCCACGGGTGATCTGGAAGTAGGCGGCGAACTCAGCGCAACAGTACTTCGCTTCCCGCGGGCGGGTGAGGGCCGCGATGATCTGGAAGTTGTCAGCCGCGGCAATCGTAACGCCTACATGGTTGCGTTCGGCGCGGTGCCGGTCGACCTGTCCGTGCCCGATGGCGAAACGGCCTGGCAGCTCTTTGCCAGCGAAAACGGCCCCGACTTCAACGATGCGCCCGACGAAGTGAATCACATTCGTTGGGGCCATGACTATGGTTTCCCAGATCAGTTTGGCCCGGTCGCCGCAGGCGAGACGGATGGCGAGCCCTTCAGCGGCCCGGTCTATCCGGCCACGCCCCATGCCAGCGCCAGCGGTCTGGCATATATTGACAACCCCGCGTGGCCGCCAGCCTATCGCACCTTCTACACCACGCTCTTTGGTGAGGTGTTCGACGAGGAGATCGTCGGTCATACGGTGGAACACATGGCGTTGACGGAGGAAGTGACGGTCGACGGCATGACCTACCGGGCGACGCCGTCCGACTTCGTCAGCGGGCTGGATCGACCACTGGGCATGAACACGGGCCCGAATGGGAATCTGGTCTTTGGTGATTATGCCAGCGGCGTCATCTATCGCGTACGCTATGTGAGTGCAGAGTAGATCCGTCTTCTATCATGCTACTGCCTTTACTGACGTCTCGAAAACCACCGCCTTAGCGCCTGCCACGTCCCCGGCACAGGCGCCTACAAGTCCGCAAACCGGATATTCTGCCGCCCGTGTCGGGGACCTTTCGACCGAACGTCAGCGGGATCTATCGGTCGTCACCATCACCACCGATGACGCCGCGCTGCTGGCGCGAGGAGAGCTTGGTCAGGTTGGCGACCGCCACCTCGTCGAGCGTCAGGTCCAGCTCGGTTGCGATCTGAGCCAGATACCAGAGGACGTCACCCAGTTCGTACTTGAGCGCCTCCCGCTCCTCTTCACCGATTGCACCATCCTTATCACGGAAGATTTTTTTGACCTTGCCGGCCAGCTCGCCCGCTTCGTTGACCAATCCCAGCGTCGGGTAGACGATCGGGTGGTCGGTATGGATGAGGCTCCATGTCTGGCGTGATTCACGCTGATACTCATTGAGCGTTTCGACATTGGTTTTCATCAATAGAAAGCTCTCTCACTTTTTTGGAATTGAACTTAACATAGATTAATGAACGTAGGTCTTATACCCACACCATCGCAGCATTCATCTGAGGAGAAAACAGGCTATGTCGACCGAAGTTCGTTCCCCACTTGACGCCAAGCCATCGGTTGGCGGCGTGATCAAGAATGGCGCGATTGCAGGCGTTATCGGCGTTGTCGTCAACGCTATTCTCTACTTCATCGGTTCGGCGATGGGCGCTTTTCCCGAGACCGTACTCAACCCTGCCGGCCAGCCGATTACGCTCGTACCGGTCATTATCGTCACGCTGGTTGGCGCCATCGCCGGTACGATTGGTTACCTGATCTTGAGTCGTTTGATGCTCAAGCCGTTGGCCAATCGCTGGTTTACCATTCTGGCCGTGATTGTCTTAATCGGCATGGCCTTCACGCCCTTTTCACTGCCCGGCGCGCCTACGTCCATGATCGTCTTTCTAGAGATTATGCACCTCGTAATCGGTGGCGCATTGATCTACTTCCTGCCTAAATCGGTCTAAATCGCGCGCTGGACGAATCTGAAGTCAGGCTTCTGCCAGAAGCCTGACTTTTTTGTGTCCCGCTCCCGCCTTGATCCCCCACTATGTTGTACAGTACCCGTCACCGCCGTTAAGCGAATCGCATGCAGACCTACACCCATTTCATCATTGGCGCTCTACTCGCTCGTCAAGTAAAACGCCAGCAAGCCGCGGATCCGACCCTGGCTGCCTTATCCGCACATGGTAAGACGGTCGATGACGGAATTGACAGCCAGACCGCTGCCACCTCATCCACCCTGCCGGCAGTCAGCACGAATGCGCTTCTTTTTGGCTCGATTGCGCCCGATTTGGCACTGATTTTGCTCACGATCTACTTCGTCATCGTTGACCTGCTGGCCGGGCGCTCGCTGGCTCCCGGTGGCGATTCAGGTCAATCAAGTGTCGGTATTCTGTTCGATGATCTTTTTTTTAACGATCCGGGCGTGATCTTTGCCCACAATCTGTTCCACGCACCGATCCTCACGGTAAGTTACATGATGGCGGGCTATCTGGCCTGGCGTACGGGCCGCAAATGGGGCGCCGCGCTCTTCTGGTTTGGTCTGGGCTGCACGCTTCACACCCTCATTGATATCCCAACGCACTATAACGATGGGCCGCTGATCTTCTTCCCCTTCGACTGGGAAACTCGTTTCTATAGCCCCATCAGCTACTGGGATCCGGCGCGGGGCGGCATTTGGTTTGCGACTTTTGAGCATGTCCTGGTACTAATCATGCTGCTCGTCTTGATGCGCAACTGGCTACAGCAACGGCGTATACGACAGGCCTAGCCAGCAGCGCCCCATCAGTCGAACTAAACTGAAGGTGTGACGAGATCATTCGTTTTGCCGGCTGTAGTCGTAGACCCGGCTTCGACACTTCGACAGGCTCAGTCCAAGCAGGCTCAGCCAGTGCTTCAGGGTAGCCGTCGCCTGAGCCTGTCGAAGGCAGAGGCGGTCGCATCTATGGCAAAGGCGGTCCCATCCATGAAAGTCATGCTCTCGTCGAAATTTCGGTTTCAGTCGTCGCTATCGAAGCTCCGTTGCGTGGGGCGCATCCTGCCGGCGCAAGCATTCATGCCCGGCGTTCTCGCTTTCGAATGCCCGGGCTGTTCCGTTGTGCTTTCTCTGCCGACTTGTGGACAAGTAAGCCCAGGATTAGGGACCATTCCCGCCAGGCTGGACTAGGTTCCGTTGACATTTGGTCGTAACGTCCCCGGCACGGGCGCCTACAAGTCTGCCAATCGGATATTCTGCCGCCCGTGCCGGGGACGTGCCAGGCGCAAAGTAGGTGGTTTTCGAAATGTCAACAGAGCCTACGCCGGTTCGGCTTCCTACACCGAGAGATCTTGTCCCGTCGAGGCGCTTCCTTGACCATCAATCCGAAACATGCGAAAGAACTCCTCTGGCTCGATGGCCGGTAACTGCGCTGCCGCCAGGTTTTCCGTCACGTGGGCGGGCTGGCTCATGCCGACCAGCGCTGTGGTGACGCCCGGCGTGCTGCGGCTGAGTTGCAGCGCAAACTGGGCATCGGTCGAGAGGTCACCCAGCTTGCGGCGCAGAGCGTCGGGGGCGCGGCCCTGAATCTGCCCCTGGAGGAGCGTTGCTGACGTGATCGCAACCATTCCCGATTGGACCGCAGCCGCCAGCAGGGCCATTTGCACGCGTTCACGTTCACCATTGGTGCGCGTCACATCGACATATTGATTCTGCTTGATCAGCGCCTCCATCATGCCCATGTTGTACGGGAACTGGAGAAAGCGGCACCGATGCGTTGCGCCGCCGGCAGCGTGGGCCGCGTCGACCACCCGAAAGAGCGGCAGATAGTTGCGTTCGTTTTCATCCGCGCGCAAGCCGGACCAGGAGGCAACGCCGTAGGCCCGTATGCGCCCGGCGCGGGCCTCCTCTTCGAGCCGGGCGAAGGCCGCTTCCAGGCGTGCCAGAAAACGCGCCGGCTCAACGCCGTGCTCCAACTGCACCTCCGGGTTGTGCAGGTAGTAGACATCGATGGTTTCCAGCCCCAAATTGCTTAGGCTGATGTCGAGCTGATGGCTGAGATAGTCTGGCGCCATGCAGTGCACGCCGCCGGCAATCTCATCGGCCGCGGCCAAACCCGTCGCCACAAAGCGGCCGTGCAGGTCGCGCTGGCCGTCAAAGGCATGGGAACCATCATAAGGCACATAACCGCCCTTGCTACACACAATGACTTCATCGCGCGCGGTCGTGCCGCTGGCAAAAAGCTCACGCAGGGCCCGGCCCACGTCCCGCTCGGACTGCATGAGGCGATAGTTGATCGCGGTGTCCAATACGTTGCAGCCATTGGCTAGCGCTGTTTCGATGCTGCGCACGTAGCCGTTGGAAGCGGCATCGGTCTCGCCGAGATAGGTGCCCAGGCCAATGCTGCTGAAGTGGAGGCCGAAGCGCTGGCGGAAGTGATCGGGGGCCAGGTGGCGCATGCGTGCTGCATAGCGGGCCGTGCCGGATCCAGTGGCGTGGGTGGATTGCATCATGAGCGTACGTTCCGTTTCACTTAACCAATCTTGTCACCCGGTGGAGGCGTTAGGGCCGGGGGACTTCAGGTGGTTCGGGGGCAAGCCCGTCTTTCTGCAGAAGGCCGGTTAGGCTGAAGTTGCCGGCGAGCGCCAACATGGCCGGTAGCAGGAGCACCAGCGGTACGGCCAGAAGAACGCTGACCACGGCCAGGACCAGCATGAATAGAATCATCAGGATCGAGTAGAGTGGATTGCGCAGCATCAAAATCAGGGCGTTGCGCAGCATCAGCCCCATGCGCGGCTCGTCCTGCTGCCACATGAGGGGAAAAAGAAATTGGGCAAAGAGGATGAAGAAGAAGAGCGCCCATGACCACAGGAATGCTGCAAATTGCAGCCAACCATCCATGCCCAGATAGAAACGAATATTGAGCCAGAGCGCGATCGGTGCGATGATGAGCAGAAGCAGCGTAAACCAACCCTGCCAGAAGTGCAGTTTGGCGCCGTCCCAGAAGAAGCCCATGTCGACACGCTTGTAGTTGGCCATGCGATTGGCCACGTGGTTGATGCCCATGGTCGCCGGCGCCGCCGTGATGATGAGTACGACGCCGAGCCACCAGACTACACTCATGAAGATGCAAAGAAAGAGTTCATCATAGGTCGCTTTGAGGACACGACCCATTACGCGAAAGGCCTTCATAGTTCCTGTCCGTTTGCTGGTCTTTTCCACATCGTCATGCGTGGATTGCGGCCCACGCTGTATGACGACCTGCCCGATGCGGGCGGATTATACCATAGCCCCGCTCTAACCGGCGGAATGGACAAGGGAAATCCTTTGCTTTCTGCCTCTGGCTGCCGCTATAATGAATTTCAATGGTCAATTGTCGGTCATCAATTGCCCATTGACCTTTTACCATCAACAATTGACCATTGATTCGGATAGCTGACATGACAGACAACGCACAAAAAATCCTGGTAGGGGTCGCCTGGCCCTATGCCAACGGAGAAAAACATATCGGCCAGATTGCCGGCGCTTATTTGCCGCCCGACATCTTTGCGCGCTATCAGCGACTGATCGGTAACGATGTGATGATGGTCAGCGGCTCAGACACCCATGGGACGCCCGTTACGCTCAAGGCCGAGACCGACGGTGTACCGCCCGGCCAGGTGATCGATACCTATCACGAGCTTTTTGTGGATGGCTGCCTTGCCATGGGGTTGACCTTCGACTGGTACACCCATACGGATACGGCCAATCACTGGCAGATCACCCAGGAGATGTTCCTGCGGCATATGGAAAATGGCTACATCTACAAAGACATCCAGAGTCAATGGTACGATGCCGAAGCCGGTCGTTTTCTGGCAGATCGCTACGTGGAAGGAACCTGTCCCTTCTGCGGTTATGACGACGCGCGGGGCGATCAGTGCGACAATTGCGGCCGCCTCTACGATGCCCTGGAGTTGAAGAACGCACGCTCCAAGCTTACCGGCAGCACCGAACTGGAAGTGCGCGAGACTGAGCACTTCTTTCTTGACATGGGCAAGATGAACGAGCCGCTCCTGGAGTGGATCGGCGAGGACAAGGATCACTGGCGCCCCAATGTGCTCAACTTTACCAAGGGGCAATTGGAACTACAGGATCTACGCGGGCGTCCGATTACCCGGGACATTGAATGGGGCATCGCTATCCCGCTGGATGGCTACGACGACAAGCGCATCTACGTCTGGTATGACGCGGTTATCGGCTATCTGAGTTCGCCAATCGAATGGGCCAAGGTGACGGGTGAGCCCGATGCCTGGCGGGCGTGGTGGGACGCTGACGTCAATCCCGATGCTCGCATCTACAACTTCATCGGCAAGGACAATATTCCTTTTCACACGATCATTTGGCCCGGCATGCTGTTGGCCTGGAATGACGGCGGCGAAGGACAGCTCAATCTGCCCTATGACGTGCCGGCCAACGAGTATCTCAATTTGGGCGGCGAGCAGTTTAGCACCAGTCGCGGCCGCGTGATTGGATTCAACACGGTGCTAGAGGAATTCCAACCAGACGCCTGGCGCTACGTGCTCACAGCCCTCGCACCCGAGACGAGCGACGTGGAGTTCACCTGGCAGGACTTCATGGACCGGGTGAACAATGAACTGGTGGCCAACTGGGGCAATCTCGTCAACCGCATGCTGGGCTTTGCCTACAAGCGCTTTGACGGCCAAATCCCTGCGCCCGGCCCGCTGGACGAAGTGGACGAGCAGCTCCTGGCCGACGTGCGTGCCGGCTTTGAGAGCGTGGGCGCGCTCTATGAAGGGGTCAAGCTCAAGGCCGCGCTGATCGAGGTGCGACGCCTGAGTCAGCGGGTCAACCAGTATCTCAACGAGAAGGCGCCTTGGCTGCTAATCAAAGAGGATCCTGCGGCAGCGGCTACTGCAGTCTATGTTGCCTTACAGGCCATCGACTGGCTCAAACTGATGTGGGGGCCGATTTTGCCCTACGCCAGCGAGCAGATTCAGGCCATGTTGGGCTACGAGGAACCGCTCTTTGGCCGCCAATATACCCAGCATGTCGCCGATGATCGGGGTGAGCACCTGGTGCTGCGCTACGACCACACGGGCGCTACCGGGCGTTGGACGCCCACTGTGCTGCCCGTAGGGCAGGCAATGCAGCAGCCGGCGCCTCTCTTCGAGAAGCTCGATGAGGAGTTAATGGCCGAGAAGCTGGGCACTTAACAATTATCAAGCGCCACTTGTCAATATTTGCGATTCTTGATCCGAGTCTATGACCAGGAAAAACTTTGCTCTATCCACCGGCGTGGCGACGGATTCCGTGTCGGATTTGCCCTTGCCCCGCGTGACGCTGGCCGGGCATAACTTTGATCATCTCTATGTCAGGCGACCGCGCCGCTGGCTCGCCGTGATTGTGTTGGCCTACATCCTGGTCGCGACCCTATACGCTTTCAATACGCCGCTCTGGCAGGCCCCCGATGAGCCGGCCCACTACAATTACATCGCCCACATCGCAGAGACGGGGACGTTGCCTGTTCTTGAGGCCGGGGACTACGACCAGGCCCAGCTTGAGCTTCTGCTCGAGCGAGCGTTTGCGCCCAAGCTGCCGATCGAAGCTCTCCAATACGAGTCCTACCAGCCGCCGCTCTACTATCTTTCCGCCGTACCCGTCTATTGGTTGAGTGATGGCAATCTGATCGCCCTGCGGCTCTACAGCGTCTTCCTGGGTGTCGTGACCATCATTCTCCTCTATCTGTGCCTGGAACTAGTCTTCCCCTCCAAACCGTTAATCAGTGTCAGCGCGGCCGCGTTTGCCGCCATGCTGCCCATGCATGTTGCCATGACGGCGTCGGTCAACAACGATGTGTTGTCCGAGTTGCTGCTGATGGCGACAATGCTGGCCTTGCTCCATTGGATGCAGGGCCAATACTACGCTGATCAAACGCCTGCCCAGCCGGCGCAACGGCGACAGCTGATGCTTGTGGGCTTTTTGCTTGGCCTGGGCATGTTGACGAAATTCTATGCCTACCTGCTGTTGCCCCTTGTTCTGCTTGTGGTCTTGCTCGTCGGATGGTTGCGGCCACGGGTCGAGCCCGGCATCGCACCTGGGCGTGGCAACCTGCTCCAAGCGCTGCTTCAGACCGCCTGGGTGATCGTGCCGGCAGTTGTGCTGTCGCTGCCCTTATGGCTGCGCAACATGCGCATCTACGGCGTGTTCGATCCGCTGGGGCTGATGCGCCACGATGCCGTCGTGATCGGCCAACCGACGACGGCTGATTGGATTGAACGCTTTGGCTGGGTTTCCTACGGCGAGCGCGCTTTCAGCTTCACGTTTAAGAGCTTCTGGGGCGTTTTCGGCTGGATGGGTGTCTTTATGGATGAGCGCATCTACACGGCGCTGCTCATCTTCACCGGCGTGATCTTTCTGGGCTTGCTCTGGGCTACCGTTCGCTTGATCTCTGGCCCGCCTGATACCGACCTAGATCTCTTTCAAATGACCGTGGAGGCGCTTTTCGCGATCATGTTGCTCTTGGTGTTGGCGGCCTATATTGGGTATAACGCCAAGTATGTACAACATCAGGGGCGCTACTTTTTTTGGGGCTTGCTCCCAATCAGCGCCGTGGTTGCCATCGGTTGGCGCGAAGTGCTCCAGCCAATTCAGGGGGCGATTACCGGCTTTCTGGTGGCTGTACTCGCGATATCGCTTGTTTTCACCGGCTATCTGAGCAACGATTTGGCGAAGTGGCCAATATTGATGCTGTCGCTGATTTCGGCTGTACTCTTGTTACAGCCCTTACTGTTGGCGGGTACAGAAGGGCGTACACTGGGTCGACTACCCGCGGGCATGCAAAACTTCGCGACGCGCCCGCCGGTGGCGCGAGTGATGGGCTGGCTGCGCGTTGCCGCTTGGTCTATCCCCTTTGCCCTGCTCTTTGTGCTTAACCTGCGCATCCCGTTTGCCTATATCCTGCCCCAACTACTGCCATAAAATTACCATGCAAAGAACGCTCGACCATCCCACCCGATCCGTATCCGGCATTCGCCGTACGCCATTGGATTTTGCCGGCATCTTTGCTGGTTTGTTGCTGATTGGTATCCTGGCGGGTGTACTTTTTTGGCAGTTTTGGCATGCCGAACGCATCTTCACCGGCGTCAGCGTCGACGGCGTCCCCGTGGGCGGATTGACGCGCGCCGGCGCCATCAATCGCCTCAATCAACAATTGGGCGCGGCTCCCATGTCGCCCGTCAGCTTGACCTATGGCGGCGAGACGTGGCCGCTGGGCGCCGGTGCATTGCGCGCCGAGACCGATCTGCTGGCGGCGGTGGATGACGCCTATCGAGTTGGGCGGACTGGCGCGTTTGGCCGTCGTCTTGGCGAGCAACTGGTTGCCGGCTTGCATGGGGCCGACCTGACCCCTGAGCGTGCGGTCGATATGGGGCAACTGCGCTATGCTGTCGACGGCGTTGCACGTGAGGTCCGCCAGCCGGCCCGCCCTGCCACTCGTACGGGCGAGACCCTGATCCCCGGCCAGCCCGGGATGGATGTTGATGTAGAAGCCACGGTGAACAATGTGCTGACCGCAGTGTCTGTACAGCAGGGCCGTGCGCCCCTCACCGTTTCCATGGCCGCTGTGCCCCTGCTCCCGCCGGCCGAGCCAGTCTCACTCGTCGATAGCGCCCCTGTCGCCGGATCCCTTGCCAATCCACCCCTGCTCCTCAGCGATTCCAGCGCCGGTCTGGATATGGCCCTGGACGCTGCCCAGTTAAACGAGATCATCTACACTCGTGACCCCCTGCGCATTGATCGTGATGCGCTGGCGGCTGTGTTAACGGAATGGGCCAGGCAGATCGACCTGCCTGCGCGTGAGGCGCGCCTGCGCTTTGATCCAGCGTCGGGCAATGTTACCGTCGTGCAGCCAAGTCGGGTCGGCCGAGCGGTAGACGTGGAGGCCACGGTTGCGGCAGTCGAGCTTGCGTTGGTCGAAGGCCGCGATCAAGCTGAGCTGGTGATTGCAGATGTGACGCCCATGGTTGACAGTAACCGCGTCGCCGAAATGGGCATCCGCGAACTGGTGGCCAGCGGTGTAAGCTATTTTTCCGGAAGCAGCGCTGACCGCATTCGCAATATCGAAGTTGCTGCCGAGAAGATGGACGGCGTCGTCATCCCCCCTGGAGAGATCTTCAGCTTCAATCAATATGTGGAAGATGTGAGCGCGGCCAATGGGTTTGAGGATTCACTGATCATTTGGGGAGATCGTACGGCAGTGGGCGTGGGCGGCGGCGTTTGCCAGGTGAGTACGACACTCTTCCGTGCGGCCTACGAAGCGGGCCTGCCCATCGTCGAGCGCTATAACCATGGCTATGTTGTTGACTGGTACGGCGAACCCGGCTTCGACGCTACGATTTATACGCCCACGGTCGATTTTCGCTTTCGCAATGATACCGACAGCTACCTCCTCGTCCAGCCTGACGTGAACAGCGCAGGCGGCGTGATCGCCTTTAACCTCTACGGCACCAAGCCCGATCGCCAGGTCACCATTAGCGAGCCGATTGTCACCAATCAACAAGAGCCGGAAGCGCCCTCTTATCAAGTCGACGAGACGCTGGCTCAGGGTGAGATTGAGCAAGTGGAGTGGCCAAAGGAGGGCATGACCGTGGTGGTGGAACGAACCATTGTCGAGGAAGGCGCGACGCGTACCGATACGCTGACGAGTCAATATCAGCCCTGGCAAGCCGTCTACCTGATTGGTCCGGATACGCCCCTGCCTGGCGAAGAGTAAAACAAACGTGGAACGCGGATCGGCGAACGCGGAGTTGCGTAGCAACTAGTGCATCGGCAATCTTTATTTGACGAGTCTACGAACTTGTTCTTGCCGATGCATTTAGGTTCCGCCACAGAAAAACGGGTCGTCAGCTCAAGATTGGCGGAACACTAGCGTATTTGCCGGCGCCGGTCGATGAATAGGGCGAGCCCCGCGAGGATGATGCCCAGGCCAAATAAAGCCAAGCCCCAGCGCCACGGTTGGGGGACAAAGCGTAGCTCCACGGTTGAGGCGCCGGCGGGCACGGGCACGGCACGCTGCGCCCCGTTGGCCCGCAATACCGGCTGCACTTCGCCGTTGACGGTCGCGCGCCAGCCCGGATACCACGTTTCACTCAGCATGAGCAGCGCCGGCGCAGAAGCAGACACGTCCCAACGCTGCATTGAACTGCCAAATTGCGCTTCTGTGACCGATTCCGTGCCGACGGCTGCCGTGAGATCCAACGCTATCCCAGCAGGAAGCTCGACAAGGGCGGTCGTGGTCGGATCGAGGGTGCCGGCGGCGTCGAGATCGCGCAACATCGTTTCATCAAACGTGCCTTGTGGCACCGCTTCGGCTTCGTGCACCAGCCACGCGCGCGGCCAGAAATCCAAATTCTCATAGACCGCTAATTCGTTGGGTGCATCAAAGGCCAGGGCAAACTTGCCCTCCGGCAAGGGGGTGCCGTCGCGTACGAGCACATATTTGACGTTGAGGGTATCGTACAGGCGGCTATCACGCCCGCCGGTCGACTCCCAAAGGTCGGTCCACTGTTGCAGCATGAGCGGGTTGGCTACGCCCCACACATCCTCCAAGCCATGCAGCGCTGCCCCGTCGGGCTGCCACAGGTCGGCGATGTCGGTGCGGGTGTCGATGCGGAAGCGGTCGGGGTCGCTCTGCAAAAACGCGACCAGTTCGGGGTGTTCAAAGCTTGCTGCCGGATTGTCCGGCGCGATGTCGGTATAGGCGCCCGTGGCGCTCAGATCCAAGAAGAGCAGGCCAATCATCAATGCCGCAAAGAGCGCCGCCCCGATCATCTCTGCACGACGCAAGGCAACGAGCGCCCAGGTTGCCAGCCAGAAGCCGGCCGCCAGCGTGATGGCCAACGCCGCCACCGACGCGCGCAAGAATGCCGTCGGGTCGCCCTGGGTCAGCAAGAGCGCCAAATACATCAGCGGCGTGAAGATGCCGGCCAGCAGCAAACCTCCCCACTTGAGCACACGGCTATAGCGACTATAGGCCACATCGCTGGCGCGCGTGCTGCTCCACGCCGCTACGCAATCGAAGCCGACGGCGGCGAGGACAGCAATACCCAGCGTCCACAGCACCAGCGCCCGTGCCGGCGCCCGAAATTGATCGAATCCCGGCACGACGAGCGTCAGCCAACCGTGCACTATTGCGTAGATGCCCAGCGCGGTGAGGAAGCCAAAGAGAGCCAGTGCGGCCCATGGCCACAGATCCCGGCGTACGCGGTTGCCGGCCAGCAGCAGGCCGCCGATGGCGAGTAAGAGCGTGGCCACGCCCGCGTAGGGCAGCTCGACTCGATCCCACAGGCTCCAATGCAGGGCCGGACCGCGACCAAAGAAACCAGGCGTAATCAGCCCAATCGCCTGGGCCGGCGCCAGTGAAAAGGCGACCGTATCCTGATAGACAAAATCGCTGCGTTCGGTGAATTGCGTCAGTTCCAACGCGGGCAGCAGAATCGGCGCCGAGAGCAGGGCGGCCACTCCCACTGCGACAACCAAGTCGATCAGCGGCGTGAAGACCGTGGATGCCGGGTCTGAAGACGAATCTGCAATTCGCAATGCAAAATACACGATCGCCAAAACACCAAGCGCCAAGCCAATATAGACCGTGCTCGGCGCATGGCCGGCATAGTTGGCCATGGCAAAGAGGATGCCGGCCAGGACGGCCCACCCGATCTGGCGGCGGCTTAGGGCCAGCTGAAACGCCGCCAGGATCCAGGGCAGCCAGCTGAGAACGGCCACCAGGTTCAGATTGCCCAGGTGAAGCAGCAATGGATCGCTAAATTCAAAAGCGATTGCGCCAAAGAGCGCGGCCGGGCGTGAAATGTCCATGCCGCCAGGGCGCAGCACACGCAGGAGCACGTAGAGCCCCAGCCCGGCCCAGTACAGGTGGCCGATGGTCAGCCACTGCAGGGTGGCATAGTCAAAGTTCGGATTGGTCAGAAAGAGAAGCAGGTTGGGCGGATAGAGAAAGCCGGCCTGGATGTCGCTGATGAAGGGGGCGCCGCCGTACAGATGCGGGTTCCACAGCGGCAGCGTCCATTGGCTGAGTTGGGCCGCAGCAAAGCGGTAGGTGGGAAAGAGAAAGCTGACCAGATCGCCGCCGTCGGCCGGCTGGTAGACGTCGCCGCTGATTGTGCGCCAGAAAAAACCTGCCGTCAGCGCCAGCAGCGCCCCCCCGGCCAGCAGGTCGCGGCTATATGCAACGGCGCCGGGATCTCTGGCCTCGCGCCGGCGCAAGAGCAGGATCGATCCCAGCCAAATGAGCCCAATCAGCAGCCAGATCAGTGGGGTCATCATGATGCAGTTTGGGGCGATGCGGGCGCGTGATGGGTCATAGAATGCTTGTCCTTTGCTGGCGTTCAGTATACAACCGTCGCTGCCTCCATCCAAGCTGCCTATGCTATACTGACTGCTGGATCACGCCATACTTCAACACGGAATTGCACTGCATGATGGACACGATACTTCCTCACGATCTTCCTGCCGCCAACAAGCTGGTGACCGTGGCGCAAATGCAGGCCATCGAACGCGCGGCTGATGCGCGCGGTCATTCCTACGCTGCGATGATGGAGATTGCCGGTCGTGCGGTCGCTGATACGGTTGTGGCGCGTATCCAGGGCGCAACCGCACCGGTCTTGGTGCTGGTCGGTCCGGGCAACAATGGCGGCGATGGGCTCGTTTGCGCCCGTCACTTGATCCAGGCAGGACTCAGCGTGCGCGTCTATCTGTGGAAGCGCACGACGGATCCGGCCAACGACTATGAGCATCATTTCGCCAAGCTGGCAGCCCTGGGCGTGCCTACCGCACATCAGGACACTGATCCTGACTTTGCGCGCCTGGCCGATTGGCTGGAAGATACAGGGGTTTTCGTCGACGCCCTCCTCGGGACGGGCGCAAATCGCGCCATCGACGGCGCGCTGGCGACCCTGCTCGACCGGGTAAACGCCCGGCGTGCACACCTTGACGTGGTCGCCGTCGACTGCCCCAGCGGCCTGAACTGCGACAGCGGCGCGCTCGACTCCCATACCGTGTGGGCCGATCTCACGGTGACCTTTGCCCATGCCAAATACGGTCATTATCTCTTCCCCGGCGCGGCTGCGTGCGGCGAGATCCGCGTCGCCGACATCGGCACGCCCGCCGACTTGGCCGACGATCTGACTGCCTTCTTGCTCACGCCCGATGTGACGGCAAGCTGGTTGCCTGGGCGCAATGCCAACAGCCATAAGGGCTCCTATGGCAAAGTGCTGGCTGCGGTCGGCTCAAAGCGCTATCCCGGTGCGGCTTATCTTGCCTGCGCGGCGGCCGGTCGGGCCGGCGCCGGACTGGTGACCGGCGCCGTGGCGGAGCCGGTTTGGGCGGTGAGCGCGGCCAAGCTGGCCGAGGCAACCTGGCTGCCCCTTCCTGCGACGGATGACGGCATGATCGCTGGCGGTGCGCAGGAAGTGCAAGACCTTTTGGCCGGCTACGACGCGCTGGTGCTGGGCTGCGGCCTGGGGCAGAGTGAGCCGACGCGGCGCTTTGTTGCCACGTTGCTGGCTGCTTCCGATCTGCCGCCAACGGTGATCGATGCCGACGGTCTCAATAACCTGACGCAGGTAGACAACTGGCCGGCGGAGCTGCCTGCCGACGCTGTGCTCACGCCGCACCCGGCGGAGATGGCCCGCCTGAGCAAGCTGTCCGTAGCTGATGTGGTGGCGCGGCGCTGGCAGTTGGCGCTGGAAAAGGCCGCCGCTTGGCAAACGGTGCTCTTGATCAAAGGCCCCTACACCGTCGTTGCCGAACCGGGCGGACTGCTCGCCGTGCTGCCCATTGCCACCGACGCACTGGCCACCGCCGGCACGGGTGATGTGTTGGCCGGCATCATTGGCGGGCTGCTGGCCCAAGGTGTACCGGCCTTTCAGGCCGCGTGCCTGGGCGCAGCCGTTCATGGCGCAGCTGGCGAGCGCTGCGCCGCAGAACTCGGCTCGATGGGCACGCTTGCCGGCGACCTGCTGCCGCGTATCCCCGGCGTACTAGCCTGGCTCCACGGTTGCGGCACGACCTCCGGCCTCTAGACAAGGCAAGGTAGTGGGTCAAAATAGCAATGGACAGCGGACCTGTACGGATCTGGCGGATCCGGGTAGATCAATCTGTATATGTCTGTTTCGACCTGCCGTATCTGCGAAAATCTGCGCTCCTGTTTTGAATCGATTAAATTGCCGCCGGATGGCTGGATAACTTCGCACTTGGGCGTTGAATGGTGTAACATGGATCTGATAGTGCATCCTCCTCAAAGAGTGGAAGACGATGAACATAGCCCTTGATGTGATGGGCGGCGATCACGCCCCGCAAGAGATCATAGCCGGCGCCGTCGATGCCGCCCGCCTCTACGGCGTAACCATCTCGCTGGTCGGCCAACCTGACGTGATTCACGCCCACTTGGCCGACTATTCGACAACCGGTTTGGATCTGCCCATTGTGTCTGCCAGCCAGGTCATTGAGATGGGTGACAAGCCTGCCCTGGCCGTGCGCAGCAAGCCGGATAGCAGCATGGTCGTGGCCTGTAGGATGGTCCGTTCGGGTGAGGCCCAGGCTTTTATCACCGCCGGCAATACCGGCGGCGCGCTGGCAGCCGGTATTCTCAAGATTGGCCGCATCAATGGCGTCATGCGGCCAGCGCTAATCACTCCTTTTCCGACACGCAATGGCTTCTGCGTCGTGCTTGACGTCGGCGCCAATGCCGATACCAAGCCCGAGCACATGGAGCAGTTCGGCATCATGGGCAGCATCTACGCCCAGCACGCGCTGGACATGAACGCGCCCAGCGTCTATCTGCTGAGTAATGGCGAGGAGGTAGGTAAGGGCAATCAACTCGTCCTGGCTGCCTATGATCTCTTGACGCAGACGCCCGGTATTCGTTTCATGGGCAATGTGGAGAGCAAGGAAGTTATGGATGGCAAGGCCGACGTTGTGGTCACCGATGGCTTCACGGGCAACATCTTCCTGAAGACCTCCGAAGCCTTGGCCGGCCTGGTGCAGAGCGTGATGACCGAGGAGTTGACGCGTGGTCCCATCAGCACCATGGGCGCCTTCCTGGCTCAGTCCGGGCTGCGACGCGTCCGCGCACGGATGGACGACAGCGAGTATGGCGGGGCCGTGCTCCTGGGCCTCTTGGGACCAGTGGTCGTGGCCCATGGGCGGGCCAAAGCCAACGCCATTCGCCACAGCGTGCGCGTTGCCAAGAACGCAATCGAACATGACCTGACCCATCGCCTTGAAGAAGGCATTGCCGCCACCAAATCCGGCGCAGTCGCATTTCGGGATGACCCGGTTGAAGAGGAAAACTGAAGCCATGACACCCACCGTACAAGCGGCCGAATTGCCCATCGATGTTGAGCGCATGGTCGCCTTTCTGATTGAATTACTTAATCAGCCCAGCCCGACCGGTTTTACTGACGACGCCATCGCGCTCGTCTACGAGGCATTTGCTCCCCTACAGCTGACGGCGCGCATCACGCCCAAGGGCGTCTATGTGGGTACCCTCGCCGGTCAAGTGGATGACGGGGCGCGCGGCGTGACTGCACACGTGGATACATTGGGCGCGATGGTTTCCGGAATCAAGCCAAATGGCCGCCTGTGTCTGACCCAACTGGGCGGGTGGATCTGGAATTCCGTGGAAGGCGAAGGCGTCACCATCTTTGCCACGAACGGCGCACAATATCGCGGGACGATTTTGCCGGTCATGGCTTCCATTCATGCCCATACGCGTGAAGAAGGCTACGCCACCCGTTCCAGCGAGAATATGGAGGTGCGCATCGATGCCGAGACCCGGTCGGCGGACGAAACAGCTTCGTTGGGCATCACCGTGGGCGATATCGTCGCCTTTGACCCGCGGGTAGAACGGTCACCAGCCGGTTTCCTGCGCAGCCGCCACCTGGATGATAAGGCCAGCGTCGCCGCCATCTACGGCGCGCTCTGGGCGCTTGCCGACGCCGGGTTGCCCCCCCGACAAACGACCACAGTCCATATCAGTAACTATGAAGAAGTGGGGCATGGTGCGGCCACGGGTTTCCCTACCGACTTGCAAGAACTGATCTCTGTCGACATGGCCGTGGCGGCGCCGGGACAGATGTCCGACGAGCACATGGTCACCATCTGCGCCAAGGATTCAGCCGGCCCTTATCACTATGGCCTGCGCCGCCGCCTCGAACAGTTGGCCCGCGAACAGGACATTGCCTACTGTACGGACATTTACCCTTACTACGGCTCCGACGGAGAAGCTTTCTGGCGCGCAGGCGGCGATGTGGCCGTGGCCCTGATCGGCCCTGGCGTTGACGCTTCTCATCATTACGAACGTACCCACGAAGACGCATTGGAAGCGACTGCACGGCTGCTGGCCGCCTATCTGCTGGCCGACTAATCAACCATCATTTTGGACACGCAACGAGACCCTAATATCGTATGAAAGTCTATCGCAACATCGAGAAAATCCAGAGCAAAGAACGCCTCGGGCGCCGCCTGAGCACGGCCGGCCTCTTCGTCCTATTCATCGGCCTCTTTGCCAGCTTTACACCCAATCTCTACCCGCTCGATGAACCGGCGGCCGGCGCGTTGGGCCAATTCATGCAGCAGTGGTGGACCTATATCAGCCTGGCCGCGCTGCCCCTTGGCTTCATTTTGGCCAGCATCGGCAGCTATTTCATCAATCGCTTTGCCCGTAGGCGTTGGCCGGAGAGCAAGCTGGTTGAGCGTCCCGACGAGGTGTTGGAGCGAAGCATGAAGGGCTTCGACGACAAAACCGCGTACTACACGTACAGCCTGCCGCCCAACTATGCCGTCGTCGGGCCGGCCGGCATCCAGATCTTTGCCGTCCGCAGCGACAAGGGCAGGGTGGTGATCAACGGGGACAAATGGCGTGAGCCCTTTAACTTTCGCCGCATCTTTACCGTTTTTGCCCGCGAGGGCGTTGGCAATCCGCGCGTTGAGATTGAGGAACAGGCCAAGAAACTGCGTGAGCTCCTGGCCGCGTCCGATGATGCTGAGTTGTTGGCGAGCGTGCCAATCGAAGGCGCGGCGGTCTTCCTCAACCCACAGGTACAGTTGGAAGTCGAGAATCCTTCCGTGCCCGCACTGCGCGGTGATCAGGTGAAGGACTATCTGCGCCGGCAGGCCAAAGAACACAAAGTGCAAGCGTCTACGCTGCGCACGCTACAGCCCTATCTGGTGGAGCAGGCTGTCTTTCAAGTGGAAGAAGACTGACGTTTAGCCCGAGCCAAAGCCCAGCCTTCGTTCCTTTAGGCTGGTGTAGCGGTTGCGCCCGATGATGAGGTGATCCAAGACGTTGATGTCGAGCAACTCTCCGGCCTCGACGATCATCTCCGTTACGCGGACGTCTTCCGGGCTGGGCGTCGGGTCGCCGCTGGGATGGTTGTGCACGACGATGATGGACGCAGCATTGGCGCGCACCGCGGCGCGAAAAACCTCGCCCACGCGCACCACGGCTGCATTCAGGCTGCCGGCATAAACGTCGGCAATGCGCATCACGTGGTTCTTGGTGTCGAGCAGCACCGTCCGTAGATGCTCCTGCTCGAGCAGGCTCATTTCCAGCATGAGCAGGTTGGCTACATCAGTGGGCGTGCGAATTTGGGGCCGCTCTTCCGGTTGGGCAATCAGCAGTCGGCGGCCCAGCTCCAGCGCAGATTTGAGTTGCGCCGCCTTGGCTGCGCCGATGCCGTGGACCTGGCAGAGTTCGTCAAAATCCGCTTTGGCCAGGCCGGCCACGCCGTCGAATTCGCTGAGCAGCCGCTCCGACATGCGAATGACGCTTTCGCCTTGGTTTCCGACGCGTAGGATGATTGCCAACAGTTCGGCCGTACTCAATGCACGCTCGCCGGCATAGATGAGCCGTTCGCGCGGACGTAGATCCGCGGGCAGGTCGCGAATCATGGGGCTGTACTCGGGGGAAGGTACGCTGTCCAATTCAAATCTCCTTTTGGGCAAATCGGGTTTGCTGGTCCGATGAAACCGTGCGGCCTCATCGTGTCATGACCTAGGCGGATTATAGCCTATCTCCCCGCCGGCTGCCACTCAAAAATCACCCAACGCCAAGGTCACCAGGCAATGCTATGAAAACACGCTTCTATGAACGTACAGCCTACCGGCTCTCTGATCAACCCGTACCCAACTGCTTTCTCCAACTAGACGATCACTTCGACGGCTTACTGGGTGACGCGCAAGGCGTACCCATGCACTTTGCCCTGGCATTGGCTGAAACAGTTTGCGCGCGCATGGCGGACGTCGAAATGTATGCCTTCCTCATGGAGGACGCGGTCAAGCGTCACTCGCTGGACAAACAAGAGATCGATCGCGCTGCCGACATGAAGGCGGCGATCCTCAATCGCTCCTTTGTGATTGGCTACCTGGGCGCTTGCCGTGCCCTGCTCGATGCCGGCGCCGTAACGCTGGCGACGATCTATCAGCTTGAACTGCCCAACAGCGAACGGACCTTTGCGCAGGGAAGCTTTTGGCATCAGCTCGTCTCCAACGCACCCAACACGCATCGCCGCTATCATCCGCTGCGTCTCTTTTTTAACGAGGTTTTTCATTGGTGTAATGAGACCGCGACCCGTGTCCCGCCGATTTCGGTGCTGCAGTATCAGTTCGGCGAATTCTCACGCCGGGAATTGATGACGCAAATTGTGGATGATCGTGATGCAGACCTGGAGATGATGGCAAGCCGAACCTATTCGCTCCACTGGGTTGACCCGCTGGATCTGCATGATCGCTGGAAGGTCAATTTTCTCGGCTTGTGCGAGAAATTGTGCCGCGACATCGAGCAAAACTCGCAATGACGTTGATTCATCAGAAGCAGGAAGAGGCCGCTCATGTATAAGGGTGCGATTGCCGCCGGCGATCCGGAAACTGCTGCAGCCGGTGCAGCCATGTTGGAATTGGGTGGCAATGCGGTCGACGCTGCAGTTGCGGCTGCCTTCGCCTCCTTTGTGGCCGAAGCTTCCCTCGTCAACATTTCCGGCGGCGGCATTGCGCTGGTGGTGGACAGCCACTCGGACCGGGACATTGCCTTCGACTTCTTTAGCAACATGCCGACCGGTCCCCTGACCGAGGCAGCCGACTTTCACCACGTCATGATCGACTTCGGACCTGAGCAGCAGCCCTTTTTCATCGGCCGCGCCAGCGTGGCTGTGCCGGGCGTGGTCGCCGGCCTCTGCGCGATGGCTGCGGAATATGGCACGCTGCCGCTGGCAACGCTGCTCCAGCCGGCCATCCGTCTGGGCTATGAGGGCGCCGCGCTCACGGCGGCGCAGGAGTATGCCTATTCCATTCTGCAGCCCATCTTCCGGGCTACCCCGGGGATTGAGGAACTCTATGTGCCCGATGGTCGTCGCTACGTGACGGGGGACTTGATGACTTTCCCAGCGCTGTCGCGTACGCTGGAACGGTTGGCCGAAGAGGGCCCCGATCTTTTCTACCGTGGCGATGTGGCCCGGCAGATCATTGCCGATCAAGAAGCCCACGCCGGCCTGATGACGGCTGCGGACCTGGAACGCTATGCGGTTCATGAATTGCCGCCGATTGCCGTTGAGTATCGAGGGTACACCGTCATGCTGCCGCCCCCTTCATCCAGCGGCGGTGTGCTGGTCGCGTTTGCACTCAAGCTTCTGGAAGCTGTTCCGCTTGCCGATTACCGGCACAACGGCGTCGATCACCTGCGTGCATTGAGCGAGACGATGCGTCTGACCAACGTAGCCCGGGCCGACTGGGATGAGCACCAGGGCATATTGTCCGAGCGCATTGCCTGGTTCCTGAGCGATGATCACGTCGCCGGATACCGCATTCAGTTGCGGCAGATTCTCCAGGGCGCGCCCGGCCCGGCTGAGCCTGACTTTGCCCCAGGTCCCAATGATACGACCCATATCAGCGTCGTTGACTGCAATGGCTTGTTGGTGGGCGTGACGACATCGGCGGGCGAGAACGCCGGGTTTGTAATCGGCGACACGGGCGTCTGTCTCAACAACATGCTAGGAGAGGCGGATCTTCATCCCCAGGGCTTTCATCGCTGGCCTCCCGGTACGCGCCTCCACACGATGATGACGCCGGCCGTGGTTGTCAAGGAGGGGCAGCCGGTGCTCGCCGTCGGCAGCGGCGGCAGCAATCGTATCCGTTCCGCCATTCTGCAGGTGCTCAGCAACGTGATCGACTTCGACCTGCCGCTCGACAAGGCGGTAAATTTGGATCGCATTCATTTTGAGCGGGGTGTACTGCAGGCTGAAGGCGGGATCGATGAGTCTGTCATTGCGAGACTGCGCGACTGGGGCTATACGGTCAATCACTGGCCGGACAAGAATATGTTTTTCGGGGGCGCCCACGCCGTTGGTCTGCAGCGGGGCGAATTGACGCCCGCCGGCGATGGTCGACGCGGCGGTTCGACGGCGCTGGTCTCCGCATAGGGCCCACCTTCACCCAGAGATTGATCCGCGCTCCATTGCTCTGATATGGCGAGTTCCCGATATCAATCCGGATATGATTGACAAACTGAAATGGAATCGCTAAAATTTTGATATGACTAAAAATATTGCTGCCGAAGGCAAAAATGAGCTGTCGGCGTCCCATGAGGATTATCTGAAAGCAATCTATGTCCTCGCCGCGCGGGGCGATCGGGTAACCAATTCGGCGCTGGCTGACTATCTGGCAGTTTCGCCGGCCTCGGCCACCAATATGGTCAAGAAGTTGAGCGATTTGGGGCTGGTCGAGTATGAAAAGTATCGTGAGATTTCCCTGAGCCCGGATGGCCAACTTGTGGCGCTCGAGGTGTTGCGCCACCATCGACTCCTGGAACTCTATCTTCACGATAAGCTGCATTTGACTTGGGACCAGGTCCACGAAGAGGCGGAACGGCTCGAACATGTGTTGAGTGAAGTGTTGGAGGATGCCATTGCCGCTGCGTTGGGCAACCCGACCATCGACCCCCACGGCGATCCGATCCCGACCAAGGATGGGCGCGTCGAGCGCGTGACGGGCTTACCGCTCAGCCAGGCCGAGCCCCAACGTCCCCATCGCCTCGTACGCGTCATGATCCAGGATGCCGAGCGTCTTGCTTATCTGGGTGATATGGGGCTCTACCCCAATGCCATGGTGATTGTGCGCAAGCGTTCTCCATTTGACGGCCCGCTCTTGATCGAAGTGGAGGACGAGCCCTATGCCCTGGCCCACAGCCTGGCCCAACACCTGCTTGTTGCTCCGATCGAATAGAACCGGCGACCGATGAGTGATCTGCGCGTTTTTTCCCGACAAGACTTGCATGACTACACCGGCGAACGGGGCCGGCCGATCTATGTCGCGTATGAGGGCATGGTCTACGACGTGACCAATTGCCCCAAATGGCGACGCGGGTTGCATGAAAACCTCCACTGGCCCGGCCAGGATTTGACTGAAGAAATGGGCGATGCACCCCATACCGGCAGCGTCTTTGATCATCCCTGCGCCCAGATTGTTGGACGCCTTGAGCAAGGGAAGCAATGACGATCCTCGGTTTGCATCACGCGCAAATCACGATTCCACCCGGAGCGGAAGCGGAAGCGCGTCACTTTTACTGTGGACTGCTTGCGCTCGCGGAAATCGAGAAGCCGGCTGCCCTGCGTGGGCGTGGCGGCTTCTGGCTGCAAGTCGGCAGGCAGGAGGTGCATGTCAGCGTTGAAGCGCCTGGCGTAGAGCGCAGCGCAACCAAGGCTCATCTCGCCTACCTGGTCGACAATCTGAGCGCTCTGGAACAAACGCTGGCTGCAGCCGGCATTGATCTTCAGCATGATGTACCGTTGGCCGGCTATGTGCGCGTTCACTGTCGAGACCCCTTTGGCAATCGCGTTGAATTCATGGCGCCGTGCTGATCGTGTAATGCAGAGCGCTCAATATTCACGATGGAATTGCGAAGGGGCCCACTTCATGCTAAGATGGCCCGGTACGTAGTTACTCTTGCATTCGATTCCAGGGTGGAGAAATACCCATGAAGAATTTCTTTCGTTTTATCTTTTTTGCGGCAGTTATCGGTGGCATTATCTATGGCATCCGTCGTATGTTTGCCCCAGCCGACGACTATAGCAGCAGCGGCAGCGGTGTCTTGCCGTCGGAACCGGTTAAGTCATTGGACGAAGCGCCCTTGGGCGGCGAGATCAGTGAAGACCTGCTAAAGATCTTGGTCTGCCCGGAAGACAAAGGCCCGCTGGAACTGACCGATGATGGCAAGTTCCTGCTCAATCCACGCAACGGGTATCGTTACCCGATCCGCAATGGCATTCCAGTCATGCTGATCGAGGAAGGCAAGAAGTATCGCATTCCGGTCGAAGAAGCGTAAGGCGTAACCAATACGCTCCGGATTGATGCGTGAGTTCTGGCGGACATGAGCGCAGGGTTTCTATCACAGCACGGTCGTCAGACTTTCGCTAGGGCATTTGCCACCAATATCATCAAGACTGACTCGCACGGGGAAGACATTTTGTCTGTTCCCCGTGTTTGCTTTGCGTAACAAGTCATCATAGAAAGGTCCGCACACTATGACGGTTAAATCTACAGCGCCCATCGCCAAGCAAGAGTTGCTGGAACGCGCGCAAGCACTGCACGAACGCATTCGCTTATGGCGACGGGAGATTCACATGTATCCTGAGCTGACCTTTGACGAGCATCGTACGGCCGCGCTGGTGACGGATGCCCTGGGCAAGCTGGGCATTGAGGCGGAGACGGAGGTGGCCAAGACGGGGGTCGTAGGCCATATTCATGGCGCTGACGGCCCCGTTGTTGGCCTGCGGGCAGACATGGACGCCCTCCCCATTCAGGAAACCAATGGTACAGCCTACGACAGCACGCGACCTGGAATTATGCACGCGTGCGGCCATGACGCCCATACCGCGATGCTCCTGGGCGCGGCAGTGATTCTGAAAGACCTTGCAGATGAAGGACGCCTGCCCGGGACGGTACGTCTGCTCTTCCAGCCCAGCGAAGAGGCCCAGGATGCCGAAGGCAAGTCGGGCGGCATGCGCATGGCCGAAGAGGGCGCATTAGACGGACTCTCGGCCGTCTTCGGCGTTCATGTTGATGCCTACCAAGATGTGGGCTATGTGGCAACGCGTTCGGGTCCTATGATGGCTGCGGCTGACCGCTTCGAGCTGGTCATTCATGGCCGGGGCGGTCACGCAGCCCGGCCCCATGCTGCAATTGATCCGATTGTGCTGGCGGCGGCGGTGGTCAATGCCGTGCAGCAGATTGTCAGCCGCAAGCTCAACCCCATGGAGTCGGGCGTTATCACCATTGGCACGATTCATGGCGGTACCGCCAACAACGTCATCCCGGACACGGTGACCATGAGCGGCACCATTCGCTCCTTTACGCCGGAGAGCCGAGAGCTCTTGCGCCGTGAATTGGCCCAAACGGTTTCCCTCGTCGAGGCATTGGGGGGCAGCTATGAATACACGCTCTACCCCGGCTATCCGCCGACCGTCAATTCACCTGAGGCGGTCGACGCATTTGCCAGCGCGGCAAGTGAGATTCTCGGTAGCGACCATGTGCTCGAAGCCAATATGATCATGGGCGCAGAGGATTTCAGCTATATGGCCCAGGCCGCGCCCGGCTGTTTTATCCGTCTCGGCGTACATGATCCAGCATGGGATGATGCCTACTATAATGTCCACCGCGCTGATTTTAGAATGAACGAAGATGCTCTGCCGATTGGGTCGGCCATTCTGGCGGCATCGGCGCTCCAGTGGATGGAGAGCCAGACGGGCACATAGAAATTCGGCGTATCCAATTCTCTGCGCCGGGGATAGTCGAGATTGAAGGCGTCATGAAAAGCAGGATGAGCAGGTTCTTTTTTGGAGAGCAACGCCGACTGGCGCTGATCGTGGCGACGGTTGTTTTAACCGGCTGCGGTGCACCAGAGATCCAGGCCCTGCGTCTGGGCGATGCGCCCTGGCAAAATGGCGAGACCAGCGTCTATCGGATCACTGATATCGATGGTAATTTCGCCGGCCGCCAACAGTTCACCATTGATGAGGCTGATACGCGCACGGGTGAGCCCGGCTGGATGATCGCCCGGACGACCGAGGCCCAAGGTGACCAGGAAGAGGCGACGGTGGCCGTCACGGCCACCGGCTTCGTCCCACGTGATGCCTCACTTGTGCGCACGATCGCTGGTGGCGTGGAGCGCGTGACGACCACCTACGAGAGCGGTCAGGTGGATATGGAACTCACCACCACAGCAGACGTGACGACCTACCAGCGCGTGCGTATTCCGTCTGACGCGCGTGATCGACGGACCGTGGGCATGCTGTTGCGCACGTTGCCCCTTGAGGCCGGTTATGCCGCGCATCTCAATCGCTATCTGCCCGTTGCGGATTTGTTGGATCGGGTGACGGTATCGGTGCAGGGTCGTGAGGAGGTGACTGTGCCGGCCGGTTCCTTTGACACATGGCGGATTGAATTGGATACCGGGGCCGCACAAGAGGAAGTGTGGATTGCAACCGAGCCGCCCTACCCGTTGATCAAATATACGGATAGCCTCAACGGCGGTCTTTTTGAACTGGAATCCTTCACGCCGTAGAGAGTTGCATTGCAACTCTCTACGGCGTTTTCATGCCTGCAGGGCTTTACTTCTTTTTCTTCTTCGCCTTCTTTTCCTCAATCAGTTGTAGCGCCATCTCCATGGTGACCGAGGTCGGCTCTACATCTTTCGGCAACGTCGCGTTGGTGCGCTTGTACTTGACGTAGGGACCATAGCGGCCGTCCAGCACCTCTACTGCCCCGCCGTCGGGATGTTCGCCCAGCTCTTTGAGCACACTTTTCTTGCTGCCCTTTTTCTTCTGCGCCAGCAGCTCCACCGCGCGCGCCAGCTCGATCTCCAGAACGTCATCAGGAGCCTTGACGCTGGCAAAAACGCCGTCATGAGAGACGTAAGGACCGTAGCGACCCACTGCTGCCTTAACGACCTTGCCAGTCTCGGGATGTTGCCCCACCGTGCGCGGCAATTCGAGCAGCCGCAGCGCCAGTGCCAGGTCGACATCCCCCGGCTCCATGCCCTTGAGCAGGCTCGTGCGTTTGGGTTTCTTGCCGTTTTCCCCTTCATCGCCCAACTGCACATAGGGACCGTATGGACCGATTTTGAGGTAGATCGGTTTTTCTGTCTCCGGATCGGCGCCCAGTGCTTCAGGGCCGTCCTTTTTCTGCGAGAGCAACTGCTCCACCATCTCTTCGGACAGGTCCGCCGGCGGCAGATCGGCTGGCAGGCTCGCCGTGATGCGTTCGCCATCGCTCATCCGCGCCAGGAAGGGGCCAAACTGGCCGATCCGCACTTCCGCTCCGGCCAGATCCTCCAGATCAATCCCGCTGGCGATACGCGGGTCGATATTAGCTTCCTTGGTGCGCACCTGGTTTTCGAGTCCGTCATCGCCCAGGAAAAAGGTGTTGAGATAGGTCAAATAGTCCAATTCGCCCTCGGCAATGTCATCGAGCTGCTGCTCCATGCCGGCGGTAAACTGAACGTCGACGAGATCGTCGAAGTGATGTTCCATGAGCCCGGTCACGGCAAACGCCGTAAAGGTCGGGACCAGCTCTTTGCGCTGCTTAAAGGCATAGCCACGATTCATGATCGTGTCGATGATGGTGGCATACGTACTGGGGCGACCAATGCCCTCAGCTTCCAGCGCCTTGACGAGCGAGGCCTCCGTGTAGCGGGCCGGGGGCTTGGTCTCGTGACCCACAGCCTCCAGTTCGCGGCAATCGACCTCCTCTTCGAGGCTCAGTCGCGGCAGGGAAGTATCCTGGTTGTCCAGCGCCGCGTCGGGGTCGTCGGACCCTTCCACATAGGCGCGGAAGAAGCCGGGGAAGAGAATGGTGCGGCCGCTTGCCTTGAAGACCGCATCTTCTACTTCAATGGTGGCGGTGGTAAAACGCAAGCGTGCATTAGCCATCTGCGTGGCGACGGTGCGTTTCCAAATCAGGTCATAGAGGCGATGTTCCTGGCCGGAAATAGGCAAGCGATCAGCCGGCAACATCTGATCCCCCGCCGGTCGGATTGCCTCATGGGCTTCCTGCGCCGACTTGCTTTTGGTCTTGTAGCGGCGGGGTTGTTCGTGAAGGTATTCGTCGCCGTAGAGTTCGGTCACGCGCTGGCGCGCGGCATTTACCGCCTGATCGCTCAGGTGGACCGAGTCGGTGCGCATATAGGTGATGTAGCCATTCTCATAAAGCGACTGCGCCGTACGCATGGTCTCTTTTGCGCCCATGCCCAGTTTGCGATTGGCTTCCTGCTGCAGCGTACTGGTGGTGAAGGGGGGCGCCGGCGAGCGCTGGCTGTCGCGCTCGTCGATTCCGGCCACGCGCCAGACACCATTGAACAGGCGTTCGCGCAGTGCTTCGGTCTCCTCTTGATTGAGGAGGAGCACATCTTTGCCTTCGGCGATTTTGCCCGTGTTCTCATCGAAATCGCGGCCGGAGGCGACGCGTGTCCCGCCCACCGAGACCAATTCTGCTTCAAAGCGATGCTCTGGCTGATCAGGCCGCTTGTTGAGGTGCGCTTTGAGATCCCAATAGGTACCTGAACGGAAGGCACGACGTTCGCGCTCGCGCAGCACCAGCAGGCGCACGGCCACGCTCTGGACGCGCCCGGCCGAGAGCTTGGGCGCAATCTTCTTCCACAGCAGGGGCGAAACCGTGTAACCGACCAGCCGGTCAAGAATGCGCCGAGTTTCTTGGGCACGCACCAGGTTCTCGTCGATGTCACGCGTGTGCCGGAGCGCTTCTTCAATTGCTTCCTGGGTGATTTCGTGGAAGACCATGCGCTGAACCGGCACCTTGGGCTTGAGCACTTCGTAGAGGTGCCAGCCAATGCTTTCGCCTTCACGGTCTTCATCCGTAGCCAGGATCAGTTCGTCTGCATCTTTCAGCTGTTTACGCAGCTGGGTGACGACCTTTTTCTTCTCGCTGGGCACGACGTAGAGCGGATCAAAATCATGCTCGACGTCAACCCCCAGCCGCGCCCAATTCTCGCCCTTATACTTGGCAGGAATCTCAGACGCCGACGCCGGTAGGTCGCGGATGTGCCCCATGCTGGCTTCAACTTGGTAGCCTGCGGGGAGATAGTTTCGAATCGTCTTCGCCTTGGTAGGCGACTCAACAATGACAAGTTTGGTCATAAGTTTTTTTCAATTGATACACTCGCGCTTGAACGCGAAAACAAGGGACTGAATGAAAAATGGTGGTCAAACGCAATGGGCGCGTGAAGCGAAAAGACCATCAACATACGCAGCCGGGCACGCCAGGTGCCGAGCTTGGCAAGTGTAGCACAGCAAAATCCGCCCACCAAAACCACACTGCCGTTGGCTAGAATCACGTTTCACCCTCAGCCCGTCATCAGTTGGGCCACGGTGGCACGGATCCGTTCGCGACGTTCTTGCGGATCATCGGCGGCTTCGATCCAATGGATGATGCTGCGCTGCTCAACCGGCGGCAGGCTCTCGAACCGTATCCGGGCCGCCGCCTTGAGGATCATCGCCGAGATGAGATCGGCCGGCACAGAACTCTCCTCTTGCAGATCCCGGGCCGCTTCATAACGAATGGCCACCGTGTTGGCCCAGCGCTCGGAGAGGCCGTAAATCTCCTGCAGATGCTGCACCCGCGCGATGTGGCCCTTCTCGTTGGCGCCCCAGGCATCGAGTAAGGCAAACCAGGCCTCAGAGCCGCGGCCTGTCTCCTCGACAACCGCGTCTTCTGGCATGCCCAGCGGACCCCGTGAACTGCTATCCATCGTATACGCTCCGTTTACTTGCGACAGGTGCATCCCATGTAGTATGCACTCAGGTGAGACTTTGCGCTTGCTTCCGGGCACGTCATCGTGGGGCCGCCTACATCCCAGATTCGCCCTGATCAAACCAGTATGCCAGATATTGCCAGTCGCCCCAGTCCGCGTAGACCGCGGCCATTTCCCGGTCACTAACCGTCTCGGCGCCGTCAAAATAGCGTGCTCTGACCTGCGCACGAAACTCGCTGTCGATGGCCAGATGACCGTAGTGACCGACAATCATCATCAACGTGTTGGCGGCGTAATCGCCCACGCCCTGAATGCTCTTGAGCGCCTTGCGCAACGCTGCCGGCTCCAAGTTGCGATCGTCCAACGCTTCCAGTTGGAACCCGTCATCGACGATGGAGCGGGCCAGATTCTGCACATATTGATTACGATAGCCCATGCGAATCGCCTTGTCGAACAGGACCGGATTGGCATCTGCAACCTGCTGCGCCGTGGGGAACGCGCGCAAGGTTAGGTTCGCAGGATACGGCGTGCCCAGCGTATCGACCAAACGTGCGACCATGGTCTTGGTCTGAGACCAAGTGATATTGGTCGTGCAGATCGTCTTGACCACATCTTCAAAGAGCGTGGGCGACCTGAGCAGACGGCCGCGTCCAGCCCGCACCATTGGGCCAATCGTTGCATGATCCTCGGCCAGCGCATAGAAGTCTGATAAATCCTCATCGAGCTTGAGCATGTGCCATACCTTCGCTCGAATCTCTGCCATGTGATCAGCATTCAGCGGATCCACCGACTCGACTTCGATCCTCAGGCTGTCCTCGTTATTTTCACCCATGTCAAGCCGTACCGCCTGCCCGTCCGCCAGGCGCTCGACGCGCTGCAGCGTACCCGTCTCCACATCCCAGGAACAGGGCGCCAGAGCTACCCAGCCATGATCGGTCACGCTGGCGAAGCAGTAGGGGTGAGGCGTCTCAATTGTGAACTCCGTGATACTTGGCATGGTGCAGGCTTCGGCTTGATACAGCAACTATGGCGACATTCAATGGTAGCCATACGCGCTGATTCTGGCAAATGGATTGACATGGCGTAAGCGCTCGATCTGCGGCGTATGCTATAATGTGCGCCTTTGACCGCCGGATTGGAAATTGCAACCAATTTTGTGGATTTTGACGACTATTGGCAGCCATTCCCCGGCGGGCAGGGGCCCGCTCCGACGTATGTGGCGGCGTTGAATGATGCAGGACGGGCTAAGCTCCGCGATTCGATTCGCGCAAATCTGCCCGTTCAGCCTGATGGCTCAATTCCATTGCGCGCCCGTGCGTGGGCCGTGCGTGGTACCAAGAGGCAGGAGTGACATGACGACTATCGGTATTCTTCATCCTGGCGAGATGGGTATTTCCGTCGCCGCCTCTGCACAAAATAGCGGCCATACGGTCTACTGGGCGTCGGCTGGGCGCAGTCAGGCAAGCGCGGTCCGTGCCCAGGAGCATGAACTGATCGATCTGAAAGCGGTTGACGCGCTAAGTCAGGCCAGTGAGGTCCTGGTCAGCGTGTGCCCGCCCGCGGCAGCAGAGACGGTGGCGCAGGCAGCACTGGACGCAGGCTTCCACGGTCTCTTTGTGGATGCCAATGCGATTGCACCGCAGCGTGCGCAGGCCATCAGTGAGAGTATGACCGCGCAAGGCGTGACCTTTGTCGACGGCGGTATCGTCGGCGGCCCGGCTTGGCAACCGGGCAAGACCTGGCTCTATCTCTCGGGCCCCAGCGCGGAAACGGCGGCTGGGCTCTTTGCTGCCGGCCCATTGGAAACCGAGGTGATCAGCGCGACGGTGGGCGACGCTTCGGCATTGAAGATGTGCTATGCTGCCTACAGCAAGGGAACGACCGCGCTGCTCGCCGCCATCCTGGCCACGGCAGAAGATCTGGGCGTGCGTAGCGTGTTGGAGGCGCAGTGGACGCGCGACGATCCGAACTTTGCCCGCCAGGCCCAAGCGCGTACGCGGCGCGTAACGGCCAAAGCCTGGCGCTTTGCCGGTGAGATGGAAGAGATCGCCGCCACGTTTGAGGCGGCCGGTCTGCCTGGCGGCTTTCATCAAGCTGCGGCCGAGGTCTATGCGCGACTGAGCAACTTCAAGGGAAGCGTCGAGCCGTCGCTCGACGAAATGCTCACTGCGCTACGCAATCAGCCAGAAACCAAGGGAAATAGAAATGATGAGTAATGAAAAAGTCGCTTTGATTACCGCCGGCGGCAGCGGCATGGGCGCAGCCGTTGCGCGCAAACTGGCCGAAGACGGCTACCGGGTCGCTATCCTCTCCTCGTCGGGCAAGGGGGAAGCGCTGGCGGCGGAACTGGGTGGCGTTGGCGTGACCGGCTCCAATCTCAATGTGGCCGATCTGGAGCGTACCGTGGCCGCGACGATGGATGCATACGGCCGCATCGATGCCGTGGTCAACAGCGCTGGTCATGGCCCCAAAGGCGCATTGCTGGAGATCAGCGATGAGGAATGGCATCGTGGTATGGAAGTCTACTTCCTCAATGTGGTCCGCGTCTGCCGTCTGGTAACGCCGATCCTGCTTAGCCAGGGCGGCGGCGCGATCGTCAACATTTCGACCTACGCCACGTTTGAACCCGATCCCCACTTTCCCACATCCGGGGCCTTCCGCTCCAGCCTGGCCGCTTTCACCAAGCTCTATGCCAATGAGTACGCGGCTCAGGGGATCCGCATGAACAACATTTTGCCTGGCTTCATTGACAGCTTGCCCGAAAACGAGATGTTCCGGAGTCAAATCCCCATGGGGCGCTACGGCACGACCAATGAGATTGCCGCGACCGCGGCCTTTCTGCTGTCGGATGGGAGTGGCTATATTACGGGGCAGAATATCAGGGTGGACGGCGGCATCACGCGTTCGGTATAGGCGTCAGCCAAAGCCTCAAATGCCGCGGCCAATCCACCAGAAGCGCCCAATGCTGAGCAGGAAGGCAATGGCGTAGAGGATCGGTTGATGAATCATGTAGATGAGCAGAGAGTGGCGGCCGAGCAGCTGGAGCAAACGAAAAGGCGGAAAACTGCCCCAGTCGGGCAGATAGAACTTTCGCCCGCTTGCGGTATAAAACGTGTTGCCGAGGAAGATGCCCAACAAGACGACGCCAAACCAGGGAATGACCGGGAAATAGTCGGAGGCATAGTAGTCGGGCCGCCGCAGGCCAAGCCAGGTCAGCCAGTTGTGATCCAGATAGATCGGATTGACCACCGTGAAGTAGCCGGCCACAAAAAAGAGCATCCACAGGAAAAAATTGAGCCAGCGAAAGCGCAAAAAGGGGTAGGCGGCGATGATTGAGAAGCCGATCAGGTGGAGGATGCCAAAGTGAATCGTGCCCACGCCCACGACCCACGTTACCAGCGTGACGATCATGCCGAGGCCAAAGACCTTTAGTCCACGGCGCGCAAATTTGGCAAAGAGCCCGGACGAGTCGCCCCCTTTGCGCAAGAGCGCTGATCGATAGCTTATCGTGAGTGAGATGCCCACTAGCAGCAGGAATGAGGTGGCCGTAAAGCGTTGCAAGTACTTCCAAAAACCATCAAAGAGTGTGACATCGGGCGGCAGCAGGCGAAAGTACCATAGATCCCACATGAAGTGGTAGAGAATCATGGTGCAAATGGCCACGCCGCGCCACGTGTCGAGCTCCCAGATCCGGCTCTTGACCGCTTTTTTATCTGTTTTTTGTTTTGCTTTTGTGGTCGCTGACTCCCCCTGCGAAGCGATAGCGGACGACGCACTGGCCCTGGAATGGTATGTAGTCATCGACTCTTCTGACCGGTACGGAAATACCCGACGACTGCTACGGCATGGATTGTTGACGTGACAGAAGAAGCGAGAGGCGTCGACGCTGACGGCAGGCAATGTGGAGAGTGCAGGGGCTGGGTCAACGCTTGTTCCTTTGCAGATCTGGCGACAGGACTGCGTGCTATTGTACAAACCTCGTCAAGGCGTGTCAATAACTCTTGGCTTGCGCGGATCGATCGCTGCCATACAGCGGAACGGTCTTCTACTTCCATACTGACCCTATCTGTTGATGGCTTTGCTTCCTGACCCATATGTTCTCCCTACGTTCAATTTCGCGTTGTTTGTTTTCTACAACCAAGTTTTCTATAATCGACCGTGCCCTATCGACGCTCACTCGCATTAACTGAAGCACGCGTGATGCATTCGTATCACCTATCCAATCTTATTGGGTGGCTTGTTCGCCCGAAACTTTGAAGGAGGAATCCATGACGAACGGTTCGGAAACCGCTGGCAAGAGCGAGCTCTACATGCCATCAGAGGAGGTCATTGCCAATGCCAATATCCCTGATTATTTAGCGTTGCGCGAAGAAGTCTACGACGATCCCGTTCCTTTTTGGGATGAGCGCGCCAAAGAGATGATCGACTGGTATGAACCATACGAACAGGTGATTGACACCAGCAACGCGCCCTTCTACAAGTGGTTTGTCGGCGGCAAGACCAACATTGTGCACAATGCGCTGGATCGCCATGCTAAAAGCTGGCGCAAAAACAAGCTGGCCCTCATCTGGGAAGGGGAAGACGGCGAGCAGGTGACGTACAGCTATTTCAAGCTCTGGCGTCGCGTCAACCGGTTCGCCAACGTGCTCAAGAGCATGGGCGTGAAGAAGGGCGATACGGTGACGATTTATATGGGGCGCGTGCCTCAACTCCCCATCGCTATGCTCGCCACGGCCAAGATCGGCGCCATTCACAGCGTCGTCTACGGTGGCTTTAGCGAACAAGCGCTGGCCGATCGCATTGCTGATGCCAAGAGCAAGGTCGTGGTCACCTGCGACGGGGCGTGGCTGCGCGGCAAGACGGTCAATCTCAAGGATATCACGGATGAGGCAGTCAGCCGCAGCCCGGTCGTCCAGAAGGTGATTGTCTTCCAGCGCACCAAGCAGGACGTGAACATGGTCGCCGGGCGCGATTTTTGGTGGCATGACCTGGAGGCATTGCCCATTGCCAGCCCATACTGCGACACGGAAATCATGGACGCTGAAGATGGGCTCTTTATCCTTTACACCTCCGGTACGACAGGCAAGCCCAAGGGACTCCTTCACACATGCGGCGGCTATCAGGTCCACATCGCCACCACGCTCAAGTATGTCTTTGACCTCAAGGAAGATGATCGCTATTGGTGTGCGGCGGATCCGGGCTGGATTACCGGCCACAGTTATATCGTCTATGCTCCCATGATTCTGGGCGCCACAAGCTTCATGTATGAAGGCGCGCCCGGCTATCCCTATCCGGATCGCTGGTGGCAGCAGATTGAGCAATACAACATCTCGATTCTCTACACCGCGCCCACGGCCATCCGCAGCCTCATGCGCTTTGGCGAAGATTGGGCCGAGCGCCATGACCTCAGCAGCTTACGGCTGCTTGGTTCAGTGGGCGAGCCGATCAATCCCGAGGCGTGGCGCTGGTACCATACCCACATCGGCCACGAACGCTGTCCCATCATGGATACCTGGTGGCAGACTGAGACAGGCGGCTTTATGATTACGCCCACCCCGGTCGTACCCCTCAAGCCGGGTAGCGGTACTTTGCCCTTTGCCGGGGTCCAGGCTGATGTCGTGCGCGAGGACGGCACCTCGTGCGACCCAAATGAGGATGGCTACCTGGTTGTCAAGCATCCGTGGCCGGGCATGGCGCGCACGGTCTGGGGCGATCCCGACCGCTACGTGCAGACCTACTGGTCGGAGTTCTCTGACCAGGGCTGGTACTTTACCGGCGACAGCGCCCGCAAGGACGAGGACGGCTATTTCTGGATCATCGGGCGCATGGATGACGTGATCAAGGTCTCGGGTTATCGCCTGGGCACCGCCGAGGTGGAGAGCGCGCTGGTCAGCCATAAGGACGTGGCCGAGGCCGCCTGCATTGGTGTGCCGGACGAGTTAAAGGGCAATGTGATTCACGCCTTCTGCATTCTCAACTCGGGAATCGAAGGCAGCGACGAACTGGGCGCCGAACTGCGCCAACACGTGCGCCATGAGGTTGGCCCCATCGCCATGCCCGCCGTCATTGAATTCGTAGATTCCCTGCCCAAGACGCGCAGCGGCAAGATCATGCGCCGCCTGCTAAAAGCGCAGGTCATGGGCAACCCGCTCGGTGATACCAGCACGCTGGAAGACTAGACTGAACGCGGAGCGCGAAGCGCGAAATGCCGAATGCTCGACCGATCACTCCGCATTTCGCGCTCCGCGCCGGAGAGGGGGCATTGATGCTTGAACAGATTCTGCAGCATGGCGATGTCTATCGGGCGCCGGAAGCGTTGGCGGCGCAGGCGAACTTGCAGGACTTTGACGCCGAGTATGCGCGCAGCATCGCCGACCCGGAAGCGTTCTGGGGCGAATGGGCCAAGCAATATGAGTGGTTCAAGCCGTGGGATCAGGTGCTGGATTGGGACTACCCCAACCATCGCTGGTTCGTGGGCGGCGAGACCAACATCACGCTCAATGCGTTGGATCGTCACGCCGACGGTCCTAATCGCAACAAGTTGGCGTTAATTTGGATTGCAGAAGACGGCGCCGAGCGCAAGGTCACGTACTATGAGTTGCGGCGCCTGGTCTCCAAACTCGCCTCGGGCCTCAAATCGTTGGGCGTGGACAAGGGTGACACGGTGGTGATCTACATGCCGCTCACTCTGGAAGGCGTCATCGCCATGCTGGCCTGCGCCCGCATCGGCGCGATTCATTCAGTCGTCTACGCCGGCATGGGCGTGGGCGCGCTGCGCGATCGCATTCTGGATGCCGGCGCTAAGGTCGTGATCGCGGGCGACATCGGCATGCGGCGGGGCAAAGCCGTCAACCTCAAGAGCATCGTCGATCAGGCCGTAGAAGATCTGTCCCTCCGTCACGTCATCTGGCTGCAGCGCGGCAACAAGAGCGACCTGCGTGCCCACGAGGTCGACTTCACTGAACTCATGGAGCAAAGCCCGGCCGATGCCGGACCGGTACCGGTTGACGCCGAGCATCCGCTTTACATCCTCTATACCTCTGGCTCAACGGGCAAGCCCAAGGGCGTGGTTCATGTCCATGGCGGCTACATGGTGGGCACCGCCTATCATCTGCGCACCTTCTACGATGTCAAGGACAGTGACGTATTCTGGGCCACCTCCGATATAGGCTGGGTGGTGGGCCACAGCTACATCGTCTATGCCCCGCTGGTAGAGGGGATCACGTCGGTTTTCCGCGAGGGCGCCCCCGACTATCCTGATCCTGGCGTCTTTTGGTCTTGCGTGGAGCAATATGGCATCAACGTCATGTTTACGGCGCCCACCGCCGTACGCATGTTCATGAAGTTTGGCCCTGAATTTGTAACGCCCTATGACCTGTCGACCCTGCGCCAGGTAGCTGTGGCCGGCGAACCCCTCAACCCCGAGGCCATGCGCTGGGCAATGGAGCACTTGCTCGACGGTGGTCGGCGCGGTTTTGTGACGGATAACTGGTGGCAAACGGAACTGGGCGGGCCGACTATCGCCACGCCCGTCACCAAGCCGGCGATTCCCGGCTCGGCCGGTATTGCGCTGCCGGGCGTGGAAGCGGCCATCGTCGACGAGAACGGAGCCGACGTGCCCAAGGGCAAGGGCGGCCTGTTGGCCCTGCGCCGTCCCTTCCCGCACATGATGCGCACGATCTGGAACGATCCTGGGCGCTACGCTGCCTATTGGAACGAGATTCCCAACGCCTATGCCGCGGGTGACGTGGCCAGTTGGGACGAGAATGCCTACATCACCGTGTTGGGGCGCAGCGATGATGTGCTCAACGTGGCCGGGCATCGCATCGGCACGGCCGATGTGGAGTCTGCCCTCATCAGCCATCCCGCGGTCGCCGAATCGGCCGTGATCGGTGTGCCCGATGCGATCAAGGGCGAGTCGATCAAGGCGTTTGTTGTCCTATCATTGGATCAGGAGGCCAGCGACGACGTGGAGCGGAGCATCGTCGATCACGTGCGACGGGAACTGGGTCCCATTGCCACGCCGGGTGACATTGAGTTCATTGAGAAGCTCCCCAAGACGCGTAGTGGCAAGATCGTGCGCCGGCTCCTCAAGGCCCAGGAAATGGGCGAAGATCCGGGCGATCTGAGCACGCTGGAGGATTGAGCAGCGATTGTGGATTGCGGATTTCGGATTGGCGATCGTTGAAGCTGGCTGGCCTATTTCATCACGTCGGTAAGGTGCAGGGCGCTAAGGCGGTCACTTGGCAAGCCGCATTGATGGGCAACCGCCAGTTCGTGCTGTGACTGCTCGGCGCGGTTGAGCCTGGCCAGCGCCAGTCCGGTCCAGTAGTGCAGGAACGGATCGTCTGGATAGGTGTTGCGGTACTGGAAAAGACCCCCCTCACCATTCATCGATAAAGCGTGGATGCAGCTTGCCAGAGTTTGCTGCCCCGATGACGCCTGCGTTAAAGGACTTGTGATCGCCAATCTTCAACTGTATCGGTGAGAATTGCCTGAAGTAGCAGGCGATCGCTATCGGACAACGGAACTGACTTAGGTGGAGTCATGGTGTGCCGTCTGACAGTCCTCGTCTCCTATGGGTTTCCGCAAACCTGGTCGCTTCCAGGCTGGAGCCGGTCTTTGACCTCTATCGACTCGGCTTGGGGAATCCTTCGTCAGTTAGGCGTTTGCGCATTGCGCGTGATAAAACAGTGCCTGTGCGGCTTGGCTGAATAGGTCCGCTGGCAATTGGGGCGGACCAACGCAACCTGAATCAGCGCACAACCGGCTCGAAATGTAGCCACCATAATCTGGATATGTTGACCCAACTGACAAGACCGATAAGAGGAGAGCGGTATGGCAATCTCGTTACCTGACGGCGTACAGATCGTTGGCCCCATTTCACCCCAAGTTGAAGAGGTACTGACGCCAGATGCGCTGGCCTTTGTCGCCGAACTTCATCGCACGTTCAACCCCCGGCGCCAGGCGCTGCTTGCCGCCCGCATCGAACGACAGGCGCAGATCGACCAGGGCATGACGCCCGGATTCTTGCCGGAGACCGTTGATATTCGTGAGGGCGAATGGCAGGTTGGGCCGGCGCCCGCCGACCTCAACGACCGGCGTGTCGAGATCACGGGCCCCACAGAACGTAAGATGATGATCAACGCCCTCAACTCCGGAGCGAAGGTCTTCATGGCCGATTTCGAAGATGCGCTCTCACCGACTTGGGACAATGTCATTGCCGGTCAGATCAATTGCAGCGATGCCATTCGCCGCACAATTGAGTTTCATAATCCCGATGGGCGCGTCTATACGCTCAACGACGAAGTCGCCACCCTCCTGGTGCGGCCGCGTGGCTGGCATCTGACTGAGAAACACGTCCTGGTCGACGGCGAAGAGATCTCCGCCAGCCTCTTTGACTACGGCCTCTACATGTTCCGCAATGCCCAGGAATTGCTTGCGCGCGGCAGCGGTCCTTACTTTTATCTGCCCAAGCTGGAGAGCCATCTGGAAGCGCGACTTTGGAATGAAGCCTTCGTGCTTGCCCAGGAAACGCTGGGGATTCCCTACGGGAGCGTGCGCGCCACGGTACTGATCGAGACGATCTTGGGCGCGTTGGAGATGGAAGAGATTCTCTATGAGATTCGCGACCATGCCGCCGGCCTCAATGCCGGTCGCTGGGATTATATCTTCAGTGCGATCAAGAAATTTGCCCGGCGTGAGGAGATGGTGCTGCCCGACCGCGCCCAGGTCACCATGACGGTGCCCTTCATGCGCGCCTATACGGAACTCATGGTGCGCACGTGTCATAAGCGCGGCGCTCACGCCATCGGCGGTATGGCAGCCTTCATTCCCAATCGCCGCGACCCTGAAGTGACGGAGATGGCTCTGGCCAAGGTACGTGAAGACAAGCTGCGCGAGTTTGGCGACGGCTGTGACGGTACCTGGGTCGCCCACCCGGATCTGGTGCCGACTGTGTTGGAGGTAGCCGACGGCTTCTTTGGCGATAAGCCCAACCAGAAAGAACGCATGCGTGAAGATGTCAGCGTGAGTGCCGAAGAGATCACCGCTGTCGGCGTGCCCAGCGGCACGATTAGCGAAGCCGGTTTGCGCACCAACGTCAACGTGGCGCTGCAATATCTCGATGCCTGGCTCAACGGCAATGGCGCAGCCGCGATCCACAACCTCATGGAGGATGCCGCCACCGCTGAGATCTCCCGCTCGCAAATCTGGCAGTGGATTCATCATAACGCTGCGCTTGATGATGGTCGCCCGGTGACGCGGGAACTCTACACGGAGATCCGCGCTGAGGAATTGGCCGCGCTGGGCGGCTCCAGCGAATCTCGCTATGAAGAGTCAGCCGAGCTGCTCGACGGACTCTGCCTCAGTGACGAGTTTCTTGATTTTCTGACCATTCCCGCCTACGCGCTGCTGGATTGATCCTCATTTGCGGGGCTTCACATGCGCAGTACGTTTGATGGGAAATGCAATCAAAAGGGGCACATTGAGTTACGTCAACAGACGTAACTCAATGTGCCCCTTGTATCTTCTTTGCTGCACGACTCCCGTGGTTCCTGACTTCAGGTTGCCGAGAGCTGCTACAGAACTTTGACGACCACGTTGCCCTTGTTCCAAAGGCCTTCCAAGTCGTAATGATCACGCATTTCCGGCGTAAAGAGGTGGATGATCACGTCGCCATAATCGAGTACGGCCCAGCCGCCGCTATCCGCCTTCACGCCGTCCAGATGGAGCGGACGGATATTCTGTTCGAGCTTCAGGCCTTGCAGCAGATCGTCTTCAATCGCGTTGGCCTGACGATCCGTGGTTACTGTCGCAATGATAAAGTAATCCGCCAGCGATGAAATATCACTGACGTCCAACAGAACGATATCCGACGCTTGTTTCTCCTCGACGATATCAACAATCCGTCGAGCCAGGGTATTGCTGTCCAGAAGAGCCTCCTCTGATCAAATAATAAGCAGAAAAACGTATTCTTCAGTCTAGCACAAGATCAGCCCGGTCTCAACAAAAAGTTCGAATCGTGCTAGACTGCCCAGCATAACCCCAATCCGGTCGGTGTCATATCCGGCCAAGCAAACCACTGGATTGCATCATGAAAACGTTGCCTGACCTGCCATTCATCTTTCGCGTGACGCTCGGCTTTATCGTGCTCTTGGCCCTGGGCGCCTGCGGTCCGGGCGCACCATCGGCCGGCGATACCGGTATCGAGATGGCGGCGACCTCAGAGCAGCCTGCCATGCCCACTGCAACGTCGGTGGCGACCTTGGCCTTTGCGACCGCCACATCTGCGCCCGCATCTGCGCCCGCATCTGCGCCCGCATCTGCGCCCGACGGACGGGCCGACGCCCACGCCCTACGCGCGACTGGCCGGTGAGCAGGCCGATATTGCTCAACGAGTGCCCCTCATTGCCGAGCGCAACGCACGCTTTGCCGAAGCGCTGACCCAAGACCCGCCGGTGCTGCGCATCGATGATGCCGATCTCACCCCGGAGGCACGGATTGCCCAGACGGTGGCCCTCAACGATCTCGAATTCATTCAATATGCGTATTCTTTGACCGACGGCACGCCCTTGCGGAGCGAAGTCTTCAATGTTTTTCCTGCGCGCAGCGGCGATATGCCTTCGGACGTGGCCGCTCTCTGTGAAGGCGCCAACTGCTACCGCGTCGAGCTGTACAACTATGGCGTCAACATCGCCAGCGTCGCCATCGTCGACATCGATGCCGAGCGCGTGGTCGGGCAGAACGCTGTCACCGGTAGCCAGCCCGAACTGCCGCCCAGCCTGGGTGACCTGGCCCTGCAGATTGCGCTGAATGCGCCGGAAGTGGAGGCGGAATTGGGCTTCAAGCCAACCGATGCCGTCATGCCGAACGTGAAGACCGCACTCAACGATACGCCGTGTGAAAACTCGGATCACCTGTGTGTTGCGCCCACATTCATCGTAGAAGACCGTGCGCTTTGGGCCGTTGTCGACTTGACCGATCAGCGCCTGGTCGGCGTGCGCTGGACCGACCTGGGAAACGTCAACGCCATCATGACTTCCGAGCGCGCGCTGGTGATTGAGACGCTGGCTGCAGAGGCCTGCGAGCAGGAGACCCGTGTCGAACAGGGGGATTGGTCCCTTTCGTACATTCTCACCACCTCGGACGGGTTGCGCGTCAATGATGTGCATTATCGGGGTGAGCCGGTGATGCGCAGCGCCAAGCTGGTCGATTGGCACGTGAACTACTCGCGTGAGGACAGCTTTGGCTACAGCGACTCCACAGGCTGCCCGCTTCTTTCTACCTTCACGACCATCGTTGCGTCCACGCCCCCGCGGGTGGAATCCCTGATGGCTGGCGGCGAAGAGATTGGCTTTGTTGTCGTACAGGAGTTTACGCACCACGACTGGCCCATGCCCTGTAATTATCGCTATGAACAGCGCTATGAGTTCTATCACGACGGTCGTTTTCGGGTCGTCGCAGGCAACCTCGGCCGCGGCTGCGGCAATGATGGCACCTACCGCCCGGTGCTGCGGCTGGATCTGAACGGCGGCGCCGCCGCGGCTTTTTCTGCCTGGGATGGGAGTGAGTGGGAACCGTGGCAGGAGGAGCAATGGGCGGAACAGACGGAATCAACCGCCTACAGCGAGGAAGGCTACCTCTACCGCGTAGATTTTGACGACGGGCGGGGCTTCTACATCGAGCCGGGCCAAGGCCAGTTTTTGGATGGCGGCCGCGGCGATTTCGCCTACACCTATGTCACCCAATACGCGCGCCGCGAAGGCGATGGTGATATGGTCTCACTTGGCTCCTGCTGCAATGAGAATTATGCCCAGGGGCCTGAGATCTTTATCAACGATCCGCCGTCCGACATCAGCGATAGCGAAATCGTCATCTGGTACGTGCCCCAGTTGAAGAACGATGATACGCCGGGTGAAGAATATTGCTGGGCCGAACAGGTCGTCACTAATGGGCTCTTCGATGGCGTCGCCTGGCCCTGCTATGCCGGACCCATGTTCGTGCCAATTGAGTAACTAGCGGAACGCGTCCATGGACTGCGGGCGCTGGATGGTTTGCGCCGGGGCGGGCGGGACCGGCGGCAGCCTGTAGCCGCGGATGACGACAACCGGACGCGCTTCGTCACTTTGGCCCATGAGCAGACTGGCCGCGGCCGTAAGCTCATCGGCGATACATTCTTCGCTGCCCGACAGTTCATAATCGTAGAGATCACGCAGGCCGCGCTGGTTCCAAATCGGCGGCAGCCCTGCGCAGCCGATACAGACGCCCACCGTGCCGATGCGCCAGGGACGCCCATGGCTGTCGTTGATCAGCACGGCGGGCACAACGCCGCTTCTGGCGGCCAATTCTTCGCGTAGACGCACGGCGCTGGCGTCACCATCCTCCGGCAGGAGCGCCAGCACGTCGTCGCCTTCCACATTGGAGCGATCCACGCCCGCGTTGGCACAGATCCAGCCGCTCTTCTGCTCCACCACCAGGAGGCCGCGCTGGGCGCGGATGATCTCATTGCTGTCGTCGAGGACGACCTGGACGGTTGGGGCATCCTTGCCCGTTTGCTTGGCCAGTACCTTTGCCGTGGGTGAGGGGGAGACATTCGTCAGGTCTACCAGGCGACCTTCAGCTTTGCTGACGATCTTCTGGGCGACGATGAGAATATCACCCGCTTCAAGTCGTTCGCCCATCCCGGCCAGGCCGGCGAGAATGATGGCAGCGAGGTCATCGCCAGGCTGGATGAGGGGAATGCCCTCAATCGCGAAGAGGGTCATTGCAGTCATAACATGCTCAATTTCTGTGTCTGGGTGGGTTCGATTCTGTTGGATGTTGCTAATCAATTGCGGGCATGAAGCGATAGCCGCGCCCGCGCTCGTTTTCGATTACGCCGATGGGCGGCGTGGCCTGCTCGAGCTGCAAACGCAGGCGGCGGATTGCCTCCTGCACGCGGCGCGAGGTGGCGTTGGGCCGGTTCCAGACATCGTTTAAGAGCTGCTCGGGCGTCACGATGGTCTGGCTGTTGGCCCGGAAGTAGCGCAGGAGCGCGGCTTCGGTCTTGGTGAGTTGTTCATAGATTGGGTCGTCGCCGCCGCCATGCGGCAGGACGGCGCTGGGTATACTGCCGTTGGGCGCGATGTCAAGCCGGATCGCAAGAAATTCCTGGAAGAGCGGTGAAAAGAGGCGGTAGCCGTCTTCACCGTACGCGACCATAGCCTGGTTGATCATCCAGTTGAGGGCTGCCGTCTGATCCCGGTCGATGTCTCCCATTGTGAGCGGTCCGCTTACGAGGCGGCGAAGCAGACGACCCAGCGCATCTTCCTTCACCCTGAGCGGCGGATCTTCGAGCGTGCGCCAGAGCATCTCGAAGAGCAGGCGGCCGTGCTCGGCCAGGCGCAGGCGGAAAATCTGACTGTGCTCCGATCCCAGCTCCTGGCCCGGTGTGAGCATCTGGCGAATCTCGGGGATGATGTCGCCAATGCGGCGCAGCAAATAGGGATGTGTTCCCGAGAGAAAGAGCAATTCTTCGCGCATTTCTTGCAGCGCAGGCAACTGCTCGCAATAGGCGTCCAGCCACTGATTGGCTGCGTCAGCGTTCAGCAGGCCGATGAAAACCTGGGTCATGACGTTGAAAAGGGGCGACGCTGCAAGCTCACGATCCAGGTCGTGGAGCGGCTGCTCCGTGGCGACGACCAGGGCCATCTCCAGCGTGAGCGGGCGCAGCTCGTCGGCCGAATCGAGCTGGATCAGCTGCTGTTCGAAGGCGCGGTCGAAGTTGTCCATCAATACGACCAGGCGGCAGCGCATCTCCTGGAGCTGACGTGCGATTTGCCACACCTTGCGCGCTGGGCTCGTCTGCGCCTCAATGCGGGTTTCGTCCAAGTCGAACCGGGCGCGTAGCCTGACTTCATCATAGACGCGCGCATAGAGATGTCCGAGTAGATCCTGCTGCGCTTCGGCCCAGTTGCAATCGATGCTCACGACCAGGACGTCGTCGCCGTCGGCATAGCGATCCGGCCGCCATTCGGCGTAGTCTTCGCTCTGCAGCGGCCCATTGTGGCCGGCGAGGCGCTTGAGGAGGGCTGTCTTGCCAATCCAGCGCGTGCCCACCAGCGAGAAGCTGCCTGGCTGATCGGCGAGAACGCCCTCCGTGATGTCCCGTTGTACGGTCTCGCGGCCGAATAGCATCGATTTTGTCGGATCCACAATCCCGCTCCCTTTCTCTTGCCGGTGAACCGGCTGCATGCATACTTATGCGATCGGATTGGCCTGGAGCCACTGCTGAAAGAGCAGGCTGGCAAAGCGCCAGCGTCCGTTCTCGATTTCAACAAAAATGTCCTGCGCAGTTAGCTCCCTCAGAGCATTCCTCACCTGGTCTGACTCGACCTGAGGCAGGGCCTTACACAGCTGCGCAGAGCTAGCCCCCGCCGCCGGTGACTCCCCTGATATATCCGCCAGGGCCTGGGCGACGAATTGCCCGATGCCCGGGATCAGATCGAGCAAGTGGGCGAAGATGCTCTCGCTGGGCTGCATGAAATAGAGCCGCGTCGCCTCCACTTCGGCCGGCGTGATGCGCACGCTGTGGCTGCGATTCATGTCTGTGACCAGCTTGGCGCAGAACGCCTGAATCAGGAAGGGGCTGCCGCCGGTGAGTGTCGCCACGTACTCGACTAATTCCGGCGGATATTCCAGCACGTCGCGGATCGGCCACTCGATCAGGCGACGGACATCGTCCGCATTGAGGGGGCGCAGCATAATCTGTTCACCCAGCTCCAGCAGTTCCCAGATCGCCCCCTGATCTGGCATGACCGTACGCTCCGCTTGCTGGGATTCCTTTTCCAGTTTGTCGAAGGTCTTCTGCTGAATGACGGTTACAAAGCTGACACCAGGCGAATTCAGGATCAGTCCTCGCCACTGCTTGAAGAAGTCATCGTGGAGACGACCTCTATCTCGGGCGTCAATGGTGCGGCTGAACTCGTCGAGTAGTAGCACGATCCGCCCCTGGCTCAGCCTGCTCTGGATGTCACGCAGGTAGCTCAGCAACTGGCGACCGGGCTCATGGGCGAAAAGCTCGCGGATGGGAGGCCCTAGCTCGTCGATGTGGCTGTCTGCACGGTAGAGGCTGGTCTGTAGGTCGCTGTGGACAGCCGTCGCCACCTCGTAGAAGATTGAGACATCGTCCATGCCGTGCAGCAATTGAAAATCGACATAGACAGGCACAAAGGCTTGGAGCTCCAAATAAACATTCTTGAGATGCAGAAGCAGTGAGGTCTTGCCCACTCGTTTTTGGCCCCGCAGCCAGATCGGTCCGATATTACCGTGGAGACCATCGCTGATGCGCTCTAACTCTCGCCGCCGGCCAAAAAACATCTCGCGCTCGTTGACCGGCATACGGCTGTACGGGTTGTTGATCGAGGAAGATCCAACACTCGCCAAGTCCTCGCGGCCGGAGCGTGACACATCCAGCACGCGCACCCGTGTCACCGTGCGCCGGGGCAGCGTGCTGAGCGCGGTCGCCAACTGATCGATGACTTCCTGGCTCTCAGACTCGATGATGAAATTGATGTGCGCGACCCCCCGTCGCGCCACCGCTTCAGACCGGTGCAGCGTTGCGCGGGGCGCCACCGCATAGATCTGCGCCAGTGCCTCGCCCAGCAGGCCATCCTCATTGCGGGCGATCATTTCGAGCTGGGCCAGCAGTTTGAGCTTGGGGCGCTGCTTCCACGCCAGCGCAATCCGATCCTCGGGACGTTCTGCCAAGTCGGCAATATGGGGACAATCCGTGCGGTGGACCTTGATGTGGAAGATGGCGCCGCTACGCCGTTTGGCGCGCCCGACGATTTCATCATTTGGACGGGGACGGCAGCACTGGGCGAGATGAAGTTTGGGCTGGGGGCGCAAGCCGCCTGGCGGCGCGATCTGGCCAATCAACTCGTTGGCAAAGAGACGATTCAGCGTGCTGCGGGCATCGACGCGGCCGCCGGCGATCTCGCTGTAATAGTCCTCCAGCGTCGACAGCTGCATGCGACTCAACATGCGCCGGATTTCTTGTTGAACCCGATATTCCGGAATGCTGAACCGATAGTGATCGGCCAGATGGCTTAGCTGCTCACGCACGATGTGCTCGCCTTGGAAGACGTCTTGGTCGCGCCGCTTGAGAAAGCGCTTGATCTTGGCGCGGGCGCGGCTCGTGCGTGCTGCGTTGAGCCAGACCTGAGTGGGGCCAGGCGCGTGGGCGTCGTATTCCAACTCGACCAGGTCGAGATGGCGCAGGACGGTAGAGGGCTCCACGCGCTGACCGTTGACTTTGAACTGAAGACACTGATCGGCCAGATCACTATGGACGTAATAGGCGTAGTCGACCACGGTGCAGTTGCGGTGAAACTCAAAGAGCTGGCCATGGGGACTAAAGACAAAGAGCGTCTCCGGCAGCGAGCCGGGCGCGCCTTGGGCGATCTTTTCGCGCCCGGCGACGACGTCATTCCACCAGCCCGAGGCATGGCGTTCCTGCATCCGGCCATGGAGGCGGTAGGCAGCCAGGCCCCAGCGATTGATCTCATCCAGCTCGTGGGTTGCAATGCGGAATTGCGCACGCACCTTCTTGCCGCCGACACGTGACCCGCCGTTGTGCGTTTCAGCGTCCGTTGCCGCTCCTTGCGCTGCGATTAGCGCAATGACGGTCGTGGACAGGCAGCGATAGCCGTTGACTCGACCGATCTGTAGATTGTCGATGAGGCCGCCGTCAACGGGCAGGTAGCGTCGGTTGATCTCATAGAGCGCCGTGTAACAAGCCGCAGGGTCGTCGACCAGCACGTCGATGACCAGGGTTGGTTGTGTGTGAAACGCGCTGTCTGCCAGGTTTCCCGTGATTGAGTTGTGTGTTTGTGTGTACCTGCCGGCGACGAATTCCGCGCCGGGCAGCGCGTCGCGTAGTGGGGTGGTCAGGCTGGCAAAGCGGTTGGCTTCCTGCTCGGCTTGTTCGGGGCCCGAGCCGTGGGCCTGATGGAGCAGCCAGCGATCAACCAGAGAGCGCAGCTCGCGCATGCCGAGCATTTCCAGAAAGGGGGCAAGCAGGAGGCGGGCTTCGTCACCGTAGGCTCGGCGTGCGCCGTCATCCGCTTGCTGCGCCTGCTGGAAGCGCTGCCAGAGCATGGCGGCGTAGATGAAGGCCAGATCGGCGTCCCGATACGCGGCGCAAAAGGCATGGATGCGCTGTAAAACCAGCGGCTCGCCCCGTTTACCGAGGGCCGAGAGGGTAGGCTTGTTCAGGTCGTCCTGCCAGTGGACGCCAGAGAGAGGGACCGGGCTGTTCGCCAGGAAGCGGACGACTTCGGTCACCAATTCCGCCATCTGTTCGCCGTAGGTTGTGGCAATGGCTCCGGCTGCTTCGTTCGACAGACCGCCGGCTAGGTCGACAGCCAGTGCCCCAGCTGTCTGGAGCCTTGCGTCTGCGCCCCAGGCGTGCAGCGCTGTGGCCACTGCCTGCGCACGGGCCGCACCCGAAGCCTGAGGCAAGCTCAGATCTAATTCGCCACGCGGCACATTGCTGAGAAATTGTAAGACGTCGATTGCGAGCTCTTGGTTGGCGTACATGCGGGCTCTTGGATGGCCTTTTGCTACTTGGAACGGTCAGTTGAGGCGCCTCTGGCCACTATTATAACACAAATTGTGTTTTGGTGCTTGACAATTGTGATTTTGTGTATTAAAATATGTTTGTGTATGTGTGATGTGATAATACACAATATACATCATCCAATGAGGTTGCGCAACCGCCTGTAACGTCATCAGCGTGCGCAATCAACACTTTGCCCCAGGCCAATGGGGCGCTCAGGAAGGAGGTTGGCCATGTCAGTGAATGAGCTAGATGTTTGGGCCGCACAGGAGCGCCACGATGAGTATCGGCGTGCTGCTGTGCAGCGGCGCACTGTCCGTCACCGGCTCCAAGTCGGTTTTCGCCTGAACATGGCTGATCGCATGTCCGGAATGCAGGCTTGGCTTCAACAGCAACTCGCACGGCGCTACCGCATCGTTCGCAGTTCACTTGGGAGAAAGACTCCCCTCGCCAAAGCCTAAAGCGCCTTCCGAAGGCGGTCGGTCAATGCAGTAACGTCAACCCTTGAACGACACGCCAACCCTTAGGAGGGTCACCATGTTGCTTCCTGAAACCAATCAGTTGCTTTTGCGACATCAACAGCGTCTGCAAGACGCTGACCAGCACTACCAGCGCAATCACCAGTACCTGCTTCACCTGCCGACCACAACGTTGGCGACCGAAATCCGTCGCTTCTTCGATCGCTTGCCGCGTCGGTCCGCCCGCAGCAATCGGCAGCCGTCGGTCGAGCGTGGTCAGCTCAAGCTTGGCACAGAGTAGCGCTGGGCAGTAAGTGAATCGAAAAGCGTCCCTTGTCGGAAGAAGACAAGGGACGCTTTTTGATTGGGCAATCCAGTGTGCCGGCACAAATGGTTGAAGCAATGTTTAATCGAAAATAGGCAATGATCAATGGTTGCTGATGGTGCGAGCGCGGTTCACCATTTTTAATTGACAATGATCAATTGATCATTGTCAATTTGTCTATTGCTCCCTTCGCGTCGATAGACCAAGCCGCCCACTCACGGCGTAGCCACTTCAGTCACCGTAATTGCGCCGGCGCTGGTGATGCCAACGCCAGTCGTGATGGTGGGGGTTGCTTCGACCGGCGGCGGGATGATCACGGCTGGCTCTGTCGGCGATTCCGTCGGCAACTCGACCGGCGTGCTGGTCGGGGCCAGCGTTGGCAGCTCTGTTGGCGTTAGTGTCGGCACTTCGAGCGGCGGCTCTGTCGGCGTTTCCGTCGGCGTGAGCGTTGGCGGCGCCTGCGTGGGCAACGGCGTCCAGGTGGGTGACGGCGTAAACGACGGGCTCGGTAGGGGTGTCCAGGTCGCGGCGGGCGTGGGCGAGGGCAGTGGCGTCCAAGTGGGCTGCTCGGTCGGGATCGGCGTGGCGGGCGTGTTTTCCACAGAGACGCGCACCCGCTGCTCATAGCTCGCGCCGGCCCGGTCCCGCATGAGCAAGCGCAGCGTGTGGGGACCATTGCCCAGGCCACGCACGTCCCATTGGCCCAAGACGCCGTTGACGACCGGTGTGTTGAAGGGGCCGGCGATCGGCGGACTAAACGCGCCCGGATTGTGGCTTACGCCGTACTGGAGTTCATACTGCCCAAAGTCGGCGACATTGGCACTCCCCATGACGTTGACGACGCCTTGAACGATCTGTCCCTCGCGTGGCTCGCGAATTTCAATTTGGACGCTGGCATCTAGGGGCGGCCGATTGTCGACCGGCGGCTGTGGGATGCCGTTTGCCTCCGCCCATTCTCGGTATTCGGGAGGATAGATCTTGTAGATGCGCTCCTCGATCGCATCGCTTGGCGTAAACTCCGTCGCGAATTCGCCACTGTCGCGATCCAGGCGCACAATCTGCCAGAGATCTTCTTTTGTGGGGCGGGGCGGGCGATCTTCGGCAAAGAAGTGCTGGCGCGTTTCGGGACAGGCTTCGCTCGGCATCGTGCCTGTATCGGCACAGACCTCGAAGCGACCTACGCCTGGAGGGGGCAGGAAATTTTCCACCGGCTGATTGGCCAGGGCATAGGTCATGAACTGGTTCCAGATGGGGCCCGCGCCGCTCACGCCGGAGATGTCGCGCATGGGCGAATTGTCGGCATTGCCTACCCAGACGCCCGTGACTAACTGGGGCGTGTAGCCGACGGTCAGATTGTCGCGGATGTCGTTGGTCGTGCCCGTCTTGACCGCGGCCGGCCGATCCAGTTGCAGGACCGAATTGGGACCGAAGGCCGGCGTGCGCGCGGCGTTGTCACTCAGGATATCAGTGATCAGGAAGGCATCGACGGGGTCGACCGCTGCTGTGCCTTGCTGGGGCTGGCACGGGCTCTCGCTCTCCTGCGCGCACAGGACACGCCCGCTACTGTCCGTGATCTCCAGAATGGTGACGGGTGGTACATGTACGCCCTGGTTGGCCAGCACGCCATAAGCGCCGGTCAACTCGAGCAGGGGAATCTCACCGGCGCCCAGGCTGAGACTCAGACCGTAGTCCGGCCGGGTCAGCGTGGTGATGCCCAGGTCGGGCATCCGCGCCGTAAAGGTGTCTACGCCGACTGCTTCCATGGCGCGTACGGCCGGAATGTTGTAGCTGTTGGCCAGCCCGGTGCGCACGGTCACCATGCCGTGTTCTTTGCTATCGTAGTTGGTCGGTACGTAAGGCGGGTTGGCGCCATCCGGGAAGGCTTCTTCGATGTCGGCTACCAGCGTGCCCGGCGTCCATCGTTCATCTAGGGAACGATCCGGCTGCTCGAACGCGGTTAGGTAGACGAGGGGCTTAATGGCGCTGCCGGGCTGACGCGGGGCCAACGCCATATTGACCTGGCCGTCAATCTCCACGTTGTCAAAGTCCGCGCTGCCCACGAGCGCCAGCACCTGCCCCGTGGCCGGGTCCATGGCCACCAACGCACCATTAGAGACGTTGTATTCAGCCAGCAGCGCAACTTGCTCGGCAACGATTTGCTCGGCTGCATCCTGCAGCGCGGGATCAAGACTGGTCGTCACCTCGAGACCGCTCGTATAGAGCAGTTCCGTGCCCAAAATCTCCTCCAACTGCTGGCGCACAAGCAAGGTAAAGTGGGGCGCCTCCAGGTTGAAGACAACCGGCACGTAGCTGAGCGGCTCCAACCAGGCTGCATCAGCTTCGGCCTGCGTAATCGTTCCATTTTCTACCATCAGGCCCAGGACCACGCTTTGGCGAATCTTGGCCCGTTCGGGATGGGTGTAGGGATCGTAGTAAGCGGGCAGTTGGGGCAGACCGGCGATGAGCGCGGCTTCAGCCAGGCTCAGTTCGCTGACATCTTTGCCAAAATAGGTCTCGGCGGCCGCGTCAGATCCATAGGCCAGATTGCCGTATGGCAGTTCGTTCAGATAGGCTGCCAGAATTTGGTCCTTCGTATAGCGACGGGTGATTTCCGCCGAGAGAATAGCTTCCTTGACCTTGCGCGTCACCGTTCGCTCCGGCGAGAGCATGACCATTTTGACAAGCTGCTGCGAAATGGTTGATCCGCCGGAGACCACATCGCCTTCTTGAAGTGCGTAGTAGAGGGCGCGAGTGAGCGCGATGGGATCAACGCCGCGGTGGCGGTAGAAGTTGGCGTCTTCCGTGGCGATGGTCGCCTGAATGAGGTAGGGTGAAATCTGCTCGAGTGGGGCAATGGTACGCCGCCCCGCGTTGGGATCGAAGGTTTCGTTGAGCAGATTGCCTTCCCTGTCATAGATGCGCGTGGTCTGAAAGGTGCTGGTACGGTTACTAAGCTCGCTGGGCGCGGGCAATGTAGCCGCGATGGCAGCATAGCCGATCAGCAGGGCGCCGGCGCCAAACATGGCCAGGATGAGAAAGGCGAGTACGCCGCTCAGTGCGCCCTGGGTGAAGGGTGTTGCGCGGCGGGGCGGTCGGCTCTGCGGTTCACGGGGGAGGAGTTCATAACGACTCATGGGCGTATCTTCAAAAATGTATTAAAGCATTGCTGCAAGGTTACAGGAGGTCTATTCATTCCCTGCATGCAGCTTTGCAGAAGTAAGAACGCTCGTCCTGCTTCAGATGTTCATACCGACTTACGGCCATTCCCACGGGCGCGTGTTCTGATAGACCCAGGCGGCAGTATGCATGGCCTGAACCAGAATCAATGGCGCGACGCCGCCGAGCAACGCGTTTCCACGTCCCAGCGCCTGGGGCAGGCGAATCACCAGCAGTAGCGTCGGCGGCAAGAGCGCCAAGCTAAAGAGATCCCAGTCGCGCTGGCCGCCGTAGTCAGGATTCCACACGAAGATGAAGAGTAGATAGAAGACCGTGGCAATGCGAAGAAAATTGACAATTGACAATTGATCATGATCAATTGTCAATTGTCGCCGTGTAGCCGCGAGGATCAACAGCGCGGGCAACACCACCGGTCCCACCAGCAGCTGCTCGTTGAGCACGTCGCGTAGATGCGGCCAGGAGAACATGGTGTATTGTTCCCAGCGCGTCTGCGTTTCCCACAGAGGCACAAACCAGCGGGCGTCGCCGCCCCCAGGCCGGTCACTGGTAAAGAGTGCAACGACGCCATGGCCGCCTGATTCCATCATCAACACCGTGGCGCCGGCAACCAGCGCCATCGGGCCGCCAATCTGCCAACCTGCTGACCAGGGTGACAAACGGTTGGGTTCCTGCGTGGGGACCCCATGCCGCCACAGGCGCCAGCCCAGATAGAGCAGGCTGGGGGCCAGGATCACCGTGCTGGGATGGGTGGCGTTGGTCACGGCCAAGACGCCGGCCGCCAGCCAAAGCGGCCGTTTGCCGTCCAGCACGCCCAACCCCAACCAGAGATAGGCCAGCACGCCAGCTGCGGCGAAGCTGTAGTTCTCCACATAGCCAAAAAAGAGTTGAATCAGGCCCAGACTGGTGAGCAGGCCAAAGGTGACCCAGGCCGGCGCCAGGCTGCGGCGGGCCGCAAGCGCCAGCACTGTCGCCAGGTAGAGTACGCCTGCCAACGGACTCAACAGGCGGTAGGCGGGCATCGCATCCGCCCAGCCCCGGCCTTCAGCCAGCAGCTGCCAAAGCTGGGCATGCAGGCGCACATCCAGCGGCGCCTGCCACGAGTGGGTCAGGCGCAAGGCCGCATCGGGCCAGGCGATGCCGTTGGCAAGCATGTAGGCATCGCCCCAGCGCGTGTGGGCGATGGGGAAAGCGAAGAAGCCCAGTGTCAGTGCGCCCGCCAGTACATAGTAGATGGGTGAGAGACGCGTAGCCGTAAAGAGAATCGGTTGCCGCCGGCCGCGCAGCCACCACCAGCCGATAAACGCCAGCAGGGCCAGCGTGCCGAGCCATATGCTCCAGGCCGGCGCATAGGTAATCGGCCACAGGCCCCACCATGCCGCTTCGGCGCTGCCGGGCGCGGGAATGGGCGTGGGGGTGGGGGGCAAGGTGCGAACGTAGAGGTGCAGCCCCCAAACGATCAGCGCAATGGACTGGAGCGCAATCACCAGCAGGCGACGTTCGGACTCGTTACTTGGTTGTGGCGCCTGCGCTATCGGCGGCGAGGCGTAGCTTAGGTCGTCTTCATGCATGGGGCAGACCTGAGACAAAAAAAGACCGGTTACCTGCCAGAGGCAACCGGTCTTCCGGGTAAAACTACGAGACGCTTACTGGCCGATGATCACGAATTCTGCCGCGACCCAACCACCGTCCGGATTGTCACTATCCTCAGCCGTGGCGCCGCCAATCTGGACCCAAACGCCATCATCGGACTGGCCGACGAACTCATACTCTTCGCCATTGTAGACATAACCGGCGATTTCGGCCTCGGTGCTGGGCTCAGCGCGCACGCGCAGGCGGGTGCCGTCGGTGACGATTTGCACCATACCGGCAGCCGGCGGCGCAATCGCTTCTTCTTCTGCAACCTCGGTCGCTTCTGCTACAGGTTCTTCCGCCGCAGGTTCTTCGGTGGCAGCCGGTTCTTCGCTTATGGCGGCGCCATCATCCATAGCTTCACCGCCCTCAAGTTCACCCAGTACGCTCACCAGGCCGGCAGCCACCCAGCCGCCGCCATCGGGCGCATCGGCGATGGCCAGCCGTACCCAGCCGCCGTCCGGGCTGATTTCAAGAACACGATATTCCTCGCCCTCGCTGACGCCATAGATCACTTCCGCATCTTCGCCCGGATCCTGGCGCACGCGCAGGGAGCGGGTGGCAATGGTCGCGACGGCGCTGCCGTCATCCATCATGGCGCCGTCGGCCGGCGCGGCATCTTCATCCGCGGCTCCGGTTGTTTCAGTTGTGGTATCTTCTGTGACATCTTCTGTGACATCGTCGCCCATCATCTCGGCCGGCATCTGAATTGGCTGACATGCAACCAAAGCGAGCATTGTGAGCAGGGAGATGGCAAAGATAACTAATCGCGTCGTACGCATGATCAATTCCCTCTTAAAAATTGGTTTGGCTTTTGCCGAAAATACAACTTCTAATTATGGCACGCTTTGGCAAAGCGGCCAAAATCATCAAACGAAATTATTGTTCCCAAGCTCATGGACGCAACGTTGCGGTATCCAGTTCCCAGCGCCCGGCTTCGGCGACGTTTTCGGCATCATAGAGAATGACTTGGACGGCCTCAGCCTGTTCGACCCATTGGGCGGGCAAATCGATAAGCTGCACGTCGCGCACCACTTCGCCTGGTAACCAGGACCAGCTTGGCGCAACCTGACGCAGAGGAAAGCGGTCGGCCACGATTGGTTCTCCATTCGCCCCGATTAGCGGTTGGCCTTGCTCATCTGTAACGCGCAGGGAGAGCTTATAGTTCCGCGTCAACGCCTCCTCCGGCTGCCAGTAGAGCGAGAGCGCCAACGCGGGGCCGCCGGCCTGATCAAGCACCGTGGCGTCGTAGCCCGTCAGCCTCAGCGCACCGTCTGCGAAGATTTCGTCGAGCACGTGGTCAGGCGCACCAGGGTCGGCGGCCCCGCGCGGCCAGACGCGCACCAGTGGCCCATCAGCGCTGAAGCTGTACCTCTCTTCGATGCCGGGCAGCTCGCGCGTCAGATAGACGGGAACGCCTTGCTCGATCAGCATGGCGACGCGCGCTGTGCGCCGGTCCGGATCATCGGCAGTCACCGGCGTGGCCTCGCGCCCCAGCCCTTCCGCCTGCTGCATGTACCGGAGCGCGGTCATCTCGCCTTCCAGGCCAACGACGTGACTCTGGGGCGGAAAGGGCGTTTTGGCCATGCTGACCGCATAGTCATGTGCCGCCCAATCATCGCTGCGATTGACGCCGGCGCCGCGTCCCGTTACGCCCAGGATCAGCAAGAGGATGAGGCCGCCTTGCATCAGCGGCGCAGCATAACGGCCGCGCGGCTCGAGCAGGCGAGCGAAAAGCCCCACGCCGCCCCCCGTGAAGATGGCCAAACAGAGAAAGACCGGCAGCAGGAAGACTTCCACGTCGCCCACGCGGTAGTTGAGCGCAAAGAGCAGGTTGGTCAGCAGCACGATCAACACAAAGATCCACGCCTTCACCGGCCGGCGTTGGCGATCAAACAACCAGGGGAAGCCCAGCACAGCAAGGAGGAGCGCCACCAGCCCCATCTCCTGAACGAAGAGCGCCAGCCAATCGCTCATCGTGCGGCTAACGGCCAGCGCATTGTCGGCGAAGAAGGCGGCGTAGCGCCGTGCCAGCACGTGGTCAAGGAAGCCGCTGATCGTGTTGGCGTAGCTGCCATTCAGATCGCTGACGCCCATGGTTGCGCGCAGGGGCAACAGTCCGTAGAGCAGCAGCGGCGCCAGCAGGGCAGCCAGCCATCCCAACCAGGCACGCTGGGGTCGCCAGATCCCCGGGACGCTCCACAGAAGATAGAGCGCCAGGCCGGGCGCAATCAATACGATGGTACGGTGATGGGCCAGGCCCAGGCCAAGCAGTAGCGCCAGCAATCCCATGCGGCGATTGAAGCGCCGGCCGCCGGGCGCTGCGTCGTCAGCCTGTCTAACCACAGTTAAATTCATGCCGATGGTGGTGTTCATGGTGGCGACAAGCAGGAAATTGTGCAGCGCGTAGACTTCGGCAATGGTGCTCTGACCGCGCCAGGTGGGGGCGAGGCCAAAGGTGACTGCTGCGGCCAGTCCGGCCCATAGATTGGGGCGACCATCTGCGTGAGTGACCAGCCGTGTTGTCAAATGGAAGAGCAGCGCCACGGCGACCGCACCAAAGAGCGCGCTGAAGAGATTCATGCGCCAGGCCCAGTTGCCGAATGGGAAGAGCACGCGGCTCCACAGGGCGCCGCCGGCGACATAGAGCGGATAGCCCGTCGGATGGGCGATGCCCAACGTCGGACCAACCAGCTGAAATTCCAGCGAGTCATCGAAGAGTTCAACGATGCTCGGTCCCGCCGTGGCTATGTAGAGCGCAAGTGCGCCGGCAAAGATGGCCAGCGTCACCCAATTGCGGAGCGGCATAGCCGGGACGATTGGGGCAAGCTCGGGTGCGGGTGTAGGCGACGGCATGATGGTTAAATGGCGACGGTCGGTGGCGGAATGAAATTCGCTTCCAAAGGCCGAAGTCTACCACAACTTTGGTGTTCCTCGACCATTTTGGTATCATACGCTGCGATCTTCAAACCGGTCCCTCGGCCTGATTGTCACCGGACTCACGCCAGTCCAGGAAGCGCTCCATGACCCAACTTCGCCGCCTATTGCCGCTCCATCACTCTTCTCTCTTACGCCGCCTGACGGCCTGCTGCGCGTTGCTTGTGCCGCTTTGGCTCACGCTCTTTGGTGTTGCGTCGGCCCAGACAACCGGGGGCGAACCGACGGTGACGGTGATCGCGGCGACGCCGCTCATCTGGTACGTGTTGACCGCGGCCCTGGCGTTGCTCGTCCCGGCGGGCATCGTGCTCGTGGCCGTGGCCGAAATGAGCGCGGTCCGGGCGTGGAACGCAGCGCTGGGTGCGTTGGCCGCGATCGGCGTGGTGACGATTGGTTACTGGGCGTTTGGTTTTGCTCTCCAATTTGGCGGCGTTGGCCTGGTCTATCCGCAGCCCGAGTTGAGCGATCTCGTGTGGGAATGGAGTATGCTCTCCGACGAATGGGGCATCGGTTGGGGGATGGCCGGTCTCAGTGGCTGGTTTCTTTCCGGTCCGGGGATTACCACACTGGCTTACAGCCTCTTTTTGGCCCATCTGCCCTGGGCGATTACCGCGGGCATGATTCCCGTCGTAGCGCTGCGTGGCCGGGCGCCTGCCATCGCCACGATTGCTTTGGCCTTCTTCGTTGGCGCGATCGTCTACCCGCTGGCCGGAAATTGGGTGCAGGGCGGCGGCTGGCTCAACGCGCTGGGGCGCAATCTGAATCTTGGCCACGGTTTTATCGACTTTGGCGGGGCCGGTTCGCTCTTTTTGGTAACGGCGGCCTTTACGCTGGCCGGTCTGGTCGTCTGGTCCGCCCGGCCACGGCCGGTTGATCCGCTCTCAGCCATGCTGCCGCCGGCGCAGTTGCCCCTGCTGGCCGTCGTCGGCGCTTTGTTGCTCATCGGCGGCATGCTGGGCTGGCTTTGGTCCAATCCATTGCAGATGAGCGTGCTTCGCGATGAAGCGGTTATACGCGGCAGCATCAATCTGATTTTGGCTGCCGGCGCAGGAACGTTAATCCCACTGCTCTATACCTGGTTTGTGACTGGCTACAGCCACCCGACGTTGAGCGCCCGCGGCGTGCTGGCGGGGATTGTCGCTGCGCTGGCTGCGGGTCCCTTTATCCAGCCGGGCCCGGCGCTGTTGATCGGCTTTCTGGCCGGCGCCACCGTCCCGTTCGTCAGCTATCTGGTCGATGATGTATTGGGTCTTGAGGACAAGACGGGCATCGTGGCCGCGCTCTTTGTGCCGGCCCTGATTGGCCTGCTGCTGGTCGGCATCTTTGCCGATGGCGCGGTTGGCCGCGGCTGGCAGATGACGGGGCTGGACAGTTATCTCGGCGTCACCGGGCAAGGAGTGACCGGTTTGCTGGCGGCCCAGGGGTACCAGCCCGATTTTCCAGGTCAATTACAGGCCCAACTGATTGGCACGCTCGCGCTCTCGCTCTGGGGCTTTCTCAGCGGGCTGGCAATCTGTATTCCCCTGGGGCTCTTACTCCACGCGCTGGAACGGGATGATCGCAGCGCGCAAAAGCGCGCGGCTGCAGAAGCCGCCGCCGCTGCCGGCCCTGCGCCAGATGGGAGTGCAGCAGATCCACGCTTGGCTTCACCTACGTCTCCCCCATCCGCCTCGCGCAATCCCTGAGGTCCGCCCAAGTATGGGACCGTTGCCAATGGTCAATTGGCAATTTCCAATGGTCGAAAGACCGCTTGAAACGCTTAAACTGAAGGTGTGACGAGAACATTGGTTTTGCCGACTGTCGTGGTAGACCCGAGTTCGACACTTCGACACTTCGACAGGCTCAGTCCAAGCAGGCTCAGTCTGCGCTTCCGGGTAGCCGTCGCCTGAGCCTGTCGAAGGCAGAGGCGGTCGCATCTATGAAAGTCATCTTCTCGTAGAGATTTCGGTTTAGCTCATCCGGGTCAATGGGAACCGGACCAACGGCGTATAGACCGCGCCCGCCGGCTTGAGTTGACTTTGCATGTGGATAAATTCGGTTGCGATAAAGACGGGCGAAGCCGGTGAGGCCGGCGCTGCTTGCCGCAACTCATCGCCGAGCTGGCGACGGTCCGCAGTGCTGCTTGTACGGTGGACGCGGGCAATGGTGAGGTGGGGCGCGAAGGGGCGGGTTTCAGGGGCAAAGCCCGCCGATTGGACTGCCGTTTCTACCTGCGCTTGAAGCTCGCCCAAGCGCTCTAGATCGCCCCTCAACCCCAGCCAGAGCACGCTCGGTTTTGCGCAATGCGGAAAGCAGCCTGCACCCTCGAGCGCAAGCGACAGCGGACCGTGGCTGGCGCCGACGACCGTGAGGGCCGCGCCCAACCGTTCACGCTGCGCATCATCCGTTTCGCCTAGAAAGCGCAAGGTCAGGTGTGCCTTTGCTGCCGGCGTCCAGCGCAGCAGCTTGCGCGCGTCTGGCGACAGCGCGTCTTGAAGCGCCTCTTGTTGCGCAATGACGAACGCCTGGATGGATTGGGGCAACTCTAGGGCAATAAACGTGCGCATATTCACAGGCCGGATCAGCGTACGATCAGACGTCTTTGCGTGACCGAATGTAGAGAGCCGTGGCGGTCAAGCCCAGCGCGCCCAGGCTGCCGGCGCCAAGAAACGTGAAGCAGAGCGTCATCAGAATCAGATTGTCAACCGTGGGATTGGCGGCAGTCGTCAGCAGCGTATTTTGGGGCGGCGGTGTGATGGTGGGCAATGGCGTGAAGGTGCCCACGGGCGTTGCGTCGCCAGTGGGCGTGGCCGTCACCACCACATAGGATTGGGCCGGAGCAGCATCGGGTTGACTCCCCGTCCCCCCGGTCGCAGGCGGACCGTTCGCCGTGTTGGCGGCAAGACCAGCGGCGGGCGCGGCCGCCGTCATGGCGGGTTGGGTGGTAACTGCGGCTCCACTCTGCGGGGCCAGGATGGCGCCTTCCGGGGAAGCCAGCGGTGAGTCGGATATGGGCGTTGCCAGCGGTGATTGGCCCACCATGGTTGGCGTCGGCGTAGCAGTGCTCGCTTCGGCGAACTGTGTTGGTGTCGCTGGCGGGGGCAAGTCAACCGGCGCAGACGTCGCGCCTGGGACTGCACCTGATCCGGTTGCACCGCTGGGCAGGATCGTAATGGGCGTGGGCGTGTTGTCTACCGATTGGACGGGCGGCGGCGTGAAGACGGCCGTTGCAACCACTTCTACACTGCCAGTTTGCGGATTGACCGGCACGGGCGTGATAGCCGGCTCAATGCCCAGCCCGTAGCCGCAAACGTCGACATACTCCGGCGGCTCCTCGAAGAGCGCGATCTCCTGGATGCGGAAGCAATACGTTTGCCCGACTTCGAGCCCGCTGTCTACCAGGTAAGAGTACTCTGCACCGCGATCCAGCGACCCTTCGGCGGGCAATGAAGCGATTGGATGATAGGCGTCGTCGGGTTCGCTTTCGAGCTTGCACAAAATCTCAAAGCCGGAGAGGTTGTATTCGCTGATTGTGGCCCATTCCAGCAGAACGCCAATCTCCAGCCCCTGCGCTCTGACGTAGGCCGGCACCCAGCCGGCAAGCACCGGCAGCGCCTGGCTCAGGAGCACCAGGCCGAAGATGCCGGCAAGAACGAGGCGCGAAAACGAACGCGCGTGAGTCCGCCTGCGTTTCTCCCGGATAGGGCGATTGGTTTTGCCGGCGTGGATCGGATCGGTCACGGGTAAGCTGCTCTCGAGCATGGAGTGGAGCCGGGTTGCGTCGCCGGCACGCTTGCACACGCAGCGAAAGCTCGGTCAATGCGGATCATTAACTGCGTTCCTTGAGCAATTGTTCCACGTCAGCGATAATTTCGTCCGCAGGCGTTGTGTGAGAAAAAGCCAGACGCAGATCGCCGCTTTTGTCAATCACGTAGATCCAGCCGGTGTGATCGACCAGATAGTCGACAGCGCTTTGGCTGGCTGCCTCGTAGTTCTTCTCGGCGTAGACGCCATAGCCCGCTTTCATACTTTCCTGATCGGCTTCGGGCACGTGGATGCCATAGAAGTCGGCGTCAAACGCCGGCACGTACTGGGCCAGGCGCTCTGGCGTGTCCCGGTCCGGATCCACGGAAACAAAAACCACGGAAATGTCTTCTTTATCGTCGGGAAAGGTATTAAATACCTGCTGCATGTTGGCCAATGACATGGGGCAGATGTCCGGGCAGGAGGTATAGCCGAAGAAGACCAGCCCAACCGTCCCGCGCAGATCTTCAATCGCAAAGTCACTGCCATCCCAATTGACGCCATTGAGCGCCGGCGCCGGCGCCGGCGGTGAGTATTGGGCGCCGTTGAATTCGTAGCTGCCACAGGCTGCACTCAGCAGCATGACCGCTATGAGCGTCGTCAAGATCAAAGGATATTTCTTCATCTAGCTTTCCTTGCGCATGGCTTGAACGCTGAAGGCCGGCGTCTGCAAATGAGACTTGCCGACCTTTAGACCTTTCTTCCAAGCCGTTACGCCCCCTCCGTGCTTTCCCAGTTGGTGTGAAAGGTTCCCGGCATATCGACGCGTTCATAGGTATGGGCGCCGAAGAAATCGCGCTGGGCCTGAATCAGATTCGCGGGCAGACGAGCGCTGCGATAGCTGTCGTAGTAGGCAAGGCTGGCGCTAAAGGCCGGCACGGGAATGCCCCGGCTAACGGCCAGCGCGACCACTTTGCGCCAAGCGGGCAAGCGGTCCTGTACGGCTGCGCCCAAGTCCGCGTCGAGCAGCAGATTGGAGAGTTGCGGATCGCTGCGGAAGGCGTCGGTAATCAGGTTGAGAAATCGAGCGCGAATGATGCAGCCGGCCCGCCAGATTGCGGCCACTTCGTCCAGCGGCAGGTCGTAATCGTGCTCCTCGCTGGCCATGCGCAGCATCGCCATGCCCTGCGCGTAGGCGCTGATTTTGGACGCGTAGAGCGCCTGACGGACGGCATCGACTAATTCGGCGGCGTCACCCTCGTAGGCGGCGTTGTCAGGACCGGGCAGCAGCGGCTCGGCGGCGACTCGTTCGTCCTTGAGGCTGGAGAGAATCCGGGCGACGACCGCGGCGTTGATGGTGGGCACGGGGGCGCCGACGTCCAGCGCATCCTGGCTCGTCCACTTGCCGGTACCCTTCTGTCCCGCCTTGTCCAGCACCTTGTCGACCAGCGGATCGCCGGTCAGCTCGTCAATCTTGTGGAAGATCTTCGTCGTAATTTCGATGAGAAAAGAGTCTAACTCGCCCTGATTCCACTCGCCGAAGATCTCGGCCAGCTGGGCTGCGTTCAACCCCAAAACGTGCTGGAGAATGTCATATGCCTCGGCGATCAACTGCATGTCGCCATATTCAATGCCGTTGTGGACCATCTTCACATAGTGGCCGGCCCCGCGCGGTCCAAGATAGGTGACACATGGCTCGCCATCTTCCGGCGCCTTGGCCGAGACAGCTTCCAGCATGGGGCGCACGGTCTCCCAGGTCTCCTTGGAGCCGCCGGGCATGATGCTGGGGCCCCACAGCGCGCCTTCTTCACCGCCGCTGACGCCCACGCCCATGAAGTTGAGCCCATCGTCCGCCAGTTCGACAGCCCGACGCTCGGTATCGGGATAGAAGCTGTTGCCGCCGTCCATGATCAGGTCGCCCGGCTCCAGCAGGGGCTTGAGGCTTTCGATGACCAGATCGACCGGCCGGCCAGCCTTGACCATGATGAGAATCCGTCGCGGTCGCTCGAGGCTGGCGACGAACTCTTCCAAGGTCGGTGCAAAGATGAGATTTTTGCCAGGATTGTCGGCGATGAACTCTTCAGCCGTGGCTGTGGTGCGATTGTAGACGGCAACCGTGTAGCCGTTGCGCTCAAAATTGAGCACAAGATTCTGGCCCATCACGGCCAGGCCGATGAGGCCGATATCTGCTTTTTTTGTCTCAGATTGCATGGATCTCTTTGTCCTAACGTATTGGAATGATCTTTGCCTGATCGAATTTGTCGCGTATCAAGGCCCTGCGCTCTGTGCGCGGGCTTCCCGTAAGTGTACCCCAACTGACCATCGCTGCACTACTCTGGCGGCGTTGGGCGGTTGCGACCAATCTGCATGACCCGTTCCCACAAGCTGGGCTCACGAACTGCCGGCGCTGCCGTCGGGCGGACCAGCGAGCCATTGTCAAAGAGGTAGCCGCTGGGCGCACGGGAGTAAAGGAGGGGCAACCCCCACTCAATTCCGCCGGTCATGCGGTAGAGCGCATTGCGGCCCTCGGTGACGGCTGCGGCGATGGGATGGTAGCTGGCCAGACCCGCATAGAGGCTGTGGAAGAACTCGGTCGTCACGTCCGGCGGCAGGACTTGGGGCACCGCGACAGCCGCCGGTACCTGACGCAAGACCATGTTCTGCGCAATTTGCGCAAAGGGGTTGTGGCGGATGCCGTCGGTGAAGTCGTCGCAGGCCTGGAGGACGGTCAGGCGTAAGGAATAATGGTCACGCAGCAGCGTGCCCAGATGCAGCCCGCTGACCGCACGTCCGCGGCCAATCTCATCTTCAAAGACGAGCTGTCCGTCGTCAGTGAGCGGATTGTCCATGCCGTGACCGACAAAATGGAGCACGTGATAGTCGTTCTGGCGCAGGCGGCGCTGCAGGTCGAGCAGTGAAGGCTTGCGCAGTCGCTCCAGCAGCAGCCGACGATCGCGCGCCAGATAGTCAAGTGAATCGACCAGGTCGAGCCACTTGCGTTCGCCCCCAAACGACGAGTAAGTATCGGGCTCGGCAACAACCACCAGGACGCGCAGTGGCGGCTGGACGGGAATGGCTTCGATCCGGTGCATGAGGTCCAGATGGCGGATAAAGGGCGAATGAATTGAGAGGGTGAGAAACTCATTGCGCGTCGGATCGAACAGGAATTCCCAGGGCAGGTAGCCAAGCTCGGGCGCCAGGGAGAGATCGAGCCGCACGTTGAGGCCGGCGCGCGCCTGATAGGCGCGGCGCAGGTTCTCTTGGAAACGTTGCGCCAACTCGCCGGCAAAGAGCGCGGCATAGAGCTGCGTGCCGATCGCACGCGCCGTCTGCCGCTGCGTTGACGGATCGATCTCGGTGCGCCGCTCGACGGTCGACCAGAGACGGTCCAGATCTCTATCCGAGAGTGGCGGCAGAAAGGGCTCGGAACCGGCGCCGTCGGGCGCAGCAACGAGCACGGTCACATATTCGCCATCGTTTTCTTCAATGGCCAGGTCGAAGTTGTAATAGACAGTTTCCATCCCTGGCATTGTATCGTGCTAAAATCAGCAGCGTCAAACAAACATGGCAGACGGGAAACCTCTATGAACATCCTGATTACCGGCGGGGCCGGCTTTATTGGCAGCCACCTTACCCGCTCGCTCCTGGAACGGGGCGATCGCGTTTCGGTCCTGGACAACCTGAGCACCGGGCGCTTCGAGAACATCGCGCCCTTTACCGATCATCCCCATTTTCGCTTTGCGATCGAGGATTTGAACAACGCGCTGGTCCTCGATCGACTGGCGAGCGAAAGCGATGCCATCGTCCATCTGGCCGCGGCCGTGGGCGTGCAGCTGGTCGTCGAACGGCCGACGGAGACGATCGAAACCAACGTGCTGGGCACCCATGCCGTGCTGGCCGCTGCGCGCCGCTATCGCTGCCGTACGCTGCTGGCCAGCACCAGCGAGGTCTATGGCAAGGGGGTAAGGGTTCCCTTCAATGAAGATGATGACCTGCTGCTGGGGCCATCCAGCCGCAGCCGCTGGAGTTATGCCGCCAGCAAGCTGCTGGACGAGTTCCTGGGGCTGGCTGCATATCGGGAGTACGAGTTGCCCGTGACCATCGTGCGCTTCTTCAACACCGTGGGGCCCGGGCAGTCGGGCCGCTATGGCATGGTCGTGCCCCGCTTCGTGCGCCAGGCCCTGCGTCATGAACCGATCACCATCTTTGGCGACGGCAGCCAGAGTCGCTGCTTTTGCCACGTGGCCGATACAATTCGCGCGCTGACCGCACTGCTCGACGCGCCGGACATCACCGCGGGCGAGGTCTTTAACATCGGCAGCACGGAGGAGACACGGATTGTTGAATTGGCGCAAAAAGTCAGCCAACACACTGACAAGCAAGCTGAAATCACTTACATTCCCTACAGTCAGGCGTATGCACCGGGCTTTGAAGACATGCAGCGTCGCGTTCCGGACATCGCCAAAATTGCCCAGGCTGTCGGCTGGCGACCCACTTTCTCGTTGGACGAAATTCTCCGTGACGTGATTGCGTATGAGCGTGACGCCTAGCAGGCTGTAGGAGATAGTATGAATAGGCCGCGGATTGCGCGGATTAGGCTGAAACATCTGGATTTTCTTGTTTTTTCCGCTTGAATCCACCAGACCCGCGCAATCTGCGGCCTATCTTTTTGGTCTCTCCGACAAGCTGCTGGCGGCGTGAGGTTGAGGGGCTTCAGGCACTTCTCGCCTGATCCTTACGTGGCTTTCACCTGTCTTTCATGGCATGTCGTCATGATCGTATTGGCTATTTATTCAATACAAACGTACCCATAACTGATTCTTTGAGGAGTTTCTTTATGCATGGATTTCATCCGACAAACGTCCGCGGACGCGTCTCCGTGACGCTGATGCTCCTGGCTCTGCTTGCGGTGGCCTTCCTGGCCACGCCGGCGTTGGCCCAGGAAGAACCGGTCCCGGCAGCCGAAATCGTCAACGATGAGGGCGGTCCCGTCTCCATCACCGGCGATGTGGAATACACCAACGCCTTCTTTACGCTGGGCGTGGCCGCGCCCATGGTCATCTTGGAGGATCAGGCCGGCTTTGTTGACCGCAATGAAGGCTTCATCATGCCCGTTGAGTCCCAGACGCTGGGGCAACTCACGTCCGACTTCTACACCTCTCCCTTTTCCTACTCGCTGGCATTGCCGATTGAACCCCAGGGCACCCTGCGCGATGTAGATAATGACGGGGAAGAAGATACGGGCGTCATGACCTTTGCTGTCGCCTACTGGACCAATACGTTCGGCGACCCCTTTCTGGAAGAGCGCGATCTCTATGGCGGCGGCTGGTCCACGGCCTATGCATCCACCGAAGTGAGCGATGACGCTGACACCCGCCGCGAGATCGTGGGCGGCAAGTTCCTCGTCTACGCGCCGGACGATCAACAGGGCTTCCCGTCCGGCTTTGGCGCCGACGGTCTGCTCTTCACCGAGGATGATCCGATCGTCACCTTGCCCCAGGGCTACACCATTGTTGACCTGGACAGCGATCCCTTCACGTTCGATCGTACACGCAATCCGGTCATCGACCTGATCGAGCCGGAGGGGGCGGCCCTGGTTGACTATTCGGGGTTGGGCTATGCCGAGGCCTTCAACAGCCTGGTCGATCAGCTTGCCAACGAGTATGCGTTCACCGAATACAAGAACATCGACTGGGAAGCCTTGCGCACTGAATTCCTGCCGCGCTTTGAAGCGGCTGAGGCTGAAGGCAACGCAACGGAGTATCGCCGTGCCCTGCGCGATTTCTCCTGGAGTATTCCCGACGGTCATGTGAGCGGGCCTTTTGTGGCCGAAGATTTTCAGGCCGATACGGGCGGCGGCTTGGGCATAGGCATCCGTGACGTGGACGACGGACGCGTGATTGCCAACTTCATTCTGGAGGATGGCCCGGCGGCGCAGGCCGGCATCGAGCTGGGCGCAGAGATCCTCGAGATCAACGGCCAGCCCGTCGACGATGTGGTGAACGATGCCGTGATCTATTCGGCTCCCTTTAGCACTGATCACGTTTATCGCCTGCAGAAATTGCGTTATGCCGTACGCTTCCCGCTGGGAGAAGAAGTGGAAGTGACCTATCGCAACCCTGGCGATGAGGAAACGACCGCCGTGACGATGGTGACCGTACCGGAGGCGGAGAGCTTTCGCTTTTCCTCCTTCAGCACCGGGCTAACTGGATTTGAGCAGCCGGTTGAGTATGAACTGTTGGAAAATGCCGGTCTGGGCTATGTCAAAATCTACAGCTTCTCTGACAATGACCTGCTTAGCATCCAGTTGTGGGAGCGGATGATTCGCACCTTGAATCAAGCGGGCGTGCCCGGCTTGATCATAGACATGCGCCAAAACGGCGGCGGCAGCGGCTTTCTGGCGGATCAGATGGCGGCCTATTTCTTTGACGAGGCCCATGAGTTGGGCAATACGGGCCGTTATGACGAGGGACTCGACGAGTTCTTCTTTGACGAGCGCACGATTGATCGCTTCTACTTGCCGGCCGAAGATCTGCGCTATCAAGGCGATGTTGCCGTCCTGGTCGGGCCGAGCTGTAATAGCGCCTGTGAGTTTTTCTCTTATGACATGACGGTTAACGATCGCGCCGCCGTCGTCGGCCAATATCCGACTGGTGGGTTGGGTGGCAGCATCGACCGCGTGCTCATGCCCGAAAGCGAATTCTTCACCTTCACAGCCGGTCGTGCCGTAGATGTGGACGGCAACATCCACATCGAAGGCATCGGCGTGGTGCCCACCGTGCAGGTGCCGGTGACCGAGGAGACGCTCTTTAGTGATGGCGATCCGATTTTGGACGCAGCGATTGACTACTTGAGCGGTACGATCAGCGTGGAGACGGTGGATGGCGGAACGCTGGCTATTGGCGACAGCGTCACGGGTGAGTTCGAAGATGGGGTGCGCGTTCGCTATACGCTGGACGTGAGCCAGGGTGACGTCATCAGCCTCTTCCTGGCCGGCGATGATCCGGAGTTGGACACCGTGCTGCGCGTCTACGACACGAACGACGGATTGCTGGTTGCCAATGACGATGCGGCTGATGGCGATTTGACCTCGGCGCTGCCCGACTTGGAGATCCCGATCGATCTGACGCTCGTACTGGAAGCAGCCACGATCAACGACGCCGACACAGGCCCTTTCACGCTACGCGTCGAGGCGGGCAGCGTGACGGACGATGCCGAAGCGACAGCTCCGGCCGATGACGCCCCGGCGGCAGACAGTGCTGAGGCAGCCACAGATGACGATGTCCAAGGCGAGAGCAGCGAAGAAGCCGTGCTGGGCGCCGCCACAGTGACGACCGACGGCTGGTCATTGAGCGTTCACACCGAGCCGGCCACGACCGCACAACAGCTCGGCTTTCTCCTCAACGGCGAGGCCCTTGACGTCCTCGAAATCAGCGAAGACGGCAAGTGGCTCCGCGTCAACGCCGCCCCCCTCGCCACCAGCGGCTGGGTGCAGGCGCGGTATACGGATTTTGCTGTGTAGTTTGGGCGGTGGGGGGTGGTAGGGTTGTGGGGTGGTAGGGTCTTGGGGTGTTGGTTGGCGATGAGTAGTTGCCTGGCGGCACGCAAGCGTCGATTAACTCATAAGCTCCCCCCACAACCCTACTCCCCCACAACCCCAAGACCCCAACCCCCTACCCCCCCCCAACCGGCACCACCAACTCATACGGAAAGTTCGTCAGATTCACGACGCTGCCATCCCCGGTCAATGCGACGGTATCCTCGATGCGTACGCCAAAGCCCCGTTCCGGATAGTAGAGGCCCGGCTCGATGCTGATGACGTGGCCTGGCGCCAGCAGCGTCATGTTGCCTGCTACGTGGCTTAAGCGCGGATCTTCGTGGATGTCGAGCCCGACGCCATGACCGAGGCTGTGGACATAGCCCTCCATGGTACCGGGCGTATTCATGGTCGTCGCGTGGCCTTTGGCGGCGAAGTACTCGGCCGTGGCGATCTGTAAGTCACGGCAGGCCACGCCCACGACGACCATCTCCATCGCCTGGTCGAAAATCTCCTTGCACTGATCCCATGCTTCCTGCACTTCGTCGGTGGCATAGCCGATGCTCCACGTGCGCGTCATGTCGTGGTAATAGCCGCTGGCCAGCCGGGGAAAGATGTCAAAGACAATACTCTGCCCCAGACGTATGGGCTGATCTGGCGTACCCGCATTGTGGGGAACGCCGGCGTCGCGGCCCTGGGCAAAAATGTGCTCGTGATCTTCATTCATGCCGTAGGCGTGAATGCGTTGGCGGATGAATGACTTGACATCGCCGATGGTGAGCGCTTCCCCGTCGGCGCGCAGCAGTGTCTCGTCGCGGACGGGGCTCAATGCCAGCAGATCCCACGCCTCGCCCACGACAAGGCTGGTCAGCCTGCCGGCTTCTATCATCTCCGCGATTTCGGCATCGTCTTTGGTGGCGCGGGTCTCCAGGAAGAGCGAGCCGCCGTTTTCGCCAACCAATTCCGTGTTGGCCATTTCTGCCTGCAGCCGGCTGAGCAAGACGTACGCCTCACCCGCGTCGACCATACCATAAACGCCGAGGCGTCCGTGCAGCCCGTAATCATCAATCACCTGACTGAGATAATCGACCTTCGCGGCCAGCAAGTCTCCGTTGTGCTTGCGAATGAATTCATCGCGCGGGTACATCGTATCCCGATTGATGAGGCGCAAACCGGTAGCAGCGGCCGTGTCTCGCTCCATCGCGCCGTGAATCAGCGTGATCGGCTGGCCTTGCTGCTTAAAAACGATCACGTTTTCCAGGTGCGCACCGCCGGTGAGGTAGTTGAGCACCGGGTTGCCGCTGGAGTCGCCCAGCACCAAAAGCGCATCAAGATTGCGCTCCGCCATCAAGCGGTCCAGATCTGATTTCATAGCTTTCCTTCTCCATGTTTTGTTAGCTTTTTTGTGTAGATTTCCGTGCAATGCCTTGCACTGCCTCCGCACGAAACGGGCGCTGGGCAACGATACCGTCGGTTGGACGCGGGCTGGTTGCGCCGTCGCTGTGGCTGGCGAGCAGCGACCATCCTGCGTCTTGGACGTAGCATTCGAGTTCGCCTGGATGCACAAGGAACGAAGCATTTGTGCCCGGGCGCTCGAGCCGCCGGTGATGGTTGAACGTCTCGTAAATCAACAAACCGCCGGGGCGGACGGCAGCAGTCAACGCCGGCAGCAGTGCGTGATCCCAGTAGAAGAAGACCGTGATAAGATCCACGCTCTGCGGCTCGGGCCGCCATCTGTCCAGATCGGCCTGGACAAAGCCCGCCCGGCCTGCCATCTCTGCGTCCTGTGCCGCGACCCGGGCCAGGGCAATGGCCTCCTCGCTCAGATCGACCCCGAGGGCCTGCCAGCCCCGTGCAGCCAACCAGAGCACCGTGCCGCCGGCGCCGCAGGCGATGTCGAGGGCTTGGAGTTGTGCATTTGCATTTCGGCGTGTCTCAGCAGCCAACTGGTCGACGAAGCGCGCATACTTTGCCAGCCGTAAATTGGCGCATGTGGCAGTGGGGCCTAATTGAGCGCGATACCGTTGATTCCAGTGGATGCGGTCTGCTTCACTCATGGGCGCAGCGTAACACTGCACCCCACTTTGGTCAACAAGATTGAGGCAGGCGGGTGCATCCCGTTTTGGGGCGTTGTACGAACGGACTGATCGCTTTCTCTAGCGCAGACCCCCAACTGTGGTATGCATCCGAGGTATGTCGGCACGGGCGATTGTCGCTTTGCCAACATACAGAATCCGCTCATTTCACTATGCTTGGCAAACATTGATTGTGGAATATTTCTCAAATGAGGGATTGCGATGATTGAAGAAGTGTTGGAACAACCGACCGTACGCCCTGGCGGTTTGGTCGACATCGAAATGACCGCCCGCGCCGCACAGCCGCCGCTCATCCGCCTGGAGGAACTGTCCAAGTCTTACGAAGAGGCCGGTCAGGCGCGCGTCGTACTCAACGAGCTGAATCGTGAATTCGCAGCCGGTGAGTTCGTCTGCCTGTTGGGCAAGTCGGGCAGCGGCAAGAGCACGCTCCTCAACCTCATATCGGGGATTGACGCGCCGACGAGCGGTGATGTCTTTATCCGGGCCGAAACGGGCGTGAACGATGGCGAAATTGCCATTGCGCGCCTGAGCGACCATGACCGGACCCTCTTCCGCCGCCAACACATTGGCATTATCTTTCAGTTCTTCAATCTGATTCCGACCCTCACCGTGCTGGAAAACGTAACGCTGCCGCTGGAACTTGCCGGGCGCCGGCAGGGCGCACGCGACCAGGGCGTTTCCCTGCTGGAGCGGGTTGGGCTCGGCGACCGGCTCGATACCTATCCCGACAAGTTGAGCGGCGGCGAGCAGCAGCGCGTGGCCATTTCGCGCGCGTTGGCCCACGATCCGTTGTTGATTCTGGCCGATGAGCCGACTGGTAACCTCGATGAGGAGACGGGCGAAACCGTGCTCGACTTGCTGCTCGAGTTGACTCGCGACGCCGGCAAGACGCTCTTCATGGCGACCCATGCGCCCGAAGTTGCGAGGCTGGCTGACCGTGTGCTCCATCTGGAACACGGGAAGCTGGTCAGTGATCGGGTCTGGCGCGCCGAGCATGCGGATCTGGGTTGATGGCGGGTTCTGGATTGGGTAGTTGGGATTGCTCGTGTGACGAGTGGAGTGAGAGCGGCAGGTATGGCTAACTCTTTTTCTTTACGGACAACGTTTCGGCTGGCGTGGCGGCATGCCCGGCGGCGGCCCCTGCAAAGCCTCTTTTTCGTGGCGGGCGTGGCCATTGGCGTGGCGATGATTATCGCCATCGACCTGGCCAACGGCGCCGCGGCGCGGGCTTTTGATCTGGGAACCGAAACGGTGACCGGGCGGGCGACTCATCAGATTACAGGCGGTCCGTCGGGGCTGGACGAGGCGCTCTATGCCTCGATCCGCCGCGACGCCGGCTATCGGCTGAGCGCGCCGGTCGTTGAGAGTTACGTGTTGGCCGAAGAACTGGATGCGCAGCCAATGCAGTTGCTCGGCATCGATCCCTTTGCCGAAGCGCCCTTCCGTAGCTATTTGGGCACGGGCGGCGCGGGGGCCGGTACGGCCGATTACCTGGCGACGATGCTCGTGCGTCCCAACTCGATCCTGCTCAGCACTGTGGTGGCCGAGCGCTACGGATTGGCGCTCGGCGACGAGATTCAAGTGCGCGTTGGCCCTGGGGCGGAGGCCTTGGAGATCGTCGGGCTGCTTGAACCGTCGGACGATTTGAGCCGTCGCGCCCTGGACGGCCTGCTGATTACCGACATTGCCACGGCCCAGGAACTCCTCGGACGGGTGGGCAAGTTGGATCGCATCGACCTGATCATAGCCGACGATGCCGCCGGTGCGACTGCCCTGGCAGGCATCGCAGCGCTGATGCCGCCTAGCGCCCGCGTTGACGAGGCTGCGGCCCGCGCCGGCACCGTCAACGAAATGACCGAAGCGTTTCGCCTCAACCTGACGGCCTTGAGTCTCTTAGCATTGGTGGTCGGCGTCTTTCTGATCTACAACACCGTCACCTTTAGCGTGATCCAGCGCCGCCCCGTGCTGGGCAGCCTGCGCGCCCTGGGCATGACCCGGCGCGAGATCTTTATGATCATCCTGCTGGAGGCCGGTGTCCTCGGCTTAATCGGCGCACTGTTGGGCATTGCCTTGGGCGTTGTGTTGGGGAGGGGCGCGGTACAGCTGGTAACGCAGACGGTCAATGACCTCTTCTTTGTGGTCGCCGTGCGCGAGGTGCAGATCCCGGCCTGGACGCTGGTCAAGGGCGGCGTCATCGGCCTGTTGGCGGCCTTGATTGGCGCGGCAGCCCCGGCGTTGGAAGCGACAAGCGTGGCCCCGGCCGGGGCGCTGAAGCGCAGCAACGTGGAAGAGCGGACGCGCCGCCTTCTGCCCTGGATTACGGCGCTGGCGGTGGGCATGTTGGTGTTGGGCGCGGCGCTCTTGATCCCGGAATGGCATCTCGTCGTCACCTTCGGCGGTCTTTTTGCCGTCGTCATCGGCTGTGCGTTGTTGACGCCGGTCATTACGCTGGGGCTCATGACCGGCCTGCAGCGGCTGCTTGGCGCGCGCGCCGGCGTCATCGAGCGCATGGCGCCGCGTGGGATTACCCGTGCCCTGAGCCGCACGTCGGTGGCTATGGCCGCGCTCATGGTAGCTGTGAGCGTCATTATCGGCGTGGGCATCATGATCAGCAGCTTCCGCAACACGGTGGAAATCTGGCTGGATGACGTGCTCCAGGCCGATATCTATATTTCGCCGGCCGAGCTTGTGTCGAATCAGCTGCTTTCCAGCCTGACGCCGGAACTGGCAGCCCAACTTGACGCCTATCCTGAGATCGTGCAGAGCGCCACGGTGCGGAGCATCGACGGCACTGCCCTGCTTGACGGGGAAGAGGGCGCGCCGACCCCTATTCTGGTCAATGCCTTCAGTGATGATATTGTCGGCGCTGATCGTCGCTTCAAAGAGAGCGTCGGCGACTGGCAGGCCACATGGGGGGCGCTTGAAGCGGGAGGAGTTTTCATCAACGAGCCCATGGCAAATCGGCTCGATCTCGGCGTCGGTGATGAGCTGTTAATCCAAACTGATACGGGACTGGATAGCTTCCCGATCGTCGGCGTGGCGGTTGATTTTGACGTAAACAACGTCATCTCGATCTATGATCCCGTTTACCGCGCGTTTTGGGATGACGACTTGATCTCAGCCGTGGGCGTCTTTGTTGCCGACGGTGTTGATGTAGACGCTACCGTCAACCAGTTGCGGGCTGATTTTGCCGGCGAAGCCGAGCTGCTCATTCGCTCCAACCGCGGCACGCGCGAGAGCGCGCTGGTCGTCTTCGACCGCACCTTCGCCATCACCGTGGCGCTTCAACTGCTGGCGACAATCGTGGCCTTCATCGGCATCCTCAGCACGCTCATGAGCCTGCAACTGGAGCGTCGCCGTGAGATTGGCGTCCTGCGTTCCAACGGCATGACGCGCGGCCAGTTGTGGCGACTTTCGCTGGAGGAGACCGGTCTGATCGGCGCGAGCGCGGGCCTCATCGCCATGCCGGTTGGGTTGATCCTGGCCATTGTCCTGATCTACATCATCAACCTGCGATCCTTTGGCTGGACCTTACAGATGCAGTTGGAGGCCGGCGAATTCCTGCAGGCCTTCCTCGTGGCCCTGGTTGCGGCGTTGCTGGCCGGACTCTATCCGGCCTGGCGCATGGGCATGACCCAACCTGCCGACGCAGTTCGCGCCGAATAGGGTGGCGGGTCGGCCGTTCATGATTGCGCAAGACGGTTGTCGCTCCTTCGAAATGGGGCAAGAATTCGACGGCTGCGACGGCACGTAGGGGCGCCGGCTATTGCATCAACATCTGCTCCAGCGTCTCTCCCACCTGCATGTTCTGGGGATTGTCGGCCCGACTGAGGCGGATTTGTCCAATCACGCGGCGCAGCAGACCGGGATTCACCTGGGCCAGGCTATTGGTCATTTCGTAGAAGAGGCCGCACAGATCCTGGTTTTCGTGGGTGGCGGCCTGTACCGCGATCTCTGCCGGCGTGGCGGTGCTGCCGCTGGGGTTGCCCATGCTCAAGCCAAGCTCGCGCCAGGCATTGATCCAGTAGTAGGAGAGCATGGGGTTAATCAGCCCACGCATGCGACTCCAGAGTGCGTCATCTTCCTGCACCAGCTTGAAAAACGCTAAATAGTAGGGACGCGAACGGGCGTAATCGCGATGGATCTGCGAGAGCTCGCCCGCACGGACGGATGCATAAGAAGCCAGGTACCAGCTGAGATCTTCCAGCGTAGCGCCGGCTCGATTCTCTTCAACCGCTTCCCATTGCAGCTTGCAGGCGCACAGGTAAGAGCGGGCCGAGGCTGCAAAATCCTGGGAGCGCTGCAGCATGGCTGTCTTGGCCAACGAACGCGCCTTTTCCAGCGTATGGGGCAAATTTTCGGGCAGTTGCATCTGCTTGATGTCGGCGATGACCGGCGCAAAGACAGCCTCTTCGCGGAAGGGGATCGTGTTGTAGCCCGGCAAGACGTATCCCTCGCCATCCTGGACGATCAGCCCGCGTGTCACCAAATCGTCGAGTAACTCCTGGATATACTCCACTTGCTCGCTGTCATTGAGCAATATGGTCGCCAATTCGGCTGCGTCGATGTTCAGGCCGGCATTGATCACTGCATAAACAAAGCCCGATTCGGCCCGGCGCACAAACTCGGCTTCGCTCTGGATCTCCTCGTCGACCCAGACCGGCACGTGGACCGACGCTACCTTGTCTCCATAATCAAAGGCACGCTGGCGAAAGCCCATTTGCCAGATCTGACGTAGGGTCGTTTTGGAACGAATCAGCGTCTGCTGTTCGTAGCCGACGCAGAGCTCCTCCAACAATTCATCGGTTGTGCGTTCCCCCGGCCGTGCACTCAGTTCTCGATAGATATCACGGAGCACGTCGCGCCGGGTTGTGAAATCGACTGAGGTCATTTTGAGCCGGTTAAAGATTTGCTTGTATTGCACGCGCAGCGAAGGCTTTGGGGTCATCGCGTCTGCTGCAAGCGTAACCATGCGGCTTTCGCCCTCAAGCTCGCGCGTGCCATTGCTGCCCGGTAGCGGCCACGGTTCCAGATCCGGATGCGAGGTGATGGCATAGTCCGGCGGCGCCGCGACGAGCTGGCGATCCATAACAAAGAGCGATACTGTGTCGCTATTGCTCTCAAGCCATTCCTGGAATTGGGGGAAGCTGAGGTTGGCCTCATCAAATGCAGGGTCGAGCAGCATGAGCGTCTGGAGCAGCGTCGGTACGGCGATTGGCAGGTCGCCTTGCTGTTCGTGGATGCGCAGGGCATTGCCCAGCAGGCGCAGTGCCATCGTCGACTCCAATGCAGGCGCGGCATGGAGCACATTCTGCTCGTCCAGAATTTCTTCCAGGTAGAAGAACTCTTCGCAGGCTTTGATTAGCAAGGGGTGCGTCACATCGCGCGGGCCGATGCCGATGGTATGCCGGCCATGCTCGCGCAGCCGGTTGACCAGCGGACCAAAATCACTGTCGCCCGAGACGATCACAAAGGTTTTGAGTTGTTCACGTGTGAGGGCCAGCTCGAATGCATCGAGGGCCAGACGGATGTCAGCCCGATTCTTGCCGGCACGGACGCTATAAATCTGGACCAGGTCAACTGAGTTGTTCATCAACTCCTCCCGGTAGCGGGAGAAGCGACTCCAGTCGCCATACACTTTCTTGATGACCACTTGCCCCCGGTTGCCCAGGAAGTTCAGCAGGGGCGTAAGCTCCAAATCGAGGAATTCTTGCTCGGCCCACAGGGCCACATTTTCGAAGTCGATGAAGACGGCAATCTGGTTACTCATAAGAGTCTCCTTTTTGATTTTTTGGACCATTAGGCCCGTTTGGATATTTGCTTCAGTGTACCACAGGTGCAGGCGAGGCGAGAGGTGCGAACCGCAGCATTAAGATCGCAAAACAGCAGTATCTCTGCGCAAATTCTACGGCTTCGTGCGCCAAAATTTCGCGTTTTATTTCCCCGCTAATTCAAACACTTTGCTAATGCAAGCACAACGTCAAGCTAATATTTTGAGGGTATACTGGTTCCAGTGTACGAAACAAAACGCAGCGCGCACGCTGGGCAAAAGAGTGATGCAAAACAGTCTGTGCACGCCACAGCTTTTGAACTCAACTGGAAATCCCATTAGGAGGAAGATTTAGAACATGGCTAAGATTATTGGTATTGACCTGGGCACCACCAACAGCGTCGTTTCTGTGATGGAAGGTGGCGATCCCACGGTGATTGCGAATGCCGAAGGCAACCGCACGACTCCGTCTGTGGTTGCGTTTGATAAGAACGGTCAGCGCCTCGTCGGCGTGACCGCCAAGCGCCAGGCCGTCGTCAACCCCGAGAACACGGTCTATTCGGCCAAGCGCCTCATGGGTCGCCGCTTCGACGATCCTGAGACAGAGCGCACCAAGCAAATGGTCTCCTACAACATTGTTGAGGGACCGAATCAGGACGCGCGTATTGAAGTGCCGATCAAAAACAAGGTCTACACGCCCCAGGAAATCAGCGCGATGGTGCTGGGCAAGCTCAAGCGCGATGCTGAGTCCTATTTGGGCGAAGAAGTGACGCAGGCCGTCATCACGGTCCCCGCCTACTTCAACGACAGCCAGCGCCAGGCGACCAAAGACGCCGGTCAGATTGCCGGCCTTGAAGTCCTGCGCATCATCAACGAACCAACTGCTGCGGCGGTTGCATACGGGCTGGACAAAGAGGAAGATGAGACCATTTTGGTCTTCGATCTCGGTGGCGGCACCTTTGATGTCTCCGTTCTGGAAGTGGGCGACGGCGTTGTTGAGGTCAAGTCGACCAATGGCGACACCCAACTGGGTGGCGATGACTGGGACGAGCGCATCGTCGACTGGATGATTGACGAATTTAAGAAGGAGCAGGGCATCGACCTGAGCCAAGATCGTCAGGCCGTTCAGCGCCTGCGCGAGGCGGCCGAGAAAGCCAAGATTGAGCTTTCGTCCGTGCCGCAGACAGAGATCAACCTGCCCTTTGTGACGGCCGACAGCAGTGGGCCCAAGCATCTGCAGATGACGCTGACCCGCAGCAAGTTCGAGCAGTTGACGGCCGATCTGGTCGAACGCTGCAAGGGACCTTTCCAGAACGCGCTCAAGGATGCCGGCATTACAGCCAGCGACTTGGATGAAGTGGTGCTGGTTGGTGGTTCGACCCGCATGCCCATGATCCAGGATCTGGTGCGCGATCTGACCAAGAAGGAGCCCCACAAGGGCGTGAATCCTGACGAAGTCGTGGCCATCGGCGCCTCTGTGCAGGCCGGCGTGTTGGGCGGCGAGGTCAGTGACCTCCTGCTGCTCGACGTGACGCCATTGAGCCTAGGTTTGGAGACGCTGGGCGGTGTGATGACGGTGCTCATCCCCCGCAACACCACGATTCCGACCAAGAAGACTGAGGTCTTCAGCACGGCGGCCGACAACCAGACGGCAGTGGATATTCACATTTTGCAGGGCGAGCGGCCCATGGCCAATCAGAACAAGACGCTGGGCAACTTCCGCTTGGACGGTATCCCGTCTGCGCCCCGCGGCGTGCCGCAGATTGAGGTGACCTTTGACATCGACGCCAACGGTATCCTCAACGTCAATGCCAAGGATAAGGCGACGGGCAAGGAGCAGAGCGTCAAGATCACGGCATCGACGAACCTGGCGAGTGACGAGGTCGATCGCCTGGTGCGCGAGGCCAAAGATCACGAGTCTGAGGACCAGAAGGCCCGCGATTTGGTTGAGGCCCGCAACAGTGCCGACCAGCTGATCTACGGGACCGAAAGCGCCCTGACTGAATTGGGCGACAAGGTGCCGGCGACGGATCGAGGTCAGATCGAGCAGCTGGTTGAGGATTTACGCCAGGCCAAAGAAGGCAGCGACGTCGACCGCATCAAGCAGTTGATGGAGCAGCTCCAGCAGGCCAGCCACGCCTTGACGCAGCAGATCTATCAGCAGCAAGAGGGCGCTGCAGGTCCGGATATGGATGGCGCAGCTGATGCTGGCAGTACACCCGGCGAGGGCGAGACCGACGGTGAAGATGATGTCGTCGAGGGCGAGTACCGCCAGGTATAGTCACTCAGATTTAACTGCGTGGCAGCACAGCTTCTGAAGCCAAGTGTAGATTGCTACTGGTGATTGACCGGTGAATGAAAACGGGCGGGGCATATGCTTCGCCCGTTTTTTTCAGGCTATAGAACTGGCGCGATTGCTACGTTTTTCATAGAGGGGAAAAGAAAACTGCATGGCCAATTATTACGACCCGTACGACCCGCGCCGGCGTCAGCCGCCCGCTAGCCGCAGCGGCCAGCGCATGCCAACGCTGGAGGATTACCAGAAGCTTGCCAATGCGTACAGTGAGACGCAGAGCAAGCTGCAGGAATTGCAGGGCAATGCGCAAGCTCTCCAGTCGCAGTATGAGAAGGCTGTGGCGCAACTTGAAGCGCAGACGGCCCAAATGAGTCGGCTGGAGCAGGAGTTGGAAATCAAGACTGATGCGCTCCACCAACAGGGCGAGGCGCTCAAGTCTACCGAGAGTGAGTTGGTTTTCGAGCGGGCTGCGCGTCAGCAACTCGAAGATGAAGAGAAGGCCGCTGAGGAAGCTTCATGGCAAGAGAAGTTTGCTCGTTTGCAGGCCGACATGGAGAATATGCGTAAGCGGCTTGAAACGCGCAAAGATCAGGAAGTTATCGGCGAGCGCAATCGGATTCTGCTTGATATGCTGCCGCTGGCCGATCATCTGGATCTGGCCCTTCAGCATGCCGACACCATGGAAGATCAGGCGGCCAAGGATTTTGTGGCCAATATTGAAGCCACTCGCCACGCCTTTATGGAGACGCTCAAGCGCTACGGCGTGGAACGTCTGAATGCCGAGGGCGAGCTCTTTGACCCCAATATGCACGAAGCCATGGGGCAGGTTGAGCATGCCGACATTCCGGCCGATCACGTGGCCCACGTAATCCAGGCCGGCTATCGCGATCGCGATCGCATAGTGCGCCCGGCTCGCGTATTAGTAAGCAATGGGAGCGGGGAGTAGGTGACGATGGAATACAGAGACTATTACGAAACGCTCGGCATTTCACGCAGTGCCGACGAAAAGGAAATCAAGAAGGCTTTTCGCAAGCTGGCTCAGCAGTATCACCCGGACCGCAATCCGGATGATGCTGACGCCGAGGCTAAATTCAAGCAAGTGAATGAGGCCTACACCGTGCTCTCTGATCCCGAGAAGCGCAAGCAGTATGATCGTTTCGGCGCGCAGTGGGAGCAGTACGCTCGTGCCGGTGACGCGGCTGGCGGCGCTGGTATGGGCGGTGGGATGGGCGGCGGCTACGGCGGATTTGGCGGCGGCGGTGCGCAACAGGTTTCGCCTGAGGATCTGGAAGAGATTCTACGCCAGATGGGATTGGGGGGCCGGGGTGGCGGCCGCAGCGGCGGCCGCAGTCGGGGCGGCAGTGGCTACTCCAGCTTCTTTGACACGCTCTTTGGCGGCGGTATGGGCGGCGGCGGTGGCATGGGCGGTGCACAGTATGATCCTTACGGCGGCTACGGTGGCGGGCAACAAGGCTACGACCCGTATGCGACCCAGACCCAGCAGCCCCAGTCCACCGAAGTGCCGGTGACCGTGACCCTGGAAGAGGCTTTTAACGGCACCCAGCGCCGGCTCGAGGATACGGACGGCAGCCGTTTTGAGGTCAACATTCCGCGTGGCGTCAAGACCGGCTCCAAGGTGCGTATGCGTGGCGTGGGCGGTGGCGACATCATCCTGCGCGTGACGGTGGAACCCGATCGCCGCTTTGAGCGCGACGGCGACAATCTGACCGTGAACGTGCCCATCGACCTCTATACCGCGGTTTTGGGGGGCGAAGTACAGGTGCCCACTATGGATCGCCCCGTCGTGCTGACGATTCCGCCGGGCACCCAGGGCGGCAAGACCTTCCGCTTGCGCAAGTTGGGCATGCCTCAGCTCAAGAACCCTGATCAACGGGGCGATCTGCTGGCCGAGGTTGAGATTGCCGTACCGACTGATCTCAGTGAGCAGGAAAAAGTACTCTTTGAGGAACTGCGTGATCTGCGCGGCTAGAAGAATGAACCAGTGGCGTGTACCGACGGCGTCCGGGTATTTACCCGGACGCCGTTTTGGTTTAGATTCTGATGTTCAACTATCCACATTCTTGCCATCTACGTGAAGTGGGGAACAACGAATGACGACATCCAATCGCAGCGATGAATTTACCCTCTACGATCTCCAAATTGTTGTCGAGAGTATCGAGGGCCACTGCACGTGCAGCATGGCCGTAGGCGACTGCTTCTTTCTGCGCGGCGGCAAACTCTCCTTGCCCGACGGTGAGGACTTCTGCCTCTACGCCATGCAGGCGGTCATGCCCCTGCTGCCGGCCAAACAGCGCCTGAATCATCCGGCCGACTGGATGGAAACCGACTCCCGCGCCGTTTGCCCCGACCCGGCCTGCAAGCTCACCATGCGCATCGACCGCCTGGCCCAACGTACCCTGCGCCATGACGACGTCAGCCCAATTCCATGGGAAGCCGATTAACCATCGATAATTGACAATTGCCAATCGACAATTGTCAATTGTTAATGGCCTCTCCCAGCATCCGGACTGCTGCCACCGGATCCGGGCCCAGGGGCGGGCCAAAGCTGAGATGGCTGACGCCGGCGTCGACCAGCGGTTGTAGACGGGCGACGGCATCATCAGCTGTGCCGACGACGCCGATGCGCAGCATGCGATCGTCGACCAGCGCGATGGCCTTGTTGACATCGCGTTCGACCATGATCGCCTGCTCGATGGGCTGAAAGTCAGCCCGGGTGAGGTCGAGCTGATCGAGGATGAGCGGGCTGAGTGCATGGCCATAGTAGGCGATCTTGTGGGCGAGGACGCGGCGCGCGGATGCGGAGTCTTCCGCCACGGAAACCCAGATGCAGGCGGCAACGTCTAGCGTCCCCAGGGACGGATCGCGGTGTGCTTCCCCCGCTGCGATGAGCGGACGCACGGTGAAATAGTGCTCTGGCGGGAAGAGGAGCGGCAGCACGCCATCAGCCTGCTCGCCAGCCAAGGCCAGCATCTTGGGACCCATTGCGCCCACGTAGATGGGCGTGACGCGCGGCGGCGTGAAGCGCAGGTAGGCCTCCTCCGACCACTGGAGAACGCGGCCGTCTAGCGCAACCCGCTCACCGCGCAAGAGGCCACGGATGGCCGTAATGCTTTCACGCACGGCCGCCAGCGGGCTCGTCTGCTCAATCCCCACCCACTTGAAGAACTCGCCCGCACCGGCCGCCAGACCCAAATTGAAGCGATTGCCGCTCAACTCGTCCATGGTCGCGGCCAGCATGGCCAGCTCGGCCGGGTGGAAAGTGTACGGGTTCATGATGCCGGTCCCGATCTCGATGTGCGTGGTCGCCTGGGCCATGGCCGCCAGAATGACGGGCGCGCTGCGCAGGAAGAGATCGTTGGAGACCCAGATCTGGTCGAAGCCGGCGGTTTCGGCAGCTTGGGCGAGGTCGATATAGTCGGGTAGGGGGAGATCGTTGTTGAGGCGCAGGCTGAATTTCACGGTTCTCCTCTAGCACTGAGATGGTTGACGGGCAGATTGTACTGCTGACTGCTCTGAACGCGCAAAGCGAAAATAGCAAAGCATTCTGCAATCCGATGCACCACGGCCGATTCATGATGCATCGGATTGCGTTTCTTCTGCCACACTAGACAGCAATCCGATGAAGGAGATGGAAACGTCGAGTTTGGAAAGGATTTGCTGTCATGTTTATTCAGAAACTACCGATGGTCACGCTTGTCTCCACTTTGTTGGGCGCCTGCCTGCTCCTGCTGTTCGTTGCCGGGCAGGCAGCAGCTGACGGAATGGATACGACACCGGAACCCGCTGTTGCCGTTGTGCAGAGTGCCGGCGTCGCGCCGCGTGTACGGTTGCAGACCGAGGTCACAGCGCTTGGCGACATAGCGTACTTTATTGCCAATCGTTCGTCGAACACAGGCCACGCGGCGCCCACGCTCTGGCGGACCGACGGCAGTGAGACCGGAACGGAACTGGTCTACACGTTCGATGAGGATCTACGCAGCGTACAGATTTCAGCCACATTTGGCGACCGGCTGGTGCTCACGCTAGACGAGGCGGACGGCACGCGAGCGCTGTGGCTCTCTGACGGTACGGAGGCTGGCACGGAGTTGCTGCACGATGCTGCGGATGAGATGGTGCTGCCCTGGTTCGAGGCGCAAGGTTGGCTCTACTTTACGACCTATCAGGCCGATGAACCGGTCGAAACGTGGACCTATTCGCTTTATCGCACGGCGGGCACGCCGGCAAGCACGGAACTGCTCGAGGTGCCGGGCTTAACCGACATGACCGATTTTACTCGGTTTCCGCCCTATCCCTTTCGTCAGGGCCATCACAGCACTCGGCTCTATTTCGAATTATCCCTCAATGCTGACAAGCATCTCTGGTATCTGGAGGAAGAGACCTTCCACCACGTGCGGTCCTTCCCCGGCAGTGAGGATGGGAGCGACTGGTTCCGGTTTGGCCGCCATATCGTTGTGAGGGGGGAAGCAGCCTATTTTCTCGGCGAAGATGTCGATGGCACGGCAGGCCTCTGGCGCTCCGACGGAACCGCAGAGGGAACCGCGCTCGTCTACGCCGCGCCGCTGACCGACCTACTGGCGGATCATCCCAGCGGGCTGGATATCGAACAGCTCTTTCTGCTCGACACTGGGGTTGTGTTGCTAGAGTATCGCGAGGGCAAGGTCGACGTGCTGCGCTTCAACCTCGACGACGAATCGACCGAGCTGCTTGCAACTATAGAGTCGCCGTTCGGCTCGATCTTAATCGGTCGAGGTACGAGCCTGAATCACGATGGATGGGCCTACTTCACGGCGACTGCAGGGGAAGGCACGCTGTCTCTGCATACAACCCTGTGGCGGACGGACGGTACTGTGGCGGGCACGACGGCTCGCACCGTCATCGGCCGGCCCAATCCGTATGCGCTGACCGCCACCGATGAGGGCGTGTATGTGCTGGGGCGAGTCGGCCAGTGGCACTCGCTCAAAGTGGCGACAGCATCCGCGCCCCACGCAGCAACCCTGCGTGATCTGGGCCTGCAGCTGATACTCTGGCCCACGCTGTCCGTCGCCGGGGATCACGTCTACTTTGCCGACCGTCTGGTTCCCGATAGCGAGGGGCCCGTATCCGAAGAGCGAGTGCTCTGGCGGATCGATACGACTCAATTCGAGGTGTCCAATCTGTTCCTGCCGATAACAGGGCGTTGAGGTGACGTGCCGGCCTGCAATCGGTATCTGTACGCGGATGGGAATCCGTTCAAGTATAACGACCCGAGCGGGCATTGCGCGACCATAGTCAATGGCTATCCAGACGAAAATGACGGCCACAAATTTCTGTATTGACAATCAGATCGAAACAGGGTAGGTTGGTTAAACAATTACTTTGTGCCTCGGCACATCTTCGTCGGTGTCCCCGGACGACGAATTTTCCTCGCCTATTCGACGCCGGCCATACATGACAACTCTATTCACGCAACCTCGGAACGTGCTGCGTTGCTGACGTGCCCTTGACTCGGCGACTTAAGCTGTAAGCTGTAGTCGACCATGACGTGAGCAGTGCTGCCTGCGTTTTCGATGCAAGGAGCGACTGATGCCCCCGATAGGTCGATTCTTTCCCTCAGCCTGTACGTCTCTGCAGACGCGTTACACCGACGGCTCCTACCAGCAGGATCTAGACTACGACGGCCTAGGCCGCGTTTGGCGGGAGACCGTCCGCATCGCGGGCGCGCCTCAATCAACGTATGTGACCGAATTTCGATATGACGACGCCCATCGCCTGCATGAAATCACATATCCGGATGGCGAGGTGGTCAATATGGCCTATAACGGTATGGGATTGCCCGATACCATGAGCAGCGCCAAAGGGGTCAACGCGGGCAATGCCGCCTACGATGAAGCCGCGCGCCTTACCAGCCTGCGCCTGGGCTCGGGGGGCAGCGCTCTCTACCGCACGCAGAGCTACTGGCCGTGGACGGGAACATCGTACAAGCCCAACGGCAACGGTCTGCTGAGCCAGATCAAGGTGGGCGAGGACGCTGGGAGCGATGAACGCCTCTCGCTGCTCTACGGCTATGACAGCTTTGGCAACGTGGGTGGCTTGGGCGAGGAGTACGTCGACGGACCGAATGGGACGCATTCTTTTGACTATGACGACCAGAATCGGGTAACGAATGGATTCGGGCGCGTCTACGGGTGGCGGTCCAACGGTACTTTTTCCATATTTGCGGGCAAGACTTTCACCTATGACGCCTACCAGGTGCGCTATGGCGTGAACCGCGTCAATGGTCACGACCGCTACGACTACGACCTGGCCGGTAACATGACGCTGCGGCGCAAGGGCACGGCTGACGCGCAGACACTCTCCTGGGACGGGGAAAATCGGCTGGAGACGGTTGAGCAAGGCGGTGCGATCCTTGCTCGCTATGCCTATGCGCCGGACGGCCGCCGTGTCAAGGTAGAGGGTGGCGGCGTCACGACCTACGTAATCAATCGTTACTACGAGGTCGAGGTGGCGGACGTCGCTTATCGGGTCGCCGACCCCGGGCCAGCGCCCTGGCCGGCTGCTACAACGTCGGCGCCCCTGAAGGTGAGCGGGCCGCGCATCTACCTGCCGCTCATTGGGCGGGAAGGGGTGGGGAAGGCTGACGACTCTGTCCCTCAGGCGCTCGCGTCCGCCGGCGGCACGAGCGTCACCATTCGCAAGAACTACTACTTCGGCGACCAGCGGGTCGCCATGCGTGAGGAGGGAGCCGGCAATCCACAAACTCGTTACCTGCACTGGGACCATTTCGGCTCGATCCTGATGGAGACGTATGCCAGTACGGGCGTCTATTCGGCCCAGCGCGCTTACCATGCCTTTGGCGAAGACCGCTGGCGCGATTATTACTACCAATCCTGGCCGGCGGATCCAAACTATTTTTCCGGCGGCCATGACATCTCGGCCGATGAGTGGATGCAGCACATTGCCACGCTGAGCTATGCCGATACCGACTTTATCCGGAGTCGAGCCGTTGCTTTCTGGACGCCGCGCTATCAAGCAGCAGGCATACGCCATGCAATCTTCAATCCTGCGCCGGAGTTGCATGAGCCGCAAAATCCTGATTTGCGGATGCCAGGGCAATCGATCACCGAGAACGGGATTGCATGTGCGCAGGACTTCCCGATGGGTTGTGCTAGTGCAACAGATGACATTGCGCTTGGCATAGCTTCTGGCGGAGTGATACTTTGCGCATGGTCAACGGCAGGATCATGCTTGGCAGTTGCAGGGGGAGCTGCAATGGTGGCGGGAGGAACCGGTGCCGGATTAAGTACGGCGAACTGGATTAGAGGAGAGCGTGATGTGACCAGCCTGGATGTAGCGATCTCTTGGACGACAACAAGTGTAGGTTTTACATACGGCACAAGAGGTAAGGGGGTTGTTGGTGTGGTAGTCAGCTATCTCCAGGCAGCGCAACCTAAACACACTCTCCAATCGCGGCAGTCAAGCCATGCATGATTCTATGTCATGTGAAAACATGGATTGCATTACTGTCGGCATCGATGCAATCAGCGTCAGCGGCTCAACCTTGCTGGTAACATCACCAGTGCATGGTCCTTATATGCCGGCCTGTGCAGTAGGCGGCCGAACTGCCAGTGGGACAGCTACTGGAGTAGGTGTTGCATGTGCACTCTATGGAGCAAGCCACGGCAGGTTGTCCGGTGCAGACTTGAGTGTAAATGCCGCAACACTGACTACAGGCTTTGGTAGCAGAAACCCTCGAATCAGTTTGGCAGCTGATGTCGTACAATTCGTGTGGGATTTCTTTGTTTCACCAAACCAATAGGGGACAATCCCGTGTACTTATGGTTTCTGTTCATTCCGCACCCACCACAGCCTCTGCTTCCACTTCGACCAGGTATTCATCGCCAATCAGGCGCGCCTCGACCAGCGTGTTGGCCGGGCGGATGTGGCCAAAGCGTTCGCCATGCACGCGCGCAACAGGCTCCCAGTTGTCTGCAACACTGATATAGATGCGCGTGCGCACGACATCCTCCAGCCGGCCGCCAAGCTGCTCGATGGCGTGCTGGATCTTGTCGATGACAAAGTTCATCTGTGCGGCTGGATCATCACCGCCGACCAGACCGTCGGGACCGGTTGCGGTCGTGCCCGCAACCAGAATGCGGTCGCCCACGCGTACCGCCCGGCTATAGCCCGCCATCTCTTCCCAAACAGTGCCGCTGGAGTAAGTCTGTTTGCTCATTTAGTGCTCCTGCAAAACAATAATAGATAATGATGAATAGATAGTGGAAAATGATTAATGTTTCGCGCTACACGACCATTCATCATTCATCATTGTCTATTCATCATTATCTATTGACCTCGGCCTATTCAATCACCTGTAACGCTTGATATCCGGTCGTCAGCGGTTCACCGCCATCCTGACGCACGACGACTACGTCCTCCACACGCGCGCCCAGTCGATGGGGGATGAAGATACTTGGCTCCACAGTGAAGCACATGCCTTCTTCCAGCACGGTTGTGTCGCCGGCCGTCAGGAAAGGTGATTCGTGGACGTCCATGCCGATGGCGTGACCCAAACGATGACGGAAATCCGCGCCGTAGCCACCCTCGACGATCACCTCGCGAGCGGCAGCGTCGGCCTGTTCGCACGTGTTGCCTACCTTGAGTGCGGCGATGCCCGCGGCCTGCGCGGCCATGACCAACTCGTAGCAGCGTCGGTATTCGTCGTCCGGCGTGCCGAAATAGACGGAACGGCCAAAGTCGTAGCAGTAGCCATGGTAGGCCGCCCCGCAATCAAACGAAACCGAAACCGGCGGCTCCAGCGGGATCTGCAGCACTTCTTCACGATTCGAGAAGTCAAAAGGATACTCGACACCCATGTTGTAGAAGCTGGTCACGAAGGAGTCGGTCAGGGCGCCGTGTCTGCGCAACTGATAGCGCACCTCGCTGATAAGATCCAGGTTGGTCATGCCATGTTTGAGTTGAGCCAGCGTTGCCGCATAGGCTGCTTCCGTGACGACGCCGGCTTCACGCATGATGGCGATTTCGTCCTCGTCTTTGATGCGTCGCAGGGGCATGATCAACGCTGAGGCCTGGCTAAAGCGAACGTCGGGCACGAGCTTGCGCAGGTTGATCAGCGTCTCGGCCCAGGCGCGGTCTTCCACCGCAATCGCGGCGTTGCCGGCAATGCCGAAGTGCTGAAGCACGCTACCGGCCAACTCGAGCGGATCGTCGGCGTCGGGCAAAACGCGCACGTCAAAACCGCTGACGTGCCCCATGTGAAACTCTGCCAGCATGCGCGGCAACGTCAGAATCGGCTCGCCAGTTTGGGGAATCCACGCACCAGTCACCCATTCGCCGGGATACATGGTGTTGCCAAAGTTGGGTTCCTCTCGCCCGATGCCGGTGAGGTAATGAAGATTGGCGCAGATGGGCAGAAAGAGCAGATCAATTTGCTGCGCCGCCATCTGTTCCTGTACTCGACGCGAGCGACCTTGATAGTCAGGCATTCGGTTTGTAGCTCCTTGATATGCTGTTGAAATGGTTTGAAGAATAAAGGTAATGGAACGCGGATGAACCGGGATCAGGCGGATTTACGCTGATCCTCTCTCCCGTAATCCGCGCAGATTCGCCCAATCCGCCTGATCCGCGTTCTATCCTACTTCGCTTTCCGCAGCCGCGGATCGAGCGCATCGCGGATGCCGTCGCCAAGAAAGTTGAAGGCAATGACGACCAGAAAGATTGCCATGCCGGGGAAGGCGGACATCCACCACTGATCGAAGTATTCAATGCCGTCGGCCACCATGCGCCCCCATTCGGGCGACGAAGGCTCCGGGCCCAAGCCAAGAAAGCTGAGCCCGGCGAAGACCAGAATCGCGTTGCCCAGGTCAATCGTGGCGAGAACGACTGCGGGCGCCAGGCAGTTGGGCAGTACCGTGCGCCAGAGGAGTCGGTTTGTGGGCACACCCGTGGCGCGGCCCGCCTCCACATATTCCTGCGACTTCACGCCGATCACCAGCGAGCGCACCACGCGCGCATAGTTGGGCCACCAGACGACGACCATGGCAATCACGGCGTTGATCAAGCTGGGCCCGAGCGCGGCCGCAACGGCCATGGCCAAAATGATGGTGGGAAACGCGAGAAAGATCTCGGTCAGGCGCATGGTCGTCTCGTCAAACCAGCCGCCGATGAAGCCGGATATTGCGCCCAAGACTGTGCCCACGAAGCCGGCGAAAATGACCACCATGATGCCGGCCGGCAGGGAGAGGCGGCCGCCGTAGAGCACGCGGCTGAAGATGTCGCGTCCGAGTTGGTCGGTTCCGAACCAGTGATCGGCGGACGGTGGCTGCAGCCGATTAACGATGTCCTGTTCCAGCGGCTCGTAGGGCGCGATGAAGGGCGCAAAGATGCTGATGAGGACAGCAGAGACGAAGATGACGATGCCGGCCAGCGCCAGTGGATTGTTGCGCAGGAACCGGGTCAGGCTGGTCATGCGGCTGGGATGCGTCCGGATTGTCGTTGTCGCGGCAGGGGAAAGGGATGCGGGTGTACTAGTCATTTGCGTATCGTCTATGCCGCCCGCAATCTCGGATCAAGCACAAAATAGAGCACGTCGACAATCAGGTTCGTGATGATAAAGATGAGGGCAATGAGCATGCTGACGCCCATGATGGCCGGAAAATCCAGCGAGGTTGAGGCGCGGTACGCGTATTGCCCGATGCCGGGCCAGGCAAAGATGCTTTCGATCAGCACGGTGCCTGCCAGCAGATTGCCGTAGGAAAAACCGATTACGGTAATGACGGGAATCATGGCGTTGCGCAGCGCATGACGGATCAGGGCCGTGCGTGTCGGCAGCCCTTTGGCCCGGGCTGTGCGCATGTAGTCCTGGCCGAGCACCTCCAACATGGCCGAGCGGGTCACGCGTGTGATGAGTCCTGTCGTGTAGCTGCCGAGCACGATTGCCGGCAATACCAGGTGCGACGCAGCATTGCGGAAGACGACCCAATCGCCTGCCAGGAGCGCATCCACCGTGAAGAGACCGGTGACATGGGGAGGCGGGGCCAGGCCCACATCCAGGCGGCCGGGTCCCGCTGCCCAGCCCAGGCGTGAGTAAAAGATGAAGAGCGCCAGCAGCGCCAGCCAAAAGACAGGGATGCTCACACCGATGAGGGAGACGATCCGCGCCGTATGATCGAGCCAACTGTTGCGCCACAGCGCTGACAGCAGCCCGAGGATCATGCCCAAGGTCACGCCGAAGATGATGGCAGTGGTCGCCAGTTCGATGGTCGCGGGCAGAAATGAACGCAGGTCTTCCACGACCGGGCGACGGCTCTTGATCGATCGTCCGAGATCGCCCTGCATCAGATTGGCGATGTAGGTCACATACTGCTGCGGTAGTGACTTGTCCAGTCCCCACTCGGCCTCAAACGCGGCCACAATTTCCGGGTCGGACATGGCCTTTTGGCCCAGGTTGGCCGTGACCGGATCAGCCGGGACAGCATGGGAAATCAAGAACGCGATCAGCGTAATGCCAATCAGCAGCGGGATCGTCAGAACCAGGCGGCGCAGAATGTACTGGTATAGAGGCATAGCGAGCGCGGAATGTGGAGCGCGGAGCGCGGAATAGTCTGTGCGTCATCACCTGAACTTTTGTGAATTTCGCACGCCGCGTTCCGCGCCCCGCGTTTGACTTATTTGCTCAACAGTGCCACGTTTACGCGCCACTGGGGGTTGTAAACGAAGCCTTCAAGGTCGCTGCGCAGGCCAACCTGCAGGCCGGGCTGAATGATGGGCGCATAGGGGCCCTGGGCGATCAGGTAGTCCTGCATCTCGCCGAAGAGTCCGGCGCGTACTTCATCATCCGTCTCGACACGCAGGATGTCGCGCAGGCCCAGGATCTCCTCGTCGGCATTGTCGGCCGTCCAGTTGACGCGGTTACCCACGACGCCATCAGGCAGGAACTCGACGTAGTCCACCGAATCGCGGTAATCGGGCAGCCAGAGCCAGAGACCAAAGGGCTCTGTGCCTTGTCGGTAGGCCTCAAGCGCCACCTGCAGCTCGGCCGGAGCCAGCGAGGCGTCAAAGCCTGCCTCGGTCAGATCGGCCTGGACCTTCTGGGCGAAGGTGCCGAAGTTGACGCCGGCGAAGGTGAAGTCAGGATAGACGATTTCAAGTTCGACGCCGTCTGCATAGCCCGCTTCGGCCAGCAATTCCGCGACCTTCTCCAGATCGCGGGTCGGGCCGCTGTTGGCCTCGTACGCGCCCAGGAAGCCGACGGGCAGCATGGAGGCGGGCGTGACCGTCTGGCCACCGGCCAGCAGACGCATGCCCTCATAGTCGAGCGCATAGCGGATCGCTTCCTGCACCAGCGGATCTGCAGCCGGTCCGCCAATCTCCGGATCCTGATTGCCCTTAAGGAAGACGATCGTGTCACTCAGACCCTGGAAGATCGTAACGCCTTCGGTGTCACCCATGCCGGCGACCTGATCAGCGGTCAGATCCCAGGCAATGTCGATGTCGCCAGCTTCAAGCTGAATCTTCTGGGTAGCGGCTTCAGGAATGTTGCGGAAGATGACCCGCTCCATGGCCGGGGCCTCGCCCCAGTAGTTTTCATTGCGTACCAGCACCGTCTCGACGCCGGGCTCCCAGCTCTCGAGCACGTAGGGACCGCTGCCGGCCGAATTCTGATTCAGCCATTCTTCCGCGGTGTCGGCGGTAGCGGCATCTTCGGCGTCGGTGCCGCCCTGCTCCATGACGACATCCATGTTGACGATGCCAAAGCCGTCAAAGACCAGCTTGGCCAGGATCGCGGGATCCGGCTGGGCCAGCGTCAGCACGACGGTCTGATCGTCGGGCGCTTCTACGGAAACGATACCGTCAGCCAGAAAGGAAGGATTGCCCTTCAGATTGGCGAGGCGGTTGAAGGAGAAGACCACATCGGCGGCGGTCAGCGGGCTGCCGTCGCTAAAGGTGATGCCATCGGCCAGCGTAAAGGTGTAGACCGTCCCGTCGTCGCTGATCTCCCAGCTTGCCGCGGCGTCCGGTATGACCTGTTCTACAGAGTCTTCGGGAAAGGAGACGAGGTTCTGGTAGGTGGCCTTGTGGACGATCGTCGGCAGCGTTTCAAACGAGCGCTGCGGATCATAGGAAGCGGTATCCTCGGCAATGGCAATGACGAGCGTGTCGCTGGTCCCTGTGTCTGCCGGGGCCGCGGCCTCTTCCGCGCTATCCGCGGAGGCGTCACCCGTCGGCGCCGGCGCTGGGGCGGCACAGGCTGCCATCAGCATGAGAACGGTGGCCAACGCCGAAAGAAAGAAGGCGAGGCGAATACGATTCATAGTGTGCTCCTTGCGTAAAAATTGGATCGTGGGAAATTGCTTTATCTCGACAGGGCAGCGTTGGCTTGTAGAGATGAACAGCGATGAATTGGGGGACCATTGCGTTGTCAAGCAATGCCCCCGACGAGGGATTATGAGACTGTACTATGAATTGGCGTTCGGTGCAAACGATGTGCCCACTATTTTAGCCACTATCTGCAGCCAGGGCGAGTTCGCGATTGCGTAGGTGAAAGATGACCCACAGGCCTGTTACCAGGACACTGATCATGCCGATGGTCATGTAGGCCTGTTGGATGTCAAGGCCCAGCAAATCCTGGGCCAGCCCGGCCCAAACGATGGAAATGGATTGGGTAAGGGTGAGCGCGGCAAATTCGAATGCGAAGACGCGTCCCAGGAAACGACGGTCCACGATGCGTTGAAGCAGTGCACTGGAAAAAACCCAAATTGCGCCGGCGCCAAAGGCACGGACAAAGGTGGAGCCCAGAACACCGCCGAGCTGGCCGGACAGTCCCAGCCCAAATAGCCCAATCGTCAGGAGCACGAAACCGCTGGTGATCGCCCAGAGGCTGGCGTTGCGATCATCGCCGATCCACCGCCGCATCATAATTGGGCCAAAACCGGTCCCCAAACCTGTGATCGAATAGATTAATGTAAGCGTGATCGTGCCGCTGCCGTTGATGGGAAAAACGTTTTCGGCCAGGGGGATCTCCAGCACGTTGGTCGCGCCCCAGACCAGGGAGCCGCCGGCCTTGGCAAGCGCCAGGCCAAGGATGAAGGGTCGAATGCGCAGATAGCGTAGCCCATCCACAAATTCAAAGAAGCTGCTGCCTTGACTGGCGTGTTGAGCCCGCTGCTCGAGCGTCAACGCCGGAATATTGATGCGGCTGACAAACCAGGCCGAGAGCAAGAAGGTGAGGGCGTCGAGGACAAAGGCCGTTTCTTTGCCAAAGGCCGCGGTGGCCAGCCCGCCCAGCAACGAGCCAATCGCCAGCATCGTGCTCCATGTAAAACCGTCCAGAGCGTTGGCCGTCACCAGATCGTCATCTTCAACAACGCTGGGCAACAGAGCCCGCTCCGCCGGCACAAAGAAGGCGCTCAGCGAAAATTGGAGTGCGGTCAGGACGTAGAGGAGCCAGATTTGATCGGCCGAGCGGATAAAGAGAAAGCAGAGCACGGTGAGGGCGCGCAGGACGTCACTGGCAATCATGATCTGGCGACGGGAGAAGCGATCCGCTACCACGCCGGCCACGGGGCTCATGAGGAAGAGGGGCAAAAAACGGGCCAGAAAGAGGCCGCTGATCGCAGTGCCGGAGCCGGTGAGCTGGGTAATCAGTGCGGCTGAGGCGAGCAGATTAAACCAGTCGCCCAGAAAGCTGATTAATTTGGCAAGCCAGAGATTGCGATAGTTGTGGTTGCCGCGCAACAAGACGACATATTCGTTCACGGAAAGACCGATCTGATGACAATAAACGGAAAATGGAGAATGACTACTGGCGCGCCAAACGGCCAGCTAATCATTCTCCATTTTCTGTTCGCAATGCGCAAGTTGTCTAGAAGTTTCCCTTCATTGCCGACCAGACCACGCCCGGCAAGTGTTGAATGCCGGGGTTGAGCTCAAATTCGGTCAGTTTCCTGAACGTATCGGCCGACGTCTTGTTGGTCACGAACCAGGGTGGCTTGGGCAATATTGTCCATTCGCCATGCATGATGCTGCGCGGGAAGGGGCGGAATGGACCGTAGACAATCGTCTTTTGCGGCTTGTCGAAGAGGAAGGCGTTGTGAACCTTGCCAATGCCGCTCTGAACATCGTCGGGCGTGTGGCCGGGATAGGCGCCCCAGGCCGTCTGCGACAGGGAAAAGGCGCCGCCGATCCAAATGTTGACGCCGATGGCGCCATATTTCAGGTCGGCGAGCAGATTTTCGAATTCGTGGCCCATCTCTTTCATCGTCTTGGGGTCGGCAATGATATTGGCGCCAAGCGTGCCATGCAGCGTGTCGTTGGCAAAGGTTACGGCGTTGCGGAAGAACGTAGCAGCGTCGGAACCCGGCAGGCTTGTTTGAGCCATTACCGTGCCAAATGCCTCTTCGCGAAAGCTGACCGCATCGACATCTTCCGGGTCGACTTGAGTCAGCAGCACGCGCGGTGAGGCGCCGCTCTCCATCTTGCCGATGGCCTCGGCGCGACCGTGGCTCTCGGCGAAGCGCTGCGCCCGCTCAACCGCACCGGGATAGTAGGCAGCGCGGTCGGGAATCGTGCGCAGAAGGCGTCTGATTTCACCCATCAGGTAGGGGGTGCCGTCCCAGTCCCGGGGCACAATCAATACCTGGGAGGCGATACAGTTGAAGCCGCCATTGTGTAATTTCTGCGTGACAATGTTTTCAGCCTGAAAACGATAATCGTCCTTGCTCCAATCGCCGGGCAGCACGATCGTCGGGCTCACGTTGCCCAACTCGCTGGTGACCCGCTTGCTGATGCGTGGGTTGCCCTCGGCTTTGCGTTTTTCGCCCTCTTCACCTGGTCCATAAACGATGAGATCGTGGGTACGAGCACTACCCGTCATGTGGATCTCGTCGATATTCTCTTTGTCGACAAGATAGGCGCCAACATCAGCATCGCCGCTAACGATACGGACAAAGCCATAGGAAATCAGCGATTCGAACAGTTCTTCAAAGATGGGCGCCAGATAGTCATTGACCGGATTGAGCTTGAGAATGACGACCTGGCCTTCGGAGAAGAGCTTGTGCAGCACGTCGAGGGGAGCAATGCTGGCGACGTTGCCCGCGCCCAACACCAACGCGATTTTGCCTTTAGGGTCAGGATCGCGGTAGAACTTGGCCATGTTATCGTGCAAATTCTCAGGGGTAACGCCCGGCTCCATCCACAATTCAGCGCGCACGCCATTGAGGAAAAGGTTCTCGTATGCGTTGATTGGTGCAACATCGACAATGACCTGACCGTCTTTGCGCGTATGCACCTTGCCCACATGATCGAGCAGATCATCGCCATGCTCCAATGTACGAAAGGTATCGGCATAGCGGTTCAAGGCATGGGCCGTGGTCCACGGCCCGTTCGCCCATTCCTCACCCAGAAGTGGAGAGTCCTGGGGCAGTCCTTTGGCCTGGGCCGAGAGTTGAACCCAACGGTCGTCTACCTCGCCCAACTTGCGGCGCATCTCCATGATATGGTGGAATTTTTCCGTAAGCGGCAGCTTGGCCCATACATCTTTCTGACGGGCAAGCGTCTCCACATACTGATCAAGCGTGGCTTGAGATTGGGCCAACGTGGGCGTTGCGCCAACCACGTCTGCCTCGACTGTGGCAGTCTCCCCAATGACGACCGTCTCCTCGCTGACGGCAGGTTCAGGCGCACTGTCCTGCGCAGCGCCCGGATCGGTTCCCTTTTCAAGCGTACTCATAGGTCAATGCTCCATGGCCAAGGAATAGAATGGATAGTTCGAGACGAACGCGGTGAAGTGCGTTACGGTAGGTAGTCTATGTAGTTTAAGTTGGCGACCGGTAACGAATTTGTTCCGATGGGTCGCGTTGTGGGTTGAAACAGAGACGAAAAAAAACTGCTTAGCATTGCGTTCCCCCGATAGTGGACTGAGCCACACGCAATACTAAGCAGCTAACGGAATTATAACATGAAACGAGGGGCGAAGCAAGCTGCGCAACACGATTTTCGGGTACATACCACATTGGGGGCTGCTCTAGAGGAAGCGATTAGTCCGTTCGTGCACCGCCCCCAAAATGGGACGCACCCACACGATCCGACACAGAAACCTATGACCAATGGCACTTCAGCATGTGACCCCAGATAGGTTATCCTAACCATTGCATCCTGTTGTGGTAGAGGACACTGCTCGTGAACGCTTGGCAAAACGCACTTCGTAACCGAAACTGGCTCGATATGGCCGGCCTGCTGGCCCTGATGGCGGTAACGTTCTTTGTGTTCGCTACCTATGAGCCTGGGAACTGGCTGCGCTGGCCCGCACTGCTCGTGTTGCTGCTGTTTATCCCACTTCTGAGTCTCGATGATGAGCCGCCATTTGACCCGCGACGCGAACATCTCCGTCTGGCCATTGCGACGGCTCTAACCATCGTACTTTTTTTGCTGCAGGCGCACCTAGGCGGCATCATCGTCCTCTATTTCATCATGAGCGCCCATGCGCTGATCGCCTTACCCGGCCGGCAGGGCATGTTTTGGGTTGTCCTCTTTGGCGCTTTGACAACGCTCTTCATGGTCCAGATCTATCAGGATTTGTGGCTGGGTCTTGCCAATGGCATTGGCGTATTCGCCGGCTACTACTTCATCGGCTCGGCCGCGCACGCCCAACGACGCGCCGAAGCGGCCGAGGCTGAGAGTCAACGTCTGCTCGACGAGTTGCGCGTGACCCATCTTCTCCTCCAGGCACAGGCCGAGCATGCGGAAGCGCTCGCTGCCGCCGAAGAACGCAATCGCCTGGCGCGCGAGGTGCACGATACCCTGGGCCATCGCCTGACGGTGGCCGCGGTGCAGCTTGAAGCGGCCCAACGGCTGGTCGACCGGGAACCGGCGCGCGCCACGGCCATGATCGAGACGGTGCGCGGAGAGGTTGCCGCCGGCCTGGCTGAATTGCGCCAGACGGTCGCTGCCCTTCGCCGCCCTCAAATGTCCAGACCACCGCTCAATCAGCAACTTCAGCAGCTAAGTGAGAGCTTTTCCGCCGCCACGGGGATCCCCGTCGACCTTGTCCTGTCCGACGTCATGCCGCCGTTGGCCACAGCGCAACAGGATGGGATCTATCGCATCGCCCAGGAGAGTCTCACCAATGTGCAGCGCCATGCGGCTGCAACCCATGTGACACTCGAACTGACAGAGACAAACGATGAGCCAGCGGATCAGCAGATTTGTCTGATCGTTGCCGACGACGGCGTTGGCTTTGATCCAGCCGGCGCGAATCAAGGCTTTGGCCTGCGCGGCATGCGCGAGCGCGCGGCATTGCTCAACGCCGATTGGTCAGTGGAAGCAGACGCTGGCGGCACGCGCGTTACCTTGATCCTGCCGCTTACTCCCATGGTCACTACGCCCGAGGCCGTCTCATGAGCAACCAATCGCCTATCCGTGTGCTGCTGGTGGACGACCAACGGCTCCTGCGTGACGGACTGCGCACGCTGCTGGAGCTCGAAGAAGATCTGCATGTCGTGGGGGAGGCGGAAGACGGGGCTACAGGTCTGGCTCGCTACGCCGAACTGAAGCCCGATGTTGTGCTGATGGATGTGCGTATGCCGGGCATGGACGGCGTTGAGGCTACGCGTCGTCTGGTGGGCGAATGGCCCGCGGCCCGGGTGATTATTCTCACGACCTTTGATGAGGATGAGTACATCTTTGAGGGGCTGCGGGCCGGCGCATGCGGCTATCTGCTCAAGGCGTTGTCGGGCGCCGAGCTGGCCGCAGCGATCCGCACGGTTCATGGGGGCGATGGGCTGCTCGATCCTGCCGTAACCGCCAAGGTCATGGCCGAGTTCGCACGGCTGGCCCCGCCTGCCCGCACCATCGATGCCGGTCTGGCCGAACCGCTTGCTGACCGCGAACGCGAGATTCTTGCGCTGGTTTCCCAGGGCCTGACCAATCGGGAGATTGCGCAGCGCCTCTTTCTGGCCGAGGGGACGATCAAGAACTACGTAACCAATATCCTGCAGAAGATCGGTGTACGCGATCGAACGCAGGCGGCATTGCGCGCACGGGAACTTGGGCTCTTGTAAGGCCCGCCGTCTTACCCCACCCACCCAAACTCGCTTAGTGAGCACGCCCCGTGCGAACGGGTCGTGTGGACGCTTGGCCCTTGGGTGGAGGACAACATTGACGGGATTGCCTCTTGAGACGGTGACCCGCTTGGTTTCGACACTTCGTCAGGCTCAGCCCAAGCAGGCTCAACCGGCGCTGACCCGTTTCCTAGACCAGTACGCGACTCCTTAGCAGGGCGTTGCGGTCTGACCAGAGATCCCACCCGCCTCTGCGATGTCAGATCACCTTGTCATTCTTGCCTGCAAGTTGGCGCAAGGCCTCGGTCTGGCCTACGTGATAGGTCTCGTGCCAGGAGAGGAAGCTCAACTGTTCGCCCAGCGAACGCTCATGCCCCGCGGGCGTGACGTCGAGTTCTGACGCGTCCATGCGCTTGATGCGCGCCAGTAGATGCTCCTGCGCGCTCGCTAGATCAGCCATGAGCTTCTCCAGGGGCAGCCCGGCTCCCGCCGTGGTGACTGGTTCCGACTCTCGAGCGTAACACGCATAGTCATCTTCGTCCCACAGGGGTTCCATCTCCAATAGCGTGATCATGCCGCCACGGTTGCTGACAAGATGCCCCAATATCCAGTTGAGACAGTTGGCTCGGTAGGGCGGTTGTATGCGCGTCTCTTCATCCGTAAGTCCATCCAGCTGGGCCTGAATGACCCCGTAGTTTAATTTCAGTTCACGCACAATCTGGCGGGACATCTCCATGGCAAGCCTCCTTTTTCAGAATTCAAGCACAGAACAGATGTTCGTAAATTTTATCATCTTTGACCTGGACGGGTCAATCTTGATTCAAGCGCCTCAGGAATCCGCAATCAGAGCGAGAGGGGCCGCAACTTCTTACGGGGTCTCCGCTATCCGCGGTCAATTGCAAACGCGCTGTCGATTTCTCTACGTCAACCGACGAACACCTCACGCCGTGCGGCATGGACGCGCCGGCGTTGGTGGCGCAGGCCGTCGACCGTGTAGAGGATCAGCGCCAGCCAGATCATGCTGAAGCCAATTAGCTGGGTGCGACCAAACGCTTCTTGATAGATGAAGACGCCGATCAGAAACTGGAGTGTCGGGGCAATATACTGTAGCAGGCCCACCATGCTCAGGGGGATGCGCTGGGCCGCGCCGGCGAAGAGCAGCAGCGGAATTGCGGTGATCACGCCCGCGCCGATAAGCAGCAGAGTGGTCTGCCAGTCTCCGTGGCCGAACGCGGCATTGCCCTGGCTTTGCAGCCAGCCCAGGTAGAGCAACGCCATCGGTGTCATCAGCGCTGTCTCCAGCGTGAGTCCTTCCAGCGCCGGCAGGCGCGCCTGCTTCTTGAGCAGCCCGTAGAACGCAAAGGTGAAGGCCAGAGCCAGGGCAATCCACGGCGGGCGACCATAGGCGATGGTCAGGTAGAGCACGCCGGCCGCAGCCACGCCCACTGCAGCCCATTGTCCACTGCGCAAGCGCTCGTTGAGCAACAGCACACCGAGGAGAACGTTGACCAACGGGTTAATAAAGTAGCCGAGACTGGTTTCGATAATGAACCCGGCATTGACGGCCCAGATGTAGACGCCCCAGTTGACCGTGAGTAGCGCGGCCGCGCCCATCATCGTCATTACCGTGCGCCCGCTGTGCAGCGCTGCCGAGACCCAACTCCAGTTGCGCTGCACGGTCAGCAACAGCACGCAGAATACCAGCGACCAGACCATGCGGTTGGTCAGAATTTCCAGCGCACCGACGCCCTGTAATTGCTTCCAGTAGATGGGCAGCACGCCCCAAATTACATAGGCGCCAATGCCGTAGAGAATCCCTCGTCTCACGCGGCATGTTCCCGCAGCAGGCGGCAGGTCATGTCGGCCAGGAGCGCAACACCGGTTGGCAGCGCAGCTTCGTCGATATCAAAGAGAGGCGTGTGATGGCCCCGGTTGACCTCATCGAGCTTGGCGCCCAGCATAAACATGGCGCCCGGCGCCTTGCGCAGCATGTAGCTAAAATCCTCTGCACCCATGCCCGGCTGCACAGGCGCCAGCGCGTCTTCTCCCAGGATGTCGACGACTGACGTTTCCATCATCGCGCAGACTTCCGGGTCGTTGTAGCTGGCCGCATAGCCTGGCTTGATCTTCAGCGTATAGTCGCCGCCCAGCGCGCGGGCCACGTTCAGCGCTGCTTCCAGCTCGCGCTTGAGCAGTTCGCGCGTCTCGTCGTCATAGCTGCGCATGGTGCCGGTGACGATGATCGAGCTGGGGATGACGTTGGTGGCATTGCCGCCGTTGATAGAGCCGAGGGAGATGATGCCGGCTTTGGTCGGATCGACGCGACGGGCGCGAATGCCATAAATGGCGTTGATCACCTGGGCGAGAATGAAGGTCGGGTCGCTGCCCTGATGGGGGAAGGCGCCGTGACCGCCGTCACCCGTCAGCTCAACGTAGAATGAGTCCTGATTGGCCGAAGCGTAGCCGGGCTGCACCATTATCTGGTTGGCCGCCGTCGTACTGTCGACGTGGAGCGCGATGACCGCGTCTACGCCTTCCATCGCGCCATCCTCGATCATGCGAACGGCGCCCGACTTGTTCTCGTCATCCGATTTCTCCTCACTCGGCTGAAAGAGGAAACGGACCTGGCCCGGCGGGCGATCGTCCATCTCGCTGAGCAGCTTGGCCACCCCCAGCATGATCGCCGTGTGGGCATCGTGGCCGCACGCGTGCATGACGCCCGGCGTTTGCGAGACATAGGGAACGTCGTTCTCCTCGAAGATGGGCAGGGCGTCCATGTCGGCGCGAATACCGATGACCGGCCCGCCTTCGCCCAGGTAGCCGACCACACCGGTCTTGCCGACGCCGGTTTGGGCCTCAATGCCCATGGCGGCCAGGTTGTCGGCCACGAGACGTGCCGTGCGCGTCTCTTCAAAGCCGAGTTCAGGATGCATGTGGATGTCGCGCCGCCAGGCGACCAGTTGATCAGACAGCGCAGTGGCTTCATTCAGCATGGATCGTGCTCCAAGGTTTATTGAGTTGATGGTTTGGATGCGAGCAAATTTCTGTTCTCGTATCCGGCAAGCATAGTGTGGATGGACGGGCGCTGTCAAACCGGATTCGACAAGATTGTATCCATGCCTATGGTCTGGTACGCAGGCTTCCGCTATCCTGTCTTGGCCAATTCGATGACGTGCAAATCTACGATGGTTCGAAGAGGAATGACTATGTTCGCGGACAGTGTGGAGAGCAATAAACCCATCGAGCGTGTCTTGGTAACCGGCGTAACGGGTTATGTCGGCGGCCGGCTGACGCCGCTCCTGCTCGACGAGGGGTATACCGTGCGCGTACTCGTGCGCCAGGGCCCTGATCGCCTCGCCGGTCGACCCTGGTCAGACGATGTGGAGATTGCGGTCGGCGATGTGCTCATGCCTGAGACGCTCGCTACCGTCATGGCCGATGTGGACGTAGCCTATTACCTGATCCACAGCATGAGCAATCACCCCGAGTTCCGTGACCGGGATATTCAGGCCGCACGAAATTTCGGTCAAGCTGCGGCTGAGGCCGGCGTTCAGCGGATCATCTACTTGGGCGGCCTGGGCGATGCCGACGCCGATCTCTCTGAACACCTGCTTTCGCGACAAGAAACGGGCGACGCGCTGCGCGAAGCCGGGGTTCCAGTCACGGAGTTTCGCGCCGCGGTGATCATCGGTTCCGGCAGCATCTCTTTTGAAATGATGCGTCATCTGACCGAGCGCATCCCGATTATGATCTGCCCCAAGTGGGTCTACACGCGCATCCAGCCCATCGCCATTCGCAACGTGCTCCAATATATGACCGCAGCCCTCACCACGCCGGCGAGTGCGGGTGAAGTTATCGAAATCGGCGGATCCGAAGTACTGACCTACGGCGAAATGATGCAACGGTTCGCACAGAGCCGCGGCCTCAAGCGTTACCTGGCGCCGGTCCCTTTTCTGACCCCGCGTCTCTCGTCCTATTGGGTTCACCTGGTGACGCCGATTCCATCGACGATTGCGCAACCGCTGATCAAGGGGCTACGCAACGAAGTTATCGTCACCAACGATAAGGCAAGCGTCCTCTTTCCCGACATCGAACCGCTCGACTACGCGACAGCGGTTGATCTGGCGTTGGCGCGCATCGATCAGGGAGAGGTAGAGACCGTGTGGAGCGACGCGCTCTCTTCGAGCGCCGGTGACTTGGCGCCCGTCCTCCTGGTGCAGGAGCAGGGCATGCTCATCGAGCGCCGCTCGCGCACGGTCGATGCGCCGGCAGAGGCAGTCTATCGCGCTTTTGCCAGCCTTGGCGGCGAGACCGGTTGGCCGCCGTACAACTGGCTGTGGGTCATTCGCGGCATAATGGATCGTATGGTCGGTGGTATTGGCGTGCGCCGCGGCCGCCGCCATCCTGAAGAGGTGCGCGCGGGCGAAGCGGTTGATTTCTGGCGCGTGGAGCGGGTGGAGCCGAATGAGTTGCTCATTCTGCGTGCGGAGATGAAGGTGCCGGGCGATGCATGGCTGCGCTTTCGGGCCAAGCCACGTGCCGATGGCGGCGCTGATCTGATTCAGACCGCATTTTTTGCACCGAAAGGGCTCTTTGGCCTGATCTATTGGTACAGCGTCTATCCGCTGCACAAGATCGTCTTTCCCGGCATGATCAACAACATTGCCGAGCGCGCCGAGGCGATGAGTCAAGCCGCCGGTGAGCCTATCGCCAACGGCCAGCGGGACCCCGCAGCGGGCATACAAAGCTAGAACTACAATTTTTGATTCTATTACTGAACGAAAGAAGAACCCATGGACTTGCAACTACAGGGCATTCATCACCTTACGGCGATTACGGCCCAGGCCCAGGCCAATTTCGATTTCTACACCCAGACGCTGGGCATGCGACTGGTGAAAAAGACGGTGAACCAGGATGATGTGCGCGCCTACCATCTCTTTTATGCCGACGGTCTGGCCAGCCCGGGCACCGATCTGACCTTTTTCGACTGGTCGATGATTCCAGCCGAGCAGCGCGGCAGCCACAGCATCTCGCGGACGGGCTTGCGCGTCGGCAGTGTTGATACCCTTGGTTGGTGGGCCGCGCGCTTTGCCGAATTGGGCGTAACCCACGGCGAGATCCACGAGCGTGACGGACGCACGCTACTTGACGCTGAAGATTCAGAAGGTCAGCGCCTAACGCTGGTTGCCGATGTCGAGAACCCGACCGGTAACCCATGGGCGGCTTCGCCCGTACCCGCCGAGCGTCAGATCCTCGGTCTTGGCCCGATTACAATCACGGTTGGGCAGCTTTACCCGACGGACGCAGTCTTGACGCAGGCGCTCAACATGGCGCAAGTGCGCGAATACGCCAATCCTGAGGCGCCCGAGCACCCCGTGCATGTCTTTGCCATGGGGCCCGGCGGCGCAGCGGCCGAGCTGCACGTGGCCGTCCGTCCCGATCTGCCCGTGGCGCGCCAGGGCGCGGGCGGCGTCCATCATGTCGCTTTCCGCGTCCCCGATGACGAGCAGTACGATGCGTGGGCCGCCTACTTGCCCTCTATCGGCATCCAGACGAGTGGCAAGATTGACCGATACTACTTCCGCAGCCTCTACTTCCGCGAACCCAACGGCATCCTCTTTGAGCTGGCCACGGATGGCCCCGGTTTCGCCGTGGACGAGCCGCTGGAAACACTGGGTGAAAGCCTCTCGTTGCCGCCCTTCCTGGAAGACCGGCGCAGCGCAATCGAGGCGAATTTGGCGCCCCTAACGTCGTAGCACAGCTCGGAAACAAACTGCACAGAGATCCACAGAAAAATAAACATAGAGAGAGCCGCAGCGTTAAGCATATTGCCACTCTGCGGCTCTCTTGCCGTTCGCTTGGGTTATCGGTGCCGCGCGCTCCCTAAGGAAACGCTTCGCGGAACTCACTCACGGCTGTGGGGCCGTTGCGCTCCAGGCCGGCGTAGAAGGCCTCGCGATCCTGGTTGCGATAGTCGAGCCGCTCGACGTGGAAGGGGGAGAGGCGCTCACCCGCACGCCGGCGTTCGACCACATCGAGGAAATATTGCAGGGCATTCTCGACGCTGGCCGCATCGCTCCAGTCGGACTTGTAAACCGGCACGCCTACCTTGTTGAAAATCCACGTCATGTTGGGCATGGAGCCGTAGGCCCGATGACAGGCGCCGTCGAGGCTGTCGAGCAGAATCGGCCGGGTGACGCCCAACTTGTCGCGCAGGTCGCGGGCATGGGCGACCTTTTGCTCCATAGCAGTCAAATGCGGATAGAATTCGCCCGGATGCGCTTCGTTGGTGTAGATGAAAATTGAGCCCACATTTTGTGCCGCGTAGCGCTCGGCAATTTCGTTCATGAATGGCGCCGCCATTCCACAGTATGGTCAGGTGAAGCTGCCGAACTCGACCACCGTGTAGACGTGCGCGTTAAGCCGCTCGCTGAGTTGAACCTGCGTGCCGTCGAGTTGCCAAAGCGGGAAATCCGGGCCGCGCGCGCCGAGGGGCGGGCTTTCTGCAAAATTGAGCCACGGCATGAATTTTTCGGGCACGAAGCTGTCGTAATTGTAGCGGGCAATCAGGTCGGCATCGGTCATGAGGCGGGTCCTCTCGAAGTGATTGATGTTGTGGGCATGCCGCGGTCGGTTTGCCGCCGGCACGCGCCAGGCCGTTTATTCGTTGGCAATCAGTTTGCGCAGCGTTTGGAAGTCCGCCTCAAGTAGCGGACGCTTGCTACGCGTGTAGAGGGCGACGGCCGGATGGTAGAGCGGCAACACGATCGCCTCTCCGTAACCGGTGCTCACCGGGACCGGCCGGCCATGCAGGTCGCTGATCTTGCCGCCGGCCATGGGCGCGTCATAGCGTGCGAGCAGGAAATCCATGGCAAAACGGCCGAGCGTGGCGATCACGTGCGGGCGAATCACATCCAGCTGGCGGATCAGAAAGGGCGCGTAGAGCGCAATTTCCGCCGGCTTGGGGTCCCGGTTGTCCGGCGGCCGATCATTGACCACGTTGGTGATATAAACCTGCTCGCGCTGCAGGTCGATGGCAGCCAATAGCTCGTCCAGCACCCGGCCGGACGCGCCCACGAATGGCTGGCCGGAGCGCGCCTCCTGCTTGCCGGGCGCTTCGCCCACAAAGACCACGTCGGCATCCAGGCTGCCTGCGCCGATGACGGGCTGGAAGCCGTTTTCGGTGCGGTACGCGTAAAGCGGCGACGCGGTTAGCGCGTCGATTTCGCTGCGGATTTGGTTGATGGCCTGGGTTTTGGTCGGCATGGCGGCAGGAATCGGCTCGTGACGAATGTTGCTCAAGCCTACCCGATGAACCGGATCGGCGCAACCTGATTGTGAATCTTCGGCCGTTGTTGCATGATCAATTGCGTGGCGCGACCACCACGCCATGCCCTGCCGCCCATTCACGAATATCCTGACCGTTGATGGCCGCGCCCATGAGGTCGGGAAACAGATCGGGCGTGCAGGCGAACGCGGCGATGCCCAGCTCGGCCAACTGTGCGGCAAGGGGGCGGTTGAAGCGAGGCGCGCCCTTGTCGTCCAAGGTGAGCAGGATGATGACCTGAACGCCGTCGGCCTGCAGGCCGGCTATGCGCCGGATCAATGTGGCCTTGTCGCCGCCTTCGAAGAGATCGGTGACCAACACCAGAATCGTTTCACGCGGACGTGTCACCTGCTGCGCACAGTAGGCAACGGCCCGTTCGATGTTGGTGCCGCCGCGCAACTGCACGCCAAAGAGGAGATCGACCGGGTCATCGAGCTGATCGGTCAGATCGACCACCGCGGTGCTAAAGGTGACCAAACGCGTGCTCAGCGCCGGCAACGTGGCCATGATCGCGCCGAAAACGCTGGCGTAGACGACCGACGCACCCATGGACGAACTCTGATCCAGACAGAGGATGACGTCGCGCAGAGACGCACGTTGGCGACCATAGCCGACCAGCCGCTCCGGCACCACCGTGCGCTGGGCCGGCTGATAGTGCTTCAGGTTGGCGTAGATGGTACGCTGCCAGTTGACCTCGCGAAAGCGGGGGCGATTGGCGCGCAGCGCCCGGTTGAGGCTGCCCTGCACCGCCTGGTAGAGGGGATATTCCAGCTGCTCACGTAGCTCCTCCACCACCTGGCGCACCAGCGCGCGGGCCGTCTCGCGCGTTTCGCTGGGGATGACGTGGGAGAGGGCCAGCAGTTTGCCCACCAGCGTCACGTCCGGCTCGACCGTGGCCAGGAAGTCGGGATCCTTGAGCAGCTTGCGCAGGTCGACACGGGCCAGCGCATCCTCTTGCAGCAGCTTCGCCACCGACTCGGGAAAGTACCTGCGTATGTCGCCAAGCCAGCGGCTCACGTCGGGGGCGGCATCACCGAGGCCGCCTTCGTCGCCCTCGCCATAGAGCGCTTCCAGCAGTGAATCGACGGCCTGATCGCGTCGCTCTCCCTCTCCTTCGCCTTGCCCACCGCCGGACGTCGAGGTGTCTGCTTGTTGTTCTGGCTCGTTTGTCTTGCCCAGGATAAGGCGCCAACGTCGTAGACGCTCGCGCTGGGTTCCATCAAAATCGGATTGGTTTCGCCCGCTAGACATGCTTTGTTTCCCCGCTCTCTGCTCCAGTACTATCCTGCGCTACGCCCAGAATCTCAGCCAGAAAGGGGACGACGCGGGCCGCGGCCGCGTGATCAAAATCCGCCAGCTCTAACGTTTCATCGGGTTGGCCGGGCCGCACATGTTGAACCCGTTCGCTCAACTGCTGCCGTACGTTTTCGCTAAAGCCGGCAAAGGTGCGGCGCAAGAGCGGCGCCACCATCATGAATTGCGGCGGTTCCAGGCGCATGACCCAGCGATCTAGCAGCGTCCACAGGTCGTGGTCGTGAATCAACAGCAACCCGCCCCCCTTGAGAAAGCCGTCTAACCAGTGCGCCGCCTGGCTCAAGTCGGCGCCCGTTTGGCGGCTGACGCTGAGGTTGCGTTCCAGGTGACGCAGGGCCTCGTCCGCGTCGAGCACGCGGGCGTCGAAGAGCAAACGACAGGATCGTCCGCCGATCAATCCATGTACATTGGGCTGGACCAAAAGCATACTCAGTACCTGTTGCCATGAATCCGTGTGCGCCTCGTTCTGGAGTGTGGCCACAACGCTATGGACCTGGCTAATGTGGCTTTCCACATCGGCAGCAGCATCGTCATTGAGCGCGGCGCAGACGCCCGGCAAACCCAGGCAGATACGAGTGAGCAGGCTGTCGACCACATGGCGCAGCACTTGTTTGTCAGTCTGGCGCACGCTGCCGTAGCGCAATACGCCGGCCAGCGGCGGAAGCGCACCCATCATGTGCAGAATGTCGGCATTGCGCGCGGCCATCTCTTCGATGCGGGCGATGATGAGCGCCACGCTTTCCGCCAGGTCAGCCAGCAGCACCTCGTCCAGCAGCGCTGTGAGATCGGGCAGGGCTTCAGCCGTTTCGACCTCATGCTGGACAAACCCTGCGGCTGCCCGTTCTACGGTCGTGCCCCAGACGCTTGCCTCGATGATGCGGACGGCGAATTCCGGCTGCCAGGCGAGACGCCAGTTCTCCTGAAAGGTACCGATCTGATTGCGCGTTTTCATGCGCTTGCCCCAGGAGACTCGGAGCAGATTGAGCCGATGCAGCAGGCGGCTGCGGTCGTGATCCAGCGTTTTGCGTAGATCCAAGGCAATGGTGCGAGCTTCCGGCTCCGGGTGGAGCGCCAGTTCCCGCTGCAGGCGGTAGAGATCGCGCTGGAGGGGGGTCATGGGTGCGTCAGGCGGCACCCGGCCCATGCGCTCGCCCACGATGAGCTTGCGTTGGATCAGGTCGAGGGGTTCGCTGCGGCCAAAGCAGAGCACGGCCTGGGTCGCCTCGGTCAGCTCGGGCAGGCCGGCCAGGGCCAGGCCGCGCAGCGCGGCCAGCGACTCGGCTAGGCGCACGGCCTCGATGATGTGGGCGGACGACGTGTCCATGCCCTCGTCGCGCAGCAGGCCGGCGACCTGCGTCAGCCACATGATGCTGGACTCAGTCGGCGTTGTCTGTTGCAGCGCCTGCGTCCACAGATGATCGTACCAGCCGGGTGAGCGAATGCCCGAGCCGTAGCCCGAGGCCAGGGCCAGGCGGCCATAGGTCCACGGCGTCCACGCGCCTTCGACCGGCGCTGTGGGCAGGCCATGTAGAAGCAATTCGTCATCCGCGTAGCGCGCCGGATCGCGCAGGGCAGGGCCGTGAAAGGCGCCGCAGACGATGGCAATGCGCGTATGCCCAGCCGCGCGCGCCTGCCGAATCGCCTGGCGCATAAAGGCCTCGCGGCGGTCGTTGAGGGCGACGGACGGCCCTGGGGCGGGCGCCTCTGCAATAGAATCTGCGACGAGATTTGCTGCGGGATCCGCCGCTGGATCTGCGGTGTCGGTAGAGGTGCGTTTATCTGCTTGTACCGGCGTCTCGCGCGCGGTTGTCATCAGTTCGAGGATGGCGGCAAAGATGTCACGGCGGTCTTGCCGCTGCTCGACCATGGCATTCCACCAAGGTTCGACTGCCGGGAAGCCGGCCAGGCGTGCCAGCTCCTGCATGGCTTCCATGTCGGGCGGCACAAACTTTTCTTGCAGCGCCAGGACAATTGATTGGGGCAGATCCATAAAGCGCACCGGAATGTTCGCCTGTTGCGCATAGCGAATGGCCTGATACTCGGGCGAGAAGCTGGCAAAGGGAAAGTAGGCGGCGCGTTGGGGCTCATCCGTGCGGTACATGACCAGCGCTACCGGCGGCTCCAGCGCAATGTGATCGAGCCAGGGCAGCAGCGGATCGGCGTCGGCCGGCCCTTCGACGAGCACGATATCCGGTTCCAGCTCGGTTAGCGCCTCGACCAGGGCCTGGGCTGAGCCCGGCCCGTGGTGGCGAATGCCGAAAATGTGCAAATCTGTGTGAGTCATGGTCGCGGGTTAGAGGAGTTCACTGCATGCCTCGTAGAGATCGGCCCACGGCTCGCGCTCGCGCATGACCGTTTCCAGATACTCCTGCCAGACGATGGCGTCTTGGGCGGGATCCTTGACCACTGCACCCGTAAGTCCGGCGGCGAGATCGGACGAGCGCAGGATGCCGTCGCCAAAGTGGGCGGCCAGAGCCAGGCCGCTGTTCACCACGGAGATGGCTTCAGCCGTGCTGAGCGTGCTGCTGGGGCTCTTGAGCTTGGCCGTGCCGTCATCAGTCACGCCGCCGCGCAATTCGCGGAAGATGGTGACGACGCGCTGGATTTCTTCCAGGGCCGGGGCCTCTGCCGGCAGATCGAGCGCCTGGCCCAATTCGTGCACGCGGCGGCGCACGATGGTGACTTCTTCTTCGGCGGTCGCCGGCAGGGGCAGGACCACGGTGTTGAAGCGCCGCTTGAGCGCGCTGGAGAGGTCATTGACGCCACGATCGCGGTCATTCGCGGTGGCGATGACGTTGAAGCCGCGTACGGCCTGTACCTCTTGCCCCAACTCCGGAATGGGCAACACCTTTTCGGAGAGGACGGTGATCAACGCATCCTGCACATCGGCCGGGATGCGGGTCAACTCTTCGACCCGGGCCAGCTTGCCGTCGCGCATCGCGTGCATGATGGGGCTGGGCACCAGGGCCTCTTCGGTCGGCCCTTTGGCGATCAACGAAGCGTAATTCCAGCCGTACCGAATCACCTCTTCGCCGGCGCCGGCTGTCCCCTGGACGAGCAGCGTTGAGTCGCCTGAGATGGCTGCCGCCAGATGCTCCGAGACCCACGTCTTGCCCGTCCCGGGAATGCCCAACAGGAGCAGCGCACGGTCGGTGGTGAGGGTGGCGATGGCGACTTCGATCAGGCGACTATTGCCGATGTATTTGGGTGAAACCGCAAAGCCGTTGTCGAGCGTCCCGCCCAGGAGATAGATCGCCACGGCCCAGGGCGATAAATGCCAATTTGACGGACGTTGGCGGCGATCCGCCTTGGCCAGCTCGGCCAGCTCTTCTGCATATTGCGCCTCAGCGTGCGCGCGTAAAATTTCAGACATCGAATGGGTCTCCTCGTTTGAATTGGCAACTGTCAATCGTCAGACGTCAATTCGTGTAGCATGCCGCGGCGAAAAGTCATGGTGTTCTTGGCTTCGCGCACGGCGCGGATTTCTTGAATCGTCGGTGGCAGCCGGTCAAACAGGGCCAGCCCTTCCTCCAACAAGTGCGGCGGGCAATAGGCGCCCATCTGCTTGATGACCGCGCTAACTGCGTGGTCCAACTGCTGCCCGTCAAGGGCGCGCTGGTTGGCGAACTGACGCCACAGGCGTCGCGTCATGGCGACCGACCATGGTCCGGAGCGCTGGCGCAAGAGTTGAATGAGCTTGGCATCTTTATTCAGGGGCGCATCGACGGGAAGTGTTGCGTCCCAGCGTTCTAACAAACGGTCACACTCTGCCAGCGAAAGCGCAGGCGCCGCACGCAGCGCATGCTCATGGAGTTCAGTAGCATCGAGCAGTGCCGCTGCCCACTGCGCATTGCCTTGACGAACCGCAGCAAGGCAGAGCGCCTGGGTCAACGTTCGCGGCCAGAGACTCGCACGCATGGCCAGCACGACATCATCCGGCCTGACTGCCCACGTTGTGGACCAGTGATCCAGCGGCACGGCGCCCACCATCTCGATGAGCTGGAGACCGCGCAAATGGGCCAGGTTTTTCCCGCTCCGTTCCAACACGCCATCGCGCACCGTCGCGGCATCGAGCGCGGGCGGAAACGCGATTTCGATACGTTGCTCTCCATCAGGCGTGTAGCGCACGATTTCGTTAATTCGTGCGGCCATACGTCGCGCCAGACGCGACGTGGGCAGGTGAGCCAGCAGTTCGGCCGCTTTACGGCGCACGGGTTGGCTACGATCATCCAGCGCCATTTCAAGGAACGGCTCGTCACGGTCGTTCAGGCCTTGGCGCATGTGCTCGAACAGTGCGTGGCGTTCCCTGTCTTGCAAGCTTTTCCAACTGCCCTCGAGCAGACGCCGTCCCCATTCCGGGTTGAGGACGCGCGCCTGGCGCAGAAGTCCCTGGCGTTCTGCCGTGTCGGTCGTTGCGCGCCAGAACGTGCGCAGGCCCTCATAGTGATCAGTCTGGGGCGAGGCGTAGCGCCATGCCGGGTTCTCGTGCGCGTAGCGTCGATCCAGCGGGCTGAGTGCGCCGACAATCACCGGGCGTTGCTGTGGACGCTTGGCGCCGCGGTCCAGCAAGACCGGCAGGAGAGGGGCAGGGATGGCGTAGCCGCCGGCCGTTAGGGCAAGCAGCATTTCCTCGAGCAGATGCGCCTGGCGGCCTTCGAGCATGATGTTCAGGTGGAAGACTGCGCCGGGCGGGCAAACCCGGCCGCGGGCGCCGGGCAACGCAGGCGCTGTGTGATCGGCGCGCGGCAGCAGGGATACGCCCACGCCGGCGCCGGCATAGATGCCGATGATCCCGGCTGCGTTGAGCAATGCAGCGGCCGGCTCCTGGTCGGCAAGCTGGACAAGCAACGCGTCCAGCGCAGAATCTCGTGAATCAGCCGCCGGCTCCAAGCTGGGCAATTCCGCCCGCTGCACGCCCAGCAGCGCGACACGGGTCAAATCGGTCAATCGCCTCATGCAACGCCTCGCAATAGTTCCAACCGCAGCCAGCGCTGATCGGCCCAAAGGCTAACGGGGCGAAAGGCCGTGCCATTCCATACGCCGAAGATTGCGGTGGCTGAGTCGAGGCTTAAGGCCCGCAGGTGCCACCCCCGCGTGAACTCCTCCGCAATGGGCAGCATTGCGCCGGCGCTGTCGACGAAGCGCCAGCGACCATCGGAACGCTGTGCATGTGCGGCCGCAATCAGCATGGGGAACTCGGTGCACCACGGATTTTGAGAGAGTGTTGAATTGTAGGCTGCCAATGCCGTCTCGATGGTCGCGTAGCCGGCTGGACGCTGGCCGGGCTGAAAGAAGCGACGCGTTTCCGCAAGCACGCCGCTGACGGGCGTCGTTGCCGGATAGAAGCGTAGCGCCCCGTCGATGCCCACACCCGTGGGCAAGAGCGCTTCACGGGGCGGCGTCGGGACGCCCTGGGGCAGCGTACTCCTGCGGCTCACTTCGGCGACGCGGTTGCTGCGTTCCGCCCAAAGCCACGTGCGCCGGCGGGAGAGCAGCCCGTCCTTGGTCTGCTCATCGGCGATGACGTGCCAGCGATCATGAATCACATCGCCCGCAGCCGCCAAGGCGTCGTCCAGCCAACCGACGGCCAGGCGTAAGTCCCCCCGTTGTGCAGCCGGCAGGTCGTCCCACCGTTTGAAAGCCTGGATCAGGAGGTGCATGCGGCCGAGCTCGACCAAAAGCGCCTCGGGCCAGTCCGGAGTCGAACCGGGCAACGTTGCGAGCGCATTGATCGTACGGGCCAATTCGTTCAGGTGGGCATCTGCCAGTCGGTCGCTGACGCTGCGCCAGGCGCCCTTGGGCTGCTCGGGCAGGCCGGCCAGGCCGGCACGCATGAGATCATGGAGCCAAAGCTCGAATTCGGCCAACCCGCGCATGACTGTAGGCCACTGATCCGACTGCAGAGTTGGCGCGCTGGACGTGGTTTGGAAAGCAGGATCGGTTGCTGACAGCCATGGAGGACGACGGTCGTGCGTGAAGCGTTGCGGATGATCGAGCCAACGTAGGTAGAGCGCGGGGCCATGGTTGCAGGGACGTTGGCGACTACGGCAGGTGCAGGAGACGGTCAGCGACGCTGTGTCGCAAAGAACCTGGATGGGGCCGTGATTGGACGTGCCATACTCGCCCCAGATGAACGCGCCAAACGAGCCGCAACGAAGCCAGTTGTCGCGGCCGGCCAGGCTGCGGATTTGGCGACGGCCGGCCTGGCCCGACGCCAGGCTTAGCGCCTGATCTACGCTCAATCTAAAGGGATCGGTTATCAAAACAGTCAAGCAGCGGTCCTTATGTTGCTTGTGCGTCCCGCTGGCAGAGAGGACGCACTGTTCCGCAACAGCGGTTGCAAAGTGAAAGTGCGCAAGTGCACAGCTCTTCGTTGGTCAGCTATTGACGATGCTCTGTGGCTCCTGTGTTATGCGCTACAGTGACTTCCTTGTCAACTCTTCTACGCACGAGGATGCCAAAAGTTGCAGGCGTGTGTTTATTTCCTCATTGCTATTGACTTTCTCGTGGCGTATCATGATGACTAGTCTGCAATGAAGTCATTCACGGTTCGATAAGAAAAGGAGAAATTCCAGTGGGCGTTATCAGAACCATCATCGATGATAATCAAATCAAACCTGACGATGTCCCTCGCATTGAGGAAAACCTCTTCTATGAAGGGGAAGACGGGCGTCTCGATATGGAGAGTTTCGCCGTCTTGATGTTTTTTGCTACGATTATTGCGACATATGGCGTGATCGGCGATTCGACAGCCACGGTGATCGGCGCGATGATTGTTGCGCCGCTGATGACCCCAATCATGGCGATTGCCGCTGCCATCGTCATGGGGCGTATGGATCGTGCCGGCAGGGCGCTTTTGCTCGTCATTGCCGGTGCTGGCGGCGCTATTTTCTTGTCGTGGCTACTGGGCTTTGTCTATGTTTCGGGCGTAATTTCGGTCTCGACAAATTCTCAGATCGTTTCGCGCGTTTCGCCTCGCCTGATTGACCTGTATGGCGCCTTGGCGTCGGGTGCTGTTGGGGCCTTTGCCATGAGCCGTAAAGATGTCGCCAACACGCTGCCGGGCGTGGCAATTGCCATCGCGTTGGTCCCGCCCTTGACGGTCGTTGGCCTGACGCTTTCCCAGGGCGCATTTGACGAGGCCAGTGGCGCATTCATTCTCTTTCTGACGAACTTCTTTTCCATTTTGTTGGCCGGCGGCGGCGTCTTTGCCTTGTTGGGTTTGAGCAAGGCGTCGATGGATCAAATGACTGGCCCCGCGCGGCGGCGCGTGCTCTGGCTCATTGGTCTCGGCACGTTGTTGGTGATTATTCCCTTGACAGCAACGAGCATTCAGACGGGACGAGACGGGATCTTGCAGTTCCAGACGAGACAGGCGAGTGAAGCATGGTTGACGGGAACTAGTTACGAAATTGTGAACGTTCATGCGGGCGGCAATTCTGTCAAGCTGACGATTGCAGGGCAAGATGACATGCCCCAGACCGACGATTTGATCGCTCTGCTGCAGTCAGCCAGGCGCGACTCCTTGACGCTTGACCTGCAGATTGTGCCGTCAATCAAAGAGCGATTGGTTGTCAGAGAGTAGGTGAAGTATGTGGGAATCGTGGTTGGTCCTGGCCCTCTTGGGGCTGGTTGCATCGTTTATGCCTTCGGTTTTGGGTGTTGAGGCAGTGCTGCTCGGCACGGAAGGAGGCGTGCGGCGAGTACTTGGCCTGCTCGCCGGCATTACGCTGGCCCGCATTATCATTGCGTTTGGCGTCTTTTCAGTCTTTGCCAGCGTTCTTGAGATCATGCGCATGACGGCAGCCTGGGCTGCCGAATCTGCGGTCAATCTGCTGGAGCGGATTAATGCGCTGATCGTCGCCGAGGGACATTGGGCGCTTGACATCATGTTGACCGTTGCGGGCGTGTGGCTGATTATCGAAGCGATTAATTATGCTCGCGGGGTGAACGCGGTCACGGTAGCCGAGGAGCAAACTTCAGAAGACGAAGTAGAAGATGATTCCTCGCCCGGTATGTTGGGGGCGCTGGGAGTCGGGCTGCTCTTGGCCATCACGGGCCCAAAGCAATGGGTGCTGACGGTTGCGGCGATGAATATCATTCTGGCGATGCCTCCCAAACTCACGTTTCAATTCAGCGCACTTGCCGTCTATCTGCTCTTGGGTATCTCTATTGTTGCCATCCCGGTTTTGCTCTACCTGTTTCGTCCGGAACGTGCGCAAGCGCTGCTCACGACAATGAACGGCTGGATCACCGGGGCGATGCGCTACATTGTGGCCGCCATCCTGGGTGCTATCGGCATCTATTTCATCTGGAATAGCGGTCTGGAACTCATGCGCTCGCTCCTTGCGTAGCGCTACCCATTTCCTCTTCGGAAAACCGCTGGTTGACAAAATACTTAGCGCGTTTGACAATGCACCTGTTCTGCCAGATTCTCCACCAGCGTTGGGGTCCGCGTAAGAGCACACTGCAAGGATTTGTCTTGGTCGGCGTCATCCTACGATTGTTCGACACCGCGTATCTGCGATCAGCCTGAGACCATGCAAGCGAGTGTAGAAAAATAAGTGTACAGCCTTTCCCTGCCAAGAAGTTCGGGAGCATGAATCATTGTCCAGAGCTGTTCAGGCATTGCTAGCATTTCTCAAGGAACCGTACTCATTTTTGAGGAGGTTTCACCACGGATAGATAGCCAGAGAGGGTATTTTGATGTCATCAGAACAAGCGTCCGTGCCGTCCATTTTGCGTCCACTGCTTGCCGTCGCCGCAGTCGTGGTGATTCTCGCGGGGATGTGGGCAGCCTCGTCTATCGTCAATTTGGTGCTGATGGCTGGATTGCTCACCTTGCTCTGTATTCCGATTCGCAATTGGCTAATCGGTCGCGGCATGAAGAGATGGCTGGCCCTCACGCTCATTATCGGCGGCGCCCTGCTTTTGTCCGTATTGCTAATTGCCCTTATTGGTTTCTCAATCGGCCAGGTTGCCCAAAATTCATCGGGCTATCAGGATGGGATAGCCAGTCAAAGCGGTCAAATTACCGCGGCGCTTCAGCAGCGCGGAATCGATGCGTCGACCTTTGACTCGACTGCTAAATCGGCTGCCTCACTGATCTTTGGCACGCTGGCTTCGATCGCAGGAAACCTCGTCGGACTTCTGACCTTTGGCGCATTTGCCCTACTTCTCTTCGGCTATATGCTCGCTGAATCTGAAAGTCTGACCGCCAGACTGCACACAGTGATCCCGGCTGATAATCCCGGCCTAATTCGAGCCAGTCAGGCGACATCGTCCGTAGCAAAATATATGCTCATGCTGACCGTCGTGAACCTCACAATTGCGGTGGCTGACATGCTGTTTTTGTGGCTGCTTGGCATTCCGCATGTCTTGTTGTGGGGTATTCTTGCTTTTGTCTTCGGCTATATTCCATACATTGGCTACTGGGTTTCTATTCTGCCGCCGCTCTTCCTGGGGTTTCTTCAGGGAGGCGTTGTCATGGCACTGATCATTATCCTCGGTTATTGGTTTATCAACGGTATGCTGAGCACGGTAATCGCTCCCCGTTTCTACGGAAAAGGGTTGAATCTATCGCCTACCATAACGCTGCTTGCCGTCCTCTTTTGGGGCTTTCTGCTGGGGCCGATTGGAGGTATCGTTGGCGTACCGCTGACGGCGTTGATAAAATCAACTGCGTTAGACGGCTATGAGGGGACGCGTTGGCTGGCTGCGGCATTGAGCACCGGTGATGGCACGTCCAACGAGACGTAGCAACAGACGGGTCATTCGATCCTCAGACGCAACGAATCATCCTGCCAATAAGAGCATGCCCACAGAACTCTCAGTTCTGTGGGCATGCTTTTTGCTTCAACAAATCTGTACATTTTATGCTTTGACGACTTCGACGGCTTGAAACGTTCGCTAATCGCCTTCTCGATCCACCAGGATAGGGTCGCCGTCCTGGACACTTCCTTCCAACAGTTCCACCGCCAATAGGCAACCCTTCTCGACATTGATGTTTGCCCGCCCCCAAATCCTTTCCAGCCTTAATCGCAAAATCGACCCCAGTCTGTATGGTCCTGCTATGCAGCATGGGGCTGCTGCGTCCGTATGGAGGCGCCAAAGGGTACTGCTAGTAAATCAGTGTATTTTCACCCTTGACATACACAATTTTGTGCGTTATTCTGTGTATTGTTTTGTGTATCAGCGCCGCTTGGACGCGTCAATCTGGGCGGTGGTTTCAACAAAAGGCGCATCAGTCGCCGCTACAGTGTAAGCAACCTAGCGAAGAAGGGGGGTACCATGAAACTTGCTGAAGCCCTTATTGAACGGGCAGATGTTCAGAAGCGTATGAAGGATGTGAAGCAGCGTTTGGCGACAAACGCACGTGTCCAGGAAGGGGATCAGCCGCAAGAGGACCCCAACGCGCTCTCGGCAGAGTATGAGCGCTTGGCTGAGCGTTTGCTTTATCTCATTCAGGCCATCAACGCAACCAATGTCCAGACGGCGCTCAGTGAGGAGGACCCGAAGGGCCCCAACGTGGCCGAGGCGATTGCCGAGCGCGATGTCTTGCGCAAGCGTCTCCAAATGGTCCGCGAGACGATTGTTGCTGCGGCAATTATTGGCCAGCGCAATTACTACGGCCAAAGTCGCAACGAGATTCGCATCGAGGCGGCCATCGACGTGCCTGATTGGCGACAGCGGGCAGACGCCCTCGCTCGCGAGCAGCGAGAGCTGGACACCCAACTCCAGGCACGCAACTGGACGGTTGAGTTGTTGGAGAGCTGATAGAGCCGGATCAGCACGAGGCCATTGAAGCGTTGGCTAGCTGAGAAACAGTCGGTAACCGGATCTTTTAGGGTGAACGCAAAGCTTGCTATGGCTTTAATAGCACCCTCCCTGGCGTCGCTGAAACGACGTTCCATTTACTGTCAATTTCAGTAAGGCGTACAAGGGTAGACACGAGGGTGTCAGCTTACTGTGTAATGTTATGACCACGCGTTGGCTAAATCATCCGGTGAGGGTGGGATTGGGGAAAAGAAGAGGCGCTGTCCGTGCGGACAGCGCCTCTTCGCGTGCAAATCTTTATGTGGCCTGGAGTAGCCGAAACCCGGTCGGCACAGCTTGCTGCAGCAGCGATCAGGCAGATTGCCTAACGCTAGGCTTCCACAATTTCCAGGGTGTCGAAGGTCAACCGATCACCCTCGCGGTCGATGACGATGTGATCGCCGTCCTGGATACTTCCCTCCAGCAGTTCCACCGCCATGGGATCGGCCACCAAGTGTTGGATGACCCGCTTGAGCGGTCGGGCGCCATAGGCCGGATCAAAGCCTTCGTCGACCAGCAATCCCTTGGCCGCATCAGTCAACTCAATCGTGATATTGCGATCCTTGAGCAATTGCCGCAGGCGACCGAGCTGAATGTCGACGATCTCCTTGAGCTGCTCTTTATCCAGGGCATGGAAGACAACCGTTTCGTCGATCCGGTTCAGGAACTCGGGCCGGAAGTTCTGCCGCAAGACGTCCTTGACCCGCGCTTCCGTCTCCTCGCTCAGCTCGCCATCCTCCAGGATGTGTGAACTGCCCAGGTTGCTCGTCATGATAATGATGGCATTGCGCAAATCGACCGTGCGTCCCTGGGAATCGGTCAAGCGACCGTCATCCAGCACCTGCAGGAGTACGTTGAAGATCTCCGGATGGGCCTTCTCGATCTCATCAAAGAGTACGACCGAGTAGGGGTGGCGACGAATGGCCTCGGTTAGCTGACCGCCCTCATCATGACCCACGTAGCCAGGAGGCGCACCGATCAGTCGGGCCACCGTGTGGCGCTCCTGATATTCGCTCATGTCGATGCGAATGACGGATTGCTCGTCGTCAAACAAGAACTCGGCCAGCGCTTTGGCTAGTTCGGTCTTGCCCACGCCGGTCGGGCCCAGGAAGATAAAGCTGCCCACGGGTCGGTTCGGATCCTGGAGGCCGGCGCGACTGCGGCGGATGGCCGCGGCCACGGCTGAGACCGCCTCGTCCTGACCCACAACGCGATCGTGAAGCTCTTCCTCCATACGGATCAGCTTGGCCCGCTCGCCTTCCATCAGCTTGGCGACGGGGATACCGGTCCATTTGCTGATGACGGCAGCGATCTCCTCGCTGTCGACCTCTTCTTTGAGCAGCGCGCCTTCGCTCTGCAGCTGGACAACCCGGGCCGCGGCCGCGGCCAGATCTTCTTCCAACTGGCGCATCTTGCCGTAGCGCAACTCGGCCGCCTGTTGCAGGTCATAGCTGCGTTCGGCCTGCTCGATCTCCGTGCGGACCTGGTCAATCTGCTCCTTCATGTCCTGCACCTGGATGATGGCCTCGCGCTCGGCGTCCCAACGGCTCGTAATCTGGGCGCTCTCTTCTTTCAGGTTGGCCAGCTCTTCTTCCAAGACGTCCAGGCGCGCTTTGCTGGCGTCGTCCTTTTCCTTCTTCAACGCCTCACGCTCAATTTCAAGCTGCATGATTTGACGGTCGATCTCGTCCAGTTCCTGGGGCTTGGAGTCGATCTGCATGCGCAGGCGACTGGCTGCTTCGTCGATGAGATCAATGGCCTTGTCGGGCAGGAAGCGGTCGGTGATGTAGCGGTCGCTCAGCTGGGCGGCGGCGATCGCCGCGCCGTCGGTGATGCGCACGCCATGGTGCACTTCGTAGCGCTCCTTGAGGCCACGCAGAATACTGATCGTGTCCTCCACGCTGGGCTCGTCGGCCAGCACGGGCTGGAAGCGGCGCTCCAGCGCGGCATCCTTCTCGATGTATTTGCGATACTCATCCAGCGTCGTGGCGCCAATCGTGTGCAGTTCGCCCCGCGCCAGCATGGGCTTGAGCATGTTGGAGGCGTCCATGCTGCCTTCGGCCGCGCCGGCGCCGACCAGCGTATGCATCTCATCGATAAAGAGGATGATTTCGCCTTCCGCCTCTTTGATCTCCTTCAGCACGGCCTTGAGCCGCTCTTCAAACTCACCCCGGTATTTGGCCCCTGCGACCAACGCGCCCAGATCCAACGCAACGAGGCGCTTGTCTTTGAGGCCGGTGGGCACATCGCCGTTAACAATGCGCTGGGCCAGTCCCTCCACGATGGCGGTCTTGCCCACGCCCGGCTCACCGATCAGCACCGGGTTATTTTTGGTGCGGCGGCTGAGAATTTGGATCACGCGCCGGATCTCTTCGTCGCGACCGATCACGGGGTCAAGCTTGCCCTTGCGCGCCTCTTCGGTGAGGTCGCGCCCATATTTGGTCAGCGACTCGTATTGGGCTTCGGGGTTGTCCGACGTGATGCGCTGATTGCCACGCACAGAGGCGAGGGCCTGCATGATGGCGTTATAGTCGACGCCATGGCGGTTGAGCAGATCCTGGGCCGCGCCGGGCAGCGAGGCCATGGCCATGAGCATGTGCTCGGTGGACAGATACTCATCCTTCATGTTGCCGGCAATTTTGTCGGCTTCCTGCAAGATATTGGATGCCGCACGGCCCATGTTGACCTGCAATGTGCCGCCTTCCTGGCGCGGCATCGCCGCCAGGGCCTGGTCGACACTCTGCATGATCATGGCCGGATCGGCGCCAATGCGGTTGAGCACCGACGGCACGACGCCGCCCTCCTGGGTCAGCAGCGCCTTGAGCAGGTGCTGGGGCTCCAAGGTGGTATGGCCATATTGCTCAGCCAGCGTCTGGGCTTCGAGCAGGGCTTCGCGGGCTTTTTGGGTAAATTTATCGTAACGCATATAGGCTGTTGCTCCTCTACTATATAGATTTCGGCTTGCGCGCTGAAATGGGATGTTTGGTCATTATCTTACCTCATTTCTATATGATTTTCATCGGCAAAGTATTAGAAGGACGTTTCCATTTATGACATCATGATCTGATTTCGATCCTTATGCATATTGAACAGCAGTCGTCTCAATAATTGACAATCACCCATCGACCATCGACAATTCCTCAACCAATCAACCATCCGCAATCACAATCCCCAATCACTATGCTTTCTATCGCCTTCCAAACTGACAAACCCCTCGCCGCCTACGGTCCGTTGGCAGCCCAGGCTGAAGCCTATGGCTTTGACGCCGTGACGGTCTACAACGACATGCTCTACCAGCCGGCGTGGCTGCCGCTGCTGGAGATTGCCCGCGCAACCCGTCACGTGCGTATCGGCGCGGCCGCGGTCAACCCCTTCACCTGTCATCCGGTCAATATCGCAGCCAATATCGCGCTCATCGACGAGGCTTCGGACGGGCGCGCCTATCTGGGCATGGCCCGGGGCGGCTGGCTCGACTTTGTGGGCATCGAACCGGCCCGTCCAGTCACGGCCCTACGCGATGCCTTCGCCTGCGTACGCCACCTCCTCGCCCAATCGACCGATCCCTTTGAGAGCGACATCTTTCCCGTCGCCGGCGGCGACGCCTTTCGTTGGACCATCCACCGTGCACAGGTGCCCGGCTTGCTCGGCACATGGGGCGCGCAGACCCTCCGTGCCTGCATCGATTATGTCGATGAGTTGAAGATCGGCGGCAGCGCCAACCCTGAGGTCGTTCCCTATTTTCGTAATCTGATCGACGACGCGCTGATCAGTCGCACAACTCCGCAACGCGAAGTCGGCATCGTTATCGGCGCCGTGACCGTGGTCGACGAGGATGCCGCGGCGGCTCGTGCCCTGGCTCGGCGCGAAGTAGCCCTCTATTTGCCCATCGTTGCAACGCTCGACCCGACTGTCGATGTGGAGCCGGAACTGCTGGCGCGCCTGCGCACGGCTGCCGCGCGCTATGACTTTGATGCCGCCGGTCGGCTGATCTCTGACGAGTTGCTGGCTCGTTTTGCCTTCGCCGGCGCGCCAGCCGATCTGATTGAACAAAGTGCCGCGCTCTTTGACGCCGGTACAGCCCGAGTCGAGTATGGCACGCCCCACGGTCTCTCGCCCCAGAGAGGCGTAGAATTGCTGGGCGAGCGCGTGCTGCCCGCCGTGCGTGAAATTTTGTCTGCTTGACATAGCCCACTACACCCATAATAATCAGTGCACCAGCGTCACGGCACGGGACGCTTGGCCGTGCGTACGCCGCGCGGCCGATGTTTCCTCGAGTAGCGCCGCGCGTCTTTTCTAATTCCGTTTGCCGAATCCTATGGCGCAACTGATCTATCGCAACTTCGATATCGAGATTGGACCGGTCCAAGCGGACGGCTACCCTGTCGCCATCATAAATTCGCCGGGTGGCCAAGCGCGTGGGTTTCTGGTGCTGCCGGATGACGTGGACCAGTTCGAACGTGAGCTGGCAGAGCTTGATGCAGCCATGTTCGATGACCCCACGGCCGGCGCTGTCGTGCTGGCTCAGCGCGTGGGCGCACAGCTGTTCGACGCGCTCCTGTCCGGTGAACTGCGCAGCATGTACGACGTCGCCCGCAGCGTCACGCGTGAGGCCGGTCAAGGGCTGCGCATCAAACTACGCGTCAACGCACCGGAACTAGCCACGCTGCCGTGGGAATTTCTCTTCGATCAACGCCGGGGTGCGTTTATAGCCCTCTCGCGCTACACGCCCGTGGTCCGCTACGCTGAAGTCGCGGCGCCGGATCGCCCCCTGGCGGTGACGTCGCCCCTGCGCGTCCTAGGCGTGGCCGCCAGCCCTGATGGCGTCGAACCCTTGGACATTGCAGAAGAACAAAGGCGCGTCGAAGCTGCGATTGCACCGCTGGTCGAACAGGGGCAGCTTGAATTAACCTGGCTCGCGCCGCCGACCTGGCGTGCGCTACAAGCCGCCATGCAGGCGGGGCCTTGGCATGTGCTGCATTTCGTAGGCCATGCTGAATTAAATGGCGATAATGGCGAACCGGCCGTCATCCTGGCCGATGATGGTGGTGAGGCCCTGCGCATGAGCGTCGGGCAATTGGCTGATCTGTTGGCGGACCAGCGCACGCTGCGTCTTGCCGTCCTCAACGCGTGCGAAGGCGCACGCGGCCATGAGGGCAGCGTTTTTTCCAGCATGGCCGCGACGCTGGTCCTGCGCGGGCTGCCCGCGGTCGTCGCCATGCAGTACCCCATCACCGACGATGCCGCCGTCGAATTTAGCGCCAGCTTCTACGCTGCGCTCGCCAATCTCTACCCAGTGGATGGGGCGCTGGCCGAGGCACGTAAGGCCATGAGCCTGGCTGAGCCAAACTCCCTGGAGTGGGCGACGCCCGTCTTGCACCTGCGCGCGCCCGACGGTGCGATCTTTATCGCCAACGAAGAAGGCGATGAAGCGGAAAAAAACGCCGGCAAACCGGGCAACACCATCAACATCGGCGCCATCGGCGGCGCTGCGACGGTGATCGGCGGTGATGCCCAGAATGTTGCTGTCGGACAAGGTAATGTGATCAGCGCTGGTCCTGCTTCGTCTGCCGATGATGAGGCAGCTGAGGCCGATACGGAGGCGTCTGCGGCCGATTCTGCCCCAACCAAACGCAGTTGGCTGGCGCGTCTCTTTGGTCGCGACCGGGGTCAAACCAGTGACGCGCGCTTGATCATCGGCGGCAATGCCCGCAACGTCATTGTGGGCAGTCGTAACGTGCAGGTGAACGTCGGCAACCGCAACGTGACTGTACCGATTTTCGTGATTGCCGGTGCGCTGGTTGTGCTGCTTGCCCTGCTCGTCTACCCACTTGTGGAGCCGCTCTGGAATCCCGGTCAGATGCAGGGGCAGTTCAATATTGCCGTTACCCAGTTCGGCGAGTCGGACGCCGACGGTCGGGTACGCGAAACGGACGATAGCCGCACGCTCAGCACCTGGCTTTATGACCAGCTCAATGCGGTCTATGCCGAGACGCCGGACGTGCCGCTGGCCGATTCCGTGGAAATCTGGCACGACACGCGTACCGACACGGCTCAGAATACAGCCTTGCGCGCCATCCGCGGCAATACGCCTGCCGCACGTGAAGAGAATGCCCGCAAGTTGGCCGAACGCATCGGCGCCCACATGGTCATCTATGGCTATCTCGTCGATGGCGACGAGAGTTCGGGGCTGGATCTCGAGTTTTATCTGGCGCCAAAGGTCAACGACGAGACGGCCGCCATTGTCGGCCCCCATCGCCTGGGCAGTCCGGTATCCGTACCGCTGCCCTTTGACGCCGATGATCCGATTACGAATGTGGTGGTGACGGAACGGCTGCGCACGCGCACGGAAGCGCTTTTCTGGCTGACCGTAGGACTCACGCAGGAAGTTCTCGGCCGGAACGAGGATGCGCTCACGACCTTTCGTCGTGCGGAAGCCGCATTGGCCGACTGGGCGCCGGAGGAGGGGCGGGAATTGCTCTATTTCTTTATCGGACGCGAAGAGCTCTTTCTTGAAAACGATGTGGCCGCCGAAGCTGCGTTTCAGGAAGCGATTGCGCTCAACCCGGATTATGCCCGCGCCTACAACGGCTTGGGTAGCGCCCATTTTCTGCGCGCGCAACGAGTCGAGCCAGCCGAGCGTTTGGCCGAGCCTTCGAATTTGGCTGCGGCGATCGAAAATTACGAAGAAGCGCTGGCGTTGGCCCGGGCGCAGGATAACGCACAGATTGAGCACTTGGCGCTGCTCAGCCTCGGCACGGCGTACCGGCTGGAAGGCGAAAGCCGTTACATCCGCGGCGAGTTTGAGCCGGCCTTGGCGGCCTTTGCCCGTGCGGAAGATCATTTAGCGCAGGCGCTGACCTATTTCACAGACGGCGCAAACTATCGCTTGACCGCGCAAGGCTATCAGTCACTCGGCCTGGCGCACTTTCAGCGTGCCGATGTCTTGCGTCAGCAGGGGGATGCTGCCGGCCGCCTGCTCGAATTGGAAGCCGCGCGCACGGCATTTGCCGATTGCGTTGCGCAAGCGGAAGCCGGCGGCTTTGATGATTTGCTGCGAATTCGCATCGTTGACCAGTCGTGCCGCCCGCTTCACCAGGCGACGGATGATGCGCTGGCCGATCTTGCAAAGGAGTCATAATGAAACGACCAAGAATTGACCTTCTGACAGCCGGTCTCGTTCTGAGTTTGCTGATCCTTGCCGCTTGCGGTGGCGAGACCCAGGATTCAGAGGCGCGCGTAGCCACCCGTGTGGCCGAAGATCGTGCGGTGGCGGCAACTTTGACTGCTGAAGCAACCACGGCGACCGGCGCTGAGAGCGTAGCGGCAGCAGACGCGCCGACAACAGAAGTGGTTGCCCAAGCCGTCGCAGATCCGGCAACCGCCACAGAAGCCGCAACCACGCCGCCGACCGCCACGGCGACGCCCATCGTTGCAACGGTTGTTCCGGTTGCCACGGCGCCTGCTGAACCAACTGCAACCTCTCCGCCAACTGCAACCTCTGCGCCAACTGCAACCTCTGCGCCTCCGCCAACCCCCACGCCCATCGTCGCTGCCGTCATTCCCACTGACGGTAGCCAGGGAGACGGTCGAGAGATTTTGATTGGCGACAATGGTCGGGCGATTCTTCTTCCGGGGATTGCGACAGCAGCCTCGCCTGTGGTTTTCGACGATTTCTTGACCGCGCGCGTGGCGGTCTTTGATGACCGGCTGCCCGACAAGACGGACGGCAACGGCATTGCCGGCGTCACCTTTGAGATCGTTGGCCCGCCGGGGCAATACGGTCCTGTTGCGTATGAAAGGGTCGAGGCGAACGCGGCGTTCTGTCTCTTTGGCGGCGACGAGCCCCTCTGCCCGGCGCTTGATCTGAACAGCGCGCGCAACCAATGGCCGGATGGGCTCTATGATGCCACGATTACGATCGTCGCTGAGGCGGATAATCTGGAGAGCGTTTGGTTTTGGCAGTTCTGCGTGCGTACCTGCGAGACGACTCAAGTCGAGGACACTCAGGCTGAGGCGACCGAGGAGACTGTAGCGCCAACCGCAACCAGCGCGGAAGCCGCCACCGTACCGCCTGCGAATGAGCTTGCGGCGCGTATCGCCCAGGTCGGTCCGGGCTCAACGTATGCCGCGATTGGCAACGCGCTGGCGTTTCAGGTCGAGGCATTTGATCCTGCCTATGGCAGCCGCGACGGTGACGGCATCGAGGAAGTCAATTTGGAAATCTTTGGCCCGGACGGCGGCAAAGTCTATGGCCGCACCGAGCGGAACGCCGCGTACTGCGCCTTTGCCGGCGGCGAACCGGACTGCAACGTCTTCGAGTTCACCGTCGACGATTCGCGCTGGCCCGACACGGATAACGTGGTGCGCGCCGGCCCCCATCGTCTCTTCGCCACGGTCTATGCCGAAGACGGCCGCACCGCGACAGTAGAGATGACCGTGCAGCTCGAGTAAGGCAACGGGCGTTTCTTTGGGGCTCTCTGCGTGCCATTTTATCGTCCGTTCCCTGGCTTTTTCAAAGAGGGTTGATGCCAATCAGCGCCAACCACCGGCCGCTTTTCTGGAACGGACGTGCGCTATCGTGTAGAATATGACTCCATTGTCTGCCGTCTGCCGTACTGTACTGAGTGCTATTTGCCGATTGCCATGTCCAAGAATTCTCGCCCGCCATCTGAAACCACTGTCGTCGTCGCCATGAGCGGCGGTGTAGATAGCTCCGTCGCCGCCGCGCTGCTGGTGGAAGCCGGCTACAACGTCATCGGCGTCATGATGCGCCTTTGGGCCGAGGTCGGCCGGGGCGAAGGGTCGACCAACAAGTGCTGCAGCCTGGAGAGCGTCCACGACGCCCGCCAGGTCGCTGATCATCTGGGCATTCCCTTCTATCTGATCAACGTCGAGGAACCGTTCAAGCAGCGCGTCGTCGACTACTTCATCAGCGGCTACAGCCAGGGCGTGACGCCCAATCCATGCCTGGCGTGCAACCGCCATATCCGTTTTGACTATCTGCTAAACTATGCCCGCAAGCTGGGCGCAGATTTCCTGGCCACGGGTCATCATGCCCGGGTGCAACGCCAGCCGGACGGTACGATTCATCTGCTGAAGGCGGTGGACGAGGGCAAGGATCAGAGCTATGTGCTCAGCGTCATGGGCCAGGCGGAGCTGCAGGATGTGCTCTTCCCTGTGGGTGAATATCAGAAGGCGCACATCCGCGAAATCGCGGCGGCTCAAGGATTACCCACGGCTTCGAAGCACGATTCCATGGATCTCTGCTTCATCGCCGACGATGACTACCGCCGTTTTTTGCAGGATTGGGCCAGCGAGGCCATGCAGCCTGGCCCAATTATGGACCGTCAAGGGGTGGTTTATGGTGAGCATGCCGGCCTCCCCGGCTACACGATCGGCCAGCGCAAGGGCCTGGGCCTCAGCGGCGCGCGCGAGCCGCTCTATGTGCTGGAACTAGACAGCGACCAGAATGCGCTGATCGTCGGCACCCGGGAAGAATTGGGACGTACGACGCTGATTGCACGGGAGGTAAATTGGACCCTCGATCGGCCCGTGGCGCCCGATACGCAGGCGGAATGCAAGATTCGGTATCGCGCGCATGCTGCGCCGTGCCGACTTATGCCGCAGGCCGACGGCAGTGTGGAAGTCTACTTTGACGAGCCCCAGCGCGACGTGACGCCGGGCCAGGGCGCGATCTTCTATCAGGGTGATCTTTGTCTGGGCGGGGGGATTATCGGCTGATGACGGGGCTTCTTTCGCCGGCATTCTTGTTGGGCTTGTTGTTCGCCACCGCCTATGCCGCGCTCTTTCACGTCTGGGGTGGGCGCAACGTGCGCGACCTCGTGCTTTACTGGCTGAGCGCATGCGCCGGCTTTGCAATTGGCCAGGCCATCGGCCAGTTGACCCAGGTGCCGCTCTTGCAGATCGGTTACCTGCACGTGATTGAAGGCACATTGGGCGCGTTTGCCGCGCTGGTCATCGCCCGGGCCTGGAGCCAGTCCGCCTACGCTGATCGCCAGGATGTGCGTTAAGTGGGATTGATCGGGTCGGGCGCGCTGCCGTTTGATCCGTCCCGGTCTGCCTGATCCGCCAGATCAGCGTTCTGTCATGTTTCTATCCACGTTCGCACTATTGTTCAGGAGTCGCCGTGATTAGCGCAACCATTCGCGATATTGCGATTATTCTGCTGGCGTTGCAGACTTTGATTGTCAACATTCTGTTGGGTGTGTTGATCTGGCAGATCTACCGCATGGTCAAGATGTTGCAGACCGAGATCAAGCCGATGATTGAGGACACCCAGGAGACATTGGGCGCAGTGCGTGGTACAGCCAATTTCGTGGGCGAAAGCGTGGTCGATCCGGTGGTGCGTAGCACCCGGGCAACAGCCGGCATGCGCGCCACCCTACGGTCGATCACGGCCGATATTGGCCCGCGTCGTAACCCGCCACGTCCGTCATCCTCCCCACCCTCCGCAGTTTCGACACCCTCGACGCCGCCCCCGACGTAGAGACGTTTCATTGTAGCGTCGTGACTACGTCGCCGGGCTCGGCTCGCGCAGGGTTGCCGCATCGGCCGGTTGTTCCATTGTTGCGCGTGCCGGGACCTCTTCGGCCAGCGTATCTGCTGCCAACAGCACCAGCGCGATCCAGATCAGGTTGGACATGAAGAGGTGGACCAGTTGGAGCCAGACCGGCGCTTTCAAGGCGACGTTGAGCGCACCCAGCATGAGCTGTACGACATAGAGCGCACCCAGTGCCAGGGCCAGCCGGCGCGTTGTCGGAGCCGGATGACGCCGTACGGCCATCACGGCAGCCACTATCAGCACGGCCCCGACCATAAACGCAATCAGCGGATGATAAATGCGCAGGCTCACCAGTTGGGCCACTACCGGCGACTCTTCGGGCGTGATGCCGGCATTCAATACCAGCGTGTCCCCCAGCGCAGTGATGCCGCCGCTTGCACCCAGAATCAACATTGACAGTAGCGCCAGGCCAAAGACCCATGGCAGCGCGCCCTGCCCGCGCAGGCGAAGTTTGGCCCCGCCTGAGGCCCACCAGGCCGTTAAGGTTATGGCTGCGAGCAGGAAGAAGGTGTTGACGAGATGGCCCGCCATCCAGTAGGCACGGGCGATGGAGACGTTGTAGGCGACCAGTTCAAGTAGAACGAGACCGGCGCCAATCAGCGCTTCGATGATCATGAAGACCATGGATGCAATTGCCCCATGGCGGACGCGGTGACCACGCGGATACGCGCGCAGCGCCCATATCAGCATCACGACAACGCCCAGCAGGGCCACACCACTGGTAACGCGGTGGGAGAATTCAATAATCACTTCGGTCTGTTCTGCACGGGGAATTAGCTCGCCGTTACAGAGTGGCCAGTGGCTGCCGCAGCCCGCGCCCGATCCGGTGGCGCGCACGAACGCACCCCAAAGAATGACGAGGATGTTATAGGCGAGAACGCCCCACGCAAAGGCAGCATAGCGACGATTGTTCACGGTCGGGTTCTCCTCAGCTTCTCACGCTCGACGTACAGAATAGTTTGTGCATTTTACCACAACCCCGCCGCGGTACCGACCCAACGCGTACCCCATTCAACCCTCCTTCCTGCTCTGTGTTAAGATTGTGCCAATTCCGTTTTTTCGAACGTCAACCGGTATTCAACTGTGGCCAATCGACCCTTATGAAACCAATTTCCCTCGTCGCCCAAAGCAGCTCGATGATCTGCACCATGGCGCTAAATCTATCCGAGTTTATTGCTTATAACGAGCTCTACGGACCGCTAATCATCAAGCGGATTGAAGAGACGCGTCTGACGAACGACCAGCAACTGCGCCTGACCGAGTATCCGAACATGGTGCACATGGTCGTGATTCTCAACGCGGAGGATCCCGATACGATCGCCGTGTTGCCCGTGCTGGCGCGGATTGATGCCGCTGCTCCCCGGCTTGATCTGCACATCATTACCGACGAGGATGATCTGACCCTGTTGGATGCAATGGCTGAAACGCTTGATTTGAGTGATGTGGATGAACTGGACTTGCCGCTGGCCATCTTCTTTGATGAAGAGTGGACGGATCAGGCTTCGTGGGGCCCGCGGCCGGTCGCGGCCGAGGCTCTGCTGGATGCATGGTTGGAAGATCACCCGGATTACGAAGCCTTGGCCGCAGATGAGAGCGACGATGCGCAGGATGCCTTTGCCGCGCTGCAGGATGAGCTAATCCATACGATGCGCTTATGGTATAACACGTCACTCAACCGCATTTGCGCGGACGAAATCATTGGCGTGTTGGGCTCGTTGGCAAGCGCCGACGACGCGACCAGCGACGATGATGAAGATGAATCTGAAGAGAGTTGAGTTTCCGCACCATGAATCGTTGGGTTGTCGTTTTTGGCATTGTGTTGGTTTTTGGCGGCGGTTGGGTCTGGTGGAATCGATTGCCCGTTGACGCCGCGGTTGATCTGCGTATGCCACAGCCGGCGGTAGGCTACCCGGCCCCGGATTTCACGCTCGCTACCCTGGAAAATGAATCTTTTTCGCTTGCTGCCCAGGCGGGGACGCCGGTCGTATTGAATTTTTGGGCGACCTGGTGCGGGCCGTGCCAGCGCGAACTGCCTGCGCTTCAGCTTGCGGCCGAACGCTGGGCAGGCGAGGTGCTCATCGTCGGTGTCGATCAGGCGGAAGAGGCCGCGGTGGTCCAACGATATGTCGATGAACTGGGCCTCACGTTCCCGATCCCGATGGATACCGACAACGCTGTGGCCGATCGCTTCAACGTTATTGGTCTGCCGACCACCTTCTTCATTGACGGCGACGGCGTGATCCAGAGCATCTGGTCCGGTGAGATGAATAGCGTCACGCTGGCGGAGAATATTGCCGGCATTTTACCGTGAGGTATGAAAACACCGAGGGGCATGAAAACATGGTGTGCGAAACGTGAAAACGTGATGCGTACCATATCCTCCACGCTTCACACCTTACCCCGCGTGACCGGCAGAATGAAGAAGATCAACACCCACACAATCATCAGATCTGGCAACGCGTAGCTCACGTCGATGAGGCCATGCATGAGCGCGGCGAGGCTCGCCGCGAGCAGGCCCAGCGCCAGGGTTTGCTCGTAGCGTGTTGTGGCGCTTGATGTCAGATTCCGCACGAGGGTGCGCAGGCCACTGAACCAGAATCCAATCCCCAAGATCAGCCCGGGAACACCCAAACGCGTCCACCAGTCGAGCAGCCAGTTGTGTGGGTGGTTGAGATTTGGCTCTTGCCACGCCGGCGGTAGCAGATAGCGGTTGCGAAAGGCGTAGAGAAAGTTGTCGGGCCCGACACCGGTGGCGGGATGGTCCAGCGCCATTTGGGCCGCACTGCGCCAGAGCTGTAGGCGCAGAAAACCAGTGCCGCCCTCGAAATCGAGCAGCCGTTGAAAGCGTTCCGTACCCAAAAACGGCATGAGCAGCAGGCCGGCCAGCACGCCCGCGCCTGCCAGCCACCAGAGGACACGTCGCCCAACGCCCCATGCACCGAGCAGCCAGTACCCGCCAATCCAGAGTGTGAGCAACATGGTGGGCAGCGCCAGAAAGATCGCCCCTTTGCTAAATGTGAGCAGTAAGGCACCGCCCTGGATGAGCGCTGCCGATGCCCAAACCAGTGTGGTAAGACCGCGTCTTTGGTTAGATTCGTGCTGACCAAAGAGCGCCAGCGCCAGCGTGACGGCCAGCGTTCGCTCCAGATAGAGGGCCAGATTGTTGGGCGAGCCGTAGAGCCCGCGTACGCGACGCACGCCTTCAGCTGTGATCAACATGGAATCGCTGACGAACTGCCAGCAGGCGATGGCGGCCATGAGCGTGGCGCCGGCCAGCCAGGCGCTGATGAGCAGATTGCGATCGCGTGCAGGCGTTGTGCTGTAGCGCAGGACGCCGATCAGCGTCACCCCAAAGAGCGCTGCAGCCAGAAAGACCGTGCGCCACTCGCGCAGCGCCAGCGACTGATAGTCGGCCGCGATCGCCGCGATGAGCGCCCAGGTCGCCAACGCCATCAGCAGGCCAAAGGTCCAGGTGCGGTAGCCGTAGCGGCTGTTGGGCCTCTCATCCGGGTCCCGCATCAACAGCGCGAAGAGAAGCAAGAGCACGCCGCCGACTATGCCTATATCGATGAGTTCAAATGTGCGATTGGGCAGCAGGGGCAGCTTGACGCCGAAATAAAAGGGGAGCCCGAAGAGCAGCGCCGCCAGCCAGACGCTCGGTCGCAGCAATCCTGCCAGCCCGAGCAGTGCCAAGCCAGCCAATGTGAGCCACCAAATGGCAAAGATCAAGCCCAAGACAATGATTGCTACGCCGATACCGGCCAACCAGATGATTTTTTGTGGACTCATACCATGTGTGCGGCGTGTCCAGGCGACGCGCATGGCCGCGGGTGCGCGCCAGCCGGCGGCTGCACCGGCCCATCCCAGCGCCAGCAGCCATGCACCCACGCCAAGCAAGGCAGCGCCGGGCCAGGCTGGAAGCGTCGCGCCTGGCTGCATGTCGACGGCGAGCGCCCGCAGGGGCGTCTGATCCCAGCTACGCCACACTTCTATCCGGACTTCATGGGGACCGTCGTCTGCCGCACGATGGACAGGATGCCAGCGGACGACCGGCGCGCCGGTCGTCGCCAGTTCGGGTGCCAGCAACGTCTTGTAACCGGCGCGTTCGCCTTGGCTGTTGACGTTGCCGCGTATGATGGCAAGTTGATTGGCCGGCTCGCCGTCGATTGTAACGTAGAGATAGCCCCAGTAGTCGCCCTCTGCGAGCGCCAACTCCAGCACGCGGCCACGATAGGTGAAAGTGAGTACGCCGGCCGGCTCCTGCCAGGGCGCGCCGGGCTCAGCGGGATCTGCCCCCTGCGTGGAGACCTGCCAGTCCGGGCCATAGCGCAGGGCGGGGCTGGTCATGTTTGTCGCCATGCCTGGCTCCAGCATTGCGCTGGCCGGCAGCGCACTTGGGTCGGGCCGGGACAGAGTTGGCGCACGGGTGACCATGAGCCACAGGAGTCCGGCTGCGATCAGGAGCAGGCCGATTACGCGCATGGTACGCAGGCGGACAGGCGCGCGGGCGGCGCTGGGATCGGTCACGCCATTCGTCGAAAGGACCATGTCCTGCATGGTAGCACCGGGCCTGAATCCAAACAATTTCACGAATTCCTCTGTCTTGCTGTGCCCGGTGGCGCTTTGATTTTCTCTGCGCCTTCTTCTGACAACGGATTATTGTTTTGTTCGCCGAAAATTGACCATGCGCCCTTGTTGGGCTATACTGTGCTTCGCGCTTTTTCCGGCGCGTGTTTTTTTGCGCGCGGGACATGTAGAGTCGAGACGGCTCTGGGAGGCCAGTGATGTCGAACCAGCCGCACGAGAATGATCGGAATCCCTTGGAGGATTTCGCAGCGGAGATGAGTGAGGGGCTGGAAAGCACGCCGGTCAACATCACGGATACGAATGTCGACTCAGTTGAGGGTGGTCAGGTCACGATGCGCCAGTCAGCCGCCCGGTCGATCCAGGCAAGCGCTCTGCAGCTCGAAGAATCGGGTGCAGGCTTTGCCCGCGCCGGCACGATGGATGCGAGCAACAGTGCCATCGGCTTTGCCGTGACGAAACAGCTGTCGTTGCGCAATACGACCAGTTCCGTTCTGGTTGCACAGGAAGTCGAGGCCGATTCCTTGCGCAGCGTAGTGATTTTGACGCCCAAAGTCAACGGCAACGTGAAGACAGTCTTTACCCCGGTCACTGCCTTTGCGGCAGGCGCTGGCTTCGCTGCGGCGCTGTGGGCCTTGCGCCGGCTGGTTGCCGGCCTGAATCCGTTTGCGCGCCGGCAGCGTTGAACGCTGGAATTGACGACAGTAAAGTCAGAATAGATTGCAATCGATTGAAGTGGTTCCAATTGCCTAGAGGAGCATGACCCAAAATGTCTGAATTAAAACTTGACGCGCAGCTGCGTGAATTAAAAGGACGCAAGGTGCGCCAGTTGCGTCGACAGGGGATCGTCCCGGTAACTGTTTACGGCCAGGGGGAAGAGCCCATGTCCTTGCAGGTCGATGCTCGTAACCTGGACTTTCTTCTGCATCACGGCGCCACGTCGCAGCTTGTCGAGCTGACGGTGGATGGCGGTGAGGTTAAGAACGTGCTGGTGCGCGATATCCAGCGCGATCCTGTCCGTCACTTCTTGATGCACGCCGATTTCTACGCTGTCAACATGCGACAGAAGCAAATTGTGACGGTTCCGATTCACGGTGTGGGCGAGCCCGACGCCTTGGCGGCCGGCCTGATGATGCTCCAAGCTTTGGATCAGGTCGAAATCGAAGCGCTGCCGGCTGCTATTCCGGCCGTAATTGAGGTCGATGTAACCAGCCTCACGCTGGAGGATAGCATCACCGTCTCTGATCTGCCCCAGATGGATGGCGTCGAGTATACGACGCCGCTGGATGAGACGGTCTTCACCATGGTTGCTGCTCGTACCGCCGAGGAAGAGGAAGAGGAAATGCTCGAGGGCGAGGAGATGATCGAGCCCGAGGTTGTAGGCGCCGAGGACGAGGACGAAGAAGCGGAAGACTAACCTTTCTTCCATACGGAAATCGAAAAGCGGCGTCGGCAAGAGTTCTGCCCGACGCCGCTTTTTTTGTTCTCTCAACTACTGCCCGATCGAGTAGATCGCCTCTTCCAAAAATTGCATGGGATCGACCGCCACGCCGCGGATGCGCAGCTCCCAATGGAGGTGGGCGCCGGTGCTGCGGCCGGTATTGCCGACCAGGCCGATGGCGTCGCCGGGGCCAACCATTTGCCCCGCTTCCACCGAAATCTCGCTCAAGTGCCAGTAGCCGCTATAGACGCCAACGCCGTGATCCAACACGATGGCATTGCCTCGCACGGGCAGCGCTTGGGCCAGGACGACGGCACCGGTCGCCGGGGCCGTCACCGTGATGCCGACGCCGGCGCCAAAATCTTGGCCGGCGTGGTAGCCGCTCAAGATGCCGTCGTTGTAGCTGCGGCGGGTGCCAAAGGGACTGGTCGTAGCATATTCCGGACCCAACGGACGGGCAAAGGGTGCGCGGACGGCCAGGTCCGGCGTGACCGGCGCATAGACCGTTCGCAGCAATTCTGTTTCCGTGACGGCGGTAGTGGGATCAAGCGTGTCGCTCTTCTCTGGCGGCACGTAAATGTTCTGGAATCCATAGCCGCCATCAATGATTTCGATCATCTGCGTCAGCGCAACAGGAATGCCGCGGCCAGTAGTGTACGCCACCGTGAGCGTGTAGGTGCCCGGCTCGATAAGCGCCGGCGCCGGTAGGAGCGCTTCAACGGTGGGCGTCGGTATGGGGAGCGCGACCAGCGGCAGCGGCAGCCCGTTCCAGTCGGCGCGCAGAGAGATCGGTCGGTCAGCTTCAATCTGCACGCGGCCGGTGCGTCCTTGCAGGATCGAGCTTGACACCTCGAGACCGGTCAACGCGCCGAAGCGCAGGGGCGCGGGCGACGCCTGATCGGCAGGAATCGCAATCGGCTGACCGGGCCAGAGGCGTGTCGTCAACGTTATGCCGTTGAGTGCCGCCAACAGCTCGCCATCTTGATTCGTGCGCGCAGCGAGGCTGCCCAACGTCTCACCGGCCTCCGCATAGAGTGGCGCGGTCTCGATCACGCCCAATGCCAGCGCGGCGGCATCGGTTGGGATGAGCAGCTCCTGCCCGACGCGAATCAGCGAGGGGTCGGTGATGTTGTTGATTTGGATGAGGGCGTCGACCGGAACGCCGAAGCGCGCGGCAATCGCGCTGAGGGAGTCGCCGGCGACAACCGTGTAGCGTCCAACGCCATCTTGGGCGTGGCCGGCGCCGGGCAGCAATGCCCACCAAAAGATGCCGAGCAACAGCAGTGCTGTGCTCAGGGCCAAGCGCCAGGGGGACGGCCGGCGGAGAACGACGCTAGCCATCGACGCTCTCTGGCTCACTGTACACGGCGGGCTTGAGGACGCCAATGTAGCCAAGGTTGCGATAGACTTCATCGAAATCCAGGCCATAGCCAACGACAAACTCGTTGGGGATGGAGAAGCCCACCCAATCGACGACAATGTCAACTTCGCGTCGATCAGGCTTGTCCAGCAGGGAGACGATGCGAATGCTTGCCGGCTGACGCTGGCGCAGCAGCCCCAGCAGGTAGCTCAGCGTGTGACCGCTATCGATAATGTCTTCGACAATGACGATATTGCGCCCCGTGATGGGTTTGTTGAGATCTTTGAGAATGCGCACAACGCCGGTGCTTTCCATACCGGCGCCATAGCTACTGGTCGCCATGAAGTCGATTTCGTGGGGAATCTCGATGGCTCGACAGAGGTCGGCCATAAACATGATGCTGCCCTTGAGGACTGAGATGAGCAGGAGATCCTGTCCGGCATAGAGCTTGCTGATTTCACGACCGAGTTCGATGATTCGCGCTTGGATCGCGGTTTCGTCAATCAGGATGTGATCGATATCATTGTGAAGCGAGCCGGTAATCTGGCGCATGAGACAGTTCTCCCCTGGCTGGCGGCTGGAATGGATCCGTCAGGTGCAGGATACAGCGACAAAGAGCGTTGAGCAAAATTACGCCGCGGAAAATCGGGCAGGGTCCCTGGCTCTAGTACAGATCAGCGTGAATACCACGACAGAAATTCGGAGAATCTACCACTGGTGGGAACTGTATGAGAATTTCTGCCGGGATTCACTAGGGGTGGGGCGCCAGGAAGGGGTGGATACGGCCTTGATCCGGTGCGGCCAGCGGCGTTATGGAGCCGGCGGAAACGCGCGCGGCGACGTCAGCCGCCTCATCTGCCTCATCTGTGCGCGTGGCTTCATTCGCCGGCGGCTGCGGCTCGAAGGCAATCGCGGCAACGGCATCAAGCGGCCCTGCAGCCCGCACCAAGGGGCCGTATACCCAGCCTTGTGTATCGCCCGTGTCGACGCGCCACCACTCATCTCCTTGACTGTACCGACCATCAATGGGCAGCGCCGTGCCGGCATTGGCCTGGCCGACGATCTCAAACTCCGTGCCGGGCCCGGCGCGCAGGTTCAACAGCGGCGCTTCGACGTAGGCGGTTGGTTCTTCCGGCTCTGGCAGCGGCGCGACGGCCGCAGCTTCGACTGCAACAGGAGCGGCGGCCGCGTTCAGCAAAGCGGGATCGATCGCCTGACCGCCGCCGGCCTTGAACTGCTGGCTCCAGCCCGCGGCAATGTCCAGAAATTGTCGTCCAAAGGCTGCACTTGGCTCGATGTAGGTGCCCTCGGGCCATTCGTTGAAGCTGGTAATGATGATCCAGTTCGGATTGCTGGCGATGGCTGCCTGCCATGACTGGACAAAATAGTTGCCGCCCTCGCGATCACGGGCAAAGCCGCTGCCAGGACGCACGCGTACGTCGTTGTAGCCGGGCATTACCGTCGCCACCCAAAATTTGTAAGCGCCTGTTTGCCCGCGCATCTGGTCGACCAGATTGGCGAATTTCCCGTTGGTGTAGTTCAGATCGGTGGGGGGATTCCAGGTGTTGCTATAGAGGTGATGGCCGTCGAACACACTGAGATAGTTGATATCCACTCCCTCGGAAATCCAGATGTTGCCATTGCCCGGGTCGACCTGATTGCGCACAGCGCGCCACGTATCGACGCCATAGATGGTCGGCCGCCAGAAGAAAATCACGGGGCGGCCATCAACGCGCAGGTAGGCGGGGTGGTTGACATGGGTGCCGTTGGCGTGGGCAAGGGCATTGGTCACGTCGCCGACGCCGGCAAAGAAGGGCGAGTCGGTCTCAAACAGGATGCCGATCTTGAAATCGCGTGCGGCGGCCTCGTCAAGCAGGGCCTGGAGGTTCGGTTCAGTCTGGTTGAACTGTCCAACGGGCCCGTACCAGGCGACGATGAAGCCATCGATGCCCGCCTGCTTGGCCTGATCGATATGACGGCCCATGACTGCTCGATCGCGGCTGATGTAGAGTTGGGCCGGGAGGTCGCTTAGCTGGTCATAGCTCCAGGTATTCTCGTCAAACCACGTGTAGTAGGAGGCCAGCACCAGCGGGTCGCCACTGCTTTGGGCTGCGGGCGCTGCATTGGCTGGTCGCGCCAGAAAGCCCAATAAACCGACAAGCAATAACAACAATATGGTGAGAAGAATGCGCCAACCCAGACGCATTCGCTGATCGCGGTCCGGCAGATTTTCCAGAGCGGGCAGGGTTGCCTCTACCGTGGGGCCGGGTGTTTCATGCATGCTCATAAGCCTTGATCGTATCACGCCGCCACGCGACGACAAAATTCGACACGCTGACCATCGTCACTACATCTATCCAGACGAGGGCGGTCTGATCTGCATCGGGCGACCCGATTCGCGCACACTATTTTGCGCTCATGGATTGTGCGCGCCGCTGATGCGTCACCAAGCCTAAACCTTGCTGCGGCCAGGGAGCCGCTGGATAGCAGGTAGTGCCAGCACTTCGTTTAACATCATCGCCGTGGCCCCCCAGATGATCTGATCCTGAATGTCAAAAAAGGGGACGCTGACATCGTGATTGCGCAAGCGCCAAATCTCTTCGTGGCGATTCTCGGGCAGAAGAAAATCGGTCAGGGGCGCCTCCACCAAGGCCGCCACTTCGTAGGGGTCAAGGTGAAAGCGGGGGCGATAGTCTGTCCACCCCACGACAGGCTGTACCCGATAGTTGGAGGCTGAAACAAAGAGTTCGCTCATCCAACCCAGTACGGTCACGTCGTCCGGGCGCACGCCGACCTCTTCATAAGCCTCGCGCAGCGCAGTGGCGGTCAGGTCGGCGTCAATCTCTTCCTGACCGCCGCCGGGGAAACCCACCTGGCCGCTGTGGACGCCGCTGTAGTTCGGGCGCAGAATCAGGGGCAGGTGCACCCGCCCCTCGTATGGATAGAACAGTACGAGCACGCCGCCGCGCCGGGCATCAGGCCCCGGCTCATCACGATATTCCGCGCCCGGTCGCGGACGCGGGGCCATGCCATATTGGGCCTCCCGGCCAGGAAGGGGCGCGGCCAAGTCCTGACGTAATTGTTGAAGAAATGGTTCGTATCGTTCGCTCATGACTTCATCCTACGCGGCAGATTAGCCCTTTTAGATATTGGCCCTCGGGAAAGGTAAGCGCAACCGGATGATCATCGCCCTGGCGCAGCCACTGCAGAATCTGGGTCGGCCGGCCGGCGTCGATTGACGCACCAAAGACTACCTTTTGGAAAAGGTCGGCGCTGATCAGGCCGCTGCAGCTAAAGGTAGCCAGAATACCGCCCGGATTCAACAACTGCATGGCGAGCAGGTTGATATCCTTGTAGCCGCGTAGCGCACGATCGACGCTGCGCTTGGACGCAGCGAACTTGGGCGGATCGAGGATGATCAGGTCAAAGCGCGGCCCGCCTGCTCCACGCCAATCGCGTAGGACGGTGAAGACATCACCGGCGATCTGCTCGGCCTGTTGCTCCGCATCAAAGCCGTTCAAGCGCAGATTTTCTTCGCATAGTTCAAGGGCTTCAATACTCGTGTCCAGATTTGTCACGTGGTCGGCGCCGCCAGCCAAGGCATAAACACCAAAAGCGCCTGTGTAAGCAAAGGCATTGAGGACACGCCGGCCGGAGCAGTAGGCTGCCACGCTGGCGCGATTGGCCCGCTGATCCATGTAGAAGCCGGTCTTCTGACCGCCGTGGAGATCCACAAGGAAGCGAAAGCCTGCTTCGTAAATTTCTGTTTGCGCCGGCGGTGGGGCGCCGGCCAGCAAGCCCTGTTGCTCGGGCAGTCCTTCCTGGGCGCGCTGGGCCATATCGCTGCGTTCGATCACGCCGTGGGCGCCGGTGAGTTCCAGCAATTGCGCGGCCAGCATGGCTTTGCGCTGGTCGATGGCGAGCGTCCCTGCCTGCAGGACAAGAAAATCGCCGTAACGGTCGACGGTTAGACCGGGTAGGAAGTCATTCTCGGCGTTGACCAAGCGGTAGGCCGTGGTCGTCTCATCTCCAGCCAGCTGCGCACGGCGCGCGATTGCTACAGCCAGACGTTGTCGCCAAAAATCGTCGTCAATGGCCTGCTCAACGTCCCACGTCAGCAGACGGACCTGAATCTGGCTCTTGCGATTGAGGTAGCCCTGGGCCAAGGCCCGGCCATTTGCCGCGAGCACCGGTACGATCTCGCCATCGGCGGCCTCCTCCGGCCCGGGTAAATTGGCAATGGCCCCGCTGAAAATCCACGGATGGCCTTGAATAACGGGTTTTTCACGTCCCTTTTTGAGTTGGACGGCGCCGGTTGCATGTTGCGCAGTAGAATTCATTCCTGGTTGCTTTCCGTGTCCAGTTCCCAGCCGTGTTCGTTGATTTGAACGCGTTCAGCCGGCAATTGGACGATCATGGCGATGGGGTCATATTGAAAATCGACTGGTCCGTCCGGCGTGGTCAAGATACCGGTGACCTGTTGCGGCGTGCGCTGGCTAAAGCGTACGGTGTAGCCGCGATAGATAATCCAGTGGGTAAGCGGCTTAACGTTGGCGCGCATAGTTTCCTCTACTCTTTCTCATGCTCAGACCAGCAGAGCTCAATGACCTGCTGCGTCGTGGCCGTGATGCGACCAACATGACTCGGCTGAAGACCGCAAATCCATAGCGTTTCTTGCGTAGCGCCGTCGAGGATGAGGGGCCAGCCACGCCGGTGGGAGCGCGGGATTTTGCGGTCGGTGAAGAGATCGCCGATTTGCTTGTGGTGTCCGTCGAGGCCGAGGGGCGCAATGCGCGCGCCGGCGGGCGCGCCTCGCCAGGCGATCAGGCGCAGTCCTGCCGCGCTGATTTGTCCGGCGTCGATAAACGTGCGCCAGGGCCGATGCGGGCTACGCCAGTCTGCGGGTAGATCGGCAACAGTCATGCGACGGCAAGACAACGACCACCCGCCAACGCTGAGGCGGTCTGGCGGTGCGACGGGGCGGGGCTTTTCATCATGCGCAAGCTGTGGGCCCGCGGCGGGTGCAGGCGTTGCGTCAGCCCGATGAATACATAAGTGTGGACCGCGTGCGCCGGCCACTATGCTCCAGACCAATCCTGCAAAGAGTGTGTGTGCTTCGCCGGCATGGTTATGTTCGGGCAGCACATCCAGCAATTGCTCGAGCGGTGTGAAATGAAGGTCGCGCATGGAACCGGTTAGTCCCGCCAGGGCCGCACGCATGACGCCTCGCTGCGCGGCTCGAGGTAACTCTAATAATTCGCTCAGATCGAGCACGCAGCGCACGTCATCGGCTTCTAGGCAGATCGTCTGCAGCAGCGCTGCATCTTGTACGGCCAAGCGATCGGCGTCGCCGGCTGAAACCTCGGCCAGCCGCCCCAGCGCAGCCACGACTTGGGGATTCAGCTCAGCCAGTGCCGGCAGAACCTCGTGGCGCAATCGATTCCGCGCCAGCCCCGTATCCGAGTTGGAAGGGTCATCTTGCCAGGTGACCTCCTTGGCAAGCAAATAGTCGCGGAGCAGTTGTGGGTCGACGTCGAGCAGTGGGCGGACCAAGCGCACGGCGCGTTCGTCTTCGTCGCTGAGCCACGTTGACCAGCGCATGCCGCCCAGTCCGGTGAGGCCGCTGCCGCGCACTACGTGCAAGAGTACGGTTTCGGCCTGATCCAGCGCGTGGTGCGCCGTCATGATGACTGGCTCCTGGTCGCGGGGCGTCACGGCGCGGGCGACGTCACACAAGAAAGCATAGCGAGCCGCGCGGGCAGCCTGCTCCAGATTATTGTCGCGGGCAGCCAGGTCGCCGGCGCGGCACGACCGCAGATAGAAGGGCAGCCCCAACTTTGCCGCCACTGCTGCTGCAAAGGCGGCCCACTGGACTGAATTGGGCTGCAGACCGTGGTCAAAGTGCGCGACATGCAGCGCAATTCCGGCCGGCGCGCTGATTTCCGCAAGGCCGTGGAGCAGGGCCATGCTGTCGGCGCCACCGCTCACAGCCGCGACGACCGTGGCGGATGGTAGCGAAGTGGGCGCGTTTTCATCTGCTGCCAAGAGGCTATGCGCCCGCAGGTTGTTACTCAACAGGGTGGGCAACGCGGTTGGGGATGGGGCAGGGCGAGACCCCTCACGGTAGGCTTTCACAGGCGGATTATACCATAAATGGCAGCGATGGTTTTTTCCGCTGGCGCGGGTCAATCTTTTTGGGCCATTTGCGCGTATGGTATAATGCGGTGTAATTTTCCTGCGGAGAAGTCAGAGTTTCCACGCGCAGAACGCAAGCGGTAAAGAACGTGGGTAGAGAGCCAAAGTGTTCTAGGGTATTCCTGTCTTGAGCATTGCTATTTTGCGGCGTAGTGGAAACGTAGGGCGCCATCGCTGCCGGCTACATGGCAGCATTCACATTGACGCAAATCACTTGGACGCAATCGATGAACTGTCTGGCAGCCCGGCAGCGTCTCAGTCGGATGGAGTGTTTAGCAGAACGTGAATAATCCATTTGATTGGCTGTTGGGGCTTTTTTCTTTAGATATTGGCATTGACTTGGGCACGGCGAATACGCTGGTCCATGTAAAAAATCGGGGTATTATCATCAATGAGCCGTCCGTCGTGGCGATTGATACCTCCTCCCGTCGGCAGAATGCGGTAAAGGCCATTGGCAGCGAAGCCAAGGAGATGGTCGGCCGCACGCCTGCGCACATTGTGGCCATTCGCCCCTTGCAAGACGGCGTGATTTCAGATTTTGACGTGACCGAGCAGATGATTCATCACTTCATTGGCAAGGTCCACGGCAATCGACCTTTTGGTGCGGCCCGTCCCCGGGTGGTGATCGGCATTCCCTCCGGCGTGACGGAAGTGGAAAAGCGCGCCGTGCGCGACGCGGCCATCAGCGCCGGTGCACGTGAGGCGGGTCTGGTTGAGGAGCCAATGGCCGCGGCCATTGGCGCCGGTCTGCCGGTGACCGAGTCGGTTGGCTCCATGATCGTCGACATCGGCGGTGGCACGACCGAGGTGGCCGTCATTTCGCTGGGCGGTATTGTGGTTTCGCGGTCGATCCGCGTGGCCGGCGATGAGATGAACGAGGACATCATCAATTACGCCCGCCAGAAATACAACTTGCTCATCGGCGAGCGCATGGCCGAACGGACCAAGATTGAAATCGGCTCGGCCTACCCCATGGAGCGAGAGCGCACCATGATTTTGCGAGGTCGTAACCTGGTCACCGGTCTGCCCGAGGCGGTGGAGGTGAGTTCGGTGGAAGTCCGTGAGGCGCTCTCCGGCTCAGTGAATGTGATTGTTGATTCGGTCAAGGGCACGTTGGATGAAACGCCGCCCGAACTGGTGGCCGACTTGATGGAATATGGCATCGTGCTGGCCGGTGGCGGGGCCCTGCTCCAGGGGCTTGCCCAGCGCTTGCAAGATGAGACGCGTATGCATGTTTATGTAGCGGACAATCCGTTGACCGCGGTGGTGATGGGTACGGGCATGATTCTGGAAAAGCCCGAGTTCTACCGCGAAACCCTGACCAGCATGCAGCGTAAAAGTACGATTCGGTAAGTTTGGGCCGCATCGACTCTCGGCGGCCGGATTGCTGCGCTTGCACAGAAATGTAGTTTCTGCAGGCATTGCAGACCGACTGCCCGGTTCTTCTCTCAGCACCCTCCTATGCGCAATACTGAACGACGAGCTTGGACTTTTGGCGACATTGGCGTCCGCGCCCTCATTTTGGTACTTGCGGCGCTGCTGTTGATGGCGCTGCAGATTACTGGCCGGCTAGAGCCAATTCAAAGCGCCGTCACCCAATTTACCTCTCCTGCACAGACGAGTTCTTCCGGCGCGGCCCAATCAGTGGGTGACGCCTTTTCTTTTGTGACCGAATTGCGCACATTGCGCCAGCGCGCGGCCGAGCTGGAGCAGATCAACGCCAATCTACTGGTGGAGAATTTTCGCCTGCGCGAGGTTGAGCGGGAGAATCAGGATTTGCGCGTTATGCTCGACTTTGCTGAAACGCGTCCGGGGCTGGAGTTGCGCGGTGCACAGATTGTTGCCCGCGTCATTGGTCAGGAGAGCAACAACTTTCTCGACTTCATCATGCTCGATCTTGGCTCGGAGCACGGCGTAGCGGTCGGCATGCCGGTGCTGACCGATCAGGGCTTGGTTGGGCGCATCAGCGAGGTGACCAATACGACCTCAAAGGTGCTGCTCATCACCGACGCCAGCAGCGCCGTCAATGCGATTCTGCAGAGCAGCCGCGTCAATGGCGTTGTGCGCGGCAACCCGGGCGGCGATCTGCTTATGGACTACATTCCGCAGGGCGTTTTGTTCAGCGTCGGCGAGATTGTGTTGACCTCCGGTTTGGGCGGCAATTTTCCCAAAGGCATTCCCATCGGCCAGGTGACGGAGGTGCGCCAGCGCGATATCGACGTCTTTCAGCAGGCGGTCGTACGGCCCACCGTCGATTTCAGTAGCCTGGAATTGGTCATGGTCGTGACCAATTTCGACCCGCTCGAGAACATACCCGACCTCCTGGCTCCAGCTGAGGAGGAAGCGCCGCCGGCGGACGGCGAGACGCTCCTCGAGGGGGAAATCCTGGAAGAGACAGGCTCTGAAGAGGGGCTCCCAGCGCCGGACGGCGGCCAATAACCTATGGCTCGCGGGTTGCTCTATTACCTGATGATTCCGCTGTTGGCTCTGGCCGCGCTCTTTCAGTCGACGGCTGCGGGACGTCTGGCCCTGCGAGGGGTCAAGCCGGATCTTGTCCTTCTGCTGGTCTTGATCGGCGTGTTGCTTTATGGTCCGCGGATCGGGCTGGTCTGGGCATTTTTTGGCGGTATCTTTCTGGATGTCTTTAGCGGTGGCCCCATGGGGGCATCGAGCCTGGCGCTCATGGCAGCCGTTTTCATCACCGGCCTGGGTTACCGCACGTTTTCGCGCTACCACCTACTGGTGCCGATTGGCGTCAGCGTGGTTGGCACAGTCGTCTATGGGGTGACCTACTTGGGGGTGCTCACCGCGCTGGATGGCTTCGCAGGTCTGGCCGGCCTCGACCTTCCCCAGCGCGAGTTGCCGTTTTGGCCCACAGTGCAGTTCGTGATCGTGCCTGCTGTGCTCTACAACACGACGCTGATGATCCTGGCAATTCCGTTCTTGAACCGCCTGCCTGAAACCCAGGAGACGATCACGACGTTTCAGTAAGGATGTTCTGTAGAGTTCTGATGCTTGGGTGAAACTGACTTTATGTATGAAAACGGTTCACGCCGCTCAATGAACTTGAGCCGCGAGAGTGAAACCGATACTGCAATCTGGGTGATGCGCCTTTTTCGTATTGGCATCGTCTTCACCTTTGTCTTGTTGGTCGGTCGTCTCTATCAGCTGCAGATCATGCAGGGTGAGATTTATCGCGCCAGCGCCGACGACAATCGTTTTCGGTTGACGGAGGCAGCCGCGCCGCGCGGTGTCATGTACGATCGTACGGGGCAAATTCTTGTCCGCAATCGCCCCAGCTTTCAGGTCTCAGTCGTGCCCGAAGATCTGCCCTTCAACGACCCTGAGACGGAGGTGGATGAAGAAGCGGCTGAGATTGAGCATATCCTGCGCGCCCTGCGCGCCGATCTGGATTCAGAGGTCGCCATTCGTATTGGCGAGATTATGTTTCGCCGCTTGGGGCGCGTTGACTTCGCCACGGTGGCCGAGAAAGCGGGCGTAGATCTCTCTTTTGTCCTGGTTCCCGGCCCGGTTGAGACGATCATTCCTGAAGGTGGCGGCGAGCCTCAGGAAGTCGCGTCGCCGATTCTCATCCCTGATTTGACCCAGCCCCTGCCGCTGGAGGGCTTGGTGGCTCTGGTCCAGCGGGCCGTTCAGTTCGGCGGTCAGGGCAGTGCATCCACGCCAATTCCGATTCTTGACCTGGTCGACCGCAACCGGGCTTTTGAAATTGTTGAAGAGAGTTACGCCCTGCCCAGCGTACGTGTCAATGAAGTGCCTGTGCGCGAGTATGTCTATGGCGAGCTGCTGAGTCATATCCTGGGCTTCATGGGGCCCATCCCCGCCGCCCAGGCCGATGACTACCAGGCGACTGGCTATACCGACCCCAACGAGCGCGTCGGGCTCAACGGGCTAGAGTACTCATATCAGACGGATCTGCGTGGTCTGCCCGGATACAACAACGTCGAAGTCGACATCGTCGGTCGTGAGATGCGTACTGTCGGTCAGGTCATCGAGCCGGTGCCCGGCTCGAACTTGATTCTCAATATCGACCTGCGGCTGCAAAAGGTCATGTACGATGAACTGGAAGCGATGCTCGAAGAACAGGACGCGCGCTGGGGCGTGAGCATTGCCATGGATCCTCAGACTGGCGCTGTGCTGGGCATGGTGAGCCTGCCTCCTTATGACAACAATATCTTCGCTGAGGGGATCAACGAAGATTATCTTGCCCTCGAAGCCGATGAGCGTCGCCCACTGATTAACTACGCCATCGGCGGTCTCTATCCACCCGGTTCTACCTTCAAAATGGTGCCTGCCGCGGCTGCGTTGCAGGAGAATGTCATCGGTGAGGGCACCACGATTCGCGACGACGGCCCGATTTATCTGCCGAATCGCTTTTTCCCCAACGATGCCAGTCAAGCTCAGGAATTTGTGAGCTGGAATCATGCCCTGGGCATTGCGCACGGTCCGGTGGATGTAGTCGATGCGCTGGCGCTCTCCAACGATATCTTCTTCTACTGGATTGGCGGTGGTTTCCCGCCGGCCGAGTTCAGAGGACTCGGCTACCGCAAGCTGGCCGATTGGGCCGAACTCTTTGGGTACGGCGAGCCGACCGGCATCGATCTTCCCGGTGAGGTAGGCGCCCTGGTCCCGGACGATCAGTGGAAGCGCCAACTCTACGCCGAGAGCTGGACAACGGGTGATAGCTTCAACATGTCCATCGGCCAGGGCTATTTGCTCTCGACGCCGCTCCAGGTGCTGGTGAGCACGGCCGCCGTGGCCAATGGCGGCACTGTGCACGAGCCGCAGATCGTTTACCAGATTGTTGATTCTGCCGGTGGCCTCCAGCGCGACTTTGAGCCCATTGTGCGCCGCGAACTGCCGCTGGATGAAGGGATCATCGAGATCGTGCAGGAGGGCATGTGGACTGCGGTCAATGCTGACTATGGCACTTCGGTTGACTCGCGCGTGCCGGGGGTAACTGTGGCTGGCAAGACCGGCACGGCCGAATTCTGCGAGTACGATCCCGAGTTGGAGGATTGTCGCCGTGATGAAGAAGACTTTCTGCCGACCCACGCCTGGTACGTGGCTTACGCACCGTACGAGGATCCGGAGATTGCTGTGGTAACATTCATCTATGATGGCGGTGAGGGGTCTGAGGCGGCCGTTCCCGTTACACAGCGGGTTCTGGAAGCCTATTTCACTGAAATCAGCCCGCGTCCGGTGGCGGAATCGCCTTGATCCCACCCGGCAATCCCGCGCTGTTACGGATCGCCGCAGACCGCCCACCGCAGATGAATCGCCGCAGATGGATCGCCGCAGATGGATCGCCGCAGACGTGAGAGGAAAGCGTGCCATGTCACATGAGAAGAATCAACCCGGTTGGCCCGATCATGACAGCGCCGCACTACACTCATCGCTGGACGGCAATGGAAGCGATCGGACCGGGTTGCCAAATCACGCGCAAGATGATAGCGTCATGGATACCCGTGTGGCCAGCCTGCTCGACGGAATTACGGAATTTAACAACGATGTGCGTTCTCACGCCGATTCTCGAGGCGAGGATTTGACGATGCAGAATCCGTCTGTTCCCTTTGGCGATGCGTCGCCCAACGAGGAGCCCGACTTACCTGCCAATCCGATTGATCCTCCCGTCGCCAGTCCAAGTCTGGATGACGCAGTAAGCGCGCCGGTTGATCCGTATGATCCGACCGACCAGGCCGATCTGCGCATTCGCGGGCGCGCCGACGGCGTGACGGTGGAGATCGGTGAAGGCGAGTGGCCCCTTTTGATGGAGCAACTTGACGCCCGCCTGGAGCAATCGGCCAATTTCTTTCGCGACGGCAATGTTGCGCTCTTCGCGGGGCGCCGGCATCTCGATGAAGGCGCGCTGCACGAAGCTTATGAAGTGCTGGAGCGTTACGGCCTCAAACTGGGCGTGGTTCGCACTGCCTCGGAGCGCACCTTTGATGCTGCGCTGGCCATCGGCTTGGCGGCAACGCTCGAGAGCAGTGACGTCGAGCATCAAATCGTTGCCCATCCGGCGGAATCGAACGAAGATTTTCGCTCGCACTTCGTTTATCGGGGCAATTTGCGCTCTGGCCAGGTCCTGCATCGCAAAGAGAGCGTCTTGATCATTGGCGACGTCAATCCCGGGGCCAATGTGATCAGCAATGGCGATATCTTGATCTGGGGGCGCCTCCGGGGTGTGGCCCATGCCGGCGCGTCCGGTGATGATGACGCCGTGATCGCGGCGATGGTTTTTGCGCCGATTCAGTTGCGCATCGGCCATCTGATCGCGATTGCACCCAATGAACCATCGCCTGACAAGCAGCGCGCGGCTGCTCAAGACGCGAGTAAACCGGCGCGAATTGCTTACGTTCTTAACGAACGCATCGTTGTCGCAGATTGGTCAGAGGCGCGCCGTGACAACCGCTGGGTGTTGCGACGATCTGTCTTCTAAACTCCGGGCCAGCCAATCAACCAGACCGAGGAGAGCGGGAACGCGATGCCCGCAACAATCATCACAGCCACATCGGGGAAGGGCGGCGTCGGCAAGACCACGACCGTCGCCAATATTGCCGTTGCGCTCGCGCTCAATGGCAAGCGCGTTGTTGCCGTCGATGCCGACATCGGCTTGCGCAACCTGGATCTGGTCTTGGGGCTGGAGAATCGCATCATTTATGATTTGGTTGATGTGGCTGAAGGACGCTGCCATCTGCGCCAGGCCTTGGTGCCGGACACGCGCGTCGGCTCACTCTTCCTGCTGGCAGCGGCACAGACGCGCGACAAGACGGCCGTTACGCCCGAGCAGATGCAGGCGATCTGCGCCCAGCTGCGCACCATGGCCGATTATGTGCTGATTGATTCGCCAGCCGGCATTGAACATGGCTTTCAGAATGCGATTACGCCGGCCGATCGCGTGCTCATCGTGACGACGTCGGACGTGAGCGCGCTGCGCGATGCCGACAAAGTTATCTATCTGCTTGAACGTGACTATCAGTGCCAGCCTGCGCTAGTTCTGAATCGCTACAACCCGCGACTGGTGCGCAATGGCAACATGCGCAACATCGATGACGTGCTGGATATTCTGGCCATTGATCTCATGGGCGTCGTGCCCGAGGACGAACTGATTGTCCTGACCACCGATCGTGGGGAACCTGCGGTGCTCGACAAACGTATGTTGGCGCGCGAAGCGTACTTGAATATCGCCCAACGTATCATGGGCAACAATGTGCCGCTCATGCGCTTCGAGAAACGTGGTTTCTGGGCCCGCCTTTTTAGCCGCTAGGTGAATGATCCGATGAATGACACGCTGCTTCTGCAGTTGAGCTAATCTCCGACTATGGTTGAACGTCCACAACTTCGCAATTTTGATTGGCCGCTCTTTTTTGCCGTAATCGCGCTCTGCGCGATCGGAATCGGCATGATCTACAGCGCTACCATCACCACCATTGACTTGGCCGACTACTGGACGCGCCAGTCGGTCTTTCTCGTGTTGGGGCTTATTGTGATGGTCTTTGCCGCGGTGATTGACTACCGTCAGCTGCAACTGCTGGCGCCGCCGGCTTTTTTGATCTTTGTGGGCTTGCTGATCGCCGTGCTGGCGCTGGGCACGGCCCAGGGTGGCTCTGTACGCTGGTTGAATCTGGGCGGCACGTTGGTCCAGCCGACGGAGCCGGGTAAATTCTTGCTGATCATCTTTATGGCCTGGTACTTGAGCTGGTTCCATGACGACATGTCACGGCTGCCCTACCTGCTCGGTGCGCTGATTTTGTTGCTGGCGCCGCTGGCCCTGGTCTACCTCCAGCCCGATTTGGGCATGACCATCACCTTTGCCTTTATCGGCGGCACCCTGATCCTGGTCGGCGGCATTCGCCTCTGGCAGATCGCGTTGCTCTTTGGTGCAGCCCTGGCTACAACACCATTTTTATGGGGAACGCTTCAAGGATACATGCTGGAACGCATTCAGGTCTTCCTCAATCCAGAGGGCAACCCGGACGCTGCGTTCAACATTAACCAGGCGTTGATTGCCGTGGGCTCGGGCGGCTGGCTGGGTCGCGGTTGGGGCTTGGGGAGCCAGAACCAATTGCACTTCCTGCGTGTGCGCCACACCGACTTCATCTTCAGCGTGATTGCTGAAGAGCTGGGCCTGATCGGCTCGCTGCTGGTGCTCTTCCTGCTCTTCTTTGTGATTTGGCGCCTCCTGCGCATTGCCGACAACGCGCGCGATCACTTTGGACGACTGATTGCTACGGGCGTGGCCGCGCTGGTCTTCTTTCAGGTGCTTGTCAATGTCGGCATGAATCTGAGCCTGGTGCCGGTGACCGGCCTGACGCTGCCCTTCGTGAGCTATGGCGGCAGCTCCCTTGTTTCCATGCTCTTCGCCATTGGCCTGGCCGAAAGCGTGGCGCTCCGCCATCGCCAGGCCGACTTCTAGCCACGTATTACGACCATACCCCTTCATGCACATCCTTTTCGTCACCGGCGAGTACCCTCCCCTGGAAGGGGGCGTGGGCGCCTACACCGCGGAACTCGGCCGCGCCCTGATCAACCAGGGCGCGCAGGTCAGCGTGTTGACGAGCGCTGGAGCAACGGCGGGCGCCGCCACGCCGACAGGGGGCGTGCGCGTCTATCCACTCGTAGATAAATGGGGAACGAGCATCTGGGACAGTGTGCCGCGAACGGCGGCCGCGCTAGCGGCTGATTGGATCCATGTCCAGTACCAGACCGCCGCGTTTGGCATGAATCCCGCCATCAATGTTGCGCCGGGCTACTGGCGACGCGCCAATCCCCATGCCGCCGTGGCCTGGACCTATCATGACGTGCTGGCGCCCTATCTCTTTCCCAAAGCCGGGGATCGCCTGCGCAACTGGGTGACCCTGCGTCCGGCTAAATCGTCGGACCTTGTCATCGCTACGAATGAAGGTGATCGTTTGGCTCTCGCGTCACAGGCCGGCGCGCGCCTGGCCAAGATTCCCATCGGCAGCAACATCACCGCCCTCGAGTTGAGTCCGCCCGAACGTCAAGCTGCGCGCGCGGCTTGGGGGTACGCAGATGACGATATTGTGATTGGCTACTTTGGATTTCTCAATCGCAGCAAGGGAGGCATGACGCTGATTCGCACCCTGGCGCGTCTGCGCGAGGAGCATCCGTCGGTCAAGCTGCTGATGATCGGCGAGCGGGTGGGCGCCAGCGACCCGACCAACTACGCTTACCTCCAGGAAGTTGAGGGGGTGATCGCTGAGCTCGATCTGGGCGACGTGGTACAGTGGACCGGGCGGTTGGCTGACGATGCGGTCGCAGCGGCGCTCAACGGCTGCGATCTGCTCTTTATGCCCTATGAAGACGGGGCCAGCCTGCGCCGGGGCACGCTCATGGCCGGGCTCGCCAACGGCTGCGCCATCGTCACCACCACGCCGCAAACACCCATGCCCGAGTTGGTCGACGAGCGTGATCTGCTCTACGTTGCACCGGGCAACGACCAAGCCGCGGCCAAGGTCATCAACCGTCTCCTGAGGCTTCCGCCATTGACGGAGAAGCTGCGCCGCAATGCCCGCGAACGCAGCCGTCTCTTCGGCTGGGACGCCATCGCCGCGCGTCATTTAGAGCTATACGCAGCGTCATTCCTCCGCTAGACCGGCGCATTCTGATAGCACAAATTAGTCCCCTCCCTGCCCTCCAAAATGTGGCGACAATGCACAATGCAGCAAACCGGTTTTGTTCTGAGCTTGTTACGGGAAAGAGTAGATCGTGGCACCCTCTTCCGGATTGATCCGCTGACATCCCCCGAATCAGCGGCGACCCGCGATCCATCCTGCTCCTACTGCAAATCGTTGGCATGATGCCGCATCGATTTCATGCGAGCGCATGGGTAGTGTAGGATGAAGGCTTGGCAGTTGTCTTGCCAGCCTACCAACGTCCAGCGACCAGCACAGAGCCATGTCCGCTTCCCAGCCCGGCCACAACCGACCTTCGACTCCCGCTTGGATTCTGTGGTCTCTGGCTGTGGTCACGTTGGTTGCCGCCTTTCTACGCCTTTGGCAACTGGACCAATTGCCCCCCGGCCTCTTCTTCGATGAAGCCTATAACGGGCTTGATGCCCGCGCCGTAGCCGATGGCGAGCGCTTCCCGCTCTATTTCGCCGGCAACAACGGGCGCGAACCGCTCTATCTCTACCTCCAGGCTGTGGCTGTTAAGCTTCTGGGACCTTCCGCCTATGCGTTGCGGCTTACGTCCGCGCTCATCGGGATTCTGACGGTTCCGCTTGTCTTCGTTTGCGCGCGTCGTCTCCTGCTATCCAATGATAAGCAAAACAAGCTGTCCGTGCAACGCTACTGGCCGCTGCTGATTGCCACGGCAGGGCTGGCAATCTCCTACTGGCACGTGAGCCTGAGCCGGCTGGCCTTTCGCGCCGTGCTGCTGCCGCCGTTGAGCCTGCTCGCTGTTGCGTTTTTCTGGCGGGCCTGGACGACAGGCGGACGGCGTGATTACATCTGGTCGGGCGTCTGGTTTGGACTGGCGCTCTATTCATACATTGCCGCGCGTATTTTGCCGTTGGTGATCGTGACCTTCGTGCTGATCGAATTGATCATCGACACCGCGGCGCGTCCGGCTGACTTTGGTGCGCGCTGGCGCAGCCGGTTTGGTGGCCTGGGGTGGTTGATCGCCGCCGGGTTGCTGGTTTGCCTTCCGCTGTTGGTTGCGTTTGTGCAGGATCCGGCACTGGTTGCTGCGCGTACGGGCGACGTTTCCATCTTTAGTGACGGCCAAACGGAGATGCCCGGCACGCCTGGCGAGCGCTTCTTGACCAATGCGGGCGCGATTGCCCGCAGCTTTTACGATCAGGGCGACCTCAATGTACGCCACAACCTGCCGAACCGGCCTGTCCAGGATTGGCTGTTGGCCGCGCTCTTCACTGTCGGCTGGCTTTATGCGCTCTGGCAATTGCGCACGGCGCGCATGCGCCTGCTCCTGCTATGGTTTGGCATCATGGCTGTGCCTTCACTGCTCAGCACGAGCGCACCCCATGCTCTGCGCATGGCCGGCATGCTGCCGCCGCTCGCGCTGCTCTATGGCGTCGGCGCAGCGGGCCTACAACGTCTGACTGCGAACTGGCTGCCGCCGCAGGCCGTTGGGTGGGGCATCTTTCTTGCCGTGTTGATTTTTGGCGGCGTCACCACGACACGTGATTACTTCAACCGCTGGGCTACCGAACCGTCGCTCGGCCGCGCTTTCGATCTTGACCAGCAACTCGCAGCCCAGACGCTGGCCGGGCAACTGCGCGATGACGAGGCGCCAGCGCTGACCACGCGGCGTCTCTTCCTCACGCCTCACGTCCGTTTTGCGTTGGGTTCGGTGGGCACAATGGAGCTTGAGGACGGTGCAGTCACGAACATAGAGATGATTGTGGAAGAAGACCCCGAGCCCTTCCAGCCCCTCTATTTGCTCACCTCTAATGCTGACGGTGTCCAGGCGGCATGGGTGGCCCACGAGGAAATGGATGGCGCTTTGGCGAGCGTACGCGAAGTGGACGGTCTGGCCGAACTCGTCTGGCCGGGTCATCAGCCGGCTTGGCCTGCGTTACGCCATGGCGAACTTCCCCCGGCGGTTGCGTTGCGTGCCGCCACGCCGCGCTATCCGCTTGACGTTACCTTTGCCAATGGGCTGCGCCTGGTCGGCTATGACGTAATGCCCGATGGCGTGAATGTCGACGCCGGCGAAGCCATCTTTCGTTTGGCCACCTACTGGCGCTTACCTGCCGGTCAGGACCCGCCAATCGACAGCTTTGATCTCTTCGCCCATTTGTTGCTGCCCGACGGCGCACAGGTACAGGAGAACGGCAACCTCGGGCGAGGGTATCCGGTCGATCTCTGGCAGCCTGATGAGGTTGTGGACGATCGGCGCAGTTTCAGCGTGCCGATTGATGCCGCCCCGGGCAAAGCGCGCTTCGAAATCGGTCTCTACAACCCGTCGGTGCCCGACGGCGCCGAACGCATTGCCGTTGTTGACGACAGCGGCGCGGCCGTAGACGACCGCGTGCTGCTCGGCGCAGTGGCGATCGATTTCACCTCGCCTCAAGCGCCTGTCGACGACTTGACGCCTCTGGACACGCGCTTTGACGAGCGCATTGGGCTGGCAGGCTGGTCGGCGCACGCCGCGGCAGATGACCCAACAACGCTCGTCGTTGACCTGGCATGGGAAAGCCTTGACCGGGTCACCAGCGACTACACGGCCTTCGTCCATCTGCTTGACCCGGATGGCACGATTGTCGCCCAGTTTGATCAGCCGCCAGGTGGGACCGACAACCCGACTACGGGCTGGCTGCCGGGCGAGCGGACGCGCACAGGATTCCCGCTTGCGGGCGGCGCGCCAGCTGTCCCAGGCCACAGTCTACGCATTGGGTTGTACGAGCCCGTAAGCGGTCGCCAACTCCCGGCAAGCGGTTCAGACGCAGAGCCAGGGGCAACCTATGTCCTGCTGCCTCTTGAGGTCCAGCCATGAGCGCTTCTCAACTACCCGCGAGCCGTCACACGCTGCCGCGCTGGCTGCCCTTTGCGTTGCTGCCGCTCCTGGCCCTGCCTGCGCTGTGGCCGCTCTGGCGCATCGGCTTGCCCAGCACGGCCGACGGCGCCTTGCACCTGCTGCGCGTCGCCCTGCTCGACTATCACGTCAGTCAGGGGATGCCCTTCCCGCGCTGGATGCCCGAACTGGTGCTCGGCTACGGCTATCCCCTGCTCAACTTCTATGGCCCCGTGACCTACTATCTGGCTGAGGCGCTCCATTTGCTTGGGCTGGGTCATTCTACTGCGCTGATGGCGACCTTCGGGCTACTGATTCTCGCTGGGGGCTATGGCGCGCTGCTGTTGGCGCGTGATATGTTTGTGGACGTGGTAAGCGGCCGGACGCTTGAAAACAGGTCGACATTTGAGATCGCTGCGACGGCGGCAGCGTTGATCTCCGGTGTCGCTTACCTCTACACGCCCTATCTGCTCACCAACGTCTACATGCGCGGGGCGCTGGCCGAGGTCGGCGCGCAGGCACTGCTGCCCTGGATCTTCTGGAGCTTTCGGCGTCTACTGCGTGCAGAGCGCCCTGGCCCCTACGTGATCCCGGCAGCATTGAGTCTCGGTGGACTGGCCGCGACCCACAACATCACGCTGCTCTGGATCCCGGTGACGCTGCTGGTCTACATCGGCGTGCTCTGGTGGGACCGCCGGACGTGGCAGGCGCTCGTCTGGCCCATCATTGGCGGATTGGCAGCGTTGGGCGTCAGCGCTTTCTTCTGGGCGCCCCTAATTCTGGAGCGGGCCAATCTTTCCGGCGTGGCGTTCGATATTGCGGCCACGTACATGGGCGAAAATATCTGGACGTTAACGAATTTTCTCGACTGGCATGTGCCCTTTGATTATACGTTGAGCATCCCGTTCCAGATCGGTGCGCTGCAACTGGCGCTGGCGCTGGTCGGCTTCGTGCTGATTCGTCCCAAGACGGCCGAGTGGTGGTATTGGGGCGTGGTTGCGCTCGTTGGTGCGCTTGGCATCAGCAGCCTGGCGCTGCCGTTGTGGATGAACAGCGAGTTGCTCCTCATTGCCCAGTTTCCCTGGCGTCTGCTCAGCATTGTCAGCCTACCCCTTGGCGCTCTTCACCGGCGGTCTGGCGCTCCGCCTGCGCCCGGGCCCGGTGGCAGGCGGCGTGACAGTGGCACTGCTGGCGCTCATCGTCCTGACCCAGCGCCCACAGCCCGCTATCATGGACACGCTGATTCGCGCCGACCGCAACCTGAGTCCGGCCGAAGTTGCCCAGTTTGAGCTCGATACCAACGCCTTTGGCACCAGCTCTTCCAGCGAGTTCTTGCCCCGCTGGGCCGGCGACGCACTCTTTGCGCCGCTCCCGCCGGTTGCGCCTGCGCCGGCTGCGCCCACCATCACGCTGGCTGACGCATCGCCCTTCCGCATGGTGTTGCAGACGGACATGCCTGCGGCCGGTCCGCTCAGCTTTGCCACCTTCTACTTTCCGGGTTGGGCGGCAACACGCAACGGCGCGCCGATCGCGGCTTACCCGGACCCCGCTCGCGGCCTGCTCACGGTCGATCTGCCCGCCGGCGTTGCCGAGCTACGCCTCAACTGGGTTGGCACGGACGTGCAGCGTGCGGCCAATCTCGTCAGCCTGATGACGCTGGCGGGCCTGATCGGCCTAGCGCTGTGGCTGGCGCGAAAACGGCCTGGACGCGCCGTGCTTTTGGCGCTGGCGCCGGTCCTGCTGTTGATCTGGGGCTTGCTGGGGACGCGGCCGGCGCCCGCCGCGCAGCCAGTACAGGCGCCCGCCACACCGCTGGCGACCAGTGGCCTGACCTTGCTGGGGACGCGCACGCAGGTCGATCAAGATGGCTTTCTCATGGTCTATCCAACCTGGTTGGTCAACGCGGCGCCGGCAGAGTTGCGCATGGCGTGGACGCTGCTCGACGAGGATGGTAATCCCTATCCACTCGCCACGTCGCGCCCCTTCTTCAACACGCTGGAGACGGCTGCCTGGTCGCCCGCTACGGTGGTCGACGACGCCTACCGGCTGGCGCTACCGACGGAACTAACGGCGGGCGAATACGCGCTTCAACTCAGCCTGCGCGGTCCAGGTGCTGAAGCGGAGCCGGTCATCGTGGCGACGCTGGAGTTGGGCGATACACCGCAGGCGGCGTCCGACCCGGCTCTGCTGCTTGATTGGCAATTTGGGGATCATGCGTCGTTGGCCGGCGTTAGTCTGGCGCAAAATGATCGCCCCGTGCCGCTTGATGGATCGTCGCCGCCGACAGTCAAGCCGGGCGATCGCCTGGCGTACGAGCTGCGCTGGCTGGGGGATGGTGCGATCGAAGAGAACTATCATGCCTTCCTCCACCTGCTCGATCACACCGAGGCGCCCTTGCTCCAGGGCGATCAACTGCCTGGACCAGTTTTCAGCCCACCGCGCCTGTGGAATCCCTATCGTGCGGCGCCGGACACCTACTGGTTTACCGTGCCCGATGATGCCCCGAGTGGCCTCTATCGGGGTGCGGTGGGGCTTTATCGTTTTGCTGAGGGAGAGCGTCTACCCGTTACCAGCGCAGAGGGTGCATCGTTGGGCGATCGAGGCCTGCTGCCGCCCATTAAGATCGTTAATCCGCCGGAAGGTCGGCCGGAAACGAGAGTTGACGCTCGCTTTGCCGGCATCGGCACGCTGGCAGGCTATACGCTTATGCCAGCCGAAGCTGCCGTGCGGCCCGGTGAAACTGTCACCGTGACGCTGTACTATGAAGCTGATGGTCCGGCAGCGGCGGAATTCACCCAATTTGTGCATCTTTACAGCGGAGAATTGGGCATGGCTGCGCAGCGCGATGCCCAACCAGGAGACGGAGGAAATCCGACTTCGGTGTGGAAGCCAGGGGAGAAGATCGTGGAAGAGGTGATGCTCACAATCGCACCCGATGCCCAGCCAGGCGTCTACGAACTATTGGTCGGCTTTTATGACGCCCAGGCCGGCGCCGTACGCGTGCCGGTAGCGGATCGAGACGGCACAGCCTACGTCAACGATCAAATTCCCGTCGCCGTTATCGAAATTTCTCCGTAGAGACGTTGCACTGCAACGTCTCTACGCAACGTCTCAACCAGTAAGGCCAATCCAAATAAACTACTGTACGCGGCATCTTCCCGGAAGCTCCCTCAATGAGAGGTCGTCTTGCGTACAGCTTCCAGGAAGATCGGATCGCCAATCAATTGGATTCGTCTATCGGGCGCCTTGAATCAATCCGGTCATCTGTGCCACGGTCGGCACGCCTCCACTGCCCACCACCGTCTCATCGATCACGATGGCCGGCGTGCTCATGACGCCATAAGCCATGATGTCGCCGATGTCCGTCACTTCGATGATCGTCGCGTCGACATCAAGTGCTGCGACGGCTTCGGCCACGACGGTTTTGGTCTTTTTGCAATTGGGGCAGCCAGTGCCCAGGACTTTGATCTCCACAGTCGATTCCTCTTTTAGATAATGAAGTTGAAAAAATACCCTGTCAAAATAATGCCCACTGCAACGACGCCGACAAATAGGGCGATGAGGCGCGGCTTGAGAACCCTGCGCAGGATGACGACTTCCGGCAAACTCAGTGCCACCACGCTCATCATGAAGGCAAGCGCCGTCCCCAGAGCTGCACCTTTCTCCATCAGCGCGTTGACGACAGGAATCACGCCGGCAGCGTTGGAGTAGAGGGGGATCCCCAGCACGACACCGGCCGGAACGCTCCACCAGGCCCCCTTGCCGAGGATGTCAGCCAGGGCATCCTCGGGCACGAAGCCATGAATCCCCGCGCCGATCGCGATGCCGATGACCACATAGGGCCATACTTTGAGAACGATCTCACGCGTGCCCTGCCAGCCGATCTCAAAGCGCTCTTGCCAGGTTAGGCGCGTCGTGGCGACATCCGCCTGGCCGACTGAAACCTGCCAAACAAAATCCTCGACCCCTCGCTCCACGTTGGGAATGCGTCCAATCACAATTCCGGCCAGGATGGCGATCGTCAGCCCCGTCATCATGTAGAGGACGGCGATTTTCCAGCCCAAGAGCCCAAAGAGCATGGCCAGCGCCACCTCATTGACCATGGGCGTGGCAATGAGAAATGAGAAGGTTACGCCCAGCGGAATACCGCTTTCGACAAAGCCGATGAAGAGGGGGACCGCAGAGCAGGAGCAAAAGGGCGTCACCACGCCGAGCATGGCTGCCAGTGCATTGCCAAGACCCAGGCGCCTGCCGCCCAGCAGTGCGCGCGTGCGTTCGACGCTGAAAAACGTACGGATCGTTGTCACCAAAAAGACCATCGCCGTGAGCAGCAGCAAGATTTTGGGGACGTCATAGAGAAAAAACGCCACTGACTCGCCAAGGCGCGAGCCATGGGCCAGTCCAATGAGGTCGTAGGTGAGCCAATCCGCCAACGGCAACAGGGCGCGCCAAGCGACCCACCAGGCCGACGCAGCCGCCACGACAACTGCCCAGGCACGAAGGTCGCGGCGGCGGTCTTCGGGAAACTTCTGTCTTTCGGGGGAGACGCCCGATTCGTCCGGTTGGGCAATCACAAATCCATCTGTCATGGCTTCTTCCTTCCAGCGGTTAACGTATCGTCGGCGCATGCAGAATGTTGCATGTAACCGCGTAAAAAACTAGAGCAGTTCGATCTCAGCTCTAGCGGGGAGCAGGGTTGCTTCAGCGTCTGGCCTGCATTTAGGGCAGACACAGTTGTCGATCATTTGATGTTGCGTGCCGTTGGCTTCGCTGCCGCTTATGTTGCCCAGAATTGCTTCCAGCCAGCGGGCGAACTCGTGATCGCGCAGGCGATAGAAGACATTTTGACCTTGTTTTTCGTCTGCAATCACGCCGGCGTCGCGCAGGATGCGCAACTGCTGGGAGACGTAGGGCTGGGGCTTGCCCAGTAAGGTCTCCAGGTGGCAGACGCACTCAGCATCCCGGCGCAATGCATTGAGGATACGCAGCCGCTCGGGATGAGCAAGGAGCTTGATGCGATTGCTCAAGTCAATGTAGTCCAGATCTTCCAATTCTCTTGTTCCTCAAATCTCGTTAAACATGCGAAAAAATGTATATGCAGTTTATTGCATATTTAATCACAAAGTGAAACTCTTGTCAATCTATGCGCGTGATTCTCAAGACTGACAAGAGTTTCGCCTGTTGCCGTGATCGTCACCTGACAACTCAATCACTCCGCGCTTCGCGCTCCTCGTTCCCCACTCCCAATAGCGCGCCGGCCCCGTTGGCCGCCTGTACCGGGTAGACAGCGGGCTCAAGGCCCGTGGCGGCCTGATACGTCTGCTTGACTTGCGTGATAAAGTCTTCTACCCTGTCCCGCTCAACAAAAGCCACCATACAGCCGCCAAAGCCGGCTCCGGCCTGACGCGCGCCGATCACGCCCGGCCCGCTCAGCATTGCCTGCATCATGGCCTCCATGGCCGGCGCGCCGATTTCGTAGAGGTCGCGTGCGCCGCGATAGGACGCGGCCGTCAATTCGCTGATAGCCGTGCGGTCGTCAGCAGAGAGGGCCTCAGCCAGGTCGAGGACGCGCTGATTCTCCTCAATGATGAAGCGGCAGCGCTTGGCCACAATTGGTGGCAGGTCAACTTCATGGACAGCGAATTGTTCAAGGGAAAGATCGCGCAGTGCAGTAATCTCCGGGTAGAATTCACTGAGGATTTGTACGCCCTCTTCGCATTGGGCGCGACGATCGCCATATTCGGAACCGCTCAGCTCGCGCGTGGCTTTGGTGTCGCAGATCACGATCTGCACATCTTCCGGCACCGACGCGTTGCTGCTGGTCAGGTGGCGACAGTCGAGGAGCAGCGCGTGGCCCGCCTTGCCCATGGCCGAACTGTACTGGTCGAGAATGCCTGAATTGACCCCGACGAATTCGTTCTCCGCACGCTGGCAAAGCAGCGCCGTGTCGACCGGCCCCACCTGCCAGTCGTCGGCCATCATATCGAGCAAGGTTGCCGTTGAGACCTCCAGAGCGGCAGACGAACTGAGGCCGCTGCTAAACGGAATCGTACTGTGGATTAGCCCATCGAAGCCTTCGACGCTGTAGCCTTCGTCCTGAAAGACCTTGACAACGCCGCGGACGTAGTTGGCCCAGGGCGTCTGCTCATCGTGTTCGATGGCGTCGAGTTCAAAGGTCGACTCGCCCGCCAAATTGGCTGAACGAATGCTGATCCTGCGGTCGTTGCGCGGGCGTGCGGCCAACCACGTGTCGCGGTCGATGGCCATGGTCATGACATAGCCTTGATTATAGTCGGTATGACTGCCCATCAGATCGACCCGCCCCGGGGCGCGGGCCCAGAGCGTGGGCGCAGACCCAGTCTGGTTGGTAAATTGCTGGGTGATTGATGAAAGTCGTTCGTCCGGGTTCATGCGGTCACCTGTAACTGTGCGGTTTCCTCCAGGAATGCTTCCACGTTCTGCATAGGAATGTCGACCATCATACGATGAGAGGGCGCGATCAGTAAACCGGTGCCCTTGGGGGCAAGGATACGCGCCGTGTCGCGTACCGCGGCGCGCACGTCCTCTGGTGAACCAAAGGGCATCACCGTCTGCGTCGAGACGCCGCCGTAATAGGCCAAATTGTCGCCAAAGGTATCTCGCAACCAGGTGTGATCCGTTACTTCAGGCTGCACCGGATTGAAAACGGTCAACCCGATTTCGACAAGGTCTGGCATGATCTTGTCGATGTCACCGTCGGAGTGCATGATGACCGGCAGGCCGGCCTCGTGGAAGGGTGCGAACATGCGCGCCAAGCGCGGCTTCATCAACTTGCGCCAGCTTCGTGGCGAAAAGAGCATGTTCTGCTGCGCGCCATAGTCGTCGCCAAAGTAGCCGCCATCTACGCCCAGATCAATGAAGCGCTGGATCAATACGAGTTGAATTTCGACGATTCGATCAAGTAACTCTTCCACGAATTGGGTATGCTGCAGCATGTCCATGTTCAGCTTTTCAAAGCCGCGCAGGGACCAAGCCCGCTCGTAGAGGCAGAAGCCGAAATTGGGCGTGATGAAGTGCTCGCCGTTGTCGGCTGCCATGATGCGCCGTGCGTCGTCCATGAGCTCGGGCGCATGGGGATCGGGCCAGTTGATGCTGTCCAGGTCCATGGTGTCGGCCAGGGGCGCATCGGCCGGCCAATAGCCCTCGATCACCGTGTCCCAGCCCACGCCCCACCAGTCATACTTGGCCAGGCCGTCGTCGCTCAGATAGCTTTCATGGGTGAGGTCGACGCGCACCATGTGGTTGTCCAGGCGTAGGGGCAATTCCGCTGGCGTTACGTTGAAGTGTTTGCAGAGAATCTCGCCCATTTCATCGGTGTAGTTAACCTGAGTGGGGATGCGATCGACCGGCTCGTGGGTGAGGGCGCGACGCATGCGTTCCTTGTGTGTAAGTGTCATAGGTATTCCTTTACTTGATGCCAGAGGTCTTGACGCCTTCGACAATATAGCGCTGTACCAAAAAGAAGATGATCAGCATGGGGAGCATGCCGACGGCTGCGCCCATGAAGAGCGCAGGCAGGTTAATCGTCTGGGCCGTCATGAAGGTCGAGAGCACCACCTGGACTGTCCATGAATCACGGGTCTGGCCGACGACCAGGGGCCAGAGGAACGAGTTCCACGAGCGGATCAGACCGATGGTGCCCAAGGCCACAAAGACGCCGGTCGAATTGGGCACGACGATCCGCCAAAAGATGCCGAAGTCGCCCAATCCGTCCATGCGGCCCGCATCCTCAAGCGCTTGCGGAAAATCAAGGAAAAACTGGCGGAAGATGAAGACCGAAAAGACGTAGAACATCGGCGGCACAATCAGACCGGGCAGCGTGTTCACCCAGCCGATTTCGGCCACGACCAGGAAGGTTTGGACGAAGATGGCGGCTGACGGCACCATGAGCGCACCCAGAATCACGAAAAAGACCTGATCAGCCCAGCGGTAAGCGACGCGTGCCAGGCCATAGCCGGCCATGGAGGTGACAATGAGTTGACCGGTCACCTGGAAGAGGCTGATGATGGCTGAATTCTTGAGGCCGATCGCCATGGGCGCGATGGGGTCATTGAAGAGGTCGATCACATTCTGCCACTGCATCTCGCTTGGCCACAGGATCCAGTCAAACGCAGCGATTTCGCGCTGGGTCATAAAGGCGTTGCGGAAAATGATGTAATAAGGAATCTGGTAGATCACGGCCAGAATGATTAGGACTGCCAGGATCAAAATGGAATTCCAGCGTCGTTGATTGCTCATGCTGATGCTCTCTCAGTTCCGGCGTCCAAACCCAAGGACTCTGCCCTGCAAGATGGTAATGATGACGATCAGGGCGGCCACGATAAAGGCCCCGGCCGCGCCCCGGCCATAGTTCTGATCCTGGAAAGCAACCGTGTAGAGGTAGACAAGCGGTGGACGGGCAAGAATTTGGGTGCCGCCCGAAATCGAGCTGCCGCCGCTGCCGCCCAGGATGTTGCGAAACTCGTCAAAGGCCTGGAATGCTTCGATGAAGAGCAGCAGCAGCACGGAAATCGAGGTGTTGCGCAACATGGGCAAGGTGATATGGCGGAAAGTCTTCCACCCTCGTTCGGCCCCATCGACCGAAGCCGCCTCGTAGAGTGACGCCGGGATTTCTTGCAGCCCCGCCAGGAAGATGATCATGTAGAAACCGGTCTGCAGCCAGAGACGCACCGTCACCAGCACAATCCAATAGAGCGGCGGCTGCGTCGTGTTGATCCAGGCGACCGGGTCAGCGCCAAACAGAACCCACAGAATGTTGTTTGCAAATCCTGAGGGCAGCCCGTTAAAGATACTCATCTTCCAGACGACCGAGGCGACGACGTAAGAGCAGGCTACGGGAATAAAGAAGGCCGTGCGGAAGACCCCCTGAAAGCGGGGGGAAACGCTGTTGACCATTAACGCCAGGCCGAGTGAGAGGCCAAAGGTGACCGGTACGATAAAGATCGAATACTTCGTGATCATGACCAGCGAGTCGATAAAGCGCGGGTCATTGAAGAGTTCGACGTAATTGGTCACGCCCACAAATTCGGTTGGCGTGACCGTATTGCGCGCTTCAAAGAAGCTGAGAATGAAGCCCCAGATGACTGGGATGTAGACGAAGAGCGCCAACCCAAGCATGAGCGGGCCGACGAAGAGCCAGAAGGTCAATGCGTTCTGGCGCTCGCGGCGCTTGGATGCCTTGCTCATTGCCGGTGGCGGCGCGGTACTTTGGACTGCCATGCAATACCTCCCTCGCATGAGGGAATGCAGATAATGACGGGGCGAAACGTGATGCGTGATGGGCCGTTGTGGGCTTCACGCATCACGTTTCACAGATCACGACTACTGATTGAGTAGTGAATCGAGTTCAGACTGAATCGCTGTCTCCGCCTGGTCCAGCATTTCAGCCGGATCGGCGCCGTTGAGCAGCACCTCGCTGTGGGCATCGATGTAGGCCGAGTCCATGGCACCGGTCCAGAGCACGGACGGTGTCGCGCCGTAAGCGTCCATGAGCTCGAGCACTTCAGCCGCCGCACCGCTGGTCAGTGGGTCGGCCGAGGCCGCGGCGCTCTTGCGCGGCGGGACGTGGAAGCCATAGCTCAGGTTCCAGTCCTGCTGGACTTCGGTGTTGTCGATCCAGAGCCACTTGACGTAGTCCATGGCCGCTTCTTTATGGGGGCTGTTGGCATTGACGGATTGATTCCAGCCGCCGATGAAGACGGACGGTTCGCTGCTTTCATCGACTGCGGGCCAGGCCATGACGCCGAGGTCATCGCCCAGGGCTTCGGTCATGGCGGGCGTCGCCCAGAGGCCAATGTACTGCATATTGGCCAGGCCATCGATCAGGGCCGAGGGATCCCACCAGTCGGTCGGCGCACCGACCAGCAGATTGCCGCTCTGGGCCAGTTCTTGCTTCTTCTGCCACATCTCAACGTTCTTGTCAGTATTGAAGGCGACCTGGTCGCCGTCGAGCATGGTGGTGCCGGCGGCGAAGGTGGTCATGTAGAGTAGGTAACTGGCGGAACCCATGTCATTGCCCAGATAGAGCCCCTTGACGCGCCCACCATCCAGGGCCGCGGCCGCGGCAATCAACTCATCCATGGTTTGGGGCACTTCGAGGCCCGCTTCTTCCAACGCACTCTTGCGGAAGAAGACCAGTTGGGGATCAATGATCATGGGCACGCCGAAGATGTTGTCGTAGACGGTGACACGTTCGATCGCAGTGGCGTTGAAGTCGTCCAGTACGCCCTCGAAGAGTGCATCGAGCGGTTCAAGCTGGCCCGCGTTGACGCGCGCGATGTCGGCAGTCTGGAGTTCAAAAACGTCAGGACCTTCGTCAGTTAGCAGGGCGGCATTGAGGGCAGCAAAATAATCGCCAGGCACCCAGTTTACTTCCACGATGACGCCGGGCGTCTGCTCGCTATACTCGGCTGCATAGCGTTGCGCAGCCTCAAAGGTTCCTTCTTCGCCATACTGGTGATACCAGTGCTGGATGACGATATCATCTTCGCCAGCAGCAGCTTCCCCCTCTGCATCCTGCGCCGCTTCTTCAGCCGCAGGTTCGGCGGCCGCTTCCCCCTCAGCGGGTGCTGCGGCAGGGGCTGCCGGTTGGCCGCCACATGCCGCCAACAGCAGCACGAGCGCGAACAGCATGAATACGGTGATAAATCTTGAGGTCTTCATGTTGGAGCCTTCCTCCTGTGTAGAAATTGAAAAGATTTCACGTACGACAAAAAACAATGAGATGAATCTACAAGGCAAATTGGTACAGGATCTGCTCAGCGCCCACGGATCCTGGAACCGGTTTCAGAAAAAGCAAAAAAAGAAATAAACTTCAAAAGTTGCCCGTCAAGCGGGCGCAGCGGTCGACTGGCGGATGACCAGATGCGTCTCAACCTGGCGGCGCAAGAGAGTCGGGGTCGTACTCTTTTCCGCTTCGTCGGCGGCCAGCAGCTCAAAGAGCATCCCCATGGCCAGCCGGCCGATCTCAAAGCGGGGCAGGGCAACCGTGGTCAGCGGCGGTTCCATGTCCGCGATCAACCATATGTCGTCAAGTCCGATGACCGAAAGGTCGGCGGGGACCTGCAGGCCGTTGGCCCGTGCCGCGCGGATGAGCCCCATGGCCATGAGGTCGTTGGCCGCAAAGACAGCCGTCGGTCGCTCTGGCATGGCCATGATTTGCTCCAGCGCTGCACGCCCGCCATCAATGCGCAGATTGCCCGGAATGATCGTGACCTGCTCGGGGGGAATGGCAAGCGCTGCGGTCGCCTTGCCAAAGGCATCGAGGCGCATGCGCGACGTGCGCAAATCCATGGGACCGCCCACATGGGCCAGCCGGGTGTGACCCAAAGCGTCCAGATGCTCTACGGCGGCCTGAATGCCAGCCTCAAAGTTGACGTCGATAACGCCCAGCGACCCCGTGACGTCGTCGTTGATTTCCCAATCGAGAATGATGGTGGGAATGTTGTGCTTGGCCAACTCCCGCACCCACTCATCCGACATGGTGCTCGACATGATCAGCACGCCGTCGACCTGCTTGTCGATCAGCGAGCGCACGTAGGTCATGCCCCGTTCGAGGTCATAGCTCGTGTTGCAGAGAAAAATATTGTACCCCTGCTCCAGCGCTGTCTCCTCTACACCGTTGATGACCTCGGGATAGAAGGGGTTGCCGATATCAGAGACCAGGAGTCCGGCGGTAAAGGTGCGTTTGGAGGTCAGGCTGCGGGCGATGCTGCTCGGCCGATAGTCCAGTTTGTCGATGGCTTCTAACACGCGGCTCCGTGTCTCGGGCCGCATATATTCTGCGTTGCCGCTTAAGACGCGGCTGACCGTCGCTTTTGAAACGCCAGCAGTTTCCGCAACATTGGCGATGGTTGGGCGAGCCATGGGGCACTTAAACTTTCGAATTTTGAATCATGGGGTACCGGTTTCTGAAACCGGTTTCAGAATATCATGTGCAGCGATGATTGTCAATAGGGCGAATAAGAGTGTTAAAATCGTGCTTTATTTATCGACACGCAAGGACAGCAAGTTTCGTGATGAATTGGAGTCGCCGCGATTGGTTCGCCCTGATTGGCGTAACGCTGCTGGGGGCCATACTACGTCTGTACAGGTTGGGCGAAGTGCCGCCCGGCTTCCAGTTTGACGAGGCCTTTAACGCAGTTGACGCCGACCAGGTGCTGGCCGGCAATTTTCCCCTCTTTCTGCCCGCCAACGGCGGCCGCGAAGTACTCTACACCTACTGGCAGGCGGCCATCGGTGCGCTGCTGGGCATCGATCCCTTCTCGCTGCGTCTGGCTTCGGCCCTCTTTGGCATTGCGGCCATCCCTCTGACCTATCTTGCCCTGCGCCGCATGATTCGGCAGGATAGCTTTCTGGTTGCGTTCTTTACGAGCTTTGTCTTCGCCATCACCCTCTGGCCCATCCACTTCAGCCACTATGCCATCCGCGTGAGCATGATGCCGGTGCTCTTCACGCTCACCTTCGGCCTCTTCTGGCTGGGCGGTCATGCGCCCACGCGCAACCGGCGCATCGGCGCCTATGTGGCCAGCGGTATTGTCCTGGGCCTGACGCCTTGGAGCCATCCCACCGGCCGGCTGGCGCCCATTATCCTGATCGTTTATGTTCTCTGGTTGCTGGCGCGTGAACCGAATCGCCGGCGCTGGGCATGGGACAGCCTGCTGGGCGGCTTCATCATCACGGGGACTACTGCTTTTATCGTCTTCCTGCCACTGGGCATGGAGTTTGTGCGTCACCCCGACTTTTTCTTCGGCCACGCTTCCGAAGTTTCGATCTTTGCCGATCGCGTAAGCGGCGGCAGCCCGCTGATGGCGCTGGGCGAAAATGTGCTGCGTGTGGCGGGCATGTTCTCCTTCACTGGCGATCTCGATTGGACCCATGGCCCCGAGAAGCGGTCGGTCTTCGATCCATTGCTCTCTATTCCTTTTTATATCGGCCTGGCCCTCTGGCTCTGGCGCCTGCGCCGCGCCGACGATCCGGACTTTGAAGCGCTTTCCATTCTCTTGATCTGGGCGACGGCCATGCTCCTGCCTTCGGTCTTTAGCGAGCGTGCGCCCAACTACTCGCGCACGCTGCCCTCGTTGCCCGCCGTCCTGACGGCCTCGGGGCTAGGATTGGCGTGGTTTGCTACGCTCAAGCGACCCACGACCTGGCTCGGCCCCTTGCTGGCCGCGCTGATCCTGGTCGGCGGCATGCTGTGGACGATTTATGACTACTACGTCGTCTTTGCCCAGGAGGAGGAGATCTACTACGTCTACGACGCCGACAAGCTGGACGCGTTGGAACATCTCAACACGTTAACCGACGAGAACCAGGTCTATCTATCGCAGATCTGGGGGGACGCTCATGCCACCGTCTGGTATCTGCGCGGCAAATTTGATATCAATTCTATCGAGACGAGTAACGCGCTCGTGCTGCCGCCGCCGGGCAAGGGGCTGGTCTACGCTTTTCCGTCCGAACAACACGAGCGCGCCGAGCAGCTTGCCGAACGCTGGCCCGACGCCACGCTGGCGCGCCTTGACGATCGCTATGGCCGCCATCTGCTCAGTACCGTCACCGTGCCGGCTGCGATCGCGGCCGGTTGGCCCGCCCGCTTCACGCCCACGATGCAAACGGAGGCTCGCTTTATGGAGGCGCCTACGCTCCTGGGCATGTCCAGCCAGGAGGATGGCGATATTGTGCTCTACTGGCGAGGCGAGGAGCGGATGCTGCGTGATCTGACGGCTTTCATCCATCTTCTTGATGAGGATGGCCGCCGAGTTGGTCAGATCGACAAGCGGCCGGGCAGCGGCTCCTACGCCACGCCCTGGTGGCATGTGGGCGAACGGGTCATTGACATCTACACGCCGGAGATTATCGACCTCTGTGCCGGCGGCGAGACGGTACAAGCTCAGGTCGGCTGGTATCAGCTGCTGGCCGACGGCATGCGCATGCCCCGCACCGACGCGCCTGGCGACACCGCGCTGGCGGGCGAGCTAGCTTTGCCCCATTTCTCATATCCGCTCGATCAGTTCGCCATGGATGCCGCGCTCGACGCGATGCTGGGCAACGCTACGCTTAGCGGCTTCACACTGCGCGGCGATGACTTGCAGCCGGGCGCGCCCCTGCGGCTCGATCTGCTTTGGCAGGGCATGCCGGCGCAGGCCGCTACGCCGGTATCGATTGCGTTGGAGGGTGACGAGGAGACGATTCTCTTGTGGGAGGGCGCCCTGGCCCCCGACGCACGCTGGGGCGAGGACGAGGCGCTCTGTCGCCGCCTGCGCCTGCGCGTGCCCGCTGATGTGATGCCGGGCGCCTACGCCCTGACCGTCACGGCCAATGGCGACAAGACCGCGCTGACCGACTTGAGCATCGGCGCGTCGACGCGACGCTTCGATCTTCCGGCCTTCGCCAGCCCCGTAGACGCGCAGCTGGGCGAAGCCATTGCCCTGGCCGGCTATTCAATTGAAGGATCGACCGACGATGCGGCACTGGACGTCGAGTTGGTCTGGCAGGCGCTGGACGAGCCGGCCGGCAATTACAAAGTGTTTGTCCACCTGCTCGATAAGTCGGGGCAACTCGTCGCCCAGTCCGACGCCGAGCCGGCCGGCGGTTACCGCACGGGCAGCTGGATTCCCGGTGAAGTGATCGTCGACACCCACGTGCTGCCCCTGCCGGCGGATGCTGCCGGGGTTTTCCGCCTGCTGACGGGCCTATACGATCCCGTTAGCGGCATACGGTTGCCGGCCACGGCGAGCGACGGCACGCCCTACGCCGATGATGCCGTCGAGCTGGGTACGTGGACGGCGGAGTAATTCAAGCGCTGCTTGGATCGGTGCGGAATGTTTGCTACGAAAACGATGGACCGCGGAAGGAGCCGGATCCGGCGGATTATCGCAGATCTTTCTTGAATAATCCGCCATTATCCGCCATATCAGCGTTGATCCGCGGTCCATTGTTACCAGTTGGGCTATTGCTCCCCCGATACCCCTCCCGCTTGTCTCTTTCCCCTTGCCTTATGTATGATCATCTCTGATCTTTTCACAGAAGGCTGTGACCATGGCGAGCGACGCCCCCACAACCGAACTGCCTGCGCCCGTGCCAACCTGGCAGCGCGCCGTGCTCCTTTGCCTGGTGCTGGTCGCTTTTGCGCGCCTGCTTCATCAACTTGACTTGGTCAACCTCTGGTGGGATGAGAGCTTGAGCCTGCAGCGGGCAGAGAGCGCCTGGTCCGACCTGCTGCTGGCGCGGCTTGCACTCAGCGATGGCGAGCACGAAATTGTCACGCGCGATCAGCATCCCTTTGCCTACTTTGCCCTGCTGCGCGCCTTCATCGCCACGGCCGGGATCTCCGAGTTCGCGCTGCGTCTGCCTGCGGCCATGGCATCGACGCTGCTGGTGCCGGCCTTGTGGAGCAGCGCACGCCTCTTGGAGCGCCGCACCATCGCATTCCCCGGCGTGGCTCTGGCTGCGGCTGTGCTGGCCGCGCTCAGTCCCTTCCACCTCTGGTTTGGTCAGGAAGTGCGCATGTACGCCCAGGTGGCCGTGCTGGCGCCCATCTCGCTCTACTGGCTGCTGCGCTGGTCGGAAAGCGCCGGGCGCGCGCAGCTTTGGGCGGCGTTCTGGGCCGCGCTCTTCACGCTCGGGCTGCTGCTCACCCACTATTTTGCAATTTACCTCATGCCGATCTACATCGCCGTGGTGGCGCTGCACGTCTTTCGCATCAACCGCACGTGGGGCGTCATCCTGGCCGGCCTGTTGGGCGCGGGCGCGCTGGCCATCGGTTTGCTCGTAGCCTGGTCGATCCTGGGCCAGCCGGGCGCGGGCGGCAACTTCACCGCTGTCGAACTGGAGACGTTGACCAAGGATCTCCTCAATGCCTTCAGCTTTGGGCCCGGCGTCCCCATCGATCAGGTCTGGTGGCTCGATCTCCTCTTTGGCGCGACCGCGGTCGCGGGCATGGTAGCGGCCGTGCGCAATCGGCAAGTGCTGCGCGCCGATGGTTGGGTGCTGCCCGCGCTTGTTTTGGCGCCGCCGCTGGCGCTCTGGTTTGTTAACCGTTTCCTGCCCTCCTACATGACCGCCCGCCACATGGCCATCATCAGCGGCGCGTTTTTGCTGGCGGCGGCCGCGGGCATTGCCTGGCTCGGCACTCGCCAGCGCTGGGCCGGACTTGTGTTGGGCGCGACGCTGGCCGGCTGCATGCTCTACGCCAACGTTCAATACTTTGCCACGCCCGATCCGCGCACGACCGACTATGCCGGCATGGGCGAGACGCTGCGCGATCACCTCCAGCCAGGCGATGTGGTGGTGGTCCGCCCCCCCGAGTTCCGGCGCATGTTTGACTACTACCTGCCCCACGAACTCGTCGCGGTCCAGCCGGATCCCGACGATCTCAGGTGGCAAGTCATGCCGCTGCTGACGGGCGACCCGGCCGACACCCAGGCGCGACTGGCCGCGCTCCATGGCGATGCCAGGCGCATCTGGCTGGCGCAGATCCCGCCGCTGATCACCGACGACTATGATCAGCTGACAGACAAATGGCTGGCCGAAAACTCATTTCTCGTCAAGGAGTATGGCTTTGAGTCAGCAAACTCCTTTGCCAAGATGACGCTCTTCCTGCCTGAACCGACGGTCTTCGAAGCAGGTGAGATCGCGGCCGCGCCTCAGCCGGTTGATGCCGACTTTGGTGACCTGATCCGCCTGCGCGGCTATGATACCGGTCCGCCGCTGGTGGATGGGCGCTCGCTGCCGCTGGATCTCTACTGGGAACCGCTGGCGCCCGTTGACGCACGCTACAAATACATCCTGCAGCTGGTCGTGCCCGACAGCGATCCCGCTGACGAAGACGGCTGGCGGGTACTGGCTCAGACTGAGCGTGAACCCTACGAGGGCGCAATTGCCACGGCTTTTTGGCAGGACCCGGGCAAGACGATTTTGGAGTACAGCGAACTGCGCTTCGACGATCTGCCAATAGCGCAGGACTTGCCGGCGGACGTACAGCTCCGTGTACAGCTTTATGATGCTGAAAGCAATGAGAAGCTGCCTGTGACAGCGCCCGGCTCCGGCACAGTTGATGCCGACGGCATGACCCTGATTCTACCGTTCGACCTCCCAACCAGCGGAGCCGAACAATGAGCGCGCAGAAACCGGATATCACCATCCCTTTCGGATTCACCGTAGGTCCGGCTACCAGCCGGACAAGTGCGGGTAACCGGGCGGATCGCCTATGACCTACCTGACCGATCACGCTACCCGTTTTGCTTTGCTCATTCTGCTCAGCTTTGCCCTGCTGGGCGTGGCTTTCAGCCTGATCGTGCCGCCCTTTGAGTCGCCCGACGAACTCTATCACTACGGGTTTGTCCAGCACGTCGCCGGCGGCAACGGCCTGCCGGTCCAGAGTGCCACAAGCAGCGGGCCGTGGGAGCAGGAGGGCAGTCAAGCGCCCCTCTACTACCTGCTGGCCGGCGCGCTCAGCGCAGGTGTGGATCAAGGGGATTTTGACGAGCTTTCGGTCAGAAACCCCCATGCTAACATCGGTGACCCCCTTTATCCGGGCAACAAAAACCGCATGCTCTACACTGGCGGCCCCCCGCCTCCCCTGACCGGGGCCAATCTCGCCCTGCATCTGGGGCGCTGGCTGTCGGTCGTGCTGGGGCTGATCACGTTGACGGCGACTTATTCGACAGCGCGGCTGGCATTTCCCGGCCGCACTGCAGCCGCCTTGGGCGCGATGGCCATCGTCGCGTTTATGCCCCAGTTTGGCTTTATCGCCGGCTCGCTCAACAATGACAACATGATCACTGCCATGGCCGCGGCGACCGTCTTCTGGCTTGCCTACCTCGTTGCTTTGCCCCCAGAGCGCGAGCCGGTTTGGTGGGAGTGGGCCGTGCTCGGCGTCCTGCTCGGTTTGAGCGCGCTGAGCAAGCTGCAGGGACTGGGCTTGGGGCTGCTGGCGGGGCTGGCTGCGCTGGGCATGGCCTGGCAGCGTCGAGATTGGCGCCTTTTGCTGCGCGCGTTCTTGCCTACGGCCCTGCCCATCCTGCTCATTGCCGGCTGGTGGTATGTTCGCAACCTGCGGCTCTACGGCGATCTCTTTGGCCTCTCCAACCTGCTGGAAATCAACGGCCGGCGCCAGCAACCGCTGACCTGGGACGGCTTCTGGCGCGAGTTTCGCGGGCTGCGCTACTCGTTCTGGGGTCTCTTCGGCTGGTTTAACATCTTGCTGCCCCAGTGGATCTACGACGTTCTTGATCTACTGACATTGGTTGCATTGGCCGGGTTAGGCTGGTGGACGGTGCAACGGGCGCGCGCCGGACGCATGTGGGACTTTCGGTACAACGCCGATCGTGTGCGCTTGCTCTTGCTGGTCTGGGCGTTGCTCTCCCTTGCCCTGCTGATTTATTGGACGAATCAGGCCACGGGAAGCCAGGGGCGCCTCATCTTTCCGGGCCTGAGCGCGTTCGCCATTCTGCTGGCTGGCGGCCTTGACGCGTGGCTGCGCCACTTACCCCGCCCCGGGCGTGCCTGGGGGCAGGCGCTCTTACCTGCCTTGCTGCTGGGCGCGACGCTGTGGACGCTGGCCATACTCATCCCCCAAGCCTATCGCGCATCCGCGCCCGTTGCTGCCCTGCCAAGCGAGGCCGCGCCGCTGGATGTACGCTTTGGGCCGGACGCGCAGCTGCGCTTTGACGCCATTACCCTACCGACGGACCGCTACGCGCCGGGAGAGAGCGTGCCGATCACGTTGTTCGAACAGACGACGCAGCCGCTCGGGGAAGACTACCGTCTCTTTATCCAGCTGCTGGACGATCAGCGCAACGTCATCGGGAACGTGACCACGCACCCCGGCTGGGGGCGCAACCCGACCACGCTCTGGACTGCGAACGCACGCTATCCCGACGCCTACACGGTACGCATCGACGAAGCGATCAACGTGCGTTCGCCCCTGCTCGCCACCGTCTACGCCGGTTTCATCGACCCGGCGAGCGGACGAGCCGATCAGCCTTTATCTGCCATTGATGGCGCGGGCGAGCCGATCACGCCCTTTGTTGGCAACGTGATTATTGCGCCCCATCGCGCGCTGGATGAGGAATTGCTGGGGATGACGGAAATTGCGGCTGAATTAGGCGAGGTGATTGCCCTAGCGGGCGTAGGTGTCGACGGTGGCATGGCAAACGCCACGAGCCTGCCCGTGCGCGTACTATGGGAGGCCGCGGGCCAACCGGCGGCCGACTACACGGCCTTCCTTCATCTGCGCGCGCCGGATGGCACCCAGATTGCGGGCACGGACGAGGCGCCCGCTCAGGGTCGGTTCCCGACCTCCTACTGGCGCGCCGGGGATCAGATTCTCTCCGACTTTGACCTGGCACTGCCCGCGGAGGTCGTTCCCGGCGTCTATGAGCTCTGGCTGGGTCTCTATGAAAGCGACAGCGCGGGCGCGCTTCGCCTGCCCGTAACTGCTACTGGCGATCTGCCCAGCGGCGATGGCGAAGTGCGGATCGCCACTGTGGAGATTGAGGAATGACTGAACGCGGATCGTGCAAATGTGGCGGATTGGACCGGATTCTTCAATCAATCCGACAAGATAAAAAATCCGCGTTGATCCGCCCTATCCGCGTTCTATCCACCGCCTCTATTCCAGCAGGCTAATCGTCACCGAGCCATCGTCATGACCGATCGCAACCGCTGTGCCGTCGGGTGCAAAGGCCGGCGTGACAGTACCGATTACGCTGAGTTCGGTGCTGCCGCTCGCTTCTCCGCTTTCAACATTCCATGCTCCAATGGTAAGTGCATTGGTTCCTTGCTGGGCGGTAAGGAGTGTGACGCCATTGGGGCTAAAGCCCAGCGTAAGCACACTTTCCAGTGAGATTGTGTGGATGGGGCGTTCACCCGCTGCCGGCCAGATTGATATCGCTTCATCGGAGAGGGCCGCAAAGACCTGGCTGCCCGGACCGTAGAGCAACGTTTCTATGGCGGCATCCGGCGTGACGGTGGCGAGCGTGTCGCCGTTGGCCGGATCGAGGTGAATGAGTTCCGGCTGGGCCAGACCCGTGTTGGACAGCGCAACCGACAGCCGTGTCCCATCGGGCGCATAGCGGGCTAGCCGGATGCTTGGTTCCAGACCTTCGACCGGCGTGGCACCGGCACTGGGGTCGGCCACCGGCCACAGATCCAGCTTCTCCCAGTAAGCTTCGGCCAATGTCTCGCCATCGGGACTGAAGTCAATTGTGTTGGCCTGGCTCAGTGGTTCGGATATGGCCCAGGCACTGCTGCCATCCGTACTCTGGATAAGCGTAAGTTTGTCGGTGCCGATGCTGGCCAGGCGTGTGCCATCCGGGCTGACTGCCAGGCTAACAACTTCGCCATCGTGCCCTTCCAACCGCGTCTCGACTGCCCCGTCCGCCGTGCGGCGAATGATCGCACCGTCGGCATGACCGGAGTATATCGTGTTGCCGTCAGGGGCGTATGTCAGGGCCGTGACCTGGCTTGTTGTCTCCGCCACCGGCGCATCTGCGATCGTCACCGCCATGACTTCATTGCCATCGCCGGCCGACCCACCTGCTGTCGGCTCTGTCTGGGCACATCCTCCCATCAGCATGACCATAAGAACAAGGCCAACCGTTGCCATCCACTTGTATTGGCGTACCATGCTAAAATTCCTCGCTGCTATGAAATAAATTTGATAATCTGTTGCCTTGCTACGGAACCAGAATCGCCGATTGATCGAGCGCCTCCAGCATGATGGCCAGGTCGCCGGGCAGAATCAGCGTTCCGGGAGCCATCGCTCCCTGCAGCTCAACAAGCTCCTCGGCTCGATCAAGCAGGTAGAGATCCGCCGTCACCTCCTGACTTGCTAGCTGGTCGACACAGCGTTTCGCTCGATGCTCCCGCTCATCGGCGTCACATGCCGGATCGGTAATCACGACCAATTGCAGCGGCTCTGTATGGCCCAACATGATCGTTGCCGCCAGGGAGAGCGCTCGATCCGAGGCGGGCGAACCGGTGTGCAAAAAGGTCAGCGGAAGTGTAAGTCCTTCATCACCCAACAGAAAGACCGGACGCATTGCCTGCTGCATGATCCGCCGTGCCGTTGAGCCCATCTGCCGGCCGGGGGTACGACCGACGCGCCCCAGCATCAGCATTTCGGCCGCATCGGCGGCAGCCAGCAACTCACTGGCAACGCTGCCACGCGTTACCTGGAAGGACCAACTCACCCGTGCCGTCACCGCCGTCTGAGCTACGGCCCGACGCATGCGTTGAGCCATGAGGCGGAAATCGCGTTCCATAGATGCATTGTCCACGCGCCGGCGCGTAGCCGAGAAAGAACCGAGTTCGTAGCTAAAGGGCAGCCTGGACAGGCGGATGAGCTCGATGTCTTCGACATAGAGTCCCTGTAGCTCCGCCTTGAGGAGCACGGCTAATTCAGCTGCGGCGCGCAGCGCGGCCAGGCTATGACGCGATGCGTCCAGAGCCACTACGACACGGGGCGGCGGCAACTCATCGATCTCCTGGAGAGGCGCAAACTCTTGCTCTTGGCTCATGATTTTCGGCCATCCAATATCGACGTGTTAGCTTCCATTGTCAGCCTGCCCATCTGCCGTGGAGCCAGCTTTTTCCGTGTCGCCGTCGCCATCGGCGGCGGCGCGGGCCTGCCGATCCAGCGCAATTCGCTTGTCGGCCAGCTCTGCCAGCTTGTCGGCGACGCGCCGGTTGAGCGTATCCGCCGGGTAGACGCCGTCTTCGTCGGCCTGCCCCGCCGGAAGCCCCGTCAGAATTTCAATGCCCTCGTCGATCGTGCTTACCGGGTAAATGGCAAATTGACCGGCCGCAACTGCGTCACGAACATCTTTACGCAGCATCAGATGCTTGACGTTGGCGACCGGAATCAGTACCCCCTGATCGCCGGTGAGTGCGCGTGCTGCGCAAAGATCAAAGAAGCCTTCGATTTTTTCGTTGACGCCGCCGATGGCCTGCACCTGTCCTAGTTGATTGACTGAACCGGTTACGGCCAGTCCCTGGCGAATGGGCGTTTCGGCAATGGCGGAAAGCAGGGCGTAGAGTTCGGTCGACGAGGCGCTGTCGCCATCCACGCCGCCGTATGATTGCTCGAAGACAAGACTGGCCGAGAGCGCCAGGGGCTTGTCATAGGCGTAGCGGGCGTGCAGGAAGCTGGAGAGGATTAGCACCCCCTTGTCGTGGATCGGCCCGCTCAGGTTTACTTCGCGTTCGATATTGACGACATCGCCCTTGCCCATGCGTACCGTCGCCGTGATGCGCGATGGCTTGCCAAAGGCGAAGTTGCCCAGCTGCATCACGGATAGCCCGTTAATCTGACCGATGCGCTCACCCGTGGTGTCGATCAGAATGGTTTCGCGCACGATCTCTTCTTGTAGCCGTTCGCTCACGCGGTCGGCGCGGTAGATTTGAGCATCAATGGCCTGCTGGATGTGGTCGGCCGTCACCACTTCTGCACCGGCCTCGGCGGCCCAATAGTCGGCCTCTTCCTGGAGATTGACAATACTTTGAATCCGGGCAGTGAGGCGCTCTTTGTCGCTAACCAGACGCGCGCTCTGCTCGACAATCCGCGCAACCGCCGCCGCATCGAAGGGGCGGAGTCCTTCACGTTGGGCAATGGTCGCAATCAGCCGCGCGTGGAGCCCCACGCTCTCTTCGTTCCAGGTAAACTCATCGTCAAAGTCCGCTGCCACCTTGAAAAGCTCGCTGAATTCCTCATCGTATGCGGCCAGGAGGTAGTAAAGGCGTCGGTCACCGATCATGATGACCTTGACGTCAAGCGGAATCGGCTCTGGTTCAAGCGAGACCGTGCTGGTCAGGCTGAGCATTTCCAGGGGCGACTCGATGCGAATTTGACGGAACTGGAGCGCACGTTTGAGCCCCTCCCAGGCGTAAGGATTGGTCAGCACTTTGCGCGCGTCGATGATCAGGTAGCCGCCGTTTGCACGGTGAAGAACGCCTGGCTTGATCAGCGTGAAGTCGGTCAGCAAGGCGCCCATCTGGGCCATTTGCTCGACGCGGCCGATGAGGTTCATGTAGGAGGGATTGTTCTCAGAGACGACCGGCGCGCCGGTGATACCGCTGGAGTCGACGAGCAGGTTTACGTGGTAGCGACGCACGGTGGCGCCGGCGCGCATCGCCCGCAGGGGCGCGCCCTGATCGTCATCTTCGCCAGAGCCGAGGAAGAGGTTCAGGTGCTCGACGACATCGTTTCTGACCGCATCCAGATAGTCGAGTACGCTCGGCAAGTCAGCGTACTTGGTTAGCAGATCGTTGAGCAAGTCTTCGAGGACGAAGCTGGAGACTTCCCGATTGAGATCGCGCAAACGCTGGTTAAACTCACGCTCCCAGCGCGGAACCTGATAGAGAATCTTCTGGAGTTGCTCCTGCAAGACCTCGATTTCGGATTGGATCCGCTCCTTCTCTTCGTCAGCCAGCTGTTCGAAGGCATCCGGCTCGATCACTTCACCCTCTTGGGTGGGGGCGAAAACCAAGCCGCTGGAGGTGCGTAAGAGGGTCAAATTGCGCTCGTTGGCCTGATCCTGAACCGTTTTAAGTCCTTCCTGTTGCCGTTCCTGAAATTCGGCTTCCAGCCCCTGGCGTCGTGCCTGGTACTCTTCACTTTCGAAGGCGGAGGAGAGCGCCGTTTGTAGCTCGTCGACCAGATGAGCCATGTCATCGCAGAAGACCTTGCCCATGCCGGTCGGCAATTCCAACGCATTTGGCTTGGATGATTCGTCAAAATTGTTGACGTAGCACCAGTCGCTTGGCGGCGGCTCCTGTGCTGCGCGTTCTTCGGCGAAGCGATGCACCAGCGTGTTTTTGCCCGCACCAATTGGCCCCAGTGCGTAAATGTTGTACCCCTGACGATCGATGCGGATGCCAAATTGAATGGCATGGGTTGCTCGCTCCTGGCCGATGAATTCCTCCAACTCGCCGACTTCGGCGGTGGTGGCGAAGTCAAATTGGGCCGGATCGCAGCGGTGGTACAGTTCCCCCACCTGTAACGGTTTGCCCGGTTCCACAGGCCGGTCCTTTCTATGCTAGGTCGATCGTGAACGTCTGCCAGTCTGCTCGTCCGGCTCGCCAGTCCTGGCCGGAGCCACTGTTCAACGTCTCTTGCTGCAACATGGGGTGCGGCAACCGACGCAACGCTACAGTCAATTCATCGGCGGTGAGTTCCAGTTCCAGCCATCCCAAAGGGTATTCGACCACCGACGGCGTGATCACGAAGGTGCATGGACGGGCGTCAAGCAGGTCGGTATGAACTTCAAACATGTGTGCGTGACCCTGAAAGACTGCGCGTACATTGTCGTGTGCAGCCAACACGTCCAATACGGCCGGCGCGTTCTGCACGAGATAGAAGTCCGCCCACTTGCGCGGACCGCGCCAGGGCTGCAATAACTGATGAACGAAGAGCAAGACGGGACGATCATCCGCGCCGGCCAGCGCACGATCCAAGCGCGCCATCTCCGCGTCGTTGACCCAACCGTAGATCGGGTCATCAGGCTGTGCAGCCTCGACCTGCGCCAGCGAGTGCCCTTGGGCATTCAGCAAGATCAGGCGGGCGAAGGGCGTATCGAGCGTCAGACCCAGTCCCGGCAAGAGCCCCCACTGTTCCTCCACATGGCGCCAACTCTCTCCTCCGGGCGGACAGTCATGGTTACCGGGCAGGCCAAAGATCGGTGTCGCTATGCGCTCAAACGCTGCGCGACTGAGATCGGCCGCGCGATAGAACTCTGCCGACGTCATGCCAAAATAGCCGCCGCCACACGTGAAGTCTCCAAGATGAATGGCCAGGTCGAGTTCACTGGCCGACAGTTCATCCAATAAGGTGTTGAGCAATGCAACCGATTCACCCACCAGTTGCAGATTGCCCTCGCTGCCCTGATTGTTGACGCCGTCGATCCACACGTGGGTATCCGAACAGAGACCGATTCGTACGCGCTCGGCATCCTGTGGCGCGAGGGTGTGAAAGGTGGGCAGATTCACTGGTTCAATCGACGGCATGCCGGTCTGTCCTTATTCTGAGACGGGTTCAGGTGTGGATTGCGCGGCTTCCTGCGTCACGCGACCGAACCAGCGCGCTTCCAGTTCAGCCAAACGTCCGCTTTCGTTTAGTTCCGCCAGCGCTGCGTTGATCCGCGCGGCCATTTCGGGTGCGCGATAGGGCGAAGCGATGACATAAGGGCTACTTTCCAGCGGCGGGCCGATTGCGACGATGGCCGCCCCCTGACCCTGGGCTTCGCGCAGCGTGATGTTGTCGACCAGGGCAGCATCCACCCCGGCATCTGTTTCGGCGCTGCTTGCAGCCAGCGCAGCAATCACTTCGTCTGGCGCAGGGTAGGGGGCCAACGTCACGGCGATGCCCTCGCGCTGGAGTTGGCGACCCAACATGTCGCCGCTGCTGCCCCATTCTACCGCCAGGTTGCGGCCGGCCAGTTCTTCGATGCCGGTGATCGCGGAGCCCGTGGGCACGGCCAGGCGCACGCCGGCTTCAAAGTAGGGCTCGGAGAAGCGGAAATCCTTGGTCTCGCGTGGATCGTAGGGCAATGCGCTGATCACGCCGTCAATCTTGCCCGTTTGCAGCGCATCTAGCAAGCTATCAAAACCGACGGCGACGATTTCGGCCTCGACGCCCCAGGTTGCAGCCATCTCCCGCGCCAGGTCGACGTCGTAGCCAACAGGGCGACCTTCGTCATCCAGCGACTGAAACGGCGGGAAGCTAGGGTCCATCCCCACGCGCCACACGCCCCGACTTTCCACCGCACGCCAGGTTTGATCCTGGCCGGGCAGGAAGCTCAACGGGCTGCGACCTGGTCCGGTCAGCCAGGCGACCAGCGGGCCAAGAATCAGGCCAATCATGATGATGACCCAGAATCGACGCTGGCGCAGCATGTCATCCATAGCTATTCAAGCCCCCCGCCGGCCTCATCCGCCACGTCGGCATTGGGCTCGTCCTGGGCGGCCTCGTTGGTTTCATTTGCCCCTAATGGAGCGGCCAATCCCTCACGCGCATAGCGCTGCAACTCTTCGTAGATCGGCTTTGGTTCAAAGTCTGTGCGCACAAAGGTGAAGTAATCCTGGTAGCTCTTCTGATCCCACGGATAGCGGAAGGCCCACATGGCGACGGCCTCCATCCACGGCCACTCCTGCTGCGCAATCTCGTAGGCCTGCTCGGTATAGGCGATGCGCTGTCCGGGACGCACGGCCCGGGTCCAGCGCGGATGGTCGTTCCAGCCGCCCTCGGTGATCATGGTCGTCTTGTCGCCGTCGCCATTGGCCACCATGATCTCGCGCAAGAGTTCAGAGCGACGAAAGTTGACCGCGTCGGCCGCGGCCGGTTCGTCGGGTGGAAAGTGCCAGCCGTAGGCGTGAATGGCGAGGATATCAAAGTAGTCGGCTGCGCCCGCATCATACATGGCCTGGAGGTAGTCAAGGTCGTTCATGCCCCATTCTGAACCGGGCGGAGCCAGCGTGGGGGCCAAGGCGCCGGCGAGCACCTGCACATCGGGATTGGCCGCCTTGATCATTGGATAGACCACGCGCAGCATTTCTACATACTTGGCGGGATCGACTGCCTCGTAGCCCCATTCCAGGGCCAAATTCGGCTCATTCCAGATGATTACATGGTCGACTTCGGCCGCGTAACGGCTGACGAATTCGGCCGCAAAGTGACCAAAGGCTTCAAACTGTTCCTCGTCCAGATAGAGGGGCGTCGTCTCTGGCGGGCGCGCCCACTCGGGCACAAAGCCAAGGCGCGCAATCGTCGTCAGTCCCTGGCGATCGGCGTGCTGGATGACCTGGTCGCTGTGCGTCCATTTCCACCTGTCCGGTTCCGGCTGAATGTAGGCCCAGGGGAAGTATTCGACGATCCAGGGCGAGCCCATCTCACGCACCATTTCCAGCGTGCGCTTGATCTTCCACTCTTCCACTTCATCGGTCAGACGCGTGTGAACGCCTATCTTGGGATTGAGGGTTTCGACGTGTTGTTGCGGACCGAGGCTGACATCATGGGTAGTCTGCCACGGTTGCCAGAGGAGAAGAGCGCCCAACAGCAGTAGTGCCAGACCGGCAAGCGCGCCCCAGAGCCACTGTCGTGTGCGGTTTTGGCCCTGCGGTGCTGCCGGCTGATCGGGGCGCCTTCGGAAGCGTTCGGACATTCCTACCTTACATCTTTCTATACGATATATGTGAAGGTCATTATACGGCCCGGTGCAGCCTCAGACAAGTAATTTTGTTTGTCGCGTGCGCGGGACGGAATGGGGTAGGAACCACAATTCGGGCCAGACGGTTCCGTGCGCCGGATCTCAAATTATTGTGGACCTGGGTTCAGCGCATGCTATAATCAGCCGTTGAATTGCATGAAGAATCGGCCATTGTCAGATGGCCTCGGAGGAAAAAACTCTTATGAATGTTGGTTCGATTGGCGCCTGGTGGAACGGTCTTGGCCGCAATGAGCGCATCATGGTGGGGGGCGTTGGCGCCCTGCTGCTCTACTGGGTGCTCACCAATGGCGCGTTTTCTCGACCCTTCGTGGCTACTGGCTGCAACAGCCATCGTCTTTATCGCCCTGCCTGTTCATGAGTTTGCCCATGCCGCGACGGCAGTTGCGTTAGGCGATGACACGCCCAAATTGCAGGGACGTTATACGCTCAACCCGCTGGTTCATATTGCGCCGGTAGGTGCGATCATGATTTATATTGCCGGTTTTGGCTGGGCCAAGCCCGTGCAGTGGAATCCGGGCAATATTGACATCAGCCCCAAGCTCGGCTCGATCCTGGTTGCCATTGCCGGCCCCCTGAGCAACCTGCTGATGGCCGTGCTGGGCGCGGCGCTGCTGCGCGTCGGCGTGTCGGAGACGCCTTTTATGGCGCAGTTTCTTTATTCGTTTGTCTACATCAATGTGTTGCTCTTCGTCTTCAATATGATTCCCGTACCGCCCCTGGACGGTTCCCACGTTCTATTTGCATTGATACCGGGTGATACCTATCGTCTGCGGGCGCAGCTTGCCCAGTTTGGCATAATCATCCTCTTTGCGATCATCTTCGTGGCTCCGGCGCTGATCACTGTGCCGACCCAGTTCATTATGAGCATACTTTTTGGACTTGGCTGATGAATGGCGGGGATTTGAAGACGGGATATGGGCAGGAGCCGCCGGTGGGCTGGCCGTCCGCGCCATTGCCAACCAGGCCGGGCTGGCAACGGGCGCCGTATCGCGTGGGGCAATTCTTGCGTGGGTTGACGGCCTCCGTCAGCGATGAAGAGCGGCGTCAGGTTAGCGAATGGCTTTCGCCCCAGGGCGCAGCCCTTTTTGCCCGGCTTCCGGTCGATGCCCAGCGTCATTCGCTCAACGTGGTCCAGACTTTGCGTGCTGCCGGCTATGAGTCGCCCGACCTGACGCAGGCCGCGCTACTGCATGACGTAGGCAAAGCCGCGGCCGATGAGGCTCGCGTGCGGCTTCAGCTCTGGCTGCGTGGTCCCATCGTTTTGGCCGAATGGCTTACGCCGTCTCTGCTCGCCAGTCAAGCTGCGGACGATCCGGCACGCGGGTGGCGCTATGCGCTGCACGTACAGCTCGACCATCCGGCCATCGGCGCAGCCTGGGCAAGGGAGAGCGGCTGCAGCGAACTAACCTGCTGGCTCATCGCACATCATCAAGATAAAGTGTTGCCGTCGCTCGGCGAAAAACGCACCTTACTCGCTGCCCTGCAGTGGGCAGACGAACGCAATTAAGAGGAGACCATCATGGCAAAGCCAATTATTTCAATCATCGGCCTAGGTCTGACCGGCACAAGCGTCGGCCTGGGTTTGCAGCGCATGCCGGGAGACTTTGAAATCGTCGGCCATGACAAAGATCCGGAGGCAACGGCTGCGGCCAAGAAAGCCGGCGCGGTCAATCGCACCGAGTGGAACCTGCACCGCGCCTATGAGGATGCCAACCTGGTCGTACTGGCCGTCCCGCTTAACGAACTGGACGATCTGCTCGGCCACATGCGCGAGGGGTTGCGTCCGGACACACTGGTGCTGGCTTTGACCAACATCATGCAGCCGGCAATGACGATCGCCGATGCGCAATTGGCCGACGCCGTCCACTTTGTCGTCGGGCATCCGATCGTGGTCGGCGTTGGCGGTGTGCTCACGCCCCGGGCCGATCTTTTTGACGGCGCCACCTTCTGCATTGCCCCCAGCCTCACCACCGATCCGGACGCGGTGGAGTTGGCCAGCGATCTTGCCGAGCGACTGGGCGCCAAACCCTTCTACGTCGATGCTGCCGAACATGACGGCATTATGGCGGGCGTGGAGCAGCTGCCCCAACTTGTGGCCGCAGCCCTGATGCGCATGAGCGCATCGTCGCCCAGCTGGTCCGAGACCAAACGGCTGGCAGGGCGCTCCTTCGCCCAGGCGACCGAACTCAGCGGCAGCGGCGATCAACTCTATGCCGCGTTGCAAACCAATCGCGCCGGCCTGGTTATGCGCATCGATCAGCTCCAGCGCGAGTTGGCCGAGTGGAAGACGATGCTGGAAGCCGAACCGGCTGATGGCGAGGACAACCCGCTGCTGACCCAGCTCCGGGAAGCAGTAAACGAACGGGAGCATTGGGCAGCGCAGGCCGAACTCAAGCAGTGGGACGGCGCGGCGCCCGCTCTGGAGGACGTTGACGGTCAGCCGGGCTTCATGCGCCAACTTTTTCTCGGCGGCATGTTCAACCGCAAGCCAAAGGAGTAGAGGAACGCGGCGCGGGGAGCGCGTAGCGCGGAATGTGAAGCGATCTCGTAACCATTCTGCGCTCCCCGCTCCCCGCTCCGCGCTATAAAATGAAGTTGATTATCCAGATTCCCTGCTATAACGAGGCTGGAACGCTGCCGGAGACGGTGGCCGCACTGCCGCGCGCTATCGACGGCGTGGATGAGATCGAGGTGCTCGTCATCGACGACGGCAGTTCGGACGATACCGCGGCTGTCGCGGCTGGGCTGGGCGTCGATCACATCGTGCGCCATCGCCAGAATCGGGGTCTGGCCAAGGCCTTCATGACGGGTCTGGAAGCATCCGTGCGGCGCAACGCCGACATCATCGTCAACACCGATGCCGATAACCAGTACGTCGGCGCCGATATTGCGCTGCTGGTAGAACCAATCCTGGCCGGTCGCGCCGAGGTGGTGATTGGCGATCGCGGCGTGGGGACCCTGAAGGTCTTCTCCCCCATCAAACGCAACCTGCAGCGATTAGGCAGTTGGGTGGTGGGCCGGGCCGCCGGGGTGAAAACGCCCGACGCAACGTCCGGCTTCCGCGCCTACACGCGCGACGCTGCCCTGCAAACGATTGTGCTCAGTGACTACTCCTACACGCTGGAGACGCTGATTCAGGCCGGGGCGCGCAACACGGCCATGGAGTTCGTGCCCATTCGCACCAACCCGCCGACGCGACCGTCGCGCCTCATGCGCAACCTGCCCCACTACCTCTCCAATTCCAGCGTCACCATCATGCGCGCCTACACGCTCTATCAGCCCCTGCGCGTCTTTTTGACGCTGGGCGCGATTTCCCTGCTGGCCGGCTTTGCTCTGGGCGTGCGCTTTGTCTACTTCTACCTCACCGGCGCCGGCGGCGGTCACATTCAGTCGCTGATTCTGGCGGCGATTCTCTTGATCGTCGGCTTTCAGATTCTGTTGATTGGCGTGCTGGCCGATCTGGTGAATTTCAACCGCCGGATCATGGAAGAATCGCTCATGCGAATTCGCCGGCTTGAAGTGGAGCTGGAAGAGCCCCCCGACGACGAGACTGCCTCGACCGATGACGTGGAGGACGGGACAGCGACGGACGATATCGACTCATTTGTCCCTCGCTTCTAAGCCTCTGTCATGCATAGCACCTTTGTGCTTTCCTCCCTGGGCCTTTCGGGCGGCGTCCTGCTCGTGGCCGAGTATGCCAACCGGCTTGCTGCCCGCGGCCATCACATTTCCTTGGTCACACCCGCAAACTCAACCGATCCGCGCATGGCCGCACACCTCGATCCCGCCGTGACTGTCGTCGAGGCAAAGCAAGGCGTGCCCGCCGGCCGTGCGCCCCACGCGCTGCTTGGCCTGACCGAGAGCTTGCGCGCTGCGATCCCCCCGGCTGACGTCGTCATCGCCACCCATACGCCCACGGTGTTGCCCGTGTTGCTGGCCACGCTGGGGCGGGCTACGCCACGCGGCTGGCTCTACATGGATTACCCCGAGATGTTCGCCGGCCGCGGTGCGGAGCGTTGGCTGCTGAACAACGCACCGCGCTTCTTCGACCGCATCTTCACCATCTCCCAGCCGCTGACCGACGCCGTGCGCAGCCAGACCCGCGCGCCCGTTGACACCATCCGCGGCGGCTTGGGCCGGGCCGAGCTCTTTTTTGACCAGCCGCGCATCGACCTGCAGGACGGCAAGCGGCGCCTGCTCTACGTGGGCGACATGCGGCCGCGCAAGGGGCTGCGCGAAGTGCTGGCCGCCGCCGACAGGCTCAGCGCCGACTATGCGGATCTGCTGTTGGTGGTGGCGTCCAAGGAGCCGTGCGAGCTGGCCACAGCTGCGCCGGTGGAATTTCACCTGGCGCCTGCGGATGAGGAACTGGCCGCACTCTATCGGAGTAGTGAGCTCTTTCTCTCGGCCTCGTGGGGGGAAGGGCTGGGCTACCCGCCATTGGAGGCCATGGCTTGCGGCACGCCCGTGGTGCTGACCGACTCATCGGGCGTGCGCGACTATGCGCGGCCGGGTGAGAACTGTCTCATGGTCCCGCCGCGCGATCCGGTTGCGCTGGCCCAGGCGACCGCGCGCCTGCTGGACGAGCCGGCGCTGGCGCAGGCGTTTGTCGCCGCCGGCCGCGCCACCGCCGCCCGCTACGACTGGGCGCAGGCCACGGACGCGTTTGAGGCGGGGTTATTGGCGATGGCGGGGAAAAGGCGTAAGTGATCGATATTTCGCCTTTTGACTATCCGAGATCAAGTCCTGATCCTGACAACACGAAAGCCAACGTATCCGGTAGACAAAGTTGGCCTGGCTGAGTATCTATTTGAGGAACGAACTTCATCAGCTTCGTTGCGCCATGATCCACCGCGCAAAACACGGCGATCTTGTGAGGTCTCGTTCTCTCGTCCATCGAGTGAATCATACGGATATCCTTTATATAAGCTGTTTGTCCATTCCCAAACGTTTCCCGCCATGTCGGCAACAGAGTACGGGCTATCTCCAGCGGGTGAGTAGCTTCCTACAACTGTCGTTCCTGATTCGTGTTCAGCAAAATTACAGTGTTTGGCCGTCGGTGTACTATCTCCCCAAGGAAAGCGTCGTCCATCTACTCCTCTCGCTGCCTTCTCCCATTGAGGCTCACTTGGTAGTAAGACACTGGCCCATTCACAAAATGCTTTAGCATCGTACCAAGAAACGAACACTACTGGCTTCTGAAGTTCTTCTTCAAGAATGGACTGCTTCTTTTTGCCAGCCATCGAATTATGATTTGTCTCCTCAATAAATTGCCGGTACTGCAGATTTGTCACCTGGAAACGAGAGATTTGATATTCAGGTAAGACTATGGTGTGCCGAGGTGTTTCCTGAGTGAAAACTCTAGTATTGCTTGTTGGAGTAATTCCCATCTCAAAACCACCGTTTGGAACAGTTATCCACTCAAACTCAATTGGCTGCAAAGCGTGCTGAGACTCGGTTGTCAATGCGTTTATTGAACTCGCGTCTAATATAGATGATGCTATCAAATGCAATCTAGTATTTTCTGGTCTGTATTGAAAAACCGTTTTGACAAGTCTTTCGAGCCCGCCTGTTTGCTCAGCCCAAAATATGAGGTCAAATGTCTTCTCTGATATGTTTCCTTGGTTGACTACACTATCGACATTTTCTCCGAATTCACGACTTAGTATTTTGCTGAATGTTGACCAAGATGGGTATGCTTCGATGATTGCTGCAATCAATTCTCCACGCTGTCCACTTGACAGAACTTCAATATTGGAGTCGTAAGCTGATGTCTTCACAGCGTAGTCAGATGCGTTGACTTTCAATTTCGCAGGACTGCTATTCGTTGTGTCGGAAGTCGGACGTGAAGTACTGAATAATTCTCCATTACTTGTCTGCAGGAAGAGAACAGGTACTCCCCATTCTAGTGAGTTCCCTGGAGCAAGGCTAATGATTTTTCTCGCTTCTGCAACAGCTGTGTCTAGTGGAAGTCCTCGCGCTACACCACCATAGAAATGCTTAGCGAATTCAATAGCGGCTTCATCCGTTATTTGATATTGCATACCTACTACTGCCGGAATGCCGCGTCGCACCAACGTTGTTGCTGCGCCTGAGAATATGTCGTCCTGGCTTGCGTGAGCTCCACTGCACATGTTTAGCACAGCTAAACGAAGTGTTCGATGGTCGCAAAGTACTCGGCCGAGTTTCGTAGCAGACAATAATTCTTGTTGTCCTGATGAATTGCAGAGTGCAAGAGTTCCTTCATCCGCATTTGTGTCATAACCTCCATGACCAATAAAGTGAAAGATGTGCCACGAATTCCCTTCTGGTCCCATAGCATTAGCAAGTTCTAGCGAAGTACCACCTTGTAGCCACGTTAATTTAACCTGTCCAGCATCCCTAAGACCTGCAATTGACTTTTCTAATTGATCCTTTTCCCTTTCAATATCTAGTTGCGGCAGATCACTGGGACTGGCGACCATTCCCAAAATCTGTAAAGGCGTCGAGACCGCAATGGATTGATGTCTCAGAGGTGCCTCTAAGTAACGGACTATCGGAGTCTTGTGAGATAGACAAATGAACTCGCGTTCGCGTTCGTCATATAGATATTCCCATGGTATGGCGGCCAACTCGGCGGCAACAATATGCAGCTTGATTCGCAAGCCCTTTTCCTGAGCCTCTGCAACGCGTTTGCTTTCATAATACATGGGACGAAAGTTGCCGTGAAATAGTGTTTCAAATAGCCTGCATCCGAAGGTTTGTATGGTTTTTTCTTCAGAAGTTAGTGTTTTGCGATAGGAGTGTCCAGAACGCAGTAATGCGTTCTGAAAAGCAAGCAGCAGATTTTCTAGCTCTGTTTGTTCGAGACCGAACTGAAGTATTCCGCGTTCTGTACCGACTGGAGAACGGATAACTAATTCATATTCATACGAGTCGCCTCCACCGATTTCCAACTCTAAGTCAAGATATTCAGTTGTCACTGTAAGCTCTCCGAATTGACAAAGGAATAAGACGTAAGATGCACTGTAGGAATCAAAGTAGGGGAATTCTGGACTAAATCTTCCATGGAGTTGTACCCATGTACTGCAGAATCCGACATATTGACCAATACGATGGCACCCACTCTAATGGACTACATGATGCGATGAGTGACATTAAGAATACCTAAGCACTACTAAAACAGGTCAGATCCAAGAGCGTCCCACCTCGACAAGGCTTAGTCAGGTGGGATATAGCGCAAAATATCCATTTTGAGGGTGATCATGGGGTCTGGTTTGCTAAGTACCCCGTGACTCGTCAACCGATCAATTAGTTCTATTACATCTTCTGGTTTCGGGTTGGAGTTTTGGGTGCTAGCTGAATATGGTGGTGTAGTCGAGTTCGATTTGGTTGGGCATATAAAATCTACAATTTCTTGCTTTCTTAACCTTGGTGATCCTCGAAAAAGGTCTAGAATTTCATCTACAGTATCCTGATCTTCCTCGTTGAAGCTCCATAATAACCTGCGGTAAAAGTACTTTTGTCCTTCGATACAAAGTGGTCGAACGATCGCATCCTGGACATTGGAAACGGTAAATAGAGGATCATAAGGTTTTTCACGTCCTTCGATTTTACTTGACCTCTTCTGATTCTGCTTTCGAGTAAATTGATCATAGACATGCCATCCAACCAATTGGACAAGGTATGGGTTCCCGTTTGTCAACTCTGCGATACGGGCGATGGCAGAAGGATAATACCTAAACGGGAACCCGTCTAACGGGGTATGGAGCAGACTCGAGAGATCATTGTCGTTATTGCCATTCCATAAATCTGCAATCACCACTTGTGTGAAGCGCGCCGAAGCTGTTCTGAGTTCTTGATAGAGGCTAGTGCTTGCAATATTTCCCACAATTACCAAGGCAAAATTTGGGATGAATTCTGACTGATGATGAAGGAATCTGATAAATCGATCCAAATCAGAAGATTCTTCAAGTATGTACTCCGCGTAATCAAAATCATCAAGCACTAGAACTAAGGTTCGATTTTTTCCTACTAACTCTTTACACTTTTGCCTCAAAAGTCGCTCTACTGTGCGAAAGGGCTCATACCATATCTGTGACTGATTCGTAGTCTTGTCTTCCCGTCCATCTTCCTCCTGCAAAGCATCACACAATGCGTACGCAATGCGTGAAATGCCTGAATTTTCTGTATTTAGGTGTTCGATACTAACGAAGATGGGTCGAATTCGATGCTCAAAAGAACTTGTAGCGACCTTGATAAGGGACGTCTTGCCTGCCAAAATTGGCCCGATAATATTTAAGGTGCGTGCATGTTCAGATTCCCAACATTCCTGAATTGTGTCCAACTCAGATTTTCGTGACAATAGCTGTTTTTGCTTCCATAAAGGTTCCGCGTAGACGTACGGATTATTCATCGGCAGTGGTAATTCTGGTAGAGAATTCGGTTTTTGAATCATGTATCGAACGAGTTCTTGGTCGATCGCCTGATGCCAGAAAATCATTGCCTGTTCAGCGAGCGGAGCTATCTCAGCATCAATCGATTGCACATTGCTCTGCAGCACGTTGAGCCATTCTCTGGCAATTGCTAAGATCTGACGTCTATTTAGAGACGAGGTGCAATAGTGATATAGCTGCGTGATCTCAAGAATATTCCATAACTGGTCTACTAGATTCCAGGATTCGGAGTGAAGATAAGTGCTGTGAGACTTTGGTTTCTCGAAGTCCACGATACGAAAAATATCAGCCGACGCAAGGTCGCTGAAAGCGCTTGTAAGAGCAGCAGTATCGGATATGATTAGGTTAATTGACTCAATCTTAGGGTCTACCGTCGCCGCCTTTGATAACAGTGATACTACGTCAGCTGAGGGTGCGAGTCCTTGTCGTTCATTAACCAATAGGAGATCGATAAGAGCAGTTGTACGTTGTATTGCATTATGTCTAGATGCGTCTAGTGAATCAAACAGTTGGAAAACCTGTTCCTCCTGCGCCTTCGACCAACCCGGCACTAATCTCTGTAAAGAGAAATACCGAAGCCTATATCCCCTGACAAACCCATTGAGCGTCCAGAATCTACTGTCGCCAAGGCATTGAATCTTTGGAATTAGATCCTTTGGCTCGGTTCGTAAGAGGCAGTCATAGATAGATTTTACAATGGTAATTTGCTGTTGAGTTGATACCCAGAGCATTTCTGACGTTTCTATTCCCGATACCCAGTCTTTGTAGATTTGACGTGAAAGCCTTGATCTAAGTCCGGGAATAGGTATAGGCGTGATATGCGAAACTGGAGAAATGTCGTTTGAACCCCACCGCATTCTAAGCATGCCTAATATCCAGTCATCCAGCCGAATTCCTGCTACGATGTAGGATACTACGGTGACGAGTACTATTGTCGCCAAGTAGTCGATTCGTTCAGCGCGTACGTTTATAGCATCAGTCGCGTTTAGGGCAAGCTCTACGGTAATCACTGAAAGCATAGCCGAAAAGGGTGAGGTCATGAGGAGTTCAGCGATACTTCGAATGCCAGAGTCCAGTTCTGGGAGAATGAGGCTCGCCAAAATCCCAAGTACAAGACCTATTGCGGCAGAACTTACCAAAATTTCCATTCTACTGGAAATGGAAGGGTCAATAGTCAAGAAAAAGGTTCCATATGAAATAGTACTTACCAGACAGCTGCCGGGAAGAAGCGCCGTGATCCATCCAAACTGATTCAGAACCCAGCACGTCCAGATGACTGGTATAGTCGCTAGGACTGCCCAGGCACATGAGTATGGAATAATGAAAGTGATAAATGTAAATTGTTGATTGACTGAAAACAAGTTTATGGCCAACTGATGGGCAATCGCCGCGAAGATACATACAAATATCGAAACTATGTAGTGCATAGCAACATAGCGAAGTCGCCATGACTGATCATCTGACATCAGTAGATAATCAATATATGACCGAAGAGTCTTGGGGTTCCAGAATGTCAGTATAAATAGGCACCAATATTTATGAATGTTTCGAAAGGAGAAGGGTGAGTCATCAGGAAGGCAATCAGCATCGTTCCAGTATAGGTAACCTTTGGACATATTTGCTGGATATCCGTTCTATAAGATGAATCTCGGACTACGAATAGTATTGTTGAAGATTTATCAGGATGAATTTCTCAATGGAGGCAGTCTAGCCAATAAGCCGGCCGGCCAACAGTGACATCTGTCCTCTTTCCATAAGGACAAACGTCAAGTAGCCAGCATTTCGTTGACAATCTGGCGCAATTGCCGGGTGATGACCGTTTCGCTGGCTGCGGTGACGTAGCGCGCCCGGCCGGCGTGGGCCAATGCGTGGCGCTGGCCCTCGTCGTGGGCGAGCGTGCGCAGGGCCGCGGCCAATGCTGTGGGGTCGGCCGGCGGCACGAAGTAGGCGCTCTCGCCGTGGGTGAGCAGCTCGCGGTTGCCCGGCGCGTCCGCGGCAATCACGGGACGCCCCACGGCCAGCATCTGGTAGATCTTGCCGGGCACGACGCGCCCGGCCTTGCCGCCGGCGTAGAAGTGCCCGCCCAGACAGAGGTCGGCCTCGGCAATGCAGGCGGCCAGCTCAACGGGCGGCACCGGCCGGTCAAAGCGCACGTTGCGCAGCCCGAGTTGGTCCGCCAGCGCCACAATCTCGCCGTAAGCCGGGCCGTCGCCGATGAAGCGAAAGCGCAGCGGCTCATCCTGTACCTGCGCCGCGGCGTGGAGGATGACGTCCATGCCATGCAAAGGCAGGAAGGTGCTGTAGGAGAGTACTTCGAGCTGCGTACGCGGAGGCGGCAGCGGCGCGGGCGTGAAGATTGCGTCGCTGCATCCCACAGGCACGGCGCGGAAGCGCTCTGCCGCCACGCTAAATGTCTCAACAAAATAGGCGACGTGGCTCTGCGTGTCGAGCAATACCCGATCCGCCTGGCGTGCGGTGGCGCGGTCCAGACTGAAGGCCGCGCGGCCCATGGGCGAGTCGGGCGCGTAGAGCTGCCGATCGAAGCAGAGCGTGTCGTAGGTCGAGACGAAGGCATCGAAGAGGAGGGGGCTGCGCACCAGCGGCGCAATCATGCGCATGATCAGGTGGCCGTAGAAGCCGACGAAGACCAAGTCATAGGGGTTGCGCAAGAGAAGGGGCGCGGCCTGGGCGGTGATGGCGGCACTATTGGCGAGGAGTGAGCCCGGCTTCTGCGTCCGCGCCACGACGTCTACGTCGGCGAAGCGCTCGAACGCCGCCAGCAGCACCTGGTTGCGGGCATACTCGACTTCACGACCGGTCAGAAAAAGAACGCGCATAAGTTCTTTCAGCGTGCCCGTCGCCAACAGGTACCGGCGGGCTGGGATAAAATGGGCACAGCCAACGCGCCCCGAAACCGCTGTAGTATGCCCAAGCGCGGACGCGTCGCCAAATCGATGGTCAGCCCCTGGCCCCCAATCTTGGGGGAAAGGCCGGCCAGCCGATCATTGTCGGCAAAGCCTGCTGCTGGATTCCGATCTTTGCTCACGGCTGATCTCGGACATCTGCCGTCAATCCCGGACCGTTCGCCATGACATCGCCCAGGCATTCCTGCCCGGCGGGCTTCGTCGCCAGTATCCAAGGTCCAAGGTCTCCCATTGCGTCCTCACTGCCGGCTTGCCAGCAAAGCCTCCCCAAGGATCTGGTGGCGTGGGCGACCCCAGGCATCCGGACTGTGGCTTCTTTTGCGCCGGTCCGTAGTAGGCTGTTGCTGTCAGTCACGCGCCGATTCAGAGAAATTTCCGTTCCCACAGTATACTGAAGTGATGACGTGGCAAGGCGAACGGGCGACACCGGCTGTGGGCGCTGTCGTCGTGAATTGGAATCTAGCCCATGAAACCGCGGCCTGTATCGATTCGCTGTTGGCGACCGGCATGGCGCCCGGGCGGATCTACGTCGTCGATAATGGGTCGGCGGATGATTCGGTTGCGCGGCTTCAGACCCGCTTCGGCGCTGACATCACGCTGATTGAAAGTGTCGAAAATCTCGGCTTCTCCGGCGGCAACAATCTGGGCATCCGGCGTGCGTTGGCTGACGGCGTTGAGTGGGTGTTGCTGGCCAATAACGATACGGTAGTAGACGCGGATTTCTTGACCCAGCTTATGATGGTAGCCGAAAACTTGCCCAGCCACCGCCTGCTGGGTCCGCTCATTCTCTTTCACGATGAGCCGCAACGGATTTGGGCCCTGGGCGATCGTGCCGTGGCCGGGACGCTCATAACGCGCAGCGTGCTGCGCAACGACCTGGTCCCGCCCAATTTGCCGGCCGTGGAACCGGTTGACTATTTGACGGCGTGCGGGCTGCTCGTGCATCGAGAAGTGTTCGAGCGGATTGGTTTGCTCGATGAGCATTTCTTTATGTATGCGGAAGACGCCGACTTCTGCCGGCGCGCGCAGGTTGCCGGTTTTCAACTGGCCTGCGCCACGCGCGCCGGGATGCTGCACAAGGTGTCACGCAGCACTGGCGTCTACCATCCGCAGGCCCGCTACTGGCGCACCTGCAATCAGATTCGCTTCTACCGCCGCCATAGCTCGGGCCCGGAGCAACTACTGCTTTGGTCCTTCACGCTGCTGCGTCTGGCCATGCTAAGTCTCGGCGATCTGCTTCATGGGCGCTGGGCGCTGCTACAGCCGACGTGGCGTGCCTGGCTCACAGGCTGGTTTGGCCCCAACGTTTGGCAGGATGAGCCTGTCACCGATGAAATCCGCAAGAATGGATGAGAGTCACAGAGTTCTATGGAAACCGTTGTTTGTAATCTGTGCGGTTCAGCCGCCAACCGGCCCTATGCCGTTGTGCCCGATCTGCTCCTCGATCGACCGGGGGTGACGGCAACGCTGGTTCAATGCACCGAATGTGGGCTGGTCTATCAGAACCCGCGGCCGACGCCGGCTGAGATTGGCGCACACTATCCGCCGGAATACGAGCCCTACGCAGACATCACCCAGGGGCGACGGAACTTCATGCTCCAACGCGCCATGGAGTATGGCATCCGGAAGCGGTGCCGCTTCATTACTCGCCACCGGGCGCCTGGACAGCTCCTCGACATCGGCTGTGCCGCGGGAACCTTTATGCTGGGGATGAAAGGCAATGGCTGGGAGACAACGGGCGTTGAGCTTAGCGAGGACGTAGCCGCGCTGGCACGAAACCGCCACGGACTTAACGTCATTGCCGGCACGCTGGAAGAAGCGGCGTTCCCGGATGCATCGTTTGACGCCGTTTCCATGTGGGACGTGCTGGAACACCTTCACGATCCATCAGCCACGCTGGCCGAGATCTACCGGATCTTGCGCCCCGGCGGTCTGCTGCTGATACGCGTGCCCAATTTGGATAGTTGGGATGCAGCATTATTTGGCGAGGAGTGGGCCGGTCTCGATGCGCCGCGTCACCTCTACGTCTTCACACCCCAGACGTTGCGCCAGATGCTTACCCAACGCGACTTCGACATCATAGATGAGAGCAGCAACATTGGCAGCTATCCGACCTTCGCGCTCAGCGTGCGTTTTCGCATGACGGCAGCCGGGCGTTCGGCCAAGACTCAGGCAACGACATCGCGCCTGCTCTACAATCCGCTCACGCGATTGGCCAGCGGTCCGCTCTTTTATGTATCGAGCGTGACGCGGAAGGGTCCGCTGCTGGTGACAACCGCGCAAAAGCCTGCGTAGCTGCTGCTTGGGCTGCAAAACTGACCGTTTGACGAGGACTACTCTATGTTGGAAATTCGCCATCAGGCCGTCCATGACGGCCAGTCGATCCAGGATGCGTATGACGATATGTACCAGGCGCGCGACCTGCTCATGCGCGATTCGTTCTACCTATGGTTGATTGAATTGCTCGATGCGCAACCCGGCAGTTCGCTGCTCGACGTGGCTTGCGGCAACGGTCGTCTGGTCGAACTCGCCAGCCACCAAGGTATCCATGCGATTGGCTTTGACCTCTCTTTCGAGGGGCTGCAATTGGGTGCGGCGGGCACGCCTGGTGCGGACTGGGTGGTGGGCGATGGCCAGCTGATACCGCTACCCGCCTCCGCAGTCGACGGTGTGATGAGCATCGGTAGCCTGGAGCATTACGATGACCCCCTCTTAGGCGTGCGCGAATTGGCGCGTGTGCTCAAATCGACTGGTCGAGCCTGTATCTTGCTGCCCAACATGTTTGGCCTCATGGGCAACATTCGTCATGTGCGCCGGACCGGTGAGGTCTTCGACGATAGCCAGCCGCTCCAACGCTATGGCACCCGCGCTGCCTGGCAAACGATGTTGGAGATGGGCGGGCTGAGCGTTGAGCGGGTGGTGCCGTGGGGCGAAGTCAGCTGGCCGCGTACGGGACGCGACTGGATCTGGTCGGCGCTGCGTCCGCAGAAAGCTTTGCGCGGGGCCGTCGCCGCGTTCACGCCGGTGAACTTGGCCAATCACTTTATCTTCCTCTGCCGACCAAACGGAATCGCCACCCGCCGCACCTACTACCCCATGTTGCCCTGGTCATGATACGCGCCATTCGCGAGCGACACTGGCAGAAACTGCTGATCACCCTCGCGACCCTCTTTGTCTCCGGCGCAATTCTAGCCGCCCTGCTCTATAACGAGCGTGAAGTACTCCTCACCTATGATTGGGACCTTACCTGGTCCAATCTCTTGCTGGCGTTGGTACTGCTGGTCGCGGGCATGATTCTGGCGGCCTTCATTTGGGGCGACATCATGCGCGTATTGGGCAGCCAGGTGCCCATGGGGCTTCATTTGCGCTACTATGCGCTCTCGCAACTGGCGCGCCGGCTGCCTGGCACCGTCTGGTATGTGGCCGGACGGGGCTATCTCTATCGTCAGCATGGCGATCCTGTGCGCCTCGTGACCACGGCCAGCGCGCTGGAACTGATTATCACCGTGGTGTCGGGCGCGCTCTTGACGCTGGGCCTGGCTGGCTTTGTGCTGGCTGACCTGCCCGGCTACTACTTCTTTGGGCTGGCCGGCGCTGCAATTGCGGGATTGATCGCCATGCACCCGCGCCTCATTCAGGCGCTGTTGACGCGTCTGGGGGTGGCGGACGTGCCGTCGATTCCTTATGGCCGGCTGGTGCGTTGGCTGGCGCTCTATTTTGTACTGTGGCTGGTGGGCGGCAGCGTGCTCTATCTGATCGCAGATGCGGTCTATCCGCTGCCGTGGACGCAACTGCCATATTTTGTCGCCAGCTTCACGCTGGTGGGCACACTGTCCGTCTTGGTCTTTTTCCTGCCGAGCAATTTTGGCTTCACCGAAGTGGGTTTGAGCCTGCTGCTGAGCGCGGTAATGCCCTCGTCTTTGGCCGTTTTGGTGGCCGTTCTCAATCGAATTTTGGTCATGCTCTTTGAAATGATCGGATTGGGCGTAATCACATTGATTTGGCGTGAAGACGAGCCGCCCCCAGAGAAAATAACCCGTATGGAGTAGGCGGTAGCACCGGTCTTGCACCCAAAATCTACCATTTGCGACCCCTGAAATCCGCCGTTCGGCTGAATATACCCCAAAGGTTGTATTGATATTACTGGCGCCGGTTCTTACACTATAAACACGACAGCCAAATCAATTCGGAGATCGGTTTAGTCCGATCGCCCGTCATGTTGAAGCGGCTTGTGAAAAAGGCAAATGCACTGATCCGTAAACGGGTGCAAATGCAACAATCAGTTATTTATTCTGTACCGCACAAGGAGAGTATTACCATGAAGATGAAGCTTCGCCTTCCTATTGTCATGGTGCTGGCGATGGTCTTGGCCCTAGCCCTGACCGCCGGCGCGATGGCGCAGAACACCAAGTTCCCGGCCTATATTTCCGGTATCCAGGTTGCCAACCTTCAGAATGAGCCGGCCACCGTTACCTTGGCCGCCTACAATCCGGATGGCACCAAGAATGGCAGTGATATTGTCGACACCGTCGGCGCCAATGGCAGCAAGACCTACTTCCCGCTGAGCAACGTCTCTGACGGCTTTAGCGGTTCGGTCATCATCTCTTCCGATAAGAATGTGGCTGCCATCTCCAACATTCTGTCCTCTGATTTCTCTGCTGCTGCTTCCTATGTCGGTCGCAGCGCCGGCGCCAACGAAGTGCAGTTGCCCTTGCTCAACAAGGACAACAGCGGTTTCACGACTTGGTTCAGCGTGCAGAACGCAAGCACCGATGAAGCAACCGTCAACGTGACCTATAGTGATGGCACCACCGCGGCCGAGCGCACGATCCAGCCTGGCGCTGCTGCTGTCTACTATCAGAACGCCGAGACCCATACCTCGCCGGTCTTCGCCGGTACGGTTAGCAGTGACAAGCCGATCGTTGCCGCTGCAATTCAGGAGAGCAGCGACATCATCTTCAGCTACACAGGCTTCACCGGCGGCGCAACCGATCCGGTCTTCCCGCTGATCAATGCCAACAATGCCAACTACCAGACCGGTCTGCAGATTCAGAATGCCGGTGCGCAGGCGACCGACGTCACGGTTAGCTACACGCCGTCGACCGACGGCACCGCCTGTACTGAAACCCAGACGATCGCCCCCGCTGCTTCGGCCACCTTTGCGCTGGCCGCTTTCGCCAACGGCGGCAACTCCAACTGTGCCCCGGGCGCCAGGTTCATCGGTTCGGCGGCCGTTACGGGCAACAGCACCAGCCAGCCTCTGGTCGGCATCGGCAACCAGCTGCTGGCCGGTATCAACGGTGAGGCGTACGGTTCCTTCGACCCGGCTACCGCCACGAGTGTTGTCGTGATGCCGCTGATCATGGACCGCAACAGCGGTTACTTCACGGGCTTCAACCTGCAGAACGTGGGCAGCTCGAGCGCCACGGTCAACTGCACCTTCACCAATACCTCCTACACCGTTTCTGGTACGATCGCTCCGGGCGCAGCCCTGAACGACATCCAGAACGACAAGATTAGTGACGGTTACATCGGTTCCGCTCGCTGTACTGCCAGCGACACCAATGCCCAGTTGGTCGGCGTGGTCAACCAGCTGCAGCAAGGCGGCACTGGCGACCAGTTCCTGGTCTACGAGGCCATCAACGTAACGCCCTAAGTCCTTTGCCCAGTAAAACAGAAAAAGGGATGGCGACACGCCATCCCTTTTTTCATTGGTTGTGTACGGGTGATGCAGTTGCATCGAGCCGCTCAATGTTTTGCCCTCATGTTGAGATTGGATAGAATACACGGCTAGATGCAAGCCATACTATGCTGAGTGCAGATCGACTGCATCTGCGGCACGCTCACTACTGATCCATTTACAGACTTGTTAGGTTATGAATCCAATGAACCGTAAAGCACTGCTTCTACTTCTGATCTTACTGGTCGCTATTCTGGCTGGCTGCGGCCGCAGCCAGCCAGCGCCGAGCGACACTGCCGCTACGTCTGCGCCTACAGAGGCGCCGGCCGAGGTTGCGCCGGAAACGGCAACCGAAGCCCCAGCTGAAGCTACGCCCACGGAAGCAGCGGCCGAAGAGGCCGCAGCCGAAGAAACCGAAGCCGCAGTGGAAGAGGGCGAAGCCGTCGTAGAAGATGCGGCTGCATCTCCGCTGGCCGATTCGCCCTTGGGTGATGGCGGGTCACCGCTGGCCACACCGATTGCTGCTGAACCGCCGGCTCTAGACGCCCAAACGACGACGGAAACCGGTGCTGTGATCGGACGGATCATGCTCATGAATGAGAATGAGACGCTTCCGGTCTCGAACATGAGGGTAGCCCTGGCCGATGTGCTCCTCGATGACGACGGCATTCCGCGCATTGCCGGTTATGACGCGGCCAATGCCTATAAGACGACGAGCGATGATTTGGGCCGTTTTTCAATTGAGGAAGTGCCGCCGGCCACCTATGCCATCATCCTGGATGCCGTGACTACGTCGATTCTCCTCGCAGATCCTATTACGGGCGATCCGATTTTGATCGAGATTGATGCCGATGCGCTGACCGATGTCGGACGGTTGAATTACGAATCACTGGACTTGCCAAAGTACAAGAGAGAGTAGGGAAACCTCTTCACGACGTGCTGCACCAGAATTTCAACATGACCACCAAACGCAGGAGCGCACAGCATGGCATCGCCCAAACCGACCATCCTCGTGGTAGATGATGAATCCCGCATGGTGCGGTTCATTAAGATGAACCTGGACCTGGAAGGGTATCTGACATTGGAGGCCAATGACGGTTTGCAGGCGCTGGAAAAGGTGCGCGATCACAATCCTGACTTGGTCCTATTAGATGTGGAGATGCCTGGCCTGGACGGTTTTGAGACGCTCAAGCGGATCCGTGAAGTGAGCGACGCAGCCGTGATCATGCTCACCGTGCGCGCCGACGAAGAGGATCGCATCAGGGGGTTGGACCTGGGTGCGGATGACTATGTCACCAAGCCCTTCAGCCCGCGCGAACTGTCAAGCCGCATCCGTGCCGTCTTGCGCCGCTTCGAGTCGCCCGGCCGGCCCGATAAGCAGATCATTACGATCGATGATCGCCTACAGGTCGACCTGCAACGACGCGATGTGATCGTGGATGGCGAGCGCATCAGCCTGCGTCCTACGGAGTATCGACTGCTCTATCATCTGATTCAGAATGCCGGCTGGGTCGTGCCCCACGAGACGTTGCTCACCAAGGTGTGGGGGCATGAGTATATCAACGACAATCACCTGCTGCGCCTTTACGTGACCTATCTGCGTAAAAAAATTGAGAAAGACCCGTCAAATCCCGATTATATTTTCACGGAACGCGGGCTTGGCTATCGCTTTGTCGACTATGAAGAGGAAGACGAGTAGAGACGGCAACCGTCTGCAGGTAAGCGGCGCGTTTTTTTGATTGAACCCAGCCTCGTGTGGTATGATTAGCAATTGGTGCCGTTTCAGGTCGCCAATTGCTAGTTTTTTTATTCGACACGCTTCGGGACCGGTAAACCGGGTGCTGTGTGCCTGACAAAGGGAATGACGATCAGGTATTTGCAGTGTGTTTCCGGGTTGAACGGAGCGGAAGACTAACCCAATTCAGGAGAAGAACGATGGCAAAAGTTACGATGAAACAGCTGTTGGAAGCGGGTGTCCATTTCGGGCACCGTACCCGACGTTGGAATCCCAAGATGCGGCCGTACATTTTTACCGAACGCAGCGGGATCCACATCATCGATTTGCAGCAGACCATGCTGCTCCTCAACGACTATTATGATATGATCCGCGACCATGTGGCCGATGGCGGCACGGTGCTCTTTGTGGGCACCAAGCGCCAGGCGCAGGCGACCATTCAGCAGGAAGCGGAGCGAAGCGGATCGCCCTTCGTCAACCAGCGTTGGCTGGGTGGTACATTGACCAACTGGCAGACGATTAAGCAGCGAATCGATTATCTGCTGCGGCTGGAGCGCCGGGTCGATGCCGGCGAATTTAAGAACCTTTCCAAGAAAGAACAGCTGGAAATCGACCGCGAAATTGAGCGCCTGAATCGTCGCTTGGGTGGTTTGAAAACGCTCAAGGATATGCCTGGCATCGTCTTTGTGGTTGACACCAACATGGAAGATCTGCCCGTCAAGGAAGCCAACAAGCTGAAGATCCCGCTGATCGGCATGGTCGACACCAATTGCGATCCTGACGACGTCGATTACGTGATTCCGAGTAATGACGACGCCATTCGTTCAGTCAAGCTGATCGTCAGCGTGATTGCCGATGCCGTTGAAGAAGGCAAGCGGATCCGTGAAGTGGATCTTGCCGATACCGGTCAGGTCAGCAGTGCCGATCTCGCTGAAATGGAGCAGTTCCTTGGCCCGAGTACGCTGGCCAAGCTACAAAGCAGCGAGGACGAAGAAGCAGTCGCTGAAGCGGTTGCTGAGGCAGTGACTGAAGAGGTTGCAGTCGAGACCGTCGCTGAGGCCGTGGTGGAAGAGATCGTCGCCGAGGAAGTGGCCGAAGCGGTTGTGGAAGAAATCGTCGCTGAAGAAGTAGCTGAAGAGATCGTAGCCGAGGAAGTGGCAGAAGAAATTGCAGAAGAAATTGCCGCTGAAGAAGTGATTGAAGAGGTCGCAGAAGAGACCGCCGATGAAGAGGCCTAAGCGGTAGCGTTTCCCGCATCGGCTGACGTCTGAAGCTGACATCTAAATACGACTGACGACGACAAAGACGAAGCGCTGCGAAGGCGCTTCGTCCTTGCTACGAACAGATTTAGTACAACAGATCAAAAATACGTACGGCTCCGCTGGCTGACTCGTGCCTGGAAAGAAGCCAAACGATCCGGCTGGGCGACCAGTGAAAGACGTGCGTGAAGAAAGCATATTCATTGGGGAGACCAATCTCATGGCAGAGATTACAGCACAAATGGTAAAAGAACTGCGCGAGGCGACAAATGCCGGCGTGCTTGATTGCAAAAAGGCGCTTGCCGAGTCTGGTGGCGACTTTGATGCTGCTGTGGAGAGCCTGCGCAAAAAGGGGCTCGCGGCAGCGGCGAAGAAGGCCAGCCGCGATGCCAAGGACGGCATGGTCGGCACTTACATCCACCCGGGCGCCAAGCTGGCGAGCATGGTGGCACTGGCGTGTGAGACCGACTTTGTGGCCCGCACCGAACAATTTCAGCAGCTGGCCTACGATATCGCCATGCACATCGTGGCGGCCAATCCCGAATATGTCAGCCGGGAAGACGTGCCGGCCGACGTGGTCGAGGCCGAGAAGGTGATCTACGCCGAGCAGATGGCCGACAGTGGCAAACCTGCCGCCATTATTGATAAGATTGTCGACGGCAAGCTGGACAAATGGTACAGTGAGGTCTGCCTGCTAGAACAGCCTTTCGTCAAGGATCCAGATATCACGATTGAGGATCTATTGAAGCAGCAGATCGCTGCGCTAGGCGAAAATATCAAGGTCAATGACTTTGCTCGCTTATCGATCGGTGGATAGCTAAAGCATAACGAATGCCCAGTCGATGTCGACTGGGCATTCTTGTATCCTCCGTTCGCCATCGTCTGCCTCAGCTTCCGCCCCCAGGCGAAACGGAGCCATGCACCATTCGTAATTACCAAATTCATGCGGAGGAGAAGAGGGAATCGTCATGGCTGATTTGAAGTATCAGCGCGTGTTGCTCAAGCTCGGCGGCGAAGCGCTTGCCGGCGAAGGCGGATTTGGGATCAATCCCAGTCAGGCTGACTTTGTGGCCCGGCGCGTGATTGACGTGGTCAACATGGGCGTGCAGATTTCAGTCGTGATCGGCGCCGGCAACCTGTGGCGCGGCAAGCAGGACGGGCTGGATCACGGGATGGAGCGCGTCACGGCCGACCACATGGGCATGCTCGCGACGGTCATGAATTCGTTGGCTTTGCAGGATGCACTCGAACGGTTGGGTGTGCCCACCCGCGTCCTCACCGGCATCGAGGTGCGTGCAGTGGCTGAACCATATATCCAGCGGCGGGCGGTGCGCCATCTGGAAAAGGGCCGGGTTGTGATCTTTGGCGCCGGTACCGGCAACCCCTACTTTACGACCGATACGGCGGCCTCCTTGCGGGCCATGGAAATTGATGCCGAGGCGTTGATCAAGGCCACCAAGGTCGATGCCGTCTATGATCGGGATCCCAAGGCCTATGCCGATGCGGAACCTTTCGACTTTTTGACCTACATCGAGGCCCTCAACATGCGTGTGGGCGTAATGGATAGCACGGCCATGGCCATGTGCATGGACAACGATTTGCCCATCCACGTCGTCAACTTGTGGCAGGAGGGTACGCTGGAAAAAGTCGTGCTGGGCGAGCCCATCGGCACCATGATTTCGGCCTGATCACCCGCCGGCAGCGCATTTGTCTGATTTTCATGTCAGCTTGGAATTTGCTAGAATAAGCCAATCGCCCAAACATCTGTACGCTGCGCCTGCACTCCTCCCGCAACGCTAAAAAGGAGTAACTTGCGCGATTTTTCATAGCGGCAGACGCGCAGACCAACCGGTTTCATCGTGGGGCGGGTCACTGAGGAGAGTGGATATGATTAACGAGATTCTGGCCAATGCAGATGAGCGCATGACCAAGACGATCGAGGTATTGCAGCACGATTTGATGACAATTCGTACCGGGCGCGCGTCTCCCGCGCTGGTTGAACGGCTCATGGTTGACTACTACAACATGCCTACACCGCTCATGCAGCTGGCGGCCATTACCATCCCCGACGCACAGACCATTCAGATTCGCCCCTACGCCGCCAGCGATATCGGCGCCATTGAGAAGGCGATCGCCAACTCCGATATTGGCTTGGCCCCAAGCAATGACGGACAGGTCGTGCGGCTGTCGATTCCGCCCCTAACAGAAGATCGCCGACGCGACTTGAGTAAGCAGGTTCATTCTCGTACGGAAGAAGCACGCATTGCTATCCGCAACATCCGCCGTGACGAAATCAACGACTTGCGCGAAATGGAGCGTGAGTCCATGATCTCTGAGGATGACTTGCACCGCGGGCAGGATAAGATTCAGGAGAAGACCGACGCTTACATTAAGCGCGCCGATGAGATTATGCGGGAAAAAGAAGAAGAGATCATGACGATCTAGTCCGATTTCCGGGCACATTGCCCACGCATGACAACCAGTTGCGGATTGGATGAGGTGCACAGGGGTGAGATGGTCTCACCCCTTCTGTTTCGGTAGCTCCTCTCTGCACGCTGCTGGCAACACGACGGCGTGGGTCTGGAGTAAGGAGAGTACAGGGTGGGAAATCAGGATAACGGCACAGAAGAGCTGCTGGCAATCCCTTATCATATTGGGATCATCATGGACGGCAACGGGCGCTGGGCACAGTCGCGTGGATTGCCGCGTCTGGCCGGCCACCAAGCCGGCGTCGACAATATTCAGCAGATTCTGGAAGAGTCCGTGCGTCTGGGCATCAAGGTGCTGACGATCTACGCGTTCTCGACCGAGAACTGGCATCGCCCGCCCGAAGAGGTGAGCGGCCTCATGCGGCTGCTGGGGCTGACAATCCAACGCCAGTTGCGGGAGCTCGACAAGAATGGCGTGCGCATTCTGCATAGCGGACGGATGGAGGGCATCAATCTGCACCTGCAGAAGCAGATTCGTCATGCCATCGACGTGACGGCAGCCAATGATCGTGTCACCCTCAACGTGGCGTTCAACTATGGCGGTCGGGCTGAAATTCTGGACGCTGCCCGCCGCATTATCAAAGACGGCGTCAATCCCGGCGATCTGACCGAAGAACTCTTCAGCCAGTATCTCTATCACGATTTACCCGATCCGGACTTGATTATCCGTACCGGTGGCGAATGGCGATTGAGCAATTTCCTGATCTGGCAAGCGGCCTATGCCGAGTATTACACAACGCCGACCTTCTGGCCGGATTTTAACGCCGCCGAACTGGAAAAGGCGCTGGTTGAGTATAATCTGCGCGAGCGCCGTTTCGGACGCGTGCTCAACACCTAGCGCACGAACGACAAGCACGCTCCACTGGTCTTGCGATTGGGCGGCTGCGTTTCGCCGCGGTACGATCGCAGCCAAGTCGCATTCTTATTCACCCTGCCACCAAAGCTGACGCACACTCCATGTGGACTCGCATCATCGTCGCAATTATTGCGATCCCGTTTATCCTGGTGCCAATCTATCTGGGCGGCATCTGGGGCGTATTGCTCCTGCTGGCGCTTGGTCTGCTGGCTGGCTGGGAGTTTTTCTACATGATGGGGGTGGGGGGCTATCGTCCAGCACGCTGGATTGGCCTGGTCTGGCTGTCGGCCATCTCATTGACCTTCTGGCAACCGGATTTGGTCCCTCTGTCATTTGTGCTCGCCATCGGTCTGATTGTGACGATGGCGTATTCGCTGTTGGAGCCGGTGCGGCCGGCGGACGATACTTGAGTCCCTTCTAATAATTTTATGACCACAGGCGCACCCCCGACAAATTCAAGTACCCATCAATATCCGTGTAGGGTGGAACCTGTGACGGGAAAACCAATACCATCTCTAGCCAAGATTTGTTAACGCAGTTTATCATGGAACGGGAAATGGCTTGAGATTCGTTGGCACTAGCTACCCCATGACTTCAAATTGACGGACAACTGCTGTGCCATAAAAGGTTTTAGATGCGGCAATGCGGGGGATGATGCGGCATCAAAGGTTTCTAGGGGTTGGCCGTTGTAATAAACGGCAGGTTTATAGGAAGTTATATTCATGTAACAGCGAAGATAGTTAAAGACTCGCATTTCATGTCCTAATTCTTCTCCTGCTTCTTTTAATCTTCTTGTAGAGTACAAAGAAGCATCTTGAGACAAAATGGCAATTTTCATTAATTTTTAACCAATATTTTAAAAATTTGTACACTACTTAACATTATATGTTAATAATCTTTTAAAACAAATTATTCTCTATCGTTTAAAACTTGATTATATAAATACTTTTATTGATAATCTCTTATGTTCCCCACCATAAAACGCCGTCAAGGTAGACCAGTGATAGTAGATTCTACCAATGATCATACCTCTAAGGAAGTTGTCTCTATCTTTCGAGATTTGGAGAAGCCAGCATCTTACCCATAGGGTCGATGTCGGGAGTCATCATGCAACAACAGTGAAGCTTCCTTCAATGGGATAACCAGCAGCTTTCCAAGCAGCTAAACCACCGAGAAGCTCGGCTACGTTTTGATATTCTGCGACCCGAAGTTTGGTTACAGCTAATACGGTTTCTTCTTCAGTTGCGCCGTAGATGTAGATATCACGGACAAGCTCAAAATTATCTAACGCTCTATCCACTAATTCGTCCATGGGTATGGAAATAGCCCCTGTGATGTGACTAGCGTTGAAAGCGTCTCTATCTCTGACATCAATAATGGTTAGAGCAGGCTCACCCCAATCGAGGCGTTTTTTGAGGTCAGAAACACTGGATCTACTTTGAAGGGGTGCTGGAATGGGAATCATAATGATTTGTGTGTGAAGTTGCTACAATCCGATTGTAACAAACAATTAAGCTTTTGTAAACTTTCGTTACAAGAATCTTGACAATTAGAGCTAAAGCATCTACGCAATCATCAGTAAATGTGAATATTTCTGAGAATACATAAATATAGTTGCATCCCGTGACATTCTGGCCATAATCGAGGCATATTAAACCATAAAAATTCTTATATTGGCTTAGTAAGTCGGAAATTTCCTAATCTGATATTCTTTTGCTTCTATCATTTGATAAGGATGATCCTTCATCTGTTGAGCAAATTTCTCTTCTGTTTCCTCTAAAATATCTTGAGGAATAGCTTTCCATGGTTGATAAGTTTCCCAACGAATCACGAAAGTAATTTCTTCGGGAATATCTGGTGAAATCCAAACTTCTTTACCTAAAAAACCTGGAAATTGAGCTAAGAAAGTTGTCCAAATTTTATTATCTAATTGAATAAAGATATCTCTAGACTGGGGAGAAACTTTAAATTTAAGCCATTCAATAACCATATTGTAAATTTTTACTGATTTTACTTAACGAACTGATATTTTTACGAGAGAATAAAGATAAGGGAAAGACTAAACAATAATATTCCCAAGGGAGGGAAATTATGATTAACACATTCCTGTATCCCGATAGCATTACTTATCTGGTTATTAAACTCTGCGTTCTCTTTTTAGCGGTTATGCTTTACCTGGTGGTAACAGCAACTCCCGTCACCTAGTTCCCTGCTATCAATATGAAGCTTTCTGCTGTCAATTCCCAGAGTTGCCATATCATAGGGGAGAGTAAAATTCCCCTGATAATAAGGGATTTTCCCGGACAACAGCAGTAAGCGGAGGAGTTTGGTTTTGTTATTCTCAGGGTAATTATTCCCCGTCTAAAAGACCGCGATAGTCGTGAGCAGACATGGTGTCTTCTAATTCGTCATCAGGGTTGTCCACTCGTACTTTTAGTAACCATCCATCTCCGTAGGGATCATCGGCAATTTGTTCTGGACTTTCGAGCAACCCTTCGTTGCGTTCAATAACTGTTCCTGAGACCGGAGGGTAAAGGTCTTCTGCTGCCTTAACCGACTCGATTGCACCAAAGCTTTCCCCAGTTTCTAGAAAATCTCCCACTTCAGGCAAATCTAAAAACACAATATCTCCTAACTGATCAATAGCATAAGCACTAAGACCAATAGTGGCAATTTCTCCATCTAAGCGAACATACTCGTGACTATCTAGATATTTTAAATCTTCAGGAAAATCTAGTTCCATGACCTATCCTCAAAGTGAGTAGCAAAGTAAGTTTACACTGTCTTGGCTCAACTAGGATAGAGCTATGAGTACCAATTTTGCTTAACTTTAACATTAACTCAAAAATCGTAGAAAGCCTTGCCATTACCTTGTAAAATGGAATATGAGTCTTAAGAAAATATAAAAATTTAGCATGGCTTCCAATTTATTAGCCTCAAAGTCTTCAGTTATTATTGTCAATACTGCTTCCCACAGGTTGTCGTCTATCAGTGGTGTCTGATACCACTTACCGCATTAACTGTCCTGATTATGAACTTGCCCATATTGTCTGGGAAAACCGCATGAATTGTGTTTATCCCCTTTTTAGAATTGGAGAAGTTCTCGAAGTGGTTGCCTCTGACTATTATGCCAGAAGTTATCCTAAACCTTCTTAGGTACATAGTACGTTTTAGAAATTAATGTTAGATTGTACAGGAGTTGAGAATTTAGGATAATTCTCGGCTTCTGTTTTTTTTGTTTAGTCACTTTAATAGTTTATTTTCTAATATACCATCCTCAACCCAACCTACAGGCTAATTTTCTGCTCAAGGACGATTTTTATCGGAGCGATTTGTGCTAATCTAATATGGAGATTTTTTGTTAGCTCATTACGAGGTTAAATTATGGAAGGAACCATCGGAGAAATAAAGCTTTTTGCTGGAACTTATGCCCCACGAGGTTGGGCATTTTGTAATGGACAACTCTTAGACATTTCCACAAATGTGGCCTTATATAGTATTATTGGCACGCATTATGGTGGTGATGGGACGATCAATTTTGGGCTACCAGAAATTGCTCCTGTTAATAATTCAGATGGTGATCCCTTTAATGATATTAATTATATTATCTGTTTAGAAGGGAACTATCCATTGCGCTCCTAATAATACCTATTAATGATCTCGTAGTCTATGAGGCTTTAAAGGAATTTATAACAGTGATGTGGCAAGAATACCCCGTTTTACAACGGAGTTTAACGGGGAGTATGTCAATCATTCAGTAAAGATTCTACAAATTCATAACTTGAAAAAGGTTTTAAATCTTCAATGAAATTCCATAAAGATATTGTCAGACAATGGGCAAATTTATTGGCTATTATTGCTGCTTTTTTGACTAATATTTTAGCTAATATTGCGCCTATAAATGAATTAACTATTGGTGAGATTTCTAATACTTTTTTCCAGGATGTTTTAATTACTCCCAGTTATGCTTTTGCAATTTGGGGTCTTATTTATTTAGGGTTAATTAGTTTAGGAATATATCAAGTTTTACCTAAAAATAGAGATGATCCATACTTACAAAAAATGGGTTATTATTTGGTCATAAGTAGCGTCTCTCAAATTGTTTGGGTGTTCTTATTTTTATCTCGCTTGTTTGTTCTTTCAACAGTAGCAATGTTTGCTATTTTGATATCTTTAGTCTTGTTATATTTAAAACTAGAAATATCTTTAAAACCCTGTCCTAAGCAACACAAATGGTTGATAAATTTTCCCATCAGTGTCTATTTGGGATGGATTACAGTGGCAAGTATTGTTAATGTGGCTTTAGGGTTATCGTGGATAAAATGGAACGGTTTTGGCATCAATAATATTGTTTGGACAGTGATTATGATTATTGTGGCAGCAATTATTGGTATTTTAATCAGAATTCGGAGACAAGATCGGGTTTACTGTGGCGTATTTATTTGGGCTTTAATTGCTATTACCGTTCGTCATTTAGATACTTTACCTATTGCTATAATTTCGGGTATTTCAGCCACAATATTAGCAGTGATGATGATTAGACCTCTTGCAAAAATGTTTTGTGGTATGATGAAAAATTATTTTTTTGACTAACTTTACGGGACAAGATCCCCTAAATCCCTGGATTTTTTTGAACAATTAAATTCTTGGCTATCGCCAATCTGACAGTTATTCGGGGAAACTAAAAAAATGGATAACTCTTCATTGTATCACGAAAGACTTTTGCAAGAGGTCTAATACATGGATTAGTATTCTTTTTAGGTTATGTGAGGGAACCTAATTGTTTTGCGTCCCGTTCCTTTTCTAATGCTGGAATGACTTGTGTAAAGACGCTATCCCAATCTTGTGGACTATGTTGGCGAAATAATTTCATTGTTGGATACCAAGGAGTATCAGAACGATCTTTTAACCAACGCCAGTCAGGAAAAAGGGAAGTAAAGTCCAAACCTTGGCTCCGAGGCCAAATGGGCTACGGAAGTATCGTAGAAATAATTAAATCAAGTTGGTCAATTAAAAAGCAGTATCAGCAAAATCTTGTATAAAGAAACTCAAACCTGTATTCGTTCATCTTGACGAAAACTATCAAGTTCAGAAGCACTTTCTCCCATTTGTAAACTGAATAAACTGACCCCTTCAATAGAAAGTAACTTAATAAAATAAGAAAGTGGACAATCTCGTGGATTTTGTCCACATTTCAAATTGAGTCTTTCGCTCTTTGACGTGAACCACTGGTCTACACGATGCCAACTTTGAGAAGATTGTAGGTGGTAGTAAGGAATTTCGGGAAGTTTTGGGAAATTGAAGCTTGAGAGAACAAAGAAATATAGGGAATATCTTTTGGGATATTATCTATATTGGTTGAAAGGCAGTAAGGTAAGCTAAGAAGGGGAGCATGAACATCAAATTTAGGTAAAGCACCTTCTTCTATGGCATTTTCTTCTAGAAGTTCGTCAACTCCTTTGAGCACAGACAATAAACGTAAAAGCGGTTTAGGGCAAGTAAAAATAACGTTTGCCCCTCTGGCCCGAACAAGTGGTGCATAACGAATAAACTGAATCGTATCTCCATAGCCATCATCGGTATGTAGTAGAATGGTTTTCTGATTTATATCAGATCCATCCCAAATGGGTTCTGCAAAATAGTCGGGACTTCTGAAAAATTCCCTTGCATGCTGCGATCGATATTTCTCATATTCGGCAAAACCAACTTGAAGATTACCGATTACGAGAAGAGATATAGCTCGATTCCATCGAGCTGTTATATTATTCGGTTCAGCGGTTAAAACTTGTTCAAATAAAGAAATTGCCTCTTGTGTGTATCCAAAGCTAGCGCAAGCACAACCGAGGTCTAAGCAAGCGTTTGTAGATTGAGGATCTAGAGCGTATGCTTTTCGATAAGATTCCAGACATTGTTCAGTCCTATTTAAAGCAAACGCAATACTTCCCATCTTTGTGTAAACTTGAATTGTTCGGTTCTAAGCGAGCAAGTCGTTGATAGAAACTGATTGCTTTGTCTGGTTTGTCTGTTTTTAGAGCAAGGGCGGCAAGAACATTGAGAACATCAATGCGGTCTGGTTCTGTTTCTAGCAGGTTATGACACACTCTTTCTACTTCATCATAATTTTTTTCACGATACTGTTGTAAAGCATAAGCTACAGTAGACTGTTCACTCGGTCTATCGATTTTGTCGTTACTCATAAAATTGCAACCCTCGCGATTGATGTTCTTTGAATGAGTATTTCTTGGAAATTTTACTGTTCAACTTTTGTAAAAATTTATTGACAGCTTTAGTTAATCGGTTAAACTAAATTATAGCATTTAAAAAGCACCTTTATATCTGTTATCAACTACAATATTTTCACCCCATGCTTATTTGAAGATGCAATGTTTTTCTAATCAACCCTACGTTTGAAGCCACATTTGCTATTTTTTCTTCTGCAAAAGTAGGAAACTTTGTTGTCACAACTCCTTTATTGAGGGGACTAAAAGAAAAATATCCTAACTGTAGCATTGACTTTTTCGGCAGTGAAATTACCAAAGATTTTGAGAGATATTGTCCTTATATTGATTGGCGGTTTTCTATTTACAGTGAAAGTTCAAATTTCCTTGAAGAATTTACTCGTATATCATCGCCGTGAAATAGCCGGTTATACGATTTAGCTATAACTGTGTGAGTTCAGTGAAATTAATGTTGTCTTAATAATCATCCCAATGTATTTTTCGGGGGCTGCGTTATCTCGTGATTTCCGTAGTAAAGTTGATACCAGTCAAGACCCTGTCCAAAAAATACTAGCTGATTCTGACTGGAATAGTTGGGCTTTTTTGAAGAGATATCAACAAATTCTCAAAAGTAACTATATCAGCGAAATTTTTTGCCGTCTTGCGTATGTTGAAACTGATTTTTTTCGATTAGAACTCCCTAGCCGACCACCCTTTTTCCGTCCCTATATTTTAATTAGTGTAACGGCTACTCGCCCGGCCAAAATGTGGCCAGTTGAAAATTGGAAACAAGTTATACGATGGTGTGAAGCTCACCAAGTCACCGTAGGATTAGTGGGAAACACTCCCAAAATTCAGCAAAAACTTTATTACGGCGGCGGTATAGAAGAAGACTTATTAAATGATAGTTCCTTAATTGATCTAAGAGGAAAAACTTCTTTAGTTGAATTAGCCGGTGCTTTTCGCCAAGCAAAAGTGGCTCTTGTTTTAGACTCAGGTCCGTTGCATATTGCTTGTGCTGTTGGTTGCTTAACCATCGCCATTTTTGGGAATGATCATGAAGGAGATGGTGCGAGTCCCTTTCAATTATGGGCTCCACGACAACCTCATGTCAAAATTGCTTTTTCAGACTTTAAGTGTACACTCTGTGAAGAAAATCGGTTTAAAAATAAAACTTGTTTAATTAACAATCATCCTTGTATGAATCACATTTCTCCTCAAATAGTTATCAATTATCTCATTCAATACTTAGAACGTGACCAAAAAGATTAGGGCGATTTAGTAGTAAAAATATAGTAACTAAAAAACTAAATATTCTCAAGAGTCGTGCTTTTCTCAAAAAATTGCAAAGATTCTTCCTTAGAAATAATATTGGCTCTGCCTTCCATTCCTAATTGAACAGAGCAGACATTTTCTCCTTTTCCTAGTACGAAACGAGTAGGTTTGATGGTTACTTTATAAAAGGCAGTCCTTTGATTAACCTTGGTTAAATTGCTAGCATCAACATCTGAAGATGTCATGGTATCTTGAGATATCTGACTAACAACACCCGGAAGGGTTCCATAATCAGGATAGGGACAAGCAGACACCTGCATTTGCACTGGCTGACCAACTTTAATCTGACTAATCTCAGAGGGTAAGATAGATGCTTCTATCACCAAAGACGTATTTTCAGGAATCAGTTGAGCGATTTCTTGTCCAGAATTGACCATTTGACCAGGGTTGCGTAAATTTAACCGAGCAATACTGCCCTTAGCCGTAGCAATAACCTTCATCTTGGTTAGATCAATCTCAATCTGTTCGAGTTGACGTTGATCACGCTCAAGCTGTTTTTGAGTCCCAATGCGTTGTTGCAATAAACTTTCACGTTCTCGAATCAGGGTTGCATGGGTGGCTTGGGCTATGGCGCGTTCTTGAGCAATGTCTTCTAAGGCAATTTCCATGTCAGCTTGAGTGGGATTAAGCATAGTTTTAGCCCGTTGCAATCTAGCCATAGCGACTTGATAGATTGTTCTTGCTGTTTGATGACTTGTTTTTGCGCTTAATCGTATTTTCCTGAATTTCAACCATATATTCTTGTTGCTCAACTGCAATTTGTCTTCTTCTAATTGATTGTGGGTAAGCACCAACCATGCAATGTTTTGATACCGTTCGAGTTGCTTGCGTAGGAGTTTCAAAGAAGCTACGCGTTTAAATCTCTTGATCTGATTGGAGTTGCCTGAACTCTTTGCCATTCATTTCGAGCCGAATTCAAATTAGCTTGAGCCTCTTGAACTTCGGTTAAAGAAACTACTTGTTGATCTTGATGTTGTCGATTACGACGCTCAAATTCCGCTTTAGCCGAGGAAATCGCCCGATTCGCACGATTTTCTTCGGCAAACTTTGACTATCAATGCTTGAATTTGTCCATTTAGCTGAGTCAATTGTAGTTTGGCTTGTTGGATTTGACTTTGTAACTGACTTTTTTGAATTTCTAGGGAGGAATTATCTAAACTAGCAATGATATCCCCTTGTTTAACCTGTTGATTTTCTTTGACCCAAATTTCTTTAACCACCCCTGCTGCAGTGGCTTGCACTAAATGTAATTCACCATTGGGACGTAGGGTCGCCTGGGCTTTAACAGTGGTTTTATATTTAATAGCACTTCCTCCGATAATGCCGACGACAACGGTAGCCGCCACACAACATCCGCCCCAGGTTATCCAGGCTTGTACAGATGGGAGACCTTCATTATCTCTCAGGGTAGGTAAATTGGTTTGAGGGGCTTGAGCCGAAGCGTTTTGAGCTTGTTGTTGTCGAGTTGTTGTTTGATTGTCTTTTTCAGGAGAAAAACGGGTAGGATGTTTTCGGTTTCTGCATTTCAGCAATCAAAAATCTTGAATGCTCGCCTGTTTGTTGCATAAGTCCTCAGTTTCCTTCTATTTTTAATTGACCTCGCTCACTAACCACCCTCCCCTTTGTATCACTCTAGGACGGTGAGTGATCATAATGGTCGTTTTATTTTGCCTTTGGCTTAGTAAGTTATTCAAGACTTCCGTTTCACTGACCGGATCGAGTGCGCCAGTGGATTCATCTAAAATTAGGATGGGTGGATTGTTAATCATTGTCTGGCGGGGCTAACCTCTGTCGCTGTCCACCCGAAAGATTAGCCCCAAATTCTCCTAAAATCGTTTGATATTTATCGGGAAATTGACTGATAAATTCATCAGCCCCTGTCAGCCGACAAGCTTCAACAATTTGCTCAAAGGTGACAGAAGGAGAGCCTAAGCGAAAGTTCTCGATAATGGAACGACCCCAAAAATGGACATCTTGAGGGACTAAAAGATTTGTTGTCGTAACATCTAGAGATCTTGTTGTTATAAATACCAAACCGATATTGCCAGATTGGGTTGTACAACCCTGAATTACTTTAACTAGGGTGCTTTTTCCGCAACCTGATTGACCAATTAAAGCAATTATTTTGCCTCCAGGTAGGGTGATAGAAAAATTTTTTAGCAAGTCGAGGCGACCTGGATGATGAAAACTGAGATTGGTACAAATAATATTCTCGTTAGCCTTAAGGTCGGCAAATGATTTCTGATAATCATTTTCGGTTTCAGCCTTGACCTCAATCACTTCCCCTAGACGTTCTACTGCGGTTTGGGTACGAATAAATTGATCAATAAAATTAAGGGTGGTAGTAGTAAATAGGAAAAGATTACCATTCATGCTATTAAATGCTAAAACAACCAAGTAATCTTGCTCAATTACCATAAACTACCTAACCAAGCAGAGAATATTACCAATACAGAAATAGATAGAAGGTATTATTAATAATAGAATTTTTAGGGTTTTAAAGTAAGATTGGCAAACGAATAAAGCGACTTTGGAACTCTTCCCAAAATTGAGGAGCTGCTCCGTTGTTTTAGGGTTAAAGAACCTTGAATGTCTCACTAAACTCCTTGATTTTCTATGCTAAGCAGATACGAACTTTATTCTGAGATGGGAAGTAAATTATTGTGGGTAATGCCATTAAAATAACAATGGATATCGCCGTGATCGTTAATTTTATGCTATAAAATAACATTAATAGTAAAGAAGCCAGAGCAATAAACAGTTGACTCGGAAAAGTGACTAAGACTTGAGAGACTAATTGGTTAATTTGTTGAACATCCTCTAAACGACTGGCAATTTCTCCACTACGACGAGTTTCGTAATAATTGAGAGGTAAACGCAAAATTTGGCGACTGAATTCAAAATTAAGTCCGAGTTGTACTCGTTGTGCTAGGTTTGCCACTAAGTTTGATTGAATGAGTCTTAGACCGTTACTTATAAGACTAATTACTACTACCCCAAGGGCAATAGTTGAGAGTAATTGGCTATCTTGTCGAACCAGTACATCATCTGTCAAAATCTGGATAAGGAATGGAAGAGCTAAAGAGAATAATCCAACAATAAGTTGAGTATTAAGCGAGGGTAAGATAGAACGAGGGGAAAATGCTTTGAAGAAATAGTTTGAAACTGCCAATTTTGTTCTTTTGATCTTCTTGTTCAAAGAAACGTACTGGATCGGGTTCCAAAAGAAGCATCACCCAATCTCTCCAAGCTTCTCTTAGGTAAGTTTGTTCAAGATATTGAATCCCAGGTCGAGCAGGATCAGCAATAATAAACTTTTTTCCTTTTCTGCCATATAAAACAACCCAATGATGGCCTTTCCAGTGAATAATTGCTGGTAAAGGAGCTTTTTCAATACGCTCTAAAATAACTGCTGAAGCTGTAACCGAGCGAGCATTAAACCCTAGAGCTTCTGCTCCCCGTTTTAACCCTAACAGAGTTGTTCCTTGTTGTCCTGTTCCTGCAAGCGCCCGAATATGATTAAGGTAAAGATTTGCCATAATGTTTAGAAATAGTAGCTAAACAAGCAGCACCACAATCTTCTTGATTATGTTGTAGAACATTAGAGTATTTCATCTTAGTAGTTAGTAAACGTATTGTCGAACGGGTTAAACATATAACGACCACTAGGATTTCGTTTGCCAAAATATTAAACATTAAGGTTGGTTTGGGATGATTTGGGTTCGGTTCATTTTCAGCAGAGAGAGACTTGATATTGTGGATCGCATCTGATGTAAATCCAATAATATCTCCTGGTTCTAACATTTGCTTACTAACAGGTTTAACGATGGCATAACCATCTTTTTCTTTATCATCAAACCGAGTCCAAAAATAATTTAATTCTCGACCATTACTGGTATCTCCCAAGATAGCGACAATACTCCAACTTCCATGACTATGAACCCCTGAGTTTTGGGGAAGCCAAGAGAAGACATGAACTTCAAAAGGACAATTGGGATCACGATATAGAGGATTAATTGCAGAAAATGTTTCAGGATCAGGCTGAGGACATACATTAATAATCCAAGAAGATTCTGATAGAAAACGTCTAGTTAAAATTGTGGCTATTCTGATAATTTCTAAGTCATCAGAAGTTAATTCAACTAAGGAGTCTAAATCGTTTAAAAATCGAGAAAAATAATAAGGAGAACGATGAGGAAATTGATCTAGACTAATAGATGGATTTTCCATTAGCTGACAGATGCCGTCAGATTTAACTTCAAAATTTCGTGATTTTGAACAAACAGTTAAATTAACCATATTTAATTGAAGATTGTAAAAAAAACTGGTATAGATATAAAGTTATTAGCCAAGAGCAAAGCTTATGTTTTCTGGCATTTAATAACAATTATCTCTATACCAGAATCTACAGACAGTTTTTGAATAAATTTACTGATAGATTTCAAAATTTAAAGTCATCAGTAAATTCTTAAGGGTTATACAGAAACTGCTTGAAAAGCAATTTGTGCATGACAGTTGCTGTGAAGACCACCATTAATGGTTTCTGCTAAATCTTCAGAAATTTCATTAAACAAGTCTTCCATGGTCGTCGATTCGAGTGTTTGATGATTTGCCATCTATTTGCTCCTTTTTTTAATCAACAGATTTGAGGTTTTTGTAGTCTTAGGGTTCCCTAATTCAATGCAAAAGTAACAGGTAACACAGATATGGAACAGGGCAATGACATTTAACAGTAGACAAGAAGAGTGCGATTGCCAATCCCGCATTTCTCACAAATATTCTTGAACAAGCGAAAAACCTTGTCTGGTCAAACCCAGACATAATCAGGGTTTTAACAGTGTGTTATTTTTTGAGGTTCCCTCAAACCCACTTCATAGAAGCTTCAGAGAGATTGTACCCAGTAACGGGTAGTACAAAAATCGCTACAACTCCCTCTAGGTAAGGGTTCCGTCATTTTTTGTGGGGGGAAGTTCAGTTATTCAACAAAATGAAGGCGGCCGAAATGACCCCAACGTAGTATGATTGTGACTCGCATTATGTAGGGGAGCGACGCAAAAATGTCGCATCGACCTAAAGTCGGCAAAAGCGAATGGGGATAGGGGTTTTGGGAAAAGCTCACGTAGGCTGTGAGATCACTTCGGGTCTGTTCTGATGAAAAGATCACGAAATAAGGCGATCGCTGGAGCTGCGTGGATCACGGAAAACAGGAAAAGTAATGAGGTGGTTTGGAAGGGAAAAGACGAAGAAAAGACAGAGAGAAGACAAAGAGAAGGCGCAAAAAAAGGGGGTTAAATCAATAAAAAGCAGAAAAATGGGGATTATTGCTGTTTAATTGGGCTCGTGCTAGAGCGATAACCACCTTATCAAACCTTGAATAAAAAAATAGGAATAATTAGGAAATGTTCACAGAGACACAGAGACAGATCGCTGTTGTTTTAGATAGGTAAACACAGATTTATCCCCAATATCAGGAACGAGGGGTTGAATAACTTTCCGTAGGGCAAAAATAATGAATAAACCTGTCCAAACCCCTAATAATATCTGTTCTACCCCTACAGGTAAAACACCCAATAAGTGACCTAATAAAAGAGTGGGAACTAAGGGAGTTAAAAATTTCGTTTCCAGACGATTAAAACAAAATGCCTCTTTAAAATAAATCCCTGTCAATGCCACAAAAACAAACCCTACGCCGAATAATGTTACGGGATTATGGTAAATAAATAAAGCTAAGGGTTCTTGACAAGTCAAAGCCATAATTATAGCTGAAATTGTTCCTATGCCCCATGATACCTGTAATAATCGATGGAGGGGGATCAAGTAAATATGAATAGTTATTAAGCTAATGCCCAAACCAAGACAAAATATAGTAAACAATGGGGTCAATAAACTTAATGTTAACGGGGTTGCTCCTCTGCCTAAAATTAAGCCACTACCAAGGGCAAAACTTATGGCTGACAAAACTAAACCACTCCGATAAATTTTAACCCCTCTCAGGTCTTCTGGGGTAATGGTAAACTGCCCAAATTGTCCCTGGTAAACGTCTAATGTTTCTGATGTTGTCTTCATAGTCATCTCTGAAATTGGTTTACGATTAGATTGTATCGCTTTTTTTACAGTGTAGAAAGTCTCATTGACTTAATTATAAAATTCGTCTTAAATTTTCGGGGTAGTCTCTATTATTTGAGATAGTATTATGTATTAAAAAAGTAAGATTTTATTGATAAAATTCGCAATAAATATCCAATTGTAAAATAATGCTATGATTGTCAACTTTGAACATAATTAAAGAGCTATAATGATTATTGTAATAAGTAAGGTGCTAGGCAGAGAGAAACAATTTAGCGACCGATAAAGTGTGGTGTGAGGTAGTAAAAGTCCCTTGAACTAATTTAGTTTAGGGCAATCGAATAATACAGCAGCTTGTTATTAAAACACTGCTCCTTACACTCTTTGGAGGTCAAAATGGTTAACAATTCAGTTAAGTTGATTGCTTTAGGTACATTAGCCGCTGTTGGTGTACTTGGTTTAGTTTCCGAAGCGCAAGCTCAACACTTTAAGTATCCTCAAACCCAAATGGTTAGTGAAGGATCTCCTTCTCCTGTTGAGTGGAGCAGCAATCCTGGTCCTCGCGCTTTTGAACGCCAGATCCAAAAAGTGGTTTTTGAATGTGTTCCTCAAGCAGACGGCACTTTTGCCACGGAAGAAAAAGTAGTAGAAATTACTTTCAATCCTGCACAGTATCCTGTGTACACAGAAAATAATCTTTCTACTCAGTACGTTGCTTTAGGAGAACTCACCGGAACACCGATGATCCTGTGGACAGAAGATGTTCCTTCTAGTAATCCCCAGGGATTATACACTCCTGAAAGCCGTTGTCAAACCGTCAGTGCGCGTTTAACCAATCTCGCCTACTCCTTTGGTGCTACTACTCCTGTTGAAGTTGCTCAAGCATTCAACGACAGAATGGCAGTAGGAAGCGTTAATGGAGAACGGGTAATCTTTATCTCCTATGATCCTGAAAACGCTTCTACCCAGAATGTAGTCTTCACCTTAAGACCTGGGAATGGAGCTACATTTGCTGATTCACAACGAACCCTTGCTCAGTTCCAAAATTCTATCTCTGGAAGCATTGGTGGTTCGGGCGATCCTAGCGAGTTGGGTCCTATTGTTGAGTAGATTTAGCGATTGGGAAAGAGGCTTAATATCTATGTTCTTTCCCTGTTTTCTCTAGAGAGTTAGTATCTTACTGCTCTCTATTTTTTTTTGTCTATTTTTTCTGATTGTCACTTTGACATCCTTGAAGAACGTTAGATAAGTAAGGAAAAAAGGGTAAAAACCATTCATCCCAAACCGCTTCTCCTTTACCACTTTTGGCAATAATCTGATTAACAAAACTTCGCCAAGATTCATTCTCTTGTTCTGGGGGTAAAATCATACCGTAAGTCGCACAAAAAGGACGCTCTTGATTATAAGGAGTCATAATATTGTAACTGGTGGGGTTCATTTTTAACCCTAATGTTGTTCCCATTAATAAAATACCATCACTGGCAAATCCCTGGATAAGTCCAGCTTGTACTGCTTGAATACCTTGAAGGCGATTAACAAAGGTATTATTAACCTGTTGAGGAGGATATATTTGCCGAATATCTTGTTCATTGGTAGTGTTATTAATCACACCAATGTTACCTTGTTTAACGGTTTCTTCCGTAGTAGATAATTGTGTAAAAATTTGGGTAGCAGTGACGAAAAAAGGACGAGAAAATTTAATTCCATAGTCAGCTTCTCGTTCTTCATTAATGGTATTAGGGCCACATTCGAGATGGACAGTTTTATCTTTCACTAAATTCCAACGAGTTTGGGTAGTAGAAGGAATTAATTCTAAATTAATGGGTTTATTAAGTTTTTCTGTAAGTAATGTGGTTAATTTTTTGGCAAAATCTACACAATATCCTGACGGGTTTTCTCCATACTGATAAAAGATAAATATAATAGGGACTTTAGGGGTTGAAACATCATGAAAGAAGCTGAGATTTTAAAGGTTTTTGTTTATGGAACCCTGAAACAAGGAGAGCGAAATTATGCAATTTACTGCCAAAACAAAGTGATAGAGATCGTTGACATCCTCACGCGCCCTAAAAGGGCGGTGATTCCTAAACCTCACAATTTAGGTTTCTGCTTCAATGCAGTTGCCTTCCGAGATTTACTCTCTTCAGGTCTTACACTCGCTCCACAGACTGACACCGCTTGCCCTGCGGCCAAAATGTTTTGAGAGGCGTTAATATCTCGGTCATGGTTAACCCCACATTTAGGACATTCCCATTCACGAATATTTAACGGTAATTTGTCGATTATGTGACCACAATTTCCACATCGTTTACTACTAGGAAAATAGCGGTCAATCTTAATTAATTCCTTCCCGTACCACTGGCATTTGTATTCTAGTTGTCGGTTAAATTCTCCCCAACTAGCATCACTAATTGACCGAGCTAACTTCCGATTCTTAACCATATTTCTAATGGCTAAATCTTCAATGGCAATTAGGTCATTTTCTCGAACGAGTTTAGTGGTTAGTTTATGGAGGAAATCGGTACGGGAATCTTTGATTTGAGCGTGGACTTGAGCTACTTCAAGACAAGCTTTATATCGGTTATTTGAGCCTTTGATTTTCCGACTCAAGCTTGATTGCTTTCTTTTTAGCTTCTTGTATAAACGATTAAATTGCTTTGGATTCGCTACTTTTTCTCCTTTGCTGGTAGTGATTAGGCTAGTCACTCCCACATCAATCCCTACTTTTTTCCCTGTTTTGGGCAAGGGTTTGATGGTTGGGTCTTTGACTAAAATTGACACAAACCAACGCCCTGATGGATCGAGTTTAACTGTTACCGTTGAGGGACTGCAATCTTGAGGTAAAAAACGACTCCAAATAATGTTTAAAGGGTCTTGGCATTTGGCTAAAAACAACTTGCCATCTTTCCATTTAAACGCAGATTTAGTAAACTCTGCGCTACCTCCATTTCTCTTTTTCTTGAAGTTAGGATATTTAGCCCGTTTAGCAAAAAAGTTGGTAAAAGCTGTTTGAAGATGTCTTAAACATTGCTGTAATGGAACACAGCTAACCTGATTAAGAAACTCTAAATCTTCAAGCTTTTTCCATTCGGTTAACAAGCTTGAGGTTTGACCATAGCCTATTCGTTCTTGTTTTTCATACCATCCATCAGTGCGTACTGCTAACGCTTTGTTATACACTAAGCGGACACATCCCATTGTCCGTCGCAAGAGGTTTTCTTGCTCGGTGGTTGGGTAAAAACGGAATCGATAGGCGCGTTCGGTCATGTCTCACATCTTAACACATCTTTTGTGAGTAGGCTAGACTAAGAAAGTAAAGCCGCGCTGAAGATGCGGGGTTTCAGACCCAAAATTTTCGATGACCCCGGATACCGTTAAAAAATTTGGGGGAAAGTTGCTTCCGTTAGGGTGCTGGCAAAGTGGAATCTTTTAACGAATAGTTGGGGGAATTTCTACCACAGGACGGTTCAAAGCGATAGTTAGGGCTTCATTGTCACTGTTTTGAGCATAACGGTGGGAGGACAACCCATCTTGTAACCAGACATGAGAAATAGCACCAACGACGACAGCGGCGATACCTAGTCCACTAGCGATAACACCTCGTTTACTGCGCTGTTGACTATCAATAGTGTCAAAGACACCTTGGGATAAGGTTTCTGCTGACACAGAACTTTCTGGGACAGGGATAGTCGGAACTTCCCGTTGGACGCGCAACAGTTGTTTATATAACTGATGAAACTCAGGATCATTGTCAAGCCATTGCTGGACTTGCTTGCGTTCTTGGGCTGTCACTTCCCCATCCATATAGGCACTTAACAACTCAAAACGCTCAAACTGATTATCCATATCACTCGAATCAGTGGGCGAAAGCCCTTGGTTTTGTTTAAAATCAGACATCATGCTTAACCTCTCCTAGAAGCTAAACCAAGAACCTTGGTTGCGGAGACGGATGCTAAACTAATAGCAAAGTCATGACACCCCTCACGGACGATGATTGGGATGACAATTATCCCAACTAATCGATATATTTCTGTAAAACAGTTTGTAATTTAGCTCTAGCTCTGGCGATGCGAGATTTAACAGTGCCTAGGGAGACTCCTGTCATGTCCGCAATTTCTTCATAAGCTAGACCTTCGATTTCTCTTAAAACAATTGTAGTCCGAAAAGCTTCGGGTAAATCAGCGATCGCAGCTTTGAGACGATCATAAAATTCACGAGTGGCAAGATCATCATCAGGACTGGGATAGTCTGAGACAATGTCCCATTCAATTTCTCCATCATCAACCCGTCGAGGGGCATCTAAAGAAATAGGATGACTGACTCGCTTCCGTTTACGCAATTCATCGTAAAACAAATTAGTGGCAATACGACTTAACCAACCCCGAAATTTTACGGGTTCATTGAGACGTTTAATGTTACGGTAAACGCGAATCCAAACTTCTTGGGCGAGATCAGCGCGATCTTGCCAATCAGGGGCTAGATGATAAAGGATTCTATCAACATGAGACTGATAACGATTTAACAGTTCTGCGAAGGCCCCACGATCAGGTTGAGATCCTTCCTGACACCGCACAATAAGATCAATGTTTGAGAGTTTTTCTGGGGACACCTTAGTGTCGGACTTTTCCAATAGGCCGACGAGTAACCCAGGTGTCGAAATTGCTTGACTCATAAATTTACCCAACGTATATTTCTCCTCACGTTAGCATCCCTAGACGCAAGATTTACGAAAATGGTTCCCCAATGTTGAATTTTTTGTGAAGTCTAATTAATCAGGAGCTAAGGATTTAAGCATATCGGTCATGGTTTCAAAAATGTCACTACGCTGTTGTGGTTCGAGGGGTCGTCTATTGGGAATGGTGGGACATTGGACATAGCGTTGAATCCCTTCTGTAACTTGTTGGGCGATCAGGGTTTGTAATTCTTCTTTTGCTCGTTTTCTTTGATATTCAGCCCCTTCATGGGTGGTAGCGTAGAGGGGCGGTAAACGGTTTAGGGCGTAAGCAGCAATATCGCCAATATCAAGCTGACAGGGTTCTTTTGACTCTTGTTCGGCAATTTGCCCTATGGCTTCACCTAAGACCAATTCTTCCATGACATTGATAAATTGTTTTCTTGGCACTGCTTTGACTTCTCCTGTCAATAAAGCTCCCATAAGGCGATCTAATGCCATATATTCATCAATTGGTAAGTCTGAAGCCGATTCACATATTCTTCCTACTTCCTCCTCCATGGTGGGTGTTAAATAGCCGTCTTTAAGTGCGTTTTCGATAATATCTTGAATGCTCATAAGTTCTGATATTTTGGTTGTGAGTCGAGCAATCTGCTAATGTTCGTTATGCTCAGATTGCCCATTTTGAGACTAAAAATTGCAATTTGCTCAAATTTATGGGGCTGGTTTAATATAAATAATTGCCTGTCGCCAAACTAAAAGGGGTTGGCCTGACTCATCGGATAAACAAAGACATTGGGGGTCTTGCCATAAAATTTGGCCGGTAATGGTTTCTGCCGTGGTCAGTTGTATGGCTACTTTTTGTTGATCTTTAATGTATTTTTGAATTTGCCGGATACTGGGCAAACCTGTATCAAATTCAGTCATTATTTCTGTTGGTTCATGAAGCTTATATTACTATTATTAGCGATCGCTTGTCCTTCTCTCTCGGTTGATTGATAATTATTTCATAAGTCAGGAAAAATTAGTTATGAAATTTACGAAATATCACGGGCTGGGTAATGATTTTATTTTAGTTGACAACCGCAACAGTTCAACGCCCTTAGTCTCCCCTGATGAAGCGGTTAAGATGTGCGATCGCCATTTTGGTATCGGGGCCGATGGGGTGATTTTTGCTTTACCTGGAGACGAAAATAGTGATTACACCATGCGTATTTTTAATTCTGATGGTTCGGAACCGCAAATGTGTGGTAACGGTATTCGCTGTTTAGCCCGTTTTATTGCTAGTTTAGAAGGCAATGAAACTGTGGGTAAGTCCTATCGTATTCAAACCTTAGCAGGGATTATTATTCCTCGTTTAGAAGCCCAAGGACAAGTAAAAGTGGATATGGGAACCCCTTTTCTCTTGGGTAAGGAAATTCCCACAACTTTGGGAAAGGTCGAGGATAAGGTGGTTAACCAACCTTTAGATGTTGATGGCCAGTCTTGGTTAGTGACCTGTGTGAGTATGGGAAACCCTCACTGTATTACCTTTGTGGATAATGTTGCTGCCATTGCCTTAGAAACTATTGGTCCCAAGTTTGAGCATCATCCTGTTTTCCCAGAACGCACAAATACGGAGTTTATTGAGGTTATTCGCCCTGATTATCTAAAAATGCGGGTTTGGGAACGGGGTGCAGGAATTACTTTGGCCTGTGGTACAGGGGCCTGTGCATCAGTAGTAGCAGGGGTTTTGACCGGAAATTGCGATCGCCGTTGTACTGTGGAGTTACCTGGAGGATGTTTAACCATTGAATGGTCAGCAGAGGATGGACGACTCTATATGACAGGCCCGGCAGAAGCAGTATTTAAAGGACAATATGATTAACAAGCCGAACTCAAGGCCAACCACAACCCATCTCAGTCGGTTTTTTCCCTAAAAAATCGGCTTTTTAGGAGTTTGTAAGTATTGCCGAAACTACTAATACATAGTTATGACTTTATATCAAGTAGTAATTGCTATAAATTAACAATAATTTACATTGTGTTTTATTAATTTATAATAGAAGAGAGATAACTAATGTTATTCTTCAAAAGAAGGCTCAACTTGATTCTTATTCTGTAAATATAAACTCAAAAAAAAGATGCCATTTACTCTAGATTCAGCCCGAAATATTTTCCCGAACACCTTAGCTGCTGATGCTGTACCTGCGACCATAGCTAGATTTAGTCAACTTAGTGCTGAAGATCAACTAGCATTAATTTGGTTCGCTTACCTAGAAATGGGCAAAACTATTACTGTTGCCGCTCCGGGAGCCGCTAATATGCAGTTTGCTGAACCAACTCTCAAAAAAATGGTCAGCATGACTCCCCTAGAGCAAAGTCAGGTTATGTGCGACTTAGCTAACCGTGCTGATACAGAAATCAGTCGCACTTATGCCACTTGGACAGCTAACATTAAGCTCGGTTTTTGGTATGAATTAGGAAAATTGATGGAACAGGGTCAGATCGCACCCATACCTAAAGGTTACAAGGTTTCAGCCAATGCCAATGCTGTTCTCCAGACAATTATTGGGCTAGAATCAGGTCAGCAAATCACCGTTCTCCGCAATTGTGTTGTGGATATGGGTTACGATACCAACAAAATCAGTAATTTCCAAAAAATTGCTGAACCGGTTGTCCCACCCAAAGAAATCTCAGAGCGGACTCAAGTCAAAATCGAAGGCATTGACAATGAGACAATTATTAGCTACATGAATAACTTGAATGCCAATGATTTTGATGCCTTAATCAAATTATTTACCCCTGATGGAGCCTTGCAACCGCCATTCCGTCGCCCAATTGTCGGTCAAGAGGAAGTTTTACGTTTTTTCCGCGAAGAATGTCAGAATCTGAAATTAATTCCCGAACGAGGAGTTACCGAACCAGCAGATGATGGCTTCACCCAGATTAAAATCACGGGTAAGTGCAAACCCCTTGGTTTGGCGGTGGTGTCGGCATGAATATTGCTTGGCGATTTTTACTCGATCCTCAAGATAAGATTTTCTTTGTAGCCATAGATTTGCTGGCATCTCCCAAAGAGTTATTAAATCTAGGTCGTTAGTTTGATCTATCTGTAAAATCAATCCCCAAGGAAGGACACATTTTTAACTACAATTTCTAAAATGAATACGCTCTGTTTTCAAGAGCGTATTTTATTGACTTGAAGATTTAATATGCAACCAAACAATCCCCAATGGTCAGAAACAGAAAAGCAAATAGCTCGTCAAGCTTTGAGTAAAGCTTACGCCAAAGAAACTGAAGCTCTGATCGCTGAAATTAATCAAAAAGCCAACCAAATTACCCGAATAGATGAAATTTGGTCTTTGAATGATTATTTAAACAGTAAAAGATATGACATTGACGGTAAGTACGACTACAGAGACTCTACGCCAGTTTTCGTTCTTGCTAAGTTAATTAAAGAAGGATGGTTACATCCCGATGATTTGGCAGGTTTAACTCCCGATAAAAGAGCAAAAGTGGCTGCGCTGGCAAAAATGTAATAATGCTTAATCGTTACGTTGCTTCCTCGAATAGTCTCATAGTGGCAACTGCAATTTTGGCATTGTGGTGCGTTACCCTATCTTCCTTGCTTTGTTGTGATCTTAGGGCAACTCATCCCTTAGTTGTCTTTCTGGGCATTATCTTACAGACTTTTCTCGATACAGGTTTGTTTATTACGGCACACGAAGCGATGCACGGGTTAATTTTTCCGCAAAACCCAAAACTTAATTACAGGTTTGGAGTGCTGGTAATTTTTTTATACGGATTTTTTTCCTACGAAAAGCTTTTGAGTAACCATTGGTTACACCATAGTCATCCAGCTAGTATTGATGATCCCGATTTTCATAATGGTAAAGATGCCCGTTGTTTCTCCTGGTATCTTCATTTCCTTGAAGGATATTGGAATTGGAGACAGTTTAGCTGTTCTTTTGGCAAGATGATTTTGCTTGGTTATATATTTCATCTCGCTGTCATTAATCTAGGTTTATTTTGGGCATTACCTTTAGGACTGAGTTCGTTACAGTTGTTCTATTTTGGGACTTTTCTCCCTCACCGCCAACCACTAGGAGGATATAACAATTTTCATCGAGCAAACAGCAGTAATTTACCGATTTTTTGGTCGTTTATAAGTTGTTACCATTTAGGCTACCATCGAGAACATCACGAACATCCAGACGTTCCCTGGTGGCAGTTACCGCAGCTTCACTTTAAATAATATTATAGTATGTTAATGAATTACCCCATATAAATAAAAATGTCCAACTTACTGAAGATAATTGTCTGCTTTTTATTTATTATTACCATTTTATTAATTATGTATATCCCTTCTATTAAATCTGGTTCTTCATTTACTTTCTTAACTGATCCTTTTTTACAGTTTCCCACAGAAACATCTATTAAAGTTGTTTGGTTTACTGAGTTTCCTGGAACAGAACATAAAATTATTTATGGTAAGAATTTAGAAAAAATAGTAATAGCTAATACAACTAAATTAAGTCGCACAAGAGAAGACGAAGCCTCAAAAATAAATACTAATTATGAGCAAACAACAAGACGAGAAATATGGCGACATGAAGGAGAGATTACAGAATTAAATCAAGGAGATAGATTTCCCTATCAAGTTATTAGTATTATACAACAAAATGGAAATAAAAATATAGTCAAAAGTAATATTTTCTCTTTAACTTCTTCCCCAAAATCGGGAACTAATTTAAAAATATTATTAACTTCTGACCATCAATTAATGCCTATGGTAGCAGCTAATTTACAAAAAGTTGTGGAAACTATTGGTAAAGTTGATGCTATTTTTTTTGCTGGAGATTTAGTTAATATTCCTGATCGTGCTTCAGAATGGTTTGATGATACAAGGGGTGGGGCATTTTTTCCCTGTCTTCAAGGTTTAGCTAATTATACATTAGAAAAAGAAGGTAAAACCACTGTTTATCATGGGGGTGAGTTGATTCAATATGCACCTTTATTTCCTACTATTGGTAATCATGAAGTGATGGGAAGATTCTCAGAAAATAGTCGCTTATCTCAACAATTTGTTGACGCTATTCCCAAAGAAGTTGCTGAAAAAAACTATTTAGAAAAATCTCATGTTATTAATCCTAATAATGAGTTGAAAGTTAAAAAAGATTGGATAGAAAATAATGCTTTTAATACAGATACTTATGAAGAAATGTTTTCTTTTCCTGAAAATGAAGATAACAATAGTCATTATTATGCTGTCACATTTGGGGACATTCGTTTAGTAGTTTTACAAGTAACTAATATTTGGCGACCGCCTAGTTTAGAAGATAATGTCAAAGGAAGATATAAAGAGTCACAAAAAGACTTAAACAACCCTGAAAAATGGGGATATGGTCAACATATTTTTGAATCCATAAAACAAGAAAGTCAACAATATCAATGGTTAGAAAAAGAATTAAATAGTGAAGCATTTAAACAAGCAAAATATAAAATTGTAATGTTTCATCATCCTGTACATACTTTAGGTGGAAATATTGTTCCTCCCTATACTGATCCAGTAGATAATATTAGTTATGACTCTGACGGAAACATAACAGAAATACAGTATCAATACCCTAAAGAAAATGACTACATTATCCGTGATTTAATGCCACTTTTAGAAACAGCAAAGGTTAACTTAGTATTCTATGGACATTCTCATCTGTGGAACCGTTTTCTTAGTGATAAAGGTATTAATTTTCTAGAATCTTCTAATGTTGGTAATAGTTATGGCGCACATTTAGGAGAAAATAAAAGAGAAATTCCTCCTGATTATTCTAAGTCAAATTATGTTGAAATAGGTGATCCTAATGGACTTGAACCTATTATTCCTAATTTAGCACCATTACAAGATGAAAATAATAATTCTCTACCTTACATTGCTAGTAACGATATTACAGTTTTTAGTATTTTAGACACAGAAAAAGGAACTATTAGTAGTTATCGCTTTGATACTCGTCAACCCCATTCTAATGTCATTAAATTTGATGAATTTACAATTTGATGATATTTTTTAGGTAATAATCTTTATGTTTGTTGATCCCCATTAGATAAGTCATTTTGTCAAGGGCTTTCCTAAAAGGACATTTCTTGATATGCTGATGAAAGTATCATACTGATAAAAGCATCTACACAACCCTTGTTTAAGTTGTGTTATTTGTAGAAACAATTGATGAATTGCTTTTACAAATGTTCTTTGTGTGTAGGTATTATCTAAGATAATTCCTATTATAAATGTATCGCAAATATACTCAAGATTGAATGAGTTTTGCTTTAGATAATAAAATATAAATGATGGTTAATTATGAATCGTTTTTTGTACGAAAAATCAATCAGTTATCAAGGATATTTAATCATTCCTTTTCTCTTTGCAAAAGTTGGTGGAGAATTTATTTATTCTTATGCTTTACTATCAGCGCGAGGTTATGATGATGAATTTCATAAAGCTAAAAATCCCACAGGACTATGTTCTAATACATTGGGTGGTATCATAGAAATTGCTGAACAACATCTCAAAGAATATAGTATCAACTTAAAAGAAGATAACTATTTTGAGCAACGTTATACTTATCAAAATACATTAATTATTATTCATCAACAAAGGACAAGATGTTTTTATGATCATTACCCTTCCCATGAATTAAGGAATATTGCTGCACCAACGTTATTTCCCAATACTGATGATTGTATCAACTGGATAAAAAAAAGATTAGACAGGTATCAGCTAAGACGAAAATAACACTTTAACCTATTAGTCTTAATTTACTGCTTGAAAAATTTGTTGAGTAGTTAATGTGAGTTGAGGGAATATAACAGAAGTAACCTGCTCATTTTCTCTAAACTGTTGTGCTTGATACTCATCATCAATTAATTGATAAATCGTTATGGTTGGTTGTTTTGGGGAACCAATATAACGTTTTCCTCCTAACCCAAGATAGTCAATAATCCAATATTCAGTAATTCCTAATGCTTCATAATCAATCAATTTATGTCCATAGTCATTTCGCCAATTAGAACTAACAACTTCCATGACTAAGGCAATTGATTCTCCTTTGATAATTGTAGACGATTTTGCCCACAATGGTTCATTAACTATCATGGGACGATTAATAACGGCAATATCCGGTTTATAACCAGTATTGGGAGTTGTAGGTTTGATAGTACAGCTTCGAGGTAAAAAGTAGGGAAGTTGTTGACGACGAATTTCTAGGTTAAGTTCTGCTACAATGAACGCAATGATTTCTTCGTGTTTTCCTGATGGATTCATTGCTACTATCTCCCCATTAATTAATTCATAAATTCCCCCATCTTCTGGATACAAGTTTAAAAATTCTTCAAATGTTAATGATTTAGATTGAGTTTGTATCATATTTGGCTTAATTTTTTAGATAAATCACTATATTTTTGATTATAACAAGTATTTTGAAACAATGTTTAAAAGTAAAAAAAAGTATAAAAATATTATAACAAAAAAGTCTAAATTTTACTTACAAATATTACTAAAATTAGTTCTTATTTCTATTATTTTTGCATTGATAATAACCCCATCTTCTGCGGTTCAAAATGACTTAGAAAAATTATTACCTCCTCCACAAAAGCATCCTTTGCCTACTTCTTTAGATCGATGGGAAGATAAACCCTATTCAGGAGATTATTTTGAGCAAATTAAACCCAGTATAGGAGGATATTTACTTTGGTCAGAATTTCCCATAAAAGTATATTTTGATCGTCCCTCTAATTCCAATGATACTGCTGCTACAACTCGTCGTTTTAATCAATGGGTAAACGCTGTTGAAAAGGCAATTTTTGAATGGAATACTTATCTACCCATAAGAGAAGTTTCTCAACCTGAACTTGCAGAAATCATCATAGAAAGAACTGATCCACCCCTAGAGACTCAAGTTGATCCAGAAACAGGAAAACTGCAAATTCCTAGAGCAAAAACTGCTCAAACTCGCTATGAATTTTATATTAAAAATAACACATTATTTCATAAAATGATTATACAAATTAGTCCCCGTTTAGGAGAACTTTCAACATTATCCGCAGCGCGTCATGAATTAGGCCATGGTTTAGGTATTTGGGGTCATAGTTTACAAGAAAATGATACACTTTATTTCTCACAAGTTAACCCATCTATTCCTATTTCTTCTAGAGATATTAACACTTTGAAAAAAATTTATGAACAACCTACTCGTTTAGGATGGCAGTTACCAAGTCAGTAATCATATAAAATATTCTGTTTTTATACCCAATTTGATTAGAAAATGTTATATTAACAATTGTGGCAATGATTACTAATAATGGAGACAAAAAAATGTCAGAAACAATTGTATTAGGTGGTGGCTGTTTTTGGTGTGTAGAATCAGTTTATCAAAACGTTGAAGGGGTGGAAAGCGTTGAATCTGGTTATGCAGGGGGGGAGACTAAAAACCCAACTTATGAACAAGTTTGCGGTGGAAAAACAGGACACGCAGAGGTAGTAAAAATAACCTTTGATCCTGACAAAATTTCCCTCCCTGAGATATTAGAAATCTTTTTCATTGCCAGTCATGATCCTACCACATTAAACCGACAAGGAAATGATGTTGGTACACAATATCGTTCAATTATTCTTTGGGAATCACAACAACAACTAGACACAGCAAACATGGTAATTAATAAACTCAATAGTGAGGAGGTATTTAACGGGAAAATTGTCACAGAATTAAAAGAACTGACAGATTATTATCCCGCAGAAAAATATCATCAAAACTATTTCAAAAATAATCCTGCACAACCTTATTGTCTCTTTAGTATTCCCCCTAAACTTGCTAAACTTAAGAAGCATTTTCCTAAAAAAGTATTAGCTTAAAATTAGAGTGGGAGTATATTCTAGTATACTCCTACTTCAATTTTAAGCTATAAATCAGTCTTTCCCGTAACTGAAAACTAATATATAATCAATAGAGAAATATTCTGAGGTAAAATTGGTGGATATTAAAGGACTAATTCGTGATCTTCCTGACTTTCCCAAACCTGGTATTATTTTTCGAGATATTACCACCTTACTGAGTGATGCTGAAGGGTTACGATATACCATTGATACTTTAACCCAAAAATGCCAAGCAGCTAATTTATCTCCTGATTATATCGTCGGTATGGAGTCCCGTGGCTTTCTTTTTGGTGTTCCTTTAGCCTATCAATTAAATGCCGGGTTTATTCCTGTAAGAAAACCAGGTAAACTTCCGGCTGCTGTGCATAAAGTAGAATATGAATTAGAGTATGGCACAGATAGTTTAGAAATACATCAAGATGCCCTAGAAAATCATCACAGTGTTTTAATTGTAGATGATTTGATAGCAACGGGAGGAACAGCTAAAGCAACAGCCGAGTTATTAGAAAAAATTGGTTGTGATGTGTTAGGTTTTGCCTTTATTATCGAGTTAAAAGCCTTAGAAGGTCGTCAAAAACTGCCGGATATTCCTATTATTACTTTGGTAGAGTATTAAAGATGAATAAATTAATAAATTGTCAAAAAAGAATCGATAATTATAGTGAACAAAAAAGATGACTCAAACTTCTGCTTCTGAATTTAATAAATCCCTAAATAAACTGCAAAACTTCTTAGATAGTGAAACAATTTTCTATGTAATTAAACGAGTTTTGCAAGGACTTTTAACTATATTACTAGCATCAATTCTCAGCTTTATTATTATACAAATTGCTCCAGGAGACTATTTAGATACCTTAAAACAAAATCCAAAAATTGCTAAAGAAACCATTGAACAATTAACCATTCGTTTTGGACTAGATCAACCTTGGTATATTCAATATTGGCGATGGTTAGTACAAGTTGTGACTCGCTTAAATTTTGGAGAAAGTTTTGTTTATAATCGTTCCGTCTCCTCTTTATTAGCAGAAAGAATACCCGCAACCTTATTATTAGCCATTTCTTCCATTATTATCACCTGGTTAATCGCCATACCCCTGGGAATTTTAAGTGCAGTTAAACAGAGTAGTTGGACAGATAAAATTTTAAGGGTAATTAGTTACTTAGGACAAGGGTTTCCTAGTTTTATTACTGCTTTAGTCTTATTAATTATTGCTCAATATCTGTCTCCTTTATTACCTGTAGGAAACATGACCAGTTTAAACTATGCAGAATTATCACCTATTGGTAAAATACTTGATATAGGGTGGCACATGATCCTACCTACTATTGCTTTAAGTGTTACCAGTTTTGCTGGTTTAATGCGATTAATGCGAGGACAAATGTTAGATGTAATGCGACAAGATTATATTCAAACAGCAAGAGCAAAAGGACTACCAGAAGATAAAGTTATCTATATTCATGCCTTACGCAATGCAATTAACCCCTTAATTACATTATTAGGATTTGAATTTGCTAGCCTATTAGGAGGAGCATTTATTGCTGAATTTTTCTTTAATTGGCCAGGGTTAGGACGCTTGATTTTACAAGCAGTTACCGCACAGGATCTCTACTTAGTTATGGGCAGTTTAACTATGGGTGCTACTATGTTAATTGTGGGTAATTTATTAGCTGATTTATTATTAAAAGTTGTTGATCCCCGCATTAAATTAGAAAACCTAAAATAGAAAAATATGCTTTCAGAAACTTATTATATCGTTCGTTCTAAAGTCGATGGAAAATATTTAGTTGCCCACATTAACAAAGGAGAAGATGATGCTCCTGTCAGCTATTTGTTGGTGTTTCAGGAGCATTTTGAAGCCCTAAGTTATCTCAATACTCATGGTTCAGATGTCAGCGATCGCTTCATAGTAGAATCTACTTCAGGAACCCAATTAAAAGGTATTTTACAACGATGGAGTTTTCAAGGAATTGGCTTAGTTAAAGATCCTTTATTACCAAGAATTGAATTTTTGTCAAGTTAATGTTAGCTTTATTTACCCAGATTTCAACTTAGGGTTCAACATCAGAAGTATCAGAGTCCATAATAGGAATAAATTCATTTTGAGGAGCCAAAGAAGGGGGAATTTCAGGTTGTGGGGGTTGTAAAAGCTTATTCCAAACCGTAATTTGTGTTTGGGCCGAACTATAAGCCGCACTATCAGTGGGAATCATTTTAGCTAATTTCACCGCTTCAGGTAACAAAGAACGATTAGCCATTTTTTGTGCCATCGATAATAATTGAAAACTCCAACGATTAAGAGCTTGTTTTCCTTGGGAACTGACATCCGTTGAAGAAGGAATTTTCCGCACCACAGAAATAGCAGAAACCAAAGCTTGAGGGGTTTGAGCTTGGGCGATCAAATAAGCTTCTTGTAAGTTTCGTTGGGCGCGAATTTCCCTTTGCCATTGACTAATATTATTTTGTGCCTCTTGATAAAGTACCCGTCCTGAGCTAATTTGTTGAGCAGCACGGATAGCTGCCTCATAGTCTTTAGCACTCCCTAAAGCGATGGCCTGATTGAGAATAGGTTGATCTTCTCTGCGTTGAATAGTAGTACGCCACTGTTTAATCTCTCGTTGTGCTTCATTAGAAAGAGCGCGGCCCGAACCGATAAATTGTGCTTGCGCGATCGCCTGTCGTAAGTCAGAAATACTGCCTCCTAAAGCCAAACTGCGAGCTTTATCGAGAAGGGGTTGATCTTGTTCTAATTCAATAGTTTTCGTCCATTGACTAATTTCTTGTCTTGCTTCTTGATAACGGGGGTTACTAGAAGGAATTAATTCGGCTGAAGCGATGGCCGCATTCAAATCATCGATACTGCCCCCAGCCGCTAAATTTCGAGCTTCTTGGAGATGGACAACATCTTCAATTTCTAATTTCCAACGACTGATAAAATCCTGCGCTTCTTGATAAAGAGGACGATCTTCTTTAATTTCTTCAAGAGCAAGGATGGCTATTTCTAGATTTTCCACAGTCCCTGTTTGAGCATCTAAACCAGCACTAGCAATGGTTTTCCAGTCCTCGATCTCATCAGCCAAAGCGAGACTATCAGGGAGTTGGTTCACCACATCAGATAAAGTTGACCAACGACGATCATCAATTAACCCCTCAACATAATCGGTAATTTTATCTTTGGCATCTTCGATTAAATTTTGAGCTTCTTGATAGGCATAACTTTCAGGGTCAATTTTTTCAGCATCAGCGATGGCCTCTAACCAGTTATCTAGTCCCCCACGACGCAAGATACGATAAGCATTATCCAGTTTACTGCTTTCTTCCTGGGCTAATTGTATCTTATTAACTGTGTCATCATATCTTGTGGTCGCCCAGTATTTATTAGACACATCCAGAAGTTTTACCGCTTCTCTAAAAGCCAGATTCCAGTTAGATTGACGTAATTCTTCTTCAACCTTAGCAAAAATTTCTTCCCCTTCTCCCCAAATACTGCGCCACTTTTCGATCCGTTCTTCTACCACCTGATAAACTTGAACATAATCAGGAATACGGCGGGCTGTATTAATAGAATCTTCTAACTTACCTTGTTGAAACTCCTTTTCAGCAATATCCAGAATAGCCACAGCCCATTCTTCCACATTGCGGTTAATTTCATGTCTTAGAGGGTGATCATCGGGTAATGCTTCGACCAAATTGATTCCTCGCAGAAAACCGTCTACATTGCCCTGTTCTGCTTCCCTTTGGGCGCAATAAATTCGCATTGACGCTGAGGCGATAGGCCAGAAAATGCGAACACATTGAGGTGACTTAGGCAATTTTAACAACATGGATGTAGCGGTAAAGCCTACAGTTCCAGACACCAAAATTAAGGCGATCGCCCATAGTTGCCATGGCATTTGGCCGGTTCGTAGGGCAATTCTTTGTAACACAGCCCTATGATTAGCAGCAGTCCCTTGATTAGTCGAGTGTTCCATAGTGCTAGAGACTTAATAAAGTCCCGATTCCTCCTCATTCACCCGTTCTATTATGCCTCTTTTGAGTCGTTATGGCTAATTTTTTGTATTAGGAAGCGAAAGATAACGGGTTGTTTTCTCTTCAATGATAATGTAACGCAAAGTCATGGCTTTGTGATCCCCAATGATAGAATATATATAGTCCGAGCAATGGAGCAATCAGTGATGAATACCGAAGAAAAAGCACGGGAATTGATGGCCCAAGAACATTTAACCGATGAACAACGCCATCAAAAAATGGTTAGTCGGGCGGTTGAAGTAGAACAAGCCCATCAAGAACAAGAGATTGATGAAAAAGCGAGAGAATTATTAGCCCAACAACGGCAAGAGGAAGAGGCTGTTGATGAGAAAATCTTACAGCGTTCTGTTGAAGAAATTCAATAGGTCTTTTCTCATAATATTAAACAGAAATCCCAATGGTTTCAGTCCCTGGGATTTTTTATTTTCTCAAAAATAGATATTGTTTCCCACCCAATAAGGTGAACTAATTACTAAAGTTAAACTAACATACATTCCCCAAAATAAAACCGCGATAAATTGCGAATTTCGTCTCCTGATTAAAGCTGCTGTCACCGACCAAGTAAATGCTAGGGCTATTAAGGTTAACACTAATAAAAAACGATGAGAGGGTAAGGGAAAATACCAAGGAAAATTAAGCATAATACAAAGACTAATTAAGCTTATTAACCCTGATAAACTCAGCAAAGTCCAAGACCAAGATTGAGGGTAGGGAAGATCCCCAGGTAAATTATTAACTTCACTTAACATGATGCCACCTGCCAAAGCTAAGCAAGGATAAAACGGCAAAAGATAACTCATAGAATCAAGAGGAAGGAGACAAATTATTCCTCCATAAACACCGCCCCAAACTAAAATTAATTTCCCCCATCCCCAGTTAACTGACTTCCAGGCTAGTTTCCCTCCATAAATACCAAAAATTAACCAAGGCCAAGAATATTTAATGACAGCGACAGGATAGTAACTCAAGGAGGAGAAAAAATTGCCCCAACCTGTTTGGAGTGAATGAAAAAATAGGCTATTCAAAAAAGTATTTCCGTACATTAGCCATTGCATCCAATACCAGGTTAAAGCGGGTAAAATACCTAGAAAAATACCAACCCAAAAATAGATAGAACTTAATAGTCTGGGGGTATCCCAAGCGACAAAAGTAATTAATAGGACTGTAAATAAAACAGCAATCAAACCTTGAGTTAAAAATAAACCGCTTAAGCTTAAACCTACCCCCAAAGACCAACGAAAATCACGACGCGATCGCAATACACACAAAACCGTAAGTATTGACCAAAAAAGGACAATTCCATCTAAAGTAGCCAAACGTCCCCAACGTACTACCGGAAACAGGGTCAAATAAATTAAGGCAGTAAAAAATGCCGGTCGCCAAAGCACAAAAATTTCCCGTGCCACTGCATATAATAAAGGCACAGAAACAGCCGCAAACAGGGCTCCTACCAAACGAAGACTTCCAGGAGTAAACTCCCCCCCATAACCAGCAATGGTCAAGGAAAGAAGTCCCAAAACAGGGTGTTGATGATAGGGGGTCTCATCTAAGGTAGGAAACAGCCAATCTCCTGACAGAAAACGATTTTCAGACATTTCCTGAGCTAATTGAGCCATAACCCGCTCTGATTCTAGTAAGGGAGAACTATCAAGGTTGAACCCAAATAAAATGAGAGCCGCGCCCAATAAACCAACCCAACACCAGACAATACGCCAAGTTTCGCCCCTGGGATGTAAAGATTTTAAAGGATGCCAAGTAAATGTTTTCGGGTTCATAGGTCAAAAAATTTTACAAATAGATCAAAAAGAATTTGCCTTAAAAGCGCGTCTTGGAGGAAGTTCCAGAGACTGACAACCTATGCTCACTCCATAAAAATCTTAATCTACTCAAGGGAAAAATGCAGATTAGGAAGTTAACTAACTGAATAGGAGAGACACAATCAATCGCACTAGAATCTAAATGTTAAAATAGCAAAATAAATCACCCTAGAGTCAACCCCTATTTTTTAACTTTTCATGGAAATTGCTCCAGTGATTTTATCTTTCTTCCGCGAGAAGACCTCCGATTTATCGGCGGGAGTGTCAAACTAATTGTGGAGGTTATTTGCCAGCACATCCTGTAGAAGTTGTCTGCCATCAGTAATAAGCCTATGGAAGTATCCTTTGAACTCACCCTGCAAATTGTGATGGCTGTTCTTGCCGGTATCAGCGCCCAAGTCATTGCGGAATTTCTAAAAGTCCCTAGTATTGTTTTTTTGCTCCTGTTTGGTATTTTATTGGGCACAGATGGTCTTAATTTTCTTCATCCCCATGAACTCGGAGTGGGTTTAGAAGTTTTGGTAGCCTTATCTGTAGCCATTATTCTCTTTGAAGGGGGTTTAAATTTAGAATTACGAGATTTAGGACGAGTCTCAGGCAGTCTTCGTAATTTAGTCACCTTTGGTACCCTCATCACCCTTGTGGGTGGTGGTATGGCTGCCCATTGGTTAGCAGAATTTCCCTGGTCCATTGCTTTTCTCTATGCTGCCTTGGTAGTGGTCACAGGACCGACGGTGATCGGGCCTCTCCTCAAACAAGTGGCGGTAGATCGTAAGGTGGCAACCCTTCTTGAAAGTGAAGGGGTTCTCATTGATCCAGTGGGGGCAATTTTAGCTGTAGTGGTTCTTGATACCATCCTCAACAGTAATGCTAGTCCTCTAGAAATTTTTAGCGGCTTGTTACTACGATTGAGCATTGGTGCCATTATTGGGGGCATTAGTGGAGCTTTACTGGGCTTTATCCTCAAAAATACCAGTTTTCTTTCCGAAGAATTGAGAAATTTAGTGGTTCTGGCCGGGGTTTGGGGATTATTTGGCTTAGCCCAACTCAGCCTCAGTGAATCAGGGTTAATGGCCACAGTGGTGGCGGGTATTGTTCTCAGGGCTTCATCTATTCCTGATGAACGACTCCTAAGACGCTTTAAGGGACAGTTAACTGTTTTGTGTGTCTCGGTGCTATTTGTTCTCTTGGCCGCGGATCTCTCCATTGATAGTATTTTTGCCCTAGGATGGGGCAGTATTTGGGCTGTGTTGACCCTAATGTGGGTGGTAAGACCGATTAGTATTGCCTTCTGCACCATTAATAGTGATCTCAATTGGCGACAAAAAGTCTTTTTAGGGTGGATTGCTCCAAGGGGAATTGTTTCGGCTTCTGTGGCCTCTTTATTTGCTATTTTACTAACGCAAAAAGGGATTAATGGGGGTGATTCTATTAAAGCCTTGGTATTCCTCACCATCATGATGACGGTGTTTATTCAAGGATTATCTGCCCGTTGGGTGGCTAAGGGACTAAAAATTACGGCAGTTGAGGCTACAGGAGCGGTTATTGTTGGTTGTAATGCCCTGGGACGACTCATGGGACGATTATTTGAGCAGCGCGGGGAATCTGTAGTTTTAATTGATACAGATCCTGAAGCTTGTCATCAGGCTGAATTAGAAGGCTTATCGGTGTTTCAAAGTAGCGCATTAGACCCCGATGTCTTAGAAGAGGCCGGCATTGAGTCCATGGGAACTTTTATGGCTTTGACGAGCAATGGTCAAGTTAATTTAGTATTAGCAGAGCGTGCATTAGAAGAATTCAAACCTCCCAGAGTATTTGCTATCTTCCCCAGTAATTCTCCCCAGGATAGCACCACCAATAAAACCAGCAAAACCAAGGTAAGTCCGGCATTTGTTGATCAACAGTTGATTAAAACTTGGAATCAATATTTAACAGAAGGGCAATTTAAGTTAGGGATTACCCATTTTCAAGAACCAGGATTATCCTTTAAACAAGCCCATTTTCAAGCTTTAATTCGAGCAGGAGAGGTTTTACCCCTTATTATTAAACGCAAAGGAAGTTTACAAGTGGTCCAAGCAACGCAAGATTGGCAAGTGGAAGATGAAATTACCTATCTTCTACATGATCCTCGTCCAAAACTACTCAAACGTCTCTCCGGGGGAAGTAAGGTGTCCAAAGAATTGACTGCTGAACCTTTATCCGAAGTAGAAGAAGTCCCTCTTGCTGAACCCGTTGATGATTCAATATCAGATTCCGTGACAGAAACGATTAAAAATTAAATGTTTTAGTGGAAATCCTCACACTGTTAACTCCAGAAGCATATTGTAGAATGGCCATTAAAATATTTTAAGTGAGGAAAAATTTGATTATGGATGTTAAATTAATTCTGGTGATCTTAACCGTTCTCTTTACTGTATCCTGTCTGTTTTTTGGCACAAAGAACGGATTTTATGACTCTGATAATTATGATGGTAATGGCTCAGCCCATTAATCATAGATGTTTTGTTTAGTAGAGTTTTGTTATCCTGGATACTACTCATGAATGGCGACCGACCACTCATGAATGGCGACCGACCAACGGGAGACAAATTACACACTTTGAGGGTTTGTGTAGATTAAGCTAAAATGGGGGGGAAGTATTAACAGTGGTCGAACTAATGCTCACTCTAACGTATGAGTACAAGCTAATACCAGATAGACAGCAAATTGAGGTAATTGAACACACCTTCAATGTTTGCCGTTCAGTTTGGAATTATGCCCTGAGAGAGCGTAAAGACTGGTTGAACTCCAGAAAATCACAGAATAATGCTTGTTCTCTAGAACAGGAATATATTATTCCACCTGATGTCCCTGACCCTAATTATCATAAGCAAGCCTTAGCACTAACAAAAGCCAAGAAGACTAATGAAATTCTCACATCAGTCCTTAAATGGGTAGCCTGGAAACGGGATGTTTTTGTCGCTGAAGTTGACAAGAATTTTACATCTCAAATCTGTCCCAATTGTGGATTTCATACTGGCAAGAAAACCCTTGATGTTAGAGAACATAATTGTCCTGAATGTGGGTATCAAACCCACAGAGATGTGGCCGCAGCACAAGTCATCAGAAATCGAGGTCTGACCCAACTGGAATCTCATTCCAGTTGGAAAGCAGACCTCAAAGGTGTAGAAGGAGATGTTCACACTGAGCATTGTCGAAGTGCGCTAGGGCATAGGGTGTCTACAGCAAGACCTGCTCATGGCGAACCAAGTTCGCCGAGCTTCCTTGCTGAAAATGCCTGTGGAGATGGTCTGACGGGGGCGTTAACGCCTAGTCAAGAATCTGTAAAGCAGGAACTCTTAAATGTGAATTTAAGAATCTCCCGTGGAGAGCGACGATAGGAGCTTAACGGGATGAGTGTCAAGAGTCAACATTTTCCTACTACTGAGCATCGTCCAACCCGTATATCCTGTTTGCCCTATGGAGTTGGTCATGATCACGAAGGGGTCTGTCTACAGGTACAATTAGGCCCTTATCGTATCTTGCTAGATTGTGGTTTAAGGGATGTCACCCCCTTAGTTAGCCAAACTCAAACTCCTGTAGACGTAGTATTGTGTAGTCATGCCCATGGTGATCATGCCAGGGGTTTAATGGCACTTCATGAAGCATTCCCCACATTGCCCATTTATGGGAGTCAGGTAACACAACAACTTTTACCCCTAAACTGGCCAGAAAAAAGTGCTTCCAAGACAACTACATTTTGTCAAGGGTTGTCTTGGGAAAAGCCCAAAGATTTGTTGGAAAATCTGACTGTGCAATTATTTCGAGCAGGACATTTACCTGGGGCTGCTTCTATTCTTATAAGTTACTATACCCCGCAGCGTACTTATAAGTTATTATACACCGGAGATTTTTCCCTATCCAATCTGCAATTGGTAGAAGGGTTATCCATTGACTCATTAAGGGGTTTATCCCCTGATATTTTAATCATTGAGGGGACTTATGGGACGACCCGTCATCCTCACCGTCGTCAGCAAGAAAAACACTTGATGCAGCGTATTTATGAGTCCTTAAACCACGGTTACAGTGTCCTATTACCAGTGCCAACCTTGGGGTTAGGGCAAGAAATTTTGAAATTATTACGCTCCCATCATCAGTTTACAGGACGAGATTTAGATATTTGGGTAGATGGTTATGTGGCGAATGCTTGCGATCGCTATTTAGATTTATTATCAGAATTTCCCCTATCAGTGCAGAATTTTGCTAAACATCAACCTCTATTTTGGGATGAGCGTGTCTGTCCTCGTTTACGTCGCTTAATGCCTCAACAAAGGGGAAAAATTGGGGAAACTCCTTGTATTGTCTTAACGGATGATGTAATCACTCTTTATGATGAAGGTTATTTAATGTCAGGTTTATGGGTAATGTTGTTACCTGATACCCCTAATGAGGGACAAACTTTAGATTCACCAGAAATTATTGCTTTAAGGGAACGTCTTCGGGTTCATATTGAGTCTTATCTTTTAGCAGAGCATAGTGATGGACGCAATACAACCCAATTAATTCATAATTTACGCCCACAACATATTCTTTTTGTTCATGGTTCTCCCCTTAATTTAACAGATTTAACCAGCTTAGAAGAATTACAAAATCGTTATCAACTTCATCTCCCCTCTGTGGGTAAATTAGTTGAACTGCCGATCGGAGATCAGTTTATTCAACCTGCGGCCCCTTCTCCTGGCACTTATGAGGGGGAATTAAATGATTTAGACACTAACATTACTATTACTTTTTCCCATACTATTGTTGAAGATCCCCATTGGCGTTATTTTGCTGATACGGGGTTAATAGAAGCTCGTTGGCAAGGGGATGAATTGGTTTTGCGTGGTATTCCGCAACGGGAACTTGTCAGTCAAAGTAATTCTGATAAAGTTATTAATGATATAGATTGTTGTTTAACTTGTTGTCATTATCGGGGTCAACGTTGTTGGCATTCTCAATCACCTCTTTACGGGTTTAAGGTAACACCGGAAGGTTATTGTCCGGTTTTTGAACCTTTGGCAAAAGAATAGAGATAAATCTTAAGGATCAGGAAATAGTGACAAACTCAGGTTAAATTGAGAAATGGTAATTTAGTTTGAATAAAGAGTAATGACATCGGTTTCTGACTGTTTTCAATCCCTACGCGATCGCCAAAAGTGCGCCCTGATACCTTTTATTACCGCAGGTGATCCCGATCTAGAAACAACAGCTAAAGCTCTGCGTCTTCTCGATGCTTCAGGGGCCGATATGATTGAATTAGGAGTTCCTTATTCTGATCCCTTGGCTGATGGCCCAGTGATTCAAGCTGCTGCAACTCGCGCGTTACGTCGGGGGGTTAAGTTAGAAGATGTCTTAACCCTTGTTAAAGAGGTGCAACCAGAAATTAAAGCCCCGATTATTCTGTTTACCTACTATAACCCTATTTTTTATCGTGGGGTTGAGGCCTTTTTGCAACAAATTAAGGCTGCTGGAGTGCAAGGGTTAGTGGTGCCAGACTTACCCCTAGAAGAAGCGGAAACTCTCCTTAAACCTGCTGCTGAGATGGGGATAGAAGTTACCCTATTAGTTGCTCCTACCAGTCCCTTAGAACGTATTGAGGCGATCGCAACTCAGTCTCAAGGGTTTATATACTTGGTTAGTGTCACAGGAGTCACCGGAATGCGGACACAAGTGGCCACCAGAGTTGAAGAATTACTCAAAAGTCTTCGCAGTGCCACGAATAAGCCTATTGGGGTTGGATTTGGCATTTCTGAGCCAGAACACGCCTTACAGGTCAAAAAATGGGGGGCTGATGCGGTCATTGTGGGTAGTGCCTGTGTCAAACGCTTAGCTCAAGGAACCCCTGAAGAGGGCTTAAAAGCAGTGGCAGAATTTTGTCAGAGTCTTAAACGAGCCATTGACTAGCTTTCATTTATAAAAAAAGTAGCAATACACACCAAAGACAAAAATTATGATTAATGTAACCACCAAAATACAGTTAAAACAACTGTATGAAAGGGATGAGAATCTATGGTTAGAAGAAACAGTAAGATTATTAAAGGAAAATTGTTTAGATGAGTTAGACTTAGAAAATTTAATTGAGGAATTGGAAAGTTTGGGGAAACGAGATAAAAATAGAGTAGAAAGTTTTTTACGACAAATTATAATACATCTTTTATTATTAGAGTATTGGACAGAAGAATACGAATATAATTATCGACATTGGCGAGGAGAAATAGCAACTTTTAAAGTACAAATTAATAAATATTTGACAACTAATCTAAAAAACTATCTTTCTGAAGAGTTAGAGAATATTTATCAAGATGCTGTTTTTATTGTTACCGAGAAAACAGGATTAAATAAGTCTATTTTTTCTGAAAAATGTTGTTATTTATTAGAACAACTACTGGACAAAAATTGGCTTCCTAATTAGATAATCCCCTTAAACAACATCAAAAGTTATTTCCTCATAAATTTCACTAAGTTTTACTTCACAATTAAATGAAATCAAGCTAAGAGTATCATCTTGAGAATTATAAGTGGTTATTAACCACTGTTGCTTATCTTGTTTAGTGTAATGTTTAACTTGATATTTATATTGATCAACTAAAATATATTCTTGAAAGGTTGCTAAAGAACAATAAGCATCAAATTTATCTCCTTGATCATAATTTTTGGTGCTTTTGGATAAAACTTCGATAATTAAAGTAGGATTAGTAATGGTATCTTGTCGATTTTCTACTAAAATAGGTTGACCTGTTATGACCATTATATCAGGGTAAGTATAAACTTGATAAGCAGGAATCCATAACCGTAAATCTGTCATATAAATTTTAGCATTTTGTCCGCGAAGTTTTAATTTTAAAGTAGTAGCAAAATTAAGGGAAATTTCATTATGATTAGGTGTACCTCCTGTCATTTCAATGATTTCTCCATTAATATATTCATGTTTAACTAATGAGGTTTCTTCTCGGCTTAAATATTCTTGGGGTGTGTAATAATTTTGTTTAACGGAAGATGTCATGACTGTAGTTTTTTTCATAATGATAATTCTATCAAAAGGATCTTTAGGGGCATAATATTATTATGGCCCCACAAGAGATAATTTTGACAATGAACTTTTTTTAAAACAATTAACCTAAAATCAAAATGCTTTCTGTTTGACTATTTTCAAATTGGTCAATTATGGAAACATTATCTCTCAAAATTTGTACAATTTTTGATGTAGGACTATTACCAATACGAAGATAAATAAATTTCGGTGGATGACCATAAAGTAAGCTACGTTGATGAAAGTCTGAGTCTTTGGAAACAATAACAAAATCATTGACCTTAGCATATTCCCAAATAATAGCATCATCAGTATTAAGAAGACCTAATGTTTTAACATGATTAGAGTTGGGATATAAATCAAGAATTTTTGTAATAATTCGCTCTGATAAATTTTCATCTAATAAAAGTTTCATAAGGATGAAATAAATAGCTTTTTCTCTCTATCTGCTGCAAATGCTAAACAAGCTTTAATATCTTCGGAAGTCAGTTCTGAAAAATCTTCTAAAATTTCTGTTTCTGTCATTCCACTTGCTAAATATTCTAAAATATCGTACACAGTAATACGCATTCCTCTAATACAAGGTTTACCGCTACGTTTTCCAGGTTCAATGGTGATAATGTCTTGATAATTCATGATTTATGATGGTGCGGTCTCGCTTTGCGAGTGCGGTTGCAACGCCGACTAATAGATAATAACAAAAAAATGGGCATAATAATGGGCATAATAATATTATGCCCCTACAATACATAAATTTGATGTCCCGTAGGGGTTTAACACAGTTAAACCCATCATTAATAGTAATTTTGATGGGTTACGATGGATTTTAAATTAGTCAGTTAGTTTCAGACTTTATCTTAGAGATTAGTTAGCCAAGTAACTAAACCTTGTCCAGTTAAGCTTTCAAATGCTAATAAGGAAATAAAACCAATCATAGCGAGACGGCCATTAAGTTTTTCTGCATATTTGTTAAATCCAAACTGTTGCTTTTGGTCAACATACATTTTGGGTTCAATAGCATAGTTATTTAAACGGCCTTGTTCTTCGGTTACATAACTGCGAGAAGTCATAAATTTATTTTTTATTGATTACCTACATTTAGAAATGTAACATGATGTAACGAAGTATTGCAAGGCCTTGACTTATGGAGATAGTAGTGCATACCAAACCATGATTAATTAAGGAATAGTCAAAATCAAGAATATACCTAGGTTTCACAGTTTTCTCAATCCATTTGATCATGTAGGGCTAACCGTACAAACTGTTTTATATCGCTTGTTCTATTTCTTCAAGGATTTTAATAATAATTCGCTCTGATAAGTTTTCATCTAATAAAAGTTTCATAGGGATGAAATAAATAGCTTTTTCTCTCTATCTGCTGCAAATGCTAAACAAGCTTTAATATCTTCGGAAGTCAGTCTAGAAGTTTCTATCTTTTCTTTCCATTGCAAAGGAAAGCGATCAAACTCCAAGTTAATCCACCAAAACCAGATATGAGTATCTAGAACAATTATTTCAGACATTCCCAGTCTTGATCATCTACGATAGGATTAATAATATCACCTAATGTTTTTCCTTTACCTGCAATTTTTGCTGAGGGAGTTCGATGTTTTGATGATACTGTCGTTTCTTCTAAGAATGTTACTATAATACGGGCTGATGTAACAGATGGTGCGTCTGTTAACCATTTTATTTGACCATTTTCATAAATAGCTTCATAGGTGTTTGACATGGCATTATCCTATCGATAGAGGAGATGGGCATAATATTATTATGCCCCTACAATAGATAAATTGGATGTCCCGTAGGGGTTTAACAGTGTTAAACCCAAAAACGTTAAACATATTTATGACAATTTACCAATTAATTTATTAAATTCAAAGGTTTTTTGATAAGCAATTTTTAACATATTTTCAGGACGATCATGAGTTTTAGGATCTTTTTTTCCTCTAGTTGGCTGTTTGTTTACTTTAATCTGTTTAATACTAATAAATCGATACTTATATCCATTAAGAAAGCTAGAGTTTCCCCAAAATGACTTACCAATTTTTTGAAAATAATATACAAAACATTCTGCACCTTTAAGTTGTTTAATTACTTCTTTTTCAGTAGCTTTACCTGCTTTCATTTCAAGAATAATAATGATTTTCTTCTTGTTTTCGTGAGAAATTATAATATAATCAGCCCTTTTACACTCCCCTTTATCTCCTTTAAAGATTGTTTTAGGTGATTCAAATTTCTCTGGATCAATAACAATCGTATTTTCAGGAACATTTCTAATGGTTATCTCATATTTACCTTGAACTTCAGGTAAGATCACTTGCTTTTTTCCGTGATTATCTGTCAATTGAATCCTTGCTTCATCTTGAATCATTTCATCAAGAATATTCAAATCATCCGAACTATATACCATTATTGCTCTCCCCAGATTATTGCTTCTTGAATACGGTTCATTGTTTCAATTGCTGTATCAAAACTTGGAACCTCAATTCCTAAATCTGGGGTAATATTTGCTTCTATAATAGTATAACAGCGAGTTCTTTTTTTATGACCATCTAATTTTACTAATGTACGTTCAGCTAGATAAACTTTAATTTGATTAGTTGTTAAAAGTTCTTCTTTTCTATAACCTTCCTCTTTAGCAAGTTCTTTCAGATAAGGTTTATCTTGATTCAGCATAATGAGGGTGTTTAATTCTTTGATAATGTAATCACTATGAGTGGTAATAAAAATGCCAATACCAAGATTAACTAACCTTGCTAAAAGTCGTGCAACCCTCCGTTGATTTTCTGGATGTAAGTTTAATTCTGGTTCATCTATAATTAATAAGTCTCCTCGTTGCGCTTGGTGTTTAATATAAAAACCAATATCTAATAAGGAACGTACTGCGCTGGAACTTTCATCCATTGAAAGTCTGACTTTTTTCCCTTTTGGAACATAATAAAGTTCATCGATTTCAGTAACTAAATAACTACCTCCTATAATATCTGTAAAATCCTTGATTAATTCAGGATATTCATTAACAATGAAACTTTTTCGTTTGGCAATTGATTCTATTTTTCTAGTAAATTCTACATTACTTTTTATAGGTAAAGCATAATCATCATAACCTTTCGATAAAAGTTCTAGGGGGTTAATATCTTTATCAGTTTGACTAATTTCTTCGAGTAAGCGGTTACGAGCGAAATTCAGTTCTTTACGAAAAATTGCTGTTCCTGTTCTTTCTGCACTAGCAATAAAAGGACGAGGAAAAAATGGTGAAAAAACAATATCTTTAATGGCATCACTAATTATTTTTTTTATAACTTTTTTGGGTAATCCAATATTTTTTTCTTCTGATAACAGATTAACAATTAAATCAGTATCTTCGGTATTTTTAGAAATAAAAAATAATTCGGTACTTGCTGTACTGATAGATTGTTTATGACCTTGATCTAATTTGTTATCTTTAACATCAAGTTCAATTTTAAATTCTGTTTTTTGAAAATAGTCTTCTGAAGAAGCAAAAACTTTGGGTAATAATTGAGTATAGTTTTCGCAAGCTTCAGCTATAATTGTATTAATGTTATCCCAATATTCTAATAAGTTAATTGTAATTGTTCCTTTATCTAATAAAATATCTATTTTTTCATCACTAATATCAATCGAAAAAGTTTCTTCCCACAACAAAAGAAACCCAAAAAAGGCATAAGTTGCGTACGTTTTTCCTGTATTATTTCCACCACAAATAATTGTTAGATCACCTAATGAAAACTCTGCTTGTTTTAGAACTCCAAGATTTTTGACTTTTACTTTCAATCTTTTGCTCCTTTTGGTCTTAGCCTCAAGTATTTGATTCTAAATCATTTTGACCTTAAGGTACAGCATCAAGCAAAACAAAGAACCCGTTTTTCCAATTAACTTAATACAATCATTAATGAATAGGGATTGACAAATCCTGCCCCATAGCCGTAAAATATTAAAAGTAAGCTTCATAATGGAAATCTGTGCAATTTCAAAATTTGAGAATATATTTCCATTATGATACATATATCATTATTTAGAATAAAACAAATACAGTGGGTTTGTCAAGGGAAAAAAATAATTTTTTTGTACTAATCATCAACAGCGTAAACCAAGACGGGAACCCGTTTATAAGCAGGGGTTTGCGATCGCTTATCTAAATGTGCTTTCATCAAAATATTAGCTTCAGGATAGAACATTAACGCTGCACCTGGTTTAATTTCACCACAAATAATCTCAATATTGTCCAATTTGCCTCCGTCTCCTTGCACAATCACCCGTTGATGATTGTTTAACCCTGCTTTCTGCACATCATCAGCATTCATTAAGATACAATGACGGTGAGGCATACCCCGATAGGGATCATCGTTACGATAGACTACCGTATTATGTTGACGATAACTGCGTCCGGTAATTAAAGCAACCACAACCCCAGAAAAGGGCATAGAAACGCCAAAATCTTGCGGTTTCGGTAAGGTAATGGTGGGTAAAGGTGTTTCCTGCATCATCGCTTTACCTGACGCTGTGGGAAACTTTGGTTCAGTAAAAATGCGTCCTGAAATAGTAAATTCTTCTTGAGTTTCGTCTATATGTGCAATCTTTTCGTAACCGGGAATGGTTTCAGAAATAAGTTTTCTCACATAACGAGTGTCTTGCAGTTTGCGCCAGTCTACGGGACTATCTCCTAAGAGACGATGGGCTAATTCTGTGATAAAACCCACTTCTGAGACAAGATCAGCATTTTGTAAGTGAGTTTTCCCTTCATTATTCAACCTAACAAAATTGTTCCCTGACTCAACCGTCGTTTTATGGGGGTTTTCAAACCTTGCATACACAGGAAGAATGAGGGTGTTTTCTGCTGCGAGGCCATGAAAATGACCTAAGTTGGGTTTAGTCGATAGATAGATAACCGTTTCAATGTTACCTAATGCGCGTTTTGCTTGGGTTAAGTCAGGGTTTGCCGCATAAAGATTTCCCCCCAAACATAACAAAGTATCTACCTTGTTTGCATCTGCTGCATCTATTAGCGATCGCGCGTCATACCCTGGTGTACGATTAAGCGATCGCCCTAATAACCTTTCTAATGCTTCTTGGATCTCTTTTTTCAGGTTGTTGGTGACTCCCATCGATCCAAACCCTTGTACGTTAGAATGGCCACGAATGGGCATTAATCCTGCTCCTAATTTTCCCACATTTGCGGTCATTAAGGCCGTGTTTGCAATACTAAAAATACTTTCCACTCCATGTAACTGTTGAGTGATACCCATGGCCCAAGCAAAAACCACACCTTTTGCTTTACTGATGAGAGTTGCAGCAGTTTCCATGTCTTCTTTAGAAACACCACAAGTGTCTATAATAGTGTCCCAAGAAGTTGCTTGAGACTGTTGTATGATTGTCTGCCAATTTTCCGTATAATTTTCTAAGAAATCTTGTTGTATTAACCCTCTTTCTATGAGAGATTTTTGTATCCCCACAAAGATAGCGAGATCACTACCCGGATGAGGTTTTAAGAATAAGGATGCAATATGTGATCCTGGGATGAGAGACTTAAGAGGAAATGCAGGAGAAGCGAACTTTTTTAATCCTATTTCTTCTACAGGGTTGATAACAATAACTGTTCCCCCGCGATCGCGTATTTTTATCAACTCATTCATCAGACGAGGATGGTTTGCTGGTGCATTGGAACCCACCAATACCACGCAGTCAGACGCTTTTAAGCTTTCTAAACTGACTAAAGATGTTCCTGTACCAAAGACGGTTTTTAACCCCACTGCTGAAGCACGATGGCACAAATCAGAACAATCTGCTAAGTTATTAGAGCCAAGCGATCGCATCATCAATTGTAAGAGATAAGCAGCTTCATTAGATGAGCGTCCGGAACTATAGGAAGCAATGCGATCAGATGGTTTCTTAAATGCTGTTTCAACGATGTTATAAACGTCATCCCAACTGATAGGTTGATAATGACTGTCCCCTTTGCGTAGAATTACGGGGAAGGTTAAACGGCCCAGTCTATCTGCTTCGTGGGAGGTTAACCGTTGTAAGTCTGTGAGGGAATATTGTGTAAAGAAATGGGGTTGTATTCCTGGTTGTAACTCCGATGATATTGCTTCGACACTTTTAACACACCGTTGTAGAGTTTCCCCGACTTCATTGGTAAACCCACCTTTTTGGCCACCGGTTCCCCACGCGCAAGATAAACAAGCACTTTTGTGAAATAGGGTTTTCCAGATGTCCACCCCATCAGCAGAAAGGGTGTAGTTAGCCCAGTCTTCTATTAAGGATAAACCACCGCCCATTTTTTTGCCAGGGGGTGGGGTTAAGGGGTTGTTGTCCGGTTGGTTGGTGTTGTCCATATTAATTAGTTAACTATCAAAACATCAAAATTAATCCTCTGTTAACAAAGAATTTAGATCCCGATAAGCACTAAGAACTCTAATAATTTCTATATCATTATCAATAATACGATAAAAAATAATATAGTTGTCCAATGGAACCCCTCGCAAAGAGGGTTGAAACTCGGAATAACTTCGTCCCATTTTAGGAAACTGTCTTAAATTGTTGCATTTTTTCTCAAATTCTAGGACAAAACGTTCTCCTGCATCAACACTAACTTGAGCAAAATAGTCAAAAATATCATCTAAGTCTCGACTTGCTTCTGGAGAAATAACACAAATAGTCATTAATTTTCCTAGCGTAAGTGGTTGATTTTATTTTTTAAGCGGTTAATTACTACTTCGCTGTTTATTCCTTCTCCTTTTTCTAATTGTTCAATTCCAATATTCAATTTTTCTTGAGTTTCTTTAACCCATTGTTGATAGTGCTGATCTTTTTGTTGTAGTAATAATAATGCTGCGGTAATGATTTCATCAATGTTTTTATATTCTCCACTGTTTAGTTTTTCTTGGATAAATGTTTCTTGTTCTTGTTTAAGGGTGATGTTGATCATGTTTAGACTTGATATGGTTTCAGTTATTGATCAATTATATATGATAAATCTTGCAGCCCGTGTAAATACTTAAAAACAATAAAAATAAAACATCAAGTTCCGTATATATTACTGATAGCATTTTTTTTTACTTGGGAATACTTAAGAGTGAATTTGATTCATTGACTCCTGGTAATGGAGTAATAACAGGAAATGAATTTATCAATGAAGGATTAACTATTGTTCATAGAGATAACCAACCAATTAATGTTGTTAGTTTAGCAACCAATGATGAGCTATTCGTTAATAATATTAATTCTTCTCCCAATGTAATTAGTTCAGTCGTTTTTGTTGGTGGTGGATTTAATGACAGTTTTTCAGAAAATTATGATTTTATTCTATAAAATCCATCATCTGCTGCGGGACTTTATTTAGGTAATATTGGTTCAGGATCAAATAGTCCAACTCAAGTACAATTTTTGAATGGTAATGGTGATGTAATTGCCGAAGAAATTTTTACAGTTAATAATCCTAATTTAATTGGAACTGGCCCTAATAATCGGGTTTTTATGGTATTACTAGCAGTGAAGCTATTGCTATTATTAGGACAATAGAACCAGCAAATGATGGAGATGTTATTGTTTATGATGATGTTCAATTTGCCACGAATACCCAATCTGTTCCTGAATCATCTAATATTTTAGGAATAGGTTTTATGGGTTTATTAGGAATTTTTTTGACCTTAAAAAAAAGGAAATAATAGTAGAGGTAAGGGTTTAATACCTATTAAACCCCTACGATCATGTATAATAAGTCAATATCAAAATGAGCGTAGTTTCGCTAAGAATATGTATAGTCAAAAAGAATATATTGAACTTTTAAAACAGTTTCCTCCTCGTCCAATCAAAATCAGAGGAAGATTTAGAAGCAACTCAAAAAATAGTTAATCAATTATTAAGAGATAAACCTAAATTGACAGAAGAGGAATCTGACTATTTAGATGTGTTAGGAATGCTCATCTATGACTATGAAAAAGACTTAGAGATAGTTCCTGATATTGATGAATTTGAGTTATTAAAACTCTCATCGCAAGAACAACAACTAAAACATAACAAGAAGAATATTATGGCAGCATTAAAGAAAAAAATACAATCGATAAACCATCAGAATTTGACCATAATTCGTAGTTTTTGTTACATTTATAAACATGAGAGAACTTATTTTTATTGATACTGGATTTGTAATTGGGTTAATTTATGAACAAGATCAGTATCATGAGCAAGCTATTAATTTATCTATGAAATATGAACAAAATTCCTTTGTTACAACTGATGCAGTATTGATAGAATAAGGTAATGCAGTTGTCCGACATTCTAAACCTAAAGCGATTAAAATTATTGAAGACTTTTACAGTTCTGATAATGTCAATATCATTAATTTAAACCCTCAGTTATTTCAAGAAGCGTTTAATTTATATAAACAGTATGATGACAAAACATGGGGTTTAGTTGATTGTTTATCATTTATAGTAATATTGAAACTAAATATCAATCAAGTTTTGACTTTTGATAGACATTTTTATCAAGCAGGATTTAATATTTTGAAAGAGTAATTTGTTTATTTTATTCCTTAAATTCGAAAAATATCTTCATAGATTAAAGAAATAGAACAAGAAAAGTCAATAGATTGTAAGAATATTTCATCATTTTCTTGATAAGGATGAAGTTCCCAAAATCCCTTATCATTAAGTCTAAATACTTCGTTACATTAATCTTTTGGGAATCAATTAAAACATATTCTTTTAAACTATCTATTTGACGATAATACTTGAAGCTTATCCTCTATCAAATGCTTCTGTACTAGGGGATAACACTTCAATAATTAAACAAGGATTTGATACATAATTAAACGTTCTTTTTTATCCCTTTCATCACAAGTTACCATCATATCAGGATAAAAGAAATTACCTTGTTGAGAAATACCCAATTTTACATCTGTCATTTGTACTTTACAACCTTTACCCCGTAGATGAGATTTTAAAGGTCGTAGTAACATTAATGGTAATATGATTATGAATAATCGTTCCCCCTGTCATATAGCATAAACTTCCCCATTAATATATTCATGGCGTTTAAGGGGTTGTTTTCTCTTCCCATTCTAGGTATTCTGTAGGAGAAAGATAGAAGTTAATAGTATTAGCAATCATTGTTTAATTCCTCTATCTTTTTGAATGTCAGGTTGATAACTTTCATTATAGGGAGTGCTTAATCTGGGGTTCATGAAGTCAGGAAGTCAGAAGTGTGAAGTCAGAAGTTAAAATGTAGTGGGAGATTGTGACTCACCACGCTTATTTTAACCCGCTAAAATAAATTTGTAGCGGGGGTCTTAAACCCAATTTCTACGTCTAGAAGTAGAAAGTCTTAACCATTAAATTATTAAAAAAAACTTCTGACTTCTGACTTCCTACTTCTGACTTCGAGCGAAGCGATAAATGCTGATCACTTGTCCTTTCTTTGTACTATCAAGTGTCCTAACTCTAAAATTACCGTGAGGAAGGAGATAAATAACAAGACTAAACAAGTTGAAATATCGGTATGAAATCTATTTTATTTTCCTCATGCTGCGGGTAAAGATTGTTGAGAGTTAATCGTGGCAACTTTGCTGTTTTTAGGCTGATCTATTTCTAATAGTAAGTTACGAATTAAACGAGCTACCAATTTTTGCATTAATCCCTCAGCAATTTTTTGACCCATTGTTTGAGTTTCCGGTTTTCCTAACAATTTTACCAGCAAAGGAACCAAACGCATTGGCTCAAATCCTGGGGTATTTTGTAGGATATTTAATATATTTTGGAAATGCTCCATACTATGATTAGTATCCTGTAATTCTTGAGGGGTTTCTTGCACGGCTAACCCCACTTGTTCTCGTACCATCGTAGACAGATTAAACCAAGTACGACGGCTAACCATATCAACCGCATTAATAATCTCATTAACTAATCTTTCTCGAATAAACTCACCCCGTGAAGACAAGAGAAAGTCAGTAGCTTGATCTACTACTTTATCGATATCATAATCTTCAGAATCTTTAGCATTTCTCATTAAATTTTCTAAACGATTCCAGCGAAAACTACCCTCTTTAAATAATAAATCTTTCAAGGAAGCGCGTAACTCTGGAGAGGGATCAGTTAATAAACGTTTGGCCCACATAAGGATAGGCTTTACTTAACACCTTAAAGTTAGGATCAATGCCAATGGCAATACGCTTCAATGTTACCATTGATCATAAAATCAAGGCATAATAAGCAGGAACTTTAAAAGGGAATTCATACATCATGGCTGACATTTGATCCGTAATACTTTTAAAGTTTAATTCAGCAACACTTGAGCCTAAAGCATTACCAAAAACGTCTCTTAAAGCGGGAACAATGGGGGTTAAATCTGTTTCAGGTTTCGGGAAATCTAACTTAACATAATCAAAAGCATCAAAATCACGATTAACTAAATGCACAACTGCTTCAATTAAGCCATATCTTTGATAAGGTTGAATGCGACTCATCCCCCCAAAATCAAGATAAGCTAATCTACCATCTTTCATCGCCCGTATAAATTCAGGATGGGGATCAGCATGAAAGAAACCATGTTCTAATAATTGACGTAAAGAACAAT
>CALNXY010000004.1:0-275091 GCA_942490705.1 uncultured Caldilineaceae bacterium | reverse complement strand
CATCTTCGACGCACGCCCGTTTACGCCAACGCCTGCATGGAACGAAAAGGCGCAGCGAAGCAAATAGACTGGCGACTCGACCGTCAAGGCAGTACAATAGTGCAGACGAGTCTCTCGATGAGCAGGAAATAAGGCTAATCCAGACAAATAACTGTACCCTGCACCTTCCTGGAAGCTCTCTCGTCGATATGCCTTCCTGAGTACAGCTTCCAGGAAGGTCGGATAGCCAATATCTTGGCATGGCCTGAAGGAAATGGTCATCTCCGCGCAAATCCACTCGTACGAGGGCTTGCTCATTAACCACTATAGCGAGTCAACCGTGTCATATCATTCGATGTCGAAGTGGGCTGCCGTTGTGACCCACAAACCGTCAAGGAGTTAGAGAAGAACTATGGCCAAACCCAAGGTCTTTGTCACCCGCATTGTCCCGGAAACGGGGCTCCAAATGGTCCAGGACTTCTGTGATGTGGATCTGTGGACCGACGAACTGCCGCCTTCACGCGCGACAATGCTGGCCCGCGTCCAGGGAGTCGACGGATTATTATGTCTACTGACCGATCAGGTCGACGCCGAGCTGCTCGAAGCGGCCGGGCCCCAGCTAAAGGTGGTGAGCAACCATGCCGTGGGCTTCGACAACATTGTTGTGCCCGACTGCACCGCGCGCGGCATTCCGGTGGGCAACACGCCCGGCATTCTCACCGACGCCACGGCGGACTTCGCCTGGGCGCTGCTCATGGCTGCCGGGCGCCGCATCGTTGAAGGCGAACGCTATGTCAAAGACGGCAGGTGGAAGACGTGGGGCCCGTCCCTGCTGCTCGGCTCCGATTTCGCCGGCTCTACCCTGGGTATCGTCGGCTTTGGACGCATTGGCCAGGCCATGGCAAAGCGTGCATCCGGCTTTGACATGCGCGTGATCTACTTCGATCCCGTGGCGTCGCCCAATCCTGAGTTGGATGCCGAGTCGGTCGATCTGGACACGCTGCTGCGTGAGTCGGATTTTGTGTCGCTGCATACGCCCCTGTTGCCGGAGACGACGGGCATGATGAACGCCGAAGCCTTCGCCAAGATGAAGTCCGAAGCAGTACTTGTCAACACCTCGCGCGGCCCCGTAGTCGACATGAATGCGCTCTATGATGCGCTGAAGGACGGCGAAATCTTCGCAGCCGCCCTGGATGTGACCACGCCGGAACCGATTCCCATGGACTCGCCTCTGCTCGAACTCGACAACCTGATCATCGTGCCCCACATCGCCAGCGCCAGCAAGGTCACGCGCGAAAAGATGTCAATCATGGCCGCTGAGAACCTGATCGCCGGCCTGAAGGGCGAGCGCTTGCCGACCTGCGTCAATCCGGGGGTCTACGAGTAGCGTTGGTGCTCTCAGGTTAGCGTTTCTCCATCATCTGCGGCAGCAAAAGAGCTGCGCCCTCGCCTGTTGGCGGGTTGACGCAGCTCTTTTCATCTCTAGCAACTCAACCCAGTTTCAGCAAGTCACGATTTCAGAGCACCTATCATGCTGAAAGAGCGAAGCGACGGGGAATCTCGACTATGCGAAGCTGAGATTCCTCATTCCTCCGGTCCTGGCGCTTTGCGCCCCGACATGAACGGAATGGCAAATCGTGAACGACTGGGTCTGCGTGCGCCTCGCCTTATCCCGTGTTCTGCAGGCCGGCGGCAACGCCGTTAACGCTGAGCAGAACGCCACGATTCATCTCGTCCACGTCGTCAGGGGCCGGATCCTTGCGCAGTACGTCGAGCAGGGCGACCTGAATGAAATTGAGCGGATCGACGTATGGGTTGCGCACCTTGATGCTGCGGCGCAGCCAGTCATCATTTTCCAGCAATTGCTCCGCCTCCAATAGCGCGAGCAGCATACGCTCGGTCCGGTAATACTCATCCTCGATGTCGTTGAAGATGGCCGCACGCGTCACGGGGTCGGTCAATTGGGCGTAGAGCAACGCAATTTCGATATCGGCCTTGGCCAGCCCAAGCTGCACGTTGTCGATCACTGTGCGGAAGAAGGGCCACTCTGTGTAGATCGTGCGCAATTCTTCCATGCGGGTGCCATCGGTGTCGTCGCCCAGCCATTCCTCCAACGCGCTGCCCACGCCATACCAACTCGGCAGGTTTACCCGCGACTGAGTCCACGCAAAGACCCAGGGAATGGCCCGTAGATCACTGATCCCAGCCGTTGTACCACGGCGAGCGGGGCGCGAGCCAATATTGAGCGCACCGATCTGGTCGATGGGTGTAGCCTGATGGAAGTAGGTGATGAACTCCGGTTGGTCGACCAGACTGCGATACTTCGTGTACGAGATAGCGCTCAAGGCGTCGACCACTTCCGCCCACTCAGCTTCATGCTCGAAGCGGGGGCGTTTGCCGCTGGAAAGCAGCACGGCATTGACCAGTTGCTCCAGGTGACGATGCGCGATAGCAGGGTTGGAATAACGCCCGCTCACGACTTCGCCCTGCTCCGTCACCTTGATTCGACCGCGCACCGACTCGGGCGGTTGCGCCAGGATCGCCCGATTGGCCGGTCCGCCGCCACGGCCCAGGGTGCCTCCACGGCCATGGAAAAGGGTGAGCCGCTTGCCGTATTCATCGCAGGTCTGGGCCAGCACGCGCTGCGCCTGGAAGAGCCGCCAGTTGGCCTGAAAATAACCGCCATCCTTGTTGGAATCACTGTAGCCGATCATGATCTGCTGCTGATCACCGCGCGCCTTAAGATGCTTCTGATAGGCCGCGTTTTCGAAGAGTTGCGCCATAATGGTCGGCGCATCGCGCAGGTCAGAAACCGTTTCAAACAGGGGCGCGATGTCGATCTTGCCAAAGAGTCCCGCATCCTTGGCAAAGAGCAGCACCTCCAGCAGGTTGCTGACCGAGGTCGTCATGCTGATGATGTAGGTCGTGATCGCTTCCTTGTCAACCTCTTCCCGGGCCTTGCGGATCAGGCGGAAAAGATCGATTGTCTGATTCGTATCGGGGCTGAAGTGCAGCTGAGCCGTCAGGGGGCGCTCGCTGAGAATCTCACGCGCCAAGAGAGCGACCTTATCGTCCTCGGCCAATGCCTCATAGTCGGAAAAGATCTTGTAGCGGGCCATTACCTCCGCCATGGCCGACCGGTGGCGGCTGGCATGTTGGCGAACATCGAGCGTTGCCAGGTGGAAGCCAAAGGTCTCCACGCAGCGAATCAGGTGCGAGAGTCGTCCTTCTGCCAGTCGCTCGCCCTTATTGTTACGCAGGCTGGCGTCAATCAGCCTCAAGTCGCGTAGAAACTCGTCAACGTTGCGATAGGCGCGCTGGTTGTGGGCCTTGTCATACCAGGGCTGTTCGTTTTCAGCGCGCGTGGCGCGCAGTCGCCGGAACATGAGGATCAGCTTCTGGCGGTAGGGCTCGTAGCGAAAGCGGTCGAGAACCTCCAACTCATCCTCTGGAACCAGCTTGTAATCTTCCTCGATCGAATCGAGCAGCGCCTGGTCGACATCTACCCGCCGGATGGATGGACTGAGCAGATTGTAGAGCTTGTCGACTTCGATGTTGTAGAGGCGCAGGATGAATTCCTTATGGGTGCGCAAGGTCTCTTCCGTCACGTCGAGCGTGACGAAGGGGTTGCCGTCGCGATCACCGCCAACCCAGGAGCCGTAGCGCAAGAAATTTGGGACGTCAAACGATTCGTCGGGGTAAAACTCCGCCAGTGCCCGCTCAAGCTCGCTATAGATTTGGGGCACCAGCTCGAAGAGCGTCTGTTCCACAAAATAGAGGCCATTGCGAACTTCATCCAGGACGGTTGGCCGGTGCTCACGCGTCTCATCACTTTGCCAGAGCAGCACGATGTTCTCCTGCAGCTCACGCAGAATCTCCTCCTCTTCCGAGGGGAGCGGATTGCTCTGGGCCAGTTCATCGAGTAGATTGGCAATGCGCTTGAGCTGGAGCAGGGTTGTCCGCCGCTTGGTCTCCGTCGGATGAGCCGTGATTACAGGCGCAATGAAGAGCCCAGCGAGAATTTCAGCCATGTCATCCGGCGACAAGCCTTCATCCTTTAGGCGCGCAACCGCATGCGCAATGGTCTCGCTCATGGGGCGCCCCTCCTCCTGTGCCGTACGCACGCGCTCGCGCAGTACCTCAACACGCTGGTCTTCCTCGGCCAGATTGACGAGCTGGAAATAGGTCGTAAAGGCCTTGAGTACCGCCAACGTGGTGGGCAAATCTTGCACCAGTTGCGGAATGCCCTCTTGGAGCGCCTTACTTGCTTCCGGGTCGCCGGCGCGACGCCCTTTGGCTGCCTGCCGGATCTCCTCCTCGATCTCAAAAACCGCCTGCCCTTCCTGCTCGATGATCGTTTCACCCAACAGGTTGCCGAGCATGCGGATGGTATTGCTGAGACGCTGCTTTTGCTCTTCGTTCATAATTCCCCGCCTAAGTGGCTTGCCCGCTCGATGCCCAAATACGGTGTCGGAAACTGCTCGTCATGCGATGCGACCATCACGTCAGAATAAAGCCTCCGGCACGGCACGAACCTGGCGAGTCGGCCGTCATTGTTCACATTAGATCCTGGCAGCAACCAAATCACCCATGATCTGAGTCGAGACAACCTCGGTCCCTGTGTCAGCGATGTCTCGGGTGCGCACGCCTTCGTCGAGTACGTCACTGACTGCCCCTTCAATGGCCGCAGCTTCCACTTCAAGCCCCAAGCTGTGACGGAGAAGCATGGCCGCGCTGAGGATGATCGCCAGCGGATTGGCGACGCCTTGGCCGGCGATGTCCGGTGCGCTGCCGTGGATCGGCTCATAGAGACCGAGCGGCAGTTCATGGTTGTTGAGCAGGTCGCCCAGGCTGGCGGAAGGCAGCATGCCCATGGAACCGGCCAACATGGACGCTTCGTCGGTGAGGATGTCGCCAAACATATTGTTGCTGACGATCACATCAAAGTCGGCCGGCCGACGAATCAGGTGCATGGCCATGGCGTCAACCAGCACGTCTTCTGTCTCTAATTCCGGATAGTCGGCCAACACGGCTGTTGCCACGCGCCGCCACAGCCGGCCGGACGCAAGCACGTTGGCCTTGTCCACGCTGGTCAGCCGCTTGGAGCGCAGCATGGCGGCGTCTGCGGCCAGACGAACGACGCGCTCAATCTCCGGCCGCGTGTAGAGCATGGTGTCGTAGACCTCAAAACCGGCTTCACCCGCTTCCTGGCGCGGTCCAAAATAGAGACCGCCCGTCAGTTCGCGGATCACCAGTAGGTCAACGCCTTCCAGCACCTCTGGCTTGAGCGCGCTGGCGCTGATCAATTGCGGATGGAGCGTCACCGGGCGCAGATTGGCGAAGAGATTGAGCGCCTTGCGCAGCGCAAGCAGCCCCCGCTCCGGTCGATCCGGTGCATTTGGATTGTCCCACTTCGGGCCGCCGACCGCGCCGAGGAGGACCGCATCGGCCTGCTGGCAGGCGACAATGGTCTCTTCCGGCAGGCTCGAGCCGGTTGCGTCAATGGCGCAGCCGCCCATGAGTTGTTGATCGTAGGTAAACGTGTGGCCGAACTTCCCGGCCACCGCATCCAGCACTTTGGCGGCTTCCGCCGTCACCTCGGGGCCAATTCCATCCCCGGCCAGTACAACGATTCTTGCGTCCATGTTATTTCCCGATTGGCTACTGATGAGTTTACGAAGAGATGCGGCAAGGCACTGCATCTTCCGTTTAGGCGAATCCAATTGATTGGCTATCCGATCTTCCTGGAAGCTGTATGCAGGACGACCTGTCATCAAGAGAGCTTTCAGGAAGATGCCGCGTACAGTTAATAATCTGGATTGGCCTTAGTTATTGTTGTCCATACCTTCTACCACGTTAAGCGGCGACGACCAGGCAAAAAACTCAGTCACACCGACCGCGTGCGCCGCAATGCGCTCTGCCAGATCAAAGGCTTCGTCCAGCTCACTAGCCATGAAAAACCCACGGGCCAGTTCGGCACACGTCGGGTCGAGATCAGCCAGCCCGGCCAGGAACTGCTTGTGCCGCGGGAGAAAACGACCGCTCGCCCAAAACGGGTACTCGAGCATCATGCTGACCGCCTGGTTGAGCAGCAGCCGCGAATTGGCGGGATCTGCCACGCGGAGATCCCGCGCATTGTCCAACTGATCCACGGCGAAGTAGCGCTTCTGGACGAGCTGATCTTCGCTGACGATGATCGGCTCCGCCAGCCAGGCAGCGGCTTCCGCGACCAATTCAGAGACGACCGGATCATTAGCCGCCACGATGTGGCCCGTGGCCAACATGTGCGCAGTCAACGGACGCAGCAGCGCATGTTCGTCGCGGAAATACCCGCGCAGCGCCGCAGGCGGATTGACGAAGATCTCCGCCGGCACGCCGTTGAAGCGCTGCTGCACGCGCTGGCGTTGCGGCTCACGATGGATCAGGTGCAGGTCCCAATCACTGCTGGGTCCGGCCTGACCGCGCAGGATGCTGCCGCTGGCGACGATCCCCGCCAGCGGATAGCGGGCAAGGCCGAACGCCACGGCCTCGCGCAGCGCCGTGGCATAGGGTTCGGTGACGGCGGGCCATTGACAGTCGGCAAGCTCGATCATTGCCGCCGTCGTCAGTTCAGCTCATACAGAGGCTTGGCCTCGTGCGCGGCGATGGCCGACTCTTTGGACATCAGATAGCCCAGGTCATCCAGCCCCTCGATGAGGCATTGCTTGCGGAATGGATCAATCGCAAAGGCAAACTGCTGTCCGTCCGGCAGATTCACGACTTGGTCCTCAAGGTGTACGTGAATCTCCGTCTCCGGCTCTTCTTCGATCAAATCCCACAACATGTTGACGACCTCTTCGGGCAGCGCAACGGGCAGCAAGCCGTTCTTGAGGGAATTGTTGTAGAAGATATCTGCGTGACTCGGCGCAATGATCACGGTAAAGCCAAAATCGGTCAGGGCCCAGACCGCGTGCTCGCGGCTGGAGCCGCTGCCGAAGTTCTGGCCGGCGATCAAAATCTGCGCCTCGCCATGCTCCGGCTTGTTGAGGACAAAATCCTCGCGCGCGGAGCCGTCCGATTCGTAGCGCAGCCACGAGAAGAGTCCGTCTCCCATGCCTTCCTTGGTGACGGCCGTCAGGTATTTGGCCGGGATAATCTGATCTGTATCCACATTTTCCATGCGCAGCGGCATGGCCGTCGCACGCAGTTCGACAAAAGGTTCCATTTCTATGCTCTCCTATGCGGATACCGATTCAGACATCATTTCACGTACGTCAACAACCCGGCCATTGACTGCTGCGGCTGCAGCCATGAGCGGGCTCATGAGCAGGCTGCGCGCGCCAGGCCCTTGACGACCGCGGAAATTGCGGTTGCTGGTGCTGGCGACATATTTTCCGGCGCCGGCCTTGTCGTCGTTCATGGCAAGACACATGCTGCAACCGGCCCCGCGCCACTCAAAGCCGGCTTCCTGGAAGATACGATCCAGTCCTTCCTGCTCGGCCTGGGATTTCACTTCCTTGGAGCCGGGCACAACGATGCCCCACACGCTGTCGGCCACCTTCTGCCCTTGCACGATCGCCGCTGCCTGCCGCAGATCTTCAATCCGGCCATTGGTGCATGAGCCAATGAAGACAATGTCGATCGGCTGGCCTTCCATTTTTTGGCCTTCTTGCAGGCCCATGTAGTCGAGCGAGCTGAGCAGGCTGCGCCGTATCGCCGGATCTTCTACTTCGCCGGCCGTGGGAATGTGACCGGAGATCGGAATGCCTTCGCCCGGATTGGTGCCGTACGTGACCATGGGCTCCAGCGCGTTGGCATCGAGGAATAGTTCCCGGTCAAAGACCGCGTCATCATCCGTGGTCAGCGTACGCCAATAGGCCACGGCCTTCTGCCATTCTTCACCCTTCGGCGCATAGGGGCGCCCCTCGATATAGTCGAAGGTCGTCTGATCGGGCGCAATCATGCCGGCCCGCGCGCCGCCCTCAATGCTCATATTACAGACGGTCATGCGATTGGCCATACTCAAGCCTCGAATGGCGCTGCCGCGGTATTCGAAGACATGACCGGCGCCGCCGCCCGCGCCGTTTTCGGCAATGATGGCCAGAATGATGTCCTTGGCCGTCACGCCAAAGCCCAGTTCCCCTTCCACGTTGATGGCGAAGGTTTTGGGCTTGACTTGAAGCAGGCACTGGGTCGCCAGGACGTGACCGACCTCGCTGGTGCCGATGCCGAAGGCCAACGCGCCAAACGCGCCATGGGTGCTGGTGTGACTGTCGCCACAAACGATGGTCATACCGGGCTGGGTGATGCCCATTTCCGGTCCTACCACGTGGACGATCCCCTGCACGTCACCATCAATGTCGAAGAGGGTAACGCCGAAATCCTCACAGTTTTGGCGCAGGGTACGCACCTGGGTCGCCGCGTCGCTGGGCCAAAGCGTTATGTCAACATTTCGTGTGGGTATCGCGTGATCCATGGTCGCGAAGGTGCGGTCGGGCCGGCGCACGGGCAGACCAAGTTCGCGCAGCATGGCAAAGGCCTGCGGCGACGTCACTTCATGAATCAACTGCGCGTCAATGTATAGTACCGCCGGCGCACCGGGATCGTGCGCAACTACATGCGCGTCCCAGACTTTTTCAAACAGAGTTTTTCCACTCACAGCAACTGCCTCCACATGATGAAACCGGAATCGATAAAGCGATAGGAGTTGAAACGTTGTCTTTGCGGCTTATGCAGTCAGCGCCGGTTGCGTTTATCGAAACAGAGCAGGTCAGGTCAATCCGCTCCTTGGTTTCGAAAAGCTCAACCGGCGTCGCTAGCCGTTCAACGCAATCGCCACATGGCAACAAACGTCTTGTTCCGCACTGTCTGCCCGTTTTAAATTGACGACGGATTGAGATGATCCGCACGCCGGCTCTAGGCCGCAACTTTTTCCGGGTCGTCCGTTTCGGACTTTTCTGAGCCTTCGGTCGCCGCTTCGATCGCAATCACATCGTCTTTGGGCGCAATGTGCCAGAAGAATTGGCGCTGCACTTCCCAGTCCTCCAGAATCTTGCGGGCACGCGGCGAATCGGTCTTCGCCAAGTGTTCCTCAATCAGCGCCTTCAGTTGATCCTCGTAGTCCGTGCCGCGCAGACGACGGACGGCAATCAATTCGTCATTATAGCGTCGTTCGAACTTTTCATCCACATCATAGACAAAGGCCTGGCCGCCGGTCATGCCGGCGCCGAAATTGCGGCCGGTACCGCCTAACACCACGACCGTACCGCCAGTCATATATTCACAACAGTGCTCACCGGCGCCTTCGACGACCGCAGTAGCCCCGCTGTTGCGCACGGCAAAGCGTTCGCCGGCCATGCCCGCTGCAAAGAGGGTGCCGCCCGTGGCGCCATACAGAGCCGTATTGCCCAGAATCGAATTGGCGTGGGGCACAAAGCGCGCATCCTCATGGGGGCGGATGATGATCTCGCCGCCGCCCAGTCCCTTGCCGACATAGTCATTGGCCTCGCCGATCAGGACGAGCGTCAGGCCGCTTATGGCAAAAGCGCCAAAGCTTTGGCCGCCAGTGCCCGTGAACGTAATGTGGATCTGTCCGTCAGGCAAGCCGCCATCGCCGTAGCGCAGCGCGAGCTGACCAGACAAGCGTGTGCCCACGGTGCGCTCGGTGTTGGCAATGCGATGGGCAAGGCGCACGGGTGCATCCGGATTTGCGGTGAGGCTCGCCAGCACCTGCTCAACAATGCGATCGCCCACCGTCTCGTTGGCCACAATTTCATTCTTGGGCAAGACCTTACGCCGTGCGCTGCCCGTATCCGGCACGTAGAGCAGCGGCGCAAGATCCATAAAGCCGGCGTCGCGCCCGTGAATCACCTGTTCGAGCATCTCCGGGTGACCAACGACTTCATCCAGGCTGCGGAAGCCGAGATCAGCCAGAATTTCCCGCACTTCTTCCGCGATATGGGCCATGAAGTGCATGACCATCTCCGGCGTGCCGTCAAACTTGGCGCGCAGTTCAGGCACCTGGGTGGCCACGCCCACGGGACACGTATTCTTGTGGCAGACACGGGCCATGATGCAGCCCTCGGCGATCATGGCGCTGGTCCCGAAGCTATACTCGTCAGCCCCCAGCATGGCCGCCATGACGACATCGCGACCGGTAGCCAAGCCGCCGTCCGTGCGCAACGTCACACGCGTGCGCAACCCGTTGGCCAGCAAGACCTGATGGGTCTCAGCCAGACCGATCTCCCAGGCCAGACCCGCATTCTTGATGCTGCTCAGGGGGCTTGCGCCCGTCCCGCCATTGGAGCCGCTCAGATGGATCACGTCGGCGAAGCCCTTGACCACGCCTGCCGCAATGGTGCCGACGCCGATCTCGGCTACCAACTTGACGCTCACCTTGGCGTTGGGGTTGATGGTTTTCAGATCGAAGATCAGTTGGGCCAGATCCTCAATGCTGTAGATGTCATGGTGTGGCGGTGGGCTAATCAGGGCGACGCCGGGCGTCGAGTGGCGAAGCACCGCAATTTCAGCGCTCACCTTGTGGCCCGGCAGCTGACCGCCTTCGCCCGGCTTGGAGCCCTGGGCCATCTTGATTTGCAGCTCATCCGCGCTCATCAGATATTCAGGCGTCACGCCAAAGCGGCCAGAAGCAACCTGCTTGATGCGACTGGCGCGCTCGGTGAAGTAGCGATCTTTGGCCTCACCGCCCTCACCGCTGTTGCTCATGCCGCCCAGGCGATTCATGGCAATGGCCAGCGTCTCATGAGCTTCAGCGCTGAGCGCGCCGTGACTCATGGCGGCTGTGCTGAAACGCTTAAAGATACGATCGGACGATTCAACTTGCTCGATAGGCACGGGCGGACGCAGGCGGCGAAAGTCGAGCAGGTGGCGGGGCGCCAGATACATCTGATTGACCATCTCTGCATAGCCCTTGTATTCCGCCAGCCGCTGCGCCTCGCTTTCGGCACGCACCGCCGCAGTCAGCGCCTTGACTACCTGGGGGCTCCACTCATGCAGTTCACCGCCGCGGCGAGACTTGTAGATGCCCCACGTCTCCAGCTTCACCGTCTTGCTGGTTTCGCTCTCGGGATAGCCATATTCGTGCCAGGCCAGGACATCCTCGGCGACGCTGCGAAAGCCGATGCCGCCCAAGACGCTGGGCGTACCCACAAAGGCCATATCAAGCAGCTCCTCGCCCACGCCCAGCGCCTCGAAGACCTGTGCGCCGCAGTAGGAATCGATGGTGCTGATGCCCATCTTGCTCATGATCTTGAGCAGCCCTGTATCAACCGCCTTGGCAAAGTTTTCGCACCCTGCGCTGGCGTCCAGATGCTCTAATTTACGATCTTCGGCGACCAGGTCCTGGATAGTCTCATAGACGAGATAGGGATAGACGGCATTGGCCCCATACCCAATTAGCGCAGCGATATGGTGGACCTCACGCGGTTCGCCGCTGGCAATAATCAGGCTGGCATGCATGCGAATCCCGTTGCGAATCAGATGATGATGCACGGCGCCGGTGGCCAAGAGCGACGGGATCGGCAGCGTATGCTGATCCGCCGCCTCGTCACTGATGATCAAAATGCGTGCGCCGCCGCGTACGGCATCTTCCGCATCGGCGCAGAGGCGCCCGACCGCCGCGCGCAATGCATTTGCCGCTTCATCCAGGTCAACGCCGGCCGGCGCGGGCCAGGTCGCGTTCACTATAGCGGTGCGGAATTCAGGTTGCGCGAGTCCATGCAAAGCCTCCAATTGGTAGGGCAGCAGAATTGGTGAGGCGAGCTCGACCAGGCGGGTTGCCTCCGGCTCTTCAGCGAGCAAATTACTGCGCTTGCCAAGCAGCACGCGCAGGCTCATGACCAATTCCTCGCGTAGCGGATCAATCGGCGGGTTGGTCACTTCGGCAAAACGTTGCTTGAAGTAGTGAAAGAGTGGGCGTGGCAGCTTGCTCATGGCGGCAGGCGGTGTGTCATCGCCCATTGCACCGACAGGCTCCTTGGCGTCCACGACCATGGGACGCAGCACGACGATTAGCTCTTCGCGCGTATAGCCAAACGAGGCCTGGCGGTTCGCAAGCGGCTCGCCGTCCCCCGCCGCCGTGGCGACATGTCCGTTCTTGCCGTTGACTGCACCGTCGACCGTTTCACCTTCGGCGATGGCGACACTTTCCGGCCTATCGCGCACTTCGTCAAGGCGCAACAGATTATCGCGCACCCATTTGCTATATGGTCTGCGCGCCGCAAAGTACTGGGTGATCTCCTCATCGTTCATGATGACGCCGCGCGCCGTATCAACGCAAAAGATCTGTCCTGGGGCGATGCGTCCCTTGCGGATGACGCGATCCTCTTCATAGCGCACCGTGCCCATCTCGCTGGCGCTGATAACGTAGCCGTTGTCGAGTTCGACATAGCGCGCCGGGCGCAGACCGTTGCGATCTAGCAAGGTGCCTACAATGCGGCCATCCGTATAGGTCACCGCAGCTGGGCCATCCCAAGGCTCCATGAGCGCCGAGTGATATTCATAGAAGGCGCGCCGTTCAGGCGTGACCTCGGCGTCAGACAGGCGCTCCCAGGCTTCCGGCACCATCATCATGGCGGCGTGACGCACATCGCGGCCGCTGCGCACAAGCAGTTCGAGCACGTTATCGAGCTTGCCGCTGTCGCTGCCCTCCATACCAATGATGGGCATCAACTCTCGTCCCTCCTCGGACCAATAGACGCTCTCCAGATCCAGCTGGCGTGCCAACATCCAATTGACATTGCCCTCAAGCGTATTGATCTCGCCATTGTGGCAGAGGAGTCGGAAGGGTTGGGCCCGCTCCCATGTGGGGAAGGTATTTGTGCTGTACCGCTGATGGAAAACGGCGATCGCCGTGCGAAAATCTGGGTCGGATAGATCCGGGTAGAAATGCTCGAGTTCGGTTGCCAACACGAGCCCCTTGTAGACGATCGTGCGGCTGCTGAAGCTGGGAATATAGAGCCGCTGCACGCCCGCATCCCGCGCCCGATTGACGATGTGCTTGCGTGCGATGTAGAGCAGACGTTCGAAGTCGTCACCGGCCTCACAAGCCTCTTCTGTGCGCCGCACCATGACCTGCGCCATCCAGGGGCGGCTCTTCTCTGCGCGCTCGCCGAGCGCGGTCTCGATCACCGGAACCGACCGGAAGGTCAGAACTTCCAGTTTTAGTTCGCGTAGGGTGGCGCGAATGATCTCGCGCGCCTGCGCGCGGTCTTCCCCATTCTGGCGGTTGAGGAAGAGCTGACCGACCGCCAGGTCCGCCGGGGGCGGCGCGTCAATGCCCATGCGCCTCAATTCGCGGTTAAAAAATTCATGTGGCAACTGCGTGAGGATGCCGGCGCCGTCACCGGTCTTACGATCGTCCGCCACCGCGCCCCGATGCGCATGTTTGCACAGGGCCTCTAGCCCCATCTCCAGTACGCGGTGGGAGCGCTTGCCTTCGATATGGGCCACAAATCCAATGCCGCAGGCATCATGCTCGTGACGCGGATGATAGAGCCCGGCGGCGGCGGGCAAGCCAAAGCCGCCGTCCAACGAATCTACAGCCGTGCGCGGATCAGTATGAGAACGTTCAACCTGGGAACGATGATCGTGCTTCAATGTGGTACTCCTCTCGATAACGATGTCAAAGACCGGCGATGACATGCAGTTAGTTCACGTGATGCGCGACTGCACTGTCGGCTTTGACTCGATGCCATCCACAATGAAGCCTTCCACGCTGAAGGGGTAGTCAGAATACAGGGGGCAAGCTGAAACGTCGTGTCCAGTTTTCCGGGGTCTATACTTGCTTGTTACGTTTTACACTATTTTGGACAAGTATGACAAATCCAGCGAAAGCGAGAAGGAGCAGCACCAGTCCCGCGACCAGGAGAATTGGGCTCATGCCCGGGGGCGATGGGGGCGCCAGATCATCGCCGGTCGCGACCGTGAAGTCCGGGCCGTCGTCGCCCGTTAGACTTGGTGCAGCCGCACTCGCTGCGGCTGCTGTCGCATCGGCGCTCACCGCCAACCGCAGGGTATCCACGCTGGTTGCGCCTGCGGCCAGATCCCGCATCAGTAGTGACAAGGGCGCACCGAGTGTGTCGCCTTGCGCCGCAAGCCATGCCAAATCGTCAGGCGGCACGCCTACGACGACAGTCGCCACATCCGCCGGCCGGGCATCAAGCAGCGCAGTCGCGACTTCTGGCGGCAGGGCAGCCATTGCCGCCACCGCAGCAGGATCATCCAGCGCGGTCAGTGCAGACAATTCGCTGGCACTCAATTGATCCGGTTTGAAGTAGCGATGGACGCCTGCCTGCGCAACCGGCAACCATTCTTCACCGACCCGTTCCAGCCAGGCCAGCACCTGATCGGCCGAGGCGGTATCGCGGATGATAGCGGCGGCAAACCCCGGTGCAACCAACATCTGTTCAAACGCACCCGTTGCCACGGCATCCTCCAAGGCCACCCGCCCCAAGACTTCCATGTAGGCATCGACCAGGCCCGAGAGATCTTCCAGGTTTTGGACGGGCGTCGTATCGAGAATGACGCGGAAGGTCTCGTTTTCTGCCGGCAACGAGCACAGGTAGGGATGGCGGGTGCAGAAAAGGCGCCACTCTTCAACCATGTCCGCGGCAATGGTCGAAGCGATCAGCGCCATCTCGCTTTCCAGTTCCTCAGAGACGCCTGCCGCCAACTCCGCTGCAATCGCCGCCTTGATTTCTGGACTGGTGAGCGACCTTTCAATCTGCGGCAACGCGCCACTGGCTCCTTCGACCAGGTCCCACACGATGAGACCGGCCCCAATCACCCAGCCGGCCAGCGGCACCAGTGATGAGCCCAGCCGGCCCAGGACGCGACCGGCGATCCGCCCGGCCACCCGTTCGCCCACCTCCCGGCTCATGCGCAAGGAGATACGGCGTACCAGTTGGGAAACGATGATTACGCTCAGGCCGGTCAATCCCTTGCCGTGAATGTCGAGCGCCGAGACGTCGACCTGTCCTGCGGCTGCCAGGTCGAGGCCTTCTAGTCCGGCGGCGATCTCTTGGGCAAAGAGTTCATAGAGCGTCGTTGAGTATTGAACGCCCACATATTCCTGGAGGCAAAGCAAGGCTGTTGAGCCGGCCTGCGCCGTCAAGGCCGTTATCTCGTCGGTAAGTTCGTTGGCGACCGTGCCGGACAGTCTCTCCAATGCCGCCGTAAATTTCGGTGATGCAAAGGCAAGTGCCGCGATCTCTTCGGCAAAGGCGCCGGCCTGCTCGACGGACCAACCGGAGAGGAAGCGGTTCCAATAGTCCGTATTTTGGCGGAGTTCGACGACCGCCTCGGCCACGGCTTCGTCCACCACTTGATCCATGCCCTGCGCCACCCAGCCACGGGCGACGATCGCCGGCAAGTCAATCTCGGCCGTGCCTTGGGCAAAGACGTCCAGGGCCAGTGTTTCAATCTCTGTGCGCAGTTCGTCCGCGCCGATGGCCCCGCACTCTTCGTAGGTATACCCCTGGCGTTGCGGACTGCGCGTATCCGCCGACACGGCAGAAGCGGCTGCGACCGGCACGGCTGCGACCGGCACGACTGGGGCCAGCAAGGCTGCGGCCAACAACAACGCGATCAGCCCGAGCCGGCATAGTCTAGACACGATAGGTAAATCCATTGCCGTACACAATCACTTCGACGCCGCCGTCCACGACGTTCGGGTGGGAGATTTTGACGCCCACCACGCCGTCATAGCCTTCAGCCGCAGCCTTGGCCGCCAGATCGGTCAGGGCGGCATCAATCGCGCTCTGCACGAGTTGTTCATAGTGGACCATACGTCCGCCCGTGAGATTGCGAATGTTTTCACGGATATCGCGCACGACATTGGCGGCCGGGACAGCCGTTGCCGTGAGCAGGTCGCCCACTACCGCATTTTCAGCAGGCAGAATATCCAGGGCGATCAACGGCACTGCGTAAGTTGATGGCATCATAGACTCAGTTCATTCGCTCCGTGGGCGGCTGGTTTGTACAGTCAACGACGCGAGGGACGGCGGAAAAGTCCGGCCAAGCCAAGAAATGGACGTAAGATCAGGCCAACCAGGGCCAAAGCCAGGAGGACGGGCAAGGCAAGGCCTGTAACCGTCAGCGGCCAGCCATACTTGGTGGCAAAAAGCGCGGTTGAGATCTGGTTCGTGACCAAGCGCAGCACATCGTTGGCGAAGCCCATCACGTCAGACGGACCGCGCAAAAAAGCGAGCGCACTGCCAAAATCCTTGCCCGAGGCCAGATAGGCGCGCACCTCGGGTCGGGCCAGCATGGTCATCGCGCCCGGATCGTCCGTCACCACGGAGATGAGGCGATTGCGTGCGGTCTGATCCAGCCCAGGCAGAATGGCGGCAAGGCGGCTTAGTTCGTCGGCGGTAAGGACGCTGGCCAGCTCGCGTAAGCCTGCGCTGGAGATCTCCAGCAACGCATCCAGTTCCATCGGCGTCAGGAGCGCCAGTTTGGCGATCATCGAGGGGTCGTCGAGTGCAAGCAGCGCCTGCAGCTGATCCCGCTCCAGTTCGTCCGGCGTCTGGTGTTTGTGGAGTTCGGCAGCGACAACCGCATCCAGGTCCGAACCGGCCAGCGCGGCCCAATCTAATACCGTTTGAAACGAGCCGCTTTGCACCATGATCTCCACCGCGGCCGGCGGCAGCGCCAGAACCACGGCCAGGGAACCGTCGGCAATCGCTGCGTCCAGCGCGCTGCGGCCGGCTGCGCCTAGGGCAGCGTCCACCCACTCGGCTGCATTGGCCAGATCGTTACTCTGGGCAAGAATCTCGTTAAACGCCGGGTTCTCGTCGGCCAGCGTCAAGACTTGGCGATACTTGCGACGAAAATCAAGCCAGGCGGCGTAGAGATCGTTGGAAATTTCGCGGGCGAGGAGGGGCAGTTCCTGGCGTAGCTCGGGCGCAACAGTGGCCCCGATCTCGGCCCGGATTGTTGCCTTGATCTCCTCTTCCTTGAGCGACTCTTCGATCTGCGGCAGCGCGCCATCCAGACTGTCAACGACATCGTAGACAATCAGGCCCGTGCCAATGATCCAACCGACAATCGGGATCAGTTCGGTACCGACACGGCCGAGGAGTCGGGCCGTGATGCGCCCGGTCACCCGCTGCGAAACGCGTTGGCCGATGCGCACGGCGATCCGGCGCGCGAGTTGGCTGGCGACGATGACGCCCACGCCGCCGAGGGCCGTCTTGTGCAGATCGATCACCGCCAGAACGCCGTTGCTGAGATCGCCTTCCCCAAGCAGCTCTGCGTCACCAGCACGCTGCCGGATGTCCGCAGCAAATGCGGTTACGATTGCGTCAGAATAGTGCCGGTCGATAAACTGGCGCAGGCAGAGCAGATTGATTGAAATCGATTCCGCCGTCAGCAGGGCGATTTCGCCCTCGATCTCGGCTGCGACGCCTTGGGCCAAATCATCAATCGCCTGACGGAATGCCTCTGAGCTAAAGGCCCGCTCAGCGACGGTGCGCGTTAGCTCCTCAGCTCGGGTCGGCGACCAGCCGGAAAGCATCTTGTCGAGCAACTCCTCATCGCGCCCAACCTGATCGATGGCATCGTCGACCACGCGATCGACCAGCGCATCCATCGCCATATCGTCCCACTGGCGGTCGATGATGGCATCCAAATCAATGCCGTTGACGTCGGCGGCAAAGATGCCCTGGGCAATGGCGTTGAGCTCGCCGCGCAGCGCCGCTTCATCGAGTTCGGCGCAAGCGTCAAATTCGGCCTGCCGCGCGTCAAGCGGCGCGCCGCCATCGCTCTGAGCATGCGTAGCTCGGCCAGGCACAAGCGCGGCCAGGAGCAACGCAATCAAGAGCCAGATTTTTGAGCAGGTGGGGAGCGAAGTGGTTTTCAAAGCACGGGTGTCCACAATACGCCAGAGGCACACAAAACGAGTGACAGACCTTCCGGGATTCGACCGAACAGGTCATGGCCAAATCCCGGAAGGTGAGGGGCTTCCTTATTGGGCCACGGGCTCGTCCGCAGCGATCGAGACGGCTGAGCTCTCGGCGCCTTCCGAGGCCAGCGCCTTGTTGAGGGCCTGCATGTAGGCTTTGGCACTGGCAACAATGATGTCGGTATCGACGCCGCGACCGCTGAACAAACGGCGCCGCGGGCGTCCCTGCGCCGTCTGCGTGAAGCCGCTGCTATACTCCGGTACCTCGATACGAATGGTCACGTCGCCATTGGCGTCAATGCCTTCCGTAACGGCCTGAACCAAGAACTCGACCAGCTGATTGCTCACACCCACAACGCGATTGATGCCCTGGTAAACGGCGTCAACCGGGCCTGTGCCAAAGCCGGCGTCGGTGATCTCCTCGCCCGTTTGCACATTACGCGCGGTCACAACGGCCGTCGGCACCAGATTGCTGCCGCACTGTACCTGGACGTTGACCAGTTCCCAGCGCTCTTCCGGCTGGTAGATCTCGTCGCCCACCAGCGCCTCGAGGTCGGCGTCGCTGACGGTCTTCTTCTTGTCGGCCAGGTCCTTGAAGCGCAGGAAGACCTCGTTCAATTCCTCACGCGTCAGATGGTAGCCCAGTTCGGTCAAGCGGCGGTTGAGGGCATGGCGACCGCTATGCTTGCCCAGGACCAAGCGGCTCTGGTTCAGGCCGATGGTAGAGGAGTCCATAATCTCATAGGTCCGCTTGTTCTTGAGCATGCCATCTTGATGGATGCCCGCCTCGTGGGCAAAGGCATTGGCGCCCACAATCGCCTTGTTGGGCTGAATGACCATGCCGGTGTAGCGACTGACCATGTCGCTGGCACGATGGATTTCGCTGGTCACGGCATTGGTCTTCAAGCCATAGATGGGCTGGCGCACGTGAAAGGCCATCACCGTCTCTTCCAGACTGGTGTTGCCCGCGCGCTCGCCGATGCCGTTGAGCGTCACTTCGATCTGACGGGCGCCACGCTGGCAGCCGGCCAGCGTATTGGCCGTGGCCAGGCCCAAGTCGTCGTGGCAATGGACGCTAAAGATGACGTCCTTGCCGCCGGGCACGTTCTCGCGCAGGTAAGCGATCAGCTTGCCAAATTCCTCCGGCGTCGTATACCCGACCGTATCGGGAATGTTGAGCGTCGTCGCGCCGGCGCGAATCGCGACTTCCAGCACGCGGACCAGGAATTCGGGGTCGCTGCGGCCGGCGTCCTCCGGGCTGAACTCGACGTTGGGGCAGAGGCTGACCGCATACTCGACCATGTCGCCGACCGTCTCCAGCACGTCGTCACGACTCATGCGCAGCTTGTGCTCCATGTGGATGTCGCTGGTGGCGATGAAGGTATGAATGCGCGGGCGCACCGCCCCTTGGACCGCCTCCCACGCCTTGTCAATATCGTCCCGATTGGCGCGCGCCAACCCGGCAATAATGGGCGGCGCAACCACATTGCCCTCGCGATCATAGCGGGGCCGCCGTCCAACTGTGCTTGCGATCTGGCGTACGGCATTCAGATCGCCGGGGCTGGCGGCCGGGAAGCCGGCCTCCATGATGTCGACGCCCAGGCGCGCCAGTTGCTGGGCAATGTCCATCTTTTCCTGTGAGTTGAGGGTGGCGCCGGGGCTCTGTTCGCCATCGCGGAGGGTGGTGTCGAAGATCAGCACGGTGTCACCTTGGGCAACCTCACGCGCCCAGGCCTTGACGTCGTCGATGGCGAATTGGGTGACATCAACTTCTTCTGCAATTTCTTTTGCAATTTCTTCCGAAGTGGCGCCGCTGTCTACAGCGACATCGCCGGTCTCATCCATTGACTCGGGCGACCTTTCACCGTTGGTGTGGCTGTGCGCTGTGTCATTCTGTTGCTGGCTCATTGGATACCGTTCTCCTTGAGGTGAGCGTCAATTGGGGCTCGCTGATGGGAATCGATGGGCTGCCCGCAAATAGGGACAACCAGATGCAAAGCTGAAGGTCACTAAGGCCATCATCCATTGACCATCACCTCCTTTCTCGGCGTCACGCCGGGCCCAACGACTGCCCGGATCCCGTTTAGAGTACAAAACTTTGACGATCGCGCGATCGCTTGCGTAGCGGCGGTAACGTTGTCGCCCCAGCCGCGGGTTCCGGCTGCAGCGCAAGCGGGTGAAGCGGCCCTTCTACCGTGGGCATGACGCCCTGGCTGATTACCGTCATCGTGCGCACGGCCTGGACGGGATACTCGCCAACAGCCGTCTCCGCGCTAAGCATGACCGCGTCGGCACCGTCGAGCAGGGCATTGGCGACATCGCTGACTTCGGCGCGGGTGGGGCGATGGTTTTGGATCATGCTTTCCAGCATCTGCGTCGCCACGGCTACCGGCTTGCCCGCATCCTTGCACGCGCGTACGATCCGCTTCTGTAACAGCGGCAGTTGCCACGGGCTCGTTTCCAGGGCCAGATCGCCGCGCGCCACCATAACGCCATCGCTTACCTCGATAATCGCATCCAGGTTTTCCACGCCGTCGGGCCGCTCAATCTTGGCCATGATGCGTGGTACGTGGCCATGGTGATCCGCCTCGGCGCAGATGGAGCGTAATTCGTGGACGTCGTCCGCACTGCCGGCAAAACTCAACGCGATCCAGTCGACTGCCATGCCGACGGCAAAGGCAGCGTCTGCACGATCCTTGTCGGTCAGCGCTGGAATAGGCAACATCGTATAGGGCACGTTGACCCCCTTGCGTGGCTTGACGGTACCGCCGTGGATCACGCGGCAATGAACGTGCCCGCCCGCGTTGGTATGGGTATGGCTGTCCTCAGTCGGAAAGATCACATCTTCCACCTGCAATTCCATATTGCCGTCGTCGATCAGAACCGTGGCGCCGGCGGCGATATGGGGAGCCAAGTCGAAATCCACGGGCAGAATAACCGCGTCTGCTTCCAAATCAGCGGGTCGTTCACGTACGTCAACCTCGACGCCAACCAAGATCACCTGCTGATCCACGTAGATCTTTACTTCGCGTTCAATCCAACCCAGGCGCACCTTGGCGCCCTGCAGGTCGGCCAGGAGCGCCACGGGGATGCCGACTGATGCGCTCGCTTCACGCACGAGGCCGGCCATGCGCGTGTGAAAAGCATAGTCGCCGTGGCTGAAGTTCATCCGCGCCACGCGCATGCCGGCTTCGATCATTTTGCTCAACGTTTCGACCGAAGCGCACGCCGGTCCGATGGTTGCGATGACTGTAGTCATGATTATCTGTCCAGGATATACCTGCGGGCGGTATATCCCGCGGAACAAATTGCGAAAGAATCCAAACGATTTGGAAAAACTGCTTTGGGAGCCATCAAATAGAACGCGGATTTGGCTGATCAGGCTGATCACGCAGTGGGCGCACAGCGCCATTCCAGGCGATCAAAACGTCCATTTCAGAACCATCCGCGCCCTATTTGCTAGTAGCTTGTCGCCTCTTGCGCCTAGACCTCTTTAGCGTCCATGAAGCTCATCATCTTACGCAAGTCTTTGCCAACCTCTTCGATGGGCAGCGACTGCTCCTTCTCACGCCGGGCGTAGTAGACTTCCCCGCCGCCGTGGTATTCGTCCATCCACTCTTCCGCGAAGGCGCCAGACTGGATCTCAGCCAGGATTTGCTTCATTGCGGCGCGGGTTTCGTCGGTGACGATGCGCTGGCCGCTCTTGTAGTCGCCCCATTCGGCCGTGTCACTGACGCTGTAGCGCATGTAGTTGAGACCGCCCTGATAGACCAGGTCGACGATGAGCTTGAGTTCGTGCAGGCATTCAAAGTAAGCGATCTCCGGCTGGTAACCCGCATCGACCAGTGTGTCAAAGCCGGCCTTGATCAACTCGCTGACGCCACCGCACAGTACGGTCTGCTCGCCGAAGAGATCGGTCTCTGTCTCTTCGCTGAAGGTCGTTGCGATGACGCCAGCGCGGGTGCAACCCAGGCCCTTGGCATAGGCCAGGGCATCGTCCAGCGCGTTTCCGCTGGCATCATGATGGACCGCGACCAGGCCGGGCACGCCCGACCCTTCGATAAAGACCTCGCGCACGCGGTGGCCGGGCGCTTTGGGCGCCACCATGGATACATTCACGAAGTCGGGCGGCGAGATGAAGCCGTAGCGAATGTTGAAGCCATGGGCAAACATGAGGGTATCGCCCGCCTTCAGAGTCGGCGCCACGTCAGCTTCATAGACCTGTGCCTGAAGCGGATCGGGCAGGAGCATCATGATAACGTCGGCTTCGGCCGCGGCCTCGGCATTGCTCAAGACGCGCAGCCCATCCGCTTCCGCCTTGGCCTTGCTCTTGCTGCCATCGTGCAGGCCGACACGCACATCCATGCCGCTATCCTGGAGGTTGAGGGCATGGGCATGTCCCTGGCTGCCGTACCCAATAATCGCGATCTTGCGCCCTTCCAGGCGGCTGAGATCGGCGTTGTTGTCGTAATAAATCTGAGCCATGACTTAACTTCTCTTCCCTTGTGTGACAGGTTGATTAATTGATCATTGCCAATTGTCAATTGATAATTGGCAAGCATGATTAGACGCCGCCGGTGCGCTGGCGCTCGGCTTCATCCTTGGCGCCATTGGCGCTGGCTTTCCACACGGCGGTGGAGCGCTTGGCGCGCTTGCCCACGGAGCCACGCAGCAGGGCAACGCGGCCTGTACGCACCATTTCCTGAATGCCGAAATTGGTAAGCAGATCGATCAGACCGTCCACACGCTCCTCCGAGCCGACGATTTGAACGACCATGCTATCCATGGCCACATCGACGATTTCACCGCGGTAGATGTTGACGATCTGCACAACTTCGGAGCGATTGCCAGAGTTGACCGCAACCCGCACCAGGGCCATCTCACGCGTCACGGCCGGGCGATCGGTGATGTCCTCGACCCGGGTGACGTCCACGACTTTGCGCAACTGCTTGATGACCTGATCAACCATGCGCTCATTGCCGTCCACGACAAAGGTCATGCGGCTGATCCCTTCGACCTCACTATGGCCGACTTGCAGGCTGTCAATATTAAAATTACGCCGGCGCAACATGCCGGAGACCCGGTTCAAGACGCCGGGTTTGTCACGCATCCAGGCGACGAGTGTATATTTCATGACCCCACTTCCTTTGCAGACTCTGATAGCTATTGATGTGATGCATATGCTGTAGTAGAACGCGGATTAGGCGGATTTATCGGAAGAGGCCGGATTCGTCTTTAAAAGACACAAATCCGCCTTCATTCGCAAACTCCGTCGAATCCGCGTTCCATTGTCCCTTACCAACTGGGCGCCACGCCGCTGTAGCCCTGAACGACCACTGGCTTGGGCCGGCGAATCAGATCGTCAACCGCCGCGCCGGGCGCAACCATGGGATAGACGTTGACCTCTTCTTTGACCTGGAAGTCGATGAGGAAGGGGCCTGGCGTATTGTTTGCTTGCTCCAGCGCCGGCGTGACCTCCTCGGGCCTGGTCACGCAGAGGGCCGGAATACCATATGATTCGGCCAGCTTAACGAAGTCGGGCGACCAGACCGGCGTCCCCGTGTAGCGTTTGTCGTAGAAAATCTGCTGCCACTGGCGCACCATGCCCAGGAAACCATTGTTGATGATCGCAATCTTGACCGGGAGATCGCGCTCCTGCTTCAAGACGGCCAGCTCTTGCAGCGTCATCTGGAAGCCGCCGTCGCCGGCCACGGCCCAAACGAGTCGATCCGGGTTCCCCATTTGCGCGCCAATCGCTGCGGGCAGCGCATAGCCCATGGTGCCCAGGCCACCGCTGGTGAGCAATTGTCCGGCATGATCGTGGATGTAGTACTGGCATTCCCACATCTGGTGCTGGCCCACATCTGTCACCACGATCGCCCCATCCTTGGCATCCTTGGTCGAATGCCAGAGTTGGCGGATCACGTAGGGCGGAATCAATTCATCCACTTCAAAGTTAATGATGTCGCTCTGGGTGGTCTCTTCACGCCACTCCTTGAGCTCCTGCAGCCAGATCTGATGTCTGCGCTCTTCGATCTGGGGCAGCAGCGCAGGCAGCGTCTCGGCCAAGTCACCAATCACGGGCAGATCGGGCACGATGTTCTTGCCGACTTCTGCCTTGTCCAGCTCAAAATGGATAATCTTGGCTTTGTGGGCAAAGCGATCCAGCCGCCCTGTGATGCGATCGTCAAAGCGCATACCCATTGCAATGAGCACGTCACAGTTCTGGATGGCGCGATTGGCGAAGGCTTCGCCATGCATGCCGCCCATGCCCAGGCTCAGCGGATGACTCTCGGGAATGTCGCCGGTCCCCAGGAGCGTGGTCACCACGGGCAACTCAGCCCGTTCGACCATCTCCAGCAATTCCTTGCTGACGTCGGCCAGTTGGATGCCGTGACCTGCCAACACGAGCGGTCGCTCGGAATTGTTGATCAACTCGGCTGCCATACGCACAGCGTTGCTGTCGACGACTGGATAGGGTTCAAAACCGGGCAGATCGATTTCCATGTCGTAGCGGAAGGCGCCAGTGGCGTTCTGCACATCTTTGCAGATATCAACCAGAACCACGCCCGGACGCCCTTCGCGGGCCACGTAAAAGGCTTCTTTGAGGATTTGGGGCAGTTCGTTGACGTCGGTTACGAGGTAGTTGTGCTTGCAAACGGGTTGGGTGGCGCCGACGACGTCGGACTCCTGAAAGGCATCAGTGCCCAGCAGGTTAGTGGGCACCTGACCGGTAATGGCCACCATGGGCACGCTGTCCATCTGCGCTGTGGCCAGGCCGGTGATCAGATTGGTGGCCGCAGGGCCGCTGGTAACGATGCAGGCGCCGACCTTACCCGTAGAGCGGGCATAGCCGTCGGCCATGTGGGCAGCACACTGTTCGTGGCGAACCAGCACGTGGTGGATCCGGCCATCTTCCTCATACGCTGAGAGGGCATCGTAGGTCGGCAGAATTGCGCCGCCAGGATGTCCGAAGATGGTATCCACACCTTCCAGCACCATGGCTTCCCAGACCATCTGTGCTCCTGTCATCGTCCTGGATTCTGCGGGATTCGACTCGCTTGGGTCTGACTGGGTCATGACAATTGGCTCCTTACCGATAGTACGGCTACTTTGGTTTCAAAAAGATTAATGATCGATTGAAGAGAAAACAGCGTTCCAGCTATCATTCAACTGCAAAAGAAGGATCTGAACAAAAATCGACCCGAATGATACGCCCCGAATTGACAGCACAAAAAAACCCTTCCCGGTTGGGAAGGGTCTGCAATGACCTGAGCGTGTGGCCGTTTAGGCCTACAAGCTGATTCCAACCGCCGCTGGCTTTTGATCGCTAAGTACTACGACCAAAAGCTGAATAAGAATGACGCTTACTACGACGACCAGGCTGTTGGAAAGAGCAAGCACTGCGTTCATTTGTGTAATCGTGTCGATTCTTTAGACTAAACAGTCCTGCACGTGCGCAGGCGACGGTCAAATGTGATCCAGAGTATAACGCGGATCGAAACGCTTGTCAACCGCAAATCGGTGAAAAAAATATCCGCGCAGATTGTGGGCCAGCGAAAGCCGGTTACGCCGGCTGCCCCGTTTGCTTTCACGCCTTTGACATTGCCGGAAAGGCGCAGGTCAATGCAGGCTCAACCGGCATCGACCCCTGTGGCTGAATGGGCGCGACTAAGGTATCAAAGCGATTGGATACCCGTTCACGTAGCGGCGACCGCGGGCGCGGCCGTCGTGACCGGCGCACCGCCTTGAAGCGCCGACGCCTGAATCGCATCCCACAGGCGCGCCATGCGCAGGCCGATCTCGGGCGGTGACGGGTTCGCCAACTCGCCGCGCCGTACGCGCACGAATTGCTCCCAGGGGCCAAGCGACCGTGCGACGCGTACGGGCATCAGCCGGCTTTGGCCACTGCGTTGCAGTTGGAGGCGCTCGCCCCACACGCCGGTACGCAGAATGCCACCGGCGCAGAAGACGCGCACGTCAGACGCACACGAATGGATCGTCTCGCCGCAGCCGCTGAGGCTGACTAGCGCGCCGGAAGCCAGCCGCGCCATGACTGTGCCTGAAATATCAACCGGTGCGCCGCGTGGGTCGAGCCAGGCGGCTACCTCGACAAAATCTTCGCCGGCCAGATCGGCTACGGTATTGAGCAGATGAGCGCCGGTATCAAAGAGGAAACCGCCACCGGCCAGCGCCGGCGCCTGGCGCCACGTGTTGACCGTTTGCTGACGCCAGCCCTGCCACACCACGGCGCTGATCGTCAGAATCGAACCCAACTCACCGCTATGCAGAAGGGACGAAGCCTTGCGGACCTGGGGCGAGAGGCTGCCGTTAAAGGCGACGACCAGCAGGCCGCCCGTGCGGTCACGGGTCTCGATCAGACTCTCGGCCTCGGCCACATTCATAACCATGGGTTTTTCCAGCAGGACATCTAGCCCGGCTTCCAGGCAGGCCTTTGCCTGGTCATGATGCAACGCATGGGGCGTGCAGATGAAAGCGGCATCGAGCCGTTCACCATATTCGGCCAATAGCTTATCCAAATCAGGAACGTTGGGCGGCGCGGGCAGCCCGGCCTCAGCAAAAATTTCGGCCATCTGCCCATAGGCCTGGACAGACGGCTCGCAGATCGCCACAATTGTGCCATTCTGCGGCTGGCGCAATATCTGGCGGGCGTGATGGCGAGCCATACCGCCGGCGCCGATCAGCGCCACGCACACCGGTTGCTCGTTGCTTGGATACGCATCATTGCCCATCGTCTCGCTTCGTTCCTTTCCTGGCACAAGTAGACTGGATGCGCTCGGTCAGCTGCATCCAGAGACCATCGGTTGGAGCGGGAAAAGCACTCTTGTAGACGGACATATTGCCAGAAGCCAAGCGTTCTGTCTACTCTGTATTTTGTTCAGTAGTCTGTTCTGTAGCCTGTTCTGTAGTTTGTATCAAACCAACTCTGGCTACCGTACGCAATCCGTTGCCGATCCCCCTCAGAATCGGGCTTGCTGCCCAATAACAAAAGTCCTCAATATATCGACATAGAGTTGCGGGAAATGCCGAATGCGGCGGATTGTTATCGGTTTTTTCGATAGGAGAGAATTGATCCGCTGACATCTGCCGGATCAGCGAAGATCCGCGGTCCATCCTTCTCACGACGCATGTTGCGAATTCCTGACCTTGAGAAGGACTTCCATTGCCCCTCATCTCTGCGCGTGCTAGAATGTTGCCGAGTCATCTTCCTCGGTGCGAGACAATTCGCGCCGCAATTTCGGAACAGTTTCTATGGAGCTCATCCTCGCCTCGCAAAGCCCACGCCGCCGCCAGTTTTTGCATGACCTTGGTCTGAACTTCACGACACTGGCCGCCGATATCGACGAAACGCCGTTGCCCGATGAAGAGCCGGCGGCGACGGCCTTGCGCCTGGCCGAGGCAAAAGCCCTGGCCATCGCTGCGCAACTGAAAGAGAGCCCCCCCTGCCTCATCCTTGCCTCCGACACGGTCGTCGCCATGGAACGGGAGATGCTGGGCAAGCCGATGGACGCCGAAGATGCAGCGCGCATGTTGCGCATCCTACGCGCGGCGCCCCACGCCGTCCATACTGCGGTCTGCGCGTTGGCTTATCCGTCGGGTGAATCTCACACGCGGCTCAACTCAACGGCCGTCATCATGCGTGCGTATACGGACGCAGAAATTGACGCCTATGTGGCCACGGGCGACCCCTTCGACAAAGCCGGGGCCTACGCAATCCAGCACCCGACCTTTGCGCCCGTCGCGCGGCTGGACGGATGCTACACAAGCGTCATGGGCCTGCCGCTGGGAGCAGTAGAGAGCTTGCTCTCCCAATTCGGGATCGAAGTTCCGGCACGCATCGACGGCGTTTGCTTGGCCCACGGCCACAGCATCGGCTGCTGCCAGGCGCCGGATCATGCGACATCGCCTGGATAAATGCTGCGCCAACTCAATCTGTCCATCCCGGTCTTCAATCCATTTTCATCCGCGCGCATCCGTCCAATCCGGAATAATCCGCGGCCTATCCTGTTCGGTGCGGGAAGCACGAATTGAGCCATGATTCAATTGACAGGCGGCACGCCAATTGATACACTCAAAATCAGAACAAATGGTTTGACCGTACCCGGATAATCATGGCCTGTCTCACGGCATCTGCCCAAGCTGTTTCGCCTGAGATCGGCCCACTTTCGACCGCTCGCCGCGGCAGCTTGTGGAGGATCGATTTGCCAAGACGTCAGAAGTTTCGCGCCGCCGATTTACGCGACGATTACGACGACATTGATGAAGCTTATTTTGAGCGAAAGAGCAGCAAGGCGAAGCCCAAGAAGGACTCCGCCCAACTGATTCAAGGCGTCGTTATCCGCGCACTGGGTCATCATTTTGATGTGCGCACGTCGATCGAAGAGAACGATACGATTGAGCATCATATTCGCCAGTGTGAGGTACGGGGTCGACTGCGTCAGGAAAAGAGCAAGGATACGCTCGTCGCCGTGGGTGATCGGGTGTGGGTGCTGCCCAATGGCCCGGACAAGGGGCTCATCGAACGCATCGATGAACGGCAAAGCGTGCTGAGTAGACAGCAAGCCGGGGTGAGCGTGCCGGCTGAGGACGTGATCCTCGCCAACCCGGATCAAGCCATGGTCGTCTTCTCCATTCGCCAGCCGGAGCCTCACCTGCGCATGCTGGATCGCTTCTTGGTCCTGGCCGAAGCCAACGAACTGCCCACGATTATCTGTGTCAACAAGATGGATCTGGCCGATGGTAAAGAGGCGGCGGAGCGCTTTGGCCTCTATGCAAGCATGGGCTATCGGGTGATCTACGCCAGCGCCGAGAGCGGCGAGGGCATTACAGAGTTGGAAAACGCGCTCATTGATCGCATCACGGTGGTCACCGGTCCCAGCGGTGTGGGCAAGAGTAGCCTCATCAACGTCATCGACCCGACGCTCAATCTGGAAGTGGGCGATCTGCGCGATTTTATGAACAAGGGCAAGCACACCACGCGGACGGCTCAGCTGTTGCCCCTGCCGTTTGGCGACGAGACCTACATCGCCGACACGCCCGGCATCCGCGAATTGGGGCTGTATGATATCGATACGGCCGATCTCGGCTTCTATTTCAAGGACATGGAGCCGTACGTTAACGATTGCCGCTTCCCCTCTTGCACCCACGACCATGAACCAGGCTGCGCCGTGCGCGCGGCGGTCGACGCGGGGCAGATCGACTCTGAGCGGTACGAAAGCTATCTGCGTCTCTTCCGCGGCGAAGACGAAGGTTGATGGCCATCGCTCTCGACGACTGCCCCAAGGTCCGCGTTCACCAAGGGAGTACATCCCATTTTGGGGCAACGTGCGAACGGACTGGTCGCTTTCTCTAGCGCAGCCTCCAAAATGTGGCATGCCCTCTCAGCAAAGGCCATGCCTTAGCCGAGCGATACAATGACCTATACTTCCGACTTGAATCCTCAACAAGCCGCGGCCGTGGAAGCAATCAGCGGTCCCGTATTGGTGCTGGCCGGGCCCGGCTCGGGCAAGACCCGCGTGCTGACGAGTCGTATCGCCCACATGATTGATGCCGGCGGACTTGCGCCTTGGAACATTTTGGCCGTCACCTTCACCAACAAGGCCGCACGAGAGATGCGCGAACGGGTCGAGGGCTTGCTCGCCGACCGCTTTGGCGAACCGTTGCCCGGCGAAACGCAGCGCCTGGGTGGCTTGACGATTGGCACCTTTCACTCAATTTGCGCCCGCGTCCTGCGCGTGGAGACCGCGGCCGTCGGCTACGAACGCGACTGGGTGATCTACGACAGCGCCGACCAGCTCTCCCTCATCCGCGCCATCATGCGCGAGCAGAATCTGGATGAAAAACGCTACAGCCCCACCGCGATCAAAGCCCACGTCTCGCGCCAGAAGAATGAGCTCGTCACGCCGGAGGAATATCGGGCCGACCGCTACTTCGAAGAGATCGCCGGACGCGTCTACACCCGCTACCAGGATGCATTGGCGGCCAACAACGCCATGGACTTTGACGACCTGCTCATGAAGACGGCGCTCCTGTTGCGCGATGATGAGGCAATTCGCGTCAAGTATCAACAAAAATGGCCTTACGTGCTCGTGGACGAATTCCAGGATACGAATACGGCCCAATATGAGCTACTGCAGTTGCTCTCCGGGCCGCCCACCGACAACCGCAACCTCTTTGCCGTCGGCGATGAGGATCAGTCGGTCTATCGCTTCCGCGGCGCCGACTACCGCAATGTTCTACGCTTTAAGGAAAGCTATCCGGAAGCCAAAGTCATCCTGCTCGAGCAAAATTACCGCAGCACCCAGACAATCCTGGATGTCGCCAACGCCGTCATTTCCAACAACCGGAGTCGAACGCCCAAAGCGCTGCACACGGAAAATGGCAAAGGGCTCGACGTAACGGTCTACGAGGCCTACAACGAAGTCGAAGAGGCAGCCTACATCTGTGAAGAGATCGAAAGGCTGACCGCCTCGAAAGCCTTCTCTGTCGGCGAGTTTGCGGTCATGTACCGCACCAACGCGCAAAGCCGTGCGCTGGAAGAAGCCTTTGTCAGCCGTCAGATCAAGTACAAGCTGGTCGGCGCAACCCGCTTCTATGAGCGCAAAGAGGTCAAGGACGCCCTGGCCTACCTGCGCCTCATTCACAACCCGGCCGACTCCGTGGCGTTGGACCGTGTCATCAACACGCCGACCCGGGGTATCGGGCTCAAGACGCAGGCCGGGCTCAAGCTATGGGCTGCGGAACTTGGGGTGAATGAGTATGTGGCGCTCTCGATTCTGGATGTGGGGCCGGAGGTAACGCAGCGTCGCCTCGACGTCATCCTGCCTGACGCGGCTCAGGTTGCGCCCCCCTTTGCCGCGCGGGCGCAAAATGCGTTAACCGAGTTTGGCAAGCTGCTCAACCAGTGGCTCATGCGCCAGCGCAGCCATGAATTCGAGAGCGTGGCCGACTTGCTCGACGCCGTGCTATATGAGTCAGGCTATGTCGATTCCCTACGCGACGGCTCTGATGAGGGCGAGGAGCGGTTTGCCAACATTCAGGAGTTGCGCGGCGTCGCTGCTCAATATCGCCTGGGACTCGCCGGATTGTCGGCCGACCAGACGGCGCTAGGGCTTTTTCTGGAGGAGGTTGCACTCGTCTCTGATGCCGATCAGATCGATGAGAGCGCCGGTGCGGTCACGCTCATGACCCTCCACACGGCCAAAGGGCTGGAGTTCCCGGTGGTCTTCCTCGCCGGCATGGAAGACGGCATTCTGCCCCACGCACGCAGCATCGAAAGTGGCGATGGCGAGGATATGGAAGAAGAGCGCCGTCTCTGCTATGTGGGCATCACTCGCGCCAAGCGACGGCTCTATCTTGTCCACGCTTTCCGTCGCAGCGTCTGGGGCAACAGCGAGGTGCAAGCGCCTAGCCGCTTTCTGGACGAAATTCCAGCCGACCTGCTGACGGGCATGGTCGACAAGCATAGCCGTCGCAAACAGAGCTACAATCGCATCACGGACTGGGATGAGAGTCGCCCGCGCGAGCGTCGCGCCTCAAGTACCCGCGGTGGCTGGGGCCGCACGAAGCCAGCCGCGGGCAAGAGCACCTACAATTGGAGCCGCGGAGAGGGCTCGGGCAGCTACGATCAGTCCGGCAAACCGATCTCGCGCCCGTCACAGCGCAAACCGGCCAGGTCGACCGCCAAGACTGAATTCAAACGTCGCGACAGCGTACAGCACCCGCAATTTGGCGTGGGCACCGTGATTGAAAGCAACGTCATCGGCGGCGCAGAGGAAGTAACCGTGGCCTTTCCCGGCATTGGGATCAAGCGTTTGGACGCAGCGCTCGCCGGCCTCACCAAACTCTAGGAGACGCGCAGATGCAGTATGTCATGATCCCAGACACCACTCTAAACGTCGCAGCCATCTGCATGGGCACGACCTCCATCGGCAGCACAATCGATCAACAGCAGTCGGCGGACCTGTTGGATCTCTACGCCGAGCATGGTGGCAATTTCATCGACACGGCCAGCGTCTATGCCAACTGGCTACCTGGCGAAAAGCACCAGAGCGAGAAGACCGTGGGTCGCTGGCTTGCAGAGCGGCGCCTGCGTGATCGCATCATTCTGGCCACCAAGGGCGCCCATCCGGAGATGGCGACCATGCACGTTCCCCGCATGTCACGCGCTGAGATTGAAGCCGACCTCAATACGAGTTTGACCAATCTCCAAACCGACGTGATCGATCTCTACTGGCTGCATCGTGATGACCCGAGCCGGCCAGTTGAGGAGATCCTCGAGACGTTGAATGCCCAAGTTCAGGCCGGCAAAATTCGCTACTTCGGCTGCTCCAACTGGCGCGCGCGGCGAATCCGCGAGGCCCAGGAGATTGCGAGGACCCGAGGCATCGATGGCTTTGTGGCCGATCAGATGTTGTGGAACGCAGCCGTGATCGATCCGGCGGGCATTGCCGACCCAACGATGGTGGCCATGGATGATGAACTCTATGCCTATCATCAAGCCAGCGGGCTGGCCGCCATCCCTTACTCGTCACAGGCGGGTGGCCTCTTTCAGAAGTTGGCCCAGGACAATCTGCAGGTAGGCGCGGCCTACCCGGTGGCGCCGAATCAGGCGCGCCTGATGCGCTTACAGGAGATTGCGCTGGAGAGCGGGCTTTCCATCACGCAGGTTGTGTTGGGCTTTCTGCGGGCGCAACCCTTCGTCACCATCCCGATTGTGGGCAGCAGGACGCCCGAGCAACTCGCCGATACGCTCACTGCAGCCGACATTCGCCTAAGTGCCGACCAGGTCGCGCGTATAGACGCTGCCCTGTGATATAATGGCTGCGACAGCGGGCCGGCTGACCGGTCCAACCAAAGCCTGCACCTAACCAACTCCTGATCCTATGTCCGCAACTGTTGAGACAATCGAGCCGATTCCGGAAGAGGGTCCCGAAACGCTGACGGTTGCGGAAGAATCAAACGAAGATGTTTCCCCGCCCTGGAATCTGACCACCAAAGCAATTGTCGCCTTCTTTGCCATCTTGCTGACGGCAATCGTCATTTGGCGTTTTCGTGGCCTGCTCCAACCGCTGATTGCGGCGGTCATTCTTGCGTACCTGCTGCTGCCGGTGATCGGTTTCTTTGAACGACGCCTCAACTGGCAGCGGGGTTGGAGCGTTCTCTTTGTCTACTTTGTAGTCTTCGCAATCTGGATGATGCTGGCCTTCTCGCTTGGCCTGCTCGGCATCGACCAGACGAATCGCTTGCTGCGTGCCCTGCCCGGGCTGAGCGAAGCGACGTACGATGGCGTAGCAAATCTGCTCTTGACAATCACCGGCAACACCTACGAAATTGGCCGCTTCGCCTTTACGACGCCAGACATCGCCCAACTGCTTGATGTGGCCGGTCTGGAAGATCGCGTACTCGATTTTACGACCACGGTCGTAGGCCGCGGCGGGCCGCTGGTACTCAACGTTGCCCAGGACATCTTTTCCAGTATCGGAACCGGTTTCATTGTGCTGATGGCATCCATGTACGTGGCGCGCGACATGCCCCGCTTTGGCCAGCTTGTGAGCGACCTGGCCCATCAGCCCGGTTACCGCAGCGATGCCGAGCAGTTGATGGTCGAATTTATCCGAATCTGGAACGCTTACCTGCGTGGTCAGATCATTCTGGCGTTGGTGATTGGCGTGGTCGTGTCAATCGGTCTCTGGCTCCTGGGGGTGCCCTATGCCCTGGCCCTGGGCGCGCTGGCCGGGCTCCTTGAATTCTTGCCCATCGTCGGTCCGCTCGTCAGCACGCTGACCGCCATGATCGTCGCCTTCTTCTTGGGGAGCACGACCTTTGGCGAGATGAATCCGCTGATCTTTGCCGGCATTGTCGCTGCCTTCATGTTCATTGTGCAGCAGGTAGAAAACGGCGTACTGGTTCCACGCATTGTTGGCGGCGCGCTGGACCTGCATCCGATTGTCATTATTGTCGCTGTGATGATGGGGGGCAGTCTGGCCGGTATTTTGGGTGCGGTCTTGGCCGCGCCAGTAGCCGCCAGCATCAAGCTCTTTGGCGCTTACGCCTGGCGCAAGATGTTTGACCTGGCCCCGTTTCCTGATGGCGAAGTGGGCAAACTCGGCACAGTCGAACCGGCAATGCTTGAGCGCCTGCACCCTGGCGGCGATCATGAAGCAATGACCGCTGGCGATGACGGCAATCTACAGGACAGATAGTCCGGCACATAATCCGCTCATCACTTTGGAGCAGACGCATGACTCAATCCGTTTCGAGTACCACACCAGGAACGCAGATCTATCCGCTCACCTTTGACCCGGTTTTCAAAGATTACGTATGGGGCGGGCGTAACCTGGCCGATAAACTGGGGCGCACGTTGCCAGACGGGATCATCGCCGAGAGTTGGGAGATCGCGGCCCATCCCGACGGCTCTAGTCGGGTCAATCGAGGATCGCTGGCCGGCAAAACATTGCCCGAAGTGCAGAAGGCGTTGGGCCTTGATCTGGTGGGTACGCGCAACCAGGGCATGCTCGATCTCGGCCGTTTTCCGCTGCTTATCAAGCTGCTCGACGCCAACCGCTGGCTCTCAGTCCAGGTTCATCCGGACGATGCGTACGGTCTCGCCAATGCAGAGGATCTGGGCAAGACAGAAATGTGGGTCGTGCTCTACGCGAAGCCAGATGCAGAGCTCGTTTATGGCTTCAAGCCAGGCGTGAGCAAGGCTGCCTTTGCCAACGCCATCGATGAGGGCACGGTTGACGAATGGCTCCATCGCGTCCCGGTACAAGCGGGCGATGTGATCTTTGTACCGGCCGGCACCATCCACGCGCTCGGCCCCGGGACGATTGTGGCGGAAATCCAGCAGAACAGCAACACAACATACCGCATCTATGATTGGGGTCGCCCCCGTCCGATTCACTTAGCGCAAGCGCTGGATGTACTCAATTTCGAATTGATCGAGCCAGGCCCGCTGACGCCGGTGGTGCTCGAAGCCAACGGCGCGCGCCGCGAGCAGATTGGCCAATGCGCCTACTTTGAGACCGAGCGCCTGGCGCTGCCCGCGGGCAGCGCGTTCAGCGGCACATGTGATGGCAGCACCTTCGAAATTTGGGCCGCGCTTGAAGGCGCGGCGACCATTTCTTGGGCTGGCGAGCCGGTGTCGCTTGCAGCCGTGGGCTGGGTCTTGCTGCCGGCGGCATTGGGCGACTTTCAAGTTACCGCACTCGAAGAGAGTGTTTTGCTCCGAGTATTCACGCCGGAGTCGTAGCGGTCGGAGAGTGTAGCGGGACGCTGTTCAGGACGATCTAGAGGTCGCGGGCTCTTCTTGTCCTGCAACCCACGATGGAAACCCTAGCGTTATGCATGATCTACTCATTACCAACGGCATGCTCGTTACGCCATCAGGCCTCTTTGCCGCTGACCTGGCCATCGACGGCAAAGAGATTGCAGCGATTGGTCGCGGCTTGAACGCGGAACAAGTCATCGACGCCAATGGCTGTTACGTCATGCCCGGTGGTGTCGATCCCCACGTCCACCTGCAGATGCCGCTTGCCGGGCGCGTCAGCAGCGACAGCTTTGAGAGCGGTTCGATCGCCGCGGCGTGTGGCGGGACGACAACCTTCATCGACTTCGTGACGCCAGAGCCTGAGCAGCCAATGCTGGATGCACTAGCCGCCCGGCGCGCCGAAGCGGACCCAGCCGTGGCCATCGACTACAGCCTCCATATGACGATCCCCACATGGCACGGCGCCGAGGATGAGCGGCTGGCTGAGGTCAGCGCCGTGATCGATGCCGGCTGCGCCACGTTCAAGCTGTACCAGGCCTATGCCGGCATGATGCTCGACGACGTGGCGCTGCTGCGCGCGCTGGAAGCCGTTGGACGGGCTGGCGGCAGCGCTGTGCTGCATAGCGAAACGGGTCCCGTGCTGGAGCGGCTGCGGGCGGAAGCATTAGCGGCTGGCCACACCGCCCCCATCTGGCATGAGCGCACCCGCCCTGCGCGACTGGAAGCGACGGCGATTCACCGTGCCGGCGAACTGGCCAGCCTGGCTCAGTGCCCGCTCTATATTTTTCACGTGGGCTGCGCAGAGAGCGTCCGCCAGATCGCCGAACTGCGCGAACGGGGCTTGGAGATCACGGGCGAGAGTTGTCCTCAGTACCTCATACTCACGGCCGAGGAGCATTTGGCCGGCAGCGAAGGCGAGCTCTTCATCTGTGCGCCGCCGTTGCGCAACCGTTCGGATCACTCGGCCCTCTGGCGCGCTCTGTCCAGTGGAACGTTAGACGTTGTCAGCACTGATCACTGTCCATGGACGCGCAAGGAAAAGGCTCAGGCAGACTTCAGCATTGTGCCAGGCGGCGTGCCCAGCATCGAAGCACGGTTGGCCCTCATCCATCATTTCGGTGTTCGACACGGCCACCTGAGCCCGGCGCGCTGGGCCGCACTCTGCTGTAGCAATCCGGCTCGGCTTATGGGGCTTACCCGCAAGGGCGTGCTTGCACCGGGGTATGACGCCGATGTGATCATCTTTGACCCGGAACGACGCAGGACGCTCACCAACGAAACACTGCACGAAGCGTGCGACTGGACACCCTATTCCGGTCTGACGGTACAAGGCTGGACACGGACGGTGTTGCTGCGGGGTGAGATGATTGTGGAAGATGAGGAATTTAGCGGCGTGCCCGGTCTGGGGCGGTTCGTTGAACGCAGCTTCTGATCCGGCCTACAAGACGAAGCGAACCGGCGAATCGCGCCGAATTCAACCCAATAGGAGGAACGCATCATGACCCAGTCTCACACTGTCGCCGATTGCCCCTTTTGCGCCATTCTCAGCGGCGATGCACCAGGCACGATCATCGCCCAGGATGAACAAAGCGGCTTTGCACTAATTCAGAGCATTCACCCCGAGAGCAGCGTCCATTGGATGGCCATGCCGGTTGAACATGTGGCCAGCATCGAGGAGTTGGAGCAGCTCAACAGTGAGCGCTTTCTGCAACTGGTTGATTTCGCCATCCAGCAGGCCAAAATCCAGGCCCCGGACTATCCTGATCTGGCTGGGGGGTACACGCTCAAGTTCCATTTCGGCGCGTTTGAGACCGTGCCGCATGCCAAGATTCACATTCTGGCCGTCGAGTAGCGCAGGCTCAGGCTGCGGCTACCACTCGCGGGATGTCGTGAGACCATTTTGTGCGGATAAAACTATCGCGCAGGCTGAGCCTGTCGAAGCCGGATCTACCCGCCTGCGCCTTCGACGCTGCGACAAGCTCAGCGCATCGCAGGCTCAGGCTGCGGCTACCTCTTGAAGTCAGACGATCAGCATGGCGTCGCCGAAGCTGAAGAAGCGATAGCCTTCGGCTTTGGCCACTTCGTACGTGTCGAGCAGCATGCGCCGACCGGCATCCAAATCATCTGGATTGGCCTGGCCGATGAAGGCGCTGACCAGCATGAGCAGGCTGGAGCGGGGCAGGTGAAAATTGGTAATCAGCAGATCGACGGCGCGGAAGCGATAGCCAGGACGGATAAACAAGTCAACGGGGCCGGCGAAAGCCGCGGTGCGCTGCCAGGGACAAGCCGTGTTGTCATATGGGTCAAGGCCCTGGGCGCCGGTGGCAGCATACTCCAACGTGCGCGTGGCGGTGGTGCCCACGGCCACGATGCGTCCGCCCTGCAACGTCACGTCGTTGATGTGGCGCGCGCCATCCCGGCTCAGCTCAGCCCATTCACTGTGGATCACGTGATCCGCGATTTCCTCCACCTCAACCGGCTTGAATGTATCGAGCCCGACATGGAGCGTCACCGTCTCAAAACCAACGCCGCCGCGTCGCAGCGCCATCAGCAGTTCGGGCGTGAAATGCAGGCCGGCAGTCGGTGCGGCTGCGCTGCCCTCGGGCCGACTGTAGATGGTTTGATATCGTTCGCGATCGCCTGCATATTCGGTAATGTAGGGCGGCAGCGGAATTTCACCCAATTCGTCAAGATAGGGGCCGACTGGCGCCGAGAAACGCACGATGCGGGTGCCCGCCTCAGTAACGTCCTCGATCACAGCGCCAAGCGTCTCGCCACCATCAGGCGCATCCTCACCGATGGTCACACCCACACCAACGCGCATATTCCGCCCGCGCGTCATGCATTGCCAGAGTAACCCGGCGTCATCCAGCGGCTTGAGCAGAAAGATCTCCACCGCGCCGCCCGTTGCCTTGCGCCCATGTAAGCGCGCGGGAATGACCCGACTGTCGTTGGCGACAAGCAAATCCTTGGGCCGCAGATAGTCTCCAAGGTCGCTGAAGTGGCGGTGCTCGATGCGGCCATCCGCCCGGTGGAGGACGAGCAGGCGACTGCTGTCACGCGGCTCGGCCGGTTGCTGCGCAATGAATTGATCGGGCAGGTCGTAATCAAATTGATCTGTACGCATTGTTCTGATGGGTTCTGATAGGTGAGGGAAAGGGCCAGAGCCTGCGTCTAGGCTGACTCCGAACTCTCAGTCGCTTCTTGTGCAATGATTTTCTCCAGCATTGTCTTGCGCATGATTGCGTCTGTCAAGCTGGGGAAGAGACGGCCGGCCAGGGCAAAGCCTTCGTTGGCTGGACCGGGAATGAGCTGGCGCTTGCCGCGGCTCACGGCAAAGAGTATCTGCTCGGCGAGTCGTTCCGGTGACATACGTTTGGCTTCGCGACTGTTGTCAGGGCTGTAGCGTCGCGCATGAGCCGTTCGCGTCGGGCCGGGATAGATGGTGAGTGTCCGTTGCCCCGCCGGCGCCAGCGCCACCGCCAAACTGCGCGCATACGATGCCACGCCCGCTTTGCTCGCGGCATAGACCGCAGCACCGGGGTAGCCGGCAAAGTGGGAGAGTGACGAAATAAAGACGAGCGTCGCCTCATCAGTGAGCAACCCGCCGGCCAAGACGCCCTGGGTCAAGAGCAAGGGCGCCAAGAAGTTGACGTCGAGCACTGCGAGTTGGCCATCAAGCGGCAAGCGTGCAAAGAGCCCAGCTGCGCTAATACCGGCGTTATGAATCACGACGTCGATCGGCGGCCTCTCCGCCAACGTACGCAGAACGTGTGCGAGATCATCTTCGTCCCGCAAATCGGCCATCAGAAAACGGCCGCGTCCCCCGCTGTTGATCAGTTCAGCCTGGGTGCGCATGGACTGTTCAGGGTCACGGTCGATGGCCGTGATGCGGTAGCCGGCTGCGCCAAAAGCCAGGACCAGCGCGCGGCCGATGCCGTCGGCGCCGCCGGTGATGACGCAATGGCGCTCGCCCTGGCGATACATGCGTTTGGTACCTTGCCGGTGCATGGCCCATTCCAGAGGCTCGGGCCAGCGGCGCAGGGACTGGTAGGCCAGGTTGTTGGTCAAGCCGACGGCCGCCGTGCGCCGGCTGCCGTCGATTTGCGCAGCAATCTGCGCCGCAACGGTTTCAGCCGGCGTGAATTTGGTCCAGTCCAGCTGCTCACGCGTCACGCCGGTCTTGGCATGCATGCCGGTGCGCGTGGCGCCGGGATGGACCATGAGCGCGCGCGCCGGGCTGTCCGTTGCGCTGAGTTCAACCTGAAGGCTGCGCACAAACGCATCGAGTGCAGCTTTGGTTGCGCTGTAGACGGCATAGGTGGGCGATGGCAGCACCGACGCCACAGAGCCGATGAAGACCACGCGCCCAGCCGCTTGCTCCACCCGTGCCAAAAGTCGATGGGTGATGGCAATCGGCGCACGCAGGTTGACCGCCTCCAGCGTGCGGATGCTGGAAGCCGGCTGTTCGCCGACCGCTCCCACGTAGCCCAGTGCGGCATTATTGATCAACAAATCCAGGCTCGTGATTTTACGGGCGTCGAGCCAGGCGGAGATCTGCTCGGCACAATCTGTATCACCCAGATCAACCCGGCAATACGTCTCATCCGTAAAGAGCGGATCATCCAGATCTGCCCGCGCGCGCCGGCCAACCAGGACGAGGCGTGCGCTCTCTGCGGCATAGCCTCGGGCCAGGGCCAGGCCAATGCCGTCGGTTGCGCCTGTGATGAGAATGGTTCGGTTCATGGAGGCCAATGGACTAAGCGGGCCAGGTGTCGCGCATGCCCATGGTCAAGGCGTGGATGCGGGCCGTGGGATGAAGCTCATCCGCCCCGTGGACAAAGGAGACAAGCAGCGCGTTACCGCTGCCTTCAACAGCGACACTGTCGTCGGCGTATTCATAGACAACGCTCACCGGCGCGTCCATGGCCAGAAGACGCACGCCTTGTGTACTCATACGCGCCAGCAGCGCCTGGAGGTCGGCAACGCCTTGTACATCAGGGACGACTACGGCTTGAGGAATCAGGTTGAGACCTGCGGTGATGCCATCTACGAGAAAGAGACCGGTCGCAGCCGCGCCCTCGCCCATAAAGGCCAAAGTCAGTTCCTCCCGAGCCAGATGACCGAGAGCGTCAACCAGTCGTCGCCCCATAGGACCAAGCAGCGTTTCTGAGGGCAGGTCCAGGATAACTAAGGCGACGGCGTCAAAATTGACGCGGCTCAATCGTGGCCCATTGATGTCTACTGCAATCAAGTCGTCCACGACCGCGGTTAGGGCATCGGCAAAAAGACTTTCGCCGTCGGAAAGCAGGGCCACGAAGCCATCGTCGCCAACGCGTCGAGCGTGAATCAGCACGAGTTCGGGATTGGAAGCGAGTAGAATAGCCATAAGCGTTATTGTACGTTGGAGCGCGACGTTGGCCAAACCCAACGCCGAATAGAACGGTAAAAAAGTGATTTGGCGGCAACGGGCTACCGATGTATATTGTTAGATATTAAATCTTTCCCAATGTAGCTACTTTTTAGCCGAAAAAGCAGTGTGCGCCTTCGAGCACATCTCCACAAGAACGGAGGGAGCCATGCCCACCCACTATGCTGGTCCCGAAGAGCAAGTCCAAGCGTTGGATACCTTCATCAAGCTTTCGCGGGCGACCGACGCGTTTTCGGCGCGACTGGCCAGCCACCATACGATGGAAGAATTGACGACAACCCAGTTTGGCGTTTTGGAGACTGTCTACCACTTGGGACCCATGTCCCAGCGCCAGATTGGTGACAAGTTGTTAAAGAGTGGCGGCAACATGACGCTGGTGATCGATAATCTCTGCAAGCGGGGTCTGGTCCAGCGCACGCGCTCGGAGGAAGATCGTCGGGTCATGCTCATCTCGCTGACCGACGACGGGCGCGCCATGATTAGTCGCATCTTTCCCGGCCACGTGGCGGCGGTCACGGAAGAAATGGCCGCACTCACGCCGGCGGAACAGCGCGAACTGGCGCGGCTTTGCAAAAAACTGGGCATTGGACGTACCGAACAGAGGGCGGTCACAGCAGTCGCAGAGTAGCGCAAGGCGCCGTGGCGATCATGACCAAGTGCGGTCGTCACGCAACAGCGCATGCATTTCCATATCGTGGAACGCGCCCTTGAAGTAATCGTATTGGCGCAGGGTGCCTTCGTGGACGAAGCCCAGGCGCGCCAGCAGCCGGCGAGAGCGCGCATTGCCCGGCATCACCAACGCCTCAATCCGATTGAGCGTCAACTCCTCAAACGCATAGTCGAGCAGGGCCATCAGCGCTTCATACATGTAGCCATTGCCCCAGGCGCTGCGCATCAAATCATAGCCGATTTCGGCGCTATGCTGTCGCAGCCAGACAAAACCACACGTCCCCACTAGTTGGTCGTCTGCCGTACGCACGATACCCCAGCGGACCTGTCGTTCAGCCTCATAGCTTTCGAGCACAAATTCAATCAGGTCGGCCGCTTCATCCAGCTCGCAAAAGGTCTCCAGATCATAGTGGCGCGTGACTTCTTCGTCTGCAAAAATTGCAAAGAGCGCATCTGCATCGTCGGCGTCGAGCGGGCGCAGACGTAGCCGCGTGCTTTCCAGGCGGGGAAATTCTTCAAACAATTGGTCAGTCGGATTAAGCGACACATAGACTCCAGTGGTATGGCCGTAAGGCGGGGAAACCTTGGCGGTGTGACGGAAGATACGCTCTAGTCGGATACGGACTCTGGTTGTGTGGGCGGCGGCGTGACGGGCCGATTCGCATTGAACGAGGAATCACTCGGCAGTTGCGGGCGAATCCAGCGGCCGAAAAGGGTCATCGGATAGAGGCGGCGAAAAAGCGCCACGCCGCGGCGATCATACGCCCGAAGCCAGTTGACGAGCCACGTCGGGCCGCTGCCGTAGCGCTCGAAGAGAAAGGTCGGGTCCTGACGTGGGGTCAATTCGGTGAGCGTGGGCGTACTGCGTAACTCTTGCAGCAATTCAGCCGGGATGATTGACGAGCGCTCGGCTGAGTAGAGAATCTTGTCCAGGTATTCACGTGTGGGGATCTGTCCGTCGCGTGGATGGGTCGCCTGATAGAAGAAGATGCGTCGTCCGTCCTGTTCCACCCAAACGCGACGATGGCGATGAATGAAGGGCACGACCTCATAAAAATCCATGCGCATGGCATCGATCCGCCCGATCGTCAGCACTTTGCCGTAGGCCAGCCGCCCGGGCGCAGCTTCAACCGAGGCAAAGCCAAAGCTTTCAAAGGGGCCGGGCTGATTGAAGTAGAGCGCGTGATCGCGTAGCAGAATCTCAGCTTCGCCGCGCACGCGCATGGTGCGCCGGGCCAGAACGCTCGGATCCAAGTTGGCTCCAAATGCAAAGTAATCGACCGATCGATCAAATCTTTGGAAAAATGAGAACGGGACGAATTGGAGAAGCCAGGCCAAGAAATTCCAAAATTCGAGGCAAAGGCGCCAGGCAAGCAAACGCAGCATGACCGATACTCATCGTTCAGAACGATTCAAGAGAACCCAGTGACGTGGTTGCACGGTGACCGAAATCTCGGCCTCCATAATAGCCGGTGGTACAGATTGTAGCAATTAGCCCATGCCCCTCGTGTAATGTAGACTCAAGGGGACGAGCACATTTGTCCATAGACCCATCCTGTCGGTACGGTTGCCGCAATCACACCGGTTTTTGATGACACTCGATCAATGGCTGCTGATCATCATCTTGATGGTCACGACAATTCTATACATGACGCGCTGGGTGCCGACCGAGGTGACGGCATTGGCGTCGATTTCGGCGCTGGCGTTTACGGGCCTGCTCAGTGCGTCTCAAGCCATCTCGGGCTTTGCCAGCACGGCAACCATCACTGTCGCCGCAATGTTCGTGCTGAGCGGCGGCCTCTTGCGCACCGGCGCTTTGGAAGCCGTTACGGTCTTTCTGGCGCGCAAGGCCCGGGGCAGCCCCCTGCGGCTCATGCTATATCTTGGCGTCATCGTGGCCGTAGCCAGCGCGTTTGTCAACAATACGCCGGTCGTGGTCATGATGGTCCCCGTGATCCTCTCGTTGAGCGGTCAAATCGGAATCCGGCCGTCCAAGCTGCTGATCCCTCTGAGCTACTTTTCGATCCTCGGCGGCACGATGACGCTGCTGGGCACAAGCACCAACATTCTGATCGACGGCCTCTATCGCGAGGCGGGTGGACCCGGCTTTACCATCTTCGACTTTCTGCCCTTGGGCATCGTCTTCACCATTGTGGGTATCGTCTACATCGTTTTGGTGAGCCAGCGTCTGCTGCCAAACCATGCACCACCGCTAACCAGCCTCATTTCTGACAAGCAGAACGCCTACATTTCCGAGCTGGTGGTCAACCAGGGCAGCGGTGTGGTTGGCCTGCCTGCGGAAGCGGTATTCGAGCACATCGCAGAGGGCGAACGCCGTGCACCGCGCCGGATCGGCACCCAGCACCGCCGCATTGAGAATCCGCCACGCGCCTCCGGCGAGCAAGAAGACAACAGCGAGACCCTAGAGTTGCTGGAGGTCATTCGTTCGCCCGACACCTATCGGGCCGAAGCAACGCAGGGTTTGATGCTCCAGGCCGGCGATGTGATGGTCGTGGCGGGCACGCCCAAAAAGATCTCCCTCTTTGCCGAATCCATGGGCACGGCGTTGATGTCGGTGCTGGAGGACAGCCAGCGCGTCCCCGTCGATGATGTAGAGCGCAAGGTGATTGAGGCCGTCGTCCTGCCCGACTCGCCCTACGCAGGCCGGCTGATCGGCAGCCTGGACCTAAATACGCAATTTGGGGTCAAAATCATGGGACTCCAGCACAATGGCCGTCAGCAGGTCACCGGCCTGCGCGAGATGCGTCTGGCCCCTGGTGACGTGCTGCTGCTCCAGGGGCTGCCGGGAGAGTTGCAGGCGGTCAGCGATCGGGGCAAGATGATGCTCGTTGAGGGCGTCGACAGCGCGATTCTGCGCACCACCAAGAACCGGGTAGCGCTACTGATCATGTTGGGCGTTGTGGTCCTGGCCACGATCACATCGATTCCGATCGTAACGCTGGCTCTGGCCGGCGCAACGCTGATGGTGATGACCAAATGCCTACGGATCGACGAGGCATTGCGCGCGCTCGACGCCAGCACGCTCTTTCTGCTCGCCGGCACCATTCCCATCGGCCTGGCCATGCAGACCACCGGTCTGGCCGAACTGATCGTCGACAACATCGTGACGCTACTGGGCGGTGCGCCACCGGTCGTCTTTCTGTCAATTTTCTACTTGATGGCAAATCTGCTCACCCAGGTTATCTCCAACAACGCCGTCGCTGTCCTCCTCACGCCGATCGCGCTCAACCTCTCGCTTAGCTTGGGCATTGACGCCAAACCGCTGCTCATGGCCATTGCGTTTGCCGCCAGCGCCAGTTTTCTGACGCCAATTGGCTATCAGACCAATGCCATCGTGATGGGGCCGGGCGGCTATTCATTCGGCGACTACTTGCGCATGGGGTCGGTGCTGAGCGTCATCTGCTGGCTGCTGGCCACGCTCCTCATTCCGGTTTTCTGGCCGCTGTAACCAGCATTCTGCCCATCACAATTGAGCACTAGGGTTATTGAATGATCGGGTGTCAATGATCGGGTGACAGTGTCATCAGGTAGACGGTCGCCTCGTCAACGGCGTCGTCGCTCCAGGGCATAGGGTGATAAACGCCTTCACAGAACATAGCAATCTGGTCGTCGTAGTGGTCGCTCAGCGGATGGCCGGACTGCCCTGCGGTGGTCACAGTCTGGGCCCGATCCCAGGCGCCGACTTCGTAGATCTGGCGATAGGAGGGCAATACCTGCACGAGGCCAGGCGGCAATTCGGGCGCCTGACGCGCCAACATAGGCGTCGTGCCATCGCCGCCGATCGGAAACGGACCGCGGTTGAAAAAGCGACGCAGGAAGCGTGCGCTGCCTAGCGCATGGACGTAGCGAATCTGATGGCTGCGGCCCCAATCCCACTTGAGCGCGTTGTCAGAAATTTGCTTGCGGATATCGCGCACCGCCGCCGAGAGCGCCTCTTGCAGCAGTTCCTCCCGCGTGCGTGAACGGCGAGTTTTGGCCTCCATGTACCAGATCGATTCAGCGTGCTCGTTGATGAGTTCAAGCAGGCGCGTTTCCGCACGCAGACTAAATCCATGAATCAGGAAGAGCGGGCTCATCGCCATGCCACGGAAACCCCGCAGTCCGGTAGCGATCTTGTCGCTGTAGACCATGTCCAACAGGTGAATCAGCGTGTAGTGAAAGATCAGCGCGGCTTCGCTGTCTGGATCCATGCGGTAATTCCAGTTGCGGATGGCCCGCAGCGCAATGCTTTCCCAGTTTTCATTGCTGTTCAGCATGGCCAGCCAGGGCGCTAGCTCGGCTGCATAGCTGCTGCCCGTATCCAGCTGGATCTCTTCCATATCGCGGGCCGAGTGGCGCGCTTTCTTCGTGAGCAGTTCTTCAATCCGTGCCGCACGCCATCCGGGGTCAAATTCGATCCCCAGGAAATAGGGGTAGTCGTCACCAATTATCTTATTGTTGGCCGTGACGATCATGCCGGAGGCAGGATTGTAGAGGCGCGGCAATTCATGCTTGGCAATCATGCCGGGCCATTCGTGTTGCGCCGTCCAACCGGGTGTCGGGACCAGGCCAAGGATCTGCTCATCGCGTTGGGGGATCGAGCCGCCAAGCACGTAGCCAATATTGCCGCCCACATCGGCATAGGTGAAGTTCTGGGGCGCAGCATCCCAGTCAGCGACGGCGGCCTGAAACTCATCCCAATTTTGGGCATGGTTGAGACGATAGACCGCACGCATGGAGTTGCCGGGCATATGGCCGGCCCACCGTATGGCCAGCGGCACAAGGTTGAGACGGTCAGCGTCAGGTTCCGTTGCGAGCAAGCCTGTAATCAACGGGCCATGACGCGTGATCACCACCTCTTCAACGTGTGGCGCTTGCTTGCGGATCGAGATCGTCTCCTCGATCACCTCAGCCTGCTCCCAGGTTTCGCCCCACGCAAAGCGCGTCGGATCGTCGGCATGTGGCCGTTCCATGTAGAGATCCTGGACATCGGCAAAGCCGTTGGTGATGCCCCAGGCAACATGCTCGTTGTGGCCGATCATGACGCCGGGTGAACCGATAAACGAAACGCCGCTGACGTTGATCCCAGGTGCGTGAAGATGGTTTTCATACCAAACGCCGGGAATCTGAAGAGAAAGATGGGGATCGCTGCAGAGAAGCGGCAGTTCGTTCATTGTTTTCTGAGGCCCAAGCACCCAGCTGTTGCTGCCCTGGCCATCGCCAGCAGTGCCCAGCCACGCTTTGATGCCCTCATATTGGTTGAGCAAGAGGCCGGCCGTAGAGAGCATGCGCGTCATCTCTTCGCTGCCAACCCCCTCCAGCGTCAGCGGATTCGATCCTGGGTAGTCGGGCTCCAATTCCATGGCGCGTAGAGGGCCCATCTGCTGGACCAGGCGCATGCGTGTCAACTCGCTCTCCCAGTTGATGCTCAGCGCCCATGACATGGTCTTGCTGTAGGCCAGCGTATCCAGCGGTGACCAGGGCTCGGGCTGAAAGCGCAGCAGGTTGAATTCAGCGGCGAGCCGGTCGGGATCATTTCCGAGGTAAGCGTTGACCCCTTCGGCATACCAGCTTAAGACTTGCAGCGTCTCGGCATCAAGCGCGGCCAACTCCTGCTCTGCCGCGCGGCCAAAGCCCATGATGCGGGCAAAGCGGTCGGCCTCGAGCGCGGCCTCGCCAAAAATTTCGCTCAGGCGACCAAATGCCGTGCGCCGGCTCTGCTCCATCTGCCAGAGACGATCCTGGGCGTGGACATAGCCCTGGGCGCGGTAGAGATCGGCCTCGCTTTGCGCATAGATGTGGGGGATGCCATGCTTATCGCGCTTGACTTGCACGGGTGCTTCAAGCGTAGGCAATGTATACAAGCCCGTTAGGTCGGGGACCGGTCGCTGAATGCGGAACCAATAAACGTAGAAAAAGAAACCGCCCCACAGGGCGATCAGGGCAATCAGAACCGAAACAATGACGATGATGGTGTTCGTCAACATGGGCAATGCTTCCTAATCAGTCAGTTGCTGCTGTGATACGTGCGATCTGCTTCAGGTTACCACGATTGCGGCCAAGCGGCGCAACGTAAGCGGCGCTTACGTTGCCGATCACAGCGGCGACAACTTCGCAGGCGTACAGTAGGCGCACAGTAGGCGCACAGTGGCCGACGATGCCGCATGCTCCCTTCCGTTTCGATTCAACGCGTTGATTTCCTATGCTATACTGCCGGGAGCAAAAAAACATTCGACGGCAACGCAGTTAATCGAGATGCACTTGCCACACGTTCACCATACAGCGCAGGAGTATTGTTCCATGGACAAAGGGCCAATCGTTGGCGTCACCACCCGTTACGGCAACGCCGAATGGGTGAGCGAGAACACGCAACACTACCTGAACGTATTGCAAGCGTTGGGCGCACAGAGCGTGGTGCTTGCGCCCGACACGCCGGCTACACTGCCCGACGGCGTCCGCTTCACCCCTGATGCGATCGGCCGCCTGCCCGATGAGATCCTCGATAGTCTCGATGGCCTCATCCTGGCCGGCGGCGGCGACGTGCACCCCAACTATTTTGGTGAAGAACTGGCTGGCGCCAATCCTGCCGCCATCGACCGCAAGCGAGATGAGCTGGAGCTCAGTCTCGCCCGCCGCGCCCTGGCGCTCGATCTGCCTACATTTGGGATCTGCCGCGGTTGCCAGGTGATGAACGTCGCGGCCGGCGGCGGTATGGTCCAGCACTTTGAGGGCCATCGCTCCGCCAAAGCCGCGCCAACGCTTCACGATGTGCATGTGCGCAGCGGGAGCCAGATCCGAGCTGTCGTTGGCCAGGAGTGCTTGCCCGTCAACACGTATCACCATCAGGGGCTCAGTTCAGAAACCCTGGCGCCTGTTTTTCAATCGGCGGGCACGGCAGTCCCGGACGAGTGGCTGGTGGAAGCGATTGAGAGTGATACCCATCGCTGGATGATTGGCGTACAGTGGCATCCCGAACGGCTCTTTGAATTGCCGCCGGCCCATCAGTTGCTCTGGAAGGACTTCCTGGAGGCTTGTCGGTAGATCATGTACCTTCATGATCTGACGCTGGCCAGGCGGCTGGAAGATGCGGAACAAGCCAGCACGCTTGACTACGCGCAAACCCAGGCGCTGCTCCGCCCCGACTTCGCCTGTGCTCATGCAAGAATCGGCGACGGGCTGGCCGTCTACGTTGGCCCTAACTCGCCCATTAATCGCATCTATGGCCTGGCTATGCACGCGCCCGTCGCAGAGGCGACGATGGATGAAGCGGCAAGCTTCTTCAACGCCCGGGCGCTTGCCGCCAGCGTGGACCTCTGCCCCCTGGCCGACTCGTCGTTGGCACCGGCCTTGTTGCGTCGGGGCTATGCAATTCAGAGCTTCAAGAATATCTGGTGGCGCGACCTGGCCGTGCCAGTGCCGGATCAAGCCGTGCCCCCCCACAAGCATCTGCGCATTGAGACCATCACGCCCGCCCAACGACTATTGTGGGCCCAGGTCGTCAGCGCCGGCTTTAGCGGTGCGAGCGTATTTGAAGATGCCGACGTCGTGATCCCCCTCGCTAACGCGCACAAGCAGGAGACGACCTGTTTCATGGCCTGGGTGGGCGATGCGCCCGCCGGCGGCGGTGCACTGGCCATCCACGATGGTGTGGCGATTTGCTTCTCGACGGCCACGCGCAGCGCCTTCCGTCGACTGGGCGTTCAGCACGCGCTGCTGCACGCACGCCTGCGCTATGCCAGCAAGCAGGGCTGCGACCTCGCCGCGGTTGGCACCACACCCGGTACCGCATCCCAACGCAACGTCGAGCGGCTCGGCTTTTCGCTTGGCTACACGAAAACAACAGTGCTAGCGCCAACCTAGCGAGCCGTGACCCATCGGGCTCTCAATCGCGACGCACTCACACGATTTGGCGCAATAGCTCATCCATGCCGGCCAGTTCCAGCGCGGGCGGATTGGAACGCGCGCCGGCCATCTCCTGCCAGAAGCGGACATCTTCCCGCCCGATTTGCAGCCTGCGCAGAAGACGCCGCTTGCGCAGCAGCGCATAAAACGCCAGCACGGAGTGGGCCACCCTTGCCCGTGCGTCAGGCGAGGCCGGCCAGCGCCGTGCCAGATAGCCCAACAGGTAGAGGCGTTTGGCATTCACGCCAACCGCGATGTAATCGGCCGGCTGCCACGTCCCCGGATCGCGTGCCAGCGCCTGGCCCACGGCTGCGGTAGTCATGAGCGTTTCGCTATAGTTGGCCTGGACCAAATAGGGCGACAGCGCCTTGGTGTTGAGCGCATAGAGATAGATGCGCTCTTGAGCGCGGGTGAGTGCGACGTAAAAGAGGCGGCGCTCTTCTTCAGGCCGATCGGCTTTGGCCAACGGCAAAACGCCGTCATTGCAGTCGGGCACAAAGACCGCCGGCCACTCCATGCCCTTGGCGCGGAAGATGCTCAGGATGCGCACGGCGCCGCCCGCTTTTGGCGCGGGCCGGGGAGGCTGGGTGGTTGCCGTCTGCGCTGCTGCCGTCCGCTGATAGAAGGGCACATCGCCAATGATCTCGTAGGGAACTCCTGCCCCGCGCAGCGCTTCTTCAATCGGCGGCGTCTGGGCGTAGACGCGCACCAGCACCGCCATCTCCTGTGGCTTAACGCCCTGCTGCAGCAATGCCTTCATATCGCCAGCCATGGCAAACGCCATCTCCGTGCTTGAACCGTGGAGCGTGAGCCCCGTGTGGCCGCCAAAGCCGCGCACGAGATCAAGCTGCTTGGGCTGGCGGCGCCTGTTGTGGACAATCACCTGATTGGCCAGGCTCAACTGGGACGCCCGGCCGCGGAAATTTTCGGTCATGTAGTAGATGGGTGCACGGTAGCGTTTGGCAAAGCCGAGAAAGAAGTCGGGGCTGGCCCCGCGCCAAGTGTAGATGGTCTGATCGTCGTCGCCGATGGCCATGTAGTTGCCGTGGGGCCGGGTCAGTAGATCAAGGATCTCGGCCTGGACCAGGTTGACGTCCTGGTATTCGTCAACAATCACGCATCGATAGCGCGCCTGCACGTTGGCCAAAAATTCAGGATAGCGCACCAGCAAGGCCCAGGCGCTGAGCAGCATGTCGTCGAAGGTGAGCCAGTTATGCGCCAGGCGCACCTGCTCATAGAGCTGGTATAACTCGAGAAACCAGGGACGATCCTGGGGTGGTCGGGCCTGTTGAGCCAGCTTGCGCACGCCGCGCGGCAGCGCCTCGTTGCGCAGATCGGCGTAGACCAGATTGGCCTTGCACGCGCCCACATAGGTGAGGAAATCGTCCCAGTCGAAATGGTCGAGCCGTGGGGCAAAGGCAAGATTGGCGACACGTGCCTGGTCGATGGCCGCACGTAGCGTCCGGCGGCCCGATGTGTCGAGGTTGCCCTTCGCTGTAAAGGGCGGTAGCGCGCCCCGCTCGACCCCGAGGCGAATGATGCTATACCCCAAGCTATGCAGCGTCTGGACGCGCACAGGCTTACAGCTCGGCCAGCGCTGGAGCGCCTTGCGCACCTGCTCGGTGGCGTCGCGATTGAAGGACGTGGCAAGAATTTGCTCGGCGGAAAAGACGCGGTTGCGCACCAGATTGGCGATGCGATGGACCATGGCGGTCGTCTTGCCCGCGCCGGCCACAGCGACGACCAGCGCCGGCCCGGTCGTGTGGTTGACAATGGCCTGCTGTTGCTCGGTCAGCCGGACGGACTGCCTGGCCATCAGCAGCAGCCGTCCGACGTCGGCGCAACCGCGGCGGCATCATCGGCGCGCAGCGTTGCGACAAACGCACGCAGCTGGCCGACGCTGCCAACGCCGTGGGCCGCGCCATAAGACAGGACGCTGGGGCCGCCGTCCAGTAGCAAACGCACGTGACCGTTGCGCACGAGTCGCCAGAAAGGCGCAAGCACGCGGAAGCCCACTCGCCGCTTCGGATCCTCGCTCAGGATCAGGTCAAAGAGCGTCACGGCCACGTCACCAATATCCCCGTCTACGGCGGCCAACTGGTCGACAGACGCTGGCGTGAAGCAGAAGGCAAAATCGGGCCGCTTAGCCGCCCCCGATTGCACCTGCACGCCATCTTCCGTCTGAACAAAATGCCAGACTTCGCCGGGCCTGTGACTAAAATAGAGCGCGCTGGTGACGCCCTGGCGGAGGTGCGCCATAGCGTCGCGCCAGACGGGATCATCGGCAAAGAGGGCGGCAAGGCGCAGGATGTGGGAATCACCACCGCCTTCACTTGGCAGAGAGCGACTGGCGATCATTCGGCAACTTGTCCCTGCAGCGACGCGGCTAGATCACCGATCAACAGCTTCAGCTCATCTTCACGAACACGCTTGATCGCCTTTTTGACCGAGACCCACGTTCGATCGCGAAACTCTTCCGGCCAGTTCTGCAGCTCAACTTCGACGCGCATGGGGTACACGGTGACGGTACACAGGTCGCCCCACTTCGTATACGTATAGGTGCCCAGCGGCTCGGGCGCAACGGTCCCCTCGATGCCGGCCTCTTCCCACGCCTCGCGGGCCGCAGATTCACTGGGCGAAAGGTCCGGCTCAACGATGCCCTTGGGCACAACCCAACGCTTGCGCCGGCGCGAAGTAATGAGCAGGATCTCGATCTTGCCATCGCGTATGCGGTAGGGAACGACCGCAGATTGAATGTAGTAATAATCAGGTTGACTGCGCATGAGGAAGGCCGCCCAACGTTGAAGATTGATTTTTGCAGATTGACAAAGGTCAATTGTCGGTGGTCGGTGGTCGATTGTCAATTCGGTCTATGCCAATGGGTGCATACCACATTTGGGGGCTGCTCTAGAGAAAGCGATTAGTCCGTTCGTGCACCGCCCCCAAAATGGGATGCACCCTATGCCAATAATGGTGGGGTGATGAGGTATGGGCACAATACACTCCGCGCTCCGCGTTTAGTTGAGTTTCTCGGCGAGGGCGGCGATGCGTTGGAGGATGGCGGCGCGTTCGTTGGGGCGGAGGTTGCTGTGCTTCTGCTCGACCTGGTCGAGGAGACGGAGGAGTTTGACCGCGGTGGCCAGTTCTTCGTCAATGGGCAACTTGGCTTGACGCAAGAGCTGATAGGCCCGCTCCATGTCACCGGCCAGGCGTGCTTCATCTGCTGCCTGGGAAAATTCATCGAGGGCTTCCCACGACGTCGAGGCCGTGGCGTGATCCCCGTGGAGACCAGCCAACAGGATGCGGAAACGCTGCAGGTCCAGATCGCCGTCCCAGAGTTGCTGCATGGCCCCGGCGCGCTCGAAGATCGCGTCCAGCCGCTGCTCCAGGTGGAGCACATCGGTACGGTAGCCATCATCGCTCGTCAGAGCGCCAACGCGCTGGGCCAGGGCCGACCAGCGGTAGTAGAGAGGAAAGTGTTCCTCCAACGCAGCGTAGGTATCGCGCAGCCAATAGGCGAGGTGAGCGTAGGCGACTGGCTCCGGTTGAAGGGGTTCGAGCTGCGCAAGGTAGTCCTCGGCAAAATCGAGGACGCGGCTCACGTCCTCGTCACTCAGATTGCGCCGCCGCGGCAGTGTGGCATAGCGCTCGCTGAGCATCTGCAAGCCCGTCGCGCCGGCATCGTTACCTTGATCTGTCATCATTGCGGCAGACTCAGCCAGCAACTCTGCGACTTGCGCCGGAACCTCCTCTTCGGCGTCGGCCACAAGCTGGATGGCCCACTCCCAGGCGGCATCGGCCACTGCGTCGCTGACGGCCTGGACGGCCTCGCCGGGCGGTAAGAGTGCGATCAGGCCGCGGGCGCGGGTGGCCGCGGCATAGGCAGCTGCCGGCGCGCCGGCGGCACGTTTTTCAGCCGCTTCCGTGAGCAGATGGGCAACCTGCTCGGCCGCGACGGTCTGGATCCGGCCAAGCTGCTCGTCAATCTGACCCCATAGCTCCGTGACGTCCGCGGCGGCGGCGAGTTCACGGGCGGTGCGATTGGCGCCGTAGGCTTCGCGCCATGCCTCGCGCGCCAGCAGCCGATCGGCCTGCTGCAGGTGGATGAGCACATGCTGTCGCTCGGCCTGGCGCTGCAACGCGCCGTCGCCGATCCGGTGGGCCAGGCGGGCTGCGCGGCGGTTGCGCGCCACGGCCTGCTGCCACTTATCCAGTTCAATCAGGTCCTCTACCTCGCGCAAATAGCCTTCGATGGCCTCGATTTCCGACATCTCTTCGGTTTGCATGGCCAAGATCAGATCGGCCCAGCCCAGCGAGGACGCGCCGTCAATCTCATCGATGCCCAGCTCGCGCAAAACCGGCGCGGCAGGTGGTTCCAGCACAATGAGTCGATTGGTTGAGCGACTCAGCGCCACGCGCATTTCGTCAAAGAGTCGCCGCGCCTCAAAGCGGGGAATGTTGCCCTTCCCCTCGTCCGCGCTCAGGGCCAACGCCCGTTCATAGAGATCGTTCAGCCCGTGAATCAGAATCGTGTGGCGTTCGAGCCCCTTGATCTCGCGGGGCAGGTAGACGATTTCGTCCGCCAGCGCGCCGGCCTGAGCCGGCAACTGTGCAACCAGCGACTCTGTCAGATCGACAAGCGCACGACCGGGCCGGCTGGAAAGCTCGGCCATGAGCGCGGCCCAGGGCAGATCCTCGCCCGCCAATCCGTCAATTGCAGTTCGAAGGACGGCCGCATGCTCGTGCACGTCATCATCCTCGCCGTCCCCGCCGGCGAGGACGCTCAACAGATCCGCAGCCCGGAAGGAGGCATCGGGCGGCGCGGTGACGAAAATCTGGCCAAGCTCCTCTTCTCCCCCCCGCTCGGTTAGAACGCGTTCGCGCTTGGCGCTCGGTCGGGCAGTCTTGGGCAGATGGCTGTAGAAGCGCCAACTGTTGTCGATGATTTGGGCCAGGTTATCGGGCGCGCGCCGCTGGAACTGGAACTCATATTCATCGGGCCAGATGCCGATCTGTTCACCCAGCATGTACTTGGTCATGCCCCAATCGAAGCCACTGGGCTGGACAATCTGCGATTCATCGCCGGCCACGGTCAGAGTCAGGGCGCGCCCGTCCTGAGCCCGGGCGCGCAGGCGCAGCAGCTCGGCCACGAGCGCGATCTGCACGAGTGTCAGGTCCTGCACTTCGTCGATGACCAGAGCATCCAGGCCCGCAAGCCAGTCGGGAGCGTTGCCGGCAATCAGTTCCGTGAGGGCGGCACGCGCGGCGGTCTGGTCGCGGAAGTAGCGCATATGACGCAGGCGGTGGGCCAGGTTGTGAACAATTTCAGCTTCGTCCAGTTCCAGCCCGCGCTCTTCAGCGTAGGTAAGCAGGTCAACGCTGCTGCCGCCCAGATTCTCCTGCGCCCAGTCATAGTCGGCCGGGAAATCTCGCCCTAGCAAATAAGCGCGGATCTCGGTGAAGAGCGTGCGCGGGTAGGCGCGCCAGGGCCCCAGATCGGCCGGGTTCTGGCGGTCGAGAAAGGCCTGAAATTCCTTCAATTCAGCGAAGGGCTCCATGTAAATGGCGAGCTCGGTCAGCTCGCCCACCAGCTCGTTGAGGGTAACGATGCGCAGACGCTCGCGCAAGCTCTCCGGCGCATTGCCGGTACGCGCCACGTATTGGGCTTCCACAAATTCTTGGGCCGCACGCTTGAGGCGCGCCGTATAGGTGACGTAGAGAATACGACCCCCATCGTCCCGGGCCAGCAGGTCGCGCAAGAGGTAGAGCAGGGCAATTGTCTTGCCGCTGCCGGGCAAGCCTTTGATGGTGGCGACATTCACAGCGCCGGGTGTTGGCGGGCGGCTGATGGCGCGCTGCTCATCGAAGCGGGGATCGAGCGTGTCGATCGGCACCTGCACATAGTCGTCGAGTGCACCCAGATTGACCGGCTGATCGGTCTGATCGTGATGGCGGACGGAATGGACGAGAATGGTATTGCGCGCACCGTTTGGGCCGGCGTGACCGTTGCGCTCCAGCGCGCTTTCGCTTTGGGGGATCCACCAGAGATAGTAGTGATTGCCCTGTACGGGCGTGCGCCGCCAGCGGGCATTGCGTCCCATGGTGCCCTTGACAACGGGGGTGCGCCCGCTGGCGCCGAGCAGCACCTGTGCCCAGACGGCCTTGCGTTGGGCCGTGGGCGGCAGCGCGCTGAGGCTCTGCGTAAAGTCCTTGTGCTGTAACAAGCGATAGGCGGGCATAACCGATGGCCATTCGAAAGTAAAAGATAAGTATGCACCTATTCTATTAGCGAGGGTGCTTCCATGCAACAATTGGCCCGGCGACGAGAGTCAGCGCTGATCGCGACCCGGCCGGCGATAGAAAAATCGGCCGATTGCAACGCAGGCGGGAATTAGCGACTTTCGATTCGAAGACTAGACGATTATACTTGCGCATGCTGAGCACGCACTTGATCAATAGGTCCAGCGTCGAGTTCGGCAGCTACAGCTTGCCCAGCAACGTTGAGCTGAGTGAGCGCGTCTGGCTGCCGCTGGTGGTAGACGAGTAGAGGCGAAGCACACTCGGGAACGCCGAACCCCAGCTCGGCAGCACAACACGGGCCAAGCTGGGGCTTGGCGTTCCCGAGTGCGTCAACTGCGCCTCATGCCTTTTACGAGGCGAGCGTCTCAAATGCGAACCGGAGGCAGCACAGGCCTGGCCGCCGTTAGGTAGCGCTTGCATCGCGGGGCGGGCTCTCAGATCGGATTCGAACGCGCCGGCTAGCCCGAAAACGGGGGCATCGGCTACACTCTTTGCGCCAAATGTACTGTATGCTACATGATCACAAGCGCACATGGGTAGGGTCAGATCGTATAGAGTATGAAATAAACCGGCCGGCAGCCATGCGCGTAGACCATGCAGCGGTGTATCAAACGCAGGAAAGCAGAGCCATGATTGAACAGATTGAAGCAATGATCCAGGCGGCGATTCCCGACGCGCGCGTGGCGGTGATCGATCCCATGCAAGACGGACAGCACTTTGAGGCCATCGTCGTCAGCGAATCATTTGAGGGGCAGCCCCTGGTACGACAGCATCAGGCCGTGCTCAAAGCCCTCAAGACCCAACTCGACTCAAACGTCGTCCACGCGCTGGCGCTGAAGACCTTTACGCCGGCCAAGTGGGAAGCAAACAAAGCGCAATATTCCGTTGAACTGTGAGGTGGAAAAATGGCAACCTACGAAGAAACACTGACCCAGATTGACAGCGACGTGAAGAGCACGCCCGTCATGCTCTTCATGAAGGGCGACAAGGATTTCCCTATGTGCGGCTTCTCCGCACGCGTGGTGCAGATTCTCAACGCCGTGGGCGCAGAGTATGAGACGCGCAACGTGCTGGAGGATGACAACCTGCGCAATGCGATCAAGGAATACTCCGACTGGCCCACCATTCCCCAGTTGTACATCAACGGCGAATTTGTTGGCGGCTCCGACATTGCCATGGAACTCTACCAAAACGGCGAGCTCCAGCAGATGCTGGCCACGACCAAGGACGCGTAAAGCGCGTTCAGGCGGCGCCTTCAGGGTTCGCCCGTTGGTAGACACGGAATCCGTTGATTCACTTGACCAACGGGCTTGAGCCCGTTTCCCATGGCAGACGCTGGATTCTTCCGTTGGGGCCCGGCTCGGCCGAGCGCAGCTGTTAAGGAAGCGAGTCGGCGTCATCCCGCTTTGATTTCGACCCTTCGACAGGCTCAGGACGGCGCAAGCTCAACCGGCGCTGGCTAAATTCTACGTTCCAAGCAAGCTCAACCGGCGCTGGCTTTGTTGGCAACCAGTATCTCTATCAACGAAAAAAGAAGAGCCACAGAGATTTTGTTTCTCTCTGTGGCTCTTTCATTTTCTGCGTACCTCGGTCTTGCGCTTTTTAGCCGCTGAATCCGCTACCAGGAACCATCATTTGGCATACTGGCCCAGGGCTCTTCGATGGGCAAAGCCTCGCCCTTTTGCAGCAATTCGACCGACTGGCCGTCGGGCGACTTGACGAAGGCCATGCGACCATCACGCGGCGGACGATTGATTGTGACGCCCTGCTCTTGCAGCGACGCGCAGGTCTCGTAAATGTTGTCAACGCCGTAGGCTAGATGACCGAAAAAGCGACCGGTGCCATAGGGCTCGGTCTCGTCCCAGTTGTAGGTCAGTTCCAACGGCATGTCATCCTCGCTGCCGGCCAGGAAAACGTTGGTATAGCGGCCCGCTTCATTGTCGTGGCGGCGCAATTCGATCAGCCCGAGCTTGTTACACCAGAAGTCGAGCGCGGCGTCCAGGTCGAGCACGCGCACCATCGTGTGCAGATATTCCATGAGTTTCCTCCCAAATGCGTAGTGAGTTTGATAAGCGTAGCGCCGCAAGCAGCCGCGAGCGATTGCGCGGGCGCACCTCTAGCATTATAGTATACCTCGCCTTGGCGCAGCGAGATGGCTTACAAGTTATGCGCGATCGCCACCCAAATCATCAACATATATGCGGAAAGGATTAACCGTGACGGAGAACGGCTCACTTTATGTCAAACAAATGCAGCTCGGGCACATGGACAATTTCGTCTATATTCTCGGCGATACTGGCAGTAACGACGCCGTAGTCGTGGATCCCGCCTGGAATGTGGGGGAGATTCTGGCCCAGCTCGAAGCCCACGACGCCGAGCTCAAGGCCATCTGGCTGACCCACGGCCACTATGACCATACCGAAGGTGTGGCTGAACTGGTGCAGGCCACGGGCGTGCCGGTCTACATCTCGCGGCTGATGCCTGACGAGTGGCGTCCTGAGGGACCCGAGCTGATCGAGTTTGACGATGGCGCCACGCTCATGGTCGGTGCGCTGGAGTTCCGCGTCATGGCTACGCCCGGCCATTCGCCCGATGGCACCTCCTTTCTACATCGCAACCACCTCATCGCCGGCGACACGCTCTTCATCAACGGCTGCGGCCGCTGCGATCTGCCCGCTTCGGACGTGGAAGCCATGTACGACAGCCTCCATAACAAGCTCATGGCCCTGCCCGACAACACGATTGTCTACCCGGGACACAACTACGGCCCGCTCGCAACCGATACGCTGGCCCAGCAGAAGGAGACCAATCCCTTCCTCAACGTCGACTCCAAAAAGCAATTCCTCCAGCGCCGCATGGGCTGATCAATTGACAATTGGCAATTGCTAATTGACCATTGTCGATTGATCGTCGATCGGGGTTTCTTGGAGGATGCGGTCGAGGGTTGCGACGACGCGGGCGGCATCGGCGTGGGAAAAGGGCAAGGGCGGCTTGAGCTTGAGCACGTTGTGCAATGGGCCGTCGGTGGAGATGAAGATGCCGTGGTCGCGCATGCGGTTGGCAATGTAGGCAGCGTGTTCGGGCGCAGGCGCCAGCGTGGTGCGATCGTGCACGAGTTCAACGCCCACGAAGAGCCCCAACCCGCGCACGTCACCGATCAACTCGTGCTGCGTCTGCAGCTCGCGCAGGCCGGCCAGGAAGTCACCACCCACCGCGGCGGCATGAGCCTGGAGTTTCTCCCCTTCGATCACGTCCAGTACGGCCTCGCCGATGGCGCAGGAGACAGGATTGCCGCCAAAGGTGTTGAAGTACTCCATGCCGTTGGCGAACGCGTCGGCAATGGCCGACGTGGTGACGACGGCGCCCAAGGGATGGCCGTTGCCGATGGGCTTGCCCAGGGTGACGATGTCGGGCACGACGCCCTGGGTCTCAAAGCCCCAGAAATGGCTGCCCACCCGCCCAAAGCCCACCTGCACTTCGTCGGCGATACAGACGCCGCCGGCGCCTCGCACATGCTCAAACGCCGCCGCCAGATAGCCGGCCGGCAGCACGATCTGTCCCCCGCAACCCAGAACTGATTCGGCGATGAAGGCGGCAGGCTCTTGCCCATTGGCCGCAAGCTCCGCTACCAGACATTGCACATGAGCGGCGTAGCGCTTGCCGGTTTCCACTTCATAACCCTTGTAGACGCCGCGATATGGATCGGGCATGAGCGCTTTGTGCGCCCATCCCGGCGCGCCCTGCCCGCCTGGCCCGTCATGCTTGTACGGACTTATGTCAACCATTGCCTGGGTATTGCCGTGGTAGGCGGCGTCGAGCATGATGATGTCTTGGCGGTCCGTGTAGGTGCGCGCCAGCCGCAGCGCGAGTTCATTCGCTTCGCTGCCGCTACAGACAAAGAAGACGACGCCCAGGGGAGCTGGAAAGTGGCCCAACAGACGCTCGGCATAGCGTATGATGTTGTCGTGCAGGTAGCGGGTGTTGGTGTTGAGCACGGGCAGCTGGCGTTGGGCTGCGCTTACCACGTGCGGGTGACCGTGGCCCACATGGCTCACGTTGTTGACGCCGTCCAGGTAGGCCCGCCCCTCCTCGTCATAGAGAAACTGACGCCAGCCGCGCACGATCTTCACCGGCTCCCGATAGGAGACGCTCAGATTACGCCCCAATAGTTCCCGGCGTGCGGCCAGGATCGCATCCGGCTCCTGACCGGTACGGGGGAAACAGGCGTCGGGAATGCCCAACAGCACGTTGGGATCGGGACTAAAGGACGACCAAACGGCCCAATTGCGCGGTGCTGCGACCCCGGGAAAGGTGTCGGTGTGGTCCAAGAGGTCGACCATAAGCTGCACGTGCAGATGGGGCGGCCATCCTCCGTTCACGACTTCCGTACCGATGACGCCGATCTGCTGGCCAGCAGCAACCGGTTGACCGGGCGCAAGGCGGGCCAGCGCTTCCCGTGCGAGGTGGCCGTATAGCGTATAGAAGGGCGTGCCGTCGCCGGTAGCGTGCCGCAAGATGACGGTCGGGCCGTAGTCGAGGGGCGCGGCATTGTCCGCCAGGCTGTGCACAGTACCCGCCAGCGGCGCATAGACGGGCGCACCGGGGGCTCGAAAGATATCGATGCCCAGATGACGCGTGCTCCCTTCGGGCAATTCCTCGGTCACAACGAAAAATGGGGCGCGGTCATAGATGAACCGGGCTTCCCCGTAGGGCCCAAGTGCCGTCGTCTTGCCGTAGACGGCCATCTCAGCCTCGACCAGGCGCGTCAACCAGCCCGGCGGCAGCGTTGTCGGATGGACGGTCAGCAGCGGACTTGCCACGCTCAGGTCGATCACGAGCTGGTCCGGGCTGTGCAGGTCGGCATCGACCACAGGGTGGAAGCTGTCCCGCTGCGACGCCAGCCAAGCCAGAACGAGTTCCGTGGTGGAAGCAGGCGCCAGTCCGCACGCATGGCGCAACATGCCCGTCGCCAGCGCCGTCGGCACTGAGTCAAGCTGCTGCAACAGTGCCCAGACGGGCTCCTGCGACACGTCGAGATAGACATTCTCGGGTGCGGCCGCGCGCTGACGCGCGGCCATGACCATACTCGTGCACAGGCGCAGACGGATGAGGCCGTAGAGCGCATCCGCCTCAGCTTCTCCCAGCGGATGCACCCCGTGGAAGCCGCGGGTCACGTGCGCGGCGGCCGTCAGCGGATCACGCTTGTCGAGCATGGCATAGGCCGCGGCGATGGCCAGCTCACCGACGGTCCAGGAATAGACCAGATCGCCGTAGTCGATGACGCCGCTGACGCGCAGGGACCAGCCCTCAGTCTCAACCAGTACGTTGTAATCATTGCCGTCGCCATGAATCACGCTTTGCGGCAGCGCATCCGTTAGCGGCGAGACTGCCATGTCGTAATGAGCGAGGCAGCGTGCGACGACGGCCTGCTTGGCGGGCGGCAGCAGCGGCGCGTAGCGCTCCACCACCGCGCGACCCTGACGCAGATCCCAGTCAAACTCCCGACGCGCCGCGGGATGATCGAAGTCGTGCAGCGCGACGACAATACGGCCAAAGCGTGCGCCTACGTCCCGCAGCAGTTCTGGAGAATGGGGCCGCACCGTACCCAGCGGTTTGCCCGGCACGTAGCTGATCAGGCGAACGTAGTAGCAGGCGCCATCCTCCGCGGTCACGGTCGCAACCGCTTGACCTGCCAGCGTCGACTTGACGACCGGCGCATGCCCCACGCGCTCCGCCACGTGCGTCATGGCCTGATTCTGGCACGCAAGCGTGGCCGCCTCTTCCCCGCCGTTCGCAATCTTGAGCACGTAAGCGTCGTCCGTCTCGGCAAAGAGCGCAAAATTCTGGTCGCGCTCGCTGGGCAGCGGCCGAACATCTCCGTGGATGCCATAAAGGTCCGCGGCAAGCGCCCGAACATCATCAAGCGAAAAGGTCGGCGTCTGGGATTGTGCAGCAGCACGCATGCGTGATCTCCTTACAAAGTCAGCGACGGGCAAGTCAGAAAGCCCTCCGACGCACCGAAAAGAGACTGGCGAGTCGAAGGGCTTTTGTTTGCTATGGACCGTGAAGCGTGATTCGTGAAATGTGATCCGTGCTGGCGAAGTCAGTGCACTGAAGCCGGCTATCCTGCCGTCACGTCTTCAGGTTTCACGCCTTCACACATCACTAAACCTTCGGGCCGGCGGCCGATACTTCTGCAGGGGCATTCTCTTCAAACTGCTTGAAGTTCTCGGCAAACATGCCGGCCAGCTTGTTGGCCTGGGCGTCGTAGGCGGCGCCGTCATCCCAGGTGTTGCGCGGCTGCAGTACCTCGTCAGGCACGCCGGGCACGCTGGTGGGAATCTGAAGGCCAAAGATCGGATCTTCCACAAACTCCACATCATTCAGTTCGCCATCCAGGGCAGCGTTCACCATGGCGCGGGTATTGGCGATGGCCATGCGATGGCCGACGCCATAGGGGCCGCCGGTCCAGCCGGTGTTGACCAGCCAGCAGTTGACGTTGTGCTCTTCGATCTTCTTGCCCAGCAGCTTGGCATAGACGCTGGGGCGCTGCGCCATGAAGGGAGCGCCAAAGCAGGCGCTGAAGGTCGCTTCCGGCTCGGTCACGCCACGCTCGGTACCGGCAACCTTGGCCGTGTAACCGGAAATGAAATGATACATGGCCTGCTCGGGCGTCAACTTGGAGATGGGCGGCAGCACGCCAAAGGCGTCTGCAGTCAGGAAGATAATGTTCTGGGCATGACCGCCGCGCCCATCGCGGGTTGCGTTGGGAATATGGGAGATGGGATAGGCGGCACGCGTATTCTCGGTCAGGCTGCCGTCATCCAGGTCAACGCGGCGGGTATTGGTGTCGATGCCCACGTTTTCCAGAATCGTGCCAAAGCGACGCGTCGTGTCGTAAATCTCCGGTTCGGCTTCGGCCGACAGACGAATCGTCTTGGCGTAGCAGCCGCCTTCAAAATTGAAGATGCCGGTGTCGCTCCAGCCATGCTCGTCATCACCGATGAGCGTACGGTTGGGATCGGCAGAGAGCGTAGTCTTGCCGGTGCCGCTCAGACCAAAGAAGATAGCCGTGTCACCCTTGGGACCGATGTTGGCCGAGCAGTGCATGGGCATCACTTCGTTGAAGGGCAGCAGGTAATTCATGGCCGTGAAGACCGACTTCTTCATCTCGCCGGCATATTCCGTACCGCCGATGAGCACGAGCTTCTCGGCGAAGTTGACCAGGATGAAGACATCCGAGTTCGTACCATCATGTTCTGGGTCGGCACGGAAGCCTGGGCAGTCGATGACCACAAATTCCGGCTCAAAGTCTACCAGTTCTTCATCGGTCGCCTGGATGAACATGTTGCGGATGAAGAGGCTGTGCCACGCATACTGGGTAATGATGCGCACCGGCATGCGATATTTGGGGTCGGCCCCGGACCAGCAGTCCTGGATGAAGACATCCTTGCCCTGGAGATACGAGGTCATACGCCAGTGCAGTTCGTCAAAGCGTTCCTGCTCGTAGGGGCGATTGACCTTGCCCCACCAGATAAACTCGTCGCTGGTCGGTTCCTTGACCACAAATTTGTCATTGGGCGAACGGCCGGTGAATTGGCCGGTACGCACGACGAGCGGACCAAGATGCGAAATGATGCCTTCACCACGCTTGACGGACTCTTCATAGAGCGCGGGCGTCGAAAGCGTCCAGTAGGCGGTCTTGATATTGGTGATACCGTGGGTATCGAGCCCCACTTTGCTGTGCGGGTATGAACTGTACTCCGGCATGTCTTCCCCTTTTCCTTTTGTATCTTATACTTTTTACGACAGAATAACTGCGAGCTTCATTGCCCCGGCAAATCACAGCGGCTGAGATATTGTCATAATCAGCCGCTGTGATCTGCTGAGGGTCTGTAGGTCCGGCTATCAGCCGGACGAATCCCGGTCCGCCCCGATAACTCGTAGGTATACTAGAACCGTCACGCGGATAGCGTGACCTACGAAACACCGTCCTATTTACGCCCTGGTATACTAGCCGAGGCGGTTCATGCAATTCAGTTCTTCGAATGCCTGGACGAGGCGGGTGCGGAACGTATCTTCGCCCTTGCGCAACCAGACGCGCGGATCATAGTATTTCTTATTCGGCTTGTCGTCGCCCTCCGGGTTGCCGATCTGGGTATCGAGGTAAGCGTGATTCTCGTCAATGTAATCACGCACGCCAGACAAGAAGGCCCACTGCATGTCGGTATCCAGGTTCATCTTGATGACGCCGTAGGAGATGGCTTCTTCGATGTCCTCAGGCTCTGAACCGGAGCCGCCGTGGAAGACGAAGTTGAGGGGCTTTTCTTCCGTGCCGAATTGCTGCTGCACGTACTTCTGCGAGTTGTCCAGGATCGCCGGCTGCAGCTGGACGTTGCCAGGCTTGTAGACGCCGTGGACATTGCCAAACGCGGCCGCCACCGTGAAGCGGGGGCTGATCGGCATCAGCTCGCCATAGGCGTAGGCCACTTCCTCCGGCTGGGTGTAGAGCCGTGAGCTATCGATGCCGGTGTTGTCGACACCATCTTCCTCGCCACCCGTCACGCCCAGTTCAAATTCCAACGTCATGCCCATCTTGCTCATGCGTTCGAGGTAGACCTTGCACGTGGCGATATTCTCTTCGATCGGTTCTTCCGAAAGATCGAGCATATGCATGCTGTAGAGGGGCTTGCCGTGGACAGCGTAGAATGCCTCGCCGGCGTCAAGAAGGCCGTCGATCCAGGGCAGCAGTTTACGTGCGCAATGGTCGGTGTGGAGAATGACCGGCACGCCATAGAGCGCGGCCAGGCGATGCACGTGCTCGGCCCCGGCCACAGCACCGGCAATCGCAGCCTGCTGGCCGTCGTTGCTGAGGCCTTTACCGGCGTTGAAAACTGCACCGCCACTTGAAAATTGAATAATCACTGGAGAGTTTACGTCTCGGGCAGTCTCCATGACAGCGTTGATGCTGTTGGAACCCACCACGTTTACCGCGGGGAGAGCAAATTGGTTCGCTTTGGCGTAGGCGAGGACGGTCTGGACGTCATCGCCGGTAATCACGCCGGCAGGAACGAGATCTTTTAGCACAGCCATATAGTCAGTTTCTCCTTTGTCAGAACTTCCGTAACAGATTTTGAATAAGCGTCCCAGATAGGTCCGTCCGCCCTGACGGAGCGTCGCTCTACAGAAGAGACTGCCTCATTGCAGCAGGCCATATGATACCACAGCTTGAGGAGCCATGAATACTGGACAAGGTGACAGATTCTATGCTAGCCGATTGGCCAGGAAGAGTAGCAGGTTGGCGGACGCGCGTCTGGTGGCAGTCACTGGCTCGAACGATTCTGTGTACTCGGATCTCGTTCTGCCATCGACTGTCACCAGACACGGATTGGAGTAGTCACCGCGGGGTCTGCGGCAAAGGCGCTACTTGGTCACGATGGGCAAAAAGATTGTGCCGTTGATCTCGGTCGACGGGGCGGCAGGAATCAACTCTGCACCCCCGGCTTGCTCGGCGACGAGCGTGAGCGATGCCAGATTGGCGCCCAGCACCTGCATGGAGGTGAGCTCGCCTGCGCCGGCCGCTTGCATCGCTCCGCCCCCGATTTCGACCATACGGATTCGCTCGACCAGAATCGTGCCGCCCTTGCCGTCAGCCATTTCAACAGCTGCGGGCAGATAGACGTTCCACTCCCGCTGGCCTGCCTGATTCTCGTAATAGGTGACACGCAGACGGCAGAGCTCCGACGGTTGACCTGCTGGCAACGCCAGGAGGCACCAAATCTCATCCCAGGGTACCAGGGCGCTGGTGCCGGGCAGCGATTCAGCACTTTGCATGGCGCTGGTGCCGACTTGGATCTCGAACTGGACCTGCTCGGCAGTGGGTGTGATTTGCAATCCCCCTGCTGTCCGCAGCATGGACAGAGTCGCAATCGGCATGCGTTGGAGCGCGGTGAACGCATGGAGCGTTGCGCCTGACTCAGTGCGCGCTGCGCGGAGGCCCAGATCCATGTCCAGTTGCCAGAAGCGAGCGCCATCGAGCGCAACCGAGATGCCCCCCTCAGTTGTTGCATCGAACCCAGTTAGGGTCAACCGGCCAAACTGATTGGTGATCGCCTGTACCGAGCCGATGAGCCAGTGCACCAATCCATCCAACTCGTAGGGCGTGGCCGCGGTCTCCTCGGCGTCCAGCAGCAGTGTGCCGATGTCACGGCCCAACTGGGGCGTACTGTGACCGCCGCCGTTGCGGTTGGCCAGTACGACGATGACGATCTCCTTCTCGGGATAGATGCGGATATAGGTATTGGCGCCGCGCTGGTTGCCGCCCTTGGCCACGACCGGCGTCCCTTGGTCGGAGCCTGTGTCCCATCCCAGTGCATAGCCAGACTGGTTGCGACCGTCCAGACCGATGCAGGGCGTCGGTGCAGGCACGGACCAGAGTTCGTCACGCTGATCTTCGTCCAGAATCGAGCCGTCGAGCATCTTCATGCCGAAGCGCACGAGATCGTACGGCGACGCCTCTTCACCGCCGCCATAGGCCTTCCAGTAGATATCGTCGTAGCTGGTCTCGCTGCCGTCGTCAGCATAAACCTGCGAGCGGTTCTCATCGGCAATGGAGAGATCTTCGACCCGCAGGGTGGGTAAATTGTAGGGATCACTGATCCAGTTTTCGAGAATGTCTTCTTGAGCCTGGCCGGTGGCAGCTTCAAAGGCGGTGGCGGCGACGGTGTAACCATGGGTGCTATAGATGCAGTTCGTGCCCGGTACGTAGGGCAGCGTATCGCCCCAGAACGCGCCCGCGGCTTCCAGGGCAGAGCTGTAGCTGCCATTCGGCGTGCCATGATCGCTGTAGTGCCCCACGCCCCCCCGGTTGGCCAGCAGTTGGCGCAGCGTGTGGGTATGATGGCCCGGCATGCTGGGCACGTAGCTCGCGGTGGCATCGTCGAGGTCACCGATCTCGCCGTCCTCCACCAGCTTGAGCGCCAGGACGCCCGTCACGGCTTTGGCGACCGAGGCCAAGCGATTGACCGTACGCGCCGAGTACCAGACGCCGGCGTCGACATCCTGATGGCCGAAGCCGCGCATGTACTTGATCTCGCCGCCTTGGGCGATGGCAACGCCGATCCCAGGGACGCCAAAGGTGTCGAGTTCATTCTGGACCAGCGCATCGACCTCGTCCTTGAGCGGCCAGTTGGGGCGGTCCGTGTTTTGACGCCAGACGCCGGCGTAACGATAGCCCGAGGCGGCCGGATAGATCTCGTAGTCGACCAGACGGTAGCCCAGATCGCGCAGGCGGTACCAGCGATTACGGTACGCGGTAGCCGACATGTCACGGTACTCGGCCCAGCCGCGGCTGTTGCTGTTTTCCACCCAAATCCCAGCATAGTACTGTACGCCGTTGGCGCGATACGATTCGATGTCCCAGACACGGTAGTCGTCTTTGTACTGGTCGAACTTCTGGCTGAACTCCTCGCTGGAGAGGTTGCGCCACTCGGCCCAGTCCAGATCGGCGGCATTGCGCACCCAGACCATGGCATAGCGCAGCCCCGAAGCCGTGGGATAGCCTTCAACATCGATGATGATGTACTCATCCTTCAGCTCTTCAAATTTGTCACTGAACTCCTGGCTGGTCATGTTGCGATAGGAGGCCCAGCCATATCCTTCTTTATTCTCGATCCAGATGCCGGCATAGTAACGCGTGCCATCCAGGACATAGATTTCCTGATCGATCAGGCGGTAGCCGTCGTCACGATAATCTTTCCACTTCTGACCAAACTCCTCGCTGGAGAGGTTGCGCCACTCGGCCCAGCCCCGGTCGTCGGCGTTCCACTGCCAGACCGCGCCCACGCGCTGCTGACCATTGATCTCATCGACCTCGATGTCGATCATCATGTAGTCGTCTTTCATGGCGTCGAAATGCGCGGAGAAAGCTGCGCTCGACAGGTTGCGCACGGAGGACCATGATGTTTCATCGGGATCAAAGACAGTGGCGGGCAAGACTCCTTCGGCGCGGGCGACACCCTGGGGCACAAAATCGCCCGTTAGCTCGCCGTCGACCGGCAGCAACGCCCCGGCATCATCGATGACAACATCCGCAAGCGCGTCGGTATCAATCAGATCGAGCGCCACATCCAGGTCAAAGCCGGCGTGATCCGCCTCGCCGGGCGCCCCAGGAGACGGCACGTCCGCGCCTTGACGCGGGGCAGTGCCGGTCACGACACCGCCGGATTCTTGCGCTAGAGCAGCCGGCATCAGGACAGCGAACAGCAGACAGAGGGTCAGGATGATCGTGCAAAGGCGTTGTTGCAACGGCATGGTATTTCTCCTTTTGGACTCACGTAGACTGGCGTGCGGCGGATCAGGGCCACATGCCAGATCGGGAAGCGGCAACTAACGCATAGTTTCGCAGAAAACAATGCGTTTTGCCGTGCTGTTACGCGCGGACCGCCTGTGCGGCAGCGCACACGTGACACGCGGCGCCAGGCGTGAAGCGGGAACAACTTCAGCGCGCCAGCCAGGTCACCCCCGGCCAAGCCAGCGCCGGTTGAGCTTGTCGAAACCAAGCGGGGCGCCCCGCTCGCGTCGCAGCGCCTGCAAAATGCTTCTGCCGGCCGCCGTCTGCTTGCCCGGTTCAAGCTTCGCTGTTATAGTTGGGCCATCAATGAGATGTAGACCGGGCTGATACATTGCATCTTCATCAACCGGCCAATTCCAAAGTGAATTTAGCGATCCATGAACAACACCATGTTGTTGCGAGAAGCGCGTGAAAGAGCGCTGGAGATCCTCCAGCAGTGTGTGACCGAGCACGGCTTTCGCGCTTCTGCGCTGGCCGAAGGCTATCCTCAAATCTGGGCGCGCGATGCCATGGTCACCTTTCTGGGCGCAAGCGCCACCGGCGACCCCACCTTGATCGCGTGCGGACGAGCTTCGCTGGAGACTATGGGGGAGCACCAGTCGAGCCTGGGGCTGATTCAACTCAACGTCAACCCGGATACCGGCTACGTCAGCACGGAAAATGCCGGCGCGCTGGATGGCAACCTCTGGTACATCATTGGTCACTATCTGCACTTCCGCCTCACGGGTGATCGGGCCTTCCTGGAGCAGCACTGGCCCTACATCGATCAGGCGCTACTCTGGCTTGAGTATCAGGACATGAACGAGTGCGGCCTGCTGGAGACGCCGGAAGCCGGCAACTGGATGGATCTGGTGGCGGTCCGCTACAACGTGCTGTATGACAATGTGCTCTTCTATGCCGCCAAGCTCGCCCACGAAGAGATGGCCGAAGAGCTGCCGCCTGACATGGTCAACTGCCGCCCGCGCGTCGATGCTGCCAGCGTCCATGAGCGCGTCAACTTGCTCCTATGGATTGACCGCTGCTGGGTGGCGGAGCACTTCGCCGAACACCTGGAGAAGCTCAAAGCGATTCGCCTGGAATGGTTCATGGTCTACCACAACGTGGGCGCCATCTCCAGCCGCCCCTTCTATCTGCCCTGGATTGCGTTTCGTGAATATGGCGACTGGTGCGACAGCCTGGGCAACCTGCTGGCGATCCTCACCGGCGTCGCCGACGGCCACCGTCGCGAGCATATCTTGCGCTACATGCGTCAGGTCGGCATCGATGAGCCCTATCCGACCAAGGCCATCCACCCGCCGATCTATCCCGGGGAGCGAGATTGGCGCGAGTACTACCGCAGCCGCAACCTCAACATTCCCCACCAGTATCACAACGGGGGCATTTGGCCCATGGTGGGCGGCTTCCACGTCGCGGCGCTGGTCTATCATAATTGGCGCGACGAGGCAGCGCAGATGCTGATCGGTCTGGCCGAAGCCAACCGCCAGGGCAGCGTCCACGAGTGGGAGTTCAACGAGTGGATCCACGGCGAGACCGGCCACCCCATGGGCTATGCCAAACAGGCCTGGTCGGCCGCAATGTATCTCTATGCCGATCATGCCGTTCACAGCGGCAAGCTACCCTTATTCGATGATCTGCGCCGGGCAAAACCACGTATTGCCGTGGCTGCGGAGAACAACGAGTTCTTCGTGCACGGCGGTGGCGGTCCGGCCTGACCATAGCAGTCCAACTTTGTTTACCCATCCACTATTCAAGGAGATTGACATGCGCCAACCACGTATGGCTTACCTGTTGGGCCTGTTGCTGATCGCTGTGTTGCTGATCAGCGCCTGCGCAGCCCCCGCCGCGGCGCCGGCAGCGCCTGCAGAAAGCGGCGACGCGGCCGATGCCGGCCCCGTCACGCTGACCTGGGCCTTCTGGGGCAGCCCGGAAGAGGCGGCTTCCCACGAACGCGTGGCCGAGCTCTTCATGGCCGAGCACCCGGAGATCCAGATCGAGACCTATAACGAGCCATGGGGCGACTACTTCACCAAGGTGCAGGCGCTCTGGGCCAGCGGCGATGCAGACGCCATTCCGGACGTGCTCTTCCTCTGGCCGACGCCGCGCTATGCAGCCGAGGGCGTGCTGGAGAACTTGGATCCGTACATTCAGGAAGCAGGCTACAACCTGGAGGACTACTGGCCCGGCTTGCTCGAATCGGCCACGTATGAGGAGAGCATCTACGGCTTCCCGCGCGACATCGGCTTCAGCGTTCTCTACTACAACAAAGATCTCTTCGATGCCGCAGGCGTCGAGTATCCGACCGAAGAATGGCGCTGGGACGATCTGGCCGCAGCAGCCGAGGCGCTGACTGTGACCGATGGCAACCGCACGACCCAGTACGGGCTGGCCATCGAGGGCGGAAAATACGCCGAATGGGTCAATGAGAACAACGGCAGCATCCTGGACGACATGCGCAATCCGTCTGCATGCACGCTTGACGAACCGGCCGCGCTAGAAGGCATTCAGTTCTTCTCCGATCTGCTTGAGAATGGCTACGCCATGCGCGATGCCGATCTGGGTCAGGCCGGCGGCGACGCCGGGGTATTCCTCAGCGGTCAGGCGGCGATGATCATCCAGAACAGCAGCCGCGTCTCGGCCTTCAACGAGGCAGAGGTGAATTACGACGTAGCGGTTGTGCCTTTCGCCGAGGATGGACGCCGTTGGGGTAGTGCAGGCGGCGCAGCGTGGGTGATGAGCGCCGGCAGCGACAACAAGGATGAAGCCTGGACCTTCCTGGAATGGCTCCAGAGTGCGGACGGCGGCCAGCTGGCCTATACGGAAGCCGGAGAGATCTTCCCCGCCCTCAAGTCTGTGGCCCAGTCGGACGCGTTCGTCAGTCAAGAGCAACCGCCCGCCAACCGAGAAGCTTTCCTCGTTCAGGGAGACAGCGCTGATATCGGTGCATTTGGCTACTTCCCCGAATGGGGCGAGTTGAGCGGTTCGGTCATCAACCCCGGCCTCGAACAGATCTGGGCCGGCGAGCGTACGCCGGCCGAGGTGCTGCCGGAGATCTGCGACCAGGTTGACGCCTTCCTGGCTGAGAACGGCTATCCGAAATAGGTAGAGTAGGCGAGCAGCCGGGCTTCTAGAAGCCCGGCTGCTCGCTGGATCAGAGCGAGGCAACTTTTGTCATTTCGAGAGAGTTGGTTCTGTCATTCCGAAGGAGCGCAGCGACGAGGAATCTGGAGTTCAGACGTTGCAAGAGTGCAGATTGAGAATTGACCATTGAGCGTTAACGATCAACAATCGACGACTTCCCAATCACGCAGCTTCTTCCGCTGGCGGCCCGATCAGCAGTGGGAAGGTTACTTGATGCTCCTGCCCAGCTTCATCGGCTTTTTCGTCTTCGTACTCCTGGCCGTGGTCATGTCGCTGGGCCTCAGCTTTTCAGACTGGGGCCTGACTGGCTGGAAGGGCTTCGTCGGCTTCAACAATTACCAGGCGCTCTGGCGCGACCCCATCTTCTGGCGCACGGCCCGCAACACCGTCTTCTACATCGTCACGATTGTTCCCTTGCAGCTCATCTTTGGCCTGGCCATTGCCGTCGCGCTCAACCAGGGCATACGGGGCCGGGGCTTCTACCGCATGATCTACTTCATGCCGGTGGTAACGACCATCGTCGCCGGCGCCATCGTCTTCCGGCTCATCCTCAGCAACAACGGTCCGCTGGCCGATGTGGTCTACTGGTTCGCCAATTTCACCGGGCTGCCGATCACGCCGCCGAACTGGCTCAACAGCACCCGCTACTCCAAGTGGGCCGTGGTGATGCTGACCATCTGGAAGAACGTGGGCTTCACGATGGTGATCTACCTGGCCGCGCTGCAGGGCGTGCCCCAGTCGCTCTATGACGCTGCCGAGACGGACGGCGCCAACGGCTGGCAGCGCTTCCGCCACGTGACCCTGCCCATGATCAGCCCGACCACCTTCTTCCTGATGTTGCTCCAAATGATCGGCGCGTTCCAGCTCTTCACCGAACCCTTTGTGATGACGCGCGGCGGGCCGGCCAATTCCTCCATGACGGTGGTGCAATACATCTACCAGAACGCATTCGAGTTTGGGCGCATGGGCAAGGCCGCGGCCATCGCCTGGTTCCTCTTTATCTTCATTTTCATCTTCACGCTGATCCAGAACCAGCTGCAGGACCGCTGGGTCCATTACGAGACTGACTGACATGACCGTCACCGGAAGCGACGTAGTAAGCACGCAACGCACCACGCCCTGGACCGAATTCGGCCTGCACCTGCTGCTGCTGCTGGGAAGCGTGATCATGCTGGCGCCCTTTGCCATCATGCTGATGGTCTCGCTCTGGCCGAGTACGGCCTTGCTAACCCGCTCATTCCCGCTGGACGAGATCACGCTGAGCAACTACGTCGAAACCTTCCAGGTCGTGCCCTTCGCCCGCTATTACCTGAACAGCACCATTGTGGCCGTCTCTACCACGGTACTGCAGATTCTGATCGCGTCCATGGCAGCCTATGCCTTTGCCCGGCTGCGCTTCCGCGGCCGTGATACGATCTTTATGCTCTACCTGGCCACCCTGATGATCCCCTTTCTGGTCACCATGATCCCAAACTTTCTCATCGTCCGGGAGTTGGGGTGGTACAACAGCTATTTGGCGCTGATCGTGCCGACGCTCTTCAGCGTCACCAGCACCTTTCTCCTGCGCCAGTACTACCGCGGCATTCCCCTCGACTTTGATGAGGCGGCGCGCATGGATGGCGCGTCCAGCTTCCGCATCTGGTGGCAGGTCATTGTCCCCCTCAGCGGGCCAGTCATTGCCGCGCTCTCTATTTTCGTCTTCCAGGCCTCCTGGAATGACTTCCTCTGGCCCCTCATCGTCACGGCCAGCGACGAAATGCGCACGATTCCCATCGGCCTGGCCTCCTTTCAGGGACAGTACAGCACGGCCTGGCACCTGCTCATGGCCGGCTCGGTCATCGCGTTGCTGCCGATTCTGGTGATCTACATGCTGGCCCAGAAATGGTTTGTGCAGGGAATTACTCTCTCCGGCATGGGCGGGCGCTGACGGTTCAACAACGCACAAAACATCAAATTTATCGCCTTATGGAGAAGACAGTATGATTCAAGTACGCTTGACTCCGGCTATGGGCAAACGGCTCATCGGCAAGGGCATGGTCGCCCATCCGTCCATTCAACGCGTGCTGGCTGACGGCACGCTGGTGATCATCGCCGGTTCCACCAATGGCTATGTGGCCGAAGAGGTCCTCGCCTCGCTCGGCCAGGGCGCGGAGTTCGCCCGCGTTGGCTTTCGCCGGGGCCTGACGGTGCCACCGGGAGCGGCCGCACCGGAGATGGCATTCCCCGGGGACGTCGTCATTCGTCGCGGCCAAATGCTGGAAGAGGGCTCTATCTTCAAGATCAAGGATGAGCTGGATCAGGGCGACGTGGTGCTCAAGGGCGGCAATGCGTTTGACGCCAACGGCCATGCCGCTGTGCAGATCGGCAGCAACGTGGGCGGGACAGCTTTGGCCGCAGTTTCTACGGTCATTGGCCGGCGCGTGGAGCTGATCATACCGATCGGGCTGGAAAAGCGGGTCTTCGGCGATATCCAGGAGCTGGCCCTGCTTGCCAACGACCCGGCCGGCGACGGACCCGGCTACTTCCCCCTGCCAGGCCGTATCTTCACCGAACTCGACGCCATCAAGCTGCTGACGGGCGCAGAGGCCACCATGATTGCCGGTGGCGGCGTCTACGGCGCGGAAGGCGGGTCCTGGCTTATCGTCAACGGTAGCGCGGAAGCAATTGCCAAAGCCGGTGCACTGATTGACTCGCTGATCGATGAACCATTATGTCAAGCATAATCTGGGCGCAGCAGAGCCCCATGTCCAGCTTGCCGGCCTGCTGCGGCGGCAAGCCATCCACGCCTGTACCTCTTCGACCCAACTCGATCAATGGTCGCACCCAGGCCGCGGTGCGAGGCTAGCGGCATGAGAACTCAGGCCAGGCAGAGGAGACCTGCAAGTCAACCCACAAGATCGCTATCCGACTCAAAGCAGTGTTCGCCGCGCGCGCGCCGGCGATTTTGGCCCCTTGTCCAACTCATCGCAGCCTGTCTTGGCGCTTTACTGATAGCCGGCGGGGCGGCGCATGGCGTTCAGGCCCAGGACGATCCTGACGCAGGATTGCCGCTGATTGCAGAAGAGACCCTGGCGGCCCCAGAGCGGGTCGAGGTCCAGCCTTCTGCCGAAGATACGGAGATTGCCGAACGGCTGGAAACGATTTTGCGTGCGACGGAATGGTTTCGCAACCCGTCCGTAGTCGTACGCGATGGCGTTGTCTTCATGGATGGACGCACAACGCGTGATCAGTATCGGACATGGGCGGGCGAGCTGGCCAGCAACACACAGGATGTAGTCGCGGTCGTCAACCGGATCGAAGTGGTCGAACCCTTGGTGTGGGATATTGAGCCGGCCCTCAATGAGATGCGGCGCATCGGACGGGGTTTCATCAACCTCCTGCCTCGACTCCTCGTGGCCGGGGGTATTTTGGCGCTCGCCTGGCTACTCGCGAGCGGCGTGAGGCGACTGGCAGAGCGTGTTCTGCGGCCGCGTGTTGCGAGCCCGCTCTTGCGGCGGGTGTTTGCCGTCAGCACGACCATCCCCATCATGCTGATAGCCTCCTATGTCGTGCTGCAAATATTGGGTCTTACGCGTCTCGCCGTCACCCTAATTGGCGGTACGGGGCTGGCCGGCTTGGTGATCGGTATTGCCTTCCGCGACATTATCGAGAATTTTCTGGCCAGCATCCTGATCAGCGTCAACAACCCGTTCCGAGCCGGTGATCGCATCGAGGTGGCAGGTTATGTTGGTATCGTTCAACAGGTGACCACGCGCGGGACGGTGCTGATGTCCCTGGATGGCAACCACGTACAGATCCCCAACGCGACGATATACAAGAGCAATATCGTCAACTACACCAGTAACCCGCTGCGGCGTGAAGAGTTTGACGTTGGTATTGGGTATGAGGATAGTGTTTCAGCAGCTCAGGATCTGTTGCGCGACCTCTTGGCGCGACATCCGGCTGTTCTGCCAGAACCAGCCCCGCTGATTCTGGTCGATCATCTTGGCTCGTCCGCAGTGATCCTGCGGATTTCGTTTTGGATTGATACCGTTGCGCACGATCAGCTTAAAGTGAAATCATCGGTCATTCGCCAGACAAAACAGGCGCTTGAGGATGGTGGCTTCTCCATGCCGGATGAAGCGCGCGAGGTGATCTTTCCCAATGGCATTCCGCTGCGCATGGTCGATGGCGAGTTTGAGCCCGGGCAGCTTGCCACCGGCGACGAGCCGCCAGTGTCGCTTGACGCAGTTGAGGCAGCGGTGCTGACTCAAGAGCCCGCATATAGTGTGGCAGAAGGGAACTTGAGCAACGAGGACAATGAGATTCGAGCGCAGGCACGCAAGGCGCCCTCGCCCGAAGGGCAACAGAATCTTCTGGCCACTGACTTGCACCAGACGGATTCTGAGTAAGGGATACGATCTACCTGGAGCGTTCGACGCCGCACGTACCGGCAAGTTGAGAGCGCCCTTGTGGGGCCTGGTTCGGGCGACTTGTCAACGCATGAATTCTGATGTAGTCTGGAGCCATGCCCTACCCAGAGGGTTGCTTCCTGTCCTAATATGATCGGCACTTTGCTGCAAGATTGAAACTGCATTGCAACGCAAGTTCTGTCTTGGGCGATCACTAATTCTTCATGACCGCGATTCTACGTGTCAACAACCTGCGGATCTATTTCTATACTTCTCGCGGTATTGTAAAAGCCGTCGATGATGTCACCTTTTCAGTAGAAGCCGGTGAACGCTTCGGGCTGATTGGTGAGTCCGGATCAGGCAAGTCAACCCTAGCCCTGGGCATCATGCGTCTGGTCCGTTCCCCAGGCGTGATCGAATCCGGAGAAATCTATCTCGAAGAGACGAATCTACTGACGCTGTCGCCCGACGAAATTCGTCAACAACGGTTGGCAAACGTCGCCATGGTCACCCAAGGCGCGATGAATTCTCTCAATCCAGTGACGCGTATTCGCCAGCAATTCGCCGACGGTTTGAACAGCCACGGCACCGCCTTGACACAGGATCAGGCGCGACAACATCTTGGAACGTTGCTCGAACAAGTCGGGTTGGATCCCAGCGTGGCCGACATGTATCCCCATCAATTGAGCGGCGGCATGAAGCAGCGCGTCTGCATCGCCTTCGCCATGAGCCTTCACCCGAGTCTGATCATTGCCGACGAACCCACAAGCGCGCTGGATGTGGTGGTCCAACGTCAGGTGATGCAAACATTACGTCAAGTTCAGGAGGATTTGCACACTGCTGTGATTCTGATCGGTCATGACATGGGACTGATGGCCCAATTTGCCAACCGCGTCGGCGTCATGTATGCGGGGAAACTGGTCGAGGAGGGACCGGTGCGATCCATTTTTCATAACCCGCTGCATCCCTACACGCAGCTGTTAATGGATAGCCTGCCAACGCTCGATGAGAAGCAGGAATTGACCGCCGTGCCGGCGGGCTCGCCTCCCTCTGCGCTTGAGCGGCCTTCCGGCTGCGTTTTTCATCCGCGCTGTCAGCATGCAATGCCACACTGCATTGACACACCGCCGGCCTATCGAGAGGTGACACCCGGCCAGAAGGTTGCCTGCCACCTCTATGATCTTGAAGAGCTACATCGCTACGAAGAGAAGGAGCGCGCGTGACTGTTCTCCTGGAAGCAAGAAATGTCACAAAGGTCTTCGGAGGCGGTGTAGGACAGCGAACCGAGACCGTGGCGTTACGCCATTTCACATTTAGCATTGATACCGCTCAGCCCTCGATCACGGGCGTCGTTGGTGAAAGCGGCAGCGGCAAGAGTACCATGGCGCGTTTGTTGCTGGGCATGGAAACACCTACGAGCGGCCAGGTGCTCTACCATGGAAAGGACTTGCAGCGTCTAAGCAGGTCAGAGCGCCGTGACTTTCGCCTAGATGTGCAAGCCATCTTTCAGGATCCCTTTGAATCCTTCAATTCGCTCTACAAGGTCGACCACATGCTGGAGGTGCCGATCCGCAAATTCGGTCTTGCACGCAACAAACAGGATGTGGATCAGATAATGGCTGACGCCTTGGACGCAGTCGGGCTTCGACCTGAAGAGACGCTGGGGCGGTATCCACATCAGCTCAGCGGCGGACAGCGTCAGCGCGTAATGGTAGCCCGCGCCCTGATGCTCAATCCCAAGTTGATCATTGCTGATGAGCCCGTTTCAATGATCGACGCATCTCTGCGGGCAAGCGTGCTCGCCAACCTGCGGCAATTGCGCGACGAATACGGCATTTCGCTGGTCTACATCACCCACGACCTGACGACCGCCTATCAGGTTTGTGATGACGTCTTTGTCTTATATCGCGGCTACGTAACCGAAGCAGGCGATGCGGCACGGGTCGTCAAGGAATCCAAACACCCCTACACCCAGTTACTCGTCAGTTCCATTCCTTGGCCGGACCCCGATTCTCTCTGGGCGGATGAGCCAGAACCTTCTGAGTTGGCGCGCCAGGCCCAGGCTGATCTCGGGTGCGCATTTGCGACTCGCTGTGCCCACACATTCGAGCCGTGTATCCAGCACGAGCCGCCACTTTTCCGCATGCATGAGCAGCAAGCGGCCACGTGTTTTCTTTATCAAGATGCGCCGACGCTGGACTTCGACAAAATGGATGAACTTCTTGTACACACTTCGAGCAAAACTGCACTAACGGCTACGCCTGCGGCCATCAGGTCGAGTGGATGATAAAGAATCCCGATCCGTATCGGTACTACCCAACATTGCAAAAAGGAGGTTCAAAAAAACATTTCTCGAGATATCTTGACACGTGTTTTCGTCCGCATCCGATAGCAATCTAAAATGGAGGAGAGCATCATGTATATGCCCCAACGCAGTCGCTTGATCTTGCTTGCAGTATTGACGACCCTGCTCCTGCTAACGGCCTGTCAGGTTGCGGCGCCGACCGCGTCCCCGCAAGCCGTCGATTCGGAACGTGCGTCCACCCTCAATGTCGCCGTCTCAAGACCCTTTGCCAGCACGACCAACTACAACATCTATGCACCTGGCTTCGACCGCTCGCGAACAGGTCTTGGCGCGATGGTGCATGAATATCTCTTCTATCTGAATCTCGAGACAGGCGAATATATCCCCTGGCTCGCGGAAGACTTCGCCTATAACGATGATTTCACGGAGATTACGGTGAACCTGCGAGAAGGCGTCAAGTGGAGCGATGGCGAGGACTTCAACGCAGACGACATTGTCTTCACCTATGAAATGCTAAGCAACAATTCCGGCATGACATGGGCGAATGAAGCCAATCAGGCCGTGGCCATGGTTGAGAAGATCGATGATCTGACCGTCAAATTTGTCCTGACGGAGCCCAATCCGCGTCTCCATCTTGTCCGTGAGGCCTTCCCAGCCGTTCCGGTTTGGAGCGGTATCACAATCCAGCCGGAGCACATCTGGCGCGGTATCGAAGATCCGGTGACCTTTGCCAACGACCCGCCCATCGGAACGGGGCCCTACTTGCTTGACGGTGCAACAGAATCGGCCTATTCCTACGTACGCCGGGATGACTGGTGGGGCACCGAGGTATTTGGCGTGACGCCCGCGCCGGAAAAGGTCAATTTCATCCATGTCGGCCCCGAAACGAGCGTCGCCATCGCGCTTTCAGCCGATGAAATCGACACTCCCGCGATTGGGATCCTTTCGCCCGGCGCGTTCCTATCAGTGAAGGAGCGCAACCCGAATGTGCAGGCCTGGCTGGCGGAAGAACCCTACGCCTGGTACGACCCGTGTCCGCGTGCGTTGCTCTTCCAGCACGACCGTGAACCGTGGGGCGATCCCAACCTGCGCAAGGCGATCTCAAGCCTGATCGATCGAGATCAAATTGTGGCCCTGGCCTATGAGGGCGCAACGGCTACGGCTGACACGGTCTGGCCGGCCTACTCGGGCCTTCAGCCTTACATGGACGCCATTAGCGAGACGATCGCGGCCAGCGCCGTTACCTACGACGCCGCGTCGGCAGAGGAGTACTTTGCTGAGGCTGGCTACGCCAAAGATGGCGATGGGTTCTGGGCAAAGGATGGCGAGCGCTTGTCGCCGACATTCCAGGTCAATTCTGATTCGGCCGAGAACATGAAAGTCGCACAAGTATTGGTGGACCAGCTAACGGTCGGAGGAGTCGAGGTCCAGTTCCAACCCCTCTCCGGTGCCGTCTCTGATTCCGCACTGTTGAACGGCAGTTGGGATCTTTACGGTCCTCAAGCCTTCTGTCCTGGCACCGTCTACGAAAACATGGAACTGTTCCACAGCAAATTCTATGTTCCGCTGGGCGAGCCTGCTCCCTGGTATGAGCGCAACTCGTTCCGCTACCAGAATCCGGAGTATGATGCGATCGTGGACGAAATGCTGGCTGCGCTGGGCGCAAATGCCGACGAAGCCACGATGATCGACATATTCTCACGCGGCATGGCGATCTGGTATGAAGATCTCCCGGTAACGCCGCTCACCCAAGCTCCTGCCCTGGTACCTTTCAGCACCACCTACTGGCAGGGGTGGCCGAGTGCAGACAACCCGTGGATGATGCCTGTAAACTGGTGGGCGACGATGAACCTCTTGCTCACCGGATATGAATCGCCTTCGACAGGCGAATGGGTGGATGAATTAGTCTGCAGTCAATAAGCGTCAGGCGTTACCCTGGATCGTCTGGGCGGTAAGCAGCTACCTATGGCGGGCACAAGGCACTTCGCCTTCGCCTCCGTAGCCGATTTCACACAGACGATTTGTTCCGCATTCCGGGAATGCATGACCATGAATGCATACGTAAATTACGTGAGTAAACGCTCCTTTTACTACTTGTTACCGTCTTTGTCTCGGTCACGGTCGTCTTCTTTGTGCCGCGTATGTGCCGGGTGAACCAATGGCAGCAATTTTCGCCAACATGGCTTCGGTTGGCGGCAGCATGAACGCGCAAGAGATGATCCTAGAGTACCGGCTACGATTTGGGCTCGATGACCCACTGTGGCAACAGTACCTTCGCTTCTGGCGCGAGCTCTTCCGGGGAAATCTAGGCATTTCGATTAGTAACTTCCCTGTGCCCGTTTCCGTGATGCTCCGCCGGGCGCTGCCGTGGACGATCGCGCTATTGACGGTGACCACCGTACTGAGCTGGGTACTCGGGTCCGCCATGGGGGCCATCGTTGGTTGGCAAGGGCGCAACAGCCGGGCATCGCGTTTCTTGGTGCCGGTGTCTCTCCTCCTCTACACGACGCCTTATTACATTCTGGCTCTCATTCTCGTCTATCTTTTTGCTTTTCAGTGGCCACTTTTCCCCCTCTCCGGCGCCTACTCGGTCGGCACACCGGGCTCCATGACAATGACGCTACCACCTGTTTCCGCCGAATCCTGTCCCTCGGCTGGTGGTTCTTAGACGCAGCCTGATCATCTCTCTAAAAGGAAGGATAATCTTGAATCCGAGGCAGGGGATTAGGAGCGTCGCATTACGTGGGGCAGCTTTCCGCAATGCGTTTCCCCAAACGAAGGTCTTGCATTCACTCGCAACGTCGGCGGCGCCTTAATTACGGAAGAATTTTCGCCTATCCAGGCGTAGGCTATCAGATCTATAACGCCATAAAGAGCCTAGACTATCCCTTAATTCAGGGCGGAGTTCTGATCATCATTTTGTCGGTAGCGTTGGCTAATTTCGTGATCGATGTAATCTATCCCATCATCGATCCGCGCATTCGCTACTCAGGCTCAGGAGGCAAATAGAGCATGACGGTAGTCGGCGCAACAGAGCAGCCACGAAGGTCGCCAGGGTTACTGATCTCCTCCCAATCAAATCACGTGCCTCGTTTTTTTGGGACTCTCATCTCCCTTATCGGAAAGCTCCTTATTGACCCCTCTCTGCGCATGGTCGGCAGCTTTCCACCGCGCCAACCACCGTTGGAAGGCACGCTCAGGCACACCTCTCTGGACAATGCGCATCAGTTACGGAACGATCCAAACTCGGTGCTCGCGGCTATGCGGCAACGTCGGCACGGTTCTTGGCGCTTTATTATTCACAGCAGGATACTTTGGTGGATGGGTAGATCATCCTGCGTCTGCTGATTAGTTTTCTGTCTGTCCCGTCGCTCTCTTCTTATTCTATTCACATTGGCACGCAGCTCACCGTCGTCACCATGCAACATATTGGGGCGTTTGCCTGGCCATCGCCGGCGCGTCAAGTTCGCGCCCAGGTTCTTAGCCTAAAGGAAAGAGGCTTCGTGCAAATGGCCAGACTCTCCGGCATGGGCGGCCTCGAAATCATTGTTCGGGAACTGATCCCTCACATGGCGCAGTGGCTCGGCGCTAACTTCGTCAATGCGTTTATCGCCGCCGTCCTGGCCGAATCTGGCCTCTCGATTCTGGGGCTCGGCCCCCAAGGCCAGATGACGCTGGGCATGATGATTTATTGGGCGCTTAGCTACAGCGCTATCTTTCAAAACCTGTGGTGGTGGTGGATGGCCCCTGTCGTTAGCCTGATTGCACTCTTCCTATCCCTGTATTTGGTCCACATCGGCCTGGACGAAGCCAGCAATCCGCGCCTGCGCAGTCAATAGGCAACCATCAAGCATGCCGCCGTGACAATACACTGCACGTAGATGGTACACTGCACATAGATGGTACACTGCCCCTGACCGCCAGACGGCTCGATCAATCGTCCACCGCCCCGCTAAAGTAAATCGGATTTGTCACAGCCCACAGGGCGTACTCTTCGTCCCACAGTTCCACATTGCACCAGCGCGCCTGTCCTCTTTCTACGGGCCATTCGACCTGGCCCTCTGAGCCAACGATTTTTTCCAGGTATGCTCTGCCATCCAGGTTGAGGCGCAGAATATCTCCTTGATGAGCATCACGCCAGGCGATTCGCACAGTCGCCGGCTCCGGAGGCAGTACGCCGCCAATCATGGCCTCCTTACCCGATTCCGTCTTGACATTGAAAGTTAATTCAGGACCTGCGCTAATGTATGAACGGCCAGCCTTCACGGCCGCAACAATCGCTTCTTCCGTCAGATCCTCTGCATAGACGACATTAACAGCAGCGCGCACGTTCTCCGGCGGAAGCGCATGCAGGTCTGTGCCAGAGGTTGCAGTTAAGCGGTACCCATCATTCAGCCACCGGTAGAACAACTGCAGCGCCTCCAGTTCCGAAGACTTCCATGGTCCATTCCAAACTTCTATAGCCAACGCATTGCCGGGCATCATGTCACGATAATCCCATCGACAGCCGCAACACCACGGGTCACCCGGGTTCATCGGATGCGCAATGGTGAAAAGCGCGCCGTCGTCGATCACGTGCTGGGCAAGTTCTGGCATCGAAATGAGACTTCCATCAAGCCGGCGCCAATCGTACCATTTGTCAACGCCGACAGCTACAGCATGGCCAAAAAAGTCGAGAGTTCAATGCCCCCAATCGTCAGTAATTCATCATCTGCCAAGCTCCGCACTTGAGGCAGACCGGAGATGGTATTGTGGTCACTCAGAGTCATAAAATCGACGCCCTTCCCCTTCCAGAAGGCGATGATGTCGGGGATATCCCACGAGCCGTCCGAATGAATGGTATGTGCATGTAGGTCGCCCCGGTACCAACCGGGACCTCGACCGCCGGACTTGCCTTCCGGCCAGGTAGGCGGCTCTGCTTCGATAGAATCGAAGGACATTGTCACCGTAAGCTTGTAATCGACCGGCGTCTCCGACAGAAGGCGGAATACCAGAATAAAAATCATCCAGCGTCCAGCAGGAATGGGGCCTGGAATACCACCAGGCGACGCATCCGCCTCGCCAATGAATATCCCACCCCGATCGGGACGCGAGATCTCAAAGCGCGGCCCACTGGTGTCAAAGATCATGATGCTAATCTGATTAGTCAACTTCTGATCGGACCCAAGCATTGGATCTTGTTCGAAGAGGAATTGGATCCTGGTGACGCCTTCAGGCACATCGAGATATGTTGGCGTCGTTTTAGACATGTCCGCGGCCGTCAATTGACCGACCAGTTCGAGTTTCTGTTCACCCGTGTGCATAGCTTCACCTGTCTAGAGTGTGTGGAAGGATGCGTGCTTTCGGAGTTTCATAAAAATCCTCTGCCGGTCCCTAGCGGGCAAAGGCGCGAAACGGATTGATTTCAGTCAGCATCTTGATGGTTTCGCCATCGACCTCTGCGGACAGCAGGGGCAGCAGTTCCTGTGTCAAAACGGTCATGGGCTTGGGTACGCCACCGCCTGGCTGTGAGGGATCATACCAGCCTCGATCGTGGGAGAGCAGGAGCTGCCCGGCATAGCCGGCGTCCACGACGCGCTGAATCATCTGCACCCACTCACCGAGCGTCCGTTCCGGTGCGCCGATCGAATCGTACTCGATCCACGCACCCCGTTGAGCCATCTCCAAATGGAGCGAGAAGTCTGGCTCGGCCTGCGTATGAATCCAGATGAAGCGCTCGGGCGTGTAGCCGGCCTCTTCCAGAATATCCAGCTGATCGCGCACCACGCGGCCGCGGATGGTGTGGCTGCCGATGACGGCGTTGGTTTCGTGGCCGGCGCGTGCCGCCGCGCGCAGAATCTTCGCCTCTACCGGCGTGAGTCCGTCGTCACCGGCGCTGAGCTTGATCCACGCCGCCTTGACGCCAGTCGCCTCAATCTGGTCGGTTAACTCGCCCAACATCCATTCGTAGAGCGCATCTTCGCTGGCCTCGACCGCCCACTCGGGTACCCACGGCTCACGATAGATCCCGGTTGCGACGACCAGGGGCATGCCCACCGCTTCGGAGACGGCACGCACGATGTCGACCCGCCGGCCGACGCCCACCGGCGTACACTCAACCACCGCGCTCACGCCGGTCAGCGCGGCCGCCTCCAACTGCGGCCCCATGAGCGCGATGACTTCCGGCGCAGCGGCGTGGCGCCAATTCTCGGCCTCAATCGGTCCGAGGTCGACAAAGACATGTTCATGCGGCAGGATCAGGCCCAAATCTGTGGCCCGTTTGGGTCCGAGCGTGGTGTGTAGAATTGACATGAGCAAAAGTCCTGTTCATCGCGTCATCACGCGTGTAAAAAGAATCAGGTCAACCAGTATCAAGTAAGTAGAGTGATCCGAATGCGCACACCGTATTTGAACGATCGTGCCCTGCATCGATCCTTATTCTAGCATGCGGCAGACGTAGCTACAATGAAAAGACGATCTGCTGCCGCGTCGCTTGCCGTCGGTCAAACAGCACGAATCCAAGCACGAGCCGCGCTGTGTCGCGACGTGAACTTAGGGCCCCCATTCTTTGCGCTGATCTTGCTCATTCAGGTATTCTACCGTTCACAACGCTAACGACTGGTCGCGCCTGATGCCTGCTGATTCGACACTCCTCTATTTACCCATGGATCGCCGCTACGCTTTGGCGCGCGGAGAAACGCTCCCGGACCGCACACACGGAGCGGCGCTCTTTGCGGACATCTCAGGCTTTACGCGGCTCACGGCGGCGCTCGTCACTGAGTTGGGCGTGCAACGCGGCCCGGAAGAGCTCACCGCCATGCTCAATCGGGTCTATACCGCCGTGATTGATGAGGTCCATGCCTACGGCGGCAGCGTGATCGCGTTCGCCGGCGATGCCATCACCTGCTGGTTCGATGACCGCTTCGATGCCGCGCCTGAGTACAGCGCAGCCTGGCGTGCGACGGCCGCTGCTCTTGCCATCCAGCGCACAATGGCGCAATTTGCGACCGTGTACACGCCGGGCGGACAAGCAGTTACGCTGGCCGTGACCGTGGCGGTGGCGACCGGTCCGGCACGTCGTTTCCTGGTGGGCGATGCCAAGTTGCGCATCATCGATGCCCTCGCCGGACGCACGCTGGAGCGTCTCGCCATGGCCGAAAAGATGGCCGAGCAAGGCGAAGTCTTGGTTGACGAAGCGACGCTGAGCGCCGTGGGCGAGACGGTGACGCCGCCGGAAAATCAACGAGTCGATCCAACAGGCGAGCGCTTCGCCGTCATCACGCAGCTAGCGGGTCCGACGGCCACGATGCCCTGGCCGTCGCTGACCGATCCAGCAGCTGAAGATCCCGCCGCAGCGTTGGCGGCCACGCTGAGCCCGGCCGCCATCCGACCGTGGTTGCTGGCGCCCGTCTACGAACGGTTGCAGCAGGGGAGAGGCGATTTTCTGGCCGAGCTCCGCCCCACGGTGGCTCTCTTTCTGCGCTTCGGCGGCATCAACTTTGACGACGACGACGAGGCGGGTCGCAAGTTGGATGCGTACATCCGCTGGGTTCAGCAGGTGGTCGGACGCTTCGAAGGCACGCTCATCGATCTCAATATCGGTGACAAAGGCAGCTATCTCTACATCAACTTTGGCGCTCCCCTTGCCCATGAAGACAACGCAGCGCGCGCAGCCAATGCCGCGCTTGTCTTGCGTGACCCGCCACCGGAACTTGACTTCATCGACCCCGTGCAAATCGGTATCAGCCAGGGGCGCATGCGTGCCGGGGCCTATGGAGGCGACAGCCATCGGACCTATGGCGTACTCGGCAACGAGGTGAACATGGCGGCGCGGCTGATGATGGCCGCCGCACCGGGTCAGATTTTCATGAGCATCACCGCCCAACAGGCGATCGCGGGTAATTTTGTCTTTGAGTCGCTCCCGCCCTTGGCAGTGAAAGGACGGCAGCAGCCGCTGACCGTCTTTCGCCTGGAGGGCGTCCAGGCCGCACAATCGATCAATCTGCCCCTGCCCGCCTATAACTTGCCGCTGGTCGGCCGCGAAGCGGAAGCCCGCCTGATCACAGAGGCGCTGGATGGCGTCCTGAAGGGTGAGGGGCAAGTGGTCGCGGTCACGGGCGCGGCTGGACTGGGCAAATCGCGCTTAATTGCGGAAGCGGTCAAAGCAGCACAAGAGCGGGGCTTTGCGATTGTCGGCAGCGAGTGCGAATCCCATGGCATCAACAGCAGCTACCTTGTGTGGAAACCCATCTGGCGCGAGCTGCTAGGAGTCGACGCCACCCGCCCCGTTGCAGAACAGGTGGCAGGGCTGCAAGAGAGCCTGGCCGCGATTGACCCCTCGCTTGTCATGCGCCAACCCTTGCTGACGCCCGTGCTTGACATCCCCATCCCCCAGAATGAATTGACGCAAGCGTTGGATGCCAAGCTGCGCAAGACTTCCCTCGAAGCGCTCCTGGTTGATTGTTTGCGTCAGCTCGCCAGTCAACGTCCGCTACTAGTTGCGCTTGAGGATTGCCACTGGCTGGATCAGCTCTCCTTTGACCTGCTGGAAGCGATTGGGCGCGCGATTGCCGACCGCCCTGTGCTGCTGCTGATTAGCTACCGGCCGCGCCAGCGCAAGCGGCGGCAGGAGAACTGGATAGACTCCCTGCCAACCTATCGAGAGATTCAGCTGCATGAGCTGACGGAGACCGAAAGCGCGCAGCTGATGGAGCAAAAGGTTGCGCAACTGAGCGTCAACGCAGCCGAGGACGGCGGCGATCTCAATCTGACCGAAGAGCTGCGGCGACGCATCATTGAGCAGGCCGAAGGCAACCCCTTCTACGTCGAAGAGTTGATCAATTATCTGCACTTCCAAGGAGCGGCGACGCAGGCGGATCTGCCCGACAGCCTGCACCAGCTGGTCTTGAGCCGCCTCGACCAGCTTGGCGAAGACCAGAAGTCCATTCTCAAGGTCGCCAGCGTCATCGGACGCGTCTTTCACGTCCCATGGCTCTACGGCACCTATCCGGAACTTGGCGATCTGAAACGCGTGCAGAGCCAGCTACGCCAATTGACGCGCCAGGAAATCACCCAGCGCGACTATACGGAACCGGAGCTTGCCTATCTCTTCAAGCAGCTCATCACGCAAAGCGTGGCCTATGAGAGCTTGCCTTTCGTCATCCGTGCGACAATGCACGAGCAGTTTGGCCAGTTCATTGAACGCACCTATCCCGCTCTGCTTGAAGAAGAGTATTTGGATCTGCTGGCCTATCACTATGGGCGCAGCGAAAACAAAGACAAGCAACGCACCTACTTCCTGCACGCGGGCGATGCGGCACAAGCAAACTACGCCATAGCGACGGCGATCGACTACTATCAGCGGGCGCTGCCGCTATTGCCTGGGCCAGACTTTGGGGTTGAGCGCGTAGAAACGATGCTCAAACTCGGTCAGGTGCTGGAGCTGGATGGCCAGTGGGAGGCGGTCGAAGAACTCTACGCTGCGGCCCTTGAGACTGCAGAAGAGCTGGATGATCCTCACGCGCCGGAGTTGCAGAGCCGATGCGAAGCGGCCATGGGCGAGTTGTTGCGCAAGCAGGGCCGCTATGACGATGCGGCCGACTGGTTAGAGCGCGCACGAGCCAATTTCGAGGCACAGGATGATCGGGCCGGCGTGGGCCAGGCGCTCCACTACCTCGGCACATTGGCGGCACAGCAGGGCGAGTATGAGCAGGCGCGTGAGCGCTATGAGCGCAGCCTCACGATTCGTCAACAGCTGGACGACAAACCCAACGTTGCCAGTTTGCTGAGCAATCTCGGCATTTTGGCCCGGTTCGAAGATGACTATGCACGTGCGCAGCAACTCTATGAAGAGAGCCTGAGCATTCGCCGCCTCGTTGGCGATCGTTGGGCGATCGCCAATTCCCTGAATAACCTGGGCCTGCTTGCCCGCTACCGCAGCGACTTCATCACAGCCCGCACGCAGCTGGAGGAGAGTCTGGAAATCACCCGCCTGTTGGGCGATAAGTGGTCGATTGCCAATACCCTCACCAGCCTTGCCGAAGTGGCGCTCGATATGGGCGACACCGCTGCCGCACGCGCCTGCCTCGCCGAGAGCCTGGAGATCAACCGCACGCTGGGGGAACAGCGGGCAATCGCCTTTATCTTGGAGTCATTCGCCGCCCTGTCCGCGCCAGAGCAACCGGCGCGAGCGTTGCGCCTGGCGGGTGCGGCAGCGGCGCTGCGCGATACCATCGGTGCGCCCCTTTCCACAGCAGAGCAGGAACGCCTCGAGGAACTGCTCGAACCGGCCCGGGCGGCATTGAGCGAGGACGAGCAGGCGTCCGCCACCGCGGCCGGACAGACACTCGCCCCGGCTGAGGCCATCCGCGAGGCCATGACGGTCGCATAGAGAAGCCGGCAGGGATGGATTATTGCGTGGTCAAAAACAAAAAGAGCGCCGTACGCAAGCAAGTTGTGCGTACGGCGCTCTTCTATTGTTGCAGGCGTGCCCTACTCTTCCATCACCAATGGCAACCAGACCCGCTCGCTCAGTTCGACGTTGCTGGGCAGGCTGTAGCTGCCGAACTCGACGCCGAGCTCGAAGGGGCCATACTCGACCCGCTTGCCTTCGATGCTCACCTCTTCCAGATAGAAGGAGGAGCTGTCCGTCACGGCAGCGTAGCGGTAGTCGAGCGGCTCCACCGAGTCAATTGCAGCCGATTGGATCAGCGTGGGATTGACTTGGTTGCGGGCGCCGTCCGCGCCTTCTGCCAGCAGATTGAAGCCGGCTGTGCCCGTCTCGGTCGCAGTTTGCCAGTGGAAGTCGACGACGCCGGCGCCGGCGCGCGCAGCCAGGAACCAGCCCAGCGTCACGGGCACCGTGCCATCGGTGAATTCGATGGTAAGTGTAGAGGATGTCGTTGAATTGTAGAGTTCATTCACGAGCACCAGCGTCCCGTCGGGCAGCAGCGGCACGGTCCCGCTAAAATAGGCATTTACCGAATAGATGCCGGGTGGCAGCGGCACGATACCCAGGGGCGCACGCCCGGCATAATCGGTGATGATCGGAATGCTGAAGGCCGTGTCCTGGTTGGCCGCCAGGCTCCGGCTGGCGGCAGCGCTCTGACTGATGACGGTGAAGATCACGGTCTCTTGACTCAGCGGTCGCCCAAGGTCGTCGGCTAATGTCACAACGATGCCACTGTCTTGTCCGACTGGTACGCTAGGCGCGGGTTGCTCAGGTGTCAAGTCAGTGTCCTGTTTCTCCAGGAGAAAGCTCGCCTCATCAAACGAAGGCGCGTAGGTCGCATTGCCTGCATAGGAGGCGCGCAGATCATAGGTATTGGGCGAAGCATAGAGCGGGTAGTCAATGGCCGCAATCCCGTCGCCATCGGTGAAGACAGAGCGCTGCTGCGAGCCAAGGCTGAAGGTCACACGCTGGTTGGCAAGGGGCGCGTCCGTGTCGTCGACGAGCAAAGCGCTCAGCGTTACGGTCTCGCCATAGCGCCCCGACGTCGGCAGCGGCGACTGCAATGTCACGCTGGTTGCAGTCCGAACGGGCGGCGCCGGGTTGGTCAGATCATCGGTCAGATTGTAGTACGCGCCCAGATTGAGGTCCAGGCTTACCAGGCCCACGCCGTTGACGGCCTGCACCATAAAGCGGAACGCCGAAGGGGTCGATGCGCCCAGCGGCAGCGTTCCTGTCCAAAGCGCAGACTCCGTTGCATCCTGCACCAGATCGAGGGACTGCCACTTATTTGCGAACGAACCGTCGCCCGTATAGGTGATCCAGACTTCTTGTATGCCCGCCGAGGGGTCGCCCACGGTCGTAATCTGGAACTGCACCTCGTCGTTGCCATTGTTGTCGACGACTTCGGCGGCGATGTTGACGATGGTGGGGCGTGCGGCCAGGCTCGGCCGGTTGCCGTTGTATGATACTGTGTTGTTGCTATAGAAGAGGCGGAAGTCAAGGTTTGTAAACTTGCGCGCAATGCTCAGCATGGGGTTTGCAGGACTCGAAATAACCTGCAGCGGCGTCACGTTGAGCCGCGTAATCCCGTCAATCAGTGCGCCAATATAGTTGACGCTCCAGGTCCGCACGGGGTAGAAGGTCTCGGTAAAGAAGAAGCCATGGACGCCGCGAATCTCCGTAGCCGGCGCGCCGGTTAGCGGCACCAGGTTTGGGATATCCTCAAAGTCGCCCCCGCGGAAGCCAACCCCGCGCAGCGTCGTGTTCTCTACCGTGGCATCAACTACCTCCAAGGGCAGCACAGGCTCGGCCGGATTGGTAATCGTGCCGTCGGCGCCGGTCCAATAGGTTGCAGTCTGGGTACTGTTATCGGCGATGTTTGTCAGGTCGATATCTTGCCGCGTCAGACTCGGCGCTACCGTCACGTCTGCGTAGCTCAGGCCCAGTGTAGCGCCAGGATCGGTCAGATAGCCGGTGGTACTCGTGGCCATGGCACGCGCAGCCGGATCTGAGATGCGGCCGGCCGGCAGGTCGACGCTGAGCATGGGCAGACCAAAGAGCGTGGACTGAATGATCGTCTTCTCGTGGATGCCGCGCAATTCGGGCGTCTCGGCCAGGTAGACGCGCTTGGCATCGGCTAACGCCGTGCCGATCGCGACCGGTCCCGTGCCCAGCCGCAGCTGACGCGTGAATTCGAGGTAGAGACGTTCGCCATATTCGATGAACTCGGTGTCACCATACTGATAGCCCGTCCCGCCAATGAAGGTCGCACCCTTCCGGGCAAAAGCCTGGGCCCAGTCCGGCTGCTCGGTCAGGTTGGGCACGGCGTGCTCGTTGACAACGTTGTAGCCGGAATGACAGCCCGCGCTGTAGATCAGCGCGTTGGTCAGATCTACCAAGGAGAGGGCCACCTCGCCGGCGCTGAGCCGCGTCGAATAGTCGGCGGCCAGTGCGCCGCTGGCGCTGAAATGGCCGGCCAGGAAGATGAGATCGTTGCGCTGACCCAGGAGTGCACTACGCAGATCGTCGGCCGTCCACGAACTCGGGTCGGTCGGCGCGACGTCGCCGGGCGTCAGCAGCGTGTTGATCGAGGTTCCAATCCCGGCAGCCAGCTCGCTCTCCACGGCCAGGGCCGCGTCGTCGAGGAAATCGTATCCCGTGACCAAGGCGCTGTCCGGCGTGGCCACGACCCCGGCGGCAGTAGAGAGATAGGCGTCAAGCATGGTCGTAATTTCGGCCGGCGTCTCGACCAGACGCCCGACGCCGAGCTGGGGGATGGGCAAGAGGTCGGCGCCGGTGCTCAAATCGAAACGCGAACCATACTCATCCTGTCCCAACACATAACTCAGCCGCAGGCTGGCTTGCGAGGCCGTGAAGTCGCGCACCGGCGGCACGTAGTTCTGTTCCGGCGCCAGCAGCGCCTGATCCGGGTAGCGGAAGAAGGGGATGACGTTGTCCCCGCCCACGATGACGATATACTTGAGTGGGTTCAGTTCCCAGTAGGCGTCGACGATTTCCTCAATCGCATCGGCCACGAGATTCTTGGCATAGGGACAGGCAGGGTTGGCGTCCGCCTGCGCGTTGGCGGCGATGACGCGGGCGTCCGCGCCTACATCGATAATCGTGCCGGCAATTTCGGCTCGGGCAGCAAACGTGTCCAGGCGCGCCTGCAGCTCGGCCGTGTCGCCGTCCAGGCGGCCAAGATCAGCCAGAATCAGCGTATCAAAACCGCCGTTCGCGGGCGTTAGCGAAGAGGGCGGCAACTCTGCCGAGACGCCGAGGCAGGCGCCACTGCTCAGCGTTACCGTGAGCGTATAGGGCGAAGCCAGGCTAAAGGCGCCGTTGCGTCCACTGACGCGCACATAGAAATCGCCGGTGTTGTTCCACGTATTGAGGATGAGCCCCTCTGCGGTCAGACCCAGGAAGGAGGACACGCCCAGAATGTTTTTGGACTGGGCCGCGGAAAAGGCCTCCGGGCTGAAGGCCTCAGGCGAGAAAGCTTCGGGGCTAAACGCCTCAGGGCTGAAGGCCTCGGGACTAAAGGCTTCGGGGCTAAAGGCCTCGGGGCTAAAGGCTTCTGGTGAGAACGCCTCGGGGCTAAAGGCCTCCGGACTGAAGGCCTCCGGTGCAAAGACAAGCGGGCTGAAGGCTTCGGGACTGAAGGCCTCCGGCGAGAAGGCTTCGGGGGAGAAGGCCTCAGGGCTGAACGCTTCCGGTGAGAAAGCTTCAGGACTGAAGGCTTCGGGCGCAAATTCTGCGTTGAGCAAAGTCAGGTCATCCTGCGCTAGGAGCAAGTCGTTGTACGCCGCCTGAATGTCGCGATAGACTGTGAGATTGTAGTCAGCCGGCAGATCCTGCAGCGTGATCGTTGCCTGGCTATTGGGCTGTACGGCGAACTTGTACCAGCGGGACTCACCGAGCTCTTCCAGATACCCCGTGACGACCCCCGTCTGCGCCTCGTCAAACTGGATGACCCGGGGAGCGCCCCCGGCCGGGCTACCGACCAGATCTATGTCCAGCGCGTTGGGCCACGACGTATTGTTGGGACCGGTCGGTGCGCAGCGCGTCGAGCCAGCCGAAGCCGTGGCCGTGCGACGCCTATCGTCAGGCCCCTCCAAGGTCCAGACGAGATTGTCGCCGGTGAAATCGACGCTGAAGGCATTGACAACGCGGCCGGGCAAAAATTCAGTGGATTGGCCACGGTTCACCGGCGCAGGTGAAAACTTATTGTCGTCGCCAATCGGAATGGTTATGGGTTCGACGTTTTCATTGAGATAGCCGAAACGGGCCTCATAGACCGAATCCCCAACATCGGCAACACACTCGAGTATTGGCTTCACCGCTCCCTCTTCATAGGAATCGGTCACGCTGATTGCGCCATCAGGCAAGCTGATGGCGAGACTCGCCGCGTGTGCACTTGTCTCATAGGGAGCGATCAACGTGGTCAGCAGAGAGACCAACAGGGTAAGACGCAGGATGCGAACTACGGTAGGGCGGTGAATAGGATGGCCCATTTCATACTCCAGGGTTTAGAAAAACTTAAAAAAAGGCGACGAGCAAGCGCCACTCTGGACGTTCATCCAGTAGTACACAAGGGCTGACGCTCTAAGTTTGAATTCGATATCACAACAATTTAGTGCAAATTGCACAAATCGTCAATAAAATTGGTCAATTGCGTGGCCATATGTACGCAACCGTATGGCACGCACTAGCGCGCCTTGCCTACTGCGGCCCGATGAAAAAGCGTAGGCGACTGCGTTGACGACGCCAGACTTGACGCCGAATGTGAACAAATATCACGAATTGTCGAAGGTTTGCACACCATAAGCAATCTAGCTCACGTCAATTTGCGCTTTTCTGCCCTATACTTGATAAGCGTAAAGGATGGCGCGCGCAATGATTTTCCGCCCTTAGGCAGCGCAGGCATTCCGCTGGCCATGTTGCGGGCCGTCCACGCAGAACTCAAACGCAAAAAGGAGGCGCCTCCCATGGAGATGCACAAACCTAACCTGGCCGAACTGGCCCAACAAGATGATGAGCTAACCATACTCTGTACCGTTATTGACTGGTTACGCCCCGAAAACGTTACGCAGATTGACGAAGTTGAAGAAAAAATTCAGCGTTTTGCCCAAGACATGGCGCAGCATCCTGAGGCAGCAGCGCAAATTCGTACCAAAGTGCGCAAATTTATCACCAACCTACGCTTTCTTCCTCTCTACAGCGATACGGGCATCTTGCCGCGCCGGCGCTTCGCATCCGAGCTGCGGCGACGGGTGTATAATAAACTGGCGCCGGCGCCCCCGGTAATTTTCAGTGCCAAGAATCTGATTGAGCAGGTCTTTGATCAACCCGGCGATCCAGAATGGGTCGAGGCACTGCCGGATGAAGCCTGGATCCAGCTGTACGGCGCCTTACTTCCGTCCGAATCCAGCGACAAGGTCAAGCGCCATCTTGTGGATGAAGCGCTGTACGCATTGGAAATGCTCTCCATCTGGTTAGCAGCCGAAGAGATGGAAGACGAGCTCCTGCGTCTGGACCCCACAATTGCAGATTTTGACTCAAATTTCATTGCCCAGGAACGAGAGATCAGTCGCTTCGTTACGGCATGCCGGTCGCGCCTGATCCCAACGGTCGCCAGCGAAGAGATCGATGCTTCCCACGCTTGGGTGATGTTGGAGCAATGTGCACAGCAGGTCAAACGATTTCGCCAGCTGGCCTTGAGCAAAGGCAGCGACCTGCAGCTCACCTATCTCCTGGAACGGCTGGAACAGATCATGGCGCGGATCCGCACGCTGCTGGCGATTCTTACCGCCGACAACCCAGAAGAGATTCAGACGCGTAGCCTGGCCCTCTTTCGCCAGTTGGTGCGGCAGCAGAGTGAAGAAAACAGCGTCAACAACCTCCTGCGCCAGACCAGCTATCTGTTGGCCAAAAGCGTCACCAACCAAGCAAGCGAAACCGGCGAACATTACGTCACAAAAGATCGGCGAGAATATGCGGAGATGATGAAACGGGGCCTCGGGGCCGGCGTCTTCATCGCGCTCATGGCGCTGATCAAGATTCAGATTGTGGCGCTGGACCTGCCCATGGGCTGGACCACGCTTTGGGTTAGCCTCAACTATGGCCTGGGCTTCGTCATCATCCACATGTTTCACTTCACGGTGGCAACCAAGCAGCCGGCCATGACGGCAGCATACTTCGCCCACCAGCTGGAACACGCACACAACGGTATGGCCGATCGCAAAGATCTGGCCCAGCTGATTATCGACGTCGGTCGCTCTCAGTTTGCCGCCATATCGGGCAATGTGCTCGCTGCGCTCCCGGTAGCGCTCCTGATCGGCTTTGCGATCAGCGCCCTGACCGGCGGCGCGATGATGAAAGAGAGCAAGGCTGTAGAGTTGATGGCCGGCCAGAACCCATTTACCAGCCCGGCGCTCTTCTATGCCGCAATTGCCGGCGTCTGGCTCTTCGTTTCCGGCCTGGTGGCAGGCTACTATGACAATCGATGCCTCTACCTCGATCTGCCGGAGCGCATTCGCAGGCATCCCTTGCTTCAGCGCACCATGTCGCCAGACAGGCGCAACCGTTTCGCTGACTACATAGGCGGAAACTTCGGGGCGCTGCTCGGCAACTTCTTCTTTGGCGTCATGCTCGGCGTCACGGGCTACATCGGCTATCTGACCGGCCTGCCGCTCGACATCCGCCACGTAGCCTTCTCGGTCGCCAATGTCGGTTATGCATCGACCGTACTCCAGCCCAGCATCTGGATCTTTGCAGAGTACATTCTCTTTGCGCTCATGATCGGCGTTGTCAATCTGACGGTCAGCTTTGCCTTGGCCCTATACGTGGCCATGCGCTCGCGCCGCATCCGACTGGGCAGCGTTCGCGCCATCGCCAGCGCCTACTGGCAGGAAGTGCGCCAACGTCCTTGGGAGGTCATCCTGCCGCCGCCCAATGCGGTTCCCGCAGAGGCGGATCAGCAGCACGCTCCCTCCTAGACTGAAGGTTCGACGCGAACATTGGTTTTGCAAGGCCTTGCGGTAGACCCGGCCTTCGACACTTCGACAGGCTCACTCCAAGCAGGCTCAGCCTGAGCCACTTGGTAGCCGCCGCCTGAGCCTGTCGAAGGCAGAGGCGGTCGCATAACTGCGGTCGCATAACTGCGGTCGCATAACTGCGGTCGCATAACTGAAAGTCATGTTTTCGTAGAGATTTCAGTCTAAACCAACACTGTAGAGCATACGCTGTCGATTTAATTAGGGAACGCGCCCTGTGAGGCCAAGCAGTTGGTCTTGCAGGGTTGCATCGGCCGGCGCTTCCACCTTGGGACCAAAGACCCCAATCTGTCGCCACTCTTCGGCATGGGGACTGACCTCGTCCCACACGCCCTGCACCAAATCAACGGGCAGGGTCGTATCGACGCCAATCACCCTGGCTATGTCGTGGGCGCGCAACGCCCGAAATGAATTGATCTGCCAGAAGTATTCGCGCGCCGAAAAGTCACCAAACGAGCAGTGCACGATCCGGTCCAGGTCGGCATCAGGAAGCGCTGCAGCAGCAGCGCAGGCCTTGTCCACAATGGCCGCAAAGCTGGCCTTGGGATCCTCTCCCAGCAGGTCACCATCAAACTGATCGCGGCCGGCTTCGTCCATGGTGAGCCCGGCAAGCATGTCCGGCACCCAGGCATCGTCATAGGCGTGGTAGTTGATGATCTCGCGCAGGGTCACGGGATGGTCAGCCGGCCGCATGGGGAAATCAGGCGGCATGACCATATCCCACTGTTCATCCTGAATCTGTTCGACAACGCGTTGCAACGCTTGCTCCGCCTTGATGAATACGTCCGGCTCGCGCATGCTTCCCCCTTTGGTAGAATTGATTCCGACAGACTACGGAAGGTGCCGGCGAAGAACTTCCATAGCTTGCTCTTATAGAAATGCTTCGGAAGTTCGCTTTCACACCCAACGCAGAACATTCGAAATGGTTTGACAATACCTGATGGCTATGTTATTGTTCGCCCCGGCGTACGATAATTCCTCGCTGCCAGACAAGAATCGCTTCGCATTGAAAGCAGAAGGCTCGAATCGATAGTTGGTGCATACAGTGACCTTGGCGATTATTGCCCGGCCAACGAGGAGGTTTGCTAGTTTCAGCGCAAACGCCAATCCCCATGCAGTTGTTCCAGTTGCGCCAGTTTGAGGACATCAACAGTTGTTTTCCCGCTCTATCAAAGGAGGAAGTTCGTGAAACACGCGCGCGGTCCAAGAAAGCTCATGTTGTTGGCCGGTTTTGCCATCCTGATCATGGCAGTCCTGGCCGGCTGTGCAGCGCCGGCAGCGGCCCCGTCTGAAGAAGGCGCCCAATCGACAGGCGATAAGATTACCATCAGTATCGCACCGGGCGCATACTACCCCACGGAACCCACGGCAGACAACCCGAATCCGCCCATGGCTCTGAATGATCTGGTTGCGGAGTATGAAGCAGCCAATCCCAATGTGGAGATTGAGCTGATCGAAATACCGCAAAGCGTTTCGGAGGACACCTGGCGCGTCACGGTCTTCCAGGGCGGCACGGAGCCCCACATCATCAACAACAACTACATCCGCGTCTGGCAAGAAGAGGGCAACGGTTGGTATGTGCCGCTCAATGACTACATCGAGCAGCCCAACCCCTATATCCCGGAAGGCACCCCGGGCCACGAGAAGTGGCGGGAATCGATCCCCGAAGTGGTCTGGGACACAACGCTGCACTCAAGCGGCAACCAATATGTAACGACCGTGGATGCGGTGGCCGTTGGCTACTTCTACAACAAAGAGATCTTTGAAGAGCTTGGTCTGCCGACTGAGTTTGTGACAGAGACCTCGCTGTGGACCGACTGGGCCGACATGATGGAAGACATGGCCATCATCCAGGAGGCCGGCTATGAGCCCCTTGCGCTCTCCATGAGCACGGCCACACCCTTCAACTACAACTGGATCGACGGCGTCACGCTGACCAGCCTCTACCGCGACAAGATTGAGAGCATGTGGGAGCCCGACGCATCCTGGCATGCCTTGAACCAGAAAGAGATGGCCTGCGCCATCCAGAACGGTATCATGAGCGCCAGTGACCCTGAGTTCTCGGCATGGATCGATGTGCTCAGCGAATACGAACCCTACTGGATTGAGGGCTATTCTTCTGCTACGCCCGACGAGGCCTATCGCCTCTTCATTACGGGAGAAACGCCCATCATGCTGGCCAACGCGGCGGTAGATATGTCGCGGGTGCTGCGCGATTCGGACTTCGAGTTTGGCGTCAGCTACTTCCCGCCGCTGGGGGCGACCACCTCTGAATTCGCCAGCAACGTCGACACAGCATACCTGGTTGGCGGCTTCACGGCCGGCTATGCCGTGACCGATCGGGCGCAACGCGAAGGCATTACGGATGAAGTCGTCGACTTCCTCATGTACCTGACCGCACAGCCCCAATGGTCGCGCGTTGTCTCGGATGCGCCGCGCTCGGTGCCGACGCTGCTCGGGCTGGACGTGCCGGATGCGCTGCAGCCGCTCGCCGCCTTCCTGGACCTGCCCATTCGTGCGCTCAAGGATCCCGATCCGCGCTTGACCAAGCGCTATGGCGAAGAGCATCGCCGCCTGATGCAGGAGTACTTCACCGATCAGATTTCCAAGGATGAACTCATCGCCGCGCAAGATCGCCTGATGACATCCGAAGCCGCAAAGGTCATCGCCGAAAACGACTGGACGTGTGATTTCCAGCTTCAGTAAGCGGCAGGCTGGCACACACGGGCTGATGCGCGAGGCAACGGGCTAAGCAGCGCGTTCGCATGCATCTGCCTGCCTATGGGTCGGCTTCCACATCGCTGGGAGCCGACCCAATTCCGGCGCTCATGCCGCTCAACTCTACGGGAAGACCACGATGGCGAACGTCCCCATTACGAAACAGACCAGCAGTTACGCACCTGTCAGTAGCAGCTCACAATCTCTCTTGAAGCGTATCATCAAGAATCGTTATGTCTACTTGGCACTCCTGCCGGCATTGTTGGTCGTGCTCACCTTCGACTGGTACCCGGCGGGCTCAGCCTTCTACAACTCATTCTTTCTCTGGAACGGTGGCAAGGTCCATAAGTTCGTCGGCATGATGAACTATGAAAACTTGATGCATGACCGCGCCTTCCTGGTCTCGCTCAAGAACGTTGCCTTCTTTGTCATCTTTCGCATTATCTTTCAGACCCTCTTCCCCTTCATCGCCGCCGAGATGATCGTCAATCTACGCAGCACAGGGTGGGCCTATCGCTGGAAATTGATTTTTGTCATCCCCATGGTTGTGCCCTATCTGGTGATGGTACTGATCTGGCGCTTTATCTACAATCCGCAGGTGGGCCTGCTCAATCAGTTCCTCACCGCAGTCGGTCTTGAGTCTTTGACCAACGCCTGGCTCGCCGATCCAAATCTTGCCATCTGGTCGATTGCTTTTGTGCGTTTTCCGTGGCTGCCAACCTTGCAGTTTCTGATCATCCTGGGCGGGCTGCAGGCCATTTCCCAAGAGGTGATCGAGAGTTCGCAACTCGACGGCGCCGGATTGCTCAAGCGCATCCGCTACATCGATATTCCCATGGCCATGCCTCAGATCAAGCTGGCCATCATCCTGACGGCCATTTTCATGACGCAGCGCTTCGATCTCTTCTTGGTGTTGACGGATGGCGGACCCGGCTACTCAACCATGGTGCCGGCGCTCCACCTCTACCACTCTGCCTTCAACTTTCTTGAATTCGGCTACGCCTCGGCGATCGGCGTCATTCTCTTCGTCATCATGATGACGCTGACCGTGATCAACATTCGCTACGTCGGCAACGACCAGGACCTCTAAGCATGAGCATAACAACCGTCCGAAAACGCAGTGCGGCCGCCTTTCGACACGATCTTCCTTTGCAGGTGGGATTGCTCTTTTTCGGCGTCCTCACCTTTTTCCCGCTGGTAATCATCGTCATTTCCTCGTTCAAGAACAATACGCAGTTCTATCAGTCGTTTTGGGGTCCCGCGCTGCCCCTGAACTTTGTCAACTATGCCATTGCTTTTGATCGCCTCTACCGCCCGATCCTCAACAGTATCGTTTACTCATCTGCCACCATCTTCTTCGTTGCTGCGCTCTCCAGCATCACCGGTTTTGTCTTTGCCCGCTACAAGTTTCCCGGCAAGCAGGCGCTCTTCTATCTCTTTATCAGCCTCATGATGGTGCCGGGCGTTCTGACCCTTGCGCCCCGCTTTGTGCTTGTGCGCAACTTGGGGATTCTCAACCAGCCCCTGGCCCTGATTATTCCCTGGACCTCCACGGGACTCGTGCTGAGCACTTGGCTCATGCGCAGCTATTTCGAGTCGATTCCGCAGGCGCTCTTTGACGCGGCCAAGGTGGATGGCGCCGCCGATCGACAGGTCTTTGCCCAGATCGCCCTGCCGCTGGCGCGACCGATGCTGGCCACCGTAGCCATTACAAGCCTCATCGCAACCTGGAACGACCTGATTTGGCCGCTGGTGACGATCACCAGTCGCGAGTGGATGCCCCTGGCCCAGGGGCTGGTCCAGTTTTCGTCCAGCTTCGAAACGGAATGGGGCCCCCTCTTTGCCGGCTATGTCATCGCATCGATTCCACTGCTGATTGTCTTCATGTTCGCGCTACGCCAGTTCGTCTCCGGCTTGACAGCGGGCGCCATTAAAGCGTAAACATACGCTTGCAGACTACAATCAATCTTGCCAGACGCCGTCCCGAAGCCACTCGTCTTCGTCACGGCGTCTGGCAAACGTTTATTCGCCGGCTGCAAAGCAACGCGGTTCCCTGTTGAGGCGTCCGTGCCTTCGCGTTCGCGGCTTGCTACAGGAGGAAGCCCATGATCCCATTCGAAAACCCATCGGCGCTCTTTGCCATGATGAAAGAGCGGCTGTACGCGGCCGTGCTCTGCGACGCGCTGGATCAGGTCGGCTATCGTCAGCAGGCCATGCGCGCCGACATTCGGCCGCTCTTCCCCGAGGCGGTGGTGGTTGGGCGCGCCTGCACGATGCAATCGGTCGACGTTTACGAGTTCGAGGAAAACGCCTACGAAAAGGAGATCGCCGCAGTCGACAGCCTGCAGCCGGGTGATGTCATGGTGGCCTCCACCCAGCAGTCGACGCGCACCTGTTTGTGGGGTGAGTTGCTCTCCACGGCGTCGACGGCACGCGGCGCAAATGGGGCCATCATCGACGGCTATGCGCGCGACGTCAAGCTGATCCGCGCGATGGGGTTTCCCGTCTTCGCCACCGGCATGCACCCCGTCGACTCGGCCGGTCGCAGCACGGTGATCGACTATGATTGTCCCGTCAACTGCGGCGGCGTCATCGTTCGGCCCGGCGACATCATCTTTGGCGATCTGGATGGCGTCATCGTCATTCCCCAGGACGCGGCCAGAGAGGTGATTGAGCGGGCCCTGGCTAAGGTCGAAGGCGAGAACATCACGCGCGAAGAGCTGCGCAACGGGGCGACGCTACGCGAGGTGTTTGAGAAATATGGCGTGCTCTAGCACTCGGGCCACACGGTCGCGGTCAGCTCGGACAACCGATCTGACCCAAATTTTCCTGCCAAGCAGGGAGCGCACAGAGACGGAGGCCGATCATGAAGAGACTTGAAGGGAAGATTGCCCTGGTCACCGGCGCGGCTCAGGGCATCGGGCGCGGGATCGCCCAAGCTTTGGCAGAAGAAGGCGCCACAGTCGTCGTCAACGATCGTGCCCATGCCGAGGCGGCGGCAGAGGTCGTGGCGTCGCTTCAGGCGCTGGGCCAGGATGCCCTCTCTTGGCCGGCTGACGTTGCCGATCGTGCGGCGGTGGCAGCCATGTTTGCAGGCGTGGTCGAGCAATTTGGGCGCATTGATATCGTCGTCTCCAACGCCGCCTATTCCGTTCGCGAGCCGGTAGTCGAAGCGGATTGGGCCGGCGTCCTCAGCACGCTGGAGGTTACGCAGTTCGGCGTCTTTCATGTCTGTCAGATGGCGGCGCAGCAGATGGTGAAGCAAGCGCCGAATCGGCGCAGCCGCGGCAAGATCGTCGTCATTAGTTCGGTCCAGGCGGAGGTAGCGGCGGCGCGCTGCGCAGCGTACAATATGGCCAAGGCCGCGATCAACCAGTTCGCCATGACGCTGGCTGTGGAACTGGCAGAACAGCGCATCAACGTCAACGTCGTCGCGCCCGGCTGGATCGACACACCGGGCGAGCGTGCGTTCTACAGCGAGGCAGAGCTGCAGGCGAACGGTCGTCTGCTGCCGTGGGGCCGCATCGGCACGCCGGACGACATCGGCAAAGCCGCAGCATTTCTGGCCAGTGACGACGCCGACTACATTACAGGCAGCGTCTTGCGCGTCGATGGCGGCTACGTTGTCGCACGTAGTACAGTTGATTGAGCCCCAGAAACCCTTGGCACGCCAGCGCTTACAGAAAGTGAAGAGACCATGCCCGCTCAATCGATCCCCCCAACAGACGCCGTCGCCAAGCTGACGGCAGCCTATGGACCGCCCAGCCAGGCAGCGTTTGGCAGTGCGGTCTTCAATCAGTCCGTGGCGCCCGACCAGGCGCTTGACGACGCGGCGCAGGCCGTCTATCGCAATTTCGTCGGCGACCTCTGGAGCCGCTACGGCGCTGATGCATGGATGGGCCCATGGCGCGAGGTGTACGCGCGGCCATTGTCGGCCAAAAAGAATGTTGTCGGCGAGTTGCGAGGGTTGGACGACGCCAGTGCCAGGTCGGCCGCGGAGATGGTGCTTGACAACGACCCGGCGGCATTGGCGGCTGTTTTTGACGACCCGACTCTCGGTGAGTTGCGGGTCTTCGCCATCGGCGATGGCGAGGCAATGTCCGGCCTGCTCATTGCCGGTCGTCGCGTCACCCAGGAAGAGGCGACCTTTCTCGCCTTCCTGATGGATTGACTTGGCTCTGCTGCGGACGGCGGCAAAGACTGTGCCCTGCGCACGACTGCTCGGTGGTAGTGATGTGCACGCGCATCTCTCGCGATGCCTTCAGCCTCCTCCATTTCCCCATGATGTTGGGCGTCATTGCCTATGCCGTCGCCATTGAAGAGGCTGCACTGCATCCAGATGAAGCTCTCTCGGTGGCTGCCCGCGCTGCGCTGGCCGTTGGCTTGCTCCTTTTCGTCGGTGGAATGGCGGCAGTGGCCTGGCGCGCATCAAGCCGGATCTTGTTTGTGCGCCTGCTGCTGATACTGCTCACAGCGGCAATTGTGCTTGCGGTCGGCGGCTATGCACCGGCGGTTTCCTTTGGCATCGGCCTGTTGGGGCTTGCCCTGATTTTGATTGTGGAACAGTTCACGCTGCCGGCGCCCAGTCAGGGCGCAAGCCAGGCGGTATCTTCTTACGATAGCCGCCGCTCAGCAGCTTTTAGATTGTTACGCCCAGCGACTGTGCGAAGATGTCCCACAGCGCCATGTCAATGCCGCCCATTGCACAGACGGTGATGCCGCGCCGGCTGAGCCGGGGCGCGGCGTGCCCATAGGTCATGGCCAATTCTGTACGCGGCCCATTGTACATCTTCTCCCAGACATACTCCGGCCGTGTCGGATCCTCGCCAAGAATCTCCGGGCCAAGTTCACGCTCGACAATTGCAACCGCGCTGTGACAAGTGCCCCGCGTGCGTCCATAGCCGGGGTGCACCTCCCCAGCGCCCACCGGCCCCTCATCCGTCTCCACGCGCACGATGATGGCGTGGGTTTCGCTACGCGGGCCGTAGTCGGACACTCAGCCATGTCCATCTGCAGGCATCTGCCACGCCAAGGGGACGGCTCGTACAGACTGAATCTTCACTGAAAGCTCCTTGTTCGGTAGGAAATATCGGGGTGCGGTCCTGCTCGGATCTGGGAGTCCGGGTTCGCCCCCGCTGCAATGGTACTGCGAACGCCGGTTCAGAGGCAAGCGATCTCTGGCATCGAGGTGTATTCGATTGCGGGGGCGGTGTGCGAACGGACTCATCACTTTCTCCAGAGCAAGCCCCCCAAGTACGGTATACCCCCATGAGATCTGAGACGAATCGCGCAACTTCTGAGATTCTTGCGTCTCGTTACGTGCTACCTTCTATGCAACGGACGACACGTTGAGGGGCCCTTCAACGATGACAACGCCGATTGACTACATAGAGGGAGACTGCGCCATGACAGTTGCATTGATCGGGATGATTTGCGCCATGAGTATGATGCCCGGCACGTCTACGACCGTGATTCTGGATACAACCTGGTCTCACGGGCGTCGGTTTGGCTTTTTGGCGGCTCTAGGCGGGTCGGGCGCGGTTGCCGGCTACACGTTACTCGCTCTTGGCGCGGGCATCTATCTCCCCACTGACGGGATCTGGATCGATATTCTGGAGGGCGCCGGCGCGCTCTTCCTGGTCACGCTGGGCGTCATGGCATTGATTGAAGCCGGTTCCATCCAGGCCAATCCAGAGAACACACAGCAACCTGCACTCGCCATGCGCGTCGCCCTGTCCGGTTTTATGTCAACAATACTCAGTCCCAAGACCGCACTTTTTTATTTGGTCATCCTCTCGCAGTACACGTTTATCAATGTCCCGGCAGAGCGTGGCATATTGCTGGCCGGGCTCACCCATATCTGCTTCCGCCTCGTCTGGTACGGCACATGGATTCACCTGATTGAGCCGGTCCGACGCGCCTGCCAAACGGTGTGGATGCAGCGCGCCATGAAGTTAATCACCGCAGCAGTCTTACTGGCCTTGAGCCTCTTCATGATCTTCTAGTTACGCGGATGAAAGCATGCGGGGCATAGTTTTACCCACATGCATGCGCCCGGACGGCTACGGCGAAACGACGCCGTTCTCCAGTTGGGTAACAGGTCTTAATGCGGGCCCTTCAACGTCTCGACACGGCCTAGCAAGAATGCACGCTCCCGCTCATTCTGGGCCAACGCTGCGGCATGTTCGAATTCCGCACACGCTTCTTCGGCCCGGCCGAGTTTTGCAAGCAAGTCGCCACGGACGCTTGGCAGCAGATGATAATGCGCCAAGGTTGGCTCGTTGCGCAGCAGGTCGACCAGTTCCAGTCCAACCTCGGGTCCATACGCCATGGCCAGGGCAACCGCTCGGTTTAGCTCAATGACGGGGGATGGCGCCAGTTGCGCCAGGGCGTCGTACAGCGCGGCGATTCGCACCCAGTCGGTCGCGTCAGCCGTGCGCGCGCGGGCATGGCACGCTGCGATGGCGGCTTGCAGGGCGTAGAACCCAAGCGCACCGCCGAGCCGCTCCGCCCGTGCCAGGGCTGTCAGCCCGCGCCGTATCAGCAGGTGATCCCATTGCGCCCGCTTCTGATCCAGGAGGAGGATCGGCTCGCCGGCAGGGCCCGTGCGCGCCCGCAGCCGGGAGGCCTGGAGCTCCATGAGGGCGACAAGCCCGTGCACTTCGGGGTCGTCCGGCGTGAGCTGTGCGAGGACGCGTCCGAGCCGGAGCGCCTCCTCGCAGAGCGAGGGGCGAATCCAGTCTGCACCGGCCGTTGCTACGTACCCTTCATTGAAGATCAGATAGATCACTTCCAAGACGGACGCGAGGCGGGCAGCGCGTTCATTTTCTTGCGGCGTTTCAAAGGGTATTTGCGCCGCAGTCAACGTGCGCTTGGCGCGCGTGATGCGCTGGGCGATGGTCGGCGTGGGGACCAGGAAGGCGCGCGCGATCTCGTCCGTGGTCAAGCCGCCCAGCAGGCGCAGGGTGAGCGCTACGCGTGCATCCGTCGACAGCACGGGGTGGCAGGCGATGAAGATCAGACGCAGCAGGTCGTCGTCCAGCCCCAGGGCCGCGCTTTCCACGCCTGCCGCATCTGTCTCCTGTTCCACTTGCATGCGGTGCGCAAGTTCTGCGTATTTTCGCACCGACGTTTCGTCACGGCGCATCCAGTCAATTGCCCGCCGTTTGGATACAGTCATCAGCCACGCGCCGGGATTGTCCGGCACGCCTTCAACCGGCCACTGTTCCAGCGCGGCAACGAGCGCGTCTTGCGCAAAGTCCTCCGCCAGCCCGACATCACGGACCCGTCGCGTCAGGGCGGCAATCAGCCGCGGCGACTCGATGCGCCAGATTGCCTCGACTGTGCGCTGGAGCCGTGCCGTGTTCGTCATGCGCCCTACCTGTTGGCCTGCTCTTCAGCCTGTGCGCGCAGGCGCTCCTCCTGCGCCCGCAAACGCTCCTCCTGCGCCCGCAGTTCTGGCGTGAATTCTTCACCAAAGTCATCTGCCTCGAAGACCGGGCGCAGCTCAAGCGCTCCGGCCTGAAAGGGGCTGCGCTTGGCCCACTCCACAGCCTCTTCCATGGAGCGAACCTGCCACATCCAGAAGCCGGCGATGAGCTCCTTGGTCTCGGCAAAGGGTCCATCCACGATCTTCTTTTCCTTGCCCGAGAAGTAGATGCGTACCCCCTTACCGCTGGGATGCAGCCCCTCGCCGGCCAGCATGACGCCGGCTTTTACCAATTCTTCGTTATACTGACCCATCTCGGCCAGGACTTCTTCACTGGGCATTTCGCCCGCTTCTGACTCTGGAGTCGCCTTCACCAAAACCATAACTTTCATTGTTGATCTCCTCAAAACCAAATGATGGGCCACAAGACAGAGCGAATCTCGGGCAGAATCGGAAACGCAATCATACGGCGGTAATTCTATGCTCTACTTGTACGTCGAACAAGCCAGGCAAGAATTCGACATGACTTTTCCATTCGGGCATGGATCCTTCAATATTCGTGGCGCGCAGAAAACGTGACGAAGATCTATGGATTGCCACAGGTGTGATCTGTCTTGAGATCGTTCGGTTCAGGAGCGCCAGAGGTTTTCTGCGTCAGGTGAGCTGATACCATGACGCGTAAAATGTGGGAGCAACGCCTCGCTGGGCGTTGCTCCCACATTTTACGGTACTTGATTCTGAGTCACGTACGCTACCACGCGCTTGCTCTTTCCAACTTCCACCCACCGACTCAGAAAATAATGCTCGAGCCCGTGATGGAGAGTTCGAATTGCTGAGGCTGACCGGTCTCGTTGGTCACGATCACGTAGTAGGTGTCCGACGCCGCCGAACTGCCGACCCAAATCAACTCATTCTCATACGGGTTGCTCAAGGTCCCCTGTTCGTTGTTGTCAAACGTGAGGTCGTTGCTCAACTTGGAGCCGGCGCCAACCGCGCTCCAGTCATCGGTGCTATCCTGATTGATCCAATGCTGGACGGTTGCCGGGTTCCAAACCTCGAAGCTCAACGCATCCTCTGTGGCGCCCGTAACGAACACGGTCACATCAGCCGGAGCACCGGCATCATCGCTGTTGTCGTACGAATACTTGAAGGCGTACCAACGGCTCTCGCCTTCAGACAAGACGCCGGCATCCTCACCGACCGTCAGGGCATCAGAAGGACCAGCGCCGTTGGCAGCCATCAGCTCCGCGCTAGCCGGAGCAGACTCATTCGCCACAGCCGAAGCCGTTATGGTCGGTACGGTCGCATTCGCCGCAAGCATGTCCATGCCGGGGAAGCTAACGTCTTCACCGGAGATCTCCAGCTTATAGCTGCTGTCGGAGTCGCGGACATTGGTGACGATTACGTAGTAGGTCTCCGATACATCGCTCGTGCTGGCCCAAATCAGGGTGGTGTCGTCGGCATCTTTACCGGTTTGGTCGCTCAGCTTGGCGCCGCCCCCCACAGGGTTCCACGTATCTCTATCATCACCGTTGACCCAATGCTGGACGGTGCGTGGGGTCCACACTTCGAAGCGCATGGCATCCTCGTACTGGGTCTTCATTTCGACAAACACTTCGGTCGCGACCTCATCAATCTGGTCATAATCATAGTGGAACGTATACCACTGGCTCTCACCCGGGGCAATGGATACCCAGCCCGAGCTGGGCGTTTGCGCACTATCAGGGCCATATCCAGGATCCTCTACCGCCAATACAGGCGTCAGAGCCAGGAAGGTGAAGATGAATGCCGCGATCGCGGTTGCGGCAATCGACTTTCGGAACAGTTGCAACATCGTTGATTCTCCTCTTTATCAAACCATCTCAAGGTCTCAGTAATCTTACTGTCATCCACAATCGTCAGCGTGCATCGAGCGTCAATTCAGCTCGAGGATGGAAACACGCACGGGATACTCATTCAAGTTGCGTCAGCCATCTGGCGCAGGCAGCAGCAACCTTGCTATCGGCTTGCTCGTCGCCAGGCATGGTGGCCCACCCCTGTTCGACCACATAATCTCGTTGTGCGTAGCTGCTGCCTGCCTTCAGTTCTTCAAGTCTCTCGACATTAGCGGGGTCTTGCTGAAAATTGGCGACACAGATTGATGCCAGGCGCTGAACAACCGCATCATTGGCCGTGGTCGTCGCCGTCTCGGCCGCGGCCTTGCTCGTCTGCCAGCCCCCCAGGGTAAAGCCAATGAGCATCGTGCCTGCAATCATGCCGAGGCAGATCCAGACAATCGTTGTCTTGCCAATCTGCACAGAGTTCCAGCGCTGCTTCAAGGTTGCCGGTTTCGCCGGACGAGATGCAGCATCTGAGGCAGGTTCGCCTGCCGGCGCTTTGCGATTGTCATTATCAGCACGTTTTTCCCCTGTAAGCCCGGTCTGATTCTCTTCCATCATAAGCTCCTTTCGGATTACACTTTAACTATCTCGATGAGGGTCAAATTGAAATCACGGATCTTGATCAACAGGCCATGAAGCTCCGCCTGATCGCGTACCTGGACGACCAGTATCGTTTCATCGTCCGAAACGTGGTCGACGGTCATCGGGCTGAACCATGCGATGCTTTCATCGTCTAAGTTCTCTCCTATACGAATCGCGTAGGCCTGCACGGGGTTAGGCGCATCGGATCGTGGGATCATATCGATATGCCTGCGGTGCCTGGGAATGCGTTATCCCGCAAGACGTGCGCCTGTCGTTTTTGCTTGAAACGCCCTTCGAGCATCGCCATAGCCGGTTACGCATCGCCGTGCGGTGATGGTTGCAACGCCAAAGTATCCTTTACCTCCGGCATCGTAAACAGGGTTAACTCTCGCTCGGTCAGATAGAAATTCTTGAAGACGCGCGGACGGACTTCAAACCTGACCAAGAACTGGGTTCGTTCGCCCAAAACCAGCTCGTTGATAATGTTGCCATGACAGGCAGGAACACCAGCATAGGGATAACTCGCTCGAACCTGATCGCCTACCATCATATTCTTGATTCTCCTGTCCCGGTCATGTTTCGATAACAATTACGTTTGAACGTGGCATCGGCCCAAGTGAAACCGAATTTCTCCACGATTCCCATACTTCAGCGCGACGGGTTGCCGCTACATTCGGGGTGGCTAGCCAACACTGCCTTCCATTTGAAGCTGGATCAATCGGTTCATCTCAACGGCATACTCCATGGGCAATTCCTTGACCAGAGGCTCGATGAATCCGCCCACAATCATGGCCGAGGCTTCGTCGACGCTGATGCCACGGCTCTGGAGATAAAAGAGTTGCTCTTCCCCGATCTTGCTCACGGATGCCTCATGGCCAACGCTCACATTCTCTTCTTCTATCTCGATGTAGGGATAGGTATCGGAGCGGCTGAATTCATCCAACAGCAGCGCATCGCAGACGACCATGCTCTTGCTATGGTGCGCGCCCTTGGCAACTCTCAAGAGACCGCGGTAGCTGGATCGCCCACCGTCCTTGCTGATCGATTTGGAGACAATCTTCGAACTGGTGTAGGGCGCGCCATGCACCATTTTGGCGCCGGCATCCTGATGCTGACCTTTGCCCGCAAACGCGATCGATAAGGTTTCCCCGTGCGCCTTGGGTCCCATCAGGTAGACTGCGGGATATTTCATCGTCACCTTACTGCCGAGGTTGCCATCGATCCATTCCATGGTCGCGTTTTCCTGGGCAATCGCACGCTTGGTCACCAGGTTGTAGACATCCGTGCTCCAGTTTTGAATGGTGGTGTAGCGGCAGCGGGCGTCCTTTTTGACAATGATCTCGACGACGGCGCTATGCAGACTGTTGCTGCTGTAGATTGGGGCCGTGCACCCTTCCACATAGTGCATGCTGGCGCCTTCTTCAACGATAATGAGGGTGCGTTCAAACTGCCCCATATTCTCGGTATTGATCCGGAAATAAGCCTGCAGGGGGATATCGACATGCACCCCTTTGGGTACATAGACGAAGCTGCCGCCACTCCAAACCGCGCTGTTGAGTGCCGCAAATTTATTGTCGGCAGCGGGAATGATCGTGGCAAAGTATTGGCGGACGAGGTCTTCATGTTCGCGCAGGCCCGTATCCATGTCGAGAAAAATCACGCCGATCTTTTCCCACTCCTCGCGCAGGCTGTGGTAGACGACTTCTGAGTCGTATTGCGCGCCGACGCCGGCCAGGAATTTTCGTTCGGCTTGTGGAATACCCAGCCGTTCAAATGTGTTCTTGATGGCTTCAGGCACGTCGTCCCAACTCTTGCCCTGCTCAGAAGATGAGCGTGAGTAATAGAAGATTTCGTCGAAGTCAATGCCGCTCAGATCAGCGCCCCAGGTTGGCAGCGGCTTGGCGAGAAAAATGTCCAGCGACTGGTGACGGAACGTACGCATCCAGTCCGGCTCGTTCTTTTCATCAGAGATTTGATCGATGATGCCATGGTCCAGCCCGCGCTTCATTTTGTAGAGGGCTTTGTCCTCATCATGAAAACCAAAAGCGTACACTTCCTTATCATCAACTAGACGTTCATGCGCAACTGGGGCGGCCATCCACATCTCCTATTGGGTATGTCAAGAACTTACGGTCTATTTTCACTCTCAAGCATAACCACTACACATACACTTGTCGTCTCCCCAAAGAGGGATTGAGCCCGCCCCGAAGGGGGATTATTCGCTTTGTGGTCGTTGTCCAATACGACAGTGAATTTCATGCAACCGTCCGTCATCGCGTAACGGGATGACGCCATCCGCTACCACTTCACCATTGAGCGTCATCTGTTGCTCGCCTCGACTGAGGTTGGGATCGTTTTCCGCCTGGATCGCGTAGGTCGTTGTACCGAAACGATAGGTTAGTGTGTAGCCGGGCCAATCGGTGGGAATACAGGGGGTGAGTCGAAGGGTATCGCCGCGACGGCGCAGACCGAGGATTGCCTCGATGCCGAGCCGGTACATCCAACCGCTGGAACCGGTATACCAGGTCCAGCCGCCGCGCCCGACATGGGGGGACACGCTGTAGACATCGGCCGCGACCACATATGGCTCGACTTGGTAGCGCGCCATCTTTTCAGCCGTATCGCTATGATAGATCGGGTTGACCAAGCGGAACAGTGCCGCGGCCAGATCGCCATCACCCAGTTCGGCAACGGCCCAGATCGCCCACAAGGCCGCGTGGGTATACTGGCCGCCATTCTCACGAATGCCGGGCACATACCCTTTGATATAGCCAGGGTCACGGTCGCTCATGTCAAAGGGCGGGGTGAACAACAGGAGCAGCCCATCATCCCATTGCACAAGACGCGTTAAGGCAGCATGCATGGCCAGACGCGCTCGTTCCGGCTCTGCCGCGCCGGAGAGTACCGCCCACGACTGGGCGATGGAGTCAATCTGACACTCGCGGTTTTCGGCCGAACCCAAGGGTGTGCCATCGTCGTAATATGCACGCCGATACCAAGCGCCATCCCAGCCGTTTGCCTCCGCAGCCAAACGGATCATATCCGCCTGCTCACGATAGGCAGCAGCCTGCGCCCGCCCGTCCTCCTCTACATTGTACTGTTCGCAGAGCGCAGCAAAATTGGTCAGTGTTGCATGGAGGAACCACCCCAGCCAGATACTCTCGCCTTGGCCGTGCATACCGACTCGATTCATGCCGTCATTCCAGTCGCCCCCGCCCATGAGGGGGAGCCCGTGTGGCCCGGCGGTCGTGCCTTTGCTCAATGCGCGTCGGCAATGTTCATAGAGCGTGTGTGTCGTCGCGGTTGACTGAAAGTGACCATACCGCTCCTCTTCATTCGGCTCCAACGGCTCTCCGTGTAAAAACGGAATCTCTTCCTGCAAGACGGTGGTATCACCTGTGGTGGCGACATAATGAGCAGTGACATAAGGCAACCAAAGCAAATCGTCGCTGATGCGCGTACGCACGCCGCGGCCTGACGGCGGGTGCCACCAATGCAGCACATCACCCTCGGTAAACTGACACCCGGCGGCGCGCAAGATCTGTTCACGTGCCAAGTCAGGCCGGGTATGGACCAACGCCAGCACATCCTGCAATTGATCACGAAAGCCGAACGCGCCACTCGACTGGTAGAGTGCAGAACGGCCCCAAATGCGGCAGGCCAGCGTTTGATAGAGCAGCCACCGATTGAGCAGCACGTTCATCGCCGGGTCAGGCGTTGTCACCGACACGGCGCCCAAAACACCATCCCACCGTGTTTGGTTGGCTTGCCAGGCTGCGACAACGGCCGCAGGATTCTGGAAACGGCGAACAAGGGCCAGTGTTTCGTCCAGATCTGCGCCTTGGCCGAGCAGGAAATAGACCTCTTCGGTGCCGCCTACCGGCAAATCCACGTGGAGTTGCAGCGCGCCGCACGGGTCTACACCGGCAGTCGCCTGCCCGGTAAGACCGATGCGGGCAAGTCCGGCCGGCTGCTGCACGCCATTAGGACCATGGCCCAAGAACTCGGTGCGGTCGGCGGTCAAGCTGTGCGGCGGCTTGCTGCCGGCTAGAAAGGCCACCCGTTCGCCAAACTCGATACTATTGCTGTTGCGTGCCAACAGCGCCTGCGCCTCACCATCATATTCAGGAACAATGTACTGCTGCGTGCTTTCCCGATCTACGCCCAACACCCATTCGGCATAGTAGGTCACCGTCAGGCGTCGCGGGTGCGGGCTGCTGTTCTTCACCTGAATCTGTATGATCTTGATCGGCGCGTCAGTGGCGGTAAAGAGCCGTACCTGCTGCTCGAGATTGTGGCTGTTGTGTTCAAATATCGAATACCCCGCGCCGTGACGCACCAGGTAGGGCGTCTCTGCCGGAAGCGCGGGAGTGGGCGACCAAACGTCACCGGTCTCTTCGTCACGCAGATAGATCACCTCACCGGGGCGATCACATACCGGATCGTTCTGCCACGGGGTGAGGCGGTTTTCGCCACTGTTGACGGCCCAGGTATAGCCGCCACCTCGCTCAGAGACCAGGAAACCGAAGTCCGGGTTGGCGATAACGTTGATCCACGGTACAGGGGTTTGATCACCTGGGCGCAAATAGATCACATATTCGCGACCATCGGCACTGAAGCCCCCCAGTCCGTTATCGAATTGCAGGTCTGTAGGGCGCGGCAAGAGCGGCGTGACGTCCGCAATCGAAGCCGGATTCAGTGCCGGGGCAAAGGGAGGCAGAGTCGTTGGGTGCTGCAACAGGCCAGCCAACTGTTGGGCTAGCGAGCCGCGTGTACCAGTCAGAATAACCCGCGCTGCCGTCTGCAAGAGTGTCCGATCGACCGCATGTAACTGATCCTCGCGCAGAAGGAAGATCCCGCCACGCTGGTTCAACCAGGATTCGCTTGTTGTACTGCGTATCATGCGGTGGGTATAGTCGGTAAGTGGCTGACCATAATTCGTCGCCTGCCGGTTCAGGATGACCAGGTCGATTTGAAGACCGCGCCGCCGCCAATACGTATGCGCTTGCAGCAACGTTTTCAGTAGCTCGCCTTGGGTTTCGTCGTTCATTTGCAGCAACAGGATCGGATTGTCGCCGGAAATACCAAAACCCCATAGGTCGGATTGGTTGCGGCGGTTGGCAGCAAGCGTAGCGGCATCCGCGCGCAGTGCAGCATGGGGATAGAGCAACAACGAAAGCAGTTGCTGGATCTGCTCCAACGCGGCATCGTGCAGCGCCAGTTGGCTCAATTCCCGTGCCGCAACGTCAGAAGCGCGGGTAAAGGCGCGGTCTATGGCGGACGAGGTCTGGTATTTGCTGGCAATCGTCAACAATTCGGTGCGTGACGACGCAACCAGCGTTAGCGTCGTCAGTCGGACCGTTGTGCGCGGCGGCACCGTAATTTCATGGCCCAACGCCATGATCGGGTCCAGGGTTGCGCCGGTGACCGGCGCCTGGTCGCCGTTGTTGCACAACGCGGCCGGTTGCGCTGGCGTGTGACCACGGCCCAGGAATTGAGCGCGGTTCGTCTGCACGATTGCGGGGGCAGCGGCTCCAGGTTGCCCCGCTTCAAACACCACCATATGCCCGAAACAGATCGGACGTTCCTCTGCAGCACGCGGCCGGCGGCGGAAGAGCAGAGCGTTGAGCGCCGGAATGTATTCGCTCTCAACAAAGAGCTTGGTAAAGGCGGGATGGCGCTGGTCCGTCCCGGGTGGCGCCAGAACGACCTCACCATAGGTGGTCAACTGGAGCCGACGAGGTCGGTCGCTTTCGTTGCTGACATGGATGCGCCGGATTTCCACATCGTCATCGGGCGCCACGGTGATCTCCATGTGCAAGGCAATGTCAAAGTCGCGGCGGCGCATCTCAACTTTGTGCGGGTGGAAGATAACCCTCTCTTCGGCGGACACACTACCCGTCGGTCGGCGGCCGATTGACCATTGGCGCGTATTGCTATCAGAGTCCCCGATCTCCTGGACGTAGAGCCAGCATCCCCAATCATCAAGCGTTGTGTCGGCACGCCACCGGGTGAGTGCGATCTCCCCCCAGCGACTATAGCCGCCCCCGGCGTTGGTCACCATCAAGCCATAGCGCCCGTTGGATAAAAAGTGGACCAGCGGCATCGGTGTCTCGATGGGGACGCGCCAAGGTTGAGTCGTCGCTTCGTAGTGAGCGGTGCGCGGCGTGTCCGGTTCCTCTGCCTGGGGATATTGGATCAGCGCGTGGCGGGGGATCTGTTCTTGTAGTAGCATCTCCACACCTTGAACTGCTTGCTCGGCGTGAAAACGATCGGCCATCTTGGGGCCCTGCAGAGAAGCAGCCAGCGCCAATAAGACCATCCCTTGATGGTGGGCCATATACGAGCGTACAATCGCCTTTTCCTCACCGAATTGCAGACGTGCAGGCGTAAAATCCACCGCTTCATAGAAACCGTACCGTCCTACCAACCCCAATTGCCGTAAGTGGGTCAAGTTGACAAGCGTTGCTTGGGGCGCAAAGGGGAGAGCGAGTAGTGAGGCATACGGCGCAATGACGAGATCTGCACTCAAGCCACGTTGATACCCCAGTCCCGGTGCGCCAAAGGCGTGATACTGGTAGTTCTTCGCGGCGTCAAACGCATAGAAGCCGGACTCAGAAATACCCCAGGGCACTCCCCGTTGCTTGCCGTACTCGATCTGTCGTTGAATCACGGCATGGTAGCTCTGATCCAGTAACGTGTCAGGATAGGTGTGCATCAGGAGAGGCGGCATCAGATATTCGAACATTGTGCCACTCCACGAGAGCAGCACCTGCTCGCCAGTGTCCAGTCGGGTCAACGGGCGGCCCAAATGCAGCCAGTGGGTATAGGGCACATCGTTCTTGGCAATCGCCACAATGCTGGCAATGCGCGCTTCTGACGCCAACAGGTCGTAATAGCTGTCATCCAGCTGTCCGGTGTCGATGTTGTAGCCAATGTGAAAGACTTGGCGCTGTTGGGCGAAGAGAAAGCTGAAGTCCATCTCCGCCACATAGCGCTCCGCCTCATTGGAGAGGTCAAGCAATGTATCCAACAGGGTTTGGGCCGCATCATGGGCATGGATCAAAGCGGCGGCAAGACGGTCACACCAACGCCGGGCTGACTCGACGGCAGGCGCATTATCTTCAGCCTGAGACAAGAGAGCCACTATCTGCTGCAACTGAAGTTGACCAGCTATACAGATGGCGGGAATGGCGCCCAATGTGGGTGAGGCTGGCAGCATGTCACACAGCGTCTGGTAAGCGGCAGGATAAGCCTGAAGCGCGTTCGTCGCATCAAAGATGGTCGGCGGCTGCTGAAAGAGCGCCAGCCACGGTAACAGCTGGTCGATTTCGCTCTGCATATCCTCCACGCGCTGCTGCAGCTGTTCGATATAGGCACGCCACTCGTGCAGGGTTTCAGGCGTGGCTGATGTCGTCCCTGCTTCCATGGTCTCCACTAGGCGACGATTCAATTCTGGCTGCCCTTCTTGCACCAGCCAGCTCAACAGCGGTAACCACTTCGTGCTATCCTCGCGCACTGCCAGAATCTGCCGTTGCATTTCCTCTAAATGAATCGACAGCGGCGAGGTGTCCTGTGGCTTCCCAGGATTTGGCTTTGTGTAACCGGAACTTCCCTGGTGAGATGGAACTGCAGAATGTCCGTTCGGATCAGCCTGCAAGGCAGCAGCCGCTTCAATTGGCAACGCCAACAAGTCCAGCAACCCCTGCCAGTTCATCCACTCCCACACCGGCTTCTGCGGCAACTCGGCACACCCTTGCTTGAGCACAATCAGGCAGGCCGCTAGATTGCCGCTATCCACCGTGGAGACGTAGCCTGGCGGGAGCGGTGTCAGGGTCGCCGTATCGATCCAGTTCAGGAAGTGGCCGCGGTAGCGTACTAATTGATCCAGAGCCCCGAAGGCAAAACGCAGCCGGAGCGAGAGATTGGTGAGACCAATGTAGCCCAGGTCACGCGCTGCCAGTACACTCACCAGGTAGAGACCGATATTGGTAGGCGACGTACGGTGGGCGACCGCGCCACGCGGCGTTTCCTGATAGTGGTCGGGCGGGAGCCAATGATCATCAGGACCGACAAAGCGCTCGTAGAACAGCCAGGTGCGCTGTGCCAGTACACGAAGTTGCCGGCGTTGGTCCGCACTCAGCGCAGATGCCCGGGCGTCGTTTGTATACACGGCCGGCCGGCTGATCCAATAGGCAATCTGAGAGGCCAATAGCCAGATGACGAGATAGGGAGCAGCAATGGGTAAGGCGGCGATATTGAGGGCGCCGACAAGCAGTGTTAGCACGAGAACCAGCAGGATGGATGGCAACATTTTGGACAATGTGGTGCCTGCCGTCGCGTTCTCGCCAAAGAGCCGGACAGCATTGGCGGCCGTGGTCCATTGAAGCATATACCGGCGCGTGAACAACAGACGCACCAACGTCCGCCCAATCGCGTCGAACGTAATCAGCGTTTCGTGGGGCAGAAAGGCCAAAAAGAGGGACCAGCGCAGGATATTGTCGCGCAGCGGGCGCAAGAGCGAATGCCAGGTCACGTTCGTCGTACTATCGGCTGCGCGCGCCATCCCTGACAGTGCGCCCGTAACGATGGCGAACATCGGAATGAGCGATGCCAGCAGCGTCCACAGCAGTGCGCTGCCCGGCAGAATCGTCCAGCCGGCAAGGAGGAGGAGCAATAGCGCCGGCGCAAGCAAGCTACGCCGTAAATTATCGGCAATCTTCCAACGGTCAATCAGCGTCAGATCGTTGCGCTCCCAGGCGAAAATCGTTGATTGCCCGCTCGCATGCGGAGAAGAAAGATCTGTGCGCGGTGTCCACGGCAACAGCCATGGCAATAGTTGCCAATCTCCCCGCACCCAGCGATGCGAACGCTGGATATTGATCAAGTAATGGGGCGGATAGTCTTCGTAGAGCACGACGTCTGTCACGAGTCCGGCTCGGCCATGCATGCCTTCAAACAGGTCATGGCTCAGCAGGCTGTTCTCCGGCACGCGTCCGGCCAGGCTCTGCTCGAAGGCGTCCACGGCGTAGATCCCTTTGCCCACGTAACTTCCGGCCCCAAAGAGATCCTGGTAAAGGTCGGAAACGGCGCGGCTGTAAAGATCGATCCCCACGTCACCGGCAAAGACCCGCGTAAAGAGTGATTGATTGGCGCTCATCGGTTTGATCTCGGTACGCGGCTGGAGCACCGAATAGCCGGCCACCACTTTGCCTGATTGGAGATCGAACTGTGCACGATTCAGCGGATGAGCCAGTGTGCCAATCAACCGTTGTGCCTGTTCACGCGGCAAAATGGTATCGGCGTCGAGCGTAATGACATTGTGAACCAGAGACAGCAGACTCAGGTCACCAACTTTAGCAGTGTGCGACGTGCTGGGATCACCACGTAGGAGGCGGTTGAATTCATGCAGCTTGCCGCGCTTGCGTTCCCAGCCCATCCAGGTTCCTTCGGCTGGGTTCCACAACCGGCGCCGGTGAAAAAGATAGAAGGGGGAATTGGGGTATTGTTGATTCAGTGCTGCGATCCCGAACTCGGCCTCTGCCAGCAGGGCTGCGTCTTCAGGCATTGTCTGTTCGGGGGCATCGGCGTAGTCGCTCAACAGCGCAAAGCCCAGATTGGGATCGGGGTTGCGCAGATAATGCAATTCCATCTGGTTGAGCAACGATTGCACGTCAGATGTGCCGGCAATCAGGGCAGGAACGACGATCATTGTGCGACAAGAGGGCGGAATACCCTGCGTGAAATCCAGTTTGGGGAGGACGGTTGGGGGCAAAAGGCGCGTGATCACCCAATTCACCATATCCACAGCCAGCGTAATGGCTGGGATCAGGGCCAGCAAGCCCGCCAAACCGATCAGCCACAGCGATCCGCCGGCGCCGGCGGCGTATGCAACGGATATGGCGACAATGGTCGTGACTAATAGACTGATGCTGCCGAAATAGACCCAAGACGGATGCGCCAAGATCCAGCGCTGCCGGGCCATGCGCAGTGACGGTTGGCCGTCTACGCGGTGCTCAAGGGTAGCCCGCCCTTCGGCCAACAAATAATAGCCAACATGACACCTGCGAGGCGTTTGCAGGTTTTCCACAGACAGATCACTGCTTCCTTCACCGACGGAACCCGTGGACAACTCAGGTTTGGGACACGCAGCTTGGGCTAAGTCAACGACGGCTTGGGCAACAAAAAGTTCCGCCAGGCTGGCAGCACGTGCAATTGTCTCAATCTCGTTACGATAGCGGTCACGCGTCGCAAAATCCATATGAGCGTACAATCTGGCCGGATCCTCACACAAGACCTGTTGTACCAGGCTGACTTGTTCAAAGAAGGCGTTCCAATCTTCCGAATTGATCAAGCGCAAACTGGGAATGCTATGGGCGATAACCTCATTGTCGTTAACCAAATGCGCCAAATCCAGAGCCGTATCAAGTGAATCGTCCGCCTGTTCCCAGTAAGAGACGCTTCCCGTGATCCGCTCCCCCGCCTGCACCACACCGGCGAGCAGAACAAAACGCAGCATGATTGGCAACGCCCAAATTTCGCCCATCGTCAACGGCTGCTGCTGCTGGTAGGCCGTCACAAAACGCGCCAGCCGACGCCCATCAAAGTGACACTCCTCATGGATCGCGAAGCAGCGCGCCAGGGCGAGCACCCGCGGATAGCCCGAGCAATAAGTCGCGCCGGCCAGCAGAGGCAGTTGGCGATAGTAACCAGGCGGTAAGTCGCTTTCGATCTCCTGATATGTTTGGTCGAGGAGGCTATAGTTGTCCAGTATCCATTCGGCGGCATAGGTCGCTTCCAATGCATCCGCGGACACCTGGGAAAAGCGCTCGTAGACATTGACCAAACGCGTCCCTAGCTCGGGCAGTGACAAGGGTTGCTGGCCTTGGCTGCCGCTCGTCGTAACGTTAAGGTGTTGGGACGCAAGAAGCTGAGCGCTTTGTTCTAAACGACCGGAGGCAGATTCCGCAGCCCCGTGTTTGACGTTGGCACGCGGATCGTCAGTTGAAGCTGGAGCGAGGGGATCAAGAGGCAACATTGTGATGCACCCATTGGTCATGCATTTGACCCTGGTGGGTGTGCTGCCGCGGGGAGACCTCTTCAGCCATCTGTTCAGCCTTGCTGAGCAAAATTTCATGCGGCGGCAAGTCTTGCATGACCAACAGTGGCGTCGTGCCATAGGTCAGAAAGCTGGTGGCAATGCTGCCATACGGTCGCTGTTGCTGACCTGAGTGGCCGTGCGCGCACAGCACCACCAGATCCACTTCAGCTTGTTCAACCAGATTGTGTAGCGTGTCGGCGACACTCGTCCCCACCTCAATCTGCAACCGAGAGGCCAATGGCAAGCGCGTCTGCAGAGCCGCAAAATAGTGGCTCGCCTGGGCGAGATTGCGTTGAGTCACCTGATCCAGGAGCAGCACATCTTCGGCGGTGAGCGGCAAGCGTTGGATTAGCTCTGTCCTGACCACGACGTGCACGAACACGAGTTCCGCATCCCAGAAGTGTGCGAGTGCGGTGACGATGGGCAGGATCGATTCGGCGCGTTGGGAGCCGTCGAGGGGAACCAGAATACGGCGGAAACGAAACGCTTCACCATGTTCCTCAGCAAACGCAGAATCCTGTTGGTAGGCTCGTACCAGCAGAATTGAGTTTCGCGCACGATCAATCACTTTCTGCACAACACTACTCATGTTCCAACCGTTCAAGCCGCTCTGGCCATGACTGCTCATGGCCAATAAACCACACTTATGATTCCGAGCATACTCGATAATGCTGACGGCGGCAGTCCCTTCCAACATTTGCAGGTCGGGGGAGTGAGGCGTCGCTCGCCCCAAACGCGCGCGTAATGATTCAAGATAGGATTGGGCTTCCATTCTCTGTAACTGCCAGTCCACCGGATTGACGACGCCAGTCGGCGCATCATCACGCTCCAGCACATGCAGCAGTGTGATGTTTGATCCCAGGGCTCGTGCCACGCCCACCGCATAGGGCAGAACACAAGTGGCCAGCTCAGAGCCGTCCAGTGGTACCAGAATTCTGTCGAACATCGTGTCGTTTCCTTTGGCGCAGGTCACGTGGCGCGCTGCAGGAACGCGACCTGGAGGTCTATTCTATGGTACGGGGTGATACCGGTGGGTCGAGCTGGCTGCGGGCAGGCGTCTGCGCGGCCGTTTTTTCCATCCGCGCCCAGAGCACATAGTAGTCAGGGGACTCATTGAGATGCGCCCGTACGATCTTCCCTACGAGAATCGGGTCATCGCTGGCAAACCCCGTGATTGGATTATAGACGCCGTCGGCGCTCTCGGCATTCAAGCCGACACAGTACTGGTTGACAGTGAACAGGTCCCAGTCCATTGCCAACTTATCGCCAATGGATCTGGCCTCTGCCAAGGTATATTGCTTCGGTGCTGGGTTTTCATTCATGATTTTTGGATAAGAGCGCGCGATCAGGAAATCGGAAGACTGGGATGCTCTGCCTTCTCCTTCTTTTCTCTCTTTGCCTGTTTCTTTTCTTTCATGGTCATAGCGGGTTTTTTCTTGCTGTTCTTGTTCTTGCCCTGTTTTTTGCCCATGGCCTCATCCTTTGCAACTCGATATTCACGGCGGTTGATCGGTTCTGCGAGGCAGCCAGAGAGTCGTGCGTTGCCTGCCTGCATAGATGATCGTAAGGGTGTAGGAAGTAGTGGTATGACGAGTATACAGGGAATGGATGGGGACTGTCGTCCCCCCAAAGAGGGATTTCGGCGGGGGCAACACACGACGGGTCGCGCAGGAGGTATCTCGGAAGAGGCAGATTACTCGTTTTGCAGCAAACCGAGCATCCGGGCCTGGGCAACGGCCTGGGTACGGCTCTGCACATCAAGCTTGCGATAGATGTGCTTGAGGTGTGTCTTGACGGTGCCAACGGAGATGGTCAACTCCTCTGCAATGGCTGCATTGGAGAGGCCCGCCGTGATCAGGTGCAAGACCTCGATTTCGCGTGGCGTTAGGGGATCAATCAGAGAAAAGCGTGTAACCTGCGCTAGCGGCTGTGAGCCTGTGGCATTGAGTTCATCAAGTGGGGCTCCTGCACCGGCAAAAGCGCCTAAAAGGCGCTCGGCATACGTGGCAATACCACCCTGCACTTCTGCAGTTGGATGCATGCCGGGCGACGACATAACGTCTCCAATCGCCAGTTGCATGGGTTCACCCTCATCTGTGAAGAGCCGGATGTAGCGTTCAGGTTGCGCCAATGACAGGCAACGTGCCAGCAGCTGCACGGCCGGATCTGGTTGACCATCCAGGCGGAAGGCCAGAACCTGCAGCAGGTATAGCTCAAGCGCACTGCCCAGACGGTGGGCAGTCTCGACCATGGGCAACCACTGTGCCAAGAGCGTCAAGGCATCTGCCCCGCGACCCTGGGCAATCAAGACCCGCACATAGACCGACGTCTCAAATTCACGGAGGTATGTTAGCCGTTCGGCCTCCGTTCGCGTCTGCGCATAGCTTTCCGCCCACCGACCGGCTGCCGCGCCCTCGCCAACGCGTAGCTGGATAAGGGCCTCCAGTGCGCCAGACCGTTCCGCATCGATCGCGATGCCGGTGCGTCTTGCTGTCTCGTTGGCCATTTCGACGGCCGCAAGCGCACCATCCCGGTCACCCATCGCCTGGCGGATTCGCGCCAGGATACTAAATCGATGGAGTGGTCCATCGGTATAGGTGAGATCGCGGCGTGGGTTTAGCCCCAGGCCCATGTCGACTTGTCGAACAGCCGCGGAGAGATCGTTCCACTGGTACAAGATCTCTCCATAGCCGATGTGCGCCAAGCCGATGACGGGCAGCTGTTTTCTGGACTGTGCGGCTGCGGTCAATATCTCTTGATAGGTGGCTGCCGCTCTGCGCAGGTGACCTTGCGCCGTCAGAACCCGCCCCACATGATACTGCGCGGCAATCGCTAGAAAGCTGTCCTGCGTAGCTTCACCCAGCTTGGCCGCGGCAGCATACGCGTCCAACGCTTCGGCCAACACGCCTTCCTGTTGCTGGGCGAGGCCAAGCGTATAAAACGCATCACCGCGTGACACGGCATCAGTGGGAATCAGGGCAAGGGACCGCTTAGCCTTAGGCACGGCATCGGTTGTACTGCCATGCCGGACAGCCATCATCGCACGCAAGGCCGCAACGCGCCCCAACAGGGTCATGTGAGTCACTGATTGCACAGCTTCGGCATCTCCTCGGTGCAGAATCGATTCGACTTGATCCAGCAAAGCTTCGGCCGTCTCGATCTGCCCGGTCAGCGCCAACCCCCAAGCATACGAAACATAGAGGTTGGGTCGTCCCCACAAGGCCTCATCTGGCTCGGCGGCAACCGGCAGAGCCTGCATCCAGTTGAACAGGGTAGCAATGGCCCCTTGATTCCAGAGGGCCGGCCAGAGCTGATCGATCAAGGCGGCGGCGCCGGCATAATCCGTGGCAAGCAGCGAGTGGCGAATGGCATCGGACATGTCTCCCTGCTCCGCAAACCAGGCCGCGGCGCGGCGATGCAGAATGGGCAACAACTCCGGCTGGTTGCGGCGAAGCCGGTATTGGAGCACTTCGGCAAAGAGCTGGTGGTAGCGATACCATTCCCCCAGATCATCCAGTGGGAGCAGGAAGAGATTCGCCTGCTCGAGTTGCTCGAGCATAGCTTGACCGGTGGTGCGCGCAGGCGATGCGACAGTGCCCAAGTCCGAGCCTGTCTCCAAGCCGATTACAGCCTCACATAGCGGAGCAGAAAGGCGCGCAAGGATGCATGTCCGCAGCAGAAATTCCTGTACAGCCGGGGTCTGAAGGTGAAATACCTCTTCGATCAAGTAGTTGAGAACATAACGGTGGCTACCCGAGAAGAAGCGCAGGAAGTCGGATTTGTTTTCGAGGCCGTGCATGGAGAGCGCTGCCAATTGCAGGCCAGCGATCCAGCCTTCCGTGCGCTCCGCCAACAATTGGACTTCAGCCGGAGCCAAATCTAGTCCCATGCGCCCATTGAGGAAGATGGCCGTCTCATCGGCGCTGAAGCGCAGTTCGTCGGCGCGAATCTCCAGGATTTGGCCTTGGGCGCGCAGACGCGCCAAGGGCAGCGGCGGATCGGCGCGCGTGGTCATGACAAGATGCAGGCTTGGCGGAAGATGGTGCAGCAGAAAGGCAAGACTCTGATGAATCTCGGCTGCCGCAATAAAATGATAGTCCTCTAGGACAAGAACAATCTCAGGCATTATCGCCGGCGCGGCTGCCGTCGACCAGGCATTCAGATCGTTGATCAGGATTGTTAAGACCGTCTCCAACTGCGGTGGTTCGGGAGACTGGAGCAGAACGGGCGCATCAGTATGAAAACCTGGGTTCTTCATGCCGAGAGCGGCCATGAAGTAGAGCCAGAAGCGAACCGGATCGTTGTCACTCTCTTCCAAGGAAAACCAACAGAAGGTCGGTTGGTTCGTTGACGTTATCGGTTCTGTCGCGTCTGCTCTTGCGGGCATAGATTCTGCGGCGTCGATCCATTCAGTGAGCAGGGTTGATTTTCCAAAACCTGCCGGGGCCGCGATTAGGGTGAGCGAGCGCTTCAACCCCGTATCAAGGAGCCTGAGCAGACGCGGGCGTGATACCAATGTGGCGTGACGAGATGACCCCTGATGGCGAGGAATATGCAGCTTGGTGGAAAGTAGGGGGGCGGACATTGCAGACACCTTTACTGACTACGTGCGTCGCGCCTCAGTTACCGACGGTAGCAACCATTATAGCAGACTGCGCGAGTACCCCCCATGCCGACAGTGTAAGGCCGTAGGGAGAGGGTGCGCCTTACGCCGGGATCGGGCCACGCTTGTGCTGTTAAACTGAAGGTATGACGAGATCATTAGTCTTGCCAGCCGTAGTAGTAGAACCGGCTTCGACACTTCGACAGGCTCAGTCCAAGCAGGCTCAGCCTGCGCCACCGGGTAGCCGCCGCATGAGCCTGTCGCAGGCAGAGGGGGTCGCCTCTATGAAAGTCATGTTCTCGTGGAGAATTATGTTTAGCGGCGTTCACCATCGATTGTTGATTCCCTTTCGCATGGCCAACGCGTTGATAAGATAGAGGGCGACAGAATTGAGCAGGCCCATCAACGCCAAAACCGCGAACCAGAGGGCGTAATCGACCGGCCGCATGGTCACCGACGGCTCGCCACTGCCCTGCAGCGCAAAGGGTACGGCGACCAACAAACCGGCGACGATGCCGTCCAGCGCTACGCGCCCGTATCGCCCCGGGCGCTTTGTCTTGTGCCAACTCACGTACGTTGGGACGCGCCAGTAGACGACTACGGCACAAATGGCGATGGTCAACGCGATCCACAGGAAGCCGCGTGGCGGCGGTTTGTCGGCCCCGGCCAGGAGAACCAATAGCCAAACGATGAAGAAGACAATCGCATTGATCGCGGCAAGCCTACGTACGGTCATGGTTCTGCCTAAGCCTGCCAGCCGGCGTAACCAAAAGCGTTGTCGGCACGCGCCGGCGCCTCGGCGTCGATCTTGTCAAGCAGCGCAAGCAGTCTTGCTTTGTAGTTTTCGTCGACCGACAGTTCGTTCTCGACCTTGCTCCCCTCCGCGAGAAAATGTCTAAAATCTCGTCCCAGTTCCCGGCCCTTCTCCGTGTGCATATCCAGAGCGAAGTCGGGAACGACCGGCTGTCTGCCATACTCAAACTCGGTGATGATAACGTTCTTCAGATTGTCGCTGGTCCGATCCTTCTTGGCTGCCGCCAGGTAACGGATTGCATGGATAAAAAAGATCGGGCGATCACCATCAGCATAAGGAAAGTTCTGCCGCATCTGGTTGAGGGCGTTGATGAGGACCGGCGCGTTGAGGTCGCCAAAGCCGACATCCTCTACTGAGATCGCCTGGAGGCGGCGCCAGAGCTTCTCCTCAAATTGGGGACTGGTGATATACATCTCGTAAGCAAACGTCACCGCCTCTTCCGTCAGGCCGCGGCGGATCGACTTCTGCAGGGCTGAGATCACAAGATCACCCTGGATTCCGTTTCGGGTCGTGACCCCGCGCCACGGATCATACGCCATAAACTCGCTCATGTTGGTTGCTCCCTTTCTCAAGTCAGCTTGCATTCTTCTGAGAACCGGCCTCGGTCCAACAGCTTACCATGGATGCACGCAGATTCATTGCGGCGCGATCGCCTGGTTCGACAGGCAGAGAACCCTCTGTACCGCCGCATACGGTGGCGCACAGAGTGAGAGCGTACACTGACCCCAAGCGCGGGTATCCACAAGGAGCAGAAAACTACCCATCCACGCCGGCGCGCCAGGCGTCGAGCAACCACGAAGCGAGGAGAGAGCATGGGCACATGGTATCGTGTCGCGGGGACGGACGCCCTAACCATTGGGCAGGTGACCACGGTCTTGGCAGGCAATACAGCGGTTTGCCTGGTACGGACGGACGCACACGGCTACACAGCGTTGGACAATCGTTGTCCACACCAGGGCGGGCCGCTGGGCGAGGGTCAGATGGACGGCGAGTGGCTCATTTGCCCATGGCACGGGTATGAGTACGATCCCCAAACGGGTGATCCGCCTGCAGGCTATGGCGATTGTGCCACGCCTTTTCCACTGGAGGTGCGCGCCGATGGGATCTACGTTCAGGTCGACGAGCCGGAGCATGAGCCGACTGTCTCCGATCAGCTGGTCGATGTGATGACAGATTGGGGTGTCAATACGGTCTTTGGCATCGTTGGCCACAGCAATTTGGGCTTTGCTGACGCCATGCGCCGGGCCGAGGAAGCGGGCAAACTGCGCTACTTCGGCGTGCGTCACGAGGGGGCGGCATCCTTTGCAGCCACTGCCTACGGCAAGCTGACGGGCCGCCCCGCCGCCTGCTTTGCCATTGCGGGGCCGGGCGCCACGAACCTGCTCACCGGATTGTGGGACGCCAAGATGGATCGGGCGCCGGTGCTGGCGCTAACGGGACAGGTGAACACTCAGGTTCTGGGGCCGGGCGCGTTCCAGGAGGTTGACCTCTATGCGGCGTTTGATGCCGTCCGAGTTTGGGGTCAGACGGTCTTGAGCAGCGCCAATGCCAGCGACTTAATGGCGTTGGCGCTCAAGCACGCCATCGTCGAACAGGGCGTGGGCCATCTAATTCTGCCCGATGAAGTACAGACAGCGCCCGCACGCACGCCACAGTCCGCCACGCCGCAAGAGGGGCGTGTCTCCACGATCCAGATCGTGCCGCCGGCGCCTGAACTGGCGGAGGCTGTCGACTTGATCAATCGCGCTGAGCGCCCGTCGATCATCGTCGGGCATGGCGCGCGCTTCCACCAGGACGAAATTCTGGCCTTGGCGCAGAAACTGGACGCGGCCGTTATCACCACCTTCAAAGGCAAGGGGATCGTGGCCGACGATCACCCATTGGGATGCGGCGTGCTGGGACGCAGCGGCACGCCTGTGGGCAGCAGCATGATGGGGCGCAGCGATCTGTTAATCGTGCTGGGTGCATCCTTTTCCAACCATACCGGCATTTCAACCAAGAAAAAGATCATCCAGGTCGATATCGACCGCATGACGCTGGGCAAGTTTCACCCGGTCACCGTACCGCTCTGGGGCGAGATTGGCGCCACGCTCGATCTGCTCATTGAGCGGGTGAACGAGATGGATCGGCCCCACGTCCGTGAAGAGATTGGGGCGCGGTGGGCCTATTGGCGTACGCGCAAGACACTCTATTGCGATCAGCTCGATGAACGCGGCCGCATGCATCCGGCGCTGGTCTTCAAACACCTGAGCGACTTGGCTCCGGTCGATGCCGTCATCAGCGTGGACGTCGGCAACAACACCTACAGCTTTGGGCGTTTCTTTGAATGCAAGCAGCAGCGCGTTCTGATGTCGGGCTATCTGGGCAGCATCGGCTTTGCGTTCCCTGCCGCCATGGGCGCGTGGGCAGCGGTCGGCGAGACACGCAAGAGCATCTCGATTTCCGGTGACGGCGGTTTTGGCCAATATATGGGCGACTTCACCACTGCCGTGAAGTACGGCATGAATATCACCCACATCCTGTTAAATAACGAAGAATTCGGCAAGATCTCTAAGGAGCAGCGTGGCGGACATTTCCCAGTCTGGCAGACTTCGCTGCACAATCCAAACTTCGCTGAATTCGCCGAGCTGTGCGGCGGCAAAGGAATCCGCGTCAACCGTCCGGATCAGATGCATGAGGCGTTGGCGGCCGGTTTGGCACACGACGGTCCGACCATCGTTGAAATCCTAACCGATCCGCGGCAGACGTAGAGGAGCAAAGGAGGGCTGTCAAACCTTGCCGATGCCCATGCCGAGATAGCTCTTGACCGTCTCTTCATCGGCCTGGATCTCGGCGGCGGCGCCCTGAAATGCGATCTGCCCCCCTGATCTCTGTCCCTGAGGATAATGACATCGCCCCCGCGCCATACCAACGGTTCGAGAGCAACTCGATCGTCTCCGATCCGCAGTCGACAAAGATCACCATTCGATAAAGTACCGTCCGGGTTGTGCAAGCTGGCGTCCAAGAGGCGAATAGGCCCGTTACCTTCTGGTTCCGAGGTCACCTCTGGCGTCACTGGGGTCCAGGCTGGCGCTTCTTCATCAACGTTTTGTCGAAAGAGCTGATAGCAGACCAGATCGAAACCAGGCGGCGCGTTGAGTTCCAGCATGACGCCTCGAGCTTCGGTCGCAGCGGAGAGACTGAAGCCATTATGCGCCTCTGGCATCACAACCCAGGTCACGTCAAGTGTTGTCGTTGATGCTGCATCGGAGACGCGGATCATGCCTGCATAATCGCCGGCGGCATCTTCATCGACGCGACCAACGATGCGCCCCGCGTCCTGATCAAACGCCAGCCCGGGGGGCAACCGCCGCACCCTGACGACCAATGAAGCTCTGTCATCATCCACATCATCATATTCCAGGGGAAGAGACACGTCTTCTCCAGGAATAAAGACCGTCTGTGCTGGTGGCTCGATTGTGGGCGGATCGTTGATCGGCCGAATCTCGAAGGTGACCTGGCCGACCGCGCTGCCCCCTTCCTGGTCCAGGACGGCATAGAGCATACTGTCGGTCCCGGCAAAGTCCGGATCGGGTGTATAGACAAGCGATTGATCTTCATTCAGAACAACTTGACCATGGGCCGGTTGTCCGAGGACGGCGATCGTCAAAGATGCATTCTGGTCATCCGGCGCGTCAACGTCATAATCATTAGAAGTGGATCAAAGGAGACAGGCACATCCTCGTCGGTCACGACAAGGTCATCCACAGCGACAGGCGGCAAATTCACGCCCCGTACGGTTACGTGGACCGTGCCAATGGCTAATCCGCCGCGGCCATCATCGATGGTATACGTAAAGAGATCCTCGCCATGCGACCTGGCAGGGAGAAGCGACGGGCGTCCACATTGAGTCACCGAAGCTCCTGGGTGACCTCGATACCGTGAGGCGATCTCCGTCCGGATCCGAATCTTGCCAGCACTCGATCGTGACCGAACGAACTCGCTCGTTGGCTGTATCGTCCTGGCGCGGGCGAATTACGGTCAGCGTTGCGCTTGGATCGGCGTCACGGGTCGGGTGGCACCCTCCACAACAAGGATGAGCCATCACGCGTGACCAGGAACGAGCGGCCGATGGGCTGCCGCTGCAGCGGCGTCCGAAGGCAACGGGATCGACTTCACCCGGTCGATCAGTCAGTCGAGGTCTCAAGCCAGTCGGGCAACGTTGAAAGGCAGGAAAGTCAGCGACAACACCTGAAGTTGCCCGCCACCGTCCTCCCGAGCGTGGTAGGTTGCAGCGCCGTTGAATTGAGGCGGTAGGTGGAAACGAACGAGCCGTCCGGCCGCCTCAGGACCTCGTCAATCGCGCCAGACAAGTCTTCAAACCATGGCGAAGGCAAGCTTGTGACACCGGAATTGCGCGAAAGCGAGGGGGATCGACGACGCCCGGAACCGGCTAGGGCGGAACGAGAGAAGGGTCCGGCGGGTTTCAGCGCTCAGGCACCTGCTCTGGAACAGGAGCAGTGCCACAAGGGCGCCGCAGCCAATGAGAATCGTCAGGACAGATCGAAGTCGCCCTCCAGCACTGGAATTCGTGGAATTGCTCGGGGCGGCCCATTCTGCATGCGAGTATGCATCGCAATTTCATCCAGATTGATAATGATCGCAAGGGGATCATCGATACTGACGCAACCGCTATCTCTTCAGACGAACGCCAGTCCAAAAGGATAGATCGCCCACGGATCGGGCCGGACTACGCCGGCCCGATCCGCTAACTCATGATTAGCGATTGTTGATCAAGGGCATGAACACAGCATTGTCGGCCTCGTCGAGACCGCCGCTTGCATCATCCGGATCGACTACGACCGGGACGCTTTGGCCGTTGACGTCACCCAATGAAACATCAGAGAGGCCGAGCGGCGTTGCTGCCGCTGCGTTTCCGACCGGCTCCAGGGCAATCGTCGCCATGGGGCCATTGCTCAACACGGGGAAGGGAAGACTAACGCCAAAGATCGCTACCTGAATCCGGTGTGCGACCTCATCATGCACCACAATCTTTGCCATCCCAGCGGGTGCATTGAAGTTCACCGCATCGGCAACACCATCACCGTCCACATCAGCGCTATCGAAGCGATAGGCCGACGGATCGTAGTGCAGCGCAAAGGTTGCAGCTGCGATGTCCTCGCCTGCACCCCGTAACTCGACGGGGACGGCCACGGTTTCCTCGCCGCTCAGTTCGCCAATCCCGACCGCAACGGTATTTGCTTCTGCGGCGCGGGCCGTTTGCAGACCGCCCAGCGTGCAGCTTGTGTCACCGAAGAAGATCAATACAGTACAGGTGATGTCGCCAGCATCCACGCTGAAAGTCTCCCCGCTCAGGCCGTTTTCAGACCCGTTGGAATCGCATCCCTTGGGGCTGCCGGGGAAGGTGCCCGTGAAGGTGTTCCACCAGGCGATGCTGGAATCGATATCAAAGATCTCCAACACCGTGGCCGGGAAATCAGCGGCGTCGATCACGCCGTCCATGTTGCAGTCGCCGGGCATCGTCGGTCACGACCGCACCGTCACTGTGCACTATCGGCTAGGCGGTCGCCTCGAGGTGAACCGATCGTCGCCGTTATAGCCTGCGGGCGCCGTATAGTCCACATCCGTGCCGTTGTTGACCACGGCGCCACCCGCCTCGCTGGCGGCATCCGCATTGCTAACGCTTAGCACGTCGCCGTCATCGTCCGTGTCGTTGGCCAACACGTCGATGGTCGTCGTCGAGCCGCTCAACACGACAAGAGGCAGCACGCTCGGGTCATCGTTGGCAACCGGCGCATCATTCACATCGACAACGACTACGGTAAAGATTTGCTGGAAGCTGAGCGGCAGTGCGCCGTCGTCCTGCACCTCGACCTTGACGTTGTACGTACTCTTGCTCTCGTAGTCAAAACCTACGGCGGTTTTCAGCGTCGTGCCGTCAATGTAAACGCCTATTGTCCACCTCGGCCGGTAGGCTGAAGACAAATACCGTTCCCGCATCCGGATCGGTGGCACTCAGCGCGCCAACATCGACTGGCGCTGATGCGTTTTCATCCACGGTATTACTGCTCAAGGCGATGCTGTCAGGCGCTTCGTTGATATCGTCGACGGTCACCGTCAACGCCTTGGCGAAGCTGGCGCCCATGGTGTCAGTTGTCTGCACGCAGAACGAGCTCGCTTATCTCGAAGTTGAGCCGCCCCGCGCAGAGCTGATCCCGCAACTCAAACGCATAGCTCGTGTACCGCCACAGTGTCGACCAGCGCAACCGGCGCCGCTCGCACGGTCACGTCGTAGCGCCGACGAGGCCGGCGGTGCTTCGCACGACCGCGGCAAGCGGAACGTTGGACGGCATTGGCCGAAGGTGAGGTCCACTTGCGTTGACCCTGACCGACTGCCCGGCACATCGCCAAAGCGGTCGCTCAGCAGGAAGACGACTTCATTCGTCGCTGGACTGGTGGGTACACAGATCGGATTCAAGCCGAAGTCGAGTACGACCAACGCACCACTGTTCAACAGGGCCAGCGGGCTCACTTCAGGTGATTTCAGCAGCACGTCCAAGCGTGCGCCCCCTGCGTCGTGGACAAACGTCAGCTCATGACCGCCAGGCAGATTGCGCATGCTGTCGGGCACGCCGTCGTTGTCGCTGTCGGTGACCGATCCAAGGTCAAGCAGGGGACAGGCACGACGCCGACGAGAGGGCCCATGGCATTGACAACCGAACGCTGAGTGAGGCGGCCCCGGTCACGCCAACCGTTTCATCCTCAACGTAGAGATTCGGTGCGCACTGCCCGTCAGGGCAGACGAGGCGATGGTTATCCACGGCCAGACCAATTCCCGTCACATGTGTGAACCAGGCGTAGCGGTTCCCGCCCACCACGCTCGGAATCAGATCCGCAGCGTCGGACCGCGTCTCGGTAAAGAGGATATTACCTGAAGAGTCCAGCAAATTGAGATCAACCGCTAACACGCCACCGTTGTTGTAGAAACGATGCTGGAAGGTATACCAGCCGCTGCTCGCAATCTCAAAATTATTTAGAGTTTCCAGGTCTTCTCGCGGAGTTAGAATTAGACCACCGACCCGTAGCGTATTGGCTCGTCCGGTGACATGGAAAATGAAGTCGCGCCGATGAGCTCCATCCGTGCCGGTGGCGGCAACAGACAGATCGAAGCCTGATCCTGCCGCCCATGCCGTATCGAGGTAGATATCCAACTCTGCGAGCCATTCACCCGGCCATTGGTCGCGGTAGCCGTCGAACCGTGAGAATGGCCCCGACGAAATCTCCTCGACCGTAGCATGAAAACTACCGTTGGCCGACGCTATACCATCGGTACCAGAAGCAACCTGCTCAATTTGTCCATAATTTGTGCCGTCACCAAACCACCCGTCAACATTGCTTTCAAAGTCTTGATACCACGAAGTCTGAGCTGGCGGATTCAACGGCACAAGACTCGAACTGGTGTTGGGCGGTGCGGTTGCATTGTTTAGGGCTTCGGCAAACGCGACGGCGTCCGCCAGCGACGAGAGGTAGTAGGAGAAGTTTGCTCCGCCCGGTCGATGGTCCGGATTCGTCACCAAATAGGCGTACTCCGGTGGCAGCACAAAATTCGTATCGGATACGGATTTGCTGAGTCTGCCCAGTTGCTCACCTCAAAGTAGAGGGAAACGGGTTCCGCGCCATTGATATTACTAAGTTCAAACCGTCAGAACCACCGGGATAATACTCACCCTTTGTATAAATCGCTGTGCCGCCCCACGCATTACCGCTCGTGGTCACGCCATCGACGACCGCATTGTCAACATCGGTTAAAGCAAGCCCAACGCCGTATGGAACGCCACTGATCGTCACATTGGTGATCGTTAGGCCGTCGAGCCGTACATCGATCCCCTCCGGTAGGTAGTGACCGTTATGTTCTCCAGACAATCCGTATGTTGTGGATCAACCGGAGATCTTCAGACCATAGGACCTGCGCATTGTCCGTGAGCGTGAATTTCAAAGTGACGTATTGGCATCAACCGTGAAGTGATCCGCTGCGCCTGTGCGTCAATGATGACCGTGCTCGTCGCGCCAATAGGCGATGCATCCGTCGTAATGACAGAATCTCAGCATAGTGCCCGCGAACGTTGATCGTGTACCCGGCGACGCGCATCGATGGCCTCTTGATTGTAGGGCGTACCTGGTACAGTACTACACGCGGGATCATTGCCGTCAACAGTAATGGATGCAGCTGACGCAGTCGACGTCCCGCCGAGGATCAGGAGCAAAGCGAGCAGAACGGCGACCGGCGCCGTCCAGGATGACACTGACTTGCTTTTCGAATAAGTCCATTGACATCGAACTTCTCCTAAAGAAATTGTTGAAAGACTTCCGATGCCCATGCCGAGATAGCTCTTGACCGTCTCTTCATCGGCCTGGATCTCGGCGGCGGCGCCCTGAAATGCGATCTGCCCCTCGCGCAGGATGTAGGCGTGGTCGCACCAGCGCAGGATGCTGCGTGCGTTCTGCTCGACGACGACGAGTGTGATGCCCTGCGCGCAGAGGGACTGCAGGGTGCGGAAGACCTCGGTTACATAATGAGGCGAGAGTCCGGCGCTGGGTTCGTCGAGCAACATGAGGGTCGGCCGCGTCAGCCAGCCCATGGCGATGGCCAGCATCTGCCGCTCGCCGCCGCTGAGCTGGCCGGCACGCTGGTCTTGACGTGCAGCGAGGATAGGGAAGAGCTCGTAGGCGTTAGCCAGGGCCGCTTCGGCCTCCCGGCCACTCAGCTTGCGTACGGTCAGCAGCAGGTTGTCGCGCACGGTCATGGAGGTAAAAACATTGCCGCGCTGGGGCACGTAGGCGAGGCCACGACGGCTGACCCGCTCGGTGGGCGTTCCCGTCAGTTCTTCACCGGCGAAGATGATGGCGCCATCGGTAATCTGGGTCAGGCCATAGATGCTCTTGAGCAGCGTTGACTTGCCGCTGCCGTTGGGGCCAAGAATTGCCTCAAAACGATGCGGCGCGACCCCAAGCGAAACGTCGCGCAGGATGGTTAGCTTGCCATAACCGGCTGTCAAATTGCGGATGGTCAGCACGGCATCGTCGGCGCCGGCTGTCGCTCGCTCACTCGCCAAAATAGATCTCCCGCACTTCCTGGTTTTGCATAATCTCTGCCGGCGTGCCCTGGGCAATGACTTGCCCGAGATGCATGACGTAGAGGCTGTCAACAAAATCAAAGAGGATTTCCAGGCGGTGCTCGACGATCAGGAAGGTCAGTCCCGCCGTGGCGCGCAGTTCCTCGATGCGCTGGAAAATTTCGTAGGCAAGATTGGGCGCCACGCCAGCAGTCGGCTCATCCAGCAGTAACAGCTTCGGATTGCCCATGGTGCTGCGCGCCAGCTCTACCAGCTTCATCTGGCCGCCGGAAAGATCCGAGGCCCGGTTGGCATAGTGACCGGCCAGCTGATTCTCGCCCAGCGCCGCAGCCGCGCGCTGGGCATTGTCCACTTCCTGTCGCCGCCAGAAGTGGTGCCACGGCGCTTTGGTCGGCCGCTCGCCGATCTGTTCCACGGCCGGCAGCAACATGTTATCGAGCACTGACATGCGAAAGAAGAGCGACGGGTCCTGGAAGCTGCGCGCGACGCCCAAGCCAAAGACCTCGTTGGCGTGCGCGCCCGTAATCTCCCCGCCGCTCAACAGAATCCGTCCGCTGTCGAGCGGCAGGCTGCCGGCGATGATATTCAGCAGCGTCGATTTTCCACTGCCATTGGGGCCAATGAGGCCGATGATCTGCCCGCGCGGTACGGTGAGCGAGACGTCGTCGACCGCACGCAGGCTCTCGAAGTTCTTGCAGATGTGTTCCAACGTCAGCATGGCGTCACTCCTCTAATACCGTGTGGGCGCGCGTCGTGTGCAGCGGCTCGGGCAAGAGCCCTTGCGGTCGATAGCGCAGCATGAGCAAGAGGAGCACGCCAAAGACGATATAGCGAACATAGTTGAATTCAAGCTGGGAACCAAGCATGTTGAGCTGAATCGCGGTAACGGCCGTAATCCGGTCGAGCAGCGTGACGATCAACGCGCCCAAGAGCGCGCCCTTGTTGTTGCCCAAACCGCCCAGGACAATCATCACCCAGATGTCGAGCGTGAGGGTGATGACGTAATCGTTGCTGCTGGCAAAGCCCAGGTTGACCACAAAGAAGACGCCGGCGACGGCCGCAATGGCCGACCCGATCACCATCACCTGCGCGCGCGTGCGCGCCACCGATTTACCCAGACTCGTCGCCACAACATCATTTTCGCGTACGGCCTTGAGCAGGCGGCCATAGGGCGAACGCGTCAAGCGCTCGCAGTAGAGATAGAAGAGGGCGGTGAAGAGCAGCACCATACCTGCAAAGAGCATAGAGGAGAGCCGCGGGTCGCGCAGCCAGGTGAAGGGTTGCGAGATGCCGGACAGCCCGTTGTGCGCGCAGATGACCGGCTCATAGCTGCGCATGAAGATGCGCACAATCTCGCTCGCGGCCAGCAGCACCAGAGCCAGGTACCACTCCTCTTTGAGCCGCAGCGCAGGATAGGAGGCCAGAAAACCGACCAGCCCGCCAATGACCGCGGCGATCACCAGGGTGATGGCAAAGTTGGCGAAGCCGATGAGCGGCAGCGTACGCATGACTTCGGTCCGCAATTGGAGCGCCTCCCCCAGGCCCGACCCACACGGATAGACGAACTCCTGGCCGGCCAGCCGCGGCAAGAGGCGCGTGTAGGTCATCCCCGCGACGTACGCGCCAATCGAAACAAAGAGCGCCTGACCAAAGTTGGGGATGCCGGTCAGCCCATATTCCAGGTTAAGACTGAGCGCGATCATCGCCGAGATGCCGAAGAAGGTCAGCATGGCGATGAGGGTGGCGACTACGTCAATGTTCACGGCTAGAGCTCCGCCATCGGTTCCTGCTTGAACATGCCGAAGTTGCCCATCATGCCGGTGAAGCCTTGCGGCCTGAAGAGTAGCACCATAATGATGATGATGAAGGGAATAGCCGGTTTGAAGCTGAAGTCCAGGCCTACATAGTGGTTCAAGAGCTGCATCACCGTGTTCTCGGAGAAGGCGACCACGTAGGCGCCGATGATCGTGCCGACAAAGCTGGTCATGCCGCCTAAAATCGTGGCGGCAAAGACGGAGAGGATTACGAGCCAGCCTAGGAGCGGATTGACGAACGTGTACATGCCCCACATAGCGCCGCCGGCGCCGGCCAGCCCGCCGGCCAGCAGCCAGGTGAGCACTTTGACCCGCTCGATGGGGATGCCGACAATTGCGGCCAGATCCGCATTGTCGGCCAGCGCTCGCATCTCGCGGCCCAGTTCGGTATAGTTCAAGATGAGACTGAGCAAGAGCACAATGACAACGCTCGTCGGGACGACCCAGAAAAAGATATTGGTCAGCGTCAGCCATTCGGTCTGGACAAGCACTTCGGTGGGCACCTGGATGCGCTTGTCGAAGAGGTCAAATCGATCCACGAGCAAAAAGATCACATAGCGCAGAATCAGGCCCACGGCAAAGGAGGCAAGAATCAGCGTGTACATGGAGCCGCTGACCTTATCCAGCGGCCGGTAGACCAGCTTGTGACACCCGATCGCGACCAATCCGGAGACGAGAAAAGCCGCCGTGAGCACCAGCAGCGGATTCGCCGAGATACCCATGGAGATGACCAGCGCGGTATAGGCGCCGATCGTGATCAGTTCCGCGTGGGCGAAGTTGGGCAATTTGATCACGGCCATGGTCAGCGTCAGGCCCAGCGCCATGAGCGCATACAGGCTGCCGACCTGCACGGTACGGACGAGAGAGTCGATCAGGAGGGAGAGGGACAAGAGGCTGCATTCTCTTTCATGTGGCTGTTTAGACGGGCCGCGGATGAAGCGGATGCGGCGGATCGTAGCGGATCAGCGTCAGCAAATCTGGGTGAACCCGCCTCATCAGGCTGTTTCCGCGGTCCATTGGCGGTCGGAAGAGGATTATAGCGAGCTTTGGGAACGCCCACAAACGGCTGAAATCTACTTGCACGCGAGGCGTTGCGTAATGTATAGTCCCACGGACCGTAGGTCTGAAACAGATTGCACAGAACGTCATCGGAAAACATGCGCTATTGCCTGCATTGTTCCAACGTGTGTTCTGTGCACCCACCCGCAGGCCTCGATTACCGATCTGCATCCATCCCATCAGGAGGAGAAAGCTGTGAAACGAACCGGAGTAATTCTTGCATTGATCCTGACAGCCTTGGCCCTGGTCGCATGCCAGCCCGTCGCCGTGCCGGCAGAAGGCGAAGCCGCCGGGGAACAGACCTACATGCTTGGCATTGCCCAGCCCTTTACCGGATCCCTGGGTTCATTTGGCACCGATTTCGGCAAGGGCATCGAGCTCGCCGTGGCGCAAATGAACGATGAATTGGCCGCAGCCGGGGCCAACATCCGCTTTTCCACGGCCAGCGCCGACACCGAGGGCACGCCGGATGGCGCGGCCAAGGCCGTACAAACGATCACCCAGACCAGCGGCGCCAACGTGATTGTCGGCCCGCTGACGACCGGCGAAGTGCTGGGCGCCAAGCAATTTGCCGACGACAACCAGGTGGTGCTGGTCGCGCCGGCTTCCAGCGCACCGGCCGGCGCCATCCCCGACGATTACATCTTCCGCGTGATGTACCCGCCAGATACCTTTGCAGCCAACGCCTTCCAACAGATCGCAATCGCGAGCGGGTATGAAAATATCGCCGTGCTGCAGGTAGACGACCCCTTTGGCAACGGCATGGTTGAGGCCTTCACCGAGGGCTTCCAGGCCAATGGCGGCGGCGAGGTAGCAGTCGTGACCTTTGCACCGGAACCGCCCGATCTTTCGGGCGAGGTGTCCAAGCTGAGCAGCGAAGTGGCGCGACTGAAGGAATCCGGCGAGACGGCTGTCTTCATCGTCGGCTTCCTGGGCGACGGGCAGAAGGCGCTGCAACTGGCGGTCACCGATCCCGAGCTGGGCAGCGTCGAATGGCTTGGCGTTGAGAATCTGGCCACGCCCGAGATCCTGGAAGACCCGGCCCACGCTCAGTTCCTCACCGATGCCAACTTCACTTCCGTCTCTTTTGCCGAGAGCCAGACGCCCAACACGCAGCCCTTTATCGAAGACTTCATGGCGATGCACGGCAGCGAGCCTGGCCCCTTCACCAACTATGCCTATGACGCCGCCAACGTGGCCATGTTGACCATGCTTGCGGCCGGCGACGACGGCGCGGCGGTGCAGTCGATGCTGCCCTTCATCGCCGATCACTACATCGGCACTGCGGTCCAGACCCACCTGGACGAGAACGGCGACCAGGCTGTCGTCAACTATGGCATCTACCGTGTTGCCGAAGATGGCTCCGACTTCGTCCAAATCGGTTCCTACGACGGTTCCACCAACCAGGTGATGATGGATGAGTAGCGCGGCGTATCGATAAAGCGCGACGCGTGCGCTGAGGCTGTTATCCTTGGGCAACCAAGAAGCGAGTCGGCTAGACCCACTTCGCTAGACCCACTTGGCTTCGATACGCCCTCCGCAAGCTACGGGCTACTCAACCGGCGCTGGCCTCACGGGTAAGTATGGTTGCTCTGCAAAGAACAAAACGAGCCGGCCCCATCATTGTGGGCCGGCTCGTTTTGTCGGTGACGAAGGCACTAAAGCTTTCGCCGGTTGAGCCTGTCGAAACCAAGCGGGTTGAACCCGCCCTGCTCCGTGCGCCCTTCCGCTCTGCCCCACCCTCTCCCCACGCCTCAACGTAAATAGCGATCCAGAAAATCGACGATGTCAGGCAGCATCTGGCAGAGATTTTCGGCCGACCGCACATAGTAACACTCATTGGGATAGACCTTGTACTCGAAGGTCTTGTACTCCTGCTCCAGCGCCTGGGCGAATTTGAGCGACGCGTCTGAGCTGGGATAGCGTCCCTCGCCGTGGACGAGAAAGACCGGCGTGGTCGCCTCGGCCAGGCTGTAGATCGGTGAGCAATATTCGTACACCTGCCGGTGCGCCCGCACGTCGCCGAACTCATAGCGCATCAGCTGGCGGTGACGCAGCTCCTGTCCCTGCTCGAATTCGAGCCAGTCGCCGTAGCCGGCATGGGGCACGGAGGCCTTGAAGACGCCCGGCGCAAAGCCGACAGCGCTCATGCTCATGCAGCCGCCATAGCTCATGCCGTGGATCCCCATGTTGTTTCCATCCACGCAGGACAGCGTCTTCAGAAGCTCTACGCCGGCCAGCACATCGCCCAGATCACCGTGGCCCCAGTCCCCATTGTTGGCATCTTCAAACGCCTTACCGAAGCCGGAACTGCCCCGAATATTGGGCATCAGCACAACATAGCCCTTGCGCACAAAGTATTGGACGTCGGCATGGTAGTCGTCCATGAACTGGCTGGTCGGGCCACCATGAATGTAGAGCAACCCCGGGCACGGACGATGCGCAGCAGCGTCAGGCGGCACATAGAGATACGCAGCGATCTCAAGACCGTCAAAAGATGAATAGGTCACCTTTTCGGGCGAAATCAACAGATCGGCCAGCGCTTGCGCGCGCGGCGAGGCGGTGAGTTGACGCTGCTCCCCACTCTCCACGTCGACCACCCACAGATCGGCCGGGCGGGTTGGTGAACCGAACAAGTAGGCGAGCGTGCGACCGTCGGGCGACCAGACCGGCGCAGACACGACGCCAGGCTCCGGCGCGACCAGGACACGCACGCTGCCATCGTTCAGATTCTTCACGACCAGGCGCGTCGTGCCGTTTTTGTTGGCGATGAAGGCCGCTGCATTGCCATCGGGTGAGAGGACAGCTTCACTCTGGTCGGCCGATTCGGCGTGCAGCGGCTGCGGGTCACCGCCATCAAGCGGGACCTGCCAGTAGTTGATCCAGCCGCTGCGGTGCGACGGGAAGAGGAGTCGGTTGGTTGGTGCGCTGACAAGCGGATAGCCAAACTTCCGCCCATAGTGATAGTCAAAGAGGTCATGGTCGACCGTGATGACGCGCTGCTGGTCGCCGTTTGCGTCCATGACGACAATTTCGTGATCCGTCCACCCCTCGTTGAGGCGCACGAAGTAGATCTCGCTGCCGTCAGCCGAATAGACCGGGTAGGTCTCGTAGAGCGGACCGCTGGTCAAGCGTACGGTTTCGCCGCCGGGTACGCTGACGCGAAAGATATCGTAGCAACCGTAGCGATTGGCTGCGAATACGACCGATTGGCCATCGGGCGCCCAGCGGTACGAGTTGATATTGGCATTGATCCGCGTAAGTTGCTGGGGCGCACCGCCGTCAACGGGCGTCAACCAGATCTCCACCCGACTCGAACGAGTTCGATCATCGGGGCTCTGGTCGCCCGTGTAGGAGATCCAGCGCCCGTCCGGTGAAACCGCCAGGAGTGAGGTGCTGAGGAAGGGCAACGTGCCCAGATTTTTGGCCACGACGCGTTCCTCACCGGTTCGGGCGTCGATACGCCGAATGGCCAGACCATCCTCCCCTGCGGCCTTGGCAATGACCGCCGATCCGTCAGGCAGCCATACCGGCGCTTCAGGACCGGCAGTGGGTTGAAGGGACAAGAGCTGGCGTAAGGTAACGCCATACAGATCTTCATCGCAGGCAAGCTGTGTCATACAGAATCTCCATTATTATGTCAAATAAAATTGAGCAAGATGATGAATGGCAGCTGGCTAATCGTCCCGGGCAGAGCATTGCATCGGCGTCCCCTGCTGGCCACGAAAGCATGAGAGTCCAGGCAGCAGTATGCATAATTTGCTGACCTCGGGCTTGCGCATCCGATTATTGCCAGGTTCAGACAGAATTGTAGCAGAATCGTGGTTGTCTGCGTGAATATCGAGCAGCTGCCAGCACTTACCTTTCGCCGGTTTGTGATTTGTCACGTGTCAAAGTTGTTCTGCTCGCTACGCAAGTAGTTGCGGGATCGTGCCAACTCGACCGCGGCGCTCAACGAAAGAATCGGTACGCAGTTTGATTGCAAACCAACACAACCAGATTGTCACCAGATTGGGTTGCGCCAATGCCACATAAATGGTATCGGTCCCGATAGCGTTCGTGTTTTCGTGGCCACGGGGTATACTTGCGTGAGCTTTTTCTCCATCCAACTCACAAATATTCAAAGACGAAAGGAGCGCGACAGTCATGCATTGGGAAGAATTGACCGGCGATCGTTTCCCGGAGGCGGTAGCCGAATGCGGGGGAGTCTGCCTGGTGGCTCTTTCGGTAATCGAACGTCACGGCCATCACCTGCCGTTGGGTACCGACGTTTATGAAGGGCGAAGTATCGTAGAACGGGCAGCCGAGATTGAGCCGGCCCTTCTCTTTCCGGACTTCTACTTCACCCAGATCCCCGAGGCTCGTCATTTGCCCGGCACGATCAGCATCGACAGCGACCTGATCATCAACCTGCTGGACAACGTCTGCCGCGAGATCGCACGCAACGGGCTGAAGAAGATCGTGTTGGTCAATGCCCACGGCGGTAACTTCGGGCTGTTGGCACTTTACAACATGCTGCAGCTCTACAAGCCACGCGATTATGTGGTCTACATTGTCAACCCGATCAGCATGGCCGACCCGATCAAAACGCCCTGGTCCGACGAACTTGACGGCCATGCCGGCCCGGGCGAAACCAGCATGATGCTGGCGCTGCGCCCGGATTTGGTCCATATGGACCGCATACCGGATGGCGAGGAAGGGGTGGCACGCAATCGCCTCCAGGCGCTGCGCGAGGCTGGCGTGCAGACCGGCATCTGGTGGTACGCTGACTATCCAACCCATTACGCTGGCGACGCACGCTTTGCCGACGCCGCTACCGGCGAGCAGCTTCTCGATGCCCAGGCCGAGTTCGTCGCCCGGGCCGTGCGCGCCATCAAAGCCGACACCGTTACCAAGCAGCTCCAGGATGAGTTCTTCGCGAGGTCAAGCCAATCATCAACCTAGGACGATCACATATCGTTCTGCAGCCCACAAACCGCAATAGAACCCACGCTCTCCATCCTTCTACAGCTCGATCTGAGCGCCCAATTCGACGACCCGTTCCGGGGGCAAACCGAAGAAATCCGTGGCGTTGCGAGCATTGCGGCTCATAAGGGCAAAGAGCTTCTCGCGCCAGATGGCCATCCCGGGCGCTGCGGTAGCCAACAATCGCTCCCGGCCCAGGAAATAGCTCACGGACGAGAAATCCAGCGTGAGCCCCTGCTCGCGAGCCAACGTCAGATCGCGCGGAACGTTGGGGCTCTGACGGAAGCCATAGTGGAGGAGGACGCTGTAGAATCCATTCTGAAGCGATTGGACCTCGATCCGCTGTGCCAGCGGCACGCGCGGGATCTCCTCGGTCTGGACAGAGAGGAAGATGACGGTCTCGTGAACGACTTTATTGTGGGCCAGGTTGTGGAGCAAAGCCGGCGGAACGCCCGAAGGGTTGCTGTGCATGTAGACGGCGGTACCCGAGACTCGCACAGGTTTGTCCTGCTGAAGTTGGGTTGCAAGCGCTTGGAACGGCTTGGTCGTTGCCACCAATCGCTGGGCCAAGATCTCTCGCCCTTGCTTCCAGGTGATCATCAACGTGAAGACTATGGCGCCGACCGCCAGCGGGAACCAACCACCGTCCGGGATTTTTAGGAGATTTGCCCCCCAGAAGGCCAGATCAACGATCAGGAAGAGTAGCGTCATCGGCAGTGCCGCGACCAGTGGCCAGTGCCACAGTTCCCTTGCCACCACAAAGAGCAAAATCGTTGTGATCATCATGGTCGTAGTCACCGCAACCCCATAAGCCGCGGCCAGATTGCTGGAGGAGCGGAAAGTCAGCACCAGTGCGATGCAGGCAACCATGAGCATCCAGTTGATGGCCGGGATATAGATCTGGCCCCGCTGGCGAATCGACGTGTGCTCGATCTGCATCCGTGGCAGGTACCCCAGCTGAACGGATTGCATCGCCAAAGAGAATGCGCCGGTAATCAATGCTTGGGAGGCAATCACGGTGGCGGCTGTTGCCAAACCCACCAGCGGGTAGAGGGCCCAACCGGGCGCCATATGGTAGAAGGGATTCACGACAGCTTCCGGCTCCACCATCAACAGTGCACCCTGGCCAAAATAGTTGAGTAGCAGGGACGGGAGAACCAGCGTAAACCAGGCCAGTCGGATGGGCGCCCGGCCGAAGTGACCCATGTCTGCGTAGAGCGCCTCGCCGCCTGTCACAACCAGGAAGACCGAGCCCAGAACCAGGTAGCCTCGAAAGCCGTTGCGCAGGAAGAAATCTACGCCGTAGCGAGGGTTGACGGCCGCCAGCACCGCAGGCTCGCGTACGATCCAACTCAGGCCCAGGATCGCCAGCGTCAGAAACCAAAGCAGGGTCACCGGCCCAAAGATCTTCCCCACGCGTTCGGTGCCCCGGCGCTGGAAGAAGAAAAGCGCAGTCAGGATCACAATGGTTAGAGGAATCACGTAGGGATCAAAAAGCGGGGTCGCCACGCCCAGCCCCTCGACGGCGGCAAGCACCGAGATGGCCGGCGTAATCATCCCATCGCCGTAGAGGAGGGCCGTACCGAAAATGCCCAAGAGAATCAGCAGATGGCGCCACCTCTTCATGGGCACGCCTTCCTGGGGTAAAATCAGCGCAGTAAGCGCCAAAATACCGCCCTCGCCCCGGTTGTCCGCACGGAGCACGAAGACCAGGTACTTGATGGAGATGACGATAATCAGGGACCAAAAAATCAGCGAGAGCACGCCCAGGACGTTTGCCGGCGTGACGACAAGTCCACTCTCCTCCCGAAATGATTCTCGAAACGCGTAGAGCGGACTTGTGCCGATGTCGCCGTAGACCACGCCGAGCGCCCCCAGCGCCAGATAGAGCAGGTACTTCCCGTGGGGCCTTTCATGCCCGTTGCCATCGAGATCAGCCGCTTTCCGCTCGCCATACCGCTCGCTGTTCAATATAAATATCCTATCATCGCTGCCTGAACTCAACTTGGACGGCACTCACCGAACCGGCGCTGCCGCACGATCATAGCGGTTGCTCGCGACCGCAAGTCCCGGCCAGATTGCGTCATCCTCGACCAGGCGAGGTCGTGCCGGTGACTTCCTTCAAGCGGAGAGGCGTATGACCACCCGCTCTACAACTTGGACTCGCTCGAATACGACCCGCAGCCGGCAAGAGTCCTGCTGCGGGTCGGCGCTCAATTTCTGCCCAATATCAAAGTATACTCCTGCGCACTGCTTTCATCAACAGGTTGATGGAATCGCATCGTCGCACCGGATCTCCCTAATTGAGTGCCGGGGCTTCTCAAAGGTCTGGATGTCGCGTCACCCTTCGCTGCGGGTAACGCGACATCCAGAGAAAACAACCTTGAGCAATTTCTCAGTGACGGAGTGCATTTCGTGGCAGCTTCAGCCATATTGTCGGAATCTCTTCCGCCGTTATCGCATTGAAGTCAAGGCAACCACACTACCGGCTTAGTGAGCACGCCCCGTGCGAACGGGTCTTGTGGACGCCTGGCCCGCGGTGGCGACCGGCCATAACCAGCTTTTGTATAAAGTACGCACAACCTATGCACAACAATGAAATCGAGAATACTGATGAGACGGGCTCACTCGGTTACTATTTAATCCTGCCAAGAAAGATCGACGTCATTTCTTGCCTTATGTGGCACTTGTGATTGAGCTGTTTCGTATTGTTGCAGCGCAATCGTAACCGACCAGCAATTTGGTCGCAGAGGACGAGTGCCGGAAAGAGGGTTAAACGACAACATGAACCAGCGATCCGAGCGGAGATTCATCTGGCGCATGGTGGCGACCGCACTGCTGATGATTGTGCTACTGGGCGGCTACGCAACTACGCCTGCGCAGGCGCAAACGGTGACGAGCGGCGAAATGCCAACTGGCGGATCCATTACGCCTCAGAATGCAGAAGCGTCCTATGCGATAGCTGACACCAGTCTTGAGGGGCGTCTTATTGCCCTCTACGCGTCTGCAAGTCCCTCGGTCGTGCAAATCTCGAGCCGAAGCTATGTGCGCTTCATGGGTCAGATCATGCCGCAAGGTGGATCAGGCACTGGGTTCGTCTACGATGCCAACGGTCACATCATTACGAATTACCACGTGATTGAGGATGCGGACGAAATCCTGGTCACCTTTGCCGATGATCGAGCTGTTAAGGCCGAAATCGTGGGACAAGATCCGCTGAATGATTTGGCGGTTCTGCGTGTCGAAGTTGATGAAAGTCTGCCTCCGCCACTGGCGCTGGGCGATTCGTCCGCGCTCCGTGTTGGGCAGTTTGTCGTAGCGATTGGCAACCCATTTGGTCTTGAACAATCGCTGACGATCGGCATCGTGAGCGCATTAAGTCGCGTAATCAATAGTCCACAAGATAACCGCTACATTGGCGAGGCAATCCAGACTGACGCAGCAATCAACCCAGGCAACTCCGGCGGTCCCCTTTTGGATTTAGCCGGCAATGTCATGGGCGTGAATTCGCAGATTATCAGCGCCAGCGGCAGTAGCTCCGGCATCGGTTTTGCGGTGCCGGCGAGCACGGTGCAGAGAATCGTGCCCGACCTGATCGATCAGGGCTATTATGCCCATCCGTGGATCGGCGCGCAGCTGTTCGAACTCAATCCGTTCCTGGCGGACGCATTGCGCGAAGCCGAAATGAATCTGCCGGTCGAACGTGGCCTGCTGATCCTCAGGACGGTAGACGATGCGCCTGCGGAGGCAGCCGGCTTCAGCGGCAGCACGATCACCACCGTGAACGAGCGGCGCCTCCCCTTGGGCGGCGACGTGATCGTCGCTATCAACGGCGAGCCCGTCAACACGCTGCGAGACTTTTCAGTCTACTTGCAGACAAAAACGACGGTCGGTGAAACCGTTGACATGACCATTATCAAAAATGGTGAAGAGCAACAGGTAAAGGTAACGCTGACTCAGCGGCCGCGTAATTGACCATTGCACAGAGAAATGCTGAAAAATGAGGAAAAAGCGATGATAAAGGTTTGGTTGGTTGCGATCATGGGATTGCTCATGACCGGATGTGCAGGCGAAACGCCCTATTCTGCCATTCTAATCGAAGATCCAGCAGCAATTGAAGCGGTGCCGGCGGATGAAACAGCCTCCACAACACAAGCGCAACCCGATCCTGTCGAGTCCGCGACCGAGGCAGCCGTTGAGCAGGCCACAACCGCTGATTCAACTGAAGCGTCTTCCCCACCCACTCCAGGATTGCCGGGCGTCCAGCTCTTCAATTTCGTCGCCGGGGAACCGCGCTGGTTTAGTCTCGACGACAGCGTGATGGGCGGAATCTCCAGCAGCAGCCCCGCCATCATGGAGCCGGACCTGCTCGCCTTTTCAGGCACCATGTCGCTCGACAACAACGGCGGCTTCGCCTCTGTTCGCTCGGAATGGCAGCCCGTAGACCTGAGGGAGACGGATGGGATTTTGCTGCGCGTCTATGGCGATGGACAGACCTATCGCCTGCGCATCCAAACGGCAGCAACGGGCCGCGATATCTCCTACAACGCCCTTTTTGGTACCACACCCAACGAATGGCAAATCGTCTACATCCCCTTTGCGGAGATGGTGCCCACCTACTTTGGCTACGTGGCAGACGTGGGGCCGATTGACAAAGCGAGCATTGGCTCCTTTGGCTTCATGCTCAGTGACAATCAGCCCGGTGAATTCGAACTCTTTGTCGACTGGGTGCGCGCCGTTTCTGAACAGGAGCTACAAGCATTGCGCGGTTGACTGACGTTTTGGGGTCATCGGACACCGTAGATCCGATGGCCCTATGATCCCCGCTGTTTCTTGGCAGGTCGATATTTGCACCCGCATCCGACTGGAATTATGATAGACTCCACTTTGATATTCATTTTCAAATCACAATAATTTCAATTTATGGTACCGTGGAATGTCTGCTGCGAAACAAGCTGATCGCCTCCGGGAAGCCGGTTTGAAGGCCACCGGTCCCCGTGTGGCGATCCTTGCTGCCATCGAGCGGAACCACAACCACCCCAGCGCGGAAGAGATCTACCAGGAACTGGCCGAGAGCCACCCCACCCTCTCGCTGTCGACCATATACGGCACGCTCAACGCATTTGTCCGGGCCGGGCTGGTGCGGAAGCTCTCCGAGGTCGACGGGCGATTGCGCATTGAGGGCGCCACAAGACCGCACGACCATGCGATCTGTCGCATATGCAGCGCTATCTTTGACGTCGCGCCGAATCCGGAGGGCGTGCAGAGGCCGCCGGCAGCATTGCCCGGCGGCTTGGTCGTTCTCGCGATGCGCGTCGAATATGATGTTGTCTGTGCGGAATGCGCGCTCCTCACCTGAGGCCGACGTACGTCCCTGTCCTGGCGTTCATCGTTCAGGTGATCGTCATACAATGCAGTTGCTTACGCGATAATCGAAGGCATACACACCAACTCTTCAAAGGAACAAAAACATGAATGAAAATGGCACAAGCACGAATGGGAAATGCCCGGTGATGCATGGTGGGAACACCGCCGCAGGCGCGTCGGCCGTTGGCTGGTGGCCGGATGCGTTGAACCTCGAAATTCTTCACCAACATGATACGAAGACGAATCCGATGGGCGCGGACTTCGACTACCGCGAGGAGCTCAAGAAGCTCGATGTTGAGGCGCTGAAAAATGACCTCCACGATCTCATGACCGACAGCCAGGAGTGGTGGCCGGCGGACTGGGGCCACTACGGCGGCCTGATGATCCGCATGGCCTGGCACGCGGCAGGTTCCTACCGCCTGGCTGACGGTCGTGGCGGCGGCGGCACAGGCAACCAGCGCTTCGCACCGCTCAACTCCTGGCCCGACAACGTTAGCCTGGACAAGGCGCGCCGGCTCCTCTGGCCCATCAAGAAAAAGTACGGCAACCAGGTGAGTTGGGCCGACCTGTTCATCCTGGCCGGCAACATCGCCTATGAATCCATGGGCTTCAAGACCTTCGGTTTCGGCTTCGGGCGCGAGGATATCTGGCATCCGGAAATGGACGTCTATTGGGGCGCGGAGAAGGAGTGGCTGGCGCCCTCGGACGAACGCTACGGGGACGTGAACGATCCTGCCACCATGGAAAACCCGCTGGCCGCGGTGCAGATGGGGCTAATCTACGTCAACCCTGAAGGCGTGAACGGCAAACCTGACCCAATGAAGACCGCCGCCCAGGTGCGCGAAACCTTCGCCCGCATGGCCATGAACGACGAGGAGACCGCGGCCCTGACCGCAGGCGGTCACACCGTCGGCAAGACCCACGGCAACGGCGACGCCGCGCTACTGGGGCCCGATCCTGAATCCGCAGGCCCCGAAATGCAGGGCATGGGCTGGGACAATCCCGAGATGCAGGGGCTGGCCAGCCGCGCGGTGACCTCCGGTCTGGAAGGCGCCTGGACAAGTGAGCCGACCAAGTTCGACATGGGCTACTTCGACATGCTCTTCGGCCACGAATGGGAGCTGCGCAAGTCGCCCGCGGGCGCCTGGCAGTGGGAACCGGTGGAGATCAAGGAAGAGGAGATGCCGGTCGACGCCAGTGATCCCGCCATCCGGCACAACCCCATGATGACCGACGCCGACATGGCCATGAAGGTCGACCCGATCTACAACGCGATTTGCCAGAAGTTCATGGCCGATCCGGAGTACTTCAAGGAGACCTTCGCAAGGGCCTGGTTCAAGCTCACGCACCGCGACATGGGGCCCAAGGTCCGCTATTTCGGCCCCGACGTGCCGGCAGAAGATCTGATCTGGCAGGATCCGATCCCCGCTGGGGCGACCGACTATGACGTGGCGGCAGTGAAGGCCAGGATCGCCGCCAGCGGCCTGAGCATTGCCGACATGGTCGCGACCGCCTGGGACAGCGCCCGCACCTATCGCGGCTCGGACATGCGCGGCGGCGCCAACGGCGCGCGCATCCGCCTCGCCCCGCAGAAAGACTGGGAAGGCAACGAGCCTGAGCGTCTGGCCCGCGTGCTGGGCGTGCTCGAACCCATCGCAGCCGAGAGCGGCGCGAGCATCGCCGACGTGATCGTCCTGGCCGGCAATGTCGGCGTTGAGCAGGCGGCCCAGGCCGCAGGCTACGCCGTCGAGGTTCCCTTCGCACCGGGCCGTGGCGACGCGACCGATGAGATGACCGATGCAGAATCCTTCGACGTGCTCGAGCCGCTGGCCGACGGCTACCGCAACTGGCTCAAGAAAGAGTATGTGGTCAGCCCCGAGGAGATGATGCTCGACCGGACCCAGCTTATGGGCCTCACCGCGCCTGAGATGACGGTTCTCGTCGGCGGAATGCGCGTGCTCGGCGCCAACTACGGCGGCGCCAAGCACGGCGTGCTGACCAGCCGCGAGGGTCAGCTCACCAACGACTTCTTCGTGAATCTGACCGACATGGCCAACACCTGGACGCCCGCGGACGACAATCTCTACGAGATTCGCGATCGCAAGAGCGGCGCGGTGAAGTGGACGGCGACACGCATGGACCTCGTCTTCGGGTCGAACTCGATCCTGCGCGCCTATGCGGAAGTCTATGCCCAGGATGACAACCAGGAGAAGTTCGTCAAGGACTTTGTGACCGCCTGGACGAAGGTGATGAACGCCGACCGCTTCGATCTTGCATAGGTCCGGCCCAGCCAAATAGCAACACCGGCACTGACCAGCTTGGTGCTGGTCAGTGCCGGTGTCATGCTTGCGTCTTTTTTTGGCGCGGTCCAAGCAGTACATTGTCTCCCACGGTTGATTGGCTATGCTGGCCAATGCCGAAATTTGGGAAGGTCCATTGGAACGCGCGAGGGCCATGCGCACCGACGGGAGAATCGATTACCCATAGCATGCATTCTATGACCTCTAGCTGTCTGTGCCCCTAAGTAGAGCATCCCCACGTACCGCCCCGTCGCCGGACTAGACCTGTGCGGCTTCACGCTTGCATAACCCTCCCGTATCCTCTGCTATCATGGCTTTCCGGGCGAGGCTCTTCAGCATGCGCTGAACTTCGATGACGCCGGTTCCGATAGGTCCCGTTTAGGGACGGCCCCGCCAACTCCTCACAATCTATCCATCTTCTTCACCAAATCTGCACAGTTGCCTGCTAACCTGATGGCATTGTCGAGCGGTTCAAAACCGCTGAAGTATCTCATTCAAGTGGCCAATCCGAAGTACAGGCATCTGCACGATCTGATCGGCCTTCCAGGGGGATTTCATTATGTTAACCACGCGGACATTTCTGTACACGATGCTTGCCACCGCCTTCGCTCTAGCACTGATCATCGGGGGTATAGGCTGGGCTAGGCCTGTACAAGCTCAAACATCGGCGGCCGCCCTCACCGAAGAAGAAAGTGATGGGTTGCAATATATGATTGAAGAGGAGAAGCTGGCACGGGACGTCTATCTCATGCTGGACGAGCAATGGAATTTGCGCGTTTTCCAGAATATCAGTCGAGCTGAGCAGACCCACATGGAAGCAGTGGCTAGCCTGCTCACGCACTACAACATCGATAACCCAGCATCGGAAGATGTAATTGGCGACTTCACAGATCCTGAATTGCAGGCGCTCTACGATGAACTAATCGCAACTGGCAGCCAATCAATTGCCGACGGATTGCGTGTTGGCATCGCCATTGAGGAGATCGATATCCGGGACCTAACGGTGTACGTTGCCGCTACGGACGAGGCTGACATTAGGCAGCTCTACACAAATCTGTTGCAGGGGTCCAGCAATCATCTGCGTGCCTTTGTCTCTAATCTGGAGCGGCAAACGGGTGAGACGGTTCAACCGCAGTACCTGGATTCGCAGACGTACGACGAAATCATGAACGGCAGCAACAGACGCGGCAACCGCGGAGGCAATCGGTTTCAGCCGTAGCTGATTGATTTGCCATGGATTGCCCTCGATGGTCATAATGGAAGGCGAATTCAACAGCCTTACGCAAGTTCCATCCCTGAAAGGACCATCATGAACGACGCTGCCGACACTCAACCGACCTCGCCGACCATCGACCAGATCAATCGCCACGCAAGCGTGCGCAGCTACCGGTCCGACCCGGTTGCTCCGGCGCTGATCGAGGCGATCGTTGCCGCGGGCCAGCGCGCGGCGACCTCGTCCAATCTGCAGATGACCAGCGTCGTGGCCGTGGCCGATGCCGAGAAGCGACAGGCGCTCGCCGAACTCTGCGGCGGACAGGCCCATATCGCCCAGGCGCCCTACTTCCTGGCCTGGTGCGCCGATCGCGCCCGGTTGGACCGGGCCTGCTCGCTGCGCGGCCACACTCAGGACACAGAGTTCATCGAGAGCTTTCTCGTTGCCGCCGTCGACGCGGGCATTGCCATGCAGAATGCAACGCTGGCGGCTGAGTCGCTGGGGCTGGGCAGCTGCTACATCGGCGCCATCCGCAACCGGCCCCAGGAGGTGATCGATCTGCTGGAGCTGCCGGAGTTGGTGGTCCCTATCGCCGGGATGACCGTGGGCTGGCCCGACGCCGAACCGACGATTCGTCCACGCCTGGCGCTGGAGGCCGTTCTGCACTGGGAACGTTATGACAACAGCAACCTGGACGGCCTATTGGCAGCGTATGATGCGGCCATGATCGCCACGGACATCTATGCCGGGCGGCAGGTGCCAGTCCCCGGCCGGCCGGGCGAGATGGAGGCGTACGGTTGGACAGAGCATTCGGCGCGCCGGGTCTCGCAGCCAAATCGACCCCACCTCAGCGGCGTGATCAAAGGGCAGGGCTACGGGTTGCAGTAGATCCGTACCATGGCTCCGCCGATTGCGCCGTGGGTCGTCTCTTTGGGTAGGCGGACCACTGAAGGCAGCGGTCAATCCGGCTAGGATGACGGCGGAAAATTCGCGCCGTTACCGGCCATTTCTTGATCCTGACTTCGTCGTCGAGGCGACCACATTGACACAACGAAAAAGCGACCGCAGATTGCGCCCCATAGCCCGCGCACTAGCGCTCATCATCCCCCTCGTCTTCATCGTCGCCTGCGCTGCGGATTCAAACTGGATTCCGCCAACGGCGCCGTCGGACACCTCCCAGTTGACGCCGGCCGTCACGGCCTCTACGCCGTCCGCCGCCAAGACAGAGAGGGAGGCGGCAGAGGGGGAGACGGAGGCAGAGACAGAGGCGGCAGCTGCCGATCTTCAGATAGTCGAGGCCGCGCCGGTGCTGGTGCCGACCCCCACCGCTACGCCGCCAGCGCAGGAGGAGGAAGCTGTAGCAGCAGCGGCCGAACCTGCCCAAACGGCGGCGCCAGCCTTTGACGTCGGCAACGAACTGACCATTGCGGCCTTGCAGGCACAGGAGATCTTGGGCAGCGACATCCTCATCGAGGAGACGCTGGCCAACGGCGCCAATTACGCCCAATCTGTTGCCAGCTACCAGTCCGAAGGCAACAAGGTCTACGGACTTCTGACCGTGCCGCTGGGCGAGGCGCCGGCCGGTGGATTCCCCGCCATCGTCTTTGTCCACGGCTACATCCCGCCCGAGATTTACCGCACGACGGAACGCTATGTCGCCTACGTGGATGCGCTGGCGCGCAGCGGGTTTGTCGTCTTCAAAATCGACCTGCGCGGTTTTGGCAACTCGGAAGGCGAGCCTTCAGGCGCCTATTTCTCGCCGGACTACACGGTCGACGCCATTACGGCGCTCAAGAGCCTGCAGCGGCTGGACTACGTGAATCCGGAAAGCATCGGCCTGTGGGGTCATAGCATGGCGGGGAACGTGGTGCTGCGGGCTATGCTCGTGGAGCCGGACGTTCAGGCAGGCGTGATCTGGGCGGGCGCGGTCTATTCCTATGAGGACATGGCCCGCTATGCCATTCAGGATCCATCGTTCCGCCGCGACGAACAGACCACGACCATCCGGCGGGGAACTGTCCTGCGTGAGACCTATGGAGCGCCGGATACCAGCGTGCCCTTCTGGCAGGCCGTTTCCCTGACCGAGAATATCGAATTTCTGGAGGCCCCGCTGCAGATTCACCATGCGCTAAACGACGGCGTGGTCAACATTGGCTATTCGCAGGATCTAGCGGCCGTCTTGCAGGAGGCGGGCAAGTTCTATGAGCTCTACACCTACGAAGGCGGCGGGCACAACATCGAATCGCCCTACTTCGGCGACGCCATGCAGCGCACGATCCAATTCTTTCGCGACCAAATGTGAGCGGATACACCGACCCGGGTAGCACTGCAAACGAGCGTGGATCAGACGAAATCGCTAGGCGAACTGTTGGGCACAACGGTCGGCGACGCGCGCGGTTTCTACAAGGAAAGCGCAACGGTTGATTCAAGCAGATTGACGAAGTTCAGCGAAATACCGTCAGGACACTCAAACGGCTGCCAAAGGCCTACCCAAAGCTTAACGCCAGCATCTCCAGCGTCAATTCTTCAAGGGAACAATCTGCCGCCAGTGCGACAGGTGCGCCGCCCTGCGACAAGTTGTTGAGCAAGCGCTCGGCGCACTGCCGCGTGTCCGCACGGCAGTGCTCGTAGCTGCCGAGGCAGGTAAGCAGTCGACGCGCGTATGCTGTGCGCTCGTCCTGTTCCAATGGCGCGCCCGCGGTCGATGTCGCGCCAGCGCTGCCCGCTTGCGGCCTGAGCAATGGGCAGGCGCTCAGCAAAAGCATGGACCAGGCCAGCAGATACGAAGCCAGGTCGTAGGTATTCTCTGCCGCGAGCGCCACTTCTGTCTGACGGGGCAATTCTTCGCCCACCTCCGCGAAGTGCCCGGCAACGATTTGCGCCTGCAGCTTAAAATACGAGGAGGGAAAATCGGGATAGGTCGCCAGCAAGCGTGCGGCATCTGTGGCGTACCCGGCGTGGGCAAAGATGCCGCACAGCAGGAACAAGCTTGTGTCTACTTCCGATTGATAGCCCAACTCCTGCATGCTCTCCAGCCGCTCATGGAGCAGGGCGATCCCTGCGTCGAAGTCGCCGCGCCCCCAGGCCACGAGTCCAAGTCCCCCGACGCCGGCGGCAACCAGATAGCGATGGTCAAGCTTGCGTGCGATCTCCAGACAGGCGTCATAATGCGCTTCCGACCCATCATAATCGCCAATCTTCCAACGAATGCATGCAGACTTATCAAACGCCACCGCAATGGTAGGCAGATCGCCAGATTGATGAGCGAGGCGTAGGCCTTCCTCCACCAGATGGCGTCCGGTCACATAGGCGCCGACCAGGTAGACATTTACATAGACGATTTCCATGGCTGCCTGCGCGGCGCCGGCAGAATCGTCAAGACTTTGATAGAGTTCAAACGCTTGCCCCAGAGATGCCAACGCCTCATCCCGGTTGCTTGCGTTGAAATGGCCCAACCCGATCAGGTAGTTGCACAGCGCCTGTCCAGCGAGGTCCTCGTCCTTTTCCGCTTGTGCGAGCGTAGCAGCAAGTATGTCCGCGGCCTCCTGCTGGCGCCCCTGTGCGGCGATGAATTGCGCCTGCCGGGCCCGGAGCATAGTATGAACGGAGGATGGGATCGGCGTCAAAGTTTTTTGGCACGCGGCGGTTAGGGCATCAGTGGCCAGCCGCTCTCCCTCTTCATAGCGTCCGCGGATCCACAAGAACCGAAACAGTGCCGGATAAGAACGGCCCAACTCGCCCCACAAATGGTGTTGCGCGGCATAGCGCCAGGCAGCGCGTAAGTTATCAATTTCTTCCTCTAGTTCAGCCAGAATTCTCTGCAAGTCAAGGCTTCCAATTGACTCACTGCGCGCATCCAGAAAGTCCGCGTAGTAGGTACTATGCCTCCGCTGGACCGCGGCCAATTCCGACGGGCGCGTGGCCAGCTTCTCGGCGCCCAGTCGTTGCAGCAAGGTGTGCGTCCGATGGCGGCCGTCTTGCGTCAGCTGCAGCATCGACTTGTCGACCAGCGACGCCAGCGTCCATAGCGAAGCCCCGGCTACTGCCTCCGCGGCCTCGGAGCGGAAGCCGCCGACAAAGACGGCAAGTTGACGAAAGGCTCGTCGATCTTCGTCGTTCAAGTGCTGCCACGACTGCTCCAAAACGGCGCGCACGCTGCGATGGCGTTCCGGCACGTTGCGCAGCGAGGAGGCCAGGAAATCGATGCTTTGCGCCAATTCATGCGCGATTTGGTCACAGGGCAAGGTCTTGAGCCACGCGGCCGATAGCTCAATGGCCAACGGTACGCCGTCGACCCGGCGACAAATGCGCCGGACAGATTCCAGTTCACTGGCCAGATCGAAATCGGGACGGGCCCGCCGCGCACATTGATGAAAAAGCGCGATGGCATCAGCCTGCTGTTGCAAATCGTGTTTCTCTGATCCCGCATCCGCCAGCATGCCGTCAATGGGATGACGCCATTCCTGCTCCAGGTTTAGTGTTTCGCGTGCGGTGACCACGCTCTTGATTCCGGGCGCCTGTCGCAGAATCCTGTCAAGAAGTTCCGGCCGTAAAATTTCCTCGGCATTGTCAAGGATCAACAGCTGTTGCTTGCTTTTAAGGTAGTCTAGCAACTGTCGCTCTTGATTTTGTTGCGCATAGAAGGAGAATCCCAACACCGCGGCAATCGTTGGCACCACCAGGTCCGGACTTTCCAGGCTGTCGAGGGCCACAAAGAAGACACCGTCGGGAAACAGGTCCGGGATTGTCAAGGCGATCTCGCCAAGGCGGATGGCCAAGCGCGTCTTGCCAAACCCGCCCGGCCCCACCAGCGTCAACAATTGACAGGCTGGGTTCTCAAGCGACTGTGTCAACTGCTCCAACTCGACGGCGCGGCCAAGAAAGGGAGTGGCCGGTCTGGGTAGATTCGACGGCGGCGGTTCGCCTTCCGTCGTTTGCTCGGATTCAACCGGCATCCCGGCCAGGGGGAATCCATCAACGGTGCGCTCGCCCAGCGCGACGGACAAAAAGAGGTCATGGTCATCTTCGGGAATGGCAAGGTTCGTGGCCAGGAGACCGGCCATTTGGCGCGAAGGCCGGCGCTCGTCCCGTTCAATCTTGGAGACGGTGATGGTCGCGCAACCGACGTTGCGTGCGAGCGCGGCCTGGGTTAAGTCGAGGGCCAACCGCTGACGGCGGACCCAATAGCCAAATGACGCGGTGGTTTGCAACTGTGCCATCGGCTGTATCCTCCTCGTACGTCACGATACAAGTTCGTATATCACTCGTTGATAGGGGCCTCGGCAGAGAACCAATTTTAATGGGGCGACCGCAATTGAGCAAGCGTCTCAAACAGCCCAAGTGCACTGCACATTTGGGGACTACTCCCAAACAGCCCTGCTCCAACAGCACGTCGGCTACCCTGCCCCAGATCATACCCTAGCCGAGTCCGGCTGACCGCGGTCTATCGATCTGCTGTCGAGGCAGCCCCAGGCCATGCGGGCGTTTGGATTACGTCATGGGCAGCAGTTTCAGGCTGGACGGAGAGGTCCACGTTGGACCCAATGTGCTCCGTTGGCAAACGCTACCTGTGTCCTACAACACAGCTACGGTGTGAGCGGATGCCTTGTTTTCCGGCCCGAACTGTGTCAGAATCAGCGAGACCCGGGTTAGAACTACGCGAAATATGTCCCTGTGCCGAACTCCCCCGCTTAAGGAGAGACGCCATGAAATTCACGCGCATGCTGCTCGTCCCCCTCTTTTCACTGCTATTTCTGCTTTGCCTTTGGCCCTCAACCGCCTCTGCTCAGGGCGGAACGACGCCCACTGTCCTGGTGAATGACAACGCCCAATTCCTCGATGTGGAAGATGCGAAAGCCTGGTGGTGGTGGGTCTCGCCCTGTGCGCCCGGTGTTGCCGCCCGGGAAACCGGCGGACCGACGCGCGTCGCCGACATCAATCGCATTCCGGCCGTGGGTGGCCTACAGCGCACGATCTTTTCCCAAGACGTCAATAACATCGGTTGCGGCGACTGGGCGCCCGAGATTCTGTCGAACGTGGTCTTTGATGCCGACTTCGCCTATTGGATGAGCGCTGAATACGATGGGCTGGTCAAGCTCTCGGTCGAGGCGAATGACGGCGACGAGCCGACGCTGGTCTATGACGGGCAGAACAATGCCGATGCCATCGTCGAGCGCGGCGATTACGTCTGGCTGATGGACGACGCCTACGGCATCATACGCGTGCACAAAGAGAGCGGCGCGGCCACGCCAATCACCACCGTGCCGCAGTTGGGCGGCTTTTCGCGCGACCTGCAAATCGACGAGGATTTCATCTACTGGAACCAGGAGGGCTTCCTCAAATTTCAGGTGGCGAACGGCGGCGCAGGCTCCGGCATCGCCAATGGCGTCACCGGCTATGTGCCCGACTTTCTGCTCTGTCTGCCGGGTCCCTGTGCCGATGACTTCGTGCTGGTGGCGCAGAATCGCACGATCCGCCGCTACAACATCGACCAGGCAAGCTTCAGCCCCAATCTCTACAACAGCCCGGTGACAGACGGCATTGTGCAGGAGATGGCTACAAACATTTTCCACATCTATTTCTGGGAACGCCGGACCATCTCGTGCGAGCCATTTTGCACCTACAGCTACGGTCTTTATCGTTTGGGGAAGGGGGGCGGTACGCCTGATCTTCTCTACTTCGTCACGGACCAACCCTTTGGCTCCCAACGCTTCGATCTGGCCCTTGGCGGGCCAAACGGCAACTATCTCTTCTGGACGGAGAATGGTCAACTCAAGCGGCTGCCGCGCGATGCGGAAGCGATTCAGGTGGCCGATATTGCCATCACCAACGTCGAGGTGACCCAGGCGATCCAGGACCTGAACAACAGCGTTGGCCTCATACGCGAGAAGCGTACAGGCGTGCGCGTGCATGTGGACGCCGACGGAACGTCGGTGCCCGGCATTTCAGCGCGGCTCTATCGCATCAATAACGGCGGTGCAGTCATTGACGGGCCGCTCTCTCCCTCCTCCGGCACAAACTTCCTGACCGTGCAGGACAATCCGAATCGCGCCACTTTTGACCACGCCTTCTACTTCGCGCTCCCCGACGACTGGGTGGATGACGCCACGCTGCGGCTGCGCGCCGAGGTCAATCCGATTCAGCTGCCGCCTGAGCCCAGCTACGCCAACAACGCACAAAATACGCAGACATTCAACCTGGCTGCGTCGCCCACGCTACGCACCCACCTGCTGGTGTGGGGCTATACGGTAGCCGGCGCCTATTATCAGCCTGAAACCGTCCAGGACGTCTATCAGGCGCGCTCGTGGATTCGCCGCACCTATCCGCTGGCCAGCAACACGGGCGGCTATGCGTCATCCGAGCCGGGCTTCCGCCTCAAAACGCGCACGATCAATGACGCCAACCTGGGCGGACACATCCTGCGTACGTCAGATTTCTGTCTCGACATTCCCGCCGACGATCGCGAATTCTGTGCGGCCAACTACACCAATAGCTGCGCCAAGTGGCTGCGGGGGACTGAGGGAATACCCAACGATGAGTTGATCTACAGCATGATCTGGAATGAATCCACCCTGCCCTTCCCGCGCGGTCGCGCCAGCGGCAGCGTCTCGGCCGGACCGACCGGCCCCCAGGACTGGGGCTGGGACAATGACGGCAGCAGCGGTGACTGGTACATGGGTCATGAGGTCGGCCACAACGTGGGGCGCAACCACCCCTCCCAGGGCAATGCCTGCGGCCACAGCGCCAGCGACGACAATTTCCCCCACGCCGGGGCCGCCATCGGCGTCGGCTCGGTCTGGGGCTTTGACGTAGGCGACATCGGCCTGAACAATGCACTCACGCCGCGTGTCTATCCCAACACAACGTGGCGCGATATGATGAGTTACTGCAGCAATCAGTGGATCAGCGACTACACCTACGACGGCATCTTCGACTTCCTCGCCACAGCCCAGGCCTCGCGGACGGGCGAGACGCGCGCAGTGAGCGCGGGCGATGCCTTTATCGCGCTCTTTGGCACAATCTATGACGAAGATGATACCGGCGCCTTTGAAGTCGTCGGCCTGTGGGACAGCGCAGGGCCCTACGTGCCACCGAGCGGCGGTCCCTACCAGATGCGCTTCCTGAACGGAGGCGGCGACGTGCTCATGAGCTACGACTTCGACGGCGACTCCAGCGATGCCGAGCCGACGCACTACGCCTATGACGTGGTCGTCCCCTTCCCCGCGGATACCCAGACCGTCGAAATGCGTCGTACGGCGGATAACGCCCTGCTCGGCTCCCGCACCGTCAGCGCCAACCCGCCGACAATCGACAGCGTTGCGCTTGTCGGCGCACCCGACCCCGTCGACGGTACGATCACCGTGGAGTGGCAGGCGAGCGATCCCGATGGCGACCCGCTGATGTATGATGTCTATTACACCAGCGACAGCGGCGCAACTTACACCGCTTATGCCCTTGCCCTCCCAACAGCGAGCGTTGAGCTCGACACGACCCAGATGGCGGGCAGCAATCAGGCGCACTTCCGCGTCATCGCCAACGACGGCACGCGCACGGCCGCAGCACAAAGCGCCCCCTTCACGATGGCAAGCAAGCCGCCAACCGTCATCATACTCTCGCCCCAGAATGGCCTTGAGGTGACCTACGGAACGCAGGTCAACTTCCTGGCCGAGGTGGAGGACTTGCAGGGGGACATGCCGGACGCGAGCATGGAGTGGTACCTGAATGGCGACGCGACGGGCGTGAACGGACCGAGCTACACGGCCTATCTGCTGCCGGTTGGCGCCAATGAGATTCGCCTGCGTGCGACCAACGTCAACGGTCAAACAACCGAGCGCAGCGTGTCCGTGATCGTCAACGACGACGTCGGCTATCCCGGCCCGATGCTGGCGGTGGGTCCCGACCAGCTGCACTGGCAGCTGCCCGAAGGCGCGACCGACCCGCAGCAGGCCACGCTCGACATCAGCAACATCGGCACGGGCAGCCTAAGCTGGACGGCCAGCGAGGATGTCGCATGGTTGAGTCTGGATGCCCTCGAGGGCGACACGCCTGGCGCCTTGGTCGTCACCGTCGACCCGACGCAGCTGAGCACAGGCGCGCCGGTCAACACCCTGCTCACCATCAGCGGCAACAACGGGCAGACCCTGCAACTGCCTGTGAGCGCCCTGGTCGGCGTCTCGCCGGTCTGGGCCGCCGAAGCAGCACCGCCTGCGGGGGTAGACGAGATCTTCCTGCCGATTATCACGCGCTGACGCCGGCGGGCAGCGTAGCAAATGGGGTGTAAGGCTGTAGAAACGGGGTCTGAGCGATCAGGCCCCTTTTCTATGGCTGGTATCGCCCACCATCAGGTGCAAAGCCAGAAATCCGTGATACCACCGGGAGCGCCGAGCCCCAGCTCGGCCCGTGTCCTGCTTGCCGAGCTGGGGCTCGGCGTTCCCAGGGTGATCGCGCCAGTATTTCGCGTCCGGAGGGCATCACGATAGGGTCAGTGAGGCCAGCGCCGGTTGAGCCAGCGTCGGCGCCGAGCCCGCCAGGTGTGATGGTTGACCGGGCGCGACCGAGCCCGCCGGGCATGGCTGCCCTTGCTGGCCGAGGCGTCGCATGAACTGGGGCTTCAACGAGACTGCGCAGCCATCCGTAGCCCCACTTTATGGGGCGCAGACCTAGGCCGGGGGCTTCATCCCCGGCTGGTGCCGCTCTTTTCACGATGCGGCCCGCCACGTCTTTGTTTGACAAAAATTGTTCTCCTCGTCTTGACCAGCTATCATGTTGTTGGGTGATCAGCGGCGATCCTTCCTTCGATGGATTTTTGGCTGACCAACCCGGCAAACCCAAATCATGTCTCACGTTCAGCGTCCCAGAAAGGACCCCCACCAATGCGCGTACTTGTCACCGGCGGGAGCGGCAAAGCAGGCGTCCACACCGTCCGCGAACTGGCGGCGGCCGGGCACGATGTGCTCAATGCCGACCGCATGCAACCGCGACAGAGCCTGCCCGGCTCCTTCATCCAGCTCGACCTGACCGACGCCGGCGAGGTCTACGACGCCTTCAACCAGTTCAAGCCGGACGGAGTCTGCCACCTGGCGGCCAATCCGTCGCCGTCAGGCTTCCCGCGACAGCAGACCTTTGGCAACAACGTCCTCAGCACCTACAACGTCATGCAGGCAGCCGGCGACGCCGGCGTGACGCGCCTGATCTATGCCAGCAGCGAAATGGCGACCGGCTGGCTGACCACAGATGATTTACCGCCCCGCTTGCCCTTTAACGAGGAGGATCGGGTCGATACGCCCAACGCCTACGCGCTGAGCAAGTATCTGGGCGAAACGATTGCCGATTCCATGATCGTGCGCTATCCGGAGATGACCATTTGCAGCCTGCGCATCAACAACGTGATCCCGCCGGATCAATACGACATCCTGGCCGGGCGACGGGCAAACTGGCCCGATGGCGGCGGCAACTTCTGGAGCTATATCGATGCACGTGATGTGGCCGGAGCTTTCCGCGCGGCGCTTGAAGGCGAGAGCGAGGGGCATGAGGTCTTCCTCATTGCTGCGGCTGACACCTGTTTGGATACCCCCATCCAGGACGCGGTCGCGCGTCTGTATGGTCCCGGCGCCAACTTTGCGCCGGATCATGGCGAGTTCCAATCGGTTTTCGATTGCAGCAAGATCAAGCGCTTCTTCGGCTGGCAGGCTCAATATAGCTGGCGCGATGCCGAGTAGCGCACCAAAAGAATAGGAAAAGCACGATGCAATACCGCAGGTTAGGCAAGGCAGGCACGAAGGTCAGCACCATTGCACTGGGAGGCTGGACCACCTTTGGCGGTTCGATTCAGGAGATGGATCTGGCCGAAGAGATCATCGTCAGCGCCTACGAATCAGGCATCAACTTCTACGACATCGCCGACGTCTATGCCCGGGGCGAATCTGAGAAGATGATGGGGAAGGTACTGGCGCGGTTCCCGCGTCACACGCTGGTGATCTCCTCCAAAGTCTTCGGTGAGATGAGCGATGACGTCAACGATCGGGGCCTCTCGCGCAAGCATATCATGGAATCCATCGATCGCTCGTTGCGCAATATCGGCACCGACTATCTGGACATCTACTACTGCCATCGCTACGATGAAGAGACGCCGCTGGAAGAGACCGTGCGGGCCATGGACGATCTGATTCGACGTGGCAAGGTGCTCTATTGGGGCACGAGCGAATGGTCGGCGGCGCGCATTGCCGAGGCGTACGGCATTGCGCGCCAATACAACCTCTACCCGCCCCAGGTCGAACAGCCGGGCTACCACATGATGCGACGCCAGCGGGTCGAGGTCGATTTGCTGCCTGTGGCTGAGGCGCTGGGCATCGGTCTGACGATCTTCAGCCCGCTCGCCAATGGCCTGTTGACCGGCAAGTACGACGACGATCTGCCGGCAGGCACGCGCTTCGCCAATCGCGACAAGCTGGGAGATGACTTTGAGGCCAAGCGTGAACGTGTGCGCATGCTCAAACCGATCGCCGACGATCTGGGCATCACGCGTGCGGAGCTAGTGTTGGCCTGGTGCTTGCGCTTGCCCGCCGTCAGCAGCGTGATCACGGGCGCCACCAAAAAGAGTCAGATCGAGAGCAATGTCCGTGCCGCCGAGGTCCAACTCAGCGACGAGATCATCGCGCGGATCGACGCGGTCATGCCGCTCTAGCGGCTTTCCGGAGAGGCCAAAACGATGGGCCGCGGAGTGCGCGGATGGGGCTGAAACAGCCGGATTTTATCGTTTGTCCGCTTGAGTCCGCCAGATCCGCGCAATCCGTGGTCTGTTGATACTATCTCCGAGTCCGGCGCCTGACGAAGGATCTGGCGGATTATCGCAGTCCTGTCAAGATCGATCCGCCGATATTGGCCGGATCCGCTTTGATCCGCGGCTCATCTTCACAGATTGCGAATTCCCAATACGCTGATTTCGCATTTGCAATCGTTGCCCTCTTTGTTGTAAAACGTTAGATGAAGGACTTATTGCAAGGTAATCTCGAAGGCGTCGCCATGAGTTAGGTCTCTTCTTTTCACGCCAAATCGGAGTAGATTCCCTGCTCCGCCGGCGTTTATTCACCTTCAACGTAGAAGGACTGGTCGCAGCCGACTGAAGCTCTATTGTTCGCTCTGCCCCATGTTCTGCTGAGAGGAGCCCCCACGTTGAAGGACCGAGAGTCGCATCAGCCACCTTCCGCCCAAACTGACTCCAATTATCGTCAAGTTAAAACGGGCACAAATGGCCTGCCGGTCAAGCAAGGCCTATACGATCCCCAATTCGAAAAAGATGCCTGCGGCGTTGGCTTTGTGGTCAACATCAAAGGCAAACAATCCCATGAAATCGTTGAGCAAGGCTTGACGATTCTGCAAAATCTGGATCATCGCGGCGCGCGTGGGTCCGAGCACAATACGGGCGACGGCGCCGGCATCCTCATGCAGGTGCCGGACAAATTCTATCGCCGCGTCTGTGCGGAGATTGGATTCACGCTGCCGCCGGCCAAGGCATACGGCGTCGGTATGATCTTCATGCCCAAGGATGCTGCGGCGCGTGAAATCTGCGAAGCGCGCTTTGAAGAGATTGTGCGCGAAGAAGGCCAGGAACTCTTGGGCTGGCGGACCTCGCCCACGGCCAATGATGACCTGGGGGCCACCGCCATCGCCGGCGAACCATTTGTGCGCCAGGTCTTCATCGGTCGTAACTTGGATGGGCCGATTGAGGATGACATGACGTTTGAGCGCAAGCTCTACGTTATCCGCAAGCGCGCCGAACACGCCATCCGCTATTCGGAGCTAGAGGCGGGAGACCAGTTCTACGTCTCCAGCCTCTCCTGTCGCACCGTGGTCTACAAGGGTATGTTGCTGCCCGAACAGATGACCGGCTTCTACCACGACTTACTCGACCCCGATATGGAGTCGGCGCTGGCGCTCGTTCACTCCCGTTTCAGCACCAATACGTTCCCCAGCTGGGAGCGCGCCCACCCCTATCGCTACCTCATTCACAATGGCGAGATAAACACGTTGCGGGGAAACGTAAATTGGATGTACGCTCGCCAGTCGACCTTCGTCAGCGAGGCATTTGGCGACGATCTGGAGAAGGTGCTACCGGTGGTCAATGCGGATGGTTCGGACTCGGCAATGTTCGACGAGGCGCTGGAATTCCTCTACCTGGCCGGGCGTTCGCTGCCCCACGTCATGATGATGATGATCCCAGAACCATGGTCCAATCACGAGTCCATGCCGGACGACAAGAAGGCCTTTTACGAGTATCACAGCACGCAGATGGAGCCGTGGGACGGTCCCGCCTCCATCGGCTTTACCGACGGCGCCGTCGTCGGTGCTGTGCTGGACCGCAACGGGCTGCGACCGTCGCGCTATTACGTCACCAAGGATGACCTGGTCATCATGGCCTCCGAGGTCGGCGTACTCGACGTGGCGCCGGAGCGGGTGCTCAAAAAGGGGCGTCTGGAACCGGGCCGGATGTTCCTGGTCGATACGGCGCAGGGGCGCATCATCGATGACGAAGAGATCAAGCACGGTATGGCGGCCGAACACCCCTATCGCGAGTGGCTCGACAGCAACTTGATCACGCTCGACGATCTGCCCGAGCCGGCAACGGTTCCCATCTTCAACCATGAGACCGTGATGCAGCGTCAAAAGGCGTTTGGCTACACGTCGGAAACGCTCAAGATTTTGCTTGGCCCCATGGCCAAAGACGCCATCGAGCCCATTGGCGCCATGGGCAACGACACGCCACTGGCCGTGCTCTCGGACCAGCCCCAGCTGCTCTACAACTATTTCAAGCAGCTCTTCGCCCAGGTCACCAACCCACCCATCGACGCCATCCGCGAGGAACTGGTCACGGGTAGCGAGGTGATGATGGGCACCGAAGGCAATCTGCTGGACGCATCACCCGTCCACTGCCGCCAGATCAAGCTCAAAACGCCCATTTTGACCAACGCCGAACTAGCCAAGTTCCGCCAGATCGACCGGCCGGGCTTCCGTGCATTGACGCTGTCGATTCTCTTCCGCGTCAACGAGGGCGTGGAAGGTCTACGCAAAGGGCTGGAAGAGCTCTACGCAAAAGCCGCGCAGGCCATTGACGACGGCTACAATATCCTCATTCTCTCCGACCGTGGCATCAGCCCCAACGACGCGCCGATCCCGGCGCTGCTGGCGACATCGGGCCTGCACCACTTCTTGATCCGCGAGAAGAAGCGCACGCAGGCCGCGCTGATCCTGGAGACGGGCGAGGCGCGCGAGGTGCATCACTTCGCCCTGCTGGTCGGCTATGGTGCGACGGCAATCAACCCGTATCTGGCCTACGAGACGCTGGCAGATATGATCGAGCAGAAGACGCTGGCCGGCATCGAATATCCCACCGCGCGCGACAAGTACATCAAAGCGTCCGTCAAGGGTGTCGTCAAGACGCTCTCCAAGATGGGCATTTCGACCGTGCAAAGCTACTGCGGCGCACAGATCTTCGAGGCGCTGGGTCTGAGCCAGGAGCTAGTCGACGAATACTTCACCTGGACGCCGACACGGATCGAGGGCATCGGGCTGGCCGAAATCTACGAAGAGGTCCGGCTGCGTCACCATCGCGCCTTCCCGCGTTGGGAGACCAACGGCAAGGTGCTGCCCACGGGCGGTGACTACCACTGGCGCCATGATGGCGAGCACCATCTCTTCAACCCGGAGACCATTACCCACCTGCAACAGGCGGTACGTACCCAGGACTACGATGCCTTCAGGCGCTACACGTCGCTGGTCAACGACCAGTCCAGGCGCATGGCGACGCTACGCGGCATGCTCGAATTCAAGTACCTGGACGAGCCGATTCCCATCGACGAGGTGGAACCGGTTGAGTCGATCTGCAAGCGCTTCAAGACGGGCGCCATGTCCTACGGCTCCATCAGCCAGGAAGCGCATGAGAGCCTCGCCATCGCCATGAACCGCATCGGCGGCAAGAGCAACACGGGCGAAGGCGGCGAGGATCCAGCGCGCTACACGCCGGATGACAACGGTGATTCACGCAACAGCGCCATCAAGCAGGTGGCCTCGGGTCGTTTCGGCGTGACCAGCGAATACCTGGTCCAGGCCAAGGAACTCCAGATCAAGATGGCCCAGGGCGCCAAGCCCGGCGAGGGCGGTCAGTTGCCCGGTCGCAAGGTCTATCCCTGGATTGCCAAGGTGCGCGGCACCACCACCGGCGTGGGCCTGATCTCGCCCCCGCCCCACCATGACATCTACTCAATTGAGGATCTGGCCGAGCTGATCCACGACCTCAAGAATGGCAATCGCCATGCCCGCATCAACGTCAAGCTGGTCTCTGAAGTGGGCGTAGGCACGATTGCCGCTGGCGTGGCCAAGGGCCATGCCGACGTCATCCTCATCAGCGGGCACGATGGCGGCACCGGCGCTTCGCCCCAGAGCAGCATCAAGCACGCGGGCCTGCCCTGGGAACTGGGCGTCGCCGAGACCAACCAGACGCTGGTCCTGAACGACCTGCGCAGCCGCGTGGTGCTGGAGACCGACGGCCAGCTCAAGACTGGTCGCGATCTGGCCGTGGCTGCGCTGCTGGGCGCGGAAGAGTATGGCTTTGCCACGGCGCCGCTGGTAGCCCTGGGCTGCATCATGATGCGCGTCTGCCACATGGACACCTGCCCGGTGGGCGTGGCCACGCAGAACCCGGAGCTGCGCAAAAAGTTCCGCGGTGAACCGGCCCACGTCGTCAACTTTATGGAGTTCATCGCCCAGGAGTTGCGTGAGGAGATGGCCAAGCTCGGTTTCCGCACCGTCGACGAGATGATCGGCCGCACGGACAAGCTGGAAGCGCGGAAAGCAGTCGATCATTGGAAGGCGAGAGGCATCGATCTGACCGCCCTCCTGCACCGACCGGACGTGCCGGACTCAGTGGGCCGCTACTGCCAGATCGAACAGGATCACGGTCTGGAGAAGTCCATCGACGTGCAGAAGCTGCTGGACATCGCCGAACCGGCGTTGGAGCGGGGCGAGGAAGTCTCGGCAACATTGCCCATCTTCAACGTCAACCGTGTAGTGGGCACAATCCTCGGCAGCGAGGTCACCCGGCGCTACGGCAGCGAAGGTCTGCCGGAGGACACGATTTTGCTCACCTTCCAGGGTTCGGCAGGCCAGAGCTTTGGCGCTTTTGTGCCCAAGGGCATGACGCTGGTGCTGGAAGGCGACGGCAACGATTACTTCGGCAAAGGTCTCTCCGGCGGCAAAATTATCGCCTACCCGCCCGACGGCTCCACCTTTGTGCCGACCGACAACGTCATCATCGGCAACGTGGCACTTTATGGGGCCACCAGCGGCGAGGCCTACATCCGCGGCATGGCCGGCGAACGCTTCTGCGTGCGCAACAGCGGCGTGAATGCGGTGGTCGAGGGCGTAGGCGACCACGGCTGCGAGTACATGACCGGCGGCCGCGTCGTCGTGCTGGGCGCGACGGGGCGCAACTTTGCGGCCGGCATGTCGGGCGGCATCGCCTACGTGCTGGACGAGGCCGGCGACTTCGCAAGCCGCTGCAACCTGGACATGGTTGATCTGGAAACGCTCGAAGATGCAGACGAAATCGCCGAAGTAGAGAGATTGGTGCGTCGTCATCACGAGTACACCGACAGCGCCGTGGCCGGCCAACTGCTGACCGACTGGGAAGCGTCCGTCGCCAAGTTCGTGCGCGTCATTCCCAAGGACTACAAGCGCATGCTCGAGATCTTTGCCGAAGTCGAGGCCGCAGGTCTCAGCGGCGACGAAGCCCTCATGGCCGCGTTCGAGCGCAACAAGAATGACCTGAGCCGCGTGAGCGGAAATTGACGATGATCAATTGACGATTAACAATTGACAATTGTTAATCGTCAATGGCAACCACCCCTGCATTGAGGAGTACCATGGGCAAAGCTACAGGATTTATGGAGTATGAGCGTGAGCTGCCGGCCGATCGGGATCCGGCGCAGCGCGTGAAGGATTGGGATGAATTTCATCTCCATTTTGCAGACGAGAAGTTGCAGACCCAGGGCGCCCGCTGCATGGATTGCGGCATCCCCTACTGCCACACGGGCGTGATGCTCAACGGCATGACCTCGGGCTGCCCCATCAACAACTTGATCCCCGAATGGAACGATCTGGTCTACAACGGTCTCTGGCGCGAAGCGCTGGACCGGCTCCACGCGACCAACAATTTCCCAGAGTTTACGGGCCGCGTCTGCCCGGCTCCTTGTGAGGGGTCGTGCACGGTCGGCCTGAACGACACGCCGGTGACGATCAAGAACATCGAACGTGCGATCATCGACCGGGGCTTCGAGAATGACTGGGTGCGGCCCCATCCCCCGACCGCGCGCACCGGCAAGAAAGTGGCGGTCGTCGGGTCCGGCCCGGCGGGCCTGGCCTGCGCCGATCAGCTCAACAAGGCCGGGCACTCGGTGACGGTCTACGAGCGCGCCGACCGCGTCGGCGGCCTGCTCATGTACGGCATCCCCAACATGAAGCTGGACAAGGATGTGGTCCAGCGCCGCATCGACCTGATGGCTGCGGAAGGCGTTGAGTTTATCACCGGCATCGAGGTGGGCGTTGATATGCCCACGGCCAAGCTGACGCGCGAGCATGACGCGGTTGTGCTCTGCGGCGGCGCCACCAAGCCGCGCGATTTGCCCGTTGAAGGGCGCGAGCTCAAAGGCGTTCATTTCGCCATGGACTTCCTGCGCGACAACACCAAGTTCCTCCTCGATGAAAAGGAGGGCTATCGGGCCAAGCGAGCGCTCACGGCCACAGATCGTGACGTCATCGTCATTGGCGGCGGCGACACCGGGACCGACTGTGTGGGCACATCGCTGCGCCAAGGCTGCAAGAGCGTCATCCAATTCGAGATTCTGCCCGAACCGCCGCTGGAGCGCCCGCCCGGCAACCCGTGGCCCGAGTGGCCCAAGGTGCTGCGCGTCGACTACGGCCAGGAAGAGGCCATGGCGCTTCAGGGCAAGGATCCACGCAACTACCTCATCATGACCAAAGCAATGGTCGGCGATGATAACGGCCACGTCAAGGAACTGCATACGGTGGAGATCGAGTGGGTCTTCTCGGAAAATGGCGGCCGCCCGTTCCCCAAAGAGATCGAAGGCACGGAGAAGGTCTGGCCGGCCCAGCTGGTGCTGCTGGCGATGGGGTTTCTGGGACCGGAAGAGATCATGGCCGAACAGCTCGGGCTTGAGCAGGACGCACGGTCCAATTTCAAAGCCGAGCATGGCAAGTTTGCCACCAATGCCGAAGGCGTTTTCGTGGCGGGCGACATGCGTCGCGGCCAGAGTCTGGTCGTCTGGGCCATCAACGAGGGTCGCGGCGCCGCGCGCGAATGCGATCGCTACCTCATGGGAGAGACTACGCTGCCGTAGTCCATTGCGCGAGCTCATGCTGCCTGCCGACAGCAGAGCCGTTCCGTGCCGATCAACAACCGCTAAATCGCGCCTGCCCGGCGCACTTGTGATTCATGTCGTTGCGTGACCAAGACGAAAACAGCCGCCGAAAGGATGCTCGACTGAATCCTTTCGGCGGTTTTTACGTCTCCAGCTCAATCTTCCTGGACCCTATCGAAGCGAGGGTCGCAGCCTATTGATAGGCAAGGCTTTCGCGCACGCTCACTCTGGTGGCGCGACGCGCCGGCAGCCAACTGGCAGCAATGCCCAGGACGACGACCACGATGAGCCAGATGAGTATGCCGGTCGGCCGAAAGATGTAGATTAACTCGTCGCCCAGGATCGCGGTCAGCACGACGGTGGACAAGAGGTAGGCTCCGACGATTCCGAGCGGGATGGCGACCGCCCAGCTCATAATGGCCTGAATCAGCCCTTCGCCCACGAAGAGGCTGGTGATGCGACGTGATGAGGCGCCAATGGCGCGCATGACGCCAATCTCGCGGGTCCGTTCCATTACGCTGAGCGAGAGCGTGCCGCTGAGCCCAATGCTGCCGACGATGGCGACCACGACCACCATAATGCTCAGCAGGCTGATGAGCACGCTTAACCCTTGCAGTCGGCGCGCGGTAATTTCGTCAATGATGGTCACGTCGAAAAGGCCACCGACCACGACCGGCAGATTGTTACCTTCCAGAAATTGTTTCAACGTCAGATTCGTCGCCGCGACAGCATCTTCAGTGGCGTCTTCGGTTTGGATAAAGAGCGTATTGGTTTTGCCGGGCCGGGTCATGACGGCAGCAAAGGCGTGCTGATCCATGTAGATGCCGCTGTCCCGCGCCGGGTCAAAGAAGGTGCCAACCACCTCCCAGTCAGATTCGTCACCCGACCCGACACGCAGCGTAATCCAGTCGCCCACATCAATACCGAGCTTGCGGGCCAGCTCTGCGTGCACGGTCACGGCCCGGTCGTCACCCGACTGCAGCCAGCGTCCGGAGCGCAGGCTTGGCGCGTACATTGCCGTATCCAGCGGCATCCCGAAGATCGTAGCGCGTTCATCGTTGGGATCGTGTGTGGATTGGGTTTGGGGGCGTACGGAACCGTTGAGGCTGTTCCAACTCTCTACGGCACGCACGTTGGGCTGAGCAGCGACGAGTTGGACCAGGCGCGTGCTACGCGCATCTTTCTGCAATGTATAGGTGATCTCATAGCGATGAATGTCTCTGAGCGCGGTGCCGAAGGTGTGATGAACGGCGTCATTTACCCCCATCACGGCAATGAAGAGCATCCCGCTGCCGACCAGCACCACTTGTGTCATAGTGAGACGCGGCACATTGCGAAAGGTATTGCCGATGATCAAGAGTACGGTGTATGACACATGCTTGGCCTTGACAATCAGCGTATCCAACATGCCGGCCGCTCCACCCAGCCCGTAGGTGCTGACCGCCTCGCGTACCGTCATGCGCGCCCCTTTTCGGAGCGGAATTAACGACGCAATTAACAGCGCGCCGAATATGACCAAGATCTGGAGGGCGACGGAGCCGTAGTCAACGGCGAATTCCTGCCCGTTGGCATCAAGCAGCGTCATGAACATCAACTTAATGCCGTGGGCTCCCCACACGGCCAGGGGAATCGAAACCAAGCTGGCCAAGACGCCGTAGACAACGATCAGGATCAGGTAGAGTTGCACAATCTGGCGTGTACTGGCGCCGATCGCCTTCATCACGCCGATCTGACTGACCTGTTGTGTAATGAGCGCGCTCACGTTGGTATAGACCAGTAGAATCCCGAGCACGATAATGGCGACGCCGATCATGTTCAGCAGCAAAAAGACTGAAGAAAGAATGCCGTTTGCAAAATGCACCTCCGGACTGTCTACACGGATGGTCGTCGGCGGTGCAGGCTTGAGGCCCTGAGAATCAATATCCAGCTTCTCCAGGCGCTCCTGTACCCGTCCGTCGATGGCGGCTGCCCGTTGCGGGTCATAGCGACCGTCAGCATCGGTTGCGGCCAGCTGCGCGGCGACGATAGTGAACCGGTCATCATCAGTGATCTCGGCGAAGCGGCGATGGCTCACGTAGAAAGTCGGCTCGGGGATAAAGCCCTGGGTCACTTCTTGTTCTGCCATAAGTCCGCCCAAATCTTGGCGTAGATCACGTTCATCGGGTCACGTCTCGCTTGGTATCAGAATCGATCCGGCCATTGACGATTTCAATCACACGCGGCATCCGACTAGCCAACTCACGATCATGGGTGACCATGACCATCGTCTTGCCGCTCTCGACCAGCCGATAGAAGATGTCGAAAACCTCATTGGCGGTCTTGGCATCCAGGTTGCCGGTCGGTTCATCGCCCACAATCATGGGCGGATCGTTGGCCAGCGCACGGGCAATGGCGGCGCGCTGCTGCTGGCCACCCGATACCGTGCCTGGCAGCTTGTCTGCTTGATCCGCAAGTCCGACCAGTTCCAACAACCCCATGGCCCGTTCGCGCCGCTCGGTCCGGCTGTACTGGCCGGCAAATTCCATGGGCAGGATGATATTTTGAACCAGGCTCAATGAGGGCAACATCTGGAAGAACTGAAAGATGATGCCCAGATTCTCACCGCGCCAGATGGCCAGATCGTTCTCGCTCATGGCGTGCAGTGGACGCCCGGTCACATGAACCTCACCGCTGGACGGGCGATCGATGCCCGTCATCATGTTGAGCAACGTGGACTTGCCGTTGCCGCTGGGGCCGACAATGGCCACAAACTCGCCATAGTGGATATCGAGGGATACACCCTGGAGGATGGTCAAGTCGCGGTCGCCCACCGCAAAGGACTTCACCACATCGCTGGTTTGGACGATCGACGTCCTGCCCACGGGTGGTGCGGCGCTGACCTTCCCATTCGCATGGGGCACAGCCACCGTTGGGGGTGCGATCAATTCAGATTTGACTGCAGAAAACGGATTGAACATAGTTAAACCTTCTGTGGTCACTCTCTTCGTTTGCCGAAGGTGCTCGGCGCCCGCAAGCGACAGCCGTCCTATTCCAGAGCAAGCGCGCATCCTGCCGTACCTGGGCACTACGCACCTTGGCTGTGTAGGCCGCCATGTCAACTTTAGCGAAAATCGAGTGCCTTCGAAAGTGAAGAGACGCCAACAATACAGGTGAGGATCATCACCACGGAGAATGATGATCCTCACGATGGGCAGATGAGGATTGGCTATTTCGAGCACAATTGAAGTGTGATAAGCTAGCGAGCGCCCGGATTGGTAACGCAGATGGCACACCTTGTTGGAAGACGGCAAGATATGGCAACAGCTATCCAAAGACAGTCTGACAATTTCGAACCGCTGCTGATCCCGACTTTGCGTATGCTGCTCGCGCTGCCGCTGATCATGAGCATCATTCCACTGACGTTGCATTGGCTCCTGCCGGCATGGTTTGAGGCATTGCCGTGGGTGCCGGATCATGTGCAGACGATCCCAAGCGTATTCCTTTTGTTCGAAGGATTGGCGTTCTTGCTCTTGCTCCTTCCTGGTTTGCAGCAACGCTTGGGGCAGTGGTTTCTGCCGACAGTCATCTTGCTGATGACCCTGGGTCTTCTCAGCGGCATGACCGGACAGCTGTTGGCCTTACGCGCCGCGACCGACCAGTTTGCCGCCGACTTGGCGGATATCCCGTATGTGTATAGCTTCTGGCCGCCCGCATTTTTCGGGCTGATTCCCATTGTCGTGGTGGCATGGCAGTATCGTTTTCGCGCCGTCCTGCTCTACGCTGTGGGACTGATACTCGCGGAGTTGCTTATCGTCACAATCCTCTTCTGGGATAGATCGGGTGGCACCTGGATGAATCTGGTCCAGATCGCACTCTTTCGAACGATTATCTTCGTGCTCACGGGCTATCTCGTCTCACAACTCGTGACGGGTCAGCGGTTGCAGCGTGCTGAATTGATGCGTGCCAATGCGCAGCTCGCCGCCCACGCCCTCACGCAGGAAAAACTGGCCGTCAGCCAGGAGCGCAATCGCCTGGCGCGCGACCTGCATGACACGCTCGCCCACTATCTGAGCGGTCTGGTTTTGGAGTTGGAAGGCACGCGCCTGTTATGGGATACCGCCCCCGAAAAGGCGCGCCAGAACCTTGAGGAATCGATTGCCACGGCACGGAGCGGCCTGATTGAAACGCGGCGCGCGCTCAAAGCGCTGCGCGCGGCGCCGCTGGATGATCTGGGTCTCGCCGGCGCTATCCGCGAACTTGCTCGGAACAGCGCCGAACGCAACGACTGGCGCCTTGAGTTGGATCTACCCACAGCGCCGCTGTCGCTCCCCCCCGCGGCCGAAGGCGCGCTCTACCGCATCGTACAGGAAGCTCTGACCAACATCGAGCGCCACGCCGATGCGCAGGCAGTCCGTGTGCACCTGGCAACTCGAGGGACCGACATCCGCTTACAGATCACGGATGACGGCATTGGCTACCGCCCGGATGGCGTCGTACAGGCAGAACACTTTGGCGTAAACGGGATGGTTGAACGGGCGGAGATGGCGGGCGGCACGCTGCAGATAGACAGCCGTTTGAGGCAGGGTACATGCGTAATTGCCACCATACCCAACGGCCAGACAGGTGTGGCAAGCGAAGAGGAGAACGTCCCATGATTCGAGTTTTGATCTGCGATGACCAGGCCATTGCCCGACACGGTCTGCAGATGATTCTGGGGTCGGCCTCCGATCTCGAGGTAATCGGGCAGGCGGCAGACGGTCAAGAAGCGGTTGACCTGATTCCGACTCTCATGCCGGACGTCGTCCTGATGGACCTCAAGATGCCGCGCATGAACGGCGTGCAGGCAACGCGCTGGATCCGCCGCCATCATCCCGACGTCCAGGTACTCGTACTCACGACCTACGATGCGGATGAATGGGTCTTTGACGCGGTGCGTGCCGGAGCCAACGGCTACATCCTCAAAGACACACCGCCGGAGCAGCTGCTGCAGGCCATACGCGACGCAGCGGACGGGAAGACCCCGGTTGATCCTGCCGTGGCGGGCAAGCTCTTTCAGACGGTTGCTGACCAGCCGGCGCGGCAGCTAGATCATTTGGTCGAGCCATTGAGTGAACGCGAAATCGAAATTGTGCGTCTGATGGCCAAAGGCATGACCAACGCGGAAATCGGGGACGAGCTCTACCTGTCGGAGGGCACGATTCGCAACTACATTAGTACCATCCTGGGCAAGCTGGGGGTCAAGGATCGCACCCAAGCTGTTGTCATGGCGATCCGCTATGGATTGATTGACGTACGGCAGGTCAAATGAATTGTTGACAACGAATATGCGCCCAACGCAGAATGCATAGCCGATGTTCACTTGGCATGGGCAATACGCCACGACAGCGTTGACGCAATCATGCCGGGACTAACACAAAGCGGCCGTAGGCTACAAAAGCGGCCATGAGCAGCAGGACGACGTTTGCAACAATGGCCTGTGCGCCATCGCCTCTGCGGACGTGCAAGATGATTGCGCCAGCCATTGTCAGGACGAGCCCGACCGCCGCCAAAGGCGTCAAGATGGGCAGGATGCCAGTCAACTGGGGCAAGATCAGACCGATGCCGGCCAGGACTTCCAGAAGGCCGATCAGCTTGATGTTGTTGGCAGAGACGGAATCAACCCATGCCATGCGCTCGCCGCCCTTTTCCTTCAGTCCATCCTTCGATTGCGTTAGCTTCATGAAGCCGGCCATCACAAACACCACGGCCAGCAATCCCTGTAGAATCCAAAGTACAATATTCATGATCTTCCCCTTTGATCAATACGCTACGATTGTTTTCTGACAGTTCGGGGGAACGATTCCAGGCGAAGTATCCTTGTTGACGCAAGCCCGGGCCCGAACAACCGCCCGTTAGAAGGTAATTGATGCGAATACCGGCGTGTCCCTTTTCTTCACGCGTTATGTAGGGCCTGTTGACATTTCGAAAACCACCGACTTTGCGCCTGGCACGTCCCCGGCACGGGCGCCAACAAGTCTGCAAATCGGATATTCTGCCGCCCGTGCCGGGGACGTTACGAGCAACTGTCAACGGGACCTAGTGCATCGGCAATCTTTATTTGACGAGTCTACGAACTTGTTCTTGCCGATGCATTTAGGTTCCGCCACAGAAAAACGAGTCGTCAATTCAAGATTGGCGGAACACTAGTTGTCTGCTCGATGTTCCGTCTTCTGTAATAGGCATAGAAGCTCAGGATGATGGCGGAAGATGAGACCAGCGTCATCACCGTCCCCGGCACAAAGTTGACGTAGCCGCCCAGATCGAGGAAGAGGAAATAGCCCAAATCCGCGAGACCGCCTACGAGGGCGGCCAGGAAGATTGCGTTTGTGCTTCCTCGCCAGATCAATGGAGCGCAGATCAAGGTAATGGCGCCAATCCAGAACAGGTTGAAGCCGTGCTGTCCCAGAATTGCGCCGACAGCGTCTGGATAGGCCATCTGGAGCGTGGCGGGATCTACTGCGTCCGCAATGCCCCCGACGGCGCCGGCAATGTCGCCGTTGAGCACAAAGTACATGGTGATTGCGCCGGCAAAAACATGCACCGCGCCCCAGATGAACCAGAGGACGGCAGAAATTTTGAGCAGGACAGAAACGGTCTTCAAAGCATATTCCTTTCAGATCAACTGGACAATCAGTTTAGAACTTAACAATTGAATCAAAAAAAGCTATTTGGAGCTGCGGTCAAGCTTGCGCAGCACGGACTGAAACTGCTGGAATTCCTCATTGGTCATGACCGAGAATATTTCTTTGACCCGTGCGTCATGGACCGGCATGATGTCGGCCATCATTTCAAGGCCAGCGTCGGTCAGGTAGAGACGGCTGATGCGTCCCTCTTTTTCGCGAACCACCCACCCCTTTTTTTCCAACTGATCGACGTGCTGCGTAATATTGCTCTTTGTGACGCCCATCCGCTCGGCGCAAACATGCTGCAGGATGCCGGGCTCGAACGCGATCTGCATCAACAGATCCAACTGGGCGCGGCTTAACCCGAGTTCGGCCACCACTGAGTCCATCTGCTGGACGAAGCGCCGAAAGACGCGCACGAATCTATACCAGGCCAGCAACTCTGGATCGCGGTGTCGATCATGGAGATAGGCATCGATTTCGTCAGACATGGCGATAGTTTAGCGCTAAACAATCAGGGGATATGTAAAGCCCATTCCCTTTCGCTCTGCGTGGCCAATCGACGCTTGCCTGGCGCTCATTTCCGCTCCGTTGGCATTTCGAGAATCACCGGCTTTGCGCCTGGCACCTCGCCGGCACGGGCGCCTTCAAGCCTGTGAATCGGATATTCAGCCGCCCGTACCGGGGACGTTTCGACCGAATGTCAACGGGGCATAGGCGCGTAAAAAGCCGGTTGCGGACATGGCTGAAGCTTGCTATACTCGGCCTAGCAATTTACCCCCGACAAGATCAACTCGTTCCGCTTTGGTGTGCAGCTCGATTCCGTCAAAGCCGGGGCGAGTTTTTGTCTAACGATTCAGGTCTCACGTTCACAATATGCTGCTAACCATCGAACGCGTTGCAATCATGAAGTCTGTCGACATTTTTGCCGAGACGCCGGACCACATATTGGCGTCTGTGGCGCGGATTATCGAAGAAGTTGACGTGTCGGCCGGCGAAGAATTCATTCACGAAGGGGAGACTGGCGACTGCCTCTATATTGTCGTGGAGGGCGAGGTGCGTGTCCATAGCCGCGGTCATACGCTCATGATCGCCGGGCCCGGCAAGATCATCGGAGAGCTGGCCCTGCTGGATCCAGAACCGCGCTCAGCGTCTGTGGATGCCGTCAGCGACGCCTTGCTCTTTCGTATCGATCGAGAGCCTTTTGACGAAGTCATGGCCGATCGAACGGAAATTGCGCTGGGAATCATTCGTTCCTTGACCCGCCGGATCCGCCAGCAAGGGCAGGCCATTACCGGAATGACTGATTCCGCTGGCAGGACAGGGCCATGACGGTGGCGCTTGCTCCTTCACGGGATGGGGATGATCTGGTCACGCGTCTAACCCTGCTGGTTGGTCAGGCATTCTTTCTGGGTCTAATCCTGGGCTTGGTTGTTGTGGCTGCCACCGCACTATTGCTTTCCTACTTTGGTCCGGGCGCTTTGCCGTACGTCTATATCGCTGTGGCAGTCCTCGGCTCACTGGGATTCTATGGCGTTGCCGAAGCCCAACAACGTTGGACTCTGGTTCAAGTGTCTGTCGTCACCGAAGCCGTGATCGTCGTCTATCTCGCCGTAACGTGGGCCGGCCTCGCCTTTGCGCAGCTGGATTGGCTGGCCTTTGCGGCGATGGTCTCCTTTTCCCTGATCCTCCAGATCGGCTTTGTGATCGTGGGCGGCCAGGCGGGTCGGTTGCTGGACGTCCGCCAGATTAAGCGCTATTTCCCGCGCATTGTGGCGGGTTTTGTGATCGGCTTCATGGTCGCAGGCGCAATCGCGCCGCCGCTGCAGCGCATGCTGGGCGCAACTGAAAATTTGCTCCTCGTCGCCACAATTGGCGCCCTGGCCATGCTGGGCCTGTTGCTGGCCACAAACGCCCGCTATCACAAGGTTCTTGCCCAGGCGAGTCAAACTGGGCCCCAGGTGCAACCGCCGCCCCTGCGGAAAACGCTGACGAATCGCTTCGTTCTCCTCATCTTCGCCTACCAGATGCTCTCGGCGATGGCGTCGCAGTTCCTGGATTATATGGTGATGGCTTCGGCCGGTGCGCGCTTCACGCAGACCGATTCGCTGACGAACTTCCTTGGTACCTATACCTTTGCGCTAAATTTGACTGACTTGCTCTTCCTGGCGCTGGTTGCGGGTTTCTTGCTCACTCGCTTTGGATTGAAATTTGGCCTGACCCTCAATCCTGGGATGATCGTCTTGCTGCTGGTCGCCGTTGTTGTCGCCGGCATCTTTACTGGACCAGCGAGCACACTCTTTTTTGGGCTGGTGATATTGACGCGCATCCTGGATCTCACATTTACCGACGGCGCGACCAGGACCTCGATCAACGCAATGTTTCAGGCCCTACCTGCCAATCAACGGGTAACCGTTCAGACCGGCGTTGAAGGGATTGGCGTGCCCCTGGCGCTGGGATTGACAGGCGTGATCCTTCTGCTCTTTGACGCGCTGGGCAATGTGACGATGGTCCATATTGCGCTCTTTACATTGGGCATCTCTTTGCTATGGACAATCTCAGCCATACTGGTATACCGCGACTACGCCGCTAATTTACTGAAGACGATTGGACGGCGTGCGCTGGGCGCAGTCGGACTCTTCCTGAATGACAACGCCAATCTAACCGTGGTTCGGCGCCTTATGTCAAGCAACTCCCCGACCGATGTCCGATTGGCCCTGCAAATGCTGCAGGAGGCAGATCATCCCGCCCCGGCTGACTACCTGTTCCCCCTCTTGGAGTCCGATAAGACCGATATCCAGATCGAAGCCCTCACCCGGGTTGAAGAGCTCAAGCTGGATGCGGCTCTGCCCTTGGTGCAGCAGATAGCCGTCTCTCACGCTGAAGCCCGCGTGCAAGGGGCCGCGATCCGCACGCAATGTGCCTTGCAGGAAGCGGATGCCGTGGCCGCGGTTGCCCCATATCTAGAGAGTCCCGAGACCGATGTGGCATTGGGCGCGGCGGTGGGTCTCTTGCGCTACGGCGGCGTGCCCGGGGTCCTGGCGGTAGGCGAGTGGCTGAAGGTGCGGGAACATTCGGATGATGCGGAAGATCGCGGCCTGGTTGCCCGCGTAACCGGTGAGGCGGCCATAACGCAATTCTACCATCCCCTGGTTGCCTTGCTGTCTGATCCGGACCCAGACGTTCGCAGGGCGGCGCTGACAGCAGCCGGGCAGGTGAAGCATCCGAGTCTGCTCCCCCTGGTGGTAAGCGGTCTGTCCGATCATACGACAAGATCGGCGGCATCAGAGGCCCTCGTTGCCTACGGAAAGCTGATGCTGCCCATTGTGGATGCGGCGCTGTCGGGTGATGAAATCTCTGAAGAGAATACCGTCCGGCTCGTCCGTGCCTGCCAGCAGGTGAAGGGCGACGAGGTAATTGCGTTGATGTGCCGTCATATCGATCATGCGTCGAATGCGGTGCGCGATCAGATCTTTTCTGCATTGAGTGCGTGCGATTACGCTGCGCAGGGCCCTGAGTTGCCTGCGGTGAACAACGCGCTGCTGCGCGAAGTTGATCAGGGACAGCAGATATTGATGGCCCAGGAGGAGGTAGTGCAAGACGATGCGACGGCGCCACTCCACCGAGCGCTCGACGAAGACTTGGCCCAGGTGCGGCGACGCGTCTTCTGGCTTCTGTCCTTTATGTACGACGCCCGACCAATATTGCGCGCAGGATCCCAACTTGTGCAAGGCAGTGGAGCCGAACAAGCCCTTGCCTTTGAGATGTTGGACGTCACGCTCTCCTCTGCGCATAAGGGGTTGAGTCTTCCCCTCATTGATCCAAAGCTAACTCGAAGCAAACGCCTGGAGCTTCTAAAGCAGCAGAATAGCGCGCCCACACTGACCTCTGATGAGCGCCTGGAAGAACTGATCAGACACAGCGATCAAGCCTGGATACGGGCTTGTGCAATTTATGCGGTTGGTCTGGGAGGAGCGAACGGAATGATGCCGCTCATCGAGTCATCATTGGCAGATCCGAACCCGGTTGTGCGCGAGACAGCCGCGTGGAGTCTCTACACACTGGCGCCAGATCGCTTCCATCAGCACGCTGCTGCCTTGCTAGCCGATCCGGACGTGTGCGTTGCCCGCCTGGCCGCCGACCTGGTTGAAGCATCATCTTCCTCAAGCCAATGACGTTGGGCGGCCGTCATTCTTCAGCTCGACTTCGCAGAACTTGCCATATCGAGCGGCTAAACTCCGTTTCAGATGAGAACGATAGTTTCGCGACTGCCCGGTAGGCGCAGGCTGAGCCTGTCGAAGCCGTAGCCGGTTCAAGCTGAGAACTATCGTTTTCTGATGAACTTGGGTTTAACGTTTGGCATTCACCGATCCCGGGAGGCAGCTTGTTCTTCCAACTGCTTCGTCAGTTCTTTGACATCGGCTGTGCGTGCCCGCAAGTAGCCGGCCAAGACCTCGATAATTCCATGCGCGACTTCTGATCTGTTGCCGACCAGAAACTTCAGATCCGACTGATTCAACTTCAGCAGGCTGCTCTCTTCTGTGGCGGTAACCGTGGCTGTACGCAACTCCGGTGTAAAGGCGGCCATTTCGCCAAACACATCCCCGGGGCCTAATTTAGTCAGTAGCAGCGCATCGTCGCAAACCGCTAGTGAGCCCTTCACGACCACGAAAAGATCCGTACCGATGGAACCCTTTGTGACGACAGCCTCCCCAGCTGCCACGTGCACTTCCCGGGTCTTGGTCGCGACATCCGCAAGCGCCTGTTGATTCAGTGTCTTGAATGCAGGCACAGCCTGGAGCAGGATGATCTTTTCCAGTTCGGTATAGGTTGTTGGCGAGGCCGGCAATTCTGCGTTTGCATCCAGGATGGCTGCCCGAAATTCCTCGAACGAAAGCGTGTGATACCAACAGGTGAGATAGGTCGATTTTGGGATCATGAGCACCTGCACTTCCCGTTCTGCCACAATCGTTGCACTGCGCTTACCGCCCCGAATAACGCCCGTTACGCCGAGCAGCAACCATGGCTCTGCAGGAAACGAACGATATCCACCCATGGGAATGATCGTGAGTCCGGGCCCGAGGGGTAGATAGACAAAAGAGGACGGACTGTTGGCCTCAATCAAGACGTCGCCGGCGTCAAGCGTCAGGGCGCGGACGTTGTCGAATGCACGTTCTTCATCGATTCTCTCCACGGGATACCCCGTTTGGCCCAGGCGTGCGAGGACATCGCGGCGCGTTGGCAGCGCCCAGCGCAGAGGTGCGGCAGCTAAATAGTGGGTTCTTTCCTGAGGATGGACGTCGGTTAGCGAAGGGGTCAATACCACACGGCCACCGATCGTCGGGTCGAGCTTGGTCAATTCGTCTTGGACGCGCCGAGAAAAGGCGATATCGTCCTCCGTCTCTTCCAATCGAATGAGCATCTCAGACGCTTGCTTCAAATTCGGTATGTGCTGGGCCCGCTCAAAACTTTCGATCACATCGCCTTGAATCCCGGCGACGACAAGCGCCGCGCAGCGGGCCGAGTGTTCTTGGGCGCCTGGCCCAACAAAGGAGCCGCGATGGAAGGAGATGCGCAGATCTCCCGAATACTCAAGTTCGCTGCTGGCGATATTTGCCTCTCCCGTACTGATCGGATTAGACAGTTCCAGCAAGTATGTACGGTCGGCACCAAGGCGCAGTCCATAGACTGAATTCCCGCTATATTGGTCGACAAAGACCTGGTAGTAGCCCGAAGTTTCCAATACGGAGCCGCGTTGACGCAGCGCATCCGCCGCACGCAGTGCGCGAAGCGTATCAACCACATCCTCAACAAACTCCAATAGCGCGGGACGCTGCTGCACAAGCCAGCAATAGGCTTGATCGGGGAAGAGATGGGCAAAGCGTTCGATTTTTGGATTCGGCCGCCCATTTTCAGCACCGGGATGCAGCTGATGCGCGTCAGACTGCGGCTTGTGCATCTGCTGTTGTGCATAGAGTGCGTGCAGGTCTGTGGTAACCGTCTGGATGACTGTGGATCGCAGGCGCTGCGGATCATTCAGCAGCGCCACAGGAATCTTGGACTTGCTGTGGCAGATCGAGAGCGAAAGCAATTCACGCAAGACCATTTTGGGGTCTTGCACCAATACACCCTCGTCAGAGAGCAGACGCAAGCGCCAGGCGAGTCCGCCACTGTTTTGCTGCCAAATGGCATCGATCAGATCATCGAGGAGCGGATCAAATGCTGCTTGGGCCGCAAATTCCGGATGCATGGACCGGCCGAAAATAGAAAAATCAATCATACCGATGTCATGGAAATAGGCCAGCAGCACCCCATAGCCCTGCATCAAGGCAAAGCGTTGCGGATCTCGCTGCCGAATGAGTACGCCATGACAGCTTGCCAGCACGTCGAGTACCTGGTTGGCGATGTCGCGGGCGTGAACAACACCGTGATCAGAAAAGAGGCCGGCATGTTGATCCGGCGTTGCCAAAAATTCCGGATCGTGAACCAGCTTGAGCAAATCGGCCTGGTCATTCACCTTGGCGTAGAAGCGACGCTCAATTTCGCCGCGTATGGTTGCTGATACCCACGGATCTAAACGTTCAGTCATAAAAATCTGCCCTTACCATCTTCTAAACTCTCAGCATCGAGTATCAGCGCAGCCAAGCGCTGCGCGTGCAGAGTTGTTGGGTAGGCCGAGAGTCCCGCCCGTTCGATCATGGCGCCCCGTTGCGCCACGCTACGATCAGGCTTTCGGCCAACAGGGTCAATATTGTTCGGGACGCGGAGATACTCTACCCGCAGGGCGCCGGCCATGTAGCAGCGGCTACCGGGGTAGAGTATCTCCTCACAGAGCAAGGGCAAGGTTCTTACTTCTCGACAAGCGGCAGGTAGACCTCTGAGCCACATGACTGCGGCATCAATGGATCCGATTGATTGATCTCCTGGAAGACCACGTAGTTGTTGATCGCGCGCGTTTGCACCGCCTGCAAGTAATCTGGCAGCGGCTGGCGCAGTTCGTTCGCCACCGCGCCGCTGTCGGGGTCAAAAAGGGCGTCATACAAAGTCTGATACAGCGCCGGATCCGGAGCAGGGCCGCTGGGCGAGCGGTTGATCACTTCGTCGATGCCGTCCTGTTCATAGTCGTACAACTCTGCCTGTTGCGTTTCCCCCATCACGATGTCGATCGAACAGTCCGCAAAATAGCTATAGACCCCTAGTTTGGCCGTCGGAGTCCGGTAGCCGATCACGTGGCCCGGCGGCCGGGGCGCATACTGCTCCAGGATAGCCACGAGTTCCGGATCGATTTTGCCGGATTTGCCCAGAAACTCCGGATAGTCTTCGTCGCTGGTGCTGAGGATATAGTCGCGCCCTTCGGCGTCCGGATTGCTCAACATGGCAAAGAGGTTGGCGCGACCGGCCAGGTGAGCATATTGCGCCTCCTGGCGCCACCCATTGTCGCCGCTGGCCAGGCTCATCAGCAGGGGAAGGAGATCCACATGAGAAGTAAACTGGTCGCGCGTTGTGCCGCGCTGGCCTTCCGGAATGATTGTACCGGTCGGGTCATAGACATAGAGCGGCACATGGATGGCCTCTTCGTAGGCGGCAAAGCCCTTGTTGCGCAGGCCGTGTGAACCGCCGTATTCGCCGTGGTCTGCGGTGAATACGATGATCGTGTTTTCTTCCAGCCCCAGCGAATTGCCCTCACTGTCCGTCGCATTCTTCAACGAATCCAGCACATCTCCAATCTGCTGATCGACAAACCTTGTTACCTGGACATAGAGGTCGAGCAATTGGTACCACAGGCGTATTTCGAAATCTGTCGTCGGATCTGCCGGCATATCCCCGGCTTGATAATTTTCGAACGCCCAAAATAGCTCCTGTAATTTGGGTTTGCCTTGCTGGCGGGGAAAGGCTGGGTCCGGGGGTTGGGCCGCGTCCGGCCAAACTTCGAAGTTCGGCGGCAAAGCGTCGAATTCTTCAACCTTGAGCGGTAGATCCTCGCCAGGTTGGGTGCGGACGGGCGGGACCTCACTGCCATAGGTACAATATGGATACCAGGCGATGTCATGGGGATTGGTCAGACTGATGGTTGTACACCAGGCAGCAGACTCAGCGTCAGAATTGGTGTACGTATTCAGCCAATTCTGGAATGCTTCAACGCTGAGCGGATCGCCTTGCAAGCCTCGACCCAGCCCGGTGTTGGGCGCGGGACAGGGCAGGCCGCCGTCGATGAAACCATATTGCTGGGCATAGTCGGGCGTGGTCGCGTCATTGCTCGACAGGTGCCACTTGCCCCACCAGTAAGTATTGTATTGGAAATCGGCACTGTTCAAGATCGAGCCCCAGGTTGGGAAGCCTGGATCCAGGTCCGGCACCTGTGCAATGGGGGTGTTGGTCAGGAAAACACCGTTCTGGTGGGTATAGAGCCCCGTCAACATTGTTGATCGCGAAGGGGTACACATCGTTGCTGCGGCGTAGTGAGCATCAAAGCTGACCGACTTCTCGCGCAGCTCAGCCAGCGTGGGGGCGTATTCATCCATAATCTGCTGGGTGAAAAGTCCCTGAGGAAAGCGGAGTTGATCAACCATGATGAACAAAATATTCGGTCGTCCGTCGTTATCCGCCCATACTTTAGGGGCATCTTTGTGCTCTTCTTGATCTTTGGCTTTCGCCTGCCCGCCTGCGAAACCGGGCAGCGAAGCCGAAGCTGCCAGCCCGCCAACCGCAAGTCCTGCACTTTTCAAAAGCGTACGTCTTTTCATCTCTCTCTCTCCTTTGGTTGCTAGACAATTTTACACACGGTAATCAGGGGAGATTATCTAGTGACTACGCCAAACTGATGGGAACACGAATGAATCGCAATTGCGCCGACGCTAAAGGTAACCCCATTGTGAACCAAATTGATATTGAATGGCAAGCAGACAGATTTCAGACCTCCTGGGCATTGGTTCCGCTTGGATCGGGCATCTCGTCCACGTGAAGCGACTGCCATAGAAAACGCAGCAGCTCGCTCTTGTCGCTGAACTGTACTTTCTGACCGGTATGGGCATGTTCCACCGTGGCCCGCCAGCGCGTCTGCGGACCGTCATCCTACCAGCGAATTAGAATGGCAGTGCACTGCGTATCGTTCGTCATGGGCGTATCATACAGGGTGACCGTTACACGAACGCTACATGGTATTTTGCGATCAGCCTTGGGCACTGATCACCTGCCGGATGGCGTCTGCCGGGGTGAGGATGATGGTTTTGCCGGAAAACCGGGGCATGGTTGCCCTCTCGCTGGCGAGAAAGGGCGGGCCTGCGTGTTGGCGGCAGCCCGTCCCCCAAAAAGCAGGGACGCGCTGCATTCCGGCAACGCGCCCCTGTTGAGACATGCACGCGGGTGCCGGGAGCCATATCGTGGTCTCCCGGCACCTGCCCCTTACGTCATTTTCATGCGATTCGTCGACCTATGCCTTACGGTTTGCCGATCACGGGCAGGAAGACCCTTGGCTGCTGCGCGTCCGTTGCCTGGGCCTCACTGACCTCGGTTACTTCACATCCGGCGACAACGCCAGTTAGGTTATAGACTGGCGAGAATCAACTGCGCTTGCTGGATCAAAGAGTCCGCTTGCGCATCGGTCAGCTTTTTGCCGCGCTGGGCCTCAACCGCATTGATAAAGGCATTGAGCGAATTGATTGCCGCCACATTGTTGTTGGCATTGAGATCATCGATCGCCTTCACGACGTTATCAAGTTTTGCATCCAGACTGTTGCTAATGCCCTGCTGCAAATTGAGACTCGAGACGTACGCCGCTAGATTTTGGGTGGCCTGGGTGGGGCTCAGATCAACGCCATCGCAATCCTGATCGATGCCATCATTGATGATCTCAGTCGCACCGGGGTAGATATCGGCTCTGGTATCATCACAGTCGGCAGTGGCGCCCACGCCGTCACCGTCGCTATCATATTGCTCATTCGGGTCGGTGGGGAACGCATCGACATTATCGCCCACGCCGTCACCGTCACTGTCTTCACAGGCGTCGCCAAGCTCAGTACCATAGTTATTCGCTTGATCGGCATTGGCAACAGTTGGACAGTTGTCGCTGGCATCAGGGACACCATCGTTGTCGGTATCAAGCCGATAGCATTCTACCGCCCCTGCTTCTGAGGTGAAACCGTCGGCGCACATCGTTTGTTGCGTGGCGCCGGCCGTGGCGACAAAGTATCCGGCGTCAGCAAGCAAACATGAACTTGCGCCGGCGTCTGGCTGGTAATAGCCAACGGGACACGGGGACGGTTGTAACTCTCCACTGCTGTCTACGTATTGACCGGGCTGGGCCGCTACACAGGAAAATGCGCCATAATAGCCGGGATCACAACTGACGGCGCGGCTGGCGTTAAACGGGAAAGCGTCCTGACCATCGTTGACGCCATCATTGTCGTCATCGGGGTCGCAGGCATCGCCTTGAGCATCGCCGTCGTTATTTTCCTGCCCCGGATTAGCTACATTCGGGCAGTTGTCGTTGTTGTTGGGGATGCCATCGTTGTCGTCATCAGGCGGGGTAGGCGGGGCGCAACTGACATCAATGGTAGCAGGGCCAGCCCCCACGCTCACAGCAAGCTCATTACTGCCTAATGCCATATTGGCTGGCACAACGTAGGTCAGGGTTCCAGGATAGGGTGCTGTTAGCTCCAAGTTGGTGCCTAGCCGCAAGTAAATGTCTGGCCCCGGACCGTAAATCGTGGTATCAGTGCAGTTGACCTGCGTGGTACTACCAGGGTCATACACCTCCCCTCCTTCACAAATAATTTGACCTGGGACGGCTCTCTGAGCCGGGGGTCCAGCGGTAACCTCAATGACCTCCCCCTGGAAGAATTCATTGTAGCTGCAGACCGGTGGCCAGGCCCAGTCCTCAGGCCAGTCTTCAGGTTTTGGTTCGTCTCCAGTATAACCTTCAAAGGGACATGCAGAATCTTGTACGAGACCAGTCATATATCCATCAAAATTGGGGCTGTTTAAGGCAGCGCAGCCGCTGCTGATCCCTGCCTGCGCCTGCGCAGGCGCCGCTGTCCCTCCCCACAAAAGTACAAATAGAAGCATAAGGACCATGCTTCTCAAACTAAAACTGACTAACTTACTGCTGTTCATTGTTTCTCCTGATTTCATAAATGTGTAGATAGACAACAATAAACCTACCATTGGCGCAGTTTCGTACCAGTTTCAAGCGTCACTTACAGAGTCAACTCCTTCCGTCTCGTAGAGCATTTCAGGCCTCCTCCTGAGCATTTGAAGATGAACAAATTCACGCTGGTATAGGCGGGGTTGTGCCCACAGTCGCCTCACCCTGCTCCGCCTCCTCTTCGGAGGCTACGCCTCCCTCTCCACCGGGTGGAGAGGGACAGCCGTGGCGCCTGAAGCGCCATGGCAGGGTGAGGCGAAACGGGCGGCCACAGCGACAAATCTATGCCAGGGTTAATTCGTTAATCCTCATTTGCCCCAGTTGGATCAGATATCTCGCCCTCGTACAGCGACTGCCAAAGAAAACGCAGCAGCTCGCCTTTGTCCACAAAGTGCGCTTTCTGACCGGTATGGGCATGTTCCACCGTGGCCCGCCAGCGGGTCTGCGGACCGTTATCCTGCCAGCGGATTAGAAAAGCTGCGTAGCGCGTATCGTTCGGCATGGGCGTATCATACAGGGCAAGCGTTACACAAACGCTACATGGTTATTACATGCAGGGGTTGGTTGTTTGTAGCAGAGAAGGATTGCATAGAAACGGCCGTTGGCGAACTACTTGTCGCCCCCACCGTAAACTCAGACCCCAGATCGGCGGTGTCTAGAGTAGACATGATTGAGTCCCCAAAATGGTTCGGAAATGCAAAATGAGTAGGCGAAAGGGGGAGCGCCGGTGAATAATGGCGCTCCCCCTTAATCTAGCCAACTTAGCGTGGTAATCGTGAGTTCTAAGGCAGCGACTCTAAGTAGGCGATAGACAGATTGATCACCGCAGCCAACTCTTCCTGCCCGTCGGCGTTGGTGAAGTCGATCACCCCGTTGCCGCAGGTGTCGATCCAGTCGTTGTTGTCCGGCGCACCCTGATTGCTGCACCCATCGGTCTTGTCTAACAAGTCGTTGGTTAGCTTGTTGATTGCGCCTTGATAGTTACCGGCAGCGATCATGTTCGATACTGCGCCCAGCTTGTTCTTCAACGTCTTGGCGCCGTTTTGCTGGCCAATGACGCCCACAGCGTCTAACCCATTGATGGTTGCAGCCAGGTTGAGACTGACGCTCGCGGCGTTTGGATCGGTGCCCAGCGTGACCTCATCCCCGTCCGTCAGACCATCGCCGTCGCTGTCGGGATTGAGCGGATTGCTACCGTAGACATTGACCTCATCCCCGTCCGTGAGGCCATCGCCATCGCTGTCAGGATTGAGCGGGTCAGTGCCGTTGGCCGCTTCAGCGCCGTCGTTCAGGCCATCGCCGTCACTGTCAGCGTTAAGCGGGTTGGTCCCATTTGTGGTTTCCGTACTATCGCTGATGCCATCGCCGTCGCTGTCACTGTTGGGGTCGAGCGGATCAGCATCCTGGCCATCATTGACGCCATCGCCATCACTGTCGGGATTGAGCGGGTCAGTGCCGGCCGTGGCTTCGGCGCTGTCGCTGAGACCATCGCCGTCGCTGTCGCTGCCGGGATCAACCGGATTGGCATCGACGTTATCATTGACCCCATCGCCATCGGTATCAGCGTTGTTGGGGTTGGTGCCGTTGCTGACTTCAGCGCCATCGCTAAGTGTATCGCTATCGCTGTCGGGATTGAGCGGATTGCTACCGTAGACATTGACCTCATCCCCGTCCGTCAGGCCATCGCCATCGCTGTCAGGATTGAGCGGGTCAGTGCCGTTGGCCGCTTCAGCGCCGTCGTTCAGGCCATCGCCGTCGCTGTCGCTGCCGGGACTGAGCGGGTTGGCATCGAGGTTATCACTGACCCCATCGCCATCGGTGTCAGCGTTGTTGGGGTTGGTGCCGCTGCTAACTTCAGCGCCATCGCTGAGGGTATCGCCATCACTGTCGGCATTGAGCGGATTGGTGCCATGCGTGTTGACTTCGGCCCCGTCGCTGAGGGTATCGCCATCGCTGTCGGCATTGAGCGGGTCAGTGCCAGCACTCGCTTCGGCGCCGTCGCTGAGGCCATCGCCGTCACTATCGGCATTGAGCGGGTTGGTACCGGCAGCCGTTTCGGCAAGGTCGCTGACGCCGTCGCCGTCGCTGTCGCTGTTGGGGTCCAGCGGATCGGCGTCAGAGCCATCGACCACACCATCATCATCACTATCTGCATCAAGCGGGTTGGTGCCGGCTGTCGCTTCGGCGCTGTCGCTGAGACCATCGTTGTCGCTGTCACTGTTGGGGTCGAGCGGGTCAACATCAACGTTGTCATTGACGCCGTCGTCATCACTATCGACGTTGAGCGGGTTGGTGCCGTTGGCGGTTTCCTGGCTGTCGCTAAGCCCGTCACCATCGCTGTCGCTGTTGGGGTCGGTGGGGTTAACGTCGTTGCCGTCGCTGACGCCATCATTATCGGTGTCGGCGTTGAGCGGGTTGGTGCCGTTGGCGGTTTCCTGGCTGTCGCTCACGCCATCGCCATCGCTGTCGCTGTTGGCATCCAGCGGGTCGATATCGTCGCCGTCGCTGACGCCATCATTATCGGTGTCGGCGTCCAGCGGGTTGGTGCCTTCTATGACTTCATCGCCGTCACTAACGCCATCGCCATCGCTGTCGGGATTGTTGGGGTCGGTGCCGTAGATGTTGGTTTCGTCGGCATCGTTCAAGCCATCGCCATCGCTGTCGACAATTTCGAAATACAACTCCGCGCTGGCAAGCTGCGAGTCAAAATTTGCATCCATACGCCCCCCTGCGACCAACACCTTGCCATCCTTAAGCAGCGTGGCGGTGTGTGAGGAACGAGGTTGAGTCATCGAGCCAGTGGCCGTCCAGGTGTCCGTGGCCGGGTCATATAGCTCTGCGCTGGCAACGGGGCCTAAGACGGCCCACCCCCCTACGACCAACACCCTGCCATCCTTAAGCAGCGTGGCGGTGTGTGAGGAACGACCTGAAGTCAGCGTGGCGGCCGTCTTCCAGGTGTCCGTGGCCGGGTCATACAGCTCCGCGCTTTTATCTCCACCACAACAGCCCCCTGCGACCAACACCTTGCCATCCTCAAGCAGCGTGGCGGTGTGTTGCTCGCGAAGTTGAGTCATCGAGGCGGCCGCCGTCCAGGTGTTCGTGGCCGGGTCATACACGTCCACGCTGGCGGTAAGGTCGTCGTCCGGGAAATAACTGTACCCCCCTGCGACCAACACCCTGCCATCCTTAAGCAGCGTGGCGGTGTGGTTGAAACGATCTAACGTCATCGAGCCGGTGGGCATCCAGGTGTTCGTGGCGGGGTCATATAGCTCCGCAGTCTTACTTCCAAGCCCCGCTGCGACCAACACCCTGCCATCCTCAAGCAGCGTGGCGGTGTGTTGCTTGCGAGAGATATAGTCATCGAGGCGGCCGCCGTCCAGGTGTCCGAGGCCGGGTCATACAGCTCCGCGCTTTGACCGCCACCAATCCCCCCTGCGACCAACACCTTGCCATTCTTAAGCAGCGTGGCGGTATGGTAGGAACGACCTGAAGTCATCGGGGCGGCCGCCGTCCAGGTGCCCGTGGCCGGGTCATACAGCTCTGCGCTGGCAAGGTTGGTCTGGCCATCAATAGACCCCCCTGCAACCAACACCCTGCCATCCTCGAGCAACGTGGCGGTGTGTTCTTCACGAGTTTGAGTCATCGAGCCGGCGGACGACCAGGTGTTCGGGGAGGCCGCAACCGGGCTGACATTAGCAAAGCTAGAGACCATTACCAGGATTAGAATTGAAAGTGTAAGTAATTTCTTCACGGAGATCTCCTTAAACCGCATATTGTTTAGAATATTCTTGCATGATTAGTTTTCTCATTGTGCGCCCTTGCGACGCGCAGCGATCGAAAAAAAACAACCATCTTTTGGCGCAGTTTCGCACCAGTTTCAAGCGTCACTTACAGAGTCAACTCCTTCCGTCTCGTAGAACATTTCAGGCCTCCTCCTGGGCATTTGAAGATGAACAAATTCACGCTGGTATAGACGGGGTTGTGCCCACAGTCGCCTCATCCTGCCCCGTCTCCTCTTCAGGCTACGCCTCCCTCTCCACCGGGTGGAGAGGGACAGCCGTGGCGCCTGAAGCGCCATGGCAGGGTGAGGCGAAACGGGCGGCCACAGCGACAAATCTATGCCAGGGTTAATTCGTTAATCCTCATTTGCCCCAGTTGGATCAGATATCTCGCCCTCATAAAGCGACTGCCAAAGAAAACGCAGCAGCTCGCCTTTGTCCACAAAGTGCGCTTTCTGACCGGTATGGGCATGTTCCACCGTGGCCCGCCAACGCGTCTGCGGACCGTCATCCTGCCAGCGGATTAGATAAGCGGCATAGTGCGTTTCTCGCGACATGGGCGTATAATACAAGGGAAACGTTACACGAACGCTACATGAACGCTACATGGGGTTTTTGCGATCAACCCTTTTTGATGGGCGACCGGTCGAACTCGCAGATTCCCGCCTTAGAGATCGTTAGCTCATGCCCCGACAAGTTCACCTTTTGGGGACTCTCTCCATTACGGACGACGGGCGGCCTTCTGACCTGCTCCGCAACGCCAACGGCTCTGCCCTCTTGGCCTACCTGATCGTGCGCGGCCGCGCTGAATCCCGCGAGCACCTGGCCGATCTCTTATGGGATGCACCCGACACCGCCGGCAGTCTGCGCAACCTGCGCGTCCTGCTGACCCGCGTCCGGCCCCACCTCCCCGGCCTGCACACGACGCGAAATTCGGTGCAATATATCCCCCAACCCGATGAGACCATCGACTATCTGACGCTGTCAGAGCATCTGACCGGCGGAGGTTCGCGGCCGTCACTGGATGACCTGCGCCTCTACCGGGGCGAGCTGCTGGAAGGGCTTGCGCTCGCAGACGCGCCGCGCTACATGGAATGGCTGACCCTGCAAAGAGAAAGGCTACGCCGGGCCGTGCTGGAAGCCCACCGCAGCCTGTGCCAGACCCTGGCTGACGAAGAACGCTGGGCGCTGGGCGCGGAAGCGGCCGCCCACTGGCTGACCATCGACGAAACGGATGAAGCGGCCCTTCGCTGGCAACTACAGTTCCTGGCCGCCCAGGGGCAGATCACGGCGGCCAGGCAGGCCTATGCTGCTTTCCAAAAAATCTTGGAGGATGAATGGGGCCTTGAGCCGGAAGCAGCAACCCAGGCTCTGGCTGAGGAGTTGGAGGATTGGAGCGAAGGGATGGAGAATGTTGATCTTCCCTCTCTGCCTCCCTCCCATTTTGCGGACACCCAAAGCGTGGATGCGCCGCGTCAATTGTGGGGCGAGGCGCCGGATGTGCCCAAGCTCTATGGTCGTGAAGGAGCATTGGCAGAACTGGAGCGTCTACTAGTCCCTACGCCCTGTCGCCTGATCGGGTTATTAGGCATGGGCGGCGTAGGCAAGACGACGCTGGCGGCGGCCACGGTCGCTGCGGTCGCGCCCCACTTTGACCAGGTAATATGGCGTTCGTTGCTCAACGCCCCGCCGCTGGACGAACTCTTGCATGACATCCTACAGGAACGCGCAGATGGACGGCTGCGTGAGATACCGAGTGCAATCGACGCCCAACTGGCAATGCTGCTCGACAATCTGCGCCAACAGCGCTACCTGCTGGTGTTGGATAACCTCGAGAGCATCCTGCAACCGGACCAACCCGGACAAATGATAGCCGGCTACGGCGGCTATGCCCAACTGCTGCAGTACCTGGCCGAGTATCGCCACCAGAGCTGCCTGCTCTTCACCAGCCGTGAGCGGCCCCAGGCCCTCGCCCGTTGGGAAGAGGACAACCCGCAGGTGCGAACCCTACGCTTGGATGGGCTGGATGAAAAGGCGGGTCAGGCCATGCTCCGCGACCGTGCGGTCGCCGGCTCGATCACGGAAAGCGATGCGCTGATACACCGTTACTCGGGCAACCCGCTGGCGCTCAAATTGGTCGCCCATACCATCCAAGAGCTCTTTGGCGGTGATACGGCCGCGTTCTTGGCGACCGACGCGGTCTTCTTCGATGACATTGGTGCGGTGCTGGACCAACAATTTGCGCGCCTGTCGTCGTTGGAGCAGACGGTGCTCTTCTGGCTGGCGGCAGAACGGACCCCGGTCGCAGCGACTGAGCTCTATGCCAATCTAGTGCAACCACCGCCCATGTCCCAGTTGATTTCTGCCCTGCATGCTCTCCAACGTCGATCGCTGCTTGAACGCGTGGGGGACGGCTTTACACTGCAAAATGTCGTGATCGAATATTTGACCAAAAGATTGGTTGATGAGATCTCTCGAGAGATTGGCATGGACTGGACCGCCCCGGCAGAGGCGGACACCGCTCACCCCCTCGTCCTGTCATCCCTGAATCGTTTCGCCCTGATCAACACACAGGCCGTAGCATATATTCGAGAAAGCCAAATACGCTTGCTCCTCCGGCCCGTCGCCCGTCGCGTGCAGGCGCAGCTTGGCAAAACACAGCTGGCAGTGCGCGTGCAACAGCTCTTGGCAGCTCTGCGCCAAACGCCGCAAGCGTCCGGCTATGCCGGCGGCAACTTGCTGAACCTGTTGATCGAGTTAGGGATTGCGGTACGCGACTATGATTTCTCCAATTTGGCCGTTCGGCAAGCGTATTTACGCGGCGGCTACCTGCCAGGCCTACAATTGGCCGGCGCCGACCTGACCGGCATCGCTTTTACGCACAACTTCGGCGTCATTCATGATATTCAGTTCCACAGCGACGGCGAGTTGGTGGTCATGGCCCTGAAGGGGGAGTTGCTTGGCTTGTGGCGCGCCCGCACGGGCGAACTCGTCCAGAGTATTACCATTAATCCTCACAACTTTGACGCGGCGGTTTTACGCAGCGATTGTAGGCTGATTGCGCAGATCAATGTCGACCACAGCATTAGCCTGATTGATGTGACAACTGGTCGTCTACTCCACACGCTGGTTGGCCATCGCAGCCCGGTCTGGCGGCTTCGCTTTAGCCGCGACGACCAAACTATGGCAAGCGGCGATAGCGAGGGGTGGGTCACCATCTGGGATATTGCCGAAGGGAAACTTTTGACGCGGTGGCAAGCCCAAGCTGATGCGGTGACGGCGCTGGCCTTTGCCCCAGATAGCGAGCAAATTGCCACTGGCGGCCTTGATGGTACGGTCTGTCTCTGGCATGTACGCTCGGCAACACTGCTTCGTACGTACCGCGGCCACACGGATGAGGTGGCGGTCCTAGACTTTACCCCCGACGGCGCGCAACTGATCACTGGGAGCCATGACCATACAGTGCGCATGTGGAACACGGCCAGCGGCGCCACCACCTTTGTTCTCCAGGGGCACACACAATTCGTCCGGCATATGGCGGTTGACCCGAATGGCCGCTGGCTTGCCACAGGTGGACTGGATCGATTTTTCGCTCTATGGGAAATCCAGAGCGGGAAAGTCCACCAGATTCTGGCCGACGACGCTTCTTCCGTAAAGTCGATCGTCTTTAGCAGCGACGGACAAACTGTGGCGACGTATAACATGAATGAAACCATCTCTGTTTGGGCGGCCGCGAGCGGTCAACGACTCCATACGTATCAGTTGCATAATGCCGGTTTCACGACCGTTGCGTTTAGCCCGCGTGGCCGTCGGTTGGTTTCAGGAAGTATGGATTGGGCCATTTATCTGTGGGACATCCTCCCACCGATGGAGCCAGAACTGACGACGCGCCTGGCCGGCCATACATATCCCATCAGCACAGTGGCGTTCAGCCCCGATGGCGCACTCATCGCGAGTGGCGACAACAACGGCGGTCTCCATCTCTGGAACCGCAGCGGCGGCGAAAGTCGTATTTTGCCGGCTTCCGAAGGACATGTCGGCAAGGTGGAATTTAGCCCCGACGGGCGTTACCTTGTCAGTGCCGGCGACGACGGCTTGCGCCTTTGGTCGGTGGCTGATGGTCGCCTGCTGCAACTTCTACAAGGGCCAACCAGGGGCGCCCGCAGTTGCGCATTCAGTCCGGATGGTCGCTGGCTTGCAAGTAGCAGCCTGGACCACACGCTCTGCCAGTGGGAAATCGATGGTTCGGCCGGTGGCGTCTTGCGCCGGACGCTGCACCATCACTCGAATATTGTTCCCGCCTTGCTCTACAGCCCCGACGGCGACTATTTGATCAGCAGCAGCTTTGACCGTACTCTGTGCCGCTGGGACGCACACACCGGCACACTACTGGCAAGCTGGCCGACCCACGATACGTTCCATCTTGCACTTGCAATCCACCCTGACGGCCGGCTCTTGGCCGCGGGCGGCACCGATCAGATCATCCGTTTGCTTGATATAGAAAGTGGCCGCGTTTGCCGCGAGCTACATGGCCACACCAGTATTGTCAAAGCGCTCAGCTATACAGCGGATGGGAAATTGCTGGCCAGCGTCAGCTATGATGAAACCATCCGTTTGTGGGAGGTAAGCAGTGGACGCTGCCTGCAAACCCTGCACGCGCCCGGCCCCTATGAGGGCATGAACATCAGCAGTGTTACCGGCATCACAGAGGCACAGAAGGCGGTGCTCCGGTCGCTGGGCGCGGTGGCGGAGTGAGGAGGTGCACCGTATGGTGCGGAAATTCGATTCCGGCCACCTTGCTCTCGAAAAGCATGCGACTTTGATGGTTCCGCGCTCAGAGGTATGCTCCTCTCAGGAGGCCACAACCGTGTTCAATGCGAGGAGCATATGTTCTTCTGGACTCCGTCTGTAATCGGTTCCTGGCTGCTCGATATCCCTGCGATCATCCGCCTCACGGATAGCGAAAAATTCCTCGAATTGCTGATCCTTCGCCACCAGATCAATATTCTTGAACGCCAGGTCAAGCGCCCACACATTTCCAGCCTAGTGTTCCGTTGATATTTGGTCGTAACGTCCCCGGCACGGGCGCCTACAAGTCTGCAGATCGGATATTCTGCCGCCCGTGCCGGGGACGTTGAAGGCGTAAAGTCGGTGGTTTTTGAAATGTCAACAGCGCCTAGACCGAAGCTTCTCCTCAATCATGTCTTTCTTGAATTCAATTGCCCTTGCCTTCGACACTTCGACAGGCTCAGTCGAAGTGTCGAAGGCGGGTCTGTCGTTCCAGCTCACGAAACTAACGATTTCGTGGCGCCTTCAGCCTAAGGTCCGCTGATGATGGGCAGATAGACAGGGTTCACCACCGCGGTCGGGTCGACCACGCTGGGCTTGCCATAGCCTATGCCCAACTCATACGGGCCGTAGCGCTCGCTGCTGCCGTCCACATTCACCATCTCAATGAAGTAGACGTCGCCCGCGACTTGCGCAGCGTACGTATAGCGCACGGGCGCAGCCGAGTCGATCACGCTCGACGGAATCAGGTTCTGCGTTATCAGGTTCGGGTCACCCTCATCCACCGCCATGTAGAGGTTGAAGCCGGCATTGCCCGTCTCCGTCGCCGTCTCCCACATGAAGTAGACCATGCCGTCATCAGCCCGTTCCGCATACACATAGCTGAGTGCCACTGCCACCGTCGTCGCATCAACCAGAATGTCAACCGTCCCAGGCTCAGAGAATTCCTGACCGTCGCTGGCCCGGAAGCTGAAGGCATCCGGCCCGGAGCGCCCCGAATCCGGCGTGTAGCGGACGATGTTGGCAGCGATGAATTGAACGGCGCCATTGGCCGGGTTTCCAACAATTTCGAAGGTGACCGGGTCGCTGTCGAGCGCGGTCAGCGTGATTTCGATCGGCGTATCCAGGAAGGTGCCGATCGATCGATTTTCGGCCACGGGCGGGGCGTTCTGGACCCGCCACACGTAGCGGCTGGGCGCACCGGCGTTGCCCGCGGCATCCAGACCGCGGACCTGGAAGGTGTGCTGTCCGTCGAGCAGCCCGCTGTAGGACTCTTCGCCGCTGCAGGGTGCATATGCCGCACCGTCCAGCGAGCATTCGAAGTTGGCCACATCCGCACTGCCACTGAAGACAAAGCGTGCATCCCGGCTGAAGGTCGGATTGGTCGGAACCTGCGCCAGGTCAATGGTTGCGCTCGGTCCGGCAGCAGTCACCGTCCACTCGACGAATGCCGGCGTCGGATCAACATAGCCGTCGTCATCGATAGCGCGTACTTCGAAGCGATGGATGCCGTTGCTTAGATCCGCATATTGCTTGGGGCTGTCACAGCTCGCGAAGTCACCGCCATCTAATCGACAGTCGAAGGCTGACAGCGGATTACCGGCGTTGTCTGTTCCCGTGAAGCTGAATTCGACAGTGGTTGAATCGGGAGCAGGCGGCTGGGACGTAATGGCCGTTTCCGGCACATTGCCGCCTGTGAGATCAACCCCGATGGTCTCCGTAACCTCGGTGATGCGACCGGCCCGATCGATGGCGCGTACCCGCACGTTCTCCAACGTCTTGCCTTCCGGATCGGGCACCTGCAGCGCCGTAAACCAGTCGACGCCGTCAAAGGTCACATCCACAAAGGGTGCGTCGCCGATTTTGATCTGGACTGCGGCCAATTCAACAGTGTCGCTGGCCTTACCGCGGAAGCGCAGAACGTCACTGCCCGCGCCCCACGTCTGCGCCAGGCCCAGCGAATCGGTGTTGATCGTCGCCACAGGCGGTTGGGTGTCCAGGGTGAAGCTGACCGGATAGAGGGTCTGCTGTAGAGCACCACTCCGATCCTGTGCCTGCGCCACCAGGGTATGCACCTGCTCACCGCTCACAGCAACCGGAATGGTGCGTTGGATGCTGGTCACGGTCTCGCCCTGAGCAAAGGTGATCGTTTCGACCAGCGCCCCATCCAGCGACAGGGTGACCGACTCCAGCCCGTCCCCTGCTTCGGCGACGATAGTGACCGGCACGGTCCCGTCGGACGCCACATAGCGCCCCTGCAGCGGAGAGATGACGGCCGCCAGCGGCGCGCCCGTAGTGTACGCCGCCGTACGAGCCCCGGTTTCGGATGCCGCAACGACCTGTCCCGTGGTGGCACTGTTGCAGTGTCCAAAGGCATCACAGGCGTTCAACGTGGCTGCGGGCTGTTGGCTGGCCTCAAGGCTGACATAGACATTCTCCAACGCATCCAGAATCGTGCGATCCGGGAAGATTTCCTGCAACAGCGGATCGCTGTTGAAAGATCGCAGCGGTTCCTGGATGGCGTTACCCGGGCAGTCGAAATCTTGTTCGCTCAGATAGCGATCGACGGCCCGGCAGGTGAATTCAACGAAGTATTGGCGCCCGCCGATGGGGTCAGGTATGCCATCAACGGGTTCAGCAAGCGCGGCGTCGATGGTAACGCGGGGCGCCTGTGTATCGATGATGCCACGCCAAACATTGGGGTGTAGCCGTACATTGTTGCTCGTATCAGTCGAGCGCAGATTGATCTGATACTCACCCTCCAGATCGGCCGGAACGGTGAAACTCCAGGTGGAATTGGCGACACCTGCGCCTGAATTGGCCAGGGGAGCGGCAATCCAATCGACCTGCGCCAGCGCCTGAGCGGTTGGGGTCTCTTCGGGGATGGCTGCCACAACCTCAACGGGCTGGAAGCTGATCTGCAACTCATTTAGGCCGGAGGCGCCAGTATCGGAGATGACACCGTTGAGCGTTATCGTATCCGCGATGGCCAAACGAGCCTGGTCAAGCTGGCTCAGTTCCACATCCGGGCCCGTAATGTCCAACTCGAAGGTGGAAATGAGCGGTGCGGAGCGGTTGCCCACCTTATCCTCAGCCGTCACCGTGACGGTATACGCGCCGGAGGGGTCGGTCAGATTTGCAGGGAACTGATAGGAGAGGCCCCAGGTGGTACCCGTGACTTCCACCTTTTGTGTTGCATAGGTTTGGCCGGTCGCTGCGCTTTGCACGGTCACCTCGACCGCGGCCACACCGCTGCCGGCGCCGGCGTTGATGGCCGGGTCAGCCACGGACCCGGAGAATGGGACCGTCCAGCCCGTTTGGGCGTTGCCATTGGGCACGACAATGGCCCCGTTGGCCGGCGTAACGCCGACGGTGGGCGGCGTGGCGTCGACGATGAAGTTACGCGCGCTTTCCGGCCCGACATTGCCGACAGCGTCGGTGGCGCGGGCGCGTACTGTGTACATCCTTTCTTCGGTCACGGTGAGTTGAGCCACCCAGCTGTCCAGACCTTCAGCCTCTTGCCAACCGCTGCCGGTGTCCACCTCAACCTTGCTGACAAACGAGTCCGTATCGATGGCGGCGCCTTCGATCGTAATAATCTCAGGTGTGCCGCTCGAGCCTTTGTAGTAGGTATTGTTGGTCGCCGGCGCCGTAAGCTGCACGGTCGGCGGATCGGCATCAACCGTCAGGGTCAGTTCACCGATCCCAGGGACGAACCCGCCACGGGTGTCCGGCCGGCTGACATTGAGTTGCGACACATTTGCGCTGTTGCCAAACCGGTGCACCGCCGCACAATAAGCGGGGACCGCGTCGTTGTAGAGTTGCAGGACGCCGGCCGGGTCCAGGGCGACGTCATAGAGGCGCAAGTTGTCCACACTCACCCGATTACCGACGCCGCTGCCGATAATCACATTGGCGGCAGGCGTCCATGCAATCGAGGAGATCTGAGAGGCGACAGAGGCCCCATCGACATAGATGGTAAGCGCGCCACTACCGCTCGCTCGGGTAGCCACTACATGATGCCACGCGCCATCAGCGAGCGTGGCTGAACCGGTGAGCCCCTTGAAATTGACACCGTTGCCGGATAAACCCAATGTGAGCGAATTGCTTGCCCCTAGAATCAACGCCAAACCGCCGTTCCCTTGATCGGCCTTGTACCAGAAAGCCAGGGTCATGTCATCTGACACCGGATTGGGGAAGGTTAGCTGATCATTAACGCCATCAAAGGTAGCGGCGTAATCTGAGGCCGGTTTCCCGACCGGATTCCCGCCTTTGGTTGCCCCAGGCGTACCCGAGGTTGGACAGAGCGTGCCGGTGGTGCAAGTGGCGTTGCGCCCAAAGATTGAGCTATCGACGAAGAGGGCGTTTGTGCTGCCGCCAACGCCTGGAAGATCTTCAAAGCGCAGGTTTACCACAGGTTGAGAATCGGGGGCCGGGCAAGCCAATGCTGTGACAGTATCCTGACTGCCGGAATAGGAGCTTGCCGGCGCAAGGAGTTGCGCCGAAAGACCGGAATTCATGAGTATGGCGTCGCCGGGCCGGGTAATCAGCCAGCCGTTAACCATGGGGTTATAGGCCAGCCCCGGCGCAAAGGCCGTAGAGAAATTGGGCAGGAATTCAGGCCGGCTAAACGAGTTGATCCCGACCAGTCTGGTCCACCGAATAGCACTTCCATTCGTATACATGAGTAAGGTGCTATTGGAGAAGGGATCATAGGCCAACACGGGCCGCCCATTTGCGCTACGCGCGGGTTGTTCGGGGGTTCCAGCCGTACCTGCGCCACTCGTTAGCAGGGTAAAATTCCCGCCAGTTCGTGATGTACCAGTCAGACCAAAGGTATCGAAATACATCCGAGTCTGGCCACTGTCACGAATAAACTTCCAGGCCAGGGTATAGTGGTCGCCGGACCAGACCAAGTCCATCACAAGACTCCTGGTCTCATCATCTGCCAGGCGCGGATTCTCGATCTGATACCGGTTTACATTGTAGGTTAAAAAGTCTGCGCTATAGTGGATCAACAGAATATAGGTGATACCGTTTACCGCTTGTTCATGGGCGACAAGATAGCCCTCACCATCACTGGCAACCACCGGCGCAAAGTTGTTCCCGCCATAGGGATTGTATGAGGTGATCGACAACGGGTCCGACTCCAGGCTGGTGGCGTTGCCGTTGAGAATACCGCCCTGAATGGCAAAATAGGAACTGCTGCTGCGGAAAGCAGTGTCTAGGCGAACATCCGGGGCGCCATCTGCCTGTGCGACTTTTACGATCTCGTCAAAGTCGCGGCCCGAACTATTCGGACATGGATCGGTACCATTGAGGCTGGTATCACAATCAATGCCATCGCGGTCGACATAGAAGCCATTCAGGAAATCCTTATTGCCCCACGTTGTTTCGCTGCCATCATCGGTATCGTCATAGCTGAACGTACCGGGATCGTGTTCGTAAATATCGATCCGGCCCGGTCCACAGACTTCAATTGACTTCGGGAAACCGGTCGTGCGTGCGGTCTGGCTTACTGCCATGTCATTGCCGCCATTGCCTGGGGCATCCCAGATTAATTCGTAGCCCCCATTGGTTGGGTTCGTGTCATTGGGATCGGCCACAAAGTAGACCAGCGGCTCAATGCCGTTATTTTCAGACCCCTTCCTTTCGACCCGAATGGAGTTGAGTTGGATGGTCCTGCAGTACTCTTTTTCCCACACTGCCAGACACTGGCCGGCGTCGTTACAAGCGATGTCGTGTGAACTGGCTCCGCGCAGAGCCGCCGACTGAAAATCTGTTGGATTTGGCTGACCGGATATGGGATTCGGGGAGGCATCATAGAGCGGTCGCCGGGCAATGAATGTATCGGCCGTCTGGGTCCAGTTTTCGGGGTAGACTTCCGCCACAACATTACCATTGCCCCCAGAGACGCCAAGAGTGGAGGTTAATGAACCAAGCAGATAGCGATCTGAACGCCGCACGTCGAAGGATTCGGCGGTTAAGAACCGTTGATTTGGCAGGGTGTTCACCTGCGCGGTGTTGAAGGCATCCCACTGTAGATTGGACGGGCCGGTTGGGGCCAGCCGCGTCCGCACCACGCTCGTCAATGTAGCGTCCTGGGTAGCCAAACCAGGATCTGCCGTCAAGAAGTTGGAACGAGCGAGCGTTTGGGATCCATCAAAGGTTTGCGGATCGAACTCCAATCGACGGGGGGTGAGTACGGGTCCAAAATCAGCGGGGACGTTGAAGTCGATGACGCCGGGGGCCGTCGGCACGCTCGTGACGACCGTCGTTTCGTAATTGAATCCCTGGCCCGGCTTCACATACCAAGGGCCGGGCGCTCCATCAATGGCGGTGTAGACCTTGATCGGTGAGCTATTGAACACGTTGGGATGATAGGGTCGACCTTCATCATCAGCGGGCGTACCGCTCTGTGACAGTTGCCATTCAGCCTTATCACTGATGCCATCGCCATCGCTGTCGGCGCGGGCTGGATTGGGGAAGACACGCACAGCGTGATTGATCCCCGCCACGGAAATCGTCCAGCCGGCGATCTCAATTCCATCCGGCAAGCCATCATTGTCCGTGTCGTCGTTGGCCGGATTGGTTCCATATTGCAACTCCCGCCGATCATTGAGGCCATCGCCATCGGCATCCGGCAATGCGGGGCTAACAGGCACCCCTTTCATCCGTCGATCTGACTCAAAGGCATCGGACAACCCATCACCATCTGTGTCCCACCGTGCATCATTTGGATCATTGCCATTGTAGGCGGACGATATCAGGCCATCACCGTCGGCATCCCACAACGTGCTGAAGGCAGTGTCCCAGGCGAGTGCATTGCCCCCGTCGCTTCGGGACGTCGTTCTGCCAAATTCACTCACCGTCACCGGGAAGATGTCGAACTGGAAGGGATTGAAGGGCGCCGAGGTACTGCCCTTGATGCTCTTTTTCTCGCATTTGGTGGCGTCCAGCACCCCCCAACATTCATAGGCCGGCAGTGCATAGCCCGTGTTCAGGTAGAGGGGCGGGATGCGGTTGAGACCGGCGTCTGTGAAGTTCACAGTTGCCGAGACCGCATTCTCTGCGACCGCCTTATAGGTCTGAATCTTGTCACCCGAAAGGCAGAGTGCTTTGGGGCACCACTGGCCATTCTTGGACGTGATCCAGTCGCCCGTCATCTCGCCGAGATTGGCCGTTATGGGCGCTTCACCCGGAGTCGATAGCGTGCGCGCGAACGTGGTTCTGGCCAAATTGGTTGCGGACAAATAATGGGCGTACCCCGCGAGTTCGATACCCTGCGGATTCTTGTGCTGGACGGTTGTGGTCACCGGGAGTGAGATTGTCGCTTGGCTGCCCGCGACAAAGCCCAAAGCCGGATTGGTCAAGCTAAATCCCGGCACACCGACGACAACCATATTGGGGTCTTTGAGTTTGACCAACGGGGCATAGGAATAGATCGTCTCGCCAACTGCTTTGGCAAACGCAGCACCGATCGTAAAGCACGATCCGTCTGACTGCGTGTTGACCACGTTCGTATCACAAAAGAGCGTGGCAAACTGGTCAAACAGCGTGAGCAGGCCCACCAGAATGAGGCCCACCAGGGTTGCGGAGAGCACGGCCAATAGCAGAATATAGATGGTCGTGCCGATCGTTGTCGCCAGGGCGACATTGAACGCAATTGTCCCCGGTTCGATCTCGCCGCTGGCAATTTGCAAACCAAAGAAGCCCCAGGTGAGCCCAACGCCGATCAGGGCGCCGATCCCATTGGCGGCCCGGCTAATCCCGACAACCTCCGTCCGGCTCGTTAACGCGCTGGTTGCAGCAGCCAATTTGGCCCCTGCTGTCGTGGCCCCTCTTGTTGCGCTGACGGTTGCGGCAATCGGCATGGCAATTGAGCCAACCGATGTCGCGCCAATAAAGAGACTCTGCAAGAGAATGTTGCCGTCCTGTTGCTGGCTTGCGTTGCCAAACTGTTGCAGGAGCACGCTTGTGGCAACAAGGCCGGCGACCAATACAACGCCCGTCACCAGGATTCCATTGCCGCTGCCCAAATGCCGCAGGCGCGAGATGGTGCCGAACGATTCTTTTCCGTTGAAGGTGCTGCCAACATTCTTGAGCAGCGTCACATACCGGATGCCCTGGGGATCAACAAACTCAAAGGAGCGCAGCGCCATGCGGTTGACGATAAACATGGCGCCAAATTTGCCAAGCGTTGTGCCGCTCCGAACGAGGCCATCAATCTCGATATCGGAAACGTCATAGGATGCGTTCAGGTTGAGCAATTCCTCGGGTGACGAAGCAGTGTCCAACTGGTTGGCGACTGCCTGTTGCACCCCTTGCGCCAGCGTCAACCAGAAGAGTTGCAGCATGGCCAGGCGACCCCGCGCCACATCGACATCGACTGCGTCCGGGAACGCATTGGCAATCCCGTCGCTATAGCGACTCTCCAATGTCTGCCAGTAGGCAACCCCGTCGCAGATCTCCCAGGTTGGCGTCGCTCCTGGCGCCGAGCAATAGGGCGTCCACTTCATGCCGGCAAAGGTCTGAATCGGCGCCGGGTCCACGCCAGTCGGTTTCAAATCGAAGGTTAGCTGGCTCCCGCCCGCCGGCGTCACATAGAGATTCGCATTGGGCGTCAACCCGCGCCTGGCGTCCAAGCTCAATGAACGAGATTTCGTTTCGTACGCGTACATGAGCAAGGGCTTGACACCCTGATCGCTTTGCCATCTAGTCTCGAAGCGGTTCAACACAGTCTGGGTTCTGGTTACCGTTTGGGTCAGCGCCCAGTCAAGACTCTCGTAGGCAACAGGCGTTTCAACCGCCAGGATATCCAACGCCCCCGTAAACCCCAACCGCTCCGGATCACCGGGCGCTGGTCGATTGGATGAGGTGTGGTCAAAGCGGGCAGGCAGATCCTCGATCTTTAGATCCCGTTGGCCATCACCGTTACAAACCCGCGCAGATACATCGGGGGTATCACAGTCGCGCCCTTCCAGGAATGAACCTTGCAACGCGATGGCCAGCGCCATGAGTGCATTTTCGTCCTTGACATCACCGTCCACGGTGGGATCTTCATATGCCACCGACATTTTTGTGCCGTGCTCTTCGCGCACGCTGATCCCGGTCAACGTCCAGTCGTCTGTATAGGAATGGATGACTTGCGGGACGTTGTGGCGATAACCGTCGACGCAGGGTGTCGGAATCGTGCTGCCGTCATCGGGCGTACAGGGCAGATCTTGTAGCATCTGCACGGTCCAGACCAAGCGCAGCTCATGGGGATTGAGCCAGGTCTCCTGTGCCGTACCGCGTTCGTAGCGCATGCGGGCAGCAAAGGCCACGCGCTCGCCCGTCTTCTGGTCGCTCACGATAGTCAAGGGTAGATAAAGGGTCCTCTCGGTGCTGGCCGCATTGAGATCGTTGTACAGGACCTGATAGGCTTGCAGAATCTCTTCTGAGGGCAAATTGGCCGAGTTGGTGGGGATGCGCATCTCCAACATCGGCGTCAGTTTCAAGTCGCCAAAACTATCGTTCTCCCCCACAGTCAGGTTATTGGCTACGGCGTAATCAGCATAGGTATATCCATCTATGTCCTGCACCTGCCCCTGATTATCCTGCGGCCAGTCGAGGACATTGCCCGCAAACCAAAGATTGTTTGGATTCTGTGGGCGAAGCTGTAGATCGACGATGGTCGGCAGGCCCGCGGTCATGTTGCTGATCGTCAATTGAAATGGACTTGCGTCAGTGAGCGAGGGGATTCGTGAGAACGGCGCCAAATCGAGCCGGTCCGGCACGCCGTCATTGTCGTTATCGTCTTCAAACAGGTCGGGCGTACCATCGCCATCGGAATCAGACGGCGCCGGTGGATTGGCCGTCAGGTCGCCCCATTCTTCGGTGTCCGACAGACCGTCATCGTTGGAGTCATAGTTCAGTGGGTCGGTATACCAGGGCTGCCCGCCACTGGGCAAGGTAAAACCGGCGACTTCCACCCCGTCTGGAATCAAGTCGCCGTCGGAGTCAGGATTGTACGGATTCGTGCCGATGTGTTGCTCGACAACATCGCTCAGCCCGTCGTTGTCGGGAATACCGGCGGCAGCTTGCATCAAGACCTCCGGGGTTCGGCTCATGGGCGCGTTGCTTGGCGCGGCATTGGCGGCCACCGGTTGTAAAGGGTCGGATGCGGTGGAAGCAACCGCGATTGGATTCTGCTGGGGATTGAATTTGGGCGCCGTCTCCAGGGCGCGCAGCTCGCGTACCATGTCGCTCTCTGACTCGGCCGTGCGCTGCTCGGCGGCGCGGGCGGTCTGGGCGTCCAGAAATGATGCAAGATGGAAAGTGCTCAGGAGCGGACCGACCAACATACTGGCGATCAGGGCCAGCGAGAAAGCGGCCTGCAGGGTGCGCACGCGGCGATAACGAACCACGAGAACGACCAGTCCCATGACCAGCAGCAGTGACAAGAATGTGCCAACGGCCGGGGCTTGATGCTGGAGCGCGTTCCACACGCCGGCGGCGCTTCCCCCGGCAGACGCCGGGTCAATCTGCACGAATTCGCCGCCCACAAAACGCGTCCGGCCAAAGTTAGAAAAATCAACCTTGATCTGAGCCTCGACCCGTTCACCATCCTGTTCGGGAAAGCGGATGTTGAGGACCTGACGCAACGGCAGTCCGTCCTCGCGGATCCAGAGTTCACCATCTCCGCTCATGTCACGGTAGTAGACAGGAGCCTCAAAATGAACGCCATTGGGCAGCTCGCCCCGGGCGCGCATGGCGGCTTCCAACTGATTGCGGGAATAGTCCGCGAAGGCGGGGCCGTCGATCTCGAAGCTGTAGCGGGTGAAGGTGATGCCGGCGCGCGTCTCCGGCGCATGGGGCGTAATGGCCCGCGCCGCGGCCAGATAGGCCATAAAATCGCCCTCGGGCGCGATAGAATCGGAGAAGCTGCTGCTCTCCTGCCATTCGCCCGAGCCTTGCCGCGTGTAGCTCTTGCCATCGGCCACGCGCACGGCAAGCCCACTTTCGGCGTCGAGAATGCTGCCATCCTCTGACCACAGTTGGAACTCCACCGCCCCGGCCTCCAGGTCGCTCTGCCCTTCCAGATAGAGCTGTTCGGTACGGCTCGGGCGTCCCACGTTGGTAATGGTGGCAGCAGGGATCGTGATCTGCACGACGTCGCTGGTGAAGTGATAGGATCCGGCGTCTTGAACCCGTTCCCAGGCGGCGGTTACTGGATCGGCGCTAAAGCGTGCTCCATCGACAGACCAAACGCGTGTCCAGCGTGACGCAGCTGCGTCATCAGCGCTGGCCGCTGCGTTCTGGTTGAGCGCCCAAGTCGAAGCGATACCCACGACAATCGACAAAAAAATGGCCATCGTACTGACGAGCAGACGACCAGATCGGTAACCGGACATATCTTCACCTCTCTCAGGGGCGTTGCCAGGAGATCGTTCCCCTGGGACTGCCGAAAATTATGGAGGAAACGCACGAACGACTATGGGCCGTCGTCTTTCTGGCCCGCATGGAAAGTTGCTACAGGTGAGCGGAAACGGATCTGGGAGTCAGTGTTTTGCCCGTGGATTAGATAGGCAGCATCGTGTGTTCCGTTTGACATCCGCCCTATCATAGAGGGAAAACGTTACACGAACGCTACATCGTATGTTGACGTGCAGTCGCGGCCCGGCGCACGCTGATCCAAGATGAATTGCACGCTTGGAAAACTCCTGCATGTTATGTAAACATTGTGCAAATATTATGTAGCGGAAGAACGCGCCCGACCCTACGGCTCCATGCGTAGCGAGGAACGTCCTGACATATGCCAGCCAATTGAACGCCGTTATGACTCGAGGCGTGGCCCGGCATCGGAGGCGCCGGGCAAGCAAGCCGGGAGGGTTGCGAAGAAGGTAAGGGGGACGTACCGGTTGTCGACGAGCCCTGAGAAATGGCTAGTGGACTTAATCGCTCGGCATTCGGTTATCCTTCGGCGTGTGCCCTGTAATCGGCATAATTCTGAGAAAAGGCAAGCGAAAGTATTGACGCCGTCATTCTGCGCTTGACTATGCGTCGTCTATCCTGTATAAGCGATCTGCGTCTTGCAGCGTGGACAATTGCCCGATGGGAAGCGACCGATGAGTGACAATCTGGACCGTTGGATATCAGCGCATGTGCGTGACTACATCGAACAAAACTTCTACGCCATGATCAATGCACAGGCGACGTTGAGCCGGCTGATCGATGAGCCGGAATTCATCGCAGCGCCGCTCCAGCATGTTGGCCTCTTTGCCGATCATGGCGTTGTGCACGTACGCAATGTGGCCAATCAAACGCTGGACGTACTGGACACCAGCCATGGGGTCGTAATACCGCAAAGAAACATAGGGCGATTCACCTTCATGCGTGGGTATGGGGTGCTGCTTGCCTACCTGCACGACATCGGCATGGTCGACTTTTCCACTTTTGGTCGCGCCATGCATCCGGAATTCGCCGCCCAGGCCGTGTTCGATCCGGCGTACGACGACCTAATCGAGTCCATATGGATGGAAAACTGCGGCGGATTGAGCTGGTATTTGCTGTCGCTCGCAAATCGAGACGTGCTTCGGCAGGATCCCAAAATGGTACTGCGAGAGCTGCTCTCCCTCTCAATCTGCCACAGCAAGAGCAAAGTGCCGGTAGCCACGCTGAACGATCCGAGCTCTTTAAGGGCACTCATAATCGATAGTGTCACTTCAGATCTGACTTCCCTGTATACAGACCAGCAGAGACGGAATCACGGTTCCCAGACACGCACCTCAGTGGGCAACGTTCGCGCTGACAGGTGGAATCCCCAACTCGCTCGTTTTGCCCACTTGTTTCCAGATGAAGCCTATGTATGGATGACAGACGATCATCCCGAACTATTGGAGTTGGTGGAAGACGTCACTGATACGGTTCGAGCTCTGCGCGCGGCTGACGCCCTGCGCCAGCGAGGGGCTGTTCTGGAAACATCAGGACACTACCAGGTCTTTGTCGATCAGTTCCGCGGCAATTCCATCTATGCACTGCGCTTGGGAAAAGAGCGTCTCTACATGCTGGAGATGTCTGATCCCATCAGCGCCGGCGAAGCAAACATCGCCAGCAGCGAACTGGACCACGCGGGCGATCTGCGGGTCTCTTTCCATCGGGGTTCATTTCGCGGCCCCGGCGCCCAGCAACACGCCGCATACTGTGCAGCCCTCGTCATCCTGGACATACAACGCGATGTCATTGAGAGCTTTGAGCGGGCCGTGCCTGGTCCAGTCCTGAAGCATGCGGATGATATGTTGATTCTTTTGGAAGAGACTGAGGACGACATCTACTTCGCGCCGATGGTACATGAGGAACTGGTCAAGCTGAATCCACTCGTAGCGCAATCTGTGCGATTGACGCCCTCCCTGACCTATGCGCACCCTCAGGAACGGGGGCGCTACCTGGCAGCTGCCCCCATCGACTGGGCGCCACGCCCGCGGCGCGAACTGCTTGTCCACATGGAGCAAACCGGCTATCCCGCCGAGAGAGTCGACCAGGACCGGGCATTCGAAAACGTGCGACTTTTGAGGCTGGAGACAGGCGAAGTCTTGATTGAGTGTGGAACCCCCTCCTCGTTTGTCTATCTACCCCTGGACCATGGGCTGAAAATCATGCCGCTCGGCGGATACGATGCGTTTCCCGCCGAGCCGTGGTTGCTGCTGGGCGGAACTGGCGTGGTGCGCGGATCAGAACGCAGTGCAACGATTGTCGCCGAACGGCCGGTGCAGGTGTTGATGATCCCAAAGTCGACCTATCTGACCTGCTGGCACCACACGCTGTCGCTCGATGAGTTTCGAGCGGCCATTGCACTGGTCACAGCCGGAAAGCCGGTATAGGAACAGAAGAAGTGCCCCGTTCGCGCCGGTTCCTCGTTCGCGGCAAATGGATCCATTTCAGCGGATTGACAACTGAAGCGATCCATCCCATTCTAACGGGCACGCCCAGTACAAGAATCCCCATCATCTTGCCGGCGGAGCCAAGAGCGATACTTGCAGCTGCTCCGCAGTCGCCTGTTCGTCTGGGCTGAGCGGCTCAGAAACCTCGTCTGTCGCTGTACCCATCTCCTGCATCTGCGCCACAAAAGAGGAGGCCAAGAACTCTTCTGCCGTCATGGCTGCAATGTTGTTCAGTAACGTCTGCTCGAGTTCACCGTCGAGGGGTTTCGTTGATGTAGCGCTTCAGCGCGGCCAGCGGATCTTCGTCGGCCGCGGCATCGCCAATGGCCCCCATCAGCTCGAAGAACGCGCCTTCATTGCCGTCGGCAAAGAGAGGAATAGCATCGGCAACCAGCGCCTGCACCGGGTCGTTTAGGTCCAAACTCATGGCCCCTTCGGATCCATCGACGCCGATTTCTTGGTTGCGCAATGCCAGATAGGTCTCGAGCATATCACTCTCAGGCTGTGCGATCATCTGCGGCATAAAACCGGCGCGCGAGCCGGAGAGATCCCGCAACGTCTCAGCCGGCGCAGTCGCAGTGACGATCTCGCCGTCCACAGTCAGCGGCTCGGTCGCCAATCGGTCCAGCAAGGTCATGCAGGCGCCCCTCCAGATTGGGGTAGGCCGTGCGACAGGCGTCGTCGTTGCGACACTCGGCCAGTAGTTGGAGCACTTGATCGTGGGGATTGCGGGGCAGCGACGAAAGCACGTAGATCGAGGGCGGGATCGCTGAATCGAGCACAACACTGCGAAAAGTCGGCGCACCATCCGTCCTCGCCACGTCACGCATGATCGTCATGGCCAAGCGCGTGCCGTAGGAGACGCCGTGCAGATTGAAGCTTGGGTAGTCCAAGGCCTCGACGAGCTCCCTTTACTCTTGCTCGCCGCTCATGCTGCCGTCCGGCAGAACGAAGCCTAGCACACGGTCATCCTCGATACAGCTTGTATCCAGTGGACCTGTCGGATCGAGCACAAACTGGGTGGTGATCTGGCCCGCGCAGAAGTTGGCGCCGGCGATCTGCACGTGGGTGCGGCTCGGGAAGAGCACCAGTTGCGTTTCAGGCTATTAGTCGATCTCTTCGACACTCAGCAGAATCAATGATTCAATCCAGAGATTCAAAGCGCCGCTTTGCTCAGGCCCGGCGGAGGGCTGCCAGTGGCAAGGCAGGACGCTAATGGTCGCAAATTGTAACACAGATCTGAAAATTTCTGAGTCACCCGTTGTCTGCCATGCCCGCTTCGTTAGCACGCCCCGTGCGAGCGGGTCGTTTGGGGGGTTGGTCCTTAGGACTATGCTATACTGGATGGGCATCAACAACCCTCAGCCAACAGGCGCCATCCTCAACTGCCCCGGACGGCTCCGTCGGCCGATCCAGCGTGAAGGAGAACCGCCATGGGACACGCTACCAGTCCAAACCGCACCTATCGCCTCCTGCAGCAGCGGCTAGACCGCAACGTAACGGGCGCGCCCGACTCGCCGGCGCTGATGAAGATATTGCAGTTGCTCTTCTCGCCGGACGAAGCCGACCTTGCGCGTCAGATCCCAACTCGCTTCATCTCTTTGCGCAGCCTGGCGCGCAAAAGCGGAATCCCAGAAGCGCCCCTGAACGACAAAATCGACACTATGGCCGAACGCGGGCTCGTCGTTGACTTGATGCGGCATGAGCAGCGCTATGTTTCGCTGGCGCCGGTCGTCATCGGCTTCTTTGAGTTTACCTTTATGCGCGTGCGCGATGAGGCAACCCTCTCCGAGCTTTCGGCACTCTTCGAGGCCTACATGTTTGAAAATGAAGCCTTTGCCCACGCCGTCTTCGCCGGAGAGACCCAGATCGGCCGCTCGCTCGTCCGCGAAGAGGCCCTTCCCGATCAGGATCACACGGAAATTCTCGACTGGGAGCGGGCCAGCTTTTTGATCAAGTCGGCGCGGGATCATGCGATCTCACTCTGTGCCTGCCGCCACCACGCCTACCATCAAGAGCATGCCTGCGACAGCCCCATGCGCACCTGCATGACGCTCAACGGCGGCGCAGAGATGTTGGTCCGATCGGGGGTGGCGGAACGGATCACCACAGGCGAGGCGATGCAAATCCTGGAAGCGTGCAAAGAGGCCGGCCTAGCCCAGACGGGCGACAATGTGCAGCGCGATGTCTCCTACATCTGCAACTGCTGCGGTTGCTGCTGCGGCATGATGAATGCCATCCGGCGCTATGACATCCGCAACGCGATTGTCACCTCGAACTGGATCGCGCAGATCGACCCAGAGATATGCAAGGGCTGTACCCGCTGCGCCAAGGCCTGCCCGGTCAACGCGATTGAAATCGTCAAAGAGGAGGTCGACGGCCGCAAGCGACAATGGGCCATGCGCGATGCCGACCTGTGTCTGGGTTGTGGCGTCTGCTACGGCGTATGCAAGCACGGCGCGCTGAGCATGGTACTGCGCGAACAGCGCGTTCTCACCCCGGAGACAGCCTTTGACCGCATCGTCACCATGGCGGTCGAGCGGGGCAAGCTCGGCGACCTGCTGCTAGACAACGTGGAAGGATGGAGCGCCCAAGCATTGGGTCGAGTCGTCAAGATTCTGGAGAAGACGCCTGCCCCGCAGGCAATCAATGCCATTCGCCCGCTTAAGTCCGTCTACTTGCGAGCGATCATTCGCGGTGCCAAAGCGGGCGCAGGGCAGGCTGCGCAAATGACGTAGCGTTGCGGGCCGGATCGCCAACTGAGAATTCACGCGCGGAGCGCTGGCTCTATTCTTTGCGCCTGGCTGCAGAAAAAGAGCGGTTGCCGAGAATCATGGGAGTACTGCTCTTTGTGGCCACGATACTGAGTTTCTTGCTCGTGGGGATCGCCAGCAGCGCGGACCGAAACACGATCATTGAGTGGAGCCTGCCTGCTGCATTGAGCAGGCCTTTTGTGTTTGGAATGAGCTAGACGACATGGCTCTCTGGAGGAGAGAGCAGGTGCGATAACCCTGTCATTGATCAGATGCACCTAGCACTGCACCACCGTCTTGGCTATAGTGGTGACGCTCTTTCCCACACAAAACGAAGAGCTCTCAGCAAATTGCCAAGAGCTCTTCTCGATCCCACAATTGTTCACTACCGGTGATGATTACTGCCGCGCCATCGCGACCGTATAGCGCTCTGCGGGCGTAATCAGATGATCAAAGTCCTCGGCGTTCTCATCAATGTCCATCTGCACCCAATTCACTGTCCCGTTGAAGTCGCTCTCGCCCGCACCGTAGTCCGGCGAGACCGGTGAGCCCGCGTCCCGGCCAACATCGCACGTGTCGGTACCAAAGAGCATCGGCACGGTCATCTCGACGCGACCCTCACCCTCCTTCTGACCGTCCACATACAAGGCGACACTGCCACCCTTGGCCAGGCCGCCGCCGTCGTACGTGAACTCCATGCGCACCTGATGCTTGCCGGCCGGGATTGGCCGGGCGCCCTCGGCATAGTAGTGATCAATGCCGAAGAAGTTGTAGCAGTGCTTGAGCCGGCCGTCGCTGGCATAAAGGCTCCAGCCGCCGATTCCGGCGCCCATGGAAACGATTACGCCGTTGGCGCCGGATTCCGGCACCTCGATCTCAGCGGTCAGCGAATAGGACTTATTGTGCATCTGCAGGACCGCGTTTTCAGGCAACCGGGACATGCCCCCAAAGAGTAGCTGCGTCTTACCCTTGATCAATTGCGGCCGGCCCGCAATGTCTGCATTGAAGCGTTCGAACGAGCGATCATCAAGCGGGAGGACATTGTATTTGGTCGCCTCAATCAGGAACAAGCGCTGCAATTCAGCGAGCTTTTCCGGATGCTCCAGCGCCAGATCTTGCGACTGTGTCCAGTCCGTGTTCGTGTCATACAGCTCCCAAACATCGTCGTCAAAGGAACGGTCATAGGGTCCGACCCACGGCACACCGTGGCGGGTCACCGCCGTCCACCCCTTGTGATAGATGCCGCGATTGCAGAACATCTCGAAATATTGGGTCTCGTGGCGTTCAGCCGCCTTGTCGTCGTCAAACGCATAGAGCATGCTGACGCCCTCAAGCGGCGCCTGCTGGACGCTGTTCACAATCGTCGGCGCCGGAATGCCCGCGGCCTCGAGGATGGTCGGGGCGACGTCGATCACATGGCTGAATTGTGACCGGATCTCGCCCTTGGCCGCCATGCCCTTCGGCCAGTGCACGATCGTGCCGTTGCGCGTGCCGCCCCAATGGGACGCCACCTGCTTGGTCCACTGGTAGGGCGTGTCCATGGCGTGCGCCCAGCCCACTGCGTAGTGGTTGGATGCCTCTGGCCCGCCAAAATCGTCGATTTTGCTCATCAAGAACTCAGGCGTCTCGATTGTGCCCATGCCATTGAGCACGGCGATCTCGTTGAAGCAGCCATTTGGCGTGCCTTCAGCCGACGCGCCGTTGTCGCCGATAATGTAATAGATCAAGGTGTCGTCAAGCGCCTCCAGCTCCTCCAGCGTATCAATCAGCCGACCGATGTGGTGATCAGTGTGTTCGAGGAAGCCGGCATAGGTCTCCATCTCACGCGCCAGAATGGGTTTGAGTTCCTCGGGCATATCGTCATAGGCTGGAATCTCATCCGGCCGCTTGGTGAGGACGGCGTCGGCCGGAATCACGCCCAGCTGCTTCTGACGGGCAAAGGTCTCTCCGCGCAGCTTGTCCCAGCCGGCGTCAAATTTTCCTTTGTATTTGTCGATCCATTCTTTGGGCACGTGGTGTGGGGCGTGGGTGGCGCCGGGCGCGTAGTACATAAAGAAAGGCTTGTCGGGCATCAGGGCCTTCTGTTGGCGCACCCACCCGATGGCCTTATTGGTCATATCCTCGGTGAAGTGGTAGCCCTGCTCGGGCGTCTTATCCGGTTCGCGTGGCGTCGTGCCTTCGTAGATGCCCGGGTAATATTGGTCGGCCTCGCCGCCGATGAAGCCGTAAAAGTACTCGAACCCGCCGCCACCGGTGGGCCAGGAATCGAAGGGCCCCATGGGACTGGTCTGCCAGACCGGCACTTCATGACATTTGCCGAACTGCGCCGTCGCATAGCCGTTGAGTTTGAGCGTCATGGCCAGCGGGGCCTTGTCCTTTGGCAGCACCGAGGTGTAGCCGGGCGCCGAGGTGGCCATCTCGCAGATGCCGCCCATGTTCACCGAATGATGATTGCGCCCGGTGAGCAGAGCCTGGCGCGTGGGCGAGCAGAGCGCGGTGGTGTGGAACCGATTTAGCTTTAGTCCGTTCTGAGCCAGCCGCTCGGCCGTTGGCGTGTTAATCGGTCCGCCGAACGCGCTGCTAGCGCCGAAACCACAGTCGTCGATCAGGATGACCAATACATTGGGCGCGTCTTTCGGGGGACGGACATCCCGGATCGGCGGGAACTTGGTTTCCGGATCCTTGGCGTCATACGTGGTCAGGCCGATATGTGCCTGGTCCGGAATCGGAAGGATAGCTCGTCGAACCTGATTATGGACGCCCATTTTCTTACTCCTTGTTGATTGGATTCACGCATTGAATTGAGGAGGAATGTCACCAAGGTCGGACAACGTGCAGGACCGACCGACGATACAGCGTGGATTGCTCGGCAAGTTCGGCGTTCGGGGATAGCTCGGGAGCTGTTAGCATCACAGGTTTTGGCAGATGGGGTAGAGATAATAGGAAGTGTACCACAAGCTTGGTGGAATTGAGGAAGGGCGTCTAAACGGCCCGGACCGTGGATGACAGGGCCAACCAGGTGGCCGTGGCCGGACGGTAGCGTTTGACACCGTGGGCCATCGGGCATATACTGCCAGGGAGAGTTGACAATGCTTTGCGGCTATGGTGTAACGGTAACACTGATGCTTCCCAAGCATCCATTACGGGTTCGAATCCCGTTAGCCGCTCTCCTGATTTGATGGACGATGCAGGCAGCGCCCCGGTTCGAGCAAGTCTCGGCCGGGGCGATCTATTTTGGCTGGACTGGCAGGGCGGGTGTCGTCAAGGAGATTACGATGGAACGCACGTATCAATGTGCAGTCGGTCATGTGACACTGCCGATGTTTTGCCACTGGCTGGAACGCGACTGGGGCTGGCAGATCTTCGATACGCCGGGCTATGAATGGCCCGAGCTACGTGCGGTAGACTATGGCCACGCCGATGAGTTCGAGATCTACTACGACGTGATTGATCCCGACGCGGCGCCGAATGAGCCATGCAGCGGGCGTATCTGGGTGGCTGCGCTCCGCACGGATCGTCTCTATATCGAACTCTTCATTCGTGATGACGATTCATGGGTGCGTCGCTTCGACATGTGGCTGCAACAGCGCTACGACGCACAGTTGACCAATGCCCGGGTCAAACTGATGATCCGGCCCGCCCCGCACTTGAGCGAAACCGAACTGGCGTTAGAGGCTTGGCGGGACGCAGGGCGCACGCCGGCCGATTACTTCGACTGGTGGTATCGGGGCGGGCACGTCTTTTTTCCCGATATTCATGCGCTGGCGCCCATAATCGGCGTCAGCGAATCCACGCTCCATGCGTGGCACGAAGACGAGTATCGCAAGCGCTACGGACCGCGCCCCATGCCCAACAGCCAGAGCCAGTTCAGCGGCATTCTATAGCCAGGAATTTGATACGAAATCGAGCGTTCGCTATGCCAGAGGGACCAGAAATACGCCGCGCGGCCGATGCCGTTGCCGCCGCCATCGCCGGGCGAGTGGCCAAAGAGGTCGTCTTCGCGTTCGAGCATCTCAAACCCTTTGAGGCGCTTCTCAGCGGCGAGGCGGTGGAGCGGGTTGAGACGCGGGGCAAGGCCATGCTCATCCGCTTTGCCAACGAGTACAATATCTACAGCCACAACCAGCTTTACGGCGTGTGGATGGTACGCAAGGCCTATGACCTCCCCGACACCAAGCGCCAGTTGCGGTTGGCGATTCACAACAGCGAAGAGTCAGCCCTGCTCTACAGCGCCTCGGACATCGAGGTGCTCCACAATCGCGAGCTGGCGGCGCACCCGTTTCTGGCCAAGCTCGGCCCAGACCTGCTGGACGAGACGCTCACTGCCGATGAAGTTGCGGCGCGTTTTCGGGCCAAGGAATTCCGCAACAAGCGCCTGACCACGCTCCTCCTCGACCAGGGTTTTCTGGCCGGGACGGGCAACTATCTGCGCAGTGAAATCCTCTTCGTAGCGGGCGTCCACCCGACTCTGCGTCCGGTCGATTGCAGCGACGCGCAGATTGAGGCCCTGGCCGCAGCAGCGCTGGCGCTCACCCGCCAATCCTATCGTACCGGCGGCATCACCAATGATGAGGCCCGTGCCCTGGCCCTCAAGGAAGCGGGCTGGACTCGACGGGACTACCGTTTTTACGTCTTTCGCCGGGCCGGTCAGGCCTGCTTTACCTGCGGCGAACCAATCATTGAGGATCGCGTCGGGGGCCGCGGCATCTACTTCTGCCCGACGTGCCAGTCCATCGACTCAGCCTGACGCAATTGCATCGCGGACAAACCCATCCGCGGCAGTGAGGCGCGCCCGGGCCTCGTCTGCATCGACGCCGGCCAGCAGCATGACCAACGCCGGCTTGACCTCATAGCCGCTGCGCTCGAGCGCAGCCACTGCGCTTGCCTCGTCCACACCCGCTGCCTGCTGCAGGATGCGAGCGGCGCGCCCGCGTAGCTTGACGTTGCCCGGCTGCACGTCGACCATCAGATTGCCGTAGACTTTGCCCAGACGCACCATAGCCGCCGTGGAGAGCATGTTGAGTACCAACTTCTGGGCCGTCCCCGCCTTCATGCGGCTGGAGCCGGCGATCACTTCGGGACCGACCACGGGCGTGATGGCAATGTCCGCCTGGCCCGCCAGCGCGCTCTCCGGATTGCAGGAGATGCCCACAGTAGCGGCATTGCGCGCCTGCGCCGCCTCGATGACGCCCAGCACCCACGGCGTGGTGCCGCTGGCCGCAATGCCGACCACGACATCGTGCTCGCCAACGTCCAGTTCTTCAATCAGCGCGCGGCCGGCCGCTTGATCATCCTCGGCTCCCTCAGTCGATTTGCGCAACGAGACGTCGCCACCGGCGATAAAGCCTTGCACCAATTCCGGCGACGCGCCGTAGGTCGGTGGGATTTCCGAGGCATCGAGTACGCCCAGACGGCCGCTTGTGCCTGCGCCAAAATAGAGCAGACGCCCACCGGCGCGCAATCCCGCCACCGCGGCATCAACCGCACGGGCGATATTAGGCAATTCACGCTCGACGGCCTGCACCGGTTGCTTGTCTTCTTGATTGATCAGCGCCACAATTTCTGCGGCAGAAAGGGTGTCAATCGTCGCCGTCGCGGGATTGGCCTGCTCGGTGATAGGTTGCACTGGTTGCGACACGGGATACGCTCCTGATTGATTTGAGTTATTGGCGGTCAGCGTAGCAGTTGTCGTGCAATGTGAATAGCGCCGTTGACCGGTTCGATATCCAGCACGCGCGGCGCAACGCCGGGTGCGGCTGTCGCGACCTGAGCAATGAGTTCATCTGCGACCAATGGAACGTGGCGCAAGACGCCGCCACTCATGATCAGCGGAAATGATTCCTCACAAAGATCAAGCTGCGTGGCGGCGGTGATAACGCAGCGAGCCAGTTCGGCGGCAGCATCCTGCAAGATTGCACGCGCCAGCCAATCGCCCTCCTCGGCCGTGGTCGCGACAACGGGCGTGAGTTGCGCCACCTCGGCCACAGTCGGCTGCCTGGCCCGCCAGACCATGAGCAACTCCGGCGGCGCCGCGCACTGCCAGGCGCTGCAAATGGCTTCTGTGAGCGCGCTGGCGGGCAAGCGGCCGTCGTAGACCTGCATGACGCAGCGCAACGCCTGATGGCCGATGGCATGGCCGCTGCCCTCGTCGCCAAAGGCCGGGCCCCAACCGCCGACCCGCACCGACGCGGCGTCCCGTTCGCCATAGACGGATGAACCGGTGCCAGCGATCACGACGATGCCGGTACGCGTGCTCGATCCGGCCGCCAGCGCAATGGCCATGTCATGGTGAATGGCTATGGGCAAGGAGGGCGCGAGCGTGACCGTGCGCTCGCGCACGGCTGCCGCCATGGCTGCCTGCAGCAATTGGCGCAACGGCGTATGGGAGGGGATGGTGCCGGCGCCGGCAAAGCCAGTGCCCAGCGCGCGCAGGACAATGGGTCTCGATTCCATTGCGACGAACAATTCGCTCAGCAGCGGATAGAGCACGCGCTGCAGTTCATCGTCCGTCATGCGCTGCACGTTCATGGGGCCGCCCACGGCCCTGCTCAACGTGCGGCCTTGCAGGTCGGTTAGCAGGGCAACCGTCTTCGTCCCCCCACCATCAATGCCCAGCAGCGTTTGCATCGCCCGGCTAGCCCTTGACACCGCCGACGCGCAACCCCTGGATGAAGTATTTCTGGAAGGCGAAGAAGACAACCATCATGGGCAAAGCGGAGAGCACGGCGCCGGCCATCAGGATGCCGTAATTGGTGCCGAATTCGCTGGTCTGGATGAAAGAGAGCCCCACCTGCAGCGTGAAGAGATCGGGGTTATGCGCCACGACAAGGGGCCACAAGAAGGCGTTCCAGTAGCGCTGGAAGGCAAAGATGGCGGTGGCGGCCAGTGCCGGCGCCGACAGAGGCAAGATAATACGGCGGTAGATGCCCCACTCACTCGCCCCATCAATGTTGGCGGCTTCGGTCAAGTCATTGGGAATTGTCAGCATGAACTGGCGCAAGAGAAAGATGCCGATCACGTCGGCCAGTCCCGGCATGATCAGGCCGGTGAAGGTATTGACGAAGCCCATGCCACTCACGAGCAAGTACTGGGGCACCAGCGTCACCTGGCCGGGCACCATCAGCGCCGCGATGATCATGCCGAAGAAGATCTTGTCGCCAGGGAAGCGATGCTTGGCAAATGCATAAGCCGCCATGGAATCGAAGAGCACGTGAATGGCCGTACTCAGCAGCGTGAAGGCGACAGTAACCAGAAACCAGACCATAAACCGCGGCGTCTCGACACGCACACGACCCAGAGTGAAATCGGACGTACCGCTAGCGCGGAAGACTTGGCGAAAGTTCTCCAACGTCGGATCGACTGGAATCATGTCCGGCGGAATCTTGAAGATTGCGCTGGGCGCCATAAGCGAGGTATTGAAGAGCCAGTAGAGGGGAAAGAGGCTCACGGTCGCCATGAGGACAAGAAAGAGCAGCGCCGGGATACGGGTGAGCATTCGTTGCCAGTTCACGCCGCTGCCGCGTGAAGAGTGCAGGGTCCCCTCGACATTTTCGGTAAGCGCCATTAGTACTCCATGTCGTTTCTGCCCAGAAAGCGAAACTGGACAACCGAGATGACAGCAATGATAAAGAACAGAATCAGCGCCTGGGCGCTGGCATAGCCAAAATTAAAATCGTTGAACGCGGTAATAAAGATGAGCTGCACGATCGTAGTCGTCGAGTTGACGGGACCGCCGGCGGTCATGATATAGACACGCTCAAAGACCTGAAAGCCCGCAATCGTATAGATCACCATCAGGTAGAGCAGCGTCGGGCGGAGCATAGGCAAAGTAATGGAGATCAGCTTGCGGAAGGCGTTGGCGCCCTCGACATCGGCTGCTTCGTAGAGCGAGGGCGGGATATCGGCCATGGCTGCAGAGAAGAGCACGACGCCGGTACCCGGCACAATCAGGATAGTGCTCAGAATAATGGCGAAGAGGGCAATGTCCGGATCCTGCAGCCACAACACGCTCTCCTGGCCAAAAAGATTCAAGAGATAGTTAAAGACGCCATACGAGGGGTCAAAAATCCAGAGCCAAACCAGCGAGACGACGACGATGCTGGTCACGTAGGGTAAGTAAAATGCGCCACGGAAAAAGGATTGCAGGCGATGGCTCAGCGGTTGAATCAGCGCGGCGATGATGAGCGAAGAGCTGATCCAGAAGAGGACGACGAAGAATGCGTAAATGAAGGTATGGCGCATGGCGTCCCAGAAGAGCTGGCTCTCGGCAAGCTTCTGGAAGTTGGCCAGGCCAACCCATTCCGTACTGCGCAGCGTCACTTTCTGAAATGACAACAGAAAGGCCTGTATGACCGGCCATACAATAAAGATGAAAAACAGAATCATACTTGGCGCAATAAAGAAGTAGCTCCACTTATAGCGGTGCCAAGCGCGCACGATGCGCTGCCACGCTGTTGGTGATGGAGGGGCAGGCTTTGCGCTATACGCAGTGGTTGTTTGACTCATGACAAAAATCCTTGCGGCGACACAGAACGAGCCTTATGTAAACAGACGGACGCGTCGTCGTCCTTATTCAGCACGACGACGCGTCCGCTTTATGCGCCAGCGCGGCGCATTCCTACAAGTTACTCGGCGTTGATCGCATCCAACTCGGCCTGATAGATGGGCGCAAGCTCGTCCATCGCGGTCTGCGGATCGTCCACGCCCAGAATGATCGACTGCAGCGCGGCGCCGTGGAGATTCAACACCTCGCCCGAAACGCCAACCGGCGGCTCATAGACGCCGAATTCGACCAGGTCGACAATCGTCTGGCGATTGGGCGTGGTGGCATAGGCGTTGTTGCTGCGGCGCAGGCCCGGGGCCAGCTGCCAGCCTTCCACGTCCTCAGCAACTTGGCTGCTGGTCAGGTAGTTGGCCAGCTTGTGGGCCGCTTCCTTGACCGCTTCGTCTTCCACGTCGACCACGGCGAAGAGACCAAAGGCGCCGTTGGTCACGATGCTGCCCATGTCACCCGTGGGCGGCGGAATCACGACAAAGGGGAACTCGCTGCTTTCCAGGTCGGGAATGAAGCCCGGCGTGCTCATGAGCATGGCTACGTTCTGCTGCTCCTTGAACTGCGCACGCACGATCGGCTGATCCACCGTGCCGAAATCGGGCGGCGTCACTTCGTGCACCAGAGCCAGGTCGGCCAGCTTCTGCAGAGCAGAAACGGATTCCGGCTGGTTCTGGACAAACTGGGTGCCGTCGGGGCTGTGGATCGTGCCTCCGTCCAGGTACGTGATTGGGTAGTACTCGATGGCCCCCTGCTTGGACGAAGCGGTGAAGCCATAGACCTGCTGGCCGTCACGCTCATAAGTCAGAGTCTTGGCGGCTTCAACAAACTCGTCCCAGGTCCACGGATCGTCCATGGTTGGCAGTTCGACACCCTGCTCTTCAAAGATCTCCGTGTTGGCGAAGATGGAGATCGCCGTCACCCAGAGCGGATAGGCCCACACCTGACCGTTGACGTTGGCAACCTGGAACGCACTCTCGTAGAAGTCGGCTTTGTCTTCATCGCTGAGGTAAGGCTCGATGTCGGAGAGGATGCCCTGGCGTGCGTAGCGGGCGATGTTGGTGCTGGTGACGCGGAAGACGTTGATGGCGCTGCCGTCAGCCAATGCCAGCTCCAGCTTGGCATCGCCCTCTGCAGTCCACGGAATCCCGATCACTTCGACGTTGACGCCCGGATTGGCAGCCTCAAAGGCGTCAATCGCCTTGTCGGTGTTGACGGAGCCGGCGTCTTCGCCGCCTTCGACGTAGCCACGCTGGTAGAAGTGAACGGTCACTTCTTCTTCCATGGCGGCTTCTTCAGCGCCGGCGGCATCGTCGGCGGCCGGGGCGGCCGGCGCATCGACGCTCACCGCACAGGCCGAGAAGAGCATGGCAAAGGTCAGCAGCAGGCTGAGCAAAAGAATCGGTCGTTTCATGAATGGTTCTCCTTAGGGTCTATTCCTACATTGAATCGTGTCGCCAGGTAAGCAGACTGACGACACTTACTGCGAAAACGCGGGTGAGTAGCGGTATGGGGACTGGTTGGATGGGCGCCTCCTTCAAGCAATGTTGGTGAGAAAGCCGTACGGATGTAAATCACTATCTGTGTGCCAACAGGTAATTATTATGTTAACTTCAATCAATCTTACTCAACCAAGATCCAATTCGGCAAAGAAGAGATAGCGGTCTGCCCGGTAAGCCGCTTCGTTGAGCTCGAAGGGTCTACCCCACTGATCATACGTAATCCGCTGAATTCTCAAAATCGGTGCGCCGGCGGATAGATTGAGCAGCGCCTGCTCGCGTGCCGTACACAGGTCGGCGCCGACCTGTTGCTCGGCGCGTGTCGGTACAATATCGTACTGCTCGGTTAGCGTTTGGTAGAGTGAGCCGTTCGCAAAATCTTCGCCCAGAAGTTGCTGGACATGCGAAAAACTCAGGTGACTCTTCTCCAATGCGACCGCTTCCCCGTCGGCGTTGCGCAGGCGTTCGAGGATGACGATCTCCTGGCCGGGCGTCAGCTGTAGGGGTCGCAATGCGGACGCCGGCGCGGATTCGACCGCCAGGTGCAAAACCTTGCCCCCAGGCTGCAGGCCACGATCGGTCATATCTTCGGTGAAGCCGCTGAGCCGGCTCAGCCCCTGACGGATCTTGCGTTCGGCCACGAAGGTGCCGCGGCCCTGCTCGCGACGCAATAGACCTTCACTCGTCAATTCCGAGAGGGCCTGGCGGGCGGTCATGCGACTGATTTCATACTCGTCGCTCAACTCACGCTCGGAGGGGATCATCATGCCCGGCAGCCATTCGCCGACGACAATCTTCTCCAGCAGCAGTTCCTTGAGCTGATAATATTTGGGCAGTGGATGATCTTTGTTGAGCATATGGTCCGATTGTCAGGTGGTCTATACCAATACGTTGATTATACGCAGGCAAAACCACCTGTCAAGTCAGAAGTAAATGCGCTCAAGAATTCGCAGGAGGCGTAGAATGAGCTGCGGATTAACCCTTTAGACGCGCTTGACCCGCGCCGCCTGTATCTCCACAAAATCAATCACCCGATCGGCCAGACGCTCGCCTGCAAAGTCGCTGGCCTCCTGGATGCCGGTCGGCGAGGTGACATTGACTTCGACCAGCGCGTCGCCAATGATGTCGATGCCCACAAAATGAAGGCCCAGGGCCTGCAGGTGAGGCTTGAGCACCGCAATGATTTCCTTTTCACGGGGCGTGATTTCTGCCGCCTGCGCGGAGCCGCCGGCAAAGAAGTTGTTGCGGTGGTCAAACTCACTGTGAACGCGCAAGACCGCGCCCAGGTAGTCGCCATCAAGCAAGAGGATCCGTTTGTCACCTTCGGTTGCCGCGGGCAAGTACTCCTGCACCACGACTTCAAAGCGCCCCATATTCGTCAGCGTCTCAAAGACGACGTTGGCGTTGAGGTCGCCCTCATGGACGTGGAAGACCGACTTGCCGCCGTGACCATTCGTCGGCTTGACGATGATGTCCTTTTCTTCGCTGAGGAAAGCGGCGTAATCGTCCTGCCGGCGCGTGATCAGGGTGCGCGGCGTGAACGCCGTGAACTGGGTCGCCCAGATCTTTTCATTCACCGTACGCACGCCGGCCGGGTCGTTCATGACGAACGTGTGGCGCTTGGCGAGGTCCAGGAGCCAGGTATTCATGAGGTACTCTTCATCAAAGGGCGGATCGGGCCGGATGAAGACGGCATCGGTTTCATGCGCGGCAAGCGTCACCGATTCGCCGACGATGAAAGGCTGCTTGGGCTCACGTTGGGGCGTTACGTGCGTGGCATGGAAGAAGACCTCGCCGTCCAGCAAGAAGATCGCGCCTTTCGCGACGTAGTAGACGTCGTGACCGCGTTCGTGGGCGGCTTCCATAAAGGCGAAGCTTGTGTCCTTGTTGATCTTGACGGTGTCCAGCGGGTCCATCAAAAAGAGATAGCGCATGAGAACGTCCTTTCACGCGTTGAGGGGCGGCAAAGGTAACCGCCCCATTTTAGCTGAGGGAGCAGTCGCGCGGCAAAGCTGGCCGCGGGTTCGACGCTAGCCCAGCCCGTAGCGCTCCAAGGCTTCGTTCAAGATGCGATTGATGAGTTGTTCATACGTCCACCCATCCGCGGCCGCCTCAATACAGAGATCTGAATAGCCTGGGTTCAACCCCGGCAGCGGGTTGATTTCCAAAATGTAAGGCTTGTTGTTGTCATGCATATCCAGACGGAAATCGACGCGCGCCACGTCCAAACAGTCGGTGACGCGAAAGACAGCAGCCGTCAGCCAGCGTAGCTCCTCCAGCAGCGTAGCATCGACCGGAGCGGGGCAGAGATAGTGAAAATTGTCAACCAGATCCACCTTGATCCGACTGGTGTACACGCCGGCCTCCTCCTCCGGATAGCGGCTCATGTCGATCTCCAGCGGGGGAAAGGGGTGCAGTCCCTTCGAGACACGCGGCGCTTCATCATCATCGGGAATGCGTCGCGCCACCGGCGTCACCAGGTTGCCGACCACGCCCATGGTCAACTCTCGGCCCTCGATATAGCGCTCGACCAATGCAGGCTGGTCATAGCGCTCGAAAATCGTACGCACCTGTGCGCGCAGCTGCCCCTCGTCGCGTACGATCGACTGGCTGCTGACGCCCATGCCCGTCCCTTCCCGACTCGGCTTCACAAAGAGCGGAAAGGTCATGACCGGATCTAATTCCTCGGTCAGGCGCTCAAAGCTCTGGAAGGGGGGCGTCGGTAGGTCATGGTAGGCCAGCACGCGCTTGGTCATGGGTTTGTCCAGCGCCAAGGCCAAGCCTAGCACTTTCGAGCCGGTATAGGGGATGCGCATCATTTCGAGGACGGCTGGCACTTGAGCTTCCCGCGCGTCGCCAAAATGACCTTCACAAATATTGAAGCAGATATCCGGCTTGAGCTTGCCAAGGTTGGCCTGGAGCGACAAGTCACCTTCAAGAAAGGTGACCGCGTGACCGTTGCTCTCCAACGCGCCCATGATGGCCTCAATCGTCTTCTCAGAATCCAAATCGTCCCACTGGTCAGGCGACATGCCCGGCCAGGTCGGCGCGTTCCGTTTGAGGTTTGCCAGCAGTGCGACATTCACCGTAGGGTATTTCTTCCTCCAAAATGGCCATTATCAAAGTACAGACGGAATCGGATGGGGAGCCAGGCAGTTGGCAACTGGCTGACTCTCTACGTCACTTACGGAGCGGATTCCTGCAGTAGCTCTTGTTCGACCGGCGCCCACTGGACATTCGTTAGCCGCTGGTGGATCTGGTCAAAGCCTTCCGGTCGGATGGCGAGTTGGCGCCCGTCGAGCAGCGCGCTGACGCCCTCCTGACCCGGCTCCTGGCGGCTGCGCTGGCAAGCGGGGCAGGTCGCGGCATCGTGGCGCTCATACTGTTCCGGCTGGGTGTAGGCGCTCATGTAGCCTTCGTAGTTGCGCACCACAACGTGATCGGCTGATTGGCTGATCAGATAGTTGGGCATGATCGGAATTTTGCCGCCGCCGCCCGGCGCGTCAATGACGTAAGTGGGCACGGCGTAGCCCGACGTGTGACCGCGCAATGACTCCATGATTTCAATGCCCACGGCCACCGGCGTACGAAAATGGCCGGCGCCATGCACGAGATCACACTGGTAGACGTAGTAAGGACGCACGCGATTCATCACGAGCTTGTGCACCAGCGCCCGCATGATGTTCGGACAGTCGTTGACCCCCGCCATCAGCACGCTCTGGTTGCCAAGCGGAATGCCGGCATCGGCCAGGCGCGCCAGGGCCGCGGATGCGGCCGGCGTAATCTCGTCCGGGTGGTTAAAGTGAACATTAAGCCAGAGCGGATGAAACTGACGCAAGACGTCGACCAGGTCGGACGTGATCCGTTGCGGCAGAAAAACGGGCACCCGCGAACCAATGCGGATGATCTCCACATGGGGAATCGCACGCAGACGACGCAAGAGATCCTCCAGCACTTTGAGCGGAATCGTCAGCGGATCACCGCCGGAGAGCAGCACGTCGCGCACCTGGGGCGTGCGTGCGATATAGTCGATCTGGGCGTCATGGGCCGTGCGGCTAAAGGTTGCGCCGGGGTTGCCGACAATGCGGCTTCGCGTGCAATAGCGGCAGTAGGACGCGCACTGCGTCGTCACCAGCATGAGCACCCGGTCGGGATAGCGATGAACGAGACCAGGCACCGGCGAGTGCGCATCTTCGCTGAGGGAATCGGTCATTTCCGCTTCGAAGGGCGCGAGTTCAGCCGCGGTCGGCACGATCTGGCGGCGAATCGGGCAGTTCGGGTCATCGGGATCCATCAAGCTGGCAAAATAGGGCGTTACGTCGACACGGAAGCGCTCCGGTGCGGAGAGGCCGGCGATTTCGCTTTCCGTCAAGTTGATGACGTTACGGAATTCTTCGACTGTGTTCAGACGATGGCTGAGCTGCCAGCGCCAGTCATTCCAGCTATCCAACGGAACATCTTGCCACGGTCGAGGTGGCAATTGCACGCCATTTGGTTGCATTGCGGTTCGATTTCCTTTGCTGTTGATCAGAGGGAGGCCGTTACCCCCACATGGCTGAGCCTGCGAATTTGCATCATCCAGTCAGGCTTGAAGACAGACCGTCCCCATAACAAAAGCCGCCCGCCGGCACGCATGTTCAAGACTTGCGTACAGACATTAGCGACTTCTCGCGCTGCTCTTTTGTCAAGGTTAAGTATGACGTGACTTTGAGGACTTTGCCGGACCGAAAACCTACGAATTTGCGTGCCAAATCAACGAATGAAACTCTTCGTTGCGCCGCCACATTGAAACAAGTCGCGGTTGGTTCACCGCAGAGGAGACGCCGAGCGCGTCGGCCTTCTATGCACGTTGTGACCAATCGCGAAGGGCAATTGGTTCCGAGCGTTGGCTCGCAACAAAGTCGTCGATGAGCGCACGGGCGATGCTGACGCGGGGCGGTACGCTCGGCAACTCATTGACGTAGAACCAGCCTGCTTCGGCGATCTCCGCCTCTTCGAGCACAAAGTCGCCGGCCACGTAATCGGCTGTGAAACCAACCATGAGCGAGTTGGGAAAGGGCCAGCCCTGACTGGCGAAGTAGCGGACGTTCTCAATCTCCACGCCGACCTCTTCCATGACCTCGCGCCGGCAGCAATCTTCGAGCGATTCGCCCGGATCGACAAAGCCGGCGATCACGCTGAAGCGGCCGGGTGGAAAACGATGATTGCGCACAAGCAAAATCTGTCGTCCGGCCGGAGCCTCTCGAGTCACAGCAATGATAATGGCGGGCGCGGGGTTGGCGTAGCGGCTGAGACCGCAGGCCGGACAGCGGCGGGCCAGCTCTTCGGTTACCAGTTCCATGGGTGTGCCGCAACGGCCGCAGAAACGATGGGTCGTTTCCCAAAAGAGCAACTGCTGGGCGCGTCCGGCAAGAGCCAGGAGTGATTCATCGAAGCGACCAAAGAGGCTGCGCAGGTTGACGATGGCCAAGGCCCCATTTGGCGCAACCTCATCATCGACAAGGCCAAAGTAGCAATGACGGACCTCATCACCCTGCTGAAGCCGGCCCATATACCCGCTCGTTGACGGCCTGACACCCAAGGCATCGAGCTCTTGCTGGCACGGTGGTCGGTACGCTTCGCCGTCCGTGGCCAGGACAAGCCGGTCGCCCTGAAAAAGGAACCACCAATCGGTGGCGCCATGTACGTCCGGTGCGTGATGATCGGGCAGAAACTCAAGCGGTTGGATCAGCATTATTGGAAGCGGCGGGCCAGTTCATCTTCGATCTGCTGCCAGGTCAGTCCCCGTTCAGCCAGCAGAACCATGGCATGGTAGATCAGGTCCGACATTTCGTAGATCACGCGCTCATCCCCCTCGCCTTTGGCGGCGATGATCACTTCGATCGATTCTTCGCCGATCTTCTTCAGGATTTCATTCTCGCCATCTTCAAAGAGCGTAACCGTATAGGAACCGGCGGGCATGGTGCGCTTGCGTTCTTCGATGGTGGCAAAGAGTGTGTTGAGTGTGTCAGACATTGCCTTCTTCGACTTTCCGGAAAAAGCAGCTCCGCGCGCCGGTGTGGCAAGCGGGGCCGGCTGGGTTGACAAGAACGAGCAGCGTGTCGCCGTCGCAATCAATACGCAGACCAACGACCTGTTGGGTGTTGCCGCTGGTAGCGCCCTTATGCCAGTACTCCTGGCGACTGCGACTCCAGAAGACACATTCGCCCAGATCGAGGGTCTGCCGCAAGCTTTCGGCATTCATCCACGCCATCATGAGCACCTGCCCGCTGGCAGCGTCTTGGACGATCGCTGGTACCAGACCGGCGGCATCGAATTTCACCTGTGCGAACAGCTCTGAATGCGTCAGTGTTGACAGTTCGTTGGGCGAAGTTGAATTCATAGTGACGCCCCCATCAGATGAGGTCTTCCGGCGGGATGCGGATGGCGACGCCCGCCGCGCTGAGGCTTTGTTTGACTTCCATGATTGAGAGCTGGCGAAAGTGAAAGAGGCTGGCAGCCAATGCCGCGGCTGCGCCGCCCTCAGTCAAGGCCTGGGCGAAATCTTCTGGTCGCCCGGCGCCGCCGCTGGCAATCACGGGAATGCTGACGGCATCGCTGATGGCCCGCGTCAGCGCGACGTCATAGCCCTCTTGTGTGCCGTCGCCATCCATAGAGGTGAGCAGGATCTCGCCGGCCCCGCGCGCTTCGACCTCTTGTGCCCACGCCAGCGCATCGAGTTCCGTGTTGATGCGACCGCCGCTCACGTAGACGTCCCACCCTTCGCCCCGCGCGGCCAACGCATCACCCTGGCGACGCTTGGCGTCAATCGCCACCACGATGCACTGGCTGCCAAAGCGCTTGGCGCCCTCGTTGATGATCTCCGGGTTGTGCACCGCCGCGCTGTTGACGCTCACCTTGTCGGCCCCGGCCAGCAATATTGCGCGTAGGTCATCCACGGTACGCAGCCCGCCGCCCACGGTAAACGGAATAAAGACCGTGTCGGCAACGCGGCGCACCATCTCGGTGACGATATCACGCGCCTCATGAGTTGCGGTTATGTCAAGAAAAACCAGTTCGTCAGCGCCTTCGCTGTCGTAGATCTGAGCTTGTTCGACCGGATCGCCGGCATCGACAAGATCAACGAAATTCACGCCCTTGACGACACGGCCGTCCTTGACGTCCAGGCAGGGAATGATGCGTTTTGCGAGCATTGGGCAAACCTTGCAGTGGGTGGTGATAACGCGTTATCGAAAGAAGCGTAGAAAATCAGGCGCCCTTAAGGGGGATTACAAGAGGCGCGCTCGGTAAACGGGTCTTATGTGATGGTAACGTTCAAAAATTTCAGGGCTGCGTCCAGGGCCGGCAGCTGCTCGGGCGACGTCTCGGTAAGGAGTTCCCACGTGTTGCGGGCATTCTCCCAGCGCACTTCGCAGTGATCCTCTTGGCCCAGCTGTACTTCACCCGACTTGGCCTCTGCCAAATAGTAAACGATGGTGCGCTCGATCTCATAATGGCGGATCGTGGCAATGTAGTGGAGTTCAGTGCGGCAATCTTCATGCAATTCATTGAGATCGAGGCTGGTCTCTTCCTTGAACTCGCGCAGCGCACACCCGACGTCGCTCTCATGATGCTTCACCCCGCCGCGGGGGAATTGCCACTGCTCAAAATAGAGGTTAAAGAGCAGCAAGAACTCGGGCCCGTCCGACGTTATGCGATAGGGCACAATGCCGGCGCTGCGTCGCGTAAGGGGTTCCCGCCCCACTGCGATGGCCTCGGCCAAATCGAGCGCGCCGGTATAGATGGCCTGCCCGGTGATGACGCCGTCGATATCGAAGTGCTCATGCTGCTTGAGCAGGCGAATGTCATCGATGGAAGCCACGCCGCCGCTGGCGATGACGCGGAGGCCGGTGACGTCGCCCAGCCGGCTGGTCATGGCGACGTTGACGCCGCTGAGCATGCCGTCGCGGCTGATATCTGTGTAGACGACAAGCCGAACCCCAAGTGCGTGCATGCGATGGCCCAATTCGATCGCATCGATCTCGCTCGTCTCTTGCCAGCCATGGGTGGCTACCATACCATCGCGGGCGTCGATGCCCACGACGATCCGCTTCGGTCCCCAGCGCTCAATCGCTTCGCGCACCAGGGACGGGTTTTCGACGGCGACTGTGCCAAGTACCACGCGGTCAGCACCCAGTTCCAGGGCGAGTTGGATATCATCTATCGTGCGTAGCCCTCCACCGAACTGAATCGGCAAGTCGACCGCTTTGCGGATTTCAAGCAGGCGGCGCAAATTGATGGGCAAGCTACGCGCCAATTCCTCCCGAGGCGTCTCGGGTTTGTCGCTGCCAGGGTGCTGCACGAGGATATTATTGGGGCGATGCAGGGCATGTAGCTGGGCCGACGTTGCGCCCAGGGCGCCGTCGAGATTGACTACATGAAGCCATTCGGCTCCTTGCTCGGCCCAGTGTTGCGCCATTGCGGCGGGATCTTCACCAAAAACTGTTTCCGCCGCTGGGTCACCCTGGCGCAGGCGCACGCAACGTCCTTCTCGCAAATCAATCGCTGGGTAAATAATCATAAATCAACGCTCGTTCTAAAGACAGAAGCCAAGCGACAAGCGACGGAAACGGCCTCCAACTATGCGCTCGTTTCCTAGCTCATGCCTTGGTTTTCTCCTCAGTTTTCTCCTCAGTGGAAAGTACTAAGGCAACTCTACCACAAGAGTGTCATGCGCGAACGTAACATCCCATCCCCGTTGAGCACGCAAATCGCGGGCAATTTGCTCATAATCGTCCGGCGAGAGGCCAAAAGGCTCCTCCAGATGGCCGAAGACGATGCGCCTGGCATTGAGACGCTCGACCATCTCCAGCGTCTCCTCGTAGGTCGCCTCATGCGCCAGCACCGGATGCCCCACCGGCACAATACGCTCACCGGTCAACGGATTGAAGACAAAGATGCCGGCCGGCAGGTAGAGTAGGTCCAGGTCGCAGAGTTCTGCGGGCGGCGTCCAGCCGTGGAGTTCATCCATGGCAATGAGTACGCGGCGCCCGCCCTCGCTCTCCTCAAAGAGAAAGACGTAGACGTACGCCTCCGCCAGCAGATGCGCCGTAACGCGCCAGCCGCCAAAGATGAGTGGCTGGTCAAACGGCAGCACCTGCACCAGGTTCATTCCTTCGAGATAGCGGAAATTCTCGGCCAGTCCGAGCTGCGTCTCGAAGTCGGCGGCAACCTGGGGCGGCAGGTAAATGGGCGTGCAGAGGCTCTGGGGCGGTAGTCCGCGTGCGTCCCAGTTGCGCGTCTCGTACATGCGCCGTCCTGCCGTATGATCTGGATGCCAGTGGCTGTAGAGCCCGGCGGCGATGGGCAAATCGCCCGCGCGGTCGACCTGCATCGCACTTTCTTCCGGCGTATCAATCAGCAAATTCGGGCCATGAACGAAGAGACTGGGACCGCTCCGCTCCCAGGGGATACCGTGGCGGCGCGCGCCCTCACAAATGCGGCAATGGCAGGCCGGTCGCGGGGTGCGAAAGGCTCCGCCGGAACCCAGTATCTCGAGTCGCAGGTCAGCCATGTTGGTCTCCTCTCCGCAGAGATGTTTGTGCTAGGGGTTGGGGTTGTGGCCGACGCCGATCACGCCTGTTCGGTCACCATTTCCATGAAGTTGGCAAGGATGCGCAAGCCGACAGTGTGACTCTTTTCGGGATGCGGTTGAATGCCCCACGCATTGCGATGGCGGACGATGGACGGATAGTCCAAACCATAATCGGTGGCTGCCAGCACGACCGACGAATCGACAGCATTGCAATAATAGGAATGAGCAAAATAGGCATAGGCGCCATCCGGCACGCCGGCCAGCAGGTGATCTTCGCGCTGGCGATGAAGTTGATTCCAGCCGATTTGGGGAATGCGCAATGTGCGACCAGGGTGCTTCGGATCGGGCTGCGCTTCGGGGAAGCGGGTGACGTGTCCGGGAATGAGGTGCAGACCTTCGTGCTGTCCCATCTCTTCGCTGCTGTCGAAGAGCAGCTGCATGCCGACGCAAATGCCGAGTAGAGGCAGGCCGGCGCCGACGGCATCGAGCAGGGGCTGTTCCAGCTGTTGCGCGCGCAGGTTGTCGATGCTATCGCCAAACGCACCCTGGCCCGGCAACACCACAGCGCGCCAGCGGGTCAAATCGGTCGGCTTGTCGACAATGTCAACTGGAATACCAAGCGGTGCGGCCACCGTCTCAAACGCTTTGTAGACGCTGCGCAAGTTGCCCACGCCATAATCCAGAATCGCAATCATGATTCCTCAGGCCCCTTCAGAATGAAGTTTCGCACCATTGCGGGGGGAAATAGGTTTTGGCCAATATCGAGCATCAACTCGCGGATGCGATGTTCGGCGTAGGTGGCTTCTACCGGTGAAACGACTTGCGCGGCAATCGCTGCGTCAAATTCTGCCTCGTTGAGCACCGTGATGCGGCCATCTTCCTGGAGCCAGAGTGCAAGCGCTAGGCTCACCGAAGAGATTGTCTTCTCCGTTGGCAGGAACGGGGTACTGATCGGCGCGTACATACCCACCAGGTGACGGTCAGCGTCGAAGTACTTCTCCACGATCTGCTGCTGGCCCAGTAGCCAGAAGCGAAACCAGATGTAATCGGGTGCGGCGACCTTGATCCCGTCGATTGTATGCGTAGGCGCTGTCTGCGTCCAGGTGGCGCGCTCGACCAGCATGTCCGTAAACCGCTCAGAGCGGTAGTCGGTCATTTGCTCAACATTCTGCCACTCACCGCTTGTGTATTCGATGGTCATAGTTCGGTGACGGTGATGGTTGAAACGAAAAAGAGGAAATCGATCAGACCGTGACCCGACTAATACTTCTTTACGACGGCCCGGTAGGCATTGGGTTCGCGGTATTGAATCAGCTGGCGATCCTCGCGCACCGTGCGCACGCGATCGAGGTCAATCGTCGCCACGGCATAGCCTTCAATCGCCTCATCCAAGCGCGTGTAGACTTCGCCAAGGGGGCCGACCAGCATGCTGTCGCCGTGGAAGCGCATGGTTGGTTCCTCGCCCACCCGGTTGGCCGCAGCCACAAAGATGGCATTCTCACCGGCACGGCTCATCAGGTGAGCGGTCCAGAGACTGTCGTACTGCTCTTCCCAGTTGGCGCTGACCGTGACCAGATCGGCTCCGTCCAGCGTCAGGCCGCGGGCAGCTTCGGGGAAGGCGAGATCGGAGCCGCCGGTCATGCCAAAGCGCCCCCACTCAGTCTCCACCGTTTGAAAGCGATAGCCATTGCGATAGACTTGACGCTCTTCGCCCAGAAGATGGACCTTGCGATATTCGCCGGCAACTTCGCCTTCTGGCCCAACACAAACGAGGGCATTGTAGAGAATGCTCTCCACCTTTTCCTTCACAACCAGGCCAAAGACGATGTAGGCGCCAAAATCGTTGGCGCGTTTGGCCAGATAGTTGGTCGCATGACCGGGCACGCGTTCGGCCAGATCGGTCGCGCGCAAGCCCAGCTCGTTGCCCGTGTAGCTCAATTCAGGGAAGACGATCAGATCCGTGTTCTGCTCGCTGCAGATACGTTCGACAAAATCGCCCATCTTGCGCAAGTTGGCTTCCGGATTGGCCAGTTCAGGGGCCATCTGGACCAGGGCGATGGTTATTTCGCGTGCCATGAGTGTCACTCCTGCAATGGTTTCGTGATTTTCCCGCAGCGGCTGCACCGATCAATGAGAGATGGCCGACGGAAACGGGCGCTGTTGGTGAATACGCTATGAGCCCAGTTGTTACAGCGCCAAGACTTGCGAAGGCGTGGCGCGACAAAAAAGGACCAATGGCATCACACAGCGTGACAGTATAACACAGCCCAACACGCGCCTGGGAATTCGCCATTTGTCTGCTATGCGCTAGAATAGGGCGACTTGATTAAGGGAGCACATTCATGAGTAAAATCGCAAGTTGGTTCCGCTCGGCGTGGATTGTCCTGCTCGTTGCAGGCATCGTCATCGCGCTAGACCAGTGGACCAAAGAGCTGGTCCGTATCCACATCCCGAAATTCTCCACGATTGCGCCCATTGAGGCGCTCGATCCCTATTTCGTGTTTCAGCACGTCGACAACTACGGCGCGGCATTTGGACTCTTTCAGGGCGCCGGCTGGTTCTTCACCCTCGTTGCGTTTGGCGTTACCGCTGCCATCCTCGTCTATGTGACCACGGTACCGCAGGACAAGATTCTCGTCCGCGTGCTACTCGGGCTGCAGATGGGCGGCGCGCTGGGCAACGTCATCGATCGCATCAACCAGGGCTACGTCACTGACTTCATCAAGATGGGCATCCCGGGCGTTTATTACTGGCCCAATTACAACATCGCCGACATGGCGATCGTGACCGGCGTCTTCGGCCTGGCGATCTACATCATCGCCGAGGACATCCAGGAGCAGCGCGCCCTGCGTGCGGCCGAGGCAAGCGGCGCTGCTGCCCAGCCGTCCAACGATTCCTAAGCCAGGCGCATTACACGCATACGCAACCCCAACGGCGGATCACAAACGTACCGGTTGTGGCCGTCGTTTTCTTTTGGGCGGGCGCGAACGATGCCAGTCTGGCGCAACCGGGAATGAGCCAGAGATGAAGCAAGACAACGCAGACACTAACAGAATCATTGAACTGACCGTGGAGGCCGACCCAGGCCGGCGCTTCGACCAGTGGCTCAGTCGCTCTTTGGCCGACCATAGCCGCAGTGAGATCCAGCGCTGGATTGCCGACGCGCGCGTTGAAGTCGACGGCATCCCGGTCAAAGCCAGCGCCAAGGCCGAGTTAGGCCAGCGCGTCCGCATTGAGTTGCCCCCTGTCGTCGCGGACGAGGCGCTGCAGCCCGAATCAATCCCCCTCGACATCGTCTACGAAGACGACGACCTGCTGGTGATCGACAAGCCCGCCGGCATGGTCGTCCATCCCGCGCCGGGGCACAGCAGCGGCACGCTCGTCCACGCCGTGCTGCACCACTGTCCGGACATTGAGGGCGTGGGCGGCGTACTGCGGCCCGGCATCGTGCACCGGCTGGATCGCGAAACGTCGGGACTCATCGTAGTGGCCAAGAACGATCGCGCGCATCGGAATCTACAGCAGCAGTTCAAAGGTCGCAGCGTCTATAAAGAGTATCTGGCGCTGGTTGAGGGGCGCATGGACCCGCCAGCCGGGCGCATTCTGGCGCCAATTGGTCGCCACCCCAACGACCGCAAGCGCCAGGCCATCTTGCCCGCCGACCCCGTCACTGGTGATTCCAGGGGACGCATGGCGGAGACTGAATACCACACGGAGCAGATCTACGCACTGCGTCTGCCGGGCGTTGGCAGCCGTCAGTTTTCGCTGCTGCGCGTGGTGCTGCACACGGGCCGCACCCACCAAATCCGCGTTCACTTTGCCTGGCGCAAACATCCCGTCGTCGGGGATACAGTCTACGGCTATAAACGTCAGGTGCTGCCCATGGCGCGGCAGTTTCTCCACGCACAGCGGCTGCGCCTGCGTCTGCCCGGCAGCGGCGAGGAGCGCGAATTTGTCGCCCCTCTCCCGGTCGAACTGGCAACCATTCTCAGTCAACTGGAGGACAACAATGGCTGATTCAGCCTATGTCATGCCGTCAAAACGCGTTGCCGCCGGTGCGCTCTTCGTCAACGACGCCGGCAAAGTGCTGCTCGTCAACCCGACCTACAAGCCCCAGTGGGAGATCCCAGGCGGACTCGTTGAAGAGAACGAGCCGCCGCGTGCGGCCTGCATCCGCGAGGTGGAGGAGGAGATTGGCCTGCAGATTGAGCCAGGACGCCTGCTCAGCCTGGACTATCGTCCGGCCCCGGCAACCCGGGCCGACATGCTGCGCTTCGTCTTCTGGGGCGGCCAACTCGATCAGGCACAAATCGCCGCCATCCGGTTGGATTTCGACGAATTGAGCGAGTGGGGCTTCTACTCAGTCGAGGAAGCCCGTGAACGCTTAAGCCCGAGCCTGGGCGAGGTGATTGCCGGCTGTCTTGAACTCGTCGAGGGCGAAGGTACCCAATACGTGGAATTCGTTCGGTAGCGCGGGGCGCGGAATGCGGAGCGCGAAATAGGCTGCCAAGCTGAAGGTGTGACGAGATCATTCGTTTCGTCGGCTGTATTGGTAGACCCGCAGCCATCAAAGTCATGTTCTCGTAGAGATTTCAGTTTCGCTGGCTGTCGGAGAGAAGACGGATAGAACGCTGATTTTGCGGATTGGGCGGATTTTGTCTGCCTTTATCCGCCTTTTCAGCCTCATCCGCGTTCTATTTCATCTCGCGCCGGCATGCTGCTAGGCGGACTCTGGTCCACTAATTTCCGACTGGCGCCACGCATCAAATTCTGCGAGCAGTTCCGACTTCTGGGCCTCCGGCAGGCCGCAGATCATGAATGCATTGCGCGCGATGCGTGCGAGGTTATCGGCATCATAGCCGAATTCAGCGGCCAGGAGCGCGTACTCCTGCTCCAGCGTGGTGTTGAAGAGAGGCGGATCATCGCTGTTGACGGTGACGGTCAGGCCCATGCGATCCAGGTGCGGAAATGGATGTTCGGCAGCACGTCGATAGACGTGGAGGCAGACGTTACTGGTGGGGTTGATCTCCAGGGGAATGTTGCGGTCGCGCAACATCAGGAGCACCTCTGGATCCTCGATGGCACGCACGCCGTGGCCGATGCGATCGGCCTGCAGGTCTTCGATGGCGCTACGGACGCTGGTCGCGCCCATCGTCTCGCCGGCATGGGGGACGGAGAGCAGGCCGGCCGCTTTCGCTTCGACAAAGGCATGGGCGAAGGGTTGGGCCGGCGCGCCGACTTCAAAGCCGCCCAGACCGAAGCCGACCACGCCCCGATCCATGCCGTGGACTGCATACCCCAGCGTCGTCTCGGCGGGCAGCGGATCATAACCGGCGCCATCGTGCGCTTGATAGCCAGGCGGGAAGCTGGCGTTGCGCGGGATATCAAAGACCCATCGCATTTCAACGCCGAAGTCGGCCTTGGCTTGGGCGCGCCCCGCCTCCAGTCCCGCCAATAGATCATCAATCGTCAGGTTTTTGGCCTGGAGGTGAGTATGGGTAAAGGGCGTAAACGTGAGTTCGCTGTAGCGGATGTTCTGCTCGGCCATGTCGCGTCCGCGCGCGTGCACGATAAAGGCGAAGTCGTCAGGCGTGCGCAGCAGGTCGGAGATTGCCAGATAGACTTGGATAAAGTGAGGGAAATCGGTGAAGCGGAACCAGTCGCGCAGGCCGGCTAGGTCGTTGGCGGGGAGTTCGTCCAGCCGTCCATGGCGCTCGGCCAGGGCCAGCAGCGTACGCGGCCGAATCGCGCCCTCGAGATGAACGTGGATCTCGGCCTTAGGCATGGCCAGAATCGTGGTCCGTAGCTCCGGCGCAAGGGTCGCTAGATAATCCGGCGTTGATGAAGCAGTCACGGAACGTTCTCTCCCTCCGTATCGTAATGAGTCTAGCCGAAAAGCCGGCAAGCCTGTGGTAGGATTAGCGTCAGGTGTTGTTGGTGACTATTGTAGACGCGTGATGAACCTCGAGCAACCGCAAAGTAAACAAATATGGAGCCGCCATGAGACGCAGCCACATGCCGCTTCCCCCCGCTCGGCCTGGCGACGCGGCGCGGCCGTAGCGCTCTTTATGACGTTGATGGTCGTGGCCCTCTTCCTGCCCGCGGCTGCCGTCCCCTCCTATGCCCAACAGCGCAATGCCCTGCTGCTGATGCCTGTAGCAGCGTACGATTTCGACCTCATTTCGTGGGAAGTCGACGCCATCCAGGCCAAATTGGGGGCGGCACTGGAGCGGCCGGCCGCCGCGCTGTCGAGTGAAGAGGGTGTAGCGTTGGTCTGGCGTTACATGGAACAGGCCCACCGCATTCAGGATCTGGAAGATGAGATCAACCGCCTGCTGAGCGACGGGAGAGATGCAGAAGCGGCGGAGACGACCGCACTGCAGGCGGAAATCGAAACGCTGCGCGCCGCACAACAGGCCGATCGCACCCAAGTCGAGCAAGTGATCGAGTGGCAGGTACGCGACGAGCTGGCCCGGGCCGGCCTCACGCTGGGTGGCACGCCCTTTCCGCCGGTTCAATTCACCTTCGTGGAACCGCCCAAGAAGATGGTCGTCAGCCCACGCGATCGCATCACGCAGGTCTACTACCGCATGTTGGCGCCGGAAATCAGCCTTGAAACCATCGAAGCGGCCGAACAGCAGATCTTCGATGAGGCGGACCTGAGCGCCTACGTCACGCGCATCGGCGGCCTGGGGGCCTATCCGGCCATGGTGGTCGATCGGGCTTCGCTGGGCTGGGTGCTGAGCACAGTGGCTCATGAGTGGGTGCACAATTACCTCACGCTGGCGCCGCTGGGCATCCGCTACAACCAAAGCAACGACCTCACCACGATGAACGAGACGGTTGCCGACATCGTCGGCGACGAAATCGGGCTGCGCGTGGTGAAACGGCTGTACCCCGAGTTGCTGCCGGTCCACCATGTACCGACCGAGTCTGAGGTACTGACCCAAGAGGTCGCGGACCCGGCGTTCTTCCAAACGCGTTTTGATTTCCGCACGGAGATGCGGAAAACGCGTCTAGAAGTTGACCGTCTCCTTGCCGCAGGCGAAGTCGAGGCAGCCGAGGCCTACATGGAAACGCGCCGCCAACTCTTTGTGGAGAACGGCTACCCGTTGCGGGTGCTGAATCAGGCTTATTTTGCCTTCCATGGCGCCTACGGTACCTCCGCCGCCAGCACCGACCCAATTGGACCGAAACTTGTCAACCTACGCGAAGTTGCCGGCGATGTGGCTGAATTCCTGCGTTTGGTTCGCAGCTTCACCTCCGTGGAAGATTTGGAAGCAGCGTTGGCGGAATGGGTTCAGGAATAATCGCCTCACCGCCAAATTAACAATTGTCGATTGCCAATTATTCATGGACAATCAACCATGCGCTTCCACTTCTCCACGCAACCTGCTACCTTTCTTGCTCGCCCCAATCGCTTTCGGATCGAAGCCGTACTCAAACACGATGGGCAGACCATCTCCGCGCACTGCCCCGACCCCGGCCGGTTGCTTGAACTCCTTATCCCCGGCGTCACCGTGCACGTCAGCCCGGCGCACAACCCGGCGCGCAAGACGGCCTGGGACCTGCGCTTCGTGGAGCATCCGCAGAGTAGGCAGTTGATCAGTCTTGATTCGCGTTTGCCAAATCAACTCTTTGCCGAAGGGCTGGCGAAACAGTTCTTCGCGCCGTTTGCACATCCTCAACAGATCGAGCGCGAGGTAGTCGTCGACCTCCCTTACGACGGCGGCGTACGCAGCCGCCTCGACTACCGGCTCATTGATCAGGCGGGCCGACGGACATGGATCGAGGTCAAGTCTGCGACGCTGGTTGAGGAGGGCTGGGCCTACTTTCCCGATGCCGTGACCGCGCGCGGACGCCGCCACGTGGAGGAGTTGACCGCCCTGGCCGCACGCGGCGATCGCGCGGCCGTTGTCTTCATCGTCCAGCGCCCAGACGCAGCGGGCTTATCGCCCCAGTGGTTGATCGATCCTCGCTTTGCTCACGCTTTGGCCGATGCCGCAGCCGGCGGCGTTGAGATCTACGCCTACACCTGTCGCCTCACGCTCCACGCCGTGGAGATGGAGCGGGCGATACCCGTTTCGATGGAGGGGCCGTCGACCTAGCGGACGCAACGAACGCCAGGACCAAGGCTGATCTTCCCACCGAATTTGGCCATAGTGTCAATTTGCCAGAAGCGTCGTGTCGAAATGTCTGGTTCCAACGGGAACTGCTGATAGGGTTGGCCTTGGCACACTTGGAAAGACCTTGACTTGTTCTTGCCACATTGTCCCAATCAAATGACTATCTTGTAACCGCCTTAGGCGGATTCTGAGACAACTGCCGTTGTCTCACCATCATTTGCCCGTCGTTTACCCAGTTCAAGCGCCAGCGGCACCAACAGAGCGAGAATGATTAGGGAATAGATCACGACCATCACCACCTCGTCATTACCGAAATTCTCGGCAGAATGATGATCGTGGCGACGACCAGCAGCACCATCAAGCCGGTGGCGGCCGCGGTATCAACTTTGGCAAAAACGGCGGTTTTGGGCAATCCCGGTGCGCCCGCCGCCAGCGAAACCAGTAGCAGCCCCACCGCCAACGGTTCATCCAGGGCAAAGACACGGATGAGGATGAGAGCGGCAATAGGCGGGATGATAAAGTTGGCGAGTAAGGCCATGATGACGAAAGGGACGTTGCGCAGCGGCCCCGTAATCTGCTTCATCGTCAAACTCAGTCCCATCGAAATAATCGTGCCCAGCACAAAGACCAGGCCCATCAGGTTGTAGAGTATATTTAGCAATTCCATAATTTTTCTCCTCAATTCCAAAAGAGTTTATCTATCTTGTACGGTCCTCATCAGACCCGTTGCCATTTGGGTAGGTCCCAGCGTCCGAGTACCGCATCCTGCTGCGGCCCATAGAGACGCATGATCGGGATGATGCCCCCTGACCGCGGCGAGGGTAGCCAGTTGCTCTCCTTGTCCTTGCCCGGCGACTCGTGCTGGATGGTCAGCGACAAGGAGCCATCCGCGTTGAAGGCCAACGCGTCACGGTCACCGATGGCGTACCGATCCATCGGGTTCGCGACCGCGAACATCCGGCTGTCATACACGGTCAGCGACCAGAATCCATCGACTGGGGGCAGTTCTCCCTCCGCGAATATTTGCCTCGTCTATTTGTTACCCTGGCGAAGGCTGCCTCGCTTGCGCCTCCGCCAGGAGGGTGAGAAAACGGCCTACTGGCGCGCCATAGAAAAACCGAAGCTCTGCTCCTGATGAACGCTACTGCTGCGTCATCAGCCGTTTCAGCTCGGCCTCTTCGTCTTTGATGACCTCGCCGGACACATCAATGACCACCTGCTTGATCTCGCCGGTGAAGCGGAACGGCGCTTGGTAGACCTCCGGGGCCACCGAGTCAAAAGCCGCATAGCCGCAGCTTGCTCCCAGCACGCCGAATGTCATCGGGACGGTATATGGAACCTCCAGGTTACCGACCAGCTTATTGTTGATGTAGAGTTGGAAGCGGCCCGGCGAGCCTTTGCCTTCCCGGAACTGAGGGTCACCGGTTGGCTCAAACTCGTAGCGCAGGCTGACCTCCCCTGCAGGAACCGGTTCGCTCGAGACCACCTCGAACCTTTCCAGCCCGACATAGTTGTGGATGTAGTGCAGGCGCCCATCCTTGACCGAGAGCGCGTACCCACCATTGCGGCTACCATGGGTCATCAAAACCCCTTCCGCTCCCCCGTCAGGAATAACCACGTCAGCCGTGATGCTGTAGGGACGGTTGTAGAGCCTGGGGGCGGCGGCAAAGGCGATCGGCGCGCCGCCGGGGTAATAGGTATATTGCTTGCGAGGTAGGGAGACGGTCGGGCGCGGAACATTCATGCGGGCAAGTTCAGCCGATCCTAGGGGCAAAACGCCATATTTGCCGGCTTCTGCGTACCAGCGCTGGGCCATTTCCTGCACCTTGTCCGGCATCTCTGCCGCCAGGTTTTTGGTCTCTGCCGGGTCCTCCGCCACATGGTAGAGTTCCCAGCCGTGGGCATCCAGATCATTCAGCAGTTCAGCGGTCAGCGGCATCCCAAAGTAGCGTTCTTTCTCGGCGGCTTCGGTAAAGCTGGGACCCGGGAAGGGGCAAACCGCTTTCCAACCCTCGTGGTAGATGGAACGGTGGCCAAACATCTCAAAGTATTGAGTGTGGTGTTTGCTTTCCACCGCGGCATCGTCGAAGCTGTGCGCGAAGCTGAGCCCCTGGACAGGCGATTGCGGCACGCCGCGAATCATCGTCGGCGCTTCGATGTCCAACGCTTCCAGCACCGTCGGTACCAGATCAATGACGTGAGCGTATTGCGTCCGTATTTCGTTGCCGGCCTTGATTCCCTCCGGCCAGAACACGATGCAGGGGTCGCTGACGCCGCCGCGATAGGTCTCCCGCTTCCAGCGGCGGAAGGGGGTATCGCCGGCCCAGGTCCAGCCCCACGAGTAGTGGGGAAAGGTGTTAGGGCTGCCCCATTCATCATAGTGCTCGAGATTATCTTCCAGGGTTTCCTCAACACCATTGAAGAACAAGGTTTCGTTGAAGGTGCCGTGGACGCCGCCTTCGGCGCTGGCCCCATTGTCGGAGATGACCACAACGATTGTATTGTCCAGCTCGCCGAGCATTTCGAGGAACTCGATGATGCGCCCAAAATGGTAGTCGGTCTGCTCGATGAACGCGGCATACACTTCCATCTGGTGTGCATACATCTTTTTGGCTTCATCTGAAAGGGAGTCCCATTCCGGCACATCGGGGTCGTGGGCGGAGAGTTCCGCACCTGCCGGCAGAATGCCCATCTCCTTCTGGCGTTCAAAGACGACCTTGCGGTATGCGTCCCAGCCCATATCGAATTTGCCCTTGTGCTTCTCAATCCATTCCGGCTCCACATGATGCGGGGCATGCCCGGCGCCGGTGGCGTAATACAGGAAGAAGGGCTTCTCCGGGGCGTTGACGTGGGCATCCTGAATAAACTCAATGGCTTTATCGGCCAGATCAATGTTCAGGTGGTAGCCTTCCTCTGGAGTCTTGGGTACAGGGACCGGGTGGTTATCGTAGGTCAGATCGGGTAAGTACTGGTCGGTATCGCCGCCCAAAAAGCCATAGTAGCGTTCGAACCCACGACCCAGCGGCCAGCGATGGAAGGGACCTGCCGTGGTGGTTTCTTCAGGCGGGGCCAGGTGCCACTTGCCGACGGCAAAGGTGTTGTAGCCGTGCTCCAATAGCATTTCCGAGAGAAAACCGTGTTCAAAGCCCATATAGCCATTGTGGGCCGGATAACCAATCGATAGTTCCGTGATGGCCGACAGGCCCAGGGTGTGGTGGTTACGCCCGGTCAACACGCAGCCCCGGGTGGGCGAACAGAGCGCCGTGGTGTGGAAGTTGGTGTAGCGCAACCCCTGGTCTGCCAACTTGTCCAGGGTGGGGGTGTCACACAGGCCGCCAAACGCGGACATTTGCCCATAGCCCACATCATCCCACACGAAAAAGATGACGTTGGGTGCGCCGTCTTTGGCTCGCGTTGGCTCCGGCCACGCGGGTGAGGATTCGTCCAGAGTCCGCCCAATCACGCCGGGGAACGGGGTTCCAGGTTTGTATTCAATTATTTCAGACATTTCTTTTCTCCATTCTTGTCTTAAAGCCTTGCCGATGTTCGTATATGTTGTGCCATACGTCCGTCGTTGTTCATCGCTGCTCCTGTCATTTGCACACCGGGTCAGGTCATGTATTCATGCGTCAGGTCATTCGACCGGCGCGGGGAACTGTCACAGCCGCGTATTGGGGTTTCGGGGTGTTGCTACCGTTCATTTTGGATTTCCGCTCTCATTTCTCATCTGCAAGTTGCCTATGTCTGTCTCGATTGATGCATCTGTGTTGAGGTAGTCATGCCTGTACCGCTTCGTTCATTTCCGGTGCTTGCGGTTCAGCGGCAGGTTTGTTGCGTTTGCCCAGCTCCAGCGCCATCGGGATCATAATCACCAGAATGATGAGCGAGTAAACCACCACCATCACGATCTCCTCATTGCCGAAGTTCATGGTGGCAACCACCATAGCCGCAGCGATGTTGCGCTGCCCGGCCCCCAGCGCCTGCACCCAGGATTGTGGTGCGCCCAGGAGATAACCGGCAGCGATGGAGACAATCACCAGAATCACGCTGGCAAGCAGCCCACCAGTACCCAACAAGCCGATTACATCATTGAAGTTGAGGATCACCATCAGGACCAGCAGCGCCATCAGGCTGTAGGTGGATGCCTGAGCGAACTGGGGTTGCCACTGGAGCGCCACAGCCTCGTAGCGGGCACGCACAAAAAGGCTGGCAGCGAGTGGAATCAGAATGAGGATAACCAGTCCGGAAGCGATGTCCCAGAATGTGACCTCGATGTCGGTCAGCAGCAGCGGTAACGCGATGGGCAGGATGACAATGGTCGCGACCACCAGCAGCGCCATCAGGCTGGTCGCGGCGGCGGTATCGACGCGGGCAAACTCAGCGGTTTTGGGCAGGCCCGGCGCACCGGCGGCCAGCGCCACCAGCAGCAGGCCTACTGCGAGCGGTTCATCCAGGTTGAACACCTGTATCAGGACAAATGCCGCCGCTGGAACAACAACGAAGTTCGCCACCAGTGCCATGATGACAAACCTTGTGCTCCGCAGAGGCCCCATGATCTGTGTCATCGTCAAGCCCAGACCCATCGAGATGATGGTGCCCAAGACAAAAATCAGCCCCATCAGGTTATAGAGTGTATTCAGCAGTTCCATAGTTTTTATGCTCAATTCTGAAAGAATCTATCTATCATGTTCTGTTTTCATCAGTCCCGCAGTCATTTGACCGGTACGATTTTTGGGAAAGTCCAAGACCGATTCAGTACCGCTTCTTCCGGTTCATACATACGGATGGCGTAGTTCCAGCCTTCAGAGATGGGCAGATAGTTGATCTGATCCGGATCACCGCCGAAATGAATCGTGATGGAACCATCCGCGTTGGGTTTGGCGGTCACATTGTTGTAGCTGTAGATGCCCAGATCGTTCTGCGGAATAAAGCCATCGGCATCGTAAACAATCACCGACCAGAAGGCGCGGACCGGCACATTCTGTGGTACGTTCAGCACATGTGGGGTGCCATCGTTTTTCTCCACCGAGCCGACGTCGGCAATGGTTTGCTTGTTGGGCAAGCCACCCCAACCGGCCGCCGCAAAGATCAAGTGCCTGATGGGATCCACTTCTTCTTTGGTGCCGAATGCGCCCACATTGCTCGCACCCAGTTGGGCAAGGGTGTTCAGGGCGCCTCTGGCCTCCATCATCTGCTCAATATTCCAATCCGGAATATCCAGCGCACCCGAATCACCCCCTTCAATTTTGAGGGCATCTTGCAGGGTGTTGGCGACCTTGATATCCTCCGGATCATTGGCATCCATGAAAGTACGCACGGTCAGGTAGGCGTAGCGGGTACCGACATTCTCCTGGGTTAGTTCATAGCGCCCAGGCTTAACCTTCGCAAAACTGTAGTGATCCTGGCTAATCACATGCAGGCTTTGATAACGTCCGTTGGTCTCCGGCATGATCACGGTCACAGGTTCGCTCAGATCCACTACTGCGGCGGAATAGAGCGTATCGCGGTTCATGCGGATGACATTTTGTTGATCGATGGGGGTTGGGGCGCGCAAGTGAAGCCAGTTGCCCAGGCCCACCATGTCATAGAGTTTTTTGATCGCAACATCGGTTTCAGCACGGGGAAAATTACTAACATTGACATCTTTCATTTTGCATCTCCTTTGTATTGAACAATAGGTTTGATTGATTTTTGGGTTGTCAACCCTTCCGCACCGGCGGCGGCACCCAGATGTGGTCGAGGACCTTCTGGCCGGGTACGTACAGGCGCAGCGAAAGTCGGAACGGGCCTTGTGGTGTGGGAAGCCAGTTTGGCACTTTGTCGGATGCTGGCCGTTCGTGCTGCAGGTAGATCGTGATCGACCCGTCCGAACCGCGAACGAGTTCATCGCGATTGCCGAGCGCGTACCGGTTGAGTTCGTTGACAACGAGATAGTTGTCGGCGTCGTACAGGGTGAGCGACCAGAATGCGTCTGCAGGTGGGATCTCCTCAGCGGGGAACGTCAACTCGTAGCGCTCGGACCCCGTCAGCGTGTCGCCGTCGGCGTCGACCAGGGTCGTGGGGTAGAACGCATCCTCGACGAGGTTGCCACCGACACCGACCAGCGACCACGCAGCCCGGACCTCGTGTGTGGCGAAGCGACCCATGTCATAGGTGAGCGACCAGCCGTTCACCATCTCGCCGAGCTGTTGCGCAGTCGCCATCATCTGCGCAACGCCATCCTGGTGACCGGCCGTGATCGCCTCGGCCACATCGGATGGCCACTGCGCCAGATCGAAGTGTTGTCCAGCCCCGATACTGAGTGGCTCGAGCGCTGCGAGCGTCGACGCATCGGCGGGATACGCGGGGTTGTCCACCAGCAAGGCGTTGAGTCGCTGGAAGAACGCCTCGGCGTCAAGTCCGAGGAACTGCTCGCTGACGAGGGTGTCGCCATCCACGCCCACCTTGACCGGCGTGTGCGCCGGCGGCTCGTAGCCGGTTCCCCATTTCGACAGCGGACAGAGTCGGAACCGATCCTGCAACGCGTTCACAGCCGCGTAGTCATCGGAGCCGGAGCAATAGATTCGCCCACCGATCATCGCGATCCGTGTCGGACACTCGATCAGTTCCATCCCTTCAGGCACGTCGCCTTCCCAGGTCGGCCCGGCGATCAGGAAGTCGCCCCCTTGGCCACCGCGTGTGCGGGAGCCGGGAGCACTTGGAACGCCGTTCCAGGCATCGACGATCTGCATGATCCAGTAACGCTCGCCCATCTCGGGCACCGACATCACGGTTGGCTCGTCCTGGAGATCGAGGACCCCGAACGAATAGAGATTGTCGACGTTGAACCCGACGACGGAACGATTCGACGCATCCACGAACGCACGGGAGTGGGCGAACTGTCCGACGGGTGCACGAAGCCCGATCGGCTCGGTCACAGCCGACAGATAGTCTGCCTGGATCGACACCAACACCAGCGGCGCTCCAAAGACGAGTGCATCCCGCGCCAGCTCACGCGCCTCGGTCGCCTCGAGTCGTTGCTGTTTGACATCTCTCATTTTGCATCTCCTTTGCATTGGGCAATAGGTTTGATTGATTGTTGGGTTAATCCACCCGCACGACGCCTGGCATGTTGTAGCTGGCGTCGATCAGAGGCGTGGCGGCGCCGTAGAAACGAGCGGTGAAGCGGAAGCCATCCCTGGGCGCGGGCAGCCAGTTCTGGCGCTGCTTCGGGTCGGTCGGCTCGTCGTGCTGGACATAGATCACCAGCTTGCCATCCCCGGTGTGCAGCTTGCCGCGCTCGAGCATGAAGCTGTTGAGGGCGTAGCGGTCGATCGGGTTGTCGTGGAAATACCCTTCGGAATCGTAGAGCGGCATCTCCCAGAACTCGGTCACCGGCGGCATGTCGTTCAGGTCGAACGTGATCGTGTAGCGGTGCTCGCCCGAGAGCGGCCGGCCATCAGAATCGTCCCAACAGTTTGCGGACGTATGCGATCGGGAGGGAACGGGGGAGAGAACAGCCTGCAACCCGGCCCATGCCCGCCATTGCCAGTTGGTGTCGCTGTAGCCAAGATCGTTGTCGAACTTCCAGCCATTTCGACCTTCGGTGAAGTTCGTGGCCATCCCCTCCAGCACTTCCTTCTTTCCATCCTCAATCCCCGCCTCCACCGCAGCCGCGATCTCGGGTGTCAATCCGGCGGGATCGAAGGGCATGCCGACCTTGAGTCCAAGGCGCTCGAAACGCGCAAAGGCGGTGACTTCACGATAGCTGTCGGTCTGTTTCGTGAAGCTGGAATCGTTCAGCACCAGGCTGACCCAGCGCAGAAAGTCCACGCCCGTGAGCTTGCCCGGCTCAAGGACCGTCTCCATGCCAGGATAGGTGGCATATTCGGCTTTGGTCAGCGGCACATCCTCAGCTCTCACCTCTTCGCGTCCGGTAGCAATCCACTGGCTGAGGGACATGGCCGTGATGCGGTCCTGGATGCCGTTGACGATCTGGACCTCTTCCTCCGTGTCGTCGGTGAGCGCGACGCGTGCCAGTACCCCGGCAAAGTCGGATTGAGACTTCACGATGTCGGCCCCAACAAAGCCGTCGGGCAGCTTGCCGCGCCAGTTCGGGCCGAGCAGTAACCGCTGTACCGGGCCAGGTGCATTGAACTGGCTGCCGATCATGTGCCACCAGCGCGAGTAGTTATCGTGAAGGTGGACACTCCAATAATGATCCTTGATTTCGGGGACCACAATGACCGCGGGTTCCTGTGACAGATCAAACATGCCAACGCCATAGAGCGTGGTGGCATTGGGTGTCGTCGCGACGCGCGGCAAGGCCTTCATTGGCTTGCGAAACCAATTCAGGCGGTTGATGCCCGCCGCGCGCGGGTTCAGTTCATTCTGCGCGAAGTTGAAGCGCAGGTGGTAGATTGCTATCGGATGCATGCCCCACAAGAAGATTTCCTTCGCGATGCTTTTTGCCTCATTAGTAGTGATGGTAGCCATTTTTGTCTCCTTTAGTAGGAAGTGTCCTTCGCATTCAGTCCTTTGACGATATCTGCCTGCACTCCACCGAGATCAGAGGGATCCCCAGTGTATTCAGGCGGATGATCAAGCCGACTAGCGCGCCTTGATCCATGGGTTCACTGATGAATGTCGTCAATCTGTGCCCCGTCTGATCGGTGGCAACGGTGACCGACTGCGTGCCGAAATAGTCAAACCAGCGCTGATCCAGTTCACCTTGGATGCAGATGCTGTAGATCGCCGGTTCATACATGTTGAATGTCCGACTACCCTGAGCCATTGCAGCACCTCAGTCCGTTCAATTGAAGCGGCCGATTGAGATCTCTATGACAAGTGTAGCCGGTTGTGGAGAGCGAAGCATCTACCAAAATGGTAGATGTATGGCGCAGAAACGATCAGGTGTGGATATCCGCCTCGATGAGGCCGAGCTGCCGGGCGCGGTCGACGGCCTCCCGGCGGTTGTGAACGAATAGCTTGGCGTAGATGTTGAGCGTGTGGGTCTTGACGGTGCCGGGGGCGATGACCAGTTCGGTTGCGATTTCTCGATTGGTCAGGCGCTTGGCGAGGAGCACGAGGACGTCCATCTCGCGTGGAGTCAAGGGATCGGAGCGCAGTAGGCCGTTGCCAGCATGGCCGTCTGCGCCATTGTGGCGTCCGTCCGCGGTAACGGGTCGAAAGGCATGCAAGGTTCGGTGTGGGAATACCGATCCGGCTTCCCGGGCGGCGAGTGTCTGCAGGAGCGTGCGCATGGGCGCGCCCAGGTCGGCAAAAATGCGCACGAATCCGCCCGGTTGGGCCAGTGTCACCGCCTGCGCCAACAGCTCCACGGCTTGCACCTCATCGCCGCGCGCGGCAGTACGCAACGCCTGCAGGGCCAACACCTCAATCAGAACGGTGATCTGGCGGGTCGATTCGCTGTGCGTTTGCAGGCGGTCCAGCAATGTCCCGGCGTGATGCCGGCCGGACGGCGTGTCGACCGTCAGCCTGATCTTGGCCAACGTGATCAGCGGGCGGCAGAAATTGGGCATGATGGTCAAAGGCGGGACTGGGCCGAACCGGGCGGCCCACGGCTCGGCACTGATCATGTTGCCTTGGCGCAGCGCAAGGTCTGCCTGGGCCGCCTGCAGCAGGGTGAGCAGGGTGGTGTTGCCATGCTCCGATGCGAACGCGAACGCGTCCGCCAGGACAGCATCGGCATCCTTGCCGCGGCCCTGGGTCAGGTAGGTCAATGCCAGCCCGTAGGCCGCATTGGCATAGGCCTCGCCATAGTTGAGATATGGTTGGCGTACGACCCTGCCAAGATGTTCTTCTGCCGCCGCAAGATCGTTCTGATAATAGGCGGCCCGCCCTAGGTGATAATGGGCGAAGCCTTCGATCGGGGTGGCGGAGTAGTCGCAATAGGCGATACACTGCCTGGCCGCCTGTTTCATCTGCTCCAAGTCGCCGGCCAGCCAGAAGAGCGGACAGGCTGCCATCAGGGTCGTTGCCCTGCGCGGATGGCTGTCCGCAGGGTCGCCGCGGAAGCCCTGGGCGATGAACGCGTGCACGCTCTTTGCATCACCCTGCATTTGGCGCGCCGCCGCCAAAACCAGCCCGGCCAAAGTCCGCACAATCCATAGTTCAGGCGGCGTGTGTGCAATGGCGAACTGCGCGGCGGCAATTGCCCGCACCGGGTCGGGCTGGTGGACGGCCAGAAAACCGGTCAGCGCGTTGATCTCGCCTTGCAGATGACGGACTTCGGTCGGTGACAGGTCAGCCGCGGCCACGCGTTCCTCCAGCGCGCGCAACGCGGCGGGAAGCCGGTCGTGATGGCCGTTGTGATAGATCAGCCACGTCTCGAGCATGAGCAAGTGCGGCTTCCGCGCGATTGTTGCGGCTGAAAAGCGGTGCAGAAGCCGTTCCAAGCGCCGCCACTGCGCCTGGTTCATCAGCGCATACAGCCGGTCGGCCACGATGCGCACAGCCGCGTCGGTGTCGCCGGCGGCAAAGGCATGACTCAGCGCCTCATCGATGAAGTCGTTCTGCGCAAACCAGTTTGACGCCCGCGCGTGCAGCGTGTTGATCTCCGCCGGTGTGCGCTCGCGCTGGAGCATGGCCTGTAACAGGTCGCGAAAGAGATGATGATAGCGGAACCAGTCCCCCGCCGGATCCAGGGGCACAAGGAAGAGATTGGCGTGGTTGACTTCGCTGAGAATCTCATGTGCTTGCGGTTGGTCTGCGTTTCCTTGCATGAGCGCAGCGCACAGCTCCGCATTGAAGCGCTCCAGGATCGAGGTGGTCAGCAGAAAGTCACGCAGACCGGGGGGCTGATTGTCGAGCACCTCGCCGGCCAGATAATCCACAATGACCGCGCTGCTCGTATTCTTGAATTGTGCGGCGTAGCGCCCTACATCGGGCGTGTGTCGGAGCGACAAACCGGCCAGGCGGAGGCCCACGGCCCAGCCTTCGGTCGCCTCCTCCAGCAGATCGACCGTGCTACGGCTCAATTGCCGGCCCAACGTACGTTCCAGCAGTGTCTCTGCCTCTTGCACGCCAAAGCGCAGGTCGCGCGTGCGCAGCTCACTCATGTCGCGGCGGGCGCGTAGACGCGCCAGCGGCAGGGGCGGGTCGATGCGCGTGACCAGCGCCAAGTGGACCTGTTGCGGCAGATACGCCACGAGGTCGGCCACGAAGTCGTGAATGGCCGGATCCGTGATGTGGTGGAAATCGTCCAGGACAATGAGCAACCGCCGACCACCCGCCACGTGTCCCGTATGCGGGACCTGTTCCTCGATGTGAGCGGCCAAATCGTTGACGAACGCCGAGATCAGCACTCTGGGCGGCGGCGTTTGGGATGCGTTGAGCAGGGCGACGACCTCGTCACACGCGCCAGGGAAAACGGTGCGTACCGCCGCGCAGAGATAGCCGGCAAACAGCATCAAGTCGTTGTCATGGGCATCGAGCGAGAGCCATGCGCCGGGGCAGGGGGATTGGTCTAACCACTGGGCCATCAATGTCGTTTTGCCGGCGCCGGCTTGGGCCGAAACCAGTGTCAGTCTCCGCTCCAGGCCCCGGTCAAGCTGCGCGATCAGGTGGGGGCGTGGCAAGGTGTCCGGGTGTACTTGCGGTCGCTGCAGTTTCGTGAGAATTAGCATTTGCTTCGCTTTGGCAACCAGAAGGCATCAGCTAATGATTACGCATCTGTAAATACAGTATAGAGTCTGGCGCGTGCATTGGCAAGGCTTCTGGAAATTGCGCCCGTTGCAGAACGCGTCGCGTCCCCCCCGCTGGCGATTCAAGTGCACGGCGTCGCGCATCGACCGCCCGTATTGGAGAATCCACGCCCTCTTTTCCCGTCCTGATCCCCATTCTTCCCGATCACCCGGGAACTTCAGCCTGTATGCTTCTTTCTAGCGGACAACGCACTCTCCGCCGCAAGTCCCGTTGGTCTTGCAACCCGCTCAACTTGTTTGACAAGGAGGAAGCATGTTTTCTAACCACACGATTCGAAACAGCTCTTGGCGCTGGGCAGCCATCGCCGCCACGATTGTGACGCTGCTCATGAGCGCGTGCTCGACAGCGCCCGCCCCCGCGGCCGCGCCGGAAGCAATTGTCACGCAGACGCCTGCCGTCGCTGAGGAAAGCCAGACCACGTTGCCGGAGATCGCCATCACCGCACGTGACTTCGCCTTCGACATGCCGGCCGAAATTCCCAGCGGCTGGGTCTCGTTGACGCTGACCAACGCGGGCGAGGTCAACCATCACGGTATCGTCATGCGCCTGCTGGACGGCGTCACGCTGGACGACGCGCTGGCCGCCATGGGCGACGAAGAAGGCGACCTGGCGGAGATCAGCGACCTTGAGTTCTTCCTGCCGGACACCGATCCGGGGTCGAGCAATCAGGCCACGGTGGCAATGGCCCCCGGCCACTGGATTATTCTCTCCGTCTCCATGGACGCCTCCACAGATGGCGAAATGACGCCGGACTTCGTGCGCGGCAGCATCGCCGAGTTCGACGTGGTGGAGAGCGATGTCATGGCCGCTCCGCCTGAGCCCGACGTGACGTTGACCATCGGCGCCGACGACTTCGACCTGCCGACAGAGATGGCAGCAGGCCAGCACACAATCCACGTCGTCAACGACAGCGGCCAGGAGGACGGCTACGCCTTCATCCTGAAGATGGAAAACGGAGCCACCATGGACGACGTCATGGCCATGTTCGACGCCCTCTTCTCCGGCCAGGAGATGGACATGGCAAACATGCCGGTCTTCCACGCCGTGGGCGGATTGATGGCCTACAACCTGAGCGACAGCTACTACACCACCGTCGATCTAACGCCGGGCGACTACACCGTGATCAGCAACATCGGCGGCACGGAATTCCCCTACGCCGGCGTCAACAAGAGCTTCACCGTGGCCGGGGACGATAGTACCGACACCGGCAGCACTGAAGCCGTGGCAGAGATTCCCGCCGTCACCATCGAAGTCAACGACGATGGCTTCGTCATTCCGGATGACTTCCCCGGCGGCATCGCGGCGGTGACGGTGCAGAACAACGGCAGCCAAGACATGGATGTCAGTTTTTTGCGCCTGCAGGAGGGCGCGTCGGTCGATGAAATCAAGGCGCTGGCCGACGACCTGATGGCCAATTGGGTGCCGTTGCAGCAACTGACGAACGGTATGCCCAGCTTCAACCCGGTCTACACAGGCGAGTCGGAACAGATCACCATCGACTTCCGAACGGGGCAATTTCTGGTCGTTGCCAACGAACATGTGGACGCAGACCCGCCGCCTGGCACAGAGTACATTTGGGGCGAATTCGCGGCTGACGAACTGGTTGGCACGGCCGAGCCGCAGACCGCGGTCAAAGTCGAATTTCACGACTTCTACTATGTCATGCCAAACACGGTTGCACCTGGCAAGCAAGTATGGGAATATTCCAACATGGGTGATCAGTGGCACATGATGCTCGTGTTGAAGCTTGCCCCCGGCGCCACCATGGAAGATGCCATGAACTTCCTGATGACGGAAGGCGAGTCGTCGGGGCCGCCGCCCTTTGAGGATGCGCACAGTGCCGGTTTGGCGCCGATTGGCCAGGGTGAGCGGGCGTGGGTGGAATTCTCGTTGGATCCGGGAACCTATCTCGCGGTCTGCCCCCTGCCCGACATGGCGGCGATGATGAATGGCGGCGAACCGCTGCCCCACATGATGCAAGGCATGGTTCAGCAGTTTACGGTTGAATAGTAGAACCACCGGCTTGTTTGCGCCCCCGTGTACAAGCGCTCGCCGTTGCGTGCCCACGGGGGCGTGCGCACGCAACGGCTGCAGGCAAAGGTAGCGCTTGGGAGAAGCATGTGAAACGCTCAAGAGCGGTGACGACCGCGGCATTCCTGACCTTCACCTACAGCTTGTGGGCCATCATGACTCTGTTCCACGCCTTCGTCACCCAGAGTGCGTTCATACAGGAGGCGGGGAGTGGCTTTGCAGCATTCCTGCTCATACTCTTTTCCATGGGGGTGGTCTCAGCTTATGGCATCTGGCGCAACCAACCCTGGGGCAAGATTCTTGCAATCGTGACGCTGACTCTCAACGGCCTGTTGGCTGTGCCCGGCATCCTTTTTGGATCGACCCTGGCGGATAAAGCATTGGCATTCAGCGGCGTGGCGCTGGCCATCATTGTAGCCTTGCTGCTACTCAATCATCCCGGGACTGAGGCGCCTGATGCAGAAGACAACACTCTTCAAAACCGTGGTGATCATACATTTTCTCACGTCGCTGTTCGGTGCGCTTTCGGCCTTCCCCGCACTCCTGGGCGGTCCGGAGACGCCCGGTTTCACTCAAGGTATCCCACAGATCGTCATCGTCTCAGGTTCGCTCTTGGGCGTGATGGGCCTCGTCTCGGCCTACGGTGCATGGCATCGCCAGAAATGGGGGATCTGGCTCACCATCGTGCTGGAGGCCGCCAACGGGCTGCTGGCCTTGCCGGGCGTCCTGTTTGCGCCCAACAACGCCGCCCGCTTTTTCGCGATCCTCGGCGTCGCAGCGTCTGTGTTCGTGATCGCGGGCATGCTGCTTTGGTCATCGCCGCCTGCGCCGCGTCACAGCAATGGTTGACGGCGCACTCGTGCCCTTGCGATGACAGTTTGGCGTGAATACCACGACAGAAATCTGCCGGCCCTACCTGTGGTAGTATGTTTACAAGGATGTCCGCCAGGATTCATGCTGGAGCCGATGATGCACAAAACAACGCTCTTCAAGACCGCGGTCATACTGCAGTTTGTCGTCTCGATGTACACTGTTCTTGGTACGTTCCCAGCGCTGATGAACGGGCCGGAGGCGCCTGGCCCTACGCAAGGCATTCCGCAGGTCGTCATCGTACTGGCATCTTTTCTGGGCATCGTGGGGATCATCGCCGCTTACGGGGCATGGTACGGCCGCAAGTGGGGCATCTGGCTGAGCATCGTGGTCAGGGCCCTGGATGGGATTCTGGCCCTGCCCGGTGTCCTGGCTGCCCCCACTGCGGCACTCCGCATGGCTGCCATCCTCGGTATTGCGCTTGCGATCTTTGTCATCGTCGGCCTGCTCTTTGGTACGCCGCCGCCAAGCACGCGTCGCGTGAATGGCCAAACAACATCATAACCGGCGATGCATCCATGACTGCCACACCACGCCCCGCCCCATCGACTTCACAGCAACCGTCCTCCGCGCCCAACGGAGGAAAACCTAGGCGCGGGCGCAACCTGCTCCGGGGGATCGGCGCAGCGGCGCTCTTTTTGCTGCTTGCGTTTTTCTGGTGGGCCGTGGTCTACACCTTCCTGGTGGCCGGCTGGTGGCTGCTGGAAGGCTATGCCTTTGTGGCGGGCGACGAGGGCAACGGCTACGTGTGGAATAGCCGGGTCGATTGGCTGCTCATGCTCTTGGCGCTCTTCACACTCTGGCCCATCCAGCGCCTGCTGCGCACGCGCATCGTCCACTTCATGGACACCATGGACGATCCGTACGAAGTCATCAGCCGTCTGAATGCCGAGATCGACGGCGCGCCCACCGGCGCATCAACCATGGCCGCGGTCGCGGCGCTGCTGGCCGACACGCTGAACGTGCCCTACGTCAGCATCGATGCCGAGCATGACGAACTTGGCGCAGCTCATGGCGCGCCGCCGCGCGAGGTCCCCATTGCGCTGCCCCTGCGCTACAATGGCCTGACCCTGGGCACGCTTCACATTGCCCCGCGTTTGGTGGCAGGCGTCCCCATTGCCGTGGACGAGCGCCTGCTCCACGACCTGGCGCGCCAGGTGAGCGTGACCCTCTACGCGGCGCAGGTGTCGGCCGACTTGCAGGAATCGCGCCGGCGCATCGTCACCGCGCGCGAGGAAGGACGGCGCCAACTCCGGCGGGACCTTCACGACGGCCTCGGCCCGGCCCTGGCCGTCATGACCATGCAGGCCGACACCGCACGCGAGCTGATCCACGACGATCCGGACACCGCCGAGCAACTGCTGGCCCGGCTGGTGGATCAGGCCCAGGCCACGGTGGACGAAGTGCGTCGCATCGTCCACGGTCTGCGCCCGCCAGCTTTGGATGACATGGGCCTCTACGGCGCGCTGGAGGTGTTGACCAATGGTTTCGTCACGCCCGGTCTGCATGTCGCGCTCGACCTGCCCGAAACGCGTCCCCAGCTCGCGGCCGCCACCGAGGTCGCCGTGTTCCGCATCGTCCAGGAAGCGCTGACCAATGTCAGCCGCCACGCCCACGCCCACAGCGCAACCGTGGCGCTGGACGTGGACGGGGCCAATCTGCTCCTCACCGTATGTGATGACGGCGTGGGATTGGCCGCGCAGCGCGACTACGGCTTGGGGCTGCAAAGCATGCGGGCCCGGGCCGAGGAATTGGGCGGGCGCCTGACAACCCGACCCAACTCACCCACGGGCTGCTGCATCATCGCCCAACTCCCTCTCACTCTAGGAGAAGAGCATGGATCCGATCCGCGTCCTGATCTGCGATGACCACGCGCCCTTTCGCCAGGGCCTGCACACCATGTTGGCGACCGATGAGAATGTGGACGTCGTGGGTGAAGCCGCGGATGGGCTCGAAGCCGTCTCACTGGCTGCGGAACTTCAGCCCGACGTCATCCTCATGGACCTGCAGATGCCCGGGCTTCACGGGCTGGAAGCCACCCGGCGCATCATCAGCAGCAGCCCGCACATGCGCATTCTCATCCTCACCATGTCAGACGACACGGCCACGGTCTTCTATGCCCTGCAAGCCGGCGCCCAGGGCTATATCCTCAAAGGCGCGCGCAAGGCAGACATCGTGCGCTCGATTGAGAATGTCTATAACGGCGAGGTTGTCTTTGGCGCGGCCGTGGCGCAACACGTGATCCAGCACTTCACGCGTCTCCAGGCCAGCGTACAACCTGACGCTTTCCCTGAGCTAAGCGATCGCGAAAGTGAAATCCTCAAGCTGATGGCGCTAGACCTGACCAACGAAGCCATCGCCGAACGGCTCAACATCAACTTGAAGACCGTACAGAATCATGTCTCCAACATCTGTAACAAGCTCCAAGTGGCGGACCGGACCGCGGCGGTGTTGCGTGCACGAAAGCAGTAGGCGCGTTCACGGCAGCGAAGATCTGCCTATGGTAGCCCGGTGACGTGACGGTGAGTTGACCACATCAGACCTGTCATGAGCGTGCCGGGGCGTGACGCGCATTTCTATCGCTTCTGAGTCTATCGCTTCTGAGTCTGGCGCTGACGCTGTTGACCCTTCACGCGGCCCATGCATCCATCCTTGCTCAGGACGCCGAGGGCGCAACCCGGCGACTGCCGCCGAGTTGCGCCCACTGGAGAAGTATCCCCTATCCCCTACCTACACAGGCATCAACGTATCACCAGCGGCAGGAACATACGCGGGAGCAACACGCTATCACTTGGCTCGATGACGAATGGTTTCGACGTCGAGATGGCGGCATACGGCGTGGGATTGCGTACGGCAACGCCGACCTCACCACCACGCGCCAACCGTGCGGCATCTACTTGCACGGTCAAAGTGCTGCTGTTCACAAACGTGGTGGGCAGCGCGGCGCCGTCCCACAGCACCTGGCTGTCCGCGGCAAAGCGGGCGCCGTTGATCGTCAGCGATATACTTGGTCCGCCAGCGCCGACGCTTGCCGGCGTCACGCTGTCGAGCAGCGGCGGCTGCGCCTCCACCTGGAAGATCAGCGCGTTGGATACCAGCGGCGACGTCATCGTCGCCCGCACCGTGACCGCGGCATCGCCGACGCTGGCCAAGTTGCCGGCCGGAACGTCCGCAGTCAGCGATTCGCTGTTCACGTAGCTCGTCGCCAGGGCAACGTCGTTCCAGAACGCCACCGTGCCGTCGGCGAAGTTTGCGCCAGTGAGCGCCAACTGTTGGGCCGGTGCGCCCACCGTGGCCGTAAACGGATCCATGTTGGTGAGCGTCGGCAGCACCCCTAGAGCGGTGAGTGCCCAGGTATTAGGTTCGTTCTCCACCGCCGCGAAGGGCCAGCCATAGTCATCGCCCTGGGCATCGAACCACTGGTGGCCAAACATCATGCTAACCAGGCGATCCCAGCCGCCTAAGGTGGCGGCGTCGATGCGCAGTTCCGCGCTCCACCTTTCACTCTGTGCGCTCACCTGGCCGATGAGTCCTCCAGGTCCCGGATCGGAAAAGCCGCCGGCGCCATCTCCGCGCACGGTGAAGACATCGCCATCTTCACCGACGAAGAACCCATAATCGTCACTCTGTGCGGCGGGATCACGGCTGTTGTCTACGTCAACGCGCACGCCGGCAAAGGCCCCGGGTTCGTCTGCGCCAAACCGCAGTTCGCTAAAGCAGACCCACAGGTGGTCATCAGTCCGCAAGAGATGAACCACGCCCTGCGTCCCGTCGCCATAAGTCTGGGGACGAAGCGCTGTTGCTGTGGCATAGGCTTCATCGGTACAGAAACCGTCCAGCTGCGGCGCACTCCCGGCCGGAATGCTCAACGGCGCGACTGTGAAGCTCCGTTGCGCGACGGCACTGTTGGCGCTGCTATCAGTTGCCGTGAGTTGCGCCGCGTGGTCGCCCGGTGCAAGGCCGCCCACCGTGACTTCGTCACCCGTACCGGCTGGCGCATTGTCCAGCCGCCACGCCAGCCCTTCGTCCGTCAACCCGCCATCCTCAGGGTCGGTGGCGCCGCCACGCAAGATCACGGTTGCGCCCGCCGCATAGACCTGCCCGTTCACCGGCGTGTAGACGAGTACGACGGGCTTGCGATTGTTCACTGTGAAGGGTTGGGAGGTGGCTATCCCCGTGTTATAGCCGTCACTGGCGAGAATGCGGATGCGTGCCGTGGGGCCACTGCTACCCTGGATGCTGCCCAGATCGTCGAGGGTAAGCGCATAGCTCCCCGTCGGCGTCGAAGGGAGATCTGTGTACAGGGTGTGCCAACTTGCGCCGTCATCGTGGCTGTATTGCAGCGTGAAGAGCAGACGATCATCCGGATCCACGTCGGCTGCGCGCCACTGAATGTTCAGACTATCACTCACGGTTTCACCACCGGACGGTTGTTGAATCGAGACTGTCGGGACGGCCGTTCCCGGCATCAATTCATCGATCAGCACCCCGTCAGCCAAGAGTTGAACCTTGGCAACGGTCGCATCGGGCTTGGCAAAGACCTCGTTGAAGAGCGCCGAATCGGCATCCTCGACATGGTCATCCATTTCCAGCAGCGTCAACGTGCGCTCCAGGATCTGCGAGTCATCCGGCGCGAGCAGGCGCACCGTAAACGTGGCATGTGGACCTGTTTCGTGGTCGGCTTCTGCGGGCCGGGCCGCGACCTGGCTGAGCGTCGCCGGCGGAATGGAAACCGTCGGCAGGATGAGCACCGTACTGAGCCCGCCCTGACTGCCGGTCAGGTCGACAATCCCGGTGATGAAGACGCTGTCACCGGCGTCCGTGCTCGTCGGCTCGGTGGTCGCAGTACGAACGGCTGTAAACTTATTGATCAGCGCGCGCCAGGTGTAGTCGCTAACCCAATTGCGCCGACCAATGTAAGACATGAAATCGGCGGCGGCAGTCGGCGCGATCGGCGTCTGGTTGGCAACATCGAAGCCATAGTATTGATCCGCCCCCGCGTCAGAGATCTGGCAGGGCGGGTAGGGATAGCCGTTGTCCGGGTCGTCGGGATTACCGCAGTCTACATGTTTGCGACCGAAATTGTGAGCCAGCTCCTGCGCCATAACGCCGCCGGCAACGAGTTGGTCCCAAGCGGTTGGCGCGGGATTGGGCGATTGCGGCGGCAGTTGCACCCAAGACTGCTTGCTGATCGTGCTGGCATAGCCGGCTGCACCGCCATTATTGGCCAGCGGGTGAACCATGCCCATGAAGTGCACTGGCGCGCCTCGATCATCACAGACGTCAGGATTAAAGCTGAGCTGAGCCCGAGTCCACAAGGAAATAATCACCTTATCCCGGTCGGGCGGGCCATTCGTGATGCTCCACCCATCCTGAAGTTCATACGGTCCATAACACGGATAGGGGAAGGGCCCGGCCCAGCAGACCTGCAACTCCTCCACAGGATTCGTATCGCGGAAGATCCAGGTGTCCGGCATAGGCCAGCGGCGTTCGAACTGATCCACCATGCTGCTGAAATTTGGATCCGCGATCGTCGGTAAGGGCGTGTGCGTGCGCACCGGTACGGTCCAAACGCATACCGGCGGCTGGTTCTGGAAGCTGACCGCACGGCTCAAGGTGTTGTTGCCAAGCGTATCGTCGGTGTGGGAGCGGAACGGATCAACCTCGAACTGGAGCGTGACGTTACCCGTCGTCCAGCTGTTGGGCAGGCGGAAGAGCCAGCCGTCGTTGAGCCGGGAGCGATCATAGGCGCCGCCAGTCGCGAGCGATTGGGTACCGTTGAGCGCCGTCAATGGCGAGCCGGGCAACGGCGACCCGCCACGCGTCCCAATCAGGCGCGCGTCAACGCTGGGCGTGCTCGGCCCGCTGAGTTGTCGGCCATAGGCGCGTACGTAAGTCGGTTTGTTGGCGACTAGGGGCGCTGCATTGGCCAGGTTCTGGATCGCCTGGGTCACCTCCAGGTTCTCGGCAGCGAGATCGCGCACGATGGCCGCTGCGTTTAGCGGCAACGAATAGATGCCCTGGTTGGCGTGGACGCGGGCGAAATAGAGGGTCTCGTTGACAATTCTCAGACGGCGCGTGTCGATGCCGGTTTGGTTGACAGCGATGTCCACGGCCGCGCCACTTGAGAGCGGTTTGCGCTTGACCTTGCCATCGGTATTCCCCAAGATCCCGAGTGATTCAGTCCAAAAAAGATTGGCGCCATCGCTGGCCAAACCACCCAGTTCCCAGCCGCTTGGCGCGGCATGCACCAAGCTCGGCGGAACAACATTTGCGTTACAATTGACGACAAGACTACAGGCATAGCGGAAGATCGATGTCGTTTGCGTGCTGCCGCTGGCGGTACGCTGTGCCCAGTAAATGCTGTAGCGCCCCAAGCGCTCCCGCTGGTAGAGCAGGCTACGGCCTGTGGTATTGGCTGGAAAATCAACAAAGCGCTGCTTGGCACAAGGCAACGTGTCGCAGCTGACGGATGTGGACCAAACGCCGGCTTTGTCGATGATATAGACCGTACTGCCGACGACGGCAATCGAATTGGGCGCATCTAGCCCGGTTGCCACCGCTTCCGAAGCGCCGCCGCTGCGCAAGGCACGCAATACCTTGCCGCTGCTAGTAACTGGCCAGTAGACGTAGTCGCCGGCAACGTCGATCAGGCTGCCGAAAGATGGAAGATCGGCGGTGACCGGCGTGCTCACAACCTCCGCCGCGTATGGAGCCGCCAGGGGCGTCCGCTCCACACGATCCTCGGATAGATCGAAGTAGTAGACGCCATCATCCTCAGCCGTGAGGCTGAAGGGCATATCACACTTCGAACCATCCGTGACTTCCAACGTCCGCTGCGTGCCGCCTGCCACAGGGCGACGCTTGAGGTAGCCGGAACGGCCGAATTCATCAGCGAAGCAATCCTTGCCCCAGTAGACCATACCGCTGCCAACGTCCCAGCTGTCTACCGTCTCCACAACGACGGGAATCGGCGTGTCTGCCGGGATCGCCGGCTCTGCCGACGCAACCTGAACGGCAAGCAGGAACAGCGCTGGAAGAATCAAACAAGTAGCCAATAGGGCGCGCAAAGCCAACCGGCCGAAACGACGTGACGTGTCAAGCATTGAAGGTCCTCCATGCGCCCGCAGGCGCGAACGAAGCGAAGATCGAGCAGACTCAATGTCGGGTAGATCCAGGACTACAAGTTGGAGGAAGGGGAAGATCTAGCAATGGACCCAAAGATGACCTGCAAAGTGGCAAATGGGGGAACGCGTTCGGAGAAAACAACATCCCGCGTGAGTATAACACGCTCAGTCCATCCTGTCTACGAAAAATTAAGATTTGGGTGCAGTTTGTGATTTGAGCAGAGTAGACTGCGGATCCACGCTAATCTGGCGGATTGAAGCGGATCAATCCAGAGGCGTCACGCCAATCACGTTACGGATGGCTACCTACGCATACACAGCCCGTGGCGGCCGGTTGATCAGATAGATGCCCCCAAAGATCAGAAACAGCCCAATCACCATACCAGCAGTGACGATCTCACCCAGCAGCAGAACGCCGAGCGCGGTAGCGACAACGGGCAGCAGGTATGCCGCCAACGAGAAGGCGGTGGCGCCAAAACGCCGGGTGATGTAGAACGCTAGAAACTGGCCGCCCAATGCGCCAACCAGCGCGGCATAAGTTAGGGACGCAAACCCGACCGGCGTAACCATAGCCCAGTCCATGTCACCGAGCATGAGCGCCAGCGTTGCCGTGATCAGGGCGCCTGTCGCCAGCCGGATGCCGGTGACTGGAAGCGGGTCCATACCGCGCATGCGGCGACGCACAAAGATCGCGTTGGCCACTTCAGACGACACGCCCGTAAAGATCAGGATGAAGCCGAGGGGGCTGGCGCGCCCCACTTCAGCGAGACCGCTTTCACCTCGCAGAGCCAGAAAGAGTGAGCCTGCCAAAGCCAGCCCGACGCCGGCGGCTTTGGTGGGAGAGAGTGGCTCGTCGGACAGAAAAAAGTGGGCGGCAATCGCCATGATGGCCGGCGTAACGGTGACATAGATGCTGGTCACGCCGGCGGATTGATACTGAAGCGACAGAATGAAGAAGGTCATGGGAATCGCCACCCCCAACACACCGCTGACCGCAGCATGCCGCCAAACTGTCCCATCCGCAGACCAGGCCCGACGCTGCAGCGTAAAGACGAGCAAGAAAGCCGCCGTTGCGATCAGGAGGCGCAGGGCGGCAAAAGTCAAAGGATCAAATTGGCCGATGCCGAAGCGGCTGGCGACTACATTCGTGCCCCAAAAGAAGCTGAGCAGTCCAACGTACGGCAAGGCTTTGGTATGCATGAAAAACCCGATCAGAAGAGATCCGATTGAAGCCCCAATAGATAAGGCCGTGGATTGCGCGGATCTGGCGGAGTCAAGCGGATAAAACTGAGAAAATCCGGCTGTTTCACACCAATCCGCGCGATCCGCGGCCTATTCATACTATCTCCGATAGCCGGCTAGGCGAGTCCACTCCCCCGCGATCGCAAAGGCGCCCGCTTGTTGAATGTCATGCGTCGAATTGCCTACCATGACCGTGACGGAAGCCGGCTCCACGCCGGACGCCATCTCCCTATTATAGTGGGCCATCTGGGCTATGGGTAATCTGAAGCGCAAGGTTCTGCCTGTGCCTGGCTCAGGGAAAACGCGCCGAAAGCCGTGTAGTTTTTTCACCGGTTGCGTGTCGGTCGCGGGCGAGGGGGGTCGGCAGGTCGTCAATCGAGCCGTTGAGCCCTATCAATACTGGCCTGGAAGGCAAAGGAGGCGTGCAGTGGGTGTTTTCTCCCATCCATCATGGGTATGATGCCCGATGCCGGATGGGACATTCCCCCTACGTGCGCTGTGGCCATCAAGATGGGGATCTTGACCGATGATGTTGAGGACGATAGATGCTACGCTAAATGCATTGATGCTGCGTCGTTTAGCGGCGCCGGTTTTGCACACGTTCGAGAGTCTCAACATGTCCATGCTTCAGATCTTCTACGTCGCCCTCTTCATTGTTTTCTTCAGTTGCTTGCGCTTTGGGGTACCTGCCCTTTTGCTTTGGGCGCTAGGGCGGCTGGCCGCGCGCCATGGTCTACAGGAGCCTCGTGTTCCGATCAGCAGATGAGGCGCACGTATCTCACATCACTTCTCGCTGTCGAGTTCAATGATGCCCTTTTCGATTGCATACTTGACCAGTTCAACGCGGCTGTGAAGATTCAGCTTGGTCATGATGTTTTCGCGGTGACGATCCACGGTCTTGGGACTAATCACCAGGTCCACGCCGATCTCGCGATTGGTCGATCCTTCTGCAATGCAAGTCAGCACTTCAATCTCCCTGGGGGTCAACGTGGCTGATGCCTTCGCGCCGGCCGCATCCGCTTGCCCAGCTGCCAGCTCGCGCATGAGATGGCGAGCCAGGCTGGCATAGAGAAAGACATTTCCCTGACTCACGGTGCGCACGGCCGAAACAAGATCATCAGGCGCGGCGCGCTTTGGGATGTAACCGGACGCCCCTGCCCGCAACATGGCAAAGAAGTACTGCTCATCTTCATGCATTGTCAGGGCTAGGACACTGCTTTGGGGCGAAGCTGCGCGAATCTGGCGTGTCGCTTCGATGCCGTTCATGCCCGGCATGGCTACGTCCATGATGACCACATCGGGGCACACCTCGCGAACTAGTTGCAGTGCCTCTTCACCGCTGGACGCTTCACCCACAATCTCCATCCCTGCTTCTGCCTGAAACAACATGCGCAGTCCGGCGCGCACGATTTTGTGATCGTCCACCAACAGTAGTCGTATCATCTACTCGTCTTGCCCTCGCTTGTCATGCTGGTTTTGGCGGTCCCACTATCCGCAGTGGCCGCTCCATCCGCGATGGTCGGCAGCGGAATCACGACGCGGACCGTTGTGCCCTGATTGATGGCGCTCTCGACGCTGCTCTGCCCACCCAGTAGCAGCGCCCGCTCCTGGATTCCCGTTAGGCCCCAGCCTTGCTGCTCGCTCAGCGGCCTCACGGCCTGAAAGCCTCGGCCATCATCCTGAATCCTGAGTTGCACGCGGTCAGTTGCGTAATGCAGGGTCACCGTCACATCATCGGCCGCGGCGTGTTTTACTACATTGGTGAGCGCTTCTTGCGCAATGCGAAAAAGCACGACCTCATACTCGTTCAGCAGCGGCTGTGCGTTCCCGGCAACGTGGAAGCTAGCGTTCAGTCCGTTGCGCCGGCCCACATCCTGAACATACCAGCGCAGGGCTGCCGGCAGTCCCAAATCGTCTAACTGAGGCGGTCGCAGATCCGCAATGATCTGATGAAGCTCGCCCAGCGCCATGTTGGCAAAGCGTTCCAACTCGGCGACCTGCTGGGCCGGGAAGTCAGGACAATGGGCGGATATCATCTGGATGCCGCGCAATCCCAGCGCGATAGCAGTCAACGTTTGCCCTGTTGCATCGTGCAGCTCCCGTGCGATGCGTTGCCGCTCCCGCTCCTGGGCGGAGACGACAGCGCTCAGGAGATTGGACAGATGTGCTTGGCGTGCATTTACTTGTCGAAAAAGCAGCGCATTGTGAACGGACAACCCGAGTTGGTGGGCGATGCCGGTGAGGAGTTGCAGCTCATCGACGCTGAGTGGATGCTCGCTGGCACGCAATCGAGCCAATGCCAAGCTACCGATGACACGATCATAGGCAAAGAGCGGTACGGCGATGAAGCACGTGGGCGTAGTATGCCCGCGGCAGAGCCGCTGTAGCAGTGCAAGCTCCGCGGCCATGGCCAACACCTCCCCATCAGCATGGTGGCACAACGCTTGCCCCTCGGCCATGCTGCGCTGTGCCAAGGTACGCGCTTGGTCATATCGAGATCGGATTGGTGAATGCGACTCCACATTGACAAAGCCGGTGTGGACGATCGTCGTGGTTGCGTCTGCGCCGGCCAACTCCATGCCCGAAAACTCCGAATTGGCTGCGTTCAGGCTGGCTGTGCTATTCCCGTCATCGACCAGCAAAATCAGACCGGCGTCAATGGAAGAAAGGTTCTCGGCGATTCGCGCCAGCGCACGGCGGAGCCGCTCCTCCAGTGCCAGCGGCATGACCAGCAAGTTGGCGATCTCCACCACGAGCGCAAGTTCGCGGGTCGTCAAGCGCAGTTCGTGATTGAGCTCGCCCACGGATTGTCCGGTTCGTCCTTCCATCACGTGGACCCCCTCCTAGGCGATCCTGCACCGTCGATTCGCTTGGCCAAGATGGCCAAGATGGCGGCGTCTCTTGCAGGGAAGAGGCGCAGCACCTGTTCAATGGCGGCAGCAATCATCACCACCGACAGCAGCACAATCATCCCATCATCAACGGCAGCTGAACAGGGGCGACTGTCCCATCCTGAGCGGGGCAGGTGTCAGCCGCGGCAGGCTTCCCTAGAATTGAAGGGTCGAAAATGCACCCGTCATTTTCTTGTACAATCCGACCATATGTGCTATACTGTAGTTCGATATGGGGATGACAGGCTTCGACGGGGCAGGTCGTTCTTTGATTGCAAGCCGTAGAGCGTCGGCTACGTAAAAAAGGCGCAAACACTACAAATGCCAACAACGGCAAACTGTTTGCTATGCCTACCGTCCAGACGCCCTCCATGGCGATGGCTGCGTAAGCTAGTGAACTGACCCCTAGGGGTCACGGCCTATCTGATGGTGCTCGCAGGTTAGGTAGTAGCCGTCATACACTGAAGGGCTGCGGTAGCTAAACGCCGATAAGGCTGCCTAAGACTAATCGGCTAGCTGGGCATGTGAATCCTGTCGCACGGAGTCCGCCCCGTGAAACACCAAATGCGCGACTAAGCTTGTAGACGTCTCTGGACAAATGTTTCGGACGCGGGTTCGATTCCCGCCATCTCCACAAAGAAAAAGAGGGCCGGCGATCGCCGGCCCTCTTTTTTTGTCCGTCCACCAGCAATAGCAACGGGTTGAATCAACCGCTTACGCGTCACCTGCAACAAAGCCGCGTGCTTCATCGATCAAGTCGCGCCATTGACCAGCATCTCGCTCCACCACCCGCACCCATTCCCGGAAGCGCCGGCCATTGGGCGCAAAGGGCTCTCCTGCGTCGCCATCGATGAGTGCTTGCACGCGATCGGCAGGCAATTTGACAATAAGATCGCCGCTCTTCGGTTCGGCCGAGGCAAAAAAGTCGCCATGTACGCGCAGGCAGGGAAACCCCATCATGGTGCTCTTGCTAACGCTGCCATTGGCCAGCAGCGGCGTGGCAACCTCCCAGAAGAAGGCCGTTGGATCATGTGCTGTCATCTGTTTGCTCCTTTCGCAGGATAGACCGCGGATTTGCAGGGGTGCAGCGGATTGAGGCGGACCCGCTTACCACATCTTGTGCCGGGCACGTATCGGTGATCCGGCACGATTTGCCACGGCGGCTGCCCATGCATGAATGCCGTGGCTGGACTGCTGCGCGCCCCATTGAATGGAGCCAGGCCGTCGATATGGAAACGCGTGGAAGGACAGCCCCGTACACAACAACGGATGAAGAAAAAAACGGATACAGCAGCCGTCCTGCCGACAACGCGTGTGGCGATCAACCACAGCGCAGTATCCGTTCCTTTCGGGGAGCCCCCTGGGCTCCGCTGTCGTATACCGACCGGCTGCCGCCACGATTTGTCGGGTTACGTACGCCTCCCTGCGCTAGTGTCGTGTCAAATGTAAATTGATGAGTAAGCACGCCCACGTGCCGGATTGTTCGCGCGACGGCGTGCCTACTGGGCAATCTATCATTGTAAGCTTGGCACATCACTAGCATACAACATCAAGTCGCGACAATCAAGAACAAATGTTCGAAAAGTGCCGCTATGCTCCGTTCTCCCTGTCCATTGCCGCAATCCAGGATCTGGCCGGCGATAAGTGGACGTTGCTGATTGTGCGCGATATGATGACGGTGGACCGCCATCGCTACAATGATTCCTTGGCCCGGTGCGCTATGACTATCACCTGACGCCTAGGGGTTGCGCGTTGAAAAAAATCCGGCTGTTTCGGCCCACTCCGCGCAATTAGCGGTCTATCCTTTTGGTCTCTCCGGCAGCCTGCTGGCGAGCACGCATTCGTGCAGGCGGGCCCATGATGCCGGCGATTGCATCACAGCGCCGCTGCCTGCAGCACTGCGAACAGGAAATGGTGACGAACGCATGACCCGGGAAAATCCAGCATGACCCGCCACGAAGTAATCGTAGTCGGCGCCGGTCTGGCCGGGCTGAGCGCTGCGCGCCGCCTGCAAGCCAGCGGGGTTGAGACCATCGTTTTGGAAGCGCGACAGCGCATGGGCGGGCGTATCCTCTCCCTGACACCTGTCGGGGCAGAGGGCATCTATGACCTGGGACCAGCCTGGTTCTGGGCTGGCCAACCGCACATCGCTGGCCTCGTCGACGAAGCCGGCCTGGCCGTGTTCGAGCAGTATGAAGCCGGTCTGGCTGTCTTCGAACGGGATCACACAGAGCCACCACAAGCCTTCCCACCCAACTGGCAACAACCGGTCTCCTATCGCATCGACGGCGGAGTCGGTGCATTGATCAGCTTTTTGCACCAACAATTGGTGGCTGATTCCGTATGGGTCGATCATTGCGTCAAATCTATCAGCCAGGAAGACGACTGTCTGGCACTTCACGTCAGTCACGGCGGTGAGGCGCTCATCTTGCGCGCTCAACACGTCGTCATGACGCTGCCGCCCCACCTTGCGGCCACGACCGTACGCTACGGTCCGCCCCTGCCCGCCAACGTGGAGGCCGCCCTGCTGGCGACGCCAACGTGGATGGGCCAGGCCATGAAGGTGGTTGTCACCTATACGCAGCCCTTCTGGCGCGAGCAGGGCCTCTCCGGCACGGCGCTCAGCTATGCCGGGCCGGTGCAGCAATTTCACGACGCGTCGCCGCAGGATGGCGCAAGCGGCGCGCTCTTCGGCTGGATCGGCGATGGCAGCGGCGCACGCAACCTGCCAGCCGATGAACGACAAGCTGCAGTGATTGCTCAGGTGACGCGACTCTTTGGCCCAGAGGGCGCGCGGCCCACCGGCTATGCCGAAATGGACTGGGCGCGTGAGCGCTTCACGAATGGCTCGCAGCCAGGGCCCCACGCCGGCCAGCATCCCCGCTACGGCCACCCGCTCCTGCAAGCGCCACAGTTGGCAGGTCGTCTCCACTTGGCCGGCACAGAGATCTCGCCCGTAGGCGGCGGCTACCTCGACGGTGCGATCGCCAGTGGCCTGCACGCCGCGGTCACCGCACTCGGCAACCGCACCGATCTCTTGTAGCCAATCTGTCGCCACGCATGGCCTACGCTCTGGTACGTCGCTCATTGTCGACCCGTTTCGGATCTATTCTCACGCAGAGGAGGCTTGATCATGACAGCTTTTCGAGAGTCGATTGCCGCAGTCAATGGGCAGTTCCTGGCCGCATTTTCCGCTGGGAACGCACGTGCCATGGCCGAAATCTATACGGAAGATGGCCAGGCTTTACCGCCCAATGGCGAGGTAGTCAGCGGGCACGTTGCACTTGCCGCCCTGTGGCAAGGCGTGCTCGATATGGGCATAACCGGCGCAACGCTGGAGACTGTGGAGTTGGAGCACATGGGAGAGCACGCCCACGAAGTCGGTCGTTATACGCTCAAGGTTGAAGATGGCGCAGTGGTTGACGAAGGCAAGTACATCGTCATCTGGAGGCGGCTGCCAAGTGGTGCGTGGAAGTGGCATCGCGACATCTGGAACAGCAGCCGGCCGCCGACCGCCTAGGCTCGGGCGTATCGGGGAAGTCCCGCTCAAGTTTTTCGGGAGGCAAGCGATGATCAGCTTCCCACGTCCCTACTCGTAGGCCAGGATATCGCGCACGCTGACGCTGGTCGCGCTGCGGGCCGGTAGCAGACTGGCTACAAAGGAGAGCACCGCGATCAGCGCCAGCCAGATCAGCACGCCGCCGACTGAAAAGCGATAGATCAGGGGCGCTTCCATGATCGCGTCGCCCACAAGCCGGTTCATCGCCAGCCCCAGGGGGATGGAGACAACAACCGCTGCCGCCCAGCTGATGGCGCCAATCAGCAACGACTCGGCCGTGACGATGCGAAAGATGCTGCTGTTGCCGGCCCCGATGGCACGGAGCACGCCGATCTCGCGCGTGCGTTCAATGATGTTGAGACTCATGGCGCCCATGAGCCCGATTGCCCCGACGACCGCGAGCAAAACGGCCATGATGAGCAGAAAGCCGATCAGCACATTGAACTGGTTGATGATCTGCCCCTCTTCCGTGGCGCTGGTCTCGGCGTCGCTCACCTCAATGCCGGCAGCCTCAAAGCGTGCTTCCAGATTCTCGGCCACGCGCGTCTGGGTGGCGAGATCGTGCTGATCGGTCACGACGAAGACGACGCCAATGCGGCCCACACCGCCCACGAGTTCCGAGAAGTGGCGCTGGTTGACGTAGACCTGGGGTTCGGGCGGCGTACCCTTGACCAGGCCCACCACGACCCAAGCCGACTCTTCGCCTTCGATCTTAAGCGTAATCTGATCACCCACGCCGATGTCCGGTTCTTCGCGCAGCAAGATCGTGTTCACGACCACCGCGTTCGTGTCGCCCGGCAGCAGCCAGCGGCCCTCCACCAGCGTGGGATTGACGAGCGCGCTCTCCTCGGCCGGCGCGCGCAGGCCAATGTTCATGCTCTCCGTGCCGTCGTCGCGGATACGCCGCACTGAATTGAAGCGCCACCCCTCAGCTGCGACCACGCCCGGCTCGACCAGGGCATGGTCCAGCAGGCGGTCGGCGCGATGCCCGCGCGGGAAGCTCACCACAACGTCATAGTCGATATAGTCGAACATGCCGTCAAGCGTTGTGAGCAGCGAAGCGCGTACGGTGAAGACGGCGATGAAGATGCCGCCGCCCAGAATCAGCGTCGTGAGCGTCAACAGCAATCGCGTCTTGCGGCGAAAGGTGTTGCGCATGGAAAGGATGTAGGGCCGGGAGAGGCCGCGAACGCGTCGCAGCATGCGGTCAATAAACGAACCGCGGGCACGCAGATTCATGCCCTGATCGCTGAGCGCCTCGCGTACGGTGGTGTTGGTGGCGCCGCGGATGGGCACAAAGGCGGCGATCAAGGGCACGCCCAGCCCGACGGCCAGCTCCAGTAGCCAAACCTGGGGGTCAATCGCATAGGAGGCGATATCAAAGTTGACCAGATCCGCGATATAGTTCGCCAGCGCGAAGGCGCCCATCGTCCCCAGCGGAATACCGATGGCGAGCGCCATCACGGCCAGCAACCCCACAAATGCAAAGTAAGTCCCCATGATCTGCCGGCGTTGTGCGCCCAGCGCCTTCATCACGCCTATCTGCCGCACCTGCTGCGTCAGCAGCGCCTGGAGCGCGTTGGTGACCATGAAACCGCTGAGCACAAGCGACATCGCGCCGAGTACGCCCAGAATCAGCATGATTGGCTTGACGTCGGTGTCCGCTGGATGCAGGCCTGGCGTCTCGATCCAGGTGTAGTAGACCGTGGGTCCGGCTTTCTCTACGCGATTGGCAACATCTTCGGCCACAGCCTGAATGTGGGGTACGTCGAATTGGTTTTGCGCGGTGACCAAGTAGAGCTGACCATAGGTGCGTTCCATGCCAAACCAGTCCAGCGTCGCCGGACTGATGTAGCCGACGCCCTGCCCGGTCCAGCCGCCGGATTGCTGCATGATATCGTGCGCCGTGCCCGCCACGGTCAGTCTGCGCTCTTTACCGTTGCTCAGCTCGATCAGGATCTCATCGCCCTGCGCGACGCCCATCCATTCCAGCGAGGCGCGTTCAATGACGATTTGGTTCTCGGGCGGCGGCCATGCGCCTGTCTGTGGCGTCAACTCGAAGACGCGTATGTCGTCGTAGTCAGGAACGGTGATAATGCGCAGGTTGCGCCAGGGAGTGGCATCCGGATCGGCATCAGCCGCCAGCGTCTTGAAGCGTACGCCAACCTCCAGGCGTGCGTCAGCCGCGGCAATCTCGGGCATATTGCGTACGGACCAGAGCAGCTCTTCATCAAAACGGCCGGTGTAGAGTACGGCACTCGCCGGCTTGACGGCATTCCAGCTTGCATGCAGTTCTCGCGCCAAAATCGAACGCGAGCCGGCGATCATGCCCACGGCAAAGACGCCGACGGCGATGGAGAGCACCACCAACAGCGTGCGCACTTTGTGATCCCACAAATCGAAAATTACTTTTCGCCAGCGCGGTGCCACCATAATTCCTGACCTCTTCTATTCCGTGTGTTCTATTCCGTGTGCGCGGCCGCCGCGCAGGCGGACCGAAGAGTTTCTGGGCGGAGCCGGCGTCCTTGATCAACGATCAATACGCAGAGTGGCCGCAACAGGTTGCAGAAGTGCCAGTCTAGCACGCGCCCATGCAACCTCACGCATACGCGCTAACAATGGATGAGAGCTACCAGTTTGGCGGCAAAACCGCAGGTATAGTAAACGTGCAAAGTTTATGCAAATGATTTATAATTGCCTTGCGTAAGTAGGTTCATGTCGTTACCGATTGACAACAGCACACCCACTCATACTCCACAAAGGGGAAAAATCACATGAAGAAAGCTTGGTTATCCATTGGCCTGATGCTCGTGGCCGCCCTTTTCCTGGCGCCGTTTGCCGGCGTTGCCAATGCCCAGGATGCCGACATCGTTGACACTGCCGTCGCAGCAGGCGATTTCTCAACGCTGGTCGCTGCGGTGGATGCCGCCGGCCTGGTTGAAACGCTGAAGAGCGAAGGACCGTTCACCGTCTTTGCGCCGTCCGACGCTGCCTTTGCCGCTTTGCCTGCCGGAACCGTGGAGTCGCTCCTGGCCGATCCGCAGGGCGCATTGACTGATATTCTGACTTATCATGTGATTCCTGGCAAAGTGATGGCCAGCGACCTGTCCGACGGCTTGGAAGTTGCCACGGTCAATGGCGACACCGTCGTCTTCACCATCTCCGATAGCGGCGCCATGGTCAACAACGCCAACATCGTTGCCACCGACATTGAAACAACAAATGGCGTGATTCACGTCATTGACGCCGTCCTGATTCCCCAGCTGGAAGCCGCAGCCGAGACGGCTGATGCGGAAGCAACGCCAGCGGCGACCGAAGAAGCGATGGAAGAGGCAGAAGCGACACCAGTAGCAACCGAGGAGGCCATGGAGGAGGCAGAAGCAACGCCAGCGCCAACCGAGGAAGCCATGGAAGAGGCGCCCGCAGCAGAAATGACGCCGGAGCCGACTGAAGAAGCCATGGAAGAGGGTTCCATGACGTCGCCCGAGCCCACCACCCTGCCCGTGACGGGTGCAAGCCTGCCTGGCAACACGATTCCAGTCCTGGCCGTTATTGCCCTGGGCCTGATCGGTGCGGCTTTCGTCACTCGCCGTAAGTCCTAGATTGACCGCAATCTGATTAACTGAAAAGCGGGCGCTGGAAGCTACTATTCCAGCGCCCGCTTTTTTGTTTGGTGTAGGTCAGTTCCATGCAAGCTGATTGCGCTTCTGCCAGTACGCTTCCGGCATCTCGACCAAATGGGCCAAACTCGCGGCTGCTTCCTCATCCCACGGGACGGTCAGCGCCGCCACGTTGGACGCCAGGTGCTCGACAGTGGCCGCGCCACTCAAAGCAACGGAACACCAGGGTTGTGCCAACACTGCGCCCAGCGCCAACGCATCAACCGTGGCGCCAAGCCGGCCTGCCTGGGCCTGGAGTAGCGCCAATTGCGTCGCAAAGGCCGGCTCTTCGTTGCGCGGCGTAAGGCGGCCATTGGCCAGCGCCTCTTTCACGACCACGCCCCACCCCGCAGCAGCAGCCTCGGCCAGTGCCGCGCCCGTCGATGGTTCGAGCAAGTTCCATGTCGCCTGCACTGCGTCAAACAGTCCCACGCCATCCACCTGCACGCCTAAGGCAGCACGCAGCACATCGCCCTGGTCGGCGCCGCTAAGCGAGAGCCCGATCAGCAGGCCGTCGGCTTTGAGCCGCGCCAGTTCGTCGAGTACGGCGGCATTGTCCAGCACGCCGCTGGCAAACGTCGCCGAATGGATCTGATATAGCCGCAGATGATCACCCAGTAGCGATTGAGATTCCTGCCACTGGCGCGTCAGCACGGGCAACGAGTGCTCTTTGACCTCATGCTGGTCGGCCTCCACCTGCCAATCCGCGGTGTAGGTATATCCCCACTTCGAAGCGACAAAATCTTCCGCGGGCGCAATCTCTTTAGCCGTCAGCCAACTGCTCAGGAACGCCTCGGCGCGGCCATACGAGCGAGCGGCGTCAAAGTAGCGGATGCCCAAGTCCCACGCGGCATCGAGCACCGCATGCGCGTGGCTCGCCATCGCCGCAACCTCGTAGGCCTGGTTCAGGTCGTCACCATGGCCCAAGGTGATGTAGCCGGGCCGGCCCAGCGCGGCCATGCCCAGGCCAAGCGGGGTCACCATATAGTTGCTGGCCCCAAAGGGACGAAGAATCATGTGAACACTATCCAATCAATAACCATTTACGAACCCAAAACCTGATAATCGAACGGCATAGTCACCTCTGGGAACGCCGAGCCCCAGCTCGGCTGGCAAAGCACGGGCCAAGCTGGGGCTCGGCGTTCCCAGGCGTCTTCATACGCTGCGCTCGTCTCCGGGATAAGCTTGTAAAACGCGTCTCAATGCCTACAGTTTTACACCAAAGTGCGCCCGCCGGCAATCGCGCCGATCACGAAAAGGGGCTCCGCGCCCGTTGCCACCGCCTCGGGCAAGGGCGCATCCGGTGACTCGTGGGAGAGGTCCTCCTGGCAGGCGAAGAAGCGCAGAAAGGGCCGGCGCTGTTGCGTCGTCTGGTCGCGGATCGTGCCGCGCAGCATGGGGTACTGAGTCTCCAGCGCATCAAGCACGCTGCGCTGCGTGACGGGACCATCCACGTTGACTGTCACTTCAGAGCCCACGCCAGCCATGTTGCGCAGATGTGCAGGGAGCTTTACGCGGATCATGGCAAGGTCTGCACTTCGACTGAGAGCACCTTGGGCAGATCGCGTACGATGGCGATCCAGGAGTCACCGCCGTCGGCCGATGCGTAGACCTGGCCGCCCGTTGTGCCGAAGTAGACGCCGCACGGATCGAGCGTATCCACGGCCATGGCGTCACGCAGGACATTGACGTAGCAGTCCTGCTGCGGCAGGCCTTTGGTCAGCGCTTCCCACTCGTTGCCGCCGGTGCGGCTGCGATAGACGCGCAGCTTGGCTTCGGGCGGATAATGCTCTGAGTCGCTCTTAATGGGCACAACGTAAACCGTGTCGGGCTCATGGGCATGCACATCGACTACAAAGCCAAAGTCTGACGGCAGATTGCCGCTGACCTCGTACCAGGAATCGCCGGCATCGTCACTGCGCATGACGTCCCAATGCTTCTGCATAAAGAGCACGTTGGGCCGATCCGGATGGAGCGCCATGTGATGCACGCAGTGGCCGACTTCGGCTTCGGGCTCGGGGATATACTCCGAGTTCAACCCGCGATTGATGGGCTGCCAGCTCTCGCCTGCATCATCGCTGCGGAAGGCGCCGGCCGCCGAAATAGCGATGTAGATCCGGTCAGGCTTCTGGGGATCGAGCAGAATGGTGTGGAGGCACATGCCCCCGGCCCCTGGCTGCCACAAAGCGCCGGTACCATGCTTACGCAACCCAGACAGCTCGCCCCAGGTTTGACCGCCGTCGGTCGAGCGGAAGAGTGCAGCATCCTCGACGCCGGCGTAGACGGTGTCCGGGTCGGTAAGGGATGGCTCAAAATGCCAGACGCGGTTGAACTCCCAGGGATGGGGCGTGCCGTCATACCACTGATGGGTGCCGGGCACGCCGTCGTAGACGAAGTCATTGCCCACAGTCTCCCACGTCGCGCCGCCGTCGTCCGAACGATGAACGACCTGCCCAAACCAGCCGCTCGACTGTGCAGCATAGAGCCGATTCGGTTCAGCCGGCGAGCCTTTGAGATGATAGATTTCCCAACCGCCGAAGAAGGGCCCATTCACCGTCCAGTCAGTGCGTGCGCCGTCAGCGGTGAGGATAAACGCCCCCTTGCTGGTGCCCACAAGTACACGTACCGCGCTCATCATGCCTCCTTTGTGATCTCACACGATCTCACTGTTCTT
>CALNXY010000003.1:0-557753 GCA_942490705.1 uncultured Caldilineaceae bacterium | reverse complement strand
GCCGATGCGCATCTGAACAAGCTACGGCTCTATCTGCGCCTTGCCCGGCAGTGGGGCTGGCTGAGCAGTGGGCAGTATGAACACGTGAGTCGCATGGTAGCCGAGATTGGTCGCCTGCTGGGCGGTTGGCTGCGGACCACGCGGCGGCGCTGACGCGTGGAGATAGAAGGGGCGAGGCGCACCAACTGTGCGCCCCGTTTTTTGTATGCGCCCGACGCGGGCGACGCCCCGTATCGCCTGAGTGCGTGCGGGCCAGATCAGCCCGGCGCTATACTTCTCCTTCGCCTCGACCGGCCGACCGGCTGCGCCGGTGAGCGCGGCATTGCTGGAACCCGCCTACGCGGCTGCGTGGCGGGTCGCGGCGCGTTCATCTGCGCCGCCAGAGAAGGGACCGAAGTATGTGGACCAGGACCGCACAAACCCGAAAACCGTTGTTGTTGTTGCGATTGTGCGGGTTGTTGTTGTTGCGGCGCACGGCGGACGCATTGTCATGATTGTTGTTCCACGACCCGCCCCGCAGGTGCCCGGACGACCTGACCGACCGCAAGGGCCGGCAGGTAGAGTGTAGCACGATGTTGCGTACGCCAGAAGTCCGACTTTTTTGAAAAGTCGGACTTCTTCCAGCGGCGTGCGCAGGGGGCTCCGCCCCCTTGCAACCCCCGGCGGGCGCAATGCGCCCGCAAAGTCAGAGTTCAGAGCGCAGAGGATCAGTGCGCAGAGCTGATAGGGACCAGGACCGCACAAACCCGAAAACCGCCGCTGTCGAAGCGATAGTGCGGGCTGCCGTTGTCGCGGCGCACGGCGGACGCATAGTCATGATTGTCGAGCCACGACCCGCCCCGCAGGGCGCGACTATTGTCGCCATCCGCTTGCGTCCGCGAGGGGTCGCTGTACTCGTTTAGACACCACTCCCAGACGTTGCCGCTCATGTCCAGCAGGCCATAGGGTGACGCACCCTGTGGATACATGCCCACGGCGCTGGTCGACTGCAAGTAGTGCTTGCCGACATCACGGACCGTTTCATCGATATTGGCGTACCCTGATTCGTAGGCATCGCCCCACGGATAGCGCCACCCCGTGGCGGCCCGGGCCGCCTTCTCCCACTGCTCCTCGGTGGGCAGCGTGATCTGCCACGTCATGCCGGCGGCATCCTGCGGCAGGCGTGGCAACAGCGCCGGCTGCGTCGCGGCCTGCGCCGTCAGCCAGCGACAGAAGGCCACTGCGTCATACCAGCTCACCCGCTCTCTTGGATGATTCCAAAACTCGAAACGCTGCTCACCCGCCGCTTCCCTGTGCGCGTCAGATGCGGAGAGTCCCTTCCACCATTGCTGGTTGGGAAAACCTACCGGATCATCGACAAAAGCCTGAAACTGTCTGTAGGTCACCGGATAGCGTGCGATCCAGAATCGATCAAGCGTCCGTTCTTCCCCTTCTTGATAGGAAAAAGAGCCGCCGGGAATCTCGACCCAGTCAACGTCCGGCAGGCCGTCCGCACGCAGCCCCACGCCGGGCCGCTCATCGCCCAGCAAGGCCAGCGCCTTGCCCGCTTTGTCGCGCTCGGCTGGGTCGGGCAAGGCATCAATGTTGGTCAGCAGATGGGTCGCCACCCTGCGTAGGCGGTCCAGGACGGCGAGGCGCGAGCCAGCCGCAGCAGGCGCAAGCAACCCCTGTTCCGTGGCAACGGCCAGGGCCAGCAGCGCGGCCTGCGCCCTTTCTCGGCTTGCCTGCGACTCCTCGCCGGCAGAGAGCGTCTGATCATAGGGCTGCGCCAGGGCATCGATCAGTTGCGCAATGTCCTCTCTGCGCTTCTGGTAGTGCAGTTCATCTGCGGCCAGGTGAGCCACGTTAAGCCACAGGTCCGGTCGCTCCAGGACCAGGTTGGTTAACCCCTGGGGGAAAGGTGGCTGCGGTGGGGGCGGACGACGCCGTTCGTGCGCTGCGTAGAGCAATTCACATGCGGCCAGATGCTCCTGAAAAGAGCGGTGCAGAAAGCGGAAATGGCGCGGCATGCCCGAAATAAAGATACCGGGCCTGCGCTCAAGCTGCTGGCCTTTTTCAAAAAGAATGCCTGCGATTTCTTCGAGATGACGAATGATCTGGTCAGGATCGATCCGTCCTCTCTTAACCTGCGTAATTGCTAAGAGCAATTCCTCTTCAGTGATGTCGACTGTGTCATCGTTGGGCTCGCTCTCATTCTGCTTACGCAGCGCCAGCAGCTGCAGGACGATGCGCAGATCCTTCTTTTTGAGCTCAAGTTCGTCCGCAATCGATGGCTCGCCCCGTCGATGAAAAATCCAGTCCTCCAACAGCAGGTCAACGGCGCGCCGGTAAAGCTCGCCCCGCGTGGCGGGCAGAGAATGAGCGCGTGGTGGTCGCAGCCAGATTTGGGCCAGCAGGGTAAAAAAGAGCGGATTGGTGCGTAGATCCTCGCGCACGTCCTCAAGCTCGGCCAAAAAGGCGCGCTGGTCTTCAACACAATCGGGTTGCAGGACGTGGGAGAAGACCTTGCGGGTTAGCGCTTCGATCTGAGCAGGCTGCAGGTCGATCAACTCGGTTCGCCCAAAGCCGTCCAGCGTCCAATCGCCGCTGCGATAGGCATGTCTGCGACTGGTGACGAGGACGCGATTTTCATACTGCGTAACCACTGTAACCAATTGTTTGACCTGCTCGCGACGGCGAGTGTCCGAGGCGCTTGGCACTTCATCGAGCCCATCGAGCATAATCAGCAGCTGCCCGGATCGAAAAAGTCGCCTTAACTCGCCGGCAGTGTCAGACGGCAGATATGGGGGCAAATGATCGGTGATGTAGTTCCAGAAGTCGTTAGGCGTCACGGATGAGACCGGTGCGTCCTCATCTTCGGGCAGCGCCCAACGATCACCGGCAAAAAACCCATACAGCTCAATGTAGAGCGGCGTAAACGCACCCGGCAGCCAGTCGGGCAGCGCAGCCAGCCGGGCGTCGTGGGGTACGTGGGGGTCGCCGTCGCGCCGCAACAGCTCCCCTGCCGTGCAGAGGGTCAAATGTCGCAAGAAGCTACTCTTGCCGCTACCCGGATCGCCCACGAGCACAAAGCGCGGCTGCAGGGCCGCCGCGTGCTCAGCCATAAGCTGCCACACCCTGTCGTCGCCCTCGCCATTTTGGCGCTGCACGATCCAGCGCTCAGCCAGCGGCGCAAGCATCGACTCGTCTACATTCAAGGCAGGCCATTCGTGGAGGCGTCGCTCACGTGTCGCGCCTTCCGCCTCGCCCAGATCCTCGAACGCTGCATCCCCGCCGGCCTCCTCGTAGCGACCGGTCCGCAGCGCCCAATCGACGCCGTTTTGCTCGTTGTCTTCGGTGACGAGTCGTGCGTCCACCGGCAGCGGCACATAGACGTCGAGCAGCTTGACGGGTTTGTCGAGCTGGCCAAAGAGCAGGCCGGGCATGGTGGCCCACTTCTGTTCGAACCAGTGGCGCAGATACTCAGCATGCGCTGCGCTGAGGCGCTGTGCAAAGACGACAGTCTGCGGATCGACGCCGGATCGATAGACGGGTGGGACAAGTACCGCATCCAGTGGAGGAAGCTTTTTCAGCTTGACCTGGTTGAGTCCGCTGTCAAAAGCGGCATTGACCGTTTCACCGTCACCCAAAGCTTGATAAAATTCGGTTGCGTAGGCAATTGCGCTGCGATCCGGCAGGGGCTTGGCAGCGCCGATCACGCAGTCGACGGCACGAGCCAATTTTTCCGCCTGGCGGGCCGAGTAGCAGGCGTTGAGCACGACCAGGCGCAGGCGGTTGCCGTGGCTGCGGTTGTAGAGGGCCAGGGCTTCGGCCAGTGCGTCCATGGGGATGGCGTCGGGCCGTCCGTCGGCACGTTCCGCAACCAGGCGACCATCGGGCGTGCCGTGGCCGGCAAAGTGGAGGATGTCGGGCTCGTGCTCCCGCAAGAGCGTCTGCACCTCGCCGGCCTCGACGGCATGCCCAATGCCCAAACTGCACTTCGAAGCCACACGGCTTCAACGCGCGCTGTAGTTCCTTCAGCTCCTTGGTCAGACGGAGGTGGGGCAAGCCCAACGGATTGGCTTCCAAAATGAGGATGCGGGCGCGGGGTGCGTCCACGGGGGTCACTCCTCGGCGATCTGCCAGGTGAGTTTGATGGTCATGCTGGCCTCGGCATTGGCCTTGGCAATGTAGGCCTGCAGCTCGCCGTTAAACTTGACGCCAAACTCGACCTCGACCGAGTTCAGGCCGTCGTCGGGCGATTCCGCCTCCAGTTCGGCAATCATCCGGCGCGTCTGGCGGGCGAGCAGCCTGGCCGTCGCAAAGGCGTGGTCCAGCTGCGCAGTCGTAAACTCCTTAACGCGGTCGGTAAAGACGTCGCGCATGACCTCTTCGCCGTAGAGATCGTCCACCGTGGGCGAAATCTCGATCAGCACCACGGGCTGAGCGGGGTCAGCCGCCTTGGGCTTTGGGTCGGACTGGGTCGTTTCGTCGGGTTGGGTGGGCTCATCGGGTTGTTGGGACTGATCCATTTCTTGCGTCCGATCTTGATCTTCACGTGCTTTGTTGACCATCGGCGTTGTTGACCATCGGCTTTGTTAATCATTGGCTTCCATAACCAAGCCTCGGCCTTCCATGCACTAACGATACGCCACGAGAGGCATGGTGTCAACGTCGGTGAATCGAGCCCTTGCCCTATCTGGTCCTCTTTCCATCCGCTGTAATCACCGAAGACAACAGCGGGGCCCAAGGGGCTCCCCGAAAGGAGCGGATACTACCCCGTGCAGACGGAGGACCTGCCGTATCCGTTCCTATCTCCATCCGCTGTTGTGTCTTCTAGGTTACTGCAGTGAGTCCCCGCGCTACCGCTTCAGCTTGCGATACGTAATCCGATGGGGGCGATCGGCGTCGGCGCCCAGGCGCTCGCGGCGGTTCTCTTCATATTCGCTGTAATTGCCCGGATACCACACAACCTGACTGTCGCCTTCGAAGGCCAGAATGTGGGTCGCCGCACTTCGCCTCATCCTGCTTCGCAGCCTGGACGGCTGCTACGCGTCCTTCTCCACGGCGTGGAGAAGGACAGCTTTGGCGCCTGAAGCGCCAGAGCAGGATGAGGCCCTACCGCTTCAGCTTGCGATACGTAATCCGATGGGGGGATCGGGCCTCTTCCGCTGTATTGCCCGGATACCACACAACCTGACTGTCGCCTTCGAAGGCCAGAATGGGGTCGCCGCACTTCGCCTCATCCTGCCTCCCCCTTCTCCACGGCGGGAGAAGGACACTGGCGCCGAAGCGCCAGAGCAGGAGAGGCCCTACCGCTTCAGCTTGCGATACGTAATCCGATGGGGGCGATCGGCGTCGGCGCCCAGGCGCTCGCGGCGGTTCTCTTCATATTCGCTGTAATTGCCCGGATACCACACAACCTGACTGTCGCCTTCGAAGGCCAGAATGTGGGTCGCCGCACTTCGCCTCATCCTGCTTCGCAGCCTGGACGGCTGCTACGCGTCCTTCTCCACGCCGTGGAGAAGGACAGCTTTGGCGCCTGAAGCGCCAGAGCAGGATGAGGCCCTACCGCTTCAGCTTGCGATACGTAATCCGATGGGGGCGATCGGCGTCGGCGCCCAGGCGCTCGCGGCGGTTCTCTTCATATTCGCTGTAATTGCCCGGATACCACACAACCTGACTGTCGCCTTCGAAGGCCAGAATGTGGGTCGCGACGCGGTCCAGAAACCAGCGATCATGGGAGATGATGAGCGCGGTGCCGGCAAAGGCTTCCAGGGCATCTTCCAGCGCACGTAGGGTGTTGACGTCCAGGTCGTTGCTCGGCTCATCCAGCAGGACGACGTTGGCGCCCGCCTTGAGCAACTTGGCGAGATGGACGCGGTTGCGTTCACCGCCGGAAAGGCCGCCCACCTTCTTCTGCTGATCGGTGCCGCCAAAGTTGAAGCGTGAAACGTAGGCGCGTGAGTTGACCAGCCGGTCGCCCAGCTTGAGCTGCTCGTTGCCCTCGGAGATCTCCTCCCAGACGGTCTTGTCGGGATCGAGGTCGTCGCGGCTCTGGTCGACGTAGGCCAGTTGGACCGTGTCGCCGACGGTAAAGGTTCCCTCATCGGGCGTATCCTGGCCGACGATCATGCGGAAGAGGGTCGTCTTGCCCGCGCCGTTGGGCCCGATGATGCCGACGATGGCGCCGGGCGGCACGTCGATGGTCAGATCCTCATAGAGCAGATTATCGCCAAAGGCCTTGGCGACATTCTCGGTGTGGATCACGACATCGCCCAGGCGCGGGCCGGGCGCAATGTAGATCTCCCGCTCCTCGCGCGCTTTCTCCATATTCTGGGAGAAGAGGTCATTGTAGGCGTTGATGCGCGCCTTGCTCTTGGTCTGACGCGCCTTGGGCGCCATGTTGAGCCAATCCAGCTCGCGTTGCAGCGTCTTCTGGCGCTGGGATTCGGCCTTCTCTTCCTGGGCCAGGCGTTGCTGCTTCTGCCCCAGCCATGAAGAGTAGTTGCCCTTCCACGGAATGCCGTGACCGCGATCCAGTTCCAGGATCCAGCCGGCCACGTTGTCAAGGAAGTAGCGATCATGGGTCACGGCGATGACCGTGCCGGCATATTCCTGCAGATGGCGCTCCAGCCAGGCGACCGACTCGGCATCGAGATGATTGGTCGGCTCGTCCAGTAGGAGAATATCCGGCTCCTGCAGCAAGAGGCGGCAGAGCGCAACGCGACGCTTCTCACCGCCAGAGAGCACCGAAACCGGCGTGTCGGCCGGCGGGCAGCGCAGCGCGTCCATGGCCAGCTCGAGCTGGGAATCAAGATCCCAGGCATTGAGCGCATCGATCTGGTCCTGCACTTCGCCCTGGCGGGCAATCAGCGCATCCATTTCGTCATCGCTCATCTCTTCACCAAAGCGCATGTTGATCTCGTCAAACTCGCGCAGGATGTCGATGGTGCCCTGAACGCCCTCCTCGACAACCTCGCGCACGGTCTTGGCGTCGTCCAGGCGGGGTTCCTGGGCCAGATAGCCGACTGAGAAGCCGTCAGAGATGATGCGCTCACCGTTGAACTCGGTCTCCTCGCCGGCAATGATGCGCAGCAGCGTCGACTTACCCGACCCATTCAGGCCGAGCACGCCAATTTTGGCCCCATAGAAGAAGGAGAGGCTGATATCTTTGATAACCTGATTGTTGGGCGGATAAATTTTGTTGACGCCCACAAGGGAAAAAATGATCTTTTCGGACATGATTTTCTCAACTAGAATGAAGATTGAAACGGGATGCGTGCATCGTGAGACGCGAACCGTGCGTCACACACGTCGCGCAAACGCCCCGCCAGTGTAATGATTGGTTGACCCGGTTGTCAAAAGGCGAAGAGCGCGGGGTGGATTCACGAGAAGGGAATGGGCCGCGGAAACTGCCTGATGGGGCGGATGCGCGCGGATTTTTTCTGGATGATCCGCCGGTCTGCATGCGGTCAATGTGCTTCATGGGGATCGGGGAGAAAGTAGGATGGACGAAGATATGATACTGGTTGAACCGGGCAGCCCACTGCAGGCCAGACTAGCGGTGCTGCTGGCTGAGGCCGAGGCGGCCTATCTGCGCGAGGCGGGCGGGGAAGCGGTCTGTACCCTCCACAAAGACGGGCGCGTCAGCGGCGGTCTCAAATATGAGGAAGGCCGGGTGGTTGCGCTGCGTGACCTACAGCGCGCGCTGAAGCGCGTCACGCCCGACGACGCGCCAACCACGCTCGACGACGAACTCACGCGCTGGGAGGACGATCTCGCCCATCAGCGTGCAGCGGCGCGCTCCCTGCCCTGGATCGCCTACGCCCAGGGCGGCGTCGACGCGCTGCGGGCGTTGGGGTAACGGTCCATCACATAGTTTGAGGACCGACATTACAAAAAAGAGAAGCCGGACTTCTTCGAGAAGTCCGGCTCTTCATTGAGGAACTCTGTCGTTGCCTAACGCCGGGCCGGCGTCAAATCGAACGTCGGCGTCAATGTAAACGTTATCGTGCCTGAAACCGTAATCGTCGGCGTCCCCAGGGGGCTGATGGGCTGGGGCTGCAGCGTTGCCCGACCCGGACGCGGCGTAGGCGTCCGGTTGGTTTGCGTAACCTCCAGCGTCACGATGAGCCGGGGCGTCGCCGTGGGCGCGCGCGGGGCCGTGGGCGTTGCCTCGGGCTCCTCTGCAGCAGGCGATGTCGGCGTTTCCGCCACCGCGGTAATCGGCTCGCCGATTTCAGGCGTCAGCGTCAGGGTCGGGATCTCGTCGGGCGTGACGGGCAATGGCGCCGGCACAACCGCGCCGGTGATGATCGTGCCCGCCGTGATCGTGGCCGTCCCCGTGATGGGCGGCGTCTGGGTTACTGTCGCTGTCTCGGTCGCTTCGTCGGTTGGCTCCTCGGTCGGTTCTTCAGTCGCCTCTTCCGTCGGCGCCGCCGTTGCTTCCTCAGTCGGTTCCTCTGTAGGCTCGTCAGTAGCTTCTGCCGTCGGTTCCTCTGTGGGCTCCTCAGTCGGTTCTTCAGTAGCCTCTTCCGTCGGTTCCTCCGTCGGTTCCGTCGTTGCTTCCTCTGTCGCCTCTTCTGTGGGCGTTTCCGTTGCTTCCTGCGTAACCGTTGCTGTCACCGTTGCCGTCACTGTCACTGTCGGACCGGGCGTTGTGATGACGACCGGCGGCGTCCCCGTCGCGGTAGCCGTTGGCGTCTCCGAGTTCGTCGGCGTGGGGCTGACCGTCGCCGTCGGCGATTCAGTCGGCGTCCCTGTCGGCGTCTCTGTCGGCGTCCCTGTAGATGTGGCCGTCGGCGTCTCCGTTTCGGTTGGCGTTGGCGTAGCAGTCGGCGTCTCCGTCGCAGTGGCCGTTGGTGTCATCGTGCTAGTCGGTGCGATAGTCGGTGTCGCCGTAGCCGTCTCAGTTGGCGTCGTCGTAACGGTAGCCGTCACAGTCGGTGTGACGGTCGGTGTGACGGGTGTGACGGTCGGTGTGACGGTCGGTCGATGTTGCGGTCGGTGTTGCTGTAAGCGTTGCCGTACCTGTTGGCAGAGGCGTCCAGGTGGCTGTCGCAGTCTGGGTTGGCAAGGGCGTCCAGGTCGCGGTGGCCGTGCGTGTCGGCAGCGGCGTCCACGTGGCGGTCTGGGTGGGCAACGGCGTCCACGTGGCAGTCTGCGTCGGCAACGGCGTCCACGTCGGCGTATGGAACGGCGTGTTGGTCGGCCCCGGTGTCACGGTTGGCGAGGGCAGCGGGGTCCAGGTGGCGGTCCACGTGGGCAGCGGCGTCCAGGTCGGTTCCGGCGTCCAGGTAGCGGTCCAGGTTGGCAGCGGCGTCCAGGTCGGCGCCACGGTCGGCGTCAGCGCCAGGACGGCGCGGGCCAGCTGATCGCCCACGTCACGGAAATTGGGATCGACAGCATAAATGGCGCGAAACTCGTCCAGCGCTTGTGCGTAATTGCCCGCGGCCGCGGCGGTGATGCCGGCCTGGTAGGCGGATGCCAACATCTCTGCGGTGGCCGTCGGCGCAAATTGCAGGGTCGCCTCGGCCGACTGCAGCTGAAGCGTGGCCACCGCATCGCGCGTGGCGAGGATGTTCTCCTGTTCGACGGCCTGGGCGGTGCCGGTGGCCTCAAAAGAGTCCGCCAGCTGTGTCGCGATGGCGTCCTGTTCGCGCTGATCGCGCTGGAGGTTGACGAGCAGCATCCCCGTCCCGACCAGAAAGATGCCGAGCAACAAAGGCAGGCCGATGTTGATCAGATTGCGGGAAAAAGAGGATTGATTCGATCCGTTGCTCATAATATTGGCCTAATGAATAGAGGGCGTGGAGCGCGCACGCGCCGCCCTGAGCGCTGATTATCCGTAAGACGGCTGGGGTTGGACAAATGTTCCCGCTGCAGTGTACTCGATTCCGGACCGAATGAAAACGATCACCAGCTTCCCACCATAGCATCGGCGGCGTCACCGCTGTATTGGATCGGTGACGCCGCCGAGTTGGGTTCTCAAAATGGCCAGACGCTCTCCGTCTGGTAGTCTGGTAGATGCCGTTATTCAACCGTAAGCTGTGCAATCATGCCCAGTTCGTGATGGCGCATGCCTACGCTGGCCGTGTCAGGGATAAAGCAAAAGAGCCCGTAGTCGCCGCTCTCGAATTCCTGTTCATACCAGGCGGTCAAGCCATTGCTCATCGGGGCCATGGCGCCCACGATCATATAGGGCGGCGAACCCTCTGCATTCTCACCGGCCATCATGAACTCCATGGCATCCTGGACGGAAACGTCCTCGTCAAGCTGATAAACGATGGCCTCGTGGGGTTCCATGCCATTGTTGGTCAATTCGACGATCGCCGAACCGGCTTCCGGTGCGCCATCCACAACAAACGCGTAATCGATCATCTCGATGCGGACATCGGCGCTGGGGGGTGGGGTCTCGGCATCCTCAACCTCGGTGACGATCAGGTCGGCGCTCATGCCTGTGAACATCTCCGGCACACCATCTGCATTCGCGCTGAAGGAGTAGACCGAATAGTCGCCCGGCGTAAGATCGATGGTGTAGGCGCGGTCTCTCCCGGCCCTGCAGCGACACCGCCATGCCAGACGGCCCATTCAGGAAAGTCGGGATCACTACTGCCAAGGGTCATGAAAACGCCCAGGACATCGTCAAAGGTCTTGCCCTCTTCGCGTTTGACAAGCCAAAGCGTGTGCTCCTTTTCATCCGCGTTGACAAACTCAATACGGGTCAGGCCGCCAGGGATCGAGTCCGGCCCTTCGTAAGCGTTGTCGACTGCGGTGAAGGTGACAGTGGGCGCGGCATTCGCGTCTGCCGGCTGCTCGCCTGCCGCATCCATTGCCGCCGTGTCGGAACCAATCAGCACATTGGTCACCTCAATCGGCGCGGACCGTATGAATGTGGTGAAGATCGGACAGCGCTGGCTAAATTCCTCTGCCATCATCGCCGCTTCTTCCATGGTCGGTCCATCGACGTTCATCGTCACGCGAAAGGCGCGGATGCGTGGGTTGACGTCAGCGCCGGCCACGCCGCGGGGATCGAGATCGGCTTCCACCGTGGCATTAATAGCGTCAAGCGCAATCCCATTCTCCCGTGCAACCGCCTCATAGACCATGATGCCACAAGCCGGCAGCGCGCCGATCAGCGCATCGAGTGGGTTGACTTCCTCATTGGGACCCTTGATCGGCGGCACCGAATCGTAGATCCAGTGGTTGCCGCGTGCGGAAACAAGGGCGCGCCCGTATTCCACCATACGGGCCTGGGCTGACGGGCGGGCCAGTTCAAGCTCCGCCTCGTCTGTTGCATCTTCAACCAAAGGATCTCCCGCGATCGTCACCGGCTCCTGTGCTTGCCCGTAGACGACGTTTGTCACGGTAATTGGTGCAGAAAGACTGAGCGTCGTAAAAATGGGGCACCGTTCAGAAGCTGCAGCAGCCATCATGGCGGCTTCTTCTGCGCTGGGGCCTTCGACGTTCATGGTCAGGTGGAAGGCGCGCACGCGCGGGTTTACGTCGGCGCCGGCCACGCCACGCGTATCCAGCTCACCGGTGACCGTGCCCGATGCATGGTTGAGTGGAATATGGTTCTCAATTGCGACCGCTTCGTAGATGTAGAGGCCACAGGAGAGCAGCGCACCCAACATGCCATCGAGTGGGTTGACTTCTTCGTTCGGCCCATCCAGCGGCGGCACTGAATCATAGACCCAGTGATTGCCCCTGGCAGACATGAGAACACGCCCCGGGCGCACAAGATCGGCGTATGCGGTAGCGGTAACAAGTTCCAACTCTTCCTCCACCGCTTCCCCGTTTTCTTCGGTCTCGCGCTCTTCCTCCGGCACAGGGGTTGGCGTGGCGTCTTGGGGCAGCGACGCAGCCATAATGGGCGTAGCCGGCGGGACGGCTGCCACCATCAGCGCCAGCACAAGTGCCACAACAACGATCATTTGGTGTCTCATTCGGTCCTCCTTGTGATAGGTTTCTAAGAATCCGGCTCTCGTAACAACATCTCAGGCACGAGCGTTGCGATCTCTTCCCAACGGCGGAAGTAGCGGACCTCGCCGGTGAACAGATGCTTGATTTCGCCACGCCACTCGCGGCGATCGTCGCCCAATGGCTCTAGCCAGAGGCGCAGCGTGAACAGGTTGGCGGGTGGCGAACGAGACGCGTCCTTCACAGCGCTCCAACTCCTCACAGTTCGGAATCAATCCAGCGTCTAGCGTGAGACATCAGGAGCGTAGCGTGGGGTGCGCTTCTTTAGCGTTCCTTGGGGCGCGTAGAAGCGTTCCGTAGTGAACTTGGCGGTCGACTTGGCGTGGGAGCAAGGCGCGGTGAGGCTGTTCTCAATCAAAACTGATGGGGGGATGAATCTCTCTTTAGATCAACGTGCGAAGGCGAAGTCGGTGAAAGTCGTTTTGCATGATTGTCTCCGCCCTCGTCTCCAAATCAGCCGGATCATCCGTCACGGATAGGTAGCATCCGGATAGCTGATCGAGACGACCGGATGCCAACTGCAGCACCAGGACGGCGGCAAGTTCAGGGGACACATCCAAACCCTCAGCGAAATATTGGCCAAACTGTTCACCAAGGGTTTCAGATGCCAGCGCCGACTCGCTCATCGCCGTACGGACAATGCCTGGATCAATGGAGAAGACCGGAATGCCGTGCGGCGCCGCCTCCACGGCCAGGTTTTCACACAGGCGGATGAGTGCACATTTGCTCACGGAGTAAGCGGACGCGCCTGCCATGGCGCCGATCCCGGCGTTGCTGGCGACGGCAACGATGCGCCCGCTTTGTCGGGCGATCATGCCTGGCAGCACAGCGCTGCTGCAGAGCATTGGCCCACGGACATTGATATCCATACAGCGCCACCAGGCGGCATCCGTCATCTCCCAGGTCATGCCAAGGGGCCCCGGAACAGCCGCATTGTTGACGAGCAGATCGATTGGCCCCAATGCATCCGTGACCTCTGTGATCATTTCTTCGATAGCAGCGGCGTCAGTCACATCGACCGTGAGGGGAAGCGAGCGTCCGCCTGCTTCTTCAATCAGGATTGCGGTCTCGGCGACTTCTCCGGCCGTCCGCGCGATGACAGCCACTTTCGCGCCTGCCCCAGCCAGAGCAAGTGCAATGCTCCGCCCAATGCCGCGTCCTCCGCCGGTAACGATAGCAACCTGGCCAGTCAGATCAATTTGCTCTGCATAGTCCCGATTGCTCATTGAACACCCTCCGTTCGGAATCTGATATCTCTGAAGAAGCGATGATCGTCAAGCTGCCAGAACTGTTCGACGCGATCCGGATCATCGATGGTTGAAACGCGACGCTGTAGCTGCTGCCAGGCCATAGCCAAGACGGCCGCGGCGCGGGGATCACTATGGGCGTCGAAGATCGTGTAGCAGGTGCCCAAGGTACGCGCCGTTTCGATGGTGGCATCCGCCTCCTGGCCGCCGATGGTATTCCAGATGGTCGCGGCATGGTCGAGCGCAACGTCATGTTGTCCACGTTGGCGCTCAATGCGCGCGATACCGGCCAGCGCGTTCGTGGCGAGATAGTGCTGTCCCATCCGGACTTGGAGCTCGCGGCTCCATCCGTAGAGAACGTATGCCTCATTGGATCGGCCGCCGGCTTCCAGAATATACCCAATGCGCGTATTCACCAATGCGTCAAAGCGCAACTCACCGAGCCCCTCCATCATCGCCAGGGCATCGTCCAATAGTGATAGCGCTTGTCTATCATCACCGCCAAGATGATGGACAAAGCCAAGATCGCAGCGCGCGCGGACTTCGTAAACCAGGTGGCCGACCCGGCCGAGCTGCTCGCTGGCTTCGGCAAGTATGGGAAGCGCGCTGTCGAGATCGCCAATCTCCATCTTCATCGCACCGACGTAGTGCGCGGTCACCCAGTTACGCCACCAATAGTGCTGTTGCTCGCGTTCAATTTTCTCGCTGGCAGCAAGCACCTGCGCGGCTGAGCGATAGTCACCGGCCTTGATATAAAAGCGGCCCAGCGTGTCCAATACGAGCGTCTCCTGTCGCAGATCACCGCATTCGCGAGCGTACTGAAGCGCTTGTTGCAATTCTTGCTCGGTCTCTGTCCAGTGTCCGACGGCTGTTTCGATCCGTGCGTAGGCGGATTTTTCATAGATGTTTGCGAGTTCGAACTTATCACCAAATGCATCTGCAATGGCAAGTCCACCCTGAAGCTGGCCCATGATTTCGTCCACAGGCGCACCGGAGAACATGCCGACCGCTGCCTGACTCACCAGACTTCTTCCTTCAGCCGCACGATCACCAGCGAGACGCGCATAGTGCATCATTCGTCCATAGGCTTGGCGAGCTTTGACCATGCGCGACTGACTCCACAAATGCGTGCCGAACACCTGATAACAAGTGATCAGCGCATTTCCATCATCGCGCTCTTCGGCCAAGTGAATCGCGCGATGAATCGCTGTGGCTGCAAGGTCGAACTGATTGATGCTCATAAAGTGCTGGCTACGACTCAATTCATACGCCAGCAGCAAGTGTGGCTCAGGCGGTCGGATTGTCTCCAGAATCATCCGCTCCGCGTCGAGATTCTCGCCCCAACGCTCGATTCGGAGTGCCTTTTCAAAAACGCGGTCTTGTTCCTGCAGCAGTTCGAGCCGCGGCACAGGATCGTCCGGCACATATCGGCTCGCGGCATCGAGCATCAGCTCAGCATCGCGCAGCGCATATTGTTCCAGGGCAATGGTCGCGGCACGACGATAGAAGCGGTAGGCGGCCGATGCATCGCCGGCCTGGGCATAATGGGCCGCCAACTCACCGGCGATATCGTCCAGGTCCGCCTCAGGGGTCATCTCCAGCGCTTCGGCCACCCGCCGGTGATAGAGCCGGCGACGCGCCCGGCTGATCTCCTGATAGGCTACCTCGCGAATGCGGTCATGGCTGAAGTCGTAGCCGTCACCGGCCTGCTCGCGGATGATTCGGCGCCGCCACAGTTCATCCAGCGCGTCGACGAGCGCCGTCTCGTCCAGTGATACAGCAGCTTGAAGAATCTCATAATCAAACGCGCGGCCGATCACCGCAGCCATGCCTGCCACCTGTTGAGCCGTCTCCGAAAGCTGGGCCAGTCGTGTCGTGAGCAGGTTGTAGATTCGGGCCGGCATGGCGGCGACGCCGACGATATCAGAGGAGATGGCCGGCGCCACATTGGTCTCTTCCAAGGAGACAGCCAATCCGCTGCGCACCGCTTCAACGAGGTAGAGCGGATGGCCTTCGCTGACGGTGAAGAGCGTTTCGGCCACGTCCGTGCCCAGTTGTTCGCCCGCCGTCTGCGCGGCGAGCTCGGCGGTCTCCTGTGCGGAAAGCGGACCGAGGCGCAATTCGTCAAGCTGGCCGGCATGGCGCGTTGCGTTCACGAAAGAGGCCAACGCCTGGTTGTCGCCCGCATCTTCGGTGCGAATACCGCCGATCAACAGCACAGGATGGTTGCGTACGCCATGGAGCAGGAATTGGAGCAGCGTCAACGTTTCGACATCGCTCCACTGCATATCGTCGAGATGCAGCAGAAGCGGCCCGGAAGTGACTTGCAGCGCATGGACAATGCCCTGAAAAAAACGCTGCTGTTGCCAATCCTCTGTCATCGGACCGGGTGGGGGCAAATCGGGCCGGTCGGCCGATAGGCCGGGCAACAAACGCGCCAGTTCGACCCGCCAAAGATCATCGATGCTCTCCAGTGCAGGCAGGATGCCCGGCGAACGCAACCACTCGGCGATAGGCGCGTATGTGAGTGCGCCTTCGACCGCGTAGGAGCGGCTGGAGGCCGAGACATGGCCCTGACGCTGCACCCAATCGAGCAACTCCTCGACCAGACGCGTCTTGCCGATGCCGGCTTCCCCCCAGATCAAGACAAAGCGGGCCTCTCCTTGCTTGGCGCGCTGCCACGCTGCTTGAAGCTGTCGCCATTCTTCGTGGCGCCCGACCAGGCGCTGGCGCTCTTTGGCCTGGGGCGCACCCGACGATCTCGGCTGCTCCTGTAACTGGAGCAGCCGAGATCGCAATTGTTCTGTGGCCGGCGAAGGCTCGACGCCTAATTCATGCTGCAAAGTCGAAGCGCAGGTATGGTAGACGCGCAATGCGGCAGCGCGGTCGCCCAGGGCTGCGTAGGCTTGCATCAGCAGGCGATAAGCATTCTCGCGCAGAGGATCGAAGTGTAGAAGGGTTTTGGCCTGGGCCAGCGCCTCCTCGCTGTCGCGTTGCGCCAATAGCGCAGTCACCAACTGCTCGAGCAACGTTGCATACTTGCCACGTAACCGTTCCCGTTCCGCAAGCACCCATTCGGCATAGCAGTCGGGGAGAAGATCACCGCCATAAGCTTGCACGGCTGTGGTCAACAGCTGGATACGTTCGACGGCGTCGCGACTTGCGATAGCCTGATCGTGCAGCACACCAAATCGCTGCACATCCACTGCGATGGGCCCGTCCGCACGCCAGGTGATCGCCGTCCGCTCAACGGCAATCGCCGTGGTCGCATCAGGCCACGCTTTCTTGAGTTTATGGAGAAGGCTGCGGACATTGGTACGCGCCTGTTTGTCGCTGGAATCGGGCCAGAAGGCATAGCCAATGCGGGCGCGCGTGATGGGTGTTCCAGGCTGAATCGCGAGCAGGGCGATCAACTCTTCCAGCCGAAGTTGCCCCAATACAACTGGTTCGCGGTGCTGAATAAGTCGAAACGCGCCTAGCAACTGAAGGCTATTGTGTGGCAATGATCTCGTCTTGTGGTCGAGGCACAGGCTTGTCATCCAGAGAGAAAGCGCTCTTTGTCGGTGGGGCTGCGAGTGAACGTGTACGAAGAAAAGTGCGATTGAGGCTATTCTAGCGCGCTAAGACGCGAGATGTCAATCGGTATTCATAATTCCGTCGGCAGTCAAGAATTCTCAAGCCACCGGTCATGGGCCACGAAAAAGCCTGACCCGTTCTGAGCCGATCGAAGCGTGGCCTGAACTTGTCGAAGGATTCAGCGACTGTCGCAGATTTCTTGAGATTTGTCCGGCGCGTGGAGACGGAGCTACGCGACGTCTGAACGGTCTGTTTGCCAATGGGCTCAGGTGGGGCGAACATCGTTACAATGGCAGCTGTAAAGTGGGGAATCTCAACTGTGCGACGGACGGAGCGATGAAATGCGCATGTAGGTAACGGGGAGAGCCGCCAGCAGCGGACAGGCGCTGTCCGCGCTGCAGAGGGTACTGCAGAGCGTGCAGTCGGGCGCGGCCGGCATGCGTTTGGCCACCTTGCCCTTGCGCACCCAAAAATCGAGCATGCCTTCCAGCGCACTGGCGTCGATCTCCAACTCGCTGCTCAGCGTTCGAAGATTGACGGGCTGCTTGTGGCGGTCCACTGCGTCGAGTACGGTCTTTAGCATCTCAGAACCCCAACAGTCGTCCCCCCTGGAAGACGACGAGCGCCGTCAGCCAGGCCAGAGCAAATTGACCGATGACGCTGGCCCACATCCAGCCGGCGCCAAATTCGTGGCGGGACGCGGCCACGGCCACCATGCACGGCGTGTAGAGCAGCACAAACACCATGAAGGCGAGCCCAGCCAGCGCGGCATGGCCACCGCTGGACTGCTCAAAGCCGAGATAGATGGCCGACATCAAGGCCGATGGCGCCGCCTCCGCTGCGCTTGCATCACCGCCCAGACCGAAAATCGCCGGAATAGCCCGCAGCATTTCCCCAACTGCTGAGAGAAGACCCTGACCGATCTCGACCAGGTCCGCCATGACGTCGACGGGCGCGCTGGATGCTGTGTCGTCGCCCGCTGCAACGCCGTAGGTCTGGGCCAGCGAGCTGACCACGACTTCCTTGGCCACGATGCCGGTGAGCAGCGATCCGGTCGCCTGCCAGCTGCCGAAGCCCAGGGGCGCAAAGAGGGGCGCGGCCGCATTGGCCAAGCCGGCAAAGAGGCTCTCTTCGACCTCAGCAGAGCCAATTCGACCATTGGGGAGGTCAATCTGCACGGCCATAAGGGCCCAGACCAAGACGCTCATGGCGAGGATGACGGTCCAGGCTTTGCGCACGAACGCACGAATGCGCTGCCAGGCCTGCAGCCCGATGCTGCGCAGCGTGGGCAAGCGATAGGGCGGCAGCTCCATGATGAAAAGGCTTTCTTCATCCGAAGCAGGCAGGGCGCGCTGCAAAAAGAGGCCGAGGGCGATGGCGACAACGATCCCGAGCAGATAGATCAGAAAGACCGCGGTGCCGGCGCTGGCGGGGAAAAAGACTGCGGCGAAGAGCACGTAGACCGGCAGGCGTGCGCTACAGCTCATGAAGGGGACAAGCAGCCCGGTCAGCACACGATCGCGGCGGCGTTCGAGCGTGCGCGTGGCGTAGATGGCCGGCACGGTGCAGCCGAAGCCGACGATCATGGGCAGGAAGCTCTTGCCGTGGAGGCCAAAGGGGCGCATGAAGCGGTCCATCACAAAGGCGACGCGGGCCATGTAGCCCGAATCTTCCAGCAGCGCCAGGGCGAGATAGAGCATGGCCAGCACCGGCACAAAGACAAGCACGCCGCCAACGCCGGCGATGATGCCATCCACCACCAGCCCCTCAAGCCAACTGCCGCCAAGCCCGATCACGCCAAAAAGCGCCACGATCCAGCCCGTTACGGGCCCTTCGATCACGGCGGCGATCCAGTCGACCATGGGCGCGGCCACGTCTGTCGTGAGCTTGAAGACGATCCACATCGCGGCCAGAAAGATGGGCAGTCCCAAAATCCGGTTTGTCACCACGCTGTCAATGCGATCAGAGAGGGTCGTCTGCTGATCATCGGGCCGCGTCATGACGTCGGCTGCTACCTGGTTGATCCAGCCATAGCGACGGTCGGCGAGCAGGATATCGCTTTCGTCGCCAAGCTCGGCCTCTAGTTGCGCCGCGCAAGAGGCGGCTGCTTGACAGACGATTCCGCCACCGGGCATTGTCTGGACTGCCGACCAGACGGCCTCGTCCTGTTCCAGCAGTTGGATGGCCAGCCAGCGCGGCTCGTAGCGCGCGGCCAGGTCCGGCGTGCGTGAGATCTCTGCCGCCAGTGCGGTCAATACCGCCTCAATCGCCGGCCCGTAGTCAATGCGGAAGCCAGTTGCGGTGCGGGCGGGCGTCTGCCGTACAGCCACTGAGCTCATCACACCATCACCCCGGCAGCTGTAGGTGCGCAAGCCGAACAGGTCGGCACGGTCAGGTGGAGCGCCTCGCCCACGGCTGCCAGCAGCAAATCAATTCCCTGGCCGCGGCGGGCGACCGTGGGCACGACGGGCGCCCCCAGCGCGGCGGCCAGGCGTGTGGCGTCAACCTGGATGCCGCGCCCCTTGGCCGCGTCGATCATGTTGAGGGCAATGACGGCCGGCAGGCCCATTTCCAGCACCTGAACGGCGAGATAGAGGTTGCGTTCCAGATTTGAGGCGTCGATCACGACGATGACGAGATGGGGGCGCAGGTCCAGCAGCGCGTCCCGGGCAATGCTCTCTTCCGCTGAGAAGGCCGAGAGGCTGTATGCACCGGGCAAGTCGACGAGTTCAAAGGTGCGGCCGGCATGGCTAAAGGCGCCGGATTTCTTTTCCACGGTCTTGCCGGGCCAATTGCCCACATGCTGCTGGGCGCCGGTCAGCGCGTTAAAGATCGAACTCTTGCCCGTGTTGGGGTTGCCGATCAGCGCCAGACGCCAGCGGTCATGCGCGTGCTCGGCATTATCGGCATGCGCAGCGCGCCGTCCACAAAGCTCAGTCGACATTGGTCACCCAGATCTGCTCGGCGTCGGCCTTGCGCAAGGCAAGCTGGTAGCCTTTGACGCGCAGTGCCAACGGATCGCCCATGGGCGCAACCCGCTCCAAGCGAATGCGTTCACCGGCAACGAAGCCCATCTCGAGCAGGCGGCGCCGCGCGCGCCCGCGCAAAGCAAGTCGCACGATATCAGCGCTTTCCCCGACGCAGAGGTCGTTGAGCGTCAGCGTGGGCGCAGCGGATATGGGGTTTTGGGAACCAGCGAACATGGGCAGACTCTTTCACAAATCGGAGGCATCAACACGGTCGATCACACACACCGCGTGGCTTGTCACCGAGAGTATAACGGCGCCCTGCGCAAGATGCTATGGGACAAATGTCCCGGAAATCTTGGGACGCGGTCCCTCATGCGTTAAGGCGCTTTAAGTCCTAGAATTAACCTAGGTTACCTGCCCATGGCAGCACGGTTAACAAACGGCTGCGCCAGGACCGAACGACAAACAGAGTTGATTCGCTGCTTTTCCCACTTGAAACGCACAACTGACCATGCTACCCTTAGCGCTCGTGCCGACCGGCGGCAATAGTTGCGCAGGTTTGGACTGAGCGTGTCAAGGTGTCGAAATCAATGGACGCGTCGGCGGCAACCCACTTGGTTTCGACAAGCTCAACCGGCGCCAGCCCAAGAGGCTGCCTAATTTTCGTTGAACGACGGCAATCGAAGACTCAATACGTACTCGTTTTGAGAGAATCATTTGATGAAGACGGAGGACAGAATTAACATTATGTCAATCAAAACCATGGTGATTGGATGCCTGACCTTGCTGGTGCTGCCCCTATTGGCGGCATGTCAGGCGCTGCCCGCCACTGCCCCCGCGGCGGAGCAGGCAGCCGATGCCGGCGATTCGCTGCTCGTCTACTCAGGGCGCAATGAGAACCTGGTTGGTCCGCTCCTCGAGCAGTACGCGACCACGCGTGGCGTAGCGGTCGAAGTGCGCTACGGCGACACGGCCGAAATGGCGGCGACCATCCTGGAAGAAGGCCAGAACTCACCGGCCGACGTCTTCTTTGGCCAGGATGCGGGCGCGCTGGGCGCGCTGGCTCAGGCCGGGCGCTGCCAGGCACTGCCGGCCGAGATCCTCGATCAGGTGGATGACCGTTTTGTCAGCCCTGAAGGACTGTGGACCGGCGTCAGCGGCCGCGCACGCACGCTGGTTTACAACACGGACATGCTCAGCGAGGGCGATCTGCCTGCCAGCGTCTTCGATCTCACCAATGAGGAGTGGACCGGGCGCGTCGGCTGGGCGCCGACCAATGGCAGCTTCCAGGCCTTTGTGACTGCCATGCGCCTCAACGCGGGCGAAGACGCGACGCAGGCGTGGCTGGAGGGCATGATCGCCAATGACGCCCAAGTCTTTCCCTCGAATAGCGCAATTGTCGAAGCCGTGGGCCGGGGCGAGGTGGAGGCCGGCCTGGTCAATCACTACTATCTCTTCCGCTTCTTGGCCGAAGACCCCAACTTCCCGGCTGCAAATTACTACTTCCCCACCGGCGATTTGGGGGCCATGATCAACGTCGCTGGGGCCTGCATCATCGACACCAGCGACAACGAGACGGAGGCTATCGCCCTGCTCAACTTCCTGCTCTCACCCGAGGCCCAGCAATATTTCGCCAACGAGACTAACGAATACCCACTTGCGGGCGGCGATGGCGTGACGCTCAACCCGGCGATCCAACCCCTGGACGAAATCGACACGCCCAGTTTAGATTTGAGCAGCCTGGATGACCTCCAGGGCACCCTGCTGTTGCTACAGGAATCGGGCGCACTGGACCAGTAAAGCTCAGGCCTCAAACGCCCGCGCAAAAACGCCGGGATGCGAGTTGGCATCCCGGCGTTTTTTATTGCTCCCGCGCCTGCAAGAGAGTCGCCACCAGGCCCGTCCAGCCTGTCTGATGGCTGGCGCCCAGGCCGGCGCCGCTGTCGCCATGAAAGTACTCATAGAAGAGAAGATAGTCGCGCCAGTGCGGATCGTCCTGAAAGGGACGGCTCTCGCCATGCGCCGGCCTGCGACCGTCAGCATGACGCAGGAACAGCTTCGAGAGCCGGTGCGAGAGATCCGCGGCCACTTCGTCCAGCGTCGCCATGCGACCCGAACCGGTCGGACACTCGACACGCAGGGTGTCGCCGTAGTAGCTATGGAAACGCTGCAGTGCCTCAATGAACAGAAAGTTAATCGGAAACCAAACGGGGCCCCGCCAATTCGAATTGCCGCCAAAAAGACCGCTGTGGGACTCCCCAGGCCAGTAGCTGACTTCGAAGCCGACACCGTCGATCGTCACCCGGTAAGGATGGGCGGCGTGATATTTGGAGAGGGAGCGAATGCCGTATTCAGAGAGGAACTCATTCTCATCCAGCATGTAGCGCAGGAGGGCCACCAGCCGCTCTTTAGTCAGCAGGGCAAGCGCGCTCCGGGCGAGACCGCCCTCATGTTCCAGGCCGATGAAATCCCGAGCGAGTTCCGGGCGATGCGCCATGAACCATTGGGCTTGCCGGGCAAAAATCGGCATTTCGGCCAAGAGATCGTCATCAATTGTCTCCACGGCAATTAGGGGCATCAGTCCTACAAGGGAGCGCACGCGCAGGGGAATGTAGTTATCGTCGTCGAGATGCAGCGCATCGTAGAAGAACCCGTCTTGCGCATCCCACAAGGCCGCCTCGTGACCGCCGCGGTAGTTCATCGCCGCCGCGATGCGCAGAAAGTGCTCGAAGAACTTGGCCGCCATGCGCTGGTAGACTGGATTCTCCCGGGCCAACTCCAGCGCCATACGCATCATGATCAGCGAATAAAAGCCCATCCACGACGTGCCATCGGACTGGTCAATCCGGCGGCCGGGCGGCAATTTCGCGCTGCGGTCAAAGATGCTGATATTGTCCAGTCCCAGAAAGCCGCCCTGAAAGATGTTATTCTCGTCGAAGTCTTTACGGTTGACCCACCAGGTGAAGTTGATCACCATTTTGTGAAAAACTTCCTCCAGGAAAGCCCGATCGGGTCGGCCCGTCTGCTGGCGGTCCATCTCATAGACGCGCCAGGTCGCCCAGGCGTGGACAGGGGGATTGACGTGGTCGAAAGACCATTCGTAAGCGGGCAACGCACCGCTGGGATTCATGTACCATTCGCGGGTAAAGAGGAGCAATTGCCGCTTGGCAAAATCCGGGTCGACTTGCGCAAGCGGTAAGCAGTGGAAGGCCAGGTCCCAGGTCGCATACCACGGATACTCCCACTTATCCGGCATGGAGATCACGTCGAAGTTGTGAAGGTGAATCCAGCGCCGGTTGCGGTCATCGCGGCGCGCCGGCGGTGGCTGAGCCGGATCACCGTCCAGCCACTGGCTGACATCGTAATAGTAGAGCTGTTTGGTCCACAACATGCCGGCCAGTGCTTGACGCTGCACGTTGCGCTCGTCTTCGCTTAACCCGGGGTTTTGCAGGCTTGCATAAAACTCATCGGCCTCGTCGCGACGCGCCTGAAAGGTGGCGTCGAACGCTTCACCCAATGGGGCAGTCATTGCCTCCGCCGTTAGCTGCAGCCGCAGCCGCAGGGTAACGGACGCACCCGGCGCAAGCTCATGGCGAGAGTGAGCGGCCGCCTTGGTGCCTGCGCGCGCCGGATTGACCGCTGCGCTATCGCCCTCGACGAGATAGCGATGAAACGCGTCTTTGACGAAAGGCGAGGCGTTCGTGCCGCTGTGAAGACGTGCGTGATTGGTCTCATTCTCGGTAAAGAGCAGGCGTGCGCCATCCTCGGCATAGAAGAAATAGCGACCGGCGGCCGGGTGCTCGATTTCGATCACGGCAACGCCCTCCGAACCATCGACAGCGCGCAGCAGCGGCTTGCCGGGCGCATCGGCCATGGGACCGTCGGGATAGCCCCAACTCCACGTATTGCGGAACCAAAGCTGGGGCAGTAGGTGGCAGGCGGCTGTGCGGTCACCCCGATTGGTCACCGTCACCCGAATCAACAGGTCGTTTTCGTCCGCTTTGGCGTATTCTGTTACGACATCAAAGTAGCGATCGTCGTCAAAAACGCCCGTGTCCAGCAGTTCGTACTCCGGATCGTCGTAGCCGCGACGCGCGTTCTCACCAACGAGATCATCATACGGAAACGCCGCGTGGGGATACTTGTAGAGCATCTTCATATACGAATGGGTCGGCGTGCTGTCGAGGTAAAAATAGACCTCCTTGACGTCCTCGCCATGGTTGCCCTCGGGCCCCGTCAGACCAAAAAGACGCTCCTTGAGTATGGGATCGCGGCCGTTCCACAGCGCTAGTGAAAAGCAGATGTACTGGTTGCGATCAGAGATGCCGGCCAGCCCGTCTTCATTCCAGCGGTAGGTCCGGCTACGGGCATGGTCATGGGGAAAATAGGTCCAGGGCGAACCGGCGACGCTATAGTCTTCGCGCACGGTACCCCAAGCGCGCTCGCTCAGATAGGGCCCCCAGTTTTTCCAGTTGGCGTCCAGGCTCCTGTGGGCGGCAAGACGTTGGTGTTCGGCAGTTTGCGTCATCGTTTCCTTCGTCCGGATAGTGGGGCTGATGTCTCCTCATGCCGCATCACTTTCACCGCTTTATTGCAGTGCGTCAGTAATGACCCCCATATTGTGGCGCATTAGCTCGAGATAGCTTGCGGCCGGGCCTGACTCGTCGCTCAGTGAGCCGGTGTAGAGCGTCACCACCGTAATGCCGGCGTCGTTCGCCAACTGCTCAGCCAGATTCGGGCTGACGGTCGTGCCGACAAAGAGCGCAGGCACCCCCTCTTCCTCAACCTGGTCGAGGAGCGCCGCCAGTTGGGCCGCCGACGGCGAGGCCAGCGTGCTAAGCGACGGAATGATTGTGCCCACAACCTCAAAGCCGTACGCGTCGGCCAGATAGCCAAAGGACTCATGGTCAGTGATCAGCTTGCGCCGCTCGACCGGCAGCGGGGCGACCATGGCAGCGAGTTCTGCGTCCAGGGCATCCAGCTCCGCACGATAGGCCGCGGCATTGGCTGCATAGGTCGCCTGATTCTCGGGATCCAGCGTGCTGAGCGCTTGCTCGATGTTTACCACCCACTGCTTGACCGCGTCAACGCTGAACCACGTATGGGGATCGCCAGCCTCATGATTGTGCCCTTCTTCGTCATGGGCCGTGGCGTGATCGTCTTCATCACCGTGATCGTCCTCTGCTGCATGATCGTCTACATCGTCGTGGTCCGCCATCGCCAGCGGCTCTACACCGTCGTTGACGGAAAGCGTAACGCCGCCGCCATCGAGCGAGTCCAGAATGGGCTCCAGGCCCTCTTCCAAGCCCAGTCCATTGACAAAGATGACGTGCGCGCGATTGAGTTCGATCAAATCCTGGGGACGGGGTTCAAAGCTGTGGGGATCGGCCCCGGTTGGAACGAGTTCGACGAGTTCGATCTTGTCACCGCTCACCTGGGCGACGATGTCGGCGAGGATGTTGGTCGTGGCCACGACGCGAAGGGGTTCATCCCCGTTGCGCTCGACGGCGGCCAGGCCGGACGGCGCGTTTTCGCCGGCCAGTTCAGGCTCGGCGCTGCCGCTTTCCGGCACAGAGCCACAGCCGCTAAACAGCAAAAGTGGCACGAGTAGCAGTCCCAGCCAGCCAACAGAGTGTCTCTTCCTCACGATTTTTCTCTCCTCATTGCTCGAGATAGCGGCAGTGAAATAAATGAGATTCTATCTCATTTAGCGAGGCAGACAAAATCTCGCAAGCGTTCCATTCCGGGGTTCGACCTGCGCTTCTCCGCTCAGCCCCCCTTGGACGAAGCCCTGACTGGCGAATGGGTTCAAGATCCCGGCTTCGGTTCCTCGCGCATGACGCGCAGGAGTTCGGCCATTTTGCTGGCTGGATCGGGCTGGGTGACTGAGCGGGCTGCCAGCAAATTGGCGAATCGGGCGGCTTGCCAGGGATCGCCGGTCTCGTAGAGGTGGATGAAGAAGGCTGTGGCAAAGGTGTCGCCGGCGCCCGTGGCGTCAACTGCGTCCACCTTGGGTGGCGTAAAATGACGCGTCTCGCCGGCATGGTGCACCGTACAGCCTTTGCTGCCGTCGGTCACGACGATGGTCGTGAGCACCTCCTGGGCGCGGGCAACCTGATCGGGGCCGACAAGATCTTCTTCGCTGGCGACGACGGCGGAAAGCAGGGGCAAAATGGGGACTAAGTCCGGCGCGCGCTTTGGATAGACGCGCCCCCCTTCGTCCCAGCCGCGCAGCCAGCCTTGGGGCGTCACGCCGATGACGCCTTCCGAAAAAACAGCAGCAACGTCGACCGCGATTTCGTCGGCAATGGGCGCCAGATGCACGATCTTGGCGGTGCGCCAGGCCACAGGCACATCAGCCGCTGTGATCGTGCGCGCCTGGCTGTGAATGGTCTGGACGCGGTCGCCGTGGGCGTTGTAGACGTTTTCAAAGACCGTCGTCTCTTGCGCCGGCAGTGAAACGACCTCAACGGCCGCGGGGAAAGCGGCGTTCAGGTCATAGTCGGACGCCGCGCTGGTGAGGACGGCTGTCTTGTAGCCAAGAACATGGGCGACGCGGCTGGCGAAGGTCACGGCGCCGCCCGGCTTGGGACCATCGGCCGTCAGGTCGGTACTGACGTGGCCAATGAGGAGGTAGTCGATCATGGCGGGTCACTTTCCTATTAAACGGGTCGAGCCCAACGTGGGAGCTAGCGGTGCGTAGATTGTGACCGAAGTCAGGCGAATTTGCAATGCGCTGGGAAGCGCTGCCACCAAGTTTCCCCCATGAACGGATGTCGAATTGCTTTTCCTCTCGGTTGCGATTCGCTCCACTTCGCAGTACGCTTTACCCATGCCAAATGAGGTGACGCGACTAAGAAGGGGTGAATGCATCATGGAGGGACATTACGAACGACATCTTCAGATGGGGAAGGCCGCCCGGAAAGAGGCGCCACGTTCCAGTCATGGCGATTGGAAACCGGCCAATGACCGGCCAGATCCACTGACGTTGCTGCAGGAACAGGATGAGAACCGCATCCAGGAGCTAGTCCCGATCAAATACGGACGAATGCTGGAGTCGCCCTTCGCATTCTTGCGTGGCTCCGCGGTTGTAATGGCCTCTGATTTGGCGTCGACGCCCACCACCGGCATCGACGCCGTGCTCTGCGGTGACGCGCATCTTGCAAATTTCGGCCTCTTCGCCACGCCGGAGCGCAAGCTTGTCTTCGACCTCAACGATTTTGATGAAGTCTATGTCGGCGCCTGGGAATGGGATCTCAAGCGTCTGGCTGCGAGCGCAGCCGTAGCGGGACGTGAAAATGGCTATAGCGACAAGTTCTGCCGTCAGGTTGCCGAGACCGTTGCCAGGACCTATCAGAAATCGATGGGATTTTTCTCTCGACAGTCAACGCTCGATATGTGGTATTACCACGTCGACGCCGACGAAGTGCAGCGCGTCATGAATCAAGCGGCTTCAAAAGAGGGTCGGAGGCGCTCCAAGAAGCAGATTGCCAAGGCTCGCACCAAGACGCAGAGCCAGACTCTAGTCAAGCTGACCACGATAGAGGATGGGCAGCGGAAGATCGTGAGTAATCCGCCTCTGCTTATTCCCTTGCGGGAGTTTGGTCACGCCAGGCAAATCAGCGGTGATGCGAAGATGAAAAAAATCGTTGAGCGCGCGGTGGAGCAGTCCTGGAACGACTATATCGAGAGTTTGAGCCTGGATCGCCAATATCTATTAAAGCGCTACAAGGTGATTGACGGCGCTCTCCGCGTGGGCGGTGTCGGCAGCGTGGGCACACGTTGCCTGATCTTGCTGTTGGAAGCGAGAAATACGGATGACGCGCTCATTCTGCAGCTCAAGGAGGCCGGGTCGTCAGTGCTGGAACCCTATTTCGGTCGAAAGCGGACGAAGGCTGCTACAAACGCCGAACGCGTCGTGCTCGGCCAGCGGCTGATCCAGGCGACCAGCGACATGTTTCTCGGATGGCACAAGAGCGGCCTGAGCAAGCTCGATTTCTACTGGCGCCAGCTAAAGGATATGAAAGGCTCGGCCGATGTCGACAAGATGGACGAGCAATCGTTCGAGGCCTATCTAAAGCTCTGTACCTGGTCCCTGGCACGCGCCCACGCCCGCGCCGGCGCCGCCACATCGGTATCCGGCTATATTGGCTCCAACAATAACTTTGCCAAAGCCATCGGGAGATTCGCCATGAGCTACGCTGATCAGACGGAGAGCGACTATGAAGCGCTCGTCAAGGCCGTCGAGGACGGTCGTATCAAAGCGGAAACAGGGATCTAATCGATCCCTTGCGGATGAACCCTTCAGTCACGAGGATTAAGGCATCCATCAGCGAGGTCACGCTCTTCCGCAAGTATGGCAACAAGGCGACGCTACTCGCCGAGGCCATCGATGCCATGCTGGCAGAGGCCGATCTGAGCGCCTCCCTACGCTACACGGGCGACTTGGTGGGCGATCTTTTGCGCGTGGTCGAGGCTTATCAAGCCACCTCGGCAAGCAACGGGCAGTTCATTGCCATCATGCTCACTGAACTCCCCCGCTTTCCTGACCAAGCGCCCCTGCTCGAAGCGCCCTTTCGCATCATCCGCGCCATCGGTGAGCTGCTGGCCCGCTATCAGGCGGAAGGGCAATTGCAGGAGGAAGAGCCGCTCCACGCGGTCGCCGCCCTGCTTGGCCCACTGATCGGCCTCAATATGATGCGCAGCTCAGGCATGGAGAGCACAGTTCCCCCGCTTGATCCCGCAGCCCACGTGGAGCGCTTTCTCATGGGGCGTGCGACCGCGATGACGCCCGCAGCAGAAACGTAAAGTCGGCGGCGAGTCCCGGTTGAACCAGGTTACGACAAGTCAATCGACGCGCCATAGCGTGCAGAGTGTGCCGCGACAATTCGACCCAATCTGCATGCAGCGCGCGCCTGTGGTATCGTAACGGCTGTCAAATTGCCCGTTACGAGCCCATGCATTGAAACGTGGCGGATGAACGAATCTCCGACCAAACTCGACAAGATAGGGGTAGCTACGATGAGCTTTATCGGTATGATTATTCGCAAGGTGTTGCAGCGTGAAGCGCGCAAATATCCGCTGGCTGACTGGCCAGGGGTGTTGGCGGCAACGCAGCCCAAGGTGACCGGTCGCTTCGAGGCAGGCGCCGACAGCGCAGAAAACCAAGAAACGGGTCGTCATATCATCGGCATCGAACGTTGGAGCCAAAGCCGCTTGCGTGTCTTCCTGGGCGGCGAACTGGTGATGGATGAGTACAACGCCTATGAGCCCGCGAGCGACTTAAACATGGCGGCACTGGCGCAGGCATTTGAGGAGGCGCGCCAGACGTCGGTTGAGTTGGCCAATCAGATCGTGGCGGCCGGGATTGGGGATGAGAAGACGGTGCCGCACAACGACATGGGCGACCTCAACGCAAGCACGTGGCTCGCCTATATCAGCGGCCATGCGCTGCGCGAGAGCGGACGCATCAAAGCATAACGGAAACATTGACAAGTCGGTGGAGAAGAACGGGGGAAGCCGTGGGATTCGCGAGCGACCCCGCCGGGCATGAATGCCCTTGCTGGCATGTTGCGCCCCATAGAGTGGGCGTGGTGAAGTAAAGGCTGAGGCGCGATGACGGGAGCAAGCGCACGGTCACTCCGAATCGTCCGTCACTCGCACAATCCAATCCTCAAGCGTAGTGACCGCGTCCGCTTCATACTCTCCAACAGGCAGGGTTGCGAGAAGCTCAGCAATGCGCTGCCGATAGGGCATCCAGCAGGCGGGATGTTGCTGGACAAAGCGCAGCAGGCGCCAGGCTTGCCGTTCCTGGTCGGCCAGCCGCAACGGCTGGCCCTCTATACTCCTGTCAGGCCCACTCTCCGCGATCCATAGCTGCGCCATGCGCATCAAGCCGATCAGCAGCGGCGGCAGTTGATTGGCGGCCGCGGCCAGGGTGATGGCCTGGGTCAGATGGCGGCGCGCGTTGGAGAAGTCCTGTTGCGCCATTCGAGTTTCGCCCAGCGCGCTCAGGTTATAGGCCATGAAGACCCGGCTGTCAAGCGCCTCGGCCAGGGCCAATCCGGCTTCGGCGTGGGCTTGCGCGGCCTGAAAATCATGGGCCTCATTGGCAAATTGCGCCAGGTACCACAGGCGACTGGCCATGTGCTGCCGGTGGCCGATTTGGCGGCAGAGCGCCAAACTCTCTTCCATGTAGCGCTGGCCCTCTGCCAGGGTCGCCGCGCCCTGGGCCCACATGACCGACCCCACACCGCCCAGGGCAAGGGCCACGCCGAGCCGGTCGCCGCTCTGCTCAAAGAGCGCCAGGCTGCGCCGGTAGTGCGCTTCCGCTGCGCCATATTCGCCCAGACAGAGTGTGGCCCACCCCAATACATCCAGCGCGTAGGCGCGCCAATCGGGCCGCCCGATCACCTCGCACAGACGCAGGCTCTGCTCGGCCAGGACGCGGCCGTCTGCATACTCGCCATAGCTGCACAGAAGTTGTGCCAACTTATGCTGCACGTGGGCGATCCCCGGCTGATTACCGGCGAATTCATAGAGTGCCAAACTCGCTTCAAGCGATTGGCGCGCGCGTGGCTGATCGCCCTGCCAGCCGGCAAGCTGCCCCTGCACGGCGCGGACAAAAGCAATCTCCCGTCCCCGATTTTCTTGGCTATTGGTCTGCTCGTTCAACAGCGCCATGCTTTGGTCGAGCAGCTGATCGGCGCTCTGGATGTCGCCCAGCGCAAAGCGAAAAGCGCCCCGGCGCGCCAGCAGCCGGGCATGCAGGATTGCGGCCTGCGGGCCTGCGGCAAAGGTCAACCCTTCCAGCGCCAAGGCGCACAGCTCGTCCCCTTCGTGATAGAGGCTGCGAATGTGATAGAAATTGTAGATTCCGTCCAATCCCCGCGCAACGAGTTCCGCCTGTTGGCGTTCAACCGACCAGTGCCAGGCGAGACGCAAGTTGTCGCGCTCGACGTTGAGGGTCTCCAACGCGGCTTGCTGGTCGGCACCCGTCAGATTCACTTCCTCATCCGCAAGCAAGCGCAAATAGTACGCCGCATGGCGCTGGTTGACCTCCGCGGCTTGACCGGACCGCCCAAGCTCTTCCAGGGCAAACTGACGGATCGTCTCGTGCATGGCGTAGCGTCCACTAGGCAGCAGGCGCAGCAGGCTGTGGTCAATCAATGTTGCCAACATGGGACGCGTCAGGCCGGCAATGGCCGCGGCCGCATCGCTGCGAAAGCCGCTCCGGCAGCGCGCAATCTGCATCAATGCGTGGGCTTCCGCCCTCTCCAGCCGCTGCCAGGATGAACCAATGACTGCGCGTATGTTGCGCTGCCGTTCCGGAAAGGTCTCATCATGGGCCGCCAGCAGATCGAGGCTCTGCTCCAGCTCGGCGGCGATTTCGCGGATGGGCACGGCACGGAGCCACGCCGCGGCCAGCTCAATTGCCAGCGGCAGCCCCCCGACCAGGCGACAAATGCGTTCCACCTCCACCAGATCGCTGCGCGGGAAGTCCACCTGCGTGCGGCGCGCGCTTTCCACAAAGAGGCGCACCGCATCAGACTCCAGTGCACTCTTCAATGCAGATTCCGCCGCGGTCTCCGCCTCATTTTCCGCCTCATTTTCCGCCTCATTTTCCGCCGCGGACTCGGGCTGAGGCCGGCTGGGCAGCGTCAAGCCGGCCACCGGGTGAAACCAGGACTCATAGAGCTTCACCGCCTGGCGAGACGTAACAAGCAGCTTGCACTTGGGCGCGGCCGCAAGCATGTCCGCCAGCAGATCGACACTCGCGGCCAACTGCTCGAAGTTGTCCAGCACGAGCAAGGCTTCCGCATTGCGCAGGTAGTCCAGCAATTGGGTTTTGGGCGGGATGTTGTCATAGAAACGCAGGCCCATGACCTCGGCCAGTGCGCTGACGATGCCGGCCGTGGTTGTGACCGCTTCCAATGGCACAAAAAAGATGCCGCCGGCAAAGGCCGCGTGCTTCTGGGCCAGGCGACGCGCGGTCTGGACGGCAAGCCGCGTCTTGCCCATACCGCCCGGCCCCACCAGCGTCAGCAGGCGGCAGGCCGGATCAAGCAGACGCCGCTCAATATTGGCCAGTTCCTGCTCACGTCCGATAAAGAGGGTGGCGTCAACCGGGAGGGAAACCGGGCGCCTGCGCTCGCTGCGCTCGGGACGCGGGGGCGGCGAGCTTTGCCCATCGGCATCCAGCGCCGCCAGCTGGCTTAGACCAACTTCAGCCCGCGCAATCTGGAGGAACAGCGGCCGTTGTGCGGCCGAAATTTGCAGACCGGCGGCCAGCGCCGCCGCCATCTGGCGTGAAGGGCGGCGCTGATCGCTTTCGATCTTGCGGATGAGCGACTCCGTACAGCCAACCTGTTTGGCCAACTCAACTTGCGTCAGATCCAGGCTTTTGCGTCGTCGCCGCACCCAATAACCAAAGGATAGATTCCCTCCAAGTTGCTCGCCTGCGGCCGTCCGCTCTTCATCATTCATCTGCGCATCCATCTCGATGGGAGGACCGTGCCGCAACCTGTGCCGCAACCTGTGCCGCAACCTGTGGCGCAACCTGTGGCGGTTTTTGTGTCGCAAACCGACACCATCACCGCCGCCGTACGGGGTATCCTCGTTGCAGTCCGTGAATTGTACCACTTCTTTTTGGTAATCAAAGTGAGATGCCGTCATGCAGCAGTCAGCGCTTTTTCCGTCTGAGTCATCGTATGGCAAGGCGCATTGCGATCACCAGGCTCAAGAGAAGTGGCGCTGTCCCGACCCTGCCTGCACCATCGATCTGCTCTATGTCGAACGCAGCCAAGAAGCCGGCGTGTGGCGCGTACAAATTCCCGGTCAAGAGACTGTCTGGCTTGTCGCAGCGCCTGCGCCCGCCTGCCCCAACTGCGGAAAGACGTTGATTCGGGGGTAGGGCGGGCTGATGCGGACGCTGCAAATCATTGACCTACCATTTCAAAAGGAGATCCACTATGCACAACCCATTCATCAACCGGCTGGGGCGGATGTTGCTCGTCGCCATCATTGCCCTGACCTCTACAGTCAGCGCGGCTGCGTTTGACGCGGCCGCGCGGCCGGCCACCGCCGCGGCGCAGGCCGCGTGCACGCCGGCCGACCTGTTCAGCGCCACCGGCACGGACGCCGCGGCGCTGCAGAGCGATGTCGATGCCTTCCGCAGCGCAAGCGGCGCACTCAATGCCCCCCACCCCATCAATCACCTGGACGGTCGCCGCCAGATCGATTGGGATGCCGCGCCGGATGCGGTTTCCGCGCCCAATCCCTTTCCCGGCGATTTCTTTAACGCCAACGTCTTTCCCCGTGCACGCGGCATTCAGTTCACCACGCCGGGCACGGCGCTCCAATTGAGCGCCACGGACGCGGCGGGCGTCGGCGTCAGATTTAGCAATATCGATGGCTCATACGCCACTGAGTTCGCAACCTTTTCGGCCGAGCGTCTCTTCACGGCAATTGGTTCCAATGTGGTTGACGTGCGCTTCTTCAGCCCGGCGGATAAGACGACGCCCGCTTTGGTGAGCAGCTTTGGCGTGGTCTTCACCGACGTGGACCTGGCCGATGTGACCAAGTTGGACTTCTACGATGTAAACGACAACCTGGTCTACACCCAGTACGTCGCGGCCCAGCCCGGCAGCGCCACGCTGTCGCTGGCCGGCGCCGATTTTGCTGCGCCCTGCGTGGCGCGCGTACGCATCACCAGCGGCAACATTGCCCTGGCGGCCGGCATTCAGGACGGCGCCTCCGGCTATGACGTGGTGGCGATGGATGACTTCATCTTTGGCGAACCACAGCCCATCACCTCCTGTGGTCTGCCGGCGGAGTACGCCGCCACGGGCGCCACGCCGGCCGAACTGCAGGACGGCGTCGATAGCTATCGCAGCGCCCTGGGCGACCTGAACGCGCCCGCGCCTTTCAACAATCTCGACGGCCGTCGTCAGATCGATTGGGATGCAGCCCCGGATGCGGTTTCCGCCCCGAACAGCTTTCCAGGCGACTTCTTCAACGCCGACATCTTTCCCCGCGCCCGCGGCATTGCCTTCACCAGCGACGGCTCGGGCTTGCAGCTGAGCGCGACCGCGGCATCAGGGGCCGGCGTTGAGTTTGCCAACATCAATCCAACGTACGCTGCTACCTTCCAGACCTTCTCACCCGAACGGCTCTTCACCGCCATCGACGCCAACGTTGTCAAGGCCGACTTCTTCAATCCGGCTGCGCAAAGCACGCCGGCCCAGGTCAACGGCTTTGGCGCGGTCTTCAGCGATGTGGACTTGGACGCCAAGACGACGATCGCCTACTTCGATGCGGCCGGCAACTTGCTCTACAAGCAAGGCGTCCAGGCCCAGCCCGGCAATGAGGGACTCTCCTTTGCCGGCGTCAAGTTCGATTCGCCCTGCGTGAGCTTTGTCGAACTGACCAGCGGCACGGCCCCACTCGGCCCGGATGTGAATGACGACCCCGACAATGGCGTGGACTTGGTGGTCATGGACGACTTCATCTTCGGTGAACCCGTGACGGCGACGCTCTGCGGCACGCCGGAAGTCTTCACCGGCGCGGGCGTCGATGCCGCGGCGATCACGGCCGAGGTCGATGCGTATCGCGCGGCCTTGGGCGAGCTGAACCCCTTTGAGGCCGAGAACTTCACCGGTGGTCGTCGTCAGATCAACTGGGATGCCGCGCCCGACGCCATCGCGGCCACAAATGCGTTCCCTGGCGACTTCTTCAACTTCGACGCCGCGCCCCGCGCGCGGGGCATCGAGTTTGCCGCCGCCGAGGCCGGGCTGGACGGCGCCCTGCAGCTGAGCGCCACGGCTGAGTCGGGTGTCGGCGTCAACTTCGCCAACATAGACCCCAGCTATGCCGAGACCTTCAGCCCCTTTTCGCCCGAACGGCTCTTCACCGCCATCGATTCAAATGTGATCGACGCTCGCTTTTTCGACCCGGCCAACCAGACCGAAGCGACGGTCACCGCCGGTTTCGGCGCCATCTTCAGCGACGTGGATCTCGCCAACGTGACGGCGCTTAAGTACTATGACGCCGAGGACAATCTGGTCTACGCGCAAAGCGTGTCCGCTGTTAGCGGGGCCGCAGAAAATGTGCAGGGCAGCCTCTCCTTTGCGGGCCTGAAGTTCGCTGAGGCGTGCATCGCCCGCGTGCGCCTGGTCAGCGGCACGACTGCGCTCGAAGCCGGCGTGCTGGACGATCCCACGGCTGACGACAAGGTGGACCTCGTCGTGATTGACGACCTCATCTACGGCGAACCGCAGGCGACCGGCATTGCGCCGCAGCCCAGCGGCCGCATCTACCTGCCCGTGATCGCGGGTCCGACCGCGACGCGCTAGCGCTTGTGAAGGCAGCCCCTCTCTGGCAGAGGGTCTGCCTCGCAGCATGTCCGCCAGGGATGCCGGACGTACAGTGAGCGTCGCCCGGCGTAGGTCACCCATCCCCGGGTAACGGGGCGGGGACCAAGCAAGTTCAGGGTCACCGTAGCATGTCCGGCATCCCTGCCGGACCTACAGTTGACGGGGACACGCGGCGGTGCTAACGAAAAAGCTGGGCTCCTGTATACAGGAGCCCAGCTTTTTCGTTTTTTTGGAATCCGCGATCTACAGCAGGGCCTTCATCGCCATCTTGGTCAGGCTGGGGCTCTGCTTCTCGACTTCCTTTTTGCTTTCGTTGAACATATTGTTCAGTGCGCCGGCGCTTTCCGGCTCTTCTTCGCTCACGCCTTGCAGGAAGGTAGGCATGAAGAGGCCCATGACGCCATTGACCTCGTCTTCCGTGGCGCCGGTCTCCTCGGCAATGGCCTTATTCATGGCATGGCCCTTGTCACCGAAGATATTAAAGAAGTCGTCTTCCGCTTCCTTGCGCCCCTTGTCCTTCTTCTTATCCTTCTTCTTTGACTCGCCAAAAATCTTATCGGAAATCGTGGGGTCGTCGGCGCCGGCGAACATCATCATCGGGATGCCGACAGCCAAAATACTGTTGACCATGACATCCGGCACGCCTAAAATGTTGCCGATCGACTTGACCGCCACCGTTGTCATCGTGGTCGTCGCAAACGATTTGGCCGTGTCGACGGCCATGTCTGTCATCGTGTTGACAACAAATTTGCTCATTATACCCATGAGGAAAACCTCCTTGAAGTTAGACGATTCTGTCAGCGATCGAGTTGACTTCAATACAGACAACTCGTTGGTGGGTGTTCCTCCACATTCAGTTTACCATTGGGAACGAACCTCTCGCCAACTGGCGCAAAGAGGGCGATGGGGGGTCTCACGATAGAGATCGTGTTCCACATCTACCGCAGGCCATAGCAAGTGGATCTTATCGCATATCAACAATTGATCAACATGGAGCGCAACAGATGAAAGAGTGGGCATTTCTTGCCGGGGCCATCGTCTTCGAGGTCGCCGGCACAACGTTGATGAAGGTATCAGACGGGCTGACCAAGCTGGTTCCCTCGGTCCTGCTCTTTGTCTTTTACATTATTTCATTTGCCTTTCTCAGCCTGGCGCTGAAGCGCATCGACGTCAGCCTGGCCTACGCCATCTGGTCCGGCGTCGGTACGGCGGCAATTACGGCCATCGGCATCTACTACTTTCAGGAGCCGGTGACTGCGCTCAAGCTAGCCAGTATTCTGCTCATCATTTTGGGCGTCGTCGGGCTCAACCTGGGTGGCGGCCACTAATCCCGGATCGTTCAAGCAAACGCTCGTCTCGGCGCTCAGAAATCAGCAGGCGCAAGACAAGATCTGCGTCAGCTCGTCGTCCGTCAGCGGCAGGGGATTGCCCTGCATGCTGCTGGCCCGCTGCGCCTTTTCGACAATGATCGGGAAGTCCGCCGCCTGCACGCCAAAGGCGCCGAAACGCGGCACGCCCAGCGCGACACAGAGTGTTTCGACCCAGGCCACCCCGGCCTGCGCGTCGGCCGACGGGTCACCGGTGACGAGGCGACCGATCTCATCGTAACGGGCCAGCGCCGGCGAGTCCGGCCGGCGCGCCCGCAGCGCGGCCACATTCGTCGCCATCACAAAGGGCAGCAGGCGTGCGCAGATGATGCCGTGGGGAATGTCATACATGCCGCCCATGGGTCCGGCAAAGCCGTGGACCGCGCCCAGCTTGGCATTGGCAAGTGCCAGGCCGCCCAACAGGCTGGCCAGCGCCATGTCATCACGCGCGGCCGTGTCCGCACTGTCCTCCACCGCGCGGCGCAAGGAACGAGCCGCGCGTGCCAGCCCCTCGCGGCAAAAGCCATCGGTCAGCGGATTCGCCTGATGGGAGACAAAGGGCTCCATCACCTGGGTCAGCGCGTCCAGGCCGGTGCTGGCCGTGACCGCAGGCGGCAAGGAATCGGTCAGCGCCGGGTCGACGATGACCAGCGTGGGCAGCATGGTCGGGCTGCGCAGGCTGACCTTGACCCGCTCTGCCACAACCTTGAGCACGGCGTTGCGCGTCACTTCGGCGCCTGCTCCGGCCGTGGTGGGAATGGCGATACAGGGCGCCGAGGCCACGGTCAAGGGTTGGCCGCGACCGACCACTTCCAAATAGTCGAGCGGGTCGCCAGGGTTGGTGAGCAAGGCCGCGACGGCCTTGCCCGTGTCGATGACGCTGCCGCCGCCCACGGCAATGATGAGGTCGGCATTGAAGACGCGGGCAGCCTCCACACCGGCCAGGGCATCCGCCACGGTCGGCTCGTGATTGATGGCGAAGCGCTGGGCGGGCACGCCGTGCGCAGCCAAATCGGCCAGCAACGGCCCGGCGCGGCCGGCGGATGCGCCGGTCACCACGAGCACGCGCGAACCCAGCGTGGCCGCATGCCGGGGCGCTTCGCCCATGCGGCCGCGGCCAAAATGGATCTGCCCTGCCGTGGCGAAACCGAAAGGAGAGAGCGTGCTCACGACAACGACTCACTCACGTCTGAATCCCAGCCCTCCTCGCCGGGAAAGACGTTGTGATAGAAGATGCGCGTGCGCGGTTCGGCCAGCATATCGGTCACAGCCTCCGCCCAGCGTGCGTAGTGGGCCGTCTCCTTGTGCTTGGCCGGATCATCGGGCGTGCGATAGACCTCGACCAGCACAAAGCGGGTCGGATCCTCCTGCTCCTGGATGACGTCGAAGCGGGCGATGCCCGGCTCCTGCACGCTGTTGCGCGCGTTGTCGAGCGTGACGGTCTTGAAGGCTTCGAGATACTCCTCTTTGACCTGAATGAAGACGTGGACAATATGCATGGCGTTCTCCTGGTGAGAAAAAGTGTTGGTGACCTGGATTGTAGCATGATCGTGCGAGATTTGGCATCAGAATGGGCCGGCTCCTTCAATCTGGGCGAGGAATATGGCTTGTAGAGCGTGCCGGGCGGCGTCGAACTCATGCCTCAGCTTTGGCTGCCCAGCGTACAGCGCGGTGAGCAACCGACACCGAGGCCCGTCCGCGCCCCGTACGGCAGGGATGCCGTACCGACGGAGGTCACCCAACCTGGGTAACGGGGTTCGGTGACGGATTCAAGCATGAGGATCACCCAACCCCGTCCGGCAGATTGCAGGACCTGCGGGGGAGCTATGCGCGGGATTCTTCTGCCGCTTTGCACTTATGGGTTGATCTCGCCCGTGATCAGAGCGGGATCGACGGCGACCCCGAGCCCCGGCTGCTGGGGCGTCCGGATATAGCCCTCGCTATCGACGACTGGCGGCTCGATCAGGATGGAAAAGCCGTGGCGGTAGTCGCCGATGGGCGGATCGTGGAGCACCTCCAGATAGGGCGAATGGGCCCACGAGGCCGTGAGATGCAGGTGCGCGATGGTGCCCAGACCGCGGCCACCGTGATGAGGTTCGACCAGCTTGTCGAAGAGCTCGGCCAGCACGCCGACCTTGCGCAAGGCAGTGATACCGCCCAGGACCATGCTCTCGGGTTGGAGCACGCCGTAGACGTTCTGTTCGGCCATCTGGCGCAGTTCGTGCATATAGGGGTTGTTTTCACCGCCGGCCAGGGGCATGCCCACCTGGGCGTTGATCGCGGCCAGGGCCTCAAAGGCATAGCGGGGCAGCGGTTCTTCCAGCCAGAAGCAATCGAGCTGATCGAGCGCCTTGGCCGTCTCCAGGGCACGGCGGTAGTCCCAGCGCACGCCGGGCTGCCACGGGCCGCTCGACTGCGCCTGGTTGGCATCGACCATGATGGTCATGCGTTCGCCCACGGCCTCACGCACCGCCTCGACCAGAGCAATGTCCTCCTGCATGGTCGGGAAATGAAGACGGAGCTTGATCGCCTGCCAGCCCTCATCAGCCAGCCGCACGGCCAGCGCCACCCGTTCTTCCAGCGTTGAGAGGAGCACCATGCTCGCATAGGCCGGCACCTTGTCACGCCCCCCGCCCCACAGCTTGTAGAGGGGTTGGCCGCACGCCTTGCCGATGATGTCCCAGAGGGCAATGTCGATCCCGGCTACGCCGCGGTAGGGCAAGCCCGCCGCATAGTAGGTTAGTCTGGCGGCATGCTGCTCGACGTCAAAGGGGTCGGCGCCGACGAGTAGTTCGCGCACGGCAGGCAGCAGTTCCGGCGCACAGCCCGGGCCAATGCCGATGATGCCGGCGTCCGTCTCAATTTGCACGATGGAACCGCCGCCAACCGTGAAGGGCATGGTTCCGCCCACGTCCCACGCGGGTTCAAGTTCGCCGACCTCTTCGACGGTGCGCAGTTGCAGCAATCGCACCTGGCTGATCCGGATCTGGTTGCCGCCATTCATGTTCACTTCCTTTCCGTGAAAGGGAAGAATCGCCGTCATGTCACCAGCGCATGGGGCGCCGGCGCGTTGCGTTCAGCAGAGCCAAACGATAACACCGACGCCCCATGCGAGCAACCGCCTGTTCAAGCATGCGAGGAATCTGCAGGATGAGTCGGAGGGGCCGCGGATTGACGCTGATGCGGCGAATTTTGGCGGATCAGTTTTGAAGAATTGGCGACAGTCGGCCAGCTGATTCATGCTCGGCAACGCGGACCCAGCGTTGCCGAGCTCCCGGATGGACGGCGACTGCCTGTCGCAACCAGAGGCCGAATTCCTCGGGCAGCAGCGGACCAGGCGCTGTTATCACAAAATCGCCACGCTGCGCGAACAGGCTGCTGCTACGCTCCAGCCATGATTGACGTCCGCCTGCGCTCACGCTGTCTACACATTCTTCCCCTCCTGCCGTTGCCCCATTCGGCATGGCGGCGTTGCGGGGGAGCGCTCTGCCTGCTGTTTCTCCTGAACATAGCGATAGGCCGGCCGCTCCATGCCACCGAGGCCCAGCCGTTACGCCAGGCGCCGCCCGAACCGGCCCTGGACGGTCTCTTTGCGTTGGACCCCGTGGCCCACGGCGCCTGGCTCTATCACGATTTCTGCTACCGCTGTCACGGTGACTATGCCAGCGCACGCCAGGGCGCGGAGAACGATCCCCAACGCGTGCTGGACCTCATGCTTGAGGGCACGGTCGGCATGGCGGCCATGAGCCAGGCCGCTGGCGGCCCGCTAACGCGGACGGAGATCGACGCCATCGCCGCCTACATCCAACGTTGGGAATCGCTTGGCGCGTCGCCCCCTCTGCCGCTTGCGGTGGATGACGCCATCGCGGCGCGCTGGCCTGAACGGAACGCGGCGCGTGATGAAGCGTCCTACCTCGCCGGAGATCTTGAACGAGGCGCAAGGCTCTTTACCCAGCACTGTGTCGTCTGCCACGGCGCGACGGGCGAAGGCGGCGTGGGCGCCCCGTTGGCCACGGAATGGACCGTCGACTGGCCGGACCGCACCGTACGTCGCACGATCAGCCACGGCATACCGCGCAGCGCCATGATCGCCTGGAGCCAGGGTCGCGGCGGACCGTTGGATGAGCAGGAAATCGCTGATCTGACCCTCTATGTCCTCTCCCTCTCGCCCCAGGCGCAGATCCCCGGCTTTCTGCCGGAAGCAGCTACGCCGCCGGCCTTGCCACAGCCGGGCACCTCGCCATCCGCCACTAGTTCGCCGGCGACTCCGTCCGCAGCGCAAGCGGCTCAAGCCACGCCAGCGCCAAGTGATACAGCGACACTGCCACGATCAAAATTGGTGATAGGCCTGGGTGTGGGGGTAATCGCGATGCTGTTGGTCTTGGCATTGGGGGCATGGCGCGCGTCAAAACGGCGTTAGTGCTTTGTTGACATTGCAAAAAGTTGAACGAACCCGCCCTTACTCCTTCATTCGAGAGGCCCGATGGCGTGCCGAAGCGGCGCTGAACTGATCGCGTTCGGTCACGCCGCTCGCGTCATTTCGAACACTATGGGGTAAGATCACAGTATCATCGATTGCAGTACGAGATAATCCCCTCTGGTTACGATTTATTTGCTCTTTAATTGCTTTCAACCCCTGAGGGGAGCCTGCATGACGACCGTCATTTTTTTCCTTACATTTGTCATGATTGCGCTGGCCGCCTATCTGATCGGCAAGCTCTTTACGCGTCTCGGGTTGCCCTACATCACCGGCTATCTCTTCGCCGGCGCGCTGGCCGGCCCATTCGTACTCGATCTGTTGCCCAGCGAAGCGGTGACCCAGTTGCGATTTGTGGATCAGCTCTCCCTGGCCGTGATCGCGTTTGTGGCCGGGAGCGAGCTTTATCTCAAAGAGATTCGCCCCCGTCTGCGCAGCATCGTCATCAACTCGCTGAGCATCGCTACCCTTGGGCTCGTTTTGGGCACGGCCACCATCCTGGTCCTCACCAACTTCCTCAGCTTCACCCAGGACAGGCCCGTCAACGAACTGCTGGCAATTGCCCTGCTTGGCGCGGTCGTACTGCTGGCGCTATCGCCGCCGTCGACGATTGCCGTGATCAAAGAAGTGCGCGCCCGCGGCCCCTTTACACGCACGGTGCTCAGCATCACGGTCTTCATGGACGTGCTCATCATCGTGCTCTTTGCTGTGACGACCTCCATGGCCAGCATCTTTCTGACCAATGCCGACTTCAGCATTGCGTTTCTGGCCCAGCTGACGCTGGACTTGACCCTGGCCGTTGTCCTCGGTATCGTTGTCGGCAAGCTGCTGCAGGCGGTCCTGGCGACGCGGCTGCAGCAGCCGCTCAAGATCGCCCTTATCCTGCTGATCGGTTATGGCGTCTACTTCTTGTCCGATCAGGTGAAGCAGATCAGTCCGGGTCTTGTCGGCTATGAGGTCTACATCGAGCCCCTGCTGATCTGCCTCATCGGCGGCTTCATGGTCACCAATTTTTCGGAGCAGCGCCACCAGTTTGATGAGCTCTTGCACCATATCGGCCCCGTTGTCTATGTCGCTTTCTTCACCCTGACCGGCATCTCTCTCAAGCTCGACATTTTGATCGCCACACTGCCGATCGCCATTGCGCTCTTTCTCATGCGCATGGTTGGCATTTATGGCGGGACCTTCGTGGGCAGCCGTCTCGCCCAGGAATCGGAGGAATTCAAGAAGTATGGGTGGATGGCCCTGATCACCCAGGCCGGCATTGCCCTAGGGCTGGCGCGCGAAGTGGCTGTTCAATTTCCCTCGCTGGGCACGGCCTTCTCGACCATGATTATCTCGGTCATCGTGCTAAATGAAATCTTTGGCCCCATGTTGCTCAAGGAATCGCTCAAGCGGGCGGGCGAGGCCAACTTGCCCGGTGATCTGCCCGAAAAAGAGCCGGTGCGCGACGCGTTGATTCTGGGCGTCGAGCTTCAATCCCTGGCCTTGGCGCGGGAGTTGCAGGAACACAACTGGCGCGTCGTCATTGCTGATACCGATGCCGAACACATTGAGAAACTGGCGGCCGAGGACATCGACGAACGCCACGTGGTCGCCATCAATGAGGAGACGCTCAGCCAGCTGATCACGGCGGACACCGATGCCGTCGTGGCCATGCTCAACAATGACGACGACAACTTTCGCGCCTGCGACTACGCCCGTAACAAATTCAACGTCCAGCGGCTGATTGTCCGCCCCCATGATACCGCCAGCCTCGGCCGCTTTGCGGAAATCGATGTCCTGATCGTCGAGCCGGTGTCGGCCATGGTCAGCCTCTTGGAGCAGGCGGTCATCGCGCCACAGTCGGCCGCGTTGATGCTCGACCGCGATCCGGAGCACTTTGAATTCATCCAGTGCACGGTCACCAACCCGGACTTGGACGGCATGCTCGTGCGCGACCTGCGTCTGCCCAACGATGTGCGCATCCTGGGCGTCAAGCGCAACGGCCATTCGATCCTGCCCAGTGGCTATACGCCGATCCATCTCGCCGATGACCTGACGCTCGTCGGCGTGCCCGACGGTCTGGAGGAAGCGACGCTGCAGCTGGGATATTAGCGTGTCGATACGTTTGCCTTGGATAGCAGATGCGCCTACACTCAATCGCATAACAAGCCGCAGCCCAATCCACTCAGCCACAAGGACGCTCTTGCCATGCCCGACCGCCGGCCCAACATCCTCTTTCTTTTCACTGACCAGCAACGCCACGACACCATTGCTGCGCTGGGTAATCCCCAGCTCAAGACGCCGGCGCTGGATCGCCTGGTCAACGAAGGGACCGCATTTACCCAGGCCTTCACGCCCAGCCCCGTCTGCATGGCCGCACGCTGTGCGCTCGTCACGGGCCAGCCGCCCCACGTGACCGGCTGCACGGCCAACAACCCCATGCCCCAGGATCAGCCCAGTTTCATGCAGCGGCTGCGCGATGCCGGCTACCAGACCGCCGGCATCGGCAAGATGCACTTCTCGCCCGATCCCTACTACGACTGGGGCTTCGAGCAGCGCGTCTACTCGGAGGAGGGCGCCACGCCGGGCGACGAATTCATGGCCTACCTGGCCGAGCAGGGCTTTGGTCACGTGCAGGACGTTCACGGCGTGCGCTCCGAGTATTACTACCTGCCCCAGCCTTCGCAACTGCCGGCACAGCACCACCATACACACTGGATCGCCGACAAATCGATCGATTTTCTGGAAAATCGCGATCAGGAACGTCCCTTCTTCCTCTGGTCCAGCTTCATCAAGCCCCATCCACCCTTCGAGAACCCAACGCCGTGGAACAAGCTCTACCGCGGTCCGGAGATGGCGCCCCCCTTCCGCCCCGAAGGCTACGAGAACCTGCTCACCTTCTGGAATCGGGTCCAGAATCGCTACAAGTATCGCGACGCGGGCATCGATGACCAGCTCATGCGCACGATGCGCGCCGCCTACTACGCGGCCATCTCTTTTATCGACTACAACGTGGGTCGCATTCTGGCCGCGCTGGGCGATGAGATCGACAACACGCTCATTCTCTTTTCAGCCGATCATGGCGAGTTGCTGGGGGACTACGGCAGCGTGGGCAAGCGCTCCATGCTGGATGCGGCCGCGCGCGTGCCCATGCTGGCACGCTACCCGGAGGAGTTTGCAGCCGGCGCACGCGTCAATGCCCCCGTCTCGCTCCTCGATATCGGCCAGACCGCGCTGCTGGCGGCCGGCGTCGAGGTCGAGCATGGCAGCGCCGAGGGCGAAACGCTGCAGCGCGTGGCTGATGGATCGACCACGCGTGAAGTCGTCTACAGCCAGTTTTCCGACGGGCGTTTTGGCCTCTACATGGTGACGGACGGTCGCTACAAGTACATTTACTCGGCGGCCGATGAGAAAGAGTGGCTCTTTGATCGCGACTGGGACCCCGGCGAAAGCCACAACTTCGCCTACAACCCGGCCTATCACGAACCGACTGCGCGCCTGCGCAGCCTGCTGTTGGAGCGCTTTAGCCGGGATGGCTACGCCAGTGCCGTTGAAGAGGGCGCCTGGCGTCGCTATGGCCAGCAGGCCCTGCCCGACGACCCCGACTTTGGCCTGCTCTACCAGGACCCGCCCGGCACGCAAGAGGCCGTTGACGCGCTGGGGCCCTACGCGCGCACAGTCACAGTGCCGGACGCAGCCGCGTATGCAGCGTTTCGCCACTTGCGTGAATGAGTCGTGGGATGACCATTCCCACGCACGTAGCCCAGCGCCGATTGAGCCTGTCGAAATCAAGCGGGTTGCGTGCCAGGCCCGCTTGGTTTCGACTCTTCGGCAAGCTCAGTCCAAGCAGGCTCAACCGGCGCTACCTTGGCCCCGCTTGGTTTCGACAAGCTCAACCGGCGCTATCTTAGCGGTGTGCCGGCTTTCAGCGTGGAGTCGGCAAAGGCTACAAACTGCGCCCAGGCCTCGCCCTGCGCGCCGCCCTCGGCGATGCCGGCGGCATCTTCCACGAAAGCATGGCCGACGCCGTCGTAGATGGTGATTTCATGAGGGGCATCCGCAGCGGCCAGCGCCATCTCGAACGCCGCCACGTCTTCCGGTGACGGACGCTGATCCTCGGCGCCGAATATCCCCAGCACGGGACCAGGCAGATCGGCCAGCGTTGCCGGATCTTCGATCAGTTCGCCGTAGAAGACGCCCGTCGATGTAATGTCCGGGTTGTGCAGGCTATAGCGCAACGCCTTGCCCCCGCCATAGCAAAAGCCCATCACCATAACACGCTCCGGATCGACATTTGGCTGCTCGGCGAGCCAGGCATAGACCGCGTCCAGATCTTGATCAACCCGTTCTTGCGGCGTGGTCAGCGCAAGATAGATGGCGCGTGGAATCCAATCTGTCACTGCACCGCGATAGGTGTCCGGGGCCACGACCACATAGCCTTCCTCAGCCAGCAAGTCTGCCTTGCCGGCGATGGAAGAACGCATCCCCCAAAATTCGTGCAGCATGATGACGGCAGGAAATTGTCCGTCTTCATCAGGTGCGGCCACATAGGCGGCAACGGATTGACCTGCAGGGTTCTCGATCTGGACGTTGGTCAGATCCGCCAGCTTCTCGCCATCGCCAAAGCTGTCAAAGACCACGGAGAGCACCAGGAAGAGCGCCAGCGCGCCCACGGCAACCAACAGGCCGATCAAGATATTGCGCAATATTTTCATCTACCTACCTCGCAAGCATGAGACCGAATTACTTCGCCAAACCAGGGTCGAGGGTATCACACTTTTCGATTTCGGCGCATATTGGCGCAGCAAGAGCCTCTCGTTTACCATAGAAGCGCAGAGCGTACAGTATCGCCTGCTCGTTCAATGGTAGCATGATGAGGGAAGCAGCATGAGCACTCTATACGATAAATTCGATCAAGTCGACAGCCGCATCACCGCGTGGATGGCCCGCTACGGCATTCTGATTCTGCGCGTCAGTCTGGGTGTGACCTTTTTCTGGTTTGGCTTTCTCAAGTTCTTTCCCGGTCTGAGTCCGGCCGAGGGGTTGGCCACCCGCACGATCGATATGTTGACCTTTGGCCTGATTCCGCCCGAGGTCTCCATCTATCTTCTGGCCATATGGGAAACGCTGGTGGGGCTTGGACTCATCTTTGGCGTCTTCATGCGTGTGACGCTCCTCTTGCTCTTTTTGCAGATGATCGGCACAGCCGCGCCCATTTTCCTCTTTCCCAACGAGGTCTTCACCCACATCCCGTACGCGCCGACGCTGGAAGGCCAGTACATCATCAAGAATCTGGTGCTGGTCAGCGCCGCCCTCGTCATCGGCGCGACGGTGCGCGGCGGCGGCATCGTCTCTGAACCCGCGTCCAACGTCGAGTCGGTGCCGGCGGCTAAATGATGACTTGGCCCAAAGCCATGCGCATTCCCTGGCGACGCCGCCGGACACAATTAGTTTTTTGGCTGATTCTTGGGTTCGTGCTGCTGTTGGCGCTGCCACGTTTCTTCGTCCATCCGGACACGCCGGCCGCGACCGAGACCAGCCCGGTCGTCATCAACGAGTTTCAGGCCGCGGCCGCTGCGGAGGCGCCCTTGCTCGATGAGGAGGGTGAGCCGGCCGACTGGATCGAGCTGGTCAACCTGGGTCCGGCGCCGATGAGCCTGCGCGACTGGTCCCTGACCGACGATCCGACCCGCCCTACCCAGTGGATCTTCGGCGACGTGACGCTGGCCCCGGGTGAGCAGCTCCTGGTCCTTGCCACTGGCAAAGACCGAACGCGCATCGAAATCGATGACGAAACGGGGCAGCCCGGCTTCCTCCACACCAACTTTCGCCTGGGCGCGGACGGCGGCTTCCTCGCCCTCTATCCGCCCACCGCGCGCCGCTATCTCGACAGCACGTCACTCGACTACCCGCGCCAGCTCCCGGGTCTCTCCTATGGCCGCAGCCAAGCGCCCAACCGGCGCGACGACGGCTACGGCTATCTCGAGACGCCCACGCCCGGCAGCGCTAATGCGGCTGCGATCTACGCCGGCATGACTGCGCCCGTGACCTTTAGCCAGCTCCACGGCCTCTTTGACGCGCCTTTCGAGTTGCAGCTGGAGACCACAACGCCCGAAGCCACCATTCGCTACTCCCTCGACGGCAGCACGCCAACCGTCGAGAATGGCCAAACGTACGCACAGCCGCTCCAGATCGACGGCACGACGATCGTACGGGCAGCCGCGGTACGCGATGGCTATCTGACCGGACCGGTGGGTACGCAGAGCTATCTGTTCAGCGCTGACGTGCTGACGCAGCCGGCCGCGCCGCCCGGCTTCCCTGAGACGTGGGGAACCCACCGCATCGACTTTGGCGGCTACTCGGCAGGCGAGCCGGTAGAGGCCGACTATGCCATGGACCCGCGCATTGTTGAGGATCCAGTCTACGGCCCCATGGCGGCCCAGGGGCTGGCAGAGTTGCCCACGCTCTCCCTGGTTACCGACACGGCCAACCTGGACATCTACGCCGATCCCCAGGCGCGCGGTCCGGAGGCCGAACGTCCGGTTTCGGTCGAGTTCTTCGACCCCACCGGCGTGGAGTCGGGTTTTCAGGTCGATGCCGGGCTGCGCATTCAGGGCGGCGCGGGCCGCTGGGAGTTCATGCCCAAGCACTCGTTCCGCCTCTTCTTCACCAGCGAGCACGGGCCCAGCAAGCTGCGCTATCCCTTCTTTCCCGACTCGCCGGTGCATGAGTTCGACACGCTGGTGCTGCGCGCCGGCGTCGATCGCAGCTTCGCCGGCCACCCACCTGCGCCCGACACGCCGCCCGACAACCCGGTCGATCATCGGGAGACGACCTATGCGCGCGATGAGTGGGTGCGGGCGTCGCAGATTGCCGCATCAGGGACAGGGTCTCATGGACGCTTTGTGCACCTCTATCTCAACGGCCTCTACTGGGGCCTCTACAACGTAGTCGAGCGACCTGACGCCAGCTTCATGGCGGGATATTTTGGCGGCGAAAAGGACGAGTACGGCTCGACCAACCACGGCGGTCCGGTCAGCGGCCCCCAGGACCGCTTTGACGTGTTGCTGCGCCTGGCCCAGGAAGGCGGCCTGGCCGACCCCGAACGCTATGCGACCATGCTGGAGTTCGTCGACCCGACTCACTTTGCCGACTATCTGATCGTAAATTGGTACGCGGGCAACCAGGACTGGCCGGAGAACAACTGGTATGCGGGCGTCCACTATCCGGCCGGACCCAACTACTTCTTTGTCTGGGATGCCGAAGCAACGTGGGATGACGGCGCGGCCATCGTGCTGGGCAGTGACGGCTTTGAGGGCGCGCCGTACTCCAACGTGGTCAAGCTCGTCTTCGCAGCGCTGATGGAGAACGCCGACTTCCGCTTACTCTTCGCCGACCGCCTCGACGCGCTGCTGAGCAGCGAGGGCGCGCTGGCTGATGATGCCGCCCAGGCGCGCTGGCTTGCGCTGACCGAGCCGCTGGCAAACGCAGTCGCCGCAGAGTCGGCGCGCTGGGGCGATGCACGCGAGGAGCCGCCTATCACGCCTGAGGACTGGGGCGCAGCCCGCGACGACGTGCTGGCGCAGATGGCGGGCAACGGCGAGAAGCTGCGGCGTCTGGCGCGCGATGCCGGCTATTATCCGGCCGTCGATGCGCCCGCCTTCTCCACATCGGACCGCGTCTTTGCTGATTCACTCGAGCTCGGCCTGAGTGCAGCTGCGGGCGAGATCTACTACACACTTGACGGCAGCGACCCACGTGCGTCGGGCGGTGACGTGGCCCCGGCTGCGCAGTCGTACGCTGGCCCGCTCACGCTGGCTGGGGCCACGCAGGTCAACGCCCGCGTCCTCGACGGTGAGACGTGGAGCGCGCTCACACAAGCGCTCTTCCACCGCGCGGACGAACGGGGCGATGTGCGCATCACCGAGATCATGTACAACCCTGCCGGCGGTGAGCCCTACGAATTCGTCGAGTTAAAAAACGTGGGCGCGCTGCCGGTCGATCTCTCCCTGGCCTTCTTTAGCGGCATCGACTTTACCTTTCCCCGGGGCACAGTGATCGAACCGGATGAGTTCAAGCTGCTCGTAGCCGACTTCCGGCGCTTCCGAGAGCGCTATCCGGAGCCGGACATCCACGGCGTCTACAACGGTCGCCTCTCGGATCGGGGCGAACCGCTGGCGCTCTTTGACGTCGCCGGCCAGGTGCTGACCATCGTCCCCTACGATGACGGCAACGGCTGGCCGCTCAGCGCCGACCAGACGGGCGATTCGCTCGTGCCGATTGACTACGTCAGCGATCCGGCCCAGCCCTTTCACTGGCAGGCCAGCGCCGAGATCGGCGGCTCGCCGGGGGCAGACGACGAGGCGACGCGGGAGTAAGGGGAAATAGCGGCTGGCAAAATAGACACAACAACGGATGGAGAATGGAACGGATAAGGCATTTGCCATTATTGCGATACCCTGGCAACCACCCTATCCGCTCCTTTGCCTAACCGCTGTTGTGTCGCCGCGGTTGTGGCCGCAGAATTGCCTTCCGCATTTTTTGCCAGCATAATGGACCATCAAATAATGGACCATCAAAACGGAATGGGATGCCCAGAGCGCGATGCGGGTCAAAGAGAAGCTGCGTTATGAACTGAAATATGTGCTGACGGCCGGGCAGGCCGCGGCCGTGCGCGCCGATCTGGCCAGCTATGTGGCGCCCGACGAGCACGGCGATGCCCAGGGCGCGTATCGCATCACGAGCCTCTACTACGACACGCCCGACTACCGAGCCTATTGGGATAAATTGGAGGGGCACAAGGTACGGCGCAAGGTGCGGGTGCGCACCTATGGCGACACCGTGGCGGATGGGGACGCGGCGTGCTATCTCGAGATCAAGCACCGGGTCAATCAGCGCATGGGCAAGCGACGGGCCAGGCTGCCCTATGCCCTGGCCACCGACTTTGACGCCTTGGCCGAACGCCCGCCCGCTGTTGACGAGGCGGACTGGGCCGTCATGCAGGAGGTCGGCTTTCTGTATGCGACACTGCGGCTCCAGCCCGCGTGCATCGTGCGCTATGACCGCCTGGCGCTCAACGGCGATGCCAGCCATCCGGATCTGCGCATCACCTTCGACACCAACTTACGCGGTCGCGCGCGTGTACTGAGCCTGCTGGCAGCGGAGCAGCCGGTTGACGCAGAAGATCCCTATTTCCTGCCCCCCGACCGCTGCATTATGGAGATCAAGGTCAACCAGACTGCGCCCTTCTGGCTCACGCAGATTCTCAGCCGGCATCGCTGCATCCTGCGGCGCGTCAGCAAGTATTGTGGCGCCCTGGAGCAGAGCGCCGTCATTCAAAACCGCCAACGCATCATGGTAAGGCAGTGAGCCAATGGACGTTCAAGCACTGATCGACAGCCTGCAAATTTCCACGGAAGTCTTCACCACCTGGGACATCATCGTCACTGTTCTGCTGAGCTTTGTGCTCTCGGCAGCCATTGCTTATGTCTACCAAATGACCTACCGGGGCACCTCCTACTCCCAGTCCTACGTTCAGACGCTGGTGCTCATGGCCATGGTCGTGGCGGTGATCATGCTGATCATCGGCTCGAATATTGCCCGGGCCTTTTCACTGGTAGGCGCGCTCTCCATCATCCGCTTCCGCAATGCGGTCAAGGACACGCGCGACGTCGGCTTCATCTTCTTCGCCATGGCCATCGGCATGGCTTGCGGCACCCGCTTCTATCTCGTCGCGGTGATCGCCACGATCCTCATCTGCACGCTGATCATCGTCATGGTGCGCTTCGATATGTTCGCACAGCAGGCTGCACATCAACTCCTCAAAATCCGCATCCCCGCCGACATGCCCTACAGCGCCCTGCTCCAGCCCGTCTTCGACCGCTACCTGGCCGACTACACGCTGGTCGCGGTCGAATCGGTGCAGGCGGGCACGCTCAACGAGCTCGTCTACAGCATCGAGCTGCGCACCCCCGACGAAGCCCAGGAATTCCTCAACGCGGTGAGTCAACTCAACGACAACAACAAGGTTGTGCTAATTACGGGCCAGCAGGAAGTTGATTTGTAATTGGCAATAGACAATTGAGAATTGACAATCGTCAATTGTTGGCGGCATGGAGGGCATGGAAGTCCACGTCGAGGTAGGGGACGGCGGCGTCGATCTTTTCTTTGCGGCCGCGCATGAATTGAGCGGCCCAGGAGTCGGTGATGTTGTCAGCCATATTGTCGGCGCCGTAGCTGCGGTGAATGACGGCGTAGAGGTCGATTTCGCGCAATTTAAGAAACCAGGGGATCTCGTTGAGCCAGACAGGATCGAGCTCATTTTCTTGTCGGTAGCCACGCCAGAAGGGCGGAAAGAACTGGCGGGCGTAGGCTGCCGGGTCGTCGGTGTTGGTGGCGGCGTAGAAGATCACCATGGCCACGTCGTAGATGAAATGGCCGTAGCAGCAGTCGTCAAAGTCGAAGAGCGTGAGCCGGCCGCGGTCGTCGACAAAAAAGTTGCCGCCATGCGCGTCCTGATGAATCATGCCGTAAGCGTCTGGCGTCTGGGGCAGACGCTGCAGATGCCGGATCGTCTGCCGAAAGTGGTCGGCAGCCACGTGGTCGGTTGCCGGTAAGAAAGCCACGCTTTCGTTGCTCTCATCGTCCCACACCGGTCGTCGCCAGGCCGGATCGGCGAGCCGGTAGCTGCGGCTCAACCGGTGCAGGCGACCGATGGTCCGACCATATTCCTCGACAAAGGCCGGCGTCCACTCAACCCGGCCGGATTGAGCGCCCGGCGCCCGCATGAAAGCCGTAGCCAGAAACGCGCCGCCCGCGCCATCATCGATGGTCTCCACCAGCCTGCCCGCGGCCGAGGGCACGGCCTGAGCAACGCCCGCGCCGCCGGCCGCCAGATAGTTGATCCAGTCGACCTCGCCATGGATTAGGTTCGCGCTCCGGCGCAGGGAGTGGCCGATGCGCAGGATGTAGTCGCCGTCGGCGCGGCTGAATTCGTAGATGTAGCTCTCAAAGCCGTCGAGCGCGGCGATGCGATCAGCGTTGATGGCATAGCGCGCCCGGGCTTCGGCCAGGATTTCGTCGCTGTAGCGGTCGCGAATGCGTTGTTCCATCTGGATAGCCTAGGCCCTTTGATTCATGACTTGCCATGCCGACGCCCGGATGACGGTTTAGCATCACAACAACCGCTCTACAGTCATGCCGAACGAGGTGGAGACATCTTGCGCGGCCCGCCATCGAGGCACAAGATCTATCGCTCCGCTTCGAGATGAAAGCTGGCGGTTTGGGGTGTCGCCTCATGTCCTTGTGCGCTCACCTTACGGATCACCCAGCCACAGCCTTAGAGTCTTGCTTCCAGCTGCCAATTGATCTCGTCCAAGTCTACCGCTTCAGAATCGAAGGCGCCGCCGGCCCATGCCAGCAAATCGGCATGTTCCGGATGGCTTGGATCCGCAATAGTCTTGAGAAAATCCTCATATCCCCAGAAACCGCCCACGTCTTCCGGCGGGCAGGCGCGCTTGGCCTTGATGCAGATCGGATAGTGATGGACATCAGGGTCGTAGGACAGAATAGCCTCCACGTCGATAGTATGCCGCCAATCATCGCCAAAATCGTAGGTGTAGATGAACTTGTCGCCCACTGCCAATTTCAAGTCTCCCAGGCGCACCCCGGCTTCGTTCACCAAGTCGCCCATTTCATCCCACGCTGGATCACCGAATCGCGCCGGTCCGATCTCAAACTCGTGAAGATGACAGTTGTACCAGCCCATAGCAAGCTGGATAGTCATGTGCAATGTTTGCAACGTCATGGTCGCCGGGACCAACACGCGGCGCCAGATAGGCGGTCGGATCCTCTGCAACGTGAATTTGAGCTGGTAAACGTCGATCGCATTTCTTGCCGCAGCCATGGTAAGCGTCTCCGTGGACAATTGAAGAAATAATAGTACGTCTCACCAAAGTTGGAGTCCGTGTATAATAGCATTCATTCGCACTGCTTGTCACCCGAGGAGACCCACATGCAACCCGCCACGACCTTTGACGCACACGTCAGTTATGTTCTCGATCTCTGCTTCACCGCGGACAGCCGGACGCTCATCTCGTGCGGCTTTGACAACCGGGTGCGCACGTGGCAGGTCCCGGACTGGACGCTCGACCTCGACTTCGAGGCCCACGACAAGAGCGTCAACAACGTCATTCTGACGCCGGACGAACGGATGCTCGTCACCTGCTCCAGCGATCAGACGGTCAAGCGCTGGGCCTGGCCCGGCGCAGCGCCGCTGGGCACGCTCCAGGATCGCAAACAGGCGGTGGCCGCAGTGCGAATCTCGCCCGACGGCGCGTGGATCGGCGCGGCCCAATACGGCGGCAACGTGCCCCTCTGGACGGTCGAGGGCGACTTCGTCTCCCGCATCAAGGCGAGCAAAAAGAATGTGACCTCGCTGGCCTTCCACCCAAGCGGCGCGCTGCTGGCGGTGGCCGGGCTGGGTGACGACATCACGCTCTGGTCCTTGCCCGACGGTGAGGCTGCCGGCCTGCTCTCAGGTCACAAAACGGCTGCCGGATCACTCAACTTTCTGGGCGACGGCAGCCGCCTCGTCTCCACCGGCTATGAAGGATCGATTAAGGTGTGGGATATGAAGAGACGGGCAGCGATCCAGACTGTGCCCATCGAGCACGGGAGTTGGGGCCTGGTTCTCGCGCCGGACCAAAGCCGGGCTGCGCTGCTTGCCAAGGCCAAGGTACAACTCTTTGAAACAACGAAGTGGACCATCACCGATGAGCTGCCCATCAGCACCAACTCGGTCAACTCGGCCGCGTTCTCAGGCGACGGGCAGTGGCTGGCCGTGGGCGCGGCCGACGGCAAGATTCGCATCTTCAAGCAGTGATAATTGGCAATGACAATCAATTTGCAATGGTCAATTGGTCACACGCGGTTCAGGCCATTGAGCGCGGCGACTCGATAGGCTTCCGCCATGGTCGGGTAGTTGAAGGTCGTGTTGACGAAGTAGAGGAGCGAGTTCGCCTCGCCCGCCTGGGCCATGATTGCCTGGCCGATATGGATAATTTCGGCCGCGTTCTGGCCAAAGCAGTGAATGCCCAGAATCTCCAGGCTCTCCCGGTGGAAGAGGATCTTCAGCATGCCGACGGTGTTGCCGGTGATCTGTGCACGTGCCAGATGCCGGAAGAAGGAGTGGCCCACCTCATAGGGCACGCGCTGCTCAGTCAGATCCCGTTCGGTGGCCCCAATGCAGGAGATCTCCGGAATGGTATAGATGCCTACGGGAATCTGCTTAAGCAGCTGCGTGTCAGTCGGTCCGCCGCTGATGTGGGTAGCCGCGAAGCGGCCCTGGTCGTAGGCCGCGCTGGCCAGGCTGGGAAAACCGACCACGTCACCCACTGCGTAGATGTGAGGGAGCGTGGACTGGTAGAACTCATTCGTGACGATACTGCCCCGACTGTTGCGCTCGACCTCCAATCCATCCAGCCCCATGTTGTCCGAGTTGCCCGTGCGGCCATTGGCCCAAAGGAGTACGTCACTGCGGATAACCTTATTGGATTCAAGGTAGAGCGTAACGCCCTCATCGTCGGCCTCAACCCGTGCATACGCCTCATTGTGGCGAATGAGTACGCCCTGCTCGCGCAGATGATAGGCCAACGCGTCGATGATTTCGTCATCCAGAAAGGAGAGTAGCTGGCTGCGCGTGTTGATCAGATTGACTTTCATCGCCAGGCCGCGAAAGATGCAGGCGTACTCGCAGCCGATGACGCCGGCGCCGTAGATCGTGATGGAGCGCGGATTGCCGTCGAGCTCCAGCACGGTATCGCTGTCGAGGATGCGCGGGTGGCTGAAGTCCACGTCGGGTGGATGATAGGGGCGTGCGCCCGTGGCGACCACAAACTTATCGGCGGTGAGTTGCTTCTTCATGCCCAGATGATTCTGCACCTCGAGGGTGTGCTCATCCAGAAAGGAGGCCCGGCCCTGGACCATGCGCACCTGATTGCGTGCGTAAAAGCCGGTACGCAGGCTTACCTGGCGGCGCACCACCGGTTCCGCCGCCGCCAGGAGCGACTGGTAGTTTGGTTCGCGGAGGGTCGATCCCTGCGAAAGCAGTTGAATGGCGTGGCGTAGGGCTTTACTCGGGATCGTGCCCCGATGGGTGCAGTTGCCGCCCGGCTCTGCATAGTCGTCGATAACGGCCACGTTGAGCCCTTCCTTGCTGCACTTCATGGCCGCGCCTTCGCCCCCCGGCCCGGTGCCAATTACAAGCACATCAAACTGTTCCTGCATGGCTCGCTCCCCGGCAAAAGACGGCAAAACGTCCTGACACGGCTACCTGAGAAACGCAGCGCAAGGGTTGCTTAGTATCTCGTACGGCAATCGGCACAGCTCTTCTCCTATCTAACGGCCAAATTTTGCTCGCTGACTTTGGTTCACGCCGGAATATTAGCACAAAACGGACTACGTTCCAGAGTGCATTGAAGAACATCTTCCCAGCGTCACAGATTGGCTTCACACGGAGGCTGGCCTACCGTTCCAGCAGGTTGATGTGCTCGCCTCGATCCGTATCCACACGGATCGCCCAATATTTCCACTCGCCATCTCTATTTGTGCCGTTGACGCGAATCGTGGCGCTGGCACTTGTACCGCGAAGCGGGATGTACAACTGTACTTCGCCTCCTTCTGACGAGCTTACGGCTCCCTGCGGCAACCACCCGACTGTTACGGGTTCTCCTAAGGCCTGGCGAACTTCTGGACTCTTCAACGCGAGGTCAACGCTATGCCTATATGGCTCAGTCGTACGAATTCTGGCGACAGACAGGAGGCTTATTCCCATGCAGAGCATAGTAACGAAGAGTAGAACCGCAACCGACACGCCAGCGGTTCTCAGCCTTGCGTGCCTGTTACTCTTGGTCATGGGTCACTCCTTCCTCTTGTGCTTTCGTATTAGACATGTGAAGCTGAGAGAGTCAACTCCCCTGAGCTTTATACAACTATTTGACCACACAAGATCCAGCGAAAAAATCTCTATTCGGCAATCGGCAGATAGAGCAGTAGACTCAACTGCTCTGGCACGATCTCACCGCGCTCGAGATGCTCCTCCAGCCATTGGTGGTGGGCGATTTGATATGGGCTGTCTTCGCACCAGGCCACAAGGCGCTGCCACGTCGTCCCGATCTGTTCGACACTGATGCACTCGGTCACCGCATAGAGGCCACCGCCAAACCGTTTAAACTCGACCGATGGGTCAGTGACCCCGTCCTCATGGCCGGCTTCAATCCAGAATTCATATCCGTAATTCGGACTTCCAACCGAGGGGTTCGGATTGTTGAAGCCGAATATCCGGTGGAATGATTCCTCACCCAAGCGCCTGCGGGGTTGGCTCCATGTCTGCAGTTTTCGCCAAGCCTCCGCCTCCGGAGCTGGACCAAAGGCATGGAACGTCGCCACCTCCATGGGCTCAAGCCGTAAGATTCGTACCGACATTTCGTTCATCGTACTCTCCCTCTTTAACGTGCTGCAACCAGGTGCTCTTGAATAGTTAACAGTCATGCTCAGTATACGCCCGGATACCTGACATCCCCTGTCAGGAATTCTGCGGTAAGATGAGATATGGCGTAATGATTCGCAGGCAGTGGGAGGTGTGGGATGCGAGCAGACCGAATATTGGGCCTATTGCTGCTTCTGCAGGCTCGAGGACAAATGACGGCACGGCAGCTAGCCACAGAGCTTGAGGTATCGGAACGTACCATCTACCGTGACATCGATGCTTTAACGTTGGCGGGCATCCCCATCTATGCTGAGGTTGGACAAGGTGGCGGCTACGGCCTAGTCGATGCATATCGGACCGATTTGACAGGCATGACGCAGGACGAATTACGGGCGATCCTGTCGTTGAGCATACCGGCGCCCTTGCAAGATTTGGGAATCGCTGACGATCTGCGTTCTGCATTGCGCAAATTGACGGCTGCCACCGCCTGCGCCAGTGACTTCGTTTCGCTCGATATGCAGCGACGAATTCATGTTGACTCAACTTCATGGTTCCACAACCTAGAGCCTGTCCCGCACCTTCAGACCATCCATGGCGCGCTGTGGGACAATCAGTTGCTTCAAGTGAGATACCGCGTTCCATACGCGCCGGTCACGGTATCTTTGAGGCTTGCACCCTACGGACTGGTTGCGAAGGGCGGCGCTTGGCATCTGGTCTGTTGCCATGGCGAACGCATCCGTGTCTACGCAGTTTCCGATCTCGTTGCGATCAAGCTACGGCCTGAAACTTTCGTGCGCCCGCCAGGCTTCGATTTGGCCCGCTTCTGGCAATCATGGTGCAAAACGTTCGAACAAGGTCGTCCGATCTTGGAGGTTGTCATACGTGTCATGCCCGAACATCGCGAAGCGTTGACCAGAATCTTCGGCACAGGCACAAGTTTCGAAAATAAGATGTCCCTACGCAATCAGAAGGAAAAGGGAATCCTGACCCTTAATTTCAGTTCGTTCGAGGAGGCACGCAGTTCGCTCCTGAGCTATGGCGGCGCGGTTGAGGTACTTAGCCCCGCCTCTCTGCGTCTTGCGATGATCGACTATGCGCAACAGATCCTACGAAGGTATGAAGCCTGAGTGACGGCCGATAATCTGCAGCCGTATTGCGATCGATAGGGCCACTGGTTTCGGCACATCGTATCGACAACGATTCTCTGCCACGCTGGCATACTTGCGCGCACAGCTAGATTCGGACTGATGTAGACGTCTTGTAGCCACACATGCGCTTTACTCGCAGCAGATGCGAAGTTTAGCTACCTTGATTTTCAGTATAAGGCTCGGAGGTACTCCCATGCCAAATCGATTTACTTGCCTTGCCACCTTCGTCATGTTTGTGATGCTGCTGCTTGCCAGTGGTGGTCGGTCAGTCGCTAGCCCTATCTCACAAACCGAAACGCCACCAGGCGGTGACAGAAAACCACTAGAAGCACTTGAACAGACCGCCGTGCTGGACGATTTGACGGCGGCTGCTGCTTGGTCCAGCCATGAGATTCGAATCTCTCAGGTCACAACACCTGATTGTGATCGCTACTCTCCGGCCCTGGCCTACAACCATGTGCACCATGAGTACCTGGTCGTGTGGCATAACAACTGGAACGCCAGTAGGGACATCTACGCACAGCGCATCTCGGAGACCGGCGAACTGTTGAGTTGGTTTACGGTTACGACCGGCCCCAACGACCGATTGCAGCCCTCTTTGGCCTTCAATGCGACCAACGAGGAGTACCTTGTGGTCTGGATGTACGACGCAAATGGCGATGGCTCAACCTACGAAATTTGGGGTCGGACCGTGGCTTGGAACGGTGCGTCAATGGGGCCGGAGTTTCAGGTCGCTGCCGTCGGCAACAAAGGGCTTTGGACGCCGAGAGCTGCCTGGAATAGCTATCGCAATACATATCTGGTGGCGTGGACGGCTTTGGATTCTGCGTCAGGGGCGCCTTCCGAAATTTCTCATGCCCTTCTTTCCGACACAGGAAGCCTGTTGGCCGTCACCACCGTGACGTCGGATAGGCAGCCTCATCAGATGGATGTTGTCTACAATGTGGCGTCTAATGAATATCTGATGGTCTGGCGTCGGATGTGGGCGCCGGCAGACGGTGACATCATGGGGGCGCTGATAGATGGCGATACAGGTGCACTTCTCGATCCTCCGGGTGTGTTTACTGTGAGCGGGTTGACTGTCGATCAGCTGCTGCCGTCGGTCACCACGAATGGGCAGCATCGATATGTGGTCGTCTGGCAGGAAGCGTATCCGGGGCCATGTTGCGACTGGGATGTCCGCGGGCATGAGCTAGATGTGAGCGGCAATCTTGCTACGATGTTGGTCATTGCCACATCATCCGAAGACGAACTCTCTCCTGCAGTTGCCGCGCAGCAAGGCGGAGACAGAGATTATCTGGCCGTCTGGCAGGAGCAAACGCCATCAGGTCAGGCCATCCGCGCGACACAGTGGGGAGACGTGACGCGCGGCTACTTTGATGTTGCAGACTATGCGTTCTGGAACAACGAAACCCCAAAGATAGCTGCGGGCGGCTCGGGCTACCTGATTGTCTATGAAGGAGATTCTACCGGCGATCCAAATGAACACCGGCACATCTATGGACGTATCTGGGCAAGAGAGAACGTTCTATTGCCTATCGTGCGTAGTCCTGCGCCATAGTTCAAGATCGCCATAGATCACCCAAACGATGATTTCTGGACGTGCGGCCGTATGTTAATCCGCGCACCCAGGCTGTCTATCGCGCGCAACATGCTGCCGATTACCCTCTCTCCAAGCATCCGGGTAGCCGGCCGGTTTCTTGGCAGCGATATCGGATGACGAACAGTCCTGCACTTACATTATGTCAACTTTGTGGATTAGGGAAAAATCCAACGTTACCGCAGGCAGAGACAATCGGTGAACCGTTGGCAGCCGCACCCTACACGACGGCGTAGACGCTGCCATCGAGCGCTTTATGGTGGGCCGTAACACGCTAGACGGCAATCAGCTTGCCGAGGAGACCCTCATCGGCATGAACGAAAGGGGGCTTGGACGGCTAGACCATACCGGCTATCCATCCGTCAGAATGCTACTGATCTCATCAGCGTAGGCTGCACTCTTTGCATCGTCCGTCACCAGCTCGATCTGATCGGCGCTGGTGACACCCAGGCCCAACTCGACCGCGCGTGCAATTTGCTCCAGCTCAAAGATTGACCCGTGGCTCACTTCGGGCGTCGTGCCGAAGTAGCGGAGGAGCGCCACACCGACCGCATCCAATGCAATCCGATCCGTACCGGCGAGCACCACATTCGCGGCAACGCGCTCCCCGGAGGCAGGACCGCCGCGCACAAATGCCTCCACCCCATCCATCACAATCAGCGTTGGGACGTAGGCGGCATTGACCTCGGCAATCATCTGACGCTGGTGGGAGGATGTGTGCAGCTCACTCATATAGTTGTAGCCGTCGCCGGGCAGATACTTGGCGACCAAACCGATCGAATTCTTGAGCGACATCGTAAAATGGCCGCCGTAGCGATGCGTTTTCAAGCAGCAGAGTTGCACGACTGCATCTGCATCCAGACAGCAGCGGGCCATTGGAAAGCCCTGCGCCCAATGGCTGTCGGCCAGGTGAACCATCTCCCACTCATCCCGCTCAAGTTCATCGAGCACAATGACGTCGGCGCCGGCTGCTTCCGCCATCTCAATCACGCCCAACCGCTCCATGACCTGCCGCGTATCGCCCATGCCGCTGCGATCGGCAATGGCAATCGATCGCGGCTGGCTCTTGCGGATCTCATCGAGGACAGCCTGCAGTACCTCGGGATGGGTGGAGCCCGGTGCAGGATCGGCGCTGTTGAAGTTGGGTTTGATCAGCACGGACTGGCCCGTTGCGTCGACCGAGCCGAGCAGGGCCAAGGCCCGTCGCACGCCTTCTGCCCGACTCTCCGTTCGCACAAAGGCAACTTGGGCCAAGCCGCTGTTGTCTGTCGCCTGATGGTCGGCAGTGGGTGCTGTCGTCAGTAGATCGGCAGCACCCGGTGGCGTTCCGCCCGTCTCGCGTGAATCAGCGACCGGCGCGACCTGGCATGCCGCCAGCAGCCCCGCGGCCCCCGTCGCCGTGCCCAGGGCAGCGGCAGTGCGCAACAGATCTCGCCGGCTAAAGGTAGTGTGGGACGGTTTGCGATTCATTGTTTTCACCTCGAACTTCTTATGGGTGCCCGTTTAGGGAGAAAACGAACACAAGCCTCACCAGATGTACAAAGCTAAAGAGCGCTCAGCCAGCCAAAACGCCCAAGTATTGGGTCTCATTGGGAAATTCGCTCGCTGCCGGCTTTCAACCCGATAGGAGAACGGGCATTGGTGGCGTGACGGACGACGGCAAGATAGATCATATCTGTCAGCGCGTCAGGGGGCAAATCAAGAATTATGGAGCACATCAAGCTGGGCTGCCCAGGTAAAACAAACGTAACCCTTATCGGGAAGATGAGGAGAACAACCCCAGTCCCTCTGCGGCCGCCTATCATACTGGTGTCCAGTTCGGTGATGCGCTTGCATTTCTAGCCCCCATGAGGGTGAGATCGCGTTCATCACAATCAATATCGGCGCGAATGACAACTCGCAGTGTAGATTTGCTGTGGAATGCATCCAGCAGGCGCTAGAGACGACCATTCCTACAAACCCTGGCTATGCTTTGGTGCAATTGCAGGCAGCAGCACCAGGCGTTCCGATTATCGGCCTGAACTACTATAATCCGAATCTCTACTATTGGCTTGAACCGGGCGGTCCTGAAGGCGAGTTCATAGCAACAGAATCAACAAACGTTGTGTTGATCCTTGACGGAGTGTTGCAGCAAACCGGGTGCGTTTGGCGTGCCGGTAGCGGATATCACCGGAGCATTTGATACGGCTGACTTCTCGCTTCGGGGCGGAGTGCCACACAACGTACGGGTGATTTGCCAGCTTACTTGGATGTGCGAGGAGGTATCCGAAATACCGGATATTCATCCGAATAAGAACGGCTACAAGGTTATTGCACGCACCGTTGAGCAGCTTATGAAGGAATTGGGGATCATCTAGACGTGCGGTCACCGTGTTAGAACAACGGAAAGCCCGTTCCGGTATGCGGTACTTGGAGCGGGCTTCTCGTTATTTTCTGGTGTGTCCCGCGGGATCGCTACACGTCCAGTTTGCGCATCGTCCAGCGCCGCCCGTAGAACTCATCGTCTAGCCACTCGTTGATTTCTGCCAGATCCACACGCTCCGGGTCGAATTCGCCGCCAACCCACTCCAGCATGTCGGCGTGGTCCTCGTGATTCTCGTCTGCCACCGCTTCCAGAAACTCCTCATAGCCCCAGACGCCGCCCACATCTTCTGGCGGACAGGCGCGCTTTGCCTTGACACAGACCGGGTAGAAGGTGCCTGATTCGTAACTCGATACGGCTTCCACTTCGACAAGATGCTGCCAGTAATCGCCAAAGTCGTACGTGTAGATGAACCGGTAGCCGACCGTTGGCTTCAGTTCGCCCAACTTCACTTTGTCCTCATCGAGCATGTCACCCATTTCATCCCACGCAGGGACGCCGTACCGCCTGCCGTCGATTTCGAACTCGTGCAGGTGGTTGTCCTCCCAGCCCATCGCATGCTGGATGGTGTCGTGCAGTTCGCCCAACGTCATGGTCGCCGGGACGAGCACGCGCCGCCAGATTGGTGGGCTGATGCGCTGTAGCGTGACTTTTAGCTGGTAGATGTCGATGGCTGACTGAGATGCTGGCATGAGTTGTCCTCCAGTTTTAGGGTTCTACGCCCGGGCGGTTGAAGTAGCACAAATTTTGGTCGATCGCCTGACGGCGATATTGTATCTGGGGCGCTGCGCCCCCAGGCCCCAGCCAGAGGGCAGAGCGCCATCGTGATCAGAGACCAGAGAACTGCATCGACCAGAGACTCAAAGGCCGGGGGCACAGAACCGAAAGCCGTGGTTGAAGTTCCTGTTATACGGTCGCCAGTTGACGCGATCGGCGCAACGCACGTCGACGCTGAACGAGGCTGAACGCCCCGCCACGCAACACGCGAAGCACCGAGTCCGGAGCAGACAAGTCTTCCCGGCCATCTGCTATATCGTAAGGGTAACCAAATTCTGGGTCCATATAGTCTTTTCCCCACAAACTCAACGTCCATTCCCAAACATTGCCGCTCAAGTCATGGCACTGATAGGGGCTGATCCCCGTAGGATACATACCGACTGTGGTCGTCGTCCCGACGCTCATGTCAAAATTGCAGTGGTTCTCATCCGGTTCGTCCTCGCCCCACGGATACCGGCGATTGTCTTGGTCACCCTTGGCCGCCTTCTCCCACTCGGCCTCGCTGGGCAAGCGAATCGTTTCACCCAGTTGGTCACTCAGCCACGCACAGAAGGCCATGGCATCATGCCAGGTGACGTTGACTACCGGATGATTCATCAGCTCAACCGGCGGTTCCTTGCCCTGCCAGTGGCGAGACGCACTGCGGCCCGTTGCTGTCACGAACGCCGCATACTGGGCATTGGTCACCGGATATTTGGCCATGCGGAAGTCTGGCAGGACCAATTTGTGGGCAGGTTGCTCATTTGTGGCACCCCTGTCATCACCCATCCAGAATTCACCGCCCGGCACATCACACCACACAATGTCGGGCACGCCGTCCACTATGCCCACGCCGCGCCTTGGGTCGCCCAGTACGCTGAGAATGCGCCCGGCATCTGCTCGCTCCAGCGGCGTCAGCAGGCCGCCATCGACGATGCGCACCATGCGCTCGGTCAGACGCTCAAGATATTCACTCCCTCCGCCCGGCTCATCGTCCGTGCCCACGTCAGCCGGTCCGACCAGCTTCGCCATGTGGCCCGACCACAAGGCCGTGCGCCAGTCCCGTTCGGTCGTCGGTTCGCTTGTCGCACACAGCTCATACATGAGGTCCAACAAGACCGGATCACTGCGGCGGTTGTAAAGCAATTCCTCGCCTGCCAACTGCGCAGCCAGATACCAGAAGTCTCCCGTTTCTGCATACGGACGCATCTTTCTTGCCGACGGACGACCGCTAATCAGGTAGCAGCCCGCCAGATACTCTTGGAAGGTTCGGTGCGGGAACGCGTACGTGACGGGGTGGCCGGCCTGTTCGCTGCCCCCTTCGCCCACCAACACGCCCGCCTTCTCGTCCACATATTTCAGGAACTCCCCGGCCAGGCCAAAATCACCCAAATACTCGGATTCCGACAGCACTTCGATGAGCCCTCCCAGCCGCAGTCTTCCTTGTTCACGGACTTCTTGTTGATGGGCTTCATGGGCAAGTCGTTCCAAAATCGCGCGCATCTTGCGTTCATCGGCCAGCACTGCGCCCAGCGCTGGCGATACCTGCGTGCCCTTGTGTCGCTGCCACCGATGCAAAAGGACGGTAACTGCCTGATGGTACAAGCGCACACGCTCCTTGGGCAGCCCCACGTCTCGCTGGTGGATGATCACCATGGTGGTCAGCAACATGGGATTTTCAGCCAGTTCCCTGAGGTTGTCTGAGAGCGCCGCTGGCGTGAGGTCCTCTCTTCTTGCTTTGGCCGTGTCGGGCGTCAACCGTTGCAGGTCCACCTGGGCCTGATACCAGCCCTGGATGAATCGCTCGATCTTTTCTTCATCAAATGGAGCCAGCCGGTGATCGCCAAAGTCGGGCAGCACCGCGTCGCCCACATAGGAACGCACGCGGCAGGTCACGATGACGTGAGCAATGTCGGGATAGGTGGCCAGCAGCGCGTCGAGCATCCAGCTGACTCTGTGGCGGGCGCTTTCGAGCACTTCGTCAAGCCCGTCGAAGATGACCAGCACACTGCCGTCAGTCAGCGCCGCTTCCAGCACATCCATCGTGGGATCGGCGGTCATGGGCAGCGACTCGATGTCCGCCCGCCACTGCTCGTGAAGAGCGGATACCATCTGCCTGTTGCGCTGCTCAGTGGACAGTCCGTCCAGTTCGAGTTCGGCCAGGCGCGGCGCAAGATCGCGCAGGTTGGTGAGTAGAGGCAGCGTGTCGTCGGACCATCCATCAGGCGGTTCGGTCTCTTCGAGCGTAGCAGCAATCAGCCACGCCGCAAGCTGCTTGACGAAGGTACTCTTGCCGCCGCCCGGATCACCCAATAAAGCCAGCCGCGCTTCCTGCGTCGCCGCTTCCATGGCCGTTAGCGGTTTGCGCTCCTCTTGCATCAGGCGAATCTCACGCTCGCCAAACTCCACCGCCTCATCCGGTCGGGCGACGGGCGTCAGCGTGTCCAGCTCGACGTACAACTGGTCGAGTCGGACCGCGTCACGTATGCCGTCCTCACCGCCGATGGCCGCCATGGGCAGCACCTGGCAGCGATTGCGCAGTCGCCGGAGGTAGTCGATGAGCGCGCCTGGGCGAGTTGCGCCTGCTTGTCCTCACCGACGAGTGACCTTTGCTCCCTCACCATAATAGTGCTCGGCTTGAATGTCCTGCTTGTTGCCTTTCACATTGTCACCAGTGACGTTCAAGTCCCGCCCGATGAAGTCCCCCTGCTTCACGTCCACATTGCCGCCCACATAGGCCCCGCCGCCAGTCGCCACGCTGTTGTCGCCAGTCTGAATGACGCCGCCGGTAATATTCTCCGCCACCACGTTGCGGTCGCCCTCGACGTGGACCAGCCGCGCGATGGTCTGTCGCGCCGCCTGCTCTACCGCAGGCCAGCCGCCAGCCGGCAGCCCCTTGCCGCCCAGCAGCAGGGCAACCGGGAAGTCCTCGCTGGCCAGGTTGACGAAGGGACGCTGCTCGGCGTTGACCAGCTGGCTGGCGCTCTGTGGCACGGTGCGGTCCAGGTGGTTCATCAAGTGGGACAAGCGCACGACCTGCTCGCCCGGCTGGTTGGCCGCGCCCTGGAGCGCTTCGAGCAGGTGGTGGGTGAAGATGCTGAGCGTGTTGTCGGGACGGATGTACGACTTCTGGTCGCCACGCGATGAGGTGAAGACGGCACGCCCTTCGCCCTCCTGCAAGGCTTCCAACACGCCGGCAGGCGGCGCGCTCTTGGTGAAACCGGGCGGCAGCTTGCCGGGTGCAATCTCCTTGGCCGTGGCCATGCCCTCCGCGTGACAGCTATCGATGAAGACCAGCAGCCGCTTGGCCGGGATGGCGCGCAGGGCGTCATTGAACTCATCGGCCGCCAGCGCAGAGCCTTGCAGGTCGAATGGCTCCACGTCATGGGGAATCAGGTAGTAGCGGCCCGTCGCCTCGTCGACCCAGCCGTGGCCCGAGTAGTAGACCACGATGGTGGCGTCCGGATCCTGCTCGGCGCAGGTCTTGAGCCATGTCAGCCCATCCAGGATGCCTTGACGGGTGGCAGTCTGGTCATGCAGCAGGCGCACGTGCTCTTCGCTGTCGGGGTAGGCGCAGCGTGTGGGCGCGGTGAGCAGGTCGCGCAGCGCGGTCATGTCCTTGACGGTCACGGGCAGCGACCAGTCGGGGTACTTGGCGATGGCGCCCACGCCGATGAGCAGGGCGTAGCCGTGGTTGAAGGTTTGGGTCATAGAGGCATAAAGCAAGTCCTATGTGCAACGAATGAAGTCGAGTTCCAGGCGCGACGGATAGAAATTGGCGATCAATCCCAGCTGGCAGCCGGTTTCGTTAAGCGCCCAGCGCAAACGTTCCCGGTTCCGAGCCTGGACGCTCCGTAGGGCCACAGTTGCCAGCAAAATCTTTTCATCCACCAGCAATAATCGCGTTGTTGTCTTGCCAATAATCGAACGCCGGAACCGCAGCGGCAGCTCTTTCAGGTAGCGGACAACGATGCCATGATGTGCCAGCTCAATGCGCGTCGCCCGCCGATAGACTTGGTGCAGATAGCCGGAGCCCAACTCAAAATGAACCAGATGGAGCGTCGTGAGCACATCTCCAATCAGGTCAGGAAAAAGCAGGTCGTCCGGCAACGATCTCATTTCCTCCTTAGCAACGGGCGGCCGGCCAGCCGCAAAGTTTGGCAGTCGCTCAAACTGCATGCGCGCTGCACCAAAATTCAGGATCATGCCCAGGTCCGCGCCCGTGACCCGCAAATAGGAGAGCGTCTGCGCCTTGTGCAGTGGGCCAATCGACGGCTGCACCTTTAGCTCAAGCAGCAGTTTGCCGTCTTCCAGGATCAGATCGGGGCGATACTCTCCCACCTGCTTCCCGCGATAGTCGATGCGATAGACGGGCTGGCGCTGATACGGAACGCCATCCTGTTCCAACGCGATGGCTAGCGCGTTTTCGTAGTCGGCCTCCGCGTGGCCGGCGCGTAGCTCATTGTGAATGTCGAAACAGACGCCACGCAGGTAGTAGGTTAGTTCTGAAAAGAGTAACTTTGTCATGGTAGCCTCGGGGGATTGACTTGTAGAACACAACAACGGATGGTGAAAGGATCGGATACGGCTCTCCGCTCGAGCGACTGGCGCCGCTCGACACAAGACTGCTGTATCCGTTGATTTCGGGGAGCCCCCTGGGCCCCGTTGTTGTGATCGATAATACAACAGCGGATTTTGAAAGGAGCGGATACGCCTCTCCGCTCGAGCGACTGGCGCTTCATTGACCTCTGAACTGCTCTATCCGATCCTTTCGGGGAGCCCCCTGGGCCCCGTTGTTGTGACCAGAGAAATGCATCAACCAGAAGCTCAACGGCCGGGGGCGCAGACACGAAACGCAATGCGGTCTTTCCTGTAGCTCGGTAGCCCGTGGCCGCAGTAGGCGTAACGCACGCCGTTCTGACAGTAGTTGATACTCTTACGGCGTTGCAGCAGCCGATGGTCGATGGACGGAAAGAACTGGCGCAGATCGCACTGGAGCATGTAGGGATAGCGCCGCATCCAACGTTGCGCCTGATCCAGCGCCCGGTGCGTGCCCTTGCCCACGCGATTGGCATAGGAATGGTGGATGAAGCTGCGCTCAAAGGCGGGCTCGATGACGTTGCAGAGCGCATGATGCACGACGCGATCCCTGAATGGCGCAGCGCTGATCAGGCGGCGTTTCGGCTCGTGAATGGTGAAATTGACGTATGCGCCGGGCTGATAGGTTTCGTCCGCCAGCTCCTCTTGCAGGCTCACCAGGTTGTCCTCCAGGCGAAACTCAAAGGCTGCGGCAGGACCACGGCTGCGCTTGCCCTTAGCCGCCTTGCGGTACGCTTGGTAGAGATTGTCCCACGTATGAATGTCGGCATAGCTGCCGTTGACTTGTGCGACCATCAGCATTTACCTCAAAATCTTGGAGCGAATCGCCTGCGGCGATGTTGCATCTGGGGCGCTGCGCCCCCAGACCCCAGCCAGAGAGCAGAGCGCCATCGTGATCAGAGGCCAGAGAAGTGCATCGACCGGAGACTCAAAGGCCGGGGGCGCAGACACGAAAGCCGTTGAAGTTGCTCCTACCATTCGGGACGTACCTGACGCGGACGGCGCAACGCACGAGGTACAGATCATTACGGAACGCCCCGCCACGCAACACGCGACGGTCGTCGCCGTTCAGCGTCTCATAAACCTGGTCTTCATATCCTTGGTAGTCACCCTGCCACTTCGTGCTACACCATTCCCATACGTTCCCGCTCATATCCGCTGCACCGCAGACAGAATCACCGTCTGAAAAGATGCCTACTGTACTCGTTGCGCCGATTCCGGTGTCGCTCATGTTGCAACGCCGGGCGTCAAACTCATCGCCCCATGGGTAGATGCGTCCATCCGTACTGCGCGCCACTCGCTCCCATTCGGCTTCACTGGGCAGACGAACCGTATACCCCAATCGCTCGCTTAGCCAGTTGCAGTAGGCCACTGCTTCATACCAACTCACGCCTACCTGTGGGTGGTTGGGTGTCGAAAACAATGGGCCGTACTCACGTGGACCCTCAATCTCCTGAGATTGTCGCCACCGCCAGCCAGCCTCTGTCCAGTATTGCTCCGTCTGATAGCCGCCTTCTTCGATGAACTTCTGGTACTGGGCATTAGTTACAGGGTAGCGACTGATGCGATAAGGCTCCGCAATCTGATTGCAGGTGAATTGCGGCTGCTCGTAACTTTGTGCCAGCCTATCAACCTTCTTGTCACTCCCCATCGTAAACGGCCCTGCTTCGACCTCACACCACACGATATCCGGCACCCCGTTCACGACACCCACGCCAGGGCGCTCGTCGCCAATCCAGCCCAACGCTCGCCCTGCCATTGCCCGGTCTACCGGCGGCAGGTGGCCCCCACTGACCAGGGCCGTCAACCAGCTGCGCACGCGGGCCAGCTTGTGGGCGTCGGGTGAATCGCCGTCCGCCTGCTGGTAGATGCCCGTATCGACCAGCAACTGTCCGGCCAGCAGCGCCGCCCACCACTCGTTGTCGGTTGCGCTCTTGGCCTGCTCATCGCCGCACGTTTGGGGACACAAGTAGTCTGCCAGACTCCACGCGGCATAGGGCGTACCGCGCGCCACCTTCGCACCGGCCAGCAGCAGCACTTCCCGCCAGCGTTCCGGATCTTGCTTGACGAGCTTCACCAGCAGATCCGGGAAGCCGCTCTCCGTCAGGTAGCGCGCCGCCATGTATTCCTGAAAGGTGCGATGGGGGAAGCTGTAGACGCCGTCGCCCTTGTTGCTCAGCAGACCGGCCCGATCCCGGATATACTCGATGACGCGCGCATGGCGCACATCCGGATCGTTGACTGCCGACATCAGGGCCGCAACCAGTTCGCCCTCTTTGATGTCCGCCGCGCCCTGCGGATCTTCCTGCGTCTTGTGGGCTTCGTAGGCCAGCTTCTCCAGCGCCTTCTTGATCTCACCCTGGGGACAGCGCAGCCATTCAGCCGCCGACGCCTCTTGCAGCACCGGCTTGCCCTCCTCATCCAGCATCAGCTTGGGCCGCTCCCAGATGTCGAGCAGCAGTTCCACGCTCTCGTCGTACAGCTGCTCCCGGTCTTCGGGCAGGCTGCCGCCCCGCCACGCATGGAGCGAGGCCATGAGCGTCAGCAGCAGGGGACGCGGGGCAAGATCACGCAGGTGCGGATTGCGCTTGATGGCCTCCTTGAGCAGCAGCGCCCGGCCCTGGGCTTCCTGCGACGTGATGTTGTGACGCACCTGGGCCACATGCTGATACCAGCGCTCCACAAAGGCCTCGATGCGCTCCTCGTCAAAGGGGGCCAGCACCGCCTCCTCGAAATCGGGCAGCCGCCACTGCTGGCGCTGGTAGGCATAGGTGCGGCTGGTGAGCAGGATGCGCACCTTGGGGAAGTCACGCCGGAAGCCGATGACCGCCTGCTTGACGCGCTCCCGCTGATGGCGCGCTTCCGGCACTTCATCCAGCCCATCCAGAATGAGCAACCCGCCGTCTTCCAGCAGATGTTGGCGTAGGAGCGGCGCAAAACCTTCGAGCGTATTGCCCAATCGCTGGGTGATAAATGTCCAGAGCGTCTCATCCTGGGGCAGCTTGTCGAGCTGCACGGCCAGATTGCGCAGCACAACGCGCACCGGCAGCAGTGCGCCCGGTTTCTCCTTCGTCCACTCTTCGCCCAAGCGTTCCAGGTTGGCGTTGTCCAGGCCCAGCAGCTCACCCGCCAGGCAGAGGGCCAGGAAATTGGCGAACGTGGTCTTGCCGCCGCCCGGATCGCCCAGCAGGGCAGCGTAGGGTTGCTCGGCGGTGAAGGCGAGGGCGGACTGGCGTTTCTCGGCAAGCGACTCGCTCGGCCATTCCGGATCACCCACCTCCTTGCGGGCCGGAGACTCCATTCCGTGGCGACCTGCACGCTCGCGCACGCTGCGCACCGTGTCGAGCGACGTGTAGACCGCCGCCAGTTCCAGCCGTGTGTCCTGCTGGTCGCTCAACATGCGCCGATCCACGCCCAACAGGTCGAGCGTGCCCGTGTCGATGACGACGCGGTTGAGATAGGTCCAGAGCAATTCTCGGGCGTCTACTTGTCCGGGTTCAGGCAGCGCTTGGAAGATGGCCGACTGGATGGTGAGCGTATTGACGCTGCCAAGGTAGGTGGCCGTGGCATGGTCGCCCAACTGGACGATGCTGTTGGTTGCGTTGCCGACGAAGTTCCGGTCGCCCACCACCCAGACACCCTGATTGTTGACTTCCAACCCGCTGCCCACCTGCTCTATGCCCGCTTGCAGCGTCTCCGCAAACCAGTCCCGGTCCGCCTCGCTCAGGATCGCCTGCATCACTTGTGGAGCCTGAAATTCGGCCAACAGTGCATCCAGTGCGTCCCGCCACTCGTTATTGCTCTCGGCTTTCTCGGCCAGCTCGGCGGCCAGTTCCGGCTCGGTGCGGTCCTTCCAGTCCTGAATCTGGTTGGCGATGAGGTTGCCGCCTACGTTTCCCAGTAGCCCACCGAGTGCAGTATAGGCTCCAATTGGATCCGAACTGGCAGCCGTAATGACCGGCAGCAGCGTCGAAGCACAGAGAGCGCCGTAGAGCACGCCGGGCGTCATCTGGCGCACCGTGCCGGTCAGCGCTTCCAGTCGTTCGTTGGCATTCTGTCGCCAAACATCCATGTCCATGGCGGGACTCCTACAGGGTTGAGAAGGATTCAGTTTGTGGTGTGACTGCGGTGGTGACGTGTGGTTGGGCACATTGTAGCACGGGGCGCAGGGGCGGGCAACGGAATTTCGTCAATCGACTGATACGTCCGCAGCGACGGCAAAGAGGCTTGACGATGAGCGCAAGCGTGCCCAAGAACATAAGTGCAGCCTGCAGAAAGATCATGAAGCTCTCCTCATGGTTATGGAACTAGTTTTGCCTGATTATGGCGATTTGATATGCGGCGCGCAATCCGACATGAGCTGGCCCACAATCGGCTGAGCAAAAAAAGCCCGGCCCTGCCGTCATGGCAAGGCCGGGCTGTCGTTGATAGCATTCCCCCCGATTGCAGTCAGAGTCAGCCTGTTTCCAGATGACGACTTCGAGTTATTAGTGCATCTGGCGTTGCGGCCAGTGCCACCGACGCAGCCACATGGTAGCGGACGGATGGCATGATGCTGGGCATCAAGGCATCTAAATGCGTTGTGCCGGTGGCATGCCGATGGCTTCGACTCTATTTGCCGGAGTATCGGTTGATCCAAATCAAAGACACATCTTGGGCGCTTTTCATACTTCCAGGGACCACACCGTATGGGCAGACTGGGTGCAATTTCTGAGACCCGCCTTAGAAGGCCCGTACGACTGGCAGGTAGATGTTGCGGTTGCGCTCGTATGCACCCATGTCTGGTGCCCCCAGCCGAGGATTGCCTTCAAGATCGTATGTGAGCGTAGGGGCGTTCAATCCAGCCGCAATTGACGGCGAACCGTCCGACAAATGGTAGTCACTACTGCCAGGAGACACAAACAGTGGATCAGCCGAGATGTTGCCTGCGCCAGGGGCCAGTCCATCCTCATAATTCGAGTAGGTCATCGACGATATACTTGCTCCTTCCACCAGCACAATACCAGGACCATCTTCCTCCCAGATGATCGAGTACTGGATAGTTGCGTCGGAGTTATTCAGAAAGAGCCCTCCGTCAGAGCCGTTGTCCGTTATGGTCGCATGATCGAGCATCATTTGGGAATCATTGCTATGTATGCTTACTCTGCCAGTGTTTCCGTAGATCAGGCTGTTTTCAATAGTTGCATTGCCGCCGCCGAGCCTTATGGCACCCGCACCTCCATCAGTAGTGTTATTGAAGAAAATCGTGCGTTGAATCAGCGTGTCGGGACTCTCGTCAATCAGTATGCCCCCGGACCCCCATTCTTGAGTTACACCTGACGTAGAGTTTCCCGTCACAGTGGAGTCTTGGATAGTCACAGATACCACAATGACCTTAATCGCAGCTTGCCCGCTCTGATTCGTCTTGCTGTTGGTGACGACGAAACGGCTAAATACTGCGTCGTTTGCTTGATCCTGAAAAATCACAGCAGGCAAGGCAACAGACTCGCCTCCACCGTCGATGACGCTTCGCTTGTGCGGTATCAAGATCCAACCCTGGCTAGTTACCGTATAGCCGCCTCTTAGCGCAACACGCTTGTCAATCAGTATGTTCTCTACGTACGTACCTTCTGCCACGCGAATCTCATCCCCAGTGTCAGCCTGCTCAAGAGCATAGCCTATGCTTGAGCAAGGGGCGGACGAATCAGTGCAGTTGCCAGCATCATTGCCGGACGAGATGTCTACGTATCGAGTTGTTCCGGACTGCGCACTGGCGACTTGCATGCTAAAAATGAAAACGCTTAGTAACACGCAACAGGCGGATATTGCGGACCGAAGATGCACGCTCATTAATTCCTCCTTTGATGTGATTCGATGAAGTTGGCAAAAAGGCGACTGAAAGTGGGTCCCTTGACAACAGGGGGTATTGCTACTGATCGCACCATCAGCGACTACGGCGCGGCGAAACGTCCTGGTTCCTTCTTCCGGGCTGACGGGGTCTTCTTTCATTTGCTTTACGATCTCAGCCAACCAACTGGGCACGGATGGTGGTGGTGCCTGATGGTTCGGCAATCTTCTTGAAGCATCGTCCATCGCACCTTACTACGGTCACCACATAGATCAGTAGTTGCATATGTCCCTACATCTACGGGATGTTTGACCACAAAGCGTCATTGTGGGCGCACGATGCACGTATCGTATGGGCATCTAGAGAGCGTTGGCGCAGTTCCCTGACAGCCTAGCCGAAAAACGAGAAGGCCGACCCCACCATGACGGTGAAGTTGGCCTGTTGTTGTTGATGGCATTCCCCGATTGCGTTCAGAGTCAGCCCGCTTGCAGATGACGGCTACGAGTTCTTCGTGCACTTGGCTTTGCGGCTAGCAATACTGATGTTTCGCATGGTAGCGATTAGATGGCATCGTGGCGGGCATCAGACTGGCCGTAATCTACACTCCGTAGCCGTTTTGTAGCCAGCAATTGTCATACTGGTTCTGCATAGCCTTGTCAAACACTTACTGGAGGGAAAAATGGAAGCCAAACGAATTCCTGCACTCTGCAAACTGATGATCGCTGGCATATTACTGTTCTCGACCTTCTTGGCGACTGGCAAGCAGGCTCTAGCGCAAGAAGCATCAGAGACAACGTGGATCGTAGAGACTGTCGATGCAGGAGGGGGAGATTTGGGATGCTTTGCCATGAATGTGTCCCTTGCTCTGGACTCTGAAGACAGACCTCATGTCAGCTACTACGGTGACACTGTTCTGATGTACGCATATCGAACAGGTGACGGATGGGAGAAAACCGTTGTTGATGACACCGAGAACGTTGGACGATCTAGCTCAATCGCAATCGATAGCACCGATAAGCCTCACATTGCGTATCGGGAACTGGGCCTGACATTTGAGGATTCACTCAAATACGCTAGCTGGGATGGAACTGAGTGGAACTTGACCGTGGCTGGAACAGCAGGCTGGTTTCCGTCACTGGCACTTGATTCGACAGATCAACCACACATTTCGTATTTGGGAAATGAGCCACAAATACAGGTGCCAAGTTACGCTTATCGCGTCGGTGAACAATGGCAGAACAGCGTTATTGAGAACACATTCTCTAGCAGCGGAATGTCTCTTGCGCTAGATTCCTTTGAGCGTCCGCATGTAGTCTACAACTCAGATTGGGACTTGAATTATGGAATCTATGCAGACACGACCTGGATCACCGAGACAGTTGATTCGAGTAATTCGAGAACGCCTGCGTACCCTTCCATTGTGCTCGATAGCGCCGACAATCCACACATAAGCTATCAATACAATGGCGACCTCAAATACGCGTACAAGCTGGACGATGCATGGCAAGAAGAACTGCCAGATACAAAAGGCGAGGTTGGCGACTTCAGCGCAATTGCGCTGGACACGCAGGAGTATCCTCGCATAAGCTACTTCGATGCTACTAATCAGGCTGTGAAGCATGCTCAGTGGAATGGATCGTCATGGCTAGTGACAGTCGTTGACTCGCCCGTGGCTATGAGTATGGCTGGCTATACATCACTAGCTGTGGATCAAGATGACAACTCCCATATCTTCTACTGTGATGGTGATAGCTCAACGGTGCGATATGCTCGTCAGGTGACACTCGACAATCGACTTTTCTTGCCTGTTGTGTCTGGACGTTCCAGCAGTCCAGAGTGAGGTGGTGTTGGCCCGTTTCTTCACACAACCAGCTAGGCAGCACTGCGCAGGGGACGAACGAAGTGGCTCCGGATCCCGTGCATTTATTGGAGTTGCGACCGGAAGGTGGTTGCGATACAGTACCGGGCGAACGTTACGATTTACAGCCGTTCTGTCAATATCTTAATCCGTCCTGTCCCGCTGCGAGTTTATTCTTCCATTTGCGCTGATGACGCTGCTCGTAGCGTTTGTCGCCGTTGCTCTGATGGTTCTTGGTGGAGATCATGAAACGCCCCTCACTCTTCTGGTATTTAATCGGCATGGCGGCGCTGTACCTCGCCATCTTTGGTGTGGTCGCACCCGGTTTGTCATCTATGCTATGGGCTGCCCCTGCGGGCCAGTTCGATGAAGTGCCCAGCGGCAACCTATCGCCGCGCAGCGAACCCTACCGATTCTTTTTTCAGGACGAAGCGTATAGTGCAATCTGGGAGCCAGATCAGGCCGACAACTGGATCTTTGAGGACGGCTATGTGCAGACATCAGAAGACAGCGCGCATCACTTTAGCTACTACAGATGGAAGATTCAGGGCGACTACGAGTTCGCCGTCGAGCTCAATTTTGAAGCGGGCGCAATGGGCGGGGGCCTCATCTTCAATGCGTTCGCTAAGGGCACTATCAACAATGCCATGCTGGTGGCCTACAACCCCATTGCGCCTGATGGAACCCTGATCTCTTGGGGAAAATTCGACCAAAACGGCCAGTTCACGCTGTTTGGTGATTCTGTTATCGTGCCGCCCGCCAACGATGGTCGCCCGCGCACACTCATCGTCCGTGTACAGAGCAATACCTATTCCATTCTGATCGAACAGCCGGACGCTGAACCAGTCGTTCTCCTTCCGGAAACGATTCTTCAGGAAGGACGAGTTCAACAGCCATATGTGGGCCTCTACGCAACCCAGTCGCGCGTGAAATTCACGGAAGCCACGATCACCGTCAAGAATCGTACGGACCCCACAGCAACACCTGCGCCGCCTGGAGACGTGTTGCCCGGCGATGCTCGCTCATTCGACTTCTTGAATCTACCGCCAGAAGCACAGAGCAGTTGGCTTGTTTCGCAGCGGGGCGATTGGGACTTCGCCAGCGAAGGCTTGGTCCAGGATGATGCGGGCCTCAGCAACGCCTTCACATTCTACGAATACCGACTGCTTGGCGACTACGAGATATCGGTCGATTTTCGCTATCTTGGTGGAGAAAATGGCGGCGGCGTGATTTTCAACGCTCCGAGCCGCTCGTTGCGCGACGCTTATTTCTTGGCGTTTCGCCGACTTGATGATACCCCCAGCCAGACAACACTCCTCTGGGGCTACTTTAAAGAAAACGACGACGATGAGCTGGAACTTGTACGCATCAGTCAGGCTCAGCTCACGAACCTTAGTGACGGACGCATCCGCAATCTCAACATCCGCGTTTCAGGTAATTCCTATTCAATTACACTCACTGAACCCTCTCGGTCCGATCCTGATCAGACGGATACGATTACCTGGGCAATTGACAGGCCCTTCCCGACGGGACGGTACCTCCAATCCTACGTAGGACTCTATACCCATCGCGCTCAAGTTGCCTTTGAGGATGCAGCCTTGTTCGTGCAGCCCTACGAATTACCAACGCCTGGCGCGGACAGCATCTATCTGCCTACAGTGAGACGAGAAGAAGCGCGGCGATAGGCCGATCAACTGTCGAGACCTGCAAGCTGCGCAGCCACCACCCACCCTTTAGTATGAATTAGTCTTGCTATCCGGCTTCCTGGGCGTCAAGCTGTTAACCGCCTCCTCGTTCACCGGGATGACAGCCGTTACGTGCCCCAGATGCAAGCCGTATGCCCGGCAGTGTGACAGCAAAGCTTCCTGCACTGTTTCATCCGGACCGACGATGAGCACCGTGCTGCTACCGTCGAGAAACTCGATCAGATATTCCTTCATGTTGGCCCCCTTGGGAGATCTGGTGAGGAGGATTTCGCCGCCAGCACCATGCCGCGCCAACAGCCGGTAACGTAGTGCTTGCGTGGAGTACGACGGTTGAACAGAGCAAGAAGTCGCGCAGCCCGCGTGGGCAGCGGCAATAGTCATACTTGGTGAGCAGCCAACAAAGTCCTAATCGGTTGCGCCGGCCAACATCGGCTGCCGTTTACGCCGGGCAACCTGTGGAATCTCTCACCTTCCGATACGCAATTACAATTCCATTCTTGTGTCCAGTATGGTTTTGGCCGAAAAGTATTGCCACCAGTTCAATTCCTCAAGTTCTGCAACCTTCGTCTGACAGGCGTCGATATTGGGATATTCGAGCACTCCCCAATCATCAAGCCTCATCAACTGCACGAAGCAGGAAGTCTTTCATCATTGTAGCTGAGAGTGGGGAGTGTCGATTGTTTTTTGTGCCAGTTCAACAAATGATTTTACAGAGGATCTATTTCTTCATCGACCCAACGCCAGACCCAGTGTACACTTAACAAAGGCATACAAGATGTGCGGATGTCGTCATGACTTCACCGCATGCCTTAACCCAATCTCGACAAAAGACTTGATCAGCAGCGATTTGACCCCGGTGGCCTTGTATTCTTACGCGCCGCTAGTCTTCACTACGCTATGCACCTTAGGCCGTTTGACATTGTATTCCCATCAATGAACCATTCAGGGGGAGGAGACCAAAATGCAACATGTCCAACCCAGGCGACAATCTGCTGTCAAATCGTCTATGATGGCTGCAATCCTGCTACTGGTCGTGCTGCTACTTGCCGCTTGTACAGCGGCGCCCCCGCAGGGTGCAGAATCCGCTGAACCCGCAGAAGACGAAGTCGTACAGCTGACGTTCCGCCAGAACGATCCGCCAAATGAAGTTGGCGATCTCTTTGAACGTGCGCTTGACGAGTTCAACGAAATGCACCCGAACATCCAGGTCAATCTTGAAACGGTGCCGTGGTCCGACGCCCAGAATCAGTATGTCCGCGAGGTTCAAGCCGGTGGTGGCCCTGATGTTGCCCAGATGGCTTTTGTCTGGACCAGAGATCTTGCCACTGCCGACTTGGTGACCAATCTGGATTCCTATGTATGGCAATGGCGCTGACAGAGATCGGTTCACTTTATGGCCACCGTATCAGGATGTAGATCGTTTGGCCGAATTCAACGCAGCAACTTCACCGGAGGAATTGGCCTTTATTCGAGCGCAATATGCCGGCAAGTTGACCATGGTCGATCGTTGGTTTGGGGAATTGTTGCGTACGCTTGACGAGTTGGCGCTTTGGGACGATACAGTCGTCATCGTTACTACCGACCACGGTCATGATTTGGGTCAGCGCGGCACCTTTGGCAAGCAATATCCGCATTATGACAGCCACGCGAATATTCCACTATTCGTGTGGCATCCGGATTTTCCGGGGAATGGGCAGGCGCTCTCTACATTGACTTCGACTGTTGATCTCTTTGCAACCCTACTCGAAACAGGCGGCGCTCTGCTTCCGGAACGCACCCATAGCCGCAGCATCCTTCCAATTATTAGGGGCGAAGCCGATACTCATCGATCGGCTTTGGTCTATGGAACGTTTGGCCAAGGCGTTTGCTGCACCGACGGCGAATGGACCATCTTCAAATCACCTGTTCAAGATCAACCACTATTTTTTTATTCGACTCAGATTTACAGGTCTCTCGTGGCTGAGGAAGGTCCGCAAGCACCAGTTGAAGCCGGCTACTTTATACCTGGCGTAAATTTGTCTCAATGGCGGGTGCCAACCCGCTACCGACGACTCGATCATGAAAATCACCTGTTCCACCGGGCTGAAGACCCGAACCAAGAGCGCAATGTGTGGGACGCCGCGGACACACAGCGTCAACGGATGATTGAATTGCTAGGCGAGTTGCTCACTGAAGAGGGCTTGCCGTCTGAGCAACTAGATCGCCTTGGGCTCAACGTGCGTTAGGGCGATTGGCACATCCAGCATAGGCGGCGCGTGGGTGAAAGTGGCAATGTCAGTTGGCCCGTTGTCGGACCGATTGAGAAAACTTGGCTCTTGGCAATGTTAAGTTTTCCAAAATGCCCATTAGCAAGTGGTATTGACAGCCAAATGATCGGCCTTGCTGATCATACAGAATCGGCCGGCTACCTGCAGATTGCTCACGCTGCCAGCAGGCAGCCGGCCTATTTGTCTTCAAGACTACCACAATCACCGCGTGTCTGCTTTTTGCATGCTGGCCTTGTGGACCGCTGTATCTGTAGCCAGTTTGTAGCCAGGTGGCCCACATACTAGACGGGTACCCCGTATCAAAACAATCCAAGCAGCGGTCGAGGATGGCGAACAGTCGTCAGCGTTCAGGAACAAAGGAGGCGGTAAATGGCCGAATTTCTCAATTTAACCGATCCCGACCAGCACCCTGAAAAGCTGTACGCCGACGATGGCTTGCTTGACATCCTGCTGGGCGCCGTATTTTTCGGCGCAGCCCTGGCCATGCGGTATGACGTCGTCTGGCTCTTCGCCATCCTACCACTCGCGTTGCTGACCCTCTGGCAGAGCATCAAGGAGCGCGTTACGGCTCCACGCCTTTCTGTGCAGGAGATCCAAAGCCTGACACAATCGGCAGCACGCACGCGCCAGCGTAAAGTGATCGTATTCTCTCTGCTGGTAGGTACGCTCTTACTAGGTCTGATTGCGCTCTTCGTCTTCGAGATTGACGCACCTTGGATGGACGACCTATGGCCCTTCATCATGATGGGCATCGGTCTACTGGTTATCGCATTGCCGGCCTATGCGTTCGGCGCGCGCCGCTACTATTTCTATGCTTCGTCTGCTTTGGTACTCTGGCTGCTCTGCTACGCGTTGGCACTACCCGTGCCCGTAGCGGTGGCGTTACCGGGCGTGCTGATGTTGACGGGCGGCATCTACTTCTTGAGTAACTTCCTGCGTACCCATCCAAAAATCCGGTAGCGTCTAGCACCGTCTTCATCTGGAACAGTTGGCAGGATCATGTGTGAAGCGTACGGAGTTAGTTGGGGAATCCCAGAAATGACGAGACTTAAATAATCGTACCTCGATCAGGCTGCCGCTTTGAGCACGCGCAGCGCCCTCAGCGTTACCCATGGATTGGCCTCCTTCTTGGCCCCAAAATCGATCCACGTCTTGCCCGTGTAACGATATTCGAGCGGCCAACGACCCTCTGCATCCTGCTTGTCGCGAATGAGCTCTAAAGTTGCCGCCAGGCGCTCATCATGGGCCAATCCCAAACCGCACAACGCTTCGGCAATCTGCAGGATGTCGGTAACGTAGAAGACCGGAAAGCCAAATTTCCACCAGTTGCCACTCGGCTTGGCAGCGTATCCGTTGGGATAGGCTGCAGTCGCCGGATCCACGCCCAATAGGAATTTGACACCGCGCTGGACTGCGCGGTCAATGAGGGGCGTTCGACGTTCTTGCGGCCAGACACTGAATGCCAGCATGACTTTGGCGGCGCCCCATGCGCAGGGCAGGAAGTTGTTCGCCCCGCATGCAAAATCTGGGCCGCACTGTCCAGCGTAATAGCGTGGCGACTTCTTGCGTTCATGGCGTGACGCCAATCCCTCGCCGGTAACAGTTCGCGCCATCCACACCAATGCTCCATCCAATCGCGGGTCGTTGTAGCCCAGTTCCAGAAGCGCCCAGCACAAATTGCCTTGCAGACAATCGGCTGTTCCAGATGGTGCACCCGTGCTAGTGAACTGGCCGTACTCGGTCAATGAATGTGTCAGCAGGGATTCGCAGGCAATACGGATTCGCTCGTCACAATCAGCATGGGCGCCAAGCTGCGCCAACAAAATGATCGACCAAACGGTGGCGCGGTATTTGGGCAGATAACCTGGACCGGGCTTGCACCAGTGACCGTCCGGCTCCATCGCATCCAGAACGGTGGCGATTGGGCCGCGAGCGTGGGCAGCCCATCGTGCGGCCTCTACCTCGGCATCATCTGCGGGTCGCTCCAGCAAGTCGCGCAGCGCCAGGTAGCGCAGACCGGGCTCGTCGAAGTCGAGCAGCCAACGGACGCTATCCCCTCGAAGCTGGTCTTGCCATACCATTGCCGCTCCCCTCTTCCGGATTCCAACTGGTCAATTTCATGCAGAGACATCCGCCCCGTGTTGGTGACGATGCAGGCCGTCATCGGCTGCAACTCAGATCCGTTTCCCATGACACAAAGTGCCCGGTACCTCGTTACTAGCGGGCACTTTGTGTCATGCAAGGCTCAATCGCTTAGCAAGTATCATTCACCGGCTTCCAACAGCATGCCCATGATGTCGGTTGCCGATTCAAGCGTGTAGAAATCTTCGCCGGCTGCACGATTTCCCATCACGATGACACCCAGGTTGTCCTTCGGCGCCAGCATCAGGACGGACTGATAGCCACGCTCACCGCCATACGCATGCACCACAGGGTGGTCCATAATTTCGGTGACGGACCATCCCATGCCCTGGTTGGCGAAAAGCGCCGTAGGATAGAACGTACCCATCTGGAATTCGCCGAGGTTGGTCTCGTTCTGCACCGTCCACATCTCATCATAGTGCGGGCTCGCAACCAGGGTGAAGCCATCTAGCTCGCCGCGATTCAGGTTGGCCTGGGCAAAGCGCGCCATGTCCTCCACGTTCGCGTGTAGGTTGTTGGCTGCCGCAAACTGGCGGCTATAGGGAATTGCGTCGGTCACGATCGCTTCGCCTGCAGAATCCTGGACATGTGGGCTAGCCAGAAGCGCCGGGTCAACTTCGGAGCGCAGGAAGGTGCTGTGCGCCATGCCCAACGGCGTGAGCACATTCTCCTGCATATAGACCTCATAGGGCTGACCGGTCACCTTGGCCACAACATCGCCGAGGATATGAAAGCCGATGTCGCTCCACTCAAAGCCCTCACCGGGCAAATATAGGAGCTCTGTATCGGCCAGGCCGCGCACCAGACGTTCTACAGCTTCGTCGTCCAGCGCAGGCGTCAATTCGGTCCAGTCCGCAGCGGTATCGCCACTGTCGGGCACGCCTGACGTTTGCAAGAGCAGTTGGTGCACGGTGATCTCCTCCCATCCCTCGCCGGCCATCTCGAAGTAGGGCAGATAGTCGGTGATGGGGGCATCCAGATCGATCAGGCCGGCATCCGCCAGTTGCAGCATGGCCAGCGTGGTCGGCGCCATGGTCACCTCTGCCAGCTGGAAGACCGTCTGTGGCGTGACCGGAGCGCCGGTTTCTACATCGGCGACGCCAAACCCTTTGGCATAGGCGAGCCCGCCGTCCTTCACTATGCCCAGCGCAAAGCCGGGCAGACCAATCGATTCCATCATCTCTTCGACATACGTATCGATCTGTGTGGTCATGTCTGAATCGAGAGTGGCTTGCGCCATGCCCGCTTGATACTCGACGCCACGGAAATCCACGGACGCCGGTGCAAGTGCTGCAGCAGCCTCGGCATCTCCCTTGAGTTCGGCAAGCATGAACGCAGTGACGAAGTGATCAATCAGGTCGTGGGCTCTGTCGGTGCTCCAGACCGGATCCCAGCACCACGATTCAAAGCCATAGTCGACCCATGCCGGCATGGCGGCACAGTCATTCTGGTACAGCCCATGATCACCGCGTTCGAACATGACGTGTGCCCTGAGATCGACCGGTAACGCCTCATAAGGTTTATAGTATTCAGAGGCAAGTCCTTGCGCCCAGTCAAGTTCACTTTCGAAGTAGATGATCGGAACGTCAATACTGGCTAACCCATCTTGGCCGAAGTACTGCGAGCCTGGGGCCAACGGCGCAATGGCGTCGACTCGTGGGTCGCTCCAATCGGGCCACAACCCTTCCGGCACCTCATCCAGGCCGGCCATATCGGCCATCAGTTCCAGCCGCTCCGGTATCGCCACACAGTCGTTGAGCGGATCGTCGAGATCACCCGGATGTAGTGCGCACCACTCATCGATGAACACATCAGTGTTTAGCCGGGCGCCACCCATCATTAGCGTAGTATCAGCACCCATTGACTGGCCGGTCACGCCGACGTTGTCTAGATCGATCATGCCGGCCAACGCTTCGTCGGCAGACGTCAGTGTTTCGGCAAAGTCAATCTCGCGCGAAATCTCTTGAGGTCGAATGACATAGTCTTCGACCTGTGATTCCCCAAACATCGTGCCCCAATTGTCCGTATGATCACCAGCCATCACAACAAACCCCCACGAAGCCAACTGTTCCATCAGGTAGACGGAAGCCTGGCGGAAGAGCCAGTAGCCGTGGCTGTAGATCACAAGGGGGTAGGGGCCACTTGATGCGTCGGGCTCGGCGTCGCGCAGGGCCCGACCAGCGATTGCAAAGTTGGGCACATACGGATCGTCATAATCGGTCACGTATGTCTCGTCTTCGGTGTCCTGCTCTGGATTAGCGGCAGGATACCAGACAGTGATCGGGATCGGTCGACCACCCTCTTCCTCGGACTCGATGACAAAATCGCGTACGCCTACAGCAAAAGGTCCGCGCATGCCATAAGGCGGGGCATCCGCGCGCGGTCCGTGGGGCCGCATAACTGGCGCAGAATCCTGCGCCAGGGCTGGCGGCACAGTACCTACCAACAGCAGAGCCAGCAGCAATACTGAGCACATCCATCTACTGTGTGACATTTTGAGGTCTCCCTTGACGATTGATTAAGGCAAACGTAGACCGCAACAGCCAACGGATGCGGCGAACTGAGGACATGATGTTGGATTGGCGGCAACAAAATGACCACAAATTGGCGGCAACATCAGGAATATGTTGATGACTGGCGAGGCAGGTCAAGTCAATGAGTCGTCGGCCCGATTGACTCTAGTTTTTGTGGGGATGATCGGTCATTCTGGATGGTAAACGCGGGGAATGTCTTACAGTGCTCGACCACACGGCCTTCAGCGAAGTTGATGATAAGTAGCGCGATGATAGATAGAGCCACCTTCGTGGCGTGTCTACGGGGTTAGTTCTGGGACCAGCTCACGCATCAAACGCATCCGGGTCGATAAGCCCAATCTTGGCGGCATGGGCAGCGGCGACCGCCGAATCTGGCGTCAGGACAAGATCCACGCCCCGCACGGCCGCCTGCTGGGCAAGCGCCTGCACCGCGCCATCACGCGGCTCGTCGCTCACGTCGCGGATGTAAACGGCGCGGATGCGGCCCGGATACTCTTCGATAATCTGCGCGTAGAGTTCGGGATCATGCTCGCCGCTGTCGCCAATCAGGACGAAGGGCAGCACGGGATAGCGGTCAAGCAATTCGCGTATGCGTACGAGCTTGTGCTCGGCGTGGCTCAGCTTGAGCCGCTTGCCGTCATCAAAGCCATAGTCCTGGAGAATCAGCGGCCCTTTGGGGATGTCGTTGAGGGCCATGAATTCGACCAGCAGATCGTAGAGATTCCACGGACTGCTCGACAGGTAGAAGATCGGATTGGTCTCTTCACCGCCCGGTCCGGCCTGAAGGGCCTGATAGAACGCGGCCACGCCGGCAAATTGCAGGCGATCCTCGGCGCGGTTGAGCAGAGTCGTGCGCGCCATGCGCAGCAGGCTGGCAGCGTGCGTTTGCAGCACCGTATCATCGATGTCGCTGATTACGGCGAACGAGGCGTCGGCTGGCGGCACGAGTGCTTCGCCTGTTGCGCTCACTGTCGTGTCAACGCGCGCCGGCAGCGTGACTTCGACTGCATGCCAGCCCGGCGCGAAGGCCCCCTCATCTGCCTCAAAGCGAAGATTGAAGTAGCCTTCTTCGTCAGTTACAGTCTCCTGTACCTGCTCACCCAACCGGGCATGCACGCGCACGCCCGGCAGCTCTTCACTGGCAAAGCGCCGATACATATCGAGCACATTTTGCCAGGTCGATTCGTCGTCGTCCGCTTGCTCGTGGCGCTGCACCAGTACCCGCCCGCGCAGGGCGAGTTCCTCCTCCGTGCCGTAGCCGCGATAGGGCACAATCTCGACCTGGGCGACCTCGCCGCGCAGCGCGCGCAGACGCTGGCGCCAGCCCCGCACCTGCTCATCGGTATGGCCGAGCGCGTCCAGCAGCTCTTTCCACATGACTCCGGTAGCCCTCTATCCCAGCTGCGGCCAATCGGCGCCCAGATCGTCGAACCGCGCATAGAGCTCCGACACCGTCGCCGGCGAGATCGGCAGTTCCGTCGTCATCCATTCGACGTTGGCGGCCAGATGATCGGGATTCTGCGTACCGACAATCGCCGTATCGACCTCCTGGTGCGCCATGGTAAAGCCCAATGCCAGGACAATCGGATTGGCCGGTGCGTCAGGCAGTTGGCCCAGCGCTGCCATGCGCTGGCCGCGCGCCCAATACTGGTCGGCGTAACCACTGGGGCTTTTTGCACGCGCCCACGAACCGTTGGCGATCGGGCGCTTGATGATCACACCCATGTCCTGGGCCTTGGCCGCGGCCAGCAGGCCGCGTCGTGCGTTCTGGTCGACCAGATTGAAGCTCGTCTGCAGCGTGTCGAAGTAGCCGCTGTCGACCGCCCATTGCGCGGCGTCGTTGTCGCCGCTGTAGCCGATGAAACGCGTCTTACCGGCCTGCTGCGCCTGCTGCAGCGCCTCAATCACTTCGCCCCGCTCCAAAATGTCGACGTCGCAGGAATGAAGCTGCACGATGTCGACGTAGTCCGTCCGCATGCGCTTCAGGCTGCGGTCGATACTGTCGCGTACGGTCTGCGCTGTCCAGGCTTCGCCCTGGTAGTCGCCGGCAACGTGTCCGGCCTTGGTGGCCAGGAAGAATTCGTCGCGGCGGGAGGCAACCGTTGCCCCGACCGTCTCCTCGCTGATCATGTAGCAAGCGGCGGTGTCGAGGAAGTTGATCCCCAGATCCAACGCGCCGTTGAGCACGCTGCTGGCCTGGGCAACATCAGCCGGGGTCAATTCATAGCCAATTTCAGAGAGGCCAATGCCCAGTCGGCTCACCTCCATACCGGTCCTGCCGAGCGTACGTGTTTCCATGTCGTGCGATCTCCAATCAATCAACGTTTGATGGGCTCAAGTTTGAAACCGGTTGCCATTATAGCGCATCCAGTCAAGCCGGCGTGCGAATGAGAATGGCCAGCGCCGATTGAGCCTGCTTGGACTGAGCCTGACGAAGTGTCGAAACCAAGCGGGTCGCCGTCCCGAAAGGCAATCCCGCCCACATCGCTCCGCAACCGAAAGCCCTGCCTCCACACAACCCTTTTCGCACGCGGCGTGCTCACTAAGCGCGGACTCAGGCCCAGCCCGCACGTCTTCGTGCGGGCGTGTCGCCGTCCCGAATGGTCATTGCACACATGCAGACCGGACGTTCAACGCACCATCGCGGACGACCCGCTTGGTTTCGACAAGCTCAACCGGCGCTGACATATTCCGTAGACCATTGATTGCACTGTTTCTTAGCAAGGCGTGCTCACTAAGCGGGCGGGCGGGGAAAGGCCAATTTCCCCGCCCTTGTCAGGCTGCGCTCGACGGTGTAGAGTGCATGGCACCATCAAAGCAGAAGGAGAGAGCCATGCCCGAATCAGAACAACAAACGTTTTCCGGCACCGAGCTGGGCCTGAACGTAGAACAGCCCGACAACTTTCAGATCCTTGTCGACTTTGGCAACAGTGCGCCGGCCCCGGTCGCCGTGCCGGTCGACGACCCCGGTCTCCCGACGCCGGCCGGGATGCCCCAGCCGGCCCAGGAGATCCAGGCGCGCTCCCAAGCGGCCGTCGATGCGGCGATGCAGACCATCCGCACGATGGCCCTGAAGACCGAAACAATGCTGGAGAGCATCCCCGACGGCGCCCAGCCGCGCGCCATGCGGGTCAAGTTTGGCATTCAGCTCGATTTTCAGGTCGGGGCCATCATGGCGAAGTCGGGGGCCGGCGCAACATTGGAGGTCGAAATGGAGTGGGCGCGCGAACCGGACGAGATGGTGCAAATCGTCCAGGCCCTGGCCAAACGGCATGAGGCGTGTCCGTAAAGGCGCAATAAAAAAAGTGCCGCTCGAAAACGAGCGGCACTTTTTTTCTGGTAGCGCATACGGGATTCGAACCCGTGTCTCTGCCTTGAGAGGGCAGTATCCTAGGCCCCTAGACGAATGCGCCACAAGCAGGAATTCGTTGCTGGCCTAGCGAGAAAAGATCATACAACAGGCCCGGTGGGTTGTCAAATTTCGGGCCGAAAATTCCGGGAACGTATCCAGTCTGTGATTGCGTGACAGTCACCGGCCCAACGAAATCTTGTCGGGCGGAATTGCACAAGCCAGTGACTGTCACGCGGACGAAGCCGCTGCCTGCGCATCCGGTTCAATGACCCGCTCGGCCGTCGCTGTATTCTTGCGACCAATGAGCAGCCGGTCGACATCGCCTCCCAGGCCCACTATGGTATACTGGCGTACCATCTGAATTGAATCTGAGACTCCGCACCGTGGGTTCAAATCCCGCCCGGACCACGCGTTACCCCGTCCGGCAGCTGCGAAGGAGAGGAGCACGTTTCATGCTGCAAACACCCAAACAGATCACGCGCGCGCTCGACCGGACGCTGCACAAGGTGCAGCAGCCGGCCCGCTACACCGGCGGCGAGCTCAACAGCATTGCCAAGGATTGGGACGATCCCGCCATCCGTACCAAGGTCGCGTTGGCCTTTCCCGACATCTATGAGTTGGGCGGCTCCAACCTGGGGCTAATGGTGCTCTACGACCTCATCAACAAACGTCCCGATCTGCTGGCCGAACGCGTCTACTGCCCCTGGCCCGATTTCGAGACCATCATGCGTCGCGATGAGATTCCGCTCTTTGGTCTTGAGACGCGCCACAAGCTGCTCGATTTCGACATCATCGGCTTCAGCCTGCCCTACGAGCAGCTCTACACCAACGTGCTGACCATGCTCGACCTGGCCGATATCCCCCTGCGCGCAGCGGAGCGGACGGCCGACCAGCCGCTCGTCATCGCCGGCGGTTCCGGCTGCTATAATCCCGAGCCCATCAGCCCCTTCTTCGACGCCTTGATCATCGGTGAAGGCGAAGAAGTGATAGTCGACGTGATCGAGGCGTACGAAGCGTGGCGGGAGGAATTGACGATTGAGAATTGCCAATCGTCAATCGTCAATTCGCGCGTCGGGCTGTGGGAACGCCTGGTTCTCATCCCGGGGGTCTACGTGCCCCATTTCTACGACGTCAGCTATGCTGCGGATGGGACGATTGCTGCCGTGACGCCAACGCACCCGGACGCGCCGGCAGAGGTGCTCAAACGCGTCGTGACGGTGATGCCGCCGCCGGTGACCAAGTTTATCGTGCCCTTTATTGACGTGGTCCACAACCGTGCGGCAATCGAAATCATGCGCGGCTGTACCCGCGGCTGTCGCTTCTGCCAGGCGGGCATGATCTTCCGCCCCGTGCGCGAGCGCACGCCTGATGAAGTGCTGCAGGCCGTGGACGAAATGATCGAGCACTGCGGCTTTGAAGAGGTCAGCTTCCTTAGCCTGAGCAGTTCCGACTACAGTCAGGTGGCCGATCTCGTACGGCGAACGATGGAGAAGCATGGCGCCAAAAAGTTGAGCATTGGCTTGCCCAGCCTGCGCATCGAAAGCTTCAGCGTCGATCTCATGGATCTGCTGGAAAAGGGCCGGCGTCGATCGGGCTTTACCTTTGCGCCCGAAGCAGCCACCGACCGCCTGCGCGACGTGATCAACAAGCCGATCGCGTCGCATGAACTGCTGGAGACGGCCGAGGAGGTCTACAAGCGGGGCTGGACCACGATCAAGATGTACTTCATGATCGGCCACCCCACCCAGACGTTGGATGACGTCCACGCGATTGCCAAGCTGGCCAAGCAGGTGCTGGGCGTTGGCCAGCGCGTGCTGGGCGGGCGGGCCAAAGTTCGCATCGGCGTCAGCACGCTGGTGCCAAAACCCCATACGCCCTTCCAGTGGGTGCCCGTGGAAGAGGAACGCATCATTAACGATCAAATCGAGCTACTGCAGCAGGAGCTGCGCGGCCAGAATATGTTCTTCACCTGGAACAATCCGGATGAGACGCTGGTCGAAGCCTTCCTCGCCCGGGGCGATCGCCGCGTGGCCGATGTCGTCGAGCTGGCCTGGCGCAAGGGGGCCAAGCTCGAAGGCTGGGGAGAATACTTCAATTTCGCCGCCTGGCAGGCCGCGTTCGACGAGTTGGGCCTGGACATGGACTGGTACGCGCGCCGCGAGCGCACGGTCGATGAGATTCTGCCCTGGGAACACATTTCGGCCGGACTCAAGAAGCAGTTCTTGGTCGATGAGTATGTGAACACCTACAGGGGCGGCGTCGTCGACGACTGCCGCGAGCACTGCTTCTCCTGTGGCATTTTGGGTCAGTTCAAAGAGCAGCGCCGGGAAGCGCCCGACGATGCCTGGGGCTGCCCCAGCCTCGGCCGCGACAAAGAGCGTCAGCCGGTCGACATCATGCCCATTCCCCTCTACTTCAATGACGACATGTCGCCGGAGTTGACGGGCCAGTTTGGCGAACGCGTGCCCCAACGCAGATTTGGAACAGTGGCGCAACGAGTAGAGCTGGAAGATGAGTAGTCAAACGGTGAGGGAGAGTCCATGAACGTCTATCAGGAAAAAGCACAACAGGCGTGCGCCTTGCTGTCAGAGTTCGACCTGGACATGTGGATTACCTATGTCCGGGAGACGGCCGAGCATACGGACCCTGTCCTCAAATTACTGGGCCCCTTTTCACCCACCTGGCCGGCCGCGTTCATCTACACCCGTGATGGTGAAAAGATCGCCATCTCGGGCAAGGGCGATGACGAGGCCATCCGTCGCGAGCAGGTCTTTGATGAGGTGATTGCCTATACGCAGAGCATCAAGGATGTGCTCGTGCCGCTCATCGAACGGATCGATCCCCACCGTATCGGCATCAACTACAGCCAGAGCGACGTGAGCGCCGACGGGCTGACCTACGGCATGTACCTCAACCTGAGTGGCTATCTGGCCGACACGCCCTACGCAGAGCGCCTGGTCTCCGCCGAAGACTTCATCGAAGCGCTGCGCGGTCGCAAGACGCCCCAAGAGCTGGCGACGATGCGCAGAGCCAGCGCGATCGCCATGGAAATTTTCGACACGGTCTCCGACTGGCTCCAACCGGGCGTTTCGGAGAAAGAGATCTATGCCTTTGTGCACAGTCTGGTAGATGAACGCGGGCTGGGCACGGCTTGGGATCCCGGCCACTGCCCCGGGCTGAATGCCGGGCCAAACTCGCCGTGGGGCCATGTGGGCGTTTCAGATGAAACGGTTAAACCGGGCGAGACGCTCAACATGGACTTTGGCGTCCAGGTCGACGGCTTCTGCTCGGACAATCAGCGCACCTGGTACGTGCTGCGCCCGGACGAGGAAGAAGCGCCCGACGACGTCAAAATCGTCTTCAATGCCGTGCGCGACGGCATCCAGGCCGCGGCGGATGCGGTGAAACCGGGCGTCAAGGGCTGGGAAGTGGACGCCGTGGCCCGCAAGTTCATCACCGACGCCGGCTTCGAAGAGTACCCCCACGCGCTGGGCCATTCGGTGGGCCGTTATGCCCACGACGGCGGTACTGGCTTCTATCCACGCTGGGAACGCTACGGCGCCAAGCCGTACGGCAGCATCCACGCAGGCAACGTCTTCACGCTGGAATTTGGCGTGCGTTCACCCTTCGGCTACGTCAGTTTAGAAGAAGAAATCCTTGTCACCGAGGACGGCTACGAGTGGGTTTCACCACCGCAAAAGGAATTGCTCTACATCCGCGGCTAGCAGGTGAAGGCGAGAATGGGGCGGCTTGTCGTGATGGAGACACGATGCGTGAAGCGTGATGCTTGAAGCGTGAGACGTAAGGCCGTCTCGGCCGCTTGCAAGTATCACGTTTCACGTTTCACGTTTTTATATTGTTGCCGCACCAGGAGACTCCCCACATGATCGCCACCAGGCCCGCCTGGTCCCGTCTGTTGCGGCGGGAGCTGCTCGTACTCTATCTCGTCATCTTCCTGGCCGACACTGCTGTCGGCTACATCTTGCCGCTCTTTCCCCTGCTGGCCATGCAATTGGGCGCATCGCTTACGCTCATCGGTGCGCTCACCGCCATCAACGGCGGCACCCAGGTGCTGGTTGCCGTACCGTTGGGCATGATCTCGGACCGCTTCGGACGGCGGCGGCTCATCACCTTTGGACTGATCTGCTTTGCCATCACCGCGGGGTTGCTGGCTGTTGCGACATCGCCCTTGCTGCTCGTCCCGGCACAATTGCTGTTGGGGGTCGGGACAGTCGCCACCTTCTATATGGCTGCGGCCCTGGTCGGTGATTACAGCACGCCCGCAGATCGAGGATTGGCCATCGGCTGCCTGACCACCTCCATGGGGTTGGGCTTTGCCGCGGGACCGCTGTTGGGCGGATTGATCAGCGAGCGGTTGGGCGTGCAAAGCAGCCTTTATGCGGTGATGGCGATTGCCCTGGCGGGCTTCTTCCTGTCGTCGCTCTTCCTGACCGATGTCCCTGCGCTGCGCACGCACGCAAAGCGCAACGTCCGGCGCGAGCTGGCGCTGCTCACCAGCAACCGGGCCATCATGCTGGCCGCGCTGGCGCACCTGCTGCTCAGTCCCATCTTCAACGGCGTGGTGCTGAGCCTCGTCCCGATCAAAGCGGAGCTGATCGGCTTTAGCGTCCTGACCATCGGCACACTCTATACCGTGCGCGCCCTCAGCTCCACGGCGATCCGGCTGCCGGTCGGCGCGCTGAGTACGCCCGACTGGAGCGACCGGTTGATGCTGCTGGCGCTCATACTGGGCGGTGTGGCACTGGCCTTCATTGCTGCCGGCAGTTCACCGCCCGTCTTCTATGCCGCGCTGGCGGTCGAGGGAATATCCTATGGCATGTTCTTAACCGCGGGGCAGTCCTTTGTGACCCAGTATTCCCCTATGGCGCAACGGGGCGCGGCACTGGGCGCCTACAACATGGCGGGTGGGATCGGCGCAGCCCTGAGTCCGCTGATCCTGGGCATTTTGGCCGACGCCGCCGGCTTGAACGTCTCGCTTTGGGCGACAGCGCTCTTTGCCATCGGTGGGGCGGTCGTGCTGCTGCCCTTCTTTGAGCAAACAACTCGCGACCTGCAACCGCAGCTCTAGATGAACCCGATCTGCAGCAAGGGGAGTAGCGCCGGTTGTTGGCGTAGGCTCGATCCACAATCAACCATTGCGTACAGCGAAGGAGTTTTTCCCGTGAATTTGTTTGAAGCGTATCGCCTGCCCGTGAGCGGCGTCATGTTGCCGAACCGACTGGCACTGGCGCCCATGACCACCTATTCCAGCCAGGAAGACGGCACCATCATTGATGCCGAGGTGGAGTATTTACGACGGCGCGCAGCTGGCGGCTTGGGCACGATTATCACCGCAGCCTGCTACGTGGAGCGGGTCGGCCAGGGCTTCGTCGGGCAGTGGGCCTGCGACGACGACCGTCATCTGCCGTCGCTGCGGCGGGCGGCCGAGGCCATCAAGGGCGAGGGCGCCGTGGCGCTGTTGCAGATCCACGATGCCGGCCGCATGTCCGACCCGCGCGTCATCGACTGGACGCCCCGCTCTGCCTCTGATGTGGCGGCGCCGCGCCCCAATTTCCTGCAACCGCGGCCCATGACCGAAGCTGAAATCCACGGGTCCATCGCTGCGTTTGCGGCCGCGGCCCAGCGCGCCATGGAGGCTGGCTACGACGGCGTAGAGATTCACGGCGCCAACACCTATTTAATTCAGCAGTTCTTTTCGCCCCATTCCAACCGCCGCGACGACGACTGGGGCGGGGATCTGCAACGGCGCATGCGCTTTCCGCTGGCGATTGCAGAGGCGGTGCGCGCCGCCGTCGGCCGGGATGCGGTGGTGGGCTATCGCTTCTCTTCAGAAGAAGTGGAAGAGCCCGGCATCACCATGGGGGAGACGCTGCAACTGGTTGATGCACTCAGCGATTTGGACCTCGACTACCTGCACATTTCCCTGAGCAACTACAACCTGGGATCCCTGCGCGACGAGCGTGACACGCGCAGCCGTATCGGGCTGGTTGCCGATGAGATCGACGGCAGAACCGCGCTCATGGGCGTGGGCAGCGTGTGGACAAGTGAAGATGCAGAAAATGTCCTGGCCGCAGGCGCCGATTTGGTCGCCGTAGGTCGCGCCGCACTGACAGAGCCGGACTGGGCCTGCAAAATCCGCAACGGGGAGCCTGTGCGCACCTGCGTGTTGCCCGAAGGGGGGGACGAGGAAGCAGCGCTGCCGCCACCACTCTACCAGAAGATCCTATCCGTACCGGGTTGGGTGCCTATCTGTAGCGAAGAAGCTGGATCATAAACGCGCACGCTCGGTATCAAGCAGACATCATCAAGCAGACATCGTGATAGAATGCAACCATGAATCAACCGACCGAGACCTTTGACCCACCGCCCCGTCAGCGCGTGCGCATCACCTACGAAAAAGGTGAAGCGATCAAATTCATCTCCCACAATGATGAGTTTCGCCTCTGGGAGCGCACGTTGCGACGGGCGGATCTGCCACTGTTGTACAAGCAGGGATTCAATCCCCAGCCTCACATTCAGTTTGCCTCACCGCTGGGCGTTGGCATCACTGGCGTGAACGAGCTGATCGATATCACCTTCAGCCCGCCGCTGCCGCTGGATGAGCTGACTGAGCGCATTATCGCCAAGCTCCCGCCCGGGGTGGTGGTCAGCGATGTCGCTGAAGTGCCAATCAAGACAACGGCGCTCCAGAGCGTACTGCTCGGCGCCGATTACACCATCCTGATTTACGCCGAGCCGGACGAGATCGACGCCGGCGACCTGGAGGAACAGATCGTGCGCTTCCTGGCGCGCGAGGAAGTCTGGCGCGAGCGTCAGCGCAAGGGCCGGCGCTATGGCTACAACCTGCGTCCGCTGGTCTTTGAGCTGCGCTACGAAGGCTATGATGCTGACAGCGAGGAACACCGCATCTTTCTGCGCGTGCAGCAGCGTGGTGGCGCCACGGGCAGACCGGACGAGGTGGTTGATGCCCTGGGTTTCGATGATTTTGCCCGCACGCTCCGGCGCGAGCGCCTTTACTTCACTGACGTGGAAGCGGATGTAGCCGTTTTTGCCGCGTATCCGCTGATTGAAAAACAGGACATCGAACGGGCCGAAGAGCAGCAGGCGAAGCGTACCGGCCGCGGTCGGCGCAAGGGGCGTCGCAAACCGGCGGCGCCGGACGGCGCCCGCGGCATCTCCGAACGCGCCGGCGACGAGTTCACGTAGTGGGTCAAGAAGATGGCACAGTCTACGCTGCAAGCGCAATGCGGCGTAGACTTCTGCTTCGTGAGCGTGGTTCGGCTTGTATCGCGTTATGCCCGACGCGCTCGTCTCTGGTGCAGCCTGTCGCCAAATTGCTGCCTGGTTTTCATGCAAATTTACCATGGCGGCGCGATTCAACCCGCGCTATACTTCTCCTCGCATAGGATTGAATAGAACAAATAGGCAGATTGACGAAGATTTCCGATTCGGGTAAGGTAGTCATATACCTCCCTCGCCACCTTTCAGCGCAAAAAAGATCGGTTCATGGCAAGCAACTCTACAAGCGCAGAAAGACGTAGACGCGACTTTGTCGATCGCTTGATCGACATCTTGCTGCCTATCCTTGCCGTGGCCGCGGCCATGGCCGTAGGCGGCGTGCTGTTGATCTTGCTTGGCGTCAACCCCTTTGAAGCCTACGGGGCCATGTTCCGTGGCGCCTTTGGCAATGTCTCCGGTCTCACCCAAACGCTGACCAAAATGACGCCTTTGCTGCTGGTCGCGCTAGGCATCTGCATCGCCTTCCGCGGCGGAATGATCAACATCGGTGGCGAAGGGCAGATCATCGTCGGCGCGCTGGCCGCTACGGCCTTTTCGCTGGCCTTCCCTACCTGGCCCCGCTGGATTCTCCTGCCCCTTACGCTGGTGATGGGTGCGCTGGCCGGCGCCTTTTGGGGCGGCATTGCCGGCGTGCTCAAGGCGCGGCTCAACGTCAACGAAATTCTCACGACCGTCATGCTCAACGTGATCGCGCTCCAGTTGATGAATTTTCTGCTGCGCGGCCCGCTGCTCGACCCCGAACAGATCGCGGCCGGCACCAACATCCCGCAGAGCGCCGCCTTACCTGAACAAGTCTGGCTCACGCGGCTGGTGCCGCGCACGCTGCTCCATTCAGGCCTCATCTATGCGATTATTCTCGCGTTCCTGGTCTATCTGCTGCTCTGGCGTACGACCATCGGCTATCGCATCCGCGCGGTTGGCCTCAACCGGGACGCCGCACGCTACGCTGGCATTCCGGTACGCACGTACATGGCGCTTTCCATGATTCTTAGCGGCATGTTCGCCGGCCTGGCCGGTGCGGTCGAAGTAACCGGCGTCCACCATCGTATGATTGAGGGGCTGTCAGGCGGCTATGGCTTCAGCGGCATCGTGGCGGCGCTTTTCGGACAGCTCCATCCCCTCGGGGCGATCCCGGCTTCGTTCTTCTTTGGCGGCATGCTGGTCGGCGCCGACAAAATGCAGCGTACGATGCAGGTGCCCAGCGCACTGGTGGTGGCACTGAATGGGCTGATTGTACTCTTCGTCGTCTCCAGCGATATTTTTGTCCGCCGCCGCTCTCGCAAGCGGGTCTCCATGGAGACCGACATGAGTGGCGACGAGACAGTTCATCTGGGCCAGGAGGTGCTCGGTGATTAGTGAACTTTTCACCCTCTCGGTCCTGGTCGGCATCGCCCACAGCGGCATCCGCCTGGCCACCCCCTATCTCTATGCATCGCTGGGCGAAATGTTTGGCCAACGCTCGGGCGTGCTCAACCTGGGCGTGGACGGCATCATGCTTATGGGAGCTTTTTCGGCCTTTTACGTCGTCTTTGAAACGGGCAATCTCTGGCTTGGCGTGCTGGCTGCGCTGATTATAGGCGGCTTGATGGGGCTGCTCATGGCGTTTGTCAGCGTGACGATGCAGGCAGAGCAGGGCATCAGCGGCATTGGGCTCTACCTCTTTGGCCTGGGGATGAGCAGCCTGCTCTTCAAGATGCTTATCGGCTCGGTGGAAAGCGTCTCCGGCTTCAGCACACTATACATTCCGATCCTGAGCGACATTCCCGTGATCGGCGAGATTTTCTTTGACCACAGCATTCTCGTCTATCTGGCCTATGTCATGGTGCCGGTGAGTTGGTTCGTCCTCAACAAGACGAACTTCGGGCTCAAGATCCGCGCCGTAGGCCAGAACCCGGAAGCGGCCGATTCATTGGGCGTCAGCGTGAGCGGTGTGCGCTATGCCACCGTCATTTTGGGTTCGGCCATGGCAGGCGTAGCGGGCGCATCGCTCAGCATCGGTCTGCTCAACGTCTTCCAGGAAAACATGACCAACGGGATCGGCTTTATTGCTGTGGCGCTGGTCTACTTTGGCGGCTGGCGCCCCTTTGGCATCCTGGCCGGCGCTCTGCTCTTCAGCACTGTCAATGCCCTTCAACTCTGGATCCAGGTGCTCGGCCTGCCGATTGCCTCCGACATCGCAGTCATGCTGCCCTATATTTTAACCATCGTTGCGCTGGCGGTTGCCGTACGTCAGGTGCAGCAGCCAGCGGCATTGACAAAGCCGTATGAACGTGGAGAGTGAGAGGAGTGGGGAGTGGGGAGTGCGGAGTGATGTGAGGCTCTGGCGTTTATTTGAGGCGTTCTTTGTGTAGTGATTGAAGTTTTGGCATCACATTTATTTTCGTATGCAAACATCCTTGAGGGGAGAAAATGATGCGTAAACATCTGTTTTTGATTGGCCTGATTGGGGTGCTGGTGATGGCGTTGGCGGCGTGTGCCGCACCGGCAGCACCGGCGGCTGAAAGTGACGCCGGCGGCGAGGCCGGCGCTCAGCCATTCCGGGTCGCGATTGTCATGCCCAGCACGACCACCGACCTGGCTTGGAGCCAGTCGATCTACGACGGTCTTGTCGCGGTACAGGAGGAGATGGGCGGCGAAGGCGCCATGGAGATCTCCTATTCGGAGAGCATGTTCAACGTTGCCGACGCGGCAGCAGCCATCCGTGACTATGCTTCGGAGGGCTTTGACCTCGTCATTGCCCACGGTACGCAATATGGCAACTCCATGTTTGAAGTCGCCACCGATTTCCCGGAGACGAGCTTCGCCTGGGGCACCGCAATTGACACGGGCGCGGATGAGGGCTACGAAAATGTCTTCGCCTACGAAGCCAACGCCCAAGAAGGCGGTTATGTCAATGGCGTAATTGCGGCGTTGCTCAATGAGTCGGGCGTTCTCGGCGTAGTGGGTCCAGTCGAAGCGGGCGACGCCAAGCTCTACATTGACGGCTTTGTCGGTGGCGTGCAGGCAACCAATCCCGATATCGACGTCAACATTTCCTATACCGGCAATTTCGGTGACACGGCTCTGGCGGCCGAAGCGGCCAACACCCACATTTCGGCCGGCGCCGATATCCTGACCGGCTCTGCCCAGCAGGTTGTCGGTGCGGTTGGTGTGGCCAAGGAAGCCGGCGTGCCCTGGCTCGGCACGCAGAGCGCCCAGACTTCGCTGGCGCCGGACCTGGTCGTGGCCAATCAGCTTTACGACTGGACGGGCGTGATCAATGACATGATTGCCAAAATCCAGGCCGGTGAGCTGGGCGGCACCGCCTACGTGCTCACGCTGGAGAACGGCGGTCTGGTCGTCGAGTTCAATGACGGCTACACAACACCGGCAGAGGTCGTCGCCGAAGCAGAAGCCGCTATCGCCGGCATTATTGATGGCTCGATTACGGTAGAGGTGGAGTAGGGGATTAGGGTCTTGGGGTTGTAGGGTTTTAGGGGGTAGGGTCGGTAAGAACCCGAATCTGGTCGATTCCACCCAACCACCCCACAACCCTAAGACCCCACCACCCTACAACCCACACACCCCGCACCCCAACAACCATGACCAACGACACGATTCTCCTGCCCACCGGGCGGGCCCGAATTGAACATCTGGAAATGATCGATATTGTGAAGCGCTTTCCCGGCGTGCTGGCGGCTGACCACGTCAATTTCGACGTGCGCGCCGGCGAGGTCCACGCGCTGTTGGGCGAGAATGGCGCCGGCAAGTCGACGCTTATGAACATCCTCTACGGGCTCTACAGGCCGGACGAGGGCGAAATTCGCATGAACGGCCTGCCGGTAGAGATTGACACGCCGAATGATGCCATCGATTTGGGCATTGGCATGATTCACCAGCACTTCATGCTCGTCGACACCCTCACGGTCACGGAAAACGTTGCTTTGGGGTTGCCCTCCAGTCGCGGCCCGCTGCTCGATCTGGATCGGGTTGAGGCGCGCATTCGTGAGCTGTCGTCAGCGTATGGCTTGCACGTCGACCCGAAGGCGCCGGTCTGGACGTTGGCCGTGGGCGAGCGTCAGCGGGTGGAAATTATCAAGGCGCTCTATCGGGGCGCTGCGCTGCTGATCCTGGATGAGCCGACAGCCGTCCTGACCCCGCAGGAGGTGGACGAACTCTTCGTCACCCTGCGGCAGATGGCCAAAGACGGCCACAGCCTCATCTTCATCAGCCACAAGCTCCACGAAGTCATCGACCTGTCCGATCGCATCAGCGTGCTGCGTAACGGACGGCTTGTCGACAGCGTCGCCAATGCCGGCGTGACGCGCGGCGAACTTGCACGCATGATGGTCGGTCGTGAGGTAATTCTGGATCGCGAGCGCGCCCCATCGGATCAGGGAAACGTCGGGCTTGAGTTGAATGGGGTCACAGCCTTGGGCATTGCGGGCCAAACGGCGCTGGATGATGTCTCGCTGGCCGTCCGTAGCGGCGAAATTTTGGGCGTGGCCGGGGTCAGCGGCAATGGGCAGAAAGAGCTAGCCGAAGTGATCGCCGGGCTGCGCGAGATGGAGCAGGGCAGCGTCCACAAAGGCGGCGTAGACATCAGCGCCTGGTCGCCGGGGAAGCGTACGGAGTCGGGTCTGGCCTACATCCCCGAAGAGCGCATGCATGACGGCGTCATTCAGGACTTCAGCGTCTCCGAGAACATGGTGCTACAAGATCATACGCGCCCGCCCTTCAGCCGTGGCATTTTCCTCGATTTTCAGGCCATTGCCCGCGCCAGTCAACAGCTCGTCAAAGACTTTCGGGTCAAGACGCCGTCCATCGACACGCCGGTGAAGAACCTCTCGGGCGGCAACATTCAGAAGCTGATCCTGGCAAGGGAACTGGCGCGCAATCCCGACGTACTGATAGCCGCGCAGCCGACGCGCGGCGTCGACATCGGCGCGACAGAATACATCCACATGCGTCTCCTCAAACAGTGCAATGAAGGTACAGCGACCCTACTCATCTCAGAGGATTTGGACGAGGTGCTGGCGCTCTCCGACCGCATTGCCGTGCTCTACGAGGGCAGAATCATGGGCATTGTCGAGCGTGACGAGACCAACGCCGAAGAACTAGGCCTGATGATGGCAGGCGTCACGACGGCGTAGGGAAACGCGGGGCGCGGAACGGGGAGCGCGGAGTAGCGTCTGCCGGCCTCAGCCAGCGCCTGGCCTACAGGGTTACGCCGGCGCGCACCGCCCCGACCGTCGCTAAACGCATCCAGGAAGTGTTGACGACTCTGCTGAAGGGCCCATGGCAACCCGCCAAATAAATATTATGTCAAATTTCTGCTAGTTTTCCCACCCTCAAATCGTTGATCGCCTTGGCGAGGATCTCGGCGTGCTGTGAGCCAATCATGATCTGCTCACCATCACGCAGCGTTAGTTCTACCCCCTCATTCCCTGTTGTCGTGTAGGCGCGTTTGGATCCCATCATGCCACGAATGCCCCAGCCGCCATACTCGCGCACGGGATTGTAGGTGCGGGCTCCACAGTCTGAAATCTCCACCAGCGGAATCGTACGGTCTACAAAGGGCCTATACTTGATGCGAACGGCCCGTGGGTCGACGACGACCTCCATCTGAAGGAAGTAGAAGGCCAGGGGAAAGAAGATGCCAAAGAGTAGCCAGAAGAGAATGACCATCCAATCGGGTCCAGGACTGGTGCCGACTGTCTGCCCCATGAAGACCTGCATGATCAACGTGTACCACATGAGCGCGGCCAACGCGACGACAAAAAACATGACCCAGCCCACGCGATTCATGGGCTGCGTTTCGCGGAAATGCACGTCCCCAGTGCCATCATCCATCGATCATTCCTTCGTATCGAGTTCATTGCCGCGGCGGACTGCGCCTGGTCCGTAGCGTTCATCCAGATCACGCACGAGTGAGCGCAGCGTCTCCTGCTTCTGAAACTGAGCCTCTGCCTGGCGGAAAGCGTCCGTCTCCATCTCCCAAAGCGTGGGTTGGTAGGGCTGCTCGTCTAGTCCGCTGACGCCTACGCCAAGCAAACGCACGGGCTGTCCCGTCCACAGCTTATCGAAAAGGCGCACGGCCGTGTCGCCGATCAGCGCTGCGTCGTGAGTGGGGCGTGCGAGCGTGGTTTGGCGCGTTGGCGTCGTGAAATCTGCCCAGCGCAATTTGAGCTTCACGGTGGCCCCGACCTGTTGATTCTGCTGCAGGCGCTTGGCAACCCCCCGCGCAAGGCGGCGGATCGTCTGCCGCAACTCGACGCCGTCATCGGTATCTCGAGCAAAAGTCGTCTCGGCGCTGACCGACTTGGCCTCGCGTTCGGTGACGATGGGGCGATCATCAATGCCCTGAGCGCGACGCGTCAGGTCTTCGCCATGCTTGCCAAAGAGACGCGCCAGTTCAGCGGCGGGAAAGCGGGCGATGTCGCCAATGGTCTCGATACCCAACTCATGCAGGCGCTCAGCTGTCTTGGGCCCTACGCCCCACAATTCGCGACAGGGCAGCGGCGCCAGGAATTCCGCCTCCATGCCCGTCGGTATGACCAAAATGGCGTTGGGCGTGCCATGGTCAGCTCGTGCCGCGCCGGCCCGCGCCTTGCCCACGTTATTGGCGATTTTGGCGACGAGTTTGTTGCTCGCCACGCCCAGCGAAGCCGGCAAACCCAAATCGTCATGAATCGAGCGCTGCACCTGCTCGGCCAGTGCAGCAGGTTCCTGAGCCAAGCCGGTCACATCCAGAAACGCCTCGTCGATCGAAAGCTGCTCCACCAGCGGCGTGAGCAGCCGCAGCTTGGCCATGACCTGGCGCGATTTGACCCGATAGTCGCCGAAGTGAGCGCTAACAATAATCAATTCGGGGCAAAGGCGGACAGCTTGCGCCATCGGCATGGCCGAGTGGATGCCAAACGCCCGGGCCGGGTAGGAGCATGAGGCCACCACGCCCCGACCGCTGGGGCTGCCCCCTACGGCAAACGGCTTGCCGCGCAAAGCGGGATCCCGCTGCTCTTCTACGGCGCAAAAAAAAGCGTCGAGGTCAAGATGGACAATCGTGCGGCTGCTGGTCATAGGGGCATTATAGAGACGAAGCAGACCAGGGCAAAATGCCGGTCATCCAGCGGCAGGTTCGCGGCCCATCCTGACGGTCTGGCGCCAATCGAGCGCTGAAAGCCGGACTTATTCCCAAGCCTGTCTAAGGAGCTAACGCAAGTGATGAGGTTCGTAGGTTTCGATCAGCCCATATCCGCCGGCTCCGCACTGATCCGCTGTCCATCGTCATCCATTTGGGAACCCCTGAAGCCCACTCGGTCCGCTGGATGAGATTGGCGCTCTGATGTACAATAGGCGACATTCACCCTCAATTTTCACAAACGAAACAGACCTCACAAACAGCGCGGAAGGAATGCGATTATGGAGATACTTGGGATCGATATTGGCGGCAGCGGCATCAAGGGCGCGCCGGTCGATGTAGTGACAGGCGAGCTGGTCGCGCCGCGTCATCGAATACCCACCCCGCAACCCTCGAAGCCCGACGCCGTAGCGGAAGTCGTGGCAGAAATCGCGGGCCACTTCGACTGGTCCGGCCCAATCGGTGCGACTTTTCCGGCCATTGTCCAGCATGGCGTCATCGGTTCAGCCGCCAACGTAGATGACGACTGGATTGGCGTTAACGCGGTACAACTCTTCACCAAGGCCACCAGCTGCCCGGTGCGCGTGCTCAACGACGCGGATGCTGCGGGCGTGGCTGCCATGACTTTTGGAGCCGGCCAGCACCGCGGCGGCGTTGTCATCATGCTGACGCTGGGTACAGGCATCGGCAGCGCCATCTTTATCGACGGCACGCTCGTGCCCAATACTGAATGCGGCCATCTTCAAATCCACGATATGGATGCTGAGCACTATGCTTCAGACCGGGTGCGTAAGGAAGAGGACCTCTCGTGGAAGGCATGGGGCAAGCGGCTAAATGAATACTTGCAGCACATGGAGTTTATCTTTTCACCCGACCTCTTCATCATTGGCGGCGGGGTCTCCAAAAAGCACGATAAGTTCTTTAAGTATCTTGACTTGAAGACCGAAGTTGTACCCGCTGAGTTGAAGAATGAGGCAGGCATCATCGGCGCGGCCATGGCCGCGCGTGATCTGACGTAATGATGATGCAACGTCCATCGATTGACCAGCAGGTGACCTTTCTCTACACCAACGACTTGGCGGCGACCGGCCATTTCTACGAAGAGATTCTGAAGCTGCCATTGGTGTTGGATCAGGGATCATGTCGCATCTATCGCGTCAGTGACGACGCGTTTCTCGGCTTCTGCGCGCGGGCCGCGCCCGACCAGCCCGAGGGGATCATCTTCACGCTGGTGACCGATGAAGTCGATGCCTGGCACGAGTATTTACAGGGGCATGCCATCCCGATTGAAAAGCCGCCGACCCTGAATTCCACCTACAATATCTACCAGCTTTTTGTTCGTGATCCGAATGGCTATCTGATCGAGATTCAGACCTTCCGCGACCCGCAGTGGCCGCAAAAAGGGTCTTGAGCGAAATCTCGATGGAATTGGCCGGCGATTAGGCGGAGAGAGCGGCCATCCGTAGAATCTACAGCTGACCGAAGCCAGGCTTGCGACGCAAGCCTGGCTTTTGCATATGCCATACTCCCCGTTTTCCGCATCTTTCCGCTGCCTGCCGCGACGTTCAACCTCAGTTTGACACCTCACGAGCAATTGCATAAAATGAAATCACCTTTCACAATATGAAACAATTGGATCCAACATGCGCACGCTGACTGAAGCACAGCCAATTGAGACATATCCGGGCGCGCAATCAGTTTCGCGGGCAATTGCTTTGCTCAAAGCATTTGATGATGCTCATCCCGAATGGAGCCTGGGCGAGTTGGCCGATGCGGTTGGCCTCAACAAAACGACAACCCACCGTCTTCTTGCCGCACTAGAGGGCGAGGGACTGATCATGCGGACCAGTGCCGGCAATTATCGCCTGGGCACGGAGCTAATCGCGTTGGGCGGCTGCGCCATGCGGTCGAACAGCCTGCGCGACGCAGCCCGCTCCTTTATGGAAACGCTGGCGCGGGAGACAAATGAGACGGTGACGCTGGAAATTCTGGCACGCCAGCACGTGCAGATTCTTGACGGCGTCTCCAGTCGCGATCCCATGGCTATCTCACAAGATATCGGCGCACGACTGCCCCTCCACGCAACCTCAACGGGCAAACTGCTGCTCGCTTACCGGCCGCAGACGGAAATCGACGAGGCGCTCAGTCGCCCACTGGTTGCGCTGACCCCCCACACGCTGGTCGAGCCCGCCCCCTTGCGAGCAGCGTTGCAACGCATCCGCGAGCAAGGCTACGCCACGTCCGAGAATGAACTGGACATCGGCTTTGCGGCCGTGGCGGCGCCTATTTATGACCAGGCGCGCGCGGTCGTGGCCGCCCTAAGCGTCGGCGGCCCGATCCTGCGCATGCATGGCGACGACCCCACGGTGCTGGTGGCGGCTGTCCAGGTCGCGGCGCGTCGTATCTCAAGACGCCTGGGTTATCACCCGGGCTAGACGCAATCAACTTCATAATCTGACAACTTGTTTCATTGCTGCATAGCACTTTTACCGTAGCGCCTGGCAATTTTTCTATTCACATGGTTGAGTAAGGAGCGTAATCTGTGTTGACCAAAGCGATTGAAAAGCTAAATGTCCCCGGTCCCAAGGCCCAGTCGCTGATGGTGCGCGACGAAAAGGTTGTCTCCCATGCCTATGGTCGGGTCGCCGATCTGGTCATGGACTATGGCCGCGGCAGCGAAGTCTTCGACGTCGACGGCAACCGTTACGTCGACTTTGTCTCCGGCATTGCCGTCAACTCGACCGGCCATAGTCACCCGCAAGTCGTCCAGGCCATCCAGGAAAAGGCTGAGCAATTTCTGCACATCTCCTCCGATTACTACCATGAATCGTGGGTGGCGCTCTCTGAAAAGCTGAATGAAATCGCCCCCTTTGCAGAAGACGCGCACGTCTTTCTGGGTAACTCCGGCACGGAAGCGGTGGAGGCGGCAATCAAGCTGGCCCACTATCATACGGAGCGAGATCGCTTCATTGGCTTTATCGGCGGTTTTCATGGACGCACGCTGGGTTCTCTGGCTTTCACGGCCAGCAAAGCGGTGCAACGCGAGGGCTTTACGACGATTCCCAATGTGGCCCACATCCCCTATCCCTACGCCTATCGACCCGTCTTGGCCGCCCAGCCCACCGATGAAGATTACGGCGAAACGGTGATCAACTATCTGGAAGAGGTGATTTTTAAGAGCGTCGCGCCCCCAGAGGATGTGGCCGGCATTCTGGTTGAGCCGATTCAGGGCGAAGGTGGCTATGTGGTGCCGCCGGCATCCTTCTTTCCCCGCTTGCGGGAAACTTGCGACCAGTACGGCATCCTGCTGATCGCCGATGAGGTGCAAACGGGCGTGGGGCGCACGGGCAAGTGGTGGGCCATCGAGCATTGGGGTGTGGAACCCGATATCGTTTGCACGGCCAAGGGCATAGCCAGCGGCGTTCCCCTGGGCGGCATCATTGCCCGCAAGAGCGTCATGAGTTGGCCCGCAGGCGCGCATGGGAACACTTATGGCGGCAATCCGCTGGCGACCGTTGCCGCGTTGGCCACGCTCGACGTGCTTGAAAATGGCGGCATGCAGAATGCTGCCGAGCAGGGCGAGTATATGATGGCTCGGCTGTGGGAGATGGCCGACCGCCACCCGACCATGGGCGACGTGCGAGGGAAGGGGCTGATGATTGGCGTCGAATTCGTAATGGACAAGCAGAGCCGGACCGTCGCGCCCGACCTGCGCAACCGCATCGTGCAAATTGCGTTTGAGCACGGCCTCTTGATCATGGGCTGTGGCTACAATGCCATCCGCATTATCCCGCCACTGGTCATCCAACGCGAGCTAGTCGACGAGGGTTTGGCGATCTTTGAGCATGCGGTTGGCCTGGCCGAAGCGGAATTTGGCGCATAATGCGCCAACCGCCAGGGCTTGACCACGCCGCACCCGGTCCCAACGCTCAGTCAGCAGCTGCGGCGTGTGTACGATTGGTCAGCGCTGGAGCCGGCTGATGGGGCGCGAGCGCCTGGGGCAGCTCGTTGCGCAGCACGCGCAAACGCTGCAACACCGCGATCACTTTGCCTGAGACGAGCATGCGGTCCCAGTGACCGGCGGACTCGGCTTCGCCTCGCAGGCAGTAGGTCAGCATGGCGCGCAGTCGCTCATACCCGGCAGTATTGATGAAGTGAGGATGGTCAAGCCAATTGCCGGCCTGGCGCGCGTTAAAGCGAGGATCTTGCCAGTACGGCTGGTCAACTTCGCGAAAGAAGGCAATGACATCCGGCGCATAGGCCGGCCGCGGCACACGAAATGAACCATCTGTCTGGCGCCCGCCCTGCCAGCTGGCAAAGGGCTCTGAGCGCTGCTTGAAGCCATCGAGGTAAGCCAGAAGTGCGTCAACCCGGTGGAGATACAGCGGTTCGGTTTGCATACAATCCTCGTGGTGAAAAAGAAAAGCCCGTGACCCTGGCGTCACGGGCTTACTTGTTTCATCGGCTGCCAAGGGGGCAATCCTTCGGTTTTTTCTCCGCACAGATTTGATCAATCCGCCAAATCAGCATTCCATTTTTCTGCAACACCTGAGTCATTGCGAACGCTCACGTTTGACTACGCGAACCCTCTTCTTGAAAGCGGGCAAATTCCTGCGGCATCTCCAGCGCAAAACGAGCGCAGAGCGCGGCTACATCGCGATAGTCATCCCAGTCGAGTTCGTATCCCGTATGAAACTCGACCAGCCACGTCGGGGCAATGCAGGCGACAGGCAAATCGCCAATCTTGCCCTGCCCCGTCAGCGACGCAGCCGGATAGGGCACGCCAAAGACGACTTCACCGTGGGCATCAAATTCATAGGAGTGCACGTCTACCTGGCGACCGGTATCATCCGCCAAAACGAAGTTGCATGCCCAAGAGTCGTCGCGGGGAATCTCGCGGAAACCGTGGCCGGCCAGCAGCGCACGCAGCTTCGGCACATCTTTATGCTGCATCGCGATGTCCAAATCATCGTGGGGGCGGGTCTGCTCTCCGAGAAGTGCGTCAACGCCCCAACCGCCGTCAACGTGAACGGCGATGTCATGTTCGGAAAAGAGCTGGAGCAGGTCTACGGCTGCGTCGACCGTCATTTCTGGTTTCATCATTGGGCACGCCCTATCCGCCAGCCACCTTGGCCTTGTAACCCAGCTCGTTGAGCAACTCCACAATGCGTTCGCGCTGTTCCCCTTGAATCTCGATCGTATCGTCCTTGATCGTGCCGCCGGTGCCGAGCTTGCCCTTGAGATGCTTGAGCAGGGCTTTGCGACCGGCAGGCGTGGTCTTGACGCCAACGATGACCGAAACCGTTTTGCCGCCCCGCCCGCCCCGCTCGCGATGGACGCGCACGGGCTGATCTTGCTGGAGCGTCTTGATCGGCGCGGCGGGATTGGGCGGCAACGCAACCTCGGGCGCCGGTTTATCGGGTTCCGGATCGGTAGAGAAAACGGTCTTGCGCTTATTCTTAGACATCGATGACTCCTTGCGCCGGGTTGCGAGAGGCCGATTTGCCTAAAATTCGCCTCGGTCCAGCCAGCGCCAGAAGGCGCGAATGACGATGGCGGAGGCGGCAAGCGACGCGCTCAAAAAGATAATATAGGCAATGGTGTGAAGCGTTGAGTTCAAGGTAGCGGCCGCACTCACGGCAATGCCGCCCCCGATGATCAGGCCGACGAGCAACAGCGCAATCACCAACCGGCGCACGTTGGCCGTCACCGTCCGATCCAGGTGATCAATCTGGCGGCTGACGTCACTCGTATCCACGTAGACCGTAAAGCGCCCGCGCATGAACTGCTGTACCCAACCGGCGGCAGCCGTCTCCAAGTCGGGAATCTGACGGACCAAATCTTTGGAAGAGCGGATCGCCTGACGTTTGAGCGCCGCCGTAATCGCCTCGGGATCGAAGCTCTGCACAAGCAGCTGGCGCGCCTCGACAAGCGCGACTTCCATTAAAGGCATGGTGGGGTCCAACGTCGTCACAATCTCTTCAGCCTGCACCATCGCTTTCATGGCAATGGTTAGGTCGGGATCGAGCCTCAAACCGGCGTCGGCCAGTGAGTTCAACATGACGCCCATGGCAGCGCCCATGCTAATGCTGCCGCCCAGGCCCGTATAGCGCTTCAGCATACGATCAATCTGATCCAAAAAACGCTGTTCATCCACCGGCCCGGAGCTCTGGGTGAGCTTCAGCGCAACCCGCCCCAATTCATAGCCATCCTTCTGTTCCAGCGACCAGATCAGGTCGGCCATGGCCAGGCGCTGGTCCTTCGTCAACTCGCCCATCATGCCCAGGTCAAGGAAGATGACGTGGCCGGTTGCAGTCTCTACCAGCACGTTGCCCGGATGGGGATCGCCGTGAAAGAAGCCGTCAAAAAGCACCTGCTTGATGATGGCACGCATGAAAACACGTGCCACCTCCGTGCGGTCGACGCCGGCAGCATCCAGCGCGGCCACATCGGTTATCTTCACGCCCTTGACGAACTCCTGCGTCATGACCCGCGCGGTCGACAACTCCTCATAGACTGCAGGCACCTTAATTTCGGGGAACTGGGCCATGTTCTGAGCCAGCAGGCGACCGTTGAATGCTTCGTTGGTGTAGTCCAACTCCAGCAGGATATTGTTGGCATACTCGCTCATGATGCCGTTGAGATCAGACTGGGCGGCCCAATCAAAGCGTCGCTCCATGATGCGCGTTAATTCGCGCAGCACGTTGAGATCGGCGCGTACGGTAATGTTGATATCGGGACGCTGAACCTTGACCACCACGGCGTCGCCATCGTGGAGGGCAGCGCGGTGGACCTGGGCCGTGGACGCGGCAGCAAAGGGTTGCTCCGCAAACTCGGCATAGAGTTCATGAGGGGGCGCACCCAGTTCCGTCGTGATGATGCGTTCGGCCTCCTCGTAGGGAAAGGGTTCCACCGAACTCTGAAGCTTGGTGAGTTCCGTGCGCCAATCATCGGGCAGGCTCTCAGCCCGGCTGGAAACGACCTGCCCCAACTTGACAAAGGTCGGCCCCATCTGCTGCAACATGATCCGCACCGTCTCAGGCGTGCTCTCAGCGATGACGGGCTCATGGCGGGTGTAGATAAAGCGCTGGAAACTCTGACGGATGCCCCCCAGCGCCGTGCGGTCAACGACGATATCACGCATATAGCGGGTGCTGAGATCAATCAGTTGGGCGACGCGCAGATTCTCCACAATGACGTTGCGCTGCCCCATGGGCATACTGCCAAGCATGCGCCAGTAGGCGCGACTCTCCTGAGGCGAATCCTTGAGCGGGCTATCAATGCCCGTCAAGGATTCAAAGAAGATCATGAAGGCGGTCAGAACGATGCTGGCGAGCGTGTAGTTCAGCCAGAGCGGTTCGTCGACGGTGATCAGCGGTCGGTCGCTGAAGGCGCCGCTGATAAACGAAAAAATCACGAAGACGAAGATATTGATGACAATGAGGAAAAGTCCAAAGGTCCACAGGACGACCCTGCCCGAAAGAAAGAGAAAGATGGGCCAGACAACGGAACGCACGCCCCAGAGAATCAAGCCCATAAGGTAGAGCGCCAGGATCGTAGCCACGACTGCGCCGACACTCAAGAAGCGCGTCAGGTAACTATAGACAATCGTCTCATCGCCCCCATCGCCATCGCTGATCGCTATTGCCAACTCTTCGTCGATGGCGTTGCTGCCGTCTGACGAGGCGTTTTCCGCCACGTCATCCGTGGGCGGCGGCGGACAGGGCGCGATCTCCTGCCAGACGCGAATGTTGGCGGGCGGTACGGCGCCGGTGCTGGGCGCCTGCGCCTCCCAAATCGTATCGGCGTACGCCACGCGCGCCCCTTCGGGATAGGAAACGGTTGGCGACCATATCAGCTCGATGCATACAACTTCATCCAGCAATTCATTGACGCCACCCGGCTGAATAAAGTTGAGGTTAACGCCCGGAACAATCAACAAGGTGAGCGCCAGGCAAATGGTCATCACAAACGAACGAACTAAGAAGTAACGCATGGTGAAAATCCGCTATGAGATCGAGAAACTTTGACCGGCAGCCGTCCCGTTCTGGCATCTATGACCAGGCGCAGAGCAGACCAAACAGCGCCCTTAAGTGTAGCATAATTCCGGTGCTGTACAGGAAGGCGCGACCCTTTGCGAGCGGAGTTCGTGCCGGGAAAGATAGAGTGAAGAGGTTGGTATGCGCCTCCCTGTGGACGATCAATAGGATTGCGCTGCACATGACATTCCAGTCATTGCCTTCGGGTGGTCAAGCCATGTACAATATGGACAGCGTAGCGCTCCCTGAAGCCTTCGCGATTACCATCAATTTGTATCACTTCCTGACCGAATGCGCACATCGCTTAGCTGACTAAGCGCACGTACAATACGAAACCTGTCAAAGCCGGAGCTTCTGGCCTGGCGTCAAAGCACCACAGCCCTTCCGGTCAGCGCCATCTGCGGCAAGGTTGAAGAGATTGCCGCACCTGACACCAAATTTGAACGCAGAACGCACCACGGACAAAGGGAGAAGCATCTATGAACGTAGACGGCAGACACTTCCGCACGATCTGGGTCAAAGAAGACGATCCGACGGTCGTGCAAATCATCGACCAGCGCCCCCTGCCCCACGAATTTGTGATTGAGGACCTGACCACCGTCGAGGAGATGGCGGCCGCCATTCAGGAAATGCACGTGCGCGGAGCCGGCCTGATCGGCGCCGCGGCGGGCTATGGCATGTATATCGCCGCCCTCCACGCACCGCGTGACTCGGCGACGGCCTTCACGCAAGCAGTCACTGCCGCAGGGGAGCGGCTCAAAGCCACCCGGCCGACCGCAGTCAACCTGGAATGGGCAGTGGAGCGTCAGCTTGGGGCGATGGCGGCCAGCGGTGACGCTGTTGAGGCCAAAATCGATGCTTCACGACGCGAAGCTGACGCCATTGCCGACGAGGATGCCGAGTGGTGCCGGCGCCTGGGCGAGCACGGCGTAGCCCTCATCGAGGAGATCAGCCGCCGCAAGAATGGCGAACCGGTCAACGTCTTGACCCATTGCAACGCCGGCTGGCTGGCCTTTGTCGACTATGGCTCCGCCACGGCGCCCGTCTATGCCGCCCATGACCGGGGGATCCCTGTTCACGTTTGGGTGGATGAGACCCGGCCGCGCAACCAGGGCGCCCGCCTCACGGCCTGGGAACTGGGGCAGCATGGCGTGCCCCATACAGTCATCGCCGACAACGTGGGCGGGCATCTCATGCAGCATGGCCTGGTTGATCTGGTGATCACCGGCACCGATCGCACGACCTATACGGGCGACGTGGGCAACAAGATCGGCACGTACCTCAAGGCCCTGGCCGCTAACGATAATGAGGTCCCTTTCTATGTGGCCCTGCCCTCCTCTACGTTCGACTGGACGCGTCGCGACGGCGTGGCCGAGATCCCCATCGAGCAGCGGGACGGCACCGAAGTGAAGTATATCTCGGGCTGGGAAGACGGCAGCCGCAAGACCGTCTTGCTCACACCTGAATCAAGCCCGGCAGCCAATTTTGCGTTCGACGTGACGCCGGCGCGTTTGGTCACGGGCCTGATCACCGAGCGCGGCATTTGCGATGCATCCGAGGAAGGCGTGCTGGGGCTTTATCCGGAGAAGCGGCCGTAGCCTCGCCCTGCCATGTCGCTTACGGCGCCATGGCAGTCCCTCTCCATGTTTTGGAAAGGGACGCGCAGCCTCCGTTCAGGAGGCGAAGCGGGTGAAGCTTCGCCGTGTCGCTGTTCGATTCATTCCACTAAGACCATTTTTTTACAACACGAAATGGAGGAGCGTTACCCTTGGCATATCGAGCATTGAACCAGGCATCGGTAATCGATTATTTGCGCGGGCTGGAGAGCCTTGAGGGCGTGCTGAGCGTGGATGGCGCGTTAACGGCGCAGGAGGTAGGCGATGGCAATCTGAATCTCGTCTTCATTATTGAGAACGAAGACAATCCTGACGAAACGGTAATCCTGAAGCAAGCCTTGCCCTATCTGCGCGTGGCGGGTGACTCGTGGCCGTTGACGCGTGAGCGCATGCGCTTTGAGACCCAGGCGCTGCTCAAGCATGGCGAGCTGGCGCCCGGCCTCGTGCCGGAGATCTATCACACGGACAGCGAGATGTCGCTGGTGATCATGGAAAATCTGCGCGAGCTGGAGGTGATGCGCAAACCGCTGGTCGAACGCAATCACTTCCCGGAGTTCGCCGATCACATCTCGACCTTCATGGCGCGCACGCTCTTCTTCACCTCGGACCTCTACTTGACCGGCGTGGAGAAGAAGGAACTGCAGGCGACGTTTATCAATCCCCACCTGTGCAAGATCCAGGAGGATTTCGTCTTCACCAATCCCTTTATGGAATCGCCCGAAAACAACTGGAATCCGCTGCTCGATGAGGAAGTCCAGGCCGTGCGCCAGGACAGCGAACTCAAGCTGGCCATCGCCGAAATGAAGGCGAGCTACATGACCAATGGCCAGGCGCTGATCCACAGCGATCTGCACACAGGCAGCATCATGGCCAACGCTGCTGAAACCAAGGTCATCGACCCGGAGTTCGCGTTTTATGGGCCCATGGGCTTTGACGTGGGTGCGCTGCTGGAAAACCTGATCCTCAACTACGCCGCGCACTATGCACATACGACCGACCCGGACGAACGCGCCGCGTATCAGGCCTATCTGCTCGACTTGGTACGGGAGATCTGGCTGCAGTTTGCGGAGAAATTTGACACGCTCTGGCGCGAGAACCCACGCGGCGAACTGATGCCGGCCGCCTATTGGGACTACCCTGGCGGTGACGCGGCCTTTGCAGAGTACAGACGGCGCTATATCGCCCAGCTACTTCAGGATACGGCAGGCTTTGGCGGCTGCAAGATGTTGCGGCGCATGATGGGCATTGTCAGCGTTTGGGACATCTCCAGCATTCAAGATCCAACGGCGCGGGCGGTGGCCGAAGGTCTGATCATCCGCATGGGCCGGCGCTGGGTGCTCGAACGCGGTCAGATCGATCACATCGATGATCTCATCGCCATCGTGCTCGAAGAGAGTGAGAACATGTAGGGTTCATGACTCACCGAGGGTCTGGACTGAAGGTGTGACCAGTTCATTAATTTTGTCAGCTGTAGTGGCAGGCCCGGCTTCGACATTTCGACAGGCTCAGTCCAAGCAGCTCAGTCCAAGCAGGCTCAGCCAGCGCTTCAGAGTAGCCGCCGCCTGAGCCTGTCGAAGGCAGAGGCGGTCGCACCTACGAAAGTCACGTTCTCGTAGAGATTTCAGCGTAGCAAAAAAGGGGCTGGCGGAGACTAAACCTCCGCCAGCCCCTTTTTTAGACTGCGCCAAGGCTCAACGCGCTATTGAATCACAAAGGTAACCGTATAGCTCGTTCCCTGGGCTGCAGGGCCGATGGCAATGATGTAGTCACCGGTCGTAGGCAGCGTTGTCTGAATCATCGACTGGGAGCTCTGGGCGCTGATCGGCGCCGAGCGGGGCACGCTGCCCGGCCCCGTCACGTTGATGGCCAACGGCGGGCCATAATTGCTGACGATGACCTGCATGGTTTGACCTGCACCGGCTTCCAGCACGTAACTCTTGATCTCGCCGGGGTTGAGATAGCCCGAGCGCGTGGCCGAGACCGCGCCCCAGGCAAACTGGACGCGCTCGGCGTCCGGCGTGGGCGGAGGCGTGCCGGTGCCGGGAATGATCAGCGCCTGACCGGCGTAGATATTGCTGTTGGTCAAGTAGTTGGCCTGCATGATGGCGCTCACCGAAACGCCAAAGCGCTGGGAAATGCCGTTGAGCGTATCGCCCCAGGCCACGAAGTAGTAGGGCGAGCGGAAGGCGCCGGTGGCGTGCGTGCGCGGACCGCTGTCATAGATGCCGCTGGCGCCGCCGTAGCCGCCCCCCGAGCCGCCACTGCTGGTGCTGCCGCCGCCATAGCCGCTGCCCGCGCCGCCGCTGCTGCACTCGTTGGGCACGGTGAGGATCATGCCCTTCTCCAACAGGCTTGGGTCATCACCGATCACGCCATAGTTGATTTGATAGATTTCCTGCCATGTCGTGCAGTACCGTACGGCAATCTTGGCCAACGTGTCGCCTTGCTGCACAGCATATGTTTCGTAACTTTGCGCGCTTTGAGCAGTTGCCGATCCGGCCTGAGCCGTCCCTTGTGCGTGGGCAGGTGCGGCATAGGCCATGAGCCCAATTGCCAGGCCCAGCGTCGCGGCAGCCGCGAAGATTAATCTACGAATCATCTTCATCACTCCTTAGTTGTCTGCCACGTCGTCGGAAGAAAGCGCGTTGGGCTGAATATCGGTAGAGCCGGCAATGGTTAACGTGCCGGTCACCATCTCCGTCGGCGAGAAGCTGCCAACCCAGACCGCGTACGTGCCGTCGACCGGCGCTAGATCCAGCAGCGGGTTCAGGTTGTCCGCGCCGTCTGCATCATCGTTACAAGCAAATGTATCCAGCGGCGTCTTGACCATCAGCGTGCTGTCGCCATCCGTCTCAAAGAAGATGCGCAAAGCGTCGGCCTCACCGCTCCAATCAAAGCTAAAGGTGGGGTCCGTTGCAATGAAGCCGGTGCAGAGCGGATTTCCCAACTCGATATTGAACGCGCCTGTCTCACCGCCGCCGACCAGATCCTGGACGAAGGGGGTGTCTGCTGCGGTAATCGCCGCACCGGCCGCGGCGGTCGTGCCCAGCACATCAGGCGCAAGCGTCTCCCCCACCGCGTCGGGATCTACGTCGCGCTGCATGAGATCGCCTAGATTGAGATTGGCGGGCGTGTAGTCCTGGCTCGTGATCGTCAGGAAGCCGGGCACAACCGCGTCATTCTCAAACGCGCCCAGGAAGATCGCGTACCGGCCTTCGGCCGGCGCCTCAATTTCAATCATTGGATCGAGCAGCAGCGGATTGACATCGTCGTTGCAGAGATACTCGCCCGCCGGCGTCACGACAACCATGGTCGGATCCCCCATGCTCAGGAAGAAGAAGCGCAGGCTATCGACTGTTTCGTCGCTGGTCCAATTGAGCACAACATCCGGCTGGGCCGGAATCTGACCGGCGCATTCGCCGCCTAACAGGCTGGCATCCACAGCCGGTCCGTTGACCACGCCGCTGAGCACGCTCACCATGGCGGGGTCAAGCCAGACATTTTCCGTGCCGCCCAGATTGAGGGTGGCAAAGATGGCGTCCGCATCGGGGTCGAGTTCGGCCAGGTTCTCTTCAGGCTCTGGAGTTCGAATCGTCTCGCCCACGAGCGTCAGATCTTCGCCATCCAGTGCATAGATCTGCTCGACGGGCTCCGTCGGACAGCAGAGGGGATCGCTGGGGCCGGAGCGGATCATGTCGAGGACGACCGTTTCGTCTTCGATGAAGAGATCATTGAGCACCACACGGTCGCCCAGCATTGCCGTGCCGGTGTGAACGGGCTCGCCATCCTGGTTGAGCACGGTGGCCAGGTAGTAGAAGACGCCCGTACCGCCCGTGCGCGTGACGAGCACAACGGCTGCGTCATCAACTGCATCGCCATTCAAATCGCCAAACGCAGCGTAACCGGTCGTGTTGACCATCGCCCGTTCAGCCGATCCGGGAGCGGCTTCCACGTCAAAGACGCCATCGACCAGCGTTACCTGGCCGTCTTCGGCGTAAATGTCCATATCGGGCAGCGTGTAGGTCATATTGCCCAAAATCGACAGGGCATCCACAGCCCCTTGCTCATCCGCCACCAGCTCACTGCCCGCCAGCGTGTAGGAAGTGACCACGGGCAACGTGGGGCAGCACATAGGATCATCGGGGCCCTGGGTGATCATGTCGACCGTAATGACCCCATCCGTCACGGTCAGGGCGTTGATGGTGACACGATCGCCGAGCAAGGCATAGGCGGCATCGCTTGGCCCCTCTTTGGTGTTGAGTACGGCGTGGAGTTCGGTAAAGACGCCGCTGCCGCCCGTGTTGGTGGCGAGGAGAACGGCGGCATCTTGAATGCCGTCGCCATTCAGGTCGCCATAGGCAATCCAATCGGTGAGGACTGTATGAATCATGGCATCGCGGTCGTCGTATTCGCCATCGACCAGCGTCACCGTGCCATCCTCCGTGTAGTCGGACAGATAGGTTGCATTGGCCAAAGCCTCCTGCGCCATCGCCTCTACGTCTTGAAGTGCAGGCGCCGCCCGCAGCGGCAGGGCGATGCTCAAGAGCCACCCGAGCAGCGCCAGGGTGGCGGACGACTTGTTCATTCGTCGCATAATGTTCTAGCTTCCTTTGAAATGGCTGACGTGCTTGATCCCAAGCTGTCACGTTGTTGCATTGCCGATGCTCGAGCAAGACGAAATGCCGCCTAAGCTATGCGGCCTTGGCATGGAAGGCGGACTCGATCAATTCCGCCTCATACTGGGGTGCGACCTCGCCGGTGTCAGCATAGTGATAGACCGACGCCCGATAGATGCCGTTCAGCGAGCTGTTGACAACGGCAAGCGTAGCTACAATGATGATGGTCAAGATGACGACCGTGACAAGCGCCGCTATCGAGCCACTGACAGCGACCGCAAGAAATCCGCCCAGGGCGACCGCGATGAGGATCAGGAAACCAAAAAAGAAGCCGATCCCTGCGCTACCGACAATCTGCTCACCCCAGGTGTGACGCAGGAGTGAACCGCTTTCCTTGATGGCATCAATGGGTCCGAGGCCCTTGGCAGCAATAACTGGGACGGTAAGAAAGGTCGTGATGTTCCAGGCAGCGCCGCCCAACGAAGCGGCAATGCGCCCGCCAGCGTTCTCGCGGCTGCGCAGGGCGCTGAGCACCACGCCCACCGTGGCGTTGATCATGGCAAAGCCGAAGATGCTGCCCAGGCGGCTGTTGGCGATCCGTACGCCATCGCCGAAGGTGGGGTCGCCTCCTTCGAAGCGCTTGAGCGCGGCCCCGGCCAGCCCGGTCATGAAGTAGGTGCTGATGGAGGACATGACCAGGAAATAGAAGAACATGAGCACAAAAAACGCAAAGGTTGCCACGGGGTTGCCATCGCCGGAGTCAGCCGCGGCAAGGGTCTGCTGCACTTGCGGGCTGGCTGCTAGCACTGTCATTCCGCCGCCCAATAGAATGACGGAGGCGATGACGGTGACGATTGCCGCCAGCAGTGGGAAGAGCATAAGCTCTTTGTCGGCCATGAGGACGGCCCAGGTTGACTTGAAAAGATGCCAGCTGCGTGAAAAGGCGTTCATTGGTTCACTCTTTCAGGAAACGATTTAGCGCTGCTTCATGATTGCTGCGGTTTGGGAACGAAGAGTAACACGACCCCGACGAGGGAAGCAATTAAGACAAGGGGAATCAGCAGAAGCAAGTCGACGCGGATATTTGCTTCGGGCGAAAAAGTCGTAACCGCCCACTCCCAGACGGCCCAGCCCAACCAAGCGATCGCCGCAACAAGCAGTGCGTTGATCCTGCGGCCTTGCGCCCAGGCACGGTTGCGGAGGAGCACGTAGGCCGCAAAAAAGAGGCCGGCGGGCAAGGCAATGAGTGCCGGATTGTTGACGAAGGGTAAGAAGAGTTCCACGTGGTTCTCCTTTGGGCTACGGCCCTGTGAATAAATAATGGCATTGATGCCCGAGTCGCTCACAGACTGATCCAGCAGCGCTCAGTCAGCACGCTCCGTGCGAACGGCTCCGTTATGCCGTAACTTTTGTCACAACGGGCTTGCTGATTCTTCACCGCAACCGCTTGCCAAGGCGCGGCGACTTTTGTACGATTGGCCCGCATCTATCGCCCAATCCGCCCGTTGTCACCGGAGCCGCCCTATGTGTCGCAACATCCGCACTCTCTACAACTTCGAGCCGCCTGCAAGCACCGATGAGGTGGCAGCCGCAGCGCTCCAGTACGTACGCAAGGTCAGCGGCTATCGCACGCCCAGCCGGGCCAACCAGGTCGCGTTCGATGAGGCCGTTGCCGCGGTCGCGCAGACGACGCAGGCATTGCTAGACGGACTGGTCACCGACGCCCCGGCGCGCGATCGGGCGGTCGAGGCGACCAAGGCCAAGGCCAGGGCGGCCAAGCGTTATGGCCAGACCAGCGCGAGCGGCTAGCTCATGTCAATCGCCATCGTCCTCGACCGCCCCCAGAATCCGGCCAACATCGGCGCAGTCGTGCGCGCTATGAAGAACATGGGTTTCAGCGACCTGCGATTGGTCACGCCCGCGCCCTTCGAACGCGCAGATCTTCTGCGCTACGCCCACCGCTGCGACGACCTGGTCGCCGCATTGACGATCCACCCGACGCTCGATGATGCCCTCACGGACGCGACCTATGTCGTCGGCACTGCCGCGCTGGTTCACCCCGACCGGCCCTATCGTACAGACGTCCGCAACTTGGCTGTCGACCTCATTGAGCGTGCGGCCAGCAGTCGGGTCGCCCTTGTCTTCGGCACCGAGGCCGACGGGCTGGACCGGGCCGCGCTGGATCGCTGTCACCTGATTGCGGCGCTGCCGGCCAATCCAGACTACCCGGCCCTCAACCTCGCTCAATCGGTGCTGATCTTTCTCCACGAATTGCGGTCGGCAACGTTTGATGAACCATCAGTGGTCGCGCAGCAGGAGTCAGTCCTCGCCGGCCAGGGCGAGCTAACCCAACTCTTTGTCCTCACCGAGGCGCTGCTGCACGAAGTTGACTATTTCCGCTACAGCCCGGAAAGCGTCATGCGCGACCTGCGCCAGATCGCCTATCGAGCCGAGCTGACGTCGGCAGAAGCCGCCATGCTCATGGGCATGATCCGCAAACTCTCAAGACGCGTCGCAGAGTAACCGGACCAGCGACAGGTCCAAAGCGCCCTCTCTATTCCACACTCGGCGTGGCGAGGGTTAGTCCCTCAAATGTCTCCACTATTGCATCCAGATCGGGCGCTTCGCGCGCCATCGTTGCTTGTTCAATGGCGTAGGCGGCAGCAATCAGCTGAGGCTCCCCGAGATAATCGGCCGTCAGCAATAGGCCGATGGGCATGCCGTCTTCGTCATAGCCCACAGGCAGCGTGATTGCGGGAAAACCGGCTGCCGCGTATTCTTGCGTTAGATCGCTGGTCAGATCACTGATGAGCAGGACGTCCGCCCCACTCTCGGTCAGCATGGCGCGCAAGCTTTGGGCGGCCTGCTGCCGGGCCGTCGCCTTCAATTCAGCGTAGGCGGCTGGTTCTTGTTCGGTGTTGGCAGAGCCCTCGACGTACGATTGGCCATACGGCGCTCGATTGACAAGGTCTTCAGCATTGACGTCGGCCACATCGGCCAGCGTTTCGACTGGAAAGTCATCGATATCCGCCGCAAAGCGATTCAGCGAATCCTGAAAGCCAAACTCAAGAATCGTCAGGACGGGAGCCGGCTCTGGCAACAGGGATGAAGAGATTTCAACTGTATTGAGTCCTGCCTTGTTTAGCCGCTCGCCGATGGCCCGAATCTGCGCCGTACGTGCGTCGAGCGCTCCGCCAATCGATTCACGCAGATCATCAGTTATGTCAACCCCAAGGCCTTCCAGGGTCGCCAATTGCTTGTCAAGCGCGGCTTCATCGGCAACGGGCAGGGCAACGGTCAGCCCCTCAGCCGCCTCGGGCGACGCGAATTGGCTGTAGTCCAATGCCTGAGCGGCGCCAAGCGCAGCATCCGCTTCGCCCGCAGCGTCCACGCCCGTCATGGCACTGAGCAGGATCGCCACGTCGGTGACGGTGCGGCCAATGGGACCGGCCACATCCATCCAGTCGACGAGCGGAATGATATAGTCGCCGCTGACCAGGCCATGACTGGTTTTGAGACCGACGACCGAGTTCACCTTGGACGGCGAGACGATCGACCCCTGGGTCTCGGAGCCCACGGTGACCGTGGCCAAATTGGCTGCGGCCGCCACGGCCGAGCCGCTGCTGGAGCCAAGCGGGTCAAAGGGACCGTAGGGGTGGCGCGTCTGACCGCCAAGCACGCTGAACCCGTTGGGCATGCCGGGATCCATGTAGTTGGCCCACTCAGAGAGGTTGGCTTTGCCCAGGATCACGGCGCCCGCGTCGCGCAACTGCTGCACGAGAAAGGCATCGCGCTGTGGCTGCCAATCTTTGAGCGCGTAGGTCCCGGCCGTGGCGTGCATGCCGACGGCGGCAATGTTGTCCTTGAGCAGTACGGGAATGCCGTGCATGGGCCCGAGGACCGTCCCCGCAGTGCGCAGTTCATCCGCCGCCGCCGCGTCGGCGAGGGCATCGGGGTTTAGCTCCATGACTGAGTTCAGTTGATCGATATCGTAGCGGCGGATGCGGTCGACGTAGTAGGTGACCAATTCAACAGATGTCAGATCGCCGGCGTCGAGCAGCGCCTGAATCTCTGGGATCGCGGCATTGGTTAGGGTTGAGTCCAGCGCTTGGGCGCGTGGGGCCGGAAATGCCGCCAGCGCCGTTTCAAACGCGCCAAAATCGCGCATCCGCTTGTTGGCGTAGTCCGGTTCAGAGAGTGGGAATTCGGGCATCAGGTCATCCAGTGGCAGCTCTTGGTCCAACGCACCAGGTGCGCAGGCGCTGGTAAATAGGGCAATGAGAAGAAAAACGATGCTGCGTGTGCGGTGCATGGCGGTTCCTCTAAAAGTGGAATTTTGTCCGCGCTGATCGAGCAAGTCCTGCAAGGTAAAGAAGCCATCATCAGCAAAGCGGGTAAGCTCGTTGTCAAGCCGATACCATACAATGCAGATACGACTTCACGCCAATTGGGTGTTGGCAGTTGGGGCGGTAAAATCTGGGTCGCAGATGATTTTGATGACCTGCCCGAAGAGCCGCATCAGGAATACCCATCACGTCGCCGGCGCCTGGAATGTGATAATCTGCCACCGCACTGAGAGCGGCGTAGGATGCGATCAGAAGACGAGCGCTTTTTGACTATGTTTGACAATGCAACCTATTTGATCTGGCTGGCGCTCTTTATCGGGCTGCCGCTGTTGGCGCTGAGTTGGACCGGGCACGCGGCGCTGCTGCGCCAACGCCGTGCGCTGGGCCTGGCTGCGCTCGGCGCATTGGTTGGCGGCTGGCTGTGGGACGCGCTGGCCGTGCGCGTCGGGCTCTGGTTCTATGATCCGGATCATATTCTCAATGTGTGGATTCTCGGTCTTCCGCTAGAGGAGTGGCTGTGGATCGTCGGCGTGACGTTGCTCTTCGGAGCCATTACCGTACTGCTCGTAGAAAGCAAAAAGTAGTCATGAGGAGGGCTTCGGGCCATCTTCATGACGCCTGAGAAGTAACGATGCAAACAAATTGACGCCAGTGCGACGATGTGGATAGAAGTACGCAACCGTGTCGATATCCCAATCGCTTATGAGTAGGGTTCATTTCACTGGTCACGTAGCAGGATTATTTGTAAGGAGGCGTTCATGCGATTGATCATGTCTTGCGGCGCGCTGTTGACAACGTTGCTCTTCCTCAGCGCGTGTACCTCCGGGCTTGACCCCGACTTGATGGAGGGAGTTTTGATCGCTGAGCCGACACCGGTGGTTTTCCGTTCGGCAAGCGATGTGCCGCGAATTTCAGTAGACGAGGCCAAGCAGCACTTTGACGATGGGACTGCTATCTTCGTCGATTCGAGGAGTGCGGCAGAGTATACACAATCACACATTGCCGGCGCAATTTCTTTCACCACTTTGCCGCCCTGGTCGCGCGAAACCGCAACAGCGGAAAGCGAGCTGGACGATAACCTGTTGGTCATCGCCTATTGCACTTGACCGAACGAATCATCGAGCGCCAGTTTGGCGCTCAAGCTGAATCAGCAGGGCCATCCCCGCGTGAGTGCGCTTCTCGGCGGCATGGCGGAGTGGGAGGAAGCCGGATATCCCATGGTCTATGGGGGCGATTCGAGCGTTTGGGATGGATCAGAGGCCGAGCATCTAGCCTTGGCCCCTGCACGTTGACAAATGGAGCGACGCACCCATGCCGGAATCCTTGACCCACCTTGCGCTGCTCACGCTGGCAGCGCTGATCTTCCATGGCATCCTTTGGGCGCGCAATGGGCGCTTTCTCTGGTCTCAGCGCCGGCTGATCCTTCAGGTCGTACTGATCGGCCAAGTATGGATGCTCATCACCGACCCAATCGGCGGCCATATGGGCGCCTGGTATTTCGACCCGGACAAAGTGATCGGCATCTGGTTCTTGGAGGTCATGCCGATTGAGGACTTTTTCGGCATCGCCGTCGTCAGCAGCGCAGCAGCCTGCGCCGTGCTGGTCTTCGGCTACGGCCCGCGGCGCTGGATCTAAACTGAAGGTGCGACGAGAACATTAGTTTTGCAAGCCCTTGCGGTAGATCAGGCTTCGTCACTTCGGTCGCATCAATGAAAATCATGTTCTCGTAGAGACTTCGGTTTAGAACCGATCTGTGTGCGGGGAGAATGTTGCAGTGAAGTGAGTCGTGCGTAAAACGCAATTCGCTATGCCTCGGCACCGAGAGAAGGCCAGGCCGCCTCGATGCTCCGCATGCGCCAGGCGACGAAGAACCAGGTGCCGCCGGCCAGCAGCCCCAAACCAAAGATGACCGCGGGAATGGCAGCCCCCGGCACGCTGGCCGCGACGACGAAGGCGAGCACGGCAATCAGCATAGCGATGGCGCTGTACAGAACGACGCCAAAGAGTGACCGCCACCCGGCCTTCCGGTTGGTCATCCTACGCGGATCATCCCAATCCAGCTTCGGAAAAATGAAGTCGAGCGAGACGACATAGGTAAGCATGCCCGCGCCCATGATTAAGAGCACGAGCCAAGAATAGGGTGTCCAGAGCAGGCTGATGTTATAGACGACCAAGCTGAGCAGCAGCAAGAGGGTGACCAACAACATGTACGGAATGAGGACGCCCAGAACCTTGGCGCGTAGGATGCGCGTCGGGCTAATCGGGGCGGTCCGGAGGATATAGACGGATTCACGCTCCAATGAGAGTGCCGACTGGGCAATGCGCGAGAAGATCGACCATCCCGCAAGATAGATTGCGCCGGAGAGGATAACGCCCTTGCTGAAAAGCGCCGCCAAAAAGCCCGCATCGCTAAAATCATTGGCAATCGAAAGAATCGAGCCGCCATCTTCCTGGGGACGAAAGATGAAGAAGAGCATCAATCCGGCAAATAAGACGCCTGAGAACATGGTTGCAAAGAGCCGGGCATCCCGGACGCGCAGCAACCAGTCCTTATAGCCCAGAATCAGGTCCAGGGAATCGCCGCCAAAGATGCCCGCTTCATCCTCGAAACCGGTGGCCCGTGCGCCCGAGCTCTGCATCCGCAGCCAGCCGCTGAGATAGAGTCGGTCAGCCACAAACAGGGTAAAGAGAAAAAGCCCGACCGTGAGCAGAAAGTATGCAAGCAATCCTCCCCAATCGAGCGCGGTTGCCATGCGCCCTTGCCCCAAGTCGACGAGCGCGTTGCCGGCCAGGTTCGTGGGCAGAGGCAGTTCTCCATAGGTGCTCACGACCTCCGCAAGGGCCGCCTCTGTTTCCGGGGTGAACTGCCGATTGCCGCCATTGAGCATGCGCGGTAGATAGAACAATAGTGAAAAGATCGTCCCAATCAGGATGGATGCAGCGCCCACCCACTCGCTGAGGCGTCGCGCGGGGAGCAATCGCACGAGAAAGATGGCGATGAGCGTACCGATCGAAATGCCAAAGAGGGGCGCTACCAGCAGCAATACCGTGCCCAGAAGATAATAGGCAGGCCCCATCCCGACAACAAAGCCAAAGCTCACCAGCGCAGGCAGCGCGCCGGCCAACATAAAAAACATGACCGTCGGCAAGCGGCCGAGCAACTTTGCCGTCACAATCGAACGGGACGGAATGGGCGCGACAAAAAGCTTCTCCAAGTCATCGCTCAAGTAGAGGCCCTGAAGCGCCTGGTTGAAGCCGGAAAAGGCCGTGCCGAGGAAGACCAACGCCAGCAGTAAGCCCACCACTGCCTTGACGCCATCAGGGCCGAGCATCCCCTCGACGACGAGCCCGCCCACAGATACCCCTAGCAGGCCTGCAAAAAAAATCAATGCCGCGGCCACGACGACGCGCCGCACCCAGCCCAATCGCCCAATACCGCCGTCGGCACGCCGATCCAGCCGCCAGTAGAGCTGCATGAGCAAGAGGGTCTCGCTATTCATTGCTGTCCAGCTCCTTCACCAACTCATCCACCTCATTGCCGCCCGTGAGTTCGAGGAAGATATCCTCCAACGACTGATCGCCCCGAATCTGGCGCAATTCATCCACAGGGGCATCAGCTAAGATTCGGCCCTTGTCGATGATGATGACGCGGTCACACATATTCTGGGCGATCTCCAAGATATGCGTGGAAAAGAAGACGGCATTGCCATCATCACGGCGCTGCTGCATGAGATCCTTGACCAATCGTGCGGAACGGGGGTCCAGGCCCACGGTTGGTTCGTCCATAAAGAGAATCTTGGGGTCGTGGAGCAGCGCTCCGGTCAGCGCGACCTTCTGCTGCATGCCGTGGCTAAAGCCCTCCAGATAGTTACCGGCTTTATCCGTCAATTCAAAGAGGTCCAGATATTGCTTAATGCGGGCATCGGCCTGCTCCGCCGGCACATGATAAAGACGGGCCATGAAGCGCAGGTATTCGCTGGCTTTGAGTTTGGGGTAGAGGTTGGGCGTATCCGGCACGTAGGCGAACTGCGCCTTGGCCTTGAGCGGCTCTTGCTGAATGTCAATGCCGCAGATTAAGGCGGAACCGGCATCGGGCACAAGCAGACCGGTCAGCATCTTGAGCGTCGTCGTCTTGCCGGCGCCATTCGGGCCAAGAAACCCGACGATCTCGGCTGGGCGAACACGAAAGGTCGCGTCGTCTACAGCGACGAAATCGTCATAGATCTTGCGTAACTGGTTGGCTTCGATCATATAGGACACGCACTTGTCTCCTTCGATGGTGTGCGCAAGCGTGCACAGGTATGGATCCTACGTAGCTTCGCACTGCAATAGAGAGAAAACGGCGGGGAAGTGCTAGTGCATCGGCAATCTTTATTTGACGAGTCTACGAACTTGTTCTTGCCGATGCATTTAGGTTCCGCTACAGAAAAACGAGTCGTCAATTCAAGATTGGCGGAACACTAGCGTTCATGGGCCGCGGTGTCAGGTTGCGTGCAAGCTGTCCTGTTCAGATCCGGAGATATTTTCAGAGGCAGCCTCCATGTCGCGCGTTTCCGGATTCTCCGATACCGGCGCGTCCGGCGGCACTTCGTCGCGCTGGAGACCCAAAGCGAGGAGCTGTCGCTTTCGTTCGTCCAACCGATCAATGACCAAGCGCATATGGACGCGCAAATTGTAAAAGGATTGCAGGTAACCGGTCGGCACGTGAAGCGTATCCGTCAACTCCTGCTGCAGCGTCTCCAGTTCGACAATCTGCCGTTCCAAGTCTGCGATGGAGTAGCCGCTCAACCCCAACTCCATTTCACGGAGGCGCTTGTAATAAACATAGACGCGCCGGCGCATGAACGCGCTGTATGCAGTCGGCGTATTACGTACAAGCGGGTAGAGTAAAAAAAGCACCGGCAGAATGAGCAGGTAGAAGCGCTCCATTGGCGAGGCGATCCAGAAGGGCAGATAGCGCTGCAGGATCGTTTCACCCTCGGTAAGATAGCGACGGGTCGTCTCGCTGACCGGCAGCGTCAAATCATTGATTGAGGGAAAGACATCACCTGCAGGAAAAAGTACTGCACTCTGACGCTGTGTCGCTTCGGCCGCCAGTAGCAGCAGTACCTGCAGATCAGGATGAAGATCCTCGTTGGCGATCAGCACGGTGGCATCGGTGAGCAGGCGCTTGTCTTCCGCCGGTTCCAACGCCGTGAGATTGAGCGAGCCTTCCAGCAGTTCGACCGTATGCAGAAACGGGATCAGCCGTTTGTAGGTCTCCGCCAGGCGGAAATCCATGATCTCAATCGTTGGATCCAAGAGCAGATCCAACAAGGTCTGCGAATTGACGCCGGAAACCATCAGAATGGCGTCAACTTCACCATTGCGCAGCATGTCGACGCTCTCCTCCGGACCGGCTTCGACCACATCCAGATCGTCTTCGGAGACCTGTGCAATCCCAAAGAGCAGCTTGCTCACAGCACGCGTTCCACTCAGGGGCGCACCCAGCGAAACGCGCAGCCCACGCAAATCGGACAGATCCTGCAACGATCCATCGGTTTCCAAGTCGTCGCGATAGAAGATCCAAACGGGGACGTGGCCGACGCTGGCCAGGCCAACCAAGCCATCGGCATCGACCTCAAAGTTGGCGGCGTTGAGCATAAATCCGGCGTCCACCGCGCCCGATTGGAGCAGACCGATCGTCTCCAACGAACCAGTTGTCGGCACGATCTCGAGCGCCACGCCCTGCTCCGCCATAAAACGCTGATAAAGTTGTGCAACGGCATACTCGTGTTCGCCCTCAGGGCCAGTGGCCAGCCGCAGCGAGGAAGGGGGGTGCAGGCGGCCAATTTGCCAAATTAGCAGGGCAAAGATGGCCGCCAGCGCAGCAATGATTATCAGCGTACGTCGACGCCGAAAGCGGCGGAAGGACGCGTGCTGTGCATCAATATCACCGACCAAATGATTCATGGGTTGCTCAACAGGAACCGCCGTTTACCGGGCAGCAACGACCCAGGTATTAAAAATCTTGTCATGCCAGCCCTCTTTGTTGCTGTCAAAGGCCGCCCAGATAAAGCCCAGACCAAAGATAATGCTGCTGATCCAATAGCCGATAGTACCACGCAGACCACCCCGTAGGAAGCTAATCGGGCCTTCTGTTCCTTGCTCCACGACCTTCATGTTCATGAGCTTCATGCCAAAGCTCTGGCCGTCGCGGCTCCACATATAGCCGAAATAGAGGAATTGAAACAAAGCCATAATTACAATCGTCAGCAACGCCAGCGTGCCCGAAATGAAATTGAGGAAACCGCTGCCTGTACCGGCCGTGATACCAACCGCGCCGCCCATTACCAAAGCCACCAGCCAGGCCAAAAAGCCGATGGCCACCCCATCAATCAAGTAAGCAATAAACCGTGCAAAAAAGCCAGCAAATTTCACGAGATTCTCCTTAATGGTGCGCTGAAGTTCGTTCTTGAAAGCGGTATCATTAAACAATGGGGCGCGTGGTTTTCCCAAAACCGGCCAGACTCAGAATCACTCTAGCATGCAGGCGCGTATGCTGAGCCGACGCCCTCCTAAGCCCGTGAACGGTCCAAGTCGGGTCTCCGTCGGGGGCCCCGCCTGCGCCTTCGACAAGCACAGGCTGCGGCTACCGCTGCCAAGCGACGGCTGCCAGGTGACGTCTACCGCTGCGTTTCTTCAGGATGTTGCAGGGGGTCGGTTGCGCTCAGGCAACGGTAGCGACATTTCGATAGATCTGTAAATCACGCGGCGAAAACGCGACCATCAGCACCTGGTCGAACTGGGGATCGGCGGCGAGAAACGCATCAAGCGTGCTGAGGGCAATTGGCGCCGCACGCGCGGTTGGGAAGCCGAACGCGCCGGTGCTGATGGAGGGAAAGGCAATGGTTCGCACGCCATGTTCTGCCGCCACAGCCAGCGAATTGCGATAGCACGCCGCCAACAACGCGTCTTCGTTATGCTCACCCCCCTGCCAGACGGGCCCGACCGTGTGGATGACGTAGCGTGCGGGCAGGTCATACCCGCCGCTAATCTTGGCCTCACCGGTCAAGCAGCCGCCCAGCGTACGACACTCGGCCAGCAACCGAGGACCGGCTGCGCGGTGAATTGCGCCATCTACCCCGCCGCCACCGAGCAGCGTCTTGTTGGCGGCGTTGACGATTGCGTCAACCGCCAGTGTGGTGATGTCGGCCTGGATGACCTCAATTCTGGGATCGAGCATGGTCAGCCCCCCGATGCGTGCAATTACTGCTTAGTCAACGCGCGAAAAGTAGGGTCCGTCTGTTCGCGCACGAAGCGACCAACGTGCTCAATTGCGTGTCGCGCTACGGGTTCGATGCGGAACAAAAAGTGCCAGACGTGAACCATATTCTCCCAGGGTTCAAACTCGACTGACACGCCGGCCTCGGTTGCCCGACGGGCAAAACGTCGGGCATCATCGAAGAGCATCTCGGCCGTCCCGGCCTGAAAGAGGAGCGGGGGCAAATCGTGCAGGTCACCGAAAAGGGGCGAAGCCAGCGGGTCGCGAATGTTATGTCCGTCGAGATAGAGTTCGGCTGAACGGCGCAACACCTTGGGGTTCAGGTAGTCACTCTTGGCATTGGTGCGCATCGACGCACCGCTCAACGTCAAGTCCAACCAGGGCGACAGGCCAAAGGCGGCCGCCGGGCGGGGCACGCCGGCATCGCGGATAGCAAGCAGCAAGACCATAGCCAGACCGCCGCCCGCGGAATCGCCGCCCACAGCAATCGACTCCGCAGTCACACCCTGATCGAGCAGCCACCAGTACGCGGCCCATACGTCTTCCACCGCAGCGGGAAAGCGTGCTTCCGGCGCGAGGCGGTAATCAAGGGCCAGAACGCGCATGCGACAGACCCGCCCCAGCTCAGCGATCAACAGGCGGTGGGTCAGCGGCGATCCGCCGACATAGCCGCCGCCGTGGAGATAGAGCAGCACACGTTCCCGCTGCGCGTCTGGCTGGTCGAACCATAAGCCAGGCACGCCACCCGCCAGCGCCGGCGAAATTGTCACCTCCGACGGCAGCGGCATGTCATCAAAGACCTCCAGCGCGGCCCGGATATCATCGGCGGTCATGGCATCGTCCGAGGGCGTTCCGCTGTTCATCAACTCGACGAACAATTCGAAATACCATGTCCAGGTCATCTGCTGCGGCCCGTGGAGCAGACGACGCGCCGATGTCGTCATGGCCGCGTGGGTCATCAGCGCATTCAGCTTGAGCAGGCGCTGCAGGCGGGCACGGCTGTCTGTCATCCGGTCACCGTCCTCCATCACACAATGGGGTGGCGATCACGCGCGACCAGATCCCCTCTGCTGCGTACCAATCAGGTAGAGAAGCCGCTAGACCATCCGTCGATAGGTTGGCACGCTGCACCATGGATCTTCTCCATTACTGAATAACGTTATTCTCTGCGACGCCCAACGCGAGTCTATCATGCTGTGGGCTGGACGGACAAGCAAACGTTCGCCGACGACTGCATGCGACGTTTGGGGAGGCTGCGCTCGCCAAAAAGACCAATCGGCGCCTGCACTGCCCTCAAAATGAGATAAGCCCTTACCAAAAACTTGTCACAGTATTGTCATCTGGTTCACATATTTTCTTAACAATTCAAGGATATCCTAGAGATGGAAAATCCGTTTAAGTTTGAAGGAGTTTAAATCAATGAAGCACTTACACACAGCATGGTTGATGTCAACCATTTTTCTTATCTCAGTCTTTGTCGCCGGCTGTAGCCTGCCCTCAGCCCGGACAGCGCCTCTTGCCCAGCCAGTTGCTGAAGCTGTTGCGGCGCCTGAGGTAATTCCTGTTCAGAATCCGGCGCCCGCGCTATCGGTCGAAGGGCTTGAGACGCGCCTGATGGATTTGTACCAGCGCGTCAACCCGTCGGTCGTCTTCGTTTTGGTCCCGCCCTTTGGCAGCGGCAGTGGCTTTGTCTTCAGCAACGAGGGTCATATTGTGACCAACAACCATGTGGTTGAAGACGGGAACAGCTATGAAGTAGTCTTCTCGAATGGCGAACGCCGTCGAGCATCTCTTGTCGGCGCGGACCTGGATAGCGACCTGGCGGTGATCAAGGTCGACGATCTGCCCGAAGGCGTCCAGGCATTGCCGCTGGCCGACCCAAATAGCGTGAATGTTGGCCAATTCGCGGTGGCGATCGGCAATCCCTTTGGCGAGCAGGGCTCCATGACGTTGGGCATCGTCAGCGGTCTGGGCCGCAGCCTGCCCTCGCAGCGTGGCGGTGACGGACTCCGCTCCACTTATTCACTGCCCGAAGTAATCCAGACCGATGCCCCAATCAACCCGGGCAATTCGGGTGGTCCGCTTCTGAATCTGAATGGTGAGGTGATCGGCGTCAACGCGGCGATTGCGTCAGGTACAGGCGTTGGCAGCGGCGTCGGCTTCTCGATTCCGGTGGCGGCTGTGAGTCAGGTAGCGCCGCGCCTGGTCGAGGAAGGTGAGTATCGCTACGCATTCCTGGGCGCCAGTTTTGATGGTGAGATTTCGCTTGACGAATTGCGCCGCTACGATCTGGACCAGACACGTGGCGCCTACGTTCTCGGGCTGGCCGAAGATGGTCCGGCCGACCAGGCCGGTCTGATTGCTGCCAATCCGAACAACGGCCGCGGCGGCGACCTGATTGTCGCCATCGATGGTCAATCGATCGGCAACTTTGACGATCTAAACCGGTATCTGGTCTTCAACACCCAGCCCGGCGACGTAATCGACATCACGATCGTACGCGACGGTCAGACAGTTTCCTTGCCGCTGGAACTGGGCACCCGCCCCTAGCACCGGCAACTCACGGGCATAACTTTGTCCGCATCAATTAGAGACAGCAATTAGCGACAGCGCTGCGCCGGCTGACAGAAATGTCGCCGGCGCAGCGTTTTTTTGACCTCTCGTGTCGCCTATGCGACCATGCATGCTGAACCCGGATCACCATCCCGGCCGTGAAGCGAGCGGCCGCCACCGCACGGTGCGGCGGAGAACATCTTTTGGGCCAGCTCTTCTCTATCTTCTTCAACATTTTGGCCCCTGTCTTCAGCCTGGTGCTGATCGGCTATATCGCCGGCCCCCGCTTGGGCATTGAAGCCAGGTCCCCCTCACGCATTTCGTACTATATTCTCGTCCCGCCCTTTATCTTCAACGTTTTCAAGGACGCCGAAATCGAGCCGGGCCTGGCCCTGCGCATGACGGCCTACATTGTCACAGTCACCGTGGCCACGATTCTCATCGCCCTGCTGATTGCCGTAGTGATCCGGCGTGCATCACCGCCGATGGTGGCAGCCTATGTCATGCTGGCCACGTTTGGCAACGTGGGCAATTTTGGCCTGCCGATCATTCAGTTTCGCCTGGGTGAAGAGGCGCTGCTGGCCGCCTCCGTCTACTTCATCGTGATCTTGACCATGGGCTTTATGATCGGAGTCATTGCGGCCAACTGGTTCCAGGGCGGCGGGCTCCAGGCCGTCTGGAAAGCCTTTACCACCCCGGCGATTCTGGCCCTCTTTCCAGCCTTCTTCGTCAATTACTTCAATCTGCCCGTGCCGCTCTTTGTGGATCGAGCGGTTGAACTCATGGCGGGCGCGCTGGTACCGGTCATGCTGATTACGTTGGGCATTCAACTCGCCGGCATGGGCCGCGTGCGCGTCTCGCTCGACGGCGTCCTGGCAGGATCGGTGCGCCTCGTCGCCGGACCGATCCTGGCCATTGCCCTGGCCGTCCCCTTCGGCCTGACGGGAATCGAACGGGGCGCCGGCATCCTCCAGGCCTCCATGCCGGCCGCGGTGTTGACGACCCTCATCGCCATGGAGCACGACTTGCTTCCCGACTTTGTGACGACCACCGTGCTCTTCGCCACCCTGGCCAGCTCCGTCACGCTCACGATCGTGCTGGCAATAATCTAGGTCACGCTAGTGGCCAGGATCCACCCAGCCTCTTTGTGATTTACCCGAATCGCCGCCCCGCGGTGAGGCCGCCATCAATCGTAAAGATTGCACCGGTCGTGAAGTCAGAGGCCGGTGCAGCCAGGTAGAGCGCGATGCCGGTCAACTCTTCGGGCGCGGCCATGCGCTGCTGCGGCGTCGCCCCCACCACGGCCGCATTGAGGGTTTCATTGCCCCAAATGGCCTGGCTGAACTGTGTCTTGATAAAACCCGGCGCCAGCGCATTGACCTGAATGTTGGCCGGGGCCAGTTCCATGGCCAGTGCTCGCGTCAGCATGAGCACGCCGGCCTTGCTCACGCTGTAAATGCCCATGCCGGCCACCGGCTCCAGCCCGGCCACCGAGGCAATGTTGATCACCTTGCCGCCGCCCCGCGCCTGCATATGGGGCGCACAGGCCTGAATCAAGCGCACGTAGCCCTTAACGTTAATGTCGTAGGTCTTGTCCCAATGGCTTTCGTCAGCGCTCAGCAGCGGGCCAAAGTGAGGATTGGTCGCGGCGTTGTTGACGAGTATGTCAACACCCCCAAATTCTGCGACCGCCCGCTCAATCAGCCCGGTAACGGCGGCCTGATCGCCGGTGTGCGCGGCCACGGCCAATGCTGTGCCGCCGGCCGCGTTGATTGTGGCCGCTGCCTCGTCAAGCGCCGGCTGCTTGCGGCTGGCCAGCACGACCGACGCACCCGCCCGAGCATAGGCCAGGGCAATGGCCGCGCCAATGCCCCGCGATGCACCGGTAATGACTGCGACTTTGCCGGTCAAATCGAAATTGGGCTGAGTCATGGGATCTCCATTGCGGTGGGTAATGATTAATTGAAAATAGACAATGAATGATTGCTAATGGGCGCCACACCGTTAATCATTCTTCACTACCTATTTGCGAATTAATTATTGTTTTTAATAGCAACTATAGACAGTAATAAATTCGAACATCATTTTCCTCGGCAGCCAACTCGCCCTGCTCAACATGATACTCTAAATGGGCCAGGGCTTCGGCGATGGCAAAGCGGACTTCGTGGCGGCTGAAGCGATCATAATCAAACAGATGGCGGCTCACCTCAAGCGCGGTGGCGCCGTGGGGGCCGACAGCAGCAATCGTCTGTTCCAGACGCAGGGCATGATGGGCCTGCAGTTCGGCGATGCGACCGCGCCAGTCGCCGATCAGCCGCCCGTGACCGGGCAAGGCCAGCCGTACGTCCAGGGCGGCGAGTTCCTGCAGCGACGCCAGATAGCGCGCCAGCGGATCCGGTTCGGTGGTGGGCCAAAGTCCGATGTTGGGGGTGATTTTCAGCAACACCTGGTCGCCGGAAAGCAACAGGCGATCAGCCGCATCGTAGAAAATAAGCTGTCCATCGGCGTGACCCGGCGCATGGATCGAGCGCCAGATGCGGCCACCCATCTTCACTTCGTCGCCAGCGCGCAACAAATCGACATGCGTCGGGTGGGGCAGCGTGGCGTCACGCAGTTGCGCCGTCTGCGTTGAGACCACCTCGGCGATCTCGTCTGTGATGCCCCCCATGCGCCAGTAGGATTCGATCCGGTCCGGACGCCAGCCATTCTCGACCCAGACGTGGCGGGCCAATTCGGCCTCACGCGGGGAAAGGAAGACCGGCGCCCCGCTCTGGGCTTGAAACCATCCGGCCAGTCCGTAGTGATCCGGGTGCATGTGGGTGAGAACGACGCGCTGAATGTCGTCAAACCCTATGCCGAGTTCAGCGAAGGTGGTCTGCCAGGCGTCCCGGGCCTCGCCCCAGTTTAAGCCAGTGTCGACCAGCGTCCATCCATGCGCCTCGCGCAGCAAATAGCAATTGACGTGATTGAGCGCAAAGGGCAGGGGCAAACGCACTTGATAGATGTCGTCAGCAACGGGCGTCAGGATGGGTGCGGCCATGGGCAGGGGGCGACTAGCCGAAGAGCCCTTGCAGCTTGGTCGCGAGCATGGGATTACCGTCGATCTTTACCTTGCCTTGGGCAAAGGCGGCCATGGGATTGAGGCGGCCCTGCGCCAACTCAACAAAATCGGTATCCTGCATAGAAATGGTACAGTCGGCGTTGTCCGCAACGCCTGTTCGTACCTCGCCCGATCCCGACTTGAGGTCAGCAACCCAGTCGCCACCCGTCGCGCCGGTGATGTGAAACTGGAAAACGGCGTTGATGCGCTGCACAAGGTTGGCGTTTTCGGCGACCCGCTCCGTCATGTGAGCAAAAATGGCGGCTGCCCCCATGGCTGCGCCCGCTTCCGTCTCGGCCGCAAGGTCCTCGGCGACCGCAACGGGCGTCACACGCTTGCTTGCGTCCGCGCCCAGCACCAGCTCGGCTATCACGCGCACGCTCTCCACATCGTAGGTCATCAGATTGAGCGTGGTGACCGGCGCCTGCTCCCAGGCCGACAGCCGCTCTTTGATGCGCGCCTTGGGCCCGCAGAGAGAGACGAGATCGACTAGCTCGTCGGGCACGGCCTGCGTGGCCTCGGCCTTGCGTCCAGCCAAGAAGTGCTCCTGAATCTCGTCGGCCGCGTCTTCAAAACCGTAGCGGCAGACCAGATTGTAGTAGAAATTTTTGCTCTTGGCGCCCATGCCGCCAATATAGAGCGCCAGCGACGGCTTGATCGAGTTGCGCGCTGCGTCGACATCATCGCTCACCACCACGCCGACGGATGGCGCAATGTCAAAATCGGCGTAGCCCTTGTCGTTGCCCGCTTTGGCAAAACCGGCCTCTACTTGCTCGCGGTAGCTTTCATCATAGTGCGCAGGCGAGAAGAAGATGGGCAGCCAGCCGTCGGCAATCTCAGCGCAAAGTTCGACATTCTTGGGCCCGATCGCGGCCAAGTAAATGGGTATGCCGGCCCGACCATGGATGATGCTCTTAAGCGGCTTGCCCAACCCCGTAGCGTCTTCCCCATGATAGGGAATCTGATAGTGCGCACCGTCATGGACCAGCGCGTTTTCGCGTGCGAGAATCGTGCGCACGATTTCTACATACTCGCGCGTCTTGCCCAGGGGTTTGCCGTAGGGCTGGCCATGCCAGCCTTCCACCACTTGGGGACCCGACAGCCCCAGCCCCAGGAGCATGCGCCCGTCGGAGAGCTGATCGAGGGTGGCGGCCGTCATGGCCGTCATGGCGGGGGTGCGCGCCGGCATCTGCATGATGGCCGTCCCCAGGCGAATCTGTTCCGTCTGCGCGCCGATCCAGGCCAGTGGCGTCACCGCGTCTGATCCGTACGCTTCCGCCGTCCAGACCGCGAAATAGCCCAACTGATCCGCCTCGCGGATCATGTCCATGGGCAGATCGATCGTCGCGCCGGAGTAGCCTGCCATAAGTCCTAATCGCATCAGAGTTCCTTTCGAGCCTTCGCGTGTAGAGTGCACGTGGATAATCGCTGGGCCATTATCCTGACGTTGTGTTCGGTCGGGGTTGCGCGACTGTGGCCGCGGTCGGTGGCGGTATTTGCGTTGCGCCGTACATTCTGTCACACTTTTTACTACAGCCGGCCTGGCTGGTCAACGAATTAAAGCGTCTGTCAGGGCTTCTACGCCAGGAATAGACCGCTTACGCAATTTCACCACATGCACTTGAAAGCGCCATGACGACTGATTCTTCGCCTGCCTCAGCCCCGGCTGAAAATGGCTCTAGCCTGCGCTATAGCCGCATCTTAACCGTGCCGCAACTGACGGCGATCGGTCTGTCCTTGGGCATCGGATTGGGCATTTACGCCCTTCTGGGCACGCTGACGATCCACTATCGCAGTCAGAGCATCCAAGCATCCTACCTCCTGTTGTTCATCATTTCTGTCCCGATCGTGCTGACGCTTGCGGATCTGGCCCGCATGAGCGGCGGCAATGGTACCTACGGACTGGTGCGCACTGATCGTCGCCTCACACTCGTCTTTCTAACCGGGTGGTGCTTGATTGGCGGCTACGTGACCCTCTTAACGCTCTTGGGTTGGGGGGTCAGTCTTCATATTGATCTAATGCTGCGTTTTGCGGACGTCACCGTACCCAGGCGATTACTGGCCGGGGCCGTCCTGTTGATCATGGCGATTGCCCGCGTCTTCGGCAGCCAGCTTGGCTGGCGACGCAGAACGCTCCTGGTAGGCGGAGCAACCCTCACGGCGCTGATCCTAGCCTTTTCAGGTCTCTTTTTTGACCCGCGGGCGCAAGACCTCACCGTCTTTCTCACCAGCGACGTCAGGTCGATCAACACGTCTGTCATGTCGATGATGGCGCTGCTGGCAGTGACGCTCTGGGGCGTTATCATGATCGTAGAGATGCGGGGTGCACGCCATAATGCACAACGCCTGCGTCCCGCCATGGGCCTGACCGTTATCATTACGGCCATCGTCGGCGGGACGGGGGCGCTGGCCGTCGATCGCCACTGGGGCCCCTTTGCCAATCCCTTGACGCCCCTCTTCGATTTCGCAGTCGAAGGAATCGTCTTCTCGCCAGAACTCTTCCGCATTCTATACCTTGCCCTGGGCATGGTTATCATGCTGATTGGGCTGGACCTGGTTTTTGGGGCCAGCATCCGGCTGGTTGAGGAGATGGCGGCTGATGGCTTTGTCCCGCAAAGGGTCGAGCGTTCCCGGGGACGCAAGGGCACGCCGCTCCTGCCCATCCTGGGGACAACCGCCCTGGCCCTGCTTCTGCTTGCCGTAATTGAGAGCAACACCCTGGTGGGCGCTTCCGCCATTTTGCTCTTCTGGGTGCTGGCCGCACTGAGTTTACCGGCGCTGACCGACGGCTCAAATAGCCGCTATGCACGGCGGTCCAAGCTGCCCTTTCACCCGATCTTTCCCGGTCTCACCGTTGCAATCGGCGTCTTTGCCCCACTCAATCTCCTTGGCGCGCCCTGGCTCGTTCCGTTGATCTGGCTAGGCGGTGGCCTGCTGCTCTATTTTGCGTTCGCCCGGCAAAGCGGCATCGCTTATCGCCGGGGGCAACTTGTCGGGGGAGAGCGGGAAGACGTGATTGCCAAAGCGTTGGCAGCCCCCTCACGCGCCTACTCGCTGCCGCCCGATGCTGACTTAACCAATAGCGTCCTGGTAGCGGTTGGCAACCCCAAAAGCTCGGAAAATCTAATCGAAGCCGGCCTCGCTCTGGCCAAAGTCCGGGGCGTCAGCCTCATCATCCTGCGCGTCTTGCGGCTACCCGAAGAAACAGCCCTGGATATTCGTCGAAAGTTGGCAGCCAATGAGCGGGATTCGCTGGAGGAAGCCCTCGCAGAAGTGAATACAGGCGCCACCCCGGTCTACCCCATTGTCCGGCTCGGCGTGGGACCGATTGATGGCATTCTGGACGTGATCCAAAGCATGGAGGTCGGGCTTCTACTCCTGGGCTGGTCGGGCAAAATGGCATCGGAAGAGGTGGTTGCCGATCCCGTAGTCGATCCGCTGCTGCGGGCCGCGCCCTGCGATGTGATGGTGCTGCGCGGCGCCCTACCGACCGAGCCGGAACGAATTGTTGTGGCGACGGCGGGCGGTCCCCACGCCACGCTGGCAGCGGAACTGACCCATGCCGTCATCGATGATTCAGCGTGCCATCTACGCTTGCTCCACGTGTTGCCTGAAGAGAGCACGACCGAAGAGAAGCAAGCGGGCAACGCGTTATTGACCCAGCTCGGGGAAGCCATCGGCGAAGAAGATGTAGAATATCAAATGATGGGGGCAGAGAGCATCGAACAGGGCATCATCGAGGGCGCAGCAGGCGCCGACTTGCTCGTCATGGGTGCGGCCAAAACCAACACATTCACGCGCTCCCGCTTTCGGGGCATGCCCGTACGCATTGCTGCCAACATGGCCGGTCCCGTCATCATCGTGCGGGCGCGGGAAACGGTCCGGCAGCCAATCCTTTCCCGCAGTTGGGAATTGCTTTCCGACCCGATGCCCACCTTGACCGACGAGCGGCGCAAGGAAGTCGCCTTGCAGATGACCGAGTCGGCTGAGCCATCAATTGATTTCTACGTGCTTATCATCCTGGCCTCCATCATCGCCAGTCTCGGGCTGCTCCAAAACAGCGCCGCCGTCATCATTGGCGCCATGCTCGTCGCGCCGCTGATGAGTCCGATTCTGGCCATGTCCATGGCGATTGTACGCGGTAATTTGGCGGTATTGACCACGGCATCAGAGGCAACGGCAAAAGGCATCCTCCTGTCAATCGTGGTCGGCGTTGGCGTGGTGCTCATTTCACCAATCGATACGCCAACCACGGAGATCCTGGCCCGCACGCAGCCCAATGTGCTCGACCTTATGGTGGCGCTGGCCTCGGGTGCGGCTGCGGGGTATGCGATTAGCCGCACGAAGGTGGCGGCAGCCTTGCCGGGCGTAGCGATTGCCGCAGCGCTGGTGCCGCCGCTCTGCGTTGTCGGCTATGGGATCGGCACCTCGGAGCTGGGCTATGCCGGCGGCGCACTGCTGCTCTTTGCCACAAACCTGGTAGCCATCATCCTCTCCGCCGCCATCGTCTTCTTGAGTCTGGGCTTCTATCCACGCGATGTCGACGGCAGAGAGCTGTGGAAGCGCCTGCGAATTCCCATTATCTCGCTTGCCATCATCTCTGTCGTGCTTGCATTCGCCACCGTAACGACCGTACGCGATGCCAATCACCGCGCCGAAGTGGAGCGGATTCTGGTCGAAGAAGTGGACAGCGCCAACGCAGATGTGCAGTCACTGGTCATTGAACGCAATGGGAGAGAGTACACGATCAACGTGATGTTGATCGTAGCAGAAGGGTATGACATCGATCCGGAAGATGTTGAAGAGATCGAGAAAAAGCTCAAAGCGGCGGTGGGAGCCGACACCCGCATCACGGCAACCATCCTACGCGGTGACTACTATACAGAGAGCAGCTACAGCCTCTTTCAGGAGCTGGAGGAGACCATGGAGGAGGCCATTGCCGCCCACGGAGGCACAGTGCGTTCGTTGAACGTGAACGAACAGCGCCGTGACGTGCTAGTCACCGCCACCGTCATCGACCAACAGGGCGACGCCTTTTCATCAAAAGTGATAGAGAGCATCCGCCAGGAGCTTGAGGAGACGACCCAGCCGCGTAATGTGACCCTGGACCTGACCGTGCTCTATGGTGCGCAGACGACCGTGGAGCCGGATGGGCGAGACTAAGGCACGCGTGCCACGCGCCCCTATCGACAGCAAAACGAGGAGCGCCTGGATCAATCTCAAAGCGTGTGGTCAACCTTAATTAAAGGGGGCGTACGGCTCCATTTGTAGGCTTCTGCTCTTCTGCCATGACTTTGTCACGTTGTTCCGCTTCCCAATTGCGTCGCGCCTCAATGGCCTTGTTTAAGGCTTCATGAAAACCATATCGATCCACGGCAAATTCTCGCACGGTCTTGCCGCCATCATCGCGTTGCCAGGTCGCCACGAAGGCCCCGCTCTTGCCGTGCGTCTTGGCAAACGAAACGCCGTTGACGCCGGTCGAATTGCTGGCAATGGTGGTGGGCTGAAAGGGAAGCTTGGGGTTCTGCTTAATGAATTCATCACGCACTTCAATGGCGGCGATCAGGGCTATCTCTGCGCTGCCCCAGTAGTTGGCATCGGAAAAGTATTTACTCAGTCGCTTTCCGTTACGTTGAATCTTCAGCCACCACCCTTTGCGATCCGCACGGTGATCGCGATGGACATTACGCGTGTCATAGCGGGTCAGGTCAAAACCGACACTTTTCATGAGTTTCCTCCCATGTAGATTGGGTGCAAGACATCGAATGGCATAGACATGAAGCGCCACGCCGATTGTCTCGTCATCTCACCAAGTTCAGATGGATCGATCTGCTCGTCAAGCGCCGCGTTCAGGCTTGGGCAGACACACAGTAAGACGCAATGCGCGGCAAAGTCGATCCGCCAACGCACAGCGGCTTAGGAATTGCGAGCAAAGTAGTCAAGTTCCAGAAAGCCTAACGGGAATTTACACAACAATTGATGGCGTCAACTGTCCGAATCGAGGAAACTCTGACCCGGCATAACGTGCTGAGCCAGATCGGCTTATGCTGATGCCAATTCATTTTTTGCGCTTGCGCGCCAAATTTATGAGTTAGTTTTGCATGAAATAGCCGAATTTTGCAAAATATGAAAATCCAGAATGGCTGTAGTATAGCGCAATCAGATTAGTGCGCCAAGCGACGAATTGCACAGTGCGCGTCTAGGCGGTTTTGACGCGAACAAAGACGCTTGAGGCTACAATCGCCCTAACCTAGGATTTGGTGCGACGCACTCGGATGATGCATCGATCTCACTGTAATTCCCAGCGAAAACGGATGTGGCCATGCGCCAAAGCGCCTATTCGATCTATCTTATCATCGCCGGAGTCGCAGCATTCTGCTTTAGCGTCACCTTTACAACCAGCGCCATTTATCGCTTCGAGGCCGCCGGCCTTAATCCGCTTCAACTCATTTTTGTAGGCACCACGCTGGAACTGGCTGTCTTCCTTTTTGAAATCCCAACGGGAATCGTGGCCGATGTCTACAGTCGTCGGCTGTCCGCCTTGATCGGTTTTGCACTGATTGGCTGTGGTTTTCTGGTTGAAGGAGCCTGGCCCCTCTTTGCAACGATTCTGCTGGCGCAGGTGATCTGGGGCGTTGGTTACACCTTTACCAGCGGTGCGCTCGATGCCTGGCTGGCTGATGAGATCGGTGAAGCACGCTTGGCAGGCGCTCTCTTGCGGGGCGCCCAGTTTGGGCAAGCGGGCTCGTTTGCCGGCATCTTCGTGGGCGTTTGGCTGGCCAGCTTTCGCCTCAGTCTCCCCTATCTGGTGGGTGGCAGCGGTCTCCTGGTATTGGCGCTTTACCTGCTCATCGCAATGCCTGAGACAGCCTTTACCCAGGTCGCTGCAGAAGAGCGGCAAACCCTGGCCGGCTTGAGCACGACATTGCGTCAGGGAATGAGTGTCATTCGCAACAGCCCGATGTTGCAAACAATGCTGGCTGTGGCCCTCTTCTACGGCCTCTCCAGTGAAGGAATCGATCGTCTCTGGGAGGCGCACCTACTGGAGAACTTTGATCTGCCCGGGTTGGGCGCGCTCGAGCCCATCTACTGGTTCGGAATCGTCAACGGCTGCGTCATGCTGTTGACGATTGGCAGTACTGAGTTGCTGCGGCGGCGCGCGGATTCCCTTGATGGCCGACGGCTTGCGCTCCTGCTCGCAGCCATGACGTCCGTACTGATCGGCGGACTCCTGATCTTTGGCCTGGCGCCAGTCTTCGGCATAGCAATCGGCGCCTACGTGACCCTGGCGGTGGTCCGCAGCACCATGTCGCCCCTCCTCGCCACGTGGTACAACCGCGGCATCCCCTCCCCCGTACGCGCCACTGTCCTGTCGACCATCGGCCAGATGGATGCCATCGGGCAAGTGGTTGGCGGACCGCCCCTGGGCGCCTTCGCGACGCGCTTTGGTCTACGTGCAATGTTTGCCCTCATCGCCCTCTTGCTAACCCCGGTCCTCGCTCTCTACGCCAGAGCCATTTCACTGACTGAACGAAGGGGAAAAGTCGACTAGAAATGGTCCATTTGGCTTGACGAATCCGGGCATGTTGTAGTATATAGATGATGGGCTATGTGGTACGGATATACCAGCCTTCGTCGCAACAAGAAAGAAAGCGTTCAATCTTTCCATCGATCCCAATGGCGTACTGACGGCTCCAAAATCAGTTTTCTGGGTTCATCACAGCCGATCAGTACGCTGAGGCACAATCCTCTGCTGACCAATGCACCCCCACACCCAACCGAATACTCGGTAAAGCCAATGGTCTGCCATACGTCGGTGGAGCGTCGGCCACTTCTACCTGCTGGGGCGCACCGTCATACCTTGTTGGCCCGTCTATGTGGGTTGCATTGAATCTTGACCGAGTACAATCACTTTAGGAGGGGATGCACCATGCACCCAAACCGATCGACAATTCGCCTTATTGCTTCAATCTTCTTTGCCTTCACCCTGCTCAGTGGGTTTGGCCTGGCCTTACACACGTCTGTCCAGGCGGCAGATCCGCCCAATCAGCCCTTTGATCTGATCTACGAAGCCAACAACGTCTACTACCGCGGCTTTCAGGATGGACTGGGCATGCTGGGCCAGAATGAAGGCACCCTGAATAACGTCACTCTAAACGGCACACAGATTGTCAAGGCCTATCTCGTCTGGGCCGGGTTGGGCCGGGATAACAACGGTGTGACCTTTGCCCGCAATGCAGAGACGCCTATTGCGATTACGCCCGACTATGTCTGGAACAACGATACATTTGGCGGCAGCACGTGGGGCTGCTGCGGTGGAGAACTGAGCGTCTACGCCGCTGACATCACAGACGAAGACATCGTCGAGATCGGCACCAATTCGTATACGCTGGGCGACATGGCGATCACCCATATCGACAACAACGCACCAGTCGAAGAGAACTGGGGCTATAGCCTGCTGGTGATCTTCGAAGATCCCACGCTGCCGCAACCGCGCGACATTTTTATCAAGCTCGGCAACGATGGCCTCTTTGCAAACTGGACGGGCCTGATCGGCCCCAACAGTGACGTCCAGTGCCTGGCATTCGACCCCAGTGACCAGCCGCGCAAGGCCAACTTCAATGTCATCGTTGGCGGCGTTGAAAATGAAATGCGCCCGAACGCGCTCTGGGGGCTGTCTGGAAACGCAGATTATGTCGACGCAAATAGCCAAGGCGGCACCTGGAATCAGGCCTCGGGGCTGATTCACCTGCCGCCCAATATTGTGGGCATTGATGGCGTGGGCGGCACAGAGATTGACGGCCCCTTCGATGAGACAGAAACGGTTCTAGACCCACCCTTCCAGGATCGCAACGGCGATGAATGGGATGAGTACCAGCGCTTTGATGTCGAAATTGCGCCCAACGAAGACTGGGTTTGCGTTCAGGTTGAGTCGGCCAGCCAAAGTAGTCGCCCCGATCTGCCGCCGGTGGTGCCCGACTCCCCCATCAACGAAAATGTGCCTGCCAGCATTGGCTTCATGGGCTTCATCGGCGTCATTGACTCCCCCTTGGCGCCGGCGATCGACATCGTTAAGAAGACCAACGGTCAGGACGCCAACGATCCTGACGGTGCTGACGTACCGACCATTACGCCGGACGGTCAGGTCATCTGGACCTATGAGGTCACCAATATCGGGACCGTTGACATCCCCGAAGCGGACATTACCGTCACGGATAGCGTCGAAGGCGACGTAACGCAGATCATCGACAAGGGCGATGGCGACGCGATCCTGGCGCCAGACGAGACGTGGATCTATGAGCTCCAAGGCACAGCCATCAATACGGCCAACCCGCCGGCAGGTCAGAATCTGACCCTGGTTCCAAACGTTTGTACCCAGGATGGCACAGTCTCACCGCCGAGCACGGCCTATACCAACATCGGCACCGTTACCATCCCGACCATGACTGATAGCGATCCGTCCAGCTACTGCAACCCACCGTCGACTCCGGCGATCGACATCGTTAAGAAGACCAATGGTCAGGACGCAAACGATCCCGACGGTGCTGACGTGCCGACCATTACACCGGGAGGTCAGGTTGTCTGGACCTATGAGGTCACCAATATCGGTACCGTTGACATCCCCGAAGCAGACATCACCGTCACGGATAGCGTCGAAGGCGACGTGACGGTGATCATCGACAAGGGCAATGACGACGCGGTGCTTGCACCAAACGAGACGTGGATCTATGAGGCCCAAGGCACCGCCATCAATACGGCCAACCCGCCGGCAGGTCAGAATCTGACTCTGGTTCCCAACGTTTGTACCCAGGATGGCACAGTCTCACCACCGAGCACGGCCTATACCAACGTCGGGACCGTGACGATTCCGTCGATGGAGGCGACCGACCCATCAAGCTACTGTAACCCTGGGCCTGACCCGGCGATCGACATCATCAAATTCACCAATGGTCAGGACGCAAATGACCCGAATGGGGGTGATGTGCCCTTCATTCCGCCAACTGGCCAGGTGGTTTGGACCTACGCAGTGACGAACGTCGGCGTCATTGACATTCCCGAAGCGGACATCACTGTCACGGATAACATCGAAGGCGCTGTCACACAGATTATCGACAAGGCCGACGGCGATACCATATTGACGCCCAATGAGACGTGGATCTACGAACTCATGGGCACGGCCATCGACTTGACGGCCCCACCCAGCGACCCGAACCTGGTCATCGTCGACAACGTCTGTACCCTGGACGGTACCATCGGTCCGGCATCGAGTGCGTACACCAACATCGGCACGGTCACGATCCCGACCATGAGCGCAGAGGATCCGTCCAGTTACTGCGGTCCGACGGAGACTGCTATTGACGAACCCGATGCTCCCGCTCGCCCGGACAACGGCGTGCAGATCTTCATGCCGATCACGATCCGGTAGGGGAGTGCGGAATGCGGAATTGATCAGCGCCGCTGCTGCATAAGAGAATAAGAGAGGCCCGCATCGGTGCGATGCGGGCCTCCTTTATTGGTGGCGGTGAATCGAGACTTGCTACATCGCCCATTCACCATTTTCAATTCCTCGTTCTTCATTCACCGTTAGCCATAGAATTACTCCATCGCAACGCCAAGCGACTTGGCCTCCTTGTGGGCCCACTCGGGGATGGGCGTGGGCGCGGCCAAGGGGGGCAGGTCGGCCAATGCCTCTGGCGTGGCGTCAACGTGAAGTTCCTTCGACAGCCGGTCGACCACCGTCTTGAGCACCTCGACGCGGGCGAAATATTTATCGTTGGCGGGAATGATGGTCCAGGGCGCTTGCGCCGTCGTCGTCTTGATCAGCATATCTTCGACCGCCTCTTCGTAGATGCCCCACTTTTCGCGGTTACGCCAATCTTCATCGGTCAGCTTCCACGCCTTGTGCGGACGTTCGCGTCGATCTTCAAAGCGTCGCAACTGCTCCTCGGGGCTGACGTGCATCCAAAACTTGAAGAGAATTGTGCCAAAGCCGACAAGTTGCTGTTCAAACTGACGTATTTCCCGGAAGGCGCGCCGCCACTCATCTTCGGTGCAGAAGCCTTCGACGCGCTCGACCATCACGCGACCGTACCAGCTGCGATCAAAGATTGCGATCTCACCCCGGGGCGGCAGACGACGCCAGAAGCGCCAGAGATAGTGCTTGTCGGCATCATCCCCCTTAGGCGCAGCAATCGGATGCACCTTGTAGCCGCGCGGATCCATCCGTTCCGTAAGCCGCTTGATGGCCCCGCCCTTGCCGCCCGCGTCCCAGCCTTCGAAAACAAGCACAACCGGGCGCTGTTGGCGATGGAGATGATACCCCAGCAAGCGGGCCGCGGTCTGATAATGATTGAGCTGATGGCGATACTCGCCTCTTTCCAATCGTTGGCTCAAATCCACGATCTCAAGCATTGTCACCCTCCTGCTCGTTTACAAGTTCATCGTCCGACGAAGCAGCGGCTTCAGGTTCACTTGCAGCCGGCTTTGCGCCATCAGAAACATCCTGCTCTTTCGCCTTGCGCGCCTTCTTCGCTACCGGCCGCTTGGCGTCTTTTTTGGACGCCTTCGCCTTCTTGCCGGCTGCTTTCGCTTTTTCAGCCCGCTTCTCCAACGCTTTGGGCGACGGCCACTCCGTTACATCCATGTCCAGGGCCTCTTCCAGGCGAGCGATTAGCAGGGAAAAGATCGCATAGGTCTTGTAGTGCTTATGAGTCGACGGAATCACATCCCACGGGCCATATTCAGTATTGGTGCTGTTGAGCATATCCTCCACGGCCGCGTAGTATTCATCATACTTCCGATGATGCTCCCAATCCTCGGCAGTCACTTCCCAAGCGGTGCTGGGATCCTGTGTCAGCGTGACAAAGCGGCGCAGCTGTTCGTCCTTGGGAATATGCAGCCAAAATTTGAGGATTACCGTGCCGTCATCGGCCAGCGTCCGCTCAAAGGCATTGATCTCCTCATAGGCCCGGATCCAGTCGGGGATGGGCGTCAGGCCCTCGACTCGCTCCACAAGCACCCGGCCATACCAACTGCGGTCGAAAATCGCCATTTGGCCACGGCGCGGGATGTCCATCCAAAAACGCCAGAGCCAGGGCTTCTGCTTCTCGTGGGTGCGGGGCGCCTGCGTTGCCAGCACCTTGAACCCGCGCGGATCCAGCCGCTCGGTCAGCAGGCGGATGGCCGTGCCTTTACCGGCAGCATCCCATCCCTCGAAGACGATCATGACCGGTATCCCGCGATCAAAACACTCGCTCTCCAACTCATACAGCCGTTCCATCTGCCTCTTCTTGATCTGCTTATAGGCCTTCTTGGAAAGCTTCTGTGTGAAGTCAGCCTTGGTCAACTGGCTCTCGTCACCATTTCCCATATATGGATTCCCCCTCCTGGTCCGGTCTATTGTTGAAGATACAACGTGTAAAATATGGCACTATGCGGGCCGCTTGAAGTAGACTGCACGCTCGTTGCGACCGGAACTGGCAATGCCGGTCATCTCCCAGCCCTCACGCCCCAGGCGAGCCAATTCGTCGCGGAAGAGCGGACCGTCTTTCCAGCCGTCAACTTCTACGCCGTCAACATAGCGCACGCGCCAGCCCCGGTAGTCACGGAGCGTGAGTTCGCGATAGAGCCATACGACTTTCCTGGCTGCGGCCTTGGTCGCGCCCGCCTTCTTGGGGCCAGGCTTGGCTGCACCGTGCGGTGCGCCGACGGTAGGCAGCGGCTTGCGCGCCGCCACAGGCGCTTCGCTCGGTAGCGGGTCAACGCCGGCGCCAAGCACTTCGCTCAGGACATCGGGCGTCTTCTTCCGACTACTCATCGGCCACTATCCTTTCCGTCAACGCCCGGTAATCTTCGGCGCCAGGCGAACGGCGGGCATATTCGTAGATGCTCTGGCCATAGCCCGGCGCTTCTGACAGGCGCACGTTGTAGCGGATCGGGTCGCAGACGCTCTCCCCAAAGTATTGCTGCAACTGCACGAGAATTTCGTCAGACTTTTTCACCCGCCGGTCCATAAAGGTCGGAACGACGTAGCGCAGGGACAGATCATTATGGTACTGCTGAATTGTCTGGACGCTGCGCGTAAACTCCAGGAGACCCTGCAGGGCCAATACTTCCAGCGCCACGGGGGCAAGCACTTCATCGGCATAGAAGAGCGCATTGATGGTGAGTGCGTCCCAACCAGGTGCGGTATCAATAATCACGTAGTCAAAACGGTCGTTGAAGGGCGTGAGCGCCTCGCTCACCGTGCGCTCGCCGCCAAAATCCTTGCGCGCAATCAGCCGCTTGAGACCCGCCAGGCTGGTGCCGCCGCCCAGCATGGCCAGATTCTCACGCGCCTGAATAATCACGTCTTCAGGCGGTGCATCCCCCGCCACCAAATCAGCTACCCCGGCGTCGTGGCGAATGCCCAGCGTTTTGGCCACTTGATCCTGGGTATCCAGGTCGACAATCAACACGCGCCGCCCTGCCGTAGCCAGCCCGGCAGCAAGATTGACGGCGGTGGTGGTCTTCCCCACACCGCCCTTTGACAGCGCAACGGCAATCCTGCGCATGAGGCTTCCTTCCATCCGGCAAGTTGAGGCAATCGGTTTGACGTGATCCAGACGGATTATGGGCGACCGGCATTCAGACGCTGTCGTCTTTCGGTTCCGGTGCTCCGTCGCTGGCCTATTATAACAGAAAACCAGCTGGTATAATGAGGCGGCCAAAACGTAAAGTCAACGCAATGAATAAGTCAGTATACGGAGCAACGGATGAGTGACGAAAATGTGAGGCCGATCGATTCCGCTGCGCTTCTGAAGGAACTGTTGGAGAAGTTTGCCGTCGCCGAAGCCAGCTGGCTTAGCAGCGTACGCCCGGATGGCCGGGTCCATGCCGCACCGATCTGGCACGTCTGGCACGAAGGGGCCGCCTACATTTGCACGCCAGACAGTGCCGTGCGCACCCGCAACCTGGCCGCCAATCCAAGCATAAGTCTCACCCTGCCCGATCCGTACGATGTCTTCATCATCGAGGGCACGGCAGCGCTGGCGCTGGAGATGAAAGAGACGCTGCAGCCGTTCTTCTACGCCAAGTACGACTGGGATATCACCGAAGACGCGGAGTACAACATTCTGCTCGCCATCACGCCGCGTAAGATCCTGGCCTGGGGCGAGCACGGCGCAGGACGATGGCACTTCTAGTGGACGCTCCCTTCCCGGTCGACCTCCAGGTCCACAGCACCTGCTCCGACGGTACCGACACGCCGGCGGCGCTGGTGGCGAAAGCCGCCCGGCTGGGCGTGCGCGTGCTGGCGCTCACCGATCACGACAGCGTGCTGGGCATTGACGAGGCCCTTGCTGCCGGCGCTACCCATGGCGTCGAGATTGTGCCGGCGCTGGAGTTCAGCACTACGGCCGATACCGCACGCGATCTGCTCGATATCAACATTCTCGGCTATGGCATCGATCACCAACACCCAGCACTGTGCTCGACCCTGACGCGAGTAATCGAAAGCAGGGTCGAACAGAAGGTGCGCCAGGTGGAACGCCTGCAGGGCTACGGCATCGACGTGCCGGTCGATGAGGTGTTGGCCGAGGCGCTGGGCGTTCCCGGCCGCGTCCATATCGCACGCGTCGCGCTACGGCGGAATCCCGAGCGCTTCGCCGACATTGACGACGTCTTCCGCCAGTTTCTGGCCACCGATGCGCCCAATTCGGTTTATGTGCGGCGCACGTTTAGCCTCAGTGTCTTCGACGCCATCGCGCTGACCCATGTCGCCGGCGGTCTGGCGGTCCTGGCCCATCCAGGCAGCTATGTGCGTATCCCAAACATTGACAGCGTGATCGAACGCCTGGCCATGGCCGGCCTCGACGGTCTGGAGGTGTGCTACACCTATGGCCAGAACCGCGGCCACAAGGGCGCGTCTTCCGTTGCGGTCGCCAAAGTCGTCGCCCATTTTGACGCCCTCGCCGATGCCTGCGGCCTTTTCAAAACCGGCGGCAGCGACTATCATGGCACAACCAAGCCGGGCATTGAGATTGGCCAGGCCGGACTGACAGAGACAGAATGGGGAGTTGTCAATGATCGATTGACAACTGGCAATCTCCCATCAGCAATCGACCATTGATTATTGACAATTGACCATGAACCTTCCTCCCCGCCCAACCTGGATTGAGATTTCACGCAGCGCGTTGGTCAACAACGTGACGGCGGTGCGGCGTCTGCTGGCGCCATCATGCCGGCTGATGGCTGTCGTCAAGGCCAACGCATATGGCCACGGTGCAGCCGAGGTGGCGCGCATTGCGCTGGACGCCGGCGCCGCCATGCTGGCCGTCGCCTCCCTATCCGAGGCGCTGGAGCTACGCCGTGCCGGCATTGATGCGCCCACGCTGGTGCTGGGCTACACGCCCGGTCACCTGGCAGGCGTCGCGGTGGCGCATGACGTGCGCCTCACCGTCTATGACCGGGCCGATTTGGCCGACCTGAATGAGGCGGCACGCGCGCGCCAACTCCCGCTGACGGTTCACGTTAAGGTGAATACGGGCATGAACCGCCTGGGCGCCGCGCCGGACGATGTCGTGCCTTTCATGTTGGACGTGTTGACGCTGGATCACCTGCGCATCGAAGGCCTCTACACCCACTTTGCCACGTCGGACGACGCGGACAAGCGCCACGCCTGGGAACAGTTTGCGCGCTTTGAGACCGTGCTACAGGCAGTGGAAGCGGCCCAAATTCGTCCGCCCATCGTCCATGCGGCCAACTCCGCCGCGCTGCTCACCATGCCCGCCACCCATCTCGACATGGTACGCTCCGGCATCGCCATCTACGGCCTCGATCCCGACGCCGAGGCCACGCCGGTGCCGGCCCAATTTCGTCCGGCTCTGAGTTGGAAGGCCCAAATCGCCCAGGTGCGGCAGCTGCAGCCGGGCGACGCCGTGAGCTATGGCCGGGAGTTCATCGCCGAATCGCCCATGACCGTCGCCGTCATTCCCGTGGGCTATGCCGACGGCTTTCCGCGCAAGCCCTATCACTGGGGCAGCGTGCTGATCAACGGCCAGCCCGCACCGATCCTGGGGCGCGTCTGCATGGACCAGACCATCGTCGATGTGACTGCGATCGTGGCCGCCGATGCGACGGTGGAGATGGGCGACGAAGCCGTGATCATCGGCCGCCAAGGCGAGGCCGAAATCAGCGCCGAAGAGGCGGGCCGCCGCATCGGCACCATCAACTACGACGTCACCAGCCGCATTTTGGCTAGGGTGCCGCGCTTGCTGGTCGAGTAGGGTCTCGACAGAAGGCGGGGTAACTGGCCAGGATGGGCCGCGGATGCCGCGGCCTATGCTTTTCCAACAATCGGAGCCTCTATGCTCGACCCACAATTTTTAACCGTCCGTGAGTTGGCCGCAGCAATCCAGCGGCGGGAGATTACGGCCGAGGCGGCAGTGCAGGGCTGCCTTGACCGCATCGCGGCGCTCAACCCGCAGATCAACGCGACGACGGTTCTGGCCCAAGAGGCGTTGACCCGGGCACGGAGTTGTGATGATGACCTGGCGCGGGGCATCAGCCGCGGCCCCCTGCATGGCGTGCCCTTTACGGCCAAGGACATCTTCGCCACGCTCGGCACCACCAGCGTGCTCGACGAACGCATGCGCCGCCGTACGCCGCCTCAACGGAACGCCACGGTGATCACGCGCCTGCGCGGCGTCGGCGCCATCCTGCTCGGCAAGAGCAACGCGCCGCCCAACGGCCACGGTCACGACACTGAAACGGCCTACACCGGACGCACGCTCAACCCCTACAATCTCGCCTGCACGCCCGGCGGCAGCAGTGGCGGGGAAGCCGCTCTGGTGGCAGCAGGCGGTTCACCATTAGGATTGGGCAGCGATCAGCGCGGGGGCTTGCGCGTGCCCGCACACTTCTGCGGCGTGGCCACGCTCAAGCCAACGATCGGTCGGGTGCCCAATACGGGCGCCTACAACCACCCCGGCGGCATGAGCGACCAACGCAGCCAAATTGGCCCCATCGCACGCAGCGTCGAGGACCTGATCCTTGTCCTCCCCTTGCTGATCGGACCGGACGGCATGGATACAGGCGTGGTGCCCATGGTCTGGCGCGATCCCGCGGCCGTGCGGTTCAGCGAGCTGCGCGTGGCCTATTTTCTCAGCGATGCCGCCGTGCCGGTGACGGCGGAAGTTGGCCGCGCGCTGGGCGATGCGGTGCAGGCGCTGGCCCGGGCCGGCGTCACCTTGGATGAGATGCAGCCAGCGGACTTCGTCGCTGAGAGCGCCACGGTCGATCACTACCTGCAGGATATCGCCGGCATCCCGGGCCGCGAGGTGGTGGAGACCTATACGGAGTGGGACGCCTTCCGCACGCGCATGGCCCAGTTCATGCAAGAGTATGACGCGCTGCTCTGTCCGGTCGCGGCAACGGCTGCGCCGCCCTTCCGCGAGCAGGATCGCCAACGTTTTGCCTATACCGTGCCCATCAGCCTGACCGGCTATCCGAGTGCAGTCGTGCGCGTGGGACAGAGCGCGGATGGCCTGCCGATCGGCGCTCAGATTGCTGCGCAACCGTGGCGCGAAGATGTTGCCCTGGCGCTGGCACAACTGCTGGAGCAAAGCCTGGGCGGCTGGCAGAAGCCGCCGCTTTAGAGTCAACGAGTTACCGCAACGAATCGCATTGGAGCCCGGTTGTGTCTGGAATTCTGAGTAGCCTGCCGATCGAAATGCTGGCCATGTTTGGGATTGCCCTGCTCATCAGCGCAGGCGGTTTTCGCCGTTTCGTCTACTTTGTCAGCCTGGGCTTTGCGTTTTCGATTGCGGCCATGGCGGCCGTCTCACTCTGGATTTTCCGCAGCACGCTCGATTGGCTGACGGCGCTGCAGTGCCTCTTGCTGCTATTGTATGGTCTGCGGCTGGGCATCTTTCTGGCGCGCCGGGAAATGAAGCCAGGCTATCGCCGCGAGCTGGACGACGCCCAGGAACGCGCCAGCGGCATCACCTTCGGGATCCAGATCATGACCTGGATCAGCGTGGCCCTGCTCTACGTAGCGCTCTTTAGCCCGGCGCTCTTTAACCTGGATTTCCAACGCAGCACCGGGACGACGCCTACCCCGTGGCTGCTCAGTCTGGGCATACTGATCATGGCCGGCGGCCTCGCGCTGGAAGCACTGGCCGATCATCAGAAATCGGCCTACAAGCAGGAGCACCCCGATCGCTTCTGCGACGTGGGTCTCTACCGCTGGGTGCGTTGCCCCAACTACCTGGGTGAGATCATCTTCTGGAGCGGCAACTTTATCGCCGGCATCGGCGCGTACAACCACTGGCTGCGTTGGATCATCTGTGCCGTTGCGCTGGTCTGCATGATTCTGATCATGATGGGCTCAACCAAGCGGCTGGAGAGCAAGCAGGATGGACGGTACGGCGAACTGGAGGCTTATCAGCAGTATCGCGCCAGCGTACCGGTCCTCTTTCCCTTCATCCCGCTCTACAGTTTGCAGAAAGCCCGGGTCTACTTGGAATAATTGACAATCGGCAATTGTCAATTTGTGAGGAGAGAGCATGTCTGACTTCACCGGCCCCATGACGCCGTGGCCTGAGTTAGCGCCGTACGCACAGAGCGTTGCGCTGCCCAAAACCAACCAAACCCTCTTCACCTTTCAAGCCGGTGATCCGACCGCGCCGCCGGTGCTGTTGATTCATGGGTTGGGCGACGAGGCGGATACCTGGCGTCATCTCATTCCCGCGCTGGCCGCGCAGCAGCGGGTGGTCGCGCTCGATCTGCCCGGCTTTGGCCGCAGTGACCAACCGGATATCGACTACACACCCGACTTTCTGCAACGCACGCTGCTGGAACTGATGGACGTGCTCGGGCTGGACGACGTCCTGCTCATCGGCAACTCGTTGGGCGCGATGTTGGCCCAGAGCCTTGCACCCAAGGCGCCGGAACGCATCCGTGGCCTGGCGCTGCTCGACGGTACGCTGGTGGCCCAGGGCAGTCGGACCAATCTGCCCATGCTGCTCTTTGCCATGCCCAAGCTGGGCGAATATCTTTACACCCGCCTGCGCAAAGATCCCGACGCGGCCTATGCGTCGCTGCGTCCCTTCTATTTCGACCTCGACGCGCTGCCCCAGGCCGATCAGGATTTCCTCTACATGCGCGTCAACCAGCGGGTGTGGAGCGACGGCCAGCGGCGCGCCTATTTCTCGGTCCTGCGTAGTGTGGGGCCGTGGCGGCGCAAGCTGCAGGGCGGGCTGCCCAAGCTGCTGGAAATGGTCACCACGCCCACCCTTGCCATCTGGGGCGAAGCCGATCAGGTCATGCCCGTGGCCAATGGTCGTGCGCTGACCGAGTTGCAGGCGAGCGCACAGCTTATCACCATTGCCCGGGCCGGTCACCTCCCCCAGCAGGAACGACCGGACGCTGTGCTCGACGCACTGCGCATCAGCGGCCTGATTGAGTAATGCAATACCAACCGGATCGACGAGAGTCAGCGCCGGTTGAGCCTGTCGAAACCAAGCGGGTCGCCGTCCTAAATGGCGATTCCGTCAACGTCGCCCCCCAACCGAGGGCCATGCGTCCACACAACCCGTTCGCACGGGGCGTGCTCACTAAGCGAGCGAATTGGCGCAGAATGAACGATGCTGTACCGCCCCTTAGAGCACATCTGGCTCATCTCCGCGCACCAGCGGCTGAGCGTCGGCGACGAGCAGGCTGGCAACGCGGCCGGCGCGCTGAACAAGGCCTTCAACCAGCACCAATGGCTCACCGCGCAAGACCAGGCGCAGCCGCTCATAGACCGGCGGCTTAACCACCAGATCGAGCAGCCCGCTCTCATCTTCCAGCGACATGAACAGAATGCCCTTGGCGGTGGACGGACGCTGACGTACGACGATCAGCCCGGCCACACGCGCCCGCTGCCCCGCCTTGGCCTGCTTCACCTGCCAGGTGCTCAACACCCGTGCCCGGCGCAAAGCCGGACGGTAGTGAACCATGATCTGCTGCTGAGCCGAATGGCCCAACAGTTCGTACTCCCAGGCTGTCTCCTCCAGTGCCGCCAGCTGTGGCAGGCTGGCGGCAATCGCCGGCAGCGGCAGATCAAATTCGTCGGGCCGGTAGTCGATCTCACCCAGCTGCCAGAGCAGCGCCCGCCGCTCGCCCAACGCGTCGAGCACGCCGGCGCGAATCAGGTTGCGCAGGGTGTCGCGATCCAGGCGCGTGCGGATGCAGAGGTCGCGCAAATCTGCGAAGGGAGCGTCGTTCCGCGCCGCAACAATACGCGCCCCGCCCGCTTCGCCCAGGCCATCGACCGCCACCAATCCCATGCGCAGCGCGAGCTTGCCGCCGTCGCGCTCGAGACGATAGTCCCAATCGCTGCGGGCAATGTCCGGCGGCAGCGTCTCAACGCCGTGACGGCGGGCATCACCGAGGATGACTTCGGTTGAATAGAAGCCCATGGGCTGCTGATTGAGCAGCGCACAGGTAAAGGCGGCCGGATGATAGCGCTTGAGCCAGAGCGTCTGGTAGGCGATGAGGGCAAAGCCGGCGGCATGGCTCTTGCAGAAGCCGTAGCCGGCGAAACCGCGCAGCTGGTCGAAGACCCGGCCTGCGGTCTCCCCGTCCATGCCGCTGGCCTGCGCTCCCTCCAAGAAGCGCTCAGCCAGCACGGCCATGGCCTCGTCCGACCGGTTGCGCGAGAGCGCACGCCGCAGCAGATCGGCCTCGCCGGGTGAAAAGCCGGCCGCGGATATTGCCACGCGGATGGCCTGCTCCTGAAAGAGCAGCACGCCCAGGGTCTCCTTCAACACCGGCTCGAGACTGGGATGCAGATAGGCGACCGCCTCCTCACCCGCACGCCGCCGCAAGTAGGGATGAACCGCACCACCCTGAATCGGGCCGGGACGGACGATGGCGACCTCAACAATGATGTCCTCAAAGCACGCCGGCTTGAGCCGGGGCAACATCTGTTGCTGGGCGCGGCTCTCGACCTGAAACGCACCGATGGTGTCGCCGCGCTGGAGCATGCGGTAGATGACCGGATCATCCAGCGCCAGCGCATCCAGGTCGGGCGCGCCCGCGCCCTGCTCAGCAATGTAACCCAGCGCCTGGGTAATCAACCCCAACGTGCGCAACCCCAACAGATCGATCTTGATCAGGCCGGCGTCCTCCACGCTCTCCTTGTCCCACTGGGCCACGATGCGCCCCGGCATGGTCGCCGGCTCCAGCGGCACAACCGTGGCCAGCGGCTGCGCGGTGATGATCATGCCGCCCGAGTGGATGGCAAGGTGGCGCGGGCAGCCGTCGATCTGACGCATGAGGGCAAAGAGCATGGTCAGCGGCGCGATCTGCTCCCCTTCGCCCGCGGCCGGAAATGTTGCCGCCAGCTGATCTGCCGCGGCCTGCGGCGAGTTTGTATCGAGCTGCTTCGCCAGTCGCTCCAGGGTTGCGGGCGGAAAGTCCAGCGCCTTGCCCAGATCGCGCAGGGCGCTGCGTGCGCGGTAGGTAACGACGTTGCAGACCATGGCGGCATGCTCACGGCCATAGCGCTCATAGACGTACTGAATCACCTCCTCGCGGCGATCGGCGGCAAAGTCGATGTCGATGTCGGGCGTGGTGAACTTATCGGCCGAGAGAAAGCGCTCGAAGAGCAAGTCATGCTGCAGCGGGTCGATGCTGGTGATTTCCAACAGATAGGCCACGATCGAGTTGGCGGCCGAGCCCCGCCCCTGGCAGCGGATGCCTGCGGCGCGGGCGAAGCGCATGATGTCCCAAACGATGAGAAAGTAGCCGGCAAGTTCTGCGCCCTGGATAACGGCCAGCTCATGGGCCAGCTGGCTGAGCACGGCCGGCGTCAGGTCCGGATAGCGCCGGGGCAGATTTTTGTGGCAGAGCTGGTAGAGATAGGCAAACTCGCTGCAGCCGTCGGGCGTGGCAAAAGCGGGCAAGCGACGATCGGAGAAGTCGATCACGGCCTGGCAGCGCTCGGCAATGGCCAGCGTGTTCACCACAGCGTCCGGCGCGTGCTGGAAACGTCGGGTCACCAGCGCAGGCGCAGAGAGCGCATAGTTGCTGTTCAGCGGCAGGCGTCCAGCGCGACGGGCCTGGGTGAGTGACTCATTGTGCTGAATGGCGATGAACGCGTCGCGCAGGCGGCTCTCGGCCTGGGTTGCGTAGTGAACGTTGCCAGTTGCGACCAGGGGGAGCTGCAGGCGTCGAGCCAGCTCAGTCAGGCGATGATTCAAGCGGTCATCGTCAGGCCGCTGATGATGCTGCACCTCGACGTAGCAGCGTCCGTCGTCAAAGATGTCGCGCAGCCGACCCGCCGCCTGCAGGGCCGCAGCCGCATCGCCCGCCAACAGCGGCGCGGCCACGGGTCCCTGGCGGCAGCCGCTCAGGGCAATCACGCCGTCGTTCAGCTCAGCCAGCCGTGCCCAGCTCAGTGCGGGCGCGACCTTGCCCGGCCACGCGGCGGGATCATCGGAAAGGGATGCGGGCATCTGGTCCAGGCGTGCGGCGGTCACCAGGCGAGAGAGATTGGCGTAACCCGTCCGGGTTGCGGCTAGCAGCGTCAGATGCCCGCCGTCATCCAGCGTGACTTCCGCACCGAGAATGGCCTGGAGGTCAGCCGCCCGCGCCGCCTGCTGAAAGCGGACCGCGCCGGCCAGGCTGTCGTGATCGGTCAGCGCCAGGGCCGTGATTCCCAACGCACGCGCCCGCGCCGCCAGCGCTTCGGGCGACGATGCGCCGTCCAGGAGAGAAAAATAGCTATGGCAGTGCAACTCGGCAAATTGACAAGGATCGGTTGACGGTTGCCCGCTGTCAATCGATCTGCGCTCAATCATAGATCTTCGCCACGTACCAGCCCTGTTCAAGCAGGTCGAAATAGATCACGCAGAGAAGGCCGCTGGTGGTAATCACAGCAAAATAGTCGCGCCAGACGCGGCCCTCTTCACTCCACCAGTCGCTGTCGATCTGCCAGCGCTGTTGGATCTGCTGGAGCCGATGGCTGCGGCCCTGCCAGACAAAGCGCAGCGGCCGGCCCTGGCTGTCGGTTACCATGTTGATGGGCTCGCCCGCAGGCCAAAGGCGGGTCACGACAGCGCGTGCAGGACGCTGCGCCGCGCCGCAATGGGGTGGTGCGCATCGGCGACGTGAGTCTGAAAGAAGATGCCGCCGTAGCGTCCGGCCAGCTCTGCTGCGAGCGGCTGCAAGAGGCTTTTGGTCTCGTCTGCCTCTGCGTCTTGCGCAGGCAGCAGCTCGGGCAAGAGCGCCAGCTGGCCCACGGGCAATTCGGCCGTCGCCGCGACGGTTATCTGCGCTGTGCCCATTTCATCGGGCCAGGTGAGCGCGGTCAGACGCTCCTCCAGCAGCGCGTGGAGACGCGCCGCGTCCTCAACCGGCCTCACCACGGCCAAATCGAGCGTGCGCGTTGCACCGCAGAGAAAGCGCAGTTCCAGGCGCAGCCGGCTGATGCCCTGGAGCTGCGCGCGCAGTTCATCCAGCACGGGGCGCAGCGCTTCCTCCAGCGCGGCCAGCACGCGCGGCAATCCCGCGCTGGGCGGATCGATGGCGACCTCGAGCGTGCGGGGCGGCGCGGCCAGCGTAGGACTGACCGGACGATCATCGCGGCCCTGGGCCCACTGCTGGGCCAGTACGCCGGCGCGGCCAAAGCGCTGGCGAACGGCGGCCGGCGGCAGCGCGGCAAAGTGCCCCAGCGTGCGAATGCCCAACCAGTGGAGCTGGCGACAGTCGGCCCTGGGCAGCGGCAGCAGCGTAATGGGCAGCGGCGCCAGAAAAGCGACCTCTTGCACCTTGTCAATCAGACGCATGCGTCCCGGCGCCACGCGCACGGCCGCGGCCCGGGCGGTAAATTTGCCCGAATCCCAACCCAGAGCGGGCTGCAAAGCCGCGCCCAGCTCCCCGCGAATCTGCCGCCCCAGCTCGGCTGCCAGCGGCTGCACGGCCGCGCCGGTGCGGGCCACAGGGCGCAGATCGAGGTAGGCCGCGCCCCAGTTCACGCTTTCCACCGGCAGGGCCCAGGCGCCCAGGAGGTCGAGCAGGGCGCTGTGGGCCGCTTGAGCCGCGCCCATGTCACACGAAGTCAGACGCAAATCGGGGCAGCGCGTCAACGCCTGCCGGGGGCGCATCTCCGGCAATACGCCCGCGGCCCGGGCCGGCGGCGAAAGCGCACAGACGCGTTCGTCCGGCCCCAACAGCGCCAGGGGCGCAGAACTGAGTTCATCGGCATGGGACGTCAGGGTGAGCAAAAAATCGGGCACGTAACAGCAGAGAACGCTCATGGCGGATCACCAGGTCTCCTGGGCACGAACCGTGCCGTTGAAGCGAATTTCGATCTGTGCAGTCGGACGATCGCGCCGCCAGACGCTCTTGGCCACCTGCACCTGGGCGCTGTAGCCCGTTAGCTCGCCCGCTTGGCGCAGCCAGCGCTCGCGGCGGAAGTGGAGATGGAGTGCGGCCGCCTTGCGCACGGGCGCGGTGCGGTCCAGGTTGAGCCAGCGCTGCCAGGGCGGGTTGAGCTCATCGATGCAGAGCAGCGCGGTTTGCTGCTGGCGTAGGTGGTGGGTCAGCGGGCCCAACGCAGCCTGAACCTGCCGCCAGCGCCGTCGCTCCATGGCGGCGCCGGTCAGGTTGTCGAGCAGGATGGCGCGAACGCGCCGCTCACGCGCCAGGTCGAGCAGCAGCGCTCCCAGGTCAGTCGCTTCATCGGGTCGGGCCACCAGCAGACGCTTCAGCTCGATGCCGCAGCGGGCCAGATAGTCGGGATCGGTGTGGCGGCTCAAGTCGACCAGCGCGACGTTGGCGCCGCGCGTCTGCTGCGCGTCGGCCAGAATCTTGTAGCCCAAGGTCAGCTTGCCCGACGTCGCAGGTCCGGTCAGCAACGTTAGCGCGCCGCGCGGCGCACCGCCACAGCCGGTCAGCGCGTCGAGTTCGCCAAAGCCAGTTTGAAATGCGGCCGGCCGGCGTTCTTTGACGCCGCCCGCGCCCCGTTGCAGCGCCTGGGGGCCATAGCGTTTCTGAAGCGTAGTAACGGTCTGATCCAGCTTGCGGCGACGACGGTTTGGCATGGCAATGGGCGCGGCGTGATTGGTTGATGGGGGTATTTTATAGAACATATGTTCTGGTGTCAATGTAGGAGTTTGGGGTGGGGTGGTGGGGGGATGAGACCGCAAGTTGGGGGCCCTCGCTCAGTCCGCGCGTTCTACCAACAAACAGCATGATAGGCTAGCGCCGGTTGAGCCTGCGCCGTCCTGAGCCTGTCGAAGGGTCGAAACCAAGCGGGTCGCCGCCTCGACAGGTAATTCCAACCACGTCGCTCCGCAACCAAGAACCAGGCGTCCATACAACCCGTCCACACGAAGGCGTGCTCACTGAGCGAGCGCATGGTTGCCCGCTGGTCAGTCCGCACGCCCTCGTGCGGGCGGTCGCCGTCCCATAACAAAATGGGTAAGTATGCTATCATCCGGGGTAACGGGTAACGAGGTATGGGGCGTAGCTTCTCTACTTCTCTGCCCAAGACAGGAGGGTGCGGGATGAAAAGATATTTCTTGCTGATACTGCTAGCTGGCGCGACGCTCCTGGCGGGCTGTGTGGCGCCGGCCAGCGACTACCTGCCGGCGTCAGCCATCAGCCAAAATGGATTTGCCAAAGATGCGGCGGCGCAGCACAGAGCAGATGGCACGGAAATCAAGCTTTGGGGCTTCGTCGACCACGCCAACCTCTATGGCGATGCGGACACGCAAGAGATTCTCGGCGAGTGGTGGAGCGGTGACGGGCCAAGTGCGACCTCTTGGCGCTTCAACCTGATGGCCCACGCCGACGACCAAGCGGGCCAGTCGTTTGCGGTGCAGGCGCCCAATGATGAGGGGCGAGATGAGCTGCTGCGCAACTTTCTCGCCGATGCCGAGGCCCAACGCCCAACCAAAGTCTTCGTAACCGGCAGGCTATTCGCCTTTGATGCGCCCACCAATGTAGCCAATCGCACCGGCCTGGTGATGGAACTGGATTCTTCACAAAACATCTTGCTGGAAGAGAGACCCTGAAATTGACCGGAAACCTTTCGCTATGACCGACGCATCGCGTATCTTCTATTTCTGCCCCGATTTCCCTCAGCCGTCGGGCGGAGTCAAAGCGCTCTATCGCCATGTGAGCCTGCTGCGGGAGGCCGGTTTCGACGCCGCGCTCGTTCATCAGAAGCGGGGCTTTGTCACCCACTGGCACGGCTATACTGTGCCGGTAATCTGGCTGGAAGACCGCCCCAGCTTTGGGCCGGACGACGTGCTGGTCTTCCCCGAAGTGATGGCCGATTTCGTGCGCCAGACCCAACACTTTGAAGGCCGGCGCGTCGTCATCGCACTCTCGTGGGCGCTGGCCTACAGCCGCCTGCAGCCGGGCGAACGCTGGGCCGAGCTGGGCGTGGAGCAGATCATCACCCGCTCGCCAACGATCGTGCGTCACCTGGCGTGGAGCATGGAGACGGCGGTCACATTGATTCCGCCCTTCATCGATCCGGCCCGCTACTGCCCGGCCCCGGGAGGCAAGCTGGACCAGGTCGCCTTCATGACGCGCAAGGATCGCACGGGCGAATGGCTGGAGCAGACGCTGGCGCGGCGGGGCACGGCCGCCGGGCACAGCTGGCTCGCCCTGCGCAACATGAACGAGGCGACCTACGCCCATCACCTGCAGCAGAGCGCACTCTATCTGCCCACCACGCTCCAGGAAGGGCTCCACGCCTCCGTGCTGGAGGCCATGGCCTGCGGCTGTCTCGTCCTCGGCTTTAACGGCATCGGCGGCAATGACTTCATGGTCGGCGCGGGCGCGGAGCAGAACTGCGTGCTGGTCGAGAACGGCGATCTGCTGGCCATGGGTCAGGCGCTCGAGACTGTGCTGGCCGCGCGCGCGGCTGACCCCAACGCGTACGATGCGCTCCTCGCGCGCGCACGTGCAACTGTTGCACCATTCCATGACCCGGCGCCGGAGATGGAGGCGTTGACGGCATTTTTTGGAGCGCTGCTTCCAGGTGCGCCGAGCCCCAGCCCGGCATGACGCAGCGCAGACGGAGATCCGGCAGATCGCCGTCTTCTGGCCATGCGCTTACTCCCCGACATACGGCCCTTGAATTGAGTGAGCCAGATCTTTCAGACCCTCATAACGCGCCTGGATGATGGGATCAGCCGTGCCGTTTTCCAGGGCCAGCTGCAATTCCGCCCTGGCAGCGTCAAAGGCCGCGCGTCCCGCAACCGTACAGCGCTCCTCGATAGCGTCGCCCTCCCAGCACGATAGCCCAGGCATTGGATGGCCAGGTTGGCCGTTGCGCACGCAAACTCATCTCCCACCGTGGCGCGCCCCCCCCCGTCATCGACAGCGCCTGCTCGTCGACAATCAGCGTCGTGCTGCCGGTGAGCGGGACCCTCCCCCTTCGAGCCGTGGTGTTGAAGCCTAGTACAAGGGCGCGAAAACAACCATGCGGATGGCAAGGACCGTATTCGACCCCTCGCCACCCAATCCGGGGATTCCCGCTACCCACATCGTGTTTGGGGCACGTATCGGCGATCCTGCACGATTCGCCACGGCGACCGCCCAGACATGAATGCCGTGAGCAAGGTCCCGTTGACATTTGGTCGTAACGTCCCCGGCACGGGCGCCTACAAGTGTGCCAATCGGATATTCTGCCGCCCGTACTGGGGACGTTGAAGGCGCAAAGCAGGTGGTTTTCGAAATGTCACCAGAGCCTAGACTGTTGCGCCAGGCACTGGCCCAGGAACGCGAGTAAGAGGACGGCCTCGTACACAACAACGGATGGAGAAAGGAACGGATACGACAGTCGTCTTGTCGACAACCTGTGTGGCGATTAACCACAGCTCAGGATCCGTTCCTTTCGGGGAGCCCCCTGGGCCCCACTGTTGTGTACCCACCAACGGACGCCGCGGTCGATTCATCTTCTTTTCGACAGTCTGCTAGTAGATGGCCGCAGCAATAGGCGTGGTCACCTCGACGGCAAGGTACAGCTGGTAAGTGGTGAAATCAAACATGTTATCTTCGATCTAAATGGGCGCATCCCATTTTGGGGGCGGTCTACGAGCGGACTGGTCGCTATCTCTAGAACAGCCCCCCAATGGGGTATGCACCCATTTAGATCGGAGTGATGGAAAGACTTGGCAGCCTGTGGTACTATATGACTATAGTCATAACTAGGGTAGTCAAAGAGACAAAGCTAACATGAGAACAGTATCCAAGAGCAAGTTGAAGGCGGAGATGCTGCGCATCTTTCGCGAGATTGAACAGTCCGGTGAGGAGTTGATTGTCACGGACAACAACCGCCCGGTCTTGAGCATCCGGCCACTGACGCGCGAGCGCAGTGTGGAGGAAGTCTTTGCCGACGTTCAGGGCACGGTCAGCTTTCATGAAGATCCCGATGCGCCAACCTGGGATGATTGGGAGGATCTATAGATGATCGTGCTCGACACCAATGTTCTGATCCGGTGGACAATGGATCCAGACGCCCTCTCGCTGGCAGCGACCCGCATCATTGCAGACAGCAGCGAGATCATCGTCAGTTCAATGTCGATCTGGGAAATCGCCTGGAAAATGCAGCGGGGCAAGCTTGCACTACCGATCTCGGCGCGCGAATTTGCGAATCGCATCATGCACGTGCGCAATGTTCACATCGCAGCGGTCGACACCCAGACCTGGCTGCGCAATGTGGAGCTCGACTGGTCGCATCGTGACCCCGCGGATCGGACCATCGTTGCCACAGCAGATCTGCGCGGTTGCCCCTTGGTAACCTCAGATCGGCGAATACGCGCCTTCTACGAGCAGGCGCGCTGGTAGCACGAGGGAGAAGGCGAGAGATTCGGTGGATGAAACCGACCCGCTCGTCGTGTCGTGCCATGCGAGGGCGTCTATTCAGGGTTGTTGCACCTGTCTGAAGCGGTTATTATGGAACGAGGTGATCAACAACCCTCGCTTCCACCGATATACCACGAAAAGGCGCACGCAATGACAGACCACACTGGCAACTTTGACCACATCGTGATCGGCGGCGGGACTGCGGGCGCGATTGTCGCGGCACGCCTGATGGAGGCAGGGCGGCGCGTGGCCCTATTCGAGGCCGGGCCGAGCGATGCCGGCCAGGACCGCGTGCTTGAGTTGCGCGATTGGCAGGCGCTTCTGGAAAGCGACCTGGACTTCGATTATCGCATTGAGCCCCAGCCGCACGGCAACGGCCGAATCCGCCACGCCCGGGGCAAGGTGCTGGGCGGCTGCAGTTCCCATAACTCCTGCATCGCCTTTGATGCACCAGACCTCGATCTGGAGGCGTGGGTGGCGGCCGGCGCAACTGGCTGGGATCCGGCCAGCGTGCGCCCCCACTTCGAGCAAGTGCGCCACCGCGTCCACGTGGAAGCGCCAGGATCCGACAATGCGTTTGGCCATGATTTTATCGCCGCAGCGGAACAATATGGTCTGCCTGCCGGACCGCTCAACGTAAACGGCCAGCTACGGCGGGGCGTCCACTGGACCGATCTCAACAAGCGGGGCAACCTGCGCCAGTCGAGTTCAGTCGCCTATCTCCATCCGCTCAGTCAGTGGGGCGACCGGCTAGCCCTCTTCACCGGCGTCTACGTGACGCGCCTGTTGGTAGAACAAGGCGGCGTTAGCGGCGTGGAAACGGCCGACGGACCGCTCCGCTGCGCCGGCGACGTCATTGTCTGCTGCGGTGCGTTTGACTCACCGGCGCTGCTGCTGCGCTCCGGAATTGGTCCGGCCCGGCACTTGCAGGCGCTTGGCATCGATGTCGCGCATGATTTACCCGGCATCGGCGAACATCTGCTCGATCACCCTGAGGGCGTCATCATTTGGGAGACGACGCGCCCACTACCGCCTGAAACAGCAAATTACTGGGAAATTGTCCTCTTTGAGACGACTGAGCCGGGGCAGGACGCGCCCGATCTGATGATGCATCTGGGCTACCAGGTCTTCGACATGCATACCTCACCTAGCGGCTACCCGTCGGCCGCGCACGGCTTTTCCCTCACGCCCAACGTGACGCAGGCACGTAGCCAGGGCGTCGTGCGCCTGCGCAGCGCAGATCCGGCCACACCGCCGCTGATCGACTTCCGCTACTTCACCGATCCCGCAGGCCACGATGAGCGCGTGATGCTGACGGGAATCAAGCTGGCACGCAAGATTGCGCAGCAGTCCCGACTACGGTCGTGGATCAAACGAGAGTTAGCGCCCGGCGCTGACGTGGTTGATGATGACGCACTCTCGAGCTACGTCCGGCGCACGGCCAACACCGTCTATCATCCGGCGGGCACCTGCAAGCTCGGCAGCGCCACCGATCCGCTGGCCGTGGTTGACCCAAGGCTACGCGTGCATGGCGTGCCCGGTCTGCGTGTGGCCGATGCGTCCATCTTCCCCACCATGATCGCGGTCAATCCCTGTCTGACCGTCATGATGATCGGCGAGCGCTGCGCAGCCTTTGTGCTAGATGAGGCATAGCGGTAGTTGCAGAAAGTGTCGAGCGTGATTATAAGAGAACGCCCTGCCGGGCTGAGCCCGGCAGGGCGTTTGCATGCTTCAATTCAACGTGACAGAGCGGCAGCCGGCTCCTTTGGGGCCGATGGCCGCTCCGCCGTAACTCAGCTTACGGCACGTCCACGCAGACTGCCCAGGCCGTCACCGACCAGGCATTGTCGGCGTCGCCGCAGTCACACAGCGGCGTAGACTTGGCTTCCACGTGCCAGACGTTGCCATTCACCGGGTAGCTCTCCTGCACGGTCACGACCCAGTTATCGGCGCCGGGACCGTCCACGTTGAAGCCGCCACCGACCACGGCGCTGCCATTGGGGCAGACCGCGTCCACGGCCTTGTGACGGGCGCCGTCATAACCGGTTGCAGCACTGACGTGATGCGTTCCGAAGATGCCGGCTGTACCGGCCGGGCCAGGCGGGCCCGCGGGACCAGCAGGACCCATCGGGCCTTCGGGGCCAGGAGGACCGGCCGCGCCATCATGGCCAGCGGGACCTTCAGGACCAGCCGGGCCGGCCGCGCCATCATGGCCGGCAGGACCTTGCGGACCGGCAGGACCTTCACAGTCCCACGTGTCGACCTTGCCGTCGCCATTGATGTCTTCGTCGGCATCGGCTTGGCCGTTGTGGTTCATGTCCCAGCAGCTGATGCCGGGAGCGCCGGCAGGACCAGCCGCGCCGGCAGCGCCGGCGGGGCCAGCTGCGCCATCGTGACCGGCAGGACCCTGCGGGCCTTCCGGACCGGCGGGGCCCATGGGACCTTCAGGGCCAGCTGCGCCCATGGGGCCAGGTACGCCTTGCGGACCCATGGCGCCATCTGCGCCAGGCTCGCCATCATGGCCATCTTTACCCGCAGGGCCAGGAGGACCGGCGGGGCCGGGTTCGCCATCGGCGCCGGCAGGACCAGCCGGTCCCATTGCGCCGGGCACGCCTTGCGGACCCATGGCGCCATCTGCGCCAGGCTCGCCATCATGGCCATCTTTACCCGCAGGGCCAGGAGGACCGGCGGGGCCGGGTTCACCATCGGCGCCGGCAGGACCAGCCGGGCCCATGGCGCCGGGCACGCCTTGCGGACCCATGGCGCCATCTGCGCCAGGCTCGCCATCATGGCCATCTTTACCGGCGGGGCCAGGAGGACCGGCGGGGCCGGGTTCACCATCGGCGCCGGCAGGACCAGCCGGGCCCATTGCGCCGGGCAAACCCTGCGGACCCATGGCGCCATCTGCGCCAGGCGCACCATCGTGGCCATCTTTACCGGCGGGGCCAGGAGGACCGGCGGGGCCAGGTTCACCATCGGCGCCGGCAGGACCAGCCGGTCCCATGGCGCCGGGCACGCCTTGCGGACCCATGGCGCCATCTGCGCCGGGCTCGCCATCATGGCCATCTTTACCAGCGGGGCCAGGAGGACCGGCGGGGCCAGGTTCACCATCGGCGCCGGCAGGACCAGCCGGGCCCATTGCGCCGGGCACGCCTTGCGGACCCATGGCGCCATCTGCGCCAGGCTCGCCATCGTGGCCATCTTTACCGGCCGGGCCAGCAGGACCAGCCGGTCCCATCGCGCCGTCAGCGCCTGGCGCACCATCATGGCCATCTTTACCGGCGGGGCCAGGAGGACCGGCGGGGCCGGGTTCACCATCGGCGCCGGCAGGACCAGCCGGTCCCATTGCGCCGGGCACGCCTTGCGGACCCATGGCGCCATCTGCGCCAGGCTCGCCATCATGGCCATCTTTACCAGCCGGGCCAGGAGGACCGGCGGGGCCGGGTTCACCATCGGCGCCGGCAGGACCAGCCGGTCCCATCGCGCCGGGCACGCCTTGCGGACCCATGGCGCCGTCTGCGCCAGGCGCTCCATCGTGGCCATCTTTACCAGCCGGGCCAGGAGGACCGGCCGGTCCCATCGCCGTCAGCGCCTGGCGCACCATCATGGCCATCTTTACCGGCGGGGCCAGGAGGACCGGCGGGACCGGGTTCACCATCAGCGCCAGGCGCTCCATCGTGGCCATCTTTACCAGCCGGGCCAGGAGGACCGGCGGGGCCAGGTTCGCCATCGGCGCCGGCCGCGCCTTGCGGGCCCGTTGCGCCGGGCAGGCCTTGCGGACCCATCGGACCCGGCTCGCCGTCAGCGCCGGTCGGTCCGGGCTTGCCGTCGTGGCCATCAGCGCCAGGCGCGCCGGCCGGACCCGTGGCGCCTACTGCGCCAGCCGGGCCTTGCGGACCGACAGGACCTTCACAGTCCCACGTGTCGACCTTGCCGTCGCCATTGATATCTTCGTCAGCATCGGCTTGGCCGTTGTGATTCATGTCCCAGCAGCTGATGCCGGGGGCGCCATCGGCGCCAGCTGGACCTTGTGGACCGGCAGGACCGGGCTTGCCGTCAGCGCCATCTGCGCCGGCAGGACCTTGCGGACCGGCGGGGCCAGGTTCGCCGTCAGCGCCAGAGGGACCTTGCGGGCCGGCGGGGCCAGGTGCACCGTCAGCGCCGGCACGACCCATTGCGCCGGGCACACCCTGCGGACCCATTGCGCCATCTTCGCCATCGGCGCCGGCGGGACCTTGTGGACCGGCAGGACCGGGCTTGCCGTCAGCGCCAGTGGCGCCAGCGGGGCCTTGCGGACCGGCGGGGCCAGGTTCGCCGTCAGCGCCAGCGGGGCCTCGGACCGGCGGGGCCAGGTTCGCCGTCAGCGCCAGACCTTGCGGGCCGGCGGGGCCAGGTGCACCGTCAGCGCCGGCGCGACCCATTGGGCCGGGCACGCCTTGCGGACCCATAGCGCCATCTTCACCATCATGGCCGGCAGGACCTTGCGGACCGGCAGGGCCAGGTGCGCCGTCAGCGCCAGAGGGACCTTGCGGGCCGGTGGGGCCAGGCTCGCCGTCAGCGCCAGAGGGACCCATTGGGCCGGGCACGCCTTGCGGACCCATAGCGCCATCTTCGCCATCATGGCCGGCAGGACCTTGCGGACCGGCAGGGCCAGGTGCGCCGTCAGCGCCAGCGGGACCTTGCGGGCCGGCGGGGCCGGCAGGACCTTGCGGGCCCGCTGGACCGGCTGCGCCGTCGTGACCATCAGTGCCGGCGGGACCGGCAGGGCCTTGCGGGCCAACAGGACCAGTTGCGCCGTCAGCGCCATCATGACCGGCTGGACCAACGGGACCTTGCGGGCCAGGCGGGCCGGCGGGTCCACGGGGGCCTTCGGGACCAGGAGGACCAGCGGGGCCGGGAGGGCCAACCGGACCGGCGGGGAAGACGGCAATCGTCTGGTTGCCGCCATCAGCCGGATCGGCAAAGCGCACGCCCAACGGGACATGCAGCCGCACCGCCTCGTCGTTGAAATTGGTCAGCAACATGGTGCCTTCGCCGAAGTATTCCGGGTCGGAGACACTCTCAAAGTTGACGACCAGGGCTTCGACCAGACCGGCATCGACCGCATCCATAACGGACAGGGTGTCGAGCCCGATGTCAGCTGGCTGCACGCCGCTGCGCGCATAGGAAACCAGGCGGGAAGCAGTCTGATTTGACTGGCGATCCCATTTGCCGTCGATGAGCGTCCAGATGGCCAGCTGCGGCTGCAGCAGGTCGTCTTCCAGCAGGCCGGTCGCCATGGAATGGCCGATGGCCACACGCACCGCTTCGGGTGCAAGCTCCATCGGGATCAGCGTCTCGCCGGGAAAGGGCAGGTCGCGATCCAGACAGTGACCGTAGACCGGCAGTTCAATCATTGAGTTGGCGGGTAATTCGATAATTGGTGGTAAAGCATCAGCAGTCGTGACAACTGGGGTACTTTCAGATTCAGATGACGCATAGCCGGTCTGGGGCAGTGCCAGCAGGACGACAAGTCCAAGGATCGCGGCAAAGCCAGCAAGGGCTGAGGAGCGGCATAAATTCAACAGCAATCGCTCAGTGGAGCGTGGTGAAACTTTCATAAGGCCTCCAAACACGCGTGCAGTTTTAGGCGTTGAAACGTGTGGCAAGGGGAACGAAGACGAAAACGGGGTTTGGTTCGTAGGCGGCTCTTCCTTTCTGCATTAGTCGGGGATCAGAGAAGACCTGGCCCGGTAATCGTTAGCGCGTTGTTCAAAAAGAATGCGAAAGAAAGCAGGTGAAGATACCAAACCCACTTTAGGCGACGACCTAAAATCTGTCAAACGCCTAGAATCCCCTGGCTGCATGGCATATTTGGAGGCTGCTCCAGAGAAAGCGACCAGTCCGTTCGTAGACCGTCCCCCAAAATGGGATGCACCCAACGCTCATCCTTTTATCGTCAGATGATGACGCCCTGGCCGGCAAAAAGTTACGCTTTGAAGGATGAACAAGAATCGGTTGGAAAAGAAAAAAGTCTGGCCCTTTTGAGAAGCCAGACTTTTTCTTGAGCTGCAACGCCCGTTTGCGGGGAAGGGACTATCGCCGGTTCAACGAACCCGCCTGGTCGCGCGCATGGAAGTCCATGGCCGATTCGAGCAGCTCGTCGTCACTCAGCGCGCCGGCACGCCCATCATCGTTGTGGCAGCCGCGACAGGAGAATTCAAGCGCCAGATAGGGATGCGCATCAACGCCATCGTCGCCGAATTGGGAGATTTCCAGTGGGTTGATCGCCATCGTGTGGGTACGCACATCAGCCTGGTATTGTGCAAGGTCGCCCACGGCGTTCTGAATCAGCTGCGGCATGTGACAATCGACACACTGTGCGTGGCGCCGGTCGGTGATCTTCTGATAGATATCCTGCTCCACGTGACAGCTTGCACACTCGACCTTGATGCCGTCGGCGCGGCCATATTTGACCGTGTCGTGGGGATTGTGACAGTCCACGCAGCGCATGGCCGCTTTCTTACCGGAAAACAGCGCTTCATAGCTATCATGATGCTGGATGAAACCGCTCGTTGCATCGACTTCGTCGACTGTTCCCTGGGCGTGGCACTGGGTGCAGAGCTCAGAATCACGCTCGATGGTCACGGCAACGTTGTAGGGATCATTTACGTGGCTGCTGCCGGCCCCATGGCACGCTTCGCAGCCGACACCGTCCTCAGCCCAGGTACCGATGAGGCCGGGCAGTTCATCCTGGTTGCCTTCGGGCACGTAGCCGGTCGTATGGCAGGAGGCGCAGTCATAGGATCGTTCTTCGCCGGCGTGATAAGCGACCCAATCTTCACCCAGATCAAGCGTGCGGTTGTAGAGATTGTACTGCGTTGTCGCATTCTCGTCGCCGGTGATGATGAAGCCGTTCTCATCAAGAAAACGCGCTTTCCAGGCAAAACCGCCAATAACGTAGCTGATTTCATCCCAGGTGTAGCCCTCGGGCGGATCCGGCACTTCGGAGGAGGGATAGTCAGGCGCTTCGCCATCGACGACCTTATTGAGTACGTAGGGGTGCCCTGTCTCCATGTAGCTTTCATAGACCCCTTCATGGCATTCCTGACAGGTCTCGGAGCCGACATAGGTGGCCGGCATCCAGTCCATACCATCGGCTCCGGCGGGACCAAGGGGGCCTGCTTCTCCCGGCGGCCCGGGCAGGCCAGCCTCGCCTTGCGGGCCGGCAGGGCCGGGTGGGCCGACAGGACCCTCGGTGAGGGCATCTTCGGCTTGGATGCCGCAAGCCGCGGTCAAGATCAGAACAAAGAGCAGTAGAACGATGACAGCGCACTTTCGCCTCATAATAACTCCTGAGATGGTAGCGAGCGCAATTGTGTTCAGGCGGTCGGCAGCTAGTACGTAGCCCGCATCACGGTTCAAGCTGCCCCAATTCGTCGCTTCGGTATTGTGAACGCAGCGAGCGTCGGACTTCCCTCTGAGTATGACGGGTTGGTTGCAGGCTGCCAGTGGCAAATGTCCTAAGATGCGGGGGACGGATGACTGCACTTTACCACAACCCGCACTTGGCGAGCCTGTGCCAGATCACCTGTCGATGGCGCGCTGAATGCGTCCCTGGACATGGCTGAAGTGATCGACCAGTCGCTCCCGCGCCAGCACGGCATCGCGTTTTCGCACGGCTTCCAAGATCGCCACGTGCTCGCGCAGGCCCAAGACGGGATCGGTTTCACGGATGGCTTCAATATCCAGCGTACGAAAGACGATCCAGAAGACTTCAAAGAGCTTGATCAGGGTCTGGTTATCCAGAACGCGATAGAGGACGCGATGAAATTCCTCGTCCAGTTCGACATGGGACTCGCCTACGGTCAAGCGCCGATCCCATTCGGTCAGGATGGCCTCCAGTTCAGCGATGTCCTCATCGGTGATCTGGCTGACGGCGGCTTCGATGACGGCCGATTCGAGCCAGACGCGGATCTGAAATACCTCGGCGAACATGTGTGGGTCAAAGCGCATGTTGTAGCTGAGCGATTCGAGGACCGGATCAAAATTCGCCTGCCGCACATAAAGCCCGTTGCCGCGTTTGATCTCAACAATGCCAAGCGATTGCAGCGCCTTGATAGCTTCGCGCACGGAACTGCGCCCAACGCCCAGCTCTTCCATCCAGAAAGGCTCCGGCGGCAGTTGATCACCGGGCTCGAGGTGGTGCTGCAGAATATAGTCTTTGATGTAGCTGCGAATGGCCTCGCTCAGGGCAGGCCCGCGCAGCGGCTTGACAAGCTCCATAGGGATTCCAGAGTTGGCGACAATGGACCGCCGAAAGGACCAGATGTAGCGGATCCGCGCAGATTCTTCAAGGTAGATCTGCTGTTCATTCTGTTCAAATTGACAATTGCTGGATGGGCAAAAAAAGCGCTTGACGCCAGCCAAAATGTAGAGTACACTAGCGAGAGAACAGACGTCTGATGTCTCGTCAAATTGTAACCGCTTCCTACTCTTCTGTCAATCACTTATTCCATATCCTTATCCGACCGATCGCTCTGGCGAGCACGCCGCGCAACGCCGAAGCTCCCGGCGGATCAAGCGTTGTCGATTCAATTTTTCATCTGATTGCAACGATTCAGGAACCAATCAGATAGAACGCGGATGTACCGGGCCGGTCCTGAGCTTGCCGAAGGATTGGGCGGATTCCACGGATTCTTTTGCGCCTTTATCCGCTGGATCCGCTCAATCCGCCCGATCAGCGTTCCATCAAGGCAGCAGCTATATAGTGCCGTCTGATTTATCGCACAATTGCGACTATCGCACCCGCTGTACGTGAACACGGAAACACTGCGGCCATCGCGACCATAAGGAGGACTGCTTCCCGACAAACTGACCGATTTTCTTCGACTTCCCCGTTCCGTCCTGTTATTTCACCATCCAACCTATAGGAGGATTCCATGTCGAAACGCATTTTGTCGTTACTCATCGGTGCAGCACTCTTGGTGCTGACAGCCTGCGCGGCTCCGGCCGCGCCCGCCCCAGCCGCCGAAGGAGAAGCGACCGAAGCGCCTGCCGAAGAAGCTGCCGACGCCGGCGAAGCCGCTGGCGAGCAGATCATCATCGGCGGGTTTGACGTCGGCCCGGGTGGCGCGCCCGAGGCAGTGCTCTACATGAGCGGCGCCGGCCACAACTGGTATGCCAAGATGTTCACGCCCCTGGTGATGCAGAATGCTGACTACACCGAATTTGGTTCGGAAGGCGCACTGGCGACCAGCTGGGAAGCGAACGAAGACGCAACCGTCTGGACCTTCAACCTGCGCGAAGACGTCACGTGGCATGACGGCGAACCTTTCACGGCCCAGGATCTCAAATTTACGGCCGAGTTTGTTCATCATCCCGATTCGCCGGCCACCTTCCCGCCCTTCCAATTTGCCGGCGTTCCCGTTGTCGGTTTTGAGGAATATGTCGCCGGTGAGGCCGACGAGATCAGCGGCATTGTCGCTGTCGATGACAACACGCTGGAAATTCAGCTGACCCAACCCAATCCCCGCTTCTTCGCCGAGCTGCGCTGGTTCTATGCGCTGCCCGAGCATGCCATCGACTTTGAGCCGGGCGAACTCGATACGACTGACTGGTGGTGGAGCCGCCCCGTGGGCACCGGTCCCTACCAGTTTAGCCGCTATGAAAAAGATCAATTCATGGAACTGGTCCCCAACGAAGCCTATTGGGATGGCGCGCCGGTACTGGACAAGCTCGTCAATCGCTACTTTGCCGATGAGACCGCAGCCGTACTGGCTCTGACCAGCGGCGATATTGACTTCACCTATGTCAGCGCCGACATCGTGCCCCAGTTCCGCGAAGATGAGGCCTTTGAGGTCTTCGAAGGTCCGAGCTTCGTCACCAATGTGTTCAACTATAACTACGACCGCGAGCCGTGGAATGATGTTCGCGTACGCCAGGCCGTTCTCTACGGCGTAGACCGCGAGTCGATCCTCAATGACGTCTTCAACGGCACGGCCATTGCTGCGCCTTGCCACGACCCCTTCCCGATCTACTGGCCGGAAGACGCCAACATGTACGAGTACAATCCCGACCTGGCGCGTGAACTGCTGGCCGAGGCCGCGGCCGACGGCGTCGATGTTTCCAACGTTTCCTTCGAGATTCCCACCTACTACACCTCGCAGTTGGTCAAGGATATCCTCACGGTTGTCCAGGCAAATCTAGCCGATGTGGGCATGAATGTTGTTCCGACCTATCTGGACGTCACGACCTGGCGTCAGGTCGTCAACAACGACGCTGACTTTGACATTGCCTATCGCGGCAATGGCGCCGGCTCCTTGGCCTACGAGCTGGACGTTCACTACACCGACGGCAACCAGTGGGGTATCGCCGACCCCGAGTATGATCGACTGGTCGCTGAAATGAACGATACGGTTTCGGTAGAGGATTACACGGCGGCCCGCACCGCGCTGTGTAAGTACCAGAACGAGCAGGCCAGCTTCGGCTACTGGTGGGTCTCCACCCGCTACGGCGTCGCCGGCTCTGATCTGGAAAACTTCTACTTCTTCCCGGCGCCGGGCGGCGGTCCCGTGGTGGACAACGCCCATCTCTGGCAAAAGCCGTAGGATTCTGCTAAGCAACGGGCCTCACCCTGCCACGACGCCTTGCGTCATGGCGGTCCCTCTCCACGCTGTGGAGAGGGACGCGGAGCCTCCGTCCAGGAGGCGCAGCAGGGTGAGGCCCTGCCGATCGCACGTACGGATGAATCTCTCGAGCATCAGCTACCAAACGAACTCATCCCATGCAATACGCAATCCGCCGCACCCTGATCAACATCCCGATTCTCTTCGCCGTCACGGTCATTATTTTTGTGCTTGTTAATATGGCCCCTGGTGACCCGGTTGATTTTTATGTCAATGAAGAGGCGGGGATTTCACGCGAGGACCTGGTCCATTTAGAAGAAAAGTTTGGCCTCAACGATCCCCTCTACGTGCGTTACTTCAAGTGGTTGGGCGCCACGTTGCAGGGGGATCTCGGGTACCGCTTTAAGAACGGTGACGACGTGGCCGAAGTGCTCTTCATCCGCATGCAGCGAACGCTGCTGCTCATGGGCGCCGCGCTCTTTCTGGGGATCATCGTCGGTGTTCCCGCGGGGATCTTTACCGGTCTTCATCAATATTCCTTCTGGGACTTTTCACTGACCACCCTTTCCTTTGTAGGGATATCCATGCCGGCCTTCATTGCCGGCATCTTTGGCCTCTATTTCTTTTCGGTGAAGCTGGGCTGGTTTCCGTCCGGCGGCATGCGCACGATTGGCCAGGAAGAGTCTGTGGGCGATCTGCTCTATCACATGGTGCTGCCGGCGAGCACGCTGGCCATCTTCTATGCGGCGCGCTTCATGCGCTATCAGCGCTACAGCATCTTGGAAGTGAAGCAGGCCGACTATATTCGCACGGCCGAAGCCAAGGGGCTGAAGCCACGGATCATCACCTGGCGCCATACCGAACGCAACGCCATTCTACCCGTGGTCACCATCATCGGCTTGAGTGTCCCCACCCTGGTAGCCGGCGCGCTCTTCATTGAGACCATTTACAGTTGGCCGGGCATGGGCTCCCTCTTTGTGGATGCCGTTTCCGCCCGTGACTACCCCATGGTCATGGGCATCATGCTCGTATCCGCGATCGTTGTCCTCATGGCCAACTTATTGACAGACCTCACCTATTCTCTGATTGATCCGAGAATCCGTTACGACTGAGAAAACATACGACTGAGAAAACATATGGCTGTCGATTCACCTTCGCTTTCGCCACAAGAACCGTATACCGAAGCGCTGACCACCGAAGCCACGTCGCCGGCCAAGAAGGCTTGGCAACGCTTCCGGCGCCACCGGCTGGCGCTGGCCGGATTGGTCATGTTCGGCGTCATCCTGACGATGGTGGTGGCGGCGCCCCTCATTGAGCGCTATCCGCCGAATGAACTCAACCTGCCCGACAAGTTCCAGTCGCCCAACGCCGCTCACTGGCTGGGCACCGATCGCGTGGGTCGCGACATCTGGAGCCGGACGCTGCATGGCGGGCGCGTCTCCCTGGCCGTCGGCTTCAGCGCCGCAATCATGTCAACGGTGATCGGCGTAGTGCTGGGCGCGGCTGCCGGCTACTACGGCGGCGTCATCGACAACGTCATTATGCGCTTCACCGATATCATGATGACCTTTCCCCGCGTCATCATCATTCTGACCGTCGCTACTTTTGTGGGACAGAGCATCGTCAATCTGATCCTGTTGATCGGTCTTTTTAGCTGGATGGGAACCTGTCGTCTGGTACGCGGGCAAGTGCTTACCTTGCGCGAAGAGCAGTTTGTCCAGGCTGTTCGCTCTTTGGGCGCCGGCGACTTCACAATCGTCATGGCCCACATCATGCCCAACGTGGTTGCCCCGCTGCTGGCCGCGGTCACCTTTGCCATCAACGAGGCGATTCTGCTCGAGGCCGGCCTCAGCTTCCTGGGCGTGGGCATTCCCCCGCCAACCCCAAGCTGGGGCAACATGCTTGAATCGGCCCGCAACCTGGACGTGCTGACCAACGGCCCCTGGATGTGGATGCCGCCGGCAATCTGCATTCTGCTCACTGTCCTCAGCATCAACTTCATCGGCGATGGCCTGCGCGATGCGCTCGACCCGAAACATATTGTGTAGCGACCGGCCATTTTCCTTACCCGCTAGGGGTGCATGCCACATTGGGGCTGCTCGGGCGAAAACGATCAGCCCGTTCGCGCACCGTCCCCAAAACAGGATGCACCCATCCGTTAGATACTGGTATTCCCTATGGCGCCTCTGCTCGACGTTCGCAATCTAGAGACCAAATTTTGGACCGAAGCCGGTGTCGTCCACGCCGTGAACGGCATCTCCTACACGCTGGATAAGGGCGAGTCGCTGGCGATCGTCGGCGAGAGTGGCTCCGGCAAGTCGGTGGGCGTCCTCTCGCTCATGGGGCTCATCCCCTCGCCGCCCGGTGAAATCACCAATGGCGAGGTGATTTTCGACGGCCAGGATCTACTCAAGCTCTCTTCAGAGAAGTTGCGTCAGATTCGCGGCAAAGACATTGCCATGGTCTTCCAGGATCCCATGACCTCGCTCAACCCGGTCTTGACGATTGGCATTCAGCTCACCGAGGCGCTGGAAGAACACCAAAACATGAGCCGCGACGACGCACAGGTCCGGGCGGTGGAGATGCTCAACCTCGTCGGTGTTGGCGATGCCAAGCGGCGGCTTAAAGACTTTCCTCACCAATTCTCCGGCGGCCAACGCCAGCGCATCGGCATTGCCATGGCCCTGGCCTGCAATCCGGCCCTCCTGATCGGTGATGAGCCGACCACCGCCCTCGACGTCACGATCCAGGCTCAGATTATCGAGCTCGTGCGCCAGCTTCAGAAGGAATTGGGCATGGCCATCATCTGGATCACCCACGATTTGGGCGTGGTGGCCGGGCTGGTCGAACAGGTGGCGGTCATGTACGCCGGCTTCATCATCGAGATGGCGCCGGTCGACGCACTTTACAACCGGACCAGTCACCCCTATACGCTGGGGCTGTTGGAGTCGATTCCCACCATCGAAGGCGCGGAGGAGCGGCTCATCCCCATCACGGGGCAGCCGCCGGACCTGCACCAGGAAGCGCGTGCCTGTCCCTTTGCACCCCGCTGTCGCTTTGTCATTGACCGTTGCCGCGAGGAAGTGCCGGCGCTGGAAGCCGTTGGCGACGGCCATAGTGCGGCCTGCTTCCGCTGGGAAGAGATTCAGGCTGCTCAACGCGACCCGGTCAAGCTGGCGGCATTGGCTCCGGCAGAGGCAAAGGCACAGCTTGCAGCCACGGTGCGCAAGCCGGAAATCGCACCAAGCGAGCGCGAGGTCCTGGTCCGCGTCGAGAATTTGAAGCAGCATTTCCCGATCTATCAGGGCATCATCCGACGCAAGGTGGGGGCCGTGCGTGCGGTAGACGGCATCAGCTTTGACGTCTATCGGGGCGAAACGCTGGGCCTGGTCGGCGAGAGCGGTTGCGGCAAGTCGACCACGGGGCAGTCGATTCTGCAATTGTTGCGCCCCACCGACGGCAAGGTCTTTCTCAATGGTCAAGACTTGACCATTGCCAATCGCAACGATCTGCGCGCGGCCCGCCGCAACATGCAAATGATCTTTCAAGATCCCTACGCTTCGCTCAACCCGCGCATGACCGTGGGCAGCATCATCGGTGAGGCGCTGCGCATCCACAACATCGGCGACAGTCAGAGTCGGCGCGAGCGGGTCGAGCAGCTGATGGCCATGGTTGGCCTCAACCCCAACTTCATCAACCGCTATCCGCATGAGTTTTCGGGCGGCCAGCGACAGCGCATCGGCATCGCCCGCGCCCTGGCAACCAATCCGGCCTTCATCGTGGCCGATGAGCCCATCTCTGCGTTGGATGTCTCGATCCAGGCCCAGGTGGTCAATCTGCTTGACGATCTGCGCCTGGAGCTCGGTCTGACCTATCTCTTCATCGCCCACGATCTCTCCATGGTGCGCTATATCAGTGATCGGGTTGCTGTGATGTATTTGGGCAAGATCGTCGAGCTGGGCGCCGGCGACGTGGTCTTTGATCAGCCGCTCCACCCCTACACACAAGCCTTGCTCTCGGCCATTCCCGTGCCGGATCCAGAGGCAGCCCAGCAGCGACGGCGTATCGTGCTCGAAGGGGATGTTCCCAGCCCTGCCAACCCGCCGCCCGGTTGTCATTTTCACACGCGCTGCCGCTACGCGACCGAGATTTGCAGCGAGGTGGAGCCCGACGTACGCGACTTCGGTACGGAAGTGCAGGAGCACCTGGTTGCCTGTCACCATGCCGAGCAATTTCTCGAGATCGGATAGGGAGTTCACGCCGTGGCACCCACACCGCCAAATGAGGCGCAGAGCGAAGCGCGCATCCCGGCCAGCGGATTTCGGGCCCATGCGCTGCCGCGGCCTGCACGCGATCGCCGTCCCAATATTCTGCTGCTCACGACCGATCAGCAGCGCCATGATACGCTGGGCGCGGGCGGTCATGACTTCATGCAGACGCCCAATCTGGATCGCCTGGCCGGTGAGGGCGTGCGCCACACCCAGGCCTATACGCCCGTCCCCATTTGCCTGGCGGCGCGCCACAGCCTGCTGACCGGGCTGCGACCCCGTGCCCACGGCTTTCCCGACAACATGCATCAGGCCGTGACGCGCGCCGATCTGCCAACGCTGCCGCGCCTGCTCAGCGACGCGGGCTACGAGTCGCGTGCGATTGGCAAAATGCACTTTATCCCAGCGCGACGGCACAATGGCTTTGACCGCATGGAACTCATGGAGGAGCTGCCCTGGTATCGCGAGCAGGATGACTACGCACTCTATTTGCAGTCGGTCGGTCTCGGCCACATCCAGCACATCCACGGCGTGCGTCATCTGCTCTACATGCTGCCCCAGCAGTCGCTCATTCCAGAGGAACACCATGGGACCAAGTGGGTGGCCGACCAGGGCATGGAATTTTTGCGCACCAACCGCGGCAGGCAGCCCTTCTTCCTCTGGTTGAGCTGGATCGCGCCCCATCCGCCCTTTGACGTGCCCGCACGCTGGGCCGATGCGTACGCGGATGCCGAGGCGCCGGAGCCGGTGGTCGCGCAGACGCCCACTTCCGCCCTGGCCGAGGAGAATCGCCTGCTGGGCGACCTGCCGGGGCCGGCCTATGTCCGGCGTATGCGTGAAGCTTATTTCGCATCCATTAGCTTTGTGGATGAACAGATCGGCCGCGTGCTGGAGATGCTCGAAACGACGGGCCTGGCCGACAATACGCTGGTGCTCTTCACCAGCGACCACGGCGAGCTGTTGGGCGACTATGGTCTTTATCAGAAATGGCTACCGTACGACGCCTGCACGCGCGTGCCCTTCATCATGCGCTTCCCCAGCCGGGTGAAGGCAGGCGCGGTCTGCGATGAATTCGTTGACCTGATGGATATTCTGCCCACGGCGCTGGATGCAGCCGGGGTCGCCTATCCCCAGCCGGAGGCGCTGCCCGGCGCGTCGCTCCTCGCGACCGAGCCGGTACGCGCGCGCACGGCCCAGTTTACCGAGTATTCGTTTGACAACCGGCGCTGGATCAGCCTGCGCACGGCTGACTACAAGTACAATTACTACTACGGTGGCGGTGCGGAAGAGCTCTTTGACCTGCGCCGCGATCCCCAGGAGAGCACGAATCTGCTTGCCCAGGGCGTGCCCGAGAAATGGGCGTCCGTGCGCGCTGCGTTGCGCAGGCGACTGACCGAACACGAGCAGCAATGGGGCTTGCCCGGCTATGTGGCCGATGGCGAGTTGCTCAGCGGACCGCCCTATGTTCCCCATCCCCAGCGCAACGAGGCCTTTCCGCGCTTCCCCGGTCAAATCATGGAACCGGCGGAGCGCGCAAGCATGAACGGTCTCTTTGACGAGGTGCTGGCAGCCGTGGCCGATGAGCCAATCGTATGGCTGCGGGAATTGGACGTTGCGGCCTGGCAAGTCAACGGCGATTTCAGCGATGAAGAAATCGCCACGCTGCTGGCACGAGACGACGCACGTCATACGGCGCCTGCGCCAACCAGAGAGGAAACGGCATGAATGCCAGAGAACGGGTGCAGACCGCGCTCGACCACTGTGAGCCCGACCGCGTGCCCATGATGATGTCGGCCGGCAAATTTCAGGTCGAACGACTCAAGGCCCATCTTGGCGTAGAAAGCGACCGTGACCTGCTCGACGCCCTGCACATCGACGTCTACGATATGCGCGGCATCGACTACAAGAGCGGCATCGGGGCCCGCTACATCGGTCCGCCCGAGCTCGGCATTCCCGAAGATTGGCAGGGCGACTTTTTTCGCCTCTTCCACTATCAGGAAGAGATCATCGAGAACAGCTTCGGCTTGAGCCACTCCATGGGCGAGCCCTGTCTGCGCGACTATCCGACCGTCGCAGAACTGGAGAGCTTCCCCTGGCCGCAGCCGGAGTGGTTTGACTACACAACGGTCCGCGCGCAGTTGGAACCGTGGTCGGATTTTGCGATTGCGGCAACCGGCTGCTCGGTCTTTCAGCACCCTACCCTATTCCGGGGGATCGAACGCTTTCTGCTCGAAATGGCGACCGCGCCGGACGTGGCCGAATATATCATGGACCGGGTGACCGACTTCTACTACGGCTATTTTGAACGGCTCTTTGCCGAGGTCGGCGACCTCATCGACATCTTTCGCCTGGCCGACGACATTGGCGCGCAGAACAACCTGCTCATCAGCCCCAAAATGCTGCGCCGCTTTGTGGCGCCTCGGGTCGCAAAATGTGCGGCGCTGGCCCACCGCTACGACATCAAGGTGCTCTTTCACACCGACGGCAACATTCGTCCGGCAATTCCGCAGATGATCGAGTGGGGCATTGACGTGTTGGATCCGGTCCAGCCGGAAGTGCCCGACATGGATGCAGTCGAGCTGAAGCGGGAGTTTGGCGACCGGCTCTCTTTTTCCGGCGGCGTCAGCGCACAGGAGGTGCTGCCCTTTGGCGACGTCGCTGCGGTGGAGGCAGAGGTGAAGCGGGTGATTGATGCGTTGGGACCCGGCGGCGGCTACATTCTCTCGCCCGGCCATCCGGCCCTGCAGGTAGATGTGCCGGTGGAAAACGTCGTGGCCATGTACGAGACGGGCTACCACTATGGGCGGTACTGAGTGCCCATGACGCCTCAACGCCACGTGTTGCTCATCTGTGTGGATCACTGGCCGGGCCACTTGTTGGGCTGCGCCGGTCATCCCGCGGTTATTACGCCAACGCTTGATCAGCTGGCGGCAAATGGCACGCGGTTCTCCAACGCCTATTCGGCCTGTCCGGTTTGCATCCCGGCACGCCGCGGCTTGATGACGGGCTGTAGCCCACGCGGTCATGGCATGCGCGACTTTGCAGAAACTACGCCCATGCCGCCTTTGCCCACGCTGGCCACGACCTTTGCCCAGGCTGGTTATCAATGTTATGCCGCCGGCAAGCTACACGTCTATCCGCAACGCGACCGCATCGGTTTTCATGACGTGATTCTCAACGAAGAAGGCCGCCATCACCTGGGCATGCGCAGCGATGACTATGAGCGTTTCCTGGCCAAAGAGGGGTACGCCGGCCAGGAGTACGCGCACGGTCTGCCCACCACTGATTATCTGACGCGGGCCTGGCATCTGCCGGAACATTGCCACCCCACCAACTGGACCGCCCGCGAAATGAGCGAAACCATTCATCGCCGCGATCCAACCCGGCCCGCCTTCTGGTATCTTTCGTTCAACTTTCCCCATCCGCCGCTTGCGCCGCTGCCGGCCTATCTCGATCTATACCAGGATGCGCCGATTCCGCCGGCCCACTATGGCGACTGGAGCGAAGGCTTCGATGCCCTGCCCTATGCCTTGCAAGCACGTGCGAATCGCTGGTATCCCCACGTGCACGCCGGACGCCTGCGCGACTTCGAGCTGCGCACAATCCGCCGGGCGTTCTATGCGCTGTGTACGCATATCGACCACCAAATCAGGCTGGTGATCGGCCTGCTGCGTGAGGAGGGCCTCCTTGATGACACGGTCATCGCCTTCACCTCCGATCACGGTGACATGTTGGGCAACCACGGCTTTTTTGCCAAGGGCTTATTCTATGAAGACGCCGCACACGTCCCGCTACTCATCATGCCGGCTGCGGATGACGATCGTCTCGCTCACCACAACGTAGACGAGCGCCTGGTCAAACTCATGGATGTCATGCCGACCCTGTTGGACCTGGCCGGCGTGCCCATTCCCGAAAGCGTGGAAGGGGAGTCACTGGTCCAGCCGCACGCCCGCGACTACCTCTATGGCGAGTATGAAGAGGGTACGCTGGCGACTCGGATGGTGCGTGACGAACGCTACAAGCTGATCTACTATGCGGCAGGAAACGTCGTGCAGCTCTTCGACCTGGTGCAGGATCCGCTGGAGATGACTGACCTGTCTGGTGACCGGGCGTATGCGTCCGTGCGTGATCGCCTGTTGGAGCAGCTGGGACGACTGCTGTATGGCACAGACCTGGCATGGGTGCGCGACGGAGAATGGGTGGGGCTGCCCCAGCCGACCTTTGCGGCGCGCCCCAATCGCGGCTTAACGGCACAGCGCGGATTGCGCTTTGCATAGGCCGTTACTCGTGACCAATCATTGTCGAATGCAAAGAGTTGAACCACTCACTGTATGTGCGGAGCAGCTATGACTAACTCATCAACGGCATTGCCCAATGTGCTCTGGATCGGCGTGGATCAGATGCGCGCCGACACGTTGCTCAGCGATTCAGTCCAGACGCCAAATCTGGACCGCCTGCGTGCACAAAGCACCTGCTTCACCCACGCTTACTCACCTTCCAGCCTCTGCACGCCGGCCCGGGGCTCCATGTACACGGGGCGCTTCGCCTTCAACCATGGCATGGGTACCAATTGCGACATGTATCACGCCCTGGCCCGGGAACTGCCCAACCCCGAGCAGTTGCTCCACACGCGACTTCAGGCACGGGGCTATCGCACCGGCTTCACGGGCAAGTGGCACGTCGGCACGGAACTCGGTCCCGGCGACTACGGCTTCGAGGGCATGAGCATTCCCGGCTATGGCGATCTGCGCGACGATCCCGGCTTTCAGCGCTATTTGGCTGACCATGATCTGCACTATGGTCCCATTCGCAACCCGATCTACGCCAATCGCGATGAGCAGACCCTCATGGCGGGCGAGTGGAACGGCCCATTGGAGTCGACGCCCACCCACTATCTGGCCAACTACTCGCTCGATCTATTGGATGACTTTGCGCGCAGCCGACAAGCGTCGGGCACGCCCTTTTTCCTGACCTGCCAGTTCTGGGCGCCCCATGGCCCCTATCTGCCCGCGCCCGAATATGTGGGCACGCATGACCGCGCCGCGATCCCGCCCTGGCCCAACTGGGACGACGACTATCAGGGCAAGCCCCGGCGCTATCCGCGTTTGGTCAATAGCTTCTTTGCCCAACTGCCCGCGACCTGGCCCGACTGGCAGCAGGTGATCGGCCTGGTCTATGACTACACGATGCAGGTCGATGCTGAAATCGGCCGTCTGCTCGACCGCCTTGATGAACTGGGGCTCACCGACGAGACGCTGATTGTCTTCGCCAGCGATCATGGGGACATGATCGGCAGCCACGGCCTGCACGACAAGGGCTACATGTACGAGGAGGCCCACCGCATCCCCCTCATGCTGCGTCTGCCCGGTCAAGCGGAGGCCCGCACCAGCGATGCCCTTGTCTACAACATGGATATCTTCCCGACGATTCTCGACCTTGTGGAAGTTGATGCCGGCGAAAATCAACAGGCGTTGGATGCACAGTCGCTTCTGCCCTTCTTGAGCGAGAAGGCAGTGTCCGCAGGCGGACGTGACGCGCTCTACCTCGAGTTTCACGGCATCCGTTACCTGCGCACAGAGCGGGCGATCGTGACGCGTGATGGGCTCAAGTACATCTTCAACCCGGCCGATGACGACGAGTTCTATGACCTCAACCGCGATCCAGCCGAGCTACACAACCTCCTGGCGGCGGGCGGGTCATCTCCAGAAGCGGATGCGCTGCGGGCGCGCCTCGTGGAACTAGCCCAGCAGCACGGTGACCCAGTGCAGAACTGCATTGCCAAGTGGTTTGGACAGTGGCGCGGACTGAGCGGCCAGCCGGATGTTTCATCGGCTTATGCCGTTGTCGACGAAGGAGCGCCATGAGCGCCCACTCGCAAACCGCGCCGCGTCTCCATCTTACCCATCGGCAACTGGCTGAGCTGGCACAGTATCCGCTCCAGCAGGCCGCATCGTGGCCGGATAGCGACACCATCACGGTCTGCTGCTGGTTCTGTGCCACCGATACCGCGCCGACGCAGGTGCTGCTCAACCAGGGCCACCGCACGATCAGCGAGCCGGGCTGGTCGATCTTTCTCTGTCGGGGCGAGATCATCGCCAGCCTTCATGCAGGCGCAGAGCTGGTGGCCAAGGTTGCGCCGATCAGGGACGCTGACGCCTGGCACCACGTTGCAGTCGTCTTTGACCGGGCAACGCCGGCGCTGACAGCCTACCTCAACGGCTCGGCCACGCCGTGGCACGCGACGACATTGGGCCTTCAGCCCGGAGGCGAGCCTGCTCGCCAGTGCGGGCTGGGCATCGGCGGCTACACCGACGCGGCAGGCGGCCACTTCAACTACACCTTTGGACGTCGCCCGCACGACCGCATGGACGATCTGCGCATCCATGCGCACGAGCTGGGGCCTAAAGCAATTGCCGCCTTCGTCAGGTCGGATGGTGAACCGCCAAGTGCGTCGTTTACGTTCCATTGCGCCCAAGACGACGCACCGACCCGCGTAATCTTTGACGCCACAGCCGCGGTCAGTCCCAAAGGAACGATTATCGCCCACTGGTGGGACTTTGGCGACGGTCAACGGGCCGAAGGCGCCACGGTGGAACATGACTACGCCCATGCCGGCGCCTATCCGGTCCGCCTGACCGTGTTGGACAATCAGTACAAGCAGGCGGAGACGGAACAGACGCTCACATTGGCCGGCCCGCCGGCGCCGATCCGCTTTACCGCGGTCTTCGTCAATGGCGAGGAGGGCTATGCCGCCTTTCGCATTCCCTGCATCGTGGCCGCGACCAACGGCGACCTTGTGGCGTTTGCCGAAGGGCGCGTGGAGAGCGTGAGTGACTCGACCCAGACCATTCACATCGTCTGCAAGCGCAGCCGCGACCAGGGCCGCACCTGGGCGCCGCTCCAGATCGTCGGCCGCCACGTCATTGGCGGGACAGAATACGCGGCCATGAACCCGTCCGCCGTGGTCGACGGGTTGCGGGGCACGGGGCGCATCGTGCTGCTTTACAAGCGGCTCCCCTGTTCCGAGTGGGCCCTTGTCCAGGGTGAGGGCGTTGCGCCCACGGTCTGCGTCGTCAGCGACGATCATGGCGTGAGCTGGCGCGACGAGCGTGAGATCACCAACGCAGTGCATCGCCCGGACCGCTGGCGCGTTCAGATCCCGACGGCCGGCCATGCGATCCAACTGCGCGGCACGGCAGACAAGGCCTTCCTCCACGGGCGGCTCTTCTTCATCGGCAGCCACACCACCGATGACGATTCGGTCTTCGAGCAGCGCAACTATGCCTTTTGGAGCGACGATCTGGGTCAGACGTGGCAGATGGGACCGGAGATCGACGTGCGCGCCGACGAAACCAGCGCCCAGGGCCTCAACGAAGCCATGGCCGTTGAATTGAATGACGGGCGGATATTGATCAACAGTCGCAACTATCAAAATGGACGGGCCGTAGGCTGTCGGGCCATCACGCCGGGAGAATTCGATTGCGCCGGGCAGCTCCATTTCGAGCCCACGCGCCACGATGCCACGCTCATCGAGCCGCCCTGCCAGGCCAGCATCGTGCGTCACGACGCGAGGGACCGTGAGCGTCCGGTGTTGCTCTTTGCCAACCCGGCGCACGACGCGGCCCGCGTCAACATGACGGTGCGCCTCAGTCGTGATGACGGCGCGAGCTGGCCCGTGGCCAAGGTGATCGATCGGGGCCCCAGCGCATATAGCGATTTGGTCATCCAATCCGACGGCGAAATTGGGCTTCTCTACGAGCGGGGCAACGACGGCGGCATTTGGTATGCCAGCTTTGGCCTGGACTGGCTCGAGCAGCCGCCAGGATGACGGTCACTGGCTCGGGGCAATCCGGTGACCTCAAATTGTTGATGCCAGTGACGGTCACCCTGGTGAGAAAACCAGCGAAAATCGCCCCATTCCTGAACCATCCATGGTCAGGCAATCAGTATCGCAACGGGATTGAAACGGGATCGAATTCGGGCAGAAGAGAAAGAGGGATCGATGCTCAATATTGGAATCATCGGAGCCGGCGACTTTGGGGCGCAGCATGCACAAGCCATCGCGGAGCTGGACGATCTCACAGTCGTTGCGGCTTCCCGCACCAACGCGGCCAAGCTGAGCGAATTCACGGCGCGCTTCGGCGGCACGAGCTACACGGACTTCCATGACTTGCTGGCCGACCCGGCGGTTGATGCCGTAGTCATTGCGACGCCCCACCATCTCCATACGCCGGTGGTCGAAGCGGCGGCAGCAGCCGGCAAGGCGATCCTGCTGGAGAAGCCCATGGCGCCAACGCTCGGGGAGTGCGATCTCATTTTGGCCGCGGTCGAGCGAGCGGGCGTGCCCCTCTTCGTCGGCCACACCAATCAGTTTGCGCCGACCTACCGGCAGGCCAAGGCCATGCTGGACGCCGGCGAAGTGGGCGACATCGTCCTGGGCATCAGCACGATGTCGAAATACTGGTTTGAACCCAATCGCCGCGATTGGCATTTGGATCGTACTACGGGGGGCGGCATGTGGCTGACGGCCGGCATCCATTGCCTGGACCGGCTGACGTGGCTGGTGGGCAGTCCGGTCAGCAACGTCTTTGCCAGCCTCGCGACCCGCTTCCATGAGCAGGCGGCCGATGATGTGGGACTGATCCAACTCGCCTATGCGAATGGCGTAGCGGGGAGCGTGGTGAGCGTCGGCTATCGGCACGGCGCGCCCAAGCATCTGACGGAGCTAACCTGCACGGACGGCATGCTAAATATTGGCTATGAGCAGATCGAAGTCGGGCGCGACGGACGCTGGGAGCAGATTCCCGTCGAGCAAGATGACAACTGGATGCATACGGCGTTGGTGGAGGAGTGGCGGGCATTTGCCGCCGCAGCCCGGGGCGAATGCCCGCCGGCAGTAGACGGCGCCTATGCCCGCCACATCATGGAAGTTGCCTTCGCAGCCGAAGAAAGTGCCCGCACCGGCGCGGCAATTGCCGTTCAATAGGAGCCCCAATGCAACCTTACCAGGCAGAAGAGATCCGCGGTAACTGGGCCACTATCCTGTTGCCCATCAATGACGATGAGTCCATCGCGTTCGATCGGTTGGCAGATGAGGTCGACTTTCTCATGACCACCGGCGCCGATGGCGTCTACACAAATGGCACAGCCGGCGAGTTCTACACGCAGACGGAAGCAGAGTTTGATCGCATTCAGGCGCTGGTCGCCGAGCGCTGTCAGCGCCACGACGTCCCTTTCCAAATCGGTGCAAGCCATATGGATCCGCTGATTTCACTGGATCGCATCGGTCGGGCGGCGGCGCTGGAACCGGCCGCAATCCAGGTCATCCTGCCCGATTGGTTCCCTTTGACCCAGCCCGAGCAGATTGACTTTCTACGCCAGGCGGCCGCATTGGCCGCGCCCATCGGCCTGGTCCTCTACAATCCGCCCCAGGCCAAGTGCGTGCTTTCGCCATTGGAACTGGGACAGTTGGCCCAGGCCGTGCCCGAGCTCGTTGGCGTCAAGGTCGCGGGTGGTGACGAAGCGTGGTATGCGGAAATGCGCGCGCACTGCGCCGGCCTCTCCGTCTTTGTGCCGGGCCACCACCTGGCCACGGGGATTAGCCAAGGCGCGCACGGCGCCTACTCCAACGTGGCCTGCCTCTCGCCGCAGGGCAGCCAACGCTGGTACGAATTGATGAAGACGGATCTGCCCGCGGCGCTGGCCCTTGAGGGGCGTATTCAAGCGTTTTTTGACGCGTACGTCACGCCCTATATCGTTGAGAAAGGGTACGCCAATCAGGCCGCCGACAAGCTATTGGCCACAGCCGGCGGCTGGGCCGACATTGGCACACGCCTGCGCCGGCCCTATCGCTTCATTCCCGAGGCCGAGGCGCGCCAGCTCTACCCGCTTGCGCTTGCAGCACTGCCGGAACTGTTTGAGTGAACCGATCATGGTGTCTTGTCAAGCATGATTGGACGGGAATCGCAGGTCGCGCTTCCAGCGAGGCGGGCCGCTCTGCAGAGCAAGATCATACGACATCGCATATACAAATCTAAACGCTCGCCCTAATTTTGCCGGACTCACTGCCGGCCACGCCAAGGAGCATTTTCAATGGACAATCAACTCTGGATTACCGGTTTGGTAGCGGCAACGTTCACGCCGCTGTTTGAGGACGGTTCGGTCAATTTCGCGCAAATCGCGCCGCAGGTCGATCAGCTGGTCGATGATGGCATCAGCGGGCTCTATGTGTGCGGCAGTACGGGTGAAGGCGTCTCGCTCACGACGGCGGAGCGGATGGCGGTGGCCGAGGCCTTTGTGGCCGCCACGGCAGGACGCATCCCCGTCGTCGTGCAGGTCGGTCACAACAGCCTGCATGAAGCACGGCAGTTAGCAGCTAGCGCAGCCGCGATGGGCGCTGACGCAATCTCGGCCACGCCTCCCAACTACTTCAAGCCGAGTTCTGTGGCGAACCTGATCGACTGTCTCGCCGAAGTCACTGCGGGCGCGCCGGACCTGCCTTTTTACTATTATCACATCCCCGGCGTTACGGGCGTTCCCGTGCCGATCCCCCAGTTTCTGGTCGAAGCGGCGCCGCGGTTGCCCTCGCTGGTCGGCGTCAAGTTCAGCCATACGGCCATCTTTGAGCTACAAAGCGCGGTCGCGGTCAATGACGGCCAGTTCAACCTGCTCTTTGGCAGCGACGAAATGTTGTTGAGCGGGCTGTGCGGCGGCGCCCATGGCGCAGTCGGCAGCACCTACAACTTTGCGGGACCGCTCTACAACCGCATTTTGGCCGCGTTTGCGGAGGAAGAAATACGCCTGGCCCAAGCACTGCAAGGGCGCGCCGTTGAGATGGTGGAGGTCATTCTGCGCCACGGCGGCAATCCTGCGCTCAAGGCGACTATGTCGCTGGTCGGCATTGACTGCGGACCGAATCGCTTGCCCCAGGTTCCCCTGCCCGCAGCGGCAATCGGCGCGTTGCGCGAGGATCTGGAAAGAATTGGCTTCTTTGAGTGGGCGCGTTAGATTCACCCTTTCACCCGATCAGGAGAATGAGTATGCTAGCAGCTGAAACCCTCGCCAAACTGCGCACCTTTGACACGCCGACAATCTGCAACATCATCGAACTGTTTGACGTCCGGCCCCGCAACGCCGGCTACATGGACGCACGCATCCAGGCCGCCTTTCCCGAGATGCCGCCCGCCGTCGGCTTTGCCGCGACGGCCACATTCCGTGCGGCTGCGCCCCCTGGCAAAGGCGACGGCTATGCCGGGCTGCGTGACCAGGTGGAGCGCTTCGGAGAACTCTCGGGGCCTGCCTTTGTCGTTTTTCAAGACATTGACGACCCCACCGTAGCCGCTACCTTCGGCGAAGTGATGTGTACGACCTACAAGGCCTTTGGCGCGGTCGGCCTGATCACTTCAGGCGCGGGCCGCGATCTGGAGCAAGTGCGGGCCATCGACTTCCCGGCTTTTACGGATGGCACGATTTGCTCGCACGGCTATAACCACACGCCCCAGATTCACGTGCCGGTCCACGTTGGCGGCATCACGATCTATCCGGACGCGCTGCTGCATGGCGATTGCAATGGGGTGACAACCATCCCCGTCGACATCGCGGCGGATGTCGCCGATGCCGGCGATGAGTTCATTGCGGCCGAGGCCTTTGTGCTGGAGGCAATGCGCGGAGCAGACGTGTCGGTCGCGCGGTTGGCCGAGGCGCAGGCGGCAATGGGCGCGCAGGTCGAAGCGCTGAAAGCCCGTATTGCAAAAAAAGTCTGACCTTCCGAGTGAGGGTCAGACTTTCCGGTCAGTGCAACCATTTAGACGCTGCCACAGTCGAACGCGGCGTCAACGGCTAAGGCCAAACTGCGCAATTGAAGCAGAAAAATCTACGAAAATCCGCCAAATCCTGTTACATCCGCGTTCTATCCAACAGGCTACAAAACCTCTATGCCTCTTGATTACTGACGTCGTCATCATTTTCGGGGCGTTCCGGCTGCCAGGGCCAGCGCCCCTCGATCTCAACGATCAACGACCAGCCGAGGAAGATTCGGATAATGACCAGCAAGCCGAGAATGGCTACGCTCTCAAAGGTGGTCTCTAACGCAACAGTCTTGATGATGTCAGCAGCAACAAGAATTTCCAGGCCGAGCAGCAAAGCGCGACCGAGCGTCGTCTTGTAAGCCGTATAACGTTCACTGACGGCAGACTGGCCGCCCCGAAAGACATCCGCCCCATATTCAACCATGCCAAAGACAACGGCAAAGACAATGATGCCGACGGCCAGCACCTCTATGGCTAAAGCAGCAACTTCAATGCCGTCAAGAATAAACTCCAACAGTTCGGCTAGCATGGCTGACTATCCGTTCGCGACGAGCTGTTCAAAACGCATGAATGCATCGTCCCAGGCGCTTGCAGGGCCGGGCAGGAACTCTTCCTGGGCAATTGAGGCAGCAATCGCAGCGCGTCCCTCGGCCACGTCCGCCAGATGCCCGGTGGCAATAGCCTGCACCATGACGTTGCCCAAAGCAGTCGCCTCGGCCGGACCGGAGACGACGGGACGTTGGCAGGCATCGGCCGTAAACTGGTTGAGCAGCCGGTTCTGGCTGCCACCGCCGACCACGCGAATCACCGACAGGCTATGACCAGCGAGTTCCTCGAGATCGAGGAAGACGCGTCGATAGCGCAACGCCAGGCTCTCGAGACAGCAGCGCACGACCTGTCCCACGGTTTCGGGCTCCGGCTGGCCGCTGCGTGCACAGTAGTGGCGCAAGGCGCCGACCATGTCGTTGGGCGTGTTGAAAAAATCGGCGTGATCCGGATCAACAATTGAGCGGAAGGGCTCCGCCTGCTCGGCCAAGGCCATGAGCTCGCTCCAATCATACTCGTCACCGGCCCGCAGCCACTGATTGCGACATTCCTGGAGCAGCCAAAGGCCCGTAATGTTTTTGAGGAAACGAATCGTGTTGCCGACTCCCCCCTCATTGGTATAGTTGTAAGCCAACACCTGATCGTTGATGATTGGCGCAGGCGTCTCGATGCCCATGAGGCTCCACGTGCCGCTGCTGATGTAGAGGCTGTCCCGGTCAAGGCCCGGTACGGCCGCGACTGCGCTGGCAGTATCGTGACTGCCCACGGCAATGACCTGCGCGCCCGGCGCCAGCCCGGTTTCCGCTGCGATCTGGGGCAGGATGGACCCGAGCACCGTTCCAGGTTCGACCAGCTCCGGCATGATCGCGACGGGCAAATCGAGCCGCCCCATGAGTTCCGCAGACCAGCGGCGCGTGCGGGCGTCCAGCAGTTGTGTAGTCGACGCAATGGTGTACTCGCCGGCCTGGCGTCCTGTCAGCCAATAATTCAAGAGATCGGGCGTCAAGAGTAAGCGATCGGCATAATCCAGCTGGGGATCGCCCAGGTGGCGCATGGCATAGAGCTGAAAAATCGTGTTGAGTTGGATAAACTGGAGACCTGTAATGCCAAAAATCTCCTCGCGCGGGACATGCTTGAAGGCTTCCTCCATCATGTCGTTCGTGCGGGCGTCGCGATAGTGGACCGGATTGCCTAACAGGTTGCCGGCGCTGTCCAGGAGGCCATAGTCGACGCCCCAGGTATCGATGCCGATGCCCGCGGGCGCTGACGATGCGTCGGCGGCGTAACGCGCCAGTCCCTGCTTAATCTCCGACCACAGGCTGAGGGCATCCCAATAGTCACGCCCCAACACGTGGGTGGGCCCATTGGGGAAACGATGAATCACTTCCAGGTCAAAGCGTTCGCCATCCCATTGTGCCAGCAAGACACGCCCGTTGGAGGCGCCCAGGTCGGCTGCAAGAAAGTCAGCTGTGGAACTCATCTCAAACCCTTTCCAGGTTTATTGTTTTGGTACGCACCAACCACGTATCCGCTTCCGTCACACAAGCTCCAGCTCGATGCCCAGTTCGCGCACCTGATTTACGTTTTCTGCACTTAGCCCGGTGTCGGAAATCATGAGGTCGATCTCTTCGGGCAACAAGGAACTGGCCGTAAAGGGATTGCCGAACTTGGAGTGATCGACCAGGGCAATCGTGCGCTGGGCCGATTGGGACATAGAGCGCTTCAATTGCGCCTCACGCAGATCCGACTCCATCATGCCGTTGCGCATGGTGAAGCCGCGACAGCTCAAAAAGGCGATGTCAACGTGAATGCGGCGAAGAAAATTGGGCGTGAGGACATCGACCAGACTACTTGTGCGGCGACGCAAGATGCCGCCGACGACAATGGTCGTGATCTCAGGCGCAAAGCTAAGCTCCAGTGCGGCATAGAGACCATTGGTCACAACGGTCAAATTGGTCTGATCACGCAGCAGCCGGGTCATCTGAAAGACACTGCTGCTGCCGTCGAGAAAGACGGTGCTGCCCGCCTGGATAAAACGCGCGGCTTGGGCCGCAATGCGACGCTTTTCATCGAGCAAGAGCTGTTGACGGGCGGCAAAACGCAGCTCTAATTGGCCGCGACCGGACATGACCGCGCCGCCCCGCACCCGTGTCAGATAGCCCTGTTCTTCCAGCATCTGCAAGTCTTTGCGGGTGGTCACTTCGGTGACGCCCAAACGCTGGCTGAGATCCGAAACGGTGACCGAATCCTGCTCGCGTAGCGTCTGAATAATCAGATCACGCCGGTCATCACTTGAAATCGTAGTATGTTCGCTTTCCACTTCATCTTGATCGAGGTCGCCCATGGGAGCTGCTCCTTTTACCGCAGGTTTCGGTTTTCTGTGGCGTTTCAGCGTCTGACCAGTGAGGCGGCTTGAGCTGGGGCGCTCAACGACTCGGCTGAGTCATTATCATTTGGCTTACGATTGTACTGAATAAAGGCATGATCGACAAGTAGGATTTACGAAACGAAATTGATTCGAAAGGATAAGCCAAAGTCAGCACAGTTACCTCTGGCTGACATCCCAAACAGCCAGTTCATGCTGACCGCGCTCGATCCAGGCGCTGAGCACGGCAACTTCGACCGGCGGCGGCGAGTCGGCCTGCCAGAGTGCGGCGAGCGCCTGTTCGTGCGACTCATGGGCTGAGTCAGCCGCCCGCAACTGTGTCAGCGCGGCGGCCGCGCCCATGGCCAGACGTCGCGGTTCACCATCTTCGGCCAGCGTCATGCGCATGGCGCCAATCAGCCGATCATTCCAACCCAGCTTACGCGCCGGATCACGCGTAACGCGGGCCACGCCGTCGCGCAAAAAGGGGTTGACCATGCGCACCAGCAGGTCATCCACGTAGTCGGCAAAGCCAGCCGGAGAGAAGAGCGGATCGACGCCGGCGTAACGGCGGCAGAGCGCGGCGCCCGCTTCCGTCAGACCGGCCTCGCGCACCAACGCTAGCACGTCGGGATGGTGGCGCAGTTCGGCCATGGTTTCCAGACCAAGGCGCGCGGCAAGATAGCCGGCCATGGCATGCATGGCGTTGTGCCCGTAGAGCTTGGCCTCCTCGAAGGGGAGTAGATCCGGCTTTTCGGCAAAGACATCCAGCCGACGCACAAAGCGTGATCGCCCAGGTAACATCGGCAAATGGGATTGAGAGACCAGAATGCGGTTAAAGGCTTCGACAAGATAGGCCTCATCCGATCCGGGCGTAACGGGTGCCAATCCATCAGAAGACGCTGCACCGGCCAGAGGCACGACGCCGCTCATCTTGCCGATCACCGTGTTCAAGAAAGCCAGGTAGCGTGTGGCCTGACCGGGAGAAGCATGGACAAGTGCGCTCGCAACCGCCTCCTGCAAAATCTGCGCAGCTTCGTTATGATTCTCGGCAGCGTACAGCACCGCTTGCGGCCCGTGGCGGTGAACCTTCTCATCCAACCCCGCAGCCAGGACACGGTGGAGACTGCCGGGCCCGTCGCCGGTGTAGAAGCTCACGCTGGGAATGGCTGTCGCCAACTCATGGGCAGCGGCGATGGCCTCGACCAGCGCAGCTCGATCTTCTGCGACAGTGGGGTTGTAGATTTCAACCGGACCTACGGCCGCGATCTTCACGCCGTCAGCATGGGCAACGTTGATGTGCAGGATACCGCTGGCCTGGCGCAAAGCCGCCACCCGCGCGGGCAGCACCTCCGCCACGACCAAGCGGTCGAAGGCTCCGCTCTGATGCGCCTCGTAAAGAAAGAGCCCGGCCTGAATCGCGCCAAAGCCGAACCCGACAAAAGTGGCCATGATGATCCAAATCCTCAATCCCAACGCCGCACTCCGCAATCACTTCATCTCCTGCCCGCCCGTCACGTTGATCGCCTGACCGGTCATGTAGCTCGACTGATCCGAAGCGAGGAAAACGACCATGTTGGTGATGTCTTCGTAAGTGCAGCCGCGCTTCATGGGCACCTGGTCGACGTAGCGCTGGCGCACTTCGGCTTCGCTGACGCCCAGGCGCGCGGCGTATTGGGCATACAGGGAGTTCACCCAAAGTGGGGAATCGAGCAGGTTGCCGGGGCAGATAGCATTGACGCGCACGCCAAATTCGGCCAGTTCCAACGCAATGCTCTGCGTCAGACCGATGCCGCCGAACTTGCTCGCGGCATAGGCTGAGTTCTTGGAACTGCCCTTCTTGCCCGACTTCGAGTTGATCTGCACAATTGCGCCGCTGCCCTGGGGCTTCATTACCCGGGCTGCGTGCTTGGCGCAGAGAAAGTAGCCGATCAGGTTGACTTCGATGACAGTCTGCCAGCGTTCGAGCGGAAATTCTTCTACCGGGCCGGACAGCACGATGCCGGCATTGGCCACCATGATGTCAAGCCGGCCAAATTCGGCCACAGTCTGATCGACGAGTGCGGCCACCTGCTCTTCGTCGGTGACGTTGGCGGCAATCGCACGTGTCTGTCGCCCCGTCGCAGCCGCAATCTCTTCGGCGGTGACTTGCGCCTGCTCGGCGTTCAGGTCGGCTACGACAACGTGGGCGCCTTCTTGGGCCAGCCGCAGGCAAATTTCGCGCCCCAGGCCCTGGGCGCCGCCGGTGACGATGGCGATTTGATCCAGCAATGGTTGTGCGTTCATAGACGATCTCGATGGTGCATGATGGTAATGTTAAAGACGTAGTGGTCGCAGGGAGCATAACAAAATGATGGGTCACAGCAGCTGCTGCCGGCTTACATTCCGCGCGCCCAGTTCCACAGTCCGCGCTATAGCTTGATGCGCAAAAGTTCTTCCTCAGCTTCCCGGGTCCAGATACGCCCGTCTTGCAGCTTGGCGTAGACGGTAGGCAGAACGTCAGCCAGCTCCTCGAGCGGGGTGAGGGGCAGATCGTCGATGTGGGGATAGATGACCACCTTGCCGGGGAAGCGCCCCTCCGCCACCGAGCGCAGGCCATCGGGCACGCCCTCGATGCCGGCCACTGCCGCCACCGCGCCATTCGTGGACAGCACGTTGCGCTCCGTCAGATCGAGCATGTGGCGCAGGTCGTCGATCGAAGAGCCGCTGGTGCCAACGAAGCGATTGCCATGGGCGACAATCAGGTTGTAATCGAAGCTGGCCATGGTGCCCCGGGGCAAGCCGGCAAAGACGTTCATGACGCCGTCGTCGATCAAGAGCGGCATGGCATCTTCGATGACCTTGGTGCTGGGCGCCATGACCACGATGTCGTCAAAGCCGCCATTGGTCACCTTACGCAATTCGTCAGCCATGGCTTCGTCAGAGTCAAATTGGTCGCGGGCGATGAAGTGCATCTCCACGCCGGCACGCGTGCCCGGTTCGGCGAACTTGTCGCGCGTCGGGCCCATGCGCGCTTCGTGGATGTTGGTCGCCACGATGCGGCCTGGGCGGCCATCCATCTCCAGGGCGCGCTGGACGTGCATATGACCCATTGGCCCGGCCGCGCCCAAGACCCAGGTGCGGCCGCCCGGCTTCAGCTGGGTGCGCACCGGCGTGTAGGCCGCGCCGATTTCCTGGCCGTTGGCGCCGATAACGGCCAGATTATCGTAGTGAATGCGCCCGATATCTAACTGAACCGGCCGCGCAATCGACTCAGGCGTGACCACGTTAAAGACACCGCCACGGGCCAGCCGCCCGAAGGCGCCTTCGATCAGGTCGGGATCGTTGTCGACAATGACGATGTCGTCAAACGCCATCTCGCCGTCGTCCTCAAGAAGTGTGACGTCGTTGGCTGTGGCCCATGCGCGCACCTCGTCGGCCAGCGCCCCGTCCGCCACATCCACCACCACCTGCGCCGGACGCCAGGCCGCGGCCTCGCCGAGGCTGACGCCCTTGCCGCGCCCGCGCAAGAGCAGCGTACCGCCCGGCTGCCAAGCGGTGCGATAGACGGGCGTATACGCGGCCTCGACGCAGGCCCACGGTTCGTTGAGCGCGGCCTCGGCAAACCCGGTGTCGGGCTGGACTTCGATGAGATAGTTGCCGCCATCGCCGTTCAAGACACGCTGATCCACGATGTTGTATTCGGAAAAGCCGCCCTGAATCTCGTAGCCATAGGCATAGCTCACACCGTCGATGTAGATATCGGCCTGGACGATGAAGCGCTGGCCCGGTTTGTACTGGTCGCGCAGGTCGTCACCGACCTTGACCACGGTCAAGCTCACTTCATGGCCAAGGACGACGGGGTTCTCACGAATGTCGCGGTAGATACGCGGATGGTTTTCGCCGGTTCGAATCACTTTGATATCGGAAAAACAGATACCGACGGCGTCATGGCGCACCAGCAGTTCGTCCGGGCCCGGCTCGACAAGATCTACTTCGATCATCTCACCGTCAAGGCCCAGGTTCTCCAACCCGGCCCCATAGAGAGGCCAAAGCTGATAGCGCTCCGGCAAGGGCTCATCCGCCGCTCGGTAACGAGAGACGTTGTCAGGCATAATTTTCTCCTCTGGATAATAGCTCCGCCGGGGTCATATCCGGCGTCATGGTCTTCACGCAGGCGACGCCGGCCGCTCCAGCCGGCAGCGTACGTCCGATCTGAGTGTAAAACGCGTTACGCGCGGCGCGGTCGGGCAAGTGTCGGGCGGCCCATTCACTGCCATAGCCAAGCTGCCCGTGACGGCCCAACATGGTATGGCCATAGAGAAAGTGTGCGCCATCTAGAAATGCGTCGCGCACGGGAGCCAGTTCCGGCACGTTGAAATCGTCGACCAAGGGCTGCCCCGGGCTGTTCATCTCTGTGCCGGCGATGATGGGCAGATCGCGTGCTTGCGCCAGCGCCACCACGTCGTAGAGATTCTGGAGCTTCGCCTCTTTTAGCGCAGGGTCGGTTATGTTCCAGTTGCGATCCGGAATAATGTTGAGTACGGCTGCGCCCTTGTCAATCAGCAGATCGAGCAGCTCGGCCATGGCGCGCTCGCCCTCCGACATGCCGTCAAGCCAGGTGACGCAAGGCAGCGCACCGGCGCCCAGCACCAGCGCGTGAAACTCTTCCAGCTTGGGGAAGGTATCGGGGCCGGGTTGCACATAGGCAGCCCCACCCTGCTTCATGATCCGCTTGCGAATCAGGTTGACCAGGCCAAAGGGTACATTCTGCACCGCTTCGATCTGTTCGCGACCCACGTCGAGCTTGGCGGACCAAAATTCAACCGGATCATCGACTGCGGCTTCTACGGCTTCCACATAGGCGACAATAACGTGCCGTTCGGTGGCGTTGCCGCTGGGCGTGAGCGGCAGCACATCGGCTTCATAGTCGATGGCAATCGGGGCCAGAAACGCGTTGGCGCGTGCAACGAGGGCCTCGTTACGCGCTTGCGCGCGCTGCTGCAGATCATCGAGCAGAGGCTGGACGGCTGCCGGCACGCTGCTGCTGGTAAAGCCCACGCCCATGTGATAGTAGACGCCCGGTTCGCCCGGCGAATTGATCTCGCGCGTGGCAAATTCGGGAACAAAGAGGCGCGTCTCAATGCTGGCGCCACCGCGTACGCCAAGCAGCTCACAGGCATCCAGGAATTCATCGACGCCATCGATGACGTCGAAGTCGACGATTCCGAGCAGGTCAACCCCCTCTTCCCGGGCAAAGACAGCCAATGCACTCGGCGACAGGCCCAACGCATTGTAGGAGAAGAAAGAGTGACAATGCATGTTGGCGACTGCGGCATCCGCATCATAGGACAACCCATCGGCTGCTGGCGCGGTCGCTGCAACTTCGGCCAGGCTTTGGGCCCGGACATCGGGGGCAAACGAATTCAGATTTGCCATGAGGTAAAGGGAATCCGTTAGGGCACTCATGATCACCACCCTTCAATGAAGAGTAAATAAAAGTCTCGAAGAAATAAGCTTAAGAAACAATACCACAGCAAAAACCGTTATGCAATCCCCAACCCGACCAAGGCAAAAGCCTTTCAAAAGAATTGCGAAAACCACAAGCTTTCCAGATCGGCGACGCGCAGCAAGCCGGTGAGCGTACGATTCGACGCTTGCTGATGAGTTGGCTTTGGCTTGGCTTCCACCCCAGGACCGTGCTACGATCAAACAGGCCTAACGCATAGACCGGTGTCATGTGCAAGACAATATGAATCATCAAAATTGCTGGCCGGAAAACGGCAAAGAGCAACCATGTACATAAATGAGTAAGGAGCAGATATGGCGAGCGATGAAGGAGTCATCAAATTCTCGATGGAGCATGAGGAGAGTTCGGCCCTGCCCATGGCCGAGCTGGCCGAACTGAATGGATGGCGGCGCATTCTCTATCAACTGGAGCTAATTGGCCAGGATCCCGCCCGCTATGGCGGGTACGGCTATGGCAACATCAGCTGCCGCCGCCCGCCCTACGATGGTGCGGCCAACCAACGTGCGTTCGTCATCAGCGGCACGCAGACGGGCGGCATGCCCATCCTCGAGCCCGAACAGTACACGACGGTGACGGGCTACTACCCCAAACGCAACCTGCTGATCAGCCACGGGCCGATTCAGCCGTCATCCGAATCGCTCACCCACGGCACGGTCTACGACCTGGACGACAGCGTTCGTTGGGTGCTGCATGCCCATTCGCCCCATATCTGGCAGCAGGCGCAGGAGCTGGACGTGCCCATGACCGCGGCCGACGTTGCCTACGGCACGCCGGAGATGGCGGCTGAAGTGGCGCGCCTCTTTGCCGAGAGCGATGTGCGCACACGCGGCATCTTTGGCATGGGGGGGCACGAAGACGGCATCGTGACCTTCGGAAGCACAGCTGAAGAAGCCGGCAACGTCCTGATTGCCTACCTGGCCGCCGCATATCGACTGGCGGCATGACGCGTTGTAGCGTCGGCCAGCGAGCAGGCTCAAGCGGAAGGATTTGCCGCCAGTAAGGCCTCGACTTCCTGCGGCGTAGGAATGGCCAGACGCGCGCCGTGGCCTGTGCAGCAGAGTGCGCCGGCCGCGCTGGCGTAGCGCAGTAGATCGATCCAGTCCATCCCGGCGGCCACGCCGGCTGCAAACGCGCCGTGAAAGGTATCGCCGGCGCCGGTCGTGTCCACTACTTCAACGGGAAATGCCGGCAACTCGCCCTGTTCGTCGCCCCGCTGCCAGATGAGCCCGTCCGCCCCAAGCGTCACGACGGCGGTGGGCACGGAGCGAGCCAGGTTGGCCAGCCCCTCTTGCGGTGTGGCCGCGCCCGTGAATTCCAGGGCAAAATGAAGCGTCGCCACCACGTAATCGCAGCGCCGCGCCAGTTGAATGTTGCCCGCGTTGATTGTGTCGGCGTCAAGGACAACGGGGATTCCCCTCGCCCTGGCCCAGGCCGCGACGTCAAACGCCAGCGCCGGCTGATGGCCGTCCAGCAAAACGACACGCGCGTCCACCTCATCCAACGCCACGTCGGCGGCGGTGAGTCCGTCGGTCTCTCCCTTATAATTGACGATTGAGCGGGCGCCGTCGGGCTTGACGAAGATCGAAGAGATCGGCGTGGGCGCGACGCCGCGCACGACCTGCGTCGTGTCGATACCGACGGCGTGCAGCTCATCGAGATGCTGCTGACCGTAGATGTCGTTGCCCAGGTAGCCGCTGAATGCGACGCGGTAGCCGAGCCAGGCCGCGGTCATGGCCCCGTTGGCCGCGGTCCCGCCGCCACAGCTAATGAAGGCGTCGGCGCGTGATTTTTCGTCAGGTCCGGGATGGTGGTCCACGGTGAAGATCAGGTCATAACAGGCGTGGCCCATACAGAAGAGATCAAATGTCATCGCACGTGCCTTGCTGAGGTGTAATCGGCGATAACACAGAGATCCACAGAAAAAGCCCAGTTTGGAGGCATCGGTGCTCCTCCGGCCTGCTCTGTGGATCTAAGTGCAAAAAGCCTGTAGTCTCTTGCCTATGAAACAAAGAGGTTGGACATCTTCTCTTCCTTGACCATCCCGAACATCTCCTCATCGGTGGGGCGACGCTCGAAGCGTGCGGCAGCGTCCAGCACCTTGGGCAAGACATGGATATCGCCCACGGTGTTGAGGAAGATATCCGGCCGGCCGATCACCCAACTTACGGCCCGATCGATGTCCTCCTGGTCACGCAGGGGCTGATACCAGGTAGCGGCCCAGCGATCTTGAGGACCCCACGGTCCGCGCGTAATGCTCTTGATCGTCTGCACGGCCACGTTGCGTTCCTTGCAAATGGCTAGCAGGGTTTCAAACTCGCCAATATATTGCTCATTTTGCTGCATGGGATAGTTGTAGGGCAGCAGGACCGAGTCAAAGGGAAATTGTTCCAGGCTGCGGCGATGGAACTCAGCGATGTTGAGGCCGTGACCCGTGACGCCAATGAAGCGCACCAGCCCCTGCTCCCGGGCTTCCACGACAGCTTCCAGCGCGCCGCCCGGCCCCATGGCCACATCCCAGTCCGCAAGCTGGGCCAGGTTATGCAGTTGGATCAGGTCGATCGAATCGACGCGCAGACGATCCAACGAGCGATGCAATTCTTCCTTGGCAGCAGCATAGGTACGCTCGCCCGTTTTGGTGGCGAGGAAAAAATCCTGACGGTGTTGGGCCATCCACGGGCCAACGCGCAGCTCTGCGTCGCCATAGGAAGCGGCGACATCAATGTGATTAACGCCGTATTCGAGCAGCAGATCCAGCGTTTGATCAGCCTCGGCCTGGCTGACGCTGCCCAAGGCGGCTGCGCCAAACAGTGTGACCGTACTCATGTGTCCGGTAGCCCCAAAGGGCCGTTTTTCGATCGTCATGCGTTGCTCCTTTCAGCGGAGAGTATCAGTTACCAGCGATAAGCCTGCGGACCGAAGTCAGCTTCATAGAAAGGCGAAACCATGTGGCCCGGCGGCACCAGTTCATCGATAGCCGCCAGTTCCTCGGTACTAAAGGTGATGTCAAGCGCACCCAGATTGTCGTCCAGATGGGCCACGGTGCGCGGGCCGATGATCGGGCTGGTCACGCCAGGCCGGTCGATGGTCCAGGCCAGGGCAAGCTGGGCCAGGGTGATGCCCTTGGCTGCGGCCATCTCGGTCAGCGCTTCGATCACGTCCCAAATGGCGTCGCTCTTGCGCCGCATCTGCATTGGGTTCAGATCGCCGCTGGAGTAGCGCTTGCCTTCCGGCGATTGGTTCTCACGCGTGTAGCGCCCAGAGAGGAGGCCGCCGGCAATTGGGCTCCAGGGGATTGTGCCGATGCCATAGCTCTGGCACATGGGCAACAGCTCGCGCTCGATGCGCCGGTCGAAGATGTTATAGGGCGGCTGTTCGCAGATAAAGCGGTTCAGGCCCAATTCTTTGGAAACCCAGAGGCTCTCGAGCACCTGCCAGGCCGCAAAGGTGCTGGTGCCGATATAGCGCACTTTGCCGGACCGGATCAGGTCATCCAACGCGCGCAGCGTCTCATCAATCGGTACGGCGGACTGGGGGCGGTGAATCTGATAGAGGTCAATGTAATCCGTCTGGAGGCGGCGCAGGCTGGCCTCGCATTGCTCAATGATGTTGCGCCGCGTATTGCCCACCATATTGGGGTCGTCATCATCCATCTTGCCGTGCACCTTGGTGGCCAGGACGATGCGGCTGCGCTGACCATTGCGCTTGAGCGCTTCGCCGGTGACCTCTTCTGAACGGCCCCGGCTGTAGACATTGGCCGTATCGAGAAAGTTGAGACCCGCGTCCAGCCCGCGGTCAATGATGGCGTAGGAATCTTCCGGCGTGGTGCGGCCGCCAAAATTCATGCAGCCCAAGCAGAGCTTTGACACCTGCATGCCGGTTCGGCCAAGTGAGCGATATTCCATGAAATCCTCCGAGCTGACGGCGCTGCAACCCGAGCTGACTGCCCGCGCCGGTGAGTGAATGATGAACAGCTTCAGTGTACCATGGATCCAAGTTAGCGACATGCAGCACCAGGTACGGCAATTCTAGCGGGGCTGACGACGTACGCCCGAGCTATCAGGGAGGATCGAGCCCCATTCGGCTGGTTGCCGAATCCACCGGCAGGCCTGGAATTGCCGCGGGTGCATCCCTTTTTTGGGGCGGTGCACGAATGGACCAGTCGCTTTCTCTAGAGCAGCCCCGCAAATGTGGTATGCACCCAATTGCCGCATATGAGATGCACCCGACGCCATTCTGTGATAGAATCAGAAAAATGTCACGCCTAATGCTTTGGCGCGTGGTCAAGACAGAGGAAAGATTAAGACTTGGAGGCGGTCATGAACCGACAAACCCCTCATGGTATTGCCGTCACGTTGCGTCTCCAGGGCACGCAACTCATTGCAGAAATCGCGCCGGCCGATCCATTCTTCTTTGTCGCCAATCGCTCCCTCTCCGACGGGAGCAGTCGGCAGAGCCTGCTGGACACAATCGACGAAATCCGTCGAACAGTGGATCTGTTGCTGCTGGATCGTTACCCGCGGTTGCGTGTGGGCGAGCTCCGACTCTACCAGCCCGGCCACCTCTTTTTTGGCGCATGCGGGCGTGTCGTGGGCATCCCTTGGCGCGAGGCCTTTTCGATGCAAGATGCGCTCCTGCGTACTGGCTACCCAGTGCGCAAGGAAGAGTCAGTTGCGTATCTCGAACGTGTGCTGCAGGAGCCGCAGCTGGCGATGCCACGCTTCCGCGTCGCGATCAACCACGCGGACGAGGATCTGCACATCCTTGACATGGCGACGAGTCGCCACTACGACCCCAGGACACTCTTCGACACAACGTCCAGGCAGTATCTGCAAGGATCAGGCCTGGCCATGCGCAGCACGGCACGCAAAATCGTCGACGACTTGGGCGGCTGGGAGCGTGCAATCGCCGTGCTCTTCCTGCGCTTGCGCCGCGCCAACAGCCGTGTCACCGTGCAGCAAGCGGCACGCAGGCTCGTGCAAGCGACGGAAGCTGAATCCGTGCTCTGGCGCTAGACGCCAATCAACCGCCAATCCGGCAAGCGCCCGAGTGAGAACAGGCAGCCCATGCTAGAGTCCCTAAAAATCAATCGCAAGACGGTGGGCAAAGACCTGTTGGCGGGATTGACTGCCGCGATCGCTGCTATCCCCGACGGCATGGCCTCAGCCGTGCTGGCGGGCGTCAATCCAGTCTACGGCCTCTACAACCTGATGGTTGGCACGCCGGTGGCGGCGCTCTTCACCAGCTCGGTCTACATGGCCGTCATCAACACCAGCGCCATGGCCCTGGTCGTGTTGGAGGCGCTGCGCCCCTTTTCCGGCGACGACCAGATCCGGGCGCTGATCACGCTGACGGTGCTGGTGGGCCTCTTTCAGCTGACGCTGGGCTTGCTCAAGCTTGGTTTCTTGACAAGATTCGTCTCCAACTCAGTCATGCGCGGCTTTCTGACCGGCATCTCTATCGTCATCATTCTTTCTCAGCTCTCAGATTTTACCGGCTACGCATCTGAAGGATCCAATAAGGTTGCCCAGACCATCGACCTGGCGCGCAACTGGCAGTTGATCGATCCTTTCACTCTGGGCATCGGCATGTTGACGATCGCGCTCATTGTGATCCTCGACCGCACGCGGCTCAGTTCGTTTGCGATGTTGATTGCGCTGGCCGCCGGCGCACTGCTGGTGGGTCTGCTCAATTGGGATAGCGTGACGCTGGTTGGCGACACGGCGCAGATTCCGCGTTCACTGCCTCGCCCTCAAATGCCCGGCCTGGCCATGGTTCCGTCGCTGCTGGGTCCGGCCATGGCCATCGGCATCATCGGCCTGGTTCAGGCCACAGGCGTGAGCCAGGGCTACCCCAATCCGGATGGCAAATTCCCTGACGCCGACGGCGACTTCCGCGGCCAGGGTTTGGCCAACACGGTCGCCGGCTTCTTCCAGGGCATCCCGCTGGGCGGCTCTCTGTCCGGGACGGCCCTGGTCGTGGGCGCGGGCGCTACCTCGCGCTGGGCCAACATCTTTACCGGCCTCTTTGTGGCGTTGGGCGTGTTGCTCTTCGCCGGTCTGATCGAGATGCTACCCATGACAGCGCTGGCCGCCATCCTGATCTATGCGGGCGTGCAGTCGATCAAACCCGACCAGATCCGCGACGTCTGGACCAATAATCTGGTCTCGCGCGTCGTCATGCTCGTGACCTTCATCGCCACGCTCTTCCTGCCCGTGCAGCAGGCCATCTTCCTGGGCGTGGTGCTCCACATCGTGCTCTACGTCTTCACGGCGGCGGAGCGCATGACGATCACCGAGCTTGTGCCCACGGATGACAATGACCTTCTGCAACAGCCGGCCCCGGACGTTCTGCCTTCAAATGAAGTGACGATTCTCAACCTCGGTGGCAGCCTCTTTTTTGCCGCAGCACGCGACTTCGAGGAAGAAGCTCCCTCCGCGGATGAAGCCGAACACGCAGCAGTGATCATCCCACTGCGCGGCCGCCAAACGCTCGGCAGCACGGCCATCGGCGTCCTGGAACGCTACTCGGCAGCGCTCCAAGCCAATGGAGGACGGCTCATCATCTCCGACGTGAGCGAGTCGGTGATGGAGCAGTTAGAACGCACGGGGGCGATGGACGTCCTGGGTCAGGAGAATTTATTCCCGGCTGAAGAGCGCATATTGGGTTCGCTCCGTGAGGCGGTGGCAGAAGCAGAACGCTGGCTGACGGAGGCCGCGCCACCGGCTGAACTGGATGCTTGACGCTTGGCCGCGGCCTGATCCGGGCCGACGACGACCGCCCAGCGGCAGCGCTCGGCACGTTTCGCGTCTTCCCGTTTCACGGATCACCAAGGCCGCGGCGGCGACAACGAAACCGTACTGTAACTTGAACATGTGAGGAACCATGGACCGACTAATGAACCGCGACTGGACGCACGATGTGGTGCGCTACCCCGATCCCGCCATCGAAGTGATTCAGCCGAGCTTTCAGCAATATGTGCTGGGCAGCGCCACGCTCGAACGGATTTACACCGGCGCACGCTGGTGCGAAGGCCCAGTCTGGTTTGGCGATGGCCGCTACCTGCTGTGGAGTGACATTCCCAACAACCGGATCCTGCGCTGGCATGAGCAGACGGGTGCAGTAGATGTTTTTCGCCAGCCATCCAATTACACCAACGGCCATACGCGCGACCGCCAGGGCCGGCTGATCTCGTGCGAGCACGATACGCGCCGCGTCACCCGCACCGAACATGATGGGACCATCACTGTGCTCATGGACCGCTTTGAGGGCAAGCGGCTCAACGCGCCCAATGACGTGGTCGTTCATCCCGACGGGCATATCTGGTTCACCGATCCCGGCTATGGCATCCTGATGAACTACGAGGGGCACAAGGCCGAGTTTGAGCTGCCGACCAACGTCTATCGGCTCAATCCCACGACGGGCGAAGCTACCGTTGTGGTCGATGCGCTGGCGCGCCCCAACGGGCTCTGCTTCTCGCCCGACTACAGCAAGCTCTATCTGGTTGACACCGGCCCGCCGCTCGCTTCAGGGCAGCGCCGTCCGATCTGGGCCTACGACGTGGTAGACGGCGCGCGACTGACAGCCGGCCGCCCTTTCTGCGACACAAGTCCGGCTGGGACGGACGGCATTCGCTGTGACGTGGACGGCAACCTGTGGACGGCCGCAGGCTGGGCCGGCGAAGGCCACGATGGCGTCCAGATCTTCAGTCCCGACGGTGAACTGATTGGCCGCATTCATTTGCCCGAAGTTGTCTCCAACCTCTGCTTTGGCGGCGTCAAGCGCAACCGCCTCTTCATGACCGCCAGCCAGTCGGTCTATGCGCTCTACGTGGAAGCGCAGGGCGTCCCCATCCCGTAAGCCTAACTTTACCCATAAGTCACTCGACCAACGGGCTTGAGCCCGTTTCCCGTGGCAGACGCCGGATTCATCCGGTGGCGCCCAGCCGAGCGTAGCCGAGCAACCAGGCGACGGTTTCCAACCGTCGCCTGGTACAGAAAATCGGCTCAAGCCGATTCAGTTGCCCCTGCCTCTCGCCATGCGAACACGATATGGCTTAAGGCAAGCCCGAAACCAGGGGACGAAACCTGGAGTCGAACGGGCTTGATCCCTCTGCGTGTATGCACCCTGCCACAATTGCACCATGTATCTGCGGCACGGCTCGCGACCCGCTTCCGCTATCCCTCCTCCGCATTATCCTGGTAGCAAAAAGCAGGGCTTTCGCCAACAGTCTGTCTTCTTACCCCTCATTTCTTCCTGTATGGGATGGTCAAATCACCCCAAAATGAACACTTGATCACAAATGAACACTTGACGCACCCCGAAGCATATGGTAGGATACAATCGTTCACCTGCACAAACATGTTCACATGAACACTCCAGAGACAACATTATGTCACCTGACATGAATTTGCTCTACAAGATCGCCACGGCCTACTACGAGGATGGTCTCACCCAGGACCAGATCGGGAAGCGCCTGGGGCTCTCGCGCATCAAAGTATCGCGTCTGCTCCAGCAGGCGCGTCAGAGTCGGGTCGTGCAGATCACGATCACGCCGCCGCCCAACTCCCACGCCGACCTGGAGCGCGAGTTGGAGACACGTTTCGGATTGGACGAGGCGATCATCATCTCCGTGCCGAGTACCGATCCACATATCGTTACCACGTTGTTGGCAACCGCAGCAGCAGACTACCTGGCGCGCTCGCTGGCCAATAACCTGACCATCGCCATCAGTTGGGGCAGTACCCTGCTCGGCGTCGTCGATGCGCTGGCGCCCCAAAACTTGCCCGATAGTCGTGTCGTGCAAATGTTGGGCGGTCTGGGCAATGTCGATGCCGAAGTATATGGCGCCGATTTGACCCTGCGCATGGCCCAAACGTTGGGCGCGCGCATGCGCCTGCTGCCAGCGCCCGGCATCGTCAACAGCCCCGTGGTGCGCGACGGTCTTCTGCAAGATGAAAACATCGCTGAAACCCTGCGCGTAGCCGCAGCCGCAGACCTCGCCGTAGTAGGCGTGGGCGCTCCTCAGCCCGGCTCGGTCGTCTTCGAAGCGGGCATTCTCGACGAACAGACGTTGGCCGAACTGCACGCCGCCGGCGCAGTCGGCGACATCGCCCTCCGCTTCTTCGATGGGGCCGGACAACCCATCGACCACCCGATCAACGAACGCATTATCGGTCTCGACCTCGCCGAGATCCAACGCATCCCCCGCGTTATCGGCGTGACGGGCGGAGAGGGCAAGTTTGAGGTGGTGCGCGGGGCCGTCCTGGGCAAGCTGATCAACGTGCTCATCACCGATGAAGCGACCGCGCAGCGACTTCTGATAGAGCCCGAACCAGCCGTAGCAACCGTGCGCTCCGCAAACGCGGACGACGCGTAGCCAAACTCGTTTTACCCAACTCCCCCTTGCAGGCAAGGAGATACTGCATGGAACTGCTCAAGCATTTGCAAACACGACAGGCTGAAGGAAACCCCATCCGCACCGGTCTGGTCGGGTGTGGGCAGGAAGGCTCCGGCATGGTGCATATCACCCACAAGATGCCGGGACTGATCACGGCGGCAATTGCCGACATTGACGTGAACCGCCCGCTCAACACGCTCGCAGCCCTGGGCATCCCCCGCGCCGCCATTTGCGTGACGAACGAGCCGGGCCCGGCGCAGGACGCGCTGGCCGAGGGTCACTATGTTGTCACCGAAGACGCGTTGCTGCTCGCCCAGATGGAAAGCATCGACGCTGTGGTGGAGGCGACCGGCGTGACCGACGTGGGCGCCCAGGTCGCCTGGCACAGCATTATGGCCGGCCAGCATGTGATCATGCTCAATGTGGAGACCGACGTCACGGTCGGCTTGATGCTCAGCCATCTGGCCCAGAAGGTTGGCTGCGTCTACACCGCGTCCACCGGCGATGAGCCCGGCGTCTGCAAGCAGCTCTACGACTTTGCGGTCAGCCTCGGTTTTGAAATGGTTTGCCTGGGCAAGGGGAAAAACAATCCAATCGACTTCTATGCGACGCCGGAGACCTGCCGGGCGGAAGCCGAGCGCAAGAACATGAATCCCAAGATGCTCTCGGCATTCAAGGATGGTACCAAGACCATGGTGGAATTGGCCGCGATGGCGAACGCCACGGGACTCGTTCCGGATGTGCCTGGCGCACACGGCCAGGCGGTTGATGTCCCCGATCTCAACAAGGTGCTGGTACCGCAGGCCGACGGCGGCATCCTCTCCCGCCGGGGTTGCGTCGAATATTCGACGGGCAAGGTGGCGCCGGGTGTCTTCGCCATCGTCACGACCGACGACGAGCGTACGCGGGAGGACATGGCCTTTTATTCCATGGGCAACGGTCCCTACTACACGCTCTATCGCCCCTTCCACCTGTGCAGCATCGAGACGCCCCAGGCCGTGGCCGAGGCGGTCATCTACGGCGAGAGCGTGCTCGTTCCCCGGGCGATGACGGCCGAACTGGTGGCGATTGCCAAGCACGATCTCAAGGTGGGCCAAAGCGTAGACGGCATCGGCGGCTTTGACTTTTTTAGCCGGATCTACACGTTTGAGGACGCCCGTGCGCACCGCGGTATCCCCATGGGGCTCACCCCCGGCGGCACCGTAACGCAGGACATCGCCAAGGGCGAAATGTTGACCGAAGCGAACTTTACACCCGATCCGTCGACGCTGGTCTACCAGTTGCGCCAGCTCCAGAATGCCTTGTAAGACGATCGGCAGTCGTCAATCTTCAATCGTCAATTTTTGAACGCTCCCCACAATTCACCAGGGTTTTGCTATGAAGGCTGTTGTCGTTCGTGCACCGATGGACTTCGCAGTTGAAGAGATTGCCCCGCCGGAGGCGCCGGCGGGCGGGCTACTTCTTGACGTCAAGGCGTGCGGTTTGTGCGGGTCAGATCTGCGCACGCTGCGCTCCGGACACCGCAAGGTGACCCTGCCATGGACGATCGGCCATGAGATCTGCGGCGAAGTGAGCGCGGTCGGGCCGGGCTATGCAGGCCCCTGGCAGGCAGGCGACCTAATCAGCGTGGGCCCGCTTGCCTATTGCGGACGCTGTGACTTCTGCCGCGAGGGGCGCTATGAGCTATGCGAGAGCTATCGCGAAATCGCCCAGGCCTGGCCGGGCGGCTTCGCCGAGCAGATCGCCATCCCCGCGGCCGCCGTCACGCTGGGTACGATCGAGCAGGTGGCGTCGGGCGTCGATCCTGCCGCCGCGGCCATCGCTGAACCGATTTCGTCCTGCCTGAACGCTCAGGAAAAGGGGCAGGTCGGACTCGGCGACACGGTAGTCATCATTGGAGCCGGTCCCATCGGCTGCATTCATGCCAGCCTGGCACGCATCCACGGCGCCGATCGAGTCTTCATCGCCGACATCAACGCCGAGCGCCTGGCCATGACCGAGCCATTCGCACCGGACGCCACGATCAACGCCGCAGAGACGGATCTGGTCGCCGCAGTGCGGCGGCTGACTGACGGCAAGGGCGCCGACGTGATCATCACGGCGACGCCGGCCCCGATCGCACCGGTGCAAGCCGTGGAGATGGCGCGCAAGGGCGGGCGCATCCTGCTCTTTGGCGGGCTGCCCAAGGATGAGAGCAAGCCGGGCGTGGACCTCAACATCGTCCACTACAACGCGTTACACCTGATCGGCGCCACGATTTTTGCGCCGCGCCACTATCGCCAGGCCGTTCAGTTGGTCAGCTCGGGCCGCATTCCGGTCGACGAGTTGATCACCCATCGCTTCCCGCTGGCCGACTTCAAAGAGGGGGCCGAAATGGCCCTGGCCGGACAGACATTGAAGGCGGTCTTTTTACCCTAACCAACCCAGTCAAGCAACGATCTGATTCCCGCTGCATCGAGCCATTTTGGAGGAGAAACTATGGAAATGCCAACAATCACCCTCGGCGTCATCATCGGCAACCGCAACTTTTTTGCCGATTCGCTGGTCAGCGCCGGTCGCAAGATTATCCTGGACAAGCTGGCTGAGTTTGGCGTCAACACGGTCATCGTGGACGAGGAGACGACCAATCTGGGCGTGGTCGAGACGTGGGCCGATGCGCAAAAGTGCGCCGCGCTCTTCAAGCAGCATCGGGACGAGATCGACGGCATCCTCGTGTCGCTGCCCAACTTCGGCGACGAAAAAGGCATCGCCGACGCCATCCGCCTGTCGGGTCTGACCGTGCCGGTACTGGTGCACGCCTTTCCCGACACCACCGATGAGTTGACCGTAGCCGGACGGCGCGATGCCTTCTGCGGCAAGATCTCGGTCTGCAACGACCTCTATCAGTACGGCATCACCTTTAGCGTCACCCAAAACCACACGGTTGCCCCGGAAAGCGAAGAATTTAAGGATGAAATGCGTCGCTTCGTGCAACTCTGCAATGTGGTCAAGGGCATGAGCACCGCCCGCCTGGGCGCGGTAGGCGCACGACCCAACGCCTTCCAGACCGTACGCTACAGCGAGAAGCTCCTGGAGGCATCGGGCATCAACGTCTCAACCATCGACCTCTCCGAAGTCTTTGGCAACGCCCAGATGATCGGCGACAGCGACGCACGCGTCAAAGCCAAGCTGGAAGAGATCAACGCCTACGTTCCCGGCACCAAGGCGCCCGATGATCGCCTTGTGCTCATGGCCAAGCTGGGCATCGTCATCTCCGACTGGATGGCGGAGTACGACATCAACGCCACGGCGATCCAGTGTTGGGAATCGCTGCAGAAGAACTATGGCATCAACTCCTGCACGATTATGAGCATGATGAGCGACAAGCTCATGCCCAGCGCCTGCGAAGTGGACATTGCCGGCGTGGCCGCCATGTACGCGCTCCAGCTTGCCTCGGGCACGCCCAGCGCGCTGGTCGACTGGAACAACAACTACAACGATGAGCCGGACAAGTGCCTCTACTTCCATTGCGGCAACTGGCCCAAGAGCGTCGTCTCCGAAATCGAACTGATCTCGGCCGAAGTGCTGGGCGCAACGCTCGGCTCCGACAACACCTGGGGCGCCATCCAGGGACGCTCGCCGGCCGGACCGCTGACCTATGCGCGTATTGAAACCGACGACCGCAAGGGCCGCATCAAGACCTACGTGGGCGAAGGCGCTTTTACCGACGATCCGCTCTCGCAGATCTCCGGCAGCCACGCCGTAGTCGAAGTGCCGGAACTCCAGGCGCTCATGCGTCATATCTGCAAGAACGGTTTCGCCCATCACTGCGCCATGAACCGATCGTACGTGGCCGGCGTGCTGGCGGAAGCGTTCGAAGAGTATCTGGATTGGGACGTTTACTATCACCAGGGTTGAGGGTATCAAGCGTAAGACCATCAAGGCTAATTCGAACAGGGCTGATAGTGTCAGCCCTGTTCGAATCGAAGAAGCGGCAGAAATCCCCGGACGCCTTGTTGCTCATTTGCTTATCGTCCGCATCATCATTTTCGCTGTTCGTTCACCATGAGGAGGATGCTATCCCTGCCAATGCACACACGATCCAACGATCTAACGATCCAAACAATGTTGTTTTCAACCATTTCGTTCTCAAGAGATGAAGGAGACAGACCAATGAAACGACTTTTGACAGTACTTTCGCTCGTTTTGGTGATCGCCGTGCTGGCCGCGTGTGCTGCACCTGCAGCACCGGCTCCGGCAGCCGATGGCGGCGACGCGGCCATGGGCGAAGCGGATGGCCTGACGATCTGCTTCGCGTACCAGGATCTGGAGACTGAGTTCTGGGTTGCCGGTCACAAGGCCATTGTGGAAACGCTCAGCGGCCTGGGCGTCAACGTCATTGAGCGCAACGCCAATGAAGACGCCAACAAGCAACTCGAGCAGGTCAAAGACTGCATTGCCCAGGAAGTAGACGGCATCATCATCATCCCGCAGGATGGTGAAAGCGCCGTGACGATCGTAGGCGAGGCCAACAAGGCCGGCATCCCGATTGGCGTCTTCAACCGCCCGCCGGCGAATGACTCCAACCCGACGCTCGTCATCGTGGCCAACAATGAAGTGATCACCCAGCAAGCTGTCGAGCACATGGCGGAAGAGGCCAAGGCGCTGGGCCGCAAGGTCACGCCGCTGATCATGGTCGGCGACCTGGGCGATCCCAATGCCGTGGGCCGACGCCAGGGCTTCTACAACGTGATTGAGGCCAACCCTGACCTCTTCAACGAAGTGATCGAAGTCCCCACCAAGTGGGACGGCGCGCTGGCGCTCTCGAACCTGGAAGCGGCCATGCAGGCCAATCCTGAAGTGGACTTCCTCTTCACTTCGTCTGACTTCATGTATCCCATGATTCGTTCCGTGCTGGAACCGCTGGGCAAGTGGCAGGTCGTCGGCGATGAGAACCACGTGATTCTGGGCGGCCTGGACGGCGACACCCGCGCGTGTGAACTCATGACCGAGGGCTTCGTAGACGCCACCGGCGTACAGGACCTCTTCTTCGAGGCCGATATGATCATGAATACGATGCTCGAGGCCATTGAGGCGGGCGAAACCACGCCCGAGAACTGGATGGATGATCCCGGCTTCGCCCTTACCCAGGCCAACTGGGAAGAGCGCGCCGAGGACATGTGGGGCTGCAAGCTCTTCGTCGAAGGCGGCGGGAGCCTGGATCGACCGTTTATGGAGTAGAAGATGAGTGAAGCAGGGTTGACCCCCTGCTCCACTCCCTTGACCAGGTGCTGCCGGTGGCCGCCCGTGAGAAGAACGCTGCCGGCAGCGCCTGAACCGCAGGCCAGATTAACGCACTTTATTGTGGAGGACAAACTGATGATGGATGCCAAGGTGAACGACGCCCCGGCGACATCGAGCGAAGCGGACAAACCGGCAGGGGGCGGCGGCGAAAATCGCCTGAGAAGCGTGTTACGCAAGCTGCTGCTTTCAGAATATTTTGTGCTCTATTTGAGCATCGCCTACTTTCTGATCCTGCTGCCCTTTATCCCGCGCATCGCCAGCCCGCAAAACCTGGGCAACATCTTCTCCAACATGTGGCCGCTGCTTGCCGTCGCCATCGGTCAGACTTTTGTGCTGATCATCGCCGGCATCGATCTGTCCCAGACGTCCATCATGGCGCTGGTGAGCGTCATCGGCGCCGCCATCATGACGAGCCAGTTGGATCCGGTTCTCTTCGAAAAAGCCCCGCTCTGGGGCATTCTCCTGAGCGAATCGGGCGGCCCGCTGGCCGGCAGCCCCTGGGCCATGCCCGTTGCCATCCTGGCGATGCTCTTGATTGGGGCGTTGATCGGCTGGTTCAACGGCACGGCAGTTGCACGCTTGAAGATGCCGCCCTTCATGGTCACGCTGGTCGGCATGATGTTTTTCAGTGCGCTGGCCATTTACCTCGTCAAATCCGAAAACATTATCTACCTGCCCGAGAGCTACATTGCCATCGGTCAAGGTCAAATTGGCTTCTTTCCGTATTCATTCTTTATTGTCGGCGCGCTGGCGATTGCCGCGGGCTGGTTGCTCAACCGCACGGTCCTGGGGCGCTGGTTCTATGCCGTCGGCACCAATATCGAGACCGCCCGGGTCTCCGGCGTACCGGTACGCCGGGTCATTATTACGGCCTACATCCTGAGCGGCTTCTTTGCTGCCGTCGGCTCGGTCTTCTACTCCGCGCGCCTGGCCGCAGGCCGGCCTACGCTGGGCGCGACGCTGCTGCTAGACGTCATCGGCGCCACCGTCATCGGCGGCACGAGTCTCTTTGGCGGCAAAGGCAAGATCATCTGGACCGTCTTTGGCGTGCTCTTCTTCGTCTTGCTCGATAACAGCCTCAACCTGCTCAATCTCTCCTACTTCTGGGTGCAGATTGTGAAGGGTTCGGTCATTTTGCTGGCCGCGACCCTGGATGTTGCCCGCACTCGCCTGCGGGCCAATGCGTAGGAAGGAAAAAATGAGCGAACCCATGGTCTCCTTCGAGGCAATCAGCAAATCCTTCTTCGGCGTACCGGTGCTCAACGACGTGACGCTCAGCCTGGCCCCGGGCAGAGTTCTCGGTTTGGTCGGCGAAAATGGCGCGGGCAAGAGCACGCTCATGAACCTGCTGGGCGGCGTGCACCAGCCTGATCGCGGGCGCATGACCCTAGGCGGCAAGCCCCACACGCCACGTACGCCCAGCGACGCCTACGACGAGGGCATCGCCTTCATTCACCAGGAGCTGAATCTCTTCACCAACCTGAGCATTGCCGAAAACATCTTTATCGACGGCTTTCCGCGCATGGGCTGGATGCCGGTGCTCAACCGGCGGCAGATGCGCAGCGCGACTGCGACCTACCTGGCGGCGGTCGATCTTGATGTTACGCCCGACACGCTGGTCGAAAAGCTCTCGCCCGGTGAGCGGCAGCTTGTGGAAATCGCCAAAGCGCTCAGCGTCGATGCGCGCGTCATTATCTTCGACGAGCCCACCACGTCGCTCACGGCCCGGGAAACGGAGCATCTTTTCGAGCTGATCGAGCGACTGCGGGCCGACGGCGCCGCCATCATCTATATTTCCCACATTTTGGGCGACGTCATGCGCGTAGCCGATGAGATTGCCGTGTTGCGTGATGGCGAGCTGGTCGACTATGGCGAGCAGGGAGATTTCACCATCGACCGCATGATCTCCTCCATGGTCGGCCGGGACATCAAGCAACTCTATCCCGAGCGCATCTCCGGCCCGACCGCAACGCCGGTCTTGACCGTTGCGGGGCTATCGCTACAGGGCATTATTGAAGATATCAATTTCACGCTCCACAAGGGTGAAATCCTGGGCGTCTTTGGCCTCATGGGGTCGGGGCGCTCGGAGATGGCGCGCATTCTTTTCGGGCTGGAGGAGTCTGACCGGGGCGAGATCAGCGTAGACGGCGCGGTGCAGAAGAAGCACTCTGCCCGGGCCAGCATCGCCAACGGCATGGCCTTCGTCACCGAGAATCGGCGTGACGAAGGCTTGATGATGAATATCTCCATCGCCGAGAATATCGGCCTCGTTTCGTTGCCCGCATACGCCCGGGCGGTCATGATGCCCGTTCGTGAGGGCACTTACTACAACGCCATCGATCAGACGGCGGAGAGCCTGCGCATCAAGAGCGCGGACGTACGCGGCCAGGCCGTCAAGACGCTGAGCGGCGGCAACCAGCAGAAGACAGTGATTGGCAAGTGGCTGATGGAGTCGCCTGAAATTCTGATCATCGACGAGCCCACGCGCGGCGTCGACGTGGGCGCCAAGTTTGAAATCTACAGCATCGTCAACCAGCTTGCGGCCGATGGCGCCGGCATCTTGTTCATCTCGTCGGAATTGGAAGAGCTCACGGGCATGTGTGACCGCATCATGGTCATGAGCAACGGCGAAGTGCAGGCCATCTTTGACCGGGAGGAATTCGCCAAAGAACTCCTCCTGCGCGCAGCATTCCGGGAGAACGGCTCATGAAAAACGGCAACCGCATCGCCCAGGTGATCTTGCAGAACACGACGCTGATCCTCTTCGTGGTCGTCTTTCTGATCTTTGGCCTGCTCTCGCCGCGCTTTTTTGCGCTGCAGACCTTTGACAACATCTTGAAGCAGGCCTCCTTTATCGGCATCGTCGCCGTGGGCATGACCTTCGTCATCCTCACCGCAGGCATCGACCTCTCAGTCGGCTCCAACATGTATCTCTCCACCGCGGTGGCGGCGCTGCTCATGCAGGACTTCGGCTTTGGCGTCTTGCCCGCCTTCCTGGCCTGCCTGGTGGTGGGTGCACTCTTTGGCGCCGTCAATGCGTTGCTGATTACCCGCGTGCGCGTCATCCCCTTCGTGGCAACACTGGGCACCATGGTGGCCGGCAAGGGGTTGGCCCTGCTCTTCACCCGCTCGGTCACCATTCCCGTCCCCGACGCCATGCTCGACCTTGGTCATACCCGAATTCTGGGCTTCCTGGCCCTGCCCACCTTCATCTTTGCCGTCGTCGTCCTGATCGGTCACATCATTCTCACCATGACGCCGCTGGGACGGCGCATCTACGCTGTGGGCAACGACGAGGAGTCGGCGCAGAAGGCCGGCATCAATGTACGGGGCGTCATCGGTACCGTCTACATCATCAGCGGCATCACCGCCGCGCTGGGCGGCTTTGTAGCCGTAGCCCAGCAGGGCGTGGTCATTCCCGGCCTCGGTGAAGGCTATGAGTTCAACGCCATCGCTGCCACCGTGCTGGGCGGCACCAGCCTCTTCGGCGGCGTGGGCACCGTCTTCCCCGGCACAGTGCTGGGCGCAGTGCTGATCCAGATGATTCAGAGCGGTCTGGTCTATACGCGGGTGGACATCTATCTGCAGCCGCTGATCATGGCTGCGATCATCTTCTTTGCCGTGCTGCTCGACGCCTTCCGCAACATGCAGCTGCAAAAGCTGCGCCGCCGCAACATCCGCATGGACGAGGGCGCGTTGCCGGATTCAACGGGCGGCGATTAAGCTCAATCTGACAAAAAGAGTCATGCGCCGCCAGCCTACCCAATAGAGGAACCATACACATTGACTTCCCTTCCATCGATATCCCGCTGGGATCGCTTTCAGGCAAATTTTACGAGCAACGCCGAGTACGATAACCCGTTGCAAGACGCTGAGCTTCGTGTCACCTTTACTGCGCCATCGGGCAGGCAACATCACGTCTATGGCTTCTGGGATGGCGGACGAATCTGGCGTGTGCGCTTCATCCCCACGGAGGTCGGCTCGTGGCATTACCGCACGCAATGCAGCGATACCACGAATCAAGGACTGCATGACATCGTTGCTGACTTTGAGTGCCGTGAGGGCGACATCAACGCCGAGTCGACGGTCTTCCAACGGCACGGCCCCGTCAGCGTCGCGCGCAACGGCCGTCACCTGGAACATGTAGATGGCACACCGTTCTTCTGGCTCGCCGACACCTGCTGGAATGGGCCGCTGCTCTCAACCGAGCCCGATTGGCAGCACTACGTCGATGTACGTACGCAGCAGAAATTCACGGCCGTGCAATGGGTCGGCGCCCAGTGGATCAGCGCACCGCAGGGCGACATCCATCAGCGGCTGCCTTTTTCCGGTCATGAAGCGATTGCAGTCGACCCGGTCGTCTATCAGCGTCTGGATCAAAAACAGGACGCGCTGACCCAGGCCGGCTTGCTCAGCGTGCCGGTCCTGCTCTGGGCGGCCGTGTGGGGGCCGCCCGAGGTGATGGCCATCAATCCGGGCTTGACCTTGCCGGAAGATCAGTGCATCTTGCTGGCACGCTACATGGTCGCCCGCTGGGGCGGCAACCCGGTGGTATGGATTTTACCGGGCGATGGCGTCTATACCGGCGAGCACGCCGCGCGCTGGCAGCGGATCGGCGAAGCCGTCTTCGGCGACATCGATCACGCACCGGTGACCCTGCACCCGTCCGGCAAGCAGTGGTACGGCGCCGACTTTGAAGGGGAGTCGTGGCTGGACTTCATTGGCTATCAGAGCTGCCATTACGGTGACGATGAGTCGTTGGCCTGGATCGTAAACGGTCCGCCGGCCACGGCCTGGCAGAAGGAGCGCGCCTGGCCCGTTATCAACCTGGAGCCGAATTACGAAGGTCACGTTGCCATCAACGACCATAGCCACCCCTTCGATGCGTTCGATGTGCGCCGGGCATCCTACTGGAGCCTCCTGGTTTCACCAACGGCGGGCGTTAGCTATGGCGGTCATGGCGTGTGGGGCTGGGATGACGGCAGCGGTCCGCCCGTGGCCCATCCGGATTCCGGGCGCGCCCTGCCCTGGCAAGACGCGCTGCAGTTGCCGGGCGCCGGGCAGATGACAGTACTGCAAGAGCTCTTCACCTCACTGCCCTGGCAGACCTTGCGGCCGGCGCCGGAGTTACTGGCGGCAAGGTCTGCGCCAGACAATGTAGGAGAAACGGTGGTGGTGGCGCAGAGCACGGACCAGGATCTTGTGGTGGCCTATCTGCCTACCGGCGGCGAAATCACGCTGCACGCAAACAGCGGACAGTCACCAAGCGCAGCGCAGTGGATCGATCCGCGCCGGGGTGAGCGCTTCGACGCGGCACTGTTGATCGGCAAGGAGACGATTCAAGTCACGACGCCTAGCACAGAAGATTGGCTATTGGTCATTACATTCTGACCATCAGTATCCTGTCAGAGAGACCCAAAAGATAGGCCGCGGATTAGGCTGAAACAGCTGGATTTTCTTGGTTTTATCCGCTTGAATCCACCAGATCCGCGCAATCCGCGGCCTATTCATCTTCCCCCCGCCAGCCTGCTAGCGGCAAATGAATCAGCAACCGGGAGGCAGCAAGCGTCCGTATGAATAAATTCAAGTATAGCTACTTCCAACTCACCTTTGGACAAGAAGAGGCCTATCTCCAGCCGGAGCACACCTACGCACGGCTGAAGAAGTATGGCTACGACGCCATCGAAATCGCGCCGCCCAAGGGTCGCTACGGTCTGGGCGTCTCCATGGAGGCTTACGTTGAAACGCATCAGCGTTTGAAGGCGGACTTTGGGCTGGCGGTCTCCTGTGTCAATGAGTGTTGGGGCGAAATGTGGGATCCCTATTCGCCCGAATTCAAGACGCTGACTGAACCCAAGACCGCAGACCTGGCCGTTGCTGAGACAAAGACCTCCATCGATTTCGCTGCGGAGTTGGACGCCCACTGCGTGACGATTGCCGTCGCCATCCATGCACCAATCACGGCCGACAATGTGGATGAGGCCACGTCGGTGGCCGTGGACGCGCTCCAGCGCATGTCGGCCTACGCCAAGCAGCGCGATATGCTGCTCGTTTTCGAGGCGACCAATCATTTGGAGATGGGCAAATTCGTCAATACGGCACGCAACCATCGCAAAATGATCGCGCTGACCGGTTGCGACAACATCGGCGTCCAGCTCGACTGGTTCCACGTTAACATGGAGGAATTGGATCCCATTGAGGCGGTGCTGGAAGCCCAGCCCCTGCTCTGGCACCTCCACTTCCGCGACTCCAACTCGCTCACGCCAGGCTATGGCAAGACCGACTTCAAAGCCGTCATGCGCGCCTTGAAGCGCAGCAACTATGACGGCTACTGCACCATCGAAAGCGCGCCCATGGTCCCAGACGCCGACACCGCGGCGCGTGACGGCATCGACTATCTGAGATTCATGGAGCGAATCGCCGAGTATCAGCTGGATTCTAGTTTTCCCAACGGCTTCGCGATGCCGGCGCAAGAGCGTGCATAAACGCTCCTAGACTTTGTTGACGCTTCGAAAACCACCGACTTTGCACCTACCGCGTCCCCGGCACGTCCTGGAGCGATTACGGCTCCCCCAAAGCTCTGGACGCCGTGCCGGGAACGTTATGACCAGCGGTTCAATAGACGATTAAAGCTGACCAATACGAGAAGGAACAAACTGATGGACGATCAAACCATTTTGAAAGAGGCTCAATCTTTAATACGCGCCGAAGGCGAGGCGGTGACGGCAACGGCTGCCCTGCTTGACGACAGCTTCGTGACAGCCGTACGCTTGCTCGCCGAATGCCCTGGCGTGATCTTCACGACCGGTTCAGGCACTTCGGGCACCATCGCCCGCCGCGCTGCGCACCTGCTTGCCACGACCGGCATGCACGCCTTTTTCGTCCATCCAGCCGATGCGCTGCACGGACCCTCGGCGTCGATAGCGCCGGGCGACATCCTGATCGCCCTCTCCAAAGCGGGTCGCAGTGCCGAAATCAACGACTTCGCACGCGTCGCCCGCAAGCGCGGCGGCCAAGTGATCAGCCTGACCTGGACGCCGGACTCCGAGTTGGGCGCGTTGAGCGACATCGTCCTGGCACAGCCAAACATGGTCGAGGCGGAGGGCGACGGCATCTACCCCATGGGCAGCACGCTCTCGGCCGGTGCGATCTGCGACGCGCTCTGCCTGGCAGCCAAAACGCTGCGCGGCTTTGACAATGCGACGCTGGCCCAGACCCATCCGTCCGGCGCAACATCTGATCTCGTGCGTAAATAACGGTTGGATCGAACGCGGATCGAACGCATATGCGCCTAATCCGCTCAATTCGCGTTCGATCACAATCCGGGAATCTATCAGAAAAGAGGGGTGTGATGGCTGATTTTCTCTTGGGCATTGACTATGGAACCGGCGGCGCCAAGGCATGTATCATTGACGTCGAAGGCACTGTACTTGGCGCCGCGTTCGAGGAGTACCCGTTCTATCACGAACAGCCCGGGTGGTCTGAACACGATGCCAATCGCTACTGGGCCGTGGCCTGTCGCATGATCCAGCAGTGTCTGGAGAAGGCGCGCATTGACCCGCGGGACATCCGCGGCGTGGCCGTCTCGTCCGCGCTGCCGTCCATGGTCATGGTCGATGCCGCGGGCAATCCCATCGAACGCGCCTATAACCTGCTCGACCGGCGCGCCACCGCCGAGGTCCAGTGGCTCCAGGATGAGATCGGCGAAGCGCGCATCCAGCAGCTAACCGCCAATCGCATCGAAGATCATCCTTCGCTGGTCAACCTGCTTTGGGAGCAGCGCAATCGGCCCGAGTCCTTCGCCCGCATCGACAAGGCGCTGACCATCGACGGTTTCATCACGCGCAAGTTGACGGGTGAAAATGTGGTCTGCCATGGCGGCGCGGTCTTTTATGGCGTGGCCTACGACCTGCTCAACGAGCGCTTCGACGAGCAGATGCTGGACGACATCGGCATCTCGTCGGCGATCCTGCCCGAGATCCGCCGTTCCGAGGAGATCATTGGCGACGTGACCCGAGCGGCCGCAGCGGAAACCGGTCTTGCCCCCGGCACGCCCGTGGCCGCCGGCCAGGTCGACTTCAACGCCTCCTGCATCGCCGCAGGGATCACCGATCCGGGCGACCTCATGAGCAACCTGGGCACGGTGGGCAACTTTGGCGTGATCCACACCAGCCGCGACTTCAATTTCTCCGACGTGGGTCTCTCCATGATCAACCTGGCCTATACCATTGACTCGGCCAACCGCTACGTGACGATTCCATCGACCACCACCGGCGGCCAATCGCTGCGCTATCTGCGTGACAATTTCTCGCAGATGGAGATGGAAACGGAACGCGTGCTAGGCATCAGCGCCTACGATTTGCTCAACCTGGAAGCGGCCAAGATTCCGCCCGGCAGTGAAGGGCTCATCATCCTGCCCTACCTGGCGGGCGAGCGGACCCCGATCTGGGACACAGCCGCGCGTGGGGTCATCTTTGGGCTGGCGCTGCATCATGGCAAGGGGCATCTGGTGCGGGCGATGATGGAGGCGGTGGCCTATGCGCTCTATGACTCCTTCCAGCTGATTGTGAAATCGGGCCTGCCGATCAACTACCCGCTGGTGCTCAATGAGGGCGGTGCGGTAAGTGATCTCTGGCGTCAGATTATCACTGACGTCTTCAACGTGCCCACGGTGCTGGTGAAGCAGCGTACGGGCGCACCGCTAGGCGACGCCATTCTGGCCGGCGTGGCAACGGGCGTCTTCCCTGACTTCTCCGTGGCCAAAGCGTGGGCGGAGTACGCCGCGCCCATGGCGCCCAACGCGGAGAATCACGCTCGCTACATGGAGTATTTTGCGCTCTACAAGCAGATCTACGACCATGTAAAGGATGATTTTCAGACATTGGCCGCGTTGCGGAACTAGTTGATCGTACCTGTAGCGCTCAATCGATCCAATTGCGTTGGCGATTATCACGATAGAAATGGATACCGTTCTATGAAAGTTGCTGTCCAAACCGCCCCGCGCACGCTCGAGTTGCGAGAGGTGGCTGACCCGATCACCCCAAATGATGGCCTGGTGCTCAAAGTTAAAGCCGTGGGCGTCTGTGGCTCCGATTTGCGACGCTGGCGCCAGGGCGTTGATGCGGCCGAGTTCGTCCCCGGCCACGAAGTTGCAGGGGTGGTCGAATCGGTCGGACCTGCGGTGACGCGCTACAAGGTAAGCGACCGGCTGGCGATCGGTCCCGACATTCACTGCGGTGAATGCTGGTATTGCCAACGCGGTCTCTACAACATCTGCGACAACACCCAGTTCATGGGGATCACGCCCGCCTACCCTGGGGGCTTTGCCGAAAGGATCGTCTTGCCCGCCGAGGCATTGAGCCGAGGCATCGTCAATCCGATCCCCGAACGCGTTTCGTTTGAGATCGCGGCCATGGCCGAGCCCTGCTCGTCTGTGCTGGCGTCCCATATCAAGACCAACACCAGCCTCAACGACACGGTCGTCGTGATCGGCGCCGGCCCGATTGGCATGCTGCTGGTTGCAACAGCCAAGGCCCGCGGCGCGCGCGCCTTTATCGTCGTACGCAGCGAATCGCGGCGTGAGATGGCCGCACGCTTTGAGCCCGACGCCATCATCGATCTGCGCACCGACGACATGATCGACAAGACGCTGGAACTGACCGACGGCCTGGGCGCCGACATCGTCATCTGCGCCAATCCGGCGGTGGAGACGCAGACCGCAGCCGTGCACATGACGCGCAAAGGCGGCAAGATCGTGCTCTTCGGTGGCGTACCCAAGAGCCAACCCATGATGAGCATGGACTCGAACCTGCTCCACTACGGCGAACGGGAAGTGATCGGCGCCTTCTCCTATCACCCGACCATGCACGCCATGGCCCTGGATCTCTACGCACAGGGCGCGATCCCCATTGAACGACTCATTACCCACCGCTTTCCCCTGGACCAGGTCGCCGAAGCCTTTGAAACCGCCAATAGCGGCGTCGGTCTGAAAGTGGTGGTCGAACCCGAATCGATTGCCAATTGACGATTGATCATGCTCGAGGTCTGCTATGTCTTTCATTGGTCTTGATATTGGTACAACCGGCTGTAAGGCCATCATCTTCCATGAAGATGGCACGATTCTGAGCCGGGCGGCGCGCGAGTACGGCATTGCCACGCCCCGGCCTGACTGGGCGGAGCAGGATGCCGAGAGGGTATGGGCGCTGGCCTGGTCCGCGCTCAAGGAGGCCGTCCCGGCTGCGGCGGACGACCCGCCGGTAGCCATGGCGCTCTCGTGCCAGGGGGAAGCCGTCGTGCCGGTGGATGGCGACGGGCGGGCCATGCGGCCGATGATCCTGGGCATGGACACGCGCACCACCGTGGAGAATCGCTGGCTCGACGAACAGTTTGGCGCAGACGCACTCTTTGCGCGCACGGGCATGGCGCTGCACACGATCAACACGCTGCCCAAGCTGCTCTGGCTGCAGCGCAACGAGCCGGAGATTTGGGCTGCGGCCAACCAGTTCCTGCTCTACGAAGACTTCTTCCTCCGCCGCCTGACCGGCGCGGCCGTGATCAGCCCCTGCCTGGCTTCGCGCACGCAGATGATGGATTTGGCGAGCGGTGCGTGGGCAACCGACCTGCTGGATGCCTGCAATATTGACCCGGCGCGATTGGCGCCCATTGCCCCACTGACGGGCGGCGTGGTCGGCCACTTACGGCCCGAACTGGCGGCGGAGCTCGGCATCTCCGGGCCGCTGGCGCTGGCGGCCGGCGGTCATGACCAGGCTTGTGCGGCGCTGGGCGCGGGCGTGATCGCGCCCGGGACGGCCATGGTCTCGACCGGCACGGCGGAGGTCGTGGAAGTCGTGCTCGAAGAGCCGGTCGTTGCGCCGGGATTGCGTGAGGGCGGCATCTCGGTCTATCGCCACGTGGTGCCAGGGCGATTCCTGGCCATGACGCTCAACCACTCGGGCGGCTTGTCGCTGCGCTGGTTCCGTGACGAATTTTGCGAGCCGCAGATGGCGCAGGCGGGTGTGACGGGCGAAGACGCCTACGAACTCATGCTCGCCGGTGCGCCCGCCGGCCCGACCCCGCTCATGGTTCTGCCCCACTTTGCCGGCAGCGGCACCCCGACGCTCGACACAGACTCGCGCGGCGCCTTCCTGGGCATGACCTTCGCCACCGATCGTCCCACCATCGCCAAGGCAATCCTCGAAGCGCTCACCTTCGAGCTGCGCACAAACGTGGATTTGCTGCGCCAAGCCGGCATTCCCATCGACGCCATGCACGCCGTAGGCGGCGGGGCCAAGAGCCCTCTGTGGCTCCAGCTCAAGGCCGATATCTGTGACACGCCACTGCGCGTGCCGGAAGTGACCGAGGCAGCCTGTCTGGGCGCAGCCTTGCTGGCCGGCATTGCTGCAGATCGCTATGCGAATGTAAATGATGCTGTCGCGCGCACGGTGCGCTGGCAGCAAGACGTCCCACCGCTTCCTGCGGGCAACCAGGCGTACGCTCCACGATACGAACTCTTCACGGAAGTCTATCCTCTGCTGCTGGACCTCAACCACCGGCTCAGCTAAACGCTCGTGTGGTGTCGAGCATGATGAGATTGGTCATAAAAAGTCGGGCTTCTGACAAAAGTCCGACTTCTTTGTTCCCACAAGTTGCCCGAGTGTTCGGTCAGAATGCCGTTCAGCTCTTGCTCGCCGGTCTTGGCGAACTCTGCCCGTTGCACATGGCTCAAATCGCATTGCAGAAACCCAATTCCGAAGGTAGACTGTGGGTTCTCCGACTAACTGCACATATTCGTGAGGCCATTATGTAGACTGGGAGGTCTGATATGCCGGCGCGCAAGCTTGAGATCGTTCGCAAGGAAAGGCGGATTTTCCCCTTGTTGGCCAGTCTAGAGGATTTTGAGGTTGTGGATGGAGGGGCTGTCGATCCCGCCGTGTTGGTCCAAGACCCGCAGTTCAGTCTTTACTGCTTTGACGAAGCGCGCAAAGAGGCAGTGTTCGTTAAGCTGCCGACAGAGGTGGATTTGACAAGAGCGCCCTTCGTCTACATGGATCAATATGAGTATGCCCAGCACTTAGTCTCCGTGCCGTATGAAACATTTTTGCGCCTAGCCGAAACCCTTACGCCAGTCGAGCAGCCGATTCTGCTCTACACAATTGGCCGCTCTGGCTCAACGCTGCTCAGCCACGTACTGAATGAGACAGGAATCGTCGCCAGCCTATCGGAACCAGACATTGCGACCCAGATCGTCCATCTTCGCCAAAACGGGGAACCTGATGAGACTCTTTTACCCCTTATCCGCGGCGTAATGCGCTTTCTGTTCAGGCCATATCACGGATCCAAGACCCGTTTTGCGCTGAAGTTCAGGGCGCATGGACACCGAGTGATGGACTTGTATCAGGCCGCTTTCCCAACTGCCAACAACCTGTTCCTCTACCGCGATGCATTGGGATGGGCTCGCTCCATGTATCGCCTCTTTCGGCAAGGAGATTGGCCTGAATCTACACCAATTGCCGAGTGGCGGAGCTTCTTCGAACCCACGCTTGCGGCAGACCTGTCCCATCTCCTGACATTTCTCGAGAATGACCAGCAGGCGCTTTCAATCCCGGAGCTGACCACTCTCTGGTGGATCGTCGAAATGGAATGGTACCTGGCGCAGGTCGAGCTTGGCATGCCGGCAATCGCCATCACCTACCAAAACTTGACCCGCGCACGTGAGGAAACGCTCAGCGCGATCTTCGCCTACTGCAATCTCCCTGCTGACCGGCTACAGTCTAGCCTGCGCGCCTTTGATCAAGACTCCCAGGCCGGCACGCCCCTTGCCCAAGCCAATCCCGATGAAGCGGGTAGATTTGTGCTGGATTCAGCGCAGATCCAGTCCGTCTTGGCCATCCTGGCCCGCCATCCCATTTTGACCAACTCAGACTACATTGCGCCGCAGACGCACCGCATCTAGACGCTCTCCAACAGAGATCCACCATTGACATTTCTCGTCTGCTGGCATAAAATGAAAGCAATCGAAAGCAAACAAAATTAAGCAAAGCCTGCAATGCTTCAATCATCCTCAACCCTCTACGCCGAAGAACGCCGCCAGTCGATCGTGGAACTCGTGAACCAAAGCGGACGCGTGGTCGTCGGCGATCTCAGCCAGCGCTTTGGCGTCTCTGATGTAACCATCCGCACCGATCTGCAGACGTTGGCCGAGCAGAATTTGCTTGTGCGCACCCACGGCGGCGCGGTTGCGGTGGGGACCGGCGCAACCGACCTTGCCCTCGCACTGCGGCGCCAGCGCAAGGTACGGGAGAAGCAGCGCATTGGCCGGGCCGGCGCGGCCCTGGTCGCCAACGGCGACGCCATCTATCTGGATTCCAGCAGCACCTCGCTGGCCATCGCCCACTATCTGAAGCAACGCCGCCACCTCACTGTGGTAACGAATAGCCTGGTCGTCGTCCAGGAGTTGCTCGACGCTCCGCACATTCACGTTGTCATGACCGGTGGCTCCCTCCAGCGCGAGACTGGCGCCTTCGTCGGGCCTTATAGCCAGGCCGTCCTGGATCAGGTCAATATCCAGACTGGATTCTTCGGGGCCCACGGGATTGTCGTCAACCCGGGTCTCACCGACGTAAGTCCCGAAATCGCTATGGCCAAACGCCCTCTGCTGGAGCACTGTCAGCAGGCGATTGCCGTGGTCGACGCATCAAAGTGGGGTCGGGTGGGGATTGCATCGTTTGCAGCCATCGATGCCATGGATCTCATCATCACTGACGATGCTGCGCCGCACGCAGAAGTCGAGGCGGCGCAGCTCGCAGGTGCAACGGTAAGAGTCGTTTGAAACAAAATAATAATTAACAATTAATAGATAATTTAGAATGATTAACGGCAGTATAACCGAAACACTAATAATTATTCATTATCTACTCTCCAATATCTATTGCGACTGGAGCACGGCATGAACAAGCCCAACAACTATTTAATGGACATGGATGGGGTGCTCGTCAAGGGGAGTACTGCGATTCCCGGGGCCGCTGCGTTTATTGACAAACTCAATGAACGGGGAATCCCCTACCTTGTGTTGACAAACAATCCCATGTATACCCCGCGCGATCTGGCTCACCGCCTGCACAACGCGGGGCTGTCAGTGCCAACCGAGCGCATCTTCACCTCTGCACTGGCCACGGCCATGTTTATGGACCAGCAGCGGCCCGACGGCAAGGCGTACGTCATCGGCGAGAGTGGCCTCACCGGCGCGATCCACGATGCCGGCTATGTCATCACCGACAAGGCGCCCGACTATGTGGTACTCGGCGAGACCCACGGCTACAACCTAACCCAGATCACGACGGCGATTCGGCTGGTCTCGGAAGGGGCACGCTTCATCGCCACCAACCCGGATCCATCGGGTCCCAGCGAGGATGGCCTGGTGCCGGCGTGCGGGGCCATGGCCGCGCTGATCGAAACGGCCAGCGGCGTGGCGCCCTTCTTTATTGGCAAGCCTAACCCGTTGATGATGCGCACGGCACTCAACTACTTGGGCGCGCACTCGGAAGAGACCGCCATGATCGGCGACCGCATGGACACCGATATCGTCGGTGCAGTGAGCAGCGGCATGCAGACCATCCTTGTGCTCACCGGCGTGACCCAACGTGATGAGGTTGACCGCTTTCCCTATCGACCAACACAGATTGTCGATTCCATCGCCGATGTAGAGCCGTAAATGGAAAGAACGCGCAATAGGCCGCTCAGGCCGGTTCGCATTGATCAGTAGCAACACGCAGCAGTCATTATTCAAGGAAATTTTATGGCAACTCCTATTCTTTTACCCAGGCTTGGTAACACAGTAGAAAGCTGTATCCTCGTAGATTGGAAGGTCGCGCTCGGCGACACGGTAGCCGAAGGCGATGTAATCGCCGAGGTCGAGACCGACAAGGCGGTGATGGAGGTAGAGGCTACTGCAGCCGGCACCGTATTGGCGCTGCTCTTCTCGCCCGGCGACGACGTCGAGGTCATGGCTGAAATGGCCGTGGTCGGCGAGGCAGGCGAGGCGTACGTCGCTGACGAGGGTGCGTCGGTGATCGAAGAAGATCAATCACCAATAGCCGATGATCAATTGTCGGTTGAAGAGACGTCGATGGTTGAAGAGCGGGCTGTCGTGGCCGAGCCGACGCGTGCAGACGGTGCCGCGGGCGTCTCGCCGCGGGCGCGCCATTTGGCTGCGCGCAAGGGATTCGATGCAGGCGAACTGGCCGGCAGCGGACCAGGCGGTCGCATCATCGAGCGCGACGTGGAGGCCGCCCTGGCCAGCCGGCCCAAAGTGAGTCCGGTGGCAGAGGCCAAGCTCGCCGGCGGTGAGTTCGCCATGCCTGAAAAGGGCAGCGGACCAGGCGGGCGAATCATGGCCAAGGATCTGGTCGAGCGCGGAGCGGAGCCTGCGGAGCCCGAGGCGAAGAGCGTGCCGGCCGCGCCGACCGCCCAGCAGGGTGGGACGGACGTCATCGAGACGATTCCGGTCAAGGGGATCCGCAAGGTCATTGCCCAGCGCATGCTGGAATCGATGCAGACGACGGCGCAGTTGACGCTCAACGCCAGCGCCGACGCCAGGGCACTGCAGGCCCTGCGCGCACGCTTCAAGGCGAGCCCCGAAGCGCTCGGCGTCCAGCGGGTGACGATCAATGACCTGGTTCTCTTCGCCGTCACGCGTTCCCTGCTCGAGCATCCCGAACTCAACGCTCTCTTCCTGGAGAACGTGGTGGAACGCCACAGCGCGGTCCATCTCGGCGTGGCCGTTGACACGCCGCGCGGGCTCATGGTGCCGGTATTGCACCATGCCGAGCAGATGCGGCTCAAGACGCTCTCCGACGAAACCAAACGGCTGGCCGACGCCTGCCTCAACAGAGTCATTACGCCCGATGAACTGACCGGCGGCACATTCACCGTGACCAATCTAGGCGCCTTTGGCATCGAGAGTTTCACGCCGGTGCTGAACCTGCCCCAAGTGGCCATCCTCGGCGTCGGCGGCATTGCGCTCAAGCCCGTCCCGGCAGCAGGCGGCGATGACGGCGTCGAATTCATCCCCCACATCGGCCTCTCGCTGACAATCAATCACCAAGTGGTCGACGGCGCGCCGGCTGCACGCTTCTTGCAGACGCTGAGCGCCAACTTGGCGGCAATCGACTTGTTGATGGCGGTGTGATGAGCTTTCTCAACTGCCAAAACGAGAAGTAAAGAATCTAGTGAAATCGATTCATCTATTCCTATTCAAATCATTGTCTGTGTAGACTGAGAAGAGAAAACCATGACCAAAGTTATCACAATCGACCCAGCGAGTGTCCGCACCCAATCTGTCGTCACCAGCGCAGAAGTGCCCGTCAACCTCTACGTCTCCGATCCAGTGATGGAGAAGGCCAAGTACGGGACCGACAACCTCGTGCGCATCTATCGCGACATGGTCTTCATCCGCGAGTTTGAGACCATGCTTGATCGCATCAAGCGCGAGGGCTCTTTCGAGGGGATTGAGTACAATCACAAAGGGCCGGCCCACCTGTCCATCGGTCAGGAAGCCTCGGCCGTGGGTCAAGCCTACAACCTGACGCCCGACGACTATATCTTTGGCTCCCATCGCAGCCACGGCGAGATCATCGCCAAGAGTCTGTCAGCGATTGCCAAGCTGAGTGACGACGAACTCCAGACCATTATGGAGCGCTATCTGGAGGGCGCTCCGCTGCGCGTGGTGGAGCAGTTCGAACATGACAGCGTCCGGGACCTGGCCATCGACTACATGCTCTACGGTACGCTGGCCGAGATTTTCGGCCGCGCGGCCGGCTTTAACAAGGGCATGGGCGGCTCCATGCACGCCTTCTTCCCGCCCTTTGGCGTGATGCCCAACAATGCCATCGTGGGCGGCTCCGCCGACATCGCGACCGGTTCGGCCCTCTTCAAGCGCATCAACCGGCGCCCGGGCATCGTCATCGCCAACATCGGCGACGCCTCTATGGGCTGCGGCCCCGTTTGGGAAGCGATAATGATTGCGGCCATGGACCAATATCGCACCCTCTGGCCGGAGGATATTGGTGGCGCACCGCCCATGCTCTTCAACTTCATGAACAACTTCTATGGTATGGGCGGCCAGCCTGTGGGTGAGACCATGGGTTTTGAAGTGCTTGCCCGGGTCGGCATGGGCGTCAACCCCAGATCCATGCATGCCGAGCGCGTGGATGGCTACAATCCGTTGGCCGTAGCCGATGCCATCGAGCGCAAGCAGAAGGTGCTGCTAGCCGGTGAGGGTCCGGTGCTCCTCGACACCATTACTTATCGCTTCTCGGGCCACTCACCTTCGGACGCGATGGCCTACCGTACCAAGGAAGAGCTGGATCTCTGGCGCGAGCAGGACTCAATCATCGGCTATCGGGACTATCTGTTGGACAATGATGTGGCAGACGCCAGTACGCTTGACGTCTATCATGATGATATCATTGGCCGGCTGACCCGCGTGCTGGAAGCAGCGGCTTCGCTCGAAGTGTCACCACGGGTTAACGTCTATAGCGATGAGATCGGCGAGATGATGTTCTCGGACACGCCCATGGAAAAGATGGCCGACGACGAGCCCGAGGTGCTGCTGCCGCAAGAGGAGAGTCGCCTGGCGCAGACGCTGGCCAAGCATCGCTTTGGCCTGGACGAGAGCGGCAAGCCCTTGCCCAAGCTGCGCTGCGTCACCTATGCCGAGGCGCTCTTTGAGGCCATGATGCATCGCTTCTACATCGATCCGACAATGGTCGCCTATGGTGAAGAGAATCGGGACTGGGGCGGCGCGTTTGGCGTCTATCGCGGGCTGACCGAGTGTCTTCCCTACCAGCGCCTCTTCAACACGCCGATTTCGGAAGGCGCCATCGTGGGCACAGCGGTTGGCTATTCGCTCAGCGGTGGTCGGGTTGTCGCCGAGCTGATGTATTGTGACTTCATGGGCCGCGCCGGCGACGAGATCTTCAATCAGATGGCCAAGTGGCAGGCCATGTCGGCCGGCATTCTCAAGATGCCCATGGTGTTGCGGGTCTCGGTCGGCGCCAAGTACGGCGCGCAGCACTCTCAGGACTGGACTTCCATCGTAGCGCACATGCCTGGGCTCAAAGTCTACTTCCCGGCCACGCCGTACGACGCCAAGGGCATGCTCAACCTGGCCTTGCGCGGCACCGATCCCGTCATCTTCTTTGAGAGCCAGCGCCTCTATCCCGAGACCGAGACGCTGGTCGAGAGCGGTGTACCGACCGACTACTACGAAGTGCCCGAGGGCGAGCCGGCCGTGCGCCGCGCCGGCAGCGACGTGACCATTATCACGCTGGGCGCGACGCTCTACCGTGCAATAGAGGCGGCCGATGAGCTGCAGGCAACCTATGGCGTCAGCGCCGAAGTGATTGACGCGCGCTTCCTCAACCCGCTCAACTATGGCCCGCTGGTTGAGTCGATCAAGAAGACCGGCAAGGTTGTGCTGGCCTCCGACGCCTGCGAGCGCGGCTCCTTCATGCACACAATGGCCTCCAACCTGACGCAGCTAGCCTTTGATTACCTGGACGGCCCGATTGCAGTGGTGGGCGCCCGCAACTGGATCACGCCGCCGGCCGAGATGGAAGAAGGCTTCTTCCCCCAGAAGGAATGGATCATCGACGTGCTGCATGAACGCGTCTTGCCACTGGACGGACACACCGTTACGACCCGGCAGGGCACGGGCGAGATTGTCACGTTAAATCGAACGGGTGTCTGAGCGTAGCGAAGATTTTATCGCATACAGAGGCGGGCGTCGACAGATTCTTGCGAAGAATCTGTCGACGCCCGCCTCATTTTGGTTGGGGGGCAGCTGATGTCGATAGGTTGATCCTGCATGTTCGTGACATCTTCTGCTATAATGCCTGCAATGCCCACAGGACACGCAGCGCTTGCTTGAGCCATGCCCAACATCATCTACTTCTATTACGTCAACGACGACTACGGGGCCTTCTCGAACTTTGCCCCCTTTCCACTTGAGCTGGACGGCTGCGTCTGGCCGACGAGCGAACACTACTTCCAGGCGCAGAAGTTCGCCGGCACGCAGCACGTGGAAGAAATTCGTGCGGCAGACTCGCCGTCGGATGCGGCTCGCATGGGACGGGATCGGACACGTCCGCTGCGCTCGGACTGGGAAGCGGTGAAGGATGACGTCATGCGTACCGCCCTGAAAGCCAAGTTCACGCAGCACAGGACGCTTGCCGATTTGCTCTTGAGCACCGGCGACGCAGAACTCGTCGAGCACACAAAGAATGACTCGTATTGGGGTGATGGAGGCGACGGCAGCGGCCGCAATATGCTCGGACGCTTGCTGGTTGAACTGCGAGATCAGCTGAGATACAGCGGTTAGCAAGGCGACAATGTGGTTGTACAAACGCAGATCCGAATTGCTGAAACTCTCTTCGTTGCGGCGCAATCGTAGACGTGCGCCTACACGCCTGACGTTGCCATAAGTCGACCTCGATCAACGGCGTCTAGCAGCGCCTTGTAATCCTTCTCGGTCTGGTCGGCGTAGGCGACGGCAAAGCGGCTGATGGCTTTGTCAAAGACGGCGCCCCTGCCCATATAGCCGCTGATCACTGCCGCATTCCCACCCGAACGGGCATGCGCGCGGGCCAGACAAACAGCGCAGATGGCGAGATATGCCTCAAACCCCTTGGCATCTAGGCTGGTCACGTCAAAGGAGCCCTTCATATCCTTCAGTTGGCGCCAATAGTACTGGGTGCCGCTAAGTCCATTCCAACCCAGGAAGATATCGGAGGCAGCCTGCATGAGGCGCTGGCCAATCACGACCCGCTGAGCCTGGCTGGCGTACTCCCTTCGGGGCAGGTAAGCGGCCAGGGACGAGGGACCGGCCTCCTTCTGCTGTAGGATGATCGCATCATGAGGGGCATCCCCTTCCAGGAGCGCAATGGTACAGCGGGTGCCCACGCTGCCGACACCGCCGACACGTAGGGCCGCATCGGTCATGCGAAAACGGGAGAGCAGCAGACGTCTCTCCTCGGGCAGACTGTTCACATATTCGTGCCAGATTTTTTCGAGATCGCTCTGCGCGACCTGTTCTTTCTGTTCATCGCTGATCAACTCCGCCAAACGTATCAGCAGTGGCGGCTCATTGACAATCTGCCGCTGGCCGTCAACGACTTTGGTGAGTTTTTCCAGCGTCCGCGCGCCTGTGTGTGTTCTGGCTTTTTTCATTGTCTTCCGGGCGCGCTTTGCGTCTTTCATGGCATAGGAATCAAAGACTTCCAGCACGCTATTGGCGTCAACGTCGACGTACCAGACATCCAGCAAGGCCGCCCGGGCAAAGCGCTCCATGGATTTGCGGTAGGATTTCACCGCAGTAGCCGCGGCCTGCTGACACATCTCTTCGCTGAAGCCATTCACGCGGCCGGCAACCACCGCGCTGGCAGCCAGCCACTTGAGGTCCCATTCCCAAGGCTCTGGGTAGGCCTCGTCGAAATCATTGACGTCAAAGACCAATTTGCGTTCGGGCGTGGCAAAAACACCGAAGTTTGAGAGGTGTGCATCGCCGCAGAGCACGACATCCAGGCCTGTCACCGGCGTCTTGGCCAGGTCAGAAGCCATCACCACGGCCGAACCGCGCAACAAGGCAAACGGCGACGCAAGCATGCGACCGAACTTGATGGGCAATAGATGCTGCAGCCGCCCTTCATCCTGCGCCTGGAGCAGGCTAAGGGGGTCTGGCCGATCGGGCGCAGGCGCCCACTCTCCATGGCTGCTGCGCGGCACCGCTTTGCGCAGACTTTTGCCATACGCCCGCCGTGCTGCCACGGACAGATCTTTGTACGCTGGCGCTTGCCCAGCGGTTGTTGAGGCGTTCTCCACCTTGCTTGATTTAGTCATCGTCCGTCGTCCTTTCGCTCGATTGTTGGACGGGTATCTGATCAGCGACCGCTTCGTAGACGTTACCGTAGACCTGGCTTTCGCCCAGGTGATCGATGACGCCGTCCCGCTGGAGCACTTCCGTAACGCTGGTTTTGACGCGCGCCAGGCGCAGGTCGTTGTCGTAGCTTGCCGCCAGGTCCAGTATCTTCGGACACTTTGTCGGTCCTTGGGAGTCGATAAAGTTGACGCCCTCAAAGTCGAGCACGACGGTTTGGACCGGCGGGTCCGTCTGCTTGACAAGCTCCCTGAGCCGATCTGTCAGTGCATCTGCGCTGGCGAAGAAGAGTCCCGCGTCAAAGCGCAGCACCAGCAAGCCGGGATAGGTCTCGTAGTCAGGATGGTCCTCCACGCCTCGGAACGCCTGCGTGCCGGGCTCGCGGCCGAGTACGGGCATGTGGGGCGTGGTCGAGATGTAGATCAGCCAGCCAAGCGACAACAGTACGCCGATCACAACGCCTGCGAGCACGCCGGCGCCCAGCACGCCTAGGATGGCTGCCACCGCAATCCAGAAATCCGCTCGGGCCACGCGCCAGAGACGCTTCATCTCTTTGACGTCCATCATACCCATTACCACCGCCTCGATAATCAGCGCGCTCAGCACGGCTGTGGGCAGATCGGAAAACAACGGCGCCAGTACCAACAGGGTGAGGATGACCAGTGCGCCGGTGGTCAGCGAGGCGAGGGGTGTTTTGGCCCCGGACGTATCGTTGAGCGAGCTGGCCGATAGGCTGGTGGAGACGGGAATCCCCTGCACCAGGCCGGAGCCCACGTTGGCCATGCCCTGGGCTACCGACTCCTGGTTGATGTCAATCCGATACTTATGCTTGGCGGCGAAGGTCCGGGCGTCCCCCGCGCTCTGCGAAAAGCCGATCAGCAGCAGGCCAACCGCCGCGGAGCCGATCACCGCCACATGGTCCAGGATGAACTGGAAATCGGGCAGCACCACCGAGGGCAATCCGCGCGGAACATCGCCCACCAGGGCCACGCCGCGGATCGCCCAGGCCCAAGACCACCGAAGCAATGAGGCCGACGACGACCAGCACCAGCGCTCCGGGCACTTTGGGAACGGCGAAACGCAGCCCAAAGATCAGCGCCAGCGAGAGGAGGCCCACAAGCAGCGTCGTTCCGTCGGTATCAGATACGGTTCCCAACCAGCTGAAGAGCTTCTGCCAGGAGTTCGAACCTTCGGCAGTCGTACCCGTGATCTTTGGCAATTCGCCAATCACCACTTCGATGGCCGAGCCAAACAGGAAGCCGGTGATGACCGCCTTAGAGAGGAATTGGGAGATCCAGCCCATCTTGAAGAGCGCCAATAGCAAGAACAGAAGCCCGGACACCAGCGTCACGGAGGCCACCAGGGTGACCGCATCGTCGCCGCCCGACACGCCGGCAGCAAGGACCGCGCTGGCCGCGACCGCGGCCAAGGCAGAACTGGGCCCGGTTGCGCTCTGGCGCGATGTCCCAAAGATGGCGTACAGGATCGCGCCGGCGGCCGCGGCGTACAGACCGTGTTGGATGGGCACGCCGGCAATGCCCGCGTAGCCCAACGACTTGGGCACGACCAGCGCCGCCACCGTCAATCCGGCGATGAGGTCGGGCCTGAACCAGGAGCGGTCATAGCTGGGCAGCCATCCCAGAATCGGCAGGAAGCGCGCCATGCCGCCGCTGGCTGTTTGCTCACTCGTTTTTGCACCACTCATGGCAGTTCCCTTTCAGCTCACGGGCCAGTGTTATCACTCAAATTGTGTCAATACCATTGCTACTTTCTGATGAAACAGCAAAATACACACGATTTCAGGTGGAGCCGGTACTACTGGGTGAAGGGGGTGAGTTTGGTTATCGGATCCTCTGCTGATGATCAGGTGGTGCCAACATCCGTCTCCTCCACACGTTCCGCTTTCGTCACCGACGGTCTGCGATCCAGGTCGAGATCTGCCCAGGAGGCCAGATCTTCTTCCGGTTCGATGTGGACGAAAAGCGTCGCATTGGGCATAGAGGCTTGCAGGTCCGCCTCAATCTGTTCCGCCAGGTCATGGCCGCGCTGGATGCTCCAATCACCGGGCGCGAGGAGATGAACGGAGGCAAAGCGCCGTGCGCCGGACTGCCGGGTGCGCAGGGCATGGTAGTGAACGCCGTCCTGCAGATAAGGCTCAAGAATCGCCTCCAACTGGGCTTGCTCCTCGAGCGGCCAGGCCACATCCATGAGGCCGGCCACGGATTTGCGTACGATTCCCACGCCCGACCAGACGATATTGGCTGCCACCAACAGCGCAATCATCGGATCGAGGCGCAGCCAGCCGGTCCAGGCGACCAGCCCCAGGCCGAGCAGCACGCCTGCCGAGGTCCAGACATCCGTCATCAGATGGCGGGCGTTGGCCTCCAGCGTGACGGAGCGATATTGCCGTCCGGCCCGAAGCAAAACGACGGCTACGCCCAGGTTGACGGCTGCAGCGACCACAGAGACAATCAAACCCAGGCCGATTTGCTCCAGAGGTTGGGGCGCGATCAGCCGCTGAATGGCTGCGTAGGCGATGCTAACCGCCGCCACGAGAATCAGCGTGCCTTCCACGCCGCTGGAAAAATACTCGGCCTTGGAATGACCGTAGGCGTGGTCTTCGTCGGCCGGACGCGCGGCAATCGTCAGCATGGCCAGGGCCATGAGCGCGCCCGCCAGATTGACACCCGACTCCATGGCGTCAGAAAGCAGGCCGACGGACCCCGTCAAGCGATAGGCGCCGGCCTTGAGCAAGATGGTCAGGAGGGCTGCGCCGATGGAGAGCCAGGCGAAGCGGGTCAGATTGGGGGAAGCACTACCTGCAGAATTTTTCATGATTCGAGTACCTTACCATTAGTGAAATCGGCGCCGTCTTCTGCGCTTACTGTCACTTTGGCGCGATTGCATGAGCGAACAAAGATGAATATAGAGAGCCAAACAAGTTTGCCTGGCTACTCGATGGTCTGGTCGTAAATATCTCCGACAATTGCCTCAAGGTCCGGGATTGTGTCGCCGCTCCAGCCTTGCTGGGCGTATTGGTCAATGCGTTTGATGACGCGCACGGGCTGATTGTCAGAGAAGTCGTAGTCGCTGAAGTCAAAGAAGACATCAGAGGGCGCGATCAGGGACTTGAAGCGTAGTGCTTGTTGGTCAGATCCGAGATCGTCTAAAAGTAGGTCGCAGCGCCGCCATAGGTTTCGGTGGGATCTGTGTGTGCCGCCACCAATTGCGCAGTCAGCTCACGATCCTCTTCCGGCGCAGGCAAACCGGCCGGCATCATCACGGATCCCAGGATGTCGCTAAAACGGATACAGCAGCGGGACAAGCAACATGGCGACAATGCCGGCGACGAGCGTAAGTGGTGCACCCAGCTTCACATAGTCGAAAAATGAATACTTCCCGGGTTCCTGCACCATCAGATTGGTCTGATAGCCGGCAGGATTGATAAACGCATAGGAACAGCCCAGCATCAATATGACAATGAAGGGGCGATAACTGACGCCCAGCCCTGCGGCCATGGCAACCGCAACCGGAAACATAAAGGCGGCGGCGGCGGCATTGGTGATGACGTTGGTCATGATGATGCAGCCGAGAAAGACGGCTAGCAACGCCACATAGGGACTGCTACCGCCGAGCACGCTCAAGGCCGAGGCGATTGCCGCTGACAGACCACTGCTCGTTACCGCCGCCTCTAAACCGACCGCCGCGCCGAGTACGACGATGGTCGTCCACTCGATGCTCCGAAACGCGCGCTTGATGCTCAGGCAGTCGGTGAGCAGCATGGCCCCGGTTGCCAGCAGTGCGGCGTTGAGCATGCTCATAACGCCGAAGGCGGCTAGGACCACCATGGCGACAGTAATCGTGGTGGCCGTCAGCGCGCGATCGATGCGCTGGACATGAAAGCCCTGAAGCTGCTTTGTCAGCAAGAAGTCCTGCTCTTTGTGCACATCGTAGAAGAAGCTGTCGGTCACTTCAAGTATCGCAGCATCCCCTGCCTGCCGCACCAGATCATCCAGTGGTCCTTGCGGCGGTCGGTTGTCGCGCCATGGCAAGCAAACCCGCTTCATACGGTTGTTCAGGGATCGGCAGGTTGCCGACCCGTTGCCCAGCGTGGCGCGCGCCCGGCGCCAGCACGACCTCGACCAAATGATGCCGGTATCGTTCACTCTCCTCGGGCAGCGCGCCGTGACGTTCAGGCTCCAAGCCGATGAAGGCCCAGAGCGCAGGAACTGCATCCGCGTCCACTTCATAGGTGAGAAGATCGTCGCCCTGCAAAACTAGTTCGGCTGACAGGTCCACACCGGCGTCAGCGGCCCGGCGTACACCGACCAGCTCATAGCTGGGCGTCTGGAATAGACCCCGTTCCCCGCAGGCAGCGCCGTCCAGCGGTGATTCTGGTATCACCCGGAAGTCAGCTCGATAGCGCCGCTTGACCAGGCCCGGATCATCTTCGTCAACCTGCTTGGGGAGCAGGAGATTGCCGAGGGTCATGAGGAAGAGGATACCGACAGCCGCAGTCGGCGCACCGGCTAATGTGGGAAAGAAGATATTCAGCTCTTCTCCCAGTTGATCCACGACGAGACCGGCAATGATCAGGTTGACCGACGTGCCGATCAGGGTTGACGCGCCGCCGAGCATGGAAGCGAAGCTCATGGGCATGTAGAGCTTGGACCCGAGTAGTCCGGTTGCCCGGGTCATGTCCTTGATGACGGGAATGGCCATGGCAACCAGCGGGGTGTTGTTCAGAAAGGCACTGCCCACGGCAATGGGCGGGAAGAGCTTTAGTTGCGCCTCACGTAGGCTCTTGGGCAGACCGATCGCCTTGTTGGCCAGCAACGTGATCGCACCAGTTGCATACATGCCGGCCGCGACAGGAAAGAGGGCAGCCACGGTGATCACGCCAGTATTGGAGAAGCCATTGAGCAGATCCTGTTCGTCGGCAAGACCGATGGTCATTGCCACTGTAATCGTGCCCATGAAGACTATCCAAGCCGGAAAACGATCCCAGATGAGCAGTGCGAACATGATGAGCAGAATGCCCAGCATGATCCAGGCGTCAGCAGACATGAATCACTTTTCCTTACTTGTCTACATGCGAGACTTTCACTGCGGCTTTGGTGAATCCTACGCCGTAAGTTTCTGTGCAGGTAGCTCTTTGGATTCCTTGCCATATACGGCCGTGGCGTCGTCATCACTTGGCAGGTAATCTTTGCGAAAATAGACGAAGCCGATGATCAAACTTACCAACGGTGACAGATACGCCAAAAACGCATAAGGGGCATACGCCAGCGTTGCGATCCCCAGCGTCCCGGCAAAAAACGCTCCATTCACATTCCAAGGCACGAGAGACGAAAATACCGTGCCAGAGTCGGCAATGCTCGTGGACAAGGTAACAGGCTTGAGTCGTTCCATCTCATACTCTTTGCGGAACATGCGCGCAGCCAACACGATGCTCACGTACGGATCCGCGGCCACCGTATTCAGACCCATTGACGTCAGCATCGTGCTCAGAATCAACGTGGCTGGGCCTCTGGTCCAGTTGATCACTGGTGTAATGATCCGTGTCAGCATCCCGGTATAATCAGCCACCGCGCCAAAGCTGGCGGCCGCCAGAATCAGCCAGATCGTCGTCAACATGCTGGCCGCACCGCCGCCGGAAAAGAGATTGTCCACATCTGCATTGCCGCTGTTCAGGTGAAAGCCGTTGCCCAGCGTATCGATTCCCACCTTCAGGACTGCTTCAAGGTAGCTGAGAGTGGGATCATTGGCCACCGAAACGATCAAATCGTGCTGGGTAAAGGCCGCCAAGATGACTGCCAGGATCGCGGACAACATCAGGCTGATAAACGCAGAAAAACGAAAGGCAGAGAAGACAACAACCGCGATGATTGGCAGGAAAGCCAGCAGCGAAACATTGTAGTACTGTGAAATTGAATCCTGAATTTGAGCCGGATCAACAGGAGTCGCTGCTGTGTTACCGGCGAAACCCAAAACCAGATAGAGGAGGGCGCTAATGATCACGGTGGGGATCGCGGTACGCAACACCATGCGCGCATGTTCATCAATCTTGACGCCGCCCACGGTGGCGATGGTGAGCAGCGCTGTATCCGAAATTTTGGCCGTTTTGTCACCCAACATCGCGCCCGACACGGCTGCGCCCGCTGTAATCGCCGGCGACACGCCCATAATCGCAGCCAAACCCACAAACGGTACCCCAACTGCAGCGGCTGCGGTAAAGCAACTCCCCAGCAGCATACTCAATATGGAAGCGATCGCAAAGACGATCACATAGTAGAAATCTGGACTTAGAAAATCCACGCCATAGTAGATAAAGGCCGCTACTGTCCCTGAGAGATAGAGCGTGCCGATGATGGCGCCAATCGCAAGCAGCGCAAAAATGGTCCCCAGCGTCCCATTCACACTGCTCATGATTGCCTGGGAAATCAAGGCGCCACGATAACCATAGAAAAGGGCAACCGTCAGGGCAAAGATGGTCGCCAGGGTCATGCTCACCTGGAGAGGACCCTCGGCGACGTCAGCGCCAAACAAGACGACCGACAGCACGATCAGACCGATCATCACGCCAAAAACGAGCAGGGAAGCGATCATCGAGGGTGTTCGCCCGGTTTCACCTTGTGAATCAGATGTTGGTGCAGTCATCGATCAGTCTCCAATTGCAGTATCATCAATCAGCGAGATTGGATGTTGAGTTTGACGGAGGTTATGCGAATGATGAAGGTTAACCCAAAGCAAGCCAGAAAACTTGCCGTGCTGCCAACCCCCAGCCCCCACAGCAGCACATACACAATGGCCCCGGCAGCTGCGGCTACGGCATAGAGCTGACCGGGCATGAACGACTGCGGCACCCTGGCAAAGAACAGATCGCGCAATACCCCGCCAAAAGAAGCGGTGATGACCCCCATAATCGGGGCCACCACCGGCGGCGTTCCCATTTGCAGCGCATAGAGCGTGCCCAGATAAGCCCACAATCCCAGCGCCAGAGAGTCAACGATGAGATACAGCGTTGATCGGTCATCCGTGATCCGTGCAACAGGTTGCGCGACTCTGGCAGCAGTTTGACTTCGTTTTGCCTCGAAACCGACAAAGAGGCTTAAAATGGCAATCACCACAACGGTCACGGCATAGACGGGTTCATCTATCCAGAAGATCGGATAGCGCCCCAATAGTAAATCGCGTAAGGTGCCGCCGCCCAGCGGTACAATAAATGCGATTACCAGAGAGCCATAGATATCCATCCCACGCTTGCGGGCCGCATAGAGTCCGGCCAGCGCTGACAGAACCACGGCCGACCATTGCACAAGAAAGACAAACAGGTTTAGTGATGTATCGGCGGCAGTCGGATCCTGCAGCGGTGAACTATTATTGGCGGTTTCCTGCAAACCTAGCCAAAGCTGTTGTACGATTTCGTCCAATGGCCTCATCCCTCATGCCGGCGACCGGCAACCATGGCGGGCCGCTCAATCGCGTCGACCAACCGGCTCCAGCAGCTCCGGCGCGAGTTTGCGCACCAGCCGGAGGACCGGCGATTGGGCGTCGTCGCCGGTTCCCACACAGCCGTCGAAGGTACGCTGCAACGCTGCACCGTCGATGCCGTCCGTGCCTCCGATGAGGACAATCTCCGACCGGGGCGTTTCATCACCCCAGCGGCCTGATTCTTCCAGATGGTAGCGCTTACCCACCATCTGCAGGATATAGCGGACAACGGGGATTTCCTCAAGATAGATCACGCCCTTACAGCGATAGACCGTCTCGGGCAGCTGCTCCAAGGCCGAACGCAGTTTGGGCAGCGAGAGGGGCCGGTCGCTCGTCCAGCTCCAGGTGGCGAACGGATGCTCGCGGGTGTGCTCCTCTTCCTGCTGCGCCGCTTCCCGACGCCTCTGGTCTGTGGCATCGCCACGCCCGGCAAAGACCAGTTCCAGTGGAACCCGGCCCTGGATCACCTCGATGATGCGCGATCCGGGTGTCACCAGCTGCACCAGCTTCTTGACGCGATTCAGCTCATCCCGGCTCACTAGATCCACCTTGTTCAGCACGACGATGTCGGCCGCCCCGAGCTGGGCCCGGGCCAGACGCGCCATATCGCCCTCCAGTCGCGGCAGTTGCTCAGCATCCACCACTGCCAGGATGCTGTTGAAGGCGAAAGCCTGCGCCAGTTCGGTCTCCAGAAAGGTGTTTAGCACAGGCACAGGGTCTGACACACCGCTCATCTCTACGAACAGATGCTCCGGCAGTTCGGGTCGCTGTAGGAGCTCAAAGCAGGCGCCCACCAGGTCGTCGCGGATGGTGCAGCAGATGCAGCCGTTGGCCAGGTTGACCGTGTCGCCCTCCACCCCGACGATGAGCTTGGCGTCGATGTTGATCGAACCGAAGTCGTTGACGAGAACCGCGGCGCGCACGCCGTGGTCCTCGCTCAGAATGTGGTTGAGCAGGGTTGTCTTGCCTGCTCCGAGGAAACCGGTGATCAGCGTGACCGGAATTCTTGATCGACTCCGGCTTCCCGCGATTTCAATTCCCATCAGGCGGCCTTGCCCGGACCCCAGACTGCTTTGCCGGGGAACACGTCATCCACCGCCTTTGAATCATTGATTACTACGGTGCCGTTGACGAGCACGTAGGGGATGCCGCTGGAGGGCAATGCGCCCGTCTGCATGGTGGCATTGTCCTGAACGGTCTCGGGATCGAAGATGGTGATATCGGCATCCTTACCCACTTGGATGCGACCCTTGTCGGCCATTTGCGGAATTCCGTTTTCCTCCAGGTACTGCGCAATCATGTAGGTCATCTTGGAGACGGCAAGGGGCAAGGAGATATTGAGCTTTTTGTCCCGCACCAACGTGAGAATGCGGGCGTGCGTGCCGGCTCCCCGCGGGTGGCCAATGACCGCATCGAAAGGCGTGTCCCAGGCAAGCGCTATCTCACCCGTCTCACGAACGGTGTACGGGAAGGCGTCGCTGCCGACAACTGTGGATGGGTGGGCCAGTCCCTTCAGCATATCTTCTTCCTGAGCGTTATAGAACATGACCGATGTCATGGGGGCCGTCTGCACGAGTTTGTTGTAGCGCTCCTTGGTGAGCGGCTCCAGGTTCGCGGTTTCGATGATGTCGCTGTAATCCCGGCCCATGTTGGGACCGTAGTTTTCTGGAACGAGATAGTCGGCGCCGACGACGGTGGCGCCGTAGTTGTAGGGGTAGATCTCTCCGATGACCTGGGTCCCCTTCGCGCGCGCTGTGTCAAAGAGCGTCAAAGCGTTCATCAAATCCCGCAAGGCCTGGGCATGGACGTGCTGGAAGACGATCCCGCCGCCGTATACCTCCTGCGGGGCCATCATCTCGAAGAACGCGAGCAGACCGCTCGTTGGCGGCATCTGGCTGGAGAAGCGGGCATGGACGAAGGACGATACGCTGTACTTGCCCGCCATTTGTTGGACAATCACGGACTCCTGCTGCGAGCAGCCGTTCACCATATACCCTACCGCGTGACCGACTCCGATGGCCCCTTCCTGGAGACCTTCCTCCATCATACGCTCGAACTGCTCAATCTGTTCAGCAGATGCATGCTCCTTAGACCACTTCATGCTCAAGTGTGAGTCATCGGGGCGAGCGAGAGCGTCGAGTATGAGATTGCCATCGAACAATTCCTTGAAATCCGGGTTGAGGATTCTCTCTCGGATCGGGACAGAGCCGACGGTCGCGCCGTAATTGGTCCGCGACTTACCCTCTAGAGAGTTGTACCAGCCCTTCACGGGGTAGACACCTAACTCAAGCTCCATGGGTGTTGTTACGCCATCGTGCAGTGCCAGTTTCTGCCCAAACGGGTAACCGCCGTTGTGAGAGTGCATATCGATGAAGCCCGGAGATACCACATGCCCGGTGGCATCGATGGTCTCTTTGCCCTTGATCGGCTCCTCGGTGACTGCGGCGATCTTGCCGCCCTTGATGCCGACGTTGCGCACTGCATCGAGTCCTGTTTCGGGGTCGATGACCCGCCCGCCGGCAATCACAATGTCATAGTCTTGCTTTGATGTAGCTGTCATTTTTGATCGATCGCTCCTTGGCTAGCGCCATATGTCCCTATTCCGGGACTCGTAAATCCCGGCGGAAACAAGCGGACTGTTCCTATCAGAGGTCAGGCAGATGGGTTCGCCATCGGAAAACTTGACCGCAGAGAGGGGAATCATTACGTCTTGAAATGGCCTCCGGGAGGGCGTGCTCTGCACGGAGAAGCACCAACCTCCCGGAGGCCTAAACCACAAACTGCTTGCGAACGAGGGCTTAGCTGTCCGAAGCCGCTGCACCAGCCTCGCCCGCAACCACATCGCCGGCGGGATCCGAGGCTGCGCCGGCCACGTAGGAGGCAATCTGGCCGGACAACTCATCGCCCACGGTCAATGTGACCACATTGGCGCTGTAGCCGTCCATGCTCTTGATGACGTCTTCGCTCTCTTTGTCTTCGAGCAGCACCAGCAACGCCGACGAATCGGGCGAAAGCGCCTCACCGATCTCTTTGACATCGCCCTTGGAGATGGCGCGCCCCAGATAATGGCCGGCAGTACCGCCGATGACGCCGCCTGCCAGCGTCCACGCCAGCAGCCCGGCAGGGCCGCCGATCAGGCCGAGCAGCGCGCCGGCGCCGGCGCCGACGGCCGTGCCGACACCGCCACGCCCGGTCTCGTGCATGTGCACCTTGCCCTTGGCGTCCTGCTCCACGATGCATTCGGCTTCGATCTTGTAGCCGTCCAGCGCACCGGATGACTTGAGTTGCTTCATGGCGTCATCGGCGCCTTTCTGACCGTCGAACACGAATGCCAGAATGTTGTACACGGCCGAACTGTCTTGCTTCTTACCCATTTGTTTGCTCCTTGTGAATGTCACAAAAACGTGCAATCTATTTGACTACCCGATCTCCGAGCCGCAACGCTGCAGGTACGTCGACCGGTCCAACATTGAGTGAATTTGCGCCCATACGCTGCTATGCCGAATTGGCGACCAGACTATCCTCCACCCGTCGTACCCGCGTCAGCGTATAACGACGATCGTACAGCGTGTTCAGCACACCGTTGAGCGCAGCCTGGTCCGGCAACCAACCGGTCAGTACCGTTACGACAGTGTCCGACGCTTCAGAGTCTTTGAAGCGAGCAAACGTCATTCCGGCCAAATAGTCGGACATATCTGCATCTACCGTGCCCAATACATGAATTTCGTAAACAACGGCGCAGTCAAAAGGGTAGGGTGTGCCTTGGCGCAGTTTCATTGTCGACCTCGCGTGAATAATCGTTGTCGCGGCCTCTCTCAAGGATTGCGAGTTGACGGTCGAGATTCTACAAGACACTACAACGCAGGCGGTCAGATATCATCCCCAAAATTGGGGATATATTGGGGATATGGCTTTAGGCTGTTGCGGATAGGTGAAGGCGATCAGAGGATGTTCAACTCACGACTGCGGTTCACAGCTTCTATACGGCTGTGCACGTCAAGCTTGCGATAGATGCTTTTGATCTGCGAGCGGACGGTTGTGACCGAGACGACGTTTTGGGCGGCGATCTCAACCGGTGTACGGTCAGTCGTCAACTGCTGCAGGATTTGGAGCTCGCGTGCAGTCAGCGGTTCGAGCGGCAGCGTCGCTACGGACGCGGTTTGAATTCCATGACCGGGTGGCAACGCCCGCTCTGCCTGAGCCGGCGCCGAGGCCGGAAATGCGGACAGGATCCGCTCGACGAATGCATCCATTGTCTCAGCGTTTGCATCGCTGCGATCGCGTTGCCGCTGCAGCAGAACGGCCATTGGCGGCCCCAAGTCGACAAACGGACGCACAAGCGCGGCGCTCTGGGCCAGGAGCAGCGCTTGGGTCAAGTTGGCGTCAGCACAATCGGTGTCGCCCTGCGCATCACACACCAGGGCGAGCAGCGCAAGCCCATCCATACGCGCTAGATTGCGGTTCACCGTGCGCGTCCGCTGTTCAAATTCGTCCAGGGCCGTGCGGGCGACGTGAAGCGCTTCCGGCGTCCTGTCCGCCAGAAGTAGTTTGATGGGCGTCAACTGGGGAAGGTAGAAGAACCAAATGGGGGGTCTGCGATCAAAGTCGACGCCGATCCGCTTACGCTGTGCTGCGCCAACGTTGCCCCGTCGCAACGCCAGTTCTACGGTGAAGGCCTCGATCAATGCCAACGCAAAGGCGTTGTCTGTATCCTGAAAGTACGTGACAAGTCCCTCGATGATAACGTTTGCTCGGGTGAAATCTCCCCGGCTATCGTGGATCAAGGTCAGGGCGAAAGCGCCCATGCTCATATGCGATTGCGCTGACCCTGCGCTGTCTTCGACCAGGGCCGCGCAAGAACGGTTCGGCAGCGTTTAACTCGTGGCGCAGATAGTGAGTCACGCCCAGAAAGTGCCTGGCAATGCACAAAGATTCAGCTAGATGGCGCTCTTCAGCGATCTGTTTGACCCGTTCAGCCCATGCTTGAGTCGTCGTCAGATCGCCCTGCATGAAAGAGACCAGGCAAAGGTAGATCATCAACTTGGTCCGAATGGATTGCGTCCACTGCGAACTGTTGATGGTCTCTTCGAGAAATCGGCAGCCATCAGCATATTGACCGCTCATCTGCATGTCTGCAGCAATCGCTCCGCAGGCGATGGCTCGCAGCAATAGTGCATCTGACGGCAACAGATGCAGCGCTCGCTGAGCGCTGGTCGTGAGCGCTCCAGTGTGACCATTGACGAGCGCCACAGAAGCGGCGATCAGAACCGACGCCTCACCCAGCACAGCGTTGAAAGCAGGGGATTCCGGCGGTAGGTTTGCCAACAACGCTTCAGCTCTTTGAGCTGAAATGACCATCTCCTGGTATTGACCCGTATGCATGGTCAATACAGCGGTCGTGCTCATCAGCATCGCACGACTCTCCCGTGTTTCGTCCGGAAAATGGCGGAGCCAGTGTTCGAGCCTGGGCCACTGTTCGGAATTCATCAAGGCGTAGCGATGATGCAGCACAACCTTCTCGGCCTCCGCAATATCGCCGGCCAAAACCAGGTGTCGAATCGCTTCGTCAGGCAGATCCTGTCGGGCAAACCAGACGCCGGCACGACGGTGCAACGCCGCGATCCCGTCGTCATTACCGCGTTTCCGCCCCCAGGTCTGCAGCAGCTCGCGGAAAAGATTATGCAGCCGAAACCAATGATTCTCGCTGTCCAGCGGAATGACAAAGAGATTGTCATCCTGGAGCCGCTGAATAAACGCTTCACCTGTCAGGTCAGCCGGAGCCGCGGCAGAGTCTGGTTGGCAGACCGCTGTACAGAGTTCAGGACAGAAACGATCCAGCCAGGCAATGGTCAACAGCCATTCCCTCAAGATTGGATCTAAACGGTTCATCACTTCCGCCAGCAGATATTCCTGCAGGTGTTGGCTATCGACAGGCCCATCATCAGGGTGCTGGTCGTCTTGATCGCGCTGGCGCAGCGCAATTGCCGCAAGGTTCAATGCCGTCACCCACCCTTCGGTGCGTTCCGTCCATGCGGCGGCAATTGCGCTATCGATTTCATGATTGAGCAATTTGGTCAAGAGGCCGGCCGTGTCCGCGCTTGAGAAACGCAGATCCCGGCTTCGGATCTCGGTGATCTGGTTATATGCACGCAGGGACGGAAGCGGTAGCGGTGGATCACGCCGACTGATCAGCACCAGGTGTAACGTCGGTGACGGATGGCGGAGCAATTCGGCTAGGATATCGTAGACAGCCTGTGAGCGAATGACGTGCAAATCATCTAATGCGAGCAGTAGCCGGCGGGGAAGCTGGGCCAGATCGTTGAGTAACGTGCGGGCGACGGTCGAAGGTGGGGGGAAGACTGACGCCTCCAGGAAAGTCTGCATATGCAGCGGGATATCAGGGAAGGCGGACTGAATCGCAGCCACCACGTAGGCAAGAAAGGTGCGGAGATCGTCATCCTCTTCATCCAGCGAAACCCAGCACCCAGGCGCCTCGCTGGAGTCAAGCCACATGCTGGCCAGCGTGCTCTTGCCATACCCGGTCGGCGCGGTGATTAACGTCAGCGCCCGGTGAACATTGCTTTCCAGGCGCGCAATGAGATCGGCGCGTGCTTCAAAATAGTCTGGTACAGCAGGACGATAGAGCTTGGTTGTCAGAATCGTCGATGAAATAATCGGGGATGTGCAATCTACCCCATTGCGCTCTTCATCAGGCGAATGGTATGGTTCCATCAGATGACTGCCTTGGTTATCCATCGCAGAAAACGCTACCAGCATCCGGTATTCTAGCGTGTGGATAAGAGTCGAGCAAGCGGAGCCCGACCTCATTACGGCACGATGTACGGATTACGGCACGATGTACGGCAGTCAGAGGCGCACAAGTACGATGACCACACCAGCGGAGTCAGTCCGATGACCTTTATCGCCACGTTTGAAGGGCGGGCGAGCGCCGAGCATCTGCTCGCGCTGCAGGAATCGCTTGCAACGCTAGAACGAGAGAGCAGGGCACAGCCAGGCACCATACGCTACGAGTTCCATCAGTCCGCCGAGGAACCGACGCGCTTCATGCTCTTGGGCATATGGGAAGACGAAGCAGACTGGCACGCTCACGTGGCATCCCCAATCGGATCTTCTTATCGCTAACCAATCTCAGGATGATACGCAATGCTTGTCTTTCTTTCACGGATCTTCATCTTCTTGCTGTTGCCTCTGATCGCAGCCGCCGGCGTCATTGCGGTAGACAAGAGCGCGTCTACCAAGGATCGTCGCCTCGAAGTCTTCCTCATCTTCCTCTTTGCGCTCGGCGTTGGCGGCTCCGGCGTCGCCAACTTCTTCGCCCACTTCTTTCTCTCTGATCTGGTTGCGGAGTCAATCGGCTGGCCCGCCGGCAGCCCCTTTCAACTCGAAGTTGCCTTTGCCAATCTCCTCATCGGCGTGCTCGGCTTCATGGCCGTCGGGCGGCGCGATGGCTTTCGCGAGGCAACGGTCATTGCGGTGACGATATTTGGCGTTGGCGCAACGGTTGTGCACATCATGGACATCGCCGCCACCGGCAATCTTGCGCCGGGCAATACGCTACAGAACGTGCTCAATCTCGTCAAGCCTGCACTCCTGATCTGGATCTTGTATATGGCACGCCAGGCAGAGGCTGCACCAGAGAGCGAAGCCCGAACGGAAGCATTTGACCACTGGCGCGGCCCGATTGCCCAGGCGGCAGGATCACTGACCGGCATCGTCGCCAGTGCCTTTGGCATCGGCTATGCGCTCGACCGGCCCCTGTTCATCAGCCTGATCGGCGCCGCGATTGGGTTGGCCGTCGTCTTCCGCATCCTTCAACAAGCGCCAGATCATCAGGTCAAACTGGCTCGATAGAGCTATTCACTTGAAGGAAACTAGAGAACAACTCCCGCCTACGATCTGACCTGGCAAACGGCACAAACTTGGGCGCCAGGTGGGCTGGATTCCAGCATAGCTCGAGACTGCGAGATTTCCTGCTTTCAACGTGAAGAAGCCAAACACCGCCGGTGGGTAAGAGAGGTCGCCGACGCGACCGGCTGGCGTTCACGTCTAACGATGCTGGTCGACAAGAATGGTGTTGCCGTCTGGATCCAGCAACACAAGACTGGCAGGACCGGTGGTGCTTTCATCCGCCTCTTCAACGAGCGCCACGCCGTCAGCTTTTAGCGCACGCTGCAGATCGCGCACGTCGGTGAAGGGGTCGACAGCCTCGCCTGCCTGATCCCAGCCCGGGTTAAAAGTCAAAATGTTGCCTTCAAACATGCCCTGGAAGAGTCCAATTACGTGCTCGCCGTTTTTCATCATCAGCCAGTTCTGTTCGGCGTCTCCGCCAAAGACCCGAAAGCCCAGTTTTTCGTAAAAAGCCTGGGACGCCGCCAGATCGCTGACGCTCAAACTCACCGAAAATGCTCCCAATTCCATAAGATCCTCCTTTGGATTCATGCTGCATAGCCAGTCGACCGCCCCACCATAGAACAAACGATCTGGACTGTCAAGCAGCAAAATTTCATCATTTTGTTCGTGTCTGTCTGGCGGCGCTACCCAGCCCCTCACGTAGCCACCTTTCGCTATTGTCTCGTTACATCATCTCCGTACCGTTGCGAAATCGCTGCATTCCATGATATGTTGAACCTATCCCCTATCCGGCGCGCAGCAATGGGACCGATCGTGGCCCACGCGCTACGTTGTATCCGCTCACCAGAGCAAAGGAGTTCCACACATGTTCAAGATCATACGTCCATATGAAAAGGGGCTGGTCGAGCGCCTGGGCGAGTACCGGCGGACGGCCGATAGCGGGTTGGCTATCTATCGGCCCTTTGTCGAACGCGTCATCAAGGTAGACATGCGCGAGCAGGTCGTCGACGTGCCGCCTCAGGCTGTCATCACCAAAGATAATGTGGCAGTCGAAGTAGACGCGGTGATCTACTATCAGGTCTTTGATCCGGTCAAGGTGACCTATGAAGTGGCGGATTTCTACGCCGCAGCGACCAAGCTGGCCCAAACCAGCCTGCGTAACCTGATCGGTGACTTGGCGCTGGATGAATCACTCACCTCGCGCGAGCTCATCAATGCACAGCTGCTCAAGATTCTGGATCAAGCGACCGATAAGTGGGGCGTGCGCGTCACCATGGTCGAATTACAGCGCATTGAGCCGCCGACGGACGTCACGGAAGCCATGCATCGTCAGATGAAGGCCGAACGCGACAAGCGCGCCCGCATCCTCACGTCGGAGGGGCAGAAGCAGGCAGCCGTGTTGGAGGCGGAAGGGCTTAAAGAAGCCAAGATTCTAGAGGCACAGGCCCAGGCCGAAGCGATCACGAAGGTGGCTGAAGCGGAAAAATTCCGCGAGCTTACCCTTGCGCTGGGTGAGGCCGAGGCCATCAAATCAGTCTATACCGCCATCCAGGAGGCCAATCCGACCCGCGAATTGATCACCCTACAATATCTTGAAACGCTCAAGAAGATGGCCGACGGCAACGCCACCAAGATCTATATGCCGTACGAGGCATCGGGGGTCTTGGGCGGGCTTTCCAGCATCGCCGAACTCATGCGCGAGGCGGGGCGCCAGCCTAGTACGCAGGAAGCCACGAGTAACGGCAACGAAGAGACAAACGCATAGCAAAACCGTCAGCGGGGCGCATACGTCTGCTCGAAGAGACTCCGTATGCGCCCTGCGCCTATATCGCAGGTGCGCGAGCAAGGCGCGGTGTCGGCAAAGCGGTCGGGTTGCGCTATTGGCATTCGATCCAGCACACGCATTGCTCCACAGATTCCAAAAGGAACCAGTATTATGTCAAGTCCATTTGAGGCAGGGGTCTGGCTCAATCCGCCCGGACGCTTTGCCATCGAAGACGCAGCAGTCACCATGACCACCGACCCTGGCACGGACTGGTGGCAACGCACCTTCTATGGCTTTCGCAACGATAACGCCCATGCTCTGCTCCTGGAAAGCGATGCCAATTTCACCTTCACCGCACGCGCAACGTTCAGTTACCGCACGCTCTTTGACCAGTGTGGTCTGGCCGTCTATCTGGACAGCGAGAACTGGGTTAAAGCCTCGGTGGAGCATGAGAATGATGACTTTGCGCGCCTGGGCGCAGTCGTGACCAACCTGGGCTACTCCGACTGGGCCACGACCGACATTGTCCCCCTGCAAGCGATGTGGTTTCGTCTAAGCCGCCGCGGCCCGGACTTCCTGCTCGAATCGTCGCCGGACGGCAGCAATTTCGAGCAGATGCGCATCTTCCATCTCCACGCGCTGGGGCCGACCACAGAAGAGATGGGCGCTGCCAATCCGCCCCTGCCCGCGACACAGTCGATTCGCTTCGGTCTCTACGCCTGCAGTCCGCTGGAGTCGTCCTTTGAAGCAAGGTTCGACCAGATTCAGATCGAGGCGTGTCAGTGGCAGGCGCACAGCGTTGGTGACGGATAGGATAGCGCGCCGGCCGGATCACTTCGTGATGCTGAGCAAACCACCTACGTGATCGTAGAGCAGATTCATGTCAGCACTAGGACCAGCCGAGATGGCAGAACTCCGGCAACTGGAGGAGGACCTGTGGCGCACGGAGACGCGCTTTGATCGGGCCTACATGGAACGGGTCTTTGCTGATGATTTCGTAGAATTTGGCCGTTCCGGGCGCGTTTATGACCGAGAAGAGATATTGACGCCCGGCGGAGAACCGATCCATGCGGTTTTGCCGCTCCCGGATTACCGAGTTCGCCCGTTGAGCGGCGACATCGTACAAGTCACCTACAACAGTCAGGTGACCTACGACGGTGTTGTACGCCATGCGCGACGAAGCTCCATCTGGCAGCGGACAGCCACTGGCTGGCGTTTGCGCTTTCATCAGGGCACTCCCTACGATGGCGAGGAATCTGCCGATGCCGCTTGAGAGAGTGACAACTCAACGCTTGTATTTGCGGCGCCTTGATGCTGACGACTTGCCGGTAGTCCACGCCTACATGTTGGATCCAAACGTGACAGCCTGGTTGCCGGAAGGCCGGCTTACGGAAGCACAAACGCACGATTTCCTGGCACGGAATGCTGGTGAAAACGCCGACGCGTTCGCCCTCATTCATGCGGCAGATAACACGCTCATCGGCCATATGATCTTTCATCCCTGGTTCAGTCCCCGGACCTACGAAATCGGCTGGGTGCTGCAGTCGCAAGCGCAGAGCCAGGGCTATGCAACGGAAGCAGCTCGCGCCCTGCTGCACTACGGCTTTGAGCAGCTGCGCCTGCACCGGATCGTCGCCACCTGTCAGCCGGAAAATGTGTCATCGTATCGAGTAATGGAAAAGCTGGGCATGCGCCGTGAAGGGCACTTTCACCAATGCATCTTTCGCGGCGACGACCTCTGGTGGGATGAATACTTCTATGCCATTCTGAGCACGGAGTGGAGTCAGACAAATGCATCCAGCTGAATCAATTGACCTGGCCAGCCGGGATCAAGCGATCTCAGAGGCCGAACTGACTGACCAACTGCTTCGTCTTGGCGTCAGGCCGGGCGGCGTGCTGCTCGTGCACTGCGCATTTTCGCGTGTACGCCTGGTCGAAGGCGGTCCGCTTGGGCTGATTGAGGCGCTGCAAAAGGCACTGGGGCCGGACGGCACGCTGGTCATGCCCAGCATGACCGACGATGACGAGAGCCCCTTTGATCCGCAGCGTACGCCCTGCATCGGCATGGGCATAGTGGCGCACACCTTCTGGCAGCAGCCCCACGTCCTGCGCAGCGACAGCCCCCATGCCTTCGCCGCGCGAGGACCCCACGCGGCGGCGATCACCCAGTCCCATCCCGTTGATATCGCTCATGGTCTGGAGAGTCCGGTCGGGCGCGTTTATGAGATGGATGGGCAAATTCTGCTCCTCGGGGTCAACCATGACGCCAACACGACCATCCACTTGGCCGAGTTGTTGGCCGGCGTGCGCTATCGGCGGCCGGCCAGCGCATTTATCATGGAGAATGGCCGGCCGACTCGCGTCGAGTATGGCGAAAACGACCACTGCTGTGAGAACTTCATGCTGGTCGACGGCTGGCTTGATGCTGAAGCGCAGCAGCGCCACGGCCAGGTCGGTCATGCGGCTGCGCGACTGATGCGTTCGCGTGACGTTGTCGCAGTCGTCGTGCCGCGCTTGCAGAGAGACGAGACGCGCTTCCTGCATTTGTTTGGCGTCGACGAGCAGTGCGATGAGGCGCGCGCCAGTCTCCTCCGCGTACGCCATGGAACGCCTGATGATGCAGCGGGTATGATTGCGGTCCTGAATCCAATCATCGAAAGTGGGCTGTACAGCGTCCTTGATCGGCCATTTTCGACCGAGGAGGAGCATGACTTCCTCCGCAACCTGCCTGATCGCAGCATCCTCCACGTCGCCGAAACGATTAATGATGGCCGAATCGTCGGCTTTCAAATCCTGGAGCCTTACGCGGCGTACACAAGCGCATTTGATCACGTGGGCGTCATGGGCACGTACGTCGATCTCCCGTTGCGCCGGCTCGGGATTGCCAGTCTATTGTTTGCCGCGACATTCTCCCGGGCGCAAGAGTTGGGATTTGAGAAGATCTCCACCTTTGTGAGAGCCGACAATGCCGCGGCGCTAAAGGTCTATCAGCAGCACGGTTTCGAAATGATCGGCATCTCAAAGCGACAGGCGAAGATCAACGGAAAATACGTCGATGAGATCATGATTGAGAAATCCTTATAAAGATGAGGGAAGTACCCGTGAACCACAAAATTCCGACCCTGCAAGATGTCCTGCGCGCCCGCCGGCACGTCTACCGGCATCTCGCACCAACAGCGCTCTACAACTATCCAACGCTTAGTCAGCTGATCGGCACGGAAACCTGGATTAAGCATGAAAACCATCAGCCGGTAGGCGCGTTCAAGGTGCGCGGCGGTCTCAATCTGGCCGCCAAGTTAAGTGAGGCGGAGCAACGGGCCGGGCTCTTCACAGCCTCGACGGGCAACCACGGTCAGAGCATTGCGTACGCCGCGCGGGCGCATGGCATGCAGGCCACTATCGCCGTGCCCGAGGGCGCCAATCCGGGCAAAGTTGCGGCCATGCGCGGCATGGGGGCAGAGGTGATCTTCCACGGCGTCGATTTTGACGCGGCCCGCGAATGGATCATGCAGGTGGCAGCCGATACGGGCGGCCGGTTCGTGGGCCCGACCGATGAGCCGCTCATCGAGGGCGTGGGCACTTATGCGCTTGAGATTCTCGAAGAACTGCCCACGGTCGACACGATCATCGTGCCGGTGGGCGCAGGGAGCGGCGTTTGCGCCACGGGCATCGTAGCCAAAGCCATCAACCCGAAAATCGAGGTCATCGGCGTGCAGTCGGCCCAAGCCCCGGCCATGCAGCGGAGTTGGCAGAGCGGCGCGCTGACCGGCGCCGAGATGCAAACCTCGGCCGAGGGATTGGCGACCCGCGTTCCCTTTGAAAACACCCAGCGCATCATGCGCGCGGTCGTCGACGACTTCGTGCTCGTTGACGACTCGCTGATCTGGGCTGCGGTCAAGCTGATGATGGAGCATACGCACAACCTGATTGAAGGCGCGGGCGCGGCCCCACTGGCGGCGGCGCTGGCAGTGCGCGAGCGGCTCGCCGGAAGGCAAGTCGTGTTGATTGCCAGCGGCGGCAACCTATCCGCAGAAAATCTTCAACGCGCGCTGGCAGCATGACGCAGTATGCGCAGTAAGCAGTAGCAAATTTGCAACAGCTACAATTATTCTCAGAAGAAAGGCAACAACAGATGAAGCGGTTTTTAGGACGCTCTGGCATCGAAGTGAGTGCGCTCGGCATGGGCTGCTGGGCGATCGGCGGCCCCTTCTCCAATGATGGCAAAGCCGTCGGGTGGGGTGAGGTGGATGATGCTGAATCGACCCGCGCCATCCACGCGGCACTGGAACAAGGCGTCAACTTTTTCGACACGGCCAACGTCTATGGCGCGGGGCACAGCGAGCGAGTGCTGGGCAATGCCCTGGCCGGACGGCGCGACCAGGTCGTGATTGCGACCAAGTTCAACGCGATCTTCAACGAGGAAACGCGTGAGGTCACAGGCAGCGACACGTCGCCGGCCGGTATCCGCCGGGCCTGTGACGAGTCGTTACAACGCCTAAACACCGACTATATCGACCTCTACCAGTTTCACGACAATGGCTATCCGGTTGAGGAGGCGCTACCCGTGCGCGAGACGTTGGAGGCGCTCGTCGCAGAGGGCAAGATTCGCGCCTATGGCTGGAGCACTGACTTCGCCGACCGCGCCGCATTCTTCGCCGAGGGTCCGGCCTGTACGGCCATCCAGCTCCAGCTCAATGTGTTGAATGACAACGCGGCCGTCATTGCCATCTGCGAAGCAGAGAATCTGGCCGCGATCAATCGCGGCCCCCTGGCCATGGGTTTGCTCACCGCAAAATACACGGCAGAGAGTGAGCCGGGCGCTGATGACGTGCGCGGCAAAAATGGTCCGGAGTGGATGAAGTTCTTTACGGACGGTCGTCCCGATCCGGAGTGGCTGGCTCGTCGCGACGCCGTCCGCGAGATTCTGACCAGCGACGGGCGGACGCTGGCCCAGGGTGCGCTGGCCTGGCTGTGGGCGCGCAGCCCGCAAACCATTCCGATTCCAGGCTTCCGCACCGTAGAACAGGTGGAAGAAAACGCCGGCGCCATGGCCTTTGGCCCCCTCACCCCTGAACAGATGCAGGAAATTGACGACCTGCTGTAGCTGGACAAGCAGCAGTCGGGCTTCTGACAGAAGCCCGACTGCTTAACTTCGCAGAATTCATGGCCACCCCTGCTGCCAACCCATCGCATTGCCGCAGAATCCACTCAACCCATCATCTGAAAGAAAGCCGATCATGCGAGAATCCAGCGCCACGCCTCCCCCATCTCCGACCATTTCCCTCGACGCGATGTTGCCTCCCCAGATGGCGCTCAAGGCCGAATCCGTCGGCGTGGCCAAGGCTGAAATGGGGCCACGCAACCTCTTTGCCCTGGCCGTGCTGGCGGGCGCCTTCGTCAGCATGGGGGCAGTTTTTGCAACCTCGGCAACAGCCGGTGCGGCCGGAGAGCTGACTTACGGCGTGACCAAAGTGTTGGGAGGCGTTGTCTTCTGCCTGGGACTTATTTTAGTCATCGTGGCCGGCGCCGAGCTCTTCACGGGGAACAACCTGATCGTCATGGCCTGGGCGGATCGTCAGGTGTCGACCCAAGCGCTGCTGCGCAACTGGGGCATCGTCTACCTGGGCAACTTCGTGGGCTCTATCGCGTCGGTCGTCCTGGTCTGGCTGACGGGGCAGCATGCGTTTGGCAACGGGCTGGTCGGCCTCAACGCGCTCAACATCGCCGCCACCAAGACCAACTTCAGCTTCTTCCAAGCCATCGCGTTGGGGGTCTTGTGCAACGCCATGGTCTGCCTGGCGGTCTGGCTCTGCTTCAGCGCCCGCACCACGACTGACAAGATCCTCTCCATCATCTTTCCCATCACGGCCTTTGTGACGGCCGGCTTTGAGCACAGCATCGCCAACATGTACTTCATTCCCATGGGCCTGCTGATCAAAGCGGGTGCGTCGGAGGAGTTCTGGCTCGCCATCGACAAGAGTCCGGCCGACTACCCCAGCGTGACGTGGAGCAACTTCCTGCTGGGCAACCTCTTGCCCGTCACCATTGGCAACATCATCGGCGGCTCGCTGATGGTGGGCATGGTCTACTGGTTTATTTATATTCGCAAGCGGGCGTAGGAGCGGGGACTGGAGTGCAGATCACCGAGCAATCGGGATGAGCTTATTCAACCGGCGCGATGTCGTCGCCCAAGCAACGGCTACGCAAATAAAAAACTGCGGCAGAGGTTCGCCTCTGCCGCAGTTTTATATTTGCGCTTTTACATCAACCCCACGACCTGACCCGTCTCCAGATCAATATCAATATCATAGAAGGCCGGCCGGGTCGGCAGACCGGGCATGGTGCTCATGGTGCCCAGCAGCGGGTAGAGGAAGCCGGCACCGACGCTGGCGCGCACTTCACGCACGGGCACGGTGAACCCCTCGGGCGCGCCCTTGAGCGCAGGGTCGTGGCTGATGCTGAGATGGGTCTTGGCCATGCACATGGGCAACTTGTCAAAGCCGTTGCGCGTGTAGGCCGCGATCTGTTCCTCGGCTTGGTCGGAATAAGTCACGCCATCGGCGTTGTAGATCTGCTTGGCAATGGTTTCGATCTTCTCTTTGATGCCCATTTCCAGCGGATAGAGGAACTGAAAATCGGCCGGCTGCTCGCAGGCCGCAATGACGGCCTCCCCCAGCGCGATGGAACCGGCGCCGCCGTCGGCCCAATGGTTGGACATGACAGCGTCCTCCGCGCCCGCAGCGAGGGCGCGCTCGCGCACCAGCTCGACTTCGGCATCGGTGTCGGTATGGAAGCGGTTGACGGCCACAACGACCGGCACGCCAAAGCGTCGTGCGTTGCGGATATGCGCTTCCATGTTGACGCACCCCGCCGCCAGCAACTCCAGATTTTCGCTGGTGTAGGCGTCATCCAGCGGGCTGCCGGCCTTGACCGTGGGACCGCCGCCGTGCATTTTGAGCGCACGGATGGTGGCGACCAGCACAACGGCGTCGGGCGCCAGGCCGCTGTAGCGACACTTGATGTTGAAGAATTTCTCCATGCCGATATCGGCCCCAAAGCCGGCCTCGGTGAGCACGTAGCCGTCCGGTCCTACCAGCTTGAGCGCAATCTGGTCGGCGACGATCGACGAATTGCCGTGGGCGATGTTGGCAAAGGGTCCGGCGTGGACAAAAGCCGGCGTCCCCTCCAGCGTCTGCATCAGCGTTGGCTTGAGCGTGTCCTTCATCAGCACCGTCAGTGCACCGGCCGCGCCGATGTCTTCGGCCGTGATCGGCTCGCCGGCCCGGTTCATGCCGATGACCATGGCGCCGATGCGCTCGCGCATGTCCGCCAGCGAGGTGGAGAGCGCCAGAATGGCCATGATCTCGGACGCCACGGTGATATCATAGCCGGTCTCGCGCGTGCGGCCCTTTTCCGCCGGCCCCTGGCCGATCGTGATGCCGCGCAGCATGCGATCGTTGGTGTCCGTCACCCGCCGCCACGTGATGGTGTCGGGATCAATGTCGAGGCGGGCAAAGCGGCTGCGCTCTTCTTCCGTCAGCGCGTCAGGATCGGTCTTGTCGATGCCGAGCTTGTGTAGACGCCGCAGCTGAATGGGCGAGAACTCGCGTTGACCATCCTTGGCGGGTACCAGGCGCTGGTAGAGCGCCTCATCCGATTGGCCCATCTCGTGAAAAACACGCGTGTCAATCGCGGCTGCAAGCAGGTTGTTGGCGGCGGTGATGGCGTGAATGTCGCCGGTCAGGTGCAGGTTAAATTCCTCCATGGGGATCACCTGGCTATAGCCGCCGCCGGCCGCGCCGCCCTTGATGCCAAAGGTTGGCCCCTGGCTGGGTTGGCGGATGCAGGTAAAGACATTCTTGCCCAGGTAGGCGCCCAGCGCCTGGCTCAGGCCGACGGTGGTTGTCGTCTTGCCTTCGCCCAGCGGCGTCGGCGTAATCGCGGTCACGACGATGTATTTGCCGTTCGGCTGGTCGGCCAGCCGGTCGCGGATGTCCAGCGAAACTTTGGCTTTGTAGTGGCCGTAGGGTTCCAATTCATCGGGTTCAATGCCCGCAGCCGCGGCAATCGCGTCAATGCGTTGCGGTTCGGCGGCCTGGGCAATCTCAATGTCCGAGGGAACCGGACGCTGCAAATCTTCTAGCTTCTTTGCTGTGCTGATCATCATTGTCACCTAAGAGTTTGGTTGGTTGGTCTTCGTACCTCACGTGCAGGGACGTTTCCCCCACTTTGCGCTTCGCGTTCCGAGGTCCGCGTTCTATGTCCGCGGCCGGCGCCGGCGCCGGGCTGACTTATCATCGCTATCTGCGTTCGGATCGCGATTCGCCTTGATCCACGCTGCGCAATTCTCATCATGGCCCATGAGCAGATCGGCGGCGTAGATCGATTCTCGGATATGGGACTCGCACGGGTTTGTGATGGCGCTCGTCAAGCCGTGGGCAATGGCCATGGAAAGGAAATTGGCGCTGATCACGCCGCGGTTGGGCAGCCCGAAGGAGACGTTGCTGCCGCCCCCCGTGGTGTTGACGCCCAGTTCCTCACGAATCATGCGCAGGAGTGCGAAGACCTGCTGCCCCGCTGTCTGGATCGCGCCGATGGGCATGATCAGCGGATCGATGATCACGTCCTCCTTGGGGATGCCGTGATCCATGGCGCGTTCGACGATCTTCCTGGCCACGGCGAGGCGCACGACTGGATCCTCCGAAATGCCCGTTTCGTCGTTGGAGATAGCGATGACGGCCGCGCCGTGCTTCTTCACCAGCGGCAGTACCGCCTCCAAACGCTCGTCTTCGCCCGTCACCGAGTTGACGAGCGCCTTGCCCTCCACCACCTCCAGGCCGCGCGCCAGCGCGGCGACGACCGACGAGTCGATACAGATGGGCACGTCGGTGATCGACTGCACGAGTTGGATCGTCTTGGCCAGAACTTCCGGCTCGTCAATCAGCGGAATGCCGGCATTGACGTCCAGTACATGGGCGCCGGCCGCCACCTGGGCCAATGCGTCCTTCTCGACGCGGCTGAAGTCGCCGGCCGCCATCTCCTTGGCCAATAGCTTGCGGCCCGTGGGGTTGATTCGCTCACCAATGATGGTAAAAGGTCGATCCGGGCCAATGATAACGGTCTTGCTCTTTGAGCTGAGAATTGTTTCCATGATGAGTACGCTACTCTCTGGCTAATGCGGGCGAGTTGTGGCGCGGGCGGCGGTGAACATTGCTCTTCACCGTGCGCGGCAGGAGCCCGGCATCTTGAATGATTTGAGCCACCGTCTCTTCCTGACGGTAAGCCATGACGTGGACGCCGTGGACGCCTTCGATCTCGCGAATTTGTTGGATGATCTCCACGCAGATGCGAATGCCCTCGGCCTTTTTCCGCTGCTTGGGCGTTTTGGCCAGTCGTTCAACGACTTCATCGGGAATGCGCACACCGGGCACCTTGCTCCGCATGAATTCGGCCGCCTTCTCCGAACGCAGCGGGCCGACGCCAACCAAGATAAAGACTTTTTCATGCAGCCCCTGGTCACGGACACGCTGCATGAACTGTTGGAAGAGTGGCACGTCAAAACAATATTGCGTTTGGATGAAGTCAGCCCCGGCCTCAACCTTTTTGGCCAGGCGATAGGGGCGCCAGTCGAACGGTGGCGCAAAGGGATTCGCGGCCGCGCCCAGAAAGAAGCGGGGCCGGGTGGTCAGCTTGCGTCCACTCAAAAAGACGCCTTCATCGCGCATCATCTTGGCAACACGCAGCAATTGAACGGAATCAAAGTCAAAGACGCGTTTTGCCTCGGGCTGATCGCCGTTGCTGACGTCGTCGCCCGTTAGACAGAGCACGTTCTTGACGCCCATTGCGGCCGCGCCCAGCAAGTCGCCTTGAATGGCGATGCGATTGCGATCGCGGCAGGCAACTTGGAGGACCGGATCATAGCCGGCGCGGGTGAGGATGGCGCAGCAGCCCATGCTGCTCATGTGGCAGTTGGCGCCCGAACCGTCAGTGGCGTTCACGCCGTCGCAGACTTCGGAGAGGACCAAGGCGTTTTTGTAGACGTCATCGGGGTCGGCGGAATCAGGGGCATGGAGCTCAGAGGTGACCGCGAACAGACCGGCACGCAGGACTTGCTCCAGCCGGCTGCCGGAGCGCATTTCGTCCAAAGGGAGGGTCATGCGAGCGTCTCAACTTTCGTCTCGTCTTGTTGGGCCGCGCTTACCAACTGCCAACCGGAGGGCGAAACTGTATCGATCCCTTCAGCCATGTTGATCCACGAGGAGGTGTTTTGCAGCGCCTGGTTGACGGGTGGTTGGATCCACATGATTTCGTCACCATAGGTCGGCATGTCGCGGCTGCGCTCCCACGCCTGCACCCAGACGCAAGGCATCTCCGGGATTACTTCGCAATTGCCATTGGCGCGCACGCCGCCGCATGGTCCATTGCGCAGATTTTTGGGGCAGTTCATGGGGCAGGTCATGCCGGTGCTGTGGAGGATACACTGACCGCACATCTGGCAGTTGAACATCCAACTTTTGCCGATATCTTCGACCGGCGTCATGATGCCTGCAAAGTTGGGGATTCGTTTCAAGAGCGGGTAACCGGCTAAGAAAAGTCGTTCAGAAAATTTGTAAACTGCTTCCAATAACCTGGGGTGATTCTTAAGCCACTCGCTGCCAGGTGCACGGCGAGCTTCCTTCATAGCAGAGTTCATTGATGTCGCCCTGACTACTCGTAGATCGAACTCAACAGTTCCAGTAATTGCCGAGGAGCGTTTGGAAGGGACGATGGCATCAGCTATCAGCGGCTGGCTACCACGTCGAGCGAGCACGCCAGCCGCTGGCGCGTTGGCCGGCGTGCCCGAGCAATCGCACAGTGCAAGCCTACTCGGTAATACCCAACAGGCTCTTGGTCAGCCGTACGCAGGAGCTGGCGTCAGGCGCAAAGCCATCGGCGCCTACGACGGTGGCATACTCTTGCGTCACCGGCGCCCCGCCCACAAGAATTTTGACCTGATCACGCAATCCGGCCGCGGAGATGGCCTCAATGCTGGTCTTGAACATGGGCATGGTTGTGGTCAAAAAAGCGCTCATCCCCACGGCCTGCGGCTGATGCTCGATAATCGCTTCGACAAAGGCTTCGGGCGACACATTGACGCCGATGTCGATCACTTCAAAGCCGGCGCCTTCCAACATGATGTTGCAGAGATTCTTGCCGATATCATGGATATCGCCCTTGACGGTCCCCATGACAAAGGTGCCGACCGGCTTGGCGCCACTGGCGGCAATGAGCGGCTTGAGGATGTCCATCGAGCCAGACATGGCATTGGCGGAAATCAGCATCTCGGGCACGAAATATTCACCGATTTCGAAGAGGCGGCCGACCTCTTCCAGCGCCGGAATCATGCCATCAAAGAGGAGCGTCAGGGGCTCCATGCCCAATTCGAGCCCTTCTTTGGTCAATGCTAATGCAGGCGGCGCCTCGCCATCCAACACATTCTCGTAGAGTTCATCCAGGATTTCTTCTTCGCGACTCATTGCCATTCCTTTCAGGCTCACACTGTGGGTGTCGCAGTTGACACGGGTTCAAGTTGATACAGACAAACATTACAGTTCCCGGTTTCTCCAGTAGAGTAACGCGGACGACACGTGCTCATTCGGTCAAATCGGCGGAGAATTCTACCCTTTTTCAGCTAGCGCATGATATTCTGAAACCGGTTTCAGAATATCATGCGCACCAACGAATGTCAACAGGGGATCGTCTGAGGAGAGACGATTCACGATGCGCTAATCGTCCATTCTGCAAACAATTTCTACTTTGCTCCCCCGTCCAGAACAACGCACAGTAAGAAGACAACGAGGCCAGATCATTCGGCTAAGGTGACGCGGCAACACTCGACGGTTGGATCTGTGCCGGCACAGATAGCACTACCACAACGACTGGCTTCTCCAACGCAACGGCGAGGGAGTCGGCAAGCTCATCGAGAGAGCCCAATTCTTCACTTACCTCAATTGTGGCAGTGACTGATGAGCCCTTCACGGCAACCTGTGCGATCTCATTCGTTGTCTCCCCAAGCCAACGGTCGATTTCGGCTTTTGCAGTGTTGGTCTCAACCAGATTGTTGATCGTTTGGAAGGTAGTGATGCTCAAGGGGATGATAATGATGATGGTAGCAAGCGCAATCATCGCGAACGCTCGCCGTCGCATGCGTTGATCTTCGTCACGGATGGCGGCGCGTCCCAGACCTGCAATCATAAACGTGATGCCCCCCATGAGCAGAATCGCCAAAAAATTGGTGGCAAAGAGCGTAAAGGCGCCAAGTGCCGCTGACCATTCTCCTTGTTCGATCCCGATTCCCACCACACACAGCGGTGGCACAAGCGAAATTGCGATGGCCACACCGCCCATGGAATCGGCCAATTCCTCGCGTGCGGTAATATAAGCGCCTGCGGCCCCTGATGCCAGCGCGGTCAGCAGCGCAAGCAGTCCCGGCGAAATTCGACTGGAAATTTCGCTGTTTTGCGTAAAGGAGATGCCACTGCTGGGAATAATGAGCGTCAGCACCGCTGAAAGTAAGATGACCGACACGACGCCGGCCGCAACAAGCGCCAGCGAGCGCCATGCATGCCAAGTCGATCCAATCACGACGGCTGCAGCTGTGGCCATGATTGGGCCCATCAGAGGCGCAACAATCATGGCGCCAATTACAGTCGCCGTCGATTCAGAAATAACGCCATAGGTGGCGATAACCGTTGCCAACAAGAGCAACACAAAAAAATTGGTCAGACGCCGCGCAGAACGCGGTCCCTGAATGAACAGCTTGTCCTCAAACGCCGCCAGATAGTCTGGATCAAACTCCATCTTCTTTGCGACGGTACGCAAATCGCTCTCTGTGTCCATTATGTTCTGTGACTCCCTTTTTTGGTGCCGAAGGCGGAAAGCTGTCGCGTTACGGGCCGCGCCAACCGAGGGTAATGCTGGATCACAAGACATTATAGCAGAAAGAGATCTGCAAAAGCGATGAAACAAAAGCTAGTCGGTGCTGCGGCGAGAATAGTCGATCAGCACGGCAAAGAGAATGATCAACCCGCGAATTACCTCTTGGGCAAAGGGATTAATCCCCATCAAGACCATGCCGTTGCCCAGCAGACCAATGAAGAGGACGCCCAAGAATGTGCCAAAAATGGTCCCCTCGCCGCCCATCAGGCTAGTCCCGCCGATGATGACGGCGGCGATGACCTCGAATTCCAACCCCATGCCGATATTTGACGATCCGGACATGATCCGCGAGGAGAGGATGATACCGGAGAAGGCTGACAAAAAGCCGACGAGCGCAAAGGTCGTGATGCGCGTGCGCCAGACCCGAATGCCGGACAGTCGGGCGGCTTCTTCATTCCCGCCCACGCTGTAGACGGAGCGGCCATACACGGTGCGAACGCTAATGAAATGGAAGATGAGAAATGTGAGCAGCATGATGATCACTGGGACAGGGATGATCTCCAGCACATATCCGCCACCCCAGAAGTTAAACGACTCGGGAAAAGGCGTGACCGGAAAAGCATTCGTAATGAGCCTGGCTGCTCCCCGCAGGCTCATAAAGAGGGCCAACGTGACCACAAATGCCGGCACCGACCATTTGACGCGGATGTAGCCGGCGGCGGCGTGAATCAGTGCGCCTTGAATAAGCACAAAAATGACGGCCAGCCAGAGCGGCCACCCCTGCTGAATCGCCAACACGCCGAGCAAGGCCGATGCCCATGCCACCGCGGAGCCGACGCTGACATCGATATCACCTTCGATGATCATGAAGGTCATGCCACAGGCGATGATGCCATTGAACGCAACCGCACGCAGCACGTTGAGCAGATTGCGCGAAGAGAGAAAATTGGGGGCAAAGATTGCCAGGCCAACGAAGAGCAGGAGCAACGCCAGCAGCAGACCTGAACGCGACAGCACGTCACTGATGCGCTGCTGTAGCGTTGGATTCGATTGAGCGACTGCGCTGTCAGTCATTGGTCCAATTCCTCCATGGCCAGGGCCATCAGTTGTTCCAGATTTAGCTCGTCATGACGAGCTTCATGGGTAATGTATCCCTGGTTCATAATTAAAATTCGGTCCGCCACATCGAGCACCTCTTCCAGTTCAGAAGAGACAAAGAGGACGGCCAGTCCTTTCTTGGCCAGCTCGCGCACAAGCATAAAGATCTGCTCCTTGGCGTGGATGTCGATGCCGCGGGTCGGCTCATCCATCATCAAGACATCGGGTAGGGTATTGAGCCAATTCCCGATGACGACCTTCTGTTGATTGCCCCCGCTCAGGGTTCGAGTCTGGACGTCGAGGTTGGGCGTCTTGATGTCGAGGCTTGCGACCATTTCCAGCGCCAGCTCTTCTTCTTTTGCAGGCTGAAGCACGCCGTTGCGACTAAAGCGATGCATGCTCGCCAACGTCAGATTTTCCTCAACCGGGAAGATCAGGACGAGCCCCTGCTCCTTGCGGTCTTCCGGCGTGAGGCCGATGCCATGCGCTTTCATCGCCACGGGACTTGGGGCAGCAATGGGCGTGCCTTTGACGATAACTTCACCACTGTCAAAGGCATCAAGCCCAAAGACGGCGCGTAACAACTCCGTGCGCCCCGAACCGAGCAAACCGGCAATGCCCAAGACTTCGCCGGCGCGCAGATCAAAGGAGATATCATGTAATGCGCCATCACTGTTCAGATTTCGGACTGACAGGCTCACATCGCCCAATTCAGCATCCCGATCCCATTCTGTCCGCTGCCAGTCGCTGCCAATCATCATGTGGGTGATGACCTCCGGCGTTGCCTGTTCAACGGGGATCGTACCGATCTTGCGGCCATCGCGCAGAACAGTCACGCTGTCGGCGACATAGGGAATCTCCTGAAGGCGATGGGTCACGTAGATGATTGCGCGTCCCCGCGCCGCTAGCCTGCGTACGACCTTGTGCAGGGTGACCACATCGTCCGTCGCCAGCGCGCTGGTCGGTTCGTCCAAGACCATGACGCGTGGGTCGAATGAGATCGCCTTGGCGATCTCCACGAGCTGCTGTTCGGCAACGCTCAGGCGCGAGGCCTGCTGGTAGAGGTCAATATCGACCTCCAGCTGCGCCAGCGCATCCGCGGCAATCTCGATTATCTCTTTGCGTGAGATAAAGGAGACGCCAAGCATCTTGCTCTTTGGCCAGCGTCCGAGCGTGATATTCTCGGCGACGGTCAACCCCGGGACAAGGCTCATCTCCTGGTAGACCGTGCTGATGCCCTCGGCGAAGGCATCCTGGGGCGACTTGAAGACGACCTCGTTGCCATCAATTCGGATCGAGCCGGAATCGGGGCTGACCGCGCCGCTCAGAATTTTGACCAGGGTCGATTTTCCGGCGCCATTCTTGCCCAATAGAGCCCGAACTTCGCCCTCATAGAGTTTGAAGTCAATGTTGTCCAGGGCCCTGACGCCAGGGTACTGCTTGTTCAGTTTTTCCACATCGAGAATTACGGCCATGCGCTGGCTCTCCAACAGAATGGGTCACGTCGGGGAGCTGGTGTTGGTCGGCCAGCTCCCCGGGTGTACGCTTTTGGTAACCATACAGCCTACCGCCAGATAGAACGCGGAGGCAGCAGGATTGGCCGGATTGGCGCTGATTTTTCTACTTGCATCTGCGCAGATTCGCCTAATCCGCTCAATCCGCGTTCCATCTGTCCGCGACTGAATGGTTACCGCCGTGTGACGATAGAGCTCTCAGCCTCACCCTGCTCTGCATCTTTGACAGATGCTACGCGTCCCTTTCCCCTGCGGGGAGAGGGGTAGATTTGGCGTCTTAAGCATCAAATCTGGGTAAGGCTAAACAGTTTTATGTCACCCTTATTCCATCTCAAAGACGGCGTTACCTTCGGTTTCGACAAAGCGGTTGATCATTTCATCGTCGCCGCGGCCGAAGTAGATGGTCGGCGTGTTGGTCACCGCCTCCAACTCCTCCCCATTCAGCGCGGCCAGGGTGGCCTGGAAGGCATCGTAGCCCATCTGGAACGGGGCCTGGCCCGTGACGCCTTGCAGGATATTGTTGTCATCCTGAAGCATCTGCGCCATCTGATTGTTCATGTCTGTGCCAACGACGAAGACCTCGCCGGCCAGACCCGACGACTGCACGGCCAGCGCGTGAGCGACCGTGCCGCCCTCGTTCGCTGCCCACAGCAGGTTGATGCCAGGATTGGCTTCCAGCATGGCCTCTGATACAGGCAGGGCATCGTCAGAAACCCAACCAGCCTGATCCGCCACGACCTCAACGCCAGGCAGCGCGGTCACTGCAGCCAGGAATCCTTCCTTGCGCGGCGGGCAACCTTCGAACTGGTCACAATTGAGCAGGCCGATGGTGGCGTTGCCGCCCAATTGCTCCTCGATGAACGCGACGGCGGCAGCGCCGGTCGTGCTGCCCAAGTCTTCGTTCTTCGTGACGAGGAACGTCGCGGCCAGACCTTCTTCGTTGACGCACGTGTTGAAGCAGACGATGGTGATGCCGGCTTCCTGGGCCTTCTTGAGCGCGGCAAGGGAGCCATCGGCCGAGATCGGCGTAATGACGATGGCGTCAACGCCACGGGTGATGTAGTCGTCAATCATGCTCGACTCTTTGGCCAGGTCGTTCTCCGTATTCCCAAGAATCAGCTCGGCGCCGGCTTCCTCTGCCGCCGCCTGCAGGCCATTCTGAACGGTCTGCATGAAGGTGTCGCTTTGGAAGACGACGCCGGCAATGACCAGGCCATCGTCGCCGGAACCGGTCGCCTCTTCGGCAGCAGCTTCACCACCGCCGTCAGCGGGCGGCGCCACGGGCGCGGCACAGCCGGCAAAGGCCAGAGCCAGGATTAGCAATGCACTCAGTACTACAACAAGTCGCTTGAAGCTCATCATTTTCTCCTTGAGGTCGGTAAAAATCGGAAGCTTACCAGTCAAACAACATCAGCATGGCGATTGAGGTGTCTTAGCCCTCCTTTCAAAAAGTCTGGCTTGCGGCAATCAGGGCGTAAACGGTCTTTCCTGGAGCGCTGTCAGCGTTTGGTAGACGCCCCGTAGCTGGTCAAACGCATGGGTATACGCTTGTACATATGCTTGATAGTGATCATGCTCGGCCGGTTGTGGTTCAACACGTCGGACCGTCTGCGCGAATTGCGCAGCCGTTGTCGCCATGTCCGGATAGATCCCGACCGCGTGTCCGCCCATGATGGCACAGCCCAGGGCCGCTACATCTTCGCGCTGGAGCCGCACGTATGGTACGCCCAAAACATCCGCTTTGATCTGATTCCATAGATCGCTGTTGGCCCCGCCCCCGACCACGCGCACTTCGCTGAAGTGGACATCGGGCGTATAGGAACGCACAATCTCCAATGCCTGAGCATAGTCGTAGGCGATGGATTCAAGAACAGATCGATAGAAATGGGCCCGGGTATGGGTCCAGGTAAAGCCAAGCCATGAGCCGCGCACGGCCGGATCGCTGGGGCAGGCGCGGCCGACCAGGTGTGGGATGAAGAGCAGTCCGTCTGAACCGGGGGGCGCCTCCGCTGCCCCACGATCAAGCAATTCGTAGGCCGATACTCCTTCCAACGCGGCTTGCGCGAGTTCTTCGACGGCGAATTGATCGCGATACCAGCGATGGGTTAGCCCGCCGCCGCTGATATACATCATAGAGTACCAGTGATGGTCCCCAATCGGTCCGGCCAGCGGCTGGAGCATCTGGTACTCCGTGTCGGCAAAAAAGTCGGCCAGCGTCGTAGCCAGCACGGGAAACGTACCTGCCACGTCGACCAGCTGGCCTTCTTCCACCAATCCAGCTCCCATAAAACCCGCAACCTGGTCGCCCGCGCCGGCAATGAGGGGGATCCCCTGCACCAGCCCACAGGCCGATGCGGCTTCGGCAGAGAGATAGCCGATAACGGAGGTCGCAGGCACAATGCGCGGCAGTTTTTCCAGCGGGATGTCGCAGGCGCCGGCAATCTCTTCGGACCAGGCGCGGCGGGCCGTGTCACAAACCCCAATCCAGGTCAGGTAGGAGGGATCGACAAAGGCTTCGTCCGCCGCCAAGTTGGCCATCCGTCCCGCAACATAATTGGCCAAAATCAGGACTTTGCTGATTCGGCGATAGAGATCCGGATATTGGTCTTGCCACCAGAGCATGCGCGGGGCCATAAAGGGCAGGGAACCGTTCAGCTCAAACAATCGATCGCCCACTCGCGCCTGCATCTCCGCGACGTATGGTTGATAGCGGTTGTCGAGCGCGCTCGGATACCAGGGCGTCAGGGCATTCCAATCGTCGTCAATCGCAATGGCGCCGGCCATCTGGCCGTCAAACGTAATGGCAGCGACCGAGCCCAGCGGAATCCCGGTCTTATCCACGACTTCCTTCAGCGTCTCCAGCGCCGCCGCATAAAAATCGTCGCCTTGCTGCTCGGCCCGACCGGGCGCCGGCTGGTGCAGGGCGGTCTCGCGCGTGGCGTCAGCCAGCGCATTGCCACCCGTGTCAAAGAGTGATGTCTTGACGACACTGGTCCCTAAATCAATGCCAATGAGGTACTCTTGCGCCATGTCCGTTCACCTATCCGATCTCTTCTTCCGCCCGCTGCCAAAACGCTTCAATCAGAGTCCGCTCCGCTGCAGCGGTCCACGCGGGACCGGGTGCAAGCCGGGCATAGACGTCCGGCAGAACGCCTTCGAGTTCCGCCAAGCTCATCAAGGGCAGGTTGCGCAGTTGCGGGAAAATAACGACCTTTCCGGCATACGTCTGTTCCAGGACGGCCTGGAGCCCATCACGCATGGCCTGCATGCCCCCAATCGCGGCCACGCACTGGCCGGCAGAGAGGGTGCGATCCTGAACCTTCTCCAGGACGCGTAGTTGATCCGCCACAGTCGAACCGCTGGTGCCCGTGAATTGGGCGCCATAGAGCGCAGCGTGATCAAGCGGGAGGTCGATCAGGTTGCCCGCCTGAACGCCGGCGAAAATTGACAGCAGACCGTCGGGGGCAAGATAGGGCAGCACGTCATCAACTACAGCCGGGTTGGGCACGATAACGATGGCGTCGTCCACGCCGCGCCCAGCGGTGAGCCGGTCCACCTCAGCCTGCATCCGTGCCGGTTCGAGGCGGGGGCTGAAGGCGACCAGTTCGCGTCCATTGGCCGCGGCCTGTTCCGCGAAGTCCTCGATCAGCCGGTTGAGGCGCGCCTCGCCGCGGTTGGTGGCAATGATGGTGTCGGGCCCATTCGGCATTTCCAGCGCACGTTGAATGTGCATGCGCCCCATCGTGCCGCCCGCACCCACGATGCATGCTACCCCTCCGGGGCGCAATTCCGCACGATTGCGCGTCTGGCCGTATGCTGCGGCGATCTCTGGCCCTGTACAGCCCAAGAGGGCCAAGTGCTGATAGTGGAGCTTGCTCATGTCCACGGCCACGGCAGCGTCGAGCGCATGGTCGATGACCAAATTCAGCGTGCCGTGATCGGCCAGGTTGGCGACGGCCTCGCGCACCGTCTGCGCAGTGGGCGGATCGAGCAGGATGATGTCGTCAATTCCCTTTTCGGATGAAAATTCGCTCACGATTGCAGCGGCTGTCGCCCCGTCGCGCATTGTCACATTGGCATGTCGTTTGCGTAGCTGTTCGACAAATTCTTCCGGTACATCAGAGAGCACAATGCGAGTGCTCTCCAGCGGGTGATTCAATGAATAGGGCCGGGTATCGTCCACATGCCCCTGAATCCACAGAAGCCCCCCCTGCTTCGGCGACAGGCGCCGTGCGGTCAAACTATAGGCCACGTCAATGCACGCCCACGGTTCAAGCACGGCCGTGTCGGCATAGCCGGCGTCCGCAATCACCGGGAAGACGCAGCTGCCCTTGTCGGATGCCAGTACGCGCCGGTCGAGCGTCACGTATTGCGCCATGGCTCCGTGGAGATTCACGCCGAAGATCGCGCGCTTGCCGTCGACGTAGACGTCGGGCTGGATGCCGAGTCGCTGGCCGGGATAGTATTGCGCCTGCCACGCCTCGCCCACCGCGACCACAGTCAGCGCTGCTTCATGCCCCAGCCGGGCAGGGTCAGCGGCGAAGTCACGATTGAAGAAGAGCGGATAATCCGGCCCCATACGAATCATTTTTGCGTCCGATGCACATAGACCCAGCGCGTCGACCCGCACCAGGATCTCTTCGGGACCGCAAGCAGGAAGCGGCTCCGTCAGCGGCTGGCCATTCACGCCAACGCTCTCCAGCCCCGCGCCGAAAAAAGGCCAAACCAGGTTTGATGCCGGCAGGTGCGCCATGCCGCTGCGGTAGTCGCGCCAAAGATCGCTCATCGGGCTGACTTTTCTCTCACAACTTCGCCGCCGGGCAGCACCTGCATGACGCGGCCCTGTCCGGTGAAGGCAATCGCCCGAAGTTCAGCATGCCGGGTTTGACCCGGCCTGATCTGCCCTGCGGACCCGTTGTCAAGCGCAGCAAGCAGGCCGGCCGACGGGTAGCTGGACCAGGGCTCCAGCGCCATGGTATAGACTTGTCCATACCATGGATAGCCGGCGCTCTGATTGAACTGGCGCCAGACCCAGAGGTAGGGGAAGCTCTCCAGGGACCACGCCAAAGCCAAGCCTACCTGCGTCGCCTCATTTCTGATGGCGTACCAGCCTTCAGGCAGGTTAACGATATAGCCAAGATCCTCATGGCCGCTGCCCGGGGGATCAGGCCGGCTGAAATCGACGGTCGCGCCTCCGGCTTCTTCCACCAGGGGCCACACATGCTGGCCACCCCCGCGCAGGCGCGTACCGGCTGCGTCTGCAAATGTTTCGATTAAAAGCTCACCCTCGGGCAAGTCGATGCGACAGTCCGGACTCAGAAATGGGGCGCCAAATGCCGGATGGTGGCCCCACATATAGTCCATCGTCTCAGCGCCTTCGTTGGTTAGCGTCTCTTCAAGCAAGATGCTCGCCTCGCCGCTGCGTAACGTCATGGTGCGCTGGAGGTAAAACGGCGTGCGGAACGGTCGCACAGAGAGCGTCACGCGGATCTCCTCCGGCGTGTCAACTTCGATACGATAGTCCCAAGGAATCGTTGATATCTCGCCATGCAGACCAAACTCGACGCCTTTGTAGGCGCAGGCCGGACCGCCGTTGGGCAGAATTTCCTGCCATCCACCCTCGTAGTAATCAAGGAAGGATCCCCAATTCGAGCCGATGCTTTGCACCGCCGGCGGACGCATGCCACGGGGCGTATGGAGCATAAACTCTGTGTCGCTTGGCTTATGGAGAAACTGAAAGATATCAGCCCCTTTGTCAACCACTACCCCGACGCGCAACGCTTCGTTTTCCAGAAACAGCAGGCGCAATCCCCGATGCGTGTACTCAGCGATGCGGCAGCCATGATTTCGATAGATGGCGGTCATTCGAAGTCCCTCTGGCACTGATGGATTCGGATAGGCTCTGTTGACATTTCGAGAACCACCGACTTTACGCCTTCAACGTCCCCGGCACGGGCGCCTACAAGTCTGCAGATCGGATATTCTGCCGCCCGTGCCGGGGACGTTACGGCCAAATGTCAACGGGACCTAGTTCATTGAGGCCAGCGTATCCAGGTATTCCTGCATCGAGTCATTGGAGTCAAGGCGCACGATGGGGATGCCCATCTGGCGGCAGGCGTAGGTAATCTCTTGCGAAACGTCGCCGTCCGTGGCCACGGGATGATTGGATGCGGCCACGCGGAAGAGCAGGTCTGGGTCGGTCCCCAGGCTGACCATGACGTTGGGCCACATCTCGCCGAAGAAGCCCATCACCTTCTCCTTGACCGCGCCTTCCACAGCCACGCTCTCGCCCACGCCCAGGTGCATGACATAGCGCCCCTTGATGCGGCCCAGGCGCGCGGTGGTCACCGGACCGGCCTGCCCCATGAAACCGACTGCCGCGCCGGTGAAGCCGCCCACGTTGGCTTGAATCGTCACGTTGGGCAGCGATTTCTTGGGGTCATTGCTCTTGCCGGCCCACCAGACCGAGGCCGCGCCACAGTTGGAGATGGCAAAGAAGTCCTCGCCCACATATTTCAGATCGCCAAAGATCGGTCCCACCTCCGGCTGAATCTGCTGGAGCAAGACCGAAGTCATCAGCCCCTTGATATCGCCTTCACAGACGGTTGAGACAATGGCCTTTGGCCCAAGATCGTCTTCGCCAAAGGGCAGGAAGGCCGGCAGCGTACAGCCAACCACGCCATATTCAACCGACAATGTGGGCTGACAGCGCAGCGAAACGCCGACAATGTTTTCGCTCTCCAACTCTTTGAGGCGATCGCGTGCGGCCAGATAGTAGGCAACTTGAATGTGAAAATTGCGTGGCGTAGCGCTCAGATCATCGTAAATGATAATCGTCCCGTTGTCGTTGAGCCAGTCGATGAAATGCTTGACCCGCGCCGGCTCATGTTCCAGAATCTGCTCGGCCCGGCGGATCAAGGCATATTCGCCTTCATTGTGGATCTCGCGAATCATCATGCGCTTGAGCGCGGGGATGTCGTCCTGCAGGTGCTCCATCTGGAGCGAGTAGGTGCCGCCCCAGAGCATCACGGCGCTGCGCCGCATGCGGGCCACGGCCGACGCGCCGCGGATCCAGGGCAACATGCGCTCGGGATTGCCGCGCAGGCGTTCATGCTGGACCGCGTGCTGATTGACGCCCGATTCCTGCAGGCTTGCGCCCACAGCACTGATGCTGACCGTACCGGGCAAGGCGGGATCGTCGACCGTGTAGAGCATTGTCGGCAGATTCGCCTCACGCACGACGTCGATTACCATCATCGGCGGCGTCCAAAAATGGGAGCAGAGGATCATGCATTCGGCGCCTTGCGCCTGCAAATAGGCAGCGCACGCTGCCGCCTCGTCATAGCGGCGCACGCCAAACCAGTCATCGGGATCGGGACGCAAATCCGTCATGGGATTCACGACATCACAGCCGTTTTCAGTCAGGAAATCGACCAGTTGATCATGTAGTTCCCGCAGGTAGGTCTCCCGGGGCAGATCAAAAAAGGTATCTCGCCCGTCCGTGAAGGTGATCAGGCCGACTTTGGGTTTGGTACTGGACTCACTCATGCTGATTGCTCCCGTTCAAGAGATGACAACGATCCGTTGGGAAGGTATGACGTGGTGCGTAAAGCGCACCACACTAATCGTGACGTTCTGCCCGGCGCCTCACGTTTCATCCGCCGTGGCTTATGAAGCGTCGAAGGCAAAGGCGGTCGGATTACCGCGCTCTGTGACAAAACACCATTTAGCCGTACCGTCCGTACTCGTGCGCTGCGCCAAAGAGCGCTTCCACGACCTCCGGCTGGACGTCGATCATGTGATTGCAGGTCGCGAGGATATAGCCGCCGCCGCCGGCCAGCTGATCGATGCGCAGGCGAACCTGTGCGGTCACATCGTCAACGGTGACGCCCTCGTTGTCCATGCCCTCGATTGCACCGTGAAAGGTCACGATGTCACCGTATGCCTGCTTGAGTGCATACCCGTCCATGCCCTTTGACGAGGTCTGGGTCGGGTTGAGGACGTTGACGCCCGCTTCGACAAGGTCAGGGATAATGCTGAAGATGGCGCCATCAGTATGGCGAAAGACCGCGGCATTGGGCGCCTTTTCATGGATAAGGTCGTAGAGCGCCTTCTCCGCCGGCTTGATGAATTGTCGATACATCTTGGGCGAAATGATCAGATTCTGTTGACCGCCCAGATCGTCGCCGTTTTCCACCATGTGCACATACGGGCCGACGGCATCCAGGAACATGCCATAGATGCCCTTGTAGATCTCAACCAGATGGGCAATCATGGCTTCCGCCACGAGGGGCTCCAGCGCCAACGCCATGAGGAATTGGGGCATTTCCATCAATTGACAGGCACGATCCAGGAAGCCATAGGTCAGGGGATTGCGGGCCACGATGGCGTAGTCAGTCTCCTCGTATAGACGGCGCGCCTCCTCAGCCAGCCCTTCGACCGTGTAGAGATCTTCTGGCGCCGGCCATGGATACGCTTCAATCTCTTGCAGCGTCGGGATGCCCTCGAATGGACTCTCTGAAGCATGCACAAACGGACCAACCTGCTGAAAACGAATGCCCCAGCCGTCTGAGAATGTGCCATCATCGTGATGAATCGTCTTGTTGGTGGGGCTGGTCTTGAGGAAGACGCGGCGGAAATCGATATCGAAGTGTTCGAGGATGCGCTCGTCATAGTAATTGGCCGTCGTCCCCTTGCGCACGGGCGGCACGGGCTCCAGGCCCAAATAGTCGCGCAAGCGCAAGTAGGTTGCGTCCAGCATCATGGTGGCATTTCCCATCAGATCGATGGGCAGACGATCCGGCTGCTCGTGATTGATAGCGGCGAAGACCCGTTCGCGGTGAGTGTAAGCCATTGATCACTCCTTGGGCGCTTGATCGATCGAAGAATCGATTTCGGCTCTTTAGCTAAAAGTTTGTAACGGGAAAGCCTGGCTGCAGATAGAATGCTGATGCACCGGAACTATGCAGATCTACGCCGATTTTTTCTGCTTTTATCTGCGCAGATCCGTCTAATCCGCGTTCTACTGACTTGGCGGCTGACTCGTACCGATTGTAATTTGATTGCAGTCGTGCTCCGCTGGCGAATTCGAGACGCAGGCGGATCTAGGAAGACGTCATCACGCCGCCATCGGGTGCGATGGCTTGGCCGGTAATCAGACGCGCGCTGTCCGAAACCAAAAACTGGGCAAGGCCAGTAAGGTCTTCAATATCGGTAAACTGTTGCATGGGAATGCGTGCGGCGCGGTCGGCCAGGTATTCATCGGTCGAAATACCCTGCTCGGCAGCGGTCTTGGCGGCATAGTCGAGCTGCATGGGGGTCAGCGTAACGCCTGGACAGATGGCGTTGACGGTCACGCCATAGGGCGCCATGGCCATGGCCAGACAGCGCGTATACATGAGCACCGCGGCCTTGCTCACCCGATAAGGAATCACGTGCGCGCCCGCGCGCACGCCATTGTAGGAGGCCGTCACCAGAATGCGGCCCTGCTCGCGTGCCATCATATGGGGAACGACTGCCTGACACGTGAGCGCCACGCCCTTGACGTTTACGCCCAGCACCAGATCCCAATCCGCAGGGGTGATGTCGAGAAATTCAGCGGGCCCGAGCACGCCGGCATTGGCAAAGAGAATGTCAACCTGCCCGAAGTGATCTAGGGCTGTCACCACGGCAGCCTCCACGGCAGGCGCATCAGTCACGTCCAGCGGCAGGGCAAGACTCTGACCACCGACGGCAGCGATCTCACCCGCGACGTCAGTCGCGGCTTGGCCGTTCATATCGGTGACCACGACACCGGCGCCGCATGCGGCCATCTGTCGCGCAAAGCCGCGGCCGATGCCACTGCCGCCGCCGGTAACCAAAGCGACCTTACCCGTTAAATCTACGGAAAATTGAGACATGATTGGCACTCTCAGGGGAAGCGAACGAACATGAAAGCGGTGAGTGCAGCGTAGCACGCAGACAGTGGCTTGTCAAGCCCCAAATGATCATTTCCGAAAGAAAAATCAGATATCTCCTATTGACAAAGCCGTAAAACTAGGCCTACAATGGGAATAGGTTTCGACTTCGTAACTAACGGGGCGCCAAAATGAACACACACGAACGCTTACAGGAAATTGTCGCACGCGTTGAACGAAGCGGCTTCATGTCGGTCAAGGAACTGAGCCGCCTCTTCGACGTGTCGGAAGTGACTGTGCGGCGCGACCTCCAGCGCCTGCACGACGAAGAGCGCCTGCAGCGAACGTATGGCGGCGCCGCCGCGCTTTCGCCCCAGTCGATCAGAACGGGAACGGACCCAAACGGTGTAACCGTGGCGCCGTCACCGCCCGACTCGTTTCTGTTAGACCAAATCGATGTTCTGCTGGCGGTTTCGCTTAGTCCGCGCTCGGACATGATTCTGGCTGAGCGCGCGGGCAAATACGGGGTGCCAATCGTGGCGGAGTCCCTGGCTATGGACGGAGCGGAGACGCTGGTAGCGGTGGACAATTTCGCTGCGGCCCATTCACTGGGAGAGTGGGTTGGGGACTACGTCGCACAGCACGTTGATGCTCACGCCAATGTGCTGGACATGACTTACTATCTTCACAACACGCAAGACCGCAGCGACGGCTTTATGGCAGGACTAACGGAGCGGCTGCCCACGGCAAAGGCTACCCTCTCCCTCAATACCCAGGCAGACTTTCAATCCGCTTATCAGCTCGCCACCGATGCGCTCCAGGTCTATCCGGAGATCAACGTCATCTTTGGTATCAATGACACCGTTACCGCCGGCGTGATCCAAGCCTGCCAAGACCTCAGCATTGCGCCGGAATCTGTCGTGGTCGTGACATTTGGCATGGAAGGGGACACGCTCAAGGAGGAGTTATTGCTTGGGCAGTACTTGAAGGCTGGCCTGGCCATGTTCCCGGAAGTGGTGGGGCCCACCTGCATCGAAGCAGCCATCGCTGCCTTCAACCATGTTGCGTTGCCGGCTCATATCGTGACGCCCCATGCCGTGCTGAGCGCGGAGAACATTGACACCGTCTACGAGCAGCGGGCGGGTAATTGGGCGTTGCGAACGAACGGAGTGAATAAGCCGCCGACACCGACCATGAAAGACCGTGTCGACGGACCAAACGTCATGCCGGAGACAATCGGCTTCCTCGTTCCCTTCGGCGAGCACGAGTGGTACATCAACCTGGCAGCGGCCATGGCGCAACACGCTCGCACGCTGGGCATTGAACTTGCCCTGGCCGATGCGGCGGAAAACCTGCGCGATGAACTGGTCCTGCGCAAGCGCAGCATTGCGGCCGAAGCGTCCACCTTGATCATGCCGGGGGACGTCGTGCTCATCGACGGCGGCGAAACGCCAACCTTTCTGGCCGAGGCGCTTGCAGGAAAGACGGACATCACGGTGATCACGAACTCCATGTCCGTGATCGACGTCCTCCGCCATGAGCCCGGCATCAGCCTCATCTCCACCGGCGGGCTCCTCGGGGTTGCGAGCCAGACCCTGACCGGTCCCACCGCCGAAGCAGTCTTCCGCGAATTGCGGGGCGACAAATTGTTTCTGGCCAGCGCCGGCATTTCCCCTGACTTCGGCCTCTCTCACACCAATCTGGCGGAAGTGGCCATGAAGCAGGCGATGATTCGCGCCGCGCGTGAGGTGATCTTGCTGGCCGACCATACCAAGTTCGAGCAAGAGTCGATCGTCCAGGTTGCTCCGCTAGACGTCGTCGACAAGTTGATCACCGACAACGCGCTGCCCGCCAGCATGCGCCTGGATCTGAGCCGCCGCGGCATTGAGGTCGTACTAGCGACTGGATGAGAGACTCTTCGTGCTCGGCATGGTAAGCGTCACGTATTCCATGGCAAACAGCCAGTTCATGCCAATTCCGGACCTCTTCTCACAGGCGGCTTCTCACAGGCGGCTTCTCACAGGCGGCTTCTCACAGGCGGCGAACCATAGCCTTGCTCTGCTCCAGCGCTATCTTCTGTCAATGCGACAAGTTGCTATCCTACTTCAATCAGGAGATCGGTCAATTCCTGTGGCGTTTGCCACATTGGCATGTGGCCGGAGTCCAGTTCACGGTAGCGCCAATGCGGATCTGCTTTCGCACTCTCCGCGGCCTGCGCGATGGGTCGATGCAGTGGGCCAATGTCTTGTGCGCCACGAGTGCAGTAAATGAACGTGCGCGGCAACGCTGCCGCGGCCGGATTTTTGAGTGCCAGCGCGGTTGATACGGGGACAAGCGACTGATTCGTGCGGCGATCGGCGTCAGGAGGATCGTGCGGCAGCCACCATCCCTCCCCAACCAGATCGGCTGTCCCCTGCAGGGCGTCCATGATATCTGTCCCAATCTGATCGGCGATCGATTCACCGTCGCGCAGCACGTAGGCGTCCAGATAGATCAAATTACTAATATTATCGGCTGCCTCTTCAGCGACCCCTGAAATGACCGCACCGCTGATGCTGTAGCCGAGCAAGATCGCATCATGGAGATCCTCATACTTCAGAACCATCAGAATGTCCTGAATATAGGTATGCAGATCGACCTCGCGGCTAGCCAGATGTACGCGTTCGCCAAGACCGGTAAATGTGGGCGTGTAGACATCGTTGCCCGCGGCCCTCAATCGGGTTGCCACATTGCGCCACTGCCAGCCGCCGGACCAACCGCCATGACACAGAACGTATGTTGCCATTCACCTCGCTCCTTTCTACTCCTATCTACGCGATCAAACGGATGGGTTTCGCTCCCTATTCCGGCAGCAGCGGCAAGTCGAGCCAGCGGCGCTGGGCCCAGCTTTCAAGACCGAGTTCCGCCAGCTGTACGCCTTTGGCGCCCTCGCGCAGCGTCCACGGAAAGGGCGTGTCCAGGACCACGTGCTGCAGGAAGAGTTCCCACTGGGCCCTGAACGCGTTGTCGACAACCTGATTGGCGGGCATCGTCTGCCAGGTCTCGAAATAGTCGATGGGGCTGGGGATGTCGGGGTTCCAAACCGGCTTGGGCGTGAAGGAATCATGCTGCACGACACATTCGCGCAGGCCGGCCACAGCACTGCCCCTGGTGCCGTCCACCTGAATCGTGAGCAGATCGTCGCGGCGCACGCGCACGGCCCATGACGAATTGAAGTGACAGATGATGCCGTTTTCCAGCTCAAACGTGGCATAGGCTGAGTCGTCGGCCGTGCAGTCATAAGGCTCGCCCTGCTCATCGATGCGTTTGTCAATATGGGTCGCGCCGATGCAGGAGAGTGCCTTGATCGGGCCAAACAGATTGTCGATCACATAGCGCCAGTGCGCGAACATGTCGAGGATAATGCCGCCGCCGTCCTCCTTGCGATAGTTCCACGACGGACGCTGCGCCGGCTGGTCGTAACCGTCAAAGACCCAGTAGCCGAACTCGCCGCGCACGGACAAAATCTCACCGAAGTAGCCGCTGTCGATGAGGTACTTCAGCTTGATCACGCCCGGCAAAAAGAGTTTGTCCTGCACAACGCCATTCTTGAGCCCGGCCGCAGTCGCTTCCTGCGCAATGGCGAACGCATCATCGAAGCGGTCGGCCGTCGGCTTCTCGCAGTAGATGGCCTTGCCAGCGGCAATTGCCTTGCGCACGGCCGGCACACGCAAATTGGTCAGCTGCGCGTCAAAGTAAACCTGATCGTCTGGGTCAGCCAGCGCAGCGTCGAGATCGGTGGAGACGCGGTTGACGCCATGGGCCGTGGCCAGGGCGTCCAACTTGGCCCGGTTGCGCCCGACCAGAATCGGGTCTGGCATGATGGTTTCGTCCGGCCCTACCTGCACGCCGCCCTGGTCACGAATGGCCAGAATCGAGCGAATCAGATGCTGATTGGTCCCCATGCGTCCGGTGACGCCATTCATGATAATGCCCACTCTGTGCTCTGTCATCGTCTTCTTTCCTAGGAATGGTTCAGATACGCATCGACAATGTTGGCAAGAAACTCATGCTGATCGCTCGCCCAGTGGCGTTCCGAAAAGATTTCTACCTCGTTGAAGCTGCCAAAGCCCGCTGCTTCCACCCAACCGCGAATCTGGCGGATGGGAATGCAGCCCTCGCCCATCAGACCGCGGTCGTTGAGCAAATCCAGCGTCGGCGTGCGCCAATCGCAGATGTGAAAGGCGTCAAGCCAGCCGGCTGCGCCACAGCGCGCAATCTCCTGCTGCAAATCAGGATCCCACCAGAGATGGTAGACATCCACCGTCACGCCCACCCAGGGCGAATCAATGGCTGCGCAGAGATCGTTGGCTTGCTTGAGCGTGTTGATCGCCGACCGGCTGTCCGCATACATGGGGTGGAGCGGCTCGATGGAGAGCTTGACGCCGCTGGCTTCGGCATGGGGCAGCGTGGCTTCGATGCCCTCGCGGATGTGCTGCCGCGCCGTCGACAAAGGTACGTCAGGTGCGGCCCCGCAGACCAGCACGACGTGGGGCGCGCCCAGCGCGGCGGCTTCATCGACTGCCCGCACGTTGTCGTCGATGGCCGTCTGACGCACCGATGGAGTCGCCGCCGGGAAAAAGCCGCCACGGCAGAGGGAGACGGGCGTCAAGCCGGCGGCGCGAATCCGTTCGCCCACGGCCTGCGGGTCGCGGCCGTCGAGCCACTGGCGCCAGACAGAGATGCCGCCGACGCCGGCCGCGGCGTAGGCGTCGATGGCCTCTTCAATCGACCAGGGCTTGGTCGTAATCGTGTGAATGCAGAGCCGGTTTGTCTCTTCGAGCGGGCGCGCCATCGCGTGTGCTTCCCTCCTTGCTAGAGTCGCTGCAGATGAAAGCCGCCGTCAACGTTGATGACTTCCCCCGTGGAAAAGGGGAGATAGCCTTCGGCGATGGCCACTACGGCCCGCGCCACGTCATCCGGTTCGCCCCAGCGACGGATGGGCGTGAGGCCGGCGGCAATCAGCTTGTCATACTTCTCGCTGACGGCACTGGTCATGTCCGTTCGGATCACCCCCGGGCGGATTTCATAGACGTTGATGCCGGCGTCGGCCAGTGCATCGGCAAAGAGGGCCGTCATCATGCCCATGCCCGCCTTGGAGATACAATACTCGCCCCGGTTGGGGCTGCTGGTGTAGGCGCTGATTGAGCTGATGTTGATGATTTTGGGCGTTGTAACGGCCAAATCGGCGTCCTGCGCCAGCATCTGCTTCGCTACCTGCTGCGTCAGAAAAAAGGGCCCTTTGAGGTTGACTTCCATCACTTCATCATAGGACGCTTCGCTGGTTTCGAGCACACTGAGCCGCTGACGGGGGCCCATACCGGCGTTGTTGACGAGCAGGTCGATGCGGCCAAAGCGTTCAACCGTCTGCTGCACCAGGCGCGCCCGATCATCCGCTTCTGCAATGTTGGCCTGGACCACCAAGGCTTCACCGCCGGCTTGCCCGACCAGGGCAGCGGTCGCGGCCGCAGCCTCGGCATTGCCCCGATAGTTGATGACCACGGCCCAGCCACGCGCCGCCAAGGCCAGGGCGATGCCCCGTCCGATGCCCCGCCCGGCGCCCGTAACGATGGCAACTTGTTCGTTCATAAGCAACTCCTTGCAGAGATGAGTCGTTACCGAGGACTAACCCTGCGTATCTGAGTTCCCGCCTCCGGAGTTTGTCGGCGGTAGAGGCGGCCGCAGCAGTCGAACTCATGAGCGCATAGAGATTGTTGGATCAGGCGTCCTGCGCACCGTCCAGTTGTGCCGTATAGGCCCGAAAGGACTCTAGCGCATTGAGGTTGTGTTGTCTGGCGAGGGTGCTCAATTCTGCGATTTTCTGACCTCGTAACAATGCAACCATACGTTTATGATCAGCCTGGGCGGCAGCCATGCGCGATAGAATGTACTCGCGCAGGTAGAGACTACGTAGACGATCCCAACGATCGAGGACACGTGCTGTGAACTCTTTCAACAGGGGCATGGCGGCCAGCTGAGCGACTGCCAAATGAAATTGCGTGTTGAGTGCCGCCCATTCGTCTGGATCTTCGGCCGCGACCGCCGCGTCCATGCTCTGGACAATCGCCTGGATCTCGGCCAGGGATTCCGGCGTCACTCGTTCAGCAGCAGCCTCGAACGCAACGCTCTCGAGCGCTTGCAGCAGCGTGAAGATTTCGGCCACGTCCTGCAGGGAAATACGTGAAACGATTGCGCTGGAATGGGGGCGGATTTCGACCAAACCTTCCGCCTCCAGCCGCTGGAGTGTAGTTCGAATCGGGATGGTGCTCACCCCCAACTCGTCACGCAAGGTATCGATGACCAATTTGTCGCCAGGCCGCAGCTCACCCGTCAAGATAGCGGCGCGCAGCACCTCATAGACATATTCTTCCTTGGTGCGATATGGTTTGGCAGCGGCAGTATTGAACATGAGTAATCAGGCTTGGCTCCTGATGAAGGGTTATTTCGTATATCATGTATGATATATTGCCGCCTGTCAATCCCCGAACGCGCCTCCGCAATTTGCCGTTTGTGGACAATGGATTGCGGATCAACGCCGATGCGGCAAATATCGGCAGATCGGCCACAGAAATGACAGTTGACAGCCTTCCCGGCGCCGTGTACGATCCCCCCACGTTGTTCCCATCGCGCTGGCTATGTTGTAAGAAAGCCCATATTCGTCAATGACCATCACCGTTCAAGCAAGCGGTATCCTCAAAGAACAGATCCCGACAGAGCTCAAACTTGAAGCGAGCACCGTTGGCGAAGCCGTCTCCCAACTCGACCTGCCCGACGTCGGCGAAATGATTCTGCTGGTCAACGGGCGCATGGCCCACTGGCAGACGGTGCTTCAAGATGGTGACCTGCTCAAACTTGTACCGGCGATTGGTGGCGGCGCGGCGCATTTGGTGAAGGATATCGGCCTCTTGTAAATGGACAAAGGAGACGCTCTGATGAGTGTTGGCGGTACGTGGGGCAAGTTGTTGCATGTGGATCTCTCGACAAAGAGACATTGGGTTGAAGAACCATCGGACGAGTTCTATCTGAAGCTGGCCGGCGGCCGCGCCTTGGTCGCCTATCTGCTCTTGCGCGACATGCCGGCCGGGGCCGATCCCTTGGGGCCGGATAATCTGGTTATCTTCGCGCCGGGACCACTGCAGGGCTCCAACCTGCCCGGCAGCGGTCGCCATGGCGTCGGCGGCAAGAGTCCGCTGACAGGCGCAATCGCCAGCGCTGAGTCCGGCGGCTGGTGGGGGCACGAGTTCAAGCGCGCCGGCTTTGACGCGCTGATCGTGCGCGGTCAGGCCGAGAAGCCGGTCTATCTCTGGATCAAGAATGGCGAAGTGGAAATCCGCGATGCCGGTCATCTATGGGGCAAGGATACGGCAGACGTCGAGTGGGCGATCCAGGAAGAGCTGGATGACCAGCGCGTGCGCATCGCGCAGTGCGGCATTGCGGGCGAAAATCAGGTGCTCTTTGCCAACGTGATCAACGACATCAATCGGGCAGCCGGCCGCGGAGGCCTGGGCGCGGTCATGGGCAGCAAAAACCTGAAAGCCGTGGCCACACGGGGGACGCTGCGCGTGCCCGTCTCGGAACGCAAACGCATGGGCGTGGTCTCCAAGTGGCTGGCCGACAACTACCAGACCAAAGCCAAATGGGCCATCGACATCGGCACCGTGCGCGGCGTGGCTGCGCTGGGCGAAGTGGGTGCACTGCCCACCAACAACTTTGGCGAGGCCATGTTTGATGCCCGGGACGGCATCACCGGCGAGCTGATGCAGGAGACGATCCTACTCGAGCGCGACACCTGTCAGGTCTGCCCCATCACCTGCAAGAATGTGGTGGAGTTTGACGGCGAAGCGGAGCAATTTGCCGACAACCCCTATATTCGTTCGGATCTGCTCGGCAAAATCAAAATTGAGAAAGAGTACGGCGGGCCCGAGTATGAAACATTGGGCAGCTTTGGCAGCGCCTGCGGCATCGATGACCTGGTTGCCGTGGCCAAGGCCAATGAATACTCGGCACGCTGGGGGCTGGACACGATCAGTCTGGGCATGACCATCGCCTTTGTCATGGAATGTATCGAAAACGGATTGCTCAGCGCTGCACAGACGGGGGACACGCTCACCGGCTGGGGAGATGCGGCCGGCATGCTGCGGGCGATCGAACTGATTGCCCACGGCGAGGGCTTTGGCGTGCAGATGGGTCAGGGCAGCAAGCGGCTTGCGGCTTCGATCGGTCCAGAGGCCGAAGAGTATCTGGTCGAGGTCAAGGGCCAGGAATTGCCCATGCACGAGCCCCGGGCCAAGATGGCGCTGGGTGTCGGCTATGCCACTGCGCCGGTTGGCGCCGATCACATGATGAACATGCACGACACTGGTTACACCGCGCCCGGCGACTCACTCGAACGGGTGGCAGAAGTGCAGCGCTTCGAACCCATGGCCTTTGACGATCTGGGCGAGCAGAAGATGGAACTCTTCTATCACGAGGTCAACTGGAAACACACGCTGGACAGCACGATCATCTGTCACTTCTATCCCTACAACTACGTGCACGTGGCCGAAGCGCTGAGCGGCGTCATGGGCCACGACTACGATGCCGGCGCTATGCTGGCCATCGGTGAACGCGCGCAGACGCTGTGCCGCCTGTTCAACCTGCGCGAAGGCCTCGATGCCGACGACGACAGGCTGCCGCGACGCATCATGAAAGCGTTCAAAGAGGGCCCGTTGGCCGGCGTCGAAATCACCGACGAGGCCTTCTACGGCGCACGCAACTACTGGTACGGCCTGATGGGCTGGACAGAGGCGGGCGTGCCGACGGCAGAACGGATCTCCACGTTGGGGCTCGACAGGCTGCTGGACGGCATCTCTGTGCCGGCAGTATAAGCGTCAAGGCTGTCCTAAACTGAAGGCGCTACGAGATCATGGGTTCGACTGAAGCGTCCGTCCAGTTCGCACGTGGGCGTGCGAACTGGACGCGTACGCGTGATCCTGCGAGTGACTGAATTGCGCCAGCTAGCCCCATATAGGCAAACGAACACGACCCCCTAACGGCGAGTTGCAGCGCTTGACTCAACGCGAACAGCGCGGCTCTGTTTCTTCACAATCTCCTCACACCAATCCAATATTCGGGCTATGCAGCGAAAAAAAGACGGTTGACAAATGAAAACCGCCAGCATATCATATATGATATATTCCTGCTCATAACCCGCCGTCCACAGTAAGATGTAACCAAATTTCCTAGCTTGTGCCGTGCACCCTGCAGTCAGCAAACTAGCGTTCCGCCAATCTTGAATTGACGACTCGTTCTTCTGTAGCGGAACCTAAATGCATCGGCAAGAACAAGTTCGTAGACTCGTCAAATAAAGATTGCCGATGCACTAGGATCAAACGGAAACGTGCATCCTCGGTCGATTCGTGCTGCATGCGTAGGCTGCCCGTTTTTTCCATGAATCGTTGAGTCCGTTGGGCGGACAATGGACTGCACTCGGCAACTTGCGAGCGAACATCGTTTCCCCGAGGTCGTAGGAAAATTATGTTTTTACAGAGGAATGTGGTTTTCCAACGAACTACTCCCGCTGTTGCAAGAAGTAGTACGAAAATTCCAGAGTAACCTTCTTCACACAATTCAGGAGGCAGAGATGAACAGACGATTTTTCTTGACGCTGGCGTTGCTGGCCCTCATGGCGTTGGTCGCCGTCGGCTGTGCTGCGCCGGCCGCTGCGCCAAGTGCAGCCGATGCGCCTGCAAGCGACGCTGACGCTGCTACTGAGAGCGACGGCAGCGGTGACCAGACCGAGCTACGCATTGCATGGTGGGGTTCACAAAACCGCCACGATCGCACCATTGCGGTGATCGAGCTCTTTGAAGAGCTGCATCCCGAGATTGATGTGGTCTACGAGTTTAGCAGTTGGACCGATCACTGGACGAAAATGGCAACCCAGGCCGCCGGCGGCAATCTGCCCGACATCATGCAGCAAGATTATGCTCGCCTGGAAGAATGGGTAGACCGCGACCTAATCATGCCTCTAGATCAATTTGTGGAGGATGGGGCGCTGGACTTTACGAATGTTTCCGATGCAGCACTAGACGGTGGACGCATCGATGGGCAGCTCTACGGCGTGAATTTGGGCACAAACTCGCTTTCGTTTGTCATCGATCTGGATGCCTTTGAAGCGGCTGGGATTGAAGTTCCTGCTCAGGACTGGACCTGGCAAGACTTTGAGGAAACCGCCATGGCGCTCCATGAGGCGACTGGCGGCTACGGCCACGCCTTTGATCTCAGCAATGAACAACTTTGGAAGAGTCTGTATCTCTCCAACGACGAATGGGCATACAGCGATGACGGCACGGCCTTGGGCTATGAGGATGATGCAATTTTTGCTGATTACATCGACATGATCCTGCGCCTGCAAGAGGCAGGTGCGATCCCCAACATTGAAGAAGAAAATGCTCGAGGCGACCAAGGCGTAGAGGCTTCACTGATTGTTACCCAAGACTCTCCCATGGACATGTTCTGGAGCAATCAGATTGTGGCCGTGCAGACCGCGGCCGGTGAAGATCGCAACCTTTACATGAACCATCTGCCACGCCTTGAGGGAGGACAATCAGCCAACTACGTAAAGCCCAGCATGTTCTTCTCGATTACGTCGCAGGCCAAAGAGCCGGAAGCTGCGGCTATGTTCATCGATTTCTTCACCAACAATGTGGATGCCAACAACATCCTCTTCGCCGAGCGCGGCGTACCTGTCTCCTCAGAAATCCGTGAAGCGCTGAAGCCGCAGCTCGACAAAGCTCAGCTGGAGATGTTTGATTTTCTGGACCGCGTCGTAGCTGACAGCAGCCCAATCCGCCCGCCGGATCCGGTTGGTCACGCCGATATCATCAACAACATCTACTTCCCGGAAGCGATCGATCCCACGTTATATGGCCAGATGGATTCCGCGCAAGCCGTTGAGATATTGCGCGAGCAGGCGTCTGAGATTCTGGCACAGAATGCTGAGTAGTGAGTTCAGTTGGTTTGTCGTGCTCTAAACCTAGCTACCCGCTAACACCGCCGAATCTGTCGATCTCGATAGGATATGCGCACCTGATTGAGAAGTCTGGCAGAAGCCAGACTTCTCAATCAGGAATCTTCCAACGGCGTACCTACTACCTTAAGTAAAACCTGCGGCAATTCTTCACAAAAACAGCACGCGTTTGATCTCAGTTCTAGAAGAAAGCCTATGCGAAAAAACAACGTAGCCGGCTATATCATGATCTCTCCCTGGCTGATCAGCTTCTTTGCCTTCACACTGATCCCGATCGTCATCTCATTCTATTTGGCGTTTACCGATTACGACATTCTCAGTCCGCCCAATTGGGTGGGTACGGAGAACTTCGTACGCATGTTCACAGGCGATGCACGCTACATCCGTTCGGTCAAGGCGACATTTCGATATGTATTCCTCGCCGTGCCCTTGCGCCTGATGTTTGCGCTCTTTGTAGCCATGCTGCTGAACACGAAACGACGGGGCGTCAGCGGCTATCGAGCGGCCTACTACGCGCCTTCGATCGTCGGCGGCAGCGTGGCTGTGGCCGTCATGTGGCGCGAGATATTTGGTACGAATGGCCTGATCAACGATGTCTTTGGTACGAATGTCGCCTGGTTAGGCAACCCAGATACCGCGATCTGGACCCTTATCTTGTTGGCCGCCTGGCAATTTGGCTCGCCGATGTTGATCTTTTTGGCCGGCCTGAAACAGATTCCAAGCGAACTCTATGAGGCTGCGGCAATCGACGGCGCCAACGGCTGGCATCGCTTTTGGCGCGTCACGCTTCCGTTGCTCACACCGATCATATTCTTCAACTTGATCATGCAGACCATCAGTGGTTTTATGGTCTTCACCCAAGCATTTATCATCACCGGTGGCGCGCCGCTGGATACGACACTTTTCTATGCGCTATATGTTTACCAACGCGCATTCGTCACATTTGAAATGGGTTATGCCTCGGCCATGGCCTGGGTATTGCTGGTGATCATCGCCTTTTTTACGGCAATCGTCTTTAAGTCGTCTTCTTACTGGGTCTTCTATGAGTCTGAGGGGAAATAGCGCATGAGTGCAGTTGCTACGGACGCGCCGACGGCTGTAGAGAAGGTAGAGACGAGCCGTCGTTTCGATGGACGCGCAGTTATATATCATGTTTCAGTCGCTGGATTTGCCTTTGTTATGCTCTACCCGCTACTGTGGCTGTTCGCCAGCTCGTTTAAAGGTCCCGACGAAATCTGGACGAATGTCTCATCACTTATCCCTCAAGAGTTTACGCTGGAGAACTATGTCAATGGGTGGGCAGGATTCGGTGGCATCACGTTCACGACCTTTTATAAAAACTCTTTCATTTACGCCATTTTCGGCACTTTACTGACCGTTCTAGCCTCAGCAGTTGTCGCCTATGGCTTTGCACGCATTGACTTTGCCGGGCGCCGGATCTGGTTTGCCTGTATGCTGGCAACACTCATGCTGCCGGTACAGGTTCAGATCATTCCCCAATACATTATCTTTAGCCGCCTAGGCTGGGTGAATACGTTTCTCCCCCTCCTCTTGCCGCGCATCGGTGGCACCGCTTTTTTTATTTTTATGATCATGCAGTTTATTCGAGGCATTCCCATCGATCTGGACGAGGCGGCCGAAATCGACGGCTGTGGCCGAATCGGCATCTTTTTTCGCATTATTTTGCCCCAGATTGTGCCGGCATTGATTACTGCCGCCATCTTTTCCTTCTACTGGACCTGGGATGACTTTTTGACACCCCTCATCTATCTCAATGAACCGGACCTTTATACAATTTCGCTTGCGTTGCGCTCTTTTGCTGATCCGTCAACGACGACCGATTGGGGCGCCATCTTCGCGATGTCCAGCCTTTCCCTGGTGCCCGTCTTCTTCATCTTCATCATTTTCCAGCGCTACCTGGTTGAAGGCATCAGCACCACCGGCCTCAAAGGTTAGGTCGCGTTAACAGTTGGTCGTAGCGTCCCGGCATGGGCGCCTACAAGTCTGCAAATCGGATATTCTGCCGCCCGTGCCGGGGACGTGGCAGACGCAAAGCTGGCAAGGCACAATTTTGATCCTACTATGGCGAGTACGAGGAGCATTTTCTCTCGTACTCGCCATTTTTGATCCACCACAAAGATAGCGGGCAGACATGAACCACTATAGAAGTGCAATCATTGGCACAGGCGGCATTGCCGGCGCGCATCAGGAAGCGATCGCCAGCAACGCAGAACGGGTGCAGCTGGTCGCCGCAGTCGATCCAGACGCCGGGCGACTCAACGCATTCTGCGATCGATACGGCGTCGCCGGGCGTTACGCCGATACCCAAGCCATGCTGGCGGCCGAAAAACCGGACTTGGTCCAGATTTGCACGCCACCGGCCACCCACCTCGCCCTCATCGAAGCCGCGCTGGACGCGGGTGCGTGGGTGCTATGCGAGAAACCGCTCTGCGCGTCCCTGGCCGAACTGGATCTTATTGAGGCCGCCGAAGCGCGCAGCGGGAATTACTGTAGCAGCGTGCTGCAGTGGCGCTACGGCGCGGGCGGGCAGCATCTCAAGCGCCTGATCGACGCTGGCGCGTTGGGGCGTCCGCTCGTGATGACCTGTCTCACCCTCTGGTATCGCACCGCGGCCTACTATGCCGTGCCCTGGCGCGGCAAATGGGCCACGGAAACCGGCGGCACCACCGCGGCTCACGGTATCCACGCCATGGACTTCATGCTCTGGCTGCTGGGTGATTGGGCGGAAGTACGCGCGATGGTCGGGACGCTCTTCCACGACATCGAGGTGGATGACGTCTCCATGGCCAGTGTGCGCTTTGCCAACGGCGCGCTGGCCAACATCACCAACAGCGCGATTTCGCCACGCGAAGAGTCGTACCTGCGCTTCGACTTTGAAAAAGCCACGGTCGAACTAACCCATCTCTACCGCTACGCCAACGATGATTGGCGCTTTACCATGCCCCTGCCCCTGCTGGATCAGGAGACGCTGGCCGACTGGCGCGAGATCGGCGGCGTCGACAATCCGAACTTTCACGGCCGGCAACTCACCGCTTTTCTCGACAGCATGGATCGCAACGAGCGCCCGGCGGCCAGCGGCGATGACATCCGCCGCACGCTGGACTTTCTGGCCAGCCTCTACAAATCAGGCCTCACCGGTCAACCGGTGCAAAGAGGGAGCATCACGCCGGCGGACCCCTTCTACCACCACTTCGGCGGGCTTGAACAATAGCCATAGAATGCGTTCGCGCAACCAAATGTCGATCCGTGAACATCCGCCGTATCAGCAAAATCCGCGTTCCAGTTTTTGTGAATGGACGCTATCCCAAACCAGGCCGAAGCCCCACATACTCCGCCCGCGGCCGGATCAGACGTCCGCGCTGGTATTCCTCGCTGATCTGACCGACCCAGCCGGCGATGCGGCCCATGGCAAAGAGCAGTAGCGGCGCGTCTGCCGGCAGCGCCAGCGCTTTGGCCAGCAGAACCAGGCCAAAGTCGATCGTGGGAGCAATGCCCAAGTCCCGGTCGGCAATCTCGATGATTTCATCCGCCAGCTGCAGGATAGGTGCATCGGGCACGCGTTCGCGCACCGCTGCGACCAGATAGCGCCCGCGCGGATCGCCGCCTGGATAGAGCGTATGGCCAAAGCCAGGCAGATTGCCAGGCGTGGAGAGGCCACTGCGCAGGTGGTTGGCGACTGCAGCGGTCGGGCTGGGCGCGGCTTGATCGAGAAATGCCGCAACCCGTTCCGTCTGTCCGCCGTGGCGATGGCCGCGCAGGGCGCAGAGCGCGGCATTGATGGCCAAATACGGCGGCGCACCGGCCGAGGCAACGCAGCGCGCCGTGAAGGACGAGATGTTGAGCCCGTGATCGGCGCAGAGAATCAGCGCATCGTCGATCAGCTCAGCGGCAGCGGCGCTGGCCGGCGCCCAATAGCGCGCCAGTTGTTGCGCCAGCGGCAGGTCGTGCGCTTCACCGGTGATCGACCACGCCAGCAGACGCAGCAGCCGGACGCCCGTCTCGGCAACCGCGACCGCTTCGGTATTATACGCCGCCAGATCCCGTTCCCCCACCGTCAACAGCAGCGTCTGAAAGGCCTGCAGCGGCGGCAATGGCGCCAGCGCAGCCTGCATGACAGAGTCCGGTAGCGCCGCACGCTGCGACAGATCGAAGAGCGTCCCCGGGTCCAAGCGACCGGTCCACAGCAGGGAAGCCACCGCCTCAAACGTCGCTGAACGAGCCAGACCCAGCGCGTCATGCCCTCGATAGTAGAGGGCGTCATCTTCAATCAGCGTAATGCTTGACTCGAGGACCGGGCTGCCAAAATTCAGCGCACGCGCAGCCGCACGCGTCGGATTGCGTCGCTGCGCCTTGCGCTCCTTCAAGGCCATCACATCAGTCGTCAGATAACGCCGCGCACGGCGCTTACCGGCCGTGGCCTCAGAGCGGATCAGGCCGCGGCTCACATAGGAATAGAGTGTCGCCGTCGTAATCCCAAGCAGATCGGCGGCCTCTTGTGCGGAGAGGGAACGGTTGTCGTCCATCAACGTGGCTCCTGAATTTATATTGATTTTTCAATCAAGATTGACAACATTGATCAATGTTACTACACTGGGTCTCATTGCCGCAAAGAGACAAAATTCAGGAGCATAGACATGAGATCAATCACACGCAATGGAAACGGCGTCAAGACCGGGTTAGAGGGTGTTGTTGCGGCGGAGACGCGGCTCAGCCACGTCAACGGGCAGGAGGGGCGTTTGACGATTGGCGGCTTCCCGCTGGAGGTCTTGGCGCACCAAGCCAGCTTCGAAGAAGTCGTCTACTTACTCTGGTATGGGCGGCTGCCGACGGCCGTGGAACTGAAGGCGTTCATAGTGGACCTGGCCGGCCTGCGCACGCTGCCTGCTGCCACACTCGATCTGCTGGGCGCGGTTGCGGCCAAAGCCCATGCCCCCATGGACGCACTCCGTATGGCGATTGGCACGGTCGATCTGGATACCGACGACCCCGAACCGGACCACCTGGCGCGTCTCATCCTGGCACGCATGCCGGTAATTGTCGCAGCCTATCACCGGCTGCGCACGGGGCAGGCGCCGGTAGCGCCCGATTCAGCGTTGGGTCACGCAGCCAACTACCTCGCCATGTTAACCGGTGCGCCGCCGCCGCCGGCCCAGGTGCGCGGTCTGGAAACCTATCTCAACACGGCCATCGATCACGGACTAAATGCGTCGACTTTCGCGGCACGCGTGATCATCGCCACCCAATCTGATCTGGTGTCGGCCATCACGGGCGCGGTGGGCGCGCTGAAGGGACCACTTCACGGCGGCGCGCCGGGTCCGGCGCTGGACATGGTCTTTGAGATCGGTGAGGCGGAGCATGCCGAGGCCTATCTGCGAAAAAAATTGGACGCTGGCGAACGGCTCATGGGCTTTGGTCATCGGGTCTACAAGGTACGGGATCCGCGGGCGGATGTCTTGGGCGCGGCAGCAGAGAGTATGTACGCCGACGGGGGCGATATGGCGCTCTATCAGCTTGCGCGGGATGTGGAGGAAAGTGCCCTGGCCTTGTTAGAGCAATACAAGCCCGGGCGCAACTTGCAGACCAATGTGGAATTTTACACGGCGTTACTTCTCCATGGCCTCGGTCTGCCCACCGACCTCTTCACCCCCACCTTTGCCGTCGGACGCACGGGCGGCTGGATCGCCCACTGCTTCGAGCAGAGAGCGACGGGCAGACTCATCCGACCAAAGGCCGCCTACGTCGGGGAGTTCGATCACGTGTGGACACCGCTTCACCAACGATAGGAGGCACTTCCTACACAGTTCACCATCCCAATTTACTCAGCCATACAGCCACGGCTTCCTCGAACTGCTCCGGACACTCCTCTTGGGGGACGTGCCCGCACGCCGTCAATACGGCCAGCTCAGCGCGGGGCAGTTCCGAGTGAAGCCGCTGGCTGTCTGCAAGGGGAACAATCGCATCGCTATCACCCGAAATAACCAGCGTTGGTTGCTGAATCTGATCGATGCGGTCCGTAAGATCAATCGCGTCAGTTCCCCAAACTCGCAAATATTCCCACAGCGCCGTATCCCAATTCTCAACTTGCGTATTGACCATCGTCAGCGCCATACGTTCACCACTGATCAACTCGGGATCGCGATAGGTTTGTCGGATAAAAGCTTCGCTCTGTCCAAGCCGTCGTGCAAACAGCAGGCCCAAACGACGCACCTGCGGCAAGTTCATCAGCCATGCGGGCACTTCCTCCTCCACGTAGACGGCGGCATCTGCTAGGACCAAAGCTTTGACTCGCTCAGGCTCCACAAGTGCTGCTTGTGCCGCTAGCACCCCCCCGTAGGAGTTACCCACCAGAATTGCCTCATCTATGTTGAGCGCATCAAGAAATGATAGAAGCTGATCGACAGCTGCTTGAGACGTGTACGGGTTGTCTTCGGCCCATTCTCCAGCCACTGGCTTCTCGCTGAGTCCGTACGGGATCTGATCATAGACGATGACCCGGCCATGGTCGCCGAAAAAATCTATCACCTCACTCCACGTATATACGTTGAAAAGAGAGCCGTGCAGCAGGACGAAGGTCGGTCCGTTCTCATCAGACATTTCTTCCATGTAGTGAATGTCGAGCCCGTCCATTCCTGGATAGGGAATCATGACGAATTGACTGGCGTCACCGGCTACCTGATCGGCGGAAGCCAGGTCATCAAGCGGTGCAATCGGAAGCAGAAACGGTCCGATCAGAAGCACGATTACGGCACAGAGCAGTATCGCGCCGAGGACAACAGCCACAACCCTAAGGTTACGTTTGCTCACGGTTCGACTCCTTGGGATCATTGAAGTGTAGATGAAAGCTGCTTGCACGCAGGCTCATGCTCTATTCCGCGCCTGCCTGACCCGCTAGCCGTTCGATCAGTTCGTTCAGCCACTTGTGTTCGAATCGACTATGCTGTAGCAGGTAGTCCACGCCGTAGTGCTCCTCCGCACCCTCTCCGATTTGTGCGGTCAGTTCGTTCAATTGCGCCTGCACGACTTCCAGTCGCTGAGAAAGTAATTCAACCGCTTCGGCGGGTGGCAAGAGGGCGATGAAATTGAGAGAGACTGCATTGGCATGGACAGATGGAACGTGCGTATGCAAGCGCGTGCGCAGGAGCGCTTGAAAGGCCTCCTCCCCGCTTGCCGTGATCGAATAGACTCGACGGGGCGGCCTGTTGCCCTCCCGCTCTTCAGCGGCAGTGACCCACCCTCTCGCTTCGAGTCGCTTCAGGATCTGGTAGGCGTTGGCTTTGCCGATCTGGATCGGCGCGAGCGGGCTCTGGAGCAGCGCCTGGAGTTCATAGCCGTGGCTCTGATGTGAGCGCAAAATACCGAGCAGAAATAGTGTTTTGTCGTCATGGATATTCATAGTCATCACAATAATAGTCACTAATGACTATTAAGGCAAATTCGGGAAGCTTCGAGACGCAGTGACAGATCTCGCGCGTCGATGATCAAGCCCGGTAGGACAGCATAAAGATGCCTCCGCTTCGGTCGGCATGACATCCAAACGGTCGCTTTCACCCAGACCCCTCCGGTTGTCATCCCGACCAGCCTAGAGGGATCTCGTGAGTCGAAAACAAAGCTTGTCCCGTGACGCGCGGATTTCTCATTTCCGGTCGATCGGCTATGATTAGAACATTAACCTTCCACGCTAGGAAACAGTGCACATAACGCTCCCGGGTACCAAACGATGCTGCGATCAACTCAATCCCAAGCCTACATCCTCGCCCACGATCTGGGCACGACCGGTAACAAGGCCACCCTCTTTGATGCAGACGGACGGCAGATCGGCAGCGCGTTTGCCGGCTACGAAACGCGCTACCCCCAGCCCAACTGGGCCGAGCAGAATCCGGACGACTGGTGGGGGGCCGTCTGCGTGACCAGCCGGCAACTGCTGGCCGAGACCGGCATTGCCCCGGTCGACATCGCTGCCATTGGCTTTAGCGGCCAAATGATGGGCTGTGTGCCCATTGGCGCAGACGGCGCGCCCCTGCGTTCCTGCATCATCTGGGCCGACCAGCGGGCCCAGGTGCAGAGCGAACGCATGGCCGAGCTTTGTGGCGCTGACGCCATCTACGAAACGTGCGGTCATCTGCCCAGCCCGGCTTACAGCGCGCCCAAAATCCTTTGGGTACGCGACCATCAGCCAGAGATCTATGCAAAAACCGTCTGTTTTCTCCAGCCCAAGGACTATATCGCCTTCAAGCTGACGGAAAATTTCGTCACCGACTATTCAGATGCTTCGGGCACGTTACTCTTTGATCTAATCACGCGCGATTGGCAGCCCGAGTTCCTGGCCCAGCTCGATCTTCCGCCGGACAAATTGCCCGCGCTGCATGCCTCAACCGACGTGATCGGCACCGTAACACCCGCTGCCGCCAAACAGACTGGCCTCCACCCCGGGACACCAGTCGTCATCGGCGGCGGCGATGGGTCGGCGGCCGGCATCGGCGCCGGCGTCATTGATCCAGGTGACGCCTATTGCAACATCGGCTCATCGGCGTGGGTCGCCATCGCCGGCAGCGCGCCCATGCCCGATCCGCAACGGCGCACGATCACCTTTCACCACGTCCATCCCGAACGCTACGCCCCCATGGGCACCATGCAGGCCGCGGGCGGCGCGCGCCAGTGGACGTGGAACCTGCTGGCCGATACATCACTCGATTTGGACGAAGCCGCGGCCAGCGTGGCGCCCGGCAGCGATGGCCTGCTCTTTCTCCCCTACTTCATGGGCGAGCGCAGCCCTTACTGGAATCCGCTGGCGCGGGGCACCATGGTCGGCCTGACCATGAACCATGGCAAGGCCGAAATCGCCCGGGCAACACTGGAAGGCGTGGCCTTCAACCTCGGCCTGATCCTCGACGCGCTGCGCGATCAGACTTCAGAGATCACGGCCATGCGCTTCATCGGTGGCGGCAGTCGCAGCCCCCTGTGGCAGCAGATCCTGGCCGACGTTTTCAACCTGCCCATCCACGTGCTCGAACTGCGCGGCGACGCCACAAGCTGGGGCGCGGCCGTAGCCGCGGGCGTGGGCGTCGGCGTCTACGACTGGTCGATTGCCGGCACGGGCAGCGTGATTGAACGCGTCGTCGAGCCAGATCCGCTTAGCGTCCCTCGCTACGCCGAACTGGCGGGCATCTATGGCGACATCTATGCAGCGATGACGCCGGTCTATGGGCGACTGCATAGCTACATGCAACGGGCGTAGCGTGAAGATTTGAACTATATTGGTTCTGATTCCGAAAGGCACCTGACATGGCGAAGACCGTACGCGTCGGCATCATTGGCACGAGCCCGTGGACGGCCATGATGTTTCTTCCCAGCTTCACGAGCCACGACCAGGCCGAAGTCGTAGCCATCTGTGGGCGCAACCATGAAAACGCGCAGGAACTGGCAAATCGTTATGAGGTGCCACAGGTTTTCACGGACTATCGAGCCATGCTTCGCGACGGGCAGCTCGATGCCATCGCCATCGCCTCACCCGATGATCTCCACCATGAAATGACCATGGCGGCCATCGAGGCTGGGTTGCACGTGCTCTGCGAAAAGCCGTTGGCGATGACTGGAGATCAGGCCAAGGAGATGTATGACAGGGCGCAAGCGGCTAATGTAAAACACATGACGCTTTTCACTTGGCGCTGGATGCCCCACTTTCGCTATCTGAAGCAGTTGGTGGATGACGGCTATATCGGTCGCTGCAGTCACGCGTCGTTTCGTTTCATCGGCGGCTATGGTTGGACGGGGGCGTACCGATGGCGTTTTGACGGCAGACGCTCCAACGGCATCGTCAGCGATCTGGGCGCGCACCTGTTTGATCTTGCGCGCTGGTATGTTGGTGACATTGCCAGCGTTAACGCGAACTTGATCAACGTTGTTGATCGTCCCGGCCCCGACGGCGCCTCGCCGGTTCCCACCAACGATTTGGCGTTGGTCACACTGGCCCACAAGAAAGGCGCGCAGAGTGCGCTCCAAGCTAGCGCGCTTTCTCATCGCGGGGACCAATTCATGAATCTGGACGTTCATCTCCATGGTGAATTGGGCACATTGGAAGTGAATCAAATCTTCGGCGGCCTCCAAGCGGGGGTGACGTTTCGGGGCGTACGCCACGACGAAGAGACTTTTGGACACCTGACTGTGCCCGAGGCCTACCGCAATGGCCTGGATGAAAACAACATCCTCGCCCCCTTTGTCAAGCAGCCGGTAGGGCCCCGTCTCTTCATCGATTCGATCCTGGCCGACCAGCCGGTCTCGCCCAGCTTCTATGACGGCTGGCAGGTGCAGGAAGCAATCGACGCTGCGCTGCAGTCGCATGAGCGGGGCAGCCGCGTTTCTCTGCCGTAAGCACGATCGCGATCACGTTAGTACGGCAGCCACCGCATCTCCTCATTGCAGCCTTACGGACCATCCTCTCCGCCGCAACTTGAGCAACTGTCCACCATTGAAATAGCGATGTTGCAGCCCCCTACTCCCAACCTTGGCCTACCTCCCACAATTCGACGGAGACGGCGCAGGGTGATGCGCCAGCGTTCCCCAAAGTCAAAGGTCGGCGTCAGTGGTGGGTACACAGCAGCGGATACACAACAGCGGGGCCCAGGGGTCCAAGGGGCTCCCCGAAAGGAACGGATAAAACAGTCGCCTAGTCGACAACGCGTGTGGAGATCAACCACAGCGCAGTATCCGTTTCTTTCCTTATCGGCTGTTGTATACCGAAGAAACGCGTTTCCGCCCGCTTGCTCGCGCGGCCAGCGAAGCCTCTCACAGGATTGGGGCCCAGGGGGCCAAGCTGTGGCCATACCGAAAACGCCCTGTTGTTTGCAGGCCCAACCTAAGGTCTTTTTCCAGCTAATCTAGGCATTTTCCCAATTGATCGCCGCCGTAGCCCCGCATACACTAAATCTACCGATTGCTCTCCTGCTGAAGTCTGCGACATAACATACTCACTTACGTTCTGTTTTGGGCGAAAGCGCACTTCCAAACCGGCGAGCAATCACGTTTACCCGTTCCTCATTACACCATAGACCTAAGGAGCATAACCAATGCACAAGCGTAAGTCTCGTATGCTGGGCGTCCTCTCGACCCTGGCGGCTTTCGTTGTATTGCTGGCCGCCTGCGCGTCGCCGGCCGCCGCCCCCGCGGGCGATGCAGCTGCCCCAGCCGAAGATGCCGGCAGCGGCGAAGCCGTAACCTTGACGGTTGCAACCGTCAACAACCCCGATATGCAAGTGATGGAAGGCTTCACGGACGAGTTTGAGGCCGCCTACCCCAACATCGACCTTGAATGGGTCGTCTTGCCCGAAAACGAACTGCGTGCCCGTGTCACGACGGATACGGCCACTGGGGCCGGCTCCTTCGACATCGTGACCGTGGGCACCTATGATGTGCCGATCTTTGGCGCCAATGAGTGGATCGCATCGATCGACGCCCTGGCCGAAGCCAATCCCGACAGCGTCCAGGCAGACTATGATTTTGATGATCTCCTACCTGCCGTGCGCGCCGGTCTCTCCACCGATGGCGAAATGTTCGCACTGCCCTTCTACGGTGAATCCAGCTTCACCATGTACAACAAGGCCATGTTCGACGAAGCAGGTCTGGAAATGCCCGAACAGCCCACGTGGGAACAAATCGCCGAATTCGCCTGTGAGCTGCATGATCCCGAGAATGACCAGTACGGCATCGTCCTGCGCGGTCTGCCCGGTTGGGGTCAGGTGATGGCGCCGCTGACCACCGTCGTCAACACCTATGGCGGCGACTGGTTTGACATGGAGTGGATGCCCCAGCTCGACTCGCCGGAGTGGAACGAAGCGGTTACCTTCTATGCCAACCTGATGAATGAGTGTGGCGCCCCGGGTGTGACCGGCATCGGCTTCACCGAAGCGCTAAATCTGATGTCCCAGGGCCAAGCGGCCATGTGGGTCGACGCCACGGTCGCCGCAGGCTTCCTGGCCGGCTCTGATGCAGGCGAGGACATGGCATACGCACTGGCGCCAGTCGGTCCGGTGCCCAAGGGCAATGCGTGGCTATGGGCCTGGTCTCTGGCCATCCCGTCCACCAGCGAGCACCAGGCTGAGGCGCTTCAGTTCATCACCTGGGCCACCAGCAAGGATTACATCAATCTTGTTGCGGGCGAAAATGGCTGGGCCTCGGTACCTCCGGGCACGCGTGCCTCGACCTACGAAAACCAGGAATACCTGGACGCTGCGCCGTTCGCGGCCCTGACCCTGCAGTCCATGCTCAACGCCGACCCGACCGACTCGACTCGCGACGAGGTCCCCTACACCGGCGTGCAGTTCGTCGCCATTCCTGAATTCCAGGGTATCGGCACCGATGTTTCACAGTTCATCGCCGACGCCTTGGCTGGCAACATTTCAGTTGAGGAAGCGCTGGAGAAGGGTCAATCGCTTACCCTCGAAGTAATGGAAGATTCCGGCTATCGCTAGACGCATCGGCCAACTTTGGTAGTCAGTATGGTGTCCATCATGCTGGCTGCCAAAGCCGTCCGCAAAGTCTGCGGTGTCGACATTCGAGTCGATACCGCAGACTCGGGTCAGTCTGGTTCCCAGCAAACCGTCATGACAAAGGAACCCACTATACATGTCCGACACCCAATCACCCGCCGCAGCTTCGACACCCCCTGTGAAGCAGACCCGTGAACCACGCCGCTGGCTCTCGGCGCCGGGCATCCTCTTCCTGGTGCTCGTCACCCAGATTCCGTTTCTCCTCACGATATATTACAGTTTTCGAGGCTGGAACCTCCTGCGCCCGGACAGCAATACCTTCGTGGGTCTGCAGAACTACGCCCGCATCCTCCAAAACGAAGATTTCTACGTTATCCTCTGGAACACGGTAGTTCTGACGTTGAGCGTCGTCGCCATCAGCTTCGTGTTCGGCATGATGTTCGCCCTGCTCCTCAACCGGCCGTTTCGAGGCCAGAGCGTAGCGCGCACAATGCTGATCTCGCCATTCCTCGTGATGCCGGTTGTCACCGCTGTGCTTTGGAAAAACGTCTTGCTCGATCCGATCTTCGGCTTCTCGGCCTATCTGCTGAAGACCTTTGGCTTGCCCGCCGTCAATCTCATCGAGCGCTTCCCCATGGCCTCTGTGGTCACGATCGTCTCCTGGCAGTGGATCCCGTTTGTCATGTTGATTCTACTGGCCGGACTGCAGTCTTTGCCTGAATCAGCTGTGGAAGCAGCCAGCATTGATGGCGCCAGCGGCTTCACCATGTTCCGCTATATTGTCTTGCCCCATCTGCGCTCCTTTATTGAAATCGCGCTCCTGCTTGAAGTCATCTTTGTTCTAAACGTCTTTGGCGTCATCTTCGTCACCACATCGGGCGGCCCGGGTATTGCCACGACCAACCTGCCGTATGAAATCTACAAGGAAGCCTTCTCGCGCTGGAATATTGGTCGTGCCAGTGCACTGGGTGTCTTTGCCGTCGTGTTGGCCAATATCGTCGTCTTCATGTTCTTACAGGTTTTGCGCCGCCAGGACGAAGGAGAAGTTGCATGAAAAACAAAAGTTTATCCGGATATTTCTGGACTGGCCTCACCTATCTCTTGGCCTTCATCATGTTCTTCCCCATCCTCTGGATGGTCGTCACCTCGTTCAAGCCCGAGCAAATCGCGCTTGCCATGCCGCCAAAGTTCATTTTTCAGCCTACGCTGGAAAACTATCGCATCGCCATTTTTGAGTCGCCCTACCTGGAATTTCTGTGGAATACCGTGATTATCACCGGCATTTCTACCTTGTTGGCCCTGTTCATTGGCGTACCAATCGCCTACAGCATGGCCTTCTATCCCACCAAGCGCACGGACAGCTCGATGCTTTGGATGATGTCGACCCGCATGCTGCCGCCCGCCGGCGTCATCGTGCCGCTCTACATTATTTTTCAGCGCCTGAATCTGCTGGACACCCACTTGGGAATGATCATCATCTATACGGGCATGAACCTGCCCCTGGTTGTGTGGATGGTGCGCTCGTTCATGCTCGAGCTACCCTTTGCCATCGTGGAGGCGGCGCGCCTTGACGGCGCCAGCCTCTGGCAGGAGCTCACCCAGGTGCTTCTACCTCTCTTGATCCCAGGGTTGGCCGCCACAGCATTGCTCTGCGTTATCTTCACCTGGAATGAATTCTTCCTGGCCGTTAATCTGACAACGCGCAGTGCTTCGCCCCTCTCGGTCTACATTTCAACCTTTAAGGCCGCCCAGGGCGATCTCTTTATTGCCAAGATGTCGGCAGCAGCCACGGCCACGGTCTTGCCGGTACTGATCGCCGGCTGGGTAGCACAACGACAGCTAGTCACCGGTTTGACCATGGGTGCTGTAAAATAAGACGATCATCTGCTTACCAATCTTCTGTCTGCCAACATCTGTACTCACCTGGAGGCTTTCTATGCGTGCAGTCGTCTTTCAAACTCCGAACGCCCTCTCAATCGAACAGGTGCCCGATCCCACGTGCGGACCGGATGAAGTGATCGTACAAGTGGCTCAATCCGGGATTTGTGGCACCGATCTTCACATCTATCGGGGCGAGTACATGGGTGATTTCCCGCTGATTCCGGGCCATGAGTTCAGCGGGACGGTCGTGGAGGTGGGTCGGGATGTGGACTACATCGCGATCGGCGACCGCGTGGCGCCAGACCCCAACATCTTTTGCAACCATTGCGCCTTCTGTCGCAACGATCAGGGCAATCACTGCCTGAACTGGCAGGGCGTCGGCATCACGCGCAGTGGTGGGTTTGCCGACTATGTGGCCGTACCTGCCAAGGTCTGCTACCCCATTCCCGATCAACTAACCGATGCCCAGGGCGCCTTCATCGAACCGTTGGCCTGTGTAGCCTATGCCATGCGCCGGCTGCGCGTCGGGCCCGCGGATCAGGTTCTGATCTTCGGCGCCGGTCCCATGGGCCTGCTGTTGGTCCAAACCCTGCGCCAGAGCGGTGCATCTCAGGTCGTTGTCGTAGAGAAACAGCCAGAGCGTCTGGCTTTGGCTATGCAGATGGGCGCAGCACATACGGTTCCCGTCGGGCCCGACCAGGCCGGCATGCTGCGGGAGCTAGCCCCCTATGGCTTTGACATCGTCATCGACGCTACGGGGGTGCCGGCTGTGATCGAGCAGGCGTTTGGGTACCTCAAGCCACGGGGTCAATACCTGCAATTTGGTGTAACGCCCATGAACGCCAGGGTGCGCATCGACCCCTATGCTGTCTTCAAAAACGATTGGACGATCCTTGGCAGCTTTGCTGTCTGCTATTCGTTTCAGCCGGCCATCGCCTGGCTGGCCAACGATGTGATCGACGTTTCGTCATTGGTTAGCCACACGGCGCCGCTCGATGATTTCGATCAGGTCTTTGCTCAATTCGGGCGCGGTGAAACGCTCAAGGTGCATATCAGACCCGAACAACAGGCGTATACGTGACGCAAACCCACGCGGTTGTCGCTGAGAATCGATTCATGAGCACACCAGAGCTCCATTATCCGGATTACAATATCCTCATTGTTGACGACATGCCCATCAACCTGAGCATTGTCGTCGATTACCTGCAGGAGTACGGCTTTGGCATTCGCATTGCGCGCAACGGCGAGAGCGCGATCGAACGGGTCAAGTATGACCAACCGGATCTGATTCTACTCGACGTGCTCATGCCCGGCATCGACGGTTTTGAGACCTGTGTGCGCCTCAAGGCTGACCCCGTCACGCGCGATATTCCGGTCATTTTCATGACGGCGCTCACCAATCCGGAGGACAAGGTGCGCGGCTTTGAGGTCGGAGCGGTCGACTATGTGACCAAGCCGCTGGGGCAAGAAGAGGTCTTTGCGCGCGTGACGACCCATTTGCGTTTGCAGGAATTAACGCGCAGCCTGCGCGAAGAGACTCGTCAACTCGAAGCGCGGACCAACGTTGAAAAAGCGCGTCTCTTCAAGGCAGTCGGACAACAGCGCGAGCAGCTACGTACGCTAACGCGCAAACTGACGGACGTGCAGGAAACGGAACGCAAACAGCTGGCGCGCGAACTGCATGATGAACTGGGACAAATGCTCACGGCCGTTGGCATGAACCTCGCCTACATCGAAAAAGAATTGAGCATTGATCTGACGACCCCAGTCGGCCAGCGTTTCCAAGAAACTGGCCAACTGGTTGACGAGACGCTGGATCAGATTCGGGAGCTTTCGCTGAATCTACGTCCCCCGATGCTCGATGATCTCGGCCTGGTTCCTACCGTGCGCTGGTATACGCAACGCTATGCCGAACGCACCGCCGCCAAACTCGTGCTGGATCTCACAGAGTTTGAGCAGCGACTCGACACAGACATCGAAACCGCGCTCTATCGCGTCTTGCAAGAAGCACTAACGAATATTGCGCGACACGGGCAGGCCACCCTGGTCCATTTGCGCCTTCAGCGCACGCCATCGGAAGTCGTTGCCTACGTGGAAGACGATGGCGTCGGCTTTGACGTCGCACGTATCATGGATAATGAAAACTATCAGGCGGGTGCGGGCCTGCTGGGCATGCGCGAGCGAGTCACGCTGCTTGGCGGGACGCTGACGATTGCATCCGAGCCGGGGGAAGGAACACAGCTCTATCTGTCCATACCGATTGAGGAGCCAGCATGACGCGGATCAGGGTGCTCTTGGTCGATGACCATACCATTGTGCGCAAAGGCATTCGTTCGCTGCTCGATGCAGAGGCGAACATTGAAGTTGTCGGCGAGGCGGATAACGGTCGCGAAGCGGTTGAAAAGACAGAAAAATTACTGCCCGACCTGATCGTCATGGATCATACCATGCCGATCCTCAACGGGCTTGAGGCCACGCGCCAGATTCGGCAGCGAAACCCCGAAATCCAGGTGCTCATTCTCACCATGCACACGAATGAAGAGTACGTCTTCCAGTTTCTACAGGCAGGCGCGGCCGGCTACCTCATTAAAGAGTCAGCGCCCAATGAATTGGTGGCGGCCATCCATGCCGTCCACCGCGGTGAATCATTCTTGAGTCCTACAGCCTCCCGGGCTGTCATCGATGAATATGTCCGGCGGGCACAGACAGCTGCGCCCATCGACAGTTATGACCACTTGACGCCTAGAGAACGCGAAGTATTGCAGCTGGTCGCAGAAGGGTGCACTAATCGAGAAATTGCCGAAGAACTGGTGATCAGCGCCAAGACCGCGGCGGTTCACCGCACAAATGTCATGCAAAAGCTTGACCTCCACAGCATGGCAGAAGTGACCAAGTACGCAATCCGTAAGGGAATTATCAGTCTCGAACAATAATCACCGCGTCTGAGTCACTGGGGAGCATCCCATTTTGGGTCAGTGTACGAACAGACTGGTCGCTTTCTCTAGAGCAGCCCCCCAAATGTGGTATGCACCCGAGCTACTTATGCCAGTAGCGCACATATCGTCTCTGTGGCATACTGCCGCTCGGAGGTCGCAGGCGATGAATCGACAGTACACCCCACCCTTTATGCGTTCAATTTGGCTGCTTCTGCTGGTTCTTCTCGGCTCAGGCTGTTCCGGCGCGCGCAACGCTGCGGAGCAGTCCGCGACGCAACCGTCTACCACGATCTGGCAGCGGGCAGCAGAGCCATATAGTGGCGTAGTCCTCCAAGGTATTACGGAGGATTCGCCACCATCACTCTATGTTCGCGACGTCCTGGCCCCCCAGTTCGAAGCCGAAACCGGCATCCAGATCGAGTTGGCCGTCGCTCCCCATTCCGAAGTGGAGCGAGCCATTGTGCAGGGCGGCGCCGGCTATGACTTTGTTTACCTCGAGCAGGATCTCATCTACGGGTACCTCCAACAGACACGCCTGGTCAATCTGTCCCAGATGTTGACCGCGCACCCCGATCTGGCCATGCCCGCGTTTGATTTGACCGATTTCACCGACTTCGCCGATGAGTTCCGCGATCCAGCCGACGGTGCGCTGTATGGAGTGCCGATCGAAGCCTTTATCAAGGCATACGCCTACCGCAAAGACCTATTTGAAGACCCCGCTATCCGTGCGTTGTTCGAAAATGAATTCAGTTATCCGCTCGCACCGGCGGTTACTTTTGATCAATATCAGGACATCGCCGCATTCTTTACCCGCTATGGCATAGAACAAGGACTTGACCTATGGGGGTCGTCGCTGCAGGCGAAGGTGGGGCACGACGCCTCGTTCTACGAATTTGTTGAGACGATCGCCCCCGGCTTTGGGATCTACAATTGGGGGATTAACCTGGATACAAACCGAGCCACAGAGGCCAATGGCGGTGCGCTTGACAGCGCCCAAGCCAAGTCGGCGCTCCGCTTCTGGCTCACCATGCTGGACTATGCGCCGCCAGACGCGTCTGAAAGCTCTTGGGACGATGTTGCTGCCGCGTTTGGTGCTGGTCGGGTTGCGCAAGGCTGGCTCTACGGCGAATACATCGCTGCATTGGGATCGGACACAACGGATTCCCAAGTAGTGGGCAAGTTAGGCGTCGCGCTGCCGCCAACCGCGCCAGGAGTCATCGAGGACGCAATCGTCGGCGCCGGCTATCTCGGCTACTACGACGGTGCAGCTTTTGGGATTCCGGTCGATTCGCGCCAGCAAGAGGCCGCGCTGCTGTGGCTACAGTATCTTGGGCAGCCGTCCGTTCAGCCCGGTTGGGCCGCCGCCACGAGTCGCGTTGTTCACATCTCAACATTTGATAATCCCCTTGTACAGACGCAGGATCAACGCTTGAATGGCTACTACACGCTGATGAAGAAACAAGGGCAGTTGTTTGGCGGTGCGCCGCCAATGCCTTATCACGCCGAAGTGCGCGACACCATCTCACCCTACATCCATCAGGCAATCACCGGTGACCTGTCAGCGGACGAAGCATTGGATCAAGCGGCACTGGCCGTCGATGCGCTCTTGGCCAGTCTGGAAGAAGAGCGGTAGGAAGGAGGAGCACAGAATGCAACAGCCAGCGCCTGCAAAGGCAGAGACCCCTGCCCGGCTGGCGAACGCGCCATCCATCTACTTCGATGGCTGGGTGCAGCGCTTCAATGACTTGCCGATCGGCGCCAAGCTGACGACCGGTTTCATGACCTTGGCCCTGCTCATCATGCTTTTGGTTGCGCTCTTCTTTGGCGCCAGCCAAACCGTTACGCGCGACATTAACTCGACAACGAATTTACGTGCGCCCGCGGTCCTCGCTTCGACCGAAGCACGAGCTAGTCTATTACACATGCAAGCTGCCGTACGCGGCTATCTGGTCTTGGGAGATCTCTACTACATTGACGAATACCACAAGGCCGAACAAGTCTTTGAAGAAAACCTGGCGACGCTTACATCGCTTTCGGAGGGTTGGTTGAGTGAGGAAGAGACGCTGCGTCTGGCTTCGCTCCAATCAAGCTTTGCCACCTGGTCGCCGATTCCCGACACGCTCTTTGCGCTGCACGACAACCCGATTCAGAATCAAACCGCCATGCGGATCGAGAATTTGGAGTATCGCCCGCTCAGTGACCAGTGGGAGGCAGGGATTGACCAGCTGATCCACCTGCAAGAACCACAAGCCGTTACGGCTGAGAGTCGTGCCATGATGAACGACATGATTGAACTGCGCACCTCCTTCCAGGCGATGACAACCAATCTGCGCGCCTACGCGATTACGGGCGATCCCGGCTTCAAGTTTGGGTATGCGGACAATCTGGTCGCCAATAGCGATGTCTTCAGCGAGTTGCTCGATCAGGCCGCGTCACTGAGCGAAAGCCAGCAGGTCATGTTGAACGAGTTGGCGGCTTCTCGCAGCAAATTGCTGGAGTTGCCCTTGTCAATCGTTGCCGTTCAGGAGAGCGACCGCAGCGTCGAGGATCTTTACTTGTTTCGCACGGAGGCGGAGCCTTTGGCGGAAGAGATGTTGACGCTGCTCGAGGAAATCACGGCAATCCAACAGGAAAACTTGCAGCTTGACCTCGCACGTAGCCGACGTAGCCTCAACCGCATGCAAGTTCAAACCCTATTTGGCGGGCTGCTGGCGTTGGGCCTGGCGACAATGATGGGACTCTTCTTCCGTAACATCATCGCCGGTCCGATTCGACGATTGGATGACACCGCCAGACGCATCGAGGGCGGTGACCTCGCTGCCCGCGCCCAAATCGAATCGAAAGACGAGATCGGCAGTCTCGCCCTCACCTTTAATGAAATGACCAGCCGTCTTCGTCAGACGATCGCCGGCTTTGAGCAGCTTGCCGCAGAGAATCGGCTCCTCTTCGAAGAATCTCAAGAGCACGCAAGTGAACTCGCCAACGCCAAGGAGGCGGCAGAGGACGCCAATCTCGCCAAAGGTAGATTTCTGGCCAACGTCAGCCACGAATTGCGCACACCACTCAATGCCATATTGGGTTATACGCAAAAACTCAAACGGACGGGGCATCTTCAGGGGGATGAGGCTCAAGCCACAACCATCATTTATGAAAACGGAATCTATCTTCTCGCGCTGATCAACGACCTGCTCGATCTCTCCAAAATCGAAGCCCGTAAGCTCACGCTGCAGCCACACTATATTGCTTTTCCCCGCTTCCTTCAGAATATCAACGCCGTCTTTAGTATGCGGGCACTAGAAGAGGAACGCCTTGATTTCCGTCTCGAACTAACCACTGCAATACCCGAACAGGTGCGTACCGATGAGAAGCGCCTGCGCCAGGTACTGATGAACCTGCTGAGCAATGCCTTCAAATTTACCGAGGCAGGTGAAATCGTCCTGCGGGTTCATGCCCATCCGCAACCCTGCGATGGCACGGGCGAAGGTGACCTGGCACGCTTGCGTTTTGAGGTAACGGACACCGGCATCGGCATGAGTCAGGAGCAGCTTGAGCGAATATTTGAGCCATTTGAGCAGGCTGGGGATCCAACACGTCAAGCTCAGGGAACCGGTTTGGGCCTAGCGATCGCACGCGAGGTGGTTGACGCCATGGCAGGAAAACTCACAGTTAGAAGTGAGCCGGGACACGGCGCTGCCTTCGGGGTTGAGCTGATCCTTCCCGCCATTTGGTCAGGCGGCACGCCATCTGCTGAATTGCCCGCATCAAGCACCGTAGGTGGTCCATTCGTTCCGGCACGCAAACTTAAATCGATCGAGGATGATTTGCCCCTCGCGCGCGCCCGGAGCAGACGATCTTGCGATCATGCAGGACCTGGCCATGAAGGGTGATCTCCATTCCCTTGTGATCGTTGCGCGACAGATCGTCGAACGCGATCCTGAGGCTCAACCGTTCATCAGTCGTATCCAAGCCCTCGCCGATGCATACGATGACGAATCGATACGGCGTTTGCTCGTCAGAGCGAGCGCCGGAAACGAAAAGGGCTAGACCATTAGAGCCCGCGGTTTGCTATATTCTTTCGAAATCGCGAGACGCGGCGAATTTCCCCTGCAAGCCCTTTCATTAGGCTTTTGGAATTTCCCAAAACCCATTGACAACGATTACAAAGCTTGCTACAATTTGTGGCATAACCACCCTTTCATCCGAGTCTGGCTGGAAATCTTTTCTTTGCGCACTGTTTCCAGCCGCTTGATCGTGTCATGACCCAAGCCGGGTCATTGTCGATCACGTCTCTATGACCAAAACAAGCCATTGGTTGAGATGCGCCTTTCAATAAGAGCAACTGAATAGATCGTGTTGGTTTTATCCTAACGGGATTACCCCGACCGTTTGTGACATGTTTCGCCCTCGATTTGCTGTAACGTACTGTTTGTCAAAACGTAACAGAAAAGGAGAAAATAATGTTACGACGTCGTTTGTTTCATCTATTGGTACCCGTCTTGGTCCTTAGCATGCTTCTGGCCGGCTGTGCCGCGCCCGCGGCTGCACCGGCTCAACCTGCCGCCGAAGGGGATGCCGCGGCTGGAGAAGCCATGGCGGATGCCGACAACTGGTGGGCGCAGGCGGCTGAGGCGGCCGGCTGTAGCGGTACAACCATCTTTGGCGTGAGCGAAAGCACGCCACCCTCTACCTACGCGGCCAGAGATCTAGCCGCGGCGTTTGAAGCTGAATCTGGCATCAAGGTCGAGCAGGAGTTGACCTCTTGGGACGAGATGTATGCCAAGGGTATCAACGACATGCAGGCCGGCACCGGCATCTACGACTTCTGGCTATTCGGAACAGGACTTCGTTTACGCCGCCTTGGCCAACGAGTGGCTGACCAACATCACCCAATTGCTGGCCGACAATCCAGAGCTAGTATCTCCCGATTTCGATCTTGACAAGTTCACCACATTCATCGACTACTTCAAGGATCCGGAAACCGGCGATGTCTACGGTATTCCTATGGAGGCCTTCCTAAAGATCTACCTCTACCGCACTGGATCTCTTCAACGATCCTGATATTCAGGCAGCGTTTGAGGCGAATACGGTTATCCTCTGGCGCCGGCTACCGACCATGCCCAGTATCGCGACATTGCCGAGTTCTTCACGAATTACGCTGAAGAAAATGACATGGACCTCTGGGGCAGCACGGTCCAGGGCCACACCGGCCATCCGGCGTCGAACTACGAATTCTGGGAAACGATTGCGCCTACGTTCGGCGTCTATAACTGGGGTGTCAATCTGGACACCTGGAAGGCCTGTGTCGAGAATGGCGGCACCATGAACAACGACGCCGCCAAAGAGGGATTGGCCTATTGGATCGATTTGCTCAATTACGCACCGCCGGAAGCCACCAGCAGCACCTGGGACGAAGTGGCGGCCAGCTTTGCGGCCGGCCGTGCTGCCCAGGGTCCGGTCTATGCTGAAAATGCGGCCTGGATTGCCACCGATCCCGAACGCTCGCAGGTCGTGGGCAACGTTGGCGTTGCCCGCCCACCTGTGGAGGACGGCGTGCTTGAAGCTGCCCAGGCTGGGGAAGGTTACATTGGCTACTATGACGGCGGTGCCTTTGGCATTCCGCACTCCTCGCGCAACAAAGAGGCTGCCCTCCTTTGGCTCGAATTCATTGGCCAGGAATCGGTCCAGGCTGACTGGGCAGCAGCCGCATCACGCGTCGTCATGGATTCCACCTTTGACACGCCGCAGGTGCAGGAAGCCGATGCTGCCACCAATGGCTACTACACCATGTTACAGGACGACGGTCCGCTATACCGAGGCGCGCCGCCCTTCCCCTTCCACAATACAGGTGCGTGATAGCATTGAGCCCTTCGTATGGCAGGCGTTCACCGGTGAGTTGACGGCTGAAGAAGCGCTAGATCAAGCCTGCGTCGCAGCCGAAGAGGACCACTGACCCAACTCGGCTACGGTACCGAATAAGTCAGATGCGATCCAATCGTACATGGGGGGGGGCTGCTGGTCCCCACCCTTATTATCTTGGGAATGGTAGGGCTTCTGCCCTTCTTGTTCGTACTCTACGTCGGGTTCTTTGACTGGAATGTCTTTTCCGCGCAGGACAGATGGAATGGGTCGGCGTTAACAATTATCCGACGCCTAGTCTTCGACAAAGCCTTCCTGAGCTCAATGTAGGGCGGACATTACTTTTCACGGCTATCGTGCCCGTTGGTACCGAATTGCTGATTGGCTTCTTGCTGGCTCACACTCTAATCCGCGACTTTCCAGGCAAAACTTTCTTCCGGACCATCCACGCCCTGCCTTTGGTGGTGGCGCCCATTGCCGTTGGCGCAACATGGCGATTGCTCACCATTCCCGGGTTCGGTATCATGCCCTACTATTTGGAGAGATGGTTCGGCATCGACTATAACATTGGTCGCTATGCCGGTCAGGCTTTCGCCACCACGCGTGATTATGGACATCTGGCACTGGACGCCCTTCGTCACCCTCACACTGCTGGCAGGCTTGACGGCGCTGCCCCGGGAGCCGATGGAACAGGCCATGGTCGATGGCGCCAATCGCTGGCAGGTCCTTCGCTTTCTGACCATTCCCATGATGATGCCCGTGCTGCTGACTACGGTCTTCATTCGCATGATGGATGCGCTGCGCATTGTGGATGAAGTCTACATGCTCACGAGCGGCGGTCCCGGCACCGCTACCCGCTATATCGGTATTCTGATCTTCGGCGAGTTGTGTTTCCGCAAACTGACTACGGTTATGGCTCAGCCATGTCCATGCTGGTCTTGTATTTCACGATTGTGCTGTGCTGGCTGCTCTTTGTAGCGCTGTCGCAGGTCGGAACAAGCAATCATCCTAGGCGAGCAGACCCTAACGCAATGGAAACTTCAACCATTCGCAAAACGCTTGGCTGGATCGGAACCTATGCGCTGTGGATCGTGCTCACGTTGATAACGTTGCTGCCGATCTACTGGCTCTTTGCCATCTCTGCACGCAGCCGCGTCGAACTTTTCAATGTGGGCAAATTCTGGCAAACCAGCTTTTACGCCCCAAACTATATCGAGCCGTTGACGGATCCAATCTTTCAGCGCTATCTTATCAACTCACTAGTCATTGCAACCAGCAATGCACTGATTGTTTCGGTGCTTGCTTTGTTGGCCACCTATGCACTCTCACGCTGGGCATTGACTGGTTCCGAAAACATCTTCTTCTGGACGATCACCAACCGTATGGCGCCGCCGGCAGCCTTTGCGTTACCGCTCTTCCTTCTCTTCACGCGCGTCTTCCGCATCGGCCCCTGGACCATGTTTGACACACGTCTTGGCCTCATCCTGCTCTATTGCGTCTTCAATCTGCCGTTCGCGATCTGGCTCATGAAGGGCATCATGGACGGGATTCCCATCGAACTAGACGAGGCTGCGGTGGTCGATGGCGCAGGTCGATGGACGGTGCTGTTGCGGGTAATTCTGCCGCTCACAGCGCCGGGTCTGGCAATTACCTTTATTCTCAGCTGGATCTTTGCCTGGAATGAGTATCTCTTTGCGGCCTCTCTGACAAGCGTCCGCGCCCGCACCATCACGACCGGCCTCGCCTCCTACATCGGCGTCACCGGAACCGAATGGGGCCAAATGGCGGCAGTGGCCATGATTGCAATCATCCCGGCGCTGGTCTTCCTGGTCTTTGTTCAACGCTATATTGTCGTCGGTCTTACCTTCGGCGCAGTAAAGGAGTAGGGAAGCCATGGAAGGTTTGAGTAGCATACAAGCGCCGGTTCAGCACGAAGGCAGGCAAGGCTTTCTGCCCATTGAGACCAATCTTTTTGATCGCGTTTTTATCAGTGTCGTCATCTTCGTCGCCATAGGACTGCTGTGGCTGCGGTTCATTGAATTCTATCTTCCACTCTGGATTGCTGGCGTCATCTCGGCAATTATCGCCTACATCATCATTCGCTGGGGCTAGACACGCAGACAACGACGACACTTCACAAAAGAACAGATGGCGTAGGTCGGCCCTCCAATTGGCGCGCCACCTGCGCATGTGTACATACTAATCTGCTCTAATTTATAAGCGGAAAGGAGCGCACAGATGGAAGCGCTGGTATTGGAAAAAAAGGGCGAGCTCTCGCTGCGTGATATTGAGCTCGACGAGCCGCTCGGCCCCCATGACGTGCGTATTGCGCTGCGCACGGTCGGCGTCTGTGGCAGCGATGTCCACTACTATACACACGGCGCCATCGGCCCCTTCGTGGTGCGCGAGCCCATGGTCCTCGGCCACGAGGCTTCGGGCAAGGTGATCGAGGTCGGCGACCAGGTTGAAAACCTTGCGGTGGGTGATCGCGTCTGCATGGAACCGGGCATCCCCGACCCCAACAGCAAGGCGACGCGCCTGGGCATTTATAACCTCGACCCAGCCGTGCGCTTCTGGGCCACCCCCCCCATTCACGGCGTGTTGCGCCCGACAGTCGTCCATCCGGCCGCCTTTACCTTTAAATTGCCGGACAGCGTCAGCTATGCCGAGGGCGCAATGGTAGAGCCCCTGGCCGTGGGCATGCATGCCGCGACCAAAGCACGCATCACGCCGGGCGATGTAGCTGTCGTCACCGGGGCGGGCCCGATTGGCATGGTGACGGCGCTGTCAGCCCTCGCCGGCGGCTGCAGCCGCGTCATCATCAGCGACGTGCAGCAGCCCAAGCTCGACCTCGCCGCATCCCTGGGCGCGATCACGCCCGTCAACGTGGCCGAGCAGAGCCTCGTCGAGGTGGTTAACGAACTCACCGACGGCTGGGGCGCGGACATCGTCTTCGAATGCAGCGGCAACCCCCGCGTCTCGGCAGCAGTCTTCGAGCCCCTTTGCCCCGGCGGGACGGTCGTCTACGTCGGCATGCCGGTCGAAACGATCGACTACGATGTCGTCTATGCGGCCACCAAAGAAGCGCGGGTTGAACATGTCTTCCGCTACGCCCACGTCTATCCGCGCGCGCTCGCCCTCATGGGCAGCGGCCAGCTCGACGTCAAGCCGCTCATCACCGACACGTTCGCCTTTGCCGACAGCATCGAAGCCTTCGACTTTGCGGTAGAAATGCCGCCCACATCGGTCAAGGCGCAGATTGAGATGTAGTGGAGACTAGTAAATGCCGGCGGAAATCAGCCGGCAGTTGCTACCAGGAGATAGAAGCATCTGATTTCCACCGTGATACTTGTGCTGAGGATGGTCGAAGTATTTACGCCACACTGTACTAATAGAGATGACACTCAAACTTTGGACAATGTGCTCGGTAATTGAGCGAGGAACATTGTCCAAAGTTTGAATAATGTGTCTATAAGAGACCGCTGATTCGCCACGCTCAGGCCGGCATCAATAATGGTAGCGACACTGGAGGAAATCGATCCGGTCATCACGCACCAGATAGACAATCCGATGCTCCTGAGTGAGGCGACGAGACCAAACGCCGGACCCTAGGTAGCGCAGAGGCTCAGGCTTGCCAATTCCTACAAAGGGATCCCGCATGACGGCTTCGACAATGGTTAGGGCGCGTAGCGCAACCTTTCGGTTGGTCTTGACCCAGTATCTGAGGTCATCGCGGAATTCGGGCTGAAAAATGGCGTGCCGCTGACGGGGGAATTCAGCTTTGTTCGTCATTCCATGTCCAGTCCCAGGTCAGAGCGTAGTTTAGAGACAGTTTGTGGCTCGACCGCCCCATCGAGCGCACGCGATAGCGCAGTGAGTAGGCGCTGAGCGTTCTTGGGTGAGCGAAGAAGATGAGCCGTCTCTAAGAGGCCGTCAAGTTCATCGGCCGCGATGAGCGCCACATCTGCGGCGCTGCGGCGCTGAATAATGACAATATCACGGTCTTCAGCGACAGTGTCGCAAAGTTGCGCCAAATGTGCTCGAGCGTTGGTATAGGAAGTGCGAATCGTCATAGCTGCCCCTTTACATGTACGTGTTTACTGTACATGTAAATCAACCGTTTGTCAAGCAGCGATTGGTCACGGAGAATCGCTGCAGAGGTGTTTACGCTATCGTGTACTAGAAAGAGACCGATCATGAACGATCCTGTCCTGTCAACTGCACCGATACTTGATCGCTTCCGCCTGGACGGTCGCGTGGCTTTGGTCACCGGCGGTGGTCAGGGCATCGGCCGCGCCCTGGCACATGGCCTGGGCGAGGCCGGCGCGGCTGTCGCTGTGGTTGATCTCAACCGCGAAACGGCCGACACGGTGGCCAATGAACTAGCCGCCAAAAGCATTGACGCCATGGCTCTGGTCGCTGACGTGACCCAGCCCGAACAAGTTGCAGAGACCGTTACCGCAATCGTCGACCACTTTGGCACGCTGACAATCGGCATTAACAACGCCGGTATTGCCCAGTGGGCCGACGCCGAAAGCATGGCCGCAGCCGACTGGGAGCGTATGCTGGCCGTCAACCTGACCGGCGTCTTCCACTGCGCCCAGGCTGAAGGCCGGGTCATGCTGGCAGCCGGCTATGGCAAGATCATCAACACGGCGTCCATGTCGGGGCACATCGTCAACACGCCCCAAAACCAGTCCGCCTATAACACGTCCAAGGCCGGTGTCATTCACCTGACGCGCAGCCTGGCCACGGAGTGGGCGACACGTGGCGTGCGCGTCAACAGCATCAGTCCCGGCTACACGCGCACCCAGCTGGTCGACGACCTGCTGCAAACGCCGGAAGGGCAGGCGGTCATGCCCACGTGGATGGGGATGACGCCTATAAATCGCATGGCCGAAGTGACCGATCTGCAAGGCGCCGTCGTCTTCCTGGCCTCGGCAGCCTCAGACTACGTCACCGGTCACGATTTGGTGATCGACGGCGGGTACTGTGCCTGGTAAAGGGTTGACTGGTTGCGAAGCAAGCGCTATTTTCACAACTCTTTTCGAAGGCCGATATCCACAAGAAATCGACGCCAACAGAGCAAAAAAGATATCAAATACGACCGATTGACAGCGATTCAGAAACCGTTTACAGTAAATGTTGTTGTCGCTAATAAACGACAGCCCTTTCCAAATCGCACAGTCGAAATCCCACATAATCGGAGACGCAGATGTCCACTGTTTTGAAACCGGATGGCAAAGCGCTTGTCGTGGCTATGGACCATGCGCGCACCCATGGCGTGATCGAAGGCCTGGAAGATCCGGGCAAGGTCATCGAAACCGTCATTGACGCCGGCGCTGATGCCATTATGACAAGCTATGGTATCGTCAAGCACTACCGCGACCAGTTGATTGGGCGCATTCCCACGCTGATGCGCCTGGACGGCGGCGTGAGCCTCTATCAAGAAGATTGGCTGGCCTACACCGAATGGGCGCTGCTCCATTCGGTAGAAGACGCCCTCATGCTGGGTGTAGATGGCGTCTGCCTGATGGCGTTTGTCGGCATTCCCTGCGAGCTGGATACCTACCGCATCGTTGGCCAGGTCAGCAGCGAATGCATGCACTGCAGTATGCCCGTCATGGTCGAGGCGTTGCCCGCCAAGAGCGAGCGGATTCCTGATCCCCTGGACGCCGGCGCGATGGCTTCCGCGGCACGTCTGGGCTTTGAGCACGGGGCCGACATCATCAAGACCTATTACACAGGATCCGCTGACAGCTTCCGTCACGTGGTGGACAACTGCCCCGTGCCGACGCTGATTGCCGGCGGCGCCAAAATGGATACGACGCAAGAGACCCTGGAAGTCGTCCACGGATCTATCCAGGCCGGCGGCAAGGGCGTCGTCTTTGGCCGCAACATCTGGCAGAACGAGGATCCGCGCAGCATGGTCACGGCGCTCAAAATGATCATTCATGATGACGCCAGCGTTGCCGAGGCCATGGAAGCCTTTGCATAAGCCGAGTGTCGGGTCAACTGACTATGTCCCATGACAATCCCTTGCTCATCGGCCTGGATGTGGGCACCACCAACATCAAGGCCATCGTCTTCAGCACGACCGGCGAGGTAGTAGCCGGGGCCAGCGTCAAGACGCCGACCCATCATCCTCGCCCCGGCTGGGCCTTCTACCGACCGGATGAATTGTGGGCGCAAACGCTGGACGCGCTGCGCCGGGCTGTCGCTGCGACGCCGGCGCCCAGCCGCATCGTCAGCGTGGCGACCGCTAGCATCGGCGAGACCGGCTTTCCGCTCGACAGCCACGGCCAAGCCGTCTACGACGGCTTGGCCTGGTTTGACATCCGCACGGAGCCCCAGGCCCAGCAGATTGCTGCGCTGATCGACGCCGATGACGTCTTTTCCAGCACGGGCCTGCCCACCACCGCGATCTTCAGCCTCTGCAAGATGCTCTGGCTCAAGCAGAATGAGCCGGAAGTCTATGGCCGTACCAAATGCTGGCTCAACACGGCCGACTACATCGCCTATCGCTTGAGCGGCGTGCCGGCGACCGACTATTCGCTGGCCTCACGCATGCTGGCCCTCAACCTCAATGACCTCGTTTGGGACGATGAGTTGATCCGCACCGCGGGGCTGGACCCCGACCACTTTGCAACGCTGGTGGCCGCGGGAACGCGGCTGGGTAGAATCGATGGCGAAATTGCGCGTGCGCTCGGCTTGCCGGAGTCAGTTTCGGTGGCGGCGGGCGGCCACGATCATATCTGCGGCGCGATGGCGCTGGGCATCAACCAGCCGGGCACGCTCCTCGATTCCATCGGCACGGCGGAATCGCTCTTTATGCCGCTGGCGCGCCCTGTCACTGATCCCCAGGCAGGGCGCCAGGGCTATGAGATGGGCGCACACGTCAGTGGCGGCTACTATGCCATGCCCTCGTTTCGCACGTCCGGCGTTTGCATTGAATGGTTCCGGGAAGCGTGCACCGAGAATGCTGACTTTGCCGTGCTGGACGCTGAAGCCGTGCAGGCCGGCCCGGGCGCGGCTGGCGCTCGCTTCCTGCCCCATCTGCGCCTGCCCCATTCGCCCCATAACGATCCCCAATCACGCGGCGCCTTTGTGGGCCTGAGCACCGACGTTGGCCGGGGCGCACTCTATCGCGCCGTCCTCGAGGGGCTGGCTTTTGAGATGCGCGCCACGTTGGACCCGCTCCTCGACTATGCGGGGGTGGAGCGGCTCACGACCATCGCGGCCACCGGCGGCGTCACGCGCAACCGGTTGCTCATGGAGATCAAGGCGACGCTCATGGGGCAGACGATTGAGGTGGCCGAACTGGCCGACGGCACGGCGCTGGGCGCGGCGCTGCTGGGCGGCATCGGCGCCGGCGTCTTCCGCGATGTCGCAGATGCTACCGCGCACGTCGACGCCAATTCGACGCCGGTAGAGCCTGTAGCCGAATGGGCCGACCTCTACGCCGGCATCTATCGCGACGTTTATCGTCCGCTCTGCGACGCGCTTCTGCCCATCAATCACGCCAACTATCCCTACAAATACGGTCCGACAGAAGTGGCCAGAGTCTAGCAGGGATTCCGGGAACTCCCAGAACCAGTTTGACAACCCATTGACGGTGTACTACAGTAGGATACGTGCCAACCAATCAAGTGAATACGGGCTCAACACTATCTTGGGAAGTGACACGCGGCCGCGGTTGAAGCCACCACCGGTTATGGGAAGCGCGTTAAAGACGCGCTGGCCGGCATGACTCATCCCGTTTTATCGGGTTTCCCGTGGCAGGCGCCAGTTTCAACCCAGCGTACCCCCCCCGAAATCCCAAAGAGCCCGAATAAAAATCAGTTTGGGTGAAGACCAGCCGTCGATGCCGTAGCGCGATTACCACGCGCTGTTAAGCGGCGGCGTGCTTGGTTTTGACATCAGTAACGTCGCAGTCCAATTTTTAGACCGTATAAGGAGAGAACTATGACTCACGCGGCAAGAAAGTCAGTTGCGCTCGGCCTGTTTCTAGTTTTGGTCCTCGTGATCGCCGGCTGTACCGCGCCTGTGCCTGCACCTGCACCGGCTGACGATGCAGCGGCAACGGAGGCACCAGCCGAAGAAGGCGAAGCAGCGAGTGATGAAGAGATTCAGGTGGCGCTAATCACGAAGTACAGAGGCAACCCCTTCTTTGTCAAAATGGAAGAGGGCGCTACCCAAGAGGCCGAATCGCTCGGCGTAACGCTGATGACCGCGGCCGGCGAATTTGACGGCGATAACGAAGGCCAGGTTACCGCAATTGAAAATATGATCAACGCCGGCGTAGCCGGCATCCTGATCACGGCCAACCAGTCTAGCGCTATTGTGCCCACAATTCAGAAGGCACGCGATGAAGGGGTTCTGGTCATTGCACTAGACACACCACTAGATCCGGCTGATGCGTCAGATGCGCTCTTCGCAACCGATAACGTCCAGGCCGGCGTGCTCATCGGCGAATATGCCAGAGCAGCCTTAGGCGACGCCCCGGCGCAGATTGCGATGCTAGACGGAACGGCCGGCACGACAGTTAGCCAGCAGCGTCACGACGGCTTCTTGCAGGGCTTTGGCATCGAGGAGGGCGATGAGGCAATCGTCTGCCAGGGTGACACCAGCGGTATGCCTGACTTGGCCCAGACGGTGATGGAAAACTGTCTGACGGCCAACCCGGAGATTAACGTTGTTTACACGGTTAATGAGCCGGCGGCGTTTGGCGCTAATACAGCCTTGACTGCTGCCGGTACGGCAGAGAATGCGATCGTCGTTTCAGTCGACGGTGGCTGTGAAGGTGTGCGCGGCGTGCAGGATGGTCGAATCTCGGCCACGTCACAGCAGTATCCGCTCAAGATGGCCTCCATGGGCGTACAGGCGATTGTCGACTATGCCAAAACGGGCAACGCAGTATCCGGCTACACGGATACCGGCGTGACTCTGATCGCCGACGCTGCAGTGGAAGGCGTTGACAGCGAAGACACAACGTTTGGACTTGAAAACTGCTGGGGTGAATAGGTACCAGCTTCGCATCGTGTACGCATGATGCTACTCGCCACGGCATGACCATATGTTCGATGATGCTGTCTATATGGTCATGCCGTGGACTCAATAATTCCACCAAATGATAGCAGAAATCATGGTTCAAAATGAGTAATGTTGTCGTATCTGATCAGCCTGCATCCCTTTGGCAGCGCATTCGCGCCAGCATTGTCCATTTTATCTCTTTACCAGGTGTAGGTCCTCTTCTGGCCCTGATCGCGGCTAGCCTTTTCTTTGCTACGCAAACCGATCGGTTTCTGACCGGCCGGAACCTATCCCTGATTGTCCAACAAGTTATCGTCGTGGGTACGCTGGCCATCGGTCAGACGCTGATCATTCTTACTGCCGGCATCGACCTCTCGAATGGCATGATCATGGCGTTGAGTTCCATTTTGATGGCCAGTCTGGCGGTCGATTTCGGCATAAACCCAATTCTGGCTATTGTGATTGGTCTGGCAGTTGCAACTGGTTTTGGGCTGCTCAATGGCACGCTTGTGGCGATGATTCGGCTGCCGCCCTTCATCGTTACGTTGGGTATGCTAAACATCGCATATGCAATTACGCGGATCTACACAACCTTAACAATATCCAATCTGCCGTCGGCTCTGCTCTTTCTCGGTACCACGTTCAATATTGGCCAGGTCGGCATCACGTATGGATCGGTTGTCATGTTATTCATGTACGTGATTGCCTGGTTCGTTTTGCGCGAGACGGCCTGGGGGCGTCACATCTATGCCGTGGGCGACAATCCGGAAGCGGCAAGATTGGCCGGTATTTCTGTTGAACGGCTCTTGATCAGCGTCTACGCTGTGGCCGGTCTCATCTACGGTATTGCTGGCCTGTTGCTGATTGCACGGACCAACGTCGGCGATCCGTTGGCAGGGCAGACTGCCAACTTGGACAGCATTACGGCGGTCGTGTTGGGCGGCACCAGCCTCTTTGGCGGTCGCGGCAATGTGCTTGGAACCCTGATCGGCGCGTTGATTGTAGGCGTCTTTCGTAATGGACTCCAGCTTATGGGCATCCCATCCATGTATCAAGTATTGATCACGGGTATCCTGGTCATTCTTGCCGTTTCCATCGACCAGCTTACCCACAGGGGTGCAGCATGAGCAACGATACAGTTAGCCCAGTCATGGAAGCCCGCGGTATCGTTAAGCATTTTGGGCACGTTGTGGCGCTGGATGGAGCCGACTTCGACTTATATCCCGATGAAATTCTTGCCGTAATCGGGGATAACGGAGCCGGCAAATCGACGCTCATCAAGGTACTAGCCGGGGCGTTGCATCCCGATGCCGGCGAAGTGTACCTCAACGGCGAACAGGTTCGCTTTCACAGCCCGATTGACGCACGTCGCCACGGGATTGAAACCGTTTATCAGGATCTCGCAGTTGCGCCAGAACTAAACATTGTCGAGAACATCTTCCTGGGACGCGAAGTGCGGCGCAAGGGCGTGCTTGGCTCAGTGCTGCGCATGCTTGACAAACAGCAGATGCAGCAAGAGGCTATCGGCTATATGGAGGATCTTAAGATCGGTATACAGTCGATGACGCAGCGTGTTGGTACGCTATCAGGCGGTCAGCGCCAGGCAGTTGCTGTGGCGCGCAGCGCTGCCTTTGCGAGAAACGTAGTGATCATGGACGAGCCGACTGCAGCGTTGGGCGTAAAGGAATCGGGTATGGTCGTCGAATTGATCCGCGAAGTACGAGATCGCGGGTTGCCCGTTATCCTCATAAGTCACAACATGCCGCAGGTCTTCGCGCTTGCTGATCGCATCCACATCCAGCGTCTCGGACGTCGAGTCGCTGTTGTCGACCCGGAATCGTGCAGTATGTCCGACGCCGTGGCTATAATGACCGGCGCCATGGACGCAGATGAAGTGAACAACGGTCGCTAATCGTCCGACTAATCACACCCAAAGCTTCGTAAATTGATGACACCTCCCCTCTTCCTCGGGATCGATTTGGGCACATCCTCCGTCAAGGTAGCAGTCTTTGCGGCCCCGGGCCAAATCGCCGCCATCGGCGCAGCCCAATACCCCATTCTCCATCCGCAACCGGGTCACGCCGAACAGGACCCAGCTCGCTGGTGGGCTGCGGTCGTCGAAGCGACACGCCAAGTCACAAAGAAGATCGACACTGCCGCTGTCGTCGCCATTGGCCTTTCCGGCCAGATGCACGGGACCGTCCTGCTGGATGACGATGACGCCCCCTTGGGTAACGCCATTATTTGGCCCGATCAGCGCAGCGCACGTCAGGTTGAGGAGATCACTGAGCTGATCGGCGCGCAGGAGCTGATCCGCATTACCGGCAGCCCGGTCGCGACCGGATTTCAGGCAGCGACTATCCGCTGGCTGCAGGAAGAAGAGCCGGCGCGTTGGGCCAAGACGGAAAAGGCCTTGATGCCGAAGGACTATCTGCGCTGGCGAATGACCGGCGCTTTTGCCACCGATCCCAGTGACGGCTCCGGCGCATTGCTGTTGGATGTCCGCACTCGTGACTGGTCGAGCGAGCTATTGACCAAGCTGGAGATTGAGCCGGAACGCCTGCCGCCCGTTCAACCTTCAACCGGCGCCGCGGGTGCACTACTACCCCACGCCGCCGCAGAGTTGAATCTGCCATCGGGCATTCCCGTCATCACCGGTGCAGCGGATACGGCCTGCAGCGCCGCTGCTGCCGGCGCGTTGCAGCCAGGCACACTCCTGCTTACGCTGAGTACTGGCGGACAGTTGGTGTTGCCGGTCGACCGCCCCGAGGTTGATCTCCAGGGGCGCATCCACACTTTTTGCAATGCCTTTGCACCGACTGGCGGTTTGGCCGGCTGGTATCAGATGGGCGCCATGCTTTCGGCCGGCATGGCCCTGCGCTGGCTGCGTGACAACGTCTTCGGCCTCACCAGTAAGGATGCGTATGACACGATGAACCGGTGGGCGAACGCATCGCAACCAGGAGCCAACGGCTTGCTCTTCCTGCCTTACCTCGCCGGTGAACGAACGCCCCACATGGACCCGTACGCACGGGGCGCCTTCCTCGGACTGACCCTCGCCCACGGACAGGGAGACCTGGTGCGTGCGGTGATGGAAGGAGTGGCGTTTGCCTGCCTCGATGCGTTCAATGTACTGGTAGAGCTGGGAGCCGCGCCCTCAGAGATTGTGCTGGCGGGGGGCGGTGCAAAGAGTGCGCTGTGGCGACAGATTATCGCCGACAGCTTTGGCCTGCCCGTAAAGCCTCTGTTGGTCAGCGAACAGTCTGCAACCGGAGCCTGCATTCTGGCCGGACTGGGGGTGGGCGTCGTCGATCAGGAGCGTATTGTGACGGATTGGGTGCGTTACGGCGAGCCGACGCTGCCGAATCCGGCGCTGCACGCAGGCTATGTTGATCAACATGCGCGGTTTTGCGATGCCTATGCGAATAATCGCAACCTTTTTGTCATGCGTGATCAATAGCAGCCGCACAGGGAGATGGCAACCGACTCATCAGGAGGCAATAATATGACAAGCTGGCAAGAATTCGCGCAGCAGACGCCGGAACTCGCTGGATTTGGTCGGGCCCGCTTTGAGAGTGGCGTCGCCTACCTGGGTACGCTGCGGGCTGACGGCGGGCCGCGCGTCCATCCGGTGACGCCTATCATTGGTGAGCAGTTATTCCTCTTCATGGAGCCGACTTCGCCCAAGGGCAAAGATCTGCAGCGCGATGCGCGCTACACCCTCCACTGTTCGGTTGCCGACTCTGGCGGCGGCGAAGGTGAATTCTACGTGCGCGGGCGGGCGACTCTGAGCGACGATCCCTTGGTACGCGCAGAAGCGATGCGGGCATCGTCCTACCAGCCAAAGGAACGCTATATTCTCTTTGTCTTGAGTGTGGAGTTTGCCTTCATGAATCGCTATGTAGAAAACCAACCCACCCCGCGCCGTTGGCAAGCGATGGCGTAGGCGAGTATGCAAGCAGCAAATCAGTAGTGCGATCCAGGCTACAGGCTCAACCGGCGTCGCTACCACTCATCTGGATCGCTACCTCGCTTCCTCTTTATTACCACCATGCTCACCACCATGCTCAAGCGGTATCCCATGCAGCGGCTGCGCAGAGGCACGCACAATAAGCTCTGTCGACAGCATGATGTCGGCGGGCGGACGGGATTTTTCCCCCCGTAAGCGATCGAGCAGGAGTTTGGCCGCAACGGTGCCCAGTTCAAAGGTCGGCTGGGCCGCAACGGTCAGAATCGGCCCCTGCAAGTAGATATCGGGCAAATCATCAAAGGCGACCAGCGACATGTCGTCCGGCACGGTCAGACCTGCGCCGTGCAGCGCGCGCATGGCGCCCACGGCAATGAAGTTGTTGGCCGCAAAAATTGCAGTCGGCCGCTGTTCAAGCGCCAATAATTCCCGAGTCATCGCGTCGCCGCTGTCGACCAGGAAGGTGCCATAGCGAACCAACGCCTCATCGAACGCGACATGCGCTTCTGCCAAGGCTGAGCGGTAGCCGAGCACGCGATCGCGGGCAGCAGAGACGTCCGCCGGGCCGGACAACATGCCGACCCGGCGGTGACCCAAGGAGAGAAGATGGCTTGTCAGGCTATGCGCGCCCTGGACTGAGTCGCCGCGCACAACGTCCACGTCCACGCCTTCAACGCGGCGATCGAGTACCACGACATGGACATCCTGGGCCTGCAGCTTGCGTACGGTCTCCCCAGAGTTAGATGCCGGCACCAACAGGACGCCGTCCACGCGGCGCTGCACCAACATGGAGAGATACTGCTCCTGCTTCCGTTCGTCCTCGTCCGTATTGCAGAAGATCACCGTATAACCTTGACGGCTCGCTTCGTCTTCCACCGCCCGGGCGACTGAGGTCCAGAAGGGATTGGTGATGTCGGTGAGTACCAGCGCAATGGTACGCGTACGGTTAGACTTCAGCCCGCTTGCCAACAGATTGGGCTCAAAGTCCAGTTCGGCCGCCGCCGCCTCGACGCGCTGGCGCGTCGAGGCGCTGACGTAACCGGAATTATTCACGACACGTGACACCGTAATGGGCGCAACACCAGCTAGCTTGGCTACATCGCGAATCGTGGCCATCTACTCACTTCTCAGTCAGCTTCTTTGATTGGGTCAGACAGCAAGACAATAACCTACAAACGATTACTCAAAAACAATGACGACCTTGCCGCATTGCCCCTCATCGGCCACCTGGTAGGCTTCGGCCGCCTGATCAAGCGTGAAGCGGTGCGTCACGATGATCTCCGGTTTCAGATCCCATTCCACCAATTTTTCGACCAGGTCTTCCATGTGCCCCAGGCTGGTGACCCACGAACCATAGACCGTAATCTGGTTGTGGATGATCGTCTGGCTCACATCGAAGGTGACGTCGTTCCCCTCGCCGACCATGGCGCTGCGACCCCACCGGCGCGTGCCCTGGAGTGCCAGCAAGCGGCCCTGAGGCGAGCCTGAACAATCGACGGAAACTTCGCACCCGAGATCGCCAGTCAACGCCTTGATCTGCGCCAGGGCATCGGGCGCATCGGCGCGCACGGCATGATCGATGGCCCCGCACGCCAAAGAAAAGTCGAGGCGCTCCTGGGAAATATCGGCGCCGATCACCTGGGTCGCCCCCATCTTCTTGGCAATCAACCCGGCTGCCATCCCGACGGGGCCCATGCCGGTAAGCAACACCCGGTCTTCACCCGAAACGCCGACTCGGTTCAATGCTTCATAAACGGTGCCAAAGCCGCAAGCAACAAGTGCGCCGTCGACATAGCTCAGTTCATCGGGCAGGGCAACGCAGACCGTTTCCTCAGCCACTACGTAGTCGGCATGACCGCCATCGCGCTGCCAACCATGGGCGGCGCGATGCTCGGACGTGCAGGAGATCATGTAACCTTCGCGGCAGTCGTGACAGACGCCGCAGCCGCTGATATGGTAGAGAATAACGCGGTCGCCCTCTTGGAACTGCACGCAGCCGGGACCGACCTTGACGATCTGGCCGCAGGGTTCGTGACCGGCGATCACCCCCTGATACGCCTCTGGACCGTGCCCCAAATGCTCACGATAGATGGCGCGAATGTCACTGCCACAGATGGATGACGCCTTCATCTTGATCAAGACCTGCCCGTACCCTGGCTCCGGCACATCAAATTCCTGAAATTCCACCTGTCGGTTTCCCGGTAGCAATACGCCCGTCATTTTCATGATTTCTCGTCCTTTTTGCTCGCAAGCGGCTGGCATTGATGGACAGATTAGACTGATCGAGTCTACCCAAGCAGGCAAATCTGCTCAACCCGTCCGATCTGCCTGATTAACGTCCCCCTGTTTCACGCTGGCGTAATAGTGCCATTAACATCCCAGAGATCTTCCCAATCCTGGTCTTCTTTCCACAGAAAGACCTGCCCCTTGATCAACCGGCAGTTCTTGTCGATGGCAGAGATGGCGGCCATCTCCTCGTCGCTGAGCGGGTCGCTGACGGTGGCTTGCAGATTGGCCAGATAGTTGCGCCGCTTGGTCGAGAAGGGAATCGGCGCCTGACCACGCTGGACGGCCCACTTGATGCAGATGACGGCGGGATGGACGCCGTGCCGGTCGGCAATCTCCACAATGACCGGATCTTCGATGTCCACCGTGTCATCGACCGTGCGGTCTCTGGCCGGGCGCGCGGGTGAGCCAATCGGGCTATAGCCAATGGGCACGATGTCGTTGGCGCACACGAACTCGAAGAGCTCCGGCTGCTGGAAATGGGGGTGCAACTCCATTTCGTTGGCGGCCGGCTTGACGGTTGCATCACGCAGCAAGAGCTCTAATTTCGGTATAGTCATGTTTGACGTGCCGATATGGCGCACCAGCCCCATGCCTACCAATTTCTCCAACTGGCGCCAGGTCGTCATATAGTTTTCGTGGATGTAGGGTTGGGCGCCATGGTCACGCGAAGTGACGTCAACGCCAGGGGCATGATGATTGGGAAAAGGCCAGTGAATCAAATAGAGATCCAAATAGTCAAGCTGCAAGTCACTGAGCGATTGCATGAAGGCCGGAATGACGTCGGCCTCAGCGTGCATGTCGTTCCAGAGCTTGGAGGTAATCCACAATTCCTCGCGCGCAATGCCGCTCGCCATTACCTTGCGCAACGCTTCGCCAATCAGTGCCTCATTGCCGTAAACCGCAGCACAATCAATATGGCGGTAGCCAAGGGCAGCAGCATCCTGCACGGCCGCAGCCACCTGCGCGCCTGAAACCTGATCAGATCCAAAGGTACCAAGACCAATCGCGGGCATTTTAGCCCCCGTATAAACGAGGCGCTGAGGCACGCGTGCCGGGTCAAGGCCGGGGTCCATCGCCTGTTGGTCAAATGCGTCAAGTTGACTCACTGTCGGATCACTCCTTCACTAGTGTTTCGAAACGCAACAATAAGGTTTTGAAAGTAAGCGAAGCAATAACGAAACCAAAATACCGGAATTTGCATTGCCGCTAAACGCCGACCAGTCATTCATTTTTGCATGCAAGCTTACAAATCTGTGCTTGACAAGTGTCGAAAGGAGGGGTATGATACGCATATGGTACCGTTACCACATGACTATAGCATGAACTTTCTTGCTTGTCTAGCATCTTTTGCATGATTTTTCCATCTGTTCGGTTTTCATAAGGTAAACGAAGCGAATTTCTACGGAAACGCTACGTAATGGTTGCAACGGATTGGGGTTGACAGCGATGCTGAAACCGATTACAATGCCCAGCGTAAGCCGATTTCGAAGACCCTTCTCCACGCCCTATGGCCACCAAAATTGCAGATGTCGCGGAACGTGCCGGCGTATCGACTGCTACCGTTTCCCGCGTGCTCTCTGGAAAACCACATGTCAGTGATGCCATGCGCGCCCGCGTGCTTGCGGCAGTCAATGAGCTGGGCTATCGGCCCAGCCGAGTTGCCCGCAGCCTCCGTGCCCGGCGCGCCAACATCATCGGCCTGATTGTCTCTGACATTCAGAATCCGTTCTTTACGGCCATCGTTCGCGGTATCGAAGACATTGCGTATGAACGACAGTTTGGCGTCTTCTTGTGCAACTCAGACGAAGATCCAGACAAAGAGTCGCTCTATATTGACCTCATGTTGGCGGAGCAGGTCGCGGGCGTGATTATTGCGCCCACCGTGGGTGGAGCGCCCTATTATCACCGCCTCCTTGAGGCCAATGTGCCGATTGCGGCTTTTGATCGCTACCTGGTTGGCATGGATGTTGACACGGTCGTAATCAACAATGTCAGTGTCTCCCGGCAGCTGGTTACGGCGCTCATCACTGGCGGGCATAGGCGCATTGCTGCCGTGGTTGGCTCAAGCATGGCCACGACGGGGTCGGAACGGCGACAAGGATATGAAAAAGCGCTACAATCTTATGGGATTTCCATTGACGAAGCGCTGATCCGAGTCGGCGACCCAAAGCAGGCAGATGGATATCGGGCCACCCAGGAATTGCTCTCCCTGCCCGAGCCGCCAACTGCCATCTTCGCCGGCAACAATCTCCTGACGGTGGGCGTGCTGCAAGCACTCCATGAGCACCATCGGGTGAGCGGGAGCCAGAGAATCGAAGTGGCAGCGATCGACGAATTGGACTGGATGCGTGTCGTTGATATCCCCCTTTCCATCGCAGCACAGCCAACCTATGCTATGGGCCGCAAGGCGGCGGAGCTGCTCTTTGCCCGTATGACAGAGTTCAGTAGACCAGCGCAGAGAATTGTGCTCCCGGCAGACGTCAAGATCCGGCATAGTGAACCTGCAAGCGCCACTCGGGAATCGTCAGGCTAAAAGCAACCGTTTTGGGCATCAATTGTGTGGTATCCCCCACTCAGGGGGTTGATATACTTTCCATTTCTTTCAACGGAGAAGAACTATGAAGAGAATGAACTTGCTGTCTCTCGTCCTTGGTCTGCTGCTGGTGGCTGCACTGGCGGTAGGCTGTGCCGCGCCTGCGGCCCCTGCTCCCGCGGCTGATGACGCCGCGACGGATGAAGCACCTGCCGAAGAAGCTGCTGCCGAAGACGACGGTATCTATATTCCCGTCATCTCCAAGGGCTTCCAGCATCAGTTCTGGCAGGCGGTCGAATCCGGCGCCAACCAGGCCGCCGAAGAATTTGGCGTCGAGATTACCTTCGAAGGCCCGGAATCGGAAGCCATGGTCGATCGCCAGATCGAGATGCTGCAGGCTGCCCTGGCTAAGAATCCGGACGCCATCTGCCTGGCCGCCCTGGACACCCAGGCCGCGATTCCGCTGATTGAAGAAGCTGACTCGCGTGGGATTCCGATCGTCGGTTTCGACTCCGGTGTTGACAGTGACATCCCCGTCGCCACCGCAGCTACGGACAACATCGCCGCAGCTGCTCTGGCCGCCGACAAGATGGCCGAACTGATTGGTGGTGAGGGTCAGGTCGCTGTGATCGTCCACGACCAGACCAGCCGCACCGGCATCGACCGCCGCGACGGCTTCCTCAACCAGATGGAAGCGGAATATCCCAACATCGAGATCGTCAACGTCGATTACGGCGGTGGCGACCAGCTGAGATCCACTGATCTGGCCAAGGCCGTCATGCAGGCCAACCCGGAACTGGATGGTTACTTCGGCGCCAATGAAGGGTCGATCATCGGCGTACTGAACGCCGTGAGCGAACTCGGCCGTGACGGCGAATTAGTCGTCATCGGCTACGACGCCGGCGCGCAGCAGATGGACGCGATCCGCAGTGGCGTGCAGGCTGGGGCCATTACCCAGAGCCCGGTCGGCATCGGCTACAAGTGCGTCGAAGCTGCCGTCATGGCGATCAACGGCGAAGAAGTTGAGCCCGTCATCGACACCGGCTTCTTCTGGTACGATGCCAGCAATATTGATGATCCAGAGATTGCCGCACTGCTGTACGAATAGCGTAGGCGTGACCGGCTGACCAGGCCGGTCGGAACGAAGCACGGGAAGGTTGTCTTGTATGAGCAAGACAACCTTCCCGTGCCGTGCAACAGAGAGTCCAGAGGAACTATGATGGACGAAGTCCTGGTAAAGATGGAAGGGATCGACAAATCATTTCCCGGTGTGCGAGCCCTGATCGACGCGCAGTTTGAATTACGTGCCGGCGAAGTACATGCGCTCGTCGGCGAAAACGGCGCCGGCAAATCAACCCTCATGAAGATCCTGGCCGGTATCTATTCCCGCGATGACGGGCAGATATTCTATCAGGGTCAAGCAGTAGAAATTCCTACTCCCCGCGCTGCCCAAAATTTGGGCGTCAGCATGATTCACCAAGAACTCAATCTAATGCCGCATCTCACCCTGGCGCAGAATGTCTACGTCGGCCGTGAACCGCGTCGCGCCGTTCGGTTTATCTTGGATGAAAACAAGATCAACGAGCAGACGGAAGCGCTCTTTCAGTCCATGCATCTGCAGCTCAATCCGCGCACCAAAGCCGCGGATCTCACAGTAGCAAAGCAGCAGATGGTGGAGATTGCCAAGGCCATCTCCTTCGATTCCCAAGTACTGATCATGGACGAGCCGACCGCGGCCCTTACCGAAGCTGAAATAGAAGAACTATTCCGCACCATCCGCCAACTGCGCTCAGAAGGGGTGGGCATTGTTTACATTTCCCACCGCCTCGAAGAGCTCAAGCTCATTTCGGACCGCATTACCGTCATGCGCGACGGTCGCTACGTCGATACCGTTGACGCAGCTGCGACGCCCATCGAGCAGATCATCAGCATGATGGTAGGACGCACGATCTACGAAGCCGCACCGGAACTCCCTGAAGAGCCGAGTACGGAGATCGTCCTGGAAGCACGAGGCTTGAATCGCGGCGCTGAGCTAATTGACATCAATTTTCAGTTGACCAAAGGCGAAATCCTTGGCTTTGCCGGCCTCATGGGCGCCGGGCGAACCGAAGTTGCACGGGCAATCTTTGGCGCCGATCCGATTGACTCAGGCGAAATTTATGTCAACAACGAGCTGGCCAAGATTAACAGTCCAAAGGATGCAGTGCGCTATGGGATCGGCTACCTTTCGGAGGACCGCAAGCGCTATGGTTTGGCCCTTGGCATGGATGTAGAAGCCAATATTGTGCTGGCCTCCTACGAGGATTACCTCGGCGCGCTGGGCATCGTCAAGGACGCCAAGGCGGCAGACGTTGCCGAGCATTATGTTGACGCACTGTCAATCAAGACGCCCAGCATTGAGCAGACTGTCAAGAATCTTTCCGGTGGCAACCAGCAAAAAGTCGTCATCGGCAAATGGTTGACCGCCGACAGTGATATTTTGATCTTTGACGAACCAACACGCGGCATCGATGTCGGCGCCAAGAGCGAAATCTACCGGCTCCTAAATGATCTTGCGCAACAGGGCAAATCGATCATCATGATTTCATCTGAGCTGCCCGAGATTTTGCGCATGAGCCATCGCATCATTGTCATGTGCGAAGGCCGCATTACGGGCGAAGTAATGGCTGAAGAGGCTACCCAGGAGCTGATCATGACCTACGCCACCATGCGTTCGGGTGTAGTTGCAACCACTAGTAGTACCAATCATTCTGAGACAAACGGAGCCTCAGCCAATGGTTCCGATGAGACAAATCGTACGGGGGAGGCATAACCATGGCAACTGCTGAGAGTGTGGAAGTACCAGTTGCGGAGAAACGCTCGATCATGCATTCCGGCGCAGCGCAAAAGTTGCTGGCCTTTGGCGCGCTGATCTTAATCTTTGCTTTTTTCTCCCTCGCCTCACCCGTCTTCTTCACGTGGGAAAACATCAAAGGCATCTTCCTGGCCACTGCGGTAAACGGCATTTTGGCGCTTGGCGTAACCTTTATCATTATTACCGCGGGCATCGATCTCTCCGTGGGTACGGTGATGACCTTGTCCGCCGTCATGACCGGCGTCTTCATCACCTTTTGGGGTATGCCGATTCCTGTGGGCATCGTGGCCGGGATTCTAACCGGCATGACTGCCGGGTTGGTCAATGGCATCGTAATTTCGCGCATGCACGTTCCACCCTTTATCGCTACACTAGGCATGATGATGATTGCGCGTGGCCTATCGCTCATCATTTCAGGCGTGAGGCCCATCTACTTCAATGACGCGCCTGGTTTTCGCCTGTTGACCATGGGCTCGGCCGTAGGCGCAGCCGTCCCCGCCATCGACATACCGAATGCCGTGCTGATTCTCTTCGCCGCGGCGCTGTTGGCCGCCTTTATCCTCGGCAAGACCGTGCTGGGGCGCTACACGGTGGCCATAGGCTCCAACGAAGAAGCAACCCGCTTATCGGGCGTGAGTGTCGCCAATTGGAAGACCGCTGTTTACGTTCTGGGCGGCTTCTTTAGTGGCCTGGCCGGCATTGTGATCGCCTCTCGCCTCAACTCGGCTCAACCAGCGCTCGGTATCGGCTACGAGCTGGATGCCATCGCCGCAGTCGTGATCGGCGGCACCTCGCTAAGTGGCGGACAGGGGACGATTCTGGGCACAGTCATCGGCGCCTTCATCATCAGTACGCTAACCAACGGTCTGCGCATTATGTCCGTACCGCAAGAGTGGCAGATGGTCGTCACCGGCACAATCGTGATTCTTGCCGTCTATCTGGATATGGTCCGGCGCGGACGCCAGGCATAGGCGTCATGAATTGGCAGCACCAAATATCGGCAGCGCCATAAATCTTGCTGGCATGGATCAGGGGAACGCGGGTAGACTGAGTCTGACAAGCGACATTCTTGCCTGTCATCACAGCAAGCGACCTCACTCATCCTGAAAGCGAGCAGGACTATGTTGAAAGCGGGCATCTTCATCGATGTCGAGAATCTGAACCGCAACGGCGGCTGGAAGCTCCAATATAATATTGTGAAGCAATTGGCCGAGGCGCAAGGAACGACGGTGCTGCGTGCAAATGCCTATCTGGCCATCGATGTCGAACGAGAGCTGAAGGACGCCAAGTTTCGCGAGCGCAACGAGCGCTATCGAGCGGCCGTGCGCAAGAATGGCTTTCATCTGGTACCGAAAGAGGTCCGACGCTACTTCAATGCCGACGGCGAGATCTATCTCAAAGCCAATGCCGATTTGGATCTGGCCGTCGACGCACTGCTCCAGTCAGAGAATCTAGACTACGTGCTGCTCGGCAGCGGCGACGGCGACTTTATCCGCCTGGTCCGCGCCCTGCAGACGCGTGGCAAGCGCGTCGACCTGCTCTCCTTTTCCAACACCAGCACGGACCTCATGCGCGAAGTGGACAATCACTTCAACGGCTATCTGGTGCCGGGGCTTATTCCGCCCAATGAAGAGACGGACGAGAACCGAATTCACGGCACAATGCACGCCGTCAACGAAGAGAAGGGGTATGGCTTTTTAACCGTGCGCACAGGGCTCGCTTCTGATGAGGTTCGTGACGACATTTTCTGCCACATCAGCGATGTGACCCACAACGGTGAAACCATCGATAACGGCTTCTTTGCAGATCTCAGGCGCCGCCATGCCGTGTTGGAGTTTGAACTGCGCGAGACGAGCAATGGCAGTCAAGCCAAGAAAGTAACCGTCCTCAACGGCGCGTAGTCTCTTCCGGGCGCGAGCGATCGCTTGCTGCTCAGGGACGCCGAAGTCGATCAGGGCGCGTATCGATCTACACCCGCATGGCGGACGCTCCTCACCCCGTCCGCCCCAGAGGAGATCACTAACCATGACGACAATCCACTTGACACACGCAATGTTCCCGGCCCAAGAAATGGTGCTGGCGGAAAGCGGTGACCTGCAGGCCTCCGTTTTTCGCTACGAGACCGGCGTTGAAGCCGTGCGCCTGAGCAATGGGGAGGGGGAGCTGATCATTCTGCCCTTCCAGGGTCAGCAAGTCTGGTCGGCAAATTTCGGCGGCCGCGAGCTGACGATGCGCTCCATGTTTGATCAGCCCCGGGCAACCCGCAATTACCTGGAGACCTACGGCGGCTTCCTGCTCCACTGCGGCTTCACGGCTATGGGCGTGCCGGCGGAGGGCGACACTCACCTTCTCCACGGCGAGCTGCCCAACGCACCTTATGATTCGGCCGTCATCATCATTGATGAAGATGAAAATGGTCCCTTCATCCGCGTAAGCGGCAGCTACCAATACACGGTTGCCTTCAGCTATAACTATGTGGCCAATCCTCAAGTTACCCTCCACGCCGGCGCGCAGACGTTCAACGTCACCATGGAGGTAACAAACCTCAAGCAGACCCCCATGGACTATATGTACATGGCGCACGTTAACTTCCGGCCAGTCGATGATGGACGCCTGATTTACAGCGCGCCATCCGATCCAGAACACGTTCGCGTGCGGCGTAGCATCCCGTCCCACGTCAAGCCAGGCCCGGATTTTGTCGATTTCCTCGATGCCCTGGCTGCGCAGCCGTCTCAGCATGAAGTCTTGCGTGCAGATCTGGCCTTTGATCCGGAAGTCGTCTTCTTCATCGACTATCTGGCCGATGAGACAGGTTGGGCGCACACGTTGCAGCAATATCCCGACGGCACAGCCGACTATATCCGTCACCGACCGGCACAGCTCGACAAGGGCGTGCGCTGGATCTGCCGCACCCCCGACCAGGACGCGCTGGGCATGGTCTTGCCGGCGACGGCCGAGCCCGAAGGCTTGAGCGCCGAGCGAGCCAAAGGCAACGTCAAGACATTGGGTGCGGGCGAGACCTTTGTTTGCGAACTGGAAATGGGCTTCTTGGATGAATCTGCAACCGCGGCGATGACGGCCAAAATTGCGGGCATGCTTGACTCCTAGATGAGCCCCAAGCCGTCGGAGACGTCCAAATCAGCGCAGCCTCAATGGGGAGAGCGATCATCATGTCTCAAGATCCGGATTACACCGAAGAATTGGTTGGCGTTTTTGGTCACCCCGTGGCCGAAAATCCGACCTGTGTCATGCAGCAGGCCGCCTTCGACGCGCTGAACCTGCGCTGGCGCTATCTCACGATCGAGATCTTGCCCGGCAACCTAGCCGAAGCCATCAAAGGCTTACTCGCCTTTGGCATGAGGGGCATCAATCTAACCATTCCCTATAAGGTCGCCGTCTTGCAGTACCTGGATGAGGTGGCGACCGACGCGCAGCTGATGGGTGCGGTTAATACCGTTTGGCGCGACGGCAACCGTCTGATTGGCGAAAACACGGATGGGAAAGGTTTCATTCGTTCCCTGCGCGAAGACGCCGGCTATGGCACCTCAGGCAGGCGCGTTGCGATCTTTGGCGCCGGCGGCGCCGCGCGTGCCATCACCGTCGAGCTGGCGCTGACCGGCGCCAGCCACATTACGGTGATCAATCGTTCGCGCAAGCGGGGCGAAGAGTTGGTTGGCCTGCTCAATAAGCAGACGCCGGCAGACGCGGTTTTCGTCTCCGGCAGCGAACCTTACGCCATCCCCCCAGATGTTGACATCGTCATCAATGCCACGTCGATTGGTCTCTACCCCGATGTGGAGAGTATGCCCAATGTAGATCTGGAGACGATCACCAGCAACCAGCTGGTCTGCGACGTGATCCCCAATCCGCCGCGCACGCGCTTTTTGCGCGAGGCCGAAGCCCGGGGCGCACGTACGCTGGATGGGCTGGGCATGCTCGTTTATCAGGGCGCGATTGCGTTTGAGCGATGGACTGGCGAACGTGCGCCGGTAGACGTGATGAAACAGGCGCTGGCCAATGAGTTTGGCGTCGAAATCTAAAACAGGCTAATCGAAAACTGAAGGAGAAATGGCATGAGTGATTTTGCAATGAATGCGCCCGAAAACCGTCTTATTGGCGAGATGCCAAAAATCGGCATTCGTCCCACGATCGATGGGCGGCTCGGCGGCGTGCGCGAGTCGCTGGAGGACCAGACCATGGCCATGGCGCAATCCACGGCCGACTTTCTGACCGAGAACCTGCGTCATTACAACGGCCTGCCCGTGGAATGCGTCATTGCCGACAGCACGATTGGCGGCGTGGCCGAAGCCGCGGCCTGCGCCGAGAAGTTCAAGCGCGAGGGCGTGGGCGTCTCGATCACCGTGACACCCTGCTGGTGTTACGGCTCCGAGACGATGGACATGGATCCCCATCTGCCCAAGGCGATTTGGGGCTTCAACGGCACGGAGCGCCCCGGCGCGGTCTATCTCGCAGCTGTCTCTGCGGCGCATAATCAGAAGGGGCTGCCCGTCTTTAACATCTATGGCCGTGACGTTCAGGATTCCGGCGATCAGAGTATTCCGGAGGATGTGCAGGAGAAGCTCTTGCGCTTTGCCAAGGCGGGGCTGGCCGTGGCCAACATGCGCGGCAAGTCGTACGTGAGCATGGGCGGCACCTCCATGGGCATCGGCGGCTCCATCGTCGATCAGGAGTTTTTCCAGGACTATCTGGGCATGCGTGTCGAAGCGATTGACATGGTCGAATTCGTCCGCCGCATCGAAGAAGAGATCTATGATCCCGAAGAGTTCGCCGCGGCGATGGCGTGGGTCAAAGCGTATTGCCCAGAGGGGAAGGACTACAACCCGCCCTCCCACCAGCGGACGCGTGAACAGCAAGACGCCGATTGGGAGATCTCGGTCAAGATGGCGCTGATTGCGCGCGACCTGATGGTCGGCAACCCGAAGCTGGCCGAGCTTGGCTACGGCGAAGAAGCGCTGGGCCGCAACGCCATTGCCGGCGGCTTCCAAGGCCAGCGTCAGTGGACCGATCACCTGCCCAACGGCGACTTCCTGGAGGCGATCCTCAATACCTCCTTCGACTGGACCGGCATCCGCCCGCCCTACATCATCGCCACCGAAAACGATGCGCTCAACGGCGTCTCCATGCTGCTCAACCACCTGCTGACCAATACGGCCCAAATCTTTGCTGACGTGCGCACCTACTGGAGTCCGGATGCAGTGGAACGCGTAACGGGCTATACGCTAGATGGCGTCGCCGCCGACGGCATCCTCCATCTGATCAATTCAGGGCCGGCGACGCTGGATGGTACGGGGCGCCAGCTGCGCGACGGCGAGCCGGTTATGAAGCCCTATTGGGAAATCAGCGAAGAAGAGGCCAAAGCTTGTCTGGCGGCCACCACGTGGCACACGGGCATGACCGAGTATTTCCGGGGCGGCGGCTGGTCAACCCGCTTCTCAACCAAGGGCGGCATGCCGGTGACGATGTGCCGCGTCAATCTGTTCAAGGGGTTGGGTCCGGCCATGCAAATTGCCGAGGGCTGGACTGTAGAACTGCCGGAAGACGTGCATGCCGTGCTCGACGAACGAACGAATCCGACTTGGCCCACGACCTGGTTTGTGCCGCGCACAACCGGCGAAGGTCCCTTCAGAGACGTCTATAGCGTGATGAATAACTGGGGCGCCAATCATGGAGCCATCAGCTACGGACACATCGGCGCTGACCTGGTCAGCCTTTGCGCGATGCTGCGGATTCCGGTCTATATGCATAACGTAGATGAAACAACGATCTTCCGCCCCAGCGCGTGGGCTGGCTTTGGCGCGAATGAACCCATGGGTGCAGATTTCCGTGCGTGTGAGAATTACGGTTCGCTCTACAGCTAGACGAAAGCCTCAGCAGAACCGTGCGTTCAGAAAATGGGGGGGACAGTCACGGGCAAAGCCACTCGACCTCAAGACGATTGTGCTGAGCCAGTGGCCGTCCCCCAATGATCTCGTGCAAATATTGGCAAAAGAACATCATCGCGGCGCCTGCCCATGCACGCTGCTATGGGCAGGCGCCAGAACGAGACGTAGGCAATAGTTTGGCGTGAAGTGGTCAATGGTAAAAATCGAAGCCACTTCGAACCAATTTGTCTTTCGAAAGTCATTCGAATTTAGCCAAGATGACTTGCGAAAAACACTTTCTTAAGGCACAATAGAGAGAGACAAGAGTTCCCCAAAACCAGCTTGTCTTCCAGCGCATACAGATGGTGACAAATGGCATATCAGGAATCCAAGGCAGAGTTGCTGCGGGTAGAAGGTCTCACCAAGGCGTTCTCAGGTGTTGAGGTACTGAAGAATCTCACAGTCAGTCTCCATGCCGGCGAAATCCTGGGCGTCATCGGTGAGAACGGCGCCGGCAAATCGACCTTCATGAAGCTGATCAGCGGCGTCTACTCACCCACTCGCGGCGAGATCATAGTAGACGGCATACCCACTGAGATCCCCAACACCATCACCGCCCAACACTTGGGCATCTCCATGATCCCCCAGGAATTCAATCTAATCAACACGCTCCGCGTCTACGAAAATATCTTCCTCGGACGAGAACTGCGCCGCAATGGCATGCTGGATCGGCGCAGCATGATCGCGACCTCGCGCACGCTGTTCGAGCAGCTGGATACCGACGTCGACCCCGAAGCGATGGTCGGGAACCTAAGCGTAGCCAAGAAGCAAATGGTTGAGATTGCCAAAGCCATGAGCCAAAAATCGCGCCTGCTGATCATGGATGAACCGACGACGGTGCTCTCCGGGGCCGAGATCGATTCACTCTTCACAATCATGCGCGATTTCACCGCCAGCGGTGGCGCCATCATGTTCGTCTCCCATAAGTTAGGTGAGGTCACGGAAATCTGCGATACCGTCATGGTGCTGCGTGATGGCGATCTGATCAGCGTAGACCCGGTCGAAGCGCTGGATGAGCATGAAATGGCCCGGCGCATGGTCGGCCGTGAGCTAAGCGAGACCTTCCCGCCCAAAGCCGTCGTAACCGGTGACGCGACGGCGCTCTCGGTCCAAAATCTTTCGGTCGACAACACCCTGTACGGCATCTCGTTTGACCTGCGCAAGGGCGAAATTCTGGGCATCGCCGGCCTGATGGGCGCCGGGCGTACGGAACTGGGCGAAACGCTGATGGGCCTGCGCCACATGGACAGCGGCACAATCTATGCCCACGGCGAGCCAGTGGAAATCCACAATCCGCGCGACGCCATGCAGGCGGGCATCGCCTATCTCTCCGAAGATCGTCAGGGACGCGGCCTGCTGCTCATCTATGACACCGTGGTTAACATCACGCTGGCGTCACTCAGAGAGTACTCGAAATTCTTTATTCAGAACAAGCGCTGCACCGAACGGGCGCAATATTATGTCGATTCCTTCAACATCCGTATCCCCTCGCTGACCGATGACCTCGCCCATCTGAGCGGCGGCAACCAGCAGAAGGTCTATCTCTCAAAGTGGCTGGATACGTCACCCACCATCCTGATTCTGGACGAACCGACACGCGGCATTGACGTCGGCGCCCGGCGCGAAATCTATGGCTTTATCCATGATCTGATTGAGAGCGGTCTCTCCTGCATCATCATTTCGTCGGAACTGGAAGAGCTGCTTGGTATGTGCAATCGCATCCTGGTCATGCGCGAGGGACGCCTCGTCGGCACGTTGGCCGATGAGCACATGAGTGATGAAGAAATTATGTTCTATGCAACCGGGCTGAAAGAGCACGCGATATAGACTTCACTGCAAATCACTAGTATTTTATGTCAACTAAATTCAGGAAATCCCGAGGGTAGCGTCCGTGACGGATCGACTAAAGAACATCAACTATGCAACCTGGGCCCCGTTGGCGGCTCTGGTCATCTTACTCATCATCTCGGCGTTTGCCAGCGAATACTTTTTGCGGCCGCGTAACCTGCTCAACATTACCCGCCAGATCTCCTACACGGGCGTCATTGCGCTGGGCATGACGTTCGTCATTATCGCCGGAGGGATCGATCTGTCCGTCGGATCTATGGTAGCCTTGGCCGGCGGCTTGGCAATTCTGGCGCTCAATGCGTTGGGAGGCGGTGTCCCCGCCGTGATCGTGGCCGTGCTGGTCGCGATCGGCGTGGGCATGCTCTGCGGCGCGCTCAATGGCGTTTTGGTCACGACAGGCCATGTGGCGCCTTTTATCGCCACGTTGGGCACGATGTCGATCTTCCGGTCTATGGCGCTCTACATCGCCAACGGCGGTGAATTCCGCGCCGAGAGCGACGTCTATCCCAAGATCGGCGCCGGCATGTTCATGGGCATTCCCAACTCCGCCATTATCTTCCTGGTCGTGGCAATCGTCTTTCACATTCTTTTGACCTACACCCCTTTTGGACGCCACGTTTGCGCAGTTGGCGCCAACGAAACCGTCGCCCGCTACTCGGCCATTCGCGTGCAGATGGTCAAGTTCATCACCTATGTCCTTACCGGCTTCACGGTCGGCATCTCGGCCGTTCTACTCTCTTCTCGCCTCAACTCGATCAGCTCAACCAACGCCGGCGTCTTCTACGAGCTGGATGCGATTGCGGCGGTCGTGATCGGCGGCACATCCATGGCAGGCGGCGTCGGCACAATCTGGGGCACGGTCATCGGCGCCATGGTCCTGGGCGTAATCAACAACATGCTCAACATGGCCGGCGTCTCGCCCTATCTCCAGGGCAGCGTCAAGGGCATCGTCATCATCGCGGCAGTATTGGTGCAATACCAACGCAAGAATTAGGTCAGGCACCAATTTATCGAGGTCTATTTTTCATTTCACAGAAAGGATCTATCGTATGAAATCGTGGAAATCTTTCTTTGGGCTGCTGCTCGTCAGCCTCATGCTCTTCACGGGTTGTACCGCGGCGCTACCGGCTGAAACCGCAGCACCCGCGGCCGATTCAGAAGCTGCCCCAGCCGCCGAGGCTGAGGCCGTATCGACCGAGCCGATCAAGATCGGCGTGGCCATCCCCAGCGCAGACCACGGCTGGACCGGCGGCATCGTCTACTGGACCGAAAAAGCCATTGCCGACTGGGAAGCGCAGGACCCGAACGTCGAGTTCTTCCTGACCACGGCCGACTCGCCCGACAGCCAAGTGGGCGATGTGGAAGACCTCATGGTGAAGGATATCGATGCGCTGGTGATTCTGCCCCATGACTCCGCATCCCTGACGCCGGTGGTGGAAGAAGCCAAGAACGCCGGCATCTACATCGTCGTCATTGACCGCGGCCTCACGAAGCCAATCGCCGACGTCTATGTTGCGGGTGACAACCCGGGCCTGGGCAAGGTTTCGGCTGAATGGATGGCAGAGGAGATGGGCGGAGCCGGCGACATCGTCGTGCTCGAAGGCATCCCCACCGTGATCAACACAGAACGTGTTGAGGCCTTCAACGCCGTCATGGAGCAGTACCCTGACATCAACATCCTCGATTCTCAGCCCGCGATGTGGTCGACACAAAAGGGTCTGGAGATCATGGAGAACTACCTGCAGAAGTATGACAGCATTGACGCCGTATGGGCGCAGGACGACGATGTGCTCAAGGGCGTAATGCAGGCCTACGAGGAATCGGGTCGCGACGACATCGACCTCTTCCTGGGCGGCGCCGGCTCCAAGGATATCATCAAGAAGATCATGGATGGCGATCCGCTGATTCGCGCCGACGTGACCTATCCGCCCTCCATGGCCGCCACGGCCGTGAGCATGGCTGTGATGGGTCTGCGCGGGCAGCCCATGGAAGGCTTCTATCAGCAGAAGATCCCGTCCGAGATCATCCTGGCCGCCGAGTTGATTACGCCTGAGAACGCCGAAATCTACTACGAACCGGATTCAGTCTACTAGCCGATTGTCGCAGCCGGGCGTTCAAGAACGCCCGGCTTTCGCTGCTGCACGCAAAAGCGCCTGCTGCTCGTCATGCTGCGAGTAGCAGGCGCTTTTGGTTTAGATTGACGAAGGCTTATTCGAGAATGGAGAATGGTAAATGGGCGACAACCAGATTAAGCATTCCCCATTCGCAATTCTCGATTAAGCATTATCCCGCTCTCACTCAAAGGGCAGCCACTTCTGGTCGCTCTGGCCGCTTTCGATCACCTTCTCGATGAACTTGACGCCCCGGGCGCCGTCGTAGACGGTGGGGAAGTCCAGTTCAAGCTCGGTCGGTTCCCGCCCCACCAGCTTGGCGCGCATGGTGTCAGTGGCGTTCATGTAGACGTTGCCAAAGGCTTCGAAGAAGGCCTCCGGATGGCCAAAGGGCAGATGGGACGCCCGCTGCGCGGCTTCCCCCACGTAGTCATTGCCCCGCTTGTAGACCTGCATGGGCCCCTTGGGATCCTTGAAGTAGAGCCAATTTGGATGCTCCTGATGCCACTCGAGACCGGCCTCGGTGCCATAGACACGAATCGTGAGTCCGTTCTCTTCGCCGGCCGCAATCTGCGAGCACCAGAGGATGCCGTGCGCGCCGTTGGTGAAACGCAGGAGCACGCTGGCGTCGTCATCGAGCAAGCGGCCGGGGACGAAGGTGTTGACGTCGGCGCAGAGCGCTTCAATCTCGAGCCCCGTCACATAGGAGACCAGGTTCTCGCAATGGGTGCCGATGTCGCCGATCGCACCGGCGATGCCCGAGCGATTGGGGTCGGTGCGCCACTCGGCCTGCTTGTTGTCGCCATCCTCTTCCTTCTCCAGAAGCCAGCCTTGCGGATACTCGACCACCACTCGCTGAATCTCACCCAGCTTGCCGGAGCGGACCCAATCACGGGCTTCTTTGACCATGGGATAGCCGGTGTAATTGTGGGTGATGGCAAAGACTACGTCATGCTCTTCCACGGCGTCAATCAGCGCCTGAGCCTGCTCGCTGTTGTGCACCATGGGCTTGTCCAGCACGACATTGAAGCCAGCCTCGACGAAGGCCAGGGCGGGCTCAAAATGAACGTGGTTGGGCGTGACAATGCTCACAAAGTCGATCCGCTCGCCTTCCGGCAGCGCGCTTTCCTTCTCAAGCATCTCCTGCCAGGAGCCATAGTTGCGTTCAGGCGCGATGAGCAGCTCCTCACCCGACGCCTTGGCCCGTGTGGGATCGCTGGAAAAGGCCCCGGCCACCAACTCCGTTAGGCCGTCGGAGAGCGCGGCGCGACGATGAACGGCCCCGATAAAGGAGCCCTGACCGCCGCCTATCTGGCCATACTTGATTTTGCGATCTAATGTCGTCATGATCTTTTCTATTCTCCCGAGGCAAAGGCGGCGTCAAAGGCCACGGCCGAAGGGGCAAAGTCAGTGCGGCGCACAAAGGCCAGGGCATCCGGCGCGCCCCACTCGCGATCCATGCCGCTGTCCTCCCATTCCACTGACAACGGGCCTTCGTACCCGATGCGATTGAGCGCCCGGAACATCTCTTCAAAATCAACGCTTCCATGGCCCGGTGAAACAAAATTCCAGCCGCGGCGACCATCGCCAAAGTCGAGATGAGAGCCAAAAATGCTGCGGCGGCCATTGCCGACGAGGACTTTGGCGTCCTTGACGTGGGCATGGTAGATGCGGTCGGCAAACTCCTCGATAAAGGCGGCGGGATCAAGGAATTGGTGGATCAGGTGGCTGGGATCGAAGTTAATGCCAAACGCTTCTCGGTAGCCGATGGCTTCCAACGCCTTAGCAGTCGTAATGAAATCGTAGGCGATCTCGCCGGGATGAACCTCCAGCCCAAATTTCACGCCGACCTCGTCATAGACATCCAGAATCGGATTCCAACGGTCGGCGAACTCTCGGTAGCCAGCGTCAATCAACTCAAAGTCATTGGGTGGAAACGAGTAAAGCATGTGCCAGATGGGCGAACCTGTGAAGCCGGTGACGACGCTGACATCAAAGTCAGCTGCAGCGCGCGCCGTGTTGGCCACTTCTTCAGCACAGCGTTGGCGAACGCCTTCAGGCTCGCCGTCCACCCACAGCCGCGCGGGCAAGACCCCCTTATGGCGGCCATCGATAATGGCATCGCAGACACCCTGACCAACCAGATGTGTGCCAACTGCAAAACATTGCAGGCCATGCTGGTCCAGCAGATCGCGCTTTTCACGCAAGTAACTGTCGCTTTCCAGCGCCTTGTCCACTTCAAAATGATCGCCCCAGCAAGCCAGTTCCAGGCCATCGTAGCCCCACTCGCTTGCCTTCTCGGCCAGAACGGCCAAGGGAAGGTCAGCAAACTGGCCGGTAAATAGAGTAATTGGTCTTGCCATCATTTCCTCCAAATAGTTTGTGGCACTTCAGACACTCCAAGGGGTGTCACCGCAGCCAAACCGTGTTTGGTGACACCCCGGGAATGATTGGTTACCTGCGAAACTTCATGCGCTATTCTGCGCCGAGCGACTTCAAGTATTCATAGCTCTTGAGCATGTTCTCATCGCCGCCCACTTCCAACGTACTATACTCGGCCACGCCATCCTTGAGCACATCGTAGACCCCGGCCACATCGATGACACCCTCGCCAAGCGCAATGGGGCCAAAGCCGCAGCCGTAGACCGAGCCACGCTGGGCTTCCCACTCGGCCGGGAGATCCTTCCAATGGACGTGCCAGATGATCTCCTTATAAGCCTTGGCCATCTCGACCGGATCAGCCCCGCCCAGCCAGGAATTGCCGGTATCCATATTGACGCCCAGGTTGGCGGGATTGCCTAGTTTATCCAAGATCGCCTGCATGCCATCGATCGAGTCAGTCAAAATACCGTGGGGCTCAAGCAGAATCCGCACGCCCATAGCCTCTGCCAGTCGCACTGGTTCATAGAGCTTCTCGGCCACGACAAAGACGCGCTCTGCATGAGTCAGGTTGTGTCCCCAGTCTGTTTTGGGGTCGCCCTCCGTGGTGATCACGTCTGTAACGCCCAAACCGGCCGCCAGGCGGACAGCCTTGAGGATCTCCGTCGTGCCATAGACCGCCGGCGATGTGGCATCGAGCAGATTGGCATGGGCACAGACGCTGGTGATGGTCAGGCCATGCTTGTCAAACATGGCCTTGACGTCCGCCGGATTTGCGTCCAGACTAAGCGCGCCGGTGAAGCCAAACTCGTTGCCCAACAGGCCGCCGGGATGGTTGTCCGTCACATCGGCGTATTTGAACCCCAGTCCGGCAATTCGTTCCAGCTGATGGTCAACAACGGAAAAGGGATCTACGAGCGCAAAGCAGCCAACTTTCATCTTTCTCTCCTTTGAAAAGTCGTTATGCTACAATGGTGGTTGGTAGGCTTGCGCTTCTACTATAGTACGTGTCGGAGACTCCTGTCTTTCACGATTTTCGAGCGGTAAAATTTGCACATGCGGTATAGATATTCTATGGCAGAGCCGGTAATTTTTCAAGACAAGAATCAGCTCTATTTCGCGGACACGTGCGAACCGCTCAAGGATGCCGCCGAGCGCGGCGATGTCTCGCTACGCGGCTGGGCGCGTGGCAGCTATCCAGGCACGCCCCTCCCGCCAACGATGCTCCCCCAACTTCGCTCTATCGGCGTTTGGGACGCGCCCAGGCCACAGTCCTGGGGGCTCAATCTGCACTGCAACGAAGGGATTGAGTTCACCTATCTTGCCCAGGGCAAGACGGCGTTTGAAGTAGACGGTCAGCGATGGTTGCTGCGCAAAGGCGACTTGACCATTACCCGACCATGGCAATTCCACCGCGTGGGGAATCCAACGATTGGGGCCAGCCGTTTGATCTGGCTCATTCTCGATGTGGACGTGCGGCGCCCAAACCAACCCTGGCAGTGGCCTGCCTGGCTGATCTGCACGCCGGATGAACGCAAGCGGCTGACGGATCTGCTGCGCCACAATGAACAGCCGGTTTGGCAGGCTGATGAGGAAATTGCGCGCTGTTTCGCCAAGATGGATGCCCTGCTCGATGAGCCGGAGCCAGCCGCCAGCCAGACCAAGCTCGTCTTGACGATCAACGAACTTATCATCGCGCTGCTGGAAATGCTGGAACACCGGCACATCCCGCTGGACACCCATCTGTCCACCACGCAGCGGATGGTCGAGATGTTCCTGGCCGAACTGCCCAAACATTTGGCCAATCCCTGGACGCTGGACAACATGGCCCAGGAATGCAGCCTGTCACGCAGTCAGTTTTCGACCTACTGCAAGCAAATCACGAATATGTCGCCCGTGGAATATCTGACGTCCTGTCGGGTTGAGGCAGCTGCCCAGATGCTCATCAACCGACCGGAACGGAGTGTCACTGCGGTTGCCTACGCCTGTGGCTTCAATTCAAGCCAGTATTTCGCCACGGTCTTCCAGAAATTCAAGGGCGTCTCCCCTTCGGGATTTCGGATCGAATACAGCACATGAAAATCAGCTTCAGATCCACCAAGCTGCACTGCGCCGCCAACCTGAAACCCAACGGCGCCAGCAGCCGTTGCGGTTCGCCCGTCATCTCCGGTCACGTCCAGTACGATCATCGCGCTGTGTGGTCGCGTCACTCATGAGCGCTGCCCATGAGTTGGCGGAGACACGCGTCTACTGGGACGAGCAAGCCAGCTCCTTTGACAAAGCAGCCGATCACGGGCTGCGCGATCCGATGGTACGGGCAGCGTGGCAAGACTTGTTCGGGGCCTACATGCCCCCAGCTCCGGCAACGGTCCTGGACGTTGGTTGTGGGACTGGTTCAATCAGTGTGCTACTAGCACGCCTCGGCTACGCGGTGATGGGCATTGACTTGGCCCCGGCCATGCTGATGCTGGCCCGCAACAAAGCCACCCGCGCGAAGCGGACGATCAGTTTTGCTTGCATGGACGCAGCAGATCCATCCTTTACACCCGGCCAGCTCGATGTCATCGTCGGCCGTCATATTCTCTGGGCGCTGCCAGAGCGGGGCACGGTATTACGGCGCTGGATGGAGCTCTTGCGCCCGGGCGGCCGCTTGATCCTTGTAGAAGGATTCTGGCACACTGGCGGCGGCATGCACGCCAACGAGATTGTTGCAGCTCTTCCTAGCCAGATGAGCATCGCCGCTCTTCAAGATCTGAGTGATCAACCTGACTTATGGGGACAATCCGTGTCAGATGAACGATTCCTGCTCATGGCACTACGAAACGAGACAAAGCAATGACGCGAAGCAAACGAGTGCTCATCATTGGCGCAATTTCGCTGATCGTGATCGTGCTCGATCAATTCACTAAATGGATCGCCGTGCAATATTTGCCCCGCGACCAAATGCGCTCTTTCCTCTTCGACATGGTACGGATTGGCTATCATGAAAACCGGGGCGCCTTCCTCGGTTTGGGAAACTCACTGCCCAGCGAGACACGTTTCTGGATCTTCATCGTGGGCGTGGCCGCCTTCTCCCTGGCTTTGCTGGCCTATCTCATCTTCAGCGAACAGATGGACACGCTGACAGTCGTGGGGCTCTCTCTTGTCTTTGCCGGCGGGATCAGCAATTTCTATGACCGGATCGTGAATGACGGTGCGGTGATTGATTTCCTCAATGTGGGCATTGGTCCGCTTCGCACCGGCATCTTCAATATTGCCGACATGGCGATCCTGGCCGGCGCCGGATTAGTCCTGTTTGCAACCATCAGCCACAAAGAGTAGACGCAACACCTACTACAGACATGAGCGACTCCACCTCAAAAAGGATGCAGGCACATACAGTCGGCGCCTGCGCCGCTGATCCGACAAGTAGCCACCGCCAGAGTTTGCGGTGCGCTGAGTCTGTCGAAGCGTCAATGGCACAGGCGGCGGGGCTACCGCGCTCTGCCAAATCTCGGCCCGGCGCAGTTACGGAACCAGCTGCTGCCAGTCAAAGGCAACGGTGATCAGTTCAGTGCCGGGAACAGCCAGCTCGGCATATGTATCAGCGGCAGCGTCCGGTGTGCGCACGTCGCTAATGATGTCGGTAAGATCGAGCTTGCCCCGCGCCATCAAGTCCAGCGCCGCCCGCAGATCACGCGGCTGAACATCGCGCGGGAGATGAAAGGAAAGCTCCTTCATAAAAGCGGCCGTATATGGAATTGAGAATGTGCCAGGATAGCTGCCTTGTATGATAAAGCGTGCGCCTGACAGCGCGGAATCGTTGAATGGTTTGGGCTTGGCGGCGGCCAAGGCTTGCGGCAAGACTGCAGGCGCGCCAGTCGCGTCGACCACGATATCGGCTCCGTCCGGCAAGACTGCTTGAATCGTGGCCGCCAGATCGTCTTCGACCAGTACTGCTTCCAGGCCGGCCGCCTCAGCCATGGCAACGCGCGCCGGAGAAAGGTCAAAGACCACCACGCGTGCACCGCTAATGGCGTGGAGACGGGCGGAGAGCGCACCGATCGTTCCCTGGCCGATGACGGCAATGGTTTCGTGGGCGGCCGGCCGACTCAGACGGACGCCGCGGTAGGCAATGCCGACCACGTGCGTGGCCGCCCCCCAAAGAGGGTCGATCCCGGGCGGTAAAGGCAGTACGTCTTGCTCCGGCTGAACTGCATGCTGAATGTGACCGCCCCAGGTCAAGTTTTCGCTCGCGCGCGCTGTCCCTTTACCATAGACCAGCGTGCCCGGCGCAAGCGTTGCGGCGCTGCCACGCTCAATCACGCGTCCGACAAAGGAATAACCGGGAATCAAGGGGAAGCGTGCACCTTCCTGCTGCCCGGCGCGACAGCGTAGTTCCGTCCCGGGCGAAATCACCGTGTAAAGCGCTTCGAGCAGCACTTCGCCAGCTGCCGGCCCGGGGATCTCAACAGGGGCCAACGTCACGTGCTCAACATCGGTGAACAAAATCGCTTTAGTCTGCATGGGCGATATCTCCGTATCGGTTTAACACCTTGCTGTGGGACAAATCCTTGACCCAAGAGGCGATCGGCTCAACGGCTGCTACGTCCGTCGTGCAGGATTGTCCGCCGGCGGCAGGGGTAGCGGCATCGAGTCGTCCGGCATGGGCGGATAGGCGGGCAGATCGACCTCACCGACCAGCTCTGCAATCGTGACTGGACGACCGCTTGCCATTGAGGCGTTGGCCGCTACGCCAGTCATAATCGACCAGGCGCCCGCGCGCTGATCCGCGGCGCGCAGCAGTGGGTCCGGCGGTTGGCGCTCGGGCGCAAAGATGTAGTCGAGCATGATGGGGTCAGCCCCGCCATGACCGCCTCCACCCTGCTGGTCAATGGCGATTTCGTAGGCTTGATCAAAGTGGGGGTAGACACGAATCCAGGTTCCTTCCGGCTTGAGCGCCCCGGGTACGCGACCGTCGCCATTAATATAGGTCGCTTCTTCCATTTTGTGCTCCAGCCGCCCGTGCGTGCCGTTGAAGCTGATCGTGTAACCTTCCCACGGTGAAAAGGCCGTAAGGGAATAGCTCATACGTGCGCCATTGCGATAGTCGACGATCACGCTCATATTGTCTTCGATATCAATTTCAGGGCTAAAGACACAGCGATCGCGGAAGTAGCCGTCGTACTCCTCACTTTCAAGGTAGAGGGCGCGATGCGCCGGCGCCGCTGCCAGATCGAGATAGAAGGGACAGCGAGCAGCTTCTGCGCATCCCCGACACCGTTCGCCGCGATCGGTAAGTCCGAATCGCTCGGCCGTCTCGGGGAGATAGAAGCGGCGGTCGCCAGAGGCCGTCACCCGCGCCGGCACGGTTGAAAGCCACCAGTTCACAAGGTCGAAGTGGTGAGTCGCTTTGTGCACCATCAGGCCACCGGAATTGACCTTGTTGCGATGCCAGCGGCGGAAGTAATCGGCGCCATGCTCGGTGTCGAGCATCCAGTGAAAGTCGACCGAGACGACGTTACCGATGACGCCGGCCATGAGCAGTTCTTTGACCTGGGTGCGCGGCGGCGCGTAGCGGTAGTTGAAGGTGACGGTGATCTTCTGTCCGGTCTGCTGCTGGACATCCAGAATACGACGACATTTGGTCGCATCAGTCGTCATAGGTTTCTCGGTGATCACATCACAGCCCAGTTCCATGGCACGCACGATGTATTCATCGTGCGTGCAGTCCTTGGTCGTGACGATCACCGTATCGGGCCGCGTTTCGGCAATCATGCGGTCAAAGTCGGCATGGCCATAGGCGCCCACTGCTGCGCCGCTTTCCGCCTCGACCCGTTGGCGGGCCAGCTCCAAGCGACCAAGGTTTACGTCACACAGTCCGACGAGCATGCTCGAATCCCGGTAGGTGCCGAGAATTGCTTCGCTAAACAGGTAGGAACGACCGCCGAGACCGGCAATCGCATAACGGGTTCGCTGTGTCATTGGACCCTTTCAGTGCCATGCATTTCTCTAGAAATCAAACGATAGGTTTTCATGATAAGATGATAGAAAGAGATGCACAAATCGGTTGTTCAACTCCACTCAATCCAGAACACGCCCAATCACGCAAAACGTATCCAAAGCGGCGCAAGACTTCTCTTCCAACGAGCAAACGCCGTTATCCCAAAACGATCAGTCGTGCAAAGGAGAACTTGAATGTCTCAAGCATCACCGAACGTCATCGTCTTTTTCACCGATCAGCAGCGCTGGGACACGAGTGGGCTCCACGGCAACCCGCTCAACCTCACGCCAAACTTCGACCGCGTCGCCCAGAACGGCACGCACCTGGCCAGCTGCATTACCATGCAGCCCGTCTGCGGACCGGCCCGCTCGTGCATCCAAACCGGTCGATACGCCACCCAAACCGGCTGCTTTCGCAATTCTGTGCCCTTACCGGCAGAGAGCAAAACGCTGGCGCACTACTTTGAAGAGGCGGGCTACGCGACAGGGTATATCGGCAAATGGCATCTTGCCGGCAGCGATCCGGTTCCCGCCGCTGAGCGCGGCGGCTATCAGACGTGGCTCGGAGCCAATCTGCTGGAATTTGTGTCCGAGCCCTATGACGCGGTTCTCTTTAATGAGGAAAATGACGCCGTGAAGCTGCCAGGCTATCGCGTCGATGCCATGACCGACGCGGCGATTCGCTATGTCGCCCAGGATCGTGAGGAGCCATTTTTCCTCTTCCTCTCATTCCTGGAACCCCATCACCAGAATCACACGGACAACTATCCGCCACCGGACGGTTACGGGGAGCCATACACGGGGCGCTGGCTGCCGCCGGACCTTCAGACGCTGGGCGGTTCTGCGGGCGCACATTGGGGCGGCTACTGCGGCATGGTCAAGCGGCTGGACGAAGCGTACGGCCGCCTGCTCGATGCGCTCAAGAGCCTCGGCTTGCGGGACAACACGATCGTGCTCTTTACCAGTGACCACGGCTGCCACTTCAAAACGCGCAACGACGAGTACAAGCGTTCGTGCCACGAAAGCTCGGTCCACGTGCCGGCCTCCATCACAGGTCCAGGGTTTGAGGGCGGCGGGCGCATCAATCAGTTGGTGAGCTTAATTGACTTACCGCCGACCTTGCTCGACGCAGCCGGCATTCCCGTGCCCGAGGTCATGGAAGGGCAGTCGATCTTGCCGCTGCTCAACGGCGCCGCCGCTGACTGGCAGGAGGATGTCTTTATCCAGATTAGCGAGTCGCAAGTCGGCCGCGCCCTGCGCACGCAGCGCTGGAAGTATAGCGTGGTTGCGCCGGAATTGAATGGTTATGAGCAGATGGACAGCGAACGTTATACGGAGGAATTTCTCTACGACCTGGAGGCGGATCCGTACGAATTGACCAATCTGGTCGGGGTAGACGCGTACCGTGGCGTGGCCGATGAACTGCGCGAGCGGCTCTTGCAACGAATGGCCGCGGCTGGTGAGCCGTCGGCAGTAATTGAGCCGGCGTCGCCATGGAACTATGGCCAGCGCGGCCTGCGGGCCGGCGACTGGCTGGCAGCGGGCAATGGCTGAGCAGTGAGCTGCTGATGGTCCCTGCAGCTATTGCTAACCGTTGCCCACATCTTGCCGAGACGGTACAACGAGAGAACTGGGGGCGTTCGCGAGCGTGCCCTGGCCAACAAAGTGCGATCCATGAAGTGAGGCTGATCGTCGACAGAAAAGCCTCCTTTAACAGGGCGCAGCATGCCCGCCCGCGGCATTCGTGCCTGGGCGGGCGCTGCAGGCTCACCGAAATACCACCGAGATCAGATGTGGGTAGCGGTAAGCCCAGGATTGGGGGCCGAATTAGGGCACCTGGACTATGACGCCATTTGTGCCGGCCTGTACGAGTTCCTGAGCTTGCAGAAATGCAAGTACGTCGGTTGCGGTATTGATGGTTGCATGCCCATCACCGGCATAGATCCTGACGGTCAGATCGGGCACTTTCGCACCCATTCGCTCTGCCGTCTTGGTTGTATCCAGCATCACATCGTCTTCACCCGCAACCAGGAGGACCGGCATCGACAAGCTCTGCAACGCTTCGTCGGTAAAGAGCGGCGGCGCGCCCGTACGAAAGTTGAAGTGCTTGCTCACAAGTGTCAGGAATCGATCCAGGTCATCCGGAAACTGACCGCCCTGAAAAACATAGTCTTTCAGGCGATCGCGTCCCCAGTCGCCGAGGAAGGAGTAACCGATGGCGCGTAGGATGAATGCCAGGCGCGGCTGCTGAATGCCCGCTGGAACGATGGTCACTGCAGCAACCACGTGCGCTGGTCGATCGATGGCATAGCGAAGCGTCGCCCACCCGCCAAGCGACATACCGGCTAAGACTGTCTTTTCGACACCCAGCCCCTCAAGCACGTCATCCAACCACTCCGTGAAGGCCGGGCCGTCCCAGGAAAAACGTGTTGGATCGCTCTTGCCTGGTTCCCCTGGAATATCGACAGCATAGACGCGAAACGTTGACGCAAGATCGGCAATGTCTCCCATCCAGGTGGCCAAATTCGACGCCGTCCCGTGTAGCAGGATGAGCGGCGGTGCGACCATGTCTCCAGATGCAATCGCAAACGTGTCCCCATATCTGGTCGGGATATGGAGATGCTGATTTGGCACTGGCCACTGGGCCAGCACACGGTCAACCAGCGCTTGAATCTCCATCTGACCTGCAGTGGATTTATAGATGGACTTCGTCGTCATGGTCTTTTCTCCTTCCTTCACGACAGCTTATATACTCAGGTCTTTGCGCAACTTGTGAATCCAGGTCAATTCATTTTCGTATAGTTTGATGCGATTTTCAGCAATTGCCGCCCACAGAACGGCCTCTCGTTCCGTGCGGGCAGGGTTGAGCCGATTGCGTCGCTTCTCTTCTCGATGTATGAGTACCTGCATGTGAACCTCATGCTCGTATTGGCAGAGCAATTGATCGAGTTCTTCGTCCGTCAGCTGGTCGGCCCAGGCAAGTTGAACCAGGAAGGTACTCCGGATGTCGGGCAACACGGGCGACTGGCTGAGCCAGGTACGCAAGGCAGACCGTCCTCCTGCGGTGATCGTATATGTCTTGCGTGATGGTCCGCGCTCGCGGTGTTCAACTTCGCTGGTGACGAGACCCTCCTTCTGAAGTTGCAGCAGCGTGCGGTAGATCTGATTATTGTTGCCGGACCAATGCAAAAACGACGCTTCGCGAAACATCTTCTTTAGATCGTATCCGGAAAGAGAACGCCAGCTCAGAAAGCCTAGGATTGCATATTTGATCGCCATTGACCCTCCGTCCTCAAAACGCCTCAATAGATAGTCAACTAAACATAGGTTAATAGTATCATAAGTTACCAACAGATTCAATTGTGATTTTTTTTATGCGGAATGGGATAGTTACAGAGAAAACAGAAAGACGGTCCGCCGAGTCATGTCCCGACTCGGCGGACCGTCTTGGCGTCAAGAGCAGAAACGCCGCTGTACGAAATGAGGGCTACTGATGACGCAAATTGCGAGCGCTATTCTTTGTCAGCGAAATCTTCGGGGACATCTCAAATACGCAGTCAGAAACGTCGTTTTCAACGCTCTGATGGAACAGATGTGGCGGCTGTAATCTCCAAGCCCAGAATCTCGCGGCTGAAGGTGGCAAGCCATTCTTTGGTCACATCATCCACGGATAGAGCCGCATCAGGTGCTTCCCCTCGGAGCACGGCCAGCAGCCACTTTGTTTCGTCACTGGGTTCCGGCACGCTTTCTAGCACGCGCAAGAGCACGGCCTCGGTCTCGCCTACACCGCGCGCCGCCTGCCATGCAGCAACCGTCGCCGCAAAGTCCGGGTCCCCAGGATTGGGCATTTCCGCCTGCCAGCGGCCGCCGAAATCGTTCAGTGCAGCAATTACGGCATCACGCCGCTGGCCTGAGCGCAGCCCGGCCAATTCGTCGGGCATGATGGGCGCGCCGATCCAGACATCCTGCTGGCCAAAGTCCAGTGGGAAGGCAAATGGTTCTTCCACTGGTTCCAAGGGCAATCCGCCGACAAAGCGTACCGGCACAATCGGGATGTTCCGCTCGACCGCCAGATCCACCAGAGTGCTGCTGACGATGCGCACCGGCTGCCGCGCCTGCCGCGCGTGCACGCCTTCGGCATGGATAAGCAGAGAATTGTGTTCCCGCGCAACCTGATCCAACGCGCTGGTGAGGCTGGCGAACACAGCTTCGGGCGTTGCCCGGTCGATCAGCAAGTGGATGTTAGGATCGGTCATATGCGGGTGCTGGTACGCATACTCAAAGTAGGGACTCACCCAGGATTCGTCCAGCTCCTGGCGAGCGACGACCGATGTAAGCGACTCTTGCAAACCAGGCGTTAAGAGGACGAAGAGCAACGACTCCAGATCCATCTGATGGTTGGCGAGATAGAGTACGCCTCGCCCACGCAGCGCCTCCATGGCTTCACGGTCTTCGATCTCGAGCCGGCGAACAAAGCGACGCATCAGCCCAAAGGAGAGATCTTCAACAAGGTTCGCACCGACGCCCATTTGATTGCGCCAGAAGGTGCGTGCAGGGCCCATAGCCAGCGGCAATCGTCCCCCCTCTGCACCGTCAGCCGCGGTCCAGCCATCAGCGCTTTGTGTCGCCCGGACGACGTAGCGATTGAGCGGGCGCCCGACCGACGTTACGACACTCAAGTCCGGTCTACTCAAGCCATTGACCGGCATCACCGCATCATCATCCACGACCAACTCCGCCGGGTGGATGCGCGCCTGGCGCGCCACATGCTCGCGAATCGCCACTTGACGTGTCAGTTCATCCAAGTCCACCGGCCATCCCCCAACACCATACGCCGCAGCCACCGTTCCGGCGAGCCAATCACTCTCTTTGATACGCTGAGTGGAAACAACCGTTGCTTCCCCCTCCAGGTCGGAAAGGCCAGCACCCGGCGTGTAGATACGGTCCGAGAGGAAGGCTCGACGTGTCGCAGGGTCTAACTCGCCAATCGGGCCCTTGGGGAAGAGTGTCTCCACCAATTCGATTTCCGCCCAGAGCGTCTCATCCCCCTCTTGATCAACTGTAATGATTTGGATGTCGATCATCGGGAACTGAGCATTGTCATCTTGGAAGCCGGCGAAGCGCGCCTCGCAGCGCACCAAGCCGCTGGTCGGCGTTGGGCCATAGAAGCTCGCCGTGGGAATCGCTACCGGATAGGCCGCCACCCCCGTAGGAATGCGATCGGACCAGCGCCAAAGTGCGTCATGGGGAATGCCGTGCGTTGCGGCATCGAGCAACGCCTGATTCAGCGCGCCCAGCGGAACGCCGCCACGATCAAGGTCGAGCCAGAAGCTGGCCCCGACGTCATTCATCCGCAGTTCCGTCAGCAACTGATAGGCCGGCCCGTGGAAGAGTTCGCCCGCCGCATAGGGATCAGGCATGAGCGGCGCGTCGTGCAACGGCGCCCAGATCGAACGATTCAGCGGCCATGTCTCACCAACCAGAACCTGGCCGCTGGTCACGGTCGCAAAGCGCGCCTGCGTCTCCTCCCAGAGTTGCAGTTGCATATCGACGGAACGCGTTCCCGGGGTTGTGCCCTGAGTTCTTACCTGCTGGGCGCCGTCGGCAAAGCCAAGCCAGCGATGCACGCGCACGTTGCGCAACCCAGTGATCCGTCGTCCCGGTGCACGCACCAGCGCGCCTGCAGCCAATCGATCGACCATGGACATCATCGCCAACGCCGGTACGGTCCACGTCGGACAGTGATCATTTAGCCAGACGTCACGCGCCGGATCAAGCCGCTCCTCGCCGTTGGTACGCAAGCCGTCCGGATCGGGGACTAGGCGCATGCCCAGCCCCGTGGCTGAGTAGATGCGCAGGCCGTCTACCCATAGCGAGACATCAGCAATGGCATAGGCCCCATTGTCACGCTGCTCGCGGGCCGTGACGTCCAGATCGACAGTCACGCGCGTCGCCGAAGGCATGACCTGTCCCCGGTACTTCCAGGTCATATCCTGATTGAGCTGGATCGGTTCGAAGCGCGGCCGCGTCATGCCGGCGCCCATATTCGTTTCCTGCATATAGAACTGCAGGGTCTGAATCATGGCCTCAATGCCCAGCGAGCCGGGCTGAACCGAATCGCCCATGAAGTGGCACTTGAAGAGCCAATCATCGGCATTCACGTCGATCTCGGCACGAACGCGCCCAAGACCATGCGCGCCCCCTTCGGGCCAAAAACCGCTAACGCGGTCGAGCAGGAGCAGCATGGGACCAGGCAATGCCGGCTGGTTGTTGCAATAGCGGGGCGGGCGCGGCCCCAACTCACGGCGGAAGTCGCTGGGCTCGACCAGGCGGGTGCGGTCGGCCTCGGTTGCGGGCAAGCCGGCCTGATCGGCCAGGGCCTGCTTGGGGAAAAAGCCAAACGAGGTAGTCATCTCGAAGACCTTTTCTTCGTCTACGAAACAGTTGACCTCAAAGGCGACAATGGTCATGCTGCCTAAGCGCGCCAGGCTTGTATTGGTGACATGCGTGCGCAGTAGGCCATCCTCTGGGAAGACCTCACGTAACTGATTGGCCGTACCATCCAGGTTGCGGAAATAGAGCTCCTCATCACTCTGTAAGACTGTGCCCTTGTAGGAGGCGAACCAGCCACACGGTTGCAGCGCGGCCTCCAGCAAGACAGCGTAGGGCATGGTGCGATTGCCGTTTTCGGCAAAATACCAGGCGTCAGGCGGGATCTGATACTCGGCCTCCAAGGTGCCGCCGGCAACGGGTTTGGCCTTCTCCGCGTCGATTTGAGTAATGCGCGTCATAAAGAGATAGGGTGGACCGGGCAGGCGCGGACAACGCTCGGGGCCGTCAAAGCGCGCAAAGATCTCGCCAAAGGCATCAGATGGTTTGCCCCAGGCACAGGCAGCAATCGACTTGGGATCGTAAACGTGATCGGGCGTGCGCGCGTTGCGAGCAGGATCCAGGTCCTGTAGTTCAACGCCGTCGAGCAGGGTAGGCCGGCTCTCCAAAGGGTAGGCAGGCGTGAGGCGCAGCCCCATGCGCCGGCAGTGGAACGCGCGCAGGCCGTCCACCGTGCAGAGCAGATCGGCGTAGAGCATGGGCACTGGACCGTCGATCACCTCTTCGACGAAGACCTCATAAATGACCTTTTGCGCACCCGGCGTTACCTGACCGCGCGCGCGCAGCGTGTAGGTCTCGCCCGGGATCGGCTCAAAGCGCCAGCCGTCACGATCCAATGTATAGCCCATGGCCGTGAGATAGAAAGCCATGGTCTGCAACGTGCCCTCGAGCATCAGCGTGCCGGGCATGCAGGGATCGTTCTTGAAGTGACCGTTGAAAAACCATTCATCCAGCGTGAGATGATCCTCGGCGCGCAGATAGCCGCGCCCCCACGGCCCGCCCTGGGGATCAAAGTCGGTCACCTCATCAAAGAAGAGCATGGACCCGTTGGCGATGCTGGGCGTGCGCACGTGGGTCTTCGTCAGCCAGAAGGCGTCGCCGAAGCAGTCGGTGATGCGCCCTTCCGAATAGGCAATGACCTGCTCGGCGGAAAAGGCCTTTTGCGTCACCGGCACCGCCGGCGGATCGAGCCGGGCGTCGGGCTTCAGCTCCGTGGCGTTGACGTCCCAGATTACGCCGGCCGAGGCGGCCAGTTCATCTTCCGTGAAAAATCCGGCTTGGCCATGACGCACGGAGAGAGCCAGACGATCGCCCACATAGCAGTCATAATGAAAGAAGAAGAGACGCACATCGCCCTGTTGAGCGTAGCCGTCTACGTGAATCTCAAAGTGGAGGGTTTCACCGACCGCGGGCAGGGCGCCATGAAACGTCGCCTCACAGCCAAGCAGGCGATAGACCCGCTCGCTCTTGTTCGCAAAATCGGCGCCCAGGTACGAAATGAGCAGCAGATCGGCCTGCCCCGACTCAATCATGATTCCGGCAGGCATGTGCCCGTTATGGAGGTACCATGAGTCTTCACATACATCAGTTTCGGTCCAGATTATCCCCTTGGTGCCGTATGCGCCGGCTTCAGCATCCAGGCCGACGACACGATCGGCCAGGAGCAGCGGCGGTTCAGGCATGCGCACTTGGCGGTGATAGTCGTCCTGCTGGGCAAAGATCTCGCCCAACACCTCCGAAATTTTGCTCGACGCCACATGCTCCAGCTGTTCGCGGCTCAGCTTGGGGCCGGGGAAAACCTTGCCGGTGACGGAAGGCACACTCTTGGGGTCGTCCGTGGCCGGGGTAATGGGCGTCTTCTCGGGCATCACGGGCTGTGCGGCGGGCTTGGGTGCAGGCGTGCTGGCCCGGACCGTGAGCGGCGGTTCCAGCGACTGCTTGACGATTGGCGGCTCTGCGGCGGGCCCTGTGACTTGCTCCGCAGCGGCAGGTGCAGCAGCTTGATCGTCCGGCGTATCAGAAGCCGTTCGGCCCGTCTGGCCTTTCACACGCTGCAACAGTTCCATGGCCTGAGTCTGCTGGGCCAGGAATTGTTCATGGGCTTTGGTCACCTGCGCGTGGAAGAGCTTCAGCTGTGCCAAAGCCGCGGCTCGAGCCGCACGGCTCTCAAGGCTCTCTTGGGTCGACGTCTTCGGTTGGATCGGCGCCCCCGCATTGGGCGCGGGCGACGGCGAAGCCTCCGTTGGCGCAGCGGGGGCAGCCGGCACTGGCGCTGATCCTGCCGACGGCGCCGGCCTTTCGTCCAGTACGGGAACAAGGGGAGGCGCCGGCGGCATGGTCTGAATTTCGTGAGTCATGGCTACCTGTACAGATTGAATGACCGGCGCTTCGGGAGCCGGTTCACGGGACGGGACGCCAGCAGCGGGGGCAGCCGGCGCTTCGTAAGCGAGTGGCGGGAACTTGACGGGCGGATAATGGGCCGGGAAAGAGAGCGCACGGCTCGGCCCGTCATCCGCCGGTTGATTGGCGGGCTGGGGATCGGTTAATGCCTCCGTAAGCGCCCGATGATTGACCGGAACGCCCGCCGCAACCAGTTGCGCCACGGCATCCAGCGCTTGATCAACGCCATTGCTCGGCCGATCCAGGGCGACGGCAAAATGGGCACGCTCGCCCAAGATGCTGCGGATGTAATTCGTGCACGAGTTGCGCGGCCCCAGCTCAATAAAAATGCGTACGCCATCGTCCCACGCCGCATTGACCACGCGGCGGAAGTCAACGCCCGCAGTCGCCTGATCGGTCAGGGCGGCGGCGACGGTTTCACGCGTGGGCGCATAGTGGGCGCCGCTGGCATTCGAGTAGAAGCGCACACCTGGGACAGGCTGCGTCTCCCGTGCGTGGATGTCGTACCATGGTTGCTCCCACGCCTTCATGACCGGGTGATGGGCAATAATCTCATCACGATTTTCCACGGCTCGATGACGACCCAGCTTGTCAACTACCCGGGCACAGGCATCCGCCTGGCCGGCGATGAGACAGTCAGCCGGTGCGTTAATCATCGTCAAATAGGCAAGGGGCTCGTCTGCCAGGGCGGCTTCAACCTCAGCCACGGGCGCCAATATGCGCCACCCTACCCACTCAATCTCATCGACGTCTTGGTCCTGCCAGGCACGCTTGGCCGTGGCATAGTCGCCGGCGATCTCGTGCGTGTACATGCCCTCGTCGTCCATGGCTTTGAACATGGCATCCATGTCGTGCCAGGCGTCCATGGCAAAGACCGAATTGGTCTCCCCGGATGAGACACCAAGCACGGCTTGGGGCTCCAAACCGAGCCACTCACGCATCAAAACGGCATGGACCTGTGAAAGCAGCGTACAGCCCTGCAAGATCTCAAAGGGGCCGGGCGTTGGCTGACCGCCGGCCTCCTCCAGCCAGTGCTGGCTGCGAGCAAGGACGGGAAACTTCTCGGTCACGCGCTCGCCCAGTTCGGGCAGCGTCAGCAATAATTCGCGGCCCATGCCTTGATAGGCCGCGGCTGCGCCGGGAAAAGCAAAGGCGATTTCACCCGCTACTGGCTCGGCGGACCAGAAGATGCCTCTGGCCAGCATTTGCGGGGCAGTCGTCTCGGTTTGACCGCCGGCCACGCGCTTAGCCAGCACGGCTTTGGCCTTCTCGACCTGGCCGGCCAGCTCTTCCTGCGACCGCGCAACAATGACGAGCCGCGCCGGACCGGTGTCGGCCTCAACGCCCTGCTCCAGCGCATGCAAGACGGCAGCAGCATCTGCACCAGAAAAGACATGAAGTCCGACGGAGGTTCCAGCCCTGGGCGATGCTGTCGGCGCTGAACCGGCACGGAAATGAAAGCGTTCCGTTTGCCCGCCCATGGCTTCAACAGCCACGTGGGCGCAACGTGGCCCGGCCGCCAGCCAGGGCGTGGCGCCATGCGGTTGACCGGACGTTTCTTCGCCGGGATGCATGCGCTCTTTGAGGGCGATAGCTGCCGCGGCCACGTGTAGCAGGCCGGAAGCCGCGTGGGCGTGGCCAAAGCGGGTTGTCAACGCCGTATGGTCCGCGGCAAGACCCAGGAAGAGCGGGTTGGACGTACTCGGGCACAAGGCGTCGGCTGAGCCGGCGGCCTCATCCAGAATCGCCAGTACGTTGTCGCCATCGCGCTCGGCGTCATCCAGCCGCTTGAGCAGCAGGACCACGGCCGCGTCGCCGGCGATCTGACGATCTTCCGGCAGGAGCTGTTCAGCCGCATGCTCGTGTGCCGGCTCGACTGACAGGTCGACTGCGCCGACCAGCGCCGCCTCAATCTCCCCCTTGGCCAGCGCATCGACCGCCACTTCAAGCGCGCGCAAACCGGAAAGCTCCTCGGCCGAAATCGTATGGCTGGGACCCCGGTAGTCGAGCTGGGTGTTGATGCGGTTGGCGGGAATATTGGGCATTGTGCCGACGACGCCCGCCGCTTCCAAGCCGGGTATGAGCATGGCCTTGGCTTCTTCGATCCAATCGTCGTTGGCATCAAACCCCTGGACACGCCACTCCTCGGCCCAATCCGCCAGCCGCCAGCGGGCCGAATAGCGCGCAATTTCGGGGTCACAGCCCATGCCGACAAAGACGGAGGTTGCATCCACGGGCAACTCTGCGTGACGACGGGCCAGGCGCCGCGCCACTTCGAAAACGAGGAGTTGCTGAGGCAGCGTATGCTTCAGGTCGTTGGGCGGAAAACGCAGGCCGATCATCTCGACATCGACGGTCTCCAGCGCACGGCTCTGCAAACCCTCCAGCAGCGCGCGTGTGAAGGCATCCGTGCCAGCGAACTCACCGGCTGTCACTTCGAGATCAATGATGGCAATCGGCGTACGGTCCGCCGTTGCTACCGGCACGGCCTGGGTGGGGCTGTAAGCGGTTGGATCCCACTCTTCCACAATGAGGTGGGCGTTATTGCCGCCAAAACCAAAGGCGCTCACGGCCGCTCGACGCGGCGCGGCGCCATCCCGCGGCCAGGGCTCAGCCGCTTGCAAAATGCGGAAGGGCGTATCCGCCACCGCGGCCAGCGGGGTCTCTACAGGGCGCATAGGCGGCCGGGTTTGGTGGCGCATGGCCGCGAGGACCTTGATCAAACCGGCCGCACCGGCCACCGTGATAAGATGGCCAAGATTTGACTTGAGCGAACCGATGGGCAGCGCCGGGACTTCGGCGAAGAGGCGGGCCGCGCTACGAATCTCGGTAGCGTCCCCCACAGGCGTGCCGGTGGCGTGACACTCAAGCAGCGAAACCTCAGCAGGAGAGAGGCCGGCCATTTCATAGGCATTGCGCATGGCCCGCACCTGGCCATCCTCCGATGGCGAAAGAAAGCCGCCGGCCATGCCGTCATTTGATAGGCCCACACCCCGAATCACACCCAGAATCTCGTCTCCGGCGGCCACGGCATCGTCCAGCCGCTTGAGCACCACAAAGGCGGCGCCTTCGGCCGGCACCAGGCCATCTGCGTCGGCGGCAAAGGGACGGCTCTGGCCTTGTTTGCTCATGGCGCGCAAGGCACAAAAACCGATGTGAATAAAGAGATCGTCGGTGCGATTGACCGCGCCGGCAATCATGATGTCGGCGCGGCGATCCTGAAGCCGATCGCAGGCCAGCTTGACGGCATAGAGCGAAGACGCACAGGCCGAATCAAGTGAAAAGGCATCACCACCCAGGGCAAGCGCCTGCGCAGCAAGATGCGCGGGCAGCCCAGACGAAAATCGATTGCGTGCATCCGTCGCGTCGGGGATGGGGTTGGGCAGGGGCGGGCCGCCTAGTTCATCTTGTCGGTCAAACCAGGACGCTTCAGCAAACTCCACCTGCCCAAAGGTCGGGTAGGAGAGATTGCCGAGCACAAGGCCGATGGGCGACGCAGTGGCCGGCTGCGGTGTCGCCAAGCCCGCGCTCTGCATGGCTTCACGGACGCCGTGCAACACCCAAAGGAAAAGAGGATCAAGGGATGCAATCTGCTCTGGCGGCAGCAAGAACCCAGTTGGATCGAAGCGTTCGTCAAAGCCGCGGACATAGCCGCCACGATCTGTCCACGCGTGATCTTGGGTCTGACCGTCGGGTTCGGTGAGAATCGAGTCTTTGTCAAGGCGCCAATACGAATCGTCGGCTGACGAGAGCAGGTCGCGACCGGAGAGCACCGCCTCCCACAGCTCGTCAGGGCTCAACGCGCCGGGCAGCACGCAGGACTGCCCGACGATGGCGATTGGTTCAAAGGGCATCTAGGCAGCGCCTCCAGCGGGCGTCTCACTTGACGCGTACATCTCCAGCCCGTGAAGCTCGGCGATAATTGCACCGCTGCTGTCGTCAATGAACCAGAGATTCGTGCGCGTGCCGGCCTGGCCGATCGGCTCTCCCTGTAGGATACAGCGCACGGTCGGACCGTCGATCACCCCGGGCTGATGCAGCACAAAACGCTCGACAGTGGTAGGCAGCGTCAGTTTTTCAAGCTGAGCCAGTCCCCACATACGGGCAAGTTGAAGACCGCCGTCGATGAGTGCGGGATCCATAGCCCAGTGTCCGTCTGGCCAGTGGAGCGCCGGCGACGTGAGCAGCGTTGCCTCGGCGCCGGTTGCACCGATGCGATCAACTGACTGCAGGGCGGCAAAATCAGGTCCATGGAAGAGCTGATTGCCATAGAGATCGGCGCCTTGCCAATCCGCCCGTTGCCAATCCGCCGCAGCAGCCGGCATGCCGCTGTGGCCCGGTTGGGCCTGAGGCACAAGCTGGGCAGCGAAGCGAGGCACGCCCTCGCCATCGTAGAGCATGGCTTGCAGTGCAGTCGCGTCCTGTCCATCCGGTTTTAATTCGATGCGAAAACGTGCGGCTGCAGTCTCAAAGTCAGGCAGGGGCACGCCTTTGAGCACGCGTAGCTTGTGCATCTCACCCCGGAAGCTCTCGCCCAGCAGATCGGTCGCGGCCCGGGTGAACCACTCCTGCACCGTGACCAGCGGTAGGACTACCTGCCCGTTAATCTCATGGCTGCGCAGGTAGGGATGGGTCTGGGCGCTGACGATCACATCATAGCTAGCCGGCGTGAGCGCTTTCCTTTGTCCCGGCGCAATCAGCGGCGCTTGCTCGGGCATGCCGCCGATGACAACGTCTACCTCATCCGGCGCAGCATGCTGAACTTCGATGACGAAGGCCCGGGCGCCGCCCTCTAGCGGAATGAGCATGACGCCCATCTCTTCAAACTTCGCCTTCAGGAGCGGCGTGACCATGCCGCCTTCCCATGGCCCCCAGCCGATTGACTTCACCACACAGTTCTGGCGCCGGTGGGACTCAGCCAGCGCAACGCGGTTGAGCACTTCGTTGGCCATGGCATAGTCAGCCTGCCCGGCGTTACCGGTGCGCGCGGCGACGGAAGAGAAGAGACTGATCATTGTCAGCGGATCATTGGCCGTGGCGTTTAGAAGCGTTTCTAGTCCTCTGACTTTGGTGCCGAAGACGCGCTGGAAATCCTCAGGCGTCTTTTCGGCCAGCCGCTTGTCGGCCAGCACGCCGGCGCCGTGAACAATGCCCGTAATCGGGCCCCAGAGTTCGCGCACGCTTTGCAGTGCGGCGCCCGTGGAGACGGCGTCGGTCACGTCACACGGCATATAGCGGGCGTCAGCGCCGGCGGCTTGAATTGCCGCCAATGTGGCGCGGATCTCGCGGGCCGCCGTCACCTTACCGGCCCGTGCGCTTAAGTCGCGCGGTGTCAATTTTTCGCCCCGAGCCTGTGCGTCGGTCAGAAGAGCTCGCTTGATGGCAGCGTCATCTCCCGCATCCGAGAGGAAGTCAGGCTCGTCCTCTATAGCTGACCGGCCCAGCAACGCCAATCGGGCGCCGGTCTGGCGAGCCAGCTCGATCACTGTCGTGGCCGTCACGCCTCGACCACCGCCGGAAACGACGATGACCGACTGATTGTCGACGAGCGCGGGTCCGCCGCTAGGGTTACGGAGTACGGAAGAAAAGGTCATTCGCTCACCCGACGCTGGCAGACCAATCTCCAGATCGGAGCCGCCAGTCAACAACTCGACAGCCAGGCGCTCGGCGACAGCTTGGGGTAGCGCACCCTTTGTGCCGCCAATGTCCAGGCTGCGCACGGTGGCCAACGGCCATTCCTGCGCCGCGGTTTTGGCCAGGCCGGAGAAACCGCCCAGCCAGGCGTTGCCATCGCGTGCAGCCAGACCATGGTCGCCCCCCGTATCCTGTACCGTCACGAAGAGACCGCCGCCGGTCTCGAGCGTGGCGCCCAAGCCAGCCGCAATCTGGAAAGCTTCAGCACTGGCTTGGCTGGCTGCAGCCACGTCCGGCGACGAACGCAGTCCCGACAGACAGATGACTGATTGGGCATCGGGTGGAGGTGTGGCGCTGACCATTGCATTGGCGCCTGCCAGTTTGAGCAGTTCAGCCAGCGCTGCGGCCACGCCCTGTCCATCATCGGTGATGTGGACCGGTGTGCCGTCCAGCAGGAACGGCGGTGCGAAGCCGGGAGCAGGACTCGGCTCAGCCTGCAGCACGTAGCGGCCGAGGCCGTCAAGGGAAGGCGCCGGGGTTGCCGCTACTGCCGACGTGGGCGTCGGCGTTTCCGGGGCGGGGGCCGGAACACCGCCCTTGCTGCCTAGTTGGGCATTCATGTAGTCAACGATCTCACCCAGCGTGTTGAGCGCACCCATTTCGGTTGGGTCGAACTCGGGCAGGCTTGGCACCCGCTCGCGCATGGCGGCCAGGATCTCGACCCGCTTGATGGAGTCGATGCCCAGGTCGTTGGCCAGCGACATGCCCGGCTCCAGCATCTCGGTCGGGTAGCCGGTCTTCTCGGTCACGACCTCCAGCATGGTTTCGTGAAGCTCGTTGGACGCTGGCGCCGCCTCGGTTGGCGCGGGCGCTGCAGGCGTCGGTGTTGGCTGCGGCGTAGGCGCGACCGGCGCAGCCGACGTGGGCGTCGGCGTTCCCGGCGCACCGCCATTGCTGCCAAGTTGGGCGTTCATGTAATCCACGATCTCACCCAGCGTGTTGAGCGCGCCCATTTCGGTTGGGTCGAACTCGGGCAGGCTTGGCACCCGCTCGCGCATGGCGGCCAGGATCTCGACCCGCTTGATGGAGTCGATGCCCAGGTCGTTGGCCAGCGACATGCCCGGCTCCAGCATCTCGGTCGGGTAGCCGGTCTTCTCGGTCACGACCTCCAGCATGGTTGCGTGAAGCTCGTTGGACGCTGGCGCCGGCTCGGTTGGCGCAGGCGCTGCAGGAGTCGGTGTTGGCTGCGGTGTTGGCGCAACGGGCGCGGGCGTCGGCGTTCCCACGGTGGACGCAGGCGCGACACCGTTGCTGCCCAGTTGGGCGTTCATGTAATCGACGATCTCACCCAGCGTGTTGAGCGCACCCATCTCGGTCGGATCGAACTCGGGCAGGCTCGGCACCCGCTCACGCATGGCGGCCAGGATCTCGACCCGCTTGATGGAGTCGATGCCCAGGTCGTTGGCCAGCGACATACCCGGCTCCAGCATCTCGGTCGGGTAGCCGGTCTTCTCGGTCACGACTTCGAGCATGGTTTCGTGAAGCTCGTTGGACGCAGGCGCCGGTTCGGTTGGCGCAGGTGCTGCGGGCGTCGGTGTTGGCTGCGGCGTAGGCGCGACAGGCGCGGGTGTTGGGGCGACCGGCGTGGGCGTCGGTATTCCCTGGGTGGGTGTCGGAGCACCGCCGTTACTGCCAAGTTGGGCGTTCATGTAGTCGACGATCTCACCCAGCGTGTTGAGCGCACCCATCTCGGTTGGGTCGAACTCGGGCAGGCTTGGCACCCGCTCGCGCATGGCGGCCAGGATCTCGACCCGCTTGATCGAGTCGATGCCCAGGTCGTTGGCCAGCGACATGCCCGGCTCCAGCATCTCGGTCGGGTAGCCGGTCTTCTCGGTCACGACTTCGAGCATGGTTTCGTGAAGCTCGTTGGACGCAGGCGCCGGTTCGGTTGGCGCAGGCGCTGCAGGAGTCGGTGTTGGCGCCACGGGCGCAGGTGTCGACCGGCGCGGCCGACGTGGGCGTCGGCGTTCCCGGGGCGGGTGTCGGAGCACCGCCATTGCTGCCAAGTTGGGCGTTCATGTAGTCGACAATCTCGCCCAGCGTGTTGAGCGCCCCCATCTCGGTCGGGTCGAACTCGGGCAGGCTGGGTACTCGCTCACGCATGGCGGCCAGGATCTCGACCCGCTTGATCGAGTCGATGCCCAGGTCGTTGGCCAGCGACATGCCCGGCTCCAGCATCTCGGTCGGGTAGCCGGTCTTCTCGGTCACGACCTCCAGCATGGTTGCGTGAAGCTCGTTGGACGCAGGCGCCGGTTCGGTTGGCGCAGGTGCTGCAGGCGTCGGTGTTGGCTGCAGGCGTAGGCGCGACCGGCGCGGCCGACGTGGGCGTCGGCGTTCCCGGGGCGGGTGTCGGAGCACCGCCATTGCTGCCAAGTTGGGCATTCATGTAGTCGACGATCTCACCCAGCGTGTTGAGCGCGCCCATTTCGGTTGGGTCGAACTCGGGCAGGCTTGGCACCCGCTCGCGCATGGCGGCCAGGATCTCGACCCGCTTGATCGAGTCGATGCCCAGGTCGTTGGCCAGCGACATACCCGGCTCCAGCATCTCGGTCGGGTAGCCGGTCTTCTCGGTCACGACTTCCAGCATGGTCGCGTGAAGCTCGTTGGACGCAGGCGTCGGTTCGGTTGGCGCAGGTGCTGCGGGCGTCGGTGTTGGCTGCGGCGTAGGCGCGACAGACGCGGGTGTTGGAGCGACCGGCGTGGCCGTCGGTATTCCCTGGGTGGGTGTCGGCGCACCGCCATTGCTGCCTAGTTGGGCGTTCATGTAGTCGACGATCTCACCCAGCGTGTTGAGCGCGCCCATTTCGGTTGGGTCGAACTCGGGCAGGCTTGGCACCCGCTCGCGCATGGCGGCCAGGATCTCGACCCGCTTGATCGAGTCGATGCCCAGGTCGTTGGCCAGCGACATGCCCGGCTCCAACATCTCGGTCGGGTAGCCGGTCTTCTCGGTCACGACTTCGAGCATGGTTTCGTGAAGCTCGTTGGACGCAGGCGCCGGTTCGGTTGGTGCAGGTGCTGCGGGCGTCGGTGTTGGCTGCGGTGTTGGCGCCACGGGCTCGGGTGTTGGGGCGATCGGCGCGGCCGACGTGGGCGTCGGCGTTTCCGGGGCGGGCGCGTCTAGAGAACCTGGCTGTGCATGGCCATTGGTAAACGGAGCTGGCGGCGTTCCAGCGGGATTCTCCGTTGTGGACGGTAGCGACGGTGGCGGAGCCATCACGCGCTGTACGGGCGCAGAAACGGGCGCAGAAGCGGCCTCAACCGGATCGATTTCCACGTCAGTCAATTGACCGCTAATCAGATCCGTCAGTTCCTGCATGGATTGCTCAGCCATGTGCAAAAAAGTCAGATGCGCGTCGAGAGTCTTCTGCTGCATCTCCTTGATGGCCGACACCCATTCGTCAACATCAGCCGCGTTGGCGCCATCATTTACCTCTGCTGTAGCGGCAACCATAGGCGCTTCAATCTCAGCGTTGTCGGACCCTGCTTCGCTTGTTTCCTGGGTGGTGCTGCTGTTGGCAGCTACAGGCACAACCGGTGCCGGCGGCGACGCGGGGGCAGGTGCAGCGGGCGGCGCTACTGGCGGCGCTGTTGGCGGTGCAGTGTGGACACCTTCATCGACAGGCGTACCAGCAAACCCATTACTCGCCGCATGACCGTTGGTCGACTGACCGCGCGGCGGATTCGGCGCCGGTAGCGCGGCGGCGCCACCTTCGGGTGGATATGGCTTGTTATAGTTGACGCCGCTAATATCGATGGCCAGCTTGGGCGCCTTGCGCAAGCGAGTATCATCCCCGCAGACCACGCCGTCCCACAGGCTGGCCAGATCTAGATGGGTGCCAAGTACGGCCAGTTGCGCTAATGCATGCCAAAGACTCGTCAGGCCATGCTGACCCTTGCGGTCGAGCGAAATCGATGTATGGGGTCGATCATTGAGACAGCTGTTGACGAGATTCGCCAACACCGTGCCCGGGCCAACCTCAACAAACGTACGCACGCCAGCGTCGTACATGGCTTCAATCTGTTCTTCAAAACGCACTGGTCGGGCAATCTGTCGCGCCAGGGTTTCACGCATGGCTTCCGGCAGCGTGGGGTAGAGAGCGGCCGTGCTGTTGGCATAGACCGGCAGCCAGGGGCTGGCCAGATGAATGTTATCCAAATAGGATTGGAAGGGTGCGGCAGCCGGGCGGACAACGGGGGAATGGAATGCAGTCGAAACAGGCAACCGCCGGAAGCGAATCCCCTCACGCTCAAAGCGGCTCTCTGCACTCTCGATAGCAGACGTAATGCCGGAAATGACTACCTGCTCGGGGCCATTATGATTAGCAACTACGACGCCCGTATCCCACTGGTTCAGGAGCTCTGTTACCCGATCGGCGTCATGGAAAACGGCCGTCATGGCGCCGGGGAACATCTCCGACGCCTCAGCCATCAGTTCGCCACGCTTACGCGCCACGTTAAAAAATGACTTGCGATCGAGCGTACCGGCAGCATGCAGCGCCGTGACTTCGCCAAAACTATGCCCACCGACACAGTCGGGCGTAACGCCCAACTTGGTCAGCAGCGTCAGATAGCCCAGGCTTGACACGCCGATGGCAGGTTGCGCCCAATCAGTGGCGCGCAGCTTGGTCTCCTGGGCCGCTCGTTCCTCGTCGCTGAAAACGGGAATGGGAAAGACAACGTCTTGCAGTCGCTCGCCGGACTCAAACTCAAGTTCTGCAGCCTGGTCCCAAATGGCCTGGATGTCGGCAAAACTCAACGCAAGATCAGCGCCCATCCCCACATACTGGCTCCCTTGACCGGGAAAAAGGAAGGCGATCTGACCTTGAGGACCGTCGGTCTTGGTGCCGGAATAGCCCCAGCCCACGGGGGACCGTTGGGCGGTATCGGGCGAGCGTTGGATCGCGTGCGTTGCGGCATCGAGCTTGCTGCGCAGGTCTTCGAAATCCTTGGCCACGACGGCCAGCCGTACGCGATCCGTGCTCAAGAAGTTTAGTTGGCTCTCGCGAGCAAGAAATTGAAACCCTTCCTCGCCAACAAATCCCTCTGTCAAACCGCCGGCCAGCGCCATGACTTGTTCAGGCGTCTCACCACTCACAAGAAAGAGTTCAGTTGGTGAAGTACGGAACCGCCCCTTAGCATGCTTACGACCCGTATATTCTTCGAGCGTGACGTGAAAATTGCTACCGCCAAATCCAAAGGAGGAGACACCCGCTCGCCGGGGATGGTCGTGATCGCGTACCCATGGTCGAGCCTGGGTATTGATATAGAAGGGACTCGAGTCAACGTCCAACTTAGCATTGGGTTTGTCAACCTTGATCGTCGGCGGCAGCGTCTTGTGATGCAGCGCCATGATCACCTTGATCAGCGAAGCGGAACCAGCTGCGCCCTTGGTGTGACCGATCTGCGACTTGATGGAACCGATGGCGCACCACTGCGTACTATTGGGATCAGCCTCGGCGAAGACGCTGGCAGCGCCTTGAAACTCGGCGGCATCGCCCGCCTTGGTGGCCGTGCCGTGCGCTTCCAACAGTTCTACCGTACGCGGTGAGTAGCCGGCTGCTTCGTAGGCACGCTGCAAGGCGACAGCCTGTCCCGATGCCTTCGGTGCATAAATTGCGGTCCCTTTGCCGTCGGAACTAGAGCCGACACCGCGAATGACGGCATAGATGTTGTCGCCGTCCCGTTCAGCATCTTCCAGGCGACGCAGCGCCAGCATGCCGAGCCCCTCGCCCATGATGGTGCCATCGGCCTGGTCGGAGAAGGGGCGGCAATCGCCCGTGGGAGACAGCGCCGGCGTCTTGCTAAAGCACATATACATGAGCACATCATTGAGCGTATCAACACCGCCGACGATGACCATGTCCGACTGCTTGAGATAGAGTTCGCTCATGCCCATGGAGAGCGCGGAGAGTGAGCTGGCACAGGCGGCGTCAACAACGCAATTGGTCCCACCGAGGTCAAATTTATTGGCAATGCGACCGGCAATCACGTTGCCCAGCATGCCAGGAAATGAGGCCTCAGTCCACGGCACGTAAGATGCGGCAATATCGGAGCAGATCGCTTGGGCTTCGTCTTCCGGCACACCATTTTCACGCAATGCTTTGAGCCAGATGGGTTTTTGCAGCCGCGCGCCCAGATGAACGCCCAGTTCCGTCGTGCCCGTCGCGCCGAGGATAACGCTAATGCGACTCTTGTCCACGTGGGGGAAGGCGCCTTCGGCAGCGTCCTCCAAGACCTTTTGAGCAACGAGCATGCCCAATAGCTGACTCGTATCAGTATGCTGAATGGCATTGGGCGGCACGCCGAAGGACAAAGAATCAAATGCGATGGGATCCATGAACGCGCCCGTATTGCCGTAGGTCTTGTCCTGTGCGCTGGGGTCGGGATCATAATAATCCTCGATCAGCCAGTGCTCGGGCGGAACTTCCTTGATCTGATTGCGCCCTTCCATGATGTCGCGCCAGAAGCCACGAGTATCGGTTGAGCCGGGAAAGAGCGCACTGACGCCGACAACGGCGATCGGCGGGGCGGACGGCGTGCTATATTTGTTCTGGTGATTACTCATCGATCTTTTCTTTTGTCCTCTGTCAAACGAAATCAACGCTTACGTTCTTTATTGTAGGGGCCGCGGTTGGAAGGTATACCCTGTGGCCGGCACGGGCACGCCATATGTACGCAGCTGGCCTGCCCGGGTAATGTGGGCAGCCCCCTCCAGCAAGTTTAACGCAACCTGAACGACGGTGCGGCTCTGAGGCGCTTCCAGGAAGGTGCCTTTGGTCCAGGCATTGAATGCGCCCATAGCGGGACCGCACCAGATCTGATAATCCAGCTTGCGATCGGGCGTGCCGTCAATGGGCCACTTGCTTGACAGCCCCAGATAGGCGCGGAAGACCAGCGCCATCTTGTGCTTGGGATCACGTTCCGCCCGGGCCAATTCTTCCGGGTTGCGCTCGGCGAAGAAGCTTCGCGTCCCCTCCCACACTTCGCTCACAGGTTGGCGAAAAACCTGTTGCTCGAGACGAGCCAGGATCTCCGGCGGGATGGCCTCGAGCGAATCGTATTTGGTATAGATCTCATAGAGCGTGCCGGCCCTGGCGGGCAACATGGTCCCTCGCTTCAGAACCTGTACCTTGACGCCCAATTCAAACATGTCGGCCGAAGGGCACATGGTCATGTCGGCCATCTCTGCTTGGGCCAACATGGTCTTTACTTCGTTAGAAACGCCTGCCTCAACGCACCCCTGATTGACAGAGCCGGTCAGGACAAAGGCTGCGCCCATGGCAAATGCGGCGGCTACAGCGTCGGGCGTGCCCATGCCGCCGGCCGCGCCCACACGAATCGGACGCGAGTAGCCGAATTGGAGCGTCAGTTGGTTACGGAGCTGGGCAATGATGGGAAAGAGCGAACCAAGGGGACGATTGTCAGTGTGGCCGCCCGAGTCAGATTCGACGATGATGTCCTCGGCGACGGGTAGCTCACGGGCCAATTCAGCCTCAGCCGTCGTAAGATGCCCGGCCGAGACAAGCGTGTTGAGGATTTCGTCGGGTGGCGGCGACATGAAGTGCCGTGCAACTTCAGACCGGGAAATCTTGGCAAAGACGTGGTTGCGACGCTCAACCGCGCCCGCCGCGGTGCGCGTCACGCCGGCGAAGGCATAGCGGACGACGGCAGGCGTGAGCGCCATGAATGCAGAGGCCGAAACACGCTGGACGTCCAGCTTGAGGAGCAAGTCGACGAGACGGTTTTCCAGCGCCGGCTCCTGGGGCGAATGAATCAGGTTGCAGCCCCAGGGCATGCTATCGCCCAGTTCCGTTTGAAAGCGATTGAGCGCCTGCTCCACACGCTGCAGGTTTAGCCCACCCGCGCCAAAAAAGCCGAGCATGCCCGCCCGAGCCATGGCAATGACGATCTCCTCGGAGCCAATCCCGCGCGCCATGGCCCCTGCTATGTAGGGGAAGCGCATGCCGTGGGCCTCGAGGAAGGATCGATCGCCCAGCCACTCGGGATAGAGCGCGGGCAGCACGCCAAGCGGCATGTGTTCAGGTTGGTCGATCTGACGGCCTGAACCATTGCCGTTCTGTGCCGCCCCGTGAAAGGCCACACCGATGCGCCCGCCATTGGGTTCACGAACGATATAGGCAGGTTCACGAAAGCGGGCGATTGCACCGAGTAACTCATCGTCCGAAAAACATGGCGCGCCTGCTGTCATGAATTGCTCATCGAGTGCCTGCAGTCCTATGCTCAACGTTCTGGTTCTCCTTCGGTCAGTCAGACTAAAATTTAAGGCAGCGGAAATCACAAGTGATCTTTATTGACCCGATACGCATTTCGCTGGAGAGATGTACACATCTGGTTCAAGAACGGAATCAAATCGGAACCAGAACAGCTTTCTGTTAAGGAAAGCATAAAACTGTTCAAGAATACCATCATCAGACGAATTCTGATAAATCTCCACGGGTTTATCGGGTAGCCAACTCTCTGCTCCTGCAGTCCGTTTTCATCCAGTCCAAGCCTCGTTTTGGTATGCAGAAATCGGCCCCGGCATCGACACGCGCCGATCCCAGGCGCGCGTAAACGCTCACTATCCCTATATAACACCGAAGGTAGTGGTTTCGCCGCGCTTTGGGCGCAAAGTTGCCGAGAACGCGTCCATTCTATAGGAATGTTTGGTCAGCCCATGAAATAAGCGGTGATTCAGGGTCTATAGAATAACGAGGGGAGGCGAGTTGCGTGCTGTGCGCAGCACGCAACTCGCTTTAATGCGATCCATTGTAGTTGGCGCAGGGTATTCTTTGGCTATACGGCTGCCCCCTCGGCAGTGACGGACGATTTGCTGAACGTTACTCTTGCAGCGCCCCAGTGGTCGGCATGAGAGCGGTCGACGGCTGGCCGGCATCCGGCTGCTCATTGCGATCGCGACGGAACAGCCATAGCGAACCCAATCCCATTGCTGAGATGATGAAGTTGAAGACGAAGCCAACGTACGGCAACGCGATCAGCAGTGCCACGAGGCCCAGCCCGATCAGCATGATCAGCCAGGGATTTTCGTTTGGCGTCGACCGCAGAATCGAGCCGCCTAATGCATAGCCGGCGATCACCTTGGCCAATAGTGCAAGTACGAGAATAAAGATGAGTAACGAAGCGGCCAGGAACATGAATGTGTAGGTAACCAGCGCGCCGCCCACGCTTCCAAGCCCGATGGCGCCGAAGAAGAGGGCGAACGCGATCGCGGCGACGGCGATCAACACAAACAGGAGCGGAATGCCAAAGCCCCAAAGCAGGCCCCAGCCAAAGCCGGCCGGCGGGCGACTGCGCAAGCTGCTTGCGCTCCCGCGGACCAGACCAGACGCGACCAGGTAGACGATGAGGGCCACGATCGCCAGCAAGATGAAACGGTTGAGAAAGGCGCTCAGCATTGTAAGAATAAGCGACTGTGGCTCCGGTTCTGGAATAGCGCCGGCCACGATCTCATCGAAGGCGCCGATCCCGTCTGCGGCTTCAGACGGTTCGGGCATGATCACCATCATCTCGCCGCCGACAGCGCTCGCAGCGCTCTCCGTAAAACCGGGCGCTACCAGCGGCACGCCAAGATTCTGTGTGACAGGGACAAAAGGATCGAACTGTGCCGCCTGTTCACCACTTTCAACTGACGCATTGAGATCGCCAGCGACCGAGCCGCCAAGCTGCATCCGATTGGCACTCACATTCAGGTTTCCGGCCACGTCGCCGTTGACCGTGGCCTGACCGCCGAAGAAGGTCACATCGCCGCCGACCTCACTACCGCTCTGCAGGTCGAGGCTGAAGCCGGCGCTCATGATTTCATCGACTACTTGCCCGCCGTCGCTAAGAGTCAGTGAGGCACCGGCCATGCGCACGTCATCTTCGATAATGCCGTTGATGACGACCGTCTGACCGGCAGCCAGCAGATCGCCCGTCACGACGCCATTCACGATAATGTCGCCGCCCGAAGCGATGAGATCGCCGTCGACGGTCCCGTCCACGACAATGCGGCTGGCTGTCACATAAAGATCATCGCTAACAGTTTCACCGGCCTCAATAATGACGGTTTCTCCGCCGCGAAATTCAGTTGCGTGAGCCGTGGGGGCCAGAAGCAACGCATAGGCGGCCAATAGTGCGACGATGACAAATAGACGAGTCAATTTCTTCATGGTGCCCTCCGGTACATGTGGCTAATGCCTTATTCGCTCCCAGCGCGAGGCTGGAAGTATATTGACCCCGGCTGGAATCAGCCTCAGCATGGAGCCATTCGGCAATCAAGAAACCTGGATGACCACTTTGCCAACCTGATCCTGATAGGCGGCGTTCATTGCAAAGGCTTTGGGCGCCTCTTCCAGCGGAAAGCGGTGACTGACAATGCCCGTGACGTCCACCATACCGCTCAATGCCAGGCGAATGGCGCGCGGATAGACGTGCTTCATCCGGCGCACCATGCGGATGGTCAAGCCCTTGCGGCGTGCGGTGGAATGCTTCATTTCCAACGTGTCCGGGCCGGGGATGCCAGCAAGCACGACGCGACCGCCGAGCCGAGCCATGGCCGCGGCCTGCTGTACAGAATGGTCAGCCCAGGCTGCCTCGATGGCTACATCCACACCACGTCCATTGGTTGCTTCCATTACCGCGGCCACAGGGTCCACGCCATCGCAGTTGATGGTCGTGACGCCATACCGTTTGGCCAGGTCCAGCCGCCAGTCGAACTTGTCCGTGACGAAAACGGGGTCGGCCCCGGAAAGCTTGACCAGTTGCAGCACATAGAGTCCGATCGGCCCGGCGCCCAGGATGGCGACGCTGTCGCCGACCTTGATCTTGGCCAGATCCACCGTATGCAAGCCAACGCCCAGCGGCTCCAGCAACGCGGCGGCATCATTGTCGATTTCATCCGGCACAGGGAAGCATGTGTGGGCCGGCATATGCATGAAATGGCTCATGCTGCCGTCATCGGGATAATTGCCGCAGAAGTGCATGCGCCAACAAAGGTTGGGATGCCCCTGCTCGCACATCTCGCAGCGACCGCAGGGTTGCGCCGGATCAACCGCTACACGAGTGCCAGGCAGAAGCGGTTCATGGTTGCCGTCGAGTGCATCCTCACCCACTGCCACCACCACTGCTGCAAACTCATGGCCCAACACCATCGGTTCGACCACCACCGTATCGCCGATGCGGGCATCCAGATACGAATGCAGGTCGCTGCCGCAGATGCCCACAGACGTGATCCGTAACAACGCTTCGCCGGGACCGGGTGGTCCTGGAACGGGCACCTCGTCGACCTTCAGATCTTCAGGGCCGTGAATACGCGCGGCCAGCATGGCGCCGTTGAGCCCGTCAGTCGATAATCGTTTGGCGCTTTCAAGTTGGGTTGTCATCTTATTACTTGGACTCCTTCGTAGACGAACGCAGTGTTCAATCAATTGATTTTCGATCAATCGGGCTTACCCGTTGCAGGCGCTTCAAAATCAGGGTCGATCGCTTTCAGTAGCGTTTCCGCTGCGACGTAGCGTCGGGCATGAATGAGTTCTTCGATTTCCTTCATTTCGGCTGGATGCTGCTCCACAATCTCTGGATGATCCCGACGCAACGCAACCAGATGCCGTGTTGCCGTCATCCACAATTCATGCATTTTGTTAGCGCCATAAGCACGTCCCCACCCCATGTTCAACCTCTCAATGTCAGTACGACAGTCAGTCGAGTGGTCTTCTCATCACTAGGTCATTTTGCACATCGCTGCCGAGAACAAATTCTTGGTGGCCAACTACCTCAAACTTCCACTTACGATAGAATGCCACCGCCCTGGGATTATGCTCCCACACGCTCAGCCAGACCGTCTCGTAGTCGCCCGCTTTCGCTTCGTCGACGTAGAGACGCCAGACCGTAGCTTAGCATAGCCTATAGGTCGCTCACCTGCCAAGGCTGGATCGAAAGTTGCATCTGGATCCGCAAACCGGGCGCGACGCACGGTCGGCTTCACATCAGCCATTTTCTTTACTCTTATCAGCGCATTCGTTCGTTCCGGCTGACTTAATCAGCCAGCGACAATGTGCCGCGAATTAGCACAACACCTTGCCCCGTCACAGCTACATCGGTGATGTGATCGCGCGTCCCCGCGACGCTGACCATCGCCTGGCCTGGACGTCCCATCCAGTGGCCTTGCTCGGCCACGAACTGAGGCGCCTCCAACAGCCCGTAGTGCCAGCAGTAGGCCGCCATACCACCCGTCGCTGAGCCCGTAAAGGGATCCTCAAGCGTATCCGGCGGCAAACCGAAATGACGAGCGAAGGTCGCCCCGGCGGGGGTCGCGCCTGTCATACAGAAGAGATGCGGGGTGAAGAAGTCACCGCCAGCACGCAGGGCAGCGTACTCTGCGAACTGGAGTTGGGCGCGGCGCAGGGCGGTCAGATCGCGCACGGGCGCCATAAGTTGGGGCGTCCCGGTGCTCACCGTCTGGATTGGCACACCCGCCAAAGCATCGTCCGTGGCCAAGCCAAAGGCGGGCATGACCTCGTCTGCGCCGAAAGTCCCGCCAAAACGAGGTGGCAGCTGATGCATAGTTACCGTCATACGGCTGCCCTCACGGTGAACCGTTACCGAAATCACACCGGCGGTCAGTTCCAGCGTCAACGTCTTTGGTTCAGTACCCAATCGAACTTGCCCCTGATCGACCAGAGCAATCATGGTGGCAATCGTTGGATGGCCGGCCAGAGGGATCTCTTCAGAGGGCGTGAAATAGCGGGCGCGGAAGTTGGCCCGATCCGAGCGCAGGACGAAAGCCGTTTCTGACAGGTTCTGTTCCTGGGCAATAGCCTGCATGGTCTGCGCAGAAAGCTCGTCCGCATCCAGAATCACGGCACAGGGATTGCCGCCAAGTGGATCGGACGTGAAGGCGTCAACCTGCAAAAAGGGGTACGTTGCCATAGGCGGGCGGCTCCAGGATTTCTTATGAAACGTTGACGCTCGTGATACGTTGACTAAAGAAACGGTACCAGCTTTTTGAGGCGTGAGCAATTTGTTGCAAGTGATCCGTGTATCGTTCGCGATTGCGGCGGGCCACATACGCCGGACGCGCAAGATTGCGCCGCCTACACGTTCTGTGCGTGCGACGGCGCAATCGAACCCATGTGACGATAAAACGCGTGCGGGACAAGCCGGCCTCACCCTGCTGCGCATCCTGGATGGATGCTTCGCATCCCTCTCCGCCGGGCGGAGAGGACGGAACTGGTGCTTCGGACGTCAGCTCAGGCTGAGGCTGAACGGTTGTCAACCGAGCCTGAGCCGTTTTCGATCCATCCGGAAGCTAGTCAGGCTCAACCCAGCGCACGAGCGGCGTCCCGTCGACGGCCGACTCGGCGTAGATCCACGCCGCATTGGCGTGATAGGCCGCCAATCCCTGCGCGTCGCACGTCATTTCTGCGCCTGCAGCCAATGCCGCTTCCTGGCACATCACGGCTACGTTCGGACCGCCCAGGACGGCGACGTTGACCAGATCGGCTGGCCCTGGATTCCGAATCGTATAGCTCCATGACGCAGCCTCACGTTCCAAGTTGATTTCAGGCTCAACCTCAGGCACGAGCACCGCCGCCACAACCCAGTTGAGCGACGCGCCCAGTGGGTCATCACTGACAGTTGACTCGACCCAGGTCTCAATCGACGTTGCGCCCGAAGCAACAGGAATGTTGCCAATCCGGTGAGAGTCCCACCAGAGACTATCACAGTTCCCATTGCAGCGATCCGGATAGTCGACGCCGCCCGAGCGAACAAACATATCGTTGGGCCGCGGTTCCTGCGGCGTCCCCTCGCTGCCGATCAGCAGGAACACCTCTGCTTCGCGGTCGTAGGGGGCTGCATCAAAGGCGAAACGCTGGGGCACCGTCACCTGCAATTCGTCCTCGAAGCGGAAGAACGCCAGGTCTTGCCCCTCACGGACGTCAATGTAACGGCGAGGTCCGCCGTCCTCAGTAATGACCAACAGCCCGGTACCGGATTCAACTGCCAAGTCTGGCTGGGAAGCGAGGGGCAATTCAACCGTGAGTACTGTTTCTCCACCAACACGCAACAGCGAGGCAACCTCAGCAGTGGCATCGACCCGGAACGAATTGAAGTAGACCGATTGGCCGTCCGTTGAGAAGAAGTCGGTTGGGCCGCCAATCTTGGCGCCGCGCAGGTCGACAGCGCTTGCCCCATCGACTGTGACGCTTACTGTTTCATCGACAGCCGCTTGTCCCTTGATGGCCGTGTACCAGTAGAGCAGGACCTGCTTCACCTCCACATCGTCTGGCAGGGTCAAGGTCATTTCGATCGGGCAAGCACACCCGGCAACATTGGCCGGACTTGCCCCGGCCACAGCAATGCCATTGCCTTCAGCCAACGGAATCCCAATCGGTTGCAGCGGTTGATCAACAGGATCCGGCAGCGATGCTAACCGTATGACAGCAGGTTCACTGCCCGGAAGTGACGCCGCATAACCCGATTGTCCGACAAAGAGGATTGAGCAAAGCAACAACGCCACGCAGAGCATAATGCGTGCTGCAATTTGTCTAAATCGCATGATTATCTCCTTCGTGCGCAGTGCAGCGAGCGCTACTGAGACCGCATTGCGGCCAACAGACGCCCCCTGCTCGGCCCTCAACGCTACATCGCCAAGGGCACGGTTCGTGGAGCGATACTTATCGTTCTACCAGCGGCAGATAAGACTGGGGCGTCCCCAATCCAGCGTCCAGGCACATGACCGACGCGCCAGGCGCCAGGTCAAACTGATCAGTTTCGCCTATGGCGTTAACATCGCTATCCATGCAGTGATTCGCATGGGCGTGCTTCAGGCACCAGACGCTGCCCGGCGCAGTGAAGCGCACCGAGTACGTTCCGGGCGCAGCCTGCAGCAGGTAGGCGCCATCGGGTCCGGACATGACCTCATCCACAGCAGCGCCTGCTGCGTTTAGCAACTCGACTCGTACGTCGCGCACGCCTCTTTCGAGCGGATCACGCACGTTGTTGGCTGGCCGCAAATCATGGAAGATGCGCCCACCTATGCGACCCGGCTGAGTGAATTCCACAACGACATCTTGCGCAAAGGCCTCCTGCTCACCATCAACCAAGCCAAAGGCCTGGACGGAGCCGACTATCGGGAATATCCCTGCGGTCATCCCCTCGCTAATCGTACATTCTTTGGTGCCGCCGGCAGGCAGCTCAGCAAACGAGCAGCGAGCTGCAAAGTTGGGAACCCGGCTCATCGCGGTGTGATAGAATTCGACATCGGTCAACGGAACCGTGCCGTTATTCAAGGCGACGTAGCGCCAGGTGGTTGATCCGCCTCCGTCAGGATCTAGAGGCACGCCAGGCGTGACAGGTTCCCCGTCAACGAAGACGGAGAGCGTCAGATCATCGTAGGGCAGCAGCGGCAAGCGATCACTTACGGGGATCGCGCCCTCTACAGTTTCGGCGGCAACGCGCTGTTCACGGCCATAGCCGGCCCGCGTCGGCGCGGCCTCGGCACGGTAGCACCAACGCTCATCCACAGCGAGTAGCGGTCCGCGAATTGTCAGGTCGTCACAGGGGAAAAATGGGCCAGTCAATCCGTCGGACGGGTCCATTTCCACATTCGTTAATGTCATGTCGCCTGAGTTGGTCACCGAGTACCGCCACGGCAGCCCATTCTTGACAATTTCGGCCTCCACCGGCAGCGAGCTTGCATAGTGGCTGGGATCTTCATCGCGACAGATGACATTGCAGCGATCATTGTAGCCGGTCACGGTCGCCAGATTGTCATATGGCGGCCCAACTGCGTACTCTTCTCCGGCAACTGAGTCTTCAGTGCAAACCTGCATCTCACCGGGACCCATGGAAGCGAAGCGACAAATTTCACCCTCTTCGTCGTCGCGAATAACCACATCGCGCAGGGTAAAGCCGCTGATGTTGTTCACAGCATAAGACCAGGTCACCATGTCGCCCGCCGGTATGGTCGGAGCATCCGCAGGCAGGTCAGCATCAAAGCCATTTGTCCCCTTCTCGATATCAAAGGGGCAGGTGTAGTAGTGACATGGGTCCGTGGCAGTGACCTCCAACGGTGAATCTTCGCCACAATTGGCCACCACTCTCGACAAGTTGGAAAACTGACCGGCTTCGGCGCGTCCGTTGGCGATGCACTCGAAGGAGCGACCCGAAGCAAGGAAGGCGCCGCTGCAAATGGCGCCCAACTTGTTGTCGGTCACACGTAGATTCCACAGATCGGCCTCACCGATGTTCGAGATGACGAAGCGCCAGGTCACTTCTTCACCCAGCACAAGCGGTTCGCCGCAGGGCTCGTCGGCATCGGCGCCATTTGTGTATTGCTCAATCGCAACTTCACACGAGGACACACGATAGTGGCTTCGACAGGCATCCGACCTGTGAGTGACCGGGTTGTCGCGATCATGCTCCGGCTCGCCGCTGGCGATGAACTGATAGTCGAAGAGGTCAGTCACCGGCTGGATCGGCCCGATGCCGTCACAGATTGTAGATTCGCCTTCCGACAGACGTCGATCGCGGCAGGTGATGCTGATGCTCGCGTCATGCACGCCATCATGATAGGCCCTTACCTCCACATTATTGAGCGGCGTCGTATCTTCCGGATTTCGTACCAGAATCTGCCATTGGAGGTTACCCTGTTGCGGAAACACTTCAAGCGCGTTCTGGGGATCCGACGTATCGACGCCATTCAACATGACCTCCTGGCAAGTGATTGCTGGCGGCTTGACGATTGGGGTTGTACAGCAATCCGGTTCGTCGGGCGAGTCAGGACCCGGGGGAGCCGCCACAGGTGCGGCAAGCGTCATCGCGGTCGCCGCCAGCAGCAGACCCATCAGCATGAGTATGGTCGCTGCTGGCCACACCGTCGCGCGCCGATGTCGCCAAAATCTCACAGCTAGTCTTGTTTGCATAGCAATCCTCCAATCAGTGTAGGTGTGCGATGTGGAGAGGAGCGCTGCTATTCGTAGGCCATACCAAGGTTTTGGGACCTACCCCTACCACCGAAGAATATCTTTGTGAGCACCACAAGCCGGCTACAAACAGGCGACATATCAGCGACGAAAAGGCGACGAGGGCCAATTGGCGCAAAAAGAGAATGCCGCTATCATTACGGCTCGATGATTGGCCACGCAACCGCTTCTGATAAATAGGTGGAATTTGAGCGCATGACTGAAAAACGTGTTGTCATCACCGGTCTGGGCGCGCTGACGCCGATCGGCAATGATGTCCCCAGCTTCTGGGACAATCTACTGGCCGGCAAGTCGGGCGCGGGGCCCATCACCCATTTTGATGCTGCAAATTTTAAAACGCAGATTGCTTGTGAGCTAAAGAACTTCGATGTTGCAGAGTACCTAGACCGCCGCGAGGCGCGACGCATTGACCCCTTCTGTCACTACGCTCTGGTCGTGGCAGACCAAGCGATGCGCGACGCCGGTATTGACTTTGCGGCAGACAACAACACGGTTGATAGAGCGCGTAGCGGCGTCATCTGGGCAACAGGGCTTGGCGGAATTCAGACGTTGGAAGATCAGATCGAAGGGTACGTCAACAGTGGCGGCGTGCCGCGCTTTAGTCCCTTCTATATTCCCCGCCTGTTGGGCGACTCAAGTTCCGGACTGATCGCGATGCGCTACAACATTCACGGGGTCAATTTCAACACTACATCCGCCTGCGCGTCAGCCAACGCGGCCTTGATCAGCGCGCGCGATTCTATCCTTCTCGGCAAGGCAGACCTGATGATCGTCGGCGGTTCCGAAGCCAGCATTACGCCGTCCATCGTGGGTGGCTTTAACTCGCTCAAGGCCCTTTCCACCTACAACGAGGATCCGCAACATGCGTCCCGTCCTTTCGACGCCGCGCGGGATGGTTTTGTGATCGGCGAGGGGGCGGGCGCCCTGATTGTCGAGGAATATGAGCATGCCCGCCGCCGCGGCGCCCCCATCTACGCAGAGCTGGCCGGCGGCGGCATGTCGGCCGACGCTTACCACGCCACGTCGACCCATCCCGAGGGCCTGGGCGCGTTGTTGAGCATGGAGGCCGCGCTGTGCGACGCGCACATGGCGGCGCAGGAGCTTGATTACGTCAACGCCCACGCCACGGCCACCGCTGCCGGCGACATTTCCGAACTGCTGGCCCTGGCACGGCTATTGGGCGAGCACTTATCCGACGTCAACATCTCCAGCACAAAATCCATGACGGGACATCTGCTGGGCGCCGCCGGCGCGATTGAATCGATTGTGTGCGTGCTGGCCATCCGTGACAGCGTGGCGCCACCAACGACCAACCTGACAACGATTGATCCCAACGTGCCGGCCGGCGCAAACCTCACCCCCAATCACAAGCAGACACGAAAAATTGATGTGGCAATGAACAACTCCTTCGGCTTTGGCGGCCACAATGCCACGACACTCTTCCGACGAGTGCCGGACGCGTGATCTAGGCAAAGCGTACGTGATGCAACAAATAGGTAGATAGAACGCGGATATGGCGGATTGGGCAGATTTTCGCGAATCTTTTCGTTTATGTCTACTGAAATGTGATTGTGGGGCCACTTCGTGATCAGTCTGAGCAGCTATGTTGCGACCGCACCTACGCTAGCCCCGGCGTAGCAAAAGGACGGAACGGTCGGCGTGGGCAATGATGGCTTGGGCGAGGTCGGTGAGCAGATAGCTCTGCCAACCCAGGCGACGGTGCGCGCCGATGACGATCAGGTCATAGTCGCCCTCACGCATTTCCTCGATGATCTCTTCCAACACCAATCCGTGGCGGACCTTGGCCTCGACCGCAAAATCATCGGCGCGGAGGCTTATGACATCCTCGCTTAACAACTTGCCTTCAGGTGTTGCTTGCGCCATCAGTTCGCGGGCATCGGCGGTAAGCTGGGCCGCCGGTACGCCAGGCGCAGCCACCATTTGCGACATCACATGAAGTACTCGAATCTGCGCCGGGCGGATCAGCGGATGCAGCCAGCTCGCTTCGGCGAAGAGCCGAATCAATGGCGGTGCACCACCACCGCTGTCGCAGATCAGCAACCGCTGGACCGGCTGCGGCGCGCCCTTGGCGATAAGCACCGGACAGGGCGCGTGCTCGGCCACATAGGCCGTTACCGACCCCATGAGGCGGGTTCGCAACCGATGCCGGGGCCGCTCGCCAACGACGACCAGCTGGGCACTCGCCTCGTAGGCGGCCGCCACAATTTCCGGCCCGGCGCGACCGACGCGCACCATGGCTTCTGCCGAAAAGCCGCCAGCAACGGCCCGGTCCCTTGCAGCCATCGCAATCTTCACGGCACGCGCTCCTAACGCACGTGTTGGCGCAACGCTCAACACGATCAAGCGTGCGTCAGGTGGCGCCAAGAGCAAGGCGCTATCGACGGCGGCGTTGGAATGGGGCGCGCCGCCCGTCGCAATCAGGATACAGAGGTTTGGCGATCCATTTGATCTGTTCATGGCAGCACCAGCAGTAGTGGGATCAGAAAAAGTGCAATGATGACAAGGAGCAAGTGCCGATTGGAGCCAACGCCCCACGCCACAAAGCGCAGGACAGACTGCTCGTAGGGCTCAAAGATCAGCAGCAGAATAACGGCGGATATCAACACGATGCTGACCATTTGGACTACGATTAGGTTGAAGGCCGCCGGGTTTTCGAGCAGCAGCGCGGCAATCAGCGTATCTACGAAGGTCGTCACGTTTGCGCCCATGATATAGGGGATGACATTCTCACGCCGGATGAAGCCCCTTTCGCTCAGGGGTACCAGGATTCCCAATGAAATGCTGACCGACATAGAGATCAAGGTAACAAACGAGCCCAGCACAAACATGACCCACGGTCGATAGACCAGCCGTGCAGTCCGACCAAGTTGGCTCTCCTTGATTGCCATGGTCGGCAGGCAGCGGTCGAAGAGTGAGAAGCTCAACATGATGACGCCCAGCCCCAAAATAAAGAGTCCCCACGACGGCAAGAAAGCCGCACAGTGTATCACGAGCGGTCCAAAGACTCGATCGAAGAATGAAGACAGGAGCGGTCCCGATGAAACGTGGAGGCCTGTCAGCCACCCTTGTTGGATCATCAGAAGCCCAACTATGAATGCTAACGAAAAAGTCGTGCCCGTCACGGTCAGGCAGAGGAGGCCCATGGACATGCTGGCGGCGCGGCTGCGTCCGCGCAGTACGTAAAGGAAACCGATGGCAAATACAATGAAGCTGGCTCCCAGGCGGCTGCCCGTGATCATGGCGAAGGCGGATGCGGCGTCCAGCGCGCCGGCATTGAAGAGCGTCAGCGCAATGGCAGCAACGGGAGAACCGCTCATGATCACATAGGCAAAGAGCCAGCCAAAGCCCAGGCTACGCAGCGGCGTTTGAATCCGTAAGGTATCACGAATCAGCGGCGTCAGGCTTTCAGCGCCCGCCTTCATGAGGGAAATGGCGAAGATGAACAGAATAAGGCTGAAGAGAAAGAGCAGAAGCTTCCCGAACGCGCCGAGTGGGGGTACAAAGCGTGAAGCGTGAGACGAGAGCGCTGAGACGGCGGCCTGCCGGGGATCGGATTTGTTGGTTGTGTTCGATGCGTAGGGTCTGATCATCTCACGCCCCCGGCATATCTAGCCGCAAAGATCCCGCACGCACGCTCTATTTCGCCTGCTGCACCCGTCGCGTGACCAGCTTGATAACCTCGTCGGCGCTGCTCTCGATCGGTTTCTCAGACGCGTCGACAACGGGGATTTTTTTACCGGCAAAGAAGTGCTTTACAGCACGCAATTCTTCCACCACCGCCGTACGGTCAACATAGGAACCGTTGGGTCCGCCAACGTGGAGAAGCCGCGTCTGCCGGTGTTGAATTAATTGGCCCGGATCGACGATCACACCGACCAGACGGCCCGGGTGGACCTGAAGCAATTCGTCCGGTGGCGGCACGCCGGGCACAAAGGGCACGTTGGCCACCTTCCAGCCCTGAAATGACAGATACATGCTCAGCGGCGTCTTCCCCACCCGCGATACGCCAACCAGCACGATCTCCGCCTCTTCGATTTCATCGATGCGTTTGCCGTCGTCGTGGGCAACGGCGAATTCAATGGCTTCGATGCGATCAAAGTAGGATTGATGCAAGCGGCGATAGAGACCGGGCTGACCGACCGGTTCCTGCTGGAGTACGCCGGCCAGATAGTTGAGCAGCGGGCCGGCCAGGTCAAATTGCCAGACGCCGGCGCGGGCAGTTACATCAAGTAGCTTTTGGCGGCAGCCATGGTCGACCAGCGTATGCACGATGACGCCGCCCGCTGCCTCTGCATTGGCGACAAGGGCATCAAGCTGCTCATCCGTGTAGACGTGCGGTTCGATCGTAAGCGTTGTCTTGACGCCGGGGAATTGGGCCAGTACCGTGCGCGTTAACAACTCACCGGCTGCGCCTGTCCCACCGGAGACAATGAAAATCGGCGGCCCTTTGACGTTTTTTTCCACTTTCATTGGTGCCTCCTTGCCGGCAGCCGGGTGCAGAGAGAAGTGCGTCTTCAGCTGCACCCGGCCGGCAGATCAATTGTCGATCGCCATCAAGCCGTCGCCAGCGCCTGCTGCTGCTCGATCTCCAAAATCGTAGCCGTCGTGCGTAGCACCGCATCCGGAATCAGGCTGATGGAGTCGATGCCCTCCTCGACCAGGAAGGCGGCGAACTCGGGATAGTCTGACGGCGCCTGGCCACAGATACCCACCTTGCGGCCATGTTTGTGTGCCGTCTCAATAAGCATGCTGCACGAGCGCTTGACCGCGTCGATCCGCTCATTGAAGAGCGGAGCAACCTGGACCGAGTCGCGGTCCACGCCTAACGTCAGCTGGGTCAGATCGTTGGAACCGATCGAGAAGCCATCGAAAAGTTCGGCAAACTCGTCGGCCATCAGGATGTTGGATGGAATCTCGGCCATGACGTAGACCTCGAGTCCTCCTTCCCCCTGGCGCAAACCTTCGTCAGCCATAACGTCGAGCACCCGCTTGCCCTCATCGGGCGTACGGCAGAAGGGGACCATCACCTTGAGGTTGGTCAGCCCGAAAAGCTCGCGTACGCGCTTGATCGCCTGGATCTCTAGGACGAAGCCTTCCCTGTAGTCAGGATGGTAGTAGCGGCTGGCTCCGCGCCAACCGATCATGGGATTGGCCTCTTCCGGTTCAAAGAGATGACCGCCAATCAAGTGAGCGTACTCATTGGTCTTGAAATCGGACAAGCGCAGGATGACGTCCTTGGGATAGAAGGCAGCGGCAATGGTGCCGATACCTTGAGCCAGCCGGTCCACAAAGAACTCGACTTTGTCGACATAGCCCGGCGTCACTTCGTCGACCTGCGCCCTCACGTCATCCGGCAGGGTTGCGTAGCGCGTCAGCGCCAGGGGGTGGACCTGAACCCAATTGGCGAAGATAAACTCCATACGGGCCAGGCCGACGCCGTCGTTGGGGATCGCCGATTCCTTGAAGGCGATCTCGGGGCTGCCCACGTTCATCATGACCGCCGTCTGTGGCCGGGCCATCTCACTGACATCAATTGAGCGCACCTCGAAGTCCAGTACACCAGCGTAGACGTGACCGGACTCGCCCTCGGCACAGCTAACAGTAGCCAGCTGGCCGGTCTCAAGCCGCTTGGTCGCGTCAACACAGCCTACAATGGCGGGAATGCCCAACTCGCGCGAGACAATTGCGGCGTGGCTGGTACGCCCGCCCCGGTTGGTGACGATGGCCGCGGCCTTCTTCATGATCGGTTCCCAGTCGGGATCGGTGATGTCGGTCACCAGAATCTCGCCCGACTGGAAGTCGCGGATGTGGCTGACGTTAGGGATGACGCGTACCGTGCCAGTCGCGATTTTATCGCCTACAGCCAGACCGGTCACCAGCGTCTCGCCCGTTTCGTTGAGCACGTAGTTGTTGATTTCGGTCACAACACGCTGGCTGTGGACCGTCTCCGGACGAGCCTGGACGATGAAGAGATCGCCCGTCTTGCCATCCTTCGCCCATTCGATGTCCATGGGCGTATCCACACCTCGCTTCGCGGTGTAGTGATCTTCGATGATTACGGCCCACTCCGCCAGCTTGAGCACGTCGTTGTCGCTGACAGAGAAACGCACGCGGTCTTCGGTCGAGACGTGGATGTTCTTGACCAGCTTGTTGCCCGACTCATCATAGACCATGCGCTGTTCCTTGGTGCCCAGTCGCTTCCAGATGAGGGGGCGATAGCCCTGCGCCAGCGTTGGCTTGAAGACGTAGAATTCGTCCGGCGCCACCCGGCCCTGGACGATATTCTCACCCAAACCATAGATCGACGTCACGAAGACTACATCGCGGAAACCTGACTCGGTATCGAGCGTGAAGATGACGCCGCTCGAGGCCAAGTCAGACCGAATCATCTTCTGGATGCCGACCGAGAGACCGACATCAAAGTGATTGAAGCCCATGTCCTCGCGGTAGCTGGTCGCGCGTGGCGTAAAGAGGCTGGCGAAGCATTTCTTGACGGACTCCAGCAGCATCGCCTCACCATGGACGTTGAGATAGGTCTCCTGCTGACCGGCAAAGCTGGCGTTTGGCAAGTCTTCAGCCGTAGCCGAAGAGCGCACCGCGACATCGGCCGAGCGCATGCCGTACTCCTCACTCAGCCGCCAGTAGTTCTCGACGATCTCTTCGCTCATGTCATCTGGGAAATCGCCGCTGAGAATCAGCCGGCGCACTTGACCGGTCCGCGTCAACAGGTCGTGGACATCGTGGGTGTCGAGTCCTTCCAGGATTTCGTGGATGCTATTTTCCAACTCATTGTAGCGAATGAACGCGTGGTAGGCGTCTGCCGTGACGGCAAACCCGTTGGGAATAGCGACCCCTTTGGGGGTCAACTCGCGGATCATTTCGCCCAGGCTGGCGTTCTTGCCGCCGACCTTGGAGACGTCCGCAATCGTCAACTCGTTGAACCACCGAATCCATTGCATCATCTACCTCCTTGTAGGATGCTGAATCAATCATTCTTCCTCTAAAATGACAAAACCCTGACAAGCCAAGGCCGCCAGGGTTCCAGATCCAAGATATGAGGTTATGAAAGCCCCAAGCTGGACGGAACCAGCGGCAGGACCGTGCCTGTCGCGCGTACGAGCACAACCGACGTATTTGCTAGTCCTATTATAGCACAATTTGTCCACAAAAAACGCCCAAGTTTTCTTCATCCAGCCCCCGATATGTGCATTACGGGGTATACATCAAAGTCGCCCCTCATTCTGCTCATCGCGCGCATCACGCGGGAAATGCATGGGAATTGCTGGTCAATTGCAGCATTTTCGTATACAATCAGTACAGAAAGAGTCCTGCAAACCCGCCGCGTTGCCCCCGATTCAATGTGCACCATCGGCTGCGTAACCCGGAGTACGGATAATGGACCAGGACACACAACCGCGCAGATTCAGATTGGCGTTGCTCGGCACGCCACAGTTGGGTGCGTTATCGTGGCCCGACGATCTACCACTTACGGATGATGTTGTAGCGCAAATCGATAGTCAATCTCCGCAGCTCTACCCCATCAAAATCAGTCGGCGTAAATCCTTTGCGCTGCTGGCCTATCTCGCCACAAGCCGTCGACTCAGCCAGCGACAGGCGCTGATGACGTTGCTTTGGCCGGACACGGAACCGACGCTCGCATATTCTTATTTGCGGCGCGAAATAGCCGTGTTGCGTCGCGCGCTTGGCAACGACTGGTTACTGGTCGATCGGGACAGTGTGGGGCTAAATGAACAGGAAAAATTCTGGCTTGATGTACACCAATTTCGCCACAACCTAGATTTGTGCGCGCACCATGGTCACCCGATTGCAAGCGTTTGCCCTCGCTGCATGAAGCCATTGACTCGCGTGGTCGAGTTATACAAGGGCGACTTCATGAGCGGATTCAGCTTCAAAGACAGCCCAAACTTCGATGACTGGCGCTTCTTTGAATCCGAACAGATTCGCAACGATCTCGTAGGCGCCTTGAGCAGACTCGTTGAAGGATACAGCGCACAACAGAATTTCCAGGCAGCGCTTCAGGTTGCCCGCCTCTGGCTTGAGCTTACGCCATGGCATGAACCGGTTCACCAGGAATTAATGCGCCTTTATGCCTGGAGCGGAAACAAAGACGCAGCCTTACGTCAATACGATACCTGTATCACGGTGTTAGAGTCAGAGCTAAGCCAGACGCCGGACGCCAACACCAACGCACTCTATGAAACGATCCGATCGAATATGCTGCAGTCGCCCGCGGTTGGACTTTTTGAACCGAATCTCGACACAATCGATGTCGTAGACGATCAACAGTCGGCAGCGGGCAGTCGACACGACGATACCGGCAGCGAGCCCGAGGTCACCATAGATGAAGCCCTCAATCACCCGGCCAGAATGCAGCGGCGTCACAACCTACCTGTCCATGCTACGCCCTTTGTTGGCCGTGACGAAGAGTTGACAACGATTGGTCGCTTATTAAGAACAGATTCTACTTGCCGCCTCCTGACTCTGGTCGGTCCCAGTGGCATCGGCAAGACCCGGCTTGCAGTGGAAGCTGCTTTCGTAGGGGTCGACGCTTTTGCAGATGGGGTTTATGTTACTGCCCTAAACGAGGCTGCATCAATCCCAATGCTCATTCAGGCAATTGCCACGGCAGTCGGGCTGGAACTCCATCGCACCACAGATCCAAAAATCCAGCTCTTCAACTATCTACGCGAGAAATCCATTCTCTTACTGCTGGATAATTTCGAAAATATGCTGATGCGTGGTGATACATCATCCGTAGAAGAAGCACAGTCGGGCGGAGAGGCTTTTCTCACCGAATTGATTGAACAGGCCCCCGGCGTTAAGGTCCTGGCCACGACGATTGAACGACTCAACGTTCAGACGGAATGGGTACTGCCCGTTGAGGGGCTGGCATATCCAGCGATCGACGCAGGTAGGGAACGCTTGCACGCACTTGTTGAGGAAGATTTTCCGGAGACATGGCACGATTACGGTGCCGTTCATCTCTTCACAATGCATCTGGAACGCATACATCCTGAAAACAAACATGATGACAATGACCGGCTAGCCATTATCAAAATCTGCCAAATGGTCGAGGGATCGCCTTTGGCACTCGAGCTTGCAGCAACATGGACGCGTGTGATGTCGCTGGCCGATATTGCCGCTGAGATCTTCCATAGCCTTATGTTTCTGCCGATAAAAGCCCGCGATATTCCCGAGCGTCATCGCAGCATCGCTGCGCTCTTTGAAAACAGTTGGCAGTTGCTTTCCGAAGATGAACGCGATGCTGTGGGCAAACTTGCCTACTTCAGAGGCGGATTTTCATGGGCGGCGGCGGCACAGGTTGCAGAAGTGGATCTGAGCACACTTGCATCCTTGATCGACAAGTCCATGGTGCACAGCGATCGGGCCGGTCGTTACCTTATCCATGAAATCCTCCGCCAATGTGCCATCGAGCGCATGGGACAATCGCCAGAACAACAACGAGCCGTGCTGGCACGCCATTGCAGCTACTATGCTGCGTTCTTGCGAAGCTACAGCGACCAGTTAAAGGAGACTACGCGACGAAGTGCGGCGGATACGATTCTACTCGAAATCGACAACGTGCGCGCAGCCTGGCATTGGGCGGTAGAACATGCCAAGCTTGCCGAGATTGACCAAAGCATTCTGCCGCTCAGTCGCCTCTATAGCGTGCAAGGATGGGTCTTCGAGGCGGAATATATGTTTCGTATCGCCGCGGAAGCCCTCTCAGCGGTGCAGTCTCCTGCCGTTGACCCGGTTGAGCTCGCATTCTTGCGCGGCCGGCTCTTGGTCCGGCAAGGCTATTTTGCCTACCGGCTGGGTCAATATCAGCAAGCCAAGCAATTGTTGACGGAGGGGATCGAGTTGCTTGATCGCAATCATGAAGTGGATCCATCCCGACAGGCACATGATGTTGCCTTGGGGCTGCGCTATCTTGGCGCGATCGCCCGCAAATCCGGCGACTATCAGCTGGCTGAGAAGCACTGTCGCGCAAGTCTGGAAATTTTCGGAGCCGCGCACAATCTTGATGGTATCGCTTGGACGCTGCAACACCTGGCAATTATTGCTGCAGAACAATCAAAGTTGGAGCAGGCGCGTGATCTTTTCGAGGCGGCGCGTGACATATACCGCCAGTTGAACGATCCTTACGGCCTTGCTGACGTTCTCAATAATCTGGGCAACGTTGCGGAACAGCTAGGCGAAACGAAGGTCGCGCGTCAACGGCACCGTGAATGTCTAGCAACACGGCGTCGGCTCAACGACCGCCGCGGCATATCCACGTCGCTCAACAACTTAGGTTATGTCGAGTATAAGCTGGGAGAATATGGCGAAGCCAAGCAGCACCTGTTGGAATGCCTGGAGCTTCAAAAAGAGTTTGGCGAACGCGATCTATTGGTCAATTGTTTGAGCAATCTGGGCGCAACGTCCGTAGCGTTGAGTGCCTACGACGAAGCCGGTCGCTACTATCATCAAGCGCTTCAGATCGCAAGCGAGGCAGATAACCTTGCGCTGACGCTTGAAGTCTTGGCTGGACTAGCCGGCGTCCTTGAGAGCGAGCAATACAGCGTGCAAGAAGCGAGTCTAGCCGTTGCACTGTATGCCTTTATCACGCAACAAACGGACGACAAGCATCACCTTCATGTTGGCGCGTTGGAAAGATTGGTTGTGCTCGAAAAGAGTTTTACAGCGGCTGACTATTCTGCAATCACCACACGTGGCAGGCGCGCCGATTTGACTGACGTCATTTCCTGGATTCAATCACTTGCGAATGAGTCGGCTTAGGAGCCTAAGCGAACAGTAGAGGGATCGAACGAGATGCGGGCGATTCTAACGGGGTGGCACTCCGGGGAACAGCGTGGGGGAAGGCAGCAAAACGCCTTCCCCCACGCTGCTTCGACCTCGACACATGTTATGGCCAATCATCGCTCCAAACAGGGCCTTTGGACATCGTCTGTGGGGTTAGATTCGTACTTACCATCAATCTCCTCCTTGCATGCACCACCCGCTCCAGGAGGGGGAGAGGATAAAGAACCCAGTCGAAGGTGAGTGCCTAGGTGACAGGCCGAGACGTCTTTACGAGCTACACGAACACGACTTGTCACGAGCGCGGTTCGCAACAACCCTTCTCTACGTATTCATTACTGTTTATCGGGGTGAGGTGAGGCCGGAGCAGTCCTTAGGTTTGCATGATGCTGACAGAATTATTTCGGTGGATCGTCAACAACATTAGAGGTAATGCTACCTGAAATACAAGTATTTATCAAGTAGAGGATCCTTGTAATCAGTGTAGCGATGATCTGAAATCAAATCTTCTGCTCACGAGTGCGTGGATCTGCAGTGATGTGCGCCCCAATCGCGCAAGGTTTCCAATTTCGTCCGTTCCTCGGCTGTTTCCCACAGCGTAGCAACGGTCACAGCGTGACAATTTCATCGGTCGGTAGCCGCACTTCGCTAGACGCACGCAAGTGATTGGGCGCCCGCTGCTTCGCATACCCTTCGGGGTGGCTTTGATGCCAACGCCAGGCGCTCTCCATCATGTCACGCAACGTAGCATGGCGAGGGGTCCAGCCTAACTGGCAGCGGATCTTGTCGCTGCTCGCAATGAGGGTCGCGGGATCACCAGGGCGGCGGGGCGCGATTGCAGCGGGAATGGGGTGGCCCGTAATCTCCCGCGCCATGTCGATGACCTCCCGAACCGAGAAGCCTTGCCCCGTGCCAAGGTTGTAGGTGCAACTGCCGTCATCAAGCGCACGCAGGGCCAAGATGTGCGCCTGGGCCAAGTCAACCACATGTACATAATCGCGTACGCACGTGCCGTCGCGCGTTGGGTAATCATCGCCAAAGATGTAGACCTTTTCCCGTTGACCGAGGGCAACCTGCAAAACAATGGGGATGAGATGATATTCCGGGGTATGGTCCTCGCCCCGTGTTGTAGAGGCTCCGGCAGCATTGAAGTAGCGTAGCGCCGCGTAGCGCAACCCGTTTGTCTGATCCAGCCAAAACAGCAGCCGTTCTAAAATGTTCTTCGACTCGCCATAGGGGCTGCCGGGCACGATGCGCTCGCTTTCGCCGATCGGCATCTGTTCGGGGTCATCGAAGAGATTGGCTGTTGAGGAGAGAATGAACTTCGAAACCCCATGTCTGGTGGCGCTCTGCAGCAGGTTGATGCCGTTAACCACGTTTTCGCCCAGGTACCGCCAGGGATCTTCCCAAGATTCGCCCACAAGCGTGTGAGACGCAAAGTGCATGATGGCGTCCGGACGCTCACTTTTCATAATGGATTCTATGATAGCCGGATTGGCCAGATCCCCTTCAACAAAGCGAGCGTCAGGGTGGACTGCCGCGACGTGCCCCTGATAAAGATTGTCCAGAACGACGACAGCTTCTCCTGTCGCCACAAGTTGTTCGACGACGATGCTGCCAATATAGCCGGCGCCGCCGGTCACAAGTACTTTCATGGTTGTCAAACTCCTATTGCTTCGAGTGATTGCAGCGCTCGCAGGGCCTTAAATTCTGAAATCTTTACGAGAATATGGCTTTCGTGGACGCGACCGCCTTTGCCTTCGACAGGCTCAGGCGACGGCTACCCTGAAGCGCTGGCTGAGCCGGCTTGGACTAAGCCTGCTTGGATTGAGCCTATCGAAGTGTCGGCGTGTCGAAGCCGAGTCTGCCACTGCAGCTGGCAAAACTAATGATCTCGTCACACCTCCAGTTCAGTAGTTGGTGTCTGCGTCCGCGCGCTCATGAATCATTTGCGTCGGCGAGTTGACGGAGCCCAGCCATTTGTCCTGCGTGGTATGTTTCCAGCCAGACAAGATCACGTAGTTGAGGGCCAAGTGGACGATCTTGTCCTGCAGGCGTTGCGTCAAAGTCAATATTGGCCATACGCTTGATCTGCGCTAATAGATGCTCCTGAGCGTTGGTTAGGTCAGTAACCACCTCATGCAACGCCAAGCCTGGTTCGGCTATCATCAATAACCGATCGTATGCAGCGTAACGTTCGTAGCCGGCCTCGTCCCACAGCGGTTCTATGCCAAGTAGTGCTATCATGCGCCCGCGGATATATACGATATATCCCAAATTCCAACCAAAATGTTGGCCGAAGTGTGGTGGCACCTGTACATCCTCGCCGCTTAAGCCATCAAGCTGCGCCTTGATGACCTTATAGTTCATTCTCAAGTCACGGACAATCTGACGAGACATGTCCATTGCAGGAGTCTCCTTTCAGAATAAACGAAAGCGATCTGCAGGCAGCCCTTCACCTCTTCCAATCAGAGTAAGTGCATTTTGAGCCGGGCTCGTTGGAGCCCCAGTAGACGCCAACAGTTCACGTGCTGATGGGTTACCCAGCTGTTCGGTGGGGATGGAAGAGTAGCCGGTATGATATCGCCAAAAGAATAATGGAGATTCCCACGAATTCAAGTACCCAATTTAGGGCGACGCCCCCGGTAAAGCGCGACAGCCTCGGCAGCGATACGCCGAGAATAGAAGCAGTCCGAACAATCAGAAAACGCAGAATGAATAGTAGGCCGAACAGTTCAAACATGTACTGCCGCCCATGGCGCCGGAATCGCATCATGCTTCCGAATAAGATGATGAGGCTGATCAGGATCACCCACGCGACAAACCAAACCTGCACACTATCGCGCCTGGCATACCAGCCTTGCTGAAGCGCAACATTTCGAGCCACGGCAATCAGCCAGGTTTGAAGATCCAGTTGTTTGTTGATCCCCAGCAGACCAAGTCCACAGCTCAATAGCAGCCACAGCATAGATTGCTGAAGCACGGGTTGGCCATCCGAATCAACTCTGGCACGAAGGGCACAAATAAGACTAAGTGCCGCAGCAAGAAGGTATCCGGCCGTCGTTGCCCAGCCCAGTGTTGTTGGATCACCAATTTTAGGCGACCAGTCAACTTCCAGAATTTGATCGATCATGTGATTGACAGTCGCAATCGGGTGGGATGCGATATGTTCATGATACGCGAGGAGCAGATAGTCCTCCTGTGCTGCAGGCAAGACTTCGAAAACTCAACATACGAAGATCCCCCCTAGCTCCCAATCGTGGGGGGAACGCTTGGCACGAGCCGGCAAAGCCTTCGCCCGGATTGGGGCCGGGGGCCGAGAGCCGGCACCGCAATCTGTATGACTATTCGTGCCAAGCTGTACTAGCGTCTGGCAGCGGCGTCGACCTGGCATCGTCATCACGGCGCCCGATAACCGGCAGAAAGAGCTTGTTCGGCAAATCCGGCCCTTCTTGGTAGAGATAGAGTACCGAATCGCCATCAAAGGGAGACGAAAAGGCCGGGACATCTCCGCCCCTAACCGTGCCGCCGGCGATGGTTTCGCCTGTCTCGGGGTTGAACCACTCAAGCCGCATTGTACCTTCGACGGCCGTGAGATCGACCCAAAATTCGATATCCCATGGATCGTATATCAAAAACTGGGCGCTGACAGCGGACGGCTTGGCAAGGCAGTAGCCCGTGCCGCAAAGGTCGGTTCTGGGCGTCATGGCCTGTAAGTCCATCCGTTCGGCGTACCAGCGAGTGTAGCCCATGTTACGGCGCAGGCTCACCCATTGGGGATCGTCGAAGTCGAAGCCCGCCCCACCGACGCCATAGCCCGCGCCGTCATAGCCGTCCATGAAGATAGGATTGATACCTCGGGTAAAGCTCTGCCAGACCCAGGTACGATCGCCGCCGATGCCCCAAATGTGATCCGTATCGGCAATGATCACCTTGCTGCCGTCTGCTGGTGGCGGATCGTAGTAGGCATTGGGCGCAATCCAGTCGGCATCGCTGGCGAAAAGTTCATCATTGTCGCCATTGGGCCATTCAACCGTCATGCCGACGGGATGTTGCTTGGGTTTTGTCGCCTGATACTCGTTGATGAGATCAATCATATGATATTGCCATGCTGTCGATTGCGCATGGCTCTCATTGCTGATCTCGTAGAGCGCGTTATCCAGACCGTTGACCGTATCGATAACCTTACGCACATAGGCTTCCTGAATGGCGAGCAGTTCGTCGTTGCCCAATTCATGGCTCTCCTCTCCGCTGTTGTCGCCATTGCGGTCGCCGTCGATGCCATTGATATTGTTAGCGGCGTTGAAGGGATGACCATTCCATGGATTGTTGGCGCCGAATCCTCCTTTCTGGCTGGCGACGCTCCAGCCGTTGAAGAGCACGACCGCTACATAAATACCACGATCATCTGCGGCACTGACACGGTCATACATGCGATCAAAGTAGGCCTGTTCGAACCGGGTAAGATCCCACTTGGGCTTGCCATCGAGGGCAGTCCCGGGACCGGTGCGCGCAAATGGCGGCATGGGACTAAACCAGTAGTCATCATCCACCGTCTCCGTCGTCCAGCGCGATTCCTCCCACGTCCACAGTCGGAAAAAATTGTGGTTATGAGCCAACAGGAAGTCCAGATACTGCTCATAGTCAAAGGCAGGCGGCGGATCGGAGCCACCGTTATCCTGAAAGCTTGACCAAGTATGAGAGCCGGTCAGGTAGACGGCGTTGCCGCTGCCATCGGTGAAATAGCGCTGGTTTTCGGGCATCACGAAGAGAGGCCCACTTGCCGACTGATCTCGGGCAGTCGACGCCGGTCCGTCGTTAGCGGCTGCGTTGATCTGCATGTTGATCTCCATCGCTGGCGCCACGAGCCAATCCGTGTTGATGCTAAGCCAATCGGCCAGACGGTGCTCAATGCCCAAGCGATCCCATGCCAAGAAGCTTGCTGCACCGCTCATCACCAGTACCATTAGACCGATGGTCACCGGCATGGCTATCCGTTTCTCCATCATGGAAGAATTGCGAGGCCACCTCTTGACATCAATGGCTTGCTTACGATTTGAATGACGCATGATTCACTCCTGCAGCCTTGGACTATCCGACTGTCGTCATTTCAACAAAGGGCTCGGATGCGGGCGCTCCCGCGTTGGCCGCGCCCAATAAGATCTGCTTGCGACTATAGAAGGCCTCAGCCCCCTGCTCCGGTGCACGCGACTCGACGCCGCGTAGGGAGAGAATTGACCGGAAAGTCTGTCGCGTAAACCAATGCTTGTTCGCCTGAGTCTGGAAATGGTCCATCAGCAAATCCAGCTTGCGCTCCAGCACCTCTCGCTTCAAGGGTACAAAGACATTAGGCGAGCCCAAACCACCATCATATTTGGGGATTTCGTACTCCAGAATCAGATGATCGCGAAAGGTGTTCCAGGTCAACTCATTAATGACACGGTGATCCTGATGCCAATCCTCTCGATAGTGCGTCAGCACTAGCGCAGGGGATACAGTCTGCTTGATTTCTTCGAAGTAGTCCTTGATTTGCGCCCCGTCATACGGGAAGTAGCCGTCACGAAAGGATTTCACCACAATCTGACAGTCTTGAGCGCCATCCAGGAAATCCCGGGCGCTGGCGACTGCCTCACGCCTGCGCATCTCAGAGGCGCTAAAAACGATCCAGTGAAAGCGCAGGCGGGGATAGGCCTGGATCAGGCGCAGAATGGTGCCGCCGCACCCGATCTCGATATCGTCGCTGTGTGCACCCAGGCAAAGTATCCAAGGCGCTTCATCTTGTTCCCAATCGAAGCGTAGTTGCTGCATTATTCTCCCTTTGTCAGTTATGGCCAGGGGCGACTCCGCCTGCCCCTGGCATCAGTCGGCAGGGTGATAGAGCGGGACAAGATGTGAGCGATCGAGCAATACGCGCTCACCGTGGTTCTTGTCGATCTGAACCCGAATATTTCGCCTCAGGCCATCTTCGGGTCGATCCCAGACTGCCCAAGGCATGTTGCCAGCGGCATGCATGTCATCAAACATCTTTTTCTCTTTGAAGGTGTCCATGCAGGCCCAGAAACCAGGATTGCGATAGGTGACCAGTTCTTGCTGAGCTATGAGACGTTGGAAGGGCTCCACCACAAGTTCTTCGCCCTCCTGCATATAGTCAAAGATATCATGACGGAAGATAAAGAAGCCGCCGTTGATCCAGAAGTCGCCATCATCGATGGGGCTGATGTCGGTCACGGTCCCGGCATGGTCGTCACTGACGCGATGAAAGGACTGTGAGGGGCGCACCGAGAGAAAACTGGCGATCTTGTTTTGTTCACGGAAGAATTCCAGATAACCGTCCAGGTCGAGATCACTCAGCCCGTCCGAATAATTGGCCATGAAGTACTCCTCGCCATCTAAATGCTTCTGTACCGCTTTGAGGCGCTCGCCAATGTTGGAATGCTGCCCCGTGTCGACAAAGGTGATGTTCCAGTCGCTAATATCGCTGTTATAGAGATGGACGTTGCGCCCGCCTTGGGACATGATGAAGTCGTTGGATAGACACTCATCGTACTCCAGGAAATAACGCTTGATGTAGTCGCCCCGGTAACCGAGGCACAGAATGAAGTCCCGGTGTCCAAAATGGGCATAGTACTTCATCAAGGTCCAGATGATCGGCCGAAAGCCGATTTCGGCCATCGGCTTGGGAATGGTTTCAGAGTATTCGCGTAGCCGCGTTCCCAAACCGCCGCAAAATAGCACAACCTTCATATGTCCCCCTTATTAGCACGGATCGCTACGGCGCCAGCATGCTAGCGCCGTAGCGATCAGCGGCTGCTCATCGTCACGTCTATTGAACTCGATACACTGTCTAGAACCAGCGACCGCGTGGATTACCGGGACCGTGCCTGATGCGCTCCCTTGCCCAACTCAGACTGTGTGTTGTAGCGCCGGAAGACTGGCCGGGTCGGACCGCCGACCAGATAGCGCTCCACGCCGTCTTCCAGCGCACGTCCGTAGACAAAAAGAGCGTCGTAGATCGCTTCGACTGTGCAATCTATGTCTTCGTCCGTGTGGGAATAGCTAACGATCAGCGATGGCATCAGCAGCCCCCGCTTAATCGTCTCTTGCATGAAGAGCGCCCGGAAGAACTGGGAGGGGTTGCCCTCGTGATCGCGCGTCCCGTAGACCAGATTACAGGGGAAACCCACCACATCGACGTAGGCATCTAGCCCCTGGGCATTCACCGCCTGGCGAATGCCGTCCGCCAGCCGGACGCCCTGGCGGTTGAGATGGCCGATCACATCCTCCTCTCGGTAAATGCGCATGGTCTCGATGGCAGCAGCCAAAGAATGACTCTCTGCGCCATAGGTGGTGGAGAGCAGAAAGACGCGCTCCCGGTCGTGATGGAGGCCACCTAGTTCCATGATCTCCCGTCGGCCCACCAGGGCCGCAATCGAGAAGCCGTTACCCAACGCTTTGCCAAAGGTCGAAAGATCGGGCACGACGTTGTACTTGCCTTGCGCGCCATGTAGTCCGTGGCGAAAGCCGGTAATGATTTCATCGAATACCAGAAGCGCGCCATGCTCGTGACAGAGCCGCTTGACCTCATGCAGGAAGTTGTCCTCTGGCGGGCTATACTTCTCCGGCTCCATGATAAGGCAGGCAATGCGTCCCGGATACTGCTCGAAGACGGCCTCGACGCTGGCCGGATCGTTGTAGCGGAAGGTGACGGTGAGTTCCTGAATTACCTGAGGGATGCCGGCATTCATAGGCGATGCGCCAATAAACCAGTCGTCAACCGAAAAAAAAGGATGATCAATGCAGATGCCAACCAGATCCCGCCCCGTATGCGCTCGGGCCAGCTTTACGGCGGCGGTCGTCGCGTCAGAACCGTTCTTGGCGAACTTTACCATGTCGGCTCCTGGGATCAGATCGAGCAGTTGCTCCGCACAGTCGACCTCAATGGCCGCCGGCCGCGTGAAGTTGATGCCCTCTTGCATGGAGCCGTAAGCCGCCTCGACGACCGACGGATACGCGTGCCCCAGCGTGACCGACCGTAACCCCATGCCGTATTCGATGAATTCATTACCGTCCACGTCCCAGACGTGGCAGCCTGTACCACGAGCAATGAATCCCGGGGACAGCGCAGGATATTGATCATCTCCTTTGGCATAGGTATGGGCGCCGCCAGGGATGACGGCGTGACTACGCGTGCGCAGTTGATTTGAATTGGTGAAATTTGCAATCCAGGGCAACGCCTCGCTCTTCGCCCGCGAGGAATCGGCGCCATTGCTGGACAAAGCAGAGTTGATGGCCATAGTGTGTCTCCTTTTCAAGCTCGCCGCTTCAACGGTTCGCGGGTTCTAGCAATGCATGATCTTCCAGAATACCGGCTACGTTTCGGATAATAGAGAATTCAAGTCCCGATAGTCTGGCGATGTCGAGCAGCGAGTGCGTGCCATCGGAATAATTGAGTGTCCAGAGCATGGCCATTTCGCTGGCCTTCGCATCCGGGCGCCCCCCAAATGCACTGTAGAGTCCACGCCGCCCTAATTGCGGTTCGCATTTGGGATTGGTATTGCGATAGATACGATTGTGTTCGAGGACGTCGCAGACGCTCAGGTACGTGCGCAATGAATCTGCCAGCGCCGCCGGCTTGACAAAAGCCGGATCGTCAGCCGATGTGTGATACTCGGGAAAACGACCGTGGGGAGTGCGGGTCAAGCTCCCTACCGCCAAATTGAACCCAGGCGAACAGTACTGGCGCTCATCATATCCATAGGGCGAGAAATCCAGCACCTCAAAAGGCTGCCCCTTGGATGCCAGCACATGGATGGCCGCCCGGTCTATCTCAGCGTTTCCCTGCCGGCTGCGCTTGTAAGTCATACTGCCCGCATCACCCACGCAGGCGACGACCAGACCATGCTTGATATGGTTCGCCTGGTCCTCGTTGCGGCTTAGCCAAGTGATTGCGCCGATGGTGCCGGGCAGGAACAGGAACCGGTATGAATAGCGCCTGGGCCATTGTTCCAAGGCGCGGGCGAGAAACGTCGCGAGGGCCATGCCGGACAGGTTGTCATTGCAGAGAGACGGGTGGCAGCAGTGACAGGAGATGAGAATCTCGTCCTCGCTGGCGCCGGGCAATAGGAACTCGCCGTAGGTTAGGTGACCGGGCGCCAGCGTAGCATCGATGTAGACCTCATAATCGCCGTCGGGCAGGCCGTCCAACATCTTCTGGGCGAGGCAGAAGCCCCATGTTTCCCGATAATAGGATGTACGATAGGGAATCAAAGTGGGTTGTTCCGGAATGGTATGCAGATGCTGCTTGAGATGCGCCAAGGACATGGTCGCATGGATCGGCATGCTGTAACTGACGATATGCAGGCTCGAATCGGCGAAATCGACGACCGTATTGCCCTCGGGATCCTTGATCCAAGCGGCCCGAATATTCCATTCATTCGGAACCGTCCAGTCGAAAACCGCCGTGCCGGTCGGCACTTCGTGTACGACCAGCGGAATATAGCGCTGCAGAATGCCCAGCGATTCACGCACGCCGTCGCCGGTAATACTGCGGCAGATTGGATAGAGTTCTTCAACGAGGCAATGCATCTCTTGACTGGTTACAGCCAAGTTGGTTGCCGGGATGATATCGGTTATGGGACGTTCTTTTACGCTCATCGGATTCACCTGGCGAGTTCTGGTTGCAGGTCAGGATAGGCAGCATCCCGCTCGGAGATCACACTGACGGCGCGGGGCCAAGCAATGCCCACGGCCGGATCATCCCAGCGGAAACCGCACGCTGCGCCCGGCACGTAGAATTCTGACATCTGGTAGAAGACTTCCGTATCATCGGCCAGTGTTAGGAAGCCGTGTGCGAAGCCTTCGGGCACATAGAGCATATTGCGCTCGGTTGGCGTCAGCGTGATACCGAAGTAGTGCAGATAGGTGGGTGAAGATGGCCGCAGATCAACGATCACGTCATAGATAGCGCCCTGCGTGCAGCGCACCAGCTTGGCTTCTTCATGAGGAGCGACCTGATAGTGCATGCCGCGTAGTGTGTCCTGCCGCCGATTGTAGGAAATATTGCATTGGGCCAACCGTGGGTTCAGCCCATGGGCTTCGAAGTCGCGTTGACACCAAGAGCGGGCAAAAAAGCCCCGTTCATCGGTCAGTTGCTCGACTTGAATTACATACGCGCCGGCTAGTCCAGTTGGTTGAAAAATCATCTCATTCTCCTTGAGAGGTAAGCATCTCGGCCGCGCCGAATACGACCCCGGCGCTGCACGTGGCGCCGGAGTCGTTTCCACCGGTCAACAAGCTAGACTACGTTAGGGAATCACGATTCGTTTGGATTATAGGAGGGAATCATGGGTCTCTGAGATACGCCCGGGCTGGATGCCCGAAACCGCAGGCTCGACTCCTCACAGACGGCCTGGCGTAGCCGGAAAAGGGCGAGTGGGTGAGGAACACTACCTTGAGTGGCTCAAGAACACTACTTATCACAGGGCAGCGATAGCCCCCGTCCAATCTTTATGGGTAGACTGTAACCTGTGGAATCGGCGCCACAAACTGACCGTTCCATTCGCGGACGTGAGACATTTGGGCCATGATTTCATCCCTAAAGTTCCACGGCAAGATCAAGATATAGTCGGGTTTGGTGGCAACGATCTCATCCGGATGATGAATGGGGATATGGGTTCCAGGCAGGAACTTACCCTGCTTGTACGGATTGCGATCTACGGTATAGTCCAGAAAGTCTGTACGAATGCCGCAGTAGTTGAGGAGGGTATTTCCCTTACCCGGTGCGCCATAGCCGACGATCGTCTTGCCTTGACACTTGGCCTGAATCAGGAAGTCAAGCAGCACTCGCTTCGTCTCCTTGACCTGCTCGTCAAACGCTGCATAGTAGGCCAGATCGACCACGCCGGCCTCCAGTTCCCGCGTGCGCAGCGCGGTTACGCGCTTGCTCACCGGATTGGTTGTATCATCGTCATGGCACCCATAAACCCGGAGCGATCCGCCATGGGTCGATAACTCCTCGACATCAAAGAGCCGCAGTCCGTGGGCGGCGAAGATCTTTTCCGCTGTGATCAGGCTGAAGTAGGAAAAGTGCTCGTGATAGATCGTATCGAACTGATTCTCGGCCACCAGGCACATAAGGTGTGGGAATTCCAACGTGACTACACCACCTGGGGCCAGCAGAATCTTCATGCCCGTCACAAAATCGTTGAGATCGGGCACCTGGGCAAGCACGTTGTTGCCGATGAGCAGATCGGCATGCAACCCTGCTTCTCGCATACGGTGGGCGCACGCCACGCCGAAAAACTCGACGCGGGTCGGCACCCCCTTCTCCCTCGCGACCTTGGCAACGTTAGCGGCCGGCTCGACGCCGAGAGCCGGGATCCCTTTCGCGACAAAGTATTGGAGTAGGTACCCATCATTGCTGGCGAGTTCCACGACATGGGAATCCTCATCATAGCCAAACCGCGCGACCATCGCATCGGTGTATGCCTTGGCATGCTGGAGCCACGTCTCGGCATAGGAGGAGAAATAGGCATATTCAGTAAAAATATGCTCCGGACTGACATACTCCTCCAACTGGACGAGGAAGCACTGGTCGCAGACGTAGACGTGCAGCGGATAGAAGGGCTCCATTTGGTTCAGCTGGTCGGCGCTGAGATAGCTTTCACAGAGAGGAGACATACCGAGATCGACAACGGTCGTATGCAGCGGCGCCTCGCAGAATCGACAATGGGCGCCAGTGGCGTTCGTCTTGCTCTCCACCGGCATTGTTTGCAGTAGCTCAGACATTTTATGTCACCTTGTGATTAAACAGTCGACTTGCACTTGTGGGAAATCAGGCTGTCACGGGCTGCTTCCAGCGCAGTTCGACATCGAGCAGATCCTGGATCATAAGCAGCTTGATGTGATCGACACGTTTGTACTTGGGTCCTTCGAATTCTTCCAGCGTGATGTCAGATTGACGATAGGCATCGTAAAGTTCTTGCGCGCCTCGGCGTGCGGTCCACTGGGGTTGAAATTCGGGCAGCACCTGCGCAATTTTGCTGAAGTCGACTCGATAGGTTCGCGTGTCGGGCTCAGCGCCTTCGGCGTACTCTACGCGGCTATTGGGCACGGTCTCTGCCACGATTTCGGCCAACTCGCGAATACGATAGTTCTCTTCGTTACGGCCAACGTTGAAGGCTTCGTTGTGGATCTTCTCACGCGGTGCATTGAGAATCGCAACAAACGCACGCGAGATATCTTCAATATGTACAATGGGCCGCCAGGGAGACCCATCGCTTTTCAGGTAGACCAGACCTGTCGTATAGGCCCAGGCGGTCAAATTGTTCAACACAATATCAAACCGGTGGCGGGGTGACAGGCCATAAGCCGTGGCATTGCGCAAGAAGGTGGGGCTGAAGTCGTCGTCAGCCAGCTTGGCGACTTGCTGTTCCACCATGACCTTAGATTCTCCGTAAGGCGTCACCGGATTGAAATCGGCCTCTTCGGTCAGCATTCCTTCGCCGGCCGCACCGTAGGTACTGCATGATGAGGCGAAGAGGTAGCGGGATGCGCCAGCCTCTTTGGCCAATTCAGCCAACCTGACTGACGCTCGGTAGTTGATGTCATAGGTGAGATTTGGGTTGATATTGCCTAGCGGGTCATTAGAGAGGGCGGCTAAGTGAATGACGGCATCAAAGCCTTCCACATCATCAAGCGTGATGTCGCGGATATCCTTATGGAGCGCCGGTATGGCCGGTACTGTTCCTGTAAAAGTACAGCGCGCATAGAGATCCGTATCCAAGCCAACTACCTCATCTCCGTTGGCCTGGAGTAAGGGCACCAGCACCGCGCCAATGTATCCCTTGTGTCCGGTAACGAGAACTCGCATTTCTTCCTCCTGATTATGTGTAAGCGTGGACGGCTTGAACTGACTCTGTTGATGTGGCAAAGAGGCGGTCGTACTGCCGGTCTAGCATTTGACGGTAGAGATGATTCGTTGCATCGATGGAATGGAGGGCGGCGGAATGATTACTCACTAGCGATAAGAACTGCTCTTGAAGCCGGGCAACGTCAAATGTCTCGATATGCTGGCCATAGCCCGCAAGCCCCATCTCCGTCAGCAAGGCGTCATTTTTAGCAGCATAGCCAATTGAGACAACCGGTCGACCAAGCATGAGCGAGCACAGCACATTATGAAAACGGGTGGCAACCACCAGATCGGTCTGAGCAATCACGCCGAAGACGTCGTCGAGTGATTGGACCGGTGGTGCTGCCACATTGTCCGCCGCGGGATGATCGGCCAGCGCCGCAAGCAGATCGCGTATGGGGCGCTCATCGGTAGGGAATTCGCCCATCATCAGCCGCAGCTCGTAGCCCCGATCGAGCAGCCAGATGGCAAATTCAACAAGCTTGGCTATGTATCCCTGATAAATGGCCTCGCCCTGGGACTGACTCTGATCATTGCGCCAGCCGTAGTAGCCCATGACGCCGATGCCAACGACGTGGGGCGGTGAGCCTGGCCGCCGGTAGCTACTGAGTTCCTCGGGTGGCAGGCTGAAGACCAGATCTGGGCAGATCGGATCATCAGCCGTGGCGAAACCAACGCTCTCTAGATAGTCACGCGAAACCGTATCGCGGTAAGATCGATAGCCAGCCGTGCGCAAGGCGCGCAGCATAAACGTACGGCTGAGCCGGTTGTGAATCGGACCGGCTCCTACACTGACGAAGTCGACCATGGCGCCGGCCCGCCTGGCCAGAATGCACCACCGGAGGAGCAGGTAGGGAATCCATGTTGGCGACACGCCAAAGTCGTCCAGGGCGCCCGTACCAACGATAATCAACTGATCGATGTGCTGTAGGTCTTGGGCCGTGGTTTGCCACTGGCGGATTTCGGCCGGTATGCGGCGGCCGGCCTTGGCAAAGAGGCGACGTATCCGTCCATTGGGTGCGACATACGGGGCTTCAATCCCGCCCATCGGCACGGCCGCAATGTCGAACTGCTGCGCAACGACATCGTACGCAGGCGTAATGCAGACCAGATTGGCCTCTGGCAGGCGCATCCGCAGATGACAGAGCAGGGCTTCAAGCGTACTGTCATTGCCAATGTTGCCCACGCCAAAGAGGCCAAACAGCGCAATGGTAGGAGGAATATCTCCAGCCGAATCATGCCAAACATTCATACTCTTTCTCTCTCTCCGGCAGCGGTCGTCATCGTGTGGGTGATTGGCGATTCAAACGCAGATGGCATCAGGCGCTCTTTGAGTGCGAAATAAAAGTCTTGCGGAATATTCTTGGCAAAGTGAGGCAGGAAGCGGCTCAGCAACAAGTAGCAGGCCGCCTTTTCCTGCCAACCGATCGGGACGCGTTGGACAGTGTGCAGCAAATCCGTAAAGCGGAGCCAATAGGGCATTGTCGCGTGATGCGCACTTAGAGTGGGGTCAAACCAACCCATTCGATCCCGATACTCGGCATAGACTTGAGTCGACATGCCGCTATGATAGCGCTTAAAGAAGAGAGATTCCGGGATTTCATAAAATGGCCCATATAGGGCAAGCTCAGCCAATAGCGTGCGGTCGGAGTCGGTGTAGTTTTGCTGCAATCGTGTCCGGCGCATGACGGATGATCGAATCAGTCCGTAGGTTGTTTCACACATGTGATCTTTTTGAAGCAGGTTCCCAAAGCGCTCGCTAGGTCGCTCAGCCAGTCCCCGGTTGAGCGCCATCGTTTTGTACGGCACGCCGTTCTCGTCAATTTCGGTAATCATGCTATAGCAAAGAACGACTTCAGGATGCTCTTCCAATACGGCTACGCATTTTTCGAGCAGCCGCGGCGCACAAATATCATCATCAGCCGCCCAGCGGAAATATTTTCCCCTTGCCAGGGTGAAGGTGAAGTTTTCATTATTGGCGCCCCCAATATTCTCTGGATTACGGTGATAGCGGATGCGTGGATCACTTGCGGCATAGGCGCGGCAGATTTCTTCGGTTTGGTCACTCGAGGCGTTGTCGGAAAGAATCAACTCGAAGTCGGTGTAGGTTTGATTCAAGATGGAATCTATCGCTTCGGTCAAGTACTGTTCTCCGTTGTAGACCGCAAGGCCTATCGACACGGTGGGGGGATGCTTTCCACGATCGTTCATAATCACCTCAGTTGTAGACAACCCTCGCCGGGAATCAGGCATTGAGATCAGTCGATGATAATCGGCAACAGGATTTCGAAGTCAGGTGGTGGAGTCAGAGTTTGTGTGGGCTCCACTCCTTGCGACCCGATGGACAATGTAAGCAGCGTGATCGAATACGGATCAAAGCTGTACGCCAGCGGCGAAGCCACATCCGTGAGTGGTTTCGAAGGCGCATTCCCCAGGTCTGTCGCGGGATCTGCCTCGCCGTTGTATGTGACCTCATGCGCGTCAAGTGAAGCGGCCTGCACCACATCAGCCTCACCCGACACGACGCGCCGATCCGATGCCAAGCTGATGACAGCGTCGATGGGTATTGCCGTCTTGTTTAGCGCCAGCAGCGTGATCGTATTTTCGTTTACGCGTCCCGCATAAACGCTCAACTCAGTCGCAGCGGGCCGCGGATTCTCGACGGGCAGCAGTCTCGGACCGATTCTCGACCAAAGCGAATAGACAAAATATTGGGGTGAGCGCTCATAAGTCTCCGCGCTGATCAGGCCGTAATCGGTTCCATTCTCAGCGGCGCCGTTGGCGAAATCCCATTGTGTGGCCAACTCGATGTTGTTGACGGCCATCTGGCCCAAGGTATCAGCCAAGTAAAAGGCATTGACCATGCGTGTCATCCACTGCTCGTCGTCTCGTTCCTGGACGGAAAAGAGATTGTATTCTGTTATCGCCACCGGCACGGGGCGACCGTCTGCGTGCCGCCCGAAAGCGTCTTGGATGTCCTGTGTTATCGGCGACCATGTGAGGTGAGGCGCGGCGAGCGCTTCAGCGTAGGAAGCAGGCGGGTTCCAAAAGGCGTAGTGGTGCACGCTGTAGAAGTCCATAACGTCGCCAGCAGCGGCAATGACCTCGTTGCCCCAGTTATTCCATTCAGTCTGAAACGGGACGCCGACTGCGCCCACAAGAATGGTCGGATCAACAGCCTGCATCGCAGCGCGAAATTCCAGATACCCTTCCTGACGCTCCGCCCCACTCCCGATACCAAGCACATACTCGGCGCCGTCACAGGTCCAGACGTCCTCCCACCCCGCGGACGTACAGTCGGTCCCACTCCCCTCCGTGCCGCCGTAGACTTCATTGCCGATTTCCCAATACTTGACGTACAGGGAATCGGGACTACCGTTTTCCGTACGCAATTGAGCCCAGTCACCGACCTGGCCCCAATCGCGCCCGCGCACGTCGACGCCGATTACTTGGTCATCGTCTACGGCGCCGTTGAAGAATGCGACGAGGGCCGCCGCCTCTTGGCTCGTGCCGTTCTGATTGACGGTGAACATGCCCTGCATGCCCGTGGCGCGCAGGAATCCAATATAGTCTTGTGGCCTGGCCGCCCACCCCCAACAGCCGGTGGCAAGATCGACCTCGCAGGCGCGCCAGTCGTACCCATTGCTCCAGCTTCCGCCCGGCATACGCATAACGGTCAGTCCTGCTGCACTTGCCAACTCCTGAAACGTCGAATCAGCTAAGTGGGCCGGCCCTAGCCATGTCGGCAGATTGCTACCATACAAACTCTCGGGCACGGGCAGTCCTTGAGCAGTGTCATCGATTGCGAGGGAGATTGTCTCTACGACATGGTGGGTTGCGTCGCGCGGCGCGGTAGCGACAAGCGTTGTGACTAGCAACGCAAGCAACACGCCCGGGATTATCAAGCGCATAGACGTCTCCCAACCGCGCAGTCTGCTCTGGGTATACGTTCGAGCTGCCCGCCTTGGGGTTGTGCTATGGAATCCAAATCGGATCCCAATCATTGAACTCGTTGTTGCTAAAGTTGCGTGGATTGGAGCCATCTGCATTCATGATCCAGAGTTGGCGCCGGCCTGTATCTCGATTCGAATAGAAGAGAATCTGGCTTCCATCCGGCGACCACGTGGGGTGCTTATCCCATTCCCAGGTATTGTTCGTCAGACGAACGACCTGCCCACTATCCAGATTGACCGTGTAGAGTTCATCGCCTTGGGTCTCTGAACTAGCATAGGCAATCAGGTTGCCAGCCGGTGACCAGGCTGGATCGTAGGCAATTGCATTCGGGTTGTTGTTGGCTCTAACAGCGGTTACTTGCCGGGTCGTGCCATATTCCTTGGAATGCACTTGAATCTGTAGGACTCGACTGCTGTCAGCCAGTACCATTGCCTCGTGTTTTCCATCCGGGGCCAAGGTGAGCTGCCGTTGCGCCAGTGGATGGACCCAGCCTGCCGTGACAAGATTCACTTCACCCGTTGTTGGGTCCATGGCATAAGTCTGAGACGACCCGCCCCGATCGGACAAAAAGATGATCTTGCTACGCAACTCTTGCGGTAAGGTCTCCGGGGCAGAGACAGTGGGCGTAATCGTCGGCGTTGGCGTCAGATCCGTTACCGGCATAAGCAGTGGAAGCGGCGTACTGGTCGGCGGCAACGATGTGGGGACCCGGGTAATAATGACTTCGTTCCAGAGAGGCGGCGTCGGCGTCCCGTATAGAATGGCATTCGCTTCATCGATGACAGCCTGGGCCTCTGCTGTGGCGGCATTTCCGGGCAGGGGTGTGGCAAAGACATACTCGGCCATAACAGCGTTATAGGGCGGTGGCGTCGATGTCGGCACCAAAGCGGACTTGACGCGGGCAGTTGCCTCTGCCGCACGCGCCGCATCGGTCGCAACATTTTCCGCCGGCGGCACGCCCATAACGAGCATAGGCGTCACGTAATTCTCCGGTACGGGTGTAAAGGTTCCCGTTGTCAGGGCCATGGCTGTGGCAAACTCGGCGCGACCGGTCGCTTCTGCCCCATCGGCTGGTAGTGGCGTTTCGAGCAGAACCGGTGGCAATCGACGCGCCTGAGCAAAGGCCTGAACCGTTGCGAGGTTCCGTGGATAGGGCGTTGGCGTCAAGTACAAGAGATTGTCCAACTTTCTAAGACGCTCTTCTACAGCACCCTGGTCGGGCAGCGCAACTGCCACGGCCTCATCGTAGAAATCGCGCGCGGTAGCCAAATTACCCTGGCGTACGGCAATATCTCCCAAACTAAGATAGGCTTCGTACAATTTGCGTGCCGCCAGTCCGTCGAGATAGGCAGGCTTGTCAGCAACAATATTCTGAAGTGCGGCCACCGCCTCAGCCGGACTCTCAAGCTCAAGAAGACGTACGCCTGTCACATATCCCGTCAGCAGCTTGAGCTCCTCTGCCGCAATGGGATCATCAGGACTGACACCCAATGCACTGTTGAGAGCCCGCCGAGCCGCCTCTGCTTCTGTGGGAGAATCAGGCGCGGCAGCCAGTGTTTGCTGAGCGAGGTTGCGGTAAGCAACAGTCAGGTTTTTCTGGACGATGACTCGCTGATACTCGCCATCCAAGTCACGAACTTCTTCATATAGTTCAACGGCGGCTTCCCAGTCACCGCCTGTGAAGGCGGCATCGGCTTCTGTATAGACCGTTGCAATCGGTGAAGATTGACCAGCGAGTTGAGCAGTGCCCCCTATTAAGTTGCCCCCGCCATTGTCAATGCCAAGCGTGCCCGCACCGTCATGATTGAAAAGCAATGATGATACGCCATCTTGACCAGATGCATCACCAGGTGATTGGTTTGGGGTAGGTACGGCACCGGTGTCGGCGTCTGCCGCTGGATCGCTGACCGCGGTCTGCTTGGTCGCCTCAGGCTCTTGGGATGACACCACGCGCAAGGTCTGTGCAGCCGTTTCCGGATCGTCTCCGCCCATAGAAAATGGAGGTAGCACATTAGTCAACCCTTGCTGCAGGGCGCCCAACTGCACGGACTGGGATAGGGATTGAGGCATAGGGATGTTGCTGTAGACGGCGATCAGCAACCCCACAACGGTGATTGCAGCGATGATTGCAAGACCGAGAGTTGTTTGAATCCAGATGGGCGTTTTCTTCTTGGGACGCGACTGATCCAGTTTATAGTGTTTCGACATCACTTCTTCCTTTCCCGCACGGTCTTTACTTTCAGCTCAGATCAACGAGCGCGACAAACAACGCTTCGCGACGCGCTGATCAATCTATCTAGAGGTGAGGGGTTTAGTTACCGTCTTACAAGGGGTAAGAGGGAAATATGGCCCTGGTAGGGCATCGCCGGGATCAGGTCTGCTTGCACTTCCAAACTCTTTATCGAGAAACCGTTCCAAACCCAATCATCTACACAGTCTGGACGAGGGCCGACAGTCCAGGTGAATTCATTCTCACCTTCCTGCAACCATTCGGGATCAAGCTGAAGCTGGAATGATTTCCAACCGTTGGAATAACAATCATTGACGTTATAGTCGTAGGGATTGACAACGAACTCGTCGCCATCATTGATCCGAAGCAACACCTGGCCTTGCATCGGGCCGTGGACTTGGCCAAATAGACGTACGCTACTTTCGAGTTCCGGGAGTCTGATCACGACAGTTTCCGATGAGCCGACGGCGCGATCGCCATTCGCCTGCAAGTAGACTACTTCTTCAGCCTCATAGCTTTCATAGAGGCCAACCAAGGGACCGGAAAAGCGGACGTTGTCCCAATGAAACGTATAGTTATTCTGATTCCCGTCCTTGGTAGGCGTGTAGGCATGTGTCTTAAAGAGTACCAACCCTTGATTGAAAGGCAATCCACTCGGTACCAGTACGGAAAAATCATCAAACGAACCATCCTCTGTTTCAATCGACCAGGTGATTTGATTGTCATCAAATACGATCCGCATGGTGCGCCGAATGCGGCGATCGCTGTTGGCTGGATCGGATGGATGACGCTCAGCCCAAACTTGCGAGTCGCCTTCTGAAAGGAGTATGCCTTCCGGCGCAAGCGCACCAGTGCCAATCTCAATCTGGCGCCGTGAGTTGTCAAAATCAAAGATGATGCGATCCTTGGGATAGGTCTCATCAATGGGCAGCCAGTCTCTTGCTGCGCCAACCTTCAGTTCAGAACGAGGTGCTATCAACACTTCCCACCAGCTTCTAGAATGATCGCCGTTGATGTTCACGTCGAACTCGAGCACACCGCCGCCGCTGAAATTGAATTCCTGCTTTGGCCAAAAAGCCGTAACGGAATAACCTTCCACATCTCCCATCGATGACATCATATGATTCTTGCAGACGAAAAATGTAGCATCCGGCTGTTCGCCACGGCTTGTGTGGGATGTTTGAACCGCATGTTGCGGGAGCGGGCTGACTGCAGGGTCCGGCCCGCTACAGTCCTCGCCGTGGTCGGCGAGAAAGCTGACGAATGGATCGAAATGAGCCGCCGGATGGGTCCGATGCGTGACGACGTAATCAAAAGTTTGAGGCAGCAGCGCTTGTGACGGTGCGGATGGATCACCGTCAAACGTCTCCGTAAATGCCCATCCATCCAAAATCGGCGGTACGGTCTGAAAGGGAGCAGGTGCTAGATTATTGAGCCGCGTCGGTTGACCGTGAGTGCTGCTGGCTTGAGGCGCGGCTACAGCCGGTTGAAATGACTTGACACCACTCAATAGACAGAGCGGGAGCAGAGCCGAAATGAAGAGTCTACGGACAGCTATTCGTGTCATCATTGCTGGCTTCTCAGTTTCAAGGCTTTCCGCTAACGCTGCCCATCGATGGTGGCGGCAGTTGATGCGGTCAGCACCTGCTCATAGATCATTTGGGCATTGCGGGCCATGGAGACCGGCGTAAAACATTCCTCCACCCGTCTGCGACCATACTCCCCCATGCGCATGCGCATTTCCGGACATTGCATCAGGGTCAAAATATTGGCCGCCAGGGCAGGGATATCTTGCGGCGGTGACAGCAAACCTGAGCGGCCATCCTCCACAACTTCTCGAGCCCCACCATTGTCGAGGGCGATTACAGCCTTTTTCATGGCCATTGCCTCCAGATAGACCATGCCGAACGGTTCCTCAAAACTCGGCATTGTGTACAGGTCACAGGCCGCCATCAGCTGCGGAATATCGCGCCGGAACCCGGTGAAGATCATCTGTTCCTCCAGTCCGAGCGCGGTCGACAGGTCGCGCAGCTCGGCTAAGTAGCTGCCGTGGCCGGGGTGGGCACGCGGGTCATCTTCACCGACCACGAGCAGTCTAAAGTCGGGCCGCTCATCCTTCACCAGCGTCAGCGCCTTGAACAGCTCTGTGTGCCCCTTCCAATAGCATAGTCGCGACACAATCAACAGCAGTGGAACATCTTGCCCGATATCAAATTCTTCACGGACGACGCTGCCGTCAGTGGTCGGATCCCACCGGTCTGCCTCAAGCGCATTTAGCAGCGGGTAGGTCTTTGCCGGATCATACCCCATTGCTGCAACGGATTCGGTGACGAATTGTGACACGCCGATAATCGCGTCCGCCTCAGCCATCGCCCAGAGCACTGAGCGGCTGATCCAGTCCTCCGCCTTGACATGCAGGTGAATAATGGAGCTAGCTCCTGTCAGCTTTGCCAGCAGCTGGCCATAAAAAGCGTCTCTCGGCTTCTCAGTACAATGAATTACGCGAATCGCATTTGCACGAATATAGCGAGCAAGACCGGCGAGACTCGCCATGGTCGGTGCCGTCGTGCTGACAGCATCTCTTACAATGTCACTCTTGGTCCGCGAGTTAATCGACGTGCCAAAGTTTGTCGGCCGAATCTGCAGATCGGGTATACGCTCCAGCGCTTTGGCAGCATCCGATTTTTCTGGACCAGTGCCATAGTTGCACGCGACGTGAACTGTGCCCCAAGAGCGATCGATGTTCTCCATCAGTAGCGAATGGATGTAGGAATCTGCACCGAAATAGGTCTGTGATTGCATAAACAGTATATTCACGTTGGAATCGGCCATCTCTTAATTCTGACTCCTTTGCGGGCGTACGAAAAAAGTCACCATTGGGCATTGTGCACGTTGAAGAGAGCCGCCCACACGGGTAAGGTCCGGCAGAAATACCCTCGGTTTGTGTCCCTGGCAAGTGTGGAAAATCTACGCCGTGGTCATGACGCCGCACTACTTCCGCCGCACCGCACTCGTGTCGTGTCAAACGTAAATTGATGAGTAGGCACACCCACGTACCGGATCGTTCGCACGCCCTCGTGCGAACTGGACAATCTATCATTTCAAGCTTGACACATCACTAGACGGTTTTGGATAGGAACCAGCGATTGTTGCCGTTTTCTGGCTCGTAGTGCATTTCGTCCATCAACTGGCGCACCAAGAATAGGCCATAGCCGCCTTCTTGCGCCTGCTCCAAATCTGGCTCGCTTACGGTAGAGAGATCGAATGCCTGCCCCCTGTCATACAGCATCATGCTCAGACGCCGATCCTGAGGCGTCAACTGGAAGTCACACCAAATCATGCCCTCTTCATGTCGATACGCGTGCTGTATGATATTGTTGCAGATTTCATGCACGGCAAGCTGGACTTCGTAGAGCGTTTCTTTGGTGCAATCCAGCTGCCACGCATCGAGCAAGAGTGATTCAATGATGCTGCTAAGTGTCGACAGATACCGAAATTGGGCGGGGAATTCAATACGAACCGTATCAACTTGATTCATCATCGACTCTCATCCATGGCAACCCGGCAGGCGCCTGAATCAGTTCCGCAGCGGCTTCGCAGACGCAGGCAGGGAAGTCTGTGCTATTCTGGCGCAGGTACGCAATCAGCCCATCATTTTTGCGGGCGACGTTTCTGTAAAAATAGCACAATTGCTAGGATGTATCTACTAGACTGATCGATTCACGCGCCTCACTATGCCACCGCTTTCATGACGACCAGGGTCTGATCGTCCTCCTGCTGACTCTTCCCCTGGAACTGACTGATTGCACGAAAGAGGAGTTGGCCGATCGTTGAGACAGAATGACGCCCAATCTTGTCGACCAACCACAGCAAGCGATCGTGACCAAGCATCTCACCGGCACTATTACGTACCTCAGAAAATCCATCGGTCGCCATAACAAGCAGGTCACCGGGCGCAAACTTCAATTCACGGTCCACGCAACCGCTAGTCTGGCGAATGCCGAGAGGCGTGCCATCCGCTCCCAGCAATCGTGCCTTTCCGCCCGCACGGCGAAAGATAACCGGTGAATGTCCGGCGTTTGCATAACGTACGCATTGATCCAATGGATTGTAGGTCGCGGTGAATACAGTTGCGAACATACCGGCCAATGCAAACTCCGTATACAGATCGGCGCCCGTATAATCAAGCAGACCGCTCGGTGTGAGCGCCACTGCTGTGCGAACGCCCGTCCGCATGATTATGTGAATGACGGGGATAAAGAGTGCCGCGCTGACGCCCCTACCCGAAACATCTCCCACCGCAAAAACAAGTTGCCCGTCAGCATTTTGTATGAAGTCGTAGTAGTCGCCTCCGACTTGCGAGGCCGGACGCGATCGCGCATAGATCTGCAACCCAGGCACAGATGGGATCTGCTGCGGCAGAAAGCTCTGTTGGACTTTTTGGGCGAGGTCTAAATCCAGCATACGGTCTTGAAGGATTCGGCTCGCCGGCGAAAGCCTAGCCGGACGCAGGCGTTGTAGCCAATTGTCTTGGCTTGCTGCAAGAGCAGTGCGCCAACCGTTTATTTCCTGTTCGCCCCACACCCTGTGCACATTGAAATCTGGTGTAGCCATTAATCCTCCCCATCATCCAGAATTACCGGTACATTTGGCGTGCCAATGCTGCGATTGCTTCGTCCTTGCCAGAATAAATGTCGATGGCACTGTCCAAACGTGTAAGCTCAAAAACCATTCTCACGGCTCGCTGTAAGCTACAAAGGCAAAGGTCGCCCCCGTTTTCGCGACAGGAACGCATGCCGTGTACCAGCGCAGCCAGGCCGCTGGAGTCGATAAACTGAACGTCGGCCAAGTCTACGACGACCTGAGCAATCGGCTGACTGGCAGACTCAATGAGATGTTTGCGGAGCAAAAGAGATGATGACGTGTCGACACGCCCCATCACTTGAACAACGGTTACGTTGTCTGCATGTTGCACACTCAGTTCCATAGCACACTCCTTGCCCCGGATAACGCTGCGGAGTGCCGCCGCGGCGCCGTATAATAGAGAGGCCTCTTGATGACAGTGCCCAATACCCACCAGGTATACGATTGCGGAAAATTCACGATTGAGGGAACACGAGTACGGTGCAGCACAAATACTAGGCTTGGAAGTCAGCATCTATACCATCGGTAGAAACGCTAGAACCAATTCGCAGCGACATAATCGCTGGCATCATGAAGCTGAAATCACTCCTGCAAAGTGACATCCAGGATGTGTGATTTGGGCGTAGTCACGGTAAAAGCTGCCGCTTCTTCGAGCCGCCGCATGCGCATACGGCGACGCCAAGCTGCTGGCGTGTGCCAGAAGAGAACCCAGTCATCGGACCAGCCATGAACCGACCCTTGATAAACATCGGCGATGCAAATATCGTCCAGTGTAGCGTCTGCCCCCAAAGATGTGTACCACAAACCTGTGAAGCCGGCGGGATAGCGTTCTCTTCGTCGCTGCCAAGCTTCGTCAACACGTCGGATTTCTTCCATAGTAAGCGGTTTCACGCCGACGAGGGCGAGATTCCCACGTAGTACGTTAATGAGTTCAGGCAAGCGCATCAACTCCCAGCGCTCCAACAACAGGCCGAAGGGAACCGGGGAGCCATCGGCCGCCCGAGTGCGCCAACGGAGCAAGGCGACCTGCTCCAGACGAGTTGGCCCGTTCTGCTGGCAGGAGGGACGAGCCCCATTCCGGATAACCCGCATGAATATAGGCCCGCTTGATGTCACCCCAATCGCGAGACTTATCGCCGCAAATAGCGGCGAAAGCAGTACAAGCAGGAAGAAGGCGAGTGCCCGATCCACCAGCACCCGCAAAATTCTCATCATGAGCCCTTCGTCCACATGATGTAGAAAGATGGGATCGTCCATTTGAATGCTGGTGCCACTTACTGCATTGATGAGCAACGAACCCCTGACGATTCGCTCATCGATGGACATAAGTTTTCCGATATAGGTATGGTCCACGATCAGACTTCGACTGATCGACGCGTCGTCGTCCACAATAGAGTTTGCGCCGATCACGACCGCAGGCCCGAGCTCAACATTGCGGCCGATTCGGCAGCCGGCGCCGATGTACACCGGGGGTGTTATCTGAGCGCTGGCATGGACCGAACTACCCGGATCCATCCAAACATCTTCGGCCAGCTGTCGTCCGGGAACATAGGCGCGTCGAATTCGATTCGGTGCAGGCGCTGCATCCGCAGGATAGCCAATACTCGACAAATAGATCTGCTGAGCAGCTATGTACTCAGCAAACGTGTTGAGCGGATTCCAGTAGCCAAGTGTGACGTAATCGATAATCTTTTCGCCTGCAGCCTCCAGTGCGGGCAGCAAATCCAAATGACAATCGAAAACTTCATTTTCGGGGATATGCAGTAGCGCCGCCGGCTCAAGCAAATACGCCCCGGTAAACTGGGGAGTTGCGCTCGCGCCGGCCAATTCGCCAGACAGCTGCGCTCGACCGATAACTTCGCCGAATTCGCGCTTGCCATCTGGATGCGGGCATGATGGTTGGGCCAGGATGGCCGTGACGGTCGCCGCATGGTCATAGTGGTATTCCAGTGCGGCCGCAATATCCACATCCAGGATACGGTCAGCCGGCATGATGAAAATCGTATCAGAAAACATACGCTCTACGCGCTTCAGCGCACCGGCTGATCCCCAGTCTTTGCGTTGTAGCAGGTACTGAAAGTGGGTGTCCCAACGTTCGCCGGATCCAAGCGTTGTTTCGATCGCGGCAGCCCTATGCTGGAGACAGATCAAGATATCCTTGATGCCAGATTGGACAAGCAGTTCGATTCCGTGAACGATTACCGGTCGGTTTGCGACAGGCAAGAGCGGCGAGGGAATCGCTGCCGTCAGCGGCATGAGCTTGGCTTTTTCGCCTGTCGCCAACAGGATGGCTTTCATGCGTCCCTCCTCGAAGTAGTTAGTTGCGGAGCGGGCGCCCGTTCGGCATGAGTGCCTGCTCGCAATCTTCGTATATCACAAAAAACTGATCCAGCTTCAATAGCTGTAACAGACGGCCAATCTGCTCAGGAACATTCACCAGCCAAAGATCGCCACCTCGGTCCCTCGCTTCCTTGGTCAAGGCGACGAGCATTCCCATGGCGGAGCTATCCAGGAAAGTCATACCCTCCAAATCAACGATTAGAAGGGGGTCGACGGCCATTTCCCGTCGTACCAATCCGACCAGCATGTCCAGATTGCTGCGATCTAGTCGCCCGCGAATTTCGATGACGATCCTCTTCGTTCCCTCCCTTTCCGATGTATCCGTTTCTTTGGCAGATATGGAGACGCAATTGGATCCGTCATGCGCCAGCTGACCTCTATGCATTAGCCACCACTGACGCAGAAAGTTGTAGCCAAAGCTGACCAGATCGACGGCGTAGCGCTTCCCAAGGCGGCGCGGCTCGCTGATGAGACGGTGGAGCCATTCAAAGCCGCTGTGCTGCATCCACGCCGGTGCACGCTGCGTTACGCCGGCAATGAAGTCAAGTGTGCCGCCGACGCCCACCATGACGGGAACACCCAATTCATCGGCATGTGCAGCGATCCATTTTTCCTGTTTTGGATTGCCAAATGCAACCAGGAGAATATCGGGTTTCGTTGCTTTGCAGGCGGCTACTATGGATGGATCATCGGCGGCCACGGCGGCGGCAGTAGGTGAGTCAACGCCGACGATACACAACTTAGTGTGGCGCTTCCGGAGGATATCGGCTGCGCGCTGGGCGATGCCCGGCGCCGCGCCCATCAAGTAGATGCGATAGCCTCGTTGCGCGGCTCGCTCCATCATCAAATTGACGAGGTCGATGCCGGTCACGCGTCCTTCAATCGGCGCGCTCAGCAAGCGTGCCCCCCACACAAGCGGCATGCCATCGGCTGTGGCCATGTCAGCGTGCTGGAGAATCCAGCGCAGCTGCGGATCGCGCAGCGAGTTCACGACGAAATCAGCATTGATCGTTGCGATCTGGTGCCATCGACCTGTGGCACGGCCGATCGCAACAAACTCATCGATCCGATCGAGAGCTTCCGTCATATTCAGCGTATCGATGGGTGTGCCAAGGATTATTAGTAACTTACGTACAAAGCCCGCCCTGCCCGCCTCAGCAGCCGGCATTTCGGGCGCGGTTGTTGCCATTGCGCGCCTCCTCACATTATGCCTGCCGGACAAGCACGACGACTCAATAAGCCCCCTTGCCGAACAAAACCGCCGGAATCGTCTTCAGAACAATCAGCAGATCCTGTCGCAAACCTTGGCGGGATATGTACTCCAGGTCAAGCTCTACCCACCGTTCAAAATCAAGGTTGCTGCGCCCCGAGATCTGCGGCAATCCGGTTAACCCAGGCATGGCATCCAGGCGACGCAGGTAATGGACATCGTAGTATTGGACTTCATCCGGAACAGGCGGGCGAGGTCCGACGATACTCATTTCGCCTTTCAGCACGTTGAATAGTTGCGGCAGTTCGTCAATGCTGAATTTGCGGATAAAGGCGCCAACTCGTGTCACACGTGGATCCCGCTGCATCTTGAACATGGGCCCGCTTACTTCGTTCTGCGCCAATAACATCTTCTTGCGGTCCTCTGCATCGATGCACATCGACCGGAATTTGTAGCATGTAAAGAGCGCACCGCCCTTGCCCAATCGGGTCTGACGAAAGATGACGGGGCCCGGTGATTCAAGTCGAATGAGCAAAGCAAACACCGCCATCATCGGCCAAATCAGTGACAGTGCCAGGAGTGAAACAGTTAGGTCAAAGGCTCGGCGGAGCATGCCAATGGCCCGGACGCGCATTTGCCACACGACGAATATGGGGCGTTCGAGCCATAGAGGGCGCGGTCGCTGAAAGCGCGGGTGAGAAAAATAGGAGAGCACCGCCCTTGATTTCTCCGTCGCCATGTCTGTATATCGATCTGATTCGGCTTTCGGTTGTTGAGCCACGTGCACCTCTAGGATTCTTCTAGGATTCTTCCCGTGCCGTGCGCACCCAGCCCTGACGTTCAAGGCCAAAGAGCACGCGTCCATAGAGCGAAATCTTCCAAAGCAAGAAGAACGGAACGTAGAGCAGCGCAAGATAGGTCTTCCGCGGCGCTCGGGTCATGATCAGTCCGGATAACAGGTAGAAAAGCTGGCACAACAAAATCAACGCTGTCAGCCACAGAGCTGTCGCCGATTGCACGAGCAGGGCGATGACCAGCAAGCCGAGGCTCGCTACCGTCAAGATTGAGAAGGGTGGTATGAGATGCTCCACGATAGCGTCGCAGCAAACGAAAGCCTGAGACCAGTCTCTATCTTGCACCGCTTGGCGGGCCCCGCTAAAGAGTGCCGGAACATACCGCCGGATCATCTGCAGGCGTCCTTGCTCCCACCGCACATTTTGGGTATATGCGCTGCGTAAAGAGGTCGGCATTTCGGCACGTACGATGGCATCCGGCGCAAATTCCACGCGTTCACCGCCCAAAACAAGCGCCATGTGAAATTCAATGTCTTCGGTGACGGAGGCAGACCAGCAATAGTCTGCCAGCAGCTCTCGCCGGAACACCATCCCGTTGCCTTTCAGACCCGCTGAGCCGCCCAAGACCATGCGGCCAAGCGGACGCACATAGTGGACGGCAGTCAACGCTGCTGCGCGCAACCCCACCGACCAGGAATCTGCATCTTCCACGACACCGTAATAGGCCTGAATGACTCGGGCGCCCTGGCTGATGCGGGCGTCCATCACAGTCAAGAAATTGGACGAAACCTGAGAATCTGCATCAATAATTACCAGCGCATCAAAAGCATGACCTCCGTCACGCAGGCGCTCAATGAGCCATTGCAACGCATAGCCTTTGCCCGCTTCTTCTGGGTTATGGCGCTCGTGAACAGTGGCGCCTGCATCGTGTGCGCACGCCGTGGTTCCGTCAGTGCAGTTGTCGGCGATTACATGAACCTTAATCCGTTCCGGCGGATAGTCGAGCCTCGCCAGGCTGTGCAAGAGGTGCGGCAGCAGCAATTCTTCATTATGGGCCGGTATGGCAATTGCAAAGCTATGTCGAGGCGTTTCCGTCAACTTGGTTTTGGTCGGCGCAAACCATGCGACAACCGTGAGTAGCAGAAGGTAACCAGTCATCATCGCCAAGGCCCCGGCTACCAGCCAGTATCCCACTGCGAGGAGGATGAGCAAAGGATTCATTGGTTGGCCGTCTCCGTGATAATGGCCAGGATGCGTGCAGCATTGCGCCGGGCGTCGAAGCGGGATTCCGCGCGCACCCGAGCGCAGCGTCCGAATCTCTGGCGCAATTCGACATCCTCCAGCAAACGGGATAGTGCGGCCGTCAGCGCCGATTCATTATCCGGTGGCACAACGAAGCCGGTTTCGCCATGGCTGACAATATCCGGCAGCCCGCCGACATTGGTGGCAACGATTGGCAAACCGGTAGCGCTGGCCTCTACGGCGGCGATGCCAAAAGCCTCTGCTCTGGTGGGAAAAGCAAAGATATCGCTCGTCTGGAAAAGCCTGATCAATTCAGGTGAATTGGGTGTCAGGTCATCGCGGATTGCCACACCGGCCATCGGTGAAATCGGCGTACGAGTAACCAGAACAAGTTCGGCCAACCCTGGCGGCAGGGCCTGAAAGGAGCGCAGTAACAGATCTCCACCCTTGCGCTGTAGATCTCCGCCCACAAAGAGGATGCGAGCCGGCCGGTCTTCCCCGTGGATACAAGCAGGGTGCCAGCGGTCCAAGTCAACGCCGGGCGGAATGACCTCAATTCGCTTGGGGTCAACGGTGTAGTCGTCGATGAGCGAAGTCTTGACCCAGTTTGACCACGGCAGCAGTCGCCTTGCGCCACGTAGCAGCTTCACAATCACAGCGTGTTTGTACCAGCTGAATGGCCCTCGATCAGCCTGATGGTTGTACGATGTTCCCATGCGATCGAGCTGTACGGGCGTCATGTCGGTGCAGAGAATGTACGGGCGTTTCTGTGCAATACGGCCGCCAATTGCTGCGGGCGTTTGGGTGTTGAAAAGTACGACATCGGCCGGAGCAGAGCGCAACCCCTGCTGCACCTGCGCCCGTCCGTACAGCATCCCACGCAGTTGAGTAGGTACCATGGGCCATTCGATCCACTCCTGCCCGGAGTTCTCATAGGTCACTTCAACCCAGGAAGCTGCGACTTGCTGTGCTTCGTCCACAAAGCGACGCAGATTCTTATAATAGGTCTCATGGCCCAAGTGATTTTCCATCACAAATGTCGTACGAATCATTAGCGTTTTCCTAGGCGGTCGGAAGCGTCTGCCTCACATAACTAGCCAGTCGATCTGCGTAACAATCCAGGCTCATCCCCTCCAGGACCCGCCGTCGCCCTGCCTGGCCCATGCGTAACGCCACGTCCGGCTGCGCCAATAATGCTTCGATTGCATGACGCAGGGCAGCACTGTCCTGGGGCGGTACATAGAGGCCCGTTTCTCCCTCGATGACAACGTCTGTTTGACCTGGAGTACGTGTACAGATTACGGCGCGCTCCATGGCCATGGCCTCCAAGATGGCGGTGACACCAGCCTGGAACTGGACGTGCTCCAGAGGCATCACTGTAAAGAGTGATTCGGCGTAGAGCCGGCGCAAATCAAACTGCGAAAATTTCTGTACCGTTACATTGGGTGGAATGGCGACCTGCGCGGTGGAATCCTCCCTTTTGGACCAGGGGCTTGCAGCGGCGATCACCACTTCGATGTCGAGCGCTTCAACGGCACGGATTAGCGTTGGATAATCACGAAATTCCAGGCCTACAGCACAGATCATCGGACGAGTTGCCGCCGACACTTGACGCGGTGCAAAGAAATCTGCGTCTACCATAAAGGGCGTAAGCGTCAACCTCTCCTCTTTCACCGCCCAGCGCTTTTGAATGAACTGTTTCTGCCAGCTGGAATAGACAAAGATGTGGTCGATTTCTTGGTTAGGTCGTAGTCGGTCGATCAGACGCATCTTCTTGCCGACAGACAGAATGTGAGCGATCATAAAGTGCTGAGCTTGCTTGCGGCCCAAAACTCGCCACAGGCCGGCCAACGGGATGCCGACCTGCTCGCCATCCGTGAAAATGAGACGGTATTCGCCCTGCACCATGTAGCACGCCCACGCCAACATCAGGTTTGGCCCGCCGATATGTTCTAGCGCCCTTCCCCTTGTGCCAGTAATGCGGCGAGCCATTGCATAATCCAGGAGATCTGCATCAAAGGCCCTCGCCATCGCCAAATAGTCTGCCTGCGGTCGACGGCCGGTGGCAATATCTTCTTCGATTGTCGATGGAATATTCCCGGAGACGGTCAGCAGGACGTCTGCCATGCGTGGGCCCCTCGCAAACCCTGGGTGCAATATCCGGCCTTGCGGCAATGGCATTCAACCCTAGGAAATTGTGATGCAAATACCGCTGCGGAACTTCTCTACGCCTGCCGGTGATTCATTTACGTCGGGATTTTCCGACCCGTCGCTGCGATATCTTTGAGCAAGTCTACTAACTGCAGTGCATTGCGTTCTGCGTCAAATGATTGCTGGGCGAGCGCTGCACCCGATTCACCCATTTGCAGACGCAACGCGGGGTGCGCTGCTAGTCTTTGCAGCCGCTCCGTCAACGCTTTGCTGTCGCCAGGCGCAATCAAATAGCCATTGCCACCGTCGTGGACAATCTCGCCGATGGCGCCAACCCGAGTCGTAACGATGGGCAGCCCGGCTGCGGCCGCTTCGGACAAGACCATGGGCAGGCAGTCGCCCCATGTGGGCAGACAGAAGATATCGCAGGCATGAAAGAGTTGAATCAGCTGCTGGCTATTGGGCTGCATCTCGTTGTAGACGAAGACTCCCGCTTCCGGCGGGATCGACGTATGCGTCACGAGGTGCAATTCAAGGGTTGATTCGTTTGTAGCAGCAAGGGCTGCGCTATACGCTCGCAGCTCCCGGAACGATTGCAGGAGAAGCTGGCCGCCTTTCCGCTCGAAGTCTCCGCCCACGAAGAGAATACGCAGCGGATTCGGATGAAGACGCCGCGGTTCAGTACGCTTCCACAGACAGGGGCGAATGCCTGGTGGGATGACCGCAACCTTGCGGCGGGGCACGCCGTAGTCTTCGATAAGGCCGTCCTTGGCCCATTGTGACCAAGTAACGAGATGGCGCGCCTGCTGAAAGCAATTGACATTGATGCGCCATTTCTGGCGCTCGATCCAATCTGATTCTCGCTCATGATCGTAATACTTGCCGAGTACATCATACTGGGTCGGTGTGGCGTCCAGCGAAACAATGGCCGGTATTCGCTTCAACCATGGTCCAGCCAAAACAGCCGCTACCTGAGTATGAATAAAGAGCGCATCCAGCTCGCACTCCCGCGTCATGCGCCGGATTGCCCGGCGCGTTCGCAGGCCCGCACGCACAGTCCAATTTGAGCGATAGAGAGGGAGGCGCGCAGACAGTCCTGCAGTCTCGAAGTCGATCAACCCCCACAATGGCCGCACGCTCGGGTCCATCGGGACTGCAGCGCGCAAGTTTTGCGTGTGGGTACGATGACCAAGCGTCTGCTCAAGCACAAAGCCGATGGTATAATCACGCATTTTCATTTGATGGCCAACAGAGTCACTTTATCAACGTAATAAGTACGCAGAAAACCCTCATCGCTCTTGAGATAAAAGCCTGTAAGATACTCGTAGTCCGGATCCAGCATGAGATCATCCAGCCAAACAACAACATTGATCCACGTGTTGGGTGGGATCGACCGGTTGACGCCAAGGTAGTACAAACGCGTTTCAGAAAATTTGTCTTGCGTGTTCCGCAATGCCGAATAGTCTTCAAATTCCCAGTAAGAATTGGCGTTGCTGCCAATGACCGCCACGGCCAGTTCGTCCGTGTCCATGAAGTCATTGCCACTATTCAGCCAAAAACTGATGCCAACCACTTCGTTGCGCAGATAAGCCACATTTGCGTTCGATTTCACGGTAAAATAGAGAGTGGCGTAGTCCGCAATCGGCGTTACGGCGATCACCACGCCGCCCGTATCTAATGCCTGGGCTTTGTCCAGTGATTCGAACCAGTGCGAGGCATCCCAAGCGTTGAATCTAACCAGAGTGCTATGTTCAAGCGTCCAGTGGCTCTCAAGGTCTTCATCATAGATCAGGATTTCTTGAAACATTGAGTGATCGATCCCCATACGCGGATCACCGCTAACGCCGTCCGAGGGCGGAGTTGGTGCTATGCGCGCGGGCGTTGTGGTATTCAGCCCGTCGCTTTGATCAAATAGGCCGCTGCCGGTGATTGATACAGTACTGGATTCGGTGTCAAAAAGCGATATCCCTACGGTCGGTGTCGAGTGGACAGATTCCGCCGGTGGGGCGCCCATAACGATCGTGCGGCTGCAACCGGATATGATTAGCGGCACGCAAAACAATGCAATCCATAGTTGTTGTCGGTTTTGCGAAGGATTCATGGTATCGTTCAAACCTTAAAGTTTCCATTGTGTCCAACAATGGATACGGCTGAAACTCTGTTGGTCCTGACGATACGTGCGGGAATGCCAACGGCCGTACCGTGGGCAGGCACATCAGACAGAACCACAGCATTGGCTCCAACCTTGGCATGATTGCCGACGGTGATTCCGCCGAGCACGCGCGCCCCGGCGCCAACAAAGACATGATCACCGACGACAGGAAAGGCGTAATCCTCACGCATGCCGATCGTGACGGAAGCGATTACGCTACAGTTACGTCCCATACGCTGGACGGCAATGACACAGCCCATGGGATGAGGCAGGTAGAGACCCCCTTCAATCTCACCCCAAATTTCTAGGCCAAATCGGAAGAACATCCAGCGACTCAGCAAACCGTAGAGTCCAGGAATTGAGCGTGCTTGAAACCAACACGCCAAGCGATACCAGGCTAGCGCTCGCAGCGGCGGGTGACGCAGGAGAAGGCCCAGGATTGAGAGGAAAGTGAGCGTCGACGGATCGGCAAAGTGACTCGGCACAACCCAACGCGCGGCATCCAACACAAAGCGTCTCATCACCATTCGCCTCGACGCTCGGCAAGCACCGAGCCCGAGCGCTGGCGCCGGGAATCTTTGAAGGTCATGTAGAACATCTTTCTCCCCCCCAATTCGTCGGCGATTCCTTGGTAATGGTTTAAGTTATAGATGCCGCTGTATGCTGCGCGCCATGCCTTTGTAGATCCGAAGCGTTCGCCGCCGGCGGCGATCCTTCGTAGCGCCGCGATTGCCACGGCGCTGGGTAATGGCCTCGAGAGACAAAGATAGGTCAACCAGCGCACATAAGTGTGACGCCCACGAAACTCCCGTCCAATAGTCGGCAGCAACCAGTCTTGTCCCTTTTCTCGTGCAAAGATGACATCATTGCGCCCATAGGCATAGGGCGTTTGGCGCCAGGACTCGAAAGAGCGCTCGGCGTAGTGGTAGCCGATTGCGCCTGGGTGGAAAACGAACCTGAGCCCCTGATCGGCAAGTCGATAAGCTAACTCTACATCTTCCGCCCGACGAAACCGTACGTCAAAAGGCGGCGCGCCAGCGATATGCTGCAGCAGTAGGGACGCATTGCCCGTGTAGAACTGACGCGCCGTCGGCTGCCATTTGTCCGCTTGCATGGCGTCGTACTGCTTCGTCAGCATAAACTGCTCCCAGCGCACCCAGGGCTGCATGACGAAGTCAGGCGGCGTCAGCATGGGGCCTAAGACAACGACGCGGTCACCATGTAATTCATGCGCGATGACGTGCTCGCTTACCAAATGCGGAGTCGGTACGACATCATCATCGAGAAACAGAACGAGTTCACCCGAGGCATTCTTGACACCCAGGTTACGCGCGGCAGCCGGTCCCTGGTTATTCTGAGTCAAGACACGCAGGTGGAGTGGCGTAGACAAACCCTCCAAATATTCTATTGTGCCGTCGGTTGATCCATCTGAGACGACAATTGTCTCCAGCAGATCAAGCGGATAGGACTGCCGTTCCAGTCCGCCGATCACTTGCTGCAGTCGTGGAAGGCGGTTGTAGGTTGGTAGAACAACACTAATGGATCTCACACGGCGTTCCTTACAGTTTGCGGATAATGCGAGCCGGCACACCAGCCGCAAGACTACGAGGAGGAATGTCCCGCGTAACTACGCTACCGGCCCCGATGACACTGCCGGCGCCAATCGTCACGCCGTTGAGTACGATTACACGCGTGCCGAGCCACACATTGTCTTCCAGGATAATCGGTTTGGATTCCGGACGTTCGTGGCGGCGTTCCGGCTCAAGGCGATGAAAATCGTTGTCCATGATCATTACGTATGTCCCAATATTGCAGTCGGCGCCGATCCGGACTAACAGCGAGGCGGAAATTGAGCAGCCGTAATTGATGTAGGCACGGTCGCCGATGTCCAACGTACCGGTGGAAAGCACCACGAGATCAACCGGAGCGACAGTCGAGATGATGCGCACGCGATTGCCAACGCAAAGCGTTCCCCAGTTTTTGATCCGAGGCACTCCCCAGACTCGCACGCGCTTGCCGAGACTAGCAGCCGAACGAAGACGCCAGTGCGCACGCAACATGGCCGAGCCGTCAATGGAGAGCTGCCTCGTTCTCTGCAGATAAGCCGGCAGGTTCAATATGTCGAGCGGACGCTTTAACGTTTTTGCTTCCATATTTCCGTTCCGAATCTGCCAAGCTGCGTATAGGCCGAGCTGGCACCCCGCCGACAAGCATATGGGGCGGTACCGATTGTGTGACCACGGCGCCGGCAGCAACGATCGCGCCTTCACCAATGGTGGCGCCAGGTAGAACAACACAACGCGCGCCAATCCATGCGCCGTCGCCGATACGAACAGACTCAGTTTCGACGCCTCCCCACCGCCGGTCTGGTGGCCCGATCTGGTGACCAGTGGTGAGTATCATGACTTCGTGGCCAAGCGCTACCCGATCACCTATCTCGATCCGGCTACCGAGGTCAAATAGACAACCAATATTGAAGACGCAGTCGACCCCGATCGATAGGTTGGAAACCATATCTCTGTAGCCGAAAATGCGGGGCGCTCCCATAAAGATAGTACCTTGCCCAATGCGGAATCCGATGGTCCGCAGGATCAAAGTACGGACCCGCGTCAGAGCGTAATCGGGCAAAGGTTTCATTGCCAGTTGGGCAAAGAGCAGGGGAAGGTGGATGCCAGCCAACTCTTCCTTCAGCAGCAGTCGCCAATGGTGCATGATCGGACTCCTTACGTTCATGCCGCCGAACTGGGCCTGTACTGGCGAACCATGGGGCTTAGGATTGGTTTGTCTACAGTCTTGTTGATAGTCACACGGGCGAATCCATTTATGAGCCCCGCCATGGCGCCCACGTACAGCATACTCTGCGCATCCCAAGACATATCTACGTAGGCATATAAAAAATGCATCGCCAGATAGATTGTCGCCGTAGCGGCCACTACCTTAAGCGCTGGATCCGTGGCATGACAGATGGCGCGGACGCCGGTGCTGATGCTGAATCCGATGAAAAAAAGCATCGTCATGAAGCCAAGAACGCCCGTCTTCATCCACACCCAAAAAATCGAATTATGGACGATGTACTCCCACCAGATGAAGAAGCTAATATCTGGCATGGGAACGACAACAAAGAATTTTTTGCCAAAGCCTACGCCAGTTAATGGGACTTGGTGAATCGTGAAGCTCGTGTTGACGTTTTCTATTATGCGATAAAGGTTGGACGAATAGTCGGCGCCGCTCTCATTTGGCGCTACGATTGATTTCACAGCCTGGGCCGGAAGACCGAGCGCGCCACTGCTGTTCCAGTACGCTAAGGTATATGTAGTCAGGATGATCAGACCAAGGGGGGCAATAATCCAGAAGCGCCTGCGATTCTCAAAATAGAGCAAGACAGCCAGAAGCACCAGGGCAACGCCCAATCCAATAAATGCGGCTCGGCGCTGTGTGGCAAGATAGGTAATGACGATCGGCAGCATGAGGACTGGCAGCAAGTGCCGCCGGAACGGCATAGCTCCGTATAGAAAAGAAGTGAGCATGAAGACAAAAAATGTATTCATGTGAACCGCAGCCGAATGCTCGGTAATGCGCTCTACGCCCGTCAAATCGGCGCCCAGCACCCAGAAGTAGTAGTAGGTGCCGATGAGACCTTCGATTACCAACGCAATCATGATGAGCCAGATCATCTGCATCACATGGCGGCGCGATTCAATCAGATTGCTGACCAAGATCATCGTGAGCGGCAGGTAGTACATTGGGCGCACTTCCCAAAGACCGATGTTGAGATTCCCCCCCTTGACCTGTCCGTAGAGGACGCCTGTTGTCAAGAAGACAGCGAATGCCAACGATGGCCAGAAAAGAGGTCCTTGATAAAATTTGACGTCGCGCATGACTAGGCTGCGGATGAGCCAAGCGGCCAGTGTGATCAATAGAAACAGCTCCAGTGGGCTAAAAATGAGCGCGTCATTGATATACAAGATCGATTCTGGACTCGATAGGTTTTTTACAAATGGGTACCATGGCATTAGCTTGGCATCACCAAGAAGCGCGAAAAAGAGAACCATATAGAGTCCGAACCGTGGCTGGGCAAAGATCAGCGCCACGATAGCCAAGAAAGCAACGCCACCCACCGGAATCGGGATGGGTGCGACGACAAGCATGAAAAGCGCCGTCATTACTGTCAACGCCATCAGGCAAGAGAACCACACCGCCTGTACAAAGGCGGCGCGTCTATTCTGGACTAGAACGCTCATGCCAGTCGGACTTGTTAGACCATCATGGAGCATGGTTGTTTCCCGAGAAAATCCAAAGAATGAGGGTTTGGGGTCTGATTAGATCAGGCCGTTCTTGAAGTAATAGAGTGCCGTCATCAGGACAACGATTACGCCGGTCGCCAGAGCCCGCTCACGATTCGATCTTTCGCGCATCAGCAAGCCGCCAACAAAGCAGGCCAACAGGAAAAGCAGAAAGAGATTCACTATTCTACTCCTGTGGTATCCAGTGCAGTATCCATTTCGGGGTCTTTGTATGCACGCGATTCATTGCAATCCCCAGAATTGGTACCGGATCGATCTCGTTGATGGCGCGCTGAATCATTGATTTTGTGCTCACGCCCTGGAGCACCACGAGGCAACATCCGTCACTCAGTGCAGTTAAGGGAATCGAGTCACTCGTGGCCAATACGGCCGGGACGTCTAGCAGGAGATGATCGAAGCGTTCTTGCAGCTCAATGATAATCTCTTGCAGTCCGTTGCTCCTGGCGGCAAACGGACGTTTTGGCGGGGACAACTTGCCCGCAGGCAAGATGGCAAGATTCTTTTGACGAGACGTTATTAGGACTTCGTCCAAACTGGCATGCTGTTCCAGGACACCGGCAACGCCTGGATTGGCGGGAAATGTACCGGACAAATGCTGGTTAGGCCACCACCAATTTAGGTCGACGATGCAGACGGGATCCGCCCGGTCATTAGCAAGGATAGTTGCCGCAGCATACGTTACATAGGAGACGCCTTCGCCTCGCAGCGCGGAAACCATTGCCATGGTTCGCGGCATTCCGGTGCCGTGAGCCAAACGCGTCAACATATGACGTATCGAATAGGTGACCTCGGGAGGAAATGCTTCAACGCTTTGCGATGTTTCCGACTGCAGCGCAAGGAATCCATCGGCCGCAGCCAGAGCGGCCGGACTATTTGTTCCACTCGTCTCTCGTCGTCGCGATCGAAACATTACTTTCTCCAGGAGAACATGGTCCCGCCGATTCAGCCGTAAGTTTCCGCTACATGCATCCCACCCAATTTAGTTCGCTGCGCTGATTTCAACAGGCTTCTTTCGCTGCAGGTACTGCAAGATCAAACTTCGTGCGAACTCCAAATCCGCTTTCGAAATCACGCCCAGTGCGCCGATTAGCGCAAAGTATGTCCCAGCAGCCAACGCGATTTGAATGGCGATATTGTGGGTCCGCAGTGTCCACACGACAACAGCCATGGCCGTGCTGGCCAACAACACCCTCAGGGCAACGGTTAGGTTGTTGCGATCTAACATACCCGTGGGTAACAAGACAATGCCTGCTGCGACCATGCCGGCCTCGGTAATGACAAAAGCGAGCGCGCCACCAATCGCGCCGTTGCCAAAAGTACTCTCGCACCAGGGTACCAAGAGCATGTCCAGCGGAACGGTCGCCACGACTGCTACCGCCATCACTGCCGTCCATACATTCTGTCGATCTATCGAAATCAACGTATAGCCCAGAATCATGTTCTGGTAGGTCAGAATCATGACAATACCCATTACCGCAAGCACTGGACCGCTACCTGCAAAATCAGCCCCGTACAAAAGCTCGACGAGTTCGCCGGCAATTGCCAATAGACCCAGCCCCATGGGCGCCCCCAGAATGAGCATTGCATCAAAGCTCTTCGACACTATGCGGTATAGCTGCTGTTGATCTTCGACGTAGAGGCGGGACAAAGCCGGAAACAGCGCGCCGACGAAGACGAGGGGAACAAAGAGCATGGTACCAAAAAGCCGATCGGCAGCACTGTACAACCCTACAGAGCGATCCCCGACCAAAAACGAAATAATGACCACGTCAATTTGCATGTAAATCGTCAGGAAAATGGCAGAAAGCAAATAGGGCAAACCGCCGCGCAAAAGTGTCTCTGCTGTCACCAGATCAAATCTTGGCCGCAACTTCTCCAGCCCATACCGGCGGGCGAGATAGACGAATTGAATCAGAAACGTTACGGCGGAGGTGATGACAGTTAACATAGCCAGTGCCATGACCCCATACCCACGAAATAACAATGCAACCCCAAAACCTGTATAGAGAGCTTTCCCGGCGATACCGCTTATGGCAGGAATTTCCATCAACTCCAAGCCATTTAGGATGGACTGACAGGCATTCGTGAGTTGCCAAACCAGGCCTGCGGCTCCGAGCAGAAGCATGATGTAGAGCTTTTCCTGAGAGAAACCAATTGCATGCAGAACGACGCTGAGCATGACGATACAAATTGAGAAGAAGAGTACGCGCAGGACGATACTGGTGCCAAAAAAGTCTGGCGTTTCCTCTACGCCACGTGCCGTCTCTTTAATAAGCAGGGTATCCATACCAAATGTAATCAAGACGCCCAGCATGATCCACCAGGACTCCGCCAGATGCAGTTTCCCAACTCCTTCTGCTCCCAAGTAGCGCGGCACGAACACGATCATGACTGTTGCCAGGAACCACGAAATGAGCTGTGAACTCATCAGAACGGTTGTATTTTTCGCAATTGTCCTTATCGTTGAGTACACGGTGCGTCACCGTTGCCCAAAGACGGGCCTACGCTGGCTAGGTTTTGACGCGCGCGTCGGGGAGTTGTCCATTGCAAGCTGAGGCTCCGGCAACCCTGTTTGTGGCAACGCTTTAGTCGGCCGATTGACCGTCCCTGCCTCAGTGACCCGGGCGCCAGACGGCATACTGGGAGGCTTGGCTTCTGGTATCATTGCAATTACAGGCAAATTAAGTTCCTGTCGTACATCGATCGGAAATCGCAACGTACGATCAAACAGTCCTCCACCCAAAATCCCGGTCAGGCTAATGGCAATCCCGGAGGCAACAAACACGATGAAGGTGAGAAACAGACTCTTCAATGACTGTTCTGGTTCTCGTGGCATCTCAGGCGCATCAACCACGAAATACGTTTGACGGATATCGCTTTCAGTCTGAGTCAGCACAAGACGTGCGTCTTCCAACTTGGACTCTGAGCGCACGAGACGCGCGTTGGCAATATCGACAGCCGCTTGCAGTCGCGTAATCTCTGCCACTTCCGTTGCCGGCCGTTCGCCACGCACTGGCTCCGGATGCAGGGTCAGATAATCAGTCAGCGCTTGACGCGCCGGCTCGAGTTGGCCTCGATAGGTATCCACAAGTTCCGTAAAGAAGATTAGAGCTGCTTCACTATCCGTTCGGTCTTTGTTTAATTTCCATTTCACATAAGTGTCGATGGTTGATGCCACGAGTTCCTGTGCCACTTGCGGTTCTGCATGGGCTGCGCCAATCATCATCAAATTAGAGCCCAGTTCAGATGCCCAAATATTGCTGCGAGTGTCGGCCAGCAGACCATTGGCTGCTTCTGGTTCACTCTGTAATCTGGTTGCCAAGCTAGTCTGTTCCACCACGGCCTGCATAAATGCGTTGGACCGCAGAAGCTCCTCCAATTCGCTACGCGTGGCTGCTGCCGGCGTGACCCAGCCGTAACCGCTATCGCGCAGGGCTGTCAATGAGTCAATCAAGGATTCTCCCTGGACATAGACCGTTGCACGCACGATATAGTTAGGCTCCCGCGTTGTCACATGGGCGATGCCCGCTGCTGCCATCACAATAATCGGCGCCCAGTACAGCCAACGATGACGGAAGTAACTTTCTGAGATACGTAGAAGGAAGAGTCGCAGCACAAGTAAAACCTCACTTGGGTAGAGAGAAGATTAGCCGAAAAATCCAGAGATTTAGCTGACAGCAACCGATTGACTCGGCCTGCGCAGGAACGGCAGGCATGCTCCGCCGTTCCTGCGCGATAAACAATCGGGCTGACAAGATCTATATTGCATTGGTCAAGATAAAGCTAGGAGCCTGTTCGATCTGTCCAATTGGAGGAACAATGGGAAGATCGGAAAAATCCTACTATGGTGACAGCCACTTATGCATTCGTTCGGCGACCACAGTCAAACTTTAGTCGAGGGCTGCTACATCTAACTCTAGTCTTGTGAGCCTTCCAAGCACTTCCAGAAGTACTTGCGCCCGCTCTGTGCCTTTTAGGCCGCACTGGAAGACAGCATCCAGACCGGCGAACGGGCCGGTTCGGATATGTACGGTCTGCCCCGGTTTGTAGAGATGATCCGCCAAAGTAGTGCTAGCCTTGTTGGCTTCGACCCGGCGTCGAATATGATCAACAACATCATCAGCTACGACGGCCGGCTGACCAGCAAAATGGACCAGAGTACGCACACCCGGTAGAAGACGCAAATTTGGGACATACGGAGAAAGCAAATCAGCTTTCACGAAGAGATAATGTGGAAACAGTGCCTCTTCTCGAGTGCCACGGTTGTAGCCCCGTTTGATCTGAACTGTCGGAAAAAAAACTTCAACTTCATGCGCATGGAGTTGACTCGCGACCAATTCTTCTTTCCGATAATTCGTGTGGAGTAAGTACCAATTATTCGTCATATTCTTTCATCCAGGTGTTAAGCAGCAAACGCCGATATGTAAACCTGTTGCAATTGTTGAGTGTAGCGAACTGCCGCGCCAGAAGCGCGCCGCAGCCGCGCCACAAATTCTCTCGCGCCTGCCGATGTAATGTTCTTACTAGCTGTTGATCAGCCCATTATGAACCGCATACTTCACCAAAGCAGCGCTGCTGGTAATCTCCAACTTCTGCATCATCCGGCTGCGATAGCTATCGATTGTGCTAGTCGCCAATCCCAGTTGCTGAGCAATATTGGCGCTCGAACGGCCTTCGGCGACAAGACGAAGCACTTCAAGCTCACGCGGGCTCAACTGAGCGGGGCGCACAGCTTGACTTCGCTCGCCGCCTGGCTGCGCGATGTAGTCATTGACGAGCATGTCGGTTAACCGCTGGCTCAAGTAACGATGATTGGCCATGACGGTCTCGACCGCGATTGGCAAGTCCTGTGCCACGGATTCCCGCAGCACATATCCCTGCGCGCCAGAGAGCAACGCTTGATAGACGTGCATACAGTCTCCATAGGTCGAGAGAATAATGATCCTCGTCTCTGGGGATCGTTTGACGATCTGCTCGGACGCCGTCGTAACGTTTGTATCAGAAATGCTGGTATCGAGGATCGCAATGTCAGGACTACTATTCTCAACCTGGCGGATGGCATCGATGCCGCCCAATGCGCAGGCCACAACCACAAAACGCGGTTCGCTTTCTACCAAAATGCGCAATTCTTCGCACACGGCGCCGGGGTTTGCGGCCAGGACGATAGTCGTGTTCATTGTAGTGCCTCCAAGATGACCGTCTGTCCCTGCTTTGATATTGTCTCGATCTAGAGATGAACCCGGTTGATACGGCGTCCTGCACAGATGAGCGACTTACGCGGTCCTGGCCATATGGCAAGCAAGGTCACGGCTGGCTACATACAGTTAACAGGGAACCCAGGGGAAGGGGGCAATCCAGGTATAACTTACATCTATGAGCGATGCTGCATGAGAAAAGCACTGAGGCTACTATAGAGGGGAAGCGCGCAAAAGCGCGCCAAATTAAGCAATTGGCAGCTGGGGCTCAATTGCGGAAATATGATGATGTTTAGGGAGTTATAATTCCTGAACGGATGGCGAGGCGCACGAGGCCAGCAACGGATTGAACGTCCAGTTTCCGCATCAGCCGGCTGCGATAGGTATCGACCGTACTTGAGGCCAGGCCAAGTTCCTTGCCGATTTCGGCACTCGTCAGACCATCCACCACGAGTAGGAAGATCTGTCGTTCACGTTCACTGAGGGAGTCCAATCGAGTTTGCTCATCTGGCAGAGGCAGGCTTTCGATCCGCCTATCAAGAATGCTGTCGCGAATCGACGCGCTGAGATACCGATGACCAGAACGAATCGTTTGAAGCGCTTCAAGTAGCTCGGCACTTGAGGCATCTTTTGTTATGTAGCCGTCGACACCGGCTGACAGAGCGGCATGAACCATTTCATCAGCGCTTACCATAGTCAAGATGAGAATCTTTGTAGCCAGACCATTTCGGCGAGCATGACGCGCAACTTCGACGCCATCCATCTCTGGCATCAACAGGTCAACAATCGCAACATCCGGGTGGAGCCGACTCAACACCTCTACTGTTTCTGGGCCGGTTTTTGCTGTTCCAACAACCTCGTAGGGCCCCGAATTCTCTAGTAAGAGTGCCAAACTTTCCAGTACAATCCGATGGTCGTCCGCAATAGCGACGGTAACGCGCATAAAATCCTCAAATACCCACAACACCTGCCTGCGGCAAGTGGCTTTGCCTCTTGCAACGAGCGGGCCATTTTTTTGTAGTAGATAACCTATCCAAGTAGCGGATAATACGATTATGACGTTCTTGGAGGCCAAAGGTTACGCCAAGATTCGCCAGAGTAGACGGTTTTGCAGACTATGCAAATCATGACTCAAGAAGATGGATCGCGGAGAACGCCGGATCTGACGAATCGTCGCAGATCTTTCTGGATGGATCCGTCATGATCCGCCAGATCAGCGTTGATCCGCGGCCCAATTTATTCACATTGCGATTTGCGGCGATACACAATTCGCACTTGACAACCTCCCTGTTCGGTGCTAGTCTAACGGTTAAGTTTAGTCATTTTACTAAGCGTGATCGGCGTCGATATCGCCCTCCCCGCTCGCCGCCCATTCATGAAGTCCTGTTTTTCCACAGCTCAACTCTACCTGTTCCAATCAACATCTGTCACTCGGAGGAAATTCTCATGTCTCGAAAACTTGCTGGTGCTCTACTCTTGATCCTGGCGCTGGTGCTTTCGGCCTGTGCCGCACCCGCTGCGCCAGACGCGGCCGCCCCAGCTGCAGGCGGTGAAGAAGCTGCCGCGCCGGCCGGTGACGCGGTCACCATCACCATCGAAAGCTGGCGCAACGACGATCTGCCGATCTGGCAGGACGTCATCATTCCGGCCTTCAACGCCCAATATCCGAACATCGAGGTGATCTTTGCCCCGACCGCGCCGGCTGAATACAATGGCGTGCTCAACACCAAGCTTGAGGGCGGCACCGCCGGCGAACTCATCACCTGCCGCCCGTTCGACGCCTCGCTGGCCCTCTTCGACAACGGCTATCTAGCTTCGCTGAACGATCTGCCGGGCCTGGAAAACTTCAGCGACGTGGCCAAGAGCGCGTGGATCACGGATGACGGCTCCGACGTCTTCTGCGTCCCCATGGCCTCGGTGATCCACGGCTTCATCTACAATGCCGACATCTTCAATGAGCTCGGTCTAGAAGAGCCGACGACCGAAGCCGAATTCTATGCCGTGCTCGACGCACTGGCCGCCGACGGCAACTACGCTGTGCTCGACATGGGCACCGCCGACCAGTGGGAATCCGCTACCATGGGCTACCAGAACATCGGCCCCAACTACTGGAATGGTGAAACCGGTCGCCTTGGTCTCATTGAGGGGACGGAAAAGCTGAACGATCCCCAGTATGTTGCTGTGCTGGAGGAACTGGCGCGCTGGTCGGACTATCTGCCTGATGGCTATGAGGCCCAATCCTATCCCGACAGCCAGAATCTCTTCACCCTGGGGCAGGCCGCGATCTATCCGACCGGCTCCTGGGAGATTTCGCTCTTCAACACGCAGGCCGACTTCGAGATGGGCGCGTTTAAGCCCTACCTGCCCGAAGGATCGGACGGCACCTGCTATATCAGCGACCACACCGATATCGCGCTGGGCATGAACGGCAACATCGCCGATGATAAAGTCGAAGCGGCACGTACCTTCCTGGAATGGATGACGACGGCCGAATTCGCCGAACTCTACAGCAACGAGGTGCCCGGCTTCTTCAGCCTGGCCGATCACGACATATCGCTGACCGATCCCCTGGCCCAAGAGTTCCTGGACTGGCGCGGCGAGTGCGAATCGACGATCCGCAACTCCTACCAAATTCTCTCGCGCGGCGAGCCGAACCTGGAAAATGAACTCTGGCGCCTGAGCGCCGGCGTCATGAACGGCACGGTTTCGCCCCAAGAAGCAGCAGATGAACTGCAGGCCGGTCTCGAAGGCTGGTACGAGCCGCAGCAGTAACTGTCGTTGCAGTGATGTAGCATCAATTTAGGTCAGAGCGGCGCATTGGATCCAATGCGCCGCTCTCTAGCCTTTCACCCACCCCACGACGAGCGTTATGGCTGAAAACGCACCACGCAAGCGCAAACCATTTCCCTGGCACATCGTCGTTTTTCTCGTGCCCGCAACCTTGGTCTACACGGCATTTATGGTTCTACCGCTGGTCGACTCCATGCGCATGAGCTTCTTCACCTCTGCGCCGGGTCAGGCAGACTCCTTTGTCGGGTTACAGAATTACGTCACGTTGCTGACCAACGAACTCTGGTCGCCCCGCTTCTGGAATGCGCTCAAGAACAACTTCATTTTCTTTGCGGTGCACTTCTTCGTACAGAATCCGATTGGTCTGCTCCTGGCGGCGCTGCTGACCCAGCCCGCCGTGCGCGGCAAGGGCTTTTTCCGCACGGTCTACTTTCTGCCCACTATGCTCTCTTTCGTGATCGTGGGCTTTGTCTGGCAACTCATCCTCAGCCCGCTGTGGGGCATTGCGCGCGATCTGCTCGGCCTCGTGGGACTCGAATCGCTCTTCCGTCCGTGGCTCGGGCTGGAAAGCACGGCGCTGGTCACGCTCGCGCTCATCTCCGTTTGGCAATTCATTGGCATTCCTATGCTGCTCTTCTACGCCGCCCTCATCTCCATCCCCGAGGAATTGATAGAAGCGGCGCTGGTAGACGGCGCAACGTACTGGACCGCGTTCTGGCGCGTGAAGTTTCCGCTCATCTTGCCTACGGTGGGCATCGTGACGATCTTGACCTACGTCGGTAATTTCAATGCGTTTGATCTGATCTATACGACGCAGGGCGCTCTGGCTGGCCCCAATTTCTCGACTGATATTCTGGGCACCTTCTTCTATCGCACCTTTTTCGGTCAGCAGCTTCAGCTTGGCGATCCCAATATGGGCGCAACCGTGGCAACAATGATGTTCCTTATTATTCTGGCCGGTGTTTTGATCTATCTGTTTGTCTGGCAGCGACGCGTGACCACGTATGAGCTGTGAGGATTTCGGGTTGGGGATTGTGGAGTGCGGATTGTTTGCGTAGTAGGGTCGACCGCTAGAAAATACGATGCTGGTGTCACTTGATAAGGGTTGCTGCTGTGGCGCTTTGTATCTTCTCTGTGAATTTCTTGGCGCTAGGTATGCTTGATCGCTAGACGACTACTCTTAATGCTCTAGGACTCAATTTTTTCTTATGGCACGTACTGGATGGCTTGGCCGGGTTGTTCCTTATATTATCCTGATCGCCTTTGCGCTGCTGGCACTCTTTCCAGTCGTGCTGGTGGTGATGAACTCTTTCAAGGAGCGTCGGGCGATCTTCAATACGCCCTTCTTGCCCCCTCTGCCAGAGAGTTTCAGTCTGGGCGGATACGAGACGGTCTTGCAGCGTTCAAGCTTCGGTCTCTACTTTGTAAACAGCCTCATCGTGACGCTGGTCGCGATGGCGCTGATCTTGCTAACCGGGGCAATGGCGGCCTATGCGCTCTCCGAATATCGCTTCCCCGGCAATGCATTCCTGGGCATCTACCTGGCACTGGGCATCATGATTCCCATCCGTCTGGGCACGGTGAGCATTCTGCGCATCATGGTGAGCCTGGGCCTGGTCAACACGCTCTTTGCGCTGATCCTGGTCTACACTGCCATGGGGCTGCCGCTGACCATCTTCATTCTGCAGCAATTCATGCGTCAGGTCCCGCGCGAACTAAAAGACGCGGCGCGCATCGACGGCGCCAGCGAATACCGCATCTTTGCGCTGATTCTCCCCCTGGTGCGCCCGGCCATCGCCACCGTTGCCGTCTTCACCATGATCCCTATTTGGAACGACCTCTGGTTCCCGCTGATCCTGGCGCCGGGCGAACGCACCAAGACCGTCACGCTGGGCGCGCAGCAGTTCCTGGGTCAATTTGTCACCGACTGGAACGCTATCCTCGCCTCGCTGACCCTGGCCATGCTGCCTATCCTGATCCTCTACATCCTCTTCTCGCGCCAGTTGATTAGTGGGTTGACCGCAGGCGCGGTGAAGTAACGCGGCGTGCGGAGCGCGAAGTGTTATCTACATATCCTGCACCACGAGAAAGACAACACGCGGGTATTCGTCAAAGCCGTCAACGCCACAATTCTCTTACCCCCACTTCCCTACAACCCTACTCCCGCGCATCCGCATCAACGCACTGCGCTCAAACTCGATGACGATCACGCCGTTCTGATTGCGCCCCACGTGGCGGAAGCGCACGATCCCTTGGCCAGGACGGGACCGCGACGGACGCTTGTCGAGCACCTCGGTGGTGACATAGAGGGTATCGCCGTGAAAGAGGGGATGCGGATGGGTCACTGTTTCATACCCCAGATTGGCGACCAGCGTGCCTTCAGTCAACTCGGGTACGGTGATGCCTACCGCCAAGCCGAGGGTGAAGATGCCGTTGACGATGCGGCGACCGAACTCACTCTCCCTGGCGGCAAAGTCCTCGTTGATGTGAAGGGGTTGGGTGTTCATCGTCAGCGCCGAGAAGAGCACGTTGTCCATCTCTGTGAGGGTGCGGCCCAGGCTGTGTTTGATCACGGCGCCGACTTGGAGTTCCTCGTAATATTTGCCGGCCATGCTAGCGATGCCTCGCGTCGATCTGCTGCTGGCGCGCCAGCGTCACCTGCGCCATGCGGATGTTGGCGGCGTCGACCATCTTGCCATCCACGCTGATGGCGCCGCGGCCCGCTGCCAGCGCCGCTTCATACGCATCGACAATGCGCCGGGCATGGGCCACCTCGTCTTCGCCCGGGGCAAAGAGCTCATTGACTACACGCAGCTGGGCTGGATGGATGCACTGCTTGCCGTCGAAGCCCATGGCCCGGGCGATGCTCCCCGAGCGGATCAGCCCCTCGTCGTCGCGAAAGGCGGCGTAGGGGCCGTCCATGGCGCGCAGTCCGTTGGCGCGCGCCGCCGCGACAATCATCTGCATGACCGCGTGCCAGCGGTGACCGGGATAGCCCTCATCATAGACGTCGAACTCACCGATGCCGGCCGAGGGCATCCGCATGGAAGCGGCAAAATCGCCGGGCCCAAAGATCAGCGCCTCCAGGCGCGGTGAGGCCGCGGCCAGTTCGCGTGCGTTGAGAAAGCCCGCCGCGGTTTCGATCTGCGCTTCAATGCCGATGGGACGCATCCAGCCTTGATGCTGCTCAACCTGTGTGAGAAAGGTCGCCACGAAGCGGACGTCTTCCGGCCCGTTGGCTTTGGGCAGCATGATCAGGTCGATGCGGTCGCCCGCGGCTTCGACCACGTCAGCCAGATCGCGGTAGGCGTAGGGCGTCTCCAGGCCGTTGATGCGTACGATACGCGTGCGCGAGCCAAAGTCGATTTCATGGAGGGCCTGGATGACTACATCGCGCGCGGCGTCTTTCTCTTCCGGGGCTACCGCGTCTTCGAGATCCAGACAGACAGCATCGGCTGCGCTGGCTGCAGCCTTGCCGGCCATATCGTAACGCGTGCCGGGCACAAAGAGCATGGAGCGCATGAGGCGGGTGGGGCGTTCGAAGTCTATGAGCGACATGACTGCCTCCTCAACAACTGAAATCTCGTAACGGTTATTGCTAGCAGAATACCCAAACTGCGCAGGGTCGGACAAATTGGGGGTGATAGTCACTCGACCGTTCGACGAGCCAGCGAAAACGTGCCGAGAACCTGCTGCGCGAATACAAGCAAGAGAGTCAGGAAGCGTTGGCGGATCTGAGGCGTCTCGTCTACGGCCTGCGCCCGCCTGCGCTAGACCAGCTTGGGCTGGTCTCTGCCCTGCGCGATCATGCGACGGCTCGGGGTGAGTTAGGCGGCCTAGCGGTTGCTGTGACAACCGACGGCGCACTACCGCCACTGTCAGCGGCAGCGGAGGTAGCCGCGTACCGAATCGCGTTGGAGGCGCTCACCAACGTGGCCCATCACGCCCAGGCCACAAGGTGCCACATCATGCTCCAGGCAGATGACGCACTCCACATGACCATCACGGATAACGGCAACGGCATTGAGCAGGGAGCAGGAGCCGGCATCGGGCTCACTTCCATGCGCGAACGAGCCAAGGAGTTGGGCGGCAGCTGTGTGATTACAGCGCTGCCGGATGGCGGCACGTGCGTCACAGTCCGCCTGCCCCTTACTGCGCCATCACCACGCCCATAAGGAGCGCCGGCAACAAACATGGAAGCCACACGAATTGTAATTGCCGATGACCATCCACTCTTCCGCTCCGGGCTGACGGCCTTGTTGGCGGCTCAAGCTGACGTGGAGGTGGCGGGCGAGGCAGCGACCGGCGCTGAGGCCATCACCCAGGCCGAGGCGCTACAACCGGACATCGTACTGATGGACATCCAAATGCCCGACATGAACGGTGTCGAGGCTACCCGCGCCATTGTTCGTGCAAGCCCCCATATTGGCGTCATTATGGTGACAATGTTCGAAGATGATGAATCTGTCTTTGCCGCCATGCGCGCCGGCGCGCGGGGCTATGTGCTCAAAGGCGCCGATCATGAGGAGATGATGCGCGTCATCCAAGCCGTTGCTCGCGGCGAGGCGCTGTTCGGACCATCCGTGGCACGACGTCTGACCCAGTTCTTTGCTCAGCCGCGGCCTGCGCTCCCGGTTACTGCCTTCCCCGAGTTAACGGCCCGCGAGTACGAGGTTTTGGATCTGGTTGCCCAAGGATACAACAATTCCGAAATTGCCGTACGACTCAACGTCGCTGCCAAGACCGTACGCAATCACATCTCGAACATCTTTAGCAAGCTTCAGGTGGCGGACAGGGCGCAAGCCATCATTCGCGCCCGCGACGCCGGTATGGGCCGAGCGTGACGGCGATTGCGTGGTCGAAACAGGAAACCGTTGACGCTATGATCAAGAAACGAGCCCAGATAAACAAAAGCCCGACCTGTCAGAAGGCCAGGCTTGCTCTGTATTGCGATGGTGAACTGTTCGTACGACTATGGCATGCCGGAGATCATATACGTGTCGTTCTGCATCTGCTTTTTGTCACTGTAATGCTCGACCCGCATGTTATGAACCGACTCCAGCACCTCTTTTGAGACGCCAAAACCATGTGCTTCGCCCCCCAGTTCTTCAATCTTGGCCATGGTCGGCTCTGCCTCGAAATCATCGCAGAGGACAACGAGCGCAGCATTGCCGGCGCTCATCTTGGCTTTGACTTCGTTCAGATAGTCATCGGTCATACCCAGGTCGCCCTCGGTCAACTTGCCCACGGCGCCCCCGGTAACGCCACCCAGCAGCGTACCGGCCAGAATTGATAGACCGCCCGTGAACGCGGCGCCCACGATCCCGATTGCACCACCGATCAGCGCACCGCGCCCGGAGCGGGCATGGCCGTAATGCTTCGCTTCCAGATCGCCATTCTCCTTCTCCACCAGGCGCCCCATGGTACCGAGCTTGATATCGTCATTGGCGTCATCCCATGACATCAGCGCCTTGGCGGCGACGTCAGCGGCATCGGCATTGGCGAAATAGCCGACCACAACTTGTTCATTTAGATTTTCAGACATGCTGTACCTCCCGGGCACTATGGTTGAGCGGTCACATTGATACACTGTCGAATGTTTCGCACGATTTGCCAAACAAGTGAGCAAATTGTAGCCGCCGTGCAACGATTGTGCAACCGCGTCAAACTCGCGCGATGCATACCACGTTTGGGAGACTACTCTAAAGAAAGCGACCCGTCCGTTCGTACACCGCCCCGAAAATGGGATGCCCCCACACTTGCAACAGAGTTGCTTGGCCTAGCGGAGAGCTGTGAAGATGCGTTACCGCGGTCAAAAAGGCCAATCTACGCGTTTTCCCAGAGCCGCAGCCCATAATGCCAAATTGCGGCAAAAATCGGGTAAATGGTACACTTTGGGCTGTTGAAGCCGTAGCCACCGACGACTTCAGCACCATTCGTTCGCCCGGTGAACAAAGTTTCGTCAGGGCAACGATCCATTGCAGCCACCAGGTACTCGACCATTGTGAATGACTCCTCACCGCCGCCATCACGCCCCCGTCGTCCCTGGCGCTTCTGGGAAATCTCGCTACTGCTGCTGAGCAGCGGCGCGATCGTGCTGCTCTTTAGTCTCGCTATCTCCCAGGATCGGACACGAGTCGAGAGCTTCTTTCGGCAGGCCACGGTCACAGCAGTGGCGCTTGCCGCCCAGCCCACGGCCGCGGAAATTGCCCGTGCCATGCCGACCCAGCCGCCTGCAACCGTCACACAAATCCCCAGCGCGCAGGCCGCTGCTGTTGTTGTGGATGGCACTGGAGGGGAAGCCATCAGCGACGAAGCGGATGTAGAGTCCGCTCCAGCTCTCGCCCCTGGGCCATTGGCGGATGAGGGAGAGATCACAGATCAATCAATCCAGACCGCGCCCGAAGTCGAGGCAGAGGCAGAAGCAGAGTCGCCGGCCTCGGAGGCAACGCAACAGGCGCCTACCTCCACGCGTGTTGATCAGGCGCTAGAACCGGACGTCTTTCGCCCAGCGCCCAACCTAGACGTTGCGGATGCTGAAATAGAGGCGACCGTTGTCCCCGATGTAACCGTAACCCCGGCGCCCGCTAGCTTGCTGACCACGCCGGCAGAGCCGCAACTTGCGTCCGCTGCAGCTGCCGTCGCAGCAGGCGCGCTCGCCGCCGACGAAGAACCGAACCGTGCCCTGCGCTTGCCTTCGCCGACGCCTGCGCCGATCCTCCAACCAGCGCTGCAGACGGTCACGCCCGCGCCCGAGATCGGTGCTCCGATTTCCAGCACGGGCCCCATTAGCGCGCTCGTCACGATTTCGCTGACGGGGACGCCGGTGGGCAGCGTCTTGGCTCCTACGCCGGCGCCGGAGATTGGCGTACCGATCTCGCTTACAGTGCCGGCGACTGTCACCGCCACGCCGGGCGCGGCCGATATCAGCAGCACGCCGCTGCCGCCGGAAATCGGCGAGCCGATATCAGCGACGGCGATTGCAACATTGGTTGTGACAGCGCCGGCCACGTCTACGGCCCCCAGCCTGCCTGTTCTAATCAGCACGGCGATAACAACGACCATCCCTGCCACCGACACGGCGCCAATCCGCCGGTTGACGCCGACCCCTGTTGCGGGAGACGTTTCCATCACGTCAACAGTGACAGGCACAGTGACAGGTACAGCCACGGTGACGTCTGTGGCGCCCATAGCTCCGACAAGGTCACCCCTGCAGCCAACCAGCACGGCCACAGCAGCGCCAAGCCCAACTGCGACACCAGCGGCGCCAGCGCCCACAGCAACATCGACCTCGAGCCCAACACCCGCCCCCACACCGACAGCGCTGGCCCAGTGCCCGACGGGTTTGAGCGGAAGTCTCGAGCATCAGGCCAAGTATTATGGTGGGCCCATTGCTGCTTATAATCAAGACGAGCGTATGGCAGTTGTGCTCACGGTGTACAGCGCGCCGCCCGGCGAACTGGGCAGTGATCGGCTCAACCTCTATCTCTCCGATCGCGCCCAATTTACGCGCATCGTCGAGGAGGCGGATCAGCCGCGTGAGCATCACATTGAGGCCGGCGTGCCGGCCCCCGACGCCACCAACCGCTTGGTGGCCGCAATTGGACGGCCCGTGGGCGACTTCTACCTGACGATTGTCAATGATTCAGGCGTTGCCATCGAGTTCTGTCTCACGATCGAAAACGGCTTCTTCCAATAATTCAACGTCACGCGTTGCGAAAGGCAAAGCCATGTCACAGCTTGACGAAATCGCCGATCTCTCTTTCCCCATTGCCCTGCCGCCCACGTTGCTTGAGGTCCGCCAGCGCTTCGATGCACCCAAGGTCGCGGATATTGCCGCAGCAACCGCACAGGCCCTGGAAGATAGCGGACTTCTCGCCTCTCTACGGCCGGGCGCCAGCGTGGCCCTGGGTGTGGGCAGCCGTGGGATCGCCAACCTGCCTGCCGTCGTCAAGGCGGCTGTGGCGCGGCTGCGCGCCGCCGGCATGCAGCCCTATGTCGTGCCGGCCATGGGAAGCCATGGCGGCGCAACGGCCACCGGGCAAATCGGCGTCCTGGCCGATTTGGGCGTGACGGAAGAAAGTGTGGACGCGGAGATCCGCGCGACCATGGAAGTAGCGGAGATCGGACGTCTGCCCGATGGCACCGCGCTCTGTCAGGGGCTCGACTCGCACGCAGCCGACCACACGATTCTGATCAGCCGCATCAAACCCCACACCGATTTTCGCTCGCACCTGGAAAGCGGACCGTCGAAGATGTCGGTTATCGGCCTGGGCAAGCAAGCGGGCGCGGCCATGATGCATGCCGGCGGCGGCGCAAATTTCCAGCGCTACCTGGCGCCGGCAGCGCGCATCTACGAAGCCAACACGAACCTGGCCGGGGCGATCTGCCTGGTGGAAAACGCCTATGACGATACCGCGGAGATTGTAGGGCTGACCGCGGCCCAGATCGGTCTGGAGCCGGAGGCCGCGCTGCTGGAGCAGGCGAAGCAGTTGCTGGCCAGCCTGCCCTACGAGGCGATTGATGTCCTTGTGATGCAGGAAATCGGCAAAGATATCAGCGGCACGGGCATGGACACTAACATCATCAGCCGGCTGATGATCCCGCGTCAGCCCGAGGCCTTTGGCAACGTGGATGTCGCCATCATCGGCGTGCTCGACCTAACTGAGGCTACGCACGGCAATGCCTCGGGCATCGGCCTGGCCAACGTGACGACGGCGCGCGTCGCGCGCAAGATCGACTGGGGCGTCACCTACACCAATGCCATCACGGCCGGCATCTTCGGCATGGCCCGTTCAGCGCTCCCCATTACCATGGCCGATGACCGTCGTGCGCTGGAAGCGTGTCAACACGGCTGCGCCGTGGCGCCCGGTACGTCGCGCTGGCTCTTTTTGCAGAACACCCTCACCGTCGACCGTTTCTGGGTTAGCGAAAGCCTGCGCGCAGAGACAGAGGCCCATCCCCGGCTGACGATTGCAGGGAGTGTTCCGCTGACCTTTGACGCGGCAGGACTGATGACCTCTCCATGGGCGCTGTCAGGCGCCTTGTAGCAACCGGCGATCAGGCCTCCACGCAACCCGCTCGCGCGTGGGCGTGCTCACTAAGCAGGCGCGACTTCAAGTGGGCTCAACCCGAATATCTGGGTAAGACAGGCGCTCCAAGAACGGATAGATAATTAGTGGGCCACGCCACCGTCATAGACGTCGGGGCGACGGTGCAAGAGGGACGGCAGTTGTGCGCGCACCTGCTCCTGTGCAGGATAGTCGATGTCGGCAATGACGAAGCACTCGCGTTCCGGCGCCCGCGCCAGGACCGTACCCCACGGGTCGACGATCATGGCGCCGCCAAAACAGAACTTTCCTTCCCCATGCTGGCCGATCTGCGCCGGCGAAACCATGAAGACCTGATTCTCAATTGCCCGCGCGCGGATCAACGCTTCCCAGTGATCTTTGCCGGTATAGAGGGTGAAGGCCGACGGCTGGAAGATGACTCGTGCGCCGTTGAGCGTCAGGGCCCGATAAAGCTCTGGAAACCGTATGTCGTAGCAGATGGTGAGCCCCATAACGCCATGTTCGGTCTCGCAGGTGACCATCTCCGTGCCCCGTTCATAGCGTGACGACTCATTCTCCGAAACCTGACCGGTGACGTCAATATCGAAGAGGTGAATCTTGTTGTATTGGGCAATGAGTTCGCCTTGGGGATCGTAGAGCAAGGAGCGATTCCACGACTTGTCGCTGTCATCTGCGGCCACTGGAATGCTGCCGCCATGGAGATAGATGCCCCACTCTTGGGCTTTGGCCGCGAGAAATTCACTGGTGGGACCAGGCACCGGTTCTCGATTGGCCTGCATGTCGGCCGGCGTGCCCAGCACGTTGAACATTTCGGGCAGGGCGACCAGGCCGGCGCCAGCCTGCGCTGCTTCATCAATCAGCCGTGCGGCCGTGGTGAGATTCTGGGCCTTATCGGCTCGACTGTTCATTTGGATGGCGGCGATGCGAAAGCTCATAATCTCTCCAAGGATTCGGTTTGACTCACTCATCACCTTCGGCCAGCCGCTGCAGCGCCCGCACCAATAACTGATGTTCCACGTTGTGGATCCGGTTCGTCAACAGCTCAATTGAGTCCGATGGATAGATGGGCACAGACTGGGAAGCGATAACCGGGCCGGCGTCGACCTGCTCGTCCGGAACAAGGTGGATCATGACGCCGGTCTCTTTGATTTCGCCCCGCTGATAGGCCTCAAAGGCATCCTGAATCGCGTGTGCACCCGGAAATTTGCCCGGCAGGGCCGGGTGTAGGTTGATAACCCGGTAGGAGAATTCATCCAGGAACTCGCTGCTCATGATGTGCATCCAGCCGGCCATTATGACCCAGTCCGGATCGTAGTCGAACACGAGTTCGGCCAGGTCAGCATCGTAGGCGCGACGTCCGCGGTCATCGTCCAGATATGGCTGGAGGGGGAAGTATTCCGTGGGGATACCGGCTTTGGCTGCGCGTTCCAGACCATAGGCATCTTCACGATTGGAGACGACCACGGCAATTTCGGCGTCAAGCATGCGTTGTCGAATCGCATCAATCAGCGCCTGGAGATTGGAACCGGAGCCAGAGATCAGAATTGCTAGTCTTTCAGTCATGATACGCTTATTTTGATGATGAGGCGGATGGTCAACTGTTGATGATCAATGTCTGCAATTTTCGACGGTTGCGGCTCAATTGTCAATCGGCGAGATGCGAACTTGAGCGCTCAGAGGCGTACGGTTGGCAATTCGACCGATGCTACGCGCTTCCGATAGGGTCGTCACGGCGACTTCGCCGGCGTCGGCAGGCACGACTGCGATCATGCCTATCCCCATGTTGAAGACTCGATAGGCTTCGCGCTGTGCCATGTCGCTCCAGGCCACCAAGGCCCGAAAGAGCGGCGGCACGCTCCAAGTTCCGGCATCGATCTCCGCCGCCAAGTGATCGGGCAGAATGCGCGGAATGTTGTCGTAAAAGCCGCCGCCGGTAATGTGCACGAGCGCGCGAATCGGCACGCCCGCGGCCTGCAGGGCATCGATATCGCCCACATAGCAACGATGGGGCGCCAGCAGCGCGTCATCCAGACGTTGGCCATCATCCAACGTTTGCGCCAGATCGCGCCCCTCAATTGTACGGCGGATGAGCGAGTAGCCATTGGTATGCGGTCCGCTGCTGGGCAAGCCGAGCAAGAGATCGCCCGGCAGCATTGCGTCCTGGTCCGGCCAGAGCGCGCCACGGTCCACCAGCCCGACGACCGTGCCTGCCACGTCAAATGCGCCCTCGGCATAGACGCCTGGCATCTCGGCCGTTTCGCCGCCGAGCAGCGCACAACCGGCAGCCTGGCATGCCTGGGCGATGCCCTGAACGACGCCGGCCACAGCCTCAGGCACGAGTTTGGACGCGGCGATGTAGTCGAGGAAGAAGAGGGGGCGTGCGTTCTGGACCAGGATATCGTTGACGCAATGATTGACGATATCGTGCCCTATGCCTTCCCAGCGCCCGAGTTGAGCTGCCAGCTTCACCTTTGTGCCCACACCATCGGTCGAGGCAACCAGGACCGGCTGGGCGGGCAAATTGTCTAAGGCGTAGAGACCGCCAAAGCTGCCCACATCGGCCAAAACGCCCGGCGTGTACGTTGCGCGTACGGCCTGCTTCATCAGCTCCACCGCACGGTTGGCGCTGTCGATATCCACACCGGCGGCTTTGTATTGGTCTGCGGTCATGATGGATGGTCCTTTGTCGCAGCGAGTCCTGTGGGCGGGGTGTAGGGTGGTGAGGTTGTGGGGTTGTGGGGTTGTGGGGGGTAGCAGAGGCAATCGCTCCATTGGCTGCCGGACGAAATTCCAATCCTGCCAATTCCCCCAAGACCCTACCACCCTAAGACCCCACTACCCTATCCCGTCCCAACACTCTCCTCCACAAACGCCCGCACCTGGCCATTCAGCTCCGCCAGCGACGCTTCATGGACGTACATCATGTGTCCGGCTTCGAAGTAGCCGCTGCGAATATTCGTCTGGAGCGTCGGGTCAAGCATCAGGTGATTGAGCGTGTATTCAGTGGCAAAGTAGGGTGTCGCCAGGTCGTAGTAGCCGTTAGCCACATAGATCTGCATAAATGGATTGTTCGTCATTGCCTTGCGCAGCGTCTCAGCGACTTCGGCAAAGCGATTCTCGTGCTTGCTGTAGGGCCAGGTTTCATAGAGCGGGGCCAGCACATTGTAGGGTAAATCGACCTCAAAGCCGAGTTCGCGCCGCACGTAATCATTGAGCGTCGCCGCGTATGCACCCTGAATCGCGGCATGACTGGGATCATAGGTCATCTGCTCGCCGGCTGCATCCCGCTCGATGCCTTGGAAGCGGCTGTCCAGACGGCCCACTGTACGACGCTGCCCACGCAGCAATTCGCGCGTAAAGCGGAAGATGTTGATACGCAGGTTGGTTGCCTCCAGGTAGGCCGGCGAGAGTCCCGTGTAGCGAGAAAGCTTGGTGGCTAAGTTGGCACGCGCCGCTGCATCCAGCGCCGTGCCCCGGAAAAGCGCCGGGCCATACTCCTCCACCGCAAAGGTTTCGACCTCGTCCAACAAGCCGCGCAGGTCTCCGGCGAACTCATCGCCCAGCTGACCGTGATACCAGGCCGTGGCCGCATAGCTGGGCAGGAAAAGTATATAGGGCAGCTCATTGGTGTCGGCAAAAATCAACGTCTGGAAATCGAGCACCACGGAGATGAGGGCCAATCCATTCAGATAGAGCCCATGGCGATCCTGCAGGTGGCCGGCCAGGCCGGCAGCACGGGTGGTGCCATAGCTCTCGCCAATCAGAAATTTGGGCGAGAGCCAACGGTTGTAGCGGCTGACAAAGATGCGGATGAACTCGCCCACCGACTCGATGTCCGGCTCCAGACCGTGGAACTGCTTCGCTTCCTCGCCGGGCACAGGGCGGCTATAGCCCGTGCTCACCGGATCGATGAAGACCATATCGGCGACGTCGAGCAGCGAGTGTTCGTTGTCAATCAAGCGGGATGGCGGCGGAACCGGATTGTCCACATCGCCCGAAACGACGCGTCGCGGCCCCAGCATGCCCAAATGGAGCCAGACCGACGATGAGCCCGGACCGCCGTTAAAAGAAATGATGAGCGGCCGCTCTGCCGAATTCTCCACACCCTGTTTGAAGTAGGCCATGAAGAAGATGTTAGCCTTAGGCTTGTCCTCGTCGTGGTCCTTCTGCACCATGGTGCCCACTACGCTCTTGTAGTCGAGGGGTACACCGCCAATCGTGACGCGGTGCTCACGCTCGACGATCTGATCTTCAATGAGTTTGGGCTGTGTATCCGTGTCCCGCTTGACCGCAGCCGCTGGCTCCGTTGCTTTTTCCGTCATGTGAAATGCTCAACTCTCCGTACATTCTGCCAACAGCCCTGACCTCTCCTCGCACAATACCGAAGTCACCGCATGCCATCGCGGCGACACTGCTCAAGAAGTTCAAGCCCGAACTGCATTCAATGATTTACTCACGCGCCGGGGCGGCATCAAAAATGCTCTTGAGGAGCGCACGGCGTTCCTCGTCCGTAGTCCAGCGCGGTTGGGCGTAGGCCTCCAGCACCGCGGTGAGGATCTCGGTATTGAGCAGACGGCCGGCGTAGACCGTGTGGCGCGCCATCAGCTCGGTACGCGTCTCCCAACTCCACATCTGATCAAAAAAGAAATTGCCCAGGCCGTAGTTGATCATGCCCGGACCGCCGGCATCCTGCGCGCCATACGGTTCGGCAGCCTGGGGCACGTGGCTCTGCACGCCGGTGACGATATCGGCTCCGGCCTCGCGCAGCTCGCGAAACTCGATTACCTGTTCACCCGTAGGAAACGGATTGTACGTCTCCACGTATTGCAGCTCAACCGCCACGATGTCGACCTGGCCGGCCAATTCGGCGACCAGATCGAGTACTTCTTCTTTTTCGTCATAATAGTAGCAGGCGCCCGGCAGTTCATCCGTCGCCCAGGCTGACGACGGGCCAAAGGCCAGCGCCGCAACAAAGGCAAAGCTGTTGCCGTTGTGCTCCCAGCGCAGCGGCTCGCAGGCCTCGGTTGTATTCATGCCGCTGCCGTAGATAGGAATCTCATTCTGCCGATACCAGCTAATCGAGCGTCGCGCGCCTTCGCGACCAAAATCGTTGACGTGGTTGCCGCTCAATCCCACGATATCGGTACCAATGGCTTCCAAGGCGGTCCAGTAGTCTGTATGGCTGCACAGGATGAGATTGTTGACTGAATTGTTGACCTGACAATCGTCTAGAAAAGGAACTTCATTGCTGACGTGCGTAATGTCGGCGGCACGCAGCGTGTCGGAGATGACCATTGACGGAAAGAGATAGCCGTTGCGCTCCATGGCCGCGGCCGTGCCGCGCGACATGGCCGTCACGCCGGTCATGATCAACGACGTCATCTGGTCAACATCGCGATTATTGGCCACGGGCGACAGGGACAAGACGATGGGGCGCAGGTATTGAATCAGCAGGGGCGCGGCCTCGCCCTCGATGTGGAGGGCCACGGCTAATGGATACGCGTTCATGTCAAGCGCTTTGTCGAGCACGTTCTGCCCATCGATGCTTAGCACCTTGAAGGTGGGATCGAGCTGATCAAAGCCAGCCAGGCCGATCGCCCCGGGCGTTGCCTCCAGCCTGGTACGCATCTCGCCCGGCGAAACGACCGGCACGTTCACGGCACGTTCGCCCAGCACCGCCGGCAGAAAGACTGCGCTCTCAGGCGTGATGAAGAGCGGCGCCGCGCCTGTACCCATCCAGCGCGCCTGAATATCGGCCAGGGTGATTTCGTCGTCCAGCGTGGCAAACGGAACAACGACGGCAAAGGCCCGTTCCAGCAAGCGGTGCTCCGAATCACTGAGCTGCGCCATGTCGATGACATTGGCTGCTGCGTCCGGATCCGCGACGACGGTCATGGGTTGCGGACCGTTAAGCGCAACCAGCTCGGTTGCCTGGTTGAGAATCGCGCGTACGGGCGCGGCATAGCGGTCGGCCACAGCCGGCGAGACGGCGACCGTCACCGGGCCATCGAGGGGAATCGGCGTTGGCGTCACTTGCGGTGTCGGCGATGGGCGCGGGGTGGGCGTGGCAGTAGCGAAGTATGCCACTGGTGGAATCGGTGCGTTGGCAGGGCGGGTTGGCGTGGGCGTCACCGGCGGTGGCGCGGGCAGCGCGATGCAGGCGCTCAGCAATGCCATGAGCAGCGGCATCAGCAAAAACAACAGGTAATGCGACGGAACGACCAGCCGCTGACGCACGGATTTCACACGCAAGATCCAGTCTTGTGAACGATTGAAGAAACCGACGCGCGATAGGCGAGTCACCTGTTGGCGACGCTATCCTATCTGTCGATCTTGACTGGCATGGAGTATAGCAGAGGCGCAATTGTGCGCCAAGGTTACGGCGGTAAAATTAACGCTATGGCACAGCAATAGCCTGCACCTGCACCGTCACGTCCAGCGGATCCTGCACAACGACAAAATTGAGCATGCGGGGCGGATAGACGTCAAAGTCGGGCATGTTGATCTGGGTCGTAGCGGTGGCGCTAATGACGTCGCCGGCCAGCACAGCATCGACATCAAAGATCACGGGGCGAGTCGTTTCGCGCACCGTTAAGTCACCGGCCATGGCAAAGCTGGCCACGCTGCCCTCCTGATAATCGATCGGAAAATCACTCGCGCCAGTGGGCACGAAGCGGGCAAAGGGCTGATCGTTCGAATAAAGATAGTTCTCACGGATGCGTTTGTCGCGTCGAGGATCATCGCTGGTGAAGCTGCGCACGTTGACCACCCACTCCGTCGGCTCGATTTGCAACTGCCCGTCTATCAGGTCGACGGCAATGGTGCCAGTCATGGCGCTGGTACGGCCGATGGGCAGCGTATAGGGCGCATGGGTATTGATTGCACGGCCAAAGAATTCTTCGTAGGCACGATAGGTGACGCTCGACGCCGCGGGATCAATCCGGAACGCACGTGCGGTCGCGACGGTATCCGGTGCACTCGGGGCAGATGATTCGGTCGAGGCGTTCTCAGTCGGCGCCGGGGTGGGCTGAGCATCTGCGGGCAGCGTCAACGGTGCACAGGCTACGACGACAAAGAGCAGCATCACCGTCACCGTTGTCCGTATAAGCGTAATCATCATGCCCATCATGCCCAACCCTCCTCATTTCACAGTCCGTCGCTCTTCGTGGGTCGCAGTGTAGATCGAATTGACCTGTGCAACAGTATGATGGCGTCCGATTTTCGGGCGTTGTCGCGCACGTGCCAGCGAATCACACAACAAAAAACGCCCGCCGGGCGTCCCGGCGGGCGTCGTGCTCTGTATGCGGGCAGCAACTCGCCGCCCGGATTGTCAGACCTAGCAAACTCGTAGACGCTGACCGACGTAGATGTGGCTCCAGTTGTAGATGCCATTCATGTGCGCCAGTTGCGCAGTCGAGAGGCCATTCCACTTGGCGATCTCGCTCAGCGTATCACCGCGCTGCACAACATAGACGCAGCTACCGTGGTACGGCTTGCTATGATAGGAATTCGTCGGGTAGTAATTGCTATGGCCCGACGAATGGTAGCCACTGCCTCCCGATGAGTAGATGTTGGGAATGCAGAGACGCTGCCCGACGTAGATGTGGCTCGGGTTGCTGATTCCGTTGGCCGCGGCCAGCGAGTAGGTCGTGGTGCCATAGTAGCGAGCAATGCCGGACAGGGTCTGGCCGTACTGCACGTAGTGGACACGCGAACAGCCGGTCTGGTGCGCTGATTGCGGCGCCGGAATGTACAGATGCTGGCCCACGTAAATCGTGTTGCTGTACAGATTATTGGCCTGCTTGATCGCATTCACCGTCACGCCATAGTAGCGGGCGATGTGGGAAAGCGTTTCACCGTGCTTCACGACGTGATAGCGACCGCTATAGGCCGGCGCTTCTGCGTTGGCCGCCGCGGGCGCAGCCGAAGCTGACGCAGGCAGCAGTGCAACCATGAAGGCCATGACCAACACAAGGGTCAGAGCGACAATGCGTAGACTTCGCATACTTCGTTTCATGTTGTACCCCCCAGTAACAACAAAAAAGGTTTAGACGACAACAAGATGGTTTCTCACCGCGTGACATCAGCCCATGCCGACTTGCGCAGGTGAGAAGAAAACACATTCAATCGTTCGGCCAAACACCTCCCTATTCAGTTGAACCACAAAACTCGACGACGCGTGTATGTATATTGCGGCAATTGACAGATGAATTGCGCTGCGTTGGCACTCCATGATCCGAAGCCGATTTTTTTGCTACGCGAAAAGGAAACGAATCATTGTGGCCATCGTTTCGGCCCGCCTACGGCCGGTTGTCTTTCAACCATGCGGCAGATTGCATGAGAATTCGCACAATGTTCAAACGAGATGACGACCGAGGAGAGCAAAAGTAACGCACTATGATGCATCCATTGTACCCGAATTATGGGCAAGAATAAAGCACCAATTTCCGCCGGGTGCATACCGCATTGGGGAGGCTGCTCTAGAAAAAGCGACCAGTCCGTTCGTATACCGCTCCCAAAAGGGGATGCACTCTCTATCGCCACAGCAACAGAAAGTCTGGCTGCGGCGTTGCCCGGATAATGCGGTGCCAGTATAATTCGAGGCAAACCGTGTCCAACAACAGCGTTAACCTATTGCCAGAGCAACGCCTAGCCATGAAGAATGACGAACATTCCACCACAACGCGCGTCCGCAAGCATCTGGATGCCATCTACGCGCCGGACATTGCAGCGAGCCTCGAACGCGAGTTACTAAGGCGTATCCATACCTTTCAGAGCGAGACGCCCACGGTACCGGTCGCTTCTCTGTCTGCCGACGAACGCTTCAGCCAGCGCGACGTACTGCTCATCACCTACGGAGATCAGATCCAAGAATCCGGAAGAGCGCCCCTCAAAACCTTGAAAGATACGCTTGAAACCTTGGTGGGTGATGCGATTGGCGGCGTCCACATCTTGCCCTTCTACCCTTACTCCTCGGATGATGGCTTTTCTGTAATTGACTACACGCAAGTCGATCCTGCCCTGGGCGACTGGTCCGATATCCGTGCGCTGGGCGCGCGCTATCGCCTCATGTTCGATGCAGTGATCAATCACATCTCCAGCGAGAGTGAATGGGTTGCCGCCTTCCGTCGCGATGAAGCTGCATATCGCGACTACTTTATTACGGTCGATCCGGCGACCGATCTGTCGCAGGTCATGCGCCCACGCACGCTGCCCCTGCTCACCGAAATCGAGACAGCGGCGGGGCCGCGCCATGTCTGGACCACCTTCAGCGCCGATCAGATCGACCTCAACTTCGGCTCGCCCGCGCTGCTACTGGAGATAATCGACGTGCTCTTGCGCTATGTGGCAGAAGGCGCAGAACTGATTCGTCTGGATGCAATCGGCTTCATGTGGAAGGAGATCGGCACCTCGTGTATCCACCTGCCCCAGGCGCACGAGCTGATTCGCCTCATGCGTACGGTGCTCGACGCGGTCGCTCCCCAAGTTCTCCTCATCACCGAGACCAATGTGCCCCATGCCGAAAACATCAGCTATTTTGGGGACGGACGCAACGAGGCGCAGATGGTCTACAACTTCACGCTGCCGCCCCTGACCCTCCATGCCATGCTCACGGGCGACGCGACGCGTCTATCCGCCTGGGCCAAGACGCTTGCCGCGCCCTCGGATGAAACAACCTTTTTCAACTTCATGGCCTCGCATGACGGCATCGGCCTGCGTCCGCTGGAAGGCATCTTGCCGGGCGAAGAAATCATGATGATGGCGGCCCACACACAGGCGCACGGCGGCCTGGTCTCGTTTCGGGCCAACAGTGACGGCAGCCGTACGCCCTATGAACTCAACATTGTCTACTACGACGCCCTGAATTCGCCTCACGCGGATGAAAGTCAGGACCTGCAAGTCGACCGCTTCATCACCAGCCAAGCAATCCTCCTCAGCCTGGCCGGCGTGCCCGGTGTTTACGCCCACAGTCTCTTTGGCAGCCGCAACTGGCCGGCGGGCGTTGCCCAAACCGGCCGCAACCGCACAATCAACCGGCACAAGTTTCAGCGTTCGGCGCTGGAAGCAGAACTGGCCGACCCAACAACGGTTGCCCATCAAGTTTTCACACGCTACAAGATGCTTCTGCACATCCGGCGAGAGGAGCCTGCCTTTCACCCCAACGGGGCACAGCGGGTGCTATCACTCCACCCTGCACTCTTCAGTTTTGTGCGCCAGGCGCCCGACGCCACGCGGCGCGTGCTCTGCTTCCATCATGTAGCCGCCGAAGGTATGACAATTTCAATCGACCTGGCGGACTGCGGCCTGGACCCAACTCTTGCGCTGATCGATCTGCTAAGCGGTGCGCAGCTGACGCCAGTCGACGGGACGCTCAGCATTACAGTTCCCGCTTGCGGCATGCGCTGGCTGGCCCAAGAGGCCTCATCATGAAGCGCCTCGGTCTGACGGGCAGCGCCAAGTCCTACCTGCTTGTATTCATTCAATTTGCCTGCCTCTTTGGCCTGGCCTTCACTGGGCCAATCATTGCCCGCAGTCCGCTCTGGTTGGCGATCGAGATGCTGGGCCTTGGCTTGGGCGTCTGGGCGATTGTGGCCATGCGCTTCTTCAACTTCAACGTGACGCCCGACGTCAAGGTTGACGGCTTTATGGTGCAGCAAGGCCCCTATCGCTGGATCCGCCACCCCATGTATGCATCGCTCATCATCATCGGCATTGCGCTGGTGGCCGACACTTTCACCTGGCCCAGGCTCCTCATCTTGCTTGTGCTGGTGGTCGATCTCGTCGTAAAGCTGCACTATGAAGAGGGACTGCTACGGCGGCACTATCCTGAATACGAAGTTTACATGATGCAGACCAAACGACTCGTGCCCTACCTTTACTAATAAACACTGGACAATAAACACTGGACAATTGACACTGGGCAATTGACAATCAGTAACATGATCGGACGCTTGGATGTCACCAATTCCCCTTTCTCTAGTGCTCGTCGCCATCTCGGCCACGCTCCATATTCGCGCTGAATATCGAGGACCACGCTGGCAGGTTTATCTCTTCAAACCGCTCACCACAAGCTTGATCATCGCGTGGGCGCTGTTCTTGCCGCCGACCGCGCCAGCGCCCTATAAGCTGCTTGTTGTTTTTGGTCTCGTCTTCTCACTCGGGGGCGACATTTTTCTCATGCTGCCCGATGACCGCTTTGTCCCCGGACTAATCAGCTTTCTGATTGCCCATCTCCTCTACGGCGCCGCCTTCACCCGCGGCATCAACCTGAGCCCCACGTGGTGGGCACTGGCGCTTTATCTGACCTACGGCACGCTCATGCTGGCCCTGCTCTGGAATTACCTGGACAGTTTGCGGATACCGGTCCTGGCCTACATGGGCGTGATCCTTCTCATGGGATGGCTGGCGCTGGAGCGTTGGCTGACGCTGGGGACGACCGGTTCGCTGCTGGCGGCCATAGGCGCCGCGCTCTTCGTCCTTTCCGACTCAACGCTCGCGCTCGATCGCTTTCGTACGCGGTTTGCGGCAGGCCGCGCGGTAACGCTGGCGACGTATTTCGCCGCGCAGTGGTTGATTGGGGTGTCGGTGGGGATGTAGGGTTGTAGAGTCTTGGGGTTGTGGGGAGATAGTCGGTGACACCATTGACAATTAGCCATTGTCAATTGCTAATTGTCAATGGCTAATACCCTTCTGGGAGGTATTGGGCAACGGACGTTGCACGCATGACGATACCCCAGAGGAAGATGCATGTCGCTGCCATGGCGAGGGTCTTCACGTTCTCGTCTTCCAGATTGCCAAAATAGCTCTGTGCGGCCGGCAAAGTGATGATGGCGACCACGCCGTAGAGGATATGAATAAACGCGCGGGGCAGCAGTGCGCCCAAGCCCTGAAAATAGAGCAAGACGCCAATCACGACCTGGGCAACCAGGACCAATTCGCCGATCAAAGCTGCGCCGTACCAGCTGGGGCCCAGAGGTTGTGAACGGATGCGCTGAACGACAGCCCAAATGGCCAATGCACCAATAAAGAGCGCGGCGGTGTTGGCTAGTCCAGCGTGGAGCGTGATGAGTTGAGCCATGTATTGGCGCTGCTTTCCGTGTTCAGTGGGAGAAACTGTATCTGGCTCAGACTTGAGCGTGGACGCTCAGGTATTGCTGCAGCACCGCAGCAGCGGGACCGAGAATATCGTAGCTTTCCCAGCCGCTGCTGGCGGCCATGGCGTAAATCGCGCCGCCGACTACGTAATCGTCCTGGCCCATGGCGGTATCATACCAGGCCAGCTGTTCGATATACGCGCCCGGTCCCCACAGGCCATAGCCATTCTCCGCCCAATATTGCTGAAAATCCTGCCAGCCGCGCGCATCGGGCGGCCCCGGGCGATCCGTGACCAGGCCATCCACGCCCAGTTCGGTAAAAATGAGCGGGATCGCCAATCCCGCCGGCTTAAGAAACTGGTTGTAGACCTTGCGGTAGCGCAACGTGAGCCACCCTTCGTCGGCCGGCGAGACGCTGGGATAACGGCCCTGGTTTTCACGCGTCGTCAAATAGTATATCGTCGGCGCAGAATACTCGTGCAGACCAAGCCAGCCATTGTACTGCTGCGCCGCCTGGACAGCGGGCAGAAACTGGGGCCAGAGATCCAGCGGGGGCTGGCCTGTCCCAAAATTGCCGACGACGCTGCGGATGCCCCGATCGCCCAATAGCCGCGTGCGCTCCGCTTCAAAGTCAGCCAAGCGCTGCATCTCGTCAGCGTTCACCGCTACGGGCTCGTTATATGATTCCCAGCCGTCAAATGTTTGGCGGCGGCCATCGTCATCAGCAATCGGCAGGAGTGTCTCCACAAAGCTGCGTGCGGCGGGCAGCGGATCCAAATTGGCAAGCTGAATTTGGGGAAGATCGATACGCCCGATGAGCGTAACTTGAGGGGCAGTCTGCTTGATCTGCAGGGCAAAATTGCGGTCCAGTTCCAGAGTCTTGACCACGGTTGCGCCCTGACTGGACAGCACCTCAAAGATCTGCGGATGATTCCACGCGACAAAGAGCCCTAGCTTGCTCGGCGGCCCGGGCGGGAAGGGCGTCGCCTGGGGTGTGGGCGTGGGTGTCGGCGGTTGGGGCGTGGCAGTGGCTTTGGGCGGCGTCGGCGTCAGCGTCGGTTCGTCAAGCGGCGAAAGCATGGCGTCGCCGGCCCCAGGCTGATTGCGTACCAGCGGCATGTAGATCCGGCCACCGGTGCCGGGCAAGGGTGAAGGACTGACTGGCGAGGGAGTCGGTGTAATGATTGGCGATTCACTGCGGCCGACGCGGCCGCATGCCGCCAACGCAAGCGTCGCGCCGCTCGTAGCAGCGCCGCGCAGGAAATGGCGGCGGCTCGTTTGGCTTGGTTCGGCAACTGCCGTTTCTGGCATGGCCTCAACCGCACCCGCGCCTTCTTTATCTGCTGGTCGTTCGTGTTCCGTCATGAGCGTATCGTATCATCGGGACAATCTGTCATCAAATCTCCATGTGCAGACGGGTGCATAATTAGTAAGGCGTCAAGCTTGAGATGATAAATTGTCCACTTCGCACGCCCTCGTGCAAACGATCCGGCACGTGGGCATAGCTACTCATCAAATTACGCTTGACACGACACCAGGAAGGCAACGGCTGTGCACGGCTGTGCGAGTCTGTCTTAAGACGCTTCACAGCCGGTGTTCTGTTCCATTGACCGCCCAAAGAGATACCGGTGTGATTGCAGTCTGGTTGCAGTGCCGTTGGCATTGGCTTCGGCCTCTGCAGCAAATATAGTAGAATGCCGGTTGCGGAGCGCAGTGCCTGAATCCGCGCCCGCTCCCTTCCGATTGTGGAAGGAGCAAAATGGTATGACGTCTCAGAGAAACGGATGGTAAAGATGAGCGGAAGCGCAACAAAACACCGGGTCAGCATCGAATATTGCGTGGCTTGAAACTACACACCGCGAGCCGTCAGTTTGGCGGCCGATATGGCAAACAACTACCGCTTCAATATAGAGAGTCTGACCCTGATTCCTTCAGGCGGCGGTCGTTTTGAAGTTATCGTCGATGACGAGTTGATCTTTAGCAAGAAAGCGATTGGGCGCCACGCGGAAGCAGGCGAGGTCGCCGGAATCTTCGAAAAAAAAACGGGGCTGACCCCGTACGTTGAAGGCTGATTCCAGGACCGGTTTTCAGAAGAATGCTCAGAGAGATTGGCGCATGGCAATCGTAAACGACTGCCATGCGCCAACCTCTCTGACTTATGCACAACGATACGTTGCAGACAGGCCTACATGCCGGTCGGCAGGTCGACAAACTCAAACGCAAGCCCAAAGTGGTCGGCAAGATGCTGGCCCAGCGCCTGTACGCCGACTGTTTCAGTGGTATAGTGGCCGCCATAAATCACGTTGATGCCGGCGTTGAGCGCATCATAATATTGGGCATGACTCGTTTCGCCGGTGAGGAACGTATCACAGCCCAACGCAGCGGCCTCATCAATATTACGGGCGCCAAAACCGCTGAGGATGCCCACGCGATGGACAATACGCGGACCATGAGCCAGCACCATCTTGACCGGACCGACCGTCTGTTCAAAATGGGTGACGAGGTAATCGAGCTTGGTACCGCTGGGCGCTTCAGCCAGCACGGCCAGATCGACGCCGTTGACGTTGGCCCACCAGTCGATAATTTCCAGACCGAGGCGGCGCGCGAGTTCGGCATTATTGCCGACGTCGCGATGTGCATCGAGGGCAAGGTGCGCGGCATAAAGATTCAAGCCATTGTCAAGATAGCCGTGAATGAGACGAGCATAGCTCTCTACGATGGGCTTGGGCGGCCCCCAGAAAATGCCGTGATGGACAAGCAGAAGATCAGCATCGCGCCCTAGCGCAGCCTCCACGCAGGGCAGTTGGGCGTCGACCGCGCCCACGATGCGCATGACCTCTTCCCGCCCCTCGATTTGCAGCCCCTGAGGGCCATAGTCCGGAATCTCGGGAATGCGCAGATATTCATCAAGATAGCGGACCAGTTCCGCCCGTTTCATGGTTTCCCCCTACTCGTTTGGTTGATTTGTCACAGACCTGCAGACGACGGGATCATTCATTCACTCAGATCTACCCTTCGGCTTCAAAATGTGGCTGTTTAGCCCCCTTATTCTGGGACAAAGTCATCACCGCGAACGACGAAGCGCTTTGCCCCACGCGCAAATTTGCGGCGCGTAAGCAGTACGCGCCGCCCGCATGTCTGACAAACGAGCCCGATGTCAGCACCGACCCGATCAATCTTCCACTCTTTCCCGCCGCAGGGATGGGTCTTGCGCATCTCTACCACATCGCCGATGTACAGTTTTTGCGAGATTTCCATGATGTCACACAGCCGCTACATTGCTGAGGTTCAGTGTACCTGTCGGCGCTACGAGAGGCAAGCAGGTAGGATGGGCGCAGATTGACGCTGATCCGGTGCGAGTCTCTGATCGGCGGGTCGTCAGTATGTAACCCCGGCAAAGAGGTCGCGTTCCATTGTTCCATTGGGGGCTGGAAAGGCGCGCGTGAAACGTTCATTGGCCATGAGCCGGTTGCGTACGGATGACGGTAGCGCCCGCATGAAAAAGGCCCCGCCGTCATATTGGCTGGCATGGGCCACGCTGGCAGCGTGCTTCACATTCAGATACGAAGAAACGTCAACTGTGGCATTGATAGGCGTCTCCCACCGGCTGATCTCAAGCAGATTGATATCTTTGTTGCGCCCAACAGCAGTAGGATCCTGACCGAAGAGGGGCAAGACACGCACCATCCAGCGCAACCAATTCTTGTCAAACGCCGTGTAGTAGAGCTTTTGCGGTCCAGGCCACGCTGCGCCGTTGCGCCCAGCCTGGCCTCGGGCCAGGTGGAAAGCAGCTGCCGTCGCTTCGCAGACCCGGATATGATCGGGATGACCATAGCCGCCAAAGGGGTCATGGGTGACGATGACGTCAGGCTGAAGGCGCTGCACGTAAGCCAAAATCTCGGCGACGCTATCCTCTATGGGCTGCTGGATCAGCGCGTCCGGGTGCTCATTGTCAGGCGTGCCCAGCATGCCGCTGTCCCGATAGGGCAGGGACCAGATCGAACGTACTTCCAGCGCCACCGCGGCATTGGCTAGCTCGGCCGAGCGGGCTTGGGCCAGCGTATCATGATGGGCTGCGGTCCACCTGTCAGTGACGGAGCCCGCAATGCCATCGGTCGCGATGATTACATCTACTGCTGCGCCCTCGCGCGCATAGCGTGCCAGTGTGCCGCCTGGGCCGAAGCTTTCGTCATCAGGATGGGCGAAAATCCCCAAGAGGGTGGGCTGTCTTATCATAATGGTGTCCGATCTATCAGCAATTGCTGGCATTTCATGAACGATTTCGCCCACTGTTTCTATGGGCAATGGTAGATTGCGATACTGAACTCACCTGATTTTCGTGCCACACTAGCAATACGTCAAGTGGTGGAGCAAACAATCTCGTCATGAATCAGCATTTTGACCATTTGTTTATTTTTGGAATCATTTTCTGCGCTGCTAGCGTTTTGATTAGCAGGGTATATGGCGCCGGTTTGGCCCGTGGCGCTGCTTTTTCACTGCGTGGTATTGCGCAACAAGCCCGCTACGTTCAGTTTCGTCCGACAGTTTATTCCGCACTTATCTCACATCATTTTGGAGAGTACCACTATGCGTTTCAGCATTCTCTTCCGCCTGATAGGAGCCCTCATTTACGGCTTCGTCGGCTACGAGCTTGCGATTGCGCTGGAAGGATCTCTGGAGCTCACAACCGAATCCGCGCCCATCATTTGGGCGGCGACTTTGGGCGGTGCGCTTCTGGGTTTCCTCCTGTCGCCCTGGCTCGTTATCGCACCGGCCAAAGCAGCCCGTAACGCCCTTCGCACCATTCCCATCTCCGAGCTGCTCGCCGGGACGATTGGCCTGGGCATCGGCCTCTTGATCGCAGCACTCATCTCTTATCCGATCTCGCGTCTCCCGCCTCCATTTGGCTCGATTCTGCCTTTTGTGGCTGCTGCCATTTTTGGTTATCTGGGCGTGGCGGTCATGGTGATGCGTCAACAGGATTTCTACAACCTCTTTGGCATTGAGCTGCGCGACAGCCAAGTGATCGATGCGGCAGCCGATCAGCATGGTGAAGGCGAAGCCCAGGCACAGCCGACTTCTCTGCTGCTGGATACCAGCGTCATCATTGATGGACGAATCGCCGATATTGCCAATACGGGCTTCCTTTTCGGCAAGCTGGAAGTGCCCCGCTTTGTCCTCAACGAGCTGCAGTACATCGCTGACTCGTCCGACGCGCTGCGCCGCAACCGCGGCCGTCGCGGGTTGGAAATTCTCGACCAGTTGCAAAGCAACGCACAGGTGCAGATCGAGTTCATTGACGATGATCCTGTCGACGCACAGCAGGTGGACGACAAGTTGATTCGCCTGGCTTTGGAGAAGGGCGCAGCCGTGGTCACGAACGATTACAACCTCAATCGCGTGGCCCAGTTACAGGGCGTACAGATCCTCAACATCAACGAGCTGGCCAACGCGGTCAAGGCAGTGTTGCTGCCTGGTGAAGAACTCCCGCTCAAGATCATCCAGGAGGGCAAAGAATCGGACCAGGGCGTCGGCTATCTCGAAGACGGCACCATGGTAGTTGTCGAAAATGGGCGGCGCTATATCGACCAGGAAGTACTGGTGCTTGTGACGAAGGTTCTGCAAACCAACGCCGGTCGCCTCATCTTTGCCGTGCCGGAACATTGAGGCGAAAGGGGCCGATGCCGCAAATCGGACGCAACGTCGCGGCATGCCGGGCGGATGCTCTCTACATGGCCCCGCCCACGCTGATCCACCTTAGCAAGGCGGCGGAGGAAGCGGATTATGAAGACGTGTCAACGCTGATGTTGATTCGGAGCCGGCGCAGTTGCTGGCTGGCGCTGAAGCCCTGGCCGATGACGCCCCGTACCTGAGCGTGTTCCTCCACTACCTGCCACTGGTTGAGACCCCTTAGGAATCTTTGCCCGAAACAGTCCTTTGCTTTACGATGATGTCTAGTCAATTCATTCTTTCGCGATGGGGCGCCCGATCCCCGCCGCCAGCTATCATTCTTCAGAGATCATGGCGCTTCAAATCTACAACACCTTAACCCGACAACGAGAAGAGTTCATCCCGGTCGAGCCGGGCAAGGTGCGCATGTATGTCTGCGGGCCAACGGTCTATGCCAACGCGCACGTCGGTCATGCCATGGCCGCCATCGTCTTCGACATGGTGCGGCGCTATCTGACCTTCAAAGGATACGATGTCTTCTACGCCACAAATTTCACCGACGTCGATGACAAAATCATCCGCCGCGCCAACGAGACGGAGCGGGATCCGATCGAGCTGGCCGATTTCTATACCCGGGAATACCTGCGCCATTTAGCCGAACTTAACGTCCAGCCGGCCGACGTCTACCCGCGCGTCTCTGACGAGATCTCCCACATCATCCGGGATATTCAGGAGCTGGGCGAAAAAGGCTACGCCTATGAGGTGGATGGCGATGTCTACTTCCGGGTCAAGGCCGATGACGACTATGGCCGCCTGAGTCGACGCAAGCTCGATGAGGGCCAAACCGGCACGCGCATCGAAGAAGATGGCCGCAAAGAGTTTTCCGGCGACTTCGCCCTCTGGAAGTCCACAAAGCCGGGTGAACCGGCCTGGGAAAGTCCCTGGGGCCTTGGACGCCCAGGCTGGCACATTGAATGCACCAGCATGTGTCTTCACCACTTGGGCGAGACCATCGACATTCACGGCGGCGGCAATGATCTCATCTTTCCCCACCATGAAAACGAGATCGCCCAGAGCGAAAGCCTGACCGGCGAACCCTTCGCCCGCTATTGGATGCACAACGGCATGATGCAGCTCGCCGGCGAGAAGATGAGCAAATCGCTCGGCAATCTGATTACGATCGACGAGTTCCTTGCCAAGCGCAGCTCAGACACGCTACGCATCCTGATCTTCACCGGCCACTACCGCAAGCCGGTCATGTTCACCGACGAAGCGCTCGACGCGGCCGAGCGAAGCCTGGTGCGCCTTCGTGGGGCCTTGCGGCCCGCGACTGGAAGCGCCAGCACTGGGGAAGACGCCGATGTGCTGCGTCAGGCCACCGAAACCGCACGGGTTAATTTCGTTACCGCCATGGATGACGACTTCAATACCAGCAGCGCCCTGGCCGCGCTCTTCGACTTGGTGCGGGCCATTAACAGCGCCCGCGACGCCGGCGTAGGCGGACCATTCTTCGATGCCGCCCAGGGCACCCTTCAGGAACTGGCCAGCATACTCGGCATCACCCTGACCGGCGCTGCCGATAGCGGCCAGAGCGTGGCGGCCAAGCCCTTCATTGACCTGCTGGTCAGCGTGCGCAGTGACTTGCGGACCGCCAAGCAGTGGGCGCTGTCCGATCAAATCCGCGACGGGCTGAAAGAATTGGGCGTTACGATTGAAGACAGCCGCGACGGCTCTACCTGGCGCTTCGAGGAATAATAGGAGACTGATGAGCGAACTACTCTATGGCCGTCATGCAGTCTACGAGGCGCTGAGCGCCAATCGCCGCCGCATCTATCGCCTCTGGCTGGAAGAAGGCAAGGGCAAGGGTGAGATCATTGGCCAGATTGAAGGCATGGCCAATGAAGCCAAGCTACCGCTCCGCCGCATCAAAGGCGGCATCTTTGACAAGCTCTCCAGCAAAGGGGTCAACGCCCAGGGCGTCGCACTGGAGGTAGATGACTACCCCTATGTGGCGTTGCAAGACTGCCTCGACCTGGCCGCCCACCGCGATGATGCCCCCCTGCTCCTGCTGCTCGACCATCTGCAGGATCCTCAGAATCTGGGCACGCTCATGCGCACGGCCGAAACCATGGGCGTTCACGGCATTGTCATCCCGGATCGACGGGCGGCAGCCATTACGCCGGCAGTGAGCAACGCCAGCGCCGGTGCGGTCGAACGACTGCTCGTCGCACAGGTGACCAATCTCAATCGCACCATCGACGACCTCAAGCAGGCCGGTGTGTGGGTTGCGGGGCTGGACGGCGATCCCGCCGTGCCGCCACTGGCCGCAGCCAACCTCGACGGGCCCATGGCAATCGTCGTGGGCAGCGAAAGCAGCGGTCTCAGCCGCCTGACGCGCGAGAAATGCGATTTCCTGGTGCGTCTGCCCATGTACGGCGAGATCGAAAGCCTCAACGCCGCGATTGCCGGCAGCATCGTTCTCTACGCGACCCGCCAGGCCCGGACGACGTGACCTTTCGCTTCTGCCCGCTCTGTGGAACGTTGCTGTCCCCCACGGAGCGCGGCGGGCGCCTCCGCCCCACCTGTCGAACCTGCGGCTTTGTCCATTATCAGAATCCGACTGCCGGCGTTGCGGTTATCGTGCGCAAGGGCGACCAGGTCTTATTGGGCCGGCGGGCGCCGACCAGTTCATACGCCGGTCAGTGGTGCATTCCGTGCGGCCATGTGGAGGCGGATGAGGACGTGCGCGATGCCGCCGTTCGCGAGTTTGCCGAAGAGACGGGGCTTAGCGTACGCCTTGGCGAGGTTGCCGCTGTCCATTCCAATTTTCACAACCCTGAACAGCCGACAGTCGGCATCTGGTTCTACGGCGTCATCGAAAGCGGCGAGGCAGAAGCGGCCGACGATTTAGATCGCGTGCAGTTTTTTCCGCTCAACGATTTGCCGGACTCATTGGCTTTTCCCACCGATCAAATCGTGCTTGCGCAATTGCAGACAAACGCCGCATGAACGTGACCGTCTTGCCACCGTACCATCCACACTGGAACGCCGAAATCGAGCGCATCGGCATTGAGCTTCGCGCACCCGACAATACAACGCTCTTTCCCTATCACTTCCTGGCCGTCACCCTGCCGCGTATCGGCGGACATCTGGTGGCCGTGGAGGAGAACAACCGGCGCGTGGGGCTGGGCTTTCTCTTCCCGCGTCTCCCGGCAGCGGGCGCAGGCAAGGCATACACGTTGCGCTACCATACGCTCACTGGCCGGCGCCTCAGCCTGCGCCAAGGGGCGACGCCCGCCGCGATTGTCACCGCCGTCAGCGACTGGCTGCCCGAACCGGCCGAGGTAGTCTTCTACGACCCATTGGCCGAAGTCCAATATGCGCCCAGCCATGAACAGATTGGGCTCCTCGACATCGGTCGCCCCAGTGCCACCGAAGCCATGCAGATCCGCTACGTGCAGCAGGAGATCTGGGGTACGCCGCCCGAATTTCTTTATCCGAGCGACATCCACAGCGTCGAATTTGGGTCTGGCACGTCCTTGGTGGCACGCGTCGACGGCGAACTGGCCGGTTTTCTGTTCGGCTTTGCCAAACATGGCGGCCCCACGCTCCCGGCAGATTGGCATGCGCGCTTTCACGGCGACCTGCGGCTGGAATCGCAGACCATGGGCGTGCTGTCCGACTTTCGCGGCATGCGGATCGGCAACCTGCTCAAGCGCATGCAGGCCAAGGCAGCCTGGGAGCAGAATATCGGCGTGGTGCATTGGACGGTCGACCCGCTTCAATTTCCCAACGCCGCGCTCAATTTTGGCCTCCTGCGCGGGCTGGCCTTCAACTTCTACCCTGACTTCTATCCCTTTCGCAATGAACTCAACCGGGTTCATGCCTCCCGCTTTGCCATCACCTGGCTGGTCGGCAGCCGTCACGTGCAGGGGGTGCCGCTCTTCGGTTCACGCTCGCTCATCCTCGACCTGAGCCACAACCGCCAGGTTGCGCGCATCAACCGCGGCTGGACGGACGTCAACTACACGATCGACAATGAAATGATTGCCATTGAGATTCCGGCAGACTGGACGCAATTGCAGCAAGAGGATTTGGAAAACGCAATGGCCTGGCGCGAGATTACCGACCGCATCTTTAGTCGCTACGTGGGCAGCGAACCCGGCCAGTACGTGATCTCCGGCACGGGCACCGACGGCGATCGTCGCTTTCTGATTGGTGAACGCGTGCGGCCCGAATTGTGGGAACGGCTCGGGCGGACGGAATGAGTATTTGCAAGGGGTCTACACGATGAATTCAAGCGCCTATCAGAAACGCCCTCTCGCCACCGGCATCGACATGGCCTATCTTGACTGTGGTGAAGGCCCCCCGGTGGTGGTGCTTCACGGCTTCACCGGCACAGGGTTGACCCACTTTCACGACCTTATCGAGGCTTTGTCTGCCAGCTATCGCGTCATCGCGCCCGACCTGCGCGGCTATGGTCGCAGCCAGCCGCCGCTGCGCGACTTTGCGCCCTATTTCTATCAGCGAGACGCCGATGACGTTGCCGCGTTGATTGGCACGCTGGAATGCGGCCCCGCCCATCTGCTTGGCTTCAGCGACGGCGCTGAAAGCGCGTTGCTGCTCGCCGCGACCCGCCCGGATCTGGTACACAGCGTCATCGCGTGGGGCGTCTCCGGCGTCATCTCCAAAGCCATGGTAGAAAGCGTGGAGAGTTGGCTGACGCCCGACGGCTGGGCGTCGACGCACCCGGATTGGGCTGCTGAAATCGCTGCGCAGCATGGACCGGATCAAGTGGAAGCCATGCCCCAGGGCTGGGCGCGGGCTGCCCAAGCCATCTACGCGGCCGGCGGCAACATCTGCATGGTCGAAGCTGCCAATATCCAATGTCCCGTGTTGTTGGTCAATGGCGCGAGCGAAGTCAACAACACGCCGCAGGACGTCCTGGCGCTCAGCGCACGCATCCCCAATGCACGTCTTCGCTTTATAGAAGACGCCGGCCACGCCGTTCATTGGGACCAGCCCGAAAAAATGGCCGTCCTCGTGTGCAGATTCCTCCAAGATCAGTAGAAAAGACTATCCATCATCCTCTCTGTGCTCGCCTTCCAGCGCAAAATCATCAGTGGCATCGCCGTCAACAGCGGCATCAAGTAGCACCAGATCGACACACCAAAACGATAGCCAATCCCAGTATGATCACGTCGGCCGCTTGCGCCGGCGCGGAAAGGAATTCTATTCATGACTGCAATTCCCAGATCGGAACATCCCCGGCCGCAGCGCTACCGCTCGGCATGGACGAGCCTCAATGGCGAATGGCGCTTTGCCTTCGATCCCAAAGAGATCGGTGAACAGGAGCGCTGGTACATCCCGGAAACGGAGCTTACCTTCCGCCATCTTTATGGACGGCCCCTGCGCGGCAAAGCCAAGAACCTGCGGATCAACGTGCCCTTTCCGTGGGAAAGCAAGCTGTCCGGCGTTGAACGGCCGGACTACAAAGGAGCCGGTTGGTACGAGCGTTCGTTCACCGTGCCGGCAGATTGGGCGGGGCTGACGCCTTTCCTCAATTTCGGCGCTGTCGACTGGCATGCGCGCGTTTGGGTCAACGGCCTGCTTGCCGGCGAAAACGACAATGGCTATCTGCCCTTCTCGGTCGATCTGTCGCCTTTTGTCCAGCCTGGTGAGAGCGCCACAGTCACGGTGCGCGCTTATGATGTCGCCGACGCCAGCACATTGGTCGGCAAGCAGGTGCCCCGCTGGTACACGTACAGCAGCGGCATCTGGCAGTCAGTCTGGCTGGAAGGACGCGGGGCCAGCTACGTGGAGGAGGTACTCGTCACGCCCGATGTGGCGGGTGAAGTCGCCGTCATGCGGTTCGCGCTACACGTCGCCGAGGCGGGCAGCCACACGGTGCGCATCCGCGCAGTTGACGACGCTTTCTCCGCCGTAGACGACGGTGTTGGCGCTGGAAGCAGGGGCGCAAGAAGCGATCGTCACGGTTCCCGTGCCAACGCCGCAGCTCTGGAGCCCGGAATCGCCCCATCTCTACGAGTTTGCCGTCGAGCTATCGGGGCCGGGCAGCGACACGCCGGATCGGCTTGAGAGCTATTTTGGCATGCGCACAATCAGCCGCGCCCAGTGGGGCGGCAAACCGTATGAGGTTATCCTGCTCAATGATGAACCGGTCTACCTGCGTGGCGCGCTCGATCAGGCCTTTCATCCCGATTCGCTTCACGCTTACCCGTCAGATGATGTCATCCGCGGCGACATTCAGCTGGCCAAAGATTTGGGTCTGAACATGTTGCGCTGTCACATCAAGATCAACGATCCGCGCTATTATTATTGGGCCGACAAATTGGGCCTGCTCGTCATGTATGATGTGCCCAGCCCCGACCTGGACACGCCGACCATGCGGCGCCTGGTAGAACGCGATCTGCCCCACATCATGGCCCGTGACTTCAATTCACCGTCGATCTTCGCCTGGGTGATCTTCAACGAAACATGGGGGCTCACCCAACACCGCACGCGTGACAGCCACGAGTGGCTACGTTCCGTGGTCGAGACGGCACGCGTTCTCGATCCGTCACGGCTGATCGAAGACAACTCCACCTGCCACTACGACCATGTGGAGAGCGACATCAATTCGTGGCATTTCTACATCAACGACTATCAGCAAGTGCGCAATCATGTGCAACAGGTGGTCGATGCCACCTTCCCTGGATCAGAATTCAACTACATTGGCGGCGATTTGGTCCAGGGAGCAATGCCACTGATGAATAGCGAATATGGCGGCATTGCCGCCAAAGATGGGGATCAGGATATCTCTTGGTGCTTCAAGTACCAGACCAGCGAGCTGCGTCGCCATGCCAAGATCTGCGGCTATGTCTATACGGAGCTAGACGACATCGAGTGGGAGCACAATGGCTTCGTCAACTACGACCGCAGCGCCAAGGAATTCGGCTATGACGCCTTCGTACCGGAGATGAGCGTGGCAGATCTCAACGGGGCCGACTTCGTCGGCTGCGACGCACCGCCCTGCCAGCAAATCGCGCCCGGCGCTTCCGTCACCGTTCCGGTCTTTGTCAGCCACTGGGGCGCGGAAGCGGAGGAGTTGACCGTACGTTGGGCCCTGCACTACATCGACCGTTTTGGCGAGCGCCACGACCTGCAACAGGGCGATCTGGCGCTGGAACCACAGCGGTTTGACGTTGTCGCGCGTGACCTGTCGCTCACCATGCCGGGCGAGGCCGCGCTGGCGACTCTGGCATTGACGCTGGAAGCGGACGCCGGCCAGATTCGAGCACGCAATTACATCAACTTTTTCGTCAGCGATGAGACAACCGTTCCGACCGCAGAGGAAGTGAACGGCGCCTGGATATTGCCATTTGCGCCAGAGGCATACAGCGACACCAACTGGCCGAGGCTCTTTAGTGGTCCCCAACGTTTTTCGGCAACCGGCTCAGGCTGGGTGGAGTATCAGGTCGCTGTCCCAAAGGAGATCGATCCGGCTACGGTCACCCAGATGCAAGTGCGTTTGGAAGCAGGCGCCCGCGCCGGGTGGGCAAAGATCGACTGGCCTGACAAGACCTTTGGTCACAACTATCCCCAGACAGAAGTGGACCGCAAGACGCCGGCTGCCGTCAGCGTCGACGTCAACGGCGTGACCATCGGCACGCTTCACTTGCCGGATGATCCAGCCGATTCGCGCGGCGTACTGAGCCACTTCGCAGGGGTGGATCCGGGGGCATACGGCTATTTGGTCGATACGGTGGCAGAGGGCGCTACGCTAGAGAAGATCTTAGGAGTGAACGCAAAGGAACTGACGATCCGGTTCACGACCGTTGCGGACGCCGAACACATTGGAGGGCTGGCAATTTATGGCGCAACACGCGGTTCGTTGCCGGTCGCGCCGATGGTGGTATTGAAGTAAGAGTAGTCGGATTGTGGAGTGCGGGCCTAGTTTCAGGCCCAGCACTCCACAATCCGAACTCCGCAATCCGAACTCGCCTATCCGCCGTCGGTGGCAGGCGCTTCTTCGGTTTCGGCGTCAGCATCAGGGACAGGTTCGGTTTCAGGCACTGGCGTCGCGATCTCGAGCCCTGTGATGTCGACCAGGCGCAGCAAGGACGCTTCCAAGGCCTCCATCTGCAGACCGTAGCTGGCCCAGTCGCCATCGCGCAGATACTCTTCGGCGGTGAGGTATTGCTCGTTCGCCAGCAGAATGATTTCCTCGACCGAAGCCGCTTCCAGACCGGCCGCACCAGCGGAAGAGAAATCGATCTCGCCCGTATCGAGCGGAAGGCTGGTCCCGCTGGCCAGCAGTTCTTCCAGCCCCGCATCGGCAATCAGGTCAGCGCCGAAGAGTTCAGCCAGTGCCAGGCCAAGACTCTCAGCCATAATTACCTGATCCACAGTGGCGACAATCACCCGCTGTAGTTCGGGGATCTTGCCGTTGGCGGCCTGAAGGTAGAGGGGCTCCACATAGAGCAGGCTATCAGCCACGGGAATCACCAGCAGGTTGCCGCGGATCACGTTGCTGCCCTGCTGATTCCAAAGGCTCAGCTGGGCGCTGATGGTCGGATCCTGATCAATGCGCGCTTCCACCTGCTGCGGGCCAAAGAAGAGGGAGTCTTTGCCAAACTCATAGACGATCTTTTCGCCATACTTTTCCGGGTCGCTTTGCGCCGCAAGCCATGCAATCATGTTTTCGCGATTGGCCGGCGTAAAGGGCAAGATCTGGATATAGTCCAGTTCGTCCCCGTCGGGCAACGACATCAGCACGTAGTAGGGCTCCATGCGCACCGGGTCGTTATCGAAGACTTCCGACGGCCACGCCCACACATCCTCTTTGTTGTAAAACTCCGTCACATCGGTCATATGATAGGTACGATAGACCTCGGCCTGCACCGAGAACAGGTCGGTGGGATAACGAATGTTATCCTGGAGGTCAGCCGGCATCTCGCTGAACGGCCGGAAGAGATCGGGGAAGATCTCGGCATAGGCCGCGGCAATGGGTTCCTCCGGGTCGAGTACATAAAAGACCATGGAGCCATCGTACGCGTTTGTCACAACCTTGATCGGATTGCGAATATAGTTGAAGGCGTTATACGGCTCGCTGTACGGAAACCGGTTGCTAATGGTGTATGCATCCAGCATCCAGTGCAGCTCGCCATTGTCGTCGACGATGATGTACGGATCGGAATCGTAGCTTAAGAAGGGCGCCACCTCGACAATGCGCTCCACGATGTTGCGCCGCCACAAGAGCTGGCTATCGGGCGTGATGTCGCTATTGAGCAGGATGTTGATGTCCGCAAAGCGTATGGCAAAGAGCAGCTTGTGCCAGAAGCTCATATCGATGCCCGTGTCGGCATCAAAGAAGGTGGTGACGTTGCCCTCGCCGCGTGGGTAGTCGAATTCCGGCTCATCGGTGCGCGCAATGACATAGCTGTCCGTCTTCTCGCCAAAATAGATCTGTGGCCGCGTGACGTCGATTACGCCCTGGGGTGGGAGATCCTTCAGGTAGAACTCGGGCAGACCGTCACGCGTCACCTGGGCGACGGGCGACGCGGCGACGCCATAGCCGTGCGTATAGACCAGTTTCTGGTTGACCCACGTCTGTGCGTTTTCGTTGAGCCGGTCGGGCACCAATTCACGTGCGGCCAGCATGACCTGACGCGTCTCGCCATCGATTTGATAGCGGTCGATGTCGATGTCGTTGAACTCGTAATACTGACGCAGTGCCTGAACCTGGTTGTAGGTCTGAAGCAGGGGCCGGTAATCCCACAGGCGAATGTTGCGGAAGGTCTCCGGCTCGTCCAGAATCGCCTCGGATGTGAACTCCGCCGACGCGTCATAATCGCGTACCGAGATGTCATCAATGTCAAAGGCAAGCCGCGTGAAATTGATGTTGTTGTCGATATACTCGCGCTCCAGGTTAAGCTCGTTGGGGCTCACCTGGAAACGCTGAATGAAGCTGGGGTAGACGTTGCCGGCCAGAATCGCCACGGCCAGCCAGACGACCAACACGACCACGATCGCGCGCCAGGCCCGGCGCATGAACGCGGTGACAATGAGCAAGACGGCCGTGATGAGCGTAATAATGCTCAGGATGTTGTAAGCGGGCAGCTGCGCGCGTACGTCCGTGTAGCCAGCGCCAAAGACAGCGCCCCGTGCACTGTAGACGAGCTCATACGCATTGAGTCGATAGTTCCAGGCAATCAAGAGCAGAATCAAGGCGCCAAGCACGCTCAGATGGACCAGGACCGGCGTGCGGATGTTCCAACCGCGCCAGCCAACGCCATAAACAACCAGCGTTGCAAGCACAGTCATGATGACGGTCGTCATCAGCCAACCGCGAATGGCTTGCCAGATGGGCAGGGTGAAGATGAAAAAGCTGACGTCCCGCTCAAAGATGGGGTCCATCAAATTGAAATCGATCTGATTCAGGTAGAGCAGCACTTGCTCCCACATGGCCGAAAGGCTTAGCCCCATAAAGAAGGCCAAAATCGCGCCGATCATCAGAATTGTGGGCATCAGTCGTACGCCAAACGCGTCGAGCACCTGCTGGACGGGCGAGCCGCTCAAGTTGCTGGGCTCCACGCGCCGTGCGATCCAGACGTTGAGCGCTAGAAAGAGCCAAAACGTCAACGCACCGATGAGAAAGAGCCCAAACGACGAAAAGACCCGCGTCCGGAAGACAGAGGAAAAACCCAGGCTGTCATACCAGATGAAGTCCGTGAAAACGCCAAGAATCCGGTTGAAAAAGAAGAAGATCAGAATTGGAATCAGCCACCAGAGCCAACGACGCGGGTTAATCGAACGATCTTCGCCACCGTTGCCGCTGCCGCCGTTGCCGCCTTGCGGCGCATCGTCATCTGGCGGCACCCAATCGCCGCCCTCACGCTGAAGATTCTCTTCAATCGATCGGATCAGATCGGAGAATGGATCCGAATTTCTCATTTTACCTCGCTTATTCATCGATGACTGAGTGACGAACAACTCTCTCAACCTTGTCGAGAAAGGGGGGATGTCAACCACTCAGGGGTTCACAGTATGACGTCATTCTAACAGACTTTATAGCGATTGCCTTGTGAACCTCGCTACCGTTCCCGCGCCTATGTTATAATTTTGGCCATGAAATCAGCGCGTACGACAGCCGATATTTGGCCAGATCCCCTGGAAAGACCCGATCCTGACCAGGTAGCCCAACAGCTATCCGCCTTCTGGACGACCCTCGCCGATCTGCCGGCGTTGGTTCAGCACGACGAACGCCTGCTTGCAGCTGAGTTGGTACAGACGCTACGCGGCACCGTCATCGATCTGATGTTGGCGCTCAATGGCATCCGCCGCCCTGCAGGCACGCGTCACCTCAACCGCTACCTCAGCCCCAGCCAACGCACTGCGCTTGAGCGCACGCTGACCGCGCCCGCACCGCAGATGGAGGCCTGGATCGGCCAGGCCGTTGCACTTGCGGTCATCTACAGCTGGTATGCGCCACAGCTGACGGCGCGCTTCGAGCTGACTTACCCCCAGGCGCTGCAGGAGAACGTCTGGCACGCTCTGCGCAGCGGCATCTTTGAGTGGCCGGCGGCGATTACGTCCGACTCATGACGCGCATCGCCTTCGTTGCTCCCTTTGGTCTGGGACAAAAGACGACCGTTTGGGCACGCACGCTGCCGCTGGCCAAGGAACTGGTTCAGCTTGGCCACGCCGCACAAATTATCATCCCACCTTGGGATACGCCGGAAGATAGTGGCCGCAGCTGGGTTGACGAGGGCGTCGACCTCGTCAACGTGACGCTGGATGGCGGCATTCCCGGCACGGTCCTGCGCATGCTGGCGCAGATCGAAGAAGCGGGGCCGGACGTCATCCACATTGTCAAACCTCGTGCCCATGCCGGTCTGGTGCAATGGCGGCTGTGGCAGAAGCGTCGTCGCCCCCCCCTTTTCCTCGATATCGATGATTGGGAACAGGCCTGGGCCGAAATCAACCACTATGACCCGGTCACCGGCCGCTTCCTGGCCTGGCAGGAAGAGTGGGGCATTCGCCACGCTGACGCCATCACGGCAGCCAGCCGCTGGCTTATAGAAAAGGCCCAGCACTACCGCGCAGCAACCCCTGTTCTCTATTTGCCCAACGGGGTTGATGTTCCAGCGCCCATCGCCAGAACGAATGAGGTGACAACGGCTGCCACAGTGCCGACCATACTCTTTTTCAGCCGCTTTGTGGAGGTTGAACCGGCCTGGCTGGCTACCTTCTGGCAAACGCTCCACGCAGAGATTCCAGGCGCACGTCTTGTCGTGGCCGGCAGTGCGATCGAACCCGGACGCGAGGAGCCCTTCCACGCCGCCATCACCGAGCTTGGTTTTGACGCGGCCCAAGCCGTGAGCTGGCGCGGCTTTGTACCCCCGGCGGATCTGATCGATCTCTACGCGCAGAGCACTTGTGCGATCTTCCCGGCGCAGCCCATTCCCCTGCAGCAAGCCAAGTGCAGCGTGCGCCTGGCGACCACGCTCCTCAACGGCGTGCCGGTCGTGGCCAGCGCCGTGGGCGAGCAAGCGCAGTATGGCAGCGAGGGCGCGGCTCGCCTCGTACCGGCCGAAGCCGCGCCGGCCGACTTTGCCGCTGCGACCATTGTGCTGCTGCGCGATGCAAGCGCACGTAACGCAATGGTCAGTCAGGCCCGGGCGCACCTCGCGGCCCGCTACCAGTGGCGCGACCTGGCCGAAACCCTGGCCAAATTTTATGATCAGGCGCTTATCAGATTATGAATCGCGCGACAAATGACGCCGACGCAAATCATAGCCTGCCAGGCGCGGCGCTCGCAGCCCTGATCACGTGGCTGCCTGCAATTGTCGTGATGGCGGTCATCTTTCGCCTGAGCAGCCAATCCAGCTTTGGCGGACCAGGCTGGGTCAGCCGGCTGGCGGCTGAGGTGATTGGCAATGAAGTCCTGTTGCGTGAGCTAGCGCCGCTGCTCACGCTCCTTGATCGCTATGGGTCCTGGGGCGCACACTTTGGCCTTTATGCGCTCTTGGCCATGGCGTTTTGGTGGGCGATTCGCCGTCAATGGCCGGCAATGACCTATCCGGGCTGGACAGTCTTTGGCCTCACGCTGCTCTATGGCCTCAGCGATGAGCTGCACCAAAGCTTCGTTCCCGGTCGAGCCGCAGACTGGCGCGATGTGGCAACGGATGCAGCCGGCGCGGCAGCCGCGCTGCTTCTGATCCGAATCTGGAAGCGCTGGTGAGAGACGGAAGAGTTGAGAAGGGCTGAAACATTCCATGCGCGGCAGCAAATTTGACGCCGTCTCTCGACTTAGCCGCTAGCCTGGCAATGGCATGGGCGGATATTTTCGCCCGCCCGCCGCTTCACGGGCAGCACGCTCGGCCTCGGCATCAGCAATGCGCTGCTGTGCCTGCAGGCGCCCCTGATAGCGCCGGCGCTCCTTGGAAATCCACTGGCGCGGGTCGAGGGTTGCGGCAATAAGACGAGCGAAGACCAGATACCCCGTATGGGCCACCATTTCGTCTTCGGGTCGCAGTCTTTCAGGCACGGGCTTATAGCGGCGCAGCAGCAATTCCTCCACGCCAATATCGGCGAAGCCCGCCCCCTCCAACGCCACAAGCAGCTCAGAGACTTGATTGGCCGTTGGCACCAGGCTGGCAAAGAAGCCGCCCGAGCGCAGCCCGGCGCGCACCTGGCTCATGTAGAGCCATGGCTCGCGTACGTCGAGGAAGAGGGCATCGGCGTCATGCTGCAAAAAGCCGTCCTCGATCCCACGCAGATGCATTTCCACATAGGGCAAGAGCGCAACCCGCTCCAGATTATTGCGCGCCATGCGATAGTTGTCCTCGCGCACCTCATAGGTATAGACGCGGCCTTGCGGCGCAACCGCCCACGCCAGCGCAGCCGTCAACCCGCCGCTGCCAGTGCCGGCCTCAAGCACCGTCGCCCCCGCGCGCAAATTCAGCCGGTGGACCAGATACGCGGCATCTTTGGGGTAGATGATCTGTGTGCCGCGCTTGAGGTGGCGGATCATGTCGCCCAGGCCCGGCTCCAGTACGAGCGCCTCTGCGTCCAACTGGGAGGTCACGGCCCCGCCGTAGGGTGTGCCGATGATCTCTCGATGTTCATAGACGCCGCGATGGGTGTGAAGTCGCCCGGTTGGCGTGAGTTTGAAGACATAGCGCTTCAAGTCGGCCATGAGCAACAGAATCAGGTCACCAGCCTGGGCGATGCCAGTGCGCGGAGCAAACCAGTTGCTCTCAGCGGCTGACGCCAGTGGTTCTTGCGATCGGGTCATGATTTTTGCCTACTTATATGGACAAGGTCGGCGCCGTGGCGCCGACCTTGTCGTTAATTTCTATACTCTCTATCGCCAACTGAGCAGGGCGAATTAAGGCGAGCCAAGGTTAGCTCTCTTCTTCTTCGGCCTTGCTAGCGGTGATGATATCATCGGTCATATGGCCGGGGACGGGCTCATAGTGATCGAATTCGATTGTGTAGATGCCGCGGCCCTGGGTCATAGAGCGCAGGTCGGTGCCGTAGCGCATGATTTCGGCCAGGGGCACCATGGCGCTGATGACCGTACGATTGCCCCGCTGCTCCATCCCCAATACACGTCCGCGCCGAGTATTGAAGTCGCCCATGATGTCACCCATATAGTCGTCGGGCACGATCACGTCGATCTTATAGATCGGTTCCAGCAGAACCGGACCCGCCTGTTCCATGGCAGAGCGGAAGGCTTCACGGCCTGCAGTCTGGAAGGCGATGTCCTTGGAGTCGACGGGATGCTCCTTGCCGTCAAAGACCACAGCCTTCACATCGACGACAGGGAAACCGGCAATAAAGCCGATATCCAATACCTGGCGAATGCCCTTCTCAATCGAGGGCAGGAAGACGCCGCTGATAGAGCCGCCAAAGACTTCGCTGGCATACTGGAAGCCCTCACCCCGATCCAGTGGCTCGACCCGCATATGCACCTCGGCAAACTGGCCGGCGCCACCTGTCTGCTTCTTGTGACGATACTGGGCCTGGCCCTGGCGCGAAATTGTCTCTTGGTAGGGCACTTTGGGCACGGCGGTCTCCACCGAGACGCCGAATTTACTCTCCAGGCGGCGGATGGCCACGTCAATATGAGCATCCCCCATGCCCTGGAGCACGTTCTGCTTGGTGGCCGAGATGTTCTGCACACGCAAGGTCGGATCCTCTTCAGTGAGCGCATGGAGCGATTGCCCCATCTTGGCGCTATCCGCCTTGGTCGCCGGCGCAACTGCAACCGAGAAGAGAGGGCGCGGGTATTCGGCCGGCGCCACAACGATCTTATCTGCTTCCAGCGACAGGGTATCGCCGGTGAGAATGTCGTCCATCTTGGTCACCACGCCGATATCACCTGCGACCAGGTCCGCAATGCCATGCATTTCCTTGCCGCTGACGCTGCTCAAGTTGGCAATACGCTGCGACTCACCCGTACGACCGTTGACTACCGTGGCATCCTTGCCCAGGGCGCCGGAAAAGACGCGGATGTAGTTCATGCGGCCCACATACCGATCAATGACCGTCTTGAAGACGTAGCCGGCCACGGGGCCTTCAGCGTCGGCCGTCAATTCGATCGATTCGCCATTCTGTGTAGCGGGTACAACACGTTCATTCGGCGCCGGTACATAGCGCAAGATCGATTTGAGCAGGCGATCCAGGCCGACATCGCCGAGGGCCGAACCGCAATAGACGGGTACAATTGCGCCGCTGCGCACGCCGCGGTGTAGACCACGCCGCACTTCTTCGGGCGTCAGTTCTTCACCATCAAAATACTTTACAATTAGTTCATCGTCCGCTTCGGCTGCTGCTTCAACCAGCGCAACTTGGGCTGCCTCAATTGCACCCGTCATCTCTGCCGGCACTTCGGCCACGGTTCCTTCAGAACCGAGATAGGCCTTGCCGGTGACGAGACTCACAACGCCCTTAAAGTCTTCCCCCTGACCGATAGGAAGCTGGAATGGAACAATCGTAGAATCGGGGAAGGCTTCGCGCAAGCTGTCAATCGCATTTTCAAAACTGGCATTCTCACGCCCCATACGATTGACGAAGACGATCCGCGGTTTGCCCAATTCGTCCAATCGATGCCAGGCCAGTTCCGTCCCCACCTCGGCGCCGGCGACGGCATCGACAAGCACCAGACCGGCTTCAGCGACGTGCAGGGCGCTAATCACCTCACCCACAAAATCGATATAGCCCGGTGTATCAATCAGGTTTATTTTGACGTCTTGATAGGTGATCGGCATCACTGAGAGATTAATCGAAATGCCACGCCGTTGTTCCTCGGCGTCCCAGTCCGAAACAGTTGAGCCGTCCTCGACCCGCCCGACGCGATGGGTAGCGCCGGTCTTGAAGAGTAACGCTTCAGCAAGCGAAGTCTTGCCAGACCCGCCATGGCCCAGAATGGCGACATTGCGGATCTGGTTGGTTTGATAATCGGCCATGTTTCCCCCTTAGGTAAAGCAGTGTGGGCAGCCGGGATCGGGTTTCGACCGGCTTTGAAAATATAGTTGATAAGCAGTAACGGTTACAACAAATAAATGAAATCGATTCCGAAAAGTCCGGATTGAGTTCGGCAAGCCATCGTCCGTTTTGCCGGCACAAAATAATCGAACCGGTCGTGCCAAAAGTGGGCGGAGCGAGCGACGGGAAGTGAATGAACAAACTCTGGGTACAAGGGAAAATTTTACTCGAAACCACCGGCACCTGTCAACGAATCGATGTTGGGTTTCGGCGGGCAAGCTTCGTCCGGGGCGGTATCGTCCGGCGCTCACGCCGCGTTCGCAGACGGACTCGGCCTCGATCGCAAGGCGCATGGCCAGCACAACCCGTCAACGATCGTGCAGCGCTACAGAGCACGGGTGCATCCCATTCGCGGGAGGCGGTGTGCGAACGGACTGGTCGCTTTCTCTAGCGCAGCACCCCACATGTGGTATGCGCTCACGGAGCGAAAACGGAGCGAAAGACGTTTGTCTCCCTTAAGCCTCTCTGGTATGATGCGCCCATGTCACAACAATATGAGAAACATGTCTTTGTGTGCACCCATGGGCCCTACTGCTGGTATGATGGCGACGTTGACGCAATCTTCAACGGCCTTAAGCGTCGCGTCTCAAAGGCCGGGCTGAAAGACTCTATCCGCATCAATCGAGCCGGCTGCCTGAACCAGTGCGGCAGCGGGCCAATGGCCGTTGTATACCCCGAAGGCGTCTGGTATTGCGGCGTGCAGGTCGAGGATATTGACGAAATATTTGAGCATCACCTTGTACAGGGCGAAGTTGTCGAGCGGCTTCAATTCTCCGAAGCGCCTGGCAACAACAAGCGGACAAGCCACTATCCGGCTGAAGTCCACGCCATGAAGCAGGTGGAAAAATCCTTGGACGAACAGCGGACGTCAGCTCGCCAGGCCGCGCGCCATGTGGACCAAGCCATGAGCGCTTCTGCAGCGGAAAATGGCGACGCCTCCCAGACTTGATGCGAGAGCGCAACATGGTCTAATTGCAGACCGCGTGATCGTTCACCATCTCCACTCTCATTGCCCATGGAACACAACCAAACGGACGATGTCATATCGACAGAAATAGATCCCGATTTGCGGCTGCTGCTCATCGGTCATGCCGAGGCAATGGCTGCGCAGCGGGTGGGTCAAGCCACAATTGACACCGGCTTGACGGCACGCGGCTGGCAGCAAACCGATGCGCTGGCCCGTTGGCTAAAGGATCGCTATGCTATTGCCGCGCTCCATAGTGCTCCGAAGTTGCGCAACCGTCTGACAGCCCAGCGCCTTGGTCAGGCGTTGGGGCTGCCCGTGACGGTGCAAAGCGATTGGCCGGAAGCGCCAGCCACAGTCACTGTCACAAACGAGCTCGCTAAGGAGTCATCCGCCGATTCGGCAGCGGCGCCGTCACTGACCGATTACTGTGGCGCACAGGCGCAACGATTTGAAGGTTTGCAGCGCACCGCCAACGGCAAGACCATCGCTATTGTCATGGAGGCCCCGCTGATTGCTGCGACGATTGCCTGCCTCACCGACGCACAACGCTTACGGATCGCCAGCGAACCAACCGCAGTCACCGAACTCTGCCTCCATGGTGATCAGTGGGTCGTACAGAGCATCAATCGACACGAGCACCTGCCGACACCGCCCGGCGTGCAGTCAGTCGCGCCCGATCAGCCTGCAGAATCAGCCCCAGCAGATACGTTTGACGAGGATCTTTCGGCCGTGATCGAGGTCTACAACCACGCGGCCACGCAGGATGGCGTCCAGAGTGAGCAGCGACAGAAGCGCGTGGAAAACCTGTTACGATTCGCCAAGTTGCCTGAGGGAACCTCGATCTTGGATGTGGGTGCAGGCAGCGGCGTTCTTACCTTGGCTTTGGCCGAGACAAAGCCCCATGAAGTCATTGGCGTCGACATCAGCCCCGTGATGCTGGAGCAGGCTGAGTTCCGCCGCCTCAACTCAGCGCATTCGGTTGCGAGTACAGTCTATTTCCGGCTCGCCGCCGCCCATGCGCTGCCCTTCCGCGACGAGCGGTTCGACGTGGTCATCTGTCGCCTGCTGCTTCATCATATCCGTGATGCAGAGAAGGTACTCAACGAACTCGTGCGCGTTCTGCATACCGGCGGTATTCTACTGCTGGCCGATCTGCTCTCAAATGACGACCCGGTCAAACGTGCGACCCAAAACGCGATCGAAGAACGTCGCAACCCCACACACTATGCCGCACGCTCCGCACAGCAATATCGCGACCTGCTCACCAATGCGGGACTCACCGTGGTTGATGAGAAGACCGTCACCTTCGAACGAGAGTTGGATGAATGGCTGGCCGAGCTGCCGCTGGATTCGGCAAACGGCGCAATTGTCCGTGAGATGATGGAGGCGGGGATTGAAACCGACGCCGCCGGGCTGCACACACGCCGTCAAGGCGAGACCATCATTTTCGAACAGCGTCTTTACTACTGCAAAGCCATTAAGGAAAAAGAATAAGGGCCGGCGATCTCACCGATCAGCCGACCCTTAAGAAAATGCGCTCCAGTGCAGTGAACGCAGCGCAAATCGCACGTCACCCGCTACGCCTATTCCTACTTCCCGTTCTTGTAAAGCTCGCGCAGAATAATCATCTTCTGAATTTGCGTGGTTCCCTCGTAAATCTGATAGATCTTGCTATCGCGCATGAGCTTTTCGACCGGATACTCGCGGGCATAGCCGTTGCCGCCAAAGACCTGGACGGCGTCGGTCGAATTAAGCACTGCCGCTTCAGAGCAATAAGCCTTGGCCACGGCGGCTGAGGAAGTGTTGCGAAAGCCATTGTCGATGTCCCAGGCTGAACGCATGGCCAGCTGCTCGGCTGCATCGGCGCGGATCTTCATGTCGGCAAGCATAAAACCTACACCCTGGAACTGGGCGATGGGCTGACCGAAGGCCATGCGTTCGCCGGCATACTTGACGGCTTCATCCAACGCACGGCGGGCAATGCCCGTCGCCGCAGCGGCTACGGGCGGGCGGCTCTTGTCAAAGACCTTCATCGCAATCATGAAGCCATCGCCCTCTCGACCGAGGAGGTTTTCGGCCGGCACTTCTACGTTTTCGAAGAAAACCATGCTCGTCTGGGCTGCATGCTGCCCCATTTTCTCCAGCGGCTTGGAAACGCTGACGCCCTCCCAGTCGGCTTCGATGATAAAGCAGCTCATACCCTTGTGGCCGCCTTCGGGGTCGGTCTTGGCGAAGACGGTAAAATACTTGGCCACCGGGCCGCCGGTGATCCATGTCTTCTGCCCGTTGAGGATATACTTGTCGCCCTCGCGAATTGCCGTCGTCTTGATGCCGGAGACGTCAGAACCGGCATCGGGCTCCGTCAGGCAGTAGGAGATGATTGCGGCTTCATCCACCAGACGCGTGAAGTATTTCTCTTTCTGCTCGTCACTGCCGGCGATGAGGATGGGCAACACTGCGAGCTGATTGACCAGGAGCGCCGTGCCAATGCCTGAGCAGCCATAGGCAAATTCGCTGCCAACAATGCATTCTTCCAGTACCGATGCGCCCAGACCGCCATATTCCTCAGGAATGTTCAGATTGACCAGACCAACTTCCAGGGCCTTGTGAAAGATATCCCAAGGCCACCCGCCCGTCTCATCCAGGTGCTCGACCTCGGACATAAACTCTTTGCGAACGAAGTCGCGGGCAAGGTCGCGCAACATCTTCTGGTCGTCGTTCAGCTGAAAGCTCAGGCCGCTGGCGACTGCTTCTTGTACCTTTAACATGTTTATTTCCTTTGTACATTCTGAAGCCAAGGCAAAGACAGATCAAGGATTGGCTTCCGGAGTGGATACCGTAATAACAGGGAACAAAATCGCCGGTACAGGTCATACCGGCGCCCATGTCTGGTACAATTGAAAGCGGCGCAAATTCCGAGGTTGTTGTCAGACTGTTGGAACGGCCAGGGCAATTGGCAATAACAATTGCCAATTGTCAATCAAGTGTAAGCGAGATCGCCCGTGCTCGCGTCAGTTTCACCAAATCGGTGACGGGCAGTTCCACCTGGGCCCCGCGCTGGCCGGCACTGATCGTGATCGTGGGAAAGGCCAGGGCGCGATCATCCAGGTAGATGTCGAACCCTTTGTTGATGAGCGCCAGGGGACTGATGCCGCCCGTCTGCAGACCCGTCAGGCGCTCAGCCTGGTCATGACCGGCCATTTTGGCCTTCTTGACGCCGACGGCCTTGGCCAGGGCCTTGAGATCGAGCGTCTCAGCACCGGGAATGACGACCAGCATTGGCTTGCGTCCCGGCTGGTCGGCCACGGCGACCAGCGTCTTGAAGACCTGTTCGACAGGTTTGCCGACGGCCGCTGCAACTTCCACGGCGGAATGGATGCCGGCGTCATAATCGTAGGCATACGTGGCATAATCGACGCGCTTCTTATCCAAAAAACGCGTCACATTGTTCGTAATTACCGCATTGTTGGCGCTCATGGCAGTACCTCCTGGGGATTGACTTGGAGATTGAAGAGCTGCGCACAGCAGCGATAGCATTTATGCTTCAATATGGCTGGCTCGCGGTCATCGTCGGCGCCGCCGCGCTCATCATGCTGGGCGCGCTGGTCCAACCCTTGCGCCGGCGACATCATAGCCGCGCCCTGCTCGCGCAGTTGGCAGCGGGCACGCGCAGCCGCCTGATCGCAGCGGATCCCGGCGTCACGAGCGCGCCCCTTGTCCAGCTGAACGGGGATTTTGACGCGGTTTTTTCGCCAGGCCCGGATCCGTTCGTCAGCCTGACCGTGACCCGGGAAAAAGGCCCGCTAGGCGGTCCATTCCGTGCGGCTGCACGAAAGCGAACACCGACGCTTGACCAACTTCGTTTTCACGGCGTTTTGGACTCCGCGCCGCGACAAGAGCTGCTCTGGAGCAAGGGAGAAACGCCCAACCGGGCCATCCGTCGCGGCGACGAAGCCGGACTCTGGACGCATCACCGCATGGATCTGACCGGCAGTGAGTATATCACACGCGGGGACAACGCAGGGGCGTTAGCGCATGTACTCCTCGACATGCAGCGTCGCTACAACCCTTTCCTGCACCAACTCTTTGTGGACGGAGAGGCGACGCCCCATGTGGTGGTCACAATTCAACTGGCGCATGGCCTGAATGTCGAAGAGATGCCGGCCCTGGTCAGCCTCATCCGCACGGCTGCACGCGCCGCACAGTTAGAGTAAGGCGGACATCGAATCCGAATGGGTGGGATAGACCGCGGATCAACGCGGACGCGGCAGATACGGGCGGATCAAACTTAGTGACTGCCCGGAATCGAGTTCGCAACCTTCCTGGAAGCTCTCGGCGCAGCCACTCGTTTCGCTGCACAGCTTCCGGGAAGGTAAAAACGCTATGTTGTTATTTGCGGACGATGAGTTAGCAGATTGAGCTGGATGTGTTGCGTCTAATCTGCGGACATCCGTCCATTCTGCGAAGTCAGCGTTCCATGATGTAGGTCACCAGGCCGCAATGCGCCGGCAGCCAATTGGCTTGCCCGTGTCGCCTCCGCTATACTACGCATCCGGGCTGGCGCATTCGTCAGCCGCTTTTTTTGCCTGAGTTGGCCGGCAAAGGACACGCTTCTCTATGCACGTCGCAGATATGTTACTTGCCAATGGCCGGACCGCCGCTGCAGTGACCCTTCAGCTTCTCTACACGATAAGCATGCTGGGACTTGCCGCCTATGGCGCGCACGCCCTGTGGCTCACATGGCAAGTCACCCGCCGCATGGATGGCCCGCCAGCGCCAGCGCCAAGTCCTGACACCTGGCCGTTTGTGACGGTTCAGTTACCCATCTACAACGAGCAATACGTGGCCCAACGCATCATCGATGCCTGCGCGCGCCTGGACTACCCTGCCGATCGCCTGGAAATCCAAGTCCTGGACGATTCGGATGACAGCACCACGCTGCTTGTGCAGCAACGCGTTGAGAGCTGGCAGGCACGCGGCGTCAACGTCAAAGTCGTTACGCGGCCAACACGCAGCGGCTTCAAGGCCGGCGCGTTGGCCCACGCCCTGCCTCTCGCACAGGGGGAGTTCATTGCGATCTTCGACGCCGATTTTCTGCCGGCGGCGGATTTTTTGCGCCAGACGATTCCTCACTTCCTGCCACCGGAACGAGCGCGTACGGCCTTTGTTCAAACGCGCTGGAGCCATCTCAACCGAGATTATTCGCCGCTGACATGCAGCCAGGCCTTGGCCCTCGACGGCCACTTTGTGGTCGAACAGCAAGGACGTCAGACGGCAGACTACTTCTTTGGCTTCAATGGCTCGGGCGGGGTTTGGCGCCGCGCCTGTATTGAGGATCCAGCCGTGGGCGGTTGGCAGGCCGACACGCTGTGTGAAGATCTTGACCTGAGCTACCGCGCCCAACTGGTCGGCTGGGAGCCGCTCTACCTCAACGCCCTGACCGCGCCGGCCGAAATTCCGCCCACGCTCACAGCGTTCAAGCGTCAGCAGTTTCGCTGGGCCAAAGGCAGCGTGCAAACGCTGCGCAAACTGGGCGGACGCGTCTGGCGCAGCGACGAGCCAATGGTTAAACGCGCCTTCGGCATCTTTCATCTAGGCAACTATCTACTCCACCCACTGCTGCTGACGCTACTGTTCGTGGCGCTGCCCCTGATGCTTCTTGGGAGCGATCCGGCTGCGCCACTGGCCCTGCTCAGCCTGGCCACCGTGGGGCCGCCCCTGCTCTACGCCATTGCCCAGCGCCGGCTCTATCCGCAGCGCTGGCTACGTTACTACCTTTACCTGCCGTTGCTCATGCTGCTGGGAACTGGGATCGCCCTCTCCAACACGCGGGCGGTCTGGCAGGGACTGCGCACGCAGGGCGGAGCATTCCTGCGCACGCCTAAGTTTCGCGTGGAAGAGACAGGCGACCGTTGGAAGCAGAGCGCCTACCATCTCGATCTGGGGCCGCTCTTCTTTGGCGAGGTGGCAATTTTTGTCTATGCGCTGATTTCAGCTGCAACGGCAGCCTATTTAGATAAGTGGTGGTCGGTGCCCTTTCTGCTGCTCTACGCCGCCGGCTTTGGCACAATGGCCGGCATCGGCCTGGTGCAGACGTGGCAGGCGCGGCGCAGGGTACGCTGGCCCGGCCAAAGCCGCCAGCCGGCCGACTACCAGAGCGATCAGGTGGGCGCATAGTTATCAAGCTGATCTTCAATTGGAATTCACCATTTGGTTTTGTCAAATCTACTTGACGACTGTAAAATGGCAGGGCTAATTTCCGCATTACGAACCAGGTAAGGACGCGAAACACTCATGGCCAAACACGAACCGAGCAACACGTGGAACGAGAATCCCGACGACATCATCATGTTGGTCAATCGCACGTCAAAAAACTTCATTTTGGAGTTGCCGACCGGCCGCTACCGGCTGGACGCCGGGCGCCGCATGCGTACGCTGCGCTCGATTCTCGATGTTCCGGCCATCCGCGATCTGGTTGAGGAAGGCGATTTGGGCCTCGAGTAAGTCCCGCTCGATGCGCCCGCACCCCGTCATGTCTACTTTATTGCTCATTGATGGCCACTCTCAAGCCTACCGCGCCTATTTCGGCATGAAGGCCCCGCTCTCCACTAGTTCCGGAGAGCTGACGGGCGCGGTCTTCGGCTTTGCGCGCAAGCTCTTCAGCGTGCTGCGCGACTACAAGCCAGACTACGTAGCCGTCGCCTTTGATCTAGGCGATACCTGGCGCCATGACGAATTTCCCGACTACAAAGCGACGCGGGAGCGCATGCCCGACGATATGCGCAGCCAGATCACGCGCATCCAGGAAGTGCTGACCACGCTCAACATACCCATCGTTACGTACGATAACTACGAAGCCGACGATGTTCTGGGCACTCTGGCCCGTCAGGCCGCGGAGCAAGGGCAGGACGTGCTCATTCTCACCGGCGACCGTGACATGTTTCAGCTAGTCGACGAGCGCATCAAAATCCTCTATACGTCCGGCGGTCCATCGCCCAAGACGACCGTCTACGGTCTGGAAGAAGTGGCTGATCGCTACGAGCTGACGCCGCAACAGTTTATTGACCTCAAGGCGCTGACGGGTGACGCCTCGGACAACATTCCGGGGATCCCCGGTGTGGGTGACAAGACGGCCAGCAAATTTATCCGACAATTTGGTACGCTCGACGAAATCTATGCGCACATCGACGAAATCAGCGGGCCCAAGACCCGTCAAAACGTGGCCGATGCTGAAGAGCAGGTTCGCCTCAACAAGCGCCTGGTCACCATTGTGACCGATCTTGACCTGCACTACGATCCCGCAGCCTGTATCGTGCGCGACTTTGACCGCAGCGCCGCGATCCAGCTCTTCAACCAGCTGGAATTCCGCAGCCTGATCAAAGAGCTGCCGGGCGAAGAAAGCGAAGAGAATGAGCCGGCCGCGCCAATCGGACCAGTCACCGGACAACTGTCGCTCTTTGATGAGCCCGCGGCTGCGCAAGGTGACACGGAGACAGCAGAGGCGGTCGAAATTCGACTACCCGCCGCAGACGTGACGTACGGCTGCGTGCAGGACGAGGCAGCGTTGACTCAGCTGGTCGATCTGCTGGCCAACGCCGAACGCATTAGCTTTGACGTCGAGACGACCGGCACCGACGCCATGAGCGCCGATCTGGTGGGGCTGGGCGTTGCTTGGGCCCCCGGCAAAGCGGCCTACATTCCCGCAGGGCACAAAGAGGGCGCGCAGTTGGACTGGACTGCCGAGGTGCTGCCCGCGCTCCAGCCCTATTTCGCCGATCCAGCCATTCCCAAATTAGCCCACAATGCCAAATATGATCTGACCGTCTGTCGCCGCTTCGGCCTCGACGTGGCGGGGCCGATCCACGACACGATGGTCATGGCGTGGCTGCTTGACCCGTCGAGCCGTTCCCTGGGGCTCAAAGCCCAGGCCGGCATAGAGCTCGGCTGGGAGATGACCGAGATTAAGGAGCTGATCGGCGCCGGGCGCAAGCAGATTGGCATGGACGAGGTGCCCATCGAACCGGCGGGGGCCTACTGTTGCGCCGATGTGGATGCGACCATTCGCCTCTATGATCTGCTCGCGCCGCGTCTGCGCGAGGAAGAGATCTGGGCTCTCTACAAAGAAATTGAGCTCCCCCTGGTCCCCGTGCTCACCGACATGGAGATGGCGGGCATCCTGCTCGACACCGACTATCTCGCCGTCATGTCCGACGAATTAACAGAGCGTCTGGCCGCTTTGCAGCTGGAACTCTTCACCATCGTCGGATACGAATTTAACCTGCGCAGCACCCAGCAGCTCAGCGACGTTCTCTTCGGCGAACTGGCCTTTCCCGTCAGGGGGCTCAAAAAGACCAGTTCCGGCCACATCAGCACCGCGGTCGGCAACCTGGAGAGGCTGGCGCAGAGCACCAATGAATTGAGCAGCACCCAGCAGCGCGTACTCGAGATCATCTTCGAGCAGCGCCAGCTGGAAAAGCTGCGCGGCACCTATGTCGATGCCCTGCCTACGCTGGTCAATGAGGAGACCGGACGCCTGCACACCAGCTTCAATCAGGCCGGCGCAGTAACGGGACGCTTGAGCAGCAGCAACCCGAATCTGCAAAACATTCCCATTCGTACAGATCTGGGCCGGCGCATCCGCAAGGCCTTTGTCGCCCCACCCGGCTGGTCGCTGATTGCCGCCGACTACAGCCAGGTAGAGTTGCGCGTGTTGGCCCACGTGGCTGAAGAGCCAAGCCTCATCGCCGCGTTCCAGGCGGACCAGGACATTCACACGGCGACCGCCAGCCAACTTTTTGGCGTCCCCATCGAAACAGTCGACCGTCATCAACGCGGGCTGGCCAAGACGATTAACTTCGCCACCGTCTATGGCTCGACTGCGTTTGGCATCAGCAGCCGTACGGAGATGACGCCCGACGAGGCGCGAAGCTTCCTCGATCAGTATTTTGAGACGTATCCGGCCATACGTGATTACATCGAAGAGACAACCGTACTGGCCAACGAGCAAGGCTACGTTGAGACATTGCTGGGCCGCAAGCGCTTCTTTCGCGAGCTGCAAAATGAAAAGCTGCCCTTCAACCAGCGCCAAGCGCTGGAGCGTCAGGCCATCAACGCCCCGATCCAGGGGACCGCAGCCGACATCATGAAGATCGCCATGATCAATCTGCCGCGCAAGTTGGCGGAGGAGGGCTACGCCAGCCGCATTCTCCTGCAGGTGCATGACGAGTTGGTGCTGGAAGCGCCCGACGAAGAACTCGCTGCCGTCACTCAGCTCGTGCGCACCGTTATGGAAGAAGCCTATACCCTGGTCGTTCCGCTCAAGGTCGATGTGGAAATCGGGCCGAACTGGTACGACTTGACTGACGTAGCCTAGTTCTTGGCGTCTGCGTCACTTTGCGAGAAAATAGAGGGAATGCAAACCGACCGCGAGGGCGAAGGCCTTGGCGGTTCCGTTTTGAAAGAGACGGAAACCAGGCACTGGAAAGTGAAGACAGAATCATGTTGCGCGACAAGCTACAAGCGGTAATCGAACAGGCAGTGGCCGGAGCCCAAGCCGACGGCAGCCTCCAGGCATTTGAGATGCCGGCTGTTGAGGTAATGCGCACCAAACAGCCGGAGCACGGCGACTACAGCACCAACATCGCGATGGTGGCTGCTGCTGCCATCCGCAAGGCAACGGGCGAGAAGAGCAACCCCCGCCAGATCGCCCAGGCGATTGAGGCGCACATGCCGGATGACCCGCTGATAAGCGCAACGGAGATCGCGGGGCCGGGCTTTATCAACATTCGCCTGGCCGACGCCTGGCTCCAGCAGCAGGTGGGCGAGATCGTCGATCAGGGCGATACCTTTGGCAATATCGACCTGGGCGCCGGTCAACGCTGGCAGGTCGAATATGTGAGCGCCAATCCGACGGGTCCCATCCACTACGGCGGGGCCCGCAACGCTGCGCTGGGCGATTCGGTGGCCAACGTGCTGGAAGCAGCCGGCTACGATGTGCAACGTGAATTTTATGTCAACGACGGCGGTACGCAATTTCAGCTCTTTATCGAGACGCTCTACGCCCGCTACGCCCAAGCTCTTGGCCAGGATGAGCCCCTGCCTGAAGATGGCTACAAGGGCGAATACATGCTTGACTACGCGCAATTGTTGGTCGATGAATATGGCGACCGCTTTCTGACGATGCCGCGTGAGGACGCGCTGCAGGAACTGCGCGGCATCGGCCGCGCCATCGTACTGGCCGCGTTGGAAGAGGAGTTGGGCAGCATCGGCGTGCGCTTCGACAACTGGTTCAGCGAGCAGAGCCTCTATGACGAGGGCCTGGTCGAACAGTCTCTCGACTATCTGCGCGAGCGCGGGGAGTTGACCGACCGGGACGGCGCGGTCTGGTTCCTGGCCAGCAACTATCCCAAGAATGAAAAGGACGAGGTCGTGGTCCGCTCCAACGGCAAGCCGACCTATTTTGCCGGCGACATCGCCTATCACTACGACAAGTTTCTGCGCCGCAACTTTGATCACGTCGTCAACGTCTGGGCAGTCGATCACCAGGGCCACGTGTCGCGCATGAATGCCATGATGGAGGCGTTTGGGCTTGGCGCCGACCGCCTCACCATTTTGATGTACGATCTGGTCAAGCTGGTTGAGGGCGGTGAGGAGAAGAAGCTAAGCAAGCGCGCCGGCAACCTCATTACCATCAGCGATGTGGTGGAGGCTGTGGGCGCGGATGCACTGCGCTTCAACCTGCTCACGCGCAGCCCCGAAAGCACGATCGACTTTGATCTGGAGTTGGCTGTCAAAGAGGTAAAAGAGAATCCGGTCTTCTATGCCCAATACAGCCACGCCCGGATCTGCTCCGTACTCAGCAAAGCCCAGGCAAGCGGGTTTGCCCTGGCCGATGAAGTTGAAGGCGAGCTGGGCGACTATTTGGCCCTCCTCACCCATCCGTCGGAGCTTGCGTTGATTCGCAAGCTGCTGGAGTTGGAAGAGCAGATTGAGATCGCCGTCGAGAAGCTCTCGCCCCATAACCTGACGCTCTATGCCGTCGACTTGGCCAAGACCTTCAATCGCTTCTACCGCGATTGCCGCGTGGTCGATGAAACCGAACCTGCGCTTTCACAGGCACGCGTCTTGCTGAGCCAGGCGACGCAGATCATTCTGGCGCGCGTGCTCACGCTGCTCGGCATCAGTGCGCCGGAAGCATTGTGGCGTGAAATTGACATCGATGAGGAATAATACATGAGTGAGCCTTTTCGCGTGCTCGTCAGCGACTCGCTGTCCAAAGCTGGTCTGGCCCCGCTGACAGAAGCGCCGAACATTGAGCTGGACTATCGTCCCGGCTTGCCGGCAGATGAGCTGCTTGCGCTCATCCCGGATTATCACGCCCTGCTCGTCCGCAGCGCCTCGCAGGTGACAGCGGACGTATTGGCCGCAGGAAAGAATCTGCGCGTCGTCGGACGCGCCGGCGTGGGTGTCGACAACATCGACATCGAAGCCGCCACGAACTATGGCGTTATCGTCGTCAATGCGCCGACAGGCAATGTCGTAGCTGCGGCTGAGCATACCATTGCCATGCTCATGGCGACCGCACGTAAGATTCCCCAGGCCTATGCCCACGTCATGGCCGGCGAATGGAAGCGCAGCCAGTTCATCGGCGTGGAGGTGCGCAACAAGACGCTTGGCGTGGTCGGCCTCGGCCGCATTGCCCAGGAAGTCGTCCATCGCGCCCAGGGCCTCGAAATGAAGGTCATTGCCTTTGATCCCTACGTCACCGAAGAATATGCCCATAAGCGGGGCGTAGAGTTGGTCGACCTGCCCACGCTGCTGCGTAGATCAGATTTCATCACCGTCCATGTTCCGTTGACCGATCAGACCCGCAATCTGATCAACGCCGAAGGGCTCAAGCTGACCAAGCCCGGCGTGCGCATTCTCAACGTGGCGCGGGGCGGCGTCATCAACGAAGCCGATCTGGTCGAAGCAATTCGCGAGGGCCATGTCGCCGGCGCAGCCCTGGATGTCTTTACAGCTGAGCCCCTCCCGGCAGATAGTCCCCTGCGTAGCTGCGCGGAAATCGTGCTTACGCCTCATCTAGGCGGCAGCACAGTAGAGGCCCAAGAAAAGGTGGCAGAGGATGTGGCCGTGCAGGTGGTCGAAATTCTCAACGACAAGCCGGCGCGCTATGCGGTCAATGCGCCCATCATTCCGCCGGTTGATCTGGAATTTCTCATCCCCTACATTGACCTGGCCGAAAAGCTCGGCATCTTTCTGCGTCAACTGGGCGCCCAAGGCATGGGTGACCTGGAGGTAACTGCGAGTGGCGCCCTGGCCGATTTTGATCTAACCTACATCAACGCCGCAGTGATCAAGGGCCTTCTCGCCGGCGTGGTTGATACACGCGTCAATCTGGTCAACGCCTTGACGCTGGCCGACCGGCGTGGCCTCAATCTCATCGAACGCAAGAAGCATCAGGACGAAGAGCGCTACGAGAATTTGCTGACGATTCGCGCCACATCGAATCAGATGCGCTGGACGGTGCGGGGTGCGGTGCTCAACGGTGAACCCCATATCGTCGACATCAACGACCTGTGGATCGATTTTCCAGCCACCGGCAACATTGTACTCACCTCGCATCAGGATAAGCCCGGTATCGTGGGCTACGTGGGCACGCTGCTTGGCGAGGCCGATATCAACATCAGCTTCATGCACGTGGGGCGTGTCAGCCCCCGGGGTGAAGCCATCATGGCCCTGGGCACTGACGAGTGGCCTTCGGAAGAGATCATGGCCAAGGTCGGCGCGTGGGACCATCTAAACTGGATGAAATTGGTGCAACTATAGGCGCGATCGCGGCTATGTCGCTAGCGTTGGTTGCTAGCCCCGTGCACGAGAAGTGCGATTGGCAAACCAAATCTCGGTTCCAGACGTTAGTAGAGTCGTTATGAACGAAGAATTCAGCATGAACGAAGAATTCAGCGAGCGTGTCATCAAGCAAAAACCGCGTCACCGCCTGCAGCGCAGCTGGCAGCTGCGCATCCTGCTGGCGCTTTCGATTCTGTGGCTGGCGCCGACGCTGGCTTGCGGCAGCTTTGCGCCGCGACCAACGCCCACGCCGAGTCCGGCGCCGGCTGGCCAGGGCGCTGCCTCCAGCACGTCGCCTGATGCCGGGGGCGAATCCGATTCGTCCGGCATCGTCATGCAAGAAGTAACGCCGACGTTGCCGCCGACGCCGACGCCTGAAGACGAGCCGACTCCTACCTTTACGCCGACGCCCGTTCCCGGCACCGACCTGGCGATCGGCCAGCCGGCGCGCATCGCCGCTCCCGGCGGCCTCAACATGCGCCAGACGCCCAGCACCGGCGGCACGATCGTTACCTATCTGGCAGGCGGCCAGGTTGTGGACGTGATCGCCGGCCCATCCGAGGCGGATGGCTACATTTGGTGGCAGCTGGACGACCGCAGCGGCAACCAAGGATGGACGGCCGAAGGCGATGGCGAGACCGATTGGCTCAGCCCAAGCCTGGGCGCGGCGCAAGCGGTCAACCGCGCGCCCCGAGTGGGCGACAGGGTGAGCGTCACCACCGAGCAGGGTCAAGCCCTCTCGGTACGCTCACAGCCCAACCCGGATGCGCCGTTGATCACTCGCGTCAATCCCGGCGCCGAATTCACCATTCTGGCCGGCCCGCAGAGCGCGGCCGGGTTTAACTGGTATCAGATTCGTTCGGATGATGGTGCGGTAGAGGGGTGGGCGGCCGAGGGCGACGCCACCAGGCGCTGGCTCAGTCCGCTGGAGTAAGAAATAGGCCGCGACGTCAAGATTCGGTCCGCTTGGTTTCGACACTTCGACAGGCTCAGCCCGGGCAGACTCAACCGGCTCTGGTTGAGCGCTAGCGTTGTGCCGCCATGGAAAGCAAAGAGTGCCGCCGTTGCGGAATGCGACGGCGGCACTCTTTTTTGTTGACCAATGACTGTGACTACTTGACGACGACCTCGATCTCGATGGGCGCCGCCTTGGCAATCGTGCCATAAATTGGGCAGCGTGTGCGAAAGGCTTCGACCAGCGCCTGGCCCTGCTCCTGGGTAACGCCATGCAGCGCCAGCGTGACGTGGGCCGACTGCAGGCCCATGTTGGTCGGATCGGCGCTCATCTCACCCGTCACGGAGGCCGTCCCGCCCGTCAGGGGAATGCCTTCATCTTTGGCGACAGCTTCACAGACAAAAATTCCGCAAGTTGCCAGCGAGCCCAGCAGCATCTCAACGGGATTGAGTGCCTCATTCGGACCATTGAAGAGCGGCGGTGAATCGACCACAAAACGATGGGTGCGGGTAGAAACAATGGCGCGACCAAAAGCGCCGGTCAACTCGGCTTTGAGCGGTGCAGCAGACATAAAATTCTCCTTGACAAAAATGGGGATAGAATCGCGCAGATATTTAAGCTTGCGTAGGCACTTTGACGGTTGACAAAGTCGCTTTCTGACACTTTACTATAAAGTGAAGGGACACACAACAGTACCCCCCAGTGCAGGTAATGCAGTGCGCCCCTTCTATGCGCTCAGACAGTTCACGCTGTCTGAGGAGTTGCGTGTCGCCTTCGGGCGGCACGCAATTTCTTTTTGGTGAATCCTCATAATGCGGTTTGGGGTGCGTTCTTCCCCCGGTGTAGCAGGAGGGGGAAGGGGGCGTAAGATCCAGCACCCCCCAGTACAAGACGACCTTACGCCCCTTCTATGTTGGTACAGGCGTTGGCAAATTCAAGTGCGGGACTCGGCGTGCGGCGTGCGGATTTGGGCATGCGTCATGCTGACGTCCCGCGTCCTGCGCGCCCCGCTTGCGTCACGGTTCCCGCATCCCCCTTCGCAGGGGGTCCTACTCATTACGGAATCACAATCTCCTGGCCGACGTAGATGACGTCAGGGTTGTAGATGCCGTTGTGGCTGGCCACGGTCGTGCTCTCCACACCATGGCTCTTGCAGATCCCGCTGAAGGTGTCACCCGGCTTGACCACGTAGACCGTCGGTCCGCCCGGCTTTGGCACCGGTCTCGCCGGGACGACGGCCACCGGATAGACCGGCTCCGGCGTCGGCTGATGACCCACACCGCAGCCCGGAATCGTCAGCACCTGCCCCACATAGATCATGTTGGGATCGTTGATGCCGTTGGCCTGCTGCAATGCATAGGTCGTCACGCCGTAGCGAGCGGCAATCATGCTCAGCGAATCGCCCGGCTGCACGGCCACCGTGCAACTGCTCGTCGGCGGCAGCGGCTGCACCGGATAGACCGGATGCGCCGGTGGGACCACATAGCCCGGATCGCCGCAGCTGTTGTAGAGACAGGGCTTGGGCTGGCCGCAGCCGGTCAGGCTGATGTCGTCCAGGTTGAAGTCCAGCTCGGTGCCGGTGATGCCCCACTTGCTCAAGCCCCGGATGAAGAGCGTAATCTCATGGCTCTGGGCCACAAACTTCACGCTGTAAGCGCCCATGGCGCCCGGCTCGGTGCGGGGATAGAGCTCACCCAGGTCCATGCCCTGCCAGTTGTTGACATGGGTCCAGTCGGCGTCATAACCGTGGGTGTAGCCCCAGTCCGCCTCAAAGCGGTTGGGATCGTCGCCGCCGCCCACGCCGCGCAACATGCCGCGTAGTCTCAACTCATAGGTCTGACCCGGCGTCAGGCCACGCACGTGCTGATAGATGCCGGCATAGCGGTCGTTGTCGCCGTCGACGATGCCCTTGGCGTTGATCTCAATCAACTGCCCGTGCTCGCCCGAAGTGACCACCGGATCCCACTGCTCGTCATAGAAGCCGTAGCCCGCATTGCCGCCGTTGGTGAAGAAGCCCCAGCTCTTGCCCACATGGCCCAAATAGACCGGGTTGAAGCCGTGCTCAAAACCGCCGTTGTAGATGTACTCCGTCCGGCAGACCTCAGGATGGACCGGCGCAATCGGATGGACCGGATAGCCCGACCCGCTGCCGTCGATGATGACCACACTCTCACCACCGCCATAGCCTGCGCCACTGCCGCCCGACCCGCCGTCGATGATGACCACATTCTCACCGCCGCCCGAGCCCCAGCCATGGTGGTAGGGGGAAGGACCGGTCAGGGAGATGGCGTCCAGGTTGATGTCGATCTCTTCGTCAAAGACCGGCCACTTCTTCCACACCCGCACGTAGACGGTGATGTAGTCGTCCTCGGCCATGATGTGGGTGGAGTAGTCGGAGAAGGCGCCCGGCTCCAGGCGGTCGTAGTAGGTGTACCAACCCGTGTCCTGCCAGTTGGTCACCGCCTGCCAGTCGGCGTGGGCTCCAGCGGTCCAGCCCACCTGCACCTGATAGCGATAGGGATCGCCGTCGGGATTGGTGGTGCGGATCATGCCGCGCAGGTTGAGCTGATAGTTCTCCCAGTCAACCACGCGCACCGTCTGGTAGAGGCCGGCGTAGCGGTCGGGGTCGCCGTCGATGATGCCCTTGGTGTTGATTTCGATGAGCTGGCTGTGGCTCCCTTCCGCCACCACCGGCTGCCACTGGTCGTCGTAGAAGCCGTAGTTGGCGGCCCCCCCGTTGGTGAAGCAATGCCAGCCGTAGCCGACCATGCCGCACCCCGGCTGGCTGACGAAGCCGTGCTCGAAGCCGCCGTTGGTGAGGACGTCCACGTAGGACGCTGTCGTACTTTTGGGTATCGCCGCAGCCACCCCCACGCTCAAGAGCATGAGTGCAATCAGCGTGAAGCTGATGAAGGTGCGAGCCTTGGGGTGCTGCGGATAGGTCAGGAAGTGCATGCTGCGTCTCCTTAATGTATCCGGTCTCGCAATTAAGTTGCAGTGGAGCGAATGTCCCGAAACGCTGTGTTCACTGCTTATGCTCGATGCGCTGTTGAGGCGGGCGAACCCGCTACTCTGGCGGGCGCCCACCCGCCGTTGTTTGCGCATGGAGAGAGCGTAGCATGACATTTTTACTTGCGCAATGGGCAGATTCTGCAACAAATTATTATGAGCGATGACTATGTGAAAGTGGCGTGAGAGAGGGTGTGTGGGTGGTGAGGGGGCTAAAGTACTATACGAATTCACACTGGGGAGCAGGGGGAAATGGGCTGAATTGGGGGGGCGAACCGGGGGCTTGTCACAGGGGTCAGGGGGTAGGAGGGGCGCAGATGGTTATGCGAAGTGGGATTGGTGGGATGGCGCAAGCTGGGGCGATTTCGCCGCGTCGGGTGAATCCGGCGTTGGGGCGGGGGCCGGTGGCCGGCGGCGACGAATTATCAAATTGGGTGCAAGTTGGGATGATGCAACAAATCTTGCGGAATGGCGAGGGGTCGAATCCACCGCCCAGTCCGCACGCCCCGTGCGGACGATCTCCGTGCCGCAAGCTGCACGCGCATTGGGGTCGCTACTTTGAATCAGACTCGATCTTCAAATCGTAGGTGGTATTGGGCAGTGCAATGTCGGCTCTGGCCAGGGCAGATTCCAGAGCCGTATTCACCTGGTCCAGAACTGCTTGTTCGGCGTGGATCGAGTCGACCCACCAGCGCACACGAATGGAGCGCGCGGACTCCCCAAAGCCCACAAAGAAGACATCTACCGGTTTGTCGTTGACCACGCCGCCAACGCTCCGCACCGCATCTGAAATCGTCTTGCGCATGGTTTCATCATCCGTCCCATAGGCAACGCCCAGTTCCGTCTCTGTCCTGTATTGAGGATCAGGGTCGGTGTAGTTGACAATCTCACTCTCGATGATCTGAGAATTCGGTACAAGCACATCGCGATGGTCGCCCGTGCGGATACGCGTGCTGCGCGTCCCGATCTTCACGACGTCGCCCCATGTATTCAGGTCTTTGATCAGAATCGAATCACCAGAGCGGAAGGGCTGATCGATCAGAATGATGAAGCCGCTCACGGCATCGGTCACGACTTCCCGAGAACCAAGTGATAGAACCAGCGCCAACGCCAGCATCACGATGTAGAGCGCATTGACATTCACGCCAAAGTGTTCCATTGCGAAACTCAAGGCGATGAGAAGGACAAACGCGTCGGCCAGGCGGTGAAATGCCGAAATGACTGGATCGAGCTGTTCATCACGATCCGAATCATTTTGTTGCTGCAGAAACGCACGATATGCACTCGCAGCGTATTGAATGAGCGACAGTACGATCCTTGTCCCAAAGATCAGGCAGACAATAAAAAAGAAGTCCCCCGCAATCGTGCGGACCTCATTGCTCAGAAAATCCAGGCGGTTGGCGGCATATCGCGTCAGCAGGAAGAAGACCAGCCACTTGACGTCTCCACTAATCGCCGCCCAGATCCTATCGTCCTCCTTCATACTGGTCTTGCCCACAAACCATTTGATGAGACGGGCAAGCGCGATGGTAATCAAAAAGTATCCGCCGAAGACGATCAGCGCGGAGAGTAAGATATTGATCCAATCTTCGGCTGAGAGGCCAAGAAACGTTTGATCGGTTAGCCCCAGCGAGGTTGTCAGATCTTCAACCTCACGATCGAGTCTGTCCGGCGTGGAAGTGGGCACCGGCGTGCGGGCCGCAACAGCCGTGGCAACCCCCGCCGCCGAGTCGCCACCGGATGCGTCTATCGCATCTGCAGCTTCTGTGCCTGGACCCGGCGGCAGGGCTGGAGCCGTGGCTGGAGGCGTCGATGTCGGTACGATGGTCTCGGTGGTGAGCGCGGCCTCAGGCGGCGGTGCGGGTTCAGTCGCACAGGCTGCCGGCAGCGTGATAAGCAATGCGCCAAGCGCCAGCGCAGCGACGAGGCGGATCATGCGCTTTTTCGAAAAAGGCTTCTGTTTCATGGTTGAATCCCTTGACCACATTTTTCAGGACAGGTGTACCGGACAAGGGCATTGATGTGAGGGGGCTTCGTGTCAGGACACGGCATGGGCCGCTTGCGAACGACCCACAATGTTCGCTCTCAAACCGAGTTGGCGCGTGTGGCCACGTCCGGGACTGGCTTCTGTTCCACGTCGGCTGCACCCTGCGATGCGCGCGCAGCCATGCGGTCACCGTACCAGTTAGATAGTGGAGCGGCGCTCATACCATGGAGCATGATGCTCAAGAAAACGGTCAACATGGCAGCGTTAAAGATAACATCTATACTGCCAATCCCAGACGCGTTCGAGACATAAATTACATAGAGAATCGAGGCAATGCCGCGCGGTCCAAACCACCCGATAAACAGGGTCGAAATCATTTGCAGACGCGCGCCCAAGAGGCTGATGGCCACTGGCAACATGCGCACCACCGTCAAGCTCAGGGCTGCATAAAGAATATACGTGAGGCTGATATTGGCCAGCGCCTGCGGGAGCAAAATCATGCCAAAGAAGATATACGTCACCATCATCAATAACGTATATTCGGTCTTGCCAAACTCATAGAGCGGCAGCGAGCTCGCGGCGGCCATCGTGTTGCCGGCCACGATGCCAAAGCTAAACGCGGCGATATACCCATTGCCACCGACCAGTTCCGCCAGAACATAGACCAAAACGACCAGGGCCAACGCGGCGATCTTCTGAAAGAGAGGGGACATCCAACCGCGCTTTACGGCCAAGACGAGATACTTCGCGCCAAAATAGCCCAGCCCAGCGCCTACGAGCACGCCAAATCCAATTTGACCAAGTAATGTCGTCACAAATGCGCCGCTGCCAAGGCGACCGGTTGCGGCTGCCAGCGCGATGAAGAGCAGCAGAAAAGGCATGGCAATACCGTCATTGAGGCCGCTCTCAATGTTGAGCGCCTGGCGGATGCGCGCCGGCACCTTTTTGTTGTCGACCACGCTGGAGCCCAGGCTGGCATCGGTCGGCGCCAAAATGACGGCCAGAATCGCCGCGGTCCAGATACCCATGCCACCAAACATGACGGCGGTGATCACGGTACCCAGCGCAATAGTCAAGGGCAGGCCAATACCCAATAGTCGCAAAGGCAAATCGTGATGCTTCATGACATTGCCAAACGCGATTCGCGAGGCATCCGAAGCCAAGAGCAGCACCAATGTCAGGGTACCGATCACGTTGACAACTTGAGCGTCCACGCTTAAGGAACGATCAGCGAGCAAGAAAGAGACGCCTAGCCCAAAAAGCGTGTAGAGCATGGGCAGCGTAATGATCGTGTTCCTGACGCGTGCCGACACGCCAGCGATCAGGAGGACGCCGAGGAGGATTGTGAGCAGCACTAAGTCGTCCATGATTAACCCTCGCGGATGGACTCGAATTAGAGGAGCAAATTACCGATGAGTCTGGACTCTTCCACACACGCCGGATGACTCCCTTGTTGATTGCTTGGTCTTCTTGCCAATACGAGGGAGAGAGCGAGGACGCGGTTTGGCATCCATGCCAATCGGAGCGTCCCCGCTCTCTCACAACTTCGGCGCGAGCCGGAGTTAGGGAATGGTGTCGCCGTAGGGCACGCTCTCGCGGTTGTAATAGCCGCCGAAGTAAGTCGCCATGTCGGCAAAGACACCCAGACCGAGTAAGATCCAGTCGAAACCGACGATACCGCCAGGATAGATGGCGATGTACATCAGGCTTGTCCAGGGCAACAGCAACCAACCGAGGAAGCCCCAGAAGAAGTTACCAAACGCGGCGTTGACATAGACTGGATTGAAGATGTACCAGACCAGAATCGCCAAACGCGGACCCACCAACAGCAGGGATGTGATCGTACAACACATGAGATATCTCCTAATAAAGTGAAACGTGACTGCAGGACGAATCAATCACAATTAGTCGGTCGAGGCGTCGGGCGGCGGCACATCTGTGGCATCCTCCAACTTCTGCGCGCTGTCTGCCGGCACCTGGAAGTCTTGCACCTCGCCGTCATTCAGCGTATTCAGGAAGGTCTTGGTGGCCTGGACTTCGTCATCTGAAGCCATTGCAACGAGCGCTGCCCCCCCGTTCTTCAGGTGATCCTCCAGCTTCGTCTTGTCAGCGTCGGTCAGGCCCAGACCCTTGTGGAAAAACGAACCGACTGCTGCCCCGCCGGCTGCACCGGCCAATGCCCCGCCGATCAAGGTCACGCCGCCGGAGAGTACGCCCACCGCCGCGCCCAGGGCAGTGCCCCAACCGGCGCCCTTGCCCGTATCGCGCGTGCCGACCTTACGCGTCTTCATCTTACCGTCTTCCCACGTCAAGATTGCGATGCCGCCCAATTTGACGTCCTTATTGTCCTTGTCCCAAGCCTTGAGCGAATCGGCTGCATCATCGGCTTTGTCAGCGCCGGCAAAATAGTCGACGATCATGTTGGTATTCTTGTCCTTCGCCATCGTTATTTCTCCCCTTACTCTGTGTACACCAAAATGTTGAACTGCAGATCGATCTATCGCTTCACCTTGACGGCCGGCAACGCTTTGACCGCCTTCTTGTCAAGCTTGAGATAGATGGTCTCACCGTCAAAGAAATCGATATCGGCAATTGGAATTGCGACATCCTTCTTGCCAAACAGGTGACCTTCACGCATCTGAATGTGAGTCAGGTCACCAGTCTTGGGGTCAATGACCAGCTCATCCAATTTGCCCAACTTGCCGTCGGAGGCTTCGATGGGCAGCCCCGAGTAAATGGCCAGTTCCCCCTTGGGCACAATCTCGGACTGGACGTTGTCATAGCCCGAGTCATTGTAGACAAACTGGGAGGAATAGGCATCGCCGGATGAGTAAGCCTGCCCCGACCCCGTCGCCTTCACAAAGCTGTCCACGACGAAGGGCTGCATGGCCGCAACATCGGCAATACTGCACTTGAGGACGACCTCGCTCGGCGTGGAGCTGGCAACCAGGTCGAGTGGAATCAAGCGCGTCGAGTTTTTGGGCAAGTCCTTGTTCTCGATCGCGATATGGCTCACATGCTGGGTCACCGGATTGATGACCACGTTGGTCACTTTGCCGCAGGCGCCGTCACTGCACTGCACCTTGGCCTTCAGCGGCATATCTGTCATGGTTGGGCTTCCTTTCGTTAATGAAAATCTGTCGTCGATTCACGCAGTCAAGGCTGACGAGTCGCCGAGGCAGAAGATGCAGCGTGATCGAGAGGCCGTCGTGGCTGATAGCGCCAATCAGGCGGCGCCAATTACGCGGCATCAATTAGGCGGCATCAATTAGGCGGCGCCAATTACGCGGCATCATGGTCTGTGGCAGCGGCTGTTGAGTCAGTATCATCACCATTCGCTTTCGTCCTGTCCCCATTTTCCTGAGGCGGCGTTTCAGAATGGTTGAGCAATCGATTGATGAGATGATTGGCCGCCTGCTCAACCTTTCCGTGTTCCTTGGCTGCGTTGGGGCTATCGTCATCATCGGGCTCCAGCCCCAGCTTCTGGAGATCCAAGTTGCCATTGGCGTCCAAAAAGGGCTGCAGATCAGTCTGCAACATGTATTTCGAATAAACGCTTACGCTCGTCACCAGCAGCACCATGACAACTGGACCATAAAGCGCACCGATTGGACCGAGCAAGTTAATGCCGCCAAAGACGCCGAGCAACAAGAGGGCCGGATTCAAATATGCGCCTTCAGGCACGAGGCGGGGGCGGAGCACCACGTCGATGTTTTGAACGACAAGCAAGTAGGCGCCCAACACCCACAGCCCCTGCCACGTCTGGCCGTCAAGTAACAAGATCACCCCGATCGGCACGGCGACAATTGAGAGTCCAACGACGGGCAGAAGCGCGGAGACCATAGAAAGTAGGGTAAAGAACAGGACACTGGGCACACCGGCGATCCACAAGACGAGCCCCATGGCCGCGCCTTGCGCGAACGCGATGACGAAGGTGCCACGAAACATGGCATTAATCATCATTTTGGTTTTGTTGATATAGAGCTCGGTAATCTGCTCCGGGAACGGAATAAACTCCTTTAATGTGCTCTTGCTAACATGATCGTAATGGGGCAAGAGCGCCATAATGACTGCAATGGCGATAATGGCGCCCATAAACATTGACGGCAACGCAGCGCCCAGGCTGACGGCAGCAGAGCCCAGCCAGTTGCCGATTGTCGTCAGCGCGTTTTGAAGAGCACCCGTCGTCTGATTCTCATCCACTTGCAAGTTGCTGCCGCCTGGCAGCCGCTGCAGCCCGCTTTCGATGCTACCCAGCAACTCCTGAATCGAGTTACCGCCCTGGACGCCGAGCATCTGCGAGATCAGGTCCTGAGCCTGGCTAAAGGCAGCGCTAAAAAAGAGGATCATCGGCACGGCAATCAGCAGGATGTCTGTCAGAATCGTCAGGAGCGTCGCCCATTTGGTCTTGCCATGGAGCCAGCGACGCTTCAGAAACCAATCGTAGATTGGCTTGGAAATGACGACGGCAGCCAATGCCAGCAGAATCGATGACAGGTAGGGCCAGACCAGCAATAGGGCAAGAACGGCCAGCACAAAGACCAAGCCATAGAAGAAGATATCCCGGCGCAACCACTGCCAGAAGGCATGTCGCCGCTGCTTATTCTTGCTCTTGTTTGCATCTGTGTCGGACGGCGGAACCTGTTGTTCCTGCTTGGTCATCGGTTGCTCCCCAGCGCACACTGTAATTCGAACAGTTGTTCATGAGCCGCTTGGCCAAACCCAGCTTGATAGCCGGGCGCCACGGCAACGATTGCTATCACTCGCGGTTGGACTCGCCAGAACAGAAGTCTACTGGCCGACCACAAAACTCTCGATCGATGAAGGTACGACCTTTAATTCAAGGGTCATCTCTTCTCGGTACAACTCCTGCAGTAAAGCAATCAGCGCCTCCGTCTCCGGCAGATCATCGCTGCCCGCGATCGTCAATACAACCGAATCAGCATTTGCTACGATCTCTACAACCTCGTAATTGGATCCTTCCAGCCAGGCGCGTGACGCTTGCGACGTCTGGAATTGGGCGATGCCCGCCCGCCCCGTATTGATGCTGGTCGCGGCCAAGGGGATAATCACCAGCGCCGTGCCCAGGGCAACGAGCCAGAACGCACGACGCCGGCTATCCGTGGGCAGGCTGTCGGTGGCGGCCTTGCTCAAGCCAAGTAATGCGAATATGCCGCCGCCGGCCAGCAGAATCGAAAAGAAGTTTGTCAGAAAGAGCAAGAACGCACCCCAGGCATCTCCCCAGGCCCCCTGCGACATCGTTAGGCCAATCACCGTCAGTGGCGGAACGAGGGCAATCGCAATTGCTACGCCGGGGAGGGTATTGGCGACGTCCTTGCGGCTCATGGCAAAGGCGCCTACTGCGCCCGACGCCAGCGCACCGTAGAGGTCGATGAGTCGCGGCGACGTTCGCGAAACGATCTGGGAATTGGTCGAGACTGAAATGATTCCAGTGGCATAAATAAAGCCTAGCAGCCACGAGAGAAAGATTGCACCGGCCACGCCCCCGATCACAAGCAGCATCGCCTTCCCGGCCCAATCCATCCGCCCCATCACCAGCGCAGCGGCGGTGGCCATGATCGGCGTCATGAGCGGCGCCACAATCATGGCGCCGATGACAGTCGCAGTCGAGTCGCCAATGACACCGTAGGTGGCGATGATGGTGGCAAAAAACATGAGGACACCGAAGCTCTCAATATTTAGGCGTCCTTTGGCGCCCTCATAGAAAAGTGCCTCTTCGATGCGTGGTACGTCGTCCGGAGTGATTTGGTTGTCTTTGACGATGGTTGAGATGACGCCCATGAGTTCCCCCCCCCATTTTTTTTGCAACCGTACTTGACGTAATAGGTGCCCCTTGCAGATCCCGATCTGAGCCGGACATCTACAAGGAGCACCAGGGCCTATCCGATTCTTGCCTGCTTACGAGGAGGCAGCGGCATCTGTGCCGTCGCCAGCCTCGGCGGCTGCGAACTGAGCAATTTCGCCAGAGAGGTCATCACCAACAGTCAAGGTGACAACGTTGCCGCCATAAGAGGAGAGGCCGTCGATCACCTGCTCGCTGTACGTGTCTTCCAACAGCAGGAGCAGGGCCGAAGAATTCGGGACCAGCGCCGCGCCGAGTTCCTTCAGATCGTCGGCCGGCACCACGCGACCCCAATAATGTCCGGCCGCACCACCCATCGCCGCACCGGCAGTGCCCAGAGCCAGGACACCTGCAGGACCACCGAAGAGACCGAGCAGACCGCCAAGACCTGCTCCGATCGCTGCACCAACGCCACCCTTACCGGGCTCGCTGATGTGGACTTTGCCCTTCTCATCCTGGCTGGTGATGCACTGGGCCTGAATCTTGTAGCCGTCCAGCGCGCCGGATTTCTTCATGTCTTCCAAGTTCTCTTTGGCTGCGTCCTGGCCATCAAAGACGAGGGCTACGATGTCATAAACGGTCGAGCTGTTACTGTCACTCATTTTTCATCTCCTGTTATTACAAAAAAACGTATTGATTGAAACGCAACGAAAACCATATTGCTAACGTCGCCCCAAGTCTATCCCTCGGCATGAGGAGTTGTCATACCCAAATTGGGTAGGTAGTTGATGATATTTTGTCGTCATCAGTACCTGCCAGCCTTGATGGCAGCGATCATACCGGCTGCCGGCGCTCAACACATCGACAAAATGGCTGATTCTGCAATGGAACAGATGACCCACGCACGCAGGCAGGCAGGCTAGGTCAAACCATTCGAGTACGTGTCCAATTTGGAAATAGGTGGTAGCGAACTAATGGGGAAGGAATGGGCAACGTGCCGCTCATCGGGAGGCACGTTGCCATCGGGCATGCTATGCGGGAATGTTACGCGGACATGCAGCGCAGACAGTTTTTCGGCGCGCTATAGCCCTGCGTCTGGGAGGAGGCGCAGCGTAGTCTCCAATACGTCAATTGCCCTGGCATACTCATGCAGTTCCAGGTGCTCTCTCGGGGTGTGGTCCAGCGCGCTGTCGCCGGGACCGTAGGCGAGGATGGGGCAGTGCCAGGCTGGGCCGACCACGTTCATGTCGCTGGTGCCGGTCTTGACCACGAAGCCGGGCCGGATCGTGGGGTCGACCCCACGAATCGCGGCAAGAAAGCTGCGCACGAGGCCATTGTTGCGGTCGCTGCGCCAGGCCGGTTCATAGCTGCGCAGGACTAGCGTGAGGGAGAAGGGCGTTTCTGGACGCATCAGATGCAGACGTAGGTCGGTAGGCCCGCCACTGAATTGCGCCGCCGACTCCTCCGTTACGACTGCATCGGCCCCCACGTATTCAATGGCCCAATCGCGGAAAGCGGCACCGAACGCATCCAGATTGAAGTCAAGCGGCAACCGGATGCCCGAATTGGCCGTCACCCAATCCTGCATGGCGTCGTCGGTGCCCGTTTGGAGGCTGCGCAGGCTGGGCAGGAGCTGATCGAAGGCTTTGTCGCGCCCCTGGTTAAACTGGCTCACGTAGTGGTCGATCCAGTTCCAAAACGCGATAGCCGTTGTGGCCACCCCGGCGTCCGGTCCGGCAGTGTGGGCCATGGGCTGGCTGGCAGTCAGATCGATCAGAATCCGTCCCTTATAGCCCAGCGTGATGCGCCGCCAGTGGCTGGGTTCGCCAATGATACAGGCCGCAGGGATCGCTTCATTGCGTCCATCGAAGCGATCGCGGACAAAGCGTGCCCCTTTGGATGTAGCGGCTTCTTCTTCGACCGCACCGACGACAACAAAACGCACACCATTCGCCTGTGCCCAGGCCGGGCCAATCCGCGCCACGGCCGCAACAAAGGCCGCCAACGGCCCTTTGGCGTCAACGCTGCCCCGACCATAAAGCAGTGGGCCCGAGCCTTCATCGATAATGCGCACGGGAATCTCACCGGGTACGGTATCGATATGACCGAGCAGCACAATGGTCTGGGCCGCGTCAGCAGCGCCAATTTCGCCCACGGCGTTGCCCGCATCGTCAACATAGGCCCGGTCGTAGCCCAGTTGGGTCATTTGCGCGACCAGCCAGGCCACGGCCGCCTCTTCCTCACGCGAGCGCGATGGGATACGCACAAGCCCACAGAGTAAATCTCACATCGGCAGGTCGGGATATGGGCTGGTTCATGGACGTTGCTTCATGCTGGATGGTGATGTTCGTGACGAATGGGTAGCCGCACTTCGAAGCTCGTGTCACCAGGGCTCGACTTTACGGAAATTTTGCCTCGATGCTTCTGCACAACGATGTTATGGGAGAGATTTAGGCCCAATCCAGTGCCTTCACCCTGCGGTTTTGTCGTAAAGAACGGATCATAGATCTTGGCCTGAATGGCCTCGGGAATTCCCGCCCCTGTGTCCTGAACGGTCACAACGACCCAGTCGCCTTCGCCGCGGGTGCGCAGCGTTAGGCAGCCACCTCCATCCATCGCCGCAATGGCGTTATCGATCAGATTCGTCCAGACCTGGTTTAGTTCACTGCCGTAGGCATCGATGCGGGGCAGACCGTCGGTATATTCACGCTCAACGGTCACGCCATCTTTCAATTTATGGCGCAGCATGGTCAATGTGTCTTCCAATCCCTCATGAACGTCGATCTGCTGCATGGGTGCTTGATCCATATAGCTATAGGACTTGAGCGCCTTGACAATGCCCGAAATCCGCGTGGTTGCGTCGTTGATTTCCCCGGCCAGGCTGGAGAGTGCATAGCTTGCACAGAGCCAGGCAATGACGCTCGCCAACTGCTCTCGATTAAATACGTGGGCCAGTTCAGTCAGCGTGGTTGGCGTATGCCCCAGCGCAACGAGATCCGAAATAAAGGCCCAGCAACCATCGATCTCGTTATTGTCCAGCCACTGCTCCACCTCATCCTCCAGATCGCTACGATCGAGCGCGTCGAGGTGAAGGGGCTCTTTGATCCGATCCGCTGACTGCTGCCACAGCGTGAAGAGCGCGGCTTCCTGGTCAGGCGAGAGACCGCCGCGGCTCAGTTCCAAACGGGCCTGTTGTGCCTGGTCTATTGTCGTGAGCAACTGGCTGGCGCTACGCTGCGCGGCGGCCGCTGGGTTGTTTAATTCGTGGGCTACGCCCGCGCTGAGTTTGCCCAAGGTGATCAATCTTTCACTCTGGCGCAACATCAGTTCCTGCTGCAGATAGGCACGTTCCAGATCACGCAGCTTCTTCTTCTCCAGACTTGTCTCTATCCGCGCCCGCAACAGTACGGGGCTAAAGGGCTTGAAGATGTATCCCTCTGCCCCCATCTCGATGCTGCGGACGATCGTATCTAACTCATCCATCGCCGAAACGATGAGCACCACAATGTGTCGCAGATTGGTGTCGTCGCGAATCGCCTGCAATACTTCAAAGCCATCCATATCCGGCATGGCGAGATCGAGCAGGACAATATCAAACGGGTCACGGCGCAACATCTCGAGTCCTTCATGTCCGTTTTCAGCCAGTTCGGCGGTCTGTCCTAATTGTTCCAAAGCGCGGGCCAGCTTGAGCCGATTGAGTCGGTTGTCATCAATGACCAGAATCCGACCACGTTGTTCGATTGGTTCCACGATCTCACTCCCCTCGCACGGTTTCGAGGGCACGTTGGACGAGTACGTACTCCTCTTCGATGGCCGTCACCAAGTCAGGCGCGTCCTCAAGCGTGCCCCGCTTGGCCAGTTCTTCGAGCTCTCGATTTAAGTCGCGCAGGCGCTCAGCACCAAATTCAGCAGCATTGGCTTTCAAAGTATGCGCCGCCAGGTGAACACGCTTGGCGTCACCGTGTTCGAGACCCTGGCGCAAGTTGGAGACACACTGAGGAGAGTCCTCCAGAAAGCTGTCGATTAGTTCGTAAAGATAGGCGCGTTCACCGCCCATAATCTCCTGGAGTCGATCCAGCGCCTGCATATCGATTGGCAACGATTCGAGCCCGCCGTCTTCTGCTTGTGGCGTAGGTACTGGAAGTGATTGCGGCCCGGTGCTCAGCTCGTCTTCTGGTACGGTCACGGTTTCCTGAATCTCCTCGCCGGCGTCCACCGGCCCCGAATTGTCCATTGGCGCAAGCGTCTGCGCCGCAGCGGCCCGGCGCAGGGCGTCGACGAGCTTCTCGACTCGAATCGGCTTGCTAACGTAATCGTCCATGCCGGCAGCAAGGCAAACGCTCTCCTCCTCTACCAGGGCATCGGCCGTCATCGCAACGATATAGGGCCGTGATTCCACGGGCCACTGTTGGCGGATCTGTTGCGTCGCTGCAAAACCATCCATCACAGGCATCTGTATGTCCATGAGCACAACGTCATAGGATTGACGGTGCAAGGCTTGCAGCGCTTCTTCGCCATTGGCAGCAACGTCGGCCTGGTAGCCCAGCCGATCAAGAACGCGCTGCGCCAAGCGTTGATTGGTGGCGTTGTCATCCACCAACAAAATTGCTAGCGGTAGTTCGTTTCCCATTTCTACATCAAACTGCGTCGTACGAATCGGACGCGGTTGGGTGACGCGAATCGGACGTTCGGCGAAGACCTCGAGCAGCGTTTCATAGAGGCGGGATGATTTCACCGGCTTCGTGAGCGTCGCAGCGAGCTCTAAATCGGCAGCGCTGCGACGTTGCCCTGCATCCAAACCGCCAAGCGACGTAAGCAATATCAGGGGCAGCGTGCGGCTCGCCTGCCGGTTGCGCAGGGCCGCCGCCAGTTCCAGTCCGTCCATATCAGGCATCTGCATATCAAGGATCGCCACGTCAAAAGCTTCCGTGTTACAGAGTTCCTCCAGCGTAGCCGCAGGCGTCGCCACATCGCAACAGGTCATCCCCCACGCTTCCGCCTGTAGCCGCAGCATGCGCCGATTGGTTTCATTGTCGTCCACGATGAGCAGCCGTTGGCCTTCCAGATAGGGCTGCGCTTCCTCCAAATAAGCCCGCTGTGGTGCTGGTGCAGCTACGGTCAAAACCGTAAAGTGAAAGGTGGATCCAACTCCTTCGACACTCTCGACCCATATGCTGCCGCCCATCATCTCGCACAGACGTTTACAGATCACGAGACCCAGGCCCGTGCCGCCGTAACGTCGCGTGGTCGATGCATCAGCTTGGCTAAATGACTGAAAAAGACGATCCATACGATCGACTGGAATGCCGATGCCGCTGTCGCGCACCGAGAAGTGCAGCGTGAGCAGGTCTGGATCCAGGGCAGGATCCAGGCCAGGTTCCGGAGCGTCAACGGCGACGGAAAGCTCCACTTCACCTTGCTCAGTGAACTTAATGGCATTGCTCAGCAGGTTGACGAGGATCTGGCGAAGACGCGTCACGTCGCCAACAATCGCTTCCGGCACCTCTTCACGGATAAGATAGGCGAGATCCAGACCTTTCTCCGCCGCGCGCACCGCCATCAAATCCAGCGACGCTTCAATCGCCTCGCGGAGATCAAACGGTTGCTCCTCCAATTCGAGGCCCCCGGCCTCCATCTTAGAGAAATCAAGGATGTCGTTAATGATGCTGAGCAGCGACTCCCCCCCGTCGCGGATGGTTGCCGTAAACTCATACTGGTCGGGCGTCAGCTCGGTGTCAAGCAGCAGGCTTGTCATGCCGATGACAGCATTCATGGGGGTACGGATTTCGTGGCTCATCGTGGCCAGAAAATCACTCTTGGCGAGCGTGGCTTCTTCTGCGACAAGACGTGCATCTTGTGCTTCCTGGTAGAGCATGATGTTCTCACGGAGCACCCGCTCCTTCTCCAGCCAGAAACTACTCAGGATCACGAATGCCGCGGTCCATGGCCCAAGAATATTCATGACAAAGAAGATCGTCTGCACCGTGGGATCCACGGGTGGAAGCGTGCTGACGTAGGGTTCGAGCATTGCGCTCAGCAGCAGTAGTGCGACAAAGGCAACAAACCAGTAGGCAGCCTGGCGCCGGCTTGTCACGAGGAGCGCAGCCAACGGCGCAATCATTGACCAGAGAATTGTGGCGCTGCCGCGTACGAAGCCGCCGAGCGCAATCATCATGAGGAAAGGCAGCAAGAGGCTCAGAGCAAGTTGAATAAAGCGGAAGCGATTGAAATTGCGTGAACGGGCAAACCAGACGACGTTGACCACCGTTAGCAACGCATAGCCATAGGGCGGCACCGTCGCAATCAGGCTGTCGTAGAGGACGTAGGCGAACGTCCCCCAGACAAGGCCGGCAAGACTCATGACCGTGGCGAAGATCAGAATGAGGCGTTTCCGGAGCTTTGTTTCGTCGCTGTCATCAGGCTGCGCGCCCAGTGCTGCGATCCAATCAGTGCTTGCGGTTTGCGCCTCTTGCCATTGTTGCTGAAGCATATTCAGGGCGTTTCTCCCATTCTCGAAGCCAATCGAACGCCATGCCGGAGGAGACGGCGAGTTCGTTGCCTAAACGGTCTTGAGGTACTGATGCACCAAGCCCACGGCCATCGCGCCTTGACCCACGGCCGTTGCCACGCGCCGTACCGCCCCCTGGCGCACGTCGCCCACAGCAAAGATGCCGGGCACGCTGGTTTCGAGCATGTAGGGATCGCGTTTCAGCGTCCACTCGTGGGAATGCGCGCCGTTCCGCAGCAGATCCGTGCCAGTGAGGATAAAGCCGCTGCGATTGCACTCGACCACGCTTGCCACCATGTCTGAATGGGGCACGGCGCCAATGAAGAGGAACATGGCTTTGGCCGCGATCTCTTCACTCTCGCCCGTCTGCCGATCGGAGACGGTAATGGATTCCAGCTGCCGGTCACCGTGAACGGCGGTGACGATGGTATTCAGCTTCACTTCGATGTTTTCCGTCGAGTTGATCTGATCCACCAAATATTGCGACATGCCTTTTTCGAGCGAGGAACTGCGAACAAGCATCGTCACCTGTTTGGCATAGCGTGAAAAGAACATTGCACCCTGGCCTGCAGAGTTGGCGCCGCCCACAATGCAGACGTGCTCATCCTTATAATGTGCGGCTTCGGTCATGGCCGCGCCGTAGTAAATACCGGCGCCGGATAGACGGTCGACGTCGGGCAAATCGAGCTTGCGTACGCTGACGCCGGTCGCAATCAAAAGGGCGCGACAGGCCAATTCGGTACCATCAGCAAGGACGACACTACGGTAGGGATCGTTCACTTTGACCTCAACTACTTCCTGCGCGCTCAGGATCTCTGTGCCAAAGCGGATCGCCTGAGCCGTGGCGCGATGGGCGAGGTCCGCGCCGCTGAGGCCATTGGGAAAGCCGAGATAGTTCTCGATGCGCGAGCTGGTGCCGGCTTGGCCGCCGGTGGCATGCATCTCGATCAGCGCAGTGCGCAGGCCTTCGGATGCGCCATAAACAGCGGCGCCAAGCCCGGCCGGCCCCGCCCCGACGATGATGAGATCATAAAAGGGCTGGTTTGCCTGGGTCTGCAGTCCAACTTTCTCGGCAATCGCGCGATTGTCCGGATCGATCAATTGGGTGCCATCCGGAAAGAAGAGCATCGGCAAGCGCACGGCACCGTCATCCGTCGCCAGGGCCGTTGCCTCCACCAGCGCCTCTGCTTCAGCATCTTGCTCGATGTCCAGCCACTGGTACGGGATGCGGTTGCGTGACAAGAAGTCTTTGACGTGATGCGAGCGGGGAGACCACAATGTCCCAGCAACGCGGATACCATCATATGGCATTTCCACGGTTGATTTCCAGGCGTTCAGAAGGTCATCCAGAACTGGGTAGAGCTGCTCTTCCGGCGGATGCCATGGCTTCATCAGGTAGTAATCCAACCCGATCGAGTTGATACTGGCGATGGCTGCTGCGGTGTCGGCGTAGGCCGTGAGCAGAACCTTGCGCGCATCGGGATAGAACTTCATCGCCTCGGTTAGGAAGACCGTCCCTTCCATCTCTGGCATGCGCTGGTCGACCAGTAAGAGCGCCACGGCATCTCCGCGTTGCTTGAGCCGCTGCAAGAGCCCGAGTCCTTCCTGACCGGAGTTGGCCGTTACAATACGATAGTCGCGACGATAATGCTGCCGCAGGTCACGTTCAATCGCATTGAGCACCTGCGGCTCATCGTCGACCGTCAGAATAGTTGGTTTTGCCATGGAAAGTCATTTCCCGTCGTGAGACATATGATGTGACAACATACGTTGAGGTCAGCCAGAAGACACAATAATTGCGTGCGTCAGAATAACTGAGCACCTACCTGAACGCAAATCAAATCGCGCTGCACCAGGCCCGCCTAATCATCGCGCAATACGGCCTCGATTGCGCCCACGCCGATCTCAATTTCTTCCTCGCTCACGATCAGCGGTGGCAACAGGCGCAAGACGTTTGAGCCCGCCGGCAGTGCAAGCACACCATGTTCTTCCATGAGCGTCTTCAAGTAGCGGCCGACTTTCCGGCGCAGCTCAATGCCGATCATCAAACCGACGCCGCGCACCTCGCGCACGACGCTGCAATCACCTAGTTTCTCGCGCAAACGCGCCTGCAACAGGTCGCCCATCGTCGCGGCACGCGCAATCAGATTCTCCCGCTCATAGGTCCGAATCGCTGCCAGCCCCGCCGCGCATGCAAGGGGATTGCCGCCAAACGTGGTGCCATGGGCGCCGGGATAGAGTGCCTCCCGCACCCGATCGCTATAGGCAATCGCGCCCATGGGAAAGCCGGCGCCCAGTCCCTTGGCCAGGCAGATGATGTCCGGTGCTAAATCAAAGTGCTGAAAGCCGAACCATGTGCCCGTGCGCCCAAAGCCAGTCTGGATTTCATCAATGATCAGCAATGCGCCTCGCTCCTGACAGAGGGCCTGGGCGCCTTCCAAAAAGGCGCGCTCGCCGAGGTTGACGCCCCCCTCGCCCTGCACAACCTCGAGCAACACGGCGGCTGTCTCGTCGGTGATGGCGGCGTCGAGCTTCTCGGTGTTGTTATAGGGCACGTGCGTCACGTCCAGCAGGGGCATGAAAGGCTTGCGATATTTCGGTTCCCACGTGACCGAGAGCGCGCCAATCGTGCGGCCGTGAAAGCTGCGCATGGCGCCGACAATGCCCGTGCGGCCGGTCGTCAGGCGGGCGAACTTGAGCGCACCGTCGATGCTCTCGGCGCCGCTGTTGGCGAGGAAGAGGTCATTAAGATGCGACGGCAAGACGTCACGCAGCGCCCCGGAAAATTCGGCGCGCACATCATTGTAGAAGAAGTTGGGGCACGTGATCAGCCGTGCGGCTTGCTCACTGATGGCTGCAACCAGGGCAGGATGACTGTGCCCTAGCATGGCCACGCCCTGACCGGCGGTCAGGTCAAGGTAGCGGTTATCCGCCACATCCCACATCCAGCAGCCCTCGCCGCGCGCCATGACGGTCTCACCGCGCCGCGCCGTTGTCCCGCCCAGGATTGCTTCTTCGGTTGCTGCGAGCTGTGACTGCATGATTGTTGTATTCATGGGATCTCCGATTTGAAACTTGATGCATGCTTCATCAAACGATTTGTGTGCCCTCACCAGCCAGCGCCTTGGTTACCGGCTGATCAACGCGGCCGTCGGCAAAGATGACCGTTTGTACCCCCTCGCCGATGGCCTCCACCGCGCCCATGACCTTCTTCTTCATACGCCCTTCAGCAAACTGCATGAAGTCGTCGGCTTTGGCCCGGGGAATCTCGCGGATGAGCGTCGACTCGTCGGGGAAGTCGCGCAGAAGACCGGGAACATTGGAAAGAATCACCAGCGCCTCGGCCTGAAACGCAGCCGCAACCATGGCCGCGGCCCGATCCCCGTCAACGTTGATGGCCTCGCCTTGGTCCGATGAGCCGGGCGGCGTGAGCACGGGAAAGTAGCCGGCATCCAGCAGCAGCCGCAAGAGTTCCGTATTCACCTGCTCGACCGTGCCCGTCCAGTCGTCCCGCAGTACCAGTCGCCGGCCATCAATACGAACGCGCAGCTTGTCCTTGCGTTTGCCTTCAAAAATCCGCCCATCCAGTCCACTGAGCCCCACCGCGTTGAGACCGGCCCGCTGAAATTTTTCCACCCACATCTTGTTGAGCTGGCCGCAGTAGACCATCTCGAAGATCTCCAGCGTCCGCCGATCCGTGCGACGACTGACGTAGCCGCTCTCGCTGGTGACAAATTGGGGCGGATGGCCCAGTGCTTCAGCCACTTCGTTGGTGGTTTCAGCCCCGCCGTGGACGAGCAGAAGCTCTTGGCCGGCCTGACGCAGGGATACGATGTCGGCCACGACCGCATCCACGTTAAGATCTTTGCCCCCGCCAACCTTGAGTACAATCATGATGTCAAAAACCCTCTTTGGAGATGAGAGAAAAAAGGATGAAAATAGAAACGCAAACTCAAACCGGCAATTCCAACAGGAAAGATAACTCGATGGAAGAACTCCATGCAGCCGCAACGCGCAGCGTTACCACCCACTATACCTCGGAGTACCTGCTCTATCTACCGGACAAATTCGACCAGTCAGCAGATGATCCTTATCCGCTCGTCCTCTTCCTGCATGGAGCCGGCGAGCGCGGCCATGATCTTGAACAGGTGAAAAAACAGGGCCTTCAGGAATTGCTCCAATTTCAGGCGACTCATAACTTCATTCTCGTTGCGCCCCAATGCCCGCCCAACACCTGGTGGGTCGATCGGATGGAAATTCTGGATCAGATCCTCGACGATGTTCAGTACACCTACCCCGTTGATCCTGATCGCATCTACCTGACCGGCCTGAGCATGGGCGGATACGGCAGCTGGCACTATGCCGTGCGCCATCCGCAGCGCTTTGCCGCAGTGGCGCCCATCTGCGGCGGCGGCACCAAGTGGAACGGCTACCCGGAAGCGGTCAAGGTCATCAAAGACGTGCCCGTATGGGCCTTCCACGGCGCCGACGACGATATTGTGCCCCTCTCGGCATCCGAGCTGCTGGTCGACGCGCTCAAGGAAGAAGACGGTCGCGTTCGTTTCACCATCTATCCCGGCGTCAAACATGATTCCTGGACTCAGACCTACAGCGATCCAGAGCTCTATCGCTGGATGTTCAGCCAAATCCGCAATGGCGCAGCAGCGTCAACCACATAAAGGAGATTCGTGTGTCCCCGTTCAGAGTTGTCTTGATCGATCAAGCCCCTGAAAATGTTCCAGCCTGGGTTCCCGGCGCGCTGGCCGATGCCGGCATCGACTTCGTCCATCAGCCCTGCGCCGACCGGGACGAACTGCTGGCCGCGGCCCAGGACTGCCAGATCCTCTGGATCTACGGCGGCAATCGACTGGCGTCGGCCGAAAATCTACCGGCGCTAGATGCCTGTCAGGCCGTCATCCGCTCCGGCAGCGGCGTGGACGTGATTGACGTCGACGCCGCGACAGAATTGGGCATGGTTGTGGTCAACACGCCCCACGCCCACGACGATGCTGTCTCCGATCACACCATTGCGCTGATCTTTGATGTCGGCCGCCGCCTCACCCAGCAGGATCGGGCCATGCGCCAGAGCGGATGGTCGCGCCGCAGCGAAATGTTTCCCTTCTGGAAGCTGCGCACCAGCACGCTGGGTCTAATCGGCTTTGGCAATATTCCCCGCTCCCTCGTACGTAAGCTGGCCGGATTCGACCTGCGCGTCCTGGTCCATGATCCCTACATGGACCCTGCCGAACTCGCCGCCATGGGCGGCGAAGGAGTCGACTTCGAGACTCTCCTTGCCGAATCGGATATCGTCTCGATACACACACCGCTCACTGCTGCAACCTATCACCTCATCGACGAAGCGGCTTTGCGGCGCATGAAGCCCAGCGCGATGCTCATCAACACTGCCCGCGGCCCGATCGTCGACGAAGCGGCACTCGTGAAAGCCCTCTCCGAAGGCTGGATCGCCGGCGCCGGGCTCGATGTCTTTGAGGAAGAGCCGACCCCGGCCGACAACCCGCTGCTGGCGCTCGACACCGTCGTCGGCACGGCCCACACCGCCGGCATGTCAGATGAATCGATCGATCTCACCTGGCGGCTCTCGGTGGAAGCGTGTATCGATCTGAAAGACGGCTTCTATCCCCGCTCGTACGTCAACCGCGGCCTAACGCCGCGCCAGGAGCTGGCGCCGAGCCGGCGCACGGGCGGGCAGGATATTTCCGCCTACGCATCAGACGGGATGGAGGCCGGGGAAGCCTAACCCGGTGGTTTCCTCCCAACCGTACATGAGATTCATAGACTGGACCGCGCTGCCTGCCGCGCCCTTCATGAGATTGTCGATGGCCGCAATCGCGACGACGCGCCCCGTGGCCTCATCGAAGTCGAAGCCGACATCAGCAAAGTTGCTGCCGGCCAGAATCTTTGGTTCAGGATAGCGGTAGATGCCGGTCTTTTCCTTCACGATGCGCACGAACGGTTCGCCACGATAGCTCTGGCGATAGGCTTTCCACAGATCCTTTTCGGTCGTGCCCGCTTTGACGAAGACGTGGGCCGTGGCCAGCACGCCGCGTACGTTGTCGATGGCCGTGGCGCTCAGATGCACAGCGGGCGCGGCGTCGGCCAGGGCCAGGGCCTGGCGAATCTCGGCGGTGTGGCGATGGCCCGTGGGCGCAAAGCTGCGCATGACGCGCGCCCGCTCGGGGTGGTGGGTGGCATCGCTTGACTTGTTGCCGCCCTCGCTGGAGCCCACCTTGACTTCGCAGATCACGTCGCGATCTGCCTCAGCCAGACTCGCGGCAAAGAGAGGCCAGACGGCCAGGTTCGTGGCCGTGGCATTGCAGCCTACGCCGCTCACGTAGCGTGCGTCTTGCAACGCCTCCCGGTGCAGTTCGGGCAAACCATAGACAAATTTGGTGAGCCATTCCGGATTGGCGTGGGGCTTGCCGTACCACGTAGCGTAATCGGCCGGGTCGCGGAGGCGGAAGTCCGCGCTCAAGTCGATAATGCGCTCAGCCAGTCCTGCAAAGTGCTCGATGCGGCCCATGGCCCCACCGTGGGGCAGCCCCAGGAAGAGCAGGTCGCAGGGCGCCAGGTCCGCGGCGCTCACAAACTGGAGCTTGGTCGCCCCGCGCAGATTGGGGTGGGTGAAGTGGACGTAGGCGCCGGCATTGCGCTCGCTCGTTACCTGGGCGACTTCAACCTGCGGATGCTGCAGCAAGAGGCGCAACAGTTCACCGCCCACATAGCCGGACGCGCCCACAATCGCAGCACGAATTTGTTGCGTCATCGTTCAGTCCCCACCGGCCAGCGAAACGGCCTGATATTCGGGCGCGCCATTCTGCCAGCCATTGGCCGCGGCCCAGCCTTCCTCGGCCACACGCAGCGAAAAATCGACCATGCGTGCGGGGATGTCGACGCCGGTAGGCAGAATGCTGTTGCGGTACTCCATGGTGTAATTCACTTCATTGACGAGCAGCCCGCGCGCCGGATCTTCGAGCACGTCGATGGCGACGACGCCGCCGCCCACCGCCCTGGCCGCGCGCACGCAAAGGTCGTTCAACTCAGGCGTTACGGGACAGTTGCTGGACGAGCCGCCGCGCGCGGTGTTGGTGATCCAGTGCGGCGAATCGCGGTAGATGGCGCAGATGGTCTCATCACCGATCACAAAGGCCCGAATGTCGCGCATGGGCTTGTCGATGTATTCCTGGATGTAAAAAATGCTGTGATGGTAAGTGCCCAGCACGGCCTTGTGTTCCAGGACTGCTTCGGCCGCCTCGCGGTCGTTGAGCTTGGAGAGCAATCGCCCCCACGAGCCCACCGCCGGCTTTAGCACAACCGGATAACCCAGTTCCTCGATCGCTTCCAACGCGCTCTCCGGCGTGTAGGCCACCAGCGTGCGCGGTGAAGGCACACCGGCCGCGGTCAGGGCGCTGGTTGTCTGCAGCTTGTTGCCGCAGACATCGGCCACATGCGCCGTGTTGACCGTCTCCACGCCTCGATCGTTGAGGATACGCAGGCTATAGAGCGCGCGGCTATGATTGATGCAGCGTTCGACGACGACATCGAAGTGCCCAAGCGCGTCGTTCCCTTGCTGCTGTCAGTCAAATCAAAGACCAGCCGCCGGTCATCGATCAAGTCAAAATCGACCCCCCGCTGCTGAAAGGCCTCAAACAGCAACTTCTCCTCCGCGCGCACGCGGCTGTACAAAATACCCACCCTGGTCATAATCAAACTCTCTCTTTCCCACAGATCCCCAATCCAAAATCCTCAATCCGAAACCCCCACGCCCCTACTCGCCCCAGTCTTCCTCTTCCTCCGGCGCAACCTCCAAGGCCAGCGGATCAATGCCGGTGACCTCGAGATCGGCCCCACATTCAGGACACTGGACGATTTCATGCTGCATCACGTCGGACAGTTCGATTTCGGCGAAGCATTCGGGGCATTCGGCAGCGCCGGATACGGTTTCAAGAGCCATGATGGTGCGTCTCCTCTGCTTGTTGATGATCAATGATTGTTGATGATAGTAGAAGCTGCAGACATTTTCATCTGCCGCTCGTTACGCTTGCGATGACGGCCTGGGTCACCTCAGCCGTTCCGTTGTTACCGCCCAGATCGGGCGTACGCGGCGTACCTGCCGCCAGCACGTTGTGAACCGCATGCCGCACCCGGCTAGCCGCGGCGCCTTCGCCTAGCCCGTCGAGCAGTTGGGCCGCCGCCAGGATCGTCGCCAGGGGATTGGCGATGCCCCGGCCGGCAATATCGGGCGCACTCCCGTGGACGGGCTCGGCCAGTACGAAGGAACTGCCCACGTTGGCGCTCGACGCAAGACCGAGCCCCCCGACCAGCGCGGCCGCGCCGTCAGACAGGATATCGCCATAGAGATTGGGCGCGACAACCACGTCATACCGTTCCGGCTCGCGGATCAGCCGGTAGAGCATGGAGTCAACCAGTTGCTCCTCGACGCTTACGTCAGGATAGTCAGCGGCAACCGCCAGGGCTGCCTCGCGAAAGAGACCGTCGGAAAGGCTGAGCACATTGGCCTTGTGTACTACGGTGACCAGGCGTTTGCCCTTGCGCTGTCGCGCCTGGTCAAAGGCCATACGCGCAATGCGGGTCGATGCAGCCCGCGTAATCACCCGTTCAGCAATCGCGGTGTCGCCTCCGTCCTCCAGCCGCTCCTGTTTGACGTAGAGCCCCTCCGTATTCTCGCGCACGATCAGCAGATCGATGTCCGGCCGGCTTGACGGCACAGGCGCCGACACAATCGGCCGCAGATTGGCGAAGAGGTCCAGCGCCTTGCGCATGGCGATAATCGGACTGCTGTAGCCCGCCACGCGATGGCTGGGCGAACTGACCGCGCCAAAGAGAGCGCCGTTGCACCCCTGCAGCCCGGTTAAAGTCGCGGCCGGCAGCGCGCTGCCCGTCTCCTCGAACACGGACCAGCCGGCTTCAAGCTCAACAAATTCCAGCGGCAATTGCAGCGCTGCTAACACCTGCGCCGCGGCCGGTACAACTTCCAAACCGACGCCGTCGCCGGGCAGCAGCGCAATCCGATACACGGCAGGTTCTTGGTTCATGTGCGCACGCTCCAGAGGGCGAAGAGGCCAAACCCGACAATCACCGCACCGGCAATGACGTTGACCCAGCGCAGCCATGCGCTGTTGATGCGGGTGCTGAGCAATGCAGTTACGCCGCTGAGCAGCGACCACCAGAGCGCGGAGCCAAGAAAGACGCCCGCAACCAGCCACGTTGCGCCGGCGTAGCTGTCGACACCCGTTGCCAAGCCGGCCCCGGCATAGACGGCCACAAAAAAAAGGATCGTCATCGGGTTGGTCAACGTCAGCATAAATGTCGACGCATAGGCCGCGGCGATGGATGTGCCTTCCGCCGCAGCGGCTTCCGTTGCAGGCTGAGCCAGCATCATACGCACACCCAGGTAGCAGAGATAGAGACCGCCGACAATGCCAAGCCAGAGCTGCTGCTCGAGCAGAAACGACGAAATCATCGTCAGGCCGAACGCCGCTACAAAGCCGTAAAACGCATCGGCCGTGGCCGCGCCCAAGCCCGACACAAGCCCGGTCAGCCGGCCAAAGTTGAGCGTGCGCTGGATGCAGAGCAGCCCAATCGGCCCAACCGGCGCGGCGATCGCAAAGCCAAGCAATAGGCCCTGCAATAGCAGGCGAAGATCGCTCATGCCGCCCAATCCTTTGAGTAGGGCCCTCCGCCCGCACGGTATTCGGCCAGGCGCCGGCGGCAGCCGGGGTTCATGTCATCAGGCAGGTCGTCCAAATCAAACCAGGCGCGCGCCGCGATCTCCCAGGAAGGGGGCGGCGGGAGCAGGGCGAAGTCCTCGCTGACGTAGATGGCCATGTGGTCGCTGCGTCCAGACACCGAATAGTAGTAGATGCCGAGCAGCTTGGGTTCATCGCGCACAACCGCGCCCACCTCTTCCCACGCCTCGCGCATGGCGCCTTCGACCAGACTTTCGCCCCGCTTGATGCCGCCGCCGGGGAAGTACCACTTGCTGGCGTAGGTGTGGTGAATCAGCAACGTCTTGCCTTCTTTGATCAAGATCATGCGCACGGACGGCGTCACCGGCCGGACCACCGCCTGGACGACATCATAGACGCGCCGCGCACCGCGCAACAGCAAATAACGCACTCTCATGACGCGCCCAGCTTCCGGTTGACATACTCGACCAGCCCGCCCGCCTCCAGGATGCCCATCACGCTATCGCTGAGCCGCGGGAAGGGAAACTCGCCCGCGGCGCAGCGAATGACGGAAGCATCGACGTCAATGATCACGCGCTCGCCTGGTTCAATCGCGGCCACGGCGGCGGGACAGGTAATGGCCAACAGTCCATTATTCACGGCATTGCGATAGAAAATCCGGCCAAAGCTTGCTGCGATCACCGCGCCGACGCCGCTGTAGACCAAACAGGTTGCCGCCTGTTCACGGCTGGAGCCACAGCCCCAGTTGCGTCCGGCCACGATCACGTCGCCTGGTTCGACTTGCGTGGCAAAAGTCGGATCCAAGTCTTCCAAGGCGTGACGCGCAATTTCATCATGCTTGGTGACCGTATAGGTATATTTGCCCGGAAAAATCACGTCGGTGTTGACGTTATCGCCATATTTCCAGACTCGTCCTGTTACATCCATGTTCCTCTTCCCTCTCAGAGCGAGCGCGGGTCGGCAATCCGACCCTGCACCGCGCTGGCGGCGACCACGGCTGGGCTGGCCAGGTAGATGGCTGCCTGCGGCGTGCCCATGCGGCCGCGAAAATTGCGGTTGGCGCTGGAAATCGTCACCTCGTCCGGCGCGGGGACACCCATATGGTTGCCCATACAGGGTCCGCAACCGGGCACGCCGATGACGGCGCCTGCTTCCACCAGCGTAGCAATGTGCCCAGCGGCCAGCGCCGCCGCCAGCACCTGGCTCGACGCCGGGATGACCAGTAGACGCGTACCGGCAGCCACTCTCCGGCCATGCATGATCTCCGCGACCGCGGCAATGTCTTCCAGCCGGCCATTGGTGCAGGTGCCCACAAAAGCCTGCTGCACGGGCGTGCCGGCAACCGCCGACAGGGTGACGACGTTGTCAACCGTGTGAGGGCAGGCCACATACGGCTCCAAATCCGCCGCCGCGTACCGATAGGTGGCGCTGTACGTCGCACCGTCATCGGGAAAGAGGGAGTGGGCAACGAGGTCGGCGCCGATCGAGCCAGTGCGAATCTGTAGCCGGGCGCCGCAGCAGACGCCGGCTGATCCAGCAAGCGCGCCGTCAAATAGTCGAACGTCTCGGCGTCGGGCGCAATGTAGGCGTTCTTGGCGCCAAACTCGGCCATCATGTTGGGCAGCACCATGCGTGACTCAATCGAGAGCGCCTCAATGCCCGACCCGCTAAATTCGACCGAGGCATAGAGGCCGCCGTCCGCGCCCAGGTCGCCGATGATACGCAGCGCAAAATCCTTGGCCGTCACGCCCGGCGGCAAATCGCCTTCGAGCACAATGCGGATCGACTCGGGCACGCGCAGCCAAAGCTCCCCCGTCGCCCAGAGCGCCGCGACCTCGCTGCGACCAATGCCGGCCCCAAACGCACCCAGCCAGCCAAAGTGCGGCGTGTGTGAGTCCGCGCCGAGGATCATCTGGCCGGGCAGGACGACGGCCTCTTCGCTCAGCACCTGGTGACAGATGCCGCGGCCGACTTCATAGAAGCGCGCAATGCCCTGCTCGGCCACAAACCGCCGAATTTCGGCGTGGTTCTGGGCATGCTGCGTGGTCGGCGCGGGCACCGCATGGTCCAGCGTAATCGCCATGCGTTCGGGGATGACGACCCGGTCCTGGCCAAATTGTTGCCAGATGCGCCGAATCGCGGCCGTGTTGTCATGGCTCAACACGATATCCGGCCGCACATCCACGACCTCACCGACCTCAACCGTCGTTCTGCCGGCCGCACGGGCCAACGCCTTTTGCACAAATGTTTGGGCTGATGACGCACTCATGCTGACGCCCCGTTGCGTGAAATTGGAACAAGCCGCTTCTCAAAAAAAACGCTCAATGGATCCGGCGCATAGTCGCCAAATGGACCGATCTCCCGGTAGCCCAGGCGTGCATAGAGCCCCAGAGCCGCCGGCTGGTGGATGCCGGTCTCAAGCCGGGCCCACTCAACCCCGCGGACGGTCAGTTCTCCTTCCAAGAACTGAAGAATCGCACGCCCGATCCCCAGCCCTCGCTGCGTCGGATCGACATACATGCGCTTAATCTCGCCCATGTCGCCACGGATAACGGCGGCGCCGCAGCCAGCGGCCTGGCCAGTCACGCGCGCCACGCAGAAGATGGTGTCCGTTTGCACCAGTTGGTCGATATCCAGCAGATGATTGCTTTCGTCCGGATAGAGCGCTTGCTGGTAGGCGTCCAGGGCCCGGATCAGCGCTTCAACCGCAGGTTGATCCGGTCGTTCCAAAGCAATTTGCACGCTCATAGCCGGCCTTCCAGCATAAGATAGGCCACGGCCGCCACCAAGACGCGATCGCGGATTTCGCCGGTGCGAATGGCATCCTTCACCCAGTATGGACGTCGCCAGTGGAGCGTGACCCATTCCGCATCGTCACGCTTGACGTCAGCCGCTTGCTCTAGTTCCCAAGCGGCAAAAATATGGCTGTGCCCCGCGCCCAGGGCCGGATTGTCCCAGACGCTGCCCAGATAGCGCACCGTCTGCTCGTTGACCGTGACCGGCGCGTAGCCGGTCTCCTCGCGCAGTTCGCGCAGGCCGGCGGCCTGCAGCGTTTCGCCCTCGTCGACGAGACCACCCGGCAATTGCCAGATCACTTCGCCGACCCCGTGGCGATATTCCCGCTCCAGCAGGATGCAGCCGGTGCTGTCAAAGCCGATGATGCCGACGCCCACACCGGCCGGACGCAGCCGCGTATACTCATAGCGCTGGCCGTCGGGAAGCTCTACATCATCGATTAAGACGCCCGTCCAGCGGTTGCTAAAGGCTTCCGTCGTTGATAGCGTGCGCCAGCGCCCCAGTTCCGGGCCGTTCAGTGAAGTCGCCATTGTGTACGTCTCCTCAGTCGCCGACCGGCAAATTCAGCGACTCGACCGCGCTGTTTTCGCTATGATAGCTGCGTAGCAGAACGTCGACATCATCCAGGCTCAATTTCTTCTGATCGGCCAGCGCTTTGATCTGCGCCGTGATGTTCTTGATCTCATCGTCGCTCAGATTGAGCTGCAACTGCTCGGCCCGCTCCTTGATCGCGTTCCAACCGGTGAGGCGATGGGCGACGTGGATATAGCGCGTCAAGCCAAAGTCTTCAGGGTTGAGGATCTCGTAGGTGCTTGGGTTATTGAGAATCGCCTTGGCGTGGATGCCCGCCTTGTGGGTAAAGGCGGCAAAACCGGTGATGTAGTTGTTGAATGGCACATCCACATCAACCAGGCCGGCCACGTAATTCTCTACTTCGCGCAGCAGGGGTAGGTTGTACTTCGTCCGGATCTGCTCGGGATTGTGAGCATACATGCGCGCCACCAAGCCGCCCAGCGACGTGATGCCGTTGCGTTCGCCAATGCCCAGCACCGACGTATCGACATGGGTGGCGCCGCCCTGGAGGGCCGCGTAGGCATTGGCCACGGCGCAACCAGTGTCGTTATGACCGTGAAACTCAATGTCGCAGTCAACCACGCCGCGCAGCGTGCGCACCAACTCAAGGACCTGCATGGGGTGCGCGACGCCCACTGTGTCAGCAATCCCCACGCGATTGACGCCAATTTGGTCCACGCCCCGATAGATGGTCAGCAGGTCGACCAGATCACTGCGGAAGCTGTCCTCACTGCTGAAGCGCACCTCCAACCCCTGGCTCTTGACGAACTCAACCACTTCGATGGCGTGTTCGATAATATAGGCAATATCCTTGCCGTGGGAGAATTCACGCAGGTAGCTGCTGGTGCCAAAAACGACGTCAATCCCGTCAACGCCGGTATCGATGGCCAGCTTGGCATCGTCCATGTGACACCGGACGTGGGTCAAGAGCTTGGCCTTGAGGCCGAGTTGGGCGATGCGCGTACAGTCATCGCGGCTCTGCGGGCTGGCAGCGGGTGAGGTGAGCTCCAAATACTCAACGCCAAATGCATCAAGCAGACGGGCGATCTCTACCTTCTCATCCGACGTAAAGAAGGCGTTGGCAAATTGTTCGCCCTCGCGTAGGGTTGATTCGATAATGGCGAATTGATCAAGACTCATAAAGAGGATTCCTCCTGACGGAAACGAAACTTCGTTAGTTGCAGTCTGCAACATTGCAGGAGGCCATCTGCGGCGAGGACGGCTGGCAGCCTTTGAAACACAGGCAAAATAAAACCGGCCCATCCGTCTGGATGGCCGGTTGCAATGTACCCAAGTCAAGGGCAAGCAAGCGTGTCCAGACGATCAGTCCGGTTTCGACTTCTTGCTCTTCTTATTGAATACAGCAGCGCTAAGCGACATGTTTCTCTGTGTCCAAAGAGTGTCTGCAGTTTGAATGTACGAAATCATACCGATGGGTGGGCCTGCTGTCAAATCCGCAGGGAAGCGAACGGCACTTCGATATCTGGGCATGGTGGCCCGTGGATTGACGCGGGCGGGGCGGAAACGGGCCGATCAATCTGACGATAGCAGCGCTGGGCCGGCATACTGTGGTCGATTGGCGTCAACCGTCTAGCGCCGTTGACATTTGGTCGTCCCGTCGCCGGCAGACGCAAAAGCCGGTAGTTTGCGAAGCATCGACGGTACCGAGAAGATAGCGAAAGTATATGGGGTACGGTCTAGCGATCGTCTGACGGCTGGGGGAGCGCATCCATTTCATCGGTTTCATCTTCGGTGCGAATCGTAGGATTCACGGATTGGGCGTTCCCCTGCGTGGCGCTGGGAGGGATACGCACATCGATCTCGGCAAAGCCGTCACGCGGGTCTTCGGTCAGCGGCCATCGTCGCGTTACCGAAGCAAAGATGGGCAAGTCGTCAACGGTCATAATCGGCTCCTTTGCCAGGGGTTGACTGCCCGTCCGATCCCTGCACATTGGCGCCGATGGCATTCGGCAGGGCACTTGCGGGCTCATCTAGCGGCAGGCTTTGCAGGCGCGCATAAAGCTGGGCCAACACCTCGCTGACCTGGCCCAGCGGCAATTCACTGCGCACGGGTGTATCCGAAGTCTCCCAAAGCGAGCGCAGGGCTACAAAATCCCATTCGGCCGTCAGTACGCCCTCGCTGCGCTGACTGCCCATTTCTACGAGCACGCCGCTAAAGCGCGGGGTCAAGTCCTGAGGCGCCAGGATCGCAGACTTGCCGACAAAGGCCTCACGGCGGGCACGGCCCAAGTCATTGTGACCAACCAGAAACGAAATCGCGCTGAAGAGCTGGTTATCCTGCATGCGTGCCAGCATGGCAGCACGCAGCTTGTTGTAGAGCGCGACATCGGCACTAGCCGCTTGACCGATCAACATCTCGGCCCCCTGATAGGCCAGGAGCCGCCCCACTTCCGGATAGAGCATGTCGTTGCCCAACATCAGCCCGATATTGCCAACCTCAGTGGGGATGACGTCCCAAGTCAAGCCCGGCTGCGCCAGGTCTTTGTCCTCATCGTGGAGCATGATCTTGGCCTGCGTGCCCAACAGTTCGCCGCTGGGACCAAAGATTCCGGCCAGGTTGCGGATGACGCCATCGAAAGGATCAGGCAAGTACGCGCTCGGGGCTACAATGGTTAAACCGACCTCGCGGGCCAGACCGCCATAAAGATCGACGTAGTTGTCCCAAAGTTCTTCCCCGCGTAGCGCCAACAACCCGCTGAGCGACGAGCGCAGGTCCGCATTCATCACGCCGGCGAGGCGCTGCGCGGCCGAGCCACTGAGTCGTTGCCAGGCCGAGGCGTTGCGTCGCCGCCCGTGATCTGCCCGGCGCAGAAGGTCCGATCGAAAATCGGCCAGTTCCGGCACGCCCAGGAGCATACCCGCCAGTTCAGGAAAAATTAGCAGGCGTGCATGCTTGTTCTGCGCTGCGCGGACAAAGCGCCGAAGATCGTTGCGGTAATCGTCGATTGTCTGGGGAAGGCGCAGCCGCTGTTGTACACAGGCGACGGTAATTTGATCCAAAGTTCATCATCCTCAAGGTAACGCATGGCTGCCATCAGCCAAATCGTATTGCTCGCCTCGCGTCCGAGTCTACCACACTGGCTAAACTGGGAGAAAACCGTCAGCGGATCGCAACCGGTTGCACTTCCTTTTTTATCAATCTCGAACAGAATAAATTTGACCGTCATGGTCATCGCTGCTATACTCTGCGTCAGTCCTAGCGAAGAGTTCGCACTTGCTTGTGCCCCCATCGTCTAGAGGACTAGGACTCAGGCCTTTCAAGCCTGCGACAGGGGTTCGAATCCCCTTGGGGGTACCACTGAATACGCAGATAGAGGCGCCGTCTTGGCGCCGCTTTTTTTGTATGTCAAGCTAGAATTATCGTCGCATCAGAGCTATGCTGCAGGAACGGACAAGCAGCGATGACTAAATACATACGCCATAGACAGCAGTTATTGTCGATAGTCGAAATGTGCCATCCAGCACTCGAAAAACCCGTGCAGTTGTCCTGCGACGTCGAGATCATCGGTGATGCAGATCGAATTCTCACTGTCTACACGCCGCAACTGGGCAAACAGGAGTTCAGTGCCAAAGGCATTCGCAAGACGACCAGTCGCAAGGCAGGACATCTTGAGGTCTTTGCTCACACAGCGATTCTCACGTCGCGGATGCCCGCACCTGGGCTATCAGTTACTGAAGTCGCAACCGTTGAAACGTATCCGGTATCTGCGCCGAGGACCTGGACCAGCATCGGCTATGCAGTCTACGTCTCTGAACTACTGGATCGATTCAGGGAGGTCGACGATGACAATCAGCCCCGTGTGGGAGCTGCTCACTGGGATCGCCCTGCGCTTGCTGGACAATCGACTGGCGCAGGACGCGACCGACGATCGATCCTAGGCTTGTGCTGCGCTGGTTCGAGCTTCGAATTCTCAGACTCACGGGCTTCCAGCCGCAGTTATTCAAGTGCATCCAGCTGCGGCAAGTCGAACTGGAACCGAACAACAATTATCTCGGCCTCAGCGATGGCGGCATTTGCCCCAACTGTGGAGGCAATTTCCGATCTGGAAGTCATCGATACCTGATGTGCTGACAGTGTTACGCTACCTGCAGAGTCAGCCGTGGCCAGCGGTTTCGTCGCTGGCAGGCAGTGCGCCGATTCTGCTGGAATTGAGACCCAGACATCCTCTATCGCCTACCTGCTGACGATCCTGCTACAGCTTGCGCTCGACCGGTCATCGTGCTGGAACTCCAGACATGGCCTACGACAGTACCGTTTCATACACCGTCTACAGTCAATATCGCAGTACCGTTCATAACAGACGACCAGGAAGAGCGTTTTAATGCAGATCAGAGAATATCAACAATGGCTGGACGAAGTGGGATGAAAGCAGGGACTGGGACCGAGTACTGCCCAGCCATACGTTGCTCCACGCGATGCCGAGGAGCTGGGCGAAGTCAGTCAATTGGTGCAGATGATCGAAGGTTATCGCGCCCCGGAGCCAATTCGCAAACGATCGAAGCAGACACGTGCTGACCTGGCACTGGAGTTCAGCGACCTCCAGGTCATGCTTTTCAAGCTGGCCTACCAGTGCGGCATCGACATGGAAGAGGCCATGCTTGCAGGGCAACGCAAGGCCGACCAGCTCGATTCCTGATCCTGCGACCGGTCCGGAGGAACGGGCTGCGTACTGGCAGCGTTTCTGACTGCTTTCGCTGAGCAAGCGGGCCTGGACGATAACTAACCGGAACAAAAAGAGCCGTAGGTCCAATGATGCCTTGCCACACCCGCTTACACGTAGCCCCGCCCGACGACACGGCTCGCAATCTGCCGCGCTTTCGTTCTCGACCGCTGGCTGCTAGTTCCACAAAACTCTACCCTCTGGTCTCAGAACAAACGTGCGTTTTGGGTATTGACATCGCACAGATGTTCGCGTATACTTGGGATAATTTGGGAAACAAACGTTCTTATTGGGATAACTGGCGATAACGCTTGCGATAGTTGACCGGATGGTAAGGGTCAATCCACGCATAAGCTTCATCCACCGGCTTCCGCGAGCTGCGCGAGGGCGACGGCTCGCGGGTGAAGCACAAGCGCGTCGCCGAGTCCGACGGCAAGGAGGTCCCCTACGAGGAGATCGTCAAGGGCTACGAGTACGCGCCGGATCAGTACGTGGTCCTCAGTCGCGATGAGCTCTCGGAGCTCGAGCCGCAGCGGAGCCGCGCGATCGAGATCCAGGACTTCGTCGACCTCGACGAGATCGACCCGATCTACTTCGACCACCCCTATTACCTTGGCCCCGACAAGGGCGCCGAGCGCGCCTACGCGCTGCTGGTCGAGGCGATGGAGGAGTCGCACAAGGTCGCGATCGCCCGCTTCGTGCTCCGCAACAAGGAGCACCTGGCCGCGATGCGCCCGATGGACGGGGTGATGACCATGGCGACGATGCGCTTCGCCGACGAGGTCGTCCTCGCCGCACGAGATCGACGGCGAGGTCTTCGAGGAGGCCAAGCCGAAGAAGCCCGAGAAGCGCGAGCTCGACATGGCCAAGCAGCTGATCGAGTCGCTGACCAGCGACTTCGACCCCGACAAGTACCGCGACGAGTACCGCGAGGAGCTGCTCGACCTGATCGAGCGCAAGGCCGAGGGCGAGGAGGTCGTCGAGCGCCGCCGTCCGAGGAGCCGAAGCCGACCAAGGCGCCCGACCTGATGGCCGCGCTCGAGGAGAGCCTCGCCGCGGTCAAGGGCGAGGAAGCGGACACGGACGGCAAGGCGTCGAAGCCGAAGGCCAAGTCGTCGTCCCGGTCGAAGAGCTCATCCAAATCGAAGAGCTCATCCAGCAACGGGCGCCGCAAGAGCAGCACCTCTCGCAAGAAGGCCAAGGCTTAGATCCAGCGGCCGAGGTTGCCCGCTAAGGCAAAGAAGCGGGACCAGGAGGTCACGGTCGGCAACCGCCGGCTGAAGCTGACCAACCTCGACAAGGTCCTCTACCCGAAGACGAAGACCACCAAGGCGCAGGTGATCGACTACTACGCGCGGGTGGCCGACCTGATCCTGCCCCACCTCAAGTGCCGCCCGCTGACGCTCCGTCGCTTTCCCGAGGGAGTCGGCAAGCCCCAGACCTCCTTCTTCGAGAAGAACTGCCCCAAGCACCGCCCCGAATGGGTGAAGACGACGCCGATCTACGTCGACAGGCGCGCGGGCGAGATCGACTTCTGCCTCTGCGACGAACCGCCCGACGCTGATCTGGATGGCGCAGCTGGCGGCGATCGAGCTGCACCCCTCGCTCTCGCTCTCGCGGGCGCCGAAACGGCCGACCGTGCTCGCCTTCGATCTCGACCCGGGGCCGCCGGCCGACATGGTCGACTGCTCGCGCGTCGCCCTGCGGCTGCGCGACGTGCTCGCCCAGCTCGAGCTCGAGTGCTTCCCGAAGACCTCGGGCTCGAAGGGGATGCAGGTCTACGTCCCGCTCAACACCAAGGTCACCTACGAGCAGACCGGTCCCTTCGCGAAGGCCGTTGCCCAGCTGCTCGAGAAGCAGACCCCGAAGGACGTCGTCTCGAAGATGGCCAAGGTGGACCGCCGCAAGGGCAAGGTCTTCGTCGACTGGAGCCAGAACCACCAGAAGAAGACGACGATCGCCGTCTACTCGCTGCGCGCGCGCGAGCGCCCCACCGCCTCGATCCCGCTGCACTGGGACGAGGTCGAGCGCACCGCCGAGAGGCGGCGACACCGAGAGAAGCTCCGCTTCGAGATCCCCGACGCGCTCAAGCGGATCGAGAAGGAGGGCGACCTGTTCGAGCCGGTGCTCGAGCTGAAGCAGAAGCTGCCCGGACGCTCGAGCGCCCTCGAAGCCGCCTGAGCATCCGCGCGACGTCACGGCGCAAGACGCCGACCGCGGCTGGCGCGAGGTGACCTAGAGCGGCTGGCGGACGACCGGCTTGCGGTTGGCCGCCACCTCGTCGAGCCGGCGGACCGGGGTCGTGTAGGGCGCGCCCTGCGCGATCGTCGGGGTCCTCTTCGGCCTCGGCGAGGATCGCCTCGATCGCCTCGGCGAAGGCGTCGAGCGTCTCCCGGGTCTCGGTCTCGGTCGGCTCGACCATCAGCGCCTCGTCGACCAGCAGCGGGAAGTAGACCGTCGGCGGGTGGAAGCCGTAGTCGAGCAGGCGCTTGGCGATGTCGAGCGTCTTGACGCCGAGCTCGCGCTTCGCCGGCGCGCCCGAGAGGACGAACTCGTGCATGCAGCGGCGGTCGAAGGCGACCGGCAGGTACCGGCCCGCCCGCCCCTCGCGCATCCGCGCCAGCAGGTAGTTGGCGTTCAGGACCGCGGTCTCGGAGGCCTCGGTGAGCCCGTCGCCGCCGAGGCTGAGGATGTAGGCGTAGGAGCGCACGAAGACGCCGAAGTTGCCCTGGAAGCCGCGCAGGCGGCCGATCGACTTCGGCCGGTCGTAGTCGAGGTCGAAGCTCGGGTCGTCGCCGTTCGCGCCCTCGCTGCGGACGACCTGCGGGACCGGCAGGAAGGGCTCGATCCGGTCGGAGACGGCGATCGGGCCGGCGCCCGGGCCGCCGCCGCCGTGCGGCTGGCTGAAGGACTTGTGGAGGTTGACGTGGACGATGTCGAAGCCCATGTCGCCCGGGCGCGAGTGCCCCATGATCGCGTTCAGGTTGGCGCCGTCGTAGTAGAGGGTGCCGCCGGCGTCGTGGACGATCGAGGCGATCTCGGCGATGTTCTCGTCGAACAGGCCGAGCGTGTTCGGGTTGGTGAGCATCAGGCAGGCGACCTCGTCGTCGGCCTTCGCGCGCAGGTCGTCGAGGTCGACCCCGCCGCGCTCGTCGGTCGCCACCTTGACCACCTCGTAGCCGGCCATCGTCACCGTGGCCGGGTTGGTGCCGTGCGCCGTGTCCGGGGTGAGCACCTTGGTCCGCTCCTCGCCGCGGTCGGCGTGGTAGGCGCGGGTCAGCAGCAGCCCGGCCAGCTCGCCGTGCGAGCCGGCCGAGGGCTGGAGGCTGACGTGCGGCAGGCCGCAGATCTCGGCCAGCGACTCCTGCAGGAGCCACATCAGCTCGAGCGCGCCCTGGGCGCGCTTCGGGTCCTGGGCCGGGTGCAGGCGGGCGTGGCCGGGCAGCGCCGCGACCCGCTCGTTGAGCCGCGGGTTGTGCTTCATCGTGCAGGAGCCGAGCGGGTAGAAGCCGGTGTCGAGGTCGAAGTTGCGCTTCGAGAGCCGGTTGTAGTGGCGGACGATCTCCGGCTCGGAGACCTCGGGCAGCTCGGCCGGGCGCTCGCGCAGCAGGTTCTTCCGGGATCAGCTCGTCGAGCGGCGTCTCGGGCACGTCCGCGCGGGCGGCAGGGTCGCGGCGCGGCGGCCCTCGACCGAGCGCTCGAAGATCGTCCTCGCGCGGTCGCGCTGCTGCGGCGTCTCGCTCACGCTCATGCCGGCACCTGCTCTCGCTCCGCGGCCACGGCGGCCCCGAGCACGGAGGCGAGGCGGTCGATGTCCTCCTTGGAGCGGCGCTCGGTGATCGCGACCAGCAGCCCGTCCTCGTGCTCGGGGTACTCGCGGCCGAGCGGGTAGCCGGCGGCGATGCCCTCGGCCGCGACGAGCTCGAGGACCGCGTCGACCGGAGCGTCGAGGCGGATCGCGAACTCGCGCACGACCGGAGCGTCGTGCAAGAGCTCGACCCCGTCGAGCCCCGCCAGCCGCTCGCGCGCGTAGGCGGTGCGGCGAACCAGCAGCTCGCCGAGCTCGACGATCCCGCGCTTGCCGAGCCAGGCGAGGTAGATCACCCCGGCGAGCGCGTTCAGCGCCTGCGCGGTGCAGATGTTGTGGGTCGCCTTCTCGCGGCGGATGTGCTGCTCGCGGGTCTGCAGCGCGAGCACGAAGCCGCGGCGCCCGTCGACGTCGGTCGTCTCGCCGGCGATCCGGCCGGGCATGCGGCGGATGTGCTCCTCGGTGGCGCAGAAGAAGCCGAACGAGGGGCCGCCGTAGTCGAGCCGGTTGCCGAGCGGCTGGCCCTCGCCGACCGCGATGTCGACGCCGCACTCGCCCGGCGGCCGCAGGATGCCGAGCGTCATCGGGTCGCAGGCGACGACCAGCAGCGCGCCGTGCTCCTTCGCCGCCGCGCCGAGCGCCTCGAGGTCCTCGACCGCGCCGAGGAAGTTCGGCTGCTGCACGAAGACGGCGGCGGTCTCGTCGTCGATCGCCTCGGCCAGCGCGGCGGCGTCGGTGACGCCGTCCTCGAGCCCGACCTCGACCACCTCGGCGCCGAAGCCGGCGCGCGTAGGTGACGAGCGTCTCGCGGCTGTGCGGGTGGACGCCGCGCGAGACGACCAGCCGCTGCGGCGCTTGGTCGCGCCGATCGCCAGGTAGGCGGCCGAGGCGACCGCCGAGGGCCCCTCGTAGAGCGCGGCGTTGGAGACCGGCAGCCGGTCAGCTCCGACATCGCGGTCTGGAACTCGAACATCGCCTGCAGCCCGCCCTGCGAGATCTCGGGCTGGTAGGGCGTGTACGGGGTCAGGAACTCCGAGCGCTGGGTGATCGCGTCGACGATCGCCGGCACGTAGTGGTCGTACATCCCGGCGCCGAGGAAGCTCGTCTCCGCCTCGGCATGCGCGTTACGGGACGCCAGGGATCGCAGCCGGTCGTAGACCTCGGTCTCCGGCTTGCCCGTCGGGAAGCTCCAGCGGACGGCCGAGGCGCAGCGACTCCGGGATGTCGGCGAAGAGCTCGTCGATCGAGTCCGCGCCGATCGCCTCGAGCATCGCCCGGCGGTCGGCGTCGGTGGCTGAGGTGTAGCGGCTCACGGGCTCCATCCATCGTAGTCAGGCCCGCCGATGCTCGCCCCGTCGCGCCTCCGCCCCCGCCAGATCGAGCCGCGCGAGCACCGCGATCGGATCACGACCAGGCCGCGTCCCCTCGCGACAGGCGCGGCAGCGCCACCACCACCCCCAGTCGTCGCCACGACGAACTCCCAGACGCCGACCCGTCCCGGCGCCCTCGCCGCCGGCCGCCTGGCCGGCACCGGCCGGAAAAGGACGAGCGAGCGAGAAGCCAGCGGCCGGAGATACCAGCGCGTCCCCGCCGGCCAAGCGCCCCGCCCCTCGGCGCCCCAGAAGACCCGAAGGTGAGCATCACCCCACCCGAACTTCATCGCGTTCTCGGGCGCCGGGCAGGGAGCGCGGATCGAGCCGATGGCGGACCAGCAGCACCGCCGCGGCCGCGCAGCGCCGCAGGCCGACGCGGTGCTGGTTCGCGCCGAAGGTGAGGCGATGAAGACGACCTCGAGGCCCTCCAGCAGCACTCCCTTGAAGGCGATCGTGAACGAGTACCGCGAGCCCCTCGTGGGGCCGCCGCCCGGCGCCGCGGTCTCCTCCGGAAGCTCCGTCCTCGTCGTGCGCGCGATCACCGGCGCGGGGATCGCCTTGCGCAGCCACTGGAGCCCGAAGACGAGCAGCAGGCCGCCGACGACCAGGCGGAGGGTGTCGACGGCAGCGAGGTCAGCCTCGGCCCCAGACCGCGGCAGTCACCGCCAGCACCAGCCGACGGCGACGGCGATCCGTAGCGCCGAGCGCCAGCGCGGGTGGTGCCGACGGCGAGACGATCGTCAGGGCCTCACCGCCTCGACCGCGCAGGCGAGGAAGACCGAGACTGCGAGCGCGACCTCCTGGCCGCTCACGACGACGGCCTCATGCCGCTTCAGCGTCGCTAGTCGGCGTCTTCGAGCAGCTTCCTGTAGGCGGCCGCGTCCAGCAGCTCGTCGGCCTCGGAGGGATCGGAGAGCTTGACCTTGACCAGCCAGCCCTCGCCGTAGGGGTCCTCGTTGATCTTCTCGGGGTTCTCGGCGAGCGCCGCGTTGACCTCGGTCACCTCGCCCGAGAGCGGCGCGTAGACGTCGGAGACGGCCTTCACCGACTCGACCTCGGCGTAGGCCTCGTCCTTGGAGACCTCGCCGCCGACCTCGGGCGGCTCGAAGAAGACGACCTCGCCGAGCGCGTCCTGCGCGTACCAGGTGATCCCGAAGGTCGCCTCGTCGCCCTCGATCCGGGCCCAGTCGTGCTCGGGGTGGTAGCGAAGCTCGTCCGGATAGCTCTCGTCGGCCACGGCGGAAACCTATCGAGCTCGCTCAGTCCTTCGAGTAGAGCGGTCGCTGGAAGCTCTCCGGGCGGGCGGCGCTTGCCGCGCACGTCGATCTCGATCTCGGTCCCCGGCTCGGCCAGGTCGGCGCGGACGTAGCCCATCCCGATCCCGACCTCGAGCGAGGGCGACATGGTCCCGCTGGTCACCTCGCCGGCGCGCTCGCCGTTCGCCACGATCGGGTTGCCCTGGCGCGGGATGCCCGCGCCCGGTGATCACGAACGGCGCCAGGCGCTCGCGGCCGGGCCCTCGCTCGCGGACCCGCCGCGGCACGCCTCGGAGCCGATGAAGCCCGTGTCCTCCTTGCAGCACCAGCCGAGGCCGGCCTCGATCGGGTTGCGGTCCTCGGACAGGTCGTTGCCGTAGAGGTGGAAGCAGACCTCGAGCCGCAGCGTGTCGCGGGCGCCGAGGCCGGCCGGGCACCGCACCCGCGGGTGAGCAGGGCCTCCCACACGCCGCGGCGCCGCCTCGGGGGGCGAGCAGGAGCTCGACCCCGTCCTCGCCCGTGTAGCCGGTGCCGCAGACGAGCGCGTCGGCGACCGCCGACGGGCAGCGGCGCGTCCCGCATCCGCGGCGGCAGCTCGCCGTCGGTGAGCCGCGGCGACGATCGCGCGCGCCTCCGGGCCCTGGACGGCGAGCATCGCGTAGTCGTCGATCCGGTCGCGCACCTCGGCCTCGAACTCGACGGCGTGGGCCTCGAACCACTCGAGGTCGCGCTCGTGGTTGGCGGCGTTGGTGACCGTCAGGTAGCGGTCGTCGCCGAGCCGGTAGGTGAAGAGGTCGTCGAGCACGCCGCCGTCCTCGCGGCAGAGGCACGAGTACTGGGCGCCGCCGACCTGGATCTTCGAGACGTCGTTGGAGAGCAGCCGCTGCAGCAGCTCGGCCGCCTGCGGGCCCTCGGTCTCGATCTCGCCCATGTGGGAGACGTCGAAGATCCCGCACCCCGGTCCCGCACCGCAGGTGCTCGGCGCGGATCCCCTCGTACTGCACCGGCATCTCCCAGCCGGCGAACGGCGACCAGCGTCGCCGCCGCCGTCGACGTGCGCCTGTCGTACAGCGGCGTGTCGCTTCAGCGTCCCAGCTTCCACCGGCCCACGGCTACTGCCGGTCGCGGACGACTCCCCGACACGCGGCCGCACAGGCCTCAACCCGGCGACCTACGAGCCCACGATGTCCATCCCGACGTCGGTCTCTCACCCCCCACGCACCGCACACGGAATGGATGACCGGACGCCTTCGACGCAGGTCACCCCACCCACAGACCCAACCCTGATCCACACGCCCGCCGGCAGGCTCGGTGCGGCGAATCTGGACCGCACCTTCGACGACGAGGCGTCACCCGCCGAGTTCGAGCACGACGAGCCGGAGTCGCGCCGAAGCGGACTGAGCGCGACTACTTCAGGAAGGCCGGGACGTCGATCTCGTCGTCGGAGATCCGCAGATCGCTGAGCGCGCTCGCGGTCGCCGAGCGCGCGGCGCGCGGGCGCCGCTCGCGGCGGCCCGAGCGGTGAACTCGGGCGCGCGGGCGAGCATCTCGAAGCCCTCGAAGCCGGTGGCGATCACGGTCACCCGGACCTCGTCGCCCATGCTGTCGTCGACCACCGCGCCGAAGATGATGTTCGAGCTCTGGTCGGCCGCGCCCTGGATGATCTCGGCGGCCTCGTTGACCTCGAACAGGCCGAGGTCCTCGCCGCCGGTGATGTTGAGCAGCATGCCCGGTGGCGCCCTCGACCGACTCCTCGAGCAGCGGCGAGGAGATCGCGGCCTTGGCGGCCTCGGCGGCGCGCGACTCGCCGCTGGCCGGAGCCGATGCCCATCAGCGCCGAGCCGGCGTCGTGCATGATCGTGCGGACGTCGGCGAAGTCGAGGTTGATCAGGCCGGGGATCGTGATCAGGTCGGTGATGCCCTGGACGCCCTGGCGCAGGATGTCGTCGGCCTCGCGGAACGCCTCGAGGATCGACGTGCGCGCCGCTCGACGATCTGCAGCAGCTTCTCGTTCGGGACGATGATCAGCGTGTCGACCTCCTTGCGCAGCTTGTCGATGCCCTCCAGCGGCCTGCTGCATCCGGCGGCTTGCCCTCGAACTCGAACGGCTTGGTGACCACGCCGACGGTGAGCGCGCCGATCTCCTGCTTGGCGATCTCGGCGATCACCGGCGCGGCGCCGGTGCCGGTGCCGCCGCCCTCGCCGGCGGTGACGAAGACCATGTCGGCGCCCTTCAGCGCCTCCTTGATCTCGTCCTTGCTCTCGGCCGCCGCGCCGCTCCCACCTCGGGGTTGGCGCCCGCGCCGAGGCCGCGGGTGAGCTCCTGGCCGATCGAGAGCTTGATGTCGGCGTCGCAGGCCTGCAGCGCCTGCGCGTCGGTGTTGACGGCGATGAACTCGACGCCCTTGAGGCCGGCGTCGACCATGCGGTTGACGGCGTTGGTGCCGCCGCCGCCGACGCCGACGACCTTGATGACCGCCAGATATGACGACTCCCCATGTCCATTTGAGTCTCTCCTGCTCTGTGAGTTCCGTCCGAAGCTCAAGTCGGCAGAGTTCGAGGGTTTCCGCTCTCCCAGCCTAAACACCGCACTGTAGGGCAAAGCTTCCAAGTGTCAACGGCGGATCAAGCCTGCAACTCTCAAGGAATCGCACCGGCCGAGAGTTGGCACCGCAAGGCTCAGTCTCGTCGAGGTTCGGATGCAGGGTTGCTCGAGGTGAGGGTCGGAACCGCGCAAATCACGCCGCGCGCCGGGCGTCGGGGCGGCGGGGTCGGCGGTCGGTACGGGGAATCCGGGCGATCGCCGGCGGAAGGGCCGGGCCGCGTGGCGGTCGCGCCGCGCAGCGAGCTCGGCGGCCGCCGGGCGGATGCCCCGGCGCGGTCGGTCGGAGCCGCCGGCGACCGGCCTGTCCGGGCGCACGCCGACGTCGACGTAGGAGGGCGAGCCGCCGCTCGGGTCGGCGAGCACCGCGACCGCGGCGGTCCACTTGCGCGCGGCCCCGCGAGCCGTCGCCGAAGATCAGGCTCGCGGACCGTTCGTCGCGCAGGCCACCACGATCACCCCGTCCTGGCTGCTCGTCGTCCCAGCTCGAGCGCGGTCCGTCGTCCGGCGGACGCGCAGCGGCGCCGGGGTCGCGCCGAGCGATCGCCGCCTGCGCCGCCGCGTCGCCGTCGAGCGCCGCGGCGCCGCGGCGCGCGACGGTCGGCGCCGATCGACGTCGGCTCGGCGAGCTCGACCCCGCGTCGAAGCTCGCGCGCAGCAGGGCCGTCCGTCGGCCGGCGACCGCGGCCGCCTGCCGCGCCGACCACGGACGAAGCGCGACCGGCAGGCGCTCGGTGACGCGTCGACCGTGAGCCGTGTGCGGGAAGTCGGCCTCGCGCGCTCACCGAGGCGACCGTCGGGAACGCCGGCGACGGCGTCGCGCGAGCTCGCCGTCCTTGACGTGCAGCGTGGTCATGTCCCGTGCGCCGCCCTGCTCGAGTGCGCGCGCCCTGATCTCGCGCTCGTTGGTGGTCGCGCCGTCGATCGTCACGTCGTGGATGGCGAACCAGGAGAGATCGCGAAACCAGAACATGTAGCCGGCGGCGAGCGCGAGGCGATGGCGGCGATCACGACCGCGACCATGCGCGGCGCGGCGCCGGCCGCGCGGACGCGGCGCGCGCGCGCGCGCGCCGCGCGGTGCGGCGGCGCGCGGGAGCGGCGCCTGGTTGCCATGCCTGCCGATTCACCGCGAGCCGCGCCGGCGCGCCGCCCTGCGCGCTCGCTCGAGCCCTCCGAGCTCCCAGTCCTCGGGCCACTCGACCTCGCCGAGCACCTGGACCTCGGGCTCGAGCTCGACGCCGAAGCGCTCGTGCACCCGGCGGCGGCCCTCGGCCATCAGCGCGATGATGTCGGCGGTGGTCGCGCCGCCCGTGTTCTCGACGAAGTTGGCGTGCTTCGGCGAGAAGCGGGCGCCGCCGACCTGCAGGCCGCGGCAGCCGGCCGCCTCGAGCAGCTGGCCGGCGGAACGTCCCTCGGCGCGCGGGTCGTCGGGGTTCTTGAAGGTCGAGCCGAAGGTCTTGATCCCGGACGGCTGGGCCTCCCGGCGCTGCGCCGCGCATCTCGGCCAGCGTCGCCTTGACCTCGGCCGGATCGGCCTCGGCTCAGCGCGAACGAGCGCGCGCGCGACGACCTCGCCCGGCGCCGAGGTTCGGAGCGCCGGTAGCGAAAGCCGAGCTCGGTCGGGCGCGCGCCGCTCGGTGCCGGCCGGCGTGCAGACGTCGACCCACTCGAGCACGCGCGCCAGCTCGCCGCCGTAGGCGTTGGCGTTCATCTTCACGGCGCCGCCGACGGTGCCGGGGATGTTGACCCCGAACTCGAGCCCGGAGGCCCCAGCCGGCCGCCTTCGCCGCCGCCGAGGGCAGCCGCGGCGCCGCCGCCGCAGACCATGCGCTCGCCGTCGCGCTCGATCGCGGCCAGCTCGCCGTCGAGCTTCATCACCAGGCCGCGGAAGCCCTCGTCCGCGACCAGCAGGTTCGAGCCGGAGCCGACCACCCCGACCGCGATCCCCTCGCCCGCCGCCCAGGCGAGCAGCTCGACCAGCTCGCCTCGGTCGGACTCCGGGCGGGCGAAGAAGTCGGCCGGCCCGCCGGCGCGCACCGTGGTCAGCCGGGCGAGCGGGTAGTCGCGCTCGACGCCCGGCGGGCAGCGCTCACGCGTGACCGCCTTCGACCACGAGCGCCTCGGCGAGCTTGTAGACGTCGCCGGCGCCGATCGTGACCAGCAGGTCGCCCTCGCCCAGCTCGGCGGCCAGCATCCGCTCGGCCTGGTCGAGCTGGGGCAGCCACCACACCGGCCGGCCGCCGGCGCGCATCCGCCGCGGCCTGCGCCACCTGCAGGCCGCTGACGCCGGGGTAGCTCGCCGACCGGCTCCTCGCGCGCCGGGTAGACGTCGAGCACCGCCGACCTCGTCGGCGGCGGCGAGCGCGGCGCCGAACTCGCTCGGCGAGCGCCTTGGTGCGCGAGTAGAGGTGCGGCTGGAAGACGGCGATCAGCCGCGCGCGGCGCGAGCTCGCGCAGCGCCTCGAGCGTGGCCGCGACCTCGGTCGGGTGGTGGGCGTAGTCGTCGTAGATCGCGGCGCCGTTGCGCTCGCCCTTGAGCTCGAGGCGGCGCGCGACGCCGGGGAAGCCGGCGAGCGCCCGCGCGGCCGGCCTCGAGGTCGAAGCCGGCCAGCTCGAGCGCCGGCGAGGGCCGCCAGCGCGTTGAGCACGTTGTGGCGGCCGGGCACCCGCAGCTCGACCTCGGCGTCGATTCCGGCGCCGGGGCCGGAAGCGGCCCCCCGTCTCGGCAGCGATGCGGTCGCGATCAGCTCGGCGTCGGCGGCGAGCCGGGCTCGAGGGCGAAGCGGACGACGCGCTGCCCTCCTGCGGGCAGCCCACGTCGGCGCCCGCTCGACGCCCGAAGCGGCGCCGAAGGCGGCGAAGGCAGCCTCGGCGCGCGCGAGCGAGCCCCAGCGCGAGTGGTGGTCGAGCTCGACGTTGGTGATCACCGCGACCTCCGGGCGAAGCCGCAGGAAGCTGGCGTCGCTCTCGTCGGCCTCGGCGACCACCCACTCCCCCTCCCCCCAGCCGGCGTTGGCGGCGCTCGTCGGAGGGGCCCGGCGCCGGGCAGCTCGCCGCCGAGGAAGAAGGCCGGGTCGGCGCCGGCGGCGCGCAGCGCCTCGACCAGCATCCCGGCGGTGGTCGTCTTGCCGTGGGTGCCGGCGACCGCGATCAGCCGCTTCAGGCGCAGAGCTCGGCGAGCAGCTCGCCGCGGTGGATCACCCGCTGGCCGCGCTCGCGGGCGATCGCCAGCTCCGGGTTGTCCTCGCCGATCGCGGTCGAGACGACCACCTCGGCGCCCTCCGGCACCGCGTCGGGGTCGTGGCCGATCCGCGGCTCCAGCCCGTGGGCCCGCAGCCGATCGAGGTAGGAGCTCTCGGCACGGTCGCTTCCGGTCACCGTCGCGCCGAGCGAGTGACAGACCAGCGCCAGGCCGCTCATCCCGGCGCCGCCGATCGCGATGAAGTGGAGCCGCCGCCCCTCCATCTCAGCCACGCTCCGCCGCCCTCAGAATCTCGTGCGCGATCCGCTCGGCGGCGTCCGGGCGTCGCCAGCCGGCGCGCGCGCGCGATCCGCCATCGCGCGCCAGGCGCTGCGGGGTCGCCGAGCAGCTCGCCGATCGCGCCGCGCCAGCGCTGGGGGCGCGTCCGAGCTTCAGCTCGGCGTCGGGGATCACCACCGCCGCGCCCGCCTCGCGGCCATCCAGCGCGGCGTTGGCGTCTGGTGGTCGGCCGGTCGCGTGCGGGTAGGGGACCAGGATCGCCGGCCGGCCGGCCGCGGCGAGCTCGAAGACCGAGCCGCCCGCGCGGGCGACCACGAGGTCGGCAGGCGGCGAGCGCGTCGCCGAGGTCGGGCTCGTACTCGAGCAGCGTGTAGCGCTCGGGGTCGGCGGCGCGCGTCCCAGCGCCGCTCGCGCGCTCGCGGCGTAGTCGCGCCGGCCGGCGACGTGGAGGACGTGGAAGTCGCCGACGTGGCGTGGGCGCCTCGCGAGAGCGGCGAAGGCCTCGAGCGCGGCGTCGTTGATCGAGCGCGCGCCCAGGCTGCCGCCGAAGACGAGCAGGCAGCGCGCGTTTGGCCCGATTCCGAACCGCTCGCGGGCCGCGACCCGGTCGGCCTCGAGCACCGCGGCGGGCACCGGCCGGCCGGTGACCACGTAGGGGCCGCCGTCGCGGCCGGAGATCGGGAAGGCGAGGCAGACTCGCCTGGCGCGGCGGGCGAGCAGGCGGTTGGCGAGCCCGAGGTGGCTGTCGGCCTCGGTCAGCACCAGCGGCAGGCCGCAGCGACAGCGCCGCGAGCCCGGCCGGGCCCGGCGACGTAGCCGCCGCCGCCCAGCACCACGTCGGCGCGCCGCGCGCGCGCAGCAGCGCGGCGCGCCGCCGGCACGGCGCCGGCGGCGCGCCAGCGCGCGCGCGCGGCCCTTCAGCGGGTTGCGGCGGTCGAGGCCGCGGACGCGCAGGAAGTCGATCTCGTAGCCGGCCGCCGGGACCAGCTCGGCCTCGGCGCGGGCGCGGGTGCCGAGGAAGCTGACCTCCGCGCCCTCAGCGCGAAGCGCGTCGGCGACGGCGATCGCCGGTACGACGTGCCCCGCCGTGCCGCCGGCCGCGATCACGACTCTTGCCACCTGCTGCGCGCTTCCTCCTCGCGCCGGCGCCGCTCGCGCGCGCACCCTCGCAGCGCCCGCCGTCGACCACGCGCAGTCTCGCCGCGCTGCGCGACCTCGCGGCCGGAGCCCGCCGCCGGCGCGCCCGGCGGGCCGCCGCGCGACGTTCAGGAGCAGCCCGACCGCGGCCAGCATCACGCAGCAGGCTCGTCCCTGCCGTAGGAGACGAACGGCAGCGGCACGCCGGTGAGCGGCGCCAGGCCGAGCACGGCGAAGAGGTTGAGCGCCGCCTGGACCAGGATCAGCGAGGTGAGCCCGGCGGCGAGCAGCTTGCCGTAGCGGTCGCGGGCGCGCTGCGCGGCACGCAGCCCGGCGTAGCCGAAGATCCCGAACAGGCCGATCAGCACGAACATCCCCGCCAGCCCCGAGCTCCTCGCCGATCACCGCGGCGATCATGTCGGTGTGGGCCTCGGGCAGGTAGAAGGCCTTCTGCACGCTCTCGCCGAGCCCGACCCCGAAGATCCCGCCGGAGCCGAGCGCGATCTTCGCCTGCATCGCCTGGAAGCCGGCGCCGCCCGGCGTCGCTCGCCCGGGTTGAGGAAGCCGGTCAGGCGCGCCTCCGGTAGGGCTCGATCAGGATCGCGAGCAGCACGAGGACGGCGATGATCGCGCGACGATCAGCGCCAGGTCGCGCAGCCGCACCCGGCCGGCGACCAGCAGCATCGCGCCGACCGCGAAGGCGATGACCATCGCCGTGCCGAGGTCGGGCTCGACGACGATCAGCAGCAGGCAGACGAGCCGACGACGAGCAGGTAGGGCATCAGCCCGCGGAGGGCGGGGCGCGCTTCGGCCGCGCGGCGAGCAGGTGCGGCGCCGTAGAGGACCAGCGCGAGCTTGGCCAGCTCGGAGGGCTGGAACTGGAGCAGGCCCGGCGCCGATCCAGCGCTGCGCGCCGTTGACCTCGACCCCGACGCCGGGCAGCAGCACGACGAGCAGGCAGGAACGCCGAGAGCCGAGCAGCAGCGGCGTGAGCGGCGCGCGCGGCGCGCCCCGCGCCGCGAGAGCAGGTGCATCACCACCAGGCCGATCGCGCCGAACATCACGGTGCGCTTCAGGTAGTAGGCGCCGTCGCCGCCGCCGCCGAGCAGCGAGCGTGGCCGAGCTGGCGCTGAAGACCATCACCGCGCCGAAGGCGAGCAGGCAGAGCGTCGCGGTGAGCAGCAGCGAGTACTCGAGGCGGCGGCGCGCCCGGCGCGGGCCCGCGCGCCGCGCCCGGTCGCGCGCGCATCGCTCATCGCAGCGCCTCGACCAGCGGAAGCGCTCGCCGCGCTCCTCGAAGTCGCGGAAGGCGTCGAAGCTGGCGCAGGCCGGGGAGAGCAGCACGACCTCGCCGGGCTGCGCGGCCGCGCCGCGGCGGCCACGGCGCGCTCGAGGTCGCCGCAGCGGCGCGACGCCGGCGGCGGCCGCCGGCGCGAGCGCGCGCCGCGGCCGCTCGCTCGGCGGCCTCGCCGATCAGGTAGCAGGCGCGCAGCGCTCGGCGACCGGCGGGCGAGCGGCTCGAAGCTCTCCGCCCTTGAGGCGAGCCGCCGAGGATCAGCGTGCACGCCGCCGTCGAAGGCGCGCGATCCCGGCCAGCGCCGAGGCGACGTTGGTCGCCTTCGAGTCGTTGACGTAGAGCACGCCGCCGAGCTCGCCGACCCGCTCGAGCCGGTGCGCGACGCCGGCGAAGCTGCGCAGCCCCTCGCGCGACCGCGTCGCGCGGCGACCCCGCAGGCGAGCGCGGCCGCGGCGGCGGCCATCGCGTTCTCGACGTTGTGGGCGCCGAGCAGCTCAGCTCGTCGGCCTCGAGCAGCGGCTCGTCGCCCGCGAAGATCACGCCCGTCGCGCGCGAGCTGAGCTCGCAGTCGCGGCGCCGTCGGGCGCCGGGCAGAAGCGGACCCGCGGCGCGCGCAGCCGCCGAGGTCGAGGCGCCGGCGCAGCGCCGGCGTCGTCGCCGTTGTAGACGGCGACGTCGTCGTTGCCCTGGTTGGCGAAGATCCGCAGCTTGGCGTCCAGGTACTCCTCGAGCGTGCCGTGGCGGTCGAGGTGGTCAGGGGCGAAGTTGAGGAAGACGCCGCACTCAGGAGCGAACGCCTCGGTGTCCTCGAGCTGGAAGCTCGAGGCCTCGCAGATCATCGTCGCCTCGGCCTCGATCTGCGCCGACCAGCGAGGCGAGCGGCGTGCCGACGTTGCCGGCGACCGCGACCGGCTCCCCGGCCGTGCGGTAGATGTGGCCGAGCAGCTCGGTCGTGGTCGTCTTGCCGTTGGTGCCGGTGACGCCGAGGGTGCGACTGGGCAGCGCCCGCCAGGCGAGCTCGAGCTCGCCGATCACCGGGATCCCGCGCTCGCGCGCCGCGGCGATCGCGGGCGCCTCGCGCGGCACGCCCGGGCTCTTGACGACCACCAGCCGGCCGCCGTCCGACCGCCGCCTTCCGCCGGCGCGACGCGGGCCTCGCCGCCGAGCGCTCGGGGCGTCGCAGCGGCCGGCCGGCTCGTCCGCGCGCGAAGCACGGCGGCGCCCGTCGGTGCCCGGGCCTGGCCGCGACGAGCGCACTCGCGCGGCCGGGAGGCGGCGCGAGCGGATGCGGCGTGCAGGTCGCCCTGGTCGATCGCCGGCACGGGCCCGGCGGCCATTGGCTCGATGCGTACCCGTTCGTGCGGCTGCACCAGGCGTCCTCGTTCTACGGCGTGGCCTCGACGATGCTGGGCTCCGGATCGATCCAGCGCGAGGGCCCCGAGGCCGGCCTGCACGAACGGGCGGGCGCTGCGGAGATCTGCGCCTACTACCAGCGGGTGCTGAACGAGCAACTGGTGCCCTCGGGCCGGGTGGAGTTCCACCCGAACTGCGAGTACCTGGGTGACGGCTCGTTCGTCTCGCGCATCTCCGGGCAGGGTTACCAAGCCGGCCCGGATTGCCGGATCGTCGACGCCCGCTACCTCGCCCCGGAGATCCCCGCGACCACCGAGCCGCCGTTCGGCGTCGCCGACGGGGTCCGGGCGCTGCCGGTCAACGAGCTACCGAGGCTGGAAACCGCACCCCGGGAGTTCGTGATCGTCGGGTCCGGGAAGACGGCAACCGACGCCTGCGGTGGCTGCTCGAACGAGTCGACCCGGACGCGATCTCTGGTCGCCCCGCGAGCCGTGGATGTTCAACCCCGGTCGTCCAGCCCGACCCCGCCGGTCATCGGGATGGCTGCCGACACAGGAGGCGGCGGCGCGCGCCTCCCGGATGACCTCTTCCTGCGGATGGAACCGCGGTATGCTCCGCATCGACCCCTCGGTGACGCCGACCAGCGAAGACACCGACCTCGCCCAGTGGGACTCGACCTGTTCGCCATCGAGCGGGTGGTCCGGCTCGGACACTCCGCCGGGTCGAGCCGGGCGGATCGAACTGGACGAGGGCGATGCCGCGATCGACAGGGACGCGGTGATCGTCCACTGCGCCGCGTCCGGCCTGCAGTACCCGCCGCTGATCCCGATCTGGGGCGACAGGCGATCACATTCAGCCGGTCCGGGCGGGCTTCCCGTGCCTGGCGGCGCACGATCGTAACGCCGCGCGACACACGGCAACCGGCCTCCCTCGCCGCTCTCGGACACCCCACCGACTGGGCGGTGAGGCCGCGGGCGGCCTCATCGGCGTTTCGCCGAGCCCGACATCAAGAGTGGGCCGACAGCGTGGCGCTGAACCCCGCTCGCGTCCCCCCCGGAGAGGCCGTTGTTGATGACGATCTGGCGGCCGCCGCGAGCGCCACCGTCGGCCCGGGATCCCGAGCCTCGCGGGCCTCGGCCCGGCGGCGACGATCCAGAAGCGCAGCATGATCTTCGTCTCCGACCAGGCCAGCAGCTCGAAGTGGTGGTGGACCGGCGCCATCAGCAGCACGCGGCGGCGGAACATCTTGAAGCTGAAGACCTGGATCGCGACCGAGAGCGCCTCGATCACGAAGATCCCGCCGAGGATGATCAGCAGCACCTCGGTCTGGGTCATCACCGCGAGCGCGCCGATCGCGCCGCCGAGGCCGAGCGAGCCGGTGTCGCCCATGAAGATCGAGGCCGGGAAGGCGTTGAACCAGAGGAAGCCGATCGAGGCGCCGACCAAGCAGGCGGCGAGCAGCGCCAGGTCCTCCTGGCCGTTGGTGATCGTGATCGCCATGTAGGCGAGCAGGACGATCGCGCAGCAGCCGGCGGCGAGCCCGTCGAGGCCGTCGGTGAGGTTGACCGCGTTCGAGGCGCCCCGCGATCACCAGGAAGATGAGGACCAGGTAGAGGACCGGGCCGAGGTCGATCTCGGCGTCGAAGATCCGCAGCTCGAGCACCGGGTCGAGGCCCGACCTCCTGGTCGTCGCGACCCACCACAGCCCGACCGCGAGCGCGATCTGGACGAGCAGCTTCCAGCGCGCGGCGAGGCCGAGCGAGCGCCGCTTGGTGATCTTGATGAAGTCGTCGGCGAAGCCGAGCGCCGCGCAGCCGAGCGCGACGCCGAAGACGGTCAGGCTCTGGGCGTCGCGTTCGGAGAGCACCAGGTAGGGGACGCAGATCGAGGCGAAGATGATCAGCCCGCCCATCGTCGGCGTGCCCGCCTTCGCGTGGTGCTCCTGCGGGCCCCTCCTCGCGGATCTGCTGGCCGAACTCGCGCACCCGCAGGAAGTCGATGAACTTCGGGCCGAGGAAGATCGTGATCAGCATCGCCGCCATCCCGGCGATCAGGACCTCGCCGCGGTCGATCGCGCCTCGAGCGACGACGCCTGTCGCGAGCGCCGTCGACGGCGATCACGGCGCCGAGCGCCTTCGCCGCCAGCGCCGTCGGTGACCACCTCGAGGCCGACCGAGCGCGAGCCCTTGACCAGCACCGCGTCGCCCGGCTCGAGCAGGCCGGCGACGACGACGGCGGCGCGCGCGGCGGCGTCCGGCGACCCAGTCGTCGGGCGCGTAGTCGCGGGCCAGCTCGCCGACGCCGACGAGCAGGTCGATCCCGAGCCGCGCGCGCGTGCGCGCCGATCTCGCGGTGGTAGCCGGGCGCCGTCGGGGCCCAGCTCGGCCATCTCGCCGAGCACGGCGACCGGCGCCCCGCCGACCGGAGCGACGCGAGGTGGTCGAGCGCCGCGTGCATCGAGATCGGGTTGGCGTTGTAGCAGTCGTTGACGAGCACGATTCCGTCGGCCAGCTCGACCAGCTCGCCGCGCAGGCGCGAGAAGGATATCCGCGGCGCCCGACGCGCCATCTCGGCGAGCGGGCACGCCGAGCGCGACGCCGATCGCGACCGCCGCCAGCGCGTTGGCGAGGTTGTGGGCCTCGGTGAACGGCAGCTCGAACTCGCCTCGCCGTCGGGGGTCGATCGCCGCCTCGGTCGAGCCCGCCCGTCGAGCGCGCTCCGCTCGAGCGCAGCGCGAACACGTCGCCGCCGGGGCCGAAGGTGATCGTCTCGAGCGGTCGTCGCGCAGGTGCGGCTCGAGCGCCTCGGCGTCGGCCGGGACGACCGCGCGGCCGTCGGGGCCGAGCCCGCTGAGGATCTCGGCCTTCGCCTCGGCGATCGCCTCGAGCGTGCCGAGCAGCTCGAGGTGGACGGGTCCGACGTTGGTGATCGCGGCGACGTCGGGCTCGGCGATCTCGCACAGCTCGCGGATCTGCCCCGGCCCGCGCATCGCCATCTCGAGCACCAGCACGTGTATGTCCGATGTTCGCCTCGCAGACCGTCAGCGGCAGGCCGATCTCGGTGTTGAAGTTCTCGGGGCTGGCGTGGACCTGCGGCCCGGCAGCAGCGCCGGCAGATGTCCTTGACCGAGGTCTTGCCGGTCGAGCCGGTGATCCCCACCACCGGGCAGCCGAGCTCGCGCCGCCAGGCGCGCGCGAGCGCGCTGCAGCGCGGCGAGCGGGTCGGCGCCGCGAAGCACCCAGCCGTCGCCGCGCCGGCCCCGCCCGCGAGCGCACGGCGCGCCGCGCGCGCGCGTCGACGACCAGCCCCCCAGGCGCCGGCCTCGAGCGCCGCGGCGGCGAACTCGCCGCCGTCGGCGCGCTCGCCCGGCAGGCCGAAGAACAGGTCGCCGGCCTGCGACCTCGCGCGAGTCGATCACCGCGCGCGCGGCCGGGCGCCCGCCGCCGCGCCTCGCGCGCAGCGACCTCGGCCCCGGCCGCCGCCGCGATCCGCTCGGCGCGAGCTCGATCACGCGATCACCGCGCGGCTCCGCGGCCGCGCGCGCGCAGCTCCTCGCGCGCGACCTCGCGGTCGTCGAACGGGATCTTGCGCCCGCTATCGAACTCCTGGCCCTGCTCGTGGCCCTTGCCGGCGATCACGACCACGTCGCCCCGGCGGGCCTGGCCGAGGGCGAGGGCGATCGCCGCGCGCCGCTCCGGCTCGACCTCCACCTGGCGCGCGTTCTCCGCCCCGGCGAGGATCTCGTCGATGATCGCCTCCGGGTCCTCGGAGCGCGGGTTGTCGGAGGTGACCACGGCGAGGTCGGAGAGCTCGGCGCCGATCCGGCCCATCAGCGGGCGCTTGTCGCGGTCGCGGTCGCCGCCGCAGCCGAAGACGACGAGATCAGGCGCGCGCCCGCCGGGGTCAGCCTGCCGCGCGGCGCGCAGCACGTTCTCGAGCGAGTCGGGCGTGTGCGCGTAGTCGACCAGGACCGCGAACGGCTGGCCCTCGTCGACCGGCTCGAAGCGGCCCGGCACGCGCTCGGCGCGCGGCAGCGCCGCGACGCGCGCGCGGCGAGGTCGACGCCGAGCGCGCGCGCGGCGGCGAGCGCGGCGAGCGCGTTCTCGACGTTGAAGTGGCCCGGGCAGCGGCAGCGCGACCTCGGCCTCGCCGCCGGGCGCCAGGCAGAGAAAGCGCGAGCCGGAGGCGTCGAAGGCGACGTCGGTGGCGCACAGGTCGGCGCGCTCGTCGCCGCCGGCCGAGAAGGTGAGTGCCTCGAATTCCGCCGCGAGCTTGTCGCCGTACGGGTCGTCGAGGTTGATGACCGCGCGCTCGGCCCGCCCGCCCTCGAAGAGCCGCCGCTTGGCGGCGAAGTAGTCCTCCATGTCGGCGTGGAAGTCGAGGTGGTCCTGGGTCAGGTTGGTGAACACGGCGACCGCGAAGCGGATGCCGTCGGTGCGCCGCAGCGCCAGCGCGTGCGAGGAGACCTCCATCGCGCACGCGCGATCGCCCAGCATCGACCATGCGCCGGAAGGTCGCCTGCAGGTCGATCGCCTCCGGCGTCGTGCGCTCGACCTCCTCCTCGCGGCCGCCGACCACCCGCTTGACCGTCCCGAGCAGCCCGGTCGCAGTCCCCGCCCCTCCAGCAGCGCGCGGGTGAGGAACGCGGTCGTCGTCTTGCCGTTGGTGCCGGTGATCCCGACCACCCGCAGCTCGGCGGTCGGATCGCCGTAGAAGCGCGGCCGCGGCGCGCCATCGCCGCGCGCGCGTCGTCCGACCTGCACCTCCTGGGTGACGACGGCCCAGCTCGAGCCGCCGCTCGACGACCAGCGCCGCGCGCCGCCTCGACCGCCGCGTCGGCGCGAAGTCGTGGCCGTCGGCCGTCGTCTCCCGGCACGCAGAAGAACAGCGTCCCGGGCCGGCGCGGCTGTCGTAGGCGAGGTCGGCGATCTCGACGCTCGAGCGTCGCCGGCCATCTCGATCGACGGCGTCGGCGCCGAGCAGCTCGAGCGCGTCGCGACATTCATCGCGCGATTCTGGAGCGCTCGCCGCCCACCCGAGCGCCGTGCAACGCACCGTGCCGCGGCTGCCGGCCCGCCCCGCGGGTTCGGCGGGATCCCCAGGTAGCGGCAGCGCGAACTTCGGCGATCTCGCCGAACGCCGGCGCCGCGACCGTGCCGCCGTAGTATGTCGCCCTTCGGGTTCGTCGACCACGACCGCGACCAGCAGGCGCGGGTCCTGCGCCGGCGCGAAGCCGACGAACGAGGCGACGAACTCGGTCTCCGAGTAGGTGCCGTCGACGACCTTCTGCGCGGTGCCGGTCTTGCCGGCGAGCGTGTAGCCGGGGACGCTGACCTCGGAGGCGGTGCCGCCCGGCGCCGAGCACGCCCTCGAGCATCTCGCGCAGCTGCGCCGCGGTCTCGCGCGCTGATCACCCGCTTGCCCGGCCGGCTCGGCGTCGGCCTCCTCGCCGTCCTCCTCGAGATCAGCCGCGGCGTGCGCAGGATGCCGCCGTTGGCGATCGCCGAGTAGGCGGCCGCCATCTGCATCGGCGTCACCGAGAGGCCCTGGCCGATCGGCAGGTTGCCCATCGTCGAGCCCGAGTAGTCGTCGAGCGGGGGCACGATCCCCTGCTTCCTCGGCCGGGAACTGGACGCCGGTCGGCTCACCGAAGCCGAAGCGCCGGATCCAGTGGTCGAAGTCCTCGCCGCCGACCTCGAGGCCGATCTTCACCGCGCCGACGTTCGAGGACTGGGCGAGGATGTCGGCGACCGAGAGGTCGACACGTAACCGCGCTCGTGGGACTCCTCGATCTTGCGGTCGGCGACCTGGATCGTCGGCGGCAGGTCGAACATCGTCTGCGGCGTCACCTTGTGGTCCTCGAGCGCCGCGGCGACCGTGAACGCCTTGAAGGTCGAGCCCGGCTCGTAGGTGAAGTTCGCCGCCATGTCGTTGCGCGCCCAGTCGGGTGCGCCGGCGACGTCGTTGGCGTCGACGCGCGGCCAGTTGGCCATCGCCAGGATCTCGGCGGTGCGCGGGTCCATGACGATCGCCGTGGCGCCGTCGGGCGTGTAGGTCTGGCCGACCTCGGCGAGCACCTCCTCGGTCTCGCCCTGGATCGCGGCGTCGAGCGTCAGCTGCAGGTCCTCGCCGGTCGCTCGCGCGCGGTCGACCGTGTCGCGCTCGATCGGCTCGCCGAGCGCGTCCTGGACGACCTCGCGCTCGCCGTCGGTGCCGCCGAGCACGTCGTCGTAGCCGGCCTCGAGCCCGGTCAGGCCCTGGTTGTCGATCCCGACGGTGCCGATCAGCTGCGAGGCAAGCTCGCCCTGCGGGTAGATCCGGCGGCTGTCGGGCAGCGTGCCGATGCCCGGCGAGGTCGAGCTTCTCGATCTTCTCGGCGGTCGGCGAGGTCCACCTTGCGCGCGAGGTAGGCGAAGCCGGACTCGCGGTCGGCGAGCGCTCTCGAGCAGCTCGTCCTCGGGCACGTCGAGCAGCGGCGCGAGCTTGTGCGCCGTCTCGCGCCGGGTCCTTGACCTGGTACGGCGTCGCGAACACGGTCGCCGCGTCCTCGGAGACGGCCAGCTCGCTTGCCGTTGCGGTCGAGGATCGTCCCGCGCGAGCCGGGCACGACGACCGTCTCGATCTGCTGGCTGGGCGCGCGCTCGGCGCTGAGCGAGCCGCCCTTGACCCCCTGGAGCCAGACGGCGCGCACCAGGACCAGCCGAGCAGCAGCGAGGAAGACGGCGAACAGGAGCCCGATGCGGCGCTCGATCAGGCTCACGGCGGCTACGCCGCCGCGCGCGCCGCGGCCGGCCGCCGCCGTCGCGCGGCGCGGGGCGGCGCGGGTGCGCGGCGGGGTCGGTGGCGGTGGTCGGCGGCGTGGCGGTCGTCGGCGGTCGGTGGGTGGTCGGCGGCGGCGGGTCGGTCGTGGTCGCCGGTCGGGTCGCGGTCGTCGCCGGATCGCGGCAGCGGTCGTGGTCGCGGTCGGTCGCCGGGCGCGGGTCGTCGGGTGCGGTCGGTGCGCCGGCGCGACGTAGGGGGACCCCGGTGGCCGGCGCCGACGAGGTGAGCTCGCCGTCGCGCAGCCGCTCGGCGGCGAGCGGCGTCGCCGGGGGACGACTTCAGGTAGCGGATCGAGCCCGGCTCGGGCAGCATCGAGCCCGAGCTTGCGCGGCCGCTCCTGGATCTCGCTCGCTCGAGAGCCGCCCGGCGCGATCTGCGCGCGCAGCGCCGAGTTCTCGCGCTTGAGCTCGTCGAGCCGCGGCGGCGTTGCTCGAGGAGGCGCGTTCAGCTGAGCAGCGATCACGTTGAGGGCGACGATCCCGACCAGCAGCGCGCCGAGCAGCCCGATCCAGCGCGGCCGCGGGTCAGCCGGACGACGATCAGCCCGAGTCGGCGATGCCGCGCGACCGCGCCGGCGCGCGCGGCGCGGCGCGCCCGGCGACCGGGACGGCGAACCGGCGATCGGCTGCGGCGCGCGCGCTCGGCGCGCGGCGCGCGGGGCGCGCGCGGCGCGCGGCGCCGGCGCGCGGGCGGTGCGCGGGCGCGCGCGCGCGCGCGGCGCGCGGCTCGCGCGACGCCGGCGCCGTCGCCGGGCGCGCGCGCATCGGGCGCGCGCTGCGGCGGCGCGGCCATCAGCGGGGACTTCCTGCGTCGGGCGGCAGCTTGCGCGCGGCGCGCAGGCGCGCCGAGCGCGAGCGCGGGTTGCGCTCGATCTCGCCTCGGGGCGTCGGCGCGACGCGCGCGCGTCAGCAGCTCGGCCTCGGGCTCGTGGCCGCAGACGCAGACCGGGAGCTCCGGCGGGCAGATGCAGCCCTTCGCCCGCTCGGCGAGGAACTGCTTCACGCGCCGGTCCTCGAGCGAGTGGAAGGAGATCGCGGCGAGGCGGCCGCCGACGCGCCAGCAGGTCCCAGGCCAGCGGCAGCGCGCGGTCGAGCGAGTCGAGCTCGCCGTTGACGGCGATCCGGATCGCCTGGAAGGTGCGCTTGGCCGGATGGCCGCGCGCCGAAGCGGCGCCGCACGGCGGCCGGCAGCGCGGCCTCGATCGCCTCGACCAGCTCGCCGGTGGTCTCGAGCGGCGCGCGCTGCGGCGCGACGATCTCGCGCGCGATCGAGCGCGCGTGGCGCTCCTCGCCGTAGCTCGCGGAGGACCTGCGCGAGCCGCTCGCTCGGCCCACTCGTTGACGAGCTCGCGCGCGTCAGCTCCTGGTCGGGGTCCATCCGCATGTCGAGCGGCGCGTCGTAGGAGTAGGAGAAGCCGCGCTCGCGCGCGTCGAGCTGCATCGAGGAGATGCCGAGGTCCATGTAGACGACGTCGGCGCGCACGCCCTCGGCGGCGCAGCCGCTCGAGCGCGTCGGCGAAGTCGGCGCGCATGAAGCGCGTCTCGCAGGCCGACCTCGGCGGCGAGCTCGGCGAAGCGCTCCTCGGCCGCGGGGTCGCGGTCGATGCAGATCAGCGTCGCCGCCGGGGCCCAGGCGGTCGGCCACCAGGCGCGCGTGGCCGCCGCCGCCGAAGGTGCAGTCGACGACCGTCTCCCCCGGCGCGGGGGCGGCGAAGCGGATGACCTCCGCGGCGAGGACTGGGACGTGCTCGGTCGGGCATGTAGGTCAGGTGGCCATCGGCCAAGGCGCTCGCTCACGCGCTCCCGGCGCGCGCGCGGCGGCGATCTCGCTCGGCGACGCGGCGTCGATCTCGGCGTCCAGTGCTCGGCCCAGCGCTCGGCGTTCCAGATCTCGAGGTGGTCGCCGACGCCGACCACCACGCACGGGCCCCTCGAGGCCGGCGTGCTCGATCAGGTGCTTCGGCGAGCCGGACCCGGCCGGCGGAGTCGAGCGACTCGTCGTCGAAGGAGTTGCCTTGGAAGCGGCGGCGCATCATCCGGCCCTTGCGGCCGAGCGGGTTGAGCTCGCCGAGGAAGCGCGCGCTCGAACTCGCTCGTAACGTCTCGCGGCGTGATCCAGACCGCGACGCAGGGGTCGAGGCCCTTGGACGAGAACGACTCCGTCGGAGAAGGCGGCGCGCGGAACCGCGCCGGGACCGTGAGCCGGTCCTTGGAGTCGAGGCTGTGCTCGTACTGACCGCGAAATGCCATCTGGCTGAAGAGACCGGCGGAGAAGATCTCGGACCGGAGTGGCGAGGTGGGAGGAGCCTCACCACCCCGGTCCTTGGGTCAACTCGATCGCCACGCTAACCCACTTTCTCCCCACTTTGCAACACGATTCCCCACCTTTCCGTCCGACGTGGAATGTCCGTCCCCGTCGACGGGATCTGCGATTTTGGCTCTGCAGAGCGGTGATCTGGGGGACCGGTGGGGCGACCGCCGCCTGGGCGCCGCTGAATCGCCGTGAGGCTTGCGCGTGCAGCGGGGCGCGCGCGACGCTCCAACGTCGTGCCTGCCTGCGCCGGCCCTTGCGGAGCCCACTGGCGAGGACGGTGGCGAGCGCGTGCGGGCCTCGTCGACGGCGCTCGGAGCCGAGCTCGACCGCCGCCTCCTCGTCGCCGTCGAGCAGCGCCGCGACCAGCGCCGGCGGCCACCAGCAGCAGCACCGACGGGACCAGCAGCAGCGCGACCACGAGCTGGATCTTCGGGCCGGCGCGCGCGGCCTCGCTCGCGGGATCGCGGCGGCGAGGCGCGCAGCGCGCGGCGCGGGCCTGGGCGGCGAGCGTGCTCGGCCAGTGGGGCGCCGTGGCGGCGCGAGCGCTCGCACGCCGCGCACGAGCGCCCGGACCTCGGGCTGCGGAGCGCGGGCCTCGCAGCGAGCTCGAGCGCGTCGCGCCAGCGGCACGCCGAGCGCGACCTCGCGTACCGCGCCGCCATTCGCGCCAGCGGCGGCCAGCGGCCGCGCGACGCGCCCCCACCTCGGCCAGCGCCCGGCAGCGGGCGCGACCCGCCTCGATCGCGACCACGCGCAGGAGGTCGAGCGCGTCGGGCAGGTCGCGCCGGACGCGCCGCGCGCGCGCGCTCGGCCGCGCGCCGCTCGAGCCAGAGGTCGGGGCCGAGGAACCCGCCGACCGGCGCGCGGCCAGCGACGAGCGACGACGCCGAGCCGCCCCGGCGCCGGCGCGGCAAGCGATCGCCGGCGCCACACCGCCCAGCCGGACGAGCCGCGCCGCCGACCTTCGCCGCCATCAGCTCCGCGCCGGCGCCGAGCCGGCGCCGGCCGGCCGGCGGCCTCGATCGCTCCGCGCGCGAGATCGGCGCGGCGGCGGCCGCCGCGCCGAGCGAGCGGCCGCGCCGCGCGCCGCAGCGAGCGCGAACAGCGCGCCCGCCGCGCCGGCCCCGGCGCGCCGCGCGTCCCGCGCCGCGGCGGCCGGCGCCGCCGCCAGCCGGCGAGCAGCCGCGCGGCGGCCGGCGCACGCGGCCGCGCGCCGCGGCCACTCGCCGCGCGCAGCCCGGTCCGACAGCCGGCGGATCGGCACCGGCCGGCGACCACCTGCAGCAGACGCGCGATGCCCACCAGCAGCCGCGGTCAGGAACGGGCTCCAGAGCAGGCCGCGAGACCAGCCCGGGCTCGCCAGCTCGGCGAGCAGCGCCGCCGCCGAGCGGGCAGCAGCGACCACGAGCAGCCCGGTGAAGCGCGCCTGCGCGGTGGCGGCGCGCGCCTCGTCCTCGAGCCGCGGTCGCGCTCCTCCATGGCGCGGCGCGCTCTCGCCGCAGCAGGCGCGCGAGGTCGCCGCCCGCGCGGCGCTGGAGCAGGCACGCCGCGACGAGCGTGTCCATTCGCGGCGAGCGCGACGCGGCGGCGCATCGCCTCGAGCGCGTCCTCGGTGCGCGCGCCCCGAGCTCCAGCTCGGCGGCGCACCCGGCGCAGCTCGGCGCCGGCGGCCCCGAGCGACCGCCGCGGCGCTCGCCGAGCGCGCCCCGCAGCGAGTGCCCGCCGGCGAGCGCGTCGGCGATCGCGAGCGCGCGATCTCGGCACCCCGCGCGTCGACCGCCCGGCGGTAGCGCTCGCGGCGCGCGCGCAGGAGCAGCGCGACCGCCCACGGCCACCGCGGCGCGCCGCCAGCCGACGAGCGCCGCGAGCGGCCGCCCCAAGCCCCCGGCCGAACGAGCAGCGCCGCCGCCGCCGCCAGAGATCGCGCCGCACCGCCGCTCCGGGCGCACGGGCTCGCGCCCCTCGCGTCCGCCCGAGCGTGACCACGCGCCCACCCGTCCCGCGCAGCGGCGCGAGCGCGCCGCGCGACCAGCGCCGCCGAGCGCGCGCGCCGCAGCAGATCGCCGCGGCGACCGCCCGCGCCGCGACCGCCACCGCGCGCGCGCCGCGCGGCGCCGCTCACGCCGATCGCCCCGCCGCACGCCGCGGCGGCGCCGCTCGCCCCTCGCCAGCCGGCCGTCCGCCGCCAGGCGGCGGGCCGGCCCGCTCGCCGCCGCGCGCGATAGAGCTCGCGCGTTCCGGCGCCGCCGGCCACCCGCACGACCTCGGTGACCGACTCGACCACCCGCGCGCCGTCGGCGAGCCGGGCCTGGTGGACGACCAGGTCGAGCGCGCGCGCGACCTGCTCGCGGATCGCCGCGTGCGGGAGGCCGACGTCGGCCATCAGCGCCAGCGTCTCGACCCGCCGCAGCGCGTCCGCGGGCGAGTTCGCGTGCACCGTGGTGAGCGAGCCGTCGTGGCCGGTGTTCATGCGCCTGGAGCATGTCGAGCGCCTCGCCTCCCGCGGACCTCGCCGACCACGATCCGGTCGGGCCGCATCCGCAGCGCGTTGCGCACGAGCTGCCGGATCGTGACCTCGCCGCGGCCCTCGAGGTTGGCCGGCCGCGCCTCCAGGCGCACCACGTGCGGCTGGCGCAGCCGCAGCTCGGCGGCGTCCTCGATCGTGACGATGCGCTCGCCCGATTCGGGATCGCCGCCGACAGCGCGTTGAGCAGCGTCGTCTTGCCCGAGCCCGTGCCGCCGCTGACGAGCACCGTTGCGCCGCGCCGCCACCGCCGCGCGCGAGCAGCTCGGGCGAGCTCCGCCGGTCAGCGTCCCGCCTCGACCAGCTCGTCGGAGCGAGGCCCTCGCGCCGAAAGCGCCGGATCGTCAGAGCACGGGCCCGTCGACCGCGAGCGGCGGGATCACCACGTTCACGCGCGAGCCGTCCGCCAGCCGCGCGTCGAACAGCGGCTGACGCCTCGTCGACCCGGCG
>CALNXY010000002.1:0-455863 GCA_942490705.1 uncultured Caldilineaceae bacterium | reverse complement strand
CGTCCGTTGACAGGTATTGAGAACTGTGTCAAGATCTACGCATCAATTTGTCCGCTTTCCCAGAGTCGAAACCGAGCATGAGCGACCATCCGTGGCAAGAGCACCTCAAGACAAGCGTACGCAACGCCGCCCCGCGGTCGGACGTCGGTTGCCGGCTACGCACACCGCCTGCAGTGGAATGAGAATCCGTTTGACTTTCCGGAGGATCTGAAGGAAGAGGTGCTGCGCCGCTTCAGCACTAGTCGCCTGGAGCCGCTACCCCACCGAGCTGCGGCCCGAAGCATTGCTGGCAGCCATCGCAGCACAAAACGGCGTGGACAAGACGATGGTGGCGGCGGGGGCGGGCTCCTCAGCCATGATTAACGCCGCGCTCGACATCGTGATCGCACCAGGCGATCATATGGTGATTCCCTCGCCCACCTTCCTGCTCTATCGAGGCGCGGCCATGCTACGCGGGGCTGAGCTGCACCAGATCCCCACCCGTGCGGTCGATGACTTTGCCCTGCCCGTGGATGATCTCATCGTCTGCGCACGCACCAACGAAGCCAAGCTGATTGCGCTCTGCGCACCCAACAACCCCACCGGCACGGTCTACGCGCTGGACGATCTGCGCAGTCTGGCCGACGAGAGCGCCGCGCTCCTCCTCATCGATGAAGCGTATGGCGAATTCTGCGGACAGGATCTGCGTCCCTTGCTCACAGAGTTCGAAAACGTCGTCATCCTGCGCACCTTCAGCAAGGCCTACGCGCTTGCCGGCCAGCGGATCGGCTACGCCCTGGGCCACCCCGAGGTCATCGCCGCCATCGACCGGGTCAATATTCCATTCCCCGTGAGCACGTTCAGCGCAACGGCCGCCATGGTCGCGCTGGAAAACAGCGAGCGCTTTCTGGCCAATACCGCCGCTATCGTGGCCGAACGCGAAGCGGCTGAGCAAGGCGCTGAGCGGGCTGCCGGGACTGCACGTCTTTCCTTCAGGCGAACTTCTTGCTCGTCCAGTTCGACCGGTCGCCGAAGGCGATCATGGAGACGCTGCGCGACGAATGCGATCTCCTCATCTCCGACATGGCCGGCTATCCCGAACTCACGAACTGCTTGCGCATCTCCATCGGCACGCCCGAGGAGAACGCCTGGGTGCTGGATGCCGTTACGGCGTTTTCGCTTTCCCGCTGACGACAATCACAAACTCGCCCCTGGCCTTGACGCCGTCAAAGCGCGCGTGGAGTTCGCTGAGGCTGCCGCGCGCAACCTCCTCATGCAGCTTGGTCAGCTCGCGCAAGACCGCAGCGGGGCGATCCCCATAGATCTCCAGCGCATCGGCCAGGAATGAAGCGACCCGATAGGGGCTTTCGTAGAAGATGAGGGTATGGGGCGACTCAGCGTCGACGGCCAGAAAGCGCTGGCGCGCGCCCCGATTGTGGGGCGGAAAGCCGCGGAAAGTGAAGCTATGCAGGGGCAGCCCCGAAAGAACCAGCGCCATGGTCACGGCCGCGGCGCCCGGGATCATGGTCACGTCGATGGCTTCGCCTGCGTCCTGCGCCGCGTAGACGCTGCGCACGATCGTGAAACCTGGGTCCGAAATGCCGGGCGTGCCGGCCTCGGAGACGACGGCCACCGACTTGCCCTCGCGCAGCAGGCCCATGATGCGGGCGCCGGCTTGCGCTTCGTTATGCTCGTGGAAGGCAATCTGGGGCGTCCCGATCTCGAAATGCTTGAGCAAGCGCCCGGTTGTCCGCGTATCTTCGCTGGCGATCACGTCCACCGCACGCAGCGTCTCGACCGCGCGCACGGTCATGTCACCGAGGTTTCCAATTGGGGTTGCGACTAGGTAGAGTGTGGGCATGGGGTGGTGGGGTCTTTGGGTGGTAGGGGTTGTAGGTCTGGGGTGCTTAGGGTTGTGGGGTTGTGGAGGGTTGTGGGGTTTCATAACTGCTCCTTACTTGAGAGATGGGGGCGTTTTGACTGCGGAAACGCCCCCCAACCCCCGACACCCCCAAGACCCTACAACCCTATCCGCCTATCCCCAACTCGCGCAAACGCGCCGGCGTCGGGTTTCCCGTGGCGACGTCCCAGCCGGCCAGCGTGTAGTAGGTGTCCTTGGCGCGCTCGATTTCGGCTGCGGTGACGGTCCAGCCGTCGCTGAGACCGCCGGTGAGCGGTTCGTGGAGGCGCGGCGGCAGCTTGTCGTCTTCGCGGGTGAAGCCTTCACGCATGTTAAAGAGCTTGAGCAGGTTAACCCGCCGTGCACCCACATCCTTCAGCTCATCCAGATCCACGTCCCATCCAGTGACCGCGTTGACGATTTGCGGCGCCAGCGAGGGACCGTAGAGCTGCCAGGTTGCGCCCCAGTCAAACTGGCACAGGCAGAGCACATCCATCAGGCTGACCCAGTACTGGGTGACGAGCGAAAATTCAACTTTGTCGTCGCCCAAGTCTGTGGCGGCCGCTGGCTTGGTGAGCCCCAATTCGGCCAGGCGTCCCAGGCTCATGGGACCGCTGCTCTCCTCGTAGCCGGAATCGTGCTCGCTGGACTGGTGATCGGCGCCAAAGGGATTGACGGCATAGGCCAGGCCCAGGCTGCGTTTGACCTGTGGCATGTGCGCCGGCAGCTCGCTTCCCTTGACCGCCACGACGCGCGCTTCGGCCTCAGGCCCCAGCGTGGTCGCGGCCCGGGCTGACCCCTCCGCCAGCAGGTCACCCAAGGGACCTTCACGAAAGGCCAGCGCTTCCAACGCTTCCAGCATGGCCAAGCCGTTGCCGAAGCGCAGGTCGAGGCCGCCGGCCTGTTCCGGCGTCAACAGGCCGGCTTCATAACACTCCATGGCCCAGGCAATGGTGGCCCCGGCGGAAATCGTGTCCAGACCGTAATCGTTGCACTGGGCATTGGCTTTGGCGATGATGTTGGCATCGCCTATCTCGCAATAAGAACCGAAGGTGGCGATCGTTTCATACTCGGGCCCGCCCAATTCACGCGGTACTTGAATCCCATTCTCGTCGACTTCTACTTCACGCTTGCAGCGCACGACGCAAGCGTAGCAGGTATCGCGACCGACCAGGATCGTCTCCGCCATGCGCTCACCGCCAATGGCTTCGGCATGGGCAAAGGTGCCGCTACGATAGTTGCTCGTGGGCAGACCGCCGGCAAATTCCTGCTCGGCCACCACGCCGGCCGTGCCCAGCACGCCCAATTCGTTGACGCCGTTGTTGGTCTTGTACTCCTTGGCCCCCAAGGACGCAATCGCCTTGACGCCTGCCGGGTCGGCCACGGCCGGGCGCTGGCTACCGCGCACGGCAATCGCCTTGAGCTTCTTGGCGCCCATGACCGCGCCCATGCCCGTGCGGCCCGCGGCGCGGTTGCGCATGTTCATGATCGCGGCATAGCGCACCAGCCGCTCGCCGCTGGGTCCCACGCACGCGACTTCAACCTTCTTGTCCTCAAGCTCTTCACGCAAGCGCGTCTCCGTGTCCCAGGCGCCCAGCCCCCAAAGATGGGCTGCGTCACGCAACTCGACCTCGCCGTCATGAATCCAGAGGTAGAGCGGCGACTCAGCCTCACCGGTGACAACAATGCCGTCAAAGCCGGCAGCTTTGAGCTCGGCCGGAAAGAAGCCGCCGGCCTGCGAGTCGCCGATTGCGCCGGTCAGCGGCGACTTGGCGTTGATGCTCATGCGGCTCTGGCCCGAAAAGGGCGCGCCGGTCAACACGCTCAGCATGATGGTCAGCACATTCTCCGGACCGAGGGGATCCGCGCCGGGCGCCATCTGGTCAAGAATGTAGTGCATGCCAAAGTTGGTGCCGCCCATATATTTGCGATAAAAGGCGCCATCCGGCTCTTCTACCCATGTCTGCTGCTCCGTCAGATCTACGTGCAAGATCTTGCCATGATATCCGAAAGGCATAATCGGGTCTCCTTCCAATGACTAAACTCGATCCGTCAATCTACCAGTGTTCCTTTGGTGCTGGGCACCCCGCTGCGCCGCGGATCGATCTGCGTGGCGCTGTCCATGGCACGGGCCAGCGCCTTAAAAAGCGCCTCAGCCTTGTGGTGATCATTGCGCCCGTAGGAGACCTTGGCATGCAGGTTCATGCGCGCATGAATCGCCAGCGACTCGAAGAGATGGAAAAGCAGATCGGTGCCCAGCTGTCCCAGGCCGGGCGTCACAAAATCAGCGTCAAAGACGCAGTAGGGCCGCCCGCCCAGGTCAACAACGACGCGCGCCAACGCTTCATCCATAGGTACATAGCTGTGGGCCGTCCGCACCAGCCCGCGACGCTCGCCCAAGGCCTGATCAAACGCCTTGCCCAGGCAGATCAGGGTATCTTCGGCCGTGTGATGATCGTCCACGTTCAGGTCGCCTTGCGTCTCGACTGTGAGGTCGAAGAGACCGTGGGCGGCAAAGAGGGTCAACATGTGATCCAAGAAGCCGATGCCGGTGTCGATTTGCGCCTGCCCCGTTCCGTCGACGATCAGGTGCAGACGCACGGCGGTTTCGCCGGTGGTTCGTTCAATTGTCGCTTCACGCATGAAATTGGGTCCTTACCCTGTCTTGCAAATCAGTGATGCAAAGGGCGGAATGGTCTCGGCCGGCAGCACGTTGAGCAGCGGCGCACGCTGTGCACGATGGACGGTGGAGAGCAAGCGCTGGTACCGCTGCCCGCGACCGCGGGCAGGCATGGCAAGCAGGTGCTCTTCGATCGCGTAGAGGCCGGACGCATACAGGAGCAATGGGTCGAGTTCCGCCAGACGCTCCTCGTAGCCAATGTCGTTCAAGCCCCAGTGGACGCGCTGCTTGGCCAGCAGCGTCTCCAGTTCATTAGCCAGAATGGTATCGTAGGTCTCAACCGATTCCCCCATCCGGCTCACCAGCTCAAAGATCGGCGCCGGCGAGGTAATCAGGCAACGCGTGCGATTGGGAAAAGGGTCGATTTGGAGGTCACCGCCGCAGGTAAAGGCTTCGACCACTTTGTTTTTACGATCGCGAATGATGACATGCCCAACCGCAACCCGATGATGATGCCTGCCGTGCCAAGGGTGCTCAATCACCATGTGGCGCAGCGAGTTGTCAAGCGTGAAGACAGGCACATCGACGCGGCTGGGATCGAAGTGACGCTCGGTGGGCACGCGGACCACGTTAACGACCAGCGTGTCATATCCCTCATTTCCAGGTATCGTGAAGGGCTCAAACTCATAGCCCAACTCTTGGTCAGTCGCAAACTGCATGGTATATCCCTCAAACAATCGTTTGTGTCACACCTCACCCAGGGCAGCTAGCAGTCGGTCGGTCTGATCGGGTCGCCCCACCGAGATGCGGATACAGTTGTCAAGGCCCGGCTTGCTGTAGTAGCGGACGAGTACGCCCTGCTCCTCCAGCGCCAGCTTAAGCGCGGCCGCACTGCGGTCAAGAACCGGGCACAGAATGAAATTGGCTTGCGAGGGCACGGGCGCCAAATAAGGCACGCGCTCCAGCGCCGCAAAGAGGCGGCCGCGCTCCTGCTTGAGCAGCCCAACCACCTGCACGATCTCGTCCGCCGCACGCAGGCTGGCCAGTCCGGCCACGGAGGCGGCAACGTTCACGTTGTAGGGCTGCTTGAACTTCCAGAGCTGCTCCATGAGCCACGCCGGACAGATGGCGTAGCCCAGCCGCAGACCGGCAATGCCTGCCGCTTTGCTGAAAGTGCGCAGAACGACCAGATTATCGTGCGCCATGACCAGCGACGCGCGGCTGGGATGATCGGCAAAGTCGACGTAGGCCTCATCCAGCACGACGAGCAGCGGCAGCCTTAGTAGGCGATCCAGATCTTCATCCGGCAGCCAGGTTCCGGACGGATTGTTGGGCGACGTCAGAAAGAGGAGCTTGATCGTGCCCGTCTCGTTCCGATCAGCAGCCACAATGGCTTCGATGGCATCCACATCGACGCTATAGTCGGGCCGGCGCGGGGCATCGACGACCCGCGCCCCGACCAACCCGGCATCAAAGCTGTACATGCCAAAGGTAGGCGGGCAGTTGAGAATCGCGTCGCCCGGTCCCAGGAAGAGACGGCAGAGATAGTCCAACATCTCATCGGCCCCATGCGAAGGCAAAATATTCTCAGCCGGCACGCCCGCAAATTCACTCAACCCGGCGCGCAATTCGCTCTGCTGGGGGTCGGGATAGATGTGATAGTAGGGATACTCGGCCAGGGCCTCGGCCACCGTCGATACGGGACCATAGGGATTCTCGTTGGCGTCGAGCTTGACAATCGCACTTGCCGGCATACCCAAACGCTCGCTAAGCACCTCAAAAGGCTGGATCGGCGTATACGCCTCCAGCTCGGCAATATGGGGTCGGAGGAGTTGTTGGGCCATGAAATCAGTCATTCGCAAAATTCCTCTACAAATTGACAATTGCCCGTTGTCAATCGTCAATTTTCAAGCGTCGTTCGACCGCGGCGGCGTGGGCCGTCAGGCCTTCGGTGCGGGCAATGAGTTCGGCTGCGGGACCAATCGCCTGGAGCGCCTGTTCGTTCAGGCCGATGACGCTGACGATCTTGACGAAGTCATTGACGTTGACCGGGCTGGCAAAACGCGCAGTGCCGCCTGTCGGCATGACGTGACTGGGACCGGCCACGTAGTCGCCCAGCACTTCAAAGCTCCGCTCGCCCAGAAAGATGCCGCCGGCGTTGCGCACCTGGCTCAAATGGGCCCACGGATCGTCGACCAGCAGGCAGAGATGCTCCGGCGCATAGGCGTTGGAGAGGGCGAATGCTTCGTCCAGCCCAGCAGTGACCACAATGCCGCTGCCGCGTCCGATTGAGCCCAGAATCGTCTCCGTCCGATCCAGTTCTTCGAGCTGCGCCATCACGGCCGCCTGCACCTGCTCTGCAAGTTCCCGGCTCGGCGTGAGCAGGATGGCGCTGGCCAGCACGTCATGCTCGGCCTGGGCCAGCATGTCGGCCGCAGCCAGGCGCGGATCAGCCCCGGCATCGGCGATGACGACGGTCTCGGTCGGGCCGGGCAGGCCGTCGATGCCCACCAGACCAAAGACCTGGCGCTTGGCCAGCGTTGTGAACAGATTGCCGGGACCGCAAATTTTGTCCACCGGCGCGATCTGCTCCGTGCCAAAGGCCAGGGCGCCGATGGCCTGCGCGCCGCCGCCCACATAGACGGCGTCGACGCCGGCAATATCGGCGGCGACCAGGGTTGCGGGATGGGGCAGCCCCGTTGCGCGCTGGGGCGGCGAAATGATCACCACATGGGGGACGCCGGCAACTTTGGCCGGTATCGCCGTCATGAGCACGGAGCTGGGCAAGGGTGCGGTGCCGCCGGGAACGTAGACGCCCACGCGCGCAATCGGCCGCACGAGCTGGCCTAACGTGCCCTCGTCATCATTGTGGATCCAGCTCAACGCGGGCTGGCGTTTGTGAAACGCCTCGACGCGTGCGGCCGCCAGGCGCAGGGCATTCACCACAGCAGGTTCGAGTTGGGCATAAGCTGCGGCCATCATCTCGTCATCGATGACGGTCGCCGGCGGCTCCACGCCATCGAGTTTAATGGTCCACTCGCGCAGGGCCACGTCCCCACGTGCGCGCACGTCGGCCAGAATGCGGCGCACGGCTTCATCGGGCGAAATTCGTGCGTCAAAGAGCGCTTCGATGCTGTCGAGCAGCTGCTCGGGCACCTCAATCTCGTCCCAGGCCGGCCGGCGCAAAATCGTCGCCTGGGCGGTCGGCACATCTAGAATGCGGATTTCATCGCTTTGGGTCATTAGACGCTTTCATGATTTCAGGGCAGCGAGTCGGGCAGCAAGCTAAAGCCTCCAAACTGAAATCTCTATGAGAACATGGCTATCGTAGATACGACCGCCTCTGCCTTCGACAGGCTCAGGCGACGGCTACCCTTGGCAAAACTAATGATCTCGTCACACCTTCAGTTTAATTTGCCTGGATCCCGTTGCATTCTTCGCCCAACGAGACGCTACTCAGTGAGCCGCTCGGCATCTTCAATGCGGCCGAGCACGACCAGGATATCGTCCGGCTGGATGCGAAAATTGGCGCTGGGACTGACGAAGAGTTCGTCTCCGCGGCGAACGGCCATGGCGGTCAGGCCGTAACGCTGGCGCATCTCACATTCGGAGAGCGACTTGTCCCAGAAGCTGGGCGGCGCAATCAGCTCGACCACGCCCACATCGTTGCTAACTTCCAGATAGTCCACAAAATGACCGGCAGCCAAGCGCCGCCCAAGGCGCACGCCGGCCTCATGCTCGGGCAGGATGACCTCGTCCACGCCGACACGCAGAAGAATCTCTTTCTGCGTCATGGTGCGCGCTTTGGCAATGACGCGCTGCGCGCCCAACCGTTGCAGGAGTACACAAGCCAGCAGGCCCGCCTCGAAATTGGTGCCGATGCAGACTACGCCGGTCTCAAACGCATCGACGCCAGCCTGGCGCAAGGCCTCCACGTTGGTGGCGTCCAGCTGCACCACGTGGGGCAGAATCGTACTGAGATACTGGACGCGGTCGGCGTCAACGTCGATAGCGAGGACGTTGTGGCCATAGTTGACCAGGGTCGTGGCGACGGAGGTGCCAAAGCGCCCCAGGCCGATGATCACAAACTCTTCCTTCTTGCGTTTGCCCCGGCCAGGCTGGTGCGTCCGTTCTTTACCGGACTCATCCATCACGCCTGCAGAGTCCTCTTCGTCTGGCTGACCGCGCTTCAGAAAACTCAACCAGCCCTCATCCCTTTTGGCCACAGATTCCTCCCGCTCCCCTTATGCAAACAACCGCTGTGATCGATCAATTCGAGCCTGGCGGATAAAAGACTACGTCGTAATCGCGTAATTCACCATCCTCATAGTCAAACCGGCCCGAAAAGAAGCGATCGTCTTGGAGCCACGGCAAAAAGATGCGGTCACCGGGCCACAGTGTGAGATCAAGCAGGGCAGCGTCATCGATCCACGCCAATTCACCTTCGGGCGGATCGATCAGCTCCCCGCTAAGATAGTCGGCTGTAAAGACAAACGCGATCCACGTCTCATCGTCGGCAAAGGCCGGGAAGGTGAGCACGCCACGCAGGCGCAGATTGGCAACCGCCAGGCCGCTCTCTTCATAGATCTCGCGCAATGCACAGGCTTCCGGCGTTTCCCCGGCTTCAAGCTTGCCGCCCAGGCCGTTCCACTTGCCCAGGTGCATGTCGTTTTCCCGCTTGTTGCGATGCATCATCAACGTCTGGCCATTGCGTTTGACGTAGCAAAGCGTAGCGATTTTGAACATGGTCACCTAGTATTCCGCCAGTTCTTTGGCCAGCGCATAGATCTTTTCCGCGTCGGGCCGGTAGGCGTCTTCCAGCGGCGGGCTGAAGGGCACAGGCGTATCCAAACCACCCAGGCGACGCACGGGCGCATCGAGCCACTCAAAGGTATGTTCGGCGATCTGGGCCGCCAGTTCAGCGCCCAGGCCGGCCAGTTGCGTTGCCGAGTGAACGATCAGAACCTTGCCCGTCTTGCGCACAGTCGCCAAAACGGCCTCGCTGTCCAGCGGTTTCAAGGTACGCAGGTCCAGCACGTCGGCGTAAATCCCCTCTGCGGCCAGCCGATCAGCAGCCGCTACCGACTCCCGCACCTGCGTGCCGTAGGTGATGATGGACAAGTCCTTGCCAGTGCGGACCAGGTTCGCCTCGCCCAAGGGCACGACATAGTTCCCCGGCGGCACATAGTCGGTGAGGGAACGGTAGAGAGGCTTGCTCTCGAAATAGATCACTGGATTATTGTCCCGGATCGCCGCCAGCAGCAGCCCCTTCGCATCGGCCGGCGTTCCCGGCGCAACGACCTTGAGGCCCGGCGTGTGGACGAACCACGCTTCCGGATTCTGGCTGTGATACGGGCCAGAGCGAATCCCGCCATCGCTCGGCGCTCGGATCACCCAAGGCACCGCTCCATTCCAGCGATAGTGGGTGCTGGCCGCAAATTGCACGATGCTGTCGAAGGCCGACGAGATGAAGTCGGCGAACTGCATCTCGATCACCGGCCGCAGCCCCATGAGCGCCATGCCGGTGGCAGCGCCCACGAACCCTAGCTCGGCCAGGGGCATATTTTTCACGCGCCGGTCACCAAACTCAGCCGCTAAGCCTTTCGTCACCTTGAACGCGCCGCCAAACTCACCGCCGATATCCTCGCCCATGACGAAGACGTTGGGATCCCGGCGCATCTCTTCGCGCAGGGCTTCGCTGATGGCGGCAATATAGGTTAGCTGGCGGTCAGCGTTGCTTGCATCACGGGCCGCATCGCTAAAGCCAAAGGTCAAAGGCTGCTCTTCCATATGCGTTTCGCTTCCGGCCTACTCTTCCTCATCTACAGTGCGGGCGCGCCCCACATAACGACAGCCGGCGTCATCGGGCGAAAAGCCCTCAGGCCAGCGCGTGAACTCATTGTAGGCCGCAAGCGTAAGGGTTGCACCATTGAGGTTAGCTTCCGTCAGATCGGCCCACCCCAACATGGCCAATTGCAGATTGGCATCGCCCAGGTCGGCGCCGCGCAGATTGGTCCAGTGCAGGTCGGCCCCGCTGAGGTCGGCCCCGCGCAGCGTGGCGCTGGTCAAGGTGCTGCCGTTGAGAATGGCGCGACTCAACTGCGCGCCGCTGAGATCGGCGCCGGCCAAGTGCGCGCCAATCAGGTTGCCGCGCTCAAAATTGGCGTCGGCCAGGTTGGCATCGGCCATCTCGGACCAGAAGAGTGGCGTTTCAATTGACTCACTCAGTAGTCTAGAGGCCATGCGTACGCTGGGCGCGGCAGGATCAGCTTCAACCGCGGTCAGCGTGGGCAGCAGGTTCTTGGCCCAGGTGCGGATTGCGGTCCAGTCACGGAAATCACCATACGGACCGGGCGTGCCGGGTATGGCGATCTGGCGCGTGGCGTCGAGGGAGCCGGCAAAGAGTCCGATGTCGGCGAGCATGACCGACGGCGCCAGCGCCAAGATTGGATCCATATAGGCGAGCGTACGCCGTCGATTCTCATCCGTATCCTTCATCATGGCCAGGCACGTGGTGAAATAGGCCACAGGTCGCGTCGCCAGTGCATCCGCGAATTCGGCAACGAAGGTGACGGCTTCGGGCAGCCAACGCCCGCCGCGAATGGAGCTACCGACAACGAGCGCGCTGTAATCGGCGACGGAAGTCACGTCTTGCACCGCTTTCAGATCGACTGGCGCGCCCTCTTCGGCCAATGCTTCGCCGATGGCGGCCGCAACCTCGCGTGTTGAGCCGCTGCCGGAAGCATAGGCCACAAGGATGCGTTTACTCATGAATAATTTCTCCCTTGATTGGTGGTGCGTAAACGCCGCGGGTGACGCTCTCCGGGGCCGGTAAAGGAGCTTGCTCGGCCCACTCGATGGCAGCGGCAACCTCCACGGCGCATCTTTGATCAATTTCTGTCAGTTCAGCCAGATCGGCAATACCGGCCGCCGTCAATCGCTGCGTGTAGCGCAGAAGCGGATCCTTGGCCTCCCACTCCGCCAGCAGCGCAGCCGGCACATACTCAGCGCCATCGTGGATGGCATGCCCCAGCATGCGCATGGTCTTGGCCTCAATCAGCGTCGGGCCTTGGCCGGTCCGGGCGCGGCCAACAGCATCTGCCGCCACGGCATAGACGGCTTCCACATCATTGCCGTCGACGATCACGCCCGGCATGCCATAGGCCTCCGCCCGCACGGCCAGATCTTCGATAGCCATTTGACGGCTGACGTGGGTTGAGTAGGCATATTGGTTGTTCTCAACGATGAAGACGCAGGGCGCCCGCTCCACCGCAGCCAGATTGAGCGACTCGTGAAAGAGGCCGGCGCTGGCGGCGCCGTCGCCGGTGAAGGTCATGGCCACCCGCGCTTCGTCACGATAGGTGAAGCTCATGGCCACGCCGACGGTCACGGGTAGCGAATGGGGCAGATGACTAATGAAGCCGATGATATTGTGGTCCAGGTCGCCCATGCCATGCAGGTTGGCATCGCGCCCGCCGCTCACGCCGGCGGCGCGACCGAGCAGATTGCCGAAGATGCGTTCGGGCGTAAGGCCGCGCAGCAGGTAGGCGCCCAGGTCACGATGCATGGGCGCAATCACGTCGTCGGGCGCCAATGCATATGCCGCGCCCACCGAAATCGCCTCATGGCCGCGCTGGCTGAAGGTGCCGCCTAGTCCCTTACCCTGCTTCCAATAGGCCACCATGGCCTCATCAAAAACGCGGGTGAGCCGCATCCAATAGTAAAGTTCAAGTTGTTGGTCTGTAGTGAGCGAAGCACTCATGGTTGCTCAGAATCCAGTCAGAATTCGCTAGAGATGAGTACAGGTTGAGCACAGATTGATTGAGCACAGGGCCAGATCATGATCGGGTTCTGCCGGCCCCGTCTACTCTACCGGTTGGGCGAGTACCAGCATGGCTTCGACAACCTCAGCGGGCGTCAGGTCGGATGTGTCGATCACGACTGCATCTTCGGCCGCGCGCAGGGGCGAATGGGCTCGCTCGCTGTCCTGTCGATCGCGGCGCAGGATGTCGGCCAGGATTTGGCCGTAGTCGGCCGGCTTGCCGCGTGCGGTTTGCTGTAACATGCGCCGCCGCGCCCGCTCCTCAGCCGTTGCGTCCATGTAGACTTTCAGATGCGCCTCGGGCAGCACAACGGTGCCAATGTCACGGCCTACCATAATGATGCCCGGCTTTTCCGCGTGGCCGGAACCATAATAATGGCCAATTGCGCGCTGCTTGGCGCTGAGTGCGCTGCGTACGCCAGGATACGCTGAAACGATCGAAACGTTCTGATCCACCTCAGGCGTGCGAATGGCCCACGTCCGATCCTCCCCGTCGATGAGCACGGTGCACTGACGGCCGTCCTGATTGTCGCTTGTCGGGGGCAGGATCTTAATCTCAAGCCGGTCGGCCAGCGCCGTAGCCGCTGCTTCATCGTGGACATCCACGCCTCGCTCCAACGCGGCCTGGGTCACTGCTCGATACATGACGCCGGTATCGAAAAAGAGATAATTCAACCGTTCGGCGACCTCGTGGGCGATGGTGCTCTTGCCGGAAGCAGCCGGACCGTCGATCGTGATAATCGTCGGCGTCGAACTCATAAAGACGTTGCCATCCCTCGTCTGATCTGGTTGGTTTTACGCCACAGGCTTGGCGCCGCCAGCGTCTGCACCAATTGTACATGATCGCGCCCCGCGAAGCCAGAAGCCGCGCAGAGTACACCCCAGAGTACCCCGCAGAGTAACCGGCAGAGTAGCCGGCGGCCGAATAGTCAGCCAGATGGATTGCGGGAAAAGCCCGGCCCGTCCTGAACCTGGCGCAGGATACAGCGGATCGCCGTGGATTTTCCTGGGATTGATCTGCCCATATCCGCCGGATCAGCGTTGATACGCGGCCCATTCTACCCAGATTGCAAATTCCTGGCGGCTGAATCTGGACAATCCACGGTTCTATCGTTCTGTAGTATAGTAAAAGGCTTGCGAAGCCGGCAGCGCAGAGAGAACAGTGCCTCCACCCTTTTGCTACCATACACGATACGCACGATGCACATGAAAGACGATGCACATGAAAGACGATGCACATGAAAGACGATGCACATGAAAGACGATGCACATGAAAGAAGCCAGCCTCACCCAACAAGTCGCTAGTCGCCAAGCGCCGCTCAGTTTTGGCGAATTTGTCGCGCTCATGGCCGCCATGACCTCGCTTGCAGCGCTGGCCACCGATGCCATGCTGCCGGCGCTGCCCGCGATCGGCGCGGAGTTGGGGGCGCCCAGCGAAAACGCCAATCAGTACATTATCTCCCTGCTCTTTTTCGGGCTGGCCGGCGGCCAGTTGATTTACGGACCGCTCTCGGACAGCACCGGGCGCAAGCCGGCCATCTATGCAGGCTTCGTCGTTTTCAGCATTGGCTGCCTCTTGTCGATCTTTGCCGGCTCCTTTGGGGTCATGCTGGCAGGGCGCTTGCTGCAAGGCGTGGGCATTGCCGGACCGCGCAGCGTCTCGGTTGCGCTGGTGCGCGATCAGTATGAGGGGCGAGCCATGGCCCGGGTGATGTCCTTCGTGATGGCGGTTTTCATCCTCGTCCCCGTCATCGCGCCGGCGATTGGTCAGGCCATTTTGCTTGTTGCCGACTGGCGCGCCATCTTTGGCGCATTCCTGGTGCTCGCCCTCCTCACCGCGACGTGGTTTGCCTTGCGCCAGCCCGAAACGCTGGCGCCTGCGCAACGCAAACCGTGGTCTCTACGTCGCATCGCCGCTGCATTTGGCGAAGTGTTGAGCAATCGCATCGCGCTGGGCTATACGGTAGCAGCCGGCCTGGTCACGGGCGCGTTTTTGGGCTATCTCAATTCAGCGCAGCAGATCTTCCAGATCCAGTATGAACTGGGGCCGCGCTTTCCCATCGTATTTGCAGTCATGGCGCTGGCGTTGGGTACGGCCTCATTTCTGAATGCCCGTCTGGTCATGCGCTATGGAATGCGTCCCCTCTCCCACGGCTCGGCGCTGATCATGAGCCTGTTGGGGCTGCTCTTCCTGGTCGTTGCTACGGCCATGGACGGCCACCCGCCATTGGCCCTACTCATGATCTACCTCATGGCGACGTTTTTCTGTGTAGGCATTCTCTTTGGCAACCAGAACTCCCTGGCGATGGAACCGTTGGGCCACATCGCAGGCGTCGGCGCAGCCGTGGTGGGATCGCTTTCGCTCTTCATGGCCACGCCACTGGGCATGCTCATCGGGCAGAATTACAACGGCACCGTGCTGCCGCTGGTGCTTGGCTTCACGGTGCTGAGTGGGCTGGCGGTATTGGTCATGCGCTGGGCTGAACGGGGTCGGGGTAATGGTTAATGCTTATCCGAAAATGGGGAATGGTTAATGGTGATGCCACCCGTTGACCATTTCCCCATTATCAATTTTGAGAGACAGCGCCGCCTGCTGGCCAGGGCATTCATGCCGGCGGGCTCGTTTGCGGACACTTACCTAGCGTTTGGGCTTCTTTTTGACCGTTACTTTGCGCCGGGGCGGTGGCGGATTGGGGCGCTGAGGCGCCGGCGATTTGGGCAGCTTGGCCAGCTTGCGCAGTTGCCTTGACCTCCTGTTTCTTGAGGGCGACTTGCTCGCCGGCAGGTAGATCCCCCAGTGTGAGTGGGCCAATCGCCCAGCGTATCAGACGCAGCGTGGGATAGCCCACCGCCGCGGTCATGTGGCGAATTTGCCGCTTCTTGCCCTCACGCAAGACGATCTCCAGCCAGACGCCGGCGGTGGGTCCGCTGCCCAGTTGCAGACGCTGGGGCAAGCGCTCGACGACCCGTACCTGCGCCGGCGCAGTGCGATAGTCGGGCAGATTCACGCCCTTGCGCAGGCGATCGATGGCCTGCATGCTTGGCTGTCGTTCGACCAGGACGAAGTAGGTTTTGGGATGCTCATAACGCGGGTGCGTAAGCTTGTGAGCCAACGCGCCATCATCAGTCATCAGCACCAGTCCCTCACTGTTCAGGTCGAGCCGGCCAACCGGATAGACGCGGCCGATCGACGGCGGCAATAGGTCGCCCACATTCTGGCGCCCTTCGGCATCGCCGCCCAGGTCACTGATGATGCCACGCGGCTTATGCACTTTGATATAAGTGTGATGGGCCGGCTTGTTGAGCGGTTGCCCGTCGACCGTGATCGCATCAACGGCCGGATCAGCTTTGGCGCCCAGTTCGGTGATGGTCTGTCCGTTGACCTGGACACGGCCGGCCGTAATCAACGCCTCGGATGCGCGACGACTGGCTACACCCGCGGCCGCCATAATTTTTTGAAGCCGTTCTTCAGCCATAGCCCTCGCCTTTTAAAAAATTTATGTCAAGTTTCGATTCAGCCAAAATGATTGTGCTGGGCAGGCAAGTCAACCAGTCTTACCCTGCATGTTGCTGCTAGCGCAGCGTCAACATTTGCGTACCAACCAGTTGGTCACCCAGGCGCCATTCCAGCGTGCCAACTGCCATCCCCGCCTGCCACGGCGTACCCGTCGGCGGCCGCGTGATCCGCCGGTATCCTTGCAGCGCGGGATACTCGCCGCGACGCACCAGCGTGCTGGGGGCATCGCCTTGGGCAGCGAGGTACCAGAGCGCGCCGTCGTCATCGTAGAGGCGGTTGAGCAAGGGCATGCGATCCGCATTGCCACTGAGCCACTCATAGTTCTGCTCGTAGTAGAGGCGCAACTTGCGCACATCTTCATAGCGATCCGTGCTGCCCAACACCTCGATAATCACCCGATGGCCCGATCCGTCGTCAAACTCGGCGATGAGACACTGACCGGCAGCCGGCGTCGTGCCGGTCTTGATACCGTTCGCATCAGCGTCGGTGATAAGCAAGTCGTTCGTATTCTCCACAGGATAGCCTGCCACCGTCGTCTCTGCCGTGGCGACCATCTCATTAAAACGCGGCGTCGTCTGGTTACGCAAGGTGAGTGACAACAAATCAGCGGCGCTACTCACGTGCCCGGGCGCGTCGAAGCCGTGGGGGTTACGAAAGGAGGTGGCGGTCAATCCCAATTCAGCCGCCCGTTCATTCATGCGCGCAACGAACGCCTCCACTGAACCGCCCACATGGCGAGCCAGCGCCATAGCCGCATCGTTGCCGCTGGGCACCAGCAGGCCCCAGAGCAGCTCTTCCACGGTCAGCCGGTCGCCTGCAATCAGCCCCATGCTCGCCCCGCCCACCAGGTCCGCAGCTTCGATCGTCACCGTTGCGTTGAGATCGTCCGCTTCCCAGACGAGGAGCGAGGTCATCAGCTTGGTGAGGCTGGCCATGGGCAGCGCTTCATCCATGGCGCGTTCGAAGAGAATCTGTTCGGCATCCACATCGTAGACCAACAGCGCATCGGCTGAAATCTCGGGCGGCGCCAGCGTCTCGCTCCAGTTGCGCAACTCTGCCGGCGTCAGTCGCCGGAGCGGCGCGATCTCACGGTCGGTCAGGCGGGGCGGACCGAAGCCGACGAGAAAGAAGGCGGATAGGAAGAGTAGAAGCAGGGCTCCGATGCGTTGAGTCGTCACGGGCGGATGAGCAATGTGAATGGTCGGTGGTTACTGGTCGATGGTCAATTTCAATGGTCAATTTTCGACGATTAATGGTCGCTTGCTGGTTCGATGAGCACTTTGAGAACGCCTTTGCGCCCGGCATAGTCGAGGGCGGCCACAGCGTCATCCAGCGAATAGCGGGCATGAATGAGCGGCTCGACCAGGACGGCGCCGCTGGCCAGCATGCGCAGGGCGGGAGCAAAGGGGCCGCAGCGGCTGCCGATGACGGTGATTTCGTCCACGACCAGGCTGCTGATGTCCAGGTCAGGTAGGCGGCCGGCGAAGGTGCTTTTGAGCACGATGACGCCCTGGGGTCGCACAAGGCGACGGGCCTGGGCAAAGCCGGCGGGTGAGCCGGTCACATCGACGACGACGTCGGCGCTCTGCTGCGCCAAAGATACAAAAGCATCGAGTTCGCTGCTGGCAGTTGCGCGCACCGTATGGGTGATGCCGGCGTCATGCAGAATCGCCAGCTTCTCGGGATTGCGGCCCATCACGGTCAGATCACACTGGGTGGTCGCCAGGACCTGGGCAACGAGCAGGCCAAGCCGACCATCCCCCACTACGATCACGCGCGTCGTCGGCGTCACGTGGAGCTGTTCCAGGATTTGCAGCGCGGCAGCCAATGGCTCGGTGAAGACCGCTCGTTCATCGGGCACGCCTGCGGGGACAGCGTGCAAATTTGCCAACGGCAGCGTCAAGTAGTCGGCGAAGGCGCCGTCGCGACCGATGATGCCCAGACTCTGCCGGCTGCGGCAATGCTTGGCCAACCCTCGCGCGCAGAGCGCACAGCGCCCGCAACCGATGTTGAGTTCGCCAACCACACGGCGCCCCATCCACTCCTCAGCGCCAGGCGCGGCAGCCACCTCGCCCACAAACTCGTGACCCAACACGCCCCGGTAACCGCCTTTGTAGCCTGCAGTCAACTGCAGATCGGTGGAGCAGATGCCGGCCAGCCGCACGCGGACCAATGCTTCCCCCACGGCAGGCGCGGGAACTGGATAGTCCCGTTGCAACGCAGGTCCAGCATGGGTCAACAGCAATGCGCGCATGGCGGTAGGCGGCATGGCGACCTCCCGTTGGAAAAAAGCAAGCCGCAGCGCGAAGTCGCTGCGGCTGGGAAGAGATGCGGAAGAAAGAAAGTCCGGCCTCTACGAGAAACCGGACTTTCTGGACAGGCGTTTAAGAAGCCAGGGCGGCATTCCCGTTGGGGGTGTCCACCTGGCTCGACTTCTTGCCAAACAAGGAGCGCTCTTCCCAGGCCACAAGCAACGGCGTGGCATTAAAGAGCGAGCTGTAGGTACCGCTGATAAGCCCGACCATGAGTGTCGCCATAAACTGCTGGAGTGTCGCTCCGCCCAAGACCAGGATGGCAAAGATGACCAGCATGGCAGTCACCTGCGTGGCGATAGAACGCTGGAATGTTTCCACCAGACTGCGGTTGGCAACCGTGGCAAAGGACTCGCCTCGATGGCGCTTCAGGTTCTCACGGATGCGGTCGAAGACGACGATCGTGTCGTTGACGCTGAAACCGATGATGGTCAACACCGCAGTCAAGAAGAGCGCATCGACCTCCCAGCCGGAGAGCAGGTTCATAATGGAAACGAAGCTAATCGTCACCAACACGTCGTGCACCAGCGCGATGACCGCGCACGTGCCGTAGCGAAAGGGATGGGAGACCTGGCGAAAGGCGAAGGCGATGTAGAGCAGGATGAGGCCCGACGCAATGACCACGGCGAGGAGTGCTGCCCGGCTTACTTCCGTACCGATGGTCGGTCCAATGCTACGATAGGAGCGCTCTTCAAATTCCCCAAAGGCAGCCGTCAGGTCATCAACGAGCACCTCTTTCTCCCCTGCGCTCAGCGTCTTGAGCTTCGCCTGAACGGTGCTGTCATTTTCCACATTAAACGCGACCGTATCGCTGTAGCCCTGATCGACAAAGATCTGCCGGGCTTCGGCCGGAGCGACCGCGTTCTGAAAGCGAACCTCCCACAGCGTGCCGCCTGTGTAGTCAATGCTCAGCGGCAAGAGATTGCCCGTGGTGGCAAACGAGTAAATCATAAAGAGGATGCCCGGCAAGATGGCCAGAAGCGATAGCGTGAACCAGATACGCCGTTTTTCAACAATATGGAACATCGTGAACTCCCGAAATAATGGGCAATGAGCAATGAAAAAGGAATGAAGCGGCGAGCTGCCTACATGCCAAGGAGAGCGCTGGACTCCATCAGCTTATCGCTGCGCGTCGACAAGATGGCGCGCATAAAGGTGCGCGTAACAAAAACAGCCGTGAACATGGAGAGCAGTACGCCGATGGACAGGGTAACGGCAAAGCCTTTCACCACACTGGCGCCGAAGGTGTTGCCAAACCAGAAAAGCACGCCACAACTGATCAGCGTCGAGAGGTTACCGTCGCGGATGGCAGGCCACGCACGGCTGAAGCCCGCTTCGACGGCCAAGCGCACAGAGCGCCCCACACGCAACTCTTCTTTCATGCGCTCAAAGATCAGGATATTGGCGTCGACCGCCATACCGATGGAGAGCAGGAAGCCGGCGATCCCGGCCAGCGTCACGGTGACCGGCACAAGCTTATAGATCGCCACGTTGAAGATGATGTAAATGATCAGGGCAACGTCGGCAATTGCACCGGGGAGGCGATAGATGATCAACATGAAGAGCAGCACTGCGCCCATGCCGATGAGACCGGCCAGCAGGCTGCGGTCAACTGAGTCCTGGCCCAGGCTGGCGCCGATCGTGTTGATGTCGGCCACGGCAAGGGGCACGGGCAACGCGCCGTAGCGCATCTGAACGGCCAGCGAATCGGCCTCTTCCTGCGAGAACTGGCCGGTAATCACGCCGGTATCGCGGATCGCAGCATTGATGGTCGGTGCAGAGAGAACGCGACCGTCAAGAATGATCGCCAGGGGTTCGCCGATGTTGGCCCGGGTGTATTCGTAAAACTGGTCGCTGCCTTCGCCGGTCAGCTCAAAGCCGATTTCGTACTGGCCAAGCTGGTCCTGGGTCACCGCAGCATTGCTCAAAATGTCCCCCGTCATCACCGTCTCGAAGATCTGGTCGGGATAGGGGACAGCGGCCGGATCGACCGTGCCGTCTTCAACGGCCCCAAGAAATTCGGCCGCCTTGGCAGGATGATTGGTCGTGTTGATGATCATGCCCTGGGCCAGCGGCAGGCCGGCTGCATCGACAAACTCCAGCTGGCCGGTGGAGCGGATCGTCTCAACCGCCTGGTCAGGGTTGTCGACGCCAGGCAGTTCCACGATCAGTCGATCTTCGCCTTGACGTTGAACGATCGCCTCGGCCACACCGAGGCCATTGACGCGGTTTTCGACGATCAGCTTGGCCGTATCCATAGACCCAGGATCAATCTCTTGACCGGCAATCGGCTCCGCTTCCAGCAGCACCTGGGTGCCGCCGCGGAGGTCAAGACCGAGCTTGATGTCGCGCAGTTCGCGCGGCATTTCCGAGTTCCCGCTAACGCCGCGCTCGAGCCAATCGGGATGCTCGATGGGCAGGGCGATGTAAAGGGCAATGATAACGAGTAAGAAGATGCCAATCAGCATCCAGGTATTCTTGCTCATGAGGTACGTAACTCCACCTAACTAGAATGTTGCAACCGATGCGCCCAAAAGCGCCGGCGGGGAAGCAGTCAATCGTTGACAAACCACAGTAGTATAGACTGCTGGTCTGTCTAGCGTCAAGAAACGAGGGGTCAAGAAAATAAACCGCTACGTTAGCGGCAAATTACCGTTCCGACAGAACGAATCAGCCAGTGGGGTGAGGCAGCAGTCGCTGGGGGATTAGTCGGCGGGGGTAATCATGACGGCGACCTCGTTGTCGGGGAAGGCGGCAGTGCCTTTCAGGTTTTCGACGGCCAGATCCGTCACGTCGTGGGCTTCAACGGCGTGGCCGTAGTAGGCAGGACGATGCTCGCCCCAGACAACCTTGCAGTTGCGCAAGACGATATCATCCGCGGCGTTGAGGTGGAAACCGGCCGTCTTGCCGGCGACGATGCCCTCGGCGTCACAGGGACGCCGATCATAGAAGCCGCCTGGGTACTCAGTTGTCTTGTCGATCTCCAGCCGGACATTCTCAAAGAGCACTTCCTCAATGCGACTATCATCGCAGCCGCTCACGTAGACCCCATTTTCGCTGCGACAGAGAATGTTGGTGAACCGAATGTTGCGCACTTTGCCAATTCGCCCCTCAGTCTCACCATCTGCAAAGCGATAGGGCGTGCCTGGCGCACGCTTGAATGCCGTCACATAGATCGGTTCCGCCTTTCCCCACCAGACGTCGGCAAAGAGTCTGGATTCAATGATCATGTTGGAGAAGATAACATTTTCGATCGTGCCTTCATCCCGGTTCTGGATGCCAAGACCGCGATTGCTGGCGCGTACCACGCAGGCATCAAATATAATGTTGCGCATAGAATCCATATTCTCGCTGCCCAGCTTGATGGCACAGGAGGTCGAGGTCAAGACGCAGCCGGTGACCGTGATGTTTTCGCACGGTCCATATTCATCATAATCGCGCCGGTTCTTGATGCAGATACAGTCATCGGCGGACTCGATGTAGCAGTCGCTGATGCGCACGTTGCGGCAATGGTCGATATCAATACCGTCACAGTTGCGCACCTTGAGGCTATTGAGCACGCGCACGCCGTGGATCAAGACATCCTGGCAGCCGGCCGGATGAATACACCAATAGGCGGCATTGGCAAAGGTTACATCGCGGATCGTCACCTGGCGACAGCCGATGAGCGTCAGCAGATGAGGCCGGTTGTCGATGCCGTCTTCCAGCTTGTAGTTATAGTGCGTGGGCTCCTCATCAACCATAAACTCGGTTCCTTGACCATCAATCGTGCCGGTACCGGTGATCGAGATGCGCTCGGCGTCCACGGCTTTGATCCACATGCCGCCTTCGCTGCGGCTGCGGAAGGGTGTCTCGACGTAGAGCGTTTCGTCTGTGCTGGCCACCAGGCTGGCGCTGGCCTGGACATGCAGTTCCACATAGGATTTCAGCTCGAATGGACCAGCGCGGTAGGCGCCGCCGGCCGGCACCAGAACACGTCCGCCGCCCACGGCGTTGCAGGTGTCGATTGCGTTTTGAATCGCCAGTGCATTGTCGGTCTCGCCGTCGCCCACGGCGCCAAAATCGGCTATGTTGTACGTTGCCATCTTCTGTCTCGCTTTCTAAGCCGCCCACTCGATTGCGTCAACTACGTCTAGCAGTTCCAGCGGAGTCTTAATGGTGTAGTCCGGTGTCTCGGCGGCATCTGCCGGCGTTTTGGGACGCCTTGGCGACCAGTCGAGCCAGACGCTAATCAAGCCCAGCTCGTTGGCGCCCTTGATGTCGCGCGCCAGGTAATTGCCGACCATGAGCACCCGGCCGTAGGCTTCCGGCCCGATCTCCAGTTGAGCAAGCGCATGGTGAAAGATTGCGGCATCGGGCTTGCTCACGCCGACCTCTTGGGAAATCGCATAGGCGTCAAAGAGGTCGTAGAGGCCATACGGCGCCAGATTGTTGCGGAACGTGGCCGTGGGGCCGTCGGCCACGAGCGCAAGCGGATAACCACGCCGCTTCAGCTCATGCAAGAGCATGTCGGCGCCTGGAATGAGTTCGGCCCGCAGCGAGACATCGTCTGCGGTCTTCACTTCTGTGGCCTCATCAATCAACGTATCGCCGCAGTCCAGGCAGATTGCCAGCACTCGTCGCTGTTGTCATGTCGGCTCCTTGATCGTCGGCCATCAGCGCAACCCCATCTCGCGCGCCAGGCGAGCCACACGATCCCCATAATTGACGTTCACGAAATCCGGGCGCCATGCCAACATCGTCTGGAGGCGAGCGGGATCGTCACCGCCATAGTTGATCATCACCTGCATCTCCCGGTTGCGACAGGCATTCATCATTTCCTCAGTGACGTTGGCCAGGTCGATTTCGATGATCTGGGCGTCAAACTCCTGCTGTGCAGCCTCGATTTGGCCAAGGGTGGCTGCGTTGATCTTTAACCGCAGGTCAGGTGCGATGCGCCGGAAGCAGCGCGCCATCCAATTGTGCTGAAACCAGAAGAAGGTCTCGTCCGCCAGGTCAGTTGCCCGAATCAGGCGGACGACCTCATCCAGATCACCAAATTTCACGTCGAGAAAGAGGCCGACGCGTCCCTTGACCCACGGCAGAAACTCGGCCAGGCGCGGGATGCGTTCGCCTGCAAACTCGGGCGCAAACCAACTACCGGCATCAAGCAGATCGATCTCAGCCGCATCGTGCTCCATGATCAGGCCGCGACCAGTGCTCGCCCTTTCCAGCTGCGGGCCGTGAAAGAGATAGAGCACGCCGTCGCGGCTGCTGTTCACGTCGATCTCGACGATGTCCATGCCCCAGTCGAGGCAGATTTGCGTGGACGCATAGGTATTTTCCGGGGCAAATTCGTTGGCCCCGCGGTGACAGACAATCTGGATCATCTCAACTCCGTTTGCGGTCCGCGGTAGACCCGTAGCTGCAGCGCATGATCAACCGGGGTGAAGAAGGTCACTAAGACGCGCACGTGTTCGGGCGCCAGTTCGGTCGCCCGCATCTGCCAGAAGGTGTGCTCGGCGTGGCCCGGTCCGATTTGAATGACGTCGCTGCCAAAGCGCATGGCGCCGCTGCCGTCACGCAGAAAAACTTCCTGCCCCGCTTGCGGCTTGAAGCGTGTCCCGGGTCAGACAGATACCGCCACGCCAGCCGTGGGTGCTGATTTCGTCAGAATTCTCTGGGTATTTTCAATCAAAAGTTTTGCATCCTTTTTAAATTTTGCCAAGTAGTAGATTTTCGGTCATTTTCGGTTTATTGCAAATGCAGTTGACCCGGGCTTGCTTCGCGAGTAGACTACCCCGGCATCCGGGCATGCTTGCCCGGTCAACCTGACTCCCGGAGACTTTCATGAAATTTGCCGACTTTGTTGTGGCTGTGCAAGACAACGTCGCCAACGTCATTATTGGGAAACGCGATGTCGTCGAGCTGATGCTGGTGGCACTTCTGTGCGATGGCCACATTCTGCTCGAAGACGTGCCGGGTATCGGCAAGACGACGCTGGCCAAGGCGCTGGCGCGCAGCATCGATTGCTCTTTCGCCCGCATTCAGTTCACGCCCGATCTGCTGCCCAGCGATGTGACCGGCATCAATTTTTTCAACCAAAAAGAGCAGGCCTTCGAATTTCGACCAGGCCCGGTCTTCAGCCAGATCCTGCTGGCCGATGAGATCAACCGCGCCACGCCTCGCACCCAATCCAGCCTGCTCGAAGCCATGCAGGAGCATCAGATTACGCTGGACGGCGACACCATGGCGCTGCCCCGGCCCTTTCTGGTCATCGCTACCCAAAATCCCATCGAGTTGGAGGGCACCTTTCCCCTGCCCGAAGCCCAGCTCGATCGCTTTCTGCTCCAGCTCAATCTCGGCTACCCAACCCTGGACGAGGAGGAAGAAATCCTGCTGCGCTACGAGCGGAGCGATCCCCTGAACGCCATGACCCCGGTCGCCACTGCGGACGCGGTCGTCGCGCTCCAGGAAGAGGTCCGCGCCATCCATGTCAGCGAACCGGTGCGGCGCTATGTGCTCGACATCGTGCGCGGCACGCGTGATCATGAGTCGGTGGAACTGGGCGTCTCGCCGCGTGGCTCCCTCGCGCTCTACCGCGCCAGCCAAGCCCTGGCCGCGCTGCGCGGGCGCGACTTCGTCATTCCCAGCGATGTGCAGCATTTGAGCCCGGCGCTGCTCACCCACCGCATTCACATAAGCCCCCAGACCCGCCTGCGCGGCCGCACGCCGGCCCAGGTCGTGGCGGACATTGCCGAACGCGTGCCCGTGCCCGTCGTGGAATAAATCAGTTGCGCGATGGGCCGCGGATTTGGCGGATTGAGCGGATTTACACAGATTCTTGTTCTTGGTGCTTGATCCGCTGCATCCGAACGATCCGCGGCCCATCCTACAAAATTCACCAGGTTTCACGGAGGAAGCAAACGTGTCCGATATCCGAATCACCAAAATTGAGACCGCGTTGCCCCAACACGTGATGCCGGGGCTACTTGCGCTGCGCATTCATACCGATGCCGGCTATATCGGCTGCGGCGAGACCTACTACGTGCCCCATGCGGTCGCGGCCATGATCCACGACTGGATGGCGCGTCGTCTGCTGGGGGCGGATGCCCTGGCCATCGAAGGACATTTCCGTTTCCTCTACGAACGGGCGGCCAACTTCGGGGCGCGCGGAACCGAACTGCGTGCGCTCTCGGCCATCGACTTGGCACTGTGGGACATTCTCGGTCAGGCGACAGAGCAGCCAATCTGGCAGTTGCTGGGCGGACGCACGCGCAACGGTATCCCCGTCTACAACAGCAGCGGCGGCCCGGCATATGGCGGCCGCGGTGACCGCAGTCCGGGCGACCAGGGCTGGCCGGGCCACGGCATCGTGGGCAATGAAGGGCCGCTCAACGACTACTGGTCCGTCGTCAACCGCCCGGTCGACTATGCCAAGCAGTTGCTCGACGAGGGCATCCGCGGCCTCAAGGTGTGGACCCTCGACTTCGCCGCGCACAAGCCGGGCGGTGCGCTCTATATCAGCCAGCGCGACCTGGATGAGGGCCTGCGCCCTCTGCGCGCAATCCGCGAGGCGTTGGGCAACGAAATCGAGCTGGCGTTGGACGGCCACGGCTTTTTTCAGCTGGCGCCAGCGCTACGGATCGCCCGCGAAGTGCGCGACCTGAACATGCTTTGGCTGGAGGACATCATCCGGCCGGACAGCATCGACACCATTGCCGATCTGCGGCGTCAGGCCGATGTGCCGCTGGCGGTTAGCGAAATGTTGGTGGGCTACGAAGATTTTCGCCTCGTCTTGGAGAAACGTGCGGCCGACTACGTCATGATCGACCCGACCTGGGTCGGCGGGATTTCGCAGACGCGCCGCATTGCCGAGCTCGCCCAGTTTTATAATGTGCCCGTCGTCATGCATGATTGTACGGGCCCCTTGACGCTACTCTCGGGCATTCACGTGGCCACGGCCGCCGCAAACGTGGCCTGGCAGGAGACCCTGCGCGCGCACATTCGCATCCTCTACCCGCAGCTCATTCGCGGCGGGATCCACGTAGTGGATGGGCTGGCCCAGGCGCCAACTGCGCCGGGGATGGGCGTTTCCTGGCGCGAGGATCTCTTCGAGCGCAGCGACGCCAGCGTCCGCATTTCGAGCGTCTAGGCGTGATCGCCGGACTGCCATGCGCGCTTGCTGCATGGATACTGCACGCGCCCATCGTGACGCGGAAAGGAATCTGATATGAGCGCAGCCAAAGGCGACCAGAAGCGCATTGCCGTGGGCGGCATCGCCCACGAGACGCACAGCTTTGCTGCCCGTCGGACCACGACAGCAGACTTCGAGAAACAGGCGCTCTTCTTTGACGAAGCGATCTTCTCCCATTTGGCGGCCACAAAGTCGGCCACTGCGGGTATGATCGACAACCGCCGCGCCGACTGGCAGGTGATCCCCACCGTCTATGCCGGGGCCATGCCGGGCGGCATCGTCACCAGCGAGGCGTTTGCGATCGTCCTTGACGCGCTCATCGAACGCCTTGCCGCTGCCCTGCCCTTGGACGGCATCCTGTTGGCGCTCCATGGCGCAATGGTCACGGAAGAGGAATTGGATGCGGAGAGCGCGATTTTGCGTGCGGTGCGTGGCGTAGTCGGTGACGACGTCCCGATCGTCATCACACTCGACATGCACGGCAACATCTCGCCCCAAACGGTCGACCTGGCCGATGTGGTGATCGCCTTCGACAAGAACCCCCACACCGATCCTTACGAACGGGGCCGGGAGGCGTCGGACGTTCTGTCCCGCCTGCTCGAAGGCGAACTCACGCCAACCGCCGGCTATGCCCACCCCCCACTGATTCTGGCGCCCCAAGCGACCGGCACGGACGATCTGCCGCTGGCTGCGGTCCACGCGCGTGCCGCCGAAATGGAGGGGGAGGAGCAGGTGGTCTGCATCGCGGTCTTTGGCGGTTTTGCCTACAGCGACACCCCCGATGCCGGCGCCTGCATGATCGTGACCACCAACGCTAATGCCGCGCTGGCGCAACGCTATGCGGACGAGTTGGCAGAAATCCTCATGGCCGAGCGGGCCGCGGCGCTGCCCGATTTCGTAACACCCGCTGCAGCTGTCGCCCAAGCGCTGGCCATGGCGGGCGGGCCCATCATCCTGGTTGACTCGGCCGACAACATCGGCGGCGGCTCGCCCGGCGACGGGACCGATGCGCTGCGCGCCATGCTTGCGGCCGGGGTGCAGGAGGGCGCCGTCGTCCTCGCCGACCCGGAGGCAGTTGCCCACTGTTGGGAAGCCGGGGAAGGCGCGGCGGTCAAACTCGACGTCGGCGGCAAATATGACGAGTGGCATGGCGCGCCCGTGCCCGTCGCCGGCGTGGTCAAGGGCCTGTCGGGCGGCACCTTCACCGCAGAGCTGGCCAACAATCATTTTGCCTCATTTTTTGGCAATACCATCCACATGGGGCGCAGCGTCTGGCTACGGGTCGATGGCGTCAACATCTTGCTCACCGAGCGCAAGACGCCGCCCTTCGATCTGGCGCAGCTGCGCATGATCGGCATCATCCCAGAGGAGCAGAAGATGATCGCGGTCAAGTCAGCCGTCGCCTATCGCGCGGCCTATCTGCCCATCGCCGCCGGCGTGATCGAAATGGACACGGCCGGACTCTGTTCCGCCAACCTGGATCGCTTCCCCTACCAGCACGTGCGGCGGCCGATCCTGCCGCTGGATGAAGGGGTCAGCGCCGGTTGAGCCTGCGCCGTCCTGAGCCTGCCTGTACTGAGCCTGTCGAAGTATCGAAGGGTCGAAACCAAGCGGGTCAACCAAGTCCAGCGCCGGTTGAGCCTGTCGAAACCAAGCGGGTCGATGGGTTACGTTTCTTGCATTTGAAATCGCGGGCAACCGACTTTCGCTGCCCGTGCGAGCGGTGCGCAGACGCGACATTCGTGGCATCACGCGCCATGCGCGGTGGCGACCGTCCGCACGGGGCGTGCGGACTGACCGCTGGGGCGTGGTCCCAGCCGCTTGGCGAGCACGTCCCTCAACATGATCATCGTACATCCTGCTCCAGCGCCAGTTCATCAATAGCTTGACCGGCTTCTCAAAATAACGGAATCTCTATCATGACACCACCAAAAATGCGCTATCGCCAAGTCCATCTCGATTTTCATACGGCCCTCGAATGCGAGGATGTCGGCGCCCAGTTTGACCCGGAAACCTTCGCCGAGACGGTCGCCATGGGCCACGTCGACACCATCAATATCTTTGCCAAGTGCCACCACGGCTATTCCTACTATCCCACTAAGGTCGGGACGCCCCACCCGACGATGACGCGCGATCTGCTGGGCGAACAGATCGAAGCCCTGCACCGGCGCGACATTCGCTGCCCGATCTATGTTTCGGTCATGTGGGACGATTTGGCCGGCATCCAGCATCCGGGCTGGGTGGTAACCAATAAGGACGGCACCCAACGCATGCGCCATCCGCTCTCCGGCGAATGGGGCTGGACGACCATGGACGTGGCCTCGCCCTACCGGGACTACTACATGGCCCAGGTCGAAGAGCTGCTCGACAATTACGAGATGGACGGTCTCTGGGCCGACATCTGCTTTGTCGTGCCCAATTACTCGCCGTGGAGCCAGCAGCGCATGCGCGATGCCGGCGTCCCGCTCGAGGATGATCGTGCAGTGCTGGCCTATGCCGACGAACGTATGCGCGAATTCATGGGCGATGTGACCTCGCTGCTGCATGGTCGCAAACCCGACGCGTCCGTCTACTACAACGGCACGACGACGCCCAAGATGGGCACGCGCGTCCCCTACATGACCCATATCGAAGTCGAGAGTCTGCCCACCTCCGAGGGCGTGTGGGGCTATCTCCACTACCCGATCATGGCGCGCCAGGCCCGCACCTACGGCGTGGACGTCATCGGCATGACCGGCCGCTTTCACAAATCATGGGCCGACTTTGGCGGACTCAAGACGACCGATCAGCTTGACTACGAGTGTGGCGTCATCCTCAGCGGCGGCGGCATGATCTGCGTCGGCGACCAGCTTCATCCCAACGGCGTGCTCGACCCGGCCGTCTATCGCCTGCTCCAGCGCTCATTTTCACGCGTGGAGGCGCTGGAACCCTGGCTGCACGAGAGCAAGCCGACGGCGGAAGTGGCGCTGCTGGCCTGGGGCATCGGCGGTGAGTCCGAGCCGGGCGTGGGCGCGCACAACCCCGACACCGAAGGCGCGGCGCAAATGCTGCTGGAACTGGGCATCCAGTTCGACATCGTCGATGCCAACGCAACGGTAGACGCGTACGAGGCGCTCTTCCTCCCCGATGACGTACGTCTTTCGGCGGACGAGGTGGCCAAGCTTGCGGCTTATCTGGAGCAGGGTGGCCGCCTGGTGCTGAGCGGCACAGCCGCGCTGGACGAGGACGGGCAGTTCCAGCTCGACGCGGTTCCCGTTGAGTATGGAGAACCATCCCCAACGATCCCGTCATACCTGCGCCTCGATGACCTGCTGGCCGACGCCTCCGAACTGGCCGATGACTATGATTACGTCTTCTACGACCAGAGTCACATCGTCCGCGCCAAGGCGGGTACAGCGAGCCACGGTGAACTGCGACGCGCCCTCTTCAACCGGACCTGGGAACACTATACAAGTCACCAGCACGCGCCCGTCGGCGCTGCGCTGGACGCACCGGTGGCCGTAGTCAGCGAGCAGGTGCTCTACTTCGCGGCGCCGCTCTTCCGGGCCTATCGCGACCATGACTACTGGGCCTATCGGGCCATGGTGCAGAGCGCACTGACCAGCTTCCTGCCGCAACAGTTGATCCAGCAAAGCGGACCCGGCTGGATTGAGTGCACGCTCCATGAACAGCCTGCGGCCCCTGACCGCCCAGCGCGCAAGATCGTGCATCTGGTCGCCTATCATCCCCGGCGCACGCTCCAGCCGATTCAGCACGTGGACCAGAGCGCGCCGGTGGCCGGCATCACCGTCAGCGTGCGCGCCGATGGCTGGCAGCCAAGCCGCGCCTACCTCGCGCCGGACGAAACGGCGCTTGACTGGACGCTGGCCGATGGCCGTATTGAGATCGCGCTGCCGCCCATTGGCCCCCACACGGTGCTCGTGCTCGAATAGATTGACCGGCCCAGCTTGAGCCTGATAGACTGCGGGCAGCGTTTGAGCGGCGATTTGCCGCCGGGCGCTGCCCGTTTTCGTATGCAGCAGTTGCCCAAGGATCGGCCCTATGGCAAAGAATCGGCAGCAGGCCCTGCTTGTCCTCGCCTTTCCCGTAGTCTTAGCGATCGGCATTTTCCTGATCCCCGTCGTGCCGGACTACGCCGATCATGGTCTGGCCACGGAGGCCGTAGGCCAGACCGCGCGCTGGTTTGCCGGTCATTTGATCGCCGCCATCGCCTTTGCGCTGGGAATTGTGGCGGTGCAGGCGGTCGATGATGCTCTCCACAATAAGGGGCACAGGCTGCCAATGTTGACGATCCCGATTCTGGCGATTGGGGCCGGACTCTACGCCGCGGGACTGGGCGCCGACGGCATCGGCCCGATTGCCGTGCAGGCTGCCGGGGCCTCGCCCACGCTCTTCTTTGATGGCAGCGGCTGGTTCATCAGCGGCACGTTCATGGCGGCGACGCTCTTTTTTGGCGCCGGCCTGATCAGCCTTGTCATTCACGCCAACCGCAGCGGGCTATTGGCCGGCGTCTGGCGGTGGATTGCTTTCATCGCCGCCCTCGCCTTCATGATCATTCCGGCGATTCCCTCCGGCTGGGGCCTCTACGGCGAGGCATTGGCCGCCTTCGGCGTCTTTGGCCCGCTGGCCGCAGCGATTTGGGTCCAGAAGGGCCCGAGCGTCGGCTGGTAATAGCCCCGCTGCCCCTTTCCGGACGGTCTTACCCTTGCCCGACGAGCACAGCTTTGGTAAAATGTGGCTACATTTGTAGCTACAAATTGGAGCAACCATCATGCCGCATGTTGGAATTCGCAAACTCAAGAACGACGCTTCTGAAATCCTGCGCGCCGTCCGTGAAGAAAAAGCCGAATACGTGGTTACCCTTCATGGCAAACCGGTGGCAGTTATCCTGCCCCTGGCCGATGACTGGCAGGACACGGAAAGCGCCAGGGCCGCCGCTACCACCCGCAAAGCGACTGATTTTTGGACGCGTTGGGACGCAGTAGGCAAGGATGTCGCGTCGCAGTGGCAGAATGATAAGAGCGCAGTCGACCTTATCGAGGAGCAGAGGCGCTAGGCGATGCTGCCCCACGCAATCGTCATCGATGCCAGCGTCTTGGTGGCCGGCATGCGCCCGGGCGAAGCTCATTTTGCGTCCGCACGCACGGTGTTGGAACTACTCACGCGGGAGGAGAGCACGCTCTATATCCCAACCATTGCGCTGGCAGAGGTGGCGGCAGCCATTGCACGTGGCACCGCCAGTACAGAACAGGCCGAAAGCGATGTAGCGCTGGTGCGAGAGTTGCCGGGCGTCCACATCTTGGCGGTGGACCATCAACTAGGCGACCAAGCGGCGATTCTGGCAGCCCATCAACAAATCCGCGGCTGCGATGCAGTCTACGTCGGCTTGGCCCAATCCCGTCAGGTCCCCCTGCTCACGCTCGATAGGCAGCAGCTTCAGCGTACGCCAGATACGGTTACGGCAAAGACGCCTGCTGAACTGATTGAAGACTTGCAAAAATGAAGATTTCTCATAACCTTGCCGAAAGCAACCTTGGCAGAAACAGGGACAGAGAGTGCCCATGACCAACTACGTTTACATTGCGACGAGCCTCGACGGCCTCATTGCGGAGCAGGATGGCGGACTCGGCTTTTTGGATGAAATCCAAAATCCGGAGCAGAGTGACTTCGGCTTCTCTGCCTTCATGGCCGATATCGACGCACTGGTGATGGGCAGTACGACCTATGAAGTCGTCTTGGGGTTTGGCATAGACTGGCCCTACACCAAGCCAGTCTACGTTCTCAGCAGTCGCTTGACTGCCGTGCCCGATGAGCTTGCCGGCAAGGTGGAATTCTTGCGCGGCGAACCCCATGCGGTGGTCGAGCACCTTCATGCACGCGGCCATCAGAACCTCTACATCGACGGCGGACGCGTCATCCAAGACTTCCTCCGCGCAGACCTGATCGATGAGCTGATCCTGTCACGCGTACCGGTCCTGCTGGGCGGGGGCGTGCCCCTCTTTGGTGAACTGGCCCAGCCGCTGTGGCTGGAGCACGTGGAGACCACGGCTTATGCAGGCGGGGTTGTCATGAGCCACTATCGGCGCCCGCGTCCATAGGCAATGCGGACTGCACTCTTCAGCCTTGGCCTACTTGCCAGCGCCCTCACGCTGGGCAGCCTACTGGGGCGCTTCCACTGGACGCTGGACGTGCTCTCCCACTTCCACGTTCAGTACACGTTGCTCCTTATCGTGGCAATCTTCGGTCTGCTCTGGCTGCGCTCAGGCGCACGCCGCATGCTCTGGCTCCTGCCGGCCCTGCTGATCAACCTGGCACTCCTCGCCCCATTCTTCGCGCCGGGCACGCGGCCGGCGGAGGCGGCAGGGTCGGGCGCTTCCACGCCGCTGCGGGTGATGTCCATGAACATCTCGACCTCGACGGCCGGCTATGCCCAGGTGGTTGAACTGATCCGCACGCAAGCGCCGGACATCGTTTACCTGTCCGAGGTTCGCCCCGATCTGGGCGCGCTGCTCCAGGCAGAGTTGGGCGACCTCTATCCGGTGCAGTATGCCGAGCCCTCGCGGATGACGCTCGGCGTCGCCATCCTGGCGCGCAATCCTGATGTCAGGGTACAAACCGTCAGCTTTGAGAACGATGTCGGGCGCATGGCGCGGCGCTACCTGCGCGCTGATTTCGACTGGGACGGCACGCCCGTGACGCTAGCCGGGATTCATCCCCTGCCGCCCATGCGTGGCGCGTGGACCGTTAGCCGCGACCGCGAGGTCGAGACCATGCGCGAACTGGCACGCGACCTCGAGCAACCGTTCGTCCTGGTCGGTGACTTCAACGCATCACCCTGGTCACGGCCCATGCGTGCACTGACTGCGCAGACGGACCTAGGCTACGCCGGTGGTTGGCGTGGCGTCCTGCCGACGTGGTTCATCGGCAGCCGTGCGGCTGCATTTATTTTCGGCGCGCCGCTCGATCACATCCTCACTTCGCCCGAATGGCGCGAGCAAGATTTTCAACGCTTGCCGGACATTCGCTCTGACCACGTGCCGCTACAGGCCGAGTTTGTGCTAAGCGAGTAGTCACCTGTGCTGGTCGGATCGATTCTCACGCCGATCACTGGCCGTTGGCGACGATGATCTCGGCAACCTGAACGCTGTCGCCGTCTGGTCTACCTGCGCTGTCCACCGTTGGGATACGGATTGAAGTGACGGGGTCGTAGAGACCGGTCACGAGAGAGTAGGCGCCTGGCTCGGTGTCGGCATCGATGGCAATCTGCCAGCGATCGGCGATGAGTTCACCCGGCGACCATTTTTCGGTTGGGTGTCGATCGCAGACCGGCGCACCGTCACGCTGTGCTGCGATTTGTCCCCCTGGCTGGGTAAGATGGTTGAAGACTCTGAGTGACTGGCTGACCGGCGCAGTCGCTCGCCAGTAGAGGGTGAAGGTGAGGCGATCGCCCGCTGTCAAGGGGGATTCGTTCTCTACTGAAACGCTTTCCAGCACGATGCCGTTTTCAAATTCACGATTGAGCGCTGTCATGCCGCTTCTTTCGACGACCGGATAGTGAAGCGGGAACCAGGGACTGGCTGCTCGATCAAAGCGTTGCGAATAGTCACGTTCTTCAAACTGGTACGGTGCGCCCGCATGGGTATCGTCCTCGCCCCTATGATAGAGCGTCAACCGCGGCGCGTCGTTCACGTTGACCAAGCCCCAGGGTCGGTAGCCTCGGCTTAGGAAAGACTCCATGTCAATGCGATCCCCTGCGCTCATTCGATAGAGGGTTTGGCTCTCGAGGTACCACCCAGCCTCGCGACCGCAGCGTTCGGCGCCGCGCAGATACCAGTCGGCGGTCCAGGACTCATTCTCGTTCGATTCGTAGGGCCCGGACAGGGTGCCGTCGCCGTAAAGAACGCCCGCAACCTTCCACCCGTTGCGAATGGGGAAACCAAAGAGCGCGCGCTGATCCGGTTCTTCGTAGACCGTCCAGTAGCCCGGTGGGTGCCAGCTCTGCCACGTACGCAGCACCTCGGTCTTGGTGTGGACGAAATACCAATAGTCATAGGTACCAAAGAGCAGCACGGCGCCTCCCAGGATCAGGGACGCGGCGATCCTCATCGCGGGCCTGGACACAGCGGTCTGCGCGCGCTGCCACAGCCGCCAGGCGGCCCAGCCACACAGCACGATCCAGGGCGTCATCAGCATGTAGACGTGCGAGCGCGGCTTTTCAAAGAGAAAGAACATGGCTATGGTCGGAACCGCAAGCCAAAGCCAGATGACGCGTAGTTCCAGCGAGAGTCCGGGTTGCGCAAGGATCAGCAGAAAGAGCAGGCCAAAGGCCAGCGCAAACGCTGCACTGCGGGCTACGTGGATCTCGCCAGGCATGAAGAGCGCAATGAGTAGGAGCAGCGCTACCAATAGTCCGCCCATCCAAGCGAAACGCCGGGGGCGGCAACTGCGCAGCGAGTAGAAGACCGCTGAGGGGGTTAGCAACAGAAGCAGACCGACAAGATAGGTCGAATTGTAAACTGTCGTGCGGAGAAAAAAGTCGATCAGATTGTTGTAGGGTGGCCTGCTCCCGATGCGTTCGCCAAAGAGGTAGTTGCTGGTACCCTGGATGCCAGGGTGACGCACGTATGGCAGGTAGAAGAGCAGCAGCAGCACTGTCCCCAATGCGATTGCAGCGGCCACGGCAAGGCCAAATGAGCGGCCACGGCCTTCGCGCACGCACTGGTTGCCCAGCGCGACGGCGAGAAGGAGGACGACCGGCGCAATAAATGCCGCGTCCCAATGCGAGAGGAGACCCGTGGCCCAGATCAACGCTGCCGTCATGCCGTACGGCAGCAGCCCGATCGGGTAGCGCCAAAGTCGATAGAGCAGCAGCAGCGTAACCGCACACATCAACAAGACGATGCTCTGGTACTGAACGATGCGACTAAAGGCGATCATGTACCCTTCCAGCGCCAGGAGCAGGCCGGCGAGAAACGCAGGGCCAATACCGAACAGTCGCAGCACCAGCAGATAGGCCGCGGCCAGGAAGGTCAAGCCAGCCAATGCGAAGGGTAGACGGGCGCTCAGTTCCGTCAGTCTATCGGTTGACGAAAAAATCGGGGTTACGAGCAGGATTTCGGTCGGTCCCTTGCGATGGAGGAAAAGGGTCGACTCATATCCCTGCAGCGTTCCTGCACTACGCAGGACCACAGTCGCCTCATCGCTATGAAACTCGGAGTAACCCAGGTTGGCCAAGCGGAAGAATGCGCCGACGAGCAGTACAATCACCAGCGCTGTCATGACCCATCGGGTAAGAAGCGGCTGCTCAAATCCGTCTGAGGGTACCCATGCTGATTCGCTGCAGATCAGCGTAATTGGGCTGCGGCGGAGCGCCACGGCAACGAGACCCAGCAAATTGAGGAGGGAAAAAGCGCCCAGCGTCTGCCACCAGAGGAGAGCGCCGGGCAGGTAGCTTAGGAGCAGCATTGTTACGACGGCAAGGCCGATGCCCGCGGCAACGCCAAGGACGGCAAATTCGAGTATTGTTGGCGGTGCGTTGGGGCGGCAGAGCAGTAGCATCACCAGAAGCAGACCCGGCAGAAGAATGCACAGGACGACCACGCCAAGAGCATTGACCCAATGAGGAGCCGGCAAGAGCACAAGTACGAGCGCACCCAGCGCGACAATGCCAAGTCCCGCCGCGATGCGCAGCGGGTGCATTGCAACAGAGTCAGGGTTATATTGCTGGATCCCACGTATTGCTGGACTGATGGTGACTCCCAACGTTCCCAGGTCCTCTAAACCTTCTTGGCGCAATCAGACATGGGAAGCTGCAAGCGATAGCGGTATGGGCGTGTGCGCGAATCTTCGTGGACAAAATTGACCATTGCGTGCGGCAGTCGGAAACGCCGGCCCATGCCCCACTCCAAGGTCTGCAACGATCTCATCGCGCCGCCAGTAGCCCATACTCGAGAAAAAACTGGCTTCTACAGTGGGGATCAGGCGATGGCGGTACAGTCAACATCGCGCAGATCCTCACGTTTCGGGAAGACTGACTGGTAGCCTACCACGCAAACGACGCCAACGGCAAGAGGCAGGAGGCGAGCAAAACATGACGCCAGACTTAGCCAAACAGCCTTTAACTCTCATCCTTAGCACTGGCTCGATTGTCTGTTCGGTGTCGAATCGCTCAACCCACTGGCGCCGTGATCTGCAAGGAAAGGACAATCCTGCAGATTGTGCGGACTTCGTGCTAACTGAGTAGCACAAATGTGGTTTTGGGCGTGGACTACGGTATCTTCAGGTTTGTCGATCGGCCTGTACGCAGTGCGCAAACATTCACCTCGCCGACTCGCTCGATATTGACATTTCGTGCGCAACCATCAACAATGACGGCTGATCATTGCTCAGTACCGGTCGCTAGTCACGTACCTTCATGTTCCGCACCAATTCGCGCCGCCGCATCGACCCAACCAAAGATACCCAGTTCAGCGATGCCTGGATTATCATCGCTATCGTGCTGACGCTGGCCGGCGTGGCGCTCGACAGTCGCTACCTGACCGGCGCAGCCGCGCTGCTGCTGGCCATTGCGACCATCTCATGGCTTTGGGCGCGCTTCAGCCTGACGGGCGTGCAGTATGAGCGTAGCTTCAGCGAGGTCCGCGCGTTTCGTGGCGAGACCATCGAGCTGGGGCTGACGGTGCGCAACCGCAAGCCCGTACCGCTGACCTGGCTCACCATCCGCGACACCTTTCCCCAGGAATTGCCCGTCGCAGAGAAGGATCTTATCGCCAATCCGGTCACCAATCTGGCCGACTTCAGCACGTTTTGGATGCCCGGCCCCTACCAGCGCATCACCCGCCGCTACCAGATCGAGTGTGTCGAGCGCGGCTTTCATACCTATGGCCCGGCCGAGGCTCAGACCGGCGATGGGTTTGGCTTTTTCAGCCGGCGTGCGCTCTTTCCCGAAACAGAACGGCTCATCGTCTACCCCCATCTCTACACCGTCACCGAACTGCGCCTGCCCTCAAAGAACCCCTTTGGCGAAGCCCGCGGTTCGGGCCGTCTCTTTGAGGATCCGCTGCGCACGGTGGGCATCCGCGAATGGCAAGAGAGCGACAGTCCCCGGCGCGTACACTGGAAGGCGACCGCCCGCCAGCAAACGATGCTCAGCCGCGTCTACGAGCCGAGCGAGGAGCAGCAGGTGCTGATCTTCCTCAACGTGGCCACGCTGGAGCGCCACTGGCACGGCTACCTGCCCGAGTTGCAGGAGCGGACCATCAGCGTGGCGGGCAGCCTGGCCGCGCTCGCTGCCGAGCAGCGCCTGCCCGCCGGGCTGATTGCCAACGGCGCGCTGCCGGGCAGCGATCAGCCCATTCGCCTCTTGCCCGGGCGAGGTCCCAATCAACTCATCCGCATTTTGGAACTCCTGGCCGCGGTCACGCCCTTTGCCACCAATCCGATTGAAGTGATGCTGCTCCAGGAAGCCCCGCGCATGCCCTGGGGCGCGACCCTGGTGATCGTCACCGCTATTGCCCACAACGACCTGCTGGCCACCATCGCCGATCTGGCCGGCGCCGGGCGCAAAGTCGTGCTCTTTACGCTGGCCAAAGAGCCGCCAACCGCCCTGCTGCCCGGCGTGACCGTCTATCACCTGCCCCACCTCGTGGATGATCTGATCGCGCCCACGCTGGTGCAGGAGGCATGAGGATGATCCCCGTTACCAGGCGCGCGAGTCACCCATGCTATTGACCAATCGCCGTCACCGCTTGATGTATGGCGCGCTGGCCGGGATGGCGCTCGCCTGGATCCTGCCCTACGTGTTGCTCTTCATCAACTACTGGATCACGCGCGGCGACCCGGCCACCGTAGAGGCGTTGGGCATCACCGGAGCCAACGCGCGGCTGGCCGCGCTGCTGACCATGCCGGCGCTGGCACTCTTCGCCTTCTTCTGGTTGATCATGCTCTGCTACATGATTGCGTCGGATACGCTCAACCGCAGCCTGATCGGGTCGCCGGGCCGCGAGCTGATCCTCATCACGTTGATCTTGGGCACGTCGGTGCTGAGCGCCCGACTCTTGCTCTACCCCGGCTTGTCCGCGTTCGATTTCGGCTGGCTGGGCGATTTCTTCAACGCGATCTTTAACTTTCACCGCGGCCGGCGCCCGGAACTGGTCCTGCTGCTCCTCAACCTCCTGCTCTGGTTCCGGGTCTCAGCATTGACCTCGCGCGAACTCTCTTTTTTCAGCGTGGGTCTGAGCTTTCGTCTGGGGCTGCTGTTGGCCATTACCGGCGGCGCCTTGCTCAACCGCTATGCGTCGCTGTCCACACAGAATGGGATGGTCTACCTTGCGCTGTTCTTCGCGTTTGGATTGACCGCGGTCGCCCTGGCACGCATGAACGAAAAGGCCTATCAGACCACCCACAGCGCGGGCCGCGCGCTGCCGTGGCCGCGTTTTGCCCAGATTCTGGCAATGGTGGGGGCAGTGCTGGCATCAGCCTGGGCGCTCGGCCAACTCTATACGCCCGAAAGCTGGCGGAGCGTGATCGATTGGTTCTCGCCTCTGTGGACGCTGATCGGCGTGGCCGCGTCGCAGCTTCTGCTGGGCCTGGCCTGGCTGCTTGCGCCGCTGCTCAACGCCATGATCGCCCTCTTCTCCATGCTGCTGGCTCAGGTCGCTGAATTGCTCGTCTATTCTCCACAGGCCGAGCCGTTTGTGCCGCCCGAAGCCGTCGAATTGACGCAGCTTGACCTCGACCAGCTGATCCAGAACTGGACGCCCATACGCTACGGTCTGGTTGCTGTGGCGTTGGCGCTGGCCCTGGGCCTGATTTGGATTTTCTTTGCTCGCACGCGCGGTCGCAGCATGGGCGACGAAGCCGAGGAGGTGATGGCCGAGCCCCTTGAGCTGGATGGAAACCTGCTGCAAAAGGGCCTCCAGCGCCTGCGTAACTGGGCCGATCTGATGCGCCGCTACGGCGTGGGCACGCAGTTGCTGGCCGCTGTCTCCGTCGAGAATATCTATGCCAACGTCTCGCGTATGGCCAGACAGCGTGGCTATCCGCGTCGCCAATCGCAGCCGCCGGACGAGTACATTGCGCAGTTGGTCGAGGCCTTCCCCGGCTGCGGCGCCGAGCTACAGCGGATTACAAATGCCTACATGAAAGTGGAGTATGGCGACGTGCCTGCCATGGAGGACGAACTCACTCAGCTGCGCGAGGATTTCAACCGGGTGAAGCGGGCGCCCAAGCCGGTCAGCATCGGCGCGGCGCTATCGCCGCTAAATGGGCCTCAGCTGGACGCAGATCCGGCAGATTGATCTTGGGAACGTGACATTCGTCACCTTGGCAGCGGGCGCGTCGGTGATATAATGATGGGCAACGGCGGATGCGCAAGGCGGCATCCGCCGATTCGATTCGAGTGCGTTCATACGAAGGAGTTTTTCAATGGCGAAAAACGGTTCAGAACAGACCCAGCAAAAAGCAACAACCCCGGCCAATCGCAATAATGGCCATAACGCTCCCCATGACGACGTACGCATTGCGCCCACTCCAGACGAGATCACCGAGATCATCGTCCAGCCGGACGACCTGGAGGAACTCGGCGACAACGAGCATCCCACTGCCAAGATTCCGGAAGACCCGCCCATCCGCCGGGCCAGCGCCTATCGCGTCGCCCAGACCCAACTCGATCAGGTAGCGGACTTCATGGGCTTGGATGATGATATTCGCCTCTATCTGCGTTCTCCCCAACGCGAGATGATCGTCCATTTTCCCGTCCGCATGGATGACGATTCCATGCGCATGTTCACGGGTTTCCGCGTCCATCACAACACAACCAAAGGCCCGACCAAGGGCGGCATTCGCTACCACCCCGATGTGACTCTGGATGAGTGCCGGGCGCTGGCCATGTGGATGACCTGGAAATGTGCGCTCATGAATCTGCCCTATGGCGGCGGCAAGGGCGGCGTGATTGTCGATCCAGGTGAGTTGAGCAACCGCGAACTCGAAAAGATGACGCGCCGCTTTGCCACCGAGATCAGCCTCTTTATCGGCCCGGAGCGCGATATTCCGGCGCCGGACGTCGGCACCAATGCGCAAGTCATGGCCTGGTTTATGGATACCTATTCCATGCACAAGGGCTATTCGATCCCCACGATCACCACGGGTAAGCCGGTCTCGATCGGCGGCACCGTAGGACGCGAATACGCAACCGGGCTGGGCATCACCTATGTCACGCGCGCGGTGCTCAAGCAGCGCCTGGGGCGTGGGCTGGATGATGTCCAGGTGGCCGTGCAGGGCTTTGGCAATGTGGGCAGCTGGACGGCCAAAACGATGCACGAACGAGGGGCGCGCATCGTCGCCGTCAGCGACCGCTTTGGCGGCATTTACAACCCCTATGGCCTCGACCTGCGCCAGCTTCAGCGTCACATGGACGCGACGGGCACCGTCACCGGCTTCTCCGGCGCGGATGCGCTGACGAACGAAGAATTACTGGAGCTGAAGGTGGACGTGCTGGTACCCGCGGCGCTGGAAGGCACGATCACGCGCAAGAATGCCGATCGCATCCAGGCTCGGGTGATTGTCGAGGGTGCAAACGGCCCCACCACGCCCGAAGCGGAGCAGATGCTGCTCGATCGCGGCGTGCTGATCATCCCCGACGTGCTGGCCAATGCCGGCGGTGTGGTTGTCAGCTATTTCGAGTGGGTACAAGGTCTTCAGGCCTTCTTTTGGGACGAAAGCGAAGTGCGGCGCAACATGGAACGCAAGCTGCTCGACAACCTGGATCAGGTCATCGGTGTGACGATGCGCAAGCACTGTGATATGCGCACGGCCGCTTACACGATTGCGATTGAGCGCATCGTCGATGCGGTAACAGTGCGCGGCTTCTATCCATAATGTAGGGTGAGTCAGTCATCAGCAGCAGCATCCAGAAGCGGTGCGTCGGAGTCTAGCCGATGCGCCGCTTCTGGATTGGGCCATTGTGTGTCTGATATACTGAGGGTGAAGCTGAGGGTGAAGCTGAGGGTGAAGCTGAACGCACGCATGAGCAGTCGAATTGTAGGAATCGAATATGAAACTGAGTAACCGTACCCGAAAAAAGCCCGCCGTACGCTCGTGGACGGTGAACGACATTCCGGCAGTCGCGGCCTGTCACCGTGCCGCTTATCCCGAATACGCGGCCGATAATTCCCACTATGATGAACAGATCTATGCCATGCAGCTTCAGGCCTTTCCCGACGGCCAATTTCTGGTCGACGTGCGCGGCACGGTGGCGGCATATGCCACGTCACTGATCCTCCGGCTACGCGCCGACGGGCAGCCCGGCACGTATGACGAATTGACGAGCGATGGTAGCTTTGATCGCCATCGCCCGGATGGCGATACGCTCTATGGCGCGGATATCGCGGTCCACCCGGATTTTCGCGGCATGGGCCTGTCGCGCCTGCTCTATGGCGCGCGCAGTCGCCTGTTGCGCCGTTTCAATCTACGCCGCATGGTAGCCTTCGGGCGCATTCCCGGTTACCGCAAATATGCAGATCGGCTGAGCGCCAAAGAGTATGTGCAGCGAGTCTTGCAGGGAGACGTGCGCGATCCGGCGCTCAACACGCACCTACGCGCCGGCTATTCGGTGAAGCAGATTCTGCACAACCCGGCAGAAGAAGATCCCCTGTTGGAGGTCTGCACCTTGCTGGAGATGCCGAACCCAGACTTCGTTCCTCACCGGACTGTCCCGACCATCGTTGAGTAGAGGAGCCAATGGCCTCACAATCGTTTGTCCAGGCTAAAGACGACTTTCGCCAGGCGCGCCAGAAGGCGCTCATGCAGCAAATATTGGCGAATATCGACGGTCGCCCCATGAACTTGATGGACTACGAGGAGATTCGTCAGCAACTGCACGCGCGCAACCAGTCAGACCGGGGCTTGAAGGAGATCCCGGTTGAGGCAATTGTGGGCAGCGTCGGCCGTTCCCAGGACTTCACCCGCACCTTTCTGCCCAAAAATGACCGCGCCCTGGAGCGCTGGTCACGGGTAAAGGCCCACGTCGATGAGAGCGGCATGGACCCGATCAGCGTCTATCAGGTCGGCGACGCCTACTTCGTGCTGGACGGCAACCACCGGGTCTCCATCGCCCGTCAGAACGATGTCCCCACCGTCCCGGCCTATGTAACCGAAGTGCAGACCCGGGTGCCGCTGGCCAAGGACGACAACCCGACTGAGCTCATCTGTAAAGCGCGCTACGCCGATTTTTTGGAAGAGACGGGCCTGGACAGAGTACGGCCCGGAGCCGACCTGCGCATGACGCAGTGCGGGCTCTACACCCTCCTGGCTGAACACATTGCCGTGCACCGCTACTTCATGGGACTCGACCAGCAGCGCGACATTTCCTACGAAGAGGCGGTGGCGAGTTGGTATGACCAGGTCTATGTGCCCGTCGTCGATCTTGTGCATAACTATGGATTGCATCGAAGTTTCCCCGGCTATACCGATGCTGATCTCTATGCGTTGGTGGCGCTCAATCGCAGCGAAATCGAGCAGGATCTAGGGTGGGAAATTAAATCCAGTGACGCGGTCAGCACCTTGCCCGGGCGCAAGGGACAACCCCAGGAAGGCGCGCTCCAACGCTTTTCCGACCAACTCTATCGCAAGGTCATGCCCGACAGCCTGGAGCCGGGCCCGGGCCCTGGTCACTGGCGGCGCGATCGTCTGGCGCAACGGGGGGCTGATTCGCTCTTCGCCGAGATTGTCGTGGCCGGGCAGGGCGCGCCGGCAGATGTCAACATGTTCCAGCATGCGCTGGTCATTGCCCAACGCGAACAGAGTCGCATCATCGGCCTGCGCGTCCTCAACAAGCGGCAGCCGGCAGACGCCGCCCGTGCAGAAGCATTGCAGGAACCATTTGCAGAGGCGTGTGAGGACGCCGGCGTGCCTTATACCATCATTGTCGAAGAAGGGGTCGTCTTCCAACGTATCGTCGAACGCAGCATCTACGCGGACCTTATTGCGCTGGGGCTGGGTCAGGGAGGCGAAGCGAACACCCCAACGGGAGTCGGCACGGGATTCAATACGATTTTACAGCACAGTCACCGTCCGGTTCTGGCTGTCCCTGAAGCAGCCCGCTCGCCCATGGACAACGCGATGCTGGCATACGATGGCAGTCCAAAAGCGGACGAGGCGCTCTTTCTCTCCGCCTACATTGCCGCGGCATGGCAGACGCGCCTGACCATCGTGGTGGTCGGTGCGACACGCGAGGCGCGTCATGCCATTTCCCATGCTGAAGCTTACATGAAGCAACAGGGCGTAACGGCCGAAATCCTCAACCCCGCGGGGAATGAAGCCGAAGAGATTCTTAACGCAATGGCCCAGGTCGAGGCCAATTTGCTGCTCATCGGCAGCTTTGGCCGTCGGCCCATCTTCCAACTGCTTGTCGGGAGTACCCTCAACACCATCCTCCGCCGGATCGACCAGCCAATCTTGATTTGCCGCTGAGACATGGAGACAAGCAGGATAGAACGCGGATTAGGCGGATTCACGCTGATTGATTCCTGCAGCAGGAGAGGCTGAGAGCAACCCAGGAATCATCTGCGATGATCCGCAAAATCCGGAAGATCCGCGTTCCAATTCTTTTTTGCCTCAGTCATTCAAATTCGCGAATTATCCGGCCGGCGGTATAATGGCTCGATTATGAGTAAAGATCTGCAACGCAAGCTAATCTACTCAATGGTCTTTGCCCTGATCCTCTATATCGTCATGGCGCTGTGGAGCGACTGGCAGGATCTGACCGCCGCGGTCTCCAATTTTCCGTGGCGCCTCATGCCCCTCGTGATTGGCCTCACCTTGATCAACTACGGGGGACGACTTCTGCGCTGGTACTGGTATCTGCATAGCGTGGTGGGATCGCCCATCGGCTTTGCGGACAGCGCGCGCATCTTCGGTATCGGCATGATGATGGTCATGACGCCGGGCAAAGCGGGCGAATTTCTCAAGAGTTACATGGTCAAGAACGTGAGCGGCACGCCCATGAGCCAGACTGCGCCCATCGTTCTGGCCGAACGAATTCTGGACGGCCTGGCCATGCTGATTTTGGCCAGCATCGGTCTCTTCGCCTACCCCAATCCGGTGGCACGCACGATTGCCATGGGCGTGTTTATCGTCTTTGGCAGCTTCATCGTCATCATCCAGATCCGCCCCCTGGCGCTCTTTTTCCTGGGCTTCGCCGAACGACTGCCGGTTGTCAAGCGCTTTGCGCAGCCCTTAGAGGCGCTCTATGAGAGCAGCTACGTCGTCTTCAGCCCGCGCAACATGACGATTTCCATTTTAGTCGGCCTCATCTGCTGGTCGGCCACAGGGCTGGCCTATTATGTCGTCTTGACCGGCTTCGGGGTGCCGACCGGCGTACAGACTGCGGCGCTCTCAATCTTTATCTTCAATATCAGCACCGTTATCGGCGCGGTCTTTGCTCTGCCTGGCGGCCTGGGCGGTGTGGAAGGCAGCATGGTGGCGTGGAGCATGCAGATCTTTGGCCTGAGCGGGGCGGAAGCCACCGCTGCCGCCTTGCTCACCCGCTTCTGCACCTTGTGGATGGGTGTGGGCATCGGCGTCGTCTGCTTCCTCCGCTGGCCGGAGCTGTTGGCCGGATCCGAAACGGCCAAAGAGCAAGCGCAGGTGCAGGCCGAGGCGCTGACGACGGCGGCCAATCTGGACCACAACTCCGAAGGATCCTTGGAAAGCAAGCCTACCCCGTAAGTTGAGCGATCGCAGGCGCCACTCCTACTACACAGGGGCGTAAATAAGCCGGTGGTTCGTAGATTCTCTTATTGAGGTCACGCTATCGGCGTGACAGTTCCCGTATACCTACGAGTTATCGGGGTGGACCCGGACTCGTCCGGCTGGTAGACGGACTACAAACCATTGGTCTGTTTCCGCCTGGCTGTGCTAGCGGCAATTAGATCAAATAGACGCTTCAATTGCAGCATAGCTGACGGACGAGGTCGGCGCCAGGGAATACGCTGCTAAAAACGTGCACAAGGAGAACCGCCACCGTGACGAACATTGCTACCCCTGCCGAAATCTTGGACTTCTGGTTCGGCCCGCTGGACGAGCATGGCAACACCCGCGAAGAGAAGGCGCCGCTCTGGTGGCAGAAGCAAGACGCAACCGATGCCGAAATTGCCGCGCGCTTCGAGTCGACCGTGCAGGCAGCCATGCGCGGCGAGTTGGACGCCTGGCAAGCGACGCCTGCTGAGCGCACCGCGCTCATCGTGACCCTCGATCAATTTCCGCGCAACATCTACCGCGGCACGCCTCAAGCCTTTGCTGCCGACTCTCAGGCGCTGGCGCTGACGCAAGCGGGCATTGCGCAGAATCATGACCAGCAGATACCGTTCATTTATCGCGTCTTCTTTTATTTACCCCTGGAGCATGCAGAAGATCGAGCCGCGCAGGCGCAATCTGTCGGTCACTTCGTGCAGTTGCTTGAGCAGGCGCCTGACCCGTTCAGAGAGGCTGCCGTTAATTATCTTGACTATGCAAAGCAGCACCAGGTGATTGTGGACCGCTTTGGCCGCTTTCCCCATCGCAATGCCATTTTGGGGAGATTGTCCACGCCGGAAGAGGAACGGTTCCTCCAGGAGCCCAATTCCTCATTTTGACGCCCTTGCTTGGCTCCTGTATAAATGTAGATAGGGCGTTTCTAACAACCCATTCCCATCGTTCACAAGAGGAGTTCACCATGGCCAAGAAATTCCGGGGCGTCGTCAATCTGGACGCCCGCGATTCGATCCCCGACTGGGAGCCGTATCTACAACCGCAAGCGCCTGAAGACGCGCCCAACGTTCTGATGATCGTCTGGGACGATGTCGGCTATGGCGCGATGGACCTTTACGGCGGACCGATTGAGATGCCGACGATGAAGCGCATCGCGGACATGGGCGTGCGCTACTCCAACTTTCACACGACCGCCCTCTGCTCGCCCACCCGCTCCAGCTTGCTGACAGGCCGCAACGCTACCAGCAACGGCATGGCCGTCATCACCGAAGGGGCGGACGGCTTTCCCGGCGCTTCCGCACGCATACCGTTTGAGAATGGCTTTATCTCCGAAGTGCTGGGCGAACGTGGCTGGAATACCTACGCCATCGGCAAGTGGCACCTGACGCCGGCCGACGAAACCGATATGTCGGCCTGGAAACATCGCTGGCCGCTGGGTCGCGGCTTTGAACGCTACTACGGCTTCTTGGGAGGCGAAACGCACCAGTACTATCCCGACCTGATCTATGACAACCATCCGGTGGAAGCACCTTACGGCCCGGAGGAAGGCTATCATATCTCCAAAGATCTGGTCGATAAATCGATCCAGTTCATCCGTGACGCCAAGGCAGTCAACCCTGAAAAGCCGTGGTTTATGTACTTCTGTCCCGGCGCCGGCCATGCCCCTCACCATGTGTGGACCGAATGGGCCGATAAGTACAAGGGCAAGTTCGACGAAGGCTACGAGGCCATCCGCGCCGGCATTCTGGCCAATCAGAAAACGCTGGGACTCCTGGCCGAAACTGTCGATCTCTCGGAAATCAATCCCCATGGCGAGCCGGACGCGGTCAGCCCGGACGGACTCCCCTGGCCGCAGACGGACTTTGTGCGCCCCTGGGATTCTCTGACCGACGATGAGCGTAAGCTCTTTATCCGTATGGCCGAAGTCTACGCCGGCTTTGTCTCCTACACCGACTACGAAATCGGGCGGCTGATCGACTACCTGGAAGAGTCAGGTCAGTTGGAGAACACGATCATCTTTGTGACCTCCGACAACGGATCGAGTGCAGAGGGCGGCCCCAACGGCTCCTTCAACGAAAACAAATTCTTCAACAACGTGGAAGACACGGTCGAAGCCAACCTGGCCAAGTTGGACGAGTTGGGCACGCCAACCTCCTACAATCATTACTGCTCAGGCTGGGCCTGGGCCTTTGACACCCCCTTCCCCTACTGGAAGCGCTACGCCGGTTACGAGGGAGGCGTCTGCGATATGATGCTCATGTCCTGGCCCAAAGGCATTGAGGCCGGCGGCATCCGCCACCAATATCTTCACGCCATCGACGTAGTGCCCACGATCTACGACATTCTCGATATCGAAGCGCCTGCGTACGTGAAGGGCCATCCGCAGAGCGACATCGAAGGCGAAAGCTTTGTCGACACCTTCACGGATCCGGAGGCGCCGGAACGGAAGACGCAGTTCTATTCCATGCTCGGCATGCGTTCCATCTATCATGAGGGCTGGCTGGCAACGGCACTGCACCCCGCGCTTTCGGGTTGGGGCAACTACCAGAAGGACGTGTGGGAGCTCTACCACTTGGCCGAAGATCGAGCCCAGGCGCACAATGTGGCCGACGAGCATCCGGACAAGCTCCAAGAGTTGATCGGTCTCTGGTTCTACAACGCCGGCCTCTACAACGGCTTCCCCGTGGATGACCGCACCGCACTGGAGCAACTCAACCGCGAACGCCCGGAGCCCGGCAAGCCGCGTAACCGTTATGTCTACTATTCAGACACGGCGGAAGTGCCCGAATCCGTGGCCGTCGCCACCAAGGGGCGCGATTACACCATTGCTGCCGGCGTGATTGTCGAATCTGCCGCGGCCGAGGGCGTACTCTTTGCCCAAGGCGGCGTGGGCGGCGGGCACAGCCTCTACATTCAGGACGGCAAGCTGCACTATCTCTACAACTGGCTGGGCGAAATCCACCAGCAGATCACCTCTGACGTAGAGATCACGGAAGGACGTCATGTCTTCACGGCCGAGTTCGTCAAGAGTGGCGAGGATGAAGTGACGCGCAGCGCGCTGGGTACGCTGAAGCTCTACATCGATACCGATCAGGTAGGCGAAGCCGAAATCCAGACCCAGCCGGGCGCCTTTGCCCTGGCCGGCGACGGGCTGGGCGTCGGCCGTGATGGCGGTTCGCCCGTCTCACCCAGCTACAAGCCGCCCTACGAGTTTACCGGCGGTGAGATCGAACGCGTCATCGTTGACGTCAGTGGTGAGCCCTATGTGGATCACGAAAAGGTTGTGCTTGGCTGGCTGAAGCGTGACTAGGCGGGAACGGCAAAGCAACACAGTTACCTGACAACGAAAGGGACCCGGCCGCAGCGGCCGGGTCCCTTTCGTTGTCAGGCGGTATGCGTTTGGACGCCTGAGGCCCCTAAACGTAGATGGTCACCGGCTCGGCGGCAGCCATTTCTTCTGCCACCGGCGCCAGGGCAAGAATCACAAAGCTGGACGAACTCTTTTTGCTAAGTGATGTGAGGCCGTCGACCAGCAAACCAATCGGCTGTGGCATGTTGGCCGGCAGCGGTTGCGACACTTCGCCGTCGGCGATCACGTACGCAGTGCACGCACGTCGCTTGCCCCGCAGCCAGACGCTGATTTCCGGAACGGTCGCCACGTTCTTCACCCACTGCGAGCTGCCACGCACCGTACTGGCAACCAGGAAGCCCCGGTACTCAGAGGCCACCACCGGAATATTGTACGTGCGTCCGCTCTTGCGGCCAGTCGTTTCCATCACCACGGCGCCCACGGGCACCAGCCAGGGCGAGCCAATACCGGCGCGAATGGTCGGTTCAAGGAAGCGGTTAACGGTACGAAAGACGGTCTTTTCAACCGACTGAAATGTAGAACAACCAAGCATGACCCATCCCCCAATTCGTGATGCGTATACGACAAAGCGGACTGCAGAATGCTTTGTCGACTCTGATAATTCGCTCAGTATGACGTAAAGGGCGTGGGACATCTGTCGCATTTTTCACAATTGGTAGTGATGAAATGCAGTTATCCTAACGGACCGACGAGGAAAATGAGCGTAAACTGTTCTTTCGGGACTGAACAAGACTGAGATCGCGGCGCGCAGATCAGAGCAGGAGATCCAGGGCGCGCCCGCAGATGAGGACAACAGCGCAACGCATGAATGCAATTGACATACGCGATTTACGCAAGACCTATGCCGGAGGATTCGAGGCGCTCAAGGGAATCGACTTGACCGTACGTCAAGGGGAGTTCTTTGGCATGCTCGGCCCCAATGGCGCCGGCAAGTCGACCACGATTGGCATCCTCAGTTCGCTGGTCATCAAGACCAGCGGCTCGGTACAGATCATGGGATTGGACATCGACCGGGAGATGGCCACGGCCAAGCGCTTTCTAGGCGTTGTGCCCCAGGAATTCAACTTCAACGTCTTTGAGACGTGCCAGCAGATCGTCGTCAACCAGGCCGGATACTATGGCATGTCTGGTAAGGAGGCCGGGCAGCGGGCCGAACTGCTCTTCCATCAGCTTGGTCTTTGGGAGAAGCGCGACGTCAAGGCGCGTGAGCTCTCCGGCGGCATGAAGCGCCGGCTGATGATCGCCCGTGCACTGGTGCACAACCCCCACATTCTCATCCTGGATGAGCCGACCGCTGGCGTCGACATCTCGCTGCGTCGCTCCATGTGGACCTTTTTGGAAGAAGCCAATCAAGCCGGTCTGACGATCATCCTGACGACCCATTACCTGGAAGAGGCCGAGTCGCTCTGTGAACGCATCGCCATCATCGATAAGGGGCTAATCATCCAGGACATGGCCACCCAGGAGTTGCTCGAACAGCTCCAGTCCGAGAATTTTATTCTCTACTGTGAGGGGCTCAACGGCAGCGATTTAGATTTCGCCCCACATGTGCCGCAGGTGCCGATCCGGCGCATCGATGCCACCACGCTGGAGGCAGAATTACAGAGCGACCAGAGCATTACCGACCTGGTTGCGGCCTTGGGCGATCAGGGCATTGTGGTCGAGCGCATGCGCAACAAGGCCAATCGATTGGAAGAGCTTTTTGTGAAGCTGGTGGAGGCCTAATTCATGACACAGCAACCTATTGCAGCCAAGGGCCTGGACCAGGCCGCCATTGAACTGCGCTCGGCCGAAGCCGTACGCGGCGATCAGTCTATGCTGCGCGTGCAGTGGACGGGCTTCCTGACGATCACGCGCAAGGAGGTCACGCGTATTCTGCGCATCTGGCCGCAGACGCTGCTGCCGTCTGTGGTGACGACGACGCTCTACTTCCTCATCTTTGGCAGCTTCATCGGCGATCGCCTGGGTGAAATCGACGGCATCACCTACATCGAGTTCATCGTGCCCGGTCTGATCATGATGGCGATCATTACGAACTCCTACTCCAACGTTTCATCGTCCGCGTTTGGCGCGAAGTTCCAGCGCAGCATCGAGGAGATGCTGATTTCACCACTTAACAACTCGACGATTGTGCTCGGCTTCATGGCGGGCGGCGTGCTGCGCGGCGTCATGGTCGGCGGGCTGGTGATGCTCGTCTCGACCCTATTTACACCGCTGCGCATCTTCAACCTGCCGCTCATCGTCCTGACCATGCTCTTCACGGCCACGCTCTTTTCGCTGGGCGGCTTTATTAACGCCATCTACGCCAAAAATTTTGATCAGGTCTCGATCGTGCCGACCTTCGTGCTGACGCCCCTCACCTACCTCGGTGGCGTCTTCTACACGATTTCGATTTTGCCGCCCGTTTGGCAGGCGTTGTCGCGGCTCAATCCGGTGCTCTATCTGGTCAACATCTTCCGCTACGGCTTCTTGGGCGTTTCCGACGTACCGGTGAGCACGGCCTTTGTTTTCTTGATTGTTTTGACCTTTGCGATGTGGGTCTTTTGCCTCTGGATCATGCGTCGCGGCGTGGGCATGCGCTCGTAATCACAACATTGAATAGACAGAGATTGACATCTCTTTGAATTGGTTTATAGTGGCGGGTAACCAGTTTCGCCGCTTGAAAGGAATCGAATGGATAGTCTGGTCCATCTGTGGGAAACGCCCACAGCGAATGAAGTGTATATGATTGCCGGTTGGAATCAATGGGCTGATGCTGGCAATGTTTCGTCTGGCCTGCCCGCCTATCTCGTTGAGTTGCTGGGCGCGCGTAAGATCGGCGAGATCCGGCGCGACGGCTTCTACCTCTTCCAGGTGCCCGGCACCCACCACCTCCTCCGCCCGGAGATCAAGCTGGAGGAGGGTCATCGGGTCGAATTGCGCCAGCCCCAAAATGAGATCTACTACGCGGGCGACGAGGAAACCGGTCTGGTGATCTTCCTGGGCGAGGAGCCGCATCTGAACGTGGAACGCTACGCCGACGCCTTCCTCGACGTGATCGAAGAGTTGAGCGTGCGCCGTGCGGTAAGCGTGGGCGGCGTCTACGGCATGATGCCCTACAACCGGGATCGTGAAGTCTCCTGCGTCTACAGCCTGCCGCGCATGAAAAAAGAGTTGGAAGGGTACGCGGTCAAGTTTTCCAACTATGAAGGCGGCGCGACAGTCGGCGTCTGCATCGCGGACCGGGCCGAGGGGCGTGAGATCGAATTCACCGACTTCTATGTCTTCGTGCCGGCCTACGACTTCACCCAGTTTACCAACGAAATGCAGGGCATCCGCATCGAGCAAGATTTTCGCGCTTGGTATGAACTGATGCGGCGCTTCAATCATATGTTTGAGCTGGGTCTGGATCTGAGCGAGTTGGAGAGCCAAAGCAACGCCCTCAGCGAGTCGATCGATGAAGAGATCGAAGAGTTGGCGCAGAGCATCGAGCAGTTTGACGTGCGCGAGTTTCTCGGCCAGCTTGAAGAGCAGTACGCTGAGCTTCCTTTCATGCCCATGGACGACATCTGGGCGCGGGAGCTGGACGACATCCTGGAAGACTTTGACGAGTGAGCGACGGCATGAGACCCGACGCGACCTTGCCAGTGGGCCCGCCTGTGAACGACCCAACGCCGGCGGAAGTGCCCGGGCCACGGATTCTCGCAGGGCAATTTGTCACGCTGCTCCCGCTGGACGCGGCCCGTGATGGGGCTGAGCTCTACCGGATCTCTCACCCGGCCAGCGACCCAGGCGATCTCTGGACCAACATGGGCTACGGTCCGTTTGACGATGCCGCGGCGATGCGCACGTGGCTGGACGAACAGCAGGGCAGGACCGATCCGCTCTTTTTCACCGTCATTGACAAAGCGACAGAACGCCCCATCGGCATGACGAGTATGCAAAACATCGTGCCCGCGATGCAGCGTCTCGAAATTGGCCATATTTGGTTCGGCGCCGCCTATCAGCAGACTGAAGCCAATACCGAGGCGGCCTATCTGCTACTCTGTGAAGCCTTTGACAACTTGGGCTATCGGCGCGTGGAATGGAAGTGCGACACGCTCAACGCGCGCTCGCGCAGGGCTGCGCTGCGGCTGGGCTTTCGGCCCGAGGGCATCTTCGCCAAACACATGATCGTCAAGGGGCGCAGCCGCGATACGGCCTGGTTCTCGATCATCGATGATGAGTGGCCAGAGGTGCGCCGCAATCAGTCGCAGTGGCTCTACGAGGAGAACGAGCCGCGCCCCTCACTGACGCAATTGAGCGCCCAAAGCCAGGCCGATGTCTTTGGGCAGGTGCGAGTCTAGCCAGAGCCAAACCCCGACCCGTCGTGTACATTACCGGCGTGCCCCACAAAGGAGCTTCCCGCCATGCCAACCGAACCACTGCGCATCGCCATGTGGTCCGGCCCGCGCAACATCTCCACGGCCATGATGCGCGCGTGGGAGCACCGTGTCGATACCGCTGTCATCGATGAACCGTTCTACGCCTACTATCTGCGCGAAACTGGTCTCGATCATCCCGGCGCGGCCGAGACAATGGCCGCCTACCCCACGGACTGGCAAGAGGTCGTGGCAGCAATCACCGGGCCCGTGCCCGATGGCTGTCCCATTTGGTATCAGAAGCACATGACGCACCACATGCTGCCGGACGTGACGTACGATTGGCTCGATAGCATGGTCAACTGCTTCCTCATCCGACAACCGCGCGAGATGCTGACCTCATACATCAAAGTCCGCCCCGACATCACCATCGACGAGCTGGGCATCCCCCAGCAGCGACGCATCTTCGATCTCGTCTACGCGCGCACGGGCCTCTATCCGCCCGTGATCGACAGCCGCGATGTGCTGCAGAACCCGCGACGCACCCTGTTCTTGCTCTGCGAGGCAGTCGGCGCGCCCTTTGATGAAGCCATGCTTCATTGGCCGGCCGGATCGCGTGCCACCGACGGCGTCTGGGCGCCCTACTGGTATGGCCGGGTCGAGCAGTCCACCGGCTTCGAGCCCTATCGCCCCAAGGATGAGCCCGTACCGCCCCGTTATGAAGCGATGCTGGCAGAATGCGATGCGCTCTATGAAGAGATGTATGATCATCGGCTGCGCTAGGGTACACAACCGAAAACTCCTGAAACGAGGAATGAAATGCTCCAACCATTTTATGAAAAGAACCGCGACTTGCTGGTCAATATCAACGGCGAGTTGATCCATCGGGATCAGGCCGGGATCAGCCCCTTTGACTCGGCGGTGCAAAATGGTGACGCAGTCTGGGAAGGGCTACGTCTCTATGACGGCCGCATCTTCAAATTGATCGAACACCTGGACCGCCTGCGCGACTCTGCGCTTGCGCTGGCCTATTCCGACATTCCCAGCCACGAGCGCATCATCGCGGAACTCCAGCGCACCCTGGCCGCCAACCAGATGCGCGATCACGTGCACATTCGCCTGACGCTGAGCCGCGGCGTCAAGTACACCAGCGGCATGGATCCGCGCGTTAACACCAATGGCAGTACGCTGATCATCCTGGCGGAGCACAAGCCGCCTGTCTATGATAAGGGCGGCCTTTCGCTCATCACGTCGGGCGTCCGCCGCATTCCGCCTGAATGCCTGGACCAGAACATTCATTCGTGCAACATGCTCAATTCGATCCTGGCCAAGATCCAGGCCAACGTGGCGGGCGTAGACGATGCGCTCATGCTCGACCTGCGCGGCTATGTCGCCGAGACCAACGCCACCCACTTCTTCATCGTGCACGACGGCGTGGTCATGACCTCGGACACCGGTTCCTGCCCCGAGGGCATCACCCGCGCCACCGTACTCGACCTATGCGCAGAGCATGGCATTCCCCACCAGGTGAAGGAAATCTCCCTGACTGAAGTCTATCGGGCGGATGAAGCATTCTGTACCGGCACCATGGGCGAACTCGCCCCGATCATTACCATCGACGGGCGCACCATCGGCGCCGGTCGCCAGGGGGCCGTGACGGCCCGGCTCAGCGATCTGTACGGTGCGTTGACAGCCAGCGCCGGCTATCCGATTGTGGAAGGCGCGAGCGTCGTATGAATCAGGTCAACCCAAAGAAGATTCTCGACTCTAAATGGACTGCGGCGGCGCCAAGAAATGGGGACAAGCACTTCACGGTGACGCGACTTTGGTGGGAAAAGCGGGGTAAGCTGAGCCAGGTTCAGCTCACCGGCGTGGTGACCGGCAACCAGCGCGCCATCCACTGGCGCGAGCTCAAAGATAGCGACAAGTGGCGCTCTGGTTGGCATTAATGATCGTGTTACGGGTGGTTAGACAGGCTCAATGCAAGCCGCGCCTTCGTTGCGGGCGTTGGAGACGTAGGTGCTGACGGGGTAGGCCACCATCTCTTCGGCAGGATACGGACGCAGCAGGTGCCCAATGGCATCGAAGTAAGTCCGGTCCTCGCTCGAGTGGTCGAGCCATTCGGCATAGTCTTCGGGCGCGATAATGACCGGCATGCGGTTGTGGATTGATTCGAGCAGGTCATTCGGCTCGGTGGTCAACAGGGTGCAGGTCTGCAATTCGCCGCCGTCGGGCCCATACCAGCGCTCCCACAAACCGGCGATACCGAAAGGTTCGCCGCTCTCCATCCCGATGTAATGGGGCTGCTTGCCCTTGCCCACCTTCTGCCACTCATAGAAACCGGACGCGGGCACGAGACAGCGCCGCCGCTTGTACGCGGCGCGAAATGAAGGCTTCTCGGCCACCGTCTCGGCACGGGCGTTGATCATGCGCGCGCCAATCGTCGGATCCTTGGCCCACGACGGGATCAAGCCCCACATGACCAGCGCCCACTCACGCGCCCTCTTATCCTCCGCGGTCGCCCGCACGATGCCTACCGGTTGGGTCGGCGCGATGTTGTACCGCGGCGCCAACGGCGGCGGCTCGGGCAGATCAAAGAGGGTTGCCAGCGCTTCCGCCGGCGCATGTAATGCGAATCGTCCACACATAGAGTTATCCTAGCACAGAACATTCGTGCGATCAAACAATGCTTGCACATTCTCTTGCGCCTCAGGTATGCTAATATTTTCAATCGTACGCAAGCAAACCATCGCCTGAGGAGTGGAGCATGCAACAGTCCCTGACCGACAAAGTTGTAATCATCACCGGGGCGAGTTCTGGCATCGGCGCCGCCACGGCGCGCCTGCTGGTCGCGGATGGCGCCAAGGTCGTGCTCACCGCACGGTCGACCGCGAAGCTGGACGCGTTGGCGGCCGAACTGGGCCCAGCCGCGCTGGCCCTGCCGGGCGACGTTACCGTCGCTGCCGACGTGCAGCGCCTCATTGATGGCACGCTGGACCATTTCGGCCGCATCGACGTGCTCTTCGCCAATGCGGGCATCTACATCCCCGGCCAGGCCGCCGAGGGGGATCCTGACGCCTGGGCCACCCTCATGGACGTGAACGTGGACGGCGTCTTGCGCGGCATTCACGCCGTCTTACCCCACATGATGGCCCAGCAGTCGGGCGACATTCTGGTCACCAGTTCCATTTCCGGCTTCATCGACATTCACTGGGAACCGGTCTACAGCGCATCGAAACACGCGATCCAGTCCTTTGTCCACACGCTGCGCCGCCAGGTGGCCGAAGCGAACATTCGCGTGATGTCCATTGCGCCGGGCATGGTGGCCAATGAGCTATGGGGCTTTACAGAGGAGGCCAAAATTAACGAGATGGTCGCTAAGCACGCCAGCCTGCGCTCTGAAGACGTGGCCGAAGCGGTGCGCTTCATGCTGGCGCAGCCGCCCCACGTGACCATCCGCGACCTGGTCATGCTGCCGCAAGCACAAGACCTCTAGACAGCGACGATTGGCGCGACCATTGGCGCGTCGATGCGTGCGACGTCCCCATTCATGAAAGCGAGTTAATCCATGATCGATCCCGCGACATTCGATTTCCTCACGGAGTTGGACCAGAACAATAACAAGGCGTGGTTTGACGAGCACCGCGCCGAGTACAAGCGGCTGCGCAAGGAATTTGAGGAATTCCTCACGGATCTAACCCAGCGCATGGCCTTCTTCGATCCCGAGATTCAACTGCACTTAGATGATCCCAAGCTGGTCAAAATCTTCCGCATCAACCGGGACGTGCGCTTTTCCAACGATAAACGCCCCTATAAAACCAATCTGGCCGGCACAATTGGCCCGCGCTTTGGCGACGGCCATCCGATCTACTACGTCAACATCCAGCCGGGCGATAGCGCGGCAGGAGGCGGAATCTACATGCCGCCATCACCGGTGCTGAAAGTACTACGTGAAAAAGTCGACGAAGCGTACGGCAGCCTCGACGCGATCGTCACGGATCCGGCGTTCCAGGCTCAATTCCCTGAGGGGCTCACGCGCCACGATGCGTTGAAGACAGCGCCGCGCGGCTATAGCGTCGACCACCCCGGCATTGAATATCTACGCCTCAAGAGTTTTGCCGCAATCCGGTCGTTCGATGATCAGGAGGTCACGAGCGAAGACTTTGAGGATGAGCTTCTGACGAGCTTCGAGGCATTGAGCAAGCTGAATGCGTTCCTTACCGAAGCGACCAAATCACGCAAACTGTAGCCAGCCGATGCGAGCGTATCATCGGCTGCAAGTTGACCGCTTCGCATACGGGCGTGGCAAGCTCGGCTGTGGCGGACAATCAAAGCGGCAACGTATGATAATTAGTTGGACCAAATGCGTGATCTGGGGAGACGAGTAGATGAGAAACCTGTTGATCGTCCTGTTAATCGGTTTGGGCGCCGGCATACTGGACTTAGTGCCGCTACTTTGGGCTGACGTACCGCTTTTTAATTTGCTGGCAATCATCGCCTTTTGGCTTAGCACCAGCTTCTTCATCGATAGAACTCACCTGTTCGATAACGCACTCCTCAACGGCTTGGTCATCGCGGTCATTTTGATGGTGCCAATGGCGTTGGCCGTCGCGGCGACCAATCCACGGGACTTTGCGCCCATGATGTTGATGGCGATTCTGCTCGGTCCATTCGTCGGGCTACTGACAAGCAAATTCACAACCGATGATCGAGTCATTTCATCTGCCCCCGAAGCGGCCCGGAAATAACCAGGGCAAGGATCATCCCCTAAATGCCCGGTGACGCGAGCGGCGTCACCGGGTAGTCGGCCCTGCGCAGCGCTGCCTGGGCCTCCTCGAGTTGTTCTCCCCGCACCAATACATAGTCCGTATCGTACGTCGACAGCGCAAAGATGCTAACCCCGGCTTCGGCCAGCGCCGTGGCCAGGTCAGCGAGCAGCCCCGTGATGGCAAAGTCCAGCGGTCCTGCGACCTTGAAACAGGCCCAATTATCGCTGCGCTCGCTGCCGGCCAGATCGATCCCAGCTTCACAAACAACTGAGAGCTCTTCGTCCGTACGCCCGATCCAGCAAAAGGGCGCGTCCAGAAGCAGATCCGGCAGCGGACTCTGCGGCGGCAAGTGGTGGATCGTGAATCTCTGCGGAAGGAGGGTGAGCGCAGGCAATGACATGACAATCGGCTCCATTGTTTTGCGGTCGGGAAGTCAGGCTCTTGACGATAGCCTGACTTCCCGGCCCTCGCCGAACGGCAGGTGGGCAAGTACTACGACACCGGTGGCTTGCCCCGGACGCCGGCGGCCAGTTCCGCGCCCAACTGGCGCGCGGCATCCACGTTTTCATTCCCCGCCCGCACCAGCGCCGAGCCGACGATGACGCCGTCTGCAATCTCAGCCACGGCCGCGGCCTGCTCCCCCGTGCCAATGCCAAAACCGATGGCTAGGGGCAGGTCTGTGAAGCGCCGCACGCGCTGCACAAAGGCGGCGAGATCAGGCGGCAGCTCACTGCGTGCGCCGGTAATGCCGGTGATGCTAACCAGGTAGATGAAGCCGGTTGCGCGCTGGGCCACTGCCTGGATGCGGGCATCGGTGCTGGTTGGCGCAAGCAGATAGACCGTCGCCAAACCCGCCTGGCGCGCAGCCGCTTCCAACTCGCCGGCCTCTTCGGGCGGCAGATCCGGCACGATCAAGCCGTCAACGCCGGCCGCGACTGCATCGGTCACAAAGCGCTCCACGCCATAGGCAAAAATCGGGTTGTAGTAGCTCATGGCGCAGAAGGGAGCGTCCACGCCGCCGGCGCGCAGCTCACGCACCATGGCCAGAGAGTCGCGCACGGTCGTTCCCTGGGTAATGGCCGCGTAGGTCGCGGTCTGGATCGTCGGCCCGTCGGCCAGGGGGTCGCTGTGGGGAATGCCGATCTCAAAAAGATCAGCGCCTTCCTCGCTGAGCGCGGTGACAATCTCCAGGGTCTCATCCCGGCTGGGATAGCCCATGGCGTGGTAGGGCATGAAGGCCGCTCGCCCATCTTGCTTGGCCGCGGCAAACGCAGCCTCAATTCGTTCAACTCCGGTCATGACCAAACTCCTTGTTGCTTATGAATGGAACGCAGATCGTAGGATAGGGCGGATGAGGCGGATTCCGCAGAGTCTCTCTTGAAAGAAATCCGCGCCCATCTGCCCCATCCGCTCAATCCGCGTCCGGCTTGTCTAATCCAATCCACCCAGCTCCAACTCGTTCATCACCGTGCCCAGATCCTTGTCGCCGCGCCCGCTGAGGTTGACGAGGATGATCTCGCCTTTGTCCATTTGCGGAGCCAGGTCGATCAGGTGGCCGATGGCATGGGCGCTCTCCAGCGCAGGAATGATGCCCTCCATCTCGCAGAGCAGGCGGAATCCTTCCATGGCCTGATCATCCGTGCAGTAGGTGTACTCGGTGCGGCCCAGGTCGCGCAGCCAGGCATGCTCGGGACCGACGCTGGCGTAGTCGAGACCGGCCGAGATGCTGTGCGTCAGCGCGATCTGACCATCCTCATCCTGCATCACAAAGCTCTTGGTGCCCTGAAGAATGCCGAGCCGACCCAGCTTGGGGTCAGCAAAGCGCGCCGCGTGTTCACCGCCCTCAATGCCGCGGCCACCTGCCTCCACACCGATCATGCGGATGCCTTCGTACTCCAGGAAGGGGTGAAAAATGCCGATGGCGTTGGAGCCGCCGCCCACACAGGCGACGATCGTATCCGGCAGTCGTCCCGGACCATCAACGGTGTCGAGCATCTGGTTGATCGCTTCACGGCCGATGATGCTCTGAAAATCGCGGACCATGGCCGGATACGGATGGGGCCCCAGCGCACTGCCCAGGAGATAGTGGGTCGTGTCGACGTTGGTAACCCAGTCACGAATGGCCTCGTTGATGGCATCCTTGAGCGTCTTGCTGCCGCTCTCCACGCCGCACACGTCGGTGCCAAGCAGGCGCATGCGGAAGACATTAGGCTCCTGGCGCGCCATGTCGACGGTGCCCATGTAGACGATGCATTCGATGCCGAGCAGCGCGGCAGCCGTGGCCGTGGCCACGCCGTGCTGGCCCGCCCCCGTCTCGGCCACGATGCGCGTCTTGCCCATCTTGCGCTTCATGAGCAGCGCCTGCCCCAACGCGTTGTTGATCTTGTGTGCGCCGGTGTGGGCCAAATCTTCGCGTTTGAGGTAGATCTGCGCGCCCCCTAAGTGTTCCGAGAGGCGCCGGGCATAGGTAATTGGCGTGGCGCGGCCGACAAAGGTCCGCTGCAGGTAGGCCAACTCTTGCATGAATTCCTTGTCGCCACGCGCTCTAAGATAGGCCTCTTCCAACTCGTCCAGCGCCGGCATGAGCGTTTCGGGCACGAACTTACCGCCATAGGGGCCAAAATGGCCGGATTCATCGGGATAGGCCTGATAGTTTACCGCGATGGCTTCGGATGGTGTAGACATAGACTCCTCTTTTTACGTTCAGAATGCTCTCTGCATGTACCTTAACGATCGAACGCCGTGTATGCGCTCGCCTCTCAACTCAATCATCCGCCAGCGCCTGCAGCGCGGCTGCGTGCATCACCGCAACCGGCGCCGGTTGGCCGGTCCACAGCTCCAGCGCGAGCGCGCCCTGCCAGATCAGCATGCCAAAGCCGCCGATGGCCTGGGCGCCGGCTTCTTCAGCCAGCTGCAGCAGCCGCGTCTGCCACGGATTATAGACCAAATCATAGACGATTTGATCGGGACGTAGGCGGGTACTTTCTGACCAGGGCAGTCCGTCTACGTGCGGCGTCATGCCCAGCGACGTACAGTTGACGATCAGATCGGCCTGCGCCGCGGCCTGGTCCAATGCGCTTGGAAAAGCGCCTGCCACCATGCGGCATTCAGGAAACGTGGAGGCCATCGTCTGCACCAGCGCTTCAGCCCGGGCCGCCGTCCGATTGAGCACGGTAATGGCGGCGACGCCGGCCTCTGCCAGGCCAAAAACGATGGCCCGGGCCGAGCCGCCGGCGCCCAAGACCAGCGCGTGGCGGCCCGCCGGCTCGACGCCATGGTCGACGAGGTCGGCGATGAAGCCCCGGGCGTCCGTATTGTCGCCGACTAGCGCGCCATCCTCAAGGACCTGGATCGTGTTGACGGCGCCAATCGCGCGCGCTGCCGGCGTCAGTCGATCCATGCACGGCATGACGCCCTGCTTGTGGGGCACGGTGACATTGCTGCCGCGAAATCCCAAGGCGCGCAGGCCATAGACGGCCTCTTCAATGCGCTGTGTCGGCTCAATGTCGACCGGCAAACCCACATAGCGCCAGTCCAACCCTAGCTCGGCCAGCGCAGCATTGTGCATGGCCGGGCTGACGCTGTGGCTAACTGGCCAACCAATTAAGCCCACCAGCTGCGTTTTGGCGGAAATCGTTCGATCGTCCATAGACGTTCCTCATGGACGATTGACAATTGACGATGGTCAATTGTCAATCGTGAGTTCGACGCCGAGCGCGGTCAGCGTCTGCCCGAAGCCGGGGAAGGAGTCTTCGGTGACTTCGGCGCCGTAGACGGTCGTCTCACCCTGAGCGATGAGACCGGCCACGGTTAGCGCCATGGCCAAACGATGGTCGCCGTGAGAATCGACCGGGCCGCCCATAAGCTTAGCCGGGCCGCTGACGATCAAACCGTCCTGGGTGGGCTCGATCTGCGCGCCCAACTTGCGCAGTTCGCTGACCGTCGTGGCGATGCGGTCCGTCTCTTTGACGCGGAGTTCGCCCGCGTCCTTGATGATCGTCTGGCCTTGAGCCTGGGTCGCAGCCACGGCCAAAACCGGCAGTTCGTCGATCATGGTGACGATCTCGCGCCCGCCAAAGGTGGCGCCGCGCAGCTCGCCGGCCACCACCTCGACATCGGCCACCGGCTCACCGCTCTCCATGCGCTCATTGACAAAGCGAATGTTGGCGCCCATCTCGCAGAGCGCGTCGACGATGCCCGTACGCGTCGGGTTAACGCCGACGCCGGCGATGGTGATGCGGCTGTCCGGCACAATGCTGGCCGCAACCAGCAGAAACGCAGCGGACGAGACATCGCCAGGCACGGTGATCTCCAGCGCGTTGAGGGGACGCGTCGGCCGTTCGATATGAATCGTCGAGCCAAGCACTGCGATGGGCGCCCCCATGGCGCCCAGCAGGCGCTCCGTGTGATCGCGCGCCGGGCCAGGTTCACGGACGATGGTCAGGCCCTGCGCGTACATGCCCGCCAGCAGCACGCAACTCTTGACCTGTGCGCTGGCCACGGGCAGATCATACTCCAGGCCGCGCAGGCGCGCGGGACGAATGCCCAGCGGCGCGTAGGAGCCGTTCTGCCGTCCCATGATGTCGGCGCCCATGCCGCGGAGCGGTTGTATGATGCGATCCATGGGCCGACGACGGATTTGGTCCGTGCCGCTGAGAAAGGAGCTAAAACGCTGCCCGGCCAGGAGGCCCGTGAGCAGGCGGATAGTCGTGCCCGAGTTGGCGCAATCGAGCACATCGCCGGCCTCAACCAGGCCGTCCAACCCGCGCCCATGGACGACCAGATCTGTATCCGTGACGTCTTCGATCTGGACGCCCAACGCACGCATTGCCGCCACCGTCGCCCGGCAGTCATGCCCGTCCAGGAAATTATGAACCGTCGTCGCGCCCTCGGCGATGGAAGCAAACATCACCGCCCGGTGGCTAATCGACTTGTCGCCCGGCACATGACAACGTCCCGTGAGTGCCGAGCCGGATTGGATTGTGAGAAAAGCCATGGGCAATTTCCGATTGTCAGTGTGCAATTGCCAATTGTCATTTGTACGACTCTTGGCGGTTTCGGTTAATGGTGCCAATGCTGGCATTGATAATGCGGGACATTGACGTGCATTCGTCCTGAATTGCCATTAGTTGGTGCGGCGGTAATTGATCGCGCCGCTGAATAATGGCAAGCCAGACGTGGGTCTCATTTAACTCTTTCAGACATATCCGCAACTTGTGCACAAAATCCTTTGTGCTTTCAGCACCGCGTGCCTCCGCATAGTGAGCCGCCGGTGCGGTACCGGATCGCAGTAATTGATCACCAACATGGCGACCCGTTGCGTTAGGTGGCAACGCATTGTGAATTCGTACAATTCGAACTGCGAAATCGATTAGTCGTTCCTGAATATCATCACCTTTGACCATGTCAGATTCCTTTCGGGGAAGCAAGCAATCATGATAAAGTCACCGTTGTCAACAGCAACGGCAATTGGCCATTGTCAATTGTCAATTTCTAATTGCCGTTGCCAGCCAATCCGCTTCTCTCTGGCGTGGGCCAATTTCGCCCGCAGCGCGGCTTCGTCTTCGTCGGCCAGGAGCGTGCGCAGGGCGCTGAGTTCGGCGGTGAAATGGTCGAGCTGTTCGAGAATGGCCGTGCGATTGGTGGAGAGGATATCCAGAAACATTTGGGTGTCGCTGGCGGCGATGCGACTCGTATCACGAAAGCCCCCGGCCGCCAGCGTCCAGATCAGCGGATCCTCTTCGCCCACCGCGATCACTGCTTCTACCAGTGCGCTGGCAACCAAAAAGGGCAGATGACTGATGCCGGCCACCAGCCGGTCGTGACGAACGGCGTCGAGCACGATCGGTCTCGCCCGCACCGCGTCAGCCAGTTCGGCGGCCAGCGCCAGCGCGCTCGGGTCGGTCCGTTCCAGCGGTGAGAGTACCCAGATTGCGCCCTCGTAGAGTCCCTCCTCGGCAGCCGTGAAGCCGGACGTCTCTTTCCCCGTCATGGGGTGCCCTCCCACAGGTTGGATCCCGAGTGGCAGGTCATCCATGGCCGCGCAGATCTCCGCCTTGGTGCTCCCCATGTCCATGACCAGGGTGCCCGGCCACAAATAGGGTCCGATCTCCGCCAGCATATCGACGATAGTCCACACCGGTGTGGCCAAAATCACGATATCTGCACCGAGGACGCCCGTGTGCAAATCATTGGTGACCAGATCGACCGCACCGGCAAAAAACGCATCCAGCACGACCTCCGTACGCCGAGCCACGCCGCGCACCTCGCGACAAAGTCCGTCTCTGGAGAGATCCATGCAGAGGCTGGCTCCCATCAATCCCAAACCGACGACTGTGACCCGGCACTCTTTCAAACGCTTGGCCATGCTCAAATCTGACGCTTTCGTATTTGTGCACAATGGACATGGTCGATAAGCCGACTCATTGGCTGGATAGAAGACGGACACGTGCAAAATGCCCGCCTTCTACAATGTCTACAACGTACGGCCAACGGCCTCGGCAACCGGGCGAACCTCTTTCATCAGCTCAGTGAACCGCGCCGGCGTCAGGCTCTGTGCACCGTCACTCCATGCGCTCCCCGGATCGCCATGGACTTCGATCATCAGCGAATCTGCGCCCGCCGCAACGGACGCCTTGGAGATTGCGCCGACGAGATCCCACTTGCCCGTGCCGTGAGCCGGATCCGCCACCACCGGCAGGTGGCTCAGCTGCTTGAGGACCGGAATGGCGTTGATGTCAAAGGTGTTGCGCGTGACGGTCTCGTAGGTGCGAATGCCCCGTTCGCAAAGCATGACCTGCATGTTGCCGCCGCTCAAGATATACTCGGCGCTCATCAGCAGTTCCTCGATCGTGCCACTAATGCCGCGCTTGAGAAAGATCGGCTTGTCCAGCTTGCCCAGCGCCTTGAGCAGCGAGTAGTTCTGCGTGTTGCGCGCGCCAACCTGGAAGATATCGGTGTATTCCGCCACCAATTCGATGTCGTCGGCGCTCATAACCTCGGTGATGATGGGGAGGCCCGTCTGCTCACGCGCTTCGGCCAAGTACTTGAGGCCTTCCTCACCCAGCCCCTGGAAGCTGTACGGACTGCTGCGCGGCTTGTATGCGCCACCGCGTAGAATTGATGCGCCCGCCTCTTTCACCGCGTGGGCGAGTTCGATGATCATCTCCCGTCCCTCAACGCTGCAGGGGCCGGCCATAACCACCACCTTCTTGCCCCCGATCTTGACGCCATTGACGTCGATCACGGTTGGTTCGGCAAAGTCGCTGCTGGCCAGCTTGTAGGGCTGCATGACGCGCATGACGCGGTCCACGCCGTCCATTACTTCAAAGGTCGCGCGCTGGAGCAGGTGTTCGTCGGCGCCGACAATGCCGACGATGGTCGTCGCCTCGCCTCGACTCAAGTGGACCTTGTAGCCGAGATCTTCCACACGATTGACAACAGTCTCTACATCTTGGGGCGCTGCGCCCTGTTTCATGACAATAATCATGGTCTTTTTCCGTTTTGGCTTGTTGGTTCTGTTTCCAATGAAAGCTGCAGCGGGTTAGGTAACGTCACCAAGAATGGCTCATGAGCAACAACGTACGATCTGTGTTCCTCTTTAGCTTCCCCGTGCGCTGCTCTATATCCCGCTGCAGCCTCTTCCTTACGTTCAGCTATTGCTGGCTGACAGGGTCAATTCTTCTACCTCATCCGCAATTGGCGCCGGCGCTTCACCGACAAAGCGGTCGACCGCCACGGCCACGCGACGCAGGTCACGCATGAGGGCTTCGAAGGTCTCCAGGGTCATGCTCTGGCGCCCGTCACTGATGGCGTTGTCCGGGTCCGGGTGCACCTCAAGGATCAACGCATCGGCCCCCGCAGCCACTGAGGCTTTGGCCATTGCCGGCACCAGTTCGCGCAAGCCCGTGCCGTGGGAGGGATCTGCCACCACCGGCAGATGGCTCGTCTGCTTCACGTACGGCACGGCGTTGAGGTCAAAGGTATTGCGCGTGGCGGTCTCGTAGGTGCGGATGCCCCGCTCGCAGAGCATGACGTTGCGATTGCCGCTGCTGATGATGTACTCGGCGCACATGAGCCACTCTTTGATCGTACCGCTCATGCCGCGCTTGAGCAGCACCGGCTTGTTGGCCTTGCCCACGGCCTGCAGCAGGCCATAGTTTTGCATGTTGCGTGCGCCAACCTGCAAGATGTCGGCGTATTCTGCGATCATGGGTACCGCTTCCACCGTCATCACTTCGGTGATAATCGGCAGGCCCGTTTGCTCACGCGCTTCAGCCAGATACTCAAGGCCGCGCAGACCGTGACCTTGGAAATCGTACGGGCTCGTGCGTGGCTTGAAGGCGCCGCCGCGCAGCACCTTGCCGCCAGCAGCCTTCACCGCATGGGCGATTTCGATAATCCCGGTGCGGCTCTCCACGCTGCATGGTCCGGCCATGACGATAATTTCGGGGCCGCCAATGCGGATTTCGCTGTCGCCCAATTCGATCACGGTGTCCTTGGGACGGGTCGTCCGGCTGCTCAGCTTATAGGGCTCCTGGATACGCACGGTACGCAAGACACCTTCCATGGCGCCAAACACTTCGCGCGACACATTCGTCAGGTCGCCAACCAGGGCAACGACGGTGCGGTCATCCCCGTAGATCGGATGGGTCTGACAACCCATTTGTTCGGCCCTGGCAATGACATTGCCGATTTGGGCGGCGGTGGCGCCCGGCTTCATGACGACGATCATGGAACGCTCTCCTTGTGGATTACCACAGATTAGAATCAAGCAAATGGCGCTTAGAATCAAGCAAATGGCGCTTAGAATCAAGCTAATGGTGCATCGAATGGAACGCAGATGAAGCTGATCCGGCGGATCACTATCGATTTTTCTCTATGAAGTAGCAAGTATCTTCTGGATCCGACTGCCCGCGTTGATCAAGTGATCCGCAAGCAGATCCCGACGATTAGATCTGTAAGAGTGTCGCTTGAGCGCGCGACCATTCACTGTTGCCGTTTTGTGCGGCCGGCGGATAACTGCCCAGCAGCTTGACAAACGCCGCCCGGTTGAGGAGTGCGACCAACGCTTCGGCCGCGCTACGATCCTCCCAGTGACCGTCGAAGTCGAGGTAGAAGACATACTGCCAGGGACGGTTGCGCCGTGGCCGGCTTTCCAGCTTGGTCAGGTTGATATCACGGCTGGCAAACTCACTGAGGCAGCCGTAGAGCGCGCCGGGCGTATTGGGCACGGCAAAGACCAAGGACGTCTTGGACCCGGCCTCATGGGGCGCATTCCCCTTGCCGACTACAAAAAAGCGCGTGAAGTTATTTTGCATATCCTCGATGCGCTCGGCCACAATCTCGAGCCCATAGTGTTCGGCCGCCAGGCGACTGGCAATCACCCCCACGCCTTCCACCGGGCTGGCTGCAAGATCCTTGGCGCTGCCCGCCGTATCGTACCAGGGCACGGCAATGTAGCCATTGCGGTTGAGGAATTCTTCGCACTGCGCCAGAGCCTGATGATGGCTACGCACCTCGCGGATTGCGCCGCCCATGCCGGGCATCGTCAGCAGATTGTGATGGATGCGCAAGAGGATCTCCCCATGGACCTTGAGGTCATGGTCAAGGAGCAGATCATAGGCCTTGTTGATGCTGCCAGCAGTCGAGTTCTCGACTGGAACTGCAGCGTAGTCAGCCTCGCCTTTCTCCACCGCTTCGAAGATATGCTCGAAGGCCGGACAGGGCAATGAGACCACGTCATCACCGAACTGAAGACGCAGCGCCTCTTCCGAGTAAGCCCCTGCTTCGCCCTGAAATGCTACTGTTGTCATCGAACTGGCTCCTTCATCTCGGGCCGGCAATGGGGCCCGCTGCTTGCTGTTGCACCAATGAGCGCTGTTTAGCGACTGACGCCCTCGCGCCAGTGGGCCAGCTGCTCCTCAATCCACTGGTTAAGCTCCGCAAAATCTACGTCCGACAGCATGAGCGTCTTATCTGGCCGCAGGGCTTTGGCTTCACGCAGGTAAACGTGCTGGATGTTCGGCTGCGCCTGCTCAGTGTTCCAGTGCAGCAGGATCCGAACACAAAGGGGCAGGCCCCCATCGACAGCCATTTCATTGCCGCAGAGCAGCGGCACATCGAGCCAGCCAAGTTGGCGAGCGGCCAGAGCCGGAAAGACGGAAGTGATGTCATGGGTCGTCGTAAAGATCGCGCTGGCAACGTCTGCCGGCTCGATCCCATTCAAATGGATCATGAGCGCCAGCAGCTCGCGCGTTGCACGGAGCACCCCCTCACGGCTATCCTGCTCAACGGTTGTTGCGCCACGTACTCCCCGACATACGATCATAAGAAACTCCGGATAATTGCAGATTGAGCAATGATTGCAGGCACAAAAAAACGAGAGCGGGTGACTGTTCGCCACTCTACGCTCTCGTTGCGTTCTCGTGCTGTCTCTTGCTAGCTAGACAACCCCTCTTTGCGCAGCGCAGGATGGCGACTTGCCAAAATAGCCAAACCAAAAATAACCAAAATAAAACCCGCGCCAGTCATTGCGCGGGTTCAAAGCAAACAGAAAAGCCACAAGACGAGAAGCCTGTGTCGATCCGTTCTGCTGGGTTTGGTCAAGCGGTCGCAAGTTCATCAGGGTTGCGCCAAATTAGGCGGGGCACCATGCCCCAAATACGGGTTTACATGCTAGGACGCTGCCAAGATAGCATGCTTCCATGGTGATGTCAAACTCAAAAATTGGTTTCCAGGAATTCGCCATCTAAATCGCACGGGCCGCGAATCAACGCAGATCCGGCGGATAGCGGCCGAAATCCCCGGGAACAATACAAAAACATCTTGCGTGATCCGCCGCACCCTTTGATAGACTCAGCGCACATCCGGCTTCTTCTGCGGACCGTCGACGATAATCGAAATCTCAGAATCCCGACCAAAAGCTGGTGCAATTCTTGACAGCCATCAGGCGCCATGCTACACTTTGCGCAGACGTTTGCGCACCCTGGCGTTTACCGGTCAAAATGGACTCCTCATTTCACCATCGCCGGCGTAATTACGTCACCCCATGGAGGACGCTATTCCCGATGAATCACGCATCGGATCACTCGCGTCATCGAATGCAAAGTGAGGAGCATCGTGGCAACGCGTAAGCGCGTCTCGATCAAAGACATTGCCGATGTCGCCGGCGTCAGTCACCCGACCGTGAGTCGCGCCCTGCGCGGCCAGGGACGGATGGCCGATGCCACCCGCGCCCGCATCATCAACATCGCCCGCGAGCTCGGCTATACGCCTTCACTGGTCGCACGCGGCCTCGTCACCCAGCAGAGCTATGCCATCGGCCTGGTCGTCACCAACTTCGCCGATCCCTTCAATACGGGTCTGGCCCAGGGACTGGAGGCTGAAGCGCGCCAGCATGGCTACAGCGTCTTTTTGGCCAGCACCGAAAATGATCCCCAGCTTGAAGTAGACGTGGCCCGGGGCTTTCAAGGCCGCCAGGTGGACGGCATCGTGGTCTCCTCCAGCCGGGTGGGCGACAAGTACGCCGAACTCCTGGAAGAGACGGGGGTCCCCATCGTTTTGGTCAACACCCATGCGCAAAACGACCGCCTCCATGCCGTCTACAACGATGACTATGGCGGTGCGCGCCAAATCGTGAGCTATCTCATTGGCAAGAGTTATGAGCGTATCGCCTTTCTGGGCAACCAGCGGGCGGGTCGCGCGCAGACGGAGCGCCATCGCGCCTGGCATGATGGCATGGTGGATGCCGGTCGCGCCATTGACGTCCTCGTGTTCGGCAGCAACGGCCGCATCACGGGCGGCTCTTCTGCCATCGACAAGCTTCTGGCTGAAGCCGAAAGCCAATGGGGGGCGCCGCCGGACGCGATCTGCTGCTACAACGACACGATGGCGATTGGCGCCATGTGGGCCCTGCGCCAGCGCGGTTTCGAGACGCCAGGCGACATTGCCATCACCGGTTTCGATGATATCGACGTGGCCGCCTACATTGACCCGGGCCTCACAACGCTGCACCAGCCGCGGTTCGAGCTGGGCGTGGAAGCCATGCGCATCCTGCTCGAGCAATTCAAGGCCGACGGGCTGCAGGCAATGCCGATCACCAAAACGTTGAGCGGTACGCTCGTCATTCGTGAGTCGGCGTAGCTGAACCCGTTTTCAAACAAATCCAAAGAAAGAGTCATCGCATGCAATATACAGGCCAGAACATCCTTGTCCGTCCACAACCGACAGCCGCCGATCCGGGGTTGATCCTGTCAATCACGCCCGAAGATGCCGGCTGGGCATTCATCCATTTTCAGGTGCGCCGGCTGGCGGCCGGCGCAAGCTGGTCCTTTGCAAGCGGCGAGAACGAGTTGGCGCTGGTCAATCTCACCGGCCAATACGCAGTCGATTCCAGCCGCGGGCAGTGGCAGCACATTGGCGGCAGAAAAGATGTGTTCAGCGGCGCAGCCCATGCGCTCTACCTGCCCCGTCGCACAGAGTTCACGATCACGGCGGAAGCGGCCGGCGAGTTTGCCATCACGTGGGTCCCCACGACGGAAGACCGTGATCCCTGGTTGATCCGGCCGGAAGATGTGACCGTCTCCGTGCGCGGCGGTGACAACGTCAGTCGTCAGATCAACGATCTATTGCCGCCCGGTTCGCCGGTCGAACGCCTGGTGCTGGTCGAAGTTTACACGCCCAGCGGCAACTGGAGCAGCTATCCCCCACACAAGCACGATGTGCACATCGAAGATGAGGACGGCACGCTGATCGAGGCCGACCTGGAGGAAGTCTACTACTACAAAATCGACAAACCTGAAGGCTACGCCTATCAGCGAGTTTACACCGACGAAAATTCGCCGCTGCATCAGGCCGGCCACCCAATCGACGCGCTGGTGCGAGCGGAGGATGGCGACGCCGTGCTGGTGCCCGAGGGCTACCACCCGGTTGTGAGCGCACCGGGCTACACGACCTACTATCTGAACGTGCTGGCCGGCAGCGCCCAAAGTCTGGCCAATCAGGATGACCCACAGTTCACGTGGGTGAAGGATCACTATCGCGGTCAGGATGACCGGCTGCCACTTTATTGACCACGTATCAAAATGCGATCTATTTGCAAGGACGGCCCTGATTATGACGCCAAGAACGTATGACACGCTCCACATGGGGCGCTCTTCGATCGATCTTTACAGCAACGACGTGGGCGCGCCCTTTGAGGAGATCACGAGCTTTGCCGCTTATGTGGGCGGCTCTCCCACCAATATCAGCGTGGGCGCGGCCCGTTTGGGCCTGCGCAGCGCGCTCCTGACGGGTCTGGGCGAGGATCCCGTGGGCGACTTCATCTTGGCTTTTCTCAACAAAGAAGGGGTTGAGACACGCTTTAGCCCGCACAAGCCGGGCCACCGCACCAGCGCGGTTGTGCTCGGCATCGAGCCGCCTGACAAGTTCCCGCTGGTCTACTACCGCGACAACTGCGCCGACATCGAGCTGACGATTGACGACGTCTTGGCAGCCCCCGTCGCCGACAGCAAAGTGCTCCAATTCGCCGGCACCAACCTGAGCAAGGATCCCAGCCGCAGCGCCACGCTCTTTGCGGCGGAACTCGCCCGGCAAGCTGGCACGGATGTGGTGCTTGACGTCGATTTTCGCCCCGATCAGTGGCATGATCCGCGTGCATTTGGCGTGGCCATCCGCAGCATCTTGCCCAACGTTGATATCGTGATTGCAACGGAGGATGAGATCAACGCCTCCATGTTGGCCGATCCCAATCAGATGGAGCTGACTCATTCCCAGGTCTCCGACACCAAAGTGAGCGGCGACACCGCGTCCCACATCGCGCAGATTCTGGGCATGGGCCCCAAAGCCGTGGTCGAAAAAGTGGGCGCAGAGGGCGCACGCATCCATCTGGCCACGGGCGAAGTGATCGACGCGCCGGGCTATCCGGTAGAGATTTACAATATTCTGGGCGCCGGCGATGCGTTTGGCGCCGGCTTCCTCTATGGCTATACGAACGGTTGGGATTGGCGCAAGGCAGCCAGGTTGGGCAATGCCTGTGGCGCGATTGTTGTCACCAAGCACGGCTGCGCAAACTTTACGCCCACACTCGATGAAGTGATGGCTTTCGTCAATGCCCGGGACGGACTGGAGTAATGCGCCATGCTACAGCTCAATGATGATCAACCGACAATAACAGAGAATGCGACAATGAATATTCAGATTGCCACTGCACCGGTTTCGTGGGGCGTGCTGATGAAAGACACGCCCAACGTTCCGCCCTACTCAGTCGTACTCGACCAGATCGCCGAGGCGGGCTATGGCGGTACAGAACTCGGACCGTATGGCTATTTACCGCTTGATCCGGCTCGCTTGCGCGAGGAGTTGGATGCCCGCGATCTGACGTTGACATCGGCCTTTACGATCTTTAACTTCCTGCTTGGCCGGGCAGATGAAACCGTCTATCGCGAGGCCGAGGAGACCGTCAATGTTTTGGCAGCGTTGGGCTGTCGCTACGTCGTCTTGTCCGACACGCTCTTTGTCGATCCAAACCGGGCCCAACGGGCTGGCCGCGTCGAACCACAGCACTCTTTGGACGAGGCAACGTGGGATCGGAGCATCCGCCATGTCGACGATTTTGCCCGCTGGGTCTTTGACGAATACGGCATGCGCACGGTGATCCATCCCCATGTTGGCGGCTACATGGAAACGCCGGCCGAAATTGATGCCGTGCTGGTGCGAGCTGACCCAAAATGCGTAGGCCTTTGCTTCGACATGGCTCACATTGCCTACGGTGGCGGTGACCCCGTTGCAGTGCTAAAGAAATGGCGCGACCGAATCTGGTACATGCACATCAAGGAGTGTGACGCCGCTGCGCGCGCGCAGGTCTTGCTCCAAGAGGGTGACTATTTCGACGGCGTCAAAGCAGGCGTCTTCCCCGAGTTGGGCCAGGGCACGATTGACTGGGAAGCCATTGCCGCAACGCTCGCCGAAATGAATTATGAAGGCTGGGGTGTCGTCGAGCAAGACATTCTGCCCGACTCCGGAATCGATGCACTGGCCAGCGCCAAACGCAACCGAGAGTTCCTGCGCGAGACACTCGGTTGGTAGACAGTGTTGCCGCTTCTTACACGCAAATCTAACCAGTGGAGCAGCTTAACGATGACATCTCCCCTTCGAATCGGCGTGATCGGCACAGGCGGCATGGGCGGTCGCCATGCCCGCAACCTGGCCCGACATACGCCCAACGCCGTCGTAGCCGCGGTCATGGACCTGGACGTAGAGGCTGCGCAAGAGGTAGCCGACGAATGTGGCGGCGCCAAGGTCTACAGTGCGGCTGACGCGCTCATTTCCGACCCGGACGTGGCAGCCGTGGTCATTGCTTCGCCGGATCAAACCCATGCCGGGCTGGCCCGCGCCTGCGTTGTCGCCGGCAAGCCGGTCCTGTGTGAAAAGCCGCTGGCAACGAGTGCGGCTGAGGCGCGTGCCGTTGTCGATGCCGAAGTAAAGGCCGGCAAGCGGCTCATCCAACTCGGCTTTATGCGCGAGTTTGATGACGCCCACCGTCAGGTTCATGCCACAGTGGCTTCAGGCGCGCTGGGCCGGCCGCTCTATTTCCGCGGCACCCACATGAATCTGAGCGAGGGCAGCCCCCGCACGATTGAACATGTCATCATCAGCTCGGCGATCCATGACATCCACTCTGCGCGCTGGCTGCTGGGCGGGCGCGTGCGCGAAGTCTTCAGCCGCTATGCACCGGTTCCCGGCGCGGGCGCCGACAGTTGTCGCTTCTCGCTCACGGAACTGCATTTTGAGGACGGCAAGCTGGCCCTGATCGAGGTCAATCCAGACGCGGGCTACGGCTATGAAGTGCGCGTTGAGGTCATGTGCGAAGCGGGGACCGTCTCCTCGGACGGGCTGGACAATTTGCATTTGCGCACAGCGTGCCAAGCCGGCCGGCCAGTGGCCGTCGATTGGCTCGAGCGCTTCGATCAGGCCTACCGCACCGAAGCCCAGCTCTGGGTGGAAGCAGCGCGGCAGGGCAGGTCCGTCGGCCCATCGGCGTGGGACGGCTACATCTCCCTCGTGATTGCCGACGCCTGCATCGAGTCGGCACGCAGCGGCCAGCCGCAGCCCGTGCCGGACGAGGAAATGCCCGCCTTATACAGTTGACAATCGGCACTCGCCAATCGGCGATTTTCAATTATGAAGGGACAGCATCATGAACCAAACCGTTCGGCTCACCATGGCCCAGGCGATTGTGCAGTTTCTCAAGAACCAATATTCCGCACGGGATGGGATCGAACAGCGCTTCTTTGCCGGTTGCTTTGGCATTTTCGGCCACGGCAATGTGGCCGGGATCGGCCAGGCGCTCCAGCAGTATCCCGACTTCCGCTATTACCAGACGCGCAACGAGCAGGCGATGGTCCATACGGCCGCAGCCTTTGCCAAGCAGAGTAACCGCCTGCGCACCTTGGCCTGCACGGCCTCCATCGGCCCCGGCGCCACCAACATGATCACGGCCGCAGCCGGCGCCACAGTCAACCGGCTGCCCGTACTGCTGCTGCCGGGCGACATCTTTGCCCGGCGCAACACGGCGCCCCTGCTCCAACAGCTGGAATCAGAGCAGAGCCAGGACGTCTCCGTCAACGACTGCTTCAAACCCATCAGCCGCTACTGGGACCGCTTCAACCGGCCCGAGCAGATCATCACGGCGCTGCCCGAGGCCATGCGCGTGCTGACCAGTCCGATCCACACAGGCGCCGTGACCCTCTGTCTGCCGCAAGATATCCAAACAGAGGCGTTTGACTACCCGGTCGAGCTCTTCGCGAAACGCGTTTGGACAATCCCGCGCAATCGACCCGACCTCGGCTCGTTGGCCCACGCGGTTGCGCAGATCAAGGCGGCCCAGGCGCCGATGATCATTGCCGGCGGCGGCGTTCTCTACAGTGAGGCGACCGACGCGCTGCGTGCTTTCGTCGACCAGACGGGTATCCCGGTTGGTGAAACTATGGCCGGCAAGGGCAGCCTGCGTTTCGACCACCCCCTTTGTCTGGGTGCGGTCGGCGCCACGGGGACATCGGCGGCCAACATCATGGCCAAGGAGGCAGATCTGATCATTGGCATTGGGACCCGCTATAGCGACTTTACCACCGCCAGCAAGACGCAGTTCGAGCATCCGGACGTCCGTTTCATCAACATCAACGTGGCCGAGTTTGACGCCCACAAGCACAACGCCCTGGCCCTCACCGGTGACGCGCGCTCGACACTGGAAGAGCTAGGCGCGGCGCTGGGCGACTTTACAGCGCCGGCCGAACATGCCGCACGGGCCAATGCGTTGCACAATGATTGGGAAGCGGAAGTAGACCGCCTCTATGCGATCCATACGGCCGAGAGCGGCTTGCCCTTTCAGGGCGCGTTGATCGGCGCGGTGAACGACGAGGGCGATCCCGATGCGATCGTGGTCTGCGCGGCCGGCAGCTTACCGGGCGACATGCACAAGCTCTGGCGCAGCCGTCATCCCAAGCAATATCACCTGGAGTATGGGTACAGCTGCATGGGCTATGAGATTGCGGGCGGTCTGGGCGTAAAGATGGCAGAACCGAATCGCGAAGTCTATGTGATGGTCGGCGACGGCTCCTACTTGATGCTGGCGCAGGAGATCCTGACGTCAATTCAGGAGGGGCAGAAGCTCACCATCGTGCTTATGAACAACAACGGCTATCGCAGCATCGGCGCCTTGAGTCGATCGCTGGGCCAGGGCGGCTTTGGCACGCGCTACGCCTTTCCGCAAGATGACGTGCTGCCGAGCGACGCGATGGGCTATGAGGGCGTGGAGACCCTGCCGATCGATCTGGTGGCCAATGCCAGAAGCCTCGGCGCACACGTCATCGAGTGCACAAGCTACGACGACATGGTCGCGGCGCTGGAAACCGCCAAAGGCATCGACAAGACGGTGGTCATCTATATCGAAAATGATCGTTATCTGGGTGTGCCGGGCTATGAGAGCTGGTGGGATGTACCCATTGCGGAAGTTAGTGAATCGGATACCGTCAACGCGGCCCGTGAGGAATATGATGAGATGCGGACCCGGGAGCGCTATTTTCTATGAGTGAGGACTCGCGCCAGCACGCCGATGACGGTGGCATCACCCAGTATCGGCCGACTGAACGCTTCACGGCGCGTGTCGACGCCTACATGCGCTATCGGCCGGGATATCCAGACGCAGTAATTGAGACGCTTGCGGCAGAAGCCGGCCTGACACAGAGAGCTGTTGTGGCCGATGTGGGCTGTGGAACGGGCATTTCGTCGGCGCTCTTTCTGCACAACGGCAATCGCGTCTACGGCATCGAGCCCAATGCGGCCATGCGTGAAGCCGCGACTGCGCAACTGCAAGCATACCAGGCGTTTACGCCAATCGACGGAAGCGCAGAGGCAACGACGCTGGCCGATGCCGCAGTCGATTACGTCGTGGCCGGACAGGCGCTGCACTGGTTTCGCCTCGAGGAGACCCGGGACGAATTCGCGCGCATCTTACGCCCGGGCGGTTGGATTGCACTCTTTTGGAACTTGCGCAATGTGGAGGCATCCCCCTTTATGGAAGGGTACGAAACGCTCCTAAAGCGCTATAGCCCCGATTATGAACGGGTCCACCGGACCCGATTGGACGATGCCGACTATGGCGCGCTCTTTGGATCTGGGGGTTATCAAGCACGCAGCTTTGCCAATCCTTATTTGCTCGACTTCACAGCGGTGATGGGGCGGACGGCATCCAGTTCCTATGCGCCGACGGTTGATGATCCGGCCCATGGGCAATTGGAAGCGGAACTGAAGGCGCTGTTCGATGCGCATGCCGTCGATGGCGTCGTGCGTTTTGAGTACGCGACAGAACTCCTCTTCGGCCAAGGATCATGACGAGAGCCATAAACAACTCCCGCTTGGTCCGCACGGGGCGTGCTCACTGAGCGTGGCGGGGGCGCATGGCGGGGTGGCGTGGAGGAACCAACCATTGATCATCAACCATTGACAATTAACCATTATCCCGGGGTAACCAAATGACACCAAACGGACAGCTACTCAACTTCGTCAACGGCACGTGGCGGCGCTCCAGCGCGGGCGAGGCGCTGGAGATTATCAACCCGGCTACGGCCCAAGCACTGACCACGGTGCCCCTTTCGCCGGGCGCGGAAGTCGATGCTGCGGTGGAAGCCGGGCAAACCGCCTTCGAGGTCTGGCGTCGCACGCCGGTGGTTGAGCGGATCCAGCCGCTCTTTCGGCTGAAGATGTTGCTGGAAGAGAACATCGAGGCAATCGCCCGCATCATTACCAACGAATGTGGCAAAACCTTCGCCGAAAGCGTGGGTGAGATGCGCCGCGGGATCGAAAATGTAGAGGTGGCTTGCGGTGCGCCGATCCTCATGCAGGGAACCAACAATGAGGACATCGCCGCCGGCATTGACGAGCACATGATTCGCCAGCCGCTGGGCGTCACGGCAGCGATCACGCCCTTCAACTTTCCCGGCATGATCCCGCTCTGGTTCCTGCCCTATGCTGTGGCCGCGGGCAACGCCTTCATCCTCAAGCCGAGCGAGAAGGTCTCAATGACGAGTCAGAAGCTCTTTGAGCTGATCGAAGCAGCCGGCTTTCCTGCGGGCGTGATTCAGCTGGTCAACGGCGGCAAAGAGACGGTCGACGCCCTGCTCGACCATCCCGACGTCCGGGCAATCAGCTTTGTCGGCTCGACGCCGGTGGCCAGATATGTCTACAGCCGGGCCACGGCCAACGGCAAGCGCGCCCAGTGCCAGGGCGGGGCCAAAAATCCGGTCGTGATCATGCCAGATGCCGACATGGAGACGACGACGCGCATCATGGCCGATTCGGCCTTTGGCTGCGCGGGCCAACGCTGCCTGGCAGCGTCCGTAGCCGTGACCGTCGGCGACGCCAAGCACGCCTTTACTGAGCTGATCGCGGATGCGGCGACCTCACGCACGGTCGGCTACGGGCTGGACGAAGGTGTGCAAATGGGCCCCGTCATCACCGGAGAGAGCAAGACGCGCATCGAGGCGCTGGTTGAGCAGGGAGCGCAGGAAGGCGCCAACGTGCTCGTCGACGGTCGCCGGCAGCGCGTGGAGGGCTACGAGGACGGTTACTGGGTCTTCCCGACAATTCTGGACGGGGTCAACCCCCAGGGCGAGATTGCCCAGACCGAGATTTTCGGCCCCGTGCTCAGCCTCATGCATGCCGACGACATCGATGGCGCGATCAAGCTGGTCAACAACCGGGCGTTCGGCAACATGGCCTGCATCTTTACCGCCAGCGGCGCAACCGCGCGCCAGTTCCGCAACCAGGCCGATGCCGGCAATATCGGCATCAACATCGGCGTGGCCGCGCCCATGGCCTTCTTCCCCTTCAGTGGCTGGAACGCCTCGTTCTTCGGCGATCTCCACGCTCAGGCCCACCACGGCATCGAGTTCTACACGCAGACAAAGGTGGTGGTAGAGCGCTGGCCGCGGGAGTGGACACGGACGTTTTGAGATAGGACCTTCACCATGACAACACCCTTCAACATCGGCGTAATCGGCATGGGCTGGATGGGATCGGCGCATAGCCGGGCCTATCGGGCGGTGCTCGATCGCTACTATGATTCAGGCATTCGGCCGCGCCTGGTTATTTGCGCCGACGAGGTGGCGGAACGCGCCAGGAGCGCGCAAGAGCAATTGGGCTTTGAAACGTCCACGACCGACTGGCACGCGGTAATCGAACATCCCGATGTGCAGGTGGTCAATGTGGCGTCGCCCAATTTCCTGCACCTGGAAATGGTTCAGGCCGCGGTCGCGGCCGGCAAGCATGTGTTTTGCGAGAAGCCAGTGGGTGCGACGCCGGCCGAAACTGTGGAAATCGAGCGATTGGCGCGCGAGGCGGGTGTGATGAGTTTTGTCGGCTTCAACTATCGCTGGGCGCCGATGGTGCAGTATGCCAAGCAGTTGATCGATGAGGGGCGGCTCGGTACGTTGACCCATTTTCGCGGGCGCTTTTTTTCCATGTACGGCTCCAATCCCAATGGCCTGCTCACCTGGCGCTTTCAGTACGAACAGGGCGGCTTAGGCGTTCTGGGTGACATCATGTCCCACGTGACGGATATGGCCCATATGCTGGTTGGCCCCATTGAGCGTGTGGTCTCTAATCGCCACATCTTCATCGCAGAGCGGCCGCTCCCTGTTCCAGGCAAAGGCACGCACTTCTCGCTGGGCCAGGAAGGCGACCCCACCGGACCTGTGACCAACGAGGACTACGTGGGCACGCTGGTTCAATTTGCCAATGGCGTTCAGGGCAGCCTGGAAACGTGTCGGGCGATCTACGGCCCCAAATGTGAAATGTCATTCGAGGTCAACGGCACAAAGGGCGCGCTCAAGTGGAACTTCGAACGCATGAATGAGTTGGCGGTCTATCTGCCCGACGAGGCCGCGCATGACGGTTACACAACTTTGCTGGGCGGACCGAAATACGGTGATCACGGTCGCTTCAACCCCGGCGACGGTATCGGCATTGGCTACGAAGATCTCAAGACGATTGAGGCATACAATTTCCTCCAATCGATCGTCGACGGCGTCCAGCGTGAACCCAGCTTTAAGTCGGCGCTGGCGTTGGCCAAGGTTCAGACCGCCATGATTCGTTCGTGGGAGAGCGGCGCGTGGGAAGCGGTCGAATAATTGACAATTGTCAATTGTCAATGAACCAGCGGAGATCTTATGACGACTACATCCCTCAACCTCGGACTGATCGGTGCAGGCCGCATCGGCCGGGTGCATGCCGAAAACATCGCGTTTCGCATCCCCAACGCACGCACGCTGATCGTGGCCAGTGGCACCGAGGCGTCGGCACAGCGCTGTGCGGATGAGTTCCGCATCAATTTTGCGGTGAAGGATTACCGCATGATTCTGGACAGCCCCGCTATCGACGCTGTCGTGATCTCTTCGCCGACATACATGCACGCGTTCCTGATTCAGGAGGCTGCCAAAGCGGGCAAGCACATTTTCTGCGAGAAGCCGATTGACCACAATCTGACCGTCGTTGATGCCGCGCTCAAGGCTGTGGAGGAGGCCGGCGTCAAGCTGCAGATCGGCTTTAACCGCCGCTTCGACGCCAACTATGCGCGGGTGAAGGAGGCCATCGTCGCCGGCGCAATTGGCGCCCCCCAACTCATGCACCTGATTAGCCGCGATCCGGCGCCGCCCTCAGCGGCCTACCTGGCAACGTCGGGCGGTCTCTTTCTCGATATGATGACCCATGACTTCGATATGGCGCGTTTTCTGCTCGATAGCGAGGTGACAGAGGTCTATGCGGCGGCCAACGTTCTCATCGACCCGGCGATTGGCGCGGCAGGCGACGTGGATACGGCCATGGTGACCTTGAAGTTCGAAAACGGCGCAATTGGCGTCGTGGACAATAGCCGCCAGGCGGTCTACGGCTACGACCAGCGCGTAGAAGTGCTGGGCAGTGGGGGCGCTGTTCGCACGGAAAACAACTATCCCAATAGCATGTTTCTATCCGGACCTGAGCGCATTCAACGCGATCGCCCACTCCATTTCTTCGCCGAGCGCTATACCGAGAGCTATCGCCTCGAGTTACAGGCTTTTGTTGATGCGGTGCTCAACGACACGCCCGTCCCGGTATCCGGCGCCGACGGGCGTATTTCGATTGTGATGGCGTTGGCTGCGCAACAGTCATCTGCAGAGAATCGGCCGGTCAAGATTGAGGCGATCAACTGAACGGAGGATAATCAGACGCTCACGCTTCACGCACGAGCGGACGGGTCAGACAGGTGGGGCCACCGCCGCCCTTGATACAGAGATCCCCTCCTGGAAACGTCTTAACGACAACGCCGGCTGATTCAAGGCGTTCTTGGGTGATCGGATTGCCAGCCAACATGATGCAATGACCGGGCGCCACGGCGAGGACATTGCAGGCCATGGTGTCGTACTCTTCGTCCGGCACTTCGATCAACTCCCAGCCATCCTCCAGCAAGCGCTGCCGGAAAAAGACCGGCATCAAGCGTGAATAGACGACGGCCTTGCGCCGGTCGACCGGACTGATGAACGAGAGAAGATGCAGACAATCGTCGGGGCCGGTCCAGTGGGGCAGGGGCACGGCGATGACCTCATCGACGCGGTCACCGAGCAATGCACGCAGCTGGCGGATGCCCTCGGCGTTGGTCCGATAGCCCTCACCAACGGCCACGGTCCGCCGATCCAGCCAGCAGACGTCGCCCCCTTCCAAGCGCCCCTCGCCCTCAACCCGGCCAAGAATTGGGATGCCAAACGCGCTCAGCGCCGCGGCCATTGCGTCGGGTTCACCCCGGCGCGCAGCTTTGCCCATCCGGCCCAAAATCGCGCCACCCAGGGCAATGATGACGGGGTCATGGGTATAGATCGAGTCGAGCCCCACGTCGGGCACAGCGGGCAAAGTGAGTAACTCGACGCCCTGTTCCGTCAGCATCTCGATGAATCGGGCGTGCTCAGCCTCCACTTTCGCAAAATCGGGCCGGCTCAGGTAGTTGAGTCCGCGCCACTGACCGTCAACCGTCGCCTGATCGACATGGGACGCGACAGGATGTTTGACCAGACAAAGCGTCAATTCATCGACCATCGATTGGCTGTCTACATGCATTTTGGTTTCCTTGCTTTGCCCGCCGACCAATTATTTGCTACGCTGCACAAACCATTCAAACATTCGTATCCCAATCCACACAAATTTACGCGGAGGGCATTGTGCGCCCAATCATCCACGCGATCCAGCCGGCCCTCTGCGACCGGATCATCGACGAAGCTCGTCATATTTTGGCCACCACCGGCATGGAGATACGCGGCGAGTTGTTGCGTCACAGGCTGCTGGACAGCGGGCTTCAACAAAATGCGGATGGAACGCGTCTGCTCTTTCCGCCTGCGGCAATTGACCGGGCATTGGCGACTGCACCCGCCTGTTTCACCCTGTTCGACCGTGCGGGAAATCCTTACGTCGAAATTGGCGGCGAGCAAGTTCGCTTCACGCCCGGCTCCAGCGGTCTGCGCATTCTCGACCATCGCACCCACGCGGTACGGCCCGCCCAAACCGCGGATTTTGTCGAGTACGTGCGCCTGTGCGAAGGGCTGGCGCATATCGACTATCCAGCCACGGCCTTCTCCACCGCCGACGTCGAGCCGCAGGTGTCCGACGCGTGGCGGCTCTACCTCTGCCTCACCAATACTGAGAAGCCGATCGTTTCCGGCGCGTTCAGCGCAGAGGGCGTGCCGCGCATGGGCGAGATGATGGCGCTCTTCCGGCGCGATCGCGACGATCTGCGCGCACGGCCAATGAGTATCTTCACGATCACGGCTACGGGCAACTTTCGCTACAGCGAAGACTCGTGTCAGAATCTGCTTGACTGTGCGGAATGGGGCATCCCCATGGAGATTGTGCCGGTGACGCTCATGGGCCTCATCGCACCGGTGACGCAGGTGGGCGCGCTCGTCTTCCACACGGTCGACACGCTGGCCGGCGTCGTCATGGCGCAGCTGGTGCGGCCGGGCACGCCGGTACTCTTCGGCGGTGCGCCGGCCGAGTTCCACATGCGCGAGGCCACAGCGCCCATGCTGGGCATCCAGGCCCTGCGTCTCGACGTGGCGTACGCTGCGATTGGCAAACGCCTCGGCCTGCCCACCCAAGCCTATATGGCGCTGAGCGATGCCCGCGCCCTCGATGCCCAGGCCGGGGCCGAGACCTTTGGCAGCGCGCTGCTGGCGGGTCTGGCTGGCATCAACTCCATCTCGGGACCGGGCATGCTCGACTACGTCATGACCTTCAGCCTGCCCAAGCTTGTTTTCGACAATGAAGTCTGCGGACAGGTCAAGCACTTTCTCAAGCCGATCGAGCCGCTGGACGATCTGCCGGCGGGCGATCTTGTCACGGTGCAGATGACGATGGAACACATGCTCACCGCCCCCCACACGCTTACCCACTGGCCTGATCAACTCTACATGCCCAGTCCAGTCTGGGATCGCAAGAGCGCTGACAATCGCGTCAAGGCCGGCAGCCCGACCCTGCTGGCGCGAGCGACGGCCGAGGTGGAGGAGCGCCTGGCCGCGTATCGTCCGCTCGCGACCGATCCCGCCGTCGACGCAGCACTGCGCCGCCTCATCACCTCGGGCATGATCACCGAGGCGCCCCTTCCCCACGTGCCGGCGGCAGACGCCCGGCAGACAGCGCGACGCAGCAGCCAGCGACGCACGCGCCGAGCCAGGCATGACGCGGAGAGCGCCGCCTAATTCGTGGATAGGCAATGGATAATCGCATCGAAGACACAGTTCTTTCCCAAGTAACGAAAGGTAATATTATGTCAACTATTCAACCTTCAGCCCGCTCCTCTATGGGGGTCGTGGGTTTGCCGATGCCGTTGCAAGAACTGGCGGCCACGCGGTGGGACGTCATTGTGGTCGGCGGTGGCCACAACGGACTTACCTGCGCGGCATACCTGGCCAAAGCCGGCAAGCGGGTGCTCGTTCTGGAGGCCCGCGAGCGCCTGGGTGGCGCGTGCACGCTGGAAGAGACGTGGCCGGGCTATACGGTATCGCCCTGCGCCTATCTCGCTGGTCTGCTGCATCCGAAGGTGATCCAGGAGCTTAATTTTCCTGCTTATGGCTATGAATGGACAGCCGGTACAGCCGGTCTCTTTGTGCCCTTTGACGACGGCGACTACATCCAATTGTGGGAGGACGATGAACGCTGCGAAGCCGAAGTGCGCCGCGTGGCCCCAGGCGATGTCGCGGGCTGGCGCGCCATGGGCGATGTCATGCGGCGCACGCGTGATGCCATCCGCCCCGCAAGCGATGACGACTTCTGGATCGGCCCGGCGCCCACGCGCAGAGATCGAGGCGCGCCTCGATGGAGACGAGGAGGCGCTCGGCCTGCTCTTCGAATGGAGCATGGTCGAGTATGTCGAGCGCTATCTGGACGATGAGCGGCTGCAGTCGGCCTACCTGGGGCAGGGCGTCATCGGCACCAACGCCAGCCCCTACGATCCCGGTACGGCATCCATCAACTTCCACCATTCCAGCGGACGCCAGGGTGGCGAACCCGGCATGTGGGGCTATGTCAAGGGCGGCATGGGCATGGTCTCTTTCATCCTGGCCGACATCGCCAGGGCTGCAGGGGCGACGATTGCCGCAGGCACGCCCGTGGCGCGCATTGTGCCGGGCGAAGGGGTTGAGTTGGCAGGCGGCGACCGCATCAACGCGCCGGTTGTCGTTTCCAACGCCGATCCGCAGGTCACGCTGCGGCTGCTGGGCAATGCGGCCGACGGCGCCTGGCAAGCCCAGGTCGAGTCCGTGCCAATTGAAGGTTGTACGGTCAAAGTCAGCGCGGCCCTGCACGAACTGCCCAACTTCACGGCCAAGCCGGGCATCAACGAGGCGCATCACACCGCGCAGATCAACACGCCCCTGACGAAGCAGGAGTGGCGCGATTGCTATGCCATCGCCCGCCGGGGCGAACTGCCGCCGCGTCTGTGGACCGAACTCTACTTCCAGACCACGGCCGATCCATCCGTTGCGCCGCCCGGCAAGCATCTCATGAGCGTCTTCGCCCAGTACGTGCCCTACACCTTTGCCGAGGGCAGCTGGGAGACGCGGCGTGACGAGGTGGGCAGGTTGGCCATCGAATCCATTGGCCGCTATTGCAGCAACTTCCCTGACGCCATCGCCCACCTGGAGGTCGTGGGGCCGCCCGATATCGAAGAGAAGGTTGGCCTCACCGGCGGCCACATCTTCCAGGGCGAGTGCCTGCCCGACTACATGTGGAGCAACCGGCTTACCCACCGCACGCCCATGGAAGGCATCTATCTCTGCGGCGCCTGCACCCACCCCGGCGGCAGCGTCATTGCCATGAATGGGCGCAATGCCGCCATGGCAGTGCTGGCCGACGCGTAACGGGCATGAAGTCCGGACTACCGGCACAAGTTGGACTTCATGCCAGATGAAAGACTCAGCGTGAAATCATAGGCAGAAAGACTTTGTCAGCCGGTCGCACAAAGCGATAGTAGGCCGTATAGGTCGACGAGGTAGTCGGTACGCTAAAGGTCAACGATCGCGCAGTCAGGTCGGTCGGCTCGGCGGTGAGGGTCTCCTCCGGCCAGCCGCCGGCATGGACGTGCCACTGGTCAAAGGCGCCCACGCCGCCTTCGGTCAGGAGCTCAGGAGGGGCTTCGATTGTGTGTTCGGTGCCGGCAATTGCGCGGTAGCTATAGGGTGCCGTCTCACGCCCGCCGTTGACGATGATTGCAGTTGGGGCCGGACGGCTGTCAACACCGACCGTCACCCAGGCAGGACGGATATCAGCGCTGACCTGGACTTGCTGGCCTGTCGCCGTATTCATGGTCAGGTGGAATCGATACCAAATGTTCCAGGCCCCGCCATGGTTATCCGTGCTCACGTCAAAGCGGGCGCGTTCGGTCGCCCGGTCGGTGATGATGGGATGGCTGTGCTGGTTGTGATGCATGGCCACACGCCACACAAAGGGGCGCACGGGATCCAAATCTGCGCCGTCACCGCTGCGCACAACCGCATATTCCCACTGGTCGCCGCCATGAAAGAACGCCCGCCCAGCGTCGGTGAGGTTTGTCAACTGAATTGCGGGGATCTCGCCACTGTAGACCTGTATCTCAACTTCTGCGGCCTCCGATTCAGCGCCTTCGTCATCGATCACGGTAACGCTGGCGCGATAGGTTCCGTCAGCGGCATAGCTGTGGGCGATGGCGGGACGCGTCGTCGTTTCAACGGCTGAGCCGTCGCCAAAGGCCCAACGGTAGCCCACAATCTCGCCATCGCCATCAAAAGAGGCACCGGCATCAAAGCGCACGCGCAGGGGCGCCGCCCCCAACGCAACATCAGCGCTCAGACTGGCCACCGGCACCTGATTGGATACGCCCGTGTAGCGGATGACGCCAATCTTGCCGAATATTTCCAGATAGTAGAGGGCCTGATCGTGATACTCAATGTCGACAATTCCCGGTACGCCGGCGGCAAAGGGAATGACTGAAAAGCCGTCCGCGCGTATCTCGCCAACCTCAATCGTGCCCAAATCGAAATCGGCAAAAAAGAGCTGGTCTTGATAGGGCGTAGGGAATTCGCTCCCCGCATAGAAGTCCAGCCCTGTAATCGAACCGCCTTGCTCAGGCGCATGGGCATAGTAGAGACGCGGATCGGTATAGCGAGCCGGCGCGGGGGCACAGGGCAGATACTCATCCAGGGGACAGGGACCTTCCCGCTCGGGCCAGCCAAAATTGGCGCGAGGCGCAGCCAGATTCACCTCTTCCCAAACCGCACTGCCCACATCGGCCACATAGACGCGGTTGTCCGAGTTGCGATGGGCTATGCGGAAGGGATTGCGCAAGCCGAGGGAGTATACTTCATCCAGCGCGTCCTCTTCGCCAACGAACGGATTATCGGCGGGAACGGTATACCCATTCGGCGTCGGTCGGAAGCGCAATAGCTTGCCGCCGAAGCTTCCCGTTGTTTGCGGTGCGTCCATGTTGATCGCATCGCCGACGGCCAGGTAGAGCAAGCCACTTGCGTCAAAGGCCATGCCACCGCCATTGTGCATCAACGCCCACGGGACGCCGTCCAGCACAATGCGTTCGCTAGCCGGATCGATGGTATAGCTTGAACGATCCACCACAAAGCGCGAGAGACGATTCCTGCTCTCCCCGCTCCAGTTCAAGGAGCCGCTTCCCGTGGCGTGCCAGACGTAGATGAAGCCATTGCTCGCAAAGTTAGGGTCGATCGCCAGACCCAACAGCCCCGAATCACCATTGGGATTGGTGGCCAGCGTCATGACCGGCTCAGACCTAACTTGGCCGTCAACCACAAGGCGAATCGCACCCACACCATCCGGGCCGTTTCCCGCGCCCTTTTCCAGTACCAACAGCTTGCCATCGGGCAGGAAAGCCATATCCGTCGGCAGGTTGAGTCCTCTGATCTCAGCCGTCACAAAACCGGACGGCAACACGATTGTGCCATCCTCATCCGCGGCGTGGAGCGCTGGCGCCAGCAGCGCAACGGAACAGATTGCAAGCACAAGCGAAATGACTAACGCTACGCAGCGGCGGGGAAATCGCTGAAAACAGTACAGCGTCATAACATCAGCTCCTTCACAGTGAATCGTCTTACCATTAATTTGGCATCAAGATAGCCTACAGAGATGGGTTGTAGAATCGCCAAGTTGGGCATAAGATAACTCACCATTGTGCTGGACGCTATTCAATGGCACCGATGATCTGAATAAGGGAGCAATCCGCATGAGTCAGTCGACCCAACCATTTGGCCGCGCCGGCCGCACACCGACGGCCTTTCAAGTCTCACTTTTTGACCATCTCTACTACACCCTTGGTTCAAGCCCGCAGTCTGCCAGTATCTATGATGCCTATACAACCCTTTCGCTGACCGTGCGCGATTATCTCATGGAGCGCTGGCGTCGTACGACTGAAGCCCAATATACCGCCAACCCGAAGTTTGTCTACTATTTTTCAGCCGAGTACCTGCTGGGACGGCAGCTTGACAAAAATATGCTCTATACCGACACGACGCATCTGGCTGACGAAGTCATCGGCGAACTGCCCATGTCGCTGGATGATCTGCGCGCGCAGGATGTTGAACCCGGGCTGGGCAACGGCGGTTTGGGACGATTGGCCGCCTGCTTCCTCGATTCCATGGCGACGTTGGACCTGCCGGCGGTCGGCTACGGCATCCGCTACGAGTATGGCATTTTCACCCAATCCTTCCGTGATGGCTGGCAGGTTGAGAGTCCGGATGAGTGGCTCGAATTCGGCAACCCGTGGGAGTTTCCCCAACCGGACGACCGGGTGGAGGTAGGCTTTGGCGGGCAGACGGTCGCGGAGACGGATGCCGATGGCGCTTATCGCGTGCGCTGGGCGCCAGCCGAGCGCGTGTTGGGCGAGCCTTACCACACCATGGTGCCCGGCTATGCTACGGGCACGGTCAATATGTTGCGTCTGTGGCGGGCGCGCGCCACCAACGAATTCGACTTCCAGAAGTTTGACTACGGTGATTATGCATTGGCGGTAGAAGAAAAGATCAGCACGGAAAATATCACCAAGGTGCTCTATCCCAATGACAACACGCCCCAGGGCCGTGAACTGCGGCTAAAACAGCAATATTTCTTTGTTGCGTGCTCGCTCCAAGACATTATTCGCCGCTTTTTTCTGCGCAACACGGATTGGACCGCATTTCCCGACAAGGTTGTTATCCAACTCAATGACACTCATCCCGTCATTGCCATCCCCGAATTGTTGCGCCTCTTGATCGATCAGTACGGGCTGAGTTGGGACGAGGCGTGGGCGATCACGAGCCGCACCTTTGCCTACACCTGTCATACGCTTCTTCCTGAGGCGCTAGAAAAATGGCCGATTGAACTAGTGGGCAGGCTGCTGCCTCGCCACTTGGAGATCATCTATGAAATCAACCAGCGCTTCCTGGATGAGGTAGAGGCGCGCTTTCCCGGCGATCCTGACCGGGTGGCGCGCATGTCGATCGTTGAAGAAGGCGGCGAACGCAGCGTGCGCATGGCCTATCTGGCCAGCATCGCCAGTTTTTCGATCAATGGCGTGGCCGCCTTGCAGACGGACCTGCTTTGCGAATATACGCTGCATGATTTCTACGAACTATGGCCGGAAAAATTCAACAACAAGACCAATGGCGTAACGCCGCGTCGCTTCATGCGGTTGGCAAACCCGCGCCTAAGCCGGCTTATCACCGAACAGATCGGCGGCGGCTGGCTGCGCGATCTGAACCAGTTAAGTGGGCTGGAAAAGGTGGTGGATGATGCGGCCTTCCGCCACCAATGGCATGCCGTCAAGCAAGCAAACAAGATCGATCTAGCCAAGCTGATCGAGCAAAAATTGGATGTCGTCGTCGACCCCAACTCGCTCTTTGACGTCATGGTCAAGCGGCTGCATGAGTACAAGCGTCAGTTGCTCAATGTCCTCCATATCATTACGCTCTACCACCGCCTCCACGATAATCCCGGGCGTGAGATGACGCCGCGCACCTTTATCTTTGGAGCCAAAGCCGCGCCGGGATACGTCATGGCCAAGTTGATCATCAAGCTGATCAACGATGTCGCCATGACGGTCAACAACGATCCGATCACCGCCGCACGGCTCAAGGTCGCATATTTGCCCAATTTCAACGTCACCCTCGGCCAGCGGATCTACCCCGCGGCCAATCTGTCAGAGCAGATCTCTCTGGCCGGCAAAGAGGCGTCAGGTACGGGCAACATGAAATTCGCCCTCAACGGCGCCGTAACCATCGGCACGCTGGACGGAGCCAATATTGAGATCCGTGAGCGAGTTGGCGCCGGGAATTTTTTCCTGTTTGGCATGACGGCACCGGAGGTTCTTGCCTGCAAGGCAGAGGGGTACAATCCCCAGGCTCTTTACTATACGAATGGAGAACTCAAACGGGCCATTGATAGTATTGGCAACGGGACCTTTTCCAATGGCGATCGAGACCTCTTTCGGCCAATCGTCGATTCTTTGCTATATGATGATCGATACATGGTTTGCGCCGACTATGCCGCCTACATCAAGGCGCAGGAAGCCGCGTCAGCGGCCTATCGCAATGGCGACGACTGGACGCGCATGTCGATCCTCAACGCTGCACGCTGTGGCTTCTTTTCATCGGATCGAACCATCCGCCAGTATGCTGAAGAGATATGGGGCGTCAGGTCGCTGTCAGTGGGGCTCGGTCAACCGGCATAAAGATGCGGTGTTGCGGAGAGCAGTGCAGAGAAGTGCCCCGAGCTGCCTGGAGATTTGGTGCGAGCGCCACAGTGAGTTGCTAAATTCGCTTGCACCCTCTGTGTCGCCTGTAACGCTCTCTGTGCAGATCGGGGTCATCTTTCTTCGTGCTTTCGCTATACAATCTCTACCAGCTCTACGGTGAAGGTCAAATCCTCACCGGCCAGCGGATGATTGGCGTCGAGCACGATGGCCTCATCGTTGACATCCGTCACGGTGACAACAAAAACCTGTTCGCCCTGCTGCATCTGCAGCTGCTGGCCCGCCTCGGGTTCGATGTGGTCGGGAAACTCATCACGCGAGACGGTCATGACCATCTCGTCGCGGCGCTCGCCATAGGCCTGATCGGCCGGAATATCGAAGGTCTTGCTCTCACCGATGCTCATGCCGTCGACCGCGGTATCGAATCCCGGAATGACCATGCCATCGCCCAGGGTAAACTCGAGTGGTTCGCGCCCGGTCGAGCTATCGAACTGCGAGCCGTCAGTCAACGTGCCGGTGTAGTGGATCCGCACGGTATCTCCACTTTTTGCTAGTGCCATAATGAACTCCTCTGTCGGCAGCTTCAAGGTTGAACCGCTACCCTAACACAGGGAGGGCTTCGGTCAAAATAGGAGCCTATTTAGGGGCTCAGACCGTGCTAATCGGTTCTGACAACCAGATCACGCACCAAGTCATTGGGCATGGCGTAGACGGTGCGGCCCTGAAAGCCGGTCATGGTTTCGGCCGCGACCAAGGCGTTGAGAATCGCTTCCTTGGTGGCTTCTGCGGCCGCCTCGAAGATAAAATCCATTTGATAGTTCGGCAACATTTGCAGAGCGATCGGATCTTCCGCTTCAGCCGGAATATGATTGCCCGTGGCAAAGGCCAAGAAGATGTCGCCACTGCCGTCGTGACCAACGCCGCCGGTGCGCGCCAGTCCAACGGTGGCGCGTTGCGCCAGGCGCTTGCACTGCGCCGGAATGAGCGGGGCGTCTGTGGCCAGAATGACGATAATTGAGCTGCCGTCGGGTCGCTGGTCAAAGGCCAGCGGCACCAGCGAGCCGTCAATCTGCTGGCCCACCGGCACGCCATCAATGCGCAGCTGTTGGCGGTCACCGTAATTGGTCTGCACCAGTACACCGACTGTAAAGGCGCCGCTGGGCGTCTCAACCAGGCGCGAGCTGGTACCGATGCCGCCCTTGAAGTCATGGCAGATCATGCCCGTACCGCCGCCCACATTGCCCTCTTCAACTGGCCCGGGACCGGCATTTTCCATGGCGGCGAAGAGATGCCCCTTGGTGACGTGAAACGCACGGATGTCATTTAGCCAGCCGTCCCAGGTCTCCGCAGCGACCGGCAGGCCGTAGCCGCCGCCGTGGCGCGTGATGCCCCACTCGATGAGGGCATCGTGGACGACGCCAACGGAGTAGGTGTTCGTGAGCCCGATCGGCGACGTGAGCAGCCCGGATGCCTCAATCCAATGGGTGCCCGTCATCTCACCGTTGCCATTGAACGTGTGGACACCGGCAAAACAGTAGTCCTTGCGGATTTCATCCCCACGCGGGACGATCACCGTGACGCCCGTCCTGGCTACCCGCGGCTCGTCTGAAAGCAGCGTCGTGTGACCGACCCAGATCCCCGGTACATCCGTGATTGCATTCAGCGGTCCGGGCGAGAGTGATCCGATGGTGATGCCCAGGTCGCGTAGGCGCCGTTTTGACATAGAGATTTTCTTCCTGCTAATTGAGCGATAGGTTTGCAGGTATAATAACGAGCAGCACCCAGATCGCCAATTCGGTCAAATCAGTATTATGTCAAATATCAGCACACCATACATTCTAGCCATTGATCTCGGCACGTCAGGGCCGAAAGTGGCGCTGGTTACACCGGCGGGAGAGGTCGTGGCCAGCGCACGCGAGTCAACTCAGCTCCACTTCGTCGGCGCACACGGCGTCGAGCAGGATCCCCACGAGTGGTGGCAGGCCATCGTGCGCGCAACGCGGCGCATGTTGGCGCAAGCCAACGTCGCGCGTGAACGGATCACAGGAATCTGCTGCACGAGCCAATGGTCGGGCACGGTTACGGTAGATGAAGAAGGCGCGCCTCTTCACAATGCCATCATCTGGATGGACAGTCGGGGAAAGAAATATGTCAATCAGATAACATGGGGACCGTTGCGCGTCGAAGGCTATGGCGTGGATAAGCTCTGGGCCTGGTTGCGGCGCACGGGCGGCATCCCCACCCACTCAGGCAAGGATTCCATCGCCCACATTCTCTTCCTCAAACATGAGCGGCCTGAAATTTATCGCCAAACCTACAAATTCCTTGAGCCCAAGGATTACCTCAACCTGCGTCTCACCGGACGCTGCGCAACGACGCCCGGCGCCATCACGCTGCATTGGGTGACGGACAATCGTACTATCGACGCAATTGACTACGATCCGACCCTGCTGCGCCTGTCCGGCGTGGAGCGAGAGAAGCTGCCCGACATTATTCGAAGTGTAGACCTCGTGGGCACAATATCGACTGAAGCGGCAGCAGAATTGGGTCTGAGCGATGGGGTACTGGTTGCCGGCGGCGCGCCCGACATCCATTCTGCGGCCGTGGGCGCAGGTGCGGTGCGCGACTATGCCGCGCATCTCTACATCGGCACGTCTTCCTGGCTGGTCTGCCACGTTCCCTTCAAAAAGACCGACCTGTTGAACAACATGGCCTCGCTACCTGCAGCCATTCCGGGTCGCTACCTCTTGATCAACGAGCAGGAGATCGCCGGCGGCGCGCTCGCCTTCCTGCACGACAGCCTCCTCTTCGCCCGTGATACCCTGGGCACGGCAGCCCCTGCAGACGCTCTGCCGCGCATGACCGAGCTGGCAGAAGAGTCGCCACCGGGCAGCCAGGGCCTGATCTTCACACCCTGGCTCAACGGCGAACGTGCGCCGGTAGACAACAGTACGCTGCGTGGCGGCTTTCACAACCTGAGTCTCCAGCACACGCGTGCCGATCTGATCCGGGCGGTACTGGAGGGTGTGGCCTACAACACGCGCTGGCTGATGGAATCGGTCGAACGGTTCATCAAGCGCCCGTTGACGGCGCTCAACCTGGCGGGGGGCGGCGCGCAGTCGACGCTGTGGGGCCAAATCTTCGCCGACGTCATGGACCGGGAGATTCGCGTCATCGAGCAGCCGCTGCAGGTAAACACGCGCGGAGCCGGTCTACTCGGCGCGGTTGCGCTAGGTTACGTTGGCGTGGAGGAACTCGATCGCCACGTGCCCATTGCGGCGACCTACTTCCCCAACTCAGCCCACCGCGCCCGCTACGAAGAACTCTACCAGGCATTCCGCACCCTCTATCGCCAGAACCACAAACTCTATGCGCGTCTGAATGGATAGGGGACGCGACTGTCCGGTAGTGCCGTCCAGCAAAGAAGATTGCACCCAATCACGTGAAAGCGAAAACTCCGCCCCATGGACCAACTCTTTGACCTTCTCAATCGTCTTCCAGCCCCTGCCTTGGCGAAAGTAGAGCAGTGGCTGAAGCGCCTGCCGCCCGTGCGCGCCTACATTGAGGCGCAGTATGCCGAACTGATGCCGGAGCTGGAAGCCTCCCTCCATCCCTACCGCGACGAGCAGCCCACCTACCGGCGCCTGCCCGCAACGGGCTGCGCCCGGGCCGACATACTGGACGATCTTGGCGAATTTGCCGCGCGGGAAAATAAGAAGTGGTCGGAAGGGCTCGTCTCGGGCGCGGTCTACGAGGGCGATCCAGAGCATGTTGCCTTTCTCAATCAAGCCTATGCGCTCAGCTCGCAAACGAATCCGCTGCATGCCGACATCTGGCCCAGCACGGTGAAGTTTGAGGCCGAGATTGTGGCCATGACTGCAAGCATGCTCGGAGCGGATGCCACGCCAGATCCCGTTGTCGGCACCGTGACCTCCGGCGGTACGGAGAGTATCCTGCTGGCCATGAAGAGCTATCGCGACCGGGCGCGGCTCGAGCAGGGCATCGACGCGCCGGAGCTGATCGTGCCGTCGACGGCCCACGCCGCATTCGAAAAGGCGGCGCACTACTTTGGCATCAAGCTCGTGCAGATTCCGGTCGGCACGGACTTTCGCGCCGACGTGCAGGCGACGGCCAAGGCGATCACGACCAACACGATTGCGCTCGTCGGCTCGGCACCTTCGTTTCCCCACGGCGTCATCGATCCGATTGCCGAGTTGGCTGCGCTGGCGCAGGTCCACGGGATCGGCTTCCACTGCGATGCCTGTCTCGGGGCCTTTGTGCTGCCTTGGGCACGCAAGCTTGGCGCAGGCGTGCCGCCCTTCGATTTCAGCGTCCCCGGCGTGACATCCCTATCGGCCGACACCCACAAGTACGGCTATGCGGCCAAGGGCACCTCTGTGGTGCTCTACCGTGGGCTCGCCCTGCGTCGCTACCAGTATTACACGACCACGGAGTGGCCCGGCGGCCTCTACTTTTCGCCGACGCTGGCGGGCAGCCGCCCCGGTGGGTTGAGCGCAGCCTGCTGGGCGGCCATGCTCAGCTACGGCGAGGCCGGCTACCTGGAGGCGACGCGCGGCATCTTGGCGGCGGCGCGCTACATCCGTGGCCACATTGATCATATGCCGGATCTGCAGGTGCTGGGCGACCCGCTCTGGGTGATCGCCTTTGGCTCGCGCACGCTCAACATCTACGCCGTCATGGCGCAGATGAGCGCCCGCGGCTGGAGCCTCAACGGGCTGCACCATCCGCCGGCGATTCACATCGCAGTCACCAAACGTCACGCCCAGCCCGGCGTGGCCCAGCGCTTCGTAGAGGATCTCCAGGCGTCGGTCGCCTACGTCAAGGCCCACCCCACGGAGGAGAGCGGCATGGCGCCGGTCTACGGCATGGCCGCAACGCTGCCCATGCGCGGGGTTGTCAGCGAACTGCTCAGGCGTTACATTGACGCGCTCTACAGCGTTTAGACAGCGTGTAGATATTTCGCTATTCGGCCAAATTGACTGACACCTTCAGCGGCCACCAGCTGTGGGAACAGGTGCGCGACTACGATATTGAAACCACAACCGTTGAACAGCCGGAAGATGAGATTGTAGGCCGGGTTGTGGCTGAAATCGCCGGCGCGGCACGGGAATCGCCGCACTCCAATAGGGACGTCGGTGCAGCAGCGCAACGATCAGTGGAATGGTCAAGAAGCGCACGGAGAATGTCAGCAGGTTGCCAATCAAACTGAATGACGGCGACTCAGCATAACCGTGCCCACCGGCGACGTGCCCTCTGCCTCCACCGTGTTGACCAGCGGCCCGGGCAGGTCATCGCCAGGAACGTGGCCTCAGAGACATTCTTGCTTGCCCACCCCCCTCCGCGTCGTGACGGTCGCGATCGAGTCGCCGGCTCAGCTCACCCCAGGGCGCAAAAGCGTCAGCCAGGTCATATTCCCAATCGATGTAATGGGTGGTCGAATGCGTTTGCATCCAAGATAGTGCTATCCATTGATCAGTTGTCCAGTAGTGAATCCTCGATGGCTGAGGACAGCAGGGCGACGTTGCAATCTGCGCTATTGGTCAGATAGACAAGGTTGGTCTCTTTTTCGGGAATGATCATCATCAGCGTCGCATAGCCCGGGGTCCCGCCGGTATGTCCCCAGGCTTCAGCGGCATCGAGAGGCATCACCCCGATTCCCAGGCCGTAACCGGTCATCAAGCCAAATTTGACCGGATCCACTTTCTGGAAAGCAGTCATCTGGGCCAGTGAGTCGGGATCACTGAAAAGCGTCCCGGCGACCAGGGCTTCGGTATAGAGGGCCATGTCCTCGGCTGTGCTGACAATCGCACCCGCGGTCCAACCCTGGGAAACGTTCCAATCGGTCGCATTGACCAGGCTGGCGCCTTCATCACTATCGTCCTCCGCCGTGAAGTAGCCATCCGCAAGCCGGCCTTCTGTCGGAATACCTGCTGGAAGCCATGTACTGGTCATCCCCAGCGGGAAAAAAATGCGTGTCTGGTAGAGTTCAGCCATCGACTGACCCGCCGCCGCTTCCAGGGCCATGCCCAGTAGGACGAAATTGGTGCTGCTGTACGACCGATCCTCTCCGGGGTCGAATTGCGGTTCTCCGTTTTCCACGGCATAGGAGATTATCTCCTCCGGTGAAAAGGCCTGCCGGCGCAAATTGACATCAGACATACCGGCCTCCAGGAGTGGATCGCCATAATCCCAGGTCCCGGCCCCGTGGCCGGCCAACTGGCGCAAGGTCATCTGGTCCCCATTGGGCACCAGGGCAGCCATCTCCGGCAGCCACTGTGCCAAGGGATCGTCTAGGGACCAGACACCTTCCTCCTGCAATTGCAGGGCCACGGCGGCGGTGAAGGATTTGGTGATGCTACCGATCTCGAAGGCATCACCCACGTCCATCGGCGTTTGAGCCACGACGCGGGAAACGCCGGTGGCTTTCAGAAAACGACCCTGTGGCGAATCCACCAACAAGACGGCGCCGGGCGCGTCGCACAAAAAGAGGTTGTCGGTGAAGTTCACCAGCAGATCATCCCAGGTATCCGCGCCGATCATGCCGGCGGCCGCCTGCATGCCCGAGAGTTCGGCCCTCTGCACAACACTGCAACCGGTCAACAGGGATAGAGCGGACAAGATGGCCAAAAGAGCCAATACGAAGTGGCCAGGCATGGTTCTATTCATGGTTGCATTCATTGGGCAGAAAACTCCTGCTCAGCACCGCTGCGCAGACGGATGACCTCAGCACGATAGTACTCGATTAATGGATCTCCCTCGATCGGCCGACTCTTGCGTTTCAAATATGCCTTGTGGAAGGCCAGGCGATTCTGAGCGTTGCGGACCTGTCGCCCGATGCGTCTTGGGAAACCGGGGAGGCGCCGCAGCCTGAAGCGTCTTTCGGCCTTCACCCCTTCATACTCCTCCGGCGTAATCACAGCGTCACTTTCATCTGCCAATCCCTCTTGAATCACCTGCCGTTCCCAGTTACCGCTCTTGAGCAAACAAACGATAACGATGGGCAAGATGATTATGTTGATCAAAATGGCCTCAATCCGGGTGATCCAGCGCAAGTTTTCACTGATTATTTCCGGTCCTGCTGTCGGATCGTTCACATCGACCTCAGCCCCTTGCAGAGTCAACAACATGGACATGGCTACCGCCATCAATATCACGCCTCCACCCATATCCTGGATGCCGTGGGTAATGGCTGCCAGAAGATAGGCGCCCAGCGGCGCCAGAATTTTCGTTCTGCGGTTCTGCGTCTGTACCGCCAGCCCGATGCCGGCGCCCACCAGCATACTCCAGATCACATGGACGCCGATGCCCCAGAAGCTCAGGCGAGCCAATGCCTCGACCAGACCGGCAGCAATCCCTTGTGCAGGATAGGTATCCAGCAGAAAATAGTCAGCAATCTCTACCATATTGAAGGCAAAGCCGCCCAGGGCGCCATAGATCATGCCATCCCGGACGCCGTTAACCGTGGTCGGTGCGAACAGAATGAGCAATAGCAGGGGCACTACTTTCCAGAATTCTTCGTTGAACCCAATCGTAAAAACGAAGGGGCTGATGGAATTGAATACCACTGCTGGTGTAACAGTGAAGAGCATGGCGAAGACCAGGACACCGATCCAGTACCACCAGGACTCGGGCTCCCGCCTATCAAGGTAGCGTAGCCATACCAGGCCCACCAGTGAACCCAGGAAGGCAACTGCGACCGCCAGTAACACGAGCCAGCCATTGGAAAGCGGCGTGAGCCAGGTGCTCCAGATCACACTGGACAGCAGTACGATCACGACCATGATGGCAACAAGTGCGATCTTCCCTGAGAGCCTGTGCAGGGGAGAGTCATACAGCATGCGGCTGAGAAAGCGGTGATAGTCCTGCCCGCGAACCTGCTCGGACGAGGTGGCATCCGGCTTGATTTCATCAAGTTTCATAATGATACTTCTTCCTGTGGATGGTTCCAGGGGCCTACAATTTGACAAGAAGCGGAATACGTTGCCGCTACTTCACCGGTACGATGGCGGCTCTGTACACGCATTCGGAAAAACAATTCGTGAACGACTTCGTTTACCCGGTGCTTTCCCGGCCAGAGACCGCTCTATACACGAATGTGCTCGCAGAATAGAGCCCCACGGAATTGATTACACCCATCAAGCCGACAACGATAAACCAGATAACATAATCGCTCGCCTGCGGCGTAACGGATGGTTCGCCACCACCCGCAAGCGCAAAGGGCAGGGCTACGAGAAGGCCGGCGACAAACCCATCAAGGATCACACGCCAGAAGCGGCCTGATCGCTTCGTGCACTGCCAGTCAATGTAAGTCGGAATGCGCCAGTAAACGACGACCGCGCAAACGACCACGGCCAGGACGATCCAGAGGAACCCAAGCGGCGGTGGTTTGTCGGCGCCGGCCAGAAGCACTAACGTCCAAAAGAGGAAAAAGAATATGGCGAAAACAGCAGCAGTTTTTCGTCGATTATCGGACAATTTCATTGTGACCAAATTCCTGTATCGGCGCGATCTAATAGATTGAACAAGAGCGTTCCCTGTTCACCGCCTGCCGTCTCATAGTCGACGGCCAACTGGCCCGGGAAGAACCGCCACCCGGTGGCGGCCTGCAGGGCAGCCAGATAGTCTGCCTCCAGCGCCTCCAGCTCTTCGTCACAGGCCATGGCCGTGGCGGCAATGGGGCCAACGGTCAGAAGCTGGCCGCCCTCGCTCGTGACCGCGGCGCTGTAGTTGTTACAGCCACCGGCGCCCGACACCATGCCATCGGCAAAATCGGCCGAGATCATCACGTCGACAAGGGGCGGCTGGTCGAAGTTCAGACGGTGCAGCATCCATTGCGTGCCCATCAGGTCGTCCAGCGAGACCGTGCCCAGCTCTTCGGACGCGATTTCAGCCAATTGGCCATCCTGCAGGGCCAGCGTCTTGCGCACCTTGAGCGTGCCGCAGCACATGCCCTCGTCCGGTCCCTGGGTCACAATCTCGGCCGTTACCTGGCCCTCTGCGATCTCCATGGAGATGAGTTGGACGCGGTCGCCCAGCAGGGCCGTGCCCGCGTCGGCAGCCTCGCCGCTGCGGTTCAGTTGGGCGCCGGCGTAGAAGAAGGACCCGCTGCCGCCCGAATTCTCGACCAGCAGCGCCACGGCATCGTCCACCCCGTCGCCGTCCAGGTCGCCGCCGTCCAGGTCACCATAGACCAGCGTGTTGTCGAAGTAGGTGACGACCGGCCGCGACGCGCCGCCCTCCTCAAAGGGCTCGCCTTCGTAGACGCCGTCTTCCAATGTGACCGGCTCGTCGTAGATGCCGCTGTAGGTGGCGTTCCCCATCTGCTCCGGTGTTATCTGACTCGTGGCTGAACCGTCCGGCAATGCCCATTTGGGCTTGCGCGCGTCCAGGCAGCTCAGATCAAGGTCAGCGTCCGGATCTTGAACAAAGGCGGTGGCGATCTGGCCCGTGCAGTCACCCGCGAATGCCCAAATCTCATGCCCTGCCTGCGGCACAAGGACGTAGGTGCTGTTTGTCAGTTCGCGGGCGGCACGCTTGCCCATGAAGACCGGCGTCCGCCTGTCGTAGGCGCCTTGCAGGATCAGCGTCGGCACCGTGCTGCTCACCGGGTCTTTGACCTGGATGGGCGCCGCTGCCACAGGCCAGTTACGACAAAGGTCTGCCATCGTTTGCGATAATGCCAGATTGCTCAATTGCGGGAAGGCCAGGTCGTGATAGCTGTTGACGGCATCCTCAAACCGTTCAAACGGGACATCTTCGACGCAGTGGATCGTGTTGAAGAATGACCACGCGAGCCTGCCGGCAACCGATTGGCGCTGCTGGGCCAATTCGAGCTTTGCCAAGGCCTCGGGATCGCCCATGCCCATCTCGGCCGCGAAGTCCGCCTGGAGCTGTGCGACGTAAGGCGATTCCGCGATCGCCTCGGCGGTCAGCGTTGCCAGTTTCGCATTGAGTTGATCGGCTGTTTCGCCGCTAAAGGCTTCCTCGACAAGGGCCTGCAGGGCTGCCAGCGGATCCTCATCGACGAGGGAAAAATTGAGGTAGACGATCGTTTCCAATCCCGGAACGCCGCCGCCGGTGGCATCATAGACATCGGCGATAAAGGCCTGCACCGGGTCACTGCGGTCTAGGTCGCCCGCATAGTTTTCCGGTAGATCGGCGCCGACCATCCCATCGCGCAATGCCAGATAGGTGTCCAACAGACCCGCCTCCAGTTCTGCGATCATCTTGGGCAGGTAGGCGGCCTGCGTCGCATCGAGTATCCCCAGTTGGGCAACGACATCATCCAGCGTGACCGTCTCCCCGTTGGCGGTGAGCGGTTCTTCCTCAAGCCTGTCTAGCAACGCAGCCAGCCGCACGTCCAAATTGGGGTACGCCTGGCGACACCCGGCATCCGCCCGGCACTCCGCCAGCAGCTGCAGCATGAAGTCGTGATCTTTGCGCGGAAACGCGGCGATCGTGTAGATGGAAGGCGGAAAGGCCGAGTCCAGGACCACGGAACGCAGTGCCGGCGCGTCGTCGTAGGTGGGCAGTTGAGCCATGATCGTCATGGCCAGGCGTGTGCCATAGGAGACGCCGTGGAGCGTGAAGCCCGCATAGTCCAACGCCTTGAGGAGTTCCACCACGTCGCGTGCGCTGGCCGCGCTCGTGAACTGACTGAGATCGAGCCCCTGTGCGGTAAATTGCGCCCAGCAGACCTCGTTGAGCACGGGGATGTCCTGCTCGGTCAGGGTCCAGCGGCGTTGAAATCTCCTCCAACGGGTTGTAGGCTGCGGCCCGCAAGGCTTCGATCTGGGCCGGCGGCGCATCATTCTGCAGGGCCAAGACCAGGCACTCTTCATAGCCCAGGCGCTGGCTGAATCCCGTGCCGCGCTGGTCCAAGCGGATGATGTCGTGGTTTTCCTGCAGACGCTGATAGCCATGGATGGGTTTGGTCATAGCACTTTGGCCAGGACCGCCGGCGAGAAAGATCAGGGCATTGGACGCAGGCTCTTCGCCAGTCGCCTTGACCACGACAAAGGCCAGGTCGAGGGCAGGGCCGTCCGGCTCGTCCCAGTTCTGGGGCACGGTGAAGACGCCGCAGTAGTAGTCCTCGCCTTCCACCGCGTTGATGCCCGGCGATTGCGTTGGTTCACACTCGCTGATGTGGATACCGGGTTCTCGATCGGATAGACGTGGGGGGGATATGATCTCTGCCAGCGGATCGACCTGCAAATCCGTCGAGGCCGCCCCCGCTTCTCTATCTTGACCCGGATACACCCCAGTATGACCTCTCAAAGAACGGACGCTTTCTTTTCATCAATGATTGCTCCTAGATATTCGCAAATGCTCCTTCACTATGTTTTGTGTCCAGTTTTGTTTTGGCAAAACGGACTGACGCACCACTTGGCAGACCGCAAGGTTCTGTACCTGGGGTCCCTTTTCGAACACGCAGAAGCATAGATAGTGCACGCTCACCGGCTAGTTCATCCCCGGTGACCGCCCCGATCATGGGCATGATTTCTTTGAGGACCGCAACTCCGGCCGCAATTTCTTGGGCCGCGCCAAAACTACCCATCTTCCATCCGCTGGAAGTTGGCATGTTCTGCCCATACGATTGCAATGATACCGGAGATCGGATGGAGAATCTATCGGATGAATCAGCCAATTCATATGATATTCATATGATATACTGCCCGCGTTCACGAATATTCGTGTCGGGATATCTGTGAGGCTCGTCCAGATGGCCATTCTCTATAGCAAAGTAACGCGACCGACGCCGACGCCTCAGATATTGGATCGGCCACGCCTCTACGCGCGGCTTGACCGTTGGCAGACGACGCCGGTCGTCTTTGTCCACGCGCCGGCTGGCTACGGCAAATCCATGCTTGTCAGCCGCTGGATCGAGGCGCGTGGACTTGCTGCTCAGAGCGCCTGGCTGTCACTGGATCCTGGCGATGATGCGCCCGTACAATTCGTCCGCTATCTCGCGGCCGCGCTGCAACCTGTCGTGCCGGGAATTATGGTCGCGGTCGAGCCGATGCTCGATACGCCGGAGCCACACCCGATGCGCGCGCTCGAAGTCATGCTTGGCACGGTCGACCAAGTCTCAGACGGGGACAACGACACCCCAATTCTCCTGGTCCTCGACGATTTGCACCACGTCGATTCGCCGGAGCTGGCCCCACTGATGACCCTGGCACTGGAACGGCGGCCATCACGATTACGCTTTATGCTCCTCGGGCGTCAGGCCATCTATGGGCCGCTGACCCGGCTCTACGCGGCAGAACAGGTGTTGGAGATGAGCGAGGCCGAACTGCGCTTTCAACGGGACGAGATAGAGACCTACTTGGCCCACCGCGATTTTCCGCCCCTCACATTCGAGGCGATGACGCGGTTGGTTGAGCGTACAGAGGGCTGGATCGTGGCCTTGCAGTTGATCGTCGCGGCAGCAAGGAATACGCCCGATATCGACGAACTCTTGACCGCCGGCCATAGTGGACAGGACTGGTTGGTCGAATACCTGACCTCGCAAATCCTGGATGCATTCCCATCCGCAATGCGTGATTTCCTGCTCAGGACCTCGATTCTGGACCGCTTCAATGCGTCACTCTCTGCGATTGTCACCGACACTGCGAATGCGGACCCATTGTTATCAAAGATGGTGGAAGGCGGCGTGCCGGTGGTGCAGTTGGACAGCCAACGCAAGTGGTTTCGCTACCATCATCTTTTTCAGGAACTGCTAAAGGCCCAGCTTCAAAGGACGCATAGCCGCGCAGCCATCGCCACACTGCACCACCGCGCGGCAACCTGGCTGGCGCGACACAACCAGGTCACCGCAGCGGTGCAGCATGCTCTGTGCGCAGATGATCTATCGCTGGCTGCCGCCATTCTGGAAGCGGCTGTGCGTCCCGAGATGATGCGCGGCGATACCCAGCAGGCGCAGGATTGGCTGACACGCTTCCCGAACAATGCCCTCGACCAATACCCGCATCTGCTGTTGGATTGGTGTCTGCTGGAGATGTTGCGCGTCCAGACAAATCTAATCGAGTGGGTCGCGCGCACGGACGCCGCCCTGGCATTAGCCCAGCTGACGGCGGAGGAGCGTCGGCGCGCCCAAGCCGAACTCACCATTTTCACCATCATTGCTCGGTTCTACCAGCGTGAATTCGACACTGTCAGGGAACTCGTCCAGGACAAAAATCACTGTCTGGCAGATGCTGAACCGTTGATCCAGGGCCTGTTGGCGTACGTACAAATGCATCTCGCGTGGTACGAAGGGCAGTTCGACTACGCGTTAACATTCGGTAGTCAGGCAATTGAGGCGTTCCGAGACGCGGGCTTTGACCACATTGTGATTTCCGTTCGGATAGATCGAGCGCAGCTCTCGGCCCATCGTGGATACCCGCGCGAAGCACTGGCAATGCACCAAGAACTCGTGGCCGCCGTGCCGGCGAACGGTTCATTTGTGATACAGGAGTTGGCGCTTGCACATGTGAATGCGATGAATCTTCACTACTGGATGGATGATATCGAAGCAGCGCAGCGCGAGCAGCAGTCGGCCCTGGCACTGGCCCGGCGTCTGGCCGATCCCGATACCATCAGTGAAATTGCCTCACTAGACGCCCTCTTCGGTATGGCTCGTGTTACGGGTAAATCAAGTGAGATTGAAGCGTCTTGGCCCCAGGACACAGTGAGTACAATTCCACAGCTCAATAGACTACACCTTCATAAGTTGGTGCGACAAGGTCAACTCGAACGTGCCTGGCACTTCGCCACGGCTTTTGGTGTGCGACTTGATAACGAAATCACCACCGAAAACCTATTTTACTTTATCATCCTTATGAAGATAACGATCGCCAGGGGCATTGAACTTGAAAGCGTAATGCCACGGTTTGCAGCCGCCTTCGCCCAGGCAGAGCGCCTGGAGAGCCGGCTCTTTGTCGCCGAACTCTATGCCCTGTCGGCATGGGCCCATCTGCAGCTGGAACGACGCCAGGAGGCTGAAGAAGCCCTGAGCCACGCGCTCGATCTGGCAGTTGATACTGGCTACGTACGCTTCATCATCGACATCCCTGCGCTCGCGCCGTTGTTGGCGGTTTTGGATCATCCGGCCGCGGCGGAGATGTGGGTTGCCACCGTTTCCGATACTCAACGCCGCCAGGCGGCCCAACTGACCGATCGAGAACGCCTTGTGCTGGTGCACCTGACGCGGCCGGCACGCTATCAAGACATTGCCGACGACCTCGGCATCAGCCTCGGCACGGTGCGCACCCACATCTCCCACATCTACGCCAAGTTAGGCGTGAACAAACGCAATGACGCCAATGTCAAGACCACGGAACGGTGAAAATAAGGTGAAAACGAAATTGAACAGAGCTTAGTCTTATGTTCACTTGGGTTGACGGCGATACGCTCGCTACACTCCCCCTTAGCAACCTGGTCGCGGAGCCACCTCACGGCAGCGGGCTTTTGTCAACCATCAAGGTTCTGAAACGGTCAAGCGTCATCGTCGATGGCAGATTTTTCGTCAGAGGCAAGAAAAGAAAGGAAAATCTGCCGTCTTGACAAAAGGTCGCTGCCGTCGAGAGAATGAGAAGCCAGGTGATAAGGGGGTCGCAATCGGCCATCTTTATCCTCGTGCGGCAAAGTGCACTTCGGCTGGCGTGCGATAGTCTAACTTCTGGTGCAGACGCTCCCGATTGTAGAAGCGGAAGTATGCTTCGAGACCATCAGCCAGCGCTTGCACGGTAGAATACTCCCTGATATAGAGGTCTTCGTACTTGACCGTTCGCCAGAGCCGCTCGATGAAGATGTTGTCCAGTGCCCGACCACGGCCATCCATACTGATGCGAATCTCAGCTTGTTCCAAACAAGAGGTGTAAGCCGATGCTGTGAACTGAACGCCCTGGTCCGTGTTGAACAGGTCCGGTATTCCGGTTAGCAGCGCCTGCTGCAAGGTGTCCAAGCAAAAACGACCATCCAACGTGTTCGAGAGTTGCCAAGAGATAACATAACGGCTGTACCAGTCTATGACGGCGACCAGATACATGAATCCACTGGGCATAGGCACGTAGGTGATGTCGCTGCTCCAGACCTGAAACGGACGTGTAATGGTCATGCCTCGCAACAGATAGGGATAGATCTTGTGCTCGGATGATCGGATCGTCGTCTTCGGCTTTGGATAGATGGCCTGGATGCCCATCTTCTGCATCAAGCGCTGAACTCGCTTGTGATTGACTTCGTAGCCCATGCGATGCAGTTGGGCGGTCATCTTGCGATAGCCGTAGAATGGCGTCTTCAGGTATTGTTCGTCAATCAGCCGCATCAAATGCAGGTTGAATTCGGACTCGCTGGCCGGTGTATAGTAGTAGGTCGACCGATTGAGGCCCAGCAACTCGCACTGACGACGGATGCTGATTTGCTCATTGTTCGATTCGATCAGCGTCCTTTGGGCTTCACTGGAAGGGAGCGATCTTTTTTTTCAACCACTCCAGTTCCATCTTCAGCCGGCCGATTTGCTCGTAGAGCTCCGCCTCCTGTTCTGTTTGTGCCTGTTCTTTGTTGTTTCCGTTGCGCTGGAAAAGAGCGGCACCGTCAGAGAGCAGTTGTCGTTTCCAACTGCTGATCTGATTGGGATGGATCCCGGTTTCGCTCGATAGCTCACTCAGTGTCTTGTTGCCTTTGGCCGCTTCCATGGCCACTTGAAACTTGTACTGGGCGCTGTATTGGCGACGCTTTTTCGACATCTTGTTTGTCCTCCACGGATCTGTGATTAGGCTGATTCTATCACCTTAACCCGTGGTCCAGTTATTGGGGTTCATTATACGGACCTAACATTGGGTCAGTTCAACATCGTATACAATGCATTGTCGTTTGCCATTGCGGCCATGTTGGGTAGTTTTGTGTTCTTTGTCTTGGCCCGTGGCCAAGTTGCGCCGAAGTATCGTATGGCGCTGATTATGTCTTCTATCGTCGTTGCTATCGCAGGCTATCACTACTTCCGCATCTTCCAGAGCTGGACCGATGCCTATACGCTGAGCAATGGCGTTTACGTAGCGAGCGGTGCACCCTTTAACGATGGGTATCGCTACATGGATTGGTTGCTGACTGTGCCGCTACTGGTTGCGGAACTGGTCGCAGTGCTTGCACTCTCACGCAGCAAGACGATTTCGCTGACGGCGAAGCTGGCGATTGCAGCCGTCTTGATGGTTGCGCTCGGCTTCCCCGGAGAGACCTCGTCAGATATGACAACACGTGCCATCTGGGGCGCGCTTAGCACGATTCCCTTCGTCTACATTATCTGGGTGCTGTGGGGTGAGCTGGGCCAGGCGGTCGGTCGTCAGACCAACGAGGTAAAGGTATTGCTGCGCAACACGCGCCTGCTGTTGCTGGCTACCTGGGGCTTCTATCCCATCGTTTACATGCTGCCAATGTTAGGCATTGCCGGCGCAAGCGCCACAGTTGGGATTCAGGTCGGCTATAGCATTGCTGATGTCGCCGCAAAGTGTGGCTATGGTTTGATGATTTACGCCATCGCCCGGGCCAAGACTGTTGCCGATCAGGCCGAAAATGACCAGGGTACCACCACCAACGGCTTCAATCAGATCGTCGCAGATGGTGCTGAAGAGCGTGAATACGCCCTTAACTAAGGTACTGTTAGATCGTCAGATAGAATGAACGTTAGTTAGTTCAGGGCCTTCCGTGATGATGACATATCAATCACGGAAGGCCTTTCCATTTCGGCGATTCAGCCACGATTCGTTACGTCAGGTGCGAAGGAACGCAACTATGTATCACACGGCAATTGTCGGCGCCGGCTGCGCCGGGCTTAGTCTAGCCGTTCAGCTCGTCCGTGCCGGGCTGACTGAACCGATCTTGCTTCTCGACGGACGCTCACGCTATGAAAACGATCGGACCTGGTGCTACTGGCAGATCGAGCCAACCCCCTTTGACGATTTGGCCACGCACCGCTGGCACAGCTGGGAAGTGCGCAGCGCCACAGCTTCAGCGCGCCAGCAAAGCAATCAATATCCCTACCTACATCTTCCTGCCGAGCGATTCTATGCCGCAACCCGTCAGGAGTTGGAGCAGCACACAAACGTTCAGCTACGCCTCGAAACGCACGTCCGGGGGTGGCGTGAGCGGGGCCAGGATGTGCAAATCCGCACGAGCGGAGAGACTCTGACCGCACGTCATCTGATCGACGCACGCGGCTTTAGCGGCTACTCAAAAAGGTTACACAGTGCATCGGATGCCCCCCATGCGCTCTTCCAACGCTTTACGGGCCTGCGCATCAAGACCGCACGCCCCGTTTTTGCAACTGAAACCTGCACGCTGATGGACTTCACCGTGCCGCAGGCGGAAAGGCTGCACTTCATGTATCTCCTTCCATTTAGTCCAACTGAAGCGCTGGTCGAAGATACGTACATAACGCAGCAAAGGTCCAAAACCCTGCACCATAGGGAGCAGATCGGCCACTATTTGCAGCGACGCTATGACCTTGCGCCACACGAGTGGACCGTGGAAGGAACCGAGCACGGCGTGATCCCCATGGCGATTGCGGCTGATGCAGAAGATGGGAAGCGGATCTGGCGCAGCGGCATGATGGGAGGTCAGGTACGGCCCTCTTCGGGATATGCGTTTGTGCGCATCCAGCGCCATGCGCGAGAGCTGGCACAGCGACTTGTTGCCGACGCTGAATTCGACCAGCGCAAGATGAGCGCGCCGCCGTCGCTGCCCTATCCCTACCGCTTCATGGATGGCATGCTGCTAGATTATCTGCAGCACGCGCCGCCGCAACTGCGCGTTGAGGCCTTCCTCCGGCTGGCCGCAGGCACAGATGGGGACACCTTTGCCCGTTTCATGACGGAACGCGCTACCGCACGCGATCTGGCCGAGATTGTACTTGCATTGCCCAAACGCCCCTTTCTCAACACGCTGGTGCAGCGTGCACCGATGGTGTCGCCCCGGTCGCTATTCACCTCCGTCAAGGCTGAAATTAGATCTCATGTCCCAAGAGCTTGATCGGCAGCATCTCTCTGCACAGTCGGTGTGGACAATGCCGCCCACCGCAAGCATCAGCTGGACGCTGGTGGGCATAACAACAATTATCTGTGCGCTGCTGTACGGCGTGGAGATTCCTCTTGTAGTGCAATTTGTGCCGCTGCTGCTGAGCATTGTCATCCTCGGCTTGCCCCATGGCGCCGTGGATCATCTTGCCCCATTTCGGCTGCTCCAGCGCCGGGTGACGCCGGTCAACATGATGGTGCTCCTGCTCGGTTACATACTAATGGTGGCGCTGTACGGAACCTTCTGGCGGTCGTCGCCGGGCCTCGCCTTTCTGGTCTTTTTGCTCATGACGCTCCTGCACTGGGGACAGGGCGATCTCTACTATCTAACTCACTACACCGATAGCCGGCACATTCGATCACGCGTTGATCGAGCACTCGTCGTGATGATCCGCGGTGGGCTGCCCATGATCATCCCCGTACTAGTCTACCCTGTCGTCGTCGCAGATCTCGCCGGCACGATTTCAGAGATCTTTGGCCAAACATCCGGGCCGGTCGTCGACCTCGTGGTTGCCCCACCCTTCCGCGCCGGGTTGGCAGTGCTTTTTGCCGCCATATTGCTCGTCTATATCGTGCGCACGTGCTTCGTCCGCAAAGCCGGCTCTGTCGGTTGGAAAGTAGATCTGGGCGAGATCGGACTGCTGGCATGCTTCTTTGTGCTGGTCCCCCCATGGTTGGCGATTGGCATCTACTTCTGCGGATGGCATGCCCTTCGCCACATCTACCGCTTACTCCTGCTCGATCCGCTAGCGGGCGAAAATGTCGCGCAGGGAGCGTGGCAGAAGGCAGCAGTGCGTTTTGCACGGGATGCGCTGTTGCCGACCGTGGCCGCCTTGCTAATGCTTGCAGTCGGCCTGGTTGCACTACCGCAGGCGGCCACATCCATCAATCACCTGCTGGGGTTCTATCTGGCGCTGATTGCAGCACTGACCTTTCCCCATTTCCTGCTAGTCGGTTGGATGGATTGGTACGAACATATTGGCTAGGAGTTGCCCACCTACGGTTGATAAAACGTCCACCTCGCTGGAAACCTAACGAACGCAATGACGCCGTTGCCCGCGCGCGGGCATTGGGTTTGACCGCAATGAGTTAATCGCACCCCTCAATGTCGACGCCGACTATGGCATGGAGAGCAGCTGACCCGACGCCAACGCAAGGCTTTGCCTGGCTGCGCAACACATCCCCAACAGAGACCAATCCAACAGCACAGCACAAAGCCCATGGAGCAAGTGCACTCCTTACGATCGTCGCCGTAGAAACCGCAAGGGCAGGGGTTCATGCCAGCGATGCGCGAATGGCCGCCCACGAAGTATGACCTTCCACAGCACATTCCCCACCTCGAACCCCGCCAGATTGACAATCAACCCCCGACCATCGACAATTGAGAAGCGCGCCAGGCAGATCGTACGCCGTGCGCGCCATGCTCTATTCATCGACCTTTCGGAAACGATTTTGCACCCAACGAGTCCATCATGCACCGTCAATTTGCTGTTCGCCTCCTGCCGTTGTTCATCACCCTCCTGCTCCTGACCGCCTGTGGACGGGGCAATACCCCAACTGCGCCACAACCCACGGCGCCGCCAGCGGCAGAGCAGGCGCCCATAGTCGCTGAAGCGGCAGCAGAGGCGCCTGCGGAGGAAGCGCCCGTCGCCCAAACGCCGGCGGCAGAGGCCGACCCCGTCGTGGTCGACTTCTGGACCACGGACAACGAGCCCTCGCGCCTCGCCGCGTATGAAGCGGTCGCCCAGCGCTACATGGATCAAAATCCGGACGTTGAGCTGCGCATCACCGGTGTCGACGAGACTGAAGTGGCCAATGCCGTCATTGAAGCCGCGGCTGACGGGGTCGGACCAGACCTGGTGCGTCTCGGTTTCGAGCGGACAGGCGTACTCATCAGCAACAATCTGCTTGATTTTGCCGCGGCCGAGGCTGTGGTCGATGCAGTTGGGCGCGATGACTTCCGTGAAGGCCCCCTGGCGATGACCACGGCACAGAACACCGGCGAGATCTTTGCCGTCCCCTACGACGGCTGGGTCCAGGCGCTCTGGTATCGTCGCGATCTCTTTGAGGCGGCCGGCCTCACGCCGCCCGTCAGTTGGGTCGATCTTGAGGCAGCCTGCGATCAACTTGCTGCGTCCGGCGCCGTCAGCGCCGCCCTGAGCCTGCCTAGCGACCCCACGTCGAGCTACACGCATCAGGTCTTTGAACAGGTCGCCATGTCCAACGGAGCCTGGCCCATTGACGCCGACGGCAACGTCAGCATGAACACGCCGGAAATGGCTGAAGCATTGCGCTTCTACACCTCCCTGCAGCGCTGCTCGCCTGGCGCACCACAGAGCCTGTTCGATGCCCGCGAAGCGTACGAGTTGGGGCAAACCGGCATGCTCTTCTACAGCACCTACATCATGGACGACCTGGTTGAGGGCTCCGAGCGGCAAGACGGCAGCCGCGTGGAGATTGGGGTTGAGGATCTGTCCGGCAAGACTGGCTTCGCCTCAGGCATGGCCGGCCCCAATGGCTCTGCGACCTACGGCCAGTTGGTCACCTTGGGGCTGCTGCGCGACGCCGATCCTGCCGCGCAAGACGTGGCGCGTTTCTTCCTTACCGACGGCTATTACGACATCATCAAGACGGCTCCGCTGGGCAAGATCCCGGTGCGCGAAAGCGCGTTGGCGGATTGGACTGCGCTCAGTCCAATCTTTAGCTACTACTCCGACGCCACGCTGGGCTACATTGCCAGTTCCTACGACGTCATGGGTCGCTGGATTTTTCAGCCGCAGTACGACGCTGCCGAGCGGCTCACGATTTCCCAAATCGAGGGCCAGTTGCTCGTGCCCCAGGCAATTGGCATGATTCTGGACGGCAGCATGACGCCCGAAGAAGCAGCCGGCTGGCTGCAGACGCAGGTCGAAGCCATTGCTGCGCAAAACGCTGCCCAAGGCTAAGAGCAAGACACCGAGTGCAGGCTCGAGCACAGCCTGCACTCGGCCCTCGACCCATGTCCCAAGAAATCAGGGACATCTGCCCCTAATCGTTTTGTCCCCAAATATGCTACAATTTTCACAGTTCAGACTCCTCAATCCTGCGTTCATCGTCGTGCAAGTGTGATGATCACTGCTTCCGTTTGCCGTTGTGCGTTGACGTACCGGTCCTTTTGAAGTTTATCTGACTGCCCACAACAATTCATCTATCCAGACTGCCCATCTGTCGGTTTCCGGCGCGTCGCTCACTGTCGCGCTGTCGTTGGCGTACCGGCCTGCTTCGGGCAATGATTGGCTGCATGGCCCAAGCCAGGTTCGTCACGACGCTGCCGATAGGCGGGCGTCCACGACGAAAGGAGTGGGTTCCGATGGAATGGCAGCCGATTGAGAAATCTCCCACCATCTGGCAAGTACAGCCCAATATGCAGGACTATGTCGCCACACGCGAGCAGTTTTCCTGGGACAGCATCGAGGAAGAACTGACCGGCCTACCCGGCGGCCGCGGGATCAACATCGCCTATGAAGCGATTGATCGCCATGTCGCCAACGGACTGCGTGACAAAGTGGCGATCCGCTGGCTGGGGCGCAAAGGCGACGTGCGCGATTTCACCTACGGCCAACTAATGGCTGAATCGAATCGCTTTGCCAACGTGATGGCGGGGCTGGGCATCGGCAAGGGCGATCGGGTCTTCATGCTCTCGGCCCGCATTCCCGAACTCTATATCGGCGTCTTGGGAACGCTGAAAAATGCCAGCGTGCTCTGTCCGCTCTTTGCCGCCTTTGGGCCCGAGCCGATCTGGCAGCGCATCCACAAGGGTGACGGCAAGCTGCTGGTGACGACGGCCAAGCTCTACAAGCGCAAGATCGCCCAGATACGCGACGCCTTGCCTGCGCTCGAGACGATCCTGATTGCCGATGCTGACGAAGACCTGGCCGATGACGTCCTCTCGCTGCCAAAGCTCATGGCCGCAGCCTCGCCCGACTTTGAGATTCCGCCCACTGATCCGGAGGACATGGCTCTGCTGCACTTCACCAGCGGCACGACGGGCATGCCCAAGGGTGCAATCCACGTTCACAACGCCGTCTACCATCACTACATGACCGGCAAATATGCGCTGGATTTACACCCGGACGACATCTACTGGTGCACGGCCGATCCAGGCTGGGTCACCGGCACCTCCTATGGCATCAGCGCCCCGCTCTGTCACGGCGTGACCATGATCGTCGACGAAGCGGAGTTCGACGCCGAGCGCTGGTACCGCATCCTCGAAGAGCAACAGGTGAACGTTTGGTATACGGCGCCCACGGCGATTCGGCGCCTCATGCGTCTCGACCTCGATCCGCTGGCCGAGTATGACCTGAGCCACCTTCGCTTCGTCGCCAGCGTCGGCGAGCCGCTCAATCCCGAAGCGGTCGCCTGGGGCATGGAGACTCTTCATCTGCCCATCCACGATAACTGGTGGCAGACCGAGACCGGCGGCATCATGATCTCCAATTTCACGGCCATGGACATTCGGCCCGGTTCCATGGGCCGCCCGCTGCCGGGCGTGGAAGCGGCGGTCCTGGAAAAACTGGAGGACGGCGCCTTTATGCCCATCACCAAGCCGTATGTAGAAGGGCATTTGGCCCTCAAACCGGGCTGGCCTTCGATGTTCCGCGGCTATCTCCACGACGACGAGCGCTACGCCAAGTGCTTTGCCGACGGCTGGTACATCTCGGGCGATTTGGCTGAAATCGATGAAGACGGCTACTTCTGGTTCATCGGCCGAGCGGATGACATCATCAAGACAGCTGGTCACATGGTGGGTCCCTTTGAAGTCGAGAGCGCGCTCATGGAACACCCGGCGGTGGCCGAGGCCGGCGTGATTGGCGTGCCGGATCCGGTGATTGGCCAGGTGGTCAAGGCGTTTGTGGCGCTCAAGCCCCCCTACGTGCCCAGCGAGGAGTTGCGGCTGGAGCTGATCGGTTTCGGACGCAAGAAGCTCGGCTCGGCGGTCGCACCCAAGCTGATCCAGTTCGAGGAAAATCTGCCCAAGACACGCAGCGGCAAGATCATGCGTCGCCTGCTCAAGGCCCGCGACCTCGGCCTGCCCGAGGGCGACACGTCCACCTTGGAAACCGAAGAGAAAGGCGAAGAAGAGAGCACGTTGGTGCCGGCCTGATGCAGGCGTCACGACAGCCAGGAAGCATATTGCATGACATGACCTAACGTGGTGATTGAGTCGAAGAATATCTTTCACTTATCAACGAAGATAGGAGAGACATATGAGCGCTATGACCGTTACACGTGATCCGCCGGCGGATGAGCAGTTATCGATTTCGCGCCAGCACGGGCTTTTTTTGCTGCGCGAGATGCTGCGCATTCGGCGCTTTGAGGAAAAGTCGGCCGAACTGTACAGCGCGATGAAGATTCGGGGCTTTCTGCATCTCTACAATGGCGAGGAGGGGGTGGCCGTTGGCATTGTCAACGCGCTGGAGCCCGAAGACAATCTGATCGCCACGTATCGTGAGCATGGCCAGGCACTGGCCCGGGGCATGAACGCCGGTGCGATCATGGCCGAGCTCTATGGCAAGATGGAGGGTTGCGCCCGCGGGCGGGGCGGCTCCATGCATCTCTTCGACGCGGAGACGCGCTTCTACGGCGGCAACGCCATCGTGGGCGGCCATCTGCCCCTGGCAGTCGGCATGGCCCTGGCCGACAAGTTACAGGGCATCAACCGCGTAACCTGTTGCTTCTTCGGCGACGGCGCCGTGGCGGAAGGCGAATTCCACGAATCCTTGAACCTCTGCGCCCTGTGGGATCTCCCCGTACTTTGGATCTGCGAGAACAATCGCTACGGCATGGGCACGGCGCTAGAGTATTCCGAGTCGGAGACCAACATCGCCAAAAAGGCGGCCAGCTACAAGATCAAGAGCAAGTCCGTGGACGGCATGGACGTACTCGCCGTGGAAGAGCTGGCGCAGAAATTCATCAAGGAGATCCGCGCCGGCAAAGGACCACGCTTCATCGAGGCCCTGACCTACCGCTTCCGCGCCCACTCGATGTTTGACGCTGAACTCTACCGCAAGAAGGAAGAGGTCGAAGAGTGGAAGCATCAGGACCCCATCACCATCCTCTACACCAAGCTCGAAGCGGCCGGCCTGGTCAACGAAGAGGACACGGCGCAGATCGAAGCCGAAGTTGCCCAGGAGGTCGCCGAGGCCGTCGAGTTTGCCGAAAATGGCACGTGGGAGCCGGTGGAAGAACTCGCCCGCTTCGTCTATAGCGAAGAGCCTGCCGAGTCGCTCTACCCGTCCACACCCGCTACGCCGGGTGAAACCAGGGAGATCACCTTTCGCGAGGCCCTGCGCGAAGCTATGCACCAGGCCATGAGCACGGACGAACGAGTCTTTCTCATGGGTGAGGACGTGGGTCGCTACGGCGGCTGCTTCGCTGTGAGCATGGGGCTCTTCGAAGAGTTTGGTCCCGAGCGTATCCGCGACACGCCCCTCTCCGAGTCGGCCTTCACCGGTGCGGGAATCGGCGCGGCGATGGCCGACATGCGCCCCATCGTCGAGGTGATGACGTGCAACTTCAGCATGCTCGCCTCGGACCAGATCCTCAACAACGCGGCGACGCTGCTGCACATGTCCGGCGGGCAGTTCAACGTACCGCTGGTCATCCGCATGTCAACCGGCGGCGGCAAACAACTGGCCGCACAGCACTCCCACAGTCTGGAAGGCTGGTACGCCCACATTCCCGGCATCAAGGTAATCACGCCGGCGACAATCGAAGACTTCCGGGGCATGCTGCTTACTGCCCTGGAGGATCCCGATCCGGTGTTGATGTTCGAAAATTCGCTGCTCTATAACCGCAAGGGCCAGTTGCCCGCCGACGCCGGCAAGGTCGACATCGACAAGGCCAAAGTCATGCGTGTAGGTACGGATCTAACCATCCTCACCTATAGCGCCAGTCTCTGGCGTTCGCTGGAAGCGGCTGAGCTATTGGCCGCAGAGGGCATCGACTGTGAGGTCATCGATCTGCGCAGCCTGCGTCCGCTGGATGACGCCGCAATCATGGCTTCGGTGGCCAAGACCCATCGCGTGCTCATCGTCGACGAGGGATGGCGCAGCGGCGGCATCTCGGCCGAAATTGCCGCACGCATCATGGAGCAGGCCTTCTACGAACTCGACCTACCCGTGGCGCGACTCTGCGGGGCCGAAGTGCCCATGCCCTACCCCAAGCATCTGGAAGAGGCGGCCATCCCGCTGGCGCCCGACATCGTCGCGGCGGTGAAAGGCATGGTGAGCCATGAGTGACTTTATCATGCCCAGCCTGGGTGCAGACATGGAGTCCGGCACCCTGCTTGAGTGGATGGTCAAACCGGGTGACAAGGTCGCCCGGGGCCAGACCATTGCCGTGGTCGGCACGGAAAAGGGCGAGATTGATGTTGAGGTCTGGCAGGATGGCGTTGTCGACCGGCTGGTCGTCGCCGAAGGCGTCGAGGTAGACGTGGGCGCTGTCCTGGCCACGATCCTGGCCGAAGGCGAAGCGCCTGCCGCCACGCCGCTTGAAGCAGCAGAAACGGCCACGGTGCAAAAAGAGGTTGCGGAAAAGCAGATTGCCATGGCCGGCCCGGGCCTGCCGCCGTCCCCTGCAGGCCCAACCCAGAGCAACGGTCATCGTATCCGCGTTTCCCCGCTGGCCCGTCGTCTTGCCGAAGAACTGGGCATCGACGTGAGTACCGTTGCCGGCACGGGTCCCCACGGGGCCATCAGTCGAACGGATGTGGAAGACGCGGCCGCCGCCCAAGCCAAGGCGACGGCCACGCCGGTCAGCGAGCAAGCCTCGACGCCAGAGGAAACGCCGGTACCTCCGAAGAAGAAGTTCAAGAAGGAAAAGGGGCCCGACCCCTTCCAGATGGGCATGCGCCGGGCGATTGCGGCGGCTATGACCCGATCCAATGCAGAAATCCCCCACTACTACCTGGAGACGCGCATCGACATGCGCGCGGCCCTGGCCTGGCTGGAGGCCGAAAACCTCGAGCGTTCAATCAAGGACCGGGTGCTGCCGGCCGTGCTGCTGATCAAGGCAACGGCCTTGGGGCTGGCCAAGAAACCCGAGCTCAACGGCTACTGGATCGAAAACGAATTCCAGGGTCAGGAAGGCATCAACATCGGCTTTGCCATCGCCCTGCGTCAGGGTGGGCTCATCACGCCGGCCATCTTCAACGCCGATCTCAAAGGCATGGACGAGCTCATGACCGACATGCGCGATCTGATCATGCGCACACGGTCTGGACGCCTGAAGAGCTCGGAGATGACCGACGCCACCGTGACGTTGACCAGCCTGGGCGATATGGGCGTGGAAAAGGTCTACGGCGTCATCTATCCACCCCAGGTCGCGCTGATCGGCTTTGGCAAAGTGGCCGAAGACGTTTGGGTAGACCAGGGCATGATTGGCGTTCGCCCCGTCATCCACGCCACGCTGGCCGGCGACCACCGCGCCAGCGACGGCCGCACCGGCGCCGAGTTCCTCGACATTGTGAACAAGCTGCTACAGGAACCGGAAAAGATGTGGGGCGTATGAAGCGTGAGCTAAAGGCCAGCGCCGGTTGAGCCTGTCGAGACCCAACCAGTCAGCGCCGGCTGAGCCTGTCGAAGCCAAGCGGATCGACGCCGATTAAGCCTGTCGAAACCAAGCAAATCGACGCCGACCCGCTCCAACGAAAGGAACAGATCATGGTTGCTACCAAGACATATTCCGTCACCGAACTGAAGTCATTGATCATCGACCTGCTGGCCCAAATTGCGCCCGAGGCCGATTTTGACGATCTCGAGGATGATGAAGACATTCGGGAGGCGCTGGACATCGACTCCTTCGACTTCCTCAATTTTCTGATTGCGCTCAACGAGCAGACCGGCATTGAGATTCCCGAGGCGGATTATGGCCAGCTCAACACGATGGAAGAGTTGGTCGCCTATCTCACGGTGCGGCTGTAGGCGAGCCAAAGAGCATGGCCAGGATTGGCGCAACTGCAGCATAGGAGAAATGCGCTCGCGCGACTTCGTAGTTGCGCTCGGCCATGCGCCGTCGTCGTACGGGATCCATCATGGCCTCGACGCAGGCGACGACGGTTGCCTCGCTGATCCGACCGTCGATTTCGATTAGATCGAAGCCAAGCGGATCCAGGTCAGCCACATAGACATCGTAGCGGTTGACCAGGGCGGGCAGGCGAAAGTAGAGCGTCTCCAGCAGGGCGTTGCCAAAGCCTTCAACAAGGCTTGGATAGGTCACGAAGTCGGCATGGACGTAGGCATCCCAGAGCGAATAGGTCTCCGCAGTGCGGTCCTCGTCGGAGGAGAAGAGATCACCGGCGTAGATCAAGCGCACGTCGGCTTGCTCGGCCTGGGTTTGCAGCTGGGCAAGGTAGTCCATACCCTCGTCGCCCGCCTTGTGGCTGATGACGAGCACCGGCTCCTTGCCCAACAGGCGTCCCCGGAGGTCAGGATGCTGGAGGTGCTGCACCAATTCGATGGCCAGCTCAATGCCCTTGCGGGGAATCACCCGGGTGGGTTGGAGGATCAGCAGATGATTGTCGTCCAGCCCGAGATCGGTGCGCAGGGCCTGGTTCTCGCCGGTGAGGCCGGGCGCGGCGCTGGCGTAGTCAAAGATGTTGGGCAGCACCACGCTCTGCATGCCACGCCGGTCGCGCAGGCTCGCCTGGGCCAGTGAATTGATCACCATGTGGCGCAGGGTCGGCAACTCGGGCGGGAAGCACGTTTCAAGCAGATCGGGCACGCGGCAGGCGTCGAAGCGGCTGCGTTCCCAGTAGAAATCATGATGATGGGCCACAGTCTGCATGTTTTGCTCACGAATGAAGGTGGTCAGGGCCAATCCCAATGCCAGATGCATGGGAATGGCCAGGGCATTCTGAGGCACGAGGATGTCGATCTCGTACGTAGTGCAGAAATCGGCCAGCGTTGCTGTCAAAGACGCGACCATCGCTTCAATCTCGGCCTGTAGCGCCGGATCAGGCGTCGAGTCGCCAAAGGCCCGTTCCTGAATCGCCTCGACGTCGGGATGCATGAAGTGAAACAGGGGATCGATCTGACCTGGAAAATCTGGATCCAGTTCACCGGCGCAATAGTAACAGCTGTGACCGAGGCTGGTCAGGATGTGGGCAATCTTGCGGGTTTCGAGCGAAACGCCGTCAGTGCCGGCCAGGCGGGTTGAAACAAAACCGATACGCATGAAGATCTCCTAGCGGATGGATTGACCTGCCCAGACAACGTGGGGGCAAGAAGGGAAGGCAAATTATGTGGATAGTCGTTGCAGGCTTCCTGTTGATCGTCATGATCGGCGCGCTGGCGTTGTATGACGTATCGCAACGAAACCGGGCGATCCTGCGCAATTTTCCGATTCTGGGCCACTTTCGTTACTGGCTGGAAGCCATCGGGCCGGAATTGCGCCAATACATCGTGACCTCGAATGATGAGGAGCGCCCCTTCAGCCGCGATCAGCGGCGCTGGATCTATGAGTCGGCGCTCGAAGGCAACAACTACTTCGGCTTCGGTACCGACAACGATCTCGACCACACGCCCGGTTACCCGATCATCAAACAGGCCGCCTTCCCCTTGGTGGAACCATCGCCCGCGGACTGGGACTATGATCCGACCTACGGTATCGCGTGCGCCAAGGCCCTGGGCGGCTTTCGTCAGCGTCCACGCGCCTTTCGGCCGCTCTCGGTGGTCAACATCTCCGCCATGAGCTATGGCTCACTAAGCGGCCCTGCAATCGAAGCGCTCAATCGGGGCAGCGCGCTGGCCGGCTGTCTGCACAACACGGGCGAGGGCGGCATCTCCCCCAATCACCTCTATGGCGGCGAGTTGATCTGGCAGATTGGGACCGGGTACTTCGGCTGCCGGGACCAGGACGGTCACTTTAGCTTACCCAAATTCGTCGATACCGTCCAGCAAACTCCACAAATTCGCGCGATCGAGATCAAACTAAGCCAGGGCGCCAAGCCCGGCCTCGGTGGCATCTTGCCGGGGCAGAAGGTCACGCCGGAGATCGCAGCGATCCGCGGTATTCCCGTCGGCAAAGATTGTCTGAGTCCCAGCGCGCATACGGCCTTCAATGATGTGGACAGCCTTCTCGACTTCGTTGAGTGCTTGGCCGATGCGTCGGGCCTGCCCGTGGGCATCAAGTCAGCCGTGGGCGAAGACGATTTCTGGCAGCGGCTGGCTTCGGACATGGATGAGTCTGGACGGGCCGTCGACTTTATCACCATTGACGGCGGAGAGGGCGGCACGGGCGCCGGACCGCTCGCCTTCACGGATCACGTCTCGTTGCCCTTCCGGGTAGGCTTTGCCCGGGTCTACCGCGCAATGGCGGAGTACGACCTACACCAAAAAATCGTCTTCGTCGGCTCCGGTCGCCTCGGTTTGCCTGCCGACGCGCTGCTGGCCTTTGGCATGGGCTGCGACATGATCGCGGTCGCGCGCGAAGCGATGCTCGCCATCGGCTGCATCCAGGCCCAACGCTGCCAGTCGGGTCACTGTCCGACCGGCGTGGCGACGCAGAATCGCTGGTTTGCTCATGGTCTGGACGCAGAGCTCCAAGCAGAGCACTTTGCCAACTATGTGCGGGCGTTTCGCAAAGAATTGCTCCGCCTGAGCTATGCCTGTGGCAACCCTCACCCCGGTCTGGTTCAAATTGACCAGTTCGAGATTTTGGACGGCAACTTTGGCAGCAGTCCGCTAGCCGACCTCTTCGACTATCTGCCGGGTTATGGCCTGCCCCCTCTCGTCGAGCGCGAACGAATTTGGCATCGATACAGCGCTGGTCGCACCCAATCCGTTGTCGGCTTGCCCGCGATCACGCCAGTTGCGGAGCCGGCAGCCAGCGCGCTTGCCCAGCTTAATCATGAGCCGTGAACCGCGATGCATGAAACGTGAGTCTGCCTCCGCATTCGTCACGCTTCACGGTTTACGCTTCATGGCTCACATAGTGAAGGAGATGCGTTATGCAGCAAGCACAGGTCACTACCGGCGATACGCTCATCCTCTTCGCTGAGGATTTGCAGCAACTCTTCGACGCCCTGCAAGGGCAGGGCTATCGCACCATTGGACCGGCGGTCGCCGACGACGCCATTGTCTATGAAGAAGTGAAGCGCGCAGCAGACTTGCCTGCCGGCTGGGCCGATACCCAGGCGCCGGGCAGCTATCGCCTGACACAAAGTGCGGACGAGCGCATTTTCGGCTTCACGCCCGCTGCCCATACTTGGAAGCAGTGGTTGCGACCGCCCCGCCAAGTACTCTGGCAAGCCCAACGCGATGAGAACGGTGGTTTTTCGATCCAAAACCATTCGGAAGAGCCCCCTGCCTTCGCCTTGATTGGCGTACGCGCCTGCGAGCTCCACGCCATTCAGATTCAAGACCGGGTCTTTCTCCACGGTCCTTACGTCGATGCAGAATACCAATCCCGGCGTGACCGCGTCTTTATCGTTGCGGTCAACTGCACGCGTGCCGGCGAGACCTGTTTCTGCGTTTCTATGGATACCGGGCCACAGGTCGGACACGGCTACGATCTGGCGTTGACCGAGCTGATCGAGAACGAAGATCACTACTTTGTCGTGCAGATTGGTAGCGCAGCCGGAGCCGCCGTCATGGGCGACGTGGCGTGTCGCCACGCGACCGATGATGAATGTGAGCAGGCCGAATGCGCCGTGGCCGCGGTCGCCGCACAGATGGGACGTTCCCTGGAAACGGACGGTCTCCGAGAGCTCCTCTATCGCAACCTGGAGCACCCGCTCTGGGCAGATGTGGGTGAGCGCTGCCTGACCTGCGGCAACTGCACCATGGTCTGCCCCACGTGCTTCTGTGCCACCGTGGAAGATGTGACCGATCTGAGCGGGACACGGGCCGAACGGTGGCGTCGCAGCGACTCTTGCTTTACAGCCGAGTTTTCTTACATCTACGGCGGCAGCGTTCGGGCGGGCGCCAAGGCGCGTTATCGCCAGTGGCTGACGCACAAGTTGGCAACGTGGATTGATCAGTTCGGCACGTCCGGCTGCGTCGGCTGCGGGCGCTGCATTACCTGGTGCCCCGTCGGCATCGACCTGACTCAGGAGGTCGCACGCCTGCAGGACGCAACGAATCGTGCGCCCGGTGATGAAATCGAGAAAATGCGACAACCCGTAAACGCATGATCTCCAGAGGAAAGGTGACACATGCTAACCATCGAGGCTATTCTCACGCAACACCGCTTTTTTGAGGGGATGGAGCCGCGACACATTGAGATTTTGGTGACTTGCGCGCACTACGCGCATTTTGCGACCAATGAATGTCTCTTCCGTGTCGATGGGCCGGCCGAAACCTTTTTTGTCATCGGCCCGGGTCGCGTAGGCATTGAGTTGCCGGTGCCGGCACGGCAGACGCTGCCCATCCAGACGCTGGCCGAAGGCGATATCCTGGGCTGGTCCTGGCTCTATCCACCCTATCGGTGGCAATTCAGCGCACGGGCGCTCGAACCGACCAAGGCCATTGCCTTCGATGCCGCCAGGCTGCGCGGCCGCTGCGAAGCAGACCATGAACTGGGCTACCAGCTCACGAAGCGCTTCGCCTATGTCATGACGCAACGGCTCCAGGCGACGCGGCTTCAATTGCTGGACGTCTATGCGGTCGGACCAGTCTAATCGACGATTGACAATTGACGATTGGCAATGATCAGAATGAGAGGGCATGATGATTCGATCCCAATCTACCATGAAGCCGGACCTTTGCCGGGTGGTGGCGCGGCAGCAGGAAAACGACGATACCTTTACCTTGACTCTAACGCCCCAAGCCACGACGCGGCCCAATGGCGCCCCCTTCGAACCGGGGCAATTTAATATGCTCTACGTCTTTGGCGTTGGGGAAATCCCCATCTCCATCAGCGGCAGTGCGGAGGATGGCGACCAGCTCGTGCATACGACCCGTCGCGTGGGGGCTGTTACCCGGGCCATGGGCAAGTTAAAGCCGGGCGACGCCCTCGGCGTGCGCGGGCCCTTCGGCGCGGCCTGGCCGGTGGAGGAAGCGATGGGCCACGATGTGCTGCTGGTAGCAGGCGGCATCGGCCTGGCGCCGCTGCGGCCGGCGCTCTACCACCTGCTCGCCCACCGCGCCGACTATGGCCGCATTGTGCTGCTCTACGGCGCCCGCACCCAAGAAGACATGCTGTTCCGGCCCGAGTTGGAGCAGTGGCGGGCGCGTTTCGACCTGGAGATCTACGTCACCGTCGACCGAGCCACGGGCGAGTGGTTTGGCAACGTCGGCGTCGTGACCGCCCTCGTTCCCCACGCCCCCTTCGAACCACGCAACACACTGGCCATGGTCTGCGGTCCCGAGGTCATGATGCGCTTCACGGTCCAGGCGCTGCGCAAGCGCGGCGTCGACGCCGGCCGCATCTATGTCTCCATGGAGCGCAACATGAAGTGTGCGGTAGGGGCGTGCGGTCACTGCCAGTTTGGTCCCTTCTTTGTCTGCCGCGACGGGCCGGTCTTTCGCTATGATCAAATCGAGCCGTTCTTCGGCGTCTGGGAGGTGTAGCATGTTGCAACCCCGTAAGCCCCGTCTCGGTGTCTGGAAATTCGCCTCGTGCGACGGTTGCCAGCTCAGTCTGCTCGATTGCGAGGATGAACTATTGGCCGTCGTCGGCGCAGTCGACATTGCTTACTTCCTCGAGGCAACCCGCGTGATCATGGAGGGCCCTTACGACATCTCATTAGTGGAGGGCTCCATCACCACGCCTGACGATTTGCAGCGCATCCGCCAGATTCGGGCTGCGTCCAAGTTTCTCGTGGCGATTGGCGCCTGCGCCACCGCAGGCGGCATCCAGGCGCTGCGCAATTTCGCTGACGTAGAGGAATTTACGCGTGCAGTCTATGCCCGGCCCGAATACATCGACACGCTGGCCAAGTCCACGCCGATTGCCGACCACGTCTTCGTCGACTTCGAGCTGCGCGGCTGTCCCATCAACAAGCAGCATCTGCTTGAAGTCATCAGCGCCTACCTGCACGGCCGCCGCCCCAATATTCCCACCTACAGCGTCTGTATGGAATGCAAGGAGCGGGGCACGCCATGCGTCATGGTAGCAAATGGTATCCCCTGTATGGGGCCCGTCACGCAGGCGGGCTGCGGCGCGCTCTGTCCAGCGTATAGCCGGGGCTGCTACGGCTGCTTTGGCCCCATGGAAACGCCCAACACCGGTGCGCTGAGCGACTGGTGGCGCCACCAGCTTGGCCAGGATGGCGACACCATCCGGCGCGCCTTCCGCACCTACAACGCCGGATCCGAACTCTTCCGGCGAGAGAGCGAGCGCTACGATCATGCAGATCACCAAAACGATTGAAGTCAACAACCTGGCTCGAGTCGAAGGCGAAGGCGCGCTGACCGTACACGTGCGTGACGGTGTAGTGGAGGACGTCGCCCTGCGCATCTTCGAGCCGCCCCGATTCTTCGAGGCCTTCTTGCGCGGCCGCACCTATGCCGAAGCCCCCGACATCACGGCACGCATCTGCGGCATTTGTCCCGTCGCCTATCAGATGAGCTCGGTTCACGCCATGGAAGACGCGTTTGGCGTAGAGATCGAACCGGCGGTGCGCACGCTGCGCCGGCTGCTCTACTGCGGCGAGTGGATCGAAAGCCACGTCCTGCATGTGGCGCTGCTCCATGCACCGGACTTTTTGGGCTACGAGGACGCTATTCGCATGGCCGGCGACTACCCGGAGATTGTCGAGCGTGCGCTCAAGCTCAAAAAGGCGGGCAATGACATCGTTAACCTGTTGGGCGGGCGGGAAATCCATCCCATCAACGTCTGCGTGGGCGGCTTCTATCGCGTGCCGCGCAAGTCCGCCTGGCGCGATATCATTGAGACGCTCAAGTGGGCGCGGGAAGAGGCGCTGCGGCTCGTGGCGTGGACCGCGGAACTGCCCTTCCCCGACTTCGAGCGGGACTATGAGTTTGTTGCCCTGCGTCATCCCGATGAGTACCCATTCAACGAAGGACGACTGGTTTCTAATCGAGGGCTGGACATTGCAATTGCCGATTTCGAGGAAGTCTTTGAAGAGACGCATGTGGCCCACTCCACGGCCCTCCACGGCTCGATTCGCGAGCGTGGCCCCTACTTTGTGGGCCCCCTGGCCCGCTATAGTCTGAACTTCGACAAGCTTGCGCCGCTGGCCCAGCAGGCGGCCAAGGAAGCGGGCTTGAGCGAGACGTGTCGCAATCCGTTCCAGAGCATCATCGTCCGCAGCGTAGAGACCCTGCAAGCCGTCAACGAAGCACTAGCGATCCTCGAAACTTATCCAGAACCCGACCGACCCGCGGCCGAGGTGAGGCCAAAAGCCGGCCGCGGCTTCGGGTGCAGCGAAGCGCCCCGGGGCATCCTCTACCACCGCTATGACGTGGATGATGCCGGCCTCATCAGTGGGGCGCGCATCGTGCCGCCGACGGCGCAGAATCAGCCGACAATCGAAGACGACCTGCGCCACTACGTGCCGCCCCGGATGGCCCTCCCCTTCAACGAGTTGACCTGGCAGTGCGAGCAGGCCATCCGCAATTACGATCCGTGCATCTCCTGTTCCACACACTACCTGCAGCTGCAGATTGAGGAGTGCTGATGGCTCGACCCCGCACCATCTTAATCATGGGCGTTGGCAACGAGATGCGCAACGATGACCGCGTCGGCCTGGTGCTGGCGCGGTTGCTGCGGCGAGAAGCCTGGCCAGGCGTCCGCATCATCGAGACCGGCGGAGACGCCACGATCTGGTTGCGCTTCTGGGCCGAAGCAGAGACGGTCGTGCTTCTAGACGCCACTATGACCGGCGCTCAGGCGGGCGCCCTGCACCATTGCGACCTTGGCCGCGCGCCAGTGGATGCGCCGCGCAGCGCTTCAACGCATGGCTTGGGCTTGGGCCATATTGTCGAGTTGGCGCGTGCCCTCGATCGCCTTCCCAGCCAACTCTATATCGTCGGCATCGAAGGAGCAGATTTCGGCTATGGGACTGTCCTGTCGCCTGCCGTCGCTGCGGCCATTCCCAGCGCGCTGCGTGCCGTACGCGAGCTAATCGAAGCGGCGCTGCTGCCGGTGCGCGGGGCGCAGAATCTGCATACAGCGGCCGGTCCATTCCCCATGCCAGCGACCATGGGCGCCGCAGATTGATTCGTTGGAATCGCTCATGATTGCCCAAGAATCCTCACCGTCTTTGGGCACGTTGGACACGGCCGCGAAGACGCAAATGGCGTTGACATTCGACGGGCTTGGTGCTATTCTTCAGGCGTACTCTGAATGACTCCGTATCGGATCGGAGTCTTGGTTGTGAGCATAATGAACACAGATCATTCAGTGAAGGCAGTCAACGACAACTCGGCTGACCCAGACAGTACTGTGCCCTTATCCACGTCCCAAGCGGGGTGGTCAGAGGGCCCAGCTCCAGTCTGTCTCAGTTGGCGTAACGGCTGCATCGAGGCCAGCATTCGCTGCCTCGAACAAGTAAATAGCGGTGTGCGTCAACCGAGCGCGGTCTGGAGTCTTCATGGTAGCCGCGACCGATGGCGACGGATCTCGGCAAGGAGCGACATGGCTGCCTAATTAAGCGTGCCATCCGCTGCATGTCGGATGCGTGCGCCAATCGATCGTTCTCCACGAAGTGACCCTCCACCAGCTTTCTCTACCGCCGCCCCACCAGCCGGCGGTCGTTTTTTTCCCGCTCAGGTTGACTACCCGCCACCACTCTGATTCGTCAGACGGTGATCTGCGCGTCTGGACGCGTCCTGCGTTCCGGCGGCGATCATGCCGTCAGCTATCCTGAGGAGAGGCGATCATGGTTGATCCAATTAATATCGTCGATGCGCTCGAATATGCCCAGCAATTGTTGAACGCCGGCCAAACTGAGGCTGCCAGCGACTATCTAAGCTTCCTGCATCCGGCCGATAGTGCCGAAGTCATGGCCATGCTTGAGCCGGAGGCGCAGGCGCTCGTCGCTGCGCTCATCAGTCCCAGGGAACTGGCTGATATCATCGAGCAGCTCGATGACGATGAGATGGCAGAGGTCGCCGAGCATCTGGACACAGAGACCCTGGCCGATGTGCTGGACGAGATGGAACCGGACATGGCCGCCGATCTGCTCGGTGGGCTGGAGGACGCCGAGGTCCATGCCTTGCTGGCCGAAATGGACGATCCCAGTGAGGTGCGGCAGCTGCTTGAGTATCCCGAGGACAGCGCCGGCGGCATTATGAACTATCCGCCGCCCTGCTTGCGTCGCTGGATGACCGTGGCTGAAGCCTTCGAATTTATCCGCACCCAATATGGCAAGGAGAATGAACTCCACTATCTCTACGTCCTGGACCGTTACGGCAAGCTCCATGGCGTCGTCAACCTGCGCGCGCTGATTCTATCGCGGCCCCAGCAGCTGATCGAAGAGATTATGGATTCGGACGTCATCTCCACCAATGTGGAGACTGATCAGGAGGAGGTTGCGCAGCTCCTCGCCCGCTACGATTTGCTGGCGCTGCCGGTTGTCAACGAAGACGGGCGCCTCGTCGGCATCATCACCGTCGACGATGTCGTTGACGTGCTGGAAGAGGAGGCGACCGAGGACATCTATCGCCTGGCCCAGGTCAGCGAAAATGCGGAGATCTTCAGTCCGCTGCCCAAGGCCTTGCGCAATCGATTGCCTTGGCTCTATATCAACATGTTCACGGCCCTCATCTCGGCCACAGTCATCACCATGTTCGAGGGTACAATTGCGCTCATTCCGCTGCTCGCGGCCTTCATGCCCGTGGTCGCGGCCCAGGGCGGCAACACGGGCAACCAAACCATGACCATCGTTGTGCGCTCGCTGGCCCTGGGCGAGATCGATCTCAGCGATACGTGGGCGGCGCTCCGCCACGAGGCGATGATCGGCATCATTGTTGGCTTGCTGCTGGGCGTTTCCCTGGGCATCGTCTCTTACTTCTGGCACTACGATATCTGGATGAGTCTGATCATTTCGACGTCGATGATGGTGACGCTCTTTGTGGCAACCGTTGTCGGCGTGCTGGTCCCAACGACGCTCAAGCGCGCCGGCGTCGACCCCGCGTTGGGCTCGAGCATGTTCGTGACAGCGATCACCGACATTACCGGTTTCGCCGTATTCCTGGGCCTGGCCACCTACTTCCTGTACCTACTGATCTGACTTTTTTCATTCTGCCAACCATGTACTATGATCGGAAGGGTCGACGGCGCAGAAATCCGCCACCGCCTTTGTAAGCTCAGCACATCGACGCCTTGCACGCCCAATCGACTGGTCTTCACATGCTGCTGCCAATCGTCATTAGCATTCTGGCTGCCGTCATTCCGACGCTCATCTATGTCCTGCTCTTCTACTGGGCCGATCGCTACGAGCGCGAGCCCGTGTGGCTGGCCGTGGTCGCCTTCTTCTGGGGCGCCGTCCCCGCCATCGCCGTCAGCCTTCTGGGCGAGTATCTCTTCGATTTGCCTCTGATTACCGGCCCCCAAGGGTATAGTCACGCGCTGATCGGCAATGTCTTGATTGCGCCGATTATCGAGGAGACGGCCAAATGGGTGGCGCTGCTGGCCATTTTTCTCCTGCGTCGTCAGGAGTTCGATGGTCCGCTCGACGGGCTCATCTACGGCGCGCTCATCGGCTTTGGCTTTGCCATGACTGAGAACATTCTTTTCTTTGTCGGCGCCTACGGCAGCGGCGGCTACGAAGAACTGAGTACCAGCTTCTTTCTACGCAGCATCGTTTTTGGCATGAACCACGCCTTTTACACAGCGCTGGCCGGCATTGCGCTGGGCGTTGCCCGTAACATCCCCAACCCCGTTACCCGTACGCTCTGGGCGTTGGCTGGTCTGCTCGAGGCAATCGTCGCCCACTCACTGCACAACCTCGGCGTCAGCATGAGCGGGCCCGGCGGCAGCGGCTTTGCCCTCAGTCTAGCCGTTTCAGCCGCCAGCCTCGGGTTGATCGTGGTGACGGTTCTCTGGTCGTGGCAGCACGAACGGGCAGTCATGAGCGCACAGCTTGCTGAAGAGGTCGGCAAATGCGTCACGCGCCAGGAATACGAACAGCTGCTGGCGCGCTGGCGTGCGCCCAAGCGTTTGGGGGGCGGCCAGAGCGGCCAGCGGCAGCGCAAGCAACTTTGCGTCGAGCTTGCCCTCCACAAGCAGCGCGCCCAGATGCTGGGGGACAAAGAGCCCGAATTGGCCGGCGAGATTGTCGCATTACGCACGACGCTGGCAAGCACCATGCCTGCAAAACCGTCAGCCCAGCCAGCCATGACCGTCGCGGATCGAAGTGCTGGTTGATGCAAATTTGTAAGGGAAACCAAAGGGGGGTATCTCATTTTGGGGGCGGTGTACGAAACGAAACGGTGATTGTTAGCGACACTGGTTATGCAGTTCACTTGTGAATACAAAAAACGCTCGACTCTGTGGGGCAGAGTCGAGCGTTTCCATGTCGTCGGCGAGGAGGGACGCCGACAATTGAACAACAGCGCACCCATAGAATAAGGCGATTGGATTAAGGTCAGCTTAATCAAGTCTAAATGGTTGATAAGAGCGCCATCCGACGCGATTTACTTCCTAGGAACGTCCCAAAACCGCTGCCAGCAAGGCCATGCGAATGTACATGCCGTTGCGCATCTGGCGGAAGTACGCGGCCCGCGGATCTTCGTCAACCGCATAGCTGATTTCGTTGACGCGAGGCAAGGGATGCATCACGCACATCTCTTTCTGCGCCAGCTTCATCAAGTCCTCATCAATCACATAGTGGTCGCGCACGCGATCGTAGTCAGCGAGATCTGTAAAGCGCTCCTTCTGGACACGCGTCACATAGAGCACGTCAACGTCAGCGATGACATCATGGACGTCGTCTGTGATCGTATAGGCGTGCTCGGTCTCACGCACGACGTCCAACACATCCTCGGGCATCCGAAGAATTTCCGGGCTGACAAAGGAGAACTCGACATCGTAGTTGACCAGGAGCTTGGTGAGGCTGTGGACGGTGCGGCCATATTTCAGGTCACCGACCATGGCAACCTTGAGACCGTCGACCCGTCCCAGCTCTTCCAGAATGGTGAATTGATCCAGCAGCGCCTGGGTCGGATGCTCGCCCACGCCGTCGCCGGCATTGATCACCGGCACGCTGGCATAATGCGCAGCCGTTGCGGCCGATCCGACCTCCGGGTGGCGCAAGACGAGCACATCCGCATAGCTTTCCAGAGTCCGTACAGTATCGGGCAGGCTCTCGCCCTTGGTCACGGAGCTGTACTGCACGTTGTTGATTGGGATCACCTGACCGCCGAGGCGCAGCATGGCGGCCATGAAGCTGGAGCTGGTACGCGTGCTCGGCTCGTAGAAAAGATTCGCCAGAATCTTTCCCTGGAGGAGATCGGCGCTGCCAAAGCGTTCTACCAAGACCCGCATCTCGTGGGCAATCTTGTAAATGTAATCCAGCTTCTCGCGATCAAACTGGCGAACGCTAATGATATCCTGGCCGTAGAAGCCGCTATCGGCGAACTTGGCCGCCAGACCGCCTACATCCTTACTGATTGGTTGCATGATGCGCTTCCTTTTGGGTGTGAATATGAGTCAATGATGCTCGGCGTGGCAGAGCCACGTGGCGATAAGTCTTCAAGCGCTTGCGGCAGGGTCGATTGCGGCAGCGTCGGTTGCGCCAAACAGGACGCTGCCGCTGCCCCGCTCGGCAAGGAGTTTGCCCCCGGCGTAGACTGTAGTTCCGCGCAGCACAACCTCCTGAACCCGCGCGCGCACCGGCATATCCGTAAAGGGCGACCAGCCTACTCTTGTCCGCATCTCGTCCACGCGCCAGGGCGAGGGCGTCTCCGCAACCTCGACTGTCACCCAGGTGTCCGGCTGGACGGGCAGGCCGTAGACCCGGCGCGGATTCTCCACGCAGCGCGCCACGACGTCCGCTTCGCTCAAGCGACCTTCGGCCACAGCCGTGAGCAGCAGGGGCAGCATCGTTTCCACGCCGGGTACGCCCGGCGGCGGCGTTTCCTGGGCCTTCTCTTCCAGCGTGTGGGGCGCATGGTCGGTGGCGAAGAGATCGATGTAGCCCAGGTTCTCCCACAGCGCGTTCTGATCGTCAGGCGTCGCGAGACGAGGACGCATGTCACCCTGGGCGCCCAGCCGCGCCAAGTCGTCGGTCGTCAAAAAGAGGTGATGGGGGCTGGCCTCACACGTGACCGGGTAACCACGCTCCTTGGCTGCGCCGATCAGCTCAATCTCACTGCGCCGGCTCACGTGAACCACGTGGAGTGGCACGTCATAAAGATGACTCAGATTAAGACAGACGGACAGCATCAGTTCCTCGGCATGGACAGCGACGGGGCCGATGCCGCCCGGGTTGTCCTGGCTGCGATAGCCGACTTCAGCCGCCTTTCCGGCCCAGGAGAGAAAGAGGCGATGCATGAGTTCAAGCGTGTCGATGCGCAGGCTGCCAAAGGTATCACTCACGTAAATCTTAAGTCCGCAGGCATGCTGGGCAGCCGGCAGATAGGCATCCTCCAAATCGTTGGTCGCGCCAACGAAAAGCCCGACGTCGCAAACAGCTTTCGCTGCCGCTCGTCGGGCTTTGTCCTGCAATCGCTCAGGCGTGGCCGTGGGTGGCTGGGTGTTGGGCATATCCAGGACGGTGGTCACTCCGCCGGCCAATGCCGCAACCGTGCCGGTGAAAAAATCCTCTTTGTGCTCATAACCGGGCTCTCGCAGATGCACATGAGCATCGACCAGGCCCGGCAGACGCAAGGTGGTCATCGATCCTCCTCAAGCGAACGTTGATAATTGCGGGCAAACTGCCCTATTGTAGCGATGATTGGGGCGCTTCGACAAATAGAGAAGGCAGAAGAAATGAGTGGAGTGCATCCCATTTGGGGAGGCGGTGCACGAACGGACTGGTCGCTTTCTCTAGGGCAGCCCGCCAAATGTAGTATGCACCGAAATGAGTGAACGGGTTAGTCATCAGGCAATCAGCTTGGTAGAATGAGTCGCTTGGGATTGTTGTCCTCTCGGCAGGCAGCGAGGGATCTTGATGCCGGTCGACCCGGCCGGGTCAGCGATGCCCAAATCCTGGTCAAGACTCTAGTAAACTGAAGGTATGACGAGAGCATTCATTTTGCCGCCTGTAATGGTGGACCCGGCTTCGACCGCCTCTGCCTTCGATGAAAGTCATGTTCTCGTAGAGATTTCAGTTTAACCGCAGAAACTAACCGCAGAAAGCAGATGCTCATGATGCAAGCAGATCCAACATTCTTTCACGCCTCTCCCCGCCTGGCGCAGCAGCTGGCCTTCATTCTTGAAGTCGATCGGCTCAAATCGGTCATGCGCCAATCGCGCTTGATCAGCGATGAGCGCTATGAGAACTCGGCCGAGCACTCCTGGCATCTGGCCCTTATGGTCATGATTCTGGCCGAGTACGCCAATGAGCCGGTGGATGTCTTGCGCACGATCAAGATGGTGCTGATCCATGACATCGTCGAAATCGATGCCGGCGATACCTTCGCTTATGACAGCGAAGGCGCCCTGGACAAAGAAGAACGAGAGCAGCAAGCCGCCGCTCGTCTCTTTGGTCTGCTGCCCGCGGACCAGGCCGCGGAAGTAGGCGCCCTGTGGGAGGAATTCGAAGCCAGCGCGACAGCGGAAGCGCGTCTGGCCAATGCCGTCGACCGCATGATGCCGCTCATGCACAACTACTTCACCCAGGGCGGATCATGGCAGCGTCACGCCATTACGCGCCCCCAGGTGATCAATCGCGTCGGCTCCATCGACGATGGCTCCAATGAGCTATGGCGCGTGGCGCAGGAGCTAATCGACGCGGCGGTAGACGAAGGCATCCTGGCGCCATGAGGACCGACTGAGCCGTGGCCGACCACATCTTTCGCCAATGCACAAACAAATCGTGCCGCCTTCGTTATCCCATCTCACCTACTGATCCCCGGGGCAGCGCATGCCCTCGATGTGGAACAGAGACGGAGATCGTCGCAACGCGGCAGACCGACCCCGAGGCCGGCAAGCGTATCTTGCCGGAGCGTCGAGCCGACGCGCCCCGGGTGGAAGTTATTGTCGACAACGTGCGCAGCCTCTACAACGTCGGCTCGATCTTCCGCACGGCTGATGGCGCGGGCATCCAGCACCTCCATCTCTGCGGCATCACGCCTACGCCGGAGAATCCGAAAGTGGCCAAGACCGCGCTGGGTGCCGAAGCAGCCGTGGCGTGGCGCTACTGGCCCAACGCGGTGGAGGCGGCACGCTGGCTGCAGGAACAAGGCGCATGGCTTACCGCACTGGAGACTGGGACCGTCACATCGTCAATCTTCGAGATTGAGGCGCCAAGCTTCGTGGCTCTCGTCGTCGGCAACGAAGTGGCAGGCATCGATCCAGGCGTGCTGGCGCTGGCCGATGCCTGCGTGGCCATCCCCATGGCCGGCCGCAAGCGCTCGCTTAACGTGGCGACAGCATTTGGTATTGCAGCCTATTTCTTTCAACACTAATCAGGGGCTACATTAGAGATGTCTGAGGTTAACCGCGCGTTGGCGAGTGCTTAGCGCAACCGCCTACGCGCGATTAAATCTACTTCTTACTCATCAAGCGCGGCGCCATCAGTCAGGTCAAAGCCGGCGCTCACGAGTGTGAACGGATCGAGAATTACCTGGTTGACGACGAACCCACCGGCATTGACGACGGCATCCTTGAGTCCACGCGCCCAAGCATGCTCGAAGAGCAGAATCAACGCTGCAGAATCTGGCTCGAGTTGATCCGCAATATTTTCGATGTCCTGGTCGTCGAGGCCGAATTCATTCTCGGCGATTGCCTCCATGCGGTCAAGCGCGCCTTCGACGGCCCCCTCTTCGCCGGCCGCACCCAGACCGATCAGGCCACCAATCGCGCCGGCGACAAGCATGCGCTCTTCAATGCCCAAGTCGCTCTCCTGCAACGCGACGACATTGCCTTCTTCGTCTTTGTAGACGGCCAAGGCGTCGACGAGACGGATAATGCCCGTGTCGCGCAGGAAATCAAGCTCGTCAGCAACCCATCCGCTGAAATCCGGTTTATCAAACCCAAGAACCAATAGATGCAGAGGTCCGAAAGCCATATGATCTTCTCCTTATGAATTTGCCCAGAATTGTGCCCGGGCCAGATTGAGGAACTGCCAGCCGCCGTTGGGTTGGCGTACGCGATCATTGTAGCACGGTAGAGAGGATCGCATCAATCAGAAATCGCCCGCCAGACCAATCGTCGGCGATCCAGCGGCCGCGTACCTGCAGAGGCAGCCATGGCTTGGGTGTGCGCTGGCCCTCATGGAGTGCGGCAAGCGCAAAGGTTGTGCCATCACTGAGAAAGAAACCCTTTCCGCCTGTCCAGCCGGGCAAACGAACGCCCCACAACGTGAGCAGTCGCCCCGGTTCCGTCCGAGCATCGGCCAGGGTAGGCCTGCGCTGCTCGGCTGCAAGTTGTGCCAGCGGGGAAGCGCTCACGGGCATACCGAGCACATGGGTCTCCCACGCCAGCCGTTCGGCAATGGATTCAGGCTCAACGTCACGTCGGGCGAAGTCAAACGCAAGCTGCGCGCTGTTGCCAGCACGGCGCTGCTCGTCTGCCTGCACGAGAAGCTCGGCACGGCTTGCGCTAAGCCCGTCGAGCGCGCCGCAACGAATCAAATTTTCGATCTCGCGCGCTTGCAGGTCCACCCGTCGCCGCAGATCGGGCAAATCAACAAAGGCCGACTGATGCCGAGCCGCGACAATCTCGGCAACGCTCGATCGCCGCAGACTACGGACTTCGCCCAGCCCCATCCAGAGAACCGCTTGATCGCCTTCCCACGCAAGGGAAAACCTGCGCGCACTGTGGTTGATATGCGGGGAACGTATGGCGATCCCCAGACGACGCGCCTCAGCCATGTAAATTGCTGGATGATGAAAGCCGCCCCGATCGGCCAGACGCGCACAGAGAAAGGCAGCCGGCCAGTGGCTCTTCAGATAAGCGGAGCGATAGCTCACATCGGCGTAGGCCGTTGCGTGTCCTTTGTTGAAGCCATAGCCGGCAAACGCGGCGACTTGCTGCCAAAGAGTATCGGCCTGCTGGCGGACAAAGGCTGGGCCGACAGGCGCTGGACGCAGGCAGCCCGCGATAAAACGTGCGCGGATGCCATCCATTTCCCGAGGCAAAAACTTGCTCATGCCGCGGCGCAGATGATCGGCATCTTCCCACGTCAGGCCCGCCACTTCGACGGCGATACGCAGCACCTGTTCCTGAAAGATCAGTACCCCTTTTGTCTCCGCCAGGATTGGTTCAAGCGACGGATGCAAATAGTGCACGCTTTCTTCGCCCCGATAGCGGCGCACAAAGGCCCCGGCCATCCCACCCGTGGCCGGGCCCGGCTTGAAGAAGGCATTGGCCACGGCCAGGTCCTGCACGGACTGCGCACCCAACTGGCGCAGCGTGCGCTGCGCGCCGGACGATTCACACTGAAAGACGCCGATCGTTTCACCCGTCGCCAGCAGCACGCCCGTACCAGGGTCATCAACCGGAATCTGTTCCAGAGCAAAATCGGCCGCGTGATCGCGCCGGACCAGTGCAGCTGCATCGGCCAGCACGGTTAATGCACGAATCCCAAGCAGATCGATCTTCGGCAACCCAATCGTCTCAACGTCGCCATGGGCATACTGTGTGATGAGAAAGCCCTTTGGCGTCATCTGCACGGGCGCATAATCGGTGAGTGGGCCGGGCGCAATGACGACACCGCCAGGGTGAATGCTGAGATGATGGGGCAGACCGACGATAGCAAAGGCCGCCTCTACCATGGCACGGAGATCGGTGTCCGTGGTTGCAGCAATGAAGGCCTCAGCATCCAGACGCTGCCGTCGTTCCGGGTCGGGATGCCATCGCCCGGGGAGCCGCTTGACCAACTTGGTGATTGTCGCCTCATCCACACCATATGCCTTGGCCGTCTCGCGCAGGGCGGATTTGGGCTGCAGCGTGCTGATGGTGGCAACAAGCGCCATGCGTTTCGCGCCGTACGTAGACCGTACGTAGCTCAGCACTTCGTCTCGCCGGCGGCTGCAGAAGTCCAGGTCAATATCGGGGAGGCTCGTGCGGGCAGGATTGAGAAAGCGCTCAAAGAGCAGGTCATGGGTGATGGGATCAACCGTCGTGATGTCGGTGGCATAGGCAACCAAAGAATTGGCAACGCTGCCCCGTGTACTCACCGGAATGCCCTGCGACCGGGCAAAGCGAACGAGATCTGCTACCACCAAAAAGAGTGGCGCAAAATCATGGCTGGCGATTGCGGCCAATTCTTCGTCCAGGCGCCGACGGACATGGGCGGGCAGCAAGTCCCCACCTGACCGTTCCGCTAGCCCTTGCTCTGCCAGCGTGGCCAGCTGTTGATTGGCATCACGCCCTGGCGGCAGAGCCGGCGCCGGCCAAATCGGTCGGCCATCGGGCAACGCGTCCTGGCATTGTGCAGCAATAGACCGGGTCGCCGCCAGCGCAGCTGGATAGGCGCCATAACACCGAGCGATGGTCGCAGCATCCGGCCAATGCAGGGCAACGTCGGGGCTGTCACCGTCCGGCAAGCGCGCCGGGGGCACATCGGCCAGGAGGCAGTTCAGGTCGATGGCGGCGAGCAGCGGCATGCGCGACTGCTCGCTGGGATCAAGGCAGTAGACCGGCGGGAGCGCCACGATGCCCACACCAAAGCGGTCTGCTAACTCATTGACTGCCGCAGCCACCTCATGATCGGCATCCTCGTGCACTTCCAGCGCCAAGTAAAATGCGTCACCGAAAATACCAGCGAAGTGCCCGGTCAGGCGGGCGGCCTCGGCTCGATCACCCTGGCGCAGGGCCTGTTCCACGTGGCTGCGCCTTCCGCCCCCGATGCAGATGAGACCGGCCCTGTTTGCTTCTAGCGTCGGCCAGTCCAGCCCGCTGAGTTGGGCTGTCCGATTGGGTCTTGTCTGAAGTTGAGAAGAGACTTGCGTTAGGGAGCGATAGCCGGCAGCATCTTTGGCCAGCAACACGGCCTCGTTGGGCGCCTGTGCATGCCCTGCCAAGCGGACTGCAAGACCAGTAATCGGCACAATCTGTGCGGCACGGCAAGCCTGTGCAAAAGCTACAGTGCCGTACATTGCATCCAAGTCGGTCAAGGCGAGGTGAGACAGCGCATCCATCTGGGCGCGGGCAACCAGTTCCGCCGGCGAGTTAACGCCGGTCAGCAAGCTGAAGTAGGAATGGACACGCAGCGGGACAAAGTCAGATTTCGTAACGCTCATCTTCGGAATTGTAGGTGAAGACGGCACCAATCAAAAAAAGCGAGGGGCGTCATCGCCCCCCGCTTTTGTCTGGCTACCCTACGGCCTACTCACCAGTAATCGGACCACCGCCGCCTGCGCTTTGACCGGCGTAGCGGAACATCCGTGACTCCCCTGTGAACTCGATCGGTGCGTATTCAGGCGCTGTCGCCACGATGCGCACGCCCCAAAGGTAGTCGCCAGGATCGAGCAGGGCGCCAAGACGATTATCCAGGTCCGTCAGGTCGACCCGCACCTGGGTACTACGGGTGGGCTCCGCCAGACCGAAACCTTGCATCAGCGGATCTTGTCCCGGCTTCCAGAAAATCAGCTCGTAGGCTTCATTCGGGGCCAGCGTGCCTGTAGCGTTCCAGTCAAAGAGTACGCCATCTGCACCACTCACGCCCGGATTTGGCACGACCAGGTTTACCGCAACAGGCAAACGCGTGGGCGTCTCAGTCGGTGTCGGCGTCGCCGTCGGTCGAGGCGTGGCCGTCGGCTCTTCGGTCGGCGTGGCCGTCGGCTCTTCGGTCGGCGTGGCCGTCGGCTCTTCGGTCGGCGTGGCCGTCGGCTCTTCGGTCGGCGTGGCCGTCGGCTCTTCGGTCGGCGTGGCCGTCGGTTCTTCGTTGGCGTCGCCGTCGCTTTTTCCTCAACCACAACTACGGGCAGAGGCGTCGGCGTTTCGTCAACGGGCGTGTAGGTCGGTACCGGCGTTGGCGTCGTGTCTTGCTCCAGCGTATTGGCCGCGACCTCTACCGGAGCCGGTTCGCCCTGATCGGCATTCATGACGACGAGTTCGCCGCCATCCGGCGGCACCGTGACAGATTCACTGTTGGCAAGTTGCACGATCTGATCATTGGCTTCCAACAGCAACGTACCCGCTGCAACCGCGATATAGGTCTGACTCTCTGGTGACGCAGCGACTTCGAAGTCAGCGCCGGCCGTTTGCATGCGCGTGTCAGCCGTTACGACTTCAAAGTGATCACTTTCGGCCAGCGGGCCATCTACAAAGAAGCTGACGCGTCCGTTTTGAACCGTAACGAGCGTGGTCGTGGCATCATCAACCAGACTCAGGCGATCAATGACGACGCGTGAGGCAGGATCCACCACCATGCGCTGATTGGGGAATAATTCTACCTCTGCCGTCCCGTTGAGCGTCACAAGTTCATCGCGCGCCGCTAGATTCGTATCACTGGCCGGCGCAACATCTTCCAACGCATTGGACTCGTTGCGGAGGATGGTGGCTCGACCGTCGGTGATAGAGACAGTCGCCATCTGCGTTTCACCAGGTGCAGCTTCGATCGGAGCCAACACATCACTCGATGTAGTTGTCGCGCCGCCCGGCGTGCTTTGATTGAGCATCTGCGGCAGCATGAGCACAAAGAGGAGCAAAACGGCTGCAGTCGCTCCCGTCATCGTTGCGCCCATAGCAAAGCGCCACCAGGAGAAGCGTTCATTCATGGCGCCAAAGAACGAGGTACGCTGGGCCGGCTTGCGCACAGACTGTGGCGCGCTCGCATAGGGACTGACGGCCGAAGCCATTTCCTCAACTTCGCCATGTTTGTACGTGAGTGCAACTTCTTCGAGAACCCGCTCGCGCACCTGAGTCGCCAGATGAGGCGGCATCTGGACAGGTGGAAGGTATTCCTCAAATAGATTCTGCAGCTCTTGATCCGAAAAATGTTCAGCCATTATTGGTAGCCTGTGCTTCCCAAAGCGTCATGTAATTGGCGAGATCCCTGAGCAATCGTCCGCTCCGTCTCACTGATTGAGAGCCCCAAAATATCCGCGATCTCGGTGACGCTTAACCCGAGCCGGAATCTTAGTAATAGCGCCTGACGTTGACGTTGGGGCACTGAATTGAGCACGGTCCGAAATGAATCGACTTCGCCGCTCACCTGGGTGACCGCCTGACGGCGGCGTTTGGATGACTTCCGCTTCCGATAGTACATGGCCACTCGTTGAGAGGCCAGTGAATAGAGAAATGTGGATAAGGAAACAGTGCCGTCAAATTGCGGAATTGCCCGAATTGTAGCCTCCATCGTTGCGTTGAGCGCTTCCTCGGCTTGGGCAGGATCGGGCAGGGCGTAGCTGAAATACTGATAGAGCGGCGTTTGCCACTCTCGCAATAACAGCATCCATGCTTGCTGATCTCCCCTTTTCAATCGCCCCAGAAAGCGCTGGTCGCTTATCTTGCCTAGATCAACCGTTGACCCAGGCGGCTGGCGGGTAAAAGACTGTTTTTCTGCAATGTAAGTACTGATGCGAATTTCCCCGGAATTCAATTCAGCCCAAAATCATGCTTCAAGCCGACGGTATGTCCCATCAAATATTGTCAAATCTCACCCTGCCGTGCACTCGGCGCTGCCTAACGAGCATGAAGCCGGTTTTCGCAATGAGAGCATCGGCGGGCAATTGTGCTGCGGGCAATCGTGCTGCGGCATTTGTGCACACCACACGCGCAACCTGTCTGATTTATGCAGCTTGCAGGGTTAGGTCGGTCACACCATAGTCCGGCAAGTATACAAAAGAGCAATCGATCCAGCAAGATGCGCAAACATTCGTTCGACTGCTGCGGTAAAGATTCTCTGACCTGCTTATGCTATTAATCGCACATGGGAACTGATTCCTTCGCGGCCAGAAAAGAGCGTGATGCATGTGCTCCTATGGCACTGTGGCTACCTCAAAGATTGATTCCCGCCGATACAGCAAGGTTTCAAGTTCGCGCCGAAAAGGTTATACTGAATCAAGACCCAGCAGTTACCCGCTTCAACCCAATTCCTAGTCAGTCATCGCAGCCGACCGGGGCGAAAAAGCCTTCCACACCGCGCCGCTACCGGGGCGCACAGGAGGATTTTGCCATGACAACCATACCGCCCACACCCTCCGCAACACCACCGCCACCCGGCAGTCAACGGAGCCGTCAACTGGCCAAAGCCACGGCAACTGCGATCCACGATGCGTTTGACACCTACCATACTCAATTCAAGGCGATTACCCAGCGTGCGCAGGCGCGTTTTGAGGGGTGCATGTGGCACGCGCAGCAGGCGGACGCACGGGAACGTCTCGAACTTTACACCAAAGTCGTAAACGAAATCGTCTCCGGGCTGCGCCAAATGTTGGGCGATGACGTGACGGGCAAGAGCATTTGGGAGGACGCGCGGCTCATCTATGAACAGCTCATCGCCCGGCGCAACGACCTTGAGCTGGCCGAAACGTTTTTTAACTCGGTGACGCGACGCATCTTCACTACCATCGGCGTCAACGAAAACCTTGAGTTCGTCTGGTTTGGCGCTACGTGGGTGCCAAACGGTGAAAAGGCTGAAATCTTCGACGTCTTTGTCCGGCTGACTTCTACCAGCGCGCTCATTGAGGCGATCCTGCATGGCTATCAATTTCAGATCGACTGGGCCAGCCTGAAAAGTGATGCGGCGTGGGTAGCAGAGGCACTGGATGCACACCTGATCGAAACGTGGGACTCGCCCGAATTTGATCGCATCGAAATGCTCAAATCAGTCTTCTTTCGCAATAAGGGCGCTTACCTGATCGGACGGATACGCTGTCGCAACCGGGTCGCGCCGATCATCATTCCGCTGCTAAACACGGCAAACGGGCTGGCTGTTGATGCCGTGCTCCTCAATGAGAACGCCGCCAGCCTCGTCTTTAGCTTCACCCGCTCCTACTTCCACGTGGAGGCGGACAATCCCGGCGAGCTCGTCGGCTTCCTCAAGTCGATCATGCCACTCAAACCCATTGCGGAGCTCTATACGTCGATCGGCTACAACAGGCACGGGAAGACCGCTCTCTACCGTGCTCTCTATCGCCACATGGGCAACTCGAGCGACAAATTTCAGATCGCACGGGGCGCCAAGGGCATGGTCATGACCGTCTTCACCTTGCCCTCCTATGACATCGTCTTCAAGGTAATTAAGGATCGCTTCGCTTACCCCAAAACGTCGACGCGTCGTGAGGTAATGGAACGCTATCGACTCGTCTTCCAGCATGATCGAGTCGGACGCATGGTCGACGCGCAGGAATTTGAGAACTTGAGCTTCAGTCGTGACCGGTTTGACGAAGAGTTGATTGAGGAACTGAGCAAAGTAGCTGCTAATAGTGTCCAGGTCACGGAAGACGAGGTGGTTATCAAGCACCTTTATACCGAGCGGCGGCTCTATCCTCTTGATCTCTACATCAAGGAGATGAATCTGGATAGCGCCAAAGCCGCAGTAATCGACTACGGCAAAGCGATTGCCGATCTGGCGGCAGCCAATATCTTTCCCGGCGATCTCTTTATCAAGAATTTTGGCGTCACGCGCCATGGGCGAGTCGTCTTCTACGACTACGACGAGCTCTGTCTTCTGACCGACTGCAATTTTCGTCACATGCCCGAGACGGACGACTACGAGAATGAGATGGCGGCACAACCCTGGTTCTCAGTCGCCGAAAACGACATCTTTCCAGAAGAATTCGCCCGCTTCCTCTGGTTCCCGGAACCGCTGCGCACGGTGATGCATGAAGTCCACAGCGACCTGTTCACGGTCGACTTCTGGCAGCGCATGCAGGAGCGCAACCGGCGCGGTGAAATCCTGGACATCTATCCCTATCCGCAGGAGCATCGGCTGTTCCACGCCGATCTGGCACCCTGCGGGCAAGTGGGCTTAAGCGCCAGCGCAGCCGCACAGGCTTAGCGGAACTTGGGTTCGGATGTGGCTTACGAAAATTCGGCGCTTTCTATGCTAAAATGAAAAGTGACCTATCTCGCTATCCAAACTAAAATAACTATCGCCAACTGGCTTTAAGATGCCTGCGCCACTCATTGCCAGACCCACCGATCTCACGTGTGAATCCTATGTCAACGATCACCCGCACAGTTTGTGCACGCATTCCAACAGCTGCCGGCGAGTTCCAGCTTTGTCACTATGCCAACGAAATTGATCAAGAGGACCACTTGGCCCTGATCATGGGCGATGTGACAGACCAAGAAGACGTGTTGGTACGCGTCCACTCTGAATGTTTTACGGGTGATGTCTTGGGCTCGATGCGCTGCGACTGCGGGGAACAGCTTCAGCGGGCAATGGAGATGATTGCCGAAGTGGGCCGCGGCGTAATCATTTACCTGCGTCAAGAGGGCCGCGGCATTGGTTTGGAAGCCAAGCTGCAGGCATACAATCTTCAAGACCAGGGGTACGACACGGTTGAAGCGAACGTTCTGCTCGGTCACCAGGCGGATGAGCGAGAATATTGGACCGCGGCCGGAATCCTGGACGACCTCAGCGTCAAGTCCATTCGCCTGCTGACCAATAACCCCGCCAAAATCGAAAGTTTGACCGCTTTGGGCGTCAGGGTAAACGAACGCATTGGTATCCAGCCCAGCGTCAACGACGAAAATGCCTTTTATCTGGATACCAAAGTCCGACGCATGCGCCATATGCTGGCCTTGCCCGACGCAGAAGCAACCACCGATATAAAGACGAATGATGCTTCGGCCAATCTTTCAAGGTTACTGCGGTCTCAACTAGCGGCGGAACAAGGAGAAATGACGCAGCAATCCCGACCCTTTGTAACCCTAAGCTATGCCCAAAGCATCGATGGCAGCATTGCCCATGTACGTGGCGAACCCCATGCGATCAGTGGGGCCGCTTCACTACGCCTGACACACGCATTGCGTGCCGCACACGACGCAATCCTGGTCGGAGTCGATACGGTCATAGCCGATGATCCGCGGCTCAATGTGCGTCTGGTTGAAGGATCCACACCTACTGCAGTAGTGCTGGACAGCCGCCTGCGCACACCGCCGGACGCTCGCCTCTTTGACTACCATGACCGCGTACTCATCATCACCACGGAGGACGCGGCCGCAACACCAGCAGCCCGGCAACTGGCCGACCGCGACGCCACCATTCTGGGTGTCACGCCCGACGACACCGGGCGGCCACAGCTGATTGCGGCGCTGGAAGCGTTGCGCCAGGCGGACATCCAAACTGTCATGGTAGAAGGCGGCGCCGAAATCATTCGCACCTTCCTCGACCAGGGTCAAGCTAATGCCGCAGTCATCACCGTTGCCCCCATTTTTCTCGGCGGGCTAGCCGCCTATGGAGGCGCTGTTGACGGTGGTCATGCCACGCCGCGCCGCATGATCAATCTTGCGTACGATCAATTGGGGAATGATCTCATCATCTGGGGCGAGTTCGCGGCGAAGCCGGGCGAGCCGGAGCCAGCCTCCCTTGTCGGATCCGCCAACGCTTCGATCCATAATGCGACCGGCGATTCAACCGTCGCAGCCCCCCTGACGCCATGAGCGAGCGTATGCGGAGCGTCGTCTTCATGGCTCCGGGCGTCGTCACCGTAGAGAGTGCTGAGATTCCCCATCCCACCGCCGGTGAGTTGCTGGTCAAGACCGAGCGTTCGGCGATCAGTGCAGGCAGCGAATTGCTCTTCTATCGCGGTCAGGCGCCGGCGGATCTGGCCGCGGACGCAACGATCTCAGCGTTGGCCGGACAGGCGGGGACTTATCCGATTCGCTATGGCTACGCTTGCGTCGGGACGGTGCTCGCTGCCGGCGACGAAGGCAACGCAGATCAGGTTGGCCAGCGCGTTTTTGCGTTTCATCCCCATGCCAGCCATTTTGTCGTCAAGGCCAATGACGTTATCCCTGTACCGCAAGATGTGACGACAGAGCGCGCTGCCCTGCTGCCCAATATGGAAACGGCCATCAACTTCGTCATGGATGGACAGCCCATAATCGGGGAGCGTGTCGCTCTCTTTGGCTTGGGCATCGTCGGTTTGCTGACGACAGCACTGTTAGCCCGTTTTCCACTGAGCGACCTGCTCTGCGTCGACCCGATCGCGGCGCGACGGCAGGCGGCGCTAACGCTGGGCGCTACCGACGCACGCCCCTCGGGCGAGATGACGGATGGCGATTTTGACCTGGTCTACGAGCTCTCAGGTGCGCCCAGCGTGTTAAACCAGGCCATCGCTGCCACCGGCTTTGCCGGCCGCGTTGTAATCGGTTCATGGTATGGTCAAAAGTCAGCAGCGCTCAATTTAGGGGGCGCCTTCCATCGCAGCCGCATTCGCCTCATCAGCAGTCAGGTCAGCACGATCGATCCGGCGTGGAGCGGCCGCTGGACCAAAGCACGTCGCTTCGACGTCGCCTGGCAGATGCTGGCCGCGCTGCCGCTGGAATCGTTGATCACCCACACGCTGCCCGTCGACGAAGCGAGCAGCGCCTACCGACTCCTTGACGAGTCGGCGGATCAAGTTCTGCAAGTCCTCTTCACCTATGATTGAATGAATCACCCAATCAGGAAAGACGCATCATGTACACATTAGCAGTCAAGCGAGATTTCGTTGCCCAACACTTTCTGATCGGCGGCGACTGGGGCGCCGAAAATGAATGGCACTCCCATCACTATGCACTTGAAGTACAACTCCAGGGTGAAGAGCTGGATCAGCACGGCTACCTCGTTGATATCGTCGACGTCGAAGCGCAGCTGGATGCCATCGTGGCCCACTATCGCGACAAGACGCTCAACGAGTTGCCCGAATTCAGCGGGCTAAATCCGAGCATCGAACACTTCACCAGAATTGTGTGCACGACGCTGGCCGAACGCATTCAAACCGAACGGCTTGCACGTGTGCGCGTCGTTATCTGGGAAAATGAGATCGCCTGGGCGGCGTTCGAGCTGGCCGTCTAGCACGGGCCCGTGTCGCCCATTCTGGCACATCGCTTCGCCTGGAACCGCCCATGCGCGTTGGTCTCATCATCTACGGACATCTGGATATACGTTCCGGCGGCTACCTTTACGACCGCAAGCTGGTGGCGGCACTCCGCGCCCGCGGCGACGAAGTGGCTGTCCTCTCCCTGCCCTGGCGCAACTACGGGCGACACTTGCTTGATAACTGGGACAGGCGCCTGTTGGCCAATGCACGGGCGTCACAGCTCGACGTTTTGCTTCAAGACGAGCTGAACCACCCGTCGCTCGTTTGGCAAAACGCACGCTTGCGCGCAACGTTAGAGATTCCGATCGTTAGCATTGTCCATCACCTGCGCAGCAGTGAATCACACCCGCGCCTGCCGACCATGCTCTATCATCAAGCAGAAAAACATTATGCCAACTCAGTTGATGGATTCATTTACAACAGTTACACCACCGAGGAAGCAGTCGGGGCATTGCTCCGCCAAGCGAAGCCGTCGGTTATCGCCTGGCCGGCGGCAGATCAAATCGAACCACCCGATCAGCCGACAGTGGCAGCGCTCGTCGCCCAGCGCGCGACGTGGCCCGGTCCGCTCAGGGTGCTGACCGTCGGCAACGTTACGCCGCGCAAGAATCTGCACACGGTGATGAAGGCGCTGGCGCGACTGCCGACGACAGACTGGACGCTCACCATCGCCGGCGACCTTGGCGTGGATCCGTCGTATGTGGAAACCCTCTTCAGGCTGGCAACGGAACTGGGCATCAAGTCGAATGTCCGTCTCGACGGGGCCGTCGACATGCAGACGTTGCGCCAACGCTACGCAGCGAGCCACGTGCTGGCCCTGCCCTCCTACGAGGGCTTTGGCATCGTCTATCTGGAGGCCATGGCTTTCGGTGTCGTACCGATTGCGTCACGAGCCGGTGCGGCCCACGAGATCATTGCTGACGGCCAAAACGGCTACCTGGTAGGTCTCAACGACGTCGACGAACTGGCGGCGCGGCTCGGGGTCATACAGCGAGATCGCCTGCACTGGCAGAAATTGGCGTTGGCAGCACGTCGGCGCTACGATAGACACCCAACGTGGCAGGAATCGATGCAGCGAGCATCGAATTGGCTACACGAATTCACGCAGGATTGGGCAACGGTATAATGAATCCAGCAGCCACGATTGACTATACGTTTGAGCGATACTTAGCCGCCAAAAAGAGCGTGGACGACCGTGCGCTCAACGCACACGTCTGGCAGGCGCTTGCGCAACAGCTTGAAGATGCCGGCGAAGATGCCGTCCCCCTGCGGATATTAGAGATTGGAGCGGGTATCGGGACAATGGTGGAACGCATGCTGGAACGAGGCATCTTTACCCACGCTGAGTACGACGCAATCGACGCCGAACCGGCCAATATTGCTGCTGCTCGCACGCGACTGAGAGAGCGGGCGTCGACGCATGCGGGCGTGGCCGTACCGGCTGGTGATCAGCTACGAATCTGGACAGATTTGGGCGAGCGTCGTACCGACCTGACGCTGGAGGCGTGCGATGCATTCGACTATCTGCAACGCCCCGCCAGCGCCGGACGCTATGATCTCCTTGTTGCCCATGCCTTCCTCGATCTGGTTGATGTCGCCCATGTCCTGCCGCTGCTGCATGCCGCGCTCAAGCCGGGCGGACTGCTCTACGCCACGATCAACTTCGATGGCGTCACTAGCTTTGAGCCGTCTGTAGATCCGGCGCTGGACGTGCAGATCGAACGCCTCTATCACGCCAACATGGATGAGCGGATGACGGATGGTCGTCCCTCGGGCGATAGCCGCACGGGCCGTCATCTGATTCCCCATCTGAATCAGGCCGGTTTTGACGTGCTGGCCGCTGGAGCTTCCGACTGGGTTGTCCATGGTCGCAACGGCCGCTACCCTGACGACGAGGCCTACTTTCTACACTTCATTGTCAATACGGTCGATGGCGCTCTAGCCGGCCACGCAGAGCTGGACGACGAGGACTTTGGGGCATGGGTTGAAGCCCGTCATGCTCAAATTGAACGGGGTGAGTTGGTCTATATCGCCCACCAGCTAGACATGTTGGCACAAATCTAAGGCAATCGGAACCAGCGAACGCAGGAGAAAGCCATGAATCAAGATGTGGGACAGGATGAAACGACAACGGTCGGTGAACTGCGTAACGCCGTGGATCGCTTTGTGGCCGCACGCGACTGGTATGTCCACCACACCCCCAAACATCTGGCCATGAGCATCGCGATTGAAGCCGCGGAAATCATGGAACACTTCCAGTGGCACAGCGCAGCCGAAAGCATTGAACTGGTCCAGGATCCCACCATGCGCGCCGAAGTGGCCGATGAACTGGCGGACGTCATGATCTACTGCCTCAGCTTTGCCAACAGCGCCGGCATTGACGTCAGCAGCGCCATCACGGCCAAACTGGCACGCAATGAGACACGTTTTCCAGTGGAAACGGTGCGCGGTAAGCTGGGGTAGCTACCCCTTGACGCCACCAGCGGTTAGCCCCTCGGAGAGATAGCGCTCCAACGCCAGAAAGAGAATGATCACCGGCATAGTCATGATGGTCGAGGCCGCCATGACCACATGCGGGCGCGGGGTCGGATCATTGAAAATTGTGTTGATCTTGATGGGCATGGTAAACATCTCGCGCGAATTCAGAAAGACAAGCGCATAGAGAAATTCATTCCACGCAATCATGAAGGTGTAAATGCCGACTGAGACCAGCGCCGGGATGGCGAGCGGCAGCGTAATGCGCCAAATGACACCGAAGCGAGAGCAGCCGTCAATCAGACCCGCCTGCTCAATTTCTGCAGGAATGGTGCGAAAATAGTTGGCCAGCATGTAGAGCGCAACTGGCAAGGTCTGGGCCAAATAGGTAAAGACAAGAATCCACAGATTATCCTGCACGCTAAAGCCTAATGTCGTACCAATCCGTGCCAGCATGGCGAAAAGTGGGATGATCAAGAGGATGCCGGGGAAGAGATAGACGATCAGGATGCTGTTGACCATCACATTCTTGCCGCGAAAACGCATGCGTGCGATGGCATAAGCGCCGAAGACGGCCAGGATCACGGCAATCATGGCCGTGGGGACGGCCACCCGAATACTGTTCCAGACGTTGATGCCGAAGTTTTGAAAGCTTGGATTCGCCGGATTGAAGAGTTCACCGTAGGCGTCCAGACGTAACTGGCTGGGTATGTAGACAGGTGCACGGCCACCGATCTCGGCATAGCTCTTGAAGGACGAGCTAACCATCCAGTAGAAGGGAAAGAGTATATTCACCAAAAAGCCAGTGAGGATTATCCAAAAGACGATGCGGCCCAATGACATGCTATGGGCTAGTTCGTCGATAAAATTCCGCCCTTTTTCGGGTTGACTATTGGAAGCGCCTTGCGCCATGCTCCACTCCTCTGTCTATGTTGGGCTCGCAAAGTAGGGCCGCTTTTTGCAGAATCTGCCTACTCGTCGTCGACGTAACGCATGAAGAAGCCGATATAGAGCACCAGAAAAACCAGCAGGATCACGAGCAAAATCATGGCCGTCGCCGCGCCTTTGCCGAAATCAAAGAGCTTAAAGCTGAACTGATAGGTCAGCACGGGCAGCACCATCGTGCCGTAGCCACCGCCCGTCAACAGAAAAATGTCATCAAATTTGTTAAAGGTCCAGATCAAGCGGAGGAGAAAAATGGCGCCAATGACGTATTGAAGCTCCGGCAGGGTCACGAACCGCAACTTCTGCCATGCGCTTGCCCCGTCCGCATCAGCGGCCTCATAGAGAACCGAATCGATGGCTTGAAGTCGGGCCAGAATCATCAACATGGCAAATGGGAAATAGCGCCAGCCCTCGAAAAGAATGACGATAAATAGCGCCAGCCCCCGCGTAGACAGATAGGCCATGGGTGCATCGATCATACCGAGACGCATGAGGATATCGTTGACCACGCCTGACGGTCGTGGATCCAACAACCAGCGCCAGACGAATGCGACGCTAATGACCGGGGCGACATAGGGAAAGAGGAAAGCCGCACGCGTGACGCCCCGCCCGCGGAAAGGCCGATTCAGCAAGAGCGCGGCTACCAGTCCCAAAAAGACGGTAAAGATGGTTGCGGAGACTGAATAGACCACGCTGGTGACGGCGGCGCCCCAATTACTGGGCCCCTGCCACTTGAAGGCAAAATCGTTGAAGACCTTCTTGTAATTTTCGAAGCCGACAAAGGGAGCACGGAACACATCATTGATGTTGCCCAGGCCAACGTCGTGGAAGCTCACCCAAACGCTAAAGATGGCGGGGAAGATCACTAGCCCAAAGACAATTAGCGCCGTGGGCAAGATCAACAGCCACGCCAAACGCGCTTCCCGCGCCTGGAGCGAGTTCCACTTCCGTGGCTTGCCCGCTAGCTGGACCGAATTGTTTCCTCCGGCGCTGGTCGCCATTGGTACACTCTTGCTCCTACCTGCTGGAAAGGGGTGGATGGGGAAGGTATCCTACTCGTACATCACAGCGTGGTGAGGGCGCAAGTGCGCCCTCACCACGCGCGTACCCACTCCAACCCAGATCTACTGGGACTCTGCCGAACGCTCGGCAACCAGTGCCTCTACCTGTTCCTGGAGCCATTCGGCGCCAGTCTCAGGTGTCATGCTGCCCTCAATCGCGATGTTGCTGATCACTTGCGGAATCAGAAGGCGGCCTTCGATATCGCCGACCACGGCGCGTTGTGTAGCGTCGTAGTCTGGGCGGAAGAGCCAGCGCTGCATAGACTCATAACCATTGGCGATCTGTTCCAGCGTCTCTTCCGAATAGTTGGCGAAGTACTCGCTAGAGCCCTTCCAGCCGTCTACCGCGCTCTTGAGCACGGGCACCTTGCCAAAGGGGGCCAAGGCAAGTACGTCGGCATATCCCTCCGTCAGGAAGTATTCGATCACTTGCTGTGCCGCTTCGGTATCAGCCCCCTGCATGATGCCCAAGGTAACAAGCTGACCGTACGAGGCGGAACCATTCGGGCCTTCCATCATGGGCGCAAAGCCCGTGTTGGCAGCCAGCGCATCGACGGCGATGTCAATGGTGCCGCCATCTTCCGTACCGGAGCCGTCGACCAGGTCATCCATGATGTAGGTGCTGTAGAAGAGCATACCCGACTGATCCAACTGATACGTTTCGCGAGCGCCGCGCCAGTATTGCGGACCGGGGGCGGCACAGCGCTGGAGATCGGTATAGAAGGCCAGGGCTTCGACCATCTCCGGCGTATTCATGCTCACATTGCCTGCCTCATCAAAGGGCCAGGCGTTGTTGGAGATGGCGACTTGTTCGAAGACCTGATGGGGATAGTTCTGACCGGGATCAGTGCCCAAAGTCACGCCGTAAAGCAGATTATCAGCGCCAGGCAGAGCATCGCACGCGGCGTTGATGTCATCCCAGCTGACGGGCGCACTCAAACCGGCTTCGTCAAAGATGTCCTGGCGATACCAGAGGGCCTGGATCCAACCGTCGTAAGGTACGGCCGAGCGCATGCCGGTCTCCGGATTGGTAACCATGGCCAAGGGGCCGGCGCGGAAGTCATCTTCACCGATATTGGCGATAACGGCCTCGGCTGCGGATTCGTCGAGCACGCCGTCGGCGGCAAAGGCGGCCACACGCTCAACGCCCATGCGTACGATATCGGGCGGGCGGTTGGCGGCCAGCGCAGTAGCAATGCGCTGGGAGATGGTCGCTTCGTCAATCGGCACGATGCGAACCTCAATAGTGGGGTTCGCAGCCATGAACGATTCGGCCACAGCCTCGTAGACGTTCACGCGGTCTTCCTCGTTGTCCGTCGTCCAGAACTCGACCACAGTCTTGTCGACTTGGTCGGCCGGCACGACGACCGGGGACGTGCAGCCGGCGAGTAGCGCAAGCAGCAGCGTCAGCATGATGGGTAGTAGAAATCGTTTCATTGGAGCCCTCCAAGCTCAAAAAGAATGGGGTTACGAAATCGAATACGAGTTGTCATGTTACTGTTGGCTTCGTTCCCTCCTTCCTCTCATAGGCTCAGCGAGAGATGCAAGAACGCTGCTTCACCGCGATGAGATGTTATTACGCCGGTGGACCAGTTGAAGCGCGCAGGACAAATATGGGATCAATGATGACCTGCTCTTCGGCCAGCGTTTCCTGTTTGATCAGCCGCACCAGCATATCAGCAACCAGCGAACCCATCTTTGCGGCTGGCAGATGAACCGTTGTCAGGCCTGGATTGGCATATTCGGCGAGCATGATGTCATCAAATCCGGTCACGCTGACGTCGCGCCCGATCTCTAGGCCCCGCTTGCGCACCGCATTCATGGCGCCCAAGGCGAGAAGATCATTGCAGGCAACAATCGCGGTCGGCGGTTCAGCCATGGCGAGCAGCCGTTCGGCCGCCTGCTCGCCCGATTGCTGGCGAAAGTTGGCCTCAACAAATACGTCATCAGTCCGCTCGATACCGTGCGCGGCCAACCCTTGCCAAAAACCGGCCACGCGCTGATAGGATTTGGTCAAGGAGAGGGGTTCGGAGATACAGGCCAGCCGCCGGTGCCCCAAGCCTATGAGATGGTCAACGACCTGCCGCACGCCGTCGGCGCCATCTTCATCAACGAAGTGAAAGTCATTGTCGCCGTCGGTGCGACCAAAGGCGACAAACGGGACATTATGGTCGCGCAACAAATTGATGCGATCATCCTCACGGCGGGTACGAACGACAATAAAGCCGTCAGCCTGACGGCTGCGAATCTGCTTGAGATAGGACTCACGTGGATCGTCAGAGGTATCGGTCGAAATGGCGAGGGTGAACCCATGCTCCCCTGTACGCTCCACGACGCCGGAGATCAATTCGCCAAAAAATGGGTCAGAAAAACGGAGATATCGAGCTGGAGGCATAATCAGGGCGATGGCATCCGTCCGTTTCCGCTGCAAATTGCGGGCAGTCACGCTCGGCTCGTACCCCATTTCACGGGCAACGCGCTGGACCTCACGCCGGGTTTCCAAGCTAATATCACCAAAATCGCCCAACGCACGTGAAACGGTAGGAATCGATTTTCCAACACGTTCGGCAATGTCCTTGAGCGTGACAGGCATCTTGTCGTTTGCTTCTTCCAAAGTATAGGGTTGCACAGCGTAATATGTGATCAGTATATTCTAAAACGTTTTAGATGTCAACCCCCTGTTTGAGTTCGCGATTTCGGATTGGCGATTTCGGATTGCAGTGCAAATTGACAATTGACCATCGACGATTGACAATTGACGACCATTGATTTCCACCACCAGTCACGTCAGGATTCTTGATGACCGCCGCACCGAATATTCGTCGTTTTGATCTCCTTGTCGTCGCCATCGCCTACACAATCTTTATCATCCTCGGCCTGCCGGAAGGCATGCTGAGTGTAGCGTGGCCCGCGCTTCAGGAGACTTTCAGCGTCACGGAAGGCGCATTGGGAAGCCTGCTCCTGCCTGCTTCCATCGCCTTCATTCTCACGAGCCTGATGGTGGGCCAGATGATCAGTCGTTTTGGCATCGCTGCTCTGCTGATTGCCGGATGTCTGATTCGCAGCGCTGGCATGTTGGGCTACGCCCTGTCACCGGCCTGGGGCATCATCATGTTCGCCGCCATCTTCCACGGCGTCGGCAGCGGGTTGATCGACGCCGGCATGAATACCCACTTTGCCGTCAATTACAATGAACGGCTCATGAACTGGCTCCATGCCAGCTTCGGGCTCGGCGCAACGCTGGGCCCGCTCTACATGAGCGCGGTCTTTGATCTGGGTGCAAGCTGGCGTGTCGGTTATGCACTGGTGGGCGTGGCCCAAGCCGCCATTGTACTGGCGATTATCGCCACAAAGTCAGGCTGGCGCATCAAGCCGGAGACGCTCACGGCAGGCAGTGAGACTGAGCCCGCGCACGCCGCCCGCGGGCTGGAGACGTTGCGCATGCCGGGGGTCTGGTTGGGCGTAGCAGTCTTTTTCATCTACGCCGGCGTGGAAGTAACCGCCAGCATCTGGGGCTACAGCCTCTTCACTGAAGGCCGAGGCGTCGACCCGACCGTAGCCAGCCGGTGGATTGCGATCTACTGGGGCATGTTTACGCTGGGGCGCCTCTTCTTTGGCTTTGTGGCCGGCTATTGGCCGACCACGCCCATGGTGCGTACGGTCATGATCGTGGCGATCCTTAGCTCAATCTTCTTCTGGTGGAATCCCGCCAACTGGGTCGGCTTCGTAGCGCTCGCCACGCTCGGTTTTGCCATGGCGCCCGTCTTCCCCCTCCTCACGTCCGACACGGAACGACGCCTGCCCCGGCGTCATGCGCTCAACGCAATTGGCTATCAAGTGGGCGCGGCGAGCCTGGGCATTGCCGTCCTGCCCGGCCTGGCAGGCATCCTCGTCGAGCGCACCAGCATCTACATCATTGGGCCCTATCTCGTCTGTGCTACAGTGCTGATGTTCTTGCTGCATGAGACGATTGTGCCGCGTGGCCGCGGAAACGGTGCGTAATGCAGAATGAAAATTGAAGAATGTTGAATTGATAATGGAGCTTGCCGATTGGTCGAAACCAAGCGAGGCGATGTAAGCCTATCCACCCACACGCACGTCAAGGCCATACTCGACGAAGAGAGCCACCAATGCCTCAATCTCTTTGGCACGCAGTCGCTCGTGGTCTGCCCAGGGATATTCGCGGCCCAAGGCACGATACTTGGCGCTTCCCAGGGCATGATACGGCAGCAGGTCGACCCGCCGGTCCGGATGATCCAGGTCGCGTATGGTAGCGGCAATGGCCCGCGCGTCGCTGAGCGTCGTGTTGAAGCCGGGAACGAGCGGCACGCGCACGGTGACGGGCGCGCCGATCTCCACAAGCTGCCGCAAATTGTCGAGAATACGCGCACAGCCGAACCCCGTATAGCGACGATGAGCTTCCTCATCCACGTGTTTGACATCGAAGAGAATGTGGTCGAGATAGGGCACGAGGCGCTTGAAGACCGACCATTGCGTGTGGCCTGCAGTCTCCAAAGCCGTGGCAATGCCTTCAGCCCGCGCCAGGCGTAGAAGCGCCTCCGCCAGATCCGGCTGCATGGTTGCTTCACCGCCGGTCAGCGTCAGCCCGCCGTCCATACCGTAGAAGGGCCTGTCCTTGCGCACCTCGGCCATGATCTGCCCGGCAGTGCGCTCTTCGCCGATCCAGTGCAGGGCGCCGGTGGGACAGAGCTCGATCCGCACGGTCAACCCTTCTGGTGGTTGATTGGACCAACAGACGGGGCACGGCGTAGGGAATTGACCGCAGGTGATGCATTCGCGGGCGGTCAGGGCCAGCTCGGGCCGCAGCGCTTGTGATTCCGGGTTGGCGCACCACTGGCAACGCAAGGGGCAGCCTTTGAAGAAGACGTTCGTGCGGATGCCGGGCCCGTCATGCAGCGAAAAGCGCTGAATGTCAAAGACAGTTCCGGTGACCTGCTCCAAGGCCATACGTTCGTCAGCCGCCAACTCCTCATGCGCTATCATTTCCGCCATGTGTCCTATGCCTCCGCAAAGGCCGTACGCTGGATGATCTCGTCCTGCAGCGCTTTGTCGAGTTCGATGAAATAGGCGCTGTAGCCGGCCACGCGCACGACCAGGTGACGATATTGCTCCGGCGCGGCCTGGGCTTCGCGCAGCGTCTCAGCCGAGAGCACGTTGAACTGAACGTGGGGAATCTCTAGCGCGCAGAAGCCGCGCAGCAGCGTGGCGAACTTGGCCAACGCCTGATCGCCGTCGAAGAACGCGGGCAGGAACTTCATGTTGAGCAGCGTGCCGTTCGAGGCCAGACGCAGGTCGAGCTTACTGACTGAGTTCAGCACTGCGGTCGGCCCTTTGCGATCCTGGCCGGCCGCGGGCGAGAGGCCGCCATCGGCCAAGGGCGCGCCGGCATGGCGACCGTCGGGCGTGGCCCCAACGTGGGCGCCCATTGGCACATGCGCGGAAACGGTGTAGAAGCCCGGCTGATAGACGCCGCCACGGATCGTCGCGTGCCGGCCCACAAGCTCCGCGTAGCGATCACCCCAGCGGCTGGCGTACTGGTCGACGCGGTCATCGTCGTTGCCAAATTTGGGGACGCGATGGAGCAGCCGCTGACGCAAAATTTCTGCGTCGGCAAAGTCTGTGCGTAGGGCATCAAGCAGCTCCGTGGCCGACAGCCACTGCTCGTCAAAGAGCGCCTGCCCGACCGCAGCCAGGCTGTCGGCGACGTTGGCAATCTGGACGCCCTGCACGCCGGAAAAATTGTAGCGTGCGCCGCCTGCGGTTACATCTTTGCCCTCGGTGATGCAGTCTTCGATGACCAAAGAGAGCAAGGGCGAGGGCAGCTGCTCAGCATGGATCGCGTCAACCCTGTTGCAGCCCTTGACCATCAGCGGAATGAAGTGGGCCAGCTGCTGATCATAGGCTTCTTCCAGCTCGGCCAGACTCTTCATCTCGGTGAGTGGCGGCGTGGGCAGGCCGATCAACTCGCCGCTCTGCGGATCGCGGCCGCCAAAGAGCGTCAGTTCCAGCACCCGGGTCAGGTTGAACATGGAGGCGTCGCTCCAGCCCAGGGCCTTGCCCGGCGTGGAGAGTTCGACGCACCCCACGACCGCATAGTCGAGGGCGTCCTCAGGCGTCACGCCCCGGTTCATCTGACCCGGGACAATCACCTCATCGTTGAAGACCTGGGGCATGCCGCTGCCCTGGCTGATCACAAAGGCGGCGGTCTGGAGAAACTCTTCCGGGCTGTTGCGATGGACGCGGATGGAGAGATTCGGCTGGGTGAGACCCACATCAGCCTGGGCGCGCAGGCACATGTAGCTGAGGAGATTGGTGGCGTCGCTGCCGTCCGCACGCTGACCGCCCAGCACCAGGTTGAAGCCAATCGGGAAGCCGGCAAAGTAGCGCGCGCTGCTGCTGCTGCGCAGGAGGACGATCTCGTTGAACTTGAGCCAGAGGTGCTCGAGCAGAATCTGGGCCTCTGCCAGAGAGAGCGTGCCGTCGGTCAAATCCTGTTCGAGAAAGGACAGCATGTATTGGTCAAAACGCCCCGGCGAAAAGCTGCTGGCGTTGGATTCGATCTGCAGCAGGACGAAGAGAAACCAGACGGCCTGGAGCGCTTCGGCAAAATCGCGGGCGGGGTGGTGGGCCAGCCAGGCACAGCGCGCGGCGATCTCTGTGAACTCCTGGCTTCTCTGCGCATCCTCGGTTTGCTCGGCCTGGGCGTGCGCCAGCTCAGCATAGCGCAGCATGAACGCCTGGGCGGCGTCCAGCGCAATGGCGGACGCTGCGTAGAACTCTTGCGTCGCAGCGCTGCCGTTCTCCGCCCTGGCGGCCTCTACCCGAGCCTGCAGGCCATCGATCCCGTAGGCGAGCCAACCAGCCACGTCGGGCAGGATGTGGCCCTGGGCGTGGTCGCTCTGGTTGAGGCTGAAGACCTTGGCCCGGACCGCATGGCGCACGTCCTCAGCCGTCTCCCGGGCGACAACGTCTTCCAATGTCTGCCCGCGCCAGTAGGGAAAGATCTCCTCGCGCAGCTCGCGAATCTCCTCTGGACGAATGGTGAAACGATCCTGGGGACGGGTGGCCAGGATGTCCAATTCCTGGTCGATCCAGTTGACCGCGCCTTCGGGCGCAATGATACCCTGGCGCGGCTGGGGTGAGCGATTGCCGACGATCAGTTCATCGGCGTCGATTGTGATCGTCATTGCATGCACCAGATCGCGCAGCATCTTGGCACGGCGAATGGGCATCGCCTCGCCCTCGCTTTCCCGATAGCTCTGCGTGGTATAGCGGGCGCGCTCGATATCGACGGTGCGGGGGTCCTCCAGCAGTCGCATCTTGCGGCGCAGAATGCGCGCAGTCGGCGCGGTCGTTCGCCAGTCGGCGCGGGGGAAGCCGCACGTGGGGTCGGGGTGAAGTGCGGGCGATTTCAGAGCCTGCATGGCCTCTCCAAATTGTGTAGTGATGACAACATTCGTCGAGTTGATACGCAGCGGCGATGAGAAAAGACTGCTGTCAACCATCTTTGAGGAAGCTGATCATGGATATGGTCAATTTCCCAATCACAGCTTCCTCAAAGATTTTCGCGGATCTCCGCCGACTCGTTTAGCGCTGGACGCGCCCCGAGGCATCGCCGCCCATGAGCGTCATGACCTCGTCGACCGTCACCAGATTCACGTCACCGGAGATGGAGTGCTTGAGACAGGAAGCCGCGGTCGCAAAATTGAGTGCGTCAGCGTCGCTCATGCCGGTGTGGAGGCCGTAAATGAGCCCTGCTGCAAAGGAATCGCCGCCGCCGACGCGGTCGACAATGTCGGTGATGTCGTAACGCGGACTCACATAGAAGTCACTGCCATTGTAGAGGCAAGCGGACCAGCCATTGTGGCTGGCGCTGTAGCTCTGACGCAGGGTAATGGTTTGATATTTGAGGTTGGGGAAGGTTGCAAACATCTTCTTGGCCAGGGCTTCGTACTTGGCTAAGTCCAGTTCGCCCGAACCCACTGCATGCTCCCAGTCACCCTCATCCACGCTCACGCCCAGGGAGCGCTGGCAATCCTCTTCGTTGGCAATGCCCACATCCACCGATTCAACGAGCTCGCGCATGACTTCGGGCGCGCTCTTGCCGTAGTTCCACAGCTTCTTGCGAAAGTTGTAGTCGCAGGAGACCGTAACGCCACGCGCCTTGGCTTCTTTGGCCGCGGTCAGCGAGAGCTCGGCCGCGGACTCGCTCAGCGCCGGCGTGATGCCGGTGATGTGAAACCAGCCGGCGTCGGCAAAGATCGCGTCCCAGTCCAGACTGTCGGCCGTCAATGTGGAGATGGAGGAGTGGGAGCGATCGTACACGACCTTGGACGGTCGCTGATTGGCGCCGGCCTCCAGGAAATAGATGCCCATGCGCTCGCCGCTGCGCTGAATCTGGCTGGTATCAACGCCGCGGCCGCGCAGAAAGCGGATGCAGGCGTCGGCAATCAGGTTGGCGGGCAGGGCGGTGACGAAGGTTGCGTCCAGGCCCAGGGTAGCCAGCGAAATGGCAACGTTGCCTTCCCCGCCGCCAAAGGTCGCTTCGAATTCGGAAGACTGAAAGAAGCGCTCAAAACCGGGCGGCTTCAAGCGCAACATGATTTCGCCAAGGGTGACGACTTTACCAGACATGAGTATTCTCCTCAGAGGGCCGTGTGCGCTCTCTACGCCCACGGCAAAATGATTGAAGTCTGCCTACGCAGCGCGCGTGGCCGCGACCAGCGCCACTGCCTCTTTGGCCAGCGCGGCAATGGCGTCGAAATCACCATCGGAAATGAGCTGCTTTTTTACCATCCAGCTGCCGCCGCAGGCATGCACCATGGGCAGGCTCAGGTAGTCAGCAAGATTGGCGGCGCTGATCCCCCCGGTAGGAATAAACTTGACGCCGCCAAAGGGTGCGCCGATGGCCTTCAGCGTCTTCGTACCGCCGAGCGCTTCTGCGGGGAAGAACTTGACGACTTCCAGCCCACGGTTGATTCCCATGATCACGTCGCTTGGCGTCGCCACACCGGGCGTGATGGCCACATCGTTGGCCAGACACCAGTCGACCACAGCCGGGTCAAAGCCCGGCGAAACAATGAAGCGCGCACCTGCGCCCGCGGCGCGCTGCGCCTGCTCGACGGAAAGCACCGTGCCGGCGCCGACCAGGATCTCCGGGAATGCGCTCGACATGCTGCGGATCGCCTCTTCCGCGGCCGCCGTGCGAAAGGTGATTTCCGCGCAGGGCAGACCGCCGTCCAGCAGCGCCTGGCCCAGGGCCTTGGCGTCCTCGGCGCGCGCGATCGCCACCACGGGAATAATGCCGACTTCGCCTAGCTTGCTCACTACTTCGTTCATTTGGATTCTGCCTGTTTCATTGAGTTTGTGTAACCATTCAGCTGTCGTCAGATGGAACGACAATGCACCGGGAATGGGCGGATCGATGCGGATTCATTCTGCCTTTATCTACGCAGATTCGCCCAATCCGTCCGATCGGCGTTCCATGATGGCGGCGCTGAAACAGTCACGCGTTTGGATAATCATTCAAACCAGAGCAAAGTCAAGCAGTCCCAGCTCCGCCAGCTCGGCCGTTTTGGACTCGCCTGCTTCGTCCCACCCAGCCATATCGTAATAGAGTTGAATCGCCTTGTCGAATTCGACGCGATCAATGGCCGTGCCGCTATGTGAGGCTTACAGAGTGCACCTTCAGGATCGCCCAGATCGGGTCAGAAATTCGGCAACACGGGCTTGCGTCTCGTCAGAGGCCAGGCATTCGCTCGACGCCACGGCTTCGGCCAGTGCGCTCTCTTCGATAGTGCGCATTGCGCTGCTGTCCACCAGTTGCTTCATCTGGGCCACGGCCTCTGGGCTGCACGTCTGAATACCGGCCAGCAGTTCGGAAATGTGGGCGTCCAATGCCGCCGGGTCGCCTACAAAATCGGCCAGTCCGATTTGGGCAGCGGTCTCAGCATCGATGATCTTGCCGGTGAAAAAGAGTTCCTTGGCCCGGGCCACACCAATCCGCGCCGGCAGACGGTGACTGCCGCCCCATCCCGCCACGAAGCCCAGCTTGGCCTCAGGCTGGCCAAAGCGGGCCGTCTCCGTCGCCAGAATCAGATCGCAGGCCAGAGCCAATTCCAAGCCGCCGCCCAGCGCGAAGCCCTCCACGCGGGCCAGCACGGGCAACGGCAGCCCAGCCAGCTTGTTGAAGACGGCATGGCCATGACGCACCCACGGCACGATTGTGGCAGCGTCCTGCTCCTGCAGAGCGCGAATGTTGGCTCCGACGATGAAATACTTGGCCGAGCAGCTGCGCACGATCACGGCACGCAGGGCCTCTACCCCGGCGAGAATCTCGTCCAGGCACGCATCAAGCTCCGCCAGGACGGTATGATCCAGCGTGACGGGCTTTTCAGGTGCGTCGCACGCAAAGAGCAGCGTGGCAACCGGTCCTGAAATCTCCAGCGAAACATGGGTTTGCATCATTGATTCAGATTCCATAACCATCACCTTTGATTTCATCGCTTCTGCCTCTCCAGCTCGATGTGAAAAACTAGGATGATGGGGTCGAATCCGGCGCAGCAGAATCAGCCCAGAATGTTAGGTAGTCGCCTGCAGCCATGCGCTTGATCAGCAGCGCCAGTTCCATTAGATGGTAGTCGCCCCACATGGCCGATTCGCCACAGGGAATCGACTGCCCAGCCGGGACAAAATCCCAGCCATTGGGCCGGTGGTAGACGGTGTGCAAAAGCAGCCCCTGATGGTCCGGATCCGTGGATAAATAGGGTTCCGACAAAATGGTCTGGGCAACCGTAAGACCGGCGGTCAGATAGCGCTGTGCCGCAGCCTCTTCACTCTTGCCGGCCAGATATGTACCAAAGCGAATCAGCCCCTGTGCAGTGATGGCGGCAGCCGAGCTGTCAACAGGTTCGTAAACGTTGTAGGGGTCCGAATTGCTTTGGGTGTAGTCGCCTACTTCGACCAGGCCAGGCGCGCCCGTATCCCAAAAGGGCATGCCGTCAAGCGTGGTATAGCCGTCGATGTAGTAGTCGGACGTCGCTCGCAGTACGGTGCGATACAGATCCTCAAGTGCGGCACGTCCGCCAAAAGCTTCCAGCTCTTCGTCACTGCGCGTCTGCAGGAATTCCAGCTCCTCGGCATAGCCCAGGATGATCCACGCCGCACCGCGGGTCCAGGTCGTGAAGGGCGAGTACCCCTGCTGGCTGCTGGGACAGCGGAATTGACCGTCGTTCGTGTTGAAGATGGCCTCGTGAACAACCCGACCGGCCACATCGTAGATGTCGCGGCCTTCGCCAAAGTAGACATTGTAGCGTGCAGTGGTGTCAGCGTGCTCTATGGCACGCCCCAGGAGATTGATGTTGCGCTCGCCTTCGCCCAACATGACGTGGCCGAGATGGTGCGCAAGCGTCAACGCGCGCAGGGAACGAATCGTGTCTGCAAAGAGGGAGTGGGGGCCGTTGAAGCTGTAGAGATAGCCGCTCCCCGTGTTGGTTTCGGCGTAGCGTGCGGCCTGCACCGCGCCCGAGAGCTGCAGCGCCAGTTCATAGAAATGAAGTTCATAAGCATCGTAGGGCGTGCGGCCTTCCAACATGAGCCGGCGTAGGTTGCCATAGGTTGAAACATTGTTGAAGCCATGATCATGGACGCCGAAATGAGAAATGTGCGGCGCCATGTACCGCCGCGTCTTGTCACGCCCCAGATCCAGGAAGCGGGCGTCGTCCGTCAGGTCAAATTGCAGAATGGCCAGGCCGATGAAGAAGCCCGACGTCCAATCGGTCCAGCTGCGCGACGAATAGCGGCCATCTTGCGTGAAGACGGGCGAGCCCTGCTCGGGCTGCCACGATTGGTGCAGCGACCAGATCTTGGGGCCGGCGACCTCGGTAAAGGCGTCGACGTGGGGCACAAGCGCCTGCGCGGAGAGTTGGGTCTGTATCTGCATGAGTCGTTCGTTCCTTTATCTCTGAATGATACCTGAATGATGACGGGGTCAACTGATGGCTATTGAACAGATGATGGCTATTGAAGAAGCGCGCGACAATCCTGCCTCCGGATCACGCTGCGCCGGCAACATCGCTCGGTCGGTGGGCCACGCGCACGTAATCGGGCGCTACAAGGTCTGCGGGCGGCGTCAGGCAGTCGACTCGCATAGGTGACTGTGCGCACGTGTTCGTGGTTGACGCCATCCGCGATCCAGCCATCGCACAAATGCGCCAAGAACGCATCGGCATATGCCGCCCGAGCCGCCACCTCAACCACAAAACCTGCACGGAGATTCCCCTGCCAGAAGGCGCCGCCCAGCGACGCAAAATCCCACAGGTGCACCGGCGCGCCACGGTAATTGTAAATCGCCAGCCACAGTTCGCCCAGCGGCCCCCGCTCCAACACAATCCCGCCCTGCTTGCTGATAACGGTCAGTGATCGATGGCGATTTCGTCTATTCTGGCAGCTGGGATCACTACGTCCACGCTCTGGAGCTTGCCACCTGGCAGCTGCGCTGGCGGTTCCACGTCGATGGCGCCTTCGACTCGGGCACGGCCGCAGCCAAAGAGGGGCGTCTCTATTTGCCCAGCGGGGACTCGGACGCCTTTCGCTGTCTGGATGGTAAAACGGGTGAGGTCATCTGGGCCTTTGAGCGTGGATGAACGAACTTCAATACGGCGCCCGCAGTTGACGGCGAGCGGGTCTACATCTCGATCAACCGGGGCACGGGGCTCTGTGGGGTCTGGGTGACATCGACCATCTGCTGCCTGGATGCGAACAGCGGCGCGCTCCTGTGGGAACAGGACGGTGGCGGCCTGCCGGGGCCGGTGGTGGCCGGCGACTGCGTCTACTTCGGCTCTTCCGAGTCGCCCTTCTTCACCTGCGTCGAGCGTCTGGCCGGACCGGACGGCCAGCCGGTCGTGCGCTGGCAGTTCAATCTATTCGGCCGCGTTTGGGAGTCGACCGCGGCCATCATCAATCACAAGGCCATCATTCTCAGCGACAGCGGCTACGTCTACGCCATCCGCTGAAGCCGGAACCTACAGCAACAGTCCCCCCGGGAACGCCGAGCCCCAGCTCGGCAGGCAGCGTATTTGCCGAGCTGGGGCTCGGCGTTCGCGGAATCGACGTGTAGTCACGTAGCTTTCTTACGTGAGCGAGGCCAATGCTTCTCGCGCCAGCCCCCCGCACCCCAGAATGGGGGCGATTTCGCCCAGCGCGGCGGGCACGATGCGAATGTGCGCGCCGATGGAGTCAAACGTGTAATCGCCAACCGTGGCACGCGCCGGCGCCAGCAGCAAGTCCTCACTCTTGACCACACTACCGCCAACAATATAGAGCTCGATGTCGAGTACTTGGGCCATGGATGCAATCATGATGCCCAGCGCCGATCCTGCTTCATGCATAACTTCCTGGGCCAGCGCGTCTCCCTCGGCTGCCCGCCGGGAGACCTCAGATGCTTCGATGGGCTGGACGTCCGGGCGGCCGGCCGCTCGGGCAAGGCGCTCGTAATGGAAGGAAATAGCAGGGCCCGACATATAGCCCTGGGCACAGCCGCGGATATTGGCCCCGCAGAGTGTGGGACGCTCCTCGGCATCACGATCGAGCGTCATGCCGCCAACTTCACCGGCCGAGTTACGCAACCCGCGATAGAGCCGCCCGTCGAGGATAAAGGCCGCGCCTACGCCCGTCCCCACGACGACGTACGCCATGCTCTGTTCGCCCTGGCCCGCGCCATAGCCATGCTCGCCCAGCGCGGCAGCCTTGGCGTCATGCTCCACCACCACCGGCATCCTCAGCCGCGCCGTAAGCAGATCGCGCAGGGGTGTATTGTGCAGCCCGCGCATATTGGGCGGATCGAGCAGGGTGCCGCTGCGATGATCGACCGGACCGGGCGTGCAGATGCCCAACGCAGCAATGCGGCCGCCACCGTGTACCTTGGCGGTCAGCGCATCCACGCCGCCGGCAATGCGCTCAACCAGGGCAGCGCTGCCATCTTCGGGCAGCGTCGGCAGGCGGCTGGTGGCCACGAGCTGATTCTCCGGATCAAGCAACCCTAGCGCGATCTTGGTCGCGCCCAGGTCAATGCCGATAACCCATTCTTCCATGGTCTTCCCTTTCACCTGGCACAGGCAAGGAGTGAACATCATTATGCGGCACGGGGAGGAAAGATCGGTGTGAATTAGCCAACGAGTGGACACCCCTTTTCACGGGGCATGCTCACTGGGCTTTCCCAGTATCGACCTTCCTTGATCCACCCGATAGCGAGCAAGTGCATTCTCTCTGACGCTCTGTCCAACGCAACTCGGACGTCTTACGCCAGCAGATCAGCAACTTGTACCCAGCCGCCCGTGCGCGCCGATGCCTCGGCTGCGGCCATGACGGCCTGAACGTGCAGGCCGTCGGCCAGGCTGGGGGTGGCGGGCGTCCCATCAGCGACGGCGCGCAAGAACTGGTACTGGCATTCGGCGTGGGTGCGGACGAAGCTGGGCGCCATGCTCCAATCAGGCGCTTTGGCGCCGGCAAACCGACCCACCGTCTCGACGCGCCGGAAGCCGCGCATCCCCCCGGTAGGCTGATCGCTGTCGCGCACGTCGTAGACCTCCAGCCAGCTCGGGTCGAGCGCGTTGAAGCGAATCGCACCCCGCTCACCAAAGATTTCTACGACCAGCTCGTTGGTTGCGCCGGTCCCCATGCGTGAGCTTTCCACCAGTCCCAGGGTGCCGTCGGTCAGACGTGCATGCATGAGAACAATGTCATCCACGTCCACGGCAACTGTCTGCGCCGAACCCGCCGCAGCCGGGCGCTCAGCAATCAGGGTATCAACGACCGCTTGTACCTGACCGAAGTCACCCAGCAAGAAGTAGAGCAGGTCGATAATGTGCGAGCCCAGGTCGTAGAGGGTGCCGCCGCCGGCAACCGCGCGCTGCTGTCGCCAGGAGATCGGCTTCTGGGGATTGATGTAGCTGGCGCGATAGTAACGCCCGCGAAAGGAAAAGACGCGGCCCAGGAAGCCATCGTCGATCAGCTCGCGCGCGTGCTGGATAGCGGGGAAAAAGCGGAAATTGAAGGTCATCTGCGACTGAACCCCGGCCGCCTCCACGGCCGCCACCATGCGCTTGGCCTCGTCCACGTTCATGGCCAGCGGCTTCTCGCAATAGATGTGCTTCCCCGCCTGCGCCGCGGCCGTGACGACCGCCTCATGGGCGACGTTAGGCACAGTCACGTCGATGACGTCGATGTTGGGCCGCGCCAGCAGGGCGTTCACATCGTCGGTCCAGAACGCGCAGCCGATCTCTTCGGCCGCACGCGCGGCTGTTTCCGCACGCGTGGTAGCCACGCCGGCAATCTTAACGCTGTCAGCCGGCAGACCATAGAGAAAAGGAATGGCCTGATAGGCCATGGCATGGACGCGACCGATCCCCCCATAGCCGACTAGGCCGACGCTAAGCGGTCTCACGAGCCGGCTCCCTTCAACCCTTGCTCATCGCGGTAGCTCGCGCTGGCCTCATCCATCACTGCACGCAGAGTTGCCACGGCCGCGGCAATTTCACCCGTGCCCGGCTGCAGCTTGCCCTGGGGTCCCTTGAGCAGCGGCGACGAAAACTCGCCCACGGTCATGCCTGCGGCGATGAAGTCGGCCACGTTGCCGGCATTGAGCCCGCCGTCCTCCATGATGTCCATCTGCATTTCCAGCCCGGCCCCTTTTACCATCTCGTGCATGGTACGGATGTTGTCGATCATGATCGGGTCCATGGTATGGGGACTCTTGCCCGTCTCCTTGGCCCAGAAATAGGCGCGGCTCTCGTATTCAATGATATCGACGTAGGGTAGGATGTATTGCTCAAATGCCACAATCGGCGTTCCCTGCCAAGCCCAGACGCCCGCCTTCAGGCCGAGAACGTCCTTGATAAAGGAGATGGCCTGCATCGTCAGCTCCCCCATGGTCTCCACCGGCAGCGTGATCAGGTTGACGCCCAGATCGGCCAGCTGGCGGAAGACATCAAAGCTGGGTCGTACCATCTGCAACTGGGCTTCGATCTCCAGGTTGGTGCTCTTGCGCACGCCCTCGATGATGTCGAAACCGCCCCGGGGCATGCCGAAGTCCATGTACTTGCCGTCGCGCACCTCAATGTGTAGCCAATCGACCCCGCCGGCTTCTAGCTCTTCGACCTGCGCGCCAAGCGCGGCATAGTCAGCCCAGAAGAGCCCGGCGGCAATCTTGCATTGGGGCGTTACCTTACCAATTTCATCTGCCATTTTGTTCGCTCCTTATCCTCTGTTTGATTTTGTACCTGCACCGCTACGGCCTGCGATTGGATAGAACGCGGTGAGAGCGGAATCGGGCGGATCTGCGCTGATTGTTTCTATTGTATAGTCTCAGCCCAATGCTCTGTGTCACGCTTCAACACTAGGGTTCGATGAGCACTTTCATGGCCTGTTGCGTGCGCATCAGATCGACGCCGGCGGCCAGTTCTGCCAGGGGGAGACGATGGGTCACGAGCACCGACGGCTGGATGCGCCGGCTCTCCAGAAGCTTGATGGTCTGGGCAAAGGGATGGAGGCCGACAAAGGTGCCATGCAGGGTCAGGTCGTAGCGGGTGATAGCGTACTGGTTTATGGCGGGATTGTCGTGGGGGCGCAGGCCAAAGAGGATGACCTGACCGCCGCGCCGCGCCAGCTTGACGGCCTGGGCAATCTGATTGCCTACTGCATCCACGACGATGTCGGCGCCCAATCCTGTGTGGCGCAGAAGCTCGGCTTGAGCGTCGACCTTACTCACGTCCCAGGCATAATCGACGCCAATTTCCTGCGCAAATTCCAGCCGATAGGGCGCCAGATCGAGCACGCTGATCGAACCTGCGCCCATGGCGCGGTAGAGCAGCGCAAAGAGCAGCCCCATGGGCCCGGCGCCAATGATGGCAACGTGATCACCAGCCTGGAAGGGCGCACGTTTGACCGAGCCGACCGCACAAGCCAGCGGCTCAAAGAGCGCAGCGTCATCCCGGGGCACGCTGGGATCGATCTTCCAGAGCGCACGTGCCGGCGCACGCAGGGTCGGCCCAAACGCGCCATCGACCGTGGTGCCGATGGTTTGATAGTTGGTGCACTGATTGTCCAGGCCGCGGCGACAGTAGGCGCACTGGCCGCACGTCAGGCGATTGGCCACAACCACCCGATCGCCCGGCTTGAGGTCGATCACGCCGGGCCCCACTTCCGCGACCGTACCGACGGCTTCGTGGCCAATGACGATGTCGCGGGTCGCTTTGTGCGCAGGCGGCACGGCCAGAATATTCAGATCGGTCCCACAGATGCCACACGCTTCGACCGCAACCAGCACATCGTCATCCGCTGCGAGCGCAGGACGGGGCCGGGAAACATAGTCCAGCACGCCGTCCCCACGAAAGAGGGGGACAGTCTCTTGCACAGCAGCCATATATATTGCTCCTAATGGATGTGGGATGACCCGAATGGCCGTCTAGCGCTGGGCGGATTCCAGCGCTTCTAAAATGTAGGGATAGATTGTCTCGACGATGACCGCGTAGCCATCGCCTGTAGGGTGAATAAAATCGGCCTGGTTGAGCGCCGGATCGGCCGCCACCCCTTCGAGGAAAAAGGGAATCAGAATGACGCCGGCCTCTTCTGCCACAGCAGGATAGGCGGCGCGAAACTCGGCGGTGTAGGCCTCGCCCATGTTCTGCACCATCTCCATGCCGGCCAGCACGACCGTTGCATCGCCCGCCTGGAGCGCGGCGGTAATCGCGGCCAGGTTCGCCCGCGTCACGCCGGGGTCGATGCCGCGCAGACCATCGTTGCCCCCCGTTGCCAGGATCACGATGTCCGGCTCCAGGTTGAGAAGCCAGTCCACGCGTCCAGCCGCGCCCGTGGAGGTTTCACCGCTGTTGCCTGCATTGATCACCTCGACGTTGTAGCCATCGGCCAGCAGCCGGCGCTCGAGCTGAGCCGGGTAGGCCTGGGCAGAATCCTCCAGGCCAAACCCCTCGGTCAGGCTGTCGCCCATGGCGACGATCCGGATGGGGTCCCCGTCACCCACGTCGTCAGCCGCACGCTCTGCCGACGGCGGTTCGGCAGTTGCCAACTCGCGCTGCGCACCACTACCGGCCCCACAACCCGACACCGCGACCGACACCAACATCAACATTGACACAATATATAATGGAAATGGCTTCTTCATACCCGTAGTCTAGCCACAAACCCCCACCCGGTCAAAACCCTCCCCGATCCGCAATCCACAATCGCGCTACTCCTCCTCAGTCTGCTCGCGCAGAAAAATGATTGGCTTGCTGCGCAGGATTGACACAGATGCCAGCATGCCGACGCCCGTCACCAGCAGGATCGTGATCACTACCATGGCGGCGCTGGCCCCAACGAAGGGACGGAAGTCGAGGTCGAAGAGACGCGTATTGATTAGCCAGGCGCCCAGTTGGGCCATACCCAAACCCAGGAGCGCGCTGACGAGCCCCAGCAGTATGTTTTCAAGCGTGAAGACGCGCAGGACGAAGCGACTTTTGGCCCCCAGCACCTTGTAGTAAGCGGCCTCCTGGACGCGGGCAAAACGCGTGGCGAAGACCGAGCTAACGACGATTAGCAGGCCGGCGATGATGCTGAAGACCGTAAAAAAGCGCAATACGCGCGTGACGCGACGGGCCAGTTCCGAAAAAGTGTCGATGGCTGCGCTCACGTCGATGACGCTGACGTTGGGAAACTGGGCAACCATGCGATTCTGGAGCGCCGGTACTTCCGCTTCAGCCACGGTCAGGGCGGTGAAGATCGTCTGGGGCGCATCGATCAGCACCTCAGTGGGAAAGACAAAGCTGAAGAAGGGCTGGACCGACTCGGAGGTCTGGGTGCGCACGCTGGTAACGGTTGCGTCAAGCGGAATGCCCTGAATGCGGAAGGTGACCTCGTCGCCCATTTCAATGCCGGCCCACTCGAGCACCTCGTCCAAGACCGAGACCTGGACGCCCTCGAAATCGGGGTCAAAGAGCGCCCCGCCATCGATCACGGCCTCGTTTTCGATCACAGCATCCCGATAGGTAAGGCTGAACTGAAAGTCGCGGCCGTCTTCACCCTGGGGCGGTCCCGCGCCGTCATCGTCATTCTCTTCCCGCTCCTGTGGCGGCGCGCCATTGACTGCAGAGATGGTACCGCGCACAACGGGGAAATATTCGCTCTCTTCTCCGAGTGCAACCGCAAAGTCCTCGACCTGATCGGGCTGAATATCGATAAAGAAGACGTTGGGCGCGCCTTCGGGATAAGAAGCCACAAAGCTGGCGTCCAGCGTCTGTTCGACCAGAAAGATGCAGAAGAGCACGGCCAGACTAGCCGAGAGCGTGATGATGATGGCCCGGGTTGGGTTGCGGGGGCGGAAGAGACCCCGCAGCGCCTGCCGCGCGGGCAGCCGGCGCGGACGCTGTCGGCGCAAGATGCGCAGCGTCACCTCGGTCAAAACAGCGGAAATGGCCAGCAGGCCCAAGACGATGGCAATGAAATAGAGGCTTGTACGCAGTTCGCCGAGCAGCCAGTAGACCATGGCTCCAAACGCGCCCAGAATCAGGAGCAGGGCGATCAAATAGGGCCAACGCTGATCCAGGCCGATGGACTCTTTGCGGAAGATAAAGCTCGGCTTCAGCTCACCCAGGCGATAGAGCGGGATGAAGGTAAAAGCCGCCACCACAAAGATGCCAAGCAGCAGCCCTTCAGCCAGGGCGCGCAGGGAGAGGGTTAATTCGATATCGGGCGGCAGGAAGTCGCGCACGAGCAGCGGCAGCGTCAGCTGCAGCACAACGCCCAAAACCATGCCCAACGCGATGCCAATGAATCCCAAGATGGCGACGATCGCGAAAAAATTGACCGTCACAAAGCGTCGTGTGGCGCCCAGCGTCTTGATGATGGCGATGGTGGTATAGCGCTCGCGCAGGTACGCGGTTAGCGCGCTCTGGATGCCGATGCCGGCCAGCAGCAGCGTAAAGATCGCCACCAGGCTCAGGAAGAAGAGCAGGTTGTCGAAAAAGCTCTGCACGCCCGACGGCGCGGTGAGATAGGTCTCCACGCTCTCCTGGCCTTCGTCACGAACGGCGCGCAGCTGCTGCGCCACCCGGTCAAGCTGGGCATCGTCTGCCAGACGGAGCAGCGTCGTGTAGGAGACGCGTGAGCCCGGCTTGACCAGATCGAGCCGGGGCAAGTCGGCCGCAGAAACGAAGATGCGCGGACCCAGCGCAAAGAAGTTGACCGGTCGGTCGGGCTCCTTCGTCACCACATCGGCAATGCTCAGCGTCTCCGGGCCGAGGATGAGTTCATCGCCGACTGCCAGGCCAAGCCGGTCGAGCAGCGCCTGCTCGACAACGACCGCACCAGGCGTCAATACTTCGCCCAACGCCCGCCCAGAAGCCAGCTCAGCCTCGCCATACAATGGATAGCCCGGCTCAACGGCCTTGATATTGGAGAGTAGCGTATCCTCGCGTTCGGGCAACCGAGCGACCGTGTAGAATTCCCAAGTCTTGGCCGCGTCTACCGTGCCGGCGGCGACCAGGGCATCGATCTCTGCCGCGGTGGCGTCTGCCAGCTCGAAATTTGACGAGACGACAATATCGGCAGCCTGAAGTTCCTTGGCATCGGCCAGCAGCGCACGGTTCAAGCTGTCGCCCAGCCCGCGCAGGGCCACAAGGGAGATCATGGAGAGGGCGACCGACAGCACAAAGATAATCGACTGCTGTTTTGAGGACGTCAGCTGACGCCGGATGAAGCGTTTATTGAGCATAGCGAATCTGTGTGGGCGCGGCTTACGGTTGCGGCTGGAGTTGGGTCTGACGCACGTCGGAGACGAGTTGGCCGTCGCTGAGCGTCAGCACGCGCTCGGCCATGTCGGCGATCTCGTCGGCATGCGTCACCATGATGAGCGTGGTCTGGCGTTCACGATGCAGGTCGCGCAGCAGATCGAGAATCCCTGCGCCATTCTTGGAGTCGAGATTGCCGGTCGGCTCATCGGCGAAGAGGACCTTCGGGTCATTGATCAGCGCCCGGCAGATAGCCACGCGCTGCTTCTCGCCGCCTGAAAGCTGGTGGGGGAAATTGCCGGCGCGACCGGCCAGTCCCACGCGCTCAAGCAGCGCCCGGGCCCGGGCTTCGGCCTGACTGTCGCCCGCCAACTCGGCCGGAAACATGATATTTTCCAGTGCGTCGAGGGACGGCACCAGATGAAAGGACTGAAAGACAAAGCCAATCGTATGATTGCGCAGCGGCGCGAGCTCATCTTCAGAGAGATCGGTGATGTCGACGCCGGCAACAAAGACACGACCGGTCGTCGGGCTGTCCAGGCCGGAGAGCAGACTCAGCAACGTCGACTTGCCGCTGCCACTGCTGCCCTTAATGACGACAAACTCCCCCGGCTCAACGGAAAAAGAGACATCATCGAGCACCGAAATCGGTCGATCGCCGATCTGGTAGGTCTTGTTCAGTTCCTGAGCTTCCAAGATGGCCATACTGGTTTGTGCCTCATCAAAAGATGGAACGCGGATTGGGCAAATTCTCACAGATCATGCTTGTTGGGGAATCCCCATCAAGCCATCTGGTCCGCAAATCTAAGTTCCACTATTTTTTCACTGCATCATCCCGTTTTTCTGTCCATTCAGCTTAGCGTAGGGCGTCTCAAAAGGCTGTAAGCTCGTCACCCTTGCCATCTTTGAGCATAGTGAATCAGCCAGCAAGGCAGTAAATAAATCGTGTCAGCCGCAATTGAGAATGGACACTTAATTGATAATTTTCAACTGTCCATCCCCTGCCCCTCGGTCAAATTGGTCTTTCCTCATGCATATCAGTACAATGGACAGTAGTTTGAATTTCGGATGGATTGGTCGAGGCAATTTGAGCATGCAGCACTCATCTTCACAGGGGCCGCTGAGCCGGCGTCAATTCTTGCACGGCAGCGCCCGGAGCGCGGCGGCGTTGGGTATCTTTGCCGGCGCGCTACACTCTGGAACAGGCGCTCAGGCTTCGTCCAGCAGCACCGGCGGCGATCGTCCGCCCCTGCCGGCGTCTGCGGCCCGGCCCGCATTTGCGGTGCCGCTACCGCCTTTGGACGTTAAGATCGGCCAGATGCTCATGGTGGGCTTCCGCGGCCTGACGCTAAGAGATGGCTCGACCATCATGCGCAACATTCAGGACGAGCGAGTGGGCGCGGTGGTGCTTTTTGACCAGGACGTGCCTCTTGGGCTCACGCAGCGCAACATTTCCTCGCCGGAGCAGGTACGCACGCTGGTCGGCCAGCTGCAACAGGCCGCGCCCACGCCACTGCTCGTGGCCGTCGACCAGGAAGGCGGCCGCGTCAGCCGGCTTCACGAGCGCTACGGCTTTCCGCCGACAGTCTCGCCCGCGTATCTGGGCGTCATGAACGACCTCGCTAAGACGGACGCGACTGCCGCTGAAATGGCCCAGGTCATGGCCGAGTTGGGCATCAACCTGAATCTGGCCCCTGTCGTCGATCTCAACGTCAACCCCAACAATCCAATCATCGGCAGGCTGGGGCGCAGCATCTCCAATGATCCTGCCGCTGTCAGTGCCCACGCCGCGGCCATAATCGAAGCGCACCATCGCCACGGCGTTATGTGCACGCTCAAGCACTTCCCGGGCCACGGCAGCTCGCTGGGCGACACCCACGACGGCTTTGTGGACGTCACCGCCACCTGGAGTGATGTGGAGCTGAAGCCATTTGCCGATCTCATCGACGCCGGCCTGGCCGATGCCATTATGACGGCCCACATCTTCAACGCCCGGCTAGACGACGCGTTGCCCGCTACCCTCTCCCATAAGATCATCACCGGCGTGCTGCGCGAACAGCTCGGCTACGACGGCGTGATCATCTCCGACGACATGCAGATGGGCGCGATCGCTAACCACTATGCCTTTGACGAGGCCGTGCAGGTCGCGGTCCTGGCCGGCGTCGACATGATCGCGCTGGCCAACAACATTCGCTTCGCCCAAAACGTCGCCGAGCGCGCGCATAGCGCCATCCGGCGCATGGTCGAAGAAGGCAAGATCTCCGAAGCGCGCATCGATACGTCCTACCGTCGTATCATGGCGCTGAAGCAGCGCATTGCCCTGAGCTGAGAGAGATGGGCCACTGATTGAGGCGAATTGAGTGGGCTGGTGGTTGATTCCTCTCATCCATACGCGATGTCTCTGCCAAGACAGTCACACTCCAAACGGTGATTCGCTGATGAACAAGCGTCAACGTAGGTCATGGCTGGGCATTTTCGCACTGCTACTTGCTTGCCTTCTACCAGTCTCAGCCAACGCCCAGCCCGTCACAAAAATACAGGAACCGCCTCTCCCCACGCCACCGCTCACAGACGGTGCAGCAAAGCCTTTGCTTGAACGCGGCGTGCCGGTGGATGTGCGCGTGTTCGCCCCCAACCCGGTGGCCTTGAGCGCCGATGAACTGGATGCGCCTGCCATCACCGTATGGCATGGAGATGGAGATTCATTTGGCCAGCATGGCCAGTCCATCCCGTTTGTCAACATCCTCGGCAACGTGCAGCCGGCCAATGACATCGCTTTGCTTCGCTATAAGCTAAATGAGGGCGGATTTATTACCTTGGAGTTGGGCCCGGACCCGGGGGCGCCCAATGAAGGGGGACCGCGACGGGTATATGATCCGGGTGACTTCAATATCGAGATTCCGTTCAACTCGCTGAATAGCGGTGACAACACGATCCAAATCAGCGCACAGCAGAGCGATGGGAGCGTATCGAACAAGACGGTAACAATCAGTGTGACCAAGAATGCCACCCGGTCCCTGCCTGCCGTCGTCAATTGGGACGAAGCCGTCAACGTCAACGACCTGGCCCAGGTTGCTGACGGCCACTGGTCGATCGAGAACAACCCGACCATTGGGCCAAGCGTACGCCCGCTCCAATATGGGTACGACCGGCTGGTGTCGATCGGCGATCTCGCGTGGACTGACTATGAAGTCACCGTTCCAATCGTCGTGAATGCCATCAGCGGCAGTGACCTTGCCTATAGCTCGCCCAGCAACGGGCCGGGCGTCGGGTTAATTCTGCGCTGGCCTGGACCGTTTAAGGTTGCGGGCGAAGCGCCCTATACGGGATGGACCGGATTGGGCGCATTGGGCTGGTTTCATTACAACGTGAGGAACGCCGAAACGAGTACGGCCATGCAGATCATTACGGCCCGGGGCGGCTTCCATATCGAAGAGTCGGCCACTAAGTCGCTTAGCACGGACGAACCTTACTACTTCAAATTCCAGGTGCAAACCGCCAATGCCCTGCCGACCTTTCGGATGAAGGCCTGGCCGATTGGTCAAGCGGAGCCGGGTGGTTGGGATTTGGCCTACGAGTTGCCCGCCAATGTTCCGGCGAGCGGCTCGCTCTTGCTGGTTGCGCATCATGTCGACGCCAATTTTGGCCAGGTTAAAATCACGCCGATTGGCTACACGGCCGACGTTACCGTCAACTCAGTTCCCAACGGATTGGCGTCCGGCGGCGGCATCTATGACTTCTATGCAGCCGCGACCGTCACCGCGACGCCCAACCCTGGCTACGTGTTCTCAAACTGGACGGGCACGGTGACCGCTGCAGACGGCACGGTAACAGACGTCAACAGCGACGAGAACCCCTTTGTGTTTCATGTGGCCGGCGACACAAACCTCACGCCCAGCTTCTCGATGGACGGCACGGTGCCCGTGACGCTGGGCTGGTTTCTGGCCGCTGCTCGTGACGCGGACATGGTTGACTTTCGCTGGCAGACCGCGACTGAGACAGGCACGGCCGGCTTCAACGTGCTCGCTATCACCGAGGGCGGTAGATCCCAGCTCAATGCAGCGCTGATCCGGTCGCCCGCCATCGACTCGGTGACGCCGATTGACTACAGCTTCCGTGCGGCCAGCGCGGCAACCCAGTTCTTGCTGCAGGAGTTGGACATCAACGGCCGCATTACCGAACATGGCCCCTTCGACTTGGGCATGGAATATGGCGTGTACAGCCCGCCAGACGACCCTGGATTAACCGAGCGCGTCTGGATGCCGCTCATTCAGCGCTAGTGCTCTGATAATGTGGAAATTGTCATTTCGAGCAAAGCGAGAAATCTCGCGTTGGCAGCCCTGAGAGTCCTCTTCGCTTCGCTCATGGCGCTTTACGCCCACTACGTGAACGGAATGACAAAATTCTGATTAACAGGGCGCAAGGCATCACCGCAAGACACGCATGGCTGAAGCGCCTCGATCGCTTCTATCTGCGGGACGAGCATTTGCTATTGAGCATGGGGCGCTGGTCGCTTGTCGTTCGCCGCGACGACCATCCAAGCATGAAAGCCGTGGGCTAGACTTATGCGTCCCATCAAAATGGGACTTGGTCGCCGACGCGGTATCCGTTCCCTTCTCCATCCGCTGTCCCATCTTGACCGCGCCGCCAATCCCCCGTACACTACGCCAAGCAGAAGACCGGGCAGGCTGCGCGCGGCCCGGCATCCAACCTCTCACTTCAATGAGGAGCACGACGATGGACCTTCACCTTACCAATCGCGTCGCCGCGGTCGCAGCCTCCAGCGCAGGGCTTGGCTATGCCAGTGCGCTGACCCTGGCCCAGGAGGGCTGCCGTGTCGCACTCTGTGGCCGTCGACCCGATAAGCTGGAAGCGGCCGCACAGGCCATCTACGCCGAGACGGGCGTGGACGTCTTTGCCATGGAGCTGGACATTAGCCAGGCCGACGCCCCGGCGCGCTTCATCGCGGCCACGGCCGAGCACTTCGGTCAGCTTGACATTGTGGTCGCCAACGCCGGCGGCCCGCCCAGCGGCCCCTTTGTCGACATGAGCGATGCGCAGTGGCAGGGTGCGGTCGACGCCAACCTCATGAGCGCAGTGCGCCTCTTCCGGGAAGCCCTGCCTCACCTGCGTCAAAGCGACCAGCCGCGACTCATCGCCATCACCAGCATCAGCGCCAAGCAGCCGCTGGAGAGTCTCGTGTTGAGCAACGCAACCCGGGCCGGCGTCCACGGTCTGGTCAAGACGCTGAGCCGCGAGATCGCGGCCACAGGCATCACCGTCAACGCGGTCTGCCCCGGCATCACCAAGACCGACCGCATCACCGAGCTTTCCCAACAGCGGGCGGACCGTGAAGGCATCAGCCTGAACGAGGCTTACGCGCAGCAAGCCGCATCCGTGCCCATGGGTCGCATGGGTGATCCCATGGAATTTGGCGCAGCCGTGACCTTTCTGGCGTCGAAGCAGGCGGCCTTCATTTCGGGCGTCGCGCTGCCGGTCGACGGCGGCTTCCTGGCTGGTTTGCCTTAAGCATGGCCGATCCTATCTTTCAAGTGGAGAGTGAACTCTACATTCACGCCGCACGCGGGGCCGTGTGGCAGGCCTTTACGCGGCTGGACGAGTGGCCGCGCTGGAATTCGGAGATTGTCGCCACGCGCTGGGTAGAGGGCGAACCGTGGCGGGAAGGGTCGATCTTTGAGCTACGTCACCGCAGTCTCTTCAATCGCGTCACATCGACGGAGGCGATCCTGCGTATGGTTTCGCCGATGCGTACCGCGGCGTGGGAGAGCGCGGCCGGCGGCATTCAGGTGGTCAACAGTGCGACGCTGCGCGACGATGTCGGCGGTTGCTTGCTGACCGCGCGCCATGCCTATCACGGCAGGGCGGCGCATGGGCTGCGCCTGCTCGCCGGTCGTCAACAGGCCAAACTTGACAACGCCATGCGCGAACTCAAAGCGTATGTCGAGGGGATGCCGCGATAGAAGTAATGCGCGGTTTCCGCACACTCAAGACTGAATGAATGACAACGCGGGCAAGACCGAGTGAAGGCATCCGGTCTTGCCCGCGTTGTCATCAGCAGCTGCGGTCGCTCCCTTGCGTCCGTAACTGATTCTGCCTCTTCAATGCCGCAACCTGCGCCTCCAGCACCTTCAACTGGATTGATCTGCACGTAGCGGCTATATAGCGCTCCCGCCTTACTCTACTCTCGGCGTGACACTGGTGCGGTCTCTGCTGCCATCGCAGGCCGGCAATTTGCATGGTATACTTCAATTGGCGCAGTCTGGGAATGGGCAGATCGGCCCATAACGAGATGAGCCAAACTGTCGATGTCCTAACTTAGACCACATGGCATGATGAGGCGAGTTGGCGTCGCCACGGATGCCGTTGCCACTTTTTCCTTACAGTAGGAACTACCTGCACGACAAGATTGCGTCGCCGGCTGGCCAAAGTCACAAGTTAGCAAACAAAGGAAAAAACACGACATGCGAACCTTGATCGTATTCATGGTAGCGGCTGCACTTTTGCTGATCACGGGGTGCCAGCCTGTCCAAGCACCGATAACTGAGTCCTCCCAAGAGGGGAACACAACGGCCCTGACCGCTGCAAGCTGGCAACTTACTGAATTGAGCGGTGAAGGGCTAGCGCACGACAGGCCCATTACCCTTGAGTTCGACGCAGAGGGAGAGGCAAGCGGGAGCGATGGCTGCAATCGCTATCGTACTTCGTACACAATCGATGGCGACACGATCAGCTTTGGAGAAGCAGTTCCAAGCACGATGATGGCCTGCGATGAGGCAGTTCTGGCAACCGCAGACGAATATCGGCAAATGTTGGCTGCTGCAGCAACCTATGCGGTCGAAGGCTTCCAGCTAATCCTGCGTGACGATCGGGGCCATGTCATTGCAGCCTTTTCGGCGCAGAGTAGGGATCTTGCAGACAGCGACTGGTTGGTTACGGGATACAACAACGGTCAAGAGGCGGTTGTAAGCGTCCTATTGGACACTGAATTAACTGCCAACTTTGCGGCTAATGGAGAGCTCATGGGGTCGGGAGGCTGCAACAACTACGTGACAACCTATACGACCAATGACAACATGATTGAGATTGGTCCGATCGCCGGCACCCTGTCTACTTGCCCTGAGCCGGATGGGGTCATGACCCAGGAACAGCAGTACCTTGAGGCGTTGGCATCTGCGTCAACCTATACGGTCGAAGGCAACATGTTGGAAATGAGAGATGATTCCGACACGATTGCCGTCACGTTCAGTCGTGCAGGGGAACAATAGGCAGGCAGCCCTAAAGAGGTCGACAGCAATGTCGCCGATCGGTGCTGCGGGTGCGCTGAGTTGCTCGCGCCTACCTCCTATCGCCTTTATCGAACCAGTCGCAGATATGCGCGTAAGGTCTGCCAGCGCGCCGTTGCACGATCAATCGCGGCGGCGCGCAAGGCTTCAGCGCCATAGTGCACGTCAGTGACGTCATGGCTAAGGGCGACAACTTCGCGAGCAGCGATCCGTCCGCTATCCGGCGCTTGGGTCGCCTTGGCAAGAATATGTTGGCCAAGATCGCGGCCATATTCCAGCGTCGTCTCTTCATCGCCCATGGGGCGACCTGCCCGTTCACCCCAGCGCAGCATCGCGGCCCAGGGATCCTCCCGTCGCCGACGCAGACGCTGCACCAGCGTTACGCCGCTCCACACCAACAAACCGAGCGGCAGCAGCCAGACCAGCATCTGCCAATTCCAGTCAATCTGCGTGGCGATAGCCTCTTCCACCGGTGTTTCCGCAACTGGCGCATTCCCCCCGGCAAACACCGGCGCCTCCACTGGACGCACCAGTTCCGGCCGCCCCGCTGTCGGCTCAAAGGGAATCCAACCGTAGTCGGGGAAGTAGACCTCCGGCCAGGAATGGGCCTCCCCCTCGGTGACGAGGAAGGACATGCGCGTCGGATCCCATGAGCCAACGGCAAAGCCGCTGGCAAAGCGTGCGGGGATACCCGCGGCCCGGGCCAGCACGACAAAAGCCGTGGCGTAGTAGTCGCAATAGCCGCGCTGCAATTCAAAGAGGAAGTAGTCCGTTATGTCAATAATTTCCTCAGACGGCAGGGGCACACCCAGATCATACTCGAAGCCACGCAGGTATTGCTCGATCGCCTGGGCTTTGGCATAGAGGGTCGGTTGATTTTCGGTCAGCTCCAACGCCAGGTCACGCGTGCGCTGCGTGACCGTTTCGGGCAGGGTGAGATGATGGGCGTAGGCTTCCGGCAGCGGGCGGGCTTCGCTCCACCCTTCGGCCTGGGACAGGGTCGTATCGCTGGCGGCCGGGATCAGCGAAGTGACGCTGTAGCTGCGCGCCGGCGCTGAGAGGAGTGCGGCGTCGCCCGGTGCGCGCAGGGCCGCTCGATACGCAACGCTGGGCGCAATCGGTTCGCCCGCCGCATAGACGACGCGGCCATTGAAGGCCAGTGAGACGGTCTGTATCAGCTGCTTGCGCGCCGCGCCCACGTCATCGATCCACGCTTCCCCCGCGCGCCGGTCCACGTAAGTCAGCCCGGTTGGATTGTCCCACCCCAGGCCATCGTAGTCGGAAAAGGTGCCACTGCGCATGTAGTGGCCCGGCGGCGCGCTGTCAAAGTCGCCATACTCGTTGGTGCGCACACGCATGACCTCGGCCGTGCGCTCAACCTCGTCAGTCGTAATCAGGAACTCGTTGGGCAGACCGCCAGCGATGCCATAGCCAAAGACGCCCCCCGTCGCTTGCAAATCGGGAAACATCTGCTTCGATGCGGCCTCAAACCGTTCGTTGATTGGCTCCATCTGACGATAGTACCACCAGGCGATACGGTTGCTGCCGATGCTGGGGGCCACTGCAGCCAGCGCCAGCAGCAAGACGCTGACGAAAAAGGTGGCGATCACTCGATCCAGGGCAAGTGCAGGATTGAAGTCAAGCCCCTGCGCGATCCAGCGATCGTGGAGCTTGGTCTGATCGAGCAACAGATGTAGGAGAATGGCCGCGGCCAGCGCGGCCACGAGCAACAGGCGTCCTTCATCGGTGTAGAGCAGCGTGAAGCCGAGGATACCCAGCGCAGGCGCGGCAGCCAGCAGGCCCCGCTGCGTGCGGCGGGCCAGTCCGGCCGTCAACACGCCAATCAGCCAGAAGCCCAGCCCCGCGAACGCGGCGAAGACCAGGTCATTCTGGCTGGCCCCGTCGGAGGTGACGCCGCGCCACCAGAGCAAGAAGTGATCGCCCAATCCGATCCAGTCGCCCTGAATGCGCTGGCCAAGCAGCGCCCACCCATTGTTGCGTCCGGCGATCCAAAGCGCTTCGGGGCCGGGCGCCCAGCTTTGCAGCACCTGACTCACCGCGAGCAAACCGAGAGCGATCAGCAGCAGCAGTGCCAGCAAAGCTTGAAGCAGCGTCACGCTCCAGTGACGGCGAGGCGCGTCCAGCCATGGCCGGCGCCAGCCGAGCACGAGCCAAGTGGCCGCCACGGCCAATGGACCCAATGCAGCCAATAAATTGGCGCGCAGCAAGAGATTGCCCCGGCCGATCAGATCGACGCCTAGCGCCGGGAAGACCGCAACCATCATCGCTGCAGCCAGGGTCAGCCAGCCGAGATAGGGGCGCAGCACGTGCGCCATGCGTTGGCCCGTACGCAGTCCCCACAACTCCGAGCCTTGGGCAGCCGGCGTGTCATATTGGGCCATTAGCCGACCTCCTCCTCCACCTCATAGGTGACGACCCCGCCGGTCGGCGTGCTGCGTACAACCGTGCGCGTGCGCCGATAGGTGATCAGTGGCGGTAACTGTGCGTCCACAGGCAGCAGTTGGCTCGGCACGTTGACCTGGGCCAGCATCCGCCGCCGCGCGGCGGCCTCTTCTTCGGCGCCGGGCGCGCTCACCAGGAGCACGCTGCTGGCGAGTCCGGCCGCCTGTAAGCGCATCAGTTCAGCCGGCCAAGCACCGGCAGGCGATGACGCGGCAGGATCGTCATCTTGGGCCAGGTCCGCCGTGATGACGATGACCGTGCGGCGGTGGCCCAATCCGGGTCCGCTGCGACGCAACAGATCGGCCAGGGGTATGGTGGTCGGCTGTGCCGGGGCCAGCGCAGCAAGAAGACGCCAGAGTTGAGCCTGCCCCGGCTGAGGCGGTACCCAGAGCGCGTTGGCCTGATCATGCGGCGCGTCATCAACCTCGCTGTTTGGCAGCCCATCGGCATCCGTTTCGAGCCCATCCTCACCCGAGACCGCAACCAGCCCCACCGCGCGCCGGCCGCTGTGGTCCAGCAGCGTGGCGGCCAGGCTGGCGGCGAGCACGATTGCGTATTCCAGCGTACTTGTCTCGCCGCTGCCGCTGTGAGCCGCGCGGTTGAGATCGAGAATGATCCAAACGTCGCCCGTCGGTTCAATCTCGGTTTCGCGCACCATGAGACGACTCAGCCGAGCGGTGGAGCGCCAGTGAATTTCACGCATGCTGGCTCCAGGATAGTAATCGCGCACGCTGGGCGCAGGCACTGGACCCAGCAAGGGACGGCGGCGCCGTTCGTCCGCGCCCGCCTGCCCGCGTGGCAGTTCGATTTCGGGCAATTGGAGCACACGCGGATAGATGAGCACCTGCTGCACGTGGGGATAGTCGAGTGTCGCCTGGAAAATGCCGAAGAGATCGTCAGTGATGATCCGGCTGGGCCCCAGCCGGAAGACGCCGCGCTGGAGACATTCCACCGCCGCGCGCCAGCGATACTTGTTCGAACTCCCCACGCTGACAACCAGGCTGGGATCGTAGCCGGGCAGATCGGACTGATCCAGAAACTCGGCCCACAGCAGCGAAAACCGAGTCGGGTTGTGGAGGGTAAATTCTTCTTCCAGCAGATCGCCGGCCACCAGCAGCGCGCCCTGCCGCTCACGCGTCAACGTCACCCCGTCAGCCAGACTGCGCACCCACCAGTAGCCAAAGGCGTAAACGCCGATGACGACAATGAGGAAAATCATCCACACAGGGTGGGGCGTGAGGATCTGACCGATCAGAAAGAGAGGCAGCAGCCAAAGCGGCCACGCCACGAGCAGGTCGATCGTGACATGGTCGGGCAGATTTCGGTTGAGCAGGCGGTGGAGACGGTTGTGCACAAGAACCCGATCGGATTGGCTAATCGACAATAGATAGTGAAGAAGTGCCAATGGCGCACTGCGGCGACTTGACCATTGGCCATTGTCAATTGATAATGATCAATTGACCAGTGCAAAGTCCAACATAGCTAGATCTTCTGCTGATCATGGTATAAAAATCTGGCGATTCCGGACAGTAACCCTTCATGCCAAACAGCGGGAGCAGCAAAAGAATGAGCGCGCCAACTGGAGAGTGGATCGTCCATGCGGATCAGACCATTGACGCCATCATTCTGGCCAATGAGGGTCCAAATGGGCTCACTGTGGCCCTGCCGGCTGGCCTTACCCAGGTCACGCCGGCCGGTCGCTATTTCCTCGTGCGCTGCGGCGCACAGAGCGAATCCGAGCGGGCCGCCAACTGGCAGATCTACGCCCGTCGTCCGCTCTTCGCTGCGGACGTCAAGCGGCTGGACGATGCCGGCACGGCTTGGACGTTGCTTCCCAGAGATCACGCCGGTGATCCGGGCGTGGCCTGGCTTCAGACGCGTGAAGTCGGGGAACGGGTGAATCTGATCGGTCCGCTGGGGCAAGGCTTTGTGCTGCCGGGCCAGGCGGCCAACGTCTTGCTGCTCACGGACGGCGCGCGCCTGCCCCTGTTTCAGACGCTGGTAGATGGCGTGCTGGATCGTGGTGGACGGCTGGCGGTTTTGGCAACGGGTGACGCCCAGTTGGAGGCAGCACGCCGTCGCTTACCCCTGGCGGTCGAATTGCGCAGCGCACGGCATGAAGCCGAGCTGCTCGCCGAGTTAGCCGACACGCTGGCCTGGGCCGATCTGCTATGCGTCGCATCCCCGACGCTACAGCCGGAGCTTCTGGCCCAATCAATCCGCACCGCCCGCTTTCGGCTTGAAGAGGGCTTTGCGCAAATCCTCGTCGATGCCGACCTGGTCTGCGGTGTGGGCGCTTGCCTCGCCTGCGTCGTCCCGACTGCTGGCGGCGGTCTGACGCGTGCATGCGTCCATGGCCCGGTGATTGATCTGGTGAAGCTGGCGCGTCAATGATCAAGTCTCGATTGTAGACGGTCGATGATCAATTTTCGCCGCGATTGACCCTTGACCAGGCTCAGTTGAACAATTTCTCAATGGGATCGACGCGCCGGCCGAAGTCACGGATCTCGAAATGGAGATGAGGACCGGTGCTGTTGCCGGTCGAACCGACGCGGCCGATGATCTGCCCCTGCCCCACGATGTCCCCCGCTTCCACCAAAACCTCACTTAGGTGTGCATAGACGGTTACGTAATCGATGTTGTGGTCGACAATGACCAGATTGCCGTAGCCGTTGTCACTCCAACCGGCGCGAATGACGCGCCCCCGGTCGGCCGCGGTCACGGTCGTGCCGACTGGCGCGGCCACATCGATGGCCCGATGGCTGCCGTGGAAATCCTGCGTAAGCCAGCCGTAGAGCGGCCAGGCAAAGAAGCCCGAGCCGTAGGGCCAATCCGCGGGCAGCGGCGCCAGCGCGGCCCGCGCATCCGCCCGGTTCGACGGACCGCCGACCGGCAACGCGCCCTGGCTAACCAACGCCGCGTCGAGTGATTGAAGCTGGGACACGCTGGTTCCCACAGGCTGGCGCAAGATCATGGGCAGCAGCGGATCGTCGGGTCCAACAGCGACTTGAGCGGACGCAACGAACGGCGGATCAGGCACACGCAGGTAGTGGCCCGGCGGCAGCACCGTGATGTCGTTCAGCTCCGGTGAGAGGCGATTCCAGGCAATGGCGCGCAGCTCAGCCGGCGTCGTACCGTAGGTCGCGGCGACACCGGTCAGCGTCTCGCCTGCGGCCACTTGGTGGCATCGTTCACCGGCCGGCAGCAGCGTGAGCAGGTCCCCAATCACGAGCGGTTGATCGGGCGCGAAGTCGGGCATGGCTAGGCAGTGGGCATCGGCCAGGTCGAGGTCGAGCTCAACCGCGATGGTGAGCAGCGTGTCGCCGGGTCGGATCCGGTAGGCGTCTGCCGGCGCGCCGGGCGTGGGCGTCGGCAGCCGTGACAGCGTGACGCTGGGCGGTGTTGTGACAATGATCGGATCGCTCTGCGCCAGAGGCGCGGCAAGCGCAGCGCCCCGCCCCAGGTTCCACAGCAAGAGCCAGCCAGCGGCCAGGGCAAAAAGCCTCAATCCAGTGCGCAACAGAACGTTCATGGGCAAAAGCGTAGCATAGAGTGCAGGAATCGCGAAGCGGGACGGGATCCAGCGTGAAGCGTCAGCGCGATTGGGATCACTCCAGCCGCACAACCCGATTCAGATTGCTGTCGACGGTCCACACGCGCCCGCGCGGTCGACGGCAATGCCGACAGGCTTGGCCGGCCCCTGGCCCGCGGCAGGAAGCGTCCAGGCGGCACGTTGAACGCCGCGCGCGTCCAGTTCGACAATCCGCCCAGTCTCAGGCTCGCTTACCAGTAGCGATCCATCCTCACGCAGGGCAAGATGGGGACCGTTCACGCTGCTGGCCCGGGGCATGTCACGCGTATCGGTCAGGTCGCCATTGGCGGTGTAGCGCAGAAGTCGATGGAGTCCGGCATCGCTCACGTAGCGCGTGCCGTCCCATGCCACGGCGACATCAACCGGTTGTGCATCCGCTTCCGGGATAATGAATTCCTGGAGCAAGCTACCCTCGCGATCAAAGGCCGCTACCCGCCGGTTCGGCGTGTTGGCAATCCAGATGGCGTCGCCCGGACCGATGAAGAGACCGCGTGATCGATCCAAATAGTCGGCCGTAATCGGCAGCACGGTCCGGGTACCATCTGCCGGGTCAATGCGGAGGAGACGGGCCAGCGCTGGATCGAGCACATAGATCTGGCCCGCGGCGTCGAGCGCCAGATCGACCGGCTCAACAAACTGAAGCGCGGCATCGCTGGACCGCGCACCCTCGATGATCGACTGAATATTACCCTCACCGTCCAGGAGAAGCACACGGCTATTGTCCGTATCGGCGACAAAGATACGACCATCGGCTCCTGCGGCGATACCGCGTGGCGCCGCAAGCCCTTCCGCCATGACGGCGACGGCGGCGACGGCCGGCTCTGGTCCGATCAACGAGCGCGCGGACGCAGGGGGAAGCGGGGCCAAATCCTCCACCGTCGGCAGGTCATAGTCGTCGTAGTCGCCCAGCGGCGGCAACAAGACACTAGATGGTACGGGCGCGTGACCGCCCCATGGCGGTCGCCACGAGAGAGTAATGTGGGTATGCGCGGTGCGATCGGCGAAGCGCACGCGGATGTCGTGCAGCCCCGCCTCCAGCATGACGTCCGCCTCGCGGTACTCATTGGCGCCGTCCGACGCGGTGACGGTCTCGCCGTCAATCCAGAGCTCGGATTCATCGATGGAAATGAGGCCAAAGCTGTAGCGTCCAGACTCTGGAATCGCGATCTTCCCGGTCCATTCCACCGTGTAGGGCCGCGGCAGCGGCGTGACGTGGAAGTAGAGATCGAGCTGTTCATCGATTCGGGCCAGGGCCTCCGGCTCTGTCCAGTCGGGATTGGCGAAGTAGCGGCCGAGAAGACCGTGAACGCCCACCGGCTCGCTGTAGAGCGCCCATGCAGGGATGATCGTGGTCTCACCGTCGTCCATCTGCCTGTACAGGCGTACCGGGCCGAGTTGTGCAGCATCTTCCATCGTCACCCGTACGCGAATGGCGTGGTTGCCTTCGGCCAGCGTCAGCCTTGTTGACGTGCCTGCCGCGCCCAAGGGGACAGGCATTTCGTCAACAAAGAGTTCCGCCCGACCCGGCGCTTCCAGTCCCAGCGCGACCTCTCCATAGTCCGCAATGCGCAATACGCCCACCCACTCAACGGAAAAGGGCGGTTCAATGGGCGGGTTTTCAGTCCAGTCAAAATCGATCACGGCATCCCGTTGCTGCAGAATCGGCACGTCCGTCCAGTCGGCGTTGGCGAAATAGCGCCCGGTCAGCCCCTGGATGGAGGCCAAGTCCTGGGGGCTGAGGCGCGCTTCGAGGACGCTGACCGCGCCGCCGTGCGGGGGTCGGTGCTCGACAAACTCGCCGTCAGGATAAAGGGTGCGCAATTCATCAAAGAGCGGCTGGCGGTCCACGTCAAGCATGAGCAGCAGATCGCGATCCGCGGCAATGGGTAGCGGGAAGCGCGTGTCAGTCTCCAGTCTGCCGTAGGGTCGGGCATCGGGCGCCATGAAACGCAGGGTTGGATGACCGTGGAAGAGCGCGCTGATGTAGGCGTCGGTCCCGGGATCGAGGGTCTGGAGCTGGCGTGCAGTGATGGTCTCGGGCGTGGAGAAATTGTTCCAGACTGCAAAGGTCTCGGCCTGATCATAGAAGTAGACGCGGCTGTCATGAATGGCCATGGGCAGGAGCAGCGACACCGCGACAATGGCAAAAAAGCCGGGATAGTAACGACCGCCTTCCCGGCTCCACGCCAGCCAGAGCACGTGGATCGCGGCGGCGGCCAGGAGATAGGCCGCGGGCAGCGTGCCCACGGCGCGCAGTGACTGGGGCGCTTCAAAGTCCAGGGAGAGAATGCCGCCCAGCAGCGCCGTGCCCAGCCAGAGCGGGAGCAGCAGCCAGCGCGGCTCGCGCCAGCGCCAGAGCGCCAGGGCTCCGCCCAATACCAGCAGCGCCGCGCCTACCGGATCGAGCATGGGCGCGTCGGGGAGATTGTGCCGGCCATTGGGATCGCCCTGCCAGTTGAACATGAGCAGATGGCGCCGGGTGTTTTCGGCCAGCGCCGGCAGCCACTGCACCGGCTCCTTGTCGGCAAACAGCGAGGTCTGCTGGGTGCGGTCAAAGTAGATCTCGGGATGGTCATAGGCAAACTGCATGACCGGAGCCAGCACAATCAGTGCGACAAAGAGCGCTGCCAGCAGGCCCAGCCAGTAACGGCGCAAGAGGCGAGGCTCCAACGCCAGCAGCAGCAGGCCAAAGAGGCCCACGGCCGCGGCAAAGAGCTGGAAGGCCGAATAGAAACTCAGCCCCAGGCCCAGGCAGAGACCGGCCAAGCCAAATTCGGCCAGGCTACGCCGGCGGATCCCGCGCAGGAGAAAGGCTGCGGTCAGCAGTGCAAAGAGGGGCGTACTGATGTTGTACATGCCGATACGGCTCAGGTTGATATCCCACCGTGAAAACGCAAAGAGAAAGGCTGCGCTCAGCCCGCCGACGCGCCCGAAGAGCTCGCGCCCGACCAGGTAGCCGCCCAGAATGGTACCTACGCCCATGAGGACGCTGACCAGGCGGATCGACTGTACGGAGACGCCAAAAAGCTCAAACGCGGCTGCAATCAGATAGATGTAGTGGGCCGGTGCATGGGTCGAGTTGGCGTAGACGGGCCGAAAATTCGGGTCGGCCAGCAGCCGCAGCGCCTGCAGGCCATTCTCGGCCTCGTCATACCAGACGCCAAAGGGGAGATCATTGAAGCGGAAGAGGCGCAGATAGAGTCCGGTGGCGCAGATCAACAGGAGCAGGAAGGCAACAAGCCACGTTGGCATGCGGGCGGCTGGATCATCTGGATAGGGATCGGGCAATGAGTTGAGGCGCGTATTCGTGAAGAGCGCGACGCTGCCAAGGCCGGCGCCAATCGCCGCCAGATGTAGCAGCCAGGCTGTGTCGGTCCAGGGCTCGTGAAGATGAAAGTCGCGCAGTGCCGCAATTGTGAGGCCAACGCCGGCCAAGAGGAGCGCCCCGCCTGCGACTCGTCGCCGGCGCGATCGCGCCAGTAGCGACTGTGCACGGGTCGCCGGGGTCGCGTCGGCCGGCGGCGTGAGCCAGCCGATGCCCGTATCGCGCAAGGCATAGACAAAGAGCGCAATCGCGCCGCCGTAGAGGAGCAGTGCTTCCGCCACATACCCGCTGCCCAGCCATATTTGCGCGGCTAGTGCGCCGCCAACCGCCAGCAGGCCAAACAAAAATGAGCGGATGGTGGGCAGGGTGGACATTTGTTGATTGTCGACGGTCAATGGCTAATTATCAATGGTCACTGTCAGCGAGCAATCGATAATTGACCATTGACGATCGGCCATTTACTCCGGTAGGGGCGGGAAGAGCATCACCCGGTTGTTATCGGCATCGGCGACGAGGATCTCATTGGAGACGCCGTCGATGGCGATGCCGTTGGGAAAGGCCATTTGGTTTGATTCCACGCCATAGGCGCCAAAGCTGGACTGAATCTCGCCCTCAGGCGAGAAGACGATCACTCGATACATCGTGGGATCGGTGGCGTAGACTCGTCCGCTGGCGTCGACCGCCACGCCCGGCTTGTCGTCGCGCAGTTGAGTCTCCCAGCCTGGAACAGGCCACTCTTCGATAAAGGTCAGGTCGGGCGCCAGCTTCTGGATGCGCCGGTTCCAGTTATCGGCGACAAAGACATCGCCCGTACGCGGGTCGACTGCGACGCTGCTTGGTTCGTCGAAGCGCCCGCCGATCACGCCGCCGCCGCCGATTTGCCCCAGATCCTCGCCGCCCGGTCCGTAGCGAATGATCCGTTTGTTACCCGTGTCAGCCAACAGGATCGTACCGTTGGGATCGGCCGCAATCCCACGCGGTCCGTAGAGCGCGTTGGGGTCGCCCGGCACGTCGGGCACGCCGCTGAAGTAGCCCCACTTACGCACGAATTGCCCCTCGCTGTCGAAGACCTGCACGCGGTGGTTCCAGGTGTCGGCCACATAGATCATGCCGTCGGGATCAACGGCCACACCCCAAGGCTCATTAAACTGGCCGTCGCCCAGCGCCAGGGGACCCTCCCCATCGGGGTCGACGCAGCCGCTGGCTTCGCCCTGGAAGAGATCGCAGAAGCTGCCAAAGCTTTGGCGCAGCGCGCCCGAGGCCTCAAGCACGACAATGCGATGGTTGAGCGTGTCGGCAATGTAGCGCGCGCCATCCAGATCGGTCGCTACTCCGCGGGGCCGATTGAGCCCCAAATCGTCATATTGATCGGCGTAGACCATGGTCGCGGCATGATCGAGCTCGCTAGCACGAAGCTGGGCCGCCGCGCTCGTGCCGGAACCGACGATTGGGGCCACGCCCAAATCCCAAATCTCGGCAGCGATGTCGCGCTGCACCCACATCTCGTAATCATGGCGCATGGGCCACTCGGTCAGGTCGCGGAAACCGCTGGGATGATTGTCATCCGGATGGCGGCGGTAGAAAAAGATTTGCCACATATCGGCCAGCTTGTCCGGATCTTGCACTGTATTCCAAACGTCACGCCAGCCGCGGTTGAAGTAGCCTTGATCGGGCCACCAAATGAGTCGATATTCGCGCTTGACGTAGTCGCGCGTGACGTAGGGATGAACCTTGTCATAGTTCTCCGGCCCGACGATGATCACGGGGGCGTCCATGGCATCATTGTTGGGCGTCTCGCCGTAGTAACGCGAATTGGGATAGGCGAGCATGTACCAACTCAGCGGCCAAGAGGTATCATTGTCATAGGCGACTTCGAGGTTGCGGTCGCCCACGGTGCGCTCGCTGATCAAGTCGATCTCGTTGAGCATGCGCTTGATGTCGGGCGAAGCATGGGCATAGACCAGGTATTCAGTCGCCATGTCATAATTGACGAAGGTAAGCATATAGGAAAAACGGATCGTGAGCAGGAAGAGCAAGGAGAAGAAGCCGATCGCCAGCAGCCGCACCGCGCCGCCCCAGCCCACACCCTGGCTCCAGCGCCAGGTGAGGTAGGCCAAGCCCGCGCCCAGCAGTAGCGCCAGCATGAATTGGGTTGTCTGCGCCAGGGCAGCCGTGTCCCGTCCCAGGCCGGGCCGGTTAGTGACGAGTGTGCCCAACAGGAAGAGGGCGGCAGGCGTCACCCCGATGAGCCAGACGGCGTGGGTGCGCCAGGCCGTACGCCAGTCAACTTTCAATGCCACATAGGCGACCAGCCAACCGCCAAAGACACACATGGGCAGGGCCAGATGGGTCAACAGCCAGGGCATCTTTTCGCCCGCTTCGGAGTAGGCCAACCATGACGCCACAATCCACCAAACGCCAAAGACGGCGAAAAAGACGCGATTCTGGCGCAAGAGGTCGACTACGGTTGGCGCTGGTTGGGCAACGGCAGCGGCGACAACATCATCACTCGAATCGATCGACTGCGACGCGATCGGGGCTGGCAAGGCCTCCGGCTCTACAACGCTTGGTAGATCGTCTGTGCCCGAATCTGTCGCCAGAGCGACTGGCTGGGTTGTCTCGACTTCCTCAGCCATGGCGCTAGCCTGGAGCGCCTCTTCTTCGCGCAGGACATTATCAGGCAGGTCCAGGGCCGGCTCCCATTTGGACGTATTCCACAGATTCAGGCCGACGATGGCCATGCCCAGCAGGCTGAGCAAGGCAGGCAGAAACTCATAGAGCGCGGTCAGAAGAAAGTAGTAATAATCGGGCTGGCCGCCTCGGGCCACTTCCTGCTGGGCGATCCAGTAGCCCAGGCTGCCGATCACGCCGGTGATCATGCCGTTGCGGAAATTGGTAAAGAAAGTCGTGAAGAAGAGTATCTGGATCAGCCAGAAGAGGCCCATATGCTGTGCCCAGAGACCAAAGCTGAGCAATGGTGGTTGGGTCTCGTCCTTACGGCGCAGGCCGAACCAGTACCAGGCGAACAGGGCGGCTAAGCCGGTGAGCGCCACCGCCAGCGCGCCATAGCGGATGATAATGTCATTGGCGATCGACTGGGGCGACTGCCAATCACCAAAATGCAGAATCTCCCAGCCGAGGAGCGGCCCAACGCCAAGGTAAAGCAGAGGCGCCGTAAAGGGCATCACCAAGGTGAGCATGACCACGGCCAGGTCGCCGCTGTCGGTTCGCCGCAGGCGCCCCCAACTGCCGTCGCGTAGAGAGAAGAGAAAGACGATCAGGGCGGCGGCCACGCCGGCGCCCAAGGCAATCAGCCCCAAATCATCGCGATCTACCATATGAAAATAGTAGGCGATGCCGCCGCCCAGGAGCAGGGGCGACAGCAGCAGAAAAAATGAACGCCCCATGCTCTGCCAGAGGGCCAGGGCAACAAAAAACGACCCCAAAATGGCCCCGCCAATAAAGTGATTCTCTTTGGCGATAAAGCCAAGGGCCATGCCCAGGACCATCATGGTCAGCCACCGCGCGCGCCGGGTGTCGAGATAGCGGAATGCGCCATAGATCCAGATCAGCGTAAAAAGGGCGATGTAGATGTCATTGCGGATATAGCGCGAGTGAAAGAGCAAACTCGGGCTGACCGTGAGGAGCACGCCGGCCAGTAGCGCGCCCGTGCGCCCAATGTAGCGCCGGAAAAAATAGGCTATGGCCACTACGCCGATGCCGGCCAGGGCCGGGCCAATGCGCGACGTGGCGTCGTTGACGCCGAAGAGGGAGTAGAAGAGCGCGTTGACGTGAAAGAGAAAGGGCCCATGCATCATGGGGTTGTGGCTGTAATTGCCGGCGTTGTAGAGCCCGTGCGAGTAGAAGGTATGCAGGCTTTCGTCGTGGCTCATGGCGCGCACGCCGATGTTGTAGAAGCGCGTTACGGCTGCCACAATCAAGAGTGCAATCCAGGCGACGGTCTCCCAATCGAAGCGCAGCCAGCTCGTGGCCGAGCTATCGAGTAGTGCAGGCGCCTCAGCGCGCTCCGTGCTCCTTTCGGGGGAAGCGGACACCGTCGCCTCATCTTCTATGTCAGGCCCGAAGTATTCGCCGGGCGTTAGATCCTGTTGTGCCATAATCGATGCAAACTCCATTTGATCAAACGAGAGATGCCGTCAGTTTACTCTTCGGGCATCACCCATAGCTGGATCCCGCTCTGAACGGGCGCGTCAACGGTCTTGCGTTGCACAGCCCACTGCAGGAAAGGGTAGACCTGCTGCCGCCAGACGTGATCGATGCGCTCCAGTTGGCGATCCCAACCGGTGGCGTCAGAGTCGGGTAGCGGCACGTTGAATTCGCTAGTCAGTAATTGTGCCGGTAACCAATCGTAGCGTATGTGATAGTCGCTCCCGATTGTACCGGCCGGCCCAGTGCTTGCGGCCATGCCGGCGTCGGGCAGCAATTGCGTCAACACCAGGGGCGTGGAATCTCCCACGACGGCTGTCGGTGCGGGAACCCAGTCGACCAAACGGCGGTCACGCAGGTACCAGGCCAAGAGCGGATCGGGTTCAACGCCCATCTGCACCTGTACGGGCTTGGCCAGTTCATCCCCCACGCGCTGCGCGCTCAGCGTGGCCAGGTCGGCGCGCAGCGTGCGCACATTGGGATGAGCGACGCTGGCAAAGAGGCCGTTGGGCCGCTGCATATCGTGTACGTGGGCCAACTGCCAGGCACTCGCCGTCGCGCTTAGCAGCATCAGACACCCGCCAAAGATGCCGGCCAACCAGAGCGTGCGCGTCCAGCCCGCCCAAGCAACATAGGCAAAGAGCGCCAGAGCGACGCCAAGCCAGAGCAGAATGGTCACGACAGCCAGCTCTGCGTCAAAGATCACAGAGGAAATCAGCGCGCTGAGGGCGATGCGTGCGGCCACGGCGAGGACAAAGAGCACAGCCAGCAGTCCACCCGCCTCCGCCCGGGATAATCCAGGCGGTACGTGGGTCAACAGGTGGCCGCCCACATGGGCAGCGGCAAAGAGCAGCGGAATCCCCAGCACCAGCAGTCCGTCCGGTGAGCGCCCGGGCAGAAGTTGCCACAGGAGTCCCCAAGCGAGCCAGAGCGTCAAAAAGAGGGGCCACTGGCGACCAGGCGGTGTCGCTAGCGCGTGTCGTTGCCGCCACAGCATGAAGAGGCCGACAGCGGCAAAGAGCAGCAACAGCGCCTGATCGACCAGGACGCGGACAACGCTCCAGGCGAATGGATAGGGGCCGGCTTGAAACTGTGCGGCCCAGACGCCGAGGCTGCGGCTCACCGCGGCCATTCCCTCCGGCCGCGCCAGCCAGAGCGTGGCCGCCAGCGCGGCGGCGAGACCAAAAACGAGCGCAACCGTTACGGCATGCGTGCGCAACGCAGTGCGCGCCCCGGGCGTAAGCGAAGGATTGATAATCAGTAGAGCAAAGAGCAGGAGCACCGCACCGTAGGACCAGGCCAGCGGGCCGCTGACCACCAGCAGCCCTGCGCTCACCGCGGCACCGTAGAGCCAGCCGCGGCTAATTTCTTGACCTGGCGCTGGGATCGCCAGTCGGGCCATGCAGGCCAAGCAGAAGAGCGCCAGCGTCGTAGAAATCATGGCGCCGCTGGCAACGCGGCTAAAGGCCACCAGCCACGGGTCGATGGCAAAGAGCAGCGCAAGGACCAAGGCTGCCGCGCGGCCCAGCCAGGGACGGAAGAGCCAAGGCACAAAAAGCAGGGCGGTTCCCGCCAGGGCGACAGAAAGGCGCGCGATCACATCGCCGCCTTGAGTAAGCCAGAAGAGCGCATATTGAAGCGACGCCAGCAATGCGCTGGCGGAAGCAGGCGCGCCGGTCTCCACCGGCAATCCCTGAGCCGCTTGCCACAGGGGCCAGCTCTGGGCCGCCTCGGCCGGCGTCAGCGGTTGTAGGCCCAGTTGGTAGAAGCGCAAAAACACGCCGGCAAACAGGATGCAGCCGTAGAGGAGCCGTTCAACAGTGAACGCGCTTCGAATTGTAGATTGATCTGGCAGACTAACCGTTGTTGCAGTCATAGATGGTTACTGAGTTGCTAAACTGACGACCGAATGAACCAAGGGATCTTGTGATCCGGGTCGACGCGGCGGCACGGCGATCACCCGCGCCGGCGGAAGATGCGCACGTCGCCGGCTTCAAAAACAAGATCCAGCACCGTCTCAAAGCGCTCTGCGCCATCCGCTTGCGGGCCATATTGCGTGCGCTCGGAAGGGCCAACATAGACATAGTCGATCTCCCATGCAGCCAGCGCCGCGGCGATCTCAGCGGGCGTACCCGTACGATAGATAATCTCCAACGCTTCGCTGCGCCCCTGCGCCATCTCGCCGTAGGCCTGTCCCCGCCACTGCGACTCGTGGCCGGCCCAGCCCAGCAAAGTAGGCCGTCCCGTCATGGTGCTGATGCGGTTGGTGTCAGCCTGATAGCTTGAGCCCTTACCCTCAAGCACGCGTGTGCCCGGCGGTACATGTTCCTGCACCCACTGGGCCGCGGCCGCCTCGTTGGGGCGAAAACGACTGACATAGTCGGTGGCGTCAAAGGTCGGTCGTTCGGCGGCAAAGCCGTCGGTCTTGCTATACGCGCCCGCCACCGGAAAGATCAGACCGCCGAGGATCAACAACAGCGCCGGCAGTGCGGGCGCCGCCGTCCACCAGCGCCAGTTGCGTCCGCGCCACTTTAACGCTACAGCCAGCGCGTAGGCTCCGCTCAGGCCGAGCAGCAGCCAGCCTTGATAGTAGAACTTAAAGATCGTGTTCATACGCGTGCCGAAATTGTCGCGCAGATAGACAAACTCGGGCGCATAGAGTAGCGCCAGGCCGATCCCTGCCAGGAGCAGCGCAAAGAAGAGCGCTTGATCGCCTTCCTGCTCGGTCTTGCCATGCGGGTCCATGGCGGATAGTCCCTGCCAAAGCAGCGCCAGCACGCCCGTCAACAAAAGCCCAATCAAGATAAACGTAAATGGCTCGCTCGTCCAGCGCTCGATGATGAAAGGAAGATGATCGGTTGCCCCGGCGGGCAGGGCGACACGCTCCAGCCAGCCCGCGCCCCAAGGCGTATTGAGCGCGGCCCAAGCGGAAAGGGCCAGAAATGCCAGGGGTGTCATCAAGACGACGATCGCCGTCATGCTGAGGCGACCCAAGGTCGGGCGCATGCGTTGCCAGCCCAGCAGCAACAGCGTGAGCAGGGCCAACAGCAGCCCGCCAAACATCACCAGGAATTGGGGCAGACGGGTCGGATAAAAGAGATTGGGCAGAAAGCCGCCGGCTTGACTCTGGGCCGTAATGAAGTAGGGCAGATAGATCAGCAGCGTACCGGCCGCCAGCGCTCCCCCCAGGGCCGCGCCGGCGCCCAACGCAAAGCCCAGGCGCCCCTCATTCTGCCCGGCAGTGCTGCGCCAGGCGGCGATGGCGCCACTGACGGCCAAGAGCAGCCAGTAGGGCGGAAAATCCCACGTATTGAGAAAGATCAGCGCGCCCGAAGCCACGCTCATCAGCAGCAGGCCGATCCAGCCCAGGGGTAATAAAGCGTGCAATCGCCCCAGGAAAGAAGTGCGATAGCCGCGGGGCGTGCTCCAGAAGAGCGTCAGCGCCAGGCCGATCACCAGCAGCACAAAGGGCATGGCCAGCACGTGAGGATGATTATCACCCAAAATATAGGAAAAGATCGGAAACTCGTCGATCACCTCAATGTGGTTGCCATTGAGGTCCAGATCCTCGATTACGCGGCTGGAGCGCCACCACCACCAGCCCGTGTTGATAAACCATTGATTGGAGACCGTGGCGTTCTCTTCAAAGTTATAGACGTCAATCCAGCGATTGAGCCTCTCCAGGCGAATTCCGTTGGCGTAAAGCCACTCCAGGATGCTCTGCACGTTGGCGGAGAGACCCACGGCAACGGAGGCAAGCAGCCCGCCGAGCACTGCTTGCAGCGACGGCGCCTGAGCCGTGCGCTTGCCCGTGCGCAGGAGCAAGTTGAAGACTACGCCAAAGCTGCCCAGCAGCAGCAGGCCAAACCAGCTGGCTTGGCCCACGTTGTAGGCTATCGCAGGCGGCTGTCCGGCCAAGCGCCCGATGGTGGTCAGCATCCAGTAGCCGAGATAGTAGTAGCTGATAGCGTAACCGCCCAGCCACGCGTCCTCGGGCGGGAAATCAGCGCTCATCCAAATGGAGTTCATGAACATGAGATCCATGGGCTGTTCGGTATGATTGGCCGCCGGATCATGGCTGCGCACATAGGCCCAAAGCGCAAAGGCAACGAGAAAAAGCGTCTCCGCTACCAGCATGCTGCGCCAGGGAAGCGGCGGGCGCGCGGTCGAAAAGAGACGGGTCAGCACGGAGCGGCCAACCAATGCGCTGGCCAATGTCACGAGCAGTAGCGCCAGCCAGGCGCCGCCAACATCGCTACTCAGCAAGCCGTACGCTACGCCCAGCCAGAACGTGACGCTGACGAGCAGAATGCCCAGCATTTTGGCAAAAACGTAGCCGCGGTCGGGCAGATTGGCGAAGAGACGCACGCACAGGGGCAGCACGGCCAGCGACAGCAACTGAATCACGAGATACCAACTCAGAAATGGCACAAGAAGCTCACTCATGATGGGGCGTAGCCTCCGCCGGCCTGCTCCTGCAGCCGGCCGGGTACGGCATAGATCGTGACCCGTTCGTTTTCGTAGAGGCGCGTCAGCTGGCCGTCAGAAACCAGCTGTTCGAATTTCTCCACCGCTTGTGGATGGAGGTAGCGCTCAAGTTGGCCATAGTAAATCAGATCGATCTGCAGGTCATCGATAAGCGTTTGGGTCCGCGCGGCGTCGAGGCTGTCCCAGAACTCACGATGGCGTTCGCTGCGATAGGCCACGTCACCGCCGTAGCGCTGCTCCGCCTCGTGCATGCCGGTCAACCCGCTGAGGCCGCTCTGGCTGGCAATGCGCGTGCCCATGGCGCGGTAGTAATCGACTTGTGAACTCTCGGCGATGACGGCGTTACCCTGTACGTTCTCCAGCAGCCAGAGCAGGGCAGCGTGATCGTAGCGCAGTTCGATCGTGTTGGAGCCGTCGGGCCAGGCAAAGACGCCCTCTTCCATGTAATCCAGTCCATTGAGGGTACCGATTGGCGGCTGCCAGCCCATGAAGCGCTGATCGACACGCGCGGGCGTGCCAAAAATCGGATAGACCAGACTGGCCGCCAGCAAAACAACGAAGGCGCCGCGCCAGGTTGCGGCCAGAAGGCGCTGCCCGGTCGTGCGCTGCCCGATGACCGGGCCGCTGGCAGTCACAGCAGACCTGGCAAAGAGGCCGCGCCAGATGCGCGGGACGCCGATCGCGGCGGCAATTGCCCAGACGACCCACACCTGCATAAAGAACTTGAAGAGCGTGTTCATGCGGTAATACTCGCCGCCCTGCAGGAAGTCTTTGAGATAGACGAGCTGGGTGCCCGCCAGAATGCCAAAGCCCAAGGTCGTCAGCAGGACCGCAAACTGGGCGCCGCCGTCCGCCGCACGCCCGCGACGCCAGAGCAGCACAAAAGCCAGAGCCAGCAGCGGCAAACAGAGCGCCAGGACCGTGCGTCCCCACAGCAATGCCAAGCCGGCCAGCACAATGAAAAGGGGAACGAGCCAGAGGCCGAGCTGGTACCCAAGCGTCGAGCGCGTGACCAACATGCGATGCAGATAGACGACGCGTGGCAGGCGGTCAAATTCCCGCCAGGCCAGGCTCACGGCGCGTTCCAGTCCGCCCGGTTTGATCACGACCGCTGCCGCTTCGTCATGATCCTGACGCCATGCGGGCCGTGCCGCACGCGAGCCAGTGTAGAGCAGCCAGCTTACGGTCGCAAAGAGGAGAAAACCCCAGATCAGGAGCCAGAGGCCGGTCGGATCCGGTTCACGCACGAAGCCGATACCACCCGCGCCGACGCTGGAAAATGCACGGAAGAAGGGCGCAAAGGCCAGGTACGCGCCCAACAAGTAGACAAAAGCGGCGGAAATCGTCAGCGCCCAGTCGACGCGGCCGTCATGACGATATTGGGAGACAAGCAACGCACCAATGCCCAAGAGCGCATAGGTGGGTAGCTCCCAGAGGTTGATGCTGGCAAGGGTGCCCAGCATGAGCGCGAAGAGGGCCAAGAGCGCCGCCCCCCAGGGCCAGAGCACGCGACCGTAAACGTCACTGTCCTTGATCAGCGTCAACACCAGTGCGAGGAAGAAGAGCGCAAACGGGATCCCGATCATGTGTGGATGCAGATCGGCAAAGAGGAAGCTCCAAAAGGGAAATTCGTTGATCGTCCACGGAATCACCCGACTGGGCCCCCAGAAGTCATAGGGTGGCATTGGTTGGCCGGAAGCGGCTGCGCCGACGCCGCCGGCTGCGTTCACCAGCGTCTCCACGCCGCGTGAGGCGCTTTGAAACGTCCATTCACTCACGGCAGCAAGGGCGCGTGCGACCTGGGCAAAGCCGTCGAGGTTGCCGATGAGGGCAACGAAGAGGGGCGCCAGCAAGGCCTGGCCAAGGCCGATCCGCCAGTCTGTGTTGTCTGAAGTTGGTGCAGCAACGTCGTCTGTGGGCGGCTCCGGCGCTGCGTACCTTAAAGCCGCAGCCTGCGCCGGCATGAAGCCCGTGCCGCCCCCTGCGGTCGGCGCGGCGAGCAGTATGTCCTCCGCGTGCGCGTCCACATCATCTGAAAGAGAGAGGGATGCTTCGCCCGCACCTTCAGTGACAACCATCGCCTGCGTTGCGTCAGGCTCATCTGCATTAGGTTCGTCGGTGTCAGGTTCGTCGGTGTCAGGTTCGTCGGTGTCACGTTCGTCGGCGGATGGCGGAGCAGGCTTCCCCTGAAGCCGCGTGGCCGCGGGCACGGCTGAATAGGCCAGGCCAAAGGCGTTGATCACGGTCAGGGCAAAAAGGGCCGGAATGGCCAGATTGAAGGCCACCTCGGCATAGATGCCGGTCAGCTTGATCAGGTAGGCGACCAGGTAGATGCCAAAATAGTAGTAATTGATGTAGCCGCCGGCGAAGTGGGGATCGACAGGTGGGAAGGTTGGACTGCGCAGTATGCCATTGAGAAAGGCGAACTCCATGAGCTTCTCGCCGCCAAACCAGGGCTGCCAAATATCGGGGTTTGCCAGTCGAATCAGCACAAAAAAGAGATAGGCGGCCGCGAAGAGCCCTTCTCCAACAAGCAACAACCCCCACCGTGCGCGCACGAAGGCGCTCATGGCCTTGCGCTGTGGCCATGCCGCCAGCATGCCAAGGAGCGCGACAATGCCCAGCACCAACCAGGCGTTGACAACCGTGTTGTGCATCCAGCCCAAGCTGGCCAGCCACCAGAGCACCCAGGCGCTGAGCAGCCAGCCCAACGTACGCGCAAAGAAGTAACCCCGATCGCGCAGGGCACGCAGTGGACCAAAGAGCAACGGCCAGGCAATCCAGCCCAAGAGCGTCAGGACGAACCACCAGAGCAAGACACCGGCGCCCGGGCGTTCGCTGGCAAAGGTGTTCCAGCGATAGTTGTCGACCAGCGGCAAATCGGCCAGCGGCTCATCCAGCATGAGTGAGGAACCGCGTGGGGCCATGCTGATTGACGTTCCTTGCACGCCGCCGGCCAGGCCGACCAGGCGGTTGAGCAGCCCGGCGTCTCCGCTGCCAGGGTCACTGCCCAGCCCCAAAGCGTTGAGCAAGGGACTCAGCGGCGAATCTGGCCCGCGGTACCAGTTGTCGGCTTCCTGCCACGAACCCGCAAAGAGCGCGTCGAATTCAGCATCGCTCAGTTGGCGCACTTTCTCAAAGACCAGGACCTGGGGGTGATCGTAGAGACTCCAGCTTTCATCGGCGTGCCGGTCGTCGAATTCCAGACCGAAGAGCCGGGGCGGCGACGTAAACTCGCCGGCCAATTCGAAGCCCAGACTGCCGTCGAACATGCGCTCGTAGTAGAGATTGGTCATTGGGTAGCGCGTGGGAAGTTCGTCGACGCTGTCATAGATGCGCTTGGAGCTGTAGGCGACGTAATCGGCAGCCTGCAGGGCATCGCGCATGCGCAGGTATTTCTCTGCCGTGTCCTCTTCATACGGGCTCCAGTCGATGTTGCGCAGGCCGGTCGTCCCCATATCCATGCCCGGCTCATCAGGAAGTGACTTGGGCAACGGGTCATCCCAAAGCTCCCAGAGGATGACCGAGCCCGCGGGCATGGTCTCGTACATCCAGCGACTGGCGCTGATCCAGGTGTGTTCCCGATTGTAGACGCCGTTGACGTAAGCCGCGGACCAGAGGAGGCCGCCAACAATGCCGACAAGGGCCAGGCCAGCCGCCAAAGCATGGCGGATGCCGCGCCACGGGCCATTGTCTGAATTCGATGTAGAGGGACCAGGCAACGTCTGGGCGTCGGGGTCGGCGGTCGAGAGCCTGCGCACGCCAAAGAGGCGGCCATGCCAAATGTGCCAGATCAACCCGGCGGCAAAGAGCAGGGCAAAGGGCAGAATCGGACTCATGTAGCGATTGAATTTGGCCAGAAAGGCGCCGGTCAGCCCGAAATAGGGCACAACCCAGCTCCAGACGAGGAGCAGGAGCAGTTCCCGTTCCGGAATCTCGTACCACAGGGCGCGCCCAAAGAGGCGGCCGATGGCGGTGGCGGCCATCGCATACAGCACGCGCAGGAGGCCAAGCACCGCAAAGAACGTGCCTGCCAGCGTCAGCACGCCCAGCGGCAGTCCCAGCCCCCAGCGCACCTGCTGATCGATGAAGTAGAGGTAGGGCGTTGTGTTCCGATACTGACGGGTGAAAGGGAAATCGGCCACGCCGCGCACCATGCGCCCTTGCTCCACCAGGGTCGCCTGGCTGAAGCTCTGCCAGTCGAGCACAGCATAGGGACTCGTGAGGAAGAAGACAATGCCCGCTGACACCAGCGCCAAGAGCGCAGCGCTGAGTGCACGGAAGCGCGCTCGACCAACGCCGGGAGAAGGGGTATCCAGGCTAAACGCCTCCTCCTGTGCGCTCTGCCAGAAGATGATCAACGCAGCCATGACCGGCACGGCCAAAATCGGCAAGGCGCTGAACTTGGACGCGATGGCCAGCCCCGCGCCGACGCCCGTCAACAAAGCCGCCCCCCAGGTGCGTCGCTGCACCATGCGCACGCCACCCCAGACGGCCATAACGGTAAAGGTTGTGCTGGCCGGATCCATGGCAAAGAAGTGGCTGAGCTGGATCGCCTGCGCGGCAAAGGCGTAGAAGGCGGCCGCGAGCAGGCCTGCGCCCGAGCCGAAAATCGCAGCTGTCAATAAAAAGAGGAACAGGATGGTTACGGTATCGAGGAGGGCAATGGTCAAACGACCAGCCACGGTGATGCCATCGCAGGCGCTGCCCGCACGCGCCATGAGCGCAGTCGTTTCTTCGGGTAGGTCAAGCTGCTGGGCAAGGGGCGCCAACTGCTGAATGAATTCGCCCGCGGCAACGCCCAGGTAGAGCGGGAAATGACCATAGGTAAAGCTGCGTCGTTCCTGCCGGGCCTGATCCCACAACGGATTGAGCGGGCTTTGCCGGGGATCGCGCAAGGCTTCCCATGAATCGGGTAGTGCGATTGTGGTTGCGTAGAAGCAGGCCGTACTGCGTTCATCCGGATGGCTGCCGATCCCGCGGTCAAAGTTCACGTTCCACGTGCGTAGAACCAACCCCGCCAACATGATCAACAACAGTACCGGAATCACCCAACGGCGCTGCGACAGGCTATCCTGCGAATTCGCCATGAACGTCCGAACTTGATGCGTAGACTCTATTGAAGCCGAAAGAGGGCGCTGCTACGCTCGCAGATCCGATCTTTCACCACTGTCTCTACTATTGTGGCGGGCGCGGCCAGTTGGGCAGCACCCACGTGATTCGATCCTGCGCCGGCGGCGGCCAGAGCAAGTAAACGTCGACCCAGCGCCGCACGGGCACCCACGTATCATCAGCATAACCGAGATCAATGCGTCGACCGCGCATGGCGCCGCCTGTGTCCAGGGCGTCGCCATAGCCGTAAGTAGGAATAAAGACTTCGCTGCGTATGGGCACCAGGCTGAAGTCCACTGCCACGATTCCGTCGCGCATGGGATCACCCGAGTAGGTCCGTCCGTAGTAGGGATTGTCGGGCGAGACGCCGGCACGCGACGCGCTGTAACTCGTTGCCAGCATGGAAATCTTGCGCCAGTAAGTAATTGGCTGGCCATCCACGGTAGCCGTCTTCGGCTCAATCAAGCGTCCATAGGCGATCACGCGCTGGGCAGGTTCCTGAGCGGTCCACGTGTCCTCCACAAAGCGGGCCACCTCCTGGCCATCCTCGTAGCGCACGCGCGCACGGGTGCGGGTAATGCCCTCTGCGCCAGGCGCCAAAACGGTCTGCGTATCGATGGGCAGCGTAGCGTCGGCCTCATAGATCGTCTCAAACGGCGCAATCTCTTCCGTCACCTCGATCTCTTCGCGGATACGCGTCACGGTGATCTCGATGTCGTCGTAGAGCGGTGTTTCCAGCGCCGGGCTGACTCGATCCATTCCCGCCAGGCCGATGTCGAGCGAGGCGAGCACGTCACCCACCGTCTCGGCCTTGGCCCGCGTTTTGAGCGTCTGGCCATCTGCTTGAACGGACAGCGGCGTGCTGCGCTCGATGAAGATCTGCTGTCCGGTGCTCACCGGGCTCCCCAGGTCAGGGCGCACTTCATCACCCAGATAGAGCGTAATGCCGGCCTGCAAGAGCGCCTCACCGATGGTCTCTGTTGTCGTACGCAGGGTAAAGGCCAGCCCACCGTCGTTGACCTCAACGGGGATGGCGCGATGTACGCGCAACTGAATCGGCCGGCGCTCGATGTGATCCCAGGCATGGCCGCGGTCATATGTCTGCGGCCGGAGTGCATGCACCACGGGCGGCAGCGGCTCGTTCCACGCGATGGGCTCGGCGTCGAGCAGCGCCTGATCGTTGGGGTGGAAGCTGACGCCGGCATCGGACAAAATCTCAGCCGCGCTCGTCCCCCACGATTGCAGACGCAGATCACGCCCATCGGCAAAGAGCTGGACCGGGCGCGGCCGATCTACGGTGACGCGCATGTCCCTGTACAGGGGTGCAGCTTCCGGCGGCGAGACGTACGCCAGCATTTCGGGCTCAAACCCCAGGTCGAGCAAGAGCTTGTCCAGCGTGCGGCGATGGGTCTGCACCGCCTCTTCAACACCGTCCACCGTCACCGTTATGGAGCGGGCGCTGACCGTGGCCAACCCGACCAGCGCCAGCAGCAATGCAACGCCCAGCCAGGCTTCCGCTGCGGGCGTGAAGCGCCAGGCGGCGCGGACATCTTTGAGTAGTTGGTCCAGCGTGATCGTCGACATCCGTGCTATTGTATCCAAAGGCCCCGGGATTGCCAAAGGATTGGGGGCGAATCCAAGGAATTTCAGGTCAGCCGACGACAAACTGCCGGTGAGGCAGGGCTTGTCCTGAGCCTGGTAAAGGGTGCGGGAGACGCGGTCTGATTCTCCAGGATTGATCCGCTTTCATCCGCCGCAGCAGCGTCAATCAGCGGTCCATCCACCTCTGTTCACCAGCCGTCGATTTGCCCCTGACATCTCCTGTGCTAGCATGCCCATATGGCATCCAAGCAGGCGGTCCACCACCGAGCACGCATTGAGCAAGCGGCAACGAAGTCAATCTGGCTGCGCTTTGCGCTGCTCGGCGGTCTGCTGGTCGGCTTTGGCCTGCGCCTCTTTCGGCTGGGCAGCGAGTCGCTCTGGTATGACGAGACTGTCAGCGCCTACCTCGCGCGCCTGTCCCTGGCAGAGATGATTGCCCACACGGCCGGCGACATCCATCCGCCGGGGTACTATGCCCTGCTCCACGCCTGGCAAAGCCTAAGCCATCCGACGTTAGAACACGGTCTGGAGTTCCTCTTTGCCTGGCCTAGCCTGTGGGCCGGCGTGCTCCTCCTGGCGCTGCTCGTGCCGATTGGCCGGCGGCTGTTGGGGGAACGCGTAGCCGTGCTGGCCGTCTGGCTGGCCGCGGTCAATCCTTTCCATCTCTGGTATGGCCAGGAAGTGCGCATGTACACGATTGGGGCGGCGCTGGGCTTGCTCTGCCTTTGGGCCACGCTGCGCTTTTTCGACCAGGAGTCACGCGCATGGGGTTGGCTGATCGTTTATGTGGCGGCGGCGGCGAGCGGTCTCTACACGCTCTACTATTTTGCCTTTGCGCTCATCGCCCTCAACCTATTGGCGTTCATCCGTCTGCGCAAGCTGAAGCCCGAGCGGCGAACCCGCGCCCTGTTCGGCTGGATTGGCGCACAAGTGGCCGTCCTGCTCCTTTGGCTACCCTGGCTTCCACTCTTCCTGCGCCAGACGATGGACCCGCCTGTGCCGCCCTGGCGTGGGCCCTGGTTGACAATCCAGGCCTTCCTTGCCTCCCTCGCCGAGACGCTGGGCGCACTGGTCATCGGTCAGACGCCGCCCGGCGGGCGCATGTGGCCTTTTGCTCTGGTAGCAGTGATGGCGCTGGGCATATTCCTATGGTCTTGGTCCGGGGGGCGGGATGAGACGGGTGCGCGCAGCACGCTGCTGATTTACATTCTTCTGCCGCTCGGTCTACTTTACCTCTTCACGGCCACGGTGACGCCCCTCTACCACGTGCGCTACGTCTTTCTCTTTGCACCGCCCTTTATGCTGATCCTGGCTGCGGCTATCCTCGCCCTTTTCCAGCAGAAGACGTGGCTGGCGTGGGGCGCGTTGGCGCTCATGCTCGGCATCAGCACATGGGGGCTCTACGAATTTTGGTCAAATCCACGCTATCGGGCCGACGATCATCGCACTGCGGTGGCGGACCTGGCCCGCAATTGGCGGCCTGACGATCTGATTCTGTCCAATGCAGGCTGGATCTATCCCACGCTGGAGATCTACTGGCCCACCGAGTTGGTGGGGCCGCTGGCATCTCGCCCGCCGGCGATCACATGGGACGGTCGCTTTACCGACTATGCTGATCAAGTTCGAGACGGGTTGCCGGAAGGTGAAGCGACTGCGCCGATCATCATTGCCCGCACCGGCAGCGTGGATGGCGATCCGGGGCTGGGTTGGGGCAATCCGGCGAGCGACTTCTTCGCGGTCACAGAAGCGGAAACGTTGGCTGCCCTCGACACGCTAAGCGCTGCTCATCCTCGCCTCTGGCACTACCGCCTCTACGACACCGTGAACGATCCCACCGGCGTTATCCGCGCCTGGTTGGATCAAAACGGCGTGCTGGCGCAAGATTTGCCCTATGCTGGGCGAGACTTCCTACGCGTCCAGCGCTATGATATGGACGTTGATCCAGCGCTGGAGGAAGAGATGATTCCCGTTGATGCCCGCTTTGGCGATGCCCTGCAGCTCGTCGGGCGCGATCCGCATACGTCGGTCGAAGCCGGCGGACCACTTTATGTCAATTTGTATTGGGAAGGGTTGACGGGGGTGGACGACCCGGGGACAGATTTGAGCTTCTCACTACGGCTCTATGAGGCGGGCAGCGATTTGCTCCTGGTGCAACAGGATGTCGCCCCGCAGCCGCCCACCAGCAGCTGGCAGTCGGGCACACGCGTCCAAGAGTCGTTTGCTTTGCCCGTGCCCATCTCCGCCAAGCCCCTGCGCTACACGATTGAGCTGGTTGTCTATCGCCAGGACACGGGCGAGCCGCTTGTGCCCGTAGGCGATCCGGCCCATGTCATCGATGGTCAGCGCTGGCGCGTCGGCATGACCGATGTCTTCAAGTCACCCTATCCGTCTGAGATCAGCGAACGACTGGCATCCTTCGACTACATCGATCTGACCCGCGCAGCGCTTGACCGTGCCGAGAGCCGCGCCGGCGATGAGTTCCGGACCGAGCTGGTTTGGTACCCAAACCCGAGCGACTATCGCGATGCGTACGACGTCATAATCGAGCTGCGCGAGGCCGATGGAACTGTGGCCGCGGCATGGCAGCAGGTCGCCGGCGGCCTCAACTATCCAAGCAGCGTCTGGCCTGCGGGCTACCCGCTGCGGGAGGTGCGCGTCATGCCGTTAGCCAGTGAGTTGGCCGCAGGCGACTACGCGGTGACGTTGCGCATGGCGCGGGCCAGCGATGGGCTGGCGCTGAAGGCGGGAACGGGGCTGGGACGCAGCACGGACGCGGTGACAATCGGCACGTTGCGCATCGCAGCGCCGTAGCACGACGCCCGCCATCCCGCTCGCAAGGCGTCCGCAACCAGGCAGTCGCTGCGCTCCCACGGCACGACATGGCGTGCCCCTCGGTCATCCCAGGCACAGCGAGAAATCTTGCCACAAAGGAAGCTGGCGTCAATCTGCGTAGATCATCTTGACCGTCATGCCGCCGTCGACAACAAAGTTCTGCCCCGTAATAAACCCGGCCTCTTCAGAGAGCAAGAATGCGGTCATCGCAGCAATGTCTCCGGGCGTGCCGACGCGCCCGGCCGGGTGTTGCGCGTGGTCAAGCGCACGCAGATTCGACTCGCGGCGCCGACTCGACTTCTGCCATGGGCCCACGTCGATCCAACCCGGGCTGATGCAGTTGACGCGGACGGCCGGCCCCAAACTGACGGCCAAGGCATGGGTGAGCGCAACCAGGCCGCCCTTCGATGCGCTGTAGGCTTCAGTGTTGGCTTCGGATTGGAGGGCGCGGGTGGAGGCAATGTTGACTATCGCGCCGTGGACGCGGCGCAGGTGCGGCACAGCATGCTTGGCACAGAGCATTGGGCCGGTCAGGTTGGCGGCGATAAGCCGCTGCCACTGCGAGAGGTCCAGCGTTTCGACCGGGCTGTTCCCCGGCGCAGCAATCCCCGCGTTGTTGACCAGCGCATCCAGGCGGCCCAGTTGATCGACGGTATGCGTCATGAGCGCGGCGACCGACGCCTCATCAGTTACATCAGTCTGAATGAAGCGGATCGCGCCCAGATCGGCTAGCTCCGCCACAGTCTCGGCGCCGGCCTCCGCGTCGATCTCACCAATTACGACCTGCCAGCCCTGCATGAGCAGATGTTGGGCAATGCCTTTGCCAATGCCTTGACCACCGCCGGTGACGATAACGGTCCGGGCCGATCGATTGTCAACCATCCTGTTTCTCGGTTCCTCGCTGGTGGAATATTTTGGGTTGCAGTCTTCATGTGCTACCGGACAAGCACCTCGCCCACGAGAAGTCTGCCGGCGGCATAGCGCTCGCCCGTGGCCGCGTCGTAGAAGCCGAGGTAGATCGGATGCATCCCGGGCGAAATCTCCTCCGGGATCCGCACGGGCACGCGCTCAACCAGCTCATCGCCCGGCTGCCAATCAGTGGTACGGGCGCCATTCAAGAGCGGATAGCCGTCCCATTGGGCAAGGGGCGCCCCGTCAGCGGCTTCTCCGAAATGGACAAAGAGCTTCAGATTCTGCCCAATCGGCTCCTGCACACGCCAGTGGTTCTCCAGAATGAAGACGTCGCCGCGACGCACGGTTGCCCGCTCTACCCCGGATGACACAAGCTCAAGTGCAGGCGATACAACGACGTTTTGAACGAGTGGCTCACTCTCGGGCTCTTCGCCCAGCAGCACAACATGTTCCTGAAAAGCGCGGTCAAAATCCTCACCGTTGTAGACGGCATAAACGCCGTCCCACCCCTCACGACGGTAGAGCAAGAGGCGCGCCTGATCAGCGATTCGCACCTCGCCGAAGGCTTGATAGCCGTCAAGCAGGGCGTGATCATATGCTCGATCGGGATCCTGCACGTGGCGCGCAATGAAGAAGTAGTCGGGCTGTTCATCCACATCTACGCGGTCAAAGTCACCCATGTACCAGCGCGTGCGACGTTCGTTGCTGCTGTAGGTTCCATCCATCACGCCCCATTCACGCAACACGCCAAGCGTCTTCCAGCCCTCTTGAATGGGCACGCCGACACGCGGCCGGGATGCGAAGTCCGCATCGTAGGGTGTGGGGAAGTATGTGGCGCGTTGCTCGTTGAAGTCGAGCAAGTAGAGCGGCTCCGTTTGCAGGAGCGCCTGGTTGATGTACGCGACGGAAACGACTAGCCAGAGCGATGCCAGCGCAATCGTGGCGCCGCTGCGCACAGGATGCAAGGCGGGCGTTTCACCGACGAGCCACGCCAGCGGCAGCGCAGCCAAGAGCGACAGCGCGCCCATGATCAGATAGTAGTGGGTGCCGGGGCTGGTAATCACAAACAAGTAGAGCACCAACGCGGGTACGATCCACAGCGTGAGCAACAGCGCTGCGCGCCGATGGCTGCGCCAGGCCATGATCAGACCGATCGCTGCCAGAGCAAGGAGGCCAACGCTGAAGTAGGCCGAGTTGTAGAGCAAGCTAACGTTGACAAATTCAGTCAGGTTATTGCCCGGCGTCGGCAGAAAGCGCGCAGCATAGTAGAACTGGGTCGACGAGGTGAATCTATCGGAGCCGACCATCTGTCCATAAACGACGGCAACGAGAAACCCATTCGCCAGGGCAAAGAGAGCGGTTGCCACGACCTGTCGCCGCGTCAGCAATCTCCAGCCGCTGCCGACGATTAACATTGCCAGCAGCGCAGGAAAGAGCAGGACAAATTCATAGTGCATGATCAGGCCGGCCGCGGTCACGGCGACGGCAAGCCAAAGCCAGGCAAGGCTGATCTTGCCGGGCGCGGCGGGTCGGTGGGTGGCGCACCAAACGCTCAACACGGTGGCGCCGGCAAGCAACAAGAGCGGGCCTTGGTACTGCGTCATGCGCGCCAAGGCGACGACGTAGCCGTTGACAGCCATCAGCAGCGCTGCCCACAGCCCGACCTGGGCGGAGAAGAGGCGGCGTCCCAATGGCAGCATCAGCAGCACGGCGCCGATACCGGCCAACGCAAAGGGTAGTCGCGCATAAAACTCATTCGTTGTGCCCAAGGAACGATAAAAGACCATTGCCGCAATGATTTCCCCGGGACCTTTGGTGTGCCGGGCCGGCGCATCAGCCACGCCGCGCAGCGCGGCACGCGCTTGAACCAAAACCGTTGCTTCATCGTGGAAGAATTCACGCGCGCCGAGGGTGGACAGCCACAACAGCAGCAGGCCGATCAGCAGAAGTCCAGCCTGCATCCACACGCGGCTTGGCGTGGGTTGAACCGGCGCTGGAGGCCGGCGAAACAGGGCCAACCAAAGCAGAAATCCACCGATCCCATACCCTGCACAGATGAGGTTGACCGTGACCGGGCCAGGCAGCCAATGCAGCAACAGTCCGACACCAACCAACCACGCCCAGCCGATCGCCAGCGCTACCAAGAGTGCTGTTAGCGCGTCGATCTCAGGCAACCGCCAAAGGGCGACGAGCAACTGCCCGGGCAGCCACCAGGCCAGAACCGTAATCGCCAGCGTCTTGAGCCAAAGGGCTTCAGGCTGCAGCCAAAGGAGAAGCGTCGCCAGGGCCAGGGTCAGGCCAAACATAGCGCGTACAATCGGCCAGCGACGATCCCGCTTTATCGTCGGTGCGGCGTCGGCCGTAGAGGAAGCTTGTGCTAGATTCAAAGTGGCGTCCTCACATCTCGCTTCTCTGCTTGATGAAGCGATCGTAGCAGACGAGCGTACCTGCTTGGGCCACATTATAGCTCGCCCTCCGTGCAGCAGGGATCGAGACGGTCGCATAGCAGCGGTCCAACACGGATTGCGGCAGCCCACTGTCTTCCGCGCCGAGCAGGTAGACCGCGCGGTCAGGATGCGCGAAATCGGTCAATGGTTCGCCGCCCATTTCCACGCCAATCAGGCGCGTGCTGTAAGGCATGGCCGCAAACATTTCGTCAAACGTGGCATAGCGGAAGAGCGGAATCTGTTGCCATGTGGCGAATACATCGCTTGACTCTGGCTTGTAGCGCGGCCCAATCGTAAAGACGTAGTCCGCGCCAAGCTGATAGGCCCCGCGCCAGAGCACCCCCACGTTCGGGCTGGTCTTCACTTGATAGATCCCAATGCCAAAATGGGGCAAGGTCTTCCCCGCTCGCTACTCAGTAGCCGGCGACAGATACTGCCCGTCGATCACGCTGCGGCCACCGCCGGGCGGCTGCCAGGCGACTGACACGTTGTCTTTCTGATCCGCCTGCTTATGCAGAACCTCGATATAGTAGCGCTGTCCGGCGCGCAGGGTGACCGCAGGCGACGATTGGCTCGCTGATTTGTCAAATTCGCGCGAGGGCGTCCAGTCGGTGACGCCGGCGATCAGTTGCTTGTTGGCCGGATTGGTGTCTGTGCTCAGCCAGAGCTGGCTCTGGTCATCAGAAGCGATCCAGAAGCGGTACTGGCCCGTCACCGGCGGGTAGATATAGCCGCTGATGCGCTGACCGTAATCCTTGTCGCCGCGCGGTCCCTCCAGGGCGGGCAACAGTTCCGTCTGGTCGGGGCTGCCGGGGAAGGCGTCAAGTCCGGTCAGATCGCCGACCATCTTGCCGCTGATGCCGGTCCAGACTTCGCGCAAGATATTGCCCGTGCCCGCGCCCGAAGGGAGGGGACCACTCGACGCGGGAGCCGCGGTCGAGGCGGATGCACTTTCTTCTTCGGTGGCGTCTGCTTCGATTTCGTCACCTGTAGCCGCGGCAGGCGCTGACGAAGAGGCTGCCGCTGCATTGTAGCGCAGGCGATAGAGGGCGCCACGGGCCAGGGAAAGCAAATATAGGTCGCCACTTGCACTGGGCGTGATCTGCACGATGGCCGGAACGGCCGAACCGAAGTCATTCACCGCCGCGGCGCCGTTGGCGCCAAAGCTTAGGTATTGCAGCGCGCCGACGTTGAAGTCGTGAAAGAAGTAACCGCCTCGATAGCGCGCCGGATATGAACGTCCCGTGTAGAAATCGCCGCCGATCACCGCGCCGAAGCCCTGGGCGTGGGGATACTCAAAGGCGGAGAAGGTGGCGGGATAATCGCCGTTGTGGAGCGGGTCGCACAGGGGATGATCCTGAATCTTCTCACGTCCTTCAAAGCAGGGCCAGCCAAAGTTGGCGCCGCTGCGTCCCCGATTGATCTCTTCCCAGTCGCTGTTGCCGACATCGGCGACGAATAGTTCGCCTGAATTGGGGGCAAAGGTAAAGCGGAAGGGGTTGCGCAGGCCGAGCGCATAGATTTTGGAACGGTTACTATTGGGATCGCCGTCGTAAAAAGGATTGGTTGCGTACCCCTGGCCGGTGATCGGATTGATGCGCAGAATCTTGCCGGCGAGGCTATCAAGGTTCTGTGCCCGGTGGTTGGCCTTAAAATTTGTGGTACCGTCGCCATTGGACACATAGAGCGCGCCGTCGCGGCCAAACTTCACAAAATCGATAATGTGGGCCGAGCTTTCCGCCGGCAGGCAGTCTTGAACCGGCGTGCCGGCCGCGTCCTGACAGGAGAAGGGCGGTTGATCGCCTTCGTCTGGATTGCCGATATTTTCCCAGGTGCTGTTGTTGCCGAGCAGGACGACGAAGCCGCCCGGCTTATGGACATTGCTGTCGGCAGCGCTGGCTTCGATGCGCGCCAGGCGTGAGACGCGCCCACCACTATCGGGATGCCCCTTGGCTTCCGCCGGCTCATAGACGTACGTGACATAGACGTAGGGCGTCCGGGGAAAGTTGGGATGAAGCGCCAGCCCCATCACCCCGCGCGTCTGATCGTCGTTCACTTCGTGGCTCAGGTCGATGAACGGTTCTTCCAGGAGTACGCCATTCTCCACCACGCGCACCCGGCCAGATTTCTCGGCGACAAAAATTCGACCATCGCGAGCCACGTCAAAGGCGATGGGCAGGCTGAGGCCGTCAATGACCGTCTCGACTGAGAAGCCAGGCGGCAAGAAGAATTCATCCTGGACAGGCGTTGCCGCAGCCGGCAATGCCAAACTCACGAAAATTAACAGCATAATGGTCAACTGCGCCAATCGCTGAGTTAAAAAACGACGCATAGCCACGCCTCCAAAAGAATACGGCTCGTATACAAAAAGTTCAGACTGAGTGTGTGTATCTTCATCCGAGACTAGTCCCACACGCTATCACCCTATCATAGGAGCAGATACCGTTCAAAACAGGCGACCGTTTTCGTGAAGCCGCCAGAGCACGTCCGTCCCACGGCAGCGGCACGGTTAGTCTACGATCTAAGAGATCACGGTCACTGTCGTCACAGAAGCCGCGCTGAGCGTGTAGCCATTCTGTAGCGACCTTGTAGGCAATCTGTTCCCACGTGTCTAGAAGAATGCAATAGGACGATCTGTCCAAGCTACTCGCCCATGCAAATGACAAATGGAGGATGTTAACTCATGTGCAGCAAACGATGGCTTTATGCAGTGTTTTCGTTCGCACTTGCCCTTCTATGTTCCGGATTTTTCGGCTGGAGCCACGGGACGCTGGCTCAAGAAGCCATGCCCGACGACCAACTGCCAACAAGCAGCGACTCGACGCCGCCCATTGGGCCAGGTTTTCTCTATCGCGGCGAATTATACGACGCCGGTGCGCCCGTCGATGGAAGCTGTGACATTGAGTTCCGCCTCTTCAATGCGGCGTCTCCGCCGGATCAACAACTCGGTCTGCCTAGCACAGTCCTAAATCTATCCGTCATCGACGGCTACTTCACGGCACTCGTGAATGGCGGCGATGAATTCGGTGGGGAAGCATTCGACGGCTACAATCGCTGGCTGGAGATGGCCGTGCGCTGTCCAGCCAGTAGCGGAGCTTACGCTACACTGAATCCCCGCCAGCAGATCCACGCTGTACCGTATGCCCTCTATGCGCTTGCCGGCAATGACGAACATGATCACATGGGCCAGACGTGGACGGGTGGCCCTGGCCTCACGATTGATGGCGATGATACTGCCATGACGTTAACCGCCACCAATGAAGGCGCCCGGATTCATGACAGCAACGTCGGTCTTCATGTCAGTGGTGATATCGGCTACAAAGGAATCATCATTGAGCAAGTTGGCGAACCTACGCAAGAGGGACACGGGCACTATATTCCAGCCGGTATCATGCTCAACTCAATCGGCGGCGATGGCATCGAAGTCGGCTGGGCCGACGTGAACGGCATGACCGTATACGGCGCAGGATCCTCAGGATTATCAGTGCAACAGGCAGGGATTGGCGTCGAACTCGGCACGGTCGGTTCCGGCATAACGATTCAATCCACAGATTACGACGGTTACTCTCTCACCTACGGAGGGCGTCACGGTCTCTACATAGAATCCACAGCCGACAGCGGCGTCAAAATCGATGCAGCCGGCCAGGACGGCATCAACATTGACGAGGCTGGAAACCACGGTGTGGCCATCAATACGACCAGACAGAACGGCTTCTATGTACGTACGGCGGGCAATCACGGCGTCTTGGTCTACGGTGCTGACACGGACGGTGTACAAGTGGGCGCAGCCGGCCAAGACGGCTTGTCTGTCGGCACTGCTGGACGATATGGCGTCTATGTACGTTCAGCTGGCAGCGCAGCCGGCTACTTCAATGGCGACGTACAGGTCACGGGCAACCTGACCAAAGGCAGTGGCTCGTTCCGAATCGATCACCCTCTAAATCCCGAACGACAGTATCTGTCTCACTCCTTTGTCGAATCGCCCGACATGCTAAACATTTACAACGGTAACGTTACGCTCAACGAAACGGGTACGGCCTGGGTCGCAATGCCAGACTGGTTCGGGGCGCTTAATCACGACTTCCGCTATCAGCTAACGGCCATCGGTGCTCCTGGTCCCGATCTGCACATTGCCAACCCTATAGCAGGCAACCGCTTCCAAATCGGCGGCGGTACCCCGGGGATGACGGTCTCCTGGCAGGTGACGGGCATTCGTCAAGATCCGTATGCGCTGGCACATCCCATTGAGGTAGAGACGGAAAAGTCCGACGCGGAAATCGGCCGCTACCTCCATCCGCTGGAATGGGGCAAGCCCATTGAAATGGGCATCTTGCCTGAAAGCGCAGCGCCGAGGGAGGCCATGCCAAAATGAACCGATCATCCAGGATTTTCACTGCGTGTATTGCTTTGGCCGCTCTTGTCGCTACCGCGACCCTGATGCTGGTAGCGCCGATGGGCCGTTCGACACCCCATGCCTTCGCTTTGCGCTGGTGGGCTATTGACCCAGGCACAACCACCATGAGGGGCGCCGACTATACGCTCGCCGGCGTCCCCGGCCAGACGGAGACGTCAGCATCCGGTGGCAACTACACAGTGATCGGCGGCGCGATGCTTGAACCGGCCGTAAGCGAGATTGCCGTTTCCGGCTTGAGGGCCACGTGCGATTCGATTACTGCCTTGGGAACGACGACTCACTTCCACGCTGAGGTAGATGCGGGGACCAGTGTTCAGTTCTTCTGGGATTATGGCGACGGCGTTACGGGGTTGGGCTCCGACGTTGAGCATTTGTATGGTACCTCTGGATCCTATGTGGTCACAGTGACGGCCACAAATAGTCTCAACAGCATTTCAGAGACTATGACGGTTATCGTTTTACCGCTCGATGAGATCGAATTGCATTATCTACCGCTGGTCCTCCATCAGGAAGTCGAGCAATAGCCATGCCTGTTTGCTCTTGTTTGTACCAAGTAAGTCTGTGAGCATACCTACAGCCGCGTCCAGCGATCCATGCCAATTTGAGTTACGACAATTTGTACCTAGAACGTCGATGTGACGGAGATACTCAGATGGCAGATACTAAGACCAAAATCACGAAGTCTGACGCGGAGTGGCGCACGCAGTTGACGCCACAGCAATTTGATGTGGCGCGCAAAGGCGGCACGGAGCGTGCGTTTACCGGCGAGTATTGGGACAACAAGCAGCCGGGCGAATACGTCTGCGTCTGCTGTGGACAGCCCCTGTTCGATGCCGACACCAAGTATGAGTCGGGCACAGGGTGGCCAAGCTTCTATGCGCCGATCAGCGATGAAGCAATCGCCGAAAAATCCGATTTCAAGTTCTTTATGCGACGCACGGAAGTGCTCTGCAGCCGTTGCGATGCCCACTTGGGCCATGTCTTCAACGATGGACCGGCCCCGACGGGTCAGCGCTATTGCTTGAATTCGGCAGCGTTACGTCATGTTCCGGCGGACGATGCCACTGAATAGGCAGATGTAATAACGTAGAGACGTTGCGGTGCAATGTCTCTACGTTACACGCGTCTTTTCTCTCCGCAAATTGGGCAAAGCCTCCGACACGGGCGATAATGGCACAAGATTTGCCAACCTGTGACCCACCGTGAGGTGACCTGTGTTCCGTCAGCCCACCGCTTCCGAATTCGCGATGCCCACCGCCGTGCGCATCGCCGACATCCAACAAGACAACTATCGCACGAAGACCTTGGTTCTGGACGCCGCGCTTGACGCCGTTCCCGGTCAGTTCATTATGGCCTGGCTGCCCCGCTTTGATGAGAAGCCTTTTTCGCTGGTTGATGCCGACCCGGTCACCCTCATGGTGACTGCAGTGGGCCCCTTTAGCCGGCTCGTCCACCGCTTATCAATTGGTGAGCGTCTCTGGATCCGCGGACCGTTTGGCCAGGGCTTTCACGTGCCGTCCGAGCAAAAGCGCTTGGCCCTTGTTGGCGGCGGCTACGGCGTGGCGCCGCTGCTCTGGCTTGCGCGCAGCCAAGCCGAGCGCGGCATCCGCATCACGGCCATCACGGGGGCGCGCACGGCCGATGACGTGCTCTACGCCGAGCGTTTTGAACGATTGAACGCGTTTCGCCCACCACATCCTACCCTATTTGAACTGCACGTTGCCACGGAAGACGGATCGAGCGGCGTTCGCGGGCTGGTGACCGATCTGCTGAGTCCGAAATTGGCTGCCAGCGAGATCGATGGCATCTATGCGTGCGGGCCTGACGGCATGCTGGCTGCCCTGCGACGGTTGGGCGAGCAACATGGCATTCCCTGCCAGCTCTCCTGGGAGGCCTACATGCGCTGCGGGATCGGAATTTGCGGCGCGTGCGAACATGAGGGCATGGTCCTCTGCCTGGATGGCCCCGTGATCAGCACGTCAAAATTGACAATTGACGATTGACGGCTGATAATTGCTGCCAACAACGACGACTTCACTGAGGGGCTGCCGCGCAGATGCCGGCGGCTCTCTTTTTGTGTAGCGCGCTGCCGAACAGAGACGGCAAAAGAAGAGTGCACAGAGCGACACAATCTCGTATCGAGCGGCAGCGCAGTGAAAGAACCGACAAGGATGGGGAAATGGAATCGACAATAGAGCAAGGCCAAGACGAAGAGGTGCGCGTCGATCGGACGCTGCCCCAATATGCCGGCCTGACGGCGCGTGGTTTTGCCATGGGCAGCGCCGATGTAGTCCCGGGCGTCTCTGGCGGCACCATGGCGTTTATCCTGGGCATCTACGAAGAGCTGATCATGAGTATCCGTATGGTCGGTCAGCCCCAATTTTGGGATGCTGTTATTCACTTTCGGATCGGTGAAGCGCTGCAGCTGCTCAACTGGAAGTTCCTGGCGGCAGTCTTCATTGGCATCTTTGCTGCGATCCTCACCCTCGCTCCGCTGATCGAGTACGTCCTGGTCAATCATCCGGTCATGATCTGGAGCTTCTTCTTCGGCCTGGTGGTGGCGTCAGTCTTTGCCGTCAGCGGGCGCGTCAGTCGCTGGACGCCGCTGGTCGTGGGTGCGTTGGCAGCAGGCGCAGCGTTTGCATTCTGGATCGTCGGCCTGGTTCCTGTCCAAACGCCGGAAACGTGGTGGTTTCTAATCCTCAGCGGCGCTTTGGCCTCTAGCGCGATGATTCTGCCCGGTATCTCCGGCTCTTTCATTCTGCTGCTGCTGGGCAAGTATGAGTTCGTCATCAGTGCCGTCAACACGCGTGACATTCCCAGCCTGATGCTGATCGCAATCGGCGCGGTGATTGGTCTGGTGACGTTGGCCCAAATCCTCTCTTGGCTCTTCAAGCATTATCATGACGTGACCATTGCCGTCCTCATCGGCTTCATGGCCGGCAGCCTGCGCAAGATCTGGCCCTGGAAAGAGGTGGTCGAGACGGCCATCGATCGCCACGGCGAAGAGGTGCCCATCGTCCTCAACAATGTGCTGCCGCCCATGAGCGTGAACGGTGCGTTCAACACTGAGATCCTGGCTGCGCTTGCCATTGCCGCGGTCGGCTTTGGAGTTGTGCTGCTGCTCGAGCGAATCGGCAGCCGGGCGCGGTAAGCATGCCGGCACGGGGACAAAGCCTGCCGACGGAAGAGCCGCATTGTCCTGCCTGCACAGGATGATTGAGTAGCGCAAGCGATCCTTTAAGCACCCATTGTTACCGCTACAACCGAAGTGGCTAGCGCCGGTTGAGCCTGTCGAAACCAAGCGGGTTGACCCGACCGACCTGGCCCCTTTCTGTCCAACTTAGGGGTAAAGGGTTCGACACTTCGTCAGGCTCAGCCCAAGCAGGCTCAACAGGCGCTGCTGCCACTCACCTCCATCGTTACATCCGTTGTATCATAAGGACGCGACCGATGGCCGACCACATACCAGAGACGCCGATTCCAGCCATCGTCGCTGCCGCGGGTATGAGCCGGCGCATGGGCGAGCCGAAACAGCTCTTGCCCTGGGGCGAAGGCACGGTAATCGAGGCGGTGATCAACACATTGGCGGCAGCTTGCGCCGAGCCTGTCGTCTGCGTCATTGGTCACCAGGCCGCGCAAATGCGTGCCGCCTTACGCAAAAGCTCGGCCCAGATCGTCTACAATTCAGCCTATGCGCATGGGGAGATGCTCAGCTCTTACCAGGCGGGCATCCAATGGCTGATCGGGCAAGGCAACGGAGCCTCCGGACTATTGCTGGCGTTGAGCGATCAACCTCACCTGCCGATTGAAATCGTTAGGGACGTTTGCACCGCCGCTCGTACGCAACCCGACGCCATCATCATTCCCAGCTATGAAATGCGCCGGGGGCATCCGATCTATCTGCCGCGTCGCTTCTGGTTGGAAGCGCTCACGTTGCCGAAGAACGCAACGCTACGTACGCTGATCCGGCAGTATGATGACAACACACTGTATGTCAATTCAAATCATCCCGCGATTCTGGCCGATCTGGACACGCCTGAAGATTACCGTCGCCTCCAGCCCAAGCAGTAGCAGCATCCGACTTCGTACACGTTCTCAACTCAAACGCTCATGTCTGCAACGATCTATCAGCATCTCAAACGATATCTTGGCGACGGACTCCCCGTGGCTGTTGCGACGATCATCGAGGTAAAAGGTTCGGTGCCGCGTGAAGTCGGGGCCAAGATGATCATTCATCCCTACGGTCAGCATCTTGGCACAGTGGGCGGCGGCTGCGGTGAGGCCGATGTAATCCGTGCGGGGCTTGACGTTATCCAGGACGGGATGCCGCGCAATGTTCATGTCGATCTGACCGACGCCATCAGTATGGATAGTCTCGGCGTCTGCGGCGGCGTGATGACGGTCTTTATCGAGCGCTGGCAGGCTGATGATGGGCCCAAACAGGCGCTGCTCGATGGCGTCCTTGTCGCGATTGAGGAGCGTCGCTCATTTGCGGTGGTGACGGTGACGGACGCACCGGCACAGGGCGAGAGTGAGTGGATTGCGCGCGATGCGCTCGTCGTGGACGACAGCCGCGGCTTACGGGCCGGTCCGTCATCTGCCTGGCTGGATGAAGCAATGATGCGCAAGGTTGATGAGGCGCTGGCCCGTCGCAATCATGCGCTGGTAGATGGAGAGATCGCAGGTGAAGCGGCGCGGCTCTTTGTGGAAGTGCTGGCGCAACCGCCCCACCTTGTCATTGCAGGCGCAGGCCATATTGCCGTGCCGCTGGCTCAGATCGCCAAGATTAACGATTTTGACGTGACGGTTCTGGACGACCGGCCCCAATACGCACACCCCAATCGCTTTCCCACCGCGGATCGGGTCATTGCGGGTCCGTTCCGGCCCGAGCTGCAGAAGCTGCGCAACGGCCGTGACCACTTCGACGCTCACACCTATTTCGTCCTCGTCACCCGGGGGCACCAGCATGACATCGACTGTCTGCTCGAAGTGCTGGACGACCCTGTAGCCTACATCGGCATGATCGGCAGCCAACGCCGCATCCGCGCCGTCTTCGAGCTGCTGGAGCAGGAGCAAGGCATTGCTCCCGAGAAGTTCGACGGCATTTACGCGCCCGTCGGCATCGATATCGGCGCGCGCACGCCGGCCGAGATTGCGATTTGCATCATGGCCGAGATCATCAACGCACAACGGGGCGGGCCCGCCATGCCCATGAGCGAACAGATCCGGCGCGAACGGCAGTCACGGCATGCCAGGGTCACCCCCACATAAAAGACGCCACAACTCCCCAGCAATCTGCCATCCCTTCTGCCGGCTATGAGGAACCACTGCCGGCCATCCGCTGCGCGTGTTTGGCGCGGCCGGCCGTGAAAGCCAACAGCATACCAATAGAATAGAGGATGATGTTGAGGATAAAGGGCAGATCGCGGTTGATCTCGGAAAGCTGACCGGCAACCCAGCCAAAGGGCGATGTGAACATGAGCACGACGGTATACAGAATGGCCATGATACGCGCCCGCTCCTTGGCATCCACGGTCGTGACGATCAGCTTGTCCAGCAGCGTGTTGGTGGCTGGAAAACTGCAGCCTTCCAAGATCGTGACGATCAACAACAGGCCATAGCTCTGTGGCGGCATCTTGATCAGCAGCACCCAGCTCAGGATCATACCAGCAAAGCCGAAAACCATGGGGCGATAAGGGCTCATCTCGCGCAGACGCGGCATCACCGTGAAATAGAAGAGCAGCATCGTCACTGAGCGGCCTACGTAGAAGAGCGAGAGATATTGCTCATCGATTCCCAGCTCCTGCGTAACCAGGATGGGCCAGAAGGCCGTCGTGATCACGGTACTGACGCTGACGATCACCATCAGACCGCCGGTGACCAACGTGCTGGGCGTACGCACGACCTGGGCAAGTACGCCACGCGAATCTCCCACGAGGGCAAAGATAGACTGATTCTTGGTCTCCTCCATACGGATCACGCCCTGCTTCGTCTCTTCAACCATGGCGTTCATGGCCAAGAACTTTGTAGTCATCATGACGAATGCGAGCAAGTAGAGACCGCGCATGGTGGGTACCAGCGTGAACTGGGCGATGAAGAGACTGGTCAGCGGGGAGAAAAAGGCCGCCAACAGGCCGGCGATGTAGATCAGCGACCAGACATCGATCAACAGTGACGGCTCGGTATCCTCCACCAGGAGGCAGAGCCACGAATTGTGGGTGATGCGCCACAGGCTGTTGATGACGGCCGCCACCAAGAAATACCGAAAATCCTGGGCTACGGCCCAGATGAGGCAGGGAATGCTCCAGGCGATAATGTCGGTGATCAGGGTGGTGCGCTTGCGACCAAACTTGTCGGTGATGGCGCCGCTGAAGGGCGTCCACAGAAACTGGAAGAGCAGATTGATGCTGGCAATCAGCCCGACTTGGCTGTCGGTCAGGCCCAGAGCAATCATGTAGACGGAGACGTAGGGCGTATAGAGGTTGTAGGGGATGCCCCAGAGCGGCTCGGTCAGGACAACGCCGCGCACGTTGCCTTGTAGGTTGCGCAAGGTGGTGATCAACGGATGACTGCGGCGCGTGGTGGTAGACACTAGGCAAGATCGTTTCTAGTCGGCTTTGGTTGTTCAATGGTCGGTTGCGCCAACTCGTCGATTTTAACCTGAAGACACAACAAAAACATTAGTTTGCAGAGCCACTTGGCCGACTCGGCTTCGACCCTTTGACAGGCTCAGGACTACGCTGGCTTAGCCTGCGCCTGGACCTGATACGCTGCCAGCGAGCCGTCGCCTGAGATTGTCGAAGGCAGAGGCGGCCTGACATGAAAAAAGCATGTTTCGTATAACCTTCAGGTTAGCGAAGAGCCCGCAGGATCCTGGCAAACGTCAATTTCTTGGTTCTCAAACTTCATCGGTCAACTAACCCGCGCCCATGCCACGCGCGGGTCGATGCGCCGCTCCAATCGATAGTAGACCGGCGCAAAGCCCCGGCGCGGCCAGAAGCGCGAAGCCAACAGGTTGGCTACGCGCCAGTCACACAGGCAGACGGTGTAGCCGGCCTCACGCGCCCACTGCAGACCATGTGCCGTTAGTGCACGACCAATTCCCTGACCGCGTACGGCCGGTAGTGTTGTGGCGGCGGCCAATTCGATCCAGCCCTCGTCGGAGAGCAAGTTGTTCGGTTCGGATACGACAGGATAGTAGGCCTGGACGGCCAAAATCTCTTCGTCCTGCAACGCCAGCCAGGCCGTAACGCCGTTCTCCCCCTGCGCGAGCCCTGCATAGCCTGCGCGTAGTTCATCTACGTAATCGGGCGGCGCCGGCGCAAAAACGGGAGCATGGGTCTGGTGGCCGGCAGTGAGATGGGCCATGGCGGCCAGTGCCGGCGCATCCGTGGGGCGGGCGGGCCGGAAGGTCACGCCTGCCAGCGCTGGCGCAGCTTCAGCCGCGGCAAGCGGCATCAATGCGTACGTCTGCTGGTACGCAAACCCCAGCTTCAGCCATGCATCGAGCAGGGGCGAGTCAGCCGCGGCCATGGCGTAGTGATTGAAGTAGCCCTGATCAATCCAATGTTCGGCCTGGGCGGCGTAGAGATCACGTAGCAGTTCGGGCGATGCCGCGGCCGCCAGCGCATAGCTCTCGGGCGTGAACCAGACCGTGCGCCCTATGAGCGCGGTTTCGCCGGCCTTGCCGATCAGATAGCCACCTAGTTCGTCGCCATCAAGCACTGCGATGCCGCCCGTTCGGTGGCGCCGCAATGCGTCCAGCGCGTGCGCCGTATTTTCGACATTCTCAAAGCGCGCCGGCAGCAGTGAGTGGATGCGCCGCTCGGCACGGTGACGAACCGCCAGCAGCGCAGCAGCGTCTGCCAAGCGTTCATTCGAGAAAGCAACCAGCAGCATCATTAAAGGGGCTCCGTGGGCTTAAAACACATACCAATCAGGCCAGTCTTGGCCAAGGGTTGAGCATATCATGATTTCTTGCCAACGGGTAGCGTGAACGGATCGAAATTGGCGCGACATACGTGGGGTGGCATTGCCCGTGGGCGGTCGCCGAGCGTGCGGATCCTGGCAGCTGAAATCCTGCAAGACGCACGCGGAACACGTCGCCATTTTCGCACGTTGCATCAGCATGAGACGCCTCCGGTTCCAGCGCAAATCGATTCTGCTCGCGGCACTCTGCTTTGGCGCGCTGCTCGTTGGCAGTGGCTTGGCCCTATATGGCTGGTTGTTCGCCGATCTGCCGCCGGTCAGCGCGCTTGAGCAACGCGTCGTACGTCCGACGACACGCATCCTCGACCGCAATGGCCGGCTGCTCTACGAAGTGATCGATCCTGACGCCGGCAAGCAGATCAACCTCACGCTGGAGGAGATTCCGCAAACGTGTCAGGATGCCACCATCGCCACAGAAGATGGCCACTTCTATCTGCATCCTGGCGTTGACCCGGTCGCTATTCTTCGTGCGGCAGTCCAAAACGCCCGCAGCGGCGAGATCGTCAGCGGAGCCAGCACCATTACCCAACAGCTGGCGCGCATGCTGCTGCTCGAGCCCAGTGAACGTCTGGCCCCAACCTATGAGCGAAAGCTGCGCGAAGCTTGGCTGGCCTGGCGCCTCGACTCTCGCTACACGAAAGACGAATTGCTGGCCCTCTACTTGAACCAGACCTACTATGGCAACTTTGCCTTTGGCATTGAGGCCGCAGCCCAAGTCTTCTTTGGCAAGCCGGCCGCCCACCTCAGTCGGGGCGAATGCGCGTTGCTGGCCGGGTTGATCCAATACCCCGGCGGCTACAACCCGCTCAACCAGCCCGAGGTGGCCAAAGCGCGCCAGCAAACCGTTCTGCGTCTGCTGCGCGATGACGGCTATCTCAGCGACGAAGAGATGGTCCTGATTGACCAAGAACCGCTACGCTATCGCTCCAATCTCTTTGCAATCAACGCGCCCCACTTCGTCATGTATGTGCAGGATGAACTGGCGCGCAGCCTGGGATCTGAAGCGCTGCGCGCAGGCGGCCTGACGGTGACAACCACGCTCGATCTTGATCTGCAACAGGCGGTGGAACGCTCGATCACGCAACGGCTGGATCTGCTCAACTGTCGCACGCCCGGCCTCTGTGACGATACGACTGACCCCAACCGGCGCATCAGCAATGCGGCCGCGGTCGTTCTCGACGCAGCGAGTGGCGACATTCTGGCCATGGCGGGCAGCCCCGACTATTTCGATGCCGCAATTCAGGGCAACGTCAATGCTGCGCTCAGCCTGCGCCAGCCCGGCAGCGCAATCAAGCCCCTGACCTATGCCGCGGCCATGGACCCGGCCTGGAGCGCCGCAGCAGGCCGGACGCCCCTGACGCCTGCCGACATCATTGCCGATCTGCCCACGACCTTTTACAGCAGCACACCTGCGGGCGAGACGGAGCCCTATACGCCGCTCAATTACGACCGCACCTTTCACGGCCCGGTGAGCGTCCGTACTGCGCTTGCTGCCAGCTACAACATACCGGCCGTGAAGGTGCTGGAACGAATCGGCGTGGAGACGCTGCGCCGATTGGCTGCCCAAGCCGGCATATCCAGCTTCACGGGGGACTATGGCCTGGCTCTTACCCTGGGCGGCGGCGAGGTGAGGCTGTTGGAATTGGCGGCAGCATACGGCATGCTGGACGACGGCAAGCCCTTGCATCCCCAGGCGATTCGACAATTGACGATTGATGATTGTCAAGCGTCAACTGTCGAATGCTCCGATCGCGACGTGCTGCCGGAAGCGGACGCTGTCATCGATCCGGCGACGGCCTATCTCATCACCGACATCTTGTCGGATCCGGTGGCGCGCATGCCTGCATTTGGCGAGGGCTCCATGCTGGACCTGCCCTTCCCGGCGGCCGTCAAAACTGGGACGACGACCGACTGGCGCGACAATTGGACGGTAGGTTACTCGCCCACCCACATTGTCGGCGTCTGGGTGGGCAATAGCGACAATGCGCCAATGATCGGGGTCAATGGCTTGACCGGAGCAGGCCCGATCTGGCGCGACATCATGCTTGCCGTCCATCCAGAGCCGCCGGGTGACTTCCAGCGACCCGCAGCCATCACGGAGCAACAAATTTGTGCGCCCAGCGGTCTGCTGCCAACGCCCGATTGCCAGCGCCTACGCACCGAGCGCTTCATCGCCGGCACGGAGCCGACCAGGCCCGACACACAGTTTCAGCGCATCGATGGTCAGGTCCGCTGGGTACTGCCGCCAGAGTATGACGATTGGGCGGAAAGCCGGATACTTCACGAAACGCACCACGCAGCACGCGATGTTGCGGAGAATCCCACGCTCGGCTCCACACGCCCAGCGCTGCGACTGGATGCTCCTGCCAACCTGTCTGCATTCCAGCTTCATCCCGGCCGGCCGCTGGAGAGCCAGCGCATCGGCGTGAGCGGTTACGTGGCAGACGGCGTGCAGTGGGCAGCCTTGCGCCTGGTTGTGGACGGTGCGGTGCTGACCCAGGCAGAAGACGTCGCTCGTATAGAAGGCTGGTGGGTGCTGGAGGCTGGCGATCACGAAATTTGGCTGGAAGGCGAACCTGCAGCGGGTAGCCCAACCGTCCGTTCAGAAATCGCCACAGTCTCGGTCGCAGCGGCCGATCAATTTGAGGAAACCGTGCGCGGCAATTGATGAGCGCCGGGTGCCCCTGAGACTCTCGGCCCACCCGTGACTACGCGAATTAGACGTCTGATGAGACTATCATGATCTGGTCTGGCTTCGGTCCGGAATAGACGGTAAATTTGCGCGAAACTATGCTATACTTTGAGGGTGCACCGATGGCTTCCACGCAGCGCCTCCCTCAACTTGCTCGACCCCGCCAGCTTGACTCTCGTGAAGGGGAGGGCAACGCTCTGCAACACTCTCGATGTATCGATCGATCTTGTCACGACGCCGCCGATTGGCGGTGAAGGATAGCCACCATGTCGCGTAAAAATCGCTCAATTGCATTCGTTGCCCTCTCGCTCTTCATTGGCCTGTTCGTAGGCTTTATCGGCCTGGGCATCATGGAAGTGCGCGCCACGCCGACGCCGGTGACGCCACAGCAAGCGACGCCGCCCGTACTCGTCGCGTCAACACCGGAGGATGGATCGCTCTGGCAAGGCGAGCCGGTCGTCTTGACCTTCGACCGCGCCATGCATGAACGCAACGAGGAGTTTCTCGTCGTCAACCCCGACCTCGACGGTACAGTGAAGGTCGACGGCCCAACCATCACCTTCACGCCTACAGATCAACCCGATCCGGGTCAACGCTACACCTTCACCTTGCGCGCAGCGATTGGGGCTGACGGCGAGGCCAGCAACGCGCCGGTTGAGCTGAGCCTAACCGTACCGACGCCGCTGGCAGTTCTCTCTACGACACCGGCAGATGGCGCCCAGGATGTCGCTGCCAACACAAGCATCGTCGTGATGTTCAACCGGCCGGTTGTGCCCCTCACGGGCATCGATGCAGGCGCCGACCTGCCCCAGCCACTGCGTATCGAGCCCACAGTCGATGGAAAGGGCGAATGGGTGTCGACAAGCGTCTACGCCTTCACACCGGAACCAGCGCTTGCAGGCGGAACGACCTACCAGGTGTCTATCGATGAATTGGTAACCTTTGACGATGTAGCCCTTGAGGCGCCCTTTGCGTTTGGCTTCACGACCGCCAACCCCATCGCGACCGAAGTCTGGCCAAGCGGTGAAGCAGTGGCACCCGATACTGACATCCGCGTCACCTTCAGCCAGCCAATGGATCCTGACAGCACGGCCAAGGCCTTCCGCCTTGAGCGTCAGGACGACGGAACGATCGTCGCCGGTGAGATTGCCTGGAATGAAGGGTTGACCGAATTTACCTTTGCGCCCGACGCGCCGCTGCAGATCAGCGCCGATTACATGATCAACGTCTCGACCGAGGCGCGACCGGACGGCGGGCAGGGCAACCTGCGCGAGCCAGTCCAGAGCGCCTTCCGCGTGGTCCCGCTGCCAAGTGTCGATTTCACTATGCCCCTGGACGGCGACAGCGGTGTGCCGATCGATGACATGGTACGCGTTCATTTCACCGCACCGCTGAGTCCCACCCTTGCCCTCGCCTATATCAACGTAACGCCAGTCCCGACGACGACCGACGTCATCTCCTACTATACCGAGTACGAGGGCAGTGAGATCCAGATTTATTGGCCCAAGGAAGCGCAGACGGCTTATACGGTGACCATTGGCGCCGAGACCGGCGACCCCTACGGCAACACGTTGGGGGAAGACTATCGCTTCAGCTTCACCACGGGCGACTACCCCGCCCTGATCGAAACCGACCTGGAGCGCTTTACCCACTTCACGGCCTTTACCACGACGGTTGTGGCCGCCTACTACCGCAACGTCGCTGCGGTCGACGCCGAGCTCTACCGACTGCCGCTGGATGAACTTTATGAGTTGGCCGGTCCCAATCAGTGGGAAGCCTTCCAACAGTATGAGATACCCGATCCAGAGGCCCACCGGATCTGGGCCCGTAGCTATCCCGCTACTGCGGCAACCAATGAAGTCGGCGTACGGCTGATTGAGCTCCAGGACGAGGCGGGGACCGATTTGCCGCCCGGCGCCTACCTGCTCCAGATCGAACGGCCGCCTACAGCCGAGCCTGTTGATCCAAACCTGGGAACGCCACTCCCAACGCTCGACAATTACGTCATTATCATCAGTAACTACAATCTGGTCATCAAGCAGAGTCAAATCGGCGAGAGTCTGGCCTGGCTGACCGATTTAGCCACGGGTACGTCTGTGGCCGACGCCCCCATTACCTTCCGCAACGGCAAGGAGATCCTGGCCGAAGGCGTGACCGATGCCGACGGCATCGTGATGACCGAAGTCCGCGTGCAAGGCGAACAGTCGTGGGAGCCGGTCTTGGCCGTCAGCGGCGCGCCGGGCGAAAGCATCTTCGCTGTGGCGTCCACGGAATGGTCAGAGGGCATTGCGCCATGGAACTTTGACCTGCCGAGCGGATATGGCGAGCAGTCCATCCAAAGCTTCTTTTATACGGATCGCCCCATCTATCGTCCTGGCGACAGCGTATACTGGAAGGGCATTCTGCGCGAAGTCTCCGACCAGGGCTATCGTCTGCCCAGTCTAGACGTCACCGTCGACATCACCGTGCGCAACGAGCGGGGCGAGGAGATCCAGAAACAGACGCTCTCGCCCAACGAGCACGGGACGCTCAATGGCGTTATCGAGCTAGCTGACGAGGCGCCAACCGGCTTCTATTACCTGGAAGCGTTGATTCAGACGGGCGCGGCCAATCCCCTCTATGCCGGGGCCGGCTTTCAGGTCGCCTCCTATCGCAAGCCGGAATTTGAGATCACCTTTACGCCCGAGCAAGACGAATATGTCCGGGGTGAGACCGTGCGCGTGGCGCTGGACGCAGCCTACTTCAGCGGCGGCCCATTGGTCGGCGCGCCGGTCACCTGGCGCATCATTGGCGAACCGTACGTGTTCACATGGGCGGATGCGCCAAGCGGGCGATCCTACAGTTTCCAGACCTACGACCCGGATGAAGAATCCTACGATCCGTATCGCACAAGCTCATTTGGCGGCCTCATCATGGAGGGCGAAGGGTCGACCGATGAAGCCGGTCGTTTCTTGATCGAGACGGAGGCGATCCTGGATGGCTTCGGTTCGCAACGCTGGCTCATTGATGCCACGGTTCAGAGCGCGGCCGATCAGTTTGTCTCGAATCGGGTCAGCGTCCCGGTTCACGCCAGCGATTTCTACATCGGCATCAGCCCCCAAAGCTATGTCGTACCTGTGGGTGACCCCGCACCCGTCGACCTCATCACGTTGGAGGCGCAGGGTTCGCCCCACAGCACCCCCTATCCCGGTGCGACGCTGGACGTGGCCGTTTACGAATTCATGTGGAACAGCGTCTACACTTTTGAAAATGGGGAATATGTCTGGAAGACTGACGTTGAACGTACGCCAGTCTACAGCACAACCGTCACGACTGATCGAGACGGCGTAGCGGCCATCAGCTTCACGCCGGAAAAGGCCGGCCAATATCAGGTCACGGCTGCGGGCGTCGACGCACAAGGCAATCGCACCGCCAGCGCGGCCTTTGTCTATGCCAGCAGCGGCGAGGGCGACTTCGTGCCCTGGCCCCGCGAGAACAACGATCGGCTGGAACTCGTCACGGACAAGGATCAGTATGCGCCCGGCGACACGGCAAAGATCCTCGTCCCGAGCCCCTTCATGGGGCCGGTCGAGGCCCTCGTCACCGTCGAGCGAGGCGGCGTGATCGACGCACGGCGGCTGACGCTGGCCTCCAATAGCACCACGCTCGAGATTCCGATTACGGCTGACGCCATTCCCAACATCTTCGTCAGCGTAGTCTTGGTCAAGGGTGTCGACGAGACGAACCCCTTTGCCGGCATGGGTGTCGGCATGGTCGAGCTGCCCGTTGACGTGGCAGAAAAGACGCTGACGCTGGCGGTGACGGCCAAAGGCGAGCGTGCGGGATCATCCCCGTCTGCAAGCGAAGGCGTGACGGAAGTGGCGCCCGGTGAAACGGTCAGCTACACAATCGACGTGACCGACTCCACTGGCGCGCCCGTACCCAATGCCGAAATGTCGGTCGCGCTCGTCGACAAGGCAATCTTCTCGCTGAGCGAGGGGCAAGATACGCGCAGTCTGCTCGAAGTCTTCTACGCCAGGCGCTCACTGGGCGTGCGCACGGGCGCGCTCCTCGTCATCAACGAGGACCGCTTGAGCCAGCAACTGGCCGAAGGGCCCAAGGGCGGTGGGGGTGGCGGCGACGCTTCCGCCAATCTGGAGGTGCGTGAAGAATTCCAGGACCTGGCCTATTGGGACGCCACACTGCTGACAGATGAGCAGGGCCAGGCGAGCTTTAGCGTGACCCTACCCGACAATCTGACCACCTGGGTTCTGGTCGTTCGTGCGATCACCGATGAAACCCTCGTGGGCGACGGGCTCCACGAGTTGACTGCCACCAAGGACTTGCAGATCCGTCCGGTCGTGCCGCGCTTCTTCACCGCCGGCGACCGGGCCAAGATTGGCGCGGTACTCATCAACACGACCCGATTCGCAGTTGAAGACTTGCAGCTGACGATTGGGGTAGATGGCGCCTCTGCCGATGGTGCAACCGACTTCACGGCAGATTTGGGACCCGGCGAACAAATGCGCTTCGACCTGCCCATTACGGTCGACGGCGAGGCTGCCGAGGTCGAACTGACCTTCAGCGCAAGCGGCGAAATCCCAACTCCCCAATCCGCAATCCGCACTGCGGCGGATGCCACGCGCCTCGCCATACCCATCAACCGCTACGTCACGCCCGAGACCGTCTCCACGGCGGGCCAGGTGCCACCGGAGGGCCGTACGGAGGCCGTTCTCGTGCCGGGAGAAGCAACGGAAGACGGTGCGCTCATCGTAACCGTGGAGCCAAGCCTGGCCGCGGGCATGGTCGACGGGCTCGCCTATCTCGAGCACTATCCTTACGAGTGTAACGAGCAGACCGTCAGCCGCTTCCTGCCCAATGCCTTGAGTCTTCGCACGCTGCGCGTACTGGACATCGAGGATCCGGCATTGGCCGATCAGCTAGCCTATCAGGTGGGCGTGGGCGTACAGATGCTGACCAATCGTCAAAATGCCGACGGCGGCTGGGGCTACTGGCCGAATGAAGCCTCCTCATCCTTCATTAGCAGTTATGTGCTCTGGGGCCTGTGGACGGTCCAGGAGATGGGCTACACCGTCCCAGAGGGCACGCTGGAGAGAGCGGTCGACTATCTGGAGCGCCAGTATCAGGCGCCCGACGACATCAGTGAGAGCTGGCAGCTCAACGAGTTGGCCTTTATGCACTTTGTTCTGGCCGAAATGGGTGAGGGAGATCCGGGACGGGCCGCCACGCTCTACGACGTGCGTGAACGCTTGGGCCACTACGGTCAGGCCTACCTGGCCATGGCGTTGGCCGACATGAACGACGGCGCCGAGCCGGACCCGCGCGTCGAGACGCTGCTGGATGATCTCTTTGGCGCCGCGCAGATCAGCGCCAGCGGCGCGTCATGGCATGAGGAAGAGGTCGACTTTCAGACACTCAATACCGATCTGCGCAGCACGGCGATTATCCTCGAGACCTTCATCCGCCTCGATCCGGAACAGCCCTTGCTTGGCAATGTCGTGCGCTGGCTTATGAGTGCGCGGGAGTCAGGTCGCTGGTCCACCACCCAAGAGACTGCGTGGAGCATTATTGCCCTGACTGACTGGCTGGCTGCCACAGATGAACTGCAGGCGGACTACGCGTGGACGGTCGATCTCAATAACGCTGAGATGGGCAGCGGCCAGGTAGCGCCGGAGAACATTGCCGAGCCCTCGACGTTGGTATCGGCGGTCGAGGATCTGCTGCGCGACGAAATCAATACGCTGCGCTTCGAACGCAGCAACGCCAGTGGCCAAATGTACTACACGACTGATCTGCGTTATACGCTTGACGCACTCGCCGTCGGCCCGCGTGACCGCGGCATCGCGGTCGAACGTCGTTTTGCCACGCAAGAGGGTGAGCGAATCACAGGTGCTGCGGTGGGTGATGTCATCAGCGTGACCACAACCATCGTTGCGCCGCAGGATCTCTACCACTTGCTGGTCGAGGTGCCGTTCCCAGCCGGAACGGAACCCATCGACACCAGCCTGGCCACGGAAAGCGCCCTGATGTCTGGCCCGGACTTCGAAACGGTCGATGATCCCGTCTCGCCCTGGCAGGCGTGGGTGCCAACGGCAACGGACCTGCGTGATGACAAGCTGGCGCTATTCGCTACCTACCTGCCGGCCGGCACCTACCAATACACATTCCAGCTACGCGCGGGCCTGCCCGGCGAGTATCGTGTGCTGCCGGTTCATGCCGAGCAGATGTACTTCCCGGAGGTCTGGGGACGGGGTGCAGGCGAGGCATTTGTGGTAACCGAGTAAGAGATGCAGAGAAATCGAGCATGCCGGGATTCGGCCAGCATCGCTGCATTTGGCCAGTCGTTATGGCCAAATCCCGAGGTGTTGGAGCTCTTCAGCCAACCTTGCGGGCAGCCCCGGCTCGATCCAGACGGCGCTGTCGATTTGCAGCGCGGCGGCGCCGGCCGCCAGCGCCTGACGCGCCTGCTCCAGCGTGTGAATGCCGCCACACGCAATCAGCGCGCCGGGCAGATCCATCTCCGCCAGCCGCAATAGTGACGCCAACATGGGTGCAAACGCGCTGGGTCCGTACAGTCCGCCCACGATGGCTCGGCGCGTACCGTCGCCGCGTTCTCGCAAGGTAGCGCCTGGCGGCGGACTCCCTATCACCAAAGCCGAGGCGCCGCCAGCGATTGCTGCTTCTGCCAGTTCGGCTGCACGGTCGAGAGGCAGCTTGGCCCAAACTGGCAAGTCACCCGCGCGCACGGTTGTCCGCAAAAGTTGTTGCGTCAGGCTGGCGTCGGCATGATGGGGTAGCAATAGTTCGATGCCGCTCACGCCGATGGTCTCATGGATGCGTCGAGCAACCTGCCCCAACAGTTCGGACTGCGAGTCGGCGATCTGCACGATGACGGGGCAGCCCAGCCCAGGCCAGCTTCGGCCAAAGCGGCGCAATACCGCTCCAACTCCTCGATTCTGCAAGCCGCTCTCCAGCACCATTCCACCGTCAACCGTGCCATAACGCGGCGGTGTGCTGCCGGCAGTACTGTGACGCATCACCGGCCCCACAACCACGCCGCCCAGCTTCCCCAACTCCAGCCCGGCGTGACACGCTTCACCATAGCCGATCGCCCCGCCCGCCAAGAGCACGGGATTCTCCACTGGCAGACCAATCTTGTGGTGCGGCGCCAACTCAATCATAGCGCGAATCGGGAACCGTGAAACGCGGAATAGCTGAGAATTCCATCAAAGTGTCCGTTGCCCCAGCTTGTCTACAAGTCAAAATCCCCTCCATGCACTGCTACTTGTTCCGCGTTCCAAACTCCGCGCTCCGCGCTTCAATGTCCTGCCAGCGCTTGGCCAAAGCCGCTGCCGTCTTCGAAGACCGCAACCTGGCCGGGCTGGAGGCGGAAGGCCGTGGGAAACTCTGTGTCGGTAACGAGGTCGTGCACGGGCTTCGCAAGGGTGAATTGCTGGGTCTGGGACGTATGGTTAAGCAGGAAAAGGATCCGGCGGCCATCGTCGGTGTAGCGGGCGCACACCTCAACGCCCGGCATTGACGGAATCAACGGACGAATGTCCAGCTTTCGCGAGAGCCAGTCGAAAAGATTCTCGTACAGCGTCGGCCCGCCCATGCAGCCCACATAGACAACCTCACCACCACTGTCATGCCGCTTGCTACTGATGGCCGAACGCCCCGCATACCAGCCGTGGGTATAGACCGCCACTGGATCAGCATCATGAAGATCGAGTACTTCGGCCCATAGCCCAACTTCGGTACGGTGTGCGCCGGGCAACACTTCCCAGCGCAAGACGTCGATTCGTTCGGGCTCCAGAGAATCGAAAAAGCGCACGCTGGCGCCGGTCAATCCGGTCAACGGGCCCGGCTGTGCCATGGGATAGAGGCGATTGGTCGCGTCCTTGACGCCGGTGCGGGGTCCGAGGACCAGCGTGCCGCCTGCGTCAACAAAGCGTTCGAGGTTCTCGATCACATCAGGATGGAGTAAGTTGAGGAAGGGCGCGCAGACGACCTTATATGGACTCAAATCGCTTGTCGGTTCCACGATAGCCACCGGCACATTTCGCTCCCACAACGCAACATAAGGGGCAATGAAGGGCCAGCCAAGATAGGTGCGCCCCGTCATGTATTGCGGTTCATGCTGTACATCGCGGTCCCCGGCCACGGCCGGATTGCGCAGTACGTAATCGTTTGCCGTTTCACTGCGCAAACGCTTGTTATGGGGCTGCAACTCCAGCGCCCAGCGGCTATCATAATCCAGCAGAATAGCGACCTCCGGCCCGGGGCGGGTATGCTCAAGAATCGGCCCGAGGCGTTTGAATTCTTGACCGATAGCCCGAGCCTCGTCGTACCCACGCGTGGGTCGACCGGCGTGATCCAGCAAGCCACTGTGATATTGTTCACTACCGGCCAGCGCCTGCCGCCAACGAAAATAAACGATGCCATCCGCGCCGTGCGCAATCGCTTGATAGCTCTTCAGGCGCACAAAATCAGGCAGCGTTGCTGGATTGTATGCGCTCCAATTGATCTGCCCCACCTGCTGCTCCATGACCCAGAAGTTGCGCCGCTGGACGCCCCACATATGATCATGGGCCGCTGCGATGGTCGCAGGCGTTGCGCCGTGGTAGTGGTAGTTGTCCCAACTCACAAAATCCAGGTCACGGCAGAGATCATATGCGTTCAACTCAGGAAAGAAGCCCATGAGATTGTGGGTCACGAAATGATCGGGACAATGCTGACGTAAGATGTCGATCTCCATCTCGTGATACTTGCGCCACGTGTCGCTGCTGAAACGATAGAAATCGAGCAGATGGCTCGGGCTGCGCTCAGCAGCCGACGCCGACGGCAGCGGAACTTGCTCCCATGCGGCGTAGCTTTCTCCCCAAAATGCACTACCCCAGGCCTCATTCAGCGCAGTCGGGTCGCCATATCGCTGGGCCAGCCACATACGAAACGCCGTTGTGCACTGCTCGCAATAGCAACGTGCGGAGTCATGACAGCCAAACTCATTGTCAGTCTGCCAACCAATGACTGCGGGATGAGCGGCGAAGTGCGCAGCGATAGCCTGGCTGATGATACGGCTGCGCTCAACATATACAGGATGGTTGGCGCACGCCTCGCGGCGTGTTCCAGGCCCTAACCGGCGACCATCCGCCTTAACTTGCGTGATCTCTGGATGCGCGGCCAGGAGCCACGGGGGTGGCGTGGGCGTCGGTGTGCAAAGAACGATCTGCAGGTCCTGGTCAGCCAGCACGGCAATCGCGCGTTCAAGCCAGGCAAAGTCAAATCGATCGGCTTCTGGCTCCAGCAAGCCCCAGGCAAATTCGGCCAGTCGCACGACGTTGAATCCAGCCTCAGCCATCAGTGCAGCATCGGTTGCCCAACGCTCCTCACCGTCTGCCAACCACTGGCTCCACTGCTCAGGATAATAGTCGCATCCAAAATAGAGCACTGTACACCATCCATTTCTTGCGATTGAGGGATTTGGATTGCGGATTCTCGATTGCGTCACGGCGTCTTTCCAAGACGCACTCCAAAATCCTCATTCCGCAACCAATTTTATTGTGGACCGAAGGTGCCGATAATCTGGCTGAACTCAGCCGCCTTCTCCTGCCGTCCGCCGGCTTCTGTGGCCAGCGTGAGCAAATAGAGTTTCTCATTGGCAATCAGTCCCACACTCTCAACATAGAGTGCTCGATTGATACCGACACTACTCAGGTCGACGGTTGCGACCATGCGAATAGCGGGCAGGCCGTTGACGGTAGTCTCTGCAAGCTCCTCGATCGTAACACCGGCGAGGAGTTGCTGATTTTCGCCCAGCCAGCGATTGATCAATGCCAATACCAGCGACGGATCAGACGCGCGGGTGTCGATGACGGAGGCGTTAAGGATGGTAGGCACCCCACCAAAGATGGCTCCACTCAGGTCCGTAGCCGCAACGACGCCAACGCCCTGTCCCGCAGAAGTTGCCAGAAAGTCGGTCAGCGGCGTCACGACCTCGCCCAAGCCGACACGTTGTGCCAGGTTGCCAAATTGCTCACCGCGCAAGTCGAACTCAGTCCAGCCCGATGGCAGCGCCAACGCATAGCCCCGAGCTTCATCGACGACAGGACGAAAATCCGCCGGCACGACTGTCTGTAGCGTATTCGGAACGACGTCTGCAGCAGCAGCGGACGCGCCAGTATCGGGCGCACCAGTATCGGGCGCACCAGTATCGGGCGCACCAGTATCGGGCGCACCAGTATTGGGCGCAGCAGTGGACGGTGTAGCCGTGGCTGTCGCTATGGCTACCGTTGGTGTCACGGTGGGTGCTGGCGCTGCGGGGGGTGTTGCGGCCCGCCGTCCGCAGCCAAGCAGCAGAAGAGTGGAGACGAGCAACACGAGTGCAAGTGTAGGAGTTCGAGACGATTGATGGATATCCAGATGGAGCAAATCACTTTTCATGGTTTCGTTCCCGTTGAATAGGGCAGATGGTGCAGTCGATTACAGGCGGAGTTTCTCCCGCAGGAGGAGATTGACGGCGCCCGTCTCACGGTTGCCAATGAGGGCGCCGCCATCGAAGCTCTGACGAACTGCGGCAAACCGGTTTGGTTCAGCTGTGGTGGCGAAGCCGAGCGCCGCCATGCGCTGAGGCGTCGCCCACAGCTGACCGAATGCGCGTTGAGGCTGATAGAGATCGGGCGCAGGCGGCGATATGTCGGCTGCGGGCGGCGGGTCCCCCGCCTGCCAGGTGCTAACCGCCCGCTCCCACTCTTGATTCAGGTCATAGTATATGAGGATGGTGGGTTCATTGTCCAGTTGCAGCATGAAGCCATGCTCAAAACGTTGCATAGCTGCACCAGCCTCAACAGCATTGGCCGTTGGGCAGATAAACCGCTCTGCGATGTTCGATGACAGTCCGCTTAGGTAGGTTCGGAAGAATGGGTCGACCACAGCCGGACAGTTGAACAGCTGGGGCGCAAGGGTTGCGGTTGGGGTCGCCAAGGGAGTTGGCGTCCAGCTCGGTTCAGGCGTCAACGTCTCTGGCTGGAATGGGCGTGTTGCCGTTGCGGCCAGTTGCGTGGTGGTCACTTCCACAACTGACGCAGCATCCTCGCTCAGCGAAACGGTGGGCGTCGAACCTTCTGCCGTCAGGGTTGCCGTCGGGGTGACGATTGTAAGCCCTGCCAGGGCTGCCGTGGGCGATGCGGCATGCGGGGGCGCCACGGCCACAATTGGCGTAGGTGGTTGAGCACTCTCCAGAGTCAGCCATCCCACACGCACGACCGCAACGGCCAATCCGATCCCAAGAAGCAGTGCTCCTACCGCCGCCAGCGCGCCCCACCAAGATAGCCTACCGCGCGTGCGCTGATGATTGTCTATGCCATCCCTTGACGTTGTCTGGCCTTGACTGGGCGCCGGGCTTGCTGCGTCCGCGACTTGAAGAAAGTATGAGCCGGCGCTCGCTGCGCTGCGCGCATTCTGCGTGGTCGATCGACGGATAGGGGTCATGGTCCGCGTGCCTGTCGCTGGATCAGTCGCTGGTTGCCCAAACGACGATGCAGGCTCTACAGTTGTGCTTGCGGAAGCCATCGGCAGAATGGGATCGCCGCTAAATAGTGACAGGTCCGAGGCCATGAGCGCAGCAGTAGCGTAGCGCTGGTCAGGCGCCTTGGCCATGCTGCGGCGCAAGAGTTCAGCGACAAGCGGAGGTAGCTGTCCGACCATCGCCGGAGGAATATGCAGCGGTTCGTAGAGATGTGCGTGCAAAATCTGTGGGGTTGTGCCGGCAAAGGGGAGTTGGCCGATGAGCGCACGGTAGAGAACAGCTCCGAGGGCGTAAATGTCAGCGCGACCATCGATTTCGGCGCGTCCAGCGCACTGCTCGGGCGCCATGAAGGCGGGAGTTCCCACCGTGTGACCGACCCCTGTCAACTCGGGCGAGTCAAGTGCTTTGGCCACCCCAAAATCTGCCAACATGGGGACAACGGCATCATCAATCCCTTCCAGCCGCACCGCCCCCGGAGTACCGAACGGGACCGTTTTGAGCAAAATATTGCTCGGCTTTACATCACGATGAATAATCCCAGCATCATGCGCAAAGTCCAGCGCCATGGCAATCGGCTGCAGCAAACGTGTACACTCATCGACGCGCAAGCGCCCGCGCGCCGTCAGAAAATCTGCGAGGCTGGGTCCTTCGACCAGCTCCATAGCTATATAGGCCAAGTCGCCTTGGGACGGCGTGCCGACCTGCAGCGTGCGCACGATGTTTGGGTGACGTAGCGTGCCGGCAGTGATCGCCTCCTGCCGCAGCCGGGTCAGCGCGATAGCGTCAGCGCCTGGCGGCAGCACTTTCAGCGCAACCACCACCTCGTCAACCTGATCAAAGGCACGATACACTGTGGCAACGCCACCGCTCCCCAGGCGCGCCTGAACCAAGAATCGACCGACCTGCTGGCCGACGAGACCATCGGGGGCTCCGTCAGAGAAGTCAGACGTCATAGGCATTCATCAAGAGCGTACGGATAGCATTGAACCCCCAGACGCGGATGCTTGCATAAGGCACTTACGGAATCCACTGCAAGCTATGGTCAAACCAGTTCCGAATGCCGCCACGTATGGAGAAGAGTACAGTTGGGTCACCGCCATCTAGTGGCATCACCCAAACCGCCCACGTACCACTGCGATCGCTCAGAAACGCAACAGTTTGACCATTTGGGCTCACCGTTGGCGAGACGTCTTGGGCCGGATCAGACGTCATGCGCAGGATTGAGCGGTCGTTCAGATCCAGCCGATAGATTTCCCAGTTCCCGTGGCGATCCTCCGAGGTGAAGACCAGATATTGCCCACCAGGCGACCACTGAGGACGCGCGTCGCCCTCCACATCGGTCAGTTGCTCCGACGGGCCGCCTGCACTGGCCACAATGCGTAGACCTGGACGATTGCCGGAGTCATCCACGCCGCTATAGGCGATTCTTTCCAAGCTTGGATGCCAGGCCGGGTCAGTGCCAAAGCCGATATTTGTCGTCGAATCCTCACCATCAGCCCAGGTTACGTAAATGCGCGACTGTTTATCGCCCTCACGACGGCTGGCAAACGTAAGTTGATCTCCCCTTGGGCTCCAGCTGGAAGGACTTTCCCGGCCATCCTCGGCAAACCGTGTAAAGCGGATAATACGCGACAGGGGACTCTGGCCATCGTCTAAATCGAAGCCGAAGAGTCCTTGCTCGCCAATGCGAGTGCTATAGAAGGCGAGGCGATTGGTTTGGGCAGACAGATTTGCCAAAACACCATCCTCCACAGCCAGGATACTGACGGCCCCGGGCGAAGCGTCCGCCACAAAAATACGATCGCGGCCTTCATCTTCCGCAGAGTAAAGCAGTCGGCCGCTCAATGTCTCGGTCGCTACTTCATCTTCCGGCGCATTGAGCACGCTAGCGCAACGCCGCTCAGTCTCATTGAGGCGCGTCACCAGTTCCGCTTCGGATAACAGGCCGCTGGCAGCACTGAGCTGTTCAGCCGCATTGCAATAGCGGCCGTCCTCCTCAAGTCGATCTGCATAGGCAATGTGGGCCGCTTGCAGCGTTTCCCGCATGGCCGAGCGATTCTGAATTGAGGCATTGTTAAAGCCGATAGTGGCCTGCAGCAAATCAGCCACTTCGACCGCCTCGGGATTCATGACGAGCGCAGCGCGGAAATACTGAGCGGCCAAGGATTGGCGATTCTCACGGTTGGCGTTCGTGCCCAGCCCTTCATAGACATCAAAAAGTACTTCGGTCAAGAGCGCCGGATCAATGAAGTCACCTACGGCGGTCCAAAAAGGGCGTGCCGGATCGGCCAGCAGCAAGCTTCGAATCAATTCGGCTTCATCTGCAATGCCTTCGGGCTGAAGCCGGTTGAACTCTGGGTCTGTCCGCAAAACCAGCGTTAAGGCATCGAGCGCACCCAACCAGTCGCGTTCTTCGCTGAAGGAGAGCGCCTCATTCCACCAGTAGGGCACATCAATCGAGGGCGGCGGCACGGGAGTGAGTTGGTCGCTGACAGCTTGCTCGTCTGCATTTGTTTCAGAGCCGCCATCATCGACTTCTGGCGGTAGCCCGCCACCGTCATCTGCCACAGCGACGGTGGCGTTACCGACCGGCAGAACGGCATCGGGTGTCACTTGCTCGAACCGCAGAACGACGCCAAATGCAATCACCACGACCATGGCAGCGCCAACGATTCCCATCGCCAACCAGGGGATAGAGATGCTACGCTTGTCTGCCGCTGTGGGCCGAACAGCGTGCAAGGTTCGCGATGTACGCGTTGGTTCACTCGCTTCGCTCTGCTGGCGCTCGATGCCGGGCACAAGTACGCTATGCGCGTCGGTATTGGGTCGCGTGGTCGGCAGTGAAGTCATCGTACGAGTGGCCTCTTCGGCACTCACGCCGGTCACACGACTGACAGCCGCATAGCGCCCGGTAATCTGTCCCAGATCGCTTGCCATTTCGCCCGCTGTGGCATAGCGATCCCCGGGACGTTTCGCTAGGGAGCGCTTGAGAATGCCGACGACGTTGACGGGTAGTTCAACCAGAACTTCATCAGGAATCGTCAACGCGTTATAGACATGGGCATGAAGAATCTGGGTTGTGCTACCCGTATATGGCGGATGACCAACAAGGCAGCGATAGAGGACTGCGCCCAAAGCATAGATGTCGGCGCGACCGTCAATCTCACGGTCACCTTCGCATTGCTCGGGCGCCATATAGGCCGGCGTACCAATCGTGCGGCCAGCGTTGGTCAGCTCAGGGGCGTCAAGCGCACGTGCGATGCCGAAGTCAGTCAACAGCGGCACAACCGGATCTTCGAGCATCGAAAGACGCACCGCACCGGGGGTGTCCACAGCGACGCGCTGAAGCAAAATATTGCTCGGCTTCACGTCGCGATGAATGATGCCTCGTCCATGGGCATAGTTGAGCGCTGCAGCAATCGGGCCCAGCACAGTGCACGCGTCCAGGACGCTCAATTGACGATAGCGATCCAGCAGATCGCCTAGACTGAAACCCTCGATCAATTCCAGTGCAATGTACGCGAGACCGTCATCAGCAACCCGTTCTACAGAGAGTGTGCGGACCACATGAGGATGGTCAAGAGTGAGTGCAGTGCGCGCCTCATGACGGAAGCGCTGACGAGCGACTCGATCAGCGCCGGGTGAGAGCACCTTGAGCGCGACGACTTCATCCGTTTCCTCATTGATCGCGCGATAAACTGATGAGTGTGCACCGCCGCCCAATCGTTCGCCAATCCGAAACATGCCGACTCGCTGTCCGAGTAGGCTAGGCGGCTCACGATCCAGTGGATCCTGGTCGACCGCGACCATATCCGAGGCTTCTTGATCGCGCAAGCCTGTGTCTGGCTCGCTTGTTTCAGGCTCGATGGGAACAGCGTTGGGTTCTTGTTCGTCCTGAGGAGGGGTTCCCTGCGACGATGATGTCATGCCTTCGATCTTACTCTCGCGGGAAACAGAAAACCAGGGGCGCCAACAAGCCCAGCGGAGTCATGACAAGCATCTCGCCGCAAGTCTTGCCACACGATGGGCTTGCTGGTATAGTTTGGCTTTGAGTTACAAAATATAAGCAGTTCACAACGCACAATTCAGGTTTCCTCTTTCTAAACCTATTCTAGCACAGCCGCGTGAGCATGATCAAAGGATTGAAATGTGAGCAGAGTTGGAAAACTCATCTGCCTGAGCGGACCTCAAGCGGGGAAAGAGTACGAACTAACTGACGAGATCGTCAAGATCGGGCGCTCAACTGAATGCCAGATAATGCTTGAAGACCAGTTTGCGTCGCGTCATCACGCTGAGATTCGCCGCATTGAAACAGTCTATCAAGTTGCTGACCTTGGCAGCAAAAACGGAATTTATGTCAATGGAAACCGCCTCTCTGCCGGCTCAACGTCATGGCTGCAGGACGGCACGGAAGTACAGTTTGCCTCGACGCTCTTCCGTTTTCAGGATCCTGCTGCCACGCTAACAGCTCCTGCCCTCATCGCTGTACAGGAACCAGCGTTGCGCGTTGATCACTCCACGCGTCAGGTGTATGTAGATGGCCACCCACTAGATCCGCCGCTGAGCGTCAAGCAATTTGATCTTCTGTGGTACCTCTTTCAGAATCGCGGGCGCGTCGTAAGCAAAGATGAAATCGCGCAGGTGGTCTGGCCCGAGGCCCAAGGTGACGTCTACGACGCCAATATTGATCGCATGGTCAGCCGCGTGCGCAGCCGCATCGAGGACGATGACAGTGATGATCCGCGCTTCATATCGACCATTCGCGGATACGGATACAAGCTCGACTTGGATTGACCACATCAATCATACCTTCGCTCCCCGTCAATCCTCCATCTTCACATTGTTGCAGCCATTGTCATGTAGCAGCGACGGCACAATCGCACAAATGAGAGCAGCCCGATTCCGGACTTCACCAACGCGCAGGGGGCTTCTGCGAAAATAGATTCGCAATAGCCGCGGTTCTGCGCTATACTTACTTATGCGTGAATGCGCAACCATGCATCATTCGTTACCTCGTTTTTAGACTGCACATGTCACAATTGATTACCAAGACAAAAGTCTTGCCGCCACGACACCAGGGGAATCTCCTGCCTCGTCAGCAGTTGCTCGACGAGTTTGACGTCATGGCGTCGGCTGCCCTGGTGCTCTTAACGGCCCCTGCCGGCTATGGAAAGACTTGTTTGTTGACGCAATGGGCTGCTGCTGGCGAAAGACCGGTTTGCTGGTACACGGTCGACGACCTTGATGTTGATCCTCATCGCTTTATCGCACACTGGTTTGCCTCGATTACGCACCGTTTCCCTCAGTTTGGTCTTCAATCAAATGCGATCTTGCGTAGCTACGCCGAAAACAAAGCTACCCTCGATCAGGTCGTCGTCAACACAGTCAATGAACTCTATGACACGGTCACAGAGGACTTTGTCCTCATCGTCGATGACTATCACTTTGTAGACGGTCAGCCAGAGATCGATCATTTTGTGAGCCGCTTCATTCAAAACTGCGTGCCAAACTGTCATGTGGTGTTATCTTCGCGCAAGTCGTTGGCATTACCGAACATGGCGCTGTTGGTTGCGCGCGGGCAAGCAACGGGCATTGATGATGCCATGCTTGCGTTTTCCACAGAAGAGGTCCAGGCGCTGATACAACATCGTTTTCAGCGCGAAATATCACTTGATGCGGCGGCGGAGCTTGCCGATTTCACCGAGGGTTGGATTACGGGCCTCATGCTCTCTGCTCACACAACATCTCCATTCCAAAACTCGCGGATGCGCCAAGCTCGTGCCGCGGGTGTTGATGTTTACGATTATCTAACGCAACAAGTGCTTGAACAGCAGGATCAGGCGCGGCAAATATTCTTGATGCGAGCGGCCGTACTCGAGGAATTCGACGCCGAGCTCTGCCGTGAAGTGTTCGAGCCGGATTGGTATCCCTTGGGCACAGAGTGGCAGCCGCTCTTGGACGAAATCATCGGCAATGGACTCTTTGTTCAACCTGTTGGCGAAGACGGCCTCTGGCTGCGCTTCCACCGCCTATTCCAGGATTTCTTGCTACACCGCTTGCGGGCAAAATTGCCGGAGGACGAAACGGCAATTCTGCGAAAATTGGCGCAGTGGCTGCGAAAGAATCAAGAATGGGAACGTGCGTTTCATATATTGCAGCGTTTAGACGAGGTGCCCGCGCTCGCAGACCTGATCATCGAAGCTGGTCCGCATTTGATTCGTGCCGGGCGAATCCAACTCGTTGACAAATGGACTGACACAATCCCCCTCTTCATGCGTGAACGCTGGCCAGAGCTTCATGCTGTTCGTGGTGTGGCGCTCGTACTACTGGGCAACATGAAGGAAGGGCTGGCGCTCTTTGACCGTGCGGAAGAGGGCTTGCTCGCGCTTGACGAACCGGATGAGCACCGTCCGGCGATGGTACGGCTTTCAGCATGGCGTGCGGTCACGCTTCGTTTGCTGGGTGACTACGAGCCAGCAGCACAGGAGAGCAGCGCCGCGCTAGCGCTGATAGATTCGCTACCTGACGAGGACCGTAGCCTCCGGGAAATGCGTGCCCTGATTCAGAAGAATATTGGCTTGTGCTATCGTGGGCAAGGGTATCCGGCTAAAGCGCTCGGTTTCTTGCGGGGAGCTCTTGGACTCTTTGAGGAGCTGAACATAGAACAAGATGTTGCAACCTTGTACATGGACATTGCCGTTACGCAAATGGGGATAGGAGATATCGATGATGCCTTAGCAAACATGGAATTTGCAGCAACCACATGGCGGAAACACGGACAGATTCAGCGTCTGAGCCTTGTACTGAACAATCTCGGTGTTATCTACCATAAACGCGGCCAGCTCAACCAATCTATGGAGAATTTGGTTGAGGCAATCTCATGTGCTGAAAGAACAGCGTATCGACGTGGAGAAGTATCTGCTTACGCTAGTCTTGGCGACCTGTTCCTAGACCTAGATTTGCATGATTCCGCCGAGCTTCTTTTCGATGATACTGTATCAATTGCTACCGAAATTGGCTATCGGTTCTTAGTTCTTTACGGCAATGTACAGCGAGCATGGTTGGCGGCTCTTCGTGGAGATGTACACCAAGCCTTCACACAACTGGAAAAGGCCAGTGACCAAGCCATTGCCGATCGTTCAACCTACGAGCGCGGCATCTATGAATTGACGGCTGGCCGGATCCATCTTCTCCACGGCCAACCTGAGGCCGCGATTCCGCTCTTGAAGAAGGCCGTTTCTCTATTGGGCGATGATGTCTACATCATCGAGATCTTAATCGCTCAGCTCTACATGGCGGCAGCCCTTCAGTCTAAAGGAAACGAGGCAGAGGCTACCGATTTACTCACAACGACTCTAAAACGAGTGGCAGCGTTCCAATATCGCTTCATGATTCTTTCGGCGGTACAGCCTATTGTCGAGACCTTGCGGTCAATCTCAACCCCGGCATCGCTTGCTACGCAGCGCGACGCCATTTTCCGCGAGTCGCTGGCGGTACAACTGCAAATCAGTTCCGCACGGCGTGCGATCCGGCAAAATCCGCCTGAACGACTTGCAGAGCGCTTGACAACCTGCGCAGCCCTTCAGATTCGTGCCCTAGGACGCACAGAAGTGTTCCTAAATGGTACATATCTCAACAATACAAACTGGAAAACACTGATTTCACGTGACCTGCTCTACTGCCTAATTGCCCACCCGAATGGCTTGACGCGCGAGGAGATTGGGGCCATTTTCTGGCCTGACGCAACGCCCGGCCAACTAAAGACGCGCTTCAAGAACAGCATATATCGCCTCCGCACAGCGGTTGGGGGTGACATTGTGATCTTCGAGGACGATCTCTATCGCATTAACCGCCTTGCCGACTATGAGTATGACGTCGATGCATTTCTAGATCAAATCACGCGAGCGGAGCGCATTGCAAATCCAGTTGAGTGCGCCACGGCACTCCGGCGTGCGATTGAAATATACGGGGGCGACTACTGCCCAGAGATTGAGGACGAATGGGCGTCTGTGGAACGCTCGCGACTCGAACGGCTCTATCGCCAAGCGCTCCTTCAGCTTGCAACCCTGGAATACGAGATGAGCGACTATGCCGGCGCTCTGACTACCTGCGAGCAAATGATACACCTGGATAGCTGTTGGGAAGAAGCGCATCGATTGGCGATGTCCCTCTACGCCGCCACCGGGAACCGTGCCGAAATCGTCCGTCAATTTGAACAATGCCGCCTCGCGCTGCACAAAGAACTAAACCTCTCTCCGTCGGAACAGACAATTGATCTATTCCATCAGCTGACGGTTCCCCACGAAGACAGAAGCTGGTAGCTTCAAAGAAGCTAGCACAATCTAGCCAACAAAAAAACACGCAGGCAGCTCCTGATCCGCTTTATCAGGGGCGTCTTGTCGTATCCTGCAACTAGAATCTCCCCAAGTTTTGAGTATGAGCCTCATTTGATGCCTACTCTGATGCCAACCCCGTGCAATGATTAAACCATTGAAACGAGGTTGACACCTCACCACTGCAAGCAGGGCAGTTCAAGGATTCGTCAGACTATTCAAATGGAGGAATCATGAAAGCTCAACTCTACCTGGCCGGATTACGCACAGCTCGCATCGACCGCAACCAAGTGCGGCTTGCCATTGCAATCGGCACCATCCTTCTTATGGCAATCGGCGCCGCTGCGCCAGGCACATCAAGCGACTTTTAAGAGCGCAGTTGGCTGTCGGCCAGCCTAACGGTCTGCAACGTAGTTGACAGTCTTGTACACGGAGAACGGCTGAGTCATTGGGACTTCTTGCACTTGTACTGCTAGCTGGCGTGTTCGCTGGCTATGCTCGAGCAGCCCGGGCTCAACACGGTCTGATCATTCCCGACCTAGTGGCCGTCTGGCTTGTGCCGGTATCCGTCTTGCCCCAAGTGTTGGTGTTCTTCTTGCCAGGCACTGAGAGGCTCGCAGGGTATGGGTTGTCAGCAGCCGTGCTGGTGACATCGCAAGGGCTCTTGCTCCTGTTCGTTTGGCTCAATCGAAAAAATCGTTCGCTTTGTTTACTCGGGCTTGGCTTGGGGCTAAATCTATCCGTCATCTTGATCAATGGCGGACTTATGCCGATAAGTCCTGAAACCATATACAAATTAGATCCAACGCTCGATGTTAGCCAGTGGGCGTACGGCGAGCGGCTCGGCGGCTCAAAGGATCAACTCTTGCCGGAAACAGAAACGAAGCTGGCGATCTTCGCTGATCGCATTGTGCCGCCAAGTTGGTTTCCTCTCCGTGCAGCGTTTAGTTTGGGAGACCTTGTTATTGCCGCAGGCATATTCCTTTTCTTCTGGGATGCGGGTCGTACGTACCCTACAGGCGCTCTCTCAGAAGGCTGAAGCAAGCATGTTGGAGATCTGACCAGCTATCTCAGGTCAGGTAGACAAGGGTGATTCATGAACAATCAGGGCTTGGTGGAGTCGCCAGCAATTGGTCGACGACCGATTATCCACCTGGACTCAATCAATCAAAGTGATGATCTGAACAGGCTTCTTTGTACGGCAGTCGTCAATCAGCAGTTTCGTCGAAAGCTGTTGATGGCGCCAACTGCAGCGGTAATGGACGGTCACAAGGGCTATCACTTCAGTTTGACCGATTCCGAGTTTGATGCGATTTCCGGAATTAAGGAAAAGACGCTCAGAAGCTTCGCAAGCGAACTCATGGCAAGACTAAGTCAACCCGAAGAGATCTTAGATGCCGTGGATGCAAGCTGTTTGACGCTTTCAATTCAACAAGTGTAGTACCCGGGTACGATTAGTGTCAATCCCCCGATGGCACTACTCCCAATGGACATTCGTGACCATTGTTGGGTGGACGCATTGCACCGTGTGGCCGATCGAACCCGGTTTTAATAAAGGAGAAGGGCTGTCCCCCGATCAGCCCTTCTCCTGCTTTCAGTTTCAAGCCCCGCGTCTATCTTATTCGGCCCCAACCATCATCGTTTGCCTAGCCCTTGCGGGCGCCGCCGGTGGCAGCGAGGGGTGGCAGCGGTTCCGACACATGCCGGACTCGATTCCGCTCTAAAAAGAGTATCGCCAACGCGGCTACACCTGCCGGCGTCATTTCTGAGGTGTCGATGACAATATCGGCATGGTCACGCGCTTGCTGGAGGCGCAACTTTTCTGTCCAATGCCAGTCAGTACTCCACGAAACATCAGGGCGTCGCACTCGCTGTGCCTCTAATGAGGCATCCAGAAAAATCAGCCACTGAGGTTTTTCAAAGTGGCGCCATAGGCTGGGAACATTACTGTGTTCCTGGCTGACAGGGCGCACATCATAACCGCGACTGCGCAACTCCTGAACCAGGGTAGACTTGCCGCTGGCACTGATCCCGACTACTTTGATCAGAGGCAATGGTTGCTCCATCGTCATTTAGCTCTCCATAGACAGCTTGGCGCAGGTAAGCAGATTCAGTTACACGAATGGTGATGATGTCGTTTGCTCTGTGCGGCTAGTGCATCGACAATCTCTATTTGACGAGTCTACGAACATGTTCTTGCCGATTCATTTAGGTTCCGCGATAGAGAAGCGAGTTGTCAATTCAAGATTGGCGGAACGCTAGATCGGAATGCGCATCTTCATGCGACGCACGGCGTCGCGTCGGGGGTTGGCCACAACCTTAATCACAAGCACCGTCGCGTCGTCACGGGGGCGCCCCTTGTCCAAACGCATGGCTTCTTGGAGCACAGCGTCAGCAATCACCTCAGCGGGGCAATCGCCGCACGGGTCGACCTGCCTGAGCAGCGTGGGCAGGTCAATACGATTGCCGCTTTGGCCGCCTGCGCTCCATACTCCATCAGTAAAAACAAGTAGTGTCATATTGGCGCAAAGCGGTATTTCTTCAATTGAGGGCTTGGTATAGCGATAGATACCGATCGCTTCTGAGTCCTCGTCCATCCACTGGATCTCATCATCTTTGCGTAGAAGAATTGGGCAACGTGCGTTGCGACTTACGACCAAGGTCTGAGAGATGAGGTCAGCGCTGACGATGAAAAATTCTGCGCTGACCTTACCACCGCGTTGAAGGAATAGATAGTCATGTGTCGCCCGGGCTGCCGCGCCATCGCGTACACCTTCGGCTAGAAGACTGATTGCCTTGCGCACCACAATATTGCTAATGATCTTGGCGCTACGACCGCTGCGTTGCCCATCGGCAACCACAATGCTCAGACCACCGTGGGGTCGTTCGATCACTTCAACGGTATCACCGCTCTCACTGCTGGCATACTTGTTGATCTTTTCAACGGCAGTTTGGAACTCAAGATGGCTGTTCATCGGGTCAAAGTCACTCTCTTAGCGGCGGCCGACTGTCTATCTGAGCAAACGATTTGCCGGCGCGGTGATAGTTTTTCAGGTAGTTCTTCGATGGTTGGTATGAATTCGAGTTCACTCACGTAGCGAGCGTCTAAAGCGCCAGATCCAGATCAAGCGATTACTCAATAGCCGCCTTGTAGAAAGCGTTGTAGCAATTCGCGTTTGAAAAACTCTCGAGTGATGACCGTCCAGATTACTGCCCCAATCACGACAAGCAAATAGTCCACTGGTCGTAAAACGATCACCTCATAGAAATTTCTCAGTGGCGGGAAAGCCACAATAAATGCATAGACACCCACCATCAAAATAGAGACGGCAAGCATCCGTTTACTCTCAACCTTATCGACACTGACGGCGAAATAGTCGAAGGGAGGGAGCACAAAATTGATGAGAATCAGGCCAACCAAAACAAGAAATGCGGTCATGGCTGAGCGGCCGACCAGATTGGCAGCCGACGCAATCGCCATGTCTGAGCTGGTCAAGGTATAGCCAAGTTGATCTTCGAATGCTTGGATTTGAGCTATGGTTATGTCGTAGTTTGCCCAATTATTGATGACAAAGAAATAGCCGCCCGTATAGAAAAGCAGACCGATCAGGGCGCCTAAGAACGCAGCGGGAAGGGTGAAATAGAGCGCAGACGAAATGCGCATATCGACCTTTTGCTTCGGCTGTGCCCAGAGCGCCATCAATATCGTGGGAGCTGTAACCACAATCAACGCATACATGGCCATATTGCTGGGCACGAAAGGCGAGCCGAGGCCAACCACGGCCACGGAAACGAATAGGAACGCGGCGGTAAAGACACGTTCCAAATAGAGGCGAATAATGCCTTGCATGCCGTTGACGATGCGCTGCCCTTCGCTGAAAGCCGGCACCAATGCCCCAAAAGAATCACCGAGCAACACGATGTCGGCGACGCCGCGGGTGGCGGCGCTGCCGCTCTCCATGGCAATGCCAAGATTGGCTTTCTTCAGAGAGAGCACATCATTGACGCCGTCACCGGTCATGGCGACGTAATGGCCGTTACGGCGCAGGGCGTCCACCAGTTGCTCCTTCTGGTCCGGTGAGATACGGCCAAAAACAGTAGCCTCTTCTGCTGCCTGGTCAAACTCCACTTCACTCATCTCAGCAAGTTGCGGACCGGAAACGAGCAATATCTCCCCGCCGATCCCAGCCTGTTGGGCCAGGGCTGCCACTGTTTCCGGATTGTCGCCCGAAATGACTTTTAGACCTACGCCTGCGGCACGAAAACCCGCCAGCGTTTCCCGGACATGAGGTCGGAGCTCATCGCCAAAGGTCAAGATGGCCAACGCCTTCAGTTCCGGGAGTACGGGCTCTTCGCCATTGGGGTACAGTACAGTTACAGATTGGTTTGCCGCGAAGATAAGCACGCGTAAGCCTTGCTCAGAGAATGCGCTAACTTGCTCTGCCAGGCCGGACGTGTCGTCGAGGTACGGGGCCAGCATTTCGAGCGCACCGAGCACATAGACGCCGCGACGAGTCGGCGTGTCAAAGGCTTCTGCGCTCCACTTGCGTGCGGAAGAAAAAGGAACTTCGTCAGCCAGGGGCAGCGTATTGCCCGGCAGAGCTGCTAAAAGTGCTTCACTCGTCTTGCTGGTAACCGACGCACTGTGGGCAAAGTCTCCTAGTGCGACTTCCACTTCTTCACGCACGCTTCCATTTAGCGGAGAGGCGGCACGATACTCGATGCGATTTGCCGTCAGCGTTCCGGTCTTGTCCGTGCAGAGAATATCGACATTGGCCAATGACTCGACAGCATTCGTCTGCTGAATCAACGCGCCTTGGTCAAGAAGACGGACAGCGCCAAGCGCGTAAGAAACAATCGTAATAAAAAACATACCGACCGGGATCAAACCCATGAGTACAGCCGCTACCTGTACGTTACGCAAGAAGGGGATCTCCGGATGGATTTGAGAAGCAAAAAAGAGCAGCATAAGCAGATAAATGGCGAGCAGCGACAGTATGCGAATCAAGTAATCTACTTGGCGCTGGAGCGGCGTCTTCTCAACCGAGAACGTGCGGGCCGTCTCTGCAGTCTGATAGGCGTAGCTTTCACGACCTACGTTGATGGCCTCATACATGGCTGTACCGCTAAGACAGATGCTGGCTGACATGACCTCCTCACCGACTGACTTTTTGACCGGATCGGCTTCACCGGTTAAGGGCGATTCGTCAATCTCGACCGTACCGCTGAGGATCGGGCCATCTACGACGAGTTGATCGCCAGGGCGAATAACAACGACATCGCCCTGGACAACTTCGCTGGGATCTACAGAGCGCTCCTCGCCACCGCGTACGATTGCAATCTTTGGGCGAGTCAACAACGCAATCTCATCCAATTTCCGCTTGGCGCGCACCTCCTGGACTACGCCAATCGTCACATTGATTAAGATCAGTCCGGCGCTGTTAAAGGCGTCGCCCCAGCGCCCCATCAGAATAAAGACACCCCCAATGGCGAAGAGCACAAGATGAACAAAGTTGAAGAGATTACGCCGAATGATCTCGCCGTAGGATCGGCTGGTTTGCAACTCAACATCGTTGCCAAGACCTTGAGCTCGACGGGCTTCGGCTTCTTGATCCGTTAATCCTTGGGGCTGCGTCATTCAAGGTCCCGTTCTAATTTGGCTGACCCCGGCGGAGCTGAGACCCACTGTTTGCCAAAGAAATAGCGCTCCAATGGAATTGAGGGCACGATACTGGAGCCATGGGTGTTGGCGTACACCTTCGTGAACTCTGCGCCATAGAGCACAACCATGGCAGTGTAGTATATCCAGAGGAGGATCATGATAAAGGCCCCCACTGCACCATATAGGCTTACAAGACGGGCGTTGTTGAGGTAGATGCCAATCAGACGCGTGCCCAGAGCAAAAAGGATTGACGTCACCGCAGCACCGATCCACACGTCGCGCCAAGATACCGTGGCGTCGGGCAAGTATTTGTAGATAAGCGCAAAAGGCACTACCACGAAAAAGGGAGAGACAGCGATATGTAGATATGGCAGATAAGGTTGCAATCCCGGCCAGAACGCAACGAGGATAATCTCTGAGGTAGCCAAGATGGCTGAAACGAGGACAAGAAAAACCAAGAAGACGTTAACGCCCAACATCAGCAGTCCGGAAACGAGCCGGTCAATCGCGAAGTAGATGATGCCGCTACGAAAAGTGGGAACATATTCTGAACGAATGCCCCAAATGGAGTTCAGAGATACCTTGAGCTGGTGAAACATGCCTGATGCAAAATAGAATAGGGTAACGCCCGTAATAACGGCGGTCACAATCACAGTCCAGCTCGGATCCTCCGAGCTCAGCAAACGCTGATTGTGCTTGAGTACATTTTCGGCGAGTTGGGCGGCACCCGCGCCGATGTAAGTTTCTGCTTGCTCGACAATCTGTCCGTCAACGATTTCATCCGGATAGAAGAGGCCCGCCAAGTTAATGAAGATGAGCATCAGCGGCACCAAGGATATCGTCGTGTGGAAGGCCAGCGCCGCGGCCATTGAGCCGGCACCGTCACTGCCGAAGTCCCCCATAGCGCGCCGAAACAGGCGAATGGTGGGTAGAATGCCGCTACGCTCAAGAAGGTCGTGCATGTCATCCGCCAGGTCATTTCAACCCGTTCCGTACTCATCCACTACTCAAGATCGATGCCTAGAATGTCGCTCGGGCTGACTTGATAGCAGGTCGCCAGTGCCTGCAATTCCGACATGGTCAGACGGCGATCCTTGTACTCAACGTCGAAGAGTAGCTGTTGCGAGAGTCCGGTCTGTTCCGCAACTTGCTCATAGCTATAGCCATGAACGGCGCGAAGTTGGCGCAAAATTGACGCGATACGACTCCGAGCCAGTTGGCGTACAGACTCACGCGCATCGACTGATTCATCTTCCTCAACGACAGTGACGCGCGCGTCCGGCACCAAGCGTAGACGCAGCAAGGCATCTTTCATGCGCCGAATCATGTGGTCGTCATTTAAGTCGCTCATTGCCCTCATTGTCGCATGTTGTCATCTTTCCGGCAACAGCTTGCAGATTCTGGACCTACCGCCATGTTTCGAATGAAAGTCTATCGAACAGGCACGTTTCCAGACCCCAATGTGTTGGTCGTCATCATCAGGGATGGTAGAATAATCCATCAGAAATGCTATCCATTTTATGGAGGAAGAATCTATGTCGATGGTTTCCACTCAGGAATCCGCTTACAGTCCAGAAACGACGAATGGCAAGCTAATTGAGCAGGTCGCAAATCGCTTCTCCAAGGAAGCGCTGACCTTCGACGATGTGTTGCTAACGCCGGGCTATGCAGAAATTCTGCCCGCAGATGTCGATATTGCATTCCCTCTTCATCCGAAATTGCCTCTAAATATTCCTGTGATCAGCGCCGCTATGGATACCGTCAGTGAGGCAGATCTGGCCATTGCGCTTGCGCGACAGGGCGGCTTGGGCGTGTTGCATCGCAACCTCTCCATGGAAGATCAGGCCGAAGAGGTCGATAAGGTCAAGCGCAGCGAAAGCGGCATGATCGTCGACCCAGTTACGCTCTTGCCAACCGCCACCTTGGCTGATGCCGAGGCTGTCATGAGTCGCTATCGCATCAGTGGGGTGCCAATTACCGATGATGCAGGAAGGCTGCTGGGCATCCTCACGAATCGAGATGTACGCTTTGCCACCGACTACGAGCGGCCAATCTCCGACTTCATGACCGACGAAAAGCTGATAACGGCCAAAATTGGTACGACACTGGAAGAAGCCCAGGCAATTCTCCATCGTTACCGTATCGAGAAGCTTCCGTTGATTGACGACGAAGGCAATCTCAAGGGATTGATTACTTACAAAGATATTCTCAAACGCCAGGACTTTCCGGCGGCGGCAAAAGATGAACGGGGCCGTCTGCTGGTCGCCGGTGCGATTGGCGTCGGCGAAGCGGGCCTGCAGCGAGCCCAGGCGCTCATCGAAGCTGGCGTTGACGCTGTGGCCATCGATACGGCCCATGGCCATAGCCGTGGCGTCTTGGAGACGCTACGTTCGATTCGAAGCCAGTATCCCGACATACCGATTTTGGCCGGCAATGTCGTGACGCCTGCCGGCGTGCGCGATCTGGCAGCGGCAGGTGCAAGCGTAGTCAAGGTCGGGGTGGGCGCCGGCTCTATCTGCACCACGCGTATTGTCAGCGGCGCGGGGATGCCGCAACTCACAGCGATCGCCGAGTGTGCGATGGCCGGACGTGAGTTGGGCGTACCTATTGTGGCCGATGGTGGCATTCGCTACAGTGGCGACATCACCAAGGCTCTGGCGGCGGGCGCATCGGCAGTGATGTTGGGCAGCTTGTTGGCCGGTCTGCATGAGTCGCCCGGCGATATTGTCATTCGCGAAGGGCGATCGTTCAAGGAATATCGGGGCATGGGCAGCATGGGCGCGATGAAAGGCCGCGGAGCCGATCGCTATCAGACGGCCCAAATGCGCAGCGGCAATGCTTCGCCCGATGTCGGCGGCAAGTTGGTGCCTGAAGGCATCGAGGGACAAGTGCCGTATAAGGGATTCCTCAAGGATTTCATTTTCCAACTGATGGGTGGCCTGCGCAGCGGGATGGGCTATGTAGGGGCCAGCGCCATTCCCGATCTGTGGGAAAAGGCCCAATTCGTGCGCATCAGCGCGGCATCTTACCAGGAGAGCCATCCGCATAGCGTGACGATTACCAAGGAAGCGCCAAACTATCAGATTCAGCCAAATCGCTAAGCGCCATCTTCTATCAAACGAGCATTTTCAATCGGGTTGGAGTGTACTATGACTGTAACGGCTGTGGTTGGAGCCCAGTGGGGTGATGAAGGCAAGGGACGGATTATCGACTACCTTGCTCAGAACGCTGACGTCGTCATTCGATTTCAGGGCGGAGACAACGCCGGCCACACCGTCATCAACGACTATGGCAAGCACGCCTTACACTTGATCCCCAGCGGCATCTTCAATCCCAGGACACAAAACATTATCGGCTCCGGCTGCGTGGTCAATCCCCAGGCGCTACTGGCAGAGATGGCCGATCTGAAAGTCGCCGGCGTTGACCTGGACAACCTTTGGCTGAGCGCCCGTGCACAGATGGTGATGCCCTATCATCGTACGCTGGACGAGCTGGAAGAAAAGGCGCGCGGCGATGACACAATCGGGACAACCAAGCGCGGCATAGGCCCCGCCTATGCCGATAAGGCAGCCCGTTCCGGTCTGCGTCTAGGCGATCTGCTTCAGCCCGAGTGGCTGGAAGCCCGGCTTGACAGTGCGCTGCAGACGGTTAATCGCAAGATCGAGGTGCTGGGTGGTGAGCCCGTGGATGCGGCGGAGTTGGTAGCGCTGCTCGATGACTATCGGCAGCAGCTCAGCCATCGCATCATCGATACAGTGCCCATGACGCGCACAGCCTTCGAGGAAGACAAAGCCATTCTTCTTGAAGGTCAATTGGGCGTTATGCGTGACCTCGACTGGGGCATCTATCCCTACGTGACCAGCAGCAATCCGACCGCAGCCTTTGCGCCCTCCGGCGCCGGGCTGCCTGCGGGCGCGATCGACCGAGTTGTTGGCGTTGTCAAGGCCTACAGCACTGCGGTCGGAGATGGTCCTTTCCCGGTTGAGTTGCACGATGCGTATGGGCAGAAACTGCGCGACGTTGGTAGCGAATATGGCGCCACGACCGGGCGGCCTCGGCGTTGCGGCTGGTTCGACGGTGTCGCAATTGGATACGCGGCCTGGCTAAATGGCATGACCGGTTTGGCGATTACCAAGCTGGATGTACTAGATGACTTTGATACACTCAAAATCTGCATCGGCTATCGCCTGCCTGACGGCACAATCATCACCGACTCGATGCCCGACACCCCACTGCTCAACCGCGTCACACCCGTTTACGAGGCGTGGGAGGGATGGAAAGTGTCCACGGCCGAGTGCCGGCACTGGGAAGACCTGCCCACGGCGGCGCGAGCCTACATTCAGCGCCTGAGCGAGCTGGCGAGCGTGCCGGTTGAGTATGTCTCGGTGGGTCCAGAACGCGATCAGATGTTCGCCGTCAATGGCTAACATAGAGTCAAGGAAAGCGTGTTGGTCTACGCCCTCGCTTGGCTCAGAAGAGCGAAAGCTGCTGCATAGGACGGTGGCCATCCAGAAGAATGAAGGGGCTAACCTTGTCCAGATCGCGCAGCCCCAAAGTACGCAGATGGCTGAGTTCGCGCAGATTAGCACCCTTGCGGGCACGCAGAATGGCGTCTGCGAACTTGGGACCGATGCCGGGCACGCGTAGCAATTCATGACGTGATGCCCGATTCAGTTCTACTGGCGCTTCACGGAGGTTTTCTTGCGCCCACGCCAGCTTAGGATCAACGTCTGTCCGCAGGTTTGCATCCGCCTGGAATGGCATATCTTCCACATTCCAGCCATAGTCACGCAGCAGGAAGCTGGCCTGGTAGAGGCGATGTTCACGTTGTCGCGACGCCGGTAGTCGATCCGCAAACGGCGTTTGGCTCACCGGACTAAAGGACGAAAAATAGGTCCGCTTCAAACCAAGCTGATTGTATAGGTGGTCCGAGACCTGCAGCAACTCAAGATCCGTATCGCCAACCGCACCGACGACGAATTGGGTCACGACGCTGGCCCGGACGGCTTCGCCGGCTCTGATCTGCGCAATCCACTGCAGGCGCTGAATCAACTCGTGCCAGTAGTCCTTCTTGGGCGCAAGCGCGGCCAAGCGCTGCTCGGTAGGCCCTTCAAGGTTAACGGAGACGCGATCAGCGAGCTGCATCGCCCGGCGAAGCTGTTCGCGCTCGGCGCCGGGCATGATTTTCAGATGGACGTAGCCTCGATAGCCATACGTACGCCGCACGATTTCAACCGTGTCGATGAGCTTATCCTGGGTGGAAACGCTGCCCTGAATGATGCCGGATGAGAGGAAAAGGCCATCGACCACACGGGCGCGCTGCATCTCATCAAAGGTGGCGGCCATTTCATCTGGCGCAAAGGTGACACGCTGGGTCTTGGAACGCCCTGCCCGAAAGGGACAGTAGAAGCAGTTGCGCTCGCAGGCAGTGGTTACCATTGCTTTTAACAAAGGCTTCTTACCGTATGGAGTGCTCACTTCGGAGATGCATGGCAATGGCTTGGGCTTGTCCACGGCGGCACCCCGTGGCGCGCTGACGGTACCTTCAGCCGTGGGCTGATTGCCGGCCGGTTCAAAGCGCATTTCATCGCCCAATAGGCTCAATTTTTGACTTGTATCGGGCGCAACACGGAAGCTTGCCATTGTAGGCAAATTATACGAACATACGTTCTTTTTGTCAAGGTAATGAACCTCATGCGCGCAGTGATTCAACGCGTCAGCCAAGCCAGCGTCACCGTGGAAGGCAGCACCGTCGGCGCCATTGAAACGGGATTTCTTGTCCTCCTTGGCATCACCCATGCGGATGGCGAAGCGGACGCAGCCTATCTCGCTCGCAAGATCGCCGGTCTGCGCATCTTCGAAGATGAAGCAGGCAAAATGAACCTCAGTCTGGCCGATGTAGATGGCGCCGTGCTCGCGGTGAGCCAGTTTACGCTCTACGGCAATGCACGTAAGGGCCGTCGCCCCAGCTTTGTCGACGCCGCTCGCCCCGATCATGCGGACCCCCTCTATCAACAATTCTGCGCCCTTCTACGCGGCGAAGGCATACGGGTGGAACAGGGCGTTTTCCAGGCCGACATGCAGGTGGCGCTGGTCAACGATGGGCCCGTCACGCTCTGGTTGGACACCGCGGCGCTGATGAGGGATTGACGATTGCGGATTGCGAGTTGCAAATTGAAGGTTGTGACTGCAAGCTGAGTAGAAGAAACAAGGCAGCGCAGATCAATGCGTTATGGGCAGAAGGAACGCTACCAAATAAGGAACCTGCTCAGGCCTTCATGACGTCTCGATGCCGGAGTAGGTTGACTCAATGCGGCCGGATGGACGGATCAAAACAAATTCATGTGCCCATTTGCACATAATTCGCTGGATAATCTGAGGGAAAACCATGCAATATCGTATGTTGGGTCAAACTGGTTATCAAGTATCGGAGATCAGTTTTGGCGCGTGGGCGATCGGTGCGGACTGGGGTCAGGTTGACGATGACAAGTCCATGGCGGCCCTGAACCGGGCGATTGACCTGGGCATTAACTTCATTGACACGGCTGACGTGTACGGCGACGGTCGCAGCGAACGGCTGATTGCAAAGTTGCGAAAAAGCCGGTCGGAAGAAATCCTCGTCGCCACCAAAGCAGGGCGACGCTTAAGCCCCCATGAGGCCGCCGGGTACAACAAAAAAAACTTAACGGCCTTTGTCGAGCGTAGTCTGCGCAACCTGGAGACTGATTGCCTTGATTTGGTGCAGTTACACTGCCCGCCGACTGAGGTCTACTATCAGCCGGAGACCTTTGTCGCGTTGGACGACTTGGTGGCAGAGGGTAAGATTCGGCACTATGGCGTCAGTGTGGAGAAGGTCGAAGAGGCGCTCAAAGCGATTGAGTATCCGAACGTAAAGACGGTTCAGATTATTTTCAACATGTTCCGGCTACGGCCTATTGATCTCTTCTTTCGCGAAGCACAAGCCCGCAGCATCGGTATTTTGGCGCGGGTGCCCTTGGCCAGTGGTCTGCTCACCGGCAAGATGAGCGCGGAGACCACATTTGCAGCCAACGATCATCGGAATTACAATCGTCAAGGCGAAGCCTTTGACATGGGGGAGACCTTCTCGGGCGTCGATTACGCCACGGGCTTGCAGGCAGTTGAGGAGATCCGTGCGCTGGTTCCCGAGGATGCCAGTATGGCGCAACTGGCGCTGCGGTGGATCCTCATGTTTGACGCTGTTTCCTGCGCAATTCCCGGCGCCAAGAATATCCAGCAGGTCGAGGACAATGTCGCAGCGGCTGACCTGCCACCTCTTTCTGCAGGTGAGATGGCAGCGACGCAGAAAGTCTACGATCGATATATCCGTGCACAGGTTCATCATCGCTGGTAAGTTCAACCAATAGCAAGTAGGAGAACCGGGGTGCCGGGCATACCCAGCGCCGACCTGTTCCCGCACTTCATTTTCGTAAGGAGCGCTCTATGTCCCAATCCAGCCATGTGTTGGCGGAAGATCCAGCTGTCGATCTGGCAATTGCCCAAGAAATGGTCGAAGAGTTAGAAACATATATTGTTAATGACGATCTCTATCGCACGGTGATCGTGCGCACGCCCCGCGGCGATGAGAAGTTGACGATGACCGGCGGCGATTTGCTCTCGCGTCTGCATCGCCTGCAGAGCGAGCGCGATCTACTCGCGCCGGAGCAGCAGGCGACGCTCGACGAGGTGCAGAGCAAGGCTGATGCCACGATCTACAGCCTCAATACGCGCTTCAACCAGCGTCTGGAACGGGAGCTCAAGGCGCGTCTGGACAGCCTGAGGTGGTTCCTGGACGAGTGTGGCGAAGACCGTCGCCGCTGCCAGACCAACTATCCCTTTGAGATCCGCAACCGTCAGCGCATTGAAGAAATCCTGAAGCGCATTGGCAACGATCTTCCCGAAGCGCTGAGCGATCAGCTGCGCACCATCGACCGTCGCCTGGAGCAGAGCACAACCGGACAGGACTTCGTCTGGGATTCCGGCCTGCAGAACGCGTTCCCAGCTGATCCATACTGGTTTCTGTACCGTCTACCTTAGTCGCTACGGGTTGGCATGATTATGGCCAAGGCGTGATCGCCACTTCCCTACAGCTGAGTCAGAAACGAAAGAGGGCCGTCGTGCTTCGACGGCCCTCTTTCTTGTCATCGTGTCGTGATCCCTACGGATTCAACGCGTCGATTACAGCGTCGTGAATCGTGCCGCCCGTGGCGATGATGCCGTTGTCGCCGATTGGATCGCCGGAGAGCGGATCATTGCCGTACCAATCTGTGATACGCCCGCCTGCGCCTTCAATGATGGGAATTAGTGCCATAAGATCCCATTCATTCATGATCGGATCGGTCATGATATCGGCGCCGCCGGTGGCGACGAGGTAGTAGCCGTGGCAATCGCCCCAATTGTTGTAGCGGCTTACGCGACGACTGAGCGCTTCAAATGCCGCACCATTCCGATAGTTTTCCACATTCCAATGCAGCGTATTGAGCAGAATCGCATCGTCGACGCGGTCGCACGCGCGGACATGTACCGGACGATCATTGAGCCAGGCGCCGGCCCGGTTGCCAATCAGCAGATCACCCAGAATCGGCTGATTGATCACGCCTACAATAGGTTGACCATCCCGAAGCAGGGCAATGAGCGTGCCAAAAAGATAGCCGCCGGCCACGAAATTCTTGGTACCGTCAATCGGATCCAGCACCCATTGATAGGCGGCGTTAGGCAGGTGCTTGCCGTATTCTTCCCCAAAGACGCCATGATCGGGGAACTTGCGGCCAATTAGCTCGCGCATAACCTCTTCGGCCTCACGGTCAGCGACCGTAACGGGTGAATCATCCGACTTGGTCTCTACCGTGTAGTCGGAACGATAGTAGCGTCGGATGATCTCGCCGGAAGCCTGGGCAAGCTGCCGGGCAAACTCCATGAGGCCGTCCATTTCATCTTGTGACGGCGCCTTCTGCACGTTCAGGGCACTCATGCAGCGTCCTCCCCACTATCATCAGTTTCCGCCGCGAGTTCATGCTCTGTTTCAAAGAATTCAGCGTAGTTGGCCAACTCCTCTTCTGGAAGGAGATCCAACAAAAAGTTCCAGGACTCCCAAGGCAAGAGCAACCCATTGCCGTTGGCCCGGCGCTGATTCATTCCCGTAAAGAAATTGGTCCGGGCATTCTCCACATTGCCACGCAGGGCCCAGCCAACGCCTGCGAGCAGGAAAAGCGCCCACTGGCCGCCCGTTTCCTCTTGCAGCGCATTCAACACCAAGCCCAGGCCAGCGCCTTCGGCATCGCCCAAATAGTAGTGTGCCAGGATGTACTCGAGCAAATGCGGTTCTTCGTTCGTAGCGAGATCGACATTCACCACCTTTTGCCAGTGCTTGACGGCTTCATCTGGCTCCCCCAGCTGATCAAGCGCAACGCCATGCCAGAAGCCAGTGCGGATCGGGTTGCGTTGATCGCGCTTGATAAAAGCAATGGCCCGGGACGGATCGCCGAGACGAATCATGCGTGAATAGATGCGATATAGCTGCTGCTTGTAGTTGGGATCGAGCGCGATGGCTTCTTCAAAGAGATCTGCTGCCCGTTCAAAGTGACCCTGCTCTAGCGCCAACATGCCCGACAGATTGGCAACCAGCGCCTGATCGCGCGCTCGCGCGTCATCGCTCAAGTCTGCTGATTCAACCAGTTCCGCCATTTCCGCCAATGTTGAGGCGGACGCCTTCGTATTCCCCAAACGCAAATGTATCATGGCGATGTCGCCCATAGCTTCCAGTTCATCAAGCTCGGCCATGATCCCAGCCTGCCGGATTCGGTCGATCGCTTCGTCGTTGCGGTCAGCCATAATCAGCACGTTGGCGGCATGGCTTTGCCACATCTGGTTCTCGTCCGCGCCGGTTTCCTCACGCAGGCGGTCGATCACGATCAACGCTTCGTCGTACTGACCGCGCAATGTCAGATAGCCCTGATAGTCCACGGCGGTCTGGAGAAAGATATTCTGCAGACGCTCCCCGGCGGCCTTACGTTGGGCTACCGGCATCTTGCTCAGACGGGTATAGAGCTTTTCGTAGAGCGGCAACGCCTTGTCATTAAAGCTGGCTGCCAACTGCTGCGCTTCCTGCAGCCGGTTTTCCCAACTACCTTTGATTGCAGCGGCTTCACCATCCGGATAGGTACTCATTGCCTTGCCTATGCTCCTTGCCGCGGTCGGCTTGAAGGGTGAATGCGTCAATTGGCCGGTCGGCGCCAGCCCGCATCACGTATTGATTTCGCGTTGCACCGTCGAGAGCAACGTGTCGGCACGTAGCTCGGGCAAATTGTAGCAAACGCCGCCCAGCGCATCAGCCAGCTTCTGGGCCAAGCCGCGGTCAAACGCTGCATGCTCCATGTTGATGACGATAGAACGCACATTGGCATCATGGCTGTAAAGCTCTGCGATGCGGTTGGCTTCTTCTTGGGCCGGCATACCGGTCATGCTGACATTGCCGGCGCCATCGGTTAGCAGAATAAGCAAAGGCCGGATCTCGGGGTCCTTCCGTTTGGCTCCTTCAATCACCTGCCAGGAGAGAAAGAGTCCGCTGCTCAAGGGCGTTTTGCCGCCAACAGGCAGATCCGTGAGCGCCTTTTGGGCCAAGTCAACGCTACTCGTTGGCGGTAGAACCAGGCGCGCCTTGTCGCGCTGGAAGACGATCAGTCCTACCTGATCGCGGCGCTGATAGGCGTCGACCAACAGGCTGAAGATCGCGCCTTTAGTCGCTTCCATCCGTTCACTAGCCGCCATCGACCAGCTGGCGTCGACGGCAAAGAGGATCAAGTTACCTGTTCGTCGCACACGGATCTTGCGCTGGAGATCACCCGTACGCAGTTGAAGCGCCAGATCGTTCTTGGCCGTCTCCTTGCGCTGGCGCTGATAGGGCGCGGCCGCACGCAGGGTGGCGTCGAAGGCGATGTCGTCGCGCTTCTCGCGTGCGGGTCGCGACTTGATGTAGCGCCCTCGCTTGCGATCCGTACGTGTATAAGAACGCTTGCCGGCGCGCTCACGCGTCATCTTGTCCAACGGTGCATCGAGACGCTTTGTCTCAAAGGTGTCGCCGATTTGGACGGGCTTGCGCGCGCCTTTGTTGTCACCGGGCGATGAACTCTGTTGCGGCGAGGCATCGGGCTGAGAGACACCACCCTCGCCCGCCTCGGGCGCATCACTTACATCTGAGTCATCGCCCTCTATGCTTTTTTTTCATCGGATGAAGCGCTACCCTCGGCTTCAGAGTCCGATTCATCATCATCGCCAAGAGCCTCTTCCGCCTCGGCCCGCGCGCGGCGCATGTTGTTCTCCAGTTGCTCGGGGCTCATCACCGAGTCCTGGAAGGGCTGCTTCTTCATGCGATGGGGCAGGGCCAGCTCTGCGGCTAGGAGGATGTCCCGGTCGCTGATGGCGAGGCGACCTTCATAGGCTGCATGCGCGCGGGCGGTCTTAAGGATCACGATATCTGCGCGATGCCCGTCGACGTTAAAGCTGGCCGTAAGCGAGGCAATCGTGTAGAGATCCTGGTCCGTATAGGTGACCAGCGGATAGCGCTTACGAGCAGCGATGATGCGGCTACTGAGATCTTCTTCGGCCTCATCATAGGCAGCAGCGAAAGAGTCCGGATCCTGTTCAAAGAAGACGCGACGACGCAGAATCTCGACTCGATCACGGGCATCGGTGAGACCGACGACATCAACTGAGTGAGCAAAGCGGTCAAGAAGTTGCGGGCGCAAATCGCCCTCTTCCGGATTCATGGAGCCGACCAGAACAAAGCGGGCGGGATGTTGGAAGCTAATGCCTTCTCTTTCGACCACGTTGACGCCCATGGCAGCGCTGTCCAACAGCAGGTCGACGACATGGTCATCGAGCAGATTGACTTCATCGACATAGAGCACGCCCCGGTTGGCTGCCGCCAGGATCCCGGGTTCAAAGTGGCGTTCACCCTGCTGGATCGCCTTTTCGATGTCCAGCGTGCCCACAACGCGGTCCTCTGTGGCGCTAACCGGAAGATCGACAAACGGCGTAAAGCGGATCTCTCGGGGCAGTACCTCGCCACTGTCGATGCGGCTTTGACACTCGTCGCAGTACATGTCGGGACGGTCCGGATTGCAGCTGAAGCGGCAGCCTTGAACTGTCTCAATACTTGGCAACAGCGCAGCCAAGGCGCGGGCCGCGGTCGACTTCGCGGTGCCGCGTTCACCGCGGATCAAGACGCCGCCGATGAGCGGGTTAATGGCGTTGAGGATCAGCGCACGGGTCATGCGCTCCTGGCCCACAAGCGCGGTAAACGGATAGGTCAATCGCATGTGATAATTCCTTCGGAGTTCGTGATCTTCGGAAACACGTTACCTGAACGATTATAAACGCTAGACGCGCGCCGAGACAAAAGCTGACGCAAAGGGACGGGAATGATCAATTGACAATTGTGAATTGACGATTGACAATGATTCACAATCAATCGTTCGTCACTCATCGAACCGTGGAGGAAATCGATGCCCCTGCATGAATTGGCCGGCAAGCCCGCACCCTACACCATGCTCGTCAACATCCCGCGTTTGGTATCAGACTACTACACCATCACCCCCGACAGCGCCGACCCTGTGCAGCGCGTGGCGTTTGGCACGTCGGGCCATCGGGGCACATCGACAACCGGTCGGTTCAATGCGGCGCATATTGCAGCGATTGCCCAGGCCATTTGTGACTATCGTCAGGCCAACGGCATTTCGGGCCCGCTCTATATGGGCATGGACACGCATGCGCTTTCCGAGCCTGCCCAGGCCACAGCGATCGAGGTCTTCGCCGCTAATGGCGTTGAACTCTTCATTGCCGCCGACAATGAATACACGCCGACACCGGTCATTTCCCATGCGATCCTGACCTACAACCGCGATCACGACGGACCGCGAGCCGACGGCGTCGTGATCACACCTTCGCACAATCCGCCGACAGACGGCGGCTTTAAGTATAATCCGCCAAATGGCGGCCCGGCTGACACCAACACCACCCGGCTGATTCAGGATCGAGCCAATGAGTTGCTGGCGGCCGATCTGGCGGGCGTTGAGCGGGTGCCATTGGCCAAGGCGCTCCAGGCGACGACCACCCATGCCCACGACTATATCACGCCCTACGTCGATGACCTGGGCAGCGTGATCGACATGCAGGCAATTGCCGACGCGGGATTGCGTATTGGCGTGGATCCCATGGGCGGGGCCGGCATCCACTACTGGGGCCCGATCGCGGATCGGTACGGACTTAACGTTGAAGTCGTCAATCCCGTGGTCGATCCGACATTCGCCTTCATGACGGTTGATAAAGACGGCAAGATTCGCATGGACTGCTCGTCGCCCTATGCAATGGCCAGCCTGATCGGCTTGAAAGACGACTTTGAAATCGCCTTTGGCAACGACCCCGACTACGATCGCCACGGCATCGTCACGCCCAGCAGCGGTCTGCTAAATCCAAACCACTACCTCGCTGTGGCCATCAACTACCTCTTCCAAAATCGGCCGAACTGGCCGGTTGACGCTGCCGTGGGCAAGACGCTGGTCTCCAGTTCCATGATCGACCGCGTGGCTGCGCGTCTGGGACGCCGTCTGGCTGAGGTGCCGGTAGGATTCAAGTGGTTTGTCGATGGGCTGCTCACGGGCGCATATGGATTCGGCGGTGAGGAGAGCGCAGGCGCCTCTTTCCTGCGTCAGGATGGCGCAGTCTGGACGACGGATAAGGATGGAATCATTATGGATCTGCTGGCGGCTGAGATTACGGCGCGCACGGAGCAAGACCCCGGCATGCACTATCGCGCGCTGACAGAAGAGTTTGGCGCACCAGTCTACGAGCGCATGGATGCGCCTGCAAGCCGCGCCCAGAAGGCCGCACTCGCCCAACTGTCACCGGAGATGATCTCGGCCGACGAGTTGGCCGGCGAGCCGATCGAGGCCAAGCTGACAAACGCGCCTGGCAACGGGGCGCCGATCGGCGGACTCAAGGTCGTCACAGAGAACGGCTGGTTCGCCGCGCGTCCGTCGGGCACGGAGGATATCTATAAAATATATGCTGAGAGTTTTCGCGGTGAGGAGCACCTGGCACAGATCCAAACGGAAGCCCAGGCCATTGTCGCCGACGCCTTCGCCCAGGCAGATGTCGAATAGGTTCCGTTGACATTTCGAGAACCACCGACTTTACACCTTCAACGTCCCCGGCACGGGCGGCAGAATATCCGATTAGCAGACTTGCAGGCGCCCGTGCCGGGGACGTTACGACCAAATGTCAACGGGACGTAGGGAAAACGCGTCACGCGAAATTGGAAACTCAGCGTGCGGTCAGTCAGGCTGGATGATACAAAAAACCGCCATGCAAATGCATGGCGATTTCTGTCGAAAATGGTGGAGCGGGCTTAGGGCAGGCGTAACTCCTGGCCGATTTGGATGACGGAGTTTTCACTAAGACCGTTGATGCGAAGCAATTCACCCCAGCCGATACCGTAGCGAGCGGCCACGGTGATCACCGTTTCGCCGGCAGCTATGACGTGAGTTCGCGGCGCATCACTATTGCCAACTGCTGCACTCGAGTCATTGTTACTCCCGAAGATTTTCTCAGCCGGGCTGGGAATGCGTACAACATCACCCAGGTTCAGCACAGAAAACTCGCCCATCCCGTTTATCGCGGCAACTTCCTGCCAATTCAGGTCATAGCGAGCAGCGATACCAGAAAGCGTATCGCCAGACCGGACTACGTACTCAATGTAGCTCTCGGGCAGGGAAACAGCGGAAACTGGACCGCCGATACCAGGCGCAAGATCGCCCGCTCCGGGTAGGCGAATCGTGTCGCCGATCTGGAGTAAGCTCGCCTCAGTGAAGCCATTGATGGCCGCTACATGCTCCCAGTCAACACTATGTCGCTGAGCAATTTCCAGAAGCGTGTCGCCAGGCACAATCGTGTAGTTCATGCCGCCCGGCGGTACTGCGGCAGTCACGACGGGCTGCGATTGAGCGCCGGCAGCTACCATCAGCTCTCCCCCCGTCGCCCCACCCACACCAAAGACGGCCACAAAGACGCGCATGCCGTTACGTGGGTCAACCTGCATGCCGACACCAACCTGGGTCCATTTGGGGTTCAGCAGGTTATTGCGATGAACATAACTGTTCATCCACCAGCTGATTGCACTTTGTGCGCTGTGGACGGATACCCAATTTTCGCTTACGTTGCTGCTTTGGAAGCCAGTGCGGATCACGCGGGCTTGAACGGAGCTGCCGTCGGTACCCGTGTGGCTGTAATGAGCGTGAGCGACCATGTCGGCCACATGATTCTGGGCCGCAGTGACGAGAAGAGGATGCACGGCCAGCGGGTGGATTCCATGCCGAGCGCGTGAGCTATTGATATCTTGTACGACCGTCTGCACTTCGGGGGCGAGTGCAATCGAATTAGGCGCTTCCTGAGCACGAACTGACGTCTGCGTGCCGAGAAAACTGGCGGCTGTCAAGGCACCTACCAGGAGAAAAATCGCTCCGGAACGTGCACCGTACCGCCACAGCATTGAGTGTACCATGTGGGAAATGCTAGCAGACAAGGACCTAAACGCAAAATACGACGTAGGGCTTTGGACCGGCTTTGGTCCTGTTTTGTGTCCATTTTGACGTCATTTTTCGGCAGTGTTATACTCACACGGCAACGTGTATGCATTTCGTTGAGAAGGCGTCGATTTGAAACGTGACTGACGTTGGCTTGACTGATTTGCTACCAATCAAATCCTTCTCCATCCCGCTCGCCGCTACTCTGATCCCTAAATCTAATCTCCTGTTCTACGACAGGGAGTAGCGTAAAGAGTGCCATAAGATTCCCTGATTTCCGGCTAGTAGGAGACTTCCTTTGCGTCCCGGATTACGGCACATCCGACTTTCCCACCGCTTGTTCTTACTTAGCTGTGCGATATTTGCTTTAAGCGCCTGTGGTCCCCGGCGCGTCGATGATCCTGTCGTTAACGGAGCCGAAACATCGTCTGACTCCATGATCCATGAAAGAAGCAGCCCGTTCGATAGCCTGGATGAGCGCGCCGATCTCAATTTACTGACGAATTCGTTAAAACGCCGTTTGGGCGACAAGATTCAACCTCTTACTACGCCGCCTGCTAACACGCGCGTGCCTTCGGAGCCAGCTGTCTTCTCGGATCATGTTGACTCACCGTTGCTCACCGTTGCTCCACCCAATCCTGGAGTGCCGGTAGAGGACCAGGCTTCGGGCTGCGACCGCCCCGAGACATTGTCGCAAGCCGACGCGGCTGAGCAAGCCCCGATTGTCATCGGTGCGATCCTTCCCTTGTCCAGCCCCGGCGCCTACGAGCAGGGCTTTGTCATGCAGTTTGCACTCAACACAGCGAATAAGACGGTCAACATGAGCGGCGGCATCAATGGCCAGCCGGTGCGGTTGGTAACTTACGACTCGGCCGGCATTCCCCGTCGTGGGGCGATGTGGGCAGATCGACTGATTAACCTGGACTGCGCGTCGTTAATCGTTGGCCTCTATCATGACAACGTGGCCCGGGCCGTAATCGATGTTGCGGCAACCTACGACATCCCTGTAATCGTTGCTGGCGCACGAGATGAAAATCTGGCCAACGCCAATTCACCAAACGTCTTTCAGATTATGCCGGCCGCCGATACAGTCGACGACGAAATGGTCGCCTTTCTTAAAGAAAGCTTCGACGCCAACGCCGAACAATTCTGGGACGATGGCGAGCTCTTTATTTCACACATTCACGAGAATAACAACCGCGCGCGTGCGGCCGCCCGAACTACGCAGCGGCTGCTGGAAAATGCCGGCATGGTCGTCGAGCCCCTGGCCATTGACCTCCCAGCGACAGATTTCTCTTCGGACATCGCCCGTATTCTGGCCGGCGACATGCTGCCTGACGCTGTCATCATCGATCTCCCTCAAAATGCAGCACTGGCCCTTCGCCAGCAACTTGAAGGCGTCGGCATCGGCTCAGCTACTGGTACCATGATTCTCATCGACGGTGCGGGATTGGAGGGCGACATCACAGCAGCGTTGGCTAGCGGTACGCCGACCATTTTGGCCTGGAGCGGCCCATGGCCTTCGCGTGCAAATGAGCAGGCCCTGGCGTTCGCCGCCGATTACGAGAAGTACTTTGAGCGCTGGCCCGACGTGACCGCCTTCGCTTCTTACGATGCTCTACTCCTGGCCGTTGACGCGATTGAACGAACGTCTAGCCTGTCGGGGCCAAAGCTGATTGCCGCGCTGGATGATGCCGATGTAGAACTTGCGGCTGGTCACTACGCGTTTGAGCCCGATGCGTCATTGGTTGACGCGAGCAACACACCCCACAGCCGGCAAGGACAACGTCTCGATCCACCTGTCTTCTTCATCCAGTTTCCGAGTCAAGATCCGCAGTCGAATGCAGGTGACATCCTCTGGCCATAACCATTTTGGCCAATCGATCTGCAAATATTTTGGCATTACTCTGGACGATTTTCAACATTTTGACTCAGATCGAAGCCGTGCTATACTCCCCGCACGCCTGAGTTCGGGTCGTTTCTACCACAGGCGCTAAATCGCAATTAGGTTTGATCCAGAAGGTCTTCGGTCTCTAAACTCCCGGACACCGTCACCTCGTCCGCATTGAAGTCCGCTACAAGAAGTCCGCTACAACCTTGTCAGTCATAGTGTAAGTCATACCGGTATTGGCTATACTATCCGCTTGTGGAGTCATTCCCCTAGTCGGTTCTTCGGCAGTTATCGTTTCACCTGTTGGCATCGGGTCAATAGGCGCTTCGCTGCAACCACGAGTGATTTCTCTGGTGATTTCTCTGGCCGTCAGGCCGGTTAAACCAACTGTCTGCGTCTACGCATGGCGCCTACCCACAAGGAGAAGATAAATTATGTCAACCAATTCAACGCGGTGGCTTATCACCGCACTGGCCATTGTGCTTGCCTTCACGCTGTCCGCGTGCGGCGGCCCCGCCGCCCAGGAGACAGTGGGCGAAGCGCCTGCCACTGAAGAAGCAGCGACAGAAGAGGCGGCGACAGAGGAGGCGGCGCCAGAAGAGGCGGCGCCAGAAGAGGCGGCGCCAGAAGAGGCTATGGACGAGGAAGAAGCAACCGATGAGGACGCTAGCGCCGAGGATTCCGCTGAAGAGGCGGCTGCGACTGAGGGCGAAGTCATCAAGATTGGCGCACTGGCGCCGCTGTCGGCCCCGGGTACAGTCGTCGGCGGTGAAGCTATGGTTGATGCGATGCGCATTGCTGAAGACGAGCTCAATGCCAATGGCGGTATTTTGGGTCGCCCGGTCGAGGTAATCATCGAGGATTCAGAAGGTCTCCCCGAGCGCGGTACGGCCGTTATGGAGAAGCTGATAGGCCAGGATCGTGTCGTTGCTGTTGGCGGCGGCTATCACAGCTCCGTCGGTGTCGCTTCCAAGGAAGTCGCTGTGGACAATAACATCCCGGTCGTCTTTGCCGAAACCTGGAACGATACCATTACAGGTGACAAGCAGGACCAAATCTTTCGTATTGCGCCACTCAACTCAGAGGTTTCGGGACTGGATGTGAATTTCATCATCCATATGCGCGACGAACTGGGTTTCCCCATCGAAAAAGTCGTGATCATCACTGAAAACACCGACTATGGGATTCCCGCCGCAGAAGTGACTGCCGCCGGCATTGCGGATGTGGGCATCGAGTCCACCACCTTCACGGTTGATATCGGCACGCAGGATTTTTCGGCCATCATTGAGCGGGTACGCGCCGAAGAGCCAGACTACATTATGGTGCTCCAGACAGGCGAGTCAGCCTTTAACTTCATTCAGCAGGCCGCTGACGCCGGCATCGGCCCCCAGGATATACCTATGCAGTGCAACCAGGTCGCCCTGGAGAGCAATTCCTACTGGACCAATGTGCCGGATGGCAACTTCTGCTTTGTTCGTCGCGTTGGTCTGCCGGTAGAACTCTATAACGACGTCGCCACCTCATTTGTCGAGCGCTACGTGGACCGGACCGGCAAGCTGGCCGCGGAATCCTACGCGCTGGAGGCCTATGATTCGATCATGATCATTGCCCAGGCGATTGAAGAGGCGGGCAGCACCGACGCCGACGCGATCATTGCCGCGCTGGAGAATATCACCTACGAGGGTGCGTTGGGCACGATCACCTTCCCGTATGGCACCCAAAAGGATCCTTCCGAAGATGGGCTGGAAGATAAGTGGTGGCACCAATTCCCGGATCCGGCCATTACGATGGTGCAATACCAGGAGCCCGGCGAAGATTCCACATTTGCAGCCGTGGTTTTCCCCGAAGTATATCAGACGGGCGACGCCGTTTGGGTAGCGGCCGAGTAGTCCGTCCAATCACAGTGCATTCGACCTAGAAGATGGGGAGATCGACCTGATCTCCCCATCTTCTAGAATTGCGGGCCGTCGTGTCGCATCCACTCAATGTCTCAGAGCTCTTCGAGATGCGCAGTCAAGTCAACAATCCCCAGCTAGGATTGGCCAATGGCGAATAGTCAAATCTTCACAATTGCAATACTCTGGATCGTCTTCTGGGGTGCAATTGGTGGTATCTTCACGCCACGCATTTATGGACGCAAAGACCTCGATATCTCCAAAGCAAGCTTGAGCGGGGCGCTGGTAGGCGGCGCCTTAGGACCGATTGGCCTTATCCCGCTCTGGATCTACACGCCGGAACTGACGGCTTGGATCAATGGCGTTGCCAGCGTCATGATCCTTGGCATTCTGGTCGTTGCCTTTGCGCGCGCATACCCCACCAATCTCTGCGTAACCAATCCGCAGTTCATGGCCTCGCAGCTCACCAATGGCATTGTCATTGGTCTCATCTACAGCCTCATGGCATTGGGTCTGACGCTCATCTACTCAATCCTTGGCATCGTCAGCTTTGCCCACGGCGAGTTCTACATGATTGGCGGCATGGTCGTCTACTACATGAGCGCTTCTGCACTCTTTGGCGAGACCAGTGCGCTGGTCTGGCTGTTGGGCGCAGCGATTGTCACCTTCCTCATTGGTGCAATCTTCGAAGTGCTCTTCCTACGTCCCATGGGTGAAGGGAAGATTGAACGCCCCAAGGAATACGCGATTCTCGTCACCTTTGGGTTGGCGTTTTTTCTACAGTATTTGACCCAGGCGCTGGTGGGCGCAAGCCCGGTCAAGTCACCTCGCTTCTTCGACTTCCCCCCAGTAGCGTTTCCCAGCGAGGAAAACCCGGTGCTGATCAAAACCACACCCGGGAACCTGCGCCTCTTTGACACGGTTTCGATTCCCAATCCGCGGTTTGTATCCGCTACGATTTCAATTATTCTGCTGCTCATGCTCATGTGGTTTCTCTACCGGACGTGGACCGGACGCGGCCTGCGCGCAGTGAGCCAGGATCGCCAGGCTTCGTCGGTAGCCGGCATCAACCCCTACCGCATGAATACGCTGGCATTCGCCCTGGGCGGCATGCTGGCCGGTCTTTCCGGCGCCACGCTGGTACAGGTCTTTGCCTGGCTGCCGCAGGTCGGCATCCCGGCTTCGGCGCGGGCGTTTGTGATCATCGTCTTGGGCGGCATGGGTTCGCTACCCGGTGCGTTTGTCGGCGGCATCATCGTTGGCCTGGTCGAAGCGCTGGGCGTCGGCTGCGTGCCAGACCCGACCCGGGCTGCCGCCTACATCCCGGCCTACGGCATGATCATCCTGACCCTGACTCTCCTGTTGAAGCCAACCGGGCTCTTTGGGAGGGAACTATGAAAGAAGCGACTTTCTATCGCCGCTCCACCTTCATTGGCGCGGTCCTGTTGGCGATCACCGTACTTGTCCTGCTTGTGCTGCCGGTCTTTATCAGCGATTCGCCCTACATCATGCATTTGGCCATCACGGCCTTCTTCTACGCCATCCTGGCAGCAAGCTGGTCGTTGCTTGCCGGCTATGCGGGCCAGTTCTCCTTTGCACACATGGCCTTCATGGCCATCGGCGCTTACACGGCCGCGCTGTATGGCACCTACGTACGCATCACGTCCGCCCCAACCTATCTCTGTCGCGAGATTCCGTTTTTTGGCAAGTACCTGGTACTGCTCGATCCCATCGGCGTTAAGCAGGACAACGGGCTGAGCTGCCTGGATGTAGCCAAGCAGAGCATGGCGGCCGGAACCACTATCGTGACGCCTTCAATTTGGTGGGGCGTGGTCTTCGGTATTCTCGTGGGCGGCCTCTTCGGCTTCTTGATTGGTGCGCTGGTGTTGCGTCTGCGCAGCACCTACCTGGCTCTCTTTACGATCGGTTTCTCAGAAATCGTACGCGCCGTCCTGAGCGCCGAGATCGACGTGACTCAGGGGCAGAGCGGTCTGGAAATGTCCCCGCTCTTCCCGTATGGCCTCACCGCCTTTGGCCAAGAATTTGGCGCGGCAAGCAAGGTGCCGCCCTACTACATCATGCTTGGACTCTTCCTGATCGTCATGTTTATTCTGGGTTGGATGGTGACCTCGCGCATCGGTCTGTTCATTCGTGCGATTCGCGAGGACGAAGAGGCTGCAGCGGCGCTGGGCGTTCACGTTGTGCGCTACAAGGTGCTTGTCTTCACCGTCACCGCCATGATGGCCGCGTCGGCTGGCGCTGTACAGGGGCACTACATCGGCATCATTACGCCCAACATTCTGATTATCCTGCAAATGAGCCTCGTCATTGCAATGGCCGTCATCGGCGGGCTGGAGAATATCTACGCGGCGGCGATGGGCGCCATCTTTCTGTTGTTCGGCCTGGAATTGCTGCGCAATAGCTTCGACATCGGCCCGGTAACGGTCGACATGACGACGTGGCGGCTGGTCTTCTTCGGCCTCTTGCTCATGCTGACGTTGCGCTTCTTCCGCAACGGTCTGATTTATCCAATCATCGTCTGGCTGACCCGGCGGGGCATGGACGAGGAGACAGTGTCCAAACGCGATGCTGCGACGGCTGCCGCCCAGGGTGGACCGGATGCTGCATAATTTCGGCCCCCAATCTTCTGGACGAGAGACCCATGATCGAACTTAAAGTCAACCACATCCACAAGAATTTCGGCGGTCTCCAGGTGCTGCGCGACGTGACCTTCGAGGTCAACGGGCCGGAGCTGATCGGCTTGATCGGCCCCAATGGCGCGGGCAAGACGACGTTGACCAATATTCTGGATGGGGCCTTGCGACCCACCAGCGGCACCGTCTACCTCAACGGCAAACGTATCGACACGCTGCCGCCGTACATGGTTGCGCGGGCCGGCTTGGGGCGTACCTTTCAGGTCACGCGCGCGTTTCGGCGCATGACCGTGATAGAAAACCTGCTGGTACCGGCGATGGCGCTTCATGCCACGGCCAACCGCAAGGAAGAAGAAGCAAAGGCCCACGAAGTCCTGGAATTCTTGACGATTGATCATCTCGCCAACGAGTACGGTCGGGCGCTCTCGGGCGGACAGCAGAAGCTGCTGGAGTTGGGGCGCCTGCTCATGCTCAATCCGGAGATCGTCATTCTGGATGAACCTTTTGCGGGCGTTCACCCCAAGCTGATGGAAATCATCTACGAGTGGATCTATCGGGTGAATGACCAGGGCAAGGCGATTATTCTGATCAGCCACGATATGAATACGATCTTCACGCTAAGTAAGCGTCTGCTGGTGCTCAACTATGGCGATCTGATCGCGGATGGCGATCCCAATGTGGTCAAGAATGATTCGCTGGTTAAAGCTGCCTACTTGGGAGAAGACGAGGAAGATATTGCCGTAGCGGCGCCCAACGCGTATGACTTCCCAACCCGCATGAAAGAGGGCGATGATGCTTGATATTGCAGACCTCTATGTCGGCTATTATCGCGACCTCAATATTTTACAAGGCGTAAACCTGCGGGCCGAGAGCGGCAAAATCACGACGATCCTGGGCGCCAACGGGGTTGGCAAATCGACCATGCTCAAGGCCATCTATGGCTTTTTGGTGCCCAACAGCGGTGAAATCGCCCTGGATGGCGAAAGCATCATCGGCGTACCGACCTATGAGCGCATCGATCGCGGATTGGCCTACATTCCACAGCAGCCCGGCGTCTTTCGCTGGATGTCGGTGGAAGAGAATCTGCTGGTCGGCGCCTGGACCTTCCGTCGCGACAAGCAGCGCATCAAGCGTAAGCTGGAAGAGAATTACGACCGCTTCCCGATTCTGCGCGACAAGCGCAAGCAGATGACGGGTGAACTGTCGGGCGGCCAGCAGCGCATGATCGAAATTGGGCGCACCCTCATGACCGATCCCAAGGTGATTCTGGTTGACGAGCCCACGGCCGGGTTGGCCAAGCTGCTTTCAGCAGAGGTCTACCAGATGCTGGTCGATCTGCGCGACCGGGAAGGGCTGACGATTCTCTTGGTCGATCAGGAAATCCGCGAGGCGCTGAAGATTGCAGACTACGTCTATGTCCTGGAGCTGGGGCGCAACAAATATGAAGGCCCGGCCGACGATTTCCAGGATTTGGAAAAGGCCTTCTGGGTGGGATAGCGACCATCACGCAAGACCAACACAAGCAGGAAGGGGAGAGTTATTGTCCCCTTCCTGCTTCATGTTTCCAGTGGGCATCTGCACTACTAATCTGGCAAGCTCTCAAAACGTGCTGGAATTAGTCCGCAGGCGCCGGCGGCCCGACCGCCTCAATATCCCAAAGGCAAGCATCAGCGCCGGTCCCCCCCACTTGGCATTGCTCAATCAAGTAGACATAGTCAATTACGTAAACCAAGGAGCTATGGGGCGTTCGTGGTCGATCAAATGTCACTCGCAAGCGAGCATCGTTTTGTGCCATACTGTTGGTATCAAACGTGGTAGTGAAGGCAGCCCACCCATCAGCTTGCCGAAGACCGCGCCCTAAGACCATTGCGCTGGATCCGGCAACGTAATTCGTGTAAGGCGATCCATGTTTGTGAACATAGACCGAGATACCCGTATTCTCCGTGGTGTCAAACCCCAGGAGCTTCGCTCGCATCAAGAGCTGATAGCGCGTATTTGGCTTCAATGGCACGAAAGGCTGATACATTTGGACGTTCGGGTCAGATCCTGGAAAAACGCGTGCGCCAATTACGTCGCCTTCTTTCCCAATCCAAATTGTACTGGTATTCCAGCTGCGCCACGCCGCGTTCTTCTGAATGACATCAAAGTTTGAATTGACAATGACATTCAAGCCTGGTCCCGTTGACGTTGTCATTGCAGCAGTAACTTGCTCCCCACTCTTTTCTTCACCAACATAGTACCCTGAGTCAATCGACGCAAACGGCAGATAGATAAGATTGGGATCTTCAGCATCATCTCCATCAGCTTGGGCCAGCACCACTTGGCTTGATCCGGCAAGTATCAGCACAGCACAAAGCACCATCACCAATAGCATAGTTTTGGCAAACATAATTTCTCCTCCATAGCGAAGCAAAACGAGCATCTTTCTCTTCGAAACTACTCTACCTCAACGCATGATGTTAGATCACTGCGTGGCCATGACCGGTTATAGGGTGCTAATCTCGTTGCTCAACTGTGGCCAATAGAGTGTTGCTGTCGACTTCTACTGGCGCAGCGTGAATCAGAGCCAGGTCATCGCGGTAGTACGAGGGGCTGATGCGCAAAGCGACACCGTCCGCCTGTACGGGCATGGCGCCGATGAGGGCCAGGTCATCACGGTAGTACGACGGGCTGATGCGCAAAGCGACACCGTCCGCCTGTACGGGCATGGCGCCGATGAGGGCCGGGTCATCACGGTAGTACGACGGGCTGATGCGCAAAGCGACACCGTCCGCCTGTACGGGCATGGCGCCGATGAGGGCCAGGTCATCGCGGTAGTACGAGGGGCTTATGCGCAAAGCGACACCGTCCGCCTGTACGGGCATGGCGCCGATGAGGGCCGGGTCATCGCGGTAATACGATGGAGAAATCCGTTGACCGGCACTCAAAGTGCTAGCTTCAACCGCAGCATCACTAGGCTCAACGGGCGCGAGCGTTAGCATATCTGGCACAGTACAGCCGGTGAGGATCATGCTTGTTAACAGCAAGAGACTCAATATCATTGTGTTGAAATCCAGAATAGACCGCCTCATAATCATTCCCTCCTTGCTTGAACGCTCATCTTGACACCAACGGCTCAAGAAATCCGACAGGATCCGCTCCCGACTTGCGCAAGCACAAGTTGATTAGGTAGCGGTGTCCCTCGAAATCTTGCTATGTGCAGTTTGAGCGAGAGCGGGACACAAAAGCGCTACGCGTTGTCCACATACTGGCTACAGACGGCTCGAACGCCTTGCAGGTCGATTCGCCTCCGTGACTCCGCATCATGCCTTGGCGCTTTCGCGACGGTGAGAGTAGAATAACGCGAGTGTTCATTCTGGTTTCATCTGGTGCCGCCCGGAGGCTCTCATGCAGCACACGCAGCAGATCCCCTTCCACTTAACCCCAGCAGTCGCGAGAGAGTTGACCCCCTCGCCCACGCTCTATATCAATGAACGCGTCAACGAAATGTGGGCCGCCGGCCAGACGGTCTATCACCTTGGTTTTGGCGAGTCTCGTTTTCCCGTCCATCCCAAAATTCAAGAGGCATTGCGTGCCAACGTGCATCAAAAAAGCTATCTGGCCGGCCAGGGCCTCGCGGGTTTGCGGAGCGCCGCAGCCGCTGCCTACAGCCGCGCCATGGATCGCGAAATTGATTCCAGTCAGGTCATCATCGGGCCAGGGAGCAAATCGATCATCTTCGCGCTGCAGCTGGCACTCGATGCCGACCTCATTCTGCCTTTGCCAAGTTGGGTGAGCTACGCCCCCCAGGCCAATCTGCTGGGTAAGCCGGTGCATCTCATCCACGCGTCGGCAGATGATTTCTATGAGCTGAGCATTGATGCGCTCGAACAGGCCCTGAACCAGTGTGAAGAACGGAATAAACTATTACTGCTGACGAGTCCTAATAATCCGACCGGACTCATGTATCGACCGGACTTTCTGCGCAACCTTGCCGACTACTGCCGCGCCCACAGCATTGCCGTGATCAGCGATGAAATCTACGCGCTTGTGCCCCACTCCCATATGGAACATGTCTCCATCTCCGAGTTTTATCCCGAGGGAACGGTGGTGCTGGGCGGGTTGAGCAAGCATCTGTCGCTGGGAGGTTGGCGGATCGGCGTGGGCGTGGTGCCCGAGCACTCGGTCGGGCAGCAACTGATGATGGCGCTGCGCGTGATTGCGGGCGAGATCTGGTCCACGCCAACGGGACCGGTCCAGTATGCTGCGATCACGGCCTACAGCGGCGATCCCGAGATTGAGGCCTACATTGCCGAGTGTAGAGACCTGCACGAAATTCGCACCCAGTACCTATGGCGAGAACTGAAGGCCCAGGGCTATCGGATCAAGCAGCCGGATGGCGGCTTCTACATGTTGCCCATCCTGAATGACCAGCGGGACGCACTGGCTCGTCTGGGCATTACCACCTCGACAGAGTTGGCCGCTCACCTGCTGGATCACTACGAGCTGGCGACGCTGCCGGGAACAGCCTTTAACATGCCGGGCGAAGAACTCTGCCTGCGCCTGGCGTCCAGCTATCTCGACATGGAGACTGACGCCCAAGCCGATCTCATTCTGGCCTACCACCGGGCCGGCATCGACGCCGAAACGCTCATGCGCGACTATCATCCCAACACAAACGCCGCGCTGGCGCGCTTTGGCGACTTCGCAGCGGCGCTTCGTTAGCTGCAAGAGATGGCCCGATATGGGCGCGATGCGTTGACTGCGCAATCCGGCAAAGCGGCCCGAATACTCGGTTGTTCGCAAAATGCTCGCCCACCTGCTAAGATACGCCCGGGCGGCCCAGCGCGTGCTGCTCCGTCTGCCGCCGCCATCAGCCTGTTGGAGCCATGCTTGGAACCGATCGTCCGCCTCGAAGCTGTGCATCACGTCTACAACCCGGAGAGCGACAACCCGGTCAATGCCCTGAACGGCATTGATCTGGAAATCCATACGGGCGAATATTTGGTGATCCTGGGTCACAACGGGTCAGGCAAGTCGACCCTGGCCCGCCACCTCAACGGCCTGCTTGCGCCCACAGCGGGCGACGTTTGGGTGAAGGATTTCAACACCCGCGAGCCCGACAATTTCCGTGCCATTCGCTCGACGGTTGGCATGGTCTTCCAGACGCCGGATAATCAGATCGTGGCCACGATCGTCGAGGAAGACGTGGCCTTTGGTCCGGAAAACCTGGGGCTGGAGCATGACGAAATTGTTGATCGGGTCGACTGGTCGCTGGAACAGGTCGACATGATCCCGCTGCGCAAGCGGCCGCCCCACATGCTCTCCGGCGGCCAGAAGCAACGCATCTGCATCGCCGGCATGCTGGCCATGCGCCCGGACGTGCTCGTTTTGGACGAATCGACGGCCATGCTCGACCCGCTCGGGCGCCAGGAAGTGCTCGAAGTCGCCCGGCGCATGAATCGTCAGGAAGGCACGACGATCGTCGCCATTACCCACTTCATGGAAGAAGCGATCGAAGCCGATCGCCTGATCGTCATGGCTGAAGGGCGCATCGTCATGGAAGGGACGCCGCGCGAGATTTTTGCACAGCGCGAGCGTCTGCGTGAACTCCAGCTGGGCGTTCCTCAAGTCACACTGCTCGCCCACCGCATGAATGAACTCGACCCCGACTTCCCGTCCGACATCCTCAGCGCCGACGAGTTTGTCGACGCCTATCGCACCTACGTGAACCAAAGGCCGCTGCCTGCCTCACTTGTGGTCACGCCCAACGTGACCGGCGTTGCCCCACCTCAGGCCGAGGCAGTGATCGACCTCCACAACGTGGGCCACAACTACATGCACGGCACGCCGCTGGAAGTCGTGGCCATCGAGCACGTTGACATGGAGGTGCAGGCCGGCGAGGTGCTGGGCATCATCGGCCATACGGGCTCGGGCAAGTCGACCATCATCCAGCACTTCAACGCGCTGCTCAGTCCTCATGAGGGCGTGGCCACCGTCTTTGGCGCTGACACCGCACGCAAAGATGCGCCAATCCGCGAGATTCGCCGGCGGGTGGGTCTGGTCTTCCAGCAGCCCGAGGCCCAGCTCTTTGAACGCTACGTGGGCGATGACGTAGCCTATGGTCCCCGCAATCTCAAGCTCTCCAAGGAAGAGGTGCGGGCCCGGGTGAGGCGAGCCATGGCGGCGGTCGGTCTGGGCTTTGAGGAATATAAGGATCGGATCACCTTTGGCCTGAGCGGCGGCCAGAAGCGGCGGGTCGCACTGGCCGGCGTGATCGCGCTCGAGCCGGAAGTGCTGGTGCTGGATGAACCGACTTCCGGCTTGGATCCGGAGGGCCGGCGCCAACTGCTGGCCATGATCCAGGCCCTGGCGCACGAAGGCGTGACGCTCGTCATCGTCTCCCACAACATGGAGGACCTGGCCATGATTTGCGGCCGCCTCTATGTGATTGCCGGCGGAACGACGCTGGCAAGCGGTACGGTGGATGAGGTCTTCCGTCATCCCGACACGTTACACGAATTGGGGCTCGACGTGCCCGGCGTAACCAAGACGCTCAATCTGCTGCGCGACGGCGGGTTGATCACGACGGAACAGGCCAGGCTCTACACTGTAGACGACGCCATCGAGCTGTTGGGGAGCGCAGTCGATGCAAAACTTTGAGCTCATGCGCAATGTGACGATCGGTCAGTACATCCCGACCGATTCGCCCATTCATCGCCTGGACCCGCGCACCAAGATTTTGGCGTCGATCTTCTTGATTCTCGGCATTTCGTTCAACATGTCGATCATCGCCAACACGCTTTTTTTGATCGTCGTGTTGCTCATCACCTATGTCTCACGCGTGCCGATCAAGTACATGCTGCGCGGCTTTCTGCTCGGCCTGCCGGTGCTGATCGCGATCTTTGTCATGCAGCTCTTTTTTCAGGGCTGGGTCGAGCCGTCGGGCAAAGTCTATTTTGAATGGGGCTTCATCCGCATCACCCGCTACAGCCTGCATCTCATGGCCATCAGCGCCTTCCGCGTCGTGTCGTTCATCTTTCTGACCAGCCTGATTACCATGACGTCGACCACGACCGAGCTGACCCACGGTGTCGAAAGCCTGCTCAAGCCCTTCCGGCGCATCGGCGTGCCGTCCCACGAGCTGGCGCTGATCCTGATGATCGCTCTGCGCTTTGTCCCCACGCTGGCCGAGGAAATGGAGCGCATCATGAAGGCCCAAGCGAGTCGCGGGGCGGACATTGGGCGCCAGGGCTTCTGGCGGCCGGACAAAGCGGCCCGCATCATGCTGCCGCTGGTCGTGCCGCTCTTCATGGGCGCCTTCCGTCGCGCCGAAGACTTGATCCTGGCCATGGAGGCGCGCTGCTACGTGGGTGGTGATGATCGGACCAAGTATGTTGAACTGCACGCCCGCCCGGTCGATTACGTGGTCGTCGCCGGCACGTTCTTGTTTATGCTGCTCCTCATCCTTTTTCCGTGGCCCTCGCTGCGATCGATTGCGGCCATGCTCGGCTACCCGGATTTCTTGTAGCAGGCCGGTACTAAACTGAAGGTGCGACGAGAACATTAGTTTTGCAAGGCCTTGCGCTAGACCCGGCCTTCGACACTTCGACAGGCTCAGTCCAAGCAGGCTCATGAGCCACTGGGTTGCCGCCGCCCGAGCCTGTCGAAGGCAGAGGCGGTCGCATAAATGAAAGCCATGTTTTCGTAGAGATTTCGGTTTAGGCCGCGCCCAACGTGAACGGTGGACCGATGATTACGCCACAAGAGCAAGCTGTCCTCAATTTGATCGACGATGATGAGCTTATCGCCTGGGTGCAGGCGCTGACCCGCATCCCCAGCGTCTGGCGGCCGGAAGAGGGCCAGGGCGAAGAGGCCGCCGCGCGCTGGGTGGCCGACCGTTGCCGTGAACTCGGGCTGGAGGTCCACGTTGAGTTCGTCGAGCCGGGCCGCCCCAATGTGGTGGCGCGCTACGGTCCCGGCCACGGCCCAACCCTCATGCTCGAAGGGCACACCGACGTGGTGACGGAGGGCGATCCTGCGCTGTGGACCGATCCGCCCTTTGCCGCCACAATTCGCGACGGCCGCATCTATGGCCGGGGCGCGAATGACATGAAGGCCGGTGTGGTCTGCGCACTCGTGGCGACGAAGGCGATCGTGGAGAGCGGCGTCACGCTCCGGGGCAACCTGCTGCTCGGTATCGTCTGCGATGAAGAGGGCGACATGATCGGCATCAAGCACTTTGTCGACCAAGGCTGGGCTGACACGGTAGACGCAGCCATCATTTGTGAGCCGGAAGAAAACCATCTCTGCACCGTGCAGAAGGGCGTCATGTGGATTCGGGCCGCAATTTCCGGCGTAATGACCCACGGCGCGATGCCGCTGACCGGCGTCAACAGCATCTATCCCATGGCGCGCTTCCTCACGCTGGTGCAAAGTCTGGAAGAGCGCGAGATCGCGCGCTTCGGCAGCGTGGAGCACCTGGGCCAACCCAGCATCACGCCGACGATCCTGCGCTCGCCCGTTGCAGGAGAGCCCCAGAAGAACGTCATGCCGGGCGCGACGGAGGTCACGCTCGACTTCCGCCTGGTACCCGGGCAGAAGCCAGAGCAGATGGCGCAGCAGATTGAGTCTATGTTGCGTGCGGTTACCGCCGTAGACGCGCGGCTGGGCTATGACATGGAGGTGATCGAAATCCGCCATCCGACTGCCACAGATCCAGCCGAGCCCATCGTGTGCGTCCTGGCGCAGGCCTACGAACACCTGACCGGCGAAGCGCCCGTCTACGGCGGCGTGCCCGGGTCCACTGACGGCACGATTCTCCATGCGCGCAAGGGCATTCCTATCGTTACCTGCGGGCCGGGCGACATCCATATTCCTCACCACATCGACGAGTGGGTGAGTATCGACGAAATCAAGACCGCGGCGCGGCTCTATGCGCTGGCGGCATTGCGCTACCTCGGTGTAGCGGAGGAGTAGAGGCCCATGACGCCATCATTTACCGACATTCCCGGCCTCACAGTCGGTCACTGGACCGATCTCGACGCAGGCACCGGCTGCACGGTCGTGCTCTGCCCAGCAGGCGCGACGGCCGGCGTGGACGTACGCGGCACCGCGCCCGGCACGCGCGAGACCGATCTGCTCGATCCAATCTGCATGGTCGATCAGGTGCATGCCATTCTCATCGGCGGCGGCAGCGCCTACGGGCTGGCCGCAGCTGACGGCGTCATGCGCTGGCTGGAGGAGCACGGCCACGGCCTGGATGTGGGCGTCGCCAGGGTGCCGATTGTGCCGGCGGCGATTCTCTTCGATTTGCCATTGGGCCGGCCCGACGTACGCCCGGACGCGGCGGCAGGCTATGCGGCCTGTCAAGCGGCCGGGGTCGGCCCGATTGCAGAGGGCTGCGTCGGCGCGGGGACGGGGGCGGCTGCCGGCAAGATCATGGGCTTCGACCGCGCCACGAAGTCGGGGCTGGGCACGGCTGCGCGCAAGATCAGCGGCGGCGTGATCGTGGCCGCCATCGTGGCGGCAAACCCCTTTGGCGGCATTGTCGATCCGACCAACGGCACGATTCTGGCCGGCCCGCGCAAGCCAGGCGGCGGCTTTGCCGACACCGTTGCCTTCGGCCAGAGCGTCTTGGGCCAGACCGTACGCAAGATGGCGGGCACGAACACGACATTGGCCGTCGTTGCCACCAACGCGCGGTTTGATAAGGCCGGCTGCAAAAAGATTGCCCAGATGGCCCACGACGGGCTCGCCCGTACCATGCGCCCGGCCCACACTCATTTTGACGGCGACACGATCTTTGCCCTCTCCAGCGGCGACAAAGAGTGTGACTTGAGCCTGGTTGGCGCAGTAGCCGCCGATGTCCTGGCGGAAGCCGTGGTACGGGCAGTGCGCGCGGCCACCACCCTCCACGGCATCCCCGCCATAGGCGCTGCCCAAGCATGAGTTGCCCGTCACCGTTCAATTGACAATCCAGAATTGTCAATTGATAATTGACCATCGACAAGCGCCGCCAACCCTGAGGAGAACCTCATGCAGTCAACCGCCTCTCGCATGTTATCCGTTCGCAGCATCGTGCTCACCGGCATTTTGGCCGCGGTGGCGATTCTGCTGGGGGCCACGCGCCTGGGCTTCATTCCCGTACCAAATCCCAGCGGCAATGCCACCATCATGCACGTCCCGGCCATCATCGCCGGCATCATCGCCGGCCCCATTTCGGGCCTGATCGTCGGCGGCATCTTTGGCCTTTACAGCTTTCTGACCTCCACAACGCCCTTCTTCAAGGACCCATTGGTGGCGATTGTGCCGCGCCTCTTTATCGGCGTGGCTGCCTACTACGCCTACGTTTCCCTGCGCGGGATCAATCGCAACACGGGCTACATTCTGGCCGCAATTTTGGGGCTGCTCGTCGCCGTCTTTCTGATCATCTCCTTCCAGAATATTCCACCAGCGGAGACGGCGTCAATCGTCTATCCAGAGCCCGCCCCGGGCGCCGGCGAAAACGCACGCAGCCTGGTCAATCTTCAGGGCACGGCCGCGGTACGCGCCTATCAGTTCATCGCAGTCTTCATTGGCGGGATTGGCATTGCCGTCGTGTTGACGCTGCTGCGCTTTGTCCAGCGTGATGAGATTGAGATGTTGTCCGTCAGCACTGCGGCCATTGTCGGCACGCTGACCAACACCGTGCTTGTCGTTGGCATGTTGATTATTCGCAACTGGTTCCCGGCAGGGGTAATCATCCCCGCGGTTCTGCCGCAAGCCTTCGCCGAAATTGTCATTGCCGTTATCATCACCGTGGCTGTCGTCGCGGGCTTCAACCAAGCAGACTCTGGTAGCGGCGGCTCATCCGTTTAGCAATCATCAATTGGCAATTTTCAATTCATGAACCCTCTCTCACGCGCCTGCGATCTGGGCCTCGACCATTGGACGCTGCCGCCGGGACCGCACAATGCGCTCACGGATGTGGCGGGCGTACGGGTCGGGCACGCCACAATCATTGAAGGCGATGGACCGCTGATCGCCGGACAAGGTCCCGTTCGTACCGGCGTCACGGTCATCGTTCCCCACGCCGACAACCTCTTTCGCAACAAGGTACGTGCTGCGGTCCACACCATCAACGGCTTTGGCAAGGCGTGTGGCTTTGAGGAGGTGCGGGAGTTGGGCGTGCTCGAAGCACCGATTGCGCTCACCGGTACGCTCAACGTCTGGCGCGTAGCTGATGCGTTGGCAAGCCTGGCGCTGGAGCAGAATCCGGAAATTGGCATTCGTACGAGCAGCATCAACGTTGTTGTAGGCGAGTGTAACGACGGCTATCTCAGCGATTTACAGGGCCGCTACGTGGGCGAGCGCGAAGTACGCTCGGCCCTGGCCGAGGCCCATGAAGGTCCTGTGGTCGAGGGGTGCGTGGGTGCGGGAACAGGCGCCTCCTGCTTCGGCTGGAAAGGCGGCATCGGCTCGGCCAGCCGCGTCTTGCCTGCGGCCGGCGGCGGCTTTACGGTCGGCGCGCTGGTACAGAGCAATTTCGGCGCTCCCGAACAGTTAATTTTTGGCGGCGTCCCCGTCGGTACGCAATTGCGTCCCCCCGACGCGGCGGCCCTGCGCCGGCCAGAGCAGGGCTCGATCATGATTGTCTTGGCCACCGACGCGCCGCTGACCGCACGCCAGCTGCGCCGTCTCTGCGTGCGTGCGGCCGCCGGCATCGCCCGTACCGGCAGCCACATCGGCCACGGCAGCGGCGATTTTGTCATCGCATTCTCTACCGCCCAGCGCTTTCCTCACCGGCTGGAAGGCGAAGAAATGCCATTGATCGCCCACGGGCCATTTCTACTCGATGAGCCGCGGGCCATGCACTGGCTGCTGCCGGCTGTGGTCGAAGCAGTGGAAGAGGCCGTGCTCAACTCGCTCTGTGCCGCCACGACCATGACCGGTCGCGACGGCCACGTGCGCCACGCCCTCCCGCTCGATGACGTGGCGAAGATACTGGAAGAGAGCCGTAAAGCATGAATATGCGCCACACCGCTCACGCATCACGCCTTAACGTTTTATACATATCCCTGCGCGTATCCACCTGAACGACTGAAGGAATAGACCTATGCGCCGCATCTGGCTTTTGCTCGTCCTGCTCATACTGCTGCCGTTGCCCGTTGCCTGCGGACGGGGAAGCGATGAACCGCGCCTGACCATGGACGTGCCGACACGCTTGCCCACCTACACGCCCGAACCCGCGACCCCAACGCCTGCCCCCACGCTGGCGTCCCAAGCGACAGGCCAAGGGGAAGGTGCACTGGAGTCGGCAGTGGAGCAGGCGGCCGCGGCCATGGCTGTCCTCGCCGCCACCCCGGTGACAGATTCTATGGTGATAACGACAACAGGGACCGCGGCAGCCGCCAATGCAATCACGAACAGCCAGGCGATCACGGCCGCAACTGTACTGACCGATGCAGTGACGAGCGCTGCTGAGATCACCGCAACTGCCTCGCTGACCGACGCACTTCGTGTGACCGCAACAGAACCGGTAACCGTCAGCACGGCACTTTCGGCGCCTGCATCGATTTCCACAACGGAGACACTGACCTCGGTCGTTGCTGTACAACCGGCGACGGCCATCACGCCCAGCGCCGTGTTGACGCCAACCGTAACGGCCACGGCTGCCTTTACCAGCGCCATGCCCTTTCTGCCTACACGCCATGTGCCCTCCCCCGACTGGCGCGACCAGATCATCTACTTCGTCATGACTGACCGCTTCGCAGACGGTGATCCATCCAACAACGATCAGGGGTATGGTGAGTTTGACCCGAGCGATCGGCGCAAATACAGCGGCGGTGACTTCGCCGGCATTATCGAACAGCTCAACTACATTCAAGGCCTGGGCGCGACCGCACTCTGGATTACGCCGCCGGTGGCCAATCAGTGGTGGAATCCCGAGGTCGAGTATGGCGGTTACCACGGCTATTGGGCTGAAGATTTTAGTACGGTGGACGCCCACCTGGGTTCACTGGCGGATTATCAGGCCCTTGCGCGTGCGCTTCACGGGCGGGGCATGTACCTGATCCAGGACGTAGTCACCAACCATGTCGGCGACTACTTCACCTACACGGATGAAGGCGGCCAAAATCTGCACGACCCCCTTGACCCGACCCAGAATTATCGCCCCATTGCGGGCTCCGTACCGGTTTCCGCGCCTTCACAACCACCCTTTGATCAAAACGACCCGACTGATCCTGCACACCTGGATGCGGACATCTATCACTGGACGCCGGAAATCCAAAATCAGGAAAACATCGAAGAGCGCCTGACTTATCAGCTCGCTGATCTGGACGACCTGAATACGACCAATCCCTTTGTGCGTGATGCCCTACGCGCCAGCTACGGTCAGTGGATTCGCGAGGTGGGCGTTGACGCCTTCCGCATCGATACGATCAAGCACGTGGAACACGATTTTTGGAACGATTTCATGCACGGCACGGACCCTGCTGCACCGGGCATGCATGCAGTCGCAGCGGAGACCGGACGCGACGATTTTTTGGCGTTCGGCGAGGCCTTCTACGGCTCAGCGCCCTTTGACGACAGCGGCGAGGAGATCATTGCGACCTATCTTGGCAGCGAGACGCGTCCCGAACTCTCCTCGGTGATTCACTTCCCGCTCCACTTCACGATCGGCCGCGTCTTCGCCGAAGGCGCTCCCACCGCACAGATGGGCTATCGCCTTCAAGCGGCGCAGGAAATCTTCCCGGATCCCACGCTCTTGCCCACCTTCATCGACAATCATGATGTGCCGCGTTTCCTGGCCGGCGGCACGACTGCGGGCTTGAAGCAGGCGCTTACCTTCCTGATGACCTCGCCCGGCATTCCCGTGATCTACTACGGCACAGAGCAGGGCTTTAGCGAAGCACGAAGCGCCATGTTTGCTGAGGGCTGGGGCTCAGGCGGCAGCGATCACTTTGATGAAGAGAGCGAACTCTACAACGTCATACAGGAGCTCAGCAGCCTGCGCCGCAACCATCCCCTCTTTGCCCGCGGCGATCTGACCGTCTTGCAGACCGATTCCAGCGGCCCCGGCGTGCTGGCTTATGCGCGTGATTACGCCAGCGAACGTGCGCTGGTCCTCTTCAACACGGCCGACAAGCCGGTGCTCATGGTCGACCTCGCCACTGGTTTGCCGGGCGGCAGCACGCTGACACCGCTGCTTGCCGCCGATGACCAAGAAGCCCTTGTCGTACCTGACGGCGGCCGCATGAGCATGGAGCTCGAGCCGCGCGCGGCCTTTGTCTGGCTGGTCGGCGCGCCCGATGAATCCGCCGCCATGCCGGAGAGTGCGCCGCTGGAGTTCACGATCATCACGCCCTTAGCCGACATGGTCTTCACCGATACGCTTGCCATCTCCGGGACAGTGAGCGCGGCGACCGTGCCGCTTAAGCTCGTTGTCAACGACGATCTGGCGCGTGCCATCGAGGTCGTCAGCGGCGACGCGGGCGACTGGTCGGTCGCTGCACCATTGACCGGCGTCGCCCCCGGTCTTCAGGAGAACACGCTGCACATCTGGGCCCCGGAGCAGGCCCAGTTATCCGCACCGATCAGCTTCACGTCCGACTTGAAAATCACCGAGTCATCTGTCACGGTCTACGACCTGATTGGCGACACGGTGGGGCCGGACGAACGCTATGTCTTGCCCACGGACAGCACCTTCGGCCAGCAGCTCGACATTGTGGAGACGACGGTGCGCGCAGCCGGGCCCGAGTTAGAGGTGGCCCTCACCATGACGGAGATCACCGACGAATGGGATCCGGTCAACGGTTTCGACCACGTGCTCTTTCACGTCTTTATCGATGTGCCGGAGCAGACGGGCGGCGCAACGGACTTGCCGCGCCTCAATGCAAGTTCTCCGGCGGGTTTCGAGTGGGACTATCTTGCCATGGTGGAAGGATGGAACAATCGCCTCTACGGCGCGACGGGCGCCAGCCCCGATGCATATGGCGTGCCGGTGACGCCAGTGGCAGACGTGGAAACTGACAGCGAGGCCGGCGTGGTGACGCTGCGCTTTGCCGGCGAAGCCCTGGGCAATCCTGCGTCACTGGCAGGCGCACGCGTTTATGTGACGACCTGGGATTGGAATGGCGTGGACGGGGAGTACCGCCGCCTCACGGAAACGCCTCAGCAGTGGACCTTTGGCGGCGGAGACGGCGCGGTCGACCCCTTGATTCTCGACGATACAGAGATCATCGAGGTACCGGCTGAAGGCGACCTTGTCGCCAACGAGCCGCCCGGCGTCTATGAACCGGCCGGCGGGATCACGCCTATGGTCGACGTGACGCTGGCGGTAACCGTACCCGCGACCACACCGGCGGATGCGCGACTCTTTGTCACGGGGCCGTGGGTCAACTGGGCGCCAGCTGCCGAGCAGTATGAATTACTGGTGGACGATGCGGGCGTCTACCGGCTAACGCTTCCCGTGGAGGAGGGCGAACGCCTCGAATTCCGCATCACACGCGGCTCCTTCGCCAATGCGGAACAGGTTGATCGGAGCAATCGCACGGCCAATCGCGTCATCGACGTTCCGGTCGGAGAATCGGAACTGACCGCCCCGATTGCGGTTCAGTCCTGGTGGGATGACGAATAGAGGCGCTGCGCGGTCCATTGCCAGAACAGGCCGACGCCGATCAGACTCAAGCCAATCAGCCAGATCTGCACGTCTACCCAAAAGGCGAGAAAGAGACAGGCCGCCAGACCCGCCCACGCCAGCCAGCGCGGATAGAAACGGTCCTTATTCGAAAGCTGCAGCGCAGCCAGATTAGTGAGCGCATAGTAGATCAGCACCGTGAAGGCGCTAAACGACCAGGTAACCTGGACGTCGCCAAGCAGCGTCAGCGCAGCCACGACCGCGCCCATCACCCAGACGGCCACGGTAGGCGTCGTGCCGGCCGCGTTGAGCCGTCCTGTAGCAGCCGGCATGTCGTGACGACGGCCCATGGCCAGGAGCACGCGGGAGAGCCCTAAAATCAGATTGAGCAAGACGCCGAACATGGCCGTCATTGCGCCCACGGCGAGAATTGTGCCTGCGCCGGGAAAGGCATAGCTGCGGGCGATCACCTCCAGGGGCGCGGCCTCGCCAATGGTTGCGGCGTACATAGCATCGGCCCCGCCCACGCCGATACCGACGGTCGCCACGGACAGGTAGATGATCATGGTCAGGATCATGGCAGTAATGATGGCCCGGGGAATCGTAATCCGCGGAGCCTTGACTTCCTCGCCCAGAGTTGCGATGCGACCATAGCCGGTATAGGCCACAAACATCAAGGCGCTGGCGTAGAGCAGGGCCTGGATTGGGTTGTCTTGACTGGCCTCACCGCCAAAGAAGGGCGTAAAGTTGCTCGCCTCCATCTCACCCAGACCGACCAAAACAAAGAAGAGTAAGGTGGCCAGCGTAACGGAGACGATGAAGATATTGACCTGGTTGGAACGGCTGATTCCGCTGGCAACAATGACGGTCACAGTGGCCACGGTTGCCAGGGCAATGCCAACCAGGGCAACCTGGGCCTGCTGCACGTCCAGCGCATTGAGCAAATAGCCGGCTAAGCCCAGCGCCGCCGTGGCCGCGGACGCGGATTTGGCCAGCAGAAACACCCAGCCAGCCGTAAAACCGAGCCTTGGATTCAAAAAGCGGTAGCCATATTCGTAGGTGCCGCCGCTGACCGGGTGATTGGCGGCAAGCTGTGCGCTGCTCAAGCCATTGAGGATAGCCACGCCCGCGCCGATCATCACGGCCAGAATGACAGCCGGTCCGGCGATCCCGGCGCCAATGCCCAGACTGACAAAGACGCCCGTGCCCAAAATCGAGCCAAGCCCCATCATGACTGCGCCAACAAGACCAACCTGGCGTTGCAATTGCTCGGTTTGATTTGCCATCAATGATGATCCCTTAGTGATTGCGACGACACCCTTCGTTGGGCACACGTCCACAAAGCCAATGCACAATCGTGAATAGAAAGTGGAGAGTTGCTGACAAGTTCGCCACCCCCATGCATCATTCAGAATTCTCTATTCTCGATTATTCATTCTCCCGCTCAATCCACCCGTTCATCGAGCAGATCGCTTGCGGCGTGAGTATAACAGGCCCGCGCCGATCTGCAAGCGACAGAATCACTGAAAATCAGACTGGTTGCTAAGCCTGGGTAATTCTCGGGCCACCTCACGGCTATGGTAGAATCAAGGATGGTGCGCACGATTCAAGACTCAATCAGGGTCCTCATTCTTATGACTTCATTTGACTTTGAAACCTACCTCTCCCCCCTTACTTGGCGCTACGGCAGCGAAGAAATGCGTGCAGTCTGGAGCGAAGCCGGCAAGCGCCGTCTCCTGCGTCAGATTTGGGTGGCGCTCGCCGAAGCTCAACACGAGGCGGGCCTGGTCAGCGCCGAGCAGGTAGCCGACCTGGTCGCCCATCAGAACGACATAGACATTGCGCGTGCGACGGAGATCGAGCGTGAAATCCGCCACGATCTCATGGCCGAGATCCGCACCTATGCTGAGCAGTGTCCCGTCGGCGGGCCAATCATCCATCTGGGTGCGACCTCCATGGACATTCTCGACAATGCCGACGCCCTTCGTTTGCAGCTTGCGCTCGATCTCATCATTGCGCGACTCTCCGCGCTTCTGCTGGCGCTGGTTGATCATATTGAAGAACGGGCCGAGATGCCGGCAATCGCCTTCACCCATATTCAGCCTGCCGAGCCAACCACCATCGGCTATCGCCTGGCCCAGTACGGTCAGGACTTGCTAACTGATTATGTCGAGTTAACGCGTGTGCGCAACGGCATCCGCGGCAAGGGTCTCAAAGGAGCAGTGGGTACAAGCGCAAGCTACACGCAGCTCCTACATGACAGCGACTGGCGTGCTCGGGACCTGGAAGATCGCGTCATGGAGATTCTGGGGCTTGAAGCCTTTGAGGCCGCCACGCAGACCTATCCGCGCAAGCAGGATTGGCTGGTGGTCAATGCCTTGGCCGGCGTTTGCGGCAGCCTGCACAAGTTTGCCTTCGATTTGCGCATCTTGCAGAGTCCGCCCTTTGGTGAATGGAGCGAGCCCTTTGGCGACAAGCAGGTTGGCTCCAGCGCGATGCCCTTCAAGCGCAATCCCATTGCAGCCGAAAACATCGACAGCCTGACGCGGCTTGTCGCTGCCTACCCGCGCGTGATGTGGGACAACGCAGCGCTGAGCCTGCTCGAGCGCACGCTGGACGACTCGGCCAACCGGCGCTTTGTGCTCCCCGAGTCCTTCCTGGTCACGGATGAAGCGCTGCAACGCGCGCTGCGTCTCGTCCAGGGCATGCGCTTCTGGCCGGCGCCCATTGCGCGCAACCTGCACGACTATGGCCTCTTCGCCGCCACGGAACGGCTGCTCATGGCCGCAGTGCAGGCCGGCGGCGACCGTCAGACGCTGCATGAGGTGATCCGCGAGCAGAGCCTCGTCGCCTGGGCTGCGTTGCAAAATGGCGAGGCCAACCCGCTCGCCGAAAACTTGGCCGCCGACCCGCGCATTACCGAGTGGGTGCCGGTTGCGGACGTGGCGGAATTGCTTGACGCCTCGGAGCACGTGGGCGATGCCGCCGAACGGGCGCGCAACGTGGCGGACCAAATCCGCCGCGATATCAGCGAGTAAGGAGCTTTCATGGATGCACTGCCGGCTACGCTTTGCCTGACGGCCGATGCTGATTTTATCGACCTGGCCCAGGCAGAACTTGCTGCCGCCGCGCCGGGCGCGCGCGTGGTCACAACGCTGGAGCCGGGCCTGTTGCTTGTCGATGGGGTCGACTTCTTCGTGCTGGCTACGCAATGGGCCAATGAGCCGCCCATTTTCGTGCGCCACATCGCGCCGATCATGGCCGTACAGCCGCTGGCAGAATGGATGGTAACCGAACCAGTCAACCTCGAAACGTTGGCGGAGACGGTGAAAGCGGATCTGCTCGACTTCGTGGAGCCAACATTACCCTTTTCCGTGCAGACTCGCGTGCTCGGCATGCCTGACGTCAAACCATTCGACGTTAACCGCCTGCTCTCCGGCCTGATCACCGATGCGACGGGCGCCCCCCTCAACGTGCGGACGCCGGAGCAGATCGTCTCGGTCTTGTTAACCGATCTGCCCAAACTGGGCAACCTGCCCGATTGGGGCGGCGGCTATGCCCTGCTGGGCATCTCGCCGGCACTTTATAATCTGTCGGATTGGGCGGGCGGCATGCGGCGCTATGCGCGCGAACCGGAACGCATCAGCCGCTCCGAGTTCAAGCTGCTGGAAGCGTTGGAAGTCTTCAACGTAACGTTGCCCCCACGCGGCGTCGTCTTGGACCTGGGCGCCTCGCCCGGCGGTTGGACCCGCATCCTGCGCCAGCATGAGCAATACGTTACCGCCATTGATCCGGGTGATTTGGATCCGCGGGTGACTGCAGACGCGCGCGTCCGCCATCTGCGCACGACGGCCGAGGCCTATCTGGATGATGAGCCCGACCAGTTCGACCTCATCGTGAACGACATGCGCATGGATGCACGAGACTCGGCCCGGCTCATGGTTGGCTATGCCCGTTGCCTCTACCCCACCGGCAGGGTGATCATGACGCTCAAGCTGCCTGCCCACGAGCGGCAGGAACTCATTGACCAGGCGACGGTGATCCTAAGCCGGGCATACGAGATTCAGGGCGCGCGACAACTCTTTCACAACCGCAGCGAAATCACGCTCTATCTCACGCCAAAGCGGTCTACCACGGAATCGGAGTGAAAATCGGTGTTTCGCTGAACCCATCGGCAAAGACAATTGGCAGATAAACCCAATAGGGCTCAACGGCGACCACGGTTGTAGCTGTGGCGCTACTGACCGCATTCTCTGCAGAAACTGTTGCCGTATAAGCACCCATAGCCCCGTATTCATGACTCACACTTGCGCCAGCACCGCTTATACTATCGCCAAAATCCCATGTATAGGTCACATTGCTGCCGCTGCTAATGGTTGCGGACAAGAACGCCGTCTCGCCGATCTTGACGGGTGAATTGCTGAGCGCAGTCAGATCGAGAAGCGGATCTTCTGCTACGACCAAAGTCTGCGCCGAGGTGGAACCGAGCGCATTGGTGGCGGTCACCGTTGCGGTGTAGCTGCCTGCAGTGCCATATAGATGCTCCACCATCGTCCCATTCCCGCTGTCTCCGTCACCAAATGCCCAGCTATAGCTGACGTTGCTCCCGCCGCTGACCGTTGCCGTCAGGCTGGCCGTTTCATCCGTGCGAACGGGCGTGGTAGCCAACGCAGTTAAGCCGCTAATCGGCTCTTCCACGACGACGATCGTTGCCACGGTGCTCAGACTCGCGGTGTTGGAGGCAGTCACGGATGCTGTATAGATGCCGACCGTCGGATAGATGTGACTGACAATCGGCGTGGTCGCACTCGTGCTATCGCCAAGATCCCACGTGTAGCTGATTCCTGTCCCGCCGCTGACCGTGGCCGTCAGCCTGGTTACCTCCCCCAGCGCGGTGGGCCCGCTGTTATCGGCCGCCAGATCGGTGATCGGCGCTTCCGTGAAAAAGAAAGCGTCATAGAGATTAGCGATGACTTGATGATCCTGTGGCGTCTGTAAATCGTTGAAGACTGCGCTTGCCGGCTGCCATGCTCCATCGAAATAGACGGACATCAACAGATTGATTCGGTAGTCACCCGGCACGTCCAGGACGGCTCCGCTCTCTTCGCGGTCCACGTCTGCGCCCGCAGTCATGATCAACGGGCCACCTGCGTCGCTGGCCGTCATCGTGAGCCGCGTGGAAACGACCTCAGTCTGCCAGTCGCTCGTCAGGTAGGTGAGCTCTGCTTCGCCCAGCCAGACCGCAACACCGTTTTCCAGATCAGACTCGCCTGAGCGAAAAGAGAGCGTCTCGCCGGCAGCGTCAACGGCGCCGTCTAGCGCCAACTGAACGCTGGACGCATCCATGGGTCCCCAGTACAGGTGTTCAAAGCGCGCCAGATCTGGGTTCGTAAAGGTGACGACCATGCCGCTGTCAAGGCCCATTTCACCTGCAAAGGCGACATCGATGCCACCAGGCGGTGGATAGACCGGACCGATCAAGTTGGGGACGACATCATTTGCAGGAGACGGCGCCCCCATACATACACCGGCGACAAGCAGCGTAAGCAGAATGAAGGCCACCGCCGGGACCACCATTACGTGCGTGCTTTGCGTGCGCCTACTCGTCTTCCAATTCAAGGGTTGCATTGCTCTGCTCCTTTCACAGCGGCACAGGTCATAGCGGCACAAGATAGGGCGCTCCCCAGCATGGCAAAGCATTGGCGACAGGTCGAACACAACATGGCGACAGGGAGACCTGGCAGCTAGCCGTCTCATTTGTTCTTTCTCAGTCCCGCCAGTAGACTACACAATCATCGAACATTCTCACGGAAGCACAGCCGAATCAGCAGCAATCTGGCCGGCAGCTGACGACTCCCGTGAGATTCAATGCGCAGGAATCTGTGACAATGAATATTGCTGTACTTGCTGACATCCACGGGAATTTGCCGGCCTTGGAGGCCGTGCGCACTGAATTGGAGCGCCTGCAGCCCGACTGCGTGATCCTCAATGGCGATTTGATCAATGGCACTCCCTTTAGCCCGGAAGTTGTCGCTACAGTACGGAAGCTCGACTGGCTTGTCGTGCGCGGCAACCACGAGTTCTACTATTTGGACTGGGGCACCGAGCGCGCCGTGCCCAATGCAGACGACAGCTCGCGTTGGGGGCAACTCCACTGGCTCGTAGACCATCTCGATCCTGCCAGTGGCAACTATCTGGCCGCGCTGCCCGACGAGCGCACGCTTTACTTTCCCGGCACGCAGCCCATACGAGTGGCCCACGGCGTGCCCGGACGCAATCGGGTCGGCTTCTACAATGGCCAGCCGGAGGAAAAAATCGTCGACGAGATCAAAGAGCTGCCCGAGGCCACGCTCGTTTCTGCCCATACCCACGTGCAGATCGACCGCCATGTACGCTGGAACGACGACCCGACCGAGTTGCTCGATTCTATGCCCCACTGGGACTTCTTCACGGGCAAGTCAAATGGCCTGCGCCGGCAATGGCATATCGTCAACCCGGGGAGCGCGGGGCTTCCGCTCAACGGCGACTGTCGCGCCCAGTTTGCCATCCTCAGCGACGTGCCGGAACATGAAGAACCGGGCGGCTGGCGTGTGACCCATCATCAGGTCGAATACGACAGGCGCCCCACGCTCGAAGCCTTCGAAACCACGGGCATGATGGAGGCGGGCGGTGTCATCAGCCAACTCTTCTACTGGGAAGTGGTCACGGCGCAATCGGAAATCATCACCTTTTTCCGCTGGGCCTATCACAACGGCTACGATCCCGACAGCAGTATGGAAGACACCTTCGGCGCCTACCTCGCGGCCACCAAGCGCGACAAGGTGGTGCGCGCGCTCGATCCGCTTCACAATAGCAAGGTCTAAACTCCTATGCGTGTCGCCTTTCTGGCCGACATCCACGGCAATCTGCCCGCGTTTGAAGCGGCGCTCGCTCACCTGAAGACCCAGTCGCCCGATGCAGTCTTTCTTGCCGGCGACCAGATCAATCGCTGCCCCTGGAACAATGAAGTGATGGACCTGGTTGACGACTTGGGTTGGCCCGCCATTCAGGGCAATCACGAATTGGTCGTGGGCGTCATCAATACATCCGACAACTGGTGGCCCTTTACCGAACGACATCGCTTCCCCATTCTCTGGTGGACGCAAGAGCATCTGCGCTGCGAGCACCTGGCCGCTATCCGCACGTTGCCTGAAACCATGCACATCCGCTTTGACGGTGCGCCGCCGATTTTCCTCGTCCATGGCGTGCCGGGCAATCCCCACGTGGGTTTCTATCCGGCTATGTCGGATGACGCGGCGCGCGATGCACTGGCGGGTGTAACGGAACCGGTAGTTATCTGCGGTCACACCCATCGTCCGCTTGATCGGCAGGTCGACGATTGGCGCATTATCAACCCCGGCGCGGTCGGGTTGCCGTATAATGGTGACGCTCGGGCTCAGTACGTACTTCTGGATCTGGAGAAGTCTGCGGACGCCCCACGGTGGCAACCAACCTTCTGTCAAGTCGAGTATGACCACAGCGTTATCCCCATTGCCTACACAGAATCTGGTCTGAACGAAGCCGGCGCCCCCATGTCACGCCTGACGCTGCGCACCCTCATGACCGGCGATCCCTGGACGAGCGATTTCGGCGTCTGGATGCGTCGCCAACCGCGCGACGCCGCGGACGACATGGCCGCCGCGATTGATCGCTACCTGGAGCAGCATGGACCTGGTCACTGGGCGTTTGATGAAGAATCTGCGAATGGGTGAGAGGGAATGGCGTGATCAGAGAACTCAGTGAGGCAGATCGACGCGCAACGGTGGCCCTGCTTTCGCAGCAGCCGGCCATGAATCTCTATCTGTTGGGCAATTTGGAGGCGCTTGGCTTCGGGAAAAGCTTGTGCCAATTTTGGGGCGATTTTGGGGAAGACGGTGCGCTGCGCGCCGTACTCAATCGCTACATGAGCGGTTGGGCGCTCTTCGGCACGCCTGATGCCGACTGGGCCGCACTGGCGGCAACCTTGGAACAGCACACGATAACGGCCGAGCGGCTGCAGGACAACCCTGGTGGCATCGCTTCACTCCTCCCCTGGCTGACCCGCTACCAAGCAGTCAAGGTGAGCGAGGAAGAACTCATGCAGCTCGACGCCCCCGCATTCCGGCCGCAGCTGGCCCCCGCAGCGGTGCGCGTGCGTCAGGCCGTTGCCGGGGATCTCAGCGCTTTGCTTACGCTGTATGAGGGTGCGGGATCGATGCGCCGCAGCGCCGCTACGATCGAGCGCCCGCTGCACGATACGCGCATTTTTGTGGCCGAAGAAGCAGACGCCATCATCTCGGTTGCGCTCACCAATGCCGAGACGGCCAACCTGGCCATGATCGGCGGTGTCTACACGCCGCCTGACGCGCGCGGCCGCGGGCTGAGCCAGGCCGTCTGCTCGGCCCTCTGTCAGTCCTTATTGGATGATGGCAAGCAGCCGATTCTCTATTGGGAGACGCCGGCTGCGGGCGCGGTCTATCGCAAGCTCGGCTTTGTCAGCGTGGGCCACTGGCGATCGGTTTGGTTGGCGGAGCGTGAATAAACAGAGGGGGTGAGAAAGGAGAAATGGGGCGCCATTGCCGTCTGATCATCCCTCCCTCTCACCGCCTTATTGGGGCGCCAGATGGGCCGGAACGAGCCCGGCTTCTGTGAGACTGTCGCGAAGGGCGGCACGGGCGCGGCTCAAGCGTGACTTGACCGTACCCAGCGGCAATTGAAGCGATTCAGCGGCTTCGGCATAGTCGTAACCGTGGACGTCGACCAGCAATACTACGTTACGATGCCACGCCGGCAGCTCGTCGATCTTGGCAAGCAAATGATCCATGCTTTCCCGGTGGATGGTCACAAACTCCGGATTGATTGTCTCTTCTTCGTTCTTGGCCGGCAATTCAAGTCCGGTATCGTCAATGAGCTCATCCAGGCTCATTGCCATACGTCGCTTTTGCCGGCGCAGGTGATCGTAGCAGGTATTGGTAACGATGCGCAGCAACCAGGAGCGAAAGTTTCCGTCCTCGAAGCGCGGCATGGCGCGGTGAGCCTTGATCAAGGCATCCTGTACCGCATCAGCTGCGGCCTCTTCCGTACGCAGGATGTGTTGCGCCACTCGCTCGGCTGACGCCTGGTATTGATAGACCAGAGCAGCAAAGGCGGATTCATCGCCCAAGCGCGCGGCATGAATTGTCTGACTCAGGTCGGCAACGGCGGCGCTCCCTCCATTCATGGAGACCATCCAGGGATTCAGCTGGCTGGCATGCTGTACGCCGAACTCGTTGGTCGCAGTCTGATAACTCATTTCGCAATCCTTCCTTTCATGTCATAGCGCAGCGAACTCGACACGCTCGGCCCATCATACTTCCCTTTCATTAAAGAAAAATGATTAGAGCGTGACAGAACCCGGACCGTTTACCTACGTCCAGAATCCTGGCCAAAACGAGCAAAGCCCGTAGATAACGGACGTTCTCCGCTCAAATATCCTACGCTAAGCGCCTATCCACAGGGCACATGATCCCTCCAATTATTCGACGCTCAGCCGCTGCTTTTGACATGCCATCCGGCGCCGTGTATACTCCCCTCAAGCGTTTGAATACGGTAAATAACAGTGCACCGGAAGAGTATCTGAAGGTCGATGTCAGAGAGTCGAGGCCATGGCTGGGAGCTTCGATCATCAGCACCGCAGAGAAGTCGCCGGGAAGGTTGATGGAGTGAAAGGGAGTAACTTCGTCCGGGTCAGCCCGTTACAGCGTTGAGACGGTTGTTCAGGCAAGTCAGTTTCATATAGAAAGATGTCGGCATCATTTTGATATCGACAATGAAACGATCTGCCTCGATCAGCAAACAAGGTGGTACCGCGGAGTCGCTTCGTCCTTGTCGAGAAGCGACTTTTTGTTTTCTTTCTTTTTTTTTGGCAATTTTCACAGAACCGATACGGCTCGCACTTCATCCTACAGCAGGTCGTACCATGAGAGACGGTAGAGGAACGCAATGCCCGATACAGCCATGCCCAAGGCATATGAACACCTGAAAGTTGAAGAGGAGCTTTACGAGTGGTGGGAACACCACGGCTTCTTCCGCCCCGAAGCGCAAATCGAACTCGGTCAGGTCCGCGCAGACGCACAGCCATTCGTCATCTCCATGCCGCCGCCCAACGTGACCGGTGCGCTTCATCTGGGCCATGCCATCACCAGCAGCATCGAGGATCTGCTGATCCGCTACAACCGCATGACGGGTCGGCCGACGCTGTGGGTTCCGGGCACGGATCACGCGGGGATTGCCACCCAGAGTGTGGTGGAGCGCAAGCTGGAGCAGCAGGGCACAAGCCGGTTGGAAATCGGGCGTGACCGCTTTGTGCAGGAGGTGTGGGATTGGAAAGACGAATACCACAGCCGAATCACGGCGCAGCAGAAGCGCATGGGCATCTCGTGCGACTGGAAGCGTGAGCGTTTCACGCTCGACGACGGCCTGAGTGATGCGGTCCTCAACGCGTTCATTTCGCTCTACAATGAAGGCCTGATCTACCGGGACACTTACCTCGTCAACTGGTCACCCAGCCTGCAAACTGCAGTCTCGGATCTGGAAGTGGAGTACAGCGAGGAGCCAGGCAAGCTCTACTTCTTTAAATATCAGCTCGCCGACGGCGACGAGTATGTCTCCGTAGCCACGACGCGGCCCGAGACCATCTTGGGCGACACGGCGGTGGCCGTCCATCCTGATGACGAGCGCTACCAAGCCATGATCGGGCGCAAGGTGGTTGTGCCCATTCTGGGGCGGAAGATCCCAATCATCGCCGACGAATACGTGGATCGGGAGTTCGGCACCGGCGCGCTCAAGATCACGCCCGGCCATGATCCCAACGACTACGAGATCGGTCAGCGTCACCACCTCCCGATCATCAACATTATGAACAAGGACGCCACCCTGAACGAAGAGGCGGGTCCATACGTGGGGCTCGATCGCTTTGCCGCACGCGAGCAGCTCTGGGCCGATATGGAAGCAGCCGGCCTGACGATCAAGAGCGACGATTACACGTTGCGCGTGCCTCGCTCGCAGCGGGGCGGCGAGATTATTGAGCCCTTGATCAGCACGCAGTGGTTCGTGCGTATGCAGCCCCTGGCCGAACCCGCCTTAGAAGCGGTGCGTGACGGTCGCATTCAAATCGTCCCGGAGCGCTTTGAAAAAGTCTACTTTCACTGGCTGGAAAATATCCGAGATTGGTGCATCAGTCGCCAACTCTGGTGGGGTCATCGCATTCCCATCTGGTATGGTCCGGACGGCCACGCGTTTGCGGCCCGTAGCGAGAGCGAAGCCATGGAGCAAGCCATCGTCCACTATGGCACAACCGTGGCGCTCGAACAGGACCCGGACGTGCTGGATACGTGGTTTAGCAGCGGACTCTGGCCCTTCAGTACGCTCGGCTGGCCCAATCGGACAGAAGATCTGGCTACCTATTATCCGACATCGGTCATGGAGACGGGTTACGATATTCTTTTCTTCTGGGTGGCGCGCATGATTATGATGGGCATGAAGTTCACCGGTGAGGCGCCCTTCCACACGGTCTACCTTCATGGCCTGGTGCGCGACGAGAGCGGGCGCAAGATGAGCAAGAGCCTGGGCAACGTGCTCGACCCGCTCGACTTGATCCAGCAATATGGCACGGATGCACTGCGTTTCACACTGCTGACGGGCGGTACACCAGGCAATGACATGAAGTTAAGTGCAAACCGAATCGAGGCGAATCGCAACTTCGCCAACAAGATCTGGAACGCAGCTCGCTTTGTCATCATGAACCTGGACGATGCCGAAATGCCGCTTGATGCCGGCGAAAATCGCTTCGCGACCACCTATGCGTTGCCGCCTGAGGCAGAACGATCGCTGGCCGATCGTTGGATCCTCCATCGTCTGGCCGTGGTGGCCAGCGAGACGACACGCCTGATCGAGTCCTGGCAATTGGGCGAAGCCGGCCGCCAGCTCTACGAATTTCTCTGGAATGAATATTGCGACTGGTACATCGAAGCCGCGAAGGTGCGGCTGTATGACGGCACGCCGGAAGAGGCCCAAGCAACGCGACAGGTGTTGGCGCATGTGCTGGAGCAGAGCCTGCGACTTTTGCATCCGTTTATGCCCTTTGTCACCGAAGCCATCTGGCAAAACTTACCCGGCATGGCCGAAGAAGAGACCGCCCTGATGCTGGCCTACTGGCCCGCAGAAGCGGGAGAGCTCGATGAGGCGGCTGCCGATCGTTTCGAACGGATGCAGGAAATCGTACGCGCCATTCGCAATGTGCGCAGCGAATACAACGTGGAGCCGGCTCGTCGCATCGTGGCCCAATTCAACGCAAGGGAATACGCGCCGCTAATTGAAGCGAACATCCCCCTGCTTGCAAGCCTCGCCCGCATCGACCGTGATCAGGCAATCTTGACCTCGAGCGAGGAAGCCCCGGCCAAAGCTGCAGCCGTGACGGCCGGCGGTATTACTGTCTTTCTACCCCTGGCCGGCATGGTCGACCTGGAGGCAGAGCGCAAGCGTCTGGAAAAGGAGCTCGCGAATGTCGACAAGCAGCTCAAGCGAATTGACGGCATGCTCAGTAACCCCGGCTTCACCGGCAAGGCCCCGCCCGAGGTCGTCCAGCGCGAGCAGGATCGCAAGCGTGAGCTTGAGCTGCTGCGCACCCAAGTGGCGGAGCAATTGGGTGCGCTATAGACGTTTGATGCAACTCTGACGCTTCGTAAAGCATCCAGCGTGAAGTGCAAGGCGTATCCTGCACTCAATGGCGCATTGCCTTGCACTTCACGCTGTGCGTTTGGCCAAGACCAGCCGACTACGCCTCGCTGATGTCAAAGTTGATTCCACAGCTATTGTGAATAATGGAACAATCCCCACGAACTCCGTCCAAAAATGGCGCTAATATGGGTTCAATTCGGTCGCAAATTGTAGGGTCTGAAAGTTTGTGATAATTTTGACAATGCCAAAGGCGTGTGCTATAGTCGACAACCAATTGTAGTCTGGCAGACAATTGTCCCCGTACTACTCATCGTGGCGGTCAAAAGCAGTACAACGTACGCAACTGCGCATCATTTGACCGCGACCGGAACTACTTGAAGGAGACCGGACCCATATGGCAAATATCTCCGACCTGAGCGGCGACGAACGGGCGAATCGCATCGCAGAACTGAAGAAGAAGGCGCAGGAAGCGGCAAAAAAGAATCAGGCCGCGGCTGCTAGAGCTGAGTCTGCTTCAGGAGCTTCAACTAGCACACCAGACAAGGCTGAAACCGTTGTCGCCGTGGCTGAAACCGAAGCCGGTGAGACGGTTGTTGCGGCGATCGATACGGATAGCGCTGATGTGAAAGCGGTGACCGTTGAGGCAGATGCAGATGACGTTACGGATAAGCTGGCAGCAGCGACTGCAGAGAATGACCATGTTGCTGTCGCCTCTGCTTCAAATGGCGAAGTGTTGATTAACGGTAATGGTGCTAGCATTGCTATACCCGCTTCCGCTGCAACCGCCTCCGTCTTCCGCCCCAAGGAGAGCCTGACCGAAGCCCAGTACGAGACGCGCCAAATGAATCGGCGCGAATTCATAACCTACGCCTGGGGCGGCGCCATGGGCCTGCTTCTCTTGCAGACTGGCGTCGTTACATTCTTCTTCATGTATCCGCGCTTCCAGGCTGGCGAATTTGGCGGCAAATTCTACATGGGACCGACCACCAGCGTCCCGCCTGCAGACGCTGCGCCGATTGCAGAGAGCGCCGGCAAATTCTGGTGGGTCAATATCGAGGGCGAGGGCCCTAAGGCGATCTACATGGTCTGTACCCATCTAGGCTGCCTTTATAAATGGGTTGGTGAAAACAACAGCTTTGAGTGCCCATGTCATGGCTCAAAGTTCACGCGTGAAGGTTATTTCATTGAAGGTCCTGCCCCCCGTTCGCTCGATCATTTCGTGATTACGGAAGAAAATGGCGAATTTGTGGTGGATACCGGTGCGCGCGTCAATGGCGAGCCGGCCGCAGACTCGCCGGCCAAGGCTCCTGCCTAAATTACCTACTCGACAACTGGTTGTAAACTTCTGAGAAGCATTTCACTGTTGATGGCTTCGTAGAAACTAATTGGTCTGGGAAAGAAACGGAGTTCCAATGGCTGTTCAACCCGATGTTGAAAAGAAGGGATTTCTGCAGAGTGCGGGAAGCGCGGCGGATGATGTCTTTACGCGGATTACCGCGGGCATCAGCGCTGGCGAGTTCCGCGGCATGCTGCGCGGTGAGGCGCCCGGCCGACCGAATCCGCGGCTGAAGCCACACTCAGAAACCTTCTTACTTCACATCAAACCTTCGTATTACCATGAGAGCGTAACGCGCTTTACACACACGTTCCGCCTCGGCCTGTTATCGACCTACATTTTCTTCTTTGAGGTCGTTACGGGCATGTACCTGATGATTTGGTACGCACCATCGCCTGAACGCGCCTACGCAGACATGCTCAACATTCTAAGCAATGTCCCGTTTGGCCAATTCATGCGTGACCTGCATCGTCTCGGTGCGGAAGCGATGGTGGCCATCGTTACCTTACATATGGTCCGTACTTACTTGACAGGCAGTTATAAACCGCCCCGCCAGTTTACCTGGTTCACGGGCGTAATTCTTCTGGTGCTCACCCTCTTTCTTAGCTTTTCGGGCTACCTTCTGCCGTGGGATCAGCTTGCCTTCTGGGCGGTGACGATTGGTACGTCCATGGCCGAAGCGGTGCCGCCGGCCATTGTGGGTGAGACGGTTAACTTACTCGCACGCGGCGCGCCGGATATTGGCGCGAACGGACTCCTGCGCTTCTATCTGCTCCATGTGCTCTTCCTGCCGCTTGTGCTCTTTCTTTTCTTCTTCGTGCACTACTACAAGGTTGTGCACTTCGGCATCAGCTTGCCGGCGCAAGAGGAAGAAGTGGGCCAGGACACGGCCAATAAGGTGCCTGCTGACCGTCGCGTCTACTTCCTGCCTGATGTCATGATCGATGAGGCAGCGTTCCTGATCGGCTTCTCGGCTTTCATGGTCCTGGCCGCGACCTTCTTCTTCACAGCGCCGCTGGAAACGATTGCCAATCCCCAGGTCACCCCCCTGCACACGGTGGCGCCCTGGTACTTCTACTGGCTGCAAGGCTTACTAAAGATTGCCGACAAGACCATAGCCGGCGTGGTTATACCCGGGGTGCTGCTGGTCTTACTCATGGCGATCCCCTACCTGGATCCCAATCCGAGCCGCCGTGCCAAGGATCGCCGCGTTGCGATCATCAGCGGCATCGTCGCCGGCGTCGTGATGATTATCCTGAGCTACATGGGCACGCCCCAGTACGCGGCCCAGGCCGGCCCGGCGGTGGAAGTTGTCCAGGAATTGATGCCTGAAGAAGGGGCAGGCCTGGTGCGTGAAGTCGGCTATAGTGAGGTGCCCAACGGCATCTACGATTCACGGCTGCATCCATCCGAAATCTTTGTACCTGAGCCCTGCCCGATTCCGGTCCAGGTCTGGTCTCGCATTCCTGTGATCAGCGTCATGCTGCCACGCTGTTCTGAAAACATGCATGATATTCTACATGAGTTCGAGCTCAGCCTTAAGACGTGGGACAGGGCCGATCCGGATTTCAATGAGGCGTATGGCATCCTGACCGTTACCCAGGAGCAGCCTGAGTTGAAGCGTCTGAATTGGGAAGTTTTCTGGCAGGATGGGACTGGCCTGGATAACACGTTTGAACGCCACTTCTTCCTGCACCAGGATTCTCTGTACTGGGAAGAGTACGGCTTCAAGGACTTCAGCTTCCTCACGGATGCGGCAGAGGAGCAATAAGGTATCATGCGTAAACCTTGGTATGACTTTCTCTACGTCAGATCACCCATCGCTAAGATCGGTCTGGCCACCCTGTTCATCTTGCTCACGCTGGCGATCATACTCTTTCAGGGCATGATCGAAACGCCGAGAATGGAAGCGCAGACAGCGAGTTGGGATGGACGCAGTATCGAGTTGGGCGCCGAGCTCTTCTATGGCAACTGCGCCTCCTGTCATGCTGGCAATGGCAAGGGCCTGGCGCCAAACGTGGCGCCAGCGCTCAACAGTCGCTACTACTTCACCCAACGCCTGGACGACGTGGGCTGGTCTGGCACGATGGATCAATACATTGCGTTGACGCTACACGCTGGTCGACCGACAAAGACCGACACGCAGTGGGTCAACATTATGCCAACCTGGGGCAATGAGTTTGGCGGTCCCCTCCGCCCGGATCAGATTGATCATCTGGTGCTCTTTGTCAAGAATTGGGAAGCGGAAGCCTTGGCCCAAACGCCGGAAGAAGATCCGTGGATCTTCTATCAGGATGCGCTTTCCAAGCAGCTTCCCTACAACCCTGACGAACCGGGGTATGACATGAAGCTGGAAGAGGCCATTGCCGCGGCAGAGGCTGCCGGCGCCGTAAACTACTCGATCGACGGCGTGGAAGCTCCGCCGCCGGCTGAGGGCGACGCAGTTGCGAGCGACGAACCACGCGATCCGGAGACGCTGTTCAACACCATGGGCTGTGTGGGCTGTCACAATCTGGATGAGGACCAAACGGACAGCAACCGTGGGCCTGTGGGTCCGCATCTGGGTAACCTGGCAGAGAATGCGCCGACCCGTATCGATGGGCAAGATGCTGAGACCTACGTTACGAACAGTATCGTCAATCCCAACGACTACGTGAATACTGGCTACAACGCCAACATCATGCCCGCCAACCTGGCAGAGCAGATGACGGAAGAAGAATTGCAGGGTTTGGTCGACTGGCTGTTGACACAGTAGCAACGTCCCCAATCAGTCTAGAGGCGCCCGCTCGTTCGGGCGCCTCTTTTTTGTGGGAAATGACGCTCATCCTGGTGACCCGCCAAGTGAGCCATCCTGCCCGTAGAGAAAGAGGGCGCATTTCATTTTGGAGGGCGGTACGCGAGCGAACTGGTCGCTTGTGCTAGAGTACCCCCCAACCTGGTATGCACACTTGGAAAGACGTATGTTAGGTCAGACGATTGGCCGGTGATATAATCTCCAGGCTCGAGCGTTGGGCCAAACGAGCCGCTGAAAAAGGGTTGCAACCCGCATGAACTCTGAGTATAGCGTGGCGCGCGATCCGCTCTTTCTGGCAGCGGTCGGCGTCTTTGCCATCCTAACCACAGTTATTCCGGCCTTCTTCGGCCAGGCGTTTTTACTGATTCTGCTACAGAGCGTGACCCTGACGATTCTCCTCGGCGTGGCGCTGCGTACGGGCTCTGCAGGTGGCGCGGACGCCATGGGCGTCACCCTCAGGATGCTGGTGCTCTGGGTGTTGACGCAGGCGCTCGTGATCGGCTGGGTGGCATACGCTGCCGGCGATCGCATTGACGGAGCAATCCGCGACGGTTTCGATCTGAGCACGTCTACGCTCGAATGGCTCTACACGGATGTAGCCTATCCGGGAACCGAGCAAACGACGCCCTTGGCGAGATTGATCGCATTCCTGGCCGTGACCGCAGGTTCATACGTGAGCGGCGGCCTAATTGGTATTTGGACGCTGCTGCAAACCGTCAATCAGACCGCATTCGTGAGCGGCAAACTGCTGGCCAACTTGGATCAGGGAGTCTTTGCATTGGTCGTATTTTTCCCATGGGCCATGCTGCGCATTGCTGCGTTCATCGGCTTTGTCGCGCTCTTTGCTGAACCCATGTGGACAGGGAACTGGTCGCCTGCGCGAATTTGGACGCAACGCAGGACGCTTCTGCTGGCATCCTTGGGCATGCTCATTCTGGCGCTATTGCTCGAATATATGCTGCCCGGCCCTTGGCGCAGCCTTTTTGTCAACGGGTAAGCGGCTTGGACTCAAGCTGGTGAGTGGGGCAGCAACACCGAAGAAGCCTGCTTGGACTGAGCGAGTCGAAGCTAACCGAGCCGGTGCCAACCCGCTTGATTTCGACAGGCTCAACCGGCGCTGGCTTCATACGTTGGGTGGTTGCCGCGACCTTATGCCATAGCCAGGCTCGGCTTCCGACCGCGCAATTGCGCGAATCAGCGTTATCCGCAGGTACCGCCCAATCGATTGCACGAACATCGCCATCGCACCGAATAATCTCTTTATGCGCATCAAACGAGTCGTTATCCAAGGGTTCAAAACCTTTGCCACAAAAACTGAATTCGTCTTCGACCCTGGCATCACGGCTGTGGTCGGTCCCAATGGTTCGGGGAAGAGCAACATCGTCGACGCCGTCCGTTGGTGCCTGGGCGAGCAGAGCTTCAGCCTCCTGCGTTCAAAGAAGACCAGCGACGTAATCTTCTCCGGTAGCGACAAGAAGGCGCGGCTGGGGATGGCCGAAGTCAGCTTGACGCTTGACAATCGGAGCGGCGAAATCCCGATTGACTACGAGGAACTCGAAATCACCCGCCGCGCCTATCGCGATGGCGACAATGAGTACCTCATCAACGGTCAGCGCGTGCGCCTCATGGACATCACCGAGCTGCTGGCCCAGACCGGACTTGGTAAGCGTACGTATGCGTTGATCGGCCAGGGGTTAATCGACAAGGTACTCAGCCTCGCACCGGAAGAGCGACGCGCGCTCTTTGAGGAAGCGGCCGGCATCACCGGTTATCAGCTCAAACGCAGGACGACCCTGCGCCGATTGGATGCCACCCAGCAAAATCTTACCCGCGTCCAGGACATCGTGGCGGAGCTCAGCCCGCGTCTCAAATATTTGAAACGCCAGGCGGATCGGGCCTACGAGCGTGAGCAAATTGCCAATGACCTGCGCGGATTGCTGCGGGTTTGGTATGGTTTCCGCTGGCATGATGCGATTGCCCAACTGGAACGATTTAACAGTGAAGAAAAAAAGTTTCAGCAGAGCGTGGTGACACGTCAGCAAGCGCTGAACAACATGGCAGGACGCATCGAGGTGCTTCGCACGCGTCAGAGCGAATTGCGCGAGCAACTTGGCGGGCTGCATGGCAAGAGCAGCGGACTCCACCAAGCGGCCGAAAGCGCCAGCCGCGAATTGGCCGTTGCACGAGAGCGGCAGCGCCAAAACCAATCCCGTCGCGAAGAAATGCAGCGCGAGCTTGCCCCGCTCAACCTACAGCAGCAGACGGTGGCCGCACGAGTTGAAGAGACGACTGCACAGGTTACCGCCGCGCGTGAGGAATCGATGCGGCGCCAAGCCGACGTTGACGCGATACAGTTGGTTCTGGCCCAGCGCCAGGAGGAGCGCAACCAGTTACAGGATGCGCTGGATGCCGCCCGCAGCGTTCTGGAAGACGCAACCCGTCAACAGACTGAAGGCGCCGCCCGCCTGACTCAGCTTGCCGAGCGACGCGCCCAGCTGACGCAGGACGCGGAAACCCAGGAAAGCGCACAGCAGGCCGCGGCAACAAGCGCTCAGGAACATGAATCAGCGCTACGTGGCCAGGAAGCAGAACGCCAGCGCCTGGAAGAAGAGGTGACGGCGCTCGAAGCGACGATTGCAGACATGGAGCCTGCCATTACGAGCAGGCAGCAAGAGCTAGCGAGCGCTGAGAAAGCGCGCCAGGATGCAGACCGAGCAGTTGATCGCCTGCAGACACGCCTGGATCTACTGCAGCGCTTGCACGATGAGGGCGCCGGCTATGCCAGCGGCGTACGAACGATTCTTCAGAGCGCACAAAGCGGAGAGGCCCAGCTTGCGGGCGTGCTGGGCACTGTGGCAGCCATGCTTCATGTGCCCTCTCACCTGGACAAAGCCATTGAGACAGCACTGGGCGGCGCCATGCAAAACATCGTGACCCGTGACTGGCGAACGGCCCAAGCCGCAATCGACCGCCTCAAGCAGGGCGGCCAGGGGCGAGCGACCTTTCTACCTCTAGACCGTCTCCATCTTTTGCCCGGCATACCTGCGCCGAATTCAGCCGGCATTTTGGGCAACGCCGCCGATCTGGTCACCTTCGACGCAACGATCAGCGATGCTGTGGCTCAACTGCTGGGGCGCGTTTGGGTAGCTGAAGACCTACATGCGGCGCGGCGTGCACTTGACGCGCATACGAAAGGGTCACGACCGACTGTTGTCACCCTCGCCGGCGAGATCATCCGTCCGGGCGGCTCCGTCACCGGCGGCAGCGACCGCAGTCGTCGCGATGATTCCATCTTGGCGCGGGAACGAGAACTGCGCGAACTGCCGGCGCAAGTCGAACGCGCATCCGAGGCAGCCGGCGAAGCAGCCACGCGCTGCGCATCGATTGCAGCTGAGATTGAAGCGAATCAACTGCAGATCCAGCAGACGCAACAGACACTGGCCGACTTGGCACGTGCAGAACGCCAGCAAAATCAGCAGATTGAAGCATTGCGGCGCCAACACGATCGGGCGCTCCAGGCTGTACAATGGCAGACAGAGCGACTTGGCCAGACGATGGAAGAATTAACTCGATTGGATGAGCGAGAAGCGGCGCTCAACCTGCGTCTTGCCGAGTTGGCGACCGTCCGGCAAAGCAACGCGACTGAATTGGAGGTAGCCGAGAGTGACGTGGCCCAGGCCGGCCTCGACGAACTGCTACGCCAGCTGGCGGACTTGCGTGCCGCCGCGGCCGAAGCCCAGGGCCATCTGCGCAGTCAACAGACCTTGTTGGAAAACCAGCGCCGCAACCGCCAGAGCATCGTCGACCAAATTGCGGCCAAGGAGCGGCGCATTGTGGAGTTGGGCGCCGAATCCGAGCAGCTTCAAGAGCAGATCGGTCGGCTCGACGAACAAGAGGATGAACTCAGCACCAAGATCAACGGATTGCGCCAGGAAATCGAACCGGCCGAAACCGAGCTCGCTGCACTCGAACGCAATCAGGCCGATGAGGAGAAGCGCGAACGGACGCTTCAGCAGTTGCTGCGCAACGATGAATCTTCCTGGAATCATGCGCAACTGCAACGCCAGCGTGCCGAGGATACGATTGCTCAACTCCATCGCGAAATCGAGCATGATTTGGGTCTTGTAACGCTTGAAGAAAGCGACGATGTCGCCTATCAACCGCCTCTGCCCCTGGCAACCTTCGTGGAGGAGTTGCCCGTCGTCAAAGAGTTGCCCGACGGCTTGGAGAGTGAAGTGCGGGAGATGCGCGCACGCCTCAGCCGGGTCAGCAACGTCAATCCGGAAGCGCCACGCGAATACGAAGAGGCCGCTGAACGCCATGGCTTCTTAATCAGCCAGTCGGAAGACCTTGAGGCCGCGGCGCGCGATTTGCGCAAAGTCATTCGTGAACTGGATGACCTGATGGAAGTGGAGCTGGATCGAACCTTCAAGGCAGTTTCGATTCAATTCGAACACTTCTTCAAACTACTCTTCAATGGCGGCACCGCTAAGCTCGTGCTTACTGAACCGGACAACATCACCGAGACGGGCATTGAAATTATCGCCCGCCCGCCCGGCAAGCGTCCCCAGAGCCTCGCACTCCTGTCCGGCGGTGAGCGGGCGCTGTCCGCCTGCGCGCTGATCTTTGCTATCCTGCGCGTGAGCCCCACGCCATTCTGCGTACTGGACGAAGTGGATGCGGCCCTGGATGAAGCCAACGTCGATCGCTTCCGGCAGACGGTGGAGGACGAGTTGAGCGCCGACACGCAGTTCATTATCGTTACTCACAATCGGCGGACGCTTGAAGGGGCCAACGCCATCTACGGCGTCACCATGGGCAACGACGGCGTGAGTAAAGTGATTAGTTTGAAGCTGGAAGACGAAAAGATCGTCCAGGCGGACGGTCAAGGCGGCGACGAGGTCAGGGAAATCGAGGGCCTCGTGCAGATGTAGGCACAGCGCTTCGCTTACTCTTTGGGCAGCGCCAGCGCCCAGATCTCGGCCACCGGAGGTAGCGTAAAACTCTCCTCCAGCGGTTCATCGGGGACATACTCCGGGGCCTGCTGGTTCAAACGTACCAGGGCGAGCGAGGCCGCAGCCTGGGCTGCCTCCTGCTTGCTCAACCCTTGGCCGACCCCAACGGGCTTCTTGGCCACATTCACCGTTTGCACGAACCGTTTGGCATGGTCGGGCCCGCTGCTGGAGACGGTCTTATAGCGGGGCGTTTCGCCAAAGGTGCTCTGAACGTACTCCTGCAGCCGACTCTTGGGGTCTTTGGTCGTCGAGTTGCTGGTCAGCTGCTGGATTTCGTCATCCAGCAGTTCGAGTACGACATTGCGGCTGGTCTCGATTCCTTGATCCACGAAAATTGCGCCGATTACAGCCTCGAAGACGGCGCACAGGGTTGCTGAACGCTGACGCCCGCCGCTCTCCTCTTCTCCCTTTCCCAACCGCAGTGATTCCCCAAGCTGAAACTTCTGGGCCACGATGGCCAAGGTCTCGCGTCGCACCAGAATCGAACGAAGTCGGGTCAATTCACCTTCAGAATGCGTCGGGAACTTCTCGAAGAGATATTCACTGACAATCAGTTCCAACACAGCATCACCCAAATACTCGAGACGCTCGTTGTCAACCACTGAGTCATCTGCCACTTCGTTGAGGACGCTGCGATGGGTAAAGGCCTGGGCAAGTAGTTTTCTGTCCTGAACACGGACGCCCAACTGCTGTTCCAGGTAGATCGGTTCAGAAAAGTCTGGCTGCATGTCGGTTTCTCAAATCCAGGGCTGCAGTGAGATCATTGACGATAAGGAGATGATAGCACTTATTGATGCTCTATGCGAAACCGAACCGGTTGCGGATCCGGGCAATAAGATGCACGATCACACCTCAATTGGCGGGTTCTTAAGACCGTGTCCCATCATTATGGCGGTCACCAGATCATCTGGACCAATCTCCGAGCGCAGCTTTTCCAATGCAACCGCCACCGTGGCGCTGGTCAATTCGACAAAGATGCCGTGGGTGGCGAGCCGGTCCTGTGCAGCCAGAATCTCATCATTATTCACAGCCACGACCGTGCCCTGAGAACGTGACAGCGCCGAAAGCAACGTTGCGTCGCGGATCGGATTGCTGATGGCAATGGCTTCAGCGACGGTTTCAGTAGCGACCTGTACCGGTCGGCAGCGATCCCAGCCGTTGTGAAAGGCTTCGTAGAAAGGCACATATGGTTCGGCCTGGACGGCGACGAGACGCGGCAAATGATCAATCAAGCCGGCAGCAAGCAATTTCTGAAAGCCGCGCCAGATGCCCAGAAGCGTGCCGCCATGACCGGTCGGTGAGATGACCCAATCAGGTGCACGGCGCCCAAGCTGTTCCCACATCTCCCATGCGCACGTCATCTGTCCTAACAACCAAGAAGGCTGCCAGGCATGGGAGGCATAGGCGCTATAGCGGTCATAGCGGGTGTCGTTGAACGCGGCCTGCGCGGCGCTGGCGCGTGAGCCCGGCAGCGCCACAAGATCGGCGCCATAGGTCAATATTTGCGCCTTCTTGGGCGCAGGCGTCCGCTCGGGGACGAAGATGCAGGCATCCATGCGCGCCCGTGCAGCGTAGCAAGCCAGGCTGGCGCCGGCATTGCCGCTGGAATCCTCCACCAGGCGATGGACGTCGGGCATGCCCGCCAGCCAGTTCACCATGACGCTCACACCGCGGTCCATGAAGCTGCCCGTTGGCATCATCGCGTCCATCTTCCAGTGGACCGGTTGGCCATACCAGGTGTCTTGGACCAGCGGCGTCCATCCCTCACCCAAGGTAATCGGTTCACGTCCTTCCGCAACGACCGGAAGCATGGCGCCGTAGCGCCAGAGGCCCGGCGCCATCGGCTCAATCAACTCGGGATCAAAGCGGGGCAGTTCGCCAAATTCGAGGGGATCTCCTGTTAGCGGGCAGCGTAGCGGTCGACGCCCAGCCTCGCCGCGAAAATCACTGGTGGGGCAGAAGAAAATCACAGTTTCGGCATCCTCAAAAAGTAGGCCGACCTCACTGAAGGTCGGCGTTGGTATGGATATTGGGCGCTTGAAACGTTGCAGCGTATCGATTGCACGTGTTCTGATCTATCTTGCGTGTGGCGAAGCACGGCCGAGTTGCCGATGGCGACTGGCAGGCGCTCATTCTTCATCGCCTCAAGACAATAGTTTGGCCCAGAATGCACCGGTTGTCAATGTCGGTTTTGCTTCAAATTTTGTCGTTGCCGTTGCAGAGGGCTATACTGTTGGCTATGAAAAGAGATCTATCTTCGTTGACCCGTATCTTGATGATCGGGTCCTTCATTTGGATAACGGCCCTGCTGCTCTGGCCACAGAGAGTCTTCGCGTCAGAGCCATGTAATCCACCCAACGTAATTCCCCAATCCGTCTGCGATATGAGCGGATTTAGCGGCAGCCCGCCCCGTGAAATACCCAATGGCTGGACGGAGTTTGTTCTGGAGGGCGACCCCAACTTTAGCTCTCACCACGACACCTTTTGGGGCGCGCCCAGCCTGATGATCCGCAGCATTGGCGGCACCTTCAAGGCAGGCATTCATACCCAGGTTGCCGTGACGCCAGGGGCCGGCTATCGCGCCAGCCTCGCCTGGGGAGCGCCCAATGCGCCCGAAACCTTTGGCCGCCAGCTCGGTATCGATCCCACCGGCGGCACGGACCCCAACGCACCGACTGTCATCTGGGGTCCTATGCACTGGGGAGAAGGCCGTATCCTCAACTATCCGCCGCCCGACGTGAATATCGACGTCAAAGCCCGCGCATTGGGGGAAACCATAACGGTCTTTTTCCTCGTCGACCATCCGCGCAGCACGGGTGACAATCTGATCTTTGTCGATGCCCTCGCCCTCTATCCGGACGAGAGTGCGCCGCAGGTGGAAGTGCCGCCAACCGCAACCCCGGAACCGCCGCCTCCGGTCGAGGTGGCTGCGGCCGCGGTCATTCCAACTGAGGTCCCTACTGCAACGCCAACCCCAACAGAAACGCCGTCACCGACGCCGTCACCGACGGCCACGCCCTCGCCAACGCCTACTGCCACCCCCTCACCTACGTTTACGCCCACGGCGACGTGGACGCCCCTGCCTACCGTGACGCCTGTCGGTGGCTTTGGCGCGACGCAACTGAACGTGGCAACGGCAACGAGCGGTTCACCAGCGATGCTGCTTTTCCTGGGCGGGTTAAGTTTGGGCGGAGCTGGGGTTTTGGGCGGTTCCTACCTGCGGCTGCGCCGGCGGCGCTGAGGCAGGTAGCCTACAACATCAGCGCGATTCTGACTCTGACGCGGCATCGGACTGACCTCCGACGGGTTCGTCCATCGGATCCTCCACTTCCTCTTCGCTTTCACGCGGGGCCGCCTGGAGCATGATCTCGCCAAAGGTATTCGTCTGCTCGGCCAGCAGTTCCCGCTGCTTGATGAGTTCAAGGACAGCCAGGAACGTTACGATCACTTCGACGCGCGTCTGGTTTCGACTGAGCAACTCGGTAAAACTCACCCCTTCACCTGCGCCCTGTTGACGACGTTGGGCACTGAAGATATAGCTGCGCACGTTATCGATCTGTTCGGCGACGGTAATCGGATAGGTCTTGACCGATGGCATGGGCGGATCTGAGGGAATGCGGGCCAAAGCGCGCCGCAACGCCCGTTGCAGCTTATCCATGTCCACATCGGAGAGATCCAACCGGCGCTCTAGTTCCGGTCGAGGCGCCAAACGCACATAGGCGCGCAGTCCTTCCTCCTCGCGTGTTCGCAACTGCCCTGCCACCTCCTTAAAGAGACGATATTCCAGCAGCTGACGGATCAGTGCGTCAGCGCTATCTTCCTCTTCCTCTTCATCATCCATAGGCGCTTTGGGCAACAGCGTGCGCGACTTTATGTAGAGCAATCGAGAAGCGATTACCAGAAAATCGGCCAGCCCTCCCGGCTCCAGCTCTTCGTCCATGGCTTCAATCGTCTGAAGATACTGATCTGTCACAGCGACCAGACTCACCTCATTTATGTCAAGTTCATCCTTCTCGATCAGCTGCAGCAGCAGATCAAGCGGACCCTGAAAGTCGGGCAGGCTGACTGGATAGGCGGAGCCCAGAGCATGTGGTTCGGTCAGAAATGAGCCGGCAGGTGACACAGCAGCAATCCTTTGAGGGTCGGTACGCTGATCCAGTAAGTTAGAAATCTACATCAAAGGTACGGAAGCGACGATCCAGCCGCACCAGCTCGGCCAGCATCCGGCCAGTTTCCTCATCATCGCGCCCGGCGATGCGCTCAACCTTACAGCCGCTGTCGCGCAGCATCTGCTCAATAGCAGCGGGAACACCCGACTGCCCCCCCACAATTGTCACGTATTCCGCTTGTCGAGCGTCTTCCGGGCTGAACCCTACCGTGGGGCGGAAGCGCGCCACGTATCCAACGGCGTTGATGTAGTCACGCTGTGCCAACGGGCCGGGATAGGGTCGCTGCCAGAAGAGCAGGTAATGACGCACGCTTTTGATACCGATTCCGTTTTGAATCTGCTCGATCTGCTCGAATAGTTCATCACGCCAGCGCTTGCCGCCGGTCCACTCACTGCCCGGACAGACGGTGACATTATCGGGGAACTCTCGATGTCCCCAAACGCGCGCCAGCGGGATGTCCAATTCTTGCATCAGCCAGGCGAGCAGATGCGCGCCGGAACGAAGTTGGGCCGAAGTGGGCGTCGAGCCATTCATGAAGCTGCCGGCAAAGGCAATGCCGGCCGTATAGCCATTGTGCCGGTAAACATGGAAGGCCGCGTTTTCTAATGGATTGGTCTGATCGATATTGCCGTCGGCATGAATATAGTAGTGATAGCCAATACCGGGCCAGGCCTCTTTGCCGCGGCTGGGATCGGCATTCACGTGCATTTCGGCAATGCGCATGGGGCCGACGGTACGCAGGGTTGCGGTGTGGTGGACGGCCAGATGGGTAATCTGATTGAGCGACCGCTGCGGGTATTGGCTTGTCGGGTGCCGGGGCAGCCTGTCGGCGATGTCACGCAGCGCAGGCCGGGGCACGACGATGCGGCGTGTCGCCGGTGCGGGTGCAGCGACCTGCGTTTGTAATGCCTGATTCTCCTCGTGCAGACGGCGACGCTGCTCCTGCAGAGCCTGATTGTTCCGCTCCGACACTTGCAGACGGCGCGTCAATTCTTCCGTTTCAGCGCGGAGCGCCTGCTCGGTCTCGCTGGGGTCAATCAGACCGCCGGCCCGTCGCACGTTGGCCAACAATTCATCGCGCCACCCCACGCCCTGCAGCCACTGTTCGCCAGGCGACTCATGATCTGTCACCTCGCTCAAGCCTTTGATGGCATCGATCGAGAGGTGAGGATAGCGGCGCAAGAGCCAGGCGATGAGCTGACCGCCGGCATAGAGTTGCTCGTTGGTGGGTAGATCATCACCAAAATCGCCCAGAAAGGCCACATTGATCGCTTGAGAAACGTAAGGCTGAGGTGAGTCCGCTACTTCATCAAGCGGCTGGGTTTGCAAGATCATGCCCTGCGGTTCAATACAAAAATCGAAGAGAATACCGGGCCAGTCGGGCATATGACGCTCGGCAATCTTGGTAAGGGGCAAATCGGCCGGCGCGCCGCTGTGGTTGATAATGACGCTGCGCACGTCATCCCCCCTGCGCAAGCGATAACGGGCCGGATCACGCGGCAGTGAATCGCTGACGTTGCGGATCAGGGGCCGCCCCTCCATGGATTCAGGCTTCGCCTCAAATTGTCGCCGTAGATCGGCCGTCTCCAACTGAAGCTGCTCGCGCAGCGCTTCCAGCCTGCGCACCGCTGCTTGCGCCTGGTTCAGTTCCGCTTCCAGTGCCTGTTTTTCTGTCGCCCAGGCGCTGCGTTCCTCGTCTAACGCATTGGCCCTGCTCTCCTCTGCCCCCCGGCCAAGGACGGCCAGGTGGAGTTGCACCTGACGCCGCAACAGCGCCTGCCATTGGGGACCCTGATAGAAAGTACGGCCGGGGCTCTCGCCGCGGGTAAGCTCGCCCAGTCCAACGATTGCGTCCGGCGCCAGCGTAAGATTTTGGGCCAGCCATGCACAGAGGCGGCTGGCTGCATCAATCTGCGCCAAAGGCGGCGGATCATGGCTGAAATTCCCCAACATGCCGATGTTCACACCCTGCAATGACCAGGGTTGACGCGGTTCAGCCACCTCTTCCAATTGCGAGACGCGCAATATCTGCCCCGTCTGGTCGATGACAAAGTCATAGGCTATGCCTGGATAGCCATGACGCAAATGAGATTGGGCCAGGGCGTCCAGGCGCACCCGCGGATCGACGCCCGTATGACTAATGACGAGATAGCGGACCTGATCGAGGCTGCGACGCGCATAGGCAACGCCAGAGCGCGGCAACACCGCGCTCACGTCTTTGAAGAGCGGCACCAGCCCACTGGTTTGTCCATCTTCTGCATGCGGGGCATCGCCATTTGCAGCAGGCGATGGGCGCGTATCTTCGACAGTAAGCCAGCGCGTCAGCACCGGCGAGCCTTGATCTTTGAGCCAACCCACGCCCTCCTGAATCAGATCGAGCTCCAGCGTGTAGTTACCCGGGGCTTCGGGCAAGGCGATGCGCACGTCGACCGTGACGGTAGCGCCGGGCGGCACGTCATTGGGGATATCTGTGCGCAGATCGAGCGCAGCCGGCAGGGGCAAGCGCCGGCGGTTACGGTAGTAGTGATAGCCGAGGCGGAAGGGATTACCGCCTCCCCAATCCCACGCTTCACGACCTTCATTGCGCAAGGTGAGCGGCACGGTGATCGTCTCGCCAACCAGCAGATGCTCAGGGAAGCGATCATCGAGCCAGGCGACACGGTATGGCGGTGCAAGCGCTTCGGCCACGGGCGCCGGCGGCGTTTCGGTCGCCTCGCCCCCACTCCAGCGGTAGGGATGAGCCAACGCCGCCTGGAAATCCTCGATGACGCCGGACTTGCCGTCAATAAACCAGCGATCGACCCGGGGCCAGCGATAGAGAATTACGGCTCGAATTTGTTGATTCTCGGGCGTGGCGTTCCATTCGGCCACGTCCGCGTAGGCTCGTTGAACCCACCCCGTATTGGTATCGATCCACGGCTCAGTCGGGCCTGCCTCCACCATGTAGGCAGCCAGATGGCGCATGGAAGGCGGCACTGCCTGCAAGAAATCGCGATAGACGTGAAACTCTTGGTGATAGTGCTGAAAAGGCGTGGCTAATTTGGTCTCGCTGGCAATTCGCTCAGCCTCATCCGCGTGGGTGTAGGCGTGCAGCCCAAAACCGTCGCACTGCTCCGGGCCGAGCATCTGCAAGATATCTCGAAAGTATTGGATCCAGTCGCCGTTGGCATTGCCGGGATAAATCGTCTGTGTGTTCCACGGCGCCACCGCACCGACGAGCACCTGATCCGCTTCGTGACCGGGTAAGCGATGGATGGCGTCGCGACAGAGGCGGTAGCAGCGTGCGTAGCGTTCTGGCGTGATCAATTCGCCGGAACTTACAATCGCGCCCCGCGTCGTACGAATCTCGGTGCTGCGATCGGGCAATGCGTTGAAGCGGACGCCAACGCCACGGCGCATGGGGTCGGCAATCTCAGGCGCACCGCCGCGGGTCGTATTGTGGCGCGTCCAATCAATCACGATGCCCGGGCGCTCGGCAGCGTAGTTCATCTCGTTGCCGAGCATCCAGATGTGACAGCCGCGGCTCGTCGCAACGAAGTTGGCGACGCGGCGCGCAAATTGCTCGTAGAGCGAGCTATGCGGAATCGTACCGTCGGGTTCGTAGCCGTTGTTGATTCGGCAGATCACGCCCAGGCCCTGCTCGCTATACGATGAGAAGTCCACACCGCTGCGGTCTTGAGGATCGTGGCCGACTGCCTCAGAAAAGAGAATCCAGCCAGGATGACCCGCCGCCAGCATGTGCTGCTCGCCGCCGGGCTCATGGATACCAAAGATGTATTCGGAATCAAACAGGGGTCGCGCCATAGCTGCTCTGATCTAGGGCCGGCGAACGCCGGGCCGGTCGGGAGCCATACCTGGCGCAAACGAAGCGGGTAGCGGTGTGTGACCCGGAGATATAGCCTGTCCTTGGGGCACAGGCCGACGCTGCTCGGGCGGCAAGACATAGTCGGGTAGGTGCACGGCGGTGCGTGGCAGGTAGGGCAATGGATCCGAATAGCCTCCCCAGCCATCGGTACGCACGTAGGGGTTGATGCGGATGGCGAAGTGCAGATGCGGCCCATTGCTAAAGCCGGTGCTACCCGAATGACCCAAGAGTTGACCGCGGCTCACGGCCTGGCCAGTGACGACCCCGATGTCGTTGAGATGGGCATAAATCGACTCACCCCAAGCATGATGCACCAATACATAATTACCCAAGCCGCTGGGGTCTTCGTAAACGGCCTCGGCAACGACACCATCGTCTACAGCTTGCAAGTCTGTGCCCGTAGGCGTGAGAAAATCGATGCCGTTGTGCCCTTTGAGCGGCACGCCGTCGTAGTGAATTTGGCCATAGATCGGTGGGTTTTCGGCCCACAGTTGGGCGATCCCAAAATCGCCCCGGAAGGGCATGGCCAATGCCAGCCCCATACTCAAATTCGGGATATCGGTGCCGGGCAATTTCGGCGCACGTTGCAGAAGCCTCACGCCGTTGGGCGCGACCTCGGCCACCCAGCCGACCACCTCGGCCACGCGCAGCGAAATACCGCCAACCCGGTACCACGACAGTCCGTCCTGGCTGACCGGGCCTTCGATCACATTGAGGGTTGCCAACGGCTCAAAATCGCCAAGGACGTCATCCGCTGGTTTGCCTTCAGTGCCCGGGGTGCGACGTACGCGTACCGCCGTCGCGGCCTGGATCAACTCACCGGGTTGATAGTCACCCGTACCGGGAAGCGCCCCATCGAAAGGCGCCAGCAAGGTCGCGCCGCTGGGTGCGGTCTCAGCCATCCATCCGCGCTTCATTTGCCCGGAGACTGGGGCGTCGACCTGCCACCAGACAAGCTCGTCTTTGGTTTCCGGCCCGGCCACGACAGTGACGACGGTGCCGGTCGGTACGTCGGCGATAATGTCACTCGCTTCTTTGTCGACGTAACCGGGCGTCATGCGGAAACGCACAACGTCCTGCGTCATGGCTGCGTCGCCCGGGGCGAAGGCGCCGATCTGGCCGGAACCGCCCTCGTCGTCGAGCGCCAATAGCTCCACACCGTTCGGCGCACTTTCGGCCGCCCAGCCGTCGGCATTGCCGCCGTCGGGCAGCGGCATACGCAGCTGCCACCAAACCAGCTCATCGCGCCGGCGTGGTCCATCCAGCACCGGACCAGCGGCACCAGGGAGCAAATCGGCCAGTACATCGTCCGGTTGCTTGTCTACGTAACCGGGCGTACGGCGAAAGCGAACGAAATCGAGGGTTACAACCTGGTCGCCAACCGCAAATTTGTCGTCATCAATGCTCGGCAGGCCAATGTCGGGCCGCTCGATTTCACCGGTCTCTTCCAGCAGCCTAACGCCGTTGGGCGCCGTCTCAGCCATCCATCCAGCGAAGAGCGTTCCGTCAGACTCAAGGCCGCGGACCTCCCACCACGTTAGGCCGTCCATTGTTGCCGGCCCGTCGGCAACCGCAACGCTGGTGTCCGGCGCCACGGCCATAATCGTATCGTCGGGCGGCTTACCCACATAGCCGGGCGACTTCCGCAGGCGCACCGTCGTCAACGTAACTGCCAAGGAACCGACGCCCAATTCACCGTCAGGCCCACCCGATATACGCCGCTCGACGAGCCGCACCAACGGGATACCCTGGGGATCGGATTGGGCCATCCAACCCTGGATGTTTTGCTCTGCAGATCCAACCGACCACCATGTCAATCCATCCGCTTCGGCATAGGCGTCGGCCGTCACGCGGACGAGCGTGCCTTCCGGCAGCGCAACAATCACATCACCCGGCGCTTGATTGAAATAGCCGGGCGTGCGCCGGAGATTGACGATGTCGCGCGTTGCCAGGATGTCGCCCTCGCCATAGTCTGCCGGCGGCGGAACGCTTGCTGTCCAGGTGTAATCCGGCGGCAGCGACCGGCGGAAATCTTCAATCACGCCCTCTTTGCCCTCGATATACCACATATCGATCCGCGGCCAGCGGTAGAGAATCAAGGCGCGAATTTGCTGGTTTCCGGGTTGTTCGTTCCAGTAGTTGATCTCGCCATAGGCAGCCTGGACCCAGCCGATATTCTGATTGAGCCAGGTCACGTCCTGATTGGTCTCAGTGATGTAGACGGGCAGATGGCGCATCGCCTCGGGAATACCGGCCATGAAGTCACGATAGGCGCGAAATTCGTAATGGCGATCAGTAAAGGGCGGGTCCATCTTACGTTCGTCGTAGATCAAATTGCGGTCAGCCTGATGTGTGTAGGTGTGGAGCGCAACGCCGTCCAGGCCATCAGGGCCAAGCAGTTCGAGCGTGTCGGTCAGGTAAGCCACCCAATCGCCGCGCTCATTGCCGGGATAGCTGGTCTGATTATTCCAGGGCGCCACCGCACCGACGAGTACCTGATCACTGGCATGGCCGGGCACGCTCAGAATCGCTTCGCGGCAGCGGCGGAAACAGTCGGCATACTTCTGCGGCGTGATCACTTCGACGTAGCTTGGCGTGGCCAATTGCGCGGTTTCGTTATCGGCGTCGGCTTCCGCTTCTGTGCGCAACGCACTAAAACGCGTCGGCAGGCTCTGGTAGAACGGGTCGTCAGGATCGGGCGGTACTGGCGAGGCTTGAGGCGGCCGTGCCACGGGCGGCGTCACCGGCGGTACCGGACGCCCGAGCTCGGCATCGCCCATGCCGCCACTGATCATCTGGAGGAACGCGTTCCAGCCTTCCCGCGTCAATTCACCATAGGTGATATCTTTGACGGACGCCTCGGTCTCCGCATCCAACGCGGGCTGGGCGCTGTAGCGGGGGCGCTCGATATCGTAGTTCATTTCGTTGCCAATGATCCAGATCTTTGCGCCCAGGCTGTTGGCAACAAAGTTAGCGCAGCGCTGGGCAAACTCAGCATAGCGATCACTGGTTGGAATCGTCCCGCGTGGAAAGTAGCCGTGATTGAGGCGCACGATCACGCCAAGGTTTTGCGAACTGTAAGCGCGATAATCTCGCCCGCTCTCATCAGCAGGATCTTGACCAATCTCTTCCGTAAAAAGAATCCATCCGGACCGACCGGCGTCGAGCAAGATCTGCTCGCCACCTGGGTCGTGCAAGCCGTAGATGGTAGGCGAATCAAAGAGTGGCCGGGCCATTGCCAGTTCCTCTAGCTTGGGTATTGACGGGTTTCGCGCAGACAATCATGCGCGTGATGCAGCCAGTCTTCAAGGTAAAATTGCGAGGTGCAAGTTAGCACCTCGCGTGGCCCGCATCATAGCACGCTTTGCCCGGCCTGTCACACGGCGTCCGGCGCGCACGGCAGACGCCTGCCAAACGCTGACCACACAAAAAAACGCCCGACCGCACCACTATCGAGCTCTCGGCCCGGGCTGGTTTGCGGTCAGGGCGTTGGTCACTTGCCGTCAGGCCGGCGGCGCCTCTGATACTTGTACAATGTGAGCAAAACTGACTCTACCAGAAGCCGTCATCCTCGTTGTAGCCAAACTCCTCACAGATGCGCGACACGGCGGCAATAATTTCATCGTGACGCGTACCGTTGGTGGCCACGACGCCATTGTGGGCGCGCACGTCCTTCTTGTTGAAGACAAGTTCATTTCCCCAACAGTCGGTCATGACGCCCCCGGCGGACTCCAGCAGTGCGCAGGGGGCGCAAAGGTCCCACTCCTTACAGCCGGGGCTGGGATGGACGTAGATATCGGCCAGTTGGCGGGCTATGAGACCGACCTTCAGTCCCACGCTGCCACTTACCCGCTCCGAGGTGATGCGCAGAGCCTTGCGCATCTTATCAACGATTTGCGGCCGATGGCTGCGGCTGCTGACGACCACCATCTTGCTGAGTTGATCCACATCACTCACGGCGAGCGCAACTTGCTCATCGCCTTCGTACAGGAAAGCGCCCAGCCCATGACCGCCTACATAGAGCAGCCCCGGATCAGGTTGCATGACGACGCCCAGCACGGCCTTGCCACCGATTGCCAGGCCGATCATGATGGAGAATTCGCCATTGCGGGCAATGAATTCCTTGGTGCCGTCCAGCGGATCGACGATCCAAACGCGTTCCTTCTCAAGACGGCGCTGGTTGTCCTTCGACTCCTCGGAGAGGATGCCGTCGTCGGGATAGGCGGCTTCAATACGGCTGACGATATGCTCATTGGCGGCATTGTCGGCCTCTGTCACCGGATCGCCCGGCGCCTTGTAGGAAACCTCGGCAGAACCAACGTAGTACGTAGTAACGATTGTCGCGGCTTCACGCGCCAATTGAATGGCGAATTCGGCTTCTGCGGTCAAATCGAGGGTGTTAGTTAACGATTGAGACATAGAATTATTCCCGTCCGCAAGATTCATGCAACGTCCAATAAAGAATAGTCAGTCTGGCGTGCAGTGGGAGTCAGCAAAGAAAGCGGGTGCCATTGTAGCATAGATCTCTAGTGAGGCAAGAACAGATTCCAGGCGCCAGCGCTCGCCGGCGGCGGCCATTCAAGCCAACAAGTCTATTGCGGGGATGCGGCGCAGCGAAAGCCCAACCAGTCATGTTGATTGGCTGCGGGCAGGCTTTGAACAACCTGGGGTTGCAGATAGTCGGCACCGTCAGCGAAGGAGCCGCCTTTGGTGCGATAAATGCTCGGATCGCCGGTGGCGGTGGTCGACGTCCACTCAGCCACATTTCCGGCTGCATCGGCCATGCCCATGGGGCTATTGCCGCTAGGCTGGTAGGACCCGACCACCGTGGTGTCGCCCTGGCCACCCTCCAGGCTATTGGTCACCTGCGGCTGAAAGGTATCCCCCCACGGGTAACGATAGGCGCGTGCGGTGGCCGGCGCGTACGATGCAGCCGCCTGCCATTCATCTTCGCTCGGCAGACGCATCCCGGCCCACTCGCAATATGCAGTCGCCGCGGCCCAATCCACGTTAATCATGGGGTAGCGGTCGTACGTGCGGTTGGTCAGGTAGTCAGGTCGGGTTACACTGGCGGTCTCGCGCGGCCAGACGCAGGCGCCGGCCGCATAACAGCGTCGATAGTCGGCCACCCCAACCTCGAAACGGTCAATCACGTAAGGATCCAGCGCCACGACGCGCTCGGTTCCGTCAACGTTGCGCAACGAATAGGTGCCGCCGCCTACTTCGATCACGTCACGCATACGCCCACGGAATTGATCACCAAGCAGCAGCGTCACAACCAAGACGAATGCCAGCAGCGCCAGAAGCAGGCGTACCCACCGGCGCGCCACCGGCGGCGGCTGGATAGATTCGGGCGCCGGGGAAGCACTTGGCCGTGCCCGAGGCAGGACCGCTGGTTTTTTGGCATCAAGGCGCAAAGCGGCCATGGCCAACTCGTCATAGGCCGGCGTAATTTCGGCATAGGCCACTAATTCATGTTGCAGATAGGGCAACCAGGCCTCGCCGAGGGGATCCTCATAGGCCAACGTCTGAATTCGCTCAAGCGGCAGATCGATTGTCGGCGAAGTGATGGCCTCCGCAAGAATATAGGCCGTTCGCTCCGGATCAGTCTGATGATGCAATGCGGTCAGAATGCCCCGATCATAGGCAGTGGCCGTGCGCAGCAAAAGCGATCGCTGGCTCTCGTCCAGATCATGCCCAGCCTCCAGCACAAGCAGACCGTCACGCAGCAATCCGCTGGCGGGCAATGTGCTTTCGGCCCACCACTGCTCCAGCGCCCGGTCGAGCGCGCGACGGACGGCCTCTACTCGTTGGATAGCGCCCGGCCCGCGGAAGGCGTCCGTCAGTCGTCTCAATTCCGAGTGGGAGGTCGCGGCAGCCGCGGACCAGACGACCATCCCGGCCGCGTTGCCCTCAATTAGATCAGCATCTTCGGGATTGGCGATAGAACCGCCAGGCGCTGCGGCGGCCGGCTCGTTCATGGGATAGAAGTAGCGTTCACCAGCCAGCGGCGCGGCTGCGTACGATTCGGCCATCCATTCGGGCCAATCGTCATGGCCAAATTGCCACTCTACCTGCTTGCCCGAGGTCGTGGCCGGCTCGACAGGCGGGCGCGGCTGCGCTGCCTGCCCATCAAAGGGTGATTCTTCAGTTTCCGATGGTGCGCGCCTGCGGCGCTTGAACCAAGCCATGGCGCCATTGTACCCGCAGCAAAACGCAGGCAGCAAACGGCCGCACCCGCGCCCCCCTGCCCAACTTGTGAATTCCTGCCGAGCGCGGGGATACGTTGACCCGTCATGCTAATTCAGGTATGATGCATCGCTGCAATTCATTGACAAAGCAAGCAGTCTGGAGAGAACTGATGGCCGATTTTCTACCGGTAGAAGAGCAACTGCGCATTCTCATGCGCGGTGTGGACTTCGGTGACGAGCAAACGTACAAGAATATGGAAGCCGAGCTACGTGATCGGCTCCAGAAGAGTTACGACAGCGGCGTTCCCTTGCGTATCTATTGCGGCTATGATCCGTCTTCGCCAGACCTGCATCTGGGTCATACCATTTCCATGCGTAAGCTGCGCCAGTTTCAAGACCTGGGCCACCAAGCCATCTTCCTAATCGGCAGCTTTACCGGCATCATCGGCGACCCCAGTGACAAGGAAAGCGCGCGCAATCAGCAGACGCTGGATGATGCGCTGGTTAAGGCCAAGACCTACACCGACCAGGCCTGGCGCGTCCTTGATCAAGACAAGACCGAAGTTCGCTACAACCATGAGTGGCTTCAAGAATTAAGCTTCACGGACGTGGTCGGACTGGCGAGTAATTTCACGGTGCAGCAGTTCCTGGCGCGCGACAACTTCAGCAAGCGCTACGAGCAGAATGACGCCATTTGGCTCCACGAGTTTTTCTATGCCCTCATGCAGGGCTACGATGCTGTGGCGCTGGAAACGGATTTGCAGATCGGCGGTACGGATCAGCTCTTCAACCTCATGGCCGGCCGCAAGCTCATGGAGCACTTTGGCCAGCGTCCTCAAACCGTGTTGACCTTTCCCATTTTGGTCGGCACTGATGGCGATTTGCGCATGAGCAAGTCGACGGGCAATTCCATCGGCATCGACGAACCGCCTGGCGTTATCTTCACCAAAGTATTGAACGTGCCCGATTCGGCTATGCGCAATTATGCTGAATTGGTGACGCGTTGGGATCAGCAGGAGATCGACGAGCTTTTTGGCCAGGTCGAAGCGGGCGAAATTGACATGCGCACGCTCAAACATCGTCTTGCCTGGGAAATCGTGAGCATCTTTCACGGTGAAGATGCCGCCAATCAAGCGGCAGAGGATGCCAAGCGTATGCACGAAGGCAGCGCACCAAGTGATGCGCCCAGCTTCTCGCTCAGCGAACCGACCAGCCTCCTGGATGTGCTGGTGGCAGCGGGGGTTACCAAGAGCAAGGGTGAAGGCCGACGGCTGATTCAGCAGGGCGGCGTGCGGCTGGACGGCGAGCCAGTCACCGATCCGCAGCAAGGAATTGAGCCGGCAGAAGACGAGCAGATCGTGCAGGTCGGCAAGCGCAAATTTCTACGTGTGGTCGGTTAACTGGACGATCCCGACTGGCACTGCCAGCGGAAGGTCTTGCCCCACAGGTGTCATGATCATAGAGTTGCATGGAAAGCTGGGAACTGGGAGAAGAAACGTCTAGGCAAGAGAAAGAGCCGAGACAAAAAGAGTCCGCTCAACATTGCGCTTCCCCCGAACGTGGCTGAGCCACAACGCAATATTGAGCGGAGCTTATGCCAGAATATCACAGCTTTGCTTTCTTGTAAAGTGTCAATTTTTTTCGGCTGCATACCACATTTGGGTGGCCGCTCTAGAGAAATCGATCAGGTCGTTCATAGACCGCCGCCCGAAATGGGATGCACCCTTTTTTTTCGGCCTTTAGCGGATAAGTTCCGAGAGGCAGGAACGGGGACCTCGGCAGGCGCCGGATACGGCGGGTTTCCGCCGTCAAATCCCTCACATCTACCGTGGCCGTGAAACCAACGATCTATGAGCGCCTGGCGCAAAAGAATCATCGCATAAGGAGTGCAATATGGGGCTTTTCCAAGAGAAAAAAGGCCTGATCTTTGGGGTCGCCAACAAGAATTCGATTGCCTGGGGGATCGCCGAGGCCTTGCATGAAGAAGGCGCAACGCTTGGCTTTAGCTATGCCGGCGAAATCCTGAAGAAGCGGGTGGATCCGCTGGCCGCAAGCGTCAACAGCCCCTTTGTTGAAGAGTGCGACGTGACTGACGATGCCGCCATCGACGCGGTTTTTGCCAAAGCGGCAGACACCTTTGGCAGCATCGATTTTCTCGTCCATGCCGTTGCCTTTGCCCCGCGCGAGGAGTTAACCGGCCGCTTCATCAACACCAGCCGTGACGGCTTCAAGACTGCACTCGACATTAGCTGCTACAGCCTGATTGCGCTTGCCCAACGCGCCCGAGCGATCATGCCCGATGGCGGCAGCATCTTGACAATGACCTACTACGGCGCGGAAAAAGTGACCCCGAACTATAACGTCATGGGCGTCGCCAAGGCAGCCCTGGAGTCGACGGTACGGTATCTAGCCTGGGATTTGGGCAAGGAGCAGATTCGCGTCAACGCCATCAGCGCCGGTCCCATCCGCACGCTTGCCGCGTCGGGTGTTGGCAGCATCCGCAAGAGTATCAAGTATGTGGGCGAAGTGGCGCCCATGGGCAACGTGGATCAGAGCAACGTCGGTGACGCCGGCCGCTTTCTGCTCAGCGATTGGGCCACCGGGATTACGGGTGAAGTCCTCTACGTGGATGGCGGCTATAATATCATGGGCGCGCCCGATCCGGATCTGATGGACTTTGGGTAAACCGTGACGCGTGAAGACGCGGTCGGGTTCTTTGCGTTTCACGGATCGTCTACGGTCTCAGTTCGCAGCGATCTGTTCAAAAGGCAGCGCGTAGGTGCGTGCCGCAACCGTACCAATACGTGATGGCCACGTGCCGCTAATCGCCTGCACAATCTTGCCGGCGTGTTCGTGGCAATTCTCGATGAAGAGCGTGTAGCGCTGCTGGACGCCGGCAGCGACCGTGCCGGCCAGATAGAGACCGGGCACATTCGTTTCCATGGTCGCAGGGTCAAAGACCGGTACGCGGTTCTCGCCCTCCAGCGTCACGCCCGCCATGGCCAAAAGACTCTGGTCACCGCGAAAGCCGGTTGCCAGCAGGACAAAGTCGGTTGCATGGCGCAGGATTTCGCCACTCGGCTCGCCTGCGTCATCAAGAGGCTGAAGCCAGACAGCGTCGGACGTAATTTCAACCGGTACAGTACTGGGCAGGAAGCCAATCGTACCGGCTTCGAACTGAGCTTCGAGGTCGGGCAGCAGCCAGTGCTTGACCCGCTGTGGATCGAACTGCTCACGCCGGTAGCTCATCGTCACCCGGCTACCGGCACGCCAACAGCGCAGTGCAGCCTCCACGGCAGAATTCTTGCCGCCGACGACGAGCAGCCGCTTACGAAAATAGTCATGCGGATCGCGGAAGTAGTGGGAGACATGGGGCAAGTCTTCACCGGGAATGCGAAGCTGATTGGCCCAGTGCATGTCACCAATCGCCATGACGACTTGACGACACGAAGTAACGCGGCGACCATGTTGCGATTCTGACTCCAGCACAAAGCCCGTAGCTGTCCGCACGAGCCTCGTGACCGGCTCGTAGCTCTCGATGCGCAGATCAAATTGCTCCACAACGCTGCGCAGATAGGCGAGATAGTCTTCGCCCGTGATACGCTGCTGATGGTTATTTTGGATCGGCACGCCGGCAATCGCCAGACGTTCTGTGGTACTAAAGAAGTGAGTGTTGCGCGGCCACCACGTCATGGTGTGGCCGATCTGATTGGCGTCAAAATGGCGGTAGTTTATGCCCGCCTCCTTCAAACCGACGGCCACTTCCAGGCCGATCGGTCCTGCGCCAATCACGACGACATCGACGTCAAGGCCGTCATCGCCGGTCAATTTTGCCTGAGAGGCTGCGTCACTTTTCATGAACTGATCTCCCGCCAAAGCGTTTCTCTCACGTGGGCTAACCGGCAACAAGCCTGTCAGCAGCATCATGACTCGTTTTTGAGACGTGAGACAGTATAGAACCGTACGATTCGATCAACCAATAACTCGAAGGTGTAAAGCAGTTACTGACCTACGCCTTCAGTCAGAAAGCGGCCTGCATGCCATTCGATACAGAAACGACCAAGACAAACCGCGCGCGACGAATTGCGCAATTTGTTCTCATTGGGTTGAGCGCGCTTTTGGCCGCCCTGCTCATTTTCTTCATCATCCAATTCATCAATACGCTTCGGGCGTCGACGGTAGCAGCGTTCAACGATGCACAAGCTGAGGTATCCAGAGCGGCCGCAGAGCTTGATGTGACCTTCGGCTCAGCGATGGAGATCACCGAAGCGTTGGCCGATGACTTATCGAGCGGCGCCCTGCCGTTCGACGACGCGGCAATTGAAAGCCGCTTGCGCACGCTGATCGAAGAACGACCAGACCTCTACGGCATCTCAGCGGCCTTTGCACCTGACGCGTTTCCATCCGACAACCGCCTGCATGTGATCTATCTCTACCGTGATGAAGATGGCGAAATCGTGGCGGACATTCGGCAGTCTCGCTACGACTATACGCAACCACCGGGCGATGATCCGGAGGCGCCCCAAACCGGCTGGTACCTTGATCCCATCGAGAATGGTCCTATGTGGCAAGAGCCCTTCTTGGCCGCTGGCGCCAATCAGGTTCTGATCGAGTACGGGGCGCCCTTTTTTGCCCCGGACAGCGATGATGTTGCGGGCGTTGTGGCGCTCGACTTCTCGCTTGAGGGTGTAGATGCACTTGTCGACGGGCTGGAACTGGGCCAAACCGGCTTTGGTTTGCTCATGAACCAATCCGGTACCTGGCTTGCCCACCCGGTGCCCGAATTTGTGGCAACGACAACGTTTTACGACAGTCCACAGTTTGTGGACGATCCCCTGCTGGTTGACGCTGCGGAGCGTTCGCTACAGGGTGAGACCGTCACGCTGGAGCGCGTCGAGCCCCAAGGGGAAGTCGAGGTCTGGGATTTCTTTACGCCGGTCGCTGCGCCGGGCTGGGCGCTGGCGGTCGAACTGAGTCAAAGCGAGTATGCCTTGGATGCCAGCGTTCACTTACGCTGGTTGACGATCATCCTCTTGACAGGCGGCCTCTTGGTGGCGCTCCTCGTAGCAATCTTTGCCGGGGCGACCAACGCAACCACCCGCAGCCTATGGATCACCTCGATCGCCTACTCCATCATCGCAGCCATCATGATCGTTGCCATTATCGTCCTGGCGCGCACCTACGTAGCGCGTGACGGCATCGCGATTTCAAATCAGGCAAGTTTGGCCGGCTACCTTGACAACTTGAATAGTGAATTTGAGGCGCGTGGCATCGAGGAGCCAATTCAGATTCCAACCGGGGTCCTCCTCCAGTCTGTACGCTATCCTGATGCGACGTCGGTCGTCATCAATGGGTTTGTGTGGCAGCGTGTGCCCCAGGTCGAAGGAGAGGAACTCACGGGCGGCTTCACGCTACCTCAGTTGATCGATGAACCAATGCAGGTCGAAGAAGTGCTGCGTGAAGAACGCAAAACCGAAACGTTGATTGTGTGGAGCATCAATGCAGCCCTGAAGCAAAGCTTCGATCCAACCAAGTATCCCTTCGATAGTCACGAAATCAGCCTGCGCCTCATGCCCTTGGACATGCAGCGTAACATTATCCTGACGCCGGATTTCGGCTCCTACGAGGTCACGACGCCCACCTTCCTGCCGGGTTTGGACAGCACCGTCTCAATCCGCGACTGGCTGATTACGGGTTCAGCTTTCCGCTTCATCGAAGTCGATTACGGCACCAACCTCGGCATACTCAACCGCCCCACACGCGATCTGCCCGAGTTGACCTATGGCATCGACTCGCGACGGCGCTTCCTGGGTCCCTTCATTGCCTTCTTGCTGCCGGCCCTGGTCGCGGCCATGATGATCTTTGCCTTTGTGCTCAGCGACCGCAAGCCGGACGAATCGGATGAGATCGTGACCGCGCTCAGCTACACCGCCGCGCTCTTCTTCGTCATTGCGGTCATGCATACGGCCCTGAGGGAGAGCGCCGCTGCGATTGGACTCACCTACCTCGAATACTTCTATCTCCTGCTCTATCTGATGGTCATCTTTGTGGCGATTAACACCTTCTTTGTGGTCAATCGCCCGAACTACGCCATCGTCCGCTTCGGCAACAATTTGATCGCCAAGGCGCTCTTCTGGCCAGTGGTCTTGACAGCGATGCTGATTGCCACCGTTATGATTTTTGTATAGGGATTGGCCGAAAACGGATCAGCCAGATCCGACGAAACAACGTGGATTGCGCGGTCTCTCCATGCCGCCACGCTACGCCTCGGCGTGGCGTCTGTGTGCGCTGGCGACCATCTCCGCCAGGCTCTCTGCATAGGGCGGATAGGCAATCCCCATTTCGGTGATGATGGCGGTAATGTACCGGGCCGGCGTGACGTCAAACGCCGGATTGGCTACGTTGGCCCCGGCCGGCGTCACCTGTGTAGTCCCAATATGGCTGACTTCAGCCGCAGGACGCTCCTCGATTTCGATGTCATCGCCACTCGGCGTAGCGAGATCGATGGTCGAAGTTGGCGCAGCCACATAGAAAGGCACGCCATGGGCACTGGCGACCAGCGCCAGGTTATAGGTGCCGATCTTGTTGGCCGTATCGCCATTGGCCGCGACGCGGTCGCATCCCACGACGCAAAGATCTACCCCCACTGTCCGCATAATGTGACCCGATGCGCCGTCGACAATCACTGTATGAGGCACGCCAAGTTGAAGCAGTTCCCAGGCCGAGAGCGAGGCGCCCTGCAGGCGGGGGCGGGTCTCATCGAGGTAGGCATGGATATCCTTGCCCTGCTCATGGGCTGTACGAATGACGCCCAATGCCGTGCCATAGTCAACAGTGGCAAGACTGCCGGTATTGCAGTGATGGATGATCGTCGCCGGATCGGGGACGAGTTCCATGGCGTTGAGACCGATTTGACGATTGGTCCAAACATCGTCGACAGCGATTGCCTCGGCGGCACGCAGCGCCGCGGCACGTAGATCGTCAGGCGTCGCAAGCGATTCATCAGCAATGGCAGTCTGCATGCGGTCGAGCGCCCAGAAAAGGTTCACTGCCGTGGGCCGTGCAGCGCGTAGCACTGTGGCGGCCTCCGTCAACTCTGCGCGCAATGTCACCATGTCAGGCGCTTCGCTGCGCGCTGCAGTCAGCGCCATCGCATAGGCAGCGGCCGCACCAATGGCCGGCGCGCCACGAATGACCATCGTGCGGATCGCGTCGGCAATGGCGGTGTAGTCGACTAAGTCGATATAGACGGTTTCGTGAGGCAGCCGGCGCTGATCCAACATTCGGACCGAGTCGCCCCGCCACTCAAGGCTACGATAGTTAGCCACAGATTCTCCTAAACCGGAACAAGAACAGGCAATAGTGGAAGCGAGAGCAAGAACAGGCAGCATGGCGCCAAGCTTGAAGAAGTTGCCAATGCCGAACGATCAGTCGGCAATAGCCCAGTCCTGCCCAGGGGGCGCAACAGGTTAGGGAAGCCCCCAAGTGCTGGGATCCAATAAGGATTCATCATCGACCGCAAGCGTTTGAAGCTCAGTTAGTTCCTGCGGGGAGAGCTGCATCTCCATGGCGGAAACATCCTCTGCAAGCTCCGCTTCGGTGCGAACACCGACAAGAACTGTATCAATATGCGGATTGGCCAGACCAAAGAGAATGGCCCCCTGGGCCGGAGTCATCTCGTCGTTGGATGCCGTCAATAATGCACGGAACTCCCGTGAACGTGTCCGTAACAATTCTAGGCGGGGGGGGAGGTGCTCGGCGCGCTCGGTCAGGGCGCCTTTGAGCAAGATCGAACGCACGACGATCCCGACGTTCTGCTCGGCGGCCAGGGGAAATACCCGTTCATTCAGTCGTTGATCAAGCACGGAGTAAGTGACCTGCATGACGTCGAAGAGATCATGCTTGAGTGCTGCTTCGGGCAGCTCCACGCCATAGAAAGACGCGCCGGTCCACCCAATTTGACCGCGCCGACGCGCATCGTCGAAAACCTCAGCGACAATCTCGTTCTGGCGCAAGAGCGCAGCGTCCATGCTGTGCAACATCCAAACGTCGACATAGTCCGTGCCGAGAAGCCGCAGGCTGGTCTGCAGCGACTCTTGCATGAAGCGCCGCAATGCATTGCCTTCCAGCACGCTGCCATCGGCGCGACGCGGATCAACCTTGGTGGCAATCACTACATCCGCACGGCGCCTGGCAAGCGCAAGGCCGAGTATGCGTTCACTCTCGCCATAGGCGCGCGCGGTATCGACAAAGCTAATTCCGGCATCCAGCGCAGCGTGGACAAGCCGAATGGCGTCCGATTCCGTCGGGCGACCGAAGTCGCCCGGGGCATCGATCCCATAGTCCAAACCGAGTTCGACGGTGCCCAGTCCCAGCGCAGAGACGCGCAGCCCGGTTCGTCCCAGTGTACGATAGATCATCGGTCTCTACCCCTTAACGCCGCCGAGCGTAATGCCTTTGACAAAGTAATCTTGGAAGAGCAGAAAGACGATGAGCATCGGGACAAAAGCGAACGTTGCGCCGGCCATAGCCAGGCCCAGATTGAAGCTGGTCAGCGAGCTAACCAATTTGGAGACGCCTACCGGCAGCGTAAACATGGTCTCTTTTGTGACCAGAATCAACTGCCAAAGAAAATCATTCCAGGCCGCGACAAAGGCAAAGATCGCCAGTGCGCCAACCGCCGGTTTAGAGAGGGGAAGCACAATGCCGAAGAAGGTGCGCAACTCGCCGGCGCCATCTATGCGCGCAGCATCGAGCAACTCACTGGGGATGGACTGCATATATTGCTTGAAGAGAAAGATCCCAAAAGGATAGGCAACCCATGGCACAATCAGCCCCTGATAAGTGTTAAACCAATCAAGTCTGCGCATCAGAATAAAGAGCGGAATGAGCGAGATCTGTTTGGGGAGCATCATCGTGATAATGATCAGCCAAAAGAGAAAATTGCGCCCAGGAAATACCTTCTTGCCAAACGAATACCCGGCCAGGGCACTGGTCAAGACGGCAAACATAGCTGACAGTGAGGCAACGACGAAGCTATTTGCGAACCAGCGCCACGTGGGGCTGCTGCCGAAAAGCAGCCGTTCCCAGTTCTCAAGCGTCGGGTTTGACGGCCAGAATTCTGGCGGCACGGCCATTGCGTTTGTCTGAATTTTGAAGGACCCGATGATCATCCAGTAGAGTGGGAGCAGTGAGAGGAGTGCAAGCAAAATGGTCGCCAGGACGGTCAGGAGCCAGAAGCCTCGGCCAGCCCATGACCACAGACTTCGTTTGGAATCCGGATATGCGGCTTCCGGTACGCTCGGTATCGCTCCACTCGTGGAATTTTCTGCCATCTTAGTATTGAACCTCTTCACCAAGTAGCTTGAACTGCGCCGCAGCAACAATGCTCACGATAAGTAACAATACAACACCCATGGCAGATGCATAGCCAAAGCGAAAGAACGTGAACGCCGTTTCATAGATTCGATAGACGATGGTCTGGGTGGAATTTGCCGGTCCCCCCCTGGTCATTAGGAGTACAACAACGAAGACTTGAAAGACGCCAATCGTTTGGGTCACCAAAATGAAAAGAACTGTCGGGCGCAAGAGCGGCAAGGTCACATACCAGAGCTCCTGCAGGGCATTGGCGCCATCGATCTGGGCGGCGTCGTAGAGCGATTCAGGGATGCCGGCGAGACCGGCAATAAAAAGAATGACCGGAACCCCAATCGTCCAGCTGATCACCACAATGGCCAGGGACGGCAACGCGGTCTCAATCAGTCCGAGCCATGCGATGCGTTCGATGCCGATCAGACTCAATAGATAATTGAGCAAGCCGTAAGTCGGATTGAAGATGTAGAGCCAGACCATCGTCAACACCACGCCCGACGCAACCACAGGCAGATAGAAGGCCATGCGAAAAAAGCCTTGCGCGCCCGAACGCATGGGGAAAATCACAAGCGCCAGGAAGAGCGAGAGCGTTACGGTCACCGGCACGACGCCGAGCACGAAGAAGAAGGTATTTCTAACTGCCATTCGAAACGCTTCATCGTTGGCAAGCTCGACGAAGTTGCCAAAACCGATAAAGGTCCGGTCCACCAGCTGCGCGTCATAGAGGCTCAGCCGCAGCCCCGCCATCAGAGGCCAGAGTATAAACGCAAAGAATGGAATCAGCGCCGGCAGCAAAAAAAGATAGGCCCAGCGCTCTTTCCAGATTTCATTAATGAGCGTTGTCATGGCGAGGGAAGACTCCTGATTCGTTCGTCAACCATGAACTCAGGCAAATTGCCAGTACGGAGGGATCGTCCGCTATTCACGCGGGCGAATGTTTCAGCAATCTGTGGGAGGCGGCAATGCATGCCGCTTCGACCGCCTCCCACAGTCTATGCGTGGATCGTAACTACTGATCTCTTGCCAAGACGGCATTCGCTTTTTCTTCGTAGTCGGCCAACGCCTCTTCAGGCGTTTTGGCGCCGAGCAACGCGGCTTGCAGTTCCGGCTGCAATAGCACGCGTACCTCAGCATAGGTTGGCGAACTCAGACCCATGTCTTCAACACCATGCTCTTGAATCCAGGCATTGACACGGGTGAAATCAGGGTTGCCTTCGAACGGGTTCGGCACGGAAAGGCGCGAGGGAAACTGGTTGGAATTGACGGCATATTCGACCTGCAGTTCCGGAGACGCCAGGAAGCGGGCGAATTCGATGGCCCACTCACGCTTGACCGGATCATCCTGCTTGAAGACGACTGCGCCCGTTGGACCTGCCGCCATGCCGCCCGACGAAACGCCCTCAGCAGAAGGATAAAGCGAAATAAACGGATCCCAATCGACGGTGACGCGGCCTTCCTGTTGGGCGGCTTCGGCAACGGGCAGCGAACTCAGGCCTCCGCCCGCGATGACGGACTGTCCAAGGTACATCGCATTATTGACATCCTCGCCAATCATGGTCGTGGCGCCAGGAATGATATATCCAGCATCGTACCATTCGACTAGCTTCGTTAGCGCAGCGACGCCTTCCGGGCTGTTGAGTGCGCTACGGGTGTAGTCGCCGTCTTCATAGAGTTCTGCCCCCATACCCCAGAAGAAACCAAGCACATTGTAGTCACCCTGCTCACTCCCGACCTGGAGACCCACCGGCCAGCGTTCGTCGGCAACGGCCATTGCCGCCATCGCCTCTTCGAACTGTTCGAAAGTCCAGGCGCCTGTTTCGCTATCGGGCAGGAGCGCTTCGGCGCCGGCTTCCATAAAGGGGGCCTGATTGCCATACATGTGCGTTACCCAGAAGAAGAGGGGCAGACCGTGTAACTCATCGTTGATGGTATAGAGGTCAACCAGGCTCGGCAGGTAATCTTCATACTCTTCTGCAGGGATTGCGTCCTGCAACGGCTCCAGCAAGCCTTGATTGGCGTAAGCAGAGGTACGACCCAGGTAATCCTTAAGCACATCCGGGGCTGCGCCGGCAGCGATGGCAGCCGCGACCTTGGTGGACAGCTCTTCCCAAGCCAGCGTCTCAACCTCAATCGTGACGTTGGGATGCATCTCCATGAAGCGCTCGGCCAGAATCTGCTCATAGTCACCAACTTCTTGGGTTTCGTCTTCCAGGCCCTGGACAAACTGGAAGCGCGGATCGGCCCAGTAGACGAGCGTGACCTCTTCATCCATCATTTCCTCACTGACTTCCGCATCAGCGTCGGCCGCGGGAGCAGGGGCCGCCGCCGGCGCAGTGCAGCCCGCAAGCAGGAACAGCATCAGCACAAATAGTCCAACAATTGGTGCGCGAATCTTCATCATGCATCTCCTTGTTGATCAAACGAACAATAGTCTGTACAGCGTAATCATTCCGCGACGCAAGTGCCATCCCTTTCACGTGCGGTCAACCTATTTGAACAAAAAGCCACCGGCGGATGGGCCAGTCAATACGCGTCATCCATCGATCATGGCGTTGCGATGAGTTGGCGTGACTCAGCCTCCAAATCGCTCAGCCCAGCCGCATTGACCCGTTGCAGGTACGCCCGGATCGTTTCCGCATCGAGTGCAGGAATTGGTCGCCGCGGGACGCCACAGGGAATCCCCTGATCGGTTAGGATTGCCTTCAGTCCAGCCATCAATGGGGCTGTCAAGAGTGCCTGAATGACGCGATTGGCACGCTTTTGCAGGGCTTGCGCCTCGGCCCAGTCACCGGCCTGCGCTGTCCGATAGAGGCGGACAAAGGTCGTAGGCAACACGTTGTACGTACTGCCGATGGCGCCGTGTGCGCCCATGCTGAGCGCGGCAACCAGTACTTCATCAAAGCCCGACAGCACATTGACGGACTGGGGCAGCGCCAGTATGTTGGCCATGTCATAAAGATCGTAGGACGAATACTTTATCCCGGAGACGTTGCCGGTCTCAAGCAGCCGCGTCATTTTGGTCATGTTGATATTGACGCCGGTTGCACTTGGAATTTGGTAGACCCATAGGGGCGTACGGGGTGCGGCATCACCGATCAGGCGGTAGTGTTCACAAAGGGCGTCATCGTCTACCCGAAAGTAGATCGGCGGGACCGCGGCGATGGCGGCTACATTCAAGCTTGCAGCGTGGGCAGCCAGCGCCACGGCATCTTGCGTTGCCATTGCACCTACGTGGGCAATGATCACTGCCCGATCACCGACCTGTTCCACAACATTTCCGAGAATCGCACGCCTCTCTTCGGGCCGCAACAGCAGCCCCTCGCCCGATCCACCACAGACGAAGAAGCCGTCAACGCCTGCTGCCAGATGGCGCTCGACCAGTCCCGACAACGCCCCATAGTTAACCTCCGACCCATCCTCATTCATGGGTGTGAGCAGCGCGGGCAAGATCCCGCGAATCATCGTCATTGCGCCTCTCCAGTCGTTCAAATGATAGGTGGTTGTACGGCGTGCCGGTCGGATATCAGCTCATAGCAAAGAGATCCGTCTAGAGGTCAAACAGATTATCGTCTGCATGAGTGAACGTAAAAGGACGCGAAGGATTACTCGTTAGCAATGGCTAGCCACGCGGACTCGGGCGCAGAGATATCCGTTGGGTACAGATGCGTAACCAGGGCGTCGCGCACTGCGGCCGGCTCTTTGCTCTTCAGTGCATCGATAATGCGTTGATGTTCATCGATGATTCGCTCGGCGTTGTGTAGAATCGTCATTGGCCGGTGCATCACCGATAGGCGAAAAAACTCAACCAGTAATGGAATCAGATCAATGATCACCGCATTGTGGGTCGATTCGAACAATACTGTGTGGAAGTCGATATCGTACCTGATGGTACTGCGCCCGGTGCTCAGGTTCTCCGCCAGCGACTTGTTGATGGCTGTGAGCGCAGCAAATTGGTCTGCCCGAATCCGTTCGGTCATCAAGTCCACGGCGCCAAGCTCAACCACAGCACGTGCTTCCGCCAGCGCACTGAGATCCTGGCCGTCATAGTCGACCGTCAACGCGATCTTGGGCATGATTGCGGAGCGGTCAAAATCTGTGACAAAGATTCCCCGCCCTGCGCGCTTAACAATCAGTTTCTCCGCGACCAGAACGCTGAGCGCCTCGCGCACGATGTTGCGGCTTACCGAGAGGATCTCACTCAACTCGCGTTCGCTAGGTAGTTGGAACCCAGCACCGAGTTCCTCTGTCAAAATGAAGCGCCGCAGCGTATCGGTTGCCTGGACAGTCAGTGTTTCGCGCGCAAGTGGTTTCAGCATTGCGTACAGATCGTGTTCCTAAGAATCAACGATGGCGGCCAAAGTGGGCAGATTCCCCAGTGGTACTCTTATAGGACCAAAATACCACGCACCTGTAGATATGTCAACGAGCCTTTTTTTGGAAGAGGGAGGCATTTCGCGCTGAGGGCGAGATGGCACGCGCCGGGGACAATCCAGGCCATTTCGGTCACTCGGAGCGCCCGTGGCGCGGCTACGGCACGTTTCGCCCCGAATCTGACATGCCCCCATTTTGAAGGGCCGGGCTTCTCAACAGTCGTGAAAGGAGGCGGATGGCAAGAGACTCCTTCAGGGGTAAACTTGAGTCCGCGACCGCCGTCAGAGCGGGAGCGCAGACTTTTCAACGACTTCTTCTACGGTTGACGAAGCGTAAGGATGTCCGTGGCATTGTGCCGGCAGACAATGACTCGCGCTATAATTTGTCGTGCTTGGTCAAGATTTCCGCGCCATCTGCAGTGACGAGCAGCGCGTCCTCGAGCCGCACGCCGATCTCGCCCGGCAGGTAGATCCCAGGTTCCAACATGATCACCATGCCTTCCTCCAGCACCTGTTCATTGTAGGGCACAATGCGCGGCTCCTCGTGTCCGCTCACACCAACGCCATGGCCAGTATGATGGGGATAGTCGGGATAACCTGCGTCGACAATGAAGGAACGCGTTTTTCGGTCTATGGTATTGGCCTTAACCCCAGGACGTACCAGGCTGACGGCATAGTCAAGGGCATCAGCAACAAGCTGATGGGCGGTGCGCTGTTCGGGAGTAGGGTCACCCGCATAATACGTTGCGCAGCTATCACTCCAATAGCCCTGATCTATCGTGCTCAGATCGATGATCATCGAATCCTGCGGCCCAAGCCTAGTCGCCTCCGGCCAGCCGCCAATATTGGCCTGGCGGGTATTGACCACGCAATCGTTGCCCAGTGGTACGCGATGGCCGGCAGCCCGCTCAATCGCGCCATGAATCTCGGTCCACACGTCGATCTCGCGCTGACCGGATCGCACGGCCTTCCGCGCAACCCGATGGCCGAGGTCGGTTTGCGCAAAATTGGCGCGCAACGTAGCCAGTTCCTCATCGGTCTTGACCATTCGCAGCGCATCGAGCCAGCCGTCGATTGCCACAGGTCTAGCCCGCCCGGCATCGGTGAGTACGTCTGCCAGCGCAACCGGCAGAGTCTGTGTCTCGACACCGATCGGCATTGCACCACGGTGCGGCCCCATCGCGTTTCGCAGTGCCCTGCGCAGACCGTCAGGACTGTCAAGCGGTTGTGCAATGGTATAGCCGGGATAGGCAATAACTTGACAGTCCGGGGCATCGCCAAGCGCGCCAGTCATGCCCATCAATCCATCGAGAATCAACAAGATGAAGTGACCGTTCTCATACCAGAGCAATGGCGGACCGCCTGCAAATGGATTAGGGCCCAACTGCACCGGCGCTGCAAATCCGGTTAGCCACGCGACCGAATGGGGGTTAGAAAAGAGTGCAGTGTTGATGTCATGCGCACGCAACAATTGATGGGTCTGTTGCCGTTGTTCGGCGTGAGTTGAACCAATACTCATGAGGCCCCCTCCATTCGTGAATCAGCGCTGCAGCAATTCATCAAAGTCTGACCGCAGCGCCATATAGCCTTGGCGAAGAATGCTGATGGCCGATCCCGAAGCAAGAAAACGCGCGCCGAGTTCATAGTATTCGGCCCCCTGTTGTGCGGTCGCTACAGGGATGCCCCACCACTTGCCATGCCGAGCCGCGGCTTCGGCCACGCGCGCGGCTGCCGTCCGCATCAGCGCATGATCGATCTGCAGCGGAATGCCGAAGCTCTGGCTCAGATCGGCCGGCCCAATGAAGAGCACGTCAATGCCTTCAGTGGCGGCAATGGCATCGATGTCCTCCACTGCTTCCGCATCTTCGATCTGTACGACAACAAAGGTCTCTTGATTGGCATGAGCCATGTACTCAGCCATGGGCGCCAGTCCATAATCCGCACTCGCTTCGACCCCATCCAGCCCGCGCATGCCCAACGGCGAAAAACGCGAAGCGCGGGCGATCTGTTTGGCCTCCTCGCCGGACTTGCAGTGGGGCACCATAATGCCGATGGCGCCCGCTTCAAAGGCCCGTGAATACGACCAATAATCACCCTTGCGGATGCGAACCAGTGGGTCAAGGCCGGTGGCACGACAGGCCAAAGCCATGTTGAAAACCTGGTTGTAGTCGTAGTCTTGATGCTCCATGTCAATCCAAAGAGCGTCGAAGTCGAGCAGCCCGACCATTTCGGCAATGCGCGGGGATGTATATGCACTATTGCTCGTGGTCAGCGTTGTCTTTCCACTACGCAGTTTCTGAAGAATTCGGCTTTTTTGCATGAGTTTCCCAATCTTATGATGGCGGATCCGATACGGACGACCATGAGGCGGACAACTGATGGGAGATAGCGCCTGGACGCGTCGCGTGAGACGATGCCCTGGCTTTTTTCGCTGATCGTGCGTAGACGGGTCACGCCAAATCGGACGCGATCCAATCCGGGTACTGCGTATACAATATGTCACGGCACTCCTGATACGCTTCTTCACTGACACCTTGATAGGGCGAAAGCAGACTCAGCGGCATCTCCTCGAATCCGCCCAGACGCTTGAGGACTTTGTCATAAGCGCCGTCCATATATCGATGTGGTTGGCTAAACAATGGCCCAAGCACGTTGCCCTGGAGATCGCGTAGCCCCTTTTGCAGCCGGAAGCATTCGTCCCAACGGCCTGCACGACCGGCATCAAAAAAGGCCCAGACCTTCTGCGGCGTCATCGGCCCGAGCGATGCGAGCAACGAGCACTCGCCCTCCATGCAGCCAAAGGGAAAGTTCGCTTCGCCAAAAAAGTGCTGAAGCTCGGGCACATTGCGCATGAGGTCGGTCGCCCTCGCGATACCGCCACCGGTATTCTTGGTCGCCACCAAGTTGGGGACTGCGTCGACAAGACGGCGATAGTCGGAGCCGGTCAATACGCGCTGCGCACGGGGAAGGTTGTAGTGTAAGAAATTTGCCGCTGGAAACGAGCCGCAGACATCGGTAAAGAAGGTCATCAATTCATGATCATTGAGCGCTCCCCATGCCGGCAGTGAGATTTGAAAGGTGCGAAATCCGACGGCATACGCATGCGCAAGTCGCTCGACCACATTTGCCGTCGATAGTCCAATAACGCCGACCATGGGATGGACGCCGGTTCCTCGGGTTTCAGCGTAGAAAATCTCAACTATCCGCCGAAAGCGTGCCATGTCGACAGCATAGCCTTCACCGGCGGTGCCAAAGATATAGAGGTGAGAAAAGTGAGCCAACACATGGCGCACCTCACGCCGAAAGACATCTTCCAGCAACGCCTCGCTCCCATCCCATGGAATTTCGCAGGAGACAAGGATCGCTTGCGGATAACGTGTTTTGGAGTTCTTCACGAGGATATCGTCCCATCGCGCTTCAGCGTACCTGACGACGAAAGGGTTCTTTCTTCAGATCGGCAACCAGCAGATCATCCAGTCGCTCGGCTTCAAGACCGTGGCGAATAATGCGAAACGTCTCGTAGGCCGCGGCCGCTGTCTGCTCGATATCACGCGGCGTATGTGCGAGCGTGGCCTTGAACGATGGCAGACAGTGAATGCCGCGCCGCGCCATTTCCTGCACGAAGAGGGTATTCACTTTGGGCCGCAAGCTATCGTCCGGCAGCGTGATTTGCAGATAGGGATTGGTATATAGCCCAACGCATGCGCCGGCAAGACCGGCTGCGGTAAGGGCATCGTTCAGCGCGGTACGCAGCAGTTCACCAATCTCGCGAAAGCGAGCCTCGGCATCGCGCCGCTTGAGCTCACGAATCGTTGTGAGCGCCGCAGCCAGCCCAATATTGTCGCTCCAGTACGAGCTGGAAATGAACATTCTGGCGGCGGGCGCCATGGCCCTCCGTGCGCCGACCACGGCGCCCATTGCATAGCCGTTTGACATCGCCTTGGCCACGACCGTCATGTCCGGCGTAACGCCTACCGCCTGCTGCACGCCGCCAATTGCGAGCCGCCAGCCACAGGAAACTTCGTCGAAGATCAGGATGACGCCGTGCTCGCCGGCCAACGACTGTACGCCTTCAAGATAGCTGGGCGGCGGGAGTTCGGAACGGGCAGGCTCCATCATGATCGCGGCGACCTCGCCGCGATTTTCCAGGAGCACGCGCTTGAGCATGTCGAGATTGCCGTACGAAAAGGGGAGGACCGTATCTGCCAACGCTCGGGGGACGCCAGTCGGTTCAATGCCGGCAAAGGGGTAGGCGCCGCTGTCGGGATCGACGCCAAAATTTGCGGCCTGATACCAATCGTGCCAGCCGTGATAGCCGCAAACGAGCACTTTGTCGCGTCCCGTTATGCCGCGGGCGATACGGATTGCAACCGCACACGCTTCGCCCCCTCCTTTGGTGTAGCGCACCATCTCTGCGCTGGGGATGGTCGCAACCAATTCTTCAGCGAGTTCAATCTCCAGGAGGCTGTTGAGCGTATAGAGGCTACCGCGGTCAATCTGCTCTTTCACAGCGCCGTCAACCACATCATCGGCGTGGCCGAGAATAATGGCGCCAACGGCGTTCACCCAATCAATGTATTCGTTCCCATCCACGTCGACAAAACGGGACCCCTTGGCGCGCTGCGCATAGATGGGGCTAACGCCATTGGCGAACTGATCAGCGCGCCGACTAATCAGTTGCGTCCAACCCGGAATCAGTCGCCCCGCTTTGGCATAGGCGGCTAAGGAACCGCTGACATCGGGATAATCTGTCAAGTGATTCATGGATTGCACCGCCATGGCCAGTCTCTTATCAAAAATTGCACGCGGGGTAGTCACAAACAGGCTGATCCAACTCACCAATCGAGTGCAATGAAAACAAGCGAGCATCAACACTGGTACGGTTACAGTACCGCAATACCAGACAAGTGTCAATGGGCGCGATTTTCCAGCGATTTGCCCCATTTTGGGGGCCGCCCCAAACGGAACTTGTCCCCCCGGGAAATGACTGTCACCAAGCAGAGCGTCCCCGGTTTCACACCAAACGTCCGCATGATTTTTTGCGGATTGACATTGATTTGACCCATGTGGCATAGTGGTCCTATTACCAGACCAGCATCTCTATTCGCCTTCATTGGAAAGGGATCGTATGACAAATCGTTTTGACGGTCGAATCGCACTCGTCACAGGCGCTTCGCGTGGAATTGGGCGCGGTATCGCACTCCGCCTTGCCGCAGACGGGGCCGATGTTGTTGTCCACTATCGTACCCATCCCGAGGAAGCCCAGGAAGTTGCTGATGCCGTCGCTGCCCTCGGTCGCCGCGCGCTCCTCTGGCGCGCAGATGTTGCCGATCGCAGTGCGGTGGAGGCAATGGTTGCCGGAACCGTAGAGCATTTTGGGCGAATTGACATAGCCGTCGCCAATGCCGCGGTCTCGGTACGTGAACCTGTTGTTGAGGCAGATTGGGCCGGCGTCGAGCGCACGGTTGCCGTCAGCCAGTTCGGCGTCTTTCATACCTGCCAGTTTGCGGCACGCCAAATGGTAGAGCAAGAGCAGCGCGGTCGCAGTGCCGGCAAGATCGTGCTCATCAGTTCAGTGCATGCCGAGTTGGCGGTACCGACCAGCGCGGCCTACAACATGTCCAAGGCTGCGATCAATCATTTTGGCGCGACGTTGGCGGCAGAATTGACCGGCAATCACGTCAATGTCAATATCATCAACCCAGGCTGGATCGACACGCCGGGCGAACGCGCCTTTGCCACCGACGAAGAGATTCGCGCCGGAGCCAAGCGCATGCCGTGGCAACGGCTTGGCACGCCCGAAGATATCGGCAACGCTGTGGCGTTTCTCGCCAGTGATGAAGCAGACTATATCACCGGCGCGACATTGCGTGTGGACGGCGGCTATGTGCTTGGCTTGCGCATCCCGGACGCGGACGAGTAGCACAGAGCAAAGACTGGGAACGAAGGAGCAAGTCTATGCAGACCAACGAACGTTCGATCCATGATCTCTTTAATTTGCATGGTAGAGTTGCCGTCGTCACCGGCGCGGCAGGGTGGCTCGGGTCGGCCATGAGCCGCGCCCTGGCTGAAGCCGGCGCGCGCGTCGTCGCTACCAGTCGATCGGCCGCGCAGGCTGCCGAGTTTGCCGCGACGCTACCGGGGAATGGTCATTTCGGTCTGGAGTTTGAACAGAACGACACCGACTCCATTCCAGCGCTGGTCGCGGGAATCGTCGAGCGCACGTCACGTATCGACATTCTCATAAACAATGCCTACGGCGGCACCGCGCCAAGCATTGACACGGCCACTGCAGCCGACTTCGACAGCGCCTACCACACCGGTGTAACGGCCTATTTCATGCTGGCGCGAGAGGTTGTTTTTCATCTACGCGAGCGACAGGCCTCCGGTTCGATCATCAATATCGGCAGCATGTACGGCGTCGTGGCCAGCTATCCCGATGCTTACATCGATCAAGAGATCAACAGCCCGCCCACCTATCACGGCCTCAAAGGCGGCATTGTGCACCTGACGCGGCACCTTGCCGCCTATTGGGCCGCTGACGGTATTCGGGTAAACACCATCAGCCCGGGTCCATTTCCGTCGCAACGGGTAAAGGAAGGCATGCCAGACTTTATCGAGGGACTTGAAACCAGAGTTCCTCTGAGACGCATGGGGCTGCCTGAAGAGCTAAAGGGGGTGACGGTGCTCCTTGCTAGTGATGCCGGCAGCTACATCACCGGGCAGAATATCCTCGTCGACGGTGGCTGGACTGCCTGGTAGCTGTGGGCAGGCATTTTTCAAGCGGACAATAGCCGCTCGAAAACGATTCGCGACAACCGGAGGTTGCTCTGTCATGCTGCTTATTGATGCTCATCTCGATCTCGCATGGAATGCACTGCAGTGGAATCGCAATCTGCTGGAGTCAGTCTACACGATCCGTACGCAAGAACAGGCGATGGAGGGCAAAGGCCGTGGCGTCAACACCGTGGCCTTGCCGGAGATGCGCCAGGGCAGGGTTGCGCTCTCCTTTGCGACCCTGCTGGCGCGCTCTACCGGACGCCCGGTGGCCCATGTCGACTTTGCGGCGCCTGCGCAGTCATTTGGCATCGCACGCGGTCAGCTCGCCTACTATCGTGCGCTCGCACAGATGGGGCACATTCGTATCGTTGAAGAGGGCGCAGGGCTTGCGACCCACATGGATGCATGGCGAGAATGGGAGGCGGGGCAGGATCTGTCGGCTCCGGCGCCGCCATTGGGATTCGTCCTGAGTATGGAGGGGGCCGATCCGATTTTGACACCGGATCAGTTGGCCGAGTGGTGGGAACTGGGGCTACGGCTGCTTGGACCGACCCATTACGGCCCCGGACGCTACGCGGGCGGAACCGGGACCGAGCTTGGTCTGACCGACCTCGGTCCGCCGCTGCTGCGCGAGATGGATCGCTTGGGCGTCTTGCTTGATTTGACCCATCTGTCGGATCAAGCGTTTTGGGAAGCGTTGGAGCATTATCATGGAGCCGTATTGGCTTCTCATAACAACTGTCGCGCCCTGGTGCCTAATCAACGTCAGTTCAGCGATGATCAACTACGGGCAATCATCGCCCGGGGCGGCGTCATCGGCGCCGCGTTTGATGCGTGGATGCTGAAACCCGACTGGTCTGGCCTGGATCATGACAACGCAGACGTGACGCTCGATACCGTTGTCGATCACATCGACTATGTCTGCCAGCTGGCGGGCAACAGCCGCCACGCCGCCATCGGCAGCGATTTGGACGGCGGCTTTGGACGTGAACAATCACCCAAGGACCTGGATACGATCGCTGATCTGCAACGTATCCCCAATCTGCTGCGCGCGCGCGGCTACGACGAGCACGATATCGCCGCCATTGCCCACGGCAATTGGGTGCGCGTCCTGACAGATGCATGGAGCAAATAAGCCATGCCGATTTGGCAACAGAATGCAGCAGACCGTGAATTCTACAGACGCGATTTAGCCGATTTTCTACCGGACCAAATTTTCGACGCTCACGCTCACCTCTTCGCCCATGTCCATTACCCTGACGGCAACGTGCCGTCAAGTCTCGCAAAGATGCCCGAGAGACTCGACATGACGGCCTATCATCGCTATATGGACTGGCTGCACCCGGAGGGTCGGACCAAGGGTGGACTCTTTTTCGGACTGGCCTTTCTCGGGGATCGAGCGGGCAACAATGCCTTCGTCCGTGCAGAAATTGATTCCCCAGAGATCGATGAGGCCTTTCGGCGTCGCTGTTTCGGCCAGTTGGTTATCGCGCCGAGCGACGACCCGGACACGATCAAGGCCGGCCTCAGCGGAGAGCGGATGGTCGGGTTAAAATGCTATCACACCATGGCAGAAGTGAATGGTCCGACCTTTGAAGCGCCGATCGAAGCCTATCTACCGGAAGCACAGATGCAGTTCGCACACCAGGAAGGGCTGACGGTTACGCTCCATATGGTGCGTGATCGAGCCTTGGCCGATCCGATGAACCAGGCCGCCATTCGACGCTCCTGCGAGCGGTACCCCAACATGCGTCTCATTCTGGCTCATGCGGCCCGCGGCTTCAATCCCTGGCATACGATCGAGGGCATCCACAGCCTACGGGGCTTACAAAATGTCTGGTTCGACACGTCTGCGGTCACCGAAGCGGGGGCGTTCGAGGCAATCGTCGATGTCATGGGCCATGAGCGCCTTCTGTACGGCACCGATTTCCCCGTCAGCCACCTGCGCGGCCGCTGTGTGGCCATTGGCGACTCGTTTCATTGGATATATCATGATGAACTCGATTTGGACGAAAAGCACGCGACACTGCAGCCCGTGCTGATCGGGTTGGAGTCATTGCGGGCATTGCGGTTGGCGTGCTGGCGTCTCAAATTGGCCAGAAGCCAGATCAACGATATCTTCTACTGGAATGCAATGCGTCTCCTGGACGCGTAAGCGAGGAGCTACACTGTGAGCGAAGTTGGTCTGAATAAGTCAGAGGTTGACACGCCGTTCTTGTGGGTGGATCTGGATGCGCTGGAGGAGAATATCGCCCAGCTCGCCGCCTATTTTCGCGAAAATGGCGTCAACTGGCGACCGCATATTAAAGGGATCAAGGTTCCAGCCATTGCCCACATGCTCCTTCGCGCCGGCGCCATAGGGCTGACCTGCGCCAAGCTGGGAGAGGCCGAGGTGATGGCCGCTGCCGGGGTACGCGACATGCTGATCGCCAATCAGATCGTGGGGGAGCGTAAGTATGCTCGCCTGGCAAGCCTCTGTCGCACGACCGATGTAAAGGTGGCCATTGACAGCACGGCCACGTTAGCCGGATTGAACGCAAGCGCCTTGGCCCACAATGTTCTGATTGGAGTGGTAATCGAGGTCAATACGGGCATGGACCGAGCGGGTGTGCAGCCCGGGGCGGCGACCCTTGCCCTGGCAGAAGCGATTGCCCTTTATCCTGGCCTACAGCTGCGCGGCCTCATGACCTGGGAAGGGCATACGCTAGGCATCGAAGATCCGTCTGCCAAGCGGCAGGCAATCAGCGAAGCGATTGGGCAACTGCGTGAGAGCGCCGATTTGTGCCGGCAGGCAGGGATAGAGATTGACATCCTCAGCTGTGGCGGTAGCGGAACATTTGTCATGACGGCGCGAGAACCCGGGATAACTGAAATCGAGGCCGGGGCTGCAGTCTTCAATGATATGACCTATCGCGGTTGGAAGGTTGCAACTCGTCAGGCCCTTTTTGTCCATAGCGCAGTGACCAGCTGCCCAGCACCCACCCGCATCATCGTTGATGCCGGGTTTAAGACGTTGCCGCGTTGGATCAACACGCCGGCGCCCATCGGCATTCCGAATGTAGATGACATGGTCTTGTCAGCCGAACACGGCATCATCACATTGACAGAAGAGAACGATTCGATCGAGGTGGGCGACCGTTTTGATTTCGTTCCCGGTTACGGAGACACTACGGTCGTTCTGCACGACAATCTATACGCCATGCGCAATGACGTGGTCGAGGCAGTTTGGCCAATCCTGGCACGCGGTAAGATTCGCTAGCCGGCTTACAAGCGCTGCGCAAAAACTGAGCGCCCGGAACGTGCTGCACACGGGGCTACGCTGGCGTCATCATCCGAAAGGCTTCATGGCCAGGAGAGGTCATGATTTTCTCCGAAATCATGGTTTTCTCCGAAATCGTAGTGCATGCGAGCCCACTGGCAGGCGGATCATCATCGGACTCGCATGCACCCCATCTTATGCTGGTGGCTACTGGAAGCCGCCGCTCGCGTCCTTCACCCCACGCTCTTTGAGAATCTTCTCCTCATACCCGCTGCTGCGATAGGCGGCAAGCGGATCGGTGGGCGCGCCCAACTCTTCGCGTACCTGCATCAGCAGCGGTCGCACATCGGTGCGGAAGGCGTCGGTCATGATCTCATGGGCCAGCAGCACCTCGCCACCCTCTTGGGCAGCCTGAAGTTGCCCACGGGGCAGGCAGAGCGCCTTGGCGTACGCTTCCTGGCAGTTGATCACCGAATAGATGATGGGCGCCAGCTTGCCCTCGATGTTGTGGCACTGGTCGAGCATGTAGGCCACATTCTGAGCCGTAGTCTTGGCCGGCTCATCATCGCCAAGTTCAGCACCCGCCAACTCCGCATAAATCAGGTAGAGTTCATAGGGATTGACGCTGCCCACGATCAGGTCATCATCGGCATATTTGCGATTGTTGAAGTGGAAGCCGCCCAGCCGGCCTTCATCCAATAGGAAGGCGACGATCTGTTCGATGTTGACGCCCTGGGCGTGATGCCCCAAGTCAACCAGCACCTGAGCCTGGGGCCCGCACTTGAGCGCCCAGGCATAGGCAGTGCCCCAGTCGGGCAAATCGGTGCTGTAGAAAGCCGGTTCAAAAAACTTGTACTCGATGAGCATGCGGCTGTCGGGGGGCAGATGCCCATAGACGGTTTTGAGATGACGTTCGAAGCGACGCTTGCGCCCGCGCAGTGAGTCCTGACCGGCATAGTTGGTGCCGTCGGCGAACCAGAGGCTCAGGGCGTCGCTGTGCAGCTTCTCCATGATCATGCAGCATTCGAGAATGTGATCGAGCGCCTGCTCCTGCACGCCAGGGTCCGGACTGCCCAGCGAGCCGAGGCGGTATTCGTCATCCTGAAAGACATTGGGGTTGACTGCGCCAATCGCCACGCCCTGCTCTTGGGCGTATTGGCTGAAGGCGTCGTAGTCGCCATCCTCCGGCTTGTCCCAGGGAATGTGCACGGCCACGCTGGGCGCAATGCCGGTCATTTTATGGACCATGGCGGCGTCGTCGATCTTCTCACGCGTGGTCGTGGCTGCGCCGGGCCAGGCAAAGGCCTTAAAGCGCGTGCCCGAATTGGCGTAGCCCCAGGAAGGCGTTTCAATATGCTGGGCTTTCAATGCGGCCTTGACCGACTCAACGTCGATGCCTTGCATTTCAAGCGCTTCCGCTAGGATTTCGTAAGCTGCTTTGTGATTCATTAGATGCTCCTTTAATCGAGATTTGGTCGCAGAATTCGGTCGTGTTTCGAGAAGAATTGGCTGCAGGAACAGTGCAAATCAGGCATCACCGGGTGAGTCAACCGTCAGACCCAGCACCCGCTGTCGATAGTGCTCGTCCGGCCGCGAGAAGATGCGGTCTACATTCTCCTGCGTCATGAAATTTGGACCGCCGGCCGCATACGCGCCAAGTAGTGTACGCGCGGTCTTGGTAAACATAGCCGTGATGCTGGCAACCTCTTGTGCTGACTTGCCCAGCGCGATCATGCCATGATTCTGGAGCACAATCACCTTGGGCGGCATGTTATAGGTATCGCCAAAGCGCATCATGGCCTCGCGAATTGCGTTGGCGAGGGTGATGCCGGGATCGACATAGGGCACAAAGGCAGGAGCGGGGCCGCAGACCACAATCTGGTCAGGAAAGAGGGGCATGGCGAAGGCTTCCTCTGCATTGACGGAGCAGAGCAGCCCGTTGACGTCGATCGGGTGCGTGTGACCGACAAAGGCAGCCTCGCCGAGCGTCAGGCAGAGCGCATGGAAAGTGGTCTCGACTGACGGCCAGAGCTGCTTGGGGTTGTCGACCGTCGCCGCCAGCAATGCTTCTTTCACTTCCATATCACTCAACCCTTCCTGCTCCATCAGGTCGAGCGCGGCCTGAAAATTGACGCGCACAAAGCCTTCTTCCCCAATCACGGGCAAACTATAGCCGCTCGCCTTGACGTAGAAAGCTTCGTTGTCAATCCGGGCGGAAGTATTCCCCTCGCCCAAAATCACCTGTTCCTTGGCCGGATCGCCCAGCGTATGGGACATGGTAACCAGTTCTTGAAGTAGTGATTCCATTTTCTCAATCCTTTGTGTTATGTCAATTCGATTCTGAGGCACAACTGTACAGGGAATTGTGAGTCTCCTGTCAGCCCGCGGACTTAACAATCTCTGCTAAATGATAGCGCGGATGCGCAGAAAATGCATGGCTTTGGGAGCCGTCTGGAAAATCAACGTTCCAGTTCTCCCACGTCGTCGGGTAGCCGGCTTCAGTCCACCGCCCCCAGCGCAGGCGAATAATGTTGAGGACAGCCCTATCACGGCCATGTTTGCGCAGCGCTTCGAAGACATAGTGATGCATGAAGGGGCTGGCCAACACCATCTGATCCGGGCGGGCCTCATCATCGGGATCGAGTGACCGGGCGGCAAGCGCATCCAACTGCGCGGCGACAGAGGCAGAGGGCGTCAAGTCGGTCAGCAGGGCGAAGGCTGCGCTGTGCTGCGAGAAAGTCGTCCCTGCGGGATCATCAAGCCAGCGCTCATCCTGCCAAAAGGTGGCGACGATGGCCTGCTGCAAGAGCTGAACACGCGATGACCAGAGCATCGCTTCGACGTCACAACCGGCCAGACTGCGCGCCAGGGTGACGGACAGTTGCAGCGCATGGAGGTAGCGCAAATTGTAGAGTGCATTGGGTTCCGCACGCGAAAGGGGCGCCCAATCCAGAAAGAGCCGCCGGCCGGGCTGGCTGCGAATCAGCTGATCGCTGGCGACATCGGCGTCAAAGCGATCGAGCATGCGCGCCAGGGTCGGCCAAAGCTGCATGACCAGCTCCCGATCACCGGTTAGCTTGAGATAGAGCGTCAGCAATTCCACCCAGACAAAGTTATAGTCAAGCACGGCATAGGCATGGACTTCACCCGGCAGGATGCTGGGCAGGATGCCGTCAGGGTAGGCGCCGGCCGCAGCCATGGTAATCGCCTTGCGCAGGGGGCGCACGTCGTCGCTGATGGCTGCAAGGATGAGCGCTTGCGGGAGGGCGTCGCCCAGCCACTGCGAGTTTTCGCGCCAGCCGCAATCGATGAAGCTGTCCTGTAGGCAGGCGGCAAGCGTCGCTTCACACATGGTGGCGACATCTGACAGAATAGGATCATCAAAGGCGATACGCCCATCTGGCGGAAGGGGTTTGGAGCGCTCAAGCGGATATTCGCTCACCCGTACACTCAGGCGCAGTTCCAGACCGGGATCGCAAGGCCCTTCGAGCTGAAAAATCAGATAGCGCCCGCCGCGCAGGGCAAACGTGGCCACCGCCTGATCGCCGGGACGGAGATGAAAGAGATCGGTCATGCGCACGCGACAGTAGGTTGCCGGGTCGGAAATGACCAGCTCGCCATCACGTATTTTTTCAGCATAGCTAATGCGCACTGTCTCGTGCCCGCTTGCGCCACGCACCGACATGACACCCTGACACGTGTGGCTCCGTCTGAGGTCGCAGAGCCAATAGCCGGCTTCGTCCGCAGCAAGCGTAGCGGCAATCCAGCCATCGTCGTCACAGTCGACAGGGGCCGCTTCCGCTGCGAACCATCCATTGCGTAGAGCAGCGTGAGGATCCGCATCTTGAGACGCGGGGCCGCGCCGGCTTGCTGTGGGCAATAGCGGCTCATTACGTTCATTGAGTAACGGCATGGTGCGCGGTTGGAAGCCTGGCCAAGGACTCATGCCGGGCAGGGCAACCACGCGCGCCTGCTCCCAGCTTGCGTCGTTATAGGCCGACTCCAGCCAGTCGTCGGTCAGGTGGTAATCGCGCAGTTCCACGCCACTGCCGTAGATGGAGATGCGCTCAGTCTGCGACGACCATGATGGGTCGCGCCGCACGCGCCATCCCGTATCCGTGACCAGCTGCGTCTCGCCATCGCAGACGAACGCGGCAATCAGACCAGCAGCGCCGCGATGCAGATACGAGAAGTGGGAATAGCCTGGTTGATAGAGCTGAACCGCGAGACGATTTTCGCCGGGCTGCAGAAAAGGGAGGAGGTCAAGCCGATCAATTGCTTGCTGAAAGGGGTAGCAGCGTTCGGGACCGCGGGCGACAAAGCGACCATTCACCCAGAGCTTGTAGCGACTGTCGCCGGAGATCAGCAGGTCGGCCGCTGCGGGCAGAACGGAAGAAAGCGTGATGACTGGCGAACGAAAGCAGAGATAAACTTCATGCAGATCAAACGGATGGCTGGAGCCGATCCAAACGGCCTGCTGCAGCGGCGCGAGTTCGTCCGTCATTGGGTACCATACTGTTGCGCGAGTTGATTGGCTAACGTATAGGCGCGCACCAGCCGCTCGGGCGGTACGTCCGGCTGCACGAAGTGGCCGGTACAGAAGACAAAACCGCCGCCCGGCGCATAAACCTGGAAGCGCTGTGTGATGTACTCGTCCAGTTCTTCACCTTCGTATTTGTAGAGCCCGTCTACGACATCCAGTGCGCCATAGATGACGAACTTGTCGCCGTACTCGTCCTTGATCGTCTGCGGATCCATGCCGGAGCTTTCCTGCACAGGATGGAGCATGGCAAAGCCCATTTCCACGACATCGGGCATGATCTGCATGATGTAGCCATCGCTGTGGAGCATCACCGGGCAGTTGCGGCTCTCGGCGTGCTGGACAACGCGTTCCGTGTAGGGACGGATCATGCGACGCCACATGCGCGGCGAAAAGAGCATCGTGCCATTGCTGCCCCAATCGTCGGAGAGCGTAACGAGATCAACGCCGCTGTCGACGCAGCTATCGACCAAACCGCAGAGCCAGTCGGCATAGCGGTCAAAAAAGGCGGTCATGAGTGCCGGTTGCTCGGCCAGATAGCGCCAACAGTTTTCGATACCGAGGAAGGTGCTCGTCCCCTCCACAATGCCCCAAAGGTGGGCGCGAATCGCCCGCTTGTCGCCATACCAATCGACCGCTTCGACGACGTTGACGCCGGCAAAATCAGGGTTCCAATCTTCGTGGGCCACCCACCTGCGGTCGGTCGGATCACCCAGGTCGGCATCGGCCAGTTCATCGATGTCGAGCTTGCGGCCAAACTGGTTGGGGTAGGGGACGAAGCCGGCAAAGACGTCGATGTTGAATTCATCTAAAAACTGCTCACGGGGGCCATAGGCCTCGGCGAGCAGTTCGACAAACTGTTTCTGATAGAGCATGCAGTCGAGCGGCGTTTGATCCACCGGCTGACGGTTGATGGTCGCGAGGATCCGTTCTTTACCATTCATAGTTTTGTAGTCCAAATTCATCAAACTCGTGCGCGCTACGCGCTAATCATTTTTCAACAGTATCATCCGATCCCAAGTCTCCAACTCGATACGATCCACAAATTGACTGTGAAACGACTCAAAATGAATCTGGTCCCAGATCGGCACAATGGGCTTGAGGTCATCAGCCAGGCCGTGGATGATTTCAGCGTAAGCATGCTCCAACACACGATAGCCGGAGGTAGGCGACGCTGCGAAGGGTTCGTGTGGCTGAATCACGCCATCCGCAACCATGAATGCGTCGAGCACATCAGAGATTTCATTCAACAACTCGAGTTTACGTTCCCAAGGCGTAGAGAGCTTGACGGCCTCATCTACCAGCGGCTGCATGGGTGCGGCCAGGCGCGGCAGTTCCGTGAAGCGTGCGTACGTCCACTTGTCGTAGGGAAAGTAGCGTCGTTCGAGGAGAAAGGCCAGTTGGACGGCCAAACGAATCGCCCGCGTGAAGGTGATGTTGGCGTAATACTCATTGTCGCGCAAAATGGCGCGCTGCAGCGCGTAGGCGCCCATGCCGGAATAGTAGCGGCACCAGTGGGCGATGCGGCGCAGGCGGACCGGCTCCGGATAGTAGGCGGCCAACGTCGTCCGTACCTTGCGGAACTCATCCGTGTCATCACGCCAGACCTCACCGTTGATGACGTGAATGATATCTTCTTCCGGAATCTGCAGCCACTCGGCATAGGTTTCGGGCGCATGATCCAGGCCGATTGTTCGCTGCAAAAAAGCCTGCCGACTCTCCGGCGCGAAACCCGACCCGGCGACATGAGCCTGTCGCAGCGAATGGCCTTCGAACTCCGCCGGCAGACGAGCGCTGACGGCGTCGCGCATCTCTTCGCCCCGAAGCTCGTAGATCTCGTCGGGAAAAAGGGCGTCGATTCGCAATCCCCAGTGATGATCGCTGGAGTACTCATCGTCCATGCGCAGCGCCTCGGAGCCGTGACCAAAGACGCCAAACGCGCCGGCAGCCAGCTCATCGGGAAACTGGTCGGCCAGAATAGGCTCGACAATCTCGGTAAAGAAGCGCCTGCTGATGTCGATGATTGATTCAGACATGGTTGAACTCCGTACAGGGTCGAGGAGTGGGGCGAGGGGGTTGTGGGGCAGTAGGGTTGTGGGGGAGTAGGGTGGTTCTTCTGACTCGCTAAAGTCTTGATACCCTACTTCCCTACTTCCCCACCTCCCTACAACCGTATCCGCACTACTGCGCCGCAGCCTCTACATTCTCTGCGTTGTAGACGGTGAACGGTCCCATGAGGACGCGCAGGCCTTCGTCGCGCGTGGGATCTTTTTCAATCGTGAATGTGCCCATGCGGCCGGCGTCAAAGGACTGACCTTCTTCGGCAGTGATGGCGCCCGTCGCCAAAGCGTACGTCGCATAGTAGGTGAGATAGCCCAGGTCGACGAAGCTCCACAGCGCGAACTCAGGCGCACAACCGTTGAGCGTGTAGGAGACCATCTCGGCAGGCAAGCCCAGACCGGAGACCTTGACCTGCTCACAGAGCTCTTCATCCTGCATGGCCTTGGCCGCGGCGGCAATGCCGACCGTGGTCGGGGACATGATCAGCTTGAGGTCAGGATATTTGTCGACCAGCGCCAACGCCTGATTGTAGGAATCCTCGGACTGGTCATTTCCGTAGACGATGTCGACCAGTTCCAGCGCCGCGTATTTCTCATCTTCCAGGGCAGCTTCCATGGACGCGATCCAGGCATTCTGATTGGCAGCATCCGGGGAAGCAGAAAGAATCGCGAACTGGCCGCCCTCTTCGCCCAAGATGCTCAGCGTCATGTCGGCCATGACCGTACCGGTCTCATCAAAGTCTACCTGGGCGATAAAGAGATCTTCGCCTTCACCGGAAGGAATCGGCGAATCCCAGGTCACGACGGTCATGCCGCCGTCTTTGGCGTCTTGCGCTGCCGGGCCGATCTGGTCGCCGGCATTGTTGGAGATCATGATCGCGCCCACGCCCTGCGTGGCAGCGGTCGTCAGAATTTCGATCTGGCCGGCAACGCTGTTTTCAGGTGTCGGTCCCAAGAATTCCAAGGCGCCGGCGTTGCCGATCTCTTCATGGGCTTCCATCGCGCCCTGATGGGCTTGATCGAAGACAAGAATGCCCAAGAACTTGGGCATGAGCACCATGTCGATGCCTTCGCCGTCCATGGCCTCTTCACCTTCGCTGGCCTCGTCTGCAGCCTCTTCAGCGGGCGCCTCAGTCGCTTCAGCCGCAGCTTCTTCGCCACCGCCGGCGGCCGGTGCGGCAGCCGGTGCAGCACAGGCCGAGAGCGCGAGCAATGCTACCAGCAACAGTGCAACAAACTTAATCTGTTTGATCATACTGATCCTCCTTGAGTAAAAGCAGTAAGAGTTAAACGGGAAACACAAGAATGCCGAACATCAACTGAACATCTATGTCAATCGCAAGCAAACCGGAGAGCCGTGATAACGCTTATTCTTAAAAAAAACAGCGTCCGTCTATGCTTGCGGAGAGACCGCTTCTTCACTTTCTGCCATCGCGGCTTGGGCAAACTGCCGCCGCTGCCAGAGTTCCTGGATGCGGTTGGCGATATTTGGCACCAGCACAGACAGGATCAACAAGACGCCAATCACCCCGGTCTGGATATGGCCGCTTAGATTGGCCAGCGCCATGCCGTTGCGCAAATTGAGAATCAGCAAAATTGACAGGCCGACGCCTATCAGCGAGCCGCGACCGCCAAAGATGCTGACGCCGCCCAACAGCACCATCGTGATAATGTCCAACTCAAAACCGAGCGCCAGATCGCCACGCACGGCGCCAAGCCGTGCAGCAAAGAGAATGCCGGCCAAGGCTGAGACCAGACCCGCAACAGTGAAGATGATCATCTTCACTCGCTGCACCTTTACGCCTGAATAACTGGCTACGTCACTGTTGTTGCCGATGACGTAGATGTAGCGTCCGAAGGCCGAGTATTGAAGAACGATGAGCGTAATGATATATAGCACAAAAAAGAGCAGCAGCGCAAAGGGGAACGGGCCGATCAGCGGTTCCTGCCCCAAACGATCAAACCAGGCCGGGAAGTCGCCAATTGACTGGTCTTCCACGAGGATACGGGCGACGCCCCGATAACCAATCAGGCCGGCCAGCGTGACAGCCAGCGAAGGCAGGCCCAGGCGTGCGATCCAGAAGCCATTGAACGCACCCGTAATCACGCCGGCTGTCAAACCAGCGACGATACAGAGCCACATGGGCACGCCCTGACTCCAGAAGAAGGCCAAGACGCACGCTGACAATGCCATGACCGATGCGACGGAGAGGTCGATCTCTGCATTGATGATGATCAGCGTCATGATGAGCACAACGATGATCTTTTCAATTGACAACATGAAAAGGTTGACGAGATTGTTGACGGTGAGATAGTAGGGCGTCAACATCATGTTGGCGACAACCGAAATCAGCAGCAGGATCAGCAGCAAGCCTTCCCAACTGCGAAGCCATTGTAACCACCTATGCTGCATGGCTGCCCTCCTTTGATGCGGCAAGCTTGTCGGCGTCGTGCTGGGCCTGCAAGCGCTTCACCCAATAATCACGCAATCGGTTGAGAACAATGGCGTCGATGGCAACGGCCAGAAGAATGAGCAGGCCAAGAATAGCATCACGCCAGAACTCGCTAATGGAGAGCCAGCGAATCAGGCTTTGCTCCAGCAGGTCGATCAGGATGGCGCCGAGCATTGCGCCTACAGCCGAGCCCGAACCGCCAAAGATGTTGACGCCGCCAACCACGACGGCTGCCACCGACTGCAGCTCCAACCCCAGGCCCGCCACCACGGTAATGGTGCCAAAGCGGGAGAGGAACATAAAGCCTGCCAGCCCGGCAAGTGCGCCACAGAGTGTAAAGGCCGTGAAGACCGTGCGCTGCGTGGGCAGGCCCACAAAATCAGCAGCGTCCGGATTCGAACCGATGGCGTAGAGGCGACGCCCCCAGGGCAAAAAGCTCAAGGCAACCTGAAAGATGACAACGACAAAGATGGCAATGACGGTCAGGACCCGAAAATCGAGTTCGCCAATCGAGAAGAGGACGACGCGCGGCAGGTCGACCAACCAGCCGGGCAGCGACTCGGTCGTGACTGTTTTTGCGCCGGAGTACTCAACCAGCAGTGTGCGATAGATGGCCAACGTACCCAAGGTCGTGATGATTGCGGGCACACGACCGTATGCCACCAGCACGCCGTTGACCATGCCGAGGAGCGCGCCCAGCCCGATCGCCATCAGCACGGCGAGCAGGGGCCACATCTCGTTGTTATTGGCCAGTTGCGTGCCGACAAAGTAAGCGGTCACGCCCACGATGGAGCCGACCGACAGGTCGATGTTGCGGGTGATCACGACCAGCGTTTGCCCCACCGCGAGGACGGCAATGATGGCGGCGCTGGTGGCGATTCGATTGAAGAAGCGGGCGGAATAATAGTTGTCGATCTGGGAGCCAAAAAAGAGCATGGCCAGCAAGATTAGAAGAACGAGAATCAGTTCACGGATCTGTTCGGGACGAACGCGGCGAAAAAACCAGTTCATGCCACAGCCTGCGCTTCCGTCTGATGCTGGCCCATGGCCGCAGTGAGGATCACCTCTTGGGTTGCTTCGGCCCGGTCATAGATCGCCATCTGGCTGCCCTCGCGCATGACCAGTACACGGTCACTCATGGCGAGCACTTCCGGCAGATCCGACGAAATCATGATGATGGCGATGCCCTCGGCGGCCAGGTCGCCGATCATGTGGTGAACCTCGGCCTTCGCTCCCACATCGATACCCCGAGTTGGCTCGTCCAGGATTAGCAGCTTGGGATGCGTATTGAGCCACTTGGCAAGCAGCACCTTCTGCTGATTGCCGCCCGAAAGTTTTTCCACGTCTTCCTGGATAGAGGGTGTGCGGATATTTAGTTGCTCACGGAAGGCGTTTGCAGTAGCGTTCTCTTCGGCCTGCTTCACCAGCCCGAGGCTGGTCAGATAGCTGTGGAGCATGGGCAGCGTAATATTGGAGGTGATGGACATGGGCAACGTCAGTCCAAGCTTGCGACGATCCTCAGTGACGTAGGCGATCTGCATGTCGACGGCCTGTTGAGGCGACTCGATCTCCACTTGGCGATCCTCAAAGAGGATCACGCCCTCGTCGGCCGGCTCAATGCCGAAGAGCGCCAGCCCCACATCGGTGCGGCCTGCGCCGACGAGGCCGGCGAAGCCCAGCACTTCCCCCTGGCGGATGTCAAAATTGATATCGCTGAAGTGGCCTTCCTTGGCCAGACCGCGTACGGACATGACCACATCGCCCTGCTCGCTGGCCGGGCGGCTAAAGAAATCATCCACCTTACGCCCCACCATGTCGCGAATTGCCCGCTCAGGCGTGTACTCGTCGACCATATCCGTCGAGACAAACTGGCCGTCGCGCAAGACCGTAATGCGGTCGCAATGGGCGAAGACTTCCTCCATGCGATGACTAATGAAGAGCAAAGCCACGCCCCGACTGCGCAGATTGTCGGCCAGAAGAAAAAGCTGATCGGCCTCATGGGCCGACAGCGAAGCGGTTGGCTCATCCATAATGAGCACGCGTACGTTGAGGGAAATGGCTTTGGCGATCTCAACCGCCTGCTGCTGGGCCAGGGTGAGACCGCGGGCAGGGCTACGCACATCAAGATCGATGTCGAGCTTGGCCAGAATCTCTTCGGCTTCCTCATACATGCGTCCCCAATGAATGAAGACGCCCCGGCTACGATGGCTGATAAAAATGTTTTCAGCTACGTTGAGATCCGGAAAAATCATCGGTTCCTGATGAATTGCGGCGATGCCAAAATCCTGCGCCGCAATAGAATTGGCAACGCTGATGGGCTTCCCATCCAGGATGATCTCTCCCCAATCAGGTCGATGGATGCCAGTCATAACTTTGATCAGGGTAGATTTACCAGCACCGTTTTCACCCAGAAGGGCGTGGATTTCGCCGGGGTAGAGATCCAGCGAGACATTTTCCAGCGCTTGCGTATTGCCAAAGCGCTTAGAAATGTGCCTCATTTGAAGAACTGGCACAGATTCGCTCATACTATCGCTCGGAAGGTGTGGAGTTGTGAGAATGCTAACCGTTTGAGGGCCAAATAAATAATACAAGTCTTTCGTTTTTTGTGCAAATGCTATGATTTTTGTTTCGATTTTATGAAGAAAAGCGAAAACGTTCCCACACTATCAGGCCAGAAATACGCAATCGTGAAGCGGCCTTCACCCAATGAGGGCATGTTGTATTCTGGCAGATGGCGCGATCACGCATGGCCATTTACAATAGCGCAGAACGCTGAGGTGAAAGATGATCGCAGCCACCCAATGGGAGAATAGACAATGGACTTAATCTCGCTGGCGCGGAATACGGAGAACCAAAGACGCTATACCGCCGATGAGACGATTTTCAAGACAGACGAGTTGGGCGACTACATGTATATTGTCATCGAAGGTGAAGTGGCAATTGAGTTGGAGGGCGTTCTCGTCCGCATCATTGGACCAGGCAGCATCTTTGGGGAGATGTCGCTGATTGATGACTCGCCGCGCAGCGCCGACGCCATGGCCAAGACCGACTGCCTCTTGGCGCTGGTAGATGAACGTCAATTTCTTTATCTTGTCCACGAAACGCCCATGTTTGCGCTGCACATGATGAGCATCATGGCCGAGCGGCTGCGTAAGCATCTGCCTTGTTAGGCGTACGCACGTTGTCTAGTGTCGCATGAAGCACAGCTTGAAAAATGGGCAGCGCCCGTGTCGGCCCGTTCGCACGAGCAGCTTCGACGCAACGCTAGGAGCCGGCGCGCAGGAGCGAAAGGAGGCGACCAGCGAGAGAGGGCTTGGCGGGCGCATCCGGAGGCAGATCGAGTCCTTCGAGTGCAGCTTGGAACGCAGCGCCTGTTTGAAAGCGATCTTCGGGACGCTTGGCCAACGCTTTGAGTATGACCTCCTCCAACCCCGCGGATACCTTGGCGAAGTCAGAGGGAGGAGGCGGCGTCTGATGCAGATGGGCATCGAGAACCTCCGCCCGTGCGCCATAGTAGGGCTTGCGCCCTGCCACCATCAGGTAGAGAATCATGCCCAGCGCGTAGAGATCCGCCCGCCCGTCGATCTTGCCGGTGGCAGCGATCTGCTCGGGCGCGATAAAGGCCGGCGTACCGTACATGCCAACCTCGTAGGGCGCGCCGTCGCTGATCTTGATGACGGTGCCAAAGTCGGTCAGTACAGCTCGTGCATCGGCGCTGAGCATGACATTGGCCGGCTTCAAGTCCCGGTGGACGTACCCACGGCCATGCAGATAGTCGAGTGCGGCAGCCATCTGGCCGGCGATATCGACCGCCGCCCGCTCCCCTAATTTCTTTTTGGACAACAGATAGTTGTCGAGACCAACGCCGTCGATCCGTTGAATCGCGGCATAGACATGCCCGTCATCTACGCCGGAGCCATAGACGCGCATAATTCCGGGGTGATTGAGGCGGGCGAGGACGCGCGCTTCGTAGAGGAAGCTAGCCAGCACATGGGGCTGGTTGACAGCTTCCGGCCGCAATATCTTCAGCGCAACCGATGATTCCTCTTCCGCGGGTGCAAGCGGCTGCGCACGGTAAACGGTAGCCACGGCGCCTTCGCCCAGGACGTCCTCAAGTCGATAGGCGCCAATGGTCGCAAACGTCGCAGGGTGATGCGCAGGCGATACTGGATTTGTCATAGAAATGTCGTCGGATGCTTGAACAAGAACGGAGGGCGCTGAGTACGGCAGTGAGGACGCAGCCCCATGTCCCAAAAGCATGACGGTATCAGCAGGAGGATGTCTATGGGCAGAGTGCTGAAATGAAGTGATTGCCGGCTATACAGAATGCACAGACCGCGCAAGCATCGATTCCTGGGCGTCTTTCGTGCAACGCCCCTTGTGGCAGTTCGTGGGCAGCGCCGACAGAGGCTCGAACAAGTTGCTGATAGACGCCGTCCCTCTGCATGAGCAGGGAGTGGCTACCCGCTTCCACGACGCATCCGCCATCCATTACGTAAATCATGAGGTTGCAACAATATGAATTGACATGCAAATCAAACAAAAATATACTGGTATATATCAGTTAACTGTGATGTAAAGTCAGGATCAGTAGCATGATCGATGGCCAACTCCTCCACGTTCAGCTAAAAGAGAGCATCCTCGCAGCTATCGCCAGCGGTGACTATGAGTCGCACGCGCAGCTGCCGTCCCAACGCGCGCTGTGCAAGCAGTTCAGCATGAGCCACATGACGGTGCGCCGCGCCATCAACGAATTGGTTCAGGAAGGCATGATCTATGCCATCCCCGGCAAGGGCATCTTCGTCTCTCCCCCATCGCCGATGGTGGAATACGATTCGCTACAGGGCTTTGCCGCGCAGCTTGCCCGCTTTGGCATGGCGCCCACAACCAGCATACTGGATGCTGAAATCATGCCGGCGTCGGCGCTGATGGGACAGACGTTGAAGCTGCCGGCCAATACGCCCCTCGTCTACCTGCGCCGCCTGCGCCTGGCAGACGGCAGGCCGCACGCCATCAATATCTCATACCTACCCCATCATCTCTGTCCAGGCCTTTTGGAGAAATTCAGTCTCTCTGATTCGCTCTTCGAGACCTTGCGCGACGTCTACGGTCTGAAGTTGGCGGGAAGTATCAATGTTGTCTCCGGCACGCTGGCCGACGAGGAGATGGCCGCTCTCCTGGAGTTGACGCGGCCTGCACCATTGCTGGTTCGTGAGCAGATCACCTATCTCCACAGCGGAGAACCGATTGAGTTCAGCCGCACGCTCACGCATGGCGAAAGCAATCATCTGCAGTTCAAAGAGGGTTTGGTACCTACGTAATCACACAATAATGAAGGATGACAGAAAATGAAACTCACGCTGATTGGAGGCGGCGGCGTGCGCTCGCCGCTGTTTGTCAACTCCACTTTGAAACGAGCGGAACGCCTGCGCCTGGACGAACTCTGCCTCATGGATGTCGATGCCGACAAGCTCGCAATCATCGGCAACGTCTGCCAAATGGTAGCGCGGGCGCGTAACAGCCCGGTGCGCATAGCGACAACAACCGACGCGCGCCAGGCCATTACAGGAGCGGATTACGTCGTCACCTCGATTCGCGTCGGCAACGAGATGGGGCGCATCAACGATGAGCGCATCGCGCTGCGCCATGGCGTCCTCGGTCAGGAGACCACGGGTCCCGGCGGCTTTGCCATGGCCCTGCGCAGCATTCCGGCCATCCTGGGCTATGCTGCGCTGATTGAAGAGTTGAGCCCCCAGGCCTGGATGTTCAACTTCACCAACCCGGCCGGGCTGGTCACCCAGGCGCTGCGCGATGCCGGCTTCGAGCGGAGCGTAGGCATCTGTGACGGCGCCAATGAGGCGCAACATGCTGTGGCATCCTACCTGGACCGCCCCCTCGACGCGGTGCAGCACGAGATGTACGGCCTCAATCACCTCTCCTGGGGCAAGCGTGTCTGGGTCGACGGCGAGGATGTGCTGCCCGGCCTTTTACAAGACGAGCGCTTCCTGCGCGAAAGCCCGCTGGCCGTCTTCGAGCCGGAATTGGTGCAGCAGATGGGGCTTTGGCTGAATGAGTATCTCTACTATTACTACTACGCTGAACAGGCTGTTGAGCAGATTCAACAGGATGAATTGACCCGCGGCGAGGAGATTTTGTCGCTCAACACCACGCTCTTGAACGATCTGGAGCAGGCTGGTCCCATGGCGGGGCCGGCGACGATCTTACCCATCTACTATCGCTATGAGCAGCGACGCACGGCCACCTATATGCACTATGCCAAAGAAGGCGCCCCGTCCATCGAGGACGCCGATGCAGTGGTCGATGCATTGGAGCCACCGGCTGACGGGGGCGAAGGCTACGCCGGCGTCGCGCTCGATATCATCGAAGCATTCCAGACCGGCGAGCCGCTCCACATCGCCCTCAACGTGCCCAACCAGGGCGTGATCGATTGCATGCGACCGGATGATGTCGTCGAGGTGAGCTGCACGGTGGCGGATCACAGCATCCAGCCTCTGCCCGTGGGTGCGGTTCCAGAAGCCCAAGAACTGCTGATGCGCCAAGTGAAGCGCTACGAGCGGCTAACGGTCGAGGCCGTGCGCACGCGCAGCCGCGAGACGGCCATATGCGCGCTCATGGCCCATCCGCTAGTTCTCTCGTATTCGCTGGCCAAGACGCTGGTCGACGAATACCTGGAAGTCCACGCGCCCTACGTCGGCGAATGGGTGTAATCATGACGCAACGTTATGATGTTTTGCTGAGCGGGGCTTACTTTTGCGATCTCATCTTCAACGGCCTGCCGGAGCTGCCCCAATTGGGGCGTGATATTTTCAGCTCGGCCTTCGAGATGAAGCCGGGGGGCGCATTCTACACGGCGCTGACGCTGCAACGGCTGGGCGTCTCCGGCGGCTGGCTCTGCGATGTTGGGGATGACTTCTTCAGTCGCTTCATCATCGAGGAAGCGGAGGCCGAGGGAATTGATACAAGCTTCTTCATCCGCCACGACCGTCCCGCGCGCAGAGTGGCAGCGGCGTTTTCTTATGCCCACGAGCGCGGCTTTATCAGCTACAGCGATGACGAGATGCCCGATGAACTGCCTTGGGCCGCGCTGGCACAATATCAACCGCGCTGTCTACTCCTGTCGCATTTGGGCTACTGGTCAGAGTTGCACATGCTGACGGCCCTGCCCCAACGGGATCGCCTCCTGGTCTACCTGGACTGCCAGGACACAACGCTCTCCCTCGACGATACGCCGGGCCTGGCCGAGGCGCTGGGCCATGCGGATGTGTTTGCGCCCAATGAAGCGGAAGCGCTCCGCCTGACCGGAACAGCCACGGCAGAGGCTGCGCTCGAACGTTTAGCAGAACATGTGCCCACCGCCGTGATCAAGCTAGGTCATCGAGGGGCCATCGCCCAGCGCGGCAGGGAGCGCGTCGCGGCCCCGCCGATTGCAGTTTCGCCCGTCGATACAACCGGCGCCGGCGACTGCTTCAACGCCGGCTTTGTCTACGGTCTCTTGCAGGACGTGTCCTTGGTTGACTGTCTGCGCTATGGCAACATCGTCGGCGGCATTTCCACGACGCAACCGGGCGGCAGCGCGATTCCCGCCGGTGGCCCGGATCTAGCACAGTTCTACGGCGATGCCGAAAAAGGAGGTGGCGCCGCAGCGGCATCCTAATCCCGTGCCCACACCGCAGCATTGGCTTCGACAAACTGGCGCATGGTGATCGGCGGGCGGCCCAGAAGTTCCTCGGTGTCAGGCGTGATCGTTTCCGCCAGGCCAAAGCGCGTCGTCAGATAGATGCCGGACATGACGGCGACAAAGGCCAGGGGCAGGCCCTCGCGAGCCTTGCGCCAGGCAAAGGTCACTGGCGACGGGCTGCTGTAGTGGATTGGACGCCCCAGGACGTCGGTCATGAAATCGGCAACGGCATAATAATCCAGGGCTTCGTTGCCGGTCAGGGGGTAGGCGCGATTTTCATGACCGGGCTCGGTCAGGACACGGGCCGCGACCGCACCGATGTCTTGCGCGTCGATGAAGGCGGTCTTGCTCTTGCCCGCGGGGACGAAGATATCATCTCGCTCGCGGATGTCGGCGGCGTGTGTTGTGGAGAGATTCTGCATAAAGAAACCACAGCGTAGCAGCGTGTAATCGACATCGATCTCGCCATCCAGCAAGATCTTTTCAACTTTGGCATGGGGCACGACTTTGTTTTTTTCTGCGCCCAGCAGCGAGAGGAAGACCATCTGACGGACGCCATGCTCAGCCGCATAGGCCATGGCAGGCTGCATGTCACGTTCGATGTTGGAGATCTGCGGCGGCCGCATGAGGAACACCTTCTCCACACGGTCAAACGTCGGCGCATAGGTAGCTGGATTGGTAAAGTCAAAGATGCACCACTCGACCGGCACGGAAAGCCGTTGGGCGCTCTCCGCCGAGCTCACGGCAGCACGAACGGCATGGCCGGCGTTGTAGAGTTCGGTCAGCACCTGGCGACCGGCATTGCCGGTGGCGCCGGTGATCAAAATTGGCGGGTCCATAGTTCAGTATTCTCCAGGGCCAACGGGTTACGCATGTAGCCGCAAGTTTTCCTCAGGCAAATGGCTCCGAGCAAAAGCCCGCCCGGTTACAAGATGATTGCATTCCGCTACTTAAACCGAAATTTCTACGCAAACATGCCTTTCATAGATGCGACCGCCTCTGCCTTCGACAGGCTCAGGCGACGGCTACCCGGTGGCGCAGGCTGAGCCTGTTTGGACTGAGCCTGCTTGGACTGAGCCTGTCGAAGTATCGAAGTGTCGAAGTCGGGTCTACCACTACGGCAGGCAAAACCGATGATCTCGTCACACCTTCAGTTGAGAGATACAGTTCCGCACTCAGGCAGGCAAACGGATTGGGCCGCAACGCCACCTGCAGGACGAAGTTTGGCTGGACGAGTTGCCCTCATCCTCTTTGATCACGAGATCTAACCAAATCGACCGACGAGGAGGCAGTAGACGCATCCCGTCAGGACGACTTGTTGGCCTGGCTCCCATCCTATCCGATCATGTGACAGCCGTCGCCGCGTCGCCGTCGACAGCGCTTTGACCATCTTCGATCAGAGAGAGATAGAGGGCCGCATCCTTGCGACTGTTAACGTTGAGTTTGTCCAAAATGCTATGTACATGATTCTTGACCGTACCGAGCTCAATCACCAACTCGTCAGCAATCTCCTGATTGGTCATGCCCTCACCGATCAGGCCCAGAATCTCCCGCTCACGCGGCGTCAGTTCCTCATAGTCTGTAGAATCAATACCGACTGCCGCGAGCTTATCCGTCAGCTCAGCGATCCGAGCGATCAGTCTGGCCGCCACCGCAGGCGTGACCAATGCTTTGTCGTCGTAGGCAGCGCGGATATTGGCCAACAATTCGCTGGGAGAGTCTTCGCGTAACACATAACCTGACGCACCGGCCGTGATATAAGCCATGATCACGGCCTCCGCATCGGCCACGCCAATCACGAGTGCCTTCATCTCCAACGACTCTTCGCGAATTGCGTTTACCAAAGCCAAGGCGCCGGCATCGGGAAGCGAGGTACTGATGAGTACGATGTCGCACGCCTCGCCCCGCATAATCTCCAGGGCGTATTCGAGAGTTGTAGCGATCCCCACGACCTGAATATCCGGCTCTCCCTCCAGAGCAGAACCAATCACTTCACAAACCAGTCGCACTCTGTCGACCAATAATAGTCGGATCATTGATTATCTTCTGCCTCCGCGGTTCTAAGCGCTCTGCCGTACTCGGGCATCCCTTATCCAGTGAAGCTTAACGCAGGCAATCATAACATATTAGCCTTTGGCTACCGGCGATTATTCTCGGGCATATCGCAGAATGTACCTCTTTTCTATATCTGGATAGATTGAGCGATCCACAATCTACCAGTAGGCTGTAGCAGCAGGACTGAGGCGTAGCGCCATAGCGAGACAGCCGTTTGGCCGTCACTGAAAACGCTGGCGCCATCGCCTGTCACAAGAGATTCTATCGCTAACGATATGGAGGTAGCCCAATGAATAACATCAAAGAGATTCGTGAACAATTCTCTGTCGAGAATTTGCCGGATGAGCTGCGCGACATGACAGATGAGATGCGCCAACAGGCGGCCGATACATCCAATTCCCTGATGAAATTCGGCTACAAAGCGCCCATTGCAGCCACAATGGCCATGGAACGCGTTCGGAGTTGGAGTAATCTTTCCGATGAGGCGTTGCCCTATCATGTTATTCCACATGGTGATGGGTGGGCCGTTGTGAAAGCCGATGCCGACAAGGCAATTGTCTTAACGGAAACCAAGCAAGAGGCTATAGACCAGGGCCGCAGGGTTGCGCGCAACCAGAAAGGCAAGCTCGTCATTCATGGCGAGAACGGCATGGTCCAGGAGGAGCATAGCTACAAGCAAGCGTAGGCCCGACCAACGTTCATTGAGACAGAAAATCAACCGCTGTGAATAACCGGCAGACATAAAGGAGTAGCGCGATGAAAAGTGACACAAGCAATCTGATCGAAGGCCTTAACAACGATCTGGCCGCGGAACTCTCGGCCATGGTTCAATATCTGACCTATTCTGCGCAAGTAACCGGTCCGTACCGGCCGCAGCTCGCCCAATTCATGCTTGAGGAAGTGCCAGACGAACAGCAGCACGCGCAATTTCTTGCCAACAAGATCGTCGCTTTGGGTGGAGAACCGACCGTGTTACCCGAGCCTGTTCCCCGTGCCAATGGCAATCATGCCATGCTGGAGGCGATCCTAACGGCAGAACGCAAAGCGATCTCGGCCTATGCCCAGCGCGTGGAGGAAGCAAATGAATTTGGCGACAAAGGGTTGGCAGTACAGTTAGAAGAGATGCTAGCCGACGAGACTCGCCATGCCGAAGAGACGGAACGTATCTTGTGCGATTGGGAACTGGATGCCTAGCCCGGCGCACAAAGGTGTACTTCGTCGACCGTGAACGGAGGGCCGGGCCAATCCGCCATCTGGCCAGGAACTTCAGATCCGGAATAGAAAGAATGGAGCAAGAAATGTTAACGAGTGACTTGACCCAACGCATTGAACGAACGCTACTGGAGCATGATGAGACCAGAGAAGCGTCGATCGGTGTGATTGATCGAAACGGCGTAATCACCCTCTCGGGCATGGCCCCGAGTACGGAGGTGCGCCAGTTGGCAGGCGAAATCGTCGGCGAGCAGGAAGGAGTTGTCAGCATCATCAACGATATCACAGTGGAGGGCACGAAGCGTCTGAACGCCTTCATCCCGCCCAATCGGCTCGGCACGATCTAGGGTGCTGCAGCCGGCAGGAATTCAATCGGCAGGCATGGCCGCGCAAAGCCCGTGCGGACCTCTCTGCTCGGCTACAAATCGAGATACCCACGGGTATCTCGATTTTTGCGTACCTGAACGGGCTATGCGGTCAGCACCGTTGCGCTTGCTTCGAGAAGCTCACCCGATGTCCCTATCACTCTCCTACGGACACTTCGCCTTCCAATTCAGCGTTGGATTGCTGACCGGGCAGTCGCGAAACTATCTTTCTCATCTGAGAAGGCGTTTAGGTCACATGCCTTGATAGTGGCCAACACTGCCGGCCGATTACTCGATAATATAGCGGCAACTTAGCCAACATTTGATGCGTGTACAGTCGCGAGAGACGAATTGCGGCGTCTCTGACATAGAACAGGAACTGTGATGGCAAATCTCTGGTGGGTCTATGCGCTTTTGTCTGCATTCTTCGCGGCGTTGACCACGATCTTCGCCAAGGTAGGCGTCGATCAAGTCAACTCGAATCTGGCCACGGCGATCCGTACAGTCGTCATTCTGGTCCTGGTCTGGGGCATCGTGATCATGAGCGGTGAAGTGCGGGAACTGTCAGCCGTGCCGCGCTCGGCCTGGCTGGCCCTCATTCTCTCCGCGGTCGCCACGGGACTTTCCTGGCTCTTCTATTTCAAGGCGCTGCAGATCGGCCAGGCTTCGTACGTGGCGCCCGTCGACAAGTCGAGCGTGGCCATGGTGCTTGTGCTGTCGGTGCTCTTTCTGCACGAGACCGTAACCTGGCAATCCATCGCCGGCACCGTCGCCATTCTTGTCGGCGTATTGCTTTTCATTCTTTGATCCCCATGGTGACTACCAAACCAACTCTCTTGTTCCTTGAAGACTGTCTACGAATGTGATCTTTTTGCCGGCCAAATCTCTTCAGCGCTGGCCATCGCACGGCTCCTCTCAGCAAGCGAACGTACGGACGACGTTGCGCCCAGTGCGGTCTGACGACGCCGGGCGCATTTGTATGAGGGTGTACCACAAAACCTTGTAACCAAAGGGTAAAACGCGCATGAATACAGTGACAACAATCCTACTTGGGCTTGCCGGTGGCGCATTGGCGCTGGCAGGCATCGCCTGGGCGGGGCTCAACGTTCCGCCGGCCAATCTGCCGCTACCGGACCAAATGCCGGACGAGGCTGGCGTCGTGGCCATCCCCACAGACGTGCCTGCGCCCGTGCAGCGCTACTATACCGTCGCTCTGGGCGATCATGCCCCGCGCATGGATTCACTGGCGGTCTACGGGCGGGCCCGGGCCAATTTCGGCCTGTGGATGCCGCTGCGCTATCGCCTGGTTCATGCGCCCGGCCAGGCCTTCGAACGCTACATGGAAGTTACTTGGTTTGGTCTCCCCGTCCTCAAGGCGGTCGATCGCTACGTTGATGGCAAGGGCATGACCGGCCCCATGGGTCGCGAAGCCAAAGGTCCGGAAATCGACCAGGGCGCCAACATGATCCTCTGGGCCGAAGCGCCGCTGATGCCCTCGCTCTGGATAAGCGACGAGCGCATCCGCTGGGAAGCGATTGATGACACGTCAGCCAGGCTGATCTTTCCCTTTGAGGGAGAAGAGGATGAGCTGACCGTCTTCTTCGACCCGGCAACCGGCCTGATTACGCGCATGACGGCCTTGCGCTATCGCGACGCCGAAAATGGAAAGATTCCTTGGCACGTCGACTTCCTGACCTGGCAGACGGTAGAGGGCATCCAGGTACCTGAGCGCCTTGCCATCACCTGGGAAGATCAGGGCAAGCCATGGTCCTATTGGGATGTTGATCATCTCTTCTGGAACGTAGATCTTGATGCAACAGGGAGCGCGTTGTGACAGGTGTGATCGATTGTCGATGCTCGATTGGCATTTGTTGCGATTTAGGCGCCGGCAAACGAAAACGAAGGTAAGGCGGATCAGGCGAATCTGCGCTGATACAGGCGGAAATGTCAGCGTCAATCCGCCCGATCACGGTACATCCGCGTTCTATCTGACAACAGTCTCTATGGTTTCGGCCCTTTTCAAGGGTGATCCGATTGGTTGGCGACGGTCTTGCGACAGCAGCGTTTTTGCTACGCGAGCACCTTCTTTGGCATACTGGCTAGACTATGGCTGAAGAATCCGTTCCACAAGCTCGGCTCACCCACATTCCCCAGGGCGTGGCCGACTATTTTTGGCAAGAGGGCCGCGAGCGGCGCGCGATCGAAGCGGAGCTACTCGAGCTCTTTCGGCGCTGGGGGTATGGCGATGTCATTCCACCCACCTTTGAGTTTGCCGACGTGCTCAGTGCGCGAGCGAACAAGCAACTCCAGGCCGAAATGTACCGCTTTCTCGATCGAGATGGCAGCACCCTCGCGTTGCGCCCGGACATGACCATCGCCGTGGCGCGCCTGGTCAGCACGCGGCTGCATGACTGGCCCATGCCGCAACGCTTCTGCTATGCCGGCAGCGTCTTCCGCTATACCGAACAGCAGGCCGCGCGCCAGCGTGAGTTCCGCCAGGCCGGGATTGAGCTAATTGGCGCAGCCGGGCCCGAAGCCGATGCCGAAGTACTGGCGCTGACCGCACGTGCGATCCAAGCCTGTATGTTGCCAAGTTATCAGCTTGTGATTGGCCAAATGGGCTTCTTTCATGGCTTATTGGAAGACCTTGCCCTGGAGCCGGATGCACGCCGCATGCTGCTCGACGCCGTTGACCGTAACAGCGAACCTGAACTAGCCGAATTTCTGCGCACGACGCCCCTTCGCACCCAACAGCGCCGCACGACCGAGGAGTTACTCAGCTTGAGCGGCCCGGACGCTCACACCATTATCGACCGTGCGGATCGGCTCTGCCTCAACTATGCCATGCACAAGGCGTTGGAGAATCTGCGCTCGATTTATGCGCTGCTGGACGCGCAAAGCGTGGCGCAGCATATCTATGTCGACCTCACTGAGATCTCCAATTTGGGCTACTACACGGGGATGACGTTTGAAGCACTGACTCCTGAACTCGGTTTCCCTATCGCCTCCGGTGGCCGGTACGACAACTTGGTGGGCACGTTCGGCCCAGTTCATCCCGCAGTGGGCGCCGCAATCGAAATCGACCGCATCATGTTAGCACGCAGTGGCGAAGCCAGCGCGCAGGCACAACGACGCCCGGTACCGCCCCACCTGTTGGTAGATGCGGCCGGTAGTGCGGCCTGCTACGCCATCATCGACGAATGGCGCCGCCGGGGTCTTTACATCACCGGCGAGGTCTTGGGGCGTAGCGGTCCCGTCATCTATGCGGCGGCTGAGATCATAGGCGCACAAGCAGCCCTCGTCTGGGCGGACGACTCATTCTTGCTATACGAAAATGGCGAATCAGAGCCGCGCCGACTGCACGCCGATGAATGGAACGCCTTTGCGCAACGTGTGCTGAGTCGGGCGACTTCTAAACCGTCGCCAGCTGCGTCGGAGGCGGCTTCCTCGTGAATCAACAAAACGGTACGCCACCCCACCGGGCCAGTAACTTACTGGTAGCCATGCCCAAAGGCCGCATGGCAGAGCTGGCCTTCGACCTTTTCGAGCAGGCGGGCATTTCCATTCCCGGTGCGGATAATGGTCGTAAGCTCATCGTCGACAGCCGCGACAGGTCCATCCAGTACGTACTTGCGAAGCCGACGGACGTGCCGACCTACGTGGAATATGGCGCAGCAGACATTGGCATCTGTGGCCTGGATACGCTGCGTGAAAGCCAGCGCAATGTCTACGAGCCGCTGCTGCTACCCTTTGGCTATTGTCACCTGAGCCTGTGTACGCCAGCCAACCGCCCCGCCACGCCCCTACGCTACGAAAGCCAGCCACGGGTGGCGACAAAATACCCCCATCTCACCATGTCCTTCTTCCGGGCGCGCGGCGTCAACGCTGAAATCATCCCCCTGAACGGATCTGTAGAGTTGGGACCACTCGTCGGTCTAGCCGACCTGATCGTCGACATCGTCGAGACGGGCAACACGCTGCGCGCCAACGGCCTGATCGAAATCCGCACCCTGCTCGAATCGCAGGCGGTCTTGATCGTCAACCGCGCCGCCTATCGCCTGAAAGCCGACAGGGTACAGCACCTCATCACCAAATTACGGGCATCCATCAATGCGCAAGCAGTTACCGCGCCAATCGAGTAACCGATCATGTCTGATATCATAGAATCCACCCACATTGCGGGCGTCAAGCTGGCCCATCTACGCTCGTTCGGGGATGAAAGAGGTCGCTTTCTAGAGACCTTTCGGGCTGACTGGTTTCCCGAGCGCGCATGGAACGTCGTGCAGACAAACCGCAGCGACAGCCAAGCCGGCGTCCTGCGCGGGCTCCATTACCATTTCAAACAGGTTGATTACTGGTGCCCGGTTGCAGGCCATCTACGTGTGGGATTGGCCGATCTGCGCCGGGGTTCGCCGACGTACGGCGCCAGTCAGGTGATCGAGTTGGACGGTGCGCAGCCAACCGGTGTCTATATTCCCGTCGGCGTGGCCCACGGGTTTTACGCCGTCACGGATGTAATTCTGACTTATGTGGTCGATAATTACTACAGTGGCGATGACGAATTTGGCGTGGCTTGGGATGACCCGGATTTAGCCGTCAGCTGGGACGTGGACAAACCGATCCTCTCAGATCGCGATATGCAAAATGCGCGACTGGCCGATATTGCAGCGGAGGCCCTACCGCGCTACTCAGAAAATTCTCACCCGTAAACAGCAGAAAAGGAAAGTTATGTCAACTGACATCGTTCGATTTGGCGTGATTGGCGGCAGCGGCGTCTATCAGATTGATGCGCTGCAAAATGTTGAAGAAGTCGTTGTCGAGACCCCCTTTGGCGCCCCCTCCGACGCCTATCTAGTGGGCGAGCTCCACGGCCAGCGCGTTGCGTTTTTGGCCCGTCATGGCCGTGGTCACGTCATCAGCCCGACGCGGCTCAACCAACGCGCCAACATCTACGGCTTCAAGATACTGGGCGTAGAATATTTGATCGGCGTCAGCGCCTGTGGCAGCCTGCAGGAGGCCTATGAACCGGGCCACATTGTGATTCCCGACCAGCTCTTTGATCGCACCTCTGGTCGTGCACTCTCTTTCTTCGACGATCCTGAAGTGGGGACAGAGGGACTCGTTGCCCATGTTAGTGTGGCCGACCCTTTTTGCCCCTTTCTGAGCGAAGTCTGTCTGCGCGCCGTCAAGCAGACCGGCACGCCGGTCCATGATGGCGGCAACTTCGTCACCATCGAGGGTCCCCGGTTTAGCACCAAGGCCGAGAGCAACGTCTTCCGCGCGTGGGGTATGGACATCATCGGTATGACCACCACGCCCGAGGCTCAGCTCGCCCGCGAGGCGGAGATGAGCTACGCGGTAATGGCACACATCACGGATTACGACGTCTGGCACGAGAGCGAAGAGGCTGTCACAGTCGAGATGGTTGTGCATACACTCCTCCATAACGCCGAGGTGGCAAAAGAGGCCGTTTCCCTTGCGATTGCGCTGCTGGCCGATGCCGGTCCCACGCCCCAGGCCAATGCATTGGCTGACGCCATCATCACCAACAAAGCGCATGTACCTGCCGAAGCGATTGAGCAATTGGACTTGATCGTCGGCAAGTATTTTTCCGACGAATAAATTTGGGCGCTCCGAACAGATGCGCTATACTTGGAGAGTTCGAGTTTCTTATAGAGGCGTCAATTCAACGCTGCCTGCGTGCGCTATCAAAAAGCTGTGCGAAGTCAGGTGACGTCCCTGTTAGCAATCAAGGAGGGAAGTGTCATGGCGAAAAAAGGACCCCGCGTCTTGATCAAGATGCGCAGCACCGAAAGCTCTCACATGTATCTGACCGAGAAGAATCGGCGCAACGATCCGAATCGGCTGGAACTTCGCAAGTTTGATCCCACGATCCGCAAGCATGTGATCTACCGTGAGACGAAGTAAATTTGCCGGGTAGGCGCAGATGCAGGCTGAATGCCCGCGGGCAATTTCAGCCTCATCGCAGGTAAGGACAAATCAAGGGGCGCAGTGGTCACGTACCACTGCGCCCTTCGGCTTTTTGGGGGCTCTACCATCAGCTAAGGGTGGGAAACGCGCAGGGAACACGTCCGTCAGGTACAGCGTTTATCATGGTAAACTGAGCCTAAATTTTGAAGATGTAGGAGCAATGTTGCGCGTTATGCGACGACTAACCATAGCACTTCCAGCAGCACTTCTGGCGATTTCGATGCTCGTCGTGTTCGACTTTTCTACGGCAGCCGCGACTGAGACGTCCTCAGGTGCTATCCTGATCGAATTAACCACCGCACAAGATAAGCCACAGCAAGACACTGAACCGACCTCGCCGGCCGGTCGCAGTAGTCCGCTGGCCGCGCCCATCGTCATCACGACGACGGAAGAAATCAGCGCGGTGGAAGCGATCACCATTGGCACCGCCATTAGTATCGGCACGGCCATCACCGCTACAGCTCCGATCACTGGAGCAGCTGTCCTAACCGACGCAGACGAACTCACGGCTACGATTACGGCCGATGCCGCGGTGACAAACACAGCGTTGGTAACAAACACAGAGGGCGTGACAAGCACAGAGGGTGTGACAAACACCGGGGCCCTGACCGACAGTGTCGATCTAGATGAACAATATGATGAAGTAGTAGTGGGAACGATCGTTGCCAACCGCACGGACGCGAACGTTCGTTTCTTCCTGGAGGGCGACACGTTCTTGATTGATCCTCAGCGCGCCATCGGCCTGGAATTGCCCAGGGTGACGGCGGTGCTCAGTCTCTACAACTGCGATGCAGACAGACCGGAAAGTGAAGTAGAGTGCTATTGGGATCCGTATTTGCTCAACCGTGATGGCTTCTACGAAGTCGTCGGCGGCGCAGAAGAGGGACTCATCGTCAGCCTCACCCTGCGTGAGGCCGGCGCACCGCCGGTCGACCAGGTTTGGATCCAGAACCGCACGGGCAAGGGAGAGATCGTTGTCTACAAGTCGGTCACCTACGAACTGGCCCCGGCAACGGTCCAAGAATTCACGGTAAGCGGCGACGCCCTGCCGACTTTCTTTCTGCGCTCCTGCGTGGAGGTAGACGAAACCGCCATCTGTGAATGGGCTCCGGTTGTGGTAGATCCTGGCTACTACTATGGTCTGGAAGAACAGAATTCGGTGGGTGGTTTGCCCAATTCCAGCCTGTCAAGCCTGGCGCTCAGGCCAGTGCTGGCCGGTGTAGGCGAAGAGGCGATTGAGGATGTCGTAGAAAACACGCCCGCTCAGATTATCTGCAGCGTGCTCGTTCCGGCCCTCAACGTGCGCAGTGGCCCTGGGTTGGAGTACGAAATCGTCGCCAAAATTCGCGGCACTGATGAAGAGCCGGCCACGATTGTAGTCATCGGTCAAAACGAGACGGGCGAATGGCTGGCCGTCGCCGAGCGAATCGCCGACGGTGGCTGGGTTACTGGCAGCCTCAACTACGTGACGTGCGAAGGCGACGTTGCCGCGCTGCCCCTCAACGAGATTACTGATGGCCGTCTGGCTCCCACCCCAGAGCCCGTCGCCGTAGCGCCCCAGACCGAGACGGCAGCAGAGGGCAGCGCCGAAGCAGACGGTGCGTCAGTCGAGGCCACCGACGCAGTGACCGATACGGCAGCCTCTGGCACGGCGCCGGCAGCGCCAGAAGGGCTGGCAGCCATGCAGGTACGCAATGATTTTGACCACGTCATGCGTTTCACGATCGATCAGAAGTTCCGGCCCGAATCGGGACCCAGCGAATATGATCTGGAGCCGGGCCAGTCAGCGAGCTTCGTGGTCTGGCCCGGCCTGGTTGCATTCAGTGCCAGCAGTCCCTGGCGCGGCCTCTCCGGCAATGCAGAGATCTTTGTTGAGCCAGACACCGGGCGCCAAGTGAAGCTGACCTTCATTCCTGATCCGGACGGATCTGACAGTTGGGATCTGCTCGCCTGGGAGTGAGTCAAGCGCGGAGCGTGGAGTGGCGAACGCGGAATTGTGTTGCGTAGACTCAGGTAAATTGAGCTAGCCAATAAAGAACGGTTGCTGGGCATGTTGCCAGCAACCGTTCTTTTATTATCGATTCGAAGCTGTGCAGATGAGTGGTCGCCGAGCTGAGTGCGCTGAGCTTATTGAAGTGTCGACAAGGAAGGAGCGATGCGGCGTCAACCCACTGGTTTCGATCCTCCGGGGTTCTCACTGTGACGCAGGCCCAACCGGCGCCGGCCGCATAGGCAGCATAATGGCTAGTGGTCTGTTGACATTTCGAGTACCGCCGCCGTTGCGACCAAATGTCAACGGGACCCTGCGCACAATGCTCAAGTCGGAACTGAGTCGTTGATAACCGCTGCGCTACGATTTCTGACGATAGCGTACGTAGAGTTCGCGCGTCTCTTCGTCTGCGGTCAGGCTGAAGACGGCGGGCGGTCCCGCCTCTACGCCATCGCTGTCAACCAACTGGAGCGTCCATTCACCGGCCTGTGGCTCCACCAATATCACGCTAAAGTTGGTGAAGCGGGTTGCTTCACTCGGCACGGCACGGGTTTGACCAGGCAATCCTGCGTCAGTCGACTCTGAAACGCCAAGGGCATCGCCATTGCGTGCAACGCGCAGGCTGTAACCGGGCAAGCCAAGCAGATCTGGAGCGTAGACATATGCATAGATCCTCACCACATTTGGAGCCAGCGACTCGGTCGCGAACTTCTCTGCAGCTTCCAGCTCGAAGAGATAGCTGGGTGTGGGCGTCGCCGTGGGTTCCGGCGTCTCTGTCGGCGTGGCTGTGGGCTCCGGTGTCGGGGTAGCGGTCGGTACCGGTGTGGACGTCGATGTGGGTTCCGGCGTATTGGTTGGCGGTACGGGCGTATTGGTTGCCACGGGCGCAACGGTGGCGGCATTCGCCGGCTGCAGTGCCTGTGGATCAACTACCTGGGGCGCAGCAGCCGGAGCCTCAGCAACCGCTGCCGGATTGGCGCCCAGGGGCGTTGGCGTCCATGTGGGCACGGGCGTCCACAACGCCTCATTCTGCTGGCCACGGCCGCAGGCACTCAGCAGCAATAGTGCTGACAGCAGAATTGCCATCAGCACGACAGGCGATAGACGCACAATAGAATGATCGGTTCGCATTATGGTTTCAGTAATGTCTAGATCGATTGGTCGCGGTGGCCCGGCAGCAATTGTTTCGCGATTGGCCTGCCGCGTGCCCGGGTCATTGATGCATTCCATTCTGGGGGACGATCTACGAACGGACTGGCAGCTTCCCTAGAGCAGCCTCCAAAATGTCGTATGCACCCTCGAGTCATCGGCAACAACACAGGTAGAACGCTCGCCAATAGGCTTTGGGTTTCATCGCTGCGCTCAGTCAACATGAGCAGGCGGAGGCGACCATGTCGTCAGTTGCCAGCGTTTCGGGTCACACATCATCATGGTAGCGCATGGAATGGTACGCTGCAAGCCATAGCGGCACGAGAAGACGGCTTTGACCTGCAAAGGGAGTCTTTGAAGGAGGGTCGTTATGTGAACGGTGGGGAACAGTCTAAGAAGAATCGAACAGGCAGAGAAAAATGCGCCCAGTACGCTACAAGCGTCTTTGCTTATAGCATACCGGGCGCCGAGTGGATACGCAGATTATTCGACTGTCACACTCTTGGCCAAATTGCGCGGCTGGTCAACATCCGCACCGCGCCGGACTGCCATTTCATAGGCAAAGATCTGGAGCGGAATGACGGCCAAAATCGGGGTGAGCAACTCGTGTGTTGGCGGAATAGGCATGACATAGTCCGCTTTCGCGCTCACATACTGATCGCCCTCGGTCGCAACGGCCAAGACAAGACCGCTGCGCGCCTTGACCTGCTCGATTTGACTGGTCATCTTGTCGTAGACGCTGTCCCGCGGCGCAATCGCCACCGTGGGCATACTCTCGTCGATCAAGGCAATGGGGCCATGCTTCATTTCGCCGGCAGGATAGCCTTCAGCGTGAATGTAGCTAATCTCCTTTAGCTTCAGCGCGCCCTCACGCGCCACCGGGTAATGCAGCCCCCGCCCCAAGTAAAGGAAGTTGTGGTAGCCGTGGAAGCGCTCGGCCAACTCGGTGTACATGTCGCCATGCCAAGCGTCGTCCAACAACTGTCCGGCCAGCCCCGGTAGCGTCGACAGGGCATGGATCAACTCAGCCATGGCGTCTTGATCGAGGATGCCTCGCTGCTGGCCCAAAAACGCGCCAAGGAGTAGCAGATCAGTGACCGAGGCGGTAAAGGCCTTGGTGCTGGCGACGCCAATTTCCGGCCCGGCCTGCATGTAGATATGGCCGTCACAGACGCGCGCAGCTTGGCTGCCGATGGCATTGACAATGGCGACCGTCTTGGCCCCGCCATTACGCGCTTCCTCCAGCGCAGCCAGCGTGTCAACCGTTTCGCCGCTCTGGGTGATGGCAACCACCAACTGGTTGGGTGAGACCAAGGGCTGGCGATAGCGATATTCGCTGGCGTAGTCGACCTCAACCGGCAGGCGCGCCAGGCGCTCAATATAGTATTTGCCCAGCAGGGCCGAGTAGTAGCTAGTACCACAAGCCACGATCGTCACTTTGTCCAACGAGGCGATCTCTTCGGCGGTCAGGTTGAGCGAATCTAGTTCGATGCGCTGGCGGTTAAAATCGAGGCGGCCGCGCAGCGTGTCGGTCAGGCTGCGTCCCTGCTCGAAGATCTCCTTCTGCATGAAGTGGCGGTATTCACCCTTCTCCGCGGCAGTCGGATTCCAGTCGATATGAAGGGACTCTTTAACAATTGGATTGCCTTCTAGATCGCTATACTCGACGCCGGCGGCCGTGATGACAGCCATCTGGCGACTTTCCAGGAAGGCGACCTCACGCGTGTGACGCAGAATGGCCGGGATATCGCTGGCAATGAACATTTCGTTCTCGCCCCGCCCCACGGCTACGCCACCGGCATTGCCCAGGCGCGCGGCGATCAACCTGTCGGGCCACTCCTTGCTAAGCACGACGATTGCGCTCGGCCCTTTGAGGTCCGCCAGGGCGGCGCGCACTGCGGCGACCAGGTCGCGCCCGCAGCCGTTACCATAATAGTGGTGGATCAGATGCACGATGACTTCGGTGTCAGTATCGCTCACAAAGTCGTACCCCATCTCCTGCAGCGAGGAGCGTAACTCAAGAAAGTTTTCAACAATCCCGTTTTGCACGACGACAAGATCGCCGTCAGGCGAACGATGGGGATGGGCATTGCGGCGACTGGGCGGGCCGTGGGTGGCCCAGCGCGTATGGCCTACGCCGATGTGACCCTCCACCGGTTCGCGGTCGACCATTTCGGTCAGACCAGAAAGCTTTCCCGCCTCCCGGCGCAGTGAAATTTCACCGTTCTCGCCGATTACGGCCAGGCCGGCCGAGTCATAGCCGCGGTATTCGAGCTGGCGCAGCCCATGTAGCACGATGGGTGCAGCCGATTGCGTTCCAATATATCCGACGATTCCACACATTGAATCTTCTCCATAGCATCAACAGGTAATTTGAGATGGACAGTTGATCAAGCATCGTCAACAAATCGCAATCGTACAACCGGCCGTTGTTAATGCGCAGTACTTGCGCGTTCGGGGACGCCGGTCAAGCGACCGGCTTGCGCCACAAAGATGCGCCCATGGGGCTGTCCGCCCGATGGGCGGGCAACAGGTCATTGCGCCAGTCTCAAAGCTCAGTTGTTCGTACGATTTGTTTCCACTGCTTGACGTCTCTGTCCCGCCCGTTGCCGGTCGGATTTGAACGCCTGCTTATCCAGGTAGCTGGTTGGGGAAAGATATAACCGAAACGACGTTGCGTTTCGGATCAGGCCGGTGGAAGCGACCTCGGGGCATCCGCTGATTGATCGATTTTCCCGTTGCGGCAGAGTCGGTTGACCATATCGCAACGGTTAGCCCGGCTGCGAACCGGGAACCCCTTCCTCGTCACCCAAGCAGATAACACCTGGGCCATGCGCTCTCTTTCCCGATCAAATTATCGTTTGCTAGGCGTATTCCTTCCTCAAAAGTTACCTTTACTTAGAGGTAGGCCCTGAGATTAGGGCACTCCACAACAAGTAGCGCCGTCCTGAGCGAGGCTACGGAACCGACTTCCTTCGCCCGCACGCCTACCGAATCCACACACGATCTGGCTACGAAGAGTTAATCGGAGCGCACAGATAGATCCTTCGCCACGTATGCTAGCCTTGCGCCATGCCCTCCTTTTTTATCTCAAACCTTGCGCATAGATCGTCAAAAGATTTTAAAATTCTTCTCCAACTTATAACGATCCCTACAGTTCTTAGATACAATGTGTGTTACAGTAGGGCCGACACGACCGCCCGCGGTGCTCGCCATCGCCAAATAAGCAGGTCAGTGAAAGGAGATTATGAGCGAATCACAGAATTCTGCAACCACAATAATCGAAGAAGAGCCCCAATTGCCCGTGGAGGTGACAAGCGACGGAATTCCCGAAGAGGGTATGGAGTCCATTTCGTTTGCCGATCTACTGGACGAGTATGCGTTCAATGTACCGCAACGGGGAGACTTGCTATCCGGCGAGGTGCTCAGCATCTTTGACAATGCGATCCTGGTCGATGTTGGCGCCAAACGCGACGCCATCGTGCCGGCTAGCGATCTCTCCAGCTTTGAGGGAGATTGGCGCAAAGATGTGGCCATTGGCGACACGCTGCCAGTTTACGTGACCCAAACGCCTTACGGCGACGACGATTTGGTTGTCTCGCTGAAACGAGGGCTGGAAGCGCAGGATTGGGTGACTGCGGTCGAAGATATGGAGGCGGGCACGCTGCTACAGCTGCCTATCGTGGGGCTGAATCGGGGCGGCGTGCTGGTCAGCTATCGACGCCTGCGTGGCTTTGTGCCCAATTCCCACATCTCTACATTGCGTTTTGTGCGTAATGATGAGGAACGGGACCGACTCAAGCAGGGGCTCATGGGTTCAGTCCTCCCCCTCAAAATCATCGAAGTCGACTCCCAACGCCGTCGTATGGTGATGTCGGCTTTGGAGGCGGAGAAGGAGCAGCGCAAGGCGCGCATGGCGGAGCTTGAAGAAGGCTCGATCGTCACCGGTCGGGTAGAAAACCTCACCGACTTTGGCGCATTCGTCGATATTGGCGGCGTGAGCGGTCTGATCCATGTCTCCAAACTCGATTGGCGACGGGTAAATCATCCATCACAGGTTCTCAAAGCCGGTGATGAGGTGGAGGTGCTCATCGAAAAGGTGGACCCCGAGCGGGAGCGCATCAGCCTCAATCGTCAGGCCGTGCTGCCCAATCCTTGGGAGCTTGCGGCCAAGGAGTATCAAGAAGGAGACGAGATTGATGGCGTGGTGACCAATGTAGTCGATTTTGGCGCCTTCGTGCGTGTGCCGGCCGGCGTCGAAGGGCTGGTACATCTCAGCGAGATGCCCACATTTGTCACCGATAATCCGGCCGAAATCGTCCAGCGTGGCGAAGAGGTGAAGGTACGTGTACTCAGTATTGACCCACGGCGAGAACGTCTGGCGCTGAGCATGATGCCGCTGGAACCAGTCAACGAGATTGACTGGGAAGTGGCCGACGGAGGCGAGCTTGATGTAGAAGCGCAGGCCGTCGAAGGTCAAACCGAGGAAACCGACAGTGGTGAACCGGTCGGAGACGCTGCCTAGAGGCGCTCTGACCCGCTAGACAGAACGAGGCAGTCCGCGCTTGGCGGACTGCCTCGTTTTTTTGTGGCTACCACGTGCCGGACAGATTATCCGTAGACGATGCCGTCACCCGCGCCGATTTCTTCCTGAGCCAGCACCTCGGATAGCGCCTCAAGCGCCGTCTCTACATCTTCGGCGCTGATGTCGTTGTGGGTCACGGCGCGCAGTCGGTACGGACCCGTGGAGATAACCTGGACGCCTCGGGCAGAAAGGGCCGACGCAAGATCTAGCGCGTTTACGCCGGGCCGCGTTACGTCAAAATAGACGAGATTCGTCTGTACCCCGTCCAGATCGACCGCCACGCCGTCCAGTACATCCAGGCCGGCAGCAAGCCGGCGTGCGTTGGCGTGATCGTCCGCCAGACGATCTACCATTTCAGTCAGCGAAACAAGCCCCGCGGCAGCAAGGACACCGGCCTGGCGCATCCCACCGCCGACCTGCTTGCGCATCCGCCGCGCCCGCTGGATGAACGGGGCGTCGCCGGCCACTACTGAGCCCACCGGCGCGGCCAACCCTTTACTCAAGCATGCGCTGACGCTGTCTGCATTGCGCAACAGCCGCGCAGGTGATTCTCCAAGCGCCACGGCCGCGTTCCAGATCCGGGCGCCGTCCACATGCAGCTTGAGGCCCTGCTCGTGCGCGAAAGCGCCGATGGCATCCATATACTCAGTTGGCAGCACCGCTCCGCCGCGCCGGTTGTGCGTATTCTCCACGGCAATCAGGCGCGTCACGGGAAAATGCTGATCATTGCCCCGGATAGCGTAAGCCACGTCGTTCAGATCCAAGGTGCCGTCGGCGGCGTTAGGCACCGTACGCGGGTGCACCCCCCCCACTGCCGCGGCGCCCCCCTGTTCGTAATAGAAGATATGGGCATTGTCGCCCAGGATCATCTCATCACCCCGGCCGCAGTGACTCAGCACGCAGATGAGATTGCCCATCGTGCCGCTGGGCACGAAGACCGCGGCTTCCATGCCAAGCATTTCGGCTGCCAATGCTTCCAGGCGATTGAGGGTGGGATCCTCGCCGTAGACGTCGTCGCCGACTTCAGCCCGGGCCATGGCTTCGCGCATGGCCGGCGTGGGCTGGGTCACGGTATCGCTGCGCAAGTCAATGTAGTCGTTCGCATCTCTAGTCATCGCTCTGTTCATTCCTCAATTTGCAATGCCCTGTTGTGCCAGGAAGCCGTCCATAGCCATCAACAGGCGCTCCATATCAGCATCGTCGACTTCGCCCATGTGGCCAATGCGGAAGGCCTTGCCCTTAAAGACGCCGTAGCCATTGGAGATCTGCATGTTGCGCTCACCCAGAAACTGATTTAGCGCACCGATATCAATGCCGCGGTTGTTGCCTACATTGGTCACCGTAGGGGAACGATAGCCCTCTTCGGCCATGAGAACGAATTCATTGTCCAGCGCCCACTGCTGAGCCACTGCCGCGCAGCGCGCGTGACGGGCAAAACGAACGTCCAGCCCCTCCTCAAAGATGATGTCGAGCTGTAGGCTCAACGCATTCATTAGTGAAATCGCGGGCGTGGCCGGCGTCGTCTGTTTGACCAAAGATTTCTCCAGGTTCAGGAAATCGAAGTACCAACCACGCCCCTCAACGGTGGCGGCCTTTTCCAGCAAACGATCGCTCACCGCGGCAAAGGCCAGGCCGGGCGGCAATGCCAAGGCCTTCTGAGAAGAAGTCAGGCAGAGGTCCAGTCCCCATTCGTCAAAGGGGATCCTTGTGCCGCTAAAGGAAGAGACCGTATCGACCATCACCAGCGTCTCCGGGCTAAGCTCACGCACGACTGCGGCAATTTCACCCACAGGATTGGTCACGCCGGTGCTCGTCTCGTTATGGACGACGGTAATGGCATCGACCGGGCCATCGGCCAGGGCGGCTGTCAAGGCAGCGGCCACGTGGGCCGGCTTGACGGCGTCGTTCCACTCGACGTCGCTGCGGATGGCGTCCTTGCCACAGCCGGACGAGACCTGGTGCCAACGCTGACCGAAGGCGCCGTTGACGAAGTTGAGCACGCGGCCGCTCACTGCGTTGCGGATGGCGGCCTCATGCATGCCCGTGCCGGAAGCCGCGACGATATAGACGCGCTGATTCGTATAGAAGAGCTCTTGCAGCTGCGCCTCGCACTTGGCAAAGAGCGCTTCAAATTCAGCGGAGCGATGGCCGATCATGGGCTTGGTCTGGGCCGCCAACACCTCCGGCAGAACGTCGGTCGGGCCAGGAATAAAGAGTTGCTGGGGCGGTTTAGGGCGGATCGTCATAGGGCGTTTTTCTCACTTGTTTACATGTGGCACGCGGACGGATTGCGCACTGTCGCCGTTGACGGGTCCGTGTCCAACTGATCAGGCCTGACGCTTCAGGCACGCGGCCAATTGATTGTCAGCATTATTGTGCCACCGTCGTCGGGCAGCACAAAAAACAGGCGACGCCAGCATCGAGATGCCTGCATCGACTTCACCCATCGTCACAAGACATCGCTCCGTGGCTCTCTGCCCGGCGTTTTTTCAAATCACCGTCAAAGAAGCCTCCAACTAGACGGTTTCGCCTCTATTCCGACTGACGTAGAGGAGTAGCGTCGCCGCGGCCCCAAAGCCGCCCATGACGCCAAAGAGCACGTGACCGTTGGTCCACTCCCAGAGGCTCCCGGCGATCAGCGCGCCGATGCTCCACCCCAGCCCAAAAAGCGCTGCACCCATCAGAGCCTGAGCCGTTGCACTCATGCCCTTGGGCGCCTGCTCGCCGGCATACCCCACGGCCGCCACCCAGAAGATGCCGAAGCAAATGCCCACCAGCGATGCAACGGCAATCAGCTGTCCCGGCGTCTGGACAAAGGCCATCAGCGTCCAGACGATCGTGAAACCAGCGCTGGCCCAGAGCAAGAGGCGGACATTGCCGTAGCGGGCGAACCAAGCCGCGCCGACGTACATGATCGGAATCTCTGCTGCTGCATTGACGGCAAAGGCTAGCCCAACCTGCGCCTGCGTGCCGCCCAGCGCAAGGACATAGAGGCCCATAAAATTCATGAGCCCGGCCGCGCCGATTCCCAACAATATGCAGGCCAGTAGAAACGTACGGTACTGCACGTGGGCGAGCATCGTTCGCAGGCCGTTTGCAAGATCGACACGCTCCCCACTACGCGGGAGGGGCAGGAGCAGGCTCAATACACCGCACGCGCCGGCCAACAATAAACCGTGGGCCCAAAATGCCCAGGCCAGGTTGCCATTGTTGACCAACTGCCCCAATCCGTACGTCGCCAGGATGAAGCCGACGCTGCCCCACAGGCGCTGGCGACCGTACGAAGCGTTGACAGTGGCGCTCATCTGGACCACGACACTATCAAGCAAGGGCGCAACCGGGGCCCGAAAGAAGAAGAGCCCGATCACCAACAGCATGAGTGCGGCGAGAGAACCAGCCTGGAGAAAGAGCACGGAAACGATACCGGCCGTGACCACACAGAGCGTCAAGACCATGCGATGGATCTGCCAACGATCAGCGATGCCGCTCCAAAATGGGCCGGCTCCCAATGCAATCAGCGGTGGGATGCTGCCCAGCCAGCCAATTTGGGTACCCGAGAGACCACGCTGTTCGAGAAAGATGTTAAAAAAGGGCAAGAAGGCCCCGATTGCCGCAAAGAAGCAGAAGTAGTAGACCCTGGCAATCGCAAGCCCTCGCCTGGCACTCGCAATCTCAGGTGTTGGGGCGGATAAGGGTGAGAGTGAATGAAGCGACCGTTGAGACATTGTTGTCTTCCATCAAGTAAGAAGGATTCCGGTGCGCGCGCCGTTTAAGTAACCGGCCCTTGGTGCGCGCACCAGGATGGCCGGAATCATCGATTCACGCTACCATTTTTCGTGACTTTTGGCGATTTACGCTACACTTAGCTGTTAGCATCGGGACAATGCTGTTCGCATCGCGACAATCGGCGGTCACATACCTGTAGGGAGAGAACTATGCAATTTCCGCCCCCATTTTATCGCTGGCGGCCCCATCCATGGCACGGGCTAAGCATCGGCGCCAGTCCGCCGGAATTGGTCCATGCCTATATCGAAATCACGCCCTTCGATCATATCAAATATGAGATCGACAAGCAGACCGGTTACCTACGCGTCGACCGCCCGCAGCGCAGTTCTTCCCAGCCGCCAGCGCTCTACGGCTTCATTCCGCGTACGTACTGCGACCAGCGCGTCGCGAATTTGTCCACAACGGCCGAGCGCGGCGATAACGATCCGCTCGACATCTGCGTGCTGAGCGAGCGTCCCATCAACCGGGCCGAGGTCATTCTGAATGCGCGGGTCGTTGGCGGCCTCGACGTCAACGATGGCGGCGAAGCCGACGACAAGATTATCGCGGTGCTGGAGAATGACAACGTCTGGAGCAATGCACGCGACATTACCGATCTGCCAGAGGTCTTGATCGAACGGTTGCGTCACTATTTCGGCACGTACAAAATGATTCCCGGTGAGCTTTCGCAGCTGACAGTTGAGCGCACCTACGGGCGCGAGCACGCGTTGGCGGTTGTCAAAGCTGCAATGGAAGATTACGAAGAAGTCTATGGCGGTTGAGACAAGGGGACATGGCGGACGCTGACGGACCGATTGCTATACGCCGCGGACGCGCCGCCGATGCGCCCCGTCTGAGCGAGGTGGCCTACGCAGCCAAGCAGCATTGGGGCTATCCGGCCCGCTGGCTGGAGATCTGGCGTGAGCAGTTGACCGTTTCGCCGGGTTATGTCGAGTCACACCTACTATGGGTAGCAGAATACGGGCAGAGAATCGTTGGTTTTGGCGCCGTCATCGCGCTTGCGGCTGAAGCATACAGCCTGGAGCATCTGTGGGTGGACCCTGGCGCAATGGGTCAAGGCGTAGGGCGGGCGCTGCTGGAGCACGTGATCGAGACGCTCGAAGCCGCTGGCGCGCAACGGTTGCAGATCGAGTGCGATCCCCATGCCGAAGCGTTCTATCGACATATGGGCGCCAAACGCGTCGGTGAGAGTGTTTACGAACTGGAAGGCCAGCCCCGCCGGCTGCCCCTCCTCGTCATCGAATTGACGCCGGAATAGACAATCCATTGCTCTCCTGGAGGGAAGTGTTGCAATGAACGAAGCACGCCAGAAATGGGAAACGCGCTATCAGGGTGAAGATTTGCCCTGGGACACCGGCATCACGCCGCCGGAAGTCCAGGCCTTTTGGGCGGATCAACCGCGCGGCGCGCTGGCGCTGGATCTCGGCTGCGGCACGGGCACCAACGTAGCATTCCTGGCCCAGCACAATAATCGAGCGGTTGGTGTCGAGCTGGCCCTGGCTGCTCTGTTGATTGCCCGGCGACGCTTGGAAAACAGCAAGTTCGTTGACGGGTCCCTTGCCTTCGTGCAATCGGACGTGGCCCGACTCCCCTTCACCGGCTTAAACGCCGGCTATATCCTCGATATCGGCTGCTTTCACGCCGTGCCGCCGGTTGACCGTCCCCTCTACGCAACCGGCGTGATCGATAACCTGCGTCCCGGCGGTTACTATCATCTCTACGCGGCCGACCGCGTGGAGTCTCTTGACGGTGAAGCAAGAGGGCCCGGACGTAACGGCTTTGGTCCGAATGAGGTAGTCGAACTCTTCGCGCCGCACTTAACAGCAGTCGAGATCATCACCGGCAATGGCGACTCATTCGCCTCGCGCTGGTATCTACTTCGCAAGGGATAGGCGATCCACTCTAGAACGATCTTCATCCCATCTGCCCACGCTCTCCATAGCTTCTCCATATCGTTGCGTTATCGTGTGAGCCATTACCGTATCAACTGGAGCGACCTAACGCTCCCCACGCTCACGAGAGGATTTGATAATGCACCGCAAACTGTCAACTGCCATGGTTCTTGCTCTGGTCATGATGCTTAGCTTGGCTGTTACGGCCATGGCCCAGGGCAACGGTCCGGGTCCCCACGACGGCGACTGCCCCCTCGCTGCAGACGGTACTGGCGAATGCGCCTATGGCGCGCCCGAGGACGGCACAGGCCAGCAGTTGGGGCGTCAAGACCAACGATCTGTCGGCCAGGGACAAACGAGCCAGCGTGGCGTCGGGCAACGTCAAGCCGGCCCGGCTCAACGCGCCAACTATCAGGATGACGATGGCAATCAGGTATGCGACCACTACTCAGCGGGTGAGAGTGGCCGAGGAAGCGGCACGGTTGGTCAGGGGCGTCACAGCCGGGCCCAGCACGCCCAATCCGGAATGGCCAGCCAGATGCAGCGCCAGCGAGCTGAAGGCAAGGCTGGTCAAGCGGCGCGCGGCAATCGGTGATAACGCTGTAACCGCTGTGGCCGACACCTGAAACGTGAAGTAGTTCAACGGAATGGACAATGCCTGCGATCGACGGTCGGTGAAAAGATGCCGACCGTCGATCGCGTTCCCGGCCCGGTCGAGATAGGTGCATCCCATTTTGGGGTGGAGTTTGGCCGGACTGGTCGCTTTCTACAGAGCGGTTCCCCCAATGTGGTATGCATCCGACCGAAATGCCAAGATTGTCGCTGCTTCCACAGTGATGGATAATAGCAAGGAATATCATCCACAGAATGGCAAACGCACCACTCATGACTGATGAATCAAGCAGGCGTAGCAGCGGTCCCTTCATTCTCATCGTCGACGACGACCCAAAGATCGTGCGTCTCGTGCGCGGCTATTTGGAGGAGAGCGGCTTTCGCGTTGAAGCGGCCGGCGACGGCGAGGAAGCGCTCCATGCCATTCGCACGCGCCGTCCCGATCTGGTCGTTCTCGACCTCATGCTGCCCAAACGAGACGGCTATGCCGTGACGCAAGCCGTGCGCAGCGATCCAGCGCTGCAGGAGACGCCAATCCTCATGCTGACGGCACGTGTCGATGATGTGGACCGAATCCTTGGGCTGGAGTTGGGCGCAGATGACTACGTTACCAAACCCTTCAACCCGCGCGAGGTCACCGCTCGCGTCAAGGCCATCTTACGCCGGACCAATGCGACGCATGCCAATGCAGAGGGTCGCGAACAAATTCTCCAAATCGGCACGTTGACGCTCGACCTCACTGCCCATACGGTTCAACAGGCCGGACAATCTCTTGCCCTGACGCCTAGTGAGTTCGACATCCTGGCGCTCTTTATGCGCAATCCGGGACGTGCGCTCACGCGCACGCAAATCATTGAGGAGGGACTCGGTTACGAATATGCCGGCCTGGAACGGACTGTCGACAGCCACATCAAGAACCTGCGCCGCAAACTGGAGGCCGACCCCCAACAGCCCCAACTCCTTGAGACAGTCTTTGGCGTCGGCTACCGGCTGAACCGGGACGGATAAGCGCCCACGCGATGAATCTTTCAACGAAGGTGCTGGCAACGCTGGTCCTTGTGCTGGCGGTGGCGCTCCTCACGGCCAGCCTACTCATCGGGCGCACGGTCGATGCGACCTATCGCAGCTATGTGATCGACTATCGCCGCGGTCAAATGCGCCAAGCGGCCGCGCAGGCTGCCCAACTTGAGGCAGCAGGCGGTTCATGGGCGGAGATCGAAGCATGGCTCAACAGCGGTCTTGGGGCGGAGAGCGTCGGCGGCCGGGGCCCAGGTCGTGGTCCCCGCTGGCAGCGCGAGGAGGCGATCGGCACCCCAGTGTCAACCTTTGTCATTATTGATCCAGTCAGCGGAGCGCCATTAGTCGGCGGTGGCCCGCCGCTGCCGCCCGCCGCTGTAGAAAACGCGACACCGATCATCGTCGACGGTGAGGTCACGGGTGGACTGGTATCGACGATGCCCCTGGACGCGATCGGTGAGGCAGAGCAAGCTGTGCTTGACCAGATCAATCGTGCGATCGGCCTTTCGGCCCTAATATCGGGTGGGGTGGCGTTACTCTTGGGCGCGCTGCTGGTGGGCAGTATCCTGCGGCCGCTGCGACGACTGGACGCGGGCGTTCAGCAAGTAGCAGAGGGCGACCTTTCGGCGCGCGTCACCGTCAGTGGGCGCGACGAAATCGGCCAGCTGGCCCTCCGCTTCAACGCCATGGCCGCCAACCTGGAGGAGCAAGAAGCGCTGCGCCAGCACATGGTCGCCGACATCGCCCATGAGTTGCGCACGCCGCTCAGCGTAATCCAAGGCAATCTGCAGGCGATTCTCGACGGCGTCTATCCGTTGGAAATCGAAGAGGTGCGCACGATCTACGACGAGACGCGCCTGCTTTCCCATTTGATCACCCAGTTGCACGAGCTAGCCCAGGCAGAGGCCGGGCAGCTAGCCCTCGCCCGCGAAACGCTCGACGCAGGGGATGTGCTTGAGCAGATGGCAGCGAGCTTTCGTGCGTTGGCCGAACAACAACAGGTCAACCTCGCAGTGGTCGACCCGGACCCGCCCCGCTGTGTCAGCGCCGACGCCAATCGCCTCCAGCAGATTCTCCACAATCTGCTGGGCAACGCCCTGCGCTACACGCCGGCCGGTGGGCATATTCGACTGGGTGCAACGCCTGCGTCACGCGGTCAGATCCGCTTCTGGGTGGAAAATGAAGGGGACGGGATTGCCGCCCAGGATTTGCCCTACATCTATGACCGCTTTTACCAGGCAGACGCACAGCGCAGCAGCACGGCCGGCGCAAGCGGTACGGGACTGGGGTTGGCGATTGTCAAGGCCCTGGTCGAAGCTCACGGCGGTGCGGTAGGTGTAGAAAGCACGCCCGGCAAGATCACTACCTTTTGGTTTGAGCTGGCGGAAGCTGAGAAGTGTTGAACAACATCGAGACCGAAAGCGAAAAGGAGCGCAAACTATGGCATGGTTTCAAAAAGAAATTCGGTTGCAGGCACGCGACCGCGGCTTTCATCTGGTCACCGCTGAGTTGGTGGGCCAGTTGCCTGAAGTCCAGACGTTGCAGGTCGGACTGGCCCACTTCTTCATCCAACATACCTCGGCTTCGCTGGCGTTGAATGAAAACGCGGAGCCCGAGGTGCGCACCGACATGGAAGTGCATTTCAATCAGCTTGTCCCGGAAAATCAACCGTACTACACCCACAACTACGAGGGCCCCGACGATATGCCCGCGCATCTCAAGGCGATCCTCATCGGCAGCAGCGTGACCGTCCCCATCAGCAAGGGTCGCCTCAACCTGGGCACGTGGCAGGGCATCTACCTCTGCGAGCATCGCAATAGCGGCCACCAACGGCGGATTGTGGTCACGCTCCACGGCGAATGAGGCCCCGCGCCTAAACGGCCAACGCGGGATCAGCGGCCAAGGACAACAACTTATCCATCTCGACATTGCCACCACTGACGACAACGACGATCTGGTCGCCTGTCAGAGGCGCTTTGTCGTGGAGCAGAGCACCGATGCCCACGGCGCCACCGCCTTCGACGATCTGGCGTTCATGGCGCAGTGCATGCACCATGGCGCGCCCAATCTCCTCTTCCGTTAGCGTCACGTAGTCGTCCACCGTGGCTCGAATCAAGTCGAAGCTGTGGCGATTTTCCAGGCCGATGCCGCCCATGAGGCTGTCGGCGAGCGTAGGCTCTTCGGGCAGCTGGACAGGATGACCAGCCGCCACGCTGGTGATCATCACCGGCCCGCGGGCCATGGAGACGCCCACGGTGCGGATCGCACGATCTGCCGTTTTGAGCGCCACGGCAATGCCGCCCATGAGTCCTCCGCCCGACAAGGGGCAGACAACCGTCGAGACGCCGGGGAGATCCTCCAAAATTTCCAGACCAATTGTGCCCTGGCCGGCGATGATGTCAGGGTCATCAAAGGGTGAGATCGGCGTCAGCCCTTCATCTTCGGCCAAGGTCGCGGCATGGGCTTCGGCCTCATCCTGGTTGGCGCCCTGAACCACGACCCGAGCGCCGGCGGTACGCATGGCAGCTACCTTATGGGGCAAGACGAGCTCCGGCACGCAGACGACAACCTGGACGCCCAAACGCTGGCCCACTGTGGCGACAGCGCGACCGTGATTGCCAGTCGACACGGTTACGACGCCCCGCTGGCGCTGCGCTTCGGTTAGATTCAAGAGCCGATTGGCCGCGCCACGGATCTTGAACGCGCCGGTCTCCTGCAAATTCTCTAGCTTGAGATAGACCGCTCGCCCCAGATTGGCGGAAAGCGACTCTGACCGCACCAATGGTGTCCGCCGCACGAGGCGGTCAATCGTCGAGCGTGCAGCATATATCGAGCGTAAGGTGACTTGTGGATTCATGGTTTACTCTGCTTCCAACATGGTCGAGTCAATCAACGGGCGCCTCCCATTTTGGGGCGGTGTACGAACGGACTGATCGATTTCTTTAAAGCAGTCCCCCAATGTGGTCTGCACCTCAATCAACAAACGAATTGCATTAATGGTACAATAGCGTCACTATGAGTCAACTGCCAATGCGCCTTCTAGGCGTCACAAATAGTAAGCTGGAAACAAAACGCACCTCCGAGCGCTCAGCCGAGCACAAGTCAACAACAAATGCCGAGGGCGGGCGGCCACCACGTTTGGGGCTGAAGCGGATTGAAGCTCATGCGCGCGATATGGACCGCCCAAAAATCGGACTCGCTTTGGGCGGCGGCGGCGCCCGTGGCATCGCCCACATCGGCGTTCTCAAGGTGATTGAAGAAGAAGGCATCCCGGTGGACTTCCTGGCCGGCACCAGCATGGGCGGCATCGTGGCTACCCCCTTTGCCTACGGCTACAGCGCCCGTCAGATTGCGCATGAGGCGGCCGCGCTTGGCTCCGTCAGCAGCTTGCTAAAGCTGGTTGACTGGTTGCCGACAACCAAAGGGCTACTTCAGGGTCAGGCCATCTATGAATATCTGGACGAACAGCTTGGCGAGGAGTTAACCTTTGCCGAGCTTTGCCTGCCATTGGCGCTAACGGCAGTCGATCTAAAGAGTGGTAGTGAAGTCATCATCAAATCTGGTCGCGTCAACACGGCGGTGCGCGCCACGATGGCGATACCGGGCGTGATTTCGCCGGTGGAGTTCGGTGAGACCAGGCTGGTGGACGGCGGCATTCTCAACAACGTACCGGCTGACGTCGTCCGGGAGATGGGAGCCGATATCGTCATTGCCGTTGACGTGGCGGCCGGACGGCTGATCACCGATCCGCGCAGCGGCTTTAACGCCGACCAGGTAATCCGCTCGGCGTTGCTGCCCCACTTTGCGCTGGACATGTGGCGCGCCCAGGCCATCATGATGCAGGAAATTGTGCGCTATCGGTTGCTGCTTTCACCTCCCGAAGTGTTGATCATGCCACCGGTCCCGCCGGACGTCACCACGTTCAGCTTCAACCGAGTGGCTGAACTCATCGAAATCGGCGAAGCCGCGGCCCGGCAGGCGTTGCCTGAAATCGAGCTCGCCCAGGAGCAAGCCAGCAGGGCTGCACGGCGAGCGCCGGATAAAAAAGATTGACCGCGTGCGTTGGAGAACTGCCGCCCCCAGTCTCCGAACGGTGCTGGAACATGCTCTTGCTACGATGCCCCGCATTGAGTATGCTTAGGTTGGCCAGTGCCCGCACGGTTCGGCGTCCATCGTGTGCCATCCAGACGGCCGGCTGACAGCCGGACAGAGGTTCCCCATGCCAGACAATGTTCGGCCTTCTCTTTCCGCTTGTTGCAACAAAGGAAGAATCGAACCATGATCAGCACACAGTCTCAACCTGTTTCGTCTAATGGCGCCGCGCTTTCAGGCCTGCGGGTAGCGGTCGCCCGAGCTCAGGATGACGCCAAGGAATTGGCCGCCCTCCTGGAGGCCAATGGGGCCGAAATTGTCTACTATCCGTGCGTCGAAATTGTGCCCTTTGCCGAAAACGAGGAATTTGATGAGGCGCTGACGGACGCGGCCGCAGGCAAGTATGACTGGCTGGTTCTCAACGACGCAGACACGGTCATTGTCCTCGCCGAACAGCTCGAGCGCCTGGGCCTCGACCCCCGTGCGCTGAATAAAATGAAGGTGGCCACAATCGGCTGCATGACCGAGCAGAATGCGCTGCAATATCTGGGCCTGCAGTCTGACTTTGCGCCCACGATCTACACGCCCGAGATCGTGGCTGAGGCCATGAAGCTCAACGTGGGTGATCGCGTTTTCTTGCCCCAGTCGGCCGTCACGCGGATGGCGCTGGCCAAATGCCTGCGTAACACCGGCGCCGACGTCAACGCGGTCAATGCCTATCGCACCATCATCGGCCGCGGCGGCGATCCGGCCCCCGTCATGCTTTGGGAAGGGCAGATTGACGTCGTGGCGTTCACCTATCCGACCGAAGTTCGCTACTTCGCCAAGCGCCTCAAGTATGAAGGCGGTAGCCTGGCAATGCTTGACGACGTGGTCGTGGCCTGTATCGGCCCCATCACCGCCGAAGCCGCACGCAGCTATGGCTTCAATGTTGCGCCCGTGCCGCCCCAGCACACCTTTGAGGGCCTGGTCCAGATGATCGGTCAGGTTGTCAGCGCCTAGAGCCTGTCGGTCCGAATACTTGGCAATTAGCGCCAATAGCAGGACCGCGGACCTGTCTGGATGTGCTTTAGTAGGTCACATCCAAACAGGTCCGCGGTCTTGCTTGTTGCGAAGATCGCTCCCGATCTCATGCCGCAAAACTTGCCCGCAATTTTGAAAAGCCGTATACTGATAGACTGACACGGAGAGGTCGCATAGTCTGGCCGAGTGCGCGGGCCTGGAAAGCTCGTAGGGTGCAAGCCCTCGAGGGTTCAAATCCCTCCCTCTCCGCCTGGTTTACCATCCGGGGCGCGCATTCGTCTCGCTCTAGATACTCTAACTCAAATTCGTGTGTTTGGATCGCTTCGTCAGGCACTGGGTCCTGTGCGGCAGGACACCGTGAACTCCGCCAGGACCGGAAGGTAGCAACGGTAAGCGGAACGTCCTGGGTGACATGGGATAGCCTGGTGTGCTGGCGAAGCGATCCGAGCACACGAATTTTTGTACCTACGCCCCCCGCCAGTTCAATCGATCTTGCTCACGCCGGCCCATGACTTCTGTCGCCGTCATCCACATCCACACCCGCCTATGGAGACGCCATGACCTTCTTTGAAAAGTTGGAACGTGCCAGCGCGCGCAACCGGAGCCTGCTCTGCGTCGGCCTCGACCCCAATCCGGACCAGTTACCCGCCCGCTATCGCCAGGGCGACGATCTGGCTGCCGGCATCCTGGCCTGGAATCAGGCCATCATCGAGGCGACAGTCGATCTGGTCTGCTGCTACAAACCAAATATTGCCTTTTACGAAGCGCTGGGCGCGGCGGGCATGGCGGTGCTGCACCAGACGCTGGCCCTCATTCCCGACGAAATCCCCGTTCTCCTTGACGCCAAGCGGGGCGACATCGGCAGCACAGCAGCGGCTTATGCCCAGGCCTGCTTCGACGAGCTGGGCGTCGATGCCGTCACGCTCAGCCCCTACCTGGGGCGAGACAGCATCGATCCCTTTGCCGCCTATGCCGACAAGGGGCTCTTCGTTCTCTGCCACACGTCTAATCCCAGCGCCGAGGAATTTCAGAAGCTGGAGATCGCCGACTGGCGAACCCTGGATCGCGAGCCCAATCAGCCGCTCTACGTCCACGTGGCGCGTACGGCAACCCACTGGTCGCCCAATGTCGGCCTGGTCGTTGGGGCTACATACCCGGCGGTCCTGCAAACCGTCCGCCAGGCCGCGCCCGGCGCCTGGTTTCTGGTGCCCGGTATTGGTGCACAAGGCGGCGACCTTGAGGCAACTTTGGCTGCAGGTCTGCGCGCCGACGGCAGCGGCGTGATCATCAACGCCAGCCGCGGCATTGGGCTGGCCGACGATCATCGAGCGGCTGCAGACGCGTTGCGACAACGGATTGAGGCTTGTCGCACGTCGGTGAACGCCGGCGACCATGCGTCCCAATCCGGCCCAACAACGGCAGACGATGCCCTGATCCAAGGGCTGCATGAGCTAGGCGCGATCAAATTTGGCGATTTCACGCTGGCCTCCGGCATGCAGTCGCCCTTCTATATCGATCTGCGCCTCCTGGTAAGTCGCCCTGCACTGTTGGCCCAGGCGGCGGAGGCCTATGCAGCCATCCTGGGCGATCTGCGCTATGACCGTGTGGCGGGCGTGCCTTATGCCGCGCTGCCGATTGGCGCCGCAGTAGCGCTCGCGGCCGACGCACCGCTCATCTATCCGCGAAAAGAGAGCAAGGCCTACGGATTAGGCAAGGATATTGAGGGCGCGTGGGCGCCAGGCGAGCAGGTGGTGATCATCGAAGATTTGATTACCAGTGGCGGCAGCACGGTCAAGACCGCCGAGCGCCTGCGTGAAGCGGGTCTGGTGGTCGAAGACGCCATCGTGCTCATCGACCGAGAACAGGGCGGCGTTGAGAATCTGGCCGCGGCCGGCATCCGTGCGCACAGCGTCTTCAAGCTCACCGAAGTGCTTGACGCCCTGGGCGCGGCCGGCCGGCTCGCCCCAGAGAAACGTACCGAAGTCGACACCTTCATCCAGACCGCCCGATCCGCAATCCAATGAACACTGCCATCCGCTTTCTCGATCAGACTTTTCCAACGCCACTGGTACTCGCGTCCGGCATCTGGGGCACCACGGTTAGCCTGCTCACCCGGGCGGCACGGAGCGGTTGCGGCGCGGTCACGGCCAAGAGCTGTGGCCCCACACCGCGCCCGGGACACGTCAATCCTACGTGCCTCGATTGGGGCGGCGGCCTGATCAACGCCATCGGCCTTGCCAACCCCGGCGCTGAAGCCGAGGTGGCGCTGTTGGCCCGAGCCAAAACCGAGTTGGAGTCGCTGGGCGTCCCGCTCATTGCCAGCATTTTCGCCGGCCCGCCCGAGGAATTCGGCGCCGTGGCGCATACCGTAGCCCAGGCTCATCCGGACATGATTGAAGTCAACATCTCCTGCCCCAATGTGCATAGCGAATTTGGTGAACCGTATGCAGCCAGCCCAGCCGCCGCGGCCGAAGTAACCGGCCAGGTAGTGGCCGCGCTGGCCGGCCGCGACATTCCTGTCATCGTCAAGCTGGCGCCCAACGTGCCCAGCATCGGCCGCATTGCCCAAGCGGTGGTCGCGGCCGGCGCCGATGCCCTCTGCGTTATCAACACCATGCCGGGTCTGGTCATCGACGTCGAGAGTGGCCAGGCCGTGTTGGCCAACCGCAGTGGGGGGCTGAGCGGGCCCGCTATCAAACCGATCGCGCTCAAATGTGTCTACGACGTGCGCAAAGCCTGTCCAGAGACGCCCATCATCGGCACGGGCGGCGTGACCACCGGCATCGATGCGTTGGAAATGCTCATGGCCGGCGCCACCGCAGTCGGCGTGGGCAGCGCGATCTATCATCGGGGGGCGGACGCCACCCAGTTGATTCTGGACGAAATGGAGGCCTGGTTGGCGGCCCATGGCATGGAAGACATCAACGCTGTGCGGGGCCTCGCCCATCGCGAGCCGGTCTACGATGACATTCCCTCTGGCGCGCCCATTCCCGATGCGCATTGAGATAATCCGGATGCGCCCGAATTGAGGTTTGCAAAACCACCCCACAAACATATGACAAAGCCGCAAATTTGTGCTAAAATAGGGGAAGAATTGGCAATGTTTGTAGCCTCAGGAGGTCACATGCAGTTTGACGTTGGTCAGAATATTGTCCACCCCGCACACGGTGCCGGCACCATTATTGATATTTCAAATCAAGAGCTTGTTTCCGGGTATGTCGAGTACTACGTCATCGAGTTCAGCGAGCAACGCATGACAATCCACTTGCCGGTTGAGCGGATCGATGAGATCGGTTTGCGGCGTGTCATGTCACAGGACAAGTACGAACACGTTTTGCAGACGCTGGGCAATTCGCCCGAAATGCTGCCGTCGGACTATAAGCAGCGGCGCCAGCAGGTCGAAGAGATGGTCAACTCCGGCGCCCCCGTCGAGGTGGCCCGAGCCATTCGCGAGTTGACCTGGCGGCGGGCGAACAAGCCGCTGAACAACTCAGATTCGCGCTTGCTGACAGAGGCACGCACGAAGCTGGTGCAGGAAGTCGTCATGGCCACCGGCAGCGAAACGACCAAGGTCCAGGCAGAAATCGATAACGCTCTGGCCGAAGCCTTCGCTGACGACAGCATCCAGTACGGCAGCGAGATCGTGCATTAGGGAAGTATTGCTGAGGACGTGTTAAGCACCAACGATGTCTCTTGGCTTGATTCAAAAATTGCAGATTAGAAGAAGGCAGGCCCGCCGATTGTCACACGATCGAGCGGGTCTATTTTTTGGTTACCATGCGGCCTCACTTGGCCAGCGCCGGTTGAGCCTGCGCCGCTGCCGTTCGTCATTTTCCATTCTCAACTAACCATTCTGCGGCATCACGCCTGCCTCATGCTATACTGCACCCCGAGCAAAGCCGATTGTCGGCGCTCGGTCATGGGCAATCAGTGTGGGTAGCCCGTAGAGAGACAAAACGCAAGCAATGATGGCGAAAAAGCGAACCAGCGGACGAACATCGAAGCACACGCGTCAGTCAGCGCCAGTGCCAGAGCCCGAAATTGGCGCGGTCTACAAAGAATGGGGCGGGCGTTTGCCCATTGCACTGACGATGCCCAATACCTACTACGTAGGAATGAGCAGCCTTGCGCTCCAAGTGCTCTACAGTCGCTTCAATGCGGAACAGGACGTCGTATGCGAGCGCATCTTCTGGGAGAAGGGCGCAAATACCGCCGGGCGCCCGTTGCGCTCGCTCGAAAGCGGCCGGCCGGCAGCAGATTTCGCGGTCTGGGCCTTCACCATTTCGTGGGAGATGGACTACTTCAACGTGGTCGATCTGCTGCGCCAAGCGGGGATTCCGCCGCGCGCGACCGATCGTCAGACATCGACGCAGTGGGATGGCAGTCCGTGGCCGCTTCTGATCGCCGGCGGCCCTGGCGTGACCATGAATCCGGAACCGATGGCTCCTTTCTTTGACGCCATTCTCATCGGCGAAGGCGAAGCGGCCGTTCCTCACTTTGTCGAACTCTGTCGCCATGGGCTGGACGATGACCGGGACGCGCTTCTGAGCGCACTCGACGTAACAGCGGGATGGTACGTGCCCGAATTGCGCCCATCCAACCGCGATCACGAGCGTTTTCGCAAGGTTGAGCGGCTTTGGGTGCGCAATCTGCCCGACTTTGATACGAGCAGTACGCTCTACACGCCCGACACTGAATTCTCCAACATGCATCTCATGGAGATCGCCCGCGGCTGTGGTCGAGGCTGCCGTTTCTGTCTGGCCGGCTACGTCTATCGACCTGCGCGCGAGCAGCCGCTGGATCACCTCCTGGCTTCGGCCGAACGCGCGGTGGCGGCCGGGCGCACCAAGGTCGGCCTGGTCAGCGCTGCAGTCTCCGACCACACGCAAATCGACGAACTGGCCACGGGCCTCCAGCAGATGGGCGCCAGCATCAGCGCCAGCTCCATGCGCATGGATCCCATCAGCGTACCGTTGATTCGCGCCATGGCGGAAACCGGCGCCAAGAACCTGACTGTTGCGCCCGAAGCGGGCAGCCAGCGTCTGCGCAACGTGATCAACAAGACGCAGACCGAAGACCAGATGATGGCGGCCATCAGCCTGGCGCAGGAATTCAACTTTCCCCAGTTGAAGCTCTACTTCATGGTCGGCCATCCCACAGAGACCGACGACGACATTCAGGCCATCATCGATTTCACCCTCACCGCGCGCGCCCACTACAAACGCCGCATCGCCATCAACGCCACGCCCTTTGTGCCCAAGGCGCACACGCCTTTCCAGTGGGAGGGCATGGCGCCAACCAAGGTGATTCGCCAGCGCCAAAAGCGCATCTACAAAGCGCTGGCGCGCCACGGCGTGGACGTGCGGGCCGATTCGCCCGACTGGGCCGAAGTGCAGGCCGTGCTCTCGCGTGGCGATCGCCGGCTGGCGGACGTGTTGCTCGCCATCGAGCCGGGCACGCTCAGCGTGCGCAGTTTCTTCCAGACTATGGAAGCACAGGGACTAGATCGTGCCGACTACGTGGAGGAGTGGAAAGTCGGTGCGCCCCTTCCCTGGGATGTGGTCGAAAGCGGCGTGAGTGAGAACTACTTCCACTATGAACTAAAGCTGGCGGCGCGCGATGAGACCGGCTTGAGTTGCCCGCCCGACTCCGCCGGCTGCCTCAGCTGCCGGGCGTGCGACCCCGCCTGGGCCTTCCGCTACGGCGACAACGACGCCCGGCCGGTTCCCAATGCCAAAGGCGGCCCCTGGCGCGCCGAAGACTGGCAGCCCTGGACGCGCCTGAAGGGCGAACAGCATGGGGTGGCAGTCGGCGATTGACAAGCGCCAATCGCCGATTCGCAATGGCCGCTTGCCGATCAGAGCCGATAGCCCAACAAGTTCCATTCGGCGAGCCACCACGCGGTTGCCATGTCTGCCGTCAGCAACAGCGCGTACCAGCTTGCGCCTACCCAGCCCCACCTCCCTTTTCGGCGCGTGGTCAGCGTCACGACCACAGAAGTGCCGGCTAGCGCCATGGCCAGCAATGGCAGGGTCAGTGCGCCGAGGAAGAAGCCGGTCACGCCATAGAGATAGGCCTCTTCGATGGTCAAGAGCAGTGCGACCGGAAAGAGCAGCATCAACGCCGCGCCAGCGGCAAGCAGCGCCCAGGGCAGCAGCGGCATGGCAACGACCGCCGGCAGCGGGCGCCAGCGCTGCACGAGCCACGCCAGCAGCACGCCGACCAGTAGCACAAGGATGAGCAGCATGAGTCCCGCACCGACCATCCGCTGAACGTCTGCACGTTGCCCCCAACTCACCTTCTCAAAGGCCTTGTAGGGTTGATTCTCTACCAAGAGCGTCGCCGCTTCCCCATATTCGTCAATGTCAAAAAATAGATCGCCCCAACTGTCCGTCGCACCGCTCAGCAAGCGCAGGTGGTCCGGCGCGAGCGGCGCATAGGTCAGCGGATGCTCATCGACGCCACGTACGACCAGCGTGCCTTCGGGGCCGGGCGTAATGGCCACATCGCCATAGGCCGGGGTGAAGAGCGTGAGCACCTTGGCAAACGATGTGTCGAAGCGGCGCGTCGGGCGGTAGGCGCCCGTCAGCGCCTCCATTTCGCCGGGAGAGAGCGTATCGGGCGTCGTCGGCACGGCGACAGCGGGGTGGAAGCGCTTGAAAAACGCCTGTCGCACGCCTTCGCCGGGGCCAAAGCCGCCGTTGCTGTTGTAGGCGACGTAGACGCCCACGCCCTCCTCTGGCAGCAGGAAGAACGTGGAGCTTGACATGCCGGGATTGTTGCCTTCGTGGCGCAAGACGCGCCGGCCATTGATGGTCGATTCGGCAAAGCCATAGGCGAAGCCGTTGACCTCGGACCGATGCGAAAAGAGGCGACTATGCATTTGCGCCAGCGTGGCGCTGCTAAGGATAGGCGTGTCGTCCGCAGCCAGATGCGCCTGCATGAAGCGGGCCATGTCGGTGACGGTAACGTGTCCTTCACCGGCAGCCGGAACGCGTAAGAATTGGAAGGGGAGTTCGATCAACTCGCCCTGGGCGTCCGTGCGATAGTTGTGCGACAGATTTGCGGCCAGCGAAGCAGGCGCCGGCTGTTGAAAGGTGCTATGCCCCATGCCCAACGGTTCGAAGATGTACGTCTCAGCATACTCGGCAAAGGGCATTGCGGACGCCCGCTCCACGATGTAGCCGGCCAGCGCTGTACCATAGTTCGAATAAGCCGAGCGCGCGCCCGGCGGCCGCATCCGCGCCGGCATGTGGGTGGCCAGGAACTCGCCGGTCGGCTCTACGTCGTCCGCGCTGTGGGCGAAGAGATAGCCCTGATCCTCAAACCCGGCGGTGTGACTGAGCAGGTGAGCCAGCGTAATGGGCGCATCAAAAGTCGCCGGGATGGCAAAATCGAGATATTGATTGATGTCAGCATCCAGATCGAGCACGCCTGCTTCGACGAGCTGCATCACGGCGGTCCACACGAAGAGCTTGCCGCTGGAATCGGTGCGCAGCAGCGTTTCTCCAGCGGCAACCGGCCGCATGGCGGCCAAATCGGCGTGGCCATAGCCTTTGGCGAAACGCAGTTCGCCATCGTGTACCACGGCTACGGCCGCCCCGGCCATGGGACCACCCCGCAGCTGATGGGGAATTAGCTCGTCGAAGAATGCGCCTACCGCCACGGGATCTGCCAGTAAGTCCGCCTTCGTCGCCGGCGTGGCGGAAGCACGAGGCTGCGTCTCGGGCAGCACCTGGTTGATCAAGACATCGGCATATTTGGCGCTCTCTTCCCAGAGGGGCGTATGCCCGGAGCGTTCGAACCAGATCAGCGTCTTGGCCGGCGCATCGAGCACGTCGAAATAGTCGGCAGCCAGGACCGCCATGGCATTGACGTCGTGGCGACCCAGGGTGAAGTAGACCGGCGCCTCCAGCCGCGTGGCCTGGGTCATAAAATCAAGGTCAGCGAGCTGTGGATAGACGGCATCAAAGGTGTCATTCAGGCTGCGGAACCAATTCACCTTGTCGACCAGACCATACTCCCTCGCTGTGAGCACCGCGCCAAGCTGGTTGTATTGGCGGCCGTCGCCGGACGCGTGCGCGGCCATGTGATTGTTGAGCACCATCAGGTAGCGGGCATAGCGCAGGAAAGGATTGCCTTCAACGTACGGGGGCGGACCGCTGCGCTTCAACGCCTCTACTGTCTTCGTATCTCCACGTGCGGTCGCATACTCCAAGGCCAACGCATAGCCGGCCCGGTCATTCTGGGTCGTATTCACCATTTGCCCGCTGCCGATGTAGGCGTGGAAGAGGTCCGGGTAGGCCTGGACCAGCTTGATGCCCAGAATCGTGCCCCAGGACTCGCCCAGCAGATAGACGCGCTCCTGTTGGAAGCGGGTGCGCAGCAGCTCCACCAAGGCATGGGCATCATCCACGTAGCGCTCTACCGTGAGGTCGGCGCGGTCGAGCGCGCCATAGGATTTTCCGGTGCCGGGCTGATCCCAGTTGACGACGACGAAGTGCTCCTCCAGCTCGGAAAGATAGGCGGCAGGCGCTTCAAACTCGTCGGCCCAGCGCTCTGCTGCGCGCAGCTTGCCCTGCGCAAGCCACAAACGGACACGATGGGCCGCGAGGCGCTGCGTCAAGCGCGGCGTCTTGTAGGCATGGAGCAGCAGTTCCGCCTCTTGCAGCGCGGCCAATCCTGCAGTGATGTCGCCCTTGGCCTGACAGAGGCGTGCGAGATAGAGGTGCTCGTGACGCAGATCATCGACGATGTTGACCTGGCGCGAGCAGGCAATCGCGGTTTCCAGGCCGCGCTGCGCCAGTTCCAGCCGATTCTGCTCGCGATGGATATCGGCGGTGATCGCGTGGGCCAGGCCGAGTGGCGGCAAATCTGGATCGCTACGCTCGCCCAATTCAATCGTCGCGCGGCACGAAACCAATGCCTGGTGCAACTGACCTTGCTGAATTTGTACCTGGGCTGCCTCGCAGCGAGCATTTACTGCCAGGTAGAGCACCCGGGCCTCTTCGGCCAACACCGCGGCTTCCATATAGAACCAAACTGCTTTGTCCGCGTCGCCCAGCAGTTCGTGGGCCAGACCGAGGGTGTCATAGGCACGGGCGCGGGGCAGCAGCTCGGCCTGGGGCAGGTCATCCAATGCCGCCTCAGTTGCATCCAGCGCGCGCTGGGCATCGCCGCGCATGGCCCAAATTGCGGCTCGGTAGACCGTCGCCTGGGCCAGCAGACTCTCTCGCTCGGGATGTTGCGCCCCTTCATCGCGCAACGTACGCTCGGTAGCGTCGAGCAATTGCGTGGCTTCGTCAAACTGGCCGGAAAGATAGAGCGCGCGTGAGATGCGGTTGTCAGTGCCTTCATTATCGCATACAATAGGTTCGCTGTCCCGGTCTGCCCCCGACACCTTACCATCGCACCCATTCTTTGAAGCCTACGCAACTCAATATTGCGCTGAATTGCTCACGCGCCAGACGGCGCCGTGTGGTTGTCACGTCGACTATGTTGCCTGACTATGAACAAGTTTGCCCGATTATGAACAAGGAGTCCACCATGAAAGCGTTACCTCGTCTTGCTTGTCTGTTCCTGACCCTGACGCTCTGCTGGCTCCTCGCCGTGAGCGCCGGCATGCCCAGTGCACATGCTGCTGACGGCGACGCGCAACTGCCTGCCCAGCGCGGACAGCCAACGGACGATGACGGTGAACCTGCCGCGGATGAGGGGCCGATTGACGATCTGGCCGACGTCTACAAAGCCGTCGTACAAATTGAGGCAGTGGGCACCTTTGTCGATCCAGAAGAAGGCATGTTGGCCAATGCCGCGGGCTCAGGCAGCGGCTTTATCATCGACGAGACGGGCATTGCGGTCACCAACAACCATGTTGTGACAGGCGGTGCGCTCTTCCGCGTCTACGTAGCCGGCGAAGAGGAGCCGCGTAATGCCCGCGTCGTGGGCGTTGCGGAGTGCGCCGACCTGGCCGTTATCGACATACAGGGCGACGGCTTCCCCTACCTGAACTGGTATGAAGGGCCAATTGACGTGGGGCTCGATATCTATGCGGCAGGCTTCCCCCTGGGTGACCCCGAGTTTACCTTAACGCGCGGCATCATCGCCAAGGCCAGCGCCGGCGGCGAAAGCAGCTGGGCATCCATCGACAGCGTCTTGCAGCACGATGCGGACATCGTGCCAGGCAACTCCGGTGGGCCGTTGGTCGATGGCGAGGGCAAGGTGGTCGGCGTCAACTATCGGCTCAACCAGGCCGGCCAGTACTTCGCCATTTCGCGCGATGAAGCGCTCTCTCTGATTGAGCGCCTACGCGGCGGTGAAAATGTGGACGCCATCGGCATCAATAGCGAGGCGATCACCATTGACGAAGATCTGACCGGTATCTGGGTGTCGTCCATTGACTCAGGCTCGGTCGCGGATCAGGCCGGTCTCGAACCGGGTGATATCCTGCTGGCCATGGAGGGCCTGGACCTGGGCGTCAACGGCACCATCGAGACCTACTGCGATATTCTGCGCAGCCACGATCCGACCGAAGACGTGCTCTCAATAGAGGTACTGCGGCTGCAGACGGACGAGGTGCTGGAAGGTCAGCTCAACGGTCGCGAGTTGGAACAGAGCTTCTCGATTGCGGACGAGACGTCAGACGGCACAACCACATCGTCCGCAACACCGGCGACCTATGAAGAATACATGAGCGTGACGGACGAGCAGGGAATCATGTCTTTCGAGGTTCCTGTGGACTGGGTCGACGTCTTCGAGGAGCCCTGGATTAACGAAGACGACGAGACCCTCGGCCTCCAGCTCTGGGCCGTGCCCGACATCGACGCATTCTATGATGACTGGGGCATCCCTGGCGTCATCTTTAGCTATTCAGAGAGCCTGGCGCCGGATGAAGTTGCCGTGGCAGATGTGCTTGACGGCCTCGACTATTCAGACGTCTGCACCTACGATGGACGGGAAAGCATTCCGGATGGCTTCTATCAGGGCGAATACGACCTCTGGAGTGCATGCAGCGACAGCGAGGCCACCGTCATGGTGATGGCGCTGCGCCCGGAGACCGAAGAGTATCTGCTCCGGATCGAGGTCTATACGGCGGGTGAGGCCGACTTCGAGGCCATGGATCGCATCCTGGATACCTTCCTCATCACGCCACCGGGCGGCGAAGAGAGTGCCGGAAATGACCTTACAGAAGCAAGCGTTGCAGCAACAGTCGACGACATCAATACCGATGATCTCATCTACGACTTTACGCTCGTCGAGAGCCCTGCCCTCTCCGCCCTGCTGCCGGCCGAGTGGGCTGACATCGAGACCACCGATTGGGCGGATGAAGATGACCTCGTGAGGGCCACGCTAACCGCTGCCTTTGACGCCGAAGCTTTCAACAACGAGTGGTCGGCGTCAGGCATGAGCGCGTTCAGCATATTAGACGACACCGCCAATCTCGATCCGCTCAGCGTGCTAGAAGAAAACGACTTCTCTGATTCCTGCACGTATGACGACCGCATCGAGCATATGCATACGATTTACGGGATCACTTACGAGGGCCTCTACGACATCTGGACCGATTGCGGCGGCGAAGAAAACGCATTTGTCGTCCTGGCAACCACCGCGGACAGCGGCGACCACGGCGTGCTGATCTACTATTCGGCCGTCGACGAAGCTGATGTCGAAGCCTTTGACGTGCTGACACAGAGCTTCTATGTGGTGACGGACGCGACTGCTCCCCTGATCGACGGCGCCGGCACGGACGTTGATGAAGTCTTCCCCTTCAACCCGGATGACTACACGATCATCGCCGATGAGGCAGGCGCATTTTCCGTCTCCGTCCCCCGCGCTTGGGACGACGCTCTGAATGATGAATGGCTGATTGATGGCGATGCGGTGGGCCGCGGCTTGAGCGTTGCGCCCGATGTCGCCAGCTTTGAAGGCACCTGGGAAACGCCAGGTCTCTTCGTGGGCGTCTCCGAATCGCTAGCAGAGGCCTATACGCCCGAAGGAATATTGGATGAACTCGATTATTCCGAATGCGACTACGATGGACGCTATGACTATACGAATGAGGCTATCGACGGCTACTATGATGTCTGGCTTGACTGCGGCGGCACGGCCGATACAGTCTTTGTCACCCTATCAGCAAACCCGATCGATGACGCCAGTCAAATTCTGTTGCTCTACATCTATATGATCGACGCGCAAGACGTTGACGCATTCGATCAGGTCCTCGCGACCGTAGCATTTGGCGACCAAATTCGCGCCGAAGAGACAGCGGCGACGGCGACGGTCGTCACGCCCGCGCTCAATGTCCGGGCCGGACCGGGCACCAACTATGCGCGGATTACGGCGGTTGAACAGAACGACACGCTGGAAGTCACCGGTCAGTTCAACAATTGCGCCTGGCTGCTCATCCGTACGCCCGCAGGTGAACCCGGCTGGGTCTCGGGCAATGCGCAGTACACGACCTTTGCGGGGGACTGTGCGACGCTGCCTCTGGCAGAACCGCCGGCAGCAGCCAGCCAGTCAAATGCCGGCCAGTCCAGCGCCGGCCAGGCGAACAGTCGCCAGGGCTGCTACACCTTCATCAACGACCTTGGGGCGGAACTGACGATTACCTTCACGCGACGTGGCGACAACTGGAATACGACTTTCCAGGTGCCGCCGGCGCAAAGCAACCGGCAATGCTTTGACCCCGGCCGCTACACATTTACCTTTGACGCGCCGCCCCCTTGGGACTCCAGCAATGGTGAGCTGACGGTTGAAGCAGGCGTGGATCTGCCCTATACGATTGGCGCGGAGTGAGTCTGGGGCGGAATGTGGATTGCGGAGCGTGGAGCGTGGATTGACGACCGGAATGTGGCCGGCGACTACGTGTCGGGGGTGATTTCGCGGCGCAGGTGCTCAATTTCGAGCTGCATCATTTCGAGTTCGACACGCATGCGTTCGGCTTCGAGCTTGTCCATGCGCATTTCTCGCACTTCCTGGCGCCACCCCAAGAGTGCGCTGGAGATGAGGCCAATCACCGAAACAGCCAGTGTCATCGCCGAGATCCAGAGCGGCCAGTTGTTTTGGGCCGCCTGATTGATCCCGGCGGCAACCTCATCGCGCAGCGGTCCTTCCGCTGCGGTAACCAGCCCACCGGCATCTGCCATGGGCACGACGACCAGAGTAGGGTTGGCGTCGCCAATTGCGAAGTAGAGCAGCAGCCCGAGCGCAGCAAGCATAAGTACGGCCCATGCCAACAAGATTGCACCGTTGCGATCATTTGATTTACCCATGATTGCACTCCACTACTGAAAATTGACGATGGACAATTGCCAATCGACAATTAGCAATTGTTCACGGCCTGATTTGCTGCTCGACCGGCGCGCCGCTACACTGACGCCATGCAGCGTATCGTACACGAGAATGGCGTAATTTCCTATACGTTTGACGATTTAGCAGGCCATCCGGTTCAGGCCCATGTGAGCACGCGCCACGGTGGGGTCAGCCCTGAGCCGTGGAACACGCTCAATTTCAGCGTTCGGCGCGGCGACACGCCGGAGCGGGTGACGGAAAACGGCCGTCGTCTGGCGGTAGCGCTGGACATTGAAGCGGATCGAATCATCCGTTGCGGGGCCGTGCATGGGACGGGCGTGGCCAAGGTTGACGCCAGCCAGGCAGGCATCGTCCAGCCCCACTGCGACGGCCTGATCACCGATGAGATCGGCCTGCCGCTTCAACTCACCTTTGCAGACTGTGTACCGCTCGTCTTCTACGATCCCCGCCATCATGTGCTTGCGCTCAGCCACTCGGGCTGGCGCGGCACGGTGAACGGCATGCCGACGGCGACACTCTGGGCCATGCAGGCAGCCTATGGCAGCGAACCCGGCGATCTGCGCGTCGGCATTGGGCCCAGCATCGGACCCACAAGTTATCAGGTCGGCGACGAGGTATTCAGGCTGGCCCAGGCCAAACTGCCCGCGGCCGACCGTCTCTTCACCTGGCCAGACGGCCCGGACGCAAATCCCTACTTTGACCTCTGGCAGGCCAATGCCGGCCAACTGATTGACGCCGGCGTGCCCCAGGAACAGATCGAAATCAGCGGTATCGACACGGCCCAGTCCACCGACGAGTTCTTTAGTCACCGGGCTGAAAAAGGGCGCTGCGGCCTGTTTACGGTTACGGCCTGGCTCTGCCCGCGTTCCGTTTAGTTCCATCTAACGAAAACCGCCACCGCTTCCCCACCTTTCGACTGAGCGCAACGATTAGGAAACGACAATGATCACACGCATTGCAGCCCTGTTTGCCTTTTGCACAATTCTCTTGCTTGCTGCGCGTCTGCCGGCGCAGGCACAAGCGACAGCCCCAGGTAGCTCCATCCCAGCCGCGGCGCTCAGCCTGGAGAATGGCGGTTTCGAGTGTCCCGACTACGTGGATGCAATCGACGAGCGGGGCCGGGCGATCCGCATCCCGGCCGGCTGGCGCATGGTCAATTCGGCGGGCGAAACGCCGGTGATCTACAGCGCGCGTGAATGGTACGCCAAGAGTTGCGAGCGCGATGCCTGGGTCGAACATTTTGAGGGCCGCGATGCTGTGATCCTGCGTGCGCAAGATCTGGAGACGCCGCCCGAGCCCGGCAAGCCTTTCGACACGACGCTCTACCAGCAAGTAACAGTGGAACCCGGCGGCGCATACAGCGTCAGCGGCTGGTTTGTCAGCCTCTGCGGCGGCAGCTTCTCAGCGCCCAACGATTGTCCAGACGGCTACTACATGGCCAAGCAACTGGGCATCGATCCGAGCGGTGGCGAAGATCCAGGTGGAGAACAAATCGAATGGGTAGAGAGTCGCGCCAACTTTGTTGAAGCAGATGGCACGACGCGCATCGGGTGGCAAAATCTGCGCCTGTCGGCAGTCGCCGAGTCATCGACGCTGACGGTGCTGGCGCGAATCAACAGTCCCTTCCAGTGGCATGGCAATCACGCCTTCATCGATGCGCTCAAGATCGTGCGCGCCCCCGCAGCCATTTTTGACGCCCTCCCCCAGCGCGTAGACGGCGGCGCGCTCACCGTGCCGTGGACGGGCGAGCAGAGTCCCGATGTGACGGCGCTGGGCGGCACCTACCGGCTCTACATCGACATGCAGGTCCGGCCCGAAGGCGGTGAATGGCGCGATCTGATGGTCGACGGCGACGAGAGCGGCGAGCTGCTCTTCCAGGCGCCGTGCGTCGATTTGGGCTACGATTTTCGCATCCGCGCACGGGCGGAGCAACCGCCCGCCGATGAAGCCGGCGAAGGCGTCTGGCCCAACCACCGTTTTCCCGGCATTTGGAGCGAACCGATCGGGGTCTATTTCGCGTCATCGTCCAGCGTAGATCGAGTCGAGGGCGGGCTATCCTTGCGCAGCTTCCTGCCCATCATCTTTGCCAACCGTGACTGCTAGGCCTCTGGAGATCAGCGGGGCCGCGTTTGCGGATATAGTGCAGCAAATCCGATTCCAGCTTGGAATCCGAATCCGGGGGGCTTTGCCAGCGCGCGGCATGCTTGGTACAATCGCCGGATAGCGACAAGCGACGGAGGATGTGAATGAGCGCGTTGGATACAGTTCAGAAGGCAGACATTGCCGCAAATCTGGCGGCAGTGCGGGCACGGATGGCGGCAGCAGCAACGCGCGCAGGGCGCCCCCCCGACGAAGTCCTGTTGGTCGCAATCAGCAAGACCCATCCGCTGGCCGCAATTGAAGCCGCGTACGCGGCGGGCCAGCGCGACTTTGGCGAGAATCGGCTGCCCGAGCTGTGGGAAAAGGTCGATCTGGCGCGCGCCCGCGGGCTGGACGGCATCCGCTGGCACTTCATCGGCACAATCCAAAGCCGCAAGACGAAACAGGCCATTGGCCCGATCCAGCTCATTCACTCGGTGGACCGCGCCAAGATCGCCAATCGGTTGAGTCGCGACGCAATGGAGGCCGGCTGCGTAATGGAAGTGCTGCTGGAAGCCAATGTCAGCGGAGAAGCGAGTAAACACGGCTTTACGCCCACGCAGATCGCGGACGAATTGCCCGCCCTGCTGGCGTTGAGCGGCATACGCGTCCAGGGGCTCATGACCATGGCGCCCTATGTAGCGGATGAAGCGCTGCTACGCACAATCTTTCGCGACCTGCGCAGGCTACGCAATGAACTCAACGAACAGGCGCCGACAGCATCACTACACGAGCTGTCGATGGGCATGACCAACGATTTTGAAGTGGCGATCGAAGAGGGCGCAACCATGGTCCGCATTGGTTCAGCCATCTTTGGCGAACGAACCTACAACTAACGCCAAAAACCGGTACCAACTTACCGATTTTGCACCGCAAAGGTGGTATAACCATGCTGAATATCGATAAAATCGCCTTCGTCGGCAGCGGCGTCATGGGTGAAGCCATGGTCAAGGGCATTCTTGACAAAGGGCTGACTGAACCAGGCAAAATCGTCGCAAGCGATCCTTGGGATCAGCGCCGGGATTACATGGCTGAGACCTATGGCATCCATATGAGGGACAGCAACAGCGAAGCGGTGCACGACGCCGATATCGTCATCCTCAGCATCAAGCCCCAGTCGCTTGGTAAAGTGATGACGGAATTGCATAGCGGCATCCGCTCCCGGGCGCTGGTTTTGAGCATCATCGCCGGCGCACGCATCAGTTCGCTGCGCAGCGGGCTCTTCCACGATCGCATCGTACGCGCGATGCCCAACACGCCGGCGCAACTCGGCAAGGGCATGACCGTCTGGACGGCGACGCCCGAAGTCTCACCAGAGCAGCTCCGGCAGACTGAGTTGATCGTGGGGGCTTTGGGCGAACAGATCATGGTAGACGAGGAAGGTTATCTCGATATGGCGACAGGGCTAAGCGGTTCTGGCCCGGCCTTTGTCCTGCTGATGATTGAGGCGATGATCGACGCTGGTGTCCACATGGGTTTTAACCGGCGCAACGCAGAACAAATGGTCCTCCAGACCATCGAAGGAAGCGTTGAGCTGCTGAAGACAACTGGCAGCCACTCGGCTGAGTTGAAAAATCGGGTCACCAGTCCCGGCGGCACGACGGCCGCCGGACTCTACGAACTTGAAAAAGCGGCGATACGCGCCATCCTTAGTCGCGCGATCTTTGCCGCATATCGCCGGAGCCAAGAGCTCGGCGATCTTAGTGAACAAAAGGACGCCACATGAGTGCCATTCTAATGATCCTTGCTCAGAGCATTCAGCTTTACATTTTTGTTTTGCTGGCCCGCATTCTGATGAGCTGGATCCCAAATCTGGATCCCTACAACCCCATCGTACAAATGCTTCACCGGGTGACCGATCCCGTTTTGGAGCCGGCGCGACGGATCATCCCACCCATCGGGATGATCGATATTTCGCCAATCGTGGTCTTCTTCGGCCTGCAAATTCTCTCCAGCATGCTGATTGACTTGGCCAACACACTGGCTTAGAAATGGTCGTTCGCAAAGCAGAAGGTACGGCACGATTCGATTTTACGCGCTTGCATGCCTCAAAACGCAACACGCTTAGCGCGTGACCAGAGGCAGCCAGAGATGGTGGGACTGGAGGGTCAGGTCGGCCTCGACCTGAGCAGTGCTATGGGGAACCGCAGCCCGCAATGAGACGGGCGAAACATCGCCTGCCGTCAGCTTTAAGTTGGCAAGAATCATGCCGTTTTCGGTCATTGTGTCTAAGATTGTCAGGTCGCCGTCGCTGGCGGCAAGCTCCACCTCCGTGCCGTCAGCGACTGGATTGCCAAAGCGATCCGCCACCCGAATCTCCAATGCCACAGTTACCGGTTGATCGATGACTGCAACCTGTTTGGGCAAGGAAGGAAGCTGAACTGAGCTCGGAGCGCCCGGCAACACCTCGATATCGACGGTGGTTGTCAAACTGCCAATGGTCGCCGTGATCTGAGCGGAGCCGGCCACGCCACCGGGCCGAAAAATCACCTCGCCGCTCCCTTTCTCCACCAAGAGATCAACTACTTGCAGTCTCTCTTCACCCAAGGAACCCAGATTCGTTGCCAGTCGCACGCTCGCAGGCAGGTCGATAGGCTGACCTTCGTCATCCAGTAGATCGAGCGCAATGAGTTGCGGGCCTGACGCGGCTTCGACGGTCAAATGCGCCGGCGTGAGCTGCAGCGCAGCTACGGACGCTGAGACGATGAACGGAAGCCGAGTTTCTACTGCGCCCACACGGACCTCCAAGAGATAGTCACCGGCAGAGGGAGGCGCCACCAGTTCTAGAGTCAACAGCCCCTCACCGTCGCTCACAGCGCGACCGCTGGAGAGCGTCTGGTTCATTGCGGCCGGATCATAAATTCGATATGTTGCACCCGCCCCGGCGATGGGCAGCATATCACTGGACTTGCCCGCAACCATCACAACAAGTTGTTTGCTAACCGGCGCGCCTGGGAAGAGCGCGGGCAACATAGCCTCCCGCTCAGCCAGGCTGAGTTGGAGCGCGGTCGAGGCGGCGTAGAGTGCAGCGTGAAAATCGATACGCCCGGCTCCCAGTTCCTCATCGCTGGCCGGCAAAGCGTTGGCGTTCACATCGCTTGCCGTCAATTGGATGATTTGGGCCAGATCGGCGCCGGAAAGATCGGGCCGAAGGCCGGCCAGCAGTCCGGCCAATGCTGCCACGTGGGGCGCCGCCATGCTCGTGCCGTCCAGCCACTCATAGCTGCCCTCGCGGTAGGTTGAGAGAATGGCATGGCCGGGCGCAGCGACAGCAACTTCGGGACCAACATTCGAGTATTCCGCACGCAGGTCTTCCCGATCAGTGGCGGCGACGGCGAGGGCGCCAGGGTAGGCCGCCGGCCAGAGCACCGGACCATCCTGATTGCCTGCTGCGGCCACAAGCAGGATGCCTTCCTCGGCCAATACGCTAATCGCCTGCTCCAAAGCGGGCTGATCGGAATGGAGCGTGAGGCTCATGTTCACAATCTGGACATCCTGCTCCAGCGCGTAGTCCAGGGCAGCGATCAGGTCGCTCATCTGGCCGCCGCCATAGGCGTCGAGAATGCGTAGCGGCAGGATTCGCACCGCTCCCCCCACGCCGGCAACGCCGATGCCGTTATCGGCGGTGGCAGCAATGATGCCGCCCGTGTGATTGCCGTGGCCAAAGGGATCATTCGTGATGCCATCCTGCTCGATCCAATCCCACCCGGAGAGGTCGTCGATGAAGCCATTGCCGTCATCGTCAACGCCCAGCTCGCCGGCGGCTTCAACCGGATTCTGCCACAATGATTCGGGGGCCAGATCTTCGTGGGTCACATCGTAACCGCTGTCAACCAGTGCGATGGTCACCGACGGCGCGCCTCGGCTGATCTGCCAGCCACTGATTACTGACGTTCGGGTGATGGCCCACTGCTGGTCGATCATCGGGTCGCCGGGTATGAGTTCGTCGTGCGGAAACGCGCTGGCAATTTCCTGTTGAACGGGCCGCGTGGCTGCACCCGCGGCGCTGACAAGCAAGTCGCCGCTCACGTGGGTGATGGCAGGCTCATCGCGCAGGTGGGTGATGGCCTCTTCCATTCTCGCAAGCTGATTGGCATCGCCGGCTTCAGCCACGCGCAGTGCGGCCAGACGCAGACGCGGCCAATGCTGCTCAATGACATAGCCATGGCGGGCCAAATCGTCCAGCGACTCGCCACCCGCCAGAGCCGGATCGTACCCGACAATGAGCAAACCAGAACGGCTCAATGCCGCGGCGTCAATGGTTATTGATTCCTGGGCAAAGAGTACGCGCGGTGGTAGAAAAAGCAACGCCAAACCGCCGAAGAGTAAAGCTGCCAGGAATTGGGTTCCCAAGCTACGCAGGCGATAGGCGCTGGTCGAGCCAATGGGGGAAGATACATGGATATTGTTGCTCATTTTTGATTGTTATCAACTTCTACCGTGGGGCTGATTGGGCGCACATGCGCCATGCCACAGAGTGAACGCCGGGAGCTATGGGAATGCTGCGTACGTTCTATTTATCGTAATTCGTTGTCCATAACCCTCAATCAGTTTATACTTACGCGGGGTATTCGTACCCGAATCGTCAGGCAGCAGTGGATTCTAGGCGCCCGCAGCAAGACCAAACAGCGCAGATCCTGTCAATAGATGACATGAGGCTAGCATGAATTCGTACCACTCTTTTCAAACGCAGATTCCCCTGGAGCGCTTTGAGGAACTGGTCAGCGAGGCACTTGAGTTGATCCCTCAAACACTCTGGCAAATTGTCGACAACGTAGCGGTTACCGTGGCCGAGTGGCCCAGCCGCCAGCAGTTAGCCAGTGTGGGCATGGAGGAGGGTCATGGCCTGCTCCTCGGCCTCTATGAAGGCGTGCCGCTCACGGAACGCAGCAGCAATTACGGCCTGGTCCCGCCCGATCTGATCACGATCTTTCGGCGACCGATCCTTCAGGTCTGCCCGCCCGGTGATGAAGATGCAGTGCGCGAGCAGGTTCGACGCACGGTGCTGCACGAGGTAGCCCACCATTTTGGCATCAGCGATGCACGCTTGCTCGAACTGGGTGCGTACTAGAGCTGGCGTGCTACGTAGAACGAACTCGAGGTGAGTGATGAAGATTCGACAAGCAGGTCACAGATTCTGGCAGTCGGTTCGATCGTCTGTCTTCGTGGCTGGGCTGGTCTTTTTGTTGGCCGGCTGTGGCGGGCTCCCGTCACTGCCCCAAGCGCCGGATCTCTCAAACGTGCCTGTCCCGGACCTCTCGCAATTGCCGGAAGTTGGCGAGTTGCCGTCTGGCCTTGACCAGGTGCCGGAGTTGCTCAATCAGGTTGACTGGAACGCGTTGCAGTTGCCAGACTTGAGCGGCATTCCCGGCCTTCCCCAGGTGGAAGACTTGCCCTTGCGTGCCGCTCCACCCGGCGGCATCGTCTTTAATGGTCCCACCGAACGACGCCTGCGCGCGGGCGACCGCATTCCGGGCACGGATATTCAGTTACTCTCTGTTGATGAAAACGGGGCCGAGTTCGAAATTGCAGGATTGCGCAGCAAGCGCTTGATCGGTGACTCGCTGGATTATGATGGTTCGTGGCCAGGTGCAGCCGGCATCGAGTACAACCTGCGCATGCGTCTCTATCGCGTCGGCGATAACGCTGTGCGGGCTGCCGGCGTCCACCAGTTTGTGATTCCAAACATCCAGCCCATCGAAACCGGTCAGTCGGTCGATAACCAGACAGTGCGTCTGCCCGTCACCCTGAGTACAAGCACCGGCGCAACCTTTCCCGGTCTGACATTCGGCTATGGCGGCAGTGACGAACGGGGTGCGGTCATCACCGGCCTGCCCGAGGATGAATATCCCTATCGCAAAGTTGGCGACAGCTTAACATGGCGCGGCTCACTACGCAGCGACATTCCGGCTGAATACAACGTGCGCATGCTGCCCTATACTGACGCAAGGGGCCAACTTGGCGGTATCGTCAAGCTGAGACTGCCCCAATAGCGCGACCCAATACCGCTGCAACAAACCAGGCACCAAAGTGAGGACACTTATGGCGGCAGAAACAGGACCAAGCGCCGTGCAGGGAATCGACGCCAATTACTTCAACATCACCGACACGGCGGGCATGCCCATCGCCGGTTTGCTTGTCATGCTCGATCGCCTGCACCGTCCGGTCCGGGCTGAGGTGCATTTATACGACGATCTGACGGAAGAGGGGCGCGAGATTGCGATTGCGCGTGCGCGCACGATCCTCCAGGAACGCTATGTCAGCCGCACTGACGTCCCCGTCCGCATTCTCCACACCTTTCCGGAACGTACGGCGGTCAACGTCACTCTCCCCCAAGAAAAAGCCCCAGCCAATGCCACCAGCGAGTCTGGCGGCATCAACTGGCCGGTAGTGCTGGGCACGATCGCTGCGTTGGCGATCGTCATATTGGCAGTCTGGGGCATTGCCCGCTGGCTAGGCAATCGGGATGCCGCCACAACGGAGACGCCGGCCATCACGGCGCCGGCCGCCGCTGACGAAGGTTCAAGCGAAGAAGGTTCAAGCGACTCAGCCCCCGCCGACAACACGACGGCAGGCCAAGGCAGCGATCTGCCACCAAGCCGCAACGCGCGCAGTGACGTGCAGGTTGGCGCCGAGGTCGAGATTGTCCCCGGCTACCAGCTCACGTTGCGCAGTGAACCGGGGCCGGAGGCTGGCGAAGAGGTAGGCTACATGCTGGAAGGCCAAAGCGCACGCGTCATTGACGGTCCCGTCCTGACCCAGGGCGACAGCGACACCATTGTCTGGTGGCGCATTCAGTTGGAAGATGGACAGGAGGCGTGGGCTGCTGCCAACACCAGCCAGGTAACCCTGCTTGTGCCAGCCGCCGAATAACGATCCAAATCGCTGATCTCAACTGCAGGCGCAGTCGAATAGTGACTGTCCGCCCAAACGAATCCTTAATCTGACACGGTTGGAGATTTAGATAAAGAGGGGGTCCGGCTTCTGGCAGAAGCCAGACCCCCTTTTGGTTAGAGCAGGGTCATCAAGGATGGATCTAATGCCAGGGTAACCGGCCGCCCGGGTGCGAGCGTCGCCGGGTCTACCGGACGCCGGCGTCCATCGTCGAGAAGCCGATAGGCGGGCACGTCAAAGGTGAGTTCGAGCTTGTCACCATTTGAGACAGTGTGAACGACAATGCGATAGTAGCTGCCCCGATAGGAGCTTGTTTTCAGGATGGCATCAACCAGCAGCATCTCTCCCCTCGGCGTCACTTCATCGACAAAGCGGGCGGCCTCGGGTCGGATGAGCAGGTAGCTTACTGGTTCCTCTGGCACACCGTGTGCGCCGATTGTTGAGAAAAGCGCCTCACCGAGAGGCGTCTGGATCGAGGCCGGCGGTCCCGGCAGCATGCGGGCCGGCAAGAGATTCTGAAAGCCAAGAAAGCGGGCCACGAAGGGCGACGCCGGACGATCATGCACCATCTGCGGCGGCGCGTCCTGTTCGATACGCCCGGCATTCATGACGACGATCCGGTCGGCCACGGCGAATGCTTCTTGCTGATCGTGGGTTACGTAAAGTGCGGTGACGCCGATCTGCTTGAGGATGCGACGCAGTTCTATCATAAGCTCTTCGCGCAGGCTGCGATCCAGCGCGCCCAGAGGCTCGTCCAGCATGAGCAGACCGGGGCTTGGCGCAAGGCTGCGAGCGAGAGCCACACGCTGGCGCTCACCGCCACTCAGCTCATAGACGGAACGATCAGCATAGCCGCGCAGCGCCACCAGTTCGAGCATCTCCGCCACGCGCTCTTCGATTGCAGCCTGCGGCCGCTTCTCCATGCGCAGGCCGAAGGCAACATTTTCGCCCACGTTTTTGTGGGGAAAGAGGGCAAAGTCCTGAAACATCAGCCCGAATTCGCGGGCGTGGACAGGCACACGCGCCAGGTCTTGCCCAGCGTAGCGCACGCTGCCGCTGTCCGGCTCCTCCAGCCCGGCAACGATGCGCAAGAGGGTCGTCTTGCCGCACCCGCTCGGCCCCAGCAGGCAAACGATCTCCCCTGCTTCCATGGTCAGATTGATGTCGGTCAAGACCGGCTGATCCGGCGTATAGGCTTTATTGATCTGTTCGACGCACAGCAAAGATTGGCTTGGCATACCGATATTATGTCAACAATTCACAGAAAGTTAGGATTTTATGTTTCTGGCGGCAGAAGCTGTCGAAACGCCTAGCCGAATGGCGCCCAGCGCTGAGTTCACAGATCATGGCACGGTCCCCAGATAGGCGCGCCAGTCGCCACCGGGCGCCTCGGGGTAGCGCGCGGCCTCTGCTGTAGCACCGAGGTAGAGCCAACAGGCAATCTCGTCATCATCTTCCCGATCCAGCAGGCGCACCATCCGCACGACCCGCTCATATTCATCGCCCTCATAGGCATCCAAGTCAGCCAGCACGCGCGCATACTCTTGCGTGGCCAGCCACATGACCTCCCCGCGCACCACGCCTTGCCCGGGCGCCGCCAACGGATACCAGCTCACCACGTGTAGCGTCGCCCCCTCCAACTGTGCTGCCGCCGTCCGCACCACTGCAGCAGCCAACCGTCCATATGCCGGCTGATCCGACATGAGGGTGCCGTAGACAAAGAGGGGGAGGTGGTCGGTTGATTGACGCATCTGTCACCTCATTCAATTGCGGATTGCAGAGTTGGGATTGCGGATTGATTGGATCACGGAGTCAGCTCCATTAACCAGCAATCCGAATTCCCCACTCCCAACTCCTAAAACTCGCCGATGTCGCCGATACGAAAGCGCTCGATGATGAGCAGCGACGCGGCGGAAACGACCATCAGAATCGTACTCATGGCCAGGGCTTGACCGTAGTTAATCACGCCGGGGCGACCCAATGCCCGATAGATGACGATGGGCATCGTGGGTACGTCCGGACGCGTGATTAGCAGCGTCGCGCCGAACTCTCCCAGGCTGATGGTAAAGGCAAAGGTCGCGGCCACGAGCACGGCGCGAAAGAGCATGGGCACATCGATCTCGAACCACGTGCGTATCGGGCCGGCGCCCAGCACCGCGGCCGACTCGCGCAGACGCGGATCCAGGCTGCGCAACGAGGGCAGAAATGTCCGCAGGACAAAGGGCGCGGCGATCAGCGTATGGGCCACAGGCACCAGCCAGAGCGATGTGCGCAAGGGCCCCATGGCGAGAATGTATCCCAGCCCCAGCGTCACGGCTGACGTGCCCAGCGGCAGCAAGAAGATGGGATCCAGAATCGCGGTTATCCACGTGCGCGGCCGTACCAGCAGATAAGCGCTGATGATGCCCAGAAATAGACTGAGAAACATGGTGGCCGTGGCAAAGACAAGGGAATTGCGCACGGCGGCCAGCGGCGGAACAAAGAAGGCGCTCTGGCGCGGATTCTCTGACAACGCCTGGTAGTATGCCAGCGTGAAGCCGTCCCCGCCCAGCGTGAAGCTACGCCAGGCCAGCGCAAGGAGCGGGCCCAGCAGAAAGACCATGGCGATCCCTAGGCTCACCGCCACGACAAGGCGAGCGCGCCACGTTCGCGGCGGCTGGGCCGTGCGCGACTGGGGGCTCATCTCCAGTGGCAGCGAGGCGCGGGCCTGGACGCGCGTGTAGACGGCCATAATGGTAAAGGTCAGTGCTATCTGTACCAGGCTGAGGAAAGCGGCCACAGGCAAGTTGAAGAGGCTGACGGCCTGCCGGTAAATCTCCACTTCGATGGTGGCAAACTGGAGTCCGCCCAAAATCAGCACGACGCCAAAGCTGGTGAAGCAAAAGAGGAAGACGAGCAGGGAGGACGCAACGATGCTGGGAATGAGCAGAGGCAGGGTGATCTCCCAGAAGAGATGGCGGCGATCAGCGCCCAGGACGGCGGCGGCTTCCTCCAAACTTGGATTCAAGCCGGCCCAAAAGCCGCCGACTGCGCGAATAATCACGCTGACATTATAAAAGGCATGGGCGATCAGGATTATCCAAACGGTCTGGAGTAGCACAATCGGCGGTTGCTGAAGGCTAAAGAGATCCTGCAGCCAGACGTTGACCACGCCGCTGCGTCCGATGAGTGTCGTGAACGCGGCCGCAACCACTACGGTGGGCATGACGAACGGAATCGAAGTCAGCGCACGCAACAGGCTCTTGCCAGGAAATTCATAGCGCGCAAAAACAAAAGCCAGTGGAAGTCCAATGATCAGCGTAAGCACGGTTGACGCCACGGCTTGCCAAGTCGTAAACCAGATTAAGCGCCAGAAATAAGGAGTGGTCAGCGCGGCCCCGATGCCCGAGAAATTCCAGACGCCGTCCGCATAGAAGCTGACCTGGAGAATCCGCACCAGGGGATAAAAAAAGAAAACGGCCAGGAAAAGCAGCGGCAGCGCGTAGAGCAGGGCAAGGCCAAATCGACGGATCACGGTCATGAGCGAGGTGAATTCCTATGTTGAGCTGAACGCACATTCCGGGGAGTGGCCAAGCGCCATGCGGCTACGCAACGACGTATGGCCACATCCCGGCATGCTGCAGCGCTTCTAGTCAGCGCAGCATCACGTCCGTCCAGGCCTGGACCCACTGCTCACGGTTGGCTTCAATCGCTTCGGACGCAACCTCCACCGGGTCGTCGGCCGTTTCGGCGAACTGCACGAAAAGTTCCGGCAGTTCAGCGTCCGGCAGGACCGGATAGACGAACATCTGCAATGGCAGATCTTCCTGGAAACTGGTGTCGAGCATGTAGTCGATCCACTTTTCGGCTAGCTCGCGCTGTTCCGTGCCACGCAGGATACCGGCAAACTCGACTTGGCGAAAGGTGCCGCCAGGAGGATTGATGTTGACGCTGGCCGGCTCCGTCCGTCCGTCGGTGGCGTAGAGCACATCAGCCGGCGGGCTGGTCGTGTAGGAGACAACGAGGGGACGATCGCCTGTGCCGCCAGAGCCGACGGTAAAATGCTCGAAATAGGCTTCAGTCCAGCCATCGGTGATGAGCACGTCATTCTCGCGCAGCGCCGCCCAGAAGTCCAGATAGCCATCTTCGCCAAAGTGACCGATTGTGGCTAGGAGGAAAGCCAGACCGGGCGACGATGTCGCGGGGTTTTGCACGGTCAGCAAGCCGGCATAGGCAGGCTCGATCAACTCTTCCAAGGTCTCAGGCATGGGTATGCCTGCTTCCTGGAACCAGCCAGCGTCGGCGTTGAGGTTGATAAAACCATAGTCGATGGGCAGCAGGCGCTGTTCGGGGTCGAGTTTCAGATCATCGGGCACGGCTGCCAACCCGGGTGCGGCGTAGGGTTCAAAAACATCGACGGAGAGGGCGCGGCTCAGGAAGGTATTGTCCACACCAAAAAAGACGTCGGCCAAGGGCGCATCCTTACTGAGCAAAATCTTGTTGAGCGCTTCGCCCGCATCGCCGAGAGCCAGGAATTGGAGCGAAGCATTGTGGGCTGCTTCGAACTCGGTCACGACGTCTTCACTGACGCTAAAGGAGTCGTGGGTGGCTACGACCAGTGTTGGCGTCTCGGCTTCGCCCACTGGCGCAACGGGTTGGCATGCGCTCAGCACAAAGAGCAGAACTACGAGGAATACAGGGATTCTCAGGTTCGGCACGGCGATTGCTTCCTTTCACACGTTTGATCAACCAATACAGCGCAATAAAAAACCTTACCCGCTGCGGGTAAGGTCTGCGTTAGTCGATCTGCTTCGATCCTTCCTACGCTGGCATTACCCAGATCAGGTCTATGGGTCAAAGACAGAACGGTCTTACTCTCAGCCCGGCGCTTCCGAGCTCCCCTAATTTCTGTTATGCCGACATTCTATCATGGGCCAAGGACCGTTCTCAAATCTGACTGCCGCATGTTTGGGCTTGACGATCTGACCTGAATGGGCAGCGTCCCCTACCGCACAGCTCAATCCAGCACAGATCCGCAACCCATCATTGCGGTTCCTTGCGACACGTACCGAAGGATCGACACCATTAGTGGCGATAGACAGAACAGGTACCTGATACGGCGCGACAGGTACTCTGCAGCCAACGTCACGCCACCAGCTCCGTACGTCATCATCCATCACATCGCAAACAGCACGGTAGCATTCATCGTCGCCTCGAGCGCGGCCTTGTGTCAGGCTGCGTGCAAGGCGCTCAGACGGCGTCAGCCACGCGTTGTCGTCAGGCTGAAGAAGCATGTTGTTTGGTCTGAACCGAATTGCGCCTTAATTGCGTCGAAGAGCCTGTCGAACATTGCCTCAAATCCGTGCGCGACTTTCTGGGGGCTTCGCTCGTCAAACAGCACAGCGCACGGGCGCTATGGGTTCGGTCAGCAGCAGCAAAGGAGCGATGGATGCGAGCATTTGTACTGAGCGGCGGCGGTCGGCTGGGACCGATGCAGGTTGGCGCACTACGCGCCCTGCTAGAGCATGGCGTGCGCCCGGAGATGATTGTTGGTTGTTCAGTGGGTGCGCTCAATGCCGCCTATCTCGCCCGTGACATCTCGCCCAGCAACTTGGAAGAGCTGGCCGCAACTTGGCGTTCAGTTTCCGGCCAAGACATCTATCCCGGTGGTCGCGTTAACTCACTGTGGCGCTTACTGCGCGGCTATGACAGCCTCCACGACAACCGTCGCTTCTATGGATTTCTGACCCAACGCGGCATGACCCCGGCGCTGACCTTTGGCAACTGTTGCGAAGACGTGCGTCTCTTTGTCACTGCCACGCACCTGAGCAGCGGGACGCTCCACGTCTTTGGCGATGATCACAACGAACGCGTAATTGACGGCCTCATGGCCAGCACAGCATTGACGCCCATGCATCCGCCGTGGGTGGTCGACGGCGAACGATACGTGGACGGCGGCGCGGTCACGCCCCTGCCAATCCGCGTGGCGGTCGAACGCGGGGCGACCGAGGTCTATGCCCTGCAAATCACCGAGTCACTCAACGGCTCGATCAGAGCACAACAGCTACGCGGCGTTGGCAACGTGCTTTCGCACACAGTCAGCACCATGTTCAAGGTGCAGGCCGAGCAGGATCTGCTGCTTGCCAAGCAGGGCCAGGCGATCCAGCTGCATCACATCGAGCTCAGCGTCGACGATCCGCCGGAACTCATGGACTATAGCCAAGCTGACCGCCTGATGGATGCGGGCTATAAAACGACGCTTGCCTATCTCCTGCAGGCGGGGATGCCCTTGCGCAATGAGGTCGAGAGTCAATCATGGTGGTCGCGCGTGAGCGGCAGAGTACGGCGTGCACTGCCGGAACCGGCATCATCGGATTTGCTTTCTAAGTCGCTCTTGGGCCGCCAGGTTGCCAGGGCCAGTAGTAGCCGGTCAGCCTAAGGCTTATTGAGTGCGACAGAGAAAACGGCAAGAGCCCCAGAGAATCCGCGATTAGGCTGTCTCTGGGGCTCTTGCCGTTTTCTATATAGGCGTTGCTGGCATCTCGATAGCTTTGATCAATCGCCCGAGCCTTCCAGACGACATTGCGGACAGTAGCTGGGGTCATCCAACTCGATGAGGTGTTTGGTACAAATCGCAAAGGTGACCTCGACCTGATCGCGCAGAAACTTGCGCTCCACGGTGGCTTCCAGCTCAAGGTGGCGGCACTGGCTCGTGATAATCAACTCGGGAATGGGACAGCTGTCACAGAGCTTGCGTCGCCATGGGCGTTGACTATCAGGATTCCGGGCAATCAAGCGGCATTCCTCTACATTCTTGCCACGGAAGTAATCGCCATAAAAATAGCGACAGTTTACGGGTTTTGGACTCATTTAGTTTTTCCAAAGCAAGACCGCTAGCGTTACCGCTGGCGGTCTTGTCAGTTCAGGCACGATTATTGCGTCAAGGGGCATGCGCGGCCCGGAAGCTGCGGCGCGATACCCTAATTGCCCCAGAAAGGTGGATCACCGTAATCCGGGTAGTCGGGAATGTCAAAATCGTCATTGGGCCAGGCGTCCGGATCCAGGAAGAGACGGGCTGCCAGCTCATGCTTGCGCTCTTCTTGCTCGGGCAAAAGGCCACCAAACTCCACCTCCAAGGCGACTAGATACTCTAGCTCCGCCTCGAAGAGATGGAACTCATGATGAGCCAACGGTGCGCCGACACCTCCGGCTTCGTGAAATTCCTCCAGGTAAAGCGAATAAGCGCCACAGCTGTCGCCAAACTGATCGGCGAGATCTTCCTGCGCAGTCGGTGGGCTAAAGTCGGGCCCCAGGTCGGGCCGATCCTGATCGAACCCTTTGCCCGCACGATCGGCGTAAGTCGAATCAGTCGAGTTGTGCTCTTCCTCACGACTCACGTAAGAGGCCGCACGACTGTTGCTGCGCCCTTCGGCAGGAGGATTGACCGAATAGCCAATGTCGTCGACGAAATGGAGCAGGCTAAACTGCTCGAGCAGATAGTGCATATCATCGGGCGGCGTCGGGTCATAGTAGAGGCCACTGCCAATCAGACGCGCGGCAAGCTCCCACGCCGGCATGTAGGGACGCGAACGGCGATCCTCGGTCACGATGTCTTCCGCGGCCATGGCAATCTGGATATTCCGATCATGGACGGACGTCGTATCCTTTGCCTCCCGAGGCTGTAGCCGCAACAAGTAGTGCCCTTCCACCGCATCTTTAACAGTGATGATTATGTCGTCTTGGCCCTGACCGCCTTGGGCCTCAATCCACTCTGTGAACGGCTCGCCCAAATAGACGGACCACGTTCTGCGCTCCACATATGTCTGGCCCATAAAGGTGGGCCCGCCAAACAGTGTAATCTTCAGCGAATCGCGCATGTCTTTCTGAGATTGAAAAAACTCGGGGCAGAAGACGGCATGCTCCAATTCATCGAGCATGAGAAAGCCGCGTTCCGCCTCTTCAGCGCTCAGCGGATGGCGGAGCGTCACGCCCTGCATCAGGTGTGAGAGCCACCCGTAGCGCCCTGCTTCGGTTGGCACGGCCTGGTAGAGTTTGCTGATGGCGCGATAGACCGCGCTGCGTGCGCCCTTGCTGACCGGCCGCAAAGCCTCGACGGCTTCAACAATACCGGGAATCGACATGGGTGCAGTCGATTCACTCAACGTTGAGGCAACACATTCAACATAGCTGGGATACTGCCGGGAGTCACTCATCAAACCATCCTAGTCCAAAATATCTGTTTGAGCATTGACGCATTATCGCGCAACTGACCGAAATTGTCTACCAAATTAGGCAATTCTAACTCAACGCTTATGCTATACTTATTCTCATGACTATTCAGCTTCAGCCACCTCTTGTGACCGGTTTGCGCTGCTTGCGTTGCCAGGCTGTCTATGCGCCGGACGAACACGACTACGTGTGCCCGCATCACGCCAACAGCGGCAGCGATCTGGGCACACTAGACGTTCAATACGACTACGCCGCCATTCAAGCCGCCACATCGCGGGCAGCAATTCATGCCGACCCGGATCGCTCGATCGGTCGCTACTGGGCGCTGCTGCCCATTGCAAAACGGCAGAGCCTCCCGCCTTTGGCAGTTGGATCCACACCACTCACCCATGCGCGGCGACTCGGCGAGTCGATCGGACTCCCCCAGCTCTACCTGAAGGACGACGGCCGCAACCCGAGTGCATCACTTAAGGATCGCGCTTCAGCCATTGCGGTGGCCCGGGCCCAGGAAGCCGGCGCGCCGGTCGTGGCCACGGCCAGCACGGGCAACGCCGCAGCCGCCTTGGCCGGCCAGTGCGCGGCCGCGGGTCAGCCCAACGTCATCTTTGTGCCACGCAGCGCGCCGCAAGCAAAGATTGCCCAACTCCTGGTCTACGGGAGCACCGTCCTTGCGCTTGACGGCTCTTACGATCAGGCCTTTGACCTCTGCGTAGAGGCGTGCGATGCCTTCGGCTGGTACAACCGCAACACAGGCTACAATCCCTACATGACCGAAGGCAAAAAGACCGTCTCCTTTGAGATTGCGGAACAGCTCGGCGTTTTGCAGAGCGACAGCGACCAGATCTTTCATGCGCCCGATGCGGTCTTTGTTTCGGTCGGCGACGGCTGCATCATCGGCGGCGTGCACAAGGGACTCAAGGATTTACTGGCCCTGGGCTGGATCGACAAGATGCCCCGCATTTACGGCGTTCAGTCGACGCGCAGCCCGGCCCTCTACAACGCCTGGCGCGATGGATTGGAGATTCCCCGGCCCGTTCAGGCGACCACCCGCGCCGACAGCATCAGCGTTGACGCACCGCGGGATCCTATCAAGGCCCTCAACGCCGTTCGCCAGAGTGAAGGCGCCTTCCTTACAGTAGAGGACGAAGCGATCATGGCGGCCATGCTGCCGCTGGCCCGATTGGGCGCGGTCTTTGCCGAGCCGGCCGGCGCCGCGGCCTATGCAGGCCTGGTACAGGCTGTGGCCACGGAGTTCGTTGATGCCGCCGAGACTATCGTGGTGATCAATACCGGCAGCGGGCTCAAGGATGTTCCAGCAGCGATTGCGGCCACAGGGGGCGTGACGGTCATCGAGCCAACATTGCAGGCAGTTGAGGCCGCACTATCCCAGCTCAATAATCCATCCATGGCGTAAGCGCTAGCAGCTGATCCGGCGGATCGTTCCGCCCGGCTCCGTCTTCGCCCCATGGTTGATTCATCCATCAATTCAGGAGATTCCAATGACCCGACCGATCGTTTCCGGCCCAACCTACGCCGAAATGCGCGACCCCACACTCTTACCGTCAACAGTACGCGGTGCGGCGCTGGCAGCCAAGGAAGATGAGCTGAATCCGGCCAACCTCTTCAACATTAACTGGAAGAATACAGGCGCCACGCCTGAATTCATGGTACTGCCCAAAGAGCTAACCGGCGTGCAGGCCAACATCATCGTCCTCAGCGGGCGCAATTTCCCCAGCGGCAGCATGAAGGTCGGTCCCGCCTATGCCACTCTGGCCGAGAATGAGGTAATGGATGGCCTGCGCCCGGGCGACAAAGCCGTAATCGGCCCCAGCACGGGCAATTTCGGGATCGGCACCGCCTATGTCAGTCAGCTCAAAGGGTACGACGCCATTGTGGTCATGCCCGACAACATGAGTCAGGAGCGCTATGAGCGTATCCGCAAGTACAAGGGCGATCTCGACCTAACGCCGGGTACGGAGTCTGACGTCATCCTGACGTTGGAACGCACGCACCAAGAATATATCAGCCAGCCGGACAAGTATGTGGTGCTCGCCCAGTTCGAGCTGCTGCCCAACTATCGCTTCCACCGCCACGTCACGGGCGAAGCCGTGGTGCAGGCAGCACAGGGAATCGGCAACGGCAGAGTGGCGGCCTTTGCCAGCGCGCCCGGCAGCGCCGGCACGCTGGCCGCCGGCGATCATCTCAAATCTCTCTGGCCCGATACCCAAATCGTCGTGTTGGAGCCAAGAGAGTGCAGCACGCTCTTCAACGGCGGCCAGGGCCAGCATCGTATTGAAGGGATTGGCGACAAGATGGTGACGCTGATCCACAACGTCTACAACAGCGACTTGCTCATGCTGATTCACGACGAGGATACGGTGCGCGGCATGGAGGTGATGCAATCCGGCACGCACATTCTGGTTGACCGCCTGGGCGTGCCCAGTGAGGTCGCTTGCCAGCTCTTCGGCAAGTTTGGTCCCAGCTGTATCTGCAACATTGTCGGCGCCATCAAGACTGCCAAGTATCTTGACCTTGGGCCGGAAGACAACATCGTGACCATCGCCACCGATTCTTATGACCGCTATCCCTCCGTGAGCCAAGCGCTCTACGACCGCATCGGCGGCAAACCGAGCGACGAGCAGCTCGAACAGTGGGCCAAGAGCGTCTTCCTGGGCGCCAGCCTGGGCGAGATCATCGACCTCAATCGTGACGGCCAGCACGTGCGCCTACAGCAGATGAAGGAGTCGATGTGGAGCCAGTTTGGCTATGAAACAGACTATATTCACGGCATGGCCGATCAGGATTTCTGGGACGAGGAGTATGCCAAAATCGAGCAGATTGATCCGTTGATTGAGGAACTGCGTGCCGCGGGATAAAGGCTGCGAGACAGGGAGTCGTTGGAGGAAATAGTCGTTGGAGGAAATAAGAGAGCCACAGAGTGCTGCCCAGGGCAGCACTCTGTGGCTCTCTTCGTTTTCGCAGCGAAGCGCTGCGCAAAATGTTGGGAACTATGCGACGTACTTATCCCTGATCAAACTTCATCCATAGCAGACCGTTCTCGCCGTTGTCGATCGAGAAGTCGAAGGGCTCGCTGTCGCGTTCGCCGTTGCCGTCCAGCACCCAGATGCGGTAACTGCCCTGGACGGTGTTGCCGGGCAAGTCGCCGGTGCCCACGGCGAATTCGTAGTTGTATTCGCCCAACTGGCCAGACTGTTTGCTCTTGGCAATACTGCGGACGCTGTCAGATACGGGCAGCTTGACCCCATCCTTCTTCACGACAACAAAATAGCTGCCCTGGGCTTCGTCGCCGCGGCCGCTATGCACAAACGCCAACTGCATCTTGAGGTCCAGACCGCCGTTGCCGCCAAAGGCCGGTCCACCGGCCACGCGGAATTTGCAGCCGTCATCACCGCCACAGGCGCCCAAATCCGGATCGGTGGCGGGCGGCGGTGCAGCAGCAGGCTCCTCAGGCGCTGGCTCAGGCTCGGCGGGCGGCGGCGCGGGGGCCGGAGTCGGCGGTTGCGGCGGGGCCGGGATGTTGGCCGCTACGGCAACGCCTTCCGTATTCTCCACCCGGGCAAGCTGACCAAAGATCCATCCAGGCTCGCCGTTAACACAGCAGATCTGCCACCAGTCGCCGGCTTCGTTCTTGCCAATAATCTCCAGTTCCTGGTTCTGGTCGGCTGTGCCTACCAAACCATAGGTTGTGCCCGGTCCTTGACGCACGTTGACCAGATCGATGTCCACAAAGAGTTTAGCGCCCGCTTCAGGCGTGGCAGTGGGCTCCGGTTCGGGCTCCGGCGTAGCGGTGGGCTCGCTTTGCGACGGCTCGGCCTGCTCGGGTGCGGGTTCAGCCGCCGGCTCCGCAGGTTCGACTGGCGCTGCGTCAGCGGCGGGAGCCACCGCTTCGGCAGCCGGCGCCTCGGCGACAGCTGCAGGGGCTGCGGGGGCTGCACCCTCGGCTGTAGGCGTGAAGGTCGGCACCAGCACACGGGCCTCCTCTGTCGGCTCGGGACCAGCCGCGCCGCCAAGGAATGGCAGGCTGCAGCCGCTGAGCACAAGCAACGCCGCCAGCAATAAGAGTGTGGTCAAAACGGATGAGCGATGAAATCGTACCATGACAAATTACTCCAAAAGATGCAATGCGTATTCCGTATCTCTTTTACAACGCAGAAATGCCGTTCGGCGTTTCACCTGAATTGTAGCAGCATTTCAGCCGGTCGGCACGTTCTCGTCCAGCGCCTTTGCGAATCGACGATCTATGCCTTGAGCGACTGTCGATTGAAACAGGTTCTTCAATGCGGGCGTGCTTTGGGCTCGCGCATGGAAACGCCTGTGCAGGCCGCTATCGACTGCCCACTCAATCACCGTGTCAATCGCTGCGGCGCGTCACACCGTAGCGGCCGCCTGCCGCGGATACCCAAAGCGGCTCATCCGGTGAAGTCGTGGCGGGTGAGGTGACAATTTCGCCCTGTTCGTTCTGCACGATACTGTAGCCACGCCCCAATACCGCCGTTGGAGAGAGCGCAGCCAATCGTTGCGCCGCAGCCATTTGACGATCACCCGTCCGCGTCAGGCGGCTCTGCATCGTGTGGCGGAGGCGCGCCAGGCGGTCGTCGAGCAGCTGGCGTTGAACGTCGAGCTGTCGCGCCGGATCCTCGCGCTGCAGCCGCTGCTGGATGCGCGCCAGGCGTTCGCGCGCGGCTGCGACGTCAGCCAGTGCGTGATCGGCCAAGCCCTGCTGCACCGACCGCAGCCGTTGAAGCATGTCGGCCCGGTCTGGCACGGCCGCGGCCGCGGCCGCGGAGGGCGTCGGCGCACGCAGATCGGCGACAAAGTCGGCAATCGTAAAGTCAGTCTCGTGACCCACGCCGGCGATGACTGGCACCGCGCTCGCGGCCACGGCCAGCGCCACCCGCTCGTCGTTGAAGGCCCAAAGATCCTCAATGGAGCCGCCGCCGCGCGCCAGGATGATCGTGTCCAGCGCTTCGACTTCACGCGCATATCGGTTGGCTTCCGCCAAGGCGCCCTCGATCAAGGCCGGCGCGTCGCTGCCCTGCACTAGCGTCGGAAAGAGCACGACGTCGACCAGCGGCCAGCGCGCGGCCAGCACGTGCAGAATATCGCGCAGTGCCGCGGCATCGGCGCTGGTGACAATGCCGATGCGGGTTGGCGTCACGGGGAGAGGTCGCTTGCGGTCTTCGTCAAAGAGGCCGGCCGCGGCCAGGCGGCGCTTGAGCTCCTCAAACTGGGCGTAGAGCTGCCCTCGTCCTGCCGGCTGAATGCGGTTGACGTAGAGCTGATAGGCCCCGCGGTCGGGATAGACGCCGACATACCCATGGGCGACAACCTGATCGCCCGCTTTGGGCAGCCAGCTATGGGCCATGGCGCTGCCGCGCCACATCACGGCGTTGATGGTCGCGCCGCCGTCTTTGAGGCTGAAATAGATGTGACCGCTCGCCGCGCGCTTCCAGGTGCTAATCTCGCCAGTCACCCAGAGATCGCGCAAGACCTCATCCTGTTCGAAAAGAGCGACGATGTGGGTTGTCAGGACAGAAATGGTAATTGGGTTCATGGGATTGCGGATTGTGGATTGCGGATTAGCGGTTGGTGAATTCGGTGAGCAGGACTTGGTTGTCGGAATGGCCGTTAGTGGAGATGTCGCACAGATTTTGCAGGGTCGTCTCTGCGATGTTGTGGAGGGCCCGGTCGGTCAGAAATGCCTGGTGACCGGTTACCAGCACATTCGGGAAAGTCAGCAGACGCGCAAAGACGTCATCGGTCAGGATCTCGTTCGAGAGATCTTGGAAGAAGAGTTCGTCTTCGACTTCGTAGACGTCGATGGCCAGATAGCCGATCTTGCCTGACTTGAGTCCGTCGATTACTGCTTCCGTATCCAGCAGACCGCCGCGACTGGTATTGACAATAAAGACGCCATCCTTGAGCTGGGTGATCGTCTCCCGGTTCACGATGTGGTGGGTCTCCGGCAGAAGCGGCAGGTGGAAGGTCAAAATGTCGGCGCGCCGGACCAGCTCAAGCGGATCATCGTAGTACTCTACAAGATGTTCGATCTCGGGATTGCGATAGATATCGTAGGCGAGAATCTTGGGGCCAAAGCCGCTGAGGTTGCGAATGACGGCGGCGCCAATTTTTCCTGTGCCAAAAACGGCGATGGTCTTGTCCCGCAGTTCGAAACCCACCAATCCATCAAGGTCAAAATTGTTTTCACGTACTCGATTGTACGCTCGGTGAATCTGGCGACCGAGCGTAAGAATGAGGCCGACGGTAAACTCTGAAACCGCGTTCGGTGAATAGGCCGGGACGCGCACCACGGGCAAGCCGAATTCGCTGGCGGCATCCAGATCGATCTGGTTGAATCCAGCCGAGCGCGTGGCAATTGCCTGTATACCGTAGCCGGCCAACTTTTCGATGACCGTGCGATCGACCTCATCATTGACAAAAACGCAGACTGCATCATAACCATCGGCCAATGCGACCGTTTCGGCAGTAAGGCGCGTATCGAAATAGGTGAGGTCATAATCGAAATCAGCGTTCACGCGGTCGAAGGACCGCATGTCATATTTCTTTGTGCTAAACAAAGCAACCTTCATCAATTCGCTCCTCTTCAAACGATACAGGCGCAGCAGGCGCCGTAGTCACTGGGCAATTCAAATTCCGAACTCCCCAATCCGCGATCACCCTCAGCCTTCATTACGCAGACCGATGCCATCGCGCACAATCTTTTCGTAGACGTGCGTCACTTTGCTGGGGACCATGCCGGCACGGGTGTAAAGTCGGGTGGCGCCGCTCAGGTTATCGGCATCCACGCCAAGGATGACCCCCTCTTTCCCGGCACGGTAGGCCACGTCAAAGATCTGATAGAGCAGGGCTGTTGCCAAGCCCTGGCGGCGCCAGGGCCGGCGCACGGCGATGGCTTGAATATAGGCGTATTCAGGTCCAGCGATTGAGACGGGGAAACTGATCACGGCGCCGGCAGCTTCCTCACCATCCATCGCCTGCAACCAATAGGCTGAATCGAAGTAGGGATCGCTATCGGCCTGATGGCGCCGCTGCGCCACTTCTTCGTCGAACGGGTGCTCGACAAATCCCCAATGATCGCGGAAGGCGTCACGGGTAGTGGCGACGACGGTTTCAAGATCTTCGGGGTGGCGATACGGCTGCAGGACAATGCCCTCCGGCCAGACCGGCGCGGGTGGCGCTTGGTCATCAAAGCGAAGCTTCATCTGATAAAACTGTCGAACCGGCGTCATCCCGCGATCCAAAAAGAGCGAGCGTGCCGGCGTATAGTCGTTAACCGCGGCGGCCTGCATGATGACCTTGGCCTCGGGCGGGCAGCGTGTGATTGCGGCCGTGGTCAGACCCTCGGCCCAATCCATGAGTGCAGCGCCCAGCCCCTTGTCTTCATAAGCAGGGTCAACCCTTCCCCAGGTCCATACAGCGACGGGCGGCGTTTGGGTGTCCCAGGCCTCGCCGTAAGCGACGATGTCACCCTTATCATTCTCGATGACGCGGAAATTATGCGTCAGCGTTGCGCCCGGACTCTGCCATTCAGCAGCCAACTCTTCGGGCGTGTAGCGTTCGGGCGCGCCCAGCGCTTCGGCGCAGCGCGCGATCAGGGTCAGGCAGGCCGGTATGTCATCCATTGTGGGCGGGCGTAATCTGTAGCCGGCGGGCAGCATAGTCGGATTGTCGTCTGGTGTCATCAGCGTCCCTCGGTCGCAGCATGGGCGGCAGAGCGGCTATTTTATACCATCGAGATGGCGGATGGGTAATTGGGGCTTCGCGACTGGACGAGGGTGATCAGATATCTTCACACATTTATATTGATAAATATCTATATTGACAATTATCAATATATCAAGTATAGTCTCAACATCTGTCAGCAAGAACCGATAATCATGGGCATAGGCGGCGCGAATATTATGACCAATATAAAGAAGTCAAATGGCTGCTGTCTTGTCTTTGACGCGATCCAATTGTCAAGCCAATCCGCCAAAACGTTGGCCGCGCAATTCAAGGCCATGGGTCATCCGGTGCGCTTGCAGATTCTCCGCATCTTGAGTCAGTACGGCGGTCAGGCATGCGTTTGTGATATTGAAAGTCAGTTCGATCTTGCCCAACCGACCATTTCCCACCACTTGAAGGTGCTGCGCACGGCGGGGTTGATCGACTGCACGCGTGAAGGCCAATGGTATCACTACCGGGTGCGACCAGACTCCATGGAGTTGTTGCAAGACCTATTGTTCACCCTATCACCGGTTGAGGAAGTCAAGTAGGATCAGTCATTTTTATGTCAACCAATTGCAGGTTATGAGAGTCAGGAGAAAACGCGATGAGCACAACTGAAGAGATTCGCACGACAGTTAGCGAGCACTACGCCGGACGACTTAAGACAGGGTCTTGCTGTACGCCGGCCGGAGACGCGCCAGCCACGATAGAAGATGTGCCTTTCTACGACACGACTGAATTGATCGCGGTCCCCACCGCAGCAGCCGAGAATTCGTTTGGTTGCGGCAACCCGACTGCAATCGCCGGGCTGAAGCCGGGTGAGCGGGTAATCGACCTCGGCTCGGGCGGCGGGCTGGATGTCTTTCTCGCCGCACGTCAGGTCGGCCCCGATGGCTTTGTCTTTGGCGTAGACATGACCGATGAAATGCTGGCCCTTGCCCAAGCCAATGCGGTCAAGGGCGGCTATACCAACGTGGCATTCCGCAAGGGACACATTGAAGCGCTGCCATTTGACGATCAGAGCGCAGACGTCATCATCTCCAATTGTGTGATCAACCTCTCGCCGGACAAAGATCAAACGCTTGGCGAAACCTTTCGCGTGCTGGCGCCTGGCGGCCGCCTCGCCATCTCCGATATTGTCATTGATGGCACGCTGGACGACCTGCCGGTGCAGGAAGCAGAGGTGCGTGCGGCGCTGAGCTGGGCTGGATGCATTGCCGGCGCGCTAACGGTCGACCAGTACGAGCACCTGCTGGCCGCGGCCGGCTTTGGTGAGATCGACGTTGAGATCAAGCACCACTACACGTTGGCCGACTTAGGTCAGGACATGGAGAGCGTAGCCGCGACCCTCAGCCCCGAGATCGCCGCCCAGCTTGTGCAGCGCTTTGCCAGCGCAAACATCACCGCCCATCGGCCACAATAGATGCTGTGATCCTGTACGCCGTCCGCTCAGTTCGTACGCCCTCATACGCGCGGGCGAAGGTCCGGTTGCGTCGCCACCCGCTGCAACTTGCGGGGTGGCGGCCGTCCGCACGGGGCGTGCGGACTGGGCGGTAGATCCGAGCCTCTCCGTCTGCTCAGTGAGCACGCCCTCGTGCGAACGGGTTGCGAAGGTCCGGTTGCGCCACCACCCGCCGCAGCTTGCGGGGTGGCGGCCGTCCGCACGGGGCGCGCGCACTGGGCGGTGGATTCGGCCCCTCTCCATTCCGCAAGATTTGTTGCGCCATCTCAACTTGCACCCAATTTGAAAACTCGTCGCCGCCGGCCGCCTGCCCCCGCCCCGACGCCGATTTCGCGGCGTCGGGCGAAATCTGCCCAGCTTGCGCCATCCCGCCACCCCCACTTCGCATAACCATCTACGCCCCACCCGCCCCCTGCCCACTGTGACAAGCCCCGGTTTCCCGCCTCAATTCAGCCCATTTCCCGCCATTCCCCAGTGTGAATTCGTATAGTACTTTAGCCCCCTTTCCGCCCCGCACACCCTGCAACACGCCACTTTCACATAGTCATCATTCATAATAATTTGTTGCAGAATCTGCCCGTTGCGCAACGAAAAATGATATGCTACGCTCTCACCAATGCGCAACTCGGCGGGTGGGCGCCCGCCAGAGTGGCGGGTTCGCCCGCCTCTCAAGCGCACGAGCACAAGCAGTGTCACACGCGTTTAGGGACATTCGCTCCACTGCTTTTCATTGCGAGACCGGATACATTAAGGAGACGCAGCATGCACTTCCTGACCTATCCGCAGCACCCCAAGGCTCGCACCTTCATCAGCTTCACGCTGATTGCACTCATGCTCTTGAGCGTGGGGGTGGCTGCGGCGATACCCAAAAGTACGACAGCGTCCTACGTGGACGTCCTCACCAACGGCGGCTTCGAGCACGGCTTCGTCAGCCAGCCGGGGTGCGGCATGGTCGGCTACGGCTGGCACTGCTTCACCAACGGGGGGGCCGCCAACTATGGCTTCTACGACGACCAGTGGCAGCCGGTGGTGGCGGAAGGGAGCCACAGCCAGCTCATCGAAATCAATACCAAGGGCATCATCGACGGCGACCCCGACCGCTACGCCGGCCTCTATCAGACGGTGCGCGTGGTGGACTGGGAGAACTACCAGCTCAACCTGCGCGGCATGATCCGCACCACCAATCCCGACGGCGATCCCTATCGCTATCAGGTGCAGGTGGGCTGGACCGCAGGGGCCCACGCCGACTGGCAGGCGGTGACCAACTGGCAGGACACGGGTTGGTACACCTACTACGACCGCCTGGAGCCGGGCGCCTTCTCCGACTACTCCACCCACATCATGGCCGAGGACGACTACATCACCGTCTACGTGCGGGTGTGGAAGAAGTGGCCGATCTTTGACGAAGAGATTGACATCAACCTGGACGCCATCTCCCTGACCGGTCCTTCCCCCTACCATCATGGCTGGGGCTCGGGCGGCGGTGAGAATGTGGTCATCATCGACGGCGGGTCGGGCGGCAGTGGCGCAGGCTATGGCGGTGGTGAGAGTGTAGTCATCATCGACGGCAGCGGGTCGGGCTATCCGGTCCATCCGGTTGCGCCAGTCCATCCTGAAGTCTGCCGCACGGAGTACATCTACAACGGCGGCTTTGAGCACGGCTTCAACCCGGTCTATTTGGGCCATGTGGGCAAGAGCTGGGGCTTCTTCACCAACGGCGGCAATGCGGGCTACGGCTTCTATGACGAGCAGTGGGATCCGGTGGTCACGTCGGGCGAGCACGGGCAGTTGATTGAGATCAACGCCAAGGGCATCGTCGACGGCGACAACGATCGCTACGCCGGCATCTATCAGCACGTGCGTGGCCTGACGCCGGGTCAGACCTATGAATTGAGCCTGCGCGGCATGTTGCGCGGCGTGGGCGGCGGCGACGATCCCAACCGCTTCGAGGCGGACTGGGGCTACACCTACGGGTACGACGCCGACTGGACCCATGTCAACAACTGGCAGGGCATGAATCTGGGGCCGCTCTATCCCCGCACCGAGCCGGGCGCCATGGGCGCCTACAGCGTGAAGTTTGTGGCCCAGAGCCATGAGATTACGCTCTTCATCCGGGGGCTGAGCAAGTGGGGCATCAATGGCACGGAACTGGACTTCAACCTGGACGACATCAGCCTGACCGGCTGCGGCCAGCCCAAGCCCTGTCTCTACAACAGCTGCGGCGATCCGGGCTATGTGGTCCCACCGGCGCATCCGGTCCATCCGGTGCAGCCGCTGCCGCCGACGAGCAGCTGCACGGTGGCCGTGCAGCCGGGCGATTCGCTGAGCATGATTGCGGCTCGCTATGGGGTGACGACCTACGCATTGCAGCAGGCCAACGGCATCTATGATCCCAACATGATCTATGTGGGGCAGGTGCTGACGATTCCAGGCTGCGGTGCGGGTCACAAGCCGGCGCCGGAGCCGACCTATCCGGTGGCCGTCGTCCCGGCGAGACCGGTGCAGAAGATCGGTGAACCCACGGTCTACGTGGTCAAGCCGGGTGACACCTTCAGCGGTATCTGCAAGAGCTATGGTGTGGAGAGTGGCGCCGTGGCCAGCCACAACGGCATCTACAACCCTGACGTCATCTACGTCGGCCAGGAGATTGTGATTCCGTAATGAGGAGGACCCCCTGCGAAGGGGGATGCGGGAACCGTGACACAAGCGGGGAGCGCAGGACGAGGGGCGTCAGCATGACGCATGCCCAAATCCGCACTCCGAGTCCCGCACTTGAATTTGCCAACGCCTGTACCAACATAGAAGGGGCGTAAGGTCGTCTTGTACTGGGGGGTGCTGGATCTTACGCCCCCTTCCCCCTCCCGCAACATCGGGGGAAGAACGCACCCCAACAACAACTGAATCGTAGCAAGAAAACAGGAGCGTCTCCAGATTCCGCATGATCTGGAAGCGCTCCTGCCTTTTTGCTGCGCCAGCAGATTGACGGCCTCCGTCATCATGGCTAGAGCCATTGCCCAACAACTGCCAAGACGCATCGCCATTGCCGGCAGCCAGCGGCAAGGTCGTTTGTCATGACGCCCGGCTTGGCCGGCTGCGCATATCCAAAATTACGCGACCCTATTGACAATGATTTTCATAAATGCTACAATTATGAAAATCATTTCCAACACACAATTGATCCCTATGGACAATCACAACAGCCACGAGCGGGGCACGCTGGCGGTGATATCCGATGCCCTGCCGCAGCTAAGCGGATCGGCTCAGAAGGCGGCGCAATACATCATCACTGCGCCGCGCGAGACGATCAATCTAACGATTACGGAATTGGCCGTGCGCTCTGGCGTGAGCGAGGCGAGCATTGTGCGCTTCGCCCAGTCGCTGGGCTACTCCGGCTTTCACGCGCTCAAGATTGGGCTGGCGGAGGATCTGGTCTCGCCCATGTTGCTCGTGAATGAAGATCTTTCGCTGGATGACGGCGCTGCGCTTTCGGTGCAAAAGGCCATGACGACCGGCATGCGCTCGCTGGAAGACACGGTACGCATTCTTGACGCGGCGGTACTGGAAGCCGCGGTGCAGTTGCTCTGCCAGGCACGACGGATTGAGCTATTCGCTTCCGGCAATTCGATCCCGATCGCCATGGATCTCAATTTCCGTCTGACAAAGATTGGCCTGCACAGCCGCTTTTCCATCGACCCGACCGTGCAGGAGATGTATGCCAGCCTGACAACTGCCGAAGACGTAGCCGTTGGCATTTCTCACACCGGTAGTTCTAAAGACGCTGTTTATGCGCTGGAACTAGCCAATTCGCGCAACGCCGGCACGATCTGCATCACCAATCACTCGGACTCGCCCATTACCCGCTGCGCGGACTACAGCTTGTTCACGTCGACACGGGTCAGCCACTTCCGTGAGGAAGAGATGGCCTCCAACCTGGCGACGCTGGCCCTGACTGAAGCGCTCTATGTGGGCATCTGCGTCCAGCGTTCCGATGCCTCTGCCCAGGCCGCCGCCAAGACCATGCGAGCGACGCGGCACCGGAAGTATTGAGTTCCTACTTCGCCGTTTGATTGACAAGAAAGGAGGGTGCAGGACATCAAGAAGCAGGGCGCCGGGCAAAGCGTTGAGGAAAAAATTAGCCACTGCCTACCGTCGTCCCACGAAAAAGATGAGCACAAAAAATCCTCCGCCGATCTATGGTAGTTCGTGTTTGAGCGTCGTTACCGTTCCTTCTCAGGATGCAACAAAAAGGAGATCACCATGTTACGAAGTCGATTGCTTCATCTGCTGGTACCCGTGCTCGTATTGAGCATGCTGTTGGCTGGCTGTGTTGCCCCGCCGGCCGCAGCGCCAGCCGCGGAAGGCGATGCCCAGGAAGAGGTTACGCTCGAATTCACCCAGTGGTGGGAGCCCGAGCTGCCCGAGGGCGAATTCCGCGCCCTGATGGATGAATTTGAAGCGCAGAATCCCGGCATCAAGGTCGAGCTGATCAGCGGCCCCTACTCTGCCACCCGCGAGCAGGTCGTAGCCGGCGCCGCAACCGGCACCATGTCGGACGTCGTGGGCCTGGACGGCGCATGGGTCAATGACTTTGTCAAGCAAGGCGCGTTGGCCAGCCTGAGCGATCTGATGGGCGAAGCCGGTTACGATGACAGTGGACTGGCTGCCCAGATTCAGCTCGACGGCAGTACCTACATGATTCCGGTCGTCAACTTCATCTATCCGATATTCGTGAACCTTGACTTGATGGCAGCAGCAGGTATCGAGAATCTTCCCACAACCCGCAGCGAGTTTGCCGATGCAGCCGCACAGCTAACGGATGAGGCGAACAACGTCTATGGCTGGATTCTACCGCTGGATCTCGCCAACCCCAATGGCATTCAGAACGACGTGATGTCATGGGTCTGGGCATCGGGCGGTAGCATGATGAACGAGGGCATGCCGGACCTCACGAATGATGACGTGCGCAGCGTCGCAGAATACATCAAAGGCCTCTACGACGCTGGTGTTGTTTCCCCCGGCGCATTCACTATGGCCGAACAGACTAAGTCGGAAGAGTTTAGTAGTGGACGAATTGGCATGATGATCGGCTCCTTGGCCTGGATCAACCTAACTCGCGAACGCAACCCGGATCTCAACTTTGCCATCACTGCACTGCCAGCTGCAGACGGTTATGACGGCCCGCGTGGTTTGCCCTACGCCTCCTGGGGCATTGGTGTGGCTGAGAATAGCGAAAACCAGGCCGAAGCATGGAAGCTAGTCGAGTTTCTGATGAGCGAAGAGGTCAACTCGCAACTGTCGTCGATGGCGAATGGCTTCCCCGGCAACGTGGGTTCCACGCCCGACTTTGTTGAGGCAGATGAGCTCTTTGGCGCGGCGTTCGAGGTCTTCCAGGAAGGCTATCTGGCCAATGAGTTCGTGGGTCTGCCCGTCGCCGAAGAGTTGATGCGTTCCTTCGATGAGCAGTTCCAGATTTACCTGGACGGCGGCCAGTCTCTTGATGACATGCTGAACAACGCCCAAGCCGCCTGGATGGAAAACTTCTAGCGGTTCGCCGGGCTAGAGAGTGAAGACAGGCTTATGCACACAGCCTGTCTTCCACCAGACAGAATGTAGAGATCTGAGCGGGCGCAGGGTAGTGATTGCCCTGTGCCCGCCCGCTAGCGTGCCCCGCCGAAGGAGACAACTTTCCCTTGCTGGCCAATAATGATGCACCGACAACGGCCAAGGATTATACCCTTCATAGAGTCATGAAGAAGGTTACCCCCTTTGCCTACTTGTCGCCCACCCTCCTGCTATTAACCATATTGTCGCTCATCCCGATCACGATGGTTTTCTACTATTCGCTGATGGATAATGTCATCATGAATCAGAATCCCACCTTTGTGGGATTAGCGAATTATGTGGAAATCATCTCCGACAGCGTCTTTCGGCAGGCGCTGGGCAACACGCTCTACTTCACCGGGATGAGCGTCATCGTCCACCTCATCCTCGGCTTGTCATTCGCCATGCTTCTCAATACAAAGGCGGTGCACCCGGTGACGCGATCGCTCTTCCGGGTGATCTACATTCTGCCCTGGGTCTTCACGGCAACAATCATCGCGATTCTATGGCGCCTGATGCTGAATCCCAATGGGGTGATCAATTACCTACTGATGTGGACGGGCATTGCCAGCGAAAAGATTGAGTGGCTGAGCTCACCCCGGTTGGCGCTGCACACCGTCACCTTTATCAACATCTGGGCCGGCTACCCCTTCTATATGGTCAGCCTGCTGGCCGGTCTGCAGGGAATTCCCGACGAGTATTACGAGGCGGCAACGATTGACGGCTCAAATGGCGTCCAGCTCTTTCGCTACATCACCCTGCCCCAACTAAAGCCGATCATTCTCAGCTTGGCCATGCTCGACATCATCTGGACCATGCAGCAGTTTACGTTGATCTGGATGACGACGGGCGGCGGTCCCATCCGTGTCACCGAGATGCTCAGCACCTTTACCTACAAACTGGCCTTTAGCTCCTACAAATTCTCTTTGGCCTCGGCAAACGCGTTTATCATTCTGGTGTTGTCCATGTTTGTTGCCCTGTTCTACGTCAGACATCAGAGGGCCAGCGATGACTAACGCACTCTCTAAATCGACAAGAGCGGGCATCGCACGGGCCTTGATTATCCTGGCCCTGTTGACCTGCGCACTTCTCCCGGGCTTTCCAGTGCTGTGGATGGTCTCCTCATCCCTGAAGTCCAATATCGATATCTTCGCCTATCCGCCGCGTCTGATTTCCGATTCATTTTCCCTAGACGCCTACGTCGCCGTGTTGACTGACCCGCAACAGGTCCGCTTCTTTTTCAACAGCTACCTGGTTTCTACGCTGGTGACTGCGTTCACGCTAGTCGTTGGCATTCTGGGCGGCTATAGCTTTAGCCGCTACGATTTCCAGGCGAAGCGGTTGCTGAATATGATGATTATCAGCGTCCAGGCCGTGCCGCCAATCACGCTGCTCATCCCATACTTCAGCCTCATTGTCACCCTGAAGCTATTCAACACGTACCCCGCACTGATTCTGACCTACATGGTCTTCACGCTGCCCTACGCCATCATCATGATGACCGGCTACTTCAATACACTGCCGCGGGAACTAGACGAGGCCGTCATGATCGATGGCGGCAGTTCTGCAGTTGCACTGTGGCGCGTATTGGTGCCAATTGCGCTTCCCGGCATCGTCTCCGTGGGCATTTACACCTTCATGCTGGCGTGGAACGAATTTCTCTTCGCCCTCACCCTGACGAAGACAACCGACATGCGGACGGTTCCCGTAGGCATCCAATTGTTGATGGGCCAGCATTCCTATGAATGGAACCAGATGATGGCCATGAGTGTGCTTGGTTCGCTGCCGGTCCTGCTGTTATTCTTGTTTTTTCAGCGCTACTTTATTGCCGGTATGACTGCGGGTTCCGTCAAAGGCTGATGCGCAGTCACCTGCCGGCCGAATTCAAATTGAAACCAATCACGGAGATACAACCATGTTAATGAATATGCGCGACTTGTTGGCCGTAGCAAAAGCCAATCGCTTTGCGATTCCGGCCTTCAATATCAGCAGCAATATGCTGCTAACGGGCGTGCTCGAAGCGTCTGAGGAAAAACAATCGCCCGTGATCCTGGCCATTCACCCGGATGAGTTGAGCTTCGTTCGCCCGTCCTTTGTAGAATCGGCGATTGCGGAGGCCCACAAGGCCACGGTGCCGGTCTGTATTCATCTGGATCATGGCTCGTCCCTGGCGCAGATCATGGAAGCCATTCAGTGCGGCTTTACATCCGTCATGATCGACGCGTCAACCCGGCCGCTTGACGAAAACATCGCGATCAGCCGCAGCATTGTAGAGTTGGCCCATCCGATTAACGTCTCTGTGGAAGGTGAGCTCGGCACAATTGGCACCACCGGTCCCGAGGCGGAAGCCGGTACGGACATCATTATCTATACCAATCCGGATGACGTCGTGACCTTCGTGGAGGCCACCGGCGTCGACACGCTGGCGGTTGCCATTGGTACCTCGCACGGCATCTACCCCAAGGACCGCAAGCCCGAGTTGAAGCTCGACCTGCTCGAAGAAATTGCCTCCAGAGTCGACATTCCCCTGGTGCTGCACGGCGGGTCGGCCAACCCCGATGAGGAGATTGCCGCAGCCGTCGCGTTGGGCATCAACAAGATCAACATTTCGAGTGATATCAAGGATGCCTTTTATCAGAAATGCCGCGAAGTTTTGACGGATCGAGACTTGCGCGAGCCCAACTCGATCTACCCCCCCTGCATCGACGCCATGAAGGTCGTCGCTCATCACAAAATCGACCTCTTCAATGCGACTGGCAAGGCTTCGCTCTACTGCTGATGGTTTGTGCGCCCTCCGTGCGCGCTTGCTCGCTCATCTCCGTTGACGCCATGCTCCCCAAAGTTTCCTTGTGCCTGCTTTGGGGAGCATGGCGTTTCCACTGTTGGGAAGGACATCCCTATGACAGAAGCAATCGTCTTGGGCCTAGGCAATAATATTGACTACGAAATTGTGTGGGATTCCAGCGTCATGGAAGATCTTGTACGCCGCTATGACATCGGAACAGCAGAGCTGTCGACCAGCACCGACATCCGGAGCGAGCGCGACCTGGTGATCTCGATCCTTGGCTTCTTGCAGTCGGGGACGGGCGGCGAGCGCTTCGTTGCGGCATCGAACATTATCGAAGATTTTTCGCGTCAGTTTGAGCTGAAGGTCACGCTGGGCGGGACATCGGTACGCTCAGCCATTGCCATGCGCAAGCTGGGGCATCGGTCGGCCCTGCATCTGGTCACCATCAACGATCACGTGCGCAGCCTCATCCCGCCGGACAGTCCTTACGTGTGCAGCAACACGGTGGAAAGCTCGTACCCCCACCTAATCGTGCAATTCGGGCAAGATACGTGCGTCAGGGCAGGCGACATCGACATCCGTACCAGCCGGGCGAATCGCATCATTTACCACAATGATCTTGACAATATCGCGATGGCGCTCAGCGACGCCTTGCCGGCGCTGTGTGCCAATGCCAAGGTGCTGTTGATTTCGGGCTTCAATGCCATGCAGGACGAGGACTTGCTTCGCAAGCGGTTAGCAACGCTCTTGCCCGTCTTGAAAGATTTGCCCCAGGACGCGCGCGTTTTTTGTGAGGACGCCGGCTATTACGACCCTACCTTCAGCCGGTTGATCTACACCACGTTGGCCGACCACATTGACATCATCAGCCTCAACGAGGACGAACTTCAGGGCTATCTTGGCCGGCCGGTGAATCTGTTGGACGCGACACAGATGCTGCAGGCGTTGGCAGAACTCCACGCAATTATTCCAGCGCCGGTCATTGTCGTGCACACTATGTACTGGGCGCTTGCCTATGGCGAGAATGTCGCAGACCTAGACGAGGCGTTGCGCGGTGGCGTGACCATGGCGACCACGCGCTTCTGCTACGGCGACGAATTCGGTGTCCAGGAGTATCAAGAAATCGCCGCACTTTCGTCCAACACTGAGGGCGCGCAGTATGCGGCTGCCGTCACAGAATTGCTGCCCAACGAAATCTGTTGCGTGCCTGTGGCTGCAGTCACCCATCCAAATCCAACGACCATCGGCCTTGGCGATGCCTTTGTCGGCGGCTTTCTGCCGGCATTGGTTGAATAGGTGTACGCGTGGCCCAGTGAATGTCACCGGGGTAGTAAAGGAGGATCCACCATGCAAGTGCAACCAACCCTGACGACAACCAGATTGATCTTACGCCCCTTCCGGCTGGACGATGCGGCAGAGCTCCAGCGCCTGGCCGGCGACAGGGCCATCGCCGATACCACGCTCGGCATCGCGCACCCCTATGAAGACGGCATGGCTGAGGAATGGATCGCCACGCACAAAGCGCTCTTTGCGCGCAGCGAGAAGATAATCTTCGCCATCACACGCCAGGACGACGGCGCACTGATCGGGGCGATCAGCCTGATGAGCGTCGAACCTGGGCACCAGGCCGAGTTGGGATACTGGGTCGGCGTCCCCTACTGGAACGCCGGCTACTGCACGGAGGCGGGACGCGCCGTGCTACAGTATGCCTTTCGTGAACTTGGCCTGCAGCGCGTCCACGCCAGTCATCTGACCCGCAATCCAGGCTCGGGCCGGGTCATGCAGAAGCTAGGCATGAAGCACGAGGGAACGCGCCGGCGCCATGTGCGCAAGTGGAGCCAATTCGAGGATGTCGAACTCTACGGCATCCTGGCCGACGAATAACGAAAACCGAAAAAACATGCTTGACATGGTAAACGTTTTCCTATAGGCTTAGTGACGTCCTGATCGAGCTACCTGATAATTCAATACTGCTACAAGACTCTGGCGTCAAACCATGACGTCTCGTCATCCCAAACGCCTTCAATGGGTTAGTTAACGGCACGTGTCAACCACAATCCATGATGTAGCAAATAGTGCAGGCGTTTCCATTGCAACCGTTTCGCGTGTGCTCAATAACTCCGGCCATCCAGTCAATGACAAGACACGCCAGCGGATCCTTGACGCAGCTGAGGAGCTTGGCTATCGTCCCAATCATGCGGCACGTAGTTTGCGTACGGAGCAATCGTTACTCATCGGCATTATTGCCGACGACATAACGAGTCCGTTTACACCATTAATCATTCGTGGTATCCAGGATTACATGCACGATGCCGGCTATCTCTGCATTACAGTTAATACGGACTGGAATCCCAAGACAGAAGTAGGCGCCATTCGTGACTTAGTCAGTCGCTCCATTGACGGCATGATCTTCGTCGAAACCTGGCACCGTGAGGCAAATGAAGCTGTAGAAATTGCCAACAAACCTTACGCATTTGTGCATCGACAGTTTGCAGCCGCGCATCCCAATTCAATCACGCCTGATGAAGTGTATGGCGCGCAGTTGGCGGTCAATCATCTCATTCAACTGGGACATCGACGCATTGGCTTCATCACCGGACCCGAAGAGTATTACGCTTCCCATGACCGGCTTCAGGGCTACCAAATTGAGTTGGCCAGGGCCAGTATTCCGCTTGACGTTGATCTGGTAACTGTCGCTGACTGGGAGACTTCGGGCGGCTACGCGGCCACACAAGAACTGCTTCAGCAGTCGTCACCGCCGACCGCAATATTCGCCGGGAATGACCTGATGGCCATTGGCGCCATCTACGCAGCACGTGACGCAGGACTACGGTGCCTCAGATCTTGCGGTGGTCGGCACGACGAACAGATTCGGCGGCTTTCGACCTGGAAATACGGTGACGTTGCATGATGAATGGGCCAAGCCTCCGCACAGCTATTGCTGGATCAGCTTCAGGGCCGTGGCAGTGATCAGGAGGAAGTAAAGATCCGGGGGAGATTGATCGTACGTGATTCCTGCGGGGCAAGACTCCGGGAATCTCTGAGTCGGTAGTCGCTTGATTGACTAATTTCGCTAGCTGGATTGACGCAAACAGAACTCTTCTGCGATCGTACATGTTTATCATTCGTGATGTTCGTAGCTGTTAACCACACAAAGGAGCAGAGAACGATGAGACTTTACCGAGAATGCTTGCGCTCATTCTTTTGGCGGCAGTCACGCTGTTGCTTGCTGCTTGCGCAGCGCCAGCGGCAGCCCCGGCGGTGAGTCGGAAGCGCCGAAGGTGATGAGCCGATTACCATGACTTTCTGGACGGGACAGCAATCAGGCTCTTGTCCGACAGCTTGTGGATGCTTGGAATGAGACGCACGAGAACCAGATCGAAATTACGGTCATCCCAGCTAGCGACTAATCACGAAAGTGGCGCGGACACCACCCGATATCATTGCCATCGATCTGATCTATGTGCCGCAGTTTGCTGCCGCCGATCAGCTTACGGACATCACGGAGCTTGCCAACAAGTTGCCATACTTTGATCAGCTCAGTCAATCGCATGTTCGTCTTGCAACCTATGAAGATACCCTCTATGCGCTGCCGTTCAACGCTGAAGGCTCGATTTTGATCTGGAACAAGGACCTCTTGAGGCAGCGGGTATCCGGAAACACCGCCCACGAATTGCAGACATGGCGAGCAGATTAAGCGTTGGGCGATGAACCTAGGGACTATTCTCGGCTCCTGGCCGGCTGCAAGCTTTACTTTCCTGCCATTAATCTGGGCAAGTGGCGGTGATGTGTTAAGCGACGACGGCTTGACTGCAACGTTAACTGATCCAAATGTTGAAGCAGCACTGCAGTTCTATCGTGACCTGTGGGAGGGCGGCCTCATTCCCCCCGGTGCGCAGGTAGACAGTGGAGAGGACTTCGCCAATGCGTTTACCACCGGTACGATCGGCATGGTGGGATCCGGAGCTTTCTTGATCAGACGTTGAAGAATGAACATCCCGATTTGAGCTTTGGTGTTGCCCCACTGCCAGGTGTTGAGGATGGGGCATCGTCTTTCGCCGGCGGCGACAGCATCGGTATTCCGGCTGGTTCCAACTATCCAGAACAAGCCTTCGAATTTATTGAGTGGGTGACTTCTGACGAAGTCCAATTGGAACAGTATGCGGCATTCAATAGCCTCCCGATTCGTGCTGACCTGGCTGAGAACGAGTATTTTGCCAGCGACCCCCGTTTGACCACAGCCGCCAACGCGATGGCAACGGGACGAACTCCCTACAGTTTGGTCTACAACCAGCTATTCAACGATGCCAACGGCCCATGGCTGAAGATGCTACAGGCAGCAATCTTCGATGGCGATGTTGCGGGCGCTGTGGAAACGGCACAAGAGGAATTCACCACAATTCTGAACGAATAGTAGCGCATTATCGCAGAATTCGAGCTTCCCTGCACATGGGAATCTTGAACTGCACACGAGAGGGGCGATTAACGCGGCAAGTTAATTGCCCCATCTCCATATTCCCCTGGTCAACCCAGCGATCCCCAGCGAGTTGCAGTTTTGCATAAGGATTCACATCTATGGCAACAGTCACAGCGCCTCCTGCCATTGCCACGAAACGCTCAAATCGACTCTTCAAGCGCCGTCAATTGCTTGGCTTCCTCTTTGTGCTGCCGGCCGTGCTCTTCACGCTGATCTTCTTTATTTTTCCCCTCATCATGACCGGTTGGATGTCACTGCACGACTGGCCCCTGTTGGGGACGCCAGAATTCTCCGGGCTTGAAAACTATGCAAAATTGGTTGCGGACAAGCAGTTCTGGTCGAGCCTCTGGTTTACGACCAAATATACGCTGGTGGTTACGCCCGCGATCTTTATTCTTGCCTTTGTGCTAGCCCTGCTTGTCAACCTGCCCCTAGTAGGCGTAGGCATCTTTCGGACCGCCTATTTCATCCCGGTTGTGATTGGGCTTGGCGCATCGAGTCTGCTTTGGGTCTGGCTACTCAACGATCGTGTGGGCATGATCAATCGTTTACTCATGGATCTGAACATTATTCAAGGGCCCGTAGTCTGGCTGGCCAATCCCAATTATGCATTGGCAGCCATTGTCATTTCCGTCGTCTGGAAAACAGTCGGTTTCACCATGATCTTGTTGCTAGCTGGGATGCAGGCGATTCCTGACGATCTTTACCAGGCCGCCATGGTTGATGGCGCCAACTACTGGTCACGTTTAACACAAATCACGATACCGCTTCTACGTCAGACCTTTGCTTTGGCGCTAATTCTTTCGGTAATTGGTTCGTTTCTTGCCTTTGATCAGTTTTACATCATGACGGGAGGCGGACCGCGCAATCAGACCATTACTGCAGTTTTCTGGATCTTTAACAACTCGTTTACATATTTCAAAATGGGCTACGGTTCGGCACTCTCCATTGTGCTATTGGCGATCCTGACGCTGCTGAGCCTTGCTCAGTTACGCATTTTACGTGACGACACATCTTACTGATGGAGAGGTCTCATGAATCGAAACATAGCCAAGACTGGACCGTAGCGGGCGCAGGCAAGAGGTTCGGTACACCCCGGTATTCAGATTGAACAGGGACGGAGCAAAGTGACTTCAAAAGCAATTGCAGCAAACAATTCCAGGCGTCTATCTAGGCGTATGGTACGCAGGATCGGCCGGATTGGTATCTACACTCTCTGTATTGTGCTGGTTGTTGTTTTTCTGACCCCCCTAATTTGGTCGGGCTCAACCTCCTGAAGCCAGCAGAAGAAGCCTCGGTAGTGCCGCCGACCTATTTTCCATCATCGATCTCGTTTGAGAACTACCTCAAGCTCAACAACTATGGCGCCGGTGTTTTTCGCTATATCTTTAACAGCGCAGCAGTGGCCATCCTGACCGTCATTGGCACGATTTTTTTGAGCACGCTGGCAGGCTTTGGTTTCTCCCGCTTTAGCTTTCCTGGGAAAAACGTTCTCTTCGTTTTCATACTGCTCACGCTGATGATTCCGTTTCAATCCATTCTGACACCCCTCTTTTTGCTCTTAACCAAGCTTCAGCTTTACAACACCCTTTTGGGACTATCGCTGGTCTATATCACGTTCCAGCTCCCTTTTGGCGTCTTTATGATGCGTAACATGTTTGACTCAGTACCGCAAGAGATTGAAGAGGCGGCCTTGCTAGACGGCTGCACGACCTTCGATTTACTGACACGCGTCATGTTTGTGCTGGTTCGCCCGGGCATTATCACAGTGGCTGTCTATGCGTTCCTCAACTCATGGAACGAATTCTTGGCAGCGTTGATCATCATGACCCAGGAAAGCAAATTTACGTTACCCATTATGCTAACGAGTGTGCGAAGCGGTCTATATGGGTCCATTGATTGGGGAGCGCTCCAAGCCGGCGTTATGGTAACAGTTGTGCCCTGCGTGATTCTCTTCCTGCTGCTGCAACGCTATTACATGCAAGGCCTCATGGGCGGTGCGGTAAAAGGCTAAGCTCCCATCGTGAAGATCCAACTCAACAAACGCGCAAGAAAGGCTAAAAATCATGGTGTCATCTCCTCTACCTCAAAAACCGTGCACCACTGAAGCCGGCAAAATATCGTGCGCTACCGGTCGGCGCCGTACGTCCACGAGGATGGTTGCTGGCGCAATTGCAGACGCAAGCGACCGGACTGACTGGTCACTTAGATGAGTTCTGGCCTGACGTTGGGCTGGATTGTGCCTGGCTGGGTGGAGCCGGTCATGACTGGGAACGCCCGCCTTACTATGCCGACGGTTTGGTGCCGCTTGCCTATATTTTGGATGATCAACGGCTGATCGTGAAAGCGCAGAAATATGTGGACTGGGCCATAAACAGTGCGCGACCGGACGGGCAATTTGGGCCGCGCAACAATGACTGGTGGCCGCGCATGGTGATGCTCAAGGTCTTCATGAGCTACTACGAAGCCACGGGCGACGCGCGAATTCTTGAAGTCATGACAAACTACTTCCGTTTTCAGAGACGGATGTTGGCCGCACGTCCGCTCTCGAATTGGGCAGCGGCGCGTGCAGCGGATAATCTGCTTGCAATACACTGGCTCTATAACTTCACTGGTGATGAATTTTTGCTAGAGCTGGCTGCCGACCTCAGAGACAGGACGCTGGATTGGGCAGAACTCCAGGCAAACTACGCCATCGGTGAACTGCTCATTGGCGACCACCTGCAAAACATGGCAACCCATGTCGTCAACAATGCCCAGGGCATCAAGACGCCTGCTGTTCTCTATGTCCAGGATGGTGATGAATGGCATCGCCAGAGTCCATTGCGGGCCATCGAGAACCTAATGCACCATCACGGACAACCCAATGGAATTTGGAGCGGGGACGAGCATTTGAACGGAACTTGTCCCACATCCGGCACGGAGTTGTGTGCCGTAGCAGAGTACATGTATTCCCTCGAAGAAATGGTACGGATATTGGGGGATGCAGCTTTCGGTGACATTTTGGAACGTGTAACGTATAACGCTTGGCCTGCAACCTTCAAGCCCGATATGTGGGCGCATCAATATGATCAGCAGGTCAATCAAGTAGCTGCCACTGTGGCCAAACGGGATTGGACGGATAACACCGATGGATCAAATATATACGGTCTGGAGCCGCATTTTGGCTGTTGCACGGCCAACATGCACCAGGGATGGCCTAAGTTTGTCAAATCGTTGGTCATGGCAACAGACGACAATGGAGTTGCAGTCATAGCCTATGGGCCCTGTGTTGCGCATACCACTGTTGGCGATGGCGAGGCGCTGGAGCTGGAGATTGACACCGATTATCCTTTTGACGGCCTCATTAGGTTGCGTCTCAAGCTCGCGAGCGCAACCGCTTTCCCGCTTGAAGTACGCATTCCTGCTTGGGCTGAAGGGGCTGAGCTGAGCATCGCAGGCGGTACTGTGACGCCGACCCCGGACAGCTTTCACAGGATTGAACGCACTTGGCATGACGGTGATGAAGTCTTGCTCTCTTTGCCGATGGAGGTGCGCAGTGAATCTGGCCACGCCGACCTGAATTCGATCTATCGCGGACCGCTCTTGTTTGGATTGAAGATTGGTGAAACATGGCAGAAAATTGCCGGAGATGAACCACACGCTGACTGGGAGGTTTACCCCAACACGCCGTGGAACTACGGTTTACTCTCAAAGCATGGCGAAGTACTGAATGAGTGGCGAGTCGAGTCACGTCCAGTCGGCCCCGCCCCATTTGCGCCGGAGTCTGCACCAATCCAGCTGCATGGCCAGGGTAAACGCATACCCGGCTGGCATCTCGCCAACAATTCAGCTGCCGATATCGATCGGGGCCCTCACGAGGATGCCTGTCCTATAGCTGAGATCACACTAATTCCATACGGATCTACCAATCTTCGGATTGCGGCTTTCCCGTTGGTATTGTAGTTGTTCTCTGGCAAAGCCCTGCAGGGGGTCGGGTTACAGCGGATTTACCCGGTGGATCGGGATGATTTGCTGCGGCTGGCGAGTGAACTCGGCTACGGTGACCAGAAATGAAACAGGCGACGCGTTCCCGGCAAGGGATCTTGCGTCGCCCGCGTCTGTAAGTGCCTTAACAACTGAGTGCTGGAAGCTGATCAGCCGTCAGGTATTTCGGGGGTTTAGGGGCGCCTAGTGGGGCTCGAACCCACAACCTCTTGATCCACAATTATGCATCTTTTCAGGTCGACTCTGCTATATCAAATAGCCGGTCGGCCTGATTTCATTGTGAAATCAGTCGGACCGGCCTTTTTCTATTGGCCCCAAAAAGGGCAAGAGCTCATGATTTCGCATCAAGTGTTGCTCTTGGGCCATCAAGTGTTGCGGGTCAGCCGATTGTGGGTGGCGTCGAACTGTTGCAGGAGACCGTCTTCCAAGTATTTGGCATAGCGCTTAGTCGTTTTGATGCTGGAGTGGCCCAGGACGGACTGGACGAAGCCGATGTCGGCGCCGGCGTTGAGCATGTTGGTGCCGTAGCCGTGACGCCAGAGGTGTGGGTGCAGGTTGCGTAGGCCGATGCGACGGCAGCGACGACGCAGCATTTGCTGGAGGCCGGAGCGGGTGAAGGGTCTGTGGGAGGTTCCGCCGCGATCGTTTCTGCCAACCCAGAGAGTCAGAGATGCGGTTGGCGGTCGGCTCCAGAGATAGTCCAGCAGAAGGGCAAAAATCTCGCTCGGCAGAGGGACAATGCGGGTTTTCTCACCCTTTCCTTGGCGCACGATCAGAATCCGCCGATCCATATGCAGGTCTTCTTCAGCCAGCGCAATAATCTCCGACGCGCGTAGGCCGGTCCAGAACAGAAGCGAAATCAGTAGGCGATCACGGCGCTCTATCCAAGAGTCGCCGGTGATCGAGCTAAGAAGACGCTCGTACTCGGCCGACGTCACATGGTCGATGGGCTTTTCGGCGACCTTGGGTTCGTCCACCCCAATGATCGGATTCTGATCGATCAGGCGACGCCGGGTCAACCAGTTGCAGAGGGCGCGCAGGGAACTGAAGCGGGCAAATAGGCTGGCGTCAGCCACGATTGCCGCACTATCCGCCAAATAGTGATCAATCGTGAAGGGTGTGATGTCAGACAGATCGAGACTGTGGTTCGTTTTTTCCAACCAGTCTGCAAAGTGGCGCAGTTGCAGGGTGTACCAGTCAATCGTGGTTTGCGAGCGTCGGGCGCCGCGCTTGGCGCGCAGAAAGGCGTGGACAGCATCGTTGTACAGCATGTGCGATCTCCTTCGGCATTGTCGTAGGTTGATGCCCGATGCGTCGGGGGTCGCATGAATCGACAACACCGGGGGAGATAGTGGCGGTGGCATGTAGGTTGACGGCCTGGCGCCTCCGCTGTCTCCCCGATTCTATCATTGGGCTTTCATTGATTCAAGAGCTGTTTTTCAGAAAGGAAAATCCCCCATGGCGAGAGGAAGAATTGTGAGCACGGAAGTGACCAGCGATCCGGAGCTGAACCGCTTGAGTCCTGACGCTGAACGGTTGTACCTGCGTACGCTGCCGCACTTGGATCGGGACGGCCTGATTTCGGGGGTGCCCATGCTGGTTTGGGCAACCGCGGCGCCGCTGCGTGTGGAGCTGATGGACAAGGCGCCGGCGCTGATTGATGAATGGGTCACGCAGAGTCTCGTCATGCGTTACGACGGTGCGGACGGCCCAGTCCTCTTCTTCAAGGGCTTCCGCCGCCACCAGGCCAATCTGCCCTACGCCAAGGAAGCGCCGAGCCGATTTCCGCCGCCGCCGGGTTGGCACCGGGCGCGAAACGGGATGATTCCGGACGACCCTGATCTGTGCCGAGCGCTGGCTGAGAAGTTCGATCCGCGGTCGGCCTATCGCAAGGAATTGGAGCGGGTTGCGAGTCCGTCGCAAGCAGGTCGCGACCAGGTTGAGAGCAGGTCGCGACCCGGTCGCGATGAAGTACAAGTAGAAGTAGAAGTTCAAGATGAAGTTCAAGATGAACAATTTGATGATGATGATGGTGAGCCGTTCGCTCCTCCTCTCGATGTCTTGAAGGAAGAAAACGCGACACGCGCGCGCGTGTCGCGTACCAGCGGGCGCACGGGGGATGGGCAGCAAGCGCATGACACGGGTCAGCTGCGGGCGTGGTGTCTGTCCCAGGTCGACGAGCTGCTGCCGGACTGGCTGGGGGCGGCCCGGCGCATCGAGCAGGCCGGCGTGCGCGAGCTGGTGGCGCTGTCGACGTGGCTGTGGGCCTATCGCCACGTACGCAAGCGGGGAGCGTATGGGACGCAAGCGCTGGACTTTCCCGACCATTTCGACGGCGTGGAGAATCCGGCCGGCAAGATCATCGTCCAGGCGCTGGAGTATGGCAACGTCTATCCGCTGGGCGATGCGGTGGGCGAGCTCAACCGGGCGATCGAGCTGTACGGCAATGCGGCCGACGTGCTCTTTGGTCCGGCGCAAGAGGGGGAAGCCAGCCCTGAGCCTGTCCTGAAGAAATCAGAAGGGCAACGCCGAAGGGGTGCGTCATGTTGACGGCGGCGGATCGGGCGGCGCTGTGGGCGGAGATGACGCCTGAGGAACGGCAGGGGATGATCGAGGACCATGTGGAGCTCTTTGTGGGCCACGTGCTGCACCGGCGGGCCGAACGGATTCGGGCCAGGCATCGCCGGGGCCATGCCGGCAGGGCCTTTCCGGTGGGCGATCCCCTGCCGCTACCCCAAGAGGTGCGGCCGACGAGCTGGGCGGCGCGCGTCTATGCGGTTCTGGCTGAGGCCGAAGAATGGCTGACGCGCAACGAGATTGCCGAGCGCCTGGGCGACCCGACAGCCCGCAACTGGCACAGCGGCTTGAAGGTGCTCACGGAGCAGGGGCTGATCGTCGAGGGGCCGGCGCAGAAGCACGGCTATCGGACGCGGCAGACGGTGGCCCTGCGCCGTCGTCATACGGCTTCGCGCAGGATACGCTCCTGCGACGAGTGACGAATTGGACGTGACCGACTACGAGTGTACCCAGCAACCCACTGGACAGAAACAAGGAGAAACCCATGACCAAGCATATTCTGATTACGCATGAGAAGGGCGGCGCGGCGGTGACGACGACGGCGGTGAATCTGGCCGCGGAGCTGGCCGGCGCGGGCTGGTCGGCCCTGGTCGTCGACTGCGACAGCCGGGGCGATGTGGCGGCGTCGCTGGGCATTGATCCGGCGCCGGCGCTGGCGGCCTACCTGACGGATCGCTGCGTCGGCCGCGAGGAGAGCGCCGGCGACCTGGTGCGCTTCGGGCGGGCCGGGCTGGACGTGCTGCCGACCACGGCCTCCGGGCTGCGCTCGGTGTTGCAGCTGCTCGACGGCATGGGCGAAGGATCCGTGCGCCAGTGGCTGCGTGAGCTGGGCGACGGCTACGACTTCGTGCTCTACGACGCCAAGGCCGCCAGCGGCAACCTGCGCCGGGTGCTGATGCAGCTGGCCGACCTCATGGTCATCCCCACGCGCATGGAAGCGCTGGGCCTGCCCGACGTGGCGCTGCTGATCGAGCAGTATCGCAACGAAGGCGGCACCGCGATCATTGTGCTGCCGGCCATGGTGCGGCGCACGTCGGTCCACGCCTACAACCTGGGCCTCCTGGTCGAGCGCTTTGGCGACCTGGTGCCGGTGGGCGCGGATGTGGTCGATGCCGTGACCTCGGTCTCGGCCGATACGCTGCTGGCGGCCGGCGCGGTGCTGGTGCCCGACCGGGTGGCCGTGCCGGAAGCCTCGGGCCTGGGCATGACGCTGCGCGAGTATGCCCAGGATGACGCGGCGGCCATGGCCTATGTGCGGTTGGTGGATCTGGTCCTGGCCGCGTGTCGAGTGGCGGAGGATGAAGGCTACGTCACGCATGGGGGCGCGTAATGAGCAAGCGCAAGCAGTTCGGCGATCCGCTGGCGCGGCGGTCGGCGGGGCTGACGACCGGGCCGGAGATAGCGGTTGCGCTGGTCGGCGACTATGAGGACGACGTAGCCGAGCGGCTGCGGGCGATCAAGCGGCGGGAAGCGAAGGGCGTGCGCCTGGGCTGGGAGAATGGGCGCGACCTGGTGGCCCTGCGCGACGCGCTGGCCGGCAGCTTTAGCGCGGTCCTGGCCGACGAATTTCCCCACTGGTCGCGCAGCTCGGCCTACGACTTCATCGCCTTCTACGAGACCTTTCCTGACCTGAGCCAGATCGAGGGATTGAGCATGACCACCGTGCGCCTGCTCATTCGCAGCACCACGCCAGCCCGCGCCCGGACGCAGATTCTCGACTCGGTGGCGCGGGGGCAGCCCATGACGTGGAAGGCGGCCGGCGAGCTGATCGAGCGGGAGCGGCTGGCGCTGCTGCCGCCGGCGCTGACGCTCGACGAGACAATTGCGCTGATCTGGCGCGTGCTGAAGGCGGGCGAGCGAGTGGGTGGGGAGAGCGATCCTGATCGCCTGACACATCTTGAGGGCCTGGACGCCGAACGGGCCGTTGCCGAGCACCTCGACGAGGGCCGGCGCCTGGACGGCGAGGCCTTACGGAAGGCCCTTGACACGGTGCGCGGTGAATTGATGGGCCGGATTGAGCACGCGGCGCAGAAGGCAAAGCGACGGTCGGTGCAGGCGGCCCATTCGACAAGCTCAGGGCAAGCTGCGCCAGACACCGAGACGAAAGAAATATCAGCGCAGCATCCTGCGTCTTCTCTGAGCCCCGCGGAACGTGCTGCGGGGCCTGCCGACATGCCGGGCCAGGCCGGGCCTGTGCTGGGCGATGCCGGCGGGCTGGAAGCGGGAGGTCGTTCAGCAACGCAGGCGCCGACATTGCCGGCGGCCTATGCCGCGCTGGGCTGGGAGCTGCGGGAAGTGGCGCCAGGATCGGGACGCTGGTATGGGTTCCGTGCGCGGCAGGGAGATCGTCCGGGGCGCAGCACGGGCACGGTGACGGACGATGTCGAGCTGGCGGCGGCGCTGGCCGTAGCGGAAGCTGGGGTGGGCCCAGATGCCGGCGGCGAGTCGGTTGATCTGGATCCGGACGGCGCACCGGCGCTGGTCGCGCTGCGCCTGTCACAGGCGGCACTGGTGGCACTGGATCGGCTGCTCCACGGGGCAGATCCTGCGCTGCTATCGACAGCAGTACGTGCCGAGCTACGCACGGTGATCGGCAACGCCATGAAGGAGCTGGATTATGGATGAGGGGCTCATGGCTGAGGGGTTCATGAATGAGGGGCTCATGAATGACGGCTACACCGTGGACCAGTTAAGAACGGATTACGGCGATGTGCAGCGCTTCTTGAAGAGCGAGATCGCCATCCGCGAGGCACTGGCGTTGAGCCGATCGTGGGAGCGCAAGCGCTGGATCAACAAGGCTGCCGCTGCCCGGGCAGCGCTCGACGCCCTGGGCCGATTGGGCGACTATGTGGCGTCGACCGACCCGGAAGCAAGACTGCCCAGTGGGATCCGGCAGCCGGGGTTGTTTGAGTAACGATTGGCGCGTTACATCGCAGATCTTGAAAGGAGAGAAATGGGTGAACTATGTGCACGTAATCGCCGGCCTGCTGCTGTCATGGTCGGCCAACGTGGGGGTATGCCCGCCGGCTGCGCCAGACTGTCCGACGTGGCAGGCGTGGATCGACGTGACGCCCACGCTGCAGCTGTGGATCGAGCCGGGCTGGATCCATTGGGAACGAACGCAGCATCACGGGCAGGGATCTTCTGGAACCCAATTGCGGTGAAGGGAATGACAACGGGAGGCCTGGCAGGGCTGGGCCGATGCGGATAAAGAACGAGCTGGGGGAGACAGATTAGCGTCTCACTCCCCCAGCTCTACCGGACGGGCCGGTGCCGCTACTATACCACGTGGCGGCGCTGGCTTCAATCCTTTGGTAGAAATTACCGACAGATTGGAGAACAGCAGATGAATCCTACAGCGAATTCCAGCGGAAAAGAGGCGCAGAGCGCCGTCATCAAGCAGATTGAAGCGGGACGATTGGCCATCAACCGCACGCTACTCGAATTTGGCATCGACGCGGGCGTACCGGGCCAGGGCGCAATCCTGGTCGCAGGGCGCGCCTTTGTGCTCTACCGCATTGCCCGCGGGCGGGGCGTGCGCATCGCCAACGTCGAGCGGCTGCTGCCGGAACTGACCGACGCGCTGCGCCCGGTGTGGCGGGACGACGAACTGCCGGTCCGGCTGCGTGAAGGCCGGGCGATTCTTGAAGTCCCGCATCCAGCGCCCGCGCCCCTGCCCCTAGCAGTCGACGACCTCCAGCTAGACGAGGGGCAGATGCTCGTCGGTCGCTCGTGGGTGCGGAGTGGGGTGCAGCGTGAGCGCGTGACGCTGGACCGCACCTTTGGCCACGTGGGCGTCTTTGCCCAGACGCGGGGCGGCAAATCGACCCTGCTACGCACCATGGTAGCATCGCTGGCCCTCAACACCGCGCCGGACGCGTGCCGGCTGGTCCTGATCGACGCCAAGCGGGAAGACTTCGCGCCCCTGGCCGACCTGCCCCACGTGAAGCGCTACGCCTGGCGTCCCGACGAAATGGCCCAGGCCATCCGTTGGGCGCATGGCGAAATGGTACAGCGCATCGAAGGCAAGGCTCCGAGCGACAGCGTGCTCGTCGTGGCCATCGACGAAGCGGCCAAGCTCTTGGAGGACGCACCGGAGATCGAGCAGGAGCTGCGCCAGCTGGCCGGTCAGGGAGCAGGCGCCAACATTCACCTGATTTTGGCCACGCAGCATCCCACCTCCAAAGCGCTGGGCAAAGATGACGGCTCGCTCGTCAAAGCCAACCTGACCTTGCGGCTGGTGGGTTCAGTCGTCGACGCCAACGCGGCCCAGCTGGCAACCGGGCGGGCAGGATCGGGCGCGCACCTGCTGCCCGTACGGAGCGGCGCCTTCCTCTGGGTCGAAGGACAGCGCATGACGCGCATCCAGACCCACCTGCAGGATCTCAGCGAAACGCGGCGTCTGGCGGCCCAGATCCGGCGGCGCTGGGGCGGACCTGCGGGACAGGGCGGCCGTTCCGCGGATCCCGAGCCAGGCCCATCGCAACCGCCGCCCCTAAGCATGCCGGCCCGAGCCAAGGAGAAAGCGCTCACGGGCCTCACTGCGCTGCAGCAGCAGCGGGCGCTGGACGTGGCGCGCTACTTTCTGTGCGAGGGCCTGACAAGCAACGAGCTGGGCCACAACGAGAAAGTGCGCCGGGCCTATGGCGCCGGCCTGCTCAACACCCCCACCCGTGGCGGCAGCAACAGCCGCGTCATTCGCGCCGTGGATCGCCTGCTGGCGGAGGTGCTGCCGTGAAGACGCACGTAATCCTAGGAACCGTGACCGGCATGGCAGCAGGCATCGCCATCGCCCTGCTGTGGCGGCTGGACGACCTACGGCACGACGCCTACGCCCAGGGCCTGCGTGCCGGCCGCAAGGCACGACGCCGGCGCGAACAGGAAGTGGCATACAAGCAAGGCTATCGCACTGGGCTGGGGCGCAAGCGGTGTACCGGCCGGGAGGCGTATCGGGTCTCTGTCTGAGCGGGCCTGTGCAATGGGAGAAAGCATTAGGGGGCAACGGCTCCGCA
>CALNXY010000001.1:0-146530 GCA_942490705.1 uncultured Caldilineaceae bacterium | reverse complement strand
CAGGGTGTGAACATAGAGAACCTGTTGCCGCGTATCGTGCCCCTGCTGATCTGGACTGTTGTGTTTGTTGCCGCGTATGGGGTAATCGGCTGGTGGTTTGGCGCCGGCGACATGGCGCAGCTTGTCCTGCCGCATCTTGGCGCGGAAACACGCACGGCGTTTGCCCAGACACAGAATGGCTCATACCTCCGCCAGACATACCTACGCCACGGGTTGGCCGTACTCTTGGCGCTGCTGGGTCTACTCTCGTTAGAAAACTGGCGGCGGGGGCAATTGCTGTTGCCGCTAACCTGGCTCCTCGCGTCGACGGCGCTCCTCCTGTTTCACCGTCCCCTGTGGCATCATCATGTTGTGCTGATCACCGTCCCCCTGGTATGGCTCAGCGCATTTGGCGTGCAGGCGCTCGTGAACGCGCTCCACCTCAAGCCGCCTGTTGCCGGCGCTGGCAGCAACGTACGGTCGCTGGCACTTGGCTCCTTGCTGATCCTCCTGCTCGCGCTGACCGTGTGTGTCTTTCCGGCCCGGATTGACCGCGTGATTGCTGAAGAAACGTATCGCGCCCTGCCCAATTTTGACGGCGACACGCTCGCAGTTGTCGAACGTGTCGCCATGGAGCACTCGGGCATGATGCTAACGGATCGACCTTTCTATGCGTTTCAGGCCGGCGTCCTTGTCCCGCCCTGGACGGCAGCCTTTACGCGGAAACGGATTATGGCGGGGCAACTGTCGGAGGAACAGGTAGCGGATGCCATTCGAGCCCGCCGACCGGACCAGATTCTGTTTGAGCGCTTTGCAGGGACTTTTGACAGAATGCTAACGTCCGAAATTGTGAATGAATACTGCTTCGTGTCGATGGAGGAATCAACAGATTACTTTGTGCGTAAACCTTGCCCGGCCAGGATCGAGGAAACGTTTTAACCGGGTCCACTATGTTACGGACGATGTGATTGCCACTGCATCATTGGCACGGCGACCCTCCGGTGAGGGGCGCGAGCCAGCAGGCTGCAAACTACTCATCACCCCCAATGAAGCGGTAGACGACCGCACCCAGCAGGCCGCCTGCGATGGGCGCTACCCAGAAGAGCCAGAGTTGGGCCAGTGCCCAGCCCCCGACGTACACGGCCACGCCGGTGCTGCGGGCGGGGTTGACCGAAGTATTGGTCACCGGGATAGAGATCAAGTGAATAAGCGTCAGTCCCAAGCCGACCGGCGGCGCGCCTAGCTTTCCGGCGGCAGACTCGGGGCCGGTTCATCGTAAGGTGTACGAATAGACTGGTAAATGATCGCGCCGAGTGCGGCACCGATGATTGGACCGACGATGTAGATCCACTGTGCAGACCATGTGCCCGAAACAATGGCGGGGCCAAGGGATCGGGCCGGATTCATGGAGGCGCCTGAGATCGGTCCACCCCAGAGCGCGTTTGCGGCGACGGTGAATCCGATCGCTATGGCTGCCAGTTCACCGACTGCGCGTGTGTCCGTTGCAACGGCGGTGATGACGAACATCAATGCCGCCGACAAGAGGATTTCCAGCACGAGTGATTGTCCGGCTGAACCACTCGGTATCGTCGATCCCAGTGCCGCCTGATTGCCAAACAACCCATAGAGTGTGGTTGCAGCGAGCAGCGCGCCCAGCACTTGCGCTCCGATGTACGCCGGAACTTCGCGCCATGGAAAATGTTGGGTTGAGGCAAACGCTGCCGTCACTGCTGGGTTCAGATGCGCGCCGCTTAGGTGTCCGGTTGCAGCCACCATGACCAATACAACCAGGCCAAAAGTGAGCGCGATACCCAGGTGGCCAATGGCTCCGGTTAGGTCGTTGACAATGATGGCGCCACAGCCGGCAGTCACCAGAGCGAACGTTCCGAGCATCTCGGCACCACAGCGTCGCAGCAGGTTCGGTTGTTCCACTTAACTCTCCTTCATTGGCATTCGGACATCTACATGCCTATGCCTGGCTCATGATGAGACTTACCACCACCTACTTCAAGTCTGGCCGCTGTTCTTTGGAGTAGCCGTGTCTGCTTACCACCGCCTCCATCACCTCAACGGCGCGTTGGGCTGCCTCCGACTCGCCCCCGCGTAGATTGATGCTGCTCGTATCCAAATGAGCATACTCATTCTCCACCCTTGCATTTTACACCAATTTCGACGTCCCGACTGCCCAAGTCTATGATGCCGTCTGCGAATTCACCAGGGCAATGAATTCTCGATGAAATTGGCCAATTTGTCGACCGGAATGATGGCAATACGCTCGAAAATGCGTCGCATTTTGATTTAGCCGACAGCATCGTCCATTGTGGCGCAAAGGACACGGCTTCTTTGCAAGTTTGTCGCGATTCTGTAGCCATCACTCCACCAGAATTGATTGACTGCCCGCGGCTGACTCCCCACGCCTGATATGCGGCACCATTCAAAGGGAGGGGAAACAAGATGTCAAATCACTGGCCTGTCATCTTTGTCCACGGGATTCTTGGCTTTGGGCCGGAAGAACTGGGGCCACTACGCTACTGGGGCACGGCGTTTCAGATTCCATCGCCGCTACCGCGCTTTGAAGCGAGCCTCGGTCCCATCAGCTCTGCGCATGATCGCGCCTGCGAGTTGGCGGCGCAGATCAAAGGGGCCGTTGTCGACTACGGGGCAGCTCACGCGGCCGAGGCCGGCCACGCCCGCTTTGGCCGTGATTTCTCCGGACACGGGTTTGTGCCCGACTGGGATGAAGCGCACCCGGTCCACCTGGTGGGCCATAGTCTGGGCGCGCCCACCATACGTTCGCTTCAGCAGCTCCTGGCGGAAGATTTCTGGGAATGGGGGAGCAGCCAACACTGGGTTCGTTCCATCAGTTCAATCTCCGGTTCGCTCAACGGCAGCACCGCCACCTACTTCTTCGGCGTCGATGAAGAGACCGGTCTGTTGCCAAAAGATAGCGGCATCGTTCCCATGCTGGCTGCCATCGAAGTTGCTGCCTATGCCACCGGTGGAATCCTGGACGCGATATATGATCTGGATCTAAGCCATTGGGGCTTTGTACGTGGCTCAGATGAAAGCCTATTCGATTTCCTATCACGGATTACAGAATCCAATTTCTTCTGGGGAACCGACAATGCAGCCTACACGCTGTCGCTGCAAGGAGCCTATGCAGACAATGCAATGCTCCAGACCTATGCCGACACTTATTACTTCGCCTATGTCACCGAACAGAGCATGCAGAGTTGGCTGACCGGCTGGCACTACCCGGAACCCCTGATGAATCCAGCCCTGCTGGCGCCGTCCACCTACATCGGTCGCAAACGTTTCGATCCGGCGCCGATTGCAACGCCCGGCTTCGAGAGTCACGTCTGGCGCGAAAATGATGGTCTGGTGTCGACCTATTCTCAAATCTATCCCCATAGCAATGGCTCCCATCCCCTAGGCGATGAAGTGACTGCTGAGACACCGGTGACGCACTTCGGATCGGGCCAATGGTACACGCAGTGGGAGCGCAACTTGGATCATCTCGACATCTGCATCTCGCCACAACTCTCTCAGATCGGCCGGCAAAAGCGTTTCTATACGATGCTGCTCTATCGTCTGGCCGCATTGGAATCTTGATATGGTGTCAGACGGCGATGGGGCAACAAGCTTTGCAATACACGCTATCGCTGAATGGATGAAAAGACAGACTGATCATCCACCTACTTCGATTTTTCTGATTCAGCATCGCAGCAAACCATGGTGGAGACGTCAAGACAGATTTGATCCGGAGCCACCTTTGCGAATCAGTTTGCGAACGCGAGCGGAGAGCCCACGCGATTCGAGACGGAACGCGTTTTTCATCAGTGTTTCGTCAAAACCCTCCGCCGGCAAGCCTTCCACAGCGTAGACACAATGGCACGATCTACCTGTACATGGCGGGTTCTACCACCTTGCGGCGAGTCATTTGGGATCCCGAAGCCCAGAAGCTGTCGGTTGACGAGTCGTGGGCCCCCAAGTACCTGCTTGAAGGACAGTTCAGCGGCAGCGCGCCGGCGGTAATCGGAGATTGGATCATCTCCAATACCAACGTCAACCCCTCACAGTGTCGATCATTACCGCCGCGGACGCAAATCTGCTAGAGCTGATCGTCGTGGCCGCGGTTACCGCCACCATCGCGCGCCAACTGCTCAATCAAGTCACCGCCAAACGACAGGCAAAATCCGGCGCGGGCGGAAGCGATTGATCGGCCTTTCTTGTTTCGATAACCATATTGCGAACGTATCTGCTGATTCGATTCCGTTGAAGGTTCGAAAACCAGCGACTTTGCGCCTGCCACGTCCCCGGCACGGGCGGCAGAACGTCCGATTAGCAGACTTGCAGGCGCCCGTGCCGGGGACGTTACGACCAATTGTCAACGGAGCACTAGCCTGGCGTGACAAAAAGCCAACGCTCCGCGATCTTGATGTCCTCAGGCTACAGCCCCGCAATCTCAGGCAGGACCGTCCGTCCGATGGTCTCGATGGGGTCAATTTCATGGGTGTTGGGCATGTTGAAGATGACGTGTTCGACGCCAATCTCCGCCCAGGATCGACACTGGTCGATCAGGTCTGCAGGCGTCATACCGCCTGTGCCGAGGTTGACGGTCGTCAGAATCGTCTTCGCGATTTCACTCTCGTCGCGCCCTACGTCATCACAATGGGCTTTAAGCACGTCGAGCTTGCGCTGCAGTTCGTCCAAGCCCATAAACGCAAAGAGGTTGCAGGCATCGGCGTACTGCGCCACGAGACGCAGCGTCTTCTTTTCACCGCCGCCGCCGATGAGGATGGGCGGGTGGGGCTTTGTCAGCGGCTGTGGATGATTCATGGGCTCGGCGAGCTGGTAGTGCTTGCCCGCAAAGGGCGTAACGTCATCCCGCCACATCTGATGAGCCAGCTGCAGCGTCTCCTCCAACCGCTCAAAGCGTTCGGCAATGGGCGGGAAGGGAAAGCCCAATCCGCGCGCCTCCCGCTCATACCACCCCGCACCAATTCCCAGCCATGCGCGTCCGCCCGAGAGCACATCCAGCCCGGTCACCGTTTTGATCAGGTGCCCCGGGTGCCGATAGTTGACGCCGGTAACCAGCGTGCCCAACTGAATCGTAGCGGTTGCCGCCGCCATGTAGGCCAAGGCCGTATAGCCGTCAAACATAGGCTCTTCGGGCTGTAGGCCCATCTGCGGCATGTCCATCTGGAAAAAGTGGTCCATCACCCACAGCGACGCAAACCCCGAAGCGTCCGCGGCCTGCGCGATGTCTACCAATCTGGCGCCGGTGTTAGTCGGACTGCCGGGCCAGTTGAACTCAGCAACTTGAAGGCCAAGTTTCATCTTCTCCTCCTTATTTGGAACGCACACAACGCGGGGTGAGCCGGAAAAATCCGGATCAGCAGAACGGGGTCAGTATACCATAATCTAATCCGCGTTCTTTTTCGCCGGCACCGGAAACGTTACGGGGAGAGTAGATAGTGCCAGACGTAGCCGCGGCCTTGACACGAGCGCGACAATGGAGGTGTGCATCGACAGCCCGTGTCCGCATCAAAGCAGTCTGGACAGAGTCTGCGCGGATCAGTATTCACGGTACAGCGTTATGCAATGCCGATCACTGGCAAAGGATGTACACCGTGGGAACAGTGCTTACGACTGCGGATATGCTGTTGGCCCTCAGGCGCCTGCGGCGTCAGGAGGCGTGGACGCGACAGGACATCGATGAGCACCAGTCCACGGCGTTGGCCGGGCTGCGCGCCCATGCCTATACCCATTCCCCATTCTATCGAGAATTCCATGCGGGTCTGACAGGTCGTCCCTTGAACGAACTGCCGATCCTTACGAAATCCATGGTGTATGACCGTTTCGACGAAATTGTCACGGACCCTTTAGTCGACCGTGACGCGATCGCGGCCCACGCCCGGGTTATTCGGAAGGACGACCAGTTTCTCAATCGGTATATTGTGAATCGGTCGTCCGGCACAACCAGCAATGCCAGCTTTATTCTATTCAATCGCGGGCGATCGTACTTGCGTCATTCTCGCGCTTTGAGCAACACATCGGTTCATTTTGGGGGACAATTCGTCGACCCAAAATGGCCGTTGTCGCCTCTGCCACGCCCTGGCACATGTCCGCGCGCATCGGCGCCACGGTGCAAAGCTCTTGGCTGCCCATGCTCCGACTGGATGTCGGTGAACCAGTCGAGGCGATCGTACGGCAACTCAACGCCTACCAACCTCAAATCCTGGCAACCTATGCCTCAATGGCGGGTATCTTGGCAGAGGAACAGCGCGCAGGTCGCTTGAAGATCGCACCGCAGCGGGTCGTTAGCTCTGCTGAAGTCTTGTCACCCGCACTCCGGCTCCGGCTTGAGGCTGTTTGGGGAAACGCCGTCTTCAATCAATATGGCGCGACCGAAGGCGGCACCTTTGCTGTAGAATGCCATGCCCATCATCTCACACAGTGGGGCGCAAGCGAACGTTCACGCGGATTGCACCTCTTTGAGGATCTGTACATCTTTGAGGTTGTAGACAAATGGAATCGTCCTGTCCAGCCCGGAGAATATGGTGACAAGGTGCTCCTTACCGTGCTCTTCAACCATACGCTGCCACTGATTCGCTACGAATTAAACGATAGCGTATGCATGTCGACGACGCCATGTTCCTGTGGCTGCGCCTTCGCACTCATCGACCACATTCAAGGTCGTCTTGAAAACGTTCTACACTTTCCCGACGGCCGCGGCGAGACTGTTGCCGTACACCCGATGATCTTTTACCGCATTCTGGACGCTCTCCCCGTCATCGGCTGGAAAGTTATCCAGGAAGATGACAGGCTCTGCTTGCAGTTGAGCGGCAAGGCCCATCAGGTTTCCGAACAGGCGCTCGTGAGTGCGGTACGGGATGCGCTCGCGCAGTTGAACGCCGTCGTTCCAGAAGTCGTCGTCGCATGGATGCCAGATGTAGAGCGGGGCAGTACCGGCAAGGTCGTGCGGATCGTGCCTACCGCCTGAATGGTTTTTTAGGACTCCCGGACTGATCAAAAAGAGAGGAATATGCCTGACAACCCTTGTCGTTATTCAGGAGAAAACCGAGTCCGATATCGATTGTACTATTCACTAGGAGCAAATCATGTCAACCATGCAAGATCGCATCATCCGTCTACGAAAACCCCTTCTGGTGGTGCTTGTGACGCTCGGCCTGTTGGCTTCACTGCTGCTGGTCACCGGGCAACAACTGGACTCACAGGAAGAGCCCGCTACTGGAATCGGCTTGGGTACCTATCAGTTTGTGGGGCGTATTGACCAAGTCGGCGTCAATTTCACTGCGTACGGGTACCTATATGATGTTCAAGGCGTCGCGCCTCAGGATCTCTTCTCCAATCCCTTAAACCCCTCGGAATCCACAGCTTACCTCACCTACTACGCCACGGCGACACTATCGTCACGGGCCGCACTTGCCGATGATTTGCGTTCAATATTTGCGCTTGATTCAGTCGGTGAGATCACCTATTACTACCAGGCGACTCCCGCCGCCTCGTTTGAGAATCCGCAATCCTTCGCCTATGGTACAGCTGTTACGACTGCATCACTGCGCTTCCAGGATATTCTTAGTGTTCAGGGTCCCGACCGTGGTCTGGCTGTCGGCAACGGTGCGTTTGCCATTCTTAGCGCCGAGCCCTTCACGTTGGGCGGTGATACCGTACGCTTTGGGCTGCCTGGCAGAGCTTATCAAGTCTCGACATGGGGGGACGCTCTTCGCAGCGATGCCGTGATTCCACAGTCGTCAGTATTGTTAGCCGGCAATGCCGTTGCTACGGGATTCTGGCAAACCTTCCTGCCCTACGTGACAAGTTCGGAAACAAATGAATGACGACACGTCGGCGGCTGGGATGACTGATCGGTCAATGGGAACGCATCCTATCCAAAAATGTGGTTATGGCGCCTGGGGTGGTGTAGTAGGAGCGGCGCCGACTCGCGTCGTAGCCGATCGCGTAACCCGCATCGATCCGCGTCAGGACAGCGTGAAGTTCTTCCCCATGTAATTTCCATCTGGCGCGAGGGACTCGTCCATGGTATCTTCAACGCTGTCCTGTGACCCAACGATGCAGATAGGGGAGCGCAGGCGTGTGCACGAGCATTTACATGTAGCGCGAGCGGGAATGATGCCCCAAAGCAGAAGGAAAGACGGCGAAGTGTGCTATACGAGTGAAGTGGGGCGCAAGTTTTATGCGGACGGCAGACCGCGTACCTTTGCAGGGAACACGATCATTTGTTTTGTCCCGCCCGATTCGCATATCTTTCACCTTGGGGAATGGGTGCAAACGCAGATTCGGGAACTGCCGTACGCTCACAAGTTTGCCCTATTGCCGCCCAGTAGCTTTCACATGACTGTGATGGAGCTTCTGTGTGACGAAGTGCGCCTGCCCGCCAACTGGACGTTCCGGCTACCGCTAGACGCGCCGCTGGCTCAAACCGATCAGTTCTTCATCAATGCCGTGGCCGACATCCCCCCGCCGGCTGCCATGCGACTGCGGTTTCGGGAAACAGCGCGGCGCAGCTTTGCGATTAACCTGGAGCCGGCTGACCGGGAGACGGATCAGGTCCTGCGCACGTACCGTGATCAGGTTGCGGAAGCGACGGGCGTACGGTTCGCGGATCACGACAGCTATCAGTTTCATATTTCACTTGCCTACAGGCTCATCGAGCTGACGGAAGAAGAAGAGGATGACCTCACACAAACGCTCGCGTACGTCAACCGGCATTTGCACGAAAATTTCGGTCTTTTTCAACCTCCGGCGCCGCAGTTGACCTTTTTCGACGACATGTTTCACTTTGCCACGTCGCCCGCTCGCTAACCGCCGCTCCCGACACGTAGTCATTGGCTAGCCCCATGGATTGTATTGTTCCGACAATGTCCCCAATCACAACCTAGACATGCAGACTCGAGATGCGGAAGTCGCCTTGAATCTGATCGATCTCGCTGAGCTCGGCTGGGGTGAGCACCCACTCGGCGGCAGCCGCATTGCTGATCGCTTGCTCCGGCGACTTGGCCCCGACGATGCAAGAGGTCACGGCAGGGTTGGCCAGCGTCCAGGCAATTGCCAACTCAACCAGCGTGTGGCCTTTTGCCGCCGCCCACAGTTTGAGCTGGTCTGCGATGTGCAACGCATCGGTGAAGCGGTCGCCCTGAAAAGCCGCCATCCGACTTCGTTCGTCGTCAGCGGGGAACCGGTAATCCGCAGCATATTTGCCGGTCAGCAGACCCTTCGCCAGGGGCGAGTGAGCAATGACCCCAATGCCATGTTGCGCACAAAAGGGCAGAACTTCCTCCCCCGTTTGTCTGGTGAAGAGACTGTACATCGGTTGTGAGCTGTCGATGCGACCGTATTGCATGGCCTCCGCATGTTGCTCTGCCGAGAAATTTGAGACGCCGATGTAGCGGATTTTGCCCTGCTCCTGAAGCCGCAGAAGCCCGTCCATCGTCTGTTCAATCGGGTACTCCGGTTTGGGCGAATGGAGCTGATAGAGGTCGATGTAGTCAGTGCCCAGGGCGCGCAGGCTGTTCTCGATGGCCTCGTTCATGTGGGTCAAAGAATGGTTTTTTGACAATTTTGTGGCCAAAATGACCTGATCCCGTTTGCCTGCAAGCGCCTTGCCCAGCACCGATTCGCTGCTGCGGTAGGCCTCGGCCGTGTCGATAAAGTTGACGCCACAGTCCAGGGAGGCATGGACCGTGTCGATGACCTGCTGGTCGGGCAGCGCGCCCATGCCGCCGCCGAGCGGCCACGCACCCAGGCAGATTACCGGCACATCCGGCCCATAGGTTCCAAGTCGTCGTGTCTTCATGGTGTTCATCTCCTCTATGTTCGCGGTGCGGTTGGGCCGCACTCTTTTTTCTACTCGTCCTCAATCCCATCCAGCACGATGTTTAACGCCTCGGTCGAAATCACAATCTCATACAGCGAGAGTGCCAGAGAGATCAGCAGCGCCACAACACTGACGCCGAACAGCACTTCACCGACCCGCACCTCATGGAGAAAGATGGCGAATGTTGCGAGCGTACAGAGTAGAAAGCTCAGGGTGCCAAACGCCTGCATATACTTGATGAGGGCGATACGCTGGCGCAGGTTTGCGATCTGCTGCTGCAGGCCAATTTCGTCCTCGCTGTGGTTGAGGGTGCGTACCAGACTGGCCAGGGCCAAAAATCGATTGGTGTAGGCCAGCAAGAGCAAACTAATGGCTCCAAAGAGGATGGCCGGTTCTGTGAGATTCAAGCTGGCTCCTAACTTCGTTACGTTCTTATTCAGCCGTTGATTAGCTTCAGCATTAGCCGGCCCTCTAGGTGGGCATACAAGTCGGCCGGATCTTGCTGCGTAGAGTCGTCGAGCCGCGCAGTGATCCACGCAATCCAATTGTTCGCCAGGATTTGCGCATTGGACAGATAGGGTTCTTCACCACGCGCCGCCAGCCCCACCAGTTCAAACCAGAGTTGGACGGCGGGCGTAAATGACTCGCTCATCGTCAGAGAAGTCAATTGCGCAAGCAGCTCGCCAGCCGGGCGCGGCTGCGTGCCGAGCAGTGCATCGAGCTGAACCGTGACGTTGGCCGCGATCGTCCCCAAGACTTCATTAAGCAGAGCCTCTTTCGATCCGAAATAGTAAATCAGCATCCGGTCGCTCGTGCCGGCTACCTGTGCCAGCAGGCGGAGCCCCGTCTTGTTCAACCCCTCTGCCAAGAGATGGTCAGCAATGCGCTCGATAATCAGTTGTTTCTTCACGGCGACTTTGTTCATACCATCATTTTACCACTATCCGGATTTTGTGTATTTTGTAGCACATGCTACAATAATGAAAATATGTAGCATGTGCTACAAGGTGAATTGGGAGATGTTGACATGAAACAAACAACCGAGCGCACAATCTTGCTGCTCATATTGGTGGCGTTTGGCATTCTGACCGCGATCGCCCTTTGGGTTGACGGCCTGACAGGCATTTTTGCGTCGATCACTAGCAGTTGGGGGGCATTGCAAATCTATGTGGACCTCTTGATTGCGCTCGCACTCATTATGGTCTGGATGTACCGCGACGCGAAAGCGCAGGCGCGCAATCCGTGGCCCTGGATTGTGGCAACGCTTGTCGTTGGGGTCTTTTCCCCCTTGGTCTACCTATTGTCGCGAAACTCGGCCGAAGGTTGATGCACAACGATGTGAGGAGCAAAAATGGATAGAATCATGACGCAGCGGTTTCACAAATTTTGGCTGATCATCACGGCGATTGTGATCGCGAGCTTTGGCCCGGTCTTCGCCTTGGGTTCCATGGAATCCACGGCAGAATTCGCACGATGGTCGCTCGATCTGCTCAGCTGGCCGCTCGACGGGCTACAGACCTATACGGACCCAACGACGCGCTTTCTATCTGCGCTCACGGGCGGCTTCCTCTTTGGCTGGGGGATCATGGTTATGTGTCTGCGGCACTGGGTCTATGATGCAGCGCCTGAGGGTGTGCGCAAGTCTGTGCTAACGAGTGTTTTGGCCTGGTTCCTTTTGGACAGCGCAGGATCGTGGGCGTCTGGCAACCCGTCAAACGTATTCTTCAATGTCCTTGTGCTGCTGATGTGCATTGGCCCAATGTGGCGTCCGGCGAAGGGGTGAGCGGCTAATCTGCACGGAATGGCTACGCCCGCTTGCGCCGAAATGAGCCTGCGGGCGCGCGGAATTCATGCTACTCTTCAATCCCAGATTATCGTATAATCGAAGCGTAACCCGATACCCGCACCATTAGTACCCGGCCGAAAGGAGTCCCCCGACCATGTGCCGAGCCACGATCGATTTCATCAGCCCTGCCGGCGTGCCCATCACCCTACAGGTGAGCGCCGATGACGACCAGCAGACCATCGTCGAAACGCTGCAACGCGCCGAGAAGATCGGCGCCTATTTCAGCCAGCGCGGCTGGAGCTTTGCCCTGGCCGAGCCGGTCGGGCCCAGCGCCGATGAACTGGCCAGCGGGCCGACCTTCGCCGGCTACGCCTGCTCGCCCACGGTGGACGAGCGCGGCCTGCCCACCTGGATCATTGTTGACGGCAAGCAGGCGCAGCGCCGTGAGAAGCAGGGCGATGTCTGGTATAGCGTCAAGTTGAGCGATGGCGAATACGCGCAAGTCTTGCGCATTCCCAAGGGAGAACAGGCGCCGCCGGTGCGCGGACTGTAGCAGTGAGCCAGCCGGCCCCCGATTCTGCCATCAAGGTGAGCCGCCGGTTGAGCCTGCTTGGGCTGAGCCTGACGAAGTGTCGACATCAAGCGGCGCCGATCGAGGCGGCGATGAAATGGAACGCTGATTGGTCAGATTAGGCGAATTTGCGCAGATAAAGGCAGGGAAGCTCAGGATAAATTCGCCCCATCCCGGCCTGTCCGCGTTCTATCGAGCGGCGGGTTGTATCATTACCAAGGGAGCGCAATGGCGTCTAGAGACAAATCCACCCTGCTCGCAGCTTTGCCGCCCGAATGGCCCGATGATCTCCTGCCGGCCATTCAGGCGGCAGTCCGCGCTTCAGGCCGTATATTGGTCGTCCTCGACGACGATCCGACCGGCACCCAGACCGTGCATGACGTGGCGGTACTCACCGAATGGTCCGTCCCAGCACTGGCGGCGGAATTGAAGCGGGATGCACCGGCGTATTACGTACTGACCAACTCGCGCAGCCTGCCGCCTGCCGCCGCGGCCGCCCGCAATGCCGAGATCGGCCGGAATTTACGCGTCGCCGCCGCGGCAACGGCCGCTGAGACAGCGGGCGTTGACATCGCGGTGGTCAGCCGGAGCGACTCAACGCTGCGCGGTCACTTCCCCGGTGAGGTCGATGCGCTGGTTGCCGCTTTGGGCAGTGACGTTGACGCCACGTTGGTCGTGCCCTTTTTCCTGGAGGGCGGTCGCTACACCATCGATGACGTGCACTATGTTGCCGAGGGTGACATGCTCGTGCCGGCCGGCGAAACGCAGTTTGCCCAGGACGCGGCCTTTGGTTTTCGCGCGTCCAACTTGCGCGACTGGGTAGAAGAAAAGACAGACGGCGCCGTCCAAGCCAAAGACGTTGCGTCGATTTCGTTGGACACACTCCGTCAGCGCGGGCCCGATGCCGTTGCCCGGGCGCTGTTGGCTTTGCCCAAGGGCAGTGTCTGCGTCGTCAACGCGGTGAGCTATCGCGATGTGGAAGTCTTTGTGTTGGGACTCTTGGCGGCGGAAGCGAGTGGACGGCGCTACATGTATCGGACCGCTGCTTCCTTTGTTCGCGTCCGGGCCGGCATTCCCGAGCGCGCCCTGTTATCCGCCCAGGAGTTGAATCCAGGAAGCGGCGGCATCCTCTTTGTGATCGGCTCGTATGTGCAGAAGAGCACCGATCAGCTGGCCGCACTGTTGCGTACGCCCGGCGTCGTTGCCATTGAGCTTAACGCCCGGGCGCTGCTGGAAGAGTCGCATGCTGCGGCCGAAATCGCGCGCGCCGCGGCCACGGCATCTGACGCGCTTGCCGGCGGCGCGGTCGTTGTCGTCTACACCAGCCGCGAGCTGATCACCGGCGCCGATGTCCAGAGGTCGCTGGCGATCGGCAACGCTATTTCCAGTGGATTGGTCGGGGTTCTTCAGCAGCTGACGGCGCGGCCCGCCGTGCTGGTGGCCAAGGGCGGGATCACGTCGAGCGACGTGGCGACCGCGGGTCTGGGCATGCGTCGCGCGCTGGTGCTGGGCCAGGCATTGCCCGGCGTCCCCGTCTGGCGCGCCGGCGCGGAAAGCCGCTTCCCGGGCCTGACCTACGTGGTCTTTCCCGGCAATGTGGGCGCAAGTGATGCATTGGCGCGGCTGGCGCAATCGCTACGCACCTAGTGTTCCGCCAATCTTGAATTGACGACCCGTTTTGCTGTGGCGGAACCTAAATGCATCGGCACGAACAAGTTCGCAAACTCGTCAAATAGAGATTGCCGATGCACTCGGCATGGATGTGTGGTGCAGAGAAAGACATGCGTTGCCCCGTCCGGCTTTTGGTCAGACAGACCGAGTGAACGTTTCCGGCGCAGCGGCGGCCGGCATTTGTATAGCCGGGCCGCTGCGCGCCGATCAAATTTTGCGCGAACGCTAGTTTGAGATTGATCCCGTCACGGTCACTTCCAGCGCGTCGTTGGTTACGGTGACGTCGGCAATGCCGTCGCCGTCATAGCCGTGTTTGCCGATGTCTCTGGCAAACTCCCGCGCCAATTCCTCGTTCAATTCGCGGATGACGGGCGTATCGAGCGTCAAGCCCTGGGCATTGACGTCGGTCACTTCCATCTTGATCGTGCCGGCCAGGGCGAGGATCTCGAAGTCGATCGTGCCCCGCGTCGTGCTGCCGTCCGCCAGACGATACTCGCCGTCAATCCGAATGGTATCCGGCTCGACAAAATCGACGCCGTAGACCTCCTCCAGGAAGTCGTCATCTTCGACTTTGACCGAATCACCGGCCTTGTCGATCAGCTTGTTGACAATCTCCTGACCGATGCGCACCGTGGCCGTCAACTGACCGTCCTCGATGTTGACGTTGAGCCCCAGGTTGCCCATCGAACAGCCGGTAGCTAACAGCAGTATGGCAAGTAGGGCCGTGATTTGCAGAAAGATACGACTTTGACGATTCATGCGAATTTTCTCCTGTTTACTAATCTGCGTCACTGCACGCGTGACTTGATTTTGCGCTGTATGGATCACTACGTCAAGCGCAGCGGTTTGGTCGCGCGAGGTGGGTAAATTGAGCTGAGGGCTGATCAATGGTTTGGCATCGAATCAGCCTCATCCGGCCTTTTTCGCGGCCTATCGTCAAAATCTCAGCAGCAACTCTGTTTGATCTCTTGCCGTCTTGTTCCTGGGACGGTATGATGCGTGACACGCTCGGATTGCTCCACCGCTCACCCCGATGGACGGATGATGTCTGCACCGCATAGCTCGCTACAGCTGTTGGGATCATTTCAGCTCGTCCACCACGGCGAGCCGATTGCGCTTGGCCAGTCCCGGCTTGTGGAGCTGGTTACGTTGCTCGCGCTCTCGCCCGGCACGCCGGTTACGCGGATACAGATTGCTCACAAGACTTGGCCAGAGTCCAGTGAAGGCCAGGCGCGGACCAACACGCGCAATCTGCTCTACAAGCTCAAGCAGGCATGGCCCGCGGTCGCCGAAGCAATCGCCATCGAAGCGGACACGGTGACCTGGCGGGCGGATGCCGGGATTGAGGTGGATGTTGCACGCTTCCAGCAGCGTCAGGCAGAGGCAGATCGCTGCCAGAGAGCGAATGAACGCATCCGCCTGCTCGCTGACGCCGCGGCATGCTATCAGGGCGCACTGCTGCCCGACTCCTATGCCGAGTGGGTGCTGAGTGCGCGTGAGCAACTGCGCGGTCGGTTTGTTGCCGTCCTGGAGCAACTGATCGAGGCGCAGATGGCCCAGCGCCAATATGACGCAGCGCTCGCCTCAGCCGTTGCGCTGCGCGATCACGACCCGCTGCAGGAAACGGCTTATCAGCATATGATGCAGGCCTATGCCGCGCAGGGCAACCGCGCTGCGGCCCTGCGCACCTACCATGCCTGTGCGACGCTGCTGCGCCGCGAGTTGGGCGTCGATCCAGCTCCGGCCATGCAGGAGATTCATGCCCGTCTATTGCACCATGAGGCGCCGGACGCGCTCCCCGGTGAAACTCCCCAAGCGGCTGGACGACCGCTGCTGGTAGGACGTCATACGGAGTGGCAGCTGCTACGCCAGGCATGGCGCCTTGCCGCGCAAGGAGAGGCCCACTGCGTCGCTGTCTGGGGCGAGGCCGGCATCGGCAAGACCCGGCTGGCCGAAGAGATTGTCGACTGGGTGAAGCGCCAGGGTCACGCCGCCGCGTCAAGCCGCTCCTATGCCGCCAAGGGGGCGCTGAGCTACGCGCCGGTAACAGACTGGCTGCGCACGCCGCGCCTGCGCCAGGCCGTTGAGGCGGTCGACGATCTGTGGCGGGTCGAACTGGCCCGCCTGCTGCCCGGTCTGCTGGCTGAGCGTCCCGACCTGCCGCAGCCCGGTCCCCTGGCTGAAGCCTGGCAGCAGCAGCGCTTCTATCAGGCGTTTGTCCAGTTGGTGCAGAAAGTCGACGGACCGCTTCTCTTGCATCTGGACGACCTCCAGTGGAGTGACGGAGAGACGCTGAATCTGCTCCAATTCCTGCTACACAGTAAACGCCGCACGCCGCTGCTCATTGTGCTCGGCATTCGCAGCGAGGAAGCGGACGACAATCCCGCTCTACCCACGCTGTTGGGCGCGCTGCGCCATGCCGAGCAGCTCACTGAGGTGCACCTTGGGCCGCTGAGCCGGTCCGAAAGCGTCGAGTTGGCGCAGCAGACGAGCGACGACGCACTGGCGGATGACGATGCAGCAAGACTCTATGATACTTCTGAAGGCCACCCGCTCTATCTGATTGAGACAGTGCGCAGCGGCTGGAATGAGGGCCTACAGGACGTTGCGCCAGCTACGGCTGATCGTGCGGCTGACGGCAGCGCTACCGCAACCGGCGCTGCGATTCCGCCCAAGATCTACGCACTGGTCAAGACGCGCCTTGACCAGCTTGCACCATCCGTCCAGCAGGTTGCCAACGCCGCCGCAGTGATCGGGCGCGACTTTACCTACGAACTTTTGGCTGCGACCTTGGCGGTTGATGAGCTAGAACTAGTCGATGCCCTGGACGACCTGTGGTCGCGGCGCCTGATCCGCGAACAGGATGGCTCGGGCTATGACTTTAGCCATGACCGCATTCGCGAGGTCGCGTACGCTGAGATCAGCCGCGCGCGGCGGCGCTTGCTTCACCGTCAGATTGCGGTGGCGCTGGAATCCCTTAGCCAGGATCGTCTCGATGAAGTTGCCGGGACGCTGGCCATGCACTTTGCTCAGGCCGGCGCCTCTGACCGTGCCTTTGTCTACTATCGACAGGCGGCTGAGGTCGCCTTCTCGCAGAGCGCGTTCATGCATGCTGAGAAGATGTTTGATGCCGCGCTGGACCATGTACCGCAAGATAATTGGGTGCGCTTCGATCTGCTCCATGACCAGGCGCGCGTCTTCTATTCCACCATGCAGCACCAGCGTTGGCGGCAGAGTCTGGAAGAGCGTCAGCAACTGCTGGCGGGCCTGGCCGGCGAAGATGTACGCCGTAGCATGAAGCTGCACGTCGATCGCGCACACTACGCAGGGACAATTGGCGACGGGCGTGCGAGCGTGGATGCAGCCCGAGACGCAGTAGCTTTGGCCGAACGCCTGGCGGATGATGCCGCCTTGGCGCGGGCCTATCAGCATATGGCGTATGGCTACTGGACACAGTCGCGCATGGCTGAGTCCGTGCCCCTCTTTGAACGTGCAGTAGCGTACGCACAACGCGCGGGCGAGCGCGAGATCGAGTCGACCAGTCTCGAAATGTATGCGGCCGCGGGTATGTTTTCCGGGATGCCTGCACAGGCGATCCTCGAACTGCTCACGCGTTCGGCTGCCATCGCCGAGGCGCGCGGGGACAAACGCAAGATGGCCATGATCTACAACAAATATGGCTATCTTCGCGCCGCCGCCGGATTGGCTGAATTTGATCTGATCGAAGCAGACTACCAGCGGGGTTTGGCCCTCACGCGTGAGATTGGCCACCTGCGTACGGAGGAGATCATACTCAGCAACTTGGGCGTCTGCTTTACTCAAAAGGGCGATTATCGGCGTGCGCGGGAGTACTTCGAAGCGTGCTTAAGCGTAGGCGAGTTGAATCCGGACTACTGGCGTACATTTGTGGCGCGACACCATTTGGGCGCCATGCACATGCAGATGGGCCAACTGACCCGCGCGCGTGCGTTGGTGCAGAAAGCGAGCGATGCGCTCAACGCCCTTGGCAACCACCATTTTGAAGTAAAGGCGCGTTGCGATCTTGGCCTGATTCACCTGTTATCGGGCGACCATCGGCCGGCGCGCGACGAGCTGACCAGGACGCTGGACTTGATTGCAGGGCATGGCGATCTTCGCTTTGCTGCGCAGGTCTCGACGCGCTTGGGCTATGCGTTGGAGGCGCTCGGCTGCATGGAGGAAGCGGGCCAGCACTACGCCGAAGGCCAGGCGCTCCACGCCAAGATGGGCCAATCGATCTACATGCTTTATGCGACGGCGGGTCTGGCGCGCCTCGCCCTGCTTCGCAACGATGTAGCCGCCGCCAACGCGCTAGCTGAGTCGATCTGGCGGGCGCTGTGCAACCATCCCATGGAACGAACAGTTGAGAGCGCACGCACCCTCCGCACCTGCTACATGATCTTCAGCAGTCAGGAAAACGTGTCCTGCGCGGCAGCGGTGCGCACACGTGCTCTAAACCAACTCGAGCGCCGCGTCGCCACAATCGACGACCCCGGTGAAGCGGAGCAGTTTTGGGCGCTAGAAGACCACGCCTTTTTCTTAATGCCTAATCGACAATAGATAATTGCCAATGCTCAATGGTCGCGTCGACCATTGACCATTGGCAATTATCTATTGCTCATTATCTATTCTCCCTTCTGTCTCCAATGAAACGCCCTCTTTCTAGGGCGAAACGCTTACGAAACGCCTGCTCGCCTATGCTTGGGCCATGCTGAATCACAGCACGGCTTGAACCACACACGCAAGGAGGCATGCACCCATGCAGAACATACCCCGTTCTCCCCCGCCGGCTCTCTTCACGCTACGGCTCTGGCAGGAGCAATTGGATGCCGAGCGCAGTGAATGGCGCGGGGAAATCAAGAATCTGGCAACCGCCGAAACCCGCTATTTCCGGACCTGGGCCGAGATCGCCATGCTCGTGCCCGCCATGCTTGATGACGCAAGCGACGAATATTCTTTTGCAACGGCAGGGAAATGATGAACCAATCGACCGTCCCACAACCGCCAACCCTGGATGCCAGCCAACTCTTCTCCGTGCGCCTCTGGCAGGAGCGCGACGAGCATGATCGCACGATCGTGCGCGGCAAAGCCCAGCACGTGCTCAGCGGCGAGACCTACTACTTTGAAGACTGGCGCATGCTGGATGAATTCCTGGCCGAGCAGATGCAGGCCCTGGCCGAGCGCGCCATGTGAGTCGGTTGTGAGTCAGCCGTGAGTCACCCGTTAGTTGGCTGATAGACACTGCATGCCATCATTTGATCGTGCCCTGCTTATTGGGCGCTCGCTCCCGTGCCGTATCAACCTAAAAGAGGAGAAATTATGACCCATCGAATTGCTGGACTACTGATTTGCTTAGCCCTGTTGGCTTCTGCCATCCTGGCCCCGGCCGCGGCGCTGGCCGCCCCCACGCTTCAGGACGCTACGCCAACGCCGGCTGCCGAGGAAGAGGCCGCGCCCGCTGCGTCCAATCTGGCCACGGCTTCGGCCTCCACTGAACTGTCCAACCAGTTCGGGCGCACCATCATCACTGCGCGCAACAACACCTTCCTCGTCGACTCGGCTCCGCCATTGGGCCACCCGGCCGAGGAGATGAACCCCGTGGAGGCCATGTTGGCATCCTTGGGCACCTGCGGCCTCTTCGTCTATGAGACGGCAGCGCAGGAGTTGGGCATTCCGATGACGGCCGCCACCTTCACCATTCAGGGCGACTTCGACGCCACTGGACTCTCCGGCGCCAGCGACAACAATCCCCGCGTGCAGGAGTTCCGCGCCCATGCCGATCTGGAGGGCGTGGACGCCGAACAGGCTGCCGCGCTGCTCGAACAGTGGACGCTCCGCTGCCCCATTTACCGAACGCTGATCAAGTCCGCCCCCATCGTCGTAACCCACAATGATGAGGAGATGGGCGGGCCGTCGGCCGAGGGGTTGGCCACCGCCACCGTAATGGTCGATCTGTCCAATCAGCCCGGCCGATCCATCGTCAATGTCCGTGACAACTACCTGGTGGTCGACTCGGTTCCCCCGCTGGGCGGCCCCAACCTGGAGGTCAACCCGCTGGATCTGACACTGGCAGCGCTAGGCTCATGCGGCGCAGTCATTATTGAGAAGGCCGCCATCGACAACGACATCCCGCTTGACGGCGTGATCAGTGTCGTGGAGGCCGACCTGGACCCACGCGGTCTGGCCGATCCATCGATCGACTCGTCGCTCCAGGCCGTACGCGTCAACTTGGAGATCGGCGTCGACAACGACGAGGATGCCCAGTTCCTGGTCGACGAATGGCTGGCGCGTTGCCCCATCCACAATACGCTCGAACTCGCCACCGACATCGAAGTCTCGCACAAGCTGATGGGCGAGGGCGAAGCGCTGTTGGACATTACCTTCAACTATAACGTGCCGGTGGACGAGTTCCAGGCCGAGATCTCGCCGCTGGCCGAGCAGTTCGCGGCCACCGATGGCCTGATCTGGAAGCTCTGGGCGCTGGATGAAGCGAACAGCCAGTTCAGCGGGCTGCTGCTCTTCGAAGACGCCGCAGCGATGCAGGCCTTCCTCGACGGTGAACTCGCCGCCGCGGTCACGAGCCACTCGGCGTTGAGTGACTTCGAGATCACGCCCTTCGCCATCATGGGTGACGAAAGCAAGATTACGGGGGCGCCGCAGATGGGCCAGTAGTGCCACCTTTGGACTCTGTCCCTCAGAGGTTGGGCTTGTGCGCACAAGCCCAACCTCTGGTCATCGCATGTGAGTCGGTAGCAACCCGTTTTTCGTCATTGCCAGATTGTCGCGGCAATCCAGCACACAAGGAAACAGGATCATGCCAAAGTACGTCATTGAACGAGAAATCCCCGGTATCGGCAGCGTCTCCCCGGAGGAGGCCAGTGCCATTGCCCAGAAGTCCTGCAGCGTGATCGAAGATCTGGGCCCCCAGATCCAATGGCTGCACAGCTATGTGGTCGATGACAAGACCTACTGCGTCTACATAGCCCCGTCGGAGGACCTAATCCGTCAGCACGCCGAGCAGTCCGGCTTCCCGGCCGACGTGATCAGCGAGGTGAAGGGCGTCATCGATCCGGTGACGGCTGAGGGCTAACGCCGCCTAGAAATAACTGCGCGGTCCGGGTATGCCCGGACCGCGCAGCTCTGGAGGAGGGACCCGGCAGGATAAGGGCGCCATCAAACGTTAGCTCAGCCCCCATCGCCGCAAGACACTTTCCGCTCGCATCAAGATGTCATCCATAACGGCTTCAACGGTTGGGCTCAACTCCACGCCCAGGCTGATGTCGTCCGGCTGGACCGCGATGAGGTGAAGGTGGGCCGGCAGCTTGCCGCGAAAGGAGGCCAGGGCCAGCACTTCCTGAAAGGTAACCTGGTGCTGGGAGAGGCGCACGCCGGCGAAGAGGGGGATCTCATCGCCGGTCAGCTCGATGACGGCGCCGGGCAGCTGGCCGGCGTCGGCAGCATCCAGCAGCAGCAGGTGGGACGCTTCTTCCACGATGGGTAGCAGGTTGAGCCCCAGCGTGCCGCCGTCGATAATCTCCACGCCATAGCGTGCAATGCCGTCGGCGCCCAACTGCTCGGCCAACTGCGCGGCCGCATGCACGCCCACGCCCTCATCGCGGTTCAGCGTATTGCCCAACCCCAAAACTACACGGCGCAGTTGGTCCGTCATTCAATGCACTCCGCAAATGGATGGGGCGCTTGATCAGGCGGATTTAGCGGATAGACACGGACAATTCCGAAGTGAATCCGTGCACATCCGCCCGATCCGCTCAATCCGCGTTCCATCGCCCTCAACTCACACAAACATTCAATCCAACCCCGACCTCGCCGAGATCCTGGCCGTTGACGTCGAACATGTGGATGGCGCAGGCCATGCACGGATCGAAGGAGTGGACGGTGCGCAGGATCTCCAGCGGCCATTCGGGCTTGGCCAGGGTGTGGCCGACCAAGCTCATCTCATATGCGCCCGGCTGACCCAGATGATCGCGCGGCGAGGCGTTCCAGGTCGTGGGTACGACCATCTGATAGTTGTCGATCTCCCGATTTTTGATCACGACCCAGTGGCCCAGCGCGCCGCGCGGCGCCTCCATAAAGCCCACGCCCTGGGCCGTGCGCGGCCAGCTGCTGGGTTCCCAATTGCCGTCGGCGAAGGTGCTGGTGTTGCCGGCATTGATTTCACCGATCAGCCCGTCGTAGAAGGTGCGCAGGGCATCGGCCACGATCTTGGTCTCGATCCCGCGCGCGGCCGTGCGCCCCAGCGTGGAGAAGAGCGCCTCGGGCGGTGCGTCCAATGTCTCCAGCGTGAGGTTGACCAGCTCTTCGGTCTGGGGATCGCCGCTGGCGTAGAGCACGAGCACGCGCGCCAGGGGGCCGACCTCCATGGGGATGCCGTTCCAACGGGGCGCTTTGAGCCAGCTGTACTTCTGTTCGACCTCAAGCTGCTCATAGGGCGGCTCCGGACCGGTATAGTCGAGTCGCGTCTCGCCTTCCCATGGGTGCAGGCCGGTCTCATCGCCCTCCTGATAGCGATACCAGGAGTGGCCGACGAATTCCTGCATGCGCTCCATGTCACGGGGATCGGGCACAATCAGGTTGCTCAGATCGCGGTTCAGAATCGCGCCCCGCGGCACCAGCAGCTGGTCCAGATCGTTGATGTCTTCGCCCGGGAACTCGCCCCAGGTGAGGAAGTTGCCCAAGCCTTCGCCCACGGCCGCGTATTCCTTGTAATAGGGCGCGATCGCCAGCAGATCGGGCAGATAGACCTGGTCGACAAAGCGGATCATGCTGTTGATGCTGTCGTTGATGCGTGAGAGACGTTCGGCGTTGAGCGCGGTGTCGCTGTTGAGGTCGATGGGCATGGGCACACCGCCCACCACGAAGTTGGGGTGGGGGTTCTTGCCGCCAAAGATCGTGTGGATGGTGACGGCGTCCTTTTGCCAGTCGAGCGCCTCCAGATAGTGGGCCACGGCCATCAAGTTTACCGCCGGCGGCAGCTTGTAGCCGGGATGACCCCAGTAGGCATTGGCAAAGAGCGAAAGCTGACCGCTGTCCACGATGCCCTGCACCCGGTCGCGGACTTCGCCAAAGTAGGCGGGCGATGAGTTGGGCCAGGGCGAGATGCTCTGCTGGATCGCCGACGTCTCGGCCGGATCGGCATCCAGCGCCGAGACGACATCGACCCAATCCAGCGCGTGCAGGTGGTAGAAGTGCATGACGTGATCGTGCACGTACTGCTGCGCAATCATGAGGTTGCGGATCAGATTGGCCGCGCTGGGAATCTGAATGCCCAAAGCGTCTTCCACCGCGCGGATGGAGGCAAAGGAATGGACGGTGGTGCAGACGCCGCAGACGCGCTGGGCAAAGGCCCAGGCATCGCGCGGGTCGCGCCCGCGCAGGATGGTCTCGATGCCGCGCACCATGGTACCCGACGAATAGGCGTCGGTGATGGTGTTGGCGTCATCCAACGTCGCCTCGATGCGCAGGTGGCCCTCGATGCGGGTAATGGGGTCAATCACGAGTCGTTGTGCCATGAGGCTCTTCCTATTCTATGAGCGCGGCCGCGACCATGTTGACGAGGCCATAGACTTCTTCGGTCATGCCGTAGTGGCGGAAACCGTCGTTGAATTGGACGCGGCAGTTGCTGCACGTCGTAATCACGGCATCGGCATTGACGGCTTTCACGTCACGCACCTTCAGCCCAAACGCCGCGTAGACGGTGGGGCGCGCCGAGGGAATGCCCCGGATCCCGCCGCCGCCGCCACAGCAGATGGCGTTGTTGCGATTGTTGGGCAACTCCACAAACGATTTGGGCGCAAGATGGTTGATGAGCGTGCGCGGCTCCTCCATGATGCCGCCCGTACGCTGAATCTTGCACGAATCGTGGAAGGTGAGCACTTTGCCGGTGTCGAACATGCCCGACTGCAGGCGGATGCGCTTTTCTGCAAAGAAGTCCGCCATCATTTCGGTGATGTGCATGACCTTGAAGGGCAGGCGCTTGCCAATGTTGTTGGGGTATTCATCGCGCAGGGTGGTAAAGCCATGGCCGCATTCAGTAACGATGAGGCGCTTGACGCCCAGGGCCACGGCGGCATTGGCCACCCGATCCGAAATGGTACGCTGAACGGCTTTGTCGCCGATGATTGTGCCCAGGTTGAAGGCGTCGCGCGCTTCCAGGCTAACGGTCCAGTTTTCGCCGGCGGCGTTGAGAATACGGGCGATGTCGCGCAGGTTTTCGGGATAGTCCTCCAACTCGATGCTGGTGAAGACGACCAGTGAATCCGCGCCCTGTTTGTCGATGGGCACTTCAATGCCCGTTCCTTCCAGGCTGCGGAAGAAGTTGCCCCATTCCTCGGCGCCGTAGCCCGCGGGGCTGCCCTTCTCGGCCTGGATGTGGGCCCGGGTGACGAGACGTTCCGGACCGCAGCCGGCCGCGGTCAAGCCCGAGCGCACCTCGCCGATGAGCGACTTGAGGTCGATGCCCATGGGGCAGACGAGCGAGCACTTGTTGCACATGGAGCAGGCGCCGAAGCTATATTCGGGCCAGGTCTCGATCTCCTCATTGGTGATTTCCCGATCGATGCCCAGGCGCAGCTTCAGTTTTCCCGTCAGGGTGAAGCGCTGCTCATACGCGCGGCGCAGCAATTCCGCCTTCCAGACCGGCGTGTATTCCGGCTTGCCCGTGGCCTGGTAGTAGTGACAGGCCTCGGCGCACATGCCGCATCGGGTGCATGCCTCCAGCAGCGATGCCGCCCGTGTGCCTGTCTCGCGCACAAATAGATCAATGGCAGAGTCAGTCTGCGTAGTCATAAAGTCCTCCTACGGAGAAACGGCATGCTTGCCCCAGGACGAGCCATGAATGGACCTGGAGAAGAAGTAGAACATGAAATGGGAGATGCGGCTGAAAGGAATCCAAATCAGCATGACGTCAACGGCCAGCATGTGCAGGCTGTAGGCTACCTCGTACCGATAGAAGAGGTGATGGGTCATGATGTAGCCGGTAATCATGGGCAAAAAGACCAGCGTCCAGTTTGTCCATTCCGGCACGCCGCTCAGCAGCTTGAGCACGGGATGCGTCAGGCGCAGCACCAACAGCACCAGCATGGCGATGATCGCGCCCACGGCCATCCAGTCCACGACGGGCAGGGGGAGCGTGGGCCAGCCAAAGCCAAGCAGGCTCTTCCAGGCCAGCATGTGGGGCGTGCCCAGGAAGATGACGACGAAGAGGCCCAGGTGAAAGAGGCCGCCGGCCAGATACATGGCCGGGTTGCGCCGAAAGGTGCCTCTGATCCAGGGTAGAAATGGCCAGATGATGATGGCCTTCAAATAAGACTTGACGACGCCGACCGTTTTGCTGCCGCGAGGCTGGCTGTAATCACGCGACCAGCCGAGCATAATGATGCGCAAGAGGCGGTAGGCCATGCCCGCCACGAAGACCAGCAGCGCAAAATAGAAAAGTGGCCCGCGCGTAAATTGCATCATGCTTACCCAGAAATCCATGATTGCCTCCTATGCCTCCTCATCCGCTGAGTCAGTCGTCCTGCTCTCCTGCGCCGAGGCTTCGAAGTCGGCCTCTGCGTCCTGCTTTTCCTTCCAGTTTTGCCGGCCGTAACCAATGCCGGCAACCGCACCAACCGCCGCGGCTGCCCCTACCGCAGCCGCGCCCGGTCGATTGAGCGGCGCCGACTGCCCCTGGTAGAAGCCGCCGCCGTCCCAGAAGTTAGGCTCGGAACAGCCCAGGCAGGGGTGGCCAGACTGGATGGGAAAGGAGAGTCCGCCCTGCCATTTCATGGAGGCGCAGGCGTTGTAGGTCGTTGGTCCCTTGCAGCCAAGCTTATAGAGACACCAGCCGGCGCGCGCGCCTTCATCGTCAAAAGTTTTGGCAAACTTGCCTGCCTCATAAAAGGGGCGGCGCAGGCAGCGATCGTGCACGGTCTGGCCGTAGAAGGTCTTGGGCCGGTTCAGGCCGTCCAACTCGGGCAGGGCGCCGAAAACGACGAAGTGGAGCAGGGTGCCTGTAAAGGCTTCGGGAATCGGCGGACAGCCGGGGATGTTGACGACCGTCGTGCCGCCCAGCACTTCCTGTGCGCTCTTGGCATTAGTCGGATTGGGCTTGGCCGCAGGAATGCCGCCAAAGGAAGAGCAGTTGCCGATGGCGATGACGGCCGCCGCCTTCTCCGCGGTTTCGAGGACCAGATCTTCGGCGGTGCGCCCGCCGATCGTGCAGTAGACCGCGCCCTTGCCGGTAGGAATGCTGCCCTCGAGCACCAGCACATACTCGCCGGCATACGCCTCCATCGCCAGTTCCCGATTTTGCTCGATCTGCAAACCCGAGGCCGCGGCCAGCGTTTCGTGATATTCAATTGAAATGGTGTTGAGAACCAGATCGGTCAGCGTAGGCGACTGCGAACGGGTGAGGGCTTCCGTGCAGCCCGTGCAATCCTGCAGGTTCATCCAGATGACGGGAACGCGTGGTTTGGTCTCCAGCGCGTTGGCGACAAACTCGACGGGCTTCTGATTCTGTGCGGCGAGCTCAACCGGCAGTCCGCTGGCCTGGAGCGGGGGCGCCTGGCTCAACCCCATGGCTCCGGCCATGGCTGCACACAGTTTCATAAAGCCGCGGCGCGAGACGCCCTCACGTTGGAGGTGTTCATAAATGGTCTCTCTTGCCATATCACGGCTCCTTCTGATGGGAGAAAATTCAACGCCTTTGGCGTTTTTAGACAATTGGGCCGGGAGGCTTACGCTTCGTCTTCAGCCTGGTCCAGCGCACTCATGGCGGCGATGGCGCGCAGGCGGCCGATGAAGTTGCGCCGTTCGTTGCCAACCTCGGAGAAGACGTCCGCCACGCGCGTGAGCCAGGCGCCAATCTTGGCGCGCTTGGTTTGATTGAGGACCGGTAGGGAGCGAGCCGCTGCATGCAATGCGGGGGCGTCAATGCCGTGCAAGGCCGCCAAATATTCAACGCGTGCCTCTTCTTCTACAGGATCCGGTTGATCGGCGTAGAACTGGCCGGCGATCAGCATGGCGCTGGGCGTGTCGCCGACGGCAATGCAGGAACGGGCATACTGCAAACCGGCATGACAGGCACTGAAACCGGTCGTTTGACCGGGGTGGATGGCCAGTTTGCGCCATGAGGCGGTGCAGGCTTCACGCCCCGACGGTTGCGCCAAGATCAGGTCGCAGAAGGCGGAACAGTTGCTTATCTCTGTCACCGGCTCGCCATCCAGATTCGTCGTGACCGCACCGACTTCCGCCAACTCGGCGAAGACGTCCTGGATTGGCTGAATGCAACCAAGCGGTAGCGGCTCGGACAAGGCGATTGTGTGACGGACCGGAGCCACAGGCTGCCCCTCGACCAGCGCATTGACTGCCTGCGCGTGAAACCGCCATTGACCGCCGATCTTGACGCCGGTAAGCCGGCCGTCTTTCAGCATGCGGTAAATGGTGGTCCGGTCAACTTGGAGTAGATCCTGGACTTGGCGCGAGGTCAAGTACTCGTTCATGTTTCATCACTTTGCTATAGCATGCAATACGTTGCTATTGTAAACGATGAACAAGAGCCGCGCCCCGGGCGCATGTCCCAAATATGTTGGGACAAATGTCACTGAAACGCAGAGAGAGCGTGGAGGCAAGCTATAGTCGGGGGCTATGAAATGCGTGAAGATGGTCCGTATGCACGGGGCGCCATGGCCTTGCGTGCGGAGAGGCGTGGCTGATCAAAGCGCAGTCACCCATCACGGTGTGCGCCTGACGTCGACCGCGACGATGAGTTCATGTTCGCCGCCGCCAAAGAAGATGCCCTTCAAGGGCGTGACGTCGGCAAAATCGCGGCCCCAGCCCAGCGGAATATGTTCGCCGGTAGCGATCTTGTCGTTGGTTGGGTCAAAGTCGATCCAGCCGAGATCCGGAACGAAGAGGGCAATCCAGGCATGGGAGGCGTCGCTGCCTACCAGCTTTTCCTGACCGGGCGGCGGGACGTTTTCGATGTAGCCGCTGATGTAGCGGCAGGCCAGCCCTTGGCTGCGCAGACAGGCCAGCATGAATTGGGCAAAGTCCTGACAGACGCCGCGTTTCTCTGCATAGACGTCGTGCAAAGGCGTGGCGATGTTGGTTGCGCCGGATTGATAGTCAAAATCGTTGTAGATCCGTCTGTTCAGGTCCAGCGCCGCCTCCAGAATGGGGCGGCCATCGGTGAAGGATGCCGCCGCGTACTTGCGCGCGCCGGCAAAGACCTGGACAAGGGGAGAATCGAACACATACTCGCGCGTGGTCACCAGACTGGGATCGGCAGCCAACTGCGTACGCACGTGCTCCCATGGCTGGCTCTGGCTTGCCAGTACGCCGAATTCGGCAGCGCTGATGTGGTTCTCGATCTCTACTTGACTCACCGCGGTGACGCGCATCCCGTCATGCGGTTGGCGCATGGTGAAATAGATGATGCGGTTGCCAAAGTAGTCCTCATAGCCCCGGGTATCGCGCCAGCCCGGCTCGACAAGCAGATCGTGGTCGATAATGCGTTGAGAGTAAAGGGGGGATTGCACGGCGCGCGGGGCCAGCCGCGCTTCGTTATAGCTAAGACTGGCGGGTTCGTCGTAGCGGTACTCCGTGGTGTGCGTAACGTGATAGCTGATCATGACGCTAGCCTAAGAGCGATCGCGGCGTCTGCGCGTGGGTGAAGTAGTAGTTGTTCAACGTGATCGACGTGTCGGTCAACAACTGGCCTACATCGCCCAGCAGGAGATCGAGCTGCGGACGGATCTGTGCAAGCGGATCTGCGGCGGCCAATTCATCCAGCTCGCTCAGGCGCAATCGCGTGCTGGCATCGAGCGCCGTCCGCTCCTCTTCGCTCATGCGGAAGCCCAAGTTGGGTCGCGGCAGGTCGTGCAGGTGACGTTGCAGCAGGTCGAGCTGGTAGATCAGGCCGCGGGGATTCGTGTCATCCAGCAAGAGCTGCTCCAACACGGTTTGAATGTGCAGATAGGAGCGATAGCGGCGGCGATAGGTGATCACGTTCTCGGTCGTGATCAGCACGCTCTCGAGATTGAGCGCTTCGACTGGCAGCGCGGGGACCGGCACGAGCATGGCGCGTACGAAGGAGAGCAGCGATTGCGCGCGTTCCAGGCGGCGGCCGCTGTCGAGCATGATCCAACTCAGGCCACGGGTTGTGCTCTCAGCATTGAGGCCGGCAAAAGCCATAAGCTGGGTGATGAGCCGATTGAGGTCGTCGAGGATAAGTGGGAAGGGGCGATCATCTGCCTGCAGCGCCATGGCATCCAGACTCTCTTCGATGCCGTCCAGTACGCGCCAACTATCGCTTGACCAGAGGTCGCGGACGGCAAACGCAGCAGCCACCAGCGCCCGGAGGTTACTCATCAGCGATCCGGGCGTCTCTGCATCGAAGATCACCCTGCGCAGTTCCGGTTCCGGGTTGCTGAACTGAGCCGCCAGCAGCGCTGGATCCGCGGTCTCGTCGCCGATGAAACCGGGGTAGGTCATGGTTGTCTGGGTCAGCGCACAGAGCAGTTGCTGCAGCGAGGCCAGACGCGCCTGATCGTAGCCGCCCCGCGTTTGCAGCGCCTGGTCGAGAATCGTACGCAGCAGCCGGGCCGTGGCTTCGGCCCGTTCGGCATAACGCCCAACCCAGAAGAGATTTTCTGCCGAGCGACTGGGCAAGAGTGCGTTCTGTTCCAGCGTCTTGTGCAGCCGTTCAGACTGGAGCCAGAGGCTGGAATACGTTTCCGGCGTAGAGGTCAGCACCCACGTGTCGCGGCTAATGCCGTCAGCCTGGCCCGAGACGACAAAGTCGCGCGGGTTCTTGGCGCTGCGCGTGAGGCCGCCGGGCATCACGGCATAGCCGGTCTCCGTATCGACGGCAAAGGTGCGCAGGATCGTATGGCGCGCCTCCAGTCGTCCGTCGACCAACGACGGCACCGTCGAAAACCCTACCTGCTCCTGGCCCACATAGAAATGGGGCTGGCTGAGGATGCGGTCGCGCAATTCATTCAGTTCGGCTTGGCTCAGTTTGTGGCCAAAGATCGTGCTGGAGCGTGCGGAGCGTGCGATGCGCCTGATCACAAGTTCGGGCAGATGCTCCAGGACATAGGCCAACTCCTGGGGCTGGCCGCACCACCAGGTCGCGGCCGCGGGCAGGAGTAGTTCTTCGCCCAGAAAGTGTTGCGCCAGGCCAGGCAGGAAGGGCATGAGCCCCGGGTTTTCCAGGATCCCGCTCCCCAGCGGGTTGGCCATGGCAATATTGTGCCGCCGCATGGCTTCTACCAGCCCGGCTACGCCCAACTGTGAATAGTTAAGCAGCTCCAGCGGATCGCAGAAGAGATCGTCAACGCGTCGCAGCAGCACATCGACCGGGCGTAACCCGGCCATGGTCTTGAGAAAGAGCTGGCTGTCACGGATGGTCAGATCGTTGCCCTGTACCAGGGCAAAGCCCATGTAGGAGGCCATGTAAGCGTGTTCGAAGTACGTTTCGTTGTAGGGACCGGGCGTCAGCACGGCAACCTGGGGCGACTCAATCTTGCGGGGTGAGAGGGCATAGAGGCTGGCGCGCAACGTGCGAAAAAAAGTGGAGAGGCGCCGGATGTGACCGTCGATAAACATGTCGCTCATCACCCGCCCCATGACCGTGCGGTTTTCGATCGCATAGCCCATGCCCGAGGGCGCCTGGGTGCGGTCGCCCAGCACCCACATGCGTCCGTCTGGTCCCCGTCCAAGATCGGCTGCATAGATGGGCAGATGATGGCGTCCGTGATCGATGTTTACGCAGGGGCGCAGGTAACCGTCATGGAGATAGACCAGTTCGGGCGGAATCAACCCTTGCTTGACGAGCGTTTGGGGGCCGTAGAGGTCGGCCAGCATCAGCTTGAGCAGTTCGGCCCGTTGGCGGATGCCCGCTTCGATGCCGGTCCAGTCCTCTTCGCTGATGATGAGCGGCACGACATCTAGTTGCCAGTCGCGGGGCTGCCCGCTGGGATCGCCATGCACGTTGTAGGTGACGCCATTTTCCTGCAGGTGGCGCCGGATGTCATTGCGCATCTGTCCCAAGTCCTGTTGGGCGATGGCATCAATAAAGGGCCGCCAATGGGCGCGAATCTCTGTCCCACCCAGCCGGAGCTCATCGTAATCGCCTGGTTTCGTCGTATAGTCATCAAACAGAGCTGCAGTCATGGGCGATTGTTCCGGCGCAAATCGAGCGTGTAGGGAAATTCTGCATTGAGTTCTTGCGGGGGCAACTCGGCAATTTCGCCCTCGTGGGCCTCGGGCATGAACGTACGGGCGATCGGCTGGGGCGCCGCGCCTACGACAAACGCGCCGCTGGCCGGCGTGTGGCCGTGATCCCAGAAGCGACTCACGCGTCGCGCCTCTGCCACGTTGGCGTTGACCGGCACGTCTTCATAACTGCGCCCCCCCGGATGGACGACGTGGTAGGTGCAGCCGCCGATGGACCGATTATGCCACAGATCAACAATGTCGAACACCAGCGGTGGGTGGATGCCCAAGGTTGGATGAAGGGCCGAGGGCGGCTGCCAGGCCTGGTAGCGTACGCCGGCTATGTACTCCCCTTTCGTCCCTGTGTTGCGAAGAGGCAGTTGGCGGCCATTGCAGGCCAGCGTGTAGCGTCCTTCATGCAGGCCGTTGACTTTAACCTGAAGCCGCTCCACCGACGAATCGACGTAGCGGGCCGTGCCCTGGCTCGTCGCCTCTTCGCCCAAAACGTTCCAGGGTTCGATGGCAAAACGCAGCTCCATGGCAATGTCGCGCAGGTTGACTGTGCCATAGCGGGGAAAGCGAAATTCAAAGAAAGGCGCCAGCCATTCGAAGCGATAGTTGTAGCCGGCCCGTTGCAGGTCCTCAACGACCTCGGCCAGATCGGCGGCCACGTAATGGGGCAGGAGGAAGCGATCATGGAGTTCGGTGCCCCAACGCATGAGTTTGTGGGTGTATGGCTCGTGCCAGAAGCGTGCGATCAGCGCACGCAGCAGGAGCGTTTGCGCAAGGCTCATGCGCGCGTGGGGCGGCATGTCAAAGGCGCGGAACTCCAGGATGCCCAGCCGCCCGGCCGCGCTGTCGGGCGAGTAGAGCTTATCGATGCAGAATTCGGCCCGGTGCGTATTCCCGGTCAGATCGGTGAGCAGGTTGCGCAGGATGCGATCGACCACCCAGGGCGGGACGGGCGTGCCCGGTTCGGGGATCTGCTGGAACGCAATTTCCAGTTCGTAGAGATGATCGACCAGCCCTTCATCAACGCGGGGCGCCTGGCTGGTTGGGCCGATGAACATGCCGGAAAAGAGATAGCTCAGGCCGGGATGGTGCTGCCAGTAGGTGATGAGGCTGCGCAGCAGATCGGGGCGCCGCAAGAAGGGGCTGTCGGCCGGCGTCGGACCGCCCATCGTGACGTGGTTGCCGCCACCCGTGCCCGTGTGGCGCCCGTCGACCATGAATTTTTCGGTACCGAGGCGCGCTTCCCGGGCTTCGTCATAGAGCGTCGTCGTGTTGCTGACCAACTCATCCCAATTGGATGATGGGTGGATATTGACCTCGATCACGCCGGGATCGGGCGTGACAAGAATTTTCTGCAGGCGTCGATCGGCGGGCGGTTCATAGCCTTCCAGCACCACGGGAATGCCCAGATTGGACGCCGTATGTTCAATCGCCGCTACCAGATGGAGATAATGCTCCAAGTGAGCCAGGGGGGGCATGAAGACGTGCAGCCGCCCTGCCCGCGGCTCCAGGCAGATCGCTGTGCGAACAATGCTTGCGACTTCGCCGCCTTCAGTCGCTACGTTGTAGTCCGCCGAATGCGTTGGGCCTGGCCGCGCTTCAGCCAGTTCCTCGTAGTAGTCCGTCAACTCCGGGACTTCATCAAAGGGGTCCCGTTCGAAAAACGGCTCTTCTTCGTCCTCGTCCGGCTCTGGGAGGGTGTCCAGCGGCAAGCGCAAGCCGATCGGCGAGTCGCCCGGAATCAGAAAGAGCGCTTGGCGGCGTAGGGGCCATTGCGAACTCTCCCAGGCCGCACTTGCTTCATGCCAGCGAACCGGCAGTACATAGCCGACGGGCGTCTCCATCCCCTGCTCCAGCAGGTGCGCCAGCTTGCGCCGTTCGCCTGAATCGGACAAATCGGCCTGGGCCGGATTGACGTTGACCGGAATTTGCCCCTCCTGCCACAGGAAGAAGAAGAGATCCTCATACGCGGGCATGAGGTACTCCTCGCCCAGACCAAGCTGTTGCGCCAACTGCCGCCCGAATTGGGCTGCAATGTCCGGGCCATGGCCGTAGTCCTTGTCGATGTCGGCGAAGAGCCTGTCGTCATGCCAAAGGGCCACGCCGTCGGTCCGCCACATCGCCGCCAGCTTCCAGCGCGGCAGCGGTTCGCCCGGATACCACTTGCCTTGGCCATAGTGCAAAATGCCGCCTTGACCAAAGGCGTTGCGCAGACGGCGGATGAGATCTCCGGCCAGTTCGCGTTTATGCGGACCGTCGGCAGTGATATTCCATTCGTCCGCTTCCATGTCATCGATCGAGACAAAGGTCGGTTCGCCGCCCATGGTCAGGCGCACATCCTGTGCGTCCAGTTCGGCATCGACCGCACGCCCCAGTTCTTGGATCATCTCCCACTGGCCCTCAGTGTAGGGCAAGGTGACGCGTGGGTCTTCATGAATGCGCTGAACCGTGTTGGAAAAGGTAAAAGTTGTCTCCACCGGCTCGACGCCGCCGGTGACGGGCGCGGCGCTGACCGGGTCAGGCGTGCAGGCCAGGGGAATGTGACCTTCGCCGGCAAAGAGGCCCGAAGTGGCGTCCAGGCCGATCCAGCCCGCGCCCGGGACATAGACCTCGGCCCAGGCGTGCAGATCGGTGAAGTCCGCAGTGGGACCGCTGGGGCCATCCAGCGACTCTTGGTCCGCGGTGAGTTGGACGAGATAGCCCGAAGCGAAGCGCGCGGCCAGCCTCAGGTGACGCAGCGCCTGCACCAGCACCCAGGCCGAGTCGCGGCAGGAGCCATTGGCCTTGCCCAGCGTCTCTTCACAGCTCTGGATGCCCGGTTCCATGCGGATGTTGTACTCAATGTCGCGCCAAAGCCGCTGATTGAGCGCGACGAGAAAGTCGATAATGGGGGTTTCCGTTTCGCGGTCGACCGTCGAAAGCCATTGGCGCAACCGTGGGCCATCCTCGCTGATTTCAAGATAGGGTGCGAGTTCTTTCGCCTCCTGTGCGCTGTACGCAAAGGGATAGGTTTCCGCATAGGCTTCCACGAAGAAGTCGAAGGGATTGATCACCGTCATGTCGGCCACGACATCGACCTCGACGTAGAGTTCGCTCACTTTTTCCGGGAAAACGACACGCGCCAGGAAATTGCCGAACGCATCCTGCTGCCAGTTGATAAAGTGCGGGTCGGGGCGGATCGTCAAGGAATACGCTTCGATTGGCGTGCGGCTGTGGGGCGCGGGCCGCAGTCGAAAAATATGTGGCGTCAACTCAACCGGATGAGCGTAACGATAGTGGGTCTTGTGATTGATGGCAACGTGAATCGACATGAAATTCTCCGGGAGGCACCCGTGGTAGCGGATGCCGTGACCGACTGGCACGGTCGGCGCGGCCGTGAGCGGTTTTGCGCATTCAATTCGTGGCTGGGGTCATCTTCGACGTGTCACGCCGCGCACGATGGGGCATTGATCAAGGGACGGAAGCAATGCCTTGCTCGACGCCAGGCGCCTCCGCCTCCAGATGGGCCTGCATTGTATAGCGGTTGCAGCGAGATCACAAATGGTCGGCCTTGGATCCCTGGATCGTTGATTGCTTACTGTTCATCCCTTTTGAATCATGCTACACTCGTCAAAGCTTTTTTGCCGGGTTCAAAATCAGTTATGCGGAGCCTGGCCAGGCCAAGAGACTGAGAAACATGACGGCGGAATCGGGGCAGCAAGTAACGACAATCGCGCCAGAAGACGCGGCAGACGGTGAAGCGACCGCAGGCGCGGAGGCAACGTCGCGCGCACTGCACGATCAGTCCTGGTTGACCTCACTGCTGCGCCCGACCCTCATTGCGATGATGGTTGCGTGTATCAACGTGGCGCTGGGCGCGTTTCTCCACCGCTTTCTACCCACGGCTCCCGCCGGCTACTTTTCACTGATTGTGCTCGTCAGTGTCGTGGCCTCGATTGTGGCCTGCTCATCGACAGCCTGGCTGGCCCAGCCTAATCAGCGCCTTAGCCGCACGGTGGCTTACCGTGCGGCCGAATTTGGACTGCTGGTCATGTTGGCCCGCCTGGGCATCTGGTTCCTGGCCGGTACGCGACCCACCATGACCGAGTTCTTCGTCAATCCGGTCGACAGCTTCTTCGATGGCTACTTTCTGGTGGCCGCCATGGTTGTAGTTGTCTCCTGGTGGTGGTCCATTGAGTTTAGCGGCGATCTGCTGGCGATGGCGCTGCAAGCTGATGAGCTTTATGCGCTGGAGGGAGCAGGTCGCAGCCGCCTCGACATGGCGCGCCCGACCGGCGCCAATCGCCAACTGCTGCTCGATCGCTTTGTGGGGCGCTGGATGGTTGGCGGCTTGATCATGATCATGCTGGCCGCCGGCTCGCAGATCGACACCACCGCCGAACGCGCCTGGGGCCTTTTCGATCAGCAGATCGATCCCATCGTCATTTCAGCCATCATCCTCTATTTTTTTCTCGGGCTGATCTTGATCAGCCAGGGACAGCTGGCCATTCTCCGCTCGCGTTGGACGCTGGAGCGTGCGCCGGTCAACGATTCGATTCTGCGCAATTGGCCCACCTATGTGCTGTTGCTCCTGGGACTCATTGGACTGGTTGCAGCCTTATTGCCACTGGGCGGTACCTTTCGCCTGTCGCAAATCCTTGCGTTTTTCATAAACGGTATCTATTTCATTGTCCTGCGCATCTACCAATTTATCTTCTTTCTGCTCCTGCTCTTGCTTTCGCTCTTGCCCTTTAGCGAGTCGCCTGAAACCCAACCGGATGTCGCCCCTCCCCAGGCGATGGAACCGCCGGCCCCTCTCGATGGATCACCTCTCTTTGCGGAATGGACCGGCGGCGTGCTCTTTTGGACGATGACCGCAGTCCTGTTGATTTATGCTGCAACGATTTACTTCAACCGCAACGGCAGCAACAACGTGCTGACTCAACTCTGGCTGCGGTTGAAGGCATTTTGGCTTCAGTTTTTCGGCTCGTTTCAGGCCTGGCAATCTGCTCGTGTCGGCAACGGGGGGGCGGATCCGGCAAACGCAAACGTACGGCGCTTTCGCCTGAGTGAATGGTTCGACCGCCTGCGCAATGGCAGCCTGACGCCGGAGCAGCGGGTGCGCTACTACTACCTTAGTATGCTGGAACAGGCGGAAAAAATAGGCATAGCGCGCACCCAATCTGAGACCCCCTCTCACTTTGCGCCGCGTTTGGAAAGCGCCCTGCACGAAACCGAGGCATCCGACGAAATCGAGCCAGTAGACGACGCCGATGACGCCTCGCTGGCAAGCGAGACGGAAGCCGCAATAGAAACCCTGACGGCAGAGTTTGAGCGCGTGCGCTATGCCGGCGCCGCGGTCGCGGCTGACGAGGCTAACCGCCTTTCTTTGCTATGGCAGCAGATTCGTCAGGCAATGGGGCGTTGACCGTCCGATTCGACCGCTTTTGGGTGCACGCACGAGTTGTTAGTACCTCTGGAAAACGACGGGGCTGAAGGCAAAATTCTCCCTGGTGCAAAGCCGTTTCGCCCTTTGGATACGGAACTCATCTACAACTCGTGCGTGCACCCCCGCTTTTTCCTCCCTTGACGCCCGATTTTGACCTTGCTATAATTTCAGGTGCACGCAAACTTTAACTGGATGTGTTTTTCTGCCTCGTTTTCTTCTCTGGCAGCCTCCCCACCTTGAACACGTCCAACAACCACTCGGAGTAGTGTTCAATGTCGGAGCCGGAGCAGATGCAGCCAAGCGTCGAAAACGACGCAGTAGAGCAAGATGCGGATCTGGATCTCTTTGAAAAGTACCTCGAAGAAGATCTGCCATTGGACATGCCTTCGCGGGGCGATCTCTGTCAGGGTGTCATTGTCGAGATTCGGCCCAACGAAGTATTGGTCAATGTAGGCAGTAAGCGAGACGGCGTGGTTCCCCAATCAGACCTCTCGCGACTCGATCCCGACTTCGTCAAGAACCTGGAAGAAGGCCAAACGGTCGACGTTGTGATCAGCCGCCATTCCGATGACGACGCCCTCTTTTTGCTCAGCATGGCGGATGCCTTGCAGCGCAGGGATTGGGTCCTCGCCCAGGAATTGCTTGATAGCGGCGAGACGACCATCCATGAAGTAGTCGGGTACAACAAGGGCGGCTTGACCGTTCAATTCAATCATCTGCGCGGTTTTGTACCCGCTTCGCATGTGGTGGACATGCCGCGCAACATGAGCGAGGAAGAGCGCCGCCAGGAGCTAGAGAACCACATTGGCGAGGAAATGCGCCTCAAGGTGATCGAGGTGGAACGTCGTCGTCGTCGCCTGGTCATGTCGCAGATGCTGGCGGAGCGCGAATACCGCGCCACGCGTAAGGAAGAACTCTTCGAAACGCTACAGGTGGGTGATGCGCTGGATGGCACGGTGCGCAGCATTCGCCCATTTGGCGCCTTTGTCGATATCGGCGGCGCCGACGGTCTGCTCCACGTCAGTGAGATCGATTGGGCCCCAGTCAAGCATCCGCGCGATGTCCTTGATGTTGGCGACAAGGTCCAGGTAGAAGTGATTCGTCTGGATCCTGAGCGCCATCGTATCGCCCTCAGCCGTAAGCGCACTCTGCCCAATCCATGGGATACCATCGAGAGCAATTACAGCCAAGGTGACATTGTCCCCGTGCGCATCACGCGTGTGGTCGATTTTGGCGCATTTGCCCAGATCGAGCCAGGCGTCGAAGGCCTGATCCATATTAGTGAACTGGCCGACATCACTGTTGCCGAGCCGCTCAAGACCGTGCGCCCTGGTGACGATGTCATGGCCAAGATTCTGCGAGTCGATCCGCGCCGCCAACGCGTTGGTCTCAGCGTGCGTCAGGCCATCGAGAGCGGCGTCAGCAGCGTGCCCGGCGCCGAAGACGATGAAGAATCAGCGGGCGACAGCGGCGAGGACTTCAGCGACAGCATTAGTGACATTGACTTTTCCATGACCGCTGACTCAAATGGTGATGGGGAAGTCGAGATTGCCGATGATCCCGTTGAATCGATGGATGACAGAAACGATGAGGCTGATCGGAGCGTCGACGAATAATTGCGGTTGGGATAACTTGTGCGTTTCCTTTTATCGCCCGTGTTCCGTTTCGCATCCGGCTCTCCTTCTGTTTGGTCGACGGTGACAATCTGGGGTATACTACCGGATTGAAAATGCAGAGTTCATAATCTTGCCTGCCAGAGTGCTTTTGTTTTTCTCTGGCAGGCTTTGTATGCTAATCTCGGTTGGATCACAACCAAAGCCAACCGTTGCTTGCCGTGAGAGGGGGTGATAGTCCCATGAGCGTTGATTTACGACCCGGTGAATCCCAGGAAAGCATCCTGAAGCGATTCCGAAAATCTGTTGCCGAAGCACGTATTCTGCCGACGGTACGCCAGAAGCGTTGGTTTACCTCGAAGAGTGAGGTGCGTCGCATCAAGAAGCAGAAAGCAATTCGCAAGTCACGTCGCGCGCCGCGCCGCTAACTTTATGCGGTAGTCGCATTGCGTCTGATCTGCGTCTTTCCGGCGCGATCGAAACAAGTAATTGTACGGTAGGTTTTGAAACGGGGCTGTATGGCTGAAGAAGCTGTTGTATTTGAAGGAAAGATCGTCGATACGCTGCCCAATGCCATGTTCAAGGTTGAACTAGAAAATGGGCACGAAGTCTTGGCTTATCTCTCAGGCAAAATGCGCAAGTACTATATCCGCGTCTTGTTGGGTGATCGGGTTAAGGTCGAGATGAGTCCGTATGACCTGACACGCGGGCGCATCACGTATCGCTATCGCAACTAGGTTTGCCGTAGGGTTGGGCACGGCCCAATCATCTAAAAAGAAAGAATGGCAAACGCGATGGTCGTTTGCGCAGCTTCGCTTCCGCGAGTTGCACGTGGGGCGTCCTATCAGCCTGATTGTCGCACCAAGTTCCAATCAAAAAGTGGCGACGTCGAGACAAATCGACGTCGCCACTTTTTTTCTGGCGTTTGGAACAGCTGCATCCCACGCCTCAGCTCAGTGATACATATAGCTGATCGGCTAGTTCGTTGCCCAGAATCTGCATGCTGGAAACGGATGCAGCGGTTTCGCCGCCGTTGGCAACGACTTCAAGGGTAACGGGGCCGTTGAATGGCGCCCGTTCCACCATGCGCAGACGCTGGCCCGGCACCAGGCGCAAGCGCCCCAAATAGCGCAACACGCTGGCGTCTTTGGTCCCGACGCGGCGCAAGGTGCCGAACTGACCCGGTCGCATGGCCAACATGGGGGTTAGCTCATCTTCTGGCATGGAGCCGTCGCGACGGGGAATCGGATCGCCATGGGGACAGTGGGTGGGGTAGCCGCAGAGCCGATCGATCCGCTCTTCAAACTCGCTGCTGATCGAGTGTTCCAGGCGATGAGCTTCTACGTCAACCTGGTCCCAGGTAAACTCCATTACCTCGATTAGAAAGACTTCCAGCAAACGATGGCGGCGAATTAACTGCAGTGCGGCCAGCTCTCCTTGCTCCAGCAATAAGATGCCGTCGGTCGCTGATCGTTCGACAAAACCCGACTCTTCCAACCGCTTGAGCATGCTACTGGCCGCCGCAGGCGAAACGTGCATCTGTTCCGCCAGCGCGCTCGTTGTCACTTTGGGCGGTCCGTTGCCATTATTGGACAGTCCCAGCGTATAGATGGCTGCGAGATACTCGTACATGCCATCAGTTGTCAGGCCACAGAACGTTTGCATGCTGCTCCAGATCAATCGTGAATTTTTCTCACAAATATGATAAATATTTTGGCCGAATTATAGCCAGATATAGAGGACGTGTCAATTTGATTGGCATCTTTGCTCTCCGGCACCGCTTCCATTTACGACCATGCCGCCTGATCCAATTCGTGATACAATCGGCGCATCTTCAAGCCAGCAATATGCGGTCGCCCGTTCGCGCAGCGACTGGCATTCATTCCGGAAATATCATATGACTCAGGCCGATTTTGACGCCACCGCTGCCATGCCTTTGTTGCAATCGGGCGCGCGTAGCTTGAACATTCCCCTTTCTGAAACGCAAGTCGAGCAGTTTGAACGCTATTTTCAAGAGTTGGTCACGTGGAACCAGAAATTTAACCTGACGGCTATCACCGATTATGAAGGCGTGCAGGCCAAGCACTTTCTCGACTCGCTGGCCGGGTGGCCCATTCTGGCCGAGGAACTGGGCGAATCGCTGCCCCCGGCGACTGTGCTGCGCATGGCTGACGTGGGTACCGGAGCTGGCTTTCCCGGCATCCCGCTGAAGATTATTGCGCCCAACATTGACCTCACCTTGATGGATGGAACGGGCAAAAAGGTCAAGTTTCTGACGCAGTTGACGGCAAGTCTTGACCTAAATCAAGTGACGCCTGTGCAAGGGCGAGCGGAAGAGTTGGGGCGGACGGAAGCGCATCGCGAGCAGTATGATGTGGTGACTGCGCGGGCTGTGGCTGCACTCAATACGCTGGTGGAGTATCTCTTGCCTCTGGTGCGAGTTGGCGGGTTTGCCCTGATTTACAAAGGCCCCAGCGCGCCCCAGGAATTTCTGGAGGCACGCAAAGCCATTGAGCTTCTGGGCGGTGATATGGTCCGCCTCGCGCCCACCAGCGTGCCACACGTTGAGGGCGAGCGCTTCATTCTCCTAATCAAAAAGGTCCGACCAACGCCGAACCTTTACCCCCGTGGCCAGGGCTTGGCGCGTCGCCAGCCCATTACCTAAGCGAATTTGCACACCACAACCAAGGCTGCCCTCTTATCAATGCAAGGGCACTATTCGTCGATGCAGCCTTTTTCCAAATAAAAAGTCATATGCTGGAAGTGAACAACGGGGTCGATGTACTCGACTCGAATCTTTGGAGGAACGCTTAGGGTGATCGGTGCATAGCAAAGGATGCTCTTGATGCCGGCTTCGACCAGCGTGTCTGCCACTTCCTGCGCGGATTCAGCCGGTACTGCGATGATCGCGATCTGACAGCGGCATTCAGCTACAAAGATGTCGACTGACTCCAGGGGTAGAACGTTGAGTTCGCCAACCGGCGTGTCAACCTTGGCCGGATTGTTGTCGAAGACGCCAATGATGCGGAAGCCGCGGTTTTCAAATCCATCGTAACTGGCCAGGGCATGGCCGAGGTAACCAGCGCCAACCAACAGCACGGGCCACACGCAGTCAACTTTGAGGATTTTTTCCAGCTGCTTGCAGAGGTAGGCGACATTGTAGCCGGTGCCCTGCTTTCCAAACTCGCCAAAGTGACTCAGATCCTTGCGAATTTGGGCGGAGCTGATTCCCAAATGCTCGCCCAACTCTTGGCTGGAGGTCACGTCCTTGCCCGACGCCAGCAGAATTTTGAGCGTGCGCAGATACACGGGCAGACGACCGATGACGATGTCGGGAATCGACGACTTGCTGCTGACGGATGTCTCTTTGCTTGCTTGTTTTTGAGCCATCGATTCTCCTTAAAAACAGATTCGGCATTGGGCGCTCGTTCGGCGTAAAGCGCCGCGTATGCGCCAAATGGGTGCTTTGGCCGGGCGTGGTTTGCGAGCGGCAGGCGTGCGAGCTTCAGTGGGTGATGGTGTGTCGGCAGTCAAGTTAACGAAGTCAAGTTAACAGCGCATAGTCCAAGTTGACGCTATCGGTCAGCTTTAGCGACTTTGTGTATTTTAGCACAAAGAGTTTTCGCCCGCCAATCGTTTTCGAAAGCGTAAAGGAAAGGCCGTCGCCCCACAAAGGCAGACTCGCAGCCGCATTCAGTAGATCTGCAACGATCCGCTTCATTCGGCTATTTCAGCGGCCCATCGTCATTTGATTCAGAAACCATGAAATCGGCAAGGGAATCGGCAAAAATCGATTGCCGCTCAATATGAGCTGTGATAGAATGCTGGCTGGACCGACTTCGCAGGTCAAAGCTGCTCCAACCACTGCGTCTTTCCCATCCTTTACACCTCGCTTTCATGCAGGGAGGCACTGATAATGCGTATCACAAATGCCCAAGCTTCGTCACGACAGATGCTCGTTTGGCTGGCTCTGTTGATCTTCTCGTTATTTGCTTTGTCTGGATGCGCGCCGCGCTATGTCGCCGAGGGTGTCTCTGCCCCGACCGGTGAAGCAATAGCGGTCGATTTGCCGGCGTTCGTCATTGATGTCGATCAAGATGGTCAGCTTTCTGTTGCGGGTGTGCCCCTGGCGGATTTGGGCGCAGCAGTGGGGCAAGACTTGTCGACACTCTCGCTACCCGGACCGTTGGTTGAGGGGCTACAGGCGGCTAATATTCAGCACCTGCAGTTGGTCAACAGCGCCAACGGTCTCTCCGTCTTGGCCAACGGGCAGGAAATCCCTGCGATTTCGTGGGCAAGCGGCGCGCTCGATACGACTGCCGATGTCTTAAGCGAATTGGGTGTGCTCGAGCCGGATATGGCTCAGTTGCTGCAACTCGCTGAGCAGGCCAATGTGGGCGCAACCCTACGTTTGCCCTTGGCGGAAGGCGCAACAGAATTGCCGCTGGTCGATGCTGAGCCCAGCGAGGCGGTCGCCGAGGCGCAAGAAACACAAAACCGCTTCGTCAACAGCGTGCGCAACAATCTGCCGTCGATCAATTTCACGATCAATTATGATAGCAATGGCGAAGCTTCGCTTGAAGGCATTTCGCCCGCCCTGCTCGGTCTTTTGGGCGTTTCTACTGATGCGCTGAACCAAGACCCAGCCGTCATTCAACAGCTGAAGGATGCCGGTGTCAGCACCATCGACCTGATGACCGGTGTCGACGGCGCCTTCGCCTCGATCAACGATCAGGCGCTACCGTACATCGATTGGAGTGATGGCAAGATGATTACGCTGGTCGAATTGCTGGAGGGCGCCGGCCTGCTGGACGCTGTGTCCGACAATCCTGATTCCCGCACCGCCATTCTGGGCTTGATCAAGCAAGTGCTGCCAGTTATTCAGGCTGCTGACGTGAACCTGCAGGTGAACATCGAGTAACGCCTAAACCGACTATCCACGATTGATATGAGGCGCGCCCGCACAGTCTGCGGCGCGCCTCCTTTTTTGTCTCGCAGAGCTAGCAGGAACCAGGAATGGGCCGCGCAACCGCCAGCTTCCGCCGGCTGCTGGGCCCGAAAGGAAAGCCGTGATTGGAAGTGCGCGGGTCGCCATTCTTCACTCAGGATTGATCGCCGTGCTCAATGGCCGGTTCCCCATACAAGAGTTGATTGAAATTAGTGATGCGCTGCTGGCCACGCCGCTCACGGTCGCGGCGATCTCGCTCGCTGTGCCCGACGGGCTGGAGGCCATTGCGGCCCTGAGCGCTCGCCATGGCGAGCACATGCTCTTCGGTGCGGCGGATGTGAGGACGAGGGAGGATGCTACGGCTGCCGTCGCCCACGGCGCGCAGTTCTTGCTATTGCAGGACGCCCCTGAAGCAGTCGTGCGCGCCGGCCACGCGCTCGGTATTCTCACGATCCCAAGGGTGACTACGACCGACGCAGCCCAGCAAGTGGCTCGTCTTCACTGTCGCATGGCCCATTTTTATCCGGCCGATGCGGTCGGCCCTGCCGCGCTCATGACATTGCGTCGTGATTGGCCACAGATGGCGTGGATCGCAGGGGGCGGCATCGATGCCGCCACATTAGCCGCATATCATCACGCCGGCGCCCAGGCCTTTACCATCGGTAATCGTCCCCTTCCCCAACTCGATTGGCAGATGGATAGGCTGATTCGCAATGCCCGCACGTTGCGGAGCGCATTGCGAATCAGTCAGCAATCAGCCGAAAACCGCTAGAATTCGCGGTCCAAAGATGGCTGCGGCGACGATCAGACTGCCGAGTACGGCAAAGATCAAGGCGCCGGCCGCCGTATCTTTGGCGATTTTGGCCAGCGGATGTGGTTCAGGGGAGACGAGATCGACAACGGTCTCAATGGCTGTGTTGATTGCTTCCAGAGCCAGCACGAGACAGATGACGGTGCCCAGAAGCGCCCACTCCAACCGTTGGAGGCCGATGGTTAGCCCAGCGATTACAGCCACGGCTGCTGCGGTCAATTCGATCCAGGCATTGGGCTGCGTGCGGAGCATGTAGGCAATGCCTGCCAGCGCAGCCTTAAAACTGAACCAGCGGCTGGCGAGAAAATTGTCACGGGGATCGGGCACAAAGGGAGGTCGGTGCGGCACGATGGTGAGCGGCTATGGCGCGTCGTCAGCATAGACGCGCTGCGACGGGTCGGAATCGCCCCAGCGTGCGAGAATGGCATTTTGGGCCTGCCACATTTTCCGTTCCTCTGCAGGCGTGGCGTGGTCGTAGCCGAGTAGGTGGAGTACGCCATGTGCCGTCAGCATGCGCAGTTCCGCGGCCAATGGGTTTTTGTAGCGTGCAGCCTGGCGCGCGGCATAAGGGAAGGCAATGATGATATCGCCCAAGTAGGTATTCATGGCGACTGCCAATTCGGCGGGCATGTCAGCCGGCGCAGGCGAGCCATCGGCTTCCTCCTGCGCCGCAAAGCTGAGCACATCGGTTGGCGCGTCGATGCCGCGATAGTCGCGGTTGAGCGCACGTTGTTGCTCGTTGTCGGTGATGACCAGCGTCAGGCTGGCCCGATGTAGCCCGCTCCAGAGCAGGGCTGCTTCTGCGACGGCCTGTAGGTCTTCCTCATGCACTGCATCGGCAAAAGCGTCATCCATCTCGACATGGATTTCGTACTGGGGCGCGGTCGCGTCGGCTGATTCCATACTCATGGCGCTCAATTGTCCAACATGATAGAGACGCCGGTCTCTTCCGAGTCGACAGCCTCGGCGGGAAACTCCTCCACGCCGCCTGGGGCTGCGCTGCTGTGACCATTGGTCTGCGACGTCCGGTCTCCCGCCATTGCATTATCCGCTGTTTCTGACGGATCGATTTCGTTGCTCGGCGCCGTCGCTGTAGATGACTTCTGCGTCGGTTCGGGATAAGAAATGCGCGGGTGATTGACGCCTTCCAACACACGTAGAAAGACGCCCTTCACAATCTGCAGCTCGCGGAAGGTCAGATCGCTGTTGTCCAATTCGCCGTTGGCCACTCGCTCATCGATCAGCCTGTTAACCAGTTCCCGCAACGCCTCGCGATTGGGCGGTCGAATCGAGCGTATGGCCGCCTCGCACGTGTCGGCCAGCATGAGAATTGCCGTCTCCTTGCTGCGTGGGTTAGGGCCGGGATAGCGAAAATCAACTTCTTCGACGACTTCTCCCTCTGCCGCCTCCTTTTGCGCTTTGACATAAAAATACTGGACCAGGGAATCGCCGTGATGCTCGCGGATGAAGTCGCGAATGCGTGGCGGCAAGTGATACTTTTCGGCCAAATCCAAGCCGTCGGTTACGTGACTGATAATCACCTGTGCACTCGTGCGGGGATCGAGCTTTTCGTGGGGGGAAACGCCGTCGGCGATGTTTTCAGAGAAGAAGTAAGGGCGCACCGTCTTGCCAATGTCGTGATAGTAGGCCCCAACGCGAGTGAGAAAGGCGTCGGCCCCGATGGCTGCTGCCGCACGCTCGGCCATGTTGCTGACAACGATGGTGTGATGATAGGTACCGGGCGACTTGAGCAGCAGCTGGCGCAGCAAGGGATGAGTCGGCCGGCTTAGTTCGGTCAGCTGCAGGCTGGTAGTGATGCCAAACAGGTTGCCGATGACGAAGTAGCCGATCAGGGCAATGCTGGCGGCCAGGACCGCGTTCAGACCGGACATGAGCTGAAGCTGAAGCATAGCCTGGGGCGCAAACGCGCTGTAGGGCGCGTGATAGCTGGCCATGACCGTGAGATTGCTAACGGTGATGGCCATGCCTGCCCAGAGAAAGGCCGTCAGGCGCTCCACCCGGCCGAGAATGACCGCGCCGATCAGCGTGCCAATGCCCAGGTACGTCAACAATACGAGATTGTTGCCATCAAGATAGTGAATAAAAAAGAGTAGCATGACCGTCAACACCACGCCCATGCGCAAGTCCAGGAAGACGGTGACGAGCATGCCAAATGCAGCGAGCGGATAGAGATAAGGCAGCCAGTCGTGGGGAACGATCATGAATTTGGCGCCCAATAGCCAGATTACGAGCAGCACGACCATGATCGACTGTTCTTTCAAGTCTACCAGCGTAGACGGACGCAGGCTGTAGATCAGGCCAACCGTCATCGTCAGGAGCGCCAGGACAAAGAGCGTCGTGCGTAGAAGGGTCCACCAATCCCACTGCTCCTGCAGGACGCCCAACTGGGTGAGGGCTTCAACCGCTAGCTCATCTGCCTTGTCGCCGGCGCGGATGATCACTTCGCCTGCTTCGATCGTTTCGGTCTGGACGGGTATGGCGGCTGCGGCTTCGGTCCGCAAGGCTTCGGTCTGCTCAGCATTGTAGGTACTGTTTGGCCGCAGCAACGCCCGTACGAGGTCGGCCGTGACCGCGCTCGCTTCTTCATCCAGCGCCGAGTCGATAACCGACGGCACCCGATTGCGCGCGGCCGTGAGGGTCGTGTCGCGAATTTCGTCGCGCATGGCCCGATCCAACGCTGCCGGCACCTCCTGCACCACCTGCGACCACTGCGAATCGGTGATGCTGGCGATGCGCGTGACGGCTTCGGGCGCCAGCTCGACGCCGGCAATTGCCAGCAGATAGTCGGTCTTGAGTTCGGGCGTTGCGTTGGGATCGTTGCGCACGATGGTGATAAATTCGAGCACCTCGCGCGAAAGGGCGACCTGTTGGCGGCGAATGCGTCCTTCTGACACGTCGTATTGATCAGTGATGCTTGCTTGCGCCCGGTCGCGCGCCTGCTCGGTCAGATAGTCGCTTTCGTAAATGATTCGACTCGGCGAGACGACATCGTAAGGCGCGACCGCTCCTGCCTCCAGCTGAACCTGGCTGCCAAAAGGCGTTTGCCAAGCCAACAAAGCAATCATCAACAGGGCGATGGAGAGGAGCATCAATAAAGAGAGCCCCTGGTCCACCCAACTAGTTTTCGCCTCATTCAAAGTACTTGACATACCCATGTTCCGCTATGCAAAAAGCAAGCGCAGCTGTCGACTAACTCAGCAGCCCGCGTACGATTTGGTTGGCCTGCTTGCCATCCGCGCGACCTTGAGCGCGTTCGATCACGGCGGACATGACGCGGCCCATGTCACGCATGGACGTAGCGCCCGTTTCGGCGATCACCGCTTGGGCCAGGGCGGTGACTTCATCTTCGCTCATCTGTTGGGGCAGGTAGCGTTCCAATACGCTTAACTCGGCCAGCTCGGCGGCCGCATTTTCGGAGCTGCCAACCTTTTCATATTCGGCTGCGGCTTCACGACGGCGCTTGGCCTCGCGCTGAATGATGACGAGTACGTCCTCGTCGGTAATGCTCTGGGCCGTATCGCCGGCTTTGGCGCTATTGGCTAGCGAACTCTTGACTGAACGCAGTGCCAATTTTGCGGAATCGTCTTTGGCCCGCATGGCCTGCTGCAAGTCAGCGTTGATTTGATCTTCGAGCGTGATGGTGGACTCACTCATTGAAATTTTGACCTCGGATGCAGCCTGTTGAGACAGGCGGAATGAACAAGAATTACATGGGGGAGGGTCTGACGCAAGCGCTATTTAATGGGCTTCTGATGGCGGGTCATGCGTTGGGCCACCATGCTGTCAATCCGCATGGTTAGCCGCTCTTGATAGCGTATAAAGAGTACAAAGATACAGATCAGCACGGCCATCAACAGGGAAAGCTGCCACCAACTCAAGTTGACAACACCGGCGCCTACCGCGGCGGCTACAAAGGTCGTCGGCACGCGGATCAGTAGTGTGAGTAGAAATATGGTGCTGTACTTCACGCTTGAGAGACCGGCCAGATAATAGGGCAGGTCCCCAGTGGGCGCCAAAATCAGGAAAAACCAGATGACGCTGCTGTCGCTGTGAGTGACCGTCTCCCAGCGATCGAGACGGTCGGCCCCAATCAGCCATTCTGCGATTGGGCGGCCAAACATACGCACCAAGAACATGCTCAGCATGGCGCCGGTAAGCAGGCCAATCGACGCCCACAGCCCGCCCCAAAAGGGGCCAAAGAGATAGCCCGACGCAATTTGCACCACATAGCCAGGCACTGGCGCCACGACGATCTGGATGGCGTTGAAGCTGATCAATGCCACCGGGCCGATCCAGCCCAAGTCGGCCAGAAATTGCTCCAGCGCCTGTTCGTCACTGACCAAGGCGATAACGTCTGCACCCCAGCGCAAGGCAACTGCCATGAACAAAAAGAGGGCCGCTCCCAGAATTACGAGACGGGTACGGCCGACAGGAAAGCTTTGTTTGTTAACGGTTGACGCGTGCTCCTCCGACGCGTCCTGGTCATTCTCCATACGGTCATTATACAGCCAGCCGGTGTGCTGTCAACAGAAACCGGTCTTTGCGCCGCGGTTGTGCCGCCCAACCACTTTCAGTCGTTCACGATTTGTCACTCCTCTTCCCCCCGGTCGTCGGCACAACAAGTGCTATGGAATCGTGGATGACGGAAATTGACTGCGGATGTCGGCGGATTCAGTGAGGCCAGGTATGCGTACTCCCCAAGAATCTGTCGCCATACCCCCCGTTGACGTGGCCAGTGGGTGATTTTGCAGACAGGCGCAATCGGGCGAGTGCTGGTATAATCGTAGAACATTTATGCGAAAAAAGGGCTGGACTGGGAGTGGGAACTTGCTCAACCGGAAACGAGTCATCGACGCGCTGGAAGCTTCGCGCGATGCCTTTCAGCGCTATGGGGAAGAACAACAGAAGCAGCAGCGGATCGTAGGCGCGTGGCGCTCGCTTTTTGATGAGTACAGCAGCGAGCAAATTCTGGCAAAACTGGCCGGCAACCCCTGGCCGGGCGCACTACCGACTCCGGAACTGGACGCTGCTGAAGGTCTGTGCCTGCCCTTTGGCGTGAACTGGTCCGATCACCAGGAGGCACGCGCTTGGGCCAAACTGACGCTGGAGAACCATCCAACCATCGCAGTCGACGGCAGCCAGATCACGCCGGATCCCATGTACGCGATTCCGGTAGGGGCGATCCAGATCGGGTGGTTCATCAATCCCCACTGCGCTGAGCGGCCCTATGTCAAAGATATTGACTTTGCTGTTTTACCCCCCGAGACGCTGCGCGAAGCCGACAATGAGGCCGAGAGCTTTGCCGTCCAAATTGTCAATCAGAAGCGCTTCGAGGCCGAGTGTAGACGGCTCACCTGGCTGATGCGCAGCGCCGCAGAGGAACCAGTGCCGGCGCACGGCATGCGGCCATTGAGCTTTTTCGACGGCTCCTTTATCATCAGCTTTGCAGGGAAAATCCGCGAAGGGCGCGCGCAGCCCTACATCCATAGCGTGCGCGCCATGCTGGACACATCGCGTCAATTTCAAATGCCGATCGTCGGCTTTGTTGATACCTCCCATAGCCATGATATCGCGACGATGGTACGGTCGATACAGCCAGCGCAAAACGACTTGCCCGAGGTGAGTGACGCCGCCCTGTTGAGCTCTATCCTGCAGCAGTGGGGTGACCGTACGCCATTCTTCATCTGCGCCCGTCCGGATGCACTGAGCCGCAATCAATCCGACATCTTTTACAAGGATGTAGCGTTTTGCTACATTCGACTCAATCAGCACCGTCCGCCTGCTCGTCTGGAAATCCCGCGCTGGCTACTGGAGTCCGGCCGGGCTGAGGATGTCGTCAACCTGGTCCGCGCGGAATGTGTCGTGGGAGCCGGGTATCCTTATGCCATTGAAACAGCCGATGCGCTGGCCGTGATCAGCTATCCGGATCGCCAACGCTTCTATCGCATTTTTGGCCAGTTTATCGAGCGTGAGGGGCTGGCGCTGACGGTTTCACAGAAAATGCAGAGCAAGCAAAAGCGACGATAGCCGCTACGGATCAATCGTCCCAGACAAGGAAGCGTAGACTTGATGAATCATTCACTGCATGGGAAAGCGTTGGTGATTGACGGTCATTGCGATTCGATCGGCCAGCAGCTGCAGGACGGACGTTGGCTGGGCGATCGCGCGGATCGCGACCATCTCGATCTGCCTCGTCTGCGCGAGGGCGGCGTTGATGCTCAGTTCTTTGCCTGCTACGTGCCGGTACCTTATCAGCGCCACGGCGCGGCAACGCATGCCATGGCGCGACTGGATCAGCTTCACCTCCTGGCTGAGCAACTGCCCGACCGTTTCCTGATTGCCCGTTGTGCTGAGGATATTCTGCGCGCCAAGGCGACAGGCCGCATCGCCGGCATATTGGGGCTGGAGGGCGCGGAAGCGCTTGATGCCAGCATTGGGTTGCTGCGTCAATATTACCGGCTGGGGATTCGCAATCTGGGCCTGGCGTGGAATTATCGGAACGCGGCCTGTGATGGCGTGGCCGAAAGCCGCACCAATGGCGGCTTGACCGAGTTCGGCGTTCAGGTCGTGGCGGAATGCAATCGTCTGGGCATCATGCTTGACGTTAGCCACCTCTCGCCGGCAGGATTGGCCGACGTGCTTGAGTTGAGCCGTCACCCCATCATCGCCAGCCACAGCAACGCCCGCGCGCTGTGGGATCATCCGCGTAACTTGACCGATGACCAGCTAAAGGCGATCGCTGCCCGGGGCGGCGTCGTTGGCGTTACCTTTGTCGATGCCTTCTTGGCAGAGCCCGGTGCAGCGCGGCTTGATCACGTCATCGCCCACATTGAGTACATGCTGAATCTGATCGGGCCTGACCATGTGGCGATCGGCTCCGATTTTGACGGCTGCGTCCCGCCGCCTGATCTGGCCGATGCGACGCGCTATCCGCTCATTACCGAACGTCTCCAGGCCCGGCGCCACAGTGAAGGCGTCATTCGCAAGATCCTGGGCGAGAACTATCTGCGGGTCTTCCGCACCGTATGCGGCTGAATGTGCGGCAACGCCGGGCTGTGGCGGGACAAGACCAATCCTGAGTCCCCAAGAGGTGGAGCAGAGCATAGGGATTCTGCCCAATCAATCGATGTTCATCCGCCATATCTGCGTCAACCTGTAGTTGATTTGACTTCCCGTTGGAATGCTTGTGAAAGCGGACGCCCGATTGACTTGGTCGAGATTGTGCGGTAAATAGATTACACGCGACGGTCGTGCCGCTGAGGGGTTGTAGTCCTAGAACGACGTCTAGATGGTGTCGAAATCGCCAGAGAGCATTGCATGACGGATACTCCGGATTTGCCGCTAAGTGTGACTGAAGAGTCAACCACTCAAGGGAGGCAGTCACTCAAGAGGCAGTCACTCATAAATCAAGTGCGGCAACGGCTGCTGACGCTTCACAGACGGCGCCGTCGCCAGCGACCACTTCAGAACCTTGGGACGCCTCGACCAAGCGCACCGTCTTGGTGATCTTGTTAATCTTGATCCTGATCGGTCTCTGGCTCAGTCGGGATGTCTTGCCGCTCCTCATCGTCAGCGCCATCATCGCCTATCTTCTCAGCCCGATTGTCGATTTTGCCGAGCGCCTCCGTATTCCTCGCGGCGTCAGTACACTGGCTCTTTATATGTTATTGATCTTCGGCCTCAGCCTTTTGCCGGCACTCTTCGCGCCGTCAATTGCGCGCCAACTCAGCACGCTGGCCAGTTTTGACGTTCAGAATACGGCGCGTACGCTGCTGGTACGCTTCAACGAGACCATCTATGGTCTGCCGGACAGAGTCACGATTATTGGCTTCGAGTTGCCCGTCGGGACCACCATCGACCAGATCCAGAACAACGCAGTCGAATTCGACTTTATCCCTTCACTGGCCGACATCCTGACGTACGTCCAGCAGGTGATCGGTACTACGACGAATCTCGTTAGCAGTACGGCCGTCATTAGCTACAATGTTGTCGGGGGCCTGTTCAGTATTCTCATCACTGTGGTCGTCGCCTTCTTCTTGAGTCTCTACATGACCAAGGACGCACCCAGCATTCGTCGTTACGTTGAGAGCCTTTTCCCAACCTCCTACCAGTCCGAATCGATGGATGTCCTGCGGCGCATGGGCTATGTGTGGTCATCGTTTTTCCGTGGGCAGCTCTTGCTTAGTCTTACGGTCGGTTTTTTGACGTGGGGCGTGCTCGCCCTGCTCCAGATGCCGGGTGCGCTGATTTTGGGTATCCTGGCTGGTCTGCTCGAAGTGATTCCGAATATCGGTCCGATTTTGGCCATGATTCCGTCGGTAATTATCGCTTTGATTTATGGCAGCCCGGTAATGGATGCGGCCGGCATCAATAATTTTGGCTTTGCGCTAATCATTGTCGCGATCTACTTCGTGATCCAGCAGCTGGAGAACAACATCCTGGTCCCGCGCATCATCGGCTCCAGCGTCAATCTCCATCCCATTGTGGTAATCATCGGCGTGGCAGTGGGGCTCAATGTAGCGGGGATTTTGGGAGCCCTGCTTGCCGCGCCCATCTTGGCCAGCCTGCGTGTGCTGGGCGGCTACGTCCACGCCAAGCTTCTGGACTATCAGCCGTTCTTTGGCCCCGATCCCGCGACGTTGCCCCAGGAAGAGATTACCTATCGCCGCGTCGTCCATGGGGATGATCTCCAGGAAGATCGCGCAGTGTCAGCAGAAGGCAATGCCTATGGCGATGCAGTTCAAGTCGAGGCCAGCGCTCCTCAAAGTGACGGTGGCGTGGCCTCGCCGGCGTCGCCTACCCCTTCTTGACATGCCCCTTATGTCTCCTCAGGTAAAGGGAGGTTGGCATATACATCGAGGCTGAGATCAGCGGTTGCGGCAGGGAAAGCTTGGTTGTGGAAGTAGGCTGCGGCCCCGATCATGGCTGCGTTGTCCGTGCAGTAGGCCAGAGGCGGAATGTGCAGGGGGAGTTCCAACTGTTCGAAACGAGCCGTGGCCGCGGTGCGCAGCGGGCGATTCGCGCTCACGCCGCCGCAGATGCAGACTTGGGCAACCCCAAGAGACTGAGCTGCGTCGGCCGTCTTCTCTATCAGGACATCCACCACCGCCAATTGAAATGACGCAGCGACATCGGCCGCAGTCTCCTCGCTAAGCGGCGTATCCGGCGCGCCCAACGAGCGGGTTAGGTTGAGAACGGCCGTCTTGAGCCCCGAAAAACTAAAGTTGAAGCGGTGGTCCCGGTTGTGAAGCAGTGGGCGCGGCAGGCTGTAGCGCAGTGCGTCCCCGTCAGTCGCTGCCCGTTGGACCGCCGGACCGCCGGGAAAGCCCAAATTCAACAGACGCGCGACTTTGTCAAACGCCTCGCCCGCGGCGTCATCAAGCGTGCCGCCCAGACGGCGATAGCGCCCATGTCCCGTCATGAGCACTAGTTCCGTGTGGCCGCCGGAAACGATCAAGATGAGGGTGGGAAAGCGCTCCTCGGCGGCCGGCGGACGATCGGGACCGGCGTGGAGCCAGTTGCTATAGATGTGACCTTCCAGGTGATTCACCGCCAGCAGCGGCAGGCCGCTGGTAAAGCTGAGTCCTTTGGCCGCATTGACGCCAACGAGCAGGCTGCCGGCCAACCCGGGGCCATGCGTTACGGCGATGGCATCCAGATCGCCTGCCTGCGCAACGTCTGCTTCGATCAGCGCTTGCTCGATCACGGGCTGAATCGAGAGTACGTGCTGGCGGCTGGCCAGTTCAGGGAAGACGCCGCCGAAGCGGCGATGTAGCTCGATCTGGGTTGCGACGACATTGCTGGCCACGTGACGACCGTCTTGCACGACGGCAGCCGCGGTTTCATCACAGCTGGTTTCAATGGCTAAAATTCGCATAGTGCACCTGTTGCCTAACGTTGCGGGCGGAGAAACCAATTGATCATTGTCAATCGATAATGATCAATTGGCAATGGTCAACTGTCAATTTCCGGGATCGGACGGCCAGCCCAAATGAGAAGGGCCAGGGCAACGAGCAAGAGACCGCTCAGGCCGGCGACTTTGTAGATGCGGCCGTCGAGCACCAGCGTCAACAGCCCGAAGATGGCACAGAAAGCCCAGTAGCCGAGGACGATGCTGCGCTCGCTTATTCCCCGATCCAGCAGGCGGAAATGGAGGTGATCGCGTCCGCCCGTGCCCGCGGGTACGCCCCGCCGGCGCCGTTGGATGATCAGCCACGCCACATCCAGCGCAGGCAGCCCAATGATAAACATCACGGTTGCCAAGCGGGCGCCGCCGACAATGCCCAGCGCAGCAATCACGAAGCCCAAAAAATAGCTGCCGCTACTGCCCATAAAGATGCGTGCCGGCGCAAAATTGAACGGGAGGAAGCCCAGCGTTGCGCCCAGCAGGGCCATGGGTAACAGGGCTACGCTCAGCTGCGGCGGCGTGGCGTCAAAGATCATGTGCATGGCCAGCACGGCGCTGAAGATTGCACTCACCCCAACCACCAACCCACTGAGACCGTCCAGCCAGTTTACCGTGTTCATCATGCCCATGAACCAGAAGACCGTGATTGGCCAGACCAGCCACCAGGGCAGACCATCGACGCCGCCGATCAGACCGGCGCCGATGGGATTGTTGACGTGCTTGATGAAGATCAGCCCAGCCGCGGCGATGCAGCCAGCCGTAAACTGGATGAGGTATTGGGGCCCGCTGCCAAATTCATATTTGTCATCCAGAAAACCCATGACGACGCAGAAGAGCGCGCCCAGCAGCAGGGCGGCCAAACGGCGCGTTTCGTTGGGGTCGTTACGTGGCGGAAAGAATGCTCCGACGCCTTCAGGAAAGAGCGCGGGGAGTAGAATTGTGGCCAGTACAGTGATGAAGAAGCCGGCAAAGAGGGCCAGCCCGCCCGTACGCGGGATGACGCCGGTGTGTTGACGTCGTCCACCGGGCCGATCGACCACCCCCAAGCTCATGCCCAAACGCCCCGCCGCCGGTGTCATCCCGAAGGTCAACGCGGCGGCAAGCAGGGCAATGAAGAGAAAGATCATCGGTGGAGTGGTCAGCCGGTGGCCTGCAATCATGCAGGAGGCGCACTACCGGGAACCTTATGGACGCATGTTGCCCAGGGTGCGCGGGAATGCGATCGTTTCACGGACGTGTTCCAGACCGCAGATCCAGGCCACTGTGCGCTCTACACCCAGGCCAAAGCCACTGTGGACGACGGAGCCGTAGCGGCGAAGATCGAGGTACCAGTCGTAGACGTCCTGGGGCAGATCGTGATGCTCGATTGCGGCCAATAGCTTTTCCGGATCACTCATGCGTTCGCTGCCGCCCGTGATCTCGCCATAACCTTCGGGCGCCAGCAGATCGACGCTGCGGCAGACCTCGCTCCGTCCCGGTTCGGGCTCCATATAGAAGGCCTTGACCTGGGTGGGGTAGTGGTGGACAAAGACAGGTTTATCGAACTGGGCCGCCAGATAGGTCTCATGCGGACTGCCAAAGTCATCGCCCCATTCAATCGAGGGTACGGGATCTTCATAGCCTGGGACCAGTTCGCCTTTGGCCGCGGCCGCATTGATCATCTCGACGGCTTCGTCATAATGAATGCGCGGGAACGCGGGCGTGACTTTCTCGAGCTGGGTCGTGTCCCGCTCCAGCACAGCCAATTCCGCCTTGCAGTCGCGCAGGCAGCGCTGGACAACATGGGAAACGAATTGCTCTTCGATCTCCATAAGCTGTTCCAGGTCACAGAAGGCAATTTCCGGTTCCACCATCCAGAATTCCTGGAGATGACGCCGCGTCTTGCTCTTTTCGGCGCGGAAGGTGGGGCCAAAGCAGTAGACTTTGCCAAAGGCAAAGATGTTGGCTTCATTGTACAACTGGCCGGTCTGGGCCAGGTAGGCAGGCTCGCCGTGATAGTCGATCTCAAACAGGGTGGTCGTGCCTTCAGCCGCAGCCGGCGTGATGATCGGCGTATCCACATTGAGGTAACCGTTGCTGTCAAGCCACTCGCGGATCGCCTGGATGATGACCCCGCGTACGCGCATGGCGGCCCACTGACGCGATGAGCGCAGCCAGAGGTGACGATTGCTCATAAGAAACTCTACGCCGTGCTCTTTGGGCGAAATTGGATACTCGTCAGCAATCTGTGCCACTTCGAGACTGTGCACGTCCAGCTCATAGCCGCCCGGGACGCCCGGCGCGCGCTCCTCGGCTTTGACCAGGCCGGTGACGCGCATGCTGCTCTCTTGCGTCAGCGTCTTGCCGGCGGCGAAATCTTCCTCGCTGACATTGCCCTTAAAGACAACGGCTTGACAGATGCCTGTGCCGTCGCGCACCTGCAAGAACTGGAGCTTGCCCTTGCCTGTGCGTCGATAAAGCCAGCCCTGGAGCGTGACTTCTTGGCCAATATATTCACTGAGTTGTTCAATACGTACGACTGGAATCACGAATCTTCTCCGTCACTGCTTGGGCGCTATTGCGCCGTATGGCGCTTATTGTTGGACTTGGTCGTCGGCGTCGCCCGGTGTGTCCGTTTTCTCATCGCCTGGTTGGCCGGCATCTGACTCTTCGGGCCTTTCAAAGACGGTCTCCTCATCCAAATCGTCGTCCCATTCAAACTCTTTGAGGAAGCCTCTGGAGCCCTCCTCTACGTCGAGGATCGTGCCGAGAATGGACGAGATATCGATGCGGAAATCCTCCAGCTGACGTACCGAGTGCGAAAAGTGATCGGGCCTGTATTCGTAGCCGCTGTCGCGTAGATCCATACGTGAGACGTGGGTGTAGATAAAGACCGACTCGGGGGCGACATAGTCGATCTTTAGCGTGGTCTGGTTCTCGTCCCGCTTGGGCGCACTCCGCTTTGAGGAACGATTGCGTCGCCGCCGGCGTTGACTGCGCGCGCGCTCGTTGACGCGCTGCTTTTCGCTCTGCTTCTTGTCTTTCTGTTCGCCGGGCGCACTGCTGCTCTTGCGTCGCTTTGCCGAGCGCCGGCGATTGCGACGTCGTTTCTTGGTCGATCCGCTATTGCCGGATTTGTCTCCGCCACTTTTGCCGCTGCCACTTTCCGTGGAAAACTCTGAACCGCTCATCATGACTCCATTCACTGCGAAACGTGCCACGCATCGTTTATCGTGTCATGCGCGCACGTTACCTATTCCGCTATTTCGTATGTATCGATCGTAATGTTGTCGGTATTGCGCAACAGGGCAGCGCTTCCCGGCGTCCAGACACCTTCAGCTTGTCCCCAATAGAGGGCAATACTATTGTCCGTACCGGCTGTGCTATAAAGGCGGATACTGCTGCCAGGGAAGAGTTGAACATTGCCAAATGTGTAAGTGGGTCCGCCTTCTTTGCTCAACTGCCAACCGTTCAGATTAAACGGACTGTTGCTTTCATTGGCGATTAGCATCGCTTCTTGAGCCAGATCGCCTGCGGCCTCAATATCCAAGATTTCCACGCCGAGGACAGGCACGGTGTCGTTGCTGACTGTTGTACCGTCACTGCCGCTGGCCGGGATGATCAAGCGCTGGCCAGAGAAGACGAAATCAGGGTTGGCCAGGCTGTTTGCCTGGACGATGGCGTCAATATTGATACCATACTGGGCGGCGATGCTGCCCAAGCTTTCGCCCACTGCGACGATATGCACGACCTGTTCGCCAACTTCGCTGCTCCCGCCCGTGTCGCCCGTACCGCCGCCATTTCCTGCGTTGCCTGCATTATCGATGCTTTCGGGCGTTGCCTGAACGGGCGTAGGCAAGACAGCCAAATTGGCTTCCGTCGGCGTTGCCGCCAGAATGGCGGCTCCATTGGCCGGGACAAATGCCGCCAGTTCAGTTGGATCGGGACGTCGTATTTCGGCCAGCCAGACAACCCCTAGGGCGATGAGCAGGCTGATGGCAGCATTCACAAGAATAACAAAGGCCAGTTGGCGACGATTCATGCGCGTGACTCGTACAGACCCGGTTTGGCAGAGCGACCCGGTCGGAATTGGTGTAGACAACTCATCCTGCAATGCCAATGCGCTTTGCCATGTTGTCAAGCACTTCGGTAATCGGAAGAGCTTCCAGCATGAAAGGCGCCCCTGACGCGGGAAGCGCTGGCGCAGTGTACCGATGAGATTGTATCATAATGGTTCAGCCGCGGGGAAAGTGCAAGCATTCCCACTGTCGTTCGCCAGTGTCGGAATCTATAATTAACTATCGCGCGCATGTGGCCAAGGCCGACTCAAGGAAACTGGAGCACTATGACAACTGATCAAACGCCCGAGACATACGCAGACCGCAGGTCGAATCGAGCGCTGCTGCTGATGAGTGGGGCTATTCTGGCACTTCTGCTCTTTGGCTGCATGCTGGCTGCTGCAGGGGGCGCCTTGATCATGGACACGCGCGTGCGTACCCAGCGACCGGCGCCGTCGCCGACAATGGCTGTCAATCAGCCGGCTCTGGCGCCGCCGCCTGCCCCGATTATTATTGCGCCGCCAGAAGAGGGCATCGACTACGAAAGCGCGGTCCTGGCCAACGTCTACGAACAGGTCAATCCATCGGTGGTCAATATCGCCATTCTCGCCAATCCGCATAGTTCCTTTCCCGCTGATGAGATACCTGAAGGCATTGATCCGAACGAGTTCTTTGTCATGAGCAGCGGTTCGGGCTTCGTCTGGGATATGGAAGGCCACATCGTTACCAACAATCACGTGGTGGCCGATGCTGACTTGATCCAGGTGACCTTTGCCGACGGCACGGCGGCAGTTGCAGAATTGATCGGCACCAACGTTGACAGCGACCTCGCCGTCATCAAGATTGATCCTGACGGCTATGTGTTGACGCCAATCCGTGCCGGCAACATGGATGATGTCTATGTCGGCATGCGCGTCGTGGCCATCGGCAACCCCTTTGGTCTGGAAGGCTCATTGACCAGCGGTATCGTGAGCGCGATGGGGCGTTCAATTCCGGCCCGCGCCAGCTTCAACATCCCCGGCTCGATCCAAACCGATGCGGCGATCAATCCCGGCAATTCGGGCGGTCCGCTGCTCAATGAACGGGGCGAGTTAATTGGCGTCAATGCCCAAATCCGTTCCGAGGAACGAGCCAATAGCGGTGTGGGGTTTGCTATTCCCGTCAACATTGTCAGCCGGGTCGTTCCATCGCTCATTACCGACGGCGAATACGAACATGCGTACATGGGCATTAGCGGCTTGACCTTCAATCCGATCTGTTCGGCCGAACAGGGGCTTGATAAATCTGCACGCGGCGCAATTGTTGTTGACGTGCTGCGCAATACGCCGGCGGCGCGCGCCGGGCTGCGCGCCGGCCGGCAAGAAGTTGACACGGATTATCCGGAAATCTGTCCGCCACGAGCAGGCGGTGACCTCATCATCGCAATCAATGGCGAACCGGTATCCAAATTTGACGACGTACTCTACTATTTGAGCGGTAATACGAGCCCTGGCGATGAGATCATGCTGACCGTGCTGCGCAACGGCGAAGAATTCACGGTCGATCTGACGCTATCCCCTCGTCCTGACCGACTCTAGTCGTATCGTTCAGTCAGTCACCAGCAGCGCTGGCTGAATCAAAAGGCCAATAATTGAGCCAATAATAAAAAGGGACTGGCGAGCGTCACGCTCGCCAGTCCCTTTTTATTGCGGGGACCATGATCCATGCCCGATCAATCGTCAAATTCGATCACATGCTCCGACGCGCCCTGGCGCCAATTGCCGCTGCCATCGCCTACTGCCCACGTGGACCGGATGCGGACGGTGCGCTTGGCGCGGACGACAGGGAGATCATCACGCTGAATCGATTCTGATCGCGGCCGTGTGACGACTTGGCTCGCTGCCTGCTGGACCGCTGCTTCCGTCATGCGACTTTGGAGCAGCTTCCAGCCGGCGCGGACTGCCAGGCTTGCGGCGCCGGCGAGTACCGGCAACGCTGCTTTCGTCAATGCGGCGGGCAAAGAAGTTTCCTGACGCATGGGCACACCGGCCTGCATATCAAAACCGCAATGGGGACAGTGGGCCATCTGCAGGCCGCTGCTGCCGCCACACTGCGGGCAAATTCGTTGAACATCGCTCATGGAGAATCCCCTCGATAACGAGACCGACGCATGCGAAGGGCGATCGGTCCACAGAGCTCGTCTGGTGGGGCCAGTGTATCATTCCAGGTTTCATCCGTCAACGAAGCGGCGGTCAAATCCAATCGATCCGGCCTGAGTCTAGTTGATCGTTTGAGAGCGACGTTCCATGAGGATGACGTCGCGCCAGACGTCGTCCATCTTGCCGAACTTCTCACGCCGACCCACGGTGCGGAAGCCCACCTTTTCGTGGAGGCGAATGGAATGCCTTCGTGATAGATTGCTTCGATGGCGGGCCAATCCTCTTGCGTGGCAGGCGTGATACGTTGATTAATCATGGATTTGAGCCTCTCTCCTTTCATTCAGACCCCGATGCACAATTCTAGCCAGGACCCGGTGATCTGTCACCTCGCTACTGCGGGCATCACGAAGTAGCCGGTCGGATATGCTTGGCGTGGCCATGGGCGTGTGCTATCGTATGCGCCATGAAGCGCAAGTCGTCATCTCCAACGCCCACGTTAGATCATGAGCAACGCCTCTGGGCGGCAGGCTATCACTATGTCGCGGGCATTGATGAAGCGGGCCGCGGTGCACTGGCCGGACCGGTCGTGGCCGCAGCTGTTGTGTTGGCCGAAAACTCGCTGCGTGACGGCGTCTGGGATGAGGTGCGTGACAGCAAGCAACTCTCGCCGGCTCGACGTACAAAGCTGGCGGCTGAGGTGTCTGCTGCGGCATTGGCCTGGGGAGTGGGTCGAGCAACCGCCAGCGAGATCGATGCTGTTGGCATTGCCCCGGCGACGCGTCTGGCGATGCAGCGGGCGGTTGCGGCCTTGACCGTTCAGCCCGATTACCTGTTGATCGATTGGGTAAAGCTGCCTCGACTCAACATTCGTCAAGAGAGCATGAGCAAGGCTGATCAACGCATTGTGTCAGTGGCCGCCGCATCGATTTTGGCCAAAGTCGACCGTGACACCGAGCTGATCGCCATGGATGCAGACTTCCCCGCCTATGGCTTTGCCCGCAACAAAGGCTACGGCGCGGCGACGCATCTGGCCGCCCTTGCCGAGCATGGGCCATGCGCTGAACATCGCCACTCTTTCGCCCCCATCGCGCGCCGATCCTCGCTCTTTGACGGTCAGATCGATGGCGCGGAGGCGGTCTAGATCATGGCCCATCGTCGCCAACAGCTGGGGGCAGCGGGAGAAGCGCTGGCCGCACAGTCGCTGGAGCAAGCGGGCTATACGATCCTCACGCGCAATTGGCGCTGTGGCGTCGGCGAGATCGATATCGTCGCCCAAGAAGTTGCGCCTGACTTTAGCGCCGGCGGAATTTCCCAGCCCTGGCTCGTGTTGGTTGAGGTGCGTACCCGGCGCGGGACGCGTTTCGGCACCGCCCAGCAGTCGATCACGCCGCGCAAGGCTGCCAAGCTGCGTGAGGTAGCAACCTTCTATGTCGAGAGCGAGGGGTGGACCGGCCCCTGGCGCATCGATGTGGTGGCCGTGCAGATGGATAGCGCCGGACGTCTGCTGCATATCGATCACATCCGCGGTGCGGTCTCTGGTTGACGTTGGACAGCATGTTTGGCCTCTTTCTAGAAGGGTCGTGTCGCTTGAACGTTGGAAATTCGTTGCCCCCGCTGATTGTCTTGACCGGCCCGACTGCTGTCGGCAAGACCGAGTTGAGCCTGCAGCTCTGTGAGCGCTTTGATGGTGAGGTGATCAGCGCAGACAGCCGCCAGATTTACCGCATGATGGACATCGGGACGGCAAAGGCGACGCCGGCAGAGCGTGCACGTGTTCCCCATCATCTTATTGATATTCGCAATCCAGATGAGGCGTTTTCGCTGGCCGAATTTCAGACGAACGCCTACGAGATTATTGACTCGCTGCATCAACAGGAGCGCACGCCTTTCCTGGTCGGCGGCACAGCGCTATACGTGCGGGCTGTCGTGGAGGGACTGCGCATCCCCAATGTTCCACCGAACCCCGAACTGCGGGCCGAACTGGAGTCAGATCTGGCTGAGCACGGTGTAGGAACACTCTTCCAACGGCTGCAGGCCTTGGATCCGGCCACGGCTGCCGTCATCGACGGGAAGAATCCCCGACGCGTCCTGCGGGCGCTGGAGATCTTCCTGATCACCGGTACGCCAAAGGTAGAACTGGAAGGTGCCGATCCGCCGCCCTATCGCATTTTGCAGCTTGGCCTGACCCGACCACGTCCTGCCCTCTACGCCCGCGCCGATCAGCGGGTTGAGCAGATGGTTGACGCCGGCCTGGTTGAAGAAGCGCAGCGCCTTTTGGCTGCCGGCTATGCGCCAACCTTGCCCGCTATGACCAGCCTTGGCTATCGCGAAATTCTCGCTTATCTGGCCGGCGACTGCACTCTGCCCGAGGCCGTTCGCCGCATTCAGACCGAGACGCATCGCTTTGTCCGGCACCAGACCACCTGGTTTCGACGCATGCCGGCAATCCAGTGGCTTGATTTGGAGGAAGGCTGCTCATCACAGGCGGAACCGATGATCAACGCCTTTCTCCGCTAAAGGTCCGGCTCGATCGAGCGCATGAGCAGCGATATTTTACATGTTCGGACGCTGCCGCGGGATAATTTTCAATATTTGCACGGCTTTTTTCTCCGTTGCCAGCCCTCTGTGAAAAGACTATAATGGGGAGAATTCGTTCCGCTTCGGTTGGTACGCTCCTACGTGCGGTTGAACAGCCTGGCGAAACCGAAGCAGACTATTCACCGGGGGATGAAATGACCCGAAAAGATGAACATACTGAATTTGATAATAACAACAATCACGATGATGACGGCGAGCAAACGGAGGAGGATCTCAACGGCAGTACGGCCCAGAACGGTTTGCCGCCCGCGAGTGACCAGCCGTCGTTGAATGGCGACTCGCTCCAGCCCGACCCAGAAGACGATGCGCCGCCAGTCAATGAGTCCGGCGGCGCCCAAGATGATGATTCCCTGACTGACCTCAAGCAGCCGCCGCCTCCCCATGCCATGGCGGAATATGCCCAATACCTCTTTCCTGCTGTTCCGACAGCAGATGGCAAAGACGTCATTCGGATCGCTCCGGCCCAGGATGAAATCCAGGCGCTGGAGTATTTTATGGATCAGTTGCCGCGCCGCTTTACTGACGAAAGCCGCATTCAGGTGCTCAAGGCCTACCTGGTCGGCAGTTACGCGCATCGCAAGCAGAAACGCAATAGCGGTGAGTCGTACATGGTCCATCCGATTGCAGTGGCAACCATTCTGGCCGACATGAATCTGGATGTGGACACATTGGCGGCCGGTCTGCTGCACGATGTGGCCGAAGACACCGAATTTACGATTGCGTATATCCAGGAGCACTTTGGCCCGGCGGTGGCCGAATTGGTAAATGGCGTCACCAAGTTGAAGCGCATCAACGAGTTGAGCAAGGCGACCGCGACCAAGAACAGTGGCGAGCGGCGCAGCGTCAGCGATGCCAAAGCTGAATCCCTGCGCAAAATGTTCTTGGCCATGGTCGAAGACATTCGTGTCGTGATCATCAAGCTTGCCGACCGCCTCCACAATATGCGTACGCTCGATGGTCAGTCTCCCCATAAGCGCCGGCGCATTGCCCGCGAAACGCTGGATATCTTTGCGCCATTGGCCAATCGTCTGGGCATCTGGCAGATGAAGTGGGAGCTGGAGGATCTCAGCTTCCGGTGGGTGCAGCCCGAAGCGTATCGTGAGTTGGCTACAGCCACGAAACAGAAACGAAATGAGCGCGAGCTCTGGGTGCGCCGTACCGAGGAACAGATTGCCCGTGCGCTACGCGACAACGGCATCCGTGCCCAGGTGACCGGGCGGCCGAAGCACATCTACAGCATCTGGAAGAAGATGCAGCGCAAAGATGTTGATTTTCGGCACATCTATGATGTACACGGCTTTCGGGTCATTGTAGACAATGAGGCGCAGTGCTATGCCGCCCTCGGCATTATCCACACCATGTGGCGTCCGATTCCCGGCGAATTTGATGATTACATCGCCAATCCCAAAGACAACATGTATCGCAGCCTGCACACTGCCGTGCTCAGCCCGAACAGTGGCACCCCCATGGAAGTGCAGATTCGTACCCACGAAATGCACGAGGTGGCGGAGCTTGGCATTGCCGCGCACTGGAGTTACAAGGAAGGGCGCGAGTTTAACGAGGGGTTCCAGCAGAAGATCAATTGGTTGCGCCAGCTGATGGATTGGCGCCACGACGTGACCGATGCCGACACGTTCATGGACGGCATGATGTCGGATGTATTTAATGATCGCGTCTATGTCTTTACGCCAAAGGGAGATGTCGTCGACTTGCCGTCGGGCGCGACGCCGATCGACCTGGCCTATGCGATCCATACGGAACTGGGCCATCGTTGCCGCAGCGTCATGGTCAATGGCTCCATTGTTGGGTTGGACTATAAATTGCAGAATGGGGATCAAGTCAACATTGTTGCGTCCAGTCGCGGCGGTCCGAGTCGGGATTGGCTGAACCCAAACCTGGAATACATTGCCACACAGCGCGCCCGCAGCAAGATTCGCGCGTGGCTGCGCAAGCAGGATCGAGGGGAGAATATCAGCCGCGGCCGGCAGATGCTCGATAAGGAGATGAAGCGCCTCTCCGTTACCGAGAGCTATGAATCCGTGATGAAGCTCTTCAAGTATGACAAGCTGGATGATTTCTTGGCTGCAATCGGGTATGGCGAGGTAAACACGCAGCAGATTGCACAACGGCTGCTGGAGAACGAACGGCGCGAGCGCGAGGAAGAAGAATTCCGCAAGGGTCTGGAGCGTAAGGATTCCGGCAAGCGCCAGGTCGCAACGGGCAGTTTTGAGGTGCAGGGCGTCGATGGCCTGCTTACGCATCTGGGCCGCTGCTGTAATCCCGTACCCGGCGATCAAATTATCGGTTACGTTACCCAGGGACGCGGGATAACGGTCCATCGTAAGAGCTGTCCGAATATCCGCGATACGTATCGCAACGGGCGAGAAGCAAAGCTGATTGATGTGCAATGGAAGACCCAGCATGAGCGGACGTTTCCGGTCAAGATACAGGTCAGCGCTTATGACCGTGCCGGCCTCGTGCGTGATGTGGCCAGCCTTGTAGCCGACGCAAAGATCAACATGCTGAGTGTTGAAGCCTTGACCGGTCAGAAGAACAATTTGGCCGTCATCAACGCCACCCTGGAAATCGATGACATCAGACAATTGACCTGGATCTTGACCAAAATTGACCGCCTGCAGAATGTGGTGGATGTACGCCGCAAGGTTGGCTAGGCGCTAATCTGAAGGGGGCCTTACGCCGGGGAAGATCGGCGGACCACCAGGGGAGGAGAAAAGGGCCTATGTCGGCAACTCGAAGCGGTAGCCGACGCCGCGGACGGTGATTAAATGTTGGGGAGTGGATGGGTTGGGTTCGATGCGTTCGCGCAGCCAGCGAACGTGAACGTCCAGCGTGCGGGTATCATCCATAAACGATGTATTCCATACCTTGCGCATGATCTCCTGCCGATCAACCACTTCGCCCATACGCATCATTAACAAGTGGAGCAGCATGCACTGCTTTGGCGTCATGCGATAGCGACCGTTTGGCGATGTGACGGTGCGCTTTGCCGTGTTGAGCAAGATTTCGCCCCGCGCCAGCTGGTATCCTTTGAAGGCGTCAAAAATTTCGTAGAAAAGAAGCTGTGCTTCGCGTTCATCCAGTGGGATGGCCAAGAAGTCGTCAAACGCAAAATCGCCCTGCGGAGCCTGCTTGCCGACCGCCACGATAGCGACTGACGGCAGTCGGTAGCGGATCATCTCGCAGAAGCGGCTCCGACTGTTGGGCTTGGGGTCGATTTCGACCAGAATAATGTGCGGTGGATCGTTGCGAAGCTGTGCCAACGCCGCTTTCTGATTGGAGACAGCCTGAAACTCAAAATGATAGGCGACATCGCCGTCGCCATTCAGGATCTGGTCACGCAGCTCGGCGTAGCCTTGGCCCCCGCTGTCGATATGTAATTGATCCGCCGTTTTTAGGTGGCGACCAACAGATAAAATCCGAATCGGTATTTTAGTCGGCATCTCGCTGCTGCTCATCGAGCGGGGCGTTGATATGAGGTATTGCCATTATACCCAATGTACGCAGGGGTCGCAATGACCGATGAATCGCCGGTGCATCCCATTCTGGAGGCGGTGTACGAAGGGACTGGTTGTTTTCTCTAGAGCAACCCTTCAAATGTGGTATGCAGCCTGAACCACCAGGTCGTATTAAGATAGCACTGCTTAAGATTGCGCTGCCGCGCCTTGGGCCTGTCAGTGGAGAATTTTGAACCGGCTAATGCCGCCTGAATTGAATTATCGGCAAGAACGCACATAACGAAACGGAGAATGCGCATGAAACGCTCAGAAGTCAACCAAATTATCCGTGATGCAGACGCCTTTATCAAGGCGCATCGCTTTCATTTGCCGCCCTTTGCCTACTGGTCGCCGGCCGATTGGGCGAGCAAAGGGCCTGAGGTGAGCGAAATCGTTGCCAGCCAGCTTGGCTGGGATATCACCGATTTTGGCCAGGGCGACTATGCCAACTTTGGACTCTTCCTCTTCACCATCCGCAACGGACGTGTCGAAGATCTAAAAAATGGTCAGGGCAAGCTCTACGCTGAAAAATTGCTAATCTGCGAGCCAGAGCAGGTTACGCCCATGCACTTTCATTGGCTCAAGACAGAGGACATCATTAATCGTGGCGGCGGCGACCTGGTGCTGGAACTATACAACGCCAACGAGGCCGAGAGACTGGCAGATTCTGATGTGGTCATCGCCCTGGATGGCATCCAGCAGACCGTACCCGCCGGCGCCAAAGTGGTGCTCAAGCCAGGCGAGAGCATCACGCTCAAACCTTATCAATACCATGCATTTTGGGCGGAAGGCGAACGAGTGTTGGTCGGTGAGGTGTCGACCGTTAACGATGACAACACCGATAACTGCTTTCTGGAGCCGATTGGTCGTTTCCCCGACATCGAAGAGGATGAAGCGCCGCTTCATCTGCTTGTAAACGATTACCCGAGTTACTGGAAGCCATCATAACGCTGAAAGGTTGCGGGTGACAGACGGCTCAAGCCGCCTGACGCCCGCCGAATTGGTGCGCGGGTGCATCCCGCGTTTATCCGTGCACTGACAGGATGGTCGAAATACTTGGCGTTTCGACCATTTGCGCGCTATGATTCCTAGAAATCGCATGATAGAAGTCGCTAGAGTTAGAAACCAAAATAGGCAACGCTTCTTTTTGGGGCATATGAATCTTCTCCGACAATGGGGTCAATTGACATGTCTACAAACAATCCGGGCCGCCGGCATCTTAGCGATGCCTTGGCTGCGACCGTGCGTCGCGCCCCCGACAAAGCGGCTTTGGTCTACAATGGCAATTCGCTGACTTGGCAAGAAGTTGAGGCGCAAACCAATGCATTGGCCAAGTCTTTTCTTGCGCTGGGCGTCGCCCATGGCGACCGCATCGGCATCTTCTGTTCACCTCGTCCCGAATATGTGATCGCTTTCATGGCCGCCTCTCGGATCGGCGCAATCCTCACCGGTTTCAATGTGAACTATACGGCCCGAGAAATGATTGAATATGGAAAACTGGTCGAATCGGTTGCTATGTTGATCATCGGCGATCTGGGCGTGGCAGAACAGTTGCAGCCCTATTTGGCCGACATGCCCCACATCCAACAGGGCATCGCCATCGGCGAATACGCGCCGTCTGGTATGCTGGCCTTCGACCGCCTGGTGCGCGACGGTGCGACGCTGCCCGATGGGCCCTTAATCGAGCGGATGCAGATGCTCGAGGAAGATGACGGCGCGCTGATTGTTTTTACCGGGGGCACGACCGGTTCCCCTAAACCTGCGCTGCTTTCCCATAAGAACATCCATGTCAATATCGTTGCACAGAATCGCTGTGTGGGCTTCGCCCACAGCGATCGCATTATTCAGCATATGCCTATGAATCATGTCAGTGGTATCGTGCTGGCTACCACGGGCGCGATTATGGCGGGCGCAACCCTCTATTTGCTCGACCGCTTCCATCCGGTGGCGACATTGGACCTCATTCAACGCGAGGGCATTACGATACTCGGTCAAGTACCGACCATGTTTGCCATGGAATTTCTCACGCCCGAATTTGACGAATTCGATCTCTCTTCGCTGCAGAGAGTCATCGTGGCCGGTGCACCCACGCCGGACCCACTCATGCGGCGTATCGCCGCGATGGCGCCCGTGGCCGTGCATGCTTACGGCCTGACGGAAGTTGCCGGCATGGTGACCTTCACTGCACAGGACGATGATCTGGATCGACTGCTCCATAGCGCGGGCAAGCCGGCCCCTGAAGTGGAACTACGCATTGTCGACGCTGCGCGGCGCCCGCTGCCCGTCGGCGAAGAGGGCGAGATCGCGCTGCGCGGCGAGTGCGTCATGCTTGGCTACTATGGCAATCCCAAAGCCACCGCCCAACAGATTGACGGCGAAGGTTGGCTTTACACTGGTGACGTGGGCCGGCTGGATAAGGATGGCTACGTACAGATCCTGGGACGGCGCAAAGAGATGTACATCAGTGGCGGCTATAACGTCTACCCGCTCGAGGTCGAATCCTATCTGCTCACCCATCCCAAGATCGCCGCCTGCGCCTGTATTGGCCGCCCCGATCCCGTCATGGGCGAGATCGGCATGGTCTTTGTTGTTCCCAAAGCGGGTGAGACCCTCCGCGGCAAAGAGGTGCGCGAATACTGCAAGGCCGGCCTGGCTCGCTACAAGAACCCCCGTCATATCCAGGTAATCGATGCGCTTCCGCTGACCGAAGTGGGCAAAGTGGACAAATCTGCGCTGGCCCGGCCCTACACCAACGGCGCCAACGGTGCACGAAACGTCAATGGCGTCAATGGCGCACATTACCCGGCACGTGTCCCCACAACCTCATGACAGATGTCCTGGCCATTTGGGACATCTGTCCCTGCGCAATCGAAAAGGGATCAACTATGCTGTTCTCAGCAGGAGAAGCGTGTGAGATAATCGCGCGAACGGCGTGGAGCGACAAGAACAAGGATGTAAACGGTTGATTTCAACCGTTCTTTTTTGCAGAAGAACTTGTGAAATAAATCACGAAGACTCGTTCAGAACGTAGACTGGTCTTTCTCCCGCTCACTAAGTCCGGGCTACGGTACAATGGTTCCTCAGGAGGAAGCAAATATGGCTGGATTTGACGCGGACACCCTCGACATGGTGCTGTCCACCCTCAACAAGTATGCCCAGAAGGAGTTGACGGATGATTACCTTCTGGAACTTGACCACAACGACGAATTCCCGACTAAGGTCCTCAAAGAGCTATACGATCCGATGCAATTAGGCCTGCATCTGGTCTTTATTCCCGAAGAGTATGGCGGCCTGGGCGGCGGCGCATACGACATTTATCGGGTCTCCGAGGGGATGGCTGCGATCGATCTAGGAATCGCGACGGGCGTCCTGGCTACCTTCCTGGGCACCGACCCAATCTCCGTAGGCGGCACAGAAGAGCAGAAGGCGCATTGGATGGGCCGGATTGCCGATGAGGGACTGCTGGTCGCCTATGGTGCAACGGAGCCGCAGGCTGGCAGCGACCTGGCAGCGATGGAGACCAAGGCCGAGCCGATCAGTGAAAACGGTGAGGTGACGGGTTATAAGATCACTGGGCGCAAGCAGTGGATTTCGAATGGCGGCGTGGCCGATATTTATACGATCCTGGCCATGGCGCCGGGCGGTCCGTCCTGGTTTGTGGTAGAGCGGGAGACGGAAGGCTTTGGTCAGAACAAGCCTGAGGACAAGCACGGAATCCGCGCCAGCAATACCTCCGCACTCTTCTTGGAAGATGTCTATGTAGATGTTGATCGTTTGGTCGGCGGCGTCGAAGGGCAAGGTTTGGCCCAGGCCCAGGCAGTCTTTGGCTATACGCGGCTGATGGTTGCGGCATTTGGTATGGGGGCAGGCTGGGAAGCGTTGCGTCGGGCCATCAAGTACTCGCAACAGCGCATTCAGGGCGGCGCGCCGCTGAGCCGGAAACAGGGCTACATGAACAAGCTGATCGTGCCCAACGCCTGCCGGCTGGAAGCGTCTCGTGCCTACATTGAATGGACAGCCGAACGCCTGGACACCGGTGACGACGACCTCCAGACCGAGGGCGCAGTAGCCAAGTTCCTCGCAACCGAGACGGGTAACAAGACGGCCGAGGACGCCATCCAGGCCATGGGCGGCTACGGCTACACCAAAGAGTACATGGTGGAGAAGATCAAGCGCGACGTGCGCATCACCACCATTTATGAAGGCACGACCGAGATCATGGAGTGGACCATCGCCCGTGATCGCTGGCAGCTTCACCTCAAGAGCCGCGGTTCGTTCTACACGGATTGGGCCACCAAGTTGGAGCAGTTGGCCGCTACGGATAACAGCAGCGGCGCCGCTACCGCGGCCCTGGCCATGCGTGCACTCTCCGTCATCCTCGAGCGCTGCCGTGCCGATCGCCTGACGCGTAATCAGCACGTGCTCTTCCGCCTTGGCGAACTCATCGCCTTTGCCGAGACAGCCGCCATCTTTAGCGAGCGGGCCATCAACTCCCCAAGTGATGTAGCCGAACTCGATCAGGATACGCTCAAGGCCATGGCGCGAGTGCATGCCCGTGACGCGGCGTTAAAGGTAGCTGCCGACGGCCTGCGCTGGAGCATCGGCGCCGGTCAGACCGACCCGAATTTGGATCAGTCCTTGAATCTCCCCGCAATCTATCAGACCCAAGCCGGGTTGATGGATGACATGGACTATGTGGCCGGGAAGTTGGTTGAAGCGTACCCGGCTGAGTAAAAAACCTAATTATCGTTAGCTGGGATTGACGGACGCTGGAACTGAACCTCCAGCGTCCGTCAGGAACCAAAGGAGACCCAACTATGAGTTCCGACGCGGATCGCGCCATCGCGATCGTCGGCGTAGGCGCGATCTTTCCGGATGCGCCCACTGCGCCGACGTACTGGGACAACATCGTCAACAAGCGGTACAGCATTTCAGAGGTGCCGCCTGAGCGATGGAGCCCCGCCGAGTATTACGACCCCGACCCGAGCGTGCCGCTCAAGACGTATAGCAAGATCGGTGGCTGGGTTCGGGATTTTGAGTTTGATTGGAAACGATTTCGCATCCCGCCCCGCGTGGCGGCCTCCATGGATGAAGGGCAGCAGTGGGCCGTCACGATCGCGGCTGAGGCGCTGGCCGATTATGGCTATCCCAACCGCCCGCTGGATACCGAACGAACTGGTGTCATCCTCGGTACGGCCATGGGCGGCGAGCGACATTACATCACGAATTTAGGCATTTCACACCCCGAATATCGCCGCCTGCTGGAAGCGACGCCAGAGTTTCAGGCCATCCCCGCCCCGCAGCGCGAAGCCATTCTTACCCAGTGGCGCGCAGCCACTGCTGAATATTTTCCCGACATTACCGAAGACACCATGCCCGGTGAGTTACCCAATATCGTCTCTGGCCGGGTGGCCAATGTCTTGAATCTGCGCGGCCCCAATTTTATTACCGACGCTGCGTGTGCATCGAGCTTTGCCGCCATCAATGCCGCGTTTGAGATGTTGACCGAGCACCACGTCGACGCAGTGGTGGCCGGCGGCGTCGATCGCAACATGGGCGCAGCGATTTTTATCAAATTTTGCAAGATCGGCGCATTGAGCGCCACAGGCAGCCGTCCCTTCGGCGAGGGCGCCGACGGCTTTGTCATGGGTGAAGGCAGTGGCGCATTCCTGCTCAAACGGCTGAGTGATGCCGAAGCCGCCGGCGACAAGATCTACGCGGTCATCCGCGGCGTGGGCGGTTCCAGCGACGGCAAGGGCAAAGGCATTACTGCGCCCAATCCGGAAGGACAGGTCCTGTCGCTCCATCGGGCATGGACCAATGCCGGGCTGGACCCGGCCACGGCGACCCTGGTCGAGGCCCACGGCACGAGCACCAAGGTTGGCGATGTGGTTGAGGCGCAGACACTCATGTCTGTCTTTAACAACGCGCCCCGCCAGAGTATTGCCCTCGGCTCGGCCAAGAGCAACATCGGCCACCTTAAAGCGGGCGCAGGCGCGGCAGGCCTGCTTAAGACGGCGATGGCGCTCTATACCAAAAAGCTGCCGCCGACGCTCAATGCCGAAAAACCGAACCCGAATTTCGATTTTAGCCAGTCTCCATTTTATATCAACAGCGAATTGCGTGATTGGGAAGAGCCCAATGGCGTGCCTCGCCGCGCCGGCGTCAGCGCGTATGGCTTTGGCGGCACCAATTTCCATCTGGTTTTGGAGGAGCACATACCTGGCATGTTGACCAGCGAGAGCAAGCAATTTGCAGGCGTTGAAGTTGGCAATGGGAATGCAGGTACACAGCCAGGTACACAGCCAGGTACACAGCCCGGTAGACAGCCGCGTGCCGGTGTGGGTGCGGTCCCCGCTACGCCAAAGAAGCCGATCCGCGGCATTTTGGCGATTGGCGCTGCCTCGCCCGCCGCGCTGAAGGACCGCATCGACGAAGCCTTCACCAAAGTCGAGGATGGCTGGACGCCGCCGGTCGCGCCGCCGGATCCGGCCGAATTGGCCCAGTCCGAACGCCTGGTGATCGACTTTGGCGGCCATGATGATCTGCTGGAAAAGATTGCCAAAGCGCGTAAAGCCGCTGGATTTGACAATCCCCAAGCCTGGCGGGCCCTGCAGGCCCAGGGTATCTTCCGTGGCTCAGGCGAGAAGCCAGGCAAGATCGGCTTCCTTTTCCCCGGCCAGGGTTCCCAATATTTGAATATGGGGCGCCAACTGGCTGCGATCGAGCCGGCCGTCAAGCAAGTTTTTGATGAAGCTGACGCCGTCATGACGCCGATTTTGGGCAAGCCGCTGACCGACTTCATCTTTGTCGACAGCGACGACCCTGCTGCGATGAAGCAGGCCGAGCTGGGGCTCATGCAGACTGCAATTACCCAACCGGCCATGTTGACCATGGACACGGCGCTCTACAAGCTCCTGGGCGAATATGGCTTCCATCCGGACATGGTCATGGGCCATTCGCTGGGTGAGTACGGCGCACTGATCGCAGGCGGCATCATGCCCTTCGCCCATGCGCTGGAAGCCTCCGCCGCTCGCGGCGCCGAGATGACCAAGGTCAGCATGGATGACAATGGCTGGATGGCTGCGGTCATGGCCCCGCTGGAGGTAGTTAAAGAGACTCTCGACGAGATTGACGGCTATGTCGTCGCCGCCAACATCAACTCGACCAGCCAGGCGGTGGTCGGTGGCGCCAGCAAGGCCGTTGAGGAGGCGATTGAGCTCTTTGCCAAGAAGGGCTTCCGGGCCATGCGCATCCCCGTGAGCCATGCCTTCCACACCAAGATTGTTGCGCCCGCATCCAAGCCCCTGCGCGTCGTGCTCGACCGTTTGAGCATCAGCGAGCCAACGTTGCCGCTGGTTGCCAACGTTACCGGCGAGCTCTACCCAACGACAATCGAAGGCATCAAGGATATCCTGGAATTGCAGATTGCGTCACCAGTCCAGTGGGTCAAGGGGCTGGAGACGATGTATGCCAACGGCGTACGCACCTTCGTTGAAGTCGGACCGAAGAAGGCGCTCAAGGGGTTTGTCGATGATGTGTTGGCCGGCAAGGATGACGTCGTTTCGCTTTTCACCAATCACCCCAAAACGGGAGAGTTGCCGACGTTCAACCATGCGCTGGCCGGACTCTATGCCGCGGGGTATGGTGCGACAGCGTTGCAAGCAACCGCGTTGCAGGCAACGGTAGCAGAGCGCGGAGCGAGCAATGGCGCTGCTGCGGTGCAGCCTGTTGCACTCGAGCCGCTGACTAGTGAAGCAGTACCTGTTCAAGAGGAGCCAATTATGGCTGCAACATCCAGCGCCGGCCCCGTCGACGCATTGATGCAAGCATTGCAACAACTATCGGGCGCGGCAGTCTCGCCAATGGCCAGCCCGCAACCTTATGACCGCAACAAAGAGCCGCTGGGCTCCGTCGTAATCAGTGGGACAGGCCTCGGCTTGCCTGGCGCCGACAAGTCGGTGATGGACCCCGACAATGCCTTGCGCATCCTGCGTGGCGAGCAATTTGTCGATCTGATTCCCGAGCGCTATCGCAAGGAGATGGCGGGCAAACGCATTACGCGCCTGGTCAAGGGCGAAGACGGCAGCGGTCGCTTCGAGGTGATTGAAGAGACCGATGACGTGATCAAGCTTGCCGGTCGGCCCGGCAGCTTCGATTTGACCGAAGAATATGGCGTGCCGGCCAAGCTGGTGGAGGCGCTCGACATCACGACGCAGCTCTCCATGGCGGCCGGTATCGATGCGCTGCGTGAGGCAGGCATTCCCCTCGTCCAGACTTATCGCACGACCACCAAGGGCACTTATCTTCCCGATCGCTGGCTGCTGCCGGAATCTCTGCGCGATGAGACCGGCATCGTTTTCGCCAGCGCCTTCCCCGGCGGCGACCGTTTTGCCAATGAGTTCAAGCGCTACTACGAGTGGGAAAATCGCCGCCAGCAGCTTGAAGCGCTGGAGGATCTGCGCCGCTACGTGCAAGATGGCGCCACCATGGGTGAGCTTCAACGCCGCATTGCGCAGTTGCGAGAAGAGTTGGCGCAGAATCCCTACGAATTTGATCGGCGCTTCATCTTCCGCATCCTGGCCATGGGCCACAGTCAATTTTCCGAGTACATTGGCGCACGTGGTCCCAATACCCACGTCAACGCCGCCTGCGCCTCTACAGCGCAAGCTGTCGCGCTGGCCGAGGACTGGATCCGCAACGGTCGTTGTCGCCGCGTCATTGTCGTCAGCGCGGACGACGTGACCAGCGAGGACCTGTTGGGCTGGATTGGCTCCGGCTTCCTGGCGACAGGCGCAGCCGCCACCGACGACAAGGTCGACGAAGCGGCGCTGCCCTTTGATCGACGACGACACGGGACGCTGCTGGGGATGGGCGCCTGTGCCATGGTGGTGGAGAGCGAAGATGCCGTGCGCGAGCGTGGCATGCGGGGCATCGTCGAAGTGCTGGCCTCAGAGACGGCCAACAGCGCCTTCCACGGCACGCGGCTCGACGTGGACCACATTTCCGACGTCATGGAAAGATTGGTCACATCGGCCGAGCGGCGTTTTGGCGTCAATCGCTACAGCATGGCGCCTCAACTCTGTTTCGTTTCCCACGAGACCTTCACGCCGGCCCGCGGCGGCAGCGCTTCCGCCGAAGTAACGGCCCTGCGCAAGACCTTTGACACCACCGCCGACGACATCATCATGGCCAACACCAAGGGCTTCACGGGTCATCCCATGGGCGCAGGTGTGGAAGATGTGATCGCCGTCAAGATTCTGGAATATGGTATCGTCCCACCTGTGGCGAACTATAAAGAGGTCGATCCCGATTTGGGAGCGCTCAACTTGAGCCGCGGCGGGCATTACCCCGTGCTCTACGCACTCCATCTGGCGGCCGGTTTTGGCTCGCAGATTTCCATGACGCTCATTCGGCGTATTCCCGGCGGCCTGGATCGCATCGACAACAAGCCAGCCTACCAGCGCTGGATGGACGATGTCAGTGGCTTGGATCGTGCCGAATTGGAGACGATAAAGAAGACGCTGCGCATTGTCGCCCAGGGCGGCCCCGGCCATACTCCGGTGGCCAGCACCTGGCAGTATGGCACCGGTCCTACCGTGCGGGCAACGGCTCCCGGCGGCGGCGCGGCAACAGGTCGTCCGGCGCGTATGATTCCGCCGACGACTGCAGCAAATGGCGGCGCCGAGCAGACCCCGGCCGCCGCGCCTGTCGCGCCGGCGGTCCAGCCGCCCAAACCTGCGCCGACGCCCGTGCCCGCACCTGAATCGATGTTGCCCACCGACGCACCGGCGCCGACGCAAGCGCCCGTGGCCGCACCGAGCAGCGAAGTGGTTGCCCCTTCCCCGCAACCCGCAGCCCCCACGCCCCCACCGGCAGCCGTCGATCCAGTGATCGAACAGGTCCTGGCCGTCGTCGCCGAAAAGACCGGCTATCCGTCGGACATGCTTGACCTTGATCTGGACATGGAAGCCGATCTGGGGATCGACACGGTAAAGCAGGCCGAGACCTTTGCCGCCGTCCGTGAAACCTTTGACATTCCGGCCCAGGAAGGCATGAGCCTGCGCGATTACCCGACGCTGGAGAAGGTTGTCGAATACGTGCGCACGATGCGCCCGGACCTCATTCAGGCTCCGGTGAGCCCAACTCCGCCTGTGAGTAGTGCTGCGGTTGCTCCCCCACAACCCGACACCCCTGCGGCCCCGCCGTCCGGTCCCGACCCCGTCACGGCCCAAGTCCTGACCATCGTGGCCGAAAAGACCGGCTATCCGTCTGACATGCTCGACCTCGACCTGGACATGGAAGCCGATCTGGGCATCGACACGGTGAAGCAGGCCGAGACCTTTGCGGCCGTGCGCGAGGCATTCGATATTCCGGCTCAGGAGGGCATGAGCCTGCGCGACTATCCGACGCTGGAAAGCGTGATCGGCTTCGTCCAGACCATGCGGCCCGACCTGGCCCAGGTAATGACAAGTCCAACTCCGCCTGTGAGTAGCGCTGCGGTTTCTCCCCCACAGCCCGACACCCCCACTCCAGCACCGGTTGGTCCCGATCCCATCACCGCCAAAGTCCTGGCCGTCGTCGCCGAGAAGACCGGCTATCCTGAAGACATGCTTGACCTCGATCTGGACATGGAAGCGGATCTGGGCATCGACACAGTGAAGCAGGCTGAGACCTTCGCCGCCATTCGTGAATCGTTTGATATCCCGGCGCAGGAGAATCTGAGCCTGCGCGACTATCCGACGCTGGAAAGCGTGATCGGTTTTGTCCAGACCATGCGGCCTGACCTGGTCGTGCTGCAACCGGCTGCTGCGCCCCAGGTAGAAGCGGCGCCTGCAGCACCCTCCGCGCCTATCGCGGCACCGCCCGCTGGCGGGGCTGATCCGGTTGTGGCCCAAGTCTTGGCCGTCGTGGCTGAAAAGACCGGCTACCCGGAGGACATGCTCGAAGTCGATCTGGATATGGAAGCCGATCTGGGCATTGACACGGTGAAGCAGGCCGAGACCTTCGCCGCCATCCGTGAAATGTTCGACATCCCGCTGCAGGAAAACCTGAGCCTGCGCGACTACCCGACGCTCGAAAGCGTCATCGGCTTCGTCCACGCGATGCGGCCTGACCTAGCTTCGACAAGCTCAGCCGGCGCGGTGAGCAACGAAGTGGTTGCCTCTTCCCCACAACCTGATACCTCCACAACCTCACCAGCGGGCGCTGACCCCGTCGTCACCCAGGTTCTGGCCGTCGTGGCCGAAAAGACCGGCTACCCCGAAGACATGCTGGAACTGGATTTGGACATGGAAGCCGATCTGGGCATCGACACGGTGAAGCAGGCTGAGACCTTCGCCGCCATCCGCGAGATGTTCGACATTCCCTTCCAGGAAAGCCTGAGCTTGCGCGACTACCCAACGCTGGAAAGCGTGATCGGCTTCGTGCATGAGATGCGGCCTGACCTGGCTTCGACAAGCTCAGCCGGCCCGGCGAGCGGTGCAACGGTTGCCGCTCCACAGCCCGACACCCCCACAACGGCGCCAGCGGGCGCCGACCCCGTCGTCATCCAGGTCCTCGGAGTCGTGGCTGAAAAGACCGGCTATCCCGAAGACATGCTGGAACTGGACCTGGATATGGAAGCCGATTTGGGCATCGACACGGTGAAACAGGCTGAGACCTTCGCCGCCATCCGTGAGATGTTCGACATTCCCTTCCAGGAAAGCCTGAGCCTGCGCGACTACCCAACGCTGGAAAGCGTGATCGGCTTCGTGCATGAGATGCGGCCTGACCTGGCTTCGGCAGGCTCAGCCGGTGCAGTGAGCGGCGCGACAGCTGCCGCCCCGCAACCCGACGCCCCCGCAACAACCCCGCAGCCATCCGGCCAGCCCGTCTCCATCGGCACGCTGGAAGACGCCGACAAGATGCCGCGCCGCGTGCCGACGCCGGCACTACGCCCTGACCTTGCACTCTGCAAGCCTACGGGCGTGACGCTGGATGAAACGAGCCGTGTCGCCGTCATGCCGGACCAAGGCGGTGTGGGCAAGTCGCTCATCAGCCGACTGGAAAAGCGGGGCGTCAATGTACTTAAGCTAGAGCCGGGCATGGAGACTGATGCGCTGGACGCGCAGCTCAAGGCGTGGCTGGACGAGGGACAGATTCATGGTCTCTACTGGCTGAGCGCGTTGGATGCGGAGCCCGCCATCGAAGAGATGACGCTGGACGAATGGCGTGAATTGAATCGGGTGCGGGTGAAGAATCTCTACACCGCGGCCCGTGCGCTCTACGACAGCGTGGCAGGACCGAGCGCGTTCCTGGTTGCCGCGACTCGCTTCGGCGGCCTCCACGGCTACGGCAGCGAAGGGGCGACGGCGCCGCTGGGCGGTGCAGTCGCCGGCTTCAGCAAAGCCTATCATATCGAACAGAGCATGCGTGATGAGGGCAAGGGCACGCTGGTCAAGGTGGTCGACTTCGAAGTCAGCCGCAAGACCGCAGAGCCGGCCGATCTGCTCATCGCCGAGACGCTCACCGATCCCGGCATCATCGAGATCGGCTATCAGAACGGTCAGCGCTACACCGTTACGCTGACTGAGCAGCCGGCAGCCAATGGCAACCCCGGCATGACCCTGGACGACGAGACGGTCTTCGTCGTTACGGGAGCGGCCGGCGGCATCACCAGCGCCATCGTCACCGACCTGGCGCTGGCAAGCAAGGGTGTCTTCTACCTGCTTGATCTGGTGGATGCGCCGCCCCGCAACGATCCGAACATCCAGCTCTATCGCCAGGATGTGGATGCGCTCAAGCGCAAGCTAATCGACGAAGCCAAGGCTCAGGGCGAACGGCCCACGCCGGTGCTCATCGACAAGCAGATCATGGTTATCGAGCGCAGCGAGGCCGCACTGCGGGCCATCGAGACGGTCGAGGCTGCAGGCGGCACGGCCTACTATCACAGCGTAAATCTGATGGACGGCGACGCCGTGAGCGCCATCGTCGATGAGATTCGCGAGCGCAACGGCAAGATCGACGTGCTGCTTCATGCCGGCGGTCTGCTGATTGATCGAGTGCTGCCCGACAAGCAGCCCCAGCAGTTCAACCTGGTCTTCGACGTCAAGGCAGATGGCTTCTTTAACCTGATTCGTGCCGCCAAGGATATGCCGATCGGCGCGACAGTCTCCTTCAGTTCGGTAGCCGGCCGCTTTGGCAACAATGGCCAGAGCGACTACAGCGCTGCCAACGACTTGCTCTGCAAGATCTCGAGCAGCATGCGCAGCTGGCGACCCGAGACACGCGGCATTGCCATCGACTGGACGGCTTGGGGCGAGATCGGTATGGCCTCGCGTGGCTCGGTGCCGACGGTGATGGCGGCGCTGGGGATCGACATGCTGCCGCCCGAATCAGGCGTGCCGACCATTCGCCGTGAGCTGACATATGGCGACACGCGCGGCGAAGTACTGGTCGCCGGCCGTCTGGGCGCCTGGACGGAAGAGAAAGATCCCACCGGCGGGCTGGATACGGAAAAGGTCAACGCGCTGCTGGCCGAGCGCGAACGCCCGCTGGTCATGATCGGTGAGGTGAAGGCGGCCAAACTCTATGGCGGCCTGGTGGCCGAGACGACGCTGGACCCGACCGTGCAGCCCTTCCTCTTTGACCATAAGGTCGAAGCGGATCTCCCCTGGCTGCCCGGCGTCATGGGGAGCGAAGGCCTGGCCGAAGCGGCCAGCCTGCTGGCCCCAGGCTATCGAGTGGCGGAGTTGATCGGGCAACAGAACCTGGGCGCCCTCAAGTTCCATCGCGACGAGCCCAAGACGCTGCGTATTACGGTCAATCTTTACCCGACCGCCGACGGCGATCTGCTGGGCGAGGCGGTGCTGCAATCGATCTTCCAGCCGGCGAAGTCGGAACTGCCGCCGCAGATCAAGGATCATTTTGCGGCAACGGTTAGACTGACGCAGGATGAAGCAGCGGCGCCAACGGTTGACTTTGACCCGCCGGCAGAGCTGCCGATTACCCAGGAAGAGATCTATGAACTCTTCTTCCATGGCCCAACCTATCAGGTGATCGAAGGTGCGGTGGTCGATGGTAACCGGGCCGTGACGCTGATGGCAAACGACCTGGGTCCCAACGCCGAACCGGCCAATGCCGATGAGCTGCTGGCCCCGCGTCATTTCGAACATCTGGTGCAGACGGCGGCGCTCTGGAGCATGAAGACGAAGGGCTCGATGGCGTTGCCGGCCGGCTACGCCAAGGGGACGATCTATCGTGACCCGGCGAGCGCCGGCGACAAGCGACTCTACGCCGTGGCGACCACCGACAATGACGGTGAGAGCTACAATGCGCAGATCGTCGATACCGACGGCAACGTCTATGCAGAACTGAGTGACTATCGCACGGTATCGCTGGCCTAGGTTCGTCGAGCGGCAAGCAGGCTCCGTCATTTCGAGTGGGGCGAGAAATCTGACGTACGCGCTGGATATGACAGCTGCCTGCCGCCAAACTGCTGGAATGTACGGACGGCTGGATCGACTCCCGATTCCTGGTGAAATGGGTCTCCTTGTCGGGAGCGATGCAGTCGTCCGTCATTCGAAGAGGATGCACGTGATTGAGTGGCTGTTGCAGTCCGGAGCAGACAGAGGAGAGATTGAGCAAGGCGTGGCCCCGGCCGGCCTCTTGAGCGCCGGTGAAGCCGCAACGCTGGCCGAACTCCAGGTGCTCAAGCGGCGACGAGACTGGCTGACGGGGCGCTGGACTGCCAAGCAGTTGCTTCAGCGTGTGCTGAGCAGCGCAGGGCAGCCGGCCTCATTTGACCAGATCGTCATTGATAACGATGCAGATGGTGCGCCGTTCGCCACGCTGGTGGAAACAGGCGGCGCCCGGCGGCTCGACTGGAACCTGTCGATCAGCCACAGCCACGGCGTAGGCTTCTGCGCCGTTCACCCAATAGTAGCAGAGGGAAATTGCTATGCAATCGGCGCCGATCTCGAGTTCATCGAAGCACGGGCAACCAACTTTGTCCGCGATTACTTCACCCCGGCTGAGATGGAACTGGTGGCGCAGGCTTCGGCTGCTGAGCAGCCCGCACTTGTCACTGCGGTCTGGAGCGCCAAGGAGGCGATCCTTAAGGCGCTCCGCACCGGACTGCGGTTGGATACACGGACGATTCAGTGCCTGATGCCGGTGACGCTGCCAGTAACAGATGAATGGCAAGTCTTTGCCCCGGAGATCCCGGATGAATTGGCGCCTGGCGCAACCTGGCAGGGCTGGTGGCGTCGGCCGCTTCAACATCCGGACTTTATTCTAACGTTGGTGATCAAGACAGAGATCGGGGAATCGAGCTAGGATAGAACGCTGATTGAGCGGATGAGGCGGATGGTCGCGGATTTCTTCAAAAAAAGATCCGCGACGATTCGCCCAATCAGCCTGATCAGCGTCCTATCCCCTCATCCGATCCTCTACTTTGGGAGGAACTACGGTGGAGAACTACATTGAAGATCTGCGGGCGCGCAATGCGATCGCAGCCGGTACGCAGAAGGAAGTCGATCGGCAGCACGGCAAGGGGCGATTGACGGCCCAGGAGCGCATTGACCTGCTCTTCGATCCAGACACCTTTCAAGAGATCGACACGCTGGTCACGCCCCGCTACGAGGAATATATGGACGGCCGTTCCTCCCGTTATGGCGATGGCGTCATCAGCGGCTTTGGCTTGGTCAACGGGCGTCGCGTCTTCGCGGCCTCGCAGAACGCCGGCGTCATGGGCGGTTCGCTGGGCGAAATGCACGCCAACAAGATTGTCAAAGCCATGCAGATGGCCATCAAATACGGCTGTCCCTTCATCGCCCTTAATGATTCGGGCGGCGCCCGCATTCAGGAAGGCGTAGACAGCCTGGGCGGCTATGCCCGTATTTTCGATGCCAACTGTGAAGCTTCCGGCGTCATTCCCCAGCTTTCGGTCATTCTCGGCCCCTGCGCAGGCGGTGCGGTCTACTCGCCGGCCCTGACCGATTTCGTCTTTATGACCGAGAATTCGTACATGTTCATCACCGGGCCCGAGGTCGTACGTGCGGTGATGCAGGAGAGCGTGAGCTTTGAGGAACTGGGCGGCGGTTTGATCCACTCCAAGGAGAGCGGCGTTAGTCACTTCCTCTCCAAGGATGACGCTGAGTGTCTGGCCAAGGTGCGCGAACTTCTCTCCTATCTCCCCTCCAACAACCAGGACGACCCGCCCTACGTTGCGCCGGTCGATGATCCCCAGCGCCGCTGTCCGGAGCTGGAGCAGATCGTGCCGGTCGACCCGCACAAGCCGTATGATGTGCGCCAGGTGATCGCCAGCATTGCCGATGACGGTCGCTTCTTTGAGGTGCACGAGCTGTGGGCGGAGAATATGGTCGTGGGCTTTACGCGACTCAACGGCTGGGTGGTGGGCATCGTGGCCAATCAGCCCAAGGTGCTGGCCGGCACCATCGACATCAAGGCATCGGTCAAGGCCTCGCACTTTATCCGCCTCTGCGACGCCTACAACATCCCGATCCTCACGCTCCAGGATGTGCCCGGCTTCCTGCCCGGCACGCATCAGGAGTATGGCGGCATCATCCGCAATGGCGCACGCATGATCTATGCCTATAGCGAAGCGACCGTGCCCAAGCTCATGGTGATTCTGCGCAAAAGCTACGGCGGAGCTTACTGCGTCATGAGCAGCAAGGGGCTGCGCGGCGACCTGCTCTACGCCTGGCCGAATGCGGAGATTGCGGTAATGGGCGCCGAGGGCGCCGTCAACATCCTCTTCCGCAAGCAAGTGGCCGGAGCCGATGATCCCGACGCTGCGCGCAAGGAACTGGTTGATGACTACGAGACGAAGTTCAACAATCCCTATGTGGCCGCCAGCCGCGGGCTGATCGACGGCGTCATTGAGCCACGGGACACGCGTCGGGTGATCATCCAGGCGCTGGAAGTGACGCTCTCCAAGCGGGAAACGCATCTTCCCAAGAAGCACGGCCTGGCGCCGATGTAGCGGCTCCGACAACTTCGTGCAGTGCGACGGAAAACTTTTCCGTGCTAAGACTAGAACGCGGATCTTGCGGATTGGGCAGCTGTTCACGGATTATCATCGTTTGATGTGAAACAGGGATGATGTGAAACAGGGGTCCCGATACCTTCGCAAGAGACGCTTACATGAAAGAGGAACCGTTTCATGTTTAAGAAAATTGTAGTGGCCAATCGCGGCGAGATTGCCGTACGCGTCATTCGCGCCTGCCGCGACATGGGCATCGCTACGGTGGCGCTCTACAGCAGCACCGAGCGCGATTCGCTTCACGTGCGGCTGGCCGATGAGTGCATGCCCATCCTGTCTGAGAAGCGCTACGGCGATGTTCAGGAAGTACTGGCTATTGCCCAGCAGACGGGCGCCGATGCCATCTATCCCGGGTATGGGTTTTTGGCCGAAGAGTCCGAGTGCATTCAGCGCTGTAACCAGGCCGGCGTCACCTTTATCGGCCCGCCGGTAGAGGCCGTGCAGCTCTGCAAGGCCAAGCTCGAGATGATGTTGAAGGCCGAGGAGATGGGCTATCTGACGCCCGGTCACTCGCCGGAATCGGCTACCGCGGATGAGGTGGACAAGCTGCGGGCCATGGCCGCGGATGTAGGATATCCCCTGGTGATCAAGTCCTGTCGCGGTGGACGGGGCAGAGGCTCCCGCGTGGTGGATTCGCCCGACTCCCTGATTGAATTGGCCCAATCCGCGGCACGCGAGGCCGAGCGGATCTACGGTGACGATCGCCTTTATTTGGAGCGGGCCATGTCGCCCTCTCATTACGTGGTGGTGCAGATTCTGGGCGACAACCAGGGTAACATTATTCACCTGGGCGAACGTGAAGGATCTGTGCTGTTGCACAATCAGAAGATGATCGAAGAGTCGCCCGCGCCCTGTCTGAATGACGAGCAGCGCGCGCGCCTCTGGACGACCGCCGTAGATATCGCCCAGCAGATTGACTACCAGGGCGCGGGCGGGATGGAATTTCTGGTCGATGAAGCAGGCAACTTCTACTTCACGGAGATGAAAGCACGCATCCAGGTCGAGCACGCAGTCAGCGGCATGGTTTCGGGCGTCAACATCGTCCAGGAGCAAATTCGTCTGGCCGCTGGGGAGCCTCTCTCCATCAGCCAAGACGAGGTGGAGCTACGCGGCTGGGCCATCCACTGTCGCATCAACGCCGAGGACCCGTGGCGCAACTTTATGCCCAGCCCTGGCAAACTGATCAACTTTCGCCTGCCGGGCGGGCCGGGCGTGCGCGTGGACACCTATGGCTACGTCGGCTGCAATATTCCGCTGCGCTATGACTCGCTGCTGGCGAATCTGACCGTGTGGGCGGAGGATCGACCGGCTGCCGTGCGGCGCATGCGTCGTGCCCTCCAGGATTTTAAGATTGTGGGCGTGCAGACCAATCTGCCCATGCAGCAGCAGATGGTGGCAGAGCCTTCTTTTGTCGAAGGGGACTATGACACAAACTTCATGCGGCGCATGGAGTTTGTTGCGCCGGAACTCGACGAATTGCGGCGGCGCGACCTGGCGATTGCAGCCGCGGTGGCCTTTGCCGCCCGTTCCCAGCTGAGCACGCCCGTCGTGCCCGAGCGGGTCACGTCGGGTTGGCATCGTTCCAGCCGTCGACTGCCGGCCTAGTCTGCTTGTTGCTTCGCCTCGTGGCAGGCAAGCGCATCGAAAACGGTACGCGGATCAGGCAGATCCGACTGATCTTGACGGATATCGATTTAAGGAATCCGCGAGCATCCGCCCAATCTGCAGAATCGGCGTTCTATCCAGAAGCTGGATTCGCTATTTCTGCTATTCTGATTTGAGGTCATCATGAATCGTATTGCTGTAACCATTAGCGGTCACACCTACGACATTGAAGTCGGGCGCGGGGAAGAGGGCGTGCAGGCGCGCGTCTTCGGCGTCGACGGTGAAGCGGTCGATGAGCCCGCTGTGCCGGTCTACGTTCCCGAGAATGGCCCGACCGGCCAGATCGACTGGATGATTGTCGATGATCGGCCCTATGAACTGAGCTTTGACAAGGATCTGCACTGGGTCCAGGCTTATAGCGGTCGCCATCCGCTTGAGGTACGCGACCTCAGCGTGGCGGTGACGCGTCCGGCCAGTGGCGACGGCCGGGTGAAGGCGCCCATCCCCGGATTGATTGCGCGGCTGCTGGTTGAGCCGGGCGCGGTTGTGGAGCCGGGCACGCCCGTGCTCATCCTGGAAGCCATGAAGATGGAGAATGAGATCCAGGCCCCGCGTGGCGGCACCGTCACGGAGATCAGTGTCGAACTGGGCCAGATCGTGACGCTGAATGAATTGTTGATGGAGATTGAGTAGGGCGAGTTGAATTCGCTTTGAGTTGAAGCGATCAACCGTGCGCCAAAACCAGGAGTCGGAGATCTGTCAGATCTCCGACTCCTGCGCGCTTGGATGCCGTTTTAATCTAGCTGAAGATCGCCCTCAGGTCTGCGGGCTGCTCCAGTTCCTGGCGATCCCAGTTGGCAAGATCTGCGGCCGCGACATAGGTGCTTTCCAGAAAGTCGAGCAGCATACCATCGGGATTTTCGGCCTCGCGTACTGCCTCGTAGGGCAAGACAAACTCACCTAAATCGGTGTTGTAAAACGCGGCGTCGGGTAGCACTTGCGCTTCCTTGAACCCATCCGGCGCCGGATAGGCATAGCTGTAGAAAACGGGATAGGGTAAGGGACCACCGCCCGGCCAGAAGCCTGCGCTGGAGAGTTCGTGCGAGTAGGCCTCCCGTGCGACCCAATCAGGCATATTTGGAATGCCGCCAGGATGCATGGGGGCCGTACGGCCGGAAAAGCGTGTAACGGCCAGGTCGAAGCTGCCCCAGAAAAAGTGAACCGGGCTGCTCTTGCCGATGAAGCGCGCCCGAAATTGCTGGAAGACGCGGTCCGATTGCACGAGGATGCGCCAGAAGCGGTTGGCATAGTCGGGATCATACGACGCGTGTTCCCGATCTTGGGAGAAGGGCACGGCATCCGGAATCTCGCTGGGCATATCGTGGATCGTCACGGCAAGGTCCAGACTTGCCAGTGCATCCAGTACCTCATGATAAAAATCGGCGACAGGCTGGGCGCGCAGGGGCCGGACGAGCACGGTGCCATCGCTCACGCGGATGAGTAGTTGATGACTGATGAAGTCGAACTCGATTTCAAAGATGCGCGTGCCCGCTGGGATCGGACTTGTTGTCAAGCCCCGGCTCGAGATATAGAGCGGCACGTGCCAGGAATGGTTGACCCACGGCATGCCTGCCAGGCGTATTTTGCCCGCGATTTGCGTCCACAGGTGAAGCGTGGCGTAGGTGTCTTGCCACGCTTCGAGTGACAGACTTGGCCACTGCGCTTGCTTGGTCGTCATGGGGCGTTTCTCCAGGTAAATTCTATGGATCAAGGCGTACTGTTCGGACGGCTAACGGGAGGAGGATTCTTTGGGCTGGGATAATTGTTCAATCGCCGGCGCCCGATCTTTTGGCATTGCTCGAAAGCATAACCGCTTCAGCTTCTCATATCCGTGACATCCGCTACAGGTTGCGCCTTCTCGGTTACCGGGCAACACAATCAAGCGATGAGCCGCAGGAACCAGATCGACGCATGCTCTTTCCGGTTGATCCGCCGAAATCCGCTCCATCTGCGCCAATCCGCGGCCCATCCTGCCCGCCAACTGAATTGCCGGCCTGATATTGACACGACTCTGAGGGCGACCTATACTCAACAGCAAGGAGACGTTCCGTCTCTGAGCTATCCAATCCTATACACTCTCTCTGCGACTGGCGACGTTGACGTGGCGTTTACCACGGGGAAGCAGACGGGGAGCAGGGCTGACAGCCGTTCGCCTGGGCTGGGCAGTTGCATCGACTCTACCTCTGGAGGAATGATTATGCGACAACCGCGTGCACTGCTCTCTGTATCCGACAAGACCGGGCTGGTCGACTTTGCCCAACAGCTCCACGACGCGGGCGTGCTATTGGTCGCCAGCGGCGGCACTGCCCGCACGATCGCCGCTGCCGGCTTGCCCGTGACGAGCGTCGATGAGGTTACAGGCTTCCCTGAGATCCTCGGCGGGCGCGTCAAGACGCTGCATCCGGCAATTCATGGCGGCATCCTCGCCCGCCGCACTCCCTTGCATTTGGACGAACTGGCCGATCACCACATTGCGCCGATCGACCTCGTCGTGGTTAACCTCTATCCCTTTCAAGAGACCGTTGCCCAACCCAATGTGACGCTGCCCTCTGCGATTGAAGAGATCGATATTGGCGGCGTGGCGCTTCTGCGTGCAGCAGCCAAGAATCTCGAATCGGTCACAGTTGTCTGCGACCCGACCGACTATGACGCTGTGGGCGCGGCCTTTGCGCAAGGCGGACCTACCCCCATGCAGCGCAAGCAGCTGGCGCTCAAGGCGTTCCGTCACACGGCCGAATACGATACGGCGATTGCGAATTATTTGGCGGATCAGGTCGAAGATACAGAGGTCGCAGGCGGCCTGCCCGAGCATATTCTCCTCGACCTGGAGCAGGTCCAGCTCAATCGGTACGGCGAGAACCCCCACCAGCGGGGCGGTCTCTACACGTACGCCGGCGACCAGCCGCCTTTTGAGGTGCTCCATGGCAAGGAGATGAGCTATAACAACTGGCTGGACCTGGACGGCAGTTGGCTTTCGGCTCAGGATTTTCCGCAACCGACGGTCTCTATCATCAAGCACGGCAATCCCTGCGGCCTGGCCAGCGCCACTACGCTGGCTGATGCCTTTGAGAAGGCGCTGGCTTCTGATCCGGTGAGTGCGTTTGGCAGCATTATTTCAGTCAATCGAGCGCTGGACGCAGCGATGGTGCGGCGCATCTCTGACGCCGGCCTCTTTGTCGAGGTGATCGCGGCGCCTGCTTATGACGAGGAAGCGCTGGCCCTGCTCAAGAAGAAGAAGAACCTGCGGATCCTCCAGGCGACCGGCGCGGCCCTGCGCCCGCTGAGCCTGCGCAGCATCTACGGCGGCGTACTCGTGCAGGAACTGGATCGCAGCGTCGATGACATGGATCCGGCCAATTGGCGCATTGTGAGCAACCAGCAACCGACGGACGCCCAGTTGGCCGATTTGTCCTTCGCCTGGCGCGTGGCGCGCCACGTCAAGAGCAACGCCATCATCTACGTCAAAGATCAGGCCACCGTGGGCGTTGGCGCCGGCCAAATGAGCCGTGTTGATTCGGTGATGATCGCCGGTTATAAGGCGGGCGAACGCGCCCAGGGCGCGGTGATGGCTTCCGACGCCTTCTTCCCCTTTGCCGACGGCATCGAAGCCGCAGCCGAGTACGGAATCGCCGCGGTTGTTCAGCCGGGCGGATCGGTCCGCGATGAAGAGGTCATCGAAGCCGTGAACAAATTAGGGCTGGTGATGGCGCTCACCGGCACGCGTCACTTCCGCCATTGAGGTGAAAGGGGAGCCCGGCACTGCTTGTCCCGGCGCAGCTAAATTGTCCCGGGATATTGAGTACATCTGCCCCGTGCTATGGCACAACCGTTTTGTCATACTGGAATGACCATCGGATTGTTGGCGCGTAGCTGAAAGGGGCAGACCGTGAAAATCGTAATGGACCGTGGATACTGTGATGCGGCGCTCAGTTTTTGCGCACGCTGTTCGGCAGCCTTTTTCCAGAAGCCTATGGGCACCGACCGGCCGTGCATCGTCGACGTCATCGACGACGGCCAAGATGATGTGCTCACATTTCAAGTGCTGACCGATGATCGCACGTTGGAATTTGAGTTAACGGATGAATTGCAGGAGGGGCTTTCGATTGAGGGGTGGGAATTCCTGGCCGATTTCGATCCCGGCTTCTTCCGCCATGGGGCGGCCGAACGCTGGAAGGAATTGGCAAAGCTGCCTGCTTCTCATTCTGCGGACACCGTCGCGTAAATCGTCGGGTACGCCTTGATTCGCAAACAGGCGTTTTGATTGCTTATATCTCGTCGCCTTGTAGGCGCATCACCTCCATGCGACGAGCAAAAAAGAGTCCGCCGCAACCGCGCGGCGGACTCCTTTTTTGCAAGCGCTTTTCAGATGCTTAGTTCGCCTCAGTAACTTCGTAATGGATGACGACGGTACCCTCTTCATCACTGACATCCATGGTGGAGTCGCCGGCTTCATAGGTCGCTGCTCTACTGAGCGCAGCCAGATAGTCGGCCTCTTGCACGTTTAGTTCGCCACCATCTGCACAGGATTCTGGCGTCGTGCCGGACGGTGCAATAGCAGTCAGTTCGATCGTCAAGGCGCCTTGCTCATCGGCGGTATACCGTCCCGTATAGTTGCTGCAAGTGGTGGAGCCGCTCACGGTTCCAGCGCTAAAAAACGCGGTGATGGTGCTATCGGCCAGCGTATCGACGACTTCGCCGGTGCTATCCATATATCGGAGGGCATACCAGGCGATGTTCTCAGCAACAAATGTCCCAACCAAGATTTGTTCCGTGTCTGTGATCGTGGCAGCAATAATGAAGTCATCCGTTGCGGTGATGACCAGCGTATCGGTCATCGCGGCGCTGGTATCTGCTTCTTCGCCCTCGACAGCTGCGGGTGCTTCGCCAGCCGTCTCTTCTGACGCAATTTCTTCATCGGCCGCAGCTTCCGATTCGACCGCTGCAATGGCGGCTTCATTCACGACGACCTCCTCACCGCCCACGACAATGGTCTCGGTCTCGCCTTCGGCAACGGCCTCTGCTTCCGCCTCCTCTGCCTCTATACCCGCCAACAACGACGGATTTTGAACCACTTCCTGCATGGTGACCGGGCCGAGTTCAAGCAGCGCGTCCTGATCTGCACTGATGCGGTCAGACATTGCTGAAAAGAGCACATAGGCTAGAATGAGGCCGACAATTGGTCCGAGAATGAGGGCGTATCGGTGACGATCCATGAACGCGTTCTCCCTGCTTGCTGGGTTCGCTGGCTAATTGTTCAACAGAATTTATTGGGTAACGCTTCGCTGTCTGTCGCTCAACTGGCCATTCGACAGATATCGTGAAAAATAGCGCAGATGATGGCAACAGCATACATCATTTGTGTACTTTTGTTAAATGGTAGGGTAAGATTTTGCCGCAATTTTGCCGCCTTGTCATCCAGCCGTGCCGGATAACCGATTTGTCATCAGCAACTGCCCATGAATAAGCCTGCCTCACCTGATTCGTCCATCAACTCAACCGGGTTGCGCCGCTTTGTTCTCGAGGTTGCGCGCCAGGCTGCCGGGGCGCCTGGAGGCTGGCAGGGCAAGACCCGCTTTATCCGCGGCATGGGTGAGCGCTATGCCTACATCCGACCAGAGGATATGGGGCATCCACTGCGCTTCTTGCGGCAGATGGCCGGCGCACCACCGGTTCAGTTGGGCGTCGATGGCTTTCGTCCCGACATCCTCGACGACTACAACCCCGCCCGTCACTATACGGCCTTTGTCTGGACGGGGTTTTGGCTGCCTGTGCCACTGGCGATAGCCGTGCTCTATCTCTGGGAGGTCGCTAGCTTCGTACGTTACCGTGGCGCATGGAGTCAAAAAGATATCTTGAGCGGTTACATCGGCGTGCGACACGGTGCAAAAGTGCGGCGTCAGGAGTGTGCCGTTTTACCGCGCTTGATTGCCACTGAATTGGCGGACCCGACGCAGGTCGATGTCGAAGAATTACTTGCTGAGGTGAACGCAGTGCTGGCTGCCCGGTAGCGCCCTGCTAAGTCTGAACAAGGTGAATTGGCGCTGCGGAGAAGAATCGGACCGTGCCGGAAACAGCATCCACGATTGTGTTCCGCCACTAATCTGCCGCTTCGGGCAGCGCTGCGCGGTGAGCTAATTCCCCTCGCGGCTTGCGAAAGTAGATGGAAAAGAGCAGCGTGCCCAGGACGACAAAGCCCGCGCCAAGCAGGAAGTGACTCGTGTACCCAAAGCGGGTGATCACGTAGCCGCCCAGCAGCGCCGTAGCGGAGAAAGCGATTCCTGCGGTCATTTCGCTCAGTCCCGACATTGTCGGCCGCTGTTCCTCAGAAACCATCCCCATGCTGTAAACCAGAAACGCCGGATAGCGGATCGCGGCGAAGACGATCACGCCGATAAAGCCGCTGGCGGCCGCGCCCCATTGTGGTACGAGCGCCAGCGGCAGGATCGCAATGGCCGTGCCCACGCCTGACGCGATGACTAAGGCGCGATGGCCCCAGCGTGCGGTCAGTGCGGCGACGGCCAGCGCTGCCGGCACCGAAGCCAGGCGCGCCGCGGCCGCGATGGCGCCAATGTGTGCCGTGGGCACGTCCAGAGCTTGATCCATATAGACGTTAAAGAATGTGTTGACTGAGGCCGTACCAGCTACCTGAAGGATGCGCACGACCGAGACAGCCAGCAAGAGACCCAAATAGGTCCGGTTGGCGCCAGAAATGCGCAGCAGCGGCTTGATGCGCGAGCGCTGGCGCGCCGCCGGCCGGTTCTGCTGGGTGCGCATGGCTGCAACGATGCCCGGGAGGAGCAGCAGGGCGGCGACCAGCAGCGGCACGCGATAGGGCATGATGGCATCCGTATCACTACCCGTTACCTGGGCCGTGAGCGCCGGCAGCAAACCGCCTATCAGTCCGCCCACGAAGGCCGCAAGGGAAAAGATGGCGGTCTGAGCGGAGAAGGCGTGGTCGCGTTCTCCTTCGGTTGTCGAGGCCATGAGAAAAGGCACGCCATTGACAAAAAAGATGGCGTAGCCAAGAAACATGATGATGTAGCTCAGGAAGAGCCAACCGGTTTGCGCAGCGGGAAGGATGACGCCGGCCCATGGAAGGGCGAGGCTGCCAACAAGAACGAACCATAGGCCAGCGATCATGGCGCGACGACTGCCCCAGCGCTTGCCGAGTTCACCGGCGGGTAGACTGGCTATGGCAAAGGTTAGGAGGCCTGCCGAGTTGATCTGGCCGACGAAGGCTGCATCATAGCCCAGACGCAACAGATAGAGGTTGAAAACCACGGCATAGACGCCGTCAATGATCAGCGTAGCCAGACCCAGCGTGAATAAAAAGAGCCGTGCATTGCGGCTGAAGCCACGCACGGCGGTTAGGTAAGTTGTGAACAATGGCTGCGCCTGTTATTGACGTGTGTTGAAAAGAGAAAGCTTTCGAAACGCTATTGAACGACCCTATAACGCCAGTTTAACCAGTCGACGAACGTCCTGTCAAAGTCGGGGTTGTACGACGCTCATTGATAAACTCGAGCGATTGGTGGCGAAAATATGTGTTGTAGAGTTCTGCATAGTGGCCGCCCCGGGCCAACAGTTCATCGTGGTTCCCTTCTTCGATAATCTGCCCACGCTCCAAGACAAGAATGCGATCTACTGCCTTGACGGTTGAAAGCCTGTGTGCAATCACGATTGACGTCCGGTCCCGTAGAATGCGGTCCAGCGCCTCCTGGATCTGGGATTCGGTGAAGGGGTCGATGCTGGCCGTTGCTTCGTCGAGAATAAAGATCGCCGGATCCTGGGCCAACATCCGTGCCAGGACGACGAGTTGACGCTGGCCCATGCTTAGCCGTGCGCCGCGTTCGCCCACATCGGTTTGGAGGCCGTCGGGCAGCGCCGCCACCCAGTCGCCGCGACCGATCTGGTTGGCCACTGCTGCCACTTCTGCATCACTGAGTTCGGGCGTGGCGTAGCGAATGTTGTCGGCGACCGTGCCGGCAAAAAGAAAGGGCGTCTGGCTCACGATCCCAAGCTGACGCCGGTAGTCTTGCAGGTCGAAGGTGCGAATGTCGATGCCATCAATGTCGAGATCGCCCGCCTGGAATTCATAGAAACGAGTGACAAGCTTGGCAATGCTTGACTTGCCCGCGCCGGTATGGCCAACCAGGGCCACGCTTTCGCCGGGCAGAATGTGGAGATCAAAGTCGTATAGTACCTGCTCCTTCTCGCTGTAGCGGAAATCTACGTTTTTAAAATGAATGTCACCATTTAGCGGCGGTACGGGGTCGGACGCAATCTGATGAACGGCCGGTTCGGCGTCCATCAGCGCAAAGGTGCGTTCCGTGGCGCTGAGCGCGCTCTGAAACTGACTCCAGAAGGCGCTCAGGTTGATCATGGGAAACCAGAATTGCCCCACGCTATTCATAAACAGAAACCACGCCCCCGCCGTGATCGTCGCCGCGTAGACGCTCATCCCGCCATAGTAGAGGAGGAGGCCCGTACCCAACCCCGCGAAAAAGTTCAGCGTGGGAAAGAGCAGCGCCAACACCAGACCTCGCTGCACGTGGATGTCATAGCTTTCGTTCTTGACGACCTCAAATTCATTGTAGATGCTCTGTTCCTGGCGAAAGTTCTTGGCCACGCTAATGCCGGTCACTGCTTCCTGAATGCTGACATTGACTTCCGCAATGGCTTGTTGGCTACGCCGGGTGATACGTCGGGCAATCCGTTGAAAGCTCGTTGCGATCAAGAAGGCCAACGGCGCCAGAGCCGTCAACAGAATCGTCATCCTGGCGTCGATGTTCCAGAGGTAGACGATGAGGATAAAGACGAGCAGGAGCTGTGTCGTCACCTCGGTGACAAGAACAGCGACGCGACTAAATTCGTCTGTGTCGCTGGTGATGCGGCTGATGATGCGCCCCGATTGGTAGCGGTCAAAGAAGCTCATGTCGTGGCTCATGATCGCACGAAAAGAGTCGCTGCGCATGTCGAGTACGACGTCGCCCAGCAGCATGGATGTGTTGAGCCGTCGCGCCCAGTTGATGGCCCAATTGGCCACGCCCAGAAAGAGCACGCCTCCTACCAGAAGCATGCCCCACCGCTGACTCCTTGCCCCGCCCGCATCCATCACTTCTACGCCGCGCGCCACCAAAATGGGTAATGCCGCGCCCATAAAGGACATCAGCGTGACCATGACGATGATGAGCGCCAGGCGCTTCCAGTAGGGCCGAAAGTAACCGCCAATGCGGCCAATCAGCTGGCGGTTGCTGTATTCCCGATCGTAGGCCTCGGCCGTTAAGCCGGAGCGAATTGCAGACATGCTTTCTTTTACCCCTTGGAGCGCTCTGTAAAGTGCGCTTGGCGGTCCTGCTTACTCGGCATGGTTGAGTGGAACGATTGTGCGCACCGTTTCTACCTCGACCAGTTCTTCACCCTCTAGTGGCGGTCGAGCCACCTCGTTCTCAGACGCCATGGCGAGGCTGAGCAAGGTCCAACCCGACTGGACGGAAAGAGGTAGATCGACCGTAGCGATTTGGACTTCGCGGCCGTTGATGGCCATGAGCTCAATGCAATCTTCTGGATACATGCGCCTGAAATCGGCGTGGCTGAACTGTTCGGTGATACCCGTGCCCCGAACTTGCGCACCGTTAGCCAGAAGGCGGTTCAGCTCTTCGTAGGTCGCCTCCGTGCTGAAGAGCTGGCGTGCAAGTTGGATGTAGCTGGGGGCGTCCACGCCGCGTTGGCGCGGGTTCGGCGGCAGTTGATAGACATTGTGTGAGCTAAATTCGTCTTCCATGTGCTTGCAGGCCAGCGCATTGGCTTCATCGTTGCGGGTCATAGCCAGCATACGGCCGATACCCGTCAGGTCAAGGTCATCTTCCGTTGCTTCAGAGAGAACGTTGCCGTGATAGGCATCCAGCCCCAAGACGCGGGCCTGGCTGATGCTCTCGTAGTTGCTGTCGACGACCAGGGCGCGGAAGCCCAGCTCTTGAAGAAGAAGCCCCAGCTGGCGCGACAAGTCGGTGCTGCCCAGAAAGAGGAAGCCCTGGGGATCGGCCTCGCTCACGCCCAGCCATTGGGCCACGGGTTTGGCCGTACCGCCCTGGACGAGCACGGTGCCGCCGATGATCAGAAAGACCAGGGGACCCAGAATCGCGGCATCGGCGTAGCCCAGATCGACCAGTTGGATGGTAAAGAGCGATGAGACGGCTGCTGCCACGATGCCTCGAGGTGCGATCCAGGAGAGAAAGAGCTTCTCGTTACGCTCCAAATTGCTGCGGATGCTACTCAGGAAGACGCCCACTGGCCGCAGAACGAGGACGACGATGGCCAAGACAACGAAGGCGCGCCAATCCAGCATACCGAGCAGCTCGCGTGTAAAGTTTGCTGCCAGCAAGATGAAGAGCGTTGAAATTAGTAGGATGCTGATCTTTTCCTTGAAGTACCAGATTTCACGGAGCTGCCGCAGGCGCGTATTGGCCAGGAAGATGCCCATGACTGTCACGGCCAGCAGTCCTGATTCGGGCGCCAGCGTATTGGAAATGGCAAAGGCCAGCGCGACCAGGGCAATGATAGCGAAGTCGCGCAGGTAGTCGGGGACCAGATAGTAGCGCAGCATGAAGTAGGCGACGTAGCCGGCCAGAAGACCCATGGCCGCACCAATGATGATCGTGTTAAAGAAGACTATAATTGTGCCTTCGATGGAGCCGGCGGGGGCGCCCGCTTCGGCGATGATGTAGTCGAAGACGAGCACGGCCAGAAGTGCGCCCAAGGGGTCGATCAGGATCCCCTCCCACTTAAGGACCGAGCTAATCGATCCGGTCGGGCGCACGTTGCGCAGAATTGGCGCGATCACAGTCGGACCGGTGACGATGATCAGTGCGCCAAAGAGGAGGGCTAGTTCCCAACTGAGCCCCATGACGTAATGGGCGGCAATGGCGCCGCCGAACCATGAGATCGGCGCGCCGATTAGCAGCAGGTTGCGTACGACGCTACGTACGCCGCGCACCTCACTAAAGTTCAGGGTCAGTGCGCCTTCAAAAAGAATAATGGCAACCGAAAGAGAAACGAACGGGAAGAAGAGATTGCCCAACGATTCGCGTGGGTGGATGATGCCGAAGCCGACGGGCCCCAACAGAAGCCCAGTCGCAAGCAAGGGTAAAATAGCTGGCACTTTTGCCTTCCATGCGAACCACTGACAAGCAAAGCCGGCCGCCAGAACGCCGGCGATGATCAGTACTTCATTATGTTCCAAACAAGGCTCCTTCGCATGAAGCGAGCACATAGTGGTCAGTCTGACCGTTTTGGGCTGGCTAGCTAGACGTCACGCATCGAACTATACCAGAAAGGCGCAGATCGCGCATCACGAATGTCTCTGGCCTCTGCGCGGGAGCAGGCGTAAGATTGCTGTGCAATGCTTTGCTGATCTTGCCCGCCCGCGATGCGATTCTATGGCCATTTGATGGAACCTTACTGCACGATAGGCCCACTTGCTTGACAATCATCAGAGTGAGAATTTGCTCGAACGATGCCGAGAACGCTCGACGAGCGCGAAAAGAAAGAAAAGCATGATGAAAAAGCAAACGGCGCCGATTCTTATTGTGATTGCGATCGTTATGGTGGGCATAGCTGCGTGCGGATCGCCCAGGAATGAGCGACCGGTGGCGATGCTCGCACCCGTGACCGTTGCGCCGGAGACGGCTGATGATTCTGGCGCAACGGCCGCTTTGCCCGCGCCAACCCCGGCCTCTGTCATTCCAACGCCGACGCCGCAACCCCTGCCGCCGCAGCCTCCGGCCTTTGACCCCACGACCATGTCCATTACGCTGGAGCCATTTGCCAACGGCTTCAATCGCCCTGTCTTTCTCACCCATGCCGGCGACGGCAGTCAGCGCCTCTACGTTGTGGAGCGCGGCGGCATTATCCGCGTGCTGGAAGATGGGCGCACGGCGCCGATTCCTTTTCTCGACCTGAGCGAGCGCGTCAACGACGGCAGAAGTGAGCAGGGATTGCTTGGCATGGCCTTCGATCCAAACTTTGCGGAGACAGGACGCTTCTTTGTGAACTATACGGCCGCCGATGATGCGACAATCATTGCCCGAATGTCTGTACTGGACGGCGATCCGTCGCTGGCAGATCCGGCCAGCTACGAGCAGATATTGCGCATCGAACAGCCGGCGCGCAATCACAATGCCGGCATGCTGGCATTTGGTCCGGATGGCTACCTGTATGTGGGCCTGGGAGATGGCGGCGGCGCCGGGGATGAATATGGGAACGGGCAAAACCCGTCCTCGCTCTTGGGCAAGATGTTGCGCATCGACGTCACCAGTGCCTCAGATCAGCCTTATCTCATCCCCGCCGACAATCCCTGGGTAGAGCGGGATTGGGAGGGTGTCGACGTACCAGATGAGATCTGGAGTGTCGGTCTGCGCAATCCCTGGCGCTATAGCTTCGACTTTACAACGGGCGATCTCTGGCTGCCTGATGTGGGCCAAAGCGCCTTTGAGGAAGTCAACCTGATCACGGGTGATGGCGGCGACGCGTCCAACTTTGGCTGGCCGATCATGGAGGGGATGCACTGCTTCCCGGCAAGCAGTACCTGTGACCCGTCCGGGCTGGTACTGCCCGTCGCCGAGTACACGCATGAAGACGGTAATTGCTCCATTACGGGCGGTTACGTCTATCGAGGACAGTCCTATCCAGCTTTGGATGGTGTCTACTTCTTTGGCGATTATTGTAGTGGCGACGTCAGAGCGCTGCGCGCCGATGGGAGCGGAAGCTGGGTGCAGGACATCGTCTATGAGGATGCCGGTCGAATTAGCTCGTTCGGTGAGGATGCCCAGGGCGAGTTATATGTGATCGACATCATTGGCGGCACGATTTCCCGCATCACGATGGAGGAATCGTAGACGCTCTGAGCGGTAACGCCTGCGATGCAGAAGCCATGTGCCGCTTCAATGCTGCCGGCCCGTCACGATGGATCGCCTACCATTCATCGATCCACTCTTCTGTTTCGCCGACGACTTTGAAGTGGCGCTCGGGCCGATGCTCTGGCGTCCATCCTGGTTGTGCATGGCTTGGCTGGCCAGTGCCGTAGCCGCTCGATTGCTGTGGCGGCGCCATGCCCTGTCCCGTTAAGACAATGATGGGCGGTTGCGCACCGTAGGGCGGCTGGTACGACTGCATCTCACTGCGCGATTGGGCATTGGCCTGACGGCCGCCATTGCGTCCGCGCCCGCCTGCCAAGACGAGCAGCGCCGCGGGGAGGCCGGCCAGCATGCCAAAGAGGACGCCCAATCCCATGCTGATGGCATCGCTGCTCAGCTTTTCACCAATTTGCCAAGCGATTACGCCCACAAAGACCAAAACGATTAGCAGCAACGCCGTCTTCATGCCCGATCCTCTCTGTCTCTCTTCGCTATAGTCAACCTCTTGCCTCATTTGGGCGCCTCCTCAATCATCGTGCCTAAATCATTCGAACCCAGCCAGGCCGCTTGAAAGCGGATCGTTTCGCCCCGTACGACGAGTAGGAAGTCGCCTGCACCTTCCAGTTTTTCTGCGCCGCTGCCCTTCATGCCACTGGCATACCGCGCTTCGTCACTGCTCGCAACCGCGCCCACGAGCCTGGTGGGAAAGTTGGCCTTCATGCTCCCAATCAGATTGGCTGTGGGGCGCTGGGTGCAGGCGATGAGGTGAATGCCCGCCTCCCGTCCACGCTGAGCCAGCCGCGCCAGGGCGGATTCCACGGGCTTGCCGCCGCTTTGCAGGAGATCGGCCAGCTCATCGACGGCGACGATCATGAGCGGACGGTTGGCGCGCCGGCGGTCCCGCTCCTCCATCATCTCCACCACGCCCGCCAGGCGTTTCACTGCGGCTTGCTCATCATCAATCACGGCGTGGCGCACGTGGGGCAAGCGTGCCAGCCCGCCGAAGCCGCGCCGTTTGGGATCGATCAGTAGAATTGATAAGTCGGCCGGCGAGTTGAAGCGCGCAAGCGAGACCAAAATGGTGCGTGCCAGCGCCGTCTTGCCACTGCCGGTGGTGCCGGCGATGAGCGTGTGAACCACATCGCTGGCGGGGATGCGCAGGAGCAGCGGCGCGCCTGACTCATCCACCCCCAACACCGCTGTGAAGGCCGGTAGGTCGCCCAGGCTGGCGCAGAGCGGGCGCAGGCGCACCGGCTCGGCCTGGCGCCGCGGCACCTCAACATGGATCAGGCTGCCTTTGCGATAGACGCGCGTCGCCCGTGCGTTGAGCGCCAACGCGATCTCCTCGTCGAGCCGCGTAATGCGCGTCACCTTGATCCCGGGCTGGACGACCAGGTGGAAGGTGACGAATCTGGGCGTTACAGTGCCGCCGCGCACGTAAACGGGCAGCTTGTGGCGACCCAGCACCTCTTCGATTCGATTCGCCTGTGCATCCAGGACTGTCTTTTGGGCGTCCATGAAATTCGTGCCGTCTGGGTAAGAGTATGTGATAAGAACATCATAGAACATTTGTTCTATTTGTCAAGAACCACATTTGGCGATTTGGGGCGGGAGCATACTGTGAGGAGCTGCTTGCTGGGCTCGGTTGACATTTCGAAATCCGGCGACTTTGCGTCGGGGACGCTGTGACCAACTGTCAACGAGACCTAGCGATTGCCAATAAAGGTCAGGGCATTTCCCACCCTACACGCCGAGGATGAGAAATGCCCTGATTGGGGTCATGCATCATTTGGATGGATGACCTGATGCCGCGAATTGCTTTGGGCTACGGTTATGCCCCAGCGGTAACGGTGAAATACTCATTGAAGAAGCGGTCTGCATCTACCTGCGCGGCGACTTCATGCGGGCCTGTATCATCTTCCGCAAAATAGGTCATGCCAGCCAGACGCGTGCTGGCCAATTCGACCTCAACCGTGCCTCGTTGATAGGTGCAGACCTGGTCGTCGAAGATTGAAACGGCTGCCAGGGGATCGTGGAAGGTCACTTCGGGGCGCGCCTCAAACCAGACCGACGCCATGTCCAGCACCGGGCGAAGCAGCGGCGCCTGAAACCGTTCGGTGACTTCTGAAGCACTCATTTGCACCTGCATGGTGACATCCAGCCCCACAGAGCGGTGCATGGGCGGTTGCGCGTTGTAGACGATCGCCGTGGCATGGGGATCGTTCAGCGCGTTCCACTCATTGCGCAATCCGGGAAAGTGGCCGTCAGGCAAGAAGGCGCCGATCATCATATAGAATGACTTGAGCAGCTGCGGGATTTCCGGGTCAAGCGTAAAAAGCAGAGCAATGTTGGTCATGGGACCAATGGCAAGCAGGGTGACCTCACCGGGATGCGCACGGATGGTGTCACGCAAAAAGCCGACCGCGCGCCCGGCCGCAAACTCTGTTTCGTGCGGCCACTGCGGCAAGGCCGCCGCTTGCGGCGCCAGCGGTTGGTGGGGGGGGATGAGCAGGGGATTGGGGGCTCCCGGAAAGATCGGAACCTCACGGCCCGCGGTCTTGCAGATTGCGCTCGCCAGCATGGCCCGCTTCTCCGGTTCGCCGCTGACGGTTGTGATACCCAGCAAGTCGCACTCCGGTTTTGCCAGCAGATAGGCCAGGCAGATCGCGTCATCAATGTCACTGCCAATATCGGTGTCCAGCAGAAGTTTCATGGAAATCGTCCTTAGGGTGACAAATGGATGTTCTTATTTGATGCCGGTAGAAGCAATTGACCGAACATAGTAACGCTGGAAAGGAAATATCAGGAGGATTGGGACTACGGCAGCCAGGATGGCGCCTGCCATCAACTCGTTCCAAACCGTTTGTCGGCTTTCGACTGCGAGCGAAACCGCCACTTGAACCACACGGTATTCCGGCGCAGGCGCAATGACTAGCGGCCAAAAGAACGAGTTCCAGCTCCCCAAGAAGAGGATTAATGCGCCGCTGATCATGGCTGGAAGAGAAATCGGGATGATAAGCTGGAATAGAATGCGCATCCACGATGCGCCGTCTCTACGTGCAGCGTCTATAATTTCCTGCGGAATATCTGCGAAGAATTGGCGGAACATAAAAATGACAAGGCCATTGGCAAGCCCCGGAATGAATAGCCCCTGCCATGATGATCCACTGATCCGCAGATGAGTAGAGAGGAAATAATGACTTCGACTGGAATCAGAGTGATTAGCACAACAAAGAGCACGTTCTTGCCACGAAATTCAAACTTCGCAAACGCAAACCCGGCCATCGCACTAATCAAAATGCCGATAAAGACGCTGCCGAAAGCCAAGAGCAATGTGTTTAGAATTGCGCGGCCAAAATCTCGTTGCTCAAAGAGTGCGACGTATGCCTCCAAGGTTGGGCTTGAGGGAAATAGGGCACGCCAGCTAAAAGGGAATACGTGCTCAAATACTTCTTCATTTGGCGTAAAAGACGCGGCGATTGACCACATCAGCGGCACGACAATAATCACCATCACAAGCAGCAATAGGAAATAGCTTGATAGAGTCTTTGTGATTTCCGTTGTCTTGCGCCGTCTTCGCAAAGACTTGGCCCCATCATATGTCTGCTTGGTAGTTCCCGTCATCGAACTCATGTGACACTCCTTCTAGTCGCTAGCCGCAAAGCCAAAACTCGATTCCAACGACAATCAATGTAGCCAAAAGCAGAAGCATAATCATGGCCGACGAACTGCCGAAATCGCCATAGATGAAGCCGCGGCGGTAGGCTTCAAACATAAGCGTATTCGTCGAAAGCTGCGGTCCGCCGTTCGTAGAATCAGACGGGAACGAACAGTAAGAAGTTCGCAATCGTATCTGCGACCAGGACAAAAATTAGCACTCTGCGCAGGAGGGGCAGGGTGATTTTCGTAAAGCGTTGTGTCAAACCTGCTCCATCAATTTCGGCGGCTTCATACAGCTCTGGCGAAATCCCTTGCAAGCCTGCGAGGATAATAGCCCCGTACAGACGCCAACCCAGGATGCCGGAGATGATGGACCAGCGCCTGGTCTGGAGATGACAAAATGGTTGAGCGGCAGGCCAACTGCTCGCAACAATCCGTTGACAAGCCCGAACTGATTGAGCATCAGGCCCCAGATGATTGCCGTGACGTTCAGTGAAATCGCAATCGGCAGGAGGTAGATGCTCCTGAAGAAATCGATTCCCGGCAACGCTTGATTAACCAGTAGGGCCAGCAGAAGCGCCAGTCCAATTTGCAGTGGATTAACAATCAGGTTGAATCTAAGCGTTACCCAAATCGATTGCATGCCAACGGGGTCGGTAAAGATATCACGAAAGTTCTGCAACCCGACGAATGTCTTCGCTCCCCCGTCGGCAAATGATATCGTATAGAGGCTCTCCTGAAATCCTGAGAAGGCGGGCAAGATTCGAAAAAACAGAATCAGTATTAAAGCAGGCGCTAAGAAGAGATAAGGCACCCATTTTTCAGCTTTAGTCATCCTGCGACATCCTTCGTGAGGTAGGTAAGCGCCGGTGCTCAGAGCTTTCAGGTACGATTGAGCACCGGCGCTTGGGGTCTAGCGGTATTTGTCTAGTTCACGTTGAATGCGTTCGGCAGCGGCGTTGAGCGCTGTCTCTACATCAGCGCCATTGCTGATGTCATCGAAGGTCGTCTGTAGAATCTGTTCGTATTCCAAGAAGCCTGGCGTTTGTGCCCGCGGTACCGGGTTAACGGTGGCTTCGTCTGCTGCTACCTTCATATACTGCCAGGTGCCTTCTTGAAACTGGGGATCAGTCTGGAACAGCGCCAAGACAGACTCCTGCGCAGGGAAGTCGCCGCTTGCCTTCCGCCACCAGAGTTCAGCGCCTTCTGAAGTTGTGAACCAGTTGACCACACGCTGCGCGGCTTCGATATTGTTGCTATTAGCATTGATGCCAATGTGCCATGAACCGGTCGGTGTAACGATTTCACCGCCTTCAAAGTACGGATGACGTGAAACGCTCCACTCAAAGCCGGGACCGGCTTCGTCGTTCATCGAGGAATAGCGCTGGATCTGCCATGGACCTGCGATCATCATGCCAAGTTTACCCTGGGCAAAAAGTTCGGGGACGTCAAGGTCGCTGGGCGGTGCGAACTGCCACTCGTTGAACGCATTCGAATAATACGTATAGGCATCAATCCAAGGCTGTGAGTTGATCACTCCTTCAACCGTGAGACCATCGTCGCCGATGGCCTGGCCGCCAAGGCTATTGGCCATCGCCTGCAGCTGATAGATACGAATCGTCTGTTCCCACGTGAAGCCCCAGATATCGGTAACGCCATCACCGTCGACATCTTGGGTGAGCTGTTGCGCTAAATCTGCAATTTCCTCGTAGGTGAGGCGATCATCCGGTCCTGGAATGGGCAGTCCAGCTTCTTCAAAGAGATCATTGTTGACAAAGAGCAACTGTGTTGACGTGAATTGAGGAGCAGCGATCAAGTTCCCGTTAAAACTGCCTGCCTCATACGCTGCTTCCAGGAGATCGGCCTGTTCCTCTGGCGTGTATTGATCGACGAGCGGGGCAAGCCAGTTGCGCACGCCGTAGCCAGTAACGAGAGGAACATCAACGCTCAATATGTCCGGAGAATCTCCACCTGCAGAAAGCCGGATCTGAATCTGCTGAAATAGGTCATTAAACGCTACTTTTTCCAGAACCAGATCAATGTCCGGATTTGCTTCCATGAAATCCGCCGCGACCTCATCGGTTCCGGGCCATTCGGATAGCATTAACCACGTAACTTCGGTCTTGTCTTCAGATGCAGCGACTTCTCCCGCATCGGCAGCTTGATCACCGGTTTGCGGAACTGCGGGCGCAGCACACCCTGCGAGGATAGTGAACACGGTGCCCAACACGAGCATGACAAACACAATACGACGGTTCATGGTGTAGTCCTCCGGTTTGATAGATTAGAGACGGAAAACGAGACTGGGAAAAGCAAGTCAGGGAGACTTAGGCAGTCGCTTTGTATAGCACCTGCCGGTTCGGTTTACCACACATGTTATAATACTGCATGAACTCGTAGTTGTAACCCCCTAAATGTGCATATGTAGGTCATATAACGGTCGCAAAGAGGACATTCTTAGCCGATGTCTAATTCTGACGAATTTCAGCGCGCGGTACGTGATGCCTTGAACCATCTGTACGATTTGGATCACCTTCATACTTCGTCATTAATTGAGACTTTCGCATTGCCTGCATCCTGGCAATCTGCTGCGCCTGCAGCAGATCCTCCTCGAAGAAATCCGCGATGAAGCCGCCGTCGGAAGAGCCGTCAGTATCTATGCGACGACGAATTTATGACATTCTCCAGCTTCGCTATGAGCAACAATTTACACAAAAGGCAGTAGCTGCACAGCTAGGCGTTGGCGTCCGTCAATATCGGCGATTGCAGAAAGCGGCTCTGCATGCGCTCGCACTTCAGATTTTGGAACGTGAAGAGCTCCATGGCCCCAGAGTCAATTCCTCGAATGATGTTCCTCTGGCGTCTTCTAGTGAATTGCCGGAATCGTTACAATGGATCAGCAAGCTGTCGCGCGATGAAACGACGCGCATTGATCAGGTGATAGACGACGTTGGCGGACTGATAAGCCCGCTGGTGCAGCGTCAGGGCAAGAGTCTGCGTATAGACAATGCATTATCAATTAGCGCTGCGATACATCCTTTGGTCTTACGTCAAGCGCTGCTAAACTTGCTCAACGTTGCAGTTATTCATAGCGCAAGTGATGAGATTTTTCTGCGCACGAGTAGTGACAACCGGCACGTAAGAATCGAAGTAGTTAGCAATCGTGCAGATGAAGTGCAGGCGTTGCCTGAGCCTCTTGCGCCTACGGAATTGATGATGGCCAAAGAGATGCTACGGTACTTCAACGGCGATGTGACATCTCAGCTTCAGCCGGACTCCGGCGCCTTCTACGCGCAGTTGCGTTGTCGGGCCGTCGCCTCAATCCCTGTACTTGTGGTTGATGACCATGCCGATACGTTGAATTTACTCCAACGATACATGATTGATACGCCTTACGAACTCATTGTTGTGAGCAATCCGCAACAGGCCGTTGAACAAGCGGCAGCCTATCAGCCACAAGCGATCTTGCTCGACGTCATGATGCCGGAGATGGATGGTTGGGATGTACTGTCTCAGCTCAAGCAGGACGAACGAACCGTGCATTTACCTGTATTGGTATGCACGGTACTAGATCAGTCCGAGTTGGCGCACTCGCTGGGCGCAAGCGGTTTTTTACGTAAGCCAATTGCTCGTCCGGTGTTGCTGTCAGCACTTAGCGGGTACGCGGAGGCGTCGGGGTCAGGACTTTAGTCAAAGCCTCAATAGCGTCGAGCAACTCGCGCATGGAGAGGCCGCTGCCTCGGCTAACTGAGAGTTGGTTGCTGACGACTGGTTGGCTATTGGGGTCGCGCGAACTCGCTACAATCACGGGAATGTCACGAATTGCCGCATCGCTTGCTTTTGCCTTCAGCAGATCGAACCCGCTCATGTTGGGCATAATTAGGTCGAGGATCAATAAGTCCGGCTGGCTTTGTTGGAGTAGCATCAACGCCTCAGAACCGTTGTGGGCGCCAATGACCCGGTATTTTTCAGGCGTACCGGTAAGAAGGCGTGTGAAGAGTCGCAACAGATCTGGCTCATCGTCAGCAACCAGAATTGTTCGGACCGGATCGGGGAGGGCTCGAACTGCTGACAACAGGGCAGTATTGTCAACGGGCTTGACGATGTACTGCACAATGTCAAGCTGATCTATCGAATCGTGACTGGTCAACCAACATGATACGAACGGCGTATCGAACGGTAGTACGTCTGGTATAGCGGCAATCGCATCTTCTTTTTGTAGACTTGCAGAGTTTACGATGAAGGCAAATGCAGGCGTTTCGCTCAATCGCTCAATCGCTTCCGGCACACTGTGAGTTGAAACAACGTCGATATTCTCCATATAGCGACTGAGTAAACGTTGCAACGTATTCGCCTGATCGAGTACAACATAGCGCGGAGAAACTTGAGGAAGCTTTGCAACGCGGCGCCGGGTACGCGGATGATATTCATGAAATGGCGAGACCCAACGTCGATCGCTTGTTGTTTCAATAGGGTTGATAGGCCGTAGATCAATCGGCAAACTGACAAAAAAGGTACTTCCTTGGCCTGGATTACTCTCAAGCCAAACGTTTCCCTCGTGCATCTCGATAAAGTGTTTACTAATATTGAGGCCAAGTCCGCTACCGCCGTACTTGCGTCGAAATGAGCTGTCAAGTTGTTGGAAAGGTTCAAATAGATTCTCTTGAACTTCAGTTGAAATACCGGGACCAGTATCCGTAATGCTTATCATGATTTTTGAATCGGCGAGCCAAGCGCGGATGTTTACGCCGCCATCTTCGGTAAAGCGCCCTGCATTGCTGAGTAAATTGATCAGTACCTGACGGATGCGTGTTCTATCACAAAACAATTTCGGAAGTGCGTCAACGACTTCGAACGTGAGTTGTAAATCCTTTAACTGATAAAGTGGCTTGACTGTTTCCGTTGCTTCACGTACACAATCTTCGATGTTTGTCCATTCTTTACTCAGCGCCATCCGCCCGGTTTCGATTTGACTTAGATCCAACACATCATCAATTAAGCGAGATAGATGCTGCCCATTCCGTTGTATCACGGCCATATCTGCTAGAAGCGGGGCCGGCAGACGACCGTAGATATGCGGCGATTGCGTAATTAAGTCACTATAGGCAATGATCATATTAAGTGGCGTGCGCAGCTCATGACTGACGTTGGCAATGAAAGTCTGTTTCGTCTGTCGAGCTTCTTCAGCGATCTTGTTCAGCGCATCCAACCTGTTGAGCAGGCGTCGCTGTTCTTGGTTTGCATGTAGCAAGTCCTCCTCAATTTGTTTTAGCTCGAGCTGCTGCGTACGCGCATTTTCGACCGCCTCTTGCGCATTGACTAGCGCATCGACTGCAATTTTTCCCGTTGTCATAAAGCCATGCGTCGAAATCCAAACTGCAACTGTCGCAAAAGCTGCCGTGGCAATTATTGCTGTACCACTTAGCTCCAAAGGAAATATCAAACTGGGCGCCTTGGCCAGATAGGCTGCTGATAGTGTCAATCCAGCGATTGCAGCAACGCCTGCCTGCCAGTTGATCAGCATGACTGCAAGCAGAGGCGTGATAAACGCCAAGAGAGTTAGAGCGGATTCGTCGAGTACCCAGGCCAAATAGCAGGCTGAAAGCAGCAAAGCCGCACAAGAAGAGAGATTGCATTGCGAGGGGCCATTTGTCGACCCCTGCATACGTTATCATACAGATGACCGTCCACGATCCAGCAAGCGCGAGTACGAGCCAGCCCTGCTCGCCAGGCCAAGGCTGCGCAAAAAGTGCAAAAACGGTGATGACGCTGACCGCGAAAAAGAGGGCTAAGTGTCGTGTGATGTTAACTCGCATATCATGAAGCATTGCGAGGTCTCCAATTTGAGGTGTCGTAGATTTGCGCAAAAAGAATGAGCAGGGAAGAAAACAATTGCAGACGGCAAATAGCCCTGCGACTAGTGAGAGGGCTTAGCCATTATGCGTGGCGTAGTTTTGCGTAGGAGAAGTACACAGATACAAGTGGATCGGACAGGATTCGAACCTGTAACCAAGCAGTTATGAGCCGCCTGCTCTGCCATTGAGCTACCGATCCGGGGAAGGAGAAGAGAGCGGGTAGTGGGAATCGAACCCACATGACTAGCTTGGAAGGCTAGGGCTTTGCCATTAAGCTATACCCGCAATGGTAGTGCGGAATGGGGAACGCAGAGTGCGGAATGGTTGCCGAGCATCCGTAGAAGCCATTAACCGTTCCGCATTCCGAACTCTGCGTTCCACACTTCCTTGTCGGGGAGATAGGATTTGAACCTACGACCCCAGCGTCCCAAACGCTGTGCGCTGCCGGACTGCGCTACTCCCCGTAACTCAATCATTGTACTGAAAAGCGACGTCCGGGTCAAAATCGGGCGGCGCTGTCAATCTACCCACTGGATGCTCTGGTCGAGCCAGTTGCCGACGCCACCGGGCAGGGACGCCAGCTCCACTGCCTCTCCGCCGCCGATTGGCACGCCCCAAATCTGCCAAACGCCGCTTCGGTCGCTCAAGAACGCTACCCATTGCCCATCCGGGCTCACCGCGGCTACGCCATCATTGGCTCCGCTATCGGTAAGGCGCACGACGTCGCCGCTCTCGGTGTCGACGCGGTAGACGTCGTAGTTTCCATGGCGGCCGCTGCTGGTGAAGACAACGTAGCGCCCATCCGGGCTCCAGGCCGGCATCGTGTCTTCTGGCACGCTGGTGAGCGAGGAACGACCGGAACCGGCTCCGGTCATGGTCCAGAGGCCGCAACGGTTGCCGGTTTCGTCACAGCCACGGAAGACAATCGTGTCGGCATTGGGGTGCCAGGCGGGGTTTTCTCCAAAATTGATGTTGTTCGCCTCACCGTCCACATCGGCCCAGGCCACGTAGATGCGCCAGCGGCGATCGCCTTCGCGGTTGCTGCCAAAAGCGAAGCGGTTGCCGTCTGGACTCCAGCTGGGCCGGTTGTCTTCGGCAAAGCGCGTGAAGCGCAAGTTCAAGCCTGTTGCCGGGTCAAACGAACTGATCCCGGCCATGTCTTCGCGGGTATTGTAGTAAACAAGACGCTCACCATCGGCGCGCAGTGCTGGTTGTTTGCCATCTTCGACAACCAGCTGGGAGCGTGCACTACCGGCGACGTTGATGCTGTAGATGCGACTGCGGCCGTCGTCCGGGCTGACGCTGGCGAAGAGGATGCGGCCGCGGCTGGGCGCGCCGGCGACAGCCGGCGCTTCGACGACTTCGGGCGTAGGGGTTAGCTCTGGGGTGGGCGTTTCGTCCGCAGTCGCCACAGCAGCGTCGGCCTGCGACGTTGGCTCAGGCGTCAGCGTCGATCGATTGACCGCCGCGGTCGCGGCGGGCGTACGGGTTGGCGTACGTGTGCCGGTGCGCGGCGTGGCAGCCGGTGTGGCCGTGTTGCGCCGCGTAGGTGCGGCCGCCACTTCGCTCAAGTCATCGCAGCGGTTGCGAGCCCGGTCCCGCTTGGAAAGCAGTCCCGGCGTCACGTCGATGTCGATGGCGGCAATGTACTGCTCCAATGCATCACACCACTCTTGATCTCCGAAAAAATCATCGCCCAGCTCAACGCGCGCCGTCTGCAGCCGTTCTTCGACGTCACGGTAGTCGGGATTCGACGCGTACAGCTCTTCCAGAAGGAGTACGGCCTCTTCCCAGTCGGCGCCAAAGTAGGTCAGTACATCGAGATAAGTGGCCGCGGTGCTGCGCGCCGTGCGCAACTGGACCGCATTAGGCCGCAGTTCCAGCGCGGCGTCGACCAGGGCAAGGGCTTCCTCAAGATTGCCGGCCTGATCTTTTTCCGCACCTAAGTTCACGTAGGAGGTGAAGAGCATGTTGGAGACAGCTTCCGTCTCGAAGGCAGGATCCTGTTCCTGGATCGATTCGAGCAGGGTTGCGGCTGTTTCCCATTCTGCGCCGGCATAGGCGCGTTCAGCCTCCGCAAAATCCTGCGCCAGCGCGGTCAGGGTGGGGGTCTCATTGGGGCTATCAGTCGGCGTCGGCGCGGGCGTGGGCGCAGTGGTCGCCGTCCCCGCTGTGCTCGCCGTCCCCGTGGTGCTCGCCGCTCCCGCAGTGGCTGATTCGTCACTTTCCGGCGGGCGTTGCAGGACTGTGTCGGCCTGGGCCAGCGCCAATAGGCTTTCGATCCCCTCCACTGCACCGACGTTACCCGGATCGAGCAGCATCACCTGTTGGTATTCGGCCAGGGCTGCTTCCAGGTTGCCTTCCGAACGCAGGTCGATCGCCCGCTGCAGGTGAATGCCAACCTGCTGGCGCGCCTGAATCTCGATTTGGCGCTGTCCGGCCCGCACGCCCAACACAACGGCCAGGATCAGAATGGCAGCCGCCAAAATTGTGGCGGCGCCGATGATCCAGAGGGCCCAGTCGGGAAAGCGCGCGTCGCGTGAATTGCTCATGGGAGAACTTTAGTCGATCTTGGAAAAATGCGCACGTTTGTTGATTGGGGATTGCGGATTTTGGACTGAGGATTGATGTGCTGTAATTGCCAGTCCGCAATCGCTGATCCAGAATCCGCGATCGACGCCATCTATGATAGGATGGCAGGAGTTATCGTATGCTTGAACGAATTACATAGGATCCAATGGCACTACTGACCCTTTCCAATCTTTCCCGCGCCTATGGCGATGTGGACATATTCGTTGGCCTCGGCGCCTCGATTCCCCAAGAGGCGAAGATCGGCCTCGTCGGCCCCAACGGGATCGGCAAGACGACGCTTCTGCGTATCCTGGCCGGGCTGGACGAGCCCACTTCTGGTCATGTCAGCAAGGCGTCGGGCACGCGCATCGGCTACCTGCGCCAGGAGGCGATGGAGGCTTTTGCCGGGCGCGAAAACACGGTGCACGGCGAGATGCTCACAGTCTTTGCGGGCATCCAGGCGCAGGAAGCCGCGCTGCGCGAGATCGAGCAGCGTATGGCTGAGGGTGATTCGTCAGAACAATTGCTTGCCGAGTACGCCCAGATGCAGGAAGCCTTTGAGCGGGCCGGCGGCTATGATTATGAAGTGCGCATCAAGCAGGTGCTGCAGGGGTTGGGCTTCCGCGAGGAACACTGGCGCACGCCCCTCAGTCAATTAAGCGGTGGCCAGAAGACCCGCGCCCTGCTCGCCCGGCTCCTGCTCGAACGGCCCGATCTGCTCATCCTCGATGAGCCGACCAATCATCTTGACGTGGAAGCGATTGAGTGGCTGGAAAATATGCTGCGTACCTGGGATGGCGCGCTGCTGATTGTCAGCCACGACCGCTACTTTCTCGACAAGGTGGTCAACCGCATCTGGGAGATGAGCCGCACGGGCATGGAGGAGTATCGCGGCAACTACAGCGCCTATGTTCTACAGCGGCAGGAACGTTGGGCACGGCGCGAAGCCGAGTTTGAGACCGTGCGCGAGAAATTTCTCAAAGAACTCGACTACGTCAAGCGCAACATCGCCCGTGACAGCACGACCAACATGGCCAAAGGTCGCCTCAAACGCTTGATCCGCGAGGTAAAGGTCGTGCAGGCCGGCGGCCTGCAGGCGCTGAATACCAAGACCTGGAGCCGCGTGATGGACGAGATCGACATCTCGTCGACGCGCTGGAATGTGGCCGATGTCGAAGGCGCAATCAAGGGCTTGCACAGTCCGATCGTGCGGCCGCCCGAGCTCAACATGCGCCTCAAAACCGAGATGCGCAGCGGGACGGTCGTGCTGCGTACATCGGAACTGGAAATCGGTTATCCCGGTGCGCCGCTCTTTAGAACCGATGTGCTGGAGCTTCACCGCGGCGAGGTCGCGGCGCTGATTGGCTCCAATGGGACGGGCAAAACGACTTTTCTGCGTACACTCATGCAGCAGATCGAGCCGCTCGTCGGCAAGATTCAGTACGGCGCCAGCCTCAAGATTGGCTATTTTGCCCAGGTGCACGAGAAGCTCAATCCCGAAAACAGCGTGTTGGACGAACTGATCAGCCACAAATTCATGCTGATGGGACCGGCGCGCAGCCATCTCGCCCAGTATCTCTTTCGGGGTGAGGATGTCTACAAGCCTGTCGGCTCACTGAGCGGCGGCGAGCGCGCCCGGCTGGCTTTGGCCATTCTTGCTCTGGAAGGGGCCAATCTCCTGCTGCTGGATGAGCCCACCAATCATTTAGATATTCCAGCCCAGGAAATCTTGCAGGAGGTACTGGAGCACTTCGCCGGCACAATCCTGCTGGTTTCCCATGACCGCTACTTGATTGACGGCCTGGCCTCCCAGATTTGGTCGCTGCAGGGTGGCAGGCTGCAGGTCTATGAAGGGACCTACGCCGGCTATATTGCCGCGCGTGATCGGGCGCAAGAGGTCCAGCGTGTTGCCGGGGCAAGCGAGCGCGGCGATAGCCGTGAGGATCGTCGGGCCGAGCGCGCGCGACAAAATGCCGAACGCAAGCGACAAAAGGCCGTCGCCCAGGCCGAGGAAGAGGTCCATCGGCTGGAGGAGGCGCTCGCCCGCATCGAGCACGAGCTGGCCGATGCCAGCCACGCCCAGGATCTGGCCAAGATTCAGCGACTCTCGACTCAATACGAGTCGACGCAACGGGCACTGGAGCAGCGTATGGAAGCCTGGGCCGAGCTGGCTGAGGAGGTCGTCTGACCATGACGGATTTCACCCCTACCCCGGCACAAGCAGCGCGTGATGAGGCTGCCGGCTTTGAGATTGGCCCCGACTTTCAACCCTTTGCTCAGAAAAATGACATCTTTTCGCGCTCGTTTTGGGATCCGGCCATTCACTCGGCCAAGAGTGACCGCTTTTACGCCACCTATCGGACGGCGCTCAGAAACTGGAAGACGGCCGACGGCTTTACGCAGAAGGACTATGCCCTGCGCAACGCAGCCTGGCACGTCACCGATATCTTTGCCGAGCTGAAGGAAGATGAGAATCGGCGCGAGGGCTATCTTGACGAATTTACCGTCCTCCGCGATGGACCGACGGAGCGCATCCCCGTGGAGTCGCCCGCAGCCATGAGCGCGGAGATCAAGCGCGTCGGCAAGGTGATCGGGGCCGACCTGATCGGCGTGACCGCATTTGACGAACGCTGGCTCTATACCACGAAGTACAGCCGGCTCCAGGATGGTCAGAAGCCCCAGGAACTGCCGGACGGGCTCACGAATGCCATCGTCATCGCCCAGTCTATGGACCGCGAGCTGATTGAAACGGTGCCCTCTGCTTTGAGCGGCGCGGCCACGGGGCTGGGCTACTCGCTCGACACGCTCGTCTTGCTGACGCTGACCCAGTATATCCGCAACCTGGGCTATCAGGCCGTGGCCAGCATGAATGATACGGCGCTGGCCATTCCACTGGCCATTCAAGCCGGGTTGGGCGAATATGGCCGCCACGGCCTGCTCATCACCAAAGAGTTTGGCCCACGCGTGCGGCTGGGGAAGATTTTCACCGATTTGCCGTTAGCGCACGATGCGCCCATTCGCTTTGGCGTGCGTGAATTCTGCGAAACGTGCCGCAAGTGTACCGATGCTTGCCCCGTCAGGGCAATTGCCGCCGGTGCGCCCAGCCGCGAGATTCACAACGTCTCGAACCTCGTCGACGTGCGCAAATGGACGACCGACGCCGAGAAATGCTTCAGCTTCTGGGTCAACCAGAACAGCGACTGCTCCATCTGCATCCGCGTCTGCCCCTACAACAAAGACTTCAGCCACTGGCTTCATCGCCTGGGCCGCGACCTTGCCGCAACGCCCCTGCGCGGGCTCATGTTACGGCTGGATGGCTGGTTGGGCTATGGCAAACGCAAGGCGCCCAAGGCGTGGTGGAACGACGCGTAAGCAGATGACCTCAAGACTTCCACACGTAAGTGAAGGACCGTTCCTCGCGTAACGTCACTGACCGCCGCGCGAGCGGATGATCTGCCCGGTGATCCAACCTGCTTCCTCCGAAGCCAGGAACGCGATCAGCCGTGCCGCGTCCGCGGGCGTGCCGACGCGGCCCGTCGGCGCGTCTTGCAGAAATTGGGCGCGCAGCGCGTCGTCGATCCAGCCCGTGTCGGTGATGCCGGGGTCGACCGCGTTGACCGTGATGCCGCGCCCCGCAACTTCGGCGCTCAGGCTGAGCGTGAAGGCGTCGACCGCGCCCTTGGTGGCCACGTAGGCCAGTTCGCCCGGCATCGGGCCAAGCCCTTGCCCCGAAGTGAGGTTGATGATGCGGCCGCCCGTCCGCTTCTCAAAGCGACGTACGAACTCGGCGCAGAGCAACATCATGCCGCGCACGTTGACTTCATAGTGGCGGTCAATGGTCTCGGCCAGCAGGTCGTCGATGCCGTCACGGGTTGAGTAGGCGGCATTGTTGACAAGAATGTCGACCGGCCCCAGCGCGGTTTCCGCGGCAGTGAAGAGCGCAGCCGGCGCGGCGGGATCGCTGAGATCGATGTCGATCCCTTCGGCACGCCGGCCCTCCGCGCGCAGCATCTGCAGAAGCTGGTCCGGCTCATTGGCCTGCGCCGCCCACGGCATGGCCGCGTCATAGGCGTGATGATAAGTGATGAAGACCGCCGTACCCGCGGCGGAAAGCTCGCGTGCGATCGCGGCGCCAATGCCGGCAAGGCGACCCACACCAGTAATGAGGGCTGTCTTGTTGTGCAGTTCGTTCATGGTAGAATACCTTAGTTGTCGAACGGTCACATTGCGCCGTTCGCCGACGTTCCCTCCACTATTATTGAGTGCACCATCACTTGTCAAGGAGAATTTCCATGAAATCCAATCGTTCATTGGCCATGCTCGGCGCACTGCTGGCCATGCTTGTGCTGTTGCTGGCCGCCTGTGCCGCACCCGTTGCCCCAACCAGCGACGCCCCGGCCGCGGACGCGACCGAAGCGCCGGCCGAAGAAGCCGCGGAAGAGGCTGCCAGCGAGGAAATGGCTGCCGATACGGTCCTCCCGGCGCTCGATCCGGCCGAAGAGGTACGCGTAGCCTACGTGCCGATCATGAAGTTTGCACCGCTCTATGTGGCCGCCGAGCGCGGCCTCTTTGAGAAGTATGGCTTGGACGTCGATATCAACTCGGTCAAGTCCGGTACCGAAGCCATCGCCTTCTTGAGCGAAGGTCAGGTAGACGTCGGCGGCATTGCCATCGTTACGTCGCTCTGGAACGGGTGGGATCAGGGGCTCGACTTGCGCGTCTTCGCCCCAGGCGGTCTGGAGCCCTTCGAGGACAGCCCGACCAAGCTCATCGTGCGCAAAGAACTGGCCGATGATGGCTCTGTGACCGAAGTAGCCGATCTGGCCGGCATGACCATCGGCGTGGCCGGCGGTCCCGGCAGCGGCGGCGAGTATCTGCTGGCCAAGGCGCTGGAGCGGGGTGACCTGAGCATCTTCGACGCCAACATCGTGCAGATCGGCAACGCCGACATGCCGCTGGCCTTTGAGAACGGCTCCATCGATGCCGGCATTCTGGGCTCGCCCTATGCCGATCAGGTGATGGAAGCGGGCTTTGGCGTGCCCCTGGCCGAAGATCTGACGCCGGGCCTGATGACGGTGGCCTTTGTGGGCTCGGGCGACTTCATCACCGAGCGCCCTGAAGCGGCGCAGCGTTTTGCCCTGGCCCTTATGGAAGCGGCTCGCCTCATGCAGGGGGATGACTATTTGGCCGACGAGAACGTGGCCGCCTATCTGGCCTACGTCAACTCGACCGAAGAAGCCCTGCGCGCCGGCACGCCCGTCGTCTACGATCCCAACCAGGTGATCCCGGTCGACGGTCTGGCCGATGTAGAAGAGACGCACCGCGAAAATGGACGCACCGAGTACGAGACGCCCATTGACCTGAGCAACGTCGTCGATACCTCCTTCACCGAGCAGGCGCTGGAACTGCTTGGCGAATACAGCGCCGAATAGAACGGAAAGATAGAACGCTGATTGGGCGGATCTAGCGGATTCTCACCGATCTTCTCGCAGTTGGAGCAGCCTTGATCTGCCCAATCAGCTTGGTCAGCGTTCTATCCACGCTATGAATCCCAAGATTATCGCGCGCAACGTCTACAAGCGCTATCCGTCCGCGCATGGCGACGATGTTACCGCCATCGAAGACTTCAGCCTGACGGTCGCCGAGGGCGAATTTGTCTGCATTGTGGGACCGTCGGGCTGTGGAAAGTCGACCTTTCTGCGCATCCTGGCCGGCCTGGATAGCGCCAGCGCGGGCGACGTGCGCATCATCCCCGGCGATGACCCCAGCAAGCCGCTCAACAATGTCGTTTTTCAGGAATACGCTATTTTCCCCTGGAAGACCGTGATCGACAACGTGGCCTTTGGCCTGGAAATGCGCGGCATCAGCCAGGACGAGCGCTATGCCATCGCCCAGGAGTGGATCGACCGGGTGGGGTTGCGCAAGTTTACGAACTACTACCCTCATCAGATTTCCGGCGGCATGAAGCAGCGCGTGAGCATCGCCCGGGCGCTGGCCAACGACCCCGAGGTGCTGCTCATGGATGAGCCCCTGGGCGCGTTGGACGCCCAGACGCGCAAGGTCTTGCAGGAAGAGCTCATGCGCATCTGGGAGGAAAATCGCAAGACCGTCGTCTATATTACGCACAGCATCGATGAAGCGGTGCTCCTGGGCGATCGCGTCGTGCTCATGACCGCGCATCCGGGCACAAAGAAGTCGACGTTTGATATCGATATTCCCCGCCCGCGCAGCGTGAAATCGACAAGCCTGCCGGAATTCACCCAGCTGACCCTGCAGATTTGGGATCAGCTTGAGGTAGAAGTGATGCGCACCATGGCGGAGCAAATGGAAATCACCACGACATTGGCCGAAGAGTAACTCATGAACCGAAACATCCTGATCACCGCCGCCGCCTTTTTGGGCTGGAACGCCTTGCTGCTGCTTGGCGGCCTCTGGGATGCGCTCTGGTGGCTGGCGCTTCTGGTGAACTTCGTGCTGATTGTGATGCTGGCCGAGCAGGTCGGGCAGGTCGTGCCCCTCCGCTACCGGCGCTCCTATGAGATCGCGCTGGCCGTAGGCTTTCCCATACTGCTTCTGCTGACGTGGGAGCTGATCGTGCGCGCGGAGATCCTGAACCCACGCTGGTTTCCACCGCCCACGCGCATCGCCGCCGCGCTCTGGGACCTGACCATCAACTACGACGAGTTCAATAAGACGAGCCTCTTTGGCCGTCCCTGGCTCTTTCCCCAGACGCTGGCCGAGGAAGGGTGGGAAGAAGCGCTGACGCTCTTCACCGAGAGCCACGTGCTGACCACGCTCTGGCGCGTCTTTGCCGGCTTTCTCATCGGCGCGATACCGGGCATTTTCGTCGGCATGATCATGGGCATGAACAAGACCGTGCGCACCATGCTTGACGGCACCATGTCGGCCATCTACGTGTTGCCCAAGATCGCCATCTTTCCGATTATGATGCTGATCTTTGCCAACCCGTTTGGCGAGGGACCCAAGATCGCGGTGGTGGCGATTTCGGCCTTTTTCCTGGTCGCGATCAATACCATGGCCGGCGTGCGCGACATTGATCCCGTCTACATCCAGGCGGGCCGCAACTATGGGGCCAATCGTCTTCAGCTCTTCCGCCACGTCATTCTGCCCGGCGCGCTGCCGGTCATCTTTGCCGGGCTGCGGCTGGCGCTGGGCACCGCGTTGATCGTCATCGTCGCCATCGAGTTTGTGCGGGCGCGCAAGGGCGTGGGCTACGTGACCTTCTACTACTGGGAAGTGCTGGTCACCGAAAAGATGTACGCCGGCCTCTTTGTGGTCATGGGGCTGGGCGTGCTGCTCACCTTTGGCCTGCAGTGGCTGGAGCGACGCATCATGCCCTGGCAGCGTTAACGGCAGGATCACGGATTAGGTGGGGTTATTGGATGACGCAGATGGCAAGGCCAGCTCAGCTCAGGCCCAGCATCCGTGTTATCTGTTCATCAACCCATCGGCAAGCGACGGGCAGACTTCGTCGTCGAGGACAAAGTCCTGGTCGAGCTGAAGGCGATCACAGAGTTTAGCCACGCCCACTGGGCGCAAGTGCTCAACTATCTGCGGGCTTATCGTCTGGAAGTCGGATTGCTGCTGAATTTCGGCACGAAGAGCATGCCACGCGCAGCGAGTGAATCGACTCTGATCCCTCGATTCCGCGTCCACGAAAATAGACCCAGGGCCCATACGCGTGCCACATACGAATGTCGCCTGTCTCGGCCGTCAGTAGACGTACTGTGCCGTCTACTGTGCCGTCGCTGACCCATAAGCCCCCCCTCCCCCACTCCCCCCCCTGTTCGCAATTCCCCTTTCCGGCTTTCCCCTACCCCTCCACAAGATAATTCAAAACGTGTTCCCTACCGCATCAGTCAGGACGAAATCAACGCCATCCTCTGGAAGGCGTGCGATACCTTTCGCGGCACCATCGATCCGTCCGAGTACAAGAACTACATCCTCGTCATGCTCTTCCTGAAGTACATCAGCGACGTGTGGCGCGACCACTACGAAGCGCTGCGCGCCCGCCATGGCGATGACGAGTCACGCATCCAGCGCCAGATGCGCTATGAGCGTTTCGTGCTGCCCGAGGGCGCGGATTACTACTCGCTCTACGACCAGCGCAATGCGGCCGACCTGGGCGAGCTGATCAACGTGGCGCTCGAGGCGATCGAAGACAAGAACAAGCCCAAGCTGGAGGGCGTCTTTCGCAACATCGACTTCAACAGCGAGGCCGCGCTGGGCCGCACCCGCCAGCGCAACGAGCGGCTCAAGCACCTGCTGGAAGATTTCCACGATCCCCGGCTGGACATGCGCCTTTCCCGCATCGGCAATCTGGACGTCATCGGCAACGCCTACGAATATCTCATCGGTCGCTTCGCCAGCGGCGCAGGCAAGAAGGCGGGCGAATTCTACACGCCGCCCGAAGTGAGCCAGCTCCTCGCCGATCTCCTGGACCCCCAGCCCGGCGACCGTCTCTGCGATCCCACCAGCGGCTCCGGCTCCCTGCTCATCAAGTGTGTGGACCACATCCGCCAAGCCGCCCCCCTTTCGGGAAGCTCCAACCCCGACGCTACACCACCTGACGACCTTCCCGGAAGGTCTACCGACGCCTCTCCACCCGACAACCTTCCCGGAAGCTCCGCCGACGCCAACGCCAACTACGCCGTCTACGCCCAGGAAGCCAACGGCGCGACCTGGGCGCTCTGCATGATGAACATGTTCCTTCACAACGTCAACGTCACCATCGACAACGTCAAGTGGACGGACACGCTCAAGGATCCCCGGCTGACCACCGACAGCCAGACGCTCATGCGCTTCAACGTGGTGGTGGCCAACCCGCCCTTTTCGCTGGACAAGTGGGGGCAAGAGAACGCGGCCAACGACCGCTTCAACCGCTTTCACCGCGGCGTGCCGCCCAAGAGCAAGGGCGACTACGCCTTCATCTCCCACATGATCGAGACCACCTACCTGGAGCCGTCGCAGCATGGCCGGGTGGGCGTCATCGTGCCCCACGGCGTCCTCTTCCGGGGCGGCAGCGAGGGCAAGATTCGCCAGCAGCTGATCGAAGAGAACCTGCTGGACGCCGTCATCGGCCTGCCCGAGAATCTCTTCTACGGCACCGGCATCCCCGCGGCCATCCTTCTCTTCCGGCGCGACAAGACGGACGACAGCGTGCTCTTCATCGACGCCAGCCGGGAATATGAGTCGGGCACCAACCAGAACCGCCTGCGCGCAGCGGACCGGGCCAAGATTGTGGCCACCTACAAGGCGCGCGAATTTGTGGACAAGTACGCCTACGTGGCCGACCGGGCCGAGATCGAGGAGAACGACTACAACCTGAACATTCCCCGCTACGTGGACACCTTCGAACCCGAGCCGCCGGTGGACATGGCCGCGGTCAATGCCGAGATCAAGGCGCTGCGGGCCAAGCTGGGCGAGCTGGAGGGGACGATGCAGGGATATTTGGAGGAGTTGGGGTTGGATGAGTGAATGGCATGGTCCCAGGAAGATTGCACCATCTGGCTGCATGCCTTGATATCGGCGCTGAGAGTAAATAGCCTATGGAAGGCGCCCCAAAGGCCATGGCGAGAGGTTCGTTCTAAATCTGGTTAGTTCAGATCAGTTATGGTCATTTGATCCACAGGCATTCACAAAGCAGCTGTAAGCATCGAAAGTGAGCAAAGACGAAGATGTTCTGCCTCTGGCTGATACGGTGATTGTCAGCCGCGCAAATACATACGAGCTTGTCGGAGCAAGTGCCTATGTGGATAAGGACTATGAAGGCCTGTATCTACCTGACAAACTTTGGCAAGGAATACGAACTCATCCAGCTGTAGACGCCAGATGGCTGAACTATCTTTTAGCCACTGACGAACTGAGAGCACGAATTGTTGATCGTGCGACCGGAACATCCGGCAGTATGAAAAACATCTCTCAGAAGGCATTTTTGTCGATCTCCGTTGCTGTTCCACCCCTCCCCGAGCAGCGCAAGATCGCCGCGATCCTCAGCACGTGGGATGAGGCCATCGCCACGGTGGAACGGCTCATCGCCGCGCTGGAGCAGCGCAAGCAAGGGCTCATGCAGCGGCTGTTGACGGGCGAGGTGCGGTTTGGGGAGTTTGCCGGGAGTGAGTGGGAACGACGCAAGAGCTGGTGAGACATCTTCTACTCTTGGTTTCGAAGCGCAATCACGGGCATGAAGCAACTGCTGAATTGCCGGTACTGCCTCAAGCACGAATACGACGTGTCATTCCTCGATCTCGCTGGACACTTCGGTGACGTTCATGCCGGACGGTACGACCGACAATTACAAGCTCGTTGAACCCGGGGATTTCATCGTTGTGCAGTTCTACGCACGTTCCAGGCGAAGAAGGTGGCATCGAGTATTCCACATACGATCATGCAGCTTGATCAGTCCGAGCGTACACGGTTCTTAAACCAACGACTTGCGGATTGTCGAAGGTTCCTGTTACAAGCGACATTGGTCAAGTTGTTAATCGACGTGATTTCATCGGTCGGCTGGTCGTTACGGTAATCGGCGCATGGATTCGCGATGGAAAGCAGATCAGTTACGGTGACTTTGCGGCTATGTGGCTCGCATACCCATCGATTGAGGAACAGTCGCGTATTGCGGATGCATTTCGGGCTTGCGACAACGAGATAGATGTTCATCGGCAAGAGCTGACATCGCTCAAGCAGCAGAAGAAGGGCTTGATGCAGCGGCTGTTGACGGGCGAGGTGCGGGTAGACGGATTGGCGGGAGGCGACTTTCCTGGAAGCTGATTGCGGCGCCAAGCCGGCCACCACGCGAGCACGACGAGCCGACCTTCCAGCTGTTTACGCCGCCAGGTTCCAGGAAGGTCGACGGTGGCGGCCGCTCGGGAGCCGACCTTCCTGGAAGCTGTTTACGTCGCCAAGCCGGCCACCACGCGAGCTTCCAGCAAGGTATCGACGATGGCGGCCGCTCGGGAGCCGACCTTCCTGGAAGCTGTTTACGTCGCCAGCCGGCCACCACGCGAGCTTCCAGGAAGGTATCGACGGTGGCGGCTGCTCGGGAGCCGACCTTCCTGGAAGCTGTTTACGGCGCCAAGCCGGCCACCACGCGAGCTTCCAGGAAGGTATCGACGGTGGCGGCCGAGCTTCCGGGGCGACGCGCTCCTGAGGCCGACCTTCCTGGAAGCTGTTTGCGCGCCAAGCCGGCCACCACGCGAGCTTCCAGGAAGGTATCGACGGTGGCGGCTGGCTCGGCGCCGACCTTCCTGGAAGCTGTTTACGCCGCCAAGCCGGCCACCCGCGAGCTTCCAGGAAGGTATCGACGATAGCGGCCGCTCAGGAGCCGACCTTCCTGGAAGCTGATTGCGGCGCCAAGCCGGCCACCACGCGAGCTTCCAGGAAGGTATCGACGGTGGCAGCCGCTCGGGAGCCGACCTTCCTGGAAGCTGTTTACGCCACCAAGCCGGCCACCACGCGAGCTTCCAGCAAGGTATCGACGATGGCGGCCGCTCGGGAGCCGACCTTCCTGGAAGCTGTTTACGCCGCCAAGCCGGCCACCACGCGAGCTTCCAGGAAGGTATCGACGGTGGCAGCCGCTCGGGAGCCGACCTTCCTGGAAGCTGTTTACGCCGCCAAGCCGGCCACCACGCGAGCTTCCAGGAAGGTATCGACGGTGGCAGGGCCGCTCGGGAGCCGACCTTCCTGGAAGCTGTTTACGCCGCCAAGCCGGCCACCACGCGAGCTTCCAGCAAGGTATCGACGGTGGCGGCCGCTCAGGAGCCGACCTTCCTGGAAGCTGATTGCGGCGCCAAGCCGGCCACCACGCGAGCTTCCAGGAAGGTATCGACGGTGGCAGCCGCTCGGCGCCGACCTTCCTGGAAGCTGTTTACACATGGAGACCCCCGAACATGTCAAGACGTAAAGTAAAATTTGTCCAAGGAAGCTACTACCATATCTACAACAGAGGAGCGGGAAGGCAGTCGATCTTCTACGAGGATGAGAATTACCTCTACCTACTGCGTTTGTTAGGCCGCGTGGCCAAAGAGTGCGATGTGACGGTAGTAGCGTATTGCCTGCTGCCGAATCACTATCACTGGCTCGTGCGGCAAGATGGCGACACAAATGCCGGTAAGGTTCCGACACGCGTTTTTGGCAGCTACAGCCAGGCGTTTAACCGACGCTACGGACGCAGCGGGACGCTCTTTGAAGGGCCGTACAAGCCGATTTTGGTGAACACTGATGAATACTTGCGTCATCTCTGCCGCTATATCCATGTCAATCCTGTTCTGCACGGCATTGCCAATGGGCCGGAGCTATGGCCCTACTCCAACTATGCTGAGTGGATTGGCAGCCGATCGGGATCGTTGGTCGATCAGGAATTTATTGCCCAGCATTTCGTGACGCCGAACCGCTATCGCGCCTACGCCGAGGAATATTTAACGGGCAAAGCAAAGCTTCCGCCGGGCCTGAGCGACTATTTGGCCGAACTGGAGTGAAGCGATCTTGCGCTCACAAGAAGATGCCGGCGGCATCACAGTCTTTGAAAGGACATCCTCTTGGCGACTTCCAACGCCTATCTTGAAGAGATCAGCTCCCAAATCCCGGCCCTGCAGCTGCTCATCAACATGGGCTGGCACTACCTCGCGCCGGCCGATGCCCTGGCCCTGCGCGGCGGGCGGGAAGGCAACGTCGTCCTCACCGGCGTGCTGGAGCCGTGGCTGCGCGAGCACAATCAGATTCTGTTCAAAGGCGAGCAACATCCCTTCAGCGACGGCAACATCCGCGAGGCAGTGGAGAAGCTGGTCAATGAGCCGTTCCAGAGCCTCATCACCACCAACGAGCGCCTCTACGAGCTGATCACCCTGGGCGCCAGCCTCACCCAGACCATCGACGGCGACCGCAAGAGCTACAGCCTCCACTACATCGACTGGCAGCATCCCGAGCGCAACGTCTACCACGTCACCGACGAGTTTGCGGTGGAGAAGCGGGGCAGTCACAAGACGCGACGTCCGGATATTGTGCTCTTCGTCAACGGCATTCCCCTGGTGGTGATCGAGTGCAAGCGGGCCGACAAGGATCACCATGGCGAGAAGGCGGTGGCGCTGGGCATCGAGCAGCTGCTCATGTACCAGCGCGAGGACGAGATTCCTCACCTCTTTGCCTACTCGCAGCTGCTCATGGCCATCAGCCCCAACGACGCGCTCTATGCGACAACGGCGACCAAAAAGAAGTTTTGGGCGTTATGGAATGAAGAAGAATCGGGGGTGAACCTTCCTGGAAGCTTGTCTGTAGATAGTGACGTCTACGGTTCAACAGCTTCCAGGAAGGTGGATGCGGCGATCCATTCGCTCATCAATCAGCCGCTCGATGACGGCGGAAAAGATCGGCTCTACGATTGGCGCGAGTACAGCGGCGCCAATTCGCAAACATTTCGCCGAGCTGGGCGAGCGCCTGCCCACCGCCCAGGATCGCCTGCTCTACGCATTGCTGCGCCCCCAGCGACTGCTGGAGCTGATCTACCAGTTCATTGTCTACGACGACGGCGTCAAGAAGATCGCCCGCTACCAGCAGTTCTTTGCGGTGCAGGCCACCATCGACCGGGTGGCCCACCGCAACGCCCAGGGCGCGCGCACCGGCGGCGTGATCTGGCACACCACCGGCAGCGGCAAGTCGCTGACCATGGTCATGCTGGCCAAGGCGCTGGCCCTCCATCCCTCGATCAGCAATCCCCACGTCATTCTCGTTACGGACCGGGTCAACCTCGACGATCAAATTTATGGCACCTTCCACGCCTGCGGCAAGTCGGTGGTCCAGGCCGAGAGCGGCCGGCACCTGGTGCGGCTGGTCACGGGCAGGCTCGACGACGACGAGCGCCAAGCCGACGTTATCACGACCGTCATCAACAAGTTCGATCAGGCGGCCCGCCAACAGATCAAGGATGCGGGCATCAACATCTTCGTGCTGGTGGACGAAAGCCACCGCAGCCAGTATGGCTCCATGCACACCAAGATGAAGAAGATGCTCCCCAACGGCTGCTACATCGGCTTCACCGGCACGCCTCTCACAAAGCGCGAGAAATCGACGGCCGAGAAGTTCGGCAGCTTCATCCACAAGTATTCCATGCGCCAGGCCGTCTCCGACCACGCCGTGGTGCCGCTGCTCTACGAAGGGCGCATCGTCGAGCAGAACGTGGACAAACGCCAACTGGAACGCTGGTTCGAGCGTGCCACACGCACATCTGACCGACGAACAGAAGGCCGATCTCAAGCGCAAGATGAGCCGCAGCGAAGCGGTCAACGCCACCGAGCAGCGCATCCAGGAGATCGCCTACAACGTCGCCCTCCACTACGTCGAGAACTGGCGCGGCACCGGCTTCAAGGCCCAGCTGGCCACGCCGACCAAAAGCAATCGGCGCTCAAGTACCAGCGCTATCTGCGACGAGTACGGCATCGAGGCCGCGCTGGTCATTTCGCCGCCCGACACCCGCGAGGGCACGAAGAGGTCGATGCGCCGTTGCCCGAAATACAGGCCTTCTGGAAGCAGATGATGGACCGCTACGGCAGCGAAGAAGCCTACAACCGGGAGATGCTCGCCTCATTTGGTCGCGCGCCGACGGCATCGAGATCCTGGTCGTGGTCGACAAGCTGCTGACCGGCTTCGACGAGCCGCGCAACACCGTGCTCTACATCGACAAGCCGCTGCAGGAGCACACCCTGCTGCAGGCCATCGCCCGCGTCAATCGCTTGGCCGACGGCAAGGAGTTCGGCTACATCCTCGACTACCGGGGCGTCCTGGGCGAACTCAACGAGGCCATGAACCTCTACGACGCCCTGGCCGAGTACGACGCGGAGGACATCGAAGGCACCTTTGCCGACGTGAGCGAGGAGATCGCCAAGCTGCCCCAACGCCACTCCGACCTGTGGGCGATCTTCGAGTCGGTGGCCAACAAGAAGGACCGCGAAGCCATGGAGCGCTTCCTGGAACCGGAGGATCGCCGCCAGCGCTTTTACGAGACCCTGACCGACTATGCCCGTTCCCTGCGCGTGGCGCTCGCTTCGGTCCAGTTCTATGAAGAGACACCAGAAGCGCGCATCAATCGCTACAAGGACGATCTCAAGTATTTCGACCGGCTGCGCAGCGCCATCAAGCTGCGCTATGCCGAGAGCGTTGACTACCGGGAGTACGAAGAGAAGGTGCGCAAGCTCATGGACCAGCACGTGCGCGCCACCGGCGTCAGCACCATCACGCCCATGGTCGACGTCTTCGATGTGGAAGCCTTCGACGCCGAAGTGGAAAAGCTGGGCACGCCCACGGCCAAGGCCGATACCATCCTCAACCGCATGAAGCGCACCATCACCGAACGCATAGACGAGGACCCGGCCTACTTTCGTCGCTTCTCGGAAATGGTGGAAGAGACGATTCTCGCCTACAAGCAGGGGCGCATCGACCAGCTCGAGTATCTGCGCCAGGCCGAATCCCACCTCGACGCCATGCGCAGTGGCCGCAGCGATGGCCTGCCGTCCCAGCTCACCCGCTACCGGCACGCGCCCGCCTACTACGGCGTCATGCGTGAGTCGCTGGCGCCCTATGGCGTAGACGAGAACAGCATTGCCGATCTCGCCATTCGCCAGGAGTCAATTATCGAAGCGCACAAGGTGACCGATTGGGAAAATAATCATGACGTCAAGCAGCAGATCCGGCGCGATCTGGACGAACTATTCTACGAAGTGGAACAAGCCACCGGCATCGAAATTGAACTGGACGAAACGGACCTCATAATCGATCGCGTGCTGGAGGTTGCCAAGGCCCGCAGCCGGAAGGGCTAGTGGCGAGTGTTAGGATCACCACCTTGAAGCAGACCATCGACTACGGTGAGACGCAAATCGAATACAGCGTCATCTTTGCGCAGCGCAGCACCCTGGCCATCGACGTCCATCCCGATCTATGCGTAACGGTCATCGCGCCCGAAGGCACCGATCTCCAAAGCGTGGAACAGCGCGTGCGCAAGCGCGCCCCCTGGATCCTCCGCCAGCAGCGAGAGCTGGAGCTCTACCTGCCCCACACGCCGCCCAAACGCTATGTCAGCGGTGAAACCCATCGCTATCTGGGCCGTCAGTATCGTCTCAAGGTAACAGAGGGTGAGCGTGCGTGGGTCAAACTGACACGTGGCTATCTCCACGTTGAAACGGCAGTCAAGTCCGACACGGAACAGGTACGGGTCCAAGTCCAAGGCTGGTACCGCAAACAGGCGCAGCGGGTCTTTCCCCAACGCATGGACGCCATGCTGCCGCGCTTTCGCCGTCTCGACATTCCACAGCCGGCGTTGGCTATCAAAGACCTGGACGCACGCTGGGGCAGCTGCACGGATTCGGGCGTGATTTCGCTCAACTTGAAGCTCATGCAGGTGCCAAAGCCCTACATCGACTACGTCATCGTCCACGAACTCTGCCATCTGATCGAACACAACCACAGCCAGCGCTTCTATCTCTTGCTAGATCGCATGATGCCCGACTGGCGCCAACGCCGCAAGCGGTTGAATGCGCGCGAGGTAGCGTAGCAAGAATCGAACGCCTGCGAACCTAATCGATGTTGAATTCAATTGCAACAATATCGATAAAACTGCTCCAACGCCGAGCCGGGCGGTCGCCCTGCTCCGCAATGGCGGTCGCCTTGCTCCGCCGCGTGCGGTTGATGCGTTGCCGCGCTGGCCCGGGCACCGGCTAGATCCGCCGCGCGCCACGGAAGCCGCGCGCGGCGTAGTAGGATTGGGCGCCGTTGTGGTAGACGAAGACGGTGTCGTAGCGGCGATCGGCAAAGAGCGCGCCGCCGAGTGCGCGTATCCGCGCCGGAGTTTGCAGCCAGCTCGACGTTTTGGTATCGAAATCGCCCAACTCCTGCAGCGCGCGATATTGGTCTGCCGTCAGCAGCTCGATGCCCATGGCCGCGGCCATGTCGATGGCGTTATGATCGGGTCGCGGTTCTTTTCTTGACTCCAACCCGGCGCGGTCGAAACAGACGCTTCTGCGCCCTTTGGGGCTTTCCGCGGCACAATCGTAGAAGATGTATTCATCCGTCGCTTGATCATGCCCCACCACATCCGGTTCGCCGCCGGTCCGTTCCATCTCATGCAGCGACCACAGTTTTTCCGGATGGGCTTGGAGCTTGGCCTGCACGGCGGCCCACTCCAGGCCTTGATGGCGGTGCATGTTCTGCTCAAAACGGGCCTCTAACGTGCTGAGCACTTCTTCCTGCTGTGCTGGTGACAACGCTGCTCCTGTTTTCATGTTCGTTCCCCCGCGTGATTGTTTGCGTCTGCGACGTCCCCGGCACGGGCGGCCGAGAATCCGATGAGCAGACTTGTGTGCGCCCGTGCCGGGGACGTTCCTACCCAATCGCTGCACCCTGCCCCGCGGCTCTCCTCGCTTCGGCTCCGACCGCTGAGGCACACAGTACCCGGGGCGTACCCTTTTTGCAACAGATCTGTCTGAATTTCTCAGCCTGACCTTCAACGGCTTTGGCTTGCCCGTACCGATCTTGCCCAACCGGCCATCTACTGCAGTGCGTCTGCCCAAATCCGCGGCCGTTCCCCGAGATAATCGATCGCGTCTGCGTCCAGAAAGCGGGCCAGATCCTCGAGCGCGGCCGCGACCTCGGCGCCGGCTGGCGGCGCGTCGTCTTCGGCATAGACGTTGTTGACGGTCAGCCGCATGGTCTTGCGCTCCAGCTTGGCGTCGACGCGGCCGATCAGCCGCTCTCCGTGGAGGATCGGCACGACATAGTAGCCGAACGCCCGTTTGGCTTTGGGCACGTAGATCTCGACGCGATAGCGAAAACCGAAGAGTTGTTCGGTACGCTCCCGGTCGCAGATGAGGTTGTCGAAGGGGGAGAGCAGCGTGGTCTGCCCGCGCCACGCCCCGGCCTGGAGCGCGCGCAGGCGCGGCAGCATGTCGGCGTGGATGTACCAGTCGCCGGGCAATGCGGCACTTCCGTCCATAATCGTGACCGGCGCCACGCGACCCGCTTGCTCCAGCGCGGCAAGGGTCGCAGGCAAATCGGGATAGCTGTTGCGCGTGAAGTGCTGCACGATCTGCTTGGGCGTAGCCACGCCCAGCGCACGCAGCGCGCGCTGGGCAGTGGCATGCACGGTCTCGGCCACATTCAACTCGGACCGCGGCGTCCACGCCGGCAGGACGGCCTCGCTCAGGTGCCAGAAGCGCTTGCGCCCCTCGCGCCGCGCGACCATGAGCTCGCCTTTGAGCCAGAGAAAGGTGAGCATCATGCCGACGCCGCGGTCGTTGTTCCAGCCGGTGGAATGCCACGGCTCCTGGATGAGCGTTGCGTCAAATTGGTCGCTGGCCAGGGGGCCGTCGCTGGCCAAGCGCGCGAGCACGTGCTGGTGCAGGCGGGGATTGGCCGCGACCCAGCGCATGTCGCGCGCCGCTTCGACCGCGTACGCGCGCATCCAGGTGGCGTGCAGCGGGTAATCGCTGGTACAGACGATGGACGCGCAGTGGGCCCAATATTCAAAGCAGCGCTTCTCGTCATACAGCTGGCGCGCCAGCTCGGCCCGGTCAAACGCACCCAGCCGGCTCCAGAGGACCAGATGCTGTGTATAGTCCAGCGCACGCAGCGGGTCGATTTGGAGGCAGCCCAGCGCCTCAATCGTCTGGACGAGTTCGTCCGGGCCGGCATGAGACGGGCGTTGCTCCAGGCGTTGGGCGCTCACGGCCAGGCGTCGCGCGTCGGTCAGGCTGAGTTGCAGGGAAGCAGGCATGGATCTTTCCTAAGTGTCCGGCTGTTTGGCACGCGGATTAGAAATCGACCGTATGGTTATTTACGCCATCGTGTACTAGGTCCGGTTGACACTTGGTCGTAACGTCCCCGGCACGGGCGCCTACAAGTCTGCTAATCGGATATTCTGCCGCCCGTGCCGGGGACGTGCCAGGCGCAAAGTAGGTGGTTTTCGAAATGTCAACAGAGGCGTCATGGTCTGCGCCCACCCGATAATTGACGAAAATGGCGCTATTTTCAGAGCAGCCTAGCGTTAGGTCGACCCGCGCGGTTGCGCCGGCGGCCCGGCGATCGATTGGCTACTGCTACCCAAGATCGTGGTCAGCGATGGCGCAACAGGATGGATTGCGGGCTTGCATTCCTTGTTTGACCGTTCACGCTATCGATAGTAAGCTGTCCCCCTATCGTTTGACAAGTCCTTGCCAAGTCTCTGCACACGAGAAGTGAGTCCTCACCATGTATCAAGGGTTTGAGATTATCGATTTTCATTCTCATTTTCCCACCGAAGGCCCGTGGTTCACCGACATGGGTGACACGATGAAGAATTACGAAGCCGCTGTCAGCCCGGAGCGCCGCGCCATCCTGCGCGAACGGGCCCGGCCCTATGGCGAACACTGGCGCCGCATGTGGGATTTTCCGCTGCCGGAGAAGCCGGACGATCATCCCGGCGACCGCGTCCAGGCCAAACGCTGGTTGGATGAATTGGACCGCTACGGCGTGCGCGCCATCGGCTTTGTCACCGGCGGCGGCAACGAGCATCTGGCCGAAATCTGTAGCTGGTATCCCGATCGCTTTATCGGCTTTGCCCATCACTCGCCCTTCCTGCCCGATGCTGTCGAACGGCTGGATCACGCCGTGACGGATCTGGGGCTGCGCGCCTACAAGCTGCTGGCGCCGCTGATTGAGGAGCCAATTGAGGATCCGGCCGCGTTTCCCGTGTGGGAAAAATGCGCCGAGCTGGGCATTCCGGTGCTGATTCACTTTGGCATTCAGGGAAGCTCGGGCGGTATTGCCTGGCATCAGAATATCAATCCCCTCAAGTTGCACAATGTCGCCAAATCATTCCCCGACGTCGATTTCGTCATTCCCCATTTTGGCTGTGCGTGGGAGCGGGAGACGCTTCAGCTTGCCTGGGCCTGCCCCAACGTGAGTGTGGACACTTCCGGCAGCAACCAGTGGGTGCGCTGGGTGCCGGGCGATGTCTCGACCAAGTATCTCTTCCGCAAGTATTACGAGACGATCGGCCCCGGTCGCATCATCTTTGGCACCGATTCGAGCTGGTTCCCGCGTGGCTTCGCCGTCCGCTACCTGCAGGACCAACTGCGTGACTGTCTTGATCTCAACCTGCCTGACGAGCACATCCAGCAGATTTTTGCCGGCAATGCGGCACGTTTGCTAAAAATTGAGATGTGAACGGCGCCTGAAGACCGCACGCCCATTCGGCGCGCTTTCTAACCGATGACACTTCCTTTTTTGTCCATATCCTTTCTTACCCTACTTTTCCATCACAACGGAGGAACGCTCTATGAAACATGTACGCTCTTGGAGTTTGCTCGGCCTGCTGCTCGTGGCCATGCTGCTCTTTGCCGCCTGCGCCGCGCCGGCCGCGCCTGCACCAGCCGCCGATGACGGCGCCGCGGCCGAAGCGACGGAAGCGCCGGCCGAAGAGGCCGCCGGCGAAGAAGCTGCAGCCAGCGATGAGATCATCGAGATCGAGTACTGGCAATACTTCTTCGAAGCGCGCCAGACCGCGATGAATGAGCTGATCGCGATGTTCGAGGCCGAAAATCCCAATATCAAGGTGATTCACAATTCGGACCTGCCCTACGACAACTACCGTGACCAGATCGCCGCTTCGGCTCCGGCAGGCGTTGGCCCGGATGTGGCCACGCTCTTCTATGGCTGGCAGCCCGCCTGGGTAGATGCCGGCTTCCTCGTGCCGCTGCCGGCCGAGGATTTCCCGCCGGAAATGGTGGCGGAGGTCTTTAGCCCCATGGTGCAGGCCAGCTTCTTCAATGATGAGCTTTATACCCTGCCCACGGCCGTCCGTACGCTGGCGCTCTTCTACAACAAGGATCTGATGGAAGCGGCCGGTCTCGATCCAGAGAGCCCGCCCACCACGCTGGATGAGCTGAAGGAACAGGCGGTGGCTTGCACGGTCAAGGATGGCGACGACTTTGAAGTCTACGGCTTCCACGTCAATCCCGCAGGCCAGGAGCATCACTGGTTCCGCGAAGTCCTGCTGCGCCAGTTTGGCCAGCAGCCCTACAGCGACGACTACACCCAGGTTCAGTGGAACGCCAGCGACGGCGGTTACGAAGCGTGGGACACCTTCCTCTCTTTTGAGCAGGAACTGGGCACCGGCGTCGCCAATCTCTACGAGAACAACCACGACGGCTTCCTGGCCGGCGAGGTCTGCTTCCACATCGACGGTTCCTTCCGCTTGGGCACGATTGCATCGAATGCCCCCGACCTTAACTTCGGCGTGACCGAATTGCCGGAGCACAATGGCGTCAAGAGCACCTTTGGCAGCTACTGGACCCACGGCATCACCCAGAAGGGCGCTTCGGATCCGGCGCGCATGGAAGCCGCGACCAAGTTTGTCAAGTTCATCACCAGCCCCGAAGCCGGCGCTGTGTGGGTGGACATTGTTGGCGAACTCCCGGCTCAGCTTGAAGCGGCGTCTGACCCCGAACTGCTGGCGGACGAGAAGCTCGGCGCCTTTGCGGCCGGCTTGGAATATGCGCACTCCACCTTCTTCCCGGATGAGAGCCTCGATCGTCAGGCCGTGATGGATGCCTACGACGGCGTTGTCCTTGCCGACGGCGACCCGGCTGAGGAGTTGGACTTTGCCGTGCAGACCGTCCAAGAGGTGTTGGACGACTTCTGGGCCGAGCGTGAGTAGCTGTACGCTGTAGTCTTTCGAAGAAGTCGGGCTTTCCCAGAGAGCCCGACTTCTTTTCCCCTTTCCACGTTGGTGAACGCATCCAGTCTTGATCGAGGAGATGATCGGTGAAACTAACTCTCAGGCGGCGTCAGGTGCTGTGGGCCTACGCGTTTATGAGCGTCAGCCTGCTCTTCTTCATCGTCATTCGCTGGTATCCGGTCATACTGGCCTTCAATATCAGCTTTCGCGATTGGAATGTGTTTCAAGGGACCGGCCCGTGGGTGGGGATGGAGAACTACGCGGAGATTTGGGAAGACTTCTTTAAGCCGCGTAGCGCAGTCCGTGCAGCGTTTGTGAATACGATCAAGTACGTTGTCTTTGGGGTTCCGTTGCAGTTGGTTTTGGCGCTGGGCGTGGCCATATTGCTGTCGCAGATTCGCCATCTGGCCGGCTTTTTCCGGGCCGCCTACTTTGTCCCCTTTGTTACCTCCTTTGTGGCCGTAGCCTTCGTCTGGAACTGGCTCTATGCGCCCAACATCGGCTTGATCAACGTCATGCTGGATGCTGTGGGCCTGCCCAAGCAGCCTTTCTTGCGCAGCCCGGCGCAGGCGCTGCCTTCCATTGCCGTCGTAGCCGTCTGGCGCAGCATGGGCTTTGCCATTATTATCTTTCTCGCCGGCCTCCAGCAGATTCCCGAGACCTACTACGAAGCCGCGCGTATCGATGGGGCCGGTCGCTGGCGTCTCTTCTGGAACATCACGCTGCCCCTGCTCAACCCAGTCTTTGTCTATCTGGGGGTGCTGCAAACCATCCAGTTTCTGCGCATGTTCGACCTCGTTCAGAATATGAGCACCGACGGGGCCGGCGGCCCGCTCAAGAGTACGACGACTGTCGTGCTGGAGGTCTATAAGACTGGCTTTGGCAGCTACCAGATGGGTTATGCCGCGGCGTTGACGGTAATTCTCTTTTTTCTGATTCTACTGATTACCGTTGTGCAATTGCGTGTTTTCTCCCGGCGCGTGGAGTATTAGATCATGACGACGCTCGATTCCAGCGTGCAAAACACACTCGACCTGGCCGATCAGGTCGTCAGTTCTTCAGGCCCCCGGCGCAAATGGTCGTGGGATCTCTTTTTCGTCTACCTGTTGCTCACGGTGGGCGCAATCGTAATGGTCGTACCCTTCGTCTGGATGATCCTGACCAGCTTGAAACCACCGCCCGAACTGGTTAGATTTACCTTCCTGCCCCAAAATCCCACGTTGGACAACTACCGCATCGTCTTGACGACCAGCGACTTTCCGCGCTGGTACTTCAACAGCCTGGTGATTGCGGTCATCAGCACCATGAGCGTGGCCTTCTTCGACAGCCTGGTAGGCTACACGCTCAATAAATTTGAGTTTCCCGGCAAAAACATCATTTTCCTTGGTATCTTGGCTACGCTCATGGTGCCGACCGAGATGCTGATCATCCCCTGGTTCAATATGAGCGTGCAGTTTGGGTGGAATCAGGGCTTCGCCCAGTATTGGGGCATCGTTTTTCCCGGCGTGATCACAGCGGTCGGCATCTTCCTCATGCGCCAATTCTTTGATGGCGTTCCCGACGAGCTGCTGGACGCGGCGCGCATTGATGGCGTGAACGAATTTGGCATCTTCTGGCGTGTGGCCATGCCGCTGGTCAAGCCGGCGGTGGCTGCGCTCTGCATCTTCAACTTTATCGGCAACTGGAATGCCTATCTTTGGCCGCTGATCATCGTCAGCGCCCGCCAATACTACACCTTGCCAGTGGGCCTCAGCTTTTTCTCGGGCGAGGTCTCTTCTTCCTGGGAACTCATTATGACCGGCGCCAGCATGGCCACCGTGCCCCTGCTGCTTGTCTTCATCATCTTCCAGCGCCAAATCATCAAAGGCATTGCCCTCACCGGGCTGAAAGGGTGAGGAATGGTTAATTGATAATCGACAATTGACAATTGTTAATTTTGTCTGGTCGCCTGTAGGCGTCCTTATCATTATCAATTAGTCGTTCTTCATTAATTATTACTATGGGCTCTGCTTTTCCTAATTCAAGTTATTCTGCGCATGTCTTGCAGCACGCATATCGTGATGCGCAGGCCTATCTCTTTGAACCGATGCTGGCGTCACACGAGGCCCATGCCCTGATGCTGGCCCGCTGCGGCATCATTTCGGATGAGAACGCGGCCGCGATTCTAGGTGCGGTGGACGAGATTCGGCTTGCCGGCGTCGACGCGCTGGAATACCAGCCCGGCGTCGAGGATCTTTTCTTTCGCATTGAGTCCCAGATCATCGAGATGATTGGCCCCGACTTTGGCGGCAACTTGCAGTTGGCGCGCAGCCGCAATGACCTCGGCCACGCTTTGGCGCGTATGGCTTTACGTGTAGAGTTGCTGACGCTTGCTGCCGATCTGCTGGCGCTGCGCCGGGCGATCCTCACTTTGGCCCTGCGCCATACGGAGACGCTCATGCCGGGCTACACCCATACGCAGCCGGCCCAGCCGGTCACCTTTGCCCACTATTTGGCCGGTGTTCTGACCGCGTTGGGGAAGGACCAAACGCGTCTGACTCTGGCCTATGCCAATATGAACGAATCGCCCCTGGGCGCGGCTGCGTTTACGGGCACGGGGTTTCCGATCGATCGCAAGCTGGTGGCCGACCTGCTCGGCTTCGATGACGTTGTGCTCAGCACCCAGCACGCCATTGGCGCAGGCGATAATCTGACTGACGCGGCCTTTGCCTTGCAATCCCTGGCCGTTGGCCTCAGTCGGGTGACCCATGACATGCTCGTGCGGGCGACCAAAGAGACCGACGCACTCTATATCGACGACAGCTTCATCCAGATCAGTTCGATCATGCCCCAGAAGCGCAACCCGGTTGTGCTGGAGCATCTGCGCGCCCGGCTTAGCCGGGCGCTGGGCTATGCCCAGACTGTCGTGACCCAGTGCCACAACATTCCCTACGGCGACACCCAGGACATCGAAGACGAGATTCTGCCGCCCCTGCTCAACGCACTGGACGCCACGCGTGAGTGCGTGCAGCTCTATACAGACTTTTTTGAGACGCTGGAATTGAATGAAGAGCATCTGCGCGATCAGGCCGGCGCCGGCTTCACAACCGCCACGGAATTGGCCGATACGCTCGTACGCGAGTCCGGCCTGCCCTTCCGCCAGGCGCACAAGATTGTGGCGGGCATGGTGCAGGCCGCGGTCAAGGAGGGCAAGGGCAGTGACGATCTCACCCTGGAGATGCTCCAGACCTCCGCGCAGAGCGTGCTGGGCCGGAAGCTTGACTTCACCGAAGAACAATTCGTGCGCGCCCTCGACCCCGACCATTTCGTGGCCGTACGCACAGTCCCCGGCGGCGTCGCTGCTGCAGCCACAACCAAAGTGCTCGACGATCTAACGTGGCGCCTACGCGCAGATGAAGAATGGCTCGACGGCGCCCGCCAACGACTCGCCCAAGCAGAACTCGCCCGCCAAAGCGCCAAAAACCAAATCCTCCCCAAAACGGCATAACAGCTACCCTACCTCCCCCACACCCCTACCACCCCACAACCTCCGGCGCATACCGCGCAATCTGCTCCCGCAGCCGCAGCAATGCCAGATCCTTGGCCTTGGCTTCCAGCATGATGTCAAAGGGACGCAGGGTCATTGCTTGCGCCATACGCAGCAGGTCGATGGCCGGAAACGGATTGAGAAAGTCGCTGTGCTGATTTGGCAGTGGCATCTGGAGCCGCCACTCGCCCGCCCGGCGCAAGTGGCGGAGTTCCGTACGCGGGCTACTTATGTGAATTTTGGGGCGTTGGGTAGGCGGCCAGGTGGCCAATGCCAGGGCCAAGGCGTCGGCCAGGGGAATGCGTTGACGATCCAGGCAGCGGTGGTGCAGCGTGTCGAGCGTCAGGCGGATGCCCGTGCGACGGTGGATCCAGAGCGCGTCGCTGAGATCGTAGAGGCGGTCGTCGTTCTCCAGCGCCAATCGTAACTGTGCCCGCTCCGGGAGCGTCTCAAAAGCCGCTACAAAGCGCGCGCGTGCCGCCAACCGGTCATCATAGCGACCACCGACATGGATGACGATCACCGCGTCTTGATCGAGCCCCAGGGCATCGAGCAGCGCGGTTTGGCTGATCACTTCATCCATCGAGCGCCGCACGCGAACGCGATCGGGGCTGTTGAGTTGGATGAAGTGGCCGGGATGGAGCGTCAGGCGAATGCGGTATGCCCGAGCCAGATCGCCCACGGCGGCGAGTTCAGTGCTGCACTCGCTGAGTTGGCGGTGAAATTGCGGCAACGCGGGATGGGTGAGATAGGGCGCCAACTGGCCGGCCAGACGATAGAAGTGGATCTTTTTCTGGCGCAGATACTCGAGGATGTCGCGCAAATAGGCCAAGCTGATGCTGAGGTGAGGCGCATTCTGCCAGCGCCGGCTGTCGTGGGAACGCAAGGGCGCTCCGAGTACCTTGACGGGGAATCCAAGGCGGTAATCCATGGGCGGGTTCCTTATCCTTTTGGTTTGTCAGAATTGCCTGAACATGACGATGACGGCGCTGACGGAACAGGTTGGGCCAACATCTGGTCGTGTCGAAACTGAGCGGACCTACCTTCGGAGCTGCAAGAAACGACTGTCACTTTCTCACTGATGGAGCGGGCGCAATGGCCAGGCAACGACGTCGAGCTGCCGGGAGAAATGAACCAGCGCCGGCTCGGGTGCAAGACCGATGCCACTGGCGCCGGCAATATCATTGTGCTCGATTGCAGCGACTGCAGGCTGCAGCGGCCAGGGCGCATGATGGATTTCGCAGATCAGCGGGCTGCCGGCTTGATCCACCGTATAGAAACAATAGCGCTCCGTCAGCCAATCGTCAAGCGTGCCTGGCGTAGAGCGGTAGACTGGGCCCGTGGGCGCGTAGCGGGCCGAAAAGTGGCCGGGTGCGGCCGCCTTGTGCGTGCGCCGGCTAACAAAGGTGACGGACTCGTCGTTGTTTGTGACCTGCATGGCGGCATTGAAGTAGGGCAGCTTGAAGACCTGCCGGGCAATGGCGACTGCCACCGGATTAGCGGCGTCCAGGCTGAAAAAGTAGACGCCGGCCCGGCTACCGTCGAGCGCCGTGACGTAGGTGCGCACGTTGAGCTCGGGAAAGTTGGAGAGCCAGGGTAGTGCCGGTGCGCCACGCGGCCGCACGCCGCGCATGACAAAGGGCACAATACTAATCCACCCATCGCCGTCCCAAGTGTCGAGTCGTAGCGATGACGGAATGAGGGGCCGCAGCGCTTGCGCCGGCAGCGGCCAGTGGGCAAAGAGGAGGTCGTGCCACGCTTGAGCCATGACCCAGGGGCCGCGCGGCAGCGGCCAAGGACGGTGGGCAGTATCGCCAGGCAGCTTTCCCATGGCAGCAGCTAAAAGGCGACGCCGGATTTCAGGATGATGTTGGCGTAGGGGGCAAACTCACCCGTGCGAACGATCGCTTTGCTGGCGCCCGTCATCTCCTTGAATAGTTCGTGGGGAACTGTCTCCATCGGCGTTTCGGGCAGCCGCTCCTGCAGTGCCATGTAAAGGGCTGGATTGACGGCGGCCATCTCTTCCGCAATCACGACCGCCTCGACGACCAGTTCGTCCAGAAGCACGTCCAGTACATCCAGGAAGGACGGCAGGCCCGGCTTCACGACCAGATCGATCCGCTCCGGCCCGGCTGGGATGGGGAGTCCTGCATCGGCAATTGTGAGCGTGTCCGTGTGCCCCATGGTGAGGGTCACGGCGCCGATTGAAGCATTGAGTAAGCCTTGCTTTTTCATGGATCACACGCTTTCTGTTGATTGAGTGAGGGATGGTTCCGCCAGCAATCGTTCGGCCGTCGCGTTATCGGTGATCAAGATATTGATCCACTTGCCGCGCAGCGCCCCCAGGATCGCGTGATACTTGCGGCTGCCGCCGGCGATGCCGACTGCGCGCTCCGTATGCTGTAACTGATCGAGATCCATGGCAAAGACCCGATTCTGTAGCGTACTGTCGATGCGCTGGCCGTTGATATCAAAGAACTGAAGGAGGATATCGCCCACCGCGCCCTGGCCACGCAGAATTTCCAACTCACTGGGAGAAAAGTTGTTGCCGCTCTGAGCCAGCAGCTTGGATGGCTCTACGTCGCCGATGCCGACCAGCGCCAGGTCGATCTGGGCAAACTTTGCCGTGGTTTCGCGGACGAAAGGGTCTTGTAGGAGTACCTGCAGCGAATCCTCGGAACCCACGATGGCCGGGGCCGGCAGGTGGATCGCCGTGCCGCGCACCAGCCGGGCAAAGCGCTCCAGCAGCCGTGAGGCATAGATTTCGGCCGCGGGCACGCCAATCCCGCCCAGCACCTGGACAACCTGGGCATTGGTACGGCGCGAAAGCTGGTGCATGGCGTCGACCATGGCTAGCAGCGTCGAACTCCAGGAGGAGAGGCCAACGACCTGATCCTCACGAATCGTCGTCTCTACGTAGTAGGCGGCGGCTGAGCCGACGTCGCGTTGAATCAACTCGTCGCTCTCTACGTCACTGCAGTCGACGACGATCGCATCGAGCAGGCCATATTGCTGAACGAGCTGCTTTTCCAAGTCGGCATAGATTCCCTGGGGCACGTTGACCGAGATGCGAATGATCTCTTCTTCCTGGGCGCGCTTGAGCAGCCGTGAGACCGATGCCTGCGAGAGGCTGAGGCGCGTGGCGATTTCGGTCTGGCGCAGACTTTGTTCGTAGTACATATAGGCTACTTTTGTCATCAGGCGCAGTTCATCGATACGTGCCATTTGCGGAGACGCTCTCTCGTTGGTCGGACGGTGCGTGCCATGTAGCGGGGCCAATCGAACACTTGCCCAGCACGTCCCCATTTTAACAGACTTTAGCCGTCCAATCGATTTGTTCCTTGACAGGGCCGGACGCATCCTGCTACAATAGATTGAATATTATTTTAATAATGAATATATATTCATATTTGAGAATTGGCAAACCACACTTATCCTTGTTCTTCTGATCATTCGGGTGGAAAAGGCTTATGCTCTCAGAAATCGAACTGCGCCGGAAGTCGATCGCCTACCGCAAAACGTTACTCACAATCATCAAAGAGGCCGGCGCCGGTCACACGGGGGGCAGCCTCTCCTGCATCGATATTCTCAACGTGCTCTACAACCGGGTGCTGCGCGTCTCGCCCGAGACCTTTGCCGATCCGGATCGGGATCGCTACATCCAGAGCAAAGGGCATTCGGTCGAGGCGCTCTACACCGTGCTGGCCGACCGGGGCTTTTTCCCGCCAGGCGAGCTTGCGACGCTCAACCAATACCAGTCACACTTCATTGGTCATCCCACGCGCAAGGTGCCGGGCATCGAACAGAACACGGGTGCGTTGGGCCACGGCCTATCCATCGCGGCCGGCGTGGCCCTGGCCGGCAAGCTGGATGGTCGCGCTTACCGCATCTTCACACTCCTGGGCGACGGCGAGCTGGCAGAAGGGTCCAGTTGGGAAGCATCGATGATGGCGGCGCATCATAAATTGGATAACCTGACCGTCATCATTGATCGCAACGGGCTTCAGATTACCGGCTCGACGGAAGAAGTGGCCGGGCTGGAGCCGCTGGTCGACAAGTTCCGCGCCTTCGGCTATGCCGTGGAGAGCGTGGACGGCAATGATATCGGCCAGCTGACGGCCGTCTTTGAGCGGCTGCCTTTTGAGGCGGGCAAACCCAGCCTGATTCTGGCGCGGACCGTCAAGGGCAGCGGGATAAGTTTTATTGAGAACCAGGTCGGCTGGCACCATCACGTGCCGAGCGATGCGGAATATGCCCAGGCCATGGAAGAACTGACCATGGCTGAACGGACGCTGACGGAGGTGCAAGCATGAAGATGGGGCGGGCAAATCTGGAAGAATTCGGCACATTTCTGTTCGAGCTGGCCAGAGAAAACTCAGACATCTTGATCGTCACCAGCGATTCACGCGGTTCGGGCAAGCTCGTGCCCTTTGGGCGGGAGTTGCCCCTGCAGACCGTGGAAGTCGGTATTGCCGAGCAGAACCTGGTCGGCATGGCGGCCGGGCTGGCGTCGGCCGGCAAGCAGGTCTTTGCCGTTTCGCCTGCCTGCTTTCTCACGGCGCGGGCGCTGGAGCAGATCAAGAATGACGTGGCCTATTCGGACAATCCGGTCAAGCTGATCGGCATCAGCGCCGGTGTCAGCTATGGCGCGCTGGGCTCGACTCACCATTCACTCCACGACTTTGCCGCGCTGCGCGCCATCCACAATATGACCATCGTGGCCCCAGCCGACAACTTTGAGACCCGGGCCGTCATCGAGGCTGCGCTGTCTTTTCCCCATCCCATTTACATTCGCTTCGGGAAGAAGCCACTGCCCAATCTCTACCCTGCGGGGACCATCTTTGAGATTGGCAAGGCGCTAACCGTGCGCCCGGGCGCCGACCTGACCTTTGTCGCCACGGGGGAGACCGTCGTCCGAGCTGCCCAGGCCGCGGAACTATTGGCGGCTCAGGGTATCTCTGCCCGCGTGCTGAGCATGCATACGGTTAAGCCGCTGGATGCGGCTGCTCTCCTTGCCGCGGCCGAGGAGACCGGCGCAATCATTACCGTTGAGGAGCACAGCGTCTTTGGCGGGCTCGGCGGTGCGTGTGCTGAGGTGCTGCTGCAGTCGGGCGCGTTCGTACCCTTCAGAATCGTGGGCATTCCTGATGAGTACACCGTCACCGGCAGCCAGGACGACATCTTTACCCATTACGGCATCACGCCGGCAGGGTTGGCCGCCACCGCCCGTGAACTCCTGCCATCCGCAGTAGTGGGCTAAGGGCGTGTTTTTATTCTGTTGACGTCATCGATTAGCCGGACAAGCGCAGGAAAGTGCCTGGCACATCGGCTCAATGCATGGGCTTTGTTTTCTCTCTGGCCCTGGTCTTCCCTGTGGCACTCTACGTAACTGCCGTACAGACGATAAATTGGAGGACGCTTTCGTGGAAGCTAGATTTGTGCTCGCCATTGACCAAGGCACAACCAATACTAAAGCCATCTTGCTCGATCACAACGGCCGGGTCGTGCGTCAAGCAGCGCGCTCCCTCTCCGTCACCTACCCACAGCCGGCCTGGGTCGAACAGGATCCGCTGGCGATTTGGGCAAGCGTCCGCGAAGTCATCGACGAGGTCCTTGCCACCGAGATTCCGGCCGATGGTTCGGCGCTGGCCGCAATCGGCGTCTCCAATCAGCGCGAATCGGTCGTCTTGTGGGAGCGGGCAACCGGCGCGCCCGTAGGACCATGCGTCATCTGGCAGTGCCAGCGTGGCGCGGCGCTTTGCCAGGCGCTGCGCACGCCGGCGTCGGAAGCGCTCGTTCACGCGCGCACCGGGTTGACCCTCGACGCCATGTTCTCGGCCAGCAAAATGCGCTGGCTGCTCGATCAGACGTCCGATGGTCACAAGCGCGCCGCAGCCGGCGAACTCTGCGTCGGCACAGTGGACAGCTGGGTGCTCTACAACCTGACCGGCGGCGCGGTCTTCGCTTGTGACATGACCAACGCCTCGCGTACGTTGCTTTTTAATCTAACGACCCAGCAGTGGGATGAGGACCTCCTGGCGCTCTTTGGAATTCCCGCAGCCGCGCTGCCCGCAGTGCAGCCATCCAGCTTTGTCTACGGCGCGAGCGCGGCCGTGGGCGCGCTGCCCGCCGGCATCCCCATTGCGTCCCTCATTGGTGATTCACATGCCGCGCTCTTTGGTCATGCCGGCTTCCAGCCGGGCGCAATCAAGGCGACCTACGGCACCGGCTCCTCGCTGATGACGCCGACTGCTACGCCAGTCCTGTCAGAAAATGGCCTTTCGACCACGGTTGCCTGGGCGACCACAGCGGGCCCCACTTTTGCTCTGGAAGGCAATATCTACGTCACGGGGGCGGCAGTCGCCTGGCTGGGGCAAGTGCTGGGGCTGGCCGATCCGGCCAGTGAGATCGAGGCGCTGGCGGCCCAGGTACCGGATACGGGCGGCGCGTATTTGGTGCCGGCCTTTGTGGGGCTGGGCGCGCCCCATTGGGACGACGCCGCGCGCGGTCTCTTTGCCGGCCTGACCCGCGGCACGACCGCCGCGCATCTGGCCCGGGCGACCTTGGAGTCGATCGCTTATCAGATCAGAGACGTCTTCGACATCATGCAGCAGGAGGCGGGCGCGCCGCTCACGACGTTGCTGGCCGACGGTGGGCCCAGTCAGAATGATCTGCTCATGCAGTTCCAGGCCGATATGATCGGCTGCCCGGTACTGCGCAGCGCGTCGCCGGTGGTTTCCGCCGTGGGGGCAGGGTATCTGGCCGGTTTGGCCGTGGGTTTCTGGGCGTCAGAGGCCGAGATCGCCGCGCTGCCCCGGCTGCAGGAGCGCTTTGCGCCGGGCATGGCCGCGTCCGACCGGGTGCGCCTCTATGCGGGCTGGCAGGACGCGCTGGCGCGTACGCTGCTTGAAACGCAGGGCAATGGGGATTCAGCATAGCCATTTAGGTGTTTGGGTGGAATAGATACGTTGTTTGTTTGATCGAATCGATCCCGCAACGTCACGAGAGTTCCCGGCCAGGGAATCGACGACTCGACACCGCTGGCCCAACCATTTCCACGCGCAACGTTTTACGCTTGATTCGTTCTACTCATTTCTGGGCATCTCTTCATTCATGAAGTCGAATGTGCCGCGCTGTGCGCCCAGTGCTTTCTCCACGATCTCCTGCGTGACCAGCAGCCTTTCCTGATGCTCATCCTTGCCGAACGTAAAGAGCCCGCCATCCAACAAGAACTGGGAACCGGTCAGGAGGAACTGCATGGTTGCAAGGGGTCGTTCCACGTTGAAGACCTTCTCTTGATTGCCCTGTTCGACGATCTTGGCAAAGATCGGTGACAGGCGCAGAACCGTCTGAATATTGTTCAGTTCGTGCAGTTCTCGATTGCCGGGCGCGTGCAACAGCTCGACGACATCCTCCGTGTCTTCGTCACCTACGTGACTGTTGGAGAGCAGCATCCGCATCTTGGACAGCGCGTCCAGGGATGGGTCGTCTGCGACCTGCTCGGCCATGGCCACGATCTGATCGAGGGTGTGCTCGACGATGGCCTCCAATACCTCTTCCTTGGACTTGAAGTAGTAGTAGAAGGTGCCCTTGGCCACGCCCATCTCCTTGATGATGGCGTCGACCGCTGTGTTGGCGTAGCCGTTCTCCCGGAACAGCTGCTCCGATGTTTGGATGATCTCCAGCCGTCGCTCTTCGGCCGATTTGACAGTACGTGGCATGTACCAACTCTCCCTGCTGATTTTCCAGATTCGCCGACGCCCTCATCTTCCGCTTACCATTTTGCCACAGATTTCCACGGATGACGCTACTTCCAAAAGAGACACAGATACCCACGGATATGCCGGAGAAAAGCGCGGTCATCTGTGAATATCAGCGTTCATCTGTGTGCAGAACGAGTCAGACATTCGCCAGCAGATCCTCGCTTAAGGTTTCTAACGCGGGCTGGAAGGCCGTCCAGAATGTGACCAACACGATCAATCCACCGGCCAGCACAAAGAGCATGCTCAGATTCCAGGCGACAATCACGCCGGAGAGGGCCTGCGAGACAGGGACCAGTCCCGTGCTGGAAAGCATTAGAAGGCTCATGATCCGGCCCAGCATCGCCTTGGGCGTGCGGGTCTGGATCGATGTGAACAGAATGATGGTGATGTAGCCGTTGCCTACGCCAAGTAGCACCATCAAGGCAAGATCGATCCACGTCGAGTAGATAAATCCCAGCATCGCCGTCACAAGACCGAAGACGGTCAGCAAGGTGATGAGCAGCAGGCGGATGGTGCTTGCGCTGGGCCGAGGCAGCAGGCCGGCCAGCAGAAAACCGGCCAGATTGCCGCCGGCAAAACCGGACATCAGCAACCCAAACGCCATCGCGCCTTCAGCCAGCCGTTGATTGGCCAACACCGGAATGCCGACCAGAATCGGTCCGACAAACAGGAAGTTGACGGCAGCGATGACGATGAACATCAGGCGCAGTGCTTCGTTTTGCCATACATAGTTCAGCCCGGCGACGATCGCGGCCCAGACGCTCTCCTGCTTCTCTCCACTGCCGGCGGCAGCAAGCTGTCCGCCCGTATGCATCATCCCCAGCAGGATTGCCGACATGGCGAAGGTAACGGCATCGATTCCGAAGGCCAGGCCGATGCCCCATAGCGATTTGGCGTAGACCCCAAGCAGGATGCCGGCCAGCACAGGCCCGACAAATCCGACCAACTGACCGGCCCCCATGACAATGGAATTGCCGGCCTGCAAGTCCTTCTCCTCCACCACCATGGGCACAATGCTGTTGCCTGCGGGCACGGCAAAGCCGGCCACCAGGCCAAAGCCCAGACTAAAGGCGTAGAGCATCCATATCTCGACGATGCCGGCCATGACGACGACCGTCATGAAGGCGGCCAGGACAAAACGCACCACATCCGACGCAATCAGAATGACCCGTGGCGACAAACGGTCGGTGATCGCGCCGCCGAAGAGCATGAAGAGCGCACGAGGGATGCCCTCCAGCGCCAGCACCGTGCCCAGCGCAACCGGGTCGCCGGTGAGTTGTAGCACCAACCAGGGCATGGCGATGAGGGCAAACTGATCGCCCAGCAGCGAGGTTGATATGCCGGTAAAGAGCAATCGAAAATCTCGAATCGATAGAACATTGCGCATGGCGTTTTGTTCAGTAGTTTGGCTGTTCACGAGGGGTGGTCCTTTTTTGGAGAAATGAGAGATAGACCGCGGATTTTGCTGATTCGGCGGATTCTTCCGGATTTAGTCCGGAAGAATCCGCGGTCTCTTTTTCTTGGCCAATCGCCTCTGTCAAGCGAGTTGACGATTGCCACGGCCGCTCCACCCCCGTCGTCTTCTCGGCGGCAGAACAGTTTCCAGGAGATTGAGGTTCATCTTCTCGGTGAAGAAGAATTCGCGGTTTCTGAGCACGAGCGCCACGGCGACGGCGGTCAGGATCAGCGTGAAAATGCACTTGCTGATCTGGTTGGCCTCAAACACTTCAGATGAGTAGTTGACCACGACATGAAACAGGGCAAGCAAGGCGATGCTGCGCTGGTTCTTGTAGAAGAGGTAGTTCGTGATGAACGCCAAGGGGATGACGCCGACAATAAAATTGATGGCAAAGATCGGATTCTGTCCCCAGAGTGACGCCTGATACGAACCCACGATGAAGAAGGCCGGCAGGTGCCAGAGGCTCCACAGTACGCCAAAGAGCAGGCTGGTGACGAACAGGCTGTATTTACTGGCCAAGCTGTCGACACCGTAGCCGCGCCAGCCCAATTCTTCCAGCACGGGCACCAGCACCAGGAGGATCATGCTGAAAATCACTTCCCCATCGAAGATCTTGAACGCCTGGGCAAATTGTAATTGGTCAGCAGGCTGCCCCAGGACGATGGAGATGCCAATTGCTGCGACCATCGCCAGCGGCAACAGAAGGAATGTGAAGGGCAGATAGCGCTTGTCGATCAAGCGCAGGTCGTAGATTCGTCGCCGGAAGTCGGCCCGGAACGGCTTGTCGGCAAAGACGTACATCATGAAGAGGGCGGCGAGCAGAGGCCCCATGTAGGCCAGGAATAGATGGAGCATATTCTTCTCGGCGCCCTGGCGACTCTGCGCCGCCAGGATAAATCCGTTGATCCAGGTCACGGCGAAGGCCAGGACAAAATAGAGCGTTGGTCGATAGCGGTAAATGGTACTCATGTTGACTCCTTTGAACGATGTCCGTTGGACAATGGGTTTTCACAATTGTCACGTTTGCGGTGAGATTTCTTGTCTCATAATCGGTAGTATACCATACTGACTGACCGTCAGTCAATACCCAATTTTGAATAAGAGATCGATTGGATTGAGCTGCGCCTCTTTTCACTGTCGCAAGAGTGATCTATACTGAATCTAATCGTTTGGTTGATCATTCCTGAGCTCAGTCGTTCATGACAAGTGTTCTGAAACCGTGAACTCCTGAACTTGGTAAATTGGAGATTCCCCATGAAATTTCATCACGTAGTCGCCATGATGGTAATGGCGCTTAGCCTTGTCTTGACTGCTTGTGCTGGCGGCGATCTGTTGATTACGGATCTCTCGCCCGCTGCACCGGCCGACCAGGATTTCGCGTTGGATCCGGCCGCACGCGCCGAGGAGCTGCTCGCGCGCATGACGCTGGCTGAGAAAATCGGCCAAATGACGCTGATCGAAAAGGGCAGCGTTCAGCCAGGCGACATCGATGAGCGTTTGATTGGCGGCGTGCTCAGCGGCGGTGGCGGATCGCCGGCCGAGAACACGCCGGAAGGCTGGGCTGCGATGGTTGGCGACTTTCAGGAAGAAGCGTTGCAAACGCGGCTGGCCATTCCGCTGCTCTATGGCGTCGACGCGGTGCATGGCCATGGCAATCTGCGCGGCGCAACGCTCTTTCCCCACAACATCGGCCTGGGGGCGGCCAACGACCCGGCGCTCATGACCGAGATCGGCCGCGTGACCGCAGCGGAGATGGCCGCCACCGGCATTAGCTGGAACTACGCGCCGGCCGTCTCTGTGCCCCAGGACATCCGCTGGGGCCGCACCTACGAAGGCTACAGCGAGCGTCCCGAGATCGTGACTGCGTTGGCCGCGGCTTATCTCCAGGGCATGCAGGGGGACGACCTTGCGGCGCCGGACACGGTGCTGGGTACGCCGAAGCACTTCATCGGCGATGGTGGCACGGCCTGGGGCACATCCACCACCAATGGCTACATGATTGACCAAGGCGTCACTGACGTGGACGAAGCGACCCTGCGCGCCATTCATCTTCCGCCTTATGGCGCGGCCATCGACGCCGGCGCGCAGAGCGTCATGGTCTCCTTTTCCAGCTGGGGCGGCATGAAGATGCACGCCCAGCGCTATCTGATTACCGACGTGCTGAAAGGGGAACTCGGCTTCGGCGGCTTTGTCGTCTCCGACTGGGCCGCCATCGAT